>NZ_NPKR01000012.1 GCF_008329535.1 Mycolicibacterium sp. P1-18
CCGGCCTGCATCAGGGCGGCGTACTCCGCGGTCCGCGACAACGGCACCGTGCCCTGCGTGGTCTCCACCATCAGTGACGCGTGAATGGACGGGATGAACGGCTTGAGCCGCAGCGTCGCGGGCATCGTCTCCACGCCCAAAAGGGCCTGCAGGGCCCAGATTCCACCCACGGTCGTCGACAACATGGTCCTCCCCCTTCGGGCACTGCATTGATGGTCGAGTGGTCGTCAAGGAAGGAAGGGGACCGACCGTTCGGCCGATCCCCTTCTCCCGCATTAGTTTCGAGTTAGATGCGGATGGTCACAGCCCGCCGAAGGAACTTCCCGCCGCGGCGTCCTGGGCCATGAAGTCGCTCGCCGAGGTGTCGATGGCGTCGCCGTGGCGGGCGATCACCTGCTTGCCGTCGTCGATGCCCTCGTTGATCAGCTGCTGGGCCTGAGCGTAGGCCTGCGAACCGTGCTCGGTGTCGAAGAAGTTCTGGATGCCGGACAGCTCGTGCAACGCTTCCTGGCCGATCTGGTCGAGCTCCTGGGAGAAGCTCGAGAGCGCGTGGGTGTGGTCACCCAGTTGCGGCATGTTGTAACGCATCATTCCGTCGTCTGCGGCCATGAATCTGCTCTCCTCGTCGTGTCGTGTGGGTTACTGAAACCGAAGCGCGCCGGCGACGGACGAGATGTTGTGCGCGTTCTGCTCGTCCATGTGGGTGTACTTGTTGGTGTTCTGCCGGACCAGGTCGTTGAGGTTCTGGAAGTTGGTCTGGATCTTCATCTGCGCCTCGTGCACCTCGGCGGAGGTCTTGAGGTTCATGGTGCCGCCCTGACCGTTGAGTCCGCCGGTGGCACTGAGCTGTTGGTTGCTGTCCTCGTAGCGCTGCAGCACGCTCTGAGCCCTGGTGCTCAGTTCGTCCATGCGGGCGGCGAAGGCCATCAATTCTGATGCGCCAACTGTGGCCATGTGTTCATCTCCTCGATCAGGTGGTGGTCTGTGCTGGTAGTTGAAAGTCTAAGTGCCCGTGCGGACCTCGCGATGCACTAGTTTTTGGGGCGCCATCACCGACGCTGCTTCTCCTCCCTGTCGTACCCGGGGCGACCCGTCACCTGCATGGTGCGATCCGCGGTCCGTTCCGAGCTGGAATTCTGATCCCGGTTGCCGGCCATGCCCGCTCCGGCCGGGGCGCCGTACAGGCCACCGCCTCCACCGGAGGACGGGGCTGCGACGGGTTCGGCGGGCCCGGCCCCACCGGCGGGCCAGCCACCCGGCAGCCGGGGAGCCGAACCCGAGCTGAAGCTGCTCGCCGGGCGGACCATGGTCGCCGAGGCCGGCGCGCTGGTGAACACCCCACTGGCCGCGCCGCCGCCACCGGCGCCGCCCAGCCCGGGCACCGTCGCACCGCCCGTAGTGAGGGGGCCCGCCGCGCCCGGGGCGATCGCGGCGGCGCCTTGGGCGCCGCCCATGCCGCTGAACATGCTGCTCATCGGACCGAACATGCCGCTGAGCTGACTGGGTGCCGAGGTCAGCAGCTGCGGCAGCTGCCCACCCATGCTGGAGAACTGCCCACCCATCGACGACAACTGCCCAAACATGGAACTCATCGACCCCATCGGCGACGCCGCCGAGGTGCCCGCGCCACCGGTGGCGTCCGCGGTCTCGGTCATGGACTTCGCACTGGTCTGCAACGCGCCCTGGGTCGCGGACTGCGCGGAGTTCGCCGCCGCGGCCGCGGCCGGTCCGGCCGGGTTCGCCGCGGTCGGCGACAGCGGCGGCGGCGTCGACAGCATGGCCACCGCCTGGGTGATCACCGCCTGGTAGCCGTTGGCCAGTGACGCGTTTTGCGTCCAAAACTCTTGATACTGCGCAATCAACGCCGCGATCGCTGGTGAGTTCTGCCCGAAGAAATTGGTGTCGCACAGCGCCTGGGTGGTGGCCAGGTTCGTGGTGCACACCGGCGCCGGGATCATCGACGTCATCGCCGTCTGATGCGCCATTGCCACCTCGGTGGCCTGAGCGAATGCCTGCAGACACCACGTCGCGGCCAGTTCCAGTGCCGCCGCGTACTCCTGGGCCGAGCCCACCATCGCGACGCCACCGGCGCCCTGCCAGCCGGCCGCGGCCGTCGTGGCGGCCGTGGCCTGCACCTGGGTCAGTTCGGCGAGCAGCATGTCCGCCAGCCCTTGGTGTCCCGCGGCGGCCGCGGTCAACGACGCGGCCAGGTCGCCCAACGAGATGTTGAGGTAGTTGCCTTCCGGCGGGATGGCCGACGGTTCCCCGAATGCCATGGTGGTGGGTGCCGCCCTACAGGGCGAGCGTCGTCTGGGTGACGACGTCGGTCGCGGTGTAGCTCAGCCCGTTGACCTCCACGGTCGCGGCGTACATCGCGCGGGTCGCCATCAGCTGCGCCATCATCGCCTGGGTCACGGCGCCGCGGGCGCTCATTGCCGCGGCCAGCGCCACCCCGGCGTCGTCGATGCTGGGCGGCAGGACCGCGCAGGTCACCGCCGCCGCTCCCCCGCTCGCGCCGGCCATCGTGCCGACCCCGGCCGTTTCGGTCGCGGCTTGCAGTCCCAGTGCCGGCGCCAAGACGCCGATGAAACCTGTCATGGTGGTCTACCTCCGTGGTCGGTCGTGCAGTAAATCGAGCTTAAGACGGCTACCCGAGGGGTCACCGCACCAATTTTTTGGACCCCTATTCGGGGGGTCGACGCATTCCGACCTGCGGCGGATCCGACCACGCCACCAGCACGCCCTCCTCGCCGGACCGGGTCAGCAGCTTGCCCTTACCGGGTCGCTGCGCGTCGGCGAAGATGCCGGGCATGATCTGGCCGTGGGAGCGTCGCCCGTCCAGTGCCAGCACCGGGGCCAGTGACCCCACCACCCGGCCCAGCACCCCGCCGCCCTGCGACTGGAAGGACCAGGTCCGGATGTCGGCGGTGGCGATGATGTGCAGGCCCAGGTCGGCGGCCTGCTCCACGAACGGCACCAGCGCGGTCAGCGGGTTGTCGCTGGTGTGCCAGGACGTGATGTCGTCGACGACGACGAAGATCTCCCGCCCCGACCAGAACCGTTTGGTCAGCAGATCGGTTTGGCTGGTGCCCGGCGGTGGCTGCCGGCTGCGCAGCAGTTCCGCCAGCCGCGCGCAGACGTCGCGGATGTCGTCGCGGTTGTAGGCGTACTGCGCCAGCCACGGGTCCTCCGGCACCACCCCGACCAGCTTGCGGGTCGGGTCGAACAGCACGATGGTCGCGTCCTCGGGTCGGTAGCGGCTCATGACGCTGCGCATCACCGTCCGCAGGAAGTTGGTCCGCCCCGACGAGCCCAGGCCGGTGGCCACGGCATGCGCGCTCTGGGAGAAGTCCAGGCACGCGGCGCGCATCGTGGTCTCCGACAGCCCGAACGGCACCACGTGCGCCGGCCAGGAGCGGTCGGCCAACCCCATCACCTCCTCGAAGCTGACCGACTCGGGCAGCCGCAGCACGGTGCTGGTCTTGCGCACCCCGGTCACCCGGCCGATCTCGGCGCCGATCCCGCGGGCGTCCACCTGCCCGGCCGCCGAGGACGCCACCACCGGCAAGGCCACCATCAGGTGGTGCCCGGAGGCGGTGACACCCCGGCCCGGGGTGTCGGGCACCTCCTTGGCCGGGCGGCGCTGCGGATCCGACGGGTCGGGCTGCACCATCGTCTCGATCGGGTTGACCAGCTTCATCTCCAGGATCTGGTTGGTGGCGTTGCGCATCTGGGAACGCACCCCCGACAGCAGACTGGTGTGGGTGACCACCACCCGGACGCCGTAGTTGCGGGCGCCCATCAGGCGCAGCACCGCGTCCAGGCCGTTGGGGTGGGCCTTGCTGAAGTTCTCCAGCCCGTCGAGCAGCAGCACCACGTCACCGCCCTCGACGCCGACGTCACGCGGGTGCGGACCGAACTTGTTCTCCCGCACCGTCTGCATGTCCAAACCGCGGGTGGTGAAGATGCGGTCGCGGTCGGCCACCAGGTTCTCCAGCGTCGCCAGCAGCCGGTTCACGCCCTCGGTGTCGGACACCGAGACCACCGCGGCGACGTGCGGGACGTCGGCCAGCTGCGCGAGCTGCGGGCCGCTGGCGGCGATGCAGTAGAACTGCACCCGCTCCGGGCGGTACATCAGCGCCCCCGCGGCCACCATCGTCATCACCGTCGTCGTCGCCCCACGCTGCGGTGCGCACACCACGAGCGCGTTGTCCGACAACAGATCCAGGTTGTAGACGTCCTGGCGGTGATCGCGCGGCCGGTCGACCAGCGCGACGGGGAAGATCAGCCCGGGATTGTTGCCGTAATCCTGATGCCATGGCTTGCCCCGCAACCGGGTCACCAGCTCGTCGACCGTCGGCGGCTGCCCCCGCCACTGCCCCTGCGCGTCGCGCACCGCGAGCGGGGGCAGCCAGAAGGGGCGCGGGGGGCGGACCCCGGTCGCAGTCAGCGACTCGATCAGACCGTCGACGATCTTTCCCGAGGTCTGATCGGGCACCGCCACCTCCGGGGTGGGCGGTTGAACCGGTTCGGCCAGCAGGCCGTCCAGGTCGACGGCCTCGCCGACGGTGAACGTCCGCGGCTCGAACCACGTTCCGGCGCGCAGCGGTTCGGCGGAGTCCGCGGTGACCGCCTTGGGCACGTACTTGGCCGAAGAGTAGAAGAACTTGAACTCCCGCGGCTGGCGCATCGCCACCCGCAGATACGCGGTGCCCTCCGCGCCCTCCTCCGGCACGTGCGCGGCGACGGTGGAGCCGATCGCCTCCCGGGAGTCCTCCTCCCGCGAAGTACGCCCGGCGATGGTGAAGCCCAACACCTTTCGGACGTCACGCAGGTTCTGGGTGTCCACCACCTGACCCACCAGCTGCAGGAAGATGTGATAGGCCCGGCCCAGACGCCCGATGCGCCAGAACAACGCGCGGAACTTCGGACCCCAGATCGGGTCGGCCAGCATCTCGTTGTACTCGTCGCAGATCACCCACAGCACCGGAATCGGCGGCAGGGACGGATCGGTCAACCGGTGCCGGTTGTAGTCGTTGAGATCCTGGCAGTCCTCCAGGGCGGCGACGGCGGCACCGCGGCGGTCCAGCTCACCGTCGAGCGCGTCGTGCATCCGGCCCACCAGGTGCCGTTCGTCGGACAGGTTGCTGACCGCCGCGACCACGTGCGGGAACTTCTCCAGCACGCCGGCGGCCGACTTCAGCTTGAAGTCGGAGAAGACGATGTTGACCACTTCCGGGGAATGCGTCGCCGCCAGCGACGACACCTCGGTGATGATGCCCTCGGACTTGCCGGCGCCGGTGGTGCCGATGAACAGCGAGTGCATGCCCATGCCGCGCTGCGACCCCTCCTTGAGGTCGAGTTCGACGACCTGCCCGGACTCGTCGAGCCCCACCGGGAACCGCATCCACGCCGGGCCCTGGGTCATCCGCGGCGCCCACAACCGGTCCACGTCGAAGTTGCGTGGGTCGCGAATCCCCAACACGTCCAACAGGTTGCGGTGCTCCACGGCGGTGGTGGCGACCGTCAGCCCGGCGGTACCGGAGTCGCGGTAGCGGGCCATCGCGCGGGTGAAGCGTTCGGCTTCGGTGACGCTCATCTGATCGGCGGTGGCGTAGAACGCGTCGTCGAGTTCGTCCGAACCGTGCCCAGCCCCGGCGAAGCCGGCGACCTCGTTGCGCGGCAGCTGCTTGCGCAGCGCACCGTCGGTCAGCCGGTAGGTGGTCGACGGGTCGAACCCCACCCAGAACCGGGCGGCGAACCCCGAGGACGGCCGCGGCGGCGGCTCGGTCGCCAACCGGACGAAGCAGGTTCCCGCGTAGCCGCTGCTGCCGGTGACGCCGGCCCAGTCCTCCGGGGTGCCGCAGCCGTCGTCGACCACGATCCGCAGCGGGAGCACCGCACCCGGGTCGGTGCCGCCGTGCAGACCCGAGGACATCGACGGCGGACTCCACGGCTGCCGCGGCCCGTCGGGATCTTCGTCCAGGAACGCCTCCAGCCGGGCCGGGGAGGAAAACAGCAGCCGCCGTTCCCCGCAGCCGTCGCGGCTGCTGCGGTGCTGCATGTGCGGCAACCACTTGGCCCAGTCCCACTGGTCGGGAGCGGCGGTGACGACGATGATCTGCAGGTCCGCGGGGCTGTGGTAGGCGGCCAGCTGGCACAGCATTGCCCGGGTCAACGACCGGGTGCCGTCCGGGTGGCCGATTAAGCTGATGCCGGGAAACCGTTGCAGCCACACGGCCTTCGGCATGTCGTCGATGTGTTCCTGCTCGTTGAGGAACTTCCGCAACGCATGCCCGGTGGCGGGTTCCAGGTGGGTGGCCTTGACGATCTTGGGCTTCTCGATCGTCATCGCGAGCGCGACCTTGCCGACGCCGATCCGGGCCACGGCGAAGGCCTCGCTGCCGGGGGCGCGGTCCCACATCCGAACCGTGCCGGGGATGTCGGCCAGTTCGGTGGGCTCGCAGTGGAAGTGGCGGCGGTGTTCCCATTGCTTGCGGCGTTGGGCGTCGACCTCGTCGCGGATCTCGTCTTGGCGCGCCATCCAGGATCGGCGCTGCCCCATCAGCTCGCTCCACGACATCTTCTGCGCGGCGCCGCGGTTGCGCATCATCATGCCGACCACGCCGAACACCGCCATGAACCCGAAGATGCCGAACCCGCCGGCCATCGAGCGCATGCCGGAGGCGTACATGATGATGATCAGCCCGAGCACGCCGAAGATCAGCGTGACGGGGAAGACGATCGCCCACACGCTGCGCGGCGGCGGGATCGGCGCGATGATGGGTTGCTCGACGGCGATCTTCCCGCCGCCGGTCTCTGGCGGCGGCACCGGATCACCAGGGCGCACGAACGGCTGAGTCGTCACCAATCGACCCTAACGCCGGGTTTGCGGCACCCAGCGCACCAATCCTGGTGATCGAGCACCCCGGCGGACGCCAAAAAGCCAGCCGATTTTCGGAGTCCGGAACGCATGACTGACCGGCGGAACCGGCTTGATTGTTTGACCGCACAAAACGTTCGGCGGCGTACCAGTGTCGAGAGATCCGACTAACGGACGCCGCCGCACGTTTGAAGTGACCATGAGGAGGGTCGAGTTCCCCCGGCCGCGATTGTGGCGATCGCGTACGCCGCGGTCGACATCGCATACAGATTCGAGGGAGATGGGACGGAGACAGCGAACCCCCCTTTGGCATTGACCATGGCACATCGAACGGCGCCACGCGGCGGTCGAGGAACCGGGCGTGGACCACCATTGCCACCCCACCGTCAGCCCTGTCGCGACGGCTGCAGCAAAAACCGCCAACGGCGGCTGCGGTGCCGCAGATGCGGATCCAACGATGTTCCAATCTGGCGCCCTACCGTCATATGCGATCGCAGGGCACGGCCTCGGCCCGGCCCTGACCACGCGCCGTCCTATGACGAGGAGCGGATTGGTGAAGTGTCGTGCTGTTCAGCCGGGCCGGGAGCCACGGCGGTCCCGCCCAGCTCGGTCGATGCGTTCTGTCTCGAGTCCGCGCCGAAGAAAACGGTGGTCGCTGCCGCACACCACCCCGGTCGTCGACGAACGAAAGGCAATCACGCCATGACCTCCGCCCAGCGTCGTCCCGCTCCTAGCGAGCCTCCTCCACCGCAGCGCGGCCTCACTCGGGAGGAACGCGCCCGCGACGTCAGCGAGGCCCACGCCGAGACGGTAGCTCGGACGTCGGCGTGGAAGCGGTTCCTCCACATGATGACTCCGCGGCTGGTCTGGTCGATGGCTGACGGCTATCCAGTGGTGCTCAAGCAGTTCATCCAGTTCTGCCTGATTCTCATCTATCCGGCCTGGGTGTTCGCCGTCCTGGTCGGCGGACTGTTCCAGCTAGCCTTCTACGTGACGGTCTATCCGCTGCTGTGGCTCCTGTTCTGGCCCGTGCGGGCGCATCAGAAGAGGACCAATCCGCAGGAGTACGCCGCCAACCGAGCGAAGTACGCGAACAAGAAGTGGTATGAGACTTAGACGCCCTTGGCTGATCCCACGACGCCCCGCGACCGAGACGATCGCTACTCGCTGGACGGTGTTCTAGACGAGATGCAAGCGTAAGGCCGTGGCTTCTTAGTCGGCACCCCCAGATTCAGCGGCGTACTGGATGCGATGGCGGTCGAGCTGTGCGGCGCAACGAATACTGCTCAGCCGTGTGCGTCGTTTCGAGGGGTGTGGTGATGCCTAGCGTTGCCCGTCGTTCGGGCTTGTGCTGATCGCGCGAGTTACGAACCGACCAAGGAAGCCATCCATTGGTCGATAGTCGCCCAGACGTCATCGACCGGCTGCACATGACCATCTGCGACTACCCAGCCGCCGCGGTCGTCGCCATCGCTACCGCCAAGCTCGATGCATAACGACGATGCCCCGACGTCGAAGAACAAAGACATCAACTGGTTCAAATCCGGCGTGGCGGCGTGGTTCTGGCTTGCATTGGAATCGCTGTCGATGTCCTCGCCGACGGCAAACCATTCTGCCCTCCTGGGAAAACCGTTGTGAAAGGAAGAGGCAAGCTTGAAGCCGTCATGAAGCTGGGTGTAGAGGCGAAACGGCTTGGTGGGCATCCCGGCCACGTCGAGCGTCGGATGCCGAAGCTCGCTGGTCGGCGGAAAGCCGTACCAGCACACAGTCTCACCAGTCGGCAGCGCGGCGCCGTACGCCAGCAACGGTGCGTGCTCCGATGGCGATCTACCAAGAAAGATGCCGATCCCATGCTGCCGGAGCATGGCGTAGAAGTAGGGCAGTTCATCGGGCAAGACGGTTTCCCAAGTGGTGAGCGCATGCTCGATTCCGTCGACCACTGGGCGTCGAACGGCCTCAATCCACCAGCCCGGCACGAGTCCCCGCTCGTCGTCGGACAGATCTTCAGGTCCGATCAGCTCGATCGATTCAAAAAGATGACGGCCCAATACTTTCAACAGTTCGTCGGGTGGACTAGCCATGGCGCCAAACCTACCGTCCGCTGGCGGAGGCCGGTCGAACGCCAGTGACGCCAGATTCACCACTACTCAGCGATCCTCAGACCGAGCAACAATCGGCTACAAGGCAATGGTGTTCGGGTTGGCCTCATCCCCGTGCGCTGGCTGGGGGCGTGGGCTGGACGACGGCGGTAGCGGTAGTCGCCCCGTCCTCGACCACCGTGACGGATACATCGGCTCGATGACGCTCGTCCGGGTGAGCGTCCCGGCTGGCCTCCCAACGGTGGTGCCCGTGAGGGCCGGCAACACCTCATCGGTGACGTAGTGGCGCAACCGCGTCATGTCACGGGTCGCCCTCGCTGGCCTTGCAAAACTGGTGCGTTCCAGTCCCGCGGACCGCCCTTAGGCTGATTCTCATGACGGTGACGCAGCAGGGACCATTCCGGTCCCAGGATGATCCGCCCCCGCCGCTGCCGCGGGCCACGCCTTCGCGATCGCTGATCTCACCGGCGGCGCAGGGTGTCTCGACGACGGACCCCACCCGCTCGGGCGGTGCGCCGTGCTAGCGGTCGGTGCACCCACCAGCACTCCCAGCCGTCAGTTCTCCGCCGCCATCGTGGGCGGCACCTGGCCCTGCACCGACCCGTCGGCCTTCCAGGCCGCGGCGCACGCCCAGCATCAGAAGGCGATGGCACTGCTCGAGTGCGCCGAGCGCACCCGCGCCGACGCCGACCGGGTCCGCGCGGACCAGAGGGGTGACTTGGTTGACGGTTTCACCGGTGCGTGCGACCGTCAAGCGGCCATCTTCGTGCACCAGGCCGACCAGTGGTTCTCCATCTCCCGGATCTCCACGGAGTGCGCCTGGTCGACCGACGGCCTGCGGCATGAGCTGGACGGCATCGACGAACGCGCGCACCACGCCATCGACCAGATCCTGCGCACCGCAACCGGACCCGCCGCCGCTCTGGCCGCTCAGCGCGTCATGGCCGTCGTCGCCGCTGCCCGCGCCGAAGCGACGGCGAAGGGCGCCGAGTATGCAGCAACCATCAGCGCCAAAGGTGTCGAAATCGGCGTGAAGGCGTGAACCACGCCGTGCAGCGCCTGCCCGACCGCACCGACGGCCGCTCGTGGTCGTCTGACCACTCTGAGGAGAACTGATGCCCGCCCAGAAGATCACCGTCGTGCCGCCCGCCCTGCTGCAGGCGTCGACGTCAGTGGCGGCGACCGTAGACCAGGCTGCCGCACCTCACCCCGACGCGGTGCCGGTCGTGACGCCGGGATCCCCGACCGACGCGGCGTTGGCCGCGGTCGCCGCGGCAATCGCCACCCAGTCGGCGGCCATGGCCGCGGAACTGGCAGGCAAGGGGCCCCAGATTCAGGCCGCTACCGAGACCGGTGCCGCGAAACTGGAGGCTCAAGACGCTCAGAACGGCGCCCACATCCAGGCGGTCGGACAGTCACCCGGCGACTGGGAGGACGACGACTGGATCGAATGGCCTCCTAGGGACATGGGTGGCGCCGCCGCAGGACCGGGCGCCATCGGTCCGATTCCCGACAGCGTGATCAATCCGACGGGATTCAAGACGTCTATGGGAGAGGGCGATTGGTTCACCGACCCCAATTGGCATGACGCCAACGAGGCCGTCGACCCAGGTGGCGCGGCGGCGGGGCCCGGCGCCATCGGCCCGGTTCCCTCAAGTCTGATCAGTCCGACCGGATTCCAGACGTCGCTGGGCGACGGCTGGGACGACGAAGCCGAGGAGGACATGCTGGTACCCCCCGGCTGGGTTCAAGACTGGACCGGAAAGTGGTCGCCACCCGTGGTGACCATCACCGGTGCCATCGGCGGCGGCGGTCACGGCCGTGCGCCGCTCTGACCACAGTCGTGGTCTCAGATTCGGTCGAGAGCCCCCCACCGTTGATACGGCGGGTCGGCGCTACAAGCTTCCGCGACGCGCTGCCCGTCCCGAGTAGCGCAGAGGTCAACGGTGACCAGGTCGGTCGAAGTCGTCGGACAACGCGGCGGCGAGTTCGGTGACGCGCCGGCGGAACTGCCGGCTCAGGAGGTTGAGCTCGATCTCCACGCCGGCGGCCACGTGCTTGTCCCACGGCAGCACCACCACGCGCCCCGTCGGGACGTGACGCTCGAACTGCCGAGCAAGGTCGTCCACGTCGACGTTCGGCGCTCCGGGCACCACGTGGTTGATCACCACGCAGGAACGGCCCAGCAGATCCTGATATCCGTTTTGCCGCAACCAGTCCATCGTGACCGCCGCCTGTCGGGCGCCGTCGATCGCCGCGCTGGCGACGATCACCAGCCCCGACACCGTCGACAACACGCCGCGGGCGGCGGGCTGGAACAGCCCCGCACCGCAGTCGGCCAGCACCAGGTTGTAGTACCGCGACACGATCCCGACGGTGCTCTTCCAGTCCTCGTCGTTGAACGCGCGGGCGGCGCCGCTGTACTCCTCGGACGGCAGCGCCTCGAGGTTGGCCCGGTTCATGCTCGTGTAGGCGCGGATGTCGTTGTACCGGGCCAGCGACGTGTCGGCCAGCAGGTCGGCGATCGTCGCCGCGGACTGACGTCCGGTGCGGTCGGCGAGGTTGCCGCCGTCGGGGTCGGCATCCACGGCCAGGATGCGGTCACCGCGCACATCGCTCAGCACCGAGCCCAACGCCACGGTCACCGCCGTCTTGCCGATGCCGCCCTTCAGCCCGAACACGCCAATTTGGTAGGCGCCGCGGACGTTTCGGCGGATCCGGTTGTGTAGTTCCATCTCGTTGGCTTCGTCGGGTGAGAGCCCCACGTTGATGCCGGCCACCTTGTGAATCAGCGCGCGCCATCCGCGCTGCGACGGAATCTTCACCGCAGTCCGCGCGCTCACGGGGAACAGCGCGGTGGCCGGTTGGCCCCCGAACTGGGGCGCGGGCAGCCCCGCCTGTCCGCGCACGGCCTCCACCAAGCCGTTCGGAGGCGACAACGGCGGCCGCTGCTCGCCGTGACGTCCCGTCGGCGTCGTCGGTGACGTGTTCTGTGCCTCGTCTTGGACGCGGCGGGCCACGGCCTTGGAGGCGGGTATCTGGACCGTCACCTCGGTTGGCTTTGGAACCGACGCCGATGAGTGAGTCGACGCGTCCCGGCGCGGTTCCGTACTAGTGGGCTCGGCCGTCACGCCGTTGTCCCGGTCCGGCCGAGGTCGGTTTGCAGAGGGCATGCGGTCGTCGTCACCGGCCGACATGAGCGACCTCTCCAACCGGCCGGGATCGACGAGCGGTAAGCGCACGGCATCGACGCCACTCGATTGGCCTGACCGGCTGAGCGACGTTGCCAGCCGAGCTTTCGCACCCCGGCTCGAGCACGTTCACCTCGACGTCCACACTCTCCCCTGCCAAAGTTACTGTTTCGCTGACGAGCGGCAATCGTCGCAGCGCACACCCTTGCTGACTCACCCCGGCCCCGTCTCATTCCTCGCCCGCCGTCAAACGAGACGTCGATCCCCCGCAACGAACACTACCGACCACGGTAGCTCCGGCCGCTGGCATGAACCTGACGGTCGCCCTCCCAGCACCGCCCACGCGGCGAGACGCGATCAGGTCAAACGTCCTAGACCGGCGCAGTGCCGCCGCTGCCGCCACCGGCGGCTCCGCCGCCCGGGTTGATCTGGATCGGCGGTACGAAGGCCCCATAGTGGTCCTGAACGAAGCCTTCGCCGATCTTCCACGGTTCGGCCGGGTCGTCCCAGCCGTCGCCCGCCATCTGAATGCGGCCCGTCACGCCGGACCCAGGGTTGCCGTCCAGCGCACCCTCACCGGCGGTGGCCGGGACACCCTGCAGCAATGCCGCATTCTGCTCGTCGGCGGCGGTCAAGCTGGCCGCGGCAGCCGCGGATGCTGCCCGAATTTTCGGGCCCCGCGGCGCCAGCTCGGACGCGGCTGCGGCCACCTTGACACCCATCGCCGCTGCGACGGCACCGGCCGCAGCGTCTGCCGGTGAGGTTCCTGGCGTCGCCATTGGCACGCGGGTTGGTTGGGCGGCGCGGTCCAGCGCATCTGCGACCGACGTTCCCGCTTGGCGCAACGCCGAGGCGTTTACGTGCACCACGTTCGCCATGGCAATCCCCTCTCTGTCGATTATCTGTCTGCCGCAGGCCACAATTGGGCCTCGGACACGATGTGTGCCGCCGTGTAGGCGATCTCGGTGTACGGCAGGTCGGTGTTTCTGGCCCACATCAGCAGCAGCTCCGACGCTCTGGCCAGGTTGTGGTAGGCCCGGGCGAACGGTGACGCCTCCCCGGACTGGGGGCCGTGACCGGGCCGCTGGCTGGCGCTCTGCAACACCGACGACAGACCGGCGAATTCCAACCCCTGCCATTGCTCGGCCGCCACGGCCTCACCGCGATTCAAGACTTCCAGGACGGAGCGAATCTCCGGCGGGACGACGACCTCCTTGATGGTGGCCGCCCGCTCCAGCGCGGTGCGCACCCCGGTGACGGTCGCCGTCCACGCCTCCGACCTGTCCGGCGCGGAACCAGTCACCCCGGTCAGGCGCGCGTAGATGCCGCGGTCCAGGGTCTCCAGGCGGTGGGCGTGACCCTCGTCCAGCGTCGCCGGATTGGCGTCTGCGGGGATCGGGGACCGCGCCAGGGAGCAGTCTTCGTAGTGCGGCACCCCTGCTGCTTGAGCCGGCAGCGCGGAGCCGCCGTGGTCTGTGGACGTGGCCAGTGCGTAGAGCTCGATGTTGGGGTTGTGGTCGGCCAGTAGGTTGGCGTACGCCAGCATTGTTTGTGCCGGATTAGCCCAGGCGAACCATCGTCTGCGGAAGTCGATGCCAAGCCCGGAGTCGCAGAACAACATTCGGGCTGACCGTGGCACGAAGACGCCGCGCGGGATGAACCCCGCACCTTCGTTGCCGACGACCACCGTCTCGGCGCCGGCAGGTGTCTTGAAGACGCCGACGCACCAGTCGATGGTTCCGTACAGCCGTGACGCGTGGGCAAGTTCGTAGACCAGCGCTGCGGCGGCCGTCAGCTGAGGGTCGTCCACCGGCGAGCTCAGCCCGGCGCCGGCACCGGCAGCAGCTCCGACCCCGGAGCCCATGACCCCCGGTGGTAGCGCGGTCACCGACGGTCCGGCGGACGACGAGGGGGCGGGCGCTGTCGGTGCGATGGGCGGTCCCGAGGCCGGCGTCACGGAGGCGGTCGGCGCCGGGCGGGGCACGTCGGAGTTGAACGGCGGTAGGGCGCCCATCGGCGCCCCGGGCACTCCACCCCCACCGGCACCGTTAACGGGGGCACCGGCACCCGTCACTGGCATCGGTGCGGCGGTTGGAGCGCCTGAGGCGGTGCTCACCTGAGCCGGTCCGGACGTGAAACCCCCAGTCGGAGCGCCAGTTCCGGCGGCAGGGCCAGGCGTGGGCTGTGGCGCGGCGGGCGGCGGTAGCAGCGGAGCGCCGCCAGAGGCGGCGCCCGCATTGAAACCCCTTGTGAAGTCCGATGCGCCTGCGGGCGCACCACCACCGCCTCCGGCGGCCGGAGCGCCCAGGCCGCCTGGTGATGACACTCCAGACGTCGGCGTTGCGCCACTCAGGCCTGACGCGGGCGTCCCTCCGCCGAGGCCCGACGCGGGAGACACACTCCCCAAACCGGAACCACCAGAACCCATCCCGCTCAAGCCCGACGTCGACGGAGGACTAAAGCCGCCTTGACTTGGGCTCGAAACACCGGGCGAAGCGGCACTGCTGGTTGGCAGTACTGTGCTGGGCAGACTATCTGACGATGTCGACCCACCCGTTTCAGCCGCCCCTCCATGGCCGCTGCCTTGAGCGCGGCCCTTCTCGGCTTCGTTCGGAGACCGGCCGGCAGTACCGTCGCCGCCGTTCTGCGTACTAGAGCCTGCAGCTTCAGTCGGTCCCGAATTATCTTGCGATCTAGGGTTGGACTGGTTTGCAGCACTCGATCCCGAAGTTTCTTGTGGTGCCCCGCCCACATGCGACGGGGTCTCGTTACCTATGGCCGGAGACTCTTGTGCGCCCCCCCTGCCAAACGACGCCGGATGGATGGTGGGCGACTGTCCATTGGCCGCTTCATTGCCAGGTGCGACATCTCCGACAAGGGCGAGCTTGGTCGTGATGTGACTGGCTGCGGACGCTGTTGCCGCGGTCGCATCAGCTCGGGCTCTGGCAATGACCTCATTAATCTTGACCATCAAGGTTGCCATGAGGCCTAGAACATGTCCTGAACGCTTCGCCTCGTCCAAAAGGCGCTGAATCTCCTTATTGGCGTCGCTGTCGATCCGGTCCAAGTCGTCTCGAAGCCCATAAATGGTGCGCCCGACCTCGTCGGCAGCCGTAGCCATGTGCCCGTAGTCCTCGCTCTGTTGCGAGCACACGTTGGAGGAGTCGTGGGAAGCGCCCACGAATCCGTCGATGGCGTCTCCCTTTTCGTCCATAGCCGGCAAGGCGTTTGCAGCCTGCCGAATCGAATTCGACTCCTGCGTTAGATCGTTGGCCTTAATTTGAAAGACTTCGGAAGCGTCTGTCCATGTGGTCGGGTCGGTGAGCGGCCACAAATCGCCGACGATTAATTGCGAGTATTGCCGGTGTGGCATCGCAGCCGGCGCGACTTGAGCTACCACGTCACGCCCAACGCGTGACAGACCTCCCACGGTCCGCCATGCGCGATGGCAGCGATGTTCCACGCTTGAGCGTCGGTTATTTGTTCTGGTCCTGGCCGAATATTTGTCGCGTAAAGCTGCTTGAAATCAATCTCGGTTTGAAGCGTTCGTCTTAGGTAGGACGACGATGTCGACTCCTCATCGAGGATGGGCTGAATACGATTTGCCCAGTCCTCGATCTGCGAACGGAAGGCCGGTATGCCCGCATCTCGCTCGGGGGTTCCCGGATCGCCCAAGGCAACGAACCGCTTGCCGTTGTCGATGACCTCTCGAAGGAGGGGGCCAACTTTCTCGCACAGTGCCTTGTCAGTCGCAGTCGTGTCCGTCGCGGGTGTCGCCGGGGCGGAAGACGCTGCGGTGGCCACCGAGTCGTTTGGTTGACGCACCAGCGAGACAATCAGAGCCGCAGCGGCTAACGCGATGGCAACTGTGACGCCGATGCCCATTAGTTTCCCGCCTCGCCGTGGCGGCAGAGGCGGAAGCTGTGCCCCATATCCGCCGTTCGGCCCACCAGGCTGCGGCACCTGGCCTGTGAACCCCTGATTGAAGCCGGGTGGTGGAGGTCCGCCTTGGCCTTGGCCGTACGGAGTACCAGGGCCACCACTAGTCATTCGTTTAGCTTAAACGCGGTTGTGGGCACCTCCCAGCGCCAATTGCCCATCAGTCGACCATGCGGCGACGCGGCGCCGGTGGCCACGTTTCGCGGGTTCCCCGGGTAAGCGGAGGTGGCAATCTCCTGGTCGAACGGTTGCACCGTTTAGGCTCGTCGCAACGCACGGCGGCTATCGGCGACGTGGTGAGCGGCAATAGAGCGATCGCGGCTCGGCGTCTCACGGTCACCTTGAACGGCTCACGTCTCGCGACGGTTCCGTCGCGACACCGTCGCCGCCCTCCTCGTCTTGGTGGACCGCTTTGTCGTAGTACCAGCCGTAGCTGACGGGAAGCCGTCGACCGACTATGTATCCCGCGGCGTAGAGCACGACCGGGATGCCATACAGCGCTACGGATGCGACGCCCACCAGTGCTGCCGGCACCCACTGTCGGCGCGCGACCGGAAAACGCCCCCGCCCGTCGAGCACACCGATGAACGGCGCGTACACCAGATACATGACGGGGACGATCCACGATCGCCAGTCACCGTCGTGGGGTAGCAGCACACTGGCCGCCGACATCGCCGAGAAGAACACCAGGAGCCACCACATCTTCGCCGGTGAGGACGTGGCGTAATTCTCCCGAGCCGGCCGGCGCGGGGCGATCCCGCAGTCCCGTTCGTCGCGACGGCGATCCGAGTCCGACGCGGTGATCAACCGATTGCCGATCTTCAGGTACGGCGTCTTCAAGGCGGCGTACAGCACGGTGTACGCCACCACAAAACCCGCTCCGCCCGCACCCGTTTGCCATCCCCGGAAGCACAACCCCAGCCCGGCCAGGACGGCGACCCCGCCGTATCCCAACCAGTACAGACGGCGCTCCACGCGGAGTTCCTTCGTCCGGATGGCCGCGATGAAGAAGCCCAGCCACCACAGGGCGGCGAGCACGAACAGTGTCGCCGACCAGGCCGGAATCATCGGAACCGACCGGACTGCGCCGGCGGCGAGTACGTTCATCACTCCCCGATTCTCTCCCCGGAGCGCAGGGCCCTTCAGCACCAATTCCGTTGGTGGACAGCGGTGCGGCTCCCCCAAGGGCCATCGCGCGGCGCCGACACCGCGGCACGGCAGAGGTGGGCTACGCCCCCTCCACGTCGACGACGGCGCCGAGTCGCTCGGCGATGGCGTCGACCAGCAGCCGGCCCGGCCCCTCGTAGAGGGAGGACGCACCCGGACCGAACAGTGACCAGCTGCCCCGCCCGGACGGATACCGCGGCTCACCGAACAACGCGATGACCTCGACCGGCCCCGTCCCCGCGAGTTCGGCCTGACGGGAATGCCAAATCAACCCTTGCAGCGGCCGCCCCCGGCGAGGAGCGGCGATCGCCGCGGACGCCAGGCGCCGGGTGCAGGGATAGTGCTCGGCGGGACTGGACACCGCGGCGCCGCGCTCCACGCCCAGCCGGGCCAGCGCCGGGTCCCGAAGGTCGCCGAGTGCTGCGACCGCAGGCGCCCTCACGTGTGCGAGCAGCTTGCCCCGCAGATCGCGCTCGTAGACCACCCGGCCGCCGCTGGTGTGGACGTCGTGAAACACGATCTCCAGCAGCGCAGCGGGCGGGGTGGCGGCCAGATACATGCAGGGCAACCGCGCCCCGGACTCGGGGTCGTCGATCGGCGAGAACCGGGCATCCCCGAAACCCGGGTTGTGCTCGTCGTACCCCCACGTGGCGTCGTACACCCGGTACAGCTCGGTGCCGGCGCGCAACGCGGTCGACGCCAACGGGGGTAGTTCGGTCGCGATCGGGCACCGCGGCGGATCTGGGCAGTCGAGATCCTGAGGGGGAAACGTCGAAGGCATTGAGACGCAGGGCGTTACGCGGCGGGACGCGCGGCGAAACGGGTGGCTGCACGCACGACGCGGTCGGGCGTAGACCCCACGACTTCCGCAGGGGTCTCCCCGGACAGCAGGCTGGTAGGCATGGTCAGCCACGTCCACGCGTTCCAGCCGTCGATGCCGGCGTCGAGTAGCGCGGACAGCACCGGCTTCAACTCCGGCCGCGGTCGGCCCTGCTCGTCGAGCTGAAACGCCGGGATCAGCGTCCGGCCGTTGTGGGTCACGGTGAACAGCTCCCGGGCGTCTCGGCGCCGGGCCAGCCAGGTCCGGGTGCTCGAGACCCGGGCGTCACCGCGGAGTTGCCGCAGCGATTCGTGGGTGAGCACCTCGGTGGCCAGCAGCGCGTCACGATGAGTCGCCAACCGCTGGGCTTGAGCCAGGGCGGCGGGTGGAGTCAAGCTGACGTTCTGAACCATCAAGGCACGCAACAGGTCCGAACGCGTCGCGCTCACGTGGTCGGCTTGCACGCCGCGGACCTTGTCCAGCAGCTCCAAGGCCTCGACCATCTCCTCGCGACTGACGCCGCGCACTTCGAGGTGGTCGGAGTGTTCGGCGACGTCATAGGAGATCGCGTCGGCAATGCTCATGTAGCAAGTGTAGCGCTGTTATCATATGTCGACGATGGCTTCACGCGGATCGCTCAGGCTGGGCGACCGAGGCGCGGACGTGCCCGTCTCCTCCTGCCGAAGCCTAGCCACCTCACTGCTACGGTTTATGCTACGATTCAACCGTCAAGTTGAAGCAGTAAGGGAAAGCCGGGGGACTCTAGCCGTTTGCCGAAGTAGTGATCCGACTACCCCGCTCAACGCCGTAACGTAAACCGCAACCACGCATCACCGACCGAGTGAGGATGACGTCAGCCCCATGGACGACGACGAAGTGACGCGCCGCGTCGCACCCGAGGACACGGCCACCACGGGCGCGGCCGAGGACCCCGAGAAGACCGAACTCGTGTCCCCCGCCGCTGCCGCACCCACCACCCCGCCGTCGTCGCCGAACGAGGAGGCGACCCGGCACATCGCTCAAAGCCAGCAGCCACCCCGGCCCGCCACTCAGCCCGGCCGACCCGTCGCCCCGGCGCAACCCCCACCGCCTCCCCAGCAGGCACCCCGCCCGCAGTACGGCCCTCCGGCCTCACCCCCGCCGCCACGCAGCGGACCGGGCACGTTCGCCGGGGCGCCGCCGCCACCGAACTTCGGCCCCGGCGCCTGGCCGGGTCCGCAGCAGCCCTACGCCCCCGGCGCACCCACCCAACCGCCCGGATACCAGCCCCCACCGCCGGGCGCACCGCCCACCGGCCCCGACGTCGGCGCCCTCCTCGCCAAGGGGGGGTCGTTCATCACCACCCTGATGCAACGCGGCATCCGCGGCGAGCTGATCCGCCAGCCCGCCTTCCAGAACATGCGCCGGCAGAACCCGGACCAGATCGTCTACGTCAGCTACGGCGTGGGACTGCTGTTCTCCCTCGTGCTGGGGGTGCTGCCCGGCTTCATCGGCACCCTGCTCTCCGACGCACTGTGGGTGGGGGTGGCCTACGTGCTGTTCGCGGTCGGCAACAAGCGGGCTCACCAGTTCGTCGCCTACGGCATCGGTCTGGTCGGGGCCGTGCTGTGCCTGATCAGTCTGCTGTTCACCGTCGCGGCGTTCGTCGACCTGGCGTCGCTGAACCTCGCCGGCGCCGCGCTTACCCTCATCCTGGGCGGGGTCGTCACCTTGGTCAGCGGGATCGCGTTGGCCTACCTCGGCATTCAGGTGCACCGCGAGATCAAGCGCATGTCCCAGCCCCAGTAGTCCGCCAGCTGGACCCGGCCTGCACGTCGGTCTTACCGACGTGCAGGCCGCTCAGCCGCTCAGGTCGTCGAGGCCGTGTTCCCGCAGGTCGTCCAGCGAGGTCTGCACCGCGTGGTTGCCGGCCTGCAACAACGAGTTGACCAGCGCCTCGAAGCCCAGGTTGTCGAGCTGCTGACCGACCGCGTCGTGGACGAACAACTCCAGCAGCCGGCCGTCGTTGCCCAAGGTGAAGCGGACCAGCCCACCCGGGTCCTCCACGGTGGTGCGCAGCGCGTCGTGGCGGCGCAGCAGCTCCTCGAGCATCGCGCTGGCCGCACCCAGCTCCGTCTGACTGAACGTCACCTTCTCCGCGTCGCCGAGACGGTCGAACGCCGCCGCGGCGTCGGCGCGCGACGACGGCCACCGCGGCGGGTCACCCGCATCCCCGGCGGCGGAGGTCACGGCTCGTCTCGGCGCGGCATGGTGATCCGCCGCACCACCGGCGACCGCGGCGCGGTCGGGTCGTCGTCGAACGGGTCGTCGTCGTGCGGATCGTCACGCTCGGCGGGTCGGGCGGCCGAGACCGCCATCCGGTCGGCGCTGACCTTCCCGGTCACCGCCTCGGTGTGGGGCAGCGGCGGTGTCACCACCTTCTTCTGCCCAGGTTCGTCACCCCGGGCCCCGGCACCGCCGCCGGGCGCGCCGCCCATGGCCCCCATGGGCATGCCCATCGGCATTGCACCGCCGCCCGTGCCACCCGCCGGGGCCACCGGTGGCGGCAAGGCCCCGCCGGCGGGAATCGACGGCGGGGTGGGCGGTGGCCCGGTCGACGGGGTGGTGGTGCCCGGCAGCGTCGCCGGGCCGCCGGAGGCGGGGGTCACCTCACCGCCGCCACCTGCTCCGGCGCCGCCGAGGCCAGGCTCCCCGACCGACGGGTCGTCCAGCGTCGGACGCTCGATGCCCGTACTGGTCTCGGGTTTCTGCGCCATCATCCCGGTGAGGCCCTGCATGGCCTGCATGCCGCCCTGCATCAGCGTCTCGGGCACCTTCGTCAGCCCGCCCAGCAGTCCGCCCGCGGCGCCCAGCACCGTCGGAATCATCTGCGGCAGCATTGACGCCATCTGCCCCATGCCCTCCGGCGACGTCGCGCCCGCGGCCGCGGCGGCCTCCGGCGTCCCGGGCCCCGCCGCGCCCGTGCCGGGGGCGGCGTGCGGGTCCGCGGTGGCGGCCGGGTCCTCACCGGTGCCGGGCTGTCCGGGCCCGGGGGTGCGAGCGGGGTCGCGGCCGTCCTCGGTCGGTGTCTCCTCGCCGCCGGTCGCCGCGTCGGTGCCGGTGTGGTAGCTGGCGTAGGACGTGACCGCCTTGGTTTCCAGCGCCCGCAGATCGGCTTCGGCTTGGGCGGTTTGCACCGCCAACGCGCCGCGGGACCGGATGTTGGCCATCGCGGTCTGTTGCCAGCGGGTGGTGGCGTCGGCGATCTCGGTGGGCGTGGGGATCTGCTGGCCGGCGAGGCTGCGCAGGTCGGCGTGCGCGACGGCCTGCCGGGCCAGGTCGCCGGCGCGGCGGCCGGCGGCGTCGAAGGCGTCGGCGTAGCCATTCAGGTGCGCGGTCACCGCAGGCGTGGCGTGGGTGGTGTCGAGCATGTCGGGGAGCCGCCCGACGACCGACCGCACGGTGTCGGCCGCGTCGCCGGCCGCGGTGGCCACGCGGGACCATGACGACGAGAAGCCCTCTCCGGCAGCGGGATCCCCGGCGTGCACGGCCACCGAGATCGCCTGCCCGGACGGCGCCGGCGGCGGCGGCAGCGGTGCCCGCACGTCGGGCGCCAAGGTCGGGGCCGGCGGTGCCGACCCCGCCGACGCCGGTCCGCCGCCTCCGCCGCCGAGACGGGCGAGCGTCGCGGCGTTCGCGGCGTCGGTCGCCACGTATCCGGCTGACGTCAGCCCAAGGGTCTCCGCGGTGGTGACCAGGGCGGCGAGCTGTGCCGACAGCGACCCTGCCAACGCCGTTGCCGCAGTGGACAACCGCTGTGCCGCACCCGCCGACGCGGGGTCCGCGCCCAGCGGCGGATGCACCGCGTCCCCGGTGACACCCGCCAACGCCTCGGTGAGGCGGGCGGCAGCGGCGGCGATTCCCGCCGGGTCGACCAACATCTGCGCTCACATTCCGTTCAGCCGGGCCACCGCCGCGGCGAAGTCGCGCTCGGTCGGCATGCCGTCGACCACCGTATCGGTTCCCCAAAGCTTGACCAGCGCCTCCCGTTGGGCCACCTGACCCTCCAGGTACCCGGCGTCGGCGCAGGCCATGATCTGCTCGGCGAGCCGATGACCGGGCCGGCGCATGGCCGCCGGCTCCACCTGCACCCCGAGGACGTGTCCACGCGCGGCCACCCGCACCCACACCGACCCGTCCGGGGTGGCGTGGGAGAAGGACTGGTCCTCGACGGCCAGCGACGGATCGTCAGCGGTCAAGCCGCAGCCGATCGGCGTTGTTCTCATCGACGGCAACGTATTTCGCGGCCTCCAGCCGCAGCGTCTCCGCCGCGGCGCGGTGCTCGTCACCGTGGCCCCGCAGCGCGGTTTCCCGCGCGGCGAGCACGTCGCCGACGGCCGCCTTGAACTGGTGCATGATCGGGCCATAGCTGGCCACCGCGGCCGCGATGTCGGGTCCGGCGGCGCGGGCCGTCTCGATGGCGTCGGCCACGCCGTCGTGGTCGTCGGCCACCGTGTGCAGCACGGCCGGGTCGATCTTCACCTCACTGGCGTCACTCACGGATGGTGCTCCTCTCGGCTCTGTGATCGTCGGACATCTCGGGGTCGGTGTCAGCTGACCGGCACCGCACTGCCGGGCGGCGGGTCGGCCGGCTTCGGCTGCATCGCCGCCAGGGTGGTGGGGTCCAGCCAGCCCAGGAAGTTCGGGCTCGACGCCACCTCCGACAGCGGTACCACCTGGCCGTCCTGGATCGCCTTGACCGCGCTGGCGGCCACCACGTAGTGGTCGGTGAACATCCCCAGGTAGCCGCAGGACAGCTGGGCGGGGTCCGCCGGGGTCGTCACCGGCGTGCCCGGCGGGGGCAACGCCATCCCGGCCTGCCGGTACGCCTCGTCCACCGCGGTCCCAGATAAGTAGGCCCGAACCGCCCCCGCCAGGGCCGGCGTCTTGGCGGTGGTGTCGGACCCGTCGGGCAGCGCCACCGTCGAGGTCGGCACCGCAGCGGCGCCCGGTGCGGCGGGCGGGGCGCCCTGCCCCGGGTCGCCCTGCGGCTGGGGTGCGGGTGGGTCACCGACGGTCCCCTCCGACGGGGTGGGTGCTGCGGCGGGCGGCGATGCGTCCGCCGCGTCCCGGTCGGGCTTGTCGTCGTCGTGGCGGTGCGCGTCGTCGTCGTGACCGTCGTTGCCGCGGTCGTCGGTGTCGGGCGGGTCGCGCAGCGCCGACGCCAGTCCGGCCAGCGGCGACGCCGCTCCGGTCAGGCCGCCGACGCCGAACGGATCACCACCACCCAGACCGCCCAGGGCGCCGGGCAGCATGGATGCCATCGACGACATCGGATCACCACCCAACCCGCCCAGCGGCCCGCCCAGTACGTCGGACAGTGTCGGATCGGGCATCGGGGGCAGCGGACCCAGATCGGCTCCCGCCAACCCGGGGTCGGCCCCCGCCAGTCCGGGGTCGGCCGGCGCGGGTTCCGGCGCTGCCGGCGGGGGTGCCGGTGCCACCGCGGGCACCGAGACCGATGGTGGCGGCGGGACCGAGCCCGCGCCGTCGGCGTAGAGCCCCGCCAGCGCAGTGGCCACGGCGGCCTGATCGTCGGCGGCCAGCGTCCCCGAGTCGACCACCTTCCGGATCGCCGCCACCTTGCCCTGCAAGAACTTCAGGTACGCCTGCTGACCGGCCGGGGTGTCCAAGGTCGACGACGGATCGTTCACCGCGGCGACGATGTCGTGCTGGATCGCACCGAGCTCCTCACGCCCGTCGGCGGTGGTGGCGTGCGCGGTGAGCATCGCCTCCGACAGCCGCTCCTCGGCGGCGCTGAGCGTGCCGTAGTTGCCGCGCAGCTCGTCCTGCAGCTTCTTCACCGCCTCGGCGGCCTGCCCGGACTGCTGCTCCCCGGTCGGCAGCAAGGACGGCCCCGGCGCCGCGCCGGGCTTGCCGTCGGCGGTGAAGCGGGCTTCGTCGATCGGGTGGCCGTCGCGGTCGAAGAACCGGCGACCGTCCGGACCCAGCACGTAATAGTCCCCGGCGGCGTTCTTCGGGGTCAGCACCCCGTTCTCGTCGTGATGGCCGTACGGGGCGGCGGTCGGCGCCGGCAGCAGCGGCGCGACCTGGTGACCGGTGGCGTCGACCGGCGCCCACCCGCCGTCCGCACCGCGGCGCAACCCCACGGGCTGGATCGGATCCCCCGCGTGACCGTTGGGCGCCACCGGCGACACCGAGCCGTCGGTGTTGAGCAGATACGTTGTGCCGCTTGCCGAGTCGTGATAAGCCAGCGAGCCGTCGGCCGGCACCCGGGTACCGTCGCCGAACACCAGGTAGCGGTCCTGACCGGGGTCGTCGGTGTTGAAGCCCATGTTCGGGTCGCCGTATGCCCTCCGGGCGCGCTGCAGCACTTCGCCCCAGTAGGCGTCGGCGCGGGCGATGTTGGGTGAGAAGGCACCCTCGGACGGCCGCCATCCGGGGTCCCAGCCGCCGCCGACGGTGACGGGCTGCAGGTGGTGCCAAAACGTCAGATCGTCAAACGTCCGTGTCGTCACGACGGCTCCCCGTCAGCCCTGACCCGCCGGACCCGCGGAGAACGTGCCCCGGCCCAGGTCGTCCTCCAGGTCGCGTGGGGCGGGGAACGCCGGCGGATCCGTCGGCGCGGTGCCCCCGCCGAACAACGTGCGGGCCCGCACCAAGGCGTCCAGGACGTCGGCGGCGAGTCGGTCGGCGGCGCCGGTGGCGATGGGGTTCTGCTCGGTCACCAGTCGACCCTAACGCCGCCGCGACCGCCGCTGCTGCACCATTTCTCGCCGCTCACAGTGCCACCGGCGGCACCGGTGTAGGTTCCGAATTGCCTTGGCTTTTAGTCATCGTGTGACCTGCATGAAGCGGGGCAGTCTCATTTCGACGTCATCGCCCTTGTTCTCAATCGCGTGTCATTTCTCCGAACACACTCGAAGTGCTGCCGTAGCTGTAGGCGGCAGGCTTGCACCCGCCACCACGCGCTCACCCCATCTCGTCATGTGACAGGAAAGCCATGCGAGACGGAGAGGGTGAACGGCACATCAGCATCGTGGCGCCGGGACGGTTTGCGAGGCCCAGTGCTGGACGAGCGGTGGGATCAAGAGTCGCGTGTTCGTAGGGAAGTGCATGCGAGCGCCGTCGATCATATTGACAGGCAACGCCGAGGGCTCGTCCCGGCCGGCCGTCTCAGTCCTAGACATCGGGACGGCTCAGTTCCTTTCTCAGACGGTCGCTGTGGTGAATGCTGCTACCTCAAACGTGAGGTGCGGCCCGACGCGTCTAGTTCTTTACGTCGAGGGCGGTCCAGGCGTGTGCGGGGTAGAGCAGCTGCTTCGAACTGCCTGCACTTGGGTTGACAATCAAAAGGCCGTAGTTGGAAACCCTGAAATTGCCTTCATAGGTTGCAGTCTGACCACTGCTCAACGCCACTGTGAATTTCTTTGCCATGCCCCCGAGCCTGCCATGAAGGCTTGGCCGAAGGGAATCGGTTCAGGCCGACCGACCTGCTGTATCCGACGCTCCGGGCCGAAGCGGCGTGCGAAGCGTCGGGAGCGGTTCGGCACCTCTACAGGTTCTGATCATCGCTCCGAACGGCTCACCCCTTCGTCTGGCCGCCGACGTAACACCCTTGGCGTACATCAGGCCGATGCGAAGAGTTGAACCAGGCTTCGTCGTCGACGGACCGCGGGCCGGGCCCCTGCGTCCAATGCGTCGGGCGTAGGCGTCGCCCTAGACCGAGTTGTTCGATTCCTACAGGTCGCGTACGCATCTCGCATGTAGAGAGTGAAGACGTCTCAGATCTTGTCCCTTAGGGATAGTGATGTGGCGGGGGTTGACTTTTCTTGCGTTTCCACTGTCTAGGGGGCGGCCCGTAGCGGCGGCGGAAGGCCCGACTAAAGGCGGCCTCGGATGAGTAGCCGACCTGGTTGGCGATGGCGGCGACGCGCGCCTAAGAGGTCTGTCTTCCGGTGCGTCTGAATTGCCCGCACTGGCCGCCGAGCTTGCCGCTTAAGCGCTCGCAACAACACAGTGAGGCGGTGAACTTTGCGGACGATGGATCTCCGCGCGCCGCAGCCAGCGGCTATGGCCGCCTCCACCACCGGCTCGCCGAGACGGGTGAACCGGGGAAACGCAGCTGACCACCACGTCGCAATTGCGGAGGGCATCGACCAGCGACGGCGGATCGGCCAGGCTGACCGATCGTACGTCTCGTGCCGCGTCTATAGCCGACAGCGCCTTCCTCGTCGCGGCCGAGCAGGCGGGTGTCGACGTTACGGCGAAACAATTCCGCCCTTACCAGCCGACCGGTATAGCCGGTCGCTCCGAAACTGCAGGCTTCATCAATGGCGCCTCACCGTCGTTGACAGACAGTGAACTTCGCGTAGTCGTCACGCACACCAGCGCCTATTTCGGATGCAGAAAACCACCAGCGGATTGGCTAATCCACCAGCGCTCCCGACACGCTGGAAGACGCACGTCCAAAATTACTGTTTCCGTTGCCGCTTCCTCGTCGGCGCACACTCTCCACCGCTGACCTGACCTTCGGGGTGTTGCGCAGGCGTTGCGGGAACACAGCGTGGACGGAGGAAGGAACAGGCGTCCAGCCGGCGATGTCGATTGAGACGATGCGATCATCCACCAACGCTTCTGGCATGAACCCGACGCCGCGCCCTCGCCTGACGGCGTCCACGACAACCCATGGATCGTTCGATGCCGCTGCAAGCTTGGTCGGGGTTACCTGGCGTTCCTCACCGTCATGGGATGCGAAGCACCAGCCGGTGATTGGCAGGACTACCGCGCAAACGTGTTCGTGCAACTGCTCGGGATCCCTTAGCTCTCCAAGCCGAGGGTTCTGGCGAAGCAATTCTTGAGAGACGACGAGACGGAAGGGGACGTCATAGAGTTTGACGGAAACGAGGCTTCGCTGCTGTGGAGGTCCGAGCTGGATGGCCAGATCGATGCCATCAGCGACGAAATTGGCAGCGTTGCCGTTCACCGTGAGATTGAGCGTGATGTCGGGCCGTTCCTCACCGAAGTCCGACACCCACGTGCGAAATTCCTCAGGGCAGATATATGGGTTGACCGCTATCGACAGCGAATCGCTCGCGCCAGACGCCGCCAAAGCGATGTCGTCGAGCGCAGCCCGTATCTGAGCAACCGGCAGTGCGCACGCTTCGACCAAGCGCTGTCCTTCGGACGTCACACTGAGCGACCGCGTCGTTCGCCGGAGCAACGACGTGCCGACCTGATTCTCCAGTGCCGCCACCCGCCGGCTCACCGAGCTCTGCGGCATCCCGAGCCGTCGCGCGGCCCCGACGAAGCTCTGACATTCCGCTACCGCCAAGAAAACCGCGACGTCGTCCAGCGCGACAGCTTCCGTCATATTCGACCGTTCGTGTGTTCGTGCCCAGTGCGGTTTGCCATTGCTACCGGTGGTTGCCGCAATCAAGACTCCTTGGAGTAGTCGACGCTGAGCCAGTGCTCTGGTCGCATCCGGAACAGCAGCGACTCAGCGTCAGGGTGGTCCCTGGCGAACGACTCCGCGAACGCGTTGCCGCCCTCCTCATCGAGATAGCGGACGGCGATCGCCCTCGTCGTGGCGTCGTCGGCCGCGCCGATCGAGGTCACCGAACCGTCGGCAGTGACGTAGCGGTAGGGAAAGGTCTCATCCTGGGCCGTGATGGAGAAACGTCCGGCCGCGGTGATGAGGCGAGCCTTGAACGGTCCGCCAAGCTGGAGACGAGAACCTCGCCGCCGGGCTCGTAGGCGTACCAAATAGGTACCGACAGCGGTGCCCGATCAGGACGTTCGACGGCAAGGACACCAACGTGCAGACCGGCCAGGAAAGTCTCGCGTTCCGTGCTGGTCATCTTCGACATAGTGTGACCAACCCCGTGTCCCCCGCCACGATTCCCGACCTCAGGTGCAGGAAGAGTGCTTGGTGAGGACGAAGAGGATCACGATGCAGTGATTTCAGTCAGGGATGAAGGTTCCGCCGCGGCGGTGGCGAGTCCGGCGCCGAAGACGGCCGCGGGCGTGTAGCCACCCGGCCTGCGCCCACCGCGGATGAGGCGTGCGGCGATCAGGGACCATCTGCAGGTCGACGTCAAAGTCGCCGATCTAAGCGCCTGTGACGCGGTGTCCGAGAACGCGAAGGTCGCCTGGTGGCCACCAAACGCCAATGTGGGGGCTGCAGCATGTTTCGACGCTGCCCACTGGCATCCGAGGTGCGCTGCCGTCATAGGCGGGTGTTCTGGCCGGTTAATCCGTTGTACTCACCATCCTCAGTTCCCGACTTGCCAGCTGATCCCGAAAGGCTTGAGCGCATCCAGGAACTCGGCGGGCTCGAAGGCGAGCGACGGTGGCACCGCACCGACCGGCGCACCGCGCGCACCGAGCCGAACCGCCGCCTCGACCGCGATCAGGGCAGTGGAGCCGTAGGCGTCGTCTCCGGACACATGCCCCCGCACGGTCGTACCGTCCGACGCACGCGCTTCGGCGAGGATGGTGAAGCGCGACGCCCGACGCTCGTCATCCGACGGTCCGACCGGCGCCGCGGCGATGACCTCGTCGGTAAGGGACGACACGCCTGCGACGAGATCCACGTTCATCGTGGCCTCGATGGTGCGGGCGACCACGTGGCGCTGGATCGTGATCACCTCCGGCCCGGGGAGCGCCCAGGACGGCTGCTCGCCGTCGCGCGGAAAGACGACCGGCTCACGAGCGCCCGCGTCGGTCTCCCGCCACTGGCCCTCGTGCCACGCCAGCGGCGGCGACGCGGCCATGTGGCCAAACGAAAGCATCGTTCCCCGCGAGATCCCGGCGCTGAACATTCCGTGATGCACACGGAGCGTCTCCACTTCGGCAACACCCCCGGCGACGAGCCCGGCGATGAGGTCACCCGGCATGCCGTCATCGGTCGCTGCCGGCATCAGGGTGACCCCGGCCGCCGCGGCTCGGGTGCCGAACTCGTCGTAGATCCGCCGCACCCAGCGCTGCTCGCCGGTGATGTCGACGTAGTTGCACGCAGCGGCGATTGCCGCCTCGACGACCGGCTCGCCGAGACGGGTGAACGGGGCGACGCAGCTGACCACCACGTCGCAGCCCCGCAGAGCATCGACCAGCGACGACGGGTCGGCCAGGCTGACAGCCCTGACGTCTCGCGCCCCGTCTATCCCTGACAGCGCCTTCTCGTCGCGGCCGAGCAGGAGGGTGTCGACGTTACGGCGAAACAACTCCGCCGTTACCAGCCGACCGGTATAGCCGGTCGCTCCGAAAACTGCTGCCTTCATCAATCAAGCCTCACTGTCGTTGATAGACAATGAGTTTCGCCTAGTCGTCACGCTTCCACAATTGCCTATTTCGGATAACACCAATCCATCAGCGGGATGAAGCTAATCAGCCGGCAATGCTCCCGACATCTTCGCGAGACCATCGCCGGGATCTTCGACTCGCTTGCCGTCACCTCACCGCCGCGCACTCGCCACGTCGACCCGACAGTCCCGACATCTCCAGCTGTCCGACGGATGCGGCGGGTCCCCGCCCTGACCGAGCACGTAAGCACGACGGACAACGCCAAACTCACGGCCTTGAGTGCACAACGTCACCATCGGAAAACTCGACCCGGTTGAACTGTCCGCGCTCGAAGTCAGCTGCGACGGCGCGCGTTAACGCGCATCGGGTGTCACCCGTCCGTGCCTCAAGACCGCACTCCAAAGATCCGCGTGACGAGAAGAATCTCGAGTTTCTGTCATTAATGAAATCCAGATGACATTCCAATTGAGAACATGACATCAGTTTTGAGAACCTACTACCGGTCGCCGCGCGACGAACCCCGACGGCATCGGCGCCACCCGCACCACGTCCCCGGTGTGCGGGGCGTGCACCACCTCGGTCGCCGAGATCGCCAACATCACGTGACCCGGCCCGGCCTGACCGCCCTCCCCGAACGACGACCGCGGGAAGATCAGGTCACCGGCGCGGACCTGATCGGGCGGCACCGCCACGCCCTGCCGTACCTGGGTGTAGGTGTCACCGCCCAGTTGCACCCCCGCTTGGCGCCACGCCCATTGCGTCAGACCGGAGCAGTCGAAGACGTTGGGTCCCTTGGCACCCCACACGTAGGGCCGTCCCCGCTTGCCCATCGCCGCAGCCACCGCCCGGCCACCCGGCCCGGCGGGCACCGCCCAGTCCGCAACCGACTGCACCCGCACCGGCGCCGGACCCGACCCGCGGGCCGTCCCGGCGCCCCACGGAGCTCCGGTCAGAGCCGTCGGCCCCGTCCCGCCGAGCCCCGTCGGCGCACCCATGCCGCCGACCGCCCCAGCTCCTCCGGCCCCACCAGCGCGCGGATAGGCCAACGCACGCAGCAACGCCGCCATGCGGGCATCCCGTATCCGGTAAGCCGCCACCACGCGCTGCTGCTGAGACACCCTGTCCCGCAACGCCGCCACCAGGGCGCGCTGACCGGCCGGGGTCGCAGTCAGCGGGGACATCAGGGCGGTGTCGGAGTCGGCGGCGCTGACCACGGCCCCGGAGGTCCGGTGTCCGGAGCGGTCCGCCACGGCGGCGTCGCGCAGCCGATCCCCCAACCGGTCGTCGGCACCGGCCAATCCGTCCAGCGCGGCGCCGGCGTCCGCGGCGAACCCGCCGTACCCCCCGGACAGCCGCCCGAACAACGTCGAGAACCGTTGTCGTGCATCGCGAGTGGCTGCCGCCGCGTCGGCCAGCCGTTGACTGTCGCCGATGTCGGCGCCGGTGGCCGACGGATCACCAAACAGCGCGTGCGCCCGGCCCAGCACCTCCTGTGCATACCGCACCACACCGCCCACCGACACCTCTTCAGTATCGGGCCGCCACACCCGGTTGCCTGCAGCACTTTACGGCGGGCAGCGAACGGACACTGGCCGTCGTCGGCCTAGTACCAGATGGCGATCGACTGTCCGTAGTCGTTGATCTGAGGCGGGTCCGGTAGGGCGCGAGCCCGTCCCTGCGCAATGCGGTCCGCCGTCCATGCTGCCGCGGCAGCATCCAGCACGTCGTCGGTCGGGACGACCCCCGCAGTCCCGATGTCGTCGGGGATGTCGATCCCCACGGCGGCCAACTGCCGCAGCCTGGCCCGCTGACCCTGCCACGTCTTCTTGGTGCCACTGTCGGCGGGCAGACCCATCGCCGCGAACGACACCTCGGGATGAACTTCCCACAGCGACACTGCGCGGTGCCCGTAGAGCGAATTCGCCTCCAACAGCTTGGGCTTCAGCCCCCACGCCTGAATGCTGATGCCCTTGCCCGTCAGCTCCCGGCAGAGCGCCGACGCGCGGGCATGGGTGTCTTCGGCGAACACCGGCCGCGGCGGTGTCATGAACACGCTCGGCGACTTCGTGGGTCCGAGGTAACGCTTGGCGGCGGTGTCGGCGTCCCGCCAGCCGCGCCTACACAGACCTAGCGGCATGTCCACCGCCACGGCACACGCATCGGGCACCAGGGCGACAACGTCTCTCAGGCCGCGCGCATGGTGCGCGGCCGCGAAGTGTCCGTCGACCAGGACGACCGCCACCCAACCGCCGGACCACCCGTCCACTCCCACCGCCACGGTGCTCATCGGCGACGGGAACCAAACCTAAAAGCTATGACCATCCAGGGGACCAGGGGCGCCCCGGACGGCCTATCAGAGGAGCGCGGAATCGCAGTCAAGGCAGTCTCATCGCGACTGCCACCACCGCCACCGCCCGTCCGCGGTCGAAACACGGTGCGGCGGCGTCATCGGCCCACCGGCACCTGCGGGATGTCGGTCACGGGACCCAGCTGGACGGACGGATAGGGAATCACCACGGGTGGCACTCGCGCCATGGGCGTCGGCGAGGCGCTCATCGGAAACTCGTGGCGCAGATCGCTCTGCCCGATGGAGTTCGACAGCGGCAGACCCGCCAGCGGTCCGAGCTCCCCGACGTTCTGCGGCATGATCTTGGCGAGCTCGATGGTCTGCCCGCCGCGGACACCGTAGATCTCCGACGCCGGAAAGTCGGAGATGAGGCCGCCGGCGACCGGCCCGGACGCCGTCGGCTTGATCACCAAGTCACCGTGCACGTTCCACGGCGACAGCTTGGCGAGGTCCTCACCACCGGGCGAGAACGGATCGGCGGCCGAGTACTGGATGCGCACCGAGCCGTTCGGATTTTGACTGACGCTGATGTCGGGAGATCCAGCCCGTACCTCGGTGCCGTCGGAACCCAGCACCACCGACGGGTTTTGGCGGGCCACCACGACGCCGTTCTCGAAGTCGGTGTAAATGCTCACCCGGGCGTCCTCTGGTCCGGCGTTGGGGTCGAATCCTCGGTGATCGCCCAGGTTGTCGCCGGACGGCGCCCACGCCGTCTCGCCGGGAATGAAGAGGTTGTCCTTGACCACCCCCTGGCCGGGAACGGGCTTGATTCGGCCGACGACGATGTTGGGTGGGACGCCTTGGTTCTTGGGGTCATAGCTGTGCGGGTCCAGCGCGGCGGCAGTCTGCCAGTCGGCGCCGGTGAGAGGTGGATGACCGAACACCTTCTCGAACGCCGTGGACTGGTTGCGCTTGCGGTCGGCCTCCGACGGTGCCGCCGGCATCGCCGGCGGGGCCTGCGGAGCCGGCCCCTGACCGAAGCCCAGGCTCTGGACACCGCTGGCGGCGGTGGAGATCTGGGTCGCCACCTGACGGTCCAGCGCGGCCAACGCCAACACCTTGGCGTGCAACACCGCCGCGAGCGCGTCGGCCCGGGCTGCGGTCACCGACCCCCGGCCGGTACTGGTCACCGTGTAGTCGTCGTCGACGGTGAGCCCCGCCGCCTGGGCGGCGCGGACGGCGTCCAGAACCGCCTGACGGGCCGCGGCCAACTGGAAAGATGCTTCGCGGGCGGCCGCCGCGGTGGCGGTCAGGTCGTCGACCGCGCCCAGCACGGTCAGCTTGTCGGCGGCGACGCGCGCCACGGCGGCCTCCGCGCCTCGCCCGACCCAGGGTTGCCCACCCGGGCGGCCGACTTCGGTGTGCGCCCGGTCGTAGGCGTCCTGCCAGCGGTGCGCGGCTGTCGTCCAGTGCGTCGCGGCATCGGTGAGGTAGTCGCCGTTCCACGCCTGGACCTCCGACAGGGACGGGAAGGACGTCGACGCCGAGGGCACCGTCAGCCCTCGCCGACCACGCCGAGGCCGCCGGCGACCGCGCCGATGGCGGTGGCGTTCGCGACGTCGGTGGCCTCGTAGCCGGTGCGGGCCGCGCTCACTAAGGCTTCGGTCGCAGTCAGCCGATCGGCGACCGTCACCGCCGCGTCGCCTACGGCGGCGTGCACTGACCGGACGGCCGCCGCCGAGAAGGCGAAGCCCCCGGTGACCGGCGGGGCGGTACTCGTCGCCGCAACCCCGGCGGCTTGCTCACCAAACACCCCCGCCAACGTCTGCAAACCCGCGGCGCTCACCCATACGTTGCCCACCCCATGATCCTAAGAGCGCTCGACGCACCGCCATGCACCTCTTTTTGGCCCCACGTCGCGTGCGCCGTACCGCGGATCGTCCCCTCGCAGTAGGTCACTCGTCGGGCGTCACGGAGGTCCCGCGACCAGCTCGATCTCTCCGTCGACGAACGTCACCACCGTGCGGCCGGCGGCGCCAGGTGCGGGCAGATAGACGATCGATCCCGTCGGGTCAGACCGCCCTGACACGTCGTCGATGGCGCGTTGCAGGGTGGTGAACCTCCGGTCGTCCCGACCGTTGACGCGGATGACGAAGTGGCCGCCTTCAGATGTGGCCGTCATGCGCCCACCCCGTCTCGCATCGCTGACGCGACGCATGTCTACGGGGACGGTACGAGCGGGGCACTGGTCTGATTCAACGCCGCCCGCACGACATCGCAGACACGGGCGCGTCTCGAATCGGAACCGAAGCGTCGCCTCGTCACCACGACCTCGTCGAAAACCGCGGGCCGTGGCGTCGTCCCAAATTTCCCGCCTGAAGCGGCTCAGCGGCCGGCCCTACCACCCGACACCCGGATCACGTTGTCGCGTCAGACATTCGACGGTGGTACAGCCTGGGTGTAACCATCGCGCCGGTGATTCGGGCCCGTCTCATCTGTGACTGCCGCACCCGAGCGGCGATCACGGACCTCCGACCGCGAGTCTTCTTCCATTCGCGTGGGCGTCGTTTCCGTGCAGTTGAGTTCCGCCGTTGCCTCGGCGGCCGTCATGGGCTTTCCCAACAGGAAGCCTTGAGCGAGGTCACACCCGCAATCCCGCAGAACATCCAGCTGCGCAGTGTTTTCCACGCCTTCGCCGACGACGGTGAGGCCGAAGGCGCGAGCCAGCATCACGATCGCGGCGACGATGGCGGTAGGTCGTGCGCCGGGGAGGTCCTCGATGTAGGACTTGTCGATCTTGAAGCAATCGAACACCGGGTAGCGGTTGAGGTAGGCGATGGAGCTGTATCCACTGCCGAGATCGTCGAGGGAGATCGTGACGCCCAGGGCGTGCAGTGCCGCGAGATTGGCGGCGACACACGCCGTGTCCGACACCCAGGCGGTCTCGGTGATCTCCAACCCGAGCGCCGTGGGATCGAGGTCGGTGGCAGCCAACACGGCGGTGACCTTGGCGACGAAGCCAGGGTCGCGCAGTTGCAGAGCGCTGACGTTGACGCGAATCCCGACGTCGAATTCGGTGCGCCACAACCGTGCCTGGGCACATGCCGTGTGCAGCGCCCATTCGCCGAGCTCGCCGACCAGGCCGGTGCGTTCCGCGACGGCGACGAACTCGCCCGGATCGATCACTCCAAGCTCGGGATGGCGCCACCTGGCCAGGGCTTCCATCGCGACGGGCCGACCGGTCGCGATGTCGACGATCGGTTGATACAGCAGGTTGAGCTCGCCCTCACCGAGCGCGGCGCGCAAGTCCACCGAGAGACGTCGGGCTCGTTCGGCGTCGTAGAGGTCGCCGGGATCGAAGACGGCACTTCCTCCGGTCCCATTGTCCTTGGCGCGGTACATCGCCAGATCTGCGTGGTGGACCAGTTCTCGGGGGGTGGATCGAGTGTTGGAGACGGCGATGCCGATGCTCGCACTCAACGGAGTGGGTTCGGTTCCGGCCGGGTGCGGGGCGCCGATGGCGTCGGTCAGCGTTTGCGCTATCTGTCGGGCGTGGTCGACCCCGTTGACTCGTTCGGCGACGACGAGAAACTCGTCGCCCCCGACGCGGGCGACGGTGTCTCCGGGCCGAGCGGCTGCGGCAAGGCGATCGGCGAAGCGGATCAATGCCCGGTCACCCGCCTCGTGTCCCAGGCTGTCATTGATGATCTTGAAGTCGTCGACGTCGACGAGCATCACCGCGGTCAGGGCGCCCTGCCGTGCCCCGTCGACGAGCGCGCCGTCGATGCGCTCGAAGGCGGCCGCACGGTTGGGCAGTCTCGTCAAAGGATCATGCATGCTGCGGTCGAGCAATTGGCGATCGAGGTCCACCCGCCGGATTGCCGCGGTGAGCACGCCCACCACGGTCTGCAGGAATGACACCTCCCGTTCCCCATAGCGCCGGTCATGATTGCTGTGCACTGACAGTGCCCCCCACGGGCCGCCGTCACCGGGGATGGGCACACAGACACCGCTGCGGAAACCGAAGGCGGCCATCCCCTCCGTGGAGAACCGCCCCTCATTGTCGCGGCTTTCGCACACCACGACCTCGTTGGTCATCAACGTGAAGCCCATCAGGGACCGATGTCCCGCCGGCAGGGTGACTGGTCGTGGGGGCGTGCCCGCAAACGCGACGACTGCGATGAGGTCCTCACCGTCGACTGGGCGGACGATCATGGACCGGTTCACGCCCATCAGTTTCGAGGCCGCGTTGGTCGCCGCCTCGAGCAGTTCCTCGAGGTCACCATCAAGGGCCAGTCTGCTCAACTCCGCTACGGCCTGCTGCTCGGCAGCCAGGTACGTCGACGCCTCGGCCGCCGCCCGCCATCGATCGTGGCCCGGTGCACTCTGGTCCGCCACGATCGCCACCACCACACTGGTCTCGCCGCGAGCGCGGTCGACCAGAAAGGTCGTCATCTGCACGGGAACGGGCGCAACGCCGGCCAAGCCCGTCAGCACGCTGGAACCGCGCCACGTCCTCGCCGTGTCCCACGGAGCCCGACCAGCTTCGCCAGATGGGTCGGAGCCAGGAAGGACGAACAGGTCGTTCATTGCCATCGGTTCCAACGCCGAGAGCCCGGTGAGCCCGGTGAGCCCGAGCAACGCCAAGCCGGCCGGGTTCACGTAAACCACCCGACCGCCGACCTCGGCGATCGTTACCATGTCGGGCGAGTCGTCGAGCATCGCGTGGAACACCGCTATGTCGTCGACGGCATCACTCATGACGTTCCCGCGTCACGCAGCAAGCAAGGGTCAACGGGTGGGCATTCGGCCCGGAAGTGCCGCACCGATTGGTTGACCATCAAGCACCTCGACCCCGCCATGTGACTTTGCTGCACGAACGGCAACGAGGCAAGCACAGTGCACACTAGGTTAGCAGCCCATGTTGCTGGACGGTACGGCCTCGACGTCGTCCCGCGGCGGTCTCCCGACAGCCCGGACAACCCGGCCACGCGGACGGCCAAGTAGGCCTACCCAGCGATCTCATGTGTCCGGCCGTGCGGTCAGTGATGATCCGGTGGGGCGAGGACGACAGCGGAGTTGTGGCCACCCATGCCGAGCGAGGTCTTGAGGGTGATACCGCCAGTGATGGGTGTGGCGCCGTCGAGCAGTCGCCGGTGCCCGGGGGCAACGGTGGGCGGTGCGGGGATGACACCGTGGTGATACCCCAGCGCGGTGGCAGCGACCTCGACCGCGGCGGCGGCTCCTTGGCAGTGCCCGGCCAATGGCTTGACGGAGTAGATGGCGGGTTGACCGGCGAAGACGTCCTCGAGGACGGCGATTTCGGCGGTGTCGCATTGTTGGGTGCCGGGCCCGTGGGCATTCACGTAGCGGATCTGGTCGGCGTGCACACCGGCGTGGCGCAGCGCTTCGTGCACGCAGTCGACGACGTGGGTGAGGGCGGGGTCGACCGAGGTCAGGTGGTGGGCGTCGTGGGTCATCGCCCCACCCAGCACCGTGAGGTAGGAGTCGGTCGCTCGGCGGGTGAGCACGAATCCGACCGCGGCCTCCCCGACGGCGAAACCTCGGCTGCCCTCCTGGAAGGGCCGGCACGCGTCCAAGGGTTCGGTGTCGACCACGCCGACCCCCAGGCGGACGAAGTGGTCGACGTTCTCCGGGGTCAACGACAGGTCGGTGGCGAGGAACACCACGTCGTCGACGACGTCGGCGTCCAGCCACATCTTCGCGGTCAGCAACCCGGCGTTGCCCGAGGCGCACATCGCCGAGACGTTCATGGCGGGGCCGTGGAAGTCGTACTCCTGCATCAGCATCGACACCGGCGTCGACGGCATCAGCGCCAGATAGTCACGGACCCGGCGCCGGCCACCGTCGCCGAGGTAGAACTGGCGCCATTCCTCGGCCTCGGGCAGCACCACGGCATGCAGCAGACCGACTCGACGTCCCGGGGTCCAGCCACGCGCGCGGGCGTCGGTGATGGCCTCGCGGGCGGCGGCGCGCATGGCACGGGCGGATCGGCTGGCGCCGTCGGCGGCATCACCACCGGGCGGGACCCGAGCCAGCCACACGGTTTCGTCGTGGTCGCGGCCGTACCCGGGCACCAGGGTGGCGGCGGATTTGCCGCTGCGCAGCCCGTCCCAGAGGCGGCTGGTGCCCCAGCCGTAGCCGGTGACCGCGCCGATGCCGGTGACGGTCATCTGTCCTGTTGCCATGTCGTGCCCTCCAGTGTGGGTGAATTGCCTGCGAATGCGGTGGTGTCCGCCCTTCAATTAACGTCGAAGCCGCGGACGCGGACCAGCCCAAACGGCAGGTCACCCCGCTGGACTGTTTGGCCTTGCGGGCCGGCGGGTGCCGTGGTGGGCTGGGCAGCAAAGAGGAGAACCGAGTGTGAATCCGTGAGTCACCCTGCTGGCGACACCGGCGGCGACCTCGACGGAGGGGCGCCGGGGTTCGACCCCGCCGCCGAACAGCGCTACCGGCGGCTGGTGGACCACAGTCCCGACGCGATCGTCGTGCACGTCGGCGGCCGACTGACCTACGTCAACCCGGCCGGCGTCCGCTGGATGGCCGCGGACTCCAGCGATCAACTGGTGGGGCATCTCATCACCGAGTTCGTCCATCCCGACTCGATCGGCCCGATGCTGGCCCGCATCGGCGATCTTCGGCACGACGGGGACTTCTCACAGCCGTCGGAGGCCGTGATGCTGCGCTTCGACGGCACCCTGCTGGACGTGGAAGCGATATCGGTGCTGACCCAGTGGGGCGGTGAGCCCGCCTATCAGGTCGTCTTCCGCGATCTCACCGCCCAGAAAGCCGCACAGGCCGAGCTACGGCGCGTCGAGCAGCACTTCGCGACGGTGGTGGCCTCCCTCGACCACGGGGTCGTCGTGCTGGGCACCGACGGCCGGGTCGCGTCCGCCAACCCCGCAGCCCACCGCATCGTCGGCGTCACCGCCGAGGCCGCGGCGGACCGCCGCGCCGCCCACGACGGCCTGGACTTCCCCCTCTACGACACCGACGGACGACGGATTACCGCCCGGGAGCATCCGGTCGCCGAAGTCCGTCGCACCGGTGACCCCATCAGTGGTCGAGTCTTCGGAGTGGACCGCATCGACGACGGCCAACGAGTCTGGTTGTCCGGCAACATCTCTCTGCTGGAGCCCAGCGACCCGCTGGGGTCGGCAGTGCTCGTCTCCTTCGCCGACGTCACCGCTCAGCGACTGGCCACCGAACGCCTCACCCATCAAGCCACGCACGACTCGCTGACCGGGCTACCCAACCGCGCCCATGCTTTGTCTCTGCTCGACGACGCACTCCAACTTGGCGGCAACTGCGAGCTGGCCGCGGTGCTGTTCATCGACGTGGACAACCTCAAGCACGTCAACGACAACCTGGGCCACGATGCCGGGGACGAGGTCCTGCGGATCACCGCGCAGTGCCTTCGACGCGCCGTCCGCTCCGGGGATCTCATCGCCCGATTCGGAGGCGACGAATTCATCGCCTTGCTCCTCGGACCGATCAGCCGCCGCGAGCTCGCCGCCCTCGCCGACGGGCTTCACGCAAGCCTGTCCGCGCAACCCGTGGCCATCAACGGTGTGAATATCACCATCAGGGCCAGCACCGGCATTGTCGTCCTCGACGAGGACGCCCCCCGCGACGCCGGACAGATTCTGCACCACGCCGATACCGCGATGTACCAAGCGAAGACCACGGGCCGCGGCACCAGCCAGTTCGGTGACCACCACAGCGGGGCAGAGGCTACGGAGCACCCCGACCGCGAAAACGCCCCAGCCGCGCCGACATCAGACCAGGACCCTGCCGATTAATCGCCTGATCGCGCCGCGACGGTGCCCGCCGAACCCCGTACGCAGCGAAACGGTGCAAAGCCTCAACCTGCCCCCAACTTCCGGTACATCGTGACCGCCCGGGCCAGCTGACTCTGAATCTCCCGCAGATAGCCCTGGCGCCCCGACGCCAACGCGGCGTCCGCCGACGCCATGCCCGGTGCCTGCTGCAACCAGAAGATGCTCTTCCAGACGTCCGGTGACGCCGGGCCGCCCTTCGCGCCCAACCGGTCCAGGAAACCGCTGATCGCGGCGTTCGGGTCGTCACGGCCGGGATATCCCGCATCCTGCTGAAACAACCCGCGCCACAACCCGTTCCGGCTCGCCGCCCGTGGATTTCCGCCGCTCTCCTGCAGCATCGTCGCAAGGATCGCGCACGTCTGGGCCGGCGAGTACCCGCGTCGGCGGCACTGCTCCACCAACACCCGCGCCACCTCCTGGGGGCTGGCGGTCGGCGCGAGCCGCCCCGGTGACCCGGTCGGGGCGCTCGGCCCCACCGCGGGCACGGCGCGGGTGCGGCCGACGGGTAGGGTCGTCCGGCCGGGTGGCCCGTGCGACGGACCTCGGGAACCGGCCGAACCAAGCGGCGCACCACCGGACGGTCCCGACGAATAGCTGAGCGTGCGGAGCAGAGCGGCCATCCGCGCATCCCGGGCGTGGTAGGCGGCGACCACCTGCCGCTGCCGAGACACCCGGTCGCGCAACGCCACCAGCAGGGCCCGCTGCCCGGCTGGGCTGCCCGCGCGCGCCGCGAGTCGCCCCACGTCAGTGGTCGCCGCGGCGAGCACCCGGCCGGAGGCGCCGCGGCCGGCGTGGTCGGCGAGCGCGGCGGCACGCGTCCGAGCCTCGAGCTGGTCGTCGGCGCCGGCCAGGTGCTCGAGCCGGCGGGCGGCGTCGGCGCCGAACGCGTCGACGGAGGCCGGCAGTCGTCCCGTCACGAGGGTCGCGGCGTGCCGGGCCGCGGCGTTGCGGTCCGCGGCCCCGGAGAGCGATCCACCGCCGGCGAGTGGAGTGCTCGGCGTCGACGAATCACCGAACAGCGCGTGTGCTCGCCCGAGCACGGCGCACGCGTACTCGATGGCGGCGACGGACACGTCTCCAGTATCGAACCCGGAACGCGTTGCCGCTGCACTACTTCGGGACCGTCGTCCGGTGCACGGGCCTCCTGTGCCCCGCGACGTCGTTACTCCGACACCGTGGCGATGAGCGCCTCGAGTCGCGCGGCGTCCCCGGCCGACACCGGCTGCTCGCCCTCGACCGCCGCCACCACCTCGGTCGGCGCGCTCACCGCGTCGGCCACCTCGGCCACGCTGAGGTTCGCCCGACGGCGCGCGGTGTAGAGCCGTTGTCCCAACGTGGCGCCCGGTGACTCGGCCGCGGTGAACATCAGGTCGTCGTAGGCGCGACGCACCGTGGCCAACGCCCGGATCACCCCGGGCGCATTGGCGCTGGTGCGGACCGCCTTGACCGTGATCGCCTCGAGCTGCCGCAGGTCCCGCAGCACCGTGCGGGCAGCGTCGCCGAACCGCGGATCAGCCGGGTCGGGCAGGGTGGCGATCGCGGCCCGCACCGTGTTCATCGCGACGTCCACGGCGCCGGCGATCAACGGTGCCGAACCGTCGGATGGTGCGAGCGTGGTCGTGATCGTGGCGCGAACTTTTGCACGGTCGTCGGTCACGTCGTCCCCGGTGCGAACGTTCGCTAAAGTTCCGGCGGGCCAGCCCACCACCTCCTCCAGCAAGGCTCGCGTCCGCTCACGCGGCCAGGCCCGGCCCTTCTCGAAGGCGATCAGCGCGGGCGCCGAGATCACCTTTCTGGCGGCCAGTTCACGCTGGGAAATGCCCAACTCCTTACGGCGCGTGGCGAACGCCGCGCCCGCACGGGCAATGCCCGGTGCGTCCACGACCTCTGGCATCCGGCCAGTGTATCGGCCACGGACGCGGCTGCCAGCGCATCCGCCATGCCGAACCTCGCTCGTCATTCGCGGGGCGGTGGTGGGCACGCAGGCGATCATGTGCACAAGTTTCCGCTTATGTTAAAAGTTGCAATGCTTAAGTTACGGCGCTAAAGTTTAGTGATGACGGAGCACCCCGTTCGACGAGAGGAGCGGCGATGACCGCGATGCTGGACCATCACCACGGACGAGTGGCACCGCTCAAGGCGCCCTGCACGACCGACCCCGACCGGTGGGCCGAAGGCGTCAACGACCCCGCGCTGCGGGCCATCTGCCGGGGCTGCTTCCGCCGTTTCGATTGCGCGAAGGACGCGCTGAGCACCCACGGCGCGGAGGGGATCTGGGCGGGAATCTTCATCCCGCCCCTGCGTGATTGGCGGGGCCGCAACCACGCCTTGCTGCGCCTGCACTCCCTGGCCACCATCGGCGGGCACGTCGTCGCAGACCGTCCGGTCAAGGGTGCCCGCCGTTAGAAAGCCCCACAGCCGGCGGTGGACGTTTGGTCGGCCCGTGGCAGGCCACCGTCGGCGGACGGGCGCCGTTTGGCACAGCAGGACATATTGCGTGCCCGGCCGATTCGAAACTGCACCGAGAATGGTCACAAACGTGGTTTGCCGCACCGCATCGGTCGAAACCGTTCGGCGACAGGTCAATTGGTACTCGCACGTAATTGGTGAATTCACGGGGGTTCATGGTCGTGATCGAGCGACGCTATGGTGTCGCCTAACACCACGTCGCACGTCACCGTCGACCTACCCGAGGACTCTCATGGCCGAACGCATCATCCGTCAACTCATCGACGACCTCGATCAGACCGAAATCGTCGACGGCAAGGGTGGTTCCGTCGAATTCGGCCTCCGCGGCACGACGTACACCCTCGACCTGACCGCGGCCAACATCGCCAAGCTGGAGCGGGCACTGGCCCCGTTCGTGGAGGCCGCTACCCGGGCGTCGGGTGCCGACCCGGCGCGCGCCGCCTCGGCTCCCGCCAAGAAGAAGCGGTCCAGTCGCCGCACAACGAAGCGGCCCGTCACCAAGTCGACGGCGGCGGTTCGCGCCTGGGCGGCCGAGAACGGTCACGACGTCAGCCCCCGCGGGCGCATTCCCGCCGAGGTGAGCCAGGCCTACGACGCCGCGCACGAACCGACGAAGTAAGCAGCGCATCAGTTTCCGTCGGCGCGAAGGCCTCCAGCTCCGGGTGGTCGCGCAGGCCTCGAGGGCGTCGTGCGTCGCATCGCCACCCAATTCCTTGCGACCTCACCACCAAACCGCCGGGAGAAAGGCGAGGGGCACCGTGGATCACCTGCTGCTAACCGCCCACATCCCATAGATCCGTCGCATGACCCTCAGTCCTCGGAGAACGTCGGGGAGGCCGCACCACCAGATGCTTCGTCGAGTTGACGGCGTCCTCGGGCGAGCCTGGACGCCTGGACTGGGGTGGCATGGTCCGGTCGAGTCTTAGATCGTTCGCGCGGCTCCGATGTGCGCTCCGATGAGGGCAGCTGCGATTGGCGTCCGATTGTGGATCGGTACGCGCGAGCACTAGCCGGCAGTGGTGATCCAGTCGATGAGAGCGGGCAACGGCATGGGTGATGCCAGGAAGTATCCTTGCGCGAGGTCGGCGCCGAGTTCGCGGGCTTGATCCCACATCAGCTGGTCGGCGACTCCTTCGGCGACGACCTTCGCGTCGAGCGCGTGCGCGAGTTGGATCGCGGCTCGCAGAATCTGCTCGCCCCGGTCATCGGTGCTGGCGCGTTGTATCAGCGATCGGTCCATCTTGATGATGTCGGGGTGGAGCCGGTCGAGCAGTTCCAGGTTGGAATATCCAGTTCCGAAATCGTCGATGCTGATGGTGGCTCCGAGTCGACGGAGCACCGCGAGCGTGTCCGTCGCTCGCCCATCTGGCTCGAGCAGCACCGATTCGGTGACCTCAGCGATGATGCGGTCGAACCCGCCAGCTGGATGCCAGGCCAACAGCCAATCGGTGATGTCGCGTTCTTCGAGCTCGGTTCCGGAGAGATTGACAGCGACACAGGGCTGTTCGTCGCCGAACCGGCGATGCAGGGTGGTGGTGTCGGCGTCGAGCAGACCCAGCACGATCCGTCCGATCGCGCGAAGCTGTCCGGTATCCGCGGCATGGGTGATGAAGGTCTCGGCGGTGACGACGTCATCGCCGCGCCGCCACCGCAACAGCGCTTCGACGTGTGCGACGCGCTTGGTGGCCACGTCGAGCACGGGCTGGTAGTGCAGTTCGAAGTTGCCGTTGCGCACGGCGCCGGCCAGCTCGTGACGCAGCTCGGCGCGTTCATCGGCGCGGTTGTTCATTTCGTGGGCGAAGTAGGCGTGCCGGTCGCGGCCTCGGTGTTTCGCGACGTACATCGCAGTGTCGGCGTTGTGCAGCAGTTCCTCTGCGGTGCGGCCATCTTGCGGGTGCACCGCTATGCCCACAGACGCCGAAATGTAGGCCAAGGTGCCGTCGACGTCGATGGGTTCACGGACCGCGGACAATATCCGGTGGACGAGCGTTTCGATGCCGTCGAGATCCTGCACGCGAGTGATCAACATGGCGAATTCGTCGCCGCCGAGGCGCCCGATGACGTCGTGGCGGCGGGCAGTGCGTTGCAGTCGGGCAGCGACCGTGGCCAGGACGGTATCCCCGGCGCGGTGTCCGAAGCGGTCGTTGACCTCCTTGAACCCATCCAGGTCTATCCACAGCACGGCGAGCCCCTTACCGCCGGCGGTGATCAATTCACCGGTGCGGGAACGTAAGTAAGTGCGGGTCAGCAGCCCGGTCTGTTGATCGAACTGTTCGCGCGCGGCCAGATCGGCGCTGATTTCCCGCAGCCGGGATACGTCGTGCACGACGACGACGCGACTCGGCGCCCAGTCGATGTCAGCGTCCTCCACGGGTGGGATCGGCAGCATCTCCATCGTAACCGCGCGGTAGGTGCCGTCGGCGCCCAATATCCTGCCCGCCTCGAGTTCCTGGCGCACCGCCGATTTGGGCAGCAGCTCCGCGGCGGGGTCGGGGTCGAGCAAGACCTTCAACGGGGTTCCCACCAACGTGTCTGCGGCGTACCCGGTCATGGCGGCGACCGGGTCGCTGATCTGTAGGATCCGGTTGCTTGCATCAAGGACCAAGATCCCGACCGTGTGCGTGCTCAGCAGCGCCTCCAGTACCGCGCCACGCTGGGCCGCCGCCATCTGCAGATGGTGACGATCGGTGACGTCCAGGGCGCTGCCGGTCACCGCCGCCGCCCGCTTCCCTCCGCTGCCGCTGCGGGCCGCGGACTCGTCGATCCAGCGGATCGTTCCATCGGGTCGCACGATGCGGTATTCCAGCTGCCAGCGTCGTTCCGCGCTTGCAGCGGCTACGGCGACCCGATCCCGGTCGTCGGGATGCACCGCAGCGACCAGTAATGCCGGATCGGTGAGCACCCGATCCCGGTCGAGGCCGTAGATGTCCTCGACGCGCCGGGTCACGAACGTGAGTGCACCGAATTCATCGCGCTGCCAGACCAGTTCACGGACCGACTCGGCCACCGTCTCGAGATCGGCCAACGCGCGCTCCCGTTCCCGGCGTGCTTCCGCGACGTCGCTGACGTCTATCACGACCACCAGCGCACCGAGCACCTCGCCCGAGGCACCCGTGTACGGCTGGATCTGGAGCAGAAAGTCACGGGTTCCATCGCCGAGCTCGTGGACCCGCGAGGCCCGCGTGGCCATGGTGTCGTGAAGGTCCTGCGCTAACGTCGGGACCGCGATCGTGGTCGGCACTGCCGGCAAGGGACGGCCGATGTCCTCGCGGATCAGCGAAAACACGCGTACCGCGAGTGGGCTGTACCGGACGACCCGTAGCTCGCGGTCGACCATTACCAACCCACTAGTCAACGATGCCTGGATGTTCTCCAGATCGGTGTTCGCCGTGACCAGTTCCGCGCCCCGGGCTTGCAGTTCTTGGTTGAGGGTCGTGAGTTCTTCGTTGGCGGCTTCGAGTTCCTCGTTGGAGGCTTGGGCTTCCTCGGAGGTGGCCTGCAATTCCTCCGTGGAGGCTTGCAGCTCTTCGTTCAAAGCCTGCAGCTCCTCGTTGGAAGTGCTCAGATCTTCGACCGTCGCCTGCAATGCATCTTGTGCGGATTCCAGTGCCGCGTTCACCCGCGGCGCTGCCGCATCGTCGGCGATGGCGGGATTGGATGCCGCCGACGACGCGTCGGGGACTCGGAAGGTGACCACTGCACCGCCCCCGTCCGCCAGTAACTGGGACACCCTCACCTCGACCGGTCCATCGGCGCCGGAGAGCTCCCGGACCACCGTGCCGGTGGTGCTGTGCCGTAGTTGACTGAGCATGGTGCGCACCACGAGCTGGAAGGGCTTGCGAAGGAGGTCCGCGAGGTCACCGGTGTGGCGTCCTTCGGTCACTGCGCACCATGGCGAGACGTCGCCGATGACCTCGGTGAGAGTGCCACGATCATCGAGGATCAGCGACGGCGCGACGAGGGTCCGCAGCAGACGCCGATACAGCAGCAACGTGTCGTAATCCTGCCCCGACGTGACCGCCGATGCTGGGGTGGGCACGCGTACCGCCGGGACGTACCTATTGGAGGGCAGCGTGACGGCCTCCGAGGAGAGTCGCCGGTAGATCCGGTGCCCGGGGTCGACGAGGGAGAAAAGATCGTCGGCGCGTGGCACCCGCTCGGACTTCCCCAGGATGAGCAACCCGTCGGGCACCAGCGCAAACTGGCACAGCTGCAACACCCGCTCCTGTAGGTGTGGCTGGAAGTAGATCATGGTGTTGCGCAACGACATCAGCTGGATTCGAGGAAATGGTGGGTCGAACGCCACATTGTGACGGGCGATCACCAAGCATTCACGCAAAGTGGGGATGACCTCCCAGTCCTGATCGACCGGCCGCATCCACCGCTCACGCATCACCGGGGGGATCGTCGAGATGGCACCCTCGGAATATCGGGCGCGGCGCGCCACCACGAGGGCCCGTTCATCCAGATCCGTCGCGAAGATCTTCAGTCGCCCCGACAGGTCACCGTGGGTCGGACCCATCGCCTCGGCCACGAGCATGGCCATCGTGTATGCCTCCTCACCGGTGGCGCAGCCGGCAACCCATAGGCGCAGCGGTGTCATTGGTGCCGAGGTGTCGACCAATACGCGCATGTGGTCGGCCAAGGCGTCCCACACGGGTGGGTCGCGAAAGAACGCCGTCACCCCGACCAGGACGCTGCGGCTCAACGCCTCGGCCTCGGCCGGATCGTCGGTCAACCCGGCCGCGTAGCCTTCCGGCGTCCGGTTGGTTATGCGTAGTCGTCGCTCAAGCTGCCGGCGCAGCGTCGACGGCTTGTATCCCGAGTAGTCGACACCCGTCGCCGACCGCAGCGCCGCGATCACTGCCTCCAACGTGGAGTCATCAAGATCCGGCCTAGGGCTCCGCTCAGCGCCGTCGTCGCTGCCGGAGATAACCTCATCCATCGAATCGGCCGCCAGAATGCGCTCAAGGGCTCCGGGAATCTCTTCCGGTGGCAACTGAAGATCCACCGAACCCGTCGCGTATGCCGCGCCCGGCATCCCCCCGAACGCCGCGGTAGTCTGATCTTGAACGATCACCACGCCGCCGGCACCCTGAATCGACTCCACGCCGGCGGCGCCGTCCTGACCAGTTCCGGAAAGCACCACGGCAATCGAATCGCCCCCAAGGGCGTTCGCCGCCGAGGTCAGCAACCGGTCGATGCTCGGCCACGGCCGATGCTCGTCGTCGGGCTCGACCAAGGCCAAGTTCATTCCATTGATCACGATGTCGGTACCCGGCGGTGCTACGAACGCCACGTCGCTTTCGAGCTGCACTCCGTCGGCGGCCTCCACCACCCGCAGCACGGTGATGCGTCCAAGCAGCGCCACGAGGGCGCTCTGATCAGTCGGCGACAGGTGTTGGGCGACGACGAAACACCACCCCGACCCAGCATGAACTGCGCCCAGCAACCTGGTCAGAGCGTCTAGACCACCCGCGGAGCTGCCCACCACGATGACTCGCAAACTACCCTGCACACCGCCACCGTCCGGCACGAAATCAACCCCCCCACCCTCGTAGCGGACGAACGCGATATGCCGCTACCCGCAAACTACACCCCAAGCGCCGTCGACGAGATGAGAACGTAGTGCCAGGCCACCTAGGGGCAAGTCGAACAGGTTCAATCCACCCGGCCTGAACCCCCACCGCTTCATGTTTTCGAGGTGACTCAGAGGCGGCAGCAAATATTTGGGGATCAACTATCCGCGTCGAGGACCGCTATTTCGGGTTTAAGGTGGCGCGTCACCTGGCCAGGTGTTCGCGCCCCGGTCGCGAGCGTAGTGGCCGCTCCACGGCGAGGAAGCGATGTCGGTCTGCGTTCGTCGGCGCGGGCTCTACGTCGATGACGCGGTGGGAGTCAACGATGATGACGGAGCCGGGTTCGCGCCAGGATCCCGCGTCGCGACGGGGCGATCGGCATTCTGATGGGACAGCGTGGTCGCGGCGAGCATGATGCGTTCGACGAAATCTTCACCGCGGTGCATGACACCGGCGTCGGTCCGGGCGCTCTGGCGCGTGCGTGGCGGGCCTGGACGAGGCACGGCAGCGCCGGTGTCCTATAGCGTGGAGCGGTGGTGCGGTGGGAAGCTTGATCGCAGAACGGGTCCCGTCGATCGCAGAGCCGCCATTGATGACCTCATTCGGATCTTGAAACTGGGCCTGGGAACCGTTGACGCCGTGCCGCCCGTCTGGGGCCGCAAAGCGCCGAGCAGGTCAAGTCGTTCTGGCGGGCATCCGCGCCGTCAATTTGCTGCGACTGAAGTCCCACACGTCCAACTCAACGATCCTGTGGCAATCCGTCTGCGTCACACAATGCAAAAAGTGCACCCGGTGAGGTTCCGAACAGCGAACAGGTACAGACGCAGCACCTAAGACCGCCTCCACCCCGCGCTGAACCGTCTCGTCCCCAGCCGAACCGTCGATCACTCGGCCGGCGGCGTTCCGCCAAGCTCGGTGTACCAGACGAAGAACTTGTTGTTCCAGATCCGCGCGTCCATCGGATCGTCGACCCGGGCCCGCCCCGGACCGAAGGTGTCGAGCACCTCCAGTGCCAGCTGAAAGGACGCCACCATGCTCGGCAGCGTCTCGCGGTGCCACTGCTGCTCCAGGACGGCGAAGTCGTCACGTATCGTCCGAGCCTGCGCCGGGTCGGCGCCCTCGGCGACGACTTGCGTCTGCCGTCGCAAGTCGGCCAAGGAGCGCTGCCCGTCGACGAGCTGGCGGGCCAGCATCACCAGGGTCCGCTCGGGATCCATCTCGAACACGGTCTCGGCGTCGTCCGCGGAGTCGTCGGTCACCGCCACATCGTGTCATCGACCGCTCGCCCGCGTCACGGTCGGCTGCGCCGCCGTGGCCCGTGCCATGCTGCAGGCGTGGCATGGTCCGAACGCCGGTATGAGCGGGTGCTGCGGGCCGTCGCGGCGGTCGACCCGACCGGGCTCGTCGCGATGGGCTGCCCGGACGACGAGTACGCCCCCGAGGTCGACCGGCTGATCCCGCTCGTCCCGGTGACCGTGGACCAGGTCCGCGCGGTCTGGCTGGACATGTTCGACGACTCTCTGGGCGTCCTCACCGACCTCCAAGCCCGCCAGATCGCCGACGCCGTCAACCAGCGTTAGTCGAGTTCCGTGCCGCCCAGGTCGAGGGCGACCCGGCCGGCGTGGTGCAGCCGCTCGCCCACGGCACCGTCGGATTCGTCCGGTGACTTGTCGTCCCACGCCACGAACGCCGTGGCCAGGGCGTACATGACGTCGGGCGGAACCACCGTGTCGCGGCCGCGCTCCGTCGCATAGATCCAGTTCAGCGTCGAGCCGACGCTGCGAGCCAGCCGTGCCAGCGCGGCGGCGGTCGCATCCGGCTCCAGCGGCCGCGCCTCCCAGCCGGCCATGGAGTCGGCCAGGTCCCGGCGCAGACCGAAGGGAATGACGGCGCGGGCCTCGGCGGTCAGCCACACGCTGGGCGGATGCTCGTCGACTGGCAACCACAACAGCGGTTGCCGATCGGTGAATGCCTCGTCGAATTCCCGTTCACCCGGATAACGGCCGGCGCCGTCCGGCCACACCACCTGCACGAAGTCCACCGCGTTGTCGGCGTTGAAGGCCAGCGACATCCCGAACTGGGAGCCCAACCAGCTGGGATGAACTTCGGCGAGCCTGAGCCAGTAGCCGTCCTCGGCGACGCCGGGCATGCTCACCACCCCGAAGAAGCGGTCGTCGGGTTCGGCTTGCCTTCCCAGTGCGACGGCGCGCTCGGCCACGCCGTTGAGGACGTGGGTCAGCGTGTCGTGGTCACCGAGGCCGTACACCGCCAACTCGGGTTGGCGGTAGGAGTGCCACATCCCGGAGGTGAACCCGTAGGGCGGCAGCCCGTCGGGCCCGGTCGCGCCGATGGTGACGCACTGATGGCCGTACTGCTCGACGGTGGCGACGGTCCGCTGCTCTCGGGCGTCGTAGCCGTCGGCACCGTTGCCGGCACAGATCAGGCACCGGCACTCACCGAGGTCACGGGGGAAGGAATGCCACGTCTGGTCGCCGCTCACCGGTCCTCCCCACCATCGACGCACTGCCTCTGCCGCCACGATCTCGGCCCCATCACCCCACGCTACCGCCACCCGTGCGGCGAGCCGACCGGGTGGGAGTCCGCGGAGCGGAAGCGCCGACGGCGCTGCTGAGCACCCGGCCCTGCCGGGCCAGGTGATTCTTTATTGCCTTCTGCCCCTTCGATTGTGGCCGGCGGTCCGCTGCGTGCAAGGCCACGGCCTCCGCTGCGCTGCGGGCCTGACGGCTCACGAACTCCTCCCGGTGCACACGACGCAGGGCCACTCAGTCGAGCGGGAGGACTCCGTGCCCGGACCTTGCGCTCCGCGGCCCTTCACCGGCCCACAACTGCGGTGCCAGAAGGCAAAGAAAACGGGCGGCCCACGCCCCTTCCGAAAGGTCCGACCATGACCGGAACCCTCGAACACCTCGACCCCACCACACTGCACCTCGCCGACAACGTCCGCGACGACGCCGCCCTGGACGCGAACTTCCTGGCCAGCGTCGCCGAACACGGGGTGCTGCAACCCGTCACCGCCGTCCGCGCCGCCGACGACCGAATCGAAGTCCGTGACGGCCAACGCCGCACCCTGGCCGCCCGCCACGCCGGGCTGTCCACCATCCCCGTCTACGTCCTCGACGCCACCGGCACCGACACCGCCGCCCGCATCACCCACCAGATGGTCACCAACGACCACCGCACCCCGTTGACCGACGCCCAACGCGCCACCGGCATCACACAGATGCTGCTGTCCGGGGTGAGTGTCGCCAAGGTCGCCAAGGCCCTGTCCATGGGCCGTGACACCGTCACCGCCGCCCGCACCGCCACCGCCTCCACCGCCGCGCGGACCGCGTTGCAGGCCGGGCAACTCAGCCTCACCGAGGCCGCCGCCCTGGCCGAGTTCGACGACGACCCCGCCGCCGTCCAGCGACTCCTCGAGGCGGCCGGGCAGTCCACCTTCGACCACCGGGTCGCCCAAGTCCGCCAGGACCGGGAGTCCGCCCGCGCCCGCGCGGTGGCCGAGAAGTGCTACGCCGACGCCGGTTTCGCGATCTTCCCCGAGCACCCGGAATGGCGGGACACCAACCGGGTGCTCCTGCGCCACCTCCGCACCGCCGACGGCCGGCAAGTCACCACCGACGCGGTCACCGACCCGGTGCGCTGGGCGGTCGTCCTGGTGGAGAACGCCGTCCTCGTCGACGCCACCACCGGGGAGACCGTCGACCACGCCGAGGTGGACTGGACCACCCAGCGGCACCCCGACCGCGACGCCGCCGCCGGCACCCGCCACGCCCGCTCCGTGGTCGAGCAGACGGTGTGGGAACCCGACTACTACTGCCTGGACCCCGCCGGGTGCGGTCTGACCTTGGCCGAGTTCCTGCTCCGGCAACGGTCCGGCAGCCACGCCGGCCCGGACCACACCGACGGCGACGCCGACGCCGCACGCGCCGAACGCCGGAAGGTGCTGACGCTCAACAAGCTTGGTCTCGCCGCCCAGGAGGTCCGCCGTGCCTTCGTCCGGGACACGCTGGTGTCCCGCAACACCCCGCCGAAGGGCAGTGCCGTCTTCGTCGCCGGCTGCCTGGAACGCGGACCGGGCCTGCTCGCCGAACACGGCGGCCGCCAACTCCTCGGCGAGCTGCTCGGCCTGTGTGGCGCGACGGTCCGCGACGCCGTCGACCAACTCACCGGCGACGCCCGCGCCCAGGTGCTGCTGCTGGCCATGGTGCTCGCCGCGCTCGAGGGGCGCACCCCCAAGGACGCGTGGCGGTGCACGGCCGGCCAGTACACCCCCGCCCCGGGGCCCGCCGACTACCTGAGATTCCTCGCCGGGCACGGGTACCCGCTGTCCGACGTCGAACGGATCGTCACTGGGGAACGCACCGCCGACGACGTCCACCGCGACGCCACGGCAACCGACTGATCACCCGGGACCGCCCGTCGGTCGTGCGACCGGCGGGCGGGCCCCCACAAAAGGCACTTTCGCTTGATCCAGAAATGGCGAACGTGATATCCGCCAGCCATTGTTTTCGGCCATCTAATCAGTGCGTCGGCGGATATCAAGAATATGAACGTCCAGTCGACCGGACATGTCAGAAGCGTTGTGTCGGAACGGTTCCGTATATCCGCCATCACCAGTCGCATCGCCATCCACAGCAGCGGCGGAAATCCGCAAGACAATGCAGTGAGTGTCCTATTTGCGCCATAGAATTGAATTCGACCAACGAAAGGAAGGGACGACCGGAATGGTCACCATTACCGTGTATACGAAACCCAGATGCCCGCAATGCCGCGCCACGGTCCGCGCCCTGCAGCGCGCCGGTCTTCCCCACCGCCTGGTCGACCTGACCGAGGACCGCGAAGCCCGCGACTACGTGCTGTCCCTCGGCTACGTCGCGGCCCCCGTCGTGCAGGCCGGCGCCGAGCACTGGTGCGGTTTCCGGCCCGACCGCATCACCGGCCTCGCCGCCGCCTGACCCCCGCCACCCCGAGACGGAGCCCCACGTGTACCAGCTCACCATCGACGCCGCCCAGGCCGTCACCGTCACGTCCCACCCAGACCACGCCGCCGCCCACCGCCAGCTGATGCGCCACGTCGTCCGCGCCGACTATTACCTGCAGCCCGTCGCCACCGGGCCCACCCACAGCGCCTACGACCTCCTCGCCCTGGCGCAGGGTCGTCGCCGGCCCCGTCGCGCCGGGCGCGCCACCATCGACGAAGTCGCCGCCGACCGGGTCCGACCGGAAGATGCGCCGCCACAGCCGGAACGGGCTCCGACATGACCGCCGACCCCGCCCCCGTGTTGCGTGCCGTCCCCGCCGACGGCGTCGCCGACGCCGTCACCTGGTGGGACCCGCGACGTCAGTTCGTCGGCGCCCTGCTGTGGCTCACCGCCGAGCGCGTGGAGCCGTTCCTGGCCGCCGTGCCCGGCGACGCGATCGACGAACCACTCACCCGGTGGACGTACGAGGTGATCGGCGCGCTGGTCGCCGACGGACGTGACCCACATCCGACGGCGGTCCTGCATCGCGCCAAGACTCAGCCCGCCACCGGGGCGCTGCACCCCGACCGGCCACCCAGCGGGCGTGACCATCATCGGTTGGCCACCCACCTGGCCGACCTCTACGTGCAGGTACTCGACCCCGGAGCGGTCGGCGACTACGCCCGGGACGTGCGCGAGGACGCCTACCGCGTCGCGGTGCACGCCGTTGCGGATCGTCTGCACCATCTCGCCGACACCCGGCCCGACGCCGCGACCCTCGCCGCCGGTGTCGCAGCGGTCTGCGCCGGCCTCACGGAGCCCTAGACACCACGAAGCCGCCGGCGCAATGCGACGGCGGCTCGGGCGTCGGCCCCACCATGGCGCCTCTCGGCAAGTGGTCGCTCTAGGCGACGAAATTAGTTGGTACCCGGGGCATGAGTGGAACCGACGCTCCCACTGTAACCACCGATCCCCGGCGATGTATTCCGGTGTCCCGACGCGTCGCCGGCTCACTGCAGGCCCACCGGGTCTGATCAGGCCGACTCCATCAGCGAGTCCCGAAAGACGCGCCCGGTGCGCACCGGGTAGCCGTTGCGTTCGGCCAGCTCGCGCAACTGACGCAACGCGTGGCCGCGCGGTCGGCCGCCCTCCGGCACCACGATGCCCGCCCACAGGCCCTCCGCGCCGGGCAGCTCCACGGCCTCCCGGGCGCATGCCCACCGGCGCGGGCACAGCCGGCAGACGGTCTTGGCGCCCTCGTCGGGGGTGGTGAGCCACCGCTCGGGATCCCGCGTGCACTCCCCCACCGGAAGCCCGTCCAAGCCGATTGCAGTCATGTCGCCAACCCTTCGTCGAGCGCCCTTTGGTTCCGTAGCGCGTTGAGACGAAACTATCGCATGAACCGTAGCAATGCAACAGTTCAATCAAAGCGGTCGTGTTGCGCGAACCGGAGCCACTGACCAGCGTTTTCATCGCAGCGAGCGCTGTCGAGCTCGTTCGGACCGCCAATATTGAGTGAGCAATCGCAGCGCTGATCGGCACGAGAACCGTAGCGGTGCTTCACTGCGTGCCAGTAAACCGGCGCGGCGAAGGCGCACGAAAAGACGCCCTCAGCCCTGGTCAAACCGCTCCGACCGGCAGATATTTGACACAGCGGTCCGCCGAGAGGAGTCGCCATGACCGTCATCGGAGTCGACGCCCACAAGAAGAGCCACACCCTGGTCGCCGTCGCCGTCGCCGTCGTCGGGCCGTGGCGGACTGCCGTCACGTGACCACCCCCGCTGGAACGCACACTGCTGACCGCCGGAGCAAAAGTGGTCCGCGTCCCGCCCCACCTGACCGCCCGGATGCGGCGATCGGCCCGCACTCCCGGCAAGTCCGATCCCATCGACGCCCTGCAGGTGGCTCGCGCCGCGCAACGCAAACCCGACCTGCCCGTCGCGTTCCTGGACCCGGTGTCACGCGAGATGAAGCTGCTCGTGGACCGTCGCAGCACCCTCGTCGCGCAGCGGACCGCAGCCATCTGCCGACTGCTGTGGCGCCTGCACGAGCTCGACCCCGAACACACCGTCACCGGCACGAAGCTCCTCGGCAAGAGCCACCGCGCAGCTCTCGACGAATGGCTGGCCGACCGCCCCGGCATCGTCGCCGAGCTGGCCCGCGCCGAACTCGCCGACATCACCCGGCACTCCGACCTCGCCGGCGTCCTCACCACGCGCATCAAGGAACGTGCACGCGTGGTCGCGCCCAGCTTGGTCGCCGTGTTCGGCTGCGCCGAACTGACCGCCGCCAAGATCGTGGGTGAAGCCGCCAACGTCACCCGGTTCCGCAACGCCGACGCGTTCGCCGCCTACGCCGGGGTCACCCCGGTGCCGAACTGGTCCGGCGGAACGGTCCGCCACCAGGCGTCGATCCGGCCGGGCAACCGGCAACTCAACAGCGCCCTGCACACCATCGCCAAGGTGCAGATCCAGTACGGCCACGCCGGAAAGGCGTACTACCAAAGGCGCCTCGAATGTGGCGACGACCCTCGCAAGGCGCGGCGCGCGCTCAAACGCCGCATCGCCCACGCGGTGTACCGCCGGCTGCAGACCGACCAAAGGGTGCAGGAAACGACGGCGTCCGACGTCCCGCTCGATACACTCGTGACGTCCTGAACGGTCCGATCGTGGCTTCTAGGATTGTTGCCGCCCCCAGGGTTGGCTCGACGACTCCGTACCGGTGGTGATCTCGCCGAGGACCGCGGCGCCGGGAGGTGCCGTGCCCACCAGGACACCTGGCGGTTGGCCGTGATCATTGCTGCCGCCCCCCAGTTGGCTCACACATCGCATGCCGCCGTCAGGTGCCCGAGGTGCGCGCCCGCGCGCACCGGCCGCGCATCCCGGTGACCGCCCCAACCGCGACCGCGCAACCACCGCCCGCGCCCGTGAGGTCCACCCGCGCGCCGCGCGGGTCCTGACCGCCTCCGGCGGTCATCGGTAGCCCCTCACCTTCATTGCCGTTGCGGGGTCGCCCAGTGTGACCGACGGGGGCCCGTCACCGTCAACCCACGCCCGGCGGGCTCGCCCGTTCTCCGCTGCGGTGCGCTCCGCACGCTCCGCGCACCTGCGCTGCGCCCGTGCGGCTCCGACGGCATTTTCCGCCCTACCCAGCTCGCTGCCGCTCGCGGGCGAAAAATCCGCCTCCAGCGTCCCCGCCGGCCTCCCTGGGGTTGACGGCGCCACCCCGCCGGTCCGACCGCACCCCCACGCCACCCGGCGCTCTCATCACCTTCTGAAACGGAGAAACCCTCATGCGCACAACCTCAGCCGCCGCCGACTTCGTCCCCGCCGCGATGATCACCCACACCGTCGCCTCCATCCGAGGCGCCCAGCACACCGACGTCACCGTCCACCACGCCCGCACCACCGACGCCCGAATCTCGATGAGCTTCAGCGGGATCCACATGACCGTCTACAGCTGCGACGCCGCCCAAGGCCTCCTGGAGGCCTTCGACGCCGCCCGCGGACACATGGCCCGACTCCCCCGCCACATCCCCGCCCCGCAGAGCGAACCCGACTTCGTCCGCGTCGCCCTGGCCGTCGACTGGACCCGCCGCCCCCAATACGCCGTCATCGCCCAATCCGCCCCCAACAAGCTCAACAACGCCACCCTGCACTGGCTGGACCTCTACACCGGGCCCATCACCTGGCAGATCCGCGACCAAGCCGGCCTGCTGTCCACCGTCGACCTCCTCACCCAGGTCCACCGCACCGCCGCCGCGATCTTCCTCGACGGAGCCGACCACGCCGCCGACCCCACCACCCCCGACTGGTAGCCACACATCGGGGCGGCCGGGCCACCCAGCCCGGCCGCCCTGCCACAATCACTCCCGAAAGGACACCCACACATGGACATCGACTACGCACTGCGCTGGCACTTCGTCGACGCCACCGACGGCCGCCCCCGCCAACTCCGCTTCCGCTGCACCACCGAGAACACCACCGGCCAACTCCTCGCCGTCATCGCCGACCCCCACCGCGACGACAGCGACGACGTCCTGGCCCTCACCCGCCCCGACGTCGCCCAAGCCGCCGTCGACGCCGCCCTCGACGGCTGGCACACCTGGGCCCGCCTCACCGACGACACCCTCAACCTCACCGAAATCCGCCGCCGCATCCACGCCGCCGGCCTCGACTAACCCCATCCCCCATCCCCCACCCAGATCCGCCCACCACCACCCGCCACGCTCCACCGCCCACGCCCAAACCACCTGCCCCCCAGCCCCATACGGATATCCGCCACCCTCCACCCCACCCCCACCTCTCTACCAAAGAATGTGTTCGGCACATTGGCACAAGGTGCAATACTGGTGGTGGTCGCGTTTGGGGCGCGGCCGGGACCATCGGCGGGGCAGTCGAATTGGGGTCTGACATCGGGAGCGGTGTTCAGGCGTGTGTTGACCATTTCGCGGCTGACGCGGTGGAGCATCGGCTACTACAACGAGACGGCGGCCGCGGCGACGCGGGCGTCGTCGGATCGTCAGTCGGCCAATGGTGGCTTGGGCGAATACTATTCCGAGTTCGACAGCCGCGTCCCGACCTGGCTGGTCACCGGTGACCCGGCAACGGTGGCCCAGGTGTGCGGCTTGGACGAGTCTGCCCTGTCGGGGGGCGTGGTCGACACCGACGTCGCGGCCACCTGGTTGAACGACGGGGTGGCCCCCAGCGGTCGCCGCGGGCGGGCCTTCGGTGAGAAGAGTGTGCACGGCTTCGATCTGACCTTCGCCGCACCCAAGAGCGTGTCCCTGCTGCGGGTGTTGACCGACCCGGTGGCCGAGAAGGTGTTTGCCGCCGCCCACGAGCACGCCATCGCCGAGGCGATGGCCTACCTGCACCGGCATGCCGGCTACACCCGGGTGCACAACCCGGTCACCGGGATGAAGGACCTCATTCGTCTCCCGGGGTTGGTGGGCATCGCCTACCAGCACGAGACCTCCCGCTGTGGGGACCCCCACCTGCACACCCACGTCGTCGTCCCCAATCGGCAGCCCCGGGCCGACGGCGAGCTGGTGTCGGTGGACTCCAAGTCGCTGTATCACGAAGCGAAGGCCGCCGGGATGATCTACCAAGCCACCCTTCGCCACCGGTTGCACGCCGAACGCGGCTTCGAATGGCAGGAGGTCGACCAACACTCCGGAATGTCCGACATCGCCGGGGTGACCAAGGCCGACGTCACGGCCTGGTCGCGGCGCTCGACTCGGCTGCGGGAGTGGGCGCGTCAGAACCTGGTCGTCGTCGACGGCGAACCCACCGCGGCGCAACTGGCGGCGGCGCAGAAGGCCACCCGACCCGTGAAACCGGAATCGCTGGCCTTCGAGGACCTCAAGGCGGTGTGGCGCGCCGACGCGCGCGGGCTGCACCTCGACCGCGCCGCCCACCACGAGGCACGTGCGCGCCGCGCATCGCAGGCGCGCATCCGTGCCGAACGCACGTCGGTCCTCGCCGCCGGCGCGCACACCGGCGCGGCGGACCCCGCCGGCGCCGCGGTGGACCCCGCCCAGCTGGCGCAGATGGCCGCTGCGGTGGACAAGGCGGTGTTCACCCGTGCCGACATGGTGGAGCTTCTCGGCGCCCAGCTGCCCGTCGACGCACCCGGCGACCCGCGGGCGTCCCTCGAGGCGATGGTCGAGCAGGTGGGAATCCGCCTCGGTGCGCCCCGGCAACGGCACCACCGCGAAGGCCACGAAAAGTTCACCGTCGACGCGGTCATCGTGGAGGAACACGCCGTCCTCGAGATGGCCGACGAGACCGACAACCTGGCCCGGCTGGACCTGCGGGCTGCCGATGTCGGTGACCTGTCCGCCGACCAGGCCAAGGCCATCGCCGCGATCGCCACCTCCGCGCACCTCGTCCAGCCCATGCAAGCGCCGGCCGGAGCCGGGAAGACGCACTCCCTCAAGGCGTTGCGCGCCGCGGCGCATCGCGCCGGCAAGCAGGTCCTGGTGTTCGCCCCCACCGGCAAGGCCGTCGACGAAGCCCTGCAGGAAGGGGCGGGCGACCACGGTCTCACGATCGCAAAGGCGTTGCGGCTCATCGAGGACCGGCAGCTGAGCGTCGACCGGTCGACGGTGGTGGTGGTCGACGAAGCCGGCATGGTCGGCACCCCCGAACTGCGCCGGGTGCTGGCCTGTGCAGTCGAGGCCCGCGCGAAGGTCGTGCTCGTCGGGGACGCCTACCAGCTCTCCCCGGTCAAGTCCCGCGGCGGCATGTTCGAGCAACTGTGCGCCGATCTGCCCTGGAGTCAACGGCTCTCCGCGGTCTGGCGGATGCGCGACACCGACGAGCGCGATGCCTCCCTGGCGTTGCGCAGCGCGCACGGCAACCGGTTGCGCCATGCCGTCGGGTGGTATCGGACCCAGGGCCGCTTGCACACCGGTGACCCCGTGACCATGGCGGCCGACGCGCTGACCGCCTACCAACGCGCCCAGGCGGAGCGTCGCGACGCCCTGCTGGTCTGCGACACCTGGGAGATGGCCGACGCCCTCAACCGTCGCATCCACGACACCCGCACCGTTGCCGGCGCGCCGACGGTGCGAGGGGCGCGCGGCCAACGCATCGGGGTGGGCGACGTCATCATGAGTCGCTGCAACGACGCCACCATCGCCGTCCGGCCGGGCCCGAACCAGTCACCGAGTACGACGACCGACCAAGTGCGCAACGGCAATCGGTGGACGGTGACCGCGATCGACCCGTCGGTGAACCAGATCACCGCCCACCGCGTGAGCGACGGAGCGCGGGTCGTCTTCGACGGTGACTACCTGCACGAACACGTCACCCTCGGGTACGCCGCCACCGTGCACGCGGCGCAAGGCGTCACCGCCGACGCCTCGTACGCGGTTCTCGGTACCCGCACCACCCGCGCGATGGCCTACGTCGCGATGACGCGCGGGCGAGACACCAACGAAGTCTTCGTCTACCAACGTCTCACCGGTGAGGCCGACCATCAGCACACCAGTCCGGTCGTCGACCCCCAGATGCACATCGTCCGACGGGGCAACGCCTACAGCGCCGCGCATCACTTCCGCCGCATCCTGGCCAACGACGACCGACCGCGCACCATGCACGACGAAGCCGACCGCATCCTTCGTCAGGATCTGCCGCCCCACGTCGCCGACGTCGTCGCCCGCAACGTCGCCCGCCGGGCGCACCGCAGCGCGTGCTGGCAGGAAGAAACACGCCGAGCTCGCGGATTCGGGCTGGCACGTGAGCGGTCGGTACGCGCCGCCGAGGCCCGCGCCGCGTCGACGACCGCCCGTGGCGACGCCCTCGAGCTGTGACTCTCGTCGCGACGTCGCTCAGGGCCCGGATTGGTCGGCGCCGACACCGAATTCACCCCGGTGGGGCGGTGTCGTGCAACCGTGGCGGTGAGGAGAACCGAACGCGGTCGTCGGCCCGCCCGCTGCTCTGCGGCATGGTCGGTGGCAAAGCGTCACCGACAGACGGTGCGGGCTCGGCGTTGCGAGCTGTCGTCGTCACGGGCACCGCCCTCCGGTCACCGGGCAGCACCGAAGGTCCAGGCCGCCAAGCAGGTGTCGGGCGAGGAACGCCTTCGTCGGTGGATACGCCGGGTTGAGCCGCCGGCTCACCACCACGATGCTGACCGCGTCAGCACCCGCCCTGCGCAATGCCAGCGCTGCGGACTGCGCGTTGGAACCGGTCGTCCAGATGTCGTCCAGGACCACGACGTGGCGACCGGTGACTGCGTCGTCGTCGAGGACGACGAACTTGTCCGGATCCACCGCGCGATGACACGTCGCCGACGCGGCGCCCACGAGCAGCTCGGTCACGCTCGTCCCGGTGTTCCGGACGACGGCGGTGAAGGGATGAACACCGGGGCGCCACGTCAGGGACGGAATCACCGTGCGAACGTCGACGGGCCGCCCGGCCGCTGCTTCCACGCACCGTTCATGTGTCGAAAGTGCCAGCTCGACAACACGGGTCAGCGCGGCGGTGCACGCGAGGCGCCTTCGTCGCGCGGGGTGGTCCTTGTAGTCTCGGAGCATGCGGGACCACTCGGTGCCGGCGACCGCATAGGACAGCGGGACGACCACGTCGGCTGTGCCGGCGTAGCGGTGGTGCACGGTGCAGTGGCGGCAGGCCCACGCCCCGGCGGTCGGTTCGGCGCACCACCGGCACGTGCGTCGCCGCGCCCGCACGACCCGGCAGGGGCCGTCCACCGTGAGTCGCTCGGGTTCGGTTGCGAGGTCGTGGTCGTTCATCCCCCGGACGCTAGGAAACGGACCCGACGCGGTCGGTTCTGCTGCGCCGCCGATGGCCGCCGCTCGTGCGTCGACGCCGGCTCGTGGATGAACCCGGGCGGGCGCGGGGAACGGCTCCTCAGCCCAAGGCCGACGCCAGTGCCCGTTGCATGTCGTCGGCGCTGACCACCAGCATCGTCGGATCGGCCTCGGCTCTGCTTGCCAGCTCGGCCGGAGCGATCGTGTGCAGACGGCGAGCGCGTTCCCGTTTGCAGGCGATGATCACCTTGCGGGCGTACCGACCGTTGCCGGCCACGTCGAGCGCCGTGCCGGAATCGACTGCAGTGGAGCGCAATCGACCGGCCTCGGCGCTGAGCAGCGGCCAGGCGTCCTCGGCGATGGCGATCTTCTCCTTGGCCGCGATGTGCCGACCGATCTCGACGATCTCGCCGGCGGTGTAACTGGTGAAGGTCAGCGTGAAGTGAAAGCGGGACGCCAGTCCGGGATTGGCCGCCATGAAGCGGCGCATCTCGGTGGGATACCCGGCGACGATCACCACGAGTTGGTCGCGGAAGTCTTCCATGTACTTCAGTAGGGTGTTGATCGCGTCCTTGCCGAAGGAATGCCCTTCGTGTTCGGGAACCAGACGGTAGGCCTCGTCGATGAACAGCACCCCGCCGAAGGCGGATTCGCAGACTTCCTTCATCCGCTGCGCGGTCTGCGAGACGTACCCGACGACGAGGTCCTCCTCGGTGACCTCCACGACGTCGGGCCGCTGAATCTTGCCCAAGCCGAAGAGGATTTCGGCGACGATGCGGGCGAAACTGGTCTTCGCCGTTCCCGGCGGACCTTCGAGCACCATGTGGTTCTCGTTGGTCGAGGAGGTCTCCTCGCCCTGGGCTGCCAGCAGCTGGTCGATTTGAATCTCGGTGCGCCACACTGCGATTTGTTCCTTGGGCCCGTCGAGTCCGATCAGTTCGTCCAACCGGGCCTGCGCGCGTTCGAGGACGCCGTGCTGTTCTTCGGCCAACGTGACGGCAGCCCGTTGTTCGCGGCTGGTCTCAGTAGACGGATCCCACTTGTTGGTGCGCGTGCCGATGGTGTCGGCGTCGGTGACGATCAGTCGGTAGGACGGGTTGTCCAGTGCCTGCCGCGCGGCGTCGAGGAGACGGCCGTCGACGGTGGCGGCGGCGAAGGCCGCGCGGGCTGCGTCCTCCTCCCCCAGTTCGCGCAGGCACCACCCCTTGGTCAGCGCTGCGTCGGCCGCGACGTACGGGTTGGCCGTGGAGATTCGTTCGGCGATGTCGACGGCGGCTTGGAACTGCCCGAGGCTGGCGGTGGCCGCCGCCGACAGCGCGGCGGTCGCGTCGGTGACCGCGTCGAGCACGTAGGTGGTGTGTGCGGGCGGGGACACGGCGGTGTGGGCCCGGACGTCGTGCCACCGGCGGGTCTGATGGAACAGGGCCGCGGTCAGGAACTGATGCCATTGGGCGGCTTGGCTGTCGGTGCGGACGACGTCGTCGTCCAGGACGTCGGCGGCGTCGTCGTAGCGGTGCTCGGTGATGAGCCGGCTGGCATAGGCCAGTGCAATGGTGGCACGCGACCACACCGGCAGTGTCAGATAGAGCGGCGCCTTCACCTGCGCGTACAGCTCGCCGTCGTTGAGTCCGATGCGCCGGGTCTCGCGGTACAACGCGCGGGAGTGCGCGTGCGCGCTGGCCAAGGTTTCGACCTCGTGGTCGCCGCACGCCAGCCGGCCGAGCCAGGCGTCTGACATGACCGGACTCTGGTCGGTGATCTGACGGAACGTGGCAAGGGCGCGCGGCACGTCGCCGGCACGGTAGCTGTCCAGTGCGGCGTCGAACGCGCGTCGCTGCTCGGTCGGCGAGGTCATCGGGTCGCGGTGCTCCTGGATCGGAATTGGCGTTGAGCTAAACGGTAACTGGTCGCACCGGGTGCCTAGAGCGCTGATTTCGGCGCATTCGTCGGCGCGGGAATCCTTCGCTGAGCGCAAGCCTCCGCATCACGGCTTCAACGACGGCGCATGTCCCGGGCGCCGCGGAGTTCGTCGAGGTAGGGCACGAAGTCGCTCCACTCGATCAGTTCGACCAGGCGACCCGGCGTGCCGCGCACCAGGAGCCGCGCCTGCCCCACGTTGCGAGGGCTGAGCTCTTCGGGTTCGAGCGCGTTGCCGAAGTCCCCGGTCGTGGCGGCGCTGTCATGATTGTGGTCATAGGACTGGCGGCTGCGGGTCGTCTTGCCGGCCCAGAACGCGGCCGCGCGCATCAGCTCTTCCTCGTGGGCGCCGTACATGATGAGCGTCGCAGGGACGACGTCGCGGATCGCGCGCCCCTGCAACGCCCCGTACACCACGTCGAGCTGTGAACTGGCCTGTGCAGCAGCACATATGGCCACGCCCAACCCGCGTGCCTCGGCGAAGTATTGCAGGATCTTGGGCAGCGGAGTGTTGGGGAGTTCGTCGAGGAACATGCCCACCTGCGGATACTGCTCCCACTGAGCGACTTTCAGCCGCTGCCGGCGAATCAGCTGTTCCATCAACGTCACCGCCAGCGGTGCCACGGTGCCGTCGGACGGTGAGAGCACGTACAGCGTCGCGGCGGCGTCGTCGAGGAAGGCCGGGTCCAGCGGTGGCAGGGTCCGGTCGCGGGTAGAGGTCCGCAGCCATGCCGTCAGGGACTTGGTGACCGTCATCTTGACCGAGTCGCGTTGCTTGTCGACCATCGCCAGGACGCCCCGCACCCGGGCCTCGAACAACGGATTGTCCGTCCACAGCGCCGCGGTCACCCACGACGGGTCGGTGCTGACTTGCACTCCGTGCGGCCATGATTGAGGGGTGCTGACGTCCTCGGCGGCCTCGAGCACCCACGGCATGCCTCGGCCGGTGGCGGCTGGACTGGCGGCGTACAGCAGGCAGGTCAAGGGCGCGAAGGCCAGGTTCTCCCACATGCCGTTGTCGGCCGCGGGACGGGCCTGGGCGCCGCCGAACCCAACCGAGGACATGCTCAACAACGTCTCGGCGGAGGCTTGCGCGTCCTCCAAGGTTTCGATCAGCGCGGTCGGGTCGTAGCGGCATGGGACGAAGTCGCGGGGATAGGTCGGCGGGGTGATGGGTCGCAGGTCCACCAACATCGCCGACCCCCAGCGCCGCGACGCCACCAACTGCATCAGGTCGTCCTTACTCGACGACACCACGGCGGGACCGGGCCACAGCACCGCGCTTTGCGCCAGCCAACGCCTGGTCTTGCCGGTACCCGGAGGCGCCAAGCCCAAGATGTGGGGCGCCGTTTCCAGGGGAACGAGACGATCGACCCGATCACCGGCCACCCACCCCCCGAAGGGTGTGACCGGAGCGGAGAACGCGGTGGTCGACATTCTTCGAGGCTAGGACGGCTCGGAGGAGGTCACTGCACGATTTCCCGGGCTCGGCGTTTCGCTGCAGGGGTTTTCTTCATCCACGGCCGTGTGCAGGAGCCGGTTCGAAGCGCTTTTCTCGAGGTGATTCGATCACTGAGTGACGCCGTGATGCCGTGACGCCGTGACGCGCTTGGGTGGAACCGGCCGGCACCGGGTCAGGTCGTACGCGACCGAACATCGCGACGGACGGCCCGCTTCGGTTGTGGCGCACAAAACTTCGTGCAGGGCGGGTGCTGCAGGCCCGGTAGCGTCGAATTGGTCCTGATTCCCCATGTCGGGACAGGAGGGGCCGGGCAGCCCCGAGTCGACCCCATTGCCGGGCCCCTCCTCCACCCGCGTGGCAGGTGTGTACTGATGTTGTTCGTGTTCGTGGATCGAACCACCGGCCCACCGGGCCCCGGTCAGCTGTGCGCGCGCCGTTCGACGAGGCGCGTCAGGGCGAAGGTCGTACCCGCGGAGCGGGGCGACTCGGTGACCCGACGGCGTGCCGACCCGGTGAGAGCGACGTGACTCCTGTGACTGGTGTTGCGGCGTGTCACCGCCGCTTCGGCGGGCCGTTGCGGCATGCTCTGGTTTCAAGGTGGCGGATATCCGCCGCTCCCCGCTCAACCGATGCCCGCCGCACAGGTCTACCCGGCGGATATCCGCCGGGCGAGGTCACCCTGTCCGGAAAGGAGACCGTGACGACCGCTCTCGTGAGCGGTCACCCGTCGTCGATCAACAACTACATGCGCGACATCGTCTAAACGGCGAAAACCCTCGGTCCTAGGGACCGAGGGTCGGCCGGTCCGAGCTGGAACTCGGGCCGATGTCGCTTCCGCGCAAATCCCCCCAGCGATGAAGGAATCGTCATGAAAGACGCATTCCACGGTAGCGCACGCCTTGCGCACGGTCTAGTGACCGACCACCGTGGTCATTCTGCAACCCGGACCCGTCCTTACCGGGGCACCAGTAGGCAGTCGCCGATCCGAGGTACCGCACGCACGGCACCCAAATGGATCCAGCGCGCCGCCGGCGGGCACGGTTTCGACCGAGTGCCGCCGATCGTCCTGGAGGTCGACGCCGCCTGGGGTGCGATCCCCTGTTGGAGTGGGCGAGCGGAGCGTTGGGCGCTCGAGGTGGTGCCGGCCGCCTACAGGGAGCGATACGACTCCCACGTCCGCCCCGCCATGCCCAACAATCCGGTGAGCGTCCAATCCTTGGTCGCCGTCGCCGTCGCGCGGGCCTCGTTCGCCGATCACCGCACGGGTCGCAACTGCCGACCCACCAACGAGAAGCTCGCCGAGATGACGGGCCTGTCGGTGCGTACCGTCCAGAGGGCGTCCACGGCGCTTCGTCTGCTCGGGGTCGCCACCGAGGTGATGCGTGGACGGCAGCGCACCCGTGACGAGCGGTACGCCAGTTGGCGGGTCGGGGACCGCGGTCGCGGATGGGCGTCGGTGTGGGCCTTGCACGACAGTCGGTTTCAAGTCCTGTCACCCCATCCCGGAGGGTCTAAATCTTTATCTACAACCTCTAGTAGAGATTCACTCACTACGGCAAGCCGCAAGCCCGGTAGCAGCGACGCTCCGCGCCGCCGAGCCATCGACAAGAAAACCCTCGCCCTGGCAAACCGTTGGGTGGCCGACCAGCAAAGTCCGCCCTGGGCGCGGCGGTACCGGACGGGCACACCGTGGGTTGGCGTACTGCACGGCGCGGCCCAACACGGGTGGACGACTCGGGATCTCAACCAGTTGATTGCCGACTGGGTCGCCACGGGCCATTGGATTCCCGAGTCCCCGTACAAACCGATCGGCCTTCTGGGGAAGATCCTGGCCGTTCACGAAAACCTGGAGGACCGTCCAGCCCTTCTGGACGACCAGCGCGAGCAGGAGGAACTCGACCGCGCTCGGGAACGTGTTGCCGCGCAGATGGCGGAGCGGCGGGCCGCCGAATTGGCGCGTGAGGCCGGCCGGGCCGCCCTGTCCGGACCAGGGCGTGACGCAGTGAGGCGCGCGATGGCCGACATCGCCGAACGCCAGCGCCGGCGCGACGGTGACGGCGCAGGTCTGTCGTGATGTCGGCCAGCAGAGCTCCGCGACGCCTGCCGTCGTCCCTGTCGCCGGCCCCGTGCGTCGAGATGCCGGAGCGCTGGCAGAACCGTCGTGAGCGGACAACCGCCCTCGCGACGTGTCTGCAGTGCCCACGTCGCCGATGGTGTGCGCAGGAGGCGCTCCGCGTTCACGCGTCGTGGGGCATGTGGGCCGGCGTTTGGATCGACGGTCGCCTCTCCCCCGTCGAACCGCTGCTGCGCGCCATCGCAGCGGACCCGCCAGACCTCCACTACACCCCGGCGGCGACGCTGCCGGTAGCGAAGACACCGGATCTTCGCCTCCCCCTTCCCCGTCGCCGGCCGCCCCGCCGGCCCGGCTCGGTTCGGGCGGCCATCCTCGCCCGGAGCTCGGGACATTGCGAAGTCATGCGAGCCGGGTGCATATTGAGCGCGGACATCCTCGTCAGCCGTGTTCGGAGCCTCGACGCTAAGGGCGTGCCGACGCCCGCCGCGGCGTTCGCGGCCTGCCACGATTGCGCACTCACTGTCACAGACCCGGCCTTTGAGAAAGAGTCAGTGCAGCTCGGTTACGTGGTCGTCGGGGCTGATCAAGCCGCCGCGACACCGTTCTCCTGGCGGGCCACCCGCTGGGTGCGGTTCGACGACTGCGGTCGCGTCCACGACGTCGATCCTGCGTTGCAGTCCAGACGGGCGTCGTGACACTGCGCGTCCCGTCGGTTTACCGCGGTAAAGCAGCAAATCGACGCGGGGGTTGATGAGGTCAGCGGGAGGATGCCGAGCGCGCCCGGCGCCGACGGTGCAACGCCTCCTCCACCAGTAAGGACGCGAAGTCCTGCGCGGTGAGCAACACGTCGTCACGCTTGGCCTCGAGCCAGGCGTCCCGCAACTGCCGCGCAGCGGACGGGGACAGACGGACCGTGGACGGGGCGTCCCCGGTGGACTTCTTCGGCCGGACGGGCGGCAGCGAGCTCACCGACGCCGACGGCTGCGCGTCGGCGACGCGGCTGACCACGGCCGGCTCTGGCTCTGGTGCGCGGGCCGGAGAAGCGACCACCGCCTCCCCCGACTCCAAGTCGGAAGCTACCTCGGTGGCGCGAGTCCGGGCTCCGGCGGTGGAGAGCATCCCCACGACCGCGCTCGTCGTGTCCTTCTTAGGCATGGTGCCGTCCCTTCTTCCATCGTCCGTCTTTGACGAGATTCATTACTTCGACCGTGAAATTCGCGTACGCCTGCGCGAGGTCGGCGTCGGCGTCGGGATCCCCCAAGACGACGAGGTCGCTCACCATCCGTTCTGCGGCGGTCCGCTTCGGAATGGTGGTCTTGAACATCGGCAGTCCGTCGTTGGTGAGCTTCTTCAGTGTGTCTCGGCTGATCAACGTGTTCGACTCGTACTTGGTCAGCAGGATGCCGAGCAGTTCCGCAGAGAGCACCTGGTGATGTCGCAGGGTGGCCGACCACTCCAAGAACATGTTGACCCCCCGTCTCCCCCACTTGCTGGCGTCGGTGGGAACGATCAACCAATCCGCTGCATTCAACGCGGTGATGACCAGCTGCCCGAGATTCGGCGACAGGTCGAGCACGACGGCGTCGTAGTCGTGGTAGACGGGCGCGAGCGCCATTGCCAACTGATCTTCGCGGCGATGCATCGTGACCAATTCCTGATCCAGCTTCGCCACGGCCAACGTGGACGGCACCAGGTCGAGGTTCGGTATCCGCGTCTTGCGGATGACCTTCTCGATCGGAGCCGCCTCCTTGATCAGGTCGTAGATGTCGAATTCGACGTCGTCGTCCGGGTCGAACATGGACGTCGAATTGCCTTGCGGATCGCAGTCGGCTAGCAGGGTGCGCCATCCCCCGTGCGCGAGGCCGGCAGCGAGGTTCACGGCGGTGAACGACTTGCCCACACCACCTTTGTGGTTGGCGATGGCTATGACTTCGGCTTTCACAACCGTAACTCCCTTCACTCTGTTCACTTGTCATCAAATCAGGGCGCGACGGGGCGACGTCGTGACGCGGCGTCGCCGTGTTGGTGCGATGCGATGTTGTGATCACGCAGTGACCTTGTGACCGTGTCACGCAGGAACGACGCGACACCGCGACGTCGTCACCCTGTGATGACGCGACCTCGACACGTCGTCACCTGGTGACCTCGTCACTCCGCGACGCTGCCGCGCGGTCACGTTGTGACGAGGCCACGCTGTGACCGTGCGACTCCGTCACGCGGTCACCCGCACACCCGGTGACGCTGTCACCGCATTACCGTGTGACACCGTGGCCGTGCGACTCAATCACCACGTCACCAGCACACCCGGTGGCGGTGTGACGAGATCACGCTGTGACCGCGTCACGCACGCACGCAGCCACGCCGTTACCGCGTGACACCGTGGCCGTGCGACTCAGTCACCACGTGACTAGCACACCCGGTGATGCTGTCACCGCGTCACCGCGTCACCGTGTGACGCCGTGACCGTGCGGCTCAGTCACGCGGTCACCAGCACACCTGGTGACGGTGTGACGAGATCACGCTGTGACCGCGTCACGCACGCACGACGCCACGCTGCCACCGCGTAACTGCATCACCGCGCGACACCGTGACCGTGCGACTCAGTCACCAGGTCACTGGCACACCCGGTGACGGAGACACCGTGTCACCGCGTCACCAAGTGGCACCGTGGCGCAGCCACAGCGTCACAGAGTTCGGCGGTGACCACGCGATGCCGTGACTCGATGACGACATCACGGGCTCACGTGGTGATCGTGTGACGAAGTGACACCGCGACGCGGACACCTCATCACACAGTCACCACGACATGGCGTGACTCGATAACCGAGTCACCGAGATTCGCGGTGACGCGGTTGCCTAGATACCGTGTGTCACAGTGACGAAATGACCGGCTCACGTGGTGACGCCGTGTCGCGTGTTCCGCGGTATCTCGATCGCCGCGCCGGGGGATGACGCGATCGGGCCGTGGCCCGGTGATGCAGAAACAACCACCGCTCGGCGGCGTGCGAGTGCTATCGCTGCACTGGCGTCACGCCGTGACTGAGTGACACGACCACGATTCACCAATCCCCGAAACCAGGAGACGTTTCCAGTCGCGGGCACTGGCACTCGGAACGGAGTGTCAGTGGACGGCGCCGATCGACGACGTAAGGCGCCCATGCTCATGGCGCGAATTGGCATGTCGAGGACAGGGGACAGGTTGGTCCCGGCGCGCTAACTTTCCACCGCCGAGGCATGGCGAAAACCTCGCGACATCCACGTACCGGACTGCTCGCTCGCCCCCCGATCACCCAGCGCTCAATCGGCGACGAGCGGCGCACGTTGACGGATCAATCGATCGGGTGATGCCCACGCATTTATCGGCCCGGCGGAGCTTCGCCCCGATGCGAGGGTGCTCCCGTCGGTGTCAGCCGTCGGTTTTCTTCTGCGCCTAAGATCGCGACGCAACTACCGGCGGCGCCTTAAGGTGGGCCACGCTACGCGGTGGCCTCCGGCCGGCCGGAGTGTCCGGCCGGGTCGCGCGACACGCGCGCAGGCGCCGGGCGGCAGCCCGCCGCACCAACTGAACCAGTGCCAGACTGGGAACAATCGCGTGCGCCTGAAACCGGTCAACTGATGGCAGACACGGATGGCACGCACTGTCGATCCGGCCCCATTCTGGCCCACCGGCCAGGGCGGCCTCGGCGAGTATCGGTGTTAGCTGGTTTACCGCGGTAAACTGGTGAAGCCCATCCTTCGCACCATAAAGCCAGTTCGACAAGCCCACATTGTGCTGAGGGTGCGATTCAAGCAATTTGCCAGTGAGTGCGACGGCGCATATTTCACTCCGCGCGTGTCGCACCATCAATGCCGAGGCTCGCGCACTACGATCATGATCGACCCATCCGAAGTACCCCGCTCGTCGCGGGGGAAGCACACGGAAGGCCATTCATGGCTGTTCACGTTGTCCTCAATCAGAAGGGCGGCGTCGGCAAGAGCACGATCGCCGTCAACCTCGCCGCCGTCACCGCCGACGTCCTCAACCGCAACGACGATCCCGAGGAAAGCTCACCCGTTCTCGCACTGTCGGTGGACCCACAGGGTTCGGCAGTGTGGTGGGCGGACCGAATCAAGGATCTGCCCTTCCACATCGCGCAGGCCCACGATGACCTCGACGGGCTGAAGAAGCTCAAGTCGCTGCCGAACATCAAGCACGTCTACGTCGACACTCCGGGGTGGATCGACCTTAGCGGCGACGACGCCGACGACCCGCTCGGACCGGGACCATCCGGCGACGTGCTGCGCGCCGTCCTCGAGATGGCCGACCAAGTCATCGTGCCGATGGAAACCGAACCGCTCTGCTTCGATCCGACCGCTCGAACCATCAAGAGCGTCGTCCAGCCGCGCGGAATTCCCTACGTCGTGGTGATCAACAACTGGGACCCCCGGGACGGTCATCAAGACCTGGACCAGACCAAGGAATTCGTCAAGGCCAACGGGTGGCCGCTCGCCAAGACCGTCATCCGGCACTACAAACTGCACGCCCGCGCCAGTGCCGACGGACAAGTGGTCACCGAATACCCGCTCAACCGGGTGGCACTGCAGGCGCGGGAGGACTTCTTCAAGTTCGCACTCGAGCTCAACATCGGGGGAGGGGCGCACTGATGGCCACGGGACGGAAGACGGACCTCGCCTCCCTTGCCGCATCCGTCGGCGACAACTCGCCGGTGGAGCGCGGCGTGCCGACCGCGACCCGACCGGCTGCCCTGAGCACCCCGCTCGACGACTTGATGGCCAACCCGCGCAACCCTCGCGATGACGTCGGAACCCTCGAGGACCTTCAGTCCATCGCCGACATGCAGCTCCAGCCTGCCGTCGCGGTGACTAAGGCGGCGTATCTGAAGCTGTACCCAAAGGATTCGGTCACCGCCAAGTACGTCGTCGTCAACGGGTGCCGACGGCTGGCGGCGGCGCACAAGTACGGTCGCTCGGACTTGCTGGTCCACGTCAACGACGAGATCGCCCGTGATCGCATCACGCTAATCTCCGCCTCCATCGCCGAGAACGTCGACCGGCAGGACTTCGACGTCATCGAAGAGGCCAAGGCCGTCGACGCCCTCGTCGCGGAGTGCGGACGTGCCGACGAGGCCGCCAAACGGTTGAAGAAAACCCCGGGATGGGTGTCACAACGCCGCGCCCTGCTTGCACTCGCCCCAGAACTTCAGACCGCGCTGCGGCGCGGCGAACTCGCCATTCGCGAGGCGCGTTCTCTGGCGCAAGTCCCGCTGGAACAGCAAGTCGTTCGGTGGCGAGCGTCGATGGACAAGAAGGATCACCCGGGTGAGGGGAGCGGTACCGACCAACCGCGGCCGCCGTCGCACTCGAGAGTGATCGGCAAGGCGCTCGGACAGTTCGACGCCAAGCCTGAACTGCTCGCCGACGCCCTGCGGACTTGTCTGGGCGACGCCGGCGTCAGTCGACTCGTCGACCTCTTGGTGACTTAGGGGTTCGCGACGTGTCGGGAGCGGGCGCGCGGAACTGCGGCCGAGGACCGTTCCCACAGCCGTCACAGTGACGTATCGACCCTTGACGGCCTGACGTCGCACCGCCACTCTCGAAAGTTGGTCAGCCGGTGCATGTTGGGCCTCACACCGGCGGAGGTGCGGGCGCGGCGCCCAGTCCGGCGAACTGTGCGCGCAGTCGCTCGACGCGCTGCAACGTCGCGTGCACCGCACACGGTCGTGAGCTGTCCAGCCCGAGCATGAACGGTGACGTGCGCACTTCAGCCGCGGCCAGTCCGATGATCACCATGGTGGCCGGGTTCAAGACCATCGCCCGGCCGTCGACGGCCAACTCATCCAGCCATTCGCGGTCCTCGTCCGCCAGGCCCAGGCGCTCCGCTGCCGCCAGCAGATCGCAGATGACCCGGTTGAGCTCGCCGCGGTGGGCATCGAGCCAGGCATCTTCGACAGGTCGTCGCTCCTGCGTTTGCCGTTCGGCCTGTCGTGCGGCGCGAGAGATCTTCTCGTCAGGCCGGTCATAGCGCAGTAGCGCCTCGAGCCGGTCGATGCGGTCGATCACCCCTTGCTTGCCGACACCCACTTGCACGCCGATCTGAGTGAGGAACAGTCCGCGGTCTCGGCCCGCCGTCAGGAAGTGCAGTTCGCGGCGCCGGTCCTCCCACCACAACCAGTTGTTGAGGGTGAGGGCGTCGCATACGTCGGCTTGCAGAACCCATCGCGGAATCGTCGGACCACTGTATTTCTGCAGGTAGTCGAGCACTTCGCGGGGGTCGGAGTCCGGTGCGTCCGGCAGGTGATGTCGGGAAGGATCGTCGACCTTCAACCGTCGTTTGGCGATGATCAGGATGGCGCGTGACATCTCGCTGCGGTGAACGCGGGGGCGGATTGCCACGGGGTCAGTATTTCACTGACGGATGATCACGGAGCGGCAACGCTCCGGTGACGGTTCGTATCCAATCATGACCGACGGCCGATCCGCTGGTCGACCGCGGACGTCCAGTCCGGAGCGCTACAACTGGTCGGTCAGTTCGCCCAAGTGGCCGGGAGTCATGAACTGCAGCAGCGCGTCGGAGTAGAGGCGCGCGACGGACCGATACTTGTCGGACGAGTCGGCCTTCAACTGATCTGCTTCCAGCAGTTCCTGTTGGGCGGCGATCAGCAGCCGGTTGGCTTCGGCCAACGAGATGACCTGCGCACGAAGATCTTCCAGTCGCGAATCCGGGGGAGTGGGTACCGTCCCCGTCTCCGGCGGTAGCTCGTCGGCGTAGACGTACCACCGCAGCCGCTCGGGCCTCGGCATGGCCCCACCACGGATCTCGCCGTTGGTGATGGCCCGTATCAGCGTGCGCGGATCCTTCCCCAACCGCGTGGCCGCCTCCTTCAACGACACGACGAGACCACCCGGGGTGGTCTCCACGCCGGGCGGCGGTTGCTTGGGCGGTGTCATCGTCGGTCGATACGACTGCGAAGGGTCGCGTTCCTCCTTTAAGGACACTGTGCTGCTAGATAGGGACATATTAGCGACATGCCGACGAATACCGCGTCCGATGCGCCTATTTAAGAGCATTGGTGTCGTAAACTAACGGCATCGCGAAGACGGTCGGCGTCAGCGGGCGTTGTTCAACACCACGAGGAGCGGGCATGGCCAAAGATCAGAGGTCGGAGAGTCGGCAACTCACCGAGTTCGTTGGCGTCCGCTTCGCCACCGACGATCTCGACGAACTGCGCGCCGAAGCCTCCCGCCGAGGAATTACCGTGCCGCGACTGCTGCGCGAAATCACGCTGAGCAGTCTGCGCCAAGCCTCGTAAATTCCGCCGAGGCGCCACGGGTCACGTCAGCTCTGCCGCTCGCGCCAGAATTCGGCCCACCGTGCTGTGATGCACGTCCAGCCGGCGTCCGATGGTGCTCGGCGCCGTGCCGGCCTCGTGCTCGGCGAGCACGAGTGCCACGACGTCGACGTCCTTCTGCGTCACGCCTGCATCGATGAGCTGACGCGCCGTGGGATGCCACCGCGTGACAATGCTGACGTCGGTCGACGAACCGTGCACGTCGTCCGCGTCGGCTGACGCATCGGCGTCGACCGAGACGAGGGCACCGTCCTCTGATGAATCACGATGCACGACAATGGTATTCGCCTCACCGACATCAACCGTGGGTGACAGAGGAATGCGCCGCGACGCGCCGGTGATCACCAACAGCGCCAAGGTGGACTGCGCAATGGACAGGTCGATCGCGCACGGCCACAGCCACGCACGTTCGGAGCGCATGCCCGCCATCTCGGCCAGGCCGGAGAGTGCGTCGAAGGACAAGACGAAGGCGCAGCCGGCCAGAGAGACCGTCGTCAGCAGAGCGCACCAGTACATGCGATTGGTCTGGTTCGCCCGGACCAGGACGGCGACCGAATGAGTCGAGCCGAGCAAGACCACCGGTGGCACCACCGACGCGGCCGCCGCCAACACGCCGGCCCCCGCAGGCGCGGTCAGGAGGGCGTACGCCACGTTGCCGCCAACCGAGGCGGAAGCGGCCAGGATGAGCCACGCCCACAGAAAGCGCGCCGCGCGGCGCACGGATTGCACAGGCGGCGCTGGCGCCGTCATGGCAGCCCTCCTCCCACACACGTGACGCGAATGGTTCATCCGTCGGGGCGACGATCGAGTTCTCTACGAGCCTATTGCCGCCTCGCGAGCGGTGCCGCAGAACTTCGCCCGTCTCTAGTCGAGGTGGGCGACCGGAAAGGACGCAGAAAGATCAGTTCCGGTATGGACCACTTACCGTGGGTTGCAGTTGGAGCCCCCCACCGCGGCAAGCCGCGGGTTCACCCGACATCTCACAGTGTTGCCACCGGCACGACGCGCGTCGGCCATCGCCGCGGTGGCCAAGGCAACGATCTCGTCGAGCACGTCGACGGCGGAACACCGTCGAAGAGGTGACAGGGGAGTGGACACGACACCGGCGCTCACCGTCAGCCGCGATGCCGAGTGCGCCATCGCGTTGCGCACGTTCCCCATCAGGGACGTGACACCGGAAGTGGACACGACGTCGGCGACGAGGAATTCCGAATCGGATCGATGGGCCACCAACACGTTACGGCCCACATGATCGCGTAGCGCGGTGCCGACGGCGACTCGCGCGCGCAACCCGCCGAGGGGTCCCGTCATGCCGGTCACCACGGAGTAGCCGTCGATGTCGAGCACGGCGACGACGAGGTGACGATTCGCGCCGGCGTCACGCGTCGCCAACACCTTCGCCACTTCGACGCGGAATTCGACGTCGGTGAGAAGTCCAGAGACCCGGTGTACGCCGTCGCGCTCGTCGAGGTGCAGGACCGACCGCCTCGCCATCTCGCTGGCGACGGCGACGACCAAGTTCACCCCGCCGATCACGAGCGCGCTGCCGAGCGCAAAATGCGGGTCAGCCGCGCCGCCCCGCAGCGCAGCGTCCACGATCGCCGCGGCAATCACCATCCAGGTAACCAACAGAAGGCGGCCGCCGTGAAAACACGTCGCGTACGCGGTCAAGAGCGCAGAGGCCATCACCACTGCCGGCACTTCGCCACCGGGATCTGTCGGCACCACGACCATCACAACCGTGCAAGCAGTCGCCGCCACAACGAATCCCACCGACGTCGCAGCGGTGGGCCACCGGTGGCGAAGCCAACGCGTTGCCATGAGGAGACATCCGGCCGCGGCCGCCAACGCGAGAGTCCGACTCGCTCGGCCTTGCGGCCCAACGGGACTGACCCCCATGATCAAGAGATTCAGGCCAAGGCCGGTGCAGATCAAGGCGATGATGCGGCGAACGCCGACCTGCGTTCCGCGGTACTCCAGGATCTTGATCAAACGGCGGCGGTCGTCGGCTGGCCTACGGCCCGACGTCCACCGCGGGGCTGACCACCTCGGGGCTGACCACCTCGGCGAACCTGCACGGAAGTGCCACATCGAGCACGCCTCCTCACCAGCCAGGGGAATGAGACGTTACCAACGTGGCTATTTCCTGCGCTGCCGACGAGTGAGATGTTGTGGTTCCGAAACATTCTGCCGGGCGACGACTTGCATGCACGGTCGAGAGAGGACGCTACATTCACCGTCGAAGCAATCCGACGTTTCGCTTGGACGGAGGGTCGCCGGCGTAGCCGAGAACGCTGGCCGTTCACGGCGTCGATGAATTCCCCACGAGCCGAGATGCCGGTGACGTAGATACCGATGCCCACGGGCACGTCCAGCTGCGACTGCGTGGAGATGGTCTCCAGGTGACTGCCCGGCTGCGCAGAAGTCTCGGATCCCGACTCGCAGATATCTGGATCCGAGCACCGGTCGTCATCTCGTGGGAACCGAAAACTATTGCAGGAGGGTACCGGTACCAATTTTATGATTTCGATCATGACCAATACGCACCCGCTTCAGATCCGAATCCTCCACGCCGGTCGCATGGGACATCTTCGCGAAGGCGAGGTGTTATGACCCGTTGCGACCCTGCGAAGACTTCAGCAGTGGTCACCACCATCCGAGCCAGTGCGGAACGCGTCCGGGCCTACGGTGGCGCTGGAGCGGGCCGAGGATTGGTCGTCAGCACACCGCTCAGGTTGCACGTCATAGCCGCACTCCTGGAGTCGGAGATGCGAGGGTGGGCCCACGTCGACGAGACGGCGGCCGCGTCCTTCACCGACACCGTTGCACACCCCTTACCGGCGCGGAGGATCGTCGGCTTTCCCGGGCTGCGCGTCGTCGCGACGATCGTCGCGCCTCGCGCGATGAGTGCCGACGTTCAGGTGACCGAGCTGTTGGCGATCGTCGCACGGCTCCATTCCGCCGTCGACGACCTCCAGTCGGCGCTCGACACCCGAGCCGCCGAGCACTACGGCAAGCTCATCAGCGCACAAATCAACGGCATCAAGGCGTTTGCCGCAGCCATCGCCTGAGAAGCCGACCCCATGCGGACGCGGTCACGCCTCGACGGTTATAGGTGCGAACTTCGATAATGGACACCATGACGTCCCTCGTTCGCCGACGGCCGTACGCCGCTTGGAGGCCGCGGCTGTCCCCGTCACGGTCGCGATGACGACGCGAGGCGATCGATGGGAGGCCGCCTTCCAGGTGCTGCGCGACTACGTAGCCGCACACGGCGACGCACGCGTGCCCTACACGGCGGTCGTCAACGGCTTCGATCTGGGCCACTGGGTCTCCGCGCAGCGCACCATGCACGCCCGTGGGCGCTTGGACGACGAACGGCGGTGCCGACTGGAAGCCACCCCGGGCTGGGTGTGGAGGGCCCGGGAAGACCGATGGCAGAGGGGCTTCGACCTCCTTCAGGACTACATCGCGGTCCGCGGCGACGCGGTGGTACCACTCTCCGCCGAACGGGATGGCGTCAAACTAGGCGAATGGGTGCACAACCAACGCTGTGCGTTCAAACGGGGGGACCTGCGTGCCGACCGCGAACGGGCGCTCGCCGGTCTGCCGGGCTGGTCGTGGGCGCCATTCGAGGACAGATGGGAAGAGCAATTCGGTCGGCTGGAGGCCTACACCAAACGCCACGGCCGGATTCCGAAGCCGTCCGGCACTGGCGAGTGCGCGCTTGGCGCCTGGGTCGATGCGCAACGACGAAACCATGCGATGGGTATTTTGACTGCTGGCCGTCGCGAACGGCTCCAAGGTTTGCCCGGCTGGACGTGGACTCGTGAGTCGCCCGTTACCGGTGAATTGGGCTAAGTCCACCGGCGGTCCGAGCACGATTCGGGTCGCAGTGCGACATGACGTCTACACCACCCTGTCGGGCGCCGCGGGACCCGCCCGCACCAATACGACAGCGGCTCTGCGCAACTCAACGTGAACCGTGCCCAATGGCGTCGGTCGACGCGGCATTGATGCTATCCCGGGCTCACCCGGTCAACTACTGTCGTCGTAATGACGCACGCAGCTCCGGAAGGCCGGCCCGAGCTCCGCGTCGTCCAGAGCTGGCCCGAGGTCGAACCCGTCTACACGATTAAAGACGTCGCGAGCGCCTGCGGACTCCCGCAGCCGGTGATCGCGCAGGTCGTCCCGCGGACTTGGACCGACACCGGCTGGATGTACACCGGCGCCCAAATTCGCGCGGCCATCGACATTGCGCAGCAGATGCGCAGGGCTGCGGCGATGCCTGAGGCGCACAGTCGGGAAACCCGACCTCCCGCCGACTGGCCAGGTGAGTGGCCAGCTCGTCCGCTGTAATTCAAGTAGTGCCCCGGCGATTCGTTCTCTTGCCGGGTGGTGACCCATTGCGCGACGTCACGTGGACGAGCAGCTCGGGATGGACGGGCACTCATCGCCGAACGCGTCCGCTCGACAGCTCGAGGTTGTCTACCGCCAGCCCAATAGGCCGGTCGCACTAGTCCGACTAGTCAAATTCGTAGTATGCTTTCTGCATGCGCACGGTCACGAGTACGGAAGCAAAGGCGAAGCTCAACGCGCTTCTCGCGGAAGTGGAATCCTCCGGCGAAGCGGTCACCATCACCAACCACGGGCGGCCGGTCGCAGTCCTCACTCCGCTCGAAGCCCGGGCGCGGACATTTGGAATGCTGCCGAATATCAACGTTCCCGAGTCCTTCGACGATCCCCTCCCCGACGCCGAACTCGACGCCTGGAACGGCGTCGCGTGACATCGATTCTCCTGGACACCAACGCCTTGCTGTGGTTGGTGTCCGCACCAGACCGGGTGTCCGAGCGCGCACGGGAGATACTCGCCGACCAAGCCAACGACCTCGTGGTGTCGGCGGCTTCGGCGTGGGAAGTATCGATCAAGACCCGCATCGGCCGTCTCGACGGCGAGCTCCTGCTGTCGACCTGGTCCGAGACGCTCCACCGCATGAATGCTCGCGATCTAGCCATCGATTCAGCAGATGCCGCGATGGCCGGCCGGCTGGCGTGGGACCACAAAGATCCGTTCGATCGGATGATCGTCGCCCAGGCGGCGCGCCGCGGATTAACCATCGCGACCAGCGATCAGAAGATGGTGGCCGGCGCACTGACCCCCGTTCTCAGAACTATCGAGCGTAAAACCGAAAGCCCTTCATGGCGCGACTGACTCGTGATTCCTTGCGGCCACGGTGGGCGCGTACCGCTGGCTATCACTGAGGGCGCGCTTGGCGCCTACCTCATGCTAAAGATGCCCCACGATGGTGAAGGTGAGTGGCCCGATCGCGACGGCCGCCAATGCGGCCGAGGCGCCGACTGTGATGCGTAGGGCGCCGATCCGGATCACCACCTGTTGTTCGCACCCCGATTGAGAGATTCGTCTTATCAATAGCTCTAAACTGAGCACTTCACGGTATCGCCGATGCTCTCTACGGTCGACACATGAAAGTCGTGATCTGCCGCCGTACGCCGCCCACCACGGTCAAGCCGGTGGGTGAGCCGATGTCGACGACCGTCGACCGGGTGGACCGATGACGGCAGTCGACGTGCATACCGTCGTCACCGGTGACGCCGGGGCGCCAGTGGTCGTGTTGTCCAACTCGCTGGGATCCACGCACCGCATGTGGGACGCGCAAATGCCGGACCTGGAGGACCGGTTCCGCGTGGTGCGTTACGACACCCGCGGCCACGGAGCGTCACCGGTGCCCGGCGGGCCATACTCGATCGACGATCTGGCCGACGACCTGCAACGGCTCCTAGACCGTCTCCACATCGACCGAGGTCATCTGGTCGGGCTTTCCCTCGGCGGTATGACCGTTATGCGTCTGGCCGCACGAAACCCTGAGCGGGTGAGCCGGCTCGCTGTCATCTGCTCGGGTGCCCACTTGCCCCCGGCCCAGGCGTGGACGGATCGTGCGGATGTGGTTCGGTCGAAGGGCACGAGTTCGGTCGCGGCTGCAGTGGTCGATCGCTGGTTCACCGCCACGTTCCGGAAATCGCAACCCGAGAAGCGCGCCTATTACGAGCGGATGGTCGCGGACACACCCGCCGAGGGGTATGCAAGCTGCTGCGAAGCGATCGCCCGCCTGGATCTTCGCGGCGAGTTGTCGGCCATCCGGGCACCGACCCTGGTGATTGCCGGCGAAGACGACCCAGCTACCCCGCCTTCCACGCTCGAGGAGATCGCCGCGGGCATTCCCGACGCCCGTCTGCTCGTCGTGCCCCGTGCAGCGCACCTGGTCGTCGCCGAACGACCCGAAGTGATCACTCCAGCTCTTCTGAGGCATCTGGCCTGACCGTTCTGCGCCCACCTCCCTGCTCGACACTCCGCCCGCCTTTTCGTTCCGGGGGCTACATCGGGTTACTTGGGTCCCTGTGTGCTGTTGTCAGGGCTTTGATTTATCGATTCGTTCAATCAATGGGACGTATTTCAGTCCTTGTTTCATATCTATCGACCATCTACCGTCGGACGTGTCGGTCGTCACACGACTACGGACGGAGGATCCATGGAGTTGCGTCACTTGCGCTATTTCGCGGCAGTGGCCGGGACGTGCCACTTTGGCAGAGCCGCCGAGCAACTGCTGGTCGCGCAGCCTGCACTGTCCTATGCGATCCGCCAACTCGAAGGTGAATTGAACGCAAGCCTGTTTAACCGCACCACCCGGCAGGTCTCCCTGACCCCGGCCGGTGAGTTCCTGCAGTCGGAGGCCGCACGGATCCTTGCGGCCGTCGATGACGCCGAACGCGGTGTGCAGCGGATTGCGGCAGGTCGCGGCGGACTCCTGCGTGTCGGACTGACTGGAACCGCGGCCTTCTCTCACCTGCCGCGCATCGCCCGTATCCTCCGTCAGGAACTTCCCGGCGTCGCCATGGAAACCCAGGCGGACTTGCTCACCCCGCAGCAGTGCGACCAACTGCGCGCGGGCTCGCTGGACCTCGGCGTGCTGCGTCCCCCTGCGGTGGGCGACGACATCGAACTGCGGGTCGTCGACACCGAACCCCTCGTGCTGGCCGTGTCGGCCGACCACCGACTGGCGGCCGATCCGATGGTCTCGATGACCGACCTGCGCACCGAGCCGTTCGTCTCCTACTCGAGCCGCGATTCGGCGGTCAACGACGCCGTGCTGCGCAGCTGCAAGCGCGCCGGCTTCGTGCCGCATCGCGAACACACTGCGCCGGGCACCGCCGTCTTGCTGGCCCTGGTGGCCGCCGGGTTCGGGATCGCCGTCCTCCCCGCCTCGGTGCGGGCACTTCCGTTGCAGGGTCTGGTCTTTCGTGACCTGACCGACGGCGGCAGCATCGAACTTGCCCTCGCGTGGCGGCGCGGCGCCGACAACCCGGTGGTCGACGCCGCCATCAGCATTCTGTCCACGGCCCTGGTGGCCGTCGCCGTTGAGGAGCCATCGTGAAGATCACTGCCGTCGAGGCGATTCCGTTCGCCATCCCCTATCTGAAACCGCTGAAGTTCGCGTCGGGCGAGGTCCACACCGCCGACCACGTGCTGGTGCGCGTGCACACCGACGACGGGATCGTCGGCGTCGCAGAAGCGCCGCCGCGCCCGTTCACCTACGGAGAGACGCAGGCGAGCATCGTCGCGGTCGTCGAGCAGATCTTCGCGCCCCAACTCGTAGGGCTCACGCTCACCGAGCGCGAGGTGGCCGGCGGGCGCATGGCGCGCACCGTGGGCAATCCGGCAGCCAAGTCCGCGGTGGACATGGCGATCTGGGATGCGTTGGGCCGCACGCTCGAACTGCCGGTGACGGGTCTGCTAGGCGGTTACACCGACCGCATGCGCGTAAGTCACATGTTGGGGTTCGACCAGCCCGCCGCGATGGTCGCCGAAGCCGAGAAGATTCGAGAGCTGTACGGCGTCAGCACCTTCAAGGTGAAGGTCGGCCGCCACCCGGTCACGCTCGACACCGCCGTGGTCCGCGCCCTTCGTGAGCACTTCGGCGACGCGGTCGAGTTGTACGTCGACGCCAACCGCGGGTGGACCGCGTCGGAGTCGTTGCGCGCCATGAAGGACATGGCCGACCTCGACCTCCTGTTCGCCGAGGAACTCTGCCCGGCCGACGACGTGCTGGGTCGCCGCTGGTTGGTCGAGAAGCTCGACGTGCCGTTCATCGCAGACGAGTCGGTGCCGACCCTCGCCGACGTCACGCGCGAGGTGCTCGGCAAGTCCGCCACCGCGATCAGCATCAAGACCGCTCGGACTGGGTTCACCACCTCGCAGCGGGTGCATCACCTCGCCGAGGGATTGGGCTTGGAAGTGGTGATGGGCAACCAGATCGACGGTCAGATCGGCACCGCGTGTGCGGTCACCTTCGGTGCGGCATACGAGTCGACGTCGCGTCGTGCCGGTGAACTCTCCAACTTCCTCGACATGTCCGACGACCTCCTCACCGAACCGCTGCGCATCCGAGACGGCGTGCTCCCCGTGCCGCCTGGTGTCGGTCTTGGCATCGAGGTCGACCCCGACAAACTCGACCGGTACCGCACCGATCGACGATGAACCTCTCCGTGGCAGCCCCACGGAATCGAAGAACAAGAGAGAGAAGAGAGTTGACATGACCACAATCGAGCAGCCCTCCGACGTGGCGAGCGCTGCCGCTTCCGGTGCGTCGGCCACCGAGCGGTTCCACGCCGACAAGTCGCCGTATGACTCGGTCAAGGACACCCCCGCCGAGCGGGTCGACCTGCTCGCCCGCGAAGTGCTGGAGGCGGTTCACGAGACCATCCGTCGCCACCGCGTCACCTACGCCGAGTACAACGCGTTGAAGGCGTGGCTGATCGACGTCGGCGAGACCGGCGAGTGGCCGCTGTTCCTCGACGTGTGGCTCGAGCATGCCGTCGAAGACGTCGCCACCGACCACCGGTCCGGCAACAAGGGCAGCATCGAAGGCCCATACTACGTGCCGAACGCTCCAGAGCTCGGCGCCACCGGGACGATCCCGATGCGCGACGGCGAGGCGGGCACGGCCCTGGTGTGGACCGGCCGCATCACCGGTACCACCGGCGCGCCGCTGCAGGGCAAGATCGAACTGTGGCACGCCGACGACGACGGCTACTACTCCCAGTTCGCGCCGGGCATCCCCGAGTGGAACCTGCGGGGCAGCTTCTCGACGGGGCCGGACGGCGAGTTCGAAATCACCACCATTCGTCCTGCGCCGTATCAGATTCCGACCGACGGGTCCTGCGGCAAGCTGATCTCCGCCGCCGGTTGGCATGCGTGGCGCCCGGCCCACCTGCACGTCAAGGTGTCGGCGCCCGGCCACGAAATGCTGACTGCGCAGCTGTACTTCCCCGGTGACTCGCACAACGACGACGACATCGCGAGCGCGGTCAAGCAGGAGCTGATCCTCGACCCGAAGACCGAGGACGACGGTTCGCAGTCCGTCGCCTACGGTTTCGCACTCGATCCCGAGCGGAGCTAACTTGCTGTATCACGTGCACATGCAGGTCAACCTGCCGACAGATCTCGATCCGCAGGTCAGGGATGACTTGGTCGGTCGGGAAAGGGCGTATTCGCAGGACCTGCAACGCAGCGGCAAGTGGCCGCACATCTGGCGGGTCGTCGGCCAGTACGCCAACTACTCGATCGTCGATGTGGAGAGCAACGACGAACTCCATCAGTTGCTTGCGGCGTTGCCGCTGTTCCCATACATGAAGATCCGGGTCACGCCGCTGGCGACCCACCCGTCGGACGTCAACGCCCTGTGACGCGCCGGCTTTAGCCGGCGATCGGAGGCTGGCCTTGCGACGCCGCATGCACACGTCGCATGGCTGACGGTTTCCCGACACCACACGCGGCCTGTCGGTGGCTCGACATCCGTAGCCTCAAGATATGTTGAGACACGCAATAGAGGGGCGCACCATGCCAAGACTGGTTGACCACGCCGAGCGGCGACTGGCCATCATAGGTGCGGCGTGGCGGTTGATCGCCGCCCGGGGTATCGACTCCACCAACATGCGGGACCTCGCGCGCGAGGCTGGTTACACCAACGGTGCCCTGAGCCACTACTTCTCCGGCAAGAACGAGATACTCCGGGCGTCCTTCGAGCATGTGTTCGACGCGACGAGCGCCCGTATCGAGCGCTCCGTCGGGGCGCGGCGCGGTCTACCCGCGCTGCGGAGACTGTGCCGAGAGGTCATGCCCGAGACGGAGGAGACCCTTCTCGAGGCAAGGATCGCCGTGTCGCTGTGGCAACGCGCCCTCAACGATCCGTACATGGCTTCAGTCAATGCCCAGGCATTGGACACCTGGCGTGCCCAGATGGTCGAGTACCTGCGTCAGGCGCGCGACGACGGCGAGATTGGTGACGTCGACGAGGTGCTGTACGCCAACCTATTGATGACGACGATGGTCGGGCTGCAGGTGACCGGGGTGTTGGATCCCCAGTCTTCTGCGGCCTCGCAAGAGGCGATGATCAACCTGATCCTCGACGGGGCCAAGGCCGCCTTCCCGCCGGGACGGCACACGAAGGTGAACCGTTAGTCGGTCTGGCCGTCGGCGATCGACAGTGCCGGCGGCGCCGAGGCAGGAGGTGGACGTGTCCGATCTCGTCGACGAGGACTTCGCGCGTTTAGTCGAGTCGCTTCGGTACTGCGTCCTGCTCCACGATGCCGCGTCCAAGGACATCCTCTGGGCCAACAGGGCGGCATGTGAGCTCCTGGAGTTCAGCGTCGAGGAACTCAAGCCGTTGAAGGCGCCCGATATGAGCGCTCAGGAACAGCGGTACCGGCGGTCGATTGGTCGCCAGTGGTTGCAGGACGCCGTCGATGACGGCGTGGCGATCACCGAGTGGGCCTATCGCGCCAAGAGCGGCCGGACCGTGCTGACCGAGGCGATCGCGGTGCGCGTCGAACTCACCCAGCGGACCGTGGTCATGGTGCAGTTCCGCGACATCGAGCACGAGGCGATGATGCGCAACGACCTGGTGCGCACCGAGGCGACCTTGACCCGCACGGAAGCGAGAATGGCCGCCTTCCTGCGCAACATGGACGAGGGGATCGTCGTCCTCGACGACGACCACGTCATCACCTACGCCAGTGACGCCGCGGCCACGCTCGTCGGCGTCGACGTCGCGGAACTGACGGGGGTGCGCTTCACCGAGTTCTGCCACCCCGGTGCGTCTCGTAGGGCCGTCGAGGACATGTTGACGCGTACCGCAATTGACGGTGACGCCCAAGGCATGCGCTACGAAGTGGACTTGCCCAACGGCAGGCGATGGTTCGCCGGAAGCGCTCAGCACATCGAGATCGAGGACGACCTTCGTGGTTCCTTGGTGTTGTTTCATGACGTCACCGACCACGTGACCACCGAGCAGGACCACGCACGCGACGCTCAGTACCTGAACTACCTGGCGCGCTACAACGCGATGGGGGACATGGCGATGGCCATCGCGCACGAACTGGCGCAGCCCCTCGCGGCCGCTACCAACTTCATTGCCGCGACCCAGCATCGGCTGGCCTCACGCGAGTCGGTGCAGGACGACCTGGCGTTGGGCTTGGTCCACGCCCGCAAGCAACTAGACCGGGCCAACCGCATCGTGCACAGCCTCCGTGAATACGTCACCCAGCTCGAAGAGTCCCACCAGCAATGCGATCTCAACGACGTCGTCGAGGACTGCAGGTACTTCGTCGACCTCCGGGCGAGCTCACATGGCGTGTGGGTGGAATACCGCTACGACCCGTCGCCGGTGGAGGTGGTGTGCGAGCGGGTGCTCACCGGGCAGGTCGTGCTCAACCTATGCTTCAACGCCATCGACGAAATGGCCACCTGGCCAGAGGATCAGCGGACGGTGACGGTCAGCACGCGCACCGACGGCGATCTCGGCTTCGTGACGGTGTCGGATATGGGCAAGGGCATCTCGCACATGCCCGACGCCCGCATCTTCGACGGTGCGTTCACCGACAAGGCCACCGGGCACGGAATCGGCCTCGCGCTGAGTCACCGCATCGTCACCCGGCAGGGCGGGACGATCAGCGCGCGCGAGAATGCGCCCCGGGGCGCGGTGTTCGAGTTCGGCCTGCCCCGCCCCGCCTAACGGCTCGACGCACTGAAAACTATGGCGCCGAACGGAACTCGGTGATGAGCGCGCGGGCGGCCGTGATGCCGGACTCGATGGCGCCGTCGACCACGACGCCGTTCCAGCCACTCGCATAGTCGGCGCCGGCGAACTTCAGCCGGGTGTCGGACTGCTGAAACAGACTCCAGCCGTTGAAGAACTGGCCGGACCTCAGCGTCGCCCAAGTCTGCCCCGACCACTTGTCTGCGACCCAGTCGTGGCCTCCGCAGTCGACGACCTTCAGGTCGGGCCGCCACACGTTGACCGCGCGCTGGGCAGACTCGACGTCGTCCAGCGTGATGGAGGAGTGGTCCGAGCCGAAACCGACGAGGATGGTGGCATTTTCGTCGTCGAGGAACTTCTCGCTGCGCATCAGGGAGATCGGGTTGTCTCCGGGCGCACCCGCGATGATCGCGTGGTGTCCTTCGACCTTGATCCAGATCTTGAAGCCGGTGGAGTTCGAGCCCTCGCGGGCGACTTGCTGCTGGCCGTCGGCGAGCGCGGGGGAGAACTCGAGGTTCTTCAGTGCACCGATCGGCGCGGTGACGATGACGGCGTCGGCTGCGTGAACGGTGCCGTCGGCGAGGGTGATCCGCGCGCCGGTCTCGTCGTGCGCGATGGCGGCCACCGCGGTGTCGAGCTGCACCTGGCACCGCAGGTCCGCGGCGATGGCGTCGTAGAGGCCGCGCATCCCCTTGACGAGCTTGAAGCGCAGGGTCTGCTCGTCCATCAGGGCGCTTCGGTGGTCGCTCAGCGCCGCCCAGTGCTTGGCCATCAGGGGTGACGCGGTCGCCGTCGATCCCTGGTAGGCCGCCGACCAGTACGAGTCGGCCAGGTCGATCTGCTCCTGGCTGAAGTCGCCGTTGCGCAGACAATCCAGGACGCTGCCGGTGTCGGCCTTGAGGAAGCGCTCGCGCAGCTCGGTGTCGGTCGAGTCGTCCTCGAGGATGGCGAACGGCCGGTGCGGGTAGGGGAAGAAGTCGCGGGAGCCCTCGAAGATCTTGTCCTGCAACGGCGTCAGCGCCACGTCGAGGTCGTGTTCGGTCCCCTCGAACAGTTGGTCGCCGCTGACCCAGTAGGCCTGGTCGACGTCGGGGCTCGGGTAGATGTCCTGGCCGTAGCGGGTGATCTCGGTCCACACGAACGGTTGCATCCAGTGCACCCACGTGGCGCCCATTTCAAGGGCGTGACCACCAAGCCGTTCGTCGGTCCAGGCGCGACCACCGATCCGGTCGCGCGCTTCGAAGACCGTGACGTCGACTCCCGCCGCCTGGAGCTCGCGGGCGGCTATCAGCCCGGAGAAGCCGGCGCCCACCACGATGACGGAGCGACGCGGAGGGTGCGGCTCGGTGTGAGGAGCAGCAGAGGTGTCGGGCATGTGAACCGCCTGGTGTCGAGGGCTTACGTTGACTCTACGAGTGTAGAAACATCTGTGACGTAGCTTACGACGGCCGGCTCGATTCGGCCACGCAAGAAATCCTTAGTCACAGCACGACGGCGACGGTCTTGGTCTCCGTATACGACAGGATGCCCTCGTAGCCCAGTTCGCGGCCGACGCCGCTGGACTTCACGCCGCCCCACGGAAGCTGTGGGGCCAGCGGTGACCAGCCGTTGACCCCGATGGCGCCGGCCTCGATCTTGGCGGCCACGGAGTGGGCGCGTCCCACGTCGCGGGTCCATACGGTCGCCGAAAGGCCGTAGACGTTGTCGTTGGCCAGTTTCAGGGCCTCGCCGTCGGTGTCAAACGGGATCACGATGCCGACGGGACCGAAGATCTCCTCCCGCGCCACCCGCATGTCGTTGGTGCCCGCGAAGACCGTTGGCTCGACGAAGAACCCGGGACGATCGGGTGCCGTGCCGCCGGTCACCACGGTTGCCCCCTCGTCGACGCCGGTCTGCAGGTAGCCGACCACCCGGTCGCGTTGGCGGGCGTTGACCAGGGGGCCCATCGTGCTGAGGGGGTCGAATGGGTCACCGAGGACCTGGGCCTCGGCGGCAGCCTTCAGTCCGTCGACGAGGGCGTCGTACACCGAGCGATGGGCCATCACCCGCGTGCCCGCGGCGCACACCTCGCCCTGGTTGAAGAACATGCCCATGGCACAGCCCTGGATGGCGGCGCCGAGATCGGCGTCGGCGAAGACGATCTGGGGCGCCTTGCCGCCCAGCTCGAGCGCCGTGCGCTTGAAGTTGGACGCAGAGCTTCGCAGGATCGACCGGCCCACTTCCGTCGAGCCGGTGAACGAGATCTTCTTGATGCCGGGATGCGCGGCGAGGGCCTCGCCCGTCACCGCCCCGATTCCGGTGAGCACGTTGACGGTGCCCGCCGGGAAGCCAGCCTCGTCGACCAGCGCGGCGAGGTGCAGGATGGACAGCGACGCATCCTCGGCGGGCTTGACGATGATCGTGTTGCCGGCGGCCAGCGCCGGAGCGAGCTTCCAGCCGAGGATCATCAGCGGGGCGTTCCACGGCACGATCGCCGCCACCACCCCGAGCGGCTCACGCAGGGTGTACGCGTGCACCGGGATCGGCTGCCCCAGGTAGCCGTCGGTGGAGATCTGCTCGCCGTTGATCTTGTCCGCCCAGCCGGCGTAGTAGCGAAGGGTGGCAACGAAATTCGGCACCATCAGCTGTGCGCTCATGCCGATCGGGCGGCCCATGTCGAGCGACTCCAGCTGGGCAAGGATCTCGCCGTCGCGCTCGACCAGATCGGCCAGCCGGTTGAGCAACGCGCCCTTGCGTGACGGAGCGGTCGAACCCCACTCGCCACGGAAGGCGGCAGTGGCCGCGGCGACGGCCGCATCGACGTCGGACTTCGACGCGGCGGCAAGGTCGGCGAGCGGCTGACCGGTGGCCGGGTTGAGCGTCGTGAACGACTCCGAGGCGGGCGACCAGGCGCCGCCGACGAACAGTTCGGTGTTGACGGAGGAGATGTCGATCATCGGATGCTCCTTTGATACAGCGCGATCACGTGCCGGCCAACGGGCGCACGCGATGGGACGAGCCCAACGTAGCGGCACCCCAGCGGGGGCTCTACGGGATCTTTCCAACGCGGGTCTACAGATTCCTTTACTCCGGTGGCGCCGGCCCGACCGCAATAGGGGATTGCCTTAGTGGCGGCGGAGTAAATCCCGATACCCCGGGCCGGGCGGCCTCCGTAACGTTCGGGACGGCTGATCACACATCTGAACGGAGACAGCGATGCTGACACGGAACGCGGCACCCAGGGTGGCGGCGGAGCCCGCCGGCGCGCCGAGGGATCAGGCGTTCGACGCGGCACTCGACGTGCTTCGTGAACGTCGTGACGAGTTCAACGCGCAGCACTACGTTCCCGCCGACTTCGTTCACCTGCTCAAGAAGGCCGGCATGTACCGCGCCGCGACGCCAACGGAATTCGGCGGCGAGCCGATGGCGCCGTCGACGTTCATGAACCTCGTCGAACGCATCTCCGCGGTGGATCCCGCCACCGGATGGGTGTCAAGTTTTGGATCGTCGTTGGTCTACCTCGCGGCGCTGCCCGTCGAGTCGCAGCGCGACATCTACGCCGACGGCCCAGATCTCGCCTTTTCGGCGGGGCTGTTTCCCTTGCAAGAAGCCGAGCGGGTCCCAGGCGGCTACCTGTGCACCGGGGTGTGGCAATTCGCAAGCGGATGTCGCGGTGCCGACCTCATCGGGATCGGCCTGACCGGTGGACCCGAGACCGGCGGCAAACCGCTGACCGCGCTGGTGTCGCCGAGCGACCTCGAGATCGTGGAGAACTGGGACGTCGCAGGCATGAGAGCGACTGGCTCCCATGCCCTTCGCGTCGAGAATCTGTTCGTGCCCGAGGAGATGACGTTCATCCGCGGTGGGGCGCCCACCGTCGACGAGCCGCTGACGCGGTACCCGTCGCTGCCATATGCGGCACAGGTGCTGGCGGTGGTGACGCTCGGTGCTGCACGGGGAGCGCTCGACTACTGCCTCGAGGTCGGTGCTGCGCACACGTCGATCACCGGAGGCAACGCGAAGGGCAGCCGCCCGGTCTTCAAGGCCGGGCTCGGCAAGGCCGAGGCCGAATTGCGTTCGGCACGTGCATTCTTCTACGAGAGCACCGACGAGGTGTGGGCCAAGGCCGTCGATGGTACGACCATCACGGCGCAAGACCGGGCGCTGTTGCGTCTTGGCGCAACCCACGCCGCACACGTCGGACGCCGGGTGGTCTTGGAAGCCTTCGATCTTGCCGGCACGGGTGCCATCTACGAGAACCATCCCCTGCAGCGCTACCTCCGGGACGCGTTGGTGCCCGCCCAGCACGCCATGCTGCAGACCAACACCTACGAGGGTGCCGGTGCGGTCATGCTCGGTCTCGATGCCGGGATGCCCAGCTTCCCTTGATCATTCGACCACTTGACAGGAGACTTCACTTGAGTAACGAACCGCTACGCACGCTGTTCTGCATCGGCAACAACCAGAACTTCTTCGACCTGCCCAAGAATGAGATCGGCCCGGTTTGGATCGGCATCTCGACGATGCTGACCAACCTCAAGAACATGGACGGCGTCGACGTCATCGGCACCTTCGACGACGACGCACACATGGTCGGTCCGTCGGACGGCTGGCCGTGGACGTGTTACGTGCTGGCCGACGTGCGTGACCAGCAGACGGTCAGGGCGGTGTGCAACCTGTTGCGCACGACCATGATCGGTGAGTACGCGCTGTGGAAGTTCTTCAAGATCGAGGCTCGCATGGGCCGCGAGCTGACCATTCGCGACGACGTCGAGATCTGAGGACGACCATGACCACGATCGACAGCCCCGCTGAACCGCAGTACGGGGACCTCGCGGGCACCGACCGCGTGGCCGGCCAGCTCTACACCGACCCTGCAATCTTCGCCGACGAGATGAAGAAGATCTTCTACCGAACCTGGGTCTGGGTGGCCCACGAGAGCGAGATCCCCGAGGCGGGCTCGTTCAAGACCACCCAGGTCGGGGACCAGCCCGTCATCGTGAACCGGGACCGCAAGGGCAACTTCAACACCCTGCTCAACCGCTGTCGCCACCGCGGTGCGACCGTCTGCGACCAGCGCAGCGGCAAGGCCAACGGCTTCACCTGCCCGTACCACAACTGGTCCTACACCCTGGACGGGCGGCTGCGCGGAATCCCGTATCCGGACGGCTACGAGGGCGTCGTCGACAAGGCCGACTACCCCTTGCAGACGCTGCGGACCGAGAGTTATCTCGGGATGATCTTCGCCACCTTCAACGCCGACGCGGAGCCCCTCGAGGACTTCCTTGGCGACGCGAAGGTCTGGATGGAGCGATTCTTCAAACAGTCCAACGGATTTGCCACCAAGGTGCTTGGCGCGCACAAGTTCCGCTTTCGCGGCAACTGGAAGATCCAGCTCGAGAACACCACCGACGGCTACCACTTCCCGATGGTGCACAAGTCGTGGATGGCGTCGGTCGACGCCGAGACCGCGAACATGATGTCGTTCATGGACGACCCCGACGCGGTGACCCACGCGCTGGGCAACGGCCACAGCGTGGCGATCATGGCCGCGGCCCACGCCGACCTCGACGTCGACCACGGCGAAGAGGAAATTCAGCCGCGGTTCCAGCACCTGGTGGACGAACTCACCGCAGCCGGAGACAGCCCTGAGCGCATCCGCCGGTACATGCGGTCGATGCACGGAAGCGGGTTCAACCTCAACATGTTTCCCAACATCGCGATGTCGTCGTCGTTCTTCCGCGTGCTGATTCCGATCAGCGTCGACGTGACCGAGGTGTGGCACATGGCCATCGGCATGGACGGCGGGCCGGAGAGCGTCAACCGCGAACGGCTACGCATCCACGAGCACTTCCAGGGTCCGTTCGGGTTCGGTAGCCCCGACGACGCGGAGGGCTGGGACCGGGTGCAGATCGGTGCTGGCGGAAACCCGCTGATGCCGATCCTGGTGAACCGGGGCGAGAACCGGGAACGGGTCAGCGCCGAGGGCTGGCCGACCGCCCACGTCACCGACGAGACGGGCATGCGGGAGTCCTACGGGATGTGGAAGAAGTTGATGAGCGATGACTGACGTGCTGGGATTCTCTGATCCGCGCGTCCTCCGCGCCATCGAGCTGATCTGGCGTGAGGCAGCACTTCTCGACGCCAAGGACTACCTTCAGTGGGAGTCGATGTACACCGACGACGCCCGCTACGTCGTCCCGATCGATCCGGACACCGAGGACTTCGAGTCGTCGCTGAACATGGTCTACGACGACAAGCGGATGCGACGTCTCCGTGTCGAGCGGATGCTGCAGGGCTACTCGCAGTCTGCGGTGGCGGCGGCACGCACGGTCCGCGTGGTGTCCAGGTTCACCGTCGAGAGCGTCACCGACGACGCGGTGACGCTGAAGTCGGCGCAGATCCTCAGTGCCTTCAAGCGCAACAAGTTCACCACCATCGGTGCTGAACTGCGCGAGCGAGTCCTGTACGCGGCCAGCGCCGAGGTCTTGGAACGCTTCGTGATGGGTTTGCTGGGGGATGACATCCGGGACGATTTGGACCTGCCGTACCTTGAGCTGCCGTCGGCCGCGGCGGACGTCGCACGCGGATACAGCTTGGGGCCACTCGAGAGCGGTTCCCGGACGCTGTTTCGGGGCGTAGAGCCCGTGGCCGCTGCACCCGGGCTGTCCACGAGCGTGGCGGCGCTGGTCCCGCTCTCGCACTTCCTCGGCCATACCGTGGACGACTTGCGACGTTCCTACCTGAGCGAACGCGGCGCCCCCTTGCTAGGCGCCGGTGGGTATGCAGGATGCTGAGCGCTCGCCTCCTCGCAGAGCAGAGGGTGGGCCGTCGCAACCGGGCGTACCGTCGAAGGGGTGGCCAAGGGAGAGACAGAGCGGGTGCTGCGCGGCGCACCCGCGCCCATGCTGGCCACGTTGGGGAAGGCGCCCGTAGCCGGTGACACGTTAGCTACGGAATTCAAGTGGGACGGCCAACGGGCCATATTGATCATCGACGGTGAGACGACCCGAGTTCTGTCCCGCAACGGGGTAGACGTGTCTTCTCTAGGGGTCGACGTGTTGGTAAATGGCATATGCCCTTGTCACGGCCCGGAATCGCCCTTCGCGCGCCGCCACACATGTCGTGCACTTTCCGGAAAGGATCGGATCCTTGTAGCCGGCCTAGCGCCACGCAGCAGCATCGCTGTGGCGGGTGAGGCGAGTGTCTGCAATTATTCCGGGCTGACAGCTGCCTCGATAAACCCGGCGTTGATGTCGTAAACCACTCCTACGCAACGCATTTTGTCCGGCAGCCCGTCGCACTTGGGATGGCCGCCACGTCGACCTGCGCGGCCGCATGAGGGTCGGGACGATTGCCTGGACGGCGTGCGGCGAGTGAGCACTATTGCGCGGCGTGAGCAATCCTGCGCGGTGAGCATTCCCTGATGAGGCTCTCGAGGTTCTGCTGCACGCGTTCGGGGGCGATGCCCACCGATGGTGAGTACAGCATGATGTGGTCGAGAACGCCTTCGTAGCGCGTGAGCCCGACGCGGACGTCGTCGGCGGTTCCGGCGACGCCCATGGTGTCGATCATCTCCTCGGACACCGCGGCGAACATCGTGGGGAAGTCGCGCCGGGCGAAGGCGTCCCGGATGGCTTTGCCCTCGGTGGCGAAGCCGTTCACGTCGAGCACGGTTTCGTAGGACTTGACCGAAGCGTAGAACGCGATCTGTTGCGCTAGTTCGCGTCTGGCGACCTCGGCGTCGTCGTGGATGGCGCACATGACCATGGAGACGATCTCGACGTCACGGGGGTCGCGGTCGGCGTGCGCGGCGCCCTTGGCGATGGCGGGGCGGACGATTTCCTGGACGTAGGTGGTGGTGAACAGGGGGTGGCCGGCCAGGCCGTCGGCCACCCTGCCGGCTGCTTCGCACATCCGGGGGCGCACTCCGGCGGTGATGATCGGGATCGCGCGGCTGGGTGGTTGCACGTCGCCGGTTGGAATGAGGTTCATCGCGTAGAAGCGGCCCTCGTGGTGGATTGGACCTTCGTGCAGGTTCCAGATACGCCGCAGTAGTTCGACGAGTTCTTCCATGCGCAGTGCGGGTGCGGAGGTGTCGGGGACACCGTGCCAGTCGCTCATCATTCGTTTGGTGCCGTTGCCGATGCCGAGCACCAGACGGCCCTGGGAGAGTTCGTCGAGGTCGCGTGCCTCGGTTGCTAGCACCAGGGGGCTTCGTCCGACGCCGTAGAGGATCGAAGACCCGATCCGGCAGTTCTGGGTGCTGTTGGCCATCGCGGCCATTGAGATAGATCCGGAGCGGTTGTAGAACTCCGAGGCCCACGTGGCATCGAAGCCAGCGGCGTCAGCGGCTTGGGCGGTTAGGGCTATTGATTGCAGGTCCGCGCCGAGAACCGACAGGCCATAGGTGCTCATATTTCGTCTCCTTGGCGAGGGCGAAGGCCGTTGAACATGACGGCGTAGAGGGTGTCGGCGACCACCGTCTCGTCGAGATGGTGATCGGTGACCAGGTACATGAGGGCGTTGATGGTGACGGCACCGAACAGCGCGATCGACGTGGAGCGCGCGTCGGGCTGTTCCACGAGGGATCCGTCGCGGGCTCCCGCGACGAGTAGAGCCTCCACGGGCTTCTGATAGGCGGTGTTGATCATCTCGGCGATGGCCGGCATCCGGGCGGCTCGCCCGAGTTCACCGATGAGTGCACGGCAGACCGCTGGGCGCTGTGCCATCGCCCGCAGTTGTGCGCGGATGACGAGTTCGAGACGTTCCGCACCGGTGCCGTCGGTTTTCACGATCTTGATTACGGCATCGGAGATGTCCTTAAGAAGATCCTCGAGCAGGAACGCGAGGATCTCTTCCTTGCCGGCGAAATAATAGTAGAGCGTTGCCTTGGGAACACCGGTCACTGCGGCGACGTCTTCGATCTTGGAGTCGTTGAGACCTTTATCGGCGAACAGGTCCGCCGCGGCAGGAAGCCGATCAGCGATTTGACGTGGAACCTTGCGCATCGCCTCTCCCGTTCGCAGAGTTTGGACTCAGAGTCTAAACCGGCGTTGCTCCTCGCAGGTAGCTCCGTGATGTCGGATGGCGGGCAGGTGAGTCTCGGGTTGTAGTCCTTCGCCTGTCCTTGCGAGGAGGCGTCGCGCTCGACCCACCGCGGTGAAGATCAACCGTGCCCTCTGTGCGGGATCACGAACGTCGCCGACCGCGTTGGCCGTGAAGCGCTGAACGTCGTCGTGCTGCCCGTCCAGAAAACCGGTGGTCTCCAGGAACGTCGGATCACTCAAAGTGCGGTTCACAAATCGACCTTGAGCTGAGAAGTGCCGTCGGCGTCGACGGAGCCAAGAGATCGACTGGCCCTTTCGAGGGCTCCGACGAGACGCATCTCGGTCTCCGGGAGCATTGCAGCGACTTCGGCTGCAGCCAGGCTCCGGCTGCGCAGCGGCGTGTCAGCATTCGTGGCCGCGGCCGCCAGCGCGGACCACGCCTTGGAGGCGTCTCTGGCCGCCGCCGCGGCATCGGCGGCGGCGGCGTCGTTCAGAAGGTCGGCGATGGTCTGGCAACCCTGCGCCTGCAACGTGCGGAAGAGCCCACCCCCAGTGCCGGCCTTCTCGATGAAGGCACCGAGCCCGAATAGTGCTGCCGTCAGACCCTCGTCATCGAATGACGTTGTCCAAGAACGCAAGTCCTCTGCAAACGCCTGCACGCCCTTCAAGCCCGAGGATTCGACCTCGGCCGCCTCGACGTGCAGTAGCGGCGCACCCGCGGCGTCACCCCGCATGACCGCTGCGCTCGCGCCGAGCGCGTCACTCGCAATCGGACGGAGGTCGGGCACGTGGTCCGGCCAATCGACGTGATAGGTGGTGTGCCGGGTGGGGGTCGGGAACCCGACTGAGGACCGCGCGCGTCGTAGATTGTCGTAGGGAACGAGCTGGGTGGTGTCGCGGTCGTTGTCGACCACGTACGCCACGCGTTCCTCATCGTCGTATCCGACGATGACGATGTCGTGGCGGCTCATGTGCAATCGGACGCGCAAATAGGGGAGCTCGCCGATGTCCGCCCACACCATGACCGGGCGGCCCTTGCCGACTTCGTCGGTCACGAATGCCCATCCCACGTCTGGGTCGTCCGTCGTTCGCACGACGAACTTCGCGCCCACCCGCGTGAGGTAATCCTGCTCCAATTCGCTACCCCACCCCACGAGGTAGATCTGCGGAGTCAGCTGCGGCGAGCGGACGTAGCAGAAGTCCAGGGCTCCGCCGAGGGCAAAGACCACTCCTTCTTCGTGTTTGCGATCCCCAAGCGATTTCGGCCCATTCGGTGAGGTCCCGAAGCGCGCCCGAGCCGCAGTGACCTCCCTTCTCGTGCCGGTAGGGAATTTGTACCGTGGTCATTGCCGCCTCCTCGCCTGTCCTGGGGTCATGACACCGATTGACCGTTGGTCGGAGCGCAGGCATCGTGGTGGGTGGCTCCTGGGCTGCAGCTCGGTGTCGCAGCTGGGGCTCGGCCGTCTTCCAGCGTCGTCTCCGATCGCTTTCAACTGCGGCTCAGAAACGGGAGGGTCCTTCGATGGAGTGGTCTGGTCGTGTGTCGTCGTGCCTTTGGTCGCCGTGGTCCGGCGTGTGTCACGGGTGATCAGCTCGTCGAACCGGACGCCGCGCCGGCCAGCGCCAGTTCGGCTCGGTCGATGGGGGTCTGCTGCGTGATGGCCCGCTTGCTGAACATGAAGTCGCGAGGTCGGTTGACGCAGTCAGCGGCAATGAGTTCGCCGCCACGAAGGTAGAAGCAGGTGAAGTCGCGGTCCCTGGTCGGGTCGCCGCTGAGGACGACGTCGTCGTACCCGGTGTTGAGACCGGCGATTTGAAGCTTGAGGTCGTATTGATCTGACCAGAACCATGGAAGTGCTGCGATCTGTCTGGGCTTTCCGCAGAGCGTCGCGGCGGCGACCTTGGCTTGCTCGGCCGCGCTTGGCACGGACTCCAGTCGTATGCGGCGGCCGTAGCGGGCCATGTCGTGGCTGGCGCAGTCGCCGGCGGCGACGATGTCGTGGTCGCTGGTCCGGGTCTGGTCGTCGATCACGACGCCGTTGTCGACGGTCAGACCCGCTGCGGCGGCGAGTTCGGTGTTCGGCTGGACTCCTATGCCGACGATGACGAAGTCGGCGGGAATTGATTCGCCGTTGGCCAGGATCACGTCGCGGACCTTGCTGTCGCCGGATAGCGCCGCGACCAGGGCGCCGGTCCGGATGTTGACGCCCTCCTCGCGGTGGATCCGATCGAAGAACGCCGATACCTCGGGGGCGGTGACCCTTTCGAGAACGCGTTCGGTCGCTTCGAGCACCGTGACCTCGAGGCCGAGTGCGCGCAGCGAGGCGGCCGTCTCCAGTCCGATGTAGCCGCCGCCGACGATGACGGCTCGTCGGCTACGGCTGGTCGCCTCTTGGATCAGCTCGACGTCCGCGGCGGTGCGTAGGTAGTGCACTCCGGCCAGTTCGGCTCCTGGGATGCGGAGTCGGCGTGGGCGGGCGCCGGTGCACAGCGCGAGCTTGTCGTAGCGCAGGGTCTCGCCGGTGTTCAGGGTGACGTGTTTGGCCGTGCGGTCGATTGCCTGCACCGTCGCGTCCAGGATCCGGATTCGCTGCTTGGCGTAGAAGTCCGCGTTGCGGATTACCAGTTCATCGACCGCGCAGCTGCCCGTCAGGTAGGCCTTCGACAGCGGAGGACGCTGGTAGGGCAGCGCCGACTCTTCGCCGACGAGGACGATCTCACCGGTCCACCCTTCCTGACGCAGGCTGGCCACGAGTTGCGCCCCGGCATGGCTGGCCCCCACGATGAGGGCCCGCTGCGGTGTCACGTGTCGGACATCGGGGTCAGCCGGACCATCATCTTGCTGATACCCCGCACGAAGTTGGACTGCATGTACTCGGGTTCGCCGATGACCTCGATGTTCTCGAAGCGAGACAGCAGTTCCTCCCAGAGAATGCGCAGCTGAAGCTCCGCCAGCCGGTTGCCCATGCAGCGGTGGACTCCGAACCCGAACGAGATGTGGTTGCGGGCGTTGCCCCGGTCGACGATGAAGTCGTCGGGCCGTTCGAATACCCGCTCGTCGCGATTGCCCGAGGCGTACCACATCACGACCTTGTCGCCCTTGCGGATGAACTGCCCGTTCAACACGGTGTCGGCCTTGGCGATTCGCCGCATGTAGGCCAGCGGCGTCTGCCACCGGATTATTTCCGAGCCCATGTTGGGGATCAGGTCGGGGTTCGCCTTCAACTTCTCGAACTGGTCCGGGAACCGGTTCAGCGCAAGAACGCCGCCGCTCATCGAGTTGCGGGTCGTGTCATTGCCGCCGACGATCAGCAACACGAGGTTGCCCAAGAACTCCATCGGTCGATCGATCAGATCCTTGGTGCTCTCATTGCTCTGCAGCATGGTGATCAAGTCGAAGCCGGGTTCCTCCCCGGCAGCTGTCCGGGCGGCCTTGTCGTGCCAAAGAGCGCTGAGACCCCGCGCCATGTCCCGCATTCCGTTGAACACCTCGTCGTTGTCGGAGGGCCCGCCGTTCGCCTGCTCCATCGACGTCGCGAGATCCGACCAGTGGACGAGCTTGCGACGCTGTTCGTACGGGAAGTCCAGGAGGGTCGCCAGCATCCGAGCGGTCAGTTCGACCGAGACCTTCTGCACCCAGTCGAACGGCTCGTGCACCGGCAAATCATCGAGCACCTCCCGGACGCGCGACCGAATCAGACCCTCCATCTCACGCAGGTTCTTCGGCGCGACCACCCCTTGAACGGCGGCCCGCTGCCTGTCGTGGCGTGGCGGATCCATCGCGATGAACATCGCGATGTCGAGGAACCGAGGCGGGACACCGATGACGATGAACGGCTCGGCGGAGAAGACCTCGTGGTTCTTGTCGACGGCCACGATGTCGGCGTGACGCGTGACGGACCAGAACGGACCGAACGGGCTATCGGGCTGATAGTGGACCGGAGCCTCGTTGCGCAAACGCTCGAAGTAGGACTGCCAGCGCCCCTGCCGGTAGAGGAAGGGGTTGCTGACGTCGATGTCGGCGAGTTCCACGTCCTCCACCGGGGGGATGGGCTTCTCGACGAAGATCTTCTCTCCGTTCGTGCGGGTGAGCCATCGCCGGGCCTTGTCGTACAGGTGCGCGCCTTGGATTTGGCGCTCGATCGGAATGCTCGACTGAACTCTGTCGGTGATTGCTCCGGGAATGCTCATCACGCCTACCTACTCGTTGTCGTCACATTTGGAATTCGGGGGTGTGGAGGATCAAGCCGTCCCACGCCTCGGACACCGGCATCTGGCACGACAGCCGAGAGGTCGGCTGACGCTCGGGGTTCATCGAGAGCATCTCCTCTTCCTCGGCGCCGGAGAGGCCCACCAGCTCTGACCACTGCGGATCGACGACCACATGGCACGTGCCACACGCGGCCTCGCCGCCGCAGTCGCCGTCGATACCGGGTATCGCGTTGTTTGTCGCAACCTGCATCAGCGACTGACCTGCCTGCAGAGGCGCTTCGCGCTTCTCGCCGTCATGGGAGACGAAGGTGACAACCGACATGGCCAACTCCTCATAAGTTCGTGCTCGGTGACTTGGTGAAAGTCTCATCGAGGACGGCCGCCGCGGCTATGTTCGCAGGAGTCAGATACTTGTGATTTCGGCTCAGAGGGGCAGGCTGGTGAACCTCAACGATGCGGGTGTGCCGCCGCTGGCGTTCGTGCAGATGCTCGAGAGCGACGCGCTCGGCCCCGACGTCGTCGCGCGGCTTCGCGACGTCATGTCGCGTGAAGGTACTGACGAAGCCACCTTGATCCAGCGTGACATCCAGGCCCCATTGCGGTGGCTTCGCGAGGTCTACCCCGATCTGGACGTCGACCACGCAACCCTGCTCGGCTTCGCGTTCGCCGGGCAGGCCCAGTTGACGTCCTTCGGACCGTTGAGCGTTCCGCTGGTGAGTGCAGGCTCGGTAGCCGAGATCGTGGAGCTGCTCACCTATCTGCCGCTGATCACCGCAGCCATCAATCCACAGTTCCATCCGAATGAGGACGGCCTCACCGTTGGTCTGAGCGGACACACCGGTGATCACGCTCTGGACTGCCTGGCCGTCACCTACACCGGATCGGCGTTGCTGCGACTGATGGACATGCTCGCAGGTCGCGCGCCGACCGTCGCACTTCACGTGGGTTGGCCAGCGCCCGTCGCGCCGGCTTGCCACCGGGAAGACCCTGCGCTTGCCGGGCGCGTGTTCTTCGACGCTCCGATGTCCTATCTGCACGTCCCCGCGGACACGCTCGACGAGGTGTGCCGCTTCTCCGATCCCCTCGCATATCGACTCGCCGTCGCCGACCTGAAGCGCACACTCGACCAGCGCAGCGGCGCAACGTCCATCTCGGCGAGGGTCAGACAACTGCTGGAGAAGGACCCCGGACGGCGAAGTAGCCAATGGGTGGCAGACGAACTGTCGGTATCCACGAGCACGCTCAAGAGGCGCCTAGCCGACGAGGGGACCACCTTTCGGCAGTTGCGCCAGTCGTGTTTGCGCGAGAGCGCCATGCTGCTGTTGCTCACCCGCTCGATGTCGGCGAGTCAGATCGCCACCGAACTGGGATACGGCGACCTGACCAACTTCTCACACGCCTTCAAGCGATGGACGGGCCGCTCTCCGAGCGAGTTCCGGCTCTCACGACACTGAGCGCTCGCCTCGAAGTCAGGTCAGGACTGCGTCACCGAACCAATCGCACATGAGCAGTGCGAACTCGACGTCCAGTCGGTCATCGGCCAGGGCTCGGCCCCGGCGCTCGACCGCCCGATTCACGCGGTATTTCACCGTGTTGCCGTGAATGTGGAGGTCCACGGCCGCGGCCTTGAAGCTGCCACCGGCGCGGAGAAACATGCTCAGCGTTTCTCGCAAACGGCGATCCGATGTGCTGCTCGAAGCGAGCGGGCCGAGCACATCGTGGACCCAGGACTTCAACGTCGGGACATCGGCCACCAGCATCGAGGCGAGCGCCAAACCGGAGTCTTGGGCAGCCACGAACCGCCGAGCGGTGCCTTGAGCCGCCATCGCGACTGCGCGCGCCTGTTCAGCTTGCCGATAGGTCCGACGAAAGCCATCCAGCCCCCGAGACGGCGCACCGACCGCCATTCGCGGGCTCTCGCTGCAGGTTTGGACGAAGGTGCGCAGCTGAGATAGTGAGCTGGACGGGTCGGGGACCGTCATCCACGCGCACGCGACGAGACGGTCAATCGAGTGGTAGAGCAGTTGCTCGGCTCCAGCCGCGGAGGCCGCGTCCCGCGCGAAACGCTCCAGGGCGATGAGCTGATCGGAATCGGCGCTCGCATCCTGGTTGAGCCAGACCAGGAGGGCCATATGCGTTGCGCTCAACGGGTACCTCATGGAGTACGAGGTCTCGGTCACGTCGATGTCGCGTCCGTCCAGGATGTCGCGGATGGCTTGTTCACGCAGACTCCGCCGGTTGTCGTCCCAGTGCGCGCGCTCGACCTGGTAGGTCTCCAGCACCTGTTCAGACATCCAGTCGATGTAGCGGAACGACACACTGGTGATTTGCTCGAAGAGCGCCAGTTTCTGTTCGGGGGGCAGGTCCGCGCTTCGCAAACCAGCAATGATGAGATTGAGCCCGTGTTGATGCCCGAGCCTGTAGGCGCGTAGCAGCGCATTGACGGGGATCTCACGCTGCGCCATCCGACGCGCGTGTTCGAGGGCAGCCGTCGGCGCTTCGACGTGGTCGATCGGAATCGAGTAGCGGATGACGGACAACCAGGTGCCCACGTTCGCCGCGACGGTGTCGCTGAGCAAATCTCTGAGCTGCTGATCGGCCGTGAGTTCGGTGACCTGCTCAACGAGAAGCCGATGGATGGCCTCGGGTAGGCCCTTGACCAGGTCGCCGACGCGGCCGAGCAGGTCAGTTACTGCCGGTGCAGGGGCGCCTTCACCTGGCGACGAATCGAGCACACTAGGCACAGTAGTGGGCTCTTTGTCTCCGGGAGACAAAGTATGCCGAAAAGTTCAACGGTGTGAGACCTACCGGGCCCGCGCCCGGACTTCTAACGTGTAGCCAGGTGATCTGTTCTGCGCTGAATGGCTTGAACACTGGCGGCGAGCGTTGATCATGTCAGTCGGCTTTTGTCGTACGGCACTACGGACGAAGACCGTGTCTAGGAGGGGAAGCACATGGCCTTTCTGATCGCAGTGACTCTGCTGGCGATCGTGGCGACTGGCGTGGTGGCGTTGCGGGACCACGCGCTCCCATCACCAAGACCACTGGGCATGCTCGCTCCGCTCGACCGATTCCTTGATCATCTTGGCCATGATGCTCGGGCGCTGGCTCAAGCTAACGAGAGCCCGTCGCTCTAGGGCCGATCCACATTGCAGCGCAGGGTGTCGGGGTTCTGACGGACCGTGCGAACTGAGATGGCGCCGTCGGCAGAATTGGCTACCGCGTTGGCGAGTTCTGCACCGGGATTGGACATCGCGGCAATGTCGTCGACCTCCAGATTGGCGCTTTGGATCGACGAGGCCGTCTCGCTGGACAGGTCCGGCAGTCAGATCTGATGTTGATCCAACGCGTTGCGCGTATTCCGTTCTCGAAGTTTAGACTCTGAGTCTAACCAACGTCTCTCGTCGCGGTAGGAGGTCTCCGTGGTCGCCGTTGTCGCCGTGCAGAGCTGTGAACACCAGGTGGCCTTCGGCCGGGTCGTCCCCTTCTGCCTGGGTGGGGTGCTGGCGCGGATGGGGGCTCGGATCGTCTCCTATGCGTTGCTGGACGGGGTGCCCGACGGGGAGGTCGGTCTGGAGTCTGCGCGGCGGCTGCGTTCCGGGCCGATCCGGGGTTTCGCATCGCTGCCCATCACGTCGGCCGCTCCGGTCTAGCCCGTGCCCCTCTTCGACGACCTCGACGATCCGTCCAATCCCGCGCCGGCAGCCCGCAATCTCACCGGAGGCCAGAAGTGGACGCTGGTGGTGTCGTGCCTGTCCGTGGCACTGGTCATCGGTTCGATGGCGGCGCTGTACACCTCCCTGCCCGACATCGCGGCCCAAACCGGTGCGACGCAAAGCCAATTGACGTGGGTCGTGGACGGCTACACCCTGGTCTTGGCGGGCTTGGTCCTGCCCGCGGGCGCCGTCGGTGACCGTTTCGGTCGCCGGCTGGTCCTGATCCTGGGACTGTTCGTCTTCGCCGCGGCGTCGCTCATCCCGTTGATCGTCGCGGACCCGTGGTGGCTCATTTCGGCGCGAGCCATCGCCGGACTGGGCGCCGCGTTGGTGATGCCGTCGACGTTGTCGCTGTTGACCGCCGGATTTCCCGAGCATCAACGCGGCCGCGCGGTGGGGGTTTGGGCCGGTGTCGCCGCATCGGGTGCCGTCGTCGGCGTCTTGTGCTCCGGGGCACTGCTGGAGGTGTGGACGTGGAGGGCGATCTTCGTCGGTCTCGCGGTGGCGGGGCTGGCGTTGATGATCGCCGCACTCACCCTCCCCACAGTCGTCCAGGAAACCCATCCGCCCCTGGACTACGTCGGGTCGCTGTGCATCGCTGCTGCCGTTGGTGTCATCGTCGTCGCCGTCACCGAGGCACCCTTGCGCGGTTGGACCGACGGGTGGGTGCTGGGGCTGTTCGCCGCCGGCGTCGTGGGGTCGGCGGTGTTCGTAATCGTGGAGCTGCGGCGCGAGCACCCGCTGCTGGACCTGCGGCTCTTCGCCGACCGGGGTTTCGGCAACGGCGCATTGTCCCTGGTCCTGCAGTTCCTGGTCATCTTCGGTGGCTTCTTCCTGCTGGTGCAGTATCTGCAGCTCGTTGCCGGGTTCGCGCCGTTTCAGTCGGCGCTGGCACTCACGCCGCTGATCGTCCCGATCGTGATCATCTCGCTGATCGCACCGCGGCTGGCGGAGCGGTACGGACTGCGCCTGGTTACCGCGCCGGGCATGCTGCTCATCGCCGTCGGCCCTCTACTTCGTCAGCCGCCTCGGCGTCGACGCCGCCTACTCCGACTTCCTGTGGCCCTTGTTGGCCATGGGCTCCGGGCTGGGTCTGGTCACCGCGCCCGCGACGACCGCCATCGTCGCCGCGACGCCGGTGGAGAAACACGGTGTCGCCGCCGCAGTCAACGACGCGAGCCGCGAACTCGGTGCCGCCATCGGCGTGGCCATCGCCGGCAGCGTGCTGGCCGCCGGATACACCAGTCGCATTCAGCCCGTGCTTCCCACGGTGCCACCGGCCGTGCGCGAGCCGGTTTCGGATTCCTTGGCTGCCGCACTGCAGGTCGCCGATCGTTCCGGTGCCTCCGGTCAGCCCCTCGCCGACATCGCCCGAGACGCGTTCGCGCACGGCAACAGCCAAGCCGCCCTGGCGCTTTCGGCGATCACCACCGTCAGCGCCGTCATCCTTGGGATCTGGGCGCCCGGCCGCCCGCCCACTGCCGCACGGTGCCGCCCACCTACCGAGACGCCCGCCGCAGACACCTCTACAGAATCGAGCATCCCGTGAGTGAGGCGCTGAGCCTTGAGCCGCAGCAGTTGCCGCCGCACACTCCCACCTGCATGGGGTGCGGCCCCGACAACCCCCACGGCCTGCAGATGGAAGTGTTCCGATCCGGACAGCAGGTCTATACCGACCTGATCTTCGACGAACGGCACGGCGGGGCACCGGGACTCGCCCACGGAGGTGCCATCGCCGCGGCGTGCGACGACTTGTTCGGCTTCACCCTGTGGATCGTCGGAACCCCGGCGGTCACCCGCAACCTGGCCATCGGATACGTCCTACCGGTGCCGTTGCATCACCCCCACCGCATCGTCGCGCGCGTCGACAGCCGCGAGGGGCGAGCCCTGCACGTCAGTGCGACCGGGACCGGGCAGGACGGCATCGTGCGCTTCACGGCCACGGCGATGTTCGTCGCCGTGGACGTCGAGCACTTCGCCGCGCACGGCGACCTCGGCGCGTTCGGCGACATGCTCGAGCGGTTCGCCCAGGCACGCTCATCGACGACCAATGACAGAGAAGGCGAGGACTGATAGACGATGGTGACCACGACCTTCACGCGCTTCGACGCGCAGATCGCCGACCAGTTGCTCCACGCGGCGAACACGGCGGGCGGACTGTCGACGTTCCTCAATTTTCGACACACGGAACTCACCGCGGGTCGGCTGGTGGCGGAGATGGACACCCGCGAGGACCTGCTAACCCCGTTCGGCAACCTGCACGGCGGATGTCTGTCCGCGATGGTCGACCACTGCCTCGGGGTGGTGTTCTACCCCGTCATACCGGCGGGCTCGTGGGTCGCCACCACCGAGTTCAAGCTGAACCTGCTCAGACCCGTGTCCAGCGGGGTGTGCGTCGCCGTCACCGACATCGTGTCGCTGGGCAGGCGCAGCGGGGTGGCGCGCATCGACATCACCAACGGCGACAAGGCCGTGTGCGCCGCGCAGGGCACCGTCACGATCGTGAGCACCGCAGGCAACGCATCGTGACCTCGATCGTGCAGCATCGGGTCTGGACCGGAGACGGCATTACCCTGGCCGCGGATCACTACCCCCACGACGGCGATCGTCCCGTCGTGCTGCTCCTGCACGGCGGCGGTCAGAACCGGCACGCGTGGAGCACCTCGGCACGGCGGCTCCATTCGAGCGGTTACTCCGTGGTGGCCTATGACACCCGCGGTCACGGCGACAGCGACTGGGATCCGGCCGGGCGCTACGACGTCGAGCGACTCGCCACCGACCTACTTGCCGTCCGTGACCACTTCAGCGCCGACGCCCCGCCAGCCGTCGTCGGCGCATCGCTGGGGGGAATGACCGCCCTGGGCGCGCACCTGCTCGCATCCGGGGCGTCGTGGGCGGCGGTGATCCTGGTCGACGTCACCCCGCGGTTGGAGTTCGAGGGTGCCCGTCGTGTCGTGACGTTCATGGCCGCCCACCCCGACGGCTTCGCCACCCTCGACGAGGCCGCCGAGGTGATCGCCGCCTACAACCCGCATCGCGCGCGCCCCGACAACCTCGACGGCCTGCACAAGGTGCTTCGGCAGCGTCCCGACGGTCGCTGGGTGTGGCGATGGGACCCGGCGTTCGTCCACTCCAACTTCGACTTCCTGCGCGACGGCGCGGCCGCGGGCACCGAGCAGTTCGACGCGATCAGCCACTTGCTGATTGACGGAGCCCGACGCGTCACCGCCCCAACACTTCTCGTCCGCGGGCTGCTGTCCGACGTGGTCTCCCAGGCCACCGTCGAGGAGTTCACCCAACTGGTCCCCCACGCCGAAACCGTCGACGTGTCCGGCACCGGTCACATGATCGCCGGGGACGACAACGACGCCTTCACCGCAGCGGTCACCGACTTCCTCGACCGCTGCACTCTCTAGACCGCGCCACTGCACCGCTCGGGCACGCTGCCCACGCCGCGGCGACGCGGCCAGTTCGGTGACGTGTTCAGTCTGTAGAGTTTCTGCGCCGTCGGCTGGCTACGTGTCCAAAATCGGTGCCGCATTTCCTATTTCGCCGCGAATCACTCATCCGACATGTCGAGCGGTGGTGGACTACCACCACTACGTCAGCTTCGAGAAGCTCTTCCACGCGACAGTTCCCGGCCCGCTGTCAGCAGCCGAGTTCCCCTCCGGCGGCGACGATGATCTCAACGGCGGCCGGTACTGATATCGCCAAGTCCTTCGAGACCATCTCAATGGCGTCAGAGGATGGATGTCCGCTGTGGGTCAGCTGACATACCTTGTAGCCCTCGGTGAGCAGTTGTTGAGCTGTCAGATACGCCAACCTGCTCTGAAGTCGCTGGAGGTAGCCGGCCTCATCGGCGACCGCAGTGGGCGCGGTCGCGACCCCGATGCCCACAGCGATGGCCAGCAGGGCTACATGGACGGCTCGTGGACCCCGGTTCCGCCGCAGAGACGTCCGCGTCGACCCCACACGGACATCGCCTGCTGCGGTAGGTCGGGACGAGTAGGCGCAGGCAACGCGGTCGTTCATGAGGTCCGTTTTCATGGGGCGGTGGGGCGGTGGGGCCACCAGCTGGCCTCGCGGAGCAGGACGGCAATGGCGGGGACGGTGAGGGTGCGCACGACGAAGGTGTCCAGCAGCAGACCGCAGCCGATGATGAATCCGGCCTGGATCATGATGGCGATGGAGCCGACCATCAGGCCCAACATGCTGACCGCGAAGATGATGCCGGCCGAGGTGATCACCGACCCGGTGCTGGCCACGGTGCGTAGGACCCCGACGCGGATGTTGCGGGTGGATTCCTCCTTGAGCCGCGACACCAGGAGCATGTTGTAGTCGGCGCCCACCGCGACCAGGATGATGAACGCCAATAGCGGTACGGGCCAAGCGATTTCACCACCGAGTCCCCACTGGAAGACCAAGACTCCGATGCCCAGCGAGGCAGTGTAGTTGAGCACCACGGTGCCCAGCAGGTAGAGCGGGGCGAGCAGTGCGCGCAGCAGCAGCACCAGGATCAGGCCCACGATGAGCAGGGTGGAGGCGGCCAGCTGGATGAAGTCGGCGGTCAGGAGGCGCTGAATGTCGGAGTTGACCGCCGGGAACCCGGCAACCGAGATACGGGCTTGCGCCAGGGAGGTGTTGGGTCTGGCTGCCCCGGCGACGGCGACCATCTGGTGGGACAAGTCCATGGCCTCGGCGCTGTAGGGGTCGTTGCTGGATTCGACGAGGAATCGGGCGGTCTTGCCGTCGCGGGAGAGGAACTGTTTGGCGACGTCGGCGAACTGGCGGTTCTCGAAGGCGTTGGGGGGCAGGAAGAAGCCGCTGGAGGTGTCGGAGCCGGTGCTGGCGCGCGCCGAGTTCTGCAGCTGGGTGGCGATCTGGCTCATCCCGCTGAGCATTTCGATGTTGCTGTCGGCCAGGGTGTGCACGCCGGTGGCCAGGGCTTGGGCGCCCGAGGCGAGTTGGCCGATGCCGTCTTGGAGTCGGCGGACGTTGCCGGCCAGGTTGGCGGGGTCACCGAGCGCGCCGAACGCCTTGTCCAGCGAGGTGACTGCGGTCTGGACGTCGGCCAGGGTATCGGCCACGGATGCGTTCTGGCCGACGGTGTCGCCGAGCCCGGCGACCTGTGTGAAGAACCCGGCGTTGCGTAGCGTCGTGAGGACTTGGACTTGGTCGCGGATTTGTGCGCATTGCGGTGTGGTCGCGCACCACGGCGAGGTGTTCAGGGCGCCCACCAGGGGGTCGATCGTGGCGATGGCGCCGTCGGCCTGTTCGGCGAGTGGGCGCAGTCCAGGGCCAGAACGCAGGGCCTGGTCGACGGCAGGTGCGGTGGCCGAGAGTTGCTTCAACAGGGGCCGGAACTGGTCCACCTGTTGTCCGGCGGTCTGGGCCTGGTCGAGAATTCCCGTCAGTGGCGTCAGGGCGGTCCGCAGCGTGGTGTCGAGTTGGGCGAGGCCGCCGGCGAGTTGGTCCGCGCCGCCGGTGAGCTTGGCCAGGTCGTCCTTGCGGGCGTTGCCGTCGTCCACCGCGCCGGCCATCTTGTCGCCGATTTGTCCGTTCTGCCAACCAAGTTGGGCTTGCTCCAGGCGTGTTCCCGCGGGGCGGGTGACCCCGGAGACCTTCGTCACCCCTGGGACTTGCGCGATGCGCGACGCCATCTCGTCGAGGTCGGCCAGCCCCTTGCCGGTGCGCATGTCAGTGGGGGACTCCACGACGAGGAATTCGGAGATGACGACGTCCTTGCGAAAGTGCCGGTCCAACAGCTGGTACCCCTGGTTGCTGGCGGTGGTGTCGGGTTGTCCTTTGCGGTCGTCGTAGCTCAACGTGATCGTCGTGGCGACCGCTGAGAAAGCCAGCAGGATGACCAGGCTGACGAGCAGCAGCGGGACTGGCTTGCGCACTACGGCCACGGCTACCGAGTTCCAGTAGCGGCGCGTGCGGTCGGACTTGGGTTCGCCGATACCGCGTTTCGCGGCCAGGGACAGCACCGGCGGCAACAGTGTCACGGTCGCCACGAAGCCGACCAGCACCGCCACCGCGCAGGCCGGTCCCATCCCGGCGAACACGCTCAAGTTGGCGAACACCATCGCGGCGAACGCCAACGCGACCGTGGCGGCCGAGGCCAAGATGACGCGACCGATGCTGGCGGTCGCGTGCTCCACCGCCTGATCGGGGGCGACCTGCGCCCGGCGCTGTTCGTGGTAACGGCTGATGAGAAAGACGGTGTAATCGGTGCCGGCGCCTAACAGGATCGCCGTCATGAAGGCCACGGTGAACTGCGACACCGGCATACCCAACTCACCCAGCGCGGAGAGCACCCCCCGCCCCACAGCCAGACTGAGGCCGATCACCAGCAGTGGCAACAGCGCGGTGAACACCGACCGGTAGACGATGAGCAGGATCAACGCGATCAAACCCGCGGTGGCGATGGAGATGAACAGCAGATCGTGTTCGGCCTCGGCGATCTGATCGCTGAACGTCGACGGCGGACCGGTCACCCGCACCGTCGTCGACGAACCGTCGAACACCTGGGCGACTATGGCGCGGACCGCGGTAACCGACTCGGCGGCAGCGGGGTCACCGAGCGTGCCGGCCACCCCGACCGGCAGATACCAGGCCTTGCCGTCCTGGCTAAGCGCCTGAGCAGCGGTCACCGGATCGGCCAGCAGGTCCTGAACCAGCAGCACGTGCTCGGTGTCGGCACGCAACCGCGACACCAGATCGGTATAGCGTTCCCGCGCCGACGGCGTCATCCCCTCCGGGTCCTCCATCGCCACGAACAACATGGTCTTGGAGCCCTGCTCGCCGAAGGCCTCGCTCATCCGGTCGATGGTCTGAAAGGACGCCACGTCGCGGGGGATCAGCTGGACGGATTGTTTCTGCACCACCGTTTCCAGTTGCGGGAACAGCAGGGCCAGGACCACCGCCAGTCCGACCCAGGCGCCGATCACCAACGCCTTGTGTCGCACGGTGAATCGGGCCAACGCGCCGAGGCGCTCGCTGTACTCCCCGGAGGTCTTGGCAGCCGAAATGGTGCGTTCACGCACCCGGGTGGCGGCGGCGTCGGGCGGGTCCGCGTCGTGGCCGTCGACGCTCAAGGGCGCACCGCAGGGCGCTCGGAAACCAGGTCATCCTCGGGCATGTCGTGGCGCACGACGCGGACCCGGCCACCGGGTAGACAAGCCATGTAACCGTGGCGCTTGCCGTACAACTCCCACGCCGCGAAGCACTCGTCGGCGGCCACGGTGAAGCCGTAGCCGTTGGAGAACTCGACGTGCAGAGTGCCGTCGTCCTCGCAGGTGGCGAGCGTGCAGACGCTACCGGCGAAGTTCAACAACGGGCGCTGGTGATTCGGTACGTCGTTCGGGTCGACCATCACGTCTTCGGCCGGATGTGCCCCCACCGCAGGAAGCGACAAGCGCAGGGGTCGGGTAACGACCAGCTCGTTGTAGTCGGCCATGGTGAGCACCAGGCCGCCGACCAAGCTGACGCGTTGAACCCCGCAGGCTTGGATCCACTGCGTGATCACGAGACCCCTCTCCGCCGATTCGATACTCAACGATACCATTGGTATCGCTACGCTACTAACAGTAGCGTTCGCGTTGCGTCGGGGCGGATCGGTTCGGCGTTAGCTCTCGTCGCGGACGATCAATGCGATGCTGCGTTCCAGGCGGAGTGCGACGTCGTCGGCGGAGGTGGCTTGCCGGACCCAGGCGATCAGGCTGGCCAACCAGATGTTGCCGATGAGGGCGGCGACCCGGTGGTGTCTCGGGCTCGGTTCCCCGCCGGCGATCGCGAGCCCGATCAGGTGCTCGATCGCCGCCTCGGCGTGGTCCACCTCGGCGCTCGCGCTTCCGTCGGCGACGACGAACGCGCGGGTCACCGCCTCGGTCAGCGCTGGCCTGGCGCGCCATTCCTGACAGAGGCGAGCATTCAGCTGGCCCACCCGCAGCCGCGGCGACCCCGCCGTGACGGTCCAATCCCGTTCAGCACCAATACGTTCGAACTCACGGGCCAATACCGCGACCAGCACGCGCGGCTTAGACGGATAGAACCGGTACAGGGTGCCTACGGCAATCCCGGCGCCTTCGGCGACCGTGCGCATCTTCACCGCGTCGTATCCACCGCCCGTCGCGATCATTGCAGCGCAGTCCAGGATGGTCTCACGCTTGCGGGCCGCCTCAGCGAAGCGATCTTCGGTGATCGATCCGGTCGTCGTCATCGGAAATCCGTGGCCTTTCGAGGGGCGGGTCGTCGCACGCGCAACCGATGTCGGCGCGCCCGCCGTAGGCCGGAGGATGGGCGGTATCGCTACGCTACTGTTGGTACCATAACTGGATGCGAGTCGGAATGGCCGGACAACGGGTGCGGCGTTGAGCCACGCCGCACCGCCCGAGGATGACGACCCCGATCCCCGTCGGGCCCGATCGCGAACACGGCTGCTCGACGCGGCAGCACATCTACTCAGTACCGGCGGAGTCGAGGCTGTCACGATCGAGGCCGTCACCAAGGCCTCGAAGGTCGCGCGAACCACCCTCTACCGGCATTTCAGCAGTTCCTCCCATCTTCTCGCCGCCACCTTCGAGCGACTCTTGCCCCAAGTCACCCCGCCGCTTCCGAGCTCGGTTCCCTTACGAGACCAGCTGATCGAACTGCTCACACGTCAGGCAACCTTGTTCGCCGAGGCGCCCCTTCACCTCACCACCCTCGCCTGGGTCTCACTAGGGCCTTTGTCGCCAGATGGTAAAGACGCGGGCCACACGCAGTCACTGCGAAAAAGGGTCGTCGACCAATACCGCCAACCGTTCGACACCATCCTGCAGAGCCCCCAAGCGCGCGACGAACTCGACGACTTCGACGTCGAACTCGCCATGTGCCAACTCGTCGGACCACTCGCCTTCGCACGCATGACCGGACTCCACACCATGAGCCGGCACCACTGCGAACACATCGTCGATGACTTCCTGACGGCGCATCAACGCGTTGGCCCCGCGGCGCACGCATCATCCTCGTAGAGGAAGAAAGCATGGTGAAATTCGATAACCAGAAACTCCTCGAGTAGCGCCCACGTCCGGGTTGACGATGTCCTTCATCGGGACGCCAGTCTTGCCTTGGCCGTCGCGCCGGGGGTCGACGAGTCGTCCATGCGTGTATGGGCGGTACAAATGACGCGATCACGGCCGACGGTGCGGGCTGGCCCATGGATCGCCGCAACTCGACGAGATCCTTCTGAATCTGCTCGGCGACCACCTGCAGCCGACGTCTTACACGTTCGCCTTGCGTAGGCTGGACCCTGATATGACGCTTCACGGCCAGGATGTCCTGCACCGACTACCACCAGCGCCGATGCTGGCGACGGCTGGTCCGCCGCCCGGTGGAGACGGCTGGGTCGTCGAGCCGAAGTTTGACGGGGCGCGGTGTATCGCTCGCGTTGACTCTGGCCGGGCGGAGCTATTCAGTCGGCAGGCCACGAATTTGTCATTGTTTTTTCCTGAGGTGGCGACGGGATGCTCGACTCTCGGCCAACGTGACGCCCTGCTGGATGGCGAGATCATCGTCTTGGACGCCGGCACGCGGCCCAACTTTCAACTGCTACAACGTCGACTGAGTAGTCCGAGGCCGCGCGCCACGCTGCAGCGTCGTCTTCCCGCGCGTCTTCTCGTCTTCGATGTGCTCCACCTCGATGGACAGGACTTGACGCACCAGCCTTACCGTGTGCGTCGGAACATCCTCGAAGGACTCGGCCTCGATCGGCTGGCTCCCGAGCTAGCGACCTCACCGGCTTGGTTCGGTCTCGATGGACGCGACGTCCTGCGTGCCATGGTGAGCGCCGGGATGGAAGGCGTTGTCTGCAAGGCCATTGATTCCCAGTATCAGGTTGGCCGGCGCAGCCGGCAGTGGGTCAAGACGCCCTACCGTTGTAGCGGTCAGTTCGTAGTCGGTGGTTTCGTTGCCTCGAGCGAGACCTCAGTCGGTGCCGTCCTGGTCGGTGCGTATGACGCGGCTGGCGATCTTTCCTACTGCGGCACCGTCAGTGTCGGTTTCAGCCATCGCGCACGCCGAAGTTTGTACCTAGGCCTGTCGAGCATCGAGCGAGGCACCTCACCGTTTAGCACCGCCAGTCTTGTGGAGCGCGGCGGACGGGTGCGTTGGGTCCACCCTCGCGTGGTGGGTCGGATCGAGTACCGCGAGTTCACCGGGAGACTTCGTCACCCCGCGTGGAAGGGTGTCCTGAACGTCGACGCGTTCACCGTTCGCCTACCGGACTGCTAACGGCAGTCCGAGCCTCACTGCGTTTTGTTGAGCGCGGTGATTAGCTCTCTGTTGGCGGCGCGGGCGGCATCGAGTTCTGCTTCGCGCTGTTCCAGTTGGCGTTGCAAAGCAACGTTGCGTTGTTCGAGTCCGGTGACTTGTCGTTGAAGCTCGTCGATGTCTGGTGCTGCGCCGAGGCCTGATTCGAGCCATGCCTGCTGGCCGAGGGTCTCGGACAGCTTGCGTTCCAGCTGCCGATTCTGGGCGGCCATCCGTGCGATGCGTTGTTGGGCGTTGACTAGGTCGGCCCGTAGTGATGCGTTTGTCACTGACACCCCGGACTGCTCGGGCGTCGGTGTGGCTTGGGAGGTATGGATGTTGGCGAGAAGATCGGGGTGCCGGTAGAGGAAGCTTCGGTCGACACCGGCTGCGCGGGCGATGGACGCGACGCTGACGGCGTGGCCTTGGTCCCGGGCGCGGTCCAGTGCTTTTTTGACGCGTTCACGGCGGCGGTGTGAATCAGCCCGGCGGCCGGTGATTAGCGCTTCGGTCATCGTCAAGCCGTTCTGTCGGGACGGATGGTGGACGGAGGCTGCCGGACGCTCGGCATGTTGAGGCGCACGACGCCGTTTCGGGCTCGCCGCACCACACCGACGGCCTCCTCGATCTGTGTGCGATCCGCCTCGGAGAGGTCGTCGACATCGGCTTTGATGCGTGCGATGAGGCGGCGGATCCGGGTGACCTCCTCGTCGGACGGCAGCGCCTCGCTTCTAGCCCACTCGTCTGCGTCGAGGAAGCTAAGCAGCTTCTCGCGTGTCCGCAGCAGGCTGGCGAGATAGCCTTCTAGATCGGGCAGGTAAGACACGTCGGTGCTGAAGTGGGCGCATCCCACGCAGCGGAACCGAACTGGGCAGTCATTGCCTCCAGCGGCGACATTGGCTGGCTCGCTGCACATTCCATAGGGTACGGCGACCTCTCCGACTGCCCTCCGAAGATGTTCAGAGTCCAACAATTTCTTAGCGATGCTCCAAGTCCGATTGCCGTGCCGATCGAACTGCATGGCCGTCACCCGGTCGACCGCATTGCGACGCCGTTGCTCACCGACGCGGTAGTAACCCTGGGTCGTGACGAGATTGAGGTGGTCCATCAGTTCGCGCAGGACGTCGACGGGCACACCGGCGTCGGCATGGCGTTGGGCGTAGGTGTGGCGGTACGCGTAGGGGAACATGCGGCTCTTGTCGAACGGCATCGGCTCGGGCGCCTTGCCGTCGATTGTCGTCACTTTCGGCACCAGAACCTCGGGCAGGGAATCGACCCATTTCCGGTGTCGTGCTCCGACGGTTTCATCGCGCATGCCCTTGGCGCCGTACGGGTTCTTGATCGATGTCGGTAGCAACTTCAGCTCCCCAGCTGGCGTGTCCGGAAAGCGCTGGCGCACCCGCTGCTGCTGCCGTTCGATGACGGCGAGCGTCGCGGCCCCTATCGGTAGCCGGCGCTGCAAGCGGTTGGCCTTGCGGTTGTCGTAGATCAGCACCGCGTCGCCGCCGCCGTCGCGGCTGATGCAGTCAAATGCCAGTTCGCAGATCTCCTCCGGGCGGCGGCCCGTGTCGATCATCAACTCGACGGCCACCCGCACTTCAGTGCCCGCTTGAACCTCGAGTCCATCAAGGTGCTGACACAGGTGTCGGACCACCTCCACGGGTAAGTCTCGGCCAGCGGCCTGCTCATCGGGCTCATCAGGGATGTCTCCCTCGGCGATTGAGAAGTCGTCGGGCAGGCCGTGCAGTGGTTGGCCAATGCGGGTAACGCCAATGGCGCGCATCTGGTTCAGGGTGCGGCGCAGTTCGCGGACCGCACGCGCACGCAACTTGCCGGTAATCTGGCCACCAGATTCCAAGAAGGCCATCCGGTTCAGGAATGCCGTGATGTCGCTGCGACTCAGCAGGTGCAGATCGTCACCGCTGTCGCCGCGCTGAAGGTGGAGACTCTCGCTGAGTAGTACCAGGTAATTGATTCTGGTTTGGCACTGGCTCTTACCGCCTTTACCGCGACGGCGCGGCAGGTCGTTGTATACCTCGACCTTTGCCGCGGCACGCAGCCACGATTGGGAGATCGATCCGAACCTCAGCGTTCCTGGGTGACCGAAGACGGCAAGATCCCAGACATCCTTCGCCGCCTCCATCTCGGGCGTCGTGCGCCACCTGCGGGCACTGGTCACGAACTTGCGATGCAGCTTGGCCACTTCGTAGGTGAGCTGGCCTGCATCCGCGTCATCGATGGTGGCAACTTGCTGACTTCGCAACTGGCGAGCCAGCATTCGGAAGTGCGACACATCGAGACGAACCCCTTCGGCGACGTGTTGTTGCAACCCGTAGAGCAACTCTGCGACTACCCGGTCCGGCAGCCCACGAAGAGTGACCTCTCCCCGCACGGTGATCGCCGGCTGGATACGCCGGAACTTCTCCTCGTCACTCACACTGATCGCAGTCCCACCAACGTATTCACGCCACCGGGCGGCGTGCGCTGGGCAGTACGAGTTACTACTCGACACGCGTTCCCGCGTACAGGCACCCACCCCGCACTCACCGAAGGTGACAACCACGTCGAGGTCTGGCTGGTTGATGAAATCTTCAACCGCCATGTGGCGCCTCTTGCGGGCACGCTCATGGGCACCGCACAGACCCGTCCCGGTTCGCGCGGTCCTCTCGCAGGTCTTGACCCCGCATGGATCGTCGCTGAATCGACGATGACGAACGCGTGGCACCTGGACGAAGTCAGCTAGAGGGTGAAGTTCGAGTTGCTTCCAGCGCAGATTGCATGCAGCACACAAACCTTCGGATATCAGCATCTTCTGGTCACAATCGGGAACGACGCACTCCCGCCAGCCGAGCACGGCATGGTCACGAGGGAACCACAGAACGCGATCATCGCCGGACCAGTTCACCGACGTCAGGAATAGCTGCGAAACCGCGTTCCACAGCTCGGCACTGGTCGCACCGTCTGCGTCTGTCTCGGCAGCAGCGGCGCGATGCGCAGCGATTGTCACTTTCCTCGCGCCGTCTCGCGTGGCGAGCCGACGCGGTTCACTGCGGCCCTAAGACGGTCGGCTGAAGGATGTAGGTAGGGCTGGGACGAAGTCGGGCTCGAATGGCCCATCAGCGTCTGGATCTCGTCGAGCAGCGCTCCAGAATCGGCCAGGTTGCTCCCAAAGGCATGACGACCCTGGTGTGGAGTCACCGTCCGCGCGAGACCTGCTCGGCGAGACAATGCCTCGAAGAGTTCGTTAAATGCTCCTGGCTGCATCGGCGCCCCCAGCGGCGCCCGGAAAAGGTTGACCAGCATGTAGTCGCAATCTGCGGCCGCCGGTTGTTCGTCACGCTCCAACAGGTACAAATCCACGCTTCGCACGACCAGGAAGTCAAGCGGCACCGCGCGGGGGCGCCGCGACTTCGCCCAAGCCCCGTTCGCATTCTGTCGGCGAACGACATGCAGATGCGCTCCGGCGACTGAACAGTCGTGAACGGCGTTGTCGGGCAACATGTGCAAGTCTGAGCGACGCAACCCGGCAGCCTCCCCACGCCGCAATCCCACGCGTGACAGCAACAGCACGATTAGCCTGTCTCTGGCCGAGCGGCATGCTTCCATCAACGCAATGATCTCTTCGTTCGTCGCGCGGTCGACTGCCGTCCTAGGCTCACTCATTCGATGGCGGGCCCGCAGCCGATATCGCAGACTCGAATCTTCACCGCGAGCCTCCATCGGAAGATCCCGTGAGTCACCCATCTCGTAGATCTGGTCCATCACCGACGCCGGCACTTGCTTCGTGACCACCGCGAACGCGAGGAATCCACGCACGGCGACCAGGATGCGATTGATCCGTCCGACACTTCTAACGGCCTCGGTACCCGGACCAGGTATGAGGCGCGATCCAGTCGCAGGCTGATACCTCAGCCAGGTGATGAACAACCCCAAGTCGCCTGCAGCACTACGCCAGTCACGGCCTGTAGTAAAGCACCACCGAAGGAATAGCGAGACACTCTCGGCATATGCCTTCGAAGTGGACTCGGCACGATCACGGCCGAACCTAAGCTCTGTCAGGAATTGGTGCGCAACCGGATGCACCTCGTACTGATCATCGATCACAGTCCAGTAGCGGTCACCAGATGGCATCCGAACAAGAAATGCACGCATATGCGCCCAATCAACGATCACATTCACGACTCACCACAAACTCAACACCCCCGGAGAATCACTTCCAAGCACATTTGCGCCGTGTCGCGTGCAACGGGTCACCACACCTGTCGAAGCCCGAGAGAACGTCACGCGAACCTTCCCGGAACTCGGGGGCGTCGCCGAGTCGGTTGGGCGACGGTCGATGATTTTGGATGGGGAAATCGTCGCCCTGGACGCTCGGGGGCGGCCGTCGTTCACCCGTCTGCAGCGACGATGGCCGCAGCACCGTCGGCCCGATGCGGCGCTGCTGCGTGAGGTGCCCGTGCGCGTCATGGGCTTCGACGTCCTCGAATTCGAGGGGCGAAGTCTCACCGCGCGACCGTGGCACGAGCGCCGCGCGATCTTGGAGACTGTGTCGGTCGTCGACCGGTCGCCGGTGCTCACCGTGCCGCGCGCGTTCACCGACGTGTCGCCCGCCGACATGTTGGCCGTGGCAGCCTCACACGGGATGGAGGGCGTGGTCATCAAACGTGTTGACTCGCCCTATGTTTCGGGTCGGTCCGGATTGTGGACGAAAGTGCCCGTGAGGTTGACTGCCGAGCTGGTGATTGTTGGGTTCTGGTGCGCTGCAGGACCTGGCGGCGCGAGCGCAGTCGGTTCCTTGCTCCTGGCCGGCCACGACGACGCGGGCCGCCTGGTTGCTGTCGGCCAAGTCGGCACCGGATTCAGCTCCTCCATGCGCCGGTATCTGTTCGGCTTGCTAAGCCCCCTACGTTGCCCGAACACGCCCTTGGCGTTGCCGGTGGAAGCGACCGGTGTGCGCTGGGTGATGCCGACCCAAGTCGGTGAAGTTGCCTACCGCGAGTACGTCCCGGGCCTGTGGTTACGTCATACCAGCTGGAAGGGGCTGCGCGACAAATTGGCTGGTGACATTTGCGTCCCTGCGGCCTCCGGGGCGGTGTAGGGCCGCACTGCATCCCGCGCTGGCGTGGCGCTCAGCTCAGCGCGGGATCCAGGATGTCGGCCAACGCGTCGTCCCCGCGGGCTGCAAGAGGGCGTTCGACGTCGTCCGGTTGACAGTGCAGCGCCGCAGTGGAGACACGACGACTGGCTGGACGACCCTGTCGCTCCCCGACGCGACAATGGGTCGATGAGTGATGACGGCAACGGCGGTTTACAGGTCCGCCAGACCCCCCGCGCGCGGAATGGCGACTTCCATGTCTCCGACTTCACGACCATGGTGCGGGTCGCCGGGCGGCCAGCGGCGGTGCGTGTCTACACCGCCGCCGAGCTGGACGAAGCTGCACAGTACGCCGCCGCCGTGGGGGGACAAGCCATGTCGTTGCCCCTTGCGCCACCCGCCGGTTACACCGTTGGTGGCAACGGGTCCCTTGTCCCGGTTGCCACTCATGGTGGTTACAACGATGCTATCGACCCCGAGGAATCGGCGTCGACGACAACCTGATGGAACCACTTGGCGATGTCGGAGATCAGGTGCGTCCGGCCTGGCGCATTGGTGAAGAAGTAGTCGCTCATCTTCTCGTGGGCGCCCTGATTGTCGGCCACCGCACCGGTGACGGCGTCATCGAAATCCGGTGATTCGACGAACTGCCTGGGGGAGTTGACCTTTGCCTGCTGAACGAGCGAGACGTCGTCGAGCAGCGTCCGCAGGAGCGCTTCGAGAAATGACACCTTCTGCGACTCCGTGAAGTCTTCGGACCCAAACAAATCGTTGAGTCGATCCAGCACCTGCTGGAACGCGACCATCTTTGGATCGCGCTTCTCACCGGATCCGGCGGCGGTGACGCCGGACAGTCCGACCCGTGCGCCGAGACCGATATTGACCCTGCCTCGGTCGACCTGCTTGACCTGTTTGAGGACGACATCCGACAGATCGATAGGGGAGGTGTAGTTCTCGGGCTGGATCACCCGCTCCAGGTTGCGAAGGTAAATCTGCTTCTTCTCCAGCTCCGGGTCGCCGTAGTTGATGATCTGAGACATGAAGTCGTATAGGCGGACGAACGACCCGACGTCCTTGCGGAACATGTCGAGTTCGGCGAGCGCGGGCTTGTCGCCCTCGCCGCCGTTGTCGATCAGCGCCGCCTGGTAGCGCTTGGCGAACCGTTCCTTGCCGAGGTCGACCGCCGCGGAGAGCTTGCCGTGGTGGCCCCTGATGTGGGCGTCGGCGCACAGCTCGACCTCGGCGTGGGTGTAGATGGCGGAGGTGTCGAGCTTGGCCGACAAGTCGTGCACCAGGTCCGGGTCGGTCTCGGTCTCCAGGTAAGCATCGGTGAAGTACGGCTCGAACGCCTCGCGGATCGCGTCCGGTTCGTTGACGAAGTCCACGGCCTGGGTCGTCGCAGCGGTCTTCGGGATGCCCGACGGGGTGCGGTACGTCCGGTTCAGGCGTGAAAGGGTCTGCACCGCTGTAACACCGGAGAGGACTCGGTCGACGTACATCGCGCACAGCAGCGGCTGATCGAACCCGGTCTGAAACTTATTGGCCACAATCATCACCCGGTACTGATCACCGCGGAACGCGGTACGCAGATCATGCACGCCCGGGTTCATCGTGGCTTCGGTGAAGTCGACGGGGCCCGATTCTGGGTCGTGAACGCTTCCGGAGAACGCGACCAAGGTGCCGTAGCCGTACCCCTTGCTCTTCACGAATTTGTCGATGGCCAGCTTGAAGCGCACCGCAGCCTTGCGGGAGTCGGCAACCACCATCGCCTTGGCGTGACCGTCGAGCAGGTCGGCGACGTTGGTACGGAAGTGCTCGACGATGATCGCCGCCTTCTGCGAGATCGTCTGCGGGTTGATCTTCACCCACCGCATGACTTCCTTGGTGGCCTGGGACTGGTCCACTTCAGTGCTGCTGCCAGCGTTCTGCGCGATCTGAAACGCCAGCTTGAACGAGTGGTAGCCGGTCAGCACGTCCAGGATGTAGCCCTCGGCAATGGCCTGCTTCATCGTGTACACGTGGAACGGCGCTGGGTTGCCGCCGTCAGCCGGGGGCCGCCCGAACAACTCCAGGGTCTTGCCCTTGGGGGTGGCGGTGAAGGCGAAGTAGGAGATGGTCGTCGACTCCGCGCGTTCGGTGGCCTCAGCTGCCAGCACCGCTTCGATGTCGATCTCGCCGCCGTTCTCGATGTCGTCGATCTCCGCGGCCGTCAGCACCGCCTTGAGCTGTCCGGCGATCTGCCCGGGCCGGCTTCGGTGATTTCCTGTTTGGCGCATCGGGTGGCGTTGTCCATGTTGCTTGCGGGATTGATGGATTCGCGTAATCGCCTCAGGTGGTGCCATCGTGCGAATTGTTCGATGGGTGTGTGGATGGCCGGCGTGGGTTTTAATGTCGCGAGTTACCACTGGTTATCGGCAGTATCAAGTTTGGTCGAAATGTGCTGCTGCCTCTGGTGGCGTGTCAAGAACTGAACGAATGAATGAACCCTTGGCCGCACTGTAGGCCTCGGGGTCGTCGCTGTGTTCGGCCGCGGGGGGACGTTCTGGGGATCGCTTACCTGCACGTCCTCATCGACCTGACGGCAGCGGCGTTCGGCGCCGTCCGGGTGATCTGGTCGGGCAACCTTCGTGCCAAACACGGCCCACGGGACCGGGACGGACTTCTGCCAGCTGGAGAGCTTTGCAGAATGGGGTGCGATCAGTGCGGCCGCCGTCGGCCGAACGTTCCTCGCCAACCCCGACCTGGTGGACCGGTTGATTCTCGGTGCCGAGCTGAACGAGCCCGACGTGGCGACGTTCTACTCGCCAGGACCCGTTGGCTACGTGGACTATCCGGCGCTGGAAGATCTCGAGGTCAAGACCGCTTGAGCCTCAGCCGAGCCGCAGGATCAGCACCACCAGGACGACTGCCAGCAGGGTGGTAGCCAAGCCGATCAGCCGCACCGCCGTGTAGGGGATGTGGTCGACCTGCCTGCTCCGACGGCGCCCGATCCAGAAGACGATGAACGCCACCACGACCGAGGTCGCCGCGACGACCGCCCGGTCGGCGGTCAGCGGGCCGCGATGGGGCAGGAGCACGATCGCGCCCACCGCGAGAAACCCGATGGCCGTTCTCTCCCAGGCCAGCTGAGTGCGCTCCGCGAACAGCCCGGGTTTGTCGGACGCCGGCGGCACGGTCACCGGCCCGCTGGCGCGACGGAGATCAGCACCAGCAACGCGATCGTGACGGCCAGCAGTACGGCAGCGAGGAGCGCGGGCAACCTGCTGGGCGGAAGGTCGGCATTGGCGCGCATCGCGGCTTGAACCCGTTGCCAGCGGCGGACGGCCAGCGCAGCCAACAGGCCGCCGCACGCCACCAGGAACAAGCTCAACACCTCGCGGACACCGGTGATGCCGAAGCTGGGCACCAGCTGCACCAAGGCGACCCCGCCTGCCATCAGGGCGAGGGAGGTCCGGATCCAGGCGAGAAACGTGCGCTCGTTCGCGAGCGTGAAACGGTAGTCCGGTTCCTGGCCGACAGGCGGCATCAGCTGCCGGCCTCCTCGACGTGCAGCGGGTGGGCCAGCACGGAGCCGTGCTGATACCCCAGCGCATTGCCGGGGGTCGAATCGGGCTGGACGTAACCCCGATCGTCGATGGCGCGTACCCGGAGTAGGTGCTCACCGGGTTCGGGTGCCCAGTCGAATTCCCACCGCGCCCACACCCCTGGCGACGATGCAGAGGTGATGGTCGCGGTGCGCCACGGTTCGTCGTCGATGCGGTACTGCACGTCGCTCACCCGATTCTCGCCGGCGTAGGCCCGCCCGCGGATGACGTGGTTCCCCGTGTGCAGTCGTGCCGGCCACGGCAGTTCGACCAGGCTGGACAGGGCAACGCTGGTGATCGCTTCGCCCCTGGCATCTGGATCCTCGGCGTGTTGCGGATCTACCAGGACGTAGTCGACGGTGTTCCACGGCACCTGCAGCGCCTGCTCGGACACCTCGATGCGACCCAGCCACTTGATGCTCGCGGCCCCGAGCCAGCCCGACACGATGAGCCGAGCCGGAAAACCGTGGTCCGGCGGCAGCGGTTCACCGTTCATCGCGATGGCCACGATGGTGTCGTCGGCGCTCGCCTTGGCCAGCGGGAGCGGTCGGCGCGCACGGATGGCGTCGAGTGACTCCGGCATGACGTCGCACGCGTTCGGGGTGATGCCAGCCGGGTCGAGGAGGTCGCGCAGTCGCACCCCCGTCCACTCGGCGGTACTGATGGCGCCGCGTCCCCACTGCGTGCCCTCAAAGGTGCGGCCGAGCTCGGTGCCGAACAGGACGCGGCGGTTACCCGCGCACTCGAGGGTCCGAGTGACCGTCGTCAACGAGAAACCCGTGCACAGGTCGTCGTAGGTGTAGCGGAGTTCGCGGCGCACGCCGTCGCCGTCGATGCGGAGTTCCCAGGTCGCCGCATCGATCGCGGGCGTGGGGGCATGGCTGCGGACGAAGAAGCGGTCGACGGGGGTGATGTCGCCGAGCATCCGGTCCGGTCGGGTGCCGAAGTCCAAACCCGACCCGGTGTCCTCCATCAGGTCCGACGGGGTGGGCTTGACGATTCCGGACCGTGATGTGTTCACGTCTTCACTCTTCGCCGGTCGCAGGCCGAGCATAAGGGCCAATCGCCGATGGATGCATAGGCGATGGTTATGTCCCCACCGCAATCGCCAGGAGGTCGGCCGCGGGTCCGCGCAATCTGTCGCCCTCGGCCCAGATCGCGTGCAGACGGCGGGTCAGGTCGAGTCCCGGCACGGTGACGGCGATCAACGTCCCGATGGCGAGCTCGGTCTCCACCGCGCGGGCGCTGATGACCGCGGGCCCGATTCCCCCGATCGTCGCCGCCTTGATCGCGGTGGTCGAGGAGACCACCAGCAGTGGTGGTGGAAGGGCCGTCCCGAGCTGCTCTGCGACGGCGCGCTCCCAGGTCTGCCGGGTCCCGGAACCGGGCTCGCGACTGACCATCGGCGCGGCCGCGAGGTCGTCGGCCGTCACGGCCGCAGGTCGGCGGGCCCACGGGTGCGACGGCGTCACCACGATGGTGAGTTCATCGCGGCCCACGTCGCATGCCCGCACGCCCCGAGGCAACGTCGGGCTCTCGACGAAGCCGAGATCGGCCCGTCGTCCGTGAATTTGGGCGACGACGTCCGCCGAACTGCCGCACACCAGCGCGGTCGTCGTCTCCGGGTGCGCGGCCTGCAGGGCGATCAGCCAGCGCGGCAGAAGGTATTCCGCGATCGTCAGGCTGGCCGCCACCGTCAGGTGCGAATCCCGGTCCATGGTCAGTGCGGCGATGCCTGCCTCGAGATCGGCCGCCCTGGCCAGCACCGGCTGCGCCCAGCCGGCCACCAGTTCCCCGGCGGTCGTCAGCCGCGTTCCCCGGGGCAGACGTTCCAACAGCCGCACCCCGAGATGGCGCTCGAGCTCACGCAGTCGGGAACTGGCCGCAGGTTGGGACATCCCGTGAGTCGCGGCAGCGCGGCCGATGCTGCCGGTCGCCGCGACCCCCAGCAGCAGCTCGAAGCTGGTGAGATCGCACACCCGGGGAGGCAGAGGCATAACCGAAGTCTATGTTTGGCGGCAACACCCCACGAACAGATTGATAGATGGGCGACCCTCGCACACAATTGACCTGCAATGGAGAGGTCAGACATGTCCGAAGGCACCTTCATCTTGAACCGCACGCCAAGTAGATGGCGGCCTCGGCCTCAACGGCTCGCTCAAAGTACCTGCAGGGGAGGCATTTTGGCGTCACTGGATATTGGTCATATCGAGTTGGGTCGTATTCGTCGACGCTGGGCCTGCAACCGTGCAACAGATCATGGACCGCGCACGAGCGTCGCTGGGGCTCCCGGTCGTGAACGTCAACGACATGTCAACCTTCGCATCGCGATCCACATTTTGAGTTGCCCAGTGCGGATGCAACCATCGTCGCTGACCGCGGGCGGTGGGGGTCTGGCGCACCGATGCGGAGTGGACGTATTCGCATCGCATGCGAATAACCAACTTACTACCGGTAAACCGCCATATTCGATCGGGCCGTATTCGTCCGCCTCGGAGCGTGCCACCGGCCGCTCTCGCAGGCGGCGGTGAAGGTTTGCGATGCGGGTCAGTGCAGTGGTCGGACGAAGTGCACGTTCAGCAGGGGCGTTGGTTGCTGGGGCGCTCGTGAACCCGCAATAGAAAATCGTTTCGGTTTGACCGGTAAGCGCTGATTGGCAGTTGGAGTTGGCTCATCGTCCGATGCCGGAGGGAGATATCGCACCATTCCTGTTACGGCGCCTAGCCTTTGGGCTCCGCCACCATCCGTATGCGTACCTCCGGGGCGACGCCTTTGCGCGACACCTCGGTGAAGCCAAGCCGCCGATAGAGATGGTAGGCCCGGGTGTTGACTTGCAACACGCTGAGTCCTACCCGCTTGCCCTCCGCCAAAGCGGTATCTAGCAGGGCTTGGATCAGCCGTCCCCCGATACCGTGTTCCCGATTCTCGGCGGCGATTTCGATGAGGACGAGGAAGCGCTCATCGCCGTGATCCTCGATGTCGAGCCTGCCGACGTCGGCACCGTCGATGACGATTACCTGGGTGCGTGACAGGACTAGATTGCGCTCGAGGTAGGCGCGCTGGTCATCGTCCTCCCAACCCCACACCTGTTCGACGTACGGACCAAGAGATTCCTTGTGCAGGGTGAAGAAGAACGCGAGGTCATCGGCGGTGGCGGGACGCAGCGTGATCTCGTCCATGCCTAGAACCGCTCGATTTTGGTGGTGGTTGCTGCCTTCGTTACGTACCGGGCCCAGGGCTGTGCTGCGATTTCGGCGTGGAGCTGGGCTGTGGCGTAGCTGTAGCCGAGTAGCTCGGCGACTACGGGCGGGGGTGCCGCGCCGACGAGGCTTTGCAAGGTGGTGTTTCGTGCGCCGAGCAGGTCGATGCCCAGCCGTTCGAGCCTTTCCCTGATCACTTGTGGGTCCACGTGCCGGCCGGCGCTGAAACCGGGAAACAACCACGGGCTGGTGGCGATCCCACCGGCGGCCCTCAGATTGGGCCGGCTGCCGGTGTGGTCGATGAGCATGTCGGCGAAGGGCTGCGGGACGGGGATCGGTTCGCGGCCCAGTGAGATCTGCACGTCATCGCCGGAGATCGTGACGGCCGATGTCGGCAGCGCCGCGATCCGAGTTAGGGGCTGAGCGAACAGCAGCAGGAGCGTTCCGGCGACGCGGTAAGGCAGTGTTTCGGAATCCCCGGCGAGCAGCTCTCGAAGCCACCCGAGACGCTGCTGCTGAGTGAGCGAGCGGATGGGAGGAGCCTGTCGATGAGTGATGTGCACTGACCTGTTCAGCTGAGCTTTCTTCGCCCAGGCCAGCAGGTTTCGGATCTTTCGCCGCGTCGTTGGACCCGGTGCCAGCCACTGGTCGACGTCCAGTTGCAGACAGGTGGCCAGGGTGCGGTGATGGGTGCTGTGCAGCCAGGTCAGAAACTTGATGGCCTCGGTGACTTCTTGTTTGGCGTAGCGCACGGCGGCCGCGGAGTCTTGGCCGGGAACCGTTGTCTGACGTAACCGGCGAAGATGATGCCAGGTCGCGAATTGTTCGACGGGCCCACGCACCGCCGGCTCGGTTAGCACCTCGAGCTTGACTGAAAGCCATCGCTCGAACCGGGCCAGCGGTTCATCACGCGCGGCCAGCACACCGGCGTGTTCGAGCATGCTGCGCAGATGGTGGACCGCTTCGTTGGAACCGGCTTCATCGAGGCCGACATGGGTCAACGGGATGTCCCCGGTGGCCAGACCGGTCAGCAGCCCTCGCACTCGGGGCGAGCGTTTCCAGCTCAGGATGCTTTCGGGCCGCTCCACCCGGCACATAGCCTCCACGATCGGCGCCATGGCGTCTTGGTGTTGAGCGCCGTCGATCATCAACGCAGTCAGGTCCTGGCGAAGCGCGCAACGGGCACAGGTTCCGCGCCGGTAGAAGGCGCCGTCGATGCCGCATCCTCGACAGGTGAAGTCTCCGGGAATCCTTGCGCACGACAAGCAGATCGGCCACCTGTTGGCGTCGTCGGCGAGTCCTGGGAGGATGCCATCGTGGCCGCACTGGGGGCAGATGCCGCGGGTTTTCATCGCTGCGTAAAAGCAGCTGTAGCACAGTTGCTCCCCGGGCCAGGATGCTCTGCGCTGGTTGGCCGTTCGTTGACACCGGCTGCAGCGGAACGCACCATCAGTGACGAGTGGGCGGCCCCGTTTGGTCGAGCGCCTGTTGGGGCTAACCGTCATCTTCGATCACCCTGGCTCGCCGAGGTCGCACCGCCTTGTTGAGTTCGACGACGTTGGGTTTGGCCAGGGCCTGCGGGCCCGAGGACGCTTTGCGTCGACGGACGTCGCTGGCGGTCACGGTCACCAGGTCCTCCACCCCGCAGCCCAAGATGTCGCACAGTGCTGCCAACATCTGAAGGGAAATCCGTTCGGGACGTTGATGAACCACGCGATACACCTGCGGTCGTGACAGTTGAATTCCCCGCTCCAACAGCAGCGGGATGAGCTGCGTGCTGGTGTGCATTCCACGGGCGGCCATGAGCTCGGCCAGCCTCCAGGTGTAATCGACTTGACGTTTCATGAACTCTCCGGGCTGGACGACAGTGCGCTCGCGATGGTGCCATCCAACGCCCGCCGCAACGTGCTCACCCGGTAATCACTGGACACGCAGGTGTAGAGCGACGTCGTGCTGGCATGGTCGTGGCCCATCTGGTCTTGGACGAACTTGGCGTCCCAGCCGTCTTCAATCAGGTGGGTGGCATACGAGCGGCGCAGCGAGTGCAGATCTAAACCTTCTGGCAACTCGAGATCGCGACAGTAGCGACGGAACCGGCGCAGCAGGGTGTTCTCAGCGACCAACGTGCCTCGTTCGCTGGGGAACAGATCCAGCCCGGCGCCCATACCGGCCTGCCCGTGGGCGAGCCAGTCGGTGATCACCTCCGGAGTCCAGCTGAACACCGTGAGGACGCCGCGGCGCTTGGGCGGGGATCCCTTCTTGGCCTTGCCGTAGCGCACCTGCACGACGCCATGGCGACCGAACTCGCCGGCATGGGCATTGCGGGAGAAGTCCACCGTTTGCAGATGGCGCAGCTCGTTGAAGCGCAGCCCGTAGGCGTAGGCCACCTTGAACATCGTCGCGTCGCGGTAGGCCGGCAGCCAGCCCTTCCGCGCCGAGGCCGCGATCACCGCGACTCGGTCGTCTGCGTGGTCGAAGAAGTCTTGCAACTCGCGCTTGGTGAAGGCCCGCTTCGTCGGGGACTGTTCGTTGTCTTGGACGTGGGTGGCGGTGTTCCATTCGAAGAACACCTGAGCGGGGTGGGTGCCGAACCGCTGTTCGCAGACCCGGTCCCACCCGTAGTCGGGATCGCTGACATAGGAGCAGAACATCCGCAGCGCGTTCTGGTAACCCCTCGCCGTCGACTGCTTCCGCCGCTGCACCGAGCGCAGATCGCTGAAGAACTCCTCCACCATCGTCGGCGTCCAGGTCCACGGGAATTCGTTGGTGTGAGCGATGAAGCGCTCCACGAGGCGCGCCCGCCCCGCAACCGTGTCGGCATCCAAGTTGCGGCACAGTTGCTGATTGCGCCACCCCTCGAGCATCTCGTTGACCGTTTGGGCCTCCGGATGGAGCACCGGAACCGAGCCGATGACGTACACGCGACCACTCAGATCGACGGGCAAGACGGGCCTCCAGACGGTCTCATTCAATGAATCATTGAATCATCCTCCGAATCATTACCACATCGGCGCAGGTAGGTGCATCACCTTCACGCCACTCGGTTCGGCGTGTCGGCCCCATCCCGCAGACGGGCACTCCCCCACCTGCATCTACTTATCCCAAAACTGCTCTTCAACAATGGCTTTGACGATCGCGCCACAGTGCAGACAATCGACACCGAGCTCGGATCCATGATGCATCTGATGAAAATGGAGGAGTTTAGTTGACATAAGGTAGCTTATCGGCAAATGAAATCGTCTGCAATGCAGCATCTTTCATGAGTAAGCATCGGTTGATGCACGGGTGTTAGATCCGCGACTGCCGGCAGTAACCCGGGCAAATAAGAGAGTTGTCCGAAACCGCCTTGTTTTCAGAACGATCTGAGGGTTGCAACGTCGCTGCTCTGGGTGGGTACTTCTGGTGCGACAGCTGGCGCGGCAGCCATAAGTTGGCAATCCGCGCAGACCCGAGAGTGCCAGACGGGTCCATTTCGCGTGCCCAGAACTATCTGAGAGTGTCGATTCTTCGTAGCGCCCGGGGCGGCCGGTCGCCGTCCTCTTGGTTGATGGCGTGCAATTTGTCACGTGACGTAAGGCCGCCAGTGTGTAGACATGTACACAAGCGTCATTGCGTGCTTTGGCATCGGCTCTGGCGACTGGCGAGCGTTGGCTCCTGTGTCGGCCGTGATTCCGGAGTCGCAGGAAGCGGGGCCATTTGTCTGCACTAGGCCGTACGGCCGACTTCTGCCGGGGTTCGATCGGCGGATCGTTGGCCCAGACACTCCGATGGGCCGCACCAAGGTCGGGCTGCCCATTCGTCGCGGTGACAGATCTCCCCCGTCGGCACGGGTACGCGAGAAACTTAGTCGCGCAACACTGCTTCTTGGACTCAGTCAGCGGGAACACGCCACCCTGCGTTACAACCGCGGCGTACTGACACACTTCTGCGCGTCGCATGGATAATGATGCGATGGCAACGGTGACGATCAGCGGAGACATTCCGAACCTTACGTTGATCCTGGAAGACATTTCGTCGCAGGTTTCAGTCAGCCCGGATGTGACGTTGACGATTGAGGCAGCGCCGCATGACGGTGACAGTTTCGGACACGCCGAGTGGGGTGAACTGATGCTGACCTTCGGAGAAGGAGCCCTCGAAAGTTTGGCCGCACGGGCGGTATGGGCTGCACTCTCAGCAGCGGTTAGAAAAGCGCGGCGCCGAGGCCAAATCGAAACATCGATCCCCGAGGAGCTCGCTGGCATCGAGGGCCTCGAGTCAGAGGAAATCAAGCCCAAAGACGAAGGCAACGGCGTTGAGTCCCGACCCGGCAGCCAATGAGCGATGGCGCCTTGACCTAACGAGCCATATTCTCTTCGCGCCGGACAGTGCCGATGGCCCCCTGGATGGTATTCACTTCTGGCGGACTTCCTATCAGCACGAGTTAGCGCATTGGGTGCGTTGGCAGTCGTCGTCCATTGGTCTGATTGTCACCTTGCTACGTCGGGCGCGCGCGGTCACCGCTCTGATAGCGCTAGAAAGGCTCACCCTTCGTGGCCGCCAACGCGTCGTCGACATAGTCAAGCAGCGACCTTTGTGGTCATATGGGACCGGCTATGAACCCATGTTGTTTGACGAATCATTCGGTTTGTCGGGTCAGATGTGGCTCGATATGCAATTCCTTGGCCAAACACTTCTGGATTCCTCGACTGGTGTGTCCGCCGACTGGCCAGCCGACGCGGCAGCGGGCCCGGCCCTCTCGGATGCGTGGCGCGCAGCGGAGAGTTTTCTGCCCATGGCACCGCATGTCGGCAATGAGATCGCCGATCAGCTGTTCACCGAGCTACCCAGCGCAGCACTCGGAAGCGGCTTTCGACCCGATCCTCGGCTCACTACCCGAGCGATCTGGGAGAGCGCCTGCACACTCGACGAACTCGATGTCGAAGCACCCGATCGCGCACACGACCGCAACGATCACCGGAGGCTCGTAGACATAAAAATCAAATCAGATGCGTACGGCTTAGCTCTCCGAGTGGCGGCCAATCTCGCTGGCTCCCTTTCTTCCCCATTGTTCCGCCTGATAACTTGGCTCGCGACAGATCCGCCGGTCCCTTTTTTAACACCCTTCGGTGGCGAAATCCGTTGGAGCGCTTTCCATCCGCCGTATCGTTTCATGCGCCTATACTCTGCGGTCCGCGATCACCGCCGCTTCCGTAAGTTCCCGTTCGCCGCAGACCTTTACGAGTTCTCCGATGACCTACTGCAAGCGGCAGGTCTCGAACGGGCGAATTGGCCAACTACTCCTGTAACGAACCCTCTGCTAACACGCGAGGGCGACCGTAACGTCGCCGTCCACGATTGGGCTGCTGACTATGAGCTACATCCCGGGTCTAGTCAGAAGCATGCCGGATCGTTGAATATGTTGGCCAAGGCAAGTTTGGCGCTTCGCGCAGCATACGTTGACGCGCCTAGAAGTTTTGTATATCCCAAAATCGATACGCTCTACTTTTCCGTAAAAGATTACGACTCCTGGGTATTCGATACCCAAGCCGCACACAGCCTCTTGCAGCCCTTCGCGCTGGACTTTAAAGATGGACTTCATTCCGGAGGATTCTTCCCCGATGGCGACTTGGCAAGGCTCTCGAAGACGCATCTAACGAACTACGTAACGTCGTTGCTTTTCAGAGAGTCGTTGGAGGCCCTTATAAGGGGAACCACGGCGCGAAGGAATCACTTGCCGAGAGAGTTTCGCGAATGGGGCCTCGGTCAAGCGACTCCCATTGAGCAGCTCCTCCTAGGTAACTATGTCGTGGAGATTGACTGGTAATTTCCCACAACAACGGCATTCGCGGCAACGGGATGGCGCGCCACAGCATGAAATGCACCCGCCCAAGAAAGGAGGTGTGCATCAAACGCGGGACGGTTCATCTTGAGTCGGTTATTCGCCCACTCCGGGTAGCCGCGAACACCCCGACCTCTCATGTTTCCGGGATTGCTCTGAACTATTTCTGGATCAAACACGAAAGCCTGTACACGCTAAACACGTTGCGGCGCAGTGTCTTGTGAAGTGTCGGTAGGCTGTTGTAAGTCAGTTGGACGGTGCAACAACGTATTTCGTGTTTCACCCCAAGGTCCTCACTATAACCGCTCTCAGAGAACGACCGGCGTTCCGCAGCGGGCGCCCGGCCGCACGCAGCCACGGTCCCGGCAGTGTTGCACTACGTGGATAACCAACGAGCGCACTCCTGCAGCACCGCAGGCCATCGGCTCGAAACGAATACGGGGGATCCAAATACGCTGGCTTACCGGTAGTGGGATGTTCGGAGGTGGTGGACTTCAATGCGAGTCTGGTCCACACCTTCGCGTGGCCCGTGCCCCGCCAAGGCCCACCACCCGTGCGTCCGGCAACGTCGATGACCGACAGCGTCGACCACGGCTCCGCCCGCGGCGACTGGGCCGAACAGGGCCGTGCGATCGTTCTGGTATCACCACACGGCGCGCCCAACAAAGCGCAGGATGTTCGAAAGCGAGGCGGCCGCGATGAACCGGATGCATGCAGCCAGGCAAGGTCTTTAACGTTTGGTTCGTCCCCTGATGGCGAGCACCGCGAGTGCAAAGCGGGTGTCGCAGGGGATTAGGAGTTCCATGGCATGGTGCGAACCGTCATGGCCGACGACCGGACAGACACGACCGGTCGCTCTTCCGGGTACCCGTCGATTCTTTGCACCCACCATATAGCGTGCCACCATGAGCGACGAGAACATGTCACGCTGGACGAAGACAGCGCTGCGGCTACTGGCCGTCCCCGCCGAGATGGTCGTCTCCGCTCACGGCTTACCCGGCCTGGTCAGCGCGGGTGGCATCATGCTTGAAGCCGTCGCACCCGAACGAAAGAGGGACGCCGACGAGTTCGCAGGCGTGGTAATCGCCTTTGTGGGCAGAGACAAGCTGTTCGAAATCGTCCAGTCCGACGACGAGCGCAGAGAGATGCTCTGGACCGGCGCCATGGCATCGATGGCGACAGGCGTAGAGGGAAAGCGGATCGTCATGGCGCGAGTGGTCGCGAACGCCATGACCAGCGACGAGCCGATTGATGACGCCCAGCTGATGCTGTGGGCGCTGGCGCAGCTTGAGGCGCCACATTTCCGAACGCTTACTCTGCTGCGAGACGTCCATGATGCAAACCTGGGTGAAAAGAACCTCAGCGACGCCATATTGGCGTTCTTGAGGACGCAACACTACTCAGTCTTGGCCACGCTGGCGAGGACGGGTGTAGTGCGACAAGGTTCCGAGAAGTACAGCACCGGTCTATATACCGCCACGTTCGCGGATACCCTCGGCATCAGCGGCATCAGCGATTTTGGCCGAGAGTTGCTCGCGGATCTTGAGTCAGCGGACACCCGCTACTAATTTCCACCTCATGACGGGATGGCGCGCCTCCGGGGTCAAACCCTTTGTTTAGCATCGTGTTTCCGAAGACCGGAGACTTCCGTCGATGAACTGATAGTACTTCTGCGGTCTGCTCCGCCAGCCGGATCAGCGGTGTCCCGAGTTCACCCAAGTCGCCGCGTTGGATCGTTGCACCCTGTCGAGGCATTCGTTTCAAGTACCGCACACGCACTCCGCTACGTAGAGTGGTTTTTCTGTTACGCAACGTCATTCGCGATGACAATGCTGTCGACGACATAGCCTGGCAGGTAGCTACGCGCTTTGCGACCGTCCGCTGTGGCCAGAAAATTCATCAGCAGGTCGGGTTGTTCTGGCGCGCCGAGCGGCACCGGTTCGCGGCGACGCCAGCCTCGAGCTGACGTCGTTTTAACGGCAGTTAAGTACGTCCGCTCGTTCATCCGCCCTAGAGTTCGGGCCCTCATCAGTAGCGCGGCCAGGGACACCTGCCACCGCTGCTTCAATGCGAAAAGCTGCGGCCAATCGACCGTGGTGGGCAGCTGGTCGCGAATCTCATTGGCCGGCATAAGAAACGCTGCGGCGAACTGATGCGCCTGAGTCTCAATCTCTTTCATCCCCCAGATCTGTTCCCCGTGCATCACGAGGTGACCGAGCTCATGTGCGCCATCAAATCGGGACCGTGCGCGGTCGGCCTTTTCACTACCGAGCACGACTACAGGGTGATCGGGAAAAGGTAGCGAGAATGCATCCACATCGACACTGTCGAGTGGCAGTCGGATGACCACCACACCGTGTGATTCGAGGAGTCGGACAACATCGCCAATGGGCCCACGGGGTACACCCCACGATGTTCGCACCTCATGCGCGATGGCCTCGATGTCGTCGATTGGCGTATCCAGGGCAGTGACCGGGATTTTTGGTACGTCGAGCTCCGGAAAACTAGCGGTCGTTGCCGCGGCATTGGCGAGGTCATGCGCGATATGTGCGACGGCACGCGCCCGGCGCCGATCAGTGACACTGGTGCGCCGCAGAGCCCTGAAGAAGCCATCGTGCGTCTCAGTTAGAGGGCGAACAAAAAAGTCCACCGGCATGTCGAGCGTGGCGCCCAGCTCATCGAGGGTCTCCGGACTGGGGCGAGTGGCCCCGCTCTCAAACTGACTGATCGCCGCCGGCGATAAGCCGACCTTAATCGCCAACTGGCTTTGGCTGAGTCCAAGAAGTTCGCGGCCAACGCGGAGCCGGCTCGGTTCGAATATCGACGCCTCCATCGTTCCACCACCTCATCGCCGTAGAAGGCTTCCGAGCCTCGGGTCAGACCAGCCTAGCTGCACCTTCAACAACACTGGCCCGACCCGGCACAGAATTAAGTACCGGAATTTATGTGCTAAAATTAAGTTGAGAGTTCACTTCCGGACTGTGGAGGCTGCCCTGACAACCCCAACGGCCGACCTCGCGACGGTCACTGGCCGATTCCAGATCCTTTCCCTGGACGGTGGCGGCCTGCGCGGCATGTACACCGCCGCGGTCTTGGCGCGCCTGGAAGAAGACCTCGGCATTCATATCGTCGACCACTTCGATCTCATCGCCGGAACCTCGACGGGCGGCATCATCGCGCTAGGCCTCGGTCTGGGTATGACGCCACGGGAGATCCTGGAGTTCTACGTCGAGCACGGTCCCCGCATCTTCCGAGATCGGACGCGGCTGCGATCGATCAGACGACTCTCCCGCACCAAATTCTCTGCCGCACCGCTGCAAGCCGCTCTTCACGAGGTCCTCGGCGATCAGTTGTTCGGGCACAGCACCAAACGGTTGCTGATCACCTCCTACGACATCGGCGTCGACGATGTCCATCTGTTCCGGACGCCTCATCTGGCAACTCTGGTCCGCGACTGGCGGGAGAAAGCCGTCGACGTCGCCATGGCCACCACCGCCGCGCCCACCTACTTCCCCGGCAAGTCGCTCGACGGCACGCGCCTAATCGACGGGGGCATCTGGGCTAACAACCCCGCCATGGTGGCCCTCACCGAGGCCGTCGGTCCCCTCGGCAAACCTCTTGACACTGTCCGCATTTTTAGTGTCGGCACCACGACAGACCTGCCCCACCGAAGCCGGCGACTCGACCAAGGCGGGCTTATCCCATGGGCCCGCGACGCCGTAGACGTACTTATGCGCGCACAAAGTGACAGCGCAACTAAACAGATCCGCCACTTTCTCGGCCGTGAGCATGTGCTGCGGGTCAACTCGACCGTGCCCACCGGACTCGTCAAGCTCGATTCGGTCGACGCCAGCAGCCTCATTGGCCGAGCCGGTCACGAAAGCCGCGTCATCTCGCCCGAATTCACCCGAACGTTCGGCGATCACAAAGCGCCTGCCTACATCCCGTGCCACTCCCCCAAGGAGGACTAACAACGTGGACACCATGGAACAGATGCTTTCGATGTTGCTCGACGGCGCCGTGGAGACTCTCGACATACCGCCGCATCTGCAGGCTCTCGCCATCACCAGCTACGAAGAGGTCGGCAACTGGCTGGCTGAGCACGGTGGATACGGCTGTCGCGTATATCCACAAGGCTCATTCCGCCTCGGCACAGTCGTTCGCCCGCACACCCTCACCGGCGACTTCGACATCGACCTGGTCTTCTTGTTGTTCATCGCGAAAGAGGCCACCACTCAGGCGTTCCTCAAACAGGACGTCGGTGACCTACTCCAGAAATACTTGGACTGGAAAGAACGCAACGGCCCTGCGGGCGGGTTGCAAAGTTGCGAACCTCGTCGCCGCTGCTGGACACTCCACGATCCCGTCAACGGGTTCCATCTCGATGTCCTGCCCGCGATCCCCGATGTCGACTACTTGCCCTCCGGCATCCTGCTGACCGACAAAGAACTGTTCTACTGGCAGCACAGCGACCCGATCGGCTACGCCAAGTGGTTCCGGAAACGGTCACTGGAATTGCAGAACAAGGCGATCACCGCCGCGGCCCAACGCGGTGTCGACGTAGAGGATGTCCCCATCTGGGAGTTCCGCACTACCTTGCAGCGCATAGTGCAGGTACTCAAATGGCATTGCATGCTCTTCTTCGCCGACGACCCAGACAACCGCCCTCCGTCGATTCTCATCACCACACTGGCCGCCACGGCCTACCGCGGCGAAACAGACCTTTTCACTGCCACACGCAATGCGTTGGCAGGTATGAATCGACACGTTGAGGACCGCAATGGCGTTGCTTGGGTCGCCAACCCCGCCCACGGGGGTGAAAACTTCGTCGACAAGTGGGCGGAATACCCGGAACGCCGACAGGCGTACTACGCCTGGCACCAAGACCTGTCGAACACCTTGAACGACGCGCTGAGCCTGCGTGGCAAGGGATTGCAGACCGTCGCTTCGCGACTTGCACAGAGCTTCGGTGCTGAGCCAATAAAGCAATCGACGCTGAAATATGGCACGCAGATGCGCGGGCACACCTCTGACGGGACCCTGCGATTGGGCAACACCGGACTGCTGTCACCCACCGCAGCGGGGATCGCTGTCCCTCGCCACAACTTCTATGGCCAGCACCCCCGCCCGAGCGATTGACCTGGCGCGACAACTCGTCGCCATCAGGACAGCAATCCCAGCGGCCCGCGGCAGAATCAACCGCGGCCAACTAGACTGCGTCGTGCCGATTCAACCCGGTGTCGGCAGCGAAACCTACAGTGCACGCATACAATACCGACACTGGAAACCGCCTCGCGTCCACGTTGTAGAGCCGACTCTCGCACTCCATCCTGGCGAGACCGGCCTACCCCACGTTTATCCGGGAGACAGACTCTGCCTCTACTATCCCGGCGAATGGCAGCACACCATGCTGCTCTCTAGAACAATCCTCCCCTGGACAGCCGAATGGCTCCTCCACTACGAAATCTGGCTTGCCACCGGCGAATGGACCGGTGGCGGATACCACCCCGCCCGGCCAACCCCGACGAAGCGACCCGGGTGATCGCGGCCGGAGCCCAAAGCCGCTGATCAGCAACCGCTTCGCCATTTGCTCAGCGGGCGCGCCGATCGACGCCGACGCCCCACCCGTGCTTCATCAGATGAAAACGGCGTGGCAACTCATGGATAACAGCAGATATCCATCAGTCCTGGCATGCCGGGCCAGTGCCACGATCTACCCCGCAAAAACCCCCGACGATCGCCTTCCCACCTACCGCCGCCCGAATCCGACGAGGACTTCCTTTGTGCAATCGGGCCCGACGCGACGAAGGCATGGCAACGGGTCACCCACAAACACGCACCTCACACCCAACCATCGGCCCGCCCCGGCTGCGCGCGGATCGAAACGCCCCTACAAACCGACCCCTCCCTCACTGTGGAACCAGCACCTCAAGAGGCGGCTACGAGAACACGGTTTCGACGACGTCGAGACTCACAGCATCGGCCTCAATTCATCGGTCACCGTGGAGCGCACCGCGGACCGCGCAGCGGCGGGAGTTGAGGTGATCCACGAAGCCATCGAGTTCGCCAACGACCAATTCGAGGTCACCGAGTTGGCGGCTGCCCGGCGTGCCCTGTAGCGCTAGGACACCCATGAATGAACGACTCGACCGGCAGGCAGCGACCTAATAATCGCGATGGGGGTGGGCCGGTCGCCTTGGCAGGGAGTTCCGTCCATGCACCATGGACCTATGACGTCCGAACCCGTCGATCTCAGCGGATTCAGCGGCTGGGTTCCGTTCACCGCTTTACCCACTGCCAGCGTCCCCACTGGCCCCGGCGTCTATGTGGTGGTGCGACCCTCCGACGAGCCGCCGGAATTCCTCGACAGCTCACCGGCAGGCCACTTCAAGGGCAAGAACCCCACGGTGCCCGTCGCCGAGCTACGAGGGCTGTGGGTGCCCGGCACCCACATCGTCTACATCGGCAAGGCAAACGCCGGCGCTAGCGGACGCCGCGGCCTGCGCAAGCGCCTCGACGAGTTCCGCCGGCACGGCGCCGGCGAACCGGTCGGCCACTCCGGCGGCCGCCGCATCTGGCAGATCGCCGACAGCCCCGCCCTGCTGGTGGGCTGGCGCACCACCGACGAGACCACCGCCGCCGCCACCGAGACCCAGATGATCGCGCAATTCCGCGTCCACCACGGGCGTCTGCCGTTCGCCAACATGCGCGGCTGAGTCGTATCGCGCCCGGTGCATAACCTGGACACATTTCAGCCGGCGGTCAGCGATGTGAGCCCCGCCTTCGGCCGCTTCGCCGGTTCGGACGATTCCGAATGGTCTGCCAACACCGAGCGTGCGCCAGGTGTTCGCCCAGACGGAGCCCTGGTCCAAAACCTCGCCCGCATCTGGATAAGCGTTCGTCTGCGACCGTGGATGCACTCTCGGCGTACCGGTATGAGACAGCGGCGCCCCCGAGCCACCGCGGTGGGGCCGAGTTCTGCCCGGCTGCGTCTCGCTATGCGGCCCTGATGACCGCGCGACTAACGACGCTAAGGGACTTAACGAGCTAACAGGCCTAAGGGCTTAGATCAACACCTAAGGCGTCTAAGGGCTTAAAGCAACACCTGCGGGCAGTTAAGGATCGCTGCGACTAGCTAACGATAGCTAAACGCCGTTAGTTAAGAACCTTAGAAGTGGGTGCGCAACATGGCGGTGATTATCGAGCGCGTTAAGGTGGGCTTAGCGGTCTTAAGTCGTTGTTAGACAACATATAATCAGATGTTGACCATAGAGCAAGGCTGTGTGTACCGTCTGACTGCAGCCGGCCATCGTGGCGGGATATTGAAACCGGAAGGCACAGTGAGCAAACAATGAATGAGTTCACATACGGAACCGACAATCCCAAAGTCGTCTACGTCGACCCGGACGGGAACGCTCCAAGCATTGGATTTCGGATAGACGAAAAAACGGGTGCGCGGGCGGTCAATGTGGCCAAGGTTTTGATCTCCGCCAATGGTGATTTCAACAGTGAGGTCATAGAGGGTCACCTGTTTATGAACGCGGCACAGCTCCGGAAACTTGGAGGGGACGCCGCCCGGGCCGCCGATCTGTTGGAGCCCTAGCCGCAGGGCAAAACGGCACCCGAGCGCGCCGCAGCATGAGGCGGTGGCAGCTTACTGATGGCAACACTGCTCAGGTCGAGTTCGGGCCCGGTGGCAACGTGGCCACCGGCCCGAACCGGGAGCAAGCGAGGCCGCGTCGCCATCCTGAATGCAAGCCCAATGTTGTTACAACGGAGGGGATTGAATGGAAAACGGACTACGACCACGCACCTCCCGAGGTCAACTCAGAGTCCATCCTCGACAGCAGCAGAACGCAGAGAGGCACCTCGGAGCCGCGGGAAATCCCGTCGTCAGGAAGCGTCACAATGATCGACGTCGATGATGATGGCAAGGTGACCAACACCGTTATGACATACGGGATCACCGAGGAACTGGCAACCGACGACTAGCTGACTGCTCACTTCGGGCGGGTCGAGGTGGGCAACGAGTTCGGTGCGGAGAATGCAACTGGGACGAGGGTTCCGTTGCCCGCCTCGGTAACGTCCGTCGTTACACCTCCGAGTAGAACGAGTGTCGATGAACCTAGAAGTGCCTTCGTTACTGGCGGACGCCCTGGCCGCACCACCGACTCCCCAGCGCGCGTTCCCATGGAAGCCAGGTGGGTGGCGGAACGAGATGCACGATCTCCCCGATGTCCTGACGATGCTTGAGGGACTTCCGGACGAGGTGGATCGGACCACAACTCGTGACACCGTGTTGGCCGAACTCGAAAGCGGCCGCGTGTTACCGGCATTCGTCGCTGCGATGGTGTGGGGCTACGGCGATGCAGGATACGGCGCAACGCGCGTGCGCTGGGTGCTCACAGGGGTGAAGAAAGGAGCCCGAAGCGCCTCGGTGCGCGGCGATGTCCCCGGCCTGCTGGGCGACGCTGTTCAAGTCGTGCGCGCTGACGGTCCCGTCGAAGGTTTCCGCTACATGGCCAACGCCGGCCGGATCAAGCACCTCGCCAGCGCCTTCTTCACGAAGTGGCTGTACTTCTCTTCCGCCCTCTCTGACTCTGACGACTCGCGCGCGGCGCCCATCTTGGACAAGCGTGTCAACGATTGGCTCCGGGTCAACGCCCACATGACCCTCGACATCAGCCGAACCGCTGAGTACCGGAGGTATCTCGACGCACTCACGCACTGGGGTGAGGGCTACGCACGTACTCCCGTCCAGGTCGAAAAGGCGATTTTTGGCCTGGCCACGGGCCGAGACTGACAAGCTTTCTGTGTGCCCAGGGGTCGCGGTTAGTGGTCCCCCCGTTTGGGCGCCCCCGCATGTCGGGACCCACGGCTACCGTCATCCAAATGCAGGACCAGGACAAAGCGGGCGCTAGCGATTCTGTCCTGCAGGAGCTGCTAGCCAGCGTCGCCGAGCACACCGACGATTCGAGCAAGAAGGCGGTCGTCCTCGATTTCCTGCTCACGGTGGAGCCACTCCCGGAATGGCCTGAACCAGCGCACCACGTCGTCAGCCAAATCAGCGGTTACGTCATCAGCCTGGCCCGAATGAGGCCCGCACTCGAACGCGGCCAAGACTCGCAGCCCCACGCCCCTGATTCATCGCACGATCACCAGTAAGGGGTTTGAACTGCGGCCGCAGCCACATTGATGGACCTGCCGAGGATGTCGGTGCCGACTGCCATATTCGTCGGATGGACCTGCCCTCCCTGCTTGAGCTGACCTTGTTCGTCGATGATGTCGACACGTCGGCTGATTTTTACCGTGCCCTCGGGTTGACGCTGTATGAGGCCGACGAGCCCGGCCGGCAGCACGTGGTCGACGGGTTGATCGGGCGCGACGCCGGATTTCAGCTCTTCCCCGCCGGGCATGGCCCGGTTACCCGTGTGCAGTTGGGCTTTCGCGTTGCCGACCTCGCCTCGGTGATAACGGAACTGGACCGCCTAGGCACGGGGTACGAGCTGCCCATGGCACGACGACTCCGAACGACAGATCCAGACGGTAACCGCGTGCACGTAGCCGAGGTATCTCACGCATGAGCGGCCGACGGCGGGCCAGCCCTGCTCGGCCAAAGTGCACGACCTGAGTACGTACGGCGAGTATCGGGCGGTTACGAAACTACAGACTCGCAACTGGCACGGGAGACCGGCCCGTCTTGAACCGCTCAGCTCGCAAACTATTTGCCGAGGACGACATGACGAATTCACCCCACGAGCCAAGTCCGGTGCGGCGCGGTGCCCTCACCGGCGATGTCGCCGACTATGTCCGCGGCTTGGTCATGACTGGACACGTCCGCGAGGGTGAATTTATCCGCGTTGATCGCATTGCTGCGGACCTCGACGTCAGTGTGACCCCGGTGCGAGAAGGGCTCGTCGCGCTCCAGGGGGAAAGGTTCGTAGAACTCTTGCCTCGTCGCGGCTTCGTAGTTCGGGCTGTCACCGCGACCGACGTGAACGACATCTTTCGGATCCAGAGCAGAATCGAGGGCGAATTGGCGCGCCGTGCCGCAGCGCATTTCGCAGCCGCGGGCGTAAAAAATCTGAAAGTGATTCAAGCCGAGCTGACGGCCGCCGCCGACGCTGACGACCACGTGCGTGTCGAGCAGCTCGACTACGCCTTTCATCATGAGATCGCCCGTAGTTCGGACAGCGCACGCTTGCGCTGGTTCCTCAATCATGCCGCCCGCATGTCGCCCAGCCGGTTTGTTTCATACATCGAGGGCTGGACCCGTGCTGCCGTCGAAGGCCACGGCGCGATCATCGAGGCGCTGGCCGCTGGTGACGCGCACACAGCGGAAAGCGTCATGTGCGACCACGTCGTGCAGGCCGGGCAAGTCATGGCAACGAGAATCGACGCCGCATCGGATACACGGTACCGTGAGGCGGAGTCGGATTGACTCCGCCAATCACGTCCGATGTGCCTGACCTGTTCAGCACGGTGAGCCGTGGAACCGTCAACGGCTGGCAGCCGAAGCGACAGACCGAGTCTTGTGTTCCGACATCGTCTTTGGCCGTCGAGGTATCGTTTCAAGATTCACATGACGGGCCCAGCTCACCCACGGGGGAACCATGACCGGCCAACCGCCCCAACCGCCTTCGCCGCCCCACGGCTCGGCATGGAATGGCGAGCCCTACACGCATCCACCGGGCCCACCTCCGCCACGGTGTAGCTTCACCGTCAGCCTGAGACTCCTGCTGATCATCGCCCTGGTGGCTGCCGTCGCAATCGCGGTTGTCGTAGGCCTGATCGTTGCCTCAAACCCATCACCAGGTAGGGCGGACTCGTCGACTTCTTCCCTCGGGCCAGGCGGGGTGCGAACTGCGAACGGCGTTTCGGCGGCTGCGCCAAGATTCGACCGTCAACCGACCGAGGCCTGAGGTCCGTTTCGTCTTCGACCCGTTGCTGAACCGGGAGCCTGCAGCCCGTTGGCTCGCATTGTGCCGCAGAGATATTGGCGCCGCTGTTGCATCGCGCTAGGGGTTAGCCTGATTCGACACGTCAGCTGGAGCTCGACTGAGGCGCTCGGCGGCCGGTTGTCTACTGCCGCCACTAATGGCGAAGGTGACCGGGCGGGACCCAGGACAGCCAGCCCCGGTGACGACGAGACTGCCGACGGACGGATGCTCCCTTGACGATCAAGTCTGCGACAGCGCGGGCCCTGATGTTCGCGATGTCGTGCAGTCTCGTGGCCGGATGCGGGCTGATACGGCCGTCGATGGACGTCGACTACGACGACCAGCGACTCAACGACGGCCTGCAAAGCCTGGTACAGCACGGGGAGTCAGCCAGATTGAGCGATTTCACCGCGTGGAGTTGGGACGAAGTGCATCTATTCCACGAGTTCGACGAACGGGAGTTCATCGAAAAGACCGTCGGGGCGCCGGTGATCAAGAGCAACATTTACGGTTCGAAGGCCAGCCTTCTCGTCTTCGAGGACAAGGGCACACCCGTCAAGGCCATCGGCGTCAGCGGCGACTATCTGCGCGCGCAAGGCCACCAAGTGACATGGCCCGCTACCGTGGTCCTGACACCCAAGGGCACCGGATTCTTGGAGATGACTCCATGACGGCCGTGGCGTAGCTGCCGTCCGCTCGAACAGTCGCTCCACCATCTGGTGGCGCTAAAGCCCGCAGGAGCTGCTCGCAGCGCCCGACTCCGTAAAACCATCGTCGTCGCCCCGAGGACCGACGGTCATGTCGAGCGCTCGAGCCACTTCCGTCGACGAGCGACGAAGACTATCGCTATCGGTACTCGACCGTCAGCGGAGACTTGGTCAGATCAGCTGTGGCACTGATGAATGCGGTCACCGTGCCGGGGTCGCCATCCGTGGTGACCTGCATCGTCACCTCGCCGTACAGAACGGCCTCCAGGTCGTACTCGTTGAAGTTCTGAACCTTGATCTGGCTGGTGTCGGCCGTCCCCCACGTGACATAGGAACCCGAGTACCCGTAGCCCAGCTTCACCGGGCACGGCTTCGGCGGAGCGTCGCTGTGCGACTGCCGGCACGCACTCAGATCACCCTTGATCTGGTCCATGGCGGCTTCGGTGCCGGCGTCGTTGAGAGCGATGTCGGGCTGCAGGAAGGGGCTCGAGTACGAGGTCAGCTGGTCCAACAGCAGTGGATCCTTCGTCTTCACCTCGAGGTATTCGTTCTTGCTGCCGATGTCCAGAAAGCCCGGGAAGACGTAGACAGTGTCTTCTCCGATGGGCTTGCCGAACACCGTCAGCGTCTGAGCTGCCGCGTTGGAGACTCCGCCGGGCGTCGCACTCACCTTGATGGCCGCGGCATCGAGGCGCCACTTGTCGTCGCCGTTCTTCTTCATCTGCAACGTGGTGTCCGAGGTCTTCGGTCCGAACTTGGCGGTCACGTGCACCTGAGCCATCCCAATGGATGCGGCGGAACTGTCGTCGTTGAGGATGCGGATGTCGGTGATCGGCCACTCGTCGATCTGCTTCTTCAAGATGTCGTCGGTCAGCAAGTCCTTGTTCCCGGGCTGGTTGTCCGAAAACGACAGCGCACCTTCGGCGTCGCCACGGGCCAGCGCTTCCAGGTACCCCTTGACCGTGTCTCCTGCCGAACCACCACCGGGGGTGCTGCTACCGCCGAACGACGTGAAGGTCAGAACCAGACCGACGACCACCAACAGAGCCACACCGGCAATGACGCCGATGACGATCGACTTCTTGCGGCGCTTGGGCCCTGACGACGGACCTGCCTCAGACCCGGGCGCACCGTATCCTGCAGTGCCGCTTGGCTGTCCGTATCCCCCACCGCCGGCGGGCGGGCCGTATCCTCCACCGCGGCCTGGCTGTCCGTATCCCCCACCGCCGGTGGGTGGACCGTATCCCGCACCGCCGCCAGCGGGCGGACCATAGCCCGGAGCCCCGGCTGGCTGCTCGTACCCCGTGCCTCCGGCGGGCGGACCGTACCCCGTGCCTCCGGCGGGCGGACCGTACCCCGTGCCTCCGGCAGGCGGACCGTAACCCGTGCCACGAGCGGGCGGGCCATACCCTGCACCTCCGGTCGGCTGCTCGTACCCCGTGCCTCCGGCGGGCGGGCCGTAACCCCCAGTGCCGGCGGGATGGCCAGGCGCCGGAGGGCCAGGAGGCGGGTAACCCGACGGTGGCGGCGCCTGCTGCCCACTGGGGGCGACGGGTGGCGTCGTCGGTCGCACCACGGTGGCCTCTTCGTCATCGTGGCGATCAGAACCACCATGTGGCGTGCCGCCGCCGGACCAACCCGTCATCTGCGCTCCCCTCAACGTTTGCGGTAACCATACCGAGCCACGCCGCCTCCGCAGACACGTAATTGGAGTAAGCCGCCATGAGACCCCGCGCCGTCTTGAGCCCTCTGCCAACCGCCCTCGGGGCTGCTGCCTGAACCAGGGGGGCACCGTAAAGCGCTGCCCAGGAATGCATTCGGCTGGTTCACGCCACCTGGAACTCGGCTTGTCCCGCGAGAAGGGAGTCGGCGCGTCTCGCCCTGTACCCCCGCCGCGCTCGAAACTTGGCCCTCGCGCTCCGGGCGGCAGTCTTGCGCCCCCATCTTCGGCCCAAGTCCTTCCCGAGACATCAAAGAGACGCCGACGTCCTCGCGTACTGCGGCGCGTGATTCTGCGGAGTTGGCTCAGGAGCCTCAAGGCGTAGCGGATGCGATGAAGGACCGTTTTCGGGCGTAGCACTCGCGACTAAGCGCAGGAGCCGCTCACAAACCGTGCCGCTGCCGGAGCCCTGAGGTGTGCCAGCTAAATGACCAGTTCAGAAGCCACTGTGATGAGGCCGAACGGCTCGGATCAAGCCATCCAACGCCTCTTGAAAGGCTATCCCTTGCGCTACGTTTACCGCTATGGTTATAGTCATCGCAACGCTACGGTTTCGACGAAAGGCAGCACACGTGATGACAACCGCCAAGGCTTCTCCCTCCCGGCTGGTGCGCCTCGCCAGCGCTACGGTGCTCGCCAGCCTCGCCGTCACCGCTTCGGTCGGCACCGCGGCAGCCGCCCCTGCCTATCCAATTCCCACCGTCACCGGCAGTGGACTCAGCGGCTCGAGCCTGCAGGACATGTTGCTCACCGACCGCGAGGCAAGCCGAGCGCTGGGCGTCAGCCTCGACGAAATAGCGACGGGATCCCAGCTCGACTCGACCCGCGTCTCACCCGCTCGATGCGCTGGTGCCTACACCCCCGGTGCGGCCTACGACTATGCCGACGCCAACCCCCAGGATCTCGCCGTCAAGGTCGTCTCCGACCGCGACGGAACCTCGGTGACCGAGATCGTGGCCGAGCTACCGACCAAGAAGGACGCCCTCAACCACATGGCCGCCACTGCCGACGGTTGGAGCGACTGCCAGGGCCAAACCGTCACCGCCAGCGGCAAGCCATGGATCCTCGGCGCACCCATGGTCAACGACGCCCGCACCATGGTGACGCTGAGCCAAACCTTCGCCGGCCGCGGCCGCGGCACGTGCGAACGTGCCATCGCCACCTACCGCAACATCGTCATCGACGTCATGACCTGCTCGTCAGCGGCGTCCGGACAAGGAGCCGCCATCACCCAGGCCATCGCCGACAAGGCCAACAGCCAACCGGTCTGACCCGGGTTCCCGCACGCCCTCGCGGTCGACCGAGTCCCGCGAGGGCGCGCACCCGCCCCGGCCCTTCTGATTCTCAATCGTTTCACCTACCGCCGACCAACCAAAGATGAAGGAACGCCTGACATGTCGATGCAATATCTCGCGCAAACCATGACCGAGGAAAGCCATCCCTTCCGCATGGTCGGATTCGTCGTCGCCAAATTCGCCACCCTCGGCCTGATCTCCTGGCGGGTCTACCGCGCCATCAGCAAGCGCCGCCGACACGGCAACGCCATCCCCCAGCCTCCGCGCCAGCCCGCGCCGTCGTTCTACGCCCCCTATCCCCCGCACGCCGGAGGCCCATGGGTGCCACCGAACGCCAACGGCGCTTGGGGGTCGCCACAGTGGCCCTACGTCCCACCGGCTCAGCCCGGACAACACCCAGCCTGGCCCACCCCGCCCGCTCGGCACGCCCCGCCACTGACGAACTGGTACCGGTGACGCACCCACGGCGTCAGGCTCCCAGATCCACCAGGTGACGGCGCCGCGAGGAGACGTCGACGTCCATCACGCTGGTGCGCCGCTTCGACGGGGTGAGGTGATCACCACGAACACACCGTCCAACGACGACCGCGTCGCCGAAACCGACCGCAGCACAGCCGGTTCCAACAACGTCAGCCCAACCCCGACGGGCGACCGCAGACCTACCGCCGTCGCCGACGTCACCGAGAGTCGTGCGGTCGCAGTTCCCCGGTGACGGTGGCGATGAGCAGCACGGTCGGCACGGCCACCATCAACAGCACTGCCAGAAGCGTCGGCAGAAGCATCGGCCCGAGAAGCGCGGTTTGAGCGCCCACGACCACCCCGGCGAAGAGCATCACAGAGCGGACCGCGAGCAGTGTGTGTTGGCGCATCAACGTTTTCCGGGTCTGCCGCGGCAGGACGCCATGGCGCAACCGTGTGTGGGTGAGGAGCAGATGGGCCGCCCCCAGCCCGGCCACGGTCCGCGCGAGCGCCGTGGAGTCGCCGTCGGTGTGCAGCACCCGGGCGGCCACCACGGCCACGGCGACGACCAGCACCAACCAACTCGACTTCCGTAGCACGCTGGTCAGGACGACACCGACGTTGTGGCGCACCACCTCGGCCTCGTCGGGCGCCAATCGTCCCACGGACAGGGAGCCGTAGATGGCCCGCCAGTTCTGCCGCCGGAGAGCGTAGACCTTGGCCAGACCGTGGACGGCTCCAGCGTGATCGGGCTGGACCCGCAGCGCCTGCCGGTAGCCCGCCACCGCTTGATTGCCGTCGGTGTGGAAATAGAACAGAAGCACGTCGGCGCGCAACACCATCGCGTCCACGTCGTGCGGATCGAGCCGCAACGCTTCCTCGACGGCCCGCCGCGCCTCTCTCGGACGGCCGGCCTCGAGGAGCAGTTCGGCGTGGCACTGGTGTGCCGAGGCGCTGTGAGGATGGTGGGCGACCGTATCCCGTGCCATCGCCAGCGCGTCGGCGAGGCGATCCTGGCCGTGCAGCGCGCGGGCGTAGGTGTCCATCGCGTATTCGTAATGCGGGACGACGTTCAGCGCAGCCCGCGCCGCGTCCTCGGCGGCGACGAAGTCGCCTTGACGGAGCTTGATTCGAGCGAGGGCGGAGAGCGACTGAGGGTGATGCGGGTCAGCGGCCAGACCCGACCGGATGACCTCCTCCGCCCGCTGAAGTTTGTTCGCCTGCATGTACATCCAGGCGAGTTCTACGATGGCGTCGGCGTCGGTCATCGCCGTCTGCCCGACGGCCGCGCAGCATCGCGGTGCCGTGCGCTGCGGTCGTGCTCGTCGACGGCGCCACGGCGTGCCCTGTAGAGCCGTCGTTGTGGCGCTTCGCCGACGGCCGGGACGTCGATCACCCACCTATTGTCCCAGTGTCGAACGACGGTGGACGGCACCAAAGTGTGGTTCTCGCAACGCCTGTGGGTCCATCCGCTTCGGTGGTGCCGCATCGACGGCTGCTCCCGGATTGACGAATTTGGTGCACCGGAGGTGCCGCGGTGGGCTTTACGGTTGTCGGGAACGTCGGGCACACCGGAGTATCGACGCGACCCAGGAGAACCCCATGATCGCATTGGGCAGGAACGTCATTCGCGCACTGGCCGCCACACTCGGCGCTGGTGCACTGCTGTCCGCCGCGGTCGGCACGGCGTCGGCCTGGCCGATTCCCATCACCGGCCAGCAACAGAACTTCATCAACCAAGCACGAGGGGCCGGGTTCCCCGGCGACGACGACCAGGTGTTGACCGCGGGGTTGCAGGCGTGTCGGCTGCTTTACACCGGTCAAGGAACAGCAGGCGCGGCGGGATCGCTGGCGGGTCAGTACGGGACCTCGCCGGAACAGGCCGCAGCACTGGTGAGTGCCGCGCACGGCATCATGTGCACCCAGGCGCCGGGCTAAGGCTCTCCCGCGACAGGAAACAGCGATCGCGCCGACGTGTCCCCGGCACACCAGCAGCGTCGGCGTCGCCTCTCGTGGTCGACGCTGAACGAGTCGGCAGAAATTGGGGTCTCGACGACGTGGGCCCGACGCCGTCTCGGGTCGACGCCCGGCAATGGTGGTCCACGGTCTGATCGTCGGGGTCGAACCCGCCGGTGAGCCGGGCCGGTGTCGGAGGTCGACTGCAGGGGATCGCGCCGTGGCCGTAGTCGCGTTCGGGGCCCGAGCGGAGGCAGAGCCCATTGCACCCCCGCCCCTCTTGCTACGGTTACCGCGTACTGCTACGTTTAATGCAACGAGTTGCTACGTCTGCCGTCGCGCAGCCGATAGACCCCAGCTCGCCTCCCACGACGAGAAGGGCACGACCATGACGAACTCAAACTCCCCCTACACCCCCGTTCCGCCGACGGATCCGTACGCCGGCGGCCCGCCGCAGCCCTACCTCGAGCCCTCGTTTCCCCACGCGGCCAGTGGCCAGGCGGCATACGGGCAACAGCCCTGGGCGCCGCCGTCGTACCCGGCCTACGGGTACGGGTACGGCCAGCCACCGATGGCGCCCGCCAAGCGCACCCCGTCGTGGATCATCTGGTTGATCGTCGCCTGCGTCGCCGCACCCATCCTCTTGGCGGTGGGCGCCTACGCGTTCGTCGCGAAGACGTCGTCGGATCTCGGCAGCACCCTGGAGTCCATGAGTGGCGGACAGACCCAGCAGATCCTCGACGAGGACCTCGACGTCACGCTCGGCGCGTTCGACATGGACACCAGCGAGTACTCCAGCCGAGGCACGTTGCCGGTGACCGTGAAGAACAAGGGCGACAAGCGTGCGACCTTCACCGTCCGAATCGAAGCGGTCACCGATTCCGGCGAACGCATCACCGACGCCTCGGTCTTCGCCAACGACCTCGGGCCCGGTCAGTCCTACACCGACGATCTGTCGTTCTTCGTCGATGACGACAAGAAGCGCGACCTGTCCCACGCGACGTTCCACATCGTGTCCGTGTCCAAGTTCTGATCGACGGCATTTCGTCGCGGTGTCTGGGGGGTGTCCACCCGGGCGGGCTGGTGATCCCGGTGCCGGCGACTGTTCAGGCGCTGCCCCAGTTGGCCGTACCAGCACGTTCGGCGGCGACCGCCCGCGCTGCAGAAGCCGACGCACAGCCGGATGATCGGCTGTCGAGAGCCGATGCTGCCACGGCTCGAGCGCGACACAATTTGCAGCACCGTTAAATGGGTTGCGATATTGTGGCCGCGGCTGGTCCAGAACCCACTTGCCGCTCGAAGCTCGCGCGCGAACTACGAACTACAGGAATGGGGTTCCGGTGGTGGACAGGCGGCAGCAGACCCAGCCGACGGAGTTGGATGAGTTGTTGGAGCAGCTTCCGGCACGGGTTTTGCTAGACCGGATGCCGGGGCCAGTGATCGGAATTGGCGTCGACGCTGCGGTGGCCTACGCGAATCCGTCGGCGGTCTCACTATTCGGGTATGTCAACGGGGCGCTCGTCGGTCGGCAACTGCAATCACTGCTCGTCGGGTGTTCGTCTAGCACGGCCGCCGAGTGCCTCGCCCTGTTGCGCTCAGCCGGCGACGGCAAGGTCATCGACTGGAACCACGTCGAGGGTTACCCGGTGCACACGGCGGTGTCCACGCCGCTGCTAGCGCGAGCGAGCGATCCGTTCTTGATGGTCTACATCACCGATGTCACCGAACTGCGGTGGGGCTGAGCGATTTGCGACGGCAGCCGTGCGCACTCGACGCGGGGGCACTCACCTCGGCAGCTCAGGCCCGGGTCAGCGAGCTTAGCAACCGACGCACGGCAGCCACCGCGTCACCGCTGACGGGGGCGTCGGCCTCGACCGCGGTGAGAACCTCCACGGAGACTCCGGCGGCGTTCGCGGCTTCGTCGACGCTCAGCTCGGCCCGCTGGCGGGCGGCGAACACCTGCTGACCCAGGGTCGCCCGCGGCGACCTGGCGGCGCGCAACATGACGTCGCGGTACTGGCGCCGCACGGCGCTCAACACCAAGATCACCTCCGGCGCGCCCTTCGTGGTGCGCGCGGCGTTGGACGCCACCGATTCCAGCTTCCGCAGGTCGGACAACACCATGCCGACCCGCTGGGTGAAGTCGGGATCCGAGGGCTCCGGCAGCAGGTCGACCTGATGGCGCATGGTGTCCAACGCCAGCTGAACGGCCTGCACCATGAATGGCGCCTCCACGGTGTTGGTCATCGCCACGGTGCGTTCGCCCGCGTCCTCGGAGCCGGTGTCCTCGCCCCACCGGATGCGGCTGATCGTGCCGAGCGGCCAGCGCAACGCCTCTTCCAGCCGCGCCAAGGTGGTTTGTCGGGGCCAGCTGCGGCCCTTCTCGAAGGAGATCAGGGCACCGGCGTTCATCACCTTGTCCCTCGCCAGGGTCCGCTGGGCGATGTTCAGTTCTTGGCGACGGGCCGCCACGGCAGCGCCGGCCCTGACGACGCCGGGATCGGTGTACTCGCTCTCCCCCGTCGTCTCGCCCACCTCGTCGTCGAAACCGTCGTCGTCGTCGGACTCCCCGTCGGTGTCACGGCCAGGTCCACCCGCGGCCGCCTCGCGCTCCGCGGGCGCACCGAGGTGAAAGGTGACCGCGATGCCTTCTGGATGACCCAGGTGCAGCATCAGACCGTTGGTGACGATCACCGACGGCACGGCCTGACGGTCGAGGAACACGCCGTTGCTGCTGTGGTCGACGGCGACCCACTGGGCGCCGCGCGTCTCCAACCGAAGATGGGTGCGGGAGATGCGCTTGTCGTTCACCTGAACCTGGGCGGGAAAGACCCGGCCGATGGTGATCGGGGCATCCGTCGGCTCGACGGTGTAGTTCTCGTCGGCCACCGTGATGGTCAACGCGGGCGTCGATGCAACGGAAGCGCGAACTGTGGCGTCGTCGACGTCGCTCACTGTGAGGTCCTTTCTCGGCGGAACTGCTACGTCAACGCTACAGCGTGATCAGTGGAACACGAGCATGAAACACCGCGCGCATCGTCAACGCGACTGTCTACCGGTCCGCAGAGCACCACCTAATGCCGACGTCGCAGTATTGCCGACGGGCCGTCCGCTCCGTTGCTGCACGTCAAGCGTGATGCGCAGCCATCGACGTCGCCTCGAGCAGGGCCCCCGCGAGCGGCTTACTAAACCGTTGCACTGCTACGGTGGATGGTCTAGAGTTGCAGCATGAACGTATCGCGGTCCACCTCCCGTTCCCCTCGTCTTCGTTCCGGGGGCCGCGTCGCCGCCGCGACCACCGCCGTCGCGGTCGCCGTGGGTGCCTTCTCCTGCGCCACCGCGGCGGCGGCGCCGACCGGCCCGCTGCCGCAGTTCTGGATGCCCAACGGCAACGACTCGTTGCTGCTCAACGCCGACGCCGTCGCGCAGATCACCGGCACGCCCGGCATCGGTGTCGGCGGAGTGTCCAGCCAATTCGCCGACAGCTCCAAGCGCGTCACGCCCGCCGCGTGCGCCGCCCTGTACCAGCCGGCTGAAGCGCAGGCCTACCCCCATGCCACCAACGTCACCACCGTCGTCATGAGCGACGAAAATAACGGAGCGGCAACTCATCTCGTCCAGCAGAGCGTCGTCGGCTATGCCGACGTCACCAGCGCCCGCATGGAAGCCGTGACCGTCGCCGCGACGTGGTCCCGGTGCGCCGGTGCGGCCCTGACCGTGAAGAGCGGCTCGGGCACCAGGAAGAACTGGACGGTCGGGCTGCCCGTCCCGTCCAACGGCGAGGCGGTGCGAGTGGCCACCAACCTCGGCCCCGGTGGCGTGTGCGAGCGTGCGTTGACCAACCGTGCGGCCATCATCGTCGACGTCATGTCGTGCGCCCTGGGCGGTGGTGACCCGGCCGGCCAAGCCGGGGCCATCGCCGCGAAGATCCGGGACCACGTGGCCGAGCGCGACGGCTGACCGCCGCGAAACGGCGCCGCTCCTGCTCGATCCGTGTTTGCCACGCCTACGATGGTGGACATGCCGACACCCGTGGCGCAGATGCCCCTGCGGCCACTGCGCGAGCAGACCGCGACGGCCTGCCCACACTGTGAAACTCCATGCCCAGCACGCTAATCGGGGACGTGGAGATCTACTACGAGCTCTTCGGCGACGGTCTACCCCTGGTGTTTCTCAACGGATCGGGCTCGACCATCGCCGAGGTCCGTCCGCTGGTGCGACGCCTCGCCGAGCGGTTCCAGGTGGTGATCGCCGACTATCGCGGCATGGGTCGGTCCTCTGGACCGGCCACCGCCTACGGCATGGCGGATCTCGCCGGCGACACCGTCGGGCTGGTCGACCACCTCGGCTGGGAGTCGTTTCGTCTGCTCGGTGTCAGCTTCGGTGGCATGGTCGCCCAGGAAGTCGCCGTGACCGTGCCCGAACGGATTTCGCGGATGGTGTTGATGTGCACGTCCTCTGGCGGCGCCGGTGGGTCGTCCTACCCGTTGCACGCCGTGGCCGACCTCGCCGCCAAGGACCACGCGACGCTGTCCACCCAGCTCCTGGACACCCGGTTCACCGCCGAGTGGCTCGACGCCCACCCTGCCGATCGAGATTTGGTCGACGGAATGTCCCGGCGACGCGCCACGCCATCCCCGAGCGCGCGCGACGGCGCCCGACGGCAGCTGACGGCGCGCGCCGACCACGACGTGTTCGACCGGCTCGGGCGCATCACCAGCCCGACGTTCGTTGCCTCCGGGCGCTTCGACGGCATCGCTCCCCCGGCGAACGGCGCCGCGATCGCAGCGCAGATTCTCGGTGCGGTGGCACGAATCTACGACGGTGGGCACGCGTTCTTCCTGCAGGATCCGGTCGCCATGGCCGATGCAGTCGACTTCCTGCGCTGACCCGACGTGGCTCCAGGCGACACCTGTCGGCGTCTAGCGCTTTGGAGGGGGTGTTGGCGTCATCGCGACGGGTCGACGCCTCCGCGCACCCGGCCGCGCGCCTGGCGCAGCTGCTCGGTGTAGTCGGGCCGCAGCGGTGCTACGAGCACGCGCTCCAGCAGCGCCTCCAGGTTCCACAGCACCACCCGCTCCGCGTGGTCGCGGAACGCCACGGGCTGCGCGGCCTCCGAGGTCCGTGCCAGCCAGTCGAACAGAACCAGTGCTTCGTCGGCCGACACGGTGAGGGTCACGTCCCCGGATGCCAAGGCGGGCAACGTCGTCGGTGCCGATGCCGCTTCGTGCCGTGCGCGCCGCCACGGGAGCCGATTCCTCATCGTGGCCCCCGGAACAGCCCCTCGAACGGATTCCACGACCGGCTGTCCCGCGTCCGCTGCAAGTAGTACGCGTAACTGGCGGCGAAGGACGCAACGGGGCCGATGAACCCCCCCGGCGCCAGTACGGCCGCGAGCAGGAGGAGGCCGCGGTGGTCGGCGGTGGAACCGACCGCGTCACCCAGGTGGCATACGAGGGCGAGGTTGCCGGACAGCGTCGCGACCAGCAGCGTGGCGCCCTTGCGCCACATGCCCTTGGCGAAGAAGTAGAACGGGCCGAAGAGCAGCGCGGGCACGTTGGCGCCCAGCGCACGGTACGCGCGCCGGTCCAGGTGCCGCCACGCCGTGGCCGCCGCGGCGCAGGACGTGGGGGCACCGTGTGCGGCGAAGAACGCGAAACGCACGGCCCACGTGCCGGTTTCGGAGGTCACGGGCGCAACGTCGAGTGCGGGGCGGGTGGGCCAGGTCGCCGCGCGCCGGACGGCGACCGTCGCGCGGCGAACCCGGTCGACGGTGCCGTACCGGCGCGCGAAGCGCCGGGTGTCGGCACCGTGGGTGCTCGGAGAGAACCAGTCGTCTCGATGCATGTCGCCCGCCTCTCTGGTCAGTGGTTGATGATCATGGCGTCGGCGATCAGGACACCGGCGACCAAGGTGGCGACGATCACCGCGGTGGACAGCGCCGGCCACGTCCACATGGGCTGGCCCGACCGCCGGGCCGAGGCGGTGCCGCGCACGGTGATCACGACCGCGGCGACGAGGCCGCCCCAGGTCACCGCATAGGCCAAGCCCATCAGCAGGTCGGGGTGGCGGCAGTTGTACGGGCAGCTGTCACCGGCCATCGGGAACATCATCGAGTAGAAGAACGACACCATCGCGGCCAGCGCACCGAGCACGGTGAACAGGTTGGTCCGGAAGAGGTCCTGCGCCGGCGTCAGCGCCGGCTTGCGGCCCGGCCGGGGTCGGGGCGCGGTCATCGTCGACCCAAGTCCTGGAACGGGTTCCACGACGTGCTGCCCTCGGTGACGTGCAGGTAGTAGGCATAGTTGGCCGTCGTCATCGCCACACCGCTGACCGCATAACCGAGCAGGTACTGCAACTGCCCCGGCGCGTCCAGGAGGCCGGCGACGACCTGTACGGCCACGGTCACCATTACCATGGTCAGCCCCTTGCGCCACATGCCCTTGGCGAAGAAGTACAGCGCCCCGAAGACGAAGGCGACGATGTTCGACCCGATCCGGAAGCGCTCGAGGGCGGGCAGCGCCCGGAAGGCGCGGCGCGCCTGCGGCGACGAGGACTGCGGGCCGTAGGTGTCGAAGAAATCGAAGCGTTGCTCCCAGACCGGCGAGTAGTCCTCGACGGTGGTGGTCTGCTGGTCCATGCGAGGCTCCTGCGAGTCGGGCCGCCCAATGCGGCGCTGCGTTCTGGCTCGCTAACCGTAGCATAAAACGTAGCGCTACGGCTGCGGCACGGCACACTCACGCCAGCCGTGGGCAGCGCAGCCGTGACGAAGTGTCGTAATCCTCATGTCAGCGGCCCAAGTGCCGCGCTGATGACGCCATCAACCGCTACGGTTGAGCATCGAAACGCGTGGGCGTGCCTCACAGGTGAACGGCCCCGCGACGGCGTGGACGTCGTCGCTCTGACCAGGTGGCCGGACCGTCGGCGGGGTCAGCGCACCTGTTGGGCAATCGTCGGCACGAGGGTGCTGTTGAGGAACTGGGTGGCCAGGTAGCCTCCCGGCTCGGCAAGGGCGGCCAGCACGTCGGGCGAGTCGACGATGACCATCGCCCCGGTGTACGCGCTGAAGCCGACCGGCAGCCCACCGTAGCCGCCCTGACCGGCCGCCTTGTCGGTGCGCAGCACCACCAGCACCTGCGTCTTGAGACCGTAGAGCACGTTCTGATCCTGCAACGGCCGGCTGTCCCCACGGTCGGCCGGTGTGCGCCGTAGGTCGTCGTCGTAGCGCATGCCGATGCTCTCGAGATACGTCGCGGTGTTCGACGGGATGAGGATCTCGCCGATCCCGGTGTCGCTGACCCCCAGCGCGGCCACCGACTTCCCGGCGAACGCCGCATTCTGGTTCTTGACGTCCTCGGTCTGCGAGCGCACGGAATCGATCAGCGAACTCGCCTTGGACTCCCGGCCCACCACCTTGCCCACCCAGGTGAGTTGGTCTTGCCAGGTCCACGGGGTGGAGGCGTCCCGGACTGGGCGGGTCACCGTCGGCGCGATCGCCTTGAGCTTGTCGTAGGTGGCGTCGTCGACGTCCCCGGTGGCGATGATCAGGTCCGGTTTCGCCGCGGCCACCGCCGCGGTGTCGATCAGGCCGCTGAGCACCGCCGGGGTGCCGGTGACCGCGGACTTCTCCCAGCTGGGCAGGGCGCCGCCGGTCGAGCCGATGGCGACGGGTTGCAGGCCGAGCGACAGGACGGCGTCCCCGTCACCGGGCCCGAGCGCCGCGACGGCGGCGGGCGCCGACGAGACGAGGGTGTCGCCGTGCGCGTGGGTGAAGGTCTGTGCCTGGTACGCCGGTTGATCGCCACCGTCGCCCCTGGTGAGCAGCACCCCGGACACGACGGCGGCGAGGACGATCACCACGGCCACCGCACCGGCGATCAGCGGCCAGCGGCGACGTGACGCCCGTGTGGCCGGGGTGGTGGGCGGGGTGTGGTGCGGATACTGCGGAGGGGCGAAGGAATGGGGCGGCCCCGGTGGCGGTGCCTGCCCTGCGGGCATCGTGGTGGCCTGGGATCCGCTGAACTGCCCCGACGGGTACGTCAACGCGTCCTGACCGGAGGGGCGTGGGACGCCGGGCGGCGTCGAGCTGGGCCAGCCGTGCGGCGCCGGGTGGCGCGGTGTGACGCGCAGCGACGTCGTCGTGTCGTCGAGGGCGTCGCGGGCGGCGGCGGCCAGTTCGCGCGCGGTCTGATAGCGGCCGTTGGGATCCTTGGCCAACGCTCGCGCGATCACCGCGTCGATGGCCGGGGGCAGGTCGGGTCGGGCGTCGGTCACCCGGGGCGGCGGCTCGGACAGGTGGGCGGCCACCATCGCCGCCATGCCGCCGGAGCGGGTGAACGGGCTCTTGCCGACCAGCATCCGGTAGAGCGAGCAGCCCAGCGAGTAGATGTCGGCGCGGTGGTCGACCGGCAGCCCGCCCAGGGACTCCGGGGCGGCGTAGGCGACGCTGGCCATCACCATCCCGGTCTGCGTCAGCCCGACCGCCTCGTCGAGCGCACGGGCGATGCCGAAGTCGGCCAGGAACACCCGTTCGTCGTCGTCGGCGGTGAGCAGGAAGTTGGCCGGCTTGACGTCGCGGTGCAGCAGCTGACGGCGGTGGGCGTAGTCCAGCGCCTTGGCGACCTCGGTGGTGATGTGGGCCGCGCGCGCGGCGGTCATCTTCCCGTCGCGGATCTCGGCGTCGGCGTCGGTGCCGGCCACGTACTGCATGGCGATCCAGAGCTGCTGCGCCTCGGTTTCGCCGCGGTTGTAGACGGTGACGATGTTGGGGTGGTCCAGCGTGGCGGCGAGTTCAGCCTCCCGGGTGAACCGGGCCCGGAACTGGGGGTCCTGGGACAGCTCGGCGGAGAGCACCTTCAGGGCGTCGCTGCGCGGCAGGGACGGGTTGCGCGCGCGGTACACGGTACCCATCCCACCGGCCCCGAGGACGCCTTCGACGGTGTATCCGGCCACTACGGTGCCAACGCTGAGAACCATGTGTGTGTCTGCCCGCTTCCGGTTATTTCGCGGTGAGGATCAGGTACTGGGCGGCCGCCTGCTGCTGAACGTCGACGTTCTGCCGGGACGCCACGTTGACCACGAAGCGGTCCACCGCGTAATAGCACGCAAAGGTGGGCTGACCAGGATCGTCTTCTCGGACCGAGGAGAAGCACTTGGCCGCCGGCAGACCGGGGACGCCGCCCGCCGGCTTGGCGCTGTCGTCGGGATCCTTCTCGAGGAATCCGCTCAGCAGCTTCTTCGCGCCGACGGCGTCCTTGGTCTCCCACACCATCGACTTGAGGTACACCCACCGGACGACGCCGGCTTCGGCGTTCAACGAGGCGGACTTCACCGGCTTGGTGGAGAAGTGCAACGAGGCGTAGGGCCCCCAGACTCCCTGGTAGACGGTCAACCCGTCGCTCTTCGACGGTGGCAGGGTGCGGGCGGCCAGTCCCCCCGGGTCGAGCGGGAGGTCGCCGAACTGTCCGACCGGGGTGGGTGCGAACCCGTCGATGCGCGGGCCTTGGAGGTCGATCGCCTTGGCCACCAACGCCGAGGCGGTGTCGACGTCGCCACCTTGCGCCTGCCCGCTGGCATAGAAGACGTAGACGCCGTGGGGCGTGTAGCTCTGGACGGCGGCGGTGCCGTCCTTCTTGGTGTAGGCGGTGGCGACGGTGTCGGGGTGGCCGGGGATGCCGAACGGCGCCTCGGGGGTGTCGCCGATGTCGAACTCCGGCGGGACCGGTGCGCCCATCTCGACGGCGGCGGCGGTGGCGTCGGCGGGTGTCCCGAAGCGCATCACCATGTTGAAGAGACCCTTGATTTGTCCCGGCGGGGCCGACGAGCGCTGGGAGCTGAATCCGACGATGTAGCCGTGCGCGGAGGCGATCCCTCCGCGGACGGTGCCGAAGAGGCTGGTGGTCAGGGCCGTCGCGTCCTTCCACACCTTCGTTTGGCTCGTGACGCCGTCCTCCAGGGCGGGGTCCACTTCCCATGGGCCCACGACGAAGTCCGCCATGCGCTGTCCCTCGACGATGATGCCTGCGTCGCCCGCCTTGCCGTACGTGGCGTGCGGTTTGGTGGGGTAATTGCCCGGGTTCAGCAGTGCGGGGATCGCGTCACCGGGTGTGAAGCCGCTCTCGGTTGCCGCGGTGCCGGTCACCGTCGACGAGCACCCGGCGGTCAACGTGACGGCGGTCAGCAGAGCCGCGGCGGTCGCCGCGACGGTGCGACGTACCCGGCCGGGGGTCGTCATTTCGCCATCAGCATGAGGTACTGCGCGGCGACCATTTGCGCCACGGCGGTGGTTTGCGCGGCGGGCACTTCGAAGGCGTACCGGTCTGCCGCGGCCACGCAGTAGGTGCCGACCGATGGGATCGCGAGGCACCTGCTTCCCGGCACCCCGGGCACCGGTGCGCTCGGTGTCGCGCCGCTGGCTTCGATCTGTCGGGCGAATTCGTCGACGATCTTGGTGGCGCCCGCGGCGTCGGCGGCCTGGATGACGCTGGTGCGGGCGGTGGTCACCACCCCGACGCCGGTGTCGTCGAACAACGTGGTCGTCGTCACCGGATCGCCCTGGAAGTGCAGTTCGGCCCGCCGGTCATAGGTGGCGTTGGCGATGTCGATCTTGTCGCCGGCGTCGAGGGGAAGCGTGCGGGCCAGTTGTCCGCTGGGATCCTTGGGCAGCGTGGGGAAGTCGCGGATCGAGGCCGGGGTGAACTGGTCGATGAGCGGCACCTGCAGGTCCAGGGTCTTGGCCACCAGCGTCACGCCGGCGTCGAGGCTGTCCGTGGACTGCGCTTGTTGCATCAGGACGTACGCCCCGTGGGGGGTGAACGAGGTCATGTTCGCTCTCCACTCGACTTTGCGCTCCATGGGGGTGAACGGATAGTTGGACGCTTGCGCGTCGGGGTGTCCGGGAATCGTCACCACGGTGCGGGGCGCACCGCTGACCGGTTCGTCGAGGACCGCCTGGTTCATCTCGGTGGAGGCCGCCGCCGCCATCTCCGCGTTGGGGAAGCGCATCACGGTGTTGCGCAGGATGGTCTGGTCCTTGACAGCGCGTGCCGTGGCGAAGCCGTTGACGAAGGTGTTCCGCTTGGCGGCGTCGACGACGCCCTTCGGGACGAAGGAGGACAAAAACGCCGGGGCGCGTAGCACCATCGGACCGGCCGGGTAGCCGTCGATCAACGCCGGGTCGGCTTCCCACGGTCCGGTCACGTAGCCGGCCATTCGCTGGGCGTCGAGGACGCTGCCCACCAGCAGCTCGCCGGCGGCGCCGAGGGGCGGTCGAGGTGTCGTCGGGTAGTTACCCGGGTTGGGTTGCGCCGCGGCCGAGGTGGTCGGCGCCGACGTGCCGGCCGTGGCCGACGTCGGCGTGGCGTTGCCTCCGACGGTGTTGCCGCACGCCGTCAGCAGCAGCATCGTCGCCGCTCCCGCCGCCCACCACGTTCGTCGACGCGGCCTGGCGGATTCGATCGTCCCCTGCCTCAGCAACCCCATTCCGTAGAAATTACCGTCTCGTGGCACCCCCGGCGTACGGGAATCGCGTTCCGTGACCGGTGGGCGACCGCCGAGCGTCGTTGGTGGGTCGACGCGGTCGACTGCAGACGCCGCCGACGGGTGCTGGCGGCGCGAGCGTGGGACGGCGGCGGTAGTCCGCGGAAGGCGGCGGGTGAGTGCGTCAAAAGTCATGTGAGGGAAATGCTTTCGTGAGTCGAGGTGATTGGGCGTCCGCCGGTGCGGCCATCGTGGGGGTGGTCGATCGGCCGTGGGGTGCGCCGATCGCGTGGTTGTCTTCGCCGCCTGCCGGACGGCGGACCCGTCTCGGGATTTCGTCGCCCGGTGCGTGGGTGCGTGACTAGCCGTCGCGGGCGTGCCGCGCGCGGCGGGTCACGCTGCGGGGGTCGCCGCGCCGGCCAGCCGTGACGACGGCAGCGATTCTGCCTGCTCAGAGGGTGGAATCGGTCCGGCCGAGGGCCGGGTGGCCGGCACCGCCTCCCCGCTGAGCGTCAACCCGTCGTGAGCGTCGACCTTCCAGCTACGCGGCAGGACGGCGGCACGGAAGCGGTCCAGCAACCAGTCGTTGACCGCCGCGAAGACGATCGGCAACGGTGCGTCGAAGGCTTCCTCGCCCACGGTGTCCGTCGTGCTGCGATGGGTGCCGTTCTCCCGCCATTCCGATCGGTTGCGGGTCACCGTGACGGTGAACGGTGCGTCGGGTGCATTTTGGGTGGCGGTCACGCTCAACTCGGTGATGGTGGCGACGAACGGGCTCATGGCGATGTCCTTCTTCTTGGGGCAGCTGACCTGCCGATGCTACGACTTGACGTACAAACCGTAGCATAACGTAGCAGGGCGCGTAGACGGCAGTGGACGCGCCCGGGCGCGTTACCCCAGTTCGGCCGGGTGAGCGCGATGACCCACACCGCCTTTTCGGCTGCAGGGCCGTGTGACCGATTCGATCCCGGCGCGTGCTGCTACGTTTCGGGTCCCGGTGACGACACTCCGCTCACCTCGGCGCGGGCACGCATTTCACGGCCACAACGGAAGGGCCGCAGCCCGCGATTCACCGTGAGGTGAACCGTCGGGGCTGCGGCCCGTCGCCGTTCGGCGGTGAACGCCTAGTTGCACACCCAGGAATCGATCCAGCCGGAGCCGATCCGGCTGAGCGCGTCGCCTTCGGCCAGCACCAGGATCGGGCCGTTGCCGCCCTGGAACTTCACGTCGTTCTCCGCGACGGCGCCGCACCCGGTGAAGGTGACCAGCACCTTGCAGTCCGACCAGCCGCACCAGTCCATCGCGGTCTGCTCGGCTTCGCGGCGCGAGGAAAAGTTGGACGCCGCGCCGACCGCGCCGTTGGGGGCGTAGGCGATGGCGCCGTAGGACAAGGCTGCCTCCGCCGGTGGGGCGACCACACCGGTGTTCACGGTGCTGGCGACGGCCACCCCGGCCACCACCAGCGCACTACGGCGGGCGAATTTCATTGTGTTCACGACTGAACCTTTCGAAGCATCGGGTGAGGGAGGGTGGGCGCTAGACGGGCTTGGTCGCGGTGACCGGCTTGCCGAACTCGGAGAGGGTCAGCGTGACCGTGGTGCCGGGAATCGGCTCGATCTGGGCCTGCACCAGGTAGTGCGGGTCGCCGTCGGCGATCCACACCGTGACCGGGACCGTGCGCTCCTTCTCCGGTGCCACCCGGGAGCCGGCAATGATGGCGACGTCCTTGGTCGACGACGTCCCGGTGATCTTGGTGGTCTTCACCCCGTTGACGTCCTCGCTGCCGGCGCTCTTGGGATCCTTGAGGGTGGAGATGGCGTTGGCGAGGCCCTTCTGCGGGTCCAGCAGCACCGAGATGTTGTAGATGGAGTTGCCGTCGCCGTAGTCGACGAACTTGCCGGCCTCGGCGACGTCGGAGTACAGATGCCCGTCGACGAAGACGATCTTGGTCTCGGTGGTGTTGCCGCCGCCGATGCTGACCGTCGCGGTGCCGGTGCCCTGCGGCGTGGGCGTGTTGGTGACGTCGGCCTCGACCTTGCTCACCTTCAGGTTGGGCACCTTGCCCTCGGCGGCGAGTACGAAGTGGAGCGACTTGACGCCCTTCATGGCGTCTGCGGACTGCTGCACCAGGGCGGCGGCGTCCTGGCCGCCGTCGGATCCCCCGGTCGCCCCCGAGCCGCCCGGGGAGCTGGGCTCACTGGAGCAACCAGTGAACAAGGCTGCGGCCGCAACCGCGGCGACGAGCCCAACACCGAGCCGGAACTTCATGAATTCTCCTTGTTGTCGGCCACAGCTAACAGATGTGGCGTGAATGTCGAACCGTCGAGAAGCGGACTGACTCTTACCCTAGCTAACCCACGAGGGGCTCCGACGCACCAATTTTCGACCCCGTCGAACCCCCTTTTGGCCAGCGTTGATCGGTGAATGAACCGCAGTCCTCAGGTGATCCGGTCGGCAATCTTGGTGGCCACGTCCTCGGCGGGCGTGCCCGCCTTCGTCGTGCAGGCCCGGACGTCGATCACCACGTTGGAGTCGGTGCTCACGGAGCGTTGGCACGTGTGGTCGCCCTCGGTCAGGACCACGGTGAGGCGCCCTTCGTGCGACGTCACCTCCCCCACGGCGAACTGCCGTGGCGTCGCACCCTCGTTCAGCGTCACCGTCGTGGACGCACAGTCTCGCCACGCGTTGTTCTGTCCGTCCTGGAACAGCGCGGCGTCGTCCATCGTCGCGAAGCCGATCACGAACTGCGTCACCGTGGTGCGGGGGTCGCTGTCGTCGATGAGCGTCTGCCCGGCGACGCCGGTGGTGGCCGCGGACCCGTAACCGACGGCGTTACCCGCGTCGACGGTTTCGGCGCACTGCGGCGGGGTGGTGGTCAGCGGGCTGGTCGTGGTGACGGGGGTTGCCGTCGCCGCGGTCAGCTGGCCGGCCTGGATGGCGGCGGCCGCGTCGGCGGGTGAGAGCAACAACCCTGCCAGCGCGCCCGGCGCCACTGGCTGCTGTGGCGGGGCGGTGCCCTGGGTGGGCATGTCACCGAACGGTGACGCAGTCACCGGTTCGCGGCTGCCGCCGCCGCGGGTGACCACCGACAACCCGGCGACGATGGCCGCGACCGCCAGCAGCGCACAGGCACCGACCACCCATCCCGGCCTCCCGCCGCGGCGAGCCGTACTCGACGCGGCGCCGGCGGCCACGGGCGTGCCCGTCGGGCTGGTGCCCGCGGAACGTCCGCCGACGGTTTCGCCACGGGGCAGCCGCAGCCGCCAGCGCAGCACCCCGGTCGCCGCCGCACCGATCACCGCCAGCATCCCGACGTCGAGCAGCCACCACCGCAGTTGATGCCGCCACAGCGGGTCCTCCACGGTGAGCAGAGGTGCCACGGTGTGCAGGTCGACGGTCGAGGCGGAGGCCGCGAAACCCCACCGGGCCGGCAGGAACCAGGACGCCTGCTCGAGACCAATGCGGCCGGTGACCGGAATCATGCCGCCGGAGAACACGATCGACAGCATGATCACCACCACCAGCATCGGCAGGATCTGCTCGGAGGTTCGCGCGAGGGACGACAGCGCCAACCCGACGATCGCCGAGACGACGGCGGTGAGGGCCAGCCCGGCGTAGAGGTCGGCCACCGGGTTGCCGAACACCAGCGCGCCCTGGGTGGGTCCACCCTTGCCGGTGACGACGATGGCGGTGAGGATGGCTGTTTGCAGAGCCGCGGCGGTCGCGTAGACGGTGATCTTGGCCGCCAGGTAGGCCGCGGCGGACAGGCCGACGGACTGTTCACGGCGGAAGATGGTGCGTTCACCGACCAGGTCGCGGATGGTCAGGGCGGTGCCCATGAACACCGCGGCGATGTTGAGCAAGATCAACAGTTGGTTGGGCTCGTTGGGGTCGCGGCCCCGGGCGTCGGCCTGGCCCAACCCCACCTGGCCGGGCACCACAAGGGACAGGGCCCCGAGCACGAAGGGCAGCACCGCGAGGAAGACGAAGTAGCCGCGGTCGGAGACGATCAGCCTCAGCTGTCGTCGGGCCAACGTCGAGACCTGCTTCACGGTGCTGGTGCGGGCCGGTTCCCCGGGCGGACCGGCTGGCTGCGGCGCGGTCGGCGACTGCGCCAGTTGCGGGTGGGCGTGGAGGAACTGCTGGTGGGCGTGATCGGGCTGGGTGGAGACGTAGGCGAAGATGTCGGCCCAGTCGGTGGTGCCCATGGTGGTGGAGATCTGGGTGGGTGGGCCAGCGAAGGCGGTCTTGCCGCCGGGGGCCAGCAGCAGGACCTGGTCGCACATGTGGAGGTAGGTCAAGGAGTGGGTGACGACGATGACGACGCGGCCGGCGTCGGCGAGGGCGCGCAGCATGGACATGACCTGGCGGTCCAGGGCGGGGTCCAGCCCGGAGGTGGGTTCGTCGAGGATCAGCAGTGACGGTCCGGTGAGCAGTTCCATGGCCACCGAAACGCGTTTGCGTTGGCCGCCGGAGAGCTTGTCGACGCGGGTGTCGAGGTGGTCGCCGAGGTCGAGTTCACCGACGACGCGGGTGATGACCGCGGCGCGGTCGGCGCGGGTTGTGTCGGGGGGCAGACGGAGTTCGGCGGCGTAGTTCAGCGCGCGGCGGACGGTGAGTTGGCGGTGCACGACGTCGTCTTGGGGAACCATGCCGATGCGCGAGCGCAGCGAGGCGTATTCGGCGTGGACGTCGTGGCCGTCGAAGGAGACCCAGCCGGCGCTGGGGTGGGTGGCGCCCGCGAGGAGTTTGATCAGGGTGGACTTGCCGGCCCCGGAGGGTCCGATGACGGCGGTGACGGTGCCCGGGGTGGCGGTGAAGGACACGTCGGTGAGCAGGGTGCGGCCGTCCACGACTTGGCGAAGCGCGGCGGCGTGCAGGCCGCCGGCGTGGGTGTCGGCGGGGGCGGGCACCAGGGTGGTGCCGGTGAAGTGCAGGTCGGTGTTGCCGATGGTGACGACGTCGCCGGGGTGCAGCGTGGTGGTGGTGATCCGGGTCCCGTTGACGAAGGTGCCGTTGTTGGAGCCGTGATCGCGCAGGGTGGTTCCGGTCGGGCCGGGAATCAGGATGGCGTGGCTGCGTGAGGCCAAGGGATCGTCGACGACCACCGCCGAGTTCGCGCCGCGGCCGATCACCACACCACCCGCCGGCACCCGTGACGCCAGCGCCTTGCGGACCGCTCCGGTCATCCGGCCGACCGCGCCGTCCGCCTCCCCCTCGGCGGGGTGGGGGGCCGGCCGGACGGTGGGTGGCTGCGGCGGCATCGGCGCGAACCCGGGCTGCGGCCGACCAGGTGGAGGCGGTGGCTGGTGGCGTGCCGTCGCCGGCCCGGGCTGCGGTCGGCGGGGCGCCGTAAGGGGTGGGGGCGGTGCCGACGGACGCGCCGGGCGAGGCGACGATCCCGTCGGCGGCGCAGCCGGGTCGGGCCGGGTCGCGGGGGGCCGCCGGCCGGTGGCCGGGGGCGGCGCCGGGGCGCCTGGTCGGCTGACCTGCGGCTGGATCCGTTGGGTGTTGACCTGGAAGGTCAGCTGCGGTCCGTCGGGCGCGCCCAAGGTGACCCCGAGGTCGTCGACGATGACCGCGTCGGGCACCCGGGCTCCGTCGACGAAGATGCCGTTGCGGCTGTTGTCGACCACCCGCCATTGCGGTCCCTCCGACCGCAACACGGCGTGCACCCGGGAGATGGCCTTGTCCACGTCGAGGCGGATGTCGCACTCCGCGCCGCGGCCGATGGTGACCTCTCGACCACCGGGGAAGGTGTACATGGCGCTCTTCGAACCCAGATACACCGTCAACGGTGAGGCGGCGGCGGGCGTCGGCATGGGGCTCATACTTTCAGGTTCCTTCCAGGATGCGTGGCAACCCCGCGCGATCCGGGGTGGGTCGCCGTCGCGCCGGCCGCGGGGCGACGCGGGGCAAACGGGGAGCCGACGGCGGGTGGTTCTCGGCCGTCATCTCAGCTGGCGATCACGAGGGCCGCAGCGATGAGGACCACCTGGGTGAGGCAACCGAACGCCGGTACCCGCGCCGCGCGGCGGCGCTGCGCCATCAGAACCACAGCGAGGACCAGATCGGCGAGGAACACCAGCCCGGCGACCAGGCTGATCAACACGATCGCGACCGTGGTCCGCGCCTCCCCGTAACACCCTGGCGGTGGGCACGGCTCGCCCATCGACATCATCGTCGCGATGAGCAGGGAGAGCAGCAACAGTCCGGTGTGTGCGAACAGCAGCATGACGGTCGCACCGACGTCGGCGACGCCGGCATCTTTCTGCCGCCCTCCCTGCTCGGGCGTACCTTCTGGCGATGGTGACGTGAACACGGCGGTCCTTCCCCTAGCTCTCGAGGCCGGACGTGTACGACTCACACGAGTTCGGACCGGCCCAGTATTGATCGTGGAACGCGCCCAGATAGCGGAACGCGAGCTTGTCGGCGCCGGGCCGGTGCGGGTCCAGGATGCGGACCAGGTCACCGCGCGGACGTCCCTCGGCGAGGTCGACGTCGTCGGCGACCGTCACCTCGACGCCGAGTTCGCTTGCCAGCCTGCGTACTTCGTCGGGGTTGGCCAGGCGGGTGCCGGCCCACTCGACGGTGTCGTCGAACCGGGGCAGGAGTTCCTCACGGCAGCGGTCGGCGGCGGCGAACGCGGCGTCCTCGGCCGCGAACGTGGAACGTTGGCTCAGCAACACGACGCCCATGACGATGAACACGGCCGCTCCGGCGAGACACCCGATCAGGTTGACCCCGAGGTAGGCGTCCGACGGCGCGGGGGTGTCCTTGAACTTCCACCCCTCGTCGAGGTAGAACGCCAGCTTCGGCTTGACGGCGAAGAACAACGACACCGCGCCGAGAAGGAAGCTGACGATCGCCAAACCCGTCATGTGAGGTCTCCAGGTGTGTTCGGGCCCTCGACGGGTCGCCGGGGACGGTTCTGGTTTGGCAAGGGATCGGGGGACGCCAGCTGCCGCTGCGCGCACCCGTCTCGACGGCTATCGGTAGAGGCTGAAGCAGTGGTCCGCGCTGCCGGTCAGTCCGCTGCGATAGGCGTCGATGCGGGTGAACCCGGCCGGAATGGTGTCCCCGTTGACGTCGCTGGCAGCGCGACCGTTGGTGAGCAGTCCGGCGACGGCTTCGTCCACGTCACCGGCGGTGAGCTGCAACATGTTTCCCGACTCCAACTCGATCGGGTCGGCCATGCTGCGGTCGGCGTAGCCGGTCAGGCACGCGGTGCGCAGCACCGCCGCCGCGTCGTCGACGGCGACTCCCCGATGATGTTGGAGCGCGAGTACGTAGCGGGAGGTGACCAGCGACAGGGCGGTGTTGTCGCCTTGCAGGAGAACGAGGTTGGCCTCGTCTTCGACCTTGCCCATCTGTTGCAGGGCCGGTAGGTCGACGGTGACGGTGTTGGTCGACGGGCAGTACGAGGCGGGTGCGGTGGTGGTCGCGGCGTCGGGGCAGGGCGTGCCGGACTGCAGCGACAAGGTGGGGGCCCCGTCCGTGCCGAAGACGTGACCGAGGACCTCCATCAGCGTGGACAAGGTGCGCTCGTCGACGGGCACCTCGCCGGCCTGAACGTCACCGGAGCTGTCCTGCTGCAGCATCATCGGCAGTTCCCCCCGGCGCCGGTCGACGTCGTCGAGATCGATGGCCGCACACGCCGTGGTGCCGGTGACGAAACCCATCTGGAAGGCGGTGATTCGGTCCAGCGCGGTGCCGTGCCCCTCTTCGAGCATCGCATCTTGGGCCGGGGTCATCAGGGGGTCGCGGATCGCGATCGCCGCGGCGAGGACGCTGTTTAGACCGTCGCCGGTGCTGACTTCGAACCGCTTGGAGTGGCCTTCTGCCACCCAGCGCACGTAGGTGCCGGCGAAGCAGTCCGCCTGCTGTTCGGCCACCACGGTGGGTGTGCGGCGGTTGACCAGGCCGGCCATCTGCTGCACGGCGTGCCCGTACTCGTGGGCCATCAGGGCGGCGACCGACATGGGCCCGAAGTATTTCTCGCCGGCGGGCACCATGGCACCGCGGTCCCAGGCGATGAGGTCCAGCGGCGGGCAGAAGAACGCGTTCGGGTTGCCGTAGGGACTGCTGCCGCACACCTCGGGGGTGGTGGGGTCGGCCGAGTCGTAGGACAGGAACTTGCGAATCGGTCGGAAGGTCCCGTGCAGACCCGTGTAGTTCGTGTTCCAGAAGTCTTCGACGTCGTTGGCGGCCAGCAGGGCCAGGTGGTCGGCGTCACCGCCGTCGGAGTTGGCGACCTCTCCGATCGGTGCGGGGGCGTCCGGTCGGGGCCCGCTGGGGCCGTCCACGGCGGGCAGGCCCCCCACCCGGAACGGATCGTTGAGTCCCGAGGTCGACTGACCGGCAACGGTCGTGGTGGTCAGCCCGGTGAGCACCACCCCGGTCGCCGCGGCGGCGATCACCAGCAGCACCGCGGTCGCCGACAGGACGGCCCGCAGCCAGGTCTTGCGCCGGCCGTGCGGGGACGACGTGGCTATGAGCGCGGCAGACGGGTGCGGCCGGAGTGCGCTGGACTGCGGCGGTGTCGCGAAGTGAGTGCTCACGGCGTCTCCCGTGTCGAGAGCCAAACGCTACGGCTCGAAGTCGATGATGCTACGACTCTAGCCCTAGGTGCTACGTAAATGCAACCACTGGCATTGATCTCGCCGAATTCTCGGTGCGTCGCGCCGCGGCGTCGCGCCTGCGCATGGGCGAAAGTGGCAGTTCAGACGCTTGGTGATCGTGACCACCGGCCAATTCTGGTCGACGCGCGCAGACGGTCGGGTGGCCTCGTGAAACCGTAGCGGAGTGCCGACAGTGGGATGATCAACCGTGAGCGGGGTTCTGGCCACTCGGGTATGCGGTGCAGCCAGGCGACGGCGGTATATCCGCAGTTCATGGCGCATACGGGCGACGGCGCTGGACGGCAGTGCGTGCCTTTGAGGGCCGGATTCCAGTAGTAAACGGCGAGCGGCGCGGCTGGGCCAGTTGACGCTTCGACTTCTTGTGCCTTCTTCCGACGCGGTTCGTCGACAGGCTGATTCGTCACCCATCGGTGAACCCCACGTGAGCAGGTCTTTCGGAACTGCCGTCCACACGGGACTGATGCTCCGCCCCCATTGGTTGCGCTACGTGACTGCTACGGTTAAAGTCGTCGCAACGCTTCGTATCAGGACCAACCGCGAGAGGTCGCCATGAACATTCACCACCCCACCCCGCAGAACCGCCGTTCCGACCTCGAGCCGACCCTTACCTACGCCCCCATGCACCGGGCGCAGGCCGCACCCCGTGGCCCGTACGCCCCACCATCCCCCGCGTATCCCCCGCGGCGTCCATCCCCCGCCTATCGCGCCCCGGCCAGGCCAGTCAGTGGACCCACCGGCGCGCCGCCGTGGCACGCCGCGCCCCCGAGTCCCCTCGGTGTGGCGCCGGCCTGGCCGACGCCGCCGTGGAATCACCCCCCTCAGTCGACGCCTCCGCCGGCCCCCACGACGACCCAGCAGCCCTCCGCGCAGACCCCACCGCCCCCACGTCGCCGCAAGTGGCTTGCCGCCGTCGCCGTGACCACGGTCGGCGCTGCGGCCGTCCTGACCTTCGTCGTCACCGGAGCAGACGGCGGCGACACCGCGGACACTCCGCAGGCCACCGCGACCTCGGAGACCCCTCCGCCGTCCACTCCCTCAGCCCCGCCGATCTCCTCCACTCAACTGTCCGACGTCCTGCTCTCCCCGGCCGAGGCCGCCGACCTGATCGACAGCAGCCTGCTCATCGGCCACGAGATCGACGGCGCGCGGATCTTCGAGAAGATGAGCAGCGGCGACATCGTCGACCAGGACTGCGTCTCGCTCCTCCCGGCGATGGAAACCGCCTATCGGGGCAGCGGATTCGTCGCGGTGCGCGAGCAAAGTCTGCGAGACCCCGTCGCCAACAAGCGGTTCACCCAGAGTGCGGTGACCTTCGGTGACGACGACGCGGCCAGCCGCTACCTGGAGACCACGAAGACGGCGTGGGAGGGCTGCGCCAACCGCAGCGTCGACTTCGGGTTGACCGAATCGAGCTCGGATCACGACTTCTGGTCGATTGGCGCCGTCACCGACACCGACGGGGTCCTGACCTTCACCAAGACCCAGGAGGGCGGTGACGGCTGGTCCTGCCAAGGCGCACTCGCAGCCCGTGACAACGTGGTGGTCGACCTGTTCACCTGCGGTGAGCACGTCTCCGGCCTCACAGCGGTTCGGCTCGCCAACGCCATGACCAACAAGGTCGACGACGCACGATGACCCGGGACGCCCTCACCGTCGCCGGGTGCTGCCCCGACCGTCGAGAGCGCCGGTGATCGAGGACCCGCCACCGGTGACACCGCTGACCGTGTGGCTCGGCACCGCAAAGCACACCTTTGCCGGAGACCGTGACGTCACAATCGGCCGCGCCGCCGGGTGCGACATCCGAATCGTGCTGCGCTCGGCGATATCCCGTTTGCACGCCATCCTCCGCGTCGACGGCAACGGATGGGTGATCATCGACGGCAGCCGGTACGGCACCTTCGTCGACGGACGACGGATCACCACCGTTGCCGTCGATGACCACGTCAGCGTCACCCTCGGCGCCCCCAACGGTCCCCGGCTGACGTTTTCCACCACCACGCACCAGTTGGCCGTTGCGCACCGGCCGGCATCTCCACCGTCGACCCCCACCCCGTGTGCGCGTGCACCCGAGCCGCCACCCGCCGCGCCCGTCGTCGCGCCGGCGCCGCCCGCCGGTGAACGGCTCTGGTCGCACCACCCAACCTGGTGGATTTTCGACATGATGTTCTTGATCCTGCTCGCCGCCGCCGCGGCGTCCGCGCGGACCGGACACACCGTAGGCGCCCAGGACCCACGGGACCCCCGATCACAAGGGACACTTTCACCGATGAGTACAGACGATCCCCGTGGCCCCCGCGACGACGAGACCGCCGACTGGCCGATTGCCTCGCCGCCCAGTCCCCCGTCCGACGACGACGGCGAAGCGACCACGCGGGTCGGCGCGACGCCACCACCGGTGCACCGTCCCCCGCCTGGCCCACCTCCGCCGCGGCCGCCCTTCGCCGGAGCGCCTCCGCCTCCGCCTTCGCCGCCTCCGCACTGGGCGCCCAGGCCGTCGGGGCCTCCGCCTGCGCCCGGAGCCGGCTGGCAACAGCCGCCACCGGGTTACCCACCGTCGCAGGGATTTCCGGCCTACTCGGGCTACCCCACGCCCGGCCCGGCAGCCGACGCTGCACCGCGGCGCTCGCCGCGCAAGTGGTGGGTGATCGCAGGCTCCACGCTGATCGCCGTCGTCGTCGTCGCCGCGGCGGTGCTCTGGATGCGCCACGACGACGCCACCAACGGCCCAGCCAGCACCACCGCCGCCGCCCCACCGCCGGCCTCGACGACCACGTCGACGACGACGACGCCACCCCCAGTAAGCGTCGACCCGGCTCGGCTCCCGCAGCTCCTGCTCCCCGCCGACGCGGTCAGTACCGCCTTGAACAGTCCCGGCATGGTGCCCGGCGAACTTCAATCCAGCTCCGACGTGCTGACCGACAGCTTCATCGAGCCGATGACCTGCACCACCGCGTGGGCGCCCGGCAAGTTCGGCACTTACGTGAACTCGGGTTTCATCGGGATGGCCCGCCAGCTGGTGGAGGAGAAACCCACGGCCAACCACGCAGTCGTCCAGGCAGTCGTGGCCTTCCCCGACGCTGCCGGTGCCAGAAAGTCCTTCGACGAGCAATTCAAGGATTGGGGGGAGTGCCAATACCAGACCATCACCTCCACTTTGAAGGGACAAGAACAAAAGGCCACCGTGGGCGTCACCGCAGAAGCCGACGGTGTCGCGACCCTCCAGGTGACTCCGGACATCGGCTTCGCCGGGTTCACCTGCGAGCGTGCGCTGACCGTCGCCGGGAACGTCGTGGTCGACGTCCGCTCCTGCAGCCCCGACGTCGGTGACACCGCCGGCGTCCTTGCCCGCGACATCGCCGCGAAGATCAACGGGAGGCGGTAACGGAGGCCGACTTGCGTCACATTCGGCGCAATTTTTGGCAAAGCCGCGGCGCCTCGTAGAGACTGCACGCCATGGCGCAACACACCCCGGACGACGGTGACGACTCCCCGCCCCAGGGGCCGCCGACCTGGGGTCCGCAGCGACCGTGGGAGTCCGGACCCAAGGCGAGCGGTCCGCGCACGTGGGCCATCGTGGCCGTCGCGCTGCTCGTCGTCCTGTGCGTGATCGCCGGTGCCACCGTGTACTTCACTCGCGAGGACTCCTCGGCGGCCGCGGCACCCGCGGCGGATCCGCTCAAGTCGGAAGCTTCCACCACCACGGGTACGGACGCGGGCATCGCCAGCGCCGGTGACACCGGCCCGGTGGGCGTGGTCACCGAGGACCCCACCTGCACGGGGTGGTTGGGAATCGACGCCGCGTTGAAGGCCGCCGAACAGACGTCCTGGCTGGGACGGGATCCGTCGATCGCCGCCACCGCGTGGACACCGAGCCGCCGCGACTCCTACGAATCCGTCGCCGGTGCGATGCGCACGGCCGCCGATCAAACCGCCGCGCTGGCGGCGCAGACGCCGCATCGTGTGATGCGCGAGTTGTACGACCAGACCGTGGCGTACCTGCGGGCCTACGCCGACAGCCTGCCGACCTACACCGCCGTGGACGACCACCTCGCCCTCACCGCGGCGGCGACCGGCTCGGCGCTGTCGGCGATCTGCACGGCGATCGGCGACGGCACCGCCGCGGGACGTGCGACGTTGGCCGCGGCGGCCAAGCCGCCCACCGCCCCGCCGGCCGCGGCCGGTGACCCGGTGCCGTTCTTCCAGCCACCTACTGATCCGGTGTGCGTGCAGTGGCACGGGCTGGTCAGCAAGTACACCGCCGGATTCGCCGCCTGGCGTGCCACCGACGCCAGCTTGCCTGCTGCTCAGTGGGGCCCAAATCAACGCCAGATCAACGTCGCGGTGGCGCCGGTGATGGTGGCCTTCGCCGACGAGGCAGAAGCCTTGGCCCAGGCCAGCACCAATCAGGTGTTCCAAGACTTCGCCACGGTGGCCGCGCAGTACCGCCGCGCCTTCGCCGCCGCCCTGCCGACCTACGTGCCGCCCGACGGTGCCCTCACCCAGGCGGCGTCGGCTGCCACCCTGGCAATCGACGAGGCCTGCACGGCCACCGAGGGCTAAAGCTGGCACCGCCAAAGTCGCTCGGCTACAACGGAATACGGTCGTTTGGGTCGCCAGTCCGCTCACGCCACATTGGCGAAGGGATCGTGCCCGGCCAATAGCTTTTCGAGCCGGGCCTCGTCCAGCCGCACCCGCACGGTCGCCGACTCCTGATGGTCACGCACCACCTTGGCCAACCCAAAGGCACTGGACACCAGGAACAGCACGCTGATGGCGAGGAACAGTCGCTGCCATGGATCCAGCGGCAGAAAGACGATCCCACCCAGGGTGGCGATGAAGCTCACCGCGAAGGCGACGACGCTCTGGGCGAGAAACGCCGCGGTGGTTTTGGACATCCCATTCGAAAGGCTCATGAATTCGAGTATGGGGGTGCCCAACCCTCAGCTGACGCACCATTTTTGGAATGCCAACGTCCGCCTTATCGCCGCTGGCAGCCAGTCGTCAGCGCGGAATTCGGTCGATCATCGCCTGCGGGACATGGACCGGGGTGTCCCCAAGGTTGACACCGATGAAGACGAAGTCCAGCAACATGTTCGACCGCACGGTGATGACGTGAGACCACGGCCCGCCCGAAGCGGTCGGTGAGACGTCGGTGTCGAGTCTGGTCATCCCGTTGCCCAACTCTCGTGGCGCGCCGTAGACCAACGTCAGGCCCGTCCGGTTGGGGTCCGCGGGAATAGTGGACGTGTTCTTGCCAATACACGCCTGCCGGTAGTCGAGGTAGGCGGTCAGCGCCTTCTGCGGCCGGAGCATCCGGATACACCGCCGCGCCCTGTCCGATCAGGAGGCCGGTCGCCTGTACCCCGGTGTCCGACCCCGTGAACCGCAACGGCTCGTTGCCGGCATAGGCGGTCGGCATCCCCGTGAAGGCCCCTCGGTTTGGGTCCCCGGCCTGGCGGCGCTACAGCGACACTTCCGTGTCTTGTCACCCGGCCTCTATGGCGGCCACCCGCTCCAAGCCTTCGGGTCCGCAGACCATCGGTAGGTCTACCGGGCCGGAGGCCAACAGGTCCGCGACGCGGCGCGTGAGCTCTCCAGATTTGACGTACGAATACAGATCAGCCCCGGGACGCGCAGTCGCGGCTTGATCGAGATGCCCTTGCACCTCAGGTGAACTGATGGGGAAAGTGGACGCTGCCCAGGTGAAGGCAATGGCGGCGCCGTGCAATTGGTCGGGCTGACCGCCTCTTCGTCGAAATAGCCTTCGCACAGGACGAGGAATGACCGGTGGTGTCGTACTCCGTGGGCAGTGTCACCCTCGAGCCACGGGTCACGTAACTGGTAGATGTTGCCGTTGCGGTCGACGCCCACGTGGTAGGCGATGTCGACCCAACCGTGCTCGTTCTGATGCAGCGCGCGGTGCTGCCGCAACCGGGCCGCCGCATGGCGGTTCTCGCCGAGCACGACGCCGGTGTGATGAATGGTCATGCGATTGGGGGTATGTGGTACCTCGCCAGGCCGGGCAGGTTGCGCACCCCAGGCGGCTCGGCAAATCATCTGGCCGACGACCGGAGACGCGAGTGCTTCGGCGTCCTGCGGTGGAGATGTCGTTTCCGGCGGCGCTGCTGGAGCACTAGGGGACGTTGCACCTCGTGTCGATACCGGCGCGTTCTCGGGTGTGGCCTCATTTGCGACCTCGGAGGGTCGCCAGCATGCGCCCAACGCGGTAGCCATTCCCGTCGCGCCGGCCAGGGCCAGCAGACGGCGCCGGTTCATCGGGGCGTCGTATTGCCCACCAACCCCGTCGGGCCCGGGAGTGTGCATGACGAGGACCCTACGGATGCCGACCCGACTATGACGCATCTTCGTTGATCAACTGGTGCAGAACGCACCGATGCGGGGCGGCACCCCGGTCTTCGGCGTCTCCCCCTCCGACCGAACGCGGCACCGCGAATCGACGCACCTTCCGCCGGGAAAAGGTCATGCTCGGCGCCGATGCTGGTTACGATTCGGCCATGCCCTTTGCTGAAGGGGCGGTATTTGCCGGCTACACCATTCAGCGCTTGCTAGGTACCAGGGGATCGGCGAGGTCTATCTCGTGCAGCACCCCCGGCTCCCCCGCCAGGGAGGCGCTCAAGATTCTCCCGACGCACGTGAGCGCCGACCCGGAGTACCACCAACGGTTCGCCCGTGAAGCCGACATCGCCGCGTCATTGTGGCATTCGCATATCGTGGCCATCCACGATCGCGGCGAGCATGACGGTCAGTTGTGGATCACCATGGATTACGCCGAAGGCGCCGACGCGGCCCGGCTGATGCGCGACCGGTATCCACACGGGATGCCACCGAAAGACGTTCTCGACGTCGTCGCAGCCATCGCTGACGCCCTCGACTACGCCCACGAACGGTTTTTGCTCCACCGCGACGTCAAGCCGGCCAACATCCTGCTGAGTGACCCCCGCAACGGTGAGCGCCGTACCGTCCTCGCCGATTTCGGAATCGCACGCGGCGTCAACGACAGTAACTGCCTCACCGCGACGGACATGACGGTCGGGTCGGTGGCTTACGCGGCTCCTGAGCAGCTCACCGGCAAGACGCTGGATGGACGAGCTGATCAATATGCATTGGCGGCCAGGGCCTTTCACTTACATACTGGCACTGCTCCGTTCGGAAGTTCTAACCCGGCTGTCGTCATCGGCAAGCACCTGTCCTCCCCGCCGCCTGCGTGAGCGCCTTGCGCGACGACCTCGGACAGATGGACTCGGCGCTGGCGACGGCGATGGCCAAGGAGCCACACCATCGTTTTCCGACTTGCCGTGACTTCGCGGTTGCGCTGGCTGAGCACAGTTCCCCACCCGTCGCGGCCGAGCTGACTGTCGTGCGTCCGACCGTCGCGGCGCAGCCCGCACCGCTGACGGTGTCGGCATGGCGGGAGACGCCCGCGCCTCCACCGGCCCCACCCCCACCACCTACGCCGCCCTCGGCGCCGGCGAATCCGGGTCGAACACCACTCGTCGTCGGTGCCTCGCTGCGGCGCTCCTGGCCATCGGGCTCGTTGCGTTTCTTGGCGCGAAACTCGGCCCGTCCCCCGAAGATTCCTCAACTGCTGCGCCGTCGCCCTCCCTGGACCGACCCGCGTGGCCGGAGACCGCTGGCCCGACCCGCACGGTGACGCGCACCGCGCCGCCGCTCACCGTCACCCGGCGCGACGACCCGCCGACCAATACACCTGCGCCTCGCACTCAGTCACCTCCGTCAGGCGACCTGGGTCTTCCACGACCGTTTAGCAGACTGAGCTGCACTGGACAGGGCATCGTCGTGTTGGGGTCGGTGACCACACCCGGGCGGTATCCCGAAGGGGTGCATCGCCTCTTGGGCGCGCACCCCGGCGCCTCCTACCTCCGCACCGACCAGACTTGCCCTTCGCTGCGTGCGGCGACCGAGGAGGGCGATCCCATCTACGCCGGCTACGTGCCAGCGGGTGATACCACGACGGAAGTCTGCGCCGCCGTGCGTTCAGCTGGCGGCGACGCCTACGGAAAATGGCTGGACTACACCACCGACCCGACTTTCAGAATTCCGTGCGGACGGAGCGGGACCTTCGTCTCGAAGCTGCCTCGTCAGATAGTGCCGCGACCGGATGCGTCCTTGCCGACTTCGGGAAGTGTGCGAGGCAGCCGAACGCGCCAGTTCTCATCCCAATCATTCCGACGGCGTACAGCGCGACGGTCCTTGCTGTACCGATTTATTGGCTCTCGACATCCGGGCGTTGACGTCAGTGCAACACCGGACACCCGCTGACAAGTGGAATTTATCAGACGAACGCGCTTGGCACCTTGACACCGCTGGCCCTTAGCAGGGTGAGGCCCACACCGGGCAAACCAAGCATCAGCGAATAGTTGTTGGTCCTGTCAATTTGGCCGAAACTCAGCTGTTGAGTGTTCAACCACTGTGAAGCCATTCGGCCGCACACTGCCGTCGCCAAATCGCGGTATTCTCCGAAAAACGGGCTCTCGGCGGCGAGTAACAAGACATCCGCCAAGCCCGAAGCTCCGTGACACATGCCCGCATCGACGAATGTTCCCGAACCGTAGGAGGTCAGCACCTGGGCGGTGCTGTCCAACGCTCGCGTCTGCAGAGCCCTGTAGCGGGCGGACAAAGCTGTATCTGTACGGGCGGCCAACCCTAGAGCTACCGCCACTCCTGGCGCCCCGACACACCAGGCCGACGGAGCCGCGGCGACGCCAGCCTCGGCCGCTCCGTGTCGCAAATCGGGCCAGGTACCGGTGTCCTCGTCGAAGTAGTTGGACTCCAGTAGAAACGCCTCACGAGCCGCGTCCAAGAACCGGCGCTTTCGGCTGCGGGAATGCAGCTGCAGAAGGGCAACGCCCCATCCGGCTGCACCGTGCGCCATGCCGGAGATCGGTCGGCAGTCGTTACGTGCCAACGCGGTCGTTAGCTCGTCACCGAGTTTGATGGCTAGGTGCACCATCGGATCGGAAGCTTCCTGGCCGCCCAGCTGGAGAAGGGCTGAAATAACACCAGCTCGCCCGGCGATCCAATCGTTCGAGTGTCCCCAACTAGAGCCGGCCGCGGCGAGAACCACTCGAGCTAGTGGCATTTGGTCAAAAGTAAATCCGGTCTGCGCATGTAGCCGGGCTGCGGTACGCCAAACACCGGTGAGACCAGTGTGGAACCCCATGAGCTCAGCCTTGGGTGTGACGGCAAGGCGGGTGATCTGATGCAAGGCGCATCTCATTGCACCGCTTGCCATCTGTGCGAATCGTGTGTTGCCGGTGGCGCTGTGAAGCGCGACGAAGAAGTCGGTGACACCTGCCAACCCTTCATACCGCCACGGGCCCATTGGCGCGGCATGTTGGGTCCAGGAAGCGCCAGATGCGCTGGGCGGCTCGAGCACCGTGGACATCCAGTTGCACATGGTCTTAGCCCTGTTCCATATCGCCTCCTTGGCAATGAAATTGCCGATGTCGATGGCCGCGTTTTGAAGAAGCCTGCTACCCACTGGTGACACCGAGACGGAGCAGCAACGTTGACGAGTCGCGGGGAGCTCGAATGCTGCGACAGTGCTGGCTATCGTCGCGGGCGCGGCGCACAAGTAAGGCCGGTTTGGATCTATTCCGGCGCTGGTCAGAACCGCCTCGATCTGCGCGATGCGTTCCGCAGTTCGAATGGCATCGGCGGCAGTGTGTACATCGTCGATGACTGCCCGAGCGACTAAGGCGCACATCGTTTGCCCAAAGCTGGCGCCGGTTCCGGGATCGCACGCGACAGCCAACCCAGGCCTGAGTGGCTTGGTCCACAGGGGAACACCCTTTCGCAGAACATGTTCCAGATCGCGATAAATGGTGATGATCTCGGACTGCATCTCGGAGAGATCAGACACCGCGAGGTACACCACGCCGGCGTCGGCACGGTAGTACTGAGCCGGCTCGCTGAGAGTCTTGGCGACGAAGGGAACGTATGCCTCGTTGAGGACGCGCGAAACCGCGGCGACAAAGCGAGATGCACCTTCTGCGGAAAGATTCCAATAAAGCCGCACTCGGGGGCTGCCCGCGGGGAGTGGGTCCTCTTGCGCGCCGAAGAAGACGTAGAAGCCTGGCGCAATCGCACGGCGTTCACCCGGAAGTCGGACGCTGCAATCAGCGTCTGTCGGAGAGGATTTTTGGCGTACGTCATCGAGCCGCGCGCGAAAGTGGATTCCGTCTTTGGCAACCGTGAAGGAATCAATTCCGCGATCGAGAACTGTCCAGTTAGACGTCCACACCGACGCAGTCAGATTGGAATCCGATAGAGCGCAAACAAAGTCGCGATTACCAGCGGCATTCTCGACTTTCGCCGCTACCGCTCCGGTGTACCACCTCAGGTATAGCCATAACGCAAGTTGCGTTTCATCGTCCGGAGCCTCCGTAAGGTCAGCGCGGGCGATCGTCAGGAAGTCCGGATGCATCAGCGGTCCAAACGGCGGCTAGGCGGTAGGGCAAAGAGCTGGCGGGCTGCTGCTGCGGGGTTGGTGAGCACGTTCTCGGCAATCTGAAGCAATAACACGGCCGTGGGCGCGGGCGAAACCCCGGTGGATGAGCCTTCGAAGGCGCTCTGCACCATACGAATTGCGGACAAGCGCGATACGGATTCGGGGTTCAACTCCTCTCCGGGCGCGCTGGACTCGTACCCCATCCACATTGCTCGGATGGCCGCCTGAAACACGACCCAGTTTCCCGGTACGTTAGCCGAGCCATCGCCGTCGCCGGCCCGGGCGCGTTCGCGGAGCCAGAAGAGCACTAGATCGGCAACTGTGCTGGCAACATCCCATGCTGGGTCGCCGAGCCCGCACAATTCCCAGTCGATCACGCGGATGTCCGAAGGTGCTTGATACATCAAGTTCTCGGCCCGTATGTCGCCGTGAATGAACGCGTTAGTGCGCCAGGCCGTGGGCGCGTGATCCAGCGCCTCCCGGATGGGCTCGGACTGCTGCACGATCCTCAACACAGTCATTCCAGCCGGTCCGATGGTTTGCAGTATGTCTACTGTCGGTCGATGAACGTAGAAAATAGATGGCATCATCAGATTCGAGCTAGCCTCCAGCGCGGCGGTCACCGTGGGTTGGTGGATTGCCGCCAGTGCAGCACCGACGGCCCGCCATGCCGAAATGGGGAAGTTTTCGGCAGTGACGTTGCCCGAATGCGCGGCAAGCGTCTCGTGATGAGGCAGCAGCTTGAGCACCAAGGTGGCGCGTTCTGGATCGTAGGCGAGGAAACCAGGAACCAACGCCGATAGTTTCAGCGGCGGGTGGTTAGCGAGCTGCCGGTAGAACTCGGCTTCGCGACGCAAAGTGGCCCCGGTGCCGCCGAGAACGGCAGGTTCCGATTTCTTCAACACATATCCGTCGGAATCGCCGATCCGCACGACAATATTGCGGTTGCGTCGTGGCAGCGAGGTAGCGCGCACCCCTCCATCGAGGACGGCGTCTGCAGTTATGAGGCCGTTTGCCAGCAGATACCGGACGGCCGGGCCGGTATCGCCAACGGTCAGAACGCTGCTTCGTACTTCGGCGGACAGAAGATGGGACCGGTGCACTTGGGCGGGTCGGTGGCGCAAGCGAAGGTCGTGGGATGGTCGCCGCCGTCAGCGTTGAAGAGCACCGACTCGTCGAGATAGTCGCGCCGAATAGCACCGACCAAATAGTCTGCAGCACCTTCGACGCGATCGGCATGTATGAAGATAACCTGCGCGCCGCCACCGACCAGCACGCTGGTTGGACTGTTCGGATCAACTTCGTCCACTTGCGTGGCGGAGATAATGTCATTGCGCCGAATGTCGTAGAAACTATTGAACGTCAGGTCTGCGTAGATGCGCACGTGGTCTTCAACATCGGAAGCGCCTACGTACCCGTTAAATCGCGCCCGCGAAGGAGTGGCGCTGGATCGTTGTGGATTGGTGGGCGCCAACGGATGGACAGGCAGATCGATGGGTGCACTATCGTCGCTCATGATTCCCCCAGCGGGTTGCCTGACGTGGACGACCTCAAGCGGGATGTTACAGGCAAATCAGCGGTTGCGTAAGTTATTTGCGAACTGCTTCATCGGGGCGACCGGCTCGCTGACTAGTTCGGATGGCTCTCGCGGCAAAGTGGCTATTGCTTGGTCCGGTAATCGACCAAGTCACGCTTGGACTAGCAGTGGCGTCGGGGTGAGTTCTGAAACCTCCCAGCACCGTGACAACGGGTCCCAACCTTACGAAAAGTAGCTAGATCGACTGCTGGCGCCGCGTCCTTCGCGACGTCTAGAGGCACGTGTGCCTGTTGAGCCGCAACTCCAATGGCCAGCCATGGTCATCTTCAAACAATCGGATCCACCCCACGCGGGTCGTCCCCACTCGACGGTGGCCATTCGTCCTCCGGCGGATCAAGGTTGGGTGGAATGTCCTCGCCGTAGCCCGTCGAGGGCAGACTGGTGACCGGCGCGACCGAGGTCGCTTCACGGATCGGTTCTCCACTCGCTGACGGCTGCTCTTCTCCGAGCCGTTCCGTTACCTCCACAACACCACGCCCGCCAGGCTCAGACCGACGGCCCTGCGTCGCCGCCGAAGGCTCGGTCGCCGGCGCGCTGATCGGCGCGACCCCGCCGGTGCCGCGCGACGCACCGGAAGAAGTCACCGTGCTCTGATCGGAAGCTCCTCCAGCAGCGAAACCCGGACTGCGCGAACCGGACACCGGACTCTCGTAACCACCTCCCGCCAAGTGACCACCCCCGTCCAGACTCCCCGGCACCGGCGTAAACCCGGGCCGCGGAGCCCCTAACACCTCGGAACCGTCTCGGGCACCACCCTCCAACTGCTCCCACGGGGCCGTGGATTGTTGTCCGCCCCTGCCCCGCAACGCCTTCGCCCCACCGATCGCGGCACCCGCAACACCACCGATCGCCGCCTGCATCCCCATGCCCACCGCCACGTCCGCCCCTCGCCCCAAGAGTCCCCGCGGCGCCGGACCACCGCCGGCAAGGTCACGGCGCACGTGGGCCAGCAGCGCGAACGCCGCCACGCAGCACGCCCCCATCATCAGCACGTGCGCGAACGGGTTGTCACCGCCCAGCTCCGCGGGCAGCGGCGCCGCCACCAGCCGTTCGATCGCCAACCCGATGACGCTGACGAACACCACGTAGACCAACACCTCGATCCCGTGCCGGAAGAACTGCCACACCACCGCCACGGCGTGCCGCTGCGGGGCGCCCGGAATCCCGCCGATCCACAGCGCGGGAAGCAGTTTCACCGTCGTCCACACCGCCGCGACGGACACCTTCAGCACCGCCCAGCCCGACGCCACCATGAACAGACCCAGCAGCAGCGAGCACACCACCAGCACCAACCCGGTCCACACGTTGCTGCCGTCCAGGTGCTGCACGTAGGCCACCGCCGCCCGGTCCCCACACGCCCGCATCGCCGCGACCGGCCCGTCCTGGTCTCCGTGTCGCACCGCCGCCGACCACGCCGCGCCACAGCCGCCGACGTGGTCGACGACGTGCCCGAAGTTCCACAACTGCAACGGCTCCCGCACCGTGTGGGTCAGCAGGCTCGCGGTCAGCGCGTCGACCTGACCGTCGAACCCACCACCGCCGCCGACGGCACCGTTGTGGGTGGCGGCCTCGGCCACGCTGAACCCCACCCGCCGCCCGAACGCCAGCACCCCGTCGGGCCCGTACATCTGCGACGCCGGGTCGGAGAACACCGCCACCGACAATGCCGGCATGGTCACCGCGACCAGGATCATCGTCCACCCGCGGCCCCGTTCCCCGCGGCGCAGGGTCAGCACGCCGACGAACACCCCGATCGGTACCGCCACAGCGATCAGGCCCAGCCGGGTGGTGACCTGTACGACGCCGGCGGTGATCGCCCGGGCGATCTCCCCGACCACCGTCAGCCAGTACGTCGACACGGTCAGCCGAAACAGCCACAGCGCCAAGGTCACCGTCCCGCAGAAGAAGCCGGCCTCCGCGGTCAGGATGTTGGCGGCGGTGACGTTGGCCAGCAGCACCGCCAGGGTGTGGCCCATCCACTGCATCCACGTCGCCGGGTCCAGGCTCACCCCGGGTCCGGCCGCCAGGATCTGGTCCCGCACACTGGCCATCGCGAAGACGTAGTCTCCCGGCGCCACTCCGTAGGTGTCCCGCAACCCGGTCCAGTTCAGCAGCATCGCGTTGCTCGCCGCGCTCGCCTGGGGCGCCACTGTCGTGGCCATCACCGCCATCGCCCACGTGGTCGCCAGCACCGTGACCGGTCGCCCGGTCCGCGGGTGGGTCAGCAGCCAGTAATGCCAGCGGCCGATCATCGCGGTGCGGCCCGGCGCACCGGTCGGGTGCGGTGCGGGTTGGTGTCGAACTTGGCGGCCAGCTCGGCGGTCGGAGCGGCGAACAGCCGCAGCTTGCCGAAGCCGCCGAATTCGTCGAGGAACCAGGCTTCGCCCTCCCGGCCGGGGACCACCTTGCCGTGGCGGGCGTCGACGGCGTCGTCGCCGTGGTCCATCACCTGCCGCGGGCTGGTGTTGGACACGTAGTCGGCCAGCAGCTTGGGATGGCGGTCCACGTCCCGACCGCACCACCGCAGGGTGGCCTCGGCGATGCTGGCCTGCCTGAACCCCATACAAAGCCGCTGGTCGACGAATTCGTCCTCCAGCACGCCGAAGTCGGCCGGCGGGTTCTGGCTGACCCCGACGAACGCGGTCCACGCCTTGCGGCCTTGACGGATAATTGTGTTGGCACACTTGCGGCCGCCCGGAGAGTGCGTCCACGCCGCGCACTCCTCGACGATCAGCACGTCGGGCTGATCGGGGCGGCTGAAGAACATCGACTGCGCCAGGTCGGCCGCCAACCCGTACAGCGCTTGGGCGGCCCGCTGACTGGGCGTGGTGAGGCCGTGCAGGTGGGCCTGGTACTCCTCGGTGACCGTGGGCAGCGTCAGCCCGCCGAAGTTCCACACCACGCACCGCGCCGACAGATTGGGCAGCGGCAGCGACTCGTCGAACAACGGCCGCAGCAGCCGCTCGGCGCGCAGCCCCTCCAACCCCACCAGCAGGTCGTCGTCCACCCCCAACCGGCCCTCGCGCAGTCCGCGCAGGTACTCGACCAACCGGCCCATGCTGCCGATGCCGTTGGCGTGCAACGACGCCGGGGCGAGGTGACCCTTGAGACGGGCGGCCTGCGGGCTCAGCGGACCGAACCCAAGTTGCGGCAGCAGGTGGTCCACCGCCCGCTCTGCGGCTTCCTCGGCGGGGAAGATTCGCAAAGCGTCCAGGGTGAACTCCGGGCGGCGCGGGTCGACGACGGTCTTGTCGGCGACGCCGTCCAGCGCGCGGGCGTGCTCGCGGGCCTCGGTCGGGTCGATGACGTGGATGCGGGCGCCCATCGCCAGCCAGGACCGCTGCAGGTTCTTCGTGACGTGGGACTTGCCCACCCCCGGGGACCCGCCGATCACCAGGTTGGCGGGGTTGTCCCGGGCCGGGGCGTTGAGCAGGTCCAGAAGGGCCACGTCGCGCAGGCCCGGGCTGGTCACGACCACTCCCAGCGCGACCCCGGTGTTGTTGCCCACCCGCACCGCCAGCAGCGGGACGAACTTCGCGAACCGGGTGGTCGTGGTGGGGTTGCGGAATTCGCCCAGCGCGGCGGTGCTCTCGGTGCCGGGGTTGAACGCCCGCCACAACGTGGCCTGACTCCCGCGGTGCCGACCGACCCCGACGTCCTGGCCGCGGAACCGCCGGATCACTTCGGCCAGAACGGCGTTGACCTCGTCGAGGTCCTTCCCCGCCGCCGCGACGACGATGGCGGGGTTGACCCCGCGCTCGGCGGCGCCCCGCTTGAGTTCGGAGGCCAGCTCCCGGCCCGAGGCCAGCTTGCGGACCAGTTCGTCGTCGGACATCGCGTGCCGGCCCCGCTGGCGGGCCTGGTCCTTGATGTTGACGATCACGTGGTGGGCGGCGGCTACCGCCGTCTCGGCGGTGTCGAAGGTCAGGTGCATCGTCCAGTCCAGCGTGGTGCCGGCGGTGCTCAGGTCGTCGAGCACCTTGAACAGAGTGGCCCCCGGCCAGGCGATCCCGCTGTCGGGGAACCGTTCCAGGGCCACGAACGCTTGATAGGTGTCGGGAAGCTCGTCGGCGGGGTCGCGGTGGGTGCGCAGGAACACCTCCTCCCCCGCCCGGGTGGCTCGCCACCGACGCCCGCGCAGTACCGCCGCGCCGGGGTCGAACCAGACCGGGGTGAACGCCGACTCCGGCAACGCGGCGTCGGGGTCGTACGGTGTGTTCGGCAGCGGGTGCGGCCACCCGCCCCGGCTGGCGGTGTGATTCCAGTGCCACCAGATCTGTTCCGCCCCGGCCGGTTTGACGAACAATGACGGCGGTAGTGCTCGCACCATTCGGGCGGCTACCTCCCGGTAGTGCGCCACGGAGTCCGGGGTGTCGCGGTCGCGGCCGGCGACGACGTCGGCGCGCTGCCGCCACCGTCCGGTCGGGGTGTGCCCGCCGGGGCCGTAGTCCAGCGGCAGGCTCAGCCAGTGCACCCGCCGTCGGGCACCCGCCCGCTGCACGGCGGGTTCCCACAGCCGGCAGTGTTCGATCCACGGGTCGACCTCGGTGGAAATGGGTTGCGCCGCATCGTCGGTCGGGTCCAGGTCGGGGTGGGCGTAGAGCATCCGACGGGTGACGCTGCGGGTGGCCACGGGGGTGGTCAGCCCGCTGAGCAGGGCACCCGACGGCAGTGTCCGGTACAGCTCGGCGTGCGCGTCGGCGACCTGGTCTTGCCAGTCGGCGCCGGTGAAGACGAACGGCAGCCCGGAGATCAGGTAGTCGGCGTACACGCCGCCGTCGGTGAACCGCAGGTTGCCCACCGCGGCCCGCGGCGCCGCCCGCCCGCTCACCCGTCCCCGCCGGCGGGACGGGAATGCGAGCAGGTCGTCCGCGGTCGGAGGTCGGCGCACCACCACCGCAGCCGGGTCGGCGCCGACGGCCGGCTGTGCGGCAGCTTCGCCACCAGCCAGACCGCCGTCGCGGTCACCACGACACCGACGACCAAGATGAGCAGCGCGTGCCCGCCGTCGAGGTGGGTGGTGACCAGGGCGCCGGTGACGATGAATCCCGCGACCGCGGCGACGGCGTCGGGTGCCCGCCACTTCTCCTTGAACGGCAGCGTGAAGCCGTCACCGGAATCACCCAGGTAGATCGGCAGGTCGCGCTGGTCGGAGTAGACCTTGGCGGGCGACGAGTCCGCCATCACCGGCCCCACGGCGAGGGCACGGCGACCGGGTTGCTCAGGCCGTTGCGCTCGAATTCGTGGGTGATGGCCGCGGCGATGCCGGCGCTGAGGAAGATCATTACTGCGAACACGATGACCCCCATCTGCGCGGTGATCCCCGAGCCGGCGCCTTCCTTGCGGTGCTGACCGATCGCGGCGACGGTGCCCACCACCAGGGCCACCACCGCCAGGAACGCCTCCACCGAGTAGAGCAGGGTGGTACCGGAGGTGAAGAGACCTCCCACCGCCAGTACTGCGGTGTCGGAACTGGATTCGCTGATCGCTGACATCGGTGACCCCTTCTCGCGGCGACGGTCCTCGTCGGTCCGCATTGCGGTGCCGATGACGAATTCGTCTGTGCCACCAAGCCTATGGCCGTCTCGCCGCGGTCTCTGCAGTATTTTGCGACGGTCACCCGAGGTCGCAGGGCAGTACCTGCACTGCCGGTCCGTTTCGACGCTCCGCACCGCCCGACACCGGTAGAGTCACCAGTGTCTCGGCCGTCGAAGTGGCTGTTGCGATTGGTGCCGCCCTCGGGATGGCTTTCCTGCCCATTGTCCAGTCGGCGGACGAGGCACCGCCGGTGTCGTACGCGCGGCTCCGGCGGCGGTGTGATCACCCGGTGCATGGCTAGGGATTTTGGTGCCGCCTCCGGGATGGCTTGCCGTGTGTGGGCCGGCCCGGGTGACCCGCCGGACGACGCGGCGCGTGACACGGGGGTGGCCAGTGACGATCATCGGCGTCGACGCGCACAAACGCAGCCACACCCTCGTCGCGATCGACCCGGGGGGCCGCAAGCTGGCGGAGAAGACGGTCACCACGACCCCGAGCGGTCACGCCGAGGCCATCGACTGGGTGCTGAAGAACTTCGGCGCCGACGTCGAATGGGCCGTCGAGGACAACCGCTCCTTCACCCACCTGCTGGAACGGGACTTGCTTGCCGCCGCACCGTGGCGGGTGGTCAGATGCCCCCCGGCCCTCATGGCCCGCACCCGCGCCTCGGCGCGGACACCCGGCAAGTCCGACCCCATCGACGCGTTGGCGGTGGCCCGGGCGGCGCTGCGCGAGACCGACCTCCCCGTCGCCGTCCACGACGACGTCTCGTGGCAGCTGCGGCAACTCGTCGAGCGGCGGGAGGACCTCGTCACCCAGCGCGCCGGCGTGATGCACCGCGTCTACGCGCACGTTCATCTGCTGGATCCGACGCGCCCGACGCCGACCGGTCTGGACAAGCGAAATCGGCGCGACGCGCTGGGTCGGTTCCTCAGAACCCAGTCCGGTCTCCTCGCCGAACTGGCCCGCGACGAGGTCGACGATCTCGAATACTTCACGCGCAGAATCGATTCCCTGACCGAGCGCATCGTTGAACGGGTCGACGAGCTGCACTCGTCGCTGTTGACCATCCCCGGGTGCGCCCACCTGACCGCGGCGAAGTTCATCGGAGAGGCAGCCAACATGGACCGCTTCCGGTCCGAGGCGGCCTTCGCCGCCTACTGCGGGGTGGCTCCGGTGCCGCGGTGGTCGGGGTCGACGGCCGGAACCCTTCGAGTTTCCAACGGCGGCAACCGCCAACTCAACACGGCGCTGCATCGCGTGGCCCTGGTTCAGTTGGCCAAGATCCCGGTGGGGCGCACCTACTATGAACGCCGCCGCGCCGAGGGCGACACCGGCGCCGAGGCCATCCGTCGTCTGAAGCGGAAGCTCTGCCGGCTGGTGTTCAACCGGCTGCGGGCGGACTACCGCGTACGCACCGCCTCGGACACCGTCGGTCCCGCCGTCGCGGTGGCAGACGTCGGCCACGTGCCGGCCTGGCTGCAATTGGTCGACATCGCCGACTCCATGGGCGAGGAACGGGAGAGGCCGCGGCGCAGCGTGGGCGAGCACCGAATGATTCAGCCCGGGGACGCCGAACCGTGAACACCCGCCACCACCGGTGCGACTCGACCGACACCGGAGCGCGATGACCCGCCGCTCTGGTGTCACCTGGGCGCCGACCAGCGTGCCGGAGATCCGCCGGCGGTGGTGCGACGCCCTCGACGGCATGATCGAGCGGCACTCGGCGGGTCTGATCACCCAGCCCGGCACCGCTCGGCCCGCCGACGGTGTGCGGTTGCGGCGCCTGCAAGACCAGCTCGCCACCACCATCGAGGTCATGAAGGCCGAGAGCCAGGCGCTCCGCGACGCCGAGATGTACTGGGTCGCCCGGGACATGGTCGACGTCGCCCGCGATGCCGCCACGACGTTGCCCGAGTGGACGCCCGACATCGCCGCCCCGTGCCGCAACGGCCTGCTGTGCTGGGCGAAGCCGGCCGGCACGGTGCCCTACGGTCCGACGGCGACGGCCACCGCCGCGGTGCCCTGGGACGGCGTGTGGTGGTGGACCCGGCCCGACGGCCGGTTGCAGGTGTCACCGGCCTCCCGCTTCGCGAATCGGGCCGAACTACTGGAGCCCTACGGCGTCTCGACGCCGCTGTGGGCCGCGCACACCATCGTCGTCGACCCCAGCCGGCCGCGGACCGAGGAGGCCAACGGCACCGAGGACATGCATCCCTTCGTGAGCATCGTGGGGGCGGCGTGGCTGCTGATGGGACAGCCGGGCGTGACCGAGACCCGCTCGATTCGGGACCGCCCCATGCCGGGTCCCCCGTTCGGTGCCCGTCCGTCGCTCGCCTCGTCGACGTCGCCGGCGGTCACCATCGTGGAACTCCGCCGCCCGGTCCGCGGACCGCAGGACGACGCCCCAAGCCAGGAATCTGCGCGTTCCTTCAGCCGGCGCTGGTGGGTCGGCGGGCACTGGCGCCAGCAGGCCTGCGGCCCGCATCTCGGGCAGCGTCGACCCACCTGGATCGCGCCGCACGTGAAGGGTCCGCCCGGTACGCCACTGACCACTGACAAGGTCTACCTTTGGCGGCGTTGACGCCGCGCGGCCATGACGGCGACCGCGAATGGCGTCCGTGCACGGGTCCCGCTGGTGCTGGTCGGAGTCCTCGTTTCTCTCGTCTCCCTCAGCCGTGATGTTCCCCACCCGTGATGTCCTGTCGATGTCACGTAGTACAGACGGTGAGACTGCGGCCGCCAGCGCCGACGTCGTGTTGCGGTGCCGCGGCCTCGCCGTAGGGGCATCGCGTCGACGACCCTCGCGCTAGCCCCCGCATCCGAGGTCGGCGGCGATCGGCGGGGGTACCCCCTCGTCGGTGCAATCGAACCCACTGCCGTATTGCACTGCGCGCCAGATACCGCCGTCGTAGTGGAACAGCACGATGCCGGGGGGATTCGCGTCCATAGGACGCCACCTGAGAAGGGACTTCGACCAGTCGCCGGAGCACAGCACCCTGTCGACGGTGAACGGCTCGGAACCGTAGCCCCATAAACGTAGCGTGGCCGACTTCAACGCCTCAGCCGTCGCCGACGAACACGGAGATGCGGACTGGCTCAGGGTATTCGGCGCGCCTGAGTCGCCAATGGGGTTGGCCGGACGATAGTCCACGCCCTGGCGGCTGACGAACATGCCGCGGCCGGTCTGGTCGTTGGTGAAACGCGTTCCCGACGAGGAAGGTTCCACGGTCCATCCCTCGAGGTGCAACACTTCACCGTAGGTGAGGACCGTCTCGGTGTAGCCGCCGGATTGGAAGTTCGAGTCGCTCCACTGCAACCCCTCTACCTCGGCCTCGACTCGCACCGTGTGGCGAGGATGCTCGGAATCGTCTTGATGGCAATACTGGGCGTCGCCGCATCCGGTCGGCTGCTTCGCGAAATTGCCTGTGCACGAGACCGAGCCGGTCGTGATGACGCATTTCACGGCGCGCGACTCAGTCGTTACGAACTGCTTGTCGACGGGTTCGGGAGACTCGGGTTCTGCGTGGGCAGCTGATGTGGTGGCCAGTGCGGCAAACAGATTCACCACCGCCACCCATGCCATCAGCCTGAGCGCGAATTTCACCACGACCCCTGCCACTCTGCATTGCACCCGTCCACGACCGCCCCGCAAAGAAGCGTGACACACCGGACCCATCAGATCAACGCTGCCGCCGCAGTGAAACAGTCGGGAGTGATCAGTCGGCAAATGCACAGTTCCCTTGTCACCATCGACTACATCTCAGCAGCGGGGCCGGAGAAGGCCAGGTGATCCCGGTCCGTCAGCCGCGCCGGGTGTAGGAAGTGCAGCGATCGCGAGATGAACGTCGGCGCGCTCGACGTGAGACAACACTGATCGCGGCACGTCAGAGGAGCGGCCGAGTGCAGTCGAAAGTTGAAGATCTACAACGGTGGATGACCACCGCGCGGCTGCCAACTAGCCGTGAGTCGTCGTGCGGTCAGGTGTCACGGCGCCACTCGGTGATCTTGCGGCCTACCGTGTCCACGGCATTGGTCGCTGCCTGTCCGACCCCGTCGACGATGCCTCCGAGACCGTTCCGGATGCCCTTGATCAGCGGATCGTCGGACTGGTCGAAACCGTCGCGGTAATGACCGGCTGCGGCGCTCACGTCGTCGACGAAGCGGGTGGAGTCCTCCCCACGGGTCGGATAGTCTCCGCGCAGGACGGCGCCGTAGCCGCCGGAATCCACCCACGACGTCAGTGCCGCCGCGCGCAGCACCGAGAACGGGTGGGTCCGCATCTCAAGGTTGAGCAGCTTGAGCACGCCGTCGCGCATGTCGCCGGTGCGTTCGTATTCGCGGGCCTGAGCCAGGAACGCCTGAGAATCCAGTTTGTCCAGATGCTTGCCGCCGGCCAGTTTCATCTCCACGCGGATCGCCGTGTCGAGGTCCTGGGCGCAGAGCAGGCCGGCGCGGTCACCGGACAGCTCGGACTTGCGCTGCCACTCCATCAGCGCTGCGACGATCGCACGCAGCGCCCACCCGCCCAACGGGATGAATCCGAACGAATCCGCCAGTCGCAGAAGGTGCATCAGCATGGTGCGGTACACGGCGTGCCCGCTGAGCGCATGCCCGAGTTCGTGGCCGATGACGAACCTCAACTCGTCGTGATCCATCAGTTCATACATCGCGGAGGTGATCACGATGAACGGGGTGTCCATGCCGATGCAGAACGCGTTGACCTCTGGGGACTGGTAGACGAACAGGTCGGGGCGATCGGAAACGTCGAGCACGTCGATGCACTGGTCGAGAAGCGCGTCGAGGTCGCCGAACTGCCGCGGGCCCACCTTCGCGCCGCTGGCCAAGTACAACAGCCGGTGTTGGCGCTCGCGCAGCATCGCCGAGAGCACCTTGAGGACCTGGTCGAAACCCTTGAGGCGACGCAGCGCGCTGAGCGCGACGCGATCGGAGGGGTGCTCCCAGGCGCGCGAACTGATGCCGGGAAAGGTGATCCGCGTGCTCGCGGGCTGGGTCATCGCGATTGCTCCTTCACCACGTACCCGAGCCTAAGGGCATCTGGGGGCGCCACCGAGCACCAGTTTGGTCTAGTCGCGAGCGTGCGGGGCGAACGCGTACCGGCATTGCGTCGAGCAACCGCGGTCGACTCCCGCCGGACGGCGCGCGGTGATGTCCACCAGCTCGGACAGGTCATTGCGAATGTGCGGTGCGTCGGCCTCACCGGCCGATAGCCTGGCAGTGATGATGCTTAGCTTGGCGGGAAAGCGCCTCGAGGCAGTCGATCTCGAGTACACGCTCGTCTTGCGGCTGTCCGGGGTCTACGTTGTCGCCGTCTCCTCACCGCTGACGGTCGAGCACGACAGTCGTCGAATCCGTCTGGACCCGGAAAGCGGTGACCCGGAGTCGTTCGGGCCGGTCCACCAGTTGGTGGGGCGCACTGTCGAGGCGGCGATCGTCGACCGCACCGGCGCGCTCGACGTCACGTTCGACACCGGTGCCCGGTTGAGGGTGGAACCGGACCCCCACTACGAGGCGTGGAACGTGTCCGGGCCCGACGGGGCGCTGGTGGTCAGCATGCCCGGCGGTGAGCTTGCAGTGTGGACCGCCTCGCCCCGAAGTCACGGGCTGACACCGACGATGGGGATGCAACGGTATGGGACGGGCGCCCGATGATCGACTACACCCGCTTCCCCGGCCTGTCGGACGTCTACCTCGAAGACAGCTACGTGCTGGCCATCGTGGAGACGCCCGGGCGGGTCACCTTTCGTCTCGAGGCGGTGTTGATCCCCGAGCACCCGGCGTATCGCGACCCGCCCGCGGGCCAGCACCATTGCTACGCCGTCGGTGACCTGATCTTCGCCGACGTCACCCACGTCGACTGGGTCCGGCGCAGTGACCGTCGTTTCGTCGACGCCTCCGGAGAGACCGACCTCGGCAACGTGGACGTGCTGCGCATCGACGGCAACGTCATTGTACTGGAGGGAGATTGGGGCGAGTTGCGCCTGACCGGTGGGCGGCCCCGTTTCAAACTCGACGCCTGATGTCGGCATCCCGCGCCTCGACCTGCCGCCGTCATCCTCCCGTACGTCCGGTGGGATCACCAGTCCGGGGCATCGAGTCGATCGCCGCGACCATCCAGGTGCCGCCGCTGTTGGTCACCGTCAGCGGGTAGGTCATCGTGACGGTGGCGAACTGCGTCGTCTGCGCGAGAACCGTGGCCAACACCTGGATCTCGGCACCCGGGGCGGGGTGGTCGGGGATCGGGTCCGTCGTCGCGGCGCTGCTGACGACCGCGCTCCGGTAGCCACCCACCGGGGTCAGGGCCGTGCCGGCGATCACGTAGCGGTCCAGGCCGGTGGTGGCGGTCAGATAGGTGTTGACGAATCCGCGGACCACGGCGTAGACGGGGCTGGCGCTGCTCAGAGCCTGCCGGTAGTTCAGTCCCAGGTCTACGCCGGGTCCGGGACCGTTGACGCGGGTGGGGAGGGCGACGGCGCGAGTTTGGTAGTGCCACAGCGACGTCGGCACCCGGTAGTAGGCGCGGGTGGCCGCGGCAGACGGGTAGGGACGCTCGTCGACGGCGACCACCACCGCGTAGAGCTGCGCGTCGGCGACCGAACCGGCGTCGACGACGGAGACGACCTGCGGACTGGTGACCACCGCCGCCGGGGTGACCGGAAGCGTGAGCGGGGTGTCGTCGGGCACGGTCAGATAGCGTCGCAGGACGTCGCGGTCGGCGTCCCGGCAGGTTCCGTCGGCAGGTCCGGGATCCTGATGGCAGGCGGTGGTGGCGGTCAGCCACGCCACCACGAAGTCGGCGGCGAACGCGCCGACCTGATCGCGGCGGTCGTCGACCTGACTGGCGATCGCCTCCACGTCGGGCCGGTCGGGTACCAGGAACACCTTCACTGCCGCCGCCCCGCCAAGCAACGCGAGGGCGACCAGCACGACCGTCGCGGCGCGGGACCCGTGTCGGCGGGCGCGACGCAGTCGTCCGGCCCACGTCTTCGACATCGCCATCACTGCTCGCTCACCGCGGCGGGTGCCCGAAGAACGACAGCCCACTGATCGCGAAGGTGGCGTCAACCGGGTCGTCGCCCCCCTCGGCGGCGGGCAACGGATCGGTGGTCACGGTCCCGTCGGTGTCCGGCGGTGCCGCGAACGGCGCGAGGCCGGAGTCGCCGACACCGAGTGTGGCGTCGGCGCTGGGGTCCACCGGTGGCGACGCGGCGGGCCGCGCGGTCTGCAGCACGATCACCGTCACCTTCGAGGCCAGCACGCGGGTCGGCAGCGCCGTGGTGACCGGACCGTGCACGTCGCCGGTGTCCTGGGTGACGATGGTGCGGTCGGCGTCGTCGAAGACGTACTGCAACCGGCTCACGACGCGGTGTTGGAGCCATTCGTCCACCCCGCCCGGGATTCTGGCCACCCAGCCGGTGGTGATCGACACCGCGGAGAGCACGTAGCTGCCACCCAAGTCGACGCGCAGCACCTGCCCGTCCACCCGGGCGCCTAACTGTCCGCGCACGCACACCCACGCCGCTCCACTGCGCGGGTCGGTCAGCGCCGCCGCGGAGGTGGATCCCGCCGGGCAGTTGGCGCTGGCGGTGTAACGAACCGCCTCGTCCTGACCGGCCGGGGCGGCACCACTGGGGGCGGCCACCGGTGCCACCGGCGCCACCGGAGGGCCGACGGACGGCGACGCGGGCGGGTCCTCGCCGCCCGACCCCACCAACGTGCTCGTGATCGCGACGACCGCGACCGCGAACAGGGCGAGCAGTCCCAGCGCGGCCTTGCGGGCGCCGGTGTTCGGATCACACTCTGGCGCAGCGGCCCTGGTGCGATCTGGGGGTGCCTCGTCCAGCTCCACCACCGCCGACGTCGTCTCACCGGTCGACCCGACGCCGGGGTGGTCCGGGTGGCTGGCCGGGCGGGGGCAGGGATCGGCACCGAACAGCTGCTCGGCCACCCAGATACGTCCGTCGCCACTCACCTCGCTCATCGTCGCGGTCTCCCGTCGGCGATCACTTCGGCGTCCAGCACCGGCAACGACCGCCGGCTCTGGTCGGGAGCCACCCACACCGAAACCAGCACCCATCTCCCGGCGTCCACCGGCCGGGGGCTTGGTACCGGGCGTCGGCCCGGCCGACGCTCGACGGCCGGCGGCCTCCCACGGTGCCCGGCGGCGCGGGCCACGGCGAACACCACTGCCGCGAGCAGAAGGTACGGCGCGGCGGCAGCCACCAGCGTCACGGCCGAAGAGACGGCCAACGCGACCATGATTAGCGCCGCTCCCAAGATGCCCACCGAGGTCCTCATGGCGTCATTCCACCACCGGCGTCCGACAACGTCGTGACGCGAAAATTGGTGTCCGGCAGGGTCTGTGAGCTGCGGTAGGGTTCGACGCATGACGGTTCCCGCCGACGGGGTTGGTCGACTCCTGCACTTCGTCGACCGCCGGCTGGACACCTTGCGCATGACCAAGGAGGACGTCGCCGCCCGCGGCGGGCCGGAAGCCAGTACCTTGCACAAGGTTCTGCACCGGAGCAGCCAGAACACCCCGCGCGTACGAACGTTGCTCCGCCTGGACCTCAGCCTGGGCTGGGAGCCGGGATCCTCCGCCGCGGTGCTGCTCGGCGGGTACCCCCTGTCGGTCACCGCGCGGGCGAGCCGCACCGCGGACGGCGCCCGACCGGTGTCCGCCGACGAGGTCGTCGCCCGTCTGATGACCCGGCTGAAGGGTCTCGTCGACCAGACCCGGGCAGAGGTCAACGCCCTCGTCACCAGACTCGACGAGCTGGAGGGCGTCCACCACCGCCTTGCCGAGGAATTCCACGCCGACCCGGACCTGGTGGCCGCGTTCACCGCCGGCCGCGGCGACGCTGGCACACACGAGCCGTGTGTCGCCGATCCTCGTTGCGACGGGTAGCCGCCCGACGCTCATCGGGTCCGCTCCCCCGGCCGCCGCAGCGGCTGCGGCTCGAGCAGTGCGGGACCGGTTGTGTCATAGCCACCCAGGATCTCGACCGCTTCGGCCGACGATAGCGCCGCCCGCGGGGGGATCAGCGGAAACCACTGTCGCGACGCCGGAACCGCCAGCCAACCCTCCGCGATCCCTAGCACGGACGCCGCGGCCGGCACTGCGGCGATCTGTGCGCACACCCACGGCCCAACCACCGCCCCGCGAAGGGAATCCCCCGGCTGGTACACGGTGACGCCCAGCAGAACGGTCAAGGCGCTCAACGTCATCGCCGAGACCGACAACGCCATGACCGGATATCCGCGCAGCGTGTCGGGAATGAGCCGGGTCACCGCCGCCTTGACGGCGTAGCCGCCCGCCAACCCCAGCGGCACGAGCGCCACCACCACCCACAGCAGCGTCACCTCCACGTGGGCGGCCGGTGACCGCACGGGGCGCAACCACACCGGTGGCAACGACGTGTCGTCATGTGGATCGGGCACCGCTGAGGCGTGGTCGCGCTGGCGGGCTCGGATGCGGCGACCCAGCCGCTCGGCGCGACGCCGCTGGATCGTCGACCATCCCTGATGTCGGGCGATCCAGGCCCGCCGCACCGAGTCGAACCGGTCGACGCTCCCAGCGTGTGACATGGTTCGAGCCTAAGTCGCCCAGAGGGCGGTCACTGCACGAAGTTGCGGCGCCCAAAAGCCGACGCACGCACACGATCTCATGCCACGGAGATTCCCGCGGGCGACCGTCGCGGCTGCCGTGCGGACGCGTCCACCGGCGGGTCGGTCAATCCAGCGCGCCGGTCAGCCCCTCGGCGACGGCTCCGATGGTGGCCGCATTCGCCCCGTCCACCCGTTGGTAGCCCATCGCGCTGCCGTGCAGCGCCTCGGAGTGTTCGCTTAGTCGGCCGGTCAACGTCGTGGTAACCGCCTGCCACTTGGCCGATTTCGCCGCCAACGCCGCGGCACCCGCCGCCGGCAGGTAGGGCAGGGACGACTCCACCCACGAGGTGGTGGCCGTGTGCGTGGTCAGCAGCTCGTCGGCGTGCACCGACACCTGCTCGCCCGAGGCGACGAGATCCTCGGGCACGACGGTGACCCTGTTCGCCGGCATGGCCGCTCCTCGTCGATGTCCGTGGACGTCCTTGGCGTCGACCTTACCGGCGCCGTCTTGAGCATCCTGCACGAAATGTCTGGCATCACAAGCACTCATCGGTCAGCCGCGGTAGGACGGCCGATCCATCGTCGGGTCCACCGACGGCGGCTGGGGCCACCAGATGCCGGGCGCGATTTCCTCGTAGCCGTGGGGGGCGAGTTCACCCGGATAAGACGGCATCCACAGCTTTCCGCTGATCTGGTCGGACGGAACCCAGACCCCGGACCCCGGGATGGCTTCCACGTACGTGGTGCCGCCGGGGAACATTCCGGTGCTCGGCGGCCCCAGCTCGCCAGGCGCCTTGATGATCGGCATGTCGTGGGACCCGGTGCCGTGGATGCCGTCCAGCGTCGACTGGGGGAGGTGGTTCGGATCCGGCGGCTCAGCGGGCGTGGACGGGGCGTCGAGCGGATAGTCCACCATCCGCACCTGGCCGGCCAGCTCGCCGGCACGCTGCTGGGTCTCGTCGACGATCTGCGATGCCCGATCGACCTGAGACTTCAGCGCGGCGAGGATTGCCCGTTGACCTGCGGGGGTGGTGACGGAGGCGGCGGCACGCGACGTCGCCTCCGACTCGCGGGCCAGGGCGGCGAGGCGGGCCGCGCCCGCACGGCTGAGTTCTGCTGCGGCCTCCGCGCGGGCCGAAAGCGTGGTGTCGGCGCCGGCGGCGGCGGTGAGCTCGCCGGTCGAGCGGCCGGCGAACCCGCGGTGCGCGCTCACCAGCTCACCGGAGAGCTCCGTGGTGGCCTGCGCGCTGGTGGCCGTCGCCGCGGCGGCGGTGCGGAGCTGACTGGCCGAGGTGCTCGCCGCGGCAGGTGGCTCGGGCGTCGCGGCGAACAGCGACTGTGCTCGCCCGATGATGGCCTGCACCTCGGTGCACGCCTGCGCCAACGACATGGATCGATTATGGAGCACGTCGCCGCAAGGCCACCGCACAAAATCTTCGAGGTGGCCGCGTTCGGCCGACTGCTTAGGCCCGCACATCTGTCACTGATCCCCACGTGCGGTCAGTGCGCGCGGTGTGGGTTTGCTTGGGCTGCGTCTTTGCCAGTTCGTCTAGGGTGGTGGTTGGAGGGCATTCCCCCCAATCGTCCTCCGAAATCGACTCGGCCCTGCCACCCAATCCCCCCTGGGTTGGCGGGGCCAGTCTCGTTGGCGACGACGCATTGCTTCGGACCGTCGTGATGCATCAACCTGACCCCGCCGATCCGTTACTCCGGAGCCCTCGGATCCGAGCCCGGCGGTTCCGGCGTGGAGGATCTCAGCCGCCGGTGTCGCTCGGACAGCGATACGAGGCGCTCACTGCGGGCGCAGACGTCTTCGGCTGCCGAGACGACGGTGCGGGCGATGACGCACAGCTCTGCTGCTCGACGGAACAGTTCGGCCCAAGCTGTCGCCTTGTCTGCGGCTCCCCGCCCCGGCGAATCGAAGTGTTCGTTTGCCTCCATGGGGGTCTGTGCCCAGGACCGCTGCGCTCAACCGTCTCGTCGAAGGGAAAAGATGCGGCTCCGCGTGCTTCTCTCGCTCGTCCGGCGAGAGCCCAGTTCGCGTCGCACTGCCACGGGCAGCCGGGCGTTCGCGGCCCGTCCTGTCGGTGCCCGGCCGCACACTCATCCGGTGGCGGTTGGCGATCTCATCCAGTGGCGGGGCAAGTGGATCACCGAGCCGCCGACCCACTGCCCCAACGGTCACCGTCTCGGTCCGCACCAGACCCTCGTCGGGCACACGGCCTGCGGGGGGCACGGCGGCGGAGGGCACACGATCTGGCACTGCCTCACCTGCGACGCCATTACCTACGGTCCCGCGGTGAACACCCACTGCAACATCGCGATTGGTCCCGCAGCGGTGCGGTTGTCGACGGCGAAGAACGAGGGTGACATCCCGAACTGGCCGGCCCCACCGCCGCCACCCTTCTGAGTTGGCGGCGATGGTCACAGCACGTCGACGGCCTTCCCGGCGATGACCACCAGCACGGCGAGGGCGGCGGTCAGCGGCCCGGACCAGCAGCCGATCGATACCCCCCGGCCGACTCGTCCGACTGTGCCACCCACTCGACTCAGCCCGTACCCCAGGACCGCGGCCACCGCCGCGACCGGCAGCACCACCACGGGCACCAGGTAGGGCGCGAAGGGCAGCAGCGTCCAGGTGAGTCCCTCCGAGAGCAAGGTCGTCACGACGACGGCGACGTATCCCGCTGGTCCGTACCGGTCGTCCGCGGCGGTGTCCGGGGACTCGCCCCGGGGGTGTTCACCACAGCCAGAGGACAAATCCGACTCCCCCAATCAGCGTGACCGCGGACGACCCCAAGACGCCGAATCCGACGCCGCGGAGCGTCAATCGCGGCCGGGTGACCAATGCCGCACCCACGGCCACCCCGATCAGGGCTGCGGCCGTGGTGGCCGCCAGGAGATTGGTCCGCTCATCGGCCCGCGTGGTTGCCGGCCAGCCGCGTGACCAGCCCATGAACCACAGCAGTATGAACAGTAGCCCGAGCACGAATTGGATTGTGAGCGGCGATGATCGGATGGCCACCGCCCACACCCGACCGCCGATGCGACGCTCTGTCGGCAGGTCCCGACCCGAACTGACTTTCCGCATCACCGACGACGGCGACCCAGCGGTACCGCGGGAGTGGACTTTTCGTATCGGTCGCGAGCGACGGTCACGACTTGCCGTCCAACTGTTCCTTCATCGCGTCGAGGCAGCCATCCATGTAGTCACCGCGGTGGTACTTGCTCTTCTGGCCCAGCGGATTGGCGAAGGTGAACTGCTGCTTGCAGTAGTCCTCCGGGGAGGTCCCCGCGAACTTGACCATGGTCGGGCCGCCGTCAGCGGCCGATCGACCCGCCTGGTAGGACTGCTCGTCGCGCGGACCAATTCCTCCGACTGCGTTGACGACGCCCAAGCCCACGAGGATCACCGCGGCCGCGCAGCCTCCGATGATCCAGCCCCTGGACGATTTGCGCCGCCGAGGCGGCGGCGGACCGTACCCACCGTGCGGTTGTGGTGCCGGCGGGCCGTAATGCCCGTAGGGCTGCGGGGCCCCGTATGGCGGTGGTGGCGCCGGCGGCCATCCCGGCGCCGCTCCGGGTGGCGGCTGCTGCGGACCGCCGAACGGCCCGTTGGGGTTTGGCGGGGGCCATCCCGGCGGCGGGCCATACGGCGGCCGTGGCGGCTCCCACGGGGGTGAGGTCACATTCCACTCCTTCGGACCGTTCGGGTGAACGTCGTGCACGCCTTAACGTAAGTCCTCCCGCGCCCTCTTCAACGCAGCAATCCCAGCTCGCGTGCGAAACGGTCCGAGGCCGAGCCGTTCCCTGTCTGACGGCACGCCACGTCGTCTCGGCGTCTTCGGCGAGAGAATCCATCCATGGCTACCCAAGATCCACGCATTCAGCAACTCCTCGACCTGCTGGCGGGAAGTTTCCTGTACTTCGCCGCCGTGACGTTCGTGGTGTGGCTGCTCATTGCGCTATTGGCAGCTGTGGTGGCGCCCGACGATCGGGCGTCCCACTTCTTCTGGTGCACGTTTCTGCTGCTGGGGCCGGTTGGCGTCGCCATAGCCCTGTTGGCGCAGCCGCGTCAGTACCCGGAGGTGTGACCACATTCGTCGCCGGCGATTGCTGCGCCGGCTCGGCCCAGAATAATTAGCCAGCAGCTACTTGCGATCTTGCTCAGCTCAGCTCTACAGTTCGTGCGGGCCCGGGTCGGCCCGCGCCATCGTCACCTCAGGGGGAACCGTGTTCATTCGTCTCGTCATCGCCTCGGCCGCTGTCGCCGCCGTCGCCGTGGGAATCGCACCGGCGGCCTCGGCTGCCGGTCCGTACAAGAACTGCACCGCAGCGCACGCCGACAACCGCTGGGACATTCCGCAGGGCGATCCGGACTACGTGTCGAGCCAGGATCGTGACGGCGACGGGATCGCCTGCGAGTCCTGAGCCGCCGCCCTCAGGCGGCGTCGGCGAGATGACCGTCGCGCCGACGCCGCCGAACTGGACACTGCTGCAGCACGTCTCGGCACCCCGGCCGTCATGGCCCGCCTATCCCGTCCAGGCTTGCTCCTGCCGGAACGCGATGATCCCCACGTCCAGGGTGCGTTCGGCGGAGGTGATCCGCACCGTGGTCTTCGAGGTCTGTACGAACCGCAGGTCCGGGTTGGGGTCGGCGTTCCCGCCGCGGGCGGCGGTGATCACCGTCGCCGCCAGTCCCGCCGACGGCGGATTGGTGGGGTGGTCGTTGACTACGATGGTCGGCACGAACTCCGCGCGCCGACCACTTTGCACGACAGCCACATTGGGCTGCGCCACCGACATCCAGCGGTCCGGCCGCTGGGAGTAGATGGCGATCCGCTCCCCCGCCGCGGCGGCGCGGATCACCAGCTGACGGACGTAGAACTCCGAGGTGTCCATCACGATGCGGGTGGTCCGGTGCGGGTCGGTCAGCGCCACCATCACCAGGTCGTCGCGCTGCACCTCCGGCCGCGCCGCCGGGTCGTCGGCCAGGGCGGCGCCGACCAGAATGCCGGTCGGGCCGATCGGAATCTCCAGGGCGTCCGGGTCGGTCAGCTCCAGCCCAGGCAGCTCCAGCTTCGGGCGTGACGTCGGCGCGGTCCGCAGCACCGCCGCGCCCTGCGCGCCGGGCAGCGGGTTGAGGTAGAGCGTCGGTGGCTGCTGTGGCACCTGCGGGTCGTCGGTCCGCACCAGCGCCGACACCAGCACCTTGCCGCCGGTCTCGGGGTCCCCGGAGCGGTCCTTGCGCAGCGAGACGGTGTGCACGACGGCGTCGCTGCGCAGCGCCCACATCTGGTGCAGGGAGGCGGTGGTGATGTCCTCCGGCGAGAAGTAGTACGACGTCAGATGTCCGGGGCGGCTGTCCACGGTGCGCCACTTCACCTGCGTGCCCGGGCCGCGGCGCGGCGCCGCCACCAGTTCCGGGCGCACCGCCGGCGCGGCGGTGCGCGTCGCGGAGACGGCCGCCGTGCTCTCGGGATCCTGCTCGGCGGTGTCCTCCGGTGCGGGCGGCACCGGTGCGCTGGCCAGCCCGACCGACAGTTCCTCCAGGGCGGCGTCCAGTTCGGCGGCGGTCAGTGCGGTGCAGCGCACCCCCTCCTGGCGCAGCGCGGTCAGGATCCGGTCGGTCGCGGCGGCGGCGGCGGTGCCGATGGACTGCCGGTACACCAGGCCCTCGACCGAGTCGTGCAGGTCCAGGCGGACGATCAGTCGGGTGCTGCGGGCACCGGCGGCGGGCCGGTCGGCCAGCAGGGTGCTGTACAGCGCCGGGTAGTCGGTGCCGCGACGCACCCGGTGCCCGGCGGAGACCACGTCGATCCCGGCCAGCCGTAGCCCGCCGGGCTGGTCGAGCGCGTCGACCAGCACGCGCAGCGGCAGCACGTTCACGGTGCGGGACACCGTCGAGCCGCGCAGGAACGTCGGGGCGTACGCCCGGCCGGCGACGTCGACCATGGTGATGGCCTCGTCGGGTTCCACCCGGACCCCGCACATGCTGCTGCCCAGCGGTAGGTCCACCGCGGCGCCGGCTCGAACCACCGCGGTGCGGGTGGCCCGCCACCGGATCCGGTCGCGTACCCAGGTGGCGGCGTTGCGGCGGTGCACGGTGACCGCCAGCAGGATCAGGGTCACCGCGGTGACCGCCGCGGCCGGCCACCACCCGAAGCGGGTCGGGGTCAAGGCGGCGAAGGCGACCAGTGCGACCACCTCGACGGCGATCACCACCGGCAGCACCGGGCGCACGGATACGGCGCGGGCCTTCACGACATCCTCCGGCGGATCGCGACCACGCCGCCGAGCAGCGCGGCCACCACCAGCACCCCGGCCCCGCCCAGCAAGGCGATGGTGCGGGCCTGGTGGTCCGGTGCCGGTGGGGGTGGCGGGACGTACAGGTCGGTGGTGAGGTGTTCCACGGGCTTGCTGTCCCCTGGGGCCACGTCGAAGGTCAGTGACGCCACCGGGTCGACCACGCCGTACCCGACGGCGTTGTCCACCCCGTGCGGCGGGTTGTGCGCGGTCTCGGTGATCCGCCGGATCACCTGGTGGGCCGTCAGATTGGGGAACTTGGCGCGGATCAGGGCGGCCACGCCGGAGACGTAGGCCGCGGAGAAGCTGGTGCCCCAGAAGCCATACCCGGTCCCGGGGTCACGCGCCGGCATGGCGTTGACCGGGGTGCCGTTCACGCTCGAGAGTCCCATGATGCGGTAGCCGGGGGCGGCGACGCCGACCCACGGTCCGGCGATGCTGTCGGGCATCGGCTGCCCGTCGGGGGTGACCGCACCGACGGAGAGCACGTAGTCGGAGTACCAGGCGGGGGTGACGATCGTCCGTACCCCGGCCCAGTCCCGCGGGTCGTCGGGGTTGAGCGGGTTGAACGCCGGGTTCTGGCCGCAGTCGGGCTGCAGCGGGTCGCCCTTGTTACCGGCGGCGGCGACGATGACGGCGTCCTTCTCCACTGCGGCGTAGCGCACCGCCGCGCCGAGCGGGTCCTGGTTGATCGGGGCGGCGGCGTTGATGCACGACGCCAAGGACACGTTGATGACCTTCACCCCCAGGTCGGCGGCATGGCGGATGGCGCGGGCCAGGGTGACCACGTCACCGGCCTTGCGGTGGGTTTCGGCCTCCTCCGGGGTGGGGTTGGCCGGGCCGAACTGCGGGGAGGACTGCCGGATGGAGATCAGGGTGGCGTCCGGGGCGACTCCGACGATGCCGTCGGGCGCGCCGGGCGGCAGCGGGGGCACCAGGGCCACCCCACCGGTTGGGTCCTCCGGACCGCTGGCCGGGGCGTCCGGCGCCGGCGGTGGTGGTGGTGCCGGGGGCGGCGGGGGTGGTGCGGTCACGGTGACCGTGGACGGCTTCGGAGGCGGGGGCGGGGGAATCGTCGGAGCCGGGTTGGCCGGCACCGGCGGCGGTGGCGGCGGGGCGCCGATCCCGGCCGGCTTGGGTGTCGGACGGTCCGCCGGGTTCGACGGTGCCGCCCCGATGATGGAGGCGACGATGGTGCCGTGGCTCTCGCAGTCGGTCAGCCCGCCGTTGGCCAGGCCCATCACGTAGTCTCCGCCGGGAAACAGGCTGGGAAATCGCGGGTTTGGGGTCACCCCGGTGTCGATGATCGCCACCGACACCCCGGCACCGGTGGAGTACTGCCAGGCCCGGCGCAGGTCGAGCATCACGTTGCCGGGAGCTGCCTCCCCCAGGTCGGGGTCGGCGACGACGGCCGGTGCGGCACAAGCCATCTGCTGACGCATCAGCTCCGGCGGACCGGGGGTGTCGTTCGGCGGCAGGGCGCCGGGGTCGATGACCGGCGGGGCCACCGCCCACGCCGTCGGCGGGGCCACCACGTGTGCGGCCAGCAGGGCCGCCGCACCCACGCCGGCCATGGTGCGTCGCGCGCGGCTCATCAGTGGTTCCGCACGTACTGCAGGTAGCCGATCGCCCAGGCCGCGAACGGCACTACCAGGACGTACAGCGCGTACTCCAGGTACTCGACCAGCTCGCGGAAGGTCTCGGAGAACATCCGCTTCGGCACCAGCACACCGGCGGTCAGGGCCGCCGCGGCCAGCGCGAGCACGACCGCCGCGCACCACAGTCCGGTGGCCGTCGCGGTGGCGTCGGCGGCCAGCGCGACGTGGGTGGGGATGGCGAACAACGACAGCGTCGCGCCCACCACCAGCGTGATCGAGCAGCGGCGGTCCCGGAACGCCCGGGCCCGCAGCACCGAGATCAACGCACACGTCGTGACCACGGCGACGAACGGCCACTGGCTGCCGTGGCCGGGGTGGATCGCGAACCAGGAGGCGGTCACCTGCACCGCGGCGATGCCGGTGAGCACGCCGCGCAGCACCCGGTTGGACCGCAAGGCCATCTCCCCGACCTGCTCGCCGCGCAGCGTGACGTCGTCGGGCGCGTCGGCCACCGGGGACAGGGTGTCCTCCGGTTGACCGGGTGCCCGGGCGAACAGGTCGTCGCCGGTGATCGACCGGAAGCTCTGGCGCGGCACCTTGGCCATCGCCCGCGCCAGGTGCGAGGACATCACCGAGGCCACCAGCACCACCACCAACGTCACGACCGCGATGCGCTGGCCGGGCACGTCGAAGAACATCCGAACCAGCCCGGCGCCGATTCCGGCGGCGGCCACGGTGGTCACCGCGGCGGCGGCCACCCGGTAGCGGCCGGTGGCCCGTGACAGCGCCACTGCGGCGACGACGGCGACCAGGGCGGCGAGGAATCCGTTGGGGGCGCCGGGATGTGGCCCGGGTGGGGCGCTCGCCCCGGCCAGCATGGCGGCCACGCCCGCGGCGGCGCCGGTGGCCCCGACGACGAACGTCTCGGTCCGCAGCCGGGTGCACAACCAGGACACCACGATCAGCACCACCGCGGCCGCGCCGAACACCGCCGGCACCAGCCAGCCGTCGGCACCGGCCCACCGCATCCGCCACAGGATCGTCGCGCACGCGCCGAGCGCGACCAGCACCAGCAGCACCGCGACCATCGCGGCGTCGCGCGGGGTGACGGTCGGGAAGTGCTCCCGCGCCCAGCGCGCCAGCGCGGTGGAGACGTTCTCGATGTTGGGGGTGTAGCGCACCGCCCGGTCGGCGGGCACCAGCGCCAACAGGTCGGCGTCGGTGACGCCCTGGGCGGCCAGGGAGGTGTCCCCGGCCAGCTCGGTCATCCCGGCGGCGCGGACGAACACATAACTGCGGCGGGGCATTTCGTCCTCGCCGGTGCTGCGCAGCTGCCGGTTGATCGCGTCGCGGGTGGCGTCGACCAGCGCGGCCAGCGGCACCGCCGCGGGCAGCACCATGTCCACCTGGTGGTCGTCGCCGACCAGGATCGACACCCGGCACGACGACGGGACCAGGGGGGCCGCCCCGGTGGCCAGGACCGGCCGGGCCGGGTGCAGCGCGGTCATCGGCGCTCCCGGGGGCCGTCCGTGGTGGCGGCGAAGTGTTCGGCCACGGCCGCGGCGATCTCCAGGATGCGGCGCCGGGTGACCCGGTCGATCTGGGTGTCGACGTCGATCACCCCGCCCGGGCGCAGATGCTGGTCATACGGCACCTCGACGACGACCTGGCCGCGGGCGCCGAACTGCTCGAGGAGCACCTTGCGGGTCCGCTTGTCGGCGTGCCCGTCGGAGTCGTTGAGCACGATCACGGTCCGGTGCAGCAGACCGGTGTAGCCGTTGTTGGCCAGCCACTCCAGTGTTTGACCGGCCGCCGACGCGCCGTCGAGCCACGGCGAGGACACCACCAGCAGGGCGTCGAGGTCCGACAACGCCTCCTGGGTGACCGGGGAGTCCATGGTGGAGCCACAGTCCACGATGGAGATGGTGAAGTGGTTGTCGAGCCGGGAGGCGGCCTCCCGGTAGATCGCCGGGTCCAGCACCCGCCGGCGGGCGACGTTGTGCTCCCCGCCCAGCACGAACAATCCGGCGGCGTTGCTGCCCACCCGGGAGCGGACGTCGGCGAAGCTGTGCAGGTGCTGATCGGCGGCCAGCTCCCAGTACGACCCGGCGGCCTGCGGGTCGATGCGGCTGGCCAGCTTGCCGAAGGCGGTGTCGGCGTCGATGGCCACCACCCGGTCGTCCTGACGGAGTTCGGCCAGGATGGAGCCCAGGCTGGCGGCCAGGGTGGTCTTGCCGGTGCCGCCCTTGCCGAGCACACCGATCTTGTACCGGCCCCGCAGCAGGGTGCGGGTCTTGGCCACCAGGTCGTCGTGGCGACGCTCATCCGGTGAGCGGCCCAGGTTGACCAGACCGAACGTCGCCAGCAGGACGCCCTTGCGCCAGCCGTGCCGCGGCGGCAGCTTGCGGGTGGGCACCAGGTCCGAGGAGCGGATCGAGTCGGTGTAGTTGAAGTTGGCCGGCGCGGCGCCGCTGCGGAAACCCTCGGCCGGCCAGCCGCCAGAGGTCTCACCCCACGGCCCCGGCGGGGGCTGCTGACCTGGGCGTCCCTGCGGCGGTCCCGGAGGCGGTCCGGGCAGGCGCTGTCCGGGGGGTGGCGGGCCGTTCCACTGTTGCTGATACGGGGTTCCCGGCCGGGCGGGGGCCCACTGCGGGGGTCCCTGGCGAGGGTCGGGACCGGGCGCCTGCCCCATGTTCGTCTCGCGGAGCCCCCGCGCCCGGGCCATCATCTCCGGGGTGATCTGCTGCGTCGGCGGACCGTAGCCGGGCGGCGGGGACGGCGGCGGACCGTAACCGGGCGGCGGTGGCGGCGGCTGTGTCGGGCGGCCACCGCGATCCGGGCTCAGCGCGGTCGTGGGTCCGGTGCTCTCCGAGCGCGGGGGCACCGCGACGGTGGGCTCCTCCGACCCGCCGGCCGGCGGGGCGCCGAACTCGGGAACGGCGTGCGATCCGCCGCGATCGGGTGAGCCGAACGAGTCCTCACCCCGCGCGGGCGCGCCGTCCCCGAACGGTGCCGACGTGGCGGATCGGGCGTCGGCGAAGGGATCGGCGTGGCGGGGTGCGTCGGCCGGTGGGTCGGGGACCCCCGCGGAGCCCGCACCGGGGCCGTCCGGCTCCCGTGCCTGGCTGAACTCGTGGTCCTGGCGGTCGGTCATGTTCCCATCCTAAGGGCGCTGTAATGCCAATATCCGCACCAGTTTTCGGTGCCTGGACTTTCATTCACGGGGGTCAGCCACCGGCTTGCTGGGTCGGCAGCGCCTCGGCGCCGACGACCGGGGTCAGGCTGTCGTGCTGGGTCATCGCGTCGGCCCGGGTGAGGGCGGGACCCGGGGCGAACACCCGGATCAGCGGCCACGGGGCCTGCCCGGAACTCGCCGGCGTGACGCCGAGGGACTCCAGCGCCTTCTGCTCCAGTTCGATGCCGTAGCGCACCCCCTGATCGGAGATCCACCACAGCGACTCCCGGCTGGCCGCGGTCGGCGACGCACTGGTTGTCATCACCAGGTTCGTCGCCCCCGGGGCGATGTACACCTGGTCGGCCTCCACCGACGTCGGGTCGGCCCGGACGTCCTTGACCAGCCGCACCAGCCGCGAATCCGCCGAGGCGGGGATCGGCAGCCCCTGACCCGAGAGCACGGTGATCTGCGCGGCCCGGTCACCGGCACCCTTCGACCACGCCAGGCAGGTGGTCCCGTCGACGGTGGTGTCGACCAGGCGCAGCCGGGTGGCCGGATAGAACGACACCGGCAAGGTGTCGACCACCGGCACGTTGGCCAGCCGGTCCGGGGACACCGCCACCGGGGCGACGTCGCCGAAGGAGTTCGCCGACCGCAGCAATGACGCCACGAACGGTGAAATCCGTTGCACCCCATTGCCCAACAACACGTACAGCGTGTCGGTGCCGGGGGCGTTGAGATCCCCCACCGCCAGCACCGAGCCGATCACCGCACCCGCGCCGAGGTCCCACGGCGACGGTGCGCCGGCATTGGGGATCGCGGGGCTGGCCAACGGGTCGGTCGCCGGGATCGCGTCGAACAACGCCGTCGACATCGGGATCGGTTCCGGCGCAGCGGAATCCACCCCCAACGCGAGGGCCACCGACTTGTTGGCCAGGTCGATCTCCGAGCGCTGCCCACCCCACACCACGTAGGTCTTGCCGTCGTGACTGGCCAGCACCGCGTCCGGGTTCCGCAGGGGTTCGGACCGGGCGCCCAGACTGACGGGCCCGGCGATCGCGGTGACGATCGGCGCATCTGCCGCGGAGGTCATCGCCGTCGAGGTGGGGGCGGTGTCGCACACCGCCCACTGCGAGGCGGCTCCGGTGCGCAGCGGCATCGCTGCCGGGGCGCCGACGATGCCGACCGTGGTGCCCTGCGGGTACTTCTCCAGGTCGACGGCCTTGATGAAGGTCGGGTTGGCGTTCTCCCCGGCGATCAGCCGGGCGCTCATCAGGTTCAGCGCCGGATGCAACCGGCCGTCGACGACCACGTACAGCGCGCCGGTGTCGCGGTCCGCGAGGATCTTCGACTGCCCGACTTGACCGGCCGGCTTGAACCACGACAGTAGGAACATCAGTCCGACGGCGACCAGGGTGATGGTGAATCCGAGGATCAGCGCCGCCGTCCGACGCGACTCCGGGTCGTAGTCCAGTCGCACGCCGTGATGGCTCAGGGCCGCGGCGTTGCGCTTGTTCCAGAAACGCGAAGCCGTCACCTGGACCCGGGAGGTCAGATTCAGCGCCATGCGGGAAACCTTACCGGCGGTATCACCCTGAAATCGGCGGCAATTTTCGGCGTCGGGACTTTGCCGCACGGCCCCGGTTATCGGTCCCCTCCGTCAGAACCGCACCCCACCGCTGCAAGCACCCAAGGCCGCTGACCAGCACCGGGCACCGATCCGCGCCGTCGCCGCCGGGACACGACGGGGCCACGCCCGCCCGGGTCGCGCACCGCCGTTGCCGCACCGTCGCGCCCTAACCGCGCCGCCGCGGCGGCCCCACCCCGTCCGTGGCGCGTCCCCGGGCCGCCGAAAGTTCTGCCGGAGGGCCTTCGCGTCGCCCTTAGGGTCGACCCATGGGGTTGTCGGCTGCCGACGTCGATCGGTGGAACGCGGAGTTCGTACGGGACGTCTTCCACGCCGGCACCCAGCGCTACCGCACCAGCACCGGGGTGGCCCGAGACCTGGGCACCCTGTCTGCGTTCACCAGCTGGGAGGGTGACGCCGCCGAGGCCGCCCGGCACGCGGTGGCCACCACCCGGGCCGACCTCGACGCCCACGGCCGGGAAGCACTAGCGGTGGCCCGCGCCGCCGACCGCGCCGCCGACGGCGTGGAGAAGGTGAAGACCGACCTCGCCCAGCTGCGGGCCGACGCCGCGGCCGCCGGCCTGGAGGTCGACCCGGTGTCCAACCGGATCGTCGCGCCGCCCGGCAACACCCGCAGCCGCCAGCAGATGCTCGCCGTCCCCGGCCTGCAGGCCCGCCTGGACGGCATCCTCCTGCAGGCCGCCCAGGTGGATCAGGAATTGGCCTCGGCGATCGACATGGCCGACGGCGACGCCCCCATTCCGGTCGGCGCGGGCCCGTCCGTCGGCCCGGAGGGACTGACCCCCACCCAAGTCGCCAGCGACGCCAACCAGGAACGCTTGCGGCTGGACCGGGCCATCGCCGCGGCACGAGTCGCTCCGGTGCAGAAGAAGTTCGACGACCTGATGACGAAGGTGTACCGCGGTGATCACAGCGAGGCGACCGCCGACGCGCTGCAACGGGTGACCAATCAACTGTCCCCGCTGCGCAAGCACCTCGACGAACTCGACGCCGTCGACGAGGCTCTCGGCAAGGCCCCGGAAACCTATCTGACGGTGTACGACCCCCAAACCGGCACGGGCAAGCCCGTTTTGGCCGCCGTCGCGGTCGGCAACCCCGACACTGCCAGCAAGATCGGGGTCACCGTGCCCGGCATGGGCACCACGGCCAAGTCGCTGCCGGGAATGGTCGAGGAGGCCAGCAATCTGCGCGACACCACCCAACGCGAGATGCTGCGCCTCGAGATCCCAGGGATCGCCTCCACCATCGCCTGGCTGGGCTACGAGCCACCGGCCGCGCCCGACCCGGACAACCTGGGCTCCGACCTCGGTCCGATCCTCAACGACGACGTCGCCCAGACCGGCGCCAAGAACCTCGCCGGCTACCTGCAGAGCGTGGACGCGCGCAACCCGAACGCCCAGATCAGCGTGCTCGGCCACTCCTACGGGTCGCTCACCTCGTCCCTGGCCCTACAACAGCTGCACGACCAGGGTATTCGGGCCGTCGACAACGCCGTGTTCTACGGCTCCCCCGGCCTGGAGCTGTACGCGCCCAGCCAGCTGGGACTCGACCCCGGACACGCCTTCGTCATGCGGGCGCCGGAAGACTTCGTCACCGGCGTCATCGCGCCGACCGCCCCGCTGCACGGGTGGGGTATCGACCCCTACAGCGGCATCCTTCCCGAACTGTCCTCCCAGGCCGGCACCAGCCCGGACGGCGTCCTACGCGCGGGGGTCGGCGGGCACGCCGACTACCCCCGCCCCGACGGTCACGGCGCGCTACGCATGTCCGGCTACAACCTCGCCGCGGTCATCGCCGGCCTCGACCCGCAACAACTGGTCATGGCCCCACCACTGCCCGTCCCGCGCGGCCGATGAAGTGCCGCTCCAGCACGCCGCCGTGCCCCGCATCCTCGGATCCGTACACCCATCTGCGAGAACGGCCGTCCCTCGAGGCCGCCCAAGAGCAGCACACGGCCGTCGTTACCGCCGCCGCGAACTAAATCGCAGCGCTGGTACCCGGTTCGACGTGGACGATCCAGCAGAACAGCTGGGGTAGCTGCGGCGGTAAAATCCTCTACACCGAAGGCGTCGAAGCCTGCACAGTCGCCACGTTCAGCGGTTCAACCCCAGACCCGTTGTGGCCAGCGCCTTGGCGATCGTGCAAGACGTCGTCGCCCAGCTCGGCGTCGCCGACCTGCAGTGACTCAAGAACGTCGCCGCCGACCACGACGTCATGCTCACCAGCCTCGACGGCCTCGAAGTAACCTTGGGCTCCGTCAGGCCACAGTCGTCACGGCGAAGTCGGATTGCCGCCTGCGGCATCGGGATTCGGCGACGCCTTCGCGGGGCCACGGTTTCGCACGAATGAGATCGGCGTTTGCACTGGTGGTCAACGTGGTGATGACGGCGAGACCCCGCGGCAGTGTCCGGCGTTGGCTCAAACACTGCCAGGAATGGTGACGGCGGAGGCGCCCTGCAACCAACCTGGGTTCGCGTAGGCGCGCTCAATCGACGGGCGGGTCGCCAGCCGGACGGTGTAGACCCAGCATCGCCTCGTGAACCGTGGCGTACAGGTTGAGCGTCTGGTCTATGCCCAACAACGTGATCGGCCTCTTGCTGATTGCACTGTTGGTCACGACGCCGAACCGCTTTCCCTGAAGCCGAGCGCCGCGGTGCCCGGCGACGAGCGCACCCATCCCCGCTGACGACAGGAATGTCAGCTCCTCGAGGTCGACGATGACCCCAGTCTCGACCTCCCCGAGGGTCCTGTGGGTGGCGCCGCTCAGCTGCGGCACGGTCACCGCGTCCAGATCGCCCCGCAGGGTCAACACCGTCACACCGTCGATGGGTGACTCGTGGATGGCGAACATGCGCGAGGCGGGGCGTTGGCGGAACCGCTGGTAGGCGTTGCCGCGACGCATTCCGAGCGCGTCGCCGACGGCCTGCCACGAGACGGCAAGATCTCGGGCCGCCCCCACCGCGAGAGCGAGATCGGCTTTGGCCGCGACGATTTCGTCGACGGGCCAGGTCGTCGTGACCGACGCGATGACCTCGGAAGCTGCGGCGATTCGCCGAATGGCATCAGCGCGAGGGTCTTCGGGCGCACCCGAGGAAGAGTCGACGGTCATGGCCGGAGCCCGACTCCGTTCGGGGGTTGAGTGGACGCAAACCCCTGGGATGGTCCACACACTCGTGCGTGCCAACTGAGCGATCGAGACAAACGGGGACTTGGTTCGCCTCGACGGGTCAACAGTAGGCCAAGCAAACTGCTCGCGTGTTGCATCCACGATGTCACGCGGCATCCGACAAAACTGGCGTGCTGAAAGCGGTTTTCCGAAGCAGGATCTCCGCGCCGGGATGCCCGATGACGCGTGGTCCACGTCGTGTTCAGGTCGCGATGACGCTTGCCGGGCAAAGTGCGCGCATACTGACGCGCAGGGCGCACCTGGATGTTGGTTCAACTCCGTCCGGGAAGAAGCTCCGATGCCCGAGCACGGCGAGTCGATCCGCGCGGCAATGGCCGACCTCCTCAACGGGCACGCCCCAGACTCCGGGCTCCATCAGGCGTTGACCGCGATCACCACCACCGCCGTGAAGGTCGTCGACGGCGTCGACTTCGCCGACATCATGATCATCGCCGACGAGGGCCGAGCACGGTCGGTGAGCGCCACCGCCGTGCCGCTGCTCGCCGAGCTCGACGACGTCCAAATGACTCTCCGACAAGGTCCCTGCCTGAGCGCTGCGGTCGGCGGATCGATGATTCGGTGCACGGACCTACGCGAGGACGAGCGGTGGCCGGGTTACGCCGCGGCCGCGGTCGCGGCAGGAGTGCACAGCATGCTGTCCTTCCAGCTGGCCACCGCCCCCCACGGGGTCGGGGCGCTCAACTTGTTCGGTTTGGAGCCGCGCGCCCCGGATCCGGCGGCGGAGGCGATCGGCGCCTTGCTTGCCACGTTGGCCACGGTGGCCATGATGACCGCTCACCGGGAGACGCAATTCGAGGCTGCCCTGGCCGGCAGGGACGTCATCGGGCAGGCCAAGGGAATTCTGATGAACCACTTCAAGGTTGACGCGAGCCGCGCCTTCGACATGCTGCGGTCCATATCGCAGGCCGACAACACGCCACTTCGGCTCGTCGCACTCAAAGTCGTCGAGTCACTATGAGTGTCTTAACGTCAGTCGACACGTCCCGAGGTGACCGCCCCCATGACGGATTCACCTTGGCCGCCGGTGTCGACCGCTCACCTGGTCACTCCACCGGCGTGACGGCTTCGGTGCGGTCGGCTTGAGTGCCTGCCTCGTCGGCGCGGGCGGCGGCCCGGTGACGGTCGGCGGCGACGCGGTGCCCGGCGTCATCGCCGACACCGCTGACGGCGGCATCCTCGTGAATGGCGGCGGCGCGGAGATGCGCGTCGGCCGCCCGGTGGCGAGCCCGTGCGGCCGATTGGTGCGCGTGCTCTGCACGGTCACCGGCCTCGTCGGCACGCATTCGCGCCGCCACGGTGTCGAACGACCGGGGCGGCTCTTCGTCCGCCAGTTCGGCTGACCGCTGCCCCAGTTCCTCGGCGCGTTCTGCCGCGCGCCGTCCCGCATCGTGTTCAGCCATGCCACCGAGTGTCGTCCTCTCCGGGCGTTCTGGCGCACTTACCGCGCAACGGGAATGTAGCGAACCGGCAATGACCGAACGCCCGCGCCGTCGGCCGGGTTAGTGCACGTCGGCATGGCAGCAAGTCGCGGTCCATCACGCGCGCCGGCCACCGCAATCGCAGGACCGAACCATCGGTCTCTCCCGGCGTGTCTCGACGTCGTCGGGGCGGTCCAGTCGCTTTTCGCTGCCAAGACTCCTGTCTGCAGTGGCTCCACGATTACTCGAGCATCGGCAGTGAAGTTCAGGTCCACGACGGCACCCGCGCACACGTGGGCCGGCGGGGTTACTCGCTGTTGATCAATTCGGCTACCTCATTGGGCATGGGGAGCGAGAATCCCGGCGTCGGCTCGAAAGTGGAGCCCACCGGCAGCGCGGGACAGTCGGTGTCGATGAGCAGCTTGGTCGCTTCCGACCCCATTGGAAACTGTTCGTTGCCGCGCCGAAGTACCTCTCGCTGATCCTCGGTGAGACCGAACCACCATTCCCGCATCGTCGATTGGTCTGGCGTTCGAGGCGCCGCATTGGCGGCGTCGGGGGAATCTGAGGGGCTGGGTGAGGCCATATAAGTCTCCGTACGGGGTTGTTGTCGGTGGGTCGGTGTAGACATCAGGCGGAAGCCCCGCCGCGCGCTCTTGGCTGAACGCAACTACGCGGCGGGGCTTCACTCTGGGTGCACCCCATCAAGCCGATTGTGCGCCGATGAAGTAGCGGGACCCTCCATTCCTGTGCCCGCCTATTCTGCTTCCGAATCCTGGTCATGGACGACAACGACGAAGCGACGGGCAGCCACCAGCGCCACCAGCGCCGCCAGCGGCTTCCGTGAGGTCTAGCGGATCACCGAGAACCAGGCGACGAAGATCATGGCCGAGGTCCGACCAATCTGGCCGGAGCAGTCAGGCGGTCAAGGGCGCGTTAGGCATCTGACCTCGCGGTCACGCTGGCTGCCTTTTGGTGGGGTACCAACAGGTCCCGAACCCGCCTGACAGTTACCGGGTACGTCGCCTCGACCCCGCCACGCCAAGCGGTGGTATCGACGCTGCCGTCGGGTCGATCACGCTCAGCATGTCCTTGGTCTGGTCGACAGGCGTTCCGCTGACCGTCGCGGTGGTGCGCGCGCTGGTGCGCTTGGGACCATCCGCGGCCTAGTGGCGCGCCGCGCGGTGATCCGTTGTCGCAAGGCGTATCACGATCAAAGTGGATGCAGTCGTGCTGCCAGAAGGCAAAACTCATTGCCTTCTGGGTCCATGAGCCCGTGCCAGCCTTTATCCCCCGTTTGGCCAATCTCCGCAGGCCGAGCGCCCAGAGCGAGAAGGTGTTGGAGTTCAGCGTCCTGATCACGGTCCGTGGCGTTGACGTCGAGGTGCAGGCGCGACTTTCCAGGCTCGGGCTCATCTCGACGACTCAAGATGATCGTCGGCTGTGCGCCGCCGAATCCTTCACGTGGCCCAATCTCCAGGGTGCCGTCGTCTAAGCGATCGAGTAGTACGAAGTCCTAGACCTCGCACCAAAAGCGGGCAAGCGCTTCGGGCTCCCGACAACCCAGCACCAATTCACTGAGACGACTGGCCATTAGCAATACCGACGTTCGCGGCCGCGATCCAAGGCAACTGCCTCGCGGTTAAGGAACATGCGGTGACCCTACCGAGCTGGCGGCGACGAAACCGGTTTCGTGGGGTGAAGTAGCCGCCTGCCTCCGGGTCGCGCACCGCGAGGGCCGACTCGACGCCGAAGTCCCTACGCCCCCACGCCCACCGGCGTCGACAATAATTCGACCATGTCGTCGTGAATTCCGGCGACCGTGCCCGGCCAGATGCTGAGCCACTTCTTGCCGTCGGCACCTGTGGAGGTGGAGAACGTCAGCCGACCCAGGTCGGTGTCGGCCACGGTCAACACCCTCGGCACCGCGTGCAGAGTTCGGCCGTGATCCAGGATCGTCATGACCGCCATCGCCGAGGAGTCCAACTGCTGGGTGGCGGCCATCGCCTCCACCGTCGCCGGGGCCAAGCCCAGGCGGGCCAAGCCGGCGCTGATCGCCGCCGGACCGTGCGGGGCGGCGTTGTCCATCACCGCCTGCACCATGTCGGCGAGGACGTTGGCGCCCTCGATGTCGGCGGGCTCGGCCTCACCGAGGGCGAGAATCAATGTCTGGCACATCATTTCGACGCGTTCGGCGGCGTCGTCGGACTCCCCGACCGGGCCCACCACCATCTCGTTGCCGTCGCGGGCCGCCATCGCCATCCAGCGGCGGTGCTGGCTGATCACCATCACCCGTTCCTCGGTGACCCGGGCGGCGGAGTCCGACCGCAGCGCGGGACGACGGATGCTCAGCACCACCTCCCGGTCGGGGCGGCCCAGGACGGTGAACCAGTCGCGGACCATCTCGTCGACGGTGCCGGCGGCGTCCACGACCCCGGCCTGCATCAGGGCGGCGTACTCCGCGGTCCGCGACAACGGCACCGTGCCCTGCGTGGTCTCCACCATCAGTGACGCGTGAATGGACGGGATGAACGGCTTGAGCCGCAGCGTCGCGGGCATCG
>NZ_NPKR01000020.1 GCF_008329535.1 Mycolicibacterium sp. P1-18
CCCCCCGCTTCGAGCCACCCCTACCCAGCACTGCACCCGGATCCCGCATCACCCTCCTCCCCACCAGCTGAGACAGTCCAAAACAGGCGCTACTGCACTAACGAACGTCTTGGCGCGGCCGGTGTCAGACCCATTCGGTAGGGATGGCGACGTGGCTAACAAACACCCGCGCCGGCGTCTATCACCTCTAGCGGGTGCTGGCGAGGTACCGCGTTACTGGCATGCCGGGATGAAAGGGCGTCGCGGCGGCGAGCTGTTACTCCCCATGGCCCGCCAACAGAGCGCTTGGGCCAAGTTATTCCGGCACTCCTTGACGATGGCCAGGGCTGCCACGACAGACCCAGACCTGGCCTCGGGGCGCATCTATGACATCAACAAGCTGTATGTGACCTCAGATCGCTCCTTCGCCGAGGCCTGGTCAGTTCTTGTGCCCACTGCCGAGGTGCGTTCCCAGCTGAAGATGTTTGGTCTGCAAGCTGGGACCTTCTATGGGGCAGAGCTACTCGACGCCAACGGCAATCCATTGCAGACGCCACCCGAGCCCGACCCCGACTACCCCCTGGGCGGTTCGTTCCAAGTCGACTTAGCCAGAGTGGTCACTATCCATCGACCGCACATGTCAGCCGCCGCAGCCCGCATCCACTTCGAGCGCATGGCCGGCCGTCCCTCGACCGAACCCACGTAAGCGACCAAGCTTTGTTCCCTCAAGCCTTGTCTGGAACTTCACAGTTGCATTTTGGTGGTTTTTGAATAGCATCGTGTTGTACGAACCTGTAAGAACCAGGTTGAGATACTCAAAAGATTGAGGACGTGATCACCGTGACCGTGGTGAATGACGCCATCTTGAACCACACCCGGACGCTGCGGCTGCCCTCGGCGGAACTCGCGCGCCAGCTGGTGGCACATCTCGGCCCGACATTGGTCGCCGCGATCGCCGGTGTCCGCGATCGCAAGCTGCCGCACAAGTGGGCTCATGACGGTGGCCCCACTCCGCGTCCAGAGGCTCTGGCGCGACTGCAGGTCGCCCACCGAGCCTGGGTGGCATTGGCCACCGCCGAAGGCGACGACATCGCCCGAGCCTGGTTCATCGGCGCCAACCCCCGCCTCGACGAGGTCCCCCCGTATCTGGCGATCCGGGCGGGAGAGTTCAACACAGTGATGGCCGCCGCGGCGGCCTTCGTCGACGGCACCGACAACTAGGGACTGCCCACAAAACCCCCTTCAGCCGCCTGCGCAGATTAGGATCGCGTTCTGCTGTCTTGATCTGCGCGGGGGGTGCTGGAGGCGTGTCGAGCGATGTCCGTACCTGTCCGACGACGGGTATCGCGCTGATCCCGGCATCTGGGCAGACGGTGTTCCGCCTCGCCAAACCGTCGTACGGAGCACTCAAACCCCAACGACGCCCGTGGACCAGCGACGACGACCGCAGTCGGTGGAACCGCTTCGACCTGCCCGGCGAGCAGACCATCTACGCCGCCTCCACTCCCGAGGGAGCCTATGGAGAGCTGCTGGGCAGCTTAAAAAGGCCCACGCCAATTCCGGCATCGCGCCTTGTGGACGACGCTGGCGGAGCCACGATGGAGGAGCTCATCGCCCAGGAATGGGCGGCAGCGGGCAAGCGGTTGCCGCCCTACGTAGTCGACGTCAACTGGCTCTACGAGTACCGCCTGTACACGATGACCCTCCCTCAGTCGGGCTGGTTGGTTGACTCCGAACATTCCCGCACGGTCACCTTCTTGCACGCCAACATTCCGGTGGCACTATGGGAGCGCGGCGTGCAGCAGATCACCGTGTCAGAACTGCACAGCGAGAACCGCTTCCTTACAACCCATCTCGCCGAACGCTTGGCCCACGCCCGCGTGGTCGAGGGGGACACGGCAATAGGCCTGCGTTACCTCTCCAAACACGGCAGCGACTGGACTTGCTGGACAGTCTGGCTGCGCGAGGCCGTTGATGCGGGCATCGCCGTTGACGACGGCGCCCCCGTGCAGCCCCCAGACCAGAATCCAATATTGGCAAAAGTCCTTGACACATACGGTCTTTCAGCGCAATAGATCGCTATTGCGATCCTGGTGGATACCAAACCGCAAAGCCTTGCGCGACTTTGCGGGCTTCGGCGGCGGTGAGGGATTACACGGGATTCCGTGCATTATCCCGTGTAATGGCCCGGCTTCCGACGGTGTTTCCAACGTTGGGGCGACGACACGTCATCGCGGCGTGCCCGACTAAGCGCAACCGCCGCCGCCGCGGGTGCGGCGGGGGACGGGTTCGCTCGGTCGGTCAGCGGATCAGTAGGTGGATGACCTCGGCGGCGATCGGGGCGACGACCGCGACGCCGATGTGGACCCAGGTCACCAAGTTCGGCCACACCTGGACGGTGACGACGGCCGTGACGGTGATGAAGAACATTGCAAGGACGAGGGCGCTGAGCGTGATCATTTGACACCTCCTGGACGGGGTAGGGCTTGGCGTCCTACGGCTAGGTCATACGTCGCGACGTCGGCCGCCCTCCCCGTGCCCACGGCATCTTCCACCAGTGACATAGATCACACGTCGACGATGGGGGAAAGTTGTCGTGCGGCGACATATGACCTGGTGCAACGATGGATTCGGGCACGGGAGGTCTCGGCAGTGACTGTTTCGGATGTAGAAGAAGCTGACGACGGCGACCCTCGTTGGGCGGCCGTCCCCCAGGACCCGGCTGACCCGTTGACCGAGAGCGAGGAACACACGGTCGCCCAGCATCTCGACGACGCTGAAGTCGCGATGCTGTTGACCTTGGCCGCCGACGTCGTGGCGCCGCCCGCCGTGGTTGGCGAGTGGACGAACACTTTGATCGGCGAGGACGACGACGAGACGACCGAAGTTGAGGACCGTGACGACGACCCGACCCACGATCCACTCAGTGGCGAGGAGCGCTGGCGGCAGCACTTGGTGCTCTACGAGAAGGCCAAGAAGGCGAATTTTTCGGGGCCGTCAGTCGAAAAAATGTGGATTGCCTTGGTGCAGTACGCAGTTGGCACGCTGATGAGCAAGATCGGCTCCGGCGAAATCTACGGCATGGTGAAGAAGCGTGACCAACCGGGCAAACACCACTGGGGCGTCAGCCCCAGTGATACGCAGGCAATGACACTGCTTCACGTACGCCAGGAACGTGAAGATCTCGCAATGGAAGTCGTCCTGGATGCTTGCGAGCTCTGGATGCGCTACGAGAGCGACGGCACCGGCTACGACCCCACACGGGGGAAGACGTTGGAGAGCTACCTGGTGGAGCTCTGCAAAGACACCTTCACCAACGCTTTTCGACGCTGGCAAAGACGACACGACAAGCGGGAGAAGGAGTCGACCGCCAGCGATCTGGGCATCGACATCGCCGAGATGCGCGGCACCGCAGCCCGCCACCGGCTCGACGACCAGGAGGCCACGGCCGACCGAATCGAGCGGGTTCGGAATGGGCTCAGGAATGAGCGGGAGCAAACCCTAGTCACGATGCGACTGGCAGGGTGCCCCGACGAAGAAATCGCCGAGAAACTCGGCATCACTCCCAAGGCCGCCTCGCGGGCCTGGGAACGAATCGTCAACCGCGAGAGGAACAAATGATGACGAGCTACAACGACGATGAGGATCCACTCCGGAAGGAGGCCTTCGACAGCGACGCCGAGGTCGACGCCTCAACATTAGGCACTCCGCACGCGCGAGCGGTACGCGCCCAGGTCGCACCGGAGGTTGCCGAGGCGTTGCTGGCACGGTTGCGAGCCCGGCTGACCGAACAAGGCCTTCCAGGCGGCGACCCTGCCGTCGCCGTCGCGTCGAGCTACGAAGAGATTGCCCAGCCTGCAACTGATGCCGACCGTGTCAGCGAGACGGAAACAGCGGAGGCGCCAGCGTCGCCGGTGACGGGACGACTAGGCGAAGACGAAGTGGCCACGTTGATGGAGCATTTCTACGCCCGCACCAGCGCGGAGATCCTCGTCGATGAACGCGAAGAAATCTTGGCCCGCATCGTCGACTTCCTCCAAGTCGACGCGCAAATCAAGCTCGAACCTGCCGAGATCACGGAATCCACACGCTTATGGGAAGAATTGCACATGGATTCTCTTGTGGCACTGCAAGTTTCGACTTGCATCGGCAATCACTACGGCGTCAAACTGTCACCAGTGCACTTCCTCGTGTCGAAAACGATGGGAGACGTCATCACCGAAATCCTGTCGCTGCGAGGCCGCTACTCCAGCACGCCACCACCCCAAGAGATTGAAGCCCCACCTGCGGTCAGCGCATCACCCCCAGCGGCCTCAACGATGAGGTGGGACGACCTGCTGCACTAGACATAGGCCGACCGAAGATGGCCAAAGCCTTTTGATCAGCAATCGGCTCGGTTCAATGCCGGGCGCCGGCTGTGGGTGTGAGAGAGCGCGATGCGAGGCAGTGTGAGGCAAGAATCGAGACAGGGGCGACCTGGGGTTACGTAGTGGAAGCGTGGGGCCGGGATGGGTGTCTCGTTTCTCTAGATTCGAGACAATCCGTGAGTACGCACCGCCTCGATCGAGCGGGCGGCTGACCAATGGTCAGTACTCGCTGTACTGTTTGATGCATGCTGACGTGTGAGATGCGGGAGTCGGCGCTGGCTCGGGTGGGCCGGGCGTTGGCTGATCCGACGCGGTGCCGCATTCTGGTGGCCCTGCTCGATGGGGTGAGTTATCCGGGCCAGCTCGCCTCGCAGCTCGGTCTTACACGGTCCAACGTGTCCAATCATCTGTCGTGCCTGCGCGGCTGCGGTTTGGTCGTCGCGACCTATGAGGGCCGGCAGGTCCGCTACGCATTGGCCGACCCACATCTGGCCCACGCCTTGGGTGAGCTGGTCCAGGTCGTGCTCGCCGTGGACGACGAGCAGTCCTGCATCGAGGACGGCGCACCCGTGACTGTGCCAAGCCAGCCGGTGGTGGCCCGATGACCGAGAAGGACGTCGACCACCGGGTGGGAATCTCGTTGCCGATCTCCGCCTCCAGTGCGGATGGTTGCACCGATCCGTGCTGCCGCTCCGATACAGCAGAACCCGTTGACACACAGCGTCGTTCGGTGCTGTCGCGGCGGGTGCGCCTACTGGTGGCGGCGACGATCACCTACAACGTCGTCGAAGCCATCGTGGCGATCTCCGCCGGAACGCTGGCCTCGTCCACCGCACTGATCGGGTTCGGCCTGGACTCGGTGATCGAGGTCGGCTCGGCGACGGCCGTCGCCTGGCAATTCTCCGGCAAGGACCCGGAGGCGCGGGAACGTGTTGCGCTGCGGATCATCACCGTGTCGTTCTTCGCGTTGGCCGCTTATGTGACCGTGGAATCGGTTCGTGCGCTGCTCGGCGCGGAGGAAGCCGCTCACTCCACCGTCGGGATCGTGCTGGCCGCCGTGTCGTTGGTGATCATGCCGTTCCTGTCCTATGCCCAGCGTCGGGCAGGTCGGGAGCTGGGGTCGGCCAGTGCCGTCGCCGATTCCAAACAGACCCTGTTGTGCACCTACCTGTCCGGGGTCTTGCTGGTCGGCCTGGTGCTCAACAGCACGCTGGGGTGGTGGTGGGCTGATCCAGTGGTCGGCCTGTTCATCGCGGTAGTTGCGCTGAAAGAAGGCCGCGAAGCCTGGCGCGGAGACCACTGCTGCTAACCGCCACCGACCTCTATTGCGAGACAACGTGAACGGGTCGGGGCTACGCCGGGCGCGTCGACACTGCGGCGGCGATGCGGTCCAGGGCAGCACTGTTCACGCGGTAGTAGGCCCACTTGCCGCGCTGGTCACGGCTGACCAGGCCGCTGTCGACGAGCAGCTTCATGTGGTGAGACACGGTGGGTTGGCTCAGTCCGAGCGGTTCGGTGAGATCGCAGATGCAGGCTTCACCACCGTCGGATGCGGCGATGAGGGACACCAGCTTGACCCGGGCCGGATCGGCGAGGGCCTTGAACACCATGGCGAGGCGTTCGGCGGCTGGGGTGTCCAGCACGCCACCGGTCAGCGGTGAGCAGCACGCGGCCACGTCGCGGGAGGTCAACGGGACGGTTGCGGTGGCCATGCCATCCATCATGACAGACGCATTGACAAACGTCGATGGGTCACGCAGGATTAATTCATCGAAGATTGTCGATGAGAGGAGTCGAGGATGTCGGAACTGCCCGTCGTGGTGATCGGAGCCGGACCGTTGGGTCTGGCGGCGGCCGCGCACCTACTGGAGCGTGGACTCACCCCTCTGGTGCTGGAGGCCGGATCGAGTCCCGCTGCGGCGGTTGAGCAGTGGGAACACGTGCGCACGTTCTCCCCGTGGCCCGAACTTGTCGACCCCGCCGCCGCCAAGCTGCTCGCGCCGACCGGGTGGACCGCCCCCGAGGCGGGGTTCCCCACCGGTCGGGAATGGATCGACGACTACCTGGCGCCGGTGGCCGACGCCCTGGGTGGCCGGGTTCAGTACGGCGCACGGGTGGAGGCGGTGTCCCGGCTGGGTCGGGACCGGCTGGTCAGCCCCGGCCGCGCGGAGGCGCCCTTCGTGGTGCACGTGAACAACGCTGACGGCACGGAGTGCCGGGTCCGGGCCCAAGCGGTCGTCGATGCCTCCGGTACGTGGGGTCAACCCAATCCTGCTGGTGCTGACGGGGTTCCGGCGGTCGGTGAACGTGCCGCCGCAGCCGCCGGTGTGCTGACCTACGTCCCGCCGACACTGGCCCAAGCCTCAGCGCTGGCGGCCAAGCACGTGGTCGTCGTCGGCAGCGGTCATTCGGCGATGACGGCGGTGATCCAGCTCGGCGAGGTGGTCCGCAAGGATCCCTCGACGACGGTGACGTGGGTGCTGCGCCGCGGGGTGTCGGAAGACACCTTCGGCGGCGGTGCGGCCGACGAATTGCCCCAGCGCGGCGCCCTGGGTGTGCGGTCCAAGGAAGCCGTCGAGGCGGGCCGGGTGTCGCTGTCGACCGGGTTCCGCACCGAGCGTGTCGACCTGGTCGACGGGCGTGCGGTACTGACCGCCGAGGACGGGCGATCGTTGGCGCCGGCGGATCACGTGGTGGTGCTGACCGGGTTCCGCCCGGACCTGTCGTTCCTCTCCGAGATGCGCATCGAACTGGACCCGATCCTGCAGGCCCCGGTCAACCTGGCCGGGTCGATCGATCCGAACATGCACTCCTGTGGAAGCGTCTTGCCGCACGGCGCGGCCGAATTGGCCCACCCGGAACCGAACCTGTACATCGTGGGCATGAAGTCCTACGGGCGCGCACCGACGTTCCTGGCGATGACCGGCTACGAGCAGGTCCGCAGCATCGCCGCCGAACTGGTCGGCGACCACGAAGGGGCACGGCGGGTCGAGCTGACCTTGCCCGACACCGGAGTGTGCAACGGCGCGGGCTTGTTCGACGACCCGCAGGGCGAGAACGCCGGCGGCGGATGCTGCGGGCCCGCCCCGGCAGCACAGCCAGTGTCACTGCAGCCGTTCTCGTTGTCGCTCAACGTCATTGGCGGATGACGCAGGCTGATCCTTCGGCGGCACCCGGCGCGACCCACGGGCTGCGCTGGGTGCTGCTGACGTTGTGCGTCACCGAGATCACCAGCTGGGGCGTGCTGTACTACGCGTTCACCGTGCTCTCGGAGCAGATCAGCGCCGACACCGGCTGGTCCGCACCGACGGCGACCGCCGCGTTCTCCGCCGGGCTGGTGACCGCGGCGCTGGTGGGCATTCCGGTCGGGCGGTGGTTGGACCGTATCGGCCCACGCTGGATCATGACCGCCGGATCGATACTCGGCACGCTGTCGGTGCTGGCGGTGGGTGCGGCACCGAACTACGGCTGCTTCCTGGCGGCCTGGGTGCTGGCCGGGGTCGCGATGAGCGCGACGTTCTACGCACCCGCCTTCGCGGCGCTGACCCGGTTCTTCGGCACCGACGCCGTCCGCGCACTGACGGTGTTGACGTTGGTGGCGGGTTTCTCCAGCACCGTGTTCGCTCCGCTGACCGCGGCCTTGTCAGCTCAGATGAGTTGGCGCCACACCTATCTGGTCCTGGCCGCGGTGATGGCGGTGATCACGATCCCGGCGCACGTCTTCGGGCTGCGGCGCCCCTGGCCGCCGGTCACCACCGCGCATCACCATGTCGAGGCGCCGGGCCGGACCGCACGCAGTGGGCCGTTCCTGGCGTTGATCGCGGCGTTCGCGCTCGCCGGGCTCGCCTCCTACGCGGTAATCGCGAACATGGTGCCGCTGATGAGCCAACGCGGCATCAGCACCGGCGCGGCCGCGGTCGCGCTCGGCCTGGGCGGTGCCGGTCAGGTGCTGGGCCGCCTGGGCTACCGAACCCTGGTCCGCCGTGTCGGTGTCGTGCCCCGCACGGTGATCGTCATGGCTGGCGTCGCGGTCGCCACGGCGCTGCTGGGGCTGTTCAGCGCCTACGCGGCGCTGGTCGCGGTGGCCATCGGGGCGGGGGTGATGCGCGGCATCATGACGCTGCTGCAAGCGACCGCGGTCACCGAACGTTGGGGCTCAACGCATTACGGGCATCTGAGTGGCATCCTGTCCGCGCCGATCATGATCGCCACGGCGGTCGGACCGTTCGTCGGTGCGGCACTGGCCAGCCTCCTGGGTAGCTACGCTGCCATGTTCGTCGCCCTTGGCGCGATCGCCGCGGCAGGGGCATTGGTGGCGGTGGCCACCAGGCCGCGAGCTGAGACTCCCGCGCCGATCGTCGGGGTCAGCTAAGCGCCGCGGCTCGGAGGTGGCGGGCCCAGGTCTGGGTGGCCATTTGGGTGGCGTCCCAGGGTGATCCGAGGGGCGGGGTGTAGGACAGGTCCAGTTCGGAGAAGCCTTCGACGGTCATGTCGTGGAACAGGGCGGCGGCGTAGGTGTCGACCCGCTTGGACACCTCGGCGCTGCGATGGCCGACCAGCTGCGCCCCCAACAGTCGGCCGGTGTGTTCGTCGCCGGTGATCCGGATGTGGATCGGGGTGGCGCCCGGGTAGTAGGCCTTGTGGTCATCCGGGGTGGCCGTGGTGGTGACCGGTGCCCAGCCGCGGTCGGCGGCCAGCACTTCGTGCTCACGCAGGCCGGTGCGGGCGGCCACCAGGTCGAAGACCTTGACGACCTGGGTGCCCAGGCTGCCGGCGAACCGGGCGTCACCGCCGAGGGCGTTCTCCCCGGCGACGCGGCCCTGCTTGTGGGCGGTGGTGCCCAGCGGCAGCCACGTCAGCCCGAGGAGGCGGTGGTGGGTGTGGACGCAGTCCCCGGCGGCGAACACATCGGGCAGGGTGGTGCGCATCGCCTCGTCCACGGCGATGGCACCCTTGATGCCGAGGTCGGCGCCGGCGTCGGCGGCCAGCTCCACGTCGGGTCGTACCCCGACGACGACGAGCACGAAATCGACGGTCTTCTGGAGTGTTTTACCGTCGCGGTGGGCGGTCACGGTGAGGGCGCCGGTGTCGGTGCGGGTGACCGCGGAGACGGTGGTGTGGGTGAGGACCTGCACGCCGTGGCGTTCCAGTTCGTCGTGGACCAGGGCGCCCAGCTCGGGGTCGACGGTCGGCAGCACTTCGGGTAGCGCTTCGATTTGGGTGACGGCGATCCCGCGGGTGGTGAGGCCTTCGGCCATTTCCAGGCCGATGTAGCCGGCGCCGATGATGACCGCGGTCTTGGGGTCGCGCTGCTCCAAGGACTGCATGACGGCGAAGGTGTCGCCCATCGAATGCAGCAGGTGGACACCGTCTTCGGGGCCGAGGGCGGCGGGGCCGGTGAGTCCGTCGATGGGTGGGCGGGCGCTGACCGCGCCGGTGCCCACGATCAGGGCGTCATAAGACAGTTCGGTGGGCGCCCCGGTGGGGTCGAGGACGTCGAGGGTGTGTTCGGCGACGTTGATTCGGGTGGCGCGGGTGTCGGTGAGGACCCGCATGCCGGTGGCGGCCAGGTCGTCGGCGGTGCGATGCGCCAGGTTGGTCCAGTGCGTGACCTCTCCGGAGACGTAGTACGGGATGCCGCAGATGGAGAAGTTGGGGTAGGCGTCGGCGACGACGACGGTCACCTCGGTGCTGGGGTCGAGTTCACGGATGCGCAGGGCGGCGCTGATTCCGGCGTCGCTGCCGCCGATGGCGACGATATGGCGTGCGGGCATGACGAAGTCTCCTCGGGAGAATCGAGTGGTATGGGGAAGGTGCTGGATCGCGCGTGAGAGCGGGGGTGGGTGTCAGGCGTCGGTGAGCGTGGCGTGCAGTTCGCGCACGCGGGCGGTGATGTCGTCGCGGACCAGGCGCATCCGTTCGAGGCCGTCGATGCCGCGGTCCGAGGGTTCGTCGGTGTCCCAGTTCTCCACCCGGGTCCCTGGCAGCGGGTCCAGCTGGGCTTCGCGGCCGAGGGTGACCACCAAGTTCACGTCGCGGGCCAACTCGTAGTCCACCGGTGTGGGCTGCTCGCCGGTGATGTCGACGCCCACCTCCAGAAGGGCTTGGGCGGACAGGTCGTTGACCGCGGCACCGGGTTTCGTGCCAGCCGAGTGCACGGTCACGGTGTCGCCGGCGAGTTGGCGCATCAGCCCGGCCGCCATCTGGGACTTGCCGCCGTTCTTCACGCACACGAACAACACCGACGGTGTGGAGGTGTCGGTCATCGCGAGTCAGCCCTGGCCGACGGTGACGTCGAGTTCGGCGAGCAGCCGACGGACGCGGTGTTCGATGTCGTCGCGGATGGGGCGGACTGCCTCGAGTCCTTGGCCGGCGGGGTCGGGCAGCTCCCAGTTCACGTACCGCTTTCCGGGGAAGACGGGGCAGGCGTCTCCGCAGCCCATGGTGATCACCACGTCGGCGGCCTGGACGATTTCGTCGGTCCACGGTTTGGGGAACTCGCCGGTGATGTCGATCCCGACCTCGGCCATCGCCGCGATCGCGGAGGGGTTGATGGCGTCACCGGGCTCGGAGCCACCGGACCAGGCCACCGCGTGCTCACCGGCGAGGTGGGTGAAGAACCCCAAGGCCATTTGCGACCGGCCGGCGTTGTGGGTGCACAGGAACAGCACCGTGGGCTTGCCGTCGCTGATCTTGCCCTCCACCCGCGCCAGGGCGAGGAGGCGTTGGCGGGCGAACCGTTCGGCCAGCAGCGGAAGGAAATTCGGGACGGTGGCGCGGCCGGCGAACTGCTCGTAGGAGGTGTGCAGGAACCGTTCGATGGTCTCGACGTTGAAGCTGTCGCCGAAGTCGCGTTCCAACCGGATGGCCGCGGTGGTGAGCGCGTGCCGTTGGTCGACGGACAGGTCGCGGTGCGGGCGCAGGGCAGCGGGGCTCTCGGACATGGTGTCAGGACTCCTGTGTCGTCGACGACGGCGAAACGGTGGCGGACGTGGTCGTGTTGCCGTCGCGGAAGCGCCGACGCAGCGCCAGCGACACGTACACCAGGGCGACCAGGACGGGGACTTCGATCAGCGGCCCGACGACGCCGGCGAGTGCTTGGCCGGAGGTGGCGCCGTAGGTGGCGATGGCGACGGCGATCGCGAGTTCGAAGTTGTTGCCCGCCGCGGTGAACGCCAGGGTGGTGGTGCGTTGGTAGCCCAGCCCGATGCCGGCACCCAGCAGGTACCCGCCACCCCACATGATCGCGAAATAGGCCAGCAGCGGAAGCGCGATGCGCACCACGTCCAGGGGTCTGCTGGTGATCTGTTCTCCTTGCAGCGCAAAGAGAATGACGATGGTGAACAGCAGCCCGTAGAGCGCCCACGGCCCGACCCGCGGCAAGAACGTGCTCTCGTACCAATCGCGGCCCTTGGCCTTCTCGCCGAGCCGCCGCGACAGGTAGCCGGCCAGCAGCGGGATGCCGAGGAAGATCAGCACCGATTTGGCGATCTGCCACGGCGAGGTGCTGATCGTGGTCTGCTCCAGGCCCAGCCAGCCGGGTAGCACTGACAGGTAGAACCAGCCCAGGACGGCGAACATGATGACCTGGAAGATCGAGTTCAGGGCCACCAGGACGGCGGCGGCTTCACGGTCACCACAGGCGAGGTCGTTCCAGATGATCACCATGGCGATGCAGCGGGCCAGGCCGACGATGATCAGCCCGGTCCGGTATTCGGGCAGGTCCGGCAGCATCAACCAGGCCAACGCGAACATCAACGCCGGGCCGAACACCCAGTTCAAGAACAGTGAACTGAGCAGCAGCTTGCGGTCACCGGTCACGGTGTCGAGGCGGTCGTAGCGGACCTTGGCCAGCACCGGGTACATCATGATCAGCAGACCCAGGGCAATGGGCAGCGAAATGCCATCCACCTGAACGCTTTCCAGCGCGGTGTTCAACCCGGGGATCCACCGCCCCAGCAGCAGTCCGGCGACCATGGCGACGCCGATCCAGACCGGCAGGAACCGGTCCAGGGTGGACAGTTTGCCCACCACCGGCGTTGAAGTACTTGCCACTGTGTCGGTCATGCCGTCACCCCTGCCAGCGCCGCGGTCTGGAGATTCAGCAGCGCCGAAATGTCATGCAGCGCTTCGGTAACCACGGCGTAGTACACCCATGACGCCCGACGCTCAGACGTCAGCAGGCCGGCGTCGCGCAGCACCTTGAGGTGATGCGACACCGTGGGCTGCGAGACATCGATGCCGCCGGAGACATCGCAGACGCACGCCTCGCCACCGGAGTGGCTGGCGATCGCGCTGAACAGCCGCAACCGCACCGGATCCGCCAGTGCCTTCAACTTCTTGGCCATCTCGACCGCGGCCGGCTCACTCAACGGCTCACTGAGCAGTGGCGGCGTGACACAACAAGCGTCCGCCGTCTCTTGATTCGACATACATCGATATTGACCGATATCGAATCAAGGTGCAAGCCAACGGGCAGGTGAACACTGCCGAGTGGCCATTAGTTGCGCGTGGCCAACGCTCCAAGCAGCGACACTTTCAGCTGTCCGCGTCGTCTCGTTCCTGGCCGCCCAATGTGAGACAAGAACTGAGCCGTCCACATTCTCTAGATTTGAGACGGCGAGCTGATTGAACACGTCAACGATCTTGGGCAGCCGGATCCCGTTTTACCGGTCGGTGTTCACCGTCCACGACGGCGTCAGTGGTGTCGTCACGCGGTGTTGCCGACCCGTCGCGAACTGGCATTCGAATATTGGTCCGAGGTCGCCGCTCGACGGATCAACAGTTGATCTTGAGCAAATCAAAGTCGGTCGAGCGCGGGCGGTTCTCCCCACATCGATATCAGGTCAGATTGGCTAGAGGCAGCGGAGCAAGAATCTCCCATTTCAACCAATTTTACTGGTCCGTAAGTTGTACTTGCGGTGCGTTCTGGCAAAGGGTGCCGGGCAACTGACGTCCCAAAGGGGAATGATGGTTCAAGCGAAGCAATTTGGCCGAGTCGTTACGCTCGCCGCCGGTGTGGCGGCCGGCGGAGCATTCCTGCTAGGGCCGGCCGCGGTGGCGCACGCGGCGCCTTCAGGCGGCCCGGCGGATGCCACAACGTGCGTGGGGACCGTCCCCGCGTGCTTGGTGGGACGGTCCGCAGCGGTCGTGACACCGGGTGTCGGCGCGATGGCCGGTGGACCGTTGTTCGGGCTATTTGGCAACGGCGTCGACGCGGCGGCTAACTGCGTCGCCGCGGCGTGCAACGGCGGCAACGGTGGACTGTTCTTCGGCAACGGCGGCAACGGAGCCAACGGCGGAAACGGCGGTAGCGCGTTCCTGTTCGGCAATGGTGGCAACGGTTCCAACGGGGTGGCCCCCGGGCAGGCCGGCGGCAACGGCGGCAATGGCGGGTTCTTCATCGGCAACGGCGGCGCGGGCGGAAACGGCGCAGCAGGTGTCAGCGGCGCCGACGGGGTCAACCATGCGCCGTCCTCGACGAAACCCCCCGCACCGCCGTACGGCGGCTACACGGTCGCCTCGGGTGTCGTGGTCGGCGACACCGGCGCTAAGGGACAAGACGCCACCCCCGGAACCGATGACTCCGGCGGTGCCGGACAGGACGGCGGAATTGCCGACCAGAACTACTACGGTCCAGGAAATCCGCAGCCCGCCGCGCCCTTCACCTCGACCGGCGGTGCCGGTGGGGCGGGCGGCAACGGCTCCGGTGGCGGCACCGGCGGCAACGGCGGCCACGGCGGATACGGCGCAACCGGCTCGATCTACCCGGCGTATCCCACCGTGACCCAGGGCGGCGCCGGCGGCGCCGGCGGAACCGGCGGTGACGCCGGCGGTACCGGTGGGACCGGCGGTCAAGGCGGCTTCGCCTACGCCAACGGCTCCGCGACGAGCACGGCGGGCGTGTCTGGCGCCGGCGGCTCCGGTGGTACTGGCTCGCCGGGTGAGAGCGGCACCAACGGAGGTGCCGGGGGCACCGGCGGCAACGGCGGCCTGGTCGGCACTCCCGGGGCCGGTGGTTCCGGCGGTACGGGCGGCTCCGGCGGAAACGGCGCCCAAGGCGGCACCGGCGGCACCGGCGGCAAGGGCTCATTCGTCCCCAGCAGCCCCTATCGCATTCCCAGCAGTGGCGCTCAAGGCGGGACGGGCGGTACCGGTGGATCCGGTGGCAACGCCGGGGCGGGTGGTGCCAGCGGTGCCGGCGGGTCGACGGTCTTCGGCGCCAGGGGCGCCGACGGACTGGCCGGTGTGAACGGCACCCCGGGCACCGGCGGCACCGGCGGCACCGGCGGCACCGGCGGTGCGTCGGGGGACGGCACACCCAAACCGGGAAGTGCGGGCACCGCGGGTAGCGCCGGCCATGGGCCCACGGCCGGCAGTACTACCGGCGGCGCCGGCGGAAGCGGCGGCAGCGGGGGCGCCGGCGGCCCAGCCGGCTCAGGCGCCTAATCGGTATCCGCTCTACCGGGGACGGCACAGATACAGAAGCGTGCTGTCACGGTAGAGCCGCCGGGCCGACGACTACGCGGCCAACCCCGAAACGGCCAAGGAGGTCGTCTCGATCGAGCCGGGAGTCACGGGACTGCGGGAAGTGCGGGAAGTGGCGGTGCTAGATCAGTTATGCCGGGTGGGTCGACACTGCGGCGGCGATGCGGTCCAAGCCTTCGGCGTTGACGCGGTAGTAGGCCCATTTGCCGCGTTGGTCTTGGCTGACCAGGCAGGCGCAATCGAATGTCTAACGAAGACAGCACGACACACCACCCGCGACATGGGCGTGGTGAGCTTTGGCTAGAGGCTGAGGTCGTAGCCCTGATCGCGTTCCCGGCTGTGAGTACGGGAGCGATCCAGGCCCAGGTGCTGGTCGAGGGTCCGATCTCGCTGTCGACGTTGAGTCTTTTGATAGGTGCCGTGGCGGTGGGTGACGGCCTGGTGGTGTTCGGCGACCAGGGCGGCGACCAGATCGGGGAGGTGTTCGGCCGGGGTGTCGGCGGCGGTCTGGTGCGCGGTGCGGGCCCGTTCGTCACGCCCGATCACCTGACGCAGGAGTGCCGCGGCCTGGGCGGGGCTGCCGCGGCGGGCGACGTGCACCCCCTCCTGATCCTCGACACCGCGGTGCTGGTGATCGGCTTCCCCGGTGCTGCGTTCGTAGAGATAGACCTCGTTGGTGTCGCGGCCGCGGGTGAGGGCGACGTACGCCAGGTTGCGGGTGGTGGTGTCGGCGACGACGGCGCGACTGACCTCGGCGGTGACTCCTTGGGCGGAGTGCACGGTGACCGCATGCCCGAGCTGGACGTGCTGACGGAGGTAGTCGCCCTCGAGTACCGCGATCGCGCCGTCACCAAGACGCCGGGCAGCGATGCGCGGACGCTCGGGGGTGTCGTCGACGTTGAGCACCTGCCAGCGTTGCCCGTTGCGGACCGGCGCCTCGGGCAGCGGCCGTATTTCTTTTTCGGCCCGGTCGTACACGCCAACGGTCGCGTCGTTGAGCCGGGTCAGGATGACGTCCCCGACCCCGATCTGGTGGCCGCGCGCGGTGGTGACGTTGGTTGTGTCTCGGTCCGCCCGGGTCCGCGCCTCGGTGATCTGGTCGTGGACGCGCCGGTTGAGGGCGTCGGTGATCTCGGTGGTGTCGGCGATCAACAACGCGTCCCGCCCGGCCGCGACATCGCCCTGGTGGGCGGTCAGCGCGTCGGCGGCCATGGTGACCTGATCACCGCTGTGCAGGCGGTCGTGGTCGCGGTACCAGCCGATCGCCCGGCGCACCGGGGCCGGCCCACCCTGCCCCATGGCCAGGGACGCCGAACGTTCTGCGGGGTCGTGCATGCGCCACACTTCGGTCAACCGTTGAGCCCAGGGCAGCTCGTCGCAGAGTTGGGTGAACATGCCGCCGCGGGCCTTCACCGGCGCCAACTGAGCGGGATCACCGACCATCACCGTCTTCACCCCCGCCTTCGTCGTGTGGGTGAGCAGGGCACGCCAGTGGTGGGTGCCGACCATCCCGGCTTCGTCGACCACGACCACGTCGAACGGACCCAACTCCAGCCGCCCGTCACTGAGGCGTTGAAGGGCACTGTCCATCGTGTACCCCTCGCTGGCAGCACCTTCGGCGACGGCGACGTCGACGGCCTTGCCGGTCGGTGCCACCACGATCACTGTCCCTCGGCGCTGGCGTTCCACCAGGGTGCGCAGCGCGCGCATCGAGGTGGTCTTGCCCGCCCCGGCCGGCGCCGACAACGGCTGAACCAGCTGGGGGCTGGCCGCGATCGCGGTCACCGCGGCGTGCTGTTGAGCCGAGAGCCCCAACGCCTCGGGGGTGTCGAAGTGTTGCACCCAGCAGGCGTTGCGCAGGCTGGTGGCGTCGACCATGTCGAACACCCGGCGTTCCTCGACCAGGATCAGGTCCACGGTGAACCGTTCCGAACCTTCGCGCTGGTGCGCCAAGCGGGGTTCGGTGAGCCGCATTCCGACCGCGTCGACGCACGCCTCGATCACCTGCCGCGGCATCACCGCATCCCTTGCAGGGCCGCCCGCGCCGTCATTCCCCGCCGCAGCGCCACCGGTGGCGGCCGCGGCGCGGTCCTCGACGATCAGGGGCAGTTGCGCGCCGATCACCTCCACCAGGTCAGCGCGGGTCAACGCGGCCTTGTCGGCGCGGGCGGCCATCGCCGCCACCGCGTGCCGGTCCACCACCAGTCCGCCGCGGCGCGCCACCCGCGCCGCCGCTTGCGCCGCCGCGCGCTCCCGCGCCGCGCGGGCCTCGCGTTGCGCCGCGCGCGACACCCCGAAACCGCGGGCGTCGGCGCGCCACCCCGCGCGCAGTTCCGCCCACGACAACGACTCCGGTTTACGTGGCCTGGTCGCCTTTTGGGCGGCCGCCAACTGCCCCTGCGACAACCCCTTCTTGCGGCCGGTGGCGGTGTCGACGACGGTCAGATTCTTCGCCGCCCACGCCCGCAACTGGCTGCTCCGCGTCGACCACGCCGTGAGGTTCTTCGGGTCGATTCCGGCGATCTCGGCCATCCCCGTGCCCGGGTCCACCGGACCCCACTCCACCCCCGCCAACCGGTGCAGTTCGTGGCGCAGCGTGGCTTGATAGATGATCCCGGCCGCGCGGGCCTCATGGAACAAACTGGTGCCGTCGATGGACACCAACCGGCCGTCGGCGCGGGCCTGGCGGTTGGGCACCAAGACGTGGGTGTGCAGGTGCGGATCCCCCGCCCGCGACGTCTCGTGCTGATAGGACGCGGCCACCAACCCCGGCAGTTTCTGGAGGTCTTTGAGCCCGGTGATCGGGTTGTGCACCCGGGTGTACCCGGCATGATCGGCGAGGTATTCCAGCCCCTCGGCGATCGCCGTCTGATGCGCCGCACTGACAGCTTTGTCGATCACATCGTCACCGAAGGCGCGGGCCAACGACACCGACTTCGGAGCGCAAAACGTCAAGTCGAACCCATGCACACCGCCCTTGCCGTGGGCGCGGCCGAAATCCCCGCTGGGTGCCACACCAGCGTCCAGCCAGCGCGCCACCACCTCCGGATCAGCGTCCCCACCCGCGCGTTCGGAGTCACTTAACCCCACCAAACTCGCCACCGCCCGGGCGTCCCCCGCGCACATCCACACCGGGGTCCGGGTGTCCCGCTCGGCGTAATACTCCGCCAACCCACCACCGGCGGACCGAGCATCTTTGGCGGCCGCCCCGACCGCCCGGGCGGTGTCGTTGTAGTAGTTCACCGACCACAACGACAACTTCGCCACCGTCAACACCCACACCACCCCCACTCCCCGGTCGGGCCGCCCGCCCGAAGCTCGACGAGTGGGGGACTCGGAACTCCGAAACGGACGGCCCCACCCACCAGCATCGCACAAAACTTGTGCAAATGTGCCAATGGTCTATGAGGTGTGAAGGATTTGTCGGTGGGTGGGGACACACTGGGGGTGTGGACGGTGATAGTGAGGTGGGGTTGGAGATGCCTGGGGAGTGCGTGGTGTGGTGTCGTGAGCAGGACTACGGGGTGAGCGTGTGTGACGACATGACCCCGGTGGATCTGGACTGGTGGAACCGCCGCCTCCAGCGCCACGCGATTCCTGCCCGGATCGTCGGCCGCGACGCCGACGGCGCACCCACTGATCACGGCGTCGGGTACCTGCGCCGTGCGGACCTCACCGCCGACCTTCACACCGACGCGGTGACCGGGCCCGGGTCACCTGAGCTGGGCGTGCTCTACCGGGCCGCAGCGTGGCTGTCGGGGCACCCTCACCGCGACCGGCGCCGAACCTTCTTCGACGTGCGTACCGCGGTACCGCCGGGACATGAATTTGACGTCGTCACCACCGCCCTGGCGGCGTGCCGGCACACCCCGTGGCAGGCGATCCCCGACGCCGCCCCCCGGCGCCGGTGGTCGGGCTGGCCCCACACCCCCGGCGCCGGACCCACACTGCTTTCGCTGTACTGCTGGGCCACCCACCACACCGACACCGCCGCTCATGGCGTGGTGCGCCCACAGCTGCTCGACCAACACGCCGTGGCCTCCCTGATCCACCTCGGCTGGACCGAGGACCCGGTGGCCGCCCGGTTCACCTGGGCCCGCTACACCCGCTACTGCCATCTACTGCACACCTGGGCCGCCCAAGCCGGCGTCCGCGCCGAGCTGATCGAGATGTGGCTGAGCACCCGGTGGCGTGAGCGCACCGCACAGCACCACCACGCACGGACGGGACGGCCATGAAGAGTTCACGGGTCGAGGCGGCGGTGACGGACCTGCTGAACGCTCACCGCGGCCCGGCGGCCACCGCACTGCTGCACTGGCTGATCACCGGCGACCAGCCGAACGACGACACCCGAATGGACCTGGCGTGGCGCCCACCCGGTGCGCCCGACCCCTTCACCTGAGCCCACACCACAGGCCACCGGTGGCTGCGTGGCGGACAGCGTCGGGCGGCACGGCCAGCGGTACGCCTAGTGCACGTTCTCACCGGTGCTGGTCGGTGTTCCCACCGTCGGGGTGCAGGCCGCGGGCGGCACGCACCACGGCGTCGTGGCGCACGGTGTCGGCGGCCACGGTCTGAGTGCGCCGCACCAGCGCGCGGGCGGCGATCGCCGCGGCCACCTCCCGCGCGGCAGTGTGCCCCGGTCCGCCGACCGCCGCACGGCCCGCGGACCGTGCCGCCACCGCGCGCGCGTGGTCGGCGCGGGCAGCGACAACACGGGCCCGAGCAGCGGCCAGTTCTTCGGCCTCCCGGGCGTCGTCGAGCGCCGCCGGGCGGGCGGTGACATTCCCATGCCAGGCCAGCATCGCCCCCAACAATCCGATCGGCCGATGCGGACTGTCGGGCAAGGTGCCCTTCACCCCGATCCAGTCGCGGACCAACGCGTTGAGATCCCGCGCAGTCCACCGCTGGCGGGCCGGGCCGGCCAGCAGCCGCGCCCACGCCTGCGGGGTGTACCGATGCGCCCACCGCGGGCTGTCCCGATCCGCCCGCCACGCCACCGCCAACCGCGTCCCCCCCGGATCCGGGCCACCCCCCGACCTCCAGGCTGGCTTTTCCACGCCCGCAGGGCGGCGCCGACCGGTAGTAACCAGATTTCTACGAGAGGAAGAAGATTTAACAGAAGACCCTCCGGGATGGGGTGACAGCACAGGTATCCGGGCTGCTACCTGCCGAGCCAACTCCGCATCGTCGTGCAACGCCCACACCGAGGCCCACCCACGGCCACGGTCACCCACCCGCCACGACGCCAACCGTTCGGTACGGGTGCGTTGACGCCCCCGCAGCACCTCGGTGGCCACCCCCAACAACCGCAACGCCACATCGGCGCGCTGCACCGTGCGCACGCTGTAACCGGTGTCAGCGGCCAACCGCTCATTGGACGGCCGGCTCTCCCTGCCGGTGCCGTACTCGGCGTACCGTGCGCGGGCCTCAGCGACCCTCAGAACGGCTGTGCGGCTGACCTGGTTGCCTCCCAGCACCGGACGGACGTGCGTGTCGTACCGCAGGTCATAGGCGACCGGCACGGTGAACACCGTCCATCGCTCCGCGCGCCCGCTCCAGCACGGCACGCCCGCGAAGGCCCGCTCCCCCAGCTCCAACACGATCGCCGGCCCACGCCCGGCCTGTGAGGCAGTGACCGGGGCTCTGCGGTGCCCGGCCGGGGACACCAGCTGGACCGCCCGTGTCGGACGGGTGCGAGCCACCCCGCGGCGCGGCTGAGCCGCAGTGCAACCGTGGTAGCTACGTGGGCGAAGATGACGATTCGATAAATCACGGTGCGCGCCATCTAGAACCGGAGACAGACGTGCGCTACCGTGAGAGCTGTCCACCAAGACAGTCCCTTCGGGGAGAGGGGTGCGGAGAGCCCTGAACCGAGCGCCAACTCGGTTTGAATCTCTAGACGTGGCCCCGCCTTAGGCGGGGCCTTCGTCATTCAGCGGGAGATCCGCACACAGCTATTCAGATGTCACGTGTCGGCCCTGGCTGATATGTCCTGCAGCTCTGGGCTCGTACGGCGTTCACATCGCCAGCGGCAATTCCTCCCTGGACTTGTTGAGTTCAAGAACAAGCTCGGGGTGACCGACGTGCTCAGCTAGCAGATCGGCGACGTACTGACCCATCGGAATGCCTAGCTGGGCCGCCCTTTGCTTGACGATGTCGTAGACCGTCCGAGGGGGGCGCGTCATGATCTGGGCACGATCACCTTTATGTGGCTGAGCCATGAGTGGAACTCTGCCAGCCCAGACAATCCGTAACTGATAGCGACACGCGGTTATGTGCGACCGGTGTGACACCTGAGTTCGGGTCAGGTGTTGGCTGGGCCGACTCCGCTCGACGGCGCGCCTCGACTGAGGGTCGCGGTAACGAGGTCAGCGCTGACGACTGGCAGACCGACATGCACCGGGGCGGGCGAGGTGCAGAAAGCTTTCGCCGAAATAGCCTTCTGCTGGATTCTGAGCAACGCGGCGGACTCGGCGTGTCATTGCCCCGTTGAACGGTCTTGTGGGCTGAGTCGCGCGCTGGGTTGCGTGGAACTAGGCCCGGTCCCCTTCCTCGTACTGGCCGCTCTTGTGCGTAGTGGGGGTGTTTGTCAGGGCTCGGCCGTGGTCGACCGCGCAGCGGCGTGGCCTTGACCGAGACCCCGACCACGTTCACCAGAATTGCGGGCGTGGGAGGGCAAGCGATGTTTGACCAGTTGAGAGGTTGTTGCTATCTCAGCTAGCACGGCTAGCTAGCACCCGCGTTGGGTGAGGTAGGCGTCGAGGGCTTGGTCGGTGATGGAGGCGATGCTGATAGTGCGGTCGCCGGTTTCGTAGCGGAGTTTGTCGACGGCTTTTCCGAGGCGGGTTTTGGTGGAGGGCCGGATTCTGACGTTGTGCTGCTCGGTGAGCCGCTCCGCCGCTCCCCTGGCCCCCGGTTGTGTTGAAACTGGTGTGGGTGGCGCCGCTTCGAGTGGGGTGCTCTGGGTGAGGGGGGCGGGCCGGTCCGGTATGGCGTCGGCGGGATGGTTGGTGGTGCGGGTGATGGCCGGCTTGCGTGCAGCGCTCATGCGGTGGCTCCGATGGTGATGCCGAGTTCGTCGAGCAGGTCGTCGTAGGCAACTTGCAGGCTGAGCGCTCGGCCGCCCTTGAATTTGTGCATGGGCACTTCGGCGCTGTGGGCGTCTTGGCGGGCACCGAGGTCGGGTATGACGGTGCGGGCCACGAGGTCGCCGTAGGCTTCGCGCAGCTCGCGCTCGCGGTCGATGTGCTCACCCTTGTTTTGCCGGCGGGAGATGATGATCTTGGACAGTTCCAGGCGCGGGTTGGGTCGAAGTTTGACCTTCTGAACGGTGGTTTCGAGCCGCGTGACGCCTTTGACGGAGTCTTTCGTGGGTTCGGTGATGGCATACACGGTGTCGACGGTGAGCAGGACGGCGAATAGCAGCTTGCCCAAGCTGGGCGGGCAGTCGAACAGCACCGCGTGGTAGGGCGAGAGGTCCAGGCCTTCGAGAGCGACGTCGAGGCGGAACACTAGATCGGATGCGCCGCTGGATTCGGCGTTGGACAGGTCTAGGTGGGATGGGATGAGGTCGACGCCGTCCCATTCGGTGGCCACGACGGCGTCGATGGCCGAGCCGGGTTCAGTGCGGTCCATGAGGTCAGCGGTGGTGAGTTGCCCGTCTTCGGTGTAGACGCCGAGGCCTTCGGTGGCATTGGCCTGGGGGTCCATGTCGACGATGAGCGCCCGCCCGCCGCGGTGACTGATGGCGCTGGCCAGCCCGAGTGTCGTCGCGGTCTTGCCGACGCCACCTTTTTGGTTGGCCAGGGCGTGCCGTTTTGGCTGCACAATGATTCTCCGTAGATGAGCTAGCGAGGGTAACTACTCCAACTAGGATAGCTCGCATAGCTATGCTAGCAAGACTCGCATTGCCTGCGTGTCGTTGTTCTCGCAACTGCGGTTTGTAGGGAAGCGTTCGCCATATGACGGCCCAGGAAGACACGTCCACGACCTGGCATTGGGCATGGGGGAGGCGCGTTGCATAATTACGCCATACCACCCGCCCCTACTGGGGCGGGTTTTTTAATGCGTCGCTGCCGTCGATACATCAATACCAACGGTGTGGCGCGGGGCAGTTCTGCCGTGGCAGATGCTTGACTGCGGTTTGTGGCATCAACGGCCCTGAGCCGAGGCGGGTTGGCCGCCGTGCGCGGCGGTGTGGCCGTGGCCGCTGGGTGCGCCACGGCGGCCGCGGTGGTGGTCACCACGGGATGGCGGTTCGGACCCGCGGCAGGCTGGATCACCGCGGCCGTCGTGTTTCTCGGGTGGACGTGGGCAACGGTAGGCAGGATGGATCCGCAATCCACCGCATCGCACGCCACCCGGGAGGATCCCACCCGAGGGGCTACCGAGCTGCTGATGATCGCAGCGAGTCTGGCCAGCCTGGCAGGGGTCGGATACCTGCTCGCAGCTGGGACTGCCACCGGCACCGACGCCGACGTGGCCGCCGCCGTAGGGAGCGGCAGCGTCGCCGCAGCATGGCTGGTAGTGCACACCGTCTTCACCCTGCGCTACGCCCGGCTGTACTACCTCGACGGCGCCGGCGGCATCGACTTCAACCAAGGCGACGACCTACCGGCCTACGCCGATTTTGCCTATCTCGCCTTCACCATCGGGATGACCTACCAAGTGTCCGACACCGATCTTCAGACCCGCAGCATCCGTGCCACAGCGCTTCGCCAGGCACTGCTGTCCTTTGTTCTCGGCGCGGTCATCCTCGCCACCACCATCAATCTGGTTGCCGGACTAAGCAATTCCGGCAGGTAGTCACTCCATGCCAATTCCCTCTAGCACCGCACCACGACTTGTGCCCGGCGTCCCGATAACGAAACGTTTTTGGGACGGCTAAAGGGCGCGCCACCTCATGGGCCTGCACTGGGATCCCGCCGCGGAGGCCGACGCGATGGACGCCCAGTTCACGTGACCCGGGCCTGCTAGTCACGCCTGTGATCAGTGCCTTCATTGTTCGGGTGTCCGCGTCAAACCTCTCGCGCGCATGTGCGAACTGATCGTGTCGGGGAGATGCCGCGGCACCCCGTCGATGCGCCACACCCGCAGCTTGGCCAACAGCTCCTGAATGACTATCTGGTGCAACACGATCCCACGCGCAGGCCCGGTCCCGGCCTTGGACAACAGGTGAGCCTGCTCGGCGGGCCAGTCGTCGTAGACAGCGAACGGCGCGGTGAGCAGCGTCATTTGGACGTAGTCGTCGACTGAGTTTCGCGGCGACGGCCGCGCCGTGACGAGGCCCAGAACGTCGTGGTAGAACTCGCCGAGCAGCGCCGTCACGTCCTCCTCGCTGATAGTGCCTTCCTCTGACCCCATCGGCCGCAGGTGATGAAACTTGCCGGACCACTCCTGCAGGTTCTGGACCCAGAAGTCGAGGTCTTCCTGAACAAGCTGGCGGCGGTTGCCCCGCCGACCCACCCAGTAGCCTGCGGCGACACCGCCCAACGTGACCAATCCGCCACCCACGGTGGAGATCACCGTCATCCACAATGTGAACCATTGATCGCCCGTCACAAGTGCGCAACGGTATACCCGGTCGGGGACACCCCGCGTGCAGCCGCCCGCCCACAGGGCGCGTCTATCAAAAACGACCGTTTGCGATAGAGCAGGCGACAAGCTTCACGGCTGCCCATCCCCACAGGTAGGTCGTATATCAAAACTCACCACGAAATCAACGTGTCGAAACCGTCTGTGTCAGATGGGATCGATAGGGTCCCCAGTGATGGCAAGCATTGGGTATGCGCGGGTGTCGACGGCCGATCAGAAGCCGGGGCTACAGCTCGACGCCCTGCTTGAAGCGGGCTGCTTGAAGACTTACACCGACTATGCCAGCGGCACGAAAGCCGATCGCCCACAGTGGGCCGCTTGCCTGGCCGATCTGAGGCCGGGGGATACGTTGGTCGTATGGCGCATCGACCGCCTGGGACGCAACCTACGCAATCTCATCGACATCGTGACCACCCTGCGCGATCGAGGGGTGGGCGTGCGCTCCCTGTGCGACGGGTTGGTCGACACCACCACCGCCCACGGCGCCTTGGTGTTTGGGATGTTCGCGGTAATGGCCGATTACGAAGCCGCCCTCATCCGGGAACGTACCCAGGCGGGGCTGGCCGCGGCGCGGGCGCGTGGACGTCACGGCGGCCGGAAACCGAAGATGACGCCGGCGCTGATCGCGCGGGCGCAGCGTATGTATGACTCCCGGCAGTTCACCATGGCTGACATCGCCGCATCTTGCTCCGTAACCCCGGTGACGGTCTATCGCCATATCTCCACCTCTCCTAGCGCAGGTTGATCCGTGAAACAGTATGAGCGGCAACGGATTAAGGGATGGTTTCACCTGCCGGAAGATCCGGAGCACCACGTGCCGGGCATCTTGACGTGGGAACCGACCGACGGTGCAACGTTGGAACTGATTGGTGGCTTCTCGCCTGAACCCACATACACCGAAACCGAAGGTGGTGGACGGCGGACGACGCAGATCGTCGGCGACATAGGACCCGGAACGATTTACGGGGTGTCTGACTCCGGGCAGCCACTGAGCCTGTGGGAGGCGCAGCGTGGCAACTACAGTGCCGGTTTCACCGGAACCATCCATGACGAATACTGGCACTCGTCACTGGTGTGCGTCGGCGCTCACATCGCGAGCCCGCAGGAGCCGTTGATTACCCGTCTGTCGATTGCCCTGGATGATCTCTACTACCTGACTCAAGATGGACGTCTATGCCCTCCGCAGTGGGCATCCATCGAGGGAGTCGAGCACCCTGGGGAGAAGCAACCCGACGGCACGCGGCTGGTTCCCTACATCTTTCCGGTCATCGGCGGCTACCGCGCCAACCATGCGCAAGGGGCGACGCCCCAGGCTCAGTACTCGGTTGGAACCTTTGCCACGAAGCCCTGGCTGAGCGATGCCACAGAGGCGATGCCCGAGCTCAAACTCGACATGATGAAGAGCAACAAGCGTCGTGGCCCGGTTGTCGCGTTACACGTCGAAGCCCACGTCTCCATACGGCAGCCTGACCTGGCTCCTGGGCCCGTCGCGACCTTCATCGACAACTTGGCCCCCATCACCGATCTGATGCGCTTGGCGACGTTCGGCCCCAGCGGCATCGAGGAGATCGCCGTCTATACGGGCGAAAACGAGGAGAGGGCACACCTTCTCACTCGAATGGGCGACGTCGCCCGGCCTGACGACACTCATGACCAATCCTCGGTGGTGTTTAAGCTGGCCGACGTTCCGCTAGACGCTTACTTGCAGACGTGGGGGCAGCTGACCGACGGGAACCAGGCCAATTACGCCTGGAATGTCGTCGTGGGATTGTGCGGGTACTCACCGCGATACGTCGAGGAATACGCCAGTCAAGCCCTCGCAGCGGCGGAGGGCTTCCACACGTGGTGTTTGACCGGCGGAGACATGACGCTGAAGGAGCGGTTGCAAAACCTCCACGAGCGTCTCTCGCCACCGGTCCAAGCCAAACTGAACATCGATGTAGAGAAGTGGCTGAGCTGGGCTGTCTGGGCGCGAAATCATGTCGCGCACGGCGGAGTTCGACGCTGGCGGGCACTAGAGAACGGCTCCCAGCTCTACAGCATTGCCCAGTCCGTCAACCTGGTCACCTATCTGGTTGCGCTACAACAGTTCTCGGTACCCGAAGACAAGATGCTGGATGCACTCCGCTACCACCCTCGGCTGAGCGTGATGGCCCAACAGTGCAACGAACTCGATCGGCTTCCCGACCACAGCTAGCTCGTCAGAGCCCATGACCGCGGGCGTCGAGTCCGCTGACCGTCTCGTTCATTTCGAAGGCCGGGTACACCTTTACACCTTCACGCGGTGGAGAACTCGGTCTGTGGAACCGGCTTTCCCCTCCGAGGAGCGAGAGCAGCTGGTCTCGTCGCGCGCGCGAGGACCCGTTAAACGCACCGCAGCCTAGTGCGTCATCCGTTATGACGATGTAGAGTTATTGTCATACGCATACACAAAGGGGATGGGATGGCCGTCTTGAATGTTCGGGTAGAAGACCGGATCCGTGATCAGCTCAAGGAGATGGCTGACGCGGAAGGGGTCACTGTCAGCGAGTACGTCCGCGATTTAGTGATGGAGGCGATCGTCCCCGTCTATGAGCCGGAGGTCGACCACGGCGAGGAGCCGGCGCCAGACACTATGCGAATTGCCGACCGGCAGGTGCTCTCGTTGCTGCATCGCATCCTTGCGCGCGTGCTACCCGAGGACGCCAACGATGAGGACGGGGACACGGCATACCAGTTGAAGCGCGCAGAGGTCATCGAGGCGGGCTTTACCGGGGAGTACTGGCGGGAAGTCGCCGGGTTTCGCGCGGAGTTGTCCAAGCGGGACTGCGACCGCGTGCTGGACATACTCGACATGTTCCGCGTGATCACCTACAGCATCAAGCGATTGGAGGAGCAAGGGACCACGGTCGACGAGGATGTCGCGTATGAGCTGGAGTTCCAGGGCTTCGACTATCGCGACGGCCTGGAGGGCCACATGGCCAGCTACGTCAAGTTCTTGATGAGCGACGGTCGGTGGGCCGAACTGCAGCCGCAGCTCGAACGCCACGACAACGGCAATTCCCATCACGAGGTGCTTGACGGCTATCTTCGGATGCTGGCCGAGCACCGCCGCATCAAGGACAGCCGAGGCCGTGGGTTTCGGCGAGAAGATTATTTCCTGTCCATGGACGAGCTGGCTCAGATCGCCGCGGCCCGGACCCACCCATCGCACCGTGAGTAGCTCGGGCACTGCGACCAACAAAGCGCTACGACATGGGCTGACCTGAACCGCCGTGCCCGCGTGCCCGCGTGCCCGCGAGCGTTCACCCCGAGCAGGAAATGACGAACCCCCCTGGGTGAGCCAGGGGGGCCGTCAACCACTTTTTTCGCAGGCCATGAGCGTCACTGTCCCAGCGTCCCTGGAAAGAACGAGGCACCCATGGAGAGCGAACCGCCCTTCTGCGGGCTCGTGGTGTGAAAGCCGCGCTTGAGACGATCGGTGGTTAACTTGACCCTACTACGCTTCGGTCCCGGCCGTCTAGATGCCCCTGAATAACGCGTGTCGCTTGCGCCGGGTTAATGCCCACGTTTGCACCAAGTGATATGTAATCGCCTCATTAGTGGTGTGCGTGTACATTTGTGTCAAAGCGCGAACACAAGGGTCAAAAATGGAGCAAACCAGAGCAAACGCGACGCGGCGACGCGCGGCGAAGGACTTCGCGGCGAGCTCGCTTCACATGGGGGCACCCGTACGTCGAAGCTTCCTCAAACGCGCTCACACCGACCACCCCACTCCTCTCGAGATCTTGATGAGTTCGGCTCGCGGCACGAGCGGTGGCGGCCGCGGTGGGCGTACACGGTTGGCGCTACTGCTGAGCTTGTGGTGGGTGAACTCCCAACACCCCTACGACTCACACCGACCCGCCAGCTGGTGGGCGGACCTCATCGGCATCTCCGATGCCAGCAAGGGAGCGCGCACCGTCACGGCCAACATGCAAGAACTAGCGCGACGACAGTTCGTCCGAATCGACGCCGGGGACCCCGGGATGGCCAACACCGTGACCCTGCTCGACGACATGGGGACCGGGGAGCCCTACGTCCGCCCCGACGGCACCACCGGGTCCTTCTTCCGCGTCCCCGAACAGCTATGGACCACCGGAACGATCGGCAAACTCAGCGGTCCCGCACTGGCGATGTACCTGATGATGCTCTACTACTACCGACGGCCAGAGGCCGCCGACCCGTCAGGCCGTCAACGCATTCCGCCGGCCCCACCAGTATGGTTCGCCACCAAGGGATTTCGGGACAGTCACGGACTCTCGGAGGACACTCGCCTTGCGGGCATTCGAGCCTTGGAAGAAGCCGGGGTGATCGACGTCGACGTGATATCGGTTGATTCCTCGGGAGCCACCGGACACCGTCGCTTCCGGCGACAGCTACTCACCTTGACCCCCCGCTTCGAGCCACCCCTACCCAGCACTGCACCCGGATCCCGCATCACCCTCCTCCCCACCAGCTGAGACAGTCCAAAACAGGCGCTACTGCACTAACGAACGTCTTGGCGCGGCCGGTGTCA
>NZ_NPKR01000010.1 GCF_008329535.1 Mycolicibacterium sp. P1-18
GAATCAACCGAACAACGAAACACAGCCCTACCGGGCTGGCTGCACTTCTACAATCACCACCGAGCCCACTCCGCCATCGGAGGCCGCCCACCGGTCACCCGACTGACCAACCTCCCTGGACATCACACCTAGGCGTCGGTCGACGCGGGCGGGACGAGGTCGGCGAGTTCGGTACGCACGTCGACCACCCGCTGGCGCATCGCCTTTGCGGTCAGGGTGGGATCGCACCGCCCCAACGCGACGTCGACCCCGACCTCGCGGGACGCACACGCCAGGGCCGACAACCACACCCGCATCACCAGCCAGGGTCCGCGGGCGTCGGGTCCGACGCCCATCCGGCGGGCGACGGACTCGAGCAGGCCCTGGTGCGTGGTGCCGATGGCCAGCGGGCGCAGGGCGGCTGACTCGCCGATGACCAGCAGAGCGCCGGCCAAAAGGCTTGGCGTGACGGCATGTCGGGCACCGTGGACGTCGTCGAGCATCTGCAGATGCGCCTGCACCAGGGCGTCGAGGGGACCCACCGCAGCGTCGATCCGATTCAGGTGCACCAGTGCGGTCTCGGCCATGTCCTGGATGACCGAGAGAATCGCGGCTTCCTTGGTGGGGAAGTAGCGGGAGAACGTGCGCGGCGACACGTCGACCGCGGCCGCGATCTGCTCGACGGTGGCGTTCGCGAATCCGTGCCGTCGGCTCAGTTCGACTGCCGCTCCCACCAACTGGACCCGGGTGCGTAGCCGCTTGCGTTCCCGGAGACTCACTGGCACTTCGTCGACGGCGTCGGTCACGCCCCTGAGGTTACGTGCGGGAGGAGTGTCGCACCGGTGCCAACGGGGTATATCGTGAAACATGACCGTTTCAGCCATCATTTCAGTCGACGCCGGTGCCCGACGGGTGGCGCGCCGCGTCGTCGTCACGGCGCCCGCGGCGGACGTCTTCGCCCTCGTCGGCGACCCGCATCGCCACCCCGAGCTGGACGGCTCGGGCACGGTCCGCGACGTCGACGTCAAGGGTCCGCACCACCCCGCCGTCGGCGACAAGTTCACCGTCGGAATGAAGCAGTACGGCCTGCCCTACAAGATCGTCTCGACCGTCACCGAGTTTCGCGACGGCTCGGTGATCGAGTGGCAGCATCCACTCGGGCACAGGTGGCGCTGGGACCTGGTCGAGTCGAACGAGGGTGGCGCCACCGTCACCGAGGTCACCGAGACCTTCGACTACAGCACCGCCAAGGTGCCCCTGATGATCACGGCGTTCGGCTACGACAAGAAGAACGCCGACGGCATCACGGCGACGCTGCAGCGCCTCGCCGACCGCTTCGCCTAGACGGTGAACGCGGCGCGGAACGCCGCGAGCGCGTCCGCGTCGTCACCGGAGGCATATCCCTCCAGGCCGACGGTGCCGCGATATCCCATGTCGTGCAACGCCCGTGCGACCGCGGGGTAGTAGATCTCACCGGTGCCGGGCTGGCACCTGCCCGGCACGTCGGCCACCTGGATTTCGCCGATCGCGGGACCGCACCGGCGGACCAGCTCGACGAGATTTCCCTCGCCGATCTGGGCGTGGTAGAGGTCGAGCATCATCTTCACGTTGGGATGGGCGACGCCCTCGATCAGCGCCAGAACGTCCTTGGCCCGCGCCAAGGGCACGCCGGGATGGTCGACGATGGTGTTGAGGTTCTCCACCACGAACGTGACGCCCGCGGCGGCGCCCAACTCGCCGAGACGTTCCAGCGTGCGTACGGCGGTGGCCCACATCGCCCCGGTCGCCCGCAGGCGAGGTCGGGCGGGCAAGCCGTCGACGAGTTCGGCGGTGTGGAGATTGAGCCTCGTCACGCCGAGGGTCTCGGCGGCCTTGATGCTCAACTCCGCCGTGCGGACCACCTCGTCGGCGGTCTGCGGGTCGATCAGGTCGCCGTGCAGGTAGCCCGTCATCGACGTGAACGTGGCACCGGTCGCGGCGAGCGCGGCCAGGTCCTTGTCGTGCCAACTCCAGATCTCGGCGGCGAAGCCGAGCTCGTGGATGCGACGCACGCGCTCCACGATCGGAAGCTCGGTGAACACCATCTCGGCGCTGACGGCCAGTTCGAAGTCGCTCACGACGCCACCCTAGTGCTCGACGGAGTTGGCGAAGCGTTCACCGGTGCGACGCCCTCCGGTGACGCGCGCCACCAGGCGGCATTCCCGTCGGGACGGCACAATCGATGCATGGATCTCGACCACGAACGAGGGGCACGCGCCGCGGCCTGGCGTGACCCGTTGAGCATGTCCTTCCGCGCCCACCGACGGGTGCTGCTACTGCGCCTGCGCTGGCACGAGCGCGCCGCGACGCGACCGCGGACACGCGGGCGGGACTGACGAGAGACCGCGCTACCGGACAACGAACGCCGCCCGGTACGCGGCGTCGACGAACGCCATGTTGGCGACCGCGTCGGCGGTGCCGAAGGGCAATTCGGCGCCGTGCTCGACGTGGGCGGCGAACGCCGCCAACTGGTAGGTGTAGGACGGCGTGGTGCCGAGGTGCTCGACCGTGGTGCCCGACCCTGTGGTGACGGTCAGCCGGTCGTCGGTGCTCGGGCTGATGAAGTCGTGCACCAGCAGGTCGCCCGTCGTTCCCACGATGCGCATCGTGAACGAACGGTGGTCGGCCACCATCGAATTCGCGGTCAGTCCGGTGGCGCCGCCGGGGAAGCCGAGTTCGACGTCACACCATGCGTCCACTCCGGGCGTGCGCTGCTCGGCGTGCGCCCGGACGATCGACGGGCGGCCCTCGATGCCGGGGGCGCCCAGGCGGCCCAGTGAGCGCATCACGTGCAGCCCGTAGCAGCCCAGGTCCATCAGTGCCCCGCCGGCGAGGTCGAGGGACCAGCGCGGGTCGTCGTCGGCCGGGGCCGGCATCGCCATCCTGACCTCGACGTGGGTGACGGCGCCGATGGTGCCGTCCCCGGCGAGCTCGAAGGCCCGCTGGGTGACGGGGTGGAAGAAGTAGTGGAATCCCTCGAGCACGGTGACGCCGGCCGCGTCGGCGGCCTCTGCCACCCGGCGCGCCTCGGCTTCGTCTCTGGCGAAGGGCTTTTCGCTCAGCACCGGCTTGCCGGCCGCGATCGCCGCCAGGTTCCAGGGTGCGTGCAGGGAGTTCGCCAACGGGTTGTAGAGCACGTCGACTTCCGGGTCGTCGACGACGGCCTGGTAGTCGTCGAGCACCCGCTCGACGCCGTACTTCTCGGCGAACACCTCCGCTCGCGACCGGTCCCGCGCGGCCACGGCCACCACGCGGTGGCCGAGTTCGGCTGCGGGACCGACGATTGCGGCCTCGGCGATCCGGGACGCGCCGAGGACGCCGATCCTCACGACGTGACCGCCCGCAGGTACGCCACACTCGCCAGCACGTCCCGCACGGGGCCTTCGCCGGTGGGTTCACCGTCGAGGATGGTGTCCTGCTCCAGCACGAACCAGCCGTCGAAGCCGTTGTCCCGCAGCACCGAGACGATGCCCGCGACGTCGACGTCCCCGGTCCCGAGGGGGGTGTACATGCCCGCCTTCACGGCCTCGGTGTAGGTCAGCTCACCGGACTGCACCTTGGCCGCCAAGGCGGCGTCGACGTCCTTGAGGTGGGTGTGGGCGATGCGGTTGGGCACCGCCTTCGCCAGTTCCAGCGGATCCGTGCCGCCGATCATCAGATGGCCGGTGTCCAGGCAGAGCTTGATCGAGGAGCCCTGCAGCACCCGGTCGACGTCGGCGCGCGTCTCGACGATGGTGCCGACGTGGGGATGAAGCACGGCGAGCAGGCCCCGCTCGGCGACGATGGCGGCCAACCTGTCCAGGTTGGCGACCAGCCTCGCCCACTGCGCGTCGTCGAGGACGGGTCGGGAGTCGTAACCGTCGGCGCCGGTGGCGGCGGCGAGCACCACGACACCGGCCCCGGCGGCGACCAGGGATTCGAGTGGCCCGGCGAGGTCGTCGGCGGGGTCGTGGTCCTCCTTGAACAGCACGACCGGCACGAAGCCGCCGACGCAGGCCAGATCCTTCTCGCGCAGAACGGCCTTGAGCTCATCGGTATCGGTCGGGAGGAAGCCCTCCGGTCCGAGTTCGGTGGCCGTCAGCCCGGCGCCGCGCATCTCGGTGAGCACCCGGTCGGGGTCCAACTGGTGGCCCCACCCCGGAACCTCGCACACGCCCCAGGAGATGGGCGCTCCGGCGATCTTGATGGCGCTCACGCGTTCCGCACCTCGGCGATCGTGACCGGCGCCCCTCGCTTGAGGGATTCGGTGGCCGCCTCGGCCAGCCACGCGACCTCGACCGCGTCGGCGACCGTGGCGCCGAGGACGGGACCACCCTTGGTCACCTCGACGAACGCGGCCAGCTCGGTGCGGAACGCCTCGGTAAAGCGGTCCATGAAGAAGTGGTGAGCCGGACCTTGCGGAAAGTCGTTGCCGGGATCGGTGTTTCGCAACGGCACGCCCTGGTCCCAGCCGGCGGCGACGCTGTCGTCGAAGCCGTGGACCTCGAGGCGGCAGTCGTAGCCGCGGGCGTTGTAGCGGGCGTTGGACACCACGCCGAGGGCACCGCCGTCGAACTTCACGATGACCGCGGCGGTGTCGACGTCGCCGTACTCGGTGAACAGCGGATCGCCCTGGACGGTGCCGGTGGCGTACACCTCGACGGCGCGCTGCCCGGTGATCCAGTTGAGCACGTCGAAGTCGTGCACGGCGCAGTCGCGGAAGATGCCGCCCGAGCCCTTGATGTAGTCCAGCGGCGGGGGAGCGGGGTCCATCGTGGTGCTGCGCACGGTGTGCAGCTTCCCGAGCGACCCGTCGTCGACGGCACGCTTGGCCGCCGCGAACGCCGCGTCGTACCGGCGTTGGTAGCCGACCTGCACGGGCACGCCCGAGGCGAGGATGGCCTCGGCGACGCGGGCGCTCTCGACGGCCGTCGACGCGATGGGCTTCTCGCAGAACGTGGGGATGCCCCGCTCGACGGCGGCCAGCGTCAGCTCGGCATGGGCGGGCGTGGCGGCCGCGACGACCACGCCGTCGACGCCGGAGGCCAGCAGTTCGTCGACGGTCGCGACGAACTTCGCGCCGTGCTTGGCCGCGACGGCCTCGGCGACGTCGGTGCGCTCGTCGGTGATCACCAGCCCGTCGACGCCTGCCAGTCCGCCAAGGGTTTCGGTGTGGAAGGCACCGATGCGGCCCAGTCCGATTACGCCGAGGGTGGTCATGGAATTCTCCTTGTCGTGTGTTCTGCGAGTGCTTCGTCGAATGCCTGCGGGGTGAGCTGGTCCGCCAGGGCGGCCAGCACGGTGTCGACCTGGCTCGGCGGCGCGAGGCTGCCGATGGGTTGGTCCCGGTCGAGGTTGGTGGGGAACGCGTAGCCCTCGGCCGTCGCGTTGACCGCGTTGCGGATCTCGTGATCCGGGCGTCCGGCGGCCTGCATGGCCCGCAGCGCCGGGTAGATCGCGCGCACCATCGCGGTGCGGTCCATCGCCTCCATGGCACGCCCGAAGGGTGAGGAGATCTGCAGCAGGTTGGCCATCCGGCGGATGTCGGTCGAGGTGTTGGCGCCGGCCCCGTGCATGAGCGCGGGGTTGAAGAACACCGCGTCGCCCTTGCGCAGCGGCACCTGCACCATGCGGGTGGCGAAGAAGTCGACGAACTCCTGCTCGTAGAACGCGACGTACCCGCCCCCGAACTTCTGCGAGTGCGGCAGCAGCATCGTCGGGCCGCTCTCCAGCGGCATGTCGCAGTGCGCGACGGCGCCCTGCAGGGTCAGGGCGGCCGACATGCGGTGCATGTGCGCCGGGTAGGCCGACAGCTGGTCCTGGTCGACGAAGCCGAGGTGGTAGTCCCGGTGCGGAACCTGCGGTGCGCCACCGGGATTGACGACGTTGACCTGAGAGGTCACCTGGTAACGCGGGCCGAGCCACGCTTGGCACACGAGGGCGAGTGCGTCGTTGGCGTAGTAGTCCGCGAACACCTCGGGCGCGTGGAGCGCCAACTTCTGGGCGGCGTTCCAGACCCGGTCGTTGACGCCGGCCTTGCCGAAGTGGTCTCCGGCCGCCGAGCCCGAGGCGCGCTGCGCCTCGATGAGCGCGGTGAACGCCTCGCTGGCCCGGTCGACCGTCGCGTGGTCGAAGACGCCCTCGAACACGACGACGCCGGGTCCGTCGGCGAGCGCGTGGATCAACTCGGTCTGCAGGGCGCGGCGATCGGCGCCGGCCACGGTCTGCGCCGAGTACACCAGCACGCCCTGGCGGACGTCGGTCGCGAGTGGGTAGTCGGCGAGGTCGGTGGTGGTGGTGACCAGCGCGCGGAAGTCGTCGAGGTCGCAGTCGGGCGCCTCGATCCACGCGCGGTGCGTGGTGGAGATGGGAGCAGCCATGCCCGTTAGTCTTGTTGTGACGAGCGCCGCAATCAACACCAAAAAACCGTCAAAAACACCTCAGATTTTCCGCCGAGCAGACGCAAAAGGCCCTCGATGGCGACGGATCAGGGCCCTTTGCGTCTGCTCGCGCGAGGAGCTGACGCAAGGGGCGCAAAGGAGGGGACATGCCGCACCGCTACAAGGTCCGCGAGATCGCCCAGCAGTCCGGGCTGAGCGAGGCGACCGTCGACCGGGTGCTCAACGACCGGCCCGGCGTGCGCGAAAACACCCGCGCCGAGGTCGCGCAGGCCATCGCCGACCTCGACAAGCAGCGCGCCCAGCTGCGCCTCAACGGCCGCCGCTTCCTGGTCGACGTGGTGATGCAGACCCCGCAGCGATTCTCCGACGCCTTCCGCGCCGCGATCGAGGCCGAGCTGCCTGCCTTCGCGCCGGCCATGCTGCGGGCCCGGTTTCACCTCTGGGAATCGGGTTCGACGGCGCAGATGGCCGAGGTGCTCGGCAAGATCCGCGGCAGCCACGGCGTCGTACTGAAGGCACAGGACGCCCCCGAGGTCACCGAGGCCGTCGACCGACTGGTCGGCACCGGCGTCCCCGTCGTGACCTACACGACCGACGTGCCGAACAGCGCGCGCTGCGCCTACGTCGGCATCGACAACCACGGGGCGGGGGTCACGGCGGCCTACCTGATGGACCAGTGGCTCGGCTCGTCGCCGTCGGGGGTTCTGATCACGTTGAGCGGTCCAATCTTTCGCGGCGAGGGCGAGCGGGAGGTCGGCTTCCGGTCGGCACTGCGCGGATCCGGTCGCGAGGTCGTCGAGGTCAGCGACGGCGACGGCGTCGACGCCACCACCGAGCGCCTCGTCCTCGACGCCCTGCAGCGCCATCCCGGGGTAGAGGCCGTCTACTCACCCGGCGGCGGCAACACCGCGACGGTCGCCGCCTTCGAGAAGTTGGGTCGCGACTACAAGGTGTTCGTCGCCCACGACCTCGACGCCGACAACCGGCGGCTACTGCGCGACGGTAGGATCTCGGTGGTTCTGCACAACGACCTGCGCGCCGACGCCCGGGTGGCGATGCGCCAGATCCTGCAGCAGCACGGGGCCCTTCCGCCGGAGGCGGCCCGGCCGGCGCCGATCCAGGTCATCACCCCCTACAACCTGCCCACGTGAGCGGCGAGTCGTCGATTCCCAGCGCGGCCAGATACCATTTCGCCTCACGGCGACTCTGGTGCGCCGACGGAGAGCAGGAGATTCGAACGGTGCGGCCACAGCTCGTCGACGGCGTCACCGTCCTCGGCAACCTCGCAGTCGACCTGATCGACGGCGCCCCGCCCACCCCCGGCGGTTGCGCCTCGTTCGCAGGCGTGGCGCTGGAGTTCGCGGGCGGCGTCGGCCAGATCGTGGCCATGGGCGCGCCCGAGGATCATCAGCTGTTCACCGGCGTGCTGGACCGCTTCGGGTCGCTGGTCCGGATCATCGACTCGGATCGGACCGCCGGATTCCGGCTGGACTACGTGGACGTCGACCACCGTGCGATGTCGGTCACGGCGCTGGGTCCCGTCTGGGGAACCGAGGAGATCGAGACCGCCAACCCGGAGACGACGTGGGTGCACCTTGCGCCGCTGCTCCGCGCCGACTTCCCCGAGGCCACGCTCGCGCTGCTGGCCGAGCGCGGCCACCGGGTGGCCTACGACGGTCAGGGGCTGGTGCGTGCCGACCGGGTGGGCCCGCTCGCGGTGGACCGCGAATACCCCCACAGCCTGTTGCGTGACATCAGCGTCCTGAAGTTGGCCGAGGACGAAGCCGTCATCGTCGCCGACGGCGAGTTCGACGCCGCGACGGCCGATCGGCTCGGGGTGCCCGAGATCCTGGTGACCCTCGGCTCGGAGGGGTGCGACATCTACACCGAGGGCGACGTCGTGCGGGTGCCCGCGGCGTGGCGGGTCACCGGAGTGCAGGCCACGGGCGCCGGCGACATGTTCACGTCGTGCTACGTGGCCAACCGTGCGGCCGGTGCGGGTCCGGTGGCAGCGGCCGAGCGGGCCAGCGAACTCGTCGCCCGCGAACTCGAGAAGCGCCTGCCCGTGCCGTCGCCCGACCGGGTGTAGACGCAGGTCGCAGCGGGTCGAACTCGACACCCGTCAAGTTTCTACCCGCGGGTAGCTTCGCTCTTATGATTCGCTGCGCCTTGAACGTGACGAAAACCACAAATTCGTCGCTCGCGGTTCACCTTCATGCTTGTGAACAGGACGTTTCCAACCGCTGGTCGGACGGCACGCGTGGCTGGCCGGTAAAGCCCAGCCTAAGAGCAGTGCAATAATCGGTACTGCCAGTGACAGATAAGAAGAGGCTGACGTCCACCCGGCGGCGCGGGCGCGAAAGCGCACTACCCAGCGACACGGCAATGCCTCTTCTTCGTGAAGTGTGAAAGGCGGGGGTCGTGACTGTAAGCGGCAGCGAAGCCGGTACGAGTTCATCCTCCCGGCAGAAGCTCGAGAAGGTCGTCATCCGCTTCGCCGGTGACTCCGGTGACGGCATGCAGTTGACGGGTGACCGGTTCACCACCGAAGCCGCGCTCTTCGGCAACGACCTTGCGACACAACCGAATTACCCCGCCGAGATCCGCGCACCACAGGGCACGCTCCCCGGTGTCTCGTCGTTCCAGATCCAGATCGCCGACTTCGACATCCTCACCGCCGGTGACCGTCCCGACGTGCTCGTCGCGATGAACCCCGCGGCGTTGAAGGCCAACGTCGGCGACCTGCCGCGCGGCGGCCTGGTGATCGCCAACTCCGACGAGTTCACCAAGCGCAACCTGGCGAAGGTGGGCTACGAGGCCAACCCGCTGGAGACCGACGAGCTCTCCGACTACGTGGTGCAGGCCGTCCCCATGACCACGCTGACGCTCGGCGCCGTCGAACAGATCGGGGCGAGCAAGAAGGACGGTTCCCGGGCCAAGAACATGTTCGCGCTCGGGCTGCTGTCGTGGATGTACAGCCGCGAGCTCGAACACAGCGAGACCTTCATCCGGGAGAAGTTCGCCCGCAAGCCCGAGATCGCCGAGGCCAACGTGCTCGCACTCAAGGCGGGCTGGAACTACGGCGAGACCACCGAGGCCTTCGGCACCACCTACGAGGTGTCGCCCGCCAAGCTGAAGTCCGGTGAATACCGGCAGGTGTCGGGCAACAGCGCCCTGGCCTACGGCATCGTCGTCGCCGGCCAGCTGGCCAACACGCAGGTGATGCTCGGCAGCTACCCGATCACGCCGGCCTCCGACATCCTGCACGAGCTGTCCAAGCACAAGAACTTCAACGTCCTCACCTTCCAGGCCGAGGACGAGATCGCGGGCATCGGCGCGGCCCTCGGGGCGTCCTACGGCGGCGCCCTTGGCGTCACCAGCACCTCGGGCCCCGGCGTCGCCCTCAAGGCGGAGGCCATCGGTCTCGGCGTGATGGCCGAACTCCCGCTGCTCGTGGTCGACGTGCAGCGCGGCGGTCCGTCCACCGGCCTGCCGACCAAGACCGAACAGGCCGACCTGCTGCAGGCGCTCTACGGTCGCAACGGCGAGTCCCCGGTCGCGGTGCTCGCACCCCAGTCGCCCTCGGACTGCTTCGAGATCGCCGTCGAGGCCGCCCGGATCGCCCTGACGTACCGGACGCCGGTGATCCTGCTGTCCGACGGCGCGATCGCCAACGGCTCCGAGCCGTGGCGCATCCCCGACGTGACCACCTTCGAGGCGATCGACCACACCTTCGCCAAGGAGGGTGAGCCGTTCCAGCCCTACGCCCGCGATCCCGAGACGCTGGCCCGGCAGTTCGCCGTGCCCGGCACGCCGGGTCTGGAGCACCGCATCGGCGGCCTCGAGTCGGCCAACGGGTCGGGCAACATCTCCTACGAGCCCAAGAACCACGACCTCATGGTGCGGCTGCGCCAGGCCAAGATCGACGGCATCACCGTGCCCGACCTGGTCGTCGACGACCCGAGCGGTGAGGCCGAGCTGCTCATCGTCGGCTGGGGCAGTTCGTACGGTCCGATCGGCGAAGCCTGCCGTCGCGCACGGCGCACCGGCGTCAAGGTGGCCCACGCGCACCTGCGATACCTGAACCCGTTGCCCGGCAACCTCGGCGACGTCCTCCGCCAGTACCCGAACGTGGTGCTGCCCGAGATGAACCTCGGCCAGATGGCGCTGCTGCTGCGCGGCAAGTACCTGGTCGACGTGCAGTCGGTGACGAAGGTGGAGGGCATGGCCTTCCTCGCCGAGGAAGTGGAGGGCATCATCGAATCGGCCCTCGACGGAACGTTGCGGGACAAGGAAGCCGACAAGGCAAAGTTTGCCCGGCTGGCTGCGGCCACCATCGAGATTCCAGCGACGGCGCAAGGAGCTGAAGCATGACCGACCTGATTGGTTCGGATCTGGGCCTGACCGCTCTCACCAAGGTCAGCGGTGTGCCCACGACCGACGAGCCGCAGAAGGCCAAGGACTTCGCCAGCGACCAAGAGGTGCGTTGGTGCCCCGGTTGCGGTGACTACGTCATCCTCAACACCATCCGCAGCTTCCTGCCCGAGTTGGGCCTCAAGCGCGAGAACATGGTGTTCGTCAGCGGCATCGGCTGCTCCAGCCGGTTCCCGTACTACCTGGAGACCTACGGTCTGCACTCCATCCACGGCCGCGCCCCGACCTTCGCCACCGGTCTCGCACTGGCCCGCGACGACCTGTCGGTGTGGGTCGTCACCGGTGACGGCGACGCGTTGTCCATTGGCGGCAACCACCTGATCCACGCGCTGCGCCGCAACGTCAACATCACGATCCTGCTGTTCAACAACCGGATCTACGGTTTGACCAAGGGGCAGTACTCGCCGACCTCCGAGGTCGGCAAGGTCACCAAGACCTCGCCCATGGGCTCCATCGACCATCCCTTCAACCCGGTGTCGCTCGCGCTGGGCGCCGAGGCGACGTTCGTCGGTCGCGCGCTGGACTCGGACAAGAAGGGCCTGACGGAGGTGCTGCGGGCGGCCGCCAGCCACCGCGGTGCGGCGCTGGTCGAGATCATGCAGGACTGCCCGATCTTCAACGACGGCTCCTTCGACGCGCTCCGCAAGGAGGGCTCCGAGGACCGGCTGGTCAGCGTCACGCACGGAGAGCCGATCACCTTCGGCGCCGACGGCGCGTACTGCGTCGTCAGGTCGGGCTTCGGCTTGGAGGTCGCCAAGACCGCCGACGTGTCGGCCGACGAGATCGTGGTGCACGACGCCACGATCGACGATCCGGCGTACGCCTTCGCACTGTCGCGCCTGTCCGAGCAGAACCTCGAGCACACGGTCATGGGCATCTTCCGTCAGGTGAGCCGGCCGACGTACGACGAGATGGCCCGCAATCAGGTGACCTCTGCGATGGAATCCAAGCCCCACGACACCTCGGCTCTGCAATCCTTGCTTCGTGGCAAGGACACCTGGAACGTCGAATAGCAGTACTCCGCTCGCGGGCGTCGTCCTGGCGGGCGGGGCCTCGAGACGAATGGGTCGCGACAAGGCGACCCTGGAACTCGACGGTCGCACCTTCGTCGAGCGGGCGGTGTCGACGCTCGTCGCCCGGTGCTCGCCCGTGTTCGTGGTCGCGGCACCGGGTCAACCGCTACCCGCGCTGGACGCCGAGGTGCTGCGTGACGACGTCCGCGGCGTCGGACCGCTGCTGGCCACGGCCAGGGGCCTGCGTGCCGCCGCAGAGGCCGGTCTCGAACGGGCCTTCGTGTGCGCCGTCGACATGCCGTACCTCACCGTCGACCTGATCGACGAGCTCGTCGGTCCCTCGGTGCGACTGAGAGCCGACGTGGTGCTGCCGTGGGACGGCCGCGACCACTACCTGGCCGGTGTCTATCGAACCGACCTGGCGCTGCGCGCCGACGCCCTGGTGGCCGCCGGTGACCGCAGCATGCGTGCCCTGGTGGACGTGGTGGACGTGCAACGCGTGGTGATGGCCGAGCAGCGCGCCCTGGTCAACGTGAACGCGCCTACCGACCTGGGGTAGCGGCCGAGTCCGGCAAATGGTGAATCGTGTCGGCACCGCGGCCCATTTCTACTTTGGCGCGCTAACGAATATTGGCGCGACGTGTCGCCGGGCCCGTTCCGGCCGCTATTCGAATCGGGTCTCCGGGGTGTCGCCCAGCGCGACATGTGCGTGACTGGTTGCGATGCAACGGGTTTGACGAAGAATCGCAGCCATGGATGGACGAAAGTCGGAGCGCCGCATCGCGTTTCCGAATTGTGTCGTCGAGGGGCGGGAATTCGCGCCGCCGTCACGAGGTTGGGGCGGTCGTGCCGCGCGTGTCGGCGCCCCTCCGCCGACGTGTTTGGGACGAGCTTGAACGACCAAAGAGGGTTGCTCGCAACATATTTCGATACGTGTCTGCTCGACGACGTGGAGCGGCGCATTTCGTGGATTACTCGACGACGTGAAAGTATCTATCCGACAGTGAGTTTGAGCATCCCGAATCGTCGTGACGGCAGGATCCCTCAGCGAACGATGTGGGCCATCATGGTCGACATTCGCCAATCCTGCTGCTGGAGAGCCGCTTCGAGGTGCGGATGTGACGCCTGGGACGCGGAGATCGTGCGCCATGTCACACGCAGGGGGTGATTTGACTCACTTTCGGATTGTGGTCCGACGTTTTTGGGTGGGCCGCCGAATTCCGCGATGACCTGCAACGATGTCGGGGACGGTCGTCGTTATCCGATCGTTATCGAGCGGCGACACGCGGCCGGGCTCGTTTCGCAATCCCCGGGAACGTTTGTACCTTTCAGAGGTCTCCGCAAGTGGAGCACAGGAAACACAAACCACGAACCTGCGTGTGAGTGGGGCGGCCACAGGACCCGGACCGGATCCGGTGTCGTGACCGCCGCCGGGCGACCGCCCGGTGTGGCATGTCTAGCCGCCCACTGTCGTGCCCGACCGAGACGGCACGGCCCAGAACCTCCCGCCTGTCTGACAGGCAATTACGCCCGCGTATCCCGCAGGCGTCCTTGGTGCGCGCGTGGCGAAAGGACAGAAGTTGAAGTTCACCCGCAACACGCTTGGTCTGGCGGCCATCGCCGGGGCGCTCGCCGTGGCCCCGATCGCGCTAGGAGCCGGGACCGCGAATGCGGACGGCGGCGTCAACTGGGACGCCGTCGCAGCCTGCGAATCGGGCGGCAACTGGTCGACCGCGACGGGCAACGGGTACTACGGCGGACTGCAGTTCACGATGAGCACCTGGCACGCCAACGGTGGCAATGGTTCACCGCACAAGGCCAGCAAGGACGAGCAGATCCGCGTGGCCAACAACGTGCTGAAGAGCCAGGGCATCGGCGCCTGGCCGGTCTGCGGACGCCGCGGCTAGTTCGGCGACGAGCCTGCGAGAGCGGCGCTGGGCGACACGCCCGGCGCTGCTTTCTCTTTTGACCCTCCTACCTCAGCTTTCTCTGCCTTCCATCACGTATCGGTAAAGAACTTTCGTCGCTTCTGTAACGCATGTGATCCACCCCACGAATTACCGTTTGACCGCGTCAATTTGCCAGTGGCTACCGCGGTCCTCGTGTCAACCGGTCGGGGAAGGACCGCACTCGTGAAGATCCAGGGATACCGCACCTCTTTGGTCAGGGGCCTCAAGCTCGTTCTGCTGACCGGCGCAGTCGCGATCGTCGTCATGGCGATATCGACAGGAATGTCCGCAGGGAACGCTCACGCGGATTCGATGAACTGGGACGCGGTCGCACAGTGTGAGTCCGGCGGCAACTGGGCCGCCAGCACCGGAAACGGGCACTACGGCGGGCTGCAGTTCAAGCCGGCCACCTGGAGCTCCAACGGTGGCGTCGGATCGCCCTCGACGGCGTCGCGGGCCGAGCAGATCCGCGTCGCCGAGAACGTCCTGGCCAGCCAGGGCCCCGGCGCATGGCCGAAGTGCGGCGTCAAGGGCGGCACCCCCGCCGTGTGGAACGTGTCGTCGATCAGTCCGGCCCAGCCCGCGACCGGCTGCCAGGCGATGCCGACCCAGGGCCTGCTCGGCTTCATCAACCCGCGCCAGATGTGCTCGGCGCTGCTCAACCCGATGGGTGCCCTGACGGGTCGGAGCTGAGTGCGAACGCCGACCGGCCGGCCACCGAGGCCAGATGGCGCCGGAGGATCGCCTCGGGTACCGCCGCCGACGCGCGCATCGCCGCGGCGCCGAGAAGTGCGGGCCGCGCGTTGACGATCCGCCCGATCATCCGCGACTCGCGGGTCAGCGCGAGCGCCCGCGGGCGGCGTAACCGGGTGTAGCTCGCGAACGCCCCGGGAAGGTCGTCGGCGGCGTCGACGCAGTGCGCCAGCGTGGCGGCGTCCTCCAAGCCCTGACAGCCACCCTGGCCGAGATGCGGCCGCATGGGATGGGCGGCGTCGCCGACGAGCACGACGGCACCGCGCGACCATTGGCGGGCAGGTTCGCGGTCGTAGAGGTCGTTGCGCAGCACGTCTGCCGGGTCGGTGGCCGCCAGCAGGGCGGGCACGGGGTCGGCCCATCCGTCGTACTTGGCCTGAAGGTGCGCGAGTTCGCCACCGGGAGACGCCGTTCCCTCACGGCGACGCTCGGTGCCGAACCAGTACGTGTGCCCCGCCCCGAGGGGAACGTGCCCGAATTCGGTTCCCACGCCCACCGTTTCGCCGGCCAGGTTCGGGTCCAGCGCACATGCGGCGACGCCGCGCCAGGCGGTGTATCCCACATACCTGCGGCGCAGGGTTCCGTTGAGATGGCGTGCCACCATGGAGCCGATGCCGTCCGCACCGATCACCGCGGTGACCTCCCGTGTGGCGCCGTCCGACGTCGTCACGCGAACACCGGTCGCCGTGACGACGAGTTCGGTTGCCGCCATTCCGGTTTCGACGGTGCCCTCGGTGAGCGCATCCGCCAGGATCGCGGTCAACACCGACCGCCGGACCACGACCAACGACTCACCGAGGGCGGCGACGATGCGTTCGGGTGCCGGCCGTCGCAGCCACGTGCCGTTCGACCATCGCATCGCACCGGCGGAGACCCGGCCACCGGACTCGCGGACGGCGTCGCCGAGGCCGATGCGGTCCAGGGCGGCCAAGGCGTTGGGCCAGATGGTGATCGCGGTGCCCGACGTGGCGTCGACCCGCTCCTCGAGCACCGTCACCCGATGCCCTCGGCGTTGCAGTGCGACCGCGCTCGCCAGCCCCGAGATGCCGGCGCCGACGACGAGGAAGCTGCGGCTCACGCCTCGACGTTATCGGTCCGGTGTCGGGAGGTCGAACACCAGCAGGGTGCTCGTCGCCGTCGCGACGAGCGCGCCGGACGCGTCGGTGACGACGCCCTCGGTGAAGCCGACGCGCGAGCCGGCCTTTACGACGGTCCCGGTCGCGGTCAGCGGTCCGCTGGACGTGCGCACGCCCTTGAGGTAGTTCACTTTGATCTCGATCGACGTGTAGCCCTTGCCCTGCGGCAGCGTGCTGTGCAACGCGCAGCCGGCCACGGAGTCCAGCAGGGTGCAGACCAATCCGCCGTGTACCGCGCCGATCGGGTTGTACGCCGAGTCGTCGGGTTCGCACGTGAAGACCACGCGGCCGGGCTCGACGGATGCCATCGCGAACGTCATCAGGCCCGAGATGGGAGGCGGTGGCAGCGTCCCGTCGACGATCGCGCGCAGGTAGTCGATGCCCGCCATGGACAGGCCCTTGGCCGTCGTCGGTGCGGGGTCGTGCCAGGTGACGACCTTCGAGCGCTTCTCGCCCCAGCCCTGGTCGTCGGTCACGTGGTCTCCTCGGGTCGGGCGAAGCGGCGGTAACGGGTGCGGCGCAGCGGATCGTCGGGGGCCACGGCGTGTTCGGTGCCCCAGGTCAGCAGCGCGTCGAGCACGGGCAGCAGGCCGCGGCCCGATGCGGTCAGCCCGTACTCGTCGCGCCGGGGATGGTCCTGATAGGAGGTCCGGTCGACGACGCCCGCCGCCTCCAACGTCTTGAGCCGGGCGGCGATCCGGTCGCGCGGCGCGCCGGTGCCCTCGACGATCTCGCCGAACCGACGTGCGCCGAGGGCGATTTCCCGGACGACGAGCAACGCCCACTTCTCGCCGACGACGGTCAGCGCGGCGGCAACCGGGCAGGGGCGGCCCGCGAGATCGGCGAGCGGCGTGGTCGACACGGTGTTAGCGTGCCAGGAGTGAGTTTGAAAATCAAACCGGTAAGAGCCGACGTCACCTCGCTACTTCCGATCGCGGCGGGTACGGCGTTGGTGCTGGTCACCTATGTCACTCCGATGGCGACGCTGACGGCCACGGTCGCCGGACTTGGCGCCGGCGTCGCCGCGGGACCGTGGTTGCTCAACTCCATGTCGGTCGGTCTGGCCGCAGGCCTGCTGGCCGCGGGCGTCGCCGGAGACAACATGGGTCGCCGTCGCGTCTACGTCGCCGGACTGGTCGCGATGGCACTCGGCGCCGTCGCCTGCGGGGTCGCATGGGAGGCGGTGGGATTCGTCGCGGGTCGCGTGCTGGAGGGAGTGGGCGGCGCGGCGGTGCTGGCCTGCGGTCTGGCGATCCTGGCCCACGACTTCACCGAGCCGCGCCGCCGCACCCACGCAACCGCGGTGTGGGGCACCAGCGTCGGGCTGGGGATCACCGTGGGCGCGGTGCTGTCCGCAGCCGTCGGCGCGGCCCACTGGCGCGGGCCGTACATGGCCGTTGCCGCCGTCGCGCTGATCCTGCTGTGGCCCAGCCTGACCCGCATCGGTGAATCCCGCGCAGCCGCTCCTCGCCGGCTCGACGGCGGCGGGCTGGCACTGTTCGCCTCGGCGATGATCCTGCTGGTGTGCGCGCTGACCCTCGGCCGCAACGGCATTCACGTGACATCGGTGGTGCTCGCTGCCACCGGACTGCTCGCGCTCGTCGGCTTCGGGATCGTCGAAGCGCGCGTACGCGATCCCCTCGTCGAGCCGAAGCTCCTCCGGCACGCGCGTTTCCGGGCCGCCACCGTCGGGTCCTTCGTCCTGGGTGCCGGCGTCATCGCCACCGTGTCGTTCGTTCCGACGCTGGCCCAGACGGGGCTGCGGGCCGGCATCTGGCCCGCCAGCCTGCTCGTCGTCGTATGGTCCGGCACCAGCGTGGTGACCGCGTTCCTGTCCCGCCTCGTGCGACATCCGATGACCGGTCCCGTCCCGATCGCCCTCGCGCTCGTCGTCGTCGCGGTGGGCCAAGCCCTCGGCTTCGGCGTCACCACCGAGTCCAGCCCGTGGCGACTGGTGCCGTCGCTGTTCGTGGCGGGCGTGGCGACGGGGCTGCTCAACGCACTGCTGGGGCGCGAGGCCGTCGCCAGCGTGCACGCCGACCGGGCGGCGATGGGCAGCGGGGCCAACAACACCGCGCGCTACTTCGGCGCGGCGGTCGGCATCACCTCCTTCGTCGTCGTCGCCACCCACGTCGGCGACGACCTGGCGGCCGGCTGGAACGTCGCGATCGCCGTGTCGGCGGCGATCTCGCTGGTGGGTGCCGGTGCGGTGGCCCTGGCGGGACGGGCCCCGCGCCACCCGCGCCACTGAGCCGGATGTGTGGTTTCCTCGAGGGAGACCGCCATGACGCCCGCCATCGAGTTCACCAGCGTGCCCCCGTGGGCCGTCGCGCCCTACCGCGCCCCGGCCGACGTGTCGGGCCGGTACTGGACCGTGGTCGCCTTCCCTGGCGGGGAGTCGACCGCCACGGAGTGGGTCGCGCAGCTCGAGAGCCGCCGCCCCGGCGCGTCCCCCCGCGTACACCTGGTGGCCGACGACGACGCGGCGACGGCTGCGGTCGACGCCGACGTGTCCACCGCGCGCGTCGGGTGGCGGCTGATGATCACCGGCCCCGCCGACGCGTGCCTCCGGCTACGGGCCCACGCGTACCGCATCGGCGTCGCCGACGACGAGATCACCGTCGCCAGCACCGACGTCACCGACAGGGACGTCCACTGCGCGCACTGTCGCGCCGTGACCCACGACGCCGTGCCGCTCGGCGGCGAGGTCGCCTGCCGTGGCTGCGGTCGACGTCTCGCCGTCCAGGCCCACGTGTCGCGACGAATCGGCGCACACCTCGGGGTGCTGGCATGACCGACCTGGAACTGGTGGTCGTCGCCGTGGACGACCGGATACCGGGGATCCGGAACCTCACCCTGGCCCGGCCCGACGGCCGGCCCCTGCCGTCGTTCACGCCGGGCAGCCACCTCGTCGTGGAGTGCGGGCCCGTGCTGAATGCCTACTCGCTCACCGGGGACGGCACCGCCCCCGCCAGTTATTCCATCTCGGTGCTGCTGTGCTCCAACGGTTCCGGTGGATCGCGGTGGCTGCACGACGACGTCCGCACCGGCGACCTGATCGCGGCCCGCGGACCCCGCAGCGCGTTCCCGCCCGTGCTGAGCGCGACGCGGCACCTCCTGGTGGCCGCCGGCATCGGGATCACCCCGATGGTGTCGCACCTGCGCAGCGCACGGCGGTGGGGACGGGAGGTCCAACTGCTCTACGTCCACCGCCGCGGTCGCGGCGCCCACCTCGAAGACGTCGAGGCGCTCACCGACCGCGCCTCGACCTTCACCGACCGCGAATCCTTCACCGCCGCAACCGAGCACGCGCTGGCGAGTCAACCGTTCGGCACCCATCTCTACGTCTGTGGCCCGGCGTCGTTCATCGCCGATGTCACCGCACGGGCGACCGACTGGGGTTGGCCCGCGAGCCGGGTGCACGTCGAGCACTTCGGCGTCGACGCCTTCGATCCCGGGGAGCCGTTCGAGGTGCACCTGCGCACGAGCGGCGACACGTTCACCGTCGCGTCGGGCGTCTCGCTGCTGGCGGCCCTGCTAGCCCGGGGCGTCGACGTGCCGAACCTGTGTCGGCAGGGGGTGTGCGGCGAATGCCGCATCGACGTCGCCGCGGGCGAGATACGGCACCGGGACCTCTACCTGAGCGAAGGGGAACGAGCGGCCGGGGACTCGATGATGTGTTGTGTGTCGAGGTCGGCCGGCCCGCGACTGGAGCTGGCGCTGTGACCGGCCTGGCCTCGAAGTCCTTGACCGCCTTCCCCTTTCCCCTCACCTCCGACAGCTACCGCTACAGCACCAATCTGGCGCCCGCGGGCACCGAGGTGGTGACCGCCACCGGCCGGTGGGGGAGCCGCGTCGTCGACGTCGACGGGGACTACGAAACCGAACTCGCCGAGCGGGCGGCCATCCTGGCGGCCGACCCCGGTCGCCACGCCGTGCTGCCGCACATGCGGCCGGCCTGCTGGGACGCGATGCTCACCCTGATGAGGGAGTTGGCCACCGCCTACCCCGAGGCGATGTCGCTCGACGGTGACGGCACCAGGTGGCGATGGCGCAACGACCGGCTCGGCATCCGCCAGGACTTCACCGTCGGCGACGACGCCAGCCTGCCCGCCGAGCCGCTGGCCTACGTCGCCGCCCAGATGCAGGAGGACGTGGTCCTGCTCGACCAGCGCGGCGGCGAACTCTTCATCGACGCGGGTGTGGTGACCTTCGCGGCCGCCTGGTCGTTCGGCTTCGACGTCGGCATGGAGTTCCTCGACGTCCACGGACCGGTGCCGCGCCTTCGGGAGAGCGGCGTCGTCACCAGGGCCCGCGACTTCATCGTGCGGCTGCAGCCGGGGCAGTCCTACCGGCGCACCAACTGGTCGATCGCGATGGGACGCCGCCTCGACCAGTCGCTGGAGCGTTACCCGGAGTGGGCCCCGGACCGGGGCGCGGCGGTCGACGCCGACGACGACGCGTTCGGGCGCCTCGTCCACTTGCGCGTGGAGGTGCAACACCTCATCCGGTTGCCCGAGACCGGTGCGATCTGCTTCCTGATCCGCACCTACCTGCTGGCGCTGAGCGACCTCGTCACCGTCGAACCCTGGCGGCTGCGCGCGGCGGCGGTGCTGGCCGAGCTGCCCGAAGACCTGGCCGACTACAAGGGTTTTGCGCCGCACCGCGACCGCATCGTGTCGTGGCTTCGACTGCACGGAGGAACATGACGCCGTCCCCCTTCCTCGACCTCGACGAATTCCTGGCCCTGCCCAGAGTCGCCGGGCTGGCCGTGTCACCGGACGGGACCCGCGCGGTCACCACCGTGGGCGAGCTGAACCTCAAGGGCACCGAGTACGTCACCGCGATCTGGGAACTGGACGTGACCGGCGAGCGCGCGGCGCGACGCCTCACCCACGGCACCAAGGGGGAGTCGTCGCCGGTGTTCACCGCGACCGGCGACCTGCTCTTCTTCGCCACCCGCGAGATCCCCGGCGCCGACGGGACCGACGAACCGACGCCGTCCCTGTGGCGGCTGCCCGCCGACGGTGGCGAAGCCGTCGCGGTCCTGGACCTCGCCGGCGGCGTCGAGGCCGTGCACGCGGCGCGGGCCGCCGACGTCACGCTGGTCACCGCGCCGCTGATGCCCTCGGCCACCGACGTCGCCGACGACGCACGGGTGCGGACGTTGCGCAAGGACGCGAAGGTCTCGGCGATCCTGCACACCGGCTACCCCGTGCGGCACTGGGATCACGACATCGGCCCCGCCGAGCCGCATCTCGTCGACGTGTCCGGCGTCCGGGACGTGACGCCCCAACCCGGCGGTGGGTTGCGCGAGGCCGGCGTCGACCTCAGCACCGACGGACGCTTCGCCGTGGTGTCGTGGGCGGTGCCCGGTCCCGGCGCCTCGATCCGCCACGTCCTGGTGCGCGTCGACGTCGCCACGGGAACGCGGACCACCATTGCCGACGACCCGCTCGCCGACCTGGGCTCCCCGGCCATCTCGCCCGACGGGTCGGCGGTGGCGTTCGTCAGGGAGTCGCACTCGACGCCGGAGCACGCGCCGCGGATGACGTTGGGCCTGTTGGTCTTCGGACAGCCCGTCACCACGGTCGCCGAGGACTGGGACCGGTGGCCGGCCTCGGTGGCGTGGACGCGCGACGGCTCCGCGCTGGTCGTCACCGCCGACGACGGCGGCCGCCGGCCGGTGTTCCTGGTCGACCCCGCCGACTCGTCGGTGACGCGCCTGACGTCCGACGACTTCGCCTACACCGACGTCTGCCCCGCGCCCGGCGGGGTCGTCTTCGCGCTGCGCAGTTCCTACGCCGCGGCACCGCACCCCGTGCGTCTGGACCCCGACGGCTCCGTCACGGCGCTGCGCTGCGCGGACGCCCCCGACCTCCCCGGCGAGGTGGTGGACGTGTCGGCCGTCGCCGACGACGGCACCGAGGTGCGGTCCTGGCTGGTGCTTCCCGGCTCCGAGGCCGACGAGCCCGCTCCGCTCGTGCTGTGGATCCACGGCGGTCCGCTGGGCAGCTGGAACAGCTGGCACTGGCGCTGGAACCCCTGGCTGCTGGCCGCCCGCGGCTACGCCGTGCTGATGCCCGACCCGGCGCTGTCCACCGGCTACGGCCAGGACTTCGTCGAACGGGGCTGGGGCGCCTGGGGTTTCGCACCGTACACCGATCTGATGGCCGCCACCGACGAGGCGCTGCGGCACCCGAGGGTCGACGCGACCCGCACCGCGGCGATGGGTGGATCCTTCGGCGGGTACATGGCCAACTGGATCGCCGGGCACACGGACCGTTTCGACGCGATCGTCACCCACGCCAGCCTGTGGGCGCTGGACCAGTTCGGACCGACCACCGACGGCGCCTACTGGTGGGCCCGGGAGATGACGACCGCGATGGCCGAACGCAACTCGCCGCATCGCACCGTCGGTGAGATCGCCACCCCGACGCTGGTGATCCACGGCGACAAGGACTATCGGGTGCCGATCGGCGAGGGCCTGCGGCTCTGGTTCGACCTGCTGACGCGCTCCGGGCTGCCCGCCGCGGACGACGGCACCAGCCCGCACCGGTTCCTCTACTTCCCGACCGAGGGACACTGGGTGCTCGCGCCGCAGCACACGAAGATCTGGTACCAGGTGATCCTGGCGTTCCTGGGGCTGCATCTGCGCGGTGAGGCGGAGGAGCTTCCCGACACGCTCGGATGAGGCCCCGGTAGCTTGGGGTCATGACCGAAGCACAGCGTGAATTCGACATCGTGCTCTACGGGGCGACGGGTTTCGTCGGCAAGTTGACCGCGCAGTACCTCGCCACGGCGGGTGGACCGGCGCGCGTGGCCCTGGCGGGCAGGTCGGTGGCCAAGCTCCGTGACGTCCGCGAGTCCCTCGGCGAGGTGGCCAAGGACTGGGAGCTGATCGAGGCCGAGGCCGGCCAGCCCTCCACCCTCAACGACATGGCGTCGCGCACCCGCGTGGTCGTCGCCACCGTCGGGCCGTACACCACGTACGGCCTGCCCGTGGTGGCCGCCTGCGCGGCGGCGGGCACCGACTACGCCGACCTCACGGGCGAGACGATGTTCATCAGGGAGAGCATCGACGTGTTCGGCAAGGAGGCCGCCGACAACGGAGCCCGCATCGTCCATTCGTGCGGATTCGACTCCATCCCATCGGATCTCACCGTGTACGCGCTGTACAAGCGGGCGCTCGCCGACGGTGCCGGTGAACTGGGGGAGACCAACTTCGTGCTGCGCGGCTTCGCCGGTGGCGTGTCCGGGGGGACCGCGGCCTCGATGCTCGAGGTCATGCACACCTCCTCGACCGATCCCGAGGCGCGCCGGGCGATGAGCGACCCGTACACGCTGACCACCGACCGCGCCGCCGAGCCCGAACTCGGCCACCAGTCCGACACGCCGTGGCGCCGCGGGCGCGACATCGCCCCCGAACTCGACGGCGTGTGGACCGGCGCGTTCGTGATGGGCGCGACGAACTCGCGAATCGTGCGGCGCAGCAACGCCTTGCTCGACTGGGCCTACGGTCGCCAGTTCCGGTACGCGGAGAACATGAGCGTGGGGTCGTCGGTGGTGGCGCCCGTCGCGGCGGCCCTGGGCACGGCGGCCAACGCCGCCGTCCTCGGCCTCGGCAGCCGGTACTTCGACAAGCTGCCCCGCGCACTGGTCGAGCGGATCCTGCCCAAGCCCGGCAGCGGACCGAGCGAACAGGCCCGCGAAAAGGGGCACTACACGGTCGAGACCTACACCACGACCACCAGCGGTGCCCGCTACCGGGCGACGATGTCGCAGAAGGGCGACCCCGGGTACAAGGCGACGTCGGTGCTGCTCGGCGAATGCGGGCTGGCACTGGCGCTGGACCGCGACAAGCTGTCCGACCTCCGCGGCGTGCTCACCCCCGCCACCGCACTCGGCGACGCGCTGCTGGAGCGCCTGCCCGCCGCAGGTGTGACGCTGACGACCGAACGGCTGTAGGGCTTCGACGCCGGGGCTACTGTCGCGGGCAGGCTCGACCCACTTCGACGGTGAAGGTGACCCGATGGCTGGTCTCGACGAACTCTTCAAGCAGATTCCGACCGGCGACATCGCCCGACGCCTGGGCGCCGACGAGGGCGAGGTGACCGACGCGGTCCACACGCTGGTGCCGCTCCTGGTCGGCGGCCTTCGGCAGAACGCGTCGGATCCCGGCCACGCCGCCAGCATCGAGAACGCGGCGGGCAACCACGCCGCAAGCGGTCTGCTCGACGGCGGCGTCAGCGTCGACCAGGTCGACGAGACCGACGGTTCCAAGGCCGTCGCCAAGATCTTCGGCGGCAACGACAGCACCCAGGTCGCGGCGGCGCTCTCGGGCGGCGGCGCCGGCAACGGCGACCTGATCAAGAGGCTGCTGCCCATCCTCGCCCCGATCGTGCTGGCCTATCTCGGCAAGCAGCTCTCCCAGAGATCCGCCGGGTCCGGCGGCGGCGGTCTCGGCGACGTTCTCGGCGGCATCCTCGGAGGCGTTCTGAGCGCCGGTCAGAGCGGTGGCGGTCAGGGCGGCGGTCTCGGCGACATCCTCGGTGGGCTGCTCGGCGGCAAGCGCTGACCCACGATCGAGGGCGTTTCGCGTCTGCCGACCGGGAGTTCCTACACTGTCGAGGTGACCGTCAGCCCGAAATCCGCAGATAGCCCAGGGGTGCAGTCCCTACCCAAGTCGTGGGATCCGGCCGCGGTAGAGACCGAGCTGTACCAGGGGTGGGTCGACGCGGGCTACTTCACCGCGGACCCGTCGAGCGACAAGCCGCCGTACTCGATCGTGCTGCCGCCGCCCAACGTGACGGGCAGCCTGCACATGGGCCACGCCCTGGATCACACGCTGATGGACGCGCTGACCCGGCGCAAGCGGATGCAGGGCTACGAGGTGCTGTGGCTGCCCGGCATGGATCACGCCGGCATCGCCACCCAGAGCGTGGTCGAGAAGCAACTCGCCGTCGACGGCAAGACCAAGGAAGACTTCGGTCGCGAGCTGTTCGTCGACAAGGTGTGGGACTGGAAGCGCGAGTCCGGCGGCACCATCGGCGCGCAGATGCGCCGCATCGGTGACGGCGTCGACTGGAGCCGCGACCGCTTCACCATGGACGAGGGCCTGTCCCGCGCCGTGCGCACCATCTTCAAGCGGCTCTACGACGCGAACCTGATCTACCAGGCCGAGCGGCTGGTGAACTGGTCGCCGGTGTTGGAAACGGCCATCTCGGACCTCGAGGTCAAGTACTCCGACGTCGAGGGCGAACTGGTCTCCTTCCGGTACGGCTCGATGGACGACGCCGAGCCGCACGTCGTGGTGGCGACCACGCGGATCGAGACGATGCTCGGCGACACCGCGATCGCCGTGCACCCCGACGACGAGCGGTACCGGGCGCTGGTCGGCCAGAAGCTGCCCCACCCGTTCCTCGACACCCAGGTCGTGATCGTCGCCGACGCCCACGTCGACCCCGAATTCGGCACCGGCGCAGTCAAGGTCACGCCCGCACACGATCCGAACGACTTCGAGATCGGCGTCCGCCACGCGCTGCCCATGCCGTCGATCATGGACACCAAGGGCCGCATCGCCGGCACCGGAACCCGCTTCGACGGGATGGACCGCTTCGACGCCCGCGTCGCCGTGCGCGAGGCACTCGCCGCCGAGGGCCGCATCGTCGAGGAGAAGCGGCCCTATCTGCACAGCGTGGGACACTCCGAGCGCAGCGGTGAGCCCATCGAGCCGCGGCTGAGCCTGCAGTGGTGGGTGCGGGTCGAATCGCTGGCCAAGGCCGCCGGTGATGCGGTCCGCAACGGCGACACCGTGATTCACCCGGCCAGCCTGGAGTCGCGCTGGTTCGCCTGGGTCGACGACATGCACGACTGGTGCATCTCGCGGCAGCTGTGGTGGGGCCACCGGATCCCGGTCTGGCACGGACCGAACGGCGAGAAGGTGTGCGTCGGACCGGACGAGACGCCGCCCGAGGGCTGGGAGCAGGACCCCGACGTGCTGGACACGTGGTTCTCCTCGGCGCTGTGGCCATTCTCCACGATGGGCTGGCCCGATCGTACGCCGGAGCTCGAGAAGTTCTATCCCACATCGGTTCTCGTCACCGGCTACGACATCATCTTCTTCTGGGTGGCCCGGATGATGATGTTCGGCACCTTCGTCGGCGACGACGACGCGATCACCGCCGGCGGCACACGCGGCCCGCAGGTGCCGTTCGAGAACGTGTTCCTGCACGGCCTGATTCGCGACGAGTTCGGCCGCAAGATGAGCAAGTCCAAGGGCAACGGCATCGACCCGTTGGACTGGGTCGACACCTACGGCGCGGACGCACTGCGGTTCACCCTGGCCCGCGGCGCCAACCCCGGCGGCGACATGTCGATTGGCGAGGACTACGCCCGCGCCTCGCGCAACTTCGCGACCAAGCTGTTCAACGCCACCAAGTTTGCGTTGATGAACGGGGCCACCCTTGCCCCGCTGCCCGCCCCCGAGCACCTGACCGACGCCGACCGGTGGATCCTGGGCCGGCTCGAAGAGGTTCGCGCCGAGGTCGACTCGGCCTTCGACCGCTACGAGTTCAGCCGGGCCTGCGAGTCGCTGTACCACTTCGCCTGGGACGAATTCTGTGACTGGTACCTTGAACTCGCCAAGGTGCAGCTCGCCGAGCAGCCCGACGGGCCGACCAACGCCGTGCTGGCCGCGGTGCTCGACAGCCTGCTCAAGCTGCTGCACCCCGTCATGCCGTTCGTCACCGAGACGCTGTGGAAGACGCTCACCGGCCACGAGTCGGTGGTGATCGCCGATTGGCCGCAGCCGTCGGGGTTCGCCCTCGACGACGTCGCCGGCCGCCGGGTCGCCGACATGCAGAAGCTCGTCACCGAGGTCCGCCGGTTCCGCAGCGACCAGGGCCTCAACGACCGGCAGCGCGTGCCGGCCCGCCTGGTCGGCGTCGCCGAGGCCGACGTGGCGACGCAGATCGCGGCCGTCACCTCGCTGGCGTGGCTCACCGAGCCCGAGGACGGGTTCACGCCGTCGGCCGCGGTCGAGGTCCGGTTGTCCAACGGCATGGTCCTCGTCGAGTTGGACACCTCGGGCACGGTCGACGTGGCCGCCGAGCGCAAGCGCCTTGAGAAGGACCTCGCCGTCGCGCAGAAGGACCTGGCCCAGACCACCGCCAAGCTCGGCAACGAGGAGTTCCTGGCCAAGGCGCCCGACGCCGTCGTCGACAAGATCCGGACCCGGCAGCAGGTCGCCGGCGAAGAGGTCGAGCGGATCACGGCCCGTCTCGCCGGGCTCTCGTGACCGAGCCGACGGCCGAGCCGACACCCGACCCCACGCCCGACGAGATCGCGGCGCTGCTGCAGGTCGAGCATCTGCTGGACCAACGCTGGCCCGAAACCAAGATCGAGCCGAGCACGACGCGGATCGCGGCGCTGATGGAGCTGCTGGGCTCGCCGCAGCGGGCCTATCCGACGATCCACGTCGCGGGCACCAACGGCAAGACGTCGGTCGCCAGGATCGTCGACTCGCTTCTCATCGCCCTGCACCGCCGGACCGGGCGCACCACCAGCCCGCACCTGCAGTCGGCCGTGGAGCGCATCTCGATCGACGGCAAGCCGATCACCCCGGCCCTGTACGTGGACACCTATCGCGAACTCGAACCGTTCGTCGAGCTCGTCGACCAGCAGTCCGAGGCGGCCGGTGGACCCCGGATGAGCAAGTTCGAGGTGGTGACGGCGATGGCGTTCGCGGCCTTCGCCGACGCGCCGGTCGACGTCGCCGTCATCGAGGTGGGTCTCGGCGGTCGCTGGGACGCCACCAACGTGGTCGACGCGCCGGTGGCCGTCATCACGCCCATCGGCCTGGACCACACCGACTACCTCGGTGACACCATCGCCGAGATCGCCGCCGAGAAGGCGGGCATCATCGTCAAGCGGTTGCCTGATCCGGTCGCCCCCGACGTCGACCTGAGCACCGTGGTGATCATCGGGCAACAGACCCCCGAGGCCATGGAAGTCGTTCTGGCCGAAGCCATTCGAGCCGATGCCGCGGTCGCCCGCGAGGGCTCCGAGTTCGCGGTGCTCCGCAGGCAGGTCGCCATCGGCGGGCAATTGCTCGAACTTCAAGGCCTGGGCGGGGTGTACCCCGAGGTGTTCCTGCCGCTGCACGGCGAGCACCAGGCCCACAACGCACTGCTGGCGCTCGCCGCCGTCGAGGCGTTCTTCGGAGCGGGCCCGGACCGTCAACTCGACGTCGACGCCGTCCGCGAGGGCTTCGCGAACGCGTCCAGCCCCGGCCGGCTGGAGCGGATGCGCAGCGCCCCAACGGTCTTCGTCGACGCGGCGCACAACCCGGCCGGCGCGGAAGCGCTCACTCGGGCGCTCGCCGACGAGTTCGAGTTCCGCCACCTCGTCGGCATCGTCTCGGTGATGGGGGACAAGGACGTCGACGGAATCCTGGCCGCCCTCGAACCGGCCTTCGACCAGATCGTGGTGACGCACAACGGATCACCGCGGGCCCTCGACGTCGAGGGCCTCGCGATGCGGGCCGAGGAACACTTCGGCCCGGACCGCGTCATCACGGCGCAGACGTTGCCCGACGCCATCGAGACCGCGATCGCGCTGGCCGAGGACAGCGGCGCCGATGACACGTTCCCCGACGGCTTCTCCGGCAGCGGCATCGTCGTCACCGGGTCGGTCGTCACGGCGGGCGCCGCCCGCACACTCTTCGGACGGGATCCCTCGTGAGCGAATCGGTCGAGCGGCCACCCGTCGGGCCGGACCCGTGGAAGAGCTTCCGCGGAGTGATGGCGGGCACGCTGATCCTCGAGGTCATCGTCGTCCTCCTTGCGCTGCCGGTGGTGTCCAACTCCCACGGCGGACTCACGTGGGTCAGCGGCGGCTTCATCCTCGGCGTCACGGGCATCCTCATCCTGTTGGCCGGCGTGCAGGGCAAGCCTTGGGCGCTGAAGGCCAATCTCGCGGTGCAGGTGGTGCTGATCGGCGGGGTGGTCATCCACGCCGCGATCTGCTTCATCGGCGTGGTGTTCGCCGCGGTCTGGTTGCTGATCGCCTACCTCCGCGCCGAGGTGAAGCGTCGTCAGGACCGCGGCCTGCTGCCCGGTCAGCAGTCGCCGCCCGCTGACGGGTAGGGTTCCACGCCGTGACTGAGCGGACGCTGGTACTCGTTAAGCCCGACGGCGTGAAGCGCCTCCTGGTCGGGGAAATTCTCAGCCGGATCGAGCGCAAGGGCCTGACCATCGCGGCCCTGGAGCTCAAGAACGTCAGCGAGGACGTGGCCCGGCAGCACTACGCCGAGCACGAGGGCAAGCCCTTCTTCCCGTCGCTGCTGGAATTCATCACCTCCGGACCCGTCGTGGCCGTGATCGTCGAGGGCCCGCGGGCCATTGCCGCCTTCCGTCAGATTGCCGGCGGCACCGATCCCGTCGAGAAGGCCGCTCCCGGGACCATCCGCGGTGACCTGGCCTTGGTCACCCAGGACAACCTCGTCCACGGCTCCGATTCGCCGGACTCCGCGGCCCGCGAGATCGAGCTCTGGTTCCCCGGTCGTTAGCTGTCCGCCGGGCTTGTAGCGGCACCTCGTCAGAGTTGGCGCCGCGATGTGGGATACTGGCCGCGGGTGACCTGCTTCATAACGGAGCAGGAATCCCGAATGAAGATTGGACGAGCGCGACCACCTAGGACGTGTTCCGAGTGCGGCGCGAAGTCCAGCCATCATTCAGCCAGGCACTGAGGGTTCTCACGAACTGCTCGGAGCGAGACCATGACAAGCCCGGGAAGAGTTCCACGGGTCCATAGCGAAAGCCCTCGCGTGGCCGCGTCAGTACGACGCGCCCGGGGGCTTGAGGAGAGTACGTGGCTGACCGTGATTTTGCCGCCCCATTCGAGCTACCCGGAGACACCCAGCGAGACGAGGATGCGCCAGCTCAGCTGAGCCTCGATTCCGCCAGCGTCTTCGTCGAGCCGGTTGCCCCGCGCACCGCGCCGGCCGCTCAGGCTCTCGAGGTGGAGCCCGAGCCACCACCCGTGCCGGAACCACTGCCCCCGAACACCGCACCCGCGGCGTACATGCCGCTGTTCGTGGCACCCCAGCCCGTCGCGTTCGTGCCGCCCCGCCCCGTCGTGGTGGCCGAGGACGACGACCTGGACGACGACGAGGACGACGAGGACGACGACGACACGTCGGACGACTCGGATGACTCCGACGACGACGACCAGGGCGATCGGCCCGCCAACAAGCGCCGCCGCCGTGGCCGTCGCGGTCGCGGTCGGGGACGCGGAGAACAGAGTGGCGACGACGACGGCCCCGGTGACGGAGACGGCCCCGACGACCAGAGTGACTCCGACGACGGCTCGGACGACGACGGTTCCGACGACGAGGGCGCCGACGACGAGGGTGGCGACGACGACGGCACCGGTGCAGACGGAGCCAACCGCCGACGCCGGCGACGTCGCCGCCGCAAGACCGGTGGTGGGGCCGCAGACTCCGACGGAGACGACGCCACCTCGGCCGACGACCCGCCCAACACGGTCGTCCACGAACGCCAGCCGCGGGCCGCGAAGGCTGCGAACAAGTCCTCCGGTGACGGCGAGATCCAGGGGATCGCGGGGTCGACGCGCCTGGAGGCCAAGCGTCAGCGCCGCCGGGACGGCCGCGACGCCGGCCGCCGCCGCCCCCCGATCCTGAGCGAAGCCGAGTTCCTCGCCCGTCGCGAGGCCGTCGAGCGGGTCATGGTCGTCCGCGACAAGGTCCGCAGCGAACCGCCGCACGAAGGTGCCCGCTACACCCAGATTGCGGTCATGGAGGACGGCGTCGTCGTCGAGCACTTCGTGACCTCGGCCGCGCAGGTCTCCCTGGTCGGCAACATCTACCTTGGCATCGTCCAGAACGTGCTGCCCTCGATGGAGGCGGCCTTCGTCGACATCGGCCGCGGCCGCAACGGCGTGCTCTACGCCGGCGAGGTCAACTGGGAGGCAGCCGGCCTCGGCGGCGCCCAGCGCAAGATCGAGCAGGCCCTGAAGCCCGGCGACTACGTCGTCGTGCAGGTCAGCAAGGACCCGGTCGGGCACAAGGGCGCCCGGCTGACCACCCAGATCTCCCTCGCCGGCCGCTACCTGGTGTACGTGCCGGGTGCGTCGTCGACCGGCATCAGCCGCAAGCTCCCCGACACCGAACGTCAGCGCTTGAAGGAGATTCTTCGCGAGGTCGTCCCGGCCGACGCGGGCGTGATCATCCGCACCGCCTCGGAGGGCGTCAAGGAAGAGGACATCCGCACCGACGTCAACCGCTTGCAGGAGCGGTGGGCGCAGGTCGAGGCCAAGGCCACCGAGGTCACCGGCAAGGCCGCCGGCGCCGCGATGGCGCTGTACGAAGAGCCCGACGTGTTGGTCAAGGTCATCCGTGACCTCTTCAACGAGGACTTCAGCGGCCTCATCGTCTCCGGTGACGACGCCTGGAACACCATCAGCGACTACGTGACCTCGGTCGCGCCCGAGCTCCTGACGCGCATGACCAAGTACGAGCCGGCTGCCTCGGGCGGCCCGGACGTCTTCGCCGTGCACCGCATCGACGAGCAGCTGACCAAGGCCATGGACCGCAAGGTCTGGTTGCCGTCCGGCGGCACGCTCGTCATCGACCGCACCGAGGCCATGACCGTCGTCGACGTCAACACCGGCAAGTTCACCGGGTCGGGCGGCAACCTCGAGCAGACCGTCACCCGCAACAACCTCGAAGCCGCCGAGGAGACCGTCCGCCAACTCCGGTTGCGCGACATCGGCGGCATCATCGTCATCGACTTCATCGACATGGTCCTGGAGTCCAACCGCGATCTGGTGCTGCGTCGGCTGACCGAGGCGCTGGCACGCGACCGCACCCGGCACCAGGTGTCCGAGGTGACGTCGCTGGGGCTGGTGCAGCTGACCCGCAAGAAGTTGGGCACCGGACTCATCGAGGCGTTCTCGACGACCTGCTCGCACTGCGCCGGGCGCGGCATCATGCTGCACGGCGACCCCGTGGACTCCGGATCGGCCGCCGGCCGCAACAGCGAGCCGGGAACCGGGCGGCGCAGCAAGCGCGGCAAGAAGGGGGTCCGGCCCGCGGAAGAGGTCCAGGTCGCCAAGGTGCCCGTGCACGCCGCGGGTGAGCATCCCATGTTCCGCGCCATGGCCGCGGCCACCGGCCGCGAGGACGAGGACGAGGACGACGGTGCCGAAGGCGCCGAGGACACCGTGGTCGAGGGCGCCGAGGACCTCGCGGCGACCGAACCCGTCGAGGAGGTGCTGGCCGAGGAATCCGAGGAGGACTCCGAGGACGATCTCGACGACGAGGACGACGAGGACGACGAGGACGACGACGACATCGAAGTCATCGACGACCTTGCCTCCGACGATGATGACGACGACTCGGACGACGACGACTCGGATGACTCGGACGATGACGAGGACGAGGACGACGACGAGCCCGTCGTCGCGGTGACCGGCCGGCCCCGGCGTCGGCGCGCGGCCGCCCGCCCTGCAGGTCCACCGGTTTCATGACGTCGGAGTCGTCGCAGGACGGGTCGCGGTTTGACCCTTTACGTGCTGGTCACGTACCCTTGCACAGTTGTCTGCAGGCTCGGTAACGACTGAGCCCGCGACACGCGGGGGATTTGACCCCCGCACCCAAGACCCGCGCACGCAGCCCCCGGGTGGCGCGCGCCCGCAAGCGAAGATGAGGATGACGCAAACGATGGCGACCTACGCAATCGTCAAGACCGGCGGCAAGCAGTACAAGGTCGCGGTCGGTGACATAGTCAAGGTGGAGAAGCTGGAGCTCGAAGCCGGCGATTCCGTCTCGCTGCCGGTGGCGCTCGTCGTCGACGGTGCGAACGTCACCACCGCCGCGAAGGACCTGGAGAAGGTCGCCGTCACCGCAGAGGTGCTCGAGCACACCAAGGGTCCCAAGATCCGCATCCACAAGTTCAAGAACAAGACCGGTTACCACAAGCGCCAGGGCCACCGTCAGAAGCTGACGGTCGTCAAGGTCACGGGCATCGCGTAAGTAAGGGAGCGAACTAAATGGCACACAAGAAGGGCGCTTCCAGCTCCCGCAACGGTCGCGACTCCAATTCACAGCGCCTCGGCGTGAAGCGTTTCGGTGGTCAGGTCGTCAAGGCCGGCGAGATCATCGTGCGTCAGCGCGGCACCCACTTCCATCCCGGCGTCAACGTCGGCCGTGGCGGCGACGACACCCTGTTCGCCACCGCCCCCGGCGCCGTGGAGTTCGGTGAGAAGCGCGGTCGCAAGACCGTGAACATCGTTCGCACCGTACGCGCGGAGGTTTAACTCCGAGTCGAGATCGACGTTTTGCAGCTCGGCTCTCGCTCAAGCTCAGCAAAACGTAGATCTCGTCATGGAAAGGACCTCCCATGCCTCGTTTCGTCGACCGCGTGGTCATCCACGCTCGCGCAGGCAACGGCGGTAGAGGCTGCGCCTCGGTACACCGCGAGAAGTTCAAGCCCCTCGGGGGTCCCGACGGCGGCAACGGCGGCAACGGCGGCAGCATCGTCTTCGTCGTCGACCCGCAGGTGCACACGCTGCTGGACTTCCACTTCCACCCGCACGTGGACGCCCCGTCCGGCAAGCAGGGCATGGGCAACAACCGCGACGGCGCGAACGGCGAGGATCTAGAACTCCGCGTTCCCGACGGCACCGTCGTCGTCGACGCGGATGGTCGGATGCTGGCCGACCTCACCGGTGAGGGCACCCGGTTCGAGGCGGCGGTCGGTGGCCGCGGCGGACTCGGCAACGCGGCACTCTCGTCGAAGGCACGCCGGGCACCCGGCTTCGCCCTGCTGGGCGAGAAGGGCCAGGCCCGCGATCTCACCCTCGAACTGAAGACCGTCGCCGACGTCGGCCTGGTCGGTTTTCCGTCCGCGGGCAAGTCGTCCCTGGTGTCGGTCATCTCGGCCGCCAAGCCCAAGATCGCCGACTACCCGTTCACTACCCTGGTGCCCAACCTCGGCGTCGTGTCGGCGGGGGAGCACACCTTCACCGTCGCCGACGTCCCCGGTCTGATTCCCGGCGCGTCCGACGGCCGTGGTCTCGGGTTGGACTTCCTGCGGCACATCGAACGCTGCGCGGTCCTGGTGCACGTGGTCGACTGCGCCACGATGGAACCCGGCCGCGACCCGGTCTCCGACATCGACGCGCTCGAAGCCGAACTGAAGGCCTACACCCCGACGCTGCAGGGCGACTCGTCCCTCGGCGATCTCGTCGACCGCCCGCGCGCGGTGGTGCTCAACAAGATCGACGTGCCCGACGCGCGGGAACTGGCCGACTTCGTCCGCGAAGAGGTGACGCAGAAGTACGGCTGGCCCGTCTTCGAGGTCTCCACCGTAACGCGAGACGGCCTGCGGCCGTTGACGTTTGCGCTATGGGAGATGGTGGCGGCCTATCGCGCGGCTCAGCCGGTGGTGGCGCCACGGCGCCCCGTCATCCGGCCGATTCCGGTCAACGAGAGCGGCTTCACCGTCACCTCCGACGGCGAGGGCGGCTTCGTGGTGCGCGGCACGCGCCCCGAGCGCTGGATCGCCCAGACCGACTTCACCAACGACGAGGCCGTCGGCTACCTGGGAGACCGCCTGGCCCGCCTGGGCGTCGAGGACGAACTGCTCAAGCAGGGCGCCACGCCGGGGTGCGCCGTCACCATCGGCGACGTGACCTTCGACTGGGAGCCGCAGACGCCGGCCGGCGTGGAGATGACGATGTCCGGCCGTGGCACCGACCTCAGGCTCGAACAGGACGACCGGGTCCGCGCCGACGAGCGCAAGATCGCCCGCAAGCAGCGACGGGAAAGTCGCCAGTACGACGAGCAGTCGTGACCAGCGCGCACCGCGACGCCATCCGGACGGCCCGCAGCGTGGTCGTGAAGATCGGCACGACGGCGTTGACGACGCCGAAGGGCATGTTCGACGCCACCCGACTGGCCTCGCTGGCCGACGCGATCCAGGCGCGGATGACGGCCGGTTCGGACGTCGTGATCGTGTCCTCGGGCGCGATCGCCGCCGGCATCGAGCCGTTGGGGTTGTCGCGGCGGCCCACCGACCTCGCCACCAAGCAGGCCGCGGCCAGCGTCGGACAGGTGGCCCTGGTGAACGCCTGGAGCGCCGCGTTCGGTCGCTACGACCGCACCGTCGGGCAGGTGCTGGTGAGCGCCCACGACATCGCGATGCGCGTGCAGCACACCAACGCCCAGCGCACGTTGGATCGGTTGCGCGCGTTGCACGCGGTGGCCATCGTCAACGAGAACGACACCGTCGCGACCAACGAGATCCGCTTCGGTGACAACGACCGGCTGTCCGCGCTGGTGGCTCACCTGGTCGGCGCCGACGCGCTGGTCCTGCTCTCGGACATCGACGGTTTGTACGACTCCGATCCGCGAAAGGGCAACGCCCGCTTCATTTCCGAGGTGACGGGCACCGACGACCTCGACGGCGTGATAGCCGGCGGCGGCAGCTCGCTGGGCACCGGCGGCATGGCGTCCAAGCTGTCCTCGGCGTTGCTCGCGGCCGACGCCGGGGTGCCGGTGCTACTGGCCGCGGCGGCCGACGCCAGCGCGGCGCTGTCGGATGCGTCGGTGGGAACGGTCTTCGCCCCGCGCCCCGAACGGATGTCCTCGCGGCGGTTCTGGGTTCGGTACGCCGCCGAGTCGACGGGCGCGCTGATGCTCGACGACGGCGCGGTGCGGGCCGTGGTCGGGCACCGGCGGTCGCTGTTGCCGGCGGGCATCACCGAGGTGTCGGGCCGGTTCCACGGCGGCGACGTCGTCGAGCTCCGGAGCCTGGACGGCACGGTGGTCGCGCGCGGTGTGGTCGCCTACGACGCCGCGGAGCTGAGCACCATGGTCGGTCGGTCGACGTCGGACCTGCCTGCCGAGATGCGCCGTCCCGCGGTGCACGCGGACGACCTGGTCGCGGTCTAGGGCGACTCGAGATACAGTGCGCCCCAGATGATCTGGGTCAGGGTCGCGGCGAGCGCTCCGTCGCCGGACTCCGGCGTGCCGGGCAGGCTCTGCTGACACGTGCGCTCGACCATCCAGGTCAGGCTGACGGCGGCCGTCTGCGCAGAGAGATCGCGGCGGATGGAGCCGTCGCGTTGGCCCTCGGTGATCACTGCGGCCAGCCGGGTGGCGATCGCGGCGAGGATCTCCCGGTACGTGGCACCCACGGCGGCGTCGTACCCCGCCATCTCGTTGAGCGCCACCAGCAGTGGTTGGTGGCGCCGGTAGGTGGCCACCAGCGCCGTCATCGCAGCCAGCACGTCGGCCGGGTCGCGACGCCCCGAGACGCTCCACCACCGCTCGGCGGCGTCGGCGAGGTCGTCGAACACCTGCCCCGCCAGCCGGCGCAGCAGATGGCCCTTGTCCTCGAAGTAGATGTAGAAGCTGGCGCGCGAGATGCCGGCCTCGGTGGCCAGCCGGTCGACGCTGAGCTCGGTGAAGCTGGCGCCCTCGGCCATCAGCCGTTCGGTGGCGTCGAGCAGCTTGCGCTCGATCAGCTCGCGCCGTTCCTGCCGGCCGGCCTGCGATTTCCGGGTCACCGATGGCATACGGGCAGCGTAGACCGGTTGCGCACATGTTGACTAGACACTCTGTCTAGACCTATCGTCAGGGATATGACTGTGTCGCCGCTCACACCCACCCCGGCTCGTCCGTACGATGCGATCGACCTCTCCTCCAAGGCGTTCTGGTCCACCACGGCAGTCGACCGCGAGATCGCGTTCGCCGAGCTGCGCCGCGACCGCCCGGTCAGCTGGCACCCGCCGGTGGAGGACGCGCTGATGCACGACCCCGCCGACCGCGGCTACTGGGCCGTGACCCGGCACGCCGACATCGTCACCGTCAGCAAGGACAGCGAGACGTTCCTGTCCGGCAAGGGCGTGCTGTTCGAGACCGTGCCCGAGGAACTGCTGGAGGCCTCGCAGTCGTTCCTGGCCATGGACGCGCCGCGCCACACCAAGATTCGCAAGGTCGTACACGCCGCGTTCACGCCGCGGCAGGTGCGCCGCATCGAGGATTCGATCAAGGCCAACGCCGCGGTCGTCGTCGGCGAACTGCGGGAGGCGGGCAGCGGCGCCGACTTCGTCGAGCTCTGCGCCAGGGAACTGCCGATCCGCACGCTGTCGGACATGGTCGGCATCCCCGAGTCCGAACGGTTGCAGGTGGCCGAGGCTGCGAACGCCATGGTTTCGTGGGGTGACCCGCTGTACCTCGACGGCCGAAACCCGTTGGAGGTGTTGATCGGAAGTCAGATGTACCTGCACCACGTGTGCGGCGCGCTGGCCGCCGACCGGCGGGAGCACCCAGGCGAGGACCTGATCAGCGCGCTCGTGCAGGCCGAGGTCGACGGGGACCGGCTCACCGACGCCGAGATCGCGGCCTTCTTCGTGCTGTTGACCGTCGCCGGCAACGACACCACCCGCCAGACCGCCAGCCATGCGATCAAGGCGCTGACCGACTTCGACGACCAGCGCGCCTGGCTGGTGGCCGACTTCGACGACCGCATCGGCGGTGCGGTCGAGGAGTTCGTGCGATGGGCGACGCCGGTGATGACCTTCCGTCGCACGGCCGCCGTCGACTGCCGACTGGGTGACCAGGACGTCGCCGCGGGGGAGAAGGTCGTGATGTTCTATGCGTCGGGCAACTTCGACGACGCCGCCTTCGACGCGCCCGAGCGCTTCGATCTGTCCCGTAAGCCCAACCCGCACCTCGGCTTTGGCGGTGGTGGCCGGCACTTCTGCCTGGGGGCGCACGTGGCCAGAGCCCAGTTGCGAGCGCTGTTCGGCGAACTGCTGACCCAGCTGCCCGACATCGCGGCGGGAGAGCCGTCCTACGTCGCGGGCAACTTCGTCCACGGCGTGCGCTCCCTGCCGGTCACCTTCTAGGGGGCCGGGATCGGCGCGAGTTCGTCGACGAGGAGGACCAGCAACTCCGAGCATCCCGCGTCGAGCTTGACGGTGGCGAACTCGTCCCCGCGGGTGATCCCGCGGTTGATGATGGCGACCGGTTTGCCGGCCGCCGCGGCGTGCCGGACGAAGCGCAGCCCGGAGAACACCGTCAACGAGGAGCCCGCCACCAGGAGCACGTCGGCGGCGTCGACCATCGAAAAGGACTGTGCGACGCGGTCCTTCGGAACGCTCTCGCCGAAGTACACGATGTCGGGTTTGAGCATTCCGCCGCAGCGGGGGCAGTCGACGTAGCGGAACGACGCCGTCTCCTCGACCATGGCGTCGGCGTCGGGAGCCACCGCGATGCCGCCGACCGCCTCGGCACGTTCGACGAAACCGGGGTTGAGCGCCTCCAGCTCGTCGGCCAGCTGGGCGCGCGTCAGCGTGAAGCCGCACCCGAGACACACCACCTGGGCGTACGTGCCGTGCAGGTTGACGACGTTCTCGCTGCCGGCCTTGGTGTGCAACAGGTCGACGTTCTGCGTGACGACGCCGGTGACCACCCCGGCGCGCTCCAGCGCGGCGAGCGCACGGTGCCCGGCGTTGGGCAGCGTGTCGTCCATGTGCCGCCACCCGACGTGGTTGCGCGCCCAGTACCGCTGCCGGAACACCGGGTCCGAGGTGAACTGGCGGATCGTCATCGGGTTGCTCGGGGGGGAATCCGGACCGCGGTAGTCCGGGATGCCGGAGTCGGTCGACAATCCCGCCCCGGTCAGGGCTGCGAGGCGCCGACCTGCGAGCAGCGTGACCAGATCGGGGGCGGTGTGACCGTTCATCACCGTCCAGGGTAGGCCGCTTCGCCGCGGCTCGGTGAGATGTCGACCGTGGGCTGCCGCGTTATCGTGCCTGCATGGACCTGACCGTGCGGAAGCTCCGCTACTTCGCGGTCGTCGCCGAGGAGCGACACTTCACCAGGGCGGCGGCACGACTGTTCATGGCGCAGCAGTCGTTGTCACGACAGATCCGCGACCTCGAGGCGGAAGTCGGGGCGCAGCTCTTCTACCGAACAACTCGGTCGGTGGAACTCACGCCCGCCGGCGAGGCCTTCCTTGGCGCGGTGCGCTCGGCGCTGGCCAGCCTGGATGCCGGAATGGAAGCAGCGCGACGACACGACGCGGGAGCCGTCGGGCATCTCCGCATCGGCTTCGGGTTGGGTGCAGCGCTCGAGTTGACGCCCTACATCGTCGACGAGTTCTCCCGGCAGTTTCCGAATGTCGAGATCGAGATGCGTGAATTCGGGCTGCCAGACCAGAGTGCCGGGCTCTCCGACCAGTGGGCGGACGTCGCCATCATCCGACCGCCGCTGGCCGATCTAAGCATCGTGTCGCACACGCTCTTCGTGGAGCCGCGGGTGTTGACGGTGTCGGTGCGCCACGCTTTGGCCGGCCGAGAGACGGTCTGTGTCGCCGACATCTTGGACGTCCCTCTGGCCGTGGGGCGGTCCACCGACGAGGAGTACAGACGTTTCTGGAGCCTTCAGGATTTCCGCACCGGGATGACTGAGCCGCTGCTCACCCCGTCGACCAGTAACACCGAGGAGATCGAGCTCATAGCTGCGGGGCTGGCGTGCACGGTCAACCCCGCCGCGATCATGCGCTACATCCCGCACTCGGGGGTCCGCTACGTGCCGATCGTCGACGTCCCTGGTTCGGCGGTCGCGATCGCATGGCGCAGGGATAGGGTCTCACCGCTTGCTCTCGCCTTCAATCGCGTGGCGCAGGAAGTCCGCCGGCGTGAGGCGAAGGTCGTCGATGGGATCGAGAACCCGTTCCGCGGTGTGGTGTTCACTGCCGCTGCACCGTAGCGGCGAATTTCGCCACCCCGGCCTCGCCCCGCTTGATTCGACCCCGCAGAACCAGCACGTGCCACAGCACTGCCAGGACGGTGGCGCCGGCCACCACCTTGACCGCGCCGTGAAAGTCGCTGGGAATGGTCAAGATCAACAGCGCAGTCACGATCCACACCAGTCCGACGATCATCAGCGGCACGCCCCAGCGCCCAAGGTTGAAGGCACCTGGGGCCGCGGCCAGCGTCGGCCGCCGGCGCATGTAGGAGCCGACGATCAAGAGGTAGACGAGGTACGGGGCGATGGACGTCGCACCGACCAGGGTGGTGAACGAATCCGTTTGCAAGAAACCGTAAATCATGAAGGCGACACTGACGACGCCGCCGACGATGAGCGATCGCATCGGCGTTCGGGTGCGTGCGTTGACCAATCGAAAGTGGCGCGAGAACGGCAACATGTTGTCGCGGCCCATCGAGTACATGAGTCTCGCCTGAGCGGCCTGGTTTGCGATCACCAGCGCGATCATCGAGAACGCGACCACCACGATGAATACCTTGACCACGGCAGTGGGCAGGTAGAACTCGGCGATCGTCACGATCGGCGCGCTCGAGGCCTGCGCCGCTTCGAGATTCGGCATTGCCACGGTGAAGCAGATCAGCGCCAACATGCCGAGCACTGCCGACCCGATCACGCCCATGAGCACTCCACGGGGGACGGCCTTCTGTGAGTCGACCGCCTCCTCTGTGAGGTCCGCGGAGAGTTCGAATCCGACCATCGTGTAGATGCCAAGCAGGCCGGCCAAGACGAAGTGACCGATGCCAGAGCCTGCGGTACCCGTGCTGTCGGTGAGGTTCGCGGTTGAGCCGCCGTCACTTCCGGCATATAAGCCGAAAGCAACGATCACGGTGACGGCCAGCAGCACGGTCCCGATGATCTCGGCGATCACTGCCGTGTTGTTGACCCTCGCCGCCAATTGCACGCCGACGATGTTGATGAGAACGGTGAACAGCAGGATCGCGACCGCGACGCCGAGCAGAACGCCGTCGGGTGGGCTGACGCCGAGCGCCTCGAACAACAGCGGGGTGGCGCCCAGCAGGATGATCGCGCCTCCCGTGATGCTCATGTACAGGAGGCCGAAGAAGCCCGTATACCAACCGTAAGTGGAGCCGACCAGGCGTGCGCCCCACTGGTATGCGTAGCCCGCGAGCGGGATCTTGGTACTCAGTTCCGCGATCAGCAGCGCCATCACGATCTGACCCGCGGCGGCGATGGGCCACGTCCAAATGGACGCACCGCCGAACTGGTTGATGGCGAATCCATAGTTCAGGAAGATGCCGGTGGAGATGGAAACGATGGAGAAGGAGATCGCGAACAGCGAGAAGAACCGCAGCGTCCGCTTGAGTTCTTGGGTATAGCCGAACGACGCCAGCGTGGCATCGTTCGGGTTCGCTGAGTGTGGCGGTGCTGCTTCGCGCTTGTCTGCCGGTCGGCCGATCGTCATGGGAGTCTCCTTGATTCGGACGGGTGAACTCAGCTGTGACCGAACTGGTTTCGTACTGCTGCGAATGCACGTTCGGTGCCGCGCAGTGCGCGGTCGACGACGTCGTCATCCATTGCGCACGACATGAACCAGTTGTGCCTGGGGTGGAGGTAGACGCCGGCGGCGAGCGCAGCCTCTGCGAAGCATGTCATCCGGGCGTAGTCGACGTCCTCGGCGAACGTCAGATACGGCATGACGTCTGGGCCGGTGTAAGCGATGGCGAGTCCGCTGTCCGCCGCCTGCGCTCGGATCCCTTCGCGAAGGCGAGACCCGGCTCGTCGCATCAGCGACAGCCCGTCGATCTCGCCGAGGCGTCTGATGGTGGCGAGTGCCGCCGCCATGGGAGTGGCGTTCATCCAGAACGACCCCGTGAGGAAGACCGTTGACGCCGAGTCGCGCAAGAATTCTCGGCCGGTAACCGCCGCGAGCGGGTAGCCGTTGGCGATGGCCTTGCTCCACGCACTCAAATCCGTGGGTACGCCGAGGGGCTCCCAGCTGCCGCCGTACGCCAGCCGGAATCCGCACCGAACGTCGTCTACGACGAGTAGGGCGCCGAGTTGGTCACAGCGCGTCCTTACGTGTTGCGCAAAGTCGACGTCGACGAGCTCCTGATCTTCGCCCTCGACGTGGCGGAACGGCGTCAGCATGACAGCGGCCAGGTCAGCTCCAGCTGCCTCGACGGCGCGATCGAAGTCGGCCCGGTCGTTGTAGTCGAAGTAGCCCATCGCGGCGCGGTCACTTGGAAGGGTGCCGGCTGGGATGGGAGAGCACCAGGGCGCGGCACCGTGGTAGACCCCACGGGCAACGAGGACTACCGACCGCGAGGTGTGAGCCCGGGCGATCGTCAGGCAGGCCGTCGTCGCGTCGGTTCCGTTCTTGCCGAACAGGATCCAGTCGGCGTCGGCGATCACATCGACGAGAGTCTCTGCGAGGTCGACCAACACCGGTCCAGGTCCGTCCAGGCAGTCGCCTCGTTCCATCTGGGCGTGTACCGCCTCGGTGACGACCGGGTCGCGATGTCCCAGGACGACTGGTCCCCAGCTGCACATGAGGTCGACGTACTCGTTGCCGTCGACGTCGGTGATCAGCGCGCCCTGACCGGCGGCAAAGAATTGTGGATAAGACGACGACATGTTTCGTACTGCCTGGTGGCCGTACATTCCGCCGGGGACGACCTTGGCCGCTCGGCGGCTGAGTTCGACGTCGGTTCCTCGTGCCGCAGCGATTGAGGTCACCAGATACTCCTCGGGTTGCGGCGTACGCACTTCGTTCTGCGGTCATGATTCGTCACCTCGCGCCAAGTGGGAAACACCCGTTCGGGCTGCATTGACAACGCAGAGGCTGTGAATCGAGGGGAATGGCGGTGCACGTGCTCTTCGATACGTCGTTGAGACCGTCAACGCGCCTCGTGCGGCGGGGCGTTTGAAACAATGGGCCCGTGGACTTCTACTCCGCCTACCGGCACGACTACGTACGAGTGGCCGCCTGCACCCATCACACGGCGTTGGCGGACCCGTCGGCCAACGCCGACTCGGTGCTGGGCTTGGCCCGCGAGTGCCACGACGAGGGCGTCGGGCTGGCGGTCTTTCCCGAGCTGACGCTGTCCGGGTACTCGATCGAGGACATCGTCCTGCAGGATTCGCTGCTCGACGCGGTCGAGGCGGCCGTCGACCAGGTGGTGTCGGCCTCGGCCGAGCTGCTGCCCGTGCTGGTGATCGGGGCGCCCCTGCGCCACCGCAACCGGATCTACAACACCGCGGTCGTCATCCACCGCGGAGCGGTTCTCGGCGTCGTGCCGAAGTCCTACCTGCCGACCTACCGCGAGTTCTACGAGCGCCGGCAGATCGCCCCCGGCGACGACCAGGGCGGTGTCATCCGCCTCGGCGGCACCGAGGTGCCGTTCGGTCCAGACCTGCTGTTCACCGCGACCGACCTGCCGAGCTTCGTGCTGCACGTCGAGATCTGCGAGGACATGTGGGTACCGGTGCCGCCCAGCGCCGAGGCCGCGCTGGCCGGCGCGACGGTGCTGGCCAACCTCTCGGGCAGCCCCATCACCATCGGCCGCGCCGACGACCGGAAGTTGATGGCGCAGTCGGCGTCCTCGCGCTGTCTGGCCGCCTACGTCTACGCCGCGGCCGGTGAGGGCGAGTCGACGACCGACCTGGCCTGGGACGGTCAGACGATGATCTACGAGAACGGCGTGCTGCTCGCCGAGACCGAGCGCTTCCCCAAGGGAGAGCGCAGGTCCGTCGCCGACGTGGACACCGGGCTGCTACGGGCCGAGCGGCTGCGGATGGGGACCTTCGACGACAACCGGCGCCACCACGCCGACCGCACCGACGCCTTCCGTCACGTCGAGTTCGTCCTCGACCCACCCGCCGGCGACATTGGGCTGCGCCGTGCGGTCGAGCGATTCCCCTTCGTGCCGTCGGATCCCGAACGCCTGCAACGGGATTGCTACGAGGCCTACAGCATCCAGGTGTCGGGTCTCGAGCAGCGGATGCGCGCGCTGAGCTACCCGAAGATCGTGATCGGGGTGTCCGGTGGCCTCGACTCGACGCATGCGCTGATCGTCGCCGCCCGCGCCATGGACCGCGAACGCAGGCCGCGCAGCGACATCCTGGCGTTTACGATGCCCGGCTTCGCCACCGGTGAGCGCACCAAGGGCAACGCCATCGCGCTGTGCGACGCCTTGGGAGTGACGTTCGCGGAGATCGACATTCGCGACACCGCGACGCGGATGCTCACCGAGATGGATCATCCCTTCGCCCGCGGCGAGAAGGTCTACGACGTCACCTTCGAGAACGTGCAGGCCGGTCTGCGCACCGACTACCTCTTCCGGTTGGCCAACCAGCGCGGCGGCATCGTGCTCGGCACCGGCGACCTGTCCGAGCTCGCGCTCGGATGGTCCACCTATGGCGTCGGTGACCAGATGTCGCACTACAACGTCAACGGCGGCGTGCCGAAGACGTTGATCCAGCACCTGATTCGCTGGGTCATCTCCTCGGGCCAGTTCGCCGACGACGTCAACGCGGTGCTGCAATCGGTGGTCGACACCGAGATCACTCCCGAGTTGGTGCCGGCCGGTGAGGACGAGGAGATTCAGAGTAGCGAAGCCAAGGTGGGACCGTATGTCCTGCAGGACTTCTCGCTGTTCCAGGTACTGCGCTACGGCTTCAGCCCGTCGAAGGTGGCCTTCCTGGCCTGGCACGCCTGGCACGACGCAGAGGCCGGACGATGGCCCACCGGCTACCCGGCGGACAAGCGACCGGAGTACTCGCTGGCCGAGATTCGGCGGTGGCTGCAGGTGTTCGTGCAGCGGTTCTACTCGTTCAGTCAGTTCAAGCGGTCCGCGTTGCCCAACGGGCCGAAGGTGTCCGCGGGTGGAGCTCTGTCGCCACGCGGGGACTGGCGCGCGCCCTCGGACATGTCGGCGCGGATCTGGCTCGACGAGATCGACCGCGAGGTCCCGGAGGCTTAACTGTCGCGGGTGTGAAAAACTCTCCGCTGTGGAGGAACCCTGCAACGGCACCGCGCGTGTCAGTGCGGATGCGGGCGTACCGCTTCACCGGCAGCTCTACCTGGTGCTTCACGACGAGATCAGCCGCGGAGCACTGGCTTCCGGCGACGCCCTGCCGACCGAGCAGACGCTGTGCGACATGTTCGGCGTCTCCCGGATCACCGTGCGACGAGCGCTGGCCGACCTCTCCGACGCGGGCCTGGTCGACCGGCGCCACGGCGTCGGGTCCTTCGTCACCCGGCCGGCGTCCTCCGACGGGTCGCACCTGGACGCCGAGCGCGAGGTCGAGTCCGAGACCGACGTCGAGGTGATCGAATGCGGGGTGCGGTCCCTGCCGCCCGCGGTGGGCGCACGCTGGGACTCCCGCGACGACGCCCTGTACGTGCTGCGGCTCCGACGCGCGCGGGACACGGGCGAACCGCTGGTCGTCACCGAGGCGTGGCTGCCCGTCGACCTCACCGCGGTGGTCACCGAGTCGTCGTTGGCGCGGGCCCCGCTGCACCGCCTCATCAGCGACGCAGGGGTGACCCTCGAGTGCCTGGAGCACGAGATGACCGCCGAGATCGCCGGTCCCCGGACCGCGTCGCTGCTCGGCACCGCCATCGGCTCACCCCTGATCCGGATGAACCGCGTCGCGTTTGCCGCGGACGCGCCGCACCACGTGCTCTCGACGGTCATGTCGCCCAGCAAGAGCCGGATCGTGGTGAACCAGAACGCCATGGACATGGAGGAGGGCGGCAGGATGTTCGTCGCCCACGACGTGCTCAGACCGACGAACTGACTCATCCGTCGAGGACGTCGTCGACCGCCTCGGCAGTGGGTGCGCAGTCGCCGGCTCCCGCCGTCAGGGTCGCAAGGGCTCCGGCCGCACACGCTCGGTGGATGGCCACTTCGGGTCCCCGATGCCATTCGGCCGCAAGGACTCCCGCGAAGACGTCGCCGGCTCCGGTGGTGTCGACGGGTTCGACGGGCGGCGCCGCCACGTCGAACTCGGTGTCGCCGCCGCGGTAGCTGGCCCCGGCCGCCCCGCGGGTGACGACCAGATGGGCGACGGGCCAGCGCCATTCGCCGGCCTCGACCTCGTTGACGACGACGACGTCAACCGCCTCGGCCAGCACGGCCAGCTCCGAGGGGTCGGCTCCCGCCGGCGAGGCGTTGAGCATCACCAGGGCGTCGGCCTCCCGGCCCACCCTGGCGGCGGCGAGCGCCACGGCAAGGGGGATCTCGAGCTGCATCAGCACGACGTCGGCGTCGGCGACCGCGCGCCGGGCGTGCGCCGACGCCATGGACAGGTGGGCGTTGGCACCGGGCGCCACGACAATGGTGTTCTCGGCGCCGGCGTCCACCACGATGGCCGCGGCTCCGCTGGGTCCGGGCACGGTCACCGTGCCGTCGAGGCCGACGCCGTTGCCGAGCAGATGGGCCCGCAGCGACACGGCCGCCGCGTCGTCGCCGAGGGCGGCGACGAGCTGAACCGTCGCGCCGGCCCTGGCCGCGGCGACGGCCTGGTTGCCGCCCTTGCCGCCGGGTGCCGACGACAGCGACGACGCCAGGACCGTCTCGCCCCGCGCGGGCAGTGTGCCGACGGTGAACGACTGGTCGAGGTTGACGCTGCCGACCACGCACACCCTCGCCACGCCGCCCACCGTAACCCGACGAGGCAATTCCGGGCGTACCTCGATAAGCTGCACTAATGAGCGTTGAGGCTCCTCCCACGACGACGGATCTGCGCGACCAGGTTCACGACGCCGCCCGGCGGGCGCGCGTCGCGGCCCGCGTCCTCGCCACGTTGACCACCGAGACCAAGAACCGGGTACTGCACGCCGCGGCCGACTCGGTGCTGTTCCGCGTGCACGAGGTGCTTGCCGCCAACGCCGCCGACGTGGAGGCCGCCAGAGCCGCGGGTACTCCCGAGTCGATCCTGGACCGCCTGGCCCTGAACCCCCAGCGGGTCGAGGGCATCGCGTCGGGCCTCCGGCAGGTCGCCGGCCTGCCCGACCCCGTCGGCGAGGTGCTTCGTGGCAGCACCCTGGCCAACGGGCTCCAGATTCGGCAGCAGCGCGTGCCACTCGGGGTCGTCGGCATGGTTTACGAAGGCCGGCCCAACGTCACCGTCGACGCGTTCGGGCTGACGCTGAAGTCGGGTAACGCGGCGCTGCTGCGCGGCAGTTCGTCGGCGGCGCAGTCCAACGCGGCGCTGGTCTCCGCACTGCGGATGGCGTTGTTGGGCGAGGGGCTGCCCGAGGACGCGGTGCAACTGCTGCCCAGCGCCGACCGCGCCAGCGTCACCCACCTGATCCAGGCGCGCGGTCTCGTCGACGTGGTGATCCCGCGCGGCGGTGCCGGCCTCATCGACGCCGTGGTGCGCGACGCGACCGTGCCGACGATCGAGACGGGCGTCGGCAACTGTCACGTGTTCGTGCACGAGGCGGCCGACCTCGACGTCGCGGAGCGAATCGTGTTGAACTCCAAGACCCGGCGCACCAGCGTCTGCAACGCCGCCGAGACGCTGCTGGTCGACTCCGCCATCGCGGCGACCGCGCTGCCGCGGCTGGTGAGTGCCCTCGAGGACGCGGGCGTCACCGTCCACCTCGACCCCAGCGAGGAGGAACTGCGGGCCGAGTTCCTCTCCATGGACATCGCGGTGGCGGTCGTGGACGGCGTCGACGCAGCGGTCGACCACGTCAACGAGTACGGCACGGGGCACACCGAGGCCATCGTGACCACCAATCTGGCTGCGGCGCAACGCTTCACCGAGCGGGTCGACGCGGCGGCGGTGATGGTCAACGCGTCGACGGCCTTCACCGACGGCGAGCAGTTCGGCTTCGGCGCCGAGATCGGCATCTCCACCCAGAAGCTGCACGCGAGGGGTCCGATGGGATTGTCGGAGCTGACCTCGACCAAGTGGATCGTGTGGGGCTCGCCCGACGGTCACATCCGGCCGTCCTAACCGACTTTCGAGCACTGGAGTAACCATCACGTGACCGTCCCCGCCCGCTCGACCCCGCTGTTCGCCGACATCGACGACGTCGCCAACCGGCTCGCCGAAACCGGCTACCTGCCCGACACGGCCACGGCGACGGCGGTGTTCCTCGCCGACCGGTTGGGCAAGCCGCTGCTCGTCGAGGGGCCGGCCGGCGTCGGGAAGACCGAATTGGCCCGGGCGATCGCCCAGTGCACCGGTTCGGGTCTAGTGCGGCTGCAGTGCTACGAGGGCGTCGACGAGGCGCGCGCGCTCTACGAGTGGAACCACGCCAAGCAGATCCTCCGGATCCAGTCCGGATCCGCCGACTGGGACCAGACCAAGATGGACGTGTTCAGCGAGGAGTTCCTGCTCTCGCGGCCGCTCCTGACGGCCATCCGTCGCACCGATCCGACGGTGCTGCTCATCGACGAAACCGACAAGGCCGACATCGAGATCGAGGGCCTGCTGCTCGAGGTGCTGTCCGACTTCGCCGTCACCGTCCCGGAACTGGGCACGATCACCGCGACTCGCACGCCGTTCGTGCTGCTGACCTCCAACGCCACCCGCGAGCTGTCCGAGGCGCTCAAGCGTCGATGCCTGTTTCTGCACATCGACTTCCCCGCGCCGGATCTGGAGCGACGGATCCTGCTGTCGCGCGTGCCCGAGCTTCCGGAGAAGATCGCCGAGGAACTGGTCCGGATCATCGGCGTGCTGCGCGACATGCAGCTCAAGAAGGTGCCGTCGGTCGCGGAGACCATCGACTGGGGGCGCACGGTGCTGGCCCTAGGCATGGACACCATCGACGACGAGATGATCGCCGCCACCCTCGGGGTGGTGCTCAAGCATCAGTCCGACCAGGTGAAGGCCAGCGGGGAGCTGAGGCTCAACTGATGGCCGTCCGTCGCACCAGCCCGCCGCAACCCCTTGCGCCGCACGGCTTTCCGGGCCACCTGGTGGAGTTCGTGGAAGCGTTGCGCGGGGTCGGCATCGCCGTCGGACCGTCGGAGACGGTCGACGCGGGCCAGGTGATGACGGTGCTCGGCCTCGGCGACCGCGAGGTGTTGCGCGAGGGGCTGGCCTGCGCCGTGTTGCGCCGTCCGGAGCATCGCAGCACCTACGACGCGATGTTCGACCTGTGGTTCCCCGCGGCGCTCGGCGCGCGCACGGTGCTCTCCGACGACGAGTCCGACGCCACGGATCCCGACGCGCCCAGCCAGGACGCCGAGGCGCTGCGGGCGGCGTTGGTCGAGATGCTCTCCGGCGACGAGGACATGGCCAAGATTGACGACCGGTTGGCCGCGATGGTCGCCCAGATCGTCGAGGCGTTCGGCAAGTACAGCTCGAGTCGGGGACCGTCATACTCGTCGTATCAGGCGCTGAAGGCGATGGCGCTCGACGAGTTGGAGGGCAAGCTGCTCGCCGGGCTGTTGGCCCCCTACGGCGAGGAGCCCACGCCCACCCAGGAGCAGATCGCGCGGGCGATGGCGAGCAAGCGGATCGCCCAACTGCGCCGCATGGTCGAGGCCGAGACCAAACGCCGCACGGCCGAGCAACTCGGGCGCCAGCACGTCCAGACCTACGGCATTCCCCAGCTCTCCGAGAACGTCGAATTCCTGCGGGCCTCCGGCGAGCAGCTGCGCGAGATGCGCCGCGTGGTCGCGCCGCTGGCCCGGACCCTGGCCTCCCGGCTGGCCGCCCGTCGCCGGCGTTCGAGGGCCGGTCAGATCGACCTGCGCAAGACGCTGCGCAAGTCGATGTCGACCGGAGGCGTGCCGATCGAGGTGGTGCTGAAGAAGCCGCGACCCGCGCGGCCGGAACTCGTCGTGCTGTGTGACGTGTCCGGCTCGGTCGCCGGATTCAGCCACTTCACGCTGCTGCTGGTCAACGCGCTGCGGCAGCAATTCTCCCGGGTCCGCGTCTTCGCGTTCATCGACACCACCGACGAGGTCACCGAGATGTTCGGTCCCGACTCCGACCTGGCCGTCGCCGTGCAGCGCATCACCCGCGAGGCCGGGGTGTACACCCGCGACGGTCACTCCGACTACGGGCACGCGTTCGTCTCGTTCCTGGACAAGTATCCGAGCGTGCTGTCGCCGCGGAGCTCGCTGCTGGTGCTCGGCGACGCGCGCAACAACTACCGCAATCCCGAAGTGGACCTCCTGACGCACATGGTCGCCGCGAGCCGGCACGCCCATTGGCTCAACCCGGAGCCCAAGCACCTGTGGGGCAGCGGCGACTCGGCGGTGCCGCGGTACGACGGCGTCATCCCCATGCACGAGTGCCGGTCGGCCAAGCAGCTCGCCGCGGTGATCGACCAGCTGCTCCCGGTCTAAGCTGCCTATTCGTGACTCGACGCAGGCTGGGGGTGATGGGCGGCACCTTCGATCCCATCCACCACGGTCACCTCGTGGCCGCCAGCGAGGTGGCGGACCTGTTCGCCCTCGACGAGGTGGTGTTCGTCCCCACCGGCGAACCCTGGCAGAAGCGTGGCCGCTCGGTCACCGCCGCCGAGGACCGCTATCTGATGACGGTCATCGCCACTGCGGCCAACCCGCGCTTCTCGGTCAGCCGGGTCGACATCGACCGCGGCGGGGCCACCTACACCAAGGACACGCTGCGCGACCTCGCGGCGCTCAACCCGGACGCCGACCTCTACTTCATCACCGGGGCCGACGCCCTCGGCTCGATCCTGTCGTGGCAGAACTGGGAGGATCTGTTCTCCCTGGCGCGCTTCGTCGGTGTCAGCCGACCGGGCTACGAACTCGACGGCGAGCACATCGCCGCGGCGATGAAGGAACTGCCCGCCGACTCGCTCAAACTCGTCGAGGTGCCGGCCCTGGCGATCTCGTCGAGTGACTGCCGCAGGCGGGCCGAACTCGGCAGGCCCATCTGGTACCTGGTACCCGACGGCGTCGTCCAGTACGTCACCAAGCGCGGTCTCTATCCCGCGACAGCTCACGCGACAAAGGAACACCACGCATGACCGCCAACGCAGAAGCCATCCACATGGCCACGATTGCCGCCCAGGCGGCGTCGGCCAAGCTCGCCGACGACGTCGTCGTCATCGACGTCTCGGACCAACTCGTCATCACCGACTGCTTCGTCGTCGCCTCGGCGTCGAACGACCGGCAGGTGAACGCGATCGTCGACGAGGTCGAGGAGAAGATGCGGCAGGCCGGGTACAAACCCGCCCGCCGCGAGGGCACCCGGGAGGGACGATGGGTGCTGCTCGACTACATCGACATCGTGGCCCACATCCAGCACCAGGACGAGCGCAACTTCTACGCCCTCGACCGGCTGTGGCGGGACTGCCCGGTGATCCCCGTCGACCTGGACGGCCCCCAGTGACGGTGCGCCGGCTGGTACTGCTGCGGCACGGCCAGACCGAGTACAACGCCGGCAACCGCATGCAGGGCCAACTCGACACCGATCTCAGCACCCTCGGCCGGGAACAGGCCGCCGCGGCGGCCGAGGTGCTGGCCAAGCGTGACCCGTTGGCGATCGTGTCCTCGGACCTGCGCCGTGCGCTGGACACCGCGACGGCGCTCGCCGAACTCAGCGGGCTGCCGGTGTCGGTCGACACCAGGCTCCGCGAGACGCACCTCGGAGACTGGCAGGGCCTGACCCACCTCGAGGTCGACGGCGTCGCGCCGGGCGCCCGGCTCGCGTGGCGCGACGACGCCAGGTGGGCTCCGCACGGCGGGGAGAGCAGGGTCGACGTCGCCGAGCGCAGCATGCCGGTGGTCGACGAATTGCTCACCGGGCTCGAGGAGTGGGGCGCGGGCGACGCCTCCGACCGGCCGGTGGTCCTGGTGGCCCACGGCGGTCTGATCGCCGCGCTGACGGCCGCGCTGCTGAACCTTCCGGTGGACAACTGGCCGGTGCTCGGCGGGATGGGCAACGCCAGCTGGGTGCAGCTGTCCGGACATTCCGACGACGATGCGGCGCCCAGGGACGTCCGATGGCGGCTCGACGTGTGGAACGCCTCGGCGCAGGTCGCCAACGATGTCCTCTAGCGAGTCGCCCAGAAGGACCCTGCTCGTCTTCTGCGACTCGCTGTCCTACTACGGGCCCACCGGCGGATTGCCCGCCGACGATCCTCGGATCTGGCCCAACATCGTTGCTTCGCAATTGGATTGGGATCTCGAGCTGATCGGCCGGATCGGTTGGACGTGCCGCGACGTCTGGTGGGCCGCGATTCAGGATCCGCGCGCGTGGGCGTCGCTGCCGCGTGCAGGGGCGGTGGTCTTCGCGACGTCCGGCATGGATTCGCTGCCGTCGCCGCTGCCGACCGCCGTGCGCGAGCTGATCCGCTACGTGCGGCCGCCGCTGCTGCGCCGGTGGGCGCGCGACGGGTACGGCTGGCTGCAACCGAGGCTGTCACCGGTGGCGCGGCCGGCCTTGCCCGCGCACCTGAGCGCCGACTACCTCGAACAGACCCGCGCCGCAATCGACTTCAACCGGCCCGGCATCCCGTTCGTGGCGTGCGTCCCGTCGGTCCACGTCGCGGAGACCTACGGCAAGTCACATCGGTGGCGTGAGTCGACCGCCGCCGCCATCACCGCATGGGGACGACGCCACGGCGTCCCGATCGTCGACCTCAAGGCGGCGGTGGGGGACGAGGTGACGAGCGGCCGGGGCAATCCCGACGGCATCCACTGGAACTTCGAGGCCCACCGCGCGGTGGCCGACCTCATGCTCGAGGGTCTCGCCGAGGCCGGCGTGACGACCGTGGCCGCGGGCGGCTGAGGTGGCCGTCGTGGTGGTCACCGATTCGTCGGCCAGGCTGGATCGGGACCTGTTGCAGCGGTGGGGGATTCGGCACGTTCCCCTGCACGTGCTGGTCGACGGTGCCGACCTGCTCGACGAGGTCGACGACGTGCCGCACGACATTCACGACCGACCGCACGCCACGACTGCCGGCGCCTCGCCGGCCGACCTGTCGGAGGCCTATCGGCAGGCCCTGGCCGACAGCGGCGGCGACGGCGTCGTGGCGGTGCACCTGTCCGCGGCGTTGTCCAGCACGTTCAGCTCGGCCGTCGGGGCGGCGCGCGAGTTCGGTTCGGCGGTCCGCGTGGTCAATTCGCGGTCCGCTGCGGCCGGCGTCGGGTTCGTCGCACTCGCCGCGGCGCGGGCGGCGGCCGGCGGCGGCGACCTCGACGCGGTCGAGTCCGCGGCCCGGGCGGCGGTACCCCGCGGTCACGCCTTCATCGTGGTGCACCGGCTCGACAACCTTCGGCGCAGTGGCCGGATCGGCACCGCCGCATCGTGGTTGGGCACGGCGCTGTCGCTGAAGCCGCTGCTGTGCCTGGACGTCGACGGCAGGCTGGTCCTGTCGCAACGCATTCGCACGATGTCGAAGGCGCACGTGGCGTTGGTCGACGCGGTCGCCGAGGTCGTGGGCGACCACTCGGCGACGCTCGCCGTGCACCACGTCGACAACTACGACGCCGCCGCCGAGATCGGTGCGGCGTTGACCACCCGACTGCCGCAGGTGAATTCGATGTCGGTGACCGACATGGGCCCGGTGCTCTCGGTGCACGTCGGTGCCGGCGCGGTCGGCGTCTGTGTGACGCTGGACGACTGAGGGGCGCGCGGTGACACCGTTGGACTTGGCCCGCCGGGAGCGTGCGGAGTTCGCCGACTTCCTGAGCGGTCTGACGACCGAGCAGTGGGACCACCCGTCGCTGTGCGCGGGGTGGTCGGTGCGCGACGTCGTGGCGCACTGCGTCAGCTTCGAGGGCTTGACGGCGCGCGAGTTGGCGACGCGCTTCGTCAGGGGCCGCTTGCAAACCGACCGCATCAACGCGCTTGCGGTCGCCGCGCTGGAGGACCGCTCGACCGGGCAACTCGTCGACGTCCTGCGGGACAACGCCGAACCGCACGGTCTCGGCGGCGGCTTCGGTGGCAGGGTGGCCCTGACCGACAACATGATTCACCAGCAGGACATCCGGCGGCCGCTGCGACTGCCCCGGGAGGTCCCCGCGGAGAGTCTTCGTACCGCTCTGGACTTCGTGCGCTACGCGCCCACGATCCGCGGCGCATGGCGTGCCCGCGGGGTACGGCTCGTCGCCACCGACGGGGACTGGTCGCACGGTACGGGACCCGAAGTACGTGGCACCGGCGAGGCGCTGCTGATGGTCATGGCCGGCCGCCCCGATGCGCTGGCCGACCTGGAGGGCGCCGGCGTGAACGCCCTCACCGCCCGTCTCTGAGAGCCCGGCTACCCGATCCCGCGGAGATGGTCGACGGCGAGCCGCGCGGCGTACCCCACGGCGGCGTCGACGCGGGGCTGGACCGCCGCGGCCCGGGCGGACTGGGTGAAAACCGCCACGGCATAGGGTCGTTCGTCGTCGAACTGGACGACGCCCACCTCGTGCCGAAGCGCGCCCAGGGTGCCGGTCTTGCCGGCGATCCGGACGCCGGTGAAGGCGAACCCGCTGGCGATGCGGGCGTTGCGCACCTGTCGGCTCATCAGAGTTCGGATGACGGCGCAACTGGGCGGCGTCGCGGCCCTGTCGGTCCAGATGCTGGTCAGCAGGGTGGTCATGTCCCGGGCCGTGGCGGAACTCGAGTGCACGGGATCGTAGGCGCGTGGGGCGACGGACTGGTCCGCGCTCGTGAGGGCCGCCATCGCGTCGGCGAGTCGAGTCGTGCCGGTGTCGACGTGGAGGAGGCGGTAGGCGTCGGCGGTGCCTCCGACGATGCGGCTTCGGGGCAGGCCGAGTGCGCGCAGCGTCTCGGCGACGTCGTCGATGCCGACCCGCCGCAGGATGGCGTCGGCGGCGGCGTTGTCCGACACGGCCATCATCATCGCGGCAAGGTCGCGCCAGGACATGGTAACGGCGTCCGACAGCGTCGATATTCCGGTCGGACCCACCGTGCGGTCGTCCGGACGGAGCGTCACGGCCTCGGTGGGGTCCAGGCGGCCGCCGTCGACCATCCGCATCATGGCCACCAGCAGGGGCAGCTTGTACACCGAGGCGATCGCGACCGGCCGATCGCCGTCGACGTCCACGTCGTCGGCACTCGAGCCGTCGGCGGCGACGGCGTGCAGCCATCCGGTGGCGCCGGCATCGGCGAACACCTCGCTGATTCGTGCGGTGACGTCGTCGGTCATCGCAGTTGGTCCACCATGGCGGTCAACCGACTCTGAACCGCGTCGACGGCAGGCGGATGCGCGGAGACGTCGGTGTCGGCGGCGCGAACGAGTCTCAGTCGCAACGGAAGTGGATCACCGGTGATGGCCAGGTTGACCACGCTGGCGGAACGCAGGTCGGGATCGGCGGTCAGCGCTGCCACCGTTCCCGAGGCGGCCGCCAGGATGGCCGCCCGGTCGTCCTCGGCGACGCGCGGGCTCAGTCGAACGCCGTATCGGGCCGACGCGTCGAGGAGGTGGTCGTGGGCAGCGGGATGGTGCTGGCGGGGTGGCAGCGCCAGCGGCAACGAGCGCGCCAGCGTCTGCAACGAAACCTCCGTCGAATGCTGCACCGCCAGAGGGTGATCGGAGGCGACGAGCGCCCGGCCGGGCATCCGCGAGACGGGACCGGCGAGCAAACCGGACACCGGTGCCGGATGCACGATCACCGCGGCGTCGACGCCGCCGCGCAGAAGCGCCTGCAGCAGTGCGGTCGTCGGAGCCGTCGTATGGTCCACCCGTCCCCGCGGCAGCGACTGCCGGGCGGCGGTGACCAGCGCCGCGACGGCGCTCACCGGCATCTGCGGTGGCACGCCGAGCCGGAACCCGACTGGTTCGCGGCGCGCGTCGTCGGCTGCGGACGCAAGCAATGCGACGTCGGCCAGGATGCGTCGAGCGTGGGGAAGCAGCGCGACGCCGACGTCGGTCAGCGCGACGCCTCGACTGCTGCGGTCGAACAATTCCGATCCCAGCTTGCGTTCGAGGCGCCGCAATCCTTGAGACAGCGGTGGCTGACTGACGCCGACGGCGTCCGCGGCTCGGCCGAAGTGCAGTTCGTCGGCGACGGCCACGAAGTATTCAAGGTGTCTGACCAGGTCGATCCGCTGCTGACCAGCCGTCATACTGCGATGATATCGCGCGCGCGGCGAGTCGAACATGGACAGGGTGCGCGGTCGCGTGGTCTCGTCGTCGTCATGACGAACACGACCTCCCTGAGCCGCCGCACGTTTCTGGGCATCGGCCTGGCCGGCGTCGGGATCGCGTCGACCGGGTTCGGCGCCGGCGTGGCCTTCGCGCAGGGCCCCGACGCGCTCGCGGCTCTCGAGGCCCGGATCCCCGGCCGGCTCGGCGTCTACGCGCTCGACACCGCGACCGGAGCCACCGTGACACACCGCGCCGACGAGCGTTTCCTGCTCTGCTCGACGGGCAAGGTGCTGACCGTCGCGGCCGTGCTCAAGCGCGGTGAGAGCGAGCCGGGGTTGCTCGACCAGGTGATCCGCTACGACCCCTCGGACGTGCTCGAGTGGGCGCCGGTGACGTCGCAGCACGTGGCCGAGGGAATGACGGTGTCCCAGCTGTGCGACGCCGCGATCACCGTCAGCGACAACACCGCCGCCAATCTGCTGGTGCGACTGCTTGGCGGCCCTCAGGCGGTCACCACCTACGCCCGGACTCTCGGGGACGGCGTCACGCGCGTCGACCGGATCGAGCCCGACCTCAACGTCGCCGCCCCGGGAGACGAGCGCGACACGTCGACGCCCACGCAGATGGCCACGAACCTCCGGACGCTGGTCCTCGGTGACGCGCTGAACGACGACTCGCGCCGGCGGTTGACGGATCTGTTGAAGGCCAACACGACTGGCGACAAGACGATCCGCACGGGCGTGCCGCGGGACTGGGTCGTCGGGGACAAGACCGGCAGCGGTGCGCAGCGCGAGAGCAACGACGTCGCCGTCGCCTGGCCGCCGGGACGGGCCCCGGTGCTGCTGGCGGTCTACGTCGCGCCGACCGATCCGCGGGCCGACGCCGACGCCATGCGCCGCGTCATCGCCGAGGCGACCCGGATCGCCGTGGCGGCGTTGCCGCTCAACTCCTGAGTCGGCCCGTCACCGGCGGCAGGTCCTTGAGGGTGACGATCCCCGGCGCCGCCGCGACCACCGCGGGTACCGCGTTGGTCACCGGCATGGCGGTGTAGATCATCCCGAGGCCCATGAAGCCCGGCTCGCTCCAATCCTTGGGCGGCAGGCAGTGCAGCACGGTGCGCATGTTGGGGGTGCCGTAGACCTGGATGACGTGGCCGTGTTCCAGGGGCTTGGGCGGTGTGACGTGACTGCCCATGGTCCAGTTGAATCCCACGCTGACGACGTTGCGGTCACCGACCCAGCCGCGGTGATAGCCGAACACGCTGCCGACGGTGCCCGCGGGAATCCGCATGAAGCCGAGGTCGGAATCCCCCGAGGCGGCGGTGAATTCGACGTCGAAGGTCATCTTGTCGAGGGTGGCGCCGATCGCGTCGGCCATCATCGCCGCCGACTCCGCGAACACTTCGCTCTCGCGCCGCACGCTCTCGGCGAGTCCCGGCGTGTCCGGGTCCTGGCCGAAGCCCATGGCCGCCTGGGTGCCCGCCGATTCGTAGGTCGAACAGTCCACCGACTCGGTGATGCGGATCTGGTCGACGTCCTCGCAGGCACCCGAGAGCACCATGCCGACCATGTTGGTCATGCCGGGATGCGCGCCGCTGCCGAAGATTGTCGAACTACCGGTCGCACAGGCTTTCCCGATGCGATCCCGATCCTCGGGGGTCTGCTTGCCGCCGGTGATCCAGGCGGCGCTGGAGCAGACGTTGACGCCGGCCTCGAGCAGGCGGACCAGCTCGTCGACGCTGGGCCACAGCGGGTTGTAGCAGCAGGCGTCGGGTTTCAGGGCGATCAGGGCGTCGACGTCGTCGGTCGCGGTGACGCCGGTGGGCTCGCTCAGCCCGGCGAGGTCGGCGGCGTCGACGCCCACCTTGTCGGCGCCATGGGCGAACACCCCGACCAGCTCCATGTCGTCGCGGCCGATGATGGCGTGCAACGAACGCCGTCCGATGTTGCCGGTGGTCCACTGGATCACCCGGAGCGGCCGATCGGTCGTCGAAGTCATGGGTGAACACTATTCGCGAGGTGTGCACCGGCGGGTCGATTCCAGGACTTCGTCGCCGCGCCGAGGTGGCCGTCCGCTGGCATGATCGCCGGATGCACCACTTCCTGCCCGCCACGCCGACGACGGTGCACTGGGGGTTCTTCGACCCGCGGCTGCCCCCGGCAGTGGTCGTCGCGTCGGGCGACCTGATCCAGATCGAGACGCTGACCCACCACGCCGGTGACGCCCCCGACTTGCTCATGGACGACGGCGTCGCGGCCGTGTTCGCCTCGGTCATCGACCGTGGCCCGGGACCCCACCTGCTCACCGGGCCCATCGCCGTCGAGGGCGCCCGTCCGGGGGACGTCCTGCAGGTGGACATCCTCGAGGCGGTCCCACGGCTGCCCTACGGTTCCAACCTCGCCGCGCACTGGGGCCACCTCTACGACGTGCTGCCGGGTGAACGCGTCACGATCTACGAGTTGGACTGCGACGCACTGCTCGGACGTGCCGTCTTCGGCTACGACTGGACCGCGACTCCACTCGCCGACCAGCCCGGCACCGTCGTCACTCCCGACGCCGCGACCCGGGAACCTGCGCTCCCAGGTGTCGTCATCCCCCTGCGGCCACACTTCGGCACGATGGGGGTGGCGCCGGTGGAGCCGCAGCGGGTGTCGTCGGTGCCGCCCGGCGACCACGGCGGCAACGTCGACGACTGGCGGATCGGCGCCGGTGGACGCATGTACTTCCCCGTCCAGGTGCCCGGCGCGCTGCTGTCCGTGGGTGACCCACACGTCTCGCAGGGCGACGGTGAAGTCAGCGGGACCGCACTGGAGGCATCGCTGAACGGGCTGTTGCGCGTGACGATTCGCCGTGATCTACCGTTCACCGTGCCGGTACTGGAAACGTCCACGGACATGCTGGTGCACGGGTTCGGCGACACCCTCGACGATGCGATGAAGGCGGCTGCGATGAGGACCCTCGACGTCTTGCAGAAACACTTCGGTCTGACGGGTGCGGACGCGTACTCGTTCATGTCGGTCGCCGTCGACTTCACGGTCACCCAGGTCGTCGACCAACGCCAGGGCGTGCACGGCCGCATCGACAAACGGTGCTTCCCGAGTTGGCGGCTGGCCGGATGAGCGGCATCCGACCGTTCACGTTCAGCCCCGCCGACGGCGTGCCGCCCGGGGTCGCCCCGTTCGTGCACGCCACCGCCGCGGGGCCGACGCTCTACGTCACCGGGCAGATGCCGACCGGGGTCGACGGCCTCGTGGTGGGTGACGACGTGGCCACGCAGACCGACCAGGTGCTGCGAAACCTGTTGCGCGTCACCGAACTGTGCGGCGGCGGACTGGCCGACGTCGTCTCGGTTCGCGCCTTCCTGATGGACTGGGACGACTACGCCGCGTTCAACACGTCCTACGCCGCGTGGTTCCCGGATCGGCTGCCGTCGAGGACGTGTGTCGGGGTCACCGGTCTCGCCGTCGGCGCCCTGGTCGAGATCGACTGGGTGTGCTGGCGCGAGGACGGCTGGCAGTAGTCCACAGGTCCCACTTCATCCACAGGCAGTGGTCACCGGCCGGTTGACGGGGCCGTCGCGTCCGCGGTCGCGCCTACCGTCACGGCATGCGCACCGAACGACCGGCCCTCGAGGTGGAACGCCGACTGACCGGGACCACCCCCGACGGTGAGGAATCCGACACGTCGCTGTCGCGCTGGCTTCCCGAGGCGACGACGGGAACGGCTGCGGGATGGCTTGCGACGGTGCGGGCCGACCCCGGCAGGGCGGGCGTGATCGGGCTCGGCATCGTCGGCGCGATCGCCGTGCTGGTGACGGTCTTCACGCTGACCCGTGACGACGGACCCGCCATCACGTCGGCGAAACTGCCTCCGGTGGAGATGGTGTCGTCCACGGCGCCGGGTGCGCCACCCGGTGCGGCGGCCGACACCGGGGTCACCGTGAGCGTGGTGGGACTGGTGCACCAACCGGGTTTGGTGACCCTCGGCGCCGGTGCCCGCGTCGCCGACGCGCTCACCGCTGCGGGCGGCCCGCTCGACGGCGCCGACCTGGTCGGGCTCAACATGGCCCGCCGCGTCGGGGACGGCGAGCAGATCGTCGTCGGGCTGTCGTCACCGCCGGGTGCGCCACCGGCGATGGGCAGTTCCATCACTGCGCCCCCGGGTACGGCGCCGTCGTCGCCGGCCGCTGCCGGCGGGAAGGGTCCCACCGCAGGCGAACTCGTCGACCTGAACACCGCGACCGTCGAGCAGCTCGACGCGCTGCCCGGGGTCGGCCCGGTCACCGCCGCGGCGATCGTCGCCTGGCGCGACGCCAACGGCTCGTTCGCCGGTGTCGACCAACTCGGCGAGGTGGACGGCATCGGCCCCGCACGTCTGGAGAAGCTGCGCGCCCTGGTTCGGGTGTGACGTCACCATCGGTCGCAACCGTTCCCGACGTCCGTCTGGTGCCCAGCGCGCTGACCAGTTGGGCGGTGACCGCCGCCGGCATCGTGTGGGGTGCGTCGGCCGCGGTGGTCGTCGCGGTGGCGGCCGTGCTGGTGGCGGCGCTGATCTCGTGGCGGTGGCGGATGACGTGGCCGACCGTCCTCGCGGTCGCGGCGGTCGGCGTCGCCTTCGCCGCGGCGGTGGGCCTGCGGGTGGACGACGCGGCGCACCATCCGATCGCGACCCGGTACGGCGGCACCGCGGCGGTGGTGGTGACGCCGAGCGAGTCGCCACGCGTCCTGCGCGGCATGCGAATGATGTTCCGCGCCAACCTCGTGTCGGTGGACGGGCATCCGACGACCGGGCGCGTCGTCGTGTTCGCCTCCGGCGTCGACTACCAGGACGTGTCGGCGGGCCGGCCCGCGGCGTTCCGCGCCGGCGTCTCGCGACCGACGCGTCGGGACTTGTCCGTAGCGGTGCTGACCGCGACCGGCACCCCGAGGTGGGGGAGTGCGAGCCTGCTGCAGCGGGCGGCCGCCGATGTCCGCGCCCGGTTCGCCGAGGCGGCGCGGTCGGTGCTGCCGGGCGATCAGGCCGCGATGCTCCCGGCACTGGTGCTGGGGGACACCTCCGCCCTCGGCGAGGACGTCGTGGACGAGTTTCGCGCCGCGGGACTGACCCATCTGACGGCGGTGTCCGGCGCCAACGTCACCATCGTGTGCGGGACGGTGCTGGTGACGGCGGGACTGGTCGGGCCGCGGATTGCGGTCGCCCTCGCCGCGATTGCGCTGATCGCGTTCGTCGTGGTGGTGCAACCGTCGGCCAGCGTGTTGCGTGCCGCGGTGATGGGCTCCATCGCGCTGTTCGCGGTGCTGTCGAAACGCCGTCGGCAGGCGATACCGGCGCTGTCGGCCTGCGTGCTGGTGCTCCTGGTGGCGGCGCCGCAGTTGGCGGTCGACGTCGGGTTCGCCCTGTCGGTGTCGGCGACGGCCGCTCTGGTGATCGTGGCTCCGCGGTGGGCGCGTCGACTGACCGACCGTGGGTGGCCGCAGCCGCTGGCGGCGGCGGTGAGCGTCGCCGCTGCCGCCCACCTGGTCACCGCGCCGTTGGTGGCCGGCATGTCGGGGACCTTCAGCATGGTCTCCATTCTGGCGAATCTCGTTGTTGCCGCTGTCATTTCACCGATCACGGTGATCGGCACCGCCGCTGCGGTACTGACCGTGCCGTGGCCCGCTGCCGCTGAGCTGATGATCCGGTTCACCGGCCCGGCGCTGTGGTGGTTGACTCACGTCGCGTCGTGGGCGGCGGCGATTCCCGGCGCGGTGGTGACCACGCCGTCGGGCTGGCCGGGGGTGGTGACGGTGGCGGCCGCCGGCGTGGCGGTGGTGGCGCTGTGGGGCCGGACCTGGGGGCGCGTGACGGTCGTCGGGGCGGCGGTGTGCCTGGTGGCGTGGACCGTCGGTGCGGCGTGACACCATCGTCGGGTGAGTCAACTGCACCTCGTCCTGGGTGATGAAGATCTGCTCGTCGACCGTGCCATCGCCACGGTTCTGCGCATCGCCCGCAAGGAGGCCGGCACCCATGACGTGCCCGTCGACCGCATGCGCGCGGGCGAGGTCAGCGTCAACGAGCTCGCCGAACTGCTCAGCCCGTCCCTGTTCGCCGACGAGCGCGTCCTGGTGCTCGAGGCGGCCGCAGAGGCGGGCAAGGAGGCCGCGGCACTGATCGCCGAGGCGGCGGCGGACCTGCCGCCGGGCACCGTCCTGGTCGTCGTGCACTCCGGCGGCGGCCGGGCGAAGGCGTTGGCCGATCAGTTGAAGAAGCTGGGGGCCGAGACGTACCCGTGCGCCAAGATCAAATGGCCCAACGAGCGCGTCGACTTCGTGCGCCGCGAGTTTCGCGATCTCAAGGTGAAGGTGTCCGACGACACGGTCAACGCTCTCGTCGACGCAGTCGGCTCCGACGTCCGGGAACTGGCAGCCGCGTGCTCCCAGTTGGTCGCCGACACGGACGGCAAGGTCGACGCCGCCGCGGTGCGTCGGTACCACTCCGGCAAGGCGGAGATCAAGGGCTGGGACATCGCCGACATGGCGGTCACCGGTGACGTCTCGGGTGCTGCCGAGGCGTTGCGGTGGGCGATGATCAGCGGGGAACCGCACGTCGTGCTGGCCGACGCGCTGGCCGAGGCCGTCCATGCCATCGCGCGAATTGGACCGCAATCAGGGAGCGCGTACCAGTTGGCGAGCGAACTGGGGATGCCGCCGAAGCGGGTGGAGAAGGTGCAGAGGCAGTCCAGGCGGTGGACGCGGGACTCGGTGGCCGAGGCGATGCGCCTGGTGGCCGCGCTGAACGCAGACGTTAAGGGTGCAGCGGCCGACTCGAACTATGCGCTCGAGTCGGCGGTGCGGAGGGTGGCCGAACTGGCCGGGGGGAAGTAGCTCAGAGCTTGTGCAGGGCCTGCGCCAGCGCGGACTTCTTGTTCGCGGCCTGGTTCTTGTGGATGACGCCCTTGCTGGCGGCCTTGTCGAGCTTGCGGTTGGTCTTGGCCAGCAACTCTGCGGCCTTGTCCTTCTCACCGGCGTCGAGCGCCTCGCGGAAGCCGCGGACAGCCGTGCGCAGAGCGGACTTCACCGACTGGTTGCGCAGGCGCGCGTTCTCGTTGGTGAGGATGCGCTTCTTCTGCGACTTGATGTTGGCCACGCGTAAGTTCCTTCTGAATGTCTACTGGGTGGGATGCGCCCGGCAGGAGACCCGGCGGGCAGCGACAGATCAGGTTACCAGCGGAGCGGCTGAATCCCCAAAGCGGAGGGGCCTGGCCTGCCGGAACTGGACAGTTGGGGCAGCATGTCAGTCGTGAGCCTTCGAACCCTGCCAGCGGACGGTGCCCGAACGGGGCGCAAGACCGCGTCTACGTCCAAACGTCACGAAGGTATCTTCGGCGGCTACAACGACGTCGGGAACTACTCCAAGGCGTTCGACGAGATGTTCGACGCGCAGGGCAACGTCCGCGGGCCGTACAAGGGCATCTTCAACGAACTCAACCCGTCCGACGCCTCCGAGCTGGCCGCGCGGTCCGAGGCGCTGGGCCGCGCGTTCGTCGACCAGGGCATCACCTTCTCGTTGTCGGGGCAGGAACGGCCCTTCCCACTGGACCTGGTGCCCCGCGTCATCTCCGCGGCCGAGTGGTCCCGCCTCGAACGCGGCATCAAGCAGCGCGTCAAGGCGCTGGAGATGTTCCTCGACGACATCTACGGCGAGCAGGAGATCCTGCGCGACGGCGTCATTCCCCGCCGGCTGATCACCTCGTGCGAGCACTTCCACCGCGAGGCGGCGGGCATCGTCCCGCCCAACGGCGTGCGCATCCACGTCGCGGGCATCGACCTGGTGCGCGACGGGCAGGGCACCTTCCGGGTCCTCGAGGACAACCTGCGGTCCCCGTCGGGCGTCTCCTACGTCATGGAGAACCGCCGCACGATGGCGCGGGTCTTCCCGAACCTGTTCGCCACCCACCGCGTGCGTGCGGTCGGCGACTACTCCTCGCACCTGCTGCGCGCGTTGCGCAACGCCGCCGCCTCCAACGAGGCCGATCCCACGGTCGTGGTGCTCACCCCGGGTGTGTACAACTCCGCGTACTTCGAGCACTCGCTGCTGGCACGGCAGATGGGTGTCGAGCTGGTCGAGGGCCGCGACCTGTTCTGCCGGGACAACACCGTCTACATGCGCACCACCGAGGGCGACCGCCAGGTCGACGTCATCTACCGCCGCATCGACGACGAGTACCTCGACCCCATGCACTTCAAGCCCGACTCGGTGCTCGGCGTCGCCGGGATCCTCAACGCCGCGCGCGCCGGCAACGTGGTGATCTCCAGCGCGGTCGGCAACGGCGTCGGCGACGACAAGCTGGTGTACTGCTACGTCCCGACGATCGTCGAGTACTACCTCGGCGAGAAGTTGTCGCTGGCCAACGTCGACACGTTCAGGTGCTGGCTCGACGACGAGCGCGAGGAGGTGCTCGACCGCATCGACGAGCTCGTCATCAAGCCCGTCGAGGGCTCGGGCGGCTACGGCATCGTCTTCGGCCCGAGCGCCACCGAGAAGGAGCTGGCGGCGATCACGAAGAAGGTCCGCGCCGATCCGCGTGGCTGGATCGCCCAGCCCGTCGTGCAGCTCTCCACGGTGCCGACGCAGATCGGCGACGAGCTGGCGCCGCGGCACGTCGACCTGCGACCGTTCGCGGTCAACGACGGTGACGACGTCTGGGTGCTGCCGGGTGGACTCACGCGCGTCGCGCTGCCCGAGGGCTCGCTGGTGGTGAACTCCAGTCAGGGTGGCGGCTCGAAGGACACCTGGGTGCTGGCGTCGCGGACGTCGGTGGCCGATCGCGAGCTCGCGGCCGCGGAAGTCGTTCGCGCGCTTCCCAAGCCGAAGCCGGCCAAGGAACGCAACGGCGACGGGCCCGCCCAGACGCAGAAGCAGTCCCAGGCGCTCGGACCCCTCGAGGGCCAGCAGGAGCAGCAGCAACAGCAGCAGCAGCAGCAGGCGGTGAACTGATGCTGGCACGCAACGCGGAATCGCTGTACTGGATCGGCCGCTACGTCGAGCGCGCCGACGACACGGCCCGCATCCTCGACGTCACCGTCCACCAACTCCTCGAAGACTCCAGCGTCGACCCCGATCAGGCGTCGCGCACGTTGTTGAAGGTGCTGGGCATCAAACCGCCGAAGACCGAGCTCGACCTGTGGTCGCTGACCGACCTCGTCGCGTTCAGCCGGGACACCGAAGGTGGCTGCTCGATCGTCGACTCGATTTCCGCGGCCCGTGAAAATGCGCGCGGCGCACGGGAAGTCACCTCGACCGAGATCTGGGAGTGCCTCAACACCACCTACAACGCGCTGCCCGAACGCGAGCGTGCCGCCCGACGCCTGGGGCCGCACGAGTTCCTGTCCTACATCGAGGGCCGCGCGGCGCAGTTCGCCGGGCTGGCCGACTCGACGCTGTCCCGCGACGACGGCTACCGGTTCATGGTGCTGGGGCGGGCGATCGAGCGCGTCGACATGATCGTGCGGCTGCTGCTCTCGCGCGTGGGCGACAGCGCGTCCTCGCCGGCGTGGGTGACGGTGCTGCGATCCGCCGGTGCCCACGACACGTACCTGCGGACCTACCGCGGCGTGCTCGACGCCGGCCGGGTGGTCGAGTTCATGATGCTCGACCGGCTCTTCCCGCGCTCGGTGATGTACTCGCTGCGGCTCGCCGAACACAGCCTCGACGAGCTGCACCACCGCAGGCTCAACCGCGTCGGCGCGACCGCCGAGGCGCAGCGTCTACTCGGCCGTGCCCGTAGCGAATTGGAGTTCCTGCGGTCCGGGGTGCTGCTGGAATCCCTCGACGAACGGCTCGGGGCGCTGCAGGTCACCTGCGCCGAGGTCGGCGAGGCCCTGGCGCAGGAGTACTTCTACTCGGCACCGTGGGTCGCCTGGACCGACGCGGGTCGCAACGGTTCGCTGGTCATCGAAGAGGGCGAGGTCTGACATGTGGCGCATGCGAGTGATTCACGCAACCGGCTACGCCTACAAGTCGCCGGTCACCGCGTCGTTCAACGAAGCCCGTCTGACCCCGCGGTCGGACTCGCGGCAGAACGTCGTCCTCAACCGCATCGAGACGGTGCCCGCCACGCGTTCCTACCGCTACGTGGACTACTGGGGAACGGCGGTCACGGCGTTCGATCTGCACGCTCCGCACGCCGAGCTCGAGGTAACGGCGTCCTCGGTCGTCGAGACCGACAAGGGCGAGGTCCCCGAGGAGAAGCTCACGTGGGAGGACCTGGATTCCCCGGCCGTGAAGGACAAGTTCGACGAGTACCTGAGCCCGTCGGAGTTCACCCCCAGCAGTCGGCGCCTGACCCGCGTCGGTGAGCGCATCGCGAAGTACCACGATCCGCAGCAGGCCGTGATCGAGGCGGCTCAGTGGGTGCACACCGAACTTGCCTACGTGCCGGGCACCACCGGCGTGCACTCCTCGGGTCTCGACGCGCTTCGCGAGGGCAAGGGCGTCTGCCAGGACTTCGCACACCTTACGCTGATCGTGTTGCGCAGCATGGGAATTCCCGCCCGCTACGTCTCGGGGTATCTCCATCCCAACGCGAAGGCGAAGGTGGGGGACACCATCGACGGGCAGAGTCACGCCTGGATCCAGGCGTGGACGGGCGGCTGGTGGCACTACGACCCCACCAACGACAAGGAAATCAACGAGCAGTACATCAGCGTCGGCGTGGGTCGCGACTACCACGACGTGACGCCGCTCAAGGGCATCTACTCGGGTGAGGGGTCCACCGACCTCGACGTCATCGTGGAGATCACCCGGCTGGCCTAGGGGTCACCTCCACGCGGTGCAGGTCGTCGCCGAGCTCGACCCTGCCGTCGAAGGCGGTCGCGGCCAACGCCCGCCAGTCGTCCTCCCGGCCGGGAGTCAGCGGCGGGACGTAGTGCGTCAGGATGAGCGTTCCGACGCCGGCCCGGGCGGCGGTGGCCGCGGCCTGCTCGACCGAGGAGTGATAGTCGAGGATGTCGCGCAGGCGCTGGTTGGGCACCAGTGCAACCAGGTCCTTGCGAATCACGGTGTGCACCAGCGCATCCGCGCCTGCGGCCAGGGCGTCCAAGGTCGCGCACGGCACCGAGTCGCCGGCCACCACCACCGACGCACCGCCGAACTCGACGCGAAAGCCGATGGTCGGCTCGACGGGGCGGTGATCGGTGGGCCCCACCGAGATGCGCACGCCGTCGCGACCCCACACCACGCCGTCCGTCACCTCCTCCACCTCGACGCTGGGCGGCTCGGTGATGTCGGCGTGGTGGCCGACGCGGTAGCCGATGTCCGGTGCGAGCGCCGCGAGGGTCGCCTCCACGACGGCGGCGGTCCCTGGTGGTCCGATGACGCGCAGGGTGGTGCGGGTGAACGTGGTCACCCACCGCGTCGTGATCACGTCCGACAGGTCGGTGATGTGATCGCTGTGCAGATGGGTCAGCAGCAGTGCGGTGACGTCCGCGGCGCCGACGCCGACGGCGGCCGCCCGCATCAGCACCCCGCGGCCTGCGTCGACCAGGAAGGTCTGACCACCCGCCCGTACCAGTGTCGCCGGACCCGCGCGGTGGGGGTCGACCATCGGACTGCCCGTGCCCAGCAGGGTTACCTCGATCATGGCGTCATGCCTACCCGACCAAGATCGGTCCCGCTGAGGTATCGGTCGGACCGGGATGGCGCGGCTCGTGGTGCTTTTCGATAACCCATTGACTGACCGGACACACATCCATCTGACGTGCTATTTCGTCGGCGCGCGCGGCCACGAGGTTTCGATACCTCATTTACCGCGGCGAAACAGATTGGCAACAGACGGCCCATAGCGTCAAGACCGTCATCACCGGAACGAGGAGGAACCATCGTCACCACGCCCACTGGACGGACCGCCGAGGTCGCCGAACGACTCGGCGCGGCCGGCGTCAAGTACGCGGCCATCAGCTTCGTCGACGTGCACGGCAAGCCGAAGGCGAAGATGGTGCCGCTCAACCATCTCGACCAGGCCGCCCGCGGGTCGGAGATGTTCACCGGCGCCGCCCTGGACGGCGTGCCGCAGGACGTCAACGACGACGAAGTCGCACCCCATCCCGACCTCGACGCCGCCATCATCGCTCCGTTCAATCGTGAGATTGCCTGGTTCCCCGGGGATCTCTGGGTCGGGGACACTCCGTTCGAGGCGTGCAGCCGGCAGATTCTCAAGCGGGTCACCGCAGACGCCGCCACCCTGGGGTACACCTTCAACCTCGGGATCGAGACGGAGTTCTTCCTGCTCACCGACGACCGGGTCGGCGTTCCTCAGCCGGCCAGTCCCGACGACGACCTGGCCAAGCCGTGCTACGACCTGCGGACGATGCTGCACAACTACGGGGTCGTGGACGAGATCGTCTCTGCCATGAACGAACTCGGTTGGGACGTCTACTCGTTCGACCACGAGGACGGCAACGGGCAGTTCGAGACCGACTTCACCTACACCGACGCCGTCTCGATGGCGGACCGGCTGGTGTTCTTCCGCATGATGGTCGGCGAGATCGCCCGCAAGCACGGCCTCTTCGCGTCGTGGATGCCGAAGCCGTTCGCCGATCGGACGGGAAGCGGCGCGCACTACAACATGTCGCTCGCCGACTCCGCCGGGGTGAACCTCTTCGACGAGGGTGACGACCCCCGCGGGTGCGGACTGTCCACCCTCGGATACCAATTCACCGCGGGGGTGCTGCGCCACGCCTCGGCCATTTGCGCGGTGATCGCGCCCACGGTGAACAGCTACAAGCGACTGGTCAAGCAGGGCAGCATGTCCGGCCTCACCTGGGCGCCCATCTTCGCCTGCTACGGCGACAACAACCGCACCAACATGCTCCGCATCCCCCGGGGCGGCGGGCGGGTCGAGTGCCGGGCAGCCGACAGTGCCAGCAATCCGTATCTCGGTGCTGCGCTCGTACTCGCGGCCGGGCTGGAGGGAATCCGGGAGGGCCTCGACCCCGGTGAGCCCAACCGTGACAACCTCTACGACGTGTCCGAGCGCGACCTCGCGGAGCGCGGCATCGGCTGGCTGCCGCGCTCCCTGGGCGAGGCGGTCGACGCCCTCGAGGCGGACCCGCTGGTGCGCAAGGTGTTCGGTGACGCGATGTTCGAGTCCTACACGAGCGAGAAGCGGGCGGAGTGGGACTCCTTCACCGCGCACGTGTCGTCGTGGGAGACCGATCGCTACCTGAGGTTCTGGTGATCGGGTGAGCCACCGCTGGGAGGAGTTGACGTCGACCGAGCTGGCGCGTCGGGTGGCGGCCGATCCCGACTGCGTCGGGCTGATCCCCGTCGGGGCCACCGAGCAGCACGGTCCCCATCTGCCGATCGGGACCGACACGATCATCGCCGTGGCCCTCGCCGACGCCGCCGCGGGCGATCTCGCGGTCGTTCTGCCGCCGATTGCATACGGCGCCAGCTTCTTTCACGGGACGACCCTTGCGGGCACCGTCGCCGCCAGCGGTACCGAGACCGCGGCGGCGGCGCTCCGGGTGGCCCGGGCGTGCGTGGCCTCCGGGGTGACGCGGCTGTTGTTCGTCAACGGCCACGTCGGCAACGCGGCGGCGTTGTGGATCGCGTGCGACGAATTCCGCCGGGAGTTTCCCGACGGTCGCATCGGCGTCATGCAGTGGTGGGAGCTGACGCCCGAGATCGCCGCCCATGCCACGGCCGACGCCGTGGACTGGCACGCGAACGCCGCCGAGACGTCGATGGTCATGGCGCTGCGGCCGGAACTGGTCGACGTCGACGCGCTGGCGGGGGCCGACGATCCGGACCGCACTGCGGGCACCGTCTTCCGGTATGCGCTCGCGCAGGTGTCGTCCAACGGCGTCACCGGGCATCCGTCTCGCGCCTCCGCGGAGTTCGGGACTCAACTGTGGGGCGACGTGGTCACCGCGGCCACGGAGATGGTTCGACGCGCGCACCGCGAACGCGCGCCGCTGGGCTAGCCGTGTCGACGCCACGACGTCGCGCGCCCCGCGCCGGAATCGTCGACGCCGCGACGAAGCTGTTCTCCGAGAAGGGGTACGCGCAGACGACGATGAGCGACGTCGCCCGTGCGGCGGGTCTGCAGCAGTCGTCGTTGTACTACTGGTTCCGCAACAAGGAGCAGCTGCTGCAGGAGACGCTGGCCGTCAACCGGGCGTCGCTGGAGTTCATCGCGGAGGTGGGGGCCGGGTCGGGCTCGCCGGCGGTGAAGCTCTACCGGCTGCTGCGCTTCGACACCATGCAGCTCGCGCTGTCACCGATCGACTTCAACGAGATCCAGCGGATCGCCCACCGGCAGCGCGCCGACTTCCACCAGTTCTGGACGGATTACGAGCGGCTCACCCAATGGGTCGTCGACCTGCTCGGGGCGGGAATCGGCGAGGGCAAGTTCGTCGACTGTGACAGGACGCAGACCGCGGAGCTGTTGTTGTGCTTCGACGAGGGTGCCCAGAAACGCACCCGGTTGCACGCCGATCCCGGTGACCGCACCGCCGACGCGGTCCGGGTGGGTGAGCACGTCGCCACCCTCGCCGTTCGCGGACTTCTCAAGCGTCCCAGCGATGTCGACCGCATCCGGACCCAGGCCCGCGCGTTCGACGACGTGGCCGTCGCGCTGCGCGGGACGCGTCCCGTCGAGGGCTGAGTCACTCGCGGCCGGCCGACACCCAGCCCAGATCGGCGTTCCGGTTACCCGACACCGTGGCCGCCGCCGCGTCCAGCCGCGCGAGTTGACCGTCGCTCAGGGCAACGTCGAGCGAGTCGAGGTTCTCCTCCACCCGGACCGCCCGCCGGGTGCCGGGGATCGGGACCGACGCCACCCCGAGCTCGTCGGCCCGGTACCGCAGCCAGGCCAGCGCGACCTGGGCCGGCGTCGCCTCGCGTTCGTCGGCGACGGCGCGGATCACGTCCACCACCGCCAGGTTCTCTTCGAGGGCCTCGGCCGAGAACCGGGGCAGATTGCGGCGGAAGTCCGACGAGGTCGCGAGGTCGGCGGCAGAAGTGACCGTGCCGGTCAGGAAGCCGCGGCCCAGCGGCGAATAGGGCACGAATCCGACCCCGAGCTCGGCCGCGGCGGGCACCACCTGGCGTTCGACGTCCCGACTCCAGATGGACCATTCACTCTGGACGGCGGCAATGGGGTGGACGGCGACGGCGGCCCGCAGTTCGTCGGCCGTCACCTCCGACAACCCGAGATGGCGGACCTTGCCCGCGGTGACCAGTTCGGCCATCGCGCCGACGGTCTCCTCGATCGGCACCGTGAGGTCGCGTCGGTGCATGTAATAGAGGTCGACGACGTCGGTGCGAAGGCGACCGAGGCTCCCGTCGATGCACTGGCGAACGTAGGCGGCGTCGCCACGGGCGGTCGGCTTGCCGGCAGCGCGGTCAGCCGGGTTGCCGACGATGCCGAACTTGGTCGCGAGGGTGACCTCGTCGCGCCGGGTGGCGAGCAGGTCGGCGATCAACCGCTCGTTGGCCCCGTTGCCGTAGACGTTCGCGGTGTCCACGAACGTCACGCCGAGGTCGATCGCGCTGTTCAGCGTCGCCAGCGACTCGGCGTCGTCGACCTCCCCGTAGACCGGCGTCAAGGCCATCGCCCCGAATCCCACGGCGCTGACGGTCAGGTCGTCTCCAAGCATCACTGTCTCGGTCACGTGGCATAGCAACCGTCGTCGTCGACGTTGTGTTCCGTCGGTGATCGGATCTAGCCTGGTGTGATCCACGTCACGAGGAGGTCGCCGTGCGGATCGCAGACGTGTTGAGGAACAAGGGTGCCGGGGTGCTCACCATCGCGCCGGACACTCTGGTCGCAGACCTGATCAGAGGTCTGGTCGGACGCAACGTCGGAGCCATGGTGGTCGTCGGCCCGGACGGTCTGATCGGAATCGTGTCCGAACGCGACGTCGTGCGGATGCTTCACGAACACGGTGCCGGAGCCCTCGGACGGCGGGTCGCCGACATCATGACCAGCGAGGTGATCACCTGCTCGCCGGAGGACTCCGTGGACGGTCTCAGCGTCCTCATGACCAATCACCGGGTGCGGCACGTTCCCGTCGTCGAGGAGGGACGGTTGGCGGGCATCGTGAGCATCGGCGACGTGGTGAAGACCCGGATGGAGCAGTTGCAGGCCGAACGCGAGCAATTGGAGGCCTACATCACGCAGGGGTGAGAGCATGAACGGCGTGCACGCGAGACCCGCGACCCGCGCCGACGTCAAGGACCTGTCGACCACGCTGAACAGGGCTTTCTTCGACGATCCGGTGATGTGCTGGATGCTGCCCGACGCCGACCAGCGGCGACGCAAGTTGGGCGTGCTGTTCGCCGCCCTGACCCGCCATCACCACCTCGCGCGCGGCGGCGTCGAAGTCGTGACCGACGGCGACGGCGTCATCGGGGGCGCGGCGCTGTGGGATCCACCCGGTGCGTGGCGTCAGACGCGCCGCGAGGAACTGCGGGCGATGCCGGGCCTGCTGTGGGCGTTCGGCCGCTCGCTTCGACGCGGGGTCGTCGTCGAGGAGATGATGAAGGAGGTGCACCCCGAGGAGCCGCACTGGTACCTGGCGATCATCGGCAGCGACCCGACCGTCCGCGGAAAGGGGTACGGGCAGGCGCTGATGAGCTCGCGGTTGGACCGCTGCGACGCCGAACACGCGCCGGCCTACCTGGAGTCGAGCAATCCCGAGAACGTGCCGTACTACCAGCGCTTCGGATTCGAGGTCACCGGCGAGATCACCCCGCGGGGCGGACCGACGCTGTTCTCGATGTGGCGGGCGGCCCGCTAGCGCCAGGAGTAGTCGGAGCGCAACCGCGTCGCGACGACCTCGAAGGTCTCGCGTTCGAGGATCGCGCCCTCACGTCGGATGCTCTCCTCGGGCACGTCGAGCACGCGGTCCAGCCGGACCCAGCTCGCGCGGCCCTCGTAATCCCAACTGCCGCTGCCGATGGCCACCCAGGACCGGTCGGCGCCGTGACGTTCCTGGCTGGACAGCATCAGACCGAGAAGCGTCGTGCTGTCGCGACCCACGACCAGGACGGGACGGTCCTTGCCCCGGGACTGATCCTCTTCGTAGGCCACCCACGTCCACACGATCTCCCCGGGATCGGCCTGACCGTCGAGGTCGGGGGCGTAGAAGATCCGCCGGGCCCGACGGGCGGTGGGTGCACTGTTCTTCGTCACCGGGCGACCGGCGGTGATGGCCTGCTGAGGCGGTTGCTGAGACGCGGCGATCACGCTGAGGCCGACGTCGATGCCCATCCTGATGCCCTGACCGAGGGTGCGCGGCACCATCTCGGGGTTCTGCAACTGCCGGATGATCTTCGGAGCCTCGCTGAACACCAGTTTCTCGGTGGTCTTCACAATCCGCTGCCACGGACTCAACTGAGGAGCCATGTGATCGAGCATAGGGGAGTCCACCCACGTGCGATTGTGTCGATGAGGTGGCGGCTCGATATCCTGAACGAGCGCAGCGCCGCTGCCACGTAGCCCCACCAGGAGATTCCCATCAGCAGCTTCGCCGACAAGACGTTCACTGCGCCGGCGCAGATTCGGAACTTCTGCATCATCGCGCACATCGACCACGGAAAGTCGACGCTGGCCGACCGGATGCTCGGCATCACCGGGGTCGTCGCCGACCGCGACATGCGCGCCCAGTACCTCGACCGGATGGACATCGAGCGCGAGCGCGGCATCACGATCAAGGCGCAGAACGTGCGGCTGCCCTGGACCGTCAACGACGAGGAGTTCGTCCTCCACCTGATCGACACCCCAGGTCACGTCGACTTCACCTACGAGGTGTCGCGAGCGCTCGAGGCCTGCGAGGGCGCGGTGCTGCTCGTCGACGCCGCCCAGGGCATCGAGGCGCAGACGTTGGCCAATCTCTACCTCGCGCTGGACCGTGGTCTGACGATCATCCCCGTGCTGAACAAGATCGACCTGCCCGCGGCGGATCCCGACCGCTACGCGGGGGAGATCGCACACATCATCGGCTGCGAGCCCGAGGAGGTCCTGCGCGTCTCCGGCAAGACCGGCGTCGGGGTCCGGGAACTGCTCGACGCGGTGGTTCGCCTGGTGCCCGCGCCGGTCGGCGACCCGGACGCGCCCGCCCGGGCGATGATCTTCGACTCCGTCTACGACATCTACCGCGGCGTGGTGACCTACGTCCGCGTGGTCGACGGGAAGCTCAGCCCGCGCGAGAAGATCAAGATGATGTCGACCGGCACCACCCACGAGCTTCTCGAGGTGGGCATCGTCTCACCCGAGCCCAAGGCCACCGAGGGCCTCGGCGTCGGCGAGGTCGGCTATCTGATCACCGGCGTGAAGGACGTCCGCCAGTCCAAGGTGGGCGACACCGTCACCGTGGCCCGCAACGGTGCGACCGAGGCGCTGACGGGCTACCGGGAGCCGCGTCCGATGGTCTATTCGGGTCTCTATCCGGTCGACGGATCCGATTACCCCAATCTGCGCGACGCCTTGGAGCGCCTGCAGCTCAACGACGCCGCGCTGACGTGGGAGCCGGAAACGTCGGTGGCGCTCGGGTTCGGGTTCCGCTGCGGCTTCCTCGGGCTGCTGCACATGGAGATCACCCGCGAGCGGCTCGAGCGCGAGTTCGACCTCGACCTCATCTCCACCGCACCCAACGTCGTCTACCGGGTGGTGAAGGACGACGGCAACGAACTGATCGTCACGAACCCGTCGGACTGGCAGGAGGGCAAGGTCCGGTCGGTCTTCGAACCGATCGTGAAGACCACCGTCATCGCGCCGAGTGAGTTCATCGGCACCATCATGGAACTGTGCCAGTCGCGGCGCGGTGAGCTCGGCGGCATGGACTACCTGTCGCCGGAGCGCGTGGAGCTGCGCTACACGATGCCGTTGGGCGAGATCATCTTCGACTTCTTCGACTCCCTTAAGTCGCGCACCCGCGGCTACGCCAGCCTGGACTATGAGGAGGCCGGCGAGCAGGAGGCCGATCTGGTCAAGGTCGACATCCTGCTCCAGGGTGAGGCGGTGGACGCGTTCAGCGCCATCGTGCACAAGGACGGCGCCGCGGCTTATGGCAACAAGATGACCACCAAGCTCAAGGAGCTCATCCCGCGCCAGCAGTTCGAGGTGCCGATTCAGGCGGCCATCGGTGCGAGAATCATTGCGCGCGAGAACATTCGGGCCATCCGCAAGGACGTGCTGAGCAAGTGCTACGGCGGTGACATCAGCCGCAAGCGCAAGCTGCTCGAGAAGCAGAAGGAAGGCAAGAAGCGGATGAAGACGATCGGCCGGGTCGAGGTGCCGCAGGAGGCCTTCGTCGCGGCGCTGTCGTCGGACGCCGCCAGCGACAAGCCGAAGAAGTAGCCCCCGTGCGCTGGCCGGCGGGCATCGTGTTCGTCGGCCTGTCGTTGGCCGGGTGCGGTCACACGGTGCCTGGGGCGGCCACGCCGGCGGAGTCCGCGGTGAAGATCCTGCCCACCGAGGATGAGATGGGCTCCGACGTCGGAACTCCGTTGAGCACGTTCGGATTTCAGCCCTTCATCGGTGGAGTGGAGATCCTGCCCGACGGCTATCGCAGCGACGCGGACGCCGCGCCCATCGGCTGCGCCGCCGTCACCGACACCGCGCCGCGCATCGTGTACGAGCCACTGCCGGTCGTCGAGGCGGCCCGGCAGAGTTACTTCAACTGGGACGAGCGCGTCTACGCCTCGGGCGCCGACGCGGCGGTGGTGCGGTTGGCCTCCCCGGCGGCTGCCCGTGAGGCGTTCGATTCGTTCACCAGGCAGTGGCAGCAGTGCTCCGGCACCACCGTGGTCAAGCACGTGGGCAACGCGGTGATCGACGCGGCCGTTGCGGACGTCACCGCCGGGGACGCGGTCGTCTCCGCGACGGTCCGCACCCGGCAGCGGCCGGGCGGTGCCGAGTCGCTCTACGAGCGTGCGCTTGGCGTACGCGGGGGCACCCTGGTCGAGGTGTCGCTGGCCGTCACGCCTGCCGGTGCACGTCAGGCCGAGCCGCGGGCCTGGGCGGTGCGTATCGCCCAAACGATGCTCGGCAAGTCAGAATGAGTCCGTGACCCGATCTGCTCGGCTGTGTGCGGCGCTGGTCGCCACCGCCGTGGCGGCGTCGGGCTGTGCGAGCACCGTGAAGGGTGTCGCCGTGCGGGACGTGGACGCCAACCCGACCGACGTGCGGCCGTTGCGGGAAGCCCAGCTCGACGACGTGATGCTGAGCATCGCCCAGCTCAACGGGATCGCCGGTGCGACGCAGATGGAGGTCGTCCTCTCCGGTGAGCGGATGTCCGACAATTCCGACGCGGTGTCGGATCCCGACTGCCTGGGTTCGATCTTCGGCGCCGAGGACCTGGTCTACCAGTCCAGCGAATGGACGGCGGTGCGCGACCAGGTGGCCAAGGAGCCGCGCGAGGACAACCAGCACTGGATGGAGCAGACCGCGGTCCTCTACCCGACGGAACGGGAAGCCGGCGCCTTCGTCGAGGATTCCACGGCGGCCTGGAAGGGCTGCGGGGGATTCTCGGTGGCCGTCGACGACGGTTCGACCAGTTCGATCTGGCTGATCGACGACGTGCGGGTCGACGGTGACGTCGTGACGCAGAGGGTCGCGCAGGAGGACTCCGACGGGTGGGAGTGCCAGCACGCCATGTCGGCGGTGGCGAACCTGTCGGTCGAAACCATCGCCTGCGCGTTCGGCGTGAACGACGAGGCCGTCTCGATGGTCAGCGCGATGATGGCTAACGCGGCGCGGCTCTAGCGGGGGACCGACCGCCCTCGCGATCATCACGATCCGATCTCTTGTCGTCCGGCCGTGGCTGCGCGACCATCGCGGTCAACCACCGTCGAGGAGATTGTCGTGAGCGAACCGAGTCCCGAACCGCAAGAACGGGTGTCGTGGTATGCCCGCGTCGGCACCGACTGGTGGGCGACGATCGTCGCAGGCGGCATCGCCGTGCTCGCCGTCACCAACCTCCTTCCCAGAATCCCGTGGTGACCCGATGAGCTCGACGTCCGTCACCTCCGACGAGGATCACGTCGACGAGGCCGCGCCGCCGACGAATCTGCTGCACTACGTCCCGGGTGTGCTGCTGCTGATCGTGATCGGCCTGCTCGGCAAGTACGCGCAGATTGGGTGGAATGCGCTCGCCAAGCACGAGGGCTGGACCGTTCCCGACATCGAATACGTGCTCTGGGCGATCCTCATCGGTCTGGTGATCACCAACACCGTCGGGGTGCACCGCGTCTTTCGTCCCGGCGTCGGAACCTATGAGTTCTGGCTCAAGATCGGAATCGTCGCGCTGGGTTCACGGTTCGTCCTCGGCGACGTCCTCAAACTCGGCAGCACCAGCTTGCTCCAGATCCTGGTGGACATGGCCGTGGCCGGTGCGATCATCATCGGCGCGGCCCGGCTCTTCGGTCTGTCGGGCAAGCTCGGGTCCCTCCTGGCGATCGGCACGTCGATCTGCGGTGTCTCGGCGATCATCGCGTCCAAGGGCGCCATCCGGGCGCGCAACTCCGAGGCCGCCTACGCGATCGCGGCGATCCTCGCGCTCGGTGCGGTGGCGCTGTTCACCCTTCCGCCGCTCGGGCAGCTGATCGGCCTCAGTGACCACGAGTTCGGGCTGTGGGCAGGGCTCGCCGTCGACAACACCGCCGAGACGACGGCGACGGGCTACCTGTTCTCGGAGGAGGCGGGGAAGATCGCCGTCCTGGTGAAGTCGACCCGCAACGCCCTCATCGGGTTCGTGGTGCTGGGCTTCGCGCTGTACTGGGCCGCCCGCGGGGAGGCCGACGCCATCGCTCCGGGGGTCCGGGCCAAGGCGGTGTTCGTGTGGCAGAAGTTCCCCAAGTTCGTCCTCGGCTTCCTCGCCGTGTCCGCGGTGGCGACCGCGGGGTGGCTGACCAAGGGCCAGAGCACCAATCTGGCCAACGTGTCGAAGTGGGCGTTCCTTCTGACCTTCGCCGGCGTCGGATTGAACACCAACTTCCGGGAACTCGCACGCACCGGCTGGCGTCCGTTGGTCGTCGCCGTCATCGGATTGGTCGTGGTAGCAACGGTTTCCCTCGGACTGGTACTGCTGACGTCGCGGGTACTGGGTTGGGGCGTCCACACGTGACACCTGCCAAGACGACGACGTGAGGGCGGAACGCGTCGTCGTCGTCGGTGGCGGTTTCAGCGGTGCGATGTGCGCGGTGAACCTCACCAGGCTCAGCCAGCATCCCCTGCACGTCACCGTGGTCGACGACCGTGGTTCGGTTGGGCGAGGTGTCGCCTACGGCGTGCGCCGGCCCGAGTACCTGCTCAACGTGGCCGCGCGCAACATGTCCGCGCTTCCCGACGAGCCCGACCACTTCCTGCAATGGCTGCAGACCCGGGCCGAGTTCGAGCTGACCCCGGAAGTCGAACTGCGGGAACGCTTCATCCCGCGCCAGATCTACGGCGACTACCTGCGGTCGATCGTGCAGCATCACCTGCAGAGCCCCGGTGAACTGACCTTCGCCACTTCAGAATTCGTCACCGGAGTGGCGGTCGACGTCGAACCCGCCGGATCGGGGTGCCGGGTCCACCTGGCCGAAGGATCCCTCCTGGAGGCGGACCGCGTGGTGCTGGCCACCGGCAACGAGCCACCCGCGCCCCTACCCGGCAGCGAGGAACTCGTGGAGCACCCCGCCTGGGTCGGCAACCCCTGGCAGGCCTGGGAGACGCGCCTCCCCCCGATGGACGGCGCCGTCGTCATCCTCGGTACCGGCCTGTCCGCGGTCGACGCCATCGTCACCCTCCGCGAACTGGGCTGGCTGGGCCGCATCCACGCGGTGTCGCGCCACGGGTGGTTTCCCCACGCCCACTTCCGTGGCATCGAATACCCCGAGTTTCCGCCGCGGGGAGTAGATCTCGCCGAGTTGTGTCTCCGCGACCTGCACACCCTCGTCACCGAGCACTGCGCGGCGTTGCACGAACGCAACGCCAACCCCGCGATCATCGTCGACAAGCTTCGCCCGCACACACAGCGGATCTGGAGTGGCTTCACCAAGGATGAGCGGCTGACCTTCGCGAAGCAGCATGCCGCCCGCTGGAACGTGTTCCGGCACCGCATCGCACCGGTGATCCACGCTCAGGTCACCGGCTCGCAACTCACCGGGCAGCTCCAGGTCCACGCCTCGAGCATCGCCAAGGTGACGGCGGCGGGCGACCGGATCGACGTCCAGATGGATGACGGCTCATCGTTGTCCGGCGATCTGGTGATCAACGCGACGGGTCCGTCGACGAGATTCAGCGCCACTCGGTCGGTGCTGCTGCGGAACCTCCTGCGCCGAGGCGCGGTGGCACCCGACGACACCGACATGGGAGTCCGGGTCGGCGCCGACCACACGGTGGTGGACGCCGCGGGGGAGCGGTCACCATGGCTACTCGCAGTCGGTCCGATGCTTCGTGGGACGTACTGGGAGACCGTCGCGGTGCCCGAACTGCGTTCTCAGGCAAGGCGAGTGGCCGAAACCGTGCTCGGCGCCGCGCCCGACGCATACGGCGACGCACAACCCCAGCTCGAGTACATGATCTGAGTTCGCTCAGCGTGGATTGCGTTCCCCGGCCTCGACGGCGACGTCCAGCCGATTCTGTGCCGGCGCCACCGGACACGTCGCGAAGTCGGTGAACGAGCACGGCAAGTTGGCCGCCTTGTTGAAGTCCAGTGTCACCGTTCCGTCGGCGTCCGGTTCGGCGACCGACAGCGACCGCGCCCCCGGATAGGTGGTCACGCCACTCGTCGCGTCGGTGAACAGGATGTGCAGTCCACCCGATCCGCGGCCGAAGACGACGAGGCGCCGCCAGACGCCGGCGAGCGTGAAGTCGACGACCCCGACGGCGTCGTGGTGATGTTCGAGTCCCTCGACGACGGCACCCGTGGTCACCGTCGTGGCCTTCTCGTAGGGAGTGAACCTGCCGGCGACGACCCAACTTTCGCTCGGTGGGTACGTCGGGATGCCGCGGTAGGCCGCCAGGTGCGGGGACTTCGGATCGTGGACCCGCAGCGCGACCGAGCCCGTACGGCGGATGACCTCGATGCGTCGCTCACCGTCCTCCACCAGCAGCCCCGGTGCGCCTTCGGCCGGCTCGAGGCGCTCGACCCCGTCGACGCCCTCGACGAACACCGCGTCGGCGTCGGCGCGCCAGCGTCCAGGAAGATCGGCGACGCTTTCGAACTCGTCGGTGAGCCAGTACAAGCCGGTAATGCTGACCCAGCCGAGCGGGTCGCCGAAGTACCGCTCACGCTCGGCGTGCCATTGCGACCACTCCGTCTCGACCGTGGTCACGCGTCACCCTCTCCGAGCCGGAAGCCGACCTTGAGGGTCACCTGGAAGTGCGCCACCTGACCGTCCTCGAGTTCGCCGCGAACCGACTGCACTTCGAACCAGTCGAGTCCACGCAGCGTCTTGGAGGCTCGGCTGATTCCGTTGCGGATGGCAGCGTCGACTCCGTCGGGTGAGGTGCCGACGATCTCGACGATCCGGTACGTGTGCTCGCTCATGGCGTCTCCCTTGGTGCGTCGTGTCTCTTGAGTGAACCTCATGTGGCCGATCCTGTACAGCTTCGAACCATCGTGATTGGAACGGCTGAACCGTGCCCGGGGCCTACTGCTTGATGTCAAAGTGGTTGTAACCCAACCCCTTCAGAGCCGTCGTTTGCCGCGTCCCCGGTAGTCGTCGACGGCGTGGTGAGAGCTTCCGTCATCCCCTCGTGGCTAGTCTCGCGGCATGACCGAAGTGGAGCGCTTCGCCGTCTGGTGGAAGCAGAGCTCGTGGCACGCCTGGTGGCCCTGGGTCGTGCTCGCCGTGGGCATCGCGATCGTCACGGTCGGTGGCGTTCTGTTCAGTCCAGCAAGCCCTTGAGGGGAACATCATGCCCAAGCCGTCGAACGATCGTCCGCTGCTGTACTCGGCGTTCGTGATGAACACCCCGTCGCACGTCCTCCACGGCCTCTGGCGTGACCCGGCGGCGGCCAATCACGAGATCAACTCCTTGGAGCACTGGGTCGACCTGGCTAGGTATCTCGACGGCGCGGGCTACGACCTGATGTTCTTCGCCGACGTGAGCGGTCTGCGATCACCCTGGAACGGTTCCTACGAACTGGTGGCGCGGGAGGGCATGCAGATCCCGACGAACGATCCGTCGGTGTTGATCTCCGCGCTTGCGACCGCCACCAAGAATTTGGGGCTGGTCTACACCAGTTCGATCGCGCAGAGCCTGCCGTTCGACTTCGCCCGGCGCATCTCCACGCTGGATCACTACACCCGTGGACGCGTGGGCTGGAACATCGTGACGAGCTTCTCGGACAACACCTATCGCAACTACGGCCACGACAAGCTCGTCGAGCACAACCTGCGCTACGAGATCGCCGAGGAGTACGTCGACGTCCTCTACAAGCTGTGGGAGGGGTCGTGGGACGAGGACGCGCTGCGTGCCGACAAGCAGGCCGGCGTGCACGCGGACGCAGAAAGGATTCACAAGATCAACCACGTCGGCGAGCACTTCTCGGTGGAGGGCCCGCACTTCGTGACACCGTCGCCCCAGCGCGTCCCGGTGCTCTTTCAGGCCGGCGCGTCACCGGTGGGGCAGCGCTTCTCGGCGCGCAACGCCGAGGGAGTGTTCATCTCCAGCCCGGATCCCGAGTCGGCGCGCGGGCTGATCGACGAGACCCGAGCACTGGCAGCGGATTACGGGCGCGACCCGTACGACGTGAAGTTCTTCCAGGGTCTCTCGCTAGTGGTGGGCCGCACGTCCGAGGAAGCCAGGGAGAAGGAAGCGCGGATCGAGCAGCTGTCCAGCGTCGAGGGCGTGCTATGCCACATCCTGGGTGACGCGGGCATCGACGCCGGGGCGCTGCCGCTGGACACTCCGCTGTCGGACCTCGGCGAGTTCCGGGGCATCCAGGGCTGGATCCGTTGGGCGGGCGAGGCCGCGGGAGATGCCGAGCCCACGATCAACGATCTGGGCCGCGCCTTCGAGCGCAGCAGTCGCATCGTCGGCTCGCCCACCGAGATAGCCGACAAGCTGGAGGAGTGGCGCGACGCCGGCATCGACGGGGTCAACGTCTTCCACGCCGTCCGGCCCGGGACCTTCTCCGACATCGCCGAATTGTTGTTCCCCGAACTGCGCAAGCGTGGACTGCTCGGTGACGACAAGTCGGGGACGTTGCGGCACAAGCTGTCTCGCGGGGGCCCGGACCGCCTGCCCGCCACTCACCCGGCCGCAAAGTACCGCGGCGCGTTCACCGACAACTCGTTGGCGGACAAGGTCGCCGAGCCACTGACGTTGCCCGCCCGGGTGTAGCGACTACCCAAGGGCGGTGTCGTCGCGACCGACGATCGTCTCCACCGCGCCGCGCAGCTTCTCGAGCTCCTGACGTTGCTCGTCGGAGTAGTCGCGTGCGGTGTCGTCCAGCACGCAGACCGTGCCGATCACGTCGCCCGCCGGGCCGTGAACGGCCAGACCCAGATAGTTGTGCAGGCCGAACTCCTTCTCGTCCTCGTTGCCCGCGAACGTCTCGTCGGTGCGCGAGTCGCGGACGAAGAGGTCGGCGTCCGTGTCGACGATGCGCTCGCAGTACAGCGGCACCCGGCTGGCGTCCTCGCCGGCCTTCTTGCCTGCCGCGCCCACGGTGTAGTGCTTGGTGGCCTCGCCCGCGGTGGCCGCGACGACCATCGAGTCGGGTTCGGAGCGCATCACCAGGAGGGACTTCACCCCGAGCAATTCGGCCACCCGCTCGAATTCGGGAGTGAGGGCGGCCAAGCCGTCGGTGGTGTCGGTGCGATGGGGTTCGGAGGTCATGAATCGATGATGCCCGTGTCGGCCGCTCCGTGTACTATCGAACACATGTTCGATACGGTGGACGAGGCGGGGTTGGTCGACCGCATCGCCGCGCTCGAACGCGCCAAGTGCGCCGCCGCCGCCGAGCAAGCCGTGCTGACCGCCCGACTCGACACCGCCCGCCGGGAACGCGAAGCCGCCGCCGGGGTGCCCGCCGCCAAACGCGGCAAGGGCCTGGCCAGTGAGATCGCCCTGGCCCGGCACGACTCCCCGAATCGCGGTGGGCGCCACCTCGGTTTCGCCCGCGCCCTGGTGAACGAGATGCCTCACACCCTGGCCGCACTGCGGGCCGGGCTGCTGTCTGAGTGGCGGGCCACGGTGATCGTCCGGGAATCGGCGTGCCTGTCCGTGGAGGACCGCCGGGTGCTGGATGCCCGGATGTGCGCCCACCAGGCCAGCCTGGAGGGCAAGGGCGACAAACGCATCGAGGCCGACGCCAAGGCCATCGCCTACGAACTCGACCCGCACGCCGTCCTCGACCGAGCCGTCCGCGCCGAAACCGAACGCACGGTCTGGGTGCGCCCCGCCCCCGACGCCATGACCTACGTGACCGCCCTGCTGCCCATGCCCCAGGGCGTCGCGGTCTACGCCGCCCTGCGCCGCGAAGCCGACACCTGCGGCGACGGCCGCCCCCGCGGCCAGGTCATGGCCGACACCCTCGTCGAACGCGTCACCGGCCGCCCCGCCGAGGTACCCGTCCCCGTCGCCGTCGACCTGGTCATCAGCGACGAGACCCTGCTCGGCGGAGACCAAGCCCCGGCCCGGGTCCCCGGCTACGGCCCCATCCCCGCCGCCGTCGCGTGCCACCTGGTCAACCGCGCCGCCGACGACGACCGCTCCCAGGCGACCTTGCGGCGGCTGTACCGCCACCCCGACTCCGGTGCCCTCATCGCCATGGAATCCCGCGCCCGCGCCTTCCCCAAGGGGCTGGCCCGCTTCATCGCCGTCCGCGACGACACCTGCCGCACCCCCTACTGCGACGCCCCCATCCGCCACACCGACCACGCCGTCGACCACGCCGCCGGCGGACCCACCACCGCACTCAACGGACGAGGCAACTGCGCGGCCTGCAACTACGACAAACAAGCCCCCGGCTGGCACGTCTCCACCCACCACGACCCAGATGGCACCCACCACAGCGACGTCATCACCCCCACCGGCGCCCGCCACCACAGCACCGCACCACCACTACCCGGCAGGCCCACACATCGCCGCAGCATCGTCGAAGTCGCCTTCGCCGACCACCTCGCCTGGCGCAACGCCGCCTGATCGATTCCCACTGATCGCAACCGTCGGTGCGGCGCCGGGAGCGCCCTATGTTTCAGAGACATTGCGTGGTCGACAGACGTTGAGCCACGCCACTTCTGAGATGAGGCATCCATGACCGACCTTGCCATCAGGGAGCCGTCGGCGCCCACGCTCGACGGCCCGCCGGCCGCCCCGACGCGGGAGGGCAACCCCGGGCTCCTGGCTTTGCCCCTGGTGATCGCCGGAGGTTTCGGGTTGGGCTTCACCAACACCGGCATCGTCGACGTCGCCGCGGCTGCGGTGCCGATCCTGTTGTCGGCCACCTCGATCGGACTCCTCCTGGCGACCATCTGGGCGGCTGCGCTGGGCCAGAACGTCAACGCCACGGTGTACGGAGTCTTCTTCGGCTTCTATGCCAGCTACGCCGTGCTGTCCCTCGGTCTGACCCACGACTGGTTCGGCATCACCGCCGCCGAGGCGGGACCGACGACGGCCCTGTGGCTTGGCAGCTGGCTGTTGACCATCGGCCTGCTCACCGTGCTGGTGCTCCGGCTGCCGTGGACGTATCCGCTGCTACTCGGCATCGTCGACGTCGCGCTGGTACTGCTGCTCGTCGGCAACCTGACCGGCAGCACCGCGGCCACCCACGCGGGCGGTTGGTTCGTCTTCGCCTTCGTTGCGCTGGTGGGCTACTACTACGTCGCCGCGCTGTGGGAGGAGACCGGGGGCCGCGCGCTGCCCCTCGGCCGTCCGCTCGTCGCCTGAGTCAGCTCACATCGGCGCGTTCGCGGGCTGGAAGACACCCGTGCTGTCGGCTTCCTCCTCGGCGCGGATCACGTGCACCACGGCGTTGATCAACGCCAGGTGGGTGAACGCCTGCGGGAAGTTGCCGAGGTGGCGCCCGGTGCGCGGCTCTATCTCCTCGGCGTAGAGGTGCAGCGAGCTGGCGAACGACAGCAGCCGCTCGCACAGGTGCTTGGCCCGGCTGATCTCGCCGATCTCGACCAACGCTGACACCAGCCAGAACGAACAGATCGTGAACGAGCCCTCCTCGCCGGAGAGGCCGTCGTCGGTCTCCTCGGTGCGGTAGCGCAGGACGAGCCCGTCCTCGGTGAGTTCGTCGGCGATCGCCAACACCGTCGCCCGCACGCGCGGATCGTCGGGGGGCAGGAAGCGCACCAACGGCACCAGCAGCAGTGACGCGTCGAGCGCGTCGTGCCCGTAGCGCTGGGTGAGCGCGCCGCGGTGATCCACGCCGTGGGCCAGGATGTCGGCCTTGATCTCCTCGGCGATGACCCGCCACTGCTGGGCGTAGCTCTTCTCGCCCTGCAGATCGGCCAGCTTGGAGCCGCGATCCAACGCCACCCAGCACATTACCTTGCTGGAGGTGAAGTGCTGCGGCTCGCCACGGACCTCCCAGATGCCGCGGTCGGGCTCACGCCAGTGCTTGATGGCCTCCTCGACCTGCAGCTTGAGCACCGGCCACAGCGTCTCCGGGATCTGCTCGCGGGACTTGGCGTGCAGATACACCGAGTCCAGCATCGAACCCCAAATGTCGTGCTGCATCTGGTCGTACGCGCCGTTGCCGATGCGCACCGGCCGCGAGTTGTCGTACCCCGACAGGTGGTTCAGCTCTTCCTCGACGAGGCTGCGTTCCCCGCCGACGCCGTACATCACCTGCAGCGGATGGCGTTCGCCGTTGTTCGCCCCGGACACGTCGGCGATGAACGAGAAGAAGTCGTCGGCCTCGCGGTCCAACCCCAGGGTGTAGAGCCCCCACAGCGCGAACGTCGAGTCCCGAATCCACGAGTACCGGTAGTCCCAATTGCGTTCGCCCTGAGGCGTTTCCGGCAACGACGTGGTGCTGGCTGCCAGGAGCGCGCCGGTGGGGGAGTACGTCAGGCCCTTCAGGGTCAACGCGCTGCGCTGCAGGTAGGACCGCCACGGGTGGTCGGGGAAGTCGCCGATGTTGATCCACTGGCGCCACGACTCGCTGGTCTTCCACATCTTGTCCGACGCCTCTTCGAACGTCTGCGGCGCCGGATGCCCCGACCAGCTCAGGGCGACGAAGACGTTGTCGCCCTCGGTGAGTCGGGTCCGCGCCCGCGCCTCGTGGCCTTCGAGGCCGATGCGCAGATTGGTGGTCAACCGCAGCGTCGGGTGGGCTTCGGGGTTCTTGCTCGACCGGGCGATCGCCTCGCCGTAGGCCTGCGCGGAGTACTCCCACGTCGCCGGCTCGCGGTGGTAGTCGAACGCCGGCTCGCAGCTCATCACGAGTTCCACGACCCCGCTGACGCAGCGGACGGTGCGCAGCAGGATGTGTTCGGCGTCCCAGTCCATCGGGGTGCGGCGGTGCGTGCGCGACCGGGTGTCCAGGTCGTGCCAAGGACCCATCACCAAGGCGTCGCGCACGATCAGCCATCCGGTGTGGGTCTGCCAGGTGGTCTCCATGATGAGGCTGCCCGGCAGATACCGGCGGGCCGACGGCACCGTCACGCCGTACGGCGCCAAACGGAAGTGGCCGGCCCCGCGGTCGAGGATCGCGCCGAACACGCTCGGCGAATCCGGGCGCGGCACGCACAACCACTCGACCGAACCGGCCGAGGAGATCAGGCAGGTGTTCTCGCAGTCGGACAGGAAGCTGTAGTCCGCGATCGGTGGAAACGGGTTTCGCAGCGGCCCGCTGGGGGCGTAGGGCACCGGCGCGGTGACGGTGTACGGCGCCTCCGGCACGTGGTCGACGTCGTCGGATGAGCCGTTGCTGGACCCAGCTTGCTGCAGAACCATCCCGACATCATCGACTGACCGGGCCTCCGGCGTCTACTCGTGCGGCTCGGGCCGCCTCGCGTAGGCCGGCGCACGCTCGGGAAGCGGTCCGATCGCCACCGCGTAACCCGCCACCGACCGCAGGAACGGCACCCGGCTGACCACCCGGACCGCCAGCGGCGCGGTACCGGAACCCGAGCCGGACACCGCGGCCGCGATGACGCGCGCGTGGATCATCCGCTGCATGCCCTGGATGAGGGCCGTCGGAGCCCACCGCCTGGCCTGGATGCGCGCCAAGTCCCTGGTCGGCACGCGACCCGTGCGCAGCGGGACCGCTACGGCGCGGGCCGCAGCGACCGCGTCGGCCACCGCGAGGTTGATGCCCACCCCGCCGACGGGTGACATCGCGTGCGCGGCGTCGCCGATCAGCAGCAGCCCGTCGGAGTACCACCGGCGCAGCCGGTTGAGCTGGACGTCGAGCAACTTGACGTCGTCGAAGGAGGTCAACTCGCCGACGCGGTCGGCCAGCGCGGGCACCAACTCGGCGACGGTGCGCTGCAGCGACTCGATGCCCTCGGCGCGCAGCTGCGAGTCGGCGCCCTTGGGGATGATGTAGGCGCACTGGTAGTAGTCGCCGCGGTCGATGACGATCATCGCGTGACCCGACGTCAGCACGCCCTCCAGGCCGGGCGGGTCGCCGTCGGTGCGTGGCAGCCGAAACCACCAGACGTCCATCGGGGTGCCGAAGGTCAACGGCTGCAACCCCATTGCGGCGCGAAGGGCCGAGCCGCGACCGTCGCACGCCACCGTCAGATCGGCCCGCATCTCGTCGATCCGGCCGTCCGGACCCCGATACCGCACGCCGACGACGCCGACCCCGCTCTCGCGAAGGGGTTCGAGCACCTCGGTGCTGCGCAGCAGCCGGAAGGTGGGCTCCTTCTGCGCGGCGGTCGCGAGCAGCTCCAGGAAGTCCCACTGTGGCACCAGCGCGATGTGCTTGTGGGGGCCGGGGATGCGGCTCAGGTCGATGTCGACCGGCACGCCCTGCACCGACATGCCGATCGTCTCGATCACGCGATGGGTGAGCCGCTCGAATTCTCGTCCCAGCCCCAGGTCGTCCAGCAGCCGCAGCGTGCTCGCGTGGACGGTGTCGCCGCGGAAGTCGCGGAGGAAGTCGGCGTGCTTCTCCATGACGGTGACGTCGACGCCGCCACGGGCCAGCAGCAGGCCCAGCATCATGCCCGCCGGGCCGCCGCCGGCGATCACGCACGACGTGGACTGCGGCCCGTTCATCGATTGATCGTAGGGTGGAGCGGGTGAAGGGCATCCTTGATTGGTGGGACGGGGTCGAACTGTGGCTGTCCGGCCTCGGGTTCGTCGTCCAGACGGTGGTCGTGATGCCCGTGGTGCTGGTGCTGGCCTACTCGGTGGCCGTTCTGCTCGACGGTGCGCTGGGCAACGGCATTCGCCTGTTGCAGCGCGCCAAGCACGCCGACGAGGATCCGTCGTGACCGGCATGCCGCGCTCCAGGGTCACGTTGGTGCTGGTGGCGCTCGTGCTGCTGGTCGTCGTGATGTGGCTGTTCGCCAGATAACGGCACGTCAACCCGGTCTGTTACGCTTCGCGCCATGCACGCACCGTCCATCGGCACCGAGAGCCACGTCCTGGCTCTCATCGCCGTGGGCAACTGCGCTGTCGCCGATGTGCACTGTTGTCGCTGACCCCCATTCCGTTGCGCGGTGTGGTGTCGGTCGCGGCAGTCTCCCTGTCTGAGCACTGATACGTCTCCTCTCCGTCGTGGCGGGTAACAGAACCCATGAATCGCCGCTAGGAAAGGCCTCACCCCATGCCCGTCTTCACTCCGAAGTCGATTCGGTCGCTGACCGCTGCCGGCGCGCTCGCCGTCACGGCATCGTTGCTCGCCGCGTGCGGTGGCGGCGCCAGCGACGTCGCCGGCGAGTCCGCCGGCCCCGCTGCGGACACCACCCTCACCCTGGTTGCCTACGCCGTACCGGAGCCCGGCTGGAGCAAGATCATCCCCGCCTTCGCCGCCACCCCCGAGGGCAAGGGCGTCGCGGTGACGACGTCCTACGGTGCCTCGGGCGACCAGTCGCGCGGCGTCGTCGACGGCAAGCCCGCCGACATCGTCAACTTCTCCGTCGAGCCGGACGTCACCCGACTGGTCAAGGCCGACAAGGTCGCCAAGGACTGGAACACCGACGCCACCAAGGGCATCCCGTTCGGATCGGTGGTGTCCCTCGTCGTCCGCAAGGGCAACCCCAAGAACATCAAGGACTGGGACGACCTTCTCCAGCCGGGCCTCGATGTCGTCACCCCGAGTCCGTTGAGCTCCGGGTCGGCGAAGTGGAACCTGTTGGCGCCGTACGCCGCAAAGAGCAACGGCGGCAAGGACTCCGCAGCCGGCCTCGACTTCGTCAACAAGCTGGTGACCGAGCACGTGAAGTCGCGGCCCGGTTCCGGCCGTGAAGCCACCGACGTGTTCCTGCAGGGCACCGGCGACGTGTTGATCAGCTACGAGAACGAGGCGATCAACTCCGAGCGTCAGGGCAAGGACATCGAACACGTCATCCCGCCGCAGACGTTCAAGATCGAGAACCCCGTGGCCGTGGTGACCGCGTCGCAGCACCTCCAGCAGGCCACCGCGCTGAAGAACTTCCTCTACACGCCGGAGGGCCAGAAGCTCTGGGCCGAAGCGGGTTTCCGTCCCGTCGACCCCGCGGTCGCCGCCGACTTCGCCAAGGACTTCCCGACGCCGCAGAAGTTGTGGACCATCGCCGACCTCGGTGGCTGGGGTGACGTCGACCCGGCGCTGTTCGACAAGGACAACGGCTCCATCACCAAGATCTACAAGCAGGCCACCGGATGACGGCTGGGCTCGCGCCGATCCCCGAGGCGCCGGGTCGTCTACGCCGGGCCCGGGGCACGACGTCGCTGCGCGTGGGCGCGGCGACGTTGTGGCTGAGCGTCATCGTGTTGCTGCCGCTGGCGGCGATCCTCTGGCAGTCCGCCGGGGGCGGCTGGGAGTTGTTCTGGTCCGCGGTCAGTTCGAATGCTGCGCTGTCGTCCTACCAGGTGACGTTGACCATCTCGGTGGCCGTCACCCTGGTCAACCTGGTCTTCGGGCTCCTGGTCGCGTGGGTGCTCACGCGCGACGACTTCCCGGGCAAGCGCCTGGTCGACGCCGTGATCGACCTTCCGTTCGCGCTGCCGACCATCGTCGCGAGTTTGGTGATGCTGGCGCTGTACGGCCCCAACAGCCCCGTCGGACTTCATCTTCAGCACACCAAGTGGGGCGTCGGCGTCGCGCTGCTGTTCGTCACGCTGCCGTTCGTCGTGCGCTCCGTGCAGCCGGTGCTGCTCGAACTCGACCGTGAGGTGGAGGAGGCCGCGGCGTCGCTCGGCGCCAACAACGTCACCATCTTCACCAAGGTCGTTCTGCCGGCCCTACTCCCGGCGCTTCTGTCGGGTGCCGGACTGGCCTTCTCGCGGGCGATCGGCGAGTTTGGTTCCGTCGTCCTGATTGGTGGTGCGGTGCCCGGCGAGACCGAGGTCTCCTCGCAGTGGATCCGCACGCTGATCGAGAACGACGACCGCACGGGAGCCGCGGCGATCTCCATCGTGCTGCTGGTCGCCTCCTTCGTCGTCCTGTTCGTCCTCCGTGCGGTCGGTTCGAGAGCGGCGAAGCGCGAGGAGCTGGCGTCATGATCCTGTCCCGGACGGCGCGCCTGTTGCTTCGCTACGTCGCACTGGCCTACATCCTGATCCTCGTGGTCGTGCCCGTCGGGCTCATCCTGTGGCGGACCTTCACGCCCGGAATCGGCACCTTCTTCGCCTCGGTCAGCACGCCCGCCGCGATCTCCGCGCTGCAGCTCTCGTTGCTGGTCGTCGCGATCGTGGTGCCGCTGAACGTGGTCTTCGGCGTGCCCACCGCACTCGTCTTGGCGCGCAACAGGTTCCGTGGCAAGAGTGCGCTGCAGGCCGTCATCGACCTTCCGTTCGCGGTGTCCCCGGTGGTCGTCGGCGTGGCCCTGATCCTGCTGTGGGGGTCGGCGGGCGTCCTCGGGTTCGTCGAGAACGACCTCGGCTTCAAGATCATCTTCGGGCTGCCCGGCATCGTCCTCGCAAGCATCTTCGTCACGCTGCCCTTCGTCATCCGCGAGGTGGAACCGCTCCTGCACGAGCTCGGCACCGACCAGGAGGAGGCCGCCTCCACACTGGGTTCGCAGTGGTGGCAGACCTTTTGGCGCATCACCCTTCCGTCCATCAGGTGGGGTCTGACCTACGGCATCGTGCTGACCGTCGCCCGCACCCTCGGCGAGTACGGCGCGGTGATCATGGTGTCGTCCAATCTCCCCGGCACCTCGCAGACCATGACGTTGCTCGTGTCCGACCGGTACAGCCGCGGGCAGGAGTACGGCGCCTACGCCGTCTCTACGCTGCTGATGACGGTCGCGGTGTTGGTACTGATCGTCCAAGTGATTCTCGACGCCCGGCGTGCCCGGGCGGTCAAATAGGCTTCGGGTAGGAGATCCCATGAGTTCCGATCAGGCCAACGCCATCACCGTGCGTGGCGCCAACAAGCGCTACGGGGACTTCGTCGCCCTCGACGACATCACCTTCGACGTTCCCGAGGGATCGTTGACGGCACTGCTGGGCCCCAGTGGTTCCGGCAAGTCGACCCTGCTGCGCGCGATCGCCGGTCTGGACCAGCCCGACACCGGCACCATCACCATCAAGGGCCGCGACGTGACCGGCGTGCCGCCGCAGCGGCGCGGGATCGGTTTCGTCTTCCAGCACTACGCGGCCTTCAAGCACCTCACCGTGCGGGACAACGTCGCATTCGGACCCAAGATTCGCAAGATGCCCAAGGCCGAGATCAAGGACAAGGTCGACAGTCTCCTGGAGATCGTCGGTCTCGCCGGCTTCCAGAATCGCTACCCGAGCCAGCTCTCCGGTGGTCAACGCCAGCGCATGGCGTTGGCGCGCGCCCTTGCGGTCGACCCCGAGGTGCTGCTGCTCGACGAGCCGTTCGGCGCGTTGGACGCGAAGGTGCGCGAGGACCTGCGGGCCTGGCTGCGCCGGCTGCACGACGAGGTCCACGTCACGACCGTGCTGGTGACCCACGATCAGGCCGAGGCGCTCGACGTGGCCGACCGCATCGCCGTTCTCAACAAGGGCCGCATCGAACAGATCGGCACGCCCACCGAGGTGTACGACAGTCCGGTCAACGGGTTCGTCATGTCGTTCCTCGGCGCCGTGTCCTCGTTGAACGGCACACTGGTGCGTCCGCACGACATCCGGGTGGGCCGCAACCCCGACATGGCCCTGGCGCAGACCGACGGAAGCGTGTCCTCCACGGGTGTCATCCGCGCCGTGATCGACCGAATCGTCATGTTGGGCTTCGAGGTTCGCGTCGAGCTGACCAGCGCGGCGGACAATACGTCGTTCACCGCGCAGATCACCCGCGGCGACGCGGAGGCCCTCGGCTTGAAGGAGGGCGACACGGTCTACGTGCGTGCCACCCGGGTGCCGCCGATCCCCGGCGACGTCGAGGTGCCCACTGCCCACCTCAGCGCGGCGGGTCTCCCCGCCACGTAAAGCTGTTGACGTACTTCGCCATGTCGAGGGCGAGGAAGAAGTTCGCGCCAGAGGGGTGGCCGGAGCCGAACTCGGGTGTGAACTCCCGGAACGGCCCGGCGGCCGCGGCGATCAACGCGTAGTCGTTCTTCACCCCGACCATGACGAGGATGCGGTTGCGTTCGTCGTCGCCGATCGCGTCGGCGGGGTAGTCGTCGGCGACCTCCCCGTAGCCGAGCTGGTATCCGACGAAGGCGTTGGGGATCTCGTAGTCGAACGTCGCGTCCGGGTAGTGCTCGCGGAGCATGTCGTCGGCGATCTGGCGTGGCGTCTGCCCGTTGGCGGGCTGCCCGAACAGGCGCAGGGTGCCGCCGTCGCCGGCGAGCAGGTCCAGCACCACCCCGTTCGGCTCGAAGGTGGCGTCGTACGCCGTCTCCGGGCCGGGATAGGACACCGAGAACTGACCGTCGTCGGAGGTGAACCGGGGGTTGGTGGAGACCGGCTTGCTGATTGGCGGCATCCCACAGTCGGGCGGGCACACCACCAGCGCCTCCGGCGGTGTCAGCCACACCGAGAGCGCGGTGGAGCCCGCCGCCACCAGGACCACGACGGCGGCCAGGGTCACGAGCAGTCGCGGCGTCGACGTCTTCGTCTCCGGGGCCGGACGCTGGAACCGCGCGACTCCACACCGGGGACAGAACGGCAGCCCGGGTACGACGTGCTCGCACTCCGGGCACGTCACCACGTCGTCGGCCGACTCGGACTCGGTGGTCGGCCGGGAGTGCAGCATCGTGGTGTGGGCGACGACGCGAAGCACGGAGAGGGCCAGCACCGTCAGGACTGCGTAGACGGTCGTCTCCACGGCACTCGGCGGCGAGAGGAAGTCCAGGACGCCCAACCCGAGGTAGGCGACCAATCCGAACGCGATCGACGGCAGGGGAGAGGTGGGCCAGTACCACCGCGGCGGGTGTCCGGTGTCGCGCCGCGGCACGAACCACAGGGTGGCGCCGATCGCGCCCGCGACGGCCGCGGCCGTCAGCGGCACCGCGACGCCCTGAACGAGGCCGCCGATCACCAGGTCGGACGCTGATTGGCCGTCGGAGTCGGCGATCGGGCCGCCGGTGAGTTCCGGCGCCAGGGCCGCCATGCTTCCCGCGGTGACGAAGCAAATCGCGCCGAACGCCCCAATGGTCAGTCCGCGCAACGGCTCTCGGGCACCGGGCCGCCACACCCGCACGACGATCGTCGGTGCCAGCAGCAGAACCAGGAAGCCCACCGGGATGGCGAGGCAGGTGAGCAGCAGGTCGAGTGTGCTGGCCGGCAGGCCCAACGCGTCGTCGTCCACCCGGGCCGCCGCGACGTCGGTCGCGATGCTCCAGCCGACGCCACCGGCGATGCCGAGCAGGGCGACCACCACCAGCGCGAGCGCCGACGAATCCGTCGCCGTGTGAGATGCCTTGAGGTACGCCAGGAACACCGCGGGCAATCCGGCGCCCACGACCCCGATCAGCGCGGCGACCCACATCGGCAGGGCGGTGCCCACCAGCAGCGCCACGACGATCACCAGCGCGACGCCGAAGGCCACCCTCGAATGCCGTGGCAGCGCGGGAAAGACGGTGCTGACCACCGCGGGCCGCAGCACGCGCTCGCCCGGTGCCGCCGCGTAGGCCGACAACCGGAGCCAGGACGGCCCGTCACCTCGCCGAGGGGACGCCGTCGCCCCGCAGTTCCCGCAGAACTCGTCCGTCGGGACGATGACGGCGCAGACGCGACACGTCATCGTCGTCATCGAGGAGCCATCCCCTTCTGGATGTCGAGAAAGTCGCGGGCGAGTTGCGCGACGTTGGGACTGCCGAGTCCGGTGGCCAGGTCGTAGCCGGGCACCGCGACGTCTACGGCGCTGCCGCCGAGCGTGACGTCACGAAAGCCGGCCTGGTTGGCGCCCGCGGCCACCCGGTACAGCAGCGGGTTGACGTCGCCGAGTCGCTGCCCGCCGTTGGCCAGCAGGTACTGGTTCATCAACGCCGTGAGTCCCGCCCACACCGGAGCCGCCTGCGACGTCCCCGCGCCCACCAGGTCCTGCTGGTCGAATCGGATCCGAATGCCCGTGAACGGGTCGGCGAGTGCGGCCACGTCGGGCGTCAGGCGTCGTTGCTTCTTGCCGGAGTCCCGCTCGATCGACATCCGGCGCTGCCAGGCGGGCCGCGGAAAGAGCTTGGACACACCGCCACTGGTGCCCTGCGACAACGGCGAGTCGATCCACGCCTGTTCGGCGAGCCACTGGCCGTCCTCGTCGGTGGACAGCGTCGTGCCTCCCACCGACGTCATGCCGGGCAGCGACGAGATCGCGTCGAGCCCGACGTCGTCGGGACCCGGTGGGGAGGACCAGTTCTCGCCGCCCTTGCACTCGAGCCCTCCGGTGTCGCCGCTGGCGTCGAAGGCCGAGGTGCCGTTGCGGTGGGCGCGCTCCAGCGCGGACTGCACGGGCTTGAGGTCGGTCGCGGTGATCAGCGCGTCACACCCCCATCCGATGGACAGGCTCCACACGGCACCCGGGAACTGCTGATTGGTCGCGTCGAACATCTCGGCGATGCGCTCGTAGGTGCGGCCACCCTCCAGCGTGGGACGGGCGTTGACGACGACCATCCTCGCGTCGGGGGCAATCGCATGTGCCACTTCGAGATCCATCACCGTCTCCGCGCGTGACTCGCTCGGCTGACCGCCGACGAGCACCGGCTTGAGCGGTGGCAGCCCGGACATCGACGCGAAGTCGTCGAGGTCGCCCTGGTCGTACCCGCTGAACGCGAAGAAGACGATGGTCTGGCCCTTGCCCGTAATGCCGGCCTCGGTAAGGGGATTCGCGTTGTACGCGGTCAGCAGCGCCGCGGGCGTCAACCCTTGGCCGGGGACGTCGAGGGGTACGTGGTCGGGCCGCGCCTCGCGGTGCGGGGTGAATCCGAGGATGCGGCCGAGGTCGCTGACCGTGGTCCGGACGGCGGCGGGCACCTCGGGCTGTTGGGGCGAGGCGTAGAACACCTGTCCCTGCATGCCGCGATAGTCGTGCACGGGGACGTCGAAGGCCTCGGCCACCACGGGTGGCGCACCTTCGACGATGGCCCAGTCCTCGCCCTGCCGCCAGCGGACGTCGAGACCCTTGGCCGCCGCCCACTCGAGCAGCGGGTCGGGTCGGGTCGTACCGCGGAGGCCGACGGTGAGTTGGGCGCGGTCCAGATGGGACGGACCGAGATCGGTGGAGCTGGCCAGAAGGTTCGCGTACGGCCCGGCGATGGTGACGGCGGGGGACGGTGACGGTTCGAATCGACGATCCGAGATCAGCACCGCCACACCGGCGACCAACGACGCGGCCAGCGAGCACCCGACCATGCGCACGAGGACGCGTCGATCGAACATCAGGGACTCCCGGTCACCACAGTCGAAACTGCGGGGACGCCACGACGTGACGTCCCCGCAGAATGTCGAATTGCCCGTGGGCAACCGGAGTTAGGAACTGCTCCCGTTGCGGTGCGTTCCCGGCTCGCCGGTGGGAGCCGGCGGTGCCTTGACCGGCGGAGAGAAGCTGTTCGCCCCACCGGGGGTGAGGCTCTTCTCCGTCGGGGTGACGGACGGCGCGGTGGTCGTCGTCGTGGTGCTGCTGGGTGCGGGCGTCTCGCTGCTGCTGCTGCAGCCTGCGGTCAGTGCACCCATCGTGATGATCGCACCGCCACCGATGACCAACGCCACGCGGCGAGTGAAACGATCTGTATTCATGTTCTATCCCAATCCAATCCCCGAATTGCGATCCGACGACCGTTTGCGGGGTCGCGGGCGGCTGGACGCCGACGTCAATATGATGCCACGAGTTGAGCAAATCGCATACGAATCGCCGAATCAATGTCGGCCCGCGTCGAACAGGAGCGCTCCGGCGGAGCCGGAATCGGCGGCAAACCTCGGTCAGGCCGCAGCGCGTACGAGGCAGACGTCGTCGTAGCGGTCGAGCAGCGTGGCGGCGACCAGATTGTGCGAACCGAGTGGCTCGGCCATCGGGAGGCCCAGCTCCGCACACACCGCGGCGACGCGGTCGGTGATGCGCCCATGGGCGAGGAACCACGGCGCCACGACCACGTGTCGTGCTCCACGGCGCGAAAGGCTCGTGGCGGCCTCGGCGACGGTGGGATGCGGCCCGGTGGCGAAGGCCACTTCGACGCCCGCCCAGCGGGTCCTCGCGCTCAGGGCGGCGGCGACCGTGCTCGTGCGCGCGTTGGCCGCCTCGCTGGAGGTTCCCACGGCGACCACCACGACTCCCACGTCGCGCCGGTCGGCCGGCGCCCCCGCCGCGGCGATGCGCTGGCCGAGCAGGGTCACCAGGGCCGGGTCCTCGCCGAGTGCCTCGGCGACCCGGACGGTGGCGCCGGATTCCTCGATCACCGCGGGCAGGTCGACCCGGGCGTGATGGGCGCTGGCCAGCAGCATCGGCACCACCACGGCCCGATCGCCGCGCCTCGCGAGGTCGGCGAGTACGTCGCCCACGTACGGCGCCGACTTCTCCAGGAACGCCGCGTGCACCTCGAGTCCGGGGCGCAACCGGCGGATCCGCCCGGCCAGGGCCAGTGCCACCTGCGGCGAGCGCGGGTCGGCGCTGCCGTGGGCCGCGAGGACCAGAGCGGGGTCAGTCATCGTCGGTCACGAGGCGTGCAGCCCGCACTCCGTCTTCGTCTGGCCGGCCCAGCGACCGCTTCGAGGATCGGCGCCCTCGATCGGCTTCGCCGTGCACGGCGCGCAGCCGATCGACGGATAGCCCTCGAAGACAAGCGGGTTGACCAGCACGTCGTTGGCGTCGATGTAGGCCTGCATCTCGTCGTCCGACCAGGCGGCGATCGGGTTGATCTTGACCAGTCCGAAGGCCTTGTCGTAGCTGATGAGCGGGGCGTTGGCGCGCGTCGGAGCCTCGACCCGCCGGATGCCGGTGACCCACGCCGAGTAGCCCTTGAGCGCCTTGCCGAGCGGCTCCACCTTGCGCATCCGGCAGCACGCCGCCGGGTCGCTGGCAAACAGGTTCTTGCCGAGCAGCTCGTCCTGCTGGGCGACGCTGTGCTCGGGTGTGACGTTCACCACGTTGACCCCGTAGACGGCCTCGACGGCGTCGCGGGTGCCGATGGTCTCGGCGAAGTGGTAGCCGGTGTCGAGGAACAGGACGTCGACGCCGGGGCGCACCTTGGCGGCCATCGCCACCAAAACCGCGTCCTGCATGTTGGAGGCCACCACGTACTCACCGCCGAAGTTCTCGTCGGTCCAGCGCAGCAGCTCCTCGGCGCTGGCGCCGTCGAGTTCCGCCGCGCCACGCTCGGCGATGGCGATCAGGTCGGTTTCGGTCATCACGTCGGTCATCGTTACCTCAAGTCCGCTTCGTCGGCCCGTACGGCCCACGTTGCAAAACGCTCGCCGTCCTCCCTTTGTTTCACGAAGTTGCGGACGACGCGCTCGATGTAGTCGCCCAGCTCCGTGCTGGTCACCTTGTGCTGGCGCAACTTCCGGCCGAACGCGCTGTCCAGGCCGAGGCTGCCGCCGAGGTGAACCTGGAAGCCCTCCTCGGGGCCGTTGCCGTCGTCGACCATCTGGCCCTTGAACCCGATGTCGGCGATCTGGATGCGGGCGCACGAGTTCGGGCAGCCGTTGATGTTGATCGTGACGGGGACGTCCAGTTGGGCGTTGAGGTCCTCCAGCCGCGTCTCGAGCTCCGGGGCCAGCACCTGCGAGCGGCTCCGCGTCTCGGCGAACGACAGCTTGCAGAACTCGATTCCGGTGCAGGCCATCAGGTTTCGCCGCCAGTGCGACGGCTTCGACGGCAGCCCGAGGGCGTCGAGTCCGTCGCGGAGCGTGTCGAGTTGGTCGTCGGGAACGTCGAGGATGACCAGCTTCTGATACGGGGTGAAGCGGATGCGATCCGACCCGGCGGCCTCGGCGAGGTCGGCGACCTTGCTCAGGATGGTGCCCGACACCCGGCCCGCGATGGGCGCGACGCCGACGGCGTTCAATCCGTTCTTCAGACGCTGGACGCCGACGTGGTCGATCGGACGAGGCACCGGCGTGGGCGCGGGTCCGTCGACCAGGGGACGCTTGAGGTACTCGTTCTCGAGCACCTCCCGGAACTTCTGGATGCCCCAGTCCTTGATCAGGAACTTCAGCCGGGCCTTGGCGCGCAGGCGACGGTAGCCGTAGTCGCGGAACACGCTGACCACGGCCTCCCACACGTCGGGCACCTCGTCGAGCGGCACCCAGGCGCCGACGCGCTGGCCCAGCATCGGGTTGGTCGACAGGCCGCCGCCGACCCACAGGTCGAAGCCGGGGCCGTGCTCGGGGTGGACCACGCCGACGAAGGCGACGTCGTTGATCTCGTGCACCACGTCCTGCAGACCCGAGATCGCGGTCTTGAACTTGCGCGGCAGGTTCGAGTACTCGGGCTTGCCGATGTAGCGCTTGGTGATCTCGTCGATGGCGGGCGTGCCGTCGATGACCTCGTCGAGCGATTCGCCGGCCAGGGGCGAGCCGAGCACCACGCGGGGGCAGTCGCCGCACGCCTCGGTGGTCTGCAGGCCGACCTCGTCGAGGCGTCGCCAGATCTCCGGCATGTCCTCGACCCGGATCCAGTGGAACTGGACATTCTGCCGGTCGGAGATGTCGGCGGTGTCGCGGCCGAACTCGGTGGAGATGCCGCCGAGGGCGCGCAGGGCCGCCGCGGTCAGGGCACCGCCGTCGGACCGGACCCGCAGCATGAAGAACTCGTCTTCGAGCATGTCGGTGTTGTCGTCACCGGTCCAGGTGCCGTCGTAACCGGGCTTGCGTTGCGTGTAGAGCCCCCACCAGCGGAAACGTCCGCGGAGGTCGCCCTTGTCGATGCTCTCGAAGCCGCCCTTGGCGTAGATCTCCTCGATGCGTCCGCGGACGTTGAGCGGGTTGTCGTCCTGCTTGGCCTGCTCGTTGGGGTTGAGTGGTTCGCGGTGTCCGAGGGCCCACTGGCCCTCGTTCTTCGGTGGCTTGGTCGGCTTGGCGTCGGCCTGAGTCATGGGATGGCCCCTCTCGAGGGAGCCGGCGTGTGAATCGTGCGTCGTCACCGGTGGCTGTCCGGCGGCGCAGATCCGGCGGCCAGCTGTAGGTACAGGTGGACAGGTCTACGGCGTCAAGGCAGACAGCAACAGGTGCATACGCGCTTGAAGTCGACATGCCGCCGTACCACCGGCGAGAAGCCGACGGTCGAGGTCTGGGCAGCAGTCACGCCTGACATTCTGCCACGGCCGATGCGATCGGCTCCAACCGGCCAATTCTTGCGCTCATCACGAGCATAAATCGGCTCTGGAAGACTGGAACGATGACCGAACACCGATCCGGCGCGTTCGGCGTCTACGTGCACGTCCCGTTCTGCGCGACGCGCTGCGGATACTGCGACTTCAACACCTACACGCCCGCCGAGCTGGGCGGCGCCAACCCCGACGGCTGGCTCGAGGCGATGAAGGTCGAACTCGAACTGGCCGCACACCAGTTGTCGTTCCGCGGCGCCGTGCCCGAGGCGTCGACGGTGTTCGTCGGCGGTGGCACCCCGACGATGCTCGGCGGCGAGCGACTCGCGTCGGTGCTGGACGCGGTGCGGGCCAACTTCACGCTGGCCGCCGGTGCCGAGGTCACGACGGAGGCCAATCCCGAGTCGACGACGCCCGAGCTTCTCGACCGCCTGCGCACGGCGGGCTTCACCAGGCTGTCGCTCGGCATGCAGTCGACCGCGCCGCACGTGCTGGCCGCCCTGGACCGGGTGCACTCGCCCGGGCGGGCGCTGACCGCCGCCGCCGATGCCCGCGCCGCGGGTTTCGAGCACGTCAACCTGGACCTCATCTACGGCACGCCCGGAGAGACCGACGACGACCTGGCGCGCTCGGTGGACGCGGCGATCGGGGCCGGCGTCGACCACGTTTCGGCCTACGCGCTGGTGGTCGAGGAGGGCACCGCGCTGGCCCGGCGGGTGCGCCGCGGCGAGCTGCCCGCACCGGACGACGACGTGCTGGCCACCCGTTACGAGCTCCTCGACGCGCGGCTCGTGGCGGCGGGCTTCGACTGGTACGAGGTGTCGAACTGGAGCCGTGCCGGCGGGGAGTGCCGACACAACCTCGGCTACTGGGACGGCGGCGAGTGGTGGGGCGCCGGACCGGGCGCGCACGGCTACACCGACGGCACTCGCTGGTGGAACGTCAAGCACCCCAACGCCTATGCGGAGATGCTCGCCCGTCGCGAACTGCCCGTCGGTGGGCGCGAGGAGCTGAGCGCACCCGAGCGGCACACCGAGGACGTCATGCTGACGGTCCGTCTGCGCGGCGGGCTGCCGGTGACGCTGCTGGACGCAGAGGAGAGGTCGCGGGCCGACGAACTCTGCCGCAGTGGGCTGCTGGTCGACCGCGGCGAGGCCATGGTGCTGACCGACCGCGGCAGGCTGCTGGCCGACGCCGTGGTGCGAGAAGTGTTGGGGTAGTCGGCCGTCAGGTCTGCTGGTCGAGCGGAAGGTCCATGTCGTAGACCCGTGCGTGCAGGACGGCCCGGTTGCGCAGCGCGGCCCGGACGGCTTGGTGCACACCGTCTTCGAGGTAGACGACGCCCTCCCACCGGACGGCGTGGGGGAACAGGTCGCCGTAGAACGTCGAGTCCTCCGACAGCAAGCGGTCGAGCTCGAGCACCGTCGTGGTGGTCACCAACTCGTCGAGGCGGATCTGCCGCGGCGGGATCTGCGCCCACTGTCGATAGGACAGATTGTGTTCGGGATACGGCTTGCCGTCGCGGACGCCCTTGAAGATCATCGGCCGGTCCTGGTGAGCACGTAGTCAGGCTATCGGTTGGCGCCGGGCGGCGCCGTGGCGCGTCGGTGCTGCTGGCCGACGTAAAATGGCGACGACTAGGAGGTGAACCATGGGTACTGCCGATGATCGTCGCTTCGAGGTGCTGCGCGCGATCGTCGCCGACTTCGTCTCCACGAAGGAGCCGATCGGTTCGAAGAGCCTCGTCGAGCGCCACAATCTCGGTGTCTCGAGTGCGACGGTGCGCAACGACATGGCCGTCCTGGAGGCCGAGGGCTACATCGCCCAGCCCCACACGAGTTCGGGCCGGGTGCCCACCGAGAAGGGGTACCGCGAGTTCGTCGACCGCCTCGACGACGTCAAGCCGATGTCGTCGGCCGAGCGGCGCGCCATCCTCACGTTCCTCGAGTCCGGTGTCGACCTCGACGACGTCCTGCGGCGGGCGGTGAAGCTGCTCGCGCAGCTCACCCGGCAGGTCGCGATCGTGCAGTATCCGACCCTGTCCACGTCGACGGTCCGACACCTGGAGGTCGTCGCGCTCACGCCGGCGCGGCTGCTGCTGGTGGTCATCACCGACTCCGGCCGGGTCGACCAGCGCATCGTCGAACTCGGCGACGCCATCGACGACGTCCAGCTCTCGGCGTTGCGCGAGCGGCTGGGCCAGGCGCTCGAGGGCAAGCCGATCACCACCGCGTCTGTCGCGGTCTCGGACCTGGCGTCGCAGCTGGTCGGACACGGCGTGCTCGGCGACGCGGTGGGACGGGCGGCGACCGTGCTCGTCGAGACCCTCGTCGAGCACTCCGAGGAACGGTTGCTGCTCGGCGGCACGGCGAACCTCACGCGCAACACCGCGGACTTCGGTGGCTCCCTGCGATCGGTGCTGGAGGCACTGGAGGAGCAGGTGGTGGTGCTGCGATTGCTGGCCGCCCAGGAGGAGGCCGGTAAGGTGACGGTGCGCATCGGACACGAGACCGCGGCCGAGCAGATGGCTGGAACGTCGGTGGTGAGCACCACCTACGGCAGCTCGGGCAAGGTTTTCGGCGGGATGGGTGTGGTGGGTCCCACTCGGATGGACTATCCGGGAACCATCTCCAACGTCGCCGCGGTTGCTCTGTACATAGGTGAAGTCCTGGGTGCCCGCTAAGGGCCCTGGGACCGACGGCGACTGCGGCTTCACGAAGCGAAGAAGGGTTTGGCGTGGCACGCGATTATTACGGCCTGCTCGGAGTGAGCAAGGGCGCGAGCGACTCGGAGATCAAACGCGCCTATCGCAAGCTGGCGCGCGAACTGCATCCCGACGTCAACCCCGATGAGGCGGCCCAAGCCCAGTTCCGGGAGATCGGCGTTGCGTACGAGGTCCTGAGCGATCCGGAGAAGCGCCGCATCGTCGACCTCGGTGGCGACCCGATGGAGAGCGCCGGCGCGGGCGGGTTCGGAAACGGCTTCGGCAACGCCGGTTTCGGCGGCCTCGGTGACGTGTTCGAGGCGTTCTTCGGTGGCGGCGGCGGCGGAGGCCGCGGCCCGGTCGGCCGGGTGCGCCCGGGCTCGGACTCCCTGCTGCGGATGCGGCTCGACCTCGCCGAGTGCGCCACCGGCGTCACCAAGCACGTCACCGTGGACACCGCGATCCTCTGCGACCTGTGCCACGGCAAGGGCACGCACGGCGACTCGAAGCCAGTCACCTGCGACACCTGCCACGGCCAGGGCGAGGTGCAGTCCGTCCAGCGCTCGCTGCTGGGCCAGGTCATGACGTCGCGTCCGTGCCCGGTGTGCGCGGGCGTCGGCGAAGTCATCCCCGACCCCTGCCACCGCTGTGGCGGCGACGGCCGCGTGCGCGCGCGCCGCGACATCAGCGTCAAGATCCCCCCGGGCGTCGGCGACGGCATGCGGGTGCGGCTGGCCGCCCAAGGCGAGGTCGGCCCGGGCGGCGGACCCGCCGGCGACCTGCACGTCGAGGTGCACGAGGCACCCCACGACGTCTTCGTCCGCGACGGCGACGACCTGCACTTCAGCGTGTCGGTGCCGATGGTCGACGCGGCACTGGGCACCACGGTCTCGGTCGACGCCATTCTCGACGGCGACACCGACATCGTCGTCGCACCCGGAACCCAGCCCGGAGCCGTCACGACGCTGCGCGGCCACGGCATGCCCAACGTGCGCTCCGGTGTCCGCGGCAACCTGCACGCCCACATCGAGGTCGTGGTCCCCAACCGCCTCGACCATCAGGACACCGAGCTGCTGCAGAAGCTCAAGGCGCATCGCGTCCGTGACGTCGCCGAGGTCAAGTCGACGCAGGCCGCGCCCGCCAACGGCGGGTTGTTCAGCCGGCTGCGCGAGACGTTCACCGGCCGATAGCCGGGCCGGGAGCGCCGTGAGTCGCGCGCTGTTCTACGTCGAGTCGGTCCCCGACGTGGGTGACGTGGTCACCGTGGACGGTGACGAGGGCTTTCACGCCGCGTCGGTGCGGCGCATCCGGGTCGGCGAGGAACTCGACCTCGGTGACGGCGCCGGCACGGTCGCCCACGTCGTGGTCGACGGCGTCGGCAAGGGCACTCTGACGGCTCGCGTGCTCGACAGGCGCGTGGTGGCCCCCTCGTCTCCCAGCGTCACCGTCGTGCAGGCGCTGCCCAAGTCCGACCGTTCGGAGCTGGCGGTCGAACTGGCCACCGAGGCGGGTGCGGACGCGTTCCTCGCCTGGCAGTCCGACCGCTGCGTGGCCCGCTGGGACGGGGCCGCCAAGGTCGAGAAGGGACTTCGCCGCTGGCAGGCGGTGGCCCGGTCCGCGGCCCGGCAGTCGCGCCGTCCCCACGTCCCATCGGTCACCGCACTGATGTCGACCAAGGAACTGGCCGCCCACGTGCGTTCGGTGGCGGACCGGACGGTGGTGCTGGTGCTGCACGAGTCCGCGACCGTCCCGCTGGCGGCGACGGGGCTCGCCGAGGCCGGCTCGCTGATGTTGCTGATCGGTCCCGAGGGCGGCATCGGCGACGACGAGTTGCGGGTGTTGACCGACGTCGGCGCGACCGCCGTTCGGCTCGGGCCAAGTGTGCTGCGCACCACATCGGCGGCCGCAGTGGCGCTTGGCGCACTCGGGGTTCTGACCCCGCGCTGGTTTATGTGATCGTCATCTCCGCGAAACGTCCAGGTTTCTTTGCGGCCGGAATTAATCGTCTGATCAGTGCGTTCGTGCAAGCAGACCGGTGGCAGGGCTCCACCGCCGGTCGACGCAACCACAGAGGGCACGAAAGAAGAAATGAAGAAGACGAAGAAGTTCGGACTCGCCACCCTCGTTGCCAGCGGCTTTGCTGCGGGCATTCTTGGGGTCGCAGCTCCGATGCAAGCGACCGCATCCGCCGAGACGCTCCCGGTGCTGGAAATGCCCGGCTACTCGGCCGGTGTCGACCACCACGACCGGAGGGTCAAGTCGGTGCTTCCGGCGGTCAACATCGCGCATGCCGACAACACCGTGCAGCAGAGCCGCTGACACGGCACCACCTCGAGGAAGGGGCGCCCGGCAACGGGTGCCCCTTCTTCTTTGGGTCGACGCGATGACCAGCGGTAAGCTCTTGGCAGTAGACAGCAATGAATTGAGCACGGAAAGCAGGCACTGAACACCACGTGACGCCCCGCGAGACGACCGCCGCTTCGAACAGCACCGCCTCCGACAGCACCGTGCGTAGCAACATAAGTGTGCCGCCCGACCTGATGGTGGGGCTGCTTGGCTCCGCCGACGAGAACCTGCGCGCGCTGGAAGCCCTGCTGACCGCCGACATCCACGTGCGCGGCAACGCCGTGACCCTGTCCGGTGAGTCCGCCGACGTGGCGCTCGCCGAGCGCGTCATGACCGAGCTGATCGCGGTGGTGTCACGCGGGCAGACGCTGACCCCCGAGGCCGTACGCACCAGCGTGGGCATGGTCACCGGAACCGGCAACGAGTCACCCGCCGACGTGCTGACGCTGGACATCCTGTCGCGGCGCGGCAAGACGATCAGGCCCAAGACGCTCAACCAGAAGCACTACGTCGACGCCATCGACGCCCACACCATCGTGTTCGGCATCGGTCCGGCCGGTACCGGCAAGACGTACCTGGCGATGGCCAAGGCGGTCAACGCCCTTCAGACCAAACAGGTTTCGCGCATCATCCTCACCCGGCCCGCGGTGGAGGCCGGCGAACGCCTCGGCTTCCTGCCCGGCACGCTGAGCGAGAAGATCGATCCCTATCTGCGGCCGTTGTACGACGCACTGCACGACATGATGGACGCGGAGCTGATCCCCAAGCTGATGAGCGCGGGCGTGATCGAGGTTGCGCCGCTGGCCTACATGCGGGGCCGGTCGCTCAACGACGCCTTCATCATCCTCGACGAGGCGCAGAACACCACGCCCGAGCAGATGAAGATGTTCCTCACCCGGCTTGGCTTCGGATCGAAGATCGTGGTCACCGGCGACTCCACGCAGGTCGACCTGCACGGCGCGAAGTCGGGCCTGAGCGCCGCGATGGAAATCCTGGACCACATCGACGACATCTACTTCTCCGAGCTCACCAGCGCCGACGTCGTGCGGCACCGGCTGGTCTCCGAGATCGTCGACGCCTACGCCCGGTCCGAGGCGCCCGCGGTGAACCGGGCCGAGCGTCGCTCCGGCACGGGGAGACAGCGCCGATGAGCATCGAGGTGTCCAACGAGTCGGGCATCGACGTCGCCGAGAACGAATTGGTCAGCGTCGCACGGTTCGTGATCGCCAAGATGGACGTCAACCCCGGTGCCGAACTGTCGATGGTGCTGCTCGACACCCCCGCGATGGCCGACCTGCACATGCGGTGGATGGACCTGCCGGGTCCGACCGACGTCATGAGCTTCCCCATGGACGAGCTCGAACCCGGTGGCCGTCCCGACGCGCCGGAGCCGGGGCCGTCGATGCTCGGCGACATCGTGCTGTGCCCGGAGTTCGCGGCCACACAGGCCGAGAAGGCCGGGCATTCGCTGGGTCAGGAACTCGCGCTGCTGACCGTGCACGGTGTGTTGCACCTGCTCGGGTACGACCATGCCGAGCCGGACGAAGAGAAGGAGATGTTCGCGCTGCAGCGCGAACTGCTCGAGGAGTGGGTGGCCGACCAGGTCGCCGCCTACCACCAGGACCGGCAGAGCGAGAAGGACCGCAAATTGTTGGACAAGTCCCAGTTCTTCGACGAACCGTGACCGGAATAGCCTCTCTCGTCGGCGCTCTCGCGCTCATCGCGCTCGGCGGTGTGTTCGCCGCCGTGGACGCCGCCATCAGCACGGTCTCGATCGCCCGGATCGACGAAATGGTCCGCGAGGAACGCCCCGGCGCCGCCCGGTTGGCCCGCCTCACCGACGACCGGCCGCGCTACGTCAACCTGATCGTGTTGCTGCGCATCACGTGCGAGACGGCGGCCACCGTTCTGCTGGTCGCGTTCCTGTACGAGGACCTCGGCCTGAAGTGGGGCCTGGTCGCGGCCGCGGCCATCATGGTCGTGGTCAGCTTCGTCGCGATCGGCGTGGGACCGCGCACGCTGGGCAGGCAACATGCCTACAGCATCGCGCTGGGCGCGGCCCTTCCGCTGCAGGGGATTTCGGTGCTGCTCACCCCGATCAGCCGGTTACTGGTGCTAATCGGCAACGCGCTGACGCCGGGCGTGGGTTTCCGCAACGGCCCGTTCGCCTCGGAGATCGAGTTGCGGGAGGTCGTCGACCTGGCTCAGCAGAGCGGCGTCGTCGCCGACGACGAGCGACGGATGATTCAGTCGGTCTTCGAACTCGGCGACACCCTGGCCCGCGAGGTGATGGTGCCCCGCACCGAGATGGTGTGGATCGAGAGCGACAAGACGGCGGGCCAGGCCACGTCGCTGGCGGTGCGCAGCGGACATTCGCGGCTGCCCGTGGTCGGGGAGAACGTCGACGACATCGTCGGCGTCGTCTTCCTCAAGGACCTCGTCGAGCAGACCTACTACAGCAACGGCGGCATCGACACCCGGGTCGGCGAGGTGATGCGCCCACCGGTGTTCGTCCCCGACTCCAAGCCCCTGGACGCACTGCTGCGCGAGATGCAGAAGGACCGCAACCACATGGCCCTGCTGGTCGACGAATACGGGGCCATCGCCGGGCTGGTCACCATCGAGGACGTGCTCGAGGAGATCGTCGGCGAGATCGCCGACGAATACGACACCGACGAAGTAGCACCCGTCGAAGACCTGGGCGACAAGCACTTCCGCGTCAGTGCCCGGTTGCCGCTGGAGGACTTGGCCGAGCTCTACGAGCTGGACCTCGACGACGATCTCGACGTCGACACCGTGGGCGGCCTGCTGGCCCACGAGCTGGGCCGCGTCCCGCTGCCCGGCGTGGAGGTGACGTGGGACGCTCTGCGCCTGCGCGCCGAAGGGGGCCGCGACCACCGCGGTCGGGTGCGCATCGGCACCGTCCTCGTCAAACCCACCGAGCAGGAAGAAGACGACCAATGAGCGAATTCCGCTCCGGCTTCGTCTGTTTCGTCGGCCGGCCCAACACCGGCAAGTCGACTCTGACCAACGCCCTGGTGGGCACCAAGGTCGCGATCACGTCGAACCGGCCGCAGACCACCCGCCACACCATCCGCGGCATCGTGCACCGTCCCGAGTTCCAGATCATCCTCGTCGACACCCCCGGGCTGCACCGGCCGCGAACACTGCTGGGGGAGCGCCTCAACGAGCTGGTGAAGGCCACCTACTCTCAGGTCGACGTCATCGGGCTCTGCATTCCCGCCGACGAGGCGATCGGTCCCGGTGACCGGTGGATCTACGAGCAGATCCGGGCCGTCGCACCGCGGACCACGTTCATGGTCGTGGTGACGAAGATCGACAAGGTGTCCAAGGAGAAGGTGGCCGCGCAGCTGCTCGCCGTCAGCGAGTTGACCGGTGGCACTGCGGAGATCGTGCCGGTGTCGGCCACCTCGGGAGAGCAGGTCGACGTGCTGACCGACGTGCTCGCCGCGCAGCTGCCGCCCGGCCCGGCGTTCTACCCGGACGGGGAGCTGACCGACGAGCCGGAGGAAGTCCTCATGGCCGAGCTGATCCGCGAGGCGGCGCTCGAAGGCGTCCGCGACGAGCTGCCACACTCCCTCGCCGTGGTGATCGACGAGGTCGAACAGCGCGACGGGCGAGACGACCTCATCGACGTGCACGCCATCCTCTACGTCGAACGGGACTCCCAGAAGGGCATCGTCATCGGCAAGGGCGGAGCTCGCCTGCGCGAGGTCGGCACCGCCGCGCGGCTTCAGATCGAGACGCTGCTCGGCACCAAGGTGTATCTGGACCTGCGCGTGAAGATCGCGAAGAACTGGCAGCGCGACCCCAAACAGCTTGGCAGGCTCGGCTTCTAGGGCTCGTCGGCGTCCGGGGTGCCCCACCAGACCGCGGGTTCGTCGGCCCGCCAAGCGCCACTGGCCTCGAGTGCCGCCGCCAAGGAGATCAGCAGCGGCTCGCTGCCGGCGGGGCCCATCAGCTGAACGCCGATCGGCAGCCCGTCGGAGGTGAACCCCGCAGGCACGTTGACCGACGGCCACCCGAGAAGGTTCCACGGCCACGTCACCGGGCACGCGCGGATCATCGCGCGGTCGGTGGACAGCCCCCCGCGGCGGTCGAAGTCGTGGACCCTCGGCGGCGGAAGGGCCGTCGTCGGGGCGAGCACCACGTCGGCGAGATTGAAGATCCAGCCGATCCGACGCTGCGACTCCGCCTCGTTCAGCCGCGCGTCGCGCAGCACCTTCTCCGACAGCAGGCGGCCCGTCCGCATGTTGGCCCTGGTGCGCTTGTCGAACGTCACGCCGGGCCCGAGCCGATGCGCCCACTCCACCAGTCCCGACGTCGACCGGGACAGGAAGTTCCACGACGTGCGGAGGCCGTAGTCCGGATCGGCGGCTCGCACGGTGTGCCCCAGGTGCTCGAGCTGTCCGGCCATCCTCTCCAGCGCCGCCCGGATCTCCGGGTGCAGGGTGGCCCGGAAGCCGGTGAAGGGAAACTTCGTCGACATAGCCACGGTCAGCGGGCCCGGTGGCTGGCTGACGTACTCGGCGGCGGTGATCGGCGGCGGCCGGTGGCGGTCTCCGTCGGCGTTTCCGGAGGCTGCGTCGAGCACCAGGGCCGCGTCGACGACCGTCCGGGCCAGCACGCCGTTGACGGTGATGCCGTTGAACGCCTCGGGCAGCGGCCAGGTGGAGATGCGGCCGCGCTGGGGCTTGATGCCGACCAGGTGGGTCCACGCCGCCGGGATCCGCACACTGCCCGCACCGTCGGATCCGATGGCGGCGGTGACCAGCCCCGCGGCGACCGCGGCGGCGCTGCCGCCCGAGGACCCACCGGGGGTGTGCGCGGCCGACCAGGGGTTGCGCGTGTGCCCGAACGACGGCCCGCTGGTGAACGGCCACTGGCCGAGTTCGCAGGTGTTGGTCTTGCCGACGATGACGGCTCCCGCGGCGCGCAGCCGGCGGACCACCTCGGAGTCCGCCGTCGCGGGCGGAACGTCGCCGGCGGTGCCAAAGCGGGTGGGCACTCCTGCGACGTCGACGTCGTCCTTCACCGCGATCGGGATGCCCAGCAGGGGGAGATCTTGTCCCGCAGCGCGTTTGCGGTCGGCGGCGGCGGCGTCGGCGAGCGCCTGCTCGGTCATGACCACGCGGAAGGCGTTGAGCGTGGACTGGCTGGCCTCGATGGCCTTCAGGGAGCGGGTGGTGAGGTCGACGGAGGTGACTTTGCCGCTGGCCAGCCGGAACTGCAGCTGAGTCAGGGTGGGCAGGTGCTTGCCGGGGGGCCGCGTGCTCGCCCCGCGGGTTGAAGTGGCTGACATTTGATTCGAGAATATCCGGACCACCCGACGCGGCGTGGTCGGTGCGGGTGGTCGGACCGAGGTGGAACACTGTGTGCATGCGGTTGTACCGGGATCGAGCGGTCGTGCTGCGCCAGCACAAGCTCGGCGAGGCCGACCGGATCGTGACGCTGCTCACCCTCGAGCACGGATTGGTCCGCGCCGTGGCCAAGGGTGTGCGGCGGACCAGGAGCAAGTTCGGGGCCAGGCTCGAGCCGTTCGCGCACATCCACGTCCAGCTCTATCCGGGCCGGAACCTGGACGTCGTCACCCAGGTTCAGGCCATCGATGCGTTTGCCAGCGACATCGTCAGCGAATACGGGCGGTACACCAGCGGGTGTGCGGTGCTGGAGACGGCCGAGCGGCTGGCCGGTGAGGAACGTGCCCCGGCGCCTGCCCTGCACCGGCTCACCGTCGCGGCGTTGCGCGCGGTCGCCGACGGCACCCGGCCGCGTGAACTCGTCCTTGACGCGTACCTGCTGCGGGCGATGGGAATCGCGGGCTGGGCCCCGTCGCTCACCGAATGCGCACGCTGCGCGGCACCAGGACCGCACCGGGCGTTCCACGTCGCCGCGGGTGGCAGCGTGTGCATGCACTGCCGGCCGTCCGGTTCGGTGACCCCGCCGCAGGGGGTGCTCGACCTGATGTCCGCCCTGCACGACGGCGACTGGCCCGCTGCCGAGGCGTCGACGGCGTCGTACCGTAGCCAGGCCAGTGGCCTGGTGGCCGCGCACCTGCAGTGGCATCTCGAGCGCCAATTGCGGACCTTGCCGCTGGTCGAGCGCGCCTACCGGGTCGACCGGACGGTCGCCGAACGACGAGTCGCCCTGTTCGGGCAGGATGAGGAACATGGCTACGACAAGGGGCAGGGGCAAGAAGGAGACGTTCCCGCAGCTGCCTCCGGCGCCTGAGGACTATCCGACGTTTCCGGACAAGACCACTTGGCCGGTCGTCTTCCCCGAGCTGCCGCCGCACACCAACGGCAGGTTCTCCCGGCCGCCGCAGCACACGTCCAAGGAATCCGCCCCGCTGATTCCCGCGGGTCAGGTGCCCAACCACGTCGCGGTGGTCATGGACGGCAACGGCCGGTGGGCCACCCAGCGGGGACTCGGACGCACCGAGGGCCACAAGATGGGCGAGGCGGTGCTGATCGACATCACCTGCGGCGCGATCGAGATCGGCGTCAAGCATCTGACGGTGTACGCCTTCTCCACGGAGAACTGGAAGCGGAGCACCGAAGAGGTGCGGTTCCTGATGGGCTTCAACCGCGAGGTGGTGCGCCGGCGTCGCGAGAACCTCAACGCGATGGGCGTGCGGATGCGGTGGGTCGGGTCGCGGCCACGCATGTGGAGCAGCGTCATCAAGGAGTTCGACATCGCCGAGAAGATGACCGTCGGCAACGACGTCATCACCATCAACTACTGCGTCAACTACGGTGGTCGCACCGAGATCATCGAGGCCGCACAGGAATTGGCCCAGCTGGCGGCCGACGGCAAGATCAAGCCGAACCGCATCAACGAGGCCGCGTTCGCCAAGCACCTGCACCGCGACGACATTCCGGACGTCGACCTGTTCATCCGGACCTCCGGGGAGCAGCGGGCCAGCAACTTCCTGCTGTGGCAGGCCGCGTACGCCGAGTTCGTCTTCCAGGAGAAGCTGTGGCCCGACTACGACCGGCGTGACCTGTGGGAGGCGTGCATGGAGTACGTGAACCGCAACAGACGGTTCGGCAGAGCCGAATGACGAGCCTGCTGGAACGGCTGACCTCCGCGCTGGGGGAGGCGACGACGCTCGTCTCGGAGTCCGACGGCGCACTCACCGTCACGGTGGACGGCCTGGTGGCCTCGCTGCGCGTCGTGGTGATTGCCGACGGCTTGGAGATGGTGTCGCTGACGCAGCCGCTGGCCTGGGATCTGCCGCTGTCCAACGAGATTCGCGACCGCGTGGCCGAGCAGGCCGGGCAGGTGATGCTCGGCACGGTGACGCTCGTGGGCAAGCCGGCCGACGACACCGTCGCAGACGTGATGCTGCGCTACAACTTTCCCGCCGCGGGCCTCTCCGAGGAGGCGTTGCGCACGTTGGTCCTGTTGGTGCTCACCACCGGTGCCGAGGTTCGGCGCGTCCTGACCCAGTGAGGGTGATCCGCATCGTCGCGGCCGTCGTCCTCGACGAGCGGCGTCACGTGCTCGTGGTCCGCAAGCGCGGCACGACGTCGTTCATGCAACCGGGCGGCAAGTTCGAGCCCGGTGAACGTCCCCTGGAGGCGCTCGTCCGAGAGGTCCGCGAGGAGTTGGGGACCGGCGTCGACGAAGCGTCTGCGCGCTCGCTCGGCAGGTTCACCGCCGCGGCGGCCAACGAACCCGGCTACGTCGTCGACGCCGATCTGTTCCTGGTCCGTCTGGTCGGCGTGCCGCGGGCGGCCGCCGAGATCGACGAACTCAGGTGGGTGGACCCGCATTCCGCCGACGGCGTGGAGCTGGCCCCGCTGACGGCGCAGACGGTGCTGGCACTGGCGCGCGACGGCCTCAGCTGACGGTCGCGGCGCAGTCCGCGCACACACCGAAGATCTCGATGGTGTGGCTGACGTCGGAAAAACCGTGCTGCGCAGCCACTTCCGCAGCCCAAGCCTCGGCCGCGGCGCCTTCGACCTCGACGGTGGTACCGCACGTGCGGCACACCAGGTGATGGTGGTGGTGCTCGGAGCAGCGGCGGTAGACCGATTCGCCCGAATCGGTGCGCAAGGTGTCGAGCAGCCCGGCGGCCGCCATCGACTGCAGCGTGCGGTAGACGGTGGTCAGGCCGATGCCCTCGCCGCGACGGCGCAGTTCGTCGTGCAGTTCTTGAGCCGACCGGAACTCCTCGACGTTCTCCAGCAGGGCCGAGATGGCGGCGCGTTGACGGGTGGAGCGGACGACAATGGAGCTCATCGGGATTCGCCTCCCTCGTGGTGGTGTGCGTATTCGCCCGCGTGCGCCACCGCGGCCAGCACGATGTCGCTGAGGTGATGGTCGACCAGGCGGTAGCGCACTTCGCGGCCACTGCGCTCCCCGGCGACCACGCCGGCGGACTTCAGGATGCGCAGATGCTGGCTTACCAAGGGCTGCGCCACCGCCAGCACGTCGACGAGCTCGTGCACGCAGCGCGAAGATTCGCGGAGCTGGAGCACGATCGCGATGCGCACCGGCGCGGCGAGAGCGCGCAGCAGGTCGCCCGAATGATCGAGAACCGCGCGCGGCGGGACGTCGTGAGCCGGGGCGGCGCCGTGTGCGTGGTCGGCGTGCTCTCCGTCGGTCGACGCCGGGGCGGCGAGCGGAGGCACCAACTTGGGAACCGTTTTCATTACGGCCCAGAATACATGCGTGGACGCGCATGTCAATCGACCGAGCGTCGCCCGCTACGCTGTTCACCCGTGGCCTCCATCATCGACACCGTTGCCAATCTCGCGAAGCGCCGTGGCCTCGTCTACCAAGCGGGCGAGATCTACGGCGGCACCAAGTCGGCGTGGGACTACGGGCCCCTGGGCGTGGAGCTCAAGGAGAACATCAAGCGGCAGTGGTGGCGGTCGGTCGTCACCAGCCGCGAGGACGTCGTCGGCCTGGACAGTTCGATCATCCTGCCCCGCGAGGTGTGGGTGGCCTCCGGTCACGTCGGGACGTTCAACGACCCGCTGATCGAATGCCTCAACTGCCACAAGCGCCACCGGCAGGATCACCTGCAGGAGGCGTACGCGCAGAAGAAGGGCCTCGACGACCCCGATGCCGTGCCGATGGCCGACATCGTGTGCCCGGACTGTGGCACCAAGGGCCAGTGGACCGAGCCGCGCGACTTCAACATGATGCTCAAGACGTACCTCGGACCGATCGAGAGCGAAGAGGGCATCCACTACCTGCGTCCCGAGACCGCGCAGGGCATCTTCGTCAACTTCGCCAACGTGGTGACGACGTCGCGACGCAAGCCGCCGTTCGGCATCGGCCAGATCGGCAAGAGCTTCCGCAACGAGATCACCCCGGGCAACTTCATCTTCCGCACCCGCGAGTTCGAGCAGATGGAGATGGAGTTCTTCGTCGAGCCGTCGACGGCGCCCGAGTGGCACCAGTACTGGATCGACGCCCGGCTGCAGTGGTACGTCGACCTGGGCATCGACCCGGACAACCTGCGGCTGTACGAGACGCCGAAGGAGAAGCTCGCGCACTACTCGGATCGCACCGTCGACATCGAGTACAAGTTCGGCTTCCAAGGCAACCCGTGGGGCGAGCTCGAGGGCGTCGCCAACCGCACCGACCACGACTTGTCCAATCACTCAACGGCTTCCGGTGCCGACCTGTCGTTCTACGACCAGACCACCGAGACGCGCTACACGCCGTACGTCATCGAGCCGGCAGCCGGACTGACCCGCTCGCTGATGGCCTTCCTGATCGACGCGTACCACGAAGACGAGGCCCCCAACGCCAAGGGCGGCATCGACAAGCGCACGGTGCTGAAGCTCGACCCGCGCCTCGCGCCGGTCAAGGCCGCCGTGCTGCCGCTGTCACGCAACGCCGACCTGTCGCCCAAGGCCAAGGACCTCGCCGCCGAACTCCGCAAGTCGTGGAACATCGAGTTCGACGACGCGGGTGCGATCGGTCGCCGGTACCGCCGCCAGGACGAGATCGGTACGCCGTTCTGCGTGACCCTGGACTTCGACTCGCTCGACGACCACGCGGTGACGATCCGCGAGCGTGACGCGATGACGCAGGAGCGCGTGTCGATCGACGCCGTCTCGGACTACCTCGCGGTCCGCCTCAAGGGCTCCTAGACCCCCCCTTCCCGCGAGCGTGCGTGTCTGCGGGCGACACGCCGTGGCGCAATCAGAGGTTGCGCACGCTCGTCGCCGGGCGGCCGTCCACAGTGGCGGATTCATCCCCAGATGTCCGAACGGCTCTTGCCGACGCCCACCAGGTGATCGACGATCGGTTGCGTGCCAGATGATCTCGACGATCTCCTCGACGGGCAAACCGACGTTGCGACGACTGGGCAGCTGCTCACGGTGTTGAGCCGCAGCCAACTCGACACCCGCATCCAGCGTGGCGATCTGCTCAAGGTGTGGCCGGGGGTCTACAGCCGTGTGGAACCCGACACGCAAGTTCGACTGCGCGGTCTGGATCTTCGGGCTGGCGAGCCCGTCGCGCTCTGTCTGTCCAGCGCGGCAGCCGCCTACGGTTTCGACACCGAGGGCGACGACGACCTGCACGTGCTCAATCCGCTCGGGCATCAGCTGCGCAACTCCGACGGTCTGGTGGTCCACCGACGCGACGGAGCGCCGTTGGTCGAAGTGGACGACAGACCGGCCACGGCGCCGGGATGGACGGCAGTGGAAGTGGCTCGCGGCCTGCGCCGACCCCGCGCCCTGGCGACCCTGGACGCCGCGCTGCGCAGCGGCACCTGCGACCGGCGTGACCTGAGTGACGCAGTGGTGCAACAGGCCGGTCGGCGGGGAATCGTCGACGTCCGGGACCTCGTCCCACTGGCGAACGCGGCCGCGGAGTCACCGATGGAGAGCGAGGCCAGACTCGTGATGGTCGACGGCGGCCTTCCCCGGCCGGAACTTCAGTACGAACTCGTCGATCTCAGTGGGCGGAGGTGGCGGCTCGACTTCGCTTGGCCGGCCGTGAGATTGGCCGTCGAGTATGACGGCTTCGATTGGCACAGTGACCCGGAGAGCCTGCGCCGCGACCGGCAGAAGCGTGCTGCCCTGCGCGAACTTGGCTGGAACCTGCTGTCAGTGGTGTCCGACGACGTGCGGCGACGGTCCCACGAGACCGTGCGGCTGATCGCGACCGAGATCGAACGCGAGCGCGCACGGGCTGCGTGAGCGTGCGCGGACTCCGATCGCACGCCGGCGTGTCGCCCGCAGACACGCACGCTCGCGGGGAGGGGGGCTCAGAAGCGGCCGCCGCCTCCGCCCCAGTCGCCGCCCGAGCCACCGAACGAGCCCGGGCTCCAGTCCCCGCCACCGCCGCCGCCCATACCACCGCGCAGCGCGCCGGAGAGCAGGTTGCCGATGAGGATGCCGCCCAGGATGGCGCCGGTGTTGCCGCCACCGCCGGCGAATCCGCCACCGCCTCCGTAGCGTCCGGTGTACTGCCGCTGGGCGGCGCTGACGTCGGCGTTCGCCATCGACTGGGCCTGCACCGCCAGCAGCGCGGCGCCGTTGGCGCGTTGGATGCCCTCGGACGGGTTGGCGGCGCGCACCGCCTGGGCCGCGTCCAGTTGCCGCACGGCTTCGGCCAACCGGGTGCGGGCCTCTGGGCCGACGCTGCCGCGGCGGGTGTCGATGAAGTCCGACACCGATCGCACCTGGGACTGCGCGCTGAACATCGCCTGGTCGAGCGCGCGGTTCAACCGGGCGGCGGCCTCGACCTCGTCGCTGATCGCCGCGAGCAGCTGATCCAGCGTCGCGTCGGCCTGCGTCAGCTGGGTGAAGGTGCCCAGCGGATCGGCGGTGCCGGCGTTCTGCGCGTGCGCGACCGCGGCCACCGCCGCGTCCCGGGCCGTGCTCAGTTCGTCGGCGCGGGGAACGCCGCCTCGCGCCAGATGACCGGACGCGGCGGTGATGCCGTTCTGGATGTCGGCGATCGCCGCCGGCAGGGTGGCCACCGCACGGTTGATGTCGGTGGACGCGCTGTCGACCGCGTCGAGCAGCATGCGGGCCTGACCGAGCGCGGACTCCGCCGCCCGGATGGCGTCGACCAGCCCGGCTTGGCTGCCCGCGGGCTTGGCGACGAGCGCCCGGGCCTGGCTGACGCTGTCGTCGGCGAACGACAACCGTTGCCTGGCGTGCTCGACGTTGCCCGCGACCGAGGCCAGGGCCGTCTCGGAGAACTGCGAGTGCAGGGACGCGAGGGTCCGTTCGGCGGGCTCGATGCGCGCCGTCAGGTCGACCATCTGCCGGGTGAGGACGTCGAGCCGGTCGGGCGCGTTGATGACGAGGTCGCGCAGCTTCCCGAAGGCCTCGCGCTGCGCCTCGAGCTCGTCGTCGGCCCTGGCGGCCGCGACGATGACGCGCGTGAGCAGGTCACGCCGCTGCTGCGGCGTCTCCGGGATCGTGTCGTCGAGGATCTGCCGCACGTTGAACGCCTGTGTCAGCGCCGTTTTCGCACCCTCGACCGCCGTGGTGAACGGTGCGGTGTCCCGCTCGCCGAACTCCTCGACCGCGAGGGTCAGTTCGTTGTCGCTGGTGCGCACCGCGTTGTCGACCTCCACGACGATCGACTTCGACAGGTCGTCGAGGGCGTCGAGTGACAGCGAGGACAGCGCGTTGGGGTCGGCCGGGTCGACCCGCTTCGCGGCGGCGAACTCGGCCTCGCGACGTTTGCGTCGCCGGCGCCGTTGCCACACGAGCAGCGCGACCACGGCCAGGGCGATGACGACCAGGACGATCGCGATGGCCAACCACGACACGCCCGCGGTCGCGGAGCCGCCGCCCTTCAACCCGTTGGCGGCGGCGGTCGCCGCGCCCGCCCAGTCACCCTGGCGCAACGCGGGTTCCACCTGGTTGCGCCGAAGGTCGGCCTGGTCGGAGTTGCCCATGATGCCCTTGCCAGCCAGCAGCGCGTAGTCGCGGTCCTGGGTGGCGATGGCCAGCAGGGCATCCTGCTCGGGTTGAAAATCGTTGATCTCCATCGCCCTTTGCGCCCACGCCGTCCCGCTCTGGCCGGAGAAGGTGGGCACGTACACCACCCACAGCCGGACGCGGCGGGCCTCGTAGAGCCCGTCGACGGCGCTCTTCACGCTGGTGAGCGCGCTGGCGTCGAGAACGCCGGCGTCGTCGGTGACGTAGTTGGTCAACCGAAGCGGCGGTGCGGCGTTGGCCGTCGGAAGGGTGGGCGTCAGCAGCGCGCCCACGGTCAGTACCGCGAGAAGCATGCTGAGAAGGCGGGCTGCCCTTGCATTCCTGCTCATGACCGCCAATGTAGTGCGCCACGGCCGACGGGCAGCCGAGACGGCGGGACCGTCCTGGCAGACTGTCCGTCGGTGATGCACTCCAGTGACCTCTACGACGCCGTCGACCGGGAACGCCCGGTGGCCGAGGCGCCGAAGGGTGCTGTCCTGCCGGGGACCGACACCGAGCGTCGCACCGACTTCGCGCGCGACCGGGCCCGGGTGCTGCACAGCGCGGCGTTTCGTCGACTGGCCGACAAGACCCAGGTCGTCGGACCCAGGGAGGGCGACACCCCGCGCACCCGGCTGACCCATTCCCTGGAGGTCGCACAGATCGGGCGCGGGATGGCCGTGGGGCTGGGGTGCGATCCCGACCTGGTCGACCTCGCCGGGCTGGCGCACGACATCGGCCATCCGCCGTACGGCCACAACGGGGAACGCGCGCTCAACGAGATCGCCAAGGCCTTCGGCGGCTTCGAGGGCAATGCGCAGAACTTCCGCATCCTGTCCAGGCTGGAGCCCAAAGTCCTTGACGCCGAGGGGCAGTCGGTCGGACTGAACCTGACCAGGGCGTCCCTCGACGCGGTCACGAAGTATCCGTGGACGCGTGGTGACAGCAGGAAGTTCGGCTTCTACGACGACGACACCCCGTGGGCCGACTGGGTGCGTCGGGGCGCCCCCGACCGGAGGCCGTGCCTGGAGGCCCAGGTGATGGACTGGGCCGACGACGTCGCGTACTCGGTGCACGACGTCGAGGACGGGGTGATCTCCGGGCGCATCGACCTGCGGGTGCTCGCCGACACCGACGCGGCCACCTCGCTGGCCCAGCTCGGCGCCGCGTCGTTCGACGGCGTGCGCTCCGACGATCTGCTGGCTGCCGCGCAGCGACTGTCGCAGATCCCGGTGGTGGCGGCGGTCGGCAAGTACGACGGGTCCGTCGCGGCGTCGGTCGCACTGAAGCGTCTCACCAGTGAACTGGTCGGCCGGTTCGCCAACGCGGCGATCTCGGCGACCCGGGAGGTGGCCGGCGACGGACCGCTGCGGCGCTTCGACACCGAACTCGCGGTGCCCGCGCTGGTGCGCTCGGAGGTCGCGGTGCTCAAGATGCTGGCACTGCAGTTCATCATGTCCGACCATCAGCATCTGCAGGTCCAAGCCGACCAGCGCACCCTCGTCCAGGAGGTCGCGTTGGCGCTGTGGGCGCAGGCGCCGAGCAGCCTCGACCCGCAGTTCGCCCCGGAGTTCGCGGCGGCCGCCGATGACGGAGCCCGCCTGCGGGTGGTGATCGATCAGATCGCGTCCTACACCGAGGGCCGGCTGGAACGCGTGCACCGGGCGCGTTCGCCCCGGCCCCTAGACTGAACCGGTGGCAGTAGGCAGGAGCGATGGGACGCGGGGCGGGCGGATTCCCGACCGCGACATCGCGGCCATCCGCGAGAGCACCCGCATCGAGGATCTCGTCGGCGACTACGTGCAGTTGCGCCGCGCCGGCGCCGACTCGATGAAGGGGCTGTGCCCGTTCCACGACGAGAAGTCCCCGTCGTTTCACGTCCGCCCCAACCACGGTCACTTCCACTGCTTCGGCTGCGGCGAGGGCGGTGACGTCTACGCCTTCCTGCAGAAGATCGAACACGTCAGCTTCGTCGAGGCCGTCGAGATGCTCGCCGACCGGATCAACTACACCGTCACCTACACCGGTGGCTCGACAACCAACGTGCAGCGGGACAAGGGCAGCCGCAGCAGGCTCATCGCCGCCAACGCCGCCGCCCAGGCGTTCTACGCCGAGGCATTGCAGTCCGACGAGGCCGCACCGGCCAGGCAGTACCTCATCGAGCGCAACTTCGACGCTCAGGCGGCCGCGCACTTCGGCTGCGGGTTCGCGCCCTCGGGGTGGGACACCCTGACGAAGCACCTGTTGCGCAAGGGTTTCGAGTTCAAGGAGCTCGAGGCGGCCGGGTTGTCGATGGAGGGGCGCCGCGGCCCCCGGGACCGCTTCAACCGGCGCCTGCTGTGGCCGATCCGGGCCAGCAGCAACGAGGTCATCGGGTTCGGTGCACGCCGGATCTTCGACGACGACACGATGACCGCCAAGTACCTGAACACTCCGGAGACGGTGCTGTACAAGAAGTCCAACGTCCTGTTCGGACTCGACCTGGCCAAGCGCGACATCGCGAAGGGGCATCAGGCCGTCGTCGTGGAGGGTTACACCGACGTCATGGCGATGCATCTGGCCGGCGTGACGACGGCGGTCGCGTCGTGCGGTACCGCCTTCGGCGAGGAGCACCTGTCGATGCTCCGCCGACTCATGATGGACGACAACTTCTTTCGTGGCGAGCTGATCTACGTCTTCGACGGTGACGCGGCGGGCCGGGCGGCGGCGGTCAAGGCGTTCGAGGGGGAGCAGAACCTCTCGGGGCAGTCGTTCGTCGCCGTCGCGGACGAGGGCATGGACCCGTGCGATCTACGGCTCAAGTCCGGTGACGCCGCCCTGCGCGACCTGGTGGCCCGACGAACGCCGTTGTTCGAGTTCGTCATTCGCACCGCGCTGGCCGATCACGACCTCGACAGTGCCGAGGGTCGGGTGTCTGCGTTGCGCCGCTGCGTGCCGATGGCGGCGCGGATCAAGGACCCCACCCTGCGCGACGAGTACGCGCGCCAGCTCGCGGGCTGGGTGGGGTGGGACGACGTCGCCCAGGTCATCGGCCGGGTGCGCGAAACGGCCAAGGCCGGTGGCGCCGCGCAACGCCGCGACGTCCGGCGCAGCGCGGCCGCGGCCCCGGCGGACGCCGTCGTCGCCGTGGCCCGGCCCGATCCGAGGGATCCGACGCTGTGGCCGCAACGCGAGGCGCTGAAGGCCGCACTGCAGTACCCGGCGATCGCGGGGCCCGTCTTCGACACGTTGACCGTCGAGAGCTTCACCCATCCGGGGTACGCGGCGGTGCGCGCCGCGGTCACGGCGGCCGGCGGCATGTCGGCCGGCGGCTCGGGCGGAGAGTGGATCGACGCGGTCCGCGAGCAGGCGGCGTCCCCGCACGTGGCGAACCTGATCAACGAGTTGGGCGTCGAGGCGTTCCGGGTCGAGGACGACGACCGTCTGGCCCGTTACATCGGTGGGGTGCTGGCCCGACTGCAGGAAGTGTGGGTCGGCCGGCAGATCGCCGAGATGAAGTCCAAGCTGCAGCGCATGTCGCCGGTGGACAACGACGAGGAGTACAACGCGTTGTTCGGCGATCTGGTGGCGATGGAGACCTACCGGCGCAGTCTGTTGGAGCGGGCCAGCGGCGACGACCTTACTGCGTGAACCAGCTAGTCGCGCTAAGGTGAGCTCGCCGTTAGTTCAATGGAAGGGCACGTCATGACCATCAGTGCACGCCGAATCGTCTCCGCGGGCGCCCTGGCGGTTGCCACCGTCGCCGCCCCACTCGCCATCGGTGCCGGTCAGGCCGTTGCCGCGCCGTGCCTGGCCACCGTCACCACCAACGGCTCCGATCCCGTGTGCGTGGGCTACTCGAACGGAAACCCGACCAACATCGGGACGCCGAACTTCGGCACGTTCGGGCCCAACAACGGTCTCGGCGTCTCGACCGGCAACCTGGCCCCCGGCCAGACCTGGCGTCAGCCGATCGCCTAGCGCTTCGTCCCGGGCTGCCACACCGACGTCTCGGCGTCGATCGGTGTCAGAGTGCCGACCGACGCATCCGGTGAGACCCGGTCGGCGATCTTCCGTCGACCCGCATCCAACACGGCCTTGGTGGCCGGGCTACCGGTGACCGCACGGAACGTGCTGGAGATCTGTTCGTACCGGCGCCGGCCCGCCTTGGCGCCCAAGACGTATCCAACGGCCATGACGGCGGCGACGCGAATCACGGGGTCCCTCTCTCGCGGAAGTGCATTGTCTCCATCCTGCCTCGTGCGGCCGAGTGGTGACGGAACGAGCCCCGCCGCCCCCGCTCACCTGCCCGATATCGGAGTTCCGGAGTCCATGCGCTAGAGTCAACGCTCGGTCAGCGTGCACGTCCCGCAGACCGAGTGCTATTCCCCTGTAGCTCAATTGGCAGAGCAGCCGACTGTTAATCGGCAGGTTCGTGGTTCGAGTCCACGCGGGGGAGCTTTACCTCTCGATCACTCCGCGTTCTGCTCCTCGTGCTCGTCGGCGTCGGGGATGTGCTCCGGGTGCAGCATCTCGGCGTACCGCAGCTGCTCCGGGATCCCGAACCCCTCGACCAGGAGCGCGGCGTGGGGCCGCAGCTTGCGGCACCGGTCGTTGATGCCCCGGGTGACGGCCTTGGAGCGCTCTGTGGACAGGAAGCGGTGCTCGATGAACCACGCCTTGTCGTCCTCGATCACCGACAGGGCGTAGAGGTCGCAGACGACGCCCAGGATCTCCCGGGCCTCGTCGTCCTCACAGGTGTCGATGCCGGCGACGAACGCTTCCAGGACGATCCTGTCGACGTGTGCCTTCGCGGCGTGCAGCACGTGGTCCTGGACGGAGTTGAACGCGTCGAACGGCGACATCTCCTTGGACTTGCCCTGCAGGCGCCGCGCCACGGACGCCAGCATGTACTCCTCGCGGTCCTCGAACATCTTGACCTGGGTGCCGCGGTTGAACAGCGAGCCCTCTTCCTCGTTGTCCTGACGCGTGTCGACGATGGTCTGCATGATGGTCTGCGCCGCGGTGCGCTTGAGCACCCGCTCGCCGGCGAAGTTCGCCGCGAACCGCACCCACTGTGCCGGGCTCATGCTCTTGACGTCGTCGGCGTAGGCGGTCAGCAATTCCTTGGCGACCAGCTGGGTCAGCACGTGGTTGTCGCCCTCGAACGTGGTGAACACGTCGGTGTCGGCCTTGAGGGCGATCAACCGGTTCTCGGCCAGATAGCCTGCACCGCCGCAGGCTTCGCGAGCCTCCTGGATGGCGCGGGTGGCGTGCCAGGTGTTGGCGGCCTTCAGCCCGGCGGCGCGGGACTCGAGCTCGCGCTGCTCCTCGGCGTCGGGGTCGTCGGAGGTCTGCAGCTCGTGGCACTTGGCCACCAGCTCGTTCTGGGCGAACTGCAGGGCGTAGGACTTGGCGATCAGCGGGAACAGCCGGCGCTGATGCACCAGGTAGTCCATGATCAGCACCTCCTCCTCGGCGCCAGGTGCCTCGAACTGCCTGCGCTCCAAGGCATATCGCGTCGCGATGTCGAGGGCCACCCGGGCTGCGGCGCCGGCGCTGCCGCCGACGGTGACACGGCCGCGGATCAGCGTGCCGAGCATCGTGAAGAAGCGTCGGCCGGGGTTCTCGATCGGCGAGGTGTAGGTGCCGTCCTCCGCCACGTCGGCGTACTTGTTGAGCAGGTTCTCCCGCGGGATCCGCACCTGGTCGAACTGGATGCGGCCGTTGTCGACGCCGGGGAGACCGCCCTTGTACTGGCAGTCCGACGTCGTCACGCCCGGCAGGTCGTTGCCCTCGTCGTCGCGGATGGGGACGACGAAGCAGTGCACGCCGTGGCCCTCGCCCTTGGTGATCAGCTGGGCGAACACCGCGGCCACCCGGGCGGTGTTCGCGGCACCGCCGATGTAGTCCTTGCGCGAGGACGGGGTGGGGGAGTCGATGACGAACTCCTGGGTCTCGGGATCGTAGGTTCCCGTGGTCTCCAGCGCCTGCACGTCGCTGCCGTGCCCGGTCTCGGTCATGGCGAAGCACCCGAGCAGTTCGAGGTCGATGAGCTTGCGGACGTACGCGTCGTGGTGGCGCTTGGTGCCGAGGTTCTCGATCGCACCGCCGAAGAGCCCCCACTGCACGCCGGCCTTGACCATCAGCGACAGGTCGGACATCGCGAGCATCTCGATCTGCGTCACCGCGGCGCCGACGTCGCCGTTGCCGCCGTGCTCCTTCTTGAAGCCGTCCTCGGCTGCACCGTTGGCGGCCATGATGCGCATCTGCTCGGTGACCTTGGTGCGGGCGATCACCGTGTTGGGCGTGTAGTGCGGCTTGAAGACCTCGGAGGACAGCTCCTGGCGCATCCGGTTCTTCATGTCGCGCCAACGGCCGTCGAGTGCATTACGCAGGTGATCCGCAGTGGTGGTCATAGTGGCCACGTTAACCTCCGAAACCCGCCGTGAAACTGTGATGTGGCAAACCCAGGCCATCCTCATCGAATCGAGCCGATCGGACTGGCGTTGAATCGTCGTCATGACCGACCCGGACGCCGTACCGCCACTGGCGGGAACGCCTCACCAGATCGACCACCGGCACCCCGACGTCACCGGCGGGTGGCTGCGCGCGGCCACGTTCGGGGCGATGGACGGCCTGGTCAGCAACACCGCGTTGATCGCGGGCGTCGCCGCCAGTGCGAGCACCCACGCGGTGGTGCTGGCCGGGGTGGCGGGCCTGCTGGCCGGCTCGTTCTCGATGGCGTTGGGCGAGTTCACCTCCGTCACCACGGCCAACGAGCAAGTCGAGTCCGAGGTGCGGGTGGAGCGCCGCAGCTTCCGCTTGTACCCGGACGAGGAGCAGGCCGAGCTGGTGGGGACGCTGACCGACATGGGCATGACCGTCGAAACTGCGACCAAGGCCGCCGAGGAACTTCACCGGGACGAGACCCGTGCGTTGAACTTTCATCTCGTTCAAGAGCTGGGCGTCGACCCGAACGACAAGCCGTCACCCTGGGTGGCGGCCGGTTCGTCGTTCGCCATGTTCGCGATCGGCGCCGTCATCCCGCTCATCCCGTTCCTGCTGGGGTACTCGTCGCTGTGGCTGGGGTTGGCCTGCGGTGGGCTCGGACTGCTGGTCGTCGGTGGGGTGGCGGCACGGGTCACGAAGAAGGCGCCGTGGCTAGGGTCGTTGCGGCAGTTGGCATTCGGCGGAATCGCGATCGCGGTGACCTACCTGGTGGGCCACCTCATTGGCGCGGCGGTGGGGTGACGGCGGTCAATCCTCGTCGACGCCGTAGCCGCCACGCAGGTCCTTGCGGGCCGCCGCGACCGTGCGTTCGCACAGCGCCATCAGTGCGTCGACGTCGAGGTCGGATTCCTCGCCCAGTCGGCGGAGCCAGGACGCCTCCTCGGCCTTGAGGTCGGTCCACCTCTGTGGGTCGTCGCACGGGGCGACCAGTTGCTGCTTGCAGGTGTCGAGCTGCGCCAGCGAGTATCCGTGGTCGCGAAACTGTCGGTCCCATTCGTCGAGCAGCTGTTCGGTGAGCTGGCGGACGGGTTCGGCGGCGTAGATGAGCACCTCGGACACGCCGTCGTCCAGACCCAGCCGGCCCCGGAACTCGTACAGCTCCTCGATGGCCTCGGACCGCCGTTGCTCGACGGTCTGACCGGCGCCCGCGAGCGGTTCGGCTCCGCGCCTGACGCGCATGGTGGCCGCGAGGAGTGTCTTCAGGGCGGCCTTCTTCTCCTCGCCCGCGCGCTGTTCGAAGTCCAGCCGCAGCGAGTGCTGCCTGTCGTCGCGCTTGCTTCGGAGGTCGAGGCGCTTGGTCCAGATGGCCACCGTGGCAGTGGAAACCACCGAGACGATGGGCACCAGCGCGGTGGTGAGGAAACTCAACCAGGTCATGGTGGCTCAGTCTGCCCCACCGCCGTGGTGCCGGCGTGATTCCGGGTGTCGCGGTCCGTGCGCGCAGTACCAGCGCACTTCCCAATGTTGGGAATCCGCTGGAGCAATCGTCGCCATGCCGCTATCGTCGTGATTAGTTACCTGGCCAAGGACCTGCCGGGGAGGTCCCTTGGTTTGCGGTAGCTGCGTTTTCGCTACGTGGGGGTGGGCATTGGCAAACAATCATATTGACGCGCTCGGGGATCTTGGTGCGATGCGGAGGATCACCGCGGCGGCCGCTGCGCTCGACGCGGCCAAGCGGGGGCACGCGCACGCCACGGTCTGGGGGGCCGAGGAGGACCTGAAGAGGGCCGTGCGGTCAGCTGGCGGCGGGTCGACCGGTTCGCTGAGGGTCAGGGCCTCGACGTGGTTGTCGGAGAACCACTTTCCGCGCTCTGGGCGGCATCGGCGAGGATCGCACGCATCACCCGCACGGCCTCGGTGAGCGACTGACGGTCGGCGGGATCGAGTCGCTCGAGATAGGGGTCGACGACGGCGCTGCGGTCGGCGCGCACCCGGGCCAAGACCTGTCTGCCCTTCTCGGTGATGCTGATCAGGACGGCGCGGGCGTCGGCCGGGTCGGTGACGCGGGAGACGAGCGCCGCCTCCTCGAGGCGACGGACCTGCGTGGTCATGGTCGGTTGCGAGCAGTGGTCGAACGCGGCCAGGTCGGAGATGCGGGCAGCGCCCTGATCCTCGATGGTGGAGAGCAGTCGGGCCTGCGCGTACGGAAGCTCCAGCTTCACGCGCTGGGTCGCGAGCCGGTTGAGGCGGGCGACCACCGACAGCAAGTCCGCGGAGAGCGTGGTGTCCGTGGCGACGCGCGACGACATGACGCCAGTTTACATAGAACTCCTATGCAGAGGCCGGGAAGGGTAAACGTGTCGCGCCTCACGCACCGCTGAGACTGCTCTTGGTCGGCAGCTGGCAGAATCGTGAAATGGCCAAGACCGGCAACGCGACCGGCGGTGGCGCACCTCGACGGGCTGGCTCGATGAAGCCCGACGAGCTTGCGCACGCCGCGATCATGGCCGCCCTCTGCGCCGCCACCGCCATCATCGCCGTCGTCGTCCCGTTCGCCGCTGGCCTATCGGTGCTGGGCACGGTCCCCATGGGACTGCTCGCGTATCGCCACCGCTTCCGGGTGCTGGTCGCCGCCACGGTCGCCGGCGGCATCATCGCCTTCCTCATCGCCGGGTTCGGCGGCCTGATGACGGTCGTCAACTGCGCCTACATCGGCGGTCTGGTCGGAATCATCAAGCGTCGCGGCCGGGGCCTGCCGACGATCACCGTCGCGGCGCTGATCGCGGGCGGGGTGTTCGGACTCCTCGGCGTCGGCTTCCTGATGGTGTTCTACCGCATCCGCGAACTGGTGTTCGCGTCGATCACCGCCAACGTGAACGGGATGGCGAACATCGTCGAGTGGCTCTCGGAGCTCAGAATCCTCTCCTTCCTCGGACACCTCGCCAACGCGCTGGGTGACTCCAACTTCCTGTACGCCGCCCTCGTGTCGGCGTCACGCTGGGAGACGTTCGGCTTCCTCGACGGCGTCGCACAACACATGAGGGACGGTTTCCCCCCGGTGCTGGACCTCTGGCCGGTGCTGATCGTCGGGTCCAGCATCCTCAGCATCGGATCGGTCACCCTCATCGGTTGGTGGGCGCTGTCGAAGGTGCTGTCCCGGCTCTCCGGAGTCCCCGACGTCCACAAACTGGACTCCTCCGACTCGACCGACCCCGTGGGCCCGGTCCCCGCACACTTCCGCGACGTCCGGTTCCGGTACGAGGGCGCGGCGCAGGACGCGCTCGGCCCGGTGTCGCTGACGATCGACGAGGGCGAGCACGTGGCCGTCACCGGGCCCAACGGATCGGGCAAGACCACGTTGATGCTGGTGCTGTCGGGTCGCGAACCGACCGCCGGCAGCGTCGAGCGGCCGGGAGCCGTGGGACTCGGCAAGGCCGGGGGTACCGCCGTGGTGATGCAGCACCCCGAGAGTCAGGTCCTCGGCAGCCGGGTCGCCGACGACGTGGTGTTCGGGTTGCCCCCGGGAACCGCGACCGACGTCGACCGCCTGCTCGCCGAGGTGGGCCTCGACGGACTGGCCGAACGGGACACGGGCAACCTGTCCGGCGGCGAACTGCAGCGGCTCGCGGTGGCCGCCGCCCTGGCCAGGCAGCCGGCGCTGCTGATCGCCGACGAGGTCACCAGCATGGTCGACCAGCAGGGCCGCGAGGGACTCATCGAGGTGCTGTCGGGGCTGACGAAGAACCGCCGGATGTCCTTGGTGCACATCACTCACTACAACGACGAGGCCGCATCGGCCGACCGGGTAATCGACCTCACGGGGAACGGTGGCAGCGCCGACAACGTGGAGATGGTCGACACCGCGCCCGCGCCGGCCGCCACCAGTGCCCAGACCCGTCGCGGCGGGTCGCCGCTGCTCGAACTCAAGGGCGTCGGGCACGAATACGGGCTGGGCACGCCGTGGGCCTCGACGGCGCTGCAGGACGTCGACCTGGTGGTCAACGAGGGCGACGGCGTGCTGATCCACGGTACGAACGGGTCGGGCAAGTCGACGCTGGCGTGGATCATGGCCGGGCTGCTGACGCCCACCACGGGCAGCTGCCTGCTGGACGGCAAGCCCGTCTCCGAACAGGTTGGCGCCGTGGCCATCTCGTTTCAGGCGGCCAGGCTGCAGTTGATGCGCGGACGCGTGGACCTGGAGATCGCGTCGGCCGCGGGCCTGGACTACTACGACCACTCGCAGATCGCCGCCGCTCTGGCGATGGTCGGCCTGGACCCGGCGATCGGACTGCGGCGCATCGACCAGCTCAGCGGCGGGCAGATGCGCCGCGTGGTGCTGGCCGGTCTTCTGGCCCGCAAGCCGCGGGTGCTGATTCTCGACGAGCCGTTGGCCGGACTGGACGCCGCCAGCCAGCGCGGGCTGCTGGGCCTGCTGTCGGCGCTTCGCCGCGACGCCGGACTCACGGTCATCGTCATCTCGCACGACTTCTCCGGGCTCGAGGAACTGTGCCCGCGGACGCTGCACCTTCGCGGCGGCGGCGTGATGGCCGCTCCCACCCGCGCCGGGGGTGTCGGATGACCGCCCCCCAGCGTCAACCACGCCCCGTCGTGCTGTTGCGACCCGTGCCGGGCCGCACCGCGATCCACGAATTGTGGGCGGGCACCAAGCTTCTCGTCGTCGCGATCATCGGTGTGTTGCTCACCCTGTATCCCGGGTGGGTGCCGATCGCCCTGGTGGGCCTGTTCGTCCTGATCACCGCGAGGATCGCCCACATTCCGCGGGGCGTGCTGCCGTCGGTACCGCGGTGGCTGTGGTTCCTGCTGTTCCTCGGTGGGCTGACGGCGTCGTTCGCCGGGGGTAGTCCCCACCTCACCGTCGCGTCGACGGATCTGGGGCTTGGCGGGCTGCTGAAGTTCCTGCAGATCACGGTGCTCTCGGTGGTGCTGCTGGGTCTCGGTGGACTGGTCTCGTGGACCACCAACGTCGCCGAGATCGCCCCTGCGGTGTCCAAGATCGGTCGGCCGCTGCGCGTGCTGCGCCTCCCTGTCGACGACTACGCCGTGGCGCTGGCGCTGGCCCTGCGGGCCTTCCCGATGCTGATCGACGAGTTCCGTGTGCTGTTCGCCGCCCGCAAGCTGCGGCCGCGCGACCCCGCCACCACCGCGAAGGAACGTCATCACCGGTTGAACCGCGAGATCGTGGACCTGCTGGCGGCGGCAGTCACCGTGGCGTTGCGTCGCGCCGACGAGATGGGCGACGCGATCACCGCCCGCGGTGGCGCCGGTCAGATCTCGGCGCTGCCGTCGCGACCGAAGTGGCCCGACGCCGTGGCCTTCGCGGCCGTGCTGGTGCTGTGTGCGGTCTCGGTGTACGTGGAGGTCTTCACTCCGTTGGCCACGAGCTAGCGGTCGGCGGCGGCGTTCGCGGCGGCCTGGGCGGCCTCGAGAGCGCCCGGCACGTCGCGGCGGCCGAGGAACATCTCGTCGAAGAAGGGCGTCAGCGCCTGGTATCCGGCGGCGAATCCCGGCCCGCCGGGTGCCGGGATGCGTGGTCCGTCGAGCACTGTGAAGAACGGGGTGACGTCGACGCCACGGGCGGCCCAGTGCGCGAAGTACGCCGGTTGGGCGGCGGTGACGGCCGGGATCGCCGCGCCACCGCTGCCGAGGAACTCGTTGCCGCGGGTGCTGCCCATCCACGCGAGGACCTGACGCACGGCGTCGGGATGGGCGGTCGCGGCGTTGCCTGCGGCGGCGATGCCGTTGGTGACGCTGACGCGGCCCTTCGGACCCGTGGGCAGCATGGCCACGCCCCACCGAAACGGGGCCTGGTCGGCGATCGCAGCCAGGCTGTAGGTGCCCGACTGGAACAGTGCCATCCGGCCCTGCAGGAATTGGTTGCGGGAGAAGTCCCCGTTGCCGTTGGTGTCCGCCGCGGGAGGGGCGACGTGGTCGCGGTCGACAAGGCCGACCAGGTACTCGAACGCCTCGACGGCGCCGGGGTCGTCGAAGGCGAAGCGGTCGCCGTCCTGGAACCGCCCACCCGCGGAGCCGACGTAGTTCAGGTAGATGCCCTGCAGGTCGTTGGCGGCGTTGTAGCCCCACTGCCGGATGCGATCGGGGTTGAACGCTGGTGCGCCCGCGCGGTTCCCGTCGGCGTCGACGGTCAGGCGGGCCAGCAGTGGACGGAGGGTGTCCACGGCGGGATCGGGCGACCACCGGAGGTTCTGCAGATCGGCGGGGTCGACGCCCGCCCGGTCCAGCAGGTCGGCGTTGTAGTAGACGGCGATGCCGGCGTCGGTGAGTTGCGGCACGCCCCACAGCACGCCGTTGCGGGTGAACTGGTCGACCACAGAGGGGTCCCACGCCCGGGCCGCGTCCGCACCGAGGGTGCTGCCGACGTCGAGCAGCCTGCCGGTGTCGGCGTAGTTCGCGAAGTAGGCGTTGGAGAGCCAGAAGACGTCGTCGGCGCCGCCGCCGGCCACGTCGGTGCGCAGGGTGTCGAAGTAGGACGAGTACGCCACGACGTCGAGACGCACCTCGACGTCGGGATGCTGGCGGGTGAACTCGTCGAACGACTGGCGGTAGGCCGCGGCCACCTGTTCGTCCCACAGGCGCACCGTCACCACGGTCTTGCCGGAGCGCTCGCCGGACCCGCCGAGGAGCACCGCGGCGCCGAGCATCGCCGCAAGGACGAGGGCCAGTGCGCCGACGAAGAGCGTGGAGAACTTGGGCGCGCCGAGTCTGCGCTCAGCGTGCTCGTTACTCGCACTTCGTCGCAGTGAGTGCAGTCTCGGCGTCACTTGAGGCCCGTCACCACGATGGAGCCGACGATCTGGCGGCCGAACGCCACGAACAGCACGATCAGCGGGACGATCGCCACCGTCGTCGCCGCCATCACCAGCGTCCACTGGGCGTCGTAGCGGGATTGCAGCCCGGCGGTCGCCACGGTCAGCACCTGCCACGTCCGCCCGCTTGTGATGACCAGCGGCCACATGAAGTTGTTCCACTGCGACACCGCGGTGATCAGCGCGAGGGTCACCAGAATCGGCCGGCTCGCGGGCAGCACGACGTGGACGATGACGTCGAGGGTGCTGGCGCCGTCCATCCGGGCGGCGCGGATCAGGTCGGTGGGAATCGTCCGGAAGTACTCCCGCAACAGGAAGATCGCATACGGCGAGCCGAACATGAACGGCAACACCAACGCCCAGAACGTGTTTCGCAGACCCACCTCGGCCATCATCAGGTACAGCGGCACCACGGTCACGGTCGCCGGCACCATCAGCGTCGCGACGTAGACCCAGAACAGCGCGTCGCGGCCGGGGAACTCCATCCGCGCGAACGCGTAGGCGGCGAAGACCGAGAAGGTGAGCTGGCCGAGCAGGACGACGCCGGTCATCAGGGCCGTCACCACGATCGCCCGGCCGAAGCCCGCATCGGCCAGGCCGAGGTAGTTCGCCACCGTGGGCGGCGACGGCAGCGACAGCGGCGAGTCGGTGTTGAACTGCCGCGCCGAGGTGACCGACGTCAGCAGGCCCAGCCCGAACGGGAGCAGGGTGACGACCCCGAGGATGCCGAGGGCCGCGTAGATCGCCGCGTTCCTAGACCAGGTCATAGCTGATCCTGCGGCGGAAGTAGACGTGCTGCAGCAGCGTCACGCCGAGCAGCAGCACGAACAGCACGACCGCCATCACCGCGGCCCGTCCGACGGCCGCGGCGCCGAAGGCCTCGGCGTAGATGCGGTGCGCGACCAGATCGGTGCGCCCCTGGGGTCCGCCGCCGGTCAAGGCGTACACGGTGTCGAAAACCTGGGCCGCGCTGACGATCCCGGTGACCAGTACGAAGAACAGCGTCGGCCGCAGCATCGGGAGCGTGACGTAGCGGAACCGTTGCCAGGAGCCGGCCCCGTCGGTGCGTGCGGCGTTCTGGATGTCGCGGGGGATGGCCAGGATGCCCGCGAGGAAGAACAGCGTGACGTACCCGACGTTGGTCCACACCGTGACGGCCGAGACGACGGGCAGCGCCAACGTGGGGTCGGTCAACCACTCGACGGGTCGACCGAGGACCGTGCCGACGGCGCCGTCGGTGGGGGCGAGAATCCACTTCCACAGCACCGCGATCGCCAGCGGGGAACAGATCCACGGCAGCACGTAGAGCGTCCGGAAGAAGCCGCTGCCCGGCAGGTTCCTGGCCAGCAGTGTCGCGGCGAAGAGCCCGAGCACCGTCTGCAGCGGAACCACCAGCAGGATGAAGGCCGCGGTGGCGAGCATCGAAGTGCCGAACGTGTCGTCGGTCAGCACCGACCGCCAATTGTCTAGGCCCACATACTGAATCGGGCCGAGCAGGTGCCAGCGGTGCAGGCTCAACCACAGCACGACGAACATCGGCAGCAGCAGGAAGGTCACCACGCCGAACAGGCTGGGTGCGAGCAGCGAATATCCCGCGACGGCGTTGCGAACGTGCAGGCGACCCACGGCGTCATTATGTGCCGCTACGGTGGAGACGTGACAGCGCTCAGACGTGTCGACGCCGACTTCCTCGGGCTGCCGCGGCACCAGCTCGCCGACGCAGCCTTGTCGGCGGCCACGGCCGCCGGCGCCAGCTACGCAGACCTGCGGATTCACCGCATCACCACCGAGCTCGTGCAATTGCGCGACGGCGAGCTGGAGACGTCGGTCATCAGCCGCGAGGTCGGGCTGGCGGTGCGGGTCATCGTCGACGGGACGTGGGGGTTCGCCTCGGATGCCGAGCTCGACCCGACCGTCGCGGCCGAGACGGCCCGGCGGGCGGTCCGCGTCGCCACCACGCTGGCGCCGCTGAACGCCGAACGCATCGAGCTCGCTCCGGAGCCGGTGTACTCCGACGTGACGTGGGTGTCGGACTACCTCGTCGACCCGTTCGACGTCCCGGCCGCGGACAAGATCGGCGTGCTCGACGAATACTCGGGGCGGCTGCTCGCCGCCGACGGCGTCGACCACGTGTCCGCGGGGCTGCAGGCCGTCAAGGAACAGACGTTCTACGCCGACACGTTCGGCTCGTCGACCACCCAGCAGCGGGTCCGGGTGCAGCCGACGTTCGACGCCGTCGCGGTCGACGCCGCGGCGGGCACGTTCGAGACCATGCGCACGTTGGCGCCGCCGACCGCCCGCGGGTGGGAGTACGTCGCGGGTGACGACGTGTGGGACTGGTCGGGTGAACTCGCCGAGCTGCCGTCCCTGCTGGCGGAGAAGACCAAGGCGCCGTCGGTGGTGGCGGGACCGACCGACCTGGTGATCGACCCGACGAATCTGTGGCTCACCATCCACGAGTCGATCGGCCACGCCACCGAGTACGACCGGGCCATCGGCTACGAGGCGGCCTACGCGGGCACCTCCTTTGCGACGCCCGACAAGCTGGGCGTCATGCGCTACGGCTCACCGGTGATGAACGTGACCGCCGACCGGACCGTCGACTTCGGCTTGGCTACTACGGGTTTCGACGACGAAGGCGTGCGCGCACAGAAGTGGGACCTGGTGCGCGACGGCGTCTTCGTCGGCTACCAGCTCGACCGGGTGTTCGCACCCCGGCTCGGCGAAGCGCGGTCCAACGGCTGCTCGTATGCCGATTCGCCGCACCACGTGCCGATTCAGCGGATGGCCAACGTGTCGTTGCAACCGGCGCAGGAGGACACGACCACCGCGGATCTGATCGCCAAGGTGGAGGACGGCGTGTACGTGGTCGGCGACAAGTCGTGGTCGATCGACATGCAGCGCTACAACTTTCAGTTCACCGGGCAACGGTTCTTCCGGATCCGCGACGGCCGCCTCGACGGGCAGTTGCGCGACGTCGCGTATCAGGCCGTGACGACCGACTTCTGGGGTGCGATGGAGGCGGTCGGCGGGCCGTCGACGTGGCGGCTCGGCGGAGCGTTCAACTGCGGCAAGGCCCAGCCCGGTCAGGTCGCCGCCGTCAGTCACGGATGCCCGTCGGCGCTGTTCCGGGGAATCAACGTGTTGAACACGCGAGAAGAGTCAGGACGGCAGGAATGATCAGCGCACCCGACGTCGCCGGTCTCGTCCTCGTCGAGGCGGCCCGACGTGGCGGAGCCGACGAGACGATCGTCGTGGTCACCGACCGGGCGACGGCGTCGCTGCGGTGGGCGGGCAACTCGATGACCACCAACGGTGAGTCGCGCAGCCGCGACACCACCGTCATTTCGATTGTGCGCCATGGCAACAGCGCTCACGTCGGCTCGGTGAAGTCCAGTGAGGTCGACGCGTCGGCCATCCCCGGTTTGGTCGCCGCCTCGCAGGACGCGGCGCGCTCGGCGCCGGAGGCCCGCGACGGTGCCCCGATCCTCGGGGGTGAGGACGTTCCCGTCGACTGGGACGCGCCGGTGCCCGAGACCGCCACCGACGTGTTCGCCGGCGTCGCCAAGAGTCTGGCCAAGGGTTTCCGCGGGGCCGAACAGCTCTACGGGTTCGCGCGCCACGAACTGGACACGACGTTCGTCGCGACCTCGACGGGTCTGCGGCGGCGCTTCACCCAGCCGACCGGGTCGGTGGAGGTCAACGCCAAGCGCAGCGGTGCGAGTGCGTGGGTGGGCGTGGGTACGCCCGACTTCGTAAACGTGCCAACTGATTTTATGCTCGAGGAGCTGTCGACCCGGCTGGGCTGGTCCGATCGCACCGTGGAACTGCCCGCCGGCCGTTACGAGACGCTGATGCCGCCGTCGACGGTGGCGGACATGATGATCTACCTCGGCTGGACCATGGACGGTCGCGGCGCGCAGGAGGGTCGCACTGCACTGTCGGCGCCTGGCGGCACCCGAGTGGGAGAGAAGCTCGGCGATCTGGGGCTGACGCTGTACTCCGATCCGGCGGCGGCAGGGCTGGAGTGCACGCCGTTCGTGGCGGCGACGAGTTCCTCGGAACGGGTGTCGGTGTTCGACAACGGACTCGACGTCGACCGGGTCGACTGGATCCGGGACGGCACGATCAACGCGCTGGCCTACCCGCGGGCGGCGGCGGCGGAGTTCGACGTGCCGGTGGCGATTCCGGCGGACAACATGCTGATGACCGGCGGGTGGGCGAGCCTGTCGGACATGATCCGCCGCACGGAGCGCGGGCTGCTGCTGACCACGCTCTGGTACATCCGCGAGGTCGACCCCACGGTGTTGCTGCTGACGGGCCTGACCCGTGACGGCGTGTACCTGGTCGAAGACGGTCAGGTGACGGCGGCGGTCAACAACTTCCGCTTCAACGAGAGCCCGCTGGATCTCCTGCGCCGGGCTACCGAAGCCGGGGTCAGTGAGGTGACCCTGCCGCGCGAGTGGGGCGACTGGGCCACCAGGGCGAAGATGCCGTCGCTGCGCATCCCCGATTTCCACATGTCCTCGGTGAGTCAGGCGCAATGATCACGGGCATGGACGACGACCGGCTCTACGACTTGCTGACGCGTTTGATGGCGCTCTCGCCCGAGGGCGAGGCCGGGCGCAACGCGATGGTCCGCGAGGTGTGTGCGGGTGCGACGTCGTTGCCGCCGTTGCCGGCCGAGCGGGAGCCCGAGGGCGTGCCCGAACTCGTCGAGTTCGCCGAGCAGTTCGCCGTCGACGTGTCGGTCATCAGTGCCGAGCAGCGCGCCGCGTTCATGGCGGCGTTGGGGGACAGTGCCTTTCGCGTGGTCGGGCTCATCTTCGTCGCCGACTTCGTGCCGCGGGTGCGGGCGGGCCTGGCTGCGCTGGGCTTCGCGCCCGTCGTCGAACCCGTGGTGTGGGACCGCGACACCGATCCGCTGGACCTGCTGCTCAACCAGTTCGTCCCCACCGTGGGCGCGCTGCGGGCACTGGACCCGATCACCACCGAGGTGGTGCGGTTGCGCGGCGCCGTCGCCCACGACTGCCGGCTGTGCAAGTCGCTGCGGGAAGGTGCGGCGCTCGACGCGGGCGGAACGGAGTCGATGTACGCCGACATCGAGCACTACGGGTCGTCGAGCCTGCTGAGCGATCGGCACAAGGCCGCGCTGCGCTACGTGGACGCGCTGATCTGGACGCCGTCGTCGATCGGTCCCGATGTCGCGGCCGGGGTGCGGGAGCACTTCTCCGACGCCGAGGCCATCGAATTGACGCTCGACGTGATGCGCAACGCGGTCAACAAGATCGCCGTGGCACTCGGAGCCGACGCGGCACGAGTGCAGGAGGGCACCGAGCGGTACCTCCTCGGCGTGGACGGCCAACCCGTCTACGGCTGACGGTTCGGTTTTGCCCGCGGCGCGATAGGACATACTGGCCGACATGAGCATGAACTCCTCCGGCCTGCCCAGGGCAGTCGTGCCGAGCACCTTCGACGTCGAGGCACCCTCCTACGACCGGCTGGTCGGCGCTAACCCGGGATACCACGAACACCTGCGGATCTCCGCGCGACGGATGCGAATTCCCAACGGCGGCCGCGGACTTCGGCTGCTCGACGCCGGGTGCGGTACCGGCGCCTCAACCGCGGCGCTGCTCGACGCCGCCCCGGAGGCCCAGATCGTCGCCGTCGACGCGTCGGCGGGAATGTTGGCCCAGGCGAGGGCGAAGTCGTGGCCGGAGACGGTGACTTTCGTGCACACGCCCATCGAGGACCTGGCCGCCGCCGGCGTGGACGGACCGTTCGACGGGATCCTCGCGGCCTACCTGCTGCGCAATTTGGCCGATCCGGACGCCCAGCTACGGCGGTTCCGTACGCTGCTGAAACCGGGGGCGACGCTGGCGCTGCACGAGTACTCGGTCGCCGACTCAAAACTGGCGACCGCGGTCTGGAACGCCGTGTGCGCGGGCATCATCATTCCGATGGGCTGGTATCAGACCAGGGACGCCACCCTGTACCGCCACTTGCGGCGCAGCGTCGCGACATTCGACGGGGCGTCGGCGTTGCGCAAGCGCCTGATCGACGCCGGTTTCGCCTCCGCGGTCAGCGAGACGGTGCCGGGATGGCAGCGCGACATCGTGCACACGTTCCTGGCCGACGCGCCGCGCTGATCTCTGCGCCCGCATCTTCGGCCGGCGGCGGTCGTGCGATCATGGGTGCCGCGCGCGAGCGCAAGGGGGCGATAGCTCAGTTGGTTAGAGCCGCGGACTCATAATCCGTTGGTCCTGGGTTCAAGTCCCAGTCGCCCTACGTCAGAGGCTATTTTTCAAGATCGAAAATCTCGAGTCGACGTTTATTCGTCGTTTATGGCTCGGTCGAGCAGGTCGGCCACCTCGATATGGCTCCTACCTCGGGCCATGTACCTGTCCTGCGTCATGGACACGTTCGTGTGGCCCAGATGGTCGGCGCCGATCCTCGCGGACAGGCCGCCACCGTCGATGAGGGTGGCGACGGTCTTGCGGAAGCTGTGCGTGGTGACGCCGGCGCCCCCGACCCCGTCCCGCACCTGACGCCATTGCTTGTTGAAATTGTTGGGGTCGCGCCACGTGCCCGCCGTCGACGGGAAGATCATCTGCTGCTCGCCGAGGAACGGCAGTCCCCGCCGCGCCATGAGGGCGTCGACCGCGAAGCGAGGCAGCGGCAGCGTCCGCTTACCGGCTGCGCTCTTCGTCTCGTCGACGCGGGTGAGCCCGTACCCGGTCGCCCGCACCAGCTTGCCGGTCACGGTCAGCGTCCCGGCGTCATCGTCGAAGTCAATCCACCGCAGACCGAGCAACTCGGACTCTCGCAAGCCGGTGGCGGCCAGCACGGTGATCGGGTCGACCAGATCAATCTCTCGGCATCGTTCCGACGCCGATACCTCGGCCAGCAGTCGGCGCAATTGCTCGGCGGTCAACGCCTTGGCTCCCTTGGGCGGAGTCTTGGCCCGCAAGGGCTGTACGTCTCTCACGGGGTTCGCGGAGAGCGCGTTGGCCATCACCGCGAGTTGGAGGCCGCCGCGAAGGATCGTCTTCGCTTGCTTGGCCATCGTCGCGTTGTGCGCCTCTCTCATCGACCGGAGGGCCGCGTCCAGCCGAGAGGTATTCGCTTCACGCACCCGCACGCCGCCGAGGAACTTCCTCAGCTTGTTGGCCGCGAATTTGTACGTAGCGAGGGTGGCGACGGATCTGCCGTCTTCCGCCAGTCGTGCGAGGTGCTGATCGACCAGGGCCATCACCAACGTGTCCGGGCCGATCGCGTCCGGCCCTGCCTCCGATGGCGGGCGGCGTTCGCCTAGCGCGTCCATCAAGACGTCCTCGGCCAGCTTGCCGCGCTTGTCGTGCGCATCGGCGGGCCCGACGCGCTGAACGCGGCGCGTCACGCCATCGGTGTCGCGGAAGCGGCAGAAGGCCAGCCACACTCCGCCGCCGAGATACTCTCGTCGAATCTTGCCGTGCTCGCCGATTCTCAGCGAGGGTCTGCCCGCCACGGCACTATCCCTGGGGCTGCCCGGCAGGCGTGGTGCCTGTGCTGGCTGGTGAATCGATCATCTCGCCATGGTAGTCACGCCGGGTGACGTTTTTCCTCGGCGAATTGCTTTCGTTCCCAGTCCATTACATCGCTCAACAGGTAGCGCACGTGCCGGCCGAACTTCGCGTAACGCGGACCCGTGCCCTTCGAGGCCCACTCGGCCGGCGTCTTCACCGGTAGCCCGTATCGGTCGGCCAGCTCTTGGCGGGTCAGCCACTTGTCATCAAAGTTCTCATCCATGGCGGTTACTCCCTTGTCGGTCCGCCCCAGTTCGGATTACCCAACTGTAAGTCCGAAGGGAGACAGCCTCCCCGCTATTTCTGGCCGACAGGTTTCACCGCGGCCTCGGCGAAAGTTCGGCTCGCGATCCCCACGAAATCAATTCCCACGCCTTCCCGTCCCCTCCCAACCTCCTTTCATCTCAGTCCCATACGTCGCCGACCCATTCTCATCGTCTCCAAAACCATTGCCTCATAAACTCTTACAGATAATTCCTCGCCTCATTACCCCAGAAACTGCAGTGGCACATTTGCACAAGGTGCGATACTGGTGGTGGTTGCGTGTGGGGCGTGACCGAAAGTGACTGCGGGGCAGTCGTTCTGACTTTGGGGTTTGATACCTGGTTGGTGGCTGCGGTGTTGACGATCTCGAAGTTGAAGCGGTGGTCGATCACCTACTACCTCGACACCGCCGCATCCGCGCAGCGCGCCACCACGGACTTCCAGCGTGCCGGTGGTGGGTTGGGGGAGTACTACTCCGAACACGACACCCGTACCCCGGTGTGGCTGTGCGCCGGCGACACCCGCACATCGGCCGGGCTGGTCGGGCTCTCGGACACCCAGCGCGCGGGGGGTGAGGCCGACGCCGGGGTGGTGGCGCGCTGGCTCGACGACGGGGTCGCCCCCGGTGGAGGGTCTGGACGCGGGTTCGGTGAGCGGGGGGTCCACGGTTTCGATTTGACGTTCGCCGCACCGAAGAGTGTGTCGGTGGTCCGGGCGCTGAAGGCTGATGACGTGGTGGCGAAGGGGATCGCCGACGCGCACACCACCGCCCTGGCCGAGGCGATGGAGTACCTCGCCACCCATGCCGGCTACACCCGGGTGCACAACCCGATCACCGAGCAGAAGGACCTGGTGCACCTTCCCGGTCTGGTGGCGGTGGCCTATCAGCACGAGACATCGCGATGCGGGGATCCACACCTGCACACCCACGTCATCGTCCCCAACCGCCAAGCCCGCGCCGACGGGGCGCTGGTGTCGATCGACGGGACGTCGCTGTTTCACGAGGCGAAAGCGGCTGGGGTGATCTACCAGGCCACCCTGCGGCGGGAACTGCACCGCTCGTTGGGATTCGAGTGGGAGCCGGTGGACCCGCACACCGGGATGGCCGAACTCGCCGGCATCGACCGGAGCTCGATCACCGCATGGTCGCGGCGCTCGTCTCAGTTGCGGGAGTGGGCGGCGCGCCACCTCACCGTGGTCGACGGGCCGTTGAGTGCGGCGCAGCTCGCAGCCGCGCAAAAGGCCACCCGACCGGCCAAACCGGAGGAGCTCGCCTGGCCGGAACTGCTGCAGCAGTGGCGGTCGGACCCGCGGGGGGTGCGCCTGGACCAAGCGTCTTTCGAGCAGGCACGCTCCGCGCGTCGTGCCGTCGGGCGCACCTCGTTCGACCGGGCGCGTCTCGCCGACGCCGCCGAACAAATCGACAAGGCCGCGTTCACCCGGGCCGACCTGGTGGAGATCATCGGCGCGCAACTCCCCGTCGACGGAGAACGGTCACCGTGGGAGGCGGTGGAAGCCGCGGTCGACGAGCTCGGGATGCGCCTCACCGCGCCCCGGCAACGCCATCAACGCGAGGGCCATGAGCGGTTCACCTTGAGCCGGATCTTGGCCGAGGAAGTCGCGGTGCTGGATATGGCCGACGCTCGCGATGACCGCGCGCAGCTGTGGGTGAAGGAGGGGGACACCGCGGGCCTGTCGCCGGATCAGCGGGCCGCGGTTGAGGCGATCGGTCGGTCACCCTGGTTGGTGCAGCCGCTCTCGGCACCCGCGGGTGCGGGCAAGACAACCTCACTACGTGCGCTGCGCGCCGCGGCGCATCGCCGTCCCGGAGCCCGGGTGCTGGTGCTTGCCCCGACCGGTCGGGCCGTCGACGTCGCGGTGCGCGAGGGTGCCGGCGACGAAGGCTTCACGATCGCAAAGGCCCTGCAGGATCTGCGAAACGGCACCCTGACTTTCGACCGCGGGACGTTGGTGGTGGTGGACGAGGCGGGGATGGTCGGCACCGACGACCTCCGCCAGCTCCTCACAGCCACCACAGCCGCAGGGGTCAAGACCGTCCTGGTTGGCGATCCCTACCAGCTTGCCCCGGTGAAGGCCCGCGGCGGGATGTTCGCCCAACTGTGTACTGATCTGCCGTGGACACAGCATCTCTCGGAGGTGTGGCGGATGCGCAACCCGGAGGAACGGGCAGCATCGCTGGCGTTGCGGAATGGTGAGCTGGAGGCGGTCCGCAAAGCGGTCGATTGGTACCGCGACCATGATCGGCTGCGGTGCGGGGATCAGATCGCCATGGCCACCGACGCCTTGGACGGCTACCGGAGGGACGTCGCGATCGGCAAGGACGCACTGCTGCTGTGTGACACCACCGAGATGGCCGACGCGCTGAACCGCCGGATCCACGACGACACGATCCCCCATGACGCGCCGACCGTCACCGCCGCAAGAGGGCAGCGCATCGCCGTGGGGGACCTGATTTTGTCCCGCCGCAACGACCCCACCGTTGATGTCCGGCGGGCGGAGGACCACGACGCAGCGGCGGATCCGGTGCGCAACGGCGACCGGTGGCGTGTAGCCGCGATCGATCCTCGGACGAATCGGGTGGCGGCTGAACGACTATCCGACCGCGGCCGCGTCATGTTCGACGCCGACTACGTCCGCGAGCACCTCACCCACGGGTATGCCACCACGGTGCACTCGGCTCAAGGCGTCACCGCCGACACCACGCACGCAGTCCTCGGGGAGAACGCCACCCGCTCGCTGTTCTACGTGGCGATGACCCGTGGCCGCGATGCCAATTCCGCTTACGTCTACGAACGGCTTACCGAAGCGGAACACGATCCGACGACCTCCGGCGGCCTGCTCGTCATGCAGCGGGGAACCGCGAATCAGGCCGGGAAGCTTGTCCATGCAATCGTCGCGACTCACGACGACATCCCCGTCACCGGCCACCAGATCGCCTCGCGTTCGCCGCGTCACCTGCTGCCGGAACGGATCGCCGCTCTCCTCGCCGCACGGGACGCAGCCCTCGGCGGGCGCGCCACCGCCCATGCCGAATGGCGCAGAGCTGTCCAGGGTGTGGCCGCCGCGATGGGTCGCAGCCGCGCGACCGCCAGCACCCGCATCCGCGATCGTGGCGACGACCTCGAGCTCTAGCGACGATGGGCGACCGCTTTGCGGTTACAGGACGACGGGCTGCGCAGTGACAACGACCCACCCCGTCGTTAGCACTTTTAACTCGTCCGATCACGAACCATCTCGACAGACTCGAACCTTTTGTGGAGCTCTGGCGATGCGTCTGCAGCTCACGGGCGAGGCTGGGAGGAACAAGCACCTAGCCACTGCCCGAATGGCCACAGGTTGACAGGGAACGCCCTAGTGGGAACATCCCACTACGACTGCAGGGTGTTGCACTGAACGCACTGGTGCAAAACGTGCGGTGTACCTACCTACATCCCACCGCTAGGGAAGACCTGCAGGTCAAGAGGGTTCGATGGGCGCTAGAAATCGTTCGCCACAGTCAAACTCGCAGCGATGAGATGATCGCCGGGTGAACTTGGGGGATTTGTGGCAGTACCCGTTTTTGGCGTCGGTCTGGGGTACTGCGGGGCAGTGGGTTGGTTCCTTGTTGACGGCTGGCTCGCTATTCCTCGGCTTCAAGGTGCTGCGAGTAAATCAGAAAGACAAGCGGATAGGGCAGGCATCGAAGATCACCTTCACTGCCAGGTTCAGTGAAGATATGGAAACCGACAATCTTTCGGGTGTTAGAGGCAAAGTTTTCAACCACTCGGACGCCCTAATCATGAATGTCGCCATCGTCGTCAGGCTGAACAAGGAAGTGCTCAAGCGCCATCGGTCGCGAGCGAGCCTGTTGTTTGACCCTATACCTGGACTAGTTCAATACGTCAGTGTAATGGACGATGAGGACGAGTATATGGACAAGATAATTCAGCCAGGCGATTACAGGGAATACTCGTCAACGATTCCCCAGCGATTCCGCAATATACAACCCGAACACGTGGAAGCTGTTCTTCGGTTTGCCGATGCCAACAGTGTCGTATGGGAGCGCACGCTTTACAGGCCGCCAGCTGAATTTAAGTTTCACGGGTGGCGTGAGAACGCGATCAAGGCCACAATCGTGCGGTGGCGCAGAACGAAGGGGCGCGTCAAAAGCCTAGTCAAGGTTAAGGGGAAGAGTTAAGTAACGCTTCGGTTCTGTTGGAAGCTGCTGAGGTACGGGGGATATGTGTGAGCGATAAGGACGATCTGCGAGCGGATGAACCACCGGACCCGGAAGCCGCTGCGGTATCGGATACTCCGGCACCGTCGGTCGAACCAAAGCGGTCCCTTGAAGACCGGGTCAAGGGACTGGAGCACCGCCTGAAGCTTGCGACCATTGCGATATCACTGTGCGCCCTTGTAGCTCCTGCTGCCTCGGCTGTGGCCGCTTGGTTCTCATGGCAGACGGCCACACAATCTCTGGACGTGGCGCAGTCAAATCTCCAGACGGCTGGCGCCTTGATCTCGGTTAGTGGAACCTTGAAGACTGCCGGAAGTTGCGAAGATCCATCTCACCCTTTCGTTGCGCGACTCAACTTCAACAACGAAGGACGTACGCCTGGGCACGTAGTAGTCCTCGCAGTCACGATGCGCCTGGAAAATGGAGAAAATATGATCGTGGCGCGAATGGATGCGCCTACAGTAGTAAATCCCTACGATCAAGTTGGTGTTGATATGAAAGTCGATTGCGAGGCAATCTCGCACGGCGGTTTTAATGGACTCATCATGCCGAAACTGGCAGATTACGCTAAAGAGAACGGCGAGGGATGGCTTCTGATGCATGTCCAGTATGGTGTCGGCGGCAGTTTGCAATTACCCATATACGATGTCTGGTATCAAGGACTAATATTTAGTCAGTGAAATTCTCTATTTTGTGCCATCAATAGTGACTCATGACGCGATCTCGATCGGGCGGAAATCGGACGGCGATTCTCGAATGCGCAGGCCGCTTTGGTGATGACAAAGACCCCAACATGGGGAAGGGCGCCCAGTTCAAGCCCGGTCGGTCGCAGCATCGACGTCGATGGTGTCCTCGATCGCCTGGTCCTCGCTCATGGGGCGCCCTGCTATGTGCGTTTCGACAACGGCCGCCTGCGTGATGAACTGCTCAACTCATAGCGCTTCGATTCGCTCCTGGAGGCCCGCATGATCATCGAAGACTGGCGCATCGACTACAACGCCAACAACAGGCCCACTCCGCTCACGGCGAGCTCACGCGCTCCGAGTTCGTTCCACAATTGACCACGACCCATCAACCCAAGTCACATAGCGACTGGAGCAACAAACGGGGTCCTCCTCAGGTGAACTAGCGGTCGCAATCGGTGTGTCATCCTTTACGCCGGACCCCGATCCGCAGGCGACCACAAGAAACACGCCAGCAACCCAGATAACCGCTCCCATTCCCATCCGCTTAGATATTTGAATCCTTCCATTAGGTAATGAGCTTACGGAAATTATTGCCGCAATGGACATTTGGTGGGCGTGAGCAGTTAGAGGCCGCGATGTAGACGGAGCTCTGCAGCTCTCCTAGGCGGTTACCGGGCAACCCAACTAGGTGGGCTGACGGCTGGGGTTTGTGTCGCCGAAGTGTGAGCAGCTTCCATTCCGTTGAGCATTCGGTTACGGCAGCCGAAGGAGTTGCAGAAGCACGGACCTCCTCAACATCGCCTCTCACGCGGATGGGTTGACCGACACATCCTCGGGCACCAATTCGGCCACAAGCGCGTCGATTTGCTCAGCGATTCCGCTTGCCTTCAAAGCTGCTGCGACAAGCTTGCGAGCTGCTTGAAATGTACGACAACCGGAGACGTCTACCTCGGACGCAATTCTCTCCGCCATTCCTCCAAGCGAAGCTATCGCAACGTGAATATCCTTCGAGTTGTCATACAGAGGGAAGGGGATGCCAAATACATACTTGTCGAAGTGACGAGCGCCAAACAGACCAAGGGTCTGAAGTGGCTTGACCCGACGAAGGAGGGTCTGCGAATTTAGGATGGCACATAGGTAGTGGCCTTCGTTTTCGCTCGACACGGCTGCCCAATACAGAGAAAAGTCGACAATAGCAGCTGAGTCACGTATTACAGCAGCTGCGATCGAGTTTCCTGCCTTCGTGTAAGCCACCCGCAATGATGTGGCTGGGAGTTGCGCAGTTAATTGACCGTGGAAGTCTATCCGGTCTAGCAGATGACCAGGCTGGTAAGCGTCCCAAGTCTTTTCGGCCTGATCCCACCAGGTGCTGAGGCCCGGACGCTCGGCGACTTCGGACGCGGTGAGGATGTTGCCGCCATTGCCCAGCGGAAGAACAGCGCTGCGCGGATCGAGTGAACGGTAGGGGAGAACCGTAGAACCGAGATACACAGGGCAGATAAACTGCGACTCGACTTTGGCGGAAAGGCTAGGCGCACTCTTCCAAGGCTCCTTCTCTAGATTGGTCCTCAACGATGTGACCGATACGCGTCCAGCACCCGCGCCGAGAGGTCCGGCACTAACCTTGGTAACGAACAATGCCATTAAAGGTGCCAGAACTGCGCCCTGGCGAAAGACCGACTTATAAGGTGACGGCTCTGATCCGCCAGCCCCATCATGGGCCGCAACTGTTCCGTCCTGGTGCGTCAGACTGGCCGCTGCGCTCGACCACGGTACGTCCGGCCGCCGCAGATGGCCCCTCCACTTCATTGTGGTGAGCGACATCGGCCCTGCAGCAGCTGAGCGTCGCCCCGTGACTACACAGGAGACCATGGGAAACCCCGTGGTTGCTTCAGCTAGATCCCAGCTCGTCCCAAATTCCGCTGTGAGATGGTCCCCGGTGGCGATTGCCCACCGCCCGCTGCGGAATCCGCTATGCGGCTTCCGAGTGAGAACTCCATGCGGCATAACGAAGGCGAAAGCGCCGCCGCCGCGCAGATACAGTTCCACTGCGCGCACGACGAATAACGTCGAAAGATCTCGGGCTGATGCCCCCAGCGCCCCAGATAGAAGGTTGCGGGGTGTGGCTAGCCTCTTGTATCGCTCCTGCATCCCGCCGGTCATTTTCGAGTACCTAAGCCAGGGGGGGTTGCCGACTAGGACGTCGACTCGATTGTCCGGTTCTGCCAGCCACAAAGGGCGAATGAGATTTCGGACGTAGTAGCCCCAGATGTGGTTGCGTCCGGTTCGGTGCAGCGCTCGCATCGTTGAGAAGGTCGCGCGAAGAATCGCCCCTTCGGTGTCAGTAACAACAAACCTCTTCAGCACTGGGTCGATGAGGGTGCTGTCCTTCTTATTTGTGACGTCGAGCGCCTTATCCGCCATCGCGGAAACCAGCCGGTCAAATCGCCCCGCGTCGCCGAGAATGGAGCGTGGAAAAACCAGATCGTCGCCAAACAGTACTCCGCCACCCTCTACGAGTTCATCGCCAGCAGTTGCGATGGATACCGTGTCAACCCCGCCGTACAGATCGCGGTTTTGTTCCCATTGCATTGAATCACCCAGGTAGACAGGGATAGTCAACGGGCCTCGATCGTCGCTATTGAGGCGGTCAAGTCCTATGGCTAGCAGGTATGTAACTCGCGCGAGCGTAACGGCGACGGGGTGTACGTCCATGCCGATGATTTGCGACGTGGCTCGAGAAACGGCCTCCCCTGTCGGTATACCAGCAGCTTCGGCGGCAGCGAGATACAGCCGTACTCCATGGAATAGGAAAGTCCCACTACCACAACTTGGATCAGCGATGCGGGACTCGAGTGGGTCTGTGACAGTGGCATTTACAATCCGGTCGGCAAGCCAGTCCGGGGTGTAATACTCGCCGAGGCGCTGCCGTTCCTCGGTCGGGATCACGGATTCGTAGAGGATCTTCAACACATCATGTTCCACCCTTGTCCAATCGAACTGGGCGATTCGGCGTCCAAGCTCAGCAACGAATTGCTGGCCTCCCTCTACCTGCACAGCCCAATCGAAGAAATCTGCTTCCACAACTCCGTGAATCTGCGAGGTGCCAAACTCGGAGCCAGAGGTGAGTTGTATTGGCGTTAATGGGCCATGGGGAGAAACATCCCAACCAATAGCGGCATGGGCTATTAACTCGGCGGTGATGACGAGCAACGTGTGGTTGATGAACAGCTTGGCGTCGTCGGTGAACGCCTGTCCGAAGGCGGTACGCAACAATTTTGCCCACAGCTCGCGTTTGAGCCTTACCTCAGGGTCGTTGCTGTTCGCCGCATAAAGCGCCGAAAGTGATTCGTAATCGAGCCGGTGCCCTGGCGAGTCGGCCCCCAGCCGCTCTTCGATTTCGATGGGGATCGGCCGGATCTGGTCTCGGGTCGCCATGATGGACTCAAGCCAAATAAGCAGCTTGTCGGCGTCGGGCATCTGCGCACTGAGCGTCAGCTCCGAGATCAGCCTTAGCTCACGCTCGGTGAGGTGGTATAGACGCCAATAGGTCCCGTCGGTCAGGATTCCGACGAATCTTGTGCCCAGTTCTTTGGATCGTTGCGTTACGTACCCGGCGAGTTGTTCCTCGTAATCGCTAATGTTGCCGACCCGAAGGTCCCTCTTCACTTCGATCACGACGTGCCCAGCCTCGATATCGATGCGGCGCCGTGTGCCATCTGCCACCTGAGCTTCAACCTTGACTACATCATCGGGAGCGAGCCCGAGCGACGATGCGGTGAGCAACATGTAGATGTCAGCTTGAGTCGTTGCCTCTGGTCGCACCGGCTTGCGAGACGCGAGGCGCACGACAATGTCTTTTACCGATTCGGCCACCACGCTGGTGACACTACTGTTCGCTGGGGACACGGTCGCGTACCGGCCACGCCGCTCGCGTTAGTTGAAGTCCGCGGCGAGCGAGCGCCGCGAATACGGCCAGGTAGGTTGGCCTGTCGTTGAAAAACCGTGATTCGTCCGCCCGTGATGGGGTTATGCGTCAGGCGGGTGATGAGCCCGACACGCGCCGACTTACACTGATCCGCCACATCGACCGCGTCTCGATATCAGACTGCCCACTTCGGGTACATTTCGATGCCGCGATCAAAATTATGGTCAAAGGGGTGAGATGGAATGCCGTACTCCGTGAGTGTGCATTCTCAAGATTCGAGTGTGGGACGCGTCGAGGAGACGCTGGCTGCAATCACCGCAGCCGCGTCAGACGCCGGCGCCTACCGTTTTGTGGATGTGGCGGTTGCCTACGCAACTTACGCGGGCGTCGCGTTACTTGATAAACGGTTGGGCGCCTTTCCGTCTTGGCCTGATGCGTCTAAGCGATTTCTAGTGAGCATGGATTTCGGCACCACTGAGCCCGCAGCTCTCGCCAAGTTGTCTGAATTGTCGAACGCAGAGGTCCGCATTCCGAATGGCGAATCGATACTCGCCTCTCCGATACTGCGGCCGCCCAGTACGTTTCACCCCAAGAGCTACTTATTCAGGCAGGCAGAGTGGAGGTCGCCAAGCGCCCTTGTAGTTGGCTCAGCGAATCTGACTGTCAGCGCATTGGCGACCGGCTCCGAGGTCGTCGTAAAGCAGGCCTGGACCGGGAGCAGTCTGAGCCGCTCAGACCGGCGACACCTGAAGGGAGCTGGGCCGTTTCTGGATTGGTTCGAGGACGCTTGGGCGACGGCGGTGCCGCTTAGAGAGATCCTAAACGAGTATCGGGCGCGGTATGAGAGCAAGCCGGGGCCCCGCACTCCTCCCGAAGAAGAGACCCCGGCAACGCAGAACTATCTTGTGTCGGCTGACGAACACGAAGTTTATGGAGCTCTGACTGTCCAGCTCGCCGCGGCGAAAACAATTTGGTTCGAGACCGACAAGCTCTATCACAATCGCGGTCCCGGCAAGACGGGCAACCAATTAGACACGCCACGCGGCACACGGGTCTTCTTCGGATTTTCGCCCCAGAAGGTCCAGAGGAACACTATCTTTGGTGACGTCAATATCCAGGTGCCAGGATTCCCGTCCGTACCTAGATCGGTTCGATTCGGCAACAATGAGATGGACAAGATAAACCTGCCGATCCCAGGTACGGACGGCCCGGAAAGCTACGACAACGCATATTTACTCTTCGAGCGGTCGAACGCTCCGGGCGATGATAAACAGTTCACCCTGACCGTCACCGATAGACCTGGGCTCGTTGCGCGGATTGGCCAGGCGGCCAACTCTGTCAATCTCGCGATGGGTTCAGGTCGAGAATACGGGCTGCTCTTCTGACCATCGATTTCGACGGCGTGGGCTATATCCTCTCTGACCGCGCTGATCGAGGGCGAAGTGCTCGACGGCCTGCGACAGCAGCCGCAGGCACCATGCAATTCGCTAGGGCAACCGGAGGCCACAGGGTTTCGATCGACGGCCTCGATTAGGCTTTGGTCCGGCTGTTAAGCCACGCCCGCGTCCCGGCAATGGTCAAGCTTTCTCCGGCCACGCCAGAAAGCAGCGGCTCGCCGGCCGCGGCTGCGGCGCGGATCTCATCCTGGGTGTACTCGACGACGCGGCCGTCGTTACCGGTCCATGCGGTGACCAGGCGTCCCAGTTCCGCTACCCGTTGCTCCCAGGCAACCAAATCGGCGTTCTCGCTTGAGTCGTCGGGGTCGGAGGCGCGTACCAGGAGCAGGTCGATATCGCTGTCGAAGTTCATCCGACGTGTCGCGGCGGATTCGAACACCGCCGCGTACCTGAGAGCATCGCCCCATCCCTCCAGGTGTGTTTCGAGACGGTTCAGGAACGTCGCGGCGATTCGCGACAGTGCGATGATCGACTCGGCGGCGGGATGTTCGGTGTTGAGTTGGTAGGTATCGGTCCTCCCGACGTGATCGTGGAGGACCACACCCTGAGCGGTGAGCCCGGTTGAGGACCTTGCGGATGCCCTCTCCGGATGCGGTGGTCAGGATGCGCTGACTTTGGGTGATCGCAAAGGCCACGGCGCTGTTTGCCAGAACGGCCAGGACGTCGCCGTCCAACGTCGGCGTCACGGTGGCGAGTGGTCGGTTTAAAATGCATCGTTGGAACCACTTTCTTCTCCAACTACGGTTGGAGTATCGCAACTATCGTTGCAAAATCCTCGGGCGTGCGTCCTCCGTTCGGTTCCGCTCTGCGCACCTTGCCGCACGCGCGAGCCGGCGCGACACTGGCAAACCCATGGCCCCAAATTAGTGAACGGATTTGTGAACGAAACTCCGTGAAACGGCCGAGACCAAGCGAAACGGGCAGTACCAAGTCTCACTCAGCATGGGCCCTGAGCTGGTCATATGGAATATGACGGTACGGCCACATTCCTCTCCGCGATCTCACAACCGAGAGGTCGCGGGTTTGAAACTACTTTCGCTACTAAGGAGAACGGCTTCCGAACGTCAGCGCGGGGCCGTTTTCGTAGGGTTCCATAGCGCTTGTCGGTACCTTCGCAGATTAACGACTTCGGAGACCGCACGATGACCGGCCTAGCCCTGGGTGGCGTATGTGACATGGTGGCCGCATGGTTGATTTAGATGCAGCGCGATGGCGGGAATGGGTGTCTGACGTCGCTGAATCCTTGGTGAGAGTCGACGGCGAAACCGGCTTGGAATTTTGTCAGGGCGCAGGGCTGCTGATTGTTGATGAGTTGAAGAACCGGCAGGCCGAGACAGGCACCGTGTCCGAGCTCATAGTGATGGCCGTGATGGCCAAGCTTCAGCAAACGTGTGCTGAGGCATACCTTGACCTAAAGCGGCCTCGTAGCGAGATAGAGGGAGTTCTCCGAGCCGGACTCCGGGAGTTGCATCGCCAGGCAGAAAGTTGGGTCAACGATGGTCTCAATGACGACCAGATCGCTGCGCAACAGGCGGCCTACGAAGTCGAGATTGAGCGGAGCAACGCTGTCGCCGCGCGAGCTGTGCCCGAGGCAAGACGGAAACCCACGCCCATGGACTTCGACGAACTCTTAGAGGCTCAGGGGGGCGAAACGCGAATGATCATCTTCGAGATCGCGCGAGTTGTCACGCCTGAGTTGTTCGCGTTCATGCTTAACGTTCCGTCGGACAGGGTCTTTGATCATATTCCCAACGACACGCAACGCGAAGTGATCGGTGAACTGACCTCGATCCTCCGACAACTCCCCGGCTACGAGTACGAATTGTCTGACGGAGCAATCGGCGAAGCGTTGATCAGCTATCAGTCAGAGTTAAAGAGCAGCCAAGCAACGCACTTTCATGTTAAGTGCGGTGGTCTGAGGCCGCCGATAGACGACGACGGTTCACTGGACAGCGCATTGCAGATCGTGGCAATGGACGTCGTCGCCGCGCGGCTCTGCGACGAATCAACGCTGATGAGAACGTTGGCGACGCACCCGCTTCATCGGGAACTGGTTCTTCGCGTAATGAAGGAGGGTGAACCTATCGCAGCCCTTTTTACGCGGGCGGCCGAAGCAGACTCGAATCTTGATGCGGTGGAGCGTCAGATGGCTGCCTACTACATGAACCCCGTCATCGCTCATTGGACGGATGGTAGCGGGGGCAGCCTAGACGTCCGCCATGTCCCGGAGGCACTCATCGCATCGCTGAGGCTTACGTGTGATACATCCGATGATGTTTTGCGGGAGGTTTGTGATTCGGTCGCCGAGTCGTTGACCCAAGCCCGTGAACTAGCTGCAGGTGGGCCCGTTAACGCCGTCGCATATGTGGGTCTCTGCAACGTGGCCCTGGACGACGATGTGCCACGTATCGAGTTGCCGAACATGATGATTCGTCGACCATCGGTATTCGAAAAGCATGCCGTGCCGTCCTTCGTGAAGAAGGCGACGCTGGTCGCCGAAGTATCTACTGAATTGCAGCTACGAGACGTTACCCTGCAGTCAATGTCCATGAACGATGACCCGAAGGAGATCCTGCGCGAGTTCGCGGAACAGAATGAAAGGTCAATTACATACGCGGACAAGCGAAAAGCGCTATCGGAGTCGCTTCCCGAGCGCGTGCTGCAACTTCGATTCGCCATCGCGCTCGCCTCTCCGCAGCGGCGGCTCCTCGGGCCTGTCTGGGTCTATACGATCTATCGCAACCCTTTGACGGGCCATGGCGGCAATTCGCTCGGCTCGGCGGGCGCCGGTGAGAGCAACTTCCGGGACCAAGCTATCGATCGTCTAGCTGCGGAACGGGTAGCTCGATACTTCGTTCCAACCGACAATTTGCACGCAAGTCTGCGGCTCGCGCGCACCCGTATCCTCCAAGCCCTCTCGGAGAGAGGTGATGTGATCGACTGCTTTATTGACTTCGTGATCGCATGGGAGAGCGTCGTCGGGTACTCGGAGAGCACCACATTCCTTGTGTCTGCAGCAATGTCGACGCTGCTTTCGCCTGACGACGTCGAGAAGCGGCGAGACCTGTTCAATCAGGTCAAGAAGCTCTATGGGCATCGGAGCGCCGTCGTTCACGGGTCGGCCGGACGTGATGCGCCTTCTAAGTCATTCAAGATTACGGAGGTATCGGATTATGCGACCCAGGCCGGACGGCTCGCGATCGACACGTTTAAGCGTGTCCTCGAACGCCCAGAACTTTTGGACCTCGACACGCAGGAGCGGGTGCGGATGGTCTTGCTCGGTTTCCCGAAATAGCACCGCACGCGGCCTGGTCGGCGGGTTGACTAATGTTCCGGAACCGCCGGCCACGAACCAGATCGCAGAAGCGCGGCCCGGCCCGCGGGGGATGGTTCTGCTCAACGAGGGGGCCGGCAAGCGGCACTTCGCCTAGCCGGTGGTAGGCCTTGGTTGCCCGGTGCCCGCGAGTCCTACCGACAATTCACTGAGCTAGAGACGCTCTTAGGCAGTCGACGCTTATTAGGCGGATATGTCCGAGAAACATCAAGGATTGTCCGGGCCCGTTGGTAACGCCAGGGCGATCAAAACCGTTGTGCGGCAATGTCTAACGGGCAAAGCTCGGACCCTCCAAGAAGGGCCGATCGCAAATCCGTTGGTCCTGGGTTCAAGTCCCAGTCGCCCTACGTCAGAGGCTGCGGTCAGGTACCTGGCCGACCGTTGAGCCACAGGACGTCGCTGCCTCACCGTCGCGCCTTCCGTGAGCCCGCCCACAGCGCCGCACCGGTCAGCAGGACCAGGACGAGACCGGTGACTAACACGGTGAGGTCGAAGGAGCGCGCCGCAGCCCACCCGGCTTCCGAGCGAGCAGACCCGCGCAAGAACGGAACGATCGCAAACACGGCGACGGCCAGACATGCCTCGGCGGTCACGACTGCCGGAAAGTGTTCGACCGCCGAATGGAATGCCGACCGGAAGTCGTTGCGGCGTCGTGCCTCCCGGACGCGGGGGGTCAGGACGCGCACGTTGTAGGAACCCGCCGCCACGAGCGCGACGACGAGCACGAGTTTGAACGCGAGATACCGGCCGTAGGTGGTGGTGAGCAGTTGGGCGGGCGTCCCGACGTGACTCCAGCTCAGCCAGGCCCCGCTGACGATCAACGCGCCGACCGCCCACAGCGCGACGACCCCGAAGCGCTCCCACACCTGATGCCAGTCGCGGGACGCCCGCTCGGCGAATGAGCCATCTTCGCAGCGTCTTCCGCGCCGACGAGTCACCAGTCCGGCTGAGGCCAGCACCACCAGACCGCCGACCCAGAACATCGCCCCCAGAACGTGGACACCGGTGAGAAGACTGCGCATCCACACCGCGATTGGAGAAGACGGTGCGGGGAGCAACGGTGTCAGAATCGCAATTGCGGCCAGGACTGCGATCCCGCCGCCCAGCCATCGCGAGGCGCGACGGCTCAGCACGAGCAGGCCGACGACGACCGTGGCGAAGACGACGGCCTGGACGTAGGCACCGACACCGGCGGGTCCGGCACCGACGAACTGCACGACCGCCGCGACGGCGACCACGGCTGCCGCGGGCACCGCCACCGTCGTGCGCACCGTGGCCGCCACGACACCACCACGGTCTTCCGGGATCGCCAACAGAGCCACGGTCAATCCGACCGCCGCGGACAGCGACACGCCCAGGTGGAGGACGACGTCGCCGGCGACGTCGGTCAGCGAGGGTGGCGGCGGCACACTTCCGGGCATCCGCTCAGCCGTTCTCGGTGGAGGTCATGCCTCGACGCTATGACCGGATGCTGGGGATGCGCTTTGAACCGGCTAAGCGGGCGATTTGCGGCGATATGCCCCGTACGTCCGCGAACGCGGAGATAATAGCGCTGTGGCGACGCATCTACGGATAGAGTGGGCCCAATGTCGACGATCCGGATCCGAGAAGCCGCCGACCTGCTGGGTGTCAGCGACGACACCGTGCGCCGGTGGATCGACGATGGTGCGCTGCCGGCGGACCGCGACGACGCCGGACGCATGGTCGTGCCCGGCCGGGCGCTGGCCGAGTTCGCCGTCTCGCACTCGGGGGTAGCACCCAAGGACCCGACGAGCGTGGTCAGCTCGGCCCGCAACCGCCTGACCGGGCTGGTCACCAAGGTGGTCACCGACGGGGTCATGGCGCAGGTCGAGATGAAGTGCGGGCCCTTCACGGTGGTATCGCTGATGAGTGCCGACGCGGCTCGCGAACTGAAGTTGAAGCCGGGCAGCGTCGCCGTCGCCGTCGTCAAGGCCACCACGGTCATCGTCGAAACCCCCGGAGGGCAGGCATGAAACTCACGACTCGACTGGCGGCGTCGGCCGCTGCGACGGCTCTGGTTCTCGCCGGGTGCGGCACGTCCGACGACGCGGCCGGCGCCACCGGTGGGAAGCTCGAGGTCTTCGCGGCGGCGTCGCTGAAGAAGTCCTTCACCGACATCGGCGAGCAGTTCAAGAGCGACAACCCCGGTACGCAGATCGACTTCACCTTCGCCGGCTCCTCCGACCTGGTGACCCAGCTGACGCAGGGTGCCCCCGGCGACGTCTTCGCTTCGGCCGACACGATCAACATGGACAAGGCCGCCACGGCCGATCTGCTGGCCGGCACCCCGGTCAACTTTGCCTCCAACACGCTGACGATCGTCGTCGCGCCGGGTAACCCCAAGAAGGTGGCGTCTTTTGAGGACCTCACCCGGCCCGGACTTGCGGTGGTGGCGTGTGCGCCCCAGGTGCCGTGCGGCGCGGCGACCCAGAAGGTCGAAAAGGCCACCGGGGTCCACCTGGACCCCGTGAGCCAGGAGTCTCAGGTCACCGACGTCCTGACGAAGGTGACCACCGGTCAAGCCGATGCGGGACTGGTGTACGTCACCGACGCGAAGGGCGCCGGCGACAAGGTCGCGGCCGTGGCGTTCCCGGAGTCGGCCGACGCCGTGAACGTCTATCCGATCGCAACCCTGAAGCAGTCCAGGAATCCGACGTTGGCAACCAAGTTCATCGAGGCGGTTACCGGCGACACCGGCGAAAAGGTCTTGGCGGCAGCCGGTTTCGCGAAGCCATGACGGCCGTTCCTTGGTGACGTCGGCCGTCGCCGCCCAAACGCTCGCAAAGTGACCGTAATCCACCGAAAACCATTCGGAAACAATGGATTCCTAGGGTTCAGCTCGACAGTCCCGCGACCGACGCGGGTGAATGTCGGGAGGAGCTGGGCAGTTGAAGGTACCGAGCAATCAGATAGAACTCACCGTCGCCGACTCGAGCCGCATGCCGTGGTCGATGTTCGTGGTCCCGCAGATCGGTGCCGAAATACCCTCCAAGGAACTGTTTTCCGACCCCGACACGGGCATGCAGGTGTTCATGCTGCGATATGCGGCGGGCTTCACCAACGTATGGCACACCCACCCGCACGCTCACGGCATGTACGTGCTCGACGGAGTGCTCAACACCCACCAGGGGGAATACGGGCCCGGCAGCTTCGTGTGGTTCCCCGAGGGCGGCTGGATGGAGCACGGCGCCACCGCCGACAACGACGTCACGTTCCTCTTCATCACGAACAAGCCGTTTGCGATTTGCTACGAATCCGACTCCGCGCATCCGTACCCGATCGACTCCACCGGGGACTGACCCGGGGTTAGGCGATCATCGGGTCGATCGCCGACCGCGGCACCAACACCTGCAAGGGTCCGGCCGAGTCGGGCAGCAACGCGCCCTGGTCGAAGAAGAAGATGACTCCGTCGTTGACCACCGCGAAGTTCTGATAGTTGGCGGGGTTGTACAGCGCCGTCGACGAGATCGGCAGCGGTGCTGGCGGTGGCGGCGGCGTGGTGGTCGGCGTGGGCGTCACCGGCTGGCCCGCCTCCGCGGGGGCCGGCGCAGGTGCGACGGGCGGCGGGGGAGCCAGTTGCTTCTGCAGGTCGGCCTGGACCAGCGGCGCGACGGTGGTCAGCGGATCGTCGACCCGCCACAACGGCGTCAACGTCTTGTCGTCCGGCACGGCGGTGTAGACGATCGACTTGCGGTAGGTCTGGTCCCAGTTGAACGCCTTGAAGGTCGTCTTGGGACTCGCGCCGCCGAGGCTCTGACTCACCTTGAACACGACGGCTTGCGTCCCGCGCGGGGGAACGGCCGAGCTGTATTCGGTCGGTGTGATGGTCAACGAGGACGGCGCGCCGGACTTCGCCGTGTTGACGAACGCGTCGCGCGTCGCGGAGACGTAGTCCGAGACCGACTTCTGGTCGGGGTAGTCCAGCGGAATGCTGATGTTCACGGTGTACGCGGGGTCGGAGAGCTGGATGACGCACGACGTTCCGGTGCTGGCGCCCTTGAGGTCGGCGCAGTAGTCCTTCGGCGCCGCCGCCGCGACGCCGGACGAACCGAAGATGGTGGCAGCCGTGGCGAGCACGGCCACGCCGAGAGTGCGCATGAAATCCTCCTAGCAAACGCGGCACCGCGCCGCGTGACCAGGTTATCGGGCGGCGCGGGGGTGGAACGTACCGGGCTGAGTCATCGCAGGACGGTCTGGTCGTGGAGTCAGTCGAAGCGCTGACGTTGCCGCGCCCCGTACGTCGCCGCCTTCACGGCCTCGTCGTCCTCCATCCCCGAGCCGAGGGCGCCGCCCAGCGTGGCGACGGCAGCCACCAACCACGCCATCAGCAGCAGAGTCGACGCTCCGACCGGATGGCCGATGTTCCGGGACACCATTTCTGGTGGGATGGTCCACCATGCGGTCACCAGGAGCAGCGCGAACAGTCCAGCGTGGAAGATGACGACACCGATGGTGAGGGTGACCACGGTCGAGGCGTTGTAGAGCACCGCGCGCTCGCGCTCCTCGGCCGACGGTGGCCGTTCCCACAGGTCGTGTTCGACGATGAGCCAGGCGATCAACGCCGCACTCGCCAGGATTGTCGCGGCGGTCAACCGCCACGGGCCCATGGTGTCCGACAACTGCCACATCGTCGGGTAGGCCAAGCTGACCGCGCCCGTCGCAAACGCCGCCATCAGAACCTTGGACATGCCAAGCGTCACCCGCCACGGTCGATTGGCGTAGACCATGCCGGCCAAGAGCCGCAGACGCGAGAACGCCGACGGTGCCGTGTAGCGGACGACGTCGTCGTCCCGCCGTCGAGTCAGTCCCTTCACGGACGCCTCGTCGCCGGTCCGCTCGCGCACCTCGGCCACCACCGTCCGAGCCAGGTGCCTCACCCTACGGTCGATGAACAGTCCGCCCATGCCGGGAATGGAGATGACACCGAGCCGGTGCGGCAGGCTGATGTCGGCGATCACCGGCGTCGTTCCGTCGCGCCGCGGTTGATCGGTGAGATAGATGACGATGTCGTCGGACTCGGCATTCAGGTCCAAGGTGTCGACCACCTCGGAGACCTCGTCATCCTCGTTGATCGGGTACGCGTGACACCGGGTGGAGACGTCCCACCGCTCCTGTGCATCAACGCCATTCGTGAGCATCCGAGGAAGCGCGTCGGACAACCGCTCGGCAATGCTCGCCGGCGCGCCTGGATCGGCGAGGAGCACGATGGACGAAGATTCTCCAGCCATGTGCGGACCGCTACCCCGGGGTGCCGGCGCCAAACCTCTGATATTGGAGGCTCGTTCGGTTCACACGGCAGCATCACCCGTCGGTCGAAAAAGGGGGGCCAAACGAGCGTGGACGTGTCGGCCCGGGGTACTGCTGCGGTGTCGGGGCGGTTACCTGCCGCTTCGACACCCCAACGATGAACGGAGGAACCATGACCACCTTGCGACGGCTGCACGGTCGCCGGATCGCCGTGCTGGCGGCCGACGGCTTCGAGAAGGTCGAGTTGACGATCCCGATGCGCGCGCTGCAACTTGCGGGCGCCAAGACCGACGTGATCTCCCTGAGGCACGGCCGAATTCGAGGCGTGAACTTGCACATGCCGGCTACGCGCATCGGGGTGGACAAGACGGTCGACGAGGCCGACGCCGACGACTACGACGGCCTGTTGCTGCCCGGCGGCTTCATCAACCCCGACCTGCTGCGCCAATCCGCGAGTGCACGAAACTTCGTGCGTGCGTTCGACGTCAAGGGTCTGTCGATCGCGACGTTGTGCCACGGTCCGTGGGTGCTCGCGTCGGCCGGGCTGCTGACCGGACGAACCCTCACCTCGTGGCCGGGCATCCGCGACGATCTGGTCAACTCGGGCGCGACCTGGCTCGACCGTCCGGTGGTGGAGGACGGGAACCTGGTCACGAGCCGCGGGCCTCAGGACATGACGTCCTTCGTCCCCGCAATCATCGACCAGTTCGCAGAAACCGTGGCAAGTCCGCGAGCCGTGGCGACCGGCCAGGCGTCGGACCCACAGCTGGACTCGCCCGTTCCGTGGGCGGTCGCCGCGCTGCGCTGGTCGCCGAAGCCCTCCGTGCCGGGGGCCGTCGCCGGCCTGATCGCCGGAGCACGGCTGTCACCCTCCTCACGGCGCGGAAAGGTCCTCTCCTAGGTCGACGTTCGGGATCACGGCTCTGGTGTGAGAAACCTCCACACCCGCGTGGCCGCGTGCAGGTTGAAGCGAGCGTCGACGTCTCGCAGGTCGACGCCCGTCAATTCGGCGATGCGGCGAAGTCGGTACCGCAACGTGCTTCGGTGAACGTGAAGCGCGGCGGCCGACTCGTCGTAGTTGCCCCCGCATTCGAGGTAGTGGCTCAGGGTGTGCACCAGGTCGGTGTGCTTGGCTTCGTCATAGTCGACGAGCGGCCCAAGCCATCGACGCAGGTATTCCTCCGCGACACCGACGGTGTGCGCCGCGTCGACCAGGTGGTAGAACCCCAGTTCGTCATAGTCCGAGACGCCCTGCGGCCGAGCGGAATGTAGACGGACGTTCAGCGCGCGACGGGCTTTGTGGAACGCCTGCGGGAATTCGGTTGGCGCATCGCAACGCGGGCCGATGCCGATGGCGCTCCGGTCGTGGCCGAGTTGGCGGCTGATCTCGCGGTGCAGGGCATGGCGAGTGGGGTGGCCGTCGGTGAGCAGGACGATGGAACTTCCGTGATGGCCCACCAGATGGCTGACGTGGAGGTTCGCCGCTGCGCGACCGACTGCGGCGATGTCGGCCTTGCTGGCGCTGCGACCGGTGTGGATCACCACCACGTAGTGCGGATGGCGAAGGTCGTACCCCAGCGCCTCGGCTCGGGCGTAGGCGCCGTCGGCGTCGGTGCCGGACAACAGGTCGTCGACGAGCTCGCGGCTCAGGCTCAATTGCATTTCGGCAAGGTTGCGTCGATGCGACAGTTCCAGACCAAGGACCCTGCTGCCGTACCGGAGGGCGTACAGCTGCTCCTCGTCGGGCTTGCCGTCCGGGAAGATGAGCGCGACGAGGCCCAGTATCTCCGCATGCGGTCGGATCAGGACGCACACGCGACCGTCGGAGCGCGTCGGGCCCGCCTGCTCGGCAAGACCATGCAGAAAGGCTTCTCGCTCAGCTGCTTTCGGCCTCGCTGACCGGTGCGGTCGGCCGGGACCAGACCATGCGAGCAGGTTGCCGAATCTGTCTTCAACGCATACCGGCACACCGGTCAACCGATGCATTGCCTCAACGATGCCGTCCTGACCCGAACCGTCGGCCAACGCCCCCTCCAGCAACTCGTGCACGTGGCCGCGCGCCTCGAGGCGTTGTACCGCGGAGGCCAGACCCTGGTTGGACTCCTTGAGTTCGCGGGCCCGTCGAACGTCGCGCTGGTGCAACTCGGCGCACGCCAGCGCGGCACCTGCCTGCTGTGCGAGCAATTCCAACAGCAGGAGTTGCGTGGGGTCGGGCGTGGCGGCGGCACCGACGACGAGACAGCCGTGCACGACGTCCCGATGACACAGGGGATATGCGCGCGCCCAATCATGTTGCTGCAAGGTGACTTTGCCGCTCCAACTTGATTGCTGAAGAGCTTCGGTCAACTCCGGATGGTCGGATTGCGTCGACGGATGAAGTTTCATCTGCCCGTCGACGGTGCAATAGCTCGCCTCGACCTGACAGGCCGACAAGGCCCCGGCACCGTCGGTGGCCGTCGCGAGGATTTCGGTGGGATCGAGTGAAGAGAAGTTGATCTGGGCCAGCGCGGCCAAACCATCGGCGGTGCTCGTCACCGCGGGGTCGTCGGTGATCGTCGGATTGGTGTCCATGTGCCTCGATGGGAGCTCCGGCTCCGTGCCTCCCTCTGTGCTGAGTGAGTCAAGGTCTCGCGTCATTCGAGCCAACCGGAGCGCGCCCGGCGAGATTTCGCGATCACGGGTACCCGGATGCGATCGTTGAAACCTGCGCGGCCGATAATTTCTACCTCGGCGACTGCGGACATTCACTCCATGGCAGCCTCCCCGACGACCCGTGGCGCTTTGGACGGCGCCGTGTCGAGCTCAATTCCCGGGGGAAGGCCATGCGCCCGAACGCCACCGTCACGGTCGACGTCGAGGCTTACCCGTGCCCCGGCGAGGGGGACGTTCTCCATGCTCAAGGGCAAGAACCGCGAGGGCAATATCGGATTGAGCCGCACGACGCCGCGGGGGACGTCGGGGTCGAAGCGAAGCAAACTTCGCAGCAACAACCGCGACGACGCGGCAGCCCACGCCTGCGGTGAGCACGACGTCGGGTACGGCACGGGCCGCGGGAAGTCGGCGCGCGAGAATCCGCAGAACAGTTCGGGCAGGCGGCCGCCGAAGTGTCCCGACGCGTCCACGAGGTCCGACGCAATCTGCTGGCTCTCGCGGACGAAGCCGTATTTGGCGAGTCCGGCGACTGCCACCGCCGTGTCGTGCGGCCACACGGACCCGTTGTGGTAGCTCATCGGGTTGTAGGCGGTCATGTCCGTCGCCAGGGTCCGCACCCCGAAACCGGAATTCAGGGCCGGCCCGGCGAGATGAGCGGCCACTGCGCCCGCCTTGTCGTCGTCCACGATGCCCGTCCACAGGCAGTGGCCCATGTTGGACGCGACGGCGTCGACCCGTTGGTGGGCGCCGTCGAGGGCGATCGCGTAGGCCTGGCGCTCGGGCATCCAAAACGCTTCGTTGAACGCCGCTTTCAGCCGCGCTGCCCGGTCCCGCCATCGACGGGCCGCTTTCACGTCACCGTCCTTCTCGGCGAGGCACGCCCTGGCCTCGAACGCCGCGTACACGTATGCCTGGACCTCGCACAGCGCGATCGGCGGGGTGGCCAGCGGGCCGTCGGCGTGGTTGACGCCGTCGAAGGAATCCTTCCAGCCTTGGTTCACGAGGCCCCGATCGGTGTACCGGCGGTACTCGACGAATCCGTCTCCGTCTGCGTCGCCGTAGTCGAGAATCCACGCCATGGCACGGTCGGCGGCAGCCGTCAGCATCGGCCGGTCCTCGTCGGGAAGGGCGCCCCAGCGGTCGACTTCGGCCAGCAACATCACGAACAGCGGTGTGGCGTCGGCAGTTCCGTAGTAGGTGGAGCCTCCGCCCAGTGCCAATGCCGCTTCGGTTCCGAGACGAACCTCGTGGAGGATGCGACCCGGTTCCTCCTCCGTCAGGGGGTCGACGCGGGTGCCCTGCAGCCGGGCGAGGGTGCGCAAGGTGTTCACGGCCAAGCGCGGATCCAGACCCAGTGCCATCCACGCCGTCAGCAGGGAGTCTCGCCCGAACAACGCCATGAACCACGGGGCCCCGGCGGCAAGGATCGGGCGGCCGGGCTGGTCGGGATCCTCGATCTGCAGTGAACCCAGGTCACGGGTCCCGGCCTCCAGGCACCGGTCGAACACCGAATCTCCGGTGGTGATGTGCGGATTCGACAGGCGCCATGCCTGGAGTCGCCGCGCAGGAGCACTGACGTCGACCGATTCGCGGCAGCGATGCCGAATGGGAAGGCGACGGCCGCCGGTGGAGGCCTCCACCGCCAAACAGGTGGACCACTGAGACCGTTGCGGTACGACGATCCGGAAGGTGAAACCTCCGGGGGTGACGACCGGGTCTCCGGCGGCCGCGGTGATGCGGACACCGTGGGCGTCGTCCGACTGCGTCGACGTCATGACGATCGAGTCCGTGCCGACGTCGATGGCCAACCCCTGCGGTGGCCGCACCCGACCCTCCTTCACGGCGAAGATGTCGGCGAAGTCCGTCTCCACGGTCACCGACAACGTGACCGCGATCGGTTCCGAGCCGAGATTGCGCAGGGTGACGTCTTCGCGCATTCCGTCGCCGACCAACCGGTCGCGGATGACCAACGTCGTACTGTCTGCCAACCACTGGCGGGGCGGCGTACGGCCGACGAAGGTCGCCCGATACGGCTCGGTGGCCTCTTCGACGGTGGACAGGATTTGGACCGGGGCGCCGTCGATCGCCAGCCGCCAGCTCGACAACATCCGGGTGTCCGCGACGAACAGGCCATGTGGGCGGTCGCGGTGGACGTCACCCGAGGTGGCCGAGCGGCAGAACGTCGAGCCTTCCAAGAGGGTGACGTCACCGTCGTCGCCCGTCACCGGCGGCCCCGCCCCGGACGCCCATCCGCCTGCAGCGTCCTCGCCGCCGTCGCCGGTCACCGGGCCACCATGTCGTGGTATAGCGCGAGGTGGTCGGCGACCATCCGCTCGGTGGAGAACCGGTCGACGACGGCAGCCCGGCAGAGGTCCCGGTCAAGCTCGTCGACGCGGTGGACGGCGGACACGAGTTCGTCGGCGTCGGAGCAGAGGAAACCGGTGCTGCCCACGTCGACGATCTCCGGCGCGGCGCCATTGGGGCACGCGATGACGGGGGTTCCGCAGGCCAGTGCCTCGATCATCACCAAGCCGAAGGGCTCGGCCCACTGGATGGGGTTCAGCAGCGCCGTGGCTGCACCGAGTACGGCCAGTTTCCGTTCACCGGCGACCTCACCGATGACGTCCACGTCGTCGGTCAGCAGCGGCTTGATCTGGTCGTGGAAGTAGGCCTGCTCGGCAGGCTCCCGATTCTTGGCCGCGATGACGAGCGGCTTGCCGGCAGCCCGGGCAGCCAGCACGGCCTCACGCACGCCCTTGTCGGGAGTCATCCGCCCGAGGAACAACAGGTATCCGCCGTCGCCCGGACCGGGTGGGTACTCGGCGGGGTCGAGCCCGTGATGGATGACGCGGTCGACGGCGATCTCGGGTGCATGGGAGCTCTGATCGTGGGAGATCGCCACGACGGGAAGCCGCTTTCCGTAACGGCGGTAGATCGCCCGGAGCTCACCGCTGAACGGGCCGTGGCAGGTCGTGACGACTCGGTCATAGCCCGCTGCCAACGCCCAGGCGGGGCCCAGGAGGGTGTGGTCGTGAACGATGTCGCAGCCGGTGAGTGCCTCGTATCCGCCCATCACGTGAGGCAACTCGACCTCGCCAAAGCCGCGGCGATCCCACTCCGCAACGGCCGTCGCATACAGGGTGGGTACCGGCGCGGTGCTGTCGCCGGTGGCGTAGAGCACCACGTCGTGTCCGGCCGCGGTCAAGCCCAGCGCCAGCTGACACACCACCGACTCGGTGCCTCCATAGCCCGGCGGAGGCACCGCGGCCCACGGGGGAGCCAGCAAGCCAATCTTCAACGGTTCCTTCATCATTAGCCAATGGTGGAAGATTGTCGTCGTCACCGCACTGGCCCATCGGTGTGGAAAGCGGTGGGGAAGTTCGACCTGGCAGAACTACCCCTATGAGTGACATGCATTGTGGCAGCTATGGTTTCACGTCACGGTTCCCGAGTGTGAAGGTGCTCTTTGGAAGTCGCGCCGTCCGATTACACCAATCGGCCGCCGGCGGACCGTCCCACGAGGGGGCGGTGCAACCGGCGGCCGATGGCGTATGGGGCGTCTACTTCTTGCGTGTGAACAGCCGCCTGAGGACGTAGGCGGCCAGGATCCACGGACCGCCGACGACGAACGGGTCCAGCCACGCATGGTTGAGGTCCACGCGCTTGCGCCCGAACCGCGACCGCACACCGTTGCGGGTGAACTCGGCCTTGATGCCGGTCTCGGTGATCGGGTTGTCGGGACGCATGGTCAGCATCGAGCGCAGATGGTGTTCGCCTGCATCGACGCGGTCGGCGTACAGCAGGATCAGCCAATGCGCGGCGCGGCCCTCGCTGAACTTCTCGTAGGCGAACTTCCGCATGACGCCCGAGAGTCCGCTGGGTGGTTGTGCGGTGCCGAACACCGGGGTGAGGAACCGGTGCTCGACGGACCGTTCACGTGGCCACTTCTCGGGCTGGCACTCAGGGAAGTCCCAATGTGCGCCAGTGTCAATGAATTTCAGCTTGGGGAACGATGGTCGGTCCTCCTTGTTCAGGTCGGCGCCCCAGCCGGGAATGCGGGCCCGTAAGTCGTCGCTGTCGGGAACCGGCGGGTGCTCTGGCGTGTAGGCGGGCAGACGTTGGGATGTCTGGGTCATGGCGGGTCTCCTTGAGGTCGTTCAGTTTTGGCCGACGAGGACCACGGGCTTGATGACGTCGTCGAGTTTGGACGAGAACATGTGATAGCCCTCGGCGATGTGTTCCAGCGGGATGCGATGAGTGACGATGTCATTGGGTTTGATGAACCCGTTCTGGATGTGCGACCACAGTCGGGGCCATTGTCGCTTCACCGGGGCCTGATTCGTGTGGATGGTGAGGCCCTTGTTCATGGCGTCGCCGAACTTCACCGCACTGAACATGGGTCCGTACGCACCGATCACCGAGACGGTACCGCCCTTGCGCACCGAGTCGATCGCCCAGTTCAGCGCGATCGGAGATCCACCCTGCAGCTTGAACTTCGCGGTAGTCACGTGTTGCAGCAGGTTGCCGTCCGCTTCGGCCCCGACGGCGTCGATCGCGACGTCGGCACCCAGGAAGTCGGTGGCCTTCTTCATCTCGACCACGATGTCGTCGTACTCACCGAAGTTGTAGGTTTCGGCGTGGGCGAAGCTGCGAGCCTTCGCCAACCGGTATTCCAGGTGGTCGACGACGATCACCCGACCGGCTCCCATCAGCCACGAGGACTTGGCGGCGTACAGGCCGACCGGGCCGGCGCCGAAGACCACGACCGTGTCTCCCTCGACGATGTCGCCGAGTTGCGCGCCGAAGTAGCCCGTCGAGAGTGCGTCGGTGCACAGCAACGCGTCTTCGCTCTCCATCCAGTCCGGAATCACCGACGGACCGACGTCGGCGAACGGCACCCGGACGTACTCCGCTTGGGCACCGTCGTAGCCACCGCAGGTGTGTGAGTACCCGTAGATGCCGCCGACCGCCGTGGCGTTGGGATTCACGTTGTGGCAGTTGGAGTAAAGGCCTCTCGCGCAGAAGAAGCACGAACCGCAGTAGATGTTGAACGGCACCATCACGCGGTCGCCCGGAGTGATGTTCTGGACCGACGACCCGACGCTCTCCACCGTCCCGATGAATTCGTGGCCGAAGGTGTGCCCGACCCGGGTGTCGGGCATCAAGCCGTGGTAGAGGTGCAGGTCGGACCCACAGATGGCGGCCAGCTCCACCCGGACGATCGCGTCGTTCGGATGCTCGATGGTCGGGATGTCCTTCTCTTCGATGCGGACCTTGTACGGACCGCGGTACGTCATTGCCTTCACAGCGCCTCCCGTCGGATTGATGGTCCGCGCGAAATACCCGCGGCTTTTCCACCAAAACCGACCTGGGGTGGCGAACTGACGAAGGTTTTCTAGGCCTCGCAGCACCTTTGACTGGCGGGCGAAGCGTGGTTCACGCCCGCCCGGCGCGGTGGGCGAAGGCGTCCCCAGGTCGGTGGCGCACAATGGCGGTCATGCGAGCAACGGTTCTGGGTACGGGCGCCATGGGCGCGGGGATGGCGCAGTCGATGCTGCGCGAGGGCATCGAGGTGACGGTGTGGAACCGCACGGCCGAACGGTCGGAGCCGCTGGCCGACGACGGCGCCGTGGTCGCGCTGGATCCGACCGCGGCCGTCGCCGACGCCGACGTCGTGGTGGCGATGCTGTTCGACGCCGCGGCGACGCTGGACCTGATGGCCACCGTGCTGCCGGCCATGAAGCAGGACGCGGTGTTCGTGCAATGCGCGACCGTCGGCGTCGACGGCGCAGCGCGAACCGCGGAGGTCGCCGCCGAACACGGCGTCGCGTTCCTGGACTGCCCCGTGCTCGGCACCAAGGCGCCCGCCGAACAGGGCAAGCTGGTGATGTTGGCCTCGGGTGACCCCGCCCTGCGTGAGCGGGTGCAGCAGGCGTTCGAGGCCATGGCGGCCAAGACGATCTGGGTGGGTGACGAGCTCGGTCTCGGGTCCAAGCTCAAGCTGGTCTGCAACGCATGGATCGGCGCCTTGGCCGCGGCCGTCGGCCAGTCGCTCGCCCTGGCCAAGGGGCTCGGCGTGGACCAGCAGCTGATGCTGGAGGCGTTCGACGGATCCGCGGCCGGCTCGCCCTACCTGCAGATGAAGGGCAAGGCCATCATCGAGTCGTCCTTCGCCCCGCAGTTCAGTGTCGACGGCGTGCGCAAGGACACCGGGCTGATCAGGGATGCCCTCACTGCCACGGGACTGTCCACGGTGCTGGTCGACGGCGTCCGTGCCGCCTTCGACGCGGCCAGCGAGGCCGGACACGGCGACGAGGACATGGCGGCGGTCTACTTCGGCTACTGACGTCGCTCAGGCGACGGCGGCGCCCACCAGGTGCCCGATGACGTAGGTGACGGCGAGGGCCAGGCCGCCGCCGAGGACGTTGCGGGCGACCGCGCGTTGGGTGGGTGCGCCGCCGATGAAGGCCGACGTCGCTCCGGTGACGACGAGCGCCAGCAGCACTGCCGCGACGGTCACCGGAATGCGTAAGTGCATTGGCGGCAAGAGGATTGCGATGAGGGGGAGCAGCGCGCCGACGGTGAAGGAGACGGCCGACGAGAACGCCGCCTGCCAGGGGTTGGTCAAGTCACCCGGGTCGATTCCCAGCTCGACGTCCGCGTGGGCGGCGAAGGCGTCGTGGGCGGTGAGCTCGGTGGCCACGGCGCGTGCGGTGTCCGGCGACAACCCCTTGGCCTCGTAGAGGTTCGCGAGCTCGTCGAGTTCGGCGCGCGGGTCGTCGCGTAGCTCCCGGCGTTCCTTGCTCAACAGTGCCTGCTCGGTGTCGCGCTGGGTGCTGACCGACACGTATTCACCCAACGCCATCGAGACCGCCCCGGCGACGAGCCCGGCGATGCCCGCGGTCAGGATGTGATTCGACGACGCCTCGGCGGCTGCCACCCCGACGACGATGCCAGCGGTCGACACGATTCCGTCGTTGGCACCCAGGACGCCGGCCCGCAGCCAATTCAGTTTCGATGACACCGACCCCGCGTGGGGTTCGGCGGGGTGGGGGACCGTCGACATGACGGCAACGCTAGCGATCGATCCGTCGATCCGCTAGCAAACCAAGGCTAGCCATGGATCGGACCGGGCCCGGCCTCCGTGGGGCGAAACATGCTGTGGACGAGCCACTTCCAACCCGTAGTGCTACAGCATTCCTTGCTCGGCGAGCCACGCCTGCGTGCGCTCCATGCCCGAGGAGAGAGTCACGCGTGGTTGGTAGCCGAGATCACTGTGCGCCTTGGCAATCGAATACGTGCCGGTCCGGCACAGGTACCGCACCGTGACGGTGTTGAGCTCGGTGTTCTGTCTCAGGAGTCGCGCCGAGGTGCTCGCCACCCGCGCCGCCGCCAGCGCCGCGCCGGTCGGCACGACCACCGGCCCGCGCTTGCCGAGCATCCGGTAGTAATGCCCGAAGAACTCCCGGCACGACACGGCCTCGGCGCCGCCGATGGTGTACACCTGCCCGGCCGCCGTGGGCGAGGCCGAGGCCAGCAGCACGCCGTCGAGCAGATCGTCGACGTACACCGGGCTGAAGACGCCGCGACCCATCGCCGGCAGCAGGAACCGGTTCTTCTTGATCATTTCGACGGGTAGGACCGTCCACGGGCGCGAGCCCGGTCCGTAGACGTCACCGGGACGCACCACCGTCACCGCGATCTCGCCTGCGGCGTGCGACTGGAGGGCGACCTGCTCGCTGGCCACCCGGGTGTCGACGTACGGATTGCCGTCGGGACGCACCGGGTGATCCTCGGTCACGCCGTCGGGGAAGCCGAGGTCGGAGAAGACCCGGACCGACGAGATGTGCACAAGGCGAGGCACTTTCGCGAGTACCGCCGCGTCGAGAACGTGTCGGGTGCCGCGGACGTTGACCCGCCACGCCTCGGCGAGTGTCGGCACGTTCGAGACCAGGGCCGCGGTGTGCACGACCAGGTCGGCGCCGGCGAAGGATCGCTGCCACTTGCCAGGGTGGCTCACGTCCCCGGCGACGACGTGGCGCTCGGGCGCCGCCGTCAGGTCGACTCCGACGACGGTGTCGCCCCGTTCCCGAAGTCGCATGGCGATGCTTCGCCCGATGAATCCGTTGGCACCGGTGACGACGACGTGCATCGACTGCTCCCTTGGTGATCGCGGCTCCAGTGGCCGCTGCCGAGGTTCAACGGTCTCACGGGCGATCACGGACCCGACCCGTGTCCGCCGACGACGTCAGTTGATTCGCGCGTCAGTGTGGTGATTGCCCCGGGTAGGGGAGCAGCGCCATCTCGCGGGCGTTCTTGATCGCGATGGCGATCTGGCGCTGCTGCTGGACGGTCAACCCCGTCACCGCGCGCGACCGGATCTTGCCCCGGTCGGAGATGAAGGTACGCAGTCGCGCCGTGTCCTTGTAGTCCACGGCGTCCACGCCGAGGGCCTTCAAGGCGTTTCGCTTGGCGGGCTTCTTGTCCGTGGACCGTCGCGCGCGGTCTCGGTCGGGCTTCTGGCGCGCCATCTACCAACTCGCCTTTCGGATTCCGGGCAACTGGCCGTCGTGAGCCAGCTCGCGGACGCGCACTCGGGACAGGCCGAACTTGCGGAGGTGTCCACGTGGGCGGCCGTCGACGGCGTCGCGGTTTCGCACCCGAACCGGGCTGGCGTCGCGGGGTTGACGGGCCAATTCCGACTGTGCCTCGATGCGCTCTGCCGCGGGAGTTTCGGGCGACCGGATGATCCGTTTGAGCTCGGCACGGCGCTCGGCATGACGAGCCACGACGGCTCGACGCTGCTCGTTCTTGACGATCTTGGACTTCTTGGCCATCAGCGCTCCTCGCGGAAGTCGACGTGTTTGCGGATCACCGGGTCGTACTTCCGCATGACCAGGCGGTCTGGATCGTTGCGCCGGTTCTTTCGGGTGACGTAGGTGTACCCCGTGCCCGCCGTCGAGCGAAGCTTGACCACTGGTCGGATGTCATTGCCGGACAAGGAAACTGCCTCCATTCGCCGCGAAGCATTGCTCCGCTTATTGAAAACGATTGTCAATAGTGCGGACTGTAACGCGGTGAGGTGGGGACCGCAACCGTCGACGCCGGGCGCCTTCCAGGTCGCTGTGAACCTCGGAGTCGATTGGCGCTTTGTTAATGGAAACGATTATCGTTACCGTCATGACTCGCTCGATTGCTCGCCCGACGCCGCTCGCCGCTGCCCTCGTCCTGTCGTTGACCGGTGCGCTCGCCGCCTGCAGCTCCGGGCCGACCGCCCCGTCCGAATCGTCGAACGCCGAAGCGGCGGCGGCGAGTACGACGAGCAGCGAGGCGTGCCCCACTGCGCCGGTGGACGTCGTCGTCAGCGTCGACCAGTGGGGCGACATCGTCTCCGAACTGGGCGGCGCGTGCGCCAACGTCAAGACGATCCTGGCCGGCTCCTCGGTCGACCCCCACGACTACGAACCGTCACCGGCGGACGCGGCCTCCTTCGCGGGCGCCAAGATGGTCGTCGTCAACGGCGCGGACTACGACGCCTGGGCCTCGAAGCTGGCAGCGTCGTCGGCTGCCGCGGCTCCGGTGGTCAGTGCCTCGGAGGTCACCAAGACCGCCGACGGCGGCAATCCGCACCTTTGGTACAGCCCCTCCGCGGTGACTGCCGTCGCCGACGCGGTGACCGCCGAGCTGAGCAAGCTCGACCCGCAGGCGGCCGGCTACTTCGGCGATCGTCGCGCCGGGCTGACCACCACCCTGAAGCCGTACGACGATCTGATCGGAAGGATCAAGGCCGGTGCCGCGGGCAAGACCTACGCCGCCACCGAGGGCATCTTCGACTACCAGGCCGAGGCCATGGGTCTGGTCGACAAGACCCCCGAGGGTTACCAACGGGCCTCGGCCACCGAATCCGATCCCTCGCCGGCCGACATCGCGGCGTTCACCTCGATTCTCGCGGGCAAGCAGGTCGACGTGCTGATCTACAACACCCAAACCGAGGGCTCCATCCCCGAGCAGATTCGCACCGCGGCCGAGCAGGCCGGCGTGCCCATCGTCGACGTCACCGAGACCGTGCCGCCCGGACAGACCTCGTTCGAGGCGTGGCAGGACGGACAGCTCACGGCTTTGGCGAAGGCCCTGGGTGTCTCGGTCTAGCGCCGAGAGCGACTGCACCGCACTGACGTTCACCGACGTCAGCGCGGTTCGCGGTCGGCGGTTGATCTGGTCCGAGGCGACCTTCGAGGTACCCGCCGGTGGCATCGTCGCGTTGATCGGAGCCAACGGGGCGGGCAAGACCACCCTCCTGCACATGATCCTGGGCCTGGTTCCGGCGGCGTCCGGCGAAGTGTGCGTCTTCGGCCGCGACCCCGGCGCGGACAACGACGGCATCGGCTTCGTTCCGCAGGACTATGCCGCGACCGCGGGGGAGGCGATCCGCGCCCGCGACATGGTGATGCTCGGGTTGACCGGTCGCCGCTGGGCCTTCGGGAGGTTGACGTCCGCACAGCGCCAGCGGGTTCGGGACACGCTCGCCGCGGTGGACGCCACCTGCTTCGCCGACCGACGCCTCGCCCAGCTGTCGGGTGGGCAGCGCCAACGCATCGCCATCGCCGAAGCGTTGGTCTCCAGCCCACGGATGCTGATCCTGGACGAACCACTGGCGTCGCTGGACCTGCGGAGTCAGCGCGAGATCGTCGCACTGCTGGCGCGCTTGCACGCCCAGCTCGGCGTCACCATTCTCGTCGTCGCACACGACCTCAACCCGCTGCTGCCGTTGCTCGACAGTGCGATCTACCTGCTCGACGGCCACCCGCACTACGCCTCGATGGCCGACGTCGTCGACGACGCCCTGCTGACCCACCTCTACGGCACGCCCGTCACGGTGGTCCACACCCCGCAGGGCGAGATGTACATGAGGAGCGTGCTGTGACGACCGACGTGCTGGCCCTGGGCTACCAGCAGAACTGGCTGGCAATTCTCGAATCCCCGTTCATGCGGAACGCGCTGATCGGGGGCACCGTCGTCGCGCTGGCCTCCGGGTTGATGGGCTACTTCATCGTGGTGCGCCGCAACGCCTTTGCCTCCCATGCCCTTGCTCACATGGGACTGCCCGGCGCGACGGGCGCGGTGCTGCTCGGAGTTCCACCCGTCCTCGGGCTCGCCGTGTTCTGCATCGGTGGGGCACTCGTCATCGGCGCGCTGGGCAAGCGGGCCGCCGACCGCGACGTCGTGACCGGAACCACGTTGGCGTTCGCGACCGGACTCGGATTGTTCTTCAATTCACTGGCCACGAAGAGTTCCAGCACCATGACCAACGTGCTGTTCGGCAACCTGCTGGCCATCACGCACGAACAGCTGGTCGTCTTCACGATTCTCTTCCTGGTGCTGACGTGCTGTGTCGGCGTGATCTACCGCCCCCTGCTGTACGCGTCGGTCAATCCCGCGGTCGCCGAGGCCAAGGGCGTTCCCGTGCGCGCCCTTTCGATCGCGTTCATGGTGCTGCTCGCGCTGGCGGTCACCATGGCGGTGCAGGCGGTGGGGACGCTGTTGCTGTTCGCGTTGTTGGTCACACCAGCGGCCACGGGAATCATGCTGACGCCTCGGCCGTCCTTGGCCATGGCGATTTCAGCGGTGACGAGCGTGTTCTCGGTGTGGGTGGGTCTGGGCGCCTCGGCGATGTTCAACGTGCCGCCGAGCTTCCTCATCGTCACCGTCGCGTGCGGCATCTGGTTGACGGTGTGGTTGGTGGACCGGCGCGGGGGTCGCGTCGAGGACACGCCAACCCCCGGTGGCGTCGCGTCCGCCGGGCCGGCACGCGCCCCGGCTTCGTCGCCGGCACCTGCCGTCGGTTAGCACGTCGACGGATGCCCAAAACCGGATAAAGTCCGGAAATTGTCCGTACCGTCAACGATGCGCCGGGCAGCCCTCGGCGAGCGGCGAAGAAGGAGCCGACGATGCGCATCGTGGTGGATCTGAATCGCTGCCTGGGGTACGCGCAATGCGTCCCGCTGGCGCCGGAGGTGCTCCAACTCAACGGCGAGGAGGCACTCGCCTACGACCCGAATCCCGATGACTCTCAACGGCAGCGGGTGGCGCGGGCCGTGGCGTCCTGTCCGGTGCAGGCCATCGTCGCCGAGATGGATCCGCCGGCGGACCGGTCGACGACGTGACCGCCTCGTTGATCGCCGACATCGTCGCCAGCTTCAAGGCGACCGGCAGAATCGTCATCGTCGGCGCGTCACTCACGGGCCTGCGCGCCGCCGAAGCGTTGCGCGACGAAGGATTCACCGGTTCGCTGACCATCATCGGCGACGAGGTCCACGAACCATATGACCGGCCGCCACTGTCGAAGCAGGTGTTGAAGGGTTGGGTGCCGGCAGGCAACACCAAGCTGCCCCGCCTGCGTGAGGTGGACGCGGACTGGCGCCTCGGCGTCGCGGCCACCGCGCTGGACCGCGCGAATCGGGAAGTGGTGCTGGCCAACGGCGATCGGGTGCCCTACGACAGGGTGCTGATCGCCACCGGCGTGAGGTCGCGGGAGTGGTTCAACGCCGAGGAAGCCACCCTCGACGGTCTCTACACACTGCGCACGTGTGACGACGCCGCCGCGTTGCAGGCGGCCCTGAAGGCAAGGCCGAAGCGGGTGCTCATCGTCGGCGCCGGGTTCATCGGCTCCGAAATGGCCTCGGTGTGCCGCGATCTCGGCCTCGACGTGACCGTGGCGGAGAGGTCCAGCGCGCCGTTGGTGGGCCCGCTCGGCGGGGTCATCGGCGACATTGCCGCCAAGATGCAGCGCGACGCCGGGGTCGACCTTCGCACCGGCGTGGCCGTCGAGGCGCTCACCGGTGACGCGGACGGTCACGTCCGGCAGGCCCGCCTGTCCGACGGCACCGTCCTCGACGTCGACGTCGTGGTCGCGTCCCTGGGATCGGTGCGCAACATCGAATGGTTGGACGGCGCCGACCTCGCCGCCGGATTCTGGGGCGTGGCGTGTGACGCGGGGTGCCGCGCGTTCGACGTCAACGGCGTGGTGACCGACAACGTCTTCGTCGCAGGCGACGTCGCCCGCGCACCGCACGTGCTCTACGAGTACCAGTTCATGGCCATCGAACACGTCGACGCCGCCGTCCTCGGTGCCCAGACCGCGGCGCACAACATGGTCCATCTCGAGATGGGCCGTCGCCCGCACCTGCCGCTGCCCCAGTTTTGGTCCGGCCAATTCGGCGTCAACATCAAGGGTGTCGGCGTGTGCTCCTTCGGCGACGAAATCGTCTTCACCCAGGGTTCGGTGGAGGATCTGCGCTTCGCCGCCGCGTTCGGCAAGAACGGCCGCATCGTCGGCGCGCTCACGTTCAACCACGGCAAGTGGCTGCCCTACTATGCCGACCTCATCGAACGCTCCGCCCCGTTCCCACCACCGCCACCGGGTTACGACGTACCGACCAACTCCGCCCCGATGTCGGCCCGCTTCGGTGACCCGCGCGCACCGACCGGAATTCCGGATGTCGTTCTCACCGGCCATGATCCGACCTCCCGGGGTGCCGAGTACCGCCCCAGGGTTCGCCAACCCGCAGGCAAGGGGACGTCATGACGACCGCGGAAACCGCCTGGGCCGAGGCGATGAGGTTCGAGAACCGTCACGACCCGTACGAGTTCTTCGACCAGCTCCGGCAGACCCCCGTCGTCCAAGTGGCCGACCAGACCTACGTCGTCACCGGGTATCGAGAACTGATGGCGCTGGCCCATGATCCACGGGTCAGCTCCGACATCAGCCGCAGTCCGCTCGCAGCGGCGTCGGCCACCGGGCAGCCGGGTGCGGAGGACATCGAGGCGTACGGCCGCGCCAAGACCATCATCATGTCCGATCCACCCGATCACGACCGGGCCCGGCGCCAGGTGATGCGGCACTTCGCGCCGCCGCACTCACCCGACGTCATCCCCAACATGGAGCCAAGCATCCAGCGGCTCTGCGACGACTTGCTCGACGGAGTCAAAGCCAAGGACGCAGGAGTCTTCGACGTCGTCGACGACTACGCATACCCCGTGCCGGTCGCCGTGATCTGTCAGCTGCTGGGCATCCCGCTCGACGACGAGCCGATGTTCCACGCCTGGATCTTCGACTTCATGGCCGGCCTCGACCTCGGGCCGGAGGCGGCCACCGAGGAAGGCCGGGCCCGCGCCGCCAAGGGCAAGCAAAGCACCGCCGAACTGTCGCAGTACCTGGCCGACCTGATTCAGGGGTACCTGACGACTCCCGGCGAGGGGCTGCTCTCCAAGCTGGTCAACGACGACGGCCCGGACGGGCCGATGGCACCCGCCGAGGCGGCGTCCAACGCGGTGCTGCTCCTCATCGCCGGGCACGACTCGACGGTCAACACCATTGCCCACTGCGTGCTGACGCTGCTGCGCCACCCCGAATCGATCGACCTGCTGCGCAACCGGCCCGAGCTGATTCCTCGGGCCATCGAGGAAGTGCAACGACTGCAGTCGGCCGTGCAGTTCTTCCCGAGTCGTAGTGCTACCGCCGACATCGACGTCGGCGGGACGGTCATCCCGGCCGGGTCGGTGGTGCACCTGATGTACGGCGCGGCCAACCGCGACCCCGAGATGTTCCCGAACCCGGCCACGTTCGATCCGTTGCGCCTCGACAACCAGCACTTCGGTTGGGGCAGCGGCATTCACACCTGCATGGGTGGTCCGCTGGCCCGCCTGGAGGTCAACCTCGCGGTGGAGAACTTCCTGCGCCGCGTCGAGAACCCTCGTCTCGTCGTCGACCCGCCGCCGTATCGGCAGAGCCAGGTGTTCCGCGGACCGCGTCACCTCGAGGTCGCCTTCGACCGCATCGTGGACTGAGGTGAAGGCCTTCCAGTTCGTAGAATGGCAACGGCCCGGCGAAGTCCGGGACGTGCCGGTACCCGAACCGGGGCCGGGGGAGGTGCTGGTCAAGGTCGGCGGTGCGGGCGCCTGCCACTCCGACCTGCACCTGCTCGAACTCCCCGCGGGGTCCAGGTCGTTCGCACCCCCCTTCACCCTCGGTCACGAGAACGCTGGCTGGGTCGAGAGGCTGGGCCCGGGCGCCACGGGGTTCGAGCCTGGTGATGCCGTGATCGTGTACGGGCCGTGGGGCTGCGGCCTCTGCATGAATTGTCGACAGGGCATGGAGAACTACTGCCAGGTACCGGGGCTGCCCAGCCCAGGCGGTCTTGGCGGTACCGACGGCGGGATGGCCGAATTCCTTCTCGTCCCGTCGACCCGCTACCTGATTCCGCTCGGTGACCTCGATCCGCGGGAGGCCGCACCTCTCACCGACGCCGGGCTCACCAGCTACCACGCCGTCAAGCGGTCGGTGCATCTGCTCGGACCCGGTTCGACGGCCGTCGTCATCGGCGCCGGTGGTCTCGGCCAGATGGCCATCCAAGTTCTCAAGGCGCTTGCCGGTGCGACGACGGTCGTCGCCGTAGACGTTTCGGCGGACAGGCTGCAGGTCGCCGAGGACGTGGGCGCCGACGAAACGCTGATTTCCGGTGACCACGCCGTCACGGCGATCAGGGCCATCACCGGCGGCCTCGGCGCCGAACTGGTGCTCGACCTGGTCGGCGTCACCTCGACCTTGACCATGGCGGCTCAGATGGCCCGCGTACTGGGGCATCTCACGATCGTCGGCGTCGGCACCGCCTCCCTGCCCGTCAGCTTCGGCAGCCCCCCGTACGAATGCGCCGTCGCGTCACCGTTCTGGGGAACCATCCCGGAGCTGATCGAGGTCATCGCACTCGCCAACTCGGGGAAGATTCGGATGCTCGTCGAACACTTCGGTCTCGACGACGCGGCCGACGCCTACCAAATGCTGCACGACGGCCGGATCAGAGGGCGCGCGGTCATCACGCCACACGACTGAGCGCGGTGCCCTGAGGCCGACCCCCATCCGGAGGGCCGTCGTCGGCGAATAATCTCCTGACCGTTGACGTATGCGCGCCTGGCGACCGGAGGACCTGACATGCCCGCAGCCACTGCGATCCACTTCTTCCTCGAGCTGGCCGTCATCCTCGCGACCTGCCGGGTGGTGGGGCTCGTCGCCAAGCGGGTCGGGCAGCCGCAGGTCGTCGGAGAGATGATCGCCGGGGTGATCCTCGGGCCGTCGCTGCTGGGCGAGCTTGCTCCCGGAGTGCAGCAGGCGCTGTTTCCGCCGGGCTCTTCCAACGTGGTGCTCTACACCGTGGCCCAGATCGGCCTGGTGCTCTACATGTTCCTCATCGGGCTCAACTTCGACGTCGACTTGATCAAACACCGCGCCGGGACGGCGGTGGCGGTCTCGGCGGCGGGCATCCTGGCCCCGCTCGCCTTGGGCGCACTCGTCGCCGTGCCGCTGCTGAGCGCCGGGGACTACTTCGAAGACGGTGTCACCCCGGTGATGGCGATGCTGTTCCTCGGCGCCGCGATCGCCATCACCGCCTTCCCGATGCTGGCCCGCATCATCTTCGAGAAGGGCCTGTCTGGCACGTCGCTGGGCACGTTGGCCCTGGCCTGCGGCGCCACCGACGACGCCGTCTCCTGGTGCATCCTCGCCGTCGTCCTTGCGATGAACCGCGACGATCCCATGATGGCCGTCGTCGCCATCGGCGGCGGCGTCGTCTACACCGTGGTGGTTATGACGATCGGACGACGGGCCTTGCACGTGCTCGGCCCGATGGCCGAGCGCCAGGGCACCGTGACCCCGCCCATGTTGAGCGTCGTGCTGATCCTGCTGATGGCCTGCGCGTGGTTCACCGACGTCATCGGCATCTATGCCATCTTCGGCGCCTTCATCCTTGGCGTCGCCATGCCGTCCGGCTTCTTCGAACGACACCTGACCTCTCGTCTCGAACCGCTCGTCACCACGTTCCTGCTGCCCATGTTCTTCGTCTACTCCGGGCTCAACACCGAGATCGGACTGGTCAACACGCCGACGTTGTGGGCGGTGACGCTGGGTCTGGTGCTCGTCGCGATCGCCGGCAAGGGCATCGCGTGCACGCTGGCGGCCCGCCTGAAGAAGGTGCCCCTGCGCGAAGCCGTCGCGCTGGGGGCCCTGATGAACGCGCGTGGCCTGATCGGACTGATCCTGCTGAACATCGGTCTGGAGGCCGGGATCATCAGCCCCACGTTGTTCACCATCCTGGTGCTCGTCGCCATCGTCACCACGCTGATGGCCTCGCCCATCTTCGAGTACGTCTACGGCCGCCACCGGGTCGTGGCGCAGCCCGTGACGGTGGCGCCGTGACACCCCGGCGTTGTGACGAAACGCTGACGGTTGGGGTGTTCAGGCAAGTTTTCCGGGACGGCCCCATGGCCCGCGACGACGCCTCCACGCAGCAAGATCAACGGTTGGCCCGCCGACCCCGGACGGGCCTTCGCAAACGCATCCGGCGTCCGTTCACGCCAGTCGGGGCCCCACCGTCCGATAACGTCGGCCGCAAGAGAAATCCTCGTCTACCGGGGAAAGGGAACGCATGGACGTATCACAGCTGAACGCCGAGACCCGGGCCGCGCTGGCGCGACGGATCAGAACACAGTTGGCGGAGTCGGACACGGCCGCCGAGCCTGGTGCGACTCGCGACGGTGGCGCCGACCACGACGTGGCCGTCATCGGAGGTGGCATCGCCGCGCTGACTCTGGCGCTGGAGATTCGCCGTGCGCGCCCGGCGACGCGCATCGTGATCATCGAACCGACGTCGCGCCCGGTCCCCGAGATCACCCACACCGTGGGCGAGTCGACCGTCGAGGTCTCGGCGCTGTATCTCGGTGAACGCCTCGGTCTGGCCGATCACCTGACGAGCTCGCAGATCCGCAAGATGGGTCTGCGCATGTTCTTCTCCCACGACGGAAACACCGACATCACCCAGCGAATGGAAGTCGGCAGTTCGAGGTTCGTGCCGCAACCTACCTACCAAATCGACCGGGGTCGGCTCGAGAACGAGCTCACCGACCGGTGCGTGTCCGCGGGCGTCGAGTTCTCCCAGGGCCGGGTCCGCTCGGTGGAGTTCGGCACCGACGGCCGTCCGCACACGGTCACCACGCAGAACGGTGACGCGGTGGCCGCCACCACGGCGCGCTGGGTGGTCGACGCGTCCGGGCGGACGCGCAAGCTGCCCCGCCAGCTCGACCTGAGGCTTCCCAACGAACATCACTGCAACGCGGTGTGGTTCCGGGTGGGCGCCGAGATCGACCTCGGAAACTGGAGCGACGACGCGCTCTGGCAGTCGCGCCTGGTGGAGGGCGATCGGTCGATGTCCACCAATCACCTCATGGGCGAGGGGTATTGGGTCTGGTTGATCCGACTCGCCTCGGGTGCCACCAGCGTCGGGATCGTCGCCGACCCCGCCTTTCACGCCTTCGACGGCTTCAACGGTTTGGACAAGGCCCGTGCGTGGCTGCGAGAGCACGAGCCGCAATGCGCGGCGGAGCTGGCCAAGCACGACGACGTGATCATGGACTTCCGCGTCATGAAGAAATACAGCCATGGCGTGACGAAGATCTTCGACGGTCGCGACCGTTGGGCCATCACCGGTGACGCCGGAATCTTCCTCGACCCGTTGTACTCGTCGGGGTTGGACCTCGTCGCCATCGGCAACGGGCTCATCACCGACATGGTCACCCGCGAGCTCGACGGCGAGGACGTAGTGGCCCGATCGGCCATCGACGACTCGCTGTTCCGGTCCCTGACCGAGATGTGGCTCGCCATCTACCGGGATCAGTACACCCTGATGGGGAGGCCGAACGTGATGGCCGCCAAGGTGGTCTGGGACATCGCGTTCTACTGGGGCTTCGTGGGGTTCCTGTACGCCAACGGGCGATTCGTCACCGTGGCCGACGACCCACAGGTCGTGCCGTACCTCGAGGGCTTGATCGAACTCAGCAACCGGGTCCAGCGGTTCTTCCGCGAGTGGGCGTCGGTGGAGGGCACCGTCGCCTCGGCGCAGTTCTTCGACCTCTACGTACCGCTGAACTTCATGGAGACCCTCCACAGGGCGATGATGGGAATCTCCCCGAGGTTCTCCGAACGGTTCGACGCCAACGACCGGTTGCTGCGCCAACTGGCGGGGCAGTTGGTCGAGACCGTACTGGCCGAGAAGGCGAAGGTCTTCGCCGACGACGACGTCATGCGGCAGGTCCAGGCCTGGCAGCGCGATCCGCTCCTTCGCGAGCTCCGGTCGGTCTACCGCACGGAGCAGACCACCAACCCGGTCAGCTCCGAATGGATTCTGACCGGCACTCTCGAACTGACCTGACGTCACCCCATCCGACGCAGCCGTCAATACGAAGAAGTGAAGAGCCCTGCACTGCGCGAGCGGCGGGGCCATTGGTGGTCACACATGGAGATTCAACACAGATAGTGGGGGCAAAGGACACGACATGCTGACTGAACGACGCGGTCACGATCCCTTGGCAATCGTCGGAATCGGATGCCGCCTGCCCGGTGGCGTCGGCTCCCCGGAGAGCTACTGGGACTTGCTGTGCAGCGGCACCGACGCCACGCGCGTCGTGCCCGAATCACGCTGGAACGCCGCCCGCTTCCACGACCCCCACCCGGGCAAGGTCGGCAAGATGGTCACCCGCCGCGGCGGGTTTCTCGACGACGTCGACCAGTTCGACCCGCAGTTCTTCGGCATCTCCCCGCGCGAGGCCCATCTGCTCGACCCGCAGCAGCGCCTGCTGCTGCAGGCCACCTGGGAGGCGCTGGAGGACGGGGGCATCCCCGCCGACTCCTTGGCCGGCACTCAGGTCGGCGTCTTCATCGGCGGCTTCACCCTCGACTACCAACTGCTGCAAAACCAGGGCCGCACCAGTCGCTACCGATTCAAGACCCACTCGTCCACCGGAATGATGATGACGATGCTGGCGAATCGGATCTCGTTCGCCTTCGACTTCCGCGGGCCGAGCATGACGATCGACACCGCCTGTTCGAGTTCGCTCGTCGCGGTTCACCTCGCGGCACAGAGCATCTGGAACGGCGAGTGCGACATCGCCCTCGCCGGCGGTGTCAACGTCATGCTGGGACCCAACACCGCGATCGCGGAATCCAAGAGCGGATTCCTCAGCCCCGACGGCCGCAGCAAGGCGTTCGACGAATCCGCCAACGGCTACTCACGCGGTGAGGGCGGGGCGGTGGTCGTCATCAAGCCCCTCGCGCAGGCGTTGCGCGACGGCGACGAGATCTACGCCCAGATCCTCGGTACCGCGGTGTCGCAGGACGGCCACACCGACGGCATCACCGTGCCCCGCAAGGAGGCCCAGGAAGCCGCCATCGTCAACGCTCTCCGCAAGGCAGGCGTCGACCCCGCCGACATCGGCTACGTCGAGGCGCACGGCACCGGCACGCCCGTTGGCGATCCCATCGAGATGCGCGCGCTGGCCAGCGCGCTGGCTTCGGGACGGCCGGCCGCCGAACCCCTGCTGATCGGGTCGGTGAAGACCAACATCGGCCACCTCGAGGCGGGTGCCGGGGTGGCCGGTCTGATCAAGACGGCGTTGGTGCTCAAGCACGGGTTCGTCCCCGCGAACCTGCACTTCCACACTCCCAGTGGAGATCTCGACCTCGCCGAGCTCGGGATCGACATTCCGACGACGGGCCGCCCCTTCCCCGACTGCGAACGACGCATCGCCGGGGTCAACTCGTTCGGATTCGGCGGCACCAACGCCCACGTCGTGCTCGCCGAGCCGCCCGTCACCACCGAGGTGGGCGAAACGCACACGGCGACAACGCCCCTGACCGTGCTCCCGATCTCCGCACGCAGCGAGGAAGCCCTGGTGGCAACGGCCCGCCAGCTGGCCGACCACGTGGGCAACCATCCCGAGATCACGCTGGCCGACCTCGCCTACACCCTCGGACAGCGTCGGGCGCACCTCAACCATCGCCACGCGCTCATCTCCGACGGAATCACCGACGTTCGCGACCAGCTTCAGGCGCTCGCCGACGGCGGCCAGATCTCCGCGGGCCGCACGAATCCGACCCCGCCGAAGCTCGCCTTCGTCTGCACCGGCATGGGCCCGCAGTGGTGGGGGATGTGCCGCGGGCTGCTCGACGTCTTCGACGTCTTCACCGAGAGCATGGAGCGCACCGACCGCGAGTTGTCCCGGTACGCGGATTGGTCACTGCTCGAAGAACTCCGGCGCGACGAGGACAGCACGCGGATGGGGGAGACGGAGTTCGCGCAACCCGCCAACTTCGCCATCCAGGTCGCGCTCGCGGCGCAACTCGAGCACTTCGGCATTCGCCCCGACGCGATCGTCGGCCACAGCGCCGGCGAAGTGGCCGCCCATCATCTGGCCGGTCTGCTGACCTTCGAGGACGCCGTTCGGGTGATCTACCATCGCAGCCGCCTTCAGCAGCGGACCAGCGGGATGGGTCGCATGCTCGCCGTCGGCCTGGACGCCGAAACGCTCATGGCCACCGTCGACGAGAAGACCGTCGACGAGTTCACCCGGCGGGTGTCGATCGCCGCGATCAACAGTCCGTCGGCGGTGACCCTCGCCGGTGACGCCGAGGTGCTCGACGACGTCGCCCGTCAGCTGGACGACGCACGAGTGTTCAATCGCCTTCTCGCGGTGAAGGTTCCGTACCACACCCACTACATGGATCTGGTGAAGGACGAGCTCCTCGACGCCTTCGACGGGCTGTCCTCGAACCCGTCCGCGATTCCGCTCTACTCGACCGTCACGGGCGAACGGCTGGACGGATATGGCGCCGGCGCCGCCTACTGGTGGCAGAACACCCGCGCCACGGTGCTCTTCGAGCCTGCGCTGCGCCGGATGCTCGACGACGGCTACACCCACTTCGTCGAACTGGGACCGCATCCCGTGCTGGCGGCGTCGATCTTCGAGACCGCCGGAACCGAGAAGGCCCTCGTCCTCGCCACCCAGCGCCGCAACGACGACGACGGTCGGACGCTGTTGAATTGCGTTGGCGCATTGCACTGCAACGGCCACGACGTGGCGTGGGACACGTTGCAACCCAGAGGAACCGCGCAACGGGTGAAGCTGCCGTCCTACCCGTGGCAGAACAAGCGCTACTGGAACGAGACTCCGGAGGCGTCGGAGGACCTGCACTTCGATCCCGTGCATCCGCTGTTGGGGCAACCGGTCAGCGGTGTTCGTCCGTCCTGGGAGGCGGAACTGAGCGCGTCCCACTTCCCGTTCCTCGCCGACCACCAGGTGCAGGGAAGCGTCGTCGTGCCGGGGGCGGTGTACGTCGAGATGGCGTTGGCCGCCGCGAGGGAACACTACGGGACCGACCTCGCCGTCGACGATCTCGAGTTCCTCCGTGCGGTGATCCTCGACGAGACCTGCGATCCCATCATGCGGACCACCCTCAACGAGGACAACGGCACCGTGGAGTTCGCCGCGTTCACCGCGACGACCGACGGTGAGGTGAAGTGGACGATCACCGCCACTGCCGCACTGCGCGCGCTTCCCACGTCACCCGGCCGCCTCGACGTCCCCGGGAACGACGACGTGATTCCCACCTCCGGTGACGAGTTCTACCTTCGCACCGAGGGTCTCGGCTTCGGTTACGGGGAGGCGTTCCGTCCCGTCACCGAGATCGTCGGCGGTGACGACTGGGCGGTGGCCCGGCTCGCCGTGCCGGAACCGGTCGCCGACGAACTCGACGCCTACCGCTTCCATCCCGCGCTCGTCGACGGTGCGTTCCAAACGCTGTTCGGCACGATGCTCCTGGGCCAGGAGGGACCGTCCGATCCATTTCTGCCCGCCCGGATCCGGCACAGTGCCGTCTACGCGCCACCCGAGGCGAAGATGACCGTCGACGTCCGGGTCGTGTCGGCCACCACCGAGCGCATCGAAGCCGACATCATCGTCAGAAACCAACTCGGCGAGCCGCTCGCGGTGTTCGACGGCTTCACGGTGGAGTCTCTGGGCTCCTCGTCGCGCATGTCACCCGAGCGGATCGACAGGAGTCTCTACGAGATTCACTGGGTCGAGAAGGACGCCGAGAGGGACGAGGCCCGCGACGGGCTCGTGGTGGAGAACCAGTCCTGGCTCGTCCTCGTCGACGAACGCGGCGTCGGCACCGCCGTCGCTGAGACGCTGCGCGGTCGCGGACATCGCGTGCGCACCGTGGCCCACGGCGCCGTGGCCGAGCTGACCGAGGTCGACGGCGGGTACGTGGTGAATCCGCAACGCGCCGAGCAGGTGTCGCAGCTGCTTACCACGCACCTCGACCGAGACGGTGACCTCGCCGGCGTCGTCGACTGCTGGTCCGTCGACGTGGTCGCCGATCCCGCCGACGCGACGACGGCGGACGCGAATCTGCAGCTGGGCGTCTTCACCGTGATGCGGCTGATCAAGTCACTCGCCACACACGAGACCGTCGCACCGCGGCTCTACCTCGTCACGGCCAACGCGCAGGCCGCGCCGGGCACCGCCTCGTGCGTCGCCGACCAGGCGGCGGTCTGGGGACTGGGCCGGGTCATCGGTCATCACGAGTTCGCCGAGCGGTGGGGCGGTCTGGTCGACGTCGACGACGGCGACGACATGGACGACACCGCCACTCGCGTCGTCGACTACGTCCTCGCGCACGATCCGGAGGACCAGATCGCGATCCGCGGTGGCGACGTCTTCGTGCCGCGAATCCGCGTCAGCCAGGGCCTGACCAAGGCCTTCCCGACCACGCTGACCCCGGATGCGACCTACGTCGTCACCGGCGGGGTCGGTGCGCTGGGCCGGACCGTGGCGACCTACCTCGCCGAGCGCGGGGCCCGGCACATCGTGCTGCTCAGCCGGACCGAGGTCCCTCCGCGCAACACGTGGTCGACGCTGGCCGAGGGCGACGCCCACGCCGCGACCGTCGACGCGATCCGGGCCGTCGAGCGACTCGGGGCGCGGGTGAGCACCGCGAGCGTCGACGTCACCGACGCCGCCCGCGTACGGGCGTGGTTGGCCGACCACCTCCGCGAGGGTGGCCGCCCCGTGCGCGGAGTCATCCATGCCGCGGGAATGGTCCACGACCAGCTGCTGATGAACATGAGCGAGGACGACTTCGCGAAGGTGTTGGCCCCCAAGATGATCGGCACCCGGGCGCTGCACGACGCGTTCAGCGGCCACGATCTGGAGTTCTTCGTCATGTTCGGTTCCGCCGGCTCGACCATCGCGTCGCCGGGTCAGGGCAACTACGCCGCCGCCAACGCGTTCCTCGACGCGTTCGCCCATCGCCGCCAGGCGCAGGGGCTGCCGGCGCTGACCATCGGGTGGGGTCCGTGGTCGGTGGGCATGGTCGAGGAGCTGCACCTGGAGAAGGTCTACGCGCACCGCGGCATCGAGCTGATCACCCCGTCGGCGGGTGCGCGGATCCTGGACCGGCTGATCAACCAGAAGGTGCCGCAGGTCATCGCGATCACTGCGGACTGGGGTCGAGCGCGCCAGGTGGGGTTCAGCGCCGGGTTGCCGAAGATGTTCGCCGAACTCGAGGCCACCGAAGTGCCACTGGGCGAGGGTGACTCGGATTCGTCGATGGTGGAGTTGCTCGCCGGCCTGCCCGAACCCGAACGGCTCGGCGTGGTCACCGACCAGCTGCGGCGCACCGTCGCCGGTGTGTTCGACTGCGCCGTCGACGACATCGAGCCCGACGACATCCTCGACGACGTCGGGCTGGATTCCATGATGGCCATGGACTTCCGGATCCGTATCAACACCACCTTCGCCATCGACCTGCCGGTTCTGGAGATCCTCCGCGGCGTGAGCGTCGACTCGCTGGCCGTTCGCGTACTCGCCGAAATCGACTCGGCCCACGGCGCCGACACCGTGGTCGCCGAGGAGCCGGCCGACGACGTCGACGGGCTCCTCGACGCGCTGTCCGAGGACGACCTCCGGCGGCTCCTCCTCGAGCTCGAGCAGGAGCCGGGCCCGCAATGACGCACGGGGACAAGGCGTCCGCGGTTCGGGTGCGGGGTCTGTCGAAGTCCTATCGACGGGTGCCGGCGGTCCGCGACCTGGACCTCGACGTCGACTACGGCGAGATCTTCGCCATCCTCGGACCCAACGGTGCGGGGAAGTCGACGACGATCGAGATCCTCGAGGGCAACCGCAAGCGCGACGCCGGAGAGGTGCAAGTGCTGGGGGAGGACCCCGGCACGGCGGGCCGGAGTTGGCGAGCCAAGGTCGGCATCGTCCTGCAGGAGGCCAGCGACGCCGGGATGCTGACGGTGGGTGAAACCGTCCGGATGTTCACCAACTGCTATGGCGCGTCCCGGGTTCCGGGTGAAGTGCTCGAACTCGTCGGGCTGGGGGCCGTCGCCGGCAAGAGGGTGCGGACGCTGTCGGGCGGGCAGCGCCGCCGGCTCGACGTGGCGCTGGGCATCGTCGGGATGCCCGATCTGCTCTTCCTCGACGAGCCGACGACCGGGTTCGACCCCGAAGCCCGACGTCAGTTCTGGGAGCTGATCCGACTCCTCGCGGCGGACGGCACCACCATCGTCCTTACCACCCACTACCTGGAGGAGGCGGCCGCGCTGGCCGACCGGGTCGCGGTGATCGTGGGTGGTCGTGTCGTGGCGGTGGATTCGCCGTCCAGACTCACCGGACACGTGAGCGCGGCGGCGACGGTCCGGTGGGTCGACGCCGACGGGGTGCACGTCGAGACGACCGACCGCCCCACCGATCTGGTCACGACGCGCAGCCGGGATGGCGCTGAGCTCGCCGAGCTCACGATCACCCGGCCGACGCTGGAAGACGCCTACCTGCGCCTGATCGGTCAGGGCTGATGGCGGTCGAGCGCGACCAGGCCGTCGCATCGGCGCGGCACCGCGCCCCGGCGGCGAACGCGCCGTTGCCGTCGGCTCTGCGCATCGGACTGTCGCGGGTGGTCCCGGAGCTGAAGATGTTCTACCGCAGACCCGAACAGGTGGCGTTGACGTTCTCGATGCCTGCGGTGATCTGCGTGCTGCTCGGGTCGATCTTCACGACGACGTTGCCAGGCAGCAGTACCAGCACCGGTTCGGTGATCGCGGCCAGCATGCTGGCCTACGGAATTCTGTCGACGTCGTTCATCAACCTGGGCATCAGCATCGCCGCCGACCGCGACACCGGCGGCCTACGGCGACTCCGCGGAACGCCGACCACCGCGACCTCGTACTTCGTCGGCAAGATCGCCCTGGTTGCGGTGGTCAGTTTCGCCGAGGCCGTGATCCTGCTTGCGGTCGGGGTGTTCGTCTTCAACCTGCACCTGCCGAGCGATCTTGGTGGATGGTTCACGTTGGCATGGGTCTTCGTGCTCGGCACCACGAGTTGTTCCCTGCTGGGCATCTTCATCAGCAATTACGCCAGCAACGCGGTGTCGGCAGCGGTGATCACCAACGGTCCGTCGGTGGCCCTGCAGTTCATCTCCGGTACCTACGTACCACTCGTCGTCCTGCCGGCGTGGATGTTGACCATCGGCTCGATCTTCCCGATCAAGTGGATGGCACAGGGTTTTCGCTCGGTGCTGCTGCCGCCGGAGATGGTCGTGTTCGAGCCCGCGGGCAGCTGGGAACACTGGCGGATCTTCTTGGTGCTGATGGCGTGGAGCGTCGGCGGTCTCATCGGCTGTCTGGCCATCTTTCGGTGGTCGGACGAGGGGTGAGTGGCGCTCACCGCACCAGCGTGGCGCCTCCGTCGAGACGGATCTGCTGACCGGTCATGAAGCGGGACTCGTCGGCGAGCAGATACACGGCGGCATAGGCGGATTCCCACACCGTGGCGCGACCCATCTTGAGTTTGACGACCTTCGCGTAGGCCTGCGCGACGGCGTCGGCGTCGAGGTCGAACAGCGACTGGGAGTCGTGGTTGCCGATCACGGAATCGATGGGGCCCAGCATCAAGGTGTTGGCACGGATGCCACTGGCGGCGTACTGCACGGCGGTCAGCTCGGTGATCTGGTTGAGCCCGCACTTGCCCAGCGCATACGGCATGATGCCGATGTTCAGGCCGAGTTCGTTCTTCATGCTCGCAATCGAGGAGACGTTGACGATGCTCCCGGTGGTGTCACCGTCGTTGCGCTCCATGCACTGCGCGGCGAAGAGGTTGCAGTGGAAGCAGCCAAGCATGTTCACGTTGACGCCGTAGTTGAAGTCCTCGACGGTCATCGAGTTGGTGTCGCGGTCGAACGGCGGGTTGACCGCGACGCTGTAGACCATGCCGTCCACCCGTCCGCTCGTCGCGGTCGCGACGTCGAAGATCCGCTCGCAGTCCTGCTTCTCCGACACGTCCGCGACCACCGCGTAGGCGCGACCGCCCTCGGCGGTGATCAGGTCGACGGTCTCGTTCGCGGCAACCGGGTTGCGATCGGCCACGACCACTTCGGCGCCGTGGCGCGCGGCGAGCAGACAGATGGCGCGGCCGTTGCCCATGCCGGGTCCGGGTTGTTGGCCGCCGCCCACGACGACGACCACCTTCCCGGACAAGTCGAAGGCGGTGCGGTCTCTACGGGTGAAGTCAGTCGGCATCGGAGGGTCCCCTCGTGGTCGTGATGGCACGTTCTGGACAACCGTCGACCGCGTCGACCACCGAGGCCTGCAGTTCCGGTGGGATCTCCGACTGGCTGGCCTCGGCGTAACCGTCGTCGGTGAGCGCGAATACCTGCGGACACAGCGCGACGCAGGCACCGTGGCCGGCGCACGCGTCGTCGTCGACGACGACCCTCATGTCGTGACCTCCCGGGGTGCGGCCGCCTCGGTCGCGACGTGGATGCGCGTCAGCCCGCGCAGGATGTAGGTCGGCACGTAGTCGAAGTGGCGGTCGTGCGCCGGCCCGTGGACCGCCTCGTCGAGGGCGATGGTCGTGGTCCGCTCGAGCAGCCGCCGGGTCAGCACGTTGCCCTCGGCACGCGCAAGGGGGGCGCCGATGCAACTGTGTACACCCCGGCCGAACCCGATGTGCCGCCGAGCATTCGGCCGGTCCGGATCGAACCGGTCGGGATCGTCGAACACGCGGGGATCCCGGTTGGCCGCGCCGTAGTGGACCATCAGCGTGGTGCCGGCGGGGACGTCGACTCCGCCGACCGTCGTCGCGGACCGGGCCAGTCTGAAGTCGCCCTTGATGGGACTCTCGAACCGCAGTGACTCCTCGACGAAGGTGGGAATGGTCGAAGGGTCCGCGCGCAACCGGCTCTGCAACGTGGGGTCTTCGGCCAGCACCTTGAGCGCCGAGGACAGCAGGCGTACGGAGGTTTCCTGGCCGGCGGAGAAGAGGTTGGCGGCCACTCGGACCACGTCGATCACCTCGGGGGTGGACCCGTCGGGGAACGTGGCGAGCGCCATCTCGGTGAGCACGTCGCCGCGCGGTGTCCGGCGGCGGTCGTCGATGTAGTCGGTGAATCTCGAGTAGAGGTACTCCAGTGGGGAGTGCGCCATGGTGGTGGTTCCGTCGGGATTACCCAGTGCCACGTCTCCGGTGAGGACCGCGGTCAGTTCAGCGTGATCCTCCTCGGGCACGCCGAGCAGATCGGCGACGACGAGGAGCGCGAATGGATTGGCCACCTGCTGCATGAACTCGCCCCCGCCGGCGGCGAGGAACGGGTCGAGCACGCGGTCGGCGAGGCGCCGCGTGAATTCCTCGTTCTCCTTGAGCCGCTTGGGCGTGATGAGCCGCGACAGCAGTGACCGGTGCGCGGTGTGCTTGGGCGGGTCGAAGGAGGGCAGTTGATCGCTGAAGGGCAGCTCGTCGCGGTGTGCGTCGATCAGCGCGCTGACCTCGGTGCCGTCGAGACCGTCGAGGGGAACGGGGAATCCGGGGATGGGCCCGGTCACGGAGTGACACGACGAGAACGTGTCGGGATCGCCGACGACGGCCAGCACTTCGTCGTACCGGTGACCACCATGACGCCGTACACCGGTTCGCGCAGGACCGGGCTCGCGGTGCGCATGCGTGCCAGGATCGGGTAGGGGTCGGCGATCAGCGCGTCACCGTGGAAGAAGTCGAGGGAGTCGACGTCGAATGGCTCTGCTTCCGTTGGCATTTCGGTCGAATACGGCGTCGTCACGTGCGCTCCTCGCGTCGAATGGGGACCGGCAGTCGATCGCCACTTGCTGACCAATCGTATTGGAACTTACTGACCAAACGTACAGTACACCTCCCGTACGGATGGTCGGCTGACGTACGATGGCCGGCAGTCGACGGTGAGGGCAACGCGGGTGAGTCAGCAGGGGGTGCACGCCGGACCGACGCGTCAGCGTCTCGTCGAGGTGGCGGTGGAGTTGTTCACTCGACACAGCGTCGAGGGCACGTCCCTGCAGATGATCTCCGACGAACTCGGGCTCACGAAATCGGCGATCTATCACCACTTCCGCACGCGCGAGGAACTCCTCGGCGCGGTGATCGAACCTCTCATGGTCGAGGTGACCGGGCTCGTGGACGCCGCCGAGGCACGTCGGGGTGCGCGCGCCCGGGCCGACCATCTGATCGTCGGATTCGCCACGCTCGCCGCGTCCAACCGGCAACTGGTGCCATTGCTCAGCGGCGATCCGGGTGTCCTCGAACTCCTGCGGATGCGGTCCGAGTGGGCGGCGGTGGTGCGGCGTCAGATGAGTCTGCTGGCCGACGTCGAACCTGGCCTCGGCGGCCAGGTGAAGGCGGTCATGGTGATGTCTGGACTCGCGTCGGCCGTGGGGGCCGACTACGGCGACGTCGACGACGACGAGTTGCGCGGGCAGCTGATAGCGGCAGGCCGGCGATTGCTCGGTCTCCGCAGCCCGCGCGACGGGTCGTGAACGGCGCGGCAAGTGCGCACGCCGGTCACGACCCGACGGTGACGAACGGTTAGCTTGCGCCCCTGGCGGCCGGACCCGGCAGGATCGGCTGGCCGGGAGCGGGTGCACCTGCGGCCGGCGGAAGGATCACGTCGCCCTTGCCGCCGTAGCCGCCGACTCCGCCCATGCCGCCCACTGCGGGTGCGAGTGGTGCGGCGGCCGGAACGATGGGCGGCACGATGGGGGGCGGTGCGAGTGGCGGCACGATGGGAGGTGGCGCGATCGGCGGCACCACCGGCGGCGGTGCAATCGGCGGCGGCGGGCCCGGAAGACCCATCGGAACCCCCGCCATGTCGGCCACGGGGGCGCAGGCCGCCGCCCCACCGGCCGCGGGCGCGGCGCCGCCGGCAGCCGGTGCGACGCACTCGTAGCCGCCCATTGCGAACGGCGCAGCCGCCGCCACGGGGCTCGCGGCCATGGCGACTCCGCACAACCCAGCAACGGCACCCACCACCCCGATGTTGAATCGATCCAAGATCGTCATCGACGTCGACTCCTTCATTCTCGTACTCATTCCATCTGTCATGTGAAGCGGCGAATCGCCGTGCGGCCGCCGATCGACGACTTTGTCAATTATCGGCAGCAAAGCTCGGCAGACGGCATGTCCGCGCCGAGTCGTGTCCAAAAGGTGACGTCCCGGGGCAGCGCGTTCGGGGTGTCCGCCACGGTTCGTCACCGCGTCACCGGGCGGGGAACTTCGATGCTGTTCTCCTGGATGATCACCGGGTCGCCGACGTTGACGGTGTTGAAGTACCACTCCGCGTCTTCGGGGCTGAGGTTGATGCAGCCGTGGCTGACGTTCTCGTAGCCCAGTGAATTGACCGCCCAGGGAGCGGAATGCACGAAGAGGCCGCGCGTCGTGATCCGGACGGCCCAATCCACGTCCATCTGATATCCGTCGGGAGCGCTGACGGGGATGCCGACGCTGCTCGAGTCCATGTACACCGAACGGTCTTTGCCCAGAACGGTATACGTCCCCACGGGCGTCGGGTACTCGGCGCGGCCCATCGAGGCGGGCAGCACCCCGGGCTCACCCCAGTGCGGCCGGTGGTGCGGCGTGGGAACGGCCGACGGTGGGCCCGCGTCGATGCCGTCGATGCGAACCGTGAAGGTGTGCGCCGAGAGGTCAGCCACGCCGATTACCGCTGCCCCGGTGGCGAATTCGGTCTTGAACCGACCCATGGACAGGGAAATCGTGCTGTGCGCCGGCCAGAATCGATCGGGGACCCATCGCACCGAGGTGGCGTCGAGCCATTCGTACTTTCCGGTCATCGCGGGCGAGGACGTGACGTCGACTGCGCGCTCGGCCGCGAGCCGGTCGGCGACCGGTGAACCGAACGTCACCACCACCGGATGCGCCACGCCCACCACCTCGCCGGGCGCGGGAAGCACCGAAGCGATGGCGGGCCCCAGGTCCGCGGTGGCCGCCGCCATGCTGGTGCTCGCAGGCGCCGCAGCAACGAGTGTGCTAGCTCCGATCATTGCCAGAACACACCGAATCCCCTGACGCATGGTCCCCGACTTTCTAAATTACATGGTTGTCAATTGATCGTAGAGTCGCCATGTCACTTCGGGATACGCGTGTGCGTGAGCAATTCGATGAAGGAATCATCACGCTTCGGATACGGCCAGCAAATCCCCGATGGGGTCACCGGCAATCAAGATCGAACGATCAGGGTGTTTCGAGCGGAACCTTCGTGATGCGATAGGTCAGCTGATCGGTGCCGAGCACGTCGGCGAAGCCCCATTGGGCCGCCGTCTCCTGCACCCTGGTCTCCGCGCCGTCCTGGGACGTGTGGACCGAGGTGTACTCGTCGCCCTCGTACTGGAGGTACACCACGAACACGGGGTCGGGGTCGGCCACCGCGGTGGCCAGTTCCTGCTCCACGATCTCGCTGATCTGGGCGTCGTCGACTTCGTCCGCTGTCGTCATGGCCGTCGCCTCCGAATCGTCGACGCCCGCTCGTGCGGGCGCCCGGTGGCCCGACTCTACGCAACGCCGGCTCCCAGGCCGTTCCGACGACGCGGGCACGCGTGTTCGAAACGCCCGTTTATGCGCTCCACCACCGGGTAATCGACCTTCGTGACGTCACCAGCCACGTATCTCGAACCCGACCTGCCGACCGCCGCCGGACCACTCTCCGGTGCGCTCATCGCACATCTCAAGTGCCGTGCGCCGCGTCGCAGCTTCATCCCCGTCGACGCACCCGTCGGCGATTCCTCGCCGTGGGGCCGCGACCTGCAACTGGCGCTCTACGTCCTCTACGAACTCCACTATCGCGGATTCGCCGACGTCGAACCGCGGTGGGAGTGGGATCCGGGCGTGCTGCACCTGCGGGCCCGACTGGAGGACGCGTTCCTCTCGGCGCTGCAGCAGGAGGTCGGCGTGGTCGACGCCTCTGCCGACGAGGAGATGGCCGAATTGTCCATCACACCGGTCGACGGCAGCGGGCTCTCGTACCACCTGCGTGACGACGGCACCTGGGACCAGATGCGCGAGTACTTCGTGCACCGGTCGATCTACCACCTCAAGGAGGGTGACCCGCATGCGTGGGCCATTCCACGCTTGTCGGGAGTCGCGAAGGCCGCCTTCGTGGCGGTGGAGTTCGACGAATTCGGCGGCGGCCGAGCCGAAAACGCACACCAGCAGCTCTTCGGAGACCTGATGGACGCGGCCGGGCTCGACTCGCGGTATCTGCACTACCTGACCGCCGTGCCCGCCGAGGCCCTGGCCGTGGTGAACGTGATGTCGTTGTTCGGCCTGCACCGGGAGTTCCGGGGCGCCGCCGTGGGTCACTTCGCCGCCACCGAGATCACCTCCTCTCCGGGATCGGCGCGGCTTGCCGACGCGCTGAAGAAGATGAAGGCGCCCGAGGCGTGCGTGCGGTTCTACCGCGAACACGTGGAGGCCGACGCCGTGCACGAGCAGGTCGTCCGTACGGACGTCGTCGCGGACCTGGTCAAGCGCGAACCGCACCTGGAGTCCGACGTGGTCTTCGGCATGCGGGCCTTCGACGTGGTCGAGAGCAGGCTGGCCGCCCACATGATGTCGCGCTGGGAGGCCGGCGAGTCGTCGCTGCGGACCCCGCTGTCGTGACCGGCATCTCCGACGAGGCCCGCATCGACGAGGTGGCACCCGGTGACCTCGTCTCGCTGGACGTGCCTGGCGACGAGCGGCCGGGGGAGCGTCAATACAAGGTGGTGTTCGTGGCCGCTCCCACCTCCGGTGACGCGCCGACGTTCGCGGTGACCCTCGAGACCGACGACGGCGAGACGTTCGACGTCGACCTGCCCGGCGACACCGTCGTCCGGCGGTCGATGGAGTCGAAGTGGGAGTCCGCGCAGAGCCCGACACCCACGGAGGATTGACCGTCGTTTGTCCCGAGTGCGGCGGGGTAGTGCCTAATCCATGAGTGACACAGTCGTTCTCGTCGTCGACATGCTGAACGCCTACGAGCATCCCGACGCCGATCTCCTGATACCGAACGTGGAGCGCATCGTCGAGCCGCTGTCGTCGATGTTGAAGCGCGCCCGCGACGCGGACGACGTCGCGGTGGTGTACGTCAACGACAACTACGGCGACTTCACCGCCGACTTCAGCGATCTGGTCGACGCGGCGCTCGGCGGCCGCCGACCGGATCTGGTGAGCCCGATCGCGCCGGCGCCGGACTCACGACAGTTGACGAAGGTGCGCCACAGCGCGTTCTACTCGACCGCGCTGGGCTACCTCCTCGGCAGGCTCGGCACCAAGCGGGTGGTCATCACCGGGCAGGTGACCGAACAGTGCATCCTCTACACGGCACTGGACGCCCACGTGCGGCACTTCGAGGTGGTCATTCCTCCGGATGCCGTGGCGCACATCGACGCCGACCTCGGCAAGGCGGCGTTGAAGATGATGGAGCAGAACATGGCGGCCACCCTCTGCCACGCCGCCGAGTGCATCTGAGATCGACGAAGGGAAGCTCGTGATGGGCACGTTGACGAAGGCGATGTACGCGTCGACGGTCGTGGTCGGCGGCATCCTGGTGGCCAGGGCGGCGGCCGACAAACGCGAGCGTCGGCCCGAGCCACCGCAGGCGCCGCGCCGAGTCGAGCCGGACCAGGCGTCGCGCACCGAGGCGCCCGCCCCCGATCCCGACGACCCGCGCAAGCCGGACTCGCCCACCGATCTCACCAAGCCGTCGATCTGGTTCTCGCTGCGCAAGACGGTCCGGGAATTCTCGACCGACCAGTGCACCGATCTGGCTGCGGCGCTGACCTATTACGCCGTGCTGTCGGTGTTCCCGGCCCTGGTCGTGGTGGTCTCCCTCCTCGGCGTCTTCGGCCAGGGCAAGTCCACCACCGATGCGATCCTGCAGATCGCGGGAGAGGTCGGACCGTCGTCGGCCGTCGACGTGCTGCGCGGGCCGGTCGAGCAATTGGTGCAGTCACCGACGGCGGGGGTCACCCTCGTCATCGGCATTCTTGGCGCGCTGTGGTCGGCGTCGGGCTACATCGGAGCGTTCGGGCGGGCGATGAACAGGATCTACGAGATCGACGAGGGGCGCCCCGTCTGGAAACTGCGCCCGCTGCAACTGCTCCTGACCCTCGTCGGACTCGTCGTCGTCGCCGCCGCGGCGTTCCTCCTGGCCGTCACCGGACCGGTCGCCCAGGCCATCGGGGACACCATCGGCGCGGGCTCGGTGGCGGTGACGGCGTGGAACGTCCTGCGGTGGCCTGCGCTGCTGGTGTTGGTCATCGTGGCGGTGGCCATTCTGTATTACGCGACGCCCAACATCGAGCAGCCCAAGTTCCGCTGGGTGAGCGTCGGTGCCGCGGCAGCGATCCTGGTGTGGGTGGTCGCCTCGTTGGGATTCGGTCTCTACGTCGCCAACTTCAGCAGTTACGACAAGACCTACGGCACGCTGGCCGGCGTCATCATCTTTCTGCTGTGGTTGTGGATCACCAACCTGGCGTTGCTGTTCGGTGCCGAGCTGGACTCCGAACTCGAACGCGGACGCCAACTGCAGGCCGGCCTGCCCGCCGAACGTGACCTGCAACTGCCTGCCCGTGACACGCGTCTGGTCGAGAAGAACGAGACCAGGGAGCGCGAAGACGTCGAACGAGGTGAGCAGTTGCGGCGGTCACGCGGCCGAGCCGAGGTGTAAGGCCTCCGGCCCGCCCGACACCCGGCCGAGCCAGCCAATTTCGCATGCGCCCGCCACGGCGCCACGTGTCCTCTACTGTTTCCCGGAGTAGCCGCGGCGGGGGATCGGACATCGGGATGACGCAGGACAACGTGCTCGCAGTCGTCGCCACGTGATTCCCGAGTTCACGCGGGCCCTGCGCCTGGCCGGAATGCGACCCGTTCCACGCTGGCCGGTGCGAGCGTCGGTGGACCTGCGTGGCAAACGGATTCTGCTGACCGGTGCCTCGTCGGGGATCGGTGCGGTCGCCGCGCGGAGGTTCGCCGCCGAGGGGGCGACCGTGATCGCCGTCGCCCGCCGTGAGGCGCTGCTGGCCGAGCTGGTCGACGAGATCATCGCCGGGGGCGGCAGCGCCGTCGCGGTGCCTGCCGATCTGGCCGATCTGGACCAGGTCGACGCGGTGGTGAACACCGTTGGGCCCGTGGACGTTCTGATCAACAACGCGGCACGCTCCATCCGCCGCCCGCTGATCGAGTCCCTGGACCGGTGGCACGACGTCGAACGGGTCATGGCGCTCAACTACTACGCGCCGTTGAGGCTCATCCGCGGGTTGGCTCCCGGGATGCTGGCCCGCGGGGACGGTCACATCGTCAACGTCGCGACGTGGCGCGTGCTGCCCGAATCCTCCCCGATGTTCGCCGTGTACAACGCCTCCAAGGCCGCGTTGAGTGCGGTGAGTCGCGTGGTCGACACCGAGTGGGGCCCGGCCGGCGTGCACTCGACGACGGTGTACTACCCGCTGGTGGCCACCCCGATGATCGCCCCGACCCGGGTGTACGACGGCCTCGCCGCGCTCTCGGCCGAGGAGGCCGCCGAGTGGCTGGTGACCGCCGCGAAGACCCGGCCGATTCGCATCGCCCCCCGCAAGGCGCTGGCCCTGCGCGCCCTCGACGTCGTCGCACCCCGGATGCTCAACGCCGTACTGGCACGCGAGACCGACCGCATGAACGCCAGAGCCCAGCTGGCCCAGGCCAATCCCACACCAGGAGAACATCGTTGACGACCAGATCCGCCTTCCTCGCCCTGCTCGCCGCCTGTCTTCTCCTGGTGGGTTGTGAGGGAAACGCCTCCGCCGACCGCTATCCCGCGGGGCCGGTGACGATGACCGCGGGCGCCTCGGCGGGCAGCGGGTTCGACCTGACCATTCGCGCCGTGGTGGACTCGGTGCAGAAGGAGGGCCTCGTCGACGTGCCGCTTCCGGTGCAGAATAGGCCGGGTAACAGCGGAGCCGACTTCCTGGCGACCATGGTGGACCAGTACCGCGGCGCCGACGACCAGATCTCGGTGACGTCGCTGTCGATGATGACCAACCAGCTGCGCGGCACGTCGAGGTATGGCTACCGCGACGTCACGATGATCGCCCGGCTGATGACCGAGTACTTCGTGGTCGTCGCGCGGCCCGACGCACCGTTTCAGAACCTCGGGGACCTGATGTCGGCCATCAAGTCCGATCCGTCCCGCGTCGCGGTCGGCGCCGCCCTCGACGATCAGGCCCCCTTCGACCTCCTGGTCTCCGCGGCGGGCGGTGATCCGTCGTCGATTCGCTACGTCACCCACGAGGGCGGCGGCGACCAGGGTGCCGCACTCGCCAGCGGAGAGATCGGCATCGCGATCGGCGGCGTCAGCGAGTTCGTCAACCAGGTGAAGACACGAGAACTCAGGGGGCTCGGCGTCCTGGCCGAAAACCGGCTGCCCGGGTTGGACGTGCCCACCGCCCGAGAGCAGGGACTGGACGTCACGCTGTCGAACTGGCGCGGGCTCTACGGGCCGCCGGACATGCCCGCGTACGCGGTCGACTACTGGCAGCAGGCTCTCGCGAAGATGGTGGACACCGCGACGTGGAAGGACATTGCGGACCGCAGCCAATTCACCACGACCTTCATGGTGGGTGAGGAGTTTCAGACCTTCCTGGCCGAGACGCAGGCCGACGTCGAGGCGGCGCTGCAGGCGGCTCGCCGGTGACGGACGCCGGGACCAGCGTGGGTCGACGACCCGAGAACCTGGTACTCGGCGCACTGTTGACCACGTCGGCCTTCTTCTGCGTGGCGTTGGTCGGCACGGTGGCGAAGGTGGCCGGTCACTACACCTCGACGGGCGTGCTGCTGCTCTTCCAGAACGCCATCTGCCTGCTCTTCGTAATCCCGGTGGTGCTTCGCGGTGGCTGGTCCGAGATGCGCACCGGCAGAATCGGTCTGCACGTCCTGCGGGCGGTCACCGGGACTGCCTGCTGGTATGCGCTGTTCTTCGCGATCGCCCGGATTCCGCTGGCCAACGCCACCCTGCTGACCTACAGCGCCCCGCTGTGGATGCCGCTGATCGCGTGGGCCGTCACCCGTCAACGGGTGGCGACGCCGACCTGGGCCGGAGCGGTCGTCGGCTTCGCCGGGGTGGTGCTGGTGTTGCAGCCGCAGGCCCACCGGGTCGACGTCGGCGAGTTGGCCGCGTTCGCCGGCGCGCTCTTCCTGGCCGTGGCGATGATGTCGGTGCGGTGGCTCGGCGCCACCGAACCCATCCTCCGGGTGCTGTTCTACTTCTTCCTGATCTCGACGCTGCTGTCGGTGCCCATCGCGATGCTCGACTGGCGACCCATCGCCCCGGCCGCCTGGGCGTGGCTAATCGGGCTGGGGCTGGCGCAACTGTCGTCGCAGACCCTCATCGTGCTGGCCTACCGCTACGCACCGGCCGAGAAGCTGGGCCCGTTCATCTACTCGGTCATCGTCTTCACCGCGGTCGCCGACTGGCTCTTCTGGAACCATCCGCCCACGCTGATCACCTATGGCGGGATGGCCCTGGTCATCGGCGGTGGCCTCGTCGCGATTCGCGCGCGACGCGGCCCGGCCCGGCCAGTTCGGTAGTCCAGAACCCTGATTCGGTCCCCCTCGGCCGTTTGTCCGTCCCTCGAATGGGCAACCGTTCGCCCTGTCGACCGTGACGTCGAATCACAGGGATGGAGGATCATGCAGGCCGAACGCTTTCGATCGTTGTTCGACGCCAAGGGGCCCTACGCCTCGGTGTACTTCGACGACTCGCACGACACCGAGGACGCGGACGCGCAGCAGCACCTGAAGTGGCGGGCGGTGCGCACGGAGCTGGAGCAGCTCGGCGCCCCCGCCGACGTCGTCGACGGCATGGAGGACGCCGTGCTCGGCGCCCCACCCGCGGTGGGGCGCAGTGGACGCGGGGTGATCGCCGGGCAGGACGGCGTGCTCGTCGACGAGCGCCTGATCCGCCCGATCGAGAACCCCGTCATCCGCTACGCCGACCTGCCGTACGTGGTGCCGATCGTCGAGCACGGCGCCTGGCACGCGACCTACGTGGTCGCGACCGTCGACCATGCCGGCGGCGACGTCGCACTGCACCGCGGCGGCAAGGTGGTCGCCGAAGAGGTCGACGGCGGTGGCTACCCGGTGCACAAGGCGGACAGCGCCGAGACGCCCGGTTACGGCGATCCGCAACGCCGAACCATGGAGGCCGGCCGCAAGAACCTTCGTGCGGTGGCCGCACGGCTGGCCCAACTCGTCGACGAAGTGGCACCGGACATCGTGTTCGTCGTGGGTGAGGTCCAGTCCCGGGCGGACCTCGGCCCGACCCTGGAGGAGCGGGTGGCGGCGCTGGTGGTCGAGTTGGACGTCGGCGCCCGGGACAGCGGGATCGACGACGCCGAGGTGGACCACGCCATCGAGCAGGAGTTGCTCAAGCGCCGGTTGGCGGCCATGGATGCTGCCGCACAACAGTTCTCGCAGGCCGTGGGGCAGCGCTCGGGACTCGCGGTCGAGGGTGTCGGCCCAGTGTGCGAGGCCCTGCGGGCCGGTGCGGTGGAGACCCTCCTGGTGGGCGACATGGGGGATCGGACCGTCGTCGCCGACGACGACCTGCTGACCGTCGCTCCCGACGCCGACGTCCTCTCGGAGTTGGGCGCCGCGCCGACGCACACGCTCCGGGCCGACGAGGCACTTCCCGGTGCCGCGATCATGACGGGTGCGGCGGTCTTGCGAGTCGACGAACGGCTCGCACCGCAGGACGGGATCGCGGCCGTGCTGCGGTTCGCCCTGCCATGACCGGTCGGGGTCACTGCCGGTCGAGCGCGTCTTCCAGCCGTTGCACCTTCGCGGTCAGCTCACCGGTGTAGCCGGGCCGGATGTCGGCCTTTAGCACCAGGCCCACGCGCGGGGACACGGCGGCGACGGCGTCCACGGCTTGCTTGACGACGGCCATCACCTCGTCCCACTCGCCTTCGACGTTGGTGAACATCGCGTTGGTCTCGTTGGGGAGTCCGGATTCGCGGACGATGCGGACGGCTTCGGCAACCGCGTCGTGGACGCCGCCGGTGTCGTCTCCGGTGGACGGGGTCAGGCTGAAGGCAACGATCATGACCTCCAGCCTGGCACACCCTCCGGTCGCTCAGCTCATCGCGCGTTCCCCGATCGGCAGGTTCAGCTGGGTGCGGACGTAGCGGGTCAGTTCGTCGGCGAGGACCTCGTCGGCGCCGGCCTCCACGCCGTCGAGGACCTGGCGCACCACCTCGGCCGGGTCGGACTTGGGGGCGTCGGTGAACGACGCCATGTCGGTGTCGACGTAGCCCACGTACACGCCGACGACCTGGACGCCGCGCGGTGCGAGCTCCAGGCGCATCGAGTCGGTGGCGCTCCACATCGCGGCCTTGGAGACGCCGTAGCTGGCGCCGACGGGCAGCCAGGACAGCACCGAGGCAACGTTCACGACGGCGCCATCCCGGTCGGCGATCCGGTCGGCGAACGCCGAGGCCAGGGCTAGCGGTCCAAACAGGTTGGTCTCCAACTCCTCTCGTAGCTTGGAGGCGCCGGGCTCGAGCACGGAAGCGCCGCGGACGATGCCCGCGTTGTTGATCAGCACGCTGACGTCGGATGCCGTCTCCGCCGCCGCGGCCACCGACTGTGCGTCGGTCACGTCGAGGGTGAGGGCGACGACGCGCGGATCGCTGGCGTCGACCTGTGTGGAATCGCGAGCCGCGGCATACACCTTGGCCACGCCGCGCTCGAGGAGTTGGGTTACGTAGTGGCGTCCCATGCCGCGGTTGGCGCCGGTGACGAGGACGGTCTGGTTCTGCAGTGTGGTCATGACGATCTCCTAGGGGTGAGCGATGACTGGTCGGCGGGATGCCGACTCACACGAGGAACGCGAGGGCCTCGCCCACGAATTCGTCGTGAAACTGGAAGATGCCGCCGTGTCCGGCATCCGGGTAGATCTTCAACTGCGCGTTGGGGAGTTGGCGCGCGAGATCATGGGAATTGCTGGTGGGCACCATCCGGTCGTCGTCGCCGTTGGCGACGAACACCGGCTGCCGAATACCGGAGAGGTCGACCGGGGACGTCCGCTCCTTCAGTCGGGCGACGAACTTCTTCGCCTCCGACTTGCCGTGGGCCGTCCTGGTGAAGAACAGGTTCTCCTTCGGGTCCTTGCCCGTCAGAAGTGCCGTCACGGTGTCGCCGATGGTCACCCGCGTCACCTTGTCGATGCCCACACCCCCGGCAGGGCCGGTGCCGGCGAGGATGAGCTTGCGGACCAGTTGAGGCTGCCGGGTCACGATCTCCTGGGCGATCATGCCGCCCAGTGAGAATCCGAGCAGGTCGACCCGGTCGAAGCCGAGCGCGCGGATGAAGGCGATGGCGTCGCGGGCCATCGCGGCGACCGTGTCAGGGGTTTTCCCGCTCGAGGCACCCACGCCGCGATTGTCGAAGGCGACGACGTGATGTGTGGTGGCGATGCCGTCGACGACGCGCGGATCCCAGTTGTCCAGCACGGCCGCGAGATGGTTGAGGAAGATCACGGGAACGCCCGTGCCACCGCCGAGTTCGCGATACGAAAAGGTGGCGTCACCGACCACGACCGTCTTGGTGGGGGTGTTCGCATACGTCGTCGTGGTCATGGTCTCCCTGGCTCATCGTAAACCGCTCGGTGTACTTCCAGGGACGCTACACGGCTCTCGTCACGATGTAAACCAAGCGGTATACTTCGGCCATGAGTACCGACGTCGAGCCGCAACGCGGCGGCCGGGGTGCGCGGCAGCGGATCATCGAGGCCGCCATCAAGCTGTTCTATCAGGAGGGTGTCAACGCCACCGGGGTGGAACGGCTGGCAGCCGAGGCGTCGGTGTCCAAGAGGACGCTGTATCAGCACTTTCCGAGCAAGACCGCCGTGGTCGAGGAGTATCTCCGCTACATCCGGCAACACGTGGGCGACCCGATCCACCCCGACGCCGACGCGGCCCGGCGCAGCCCCCGAGCGCGCATCCTCGCGCTGTTCGAGACACCGCCTGCCGGTGGTCTGATGCGGGGGTGCCCGTTTCACAACGCCGCCGTCGAGGCCGCCGACGGCATGCCCGAGGTGCACGAGATCGTCGAGGCGCACAAGCGTGCTTACGTCGACGGTCTCGTCGCCCTGGTGCGGGAGGCCGGGGCGGCCAATCCCACGTTGCTGGGCAACCAGATCGCCGTGCTCTACGAGGGCGCGGCGGCGCTGTCGACGTCGTTGAACGAACCCGAACCGTGGACCTACGCCCGCAAGGCCGTGCAGACCCTCGTCGACGCCGCGATCAAGCGGGCGTCGGCGTGACCTTGATGACCACCTTGCCCTTGGCGCGGCCGGACTCGACGTAGGCCATCGCGTCGTTGGTCTCGGCGAACGGGAACACCCTGTCCAGCACGGGCCGGATCGCACCCGAGTCGATCAGCGCCGAAATGCGCTGCAACTGTTCACCGCTGGCTCGCATGAACAGGAAGTGATAGCCGACGCCGAGCTGGCGGGCCTGCCGTCGGACCCCTGCGCTCAGCGCTCGCAGGGCCACGCGGAGGTACCAGGCGGCGCCGATCTCGGCGCCGAACACGTGATCGGGGGGTCCGGAGATCGAGATCAAGGTCCCGCCGCGCGCCAAGATCCGCAACGACTTCTTCAGCGTGGCGTCGTCCTGGCTGTGCAGGACGACGTCGTAGTCGTGCAGCACGTCGTCGAAGTCTTGGCTCCGGTAGTCGACGACGACGTCGGCACCCAGACCCTTGACGAGTTCGAAGTTCGCGGGGCTGCACGTGGTGGCGACGGTGGCACCGAGATGCTTGGCCAGTTGGATTGCGATGGTGCCCACCCCGCCGCTACCCGCCTGGATGAACACCTTCTGTCCGCGTTGGAGGTTGGCCGTCTCGACGAGCGCCTGCCATGCGGTCAGTGCCACCAGGGGGATCGGCGCGGCCTCGACCATGTTCAGGGCTGCGGGCTTGTGCGCGACGTCGCGCTGCTTCATGGCGATGGACTCGGCGAACGTGCCGATGCGGTCCTTGTCGGGGCGCGCGTACACCTCGTCGCCGGGGGTGAAGGCCCGCACGCGGGCGCCCACGCGCGTCACCACGCCGGCGACGTCGTTGCCCATGATCTGGGGCAGGCGGTAGGGCAGTATCGGCTTGAACTCGCCGTCGCGGATCTTGACGTCGAGCACGTTGACACCGGCGGCGTGGACGTCGACGAGCACGTCGTCGTCACCGACGCGTGGTTCGGGCATCTCGGCCGCGCGGAGGGCGCTCCTCTTGGCGTAGCGGTCGAGCGTGAAGGTCTTCACGGGCGCGAGGTGGTGGCGGCGGCGAGGACGGCGTCGGTCACGGGGGTGGGAGTGAGCGCGACGACGACTTTCTGGGCGCGGCTGACGTTGTCGAGGAGGTATCGGCGTTTGGGGTGCTTCGCGGTCAGGGCTCGCTCGACGGCCGTGACGACACGCTGGGGGTCCGCGGCCAGTTTCTGCATGCGGCCGAGAAGCTTCCGCGAACCCTTCAGATGGGCTGCGTAGAGTTCGCGATGCTCGGGGGCGAGTCCGTCGACCATGCGGTCGTGTTCGACCAGGATGTCGCCCCACATGTCGGTGCGGATGGGTCCTGGCTCGATCAGTGACACCTTGATTCCCCACGGCCGCAACTCCATTCGCAGGGCGTCGGCTAGCGATTCGATGGCGTACTTGGACGCGCTGTAGGCGCCGGTGCCCGGCGTGGTGACGAGTCCGCTGACCGAGGAGATGAACAGCACGCGTCCGCGCGCGGCGCGGATGTGGGGGAGCACCGCCTGGGTGACCGCGATTTGAGCGGTCACGTTCACGTCGAACTGCCGGGACAGATCGTCGAGATGGAGTCCCTCGACCGGCCCGTTGACGATGATGCCCGCGTTGTTCACCACCGCGTCGAGCCTGTCCGGAAGGCGCTCGGGAAGGGCGGCGATGGCGGCGCGATCGGTGATGTCGAGCGGCACCGCGTGGACGTGCGGCAGTCGGTCGAGGCGCTGCAGCGCCGACTCGGATCGGGCCGTCGCGTACACCTCCCAACCGTGGTTACCGAGATGCTCGGTGATCGCGAGGCCGATGCCGCGGCCTGCGCCGGTGACGAGTACGGAGGGCACGTGGTTCCTTTGGTTGGCTGTCGAGGTGACTGCGCGGTTGGTAAACCGAACGGTGTACGACGACGGTACCGACCAACCGCCCCGATGTAAACCAATCGGTGTCAGGTGGTGCGTCGTCCGCGTCGAACGGGCGGCCGGTGCACGGCTATCAGCTCCTCCAGGTGATGGGAGACCTGCTCCAGTGGTGTGGTGGAACGCGCTGCGCGCGAGAGGATCACAGCTCCCTCGAGCGAGGCGACGACGGTCGTCGACAGCGACCGTGCCACGTCCTCGGCGATCCCGTCGCGGACCCATCGCGCGGTGAGGAGCCGGCCCCAGCTCGCGAACACCTCGGCCGCCGCAGCCTTGGCGTCTGGAGCCTCGGCGCCGCTGCATGCCGCCGCCATGATGGGACAGCCGCCCTCGAAGTCGGTGCCAATCAGGACGTCGCTCCACATGTGTGCGAAGGCCGCGACCGGATTGGGCTCGTCGACGTAGTCGGCGATCGTCCGCGCCATCTCCTCGCCCGCGAAATACGTTGCCGCAGTCACTAGTTCGGCCTTGCCGCCGGGGAAGTTCAGGTAGATCGAGCGACGGGTCACCCCGCTGGCGTCGAGGATCTGCGCGATCCCCGTGCCCGCAACGCCGTAATGCTGCATCAAGGTGGCGGTGGCCGAGGTAAGACGTTCGCGTACTCGCATGCTTGCAATATACCAATCGGTTTACTAGCGTGGCGGCCATCGGTACACCAAACGGTATATCCCGCTCGATTGGCACGACGAAGGGCACCATGACCACCACGACGACGACGTGGCGCAACACGCCGACCAAGACCGTCGACGTCGGCGGCACGTCGTTCGCCTACCGCGAACTCGGTTCCGAGTCAGACGTTCCCGTGGTCTTCCTCCACCACCTGATGGCCGTGCTGGACGACTGGGATCCCCGGATCGTCGAGGGCGTCGCCGCTCGCCACCACGTGATCGCCTTCGACAACCGCGGGGTGGGTGCGTCCGGCTCGACCGTGCCGCCCACCGTCGAGCAGATGGGTGCCGATGCCATCGCCTTCATCCGGGCCCTCGGCTACCAGAAGGTCGACCTGTTCGGGTTCTCCGTCGGCGGTGGCGTGGCGCAAATGGTCGCGCTGCAGGCACCGGACCTCGTCCGACGCATGATTCTGGCGGGGACCGGCCCCCGTGGCGGCGGCGGGATCGAGAAGATCAGCGTGATCACCGCCATTGCCTACGTCAAGGCCGCCCTCACGTTCAGCGACGCCAGAAACTTCCTGTTCTTTCCGCGCACGCCCGCGGGCAAGCGCGCCGCGTCGGACTACTTCCGCCGCCTCGCAGAGCGCACCCGCGACCGCGACACCAAGATTTCGTGGGAGGCCCGGATCGCTCAGCTCGCGGCGCTGCGTCGGGCTGGCCTCAGCCGGCCCGACGACCTGTCGGTCATCACCGCACCGGTCTTCGTCGCCAACGGCGACCACGACGTGATGGTGGCGAGCAGCCACTCGGCGGACATGGCCCGCCGCCTGCCACACTCCATCCTGAAGATCTACCCCGATTCCGGGCACGGCGGAGTGTTCCAGCACCACGAGACCTTCGTGCCCGACGTACTCGCGTTTCTCGCCAGCTCATCCGCCAACTGACAAAAGGACCTCGGCATGACCATCACGACGTCGCTTCACGAGCCACTCACCCTGCCGTGCGGTCAGGTCCTGCCCAACCGCATCATGAAGGCCGCGCTGAGTGAAGCGTTGGGAAACAAGGAAAACGCCCCCGACGAACGGCTCGAACGCCTCTACGGCAGTTGGAGCAACGGCGGTTACGGGCTGGTCATCACTGGCAACGTGATGGTCGACCGAACCCAGCTCGGCGAGCCCGGCAACGTCGTCATCGAAGATGAGCGTGACCTCGAGGCGCTGTCCCGCTGGGCGAAGTCCACCAAGGACGGTGGCGTGCCCATCTGGGTGCAGCTGAACCATCCGGGTCGACAGTCGAACCCGATGGCGCTCGGTCACCAGCCCGTCGCACCCAGCGCGGTCGCGATGTCGCTGCCGGGGTCGCCGACGCCGCGCGAACTCACCTCGGCGGAGATCGAGGACATCGTCGAGCGGTTCGCGACGGCCGCGGTCGTGTGCGAGTCCGCGGGTTTCGACGGCGTGCAGATCCACGGCGCGCACGGCTACCTGGTGGCGCAGTTCCTCTCCCCGCTGTCCAACCGGCGCGACGACGAGTGGGGCGGTGACTCCCAGCGGAGGATGCGCTTCCTGCTCGAGGTGGTCCGCCGCGTCCGGTCCCGCGTCTCGCCGTCCTTCGCGGTGGGACTGAAGCTGAACTCGGCGGACTTCCAGCGCGGCGGCTTCTCGGAGGACGACTCCCGCGACGTGCTCGCCGCTCTGGCCGGAGAGGGGCTGGACCTCGTCGAGGTCAGCGGTGGCAGCTACGAGACACCCGCGATGATGGGCAAGGCGTCCGACAGCACCAGGGCGCGCGAGGCCTACTTCCTCGACTACGCGCGCACGGTTCGCAAGATCCTCGGTGACGTGCCGCTCGCCGTCACCGGAGGCTTCCGTTCACGTGCCGCCATGGACGCGGCGATCGGTTCCGGCGAGTGCGACGTCATCGGCCTCGGCCGCCCCACGGTGACCACCACCGACGCCGCCGACGCCATCCTGAGTGGGCGAGCGGACACGCTGACGGCGCATCAGGTGAAGGCCGGAATGCGCGGTGTGCTCGGCAGATTCGTCAACCTCAAGTCGCTGGACGGCATCCTCGAACTCAGCTGGCACACCGACCAGCTGCACCGCGTCGGTGCCGGGCTCGAGCCGGATCTCGCGCGGGGTCGCATCGCCACGACGGTGGCGATGGTGCGTCGCAACGGCACCACGTCCTTCGGTCGCAAGCGGGGACTGTAAACGCTCGCTACACGGTAGTTTTCGCGGCTAGGCGGTCGCGCGTAGGGTCAGGCCGCCGTCGACCAGGGCGGAGGCATCGCGCGCCAAGGAGTCCACTGTCCGCTCGTCGGCCTCGCCGAAGGCGTCGTCGTGCACTGAATAGAGCATGACGGTGCCGAGCGGGCGGTCGACCGTCGTCAGCGCGGCGGCGAGCACGCTGCGGACACCCAGTCGGTGGGCCAACGCCGCCCACTGGTCGTACCGCTGGTCCACGGGTGTGGTTCCGATCCGAATTACGTTGTTGCCCAACCACGCCGACGCTGCCGGATTGTCCCGATAGCGGTCGTGTAGCTCCAGGAGGCGATCGCCGAGCAGATCCGTCGCCGTCGCCGTCGACGTAATACGTCTCCCGTCGGTCGTGAGAAGGGTGACGCCGCAACCCGTCGCCGCCGGGATGGCCGCGGCGCACCGCGTGGCGATGCCGCGAAGCGCCGTCGTGATTGGCGGTACCCCGCGTTCGACGAACCGACTCGTCGGCCGTTCGTGGTGAATGGTCATGTGCGGCCTTGCCCCTTGCCCGTCGGGTCCGTCTCGATGGCCGGTCCGTTACCCCGTCCAGGTCGGCACAAACCCTTAGGACAGGCAAAACAAACCACCACAGAAACTGTTTCGTGGCCAAGTGCCCGGGTATCGGAGTCGGACCCGCAATCGACGCCAAGGAGAGCCAATGTTCCGTCATACCGATTACATGCAGTTCGACGTGAAGCCGGAGAAGCCGGATCCGGTGTACGCCCACAAGTTGCAGGAGTTGCTCGGTGGCGCGTTCGGCGAGATGACCGTCACGATGCAGTATTTGATGCAGGGCTGGAACTGTCGCATGAAGGGCAAGTACAAGGACCTCATCATGGACATCGCGACCGAGGAGATCGGTCACGTCGAGATGATCGCCACCATGATCGCCCGGTTGCTGGAGGGCGCCCCGGCCACCGACTCCACGAAGAACGCTCTTGGCGATCCTGTCGTCGCGGCGGTGATGGGCGGAATGGATCCGCAACAGGCCATCGTGTCGGGTGGCGGCGCAAACCTGGCCGACAGCAACGGCACGCCCTGGAACGGCAAGTACATCGTGGCGTCGGGCAACCTGCTGGCCGACTTCCGCGCCAACGTGGCCGCAGAGTCGCAGGGCCGCATCCAGACCGCGCGGCTCTGGCACATGACCGACGACCCCGGCGTCAAGAACATGCTGAAGTTCAACCTCGCGCGGGACACCTACCACCAGAACATGTGGCTCGCCGCAATCGAAGAACTGCAGGCCGACGGGCTGGAGGGCGTGGTGGCACCGAATGACCTGATGGACGAGGAATTCGAGGAGCACGCCAGCACGCTGTGGCATCTGTCCGACGGCACGGAGTCCGACAAGGGACGCTGGATCGGCCCGCTGCCCGACGGCCGGCACACCGGCCAGTTCCTCGCCGACCCGCAACCGCTGGGCGACCGGCAGTCCGGCCCGCCGCCGGACCCGAAGCTGTACGCCACCTACGACGGAGCAATGGGTGAGCCGCGGCCGCCGGCGTTCGGCACCGAGAAGGGCGTGATGGGCAAGCTCAAGGACGCCGTCGATCCCGACAAGAACTAGCTCCTCGACTCCACGTGGCGGTCGGCGTCCTGCGTTTCCCGCCGACCGCCGCGGGTAGTCGAGCCCGCGACGAGTCACCGAACGCAAAGGATTGATGTCATGGGTTTTCCCAAGCAGCAGCAAGAGGTTCCGGGCGTACAGTCGAGGATGGACCCCGTACCCGACTGCGGTGAGGAGAGCTACCGCGGCTCGGGGCGACTCACCGGCAAGCGGGCGGTGATCACCGGCGGTGACAGCGGCATCGGGCGCGCGGTGGCGATCGCGTACGCCCGCGAGGGCGCCGACGTGCTGATCGCCTATCTCGAGGAGGACGACGCGGCCGAGGTGGCGCGGCTGGTGGAGAGGGAGGGCCGCACGTGTGTGTTGATGCGCGGTGACCTCTCCGACCCGGCGCACTGCCGCGCGGTGATCGACCGAGCCGCAACCGAATTCGGCGGCATCGACATTCTGGTCAGCAACGCCGCCTTCCAGATGACTCACGAGTCGCTCGACGAGATCAGCGACGAAGAGTGGGACTACACGTTCCGGCTCAACATCGGGGCATACTTTCACCTCGTCAAGGCGGCCATTCCGCACATGCCGTCCGGCGCCTCGGTCATCGGCAGCTCGTCGGTGAACTCCGACATGCCCTCACCGACACTGGCCCCGTATGCGGCCACCAAGGCGGCCATCGCCAACTTCTCGGCGAGCCTGGCCCAATTGCTGGGAGAGAACGGGATTCGCGTCAACAGTGTTGCACCGGGTCCCATCTGGACCCCGCTGATTCCGGCCACCATGCCGCCGGAGAAGGTCGAGTCCTTCGGCTCGGACACTCCGCTGGGCCGGGCCGGGCAACCCGCCGAACTGGCGCCGGTCTACGTGCTGCTGGCCTCCGACGAGGGCAGCTACGTCTCCGGTGCCCGCGTCGCCGTCACCGGCGGACGGCCGGTGCTGTAGATCCCACATCACGCGGGAAGGGGCTGCCATGGCCACCACCGACATCGTCGTGACCTTCGTCGGCAACGCGACGACGCTCATCTCCTACGGTGACATGACGCTCGTCACCGATCCGAACTTCCTTCATCGAGGGCAGCGGGCCTACCTGGGCTACGGATTGGTGTCCAAGCGACTCCGGGAACCGGCGCTCACGGTCGACCAGTTGCCGCCACTGGACGCCATCCTGTTGTCCCACATGCACGGTGACCACTGGGACCGGGTCGGCCGCAAGCACCTCGACCACGGGCTCCCGGTCGTGACGACGCCGGCGGCCCAGAAGGCGTTGCTACGCAGTGGGTTCGAGCAGTCCGTCGGCCTGCGGACGTGGGACACCCACGTCATCACCAAGGGCGCCCACCGGGTGGTCGTCACGGCCCTGCCGGGGCGGCACGCGCCGGGGTGGACCCAGCGTCTGCTGCCGCCGGTGATGGGGTCGATGCTCGAGTTCGGCGCCAGCGACGGGTCGACCAGTCGTCGGCTGTACGTATCGGGCGACACGCTGCTGATCGACGAGCTGGCCGAGATCCCGGTCCGATTCGAGTCGATCGACGCGGGCATCCTGCACCTGGGCGGCACGCGACTGCCAGCCGGCCCGCGCCTGCCGTTCGGGCTGACCGTGACGATGGATGGGCGCCAGGGCGCGGAGTTGGTGAACCGGCTCGACCTCCCCCGGGCGATTCCGGTGCACTACGACGACTACGGGGTCTTCGCCTCTCCACTGGCGGACTTCACCACCGAGATGACCCGTCGAGGACTGGAGGAGCGGCTCGTTCACCTGGAGCGCGGAGCGTCCGTCACGGTGTGACCGTGGTCGTATCGCCGTTTCGTCGCATCCGGTGGGGGTAGGCGGTGCCCATGCACGACGTGGGCGATCTCGCCGAGCGACTCCTGGCCGACCTGCGGACCGTTCCTCCCGGGACTCCCGTGGCGGTGACGGCGCTCGCGAGGCGGATGCAGTGTGCCACGGCCGACGTGCTGGCCGCGGGGGAGTCGCTTCGGCACCGCGAGCAGGGCGACCACGACTTGGTCACCGTGGTTCGACGGACGGAGGGCGACGACGACGAGTTCTACGTCTCGCGGGTGCCACTGACGCTCAACGACGAACCCGAGACGCGGTGACCACGCTCAACCGCGTGGGTTGCCCGCGCACCGCACGATGAGCGTGGCCAGCGGCTCGGACAATCCGTGCTGCTTGGTCAACGCGGCGATCTCCTGCTCCTGGGCCGCCTTGCTCGGGGACGCCCCACCCAGCGCGTCGTAGGCCTGCGCGCCCATCTTGGCTGCGGTGCTGGAGTCGATGCCGAGCCCGCCGACCGACATGGAGTCGGACACCATGCACCGCAGATAGCCGGCCCGGTCGAACTCGGCCGACGCGGTCGGGGCGAGCAGGAGGGCCAGTGCGGCCGTCGTCGCCGACAGTGCGGCGATGCGGATCTTCAACACGCCTAGAGACCTTTCCGTCCGCCCCCCTGCAAGGATTGCCCATCGTACCGACGGCATGCCACGAGTTGCCATCGGGCAGCTCGGGACGGCCGTTGCACGGCCATCCGGTAACGATTGCGAACCCGAACCGTTGCGATTCGCTTCGCGGGGACGCCCGCGCCGTCGCGGAACCTACGGTGGCCTGGTGCGCCGCAGAACTGCCCTGAAGCTTCCGCTGATGCTGGCAGCAGGTGCCACCCTCACCCGGCTTCCCGTCGCCTCGGCCGACCCGGCCCGGTGGACGGCCGATCAAGCCAACGCGTGGTACCAGAATCAGGGCTGGCTGGTGGGGGCCAACTACGTGCCGGCAACCGCCATCAACCAGATCGAGATGTTCCAGCAGGGCACCTACGATCCGCGGCGCATCGACTCCGAGTTCGCCATCGCCCGCCAGCTCGGCTTCAACACGATGCGGGTGTTCCTGCACGATCTGCTGTGGGCCCAGGACCGCGGCGGGTTCCAACGTCGCCTCGCGCAGTTCGTCGGCATCGCGGCGAGCCGAGGAATCAAGCCCATGTTCGTCCTGTTCGACTCGTGCTGGGACCCGCATCCCAAGCTGGGCGCTCAGCACGCCCCCGTCGTCGGAGTGCACAACTCGGGCTGGGTGCAGGGCCCGGGCGCCGACCGGCTGGACGACCCTCGGTACGCCGCCACCCTGAAGGACTACGTCACCGGGGTGGTGAGTCAATTCCGCGGCGACCCGCGCGTGTTGGCGTGGGACGTGTGGAACGAACCCGACAACCCGGCCAAGGTGTACCGCAAGGTCGAACGCAGCGACAAGCTCGACCTGGTGGCGGGGCTGCTGCCGCAGGTGTTCCAGTGGGCGCGCGCGGCGAATCCCGCGCAACCGTTGACCAGCGGTGTGTGGCAGGGCGGCTGGGGTGCGGGCAGCCGCAGCAAGATCGCCGGCATCCAACTCGACAACTCCGACGTCGTCAGCTTCCACTCCTACGCCTCACCACGGGAGTTCGAGGCCCGGATCGACGAACTCGCCCCGCTGGGCCGGCCGATCCTGTGCACCGAGTACCTGGCCCGCCCGCAGGGCAGCACCGTCGAGGGGATCCTGCCAATTGCCAAGCGTCGCAACGTCGCCGCCTACAACTGGGGGCTGGTGGCCGGCAAGACCCAGACGTACCTGCCGTGGGACACCTGGGACACGCCCGACCCGTCGGAACCCAAGGTGTGGTTCAGCGACCTGTTGCGGCCCGACGGAAGCGCCTACCGCCCCGCCGAAGTCGCGGCGATCCAACAGCTGACCGGCGTGCAGGCCAGGTCGTGACGGTCGGCCGCTAGGGCTGCTTGCGGCCCCGCCACGCCCGGAAGCCACGATGCGCCGCAACGGCGCCGACGACCGCCGTCACGCACCACACCCCGATGGCGGTGTACGCCAGTGGCGCGGACAGATCGCCGATCGACGCCCCGAGTGCGGTGTAGACGAATGCCCGCGGCGCCGAGCCGATGAAGGCACCGACGGCCATGTGCCACAACGGAACTCCGAAGGCGCCGAAGGCGTAGGAGGCCAGCGCGTCGGAGATGCCGGGCACGAAGCGCTGGCCGACCACGGCCCACAGCCCGCGGCGCTGCACCTGGGCGTCCATGCGGTCGGCCCGCTCGGGACCCATCAGGGAGCGTGCGCCGTCGCGCCCCGCCCGGCGCCCGACGAGGGCGGCGATGCAGGCAGTGCCGATCGCCGAGAACAACGTCACGAACGTGCCGAGGACGGGCCCGAACAGCACGCCGCTTCCGGCGGCCAGGATGGGCCCCGGCACGAAGATGGCACCGAGCAGAGCCGAGACCACGACGTAGGCCAGAGGGGCGGCCGGACCGGCCGCGGTCACCACCCGTCGAACGTCGTCCACGTCGACCACGCGGGCGACGGCCACCAGATAGAACAGGCCGAGCAGGAAGGCGACGAACACGCCGAGCCGGATGACGTGGCTGCGCCTGGTGGCGGGCACGGGAAGGTCGTCGTCGGACACGACTCCGCGCTACCAGTTGCTCGGTGAGTAGTCCTTCAGGAAGCAGCCGTGCACGTCCTCGCCCGCCTCGCCCCGCACGATCGGGTCGTACACGCGCGCTGCACCGTCGACCAGATCCAGCGGGGCGTGGAAGCCCTCGTCGGCCAGGCGCATCTTGGTGGGATGTGGGCGCTCGTCGGTGATCCACCCCGTGTCCACGGCGGTCATCAGAATGCCGTCCTGCTCCAGCATCTCGCCCGCGCTGGTGCGGGTCAGCATGTTCAGCGCGGCCTTGGCCATGTTGGTGTGCGGGTGGCCGGGGCCCTTGTAGGCGCGGCTGAACTGGCCCTCCATGGCCGAGACGTTCACGACGTACTTGCGGCGGGCGGTCGAGGCCGCCATCGCGGGGCGCAGCCGGCTGACGAGGATGAACGGCGCGGTCTGGTTGCACAGCTGCACCTCGAGCAGCTCCATCGCGTCGACCTCGTGCACGCGCTGGGTCCAGCTGTTGACCGACGCGACGTCGGGCAGCAGACCGCCGGCGTCGATGGCGGTACCGGCGGCCATCCGCTCGGGGGACGCGCTGCGGGCGACCAGGGCCATCTCCGTCAGCGCGACCTGGGTCAGCGCATGCGGCGTCTGGTGCTCGGCGAGGCTGCCGGCGAGGGCGGCCGGATGAGCATCGCTGACGTGATCGAAGGTGATCACGTCGACCAGTTCGGGCGGGCTGACGCGTTCCGCCTCGACCAGCGCGGCGTAGGAGCCGGGGGAGCGGCGCACGGTCTGCGCGGCGTTGTTGATCAGGATGTCGAGCGGACCCTGCTCGGCGACCGCGTCGGCCAGCGCCACCACCTGGGCGGGGTCGCGCAGGTCGATGCCGACCACCCGCAGGCGGTGCAGCCAGTCGGCGCTGTCGGGCATCGCGGCGAAGCGGCGCACGGCGTCGTTGGGGAAACGCGTGGTGATGGTCGTGTGGGCACCGTCGCGCAACAGCCGCAACGCGATGTACATCCCGATCTTGGCGCGTCCGCCGGTCAGCAGGGCACGCCGCCCGCTCAGGTCGGTGCGGGCGTCGCGCTTGGCGCGGTTGAACGCCGCACACGGCGGACACAGCTGGTGGTAGAACGCGTCGACCTGCGTGTAGTGGTTCTTGCAGGCATAACAGGCCCGCGACCGTAGCAGCGTCCCCGCCGTCGCGCCGGCCGCCGTGGAGACCAGCGGCAAGCCCTGCGTCTCGTCGTCGATGCGGCCGGGGGCACCCGTGGCCGTGGCGGCGATGACGGCGCGGTCGGCCTCGGCGACGGCGTCGCGCCGGGCGTGGCGACGGGCCTGCTTGACGGCCTTGAAGACACCTGCCGTCGCGCGGCGCACCGCCACCGCGTCGGGGTGTTCTGGGGGCAGGGCCCTGACCTCGGACAGCACCTCCAGGCACGCCCTGAGCTTCTCCGGGTCGATCTCGGTCACGGACGAAGAGTACTGGTCACCCGGCTCCTGACCGATTCGTCGCGCCTCTGCGCGAGACTGGAGCCGTGCCCGACGCCGTAGGTCCGCATCCGCAGTACGACGTGTTCGCCGACGAATTCCTCGAGCACGGCCGCGACGGTTTCTACAACGCGCACTACGACCGGCCGGCAGTGTTGGCGTTGCTCGGTGACGTCGCCGGCCGCGTCGTCCTGGATGCCGGCTGTGGGCCGGGGTTGTACGCCGCAGAACTCGTCGCTCGGGGTGCCGACGTCACCGGGTTCGACGTCAGCCCCCGGATGGTCGAGCTGTGTCGAGAGCGGGTGCCCGCCGGCGACTTCCGCGTCCACGACCTGGCCCAGCCGCTCGACTGGCTCGCCGACGGTTCGGTGGACCTGGTGGTCTTCGCGTTGGCCGTGGAGTACGTCGACGACCGGACCGCGGCCCTGCGCGAGCTGCGGCGGGTGCTGCGTCCGGGCGGCGCGCTGGTGCTGTCGCGCCTGCACCCGACCGGTGACTGGCTGCGTCACGGCGGGGACTACTTCGAGGCGCGGGTGATCGAGGAGACCTGGAGCCGGGGCTGGCGGGTCCGCTACTGGGTGACCTCGCTGGAGCAGACATGTGAGGAACTGCATGCCGCGGGGTTCCTGATCGAACGTCTGCTGGAGCCGCGTCCGACTGCCCGGGCCGCCGACCTGGACGCCGACCGGTACGCCCGGCTCAGCCGGGAACCCACGGGCTTCCTGGCCGTCCGGGCGGTTCCGGATCCGCGCCTCGGCTAGGCACCTGCCGTCGAGGCGTCGTAGATGGCCTTGATCGACGCGTCGAGGGTGGCGTTGAACTCGTCGTCGGACTGCTTGGCCGACAAGCCCTCGGTCAGCGCCCGGCTGAAGCTGGCGATCAGATCGGTGTTCTGCGCCAGCAGCTCGTCGGCTTCGTCGCGGGAGTAACCGCCGGACAGCGCCACCACGCGCATCACCTTCGGATGGCCGATCAGCGGCCGGTAGAGGTTGGGCACGGTGGGGATCGAGACCTTCAGCATCACCTGCTGGCCCTCGGGGATGCCGTCGAGGCGGGCCCCGATCTGGTCGAGCAGGATGGCCTCGGCGTCGGCCTTGTCCGGAATCGTCACCGTGACCTCGGGCTCGAGAATGGGCACCAATCCGTGCGCGAGCACCCGCTCGGCGACCTCGAACTGCTGGGCCACGATCGACTCGACGCCCGCGGCGTCCGCGGCGCCGATCACCGAGCGTTCCTTGGTGCCGAAGATGCCCTTGGCCGTGGCGCGATCCAGCAGGTCGTCCAGGTCCGGCAGCGGCTTCATCAGCTGAACTCCGTGTTCGGCGTCGGACAATCCCTTGTCGATCTTGAGGAACGGCACGACACCCTTGTCGTCCCACAGGTAGGTCGCCGACGGTGTGCTGGCGACGTCGCGATCCATGGTTTGTTCGAACAGGATGGCCGCGAGAATTCGGTCACCGCCGAAGACCGGCGAGGTGATGATGCGCTCACGCATGCGGTGGATGAGGTCGAACATCTCGGCGTCGCCGGAGTACTCGTCGTCCTCGATGCCGTAGAGCTTGAGGGCCTTCGGCGTCGAACCGCCGCTCTGGTCGAGCGCGGCAATGAAGCCCCGGCCCGTGGTCATGCGTTCTGCCTGCGTCTGATCGGCCATCTCACCATCCCGTGTCCAGTCGTTGCGAGCCACCGTCGCGAGCATATTCCTCTGGGAGAATCGACCCATGTACGTTCCCGCCCACTTCTCGGCCGACGACGACTCCGTTCACGAACTGCTGTCCCGGAACCAGGCGGCGGACCTGGTCACCGCGGGGCCCGACGGTCTCGACGCCACGATGATGCCGTTCCTCTACGACCGCGAACGCGCCGTTCTGCAGGGTCATTTCGCGCGCAACAACGACCACTGGCGCCGCGCCGACGGTCGGGAGGCGCTGGTGATCGTCCGCGGTCCCGACTCCTACGTGACGCCGAGCTGGTATGCCTCCAAGGCCGAACACGGCCGGGTGGTGCCAACGTGGAATTACGTCGTCGCCCACGTCCACGGCACGGTGACCATCCACGACGACACGACCTGGCTCGACGACCTGGTCCGTCGACTGACCGACCATCACGAGGGCCACCGCCCGGCGCCCTGGTCGGTCGACGACGCGCCCGAGAAGTTCATCGCCGGTCAGCTGCGCGCGATCGTCGGCGTCGAGGTGGCGATCTCCCGCGTGGAAGCCAAGTTCAAGCTCAGCCAGAACCGGCCCGAGGCAGACGTCGACGGCGTCGTCGCGGGCCTGCGATCCGAGGGCGACGAGCGTGGCGCCGACGCCGTCGCGGCGAATCGGCCGTAGCCGTCGCGGCGCATCGGCCCGTTGGACGCTAGGTAACACGAACGTTCTCGTTCGTCACACCCGGGAAACATAAACGGTATACCGTTTGTTCATCGCAGGGTGATGGTCGCCTCGCGCCGTGACCGAAGGACGGGGGCCGTCGCCTCTCATGAACACCCCGGCGAGTCCACTGCTCGATTCGCGCTCCAGTGCGCTCGACCCGCGTCAACGCGCGGTCGTGCAACGGGTCTCTGACGCCGAACGTGCCCACATCCTGGCCCTGCCCAGCAACGACCCGCTGGATGCCAAGCTTCGCTTCCGCGTCGAGGCAACCGGCCCGGAGCTGTTCGGCCAGCCGCAGGCGATCCGAGACACGTTGGCGCTCAACGCTTCCACTCTCGACTCCATTGCCGATTACCTGGTCACCGCGGTCGACCGGGTGGTCCTGGTGGGTTGCGGAGACTCCCTGGCCGTGATGGTGGCCGCCCGGCAGGCGCTGGAGGCCATGCTCGGCGTGCCGTGTGAACCGGTGCAGAGTCTTGAATTTGCGTACTACCAGGCTGAGCTGGTCGACGAGCGTTCGGCGGTGATCGCGCTGTCCAGTTCGGGTGAGACCACGCGGACGGTCGAGGCGCTCCTGATGGCGCAACACCGCGGATCGTATACCGTTGCCATCACCAACACGGCCGGGTCGACGCTACAGACCGAGGCGAGCACGTCGCTGAAGATCGAGGCCACCCGCGTCGGATGGCCCACCCAGTCGTCCACGGCCGCGCTGGCCCTGCTGCTCGAACTCGCCGTCCGGATCGGTGAACGCCGGGTTCCGGAACGGGCGAGTGCTCTGCGGGCCGCGTTGGACGACGTGCCCGAACTCGTGGGCGAGGTGCTGAAGCGAGTCGACCCGGTGATCGCCGGCATCGCCGAGTCGGAGGTCGCGGCGGACGTTCGGAACGTGCTGTTCTCGGGCGCGGGACCGAATTTGGCCACCGCGATCGTCGGCGCGGCCAAGGTCAAGGAGTGCACGACGCTGCACGCGGTGGAGATCCAGGTCGAGGAATACCACCACTACAACTCGCAGAAGGCCGGCGAACCGCTCTTCCTGTTCGCGCCGTCGGGACCGTCGGTGCCGCGGGCGGTCGACACCGCCAGGGACGCGCTGCGCTGGGGTGGACGGCTCTACGTGGTGACGACCGACGAGGAAGGGGCCTTCGACGAATTCGACGCCACGGTGATCACGATGCCGCCGGTGCCCGAGCCCCTCTCGCCCCTGCTATACCTGGTGGTCGCGCAGTTGATCGGCTACCACCTGGGACTGAGCTGCTACGCCGCGGCGGCCCGATGACCGAGTCGCCCACTTTGGTCTGCGTCGGCAACCTGACCGTCGACGAGGCCGTGTCACCGGCCGGGGAGCGGGTCGAATCCGTCGGCGGCGACGCGCTGTTCGCCGCACTGGCCGCCAGGATGGCCGACGGGAACCCCGCGCTCCTCGCCCCGCTGGGCACCGACGCACCGCCCGCGCTGCTGGCCGCGATCCGCGCGACGGGCGCCGATCCACAGTCCCTGCCGTCACGCGACTTGCCGTTGATCCGCAACGTGATTCGCTACGACGACGCCGGCGGCCGGGTATGGGACCTAATCCGCGGCGAGAAGCACTTCGAGGCGCTGTCGGTGTTTCCCGCCGACGTGCCCGCCCACGCCCTGACCGCCGCCGGGATCCTGCTGTCCGCGATGGCCCTGCGCCCGCAGCTGGAACTCGCCGCGTGGCTGCGCCCCCGGACCGGCGCCACGATCTTCTTCGACCCGCAGGAGGACTACGTCGCCGGCCACGAGGCCGCACTGACCGACGCAGTCCGCGCGTGCGACGTGTTCCTGCCCAGCGAGATCGAAGCCACCGCACTGGCCGGCACCGCCGACCTGGCGGTTGCCGCCGCCACGTTCCTCGACCTCGGGCCGCGGGCAGTCGTCGTCAAGCGGGCCGAGGCGGGTTCCCTGGTCGTCACCAGGGAACGCCCCGAACCGGTCGTCGTCCCCACCGACGTGGTCGCCCCGGTCGACAGCACCGGCGCCGGTGACGCCTTCTGCGGGGCGTTCGCCGTCGAGTACCTCCGCAGCGGTGACGCCCACGCCGCGGCCCGGACCGGCGCGGCGGCGGCCCGCGTCGCCGTGAGCGGCCCCGGCGTCAGCGCGCTGCTCGCCGCCGTCGACGCACGCAGCGGAGCTCCGCGATGACGCGCATCACCGTGATCAACCCCAACACCTCCGTCGAGCTGACCGACGCCATTGCCCTTGCGGCACGGGAGGTCTCGGGCGCGGGCGTGACGGTGCGCGGCGTCCACCCGGTCGACGGGGTGCCCAGCGTGGAGAGCCACGCCGAGGAGGCGATCGCCGCCGTCGGAGTCCTGGCCCAGGTGCGAGAGCACCAGGCCGACACCGACGCGTACGTCGTCGCCTGCTTCGGCGACACCGGCGTGCAGGCCGCCCGCGAGGTCGCGACGTGTCCGGTGGTCGGCATGACCGAGGCCGCGCTGCAGACCGCGTGCCTTATCGCCCACCGGTTCGTCGTCGTCACCCTGCCCGCCCGCACCGTCGCCCACAGCGACCGGGTGGTCCGGGCGCTCGGGCTCGAACACCGGTGCAGCGTCGTCGCCGTCGACGTGCCGGTCGCCGACCTCGTCGGCGGCTCGACCCATCTGCTCGACGCGTTCACCGACGCGGCCCGTACCGCCATGGCCTCGGATGGTGCCGAGGCCGTCGTGCTCGGGTGCGCCGGTCTCGCCGACCTAGTCGGCCCGCTGTCCGAAGCCCTCGGGATACCGGTGGTCGACGGGGTAGCGGCCGCCGTGGGCATCGCCACCGGTCTGGTCGCGATGGGTCTGAACACGTCGCGCGCCAACACCTTCGCCGCGGTGGAGCTGCCATGAGCGTGCTCTTCCGTCGCGTGTTCGTCTACGACGCCGACACCCCCGCGGGGATGACCGGGCCAGTCGACGTGCTGGTCGACGGTGACCGGATCGGCGCGATCGCCGACGAGCTGTCGGCCCCTCCCGGGAGCAGAGTCGTCGAGGGCGGCGGCCGACACCTGTTGCTGCCCGGACTGATCAACGCGCACTTCCACTCGCCGGCCAACCACCTCAAGGGCTCGGTTCGCAGTCTTCCGCTCGAGCTGTTCATGCTGTTCGAGTCGCCGTCGGACCCGGCGCTCGCGCCGACGCCGCGAGAGGCCTACCTGCGGACGATGCTCGGCGCGGTCGAGATGCTGCAGCGGGGCATCACCTGCGTGCAGGACGACGCGTTCCTCATGCCGTTCCCCGACCCGGACGTCGTCGACGCGGTGGCGTCGGCCTACCGCGACAGCGGAATTCGCGCCTTTCTCGCCCTCGACCAGCCCGAGCTGACCGAGGCCGAGAAGCTGCCCTTCGTCGACGAGCTGGACCCGGCCGCCCGGCGTGCCTTCGGTGCCCCGGCGCCCGCACCGGCCGCCCAACTCCTCGAGGCCTACGACCATCTGATCGGCACCTGGCACGGCGCCGCCGACGACCGCATCCGCGCCGCGGTGTCGATCTCCGCGCCGCAGCGGGTCAGCCTGGAGTACTTCGCCGCCCTCGACGACCTCGCCGAGCGCCACGGTCTGCCGCTGTACGCCCACATGCTGGAGACCAAGGTGCAGCGCACCCTGATGACCGAGCAGCCGCGCTTCGCCGGCCGGTCCCTGGTCGGCTACACCGCCGCCGCGGGCCTACTCAAGCCGCACACCAACGTGATTCACGCCGTCTGGGTCGACGACGTCGACCTCGACACCATCGCCGAGGCGGGGTCGACGGTGGTGCACAACCCGGTCAGCAACCTGAGGCTCGGCAGCGGGGTGCTGCCGTGGCGGGCGATGATCGCCCGCGGCATCCCCGTCGCGCTGGGCACCGACGAGGCCATCTGCGACGACTCGGTCAACGTGTGGACCGTCGCGAAGACCGCCGGTCTCATCCACAACGTCGCGGGACTCGACAGCGACGACTGGCCCACCTCCGCGGAGGTGCTCACCGCCCTCTGGACCGGTGGCGCCCGCGCGACGCGGCGACCCGACGACCTGGGCGTGGTGGCCCCGGGCCGCCTGGCCGACCTCGCGCTCGTCGACCTGCACTCGATCGCCTTCACCCCACTCAACGACCTACGGGAGCAACTGGTGCACTGCGAGGACGGCCGAAGCGTCGTGCTGACCATGGTGGCGGGCCGCGTCGTCGCCGAAGACGGCCACGTCACCAGCGTGGACGAGACCGCGCTGCTCGACGAAGCTCGCGAGCTGTTCGCCGCGAAACTGCCTGCCGTTCAACGGGCACGGGGCGAGGCCACCGACCTGGTGCCTGCCTATCAGCACATCGTGCGTCGCGCGGCCTCCACCGACGTCGGCTTCAGCCGCTGGTTGGTGCCATGAACGCGGCCGGATATCCCTACACGCCGCTGACCGCCCGCCCGCGCGGCACGTGGCCCAACGGCGCCCGTCTGGCCGTCGTGGTGTGCGTCGGCGTCGAGTCCTACCGGTTGGGTGACGGCCGCACCGAGGACGTGCTGGCCGACGTGCCCGCCCCGGACCTGGTGAACACCGCGTGGCGCGATTACGGCAACCGGGTGGGCGCGTTCCGCCTCTTCGATCTGCTTGGCCGCCTGGGCATCCCGCCGACGGTGCTGCTGAACACCGACGTCTACGACGAGGCCCCCGACGTGCTCGAGGCGGCCCGCAAGGTCTCCGCCGAGATCGTCGGCCACGGCCGGTCCAACTCCGACTCGCTGCCCGGCATGGCCCCGGAGACGGAACGCGCGTACCTGGCCGACGTCGCCGACCGCATCCGCGCCGAGGAGGGTCAGGCGCCCGGCGGCTGGTCGAGCCCCTGGTTGAGCCACACCCCGACCACCCTGAAGCTGTTGGTGGACAGCGGGTACGACTATCTCCTCGACCTGCGGCTCGACGACCAACCCGTGTGGTTGCACACCGAATCGGGTCCTTTGCTGAGCATTCCGTACGCCGCGGAGCTGAACGACTCCTCGACGATGGTGGGCCGCAGCGTGCTGGCCCGCGACTTCGCCGACATGATCGACGACGAATTCGACGAGCTGCACGCCGCCGCAGCGCACACACCGCTGGTGATGAGCGTGGTGCTGCACTCGTTCATCAGCGGTGTGCCGTTCCGGCTGCGGGCGGTCGGTCGCGCCCTCGAGCGCATTGCGGCGGCCGAAGGCGTCTGGCTGACCACGCCGCGCCAGATTCACCGTGCCGTCGTCGAGAATCCGGAGCTGTTCGGTGAGTGAGATGACCGGGGGCACCGTTGCCGAAGTCCACGACTTCTCGCTGTCGCTGGTGCGCAACGGCGTCCGCAGCCAGGTGCTGCACCACGTGGACCTACGGATCCGGCCGGGGGAGATCCTCGGCCTGGTCGGCGAATCCGGCTCGGGGAAGAGCGTTCTCGCGCTCGGCCTGCTGGGCTTGCTCCCACCCGAGTCGCACCCGGTGACCGAGGGCCGGATCACCGTCGACGGGGTCGACCTGCTGCACGCGGGGCGCGACGAGCTCAGGCGCGTCCGTCGCGAGGTACTCGGTGCGATCTTCCAGGACCCGATGACGTCGCTGAACCCGACCATGCGAATCGGCAGGCAGATCGGCGAGGCCACCGGCGACGACGCCGAGTCGGTGCGGCTGCTGGAGACCGTCGGCGTCCGCGACGCCGAACTGCGGCTGCGCGTCTATCCGCACGAGCTCTCCGGCGGACTGCGGCAACGGGTGATGGCGGCCATCGCCGTCGCCGGGCGGCCGCGTCTGATCGTGGCCGACGAACCGACCACGGCGCTGGACGTCACCGTGCAGGCGCAGCTGCTGGATCTGCTGCGCGAGTTGCGCGACGACTTCGGGTGCTCGGTGCTGCTGATCACCCACGACCTCGGCGTGGCCGACCAGATCGCCGACCGGCTGGCGGTGCTGCACCACGGCGAACTGGTCGAGGTCGGGGCCGCCGCCGACGTGGTGCGCAGGCCGCAACACGACTACACCCGGTCGCTGCTGGCGTCGCGGCTGACGCTGACGACGCCACGCGACGAGCGGTTCACTTCCGAATCGATAGGAATCACAACGGAATTCGCCGTGTCGATCCGCGCGCTGACGAAGACGTTCGGCGTGGGACGCGGCCGCCGCCGGCACGAGATCACCGCCGTCGACGGCGTCGACCTGGAGATCGGGGCCGGCGAGGCGCTGGCGATCGTCGGGGAGAGCGGCTCGGGCAAGTCGACGCTGCTGCGGATGGTCGCCGGACTGGAGCAGCCGACGTCGGGAGTCGTCGAACTCGCCGGCGACGGCGGGCCGCAGATGGTGTTCCAGGATGCGGGCTCATCGCTGACGCCGTGGCTGAGCATCGGCGAGACGCTCGGTGAGCGGCTGCGCCCACTCAAGCTGTCCCGCGACGAGGTCCGCGCACGGGTGACCGACGCGCTGGCCGCGGTCGACCTGCCCGCCGAGGTCGCCAAAGCGCGGCCCGGCGAGTTGTCCGGCGGGCAGCGTCAACGCGTCGGGTTGGCCCGCGCGACGATGATCCCGCCGGCGGTGCTGTTGTGCGACGAGCCCACCAGCGCGCTGGACGCGTCGCTCGCCAAGAGCGTGCTAGCCCTCATCCGGGACCTGCGGGCCCGGATCGGGATGACGGTCCTGTTCGTCACCCACGACCTGGCCGTCGCGCGCCTCATGGGCGACCGTATCGCCGTGATGCAGTCGGGCCGCGTCGTCGAGCTGGGTACCGCCGAGCAGGTGGTGTCCGACCCCCGCGACCCCTACACCCGCACGCTGCTGGCCGCGGTGCCGGAGATCGCGTCGTGACCACGTTGACGCCGCGCTGGCGACTCAAGCCCGTCGCGATAGGGGGAGCGCACCTGGCCCGGCCGGTGGCGTGGGGCGTGGTCGGGCTGCTGGTGGTGGTGACGCTGGTCGCGTTGTTCGCCAAGTCGCTCGCGCCCTATGACCCCATCCAGCCGGTCGGTGCGCTCAACCTGCCGCCGCTGAGCCCGGGGCACCTGCTGGGCACCGACGGAATCGGCCGAGACCTGCTGTCGCGCACGTTGATCGGCATCCAGGTGAGCTGGCTGAGTGCGCTGGTCGTCGTGGCCAGCGGGCTGCTGATCGGCGGCACGGTCGGCCTGATCGCCGGCGCGACGGGCGGCTGGGTCGACTCCCTGGTGCTGATGCGGATCACCGACCTGTTCCTGGCGCTGCCAGGCGCGCTGGTGGCGATCGCCATCGTCGCCGCCCTTGGCTCGGGGCTGACCAACACCCTCGTCGGCGTGGCGCTGGTGTGGTGGCCCTACTACGCCCGCATCGTCCGCGGCGAGGTCAAGGCGCTGGCCGCGCGGCCGCACGTCGAGGCCGCCCGACTGGCCAAGGCCGGCCGAACCCGCATCCTGACCCGGCACCTGTTGCCCGGCGTCGTCCCGACGGCGGTGATCACCGCCAGCCTCGACATCGGCAACGTCGTGCTGCTGCTCGCGGCGCTGTCCTTCCTGGGCCTCGGGCAGCAGGCGCCCGCACCGGAACTCGGCGCCGACACCGCCCGCACGCTGTCGCAGCTGCTGAGCCAATGGTGGGTGCCCGGCATCCCCGGCCTGGCGGTGCTGCTGCTGACCCTCATCGCGAATCTCGGCGGCGACGCCATCCGCAGTCTCATCCCGGTTCGGAGGTAACGGCGATGACGTCCTTCCTCGCCCGCAGGTTCTCGACGGCCGTGCTGATCCTGCTGATCCTGTCGTTCGTCATCTTCCTGCTGCAGTCGGTGTCGCCCGGCGATCCCGCCCGCGCCTACGTCGGCGCCAACGCATCGCCGGAGATGGTCGCCGCCGAGCGGCAGCGCCTCGGCTTGAACGACCCGATGCTGGAACAGTTCACGCGGTTCATCGGCGGCTTGTTCAGCGGCGACCTCGGTCGGTCGCTGCGCACGCGGCAACCCGTGACGGCCGACATCGCCACCTATCTGCCCGCCACCGCCGAACTCGTCGTGGCGGCGTTCCTCATCGCGTTGGCGTTGGCCGCGCTGTACGCGCTCTCGGGTGCGCTGCGCTGGCCGGGTGCGTCGGTGGGCCGCGGCGTTCTGCTGGTGCTGGCCACGGCGCCGCCGTTCCTGCTTGCGCTGGTCGGCATCATCGTGTTCTTCGGCCAACTCGGCTGGCTGCCGGCCAGGGGGGTCGGCGACTTCCAGGACCCCGGGCCGCTGGGCATGCAACTGGTCGACACCATGGTGCACGGTCAGGCCGACGCCGTCGTCGACGCGCTGAAACACCTGATCCTGCCTGCCGTCGTGCTGGCGATCGCGCCGGCCGTCGCCATCGGGCGGGTGTTCCGGTCGTCCCTGCAGGGCGTGCTCGGCGTCGACTACGTCCGGACGGCGCGCTCGAAGGGACTCAGCGAGACCCGCGTGGTCGTGCACCACGTCGTGCGCAACGCGATCGGTCCGGCGCTGTCCATGGCCGGATTGCAACTCGGATTCATGTTCGCCGGCGTGGTCGTCGTCGAGCAGATCTTCTCCTGGCCCGGCATCGGCAACTACCTCGCCGCGTCGATCCCGGTCGCCGACTTCCCGGCGATCGCCGGGGTCACGTTGGTGCTGGGTGCGATCTACGTCCTGTCCAACGTCGTCGTCGACCTCCTCCAGGCGATCGCCGACCCCCGCATAGCCGCCGAATGAGAAGGAGCACCGCCGTGTCCGATCGAGTACCCGTCCGCATGGGCATCAGGGGCGTCAAGGGAATCGTCGCCGCTTGCGCCGCAACAAGTCTCGTCCTGGCCGGCTGCAGCTCCGGCACCCCCACCGGTGGTGGGGGTGGCGGCGGTGGCGCCCCGACCGACGGCACCCTGACCGTCGGCCTGCTCGGCGACATCGGCCAGCCGCCCGATCCCGACGTCTACTACGCCAACAACGGCACCGCCATCATGATCAACGCCTACGAGGGCCTGGTGCAGTACGCGAACAACACGGACACCGTGAAGATCGCGCCGCGGTTGGCCGAGACGTGGGAGGTCAACCCGACCAACGACGTCTACACCTTCCACCTGCGCAAGGGGGTGACGTTCCACGACGGCACGCCCTTCACCGCGGCCGCGGTGGACGTTGCGTTCAAACGCCGGATCGCGGTCAAGGGTGGCGCGGCGTACATGGTCGAGGCCGTCAAGAGCGTGACGACCCCGGACGACTACACCGCGGTGATCACGCTGAACAAGCCGAACACCGCCTTCCTGAGCTACCTCGCCTCGCCGTTCGGCCCGAAGATGGAGTCGCCGGAGGGACTGAAGGCCAACGCGGGCTCCGACGACGCCCAGACCTACCTGTCCTCCCACGACCTGGGCACCGGCCCGTACCAGTTGACCACCGCGCAGACCGGCGTCAAGTACGAGATGACGCAGTACGACGGATACTGGGGTCAGAAGTCGCCGTTCAAGAAGATCGAATTGCCGGTTTACACCGACGAATCCGCGCTCGAGTTGGCGTTCGACAACGGGACCGTCGACACCATCGTGGCGGCGCTGCCGTCCTCCAGCCTGGACAAGTACGCGTCGAAGGACGGGGTGGCCAACTACTTCCTGCCGACGTTGCAGGGCGCGCTGGTGACGGTGAACTCCAGCCACGAGTTCTTCAAGAATCCCGACGCGCGGGTGGCCTTCCTCAAGTCGATCGACCAGGCCACCCTGGTCAACCAGGTGCTCGGCAAGCGCTCCGAGGTGGCAACGACGATGTACGCCAAGGGGATGATCGCCAATGGTGCTGACAAACAAGCGATCTCGTACGACGCGGGTGCGCTCAAGGCCTACGTGGCCGCACTGCCGCCCAATGCACCCAAGACGCTGGTGATCGGCTACGCCAACGGCAACGTCAACGCGCAGTCGATGGCGAACCTCGTGGTGGCCAACCTGCAGACCGACGGGATCACCGCATCGGCGCAGGGATATGACACCTCGACGGTGTTCGGCTGGATCAACAACCCGCCGAGCGGGCCCGACGCCTTCATCGACGGCAACAACGGACCCGACGGCGGCGATCCGTACATGTGGGGTCACGTGTTCTGGGACGCCTCGGGCGGGATCAACTACTTCGGTTGCCAGTCGACGGAAGTCAACGACTTGCTGAATCAGGGGCTGGGTACCGGCGACACTGCCACCTACGTCAAGGCCGGCGATCTGTACGGGCAGACCGGATGCTTCCTGAACCTGTCCTACAACAAGGACTGGGTGGTGGCGCAGAAGTGGCTCACCGGGGTGGCGGAGAGTCAGAACGTCGGCGCCAACGAGTTGAACTTCTCGTTGCTCGGCATCGGGGGGTGACCGACGACTCGGCGCCGCAGTCGCTGTCGCGGCTGGTCTACTCCACGGTGCGTGAACGCATCATCCTCGGCCAGTACCCGCAGGGCAGCCGGCTTCCCGAGCAGCGCATCGGGGAGGAACTGAACGTCTCGCGCGTTCCCCTGCGGGAAGCGGTGCCCTGGCTGGAGCGTGACGGCTTCGTGCAGTCGCGGCCGCGCCGGGGCGCCGTGGTGGCGCAATGGGACGCAAGGGCCATCGACGAGCTGTTCGACGTGCGGCTGGCCCTCGAGTCCGGGGCCGCCCGGTACGCGGCCCGCGAGGTCGCCAACGGAGGCGATCTCGACCCGCTGAACGAGGCGCTGGAACGGGCGCAGGGCACCGTTGCCGGCGGCGACGCCTACGCAATCGCCCGGACCAGCACCGCGTTTCACGAAGCGGTGATCGAGACGTCGCGCAACCAGCTCATGACGAGGCTGATGCAGAACATCTCGGGCCGCATCACCTGGCTGTTCTACCTCACCAGCGGGCTGCCCGCCGACGAGGCCTTCCACGACCACGTGCAGCTGCGCGACGCCATCGCGTCGGGCAACGAGCGCGTCGCCGAATCGGTGGCGTACGCCCACATCGAACGCGACCGGCTGCCCACCTTCGAGGCGATGCGGGGCCGGCTCGGCTGACGCCGGGCGTTCGGGACCGTCAGCCGATCTCCACCAGGGGGAGCGGGGCCAGCGAGCCGGATCTGACCGTGGCCGACAACCGCTGCCGGGCAAGCGGATTCCACGCCTGCACCGCGCAGAACGGGGCGCACTGGTCCTGGTCGGACCGGGTGCCCACGTGCACGCAACACTGCGTGAGACGCTCCTCGATCATCGTGGACATGTCCATGAACGGCTTGACGGTGATCCGTACGACCCGTTCGCCCAGCATCCGCCGCAACCGCCGGCGCCGGCCCGGCAGACTCGAGGCGGCCAGCGTCAACAGCGTCGACGCGCCCAGGTCGCAGCTCTCGCAGATGCTGCGCCACACCTCGCCTATCTGAGGATGTGACAGCGACGACTGCTCGGAGAGCAGGCCCAGCAGCGATTCGCGCACGGCCACCCGCATTTGGCGCGGCACCTCGCTGTCGGCGATCCGGTTGGACACCAGCCCGAGGTTCTCCTTGAGTCGGTCGTGGCCCATCAACGCCGTCAGGGACCGCCACTGGTCGGAGTCGTCGCGGATCATGTACCCGACCGAACAGCAGTGCGGATGGGAGCACGGCAGCGCGGTCAGGTCCCGCCAGCCGACCAGTCCGCCGGTCTGCGGGCCGAGGCGCTTGAGCACGCCGGTGTGGGTCAGCCGGTCCATCGGGTCGATGACGCCGGAGCGTCCTGAGCCGAACTGCGGCTGCAGGGAAACCCCACTCACGTAGGGGGTGTCGAGGGCGAGCTTCACGACGTCGCCGATCTCGCCGTCGTTGACGCCGAGCGCGGCCGTCATCACCAGGGTGGTGAAGATCTCGCGTTCGGAGAGCCGTCGCACCGCCGCGGCCTTGAGTGCGCGCAGATCCCCGCCGCGGTGATGCCGCGACGCCTCGGCGGTCACGCCGTCGAACTGCAGATAGACCTCGACGCGTTCGCGGTGTCGAGTCAGCAGGTCGAGCAGTGCGTCGTCGCGGGCGATGAGAAGTCCGTTGCTGTTGAGCAGGATTCGCGTGACGGGACGACGCACCAGTTCGTCGAGCAGTTCGGCGAGGCCGGGGTGGACGGTGGGTTCCCCGCCGCTGAGCATCACGACGTCGAGCTTGCCGTTCTCGCGGGCCAGTCTCTGGTCGACGTTGGCCAGGATCTCACCGACCGGAACGACACCGTGCAGATCGGGTCCCGACTCGGTGAAACACGTTGGGCAGCGCAGGTTGCACGCCTCGGTGACGTCGGCCAGCAGGATGCACGTGTGCTGGGTCTGCATCTCGGGCAGGCCGCGCAGATACGCCTCTGGGATGGGGTCGAAGTTGCCTGCGACGTCCGGGGTGTGGGACTTTGTCGGCGCCGTCCACTCCTCCAGGTAGGCGAGGATCTCGGGGTCTTCGTCGTACATCGTGCGCACCAGACCGTGGGTGGCGCAGGCCCGTTCCAGCCACACCCTGCCGTCGCGGGCGGCGAGCCAGCCCGACAGACGGGCGACCTCGGCGAGCGGCCGGTCCGGTCGATCGGCGTGGCAGTGCGGACAGAATGCGTTGACGTACCGGAGGATTCGATCGTCGCGCAGCGGCATGCCCATGGATCAGAGTCCTCCGGTGTACATCTCGGGGTTGAGGCCGGTGCAGTAGCCGACGCTGGTGATGGAGAGCAACGCCCAGCCGATCATCAGGCCGATGCCGAGCCCCTTGGCCCACGGCCTTCGAAGCGCGATGAGCACCGCGCCGCCGCCGAAGGCGACGAGGGCCAGGATCACGGCGCCCACCCCCACGACCGCGCCGCCGTGCGCCGACGCGCCGGCCAGCACCACCAGCCCAACTAGCAGATTCATCGCGCCGTACGCCAGGACGCCGACGACGGCGAGCCCGACGACCGTGCCGGTGGTGTTCGGCGGCGGCGGCGGATACCACCCCGGCGGCGGCTCGAACGGGGGATTCGTCATGTCGCCACCCTCTGCCTTCGAACGAGTGCCTCGTAGTAGCCGCGGCGATGACCGCGGTACAACCGGAAACCCATCACGGCCATGCTGACGAGCAGGAACCATTGCGGCCGGGTGAGATTCAGCCACACCGTCTCGTTGGCACGAGTGAACTCGACCAGGAACCGGAACACCGCGTACGCCGCGACGTAGAGCACGAACAGCTCGCCGGGATGGGTGACGCGCGAGCGCAGCCACAGCAGCGCGCCGAATGCGGCCAGCTGGAAGACGATTTCGTAGACGAACGACGGATGCATGGCCTGCCCGGTGAGACACCCCGGGCACTCCGGGGTGCTGGCCGGTGCGTGAATGCCCCACGGAAGGCTGGTCGGTCGGCCGGGGGCCTCGGTCAGCAGGCATCCGATCCGACCCACGGCCATGCCCAGCGCGACGGAAGGTGCGAACAGGTCGCCCGTCTTGCCGCGGTACCCGATGATGCGCTTGGCGACGAGCACCCCGACGTACGCCCCGAGCAGCCCGCCAAGAATGCTGCGGGAACCGAACGCCCAGGCCTCGGCGAGACTCGGGTTGACCCGTGGGTCGAGGTGCTCGAGCAGGCCGGACAGCCGCATGCCCACCGCCCCGCCGACCAGGGCGCCGGCAACGGCGACCAGAGACTCCTCGCCCAACGCGCCACGGCGCCTGGCCTCCATGACGAACACCACGCTGGCGACCACGACGCCGAGGCCGACGAAGACCCCGTGAACCGGGATGTCCAACCAACCGACGCGCCAGGTCACCCCCATTCGACCACGGTAGTGCGACGGCACCGAGGGTGTGGGCCGAACGCGCCATGGCGCGGCCTTGCCGCCGGAACCGACGTGTGCGATCGCGTGGCAGTGGGTAGTCGTGGGCCCATGCGACCACTGCGGGCAGTCGTCTCCGTCGTCGTGGCCGCTCTCGTGGCGGTGTCGTGCGCACCCGCGCAGCGCGTCGACCTGGGGCAGGGATCGGGCAACCTGATCGCCGCCATCGCCGGGGAACCCGACCAGCTCGATCCGCAGAAGACCAGCGCGTACTTCTCGTTCGAGGTGCTGGAGAACGTCTTCGACACGCTCGTCGAACCCGACGCGAACTTGGAGATGAAGCCCGCCCTCGCCGAATCGTGGACCGTGTCACCCGACCAACTCACCTGGACGTTTCGGTTGCGCACGGGCGTCACCTTCCACGACGGCAGCCCGTTCACCGCCGCCGACGTCGTGTACTCCTACCGGCGCATCATCGACGAGAAGCTCTCCAACGTGGACAAGTTCAGCAGCGTCACCGACGTCACCGCCCCCGACGACCGCACCGTGGTGCTGCGGGTGAAACAGCCAACGCCGAACCTGCTCACCAACATCGGCGGCTTCAAGGGCATGGCGATCGTGTCCCGCAAGAACGTCGAGAGCGGTCAGATCGCCACCCACCCGATCGGGACGGGCCCGTTCTCGTTCGTCTCGCAGAAGAGCGGCGACTCGATCGTGCTCAAGGCCAACCCCGGCTACTGGGGAGGCGCACCCAAGGTTCCCGGCGTGACGTTCCAGTTCATCTCCGAACCGTCGACCGCACTGTCGGCCCTGCAGGCCGGGGAGATCGACTGGACCGATTCGGTGCCCACTCAACGCATCTCGCAGTTGGAGGGCGACGACTCGCTACACCTTGCGGTGACGCCGAGCAACGACTACTGGTACCTCGCGCTCAACGAGGCGAAGGCGCCGTGGAACGACCCTCGGGTGCGCCAGGCCATCGCCTACGGCATCGACCGCGAGTCCATCGTGCAGGCCACCAGCTACGGCAGCGCGACCGCCAACCAGTTGGCGATCCCGAAGGGCAACCCGTGGTACACGCCATATGACAAGTATCGCTACGACGTCGACCAGGCCAAGCGGCTGCTCGACGACGCCGGCGCGCACCCCGACCGGATGGACCTGCTGGTCACCAGTGAGTATCCCGAGACGGTCACCGCCGCGCAGGTGATCGCCGACAACCTCGGCAAGCTCGGCATCACCGTGAACATCAGGACCGTCGACTTCGCCACCTGGCTCGACGAGCAGAACTCCGGGAACTTCGACATGCTCATGCTGGGCTGGCTCGGCAACATCGACCCCGACGACTTCTACTACGCCCAGCATCACACCGGCGGGGCGAACAACTCGCAAAAGTTCTCCAATCCCGACGTGGACCGGCTACTGGACGCCGGCCGAGTCGAGACCAATCGCGAACAGCGCCAACGAGATTACGCCCAGGCGGCCACGATCATCGCCGACCAGGTCAGCTACGTCTACCTGTACAACCCGTCGGTCGTCCAGGCGTGGACGCCGCGACTGTCGGGATACGAGGCCCGCCGCGACGGTGCCATCCGCTTCAAGACGGCCACGCTGACCGCGGAGGGCGCCTCGTGACCCGACCGCTGCTGATGTTCGTGGCCCGGCGCCTGGCCTACTCGCTGGTGGTGCTGCTCGGCGTGCTGGTCGTCGTCTTCGCCCTCGTTCAACTCGTGCCGGGTGACCCCGTCCGCATCGCGTTGGGCACGCGCTACACGCCGGAGGCCTACGACGCCCTGCGGGCCGCGAGCGGGCTGGATCGTCCCCTGTTCCAACAATTCTTCGGTTACGTCGGCTCGGCGCTGTCCGGCAACCTCGGCGTCAGCTTCCGCAACGGCGACCCGGTCACGCAGATCCTGCTCGAGCGTCTGCCCGCGACGGCGTCCCTCGCCGCGTTCGGCATCGTCGTCGCGCTGGTCATCGCCCTGCCCGCCGGCATCTACTCCGCGCTGCGCAACGGCAGGATCGGCGACGTCATCGTCCGGGTCACCAGCCAATTCGGCGTCTCGATTCCCGACTTCTGGATGGGCATCCTGTTGATCGCCCTGTTCTCCACCACACTCGGCTGGCTGCCGACCTCGGGGTACCGCCCACTGCTCGAGGATCCCGCCGGGTGGTTGAGCCACCTCGTGCTGCCCGGTCTGACCGTCGGACTGGTCGCCGGCGCCATCCTCACGCGCTACGTCCGCTCGGCCGTACTCGAGGTCGCCGCAATGGGATACGTGCGCACCGCCCGCTCCAAGGGGCTGTCGCCCAGAGTCGTCACGTTCCGCCACACCGTGCGCAACGCCCTGGTGCCCATCCTCACGATCACCGGCATCCAGCTCGCGACGATCCTGGGCGGGGTCATCGTCGTCGAGGTGGTGTTCGCCTGGCCCGGCCTGGGCCGACTGGTGTTCAACTCCGTTGCGGCCCGCGACTATCCGGTGATTCAGGGCGCGGTATTGCTGATTGCCGTGCTGTTCCTGGCGGTCAACCTGGTGGTCGACCTGCTGTACGCCGTCGTCGACCCGAGGATCCGGCTGTCATGACCGAACCCGAGAACGACGAGACGCAGACCGGGCGGATCGGCTCGCTGCGCCTCCTGCTGCGCAACCCCGTGACGGCAGTGAGCGTCGCCGTCCTCGCCGCGGTCGTCGTGATCGCCGTCGGCGCCAGCTGGATTGCGCCGTACGGCATCAACGACGTGGACGTGCCGAGCGCGCTGCGCGGCCCGAGCGGCGCACACTGGTTCGGGACCGACGAACTCGGGCGCGACGTGCTGTCCCGGGTGCTCGTCGCCATCCAGACCTCGATGCAGGTCGCCGTCGTCAGCGTGGCCTTCGCGGTCGTGGTCGGCGTGACCGTCGGCGTGGTGGCCGGCTATCGCGGCGGCTGGCTGGACACGGTCGTCATGCGCGTGGTCGACGTCATGTTCGCGTTCCCGGTGCTGCTGCTCGCGTTGGCCATCGTGGCGGTTCTCGGGCCCGGCGTCACCACGACGATGCTTGCGATCGGGGTGGTCTACACGCCGATCTTCGCCCGCGTCGCCCGGGCCAGCACCCTCGGCGTCCGTGTCGAACCCTTCGTGCAGGTGTCGCGCACCATGGGTACCGGCCACCGCTACATCCTGATGCGGCACGTCCTGCCGAACATCGCCGGCCCGTTGATCGTTCAGACGTCGCTGTCGCTGGCGTTCGCCATCCTCTCCGAGGCGGCGCTGTCGTTCCTGGGTCTGGGCATCCAACCGCCCGAGCCGTCCCTGGGGCGGATGATCTTCGACTCCCAGGGCTTCGTCACCCTCGCGTGGTGGATGGCGGTGTTCCCCGGGGCGGCGATCTTCGTCATCGTGCTGGCCTTCAACCTGGTCGGGGACGGACTGCGCGACGTGCTGGACCCCAAGCAGCGCACCATGGCAGAGGCGCGGGGTACGCAGTGAGCGCCCCCGTGTTGCAGGTCGCGGATCTGCACGTCCGGATCGGCGGACGCAAGATCGTCGACGGCGTGTCGCTCGCCGTGGACCGCGAGCAGATCCTCGGCATCGTCGGCGAGTCCGGCTCCGGGAAGTCGATGACGGTGCTCGCCGCGACCGGTCTGCTCGACGCGCCCGGCGCGGTCGTCACCGGCTCCAGTGTGCTTGCCGGTCAGGGTGATTCGGTACAGCTCGTCGGGGCGACGCCGCGGACGCTGCGCGGGGTGCACGGCGGCCGGATCGGATTCGTCTTCCAGGACCCCGGCACGTCGCTCAACCCGCTGTTGACCCTCGAGCGGCAGATCACCGAATCCCTCGAGGCGCATCGGCACCCCACGCGGCGGGAGGCGCGCGCCAGGGCGCTGGAGTTACTGGAGGCGGTGGGTCTGCCCAACCCGCAGGACCGGCTGAGCTCGTACCCACACCAGCTCTCCGGGGGGCAGCGGCAACGGGTGATGATCGCGATCGCCCTGGCGTGCGATCCCGAACTGCTGGTCGCCGACGAACCGACCACCTCGCTCGACGTCACCACCCAAGCGCAGATCGTCGAACTGGTGCGGGACCTGCAGCGCGACTTCGGCACGGCCGTGGTGTGGATCAGCCACGACCTCGGCGTGATCGGGCAGGTCGCCGACGACGTCACCGTCCTGCACGACGGCCAGGTGGTCGAGCAGGCCACCGTCCTCGACGTGTTCGACCACCCGCAGCAGCCCTACACCCGCCGGCTGCTGGAGGCCCGGCCGCTGATCGGGTCGGCCGGACCGGCGCCGACACCCGACGACGCCCCGACGCTGCTCGAGGTGTCGGGTCTCGACGTGCGGTTCCCGGTGACCACGCCGGCGGGCCGGTCCACCGTCCACGCCGTCCAGGACGTGTCCTTCCGGATTCGCCGCGGCTCGACCCTGGGACTGGTCGGGGAGTCCGGTTCGGGCAAGTCGACCGTCGCCGCCGCGCTGACGGGCTTGGTGCGGCCCGACGCCGGACGGGTCACGCTCGACGGCGCCGACGTGCTCGCGGTCAGCCGGCGCGCGGAGAAGTCCCTGCGGCGACGCATCGGCCTGGTGCTTCAAGACCCGTTCGCTTCGCTGAATCCGCGCATGCCGGTCGGGGTGTCCGTTGGCGAGCCCCTGGTGGTGCACGGACTGGCCGACGGCAAGGCCGGCCGCCGCGCGCGCGTGGGGGAGTTGCTCGACCTGGTGGGCCTGCCGCCGTCGTTCGCCACGCGGTACCCGCACGAACTGTCCGGCGGCCAACGCCAGCGGGTCAGCATCGCCCGGGCCTTGGCGCTGGAGCCCGACCTGTTGATCCTCGACGAGTCCACCGCGTCCCTGGACGTCTCGGTGCAGGCGCAGGTGCTCGAACTCCTGGCCGACCTGCAGCGACGGCTGGCCCTGACCTTCCTGTTCATCGGTCACGACCTGGCCGTCATCCAGCAGGTCAGCCACGACGTTCTCGTCATGCGAGCGGGCCGGACCGTCGAGTACCGCCCGGCCGCGGAGCTGTTCGCCGCGCCCGGCGACGAGTACACCCGCGCGCTGCTCGACGCGGTGCCGCCGACCCGCCCCCGGGTGTAACGAATCCGTTCGCTCACCGATGTCCTTGGTGAGGATTGATGCAACGGTCACTGGTCGGCGACCAGTGGTGTGGGGGAGAAGATCGTAAGGAGTCGATGCACGATGCGTGCGCCAGCAAGGACGTCAGTGAAGATTTGCCGAAAGCGCACCGCGTGCGCCGTTCTGGCCTCCGGAGTGGTGATCTCCCTGACGGCGCTCACCGGCGGGGTGGCCCCCGCCTTCGCCAAGCCGGGTGACGAACCGTCGGTTCCGACGACGACGATCGCCCCGGAGCCGCCCGCCGCGGCCACCCAGGCGCCCGCCGAGAAGCCTGCGGACAAGCCCGCCGAGAAGCCGTCCGTCGCCGACATCCCGGCGCCGGTCGTCGAGGCCCCGGCCCCCGTGGTCCAGCCCACCCAGGAGCCGACGGCGGAGGCGCCGAAGCAGACCCGGGCCCCGGAGCCCGTCGCACCCGAACCGGCCTCCGAGCCCGAACCCGCGGCCACCAGCACCGCACCCGCGCCGCAGCGCGAGGCGCCGGTGACCTCGGCGACCAAGAGCCCCACGACGTCGACGGCCGTCACGACCAGCGCCCCGGCGCAGTCGTCGACCCCGTCGCCCTCGTCGACCCCGTCGTCGTCCAGCGCGGCACCCGAGACCACCGACGGCTCGGCCGCGGCACGGACCGAACCGTCCACGCCCACGTCGGCCTCCGGCTCGAGCACTGCCGAGTCCTCGTCGGCCGCGAAGTCCTCTGAGTCGTCCGAGTCCTCCACGTCATCGTCGGGATCGTCGGAGTCGTCGGAGTCGTCGACCGGATCGTCGTCCTCGGAGTCCGAGTCGGCGACCAACGGCAGCGAGCGGGAGTCGTCCCCGTCCAACTCGTCGGAGTCGTCATCGGCCGGCGCCTTCCCCAAGGTGATCGAGAAGGTCGCACCGCAGACGCTCGAGGCGCCCGAGGAAGACGTGCAACTGGCCAGGACCGCCAAGGTGGTCGAGGAGAAGCCCGCCGTGGCCGCCCAGCAGGACATCCAGAACGTCGCGCGCATCATCGACCTGCCGAACCGTGACTACGACCCGTTCAGCCGCAACGGCCTGCGCAACGACGATCAGGTGCGCCTCGCCGGCGGCTGGGACCGCAACGTTCGCCAGTGGCGTCCGGACTGGGTCGAGTACGACGACTACTACCGCCCGGTGCTGAGCAACCCGTACCGCGATCCGATGCGGATCGTCTACATCTACCAAAATGCTCCGCGCATCGCGTTCATCCCGCCGCTGGGACGGATCGTCCTCGAGGTCGCGCAGTTCGCGGCCTACAGCTTCACGGCGCTGGTGACCAACCCGATCAACGAAGTCCTCAACGTCGCGGTCGGCAGTTTCTTCGGCGGCGGCTACTTCCCGGGTGTCGGGCTGCCCCTGCCGCCGCCCCCGCCGCCGCTGCTGAACTTCGCCAACGTGCCCGTCCAGGTGCGCTACCCCGACGCGACCTACCAGCCGTTCCGGGTGTCGAAGATCGTCGACGTGGGACCCGACCGCCAGTACGGCGAGCAGAAGGTGCTCCTCGACGGCGTCACACCCGCCTGGGGCGAGTGGAAGCAAACCCCCTCGGGCGAGCGCAGTTTCGAGGTGCACAAGACCCAGCAGTTCCCGGGTCTGGACGATCCGCGGCCGGGACCGCTGCCGGGGGACTACCAGCTGACGCTGGCCTCGGACGAGTCGCCGTCGGGGATGAACAAGCGCGACGTCTACCTGATCGCCGTGGCCGTGGCGTGTGGCGCGCTGAGCATCGGCGCGGTCGCGCTCGCGGTGTTCATGGGCCGCCGCCGGCGTCCGCTGCACTAGGGCGCAGAACGAGTAATGGCCGCCGAGTCTCAAGACTCGGCGGCCATTCTCGACTCTGCGGCTGCTGCGACGAACTACGAGTAGCCGACACGGCAGGCGCAGAGTCGAGACGCTAGGGCGTGACTTCCCAGTTCCAGATGGACATGTCGCCGCGGGGGTAGTTCATGCAGACGTCGGTGGCCTTGGCGACCACGCCCTTGTTGTTGAAGAACAGCTTGGCCCAGTTGCCCCAGTGGGTGGCCACGTTCTCGTAGTACACGTTGGTGGCGGTGTCCTCGGAGTACTGGCGACGGGCCACGGGATCCAGTGAGAAGAACCAGTGGATGCGGTCGAAGGCCTGCTGCTGGACGTCGGCGGGGCGGTTGCTCCGGTCGATCATGTACCGCTCGAAGTACACCGGGCTGGTGTCGCGCGCGGCGGCCATGTACTGCTCGGTGTCGCACGTGGTGATGATCATCCGGTGCGGGATGGGGAAGTCGTCGGTGGCGTCGGCGGCTGCCGGACCCGCCAGCGACGTTGCGGCGATGCCACACGAGGCGGCCGCCAGAGCACTTCGCAGCGCGATGGTGCGCAGACCCTTCTTCATGTCTTCTCTCCTCATGCGGTTGGTGCGGGTTCGGTCTTGGTGGTCGGGCTCGGCCACGGTTCCGGCTTGGGCCTCTGGCGGACCGGGGTCGGCCACCAGAACCACTTGCCGAGCATCGCCGCGATGGCCGGGGTCATGAACGACCGGACCACCAGGGTGTCGAACAACAGGCCGAGACCGATCGTGGTGCCGACCTGGCCGATGACGGTCAAACTGCTGACCGCCATGGACATCATGGTGAACGCGAACACCAGACCGGCCGAGGTCACCACGGACCCGGTACCGCCCATGGATCTGATGATGCCCGTGTTCAGGCCCGCGTGTATCTCTTCCTTGAAACGAGACACCAGCAGCAGGTTGTAGTCCGCGCCGACCGCCAACAGGATGATCACGGACATCGCCATCACCATCCAGTGCAGCTCGGTGCCCAGGAAGTGCTGCCAGATGAGCACCGACAGGCCGAACGACGCGCCAAGCGAGAGCACCACGGTGCCGACGATCACGGCCGACGCCACCACCGCCCGGGTGATGAGCAGCATGATGATGAAGATCAAGGCCAGTGATGCGATGCCGGCGATCAGCAGGTCGTAGGTGTTGCCGTCGGACATGTCCTTGAACGTCGCGGCGGTGCCCGCGAGGTAGATCCGCGACCCCTCCAGCGGCGTGCCCTTGATGGCTTCCTTCGCCGCCTGCTTGATCGACTCGATGTGGGAGATGCCCTCTTCGCTCATCGGGTCGCCCTCGTGGCTGATGATGAAGCGCACCGAGTGACCGTCGGGCGAGATGAAGTTCTTCATGCCCTTCTTGAACTCGGCGTTGTCGAAGATCTCCGGCGGCAGGTAGAACGAGTCGTCGTTCTTCGACGCGTCGAACGCCTCGCCCATGGCGGACTGGTTCTCCTGCATCGCGGCCATCTGATCCGACATGCCCTTTTGGGTCTGGTACATCGTCAGCATCATGGTCTTCATCGACTTCATGGTCGCCAGCATCGGCGGCAGCGACGCCATCAGCTGCGGCATCAACCGGTCCAGCGCGTCGAGGTTGGTGACCAGGCCGCCGAGCTGATCGCTGAGGGCGTCGATGCCGTCGAGGGTGTCGAACACCGAACGCGTCGCCCAGCACAGCGGGATGTCGTAGCAGTGCGGCTCCCAGTAGAGGTAGGAGCGGATCGGCCGGAAGAAGTCGTCGAAGTTGGCGATGTTGTCGCGCAGCTCGTTGGTCGTGGCGACCATGTCCTTGGTCTTCAGCGTCAGGTCGTGGGTGACGTCGTTGAGCTGCTTCATCAAGACCAGCATGTGCTCGAGGTTCTCGATCATGCCCTGCATCTCGTCGGCCTGCTTGAGCATGCTGGCGAACGAATCCTGCTGGTACTTCAGGTTCATCTGCTGCGTGGTGCCCTGCATGCTGATCTGGAACGGAATCGAGGTGTGCTCGATCGGGGTTCCCAGCGGCCGGGTGATCGCCTGGACCCGCCCGATGCCCGGGGTCTTGAAGACCGCCTTCGCGATCTTGTCGATCACCAGGAAGTCGGCCGAGTTGCGGAGGTCGTGATCGCTCTCGACCATCAGCAGCTCGGGGTTGAGCCGCGCCTGCGAGAAGTGCCGGTCGGCGGCGGCGTAGCCCTCGTTGGCCGGCAGGTCGGGGGGCAGGTAGTTGCGGTCGTTGAAGTTCGTGCGGTAGCCGGGCAGCGTCAGCAGCCCGACGAGGGCGAGTGCGATCGTGGCGACCAGGATCGGACCCGGCCAGCGGACCACCATGGCGCCGATCTTGCGCCACCCGCGGGTGCGCAGCGCGCGCTTGGGTTCGAGCAGACCGAAGCGGCTGGCGATCGTCACCACCGCGGGACCCAGCGTCAGCGCGCACGCGACCACGATCATCATGCCGATCGCCAGGGGCACGCCGAGGGTCTGGAAGTAGGGGAGCCGGGTGAAGCTCAGGCAGAAGGTGGCGCCCGCGATGGTCAGGCCGGAGCCGAGCACGACGTGCGCCGTGCCGTTGAACATCGTGTAGTAGGCGTCTTCCTTGTCCTCGCCGAGACTTCGTGCCTCCTGATATCGGCCCAGCAGGAAGATGGCGTAGTCGGTCGCCGCGGCGATGGCCAGGGTGACGAGCAGGTTGGTCGCGAACGTCGAGAGACCGATGATGTCGTGGTAGCCGAGGAAGGCGACGATGCCGCGGGCCGCCGAGAGTTCGAGCACTACCATGACCAGCGTGATCAGCACGGTGACGATGGATCGGTAGACCAGCAGCAGCATCACGATGATGACGGTGAACGTCACGGCTTCGATCAGCCGGAGGCTCTTGTCGCTGGCGATGTTCTGATCGGCCGAGAGCGCCGCGGGTCCGGTGACGTAGGCGGTGATGCCGTCCGGTGGCTTGAGGTCGCCGACGATCTTCTGCACGGCCTCGACGGAGTCGTTGGCCAGCGCCTCGCCCTGGTTGCCCGCCAGGTACACCTGGACGTACATCGCCTTGCCGTCGCTGCTCTGCGAGCCGGCCGCGGACAGCGGATCGCTCCACATGTCGTTGACGTGTTCGACGTGCTTGGTGTCGGCCTCGAGGTCCTTGACCATGCCGTCGTAGAAGTCGTGCGCCGACTGGCCGAGCTTGTCCTTGCCCTCCAGCACGATCATGACCGAGCTGTTGGACTTGAATTCCTTGAACGTCGCGCCGATGTGCTGCATCGCGATGACCGAGGGGGCGTCGTTCGGGCTCATCGACACCGAGCGCAGCTTGCCGACCGCTTCGAGCTGGGGGACCAGGACGTTGCCGAGGGCGATGATGACTATCCACGCCAGGATGATCGGCAGGGCGAAGGCGCGGATGAAGCGCGGCAGCCGGTGGCGGGTGGGATTCACCGCGGGTCCCGACGTCGGAATGGCGTCCGTCGTCGGTTCGTGGTCGACCGGTCGGTTGTGCGGCTCGGTCATGCGTTCTTCGCCAGGCAGAAGGTCTGGGCGTTCACGCCGTTCGTCGTCCTTTCGTCCTTGACCTCGTCGTCGACGGTGATCCGGCACGAGATGGAGCTACCGTCGCCCTGCGCCACGACATTCGGCAGGACGGACGGGGCGGTGGTGCTCAGGGTCAGCGACCACGGCAGGGCCGCGCCGTCGATGCGGACGGGCTTGGAGTCGAGGTCGAGGTAGTTGATGTCGGCGTAGGTGCCGGTGCCGAAGATCTCGTACTTGACGACCTTGGGGTTGAACGGCTCGGCGTCGTCGGCGAAGTTCTTTGGGGTGACCAGGATCGGATTCATGCCGAAGAACGTCCGTACGCGGTGAACGGTGAATCCGGCGATCACGATGACGATCACGATCACGATCGGGATCCACGCCCTGCGCAAAACCTTGGTCATAACCCCTACCCGGAACATTCCTGAGATTGAAATGAGAGATTAGCCTATATAACTGTATGGTGTGGAATCGCGACGTACGGCTTCCGGGCCACGCCGGCGTGACCTCGCGCACAACCGCTCTACCGTGTGATCCAGGCAATCCGGATCATGCTGTCGCGCAGCACTTTTGAGATCGAAAGAGAAGGATCCGGCTATGAAGGCCTTGACGCGGGTGGGATTGATTGCGGTGGCGGCGTGCTCGTTGGTGGTGGGTGCGGTGGCGCCGGCGAATGCCGATCCGGACACCGATTTCGCCAACGAGTTGCACGTGTACGGGATTTACGGTCCGAAGGACTACAACGCGTGGATCGGGAAGATCGAGTGCAAGCGGTTGCGGACGGGGTTGGACGCCAATGCCGGTGAGGCGGCGGTGTTCTTGAAGACCAATTTGCCGCGAGGCACCTCGGAGCAGTCGGTGTATCAGTTCTTGTCGGCGGGGATCAACTATTACTGCCCGGATCAGCGTCCGGTGGTGGACAGCTTGGCGGGGCAGCCGCAGGTCTCACCGGCGCCGGTCGGGGCACCCCTGCCCGCCGAGCAAGGCTGACTCAGCCTCGCCCGGCCGGCGGTCGACACCGGTGGTGCTAGCCGCCACCGGTGTTGATGTTCGACGACAGGGTGATGAACTGCCCGTTCTTCCAGACGCCCCACCGGCCGCCCCACATGTGCGTCCACACCACGGGCTCGCCGTCCCAGAATTCCGCCGTCTTCGGCGGCGCGTTGGGCGGTGGCACCTCGCCGACCGACATGTCCGGCGGAGGCGGGTCGGCGATTGCGACGGCCGCGCCGACGCCGAGGGCCGCCGTCGCCAGGCCGGCCGCTACCGCGACGGCGGAGAGCGTGTTCTTCAGTGTGGGCATCGGCGGGACTCCTGATCGCGGCGGTCGAATACTTAGCAGGCATAACCACGTTACTTCATCACCAAACTCTCGGTACACCGCCGCCCGAATGGTCAGTGACGTACATCACCTCGTCCCGTGGGTATCGAAGGGGCTGGTCCCGCGCTTGTAGCAGCCAGAAGCCACCTCAATGCAGATGCGATGGCAGGCACGGACGGGACGAGCTCATGACCACACCACGGCTGGCAGGCACGGGAACCGCAATCGCGCGGGCGGCGAAGAGGACGGCATTCGGTGCGTTCGCCGTCGGGGCCGTGGCCGCCGGCTCGATCGTCGGTCCGACCGCCACCGCGAACGCCGCCGACGGCGCGTGTTCCGCCGTCGAGGTGGTGTTCGCCCGCGGGACGTTCGAAGGCCCCGGCGTCGGTGCCACCGGCCAGGCCTTCGTCGATGCGCTGACCGCACGCCTACCCGGCAAGTCGGTCGGCGTGTACGGCGTCAACTACCCGGCGTCGCTGGACTTCGGCCGTGCCGTCGACGGAGTCGTCGACGCCAGCAACGAGATTCAGTCGATTGCCACGCAATGCCCGGCGACCAAGATCGTCCTCGGCGGCTACTCGCAGGGTGCGGCCGTCGCCGGCTACACCACCTCGAGCGTCGTGCCCGCGGGGTTCACCTTGCCCGCCGGCCTCACCGGTCCGATGCCCGCGTCGGTCGCCTCCCACGTCTCGGCCGTCGCCCTGTTCGGCACCCCCGACGACTGGTTCCTGGGACTGGTGGACCGCTCGGCACCGCCCATCGCCATCGGCGACCAGTACACGGCCAAGACCATTCAGCTGTGCGCCACCGGCGACCCGGTGTGCTTCCCGGGCGGGCTGGACCGCTCGGCCCACAGCTCGTACAGGACCAACGGGATGACCGACCAGGCCGCCGACTTCGTGGCCGCCCGCCTCGGTGGGACGGCCCCGGCGGCGCCGGTGGTTCAGGCGGCCGAGGACGTCGCACCGGGAAACTGACCGTGCCCGACCAGCCCACCTCGGAATAGGATCCGGCTATGAAGGCCTTGACGCGGGTGGGATTGATTGCGGTGGCGGCGTGCTCGTTGGTGGTGGGTGCGGTGGCGCCGGCGAATGCCGATCCGGACACCGATTTCGCCAATGAGTTGCACGTGTACGGGATTTACGGTCCGAAGGACTACAACGCGTGGATCGGGAAGATCGAGTGCAAGCGGTTGCGGACGGGGTTGGACGCCAATGCCGGTGAGGCGGCGGTGTTCTTGAAGACCAATTTGCCGCGGGGCACCTCGGAGCAGTCGGTGTATCAGTTCTTGTCGGCGGGGATCAACTATTACTGCCCGGATCAGCGTCCGGTGGTGGACAGCTTGGCGGGGCAGCCGCAGGTCTCACCGGCGCCGGTCGGGGCACCCCTGCCCGCCGAGCAAGGCTGA
>NZ_NPKR01000023.1 GCF_008329535.1 Mycolicibacterium sp. P1-18
AGAGCTCGCGGACGACGGCGCGTTTGAGGCAGCGGATGATCTCCTTCTTGGTCTTGCCCTCGGCGGTTCGGCGGACCACGTAGGCCTTGGTGGGTTCGTGCCAGCGCAATCGGTTGACCACGATCAGGTAAATGGAGCTGTTGGCGTCGCGGTCGCCGCCGCGGTGCAGGCGGTGTCGGGTGGTGTTGCCGCTGCTGGCCGGGATGGGGGCCACCCCGCACATCCTCGCCAGCGACGCCTCAGACTTGAGGCGGTCGACGTTCTGACCCGCGGTAGTGAGCATTTGTCCTGCGGCCTCAGTTCCAACCCCATTGACCGCCAATAGGTTTGGTGCATGCTTGGTGAGAATGGCTTCGAGTTCCTGGTTGGCGTCGGTGATCTCCTGGTCGAGCAGTTGGATGCGTTTGGCCAACCGGCGCAGCATCCGGCGGGCCGTGAGCGTCGGGTCGTCGAGGGTGCCCTTGGTGGGGATCCGCAGCCGGGCGCAGCGCGCCACCAGGGCCGCCCGGTCATAGCTGGACAGCTTCGTCCGCACGTCGTCGGGAGCACACCACAGCAGTCCGTGGATCTGGGCCAGCGCCGCTTTGCGGGCCTTGACCGCGCTGCGGCGGGTTGCCCGGATCTCTCGCACCGACTCGACATAACCCTGGCGATCCTTGGGCGTGGCCAATGCGGCTTCGCTGAGCACCGCGCGGGCGGCGTTGATCGCGTCGATGGGGTCGGACTTGCCGCGGCGGCGGCGGTCTTGTCGGTTGGGTCGTGACACCTCGATCACCGTCACGTCATGAGCTTGCAGAAACCGTTGCAGCCCAGCGCCGTAGGACCCAGTTCCCTCCAACCCTGCTTTGACCAGCGTGCCGAGTGCTCGCGCCCAGGACAGCAGTTGGCGGTAGCCGGCCGGGGTGGCCGGGAATTCGCGTTCGTCGAGCAGTTTTCCGGTGTCGGCATCTAGTGCGGCGCCGTGATGGGTGAGTTTGTGGGTGTCGACGCCGATCATGACCTGGCGAGAGCCCGAATGTGTTGTCATGCTGTACCTGCCGTCCTCTTTTCCGGTGGATGGGTGGCGACACCGGCGTCGGCGGTTGGACAGGACAGAGATGGGTGCTTGTGGCGCAAGCTCCTATGAAGTCACAGCCGTCGCGTCGGTGACGTCGCGTGCCACCCCTAGCGACGGCCGACAGATCCACAC
>NZ_NPKR01000011.1 GCF_008329535.1 Mycolicibacterium sp. P1-18
GGCGACACCGGCGTCGGCGGTTGGACAGGACAGAGATGGGTGCTTGTGGCGCAAGCTCCTATGAAGTCACAGCCGTCGCGTCGGTGACGTCGCGTGCCACCCCTAGCGACGGCCGACAGATCCACACAAGGACAACCAGTCGGCGTCAATCGACATCAGAGTCAGACCACCGCCGGGGGTGACACCCCTCCATGCTCTCTGTCCAGATCGCAATTCGTCGCGGGCGCACGGCAGCCCGGGAAGCGACACGTCAGGTCGCGGCAGCGGACGAAGTCGGCCAACTTCATGGACGGGCGGTATCGGGGTTCTGGTGGAGCTTGTCCGGGGTGGACGATGGGGGTGATCCTCGCCCCGATCGTGGCCCGGCACGCGACCACGCCCGGGACGAACTGGCCGCCCATCAAGGCGGCGGGTCGCAGGCCGGAGAAGTATCCCGGTGTTGGAGAGAGGGCTTCGGTGAGCGTGAGCTCGCGCAACGGCTTGGCGAACATCGCCGGCGGTTCCCCGTCGAGGCCGGTGCGCTCGTCGGCGGGTGTGGGAGTCTCGGGCATCGGCGCGTTGGGCTCATCCGGTGGTGCCGGCGGCGGCGTGGTGAGGGTGTCCGCACTCGCGATGACGTAGACGACCACACCGGTGGACGGCGGGTTCTGCGCGGCGGGGCAGTCGTCGGTCTGGCAGAGGCACGCCAGGCGGTCCGCGCCGTGGGCCATGGCACCGATCGCATCGGCGCGGCGTTGGTCCAGGGTGCGTGGGTCGGCCGGGCAGACCGTGCGGGCGAGGGCGTCCATGCGGGCGTCGACGGCCTTGGCGTCATGGGCGAACAAGGTGGCGTACACGGTGGCCATTCCGCTGCCGTCCTCGTCGACCGCCACGTCCACCGAACGCCCGCGTGCCTTGGTTTCGGTGCGGCGCACGGCGTGGGGATCGACCTGGGCGACGAACGCGTCCACGGTATTCTCCGCCGTCGCGACCGACATCGGCTCCCGATCACTCAAAGCCTCCGCCAGCAGCCGGTCGAGCTCGTGCAGCGCCGTGGGGTCGACGACCAGGGCGCCGCGTTGCACCACGATGCGCACCAGGTGATAGGTGATGAGCCCCTCGGCGAACACCGCCGCCACCAGCGGGAAGCGCTCGTGCAGGGCCACGGCGATCAGCAGTTGGTTGGACGCGGCGCCCGTGGTGATCCGCAACGCGGCGCCGACGTGGGCGGCGACGGCGTCGAAGTTGTCCAGGCACCACAGGTCACGCGACGCCGACCCGGACGCGGCGTAGGCGGTCTCCAGCATGCCCGCCATCGCCGCCACCTTGCGGGCACACGCCGCGGACTCGGTCCGCACCCACGCCTCCACCGCACCGGCACCCGAGGTGTCAGCGGTAGAAGCAACGATCGAATCGAACATGCTTTCGATTCTACGGTCGACGACCGACGAAAGTCATTACGCTGCAAGCGTTCTGTGCATAAGTCGGCAGCCTGTGGACAAACCCGCCCCGAGCATCCGAAATGTCGGAGCCGAGTGCCAGTGCCGCCGACTCAGAACACTGGGCGCACTCCCCCTACACGCTCCACGCCAGCCGGAACTTCTCGGCCAATTGCTCCGGCGTCAGATCGGCGAAGTGTTCGTGCTCGTAACGTCGCACGGCGACGACCGAATCCACCACGGCGTCACCGAGAATGCCCCGCAGCAGCGCGGACTCGGCCAGGGCGGCGACGACGGTCCCCTGGTCGTCGGACAGCAGGCCGACGTCGGCCTTGGCCCGATCGTCGGCGGACAGCGTCGCGGGGTCGACCGGCACCTCGGGCCCGAGCGGCAGTTCGCGTTCGATGCCGTCCAAGGCGAGTCCGAGGATCGCCGCGCTGGCGAGGTACGGGTTCGCGGAGGGGTCGACGACCTTCACCTCGACGTTGGCCCCGTGGGCGTTGCCCGGCCCGCCGCGCAGGAACCGGACGGCCGCCTCCCGGTTCTCGGTGCCCCAGCACACGCTGGCCCCCGACCAACTGCCCGGCTGCATCCGCAGACCCGACAGGATGGAACCGCACAGCAGCGCCTGCGCCTCGGCGAGGCCGGCCAGCACGCCAGCCATGGCGGCCTCGCCCGCGGGCCTCATCCCCCGGGCGCCCTGACCGCCGGAGAACAGCGGCACGCCGTCGTGTCGCAGCGAGAAGTGCTGGTGGGCACCGGAACCCACGCTGCCCGCGAACGGCACCGGCGACAAGCTGACCCGCAGCCCGTGCTTCCTGGCCGCCCTGGCGACGACGATGCGCGCCACCATCAGCTCGTCGGCGGCGGCGACGGGCGACTTGGGTGCCAGCGACATCTCGAACTGGTTGGCGCCGTACTCGGGATGGAACTGCTCGACCGACACCCCGGCAACCGTGGCCGCCTCGACGACGTCGCGGACGAACCCCTCGAACTCCAGGACGCCCGCCAGGCCGTACTGCGCCCACAGATGCGAGGGCAGCGCCGCGCCGTCGGGTCCGACCAGGACGAACTCCATCTCGTGGCCTACCAGCGCGGTGAGACCCGCCGTGGCGAGACGCTCTTCGATGCGCGCCAAAGCCCCTCTGCTGCAGAAGGGATCGGGGGCACCGTCCTGGTCGAAGAACGATCCCGGCGCCCACGCCAGGCCGTCGCCGAGGATCCTCAGCGCATCCACGTCGACGCGGATTCGCTGGTCGCCGACGACGCCGATGGCGCCACCGACGGCGATCCCCGCTTGGTCGACGGTGAACACGTGCCACACCGGGCTGGCGCCCAGACCGGGGTTCGCGAAGGCGCCCATTCTGCCCACCGGCACGGTCTTCGCATGACAGAGGCCGGCGGCGTTGACGACCGTTCCGACCAGGGTGGTGACCCCGGCCGACTCGAGGGTGGACGTGGCCGCGGCGGTGAGCGGTGTGGCTGCCATGGCCCCATTCTGCACGGGCTGGGCGGCGGCGCAGTCTAGAGCGTGATCTTGCAGGCCTGGCCGATGTCGAGCGTGCGCAACATGCGGCCCATGCCCAGCCACATGGCGCAGGACAGTGCCAGGTCGGTCAGCAGTTCGGGGCTGAACTGATCGTTGCACCGCTCCCAGAACTCGTCGTCGTCGCGTAAGTCGGTGTGGCCGTTGGCGAATCGCGCGGCGAACTCCGCGGCGACGCGCTCCTGCGGGGAGTAACCGGGCCAGGTCTGCCACTGCTCGGCGTGGTCGTAGAGGTCCTCGTCGACCCCGGCAGCGGCACCCGCGGCGTCCCGGGTGTTCTGACACACCACGCATTCGTTGTCCAGGGCCAGCACCATGCGGGCCAGCTCACGCGTGCGCAGCGGCAGCCGGCTCTTGTTGTAGACCGCGTCGGTGAACCCCGCCATGGCGATGCCGATGTCGGGTGAACGCGTGATCCAGCCCGCGGCGTCGTCGTCGGCGAAGTCCCCGATTCTGCTCATGGGCGCATCGTACGCCCGAGCCGACGTTTCTGGAACAGGTTCTAGTTACTCGGGCGGGCGCGCGACGCACTGCGCGGCGTACAACTGCTCGCCCAGCTTGTCCATCAGCTCGAGCTGCGTCTCCAGGTAGTCGATGTGCTGCTCTTCGTCGGCGAGGATCGTCTCCAGCAGGGTCGCACTGGTCGAGTCCTCCTTCTGGCGGCACATGACCACGCCGGGCTTGAGCCGCGCCACGACGTCGTACTCGATCGTCAAGTCGGCCTCGAACTGCTCGCGCAGGGTCTGCCCCACCTTGAGGGAGAACAGCCGCTGGTAGTTGGGGAGTCCGTTGAGCAGCAGAATGCGGTCGGTGATGGCCTCCGCATGGTTCATCTCCTCGAAGGCTTCCTTGCGCGTGTGCCCTGCGAGCTCGGTGAACCCCCAACTCTGCTGCATCTTCGAATGCAGGAAGTACTGGTTGATCGCCGTCAATTCGCTCGTCAACTGTTCGTTGAGCAATTTCAGGACGTCGGGATCGCCGTTCATGGTCGTCGCTCCTTTTGACGCGGTGAGGGCTGGTCACGCGTCAGTCGTGGGCTGAGCTGGCACGCCTCGACCGAGGCGCGAACGCACCCACAATCTAGTTCACCGACGGCGCCCGAGAGAGGTAACGAGGGCATCCGGGGGCGTGTCGCAGGCACCGGCCGTGACCACGGAACCCCAGGTGAGGGTAGCCAACCCACGGTTTTGCGACCCCGGCGATGGACCGCCTGCCCTAACTAAGGTTAGACTGGGCTAACTCAAGCTGGCGCACATCCAACGGAGGCGGTGACGGACCGATGTTCGTGTGTTTGTGCACCGGTGTGACGAGCCAAGCCGTCACCGATCTCGTGGCCTCGGGCGCGTCGACGTCCAAGCAGATCGCCGAAGCGTGTGGCGCGGGGTTGGACTGCGGTCGCTGCCGGCGCACGGTGCGAGCCATCATCGAGGCGGCCGCCGCCAGAACGGGCTGCCCCCTGCACGCCGCGAGTTGAGCGGCTAGGTCGAGCGCCGGTCGGCGAACGAGGCCAGCGCGTCGGCGTTGGCCACTCCCCCGAGCAGTTCCTCGAATTGTGCGTACTCCCGCGCCGCAGCGGCCGCGATCTCGCCACGGGTGGGTTCGACCATCGTCTGCTTGACCGCGATCAGACTCGAAATCGGCCGCGAGGCAAGAATTTCCGCATGGCGGCGGGATTCGGGCAGCAGATCGTCGGGTTCGCACACCTTCCACGCGAAGCCCATCCGCTGAGCCTCCGTCGCGTCGACCCATTCCGAGGACAGCAGCATCCATGCCGCGTTCTGCCGGCCGACGAGCTGCGGCAGCAGGTAGGACGACGCCGCCTCCGGCGCGACGCCGAGGCTGGTGAACGGGCACTTCAACCGAGCCGAGGTCGACATGAACACCAGGTCGGCGTAGCCGAGAATCGTCGCACCGATGCCGACGCCGAGGCCGTTCACCGCGAGGATCAACGGTTTGCGAAGGGCGGTAAGGGTTTCGATCATCCCGGGGAACCCGTACTGCCCGGACTGAAACTCCGGGTCGGTGATCCGGGCCTGCATCTCGACGAGGTCGTTGCCGGCGCTGAAGGCCCGGCCCGCCCCGGTCAGCAGCACCACTGCGACGGACGGGTCCTCGTCGGCGTCGCGCAGCGCAATGGTCGTCGCGTCGTACAGCGCCTCGTTGAACGCGTTGAGCGCTTCGGGTCGGTTGAGGGTCAGGGTCCGCACCCCGTTGGCATCGTCGATCTGCACCAGCACGGCTGCAGCGTAAGGGTTAGCCGTTGGAGTACACGCGCCCGGGTGTGACCAGGACCACCGTCCGCCGCTGCTCGGCCATCACCCGGTCGTACTCTGTCCAGTCGTCGTGGGTGCCGCCCGCGGCCGTGAAGACCTCCCGCAGCAGCAGTCGCACGGCGTCGCCCGTCAGCCACGGTTGCGGGTCGTCGGGACCGGCGAGTTCGGCGGTGCCCTCGACGGTCGCCCACCGCCAGCCGTCGCGGAAGGTCACCGCGATCGGCGGCCGCGCCCGCAGGTTGGCCAACTTCACCCTCCCGTAGGTGACGAAGGCACAGGCGGGCTCGCCGGTTGCGGGATGCGCGACGACGCCGGCGTTGACCAGCGACGCCTGCACGGTGCCGTCACCGCGGACGGTCGACACCACGGCCAGACCGCTTTCGGCCGACGCAAGGCCGACGGCCTCCTCGAGCGTCGTCATTGAGACACCTCCGCGGCGAACGGCGAGCGCATCACGTAGCGACTGGTCGGCACGGTGTCCACGCAACGGTTGGCCCCGAACGCCGACGTACTGGCCACCATGCGATTCATCCGGTCGCCGAGGTCGGCGTCGTCGGCCGCCCCGAAGAAGACGTGCAGATCCCGGGTGGCCGCCAGCGGGAACAGCTCCTCGACGATCGCGTCGACCACCGGCGCGCCGGAGGTCAACGGACGCACCACCGCGTTTTGCACGTAGCCGAACGTCGACTGCGTGGCGATTGCCACCGGGGTGTGGTCGACATGCCAACGCGCGAACCAGGTTTCCGCGTCCAGATCGGCGGGCCGTCGTAGCAGCGCGACGTTGGCGAAGCCGGGCGTGCGGGCGCCGGGGGCGGTCGCAGGCGGCGGCAACGGCACCGACTCGGTGACCAGATAGGCGTCGACGCGATCGCACTCGCCCCTCAACCGGTCCAGCGCGCCGGTCACGTGCGGACCGTAGGACTGCTGGGTCCAGATGGCGACGAGGCCGACGACGGGCGGATCCAGCGTCGTCAACGTCATCAGCGAATCGCCGACCGTCGCGTCGCGGACGTTGACGGCGAGCCCCGGCGCGCCCAGTGCCAGCAGGTCGTCGGACACCTCGGTGCGCAACCGGGTGCACCACGAGTCGTCGCCCGGGGTGCCCCGCAGCGTGATGATCACCTTCTCCACCGCTCGAACGTACCGCCACGGCCGGCGCCCTGACCCACAATCGTCGGTCGGCCCGGTAGTTTTGTCTTCGTTGTGACGAGCAGGCGATGAAGGGGCTACCGCAGCGACTCGCCATGCCCGATCTCGGCGCGGTGGGGCGCAGCCTCCTCGGCGTCATGCTCGCCGCGATAGCCGGTCTGCAGTGGGGTTCGGCGGGTGCCGCGACGGCGGCCGCCGGTGCGGCGGCGATCGCGGGAGCCGCTGCGCTGCAGGACAGTCCGCGCGGGCCGCTGGTCCTGGTGAGCGCCATCTCGATTCAAATGGGTGCGGCGGTGCTGCTGGGCACGGCCACGTCGTCCTACGGTGTCCTCTTCGTTCTCGCGGCGACGGCGTGGTGCTTCGTCGCCGGCCTGCAGTGGGCGGTCAGCACCAACGCCGGGTTGATCGCCGCGGCGTCCGGCGCCTTGCTCGTCACTGCCCCGCCCGTCGCGCCGACCCTCTCCGGGGTCGGCACCGCAGCGCTGCTCGCACTGGGTGGCGGATTGGTGCAAGCCGTACTGATCGGGCTGTGGCCGCGGCGCCGGTGGCGACTCCAACGGGACGCCTTGACGCGGGCCTACCGGTCGCTGGGGGCAGACGCCAAGCGTCTGGCCGCCGACGCGGGAGCGGGCGTCGACCCGGCGCCACTGCTCTGGCTCCGCGACACGGTCACCATGACCGACCGCCAGGCCAGGCGCCGTCCGCTGGCCTACCGCGCCTGGTACGTCCTGCCGCAACGGATATCGGTGACGCTGACGACGCTGGCGGGCAGGTCCGTCGACGACCCGGCGGTGGCCACCGTGCTGCGCGCCGCCGCGGGGGTGCTCGACGTGGTCGCCAGCCGCAGTCGCACGGCCAAGCGCGACGCGACGCTCGGAGTGCTGCAGGTCGAGGCGGCGACCGACGCCGTCGCGGTGTCGAACGTGGCGCTGGCGCAGCGCCTTTCCCACCAGTTGCGCGAGGCCGTCGCGCTGCGCTTCGGCGAGCTGACGCCCGACGTCGACCACGTCACCCGGGTCGGGCGCCGGGGCGCGCTGTCCGCGGTGCCGATCGCCGTGGCGGCCGTCAGAGCACATCTGACGTGGGGATCTCCCATTCTTCGGCATGCGCTCCGGCTCGCCGCGGGCGTGGGCGCCGGGGTGGCGGTGGAGCGCTTCGCCGACGTGCCCTACGGCTACTGGATTCCGCTGACGGTGCTGATCGTGCTGCGCCCGGAGACCGCGCACACCTACACCCGGTGCGCGGGCCGCGTGGCCGGCAACGCCGGCGGCATCGTCGTCGCGTCGGTGGTGACGATCATCTGGCATCCCACCGGGCTGGCGGCCGCCGTGCTCGCGGTGCTCGCCCTCGGCGTCGCCTACGCCGTGTCGGGGTACGGCTACGTGGCGACGAGTGCGGCCCTCGCCGCCGTGGTGGTGTTCCTGGTCGACGTGAGCAACGCCGGTGACGTCGGCACGATGACCGACCGGTTGATCGCGACGCTGATCGGCGGTGCTCTTGCCGTGCTCGTGCACGTCGTGCTGCCGGACCACTCCATGGTTCGGCTGCGGCAGCGGGCCGGTGAATTGCTCAAGACCGAGATCGACTACGCCGCAACCGTGATCAAGGCCTTCGTGCACGGTCTGGACCATCCCGGCGAAGCCCTGGCCGCGGCGTGGGAGCGGGCCTTCCGCGCGCGTGCGGCGTTCGAGGCGGCCGCGGGGGCGACCACCTCGGACTCGGGCGACCTGCGGCGGTGGCTGAAGGCCTACCGCACCGCGCTCAACGCCATCACCACCTCGTGCGCGACGCTCGAATCCAACCTGCCCGCCACGCCGCCCGCCACGCTGCACACCGACTTCGTGGTGGCGGTCGACGAGTACGCGGAGGCGTTGTCCGGCGCGCCCACGGCCCCGGGCGCGCCGTGGCGCATCGACGGGGACCGCCTTGCCGCGGCCGAACAACGCATTCGCGAGGCCGGCCGCAATCTGGGACCCGACGACACGTCGAGTCGGGTGCTGGTGGCCGAGATCGGCGACATCACCCGCAGCCTCGTCGGCATCACCGACTGACCGCGGCCGGGGCCCGGCTCAGTCGCGGGCCCACCGCGGGGTGATGAACACGCCTTCGGCCTCGACCGTGACGCCGTCCGCGTCGGCCAGGTGACCCGTCGCGAAGGTCTTCACACCCTCGGTCCGGACGATCGCGGCCTCGACGTGCAGGTCGCCCAGCGCCGTCATCCGGCGGTACCGCATGGTGATGGTGCCCGTCAGCCGCGGCTTGTCGGGCGCGCTCGCCGCGCCGCCGAGGGCGTGGTCGAGGATCAGCGCGGCGACGCCCCCGTGGACGTGACCGGGCGGGCCCTCGTAGGCCGCGCCGAGGTGGAAGTCGGCGCGCACTCCGCCGTCGGCCGTCGGCACGAAGACCAGCGGCGGCGCGACGGGGTTGCGCATGCCGATCACGACGTTGCCCCACGGCATCTGGTCGCCGTCGCTGCCGAAGCGCACGCCGAACGAGCCCTCCAGTTGTCGCTCGCGCAGGCGCGCGGTGGCGGCGTCGATCTCGGCCTTGGCCAGCGCGACCGCCTCGGCGTCCACTTCGGTGCGGATGGTGGCGTCGACGAGCTCGCGCACGGACTGGGTCAGCGGCTCGAAGATGCCGCGCAACCGTTCGACGTCCTCGGCGGTCAGGTTCTCCACGGGGAAGTCAAGCACGCCTGAACTAGAACACGTTCCAGCGCCGGTGTCGAGCGCCGCTACCCGGCCGGCGCGGGCCCGACCAGGAGTTGGCGCACCACCGGCGCGGCCCAGCGGATCAGTTCGTCGTGGCTGAGGTCGGCCACGAACGGGTTGGTCAGGACGTAGCGCGTGGTCGCCAGGCCGATGATGAACGAACCCATCAGGCCGGCGCGTTGGCCCGGGTTGTCGGGGGTGACGGCGAAGAGCACGGGCGCCACCTGGGTCGCGAAGACCTTGCGCATGGTGTCGGCCGCGGTGGCACTGGTCATCGCCGCCCGCAGCAGGGCGACGAAGGTGGTGTCGTCCTCCCAGACCGCGAAGAACTTGGGCAGCAGCACCTCGGCCACCCGGTCGGGGTCCACGCCGGTGAGGTCCGGCAGGTCGAGGGTGAACTCCACCGCGGCCGCGAAGAGGTCCTGCTTGCTGCCGAAGTACCTGATGACCAGCGCGGGGTCGACGCCCACGTCCGCGGCCACCGCGCGCAGCGTCGTGCGCTCGTAGCCCTCTGCGCCGAAGCGCGCGCGGGCGGCGGCGAGGATGTCGGCGCGCGTCTCCTGCGCGTTGCGGGACCGGGTGGTTACCATTCTCCGAGGGTATGTCATCGACTGTTGACAGAGACCGCGAGACGCGCCTACCGTTCAAGTCACCACGTGTTGACTTATCCGACGGGAGTCGTCCATGTTCCAAGACCGGGGCGAACTGCCCGTGCTCGTCGTCGGTGCCGGACCCACCGGCCTGACGGCCGCCCTCGAACTGTCACGACTGGGCATCCCCGTCCGCATCGTCGACTCGGCACTCGAACCGTCGACCACCAGCCGGGCACTCGGCATTCAGGCCCGCACCCTCGAACTGCTCAGGCCACGCGGTGTCGCCGACGACATGCTGGCACTCGGCAACCGGGTGCGCCGGACCGCGCTGCACGTGCGCGGCCGTCAGATCGCGGCCGTCGACTTCACCCGGATGCCAAGCCAATTCGGCTTCGTCCTGATGCTGGCGCAATCCGAGACCGAACGTCTGCTCACCGAGCGGCTCGGTGAGCAGGGCGTCAAGGTGGAACGCGGCCTGAGCTTCACCGGCCTCGTCGACCGCGCCGAGTCCGTCGAGGTGACGCTCGCGGCCCCGGACGGCACCACCGACACCGTTGCGGCGTCCTACGTGATCGCCGCCGACGGGTCGCACAGCGCCGTCCGCAAGAGCCTCGGCCTGGCGTTCACGGGCCGGTCTCTCCCCCAGAACTACGTGCTGGGCGACCTGCACCTGGCCGGGGCCGTCGCAGAGGACCAACTGTCGATCTTCCTGGCCGCCAACGGATTCCTCGCGGTGTTTCCGATGGGCGAGGGCCGGTTCCGGTTCATGGCCACCGACCCCGACGGCGTCATCGGCGAGGATGCCGCACCCACCCTGGCCGACATCCAGACCCTCTACGACCGCACCGCCGGCATCCCCGCCCGGCTCTACGACCTGAACTGGAGCTCGCGGTTTCGCATCAACAGCCGCGTCGTGGAGACGCTGCGTCGCGGCCATGTCTTCCTGGGCGGCGACGCCGCCCACGTCCACAGCCCCGCCGGTGGGCAGGGCATGAACGCCGGCATTCAGGACATGCTGAACCTGTCGTGGAAGCTGGCGATGGTGCTGCGCGGGCAGGCCGCCCCCGCACTGCTCGACACCTACGAGTCCGACCGACTGCCGGTGATCCGCCAGCTGGTCGGCATGACCGAACGGGCGACGACGGTATTCAACTCGACCAGTCCCCTGGCGCACGCCGCGCTCACCAGGCTGGCCCCGCTCGTCCTGTCGCGCACGGCGGTGCAGGATCGCGCCGCGCCGCGACTCGGCCAGCTCACCGCGTCGTACCGTGGGTGCCCGATCGCCAAGGGCGGCGGCCGGATTGGCGGCCTTCGGGCGGGTGACCGGGTGCCGGACGTCGCCCTGGCCGACGGCAGGCTCTACGACCTCCTCGGCGCCTCGGCGCTGACCTTGCTGGTGTCGGACGCCGGCCCCGACGTGGTCGACGCGGCCCGCCCGTGGGCCACGGCCGTCGCGGTGCGGCACGTGACGCTGCCCGCCGACGTGGCTTCCGGCCCGGCCTGGCTGCTGGTCCGGCCGGACGGTCATCTGGCGGCCGCCGGCCGGGCCGGCGACGGCGCTCGACTGTCGTCGTGGCTGCGCCGCTGGCTCGTGTGAGACCAGCCGCTCCCCTAGGATCGTCGGCAATCGCAGGGTCGAGAAGACGACGGTAGAGGTGGTGAGTGGTGGGGGCGCTGGGGTCGGACGGGTCCGGGCTGCCGGCCACCCTGGTCGAACTGGCCACCCAACGGCTCCGCGACGCGATCCTGCGCGGCGCACTCGAGCCCGGCGAGAAGATCGTCGAGGAACAACTGTGCGCCGACTTCGGCATCAGCCGGGCGCCGCTGCGGGAGGCGTTGAGGCTGCTCGCCCAGCAGGGGCTCGTCGAGCATCTGCCGCGCCGAGGCTCCCGCGTGACGGAGTGGTCGCCCACCGACATCCTGCAACTCTTCGCGCTCCGCCACGTCCTGGAGCGCCACGCCGTCGAGACCGCCCTGCCGCTCGCCGACCCGGCGACCGCCCTTCAGCCGGTCCGCGACGCGCTGGCCGGCATGCACGAGGCCACCGACGACCTGGCGCGCGACGACGCCCACCGCCTGTTCCACGCCGCCGTCGTCCAGCTCGCCGACAACCGCCAACTCGACATCACGCTCGAACCGATCCTGCTCAAGCTGCAGCTGCCCATGGCGATCAACCTCAGGTCCGAGGCGCGTCACCACCACGCCGAAGACGGGGTCGCACGCCACCACGAGATCCTGGTCGCGCTGGAGGCCAACGACGCGGCCACCGTGCTGGCCGCCCTCGAGGGGCACGGCCACCTGGACTATCTGGACCTCGAGGTCGATCGCTAACACGATCGACACACAGCCGTACCGCGACCGGAATGATTCTGTCGACAATCGACAGTTATGGCTCAAGACGCACACGGACCGTCGATCGGTCCCTCGGTGGCCGAGATCCTCGCCTCACACGCCGGGGGCACTGGATCACCCACGAAGACCGCGACCAGGGTGGCCGACGCCATCGCCGCCCGCGGGGACGACGGCACCTGGCTCTCCACCGTGCCGCGGGAGGAACTGCTCGCCGCGGCGGCGGCCATCGAGAACCGCCCCGGCGCACGGACTCTGCCGCTCTACGGCGTGCCGTTCGGAGTCAAGGACAGCATCGACGTCGAGGGCGTGCCGACCACCCTGTCCTGTCCCGACTACGCCTACGTGGCGACGGCCACCGCACCCGCCGTCCAGCGGTTGCTCGACGCCGGCGCGCTCTACGTCGGCAAGACCAACCTGGACCAGTTCGCCACCGGGCTGAACGGCACGAGGACGCCGTACACCGTGCCGCGCAGCGTGTACGGCGGCGAGATGATCTCCGGCGGCTCGAGTTCGGGCTCCGCCCTCGCGGTCGCGCTCGGCCAGGTGCCGTTCGCCGTCGCCACCGACACGGCGGGATCCGGTCGCGTGCCCGCGGCCCTCAACGGCGTCGTCGGCTACAAGCCGTCGCGAGGACTGATCAGCACGGTCGGCCTCGTGCCGGCCTGCAAGTCGCTGGACTGCCTCAGCCTGATGGCGGGCTCGGTCGACGACGTCGACCGGGTGATGTACGTGATCACCGGCCGCGACGACGCCGACCCGTGGTCGCGGGACCGCGGGCCGCGCTTCTCCGGTGACGACGTCCGCGTGGGGCTGCCGCCGGTCGAGGAGCTCGAGTTCTTCGGCGACGACGCGATGCGCACCGCGCACCTCGGGTTCCGCGACCACCTCGCCCGCCACGCCACGATCGTCGACGTCTCGCTCGAGCCGTTCCTCGCCGCGGGCACCCTGCTCTACCAGGGCCCGTGGGTGTCCGAGCGCCTCGTCGAATTCGGCGACTTCCTCGCCGAGAAGCCGGACTCGATCCACCCGGTGGTGCGCGACATCCTGCGCAGCGGCGAGAAGTACACCGCCGTCGACGCGTTCGCGGCGCTGCAGCGGTTGCAGGAGCTCAAGGCGGAGGTCGGGCGGCTGTGGGCCGGTGTCGACGTGCTCGTCGTCCCGACCATCGGGACCACCTTCACCGTCGCCGACGTGCTGGAGCGGCCCATCGAGTGCAACACCGTGCTGGGCCACTACACGCACTTCGGCAACCTCCTGGACCTGCTGGGCGTGGCGGTGCCGCTGGGCACCACCGCCGACGGACGTCCTTACAGCGCAATGCTTCTGGGGCCCGCGCTGAGCGACGACACGGTGCTGCACCTGGCGGCCCGGGTCCTCGACGAACCGCGCGCCGACGGCCAGGCCGGCGTCGACGCACTCGCCCCCACGACGACGGAGTCCCGCGCATGACCACGACCGCCGAGGTACCCGCCGAGCCGTTCGCCTTCCCCCTCGTCGCGGGCAAGACCGCGCTGATCGTCATCGACATGCAGCGTGACTTCATTCTGCCCGGCGGGTTCGGCGAGAGCCTCGGCAACGACGTCGACCAGTTGCTCAAGGTGGTGCCCCCGCTGGCCGCGCTGATCGCGGCCGCCCGCGAGGCGGGCGTCATGGTGATCCACACCCGCGAGGGCCACGTGCCGGACTTGTCGGATTGCCCACCCGCCAAGCTCAACCGCGGCGCACCGAGCAAGCGCATCGGCGATCCGGGCAAGTACGGCCGCATCCTCATTCGCGGCGAGTACGGCCACGACATCCTCGACGAGCTGGCCCCCGTCGACGGCGAGGTGGTGATCGACAAACCGGGCAAGGGTGCGTTCTACGCCACGGAGCTCTCGACGATCCTCACCGACGCCGGCATCACCCAGTTGTTGATCACCGGGGTCACGACCGAGGTGTGCGTGCACACCACCACGAGAGAGGCCAACGACCGCGGGTACGAGTGTCTCGTCGTATCCGATTGCGTCGGTTCGTACTTCCCCGAGTTCCAACGCGTCGGCCTCGAGATGATCAAGGCCCAGGGCGGCATCTTCGGATGGGTCGCCGACACCTCCGCCGTCATACCGGCCATCCAATCCCTCGCCATCGCAACGCCTTCCCAGGCCTGAGAGGACCGACCATGTCGACCGACGTCACCGAAACCCCGTCCGATCCGCCGTCGCCGACACCGGAATCCGCGCCGGCAGTGTCCATCCCGTGGTGGACGCGGGGTGACACCAACGCCTTCTTCGGCCTCGGCTTCAACATCCTGGTCAACGTCCTCACCCTGACCGGTCTGATGATCGGCGTGGTCAACGTGCCCGCCGGTGACGTGCTCGGCACGGTGCTGCCGGCGCTCGGCGTCGCCCTGATCCTGGGCAACCTGTACTACACGTTCCTGGCCCGGCGCCTGGCCAGGCGCGAGAACCGCACGGACGTCACGGCATTGCCCTACGGCCCGAGCGTGCCGCACATGTTCATCGTCGTGTTCGTGGTGATGCTGCCGGTGTACCTCAACACCAAGGACGCGATGCAGGCCTGGCAGGCCGGCCTGGCGTGGGCGTTCATGATCGGCATCATCGTGATGATCGGCGCGTTCGTCGGTCCGTACATCCGCAAGCTGACCCCCCGCGCGGCGATGCTCGGCACGCTGGCCGGCATCTCGATCACGTTCATCAGCATGCGGCCCGCCGCGCAGATGTGGGAGGCGGCATGGATCGGCTTGCCCGTCATGGCGATCATCCTCATCGGGTTCTTCACCGACGTCCGGTTGCCGTTCGGCATCCCCGTCGGATTGGCGGCCCTGCTGGTCGGCACGGCGATCGGCTGGATCGGTGGCTACATGTCGGCTCCCGACGTGAGCCAGGCGGTCTCCGACATCGCGATCGGCGTGCCGGACCTGCGGGTCGACATGCTGCTGTCCGGATTGTCCAACCTCGCCCCGCTGCTCGGGACCGCAATACCGTTGGGCGTCTACAACTTCACCGAGGCCATGAGCAACGTGGAGAGCGCCGCGGCGGCCGGTGACGACTACAACCTGCGCAGCGTGCTGCTGGCCGACGGGGCCGGGGCGTGCATCGGGTCGGCGTTCGGATCCCCGTTTCCGCCCGCGGTGTACATCGGACATCCCGGCTGGAAGGACGCCGGCGGCCGCGCCGGATACTCGTTGGCCAGCGGTGTCGTCATCGGAATCCTGTGCTTCCTGGGCCTGTTCGGCGTGCTGGACGCGCTGCTCCCGGTGCCGGCGATCGTGCCGATCCTGCTGTACATCGGGCTGCTGATCGGCGCCCAGGCGTTCCAGGCCGTGCCGAGGCTGCACGCCATCGCCGTGGTGGCGGCGATCCTGCCGAACCTCGCGCAGTGGGCCAGCGGTCTGATCGACAACGCTCTTAACGCCGCGGGCACGTCGGCGAGCGCGGTCGGCATGGAGAAGCTCAACGGCGCCGGCGTGGTGTACGAGGGTTTGCAGACCCTCGGCGAGGGCGCGGTGCTGGTCGGCTTGGTGCTCGGCACCATGGTCACCCTCATCCTGGAGAAGAAGTTCCTCTACGCCGCGATCGCGTCGGCGGTCGGGGCGGTGCTGTCGTTCATCGGGCTCATTCACGCACCGCAGGTGGCCTGGGCCGCCAATCCGGCCGTCGCCCTTGGCTATCTGTTCTTCGGCGTGGTCTGCGTGCTGTATTCGTTCCTGCCCGGGGCGAAGGATCCGGTGGTCGTCGACGAGGCCGACGTCGTCGCAGGCCACTAGGCCCGCGCCGAGTCGCGCCCGTCACAGCACCCGGCCGCGAGCAGACGTAAAAGGCCCTCAATCGCGGCAATTCAGGGCACTTTGCGTCTGCTCGCGGAGCGGACTGCTCGCGGGGCGGGCCACTAGGCCCGCGCCGAGTCGCGCCCGTCACAGCAACCGGCCGAGGGTGTCGGGCTTAACGCCCGACTTCGTGGTCACTTGTCTACGAAGTGGCCTACGCTATTCACATGCCCAGCCGCACCCTCAGCGCCGACCCGCGCGCCGAACGCGTTCGCACCCTGCTGCGCACCGCCGCGTTCGACCTCGCGCACGAGCGGCCGGTCGACGAGATCACCGTCGGCGACCTGGTCGCCCGCGCGGGGGTCAGCAGGCAGGTCTTCTACCGGCACTTCACCGACCGGGACGACGCGGTCGCGACGGCCGTCACCGTGGCCTTCGCCGCCGCGGTCGCCGACATCGAGGGCGACGCCAGGGCCCGGATCACCGGGCTGTTCTCCTTCGCCGCCGAGCACCGCGCGATGTACCGCAACGTGGTGCCCAGCGCCGTCACCCAACGCGTGGTGATGGCGTTCCGCGACGAGTTGCAGCCCTCCTGCGAGGAGATCGCCGCGCAGGGCATGCGCGTCGTCGGCCCCATCGCCGACGTGGCGCCCGAGGCCGTCAGCCGCTTCCTGGTCGGCGGCTTCCAGGAGGTGCTGCGGTCCTGGATGGAGGACCCGTCGCCCGACGATCCCGCGACCGACCTCCGCGCCCGCGTGGGCGCCGCACTCGACACCGTGGACGCACTGCTGCGTCTGCCCTCACCCACCAAACCCGCACTCTGAGAGAGGCACCCACCATGGGCAAGCACGAAGCACCCCGAGAGCACCCGCATCTCCCCCACGATCTGCCGCTGGCCAACCGACGCGTCTCACGCGCCGACGTCCGCAAGATGGCCATGGCGATGGCGGCCCTGACCGTCTTCGTCGTCGCGATGATCGCGAGCTACTCCGGCGCGTTCGCCAAGCCGACGCTGCACCATCTGGACGTCGCCGTCGCGGGACCACAACAGCTGGTCGACGGCCTGCGCACGCAGGACAACCTCGAGGTCACGCCGGTGGGCGACGCCGCCGCCGCCCGCGCTCAGGTCTACGAGCGCAAGACCGACGCCGCCCTCGCCGTCGGTGCGGCCGGCGACCTGAAGATCTACGTCGCCGGCGGCGGCGGGCGCAGCGTCGCCAACGCCTCCGAGGCCGTCGGTCGCGCCGTCGCCGCCAAGGCCGGCCTGACGCCGAGCGTCGAGGACGTCGCACCGACCGTCGCCGCCGACCCGCAGGGCACCGTCGAGTTCTACGCCGTCATCTTCCTGTCGATCGGTGCCACCATGGGCGCCGCCGCCTTCGGCCTGCTGATGGGCAGCGTCCGGAGGCTCTCGACCCTGGCACTGCGCACCCTCAGCCTCGCGGCGTACTCCGCGCTGCTGGCGGGCGCGGTGACCGTCTACGTCGACGCCGTCCTCGGCGCCCTGACCGCCCACACCTGGCAGGTGTTCGGCGCGTTGTGGCTCTACGCCTTCGGCGTCGCGGGCGCCGTCACCGGCGTCGCCGCCGCCTTCGGCACCGTCGCCTCGGCCGTGGTCACCCTGTTTCTGATCATCGTCGGCAACGCCGCGGCCGCCGGCCCCGTCGGGCTGCCGCTCCTGACGGGCTTCTACCGGACGTTCAACGCGATCGTCCCGCAGGGTTCGGGGGTGGCGCTGCTGCGCGGCATCACCTACTTCGGCGGCAACGGCACGCTGACCCCGATCCTCACCCTCGGCACGTGGGGTGCGGTCGGCCTCGCACTCGCGGTGATCGCCGTGCTCGCCCCCAAGGCGTGGACGACTTATCGTGCCAGTCATGACCGCTACCGCGTCCGCGCCGGAGGAACCGTACTACGACCTCGGGTCCTTTCATCGGTCGACTGACACCCCGTCCGCCCAGGCCCAGCTGTGGTTCGACCGCGGCTTGGTTTGGGCGTACGCGTTCAACCACGAGGAGTCGATCCGCTGCTTCGAGCGGGCGCTGGAGTTCGACCCCGACCTCGCGATCGCCCGGTGGGGCATCGCCTACGCCGTCGGCCCGAACTACAACAAGCCGTGGGAGGCCTTCGACCCGAAGGATCTCGAAGCGTCCCTCGCCAGGGCGCGCAGCGAGCTCGAGCTGGCGGGCCGCGGCCGGGCAACGAACGTCGAACGCGGCCTGGTCGACGCCCTGGTTCTGCGCTTCCCCACCGACGACCTGACGGCCGGTCACGCCCGCTACGCCGACGCGATGTCCGCCCTCGCCGGTGACCATCCGCACGACGTGGACGTCCAGGCCCTGGCCGCCGACGCAGCCATGAACGTCTCGGCCTGGGCGCTGTGGGACACCAGGACCGGTGAACCGGCGCCGGGCTCGCGCGTCCTCGAGGCCACCCGGATTCTGGACGACGCACTGGCCACCGAAGACGGCCGACGCCACCCGGGCGTGCTGCACCTCTACCTGCACGCGATGGAGATGTCCGCGCACCCGGAGGTCGCCCTGCCCGCGGCCAACCTGCTGCGCGGGCTGGTGCCCGACGCCGGTCACCTCCAGCACATGCCGAGCCACATCGATGTGCTCTGTGGCGACTACCGCAGCTCCGTCGACGCGAACGTCGCTGCGGTCCGGGCAGATCGGCGTTTCGTCGAGCGGGCGGGCCCGCTCAACTTCTACTCCCTGTACCGGGCGCACGACCTGCACTTCATCGTCTACTCGGCGATGTTCGAGGGTCGCTACCAGACGGCGATTCAGGCCGCCGACGAACTGGCCGCCCAGTTGACCCCCGACCTGCTGTCCATCGAGTCGCCGCCGATGGCCGACTGGCTCGAGGCCTTCGTGCCGCTGCGGGTGCACGTGCTGATCCGCTTCGGCCGCTGGGAGGAGCTGATCGCCCATCCCCTGCCCGAGGACCCCGCGCTCTACTGCACCACCACGGCGACGGTCCACTACGGGCGCGGCATCGCGTACGCCGCCACCGGGCGGGTAACGCAGGCGCGTGCCGAACGCGACGCCCTGCACCGCGTCTACGCCGGCATCCCGGAAAGCAGATACCTGTTCAACAACACCAGCCGCGACATCCTCGCGGTCGGCGTGTCGATGCTGGACGGTGAAATCGCCTATCGGGAGGGGCGTTTCGACGTGGCGTTCGAATACCTCGGGAGGGCAATCGAACTCGACGACGCCCTGCCCTACGACGAGCCGTGGGGCTGGATGCAGCCGACCCGGCACGCCTACGGTGCGCTGCTGCTCGAGCAGGGCCGCGTCGAGGAGGCGGCGGCGGTGTACGCCGCGGACCTCGGACTCGACGACACGCTGAGCCGCTGCTGCCAGCACCCGGGCAACGTGTGGAGCCTGCACGGGTACCACGAGTGCCTGACCCGGCTGGGCCGCGACGAGGAGGCCGCCGCCGTCGCCGAGCAGCTGGCGACTGCCGCGGCCCGCGCCGACGTCCCGATCGTGGCGTCGTGCGCGTGCCGGCTCGACACGACGACCGACGGGTGCTGCGGCTCCGGGTAGACCGGGTTGCCAGCAACGCCCTCTATCGTCGGTGACCGTGAATCGTCTGTGGGACCGGGTCCAGGACTACGTCCGCAGCGCTCCCCTGACCTACGCCTGGCTCGCGGTTCTGCTGGCGACGACGCTGGTGCAGCACCAGCTGACCCCGCGGACCCTGCGCACCCTGCTGCAGTCGACGTCGACCAACATCCACCATCTGGCGTCCGATCCGCTGCGCGTGCTGTTCCAGAGCCTGCTGTGGATCGACGGGCGGTACTGGTGGCCCTACCTGCTGATCTTCACCGTGTTCCTGGCGCCGGCCGAGCGCTGGCTCGGACACCTGAGATGGGCCGTCACCGGCCTGATCTGTCACGTGGGTGCCACCTACGTCAGCGAGGGCTATCTCTACTGGAACATCCACGAGAACGCGGCGTCGTCGCGACTGATCGACGCGCGCGACGTGGGTGTCAGCTACTTCGTCGTGGGCATCGCCGGAGTGCTGTTCTACGCGATGCCGCGGCGGTGGCGCTGGGGGTATCTCGCGGCGACGACCGCGCTGGTGGTGGGTGGACTGCTCTACCAGACCAGCTTCACCTCGCTGGGTCATCTGTGCGCGCTGCTCGTCGGGCTGGCCTGCTACCCGCTGACGCGTGGTCGGCCCAGACGCGGGGCTGCGTACACTCCGGCTGTGGCGATCAGCGTCGAGGACCTCGGGCATCTGCGCCGCTGCGTGGAATTGGCCAGGGAGGCGCTGGACGCCGGCGACGAGCCCTTCGGCTCCCTGCTGGTCGACGCCGACGGCGTGGTGCGCTTCGAGGACCGCAACCGGATCGCCGACGGCGACGCGACGCGTCACCCCGAATTCGCCATCGCCCGCTGGTCGACCGCCAACCTCACCGCCGACGAACGTGCCCGCGCCACGGTGTACACCTCCGGTGAGCACTGTCCGATGTGTGCCGCCGCCCACGCGTGGGTAGGCCTTGGGCGGATCGTCTACGCGGCGTCCACCGCCCAACTGGTCAGCTGGCAGCAAGTGTGGGGAGTGGCGGCGTCGCCGGTGGCGCCGCTGGCGATCTCGACCATTGCCCCCGGTGTCCAGACCGACGGTCCCGCACCCGAATTGGCCGAGGAGATGAAGGCGATGTACGAAACGGCGTTTAGAGCATGAGCGGTCCGGCCTGGGTCGAGCACGCAATCTGGTGGCAGGTCTACCCGTTGGGCTTCGTCGGCGCCTTCCCCGCCGACCCGGCACCCACCCCCGAGGAACACCGGTTGCGCCGCGTCGCGGAATGGTTCGACCACGCCCTCGAACTCGGCGCGTCCGGCATTGCGCTCGGCCCGCTGTTCGCCTCCCAGACGCACGGTTACGACACGACGGACCACTACGCCGTCGACCCCCGCCTCGGCGACGACGCCGACTTCGACCACCTCGTCGAACAGGCGCGTGGCCGCGGACTCAAGATCCTCCTCGACGGCGTCTTCAACCACGTCGGCAGCGAGTTCGGCCGGCACCAGGACGCCCTGGCCGGTGGGGACGACTCGTGGTTCCGCAAGGGCCGCAACGGTTTTGCCACCTTCGAGGGACACGGCGGGCTGATCACCCTCAACCATCGCAACTCCGAGGTGGTCGACTACGTCGTCGACGTCATGACCCACTGGCTGCGCCGCGGCGCCGACGGCTGGCGCCTCGACGCCGCCTACGCGGTGCCCGACGAGTTCTGGGCCAAGGTCCTGCCGCGCGTGCGCGAGGAGTTTCCCGACGCCTGGTTCGTTGGCGAGGTAATCCACGGCGACTACGCGGGCACCGTGGCCGCCTCCACGTTCGACTCGGTGACGCAGTACGAACTGTGGAAGGCGATGTGGAGCAGCCTCAACGACGTCAACTTCCACGAACTCGACCATGCGCTGACCAGACATGACACGTTCCTCGAGACCTTCGCGCCGTTGACGTTCGTCGGCAACCACGACGTAACGCGCATCGCCAGCCAGCTCTCCGACGAACGCCACGTCGGCCATGCCCTCGCGGTGATGCTGACCGTCGGGGGCACGCCGAGCGTGTACGCGGGCGACGAGTGGGCCTACCGCGGCGTCAAGGAGGAGCGCGTCGGCGGCGACGACGCCGTCCGCCCGGAGTTCCCCACGCACCCAAGCGAATCAGAACACCTCGGGCACGACACCTTCCGACTGCACCAGCACCTGATCGGTCTGCGACGCCGCCACCCGTGGCTGCACCGCGCGCGCACTTCGGCCCTGCATCTGACCAACGGCCAGTACGTCTACCAGACGTCCTCGGACGACGGGTCGCTCGTCGTCGCGCTCAACGTGGACGACGCGCCGTTGCAGATGCCGTTGGCCACGTTGGGGTTCGACAGCGGCCGGGTCGTCGCGGGATCGGGCGTGCCGCCGGAGGACGTCGTCGACGCACTCGACGTCGAGCCCCACGGCTGGGCCGTCCTCACCGTCTAACGGCCGGCCAGCATCGCCTGGGTCTTCGCGTCCCGCTCGCCGCCGTAGAACTTCTCGAGCACGGCCACGAAGTCCCGGTCGTCCTCGGCCACTTCGGCGAACAGCGTCATCGACGACCACAGTTTCAGCGCGTCCACCTGGCCCATCAGCGCGTCGGCGCTGACCGCTCCGGAAGAGACGACCAACCGCGCGCACTGCCGCAGGCGCGGACCGAGCACGACGTGGTCGAGGTACGCGCGTGCCTCGTCGCCCGTGGCAATGCCGTAGAAGTCGGCGGTCGTGGTCCGGCCCAGCCCGCGAAGTTGGGGAAAGACGAACCACATCCAGTGAGACCGCTTGCGGCCGGTGCGTAGTTCGTCGAGCACGGCGTCGACGACGGGTTCTTGAGCCTCGACGAAGCGCTCCAGGTGATGAGGATCGGCCATGCCTCCACCGTGCCCGAAGTCCGGGCTCCCGTCGACCGCGCCGAACATTCGCGAGTCAGCGCGACCAGCACGTTTGCCCGCTACTCTGTGCAACCGATGACGACCTCCACGGAGAACGAAGCGCAGGTTGACGCGGTTGACCCGACCGAGGCCGCCACGCGGAGCCGCCGCCGGCTGATGTCGCGCGTCAGCATCCAGTCCAAGCTGCTGGTGATGCTGCTCCTGACGAGCATCCTGTCGGCGGCCGTCGTGGGTGCGATCGGCTACCAGTCTGGCCGAAGCTCGCTGCGCGCGTCGGTGTTCGACCGCCTGACCGAGATCCGGCAGTCACAGAGCCGCAGCCTGCAGAACGGACTGGAGGATCTGAAGAACTCACTGGTGGTGTACTCGCGGGGGTCGACCGCGACCCAGGCCATCGGCGACTTCACCGCGGGTTTCGACCAACTCGCCACCGCCGCGGTCACCCCGGCGGAGCAACAGGCCCTCGGCGAGTACTACACGAAGCGCTTCGCCAAGGACGAGTACGAACAGACCGGCGAGACCGTCGACGTCAAGGCACTGCTGCCGACGTCCGGGGCTGCGGCCTATCTACAGTCCCGCTACACGGTGCCCTTCGGCGCCTATGACAAGCCCACCGCCAACTGGGACGCCGCGATCGCCGACGACGACGCCCGCGACGGCAGCGCCTGGTCGGCGGCCAACGCCCGCTACAACGACTTCTTCCGCGAGATCGTCACCCGCTTCCAGTTCGAGGACGCTCTGCTTCTCGACGCCAGGGGCAACGTCGTCTACAGCGCCTACAAGGGCGTCGACCTCGGCACCAACGTGCTCACCGGCCCGTACAAGGGCAGCGAACTCGGCGACGCCTTCCAGGGTGCGCTCGACTCCAATGCCGTGGACTACGTGGGCCTCACCGACTTCGGCGACTATCAGCCGGCCACCGAGCCGACGGCGTGGTTCGTCTCCCCCGTCGGGCCGCAGGGCCGGGTGGACGGGGTGCTGGCGCTGCAGTTCCCCATCTCGAAGATCAACCAGCTGATGACGTTCGACGGGCAATGGGAGCAGTCCGGGATGGGCGAGACCGGCGAGACGTTCATCGTCGGCCCGGATGAATTGATGCGCTCCAACTCCCGCTTGTTCATTCAGGACCCCGAGGTCTACGAGACCGACGCCGTCGAGGCCGGCACTCCTCCCGACGTGGCGCGCGACGCGCTGCGGCAGCACGGCACCACGCTCGTGCAACCGGTGGCCACCGAGGCCACGAAGCTGGCCCAGCAGGGGCGCCGGGGCACGCTGATCGCCGACGACTATTTGGGCCACGAGACGCTGCAGGCCTATGCGCCCGTCGACATCCCCGGGCTGCGTTGGGCGGTGATCGCCAAGATCGACACGTCCGAGGCGTTCGCCCCGGTGTCGGCGTTCACCCGCCGGCTGGTGTTGTCGACGGTGGCCATCATCTTCGTGGTCTGCATGGCGGCGATGCTGCTGGCGCGGTTGTTCGTGAGGCCCATCCGGCGGCTGGAGAGCGGCGCTCAGCAGATCAGTTCCGGCGACTACGGCACGACGCTCCCGGTGGTGTCCCGCGACGAGTTCGGCGACCTCACGGTCGCCTTCAACGACATGAGCCGCAACCTGGCGATCAAGGAGGACCTGCTCAACGAACAGCGCCACGAGAACGACCGCATCATGTTGTCGCTCATGCCCGAGCAGGTGGTCGCGCGGTACCGCGACGGCGAGGAGACCATCTCCCAGGACCACCAGGACGTCACCGTCATCTTCGCCGACATCGTCGGGCTGGACGAATTGTCGGCCGGCCTCACGTCGGAGGAGTCGCTGGCGATCGTCAACAAGCTGGTTCGCCAATTCGACGCCGCCGCCGAGGGTCTCGGCATCGAGCGGGTCCGCTCGCTGCGCAACGGCTACCTGGCCAGCTGCGGTCTCAACGTGCCGCGGATCGACAACGTGCGGCGCACGGTCGACTTCGCCGTCGAGATGAACCGCATCGTCGACCGGTTCAACGCCGAGGGCAGGCACGCCCTGCGCCTGCGCGCCGGCATCGACACCGGCCGGGTCAGCAGCGGCCTCGTCGGCCGGTCCAGCCTGGCCTACGACATGTGGGGCTCGGCGGTCGACCTCGCGTATCAGGTGCAGAGCGGTTCGCCGCAGCCCGGGGTGTACGTGACGGCCGACGTGTACGACGCGATGCGCGACACCCGCGAGTTCACCCCGGCCGGCGACGTCACGGTGGACGGTGAGCCGCAACCCATTTGGCGGCTCAAGGAGCGTCAATCGTGACCAGGGTGGTCGACTCGACGTGGTTCTACTGGGCGCTCGGTGTCGCGATCGGCCTGCCGATCGGGTTGGTGGCGCTCACCGAGTTGCGCGTCGCGCTGACGCGCCGCGGCAGTGGCCTGGCCCGGCCGGTGGGCTTGGTGCGCAACTACATCCTGCCGTTGGCCGCGCTGTTGCTGCTGCTCATCAAGGCCACCGAGGTGTCGGCCGAGGCGACACCCGTCCGCATCATCTCCACTGTCCTGGGCTTCGTCCTGCTGATCCTGATGTTGTCGGGGTTGAACGCCACGCTCTTCCAGGGCGCGCCAGAGGGATCGTGGCGCAAGCGGATGCCGTCGATCTTCCTCGACGTGGCCCGCTTCGTGGTCATCGCCGTCGGGTTGGCAATCATCTTCTCCTACATCTGGGGCGCCAACGTCGGCGGCTTGTTCACCGCGCTGGGCATCACGTCGATCGTCCTGGGCTTGACCCTGCAGAACTCCGTCGGGCAGATCATCTCGGGACTGCTGCTGCTCTTCGAGCAGCCCTTCCGGATCGGGGACTGGGTCGACGTCACCTCGGCACGGGGACGCGTCGTCGAGGTCAACTGGCGCGCCACCCACATCGACACGGGCAGCGGTCTGCACATCATCCCGAACTCGGTGCTGGCCGCGGCGTCGTTCGCCAACCTGAGCAGACCGCCGGGCGACCACTCGATCTCGGTGATCACCACCTTCGCCGCCAACGACGCACCCGACGACGTCTGCGCGATGTTGACCCGGGTGGCGCGCGGCTTGCCGCACCTGCGCGCCGACGCCTCGCCGACGACCGTCACCAGCGGCACCGGGGAGTACACCACCGCCATTCCGCTGCGCTCCCCCGCCGACGACTCCGCCACCCGCGCAACGTTTCTGCGATGGGTCTGGTACGCGTCGCGACGGGCCAGCCTGCGCTTGGACGACGTCGAGGACGACTTCGTGACGGAGGTACGCATGCAGCGATCGGTGCGGATGGTCGCGCCGACGTTGCGCCTCAACGACGCCGACCAGAAGGCGTTGATCCCGGCACTGCGACTCACCCGCTACGGCGCCGACGAGGCAATCCAGAACCCCGGCACGGTGCCGAAGCGGATGACGTTCATCGTGAGCGGTCGCGTGCGGTTGATCGCCCGCGGTGACGACGGTGCGATCATTCCGGTCCGCATCCTGGAGGAGGGCGACTTCCTCGGCTCGAGCACCTTGACCCGCGAACCGGTCACCGGCGGCGCGTACGCCCTCGACGAGGTCACGGTGCTGCAGATCGAGCGTGCCGACGTCGAAGAACTGGTGGCGCGAAAGCCGTTGCTGCTGCAGGAGATCGGCCGCACCATCGAAGAGCGCGACGCCGACGTGCGGCGGGCGCTCGCGGTCACCACCACCGACTGAGCCATCCGGCGCCGCAGCGATTGTTTGCTGAACGGCGGGCTGACGGCACCGTCGCCCGCGCGGCGGACCGGGTGCGACACGCCGCTCGTACGTCACGGGTGCGTCCTTGGCCGATCGGCGCCGACGGACGCGCGGTGACATTGCGCCTGTTCAGGGAGCCGCGCGAGGCGGTGAACCGCGGCAAGGTGGCCGTGTCGCGGTTCTGGTCGTGATCACTTCGGCCACTTCATTCACACAGGTCACACCACGAATCGGTGGTCGCACGGCCACGAAGGTCTCTGGGCCGAGTCGGAATCGTTAGCCAACTGCGACGTCGTCGGGACGCGTCGAGAGCCCGATCGAACCACATCGACGTGATTCACTAACGCTCGAAGAGCAACGGCGATTGCTCGAAGACATGAGAAGCAAAGAGAGAGGCGGTCTGTTGCCGTTATGAAGTTCGTCAGAATGATTCGTGGTACGGGGTTGCGCCGGTTGGCCGTTGGTCTGATGGCAGCGGTGACCTTGCCCGGGCTGATCGGCTTCGTCGGGGGATCGGCGACGGCTGGGGCGTTCTCTCGACCGGGACTGCCGGTCGAATACCTGATGGTGCACTCGGCGGCGATGAACCGCGACATCAAGGTCCAGTTCCAGGGCGGTGGACCGCACGCCATCTACCTGCTCGACGGCCTGCGCGCGCAGGATGACTTCAGCGGATGGGACATCAACACCGCCGCGTTCGAGTGGACCTACCAGTCCGGTCTCTCGACGGTGATGCCCGTCGGCGGCCAGTCGAGCTTCTACACCGACTGGTACCAGCCGTCGCAGGGCAACGGCCAGGACTACACCTACAAGTGGGAGACGTTCCTGAACCAGGAACTGCCCGCCTACCTGGAAGCCAATTACGGTGTGTCGCAGACCGGCAACGCGGTCGTCGGCCTCTCGATGGCCGGTGGCAGCGCGCTGACCTATGCCATCTACCACCCGCAGAACTGGATCTACGCCTCGTCGCTGTCGGGCTTCCTCAACCCCTCCGAGGGCTGGTGGCCGATGCTGATCGGGCTGGCCATGAACGACGCGGGCGGCTACAACGCCGAGAGCATGTGGGGCCCGTCCAGTGACCCGGCGTGGAAGCGCAACGACCCGATGGTGAACATCAACCAGCTGGTCGCCAACAACACGCGGGTCTGGATCTACTGCGGCACCGGTACGCCGTCGGATCTGGACTCCGGTGACGGTGGCAACCTGATGTCGGCCCAGTTCCTCGAGGGCTTCACGTTGCGCACCAACCAGGCCTTCCGCGACAACTACGTCGCCGCGGGTGGCACCAACGGTGTGTTCAACTTCCCGGCCACCGGCACGCACAGCTGGGGCTACTGGGGACAGCAGCTGCAGCAGATGATCCCCGACGTCCAGCGGACGCTGGGAGCTCAGGCCTCCGCGTAACGGAGCCACCCTGACTAGAGGGAACATGGGGAACCTGCCGTCACCCCCGGACGGCAGGTTCCCCTTCTCTTGCGTTCGTCGCCCATTCGCGGGCTGCCGCGCCAAAGGCCCTGACACGGAAGTGTCAGGGCCTTTTCGTATCTCGTCAACAGTCGCGACGTTCGGCGTGGCGGTCACCCGCCAACCCCGCATCAGTCGAAGAACAGGAACGGCGCCGGCGAGGAGAAGTTGCCGTAGGAGTTCGGCGACGAGACCGTCGGCGGCTGCACGACGATCGCGTTGTGTCCCTTCTTGTCGGTGATCGTGGCGCGCCCGTTGTCGGTGACGGTGCTGGGGTTGGCGGCAGCGCCGGCGATCGGGGCCGCGGCAATGGCCGCTGCGGCGAGTCCGGTCATGACACTGGCGGCGACGTAACGCATCTTCATCTTGTGCTCCCTTACTCGGTTCGTCGAGATTCGATCTCGTCTGACAAGAACCAATCTACTGACGGGAGAGCATCTTTCAGCGACACAAGCCTCCTTCATGCGAAACACAAACATATGCGTCGGATATGTGACCGGCGCGACCCCTAACGCCACGACGCCCACCTGTTCATCGAATTCCGTTGCGCCACATGGCCGTGACTGATCGTCGGGGAATCGGCGGCGCATCCCGCGCACGATCAGCCGCACGCACACGTCCGTAGGCTGACGGTGAAGAACCAAACCGACACCTGGACAAAGGAGTTCAATGAGTGCCATCAGAATCGCAACCGCCAGCGTCAGCCTGACCGCGATCGTCGGTCTCGGCTTCGCCGCCCCGGCGGCGGCCAGCTTGGACTCGACTGCCGACACCATCGCCCAACTCGAGGCCCAGGGCCACCACGTCCAACTCAACGGCTCGACCGGTGGGGTGCCGCTGTCGCAGTGCAAGGTCACCGGCACCAGCGGCCTGAACGGGTCCAACTACGACGAGTCCGGCGACAAGATCGACCCCGACCTGCACAGCACGGTCTACGTCGACCTCGTGTGCCACAACCCCTAGCCGTCAGCTCCATCCGCCGGAGGCAGCCGAACCTCGAACTCCGTGCTGCCTCCGCCGGAGCGGGCCGACACGGTGCCGCCATGGGCTTCGACGATGGACGCCACGATCGACAGACCCAGGCCCGTCGACTCCGGAGCGTCGGCGCGTGCACGGTCGCCCCGGACGAACCGCTCGAACAGTTCCGGCAGCAACTTGGCGTCGATCCCCGGCCCGTCGTCGACGACGGTCAGCCGTACCGTCTCCCCGTCCCGGTCCCGTACCCGCCGCAGCGCGGCGGTGACGGTGACCCCGGTCGGGGTGTGATGGCGCGCATTGGACAACAGATTGCTCACCACCTGGTGCAGCCGCTCCCTGTCCCCCATCACCCACACCGGTTCCGCGGGCAGATCGGTCGGCCACCGGTGGTCGGGAGAGGACACGATGGCGTCGTTGACCGCATCGGCGACCAACGTGGTCAGGTCGACCCGTTGAAATTCGAGCCCCTGCCTCTCGTCGAGGCGCGACAGCAGCAGCATGTCGCCGACCAGTGACGTCATCCGGCGGGACTCGGACTCGATGCGCGCCAACGCATATTCCGTCGTCGGCGGTAGGGCGGCACTGTCCTGACGGGTCAGCTGGGCATATCCCTGGATCGCAGCCAGCGGTGTGCGCAGTTCGTGACTGGCGTCGGTGAGAAACCGTCGCATGCGCCGGTCGGACATCGCGCGCGCCGCCAAGGCCGAATCGATGTTGGCCAGTAGGCGGTTCAGCGTCTCACCGACGATGCCGACCTCGTTGTCGGGATCGGAGTCGGCTTGACGCACCCGCGTGGTGATGCGGTGGTCCTCGTCGGCCAGCGGCATCTTGGCCGCCCTCGCGGCGGTCGCGGCGACGCGGCGCAGCGGACGGAGCGCCCAGCGCACCAGCACCACGGTGCCGACCGCGGCCAACAACGCCGCCACCATCGTGATGACCACCACGGCAACGGTCTTCGCGGCGACGACGCGATTGGCGCTCTCCATCGACACCGCCGACACCAACCGTCGGCCGTTGCCCACCTCGGTACTGGCGGCGCGATATCTGCCCAGCCCGTCGAGTTCGACGGTCTGCGGCTCGTCGGTGGTCCAGGCCGTCGACTGCAACGAGTTCACCGCCGGGCCAGGAGTCGCGTCCGTGTCGCCTTCGGAGAACATCGCCGAGTCGACGACGGAGTCACCGTCCATCACCGCGATCAGCGTGCCCGGGGCCTGTCCGATGAAGTCGGTGAGCGACTCACCGTCGGCTCCCGACGGGCCGGCCCGCAGCTTCTCGTAGGAGTGCTCGAAGGCGGCCAGCGAATGTTCCACCTCGGCGTCGCTCATCGTCGTCATGTAGGTGTGCAGGCTGTAGACCGACAGGGCGCCCGTGCCGAAGGTGACCACGGTGACCAGCACGGCGACCCCGCCGACGAGCTGCCTGCTGAGCGTGCGAGGGCGCCACCACGGACTCGTCGACGCCTTCCTCATCGAGGCGGCCGAATTTGGTATCCCACACCGCGAATGGTGTGAATCAGCGGCTCGCGCCCGCGATCGATCTTCTTGCGTAGATACGACACGTACAGGTCGACGATGCTGGTGCGCCCGCCGAAGGAGTAGTTCCACACCTGCTCGAGGATCTGCTCGCGCGTCAGTGCCCGGCGCGGGTTGCGCATGAGGTAGCGGAGAAGGTCGAACTCCGTGGTCGTCAGCTCGATGCGCTCGCCTGCCCGGGTCACTTCGCGGCTGGCCACGTCGAGGGTGAGGTCACCGACGTGAAGCGTCTCGTCGTCGGGTTCGTCGGCGGCCGGAACGGGGTCTCCCCCGCGGCGCAGCAGACCGCGCAACCGCAGAACCAGCTCCTCCAGGTCGAACGGCTTGGTCAGATAGTCGTCGGCGCCGGCGGTGAGCCCCGTGACGCGGTCGCTCACCGAGTCGCGCGCCGTCAGGAACAACACCGGGGTGTAGGTGCCCGCGGCGCGGACCCGATGCAAGATCCGCAGTCCGTCGACGTCGGGCAACATGATGTCCAGCACCAGGATGTCCGGATCGGTCGAGGCGAACTTGGTCAGCGCGTCGCGTCCGTCGTGCGCGACGTCGACCTCCCAGCCCTCGTACTTGAGGGCCATGGTGACGAGATTCGTCAGCGCGCGCTCGTCGTCGATCAGCAGTACCTTGATCGGAGAGCCGTCTGGCCGCCGAATCGGGGGCAGTTGGCCCAGCACGGCCGAGCGGGGCTGCCGGGGACCGGTGGTCGGCGACGTCATCGTCATGTCTTCGAGTGTCCCGACGATCGGTGCGGCTGTCACTCAACTCACAGGTTCCTCTCATGTTGCTTGCAGCCGTGGGTGCCGGATCGCGACGGCGATGAGACCCGAAGTCCGTTGCGAGAAGCCCTATTTCGTCGAGCACGCACGCCCCCTGGCCAACCATGGAGTGTGACGGCACCAACACTTCTCGGCGCGCCAATTTTTGCATTTTCTATGCGTCGCACCGATGTCCTTGCCGCACCGAATTCCCATTAATAGTCTCGCACTTGTGAATTGACGCGCATTCCAGCTATTTGGATTGCAAGAGAAACTCTTTCGACTACGTCAAATAACCCCCGACAGGAGCTCGACATCTTGCAACGCTCGGAGACTTCACTCTCCCAACGGATTGGTCCCGTTCTTCGCTACGACCTGCCCGCGTCCCTGGTGGTGTTCCTGGTGGCCCTCCCGCTGTCGTTGGGCATCGCGATCGCCTCGGGGGCGCCGGCACTGGCCGGCCTCATCGCAGCGGTGGTGGGCGGCATCGTCGCCGGTGCACTTGGCGGTTCGCCGCTGCAGGTCAGTGGGCCGGCAGCAGGTCTCACCGTCGTCGTCGCCGGCCTCATCGGCCAGTTCGGCTGGAAGGTCACCTGCGCCATCACCGTGGCCGCCGGCGTACTCCAGGTGCTCTTCGGGCTGAGCAAGGTGGCGCGCGCCGCGCTGGCGATCTCGCCGGTGGTGGTGCACGCGATGCTCGCCGGCATCGGACTCGTGATCGCACTGCAACAGGTCCACGTATTGCTGGGCGGCGATTCGCAGAGTTCGGCGTGGGGCAACGTCACCGAACTGCCTGGACAGGTACTCGGCGCGCACGGCCCGGGGGTGTTCCTCGGCGTGCTCGTCATCGCCATCCTGGTCGGCTGGCGTTGGGTGCCGGGGCGGCTCGGCAAGGTGCCGGGCCCCCTGGTCGCCATCGTGGCGGCGACGGTGGTCGCGGTGGTCTTCCGCTTCGACGTGGAGCGCGTGACGTTGGACGGTTCGCTGCTGGAGGCGATCGCACTGCCGAGCCTGCCCGACGGCAAGTGGGGGGCCTTCGCCGTCGGCGTGCTCACCGTCGCCCTGATCGCCAGCGTGGAAAGTCTGCTCTCGGCGGTGTCGGTCGACCGCATGCAAAACGGGCCGCGCACCAACTTCGACCGCGAACTGATCGGCCAGGGCACCGCGAACATCGCCTCGGGCGCCCTGGGCGGCCTGCCCGTGACGGGCGTGATCGTGCGCAGTTCGACGAACGTGGCGGCCGGGGCGCGGACCCGGGCCTCGGCGATCATGCACGGCGTGTGGGTACTGGTGTTCGCGCTGCCCTTCGCCGGACTCGCCGAACAGATCCCGATGGCCGCCCTCGCCGGTCTGCTGATCGTGATCGGCATTCAACTGGTCAAGCGGGTGCACATCGAAACCGCGCGGCGCACGGGCGACATCGCGGTCTACGTCGTCACCGTGCTCGGCGTCGTCTTCCTCAACCTGCTCGAAGGCGTGCTCATCGGGTTGGCGCTGTCGATCGTGCTGACCGTCTGGCGCGTGGTGCGCACCCGCATCGTCGCCACCCCCGCCGACGAGGGTGAGGACGGGACCTGGCGCATCGTCATCGAGGGCTCGTGCAGCTTCCTGTCGCTGCCCCGCCTGACCAGCGTGCTGGCCTCGGTGCCGCCGGGGGCCAAGGTCACCGTCGACCTGTCGGTGGACTTCATCGACCACGCAGCGCACGGGGCGATCGACGACTGGCGGCGCCAGCATCAAGCCTCCGGCGGGTCGGTGGACATCCGCCAGCACGGCACGGTCGAGATGGACAGCGCACTCGACGGGCCGCCGGTGCGGGACATCCCGACCCGGACCTCACCCGCGGTCGAGAGGCTCACCCACGCGCAACGGCCCGACACCCTCTTCATCACCTGCACCGACTCTCGCATCGTGCCCGACCAGATCACCGGCAGCGGTCCCGGCGACCTGTTCACGGTCCGCAACGTCGGCAACCTTGTCCCGGAACACCAGACGGACGCATCGACCGAGGCGGCCCTGGCATTCGCGGTGGAGAAGATGGGCGTCTCGTCGATCGTGGTGTGCGGCCACTCCAGCTGCGGGGCGATGCACGCCCTGCTGGGCGCGAAGCCGCCGCGCAGCGAGGGCGAGCGGCACATGTCGAGGTGGCTCGCCAACGGACGGGGCGCGGTGGCGGCGTTCGACGACGGCGCCCACCCCGTGGCTCGGGCCGCCGCTGCCGCCGGCTTCGGTTCCGTCGACCAGCTCAGCATGGTCAACGTGGCCCGACAGGTGGAGGCACTGACCCGGAATCCGCTGATCGAAGAGCCGCATCGCCGGGGTGAGGTCGAGGTCTACGGGATGTTCTACGACGTCTCCAGCGCGACCGTGCTGCGGATCGACCCGGCGTCGATCGACTCCCTGGAGTTGGCTGCCGCCACCCGGTGACACGGCTGAGCGGGGGCCGGTTCGCTCACCACGAACACTCAGGCGTCGCGTCTAGAGTGATCGCGGTGACCGAGCCGGCTCCCGCCCAGCGCCGTTCGATGCGTCCGCTGTTCCAGACGATCCTGCTCGACGTGGCGCCGCCCCTGGTCGCCTACTACGGGCTGCGGGCGGCCGGTGTCTCGGAGTACGTCGCCCTGCTGTCGGCAACCGTGCTGTCGGGGGCGCGGGTCGTCTACGGCGTGGTGAAGAGTCGCCGGCTCGATCCCTTCGCCGTCTACCTCCTGCTGACCTTCGGCCTGAGCCTGGCGGTCGGGCTGGCCACCACCGACCCCACGTCGATCCTCGTCGGCAACACCCTCGTCAACGGCATCGGCGGGCTGATCTTCCTGGGCAGCTGCGTCGTCGGCACCCCGCTGACCCAGGTGGTCGGGGAACGGTTCCGGCCCGCCGGGGAGGCCGATCCGACGCCGGACGAGGCGCAACGCATTCGTCGCGTACACGTTCGGCTCTCGGCGATGTGGGGCGTCGGCCTGCTGGTCGAGGTCGCGATCCGGTTGGTGGTCATCGCGCACCTGTCCGTCGACGCCGCCAACGGCGTGAACTCGGCGATCACCCTTCCGGTGATCGGTCTGCTGGTGCTGGCCACCGTCGTGGTCAGCCGCCGGGAACAAACCGACCCCACCAAAGGTTGAGCGCATCAGGCTGAACTTTGGAGGATGGATGTCAGAGAACATCGCAGTGCCGGTCTTGTTCGTCAGTGAACCGATCGTCCTGCCAGGAATGGTCGTCCCGATCGAACTGGACGACGCCGCACGCGCCGCGGTCGACGCCGCACAGGCGAGCGAGAGCGGCAAGCTGCTCATCGCGCCGCGGCTCGAGGACCGCTACCCCACCTACGGCGTGATCGCCTCGATCGTGCAGGTGGGCCGCGTCCCCGGTGGCGGTGCCGCCGCGGTGGTCCGCGGTGAGAAGCGCGCCCACATCGGCTCCGGAACCACCGGACCCGGAGCGGCGCTGTGGGTGGAGGTCACCGAGGCTTCCGACGCCGAACCGACCGACGACACCAAGGCGCTGGGCGCCGAATACAAGAAGCTGCTGCTGGCCATGCTGCAGCGCCGCGAGGCGTGGCAGATCGTCGACGTGGTCAACAAGATCACCGACCCGTCGGCGCTGGCGGACACCGCCGGTTACGCGTCGTACCTGACCGACGTGCAGAAGCGGCAGCTGCTGGAGACCGAGGACGTGGCCGCGCGGCTGCGCAGCCTCATCGACTGGACCGCAGAGCATTTGGCGGAGGTCGAGGTCAACGACAAGATCGCCGACGACGTCCGCAGCGGCATGGAGAAGACGCAGAAGGAGTTCCTGCTTCGCCAGCAGTTGGCCGCGATCCGCAAGGAGCTCGGCGAAGGCGAACCCGAGGGGTCCGATGACTACCGGGCCAAGGTCGAGGCCGCCGATCTGCCGGAGAAGGTGCGCGAGGCGGCGCTGCGCGAGGTCGGCAAGCTGGAACGCTCCAGCGAGCAGAGCCCCGAGGGCGGCTGGATCCGGACGTGGCTGGACACCGTGCTGGACCTGCCGTGGAACGTGACCACCGAGGACTCGACCGACCTGAAGTCGGCGCGGGAGATCCTCGACGCCGACCACCACGGGCTGGACGACGTCAAGGACCGCATCGTGGAGTACCTGGCCGTGCGGGCCCGTCGCACGCAGCGTGGACTGCAGGTCGTCGGCGGCCGCGGCTCCGGTGCCGTGATGGTGCTGGCGGGGCCTCCCGGGGTCGGCAAGACCTCCCTGGGTGAATCCGTGGCACGGGCGTTGGGCCGCAAGTTCGTTCGCGTCGCACTGGGCGGCGTGCGCGACGAGGCCGAGATCCGCGGGCACCGGCGTACCTATGTCGGCGCGCTGCCCGGCCGGCTGGTGCGGGCGATCGGCGAGGCGGGGTCGATGAACCCCGTCGTGCTGCTCGACGAGATCGACAAGGTGGGTTCGGACTACCGGGGCGATCCCTCGGCCGCCCTGCTGGAGGTCTTGGACCCGGCGCAGAACCACACGTTCCGCGACCACTACCTCGATCTCGACCTGGACCTGTCCGACGTCGTGTTCCTGGCGACGGCCAACGTGATCGAGAACATCCCGTCGGCCCTGCTGGACCGGATGGAGTTGGTGCAGATCGACGGCTACACCGAGGACGACAAGGTCGCCATCGCGCGCGACTTCCTGCTGCCCCGGCAGCGGGACCGTGCGGCGCTGACGTCCGAGGAGGTCTCGGTGACCGACGAGGCGCTGCGCAAGATCGCCGCGGACTACACCCGTGAGCCCGGTATGCGTCAGTTCGAGCGGCTGCTCGCCAAGGCGCTGCGCAAGGCGACGACCAAGCTGGCGGCCGATCCGCAGAACCTGGTCATCGACGAGCCGGATCTCGTTGGATACCTTGGCCGTCCGCGGTTCACCCCGGAATCGGAGGAGCGCACCGCGGTGCCCGGCGTGGCGACCGGCTTGGCCGTCACGGGTCTGGGCGGCGACGTGCTGTTCATCGAGGCGAACTCGAACGAGGGCGACGCCGGCCTGCAGTTGACCGGTCAGCTGGGTGACGTGATGAAGGAGTCGGCGCAGATCGCGCTGTCCTACGTCAAGGCGCACGCCGAGCAGTTGGGCGTCGACCGGGCGGAGTTGGATCGCCAGATCCACGTCCACTTCCCGGCGGGCGCGGTCCCGAAGGACGGTCCGTCGGCGGGCGTCACGATGGTCACGGCGCTGGTGTCGATGGCCACCGGCCGCAAGGTTCGCGGCGACGTCGGCATGACCGGTGAGGTCACGCTGAACGGTCGGGTGCTCCCGATCGGCGGGGTGAAGCAGAAGTTGCTCGCCGCGCAGCGCAACGGTTTGAAGACGGTGTTCATCCCGGCTCGCAACGAGCCGGACCTGGACGACGTCCCAGCCGAAGTGCTTGCGGCGCTGGACGTCAGGCCGATGACCGACGTGGCCGAGATCGTCGCGCAGGCGTTGGAGCCGGTGGCGGACGCGGCGACGGTTGCCGCCTAACCGAGGGCACGAACAACGGGGCCGACTACCGTCGGCCCCGTTGTCGTGTGCTGAACCGACGGTGCAGCTGCTGTTTCGACACGCCGAGCAGGTTGCCGATCTCGCCCCAAGAGTAGCCGGCGGTGCGAGCCTCGAGAACCGCGTCGTCATACCGTTCGCGGGCGTCCGTCAGGGCGTCGCGGGCTTCGGAGAGTCGACGCAAACTGCGCCCGTTCAGCAGTTCGACCAAGACGGAGTCGGGCTCGGCGGGGACGGCGGAGTAGCCGTCGTCGAAATCGTCGTCGTCGTCGAAATCCTCAAGGCTTCTCGCTTCGTCGGAGTCGGTCGCGTCCAGCACGATTCCGAACTCCTCGGCCGTGCGACGGCGGATCTCCGCGATCTCGGGGTCGGTGTCCCACCACGGTGTCGGTGCCGGTGTCGTCACGTGCGCAGTATGCGACGCCGGGGTGACACGATGAGTGGCTCACGCGCGTCCACCACACCCGCCCCGAAGGGCACCACACCCACAGACCCGTCATCATCCGATGACGAACGTCAACAAAGGATGACGCCCCCCGCCGCCACACCACCCCAGCAACCGCCAGCCAAACCCCACCACACCCCCACACCCGTCATCATCCGATGACGAACGTCAACAAAAGATGACGCCCCACACCGCCACACCACCCCAGCAACCGATACGGAGACCACCGGATGCCCAGACGCGGAGAACCGTTGCGCAAGCTCGGCTTCCTGACCATCGGCCGGTTCGACGACGCCAACCCCGGCCCCGGCATCGAGGAGACCCTGCAGGTCATCGAGCGCGCCGAGGCACTGGGCTTCGACAGCGTCTGGCTGCGCGACCGCCACCTTCAGCCCGGCATCTCGAGCCCCGTGGCGATCATGGCCGCCGCCAGTCAGCGCACGTCGCGCATCGAGCTGGGCACGGCCGTCATCCCCCTGGGATTGGAGAACCCCTTCCGGTTGGCCGAGGATCTGGCCACCGTCGACGTGCTCTCCGGCGGCCGTGTCAATCCCGGTGTGTCCGTGGGCACCCCGATGATGTACGACCACTACAAGACCGCGCTCTACCCCGACACCCACGACGTCGAGGACTTCTCCAAGGAGCGGGTGCTGCGGCTGTTGCGCGCTCTGCGCGGTGAGCCGGTCAGCGACTTCGAGGGTGTTGTCGGCATCGAGCGCTTCACCCGCCGCGTCCAGCCGCACTCCCCCGGCCTGGCCGACCGGGTCTGGTACGGCGGCGGCCTGGAATCGGCGAAATGGGCGGGTGCGCAGGGCGTCAACTATCTGACGAGCTCGGTGGTCAGCGCCGAGGGAACCGAATCCCCGGACTTCGCCACGATTCAGGGCGAGCAGATCGACGCGTACCGGGCAGCTCATCCAAGGCCCGAAAGCGCCCGCGTGTCACAGGGATTGGTCGTCATCCCCACCGATTCGGCGACCGACGACCAGATCCGGCGCTACCGGGAGTACGCGGCGAGCCGGTTCGAACGCACGACGTCCCCGCAGGGGCCCAAGAAGATGCTGTTCTCCCCCGACTACGTCGGCAGGTCCGACGAACTCGCCGACCAACTGTTCGAGCACGCCGGGTTCCAGCGCGCCGACGAGATCGCGTTCGCACTGCCGTTCTCCTTCGACGAGGCCGACTACCGCCAGATCGTCACCGACCTGGCCGAGAAGCTCGGACCCGCACTGGGGTGGACGCCTGCCGCGTGAATTTCGCCGGACAACGGGTATGACGCCGGCATGAAGTTCTACCTCGAAGTCGACGTGCCCGAGACCGAAGACGCCCACCTGAAAGTCGCCCGCATCCTGCGCGACGAGGGTGAGGCGATGGTCGACCTCGGCGAGCTGGTCCCCGGCGACAAACAGGACGTCTACGACACCGCCAACAACCGCGTCGGTTCCTGGTCGGTGGACGCCGTGACCGAGTAATCTCCCGCCCGTGGCCTACGACGAGGACCTGGCGCATCGCGTCCGGGAACTGCTCGCCGGGACGGGCGTCGAGGAGAAGTCGATGTTCGGCGGCCTGGCCTTCCTGGTCGGCGGCAACATGGCCGTGTGCGTGAGCGGTCAGGGCGGGCTGATGGTCCGCGTCCCCGCCGACGAGACCGACGCGCTGCTCGAACGCGCGCACGTGGAACCGATGGTGATGGCCGGGCGGGAGACGCGCGGCTGGATCAGGGTGGGCACCGCCGGCCTGACGACCAAGCGTGACCTGCGTGGCTGGGTGGAGCGCGGGATGCGCTACGCCGAGGACCTCCCCGCCAAGTAGCGGCGTTTGCCACCCCCGTCCCCGGGTATGCCCGCGCCATGGCGCACAACGACTCTCGCCGCGGCGACATCGCCACGCGGCTGCTGAAGGAGGCGGGCACCACCTACGCCCGCGAGGCGGGCATCACGCTCAAGGACACCCCGATGCCGCTGTTCGAGCTGCTCGTCCTCTGCATGCTGGCCAGCAAGCCCATCGACGCGGGCATCGCCGTCGCCGCGGCCCGCGAGGTGTTCCACGCCGGCCTGCGCACGCCGGAGGCCGTCCGCGGCGCCGACCGCCAGACCATGATCGACGCCTTTGGGCGCGCCGGGTACGCCCGCTACGACGAGAGTTCGGCCACCCGGCTGTCGGAGATGGCGCAGACCGTTCACGACGAGTACGGCGACGACCTGCGCAAGCTCGCCGACGCCGCCGACGGGGATACCGCCGCGGCCGCCAAGCTGCTGCAGCAGTTCAAGGGCATCGGGGCGACCGGGTCCGACATCTTCCTCCGCGAGGTGCAGGACACCTGGACGTGGGTGCGGCCCTACTACGACGAGCGCGCGCGCGACGCCGCCAAAGCGCTTGGGCTGCCGACCGATCCGCACGAGCTGAGCACGCTCGCCGACGGTGGGGACGCCGCACTGGCCGCGGCGCTGGTGCGGGCGTCGCTCGACGACGACCTGCGCGCCGCCGTGGCCGGCTGAACCCTCGATGTCCGTCCGGATCGGCACGTCGGGCTGGTCCTACGACCACTGGGACGACGTGCTCTACCGCCCCGGCCTCCCCGTCGCCCGACGGCTGGCCCGCTACGTCGAGGTGTTCGACACCGTCGAACTCAACGCGAGCTTCTACCGCTGGCCCAAGGACGCGACCTTCGCCGGTTGGCGCGAACGGCTGCCCGAGGGCTTCACGATGGCGGTCAAGGTGCACCGCGGACTCAGCCACTTCCGTCGGTTGGGGACGCCCGAGGAGTGGATCGACCGGATCCGGCGCTGCTGGGACGCCCTCGGCGACAAGCACGAGGCCATGTTGATCCAGTTGCACCCGCAGATGGCGCGCGACGACGGCCGCCTCGACGCGTTCCTGCGGCAGGTCCCGCGCGACATCCGGGTGGCCCTGGAACTGCGCCATCCCTCGTGGGACGCCGAACCGGTCTACGCACTGCTCGAGACCTACGGCGCCGCCTACGTGGTGATGAGCGGAGCCAACCTGCCGTGCGTGCTGCGGGCGACCTCCAAACTGGTCTACGTCCGCCTGCACGGTCCGCACGCCGACAGCCTCTACGACGGGTCCTACTCCGAGGACGATCTTCGCTGGTGGGCCGAGCGCATCGGGCAGTGGCGGGAGCAGAACCGGCACGTCGTCGTCTACTTCAACAACGATCTGGGCGGGCACGCCGTGCGCAATGCGACGCGGCTGCGCGAGCTGCTGATCTGACCGCCGCTCGGCGCGTAGGACAGAATGGGTGCGAGACGACGACGGTGCAGGGGGTCGGGTGAGTTCAGCGACATGCGGGCAACCGCTGTCGTCGACGCACCTCCCCGCCGACCAAGTGGTCCGGCTCGCCGGCGTCACCGCGGACCAACTCGCGGTGGGTCTGGACCCGCTGCCCGACGGGTCGCCCGTGGTGGTCCGGCACCGGCTCCCGACCGAGGTGTCGTCGGCCCAGGACGTGGTGGACGACGTTCTGCGCCGCCTCGAGACCATCGCGATCGAGCTCTTCCCGGCCTGGTTGCCGGCCGCCGCCGCCGTCGACTCCACCAGTGACTTCGACCGCCGCATCGTGCGGGACATCGCCCACCGGCAGGCCGCCGACACCGCCCACTTCGGACCGTTCCTCGCCGACCTCGCCGAGGCGGCCCTTCGGGACGGGCCCGCCGAGCGGCGCTTCGATCGCGACGTCCGCGCCCGCGGGCTGACCAGGGTCCTCGCCGACAGCTACGGCCGCGACGGCGTCTCGCTGCTGATCGGGGAGAGCGGGCCGCCCACCGACGACGGTCAGCGGCGCGCGGCCCTGGCGTTGGACTGGCTGGCCGACCACGGTGTCGGAACCTGGCTCATCGCAGGCGTTCTGCCGCTCGTCGACCGCTACCCGACCTGGCAGTTGGCCGTCCCCGCCTATCTGGAGGCGCTGTCGCCCGACGCGCCGCCGGCACCCGTCGACTATCCGGCACTGGCCGGTCTGCCGCATCCGGCCAGCGCCGCGGAGCAGGCCCTCGAGCGACGGCTGGCCCGGTGCGCCTGGGCAGTCGGGCGCACCTGGAATCAGCAGTACAGCGGCGGTTCGCTGGTGCCACCGATCCGGGTGGATCTGATGTGGCCGGCCGAACGGTGCGTGGTGGAGATCGACGGACCGGACCACCGTGGCAGTCTCAAGTACGCCGCCGATCGACGGCGGGACAACGGCTTGACCCTCGACGGCTTCGCCGTGCTGCGCTTCACCAACGACGAGATCGACGACGATCCCGCTCGGGTACTGGGCGTCATCGAAGCCCTGTTGTCGAAGAAGAGAACCAACGAAGGGAATCCGAGTTGAGCGTCGCCCCCGATGAACTCACCGGCACCGAACAGGCCGTGCTGTTGGTTCTGATGGCCCAAGCGCGGCCCGTTCGCAACCCCGAACTCGCCGTCCTGGGCCCGAAGTTGGACAAGCCGAACCGGGAGCGCCTCGTCGAGAAGGGCCTGGTCGAGATCACCGCCACGAAGCCGGCGATCACGCTGGACCTGACCGACCGGGGCTGGGCGACGTGCGCGGCCATCATCGGCACCCAGGCACCCGAGCGCACCTCCGGTCCAGGCAAGGCGCTCTACACGGTGCTCGGCGCGTTGCGCCGCTACCTCGACCGGGAGAACCTCGCCCCCGCCGACGTCTTCGTCGTACTGGACGACGAGGTCGACGTCGAGACCCAGGTTCGGGCCGCCTACGTCAAGCTGGCGGCGCGCGCCGGCGGCTGGGTGGACCTGGTGCGACTGCGCGCGGAACTGCCCGACGTGTCGAGGTCCGAGTTGGACGAGGCGCTGACGCAGATGCAACGCACACCGGACGTCAGCCTCATCCCCGAGGAGAACCAGAAGACCCTGACCGACGAGGACCACGCCGCCGCGATCGACGTCGGCAACCGGGCCCGGCACCTGATCGCGATCGAGTCGTGATGGATCCCCAGGCCCGCGACGCCCTGAAGTCCCTTCGCCTGTCGTTCGCGCCGTCGGCCGACGACCTGTGGCACGCCCAGGGCGCCTTCCACGTGCCCGGCGTCCACGACAGGGCACTCGAGCAGGTGATGGACGCCTTCGCCGACGCCGAGCGGCACCCGGAGTCGAGCCCGCTGGGCGTCGTCGTCCGCGGCACCGCCGGTTCCGGCAAGACGCATCTGCTGGGTCAGGTCCGGGAGCGGGTGCAGTCGGCCGGTGGGTTCTTCTTCCTGTTGCAGCTTCTCGACGCGACGAGCTTCTGGGAGTCGACGCGGAGCAGCATCCTCGAAAGCCTCGGTCGGCCGGCGCAGAACCGCGAGACGCAACTCAAGGAGTTGCTGTGGCAGCTGGCGTCGGTGGCCCACGTGTCGCGCGCCGACCGCCGGGCCGTCTCCGGCGAGGACGAACTGACACCCGAGGTGCTCGACGCCTTCGTCAACGCGCTGCACAAGGCGGCACCGCAGACGGTCCGCCAAACGCAGCACACCCTGCGCGCCCTGACCCTGCTGGGCGCCGACGACCTCGGCGTCCAGGACATCGGGCAGGCCTACCTCAACTCCGCCGAGGACGTCGACGACACGGGCCGCAGGCACTGGGCGATCGGGGTGTCCACGTTGACACCGCAGGAGTGCGTGCGGGACATCTCCCGCCTGGTCGCCCTCGCCGGGCCGTCGGTGATGGCCATCGACCAGATCGACACCCTGCTCGCGCAGTCCGCCACGTCGACGGCGGCCCGCGACGACGGCACCACGGACAACCGTGACCTGGAGCACGTCGCGCACGGGCTCATGTCGATCCGGGAGACGATGCGCCGCACCGCAGAGGTGGTCGCCTGCCTGCCTTCGGTGTGGGAGTCGATCAGGTCGAGGGCGACGGCCACGGTGGCGGACCGATTCCGCGAGACGGCGCCCCTGAAGGAATTGCCGAACGCCGACATCGGCCGGGCGATCCTGGAACGCCGGTTCACCGCGAGCTATCGCGCGGTCGACTTCACTCCGCCGTATCCGAGTTGGCCGATCCTGCCGTCGGCGTTCGACGACGCTCCCGCCTACACCCCTCGTCGGCTCCTCCAGCGCGCCGACGCCCACGTCCGCGCCTGCCTGGACCGCGGTGTGGTCGACGAACTCGCGCACCTCGGCGAGTCCACCGAAGCGACGCCGCGGGACACCGGCGAACCACCGCCGCAGACGCCCGATCTCGACCGCCGGTTCGCCGACTACCGACGTCGTGCGGTCGGAGCGGCGGCGCTGGACCCCGAGGGCGAGGACACCACGCTGCCCGCCCTGCTGTCGGCGGCGCTGGACGCGTGGATCACCGAGCGCGGCGACGCCGAGCAGACATTTCAGCTCGACCCACCGCCGGGCAAGCAGGTACGCCTGCACGGCCGGCTCAGGCAGAGCCTCGACACCGCCACCGACGACGAACGGCACTGGGCGTTTCGGGCCATCGCGAGCCCGAATGCGATCGCGGTGCAGAACCGGATCAGGAACGCCTGTGTCGCAGCAGGTTTCGGCAACAACCTGGACAAGCGTCGGTTGTTCCTGCTCCGCAACACCCCGTGGCCGGGCGGCGCCAAGACCGCGGAGGTGGTGAGCTCGTTCGAGGAGTCCGGTGGCCGGACGATCGCGCTCTCGGACGACGATCTCCGGACGCTGTCCGCGCTGCGCGACCTTCTCGACGACGACGATGCGGACCTGGTGGATTGGCTGCGGGCGCGCAAGCCGGCCCACGGGCTGGCGTTCCTGCGGGATGCGCTTGGCGACGAGGCGGGCCCCGACTCGGCCGAGATACCAGAGCCCGCAACGGATTCGGAGACCGAACCCGAACCCGAACCTGCGCGGGAACCGGCACCGTGGGCGAAGCGGTCGTCGACGGCCACCCCGGTCGAGCAGGTCGAGCCGGTCAGCGCCACGGCCATCCCGCTGGGCGTCGACGACGTCACGGGACGACCGCTCGGCATCGAGTTGCTCGCCCTGCGCAAGCACACCGCCATCTTCGCAGGATCGGGATCGGGCAAGACGGTGTTGATCCGCCGCCTCGTCGAGGAGTGCGCGCTGCGTGGCGTGTCGTCGATCGTGCTGGATCCCAACAACGATCTGGCGCGGCTCGGCGTGCCGTGGACCGAACACCCCAGCGGCTGGCGGGCGTCCGACTCAGCGCTGGCCGCGGACTACTTCGACAACACCGAGGTGGTGGTGTGGACGCCTCGCCGCTCCGCCGGACGACCGCTGTCCTTCCAGCCGCTGCCCGACTTCGCCAGCGTCGTCGACGACCACGACGAGTTCAACGAGGCTGTCGAATCTGCGTTCGCCGCAATGGAACCGCATGCTCACCTCGCGGGCAAGACCCCCAAGGCGAACCAATCGCGGGCGGTGCTTCGCGAGGCGCTGCAATGGTACGGTCGACGGCCGTCGCCCACGCTGACCGGATTCCTCGGCGCACTCGCCGACCTTCCCGACGGCGTGAGCGTCATCGCGAATGCCCGTGACCGGGGGGCCGAGTTGAGCCAGAACCTGCGGGCCGCCATGGTCAACGACCCGATGTTCGGCGGTGCCGGCACCCCCGCCGACCCGGGATCGCTGTTGACGCCGTCGGAGGGCTACCGCGCCAGGGTGTCGGTGATCAGCATGGTGGGACTCTCCGACGGCACCCAGCGCGAAGGGTTCGTGAACCAATTGCAGATGGCGTTGTTCGCCTGGATCAAACGCAACCCGGCGGGTGATCGCCCGCTGGGTGGTCTGCTGGTGATGGACGAGGCGCAGAACTTCGCCCCCTCGGGCCGCACCACGGTGGCAACGCGCAGCACGTTGGCGCTGTCGTCGCAGGCCCGCAAGTACGGCCTGGGGTTGGTGTACGCCACCCAGGCGCCCCGGGGACTCAACCCGAACATTCCCGGCAACGCGGCAACCCAGCTGTTCGGACTGCTCAACGCGCCCGTCCAGATCGCCGTCGCGAAGGAGATGGCGCGGGTCAAGGGCGGCCTGGTGCCCGACATCAGCAGGCTGCGGGCCGGCAACTTCTACGCCGCGCTCGAAGGCACGGCGTTCCAGAAGATCACGACGCCGTGGTGCCTGTCGCAGCATCCGAACAGTCCGCTCACCACCGAGGAGGTCCTCGAGTTGGCGCGCCGTCCGCTGGGGCCCAAGAGCTGATCGCCGAGTGTGAGCCTCGTGCACGGATTCTCGCGAATTCACGTACACAAGGCCCACACTCGCCGGGCTACCTGGAAGAGACGACCACTTCGGGTAGGTCTTCGGTGTCAACGGGTTCGGTCACGTCGCCACGGAGCACCGCGCTCATTCGCTCGGAGTCCAACTGGCCCTCCCAGCGGGCCACCACGATGGTCGCCACGCAGTTGCCGAGCAGGTTGACCGACACCCGCATGGAGTCCATGATCCGGTCGGCGCCGAGGAGCAGGGCGACCGCGGCTACCGGGATCGCTCCGTGCCCGATGGCGGCGACCGTCGCCGACAACGCCAGGAACGACGACCCTGGCACGCCGGCCATGCCCTTGGAGGTCAGCATGAGCACCAGCACGGCCGTGATCTGCTCGCCGAGGCTGAGGTCGACGCCCAGCGCCTGCGCCAGGAACAGCACGCAGATCGACAGGTACAGCGTGGCACCGTCGAGGTTGAACGAATAGCCCGTGGGCACCACCAAACCCGTTGTGGTCCTCGAACATCCGGCGGAGATCAACTTGTCCATGATGCGGGGCAGCACCACTTCGGTGGAGGCCGTACCCAAGGCGAGGAAGAGCTCATCCTTGATGTAGACCACGAAGCGCCACAGGTTGACGCCTGCAAGGAACCACACGATCGCCCCGAGGACGAGTATGAACAGGGCGGCCCCGAGGTAGCAGGCGCCGATCAGCTTGGCGTAGCTGCCCAACGACGCGATGCCGTACTGGCCGATGATGTACGCCATCGCCCCGAATGCGGCCAGCGGCGCCAGCTTCATGATCCATCCGATGATGGTGAACAGCAGGCTGCTGAGGTGCTCGATGAGCTCGAACACCACGGGCGGACCGTGCTCCCCGAACTTGGCGAGGGCCAACCCGAAGAGCACCGCGAAGAAGAGAACCTGCAGCAGCTGATTCTCCGCAAAGGCCGAGAAGACCGACGTCGGAATGATGTTCAGCAAGAACTCGACGGTGTGGGGCAGCTCCCCGCTGCCAGTCTTCTTGGCGACGGCGTCGGCCCCGGAGGCCAGCGTTTGAGGATCGATGTTGAAACCCGCGCCGGGTTTGACGACGTTGGCGATCACCAGTCCGAACAACAGCGCGAAGGTGGTGACGATCTCGAAGTAGATCAGGGCCTTCACGCCGATGCGGCCGACCGACTTCAGATCGCCGACGTGGGCGATACCAATCACCACGGTGCAGAAGATGATCGGCGCGATCAGCATCTTGATCAGCTTGATGAAGGCGTCCGCGACCGGCTTGAGATCGGCACCGAACGCGGGCCACAGCCAGCCGACCAGGATCCCCGCGACGATGGCGACCACTAGTTGGGTGAACAGCGAGGTGTACCACCGCGATCTCGGCGGGGTGTCCACCGCGCCGGACGTGGCCTGCTTGGAGTCGGTCATCGACAATGGATACGTCGATCACGTGTCGTAGTGATGAGACACGCGTAACGGGGACGCTACGAAGGCTTCAGTACTCCACGCGAAAGTTGCCGATCAGGCGGATCAGGTTGCCGTCCGGGTCCGTCAGCGTCGACAGCTCGACGCCCTTGTTGACACCGTCGATCTCGCCGGGCGCGAGGCCGCGCGTGGTGACCTCGGCGACGTGCGCCGCCAGGTCGTCGACGGCGAAGTTCACCAGGCCCGAACCCGCGCGTTCCTCGTCGACGAAGACCTGCAGCCAGCCGCCGGGCACCACCTGCCATTCGACGAGCACCGGCATCGGGTTGTTGTCCGGTTCGCGACCGAACAGCTTCTGGTAAAAGGCCTTCGCCGCATCCAGGTCGGTGACGGGGACGACGGCCAAAACGTGTTCAAAGGTCATGTCGGTACGGACCTCCCGGGCTCGAGGAACTCATCGCCAGACGACACGGGGCCGGCCACGGCTGTGGTCGGCCCCGCGTCGAAACTGCGTTACGACTTCTTCTGCCCCGGAATGCCCTCGTAGGCGATGTCGCCGGACTTCAGGTTCTGGGCGGTCAGCTCGCCGAGTCCGTCGAGGAACTTCTGACGCTCGGTGACGACGTGCTGGATGGCGACGTCGACGTTGTCCTTGGTGATGGCGGGCATCACGTAGACGGGCGCCTTGTTGACCTCTTCCTTCTTGACGAGCGCGTTGGCCACGGCCAGACCCGCGGACAGCTCCACGGTGCCGTTCTGCAGTGAGGTGCCGATGAACTCGCCGCTCTTGACGGCGTTGAGACCGTCCTCGATGCCGTCGATGCCCACGATCGGCACGTCGGTGCGGTTGGCTTCCTTCAGCGCCTGCAGGGCGCCGAGGCCCATGTCGTCGTTCTGCGACACGACGCCGTTGATCTGCGGTCCGAAGCTGGAGATCCAGTTCTTCGTCTTGTTGACCGCTTCGTCGCGCTTCCAGTTCGCGGTGTCCTTGGCGAGCACCTTGATGTCCGGGTACTTGGCCAGCACCTGGTCGATGCCCTTGCCGCGGTTGATCTCACCGGAGCCGCCGAGCGGTCCCTGGAGGATGACGATGTTGCCCTTGCCGCCGAGGCGGTCGGCCATCATCTGCATCTCCTGAGCACCGGCAGCCACGTCGTCGGGCTGCACGTTGCCCGCCAGGTCGGGACTGTCCAGCGCGGCGTTGACCGCAAGCAGCGGAATGCCCTTGGACTTCGCCGTCGCGATCTGCGGGCCCAGCGAATCCGCCTGCACCGGAACCACGATGATCGCGGCGACGCCCTGGTTGATCAGCGAGTCGACCTGGCTGGCCTGGGTGGACACGTCGTTGTTCGCCGAGTTCCACACCAGTTCGATGTTGTTGGCCTTGGCATAGGTTTCCATGCCCTCCTTGCCGGCGGTGATGAACGAGCTCATGTCGTACACCGTGACGCCGATCTTCGTGGTGCCGCTGTTGGCGTCGGTGTCACCGGCGCCGCAGGCGCTCAGGCCCAGTCCCAGCAGGCCTGCCGAGGCGATGGCGCCCAGCTTCATGGTCAATCTCATCTTCGGACTTTCTCCAGTCGTCGTGCGAATTGGGGTGTGGAACGGGGTCTTACGGCTGCTTCTGGCCGGGGATGCCCTCGTAGGCGATGTCGCCGGTCTGAAGGTTCTTCTTGGTCAGCTCGGAGAGTCCGGCCAGGAACTCCGCGCGCTTGGTGACGACGTGCTCGATCGCGACGTCGACGTTGGCCTGCGTGATCGCCGGCATGATGTAGACCGGGTTGGTGTTGACCTGCTCCTTCTTGGCCAGCGCGTTGGCGACCGCCAGCCCTGCAGAGAGCTCCACGGTGCCGTTCTGCAGTGAGGTACCGATGAACTCACCGCTCTTGACGGCGTTCAGTCCGTCCTCGATGCCGTCGATGCCGACGATCGGAACCCCGGAGCGACCGGCCTCCTTGAGGGCCTGCAGCGCGCCGAGGCCCATGTCGTCGTTCTCGGCGACCACACCGGTGATCTGCGGACCGAAGCCCGAGATCCAGTTCTTCGTCTTGTTGACGGCCTCGTCGCGCTTCCAGTTGGCGGTGTCCATCGCCAGCACCTTGATGTCCGGGTACTTGGCCAGGACGTTCTGGATGCCCTTGGTGCGGTCGAGTTCACCGGACTGGCCGAGCGGACCCTGCAGCACGACGATGTTGCCCTTGCCGCCGAGCTTGTCGGCCATCATCTGAATTTCCTGCTCGCCGGCCTTGACGTCGTCGGGCTGCACGTTGGCGGCGATGTCCTTGCTGTTCAGCGCGGCGTTGACCGGGACCAGCGGAATGCCCTTGGCCTTGGCCGACGCCACCTGCGGAGCGAGCGAATCGGCCTGCACGGGAACCACGATGATCGCGGCGACGCCCTGGTTGATCATCTGGTCGACCTGGTTGGCCTGGGTGGAGACGTCGAGATTGGCCGAGTTCCACACCAACTCGATGTTGTTGTCCTTGGCGTACTGGTCCATCCCCTCCTTGCCCGCGGTGATGAACGAGCTCATGTCGTACACCGAGACGCCGATCCGGGTCTTGCCGCTCTGGGATTCGGTGTCGCCCGCGCCACACGCGGTCAGGCCCAAGCCGAGCACCCCCGCCGAGGCGATGGCGACGAACTTCGTTGTCAGTCTCATCTGGTCTCTCACTCTCATTCGTTGTTGTGAAGCAGTTCTCGAGGACAAGGGTCTTACGTTCTTCGCCGCGTCGACCACACGTCGACCGCAACCGCTGCGACGATCAGCACACCCTTGATCACGTCCTGCCAGTAGGCGGGCACGACGAGGATGTCGAGGCCGTTGTTCAGCGTCTGAATGATGAAGAGGCCGAGCACCGTTCCCCAGATGGTGCCGCGACCACCCATCAGGCTGGCGCCACCGATGACGACCGCCGCAATGGCGTCGAGCTCGTAGCCCTGCCCCAGATTTGGGGGGCCCGAGATGACGCGGGAGGCCAGCATCACTCCGGAGATGCCCGCCAGCAGACCCGAGAACGCGTACACGCTGAAGAGCACGTTCTTGGCGTTGATGCCGGCGATCTCGGCGGCGTTGCGGTTGCCGCCGACGGCGTAGACGCGCATGCCGTAGGTGGTCCGCTTCATCACGATCGCCAGCACGATGATGCCGAGGATCATGACGACGACGGGGATGGTCAGACCGAAGATCTTGGTGTTGGCGATGGAGCCGAACTCGGCGGGCAGCCCGTTGATCGGGGCGCCGCCACCGATCACGTAGGCCAGACCCGAGCCGGCCGTCAACGTGCCGAGGGTGGCGATGAACGGTGGCACGTTGATGCGCGACACCATGATTCCGTTGAGCGAGCCGACCGCCAGACCGACGAGCATGGCCACGCCGACGGTCATCCAGACCTGGCCCGGGTTGGCCTTCGCCGTCGCCGCACCCGCCATGGCGGACACCGCGATCACCGAGCCGACCGACAGGTCGATGCCGCCGGTGAGGACCACCAGCGTCTGGCCCAGCGCGATCAACGCGAACGGCGCCGCCGCCACCAGGATGGTGAGCAGGTTGTCCACGGTGCCGAAACGCGCACTGCGGTAACTGAAGTAGGCGATCACCAGCAGCATGATGATGACCATCGAATAACGCAGCGCGATGCCGCCGATCCATTCGCGGGAGAACAGCCGCACGGGCTCCCCCGTGATCGGCGACGTGACGACCGGTGTGCTGCCGGACGGCTCCGGGCTCGTGTCGGTGTCGACTGGGGTGGTCACGATTCTTCCTCCGGGTCGGGATGTTGGACGTGTGTGGGTCCGTCGAGTGCAGTGGCCATCCGGAACACGGATTCCTGCACCGCCGGATGGTCGAGGGCGTCGCGGTCGAGCTCGCCGACGAAGGTGCCGTCACGCATGACGAAGGCGCGGTGGGACAGCCCGATGATCTCCGGCATGTCCGACGACGCCATCAGCACCGCCATGCCTGCTTCGGCGAATTCGGTGATGATGCGGTAGATCTCGCTGCGCGCCCCGACGTCGACCCCGCGGGTCGGTTCGTCGAGCAGCAGTACGTTGACGTCACCGGTCAACCAGCGGGCCAACACGACCTTCTGCTGGTTGCCGCCCGAGAGCGTGCCGACGAGTTGGCCCATTCCGCTGCTGCGGAGCCGCACCGACTTCATCACGTCGGAGACGGCCTTCGTCCGGGCCTTGCCCTTCAGCCAGCCCGCGACGCTGAACGACGACAGCCGCGGCAGCGATCCGTTGTCGAGCACGCTCATGGACAGCACGACTCCGGAGATCTTGCGATCCTCGGGCACCATGGCCATGCCCGCGGTGATCGCGGCGGCCGGCGAGTTGCGCTTGACCTTGCTGCCCCGCACGACGATCTCGCCGGAACTGGTGTGCCGGGCGCCGAAGATGGCCTCCAGCAACTCGGTTCGGCCCGCGCCGACCAGCCCGGCGAGACCGACGATCTCACCGGAGCCGACGGAGAAGGAGACCGGTTCGGACGCGCCGTCGACCTGGAGGTCGCGCACCTGGAGCACGGCGTCGGTCTTCGGCGCGACGAGCTCGGGGAACAGCCCGTTGAGTTCGCGGCCGATCATCGCGGTCACGATGTCGTCGTCGGAGACCTCGGTGAGCGGCTTGTCGAGGATCAGCCCGCCGTCGCGAAGCACCACCACGCGGTCGGCGATCGCGCGGATCTCGGCCATCTTGTGGGTGGTGTACACCATCGCGACACCGTGTTCGCGCAGCCGCCGGACGATGCCGTACAGCCCCTCGACCTCGCGTTCGGAGATGGCCGAGGTGGGTTCGTCGAGCATGACCACCTGGGCCCCGGTGCGGGCGGCCTTGACGATCTCCACGATCTGGCGCAGGCCCACCGGCAGGCTGCCCATCCGGGCGGTCGGCGAGATGTCCACGCCGAACACCGCCAGGGCTTCCTTCGCCTCGCCGATCATCGCCTTGCGGTTCAGGAACGGCCCGGCCTTGATCTCCCGCCCCACGAACAGGTTTTCGTAGACCGTCATGTCCTCGATGGACGCCAGCTCCTGCGGCACGATGGCCACGCCGTGGCGAACCGCGTCACGGGGATTGCCGGGGGTCAGGTGGGTGCCCGACACCGTCACGGTTCCGCCGTCGGCGCTGTACTGGCCGCTGACGATCTTCATCAGCGTCGATTTGCCGGCACCGTTCTCACCGGCCAGCGCGGTGACCGTCCCGGGCTCGAGGTCCAGGGTGATGCCCTTGAGCACCGGGACACCGCCGAAACTCTTGGTGATGTCGGCACATTCGAGGATCGCCGAACTCATGATCCACTTCCCATCTGAACTAGGACCTTCACGTTCTCCGGATCCATCGACGCACCGAACGCCTCGGCGGAGTGTTCGAAGTCGTAGCGGGCCGTGATGATCTCGTCGACGGGGACGACGCCGGCGGCCAGCATGTCCATCGCCGCGGTGTAGTCCTCGCGGACGTACATCAGACTGCCGATCAGCGCGATCTCCCGATCCTGGATCAGGTCGAGTCGCACCGGGACGGCGCCCGCGGCGACTCCGACGATCATGACGGCACCGCCCTTGTCGACCAACTCGATCGCCTGGGCCACCGAGCTCTCCCTGGCGACGCAGTCGACGACGACGGCGGCGGGACCGCCGAGCAGCGCCAGCGCCGAGGAGACCGCGTCGGGTGCGGTCGGGTCGAACGTGCCCGCCGCACCGAGCCTTTCGGCGCGCTCCCGCTTGGAGTCCAGGAGGTCGGCGACGACGACCTTTGCGCCGGCATTGCGCAGGGCCAGCAGCACGAACAGCCCGATGGGGCCCGCCCCGATCACCACGACGGGACGGTCGCGCAGGTCGCCGACCGTCTCGGCGGCGCGGCGGACGGCGTGCACAGGGGTGGCCAGCGGTTCGATCAGGATCGCGTGGTCGTCGTCGAGTGCGGGATCCAGCGCGATGACCCGGTCGACGGCGACGGTGAAGCTGTCGGCCAGGCCACCCGGGGTCTGGCAGCCGAGCACCAGCAGTTCCCGGCAGATGTTGTAGCGGCCGGCCGCGCACTGCGTGCAGTGCCCGCAGGCGAGGTTGGGCTCCACGACCACGCGGGTGCCGATCCACGAGTCGTCGACCCCGGCGCCGACGGCGTCGACGACGCCGATCACCTCGTGCCCGGGGCGGTACGGCAAGTCGATGAACGGGTGGTGCCCGCATGCGGCGTGGGTGTCGGAGCCGCAGATGCCGACGACGGTGCCGCGGATGCGGACCTCGCCTGCCTCGGGTCCGGTCTCGGGCACGGTTTCGAAGACGACGTCGTCGATGGCGTTGACGACGACGCGGCGGTTGGCCCCGGGGGCGGCCGGGGTCACCATGCGGTGTACCCGCCGTCGGCGACCAGTACCGACCCCGTGATGAACGACGCGGCGTCGCTGGCGAGGAAGACCACGCTGGGCGCGATCTCCTCGGGCATCGCGTAGCGCTGCATGGGTGCGTCGTCGATCCAGTACCGCTTGAGGTCGGGCCGGTCGACCGGAGCCATCTCCGTCTTGCAGTAGCCCGGTGCCAGCGCATTGACGCGGATGCCCAGCGGACCCCATTCGGCGGCAAGCGATTTGGTGAGGTGGTGCACCGCCGCCTTCGACGCGTTGTACGCCGGCTGCATCTGCGGCCGGTTCACGATCAGCCCGGACATCGACCCGATGTTGACCACCGAGCCCGAGCCGCGCTCACGCATGTGCGCGCCCACCGCGAGCGAGCAGGCCCACAGCGCCTTGACGTTGAGGTCGAACACGTCGTCCCACTGCTGCTCGGTGACGTCCCACGAGTCGGCGTGGTAGCAGGTGCCGGCGTTGTTGACGAGAACGTCGACGTGGCCGAGTGCCTCGATCGCCTCGGCAGTCATCCGGGCGACGTCGTCCGACTTGGTGATGTCGGCGGTGATCGGGTGCATCGTGTGTCCGGCCTCCGCCGCCTCCGCGACGACCGTGGCGTTGCGCTCGGCGCTGCGGCCGGCGATGGCCACCGTGGCACCGGCGTCGGCCAGACCGAAGGCGAACGCCCGCCCGAGTCCCTGGTTGCCACCGGTGACCAGGGCGGTGCGTCCGGTCAGGTCGAAGGGTGAGCGCTTGGTCACGAGGGCACCACGATCGACTTGAGGCTGGCCGGGTCGGTGTCGCTGTCGAGCGCCTCGCCGACGTGCTCGAGGTCGTAGCGCCCCGTCACCATCCCGTCCAGGTCGACCGCACCCGAGCTCACCAAATGGATTGCCGCGGGCCAGGTGTCGGTGTAGCGGAACACCCCGGTCACGTTGATCTCCATGTTCTGGATGTGGCCGATCGGCAACGGGTAGTCACCCGAGCCCATTCCCACCAGGACGACGTGGCCGGCCGGCCCCACGGCCTTGATGCCGCTGGTAACCGCCGGAGCGGCGCCGCTGGCGTCGATGAACACGTCGACCTGAGGGTCGAGCGCGGCGACGTCGTCGACCATCGGATCGAGCACCTCGGTGGCACCGAACCGCAGCACGGCTTCGCGCCGGGACTCGAGCGGGTCGGACACGACGATGCGGGAGGCGCCGAAGGCGCGCGCTGCCTGCGCGCAGATGACGCCGATCGGTCCGGCGCCCGCGATGAGCACCGAGGTGCCGGGCGCGACGTGCGCCTTGCGCATGGTGGTGACGGCGACCGACAGCGGCTCCAGCAGGGCGGCAGCCTCGTCGGTCATCGAATCCGGTACGGGATGGGCGAATTCGGCGTCGATGAGGACGTAGCGGCAGAACGCGCCGTCGATCGGCGGCGTGGCGTAGAACTCCATGTACGGGCAGAGGTTGTACCGCCCGGCCATGCACTGCTTGCACCGGCGGCAGGGGTGCTGCGGCTCGACGGCCACCCGCTGGCCGACCCGCGTCGGGTCGACCTGGTCGCCGACGACGGCGATGCGGCCCGACAGCTCGTGACCGAGGATCATCGGATCCTCGACGACGAAGTCGCCGATGCGCCCGTGCCGGTAGTAGTGCACGTCGGAACCACACACACCGACCGCGGCCACCTCGACGAGAACCTCGTGGGCCCCCGGCGTGGGGACGGGACGGTCCTCGATCTTCAACGTGCCGACCCCGGTCATCACGCTGGCGCGCATCGTGTCGGCAACAGTCTCGGTCATATTGCTTCCCTTCGTTCGGATGTCATGAGGGCCCGGCCGACGACCATCTGCGCGACACCGGCGGCCGCGCACAACGGCGCGATCTCCTCGGTGACGCCGCCGTCGACGGCAACGGGTAGTTCGGATCTGGTGGTGCAGGCGGTCACCAGACTCAGTCGCTCGAGTCGGCAACGGTCCTTGGTGCCGGGTTCGATCAGCATCACCAGGACGCCGTCGGGGTCGGCGGGCCACTCGGGATCGGTGAGGCCGTCCCATTCTCGCCACACCGCGATCCACGCCGCGCCGCCGGCGTCGCGGATGGCGTGGGCCCGCTCGGAGGTGAAGGCCTGCCACGGCAGGAACACCACCCCCGGGTGCACGGCGAGGATCTTGGGGAGCACCGCGTCGACGAAGTCGGCGGAGCCGATCAGGTGGACGCCGATCCGCGCGCGGTCGACGGTGCTCGAGATCATCTGCAGCTCAGCCAGACTCACGCCGGCGGGTAAGCCCTCCGAGGCGGCCATGACGTCGACGTGGACGTCGAGGCCGGTGTCGGCCAGGGCCTGCGCGGCGGCGACCCGGGATTCCGGCGTGGAGTAGACCGAGCCGGCCAGCAGACCGGGGAAGTCGCGGTGCCACGGGTTGAGGGTGATCATCGGCCGCCTCCGTCGAGGATCGGTGACGCCGCCAACGTCGCCCACCGGGCACGCAGGGCGCCGAGGTCGCGGCCGTGCTGCCGAGGTGCGACGCGGATCCTGGCCTCGGGCTGCCACCGCTTGGCCAGGTCGACCAGCCCGGCCCGGTCGGCCTGGGTCGCCACGGCGGCGGCCTGGATGCAGGCGCCGCGGGCGGTCGCCTCGTCCACGTCGGGCAGCGTGACTTCGTCGCCCAGCAGGTCGGCCAGCAGTTGCAGCGTCGCGGGTGAGCGCGCTCCACCGCCCACGGCCGTTGCGGCGCCGCGCATCTCGACGCCGCATGCCAACAGGCTGTCACGTCCGGAGAGCAGCGACAGCAGTGGACCCTCCACGAAGGCGCGTGCGAGTTCTTCGCGCGTGGTCGACGAGGTGAGGTCGGCGAAGGCGCCGCGCGCGTCGGGGCGGTCCGGGGTGCGCTCCCCGTCGAGGAACGGCACCAGCACCGGGCCCTGGGTGGGTCCGGCCGCGAGCGCCAGCTCGGCGATGCCGGCCAGGTCGGTGCCCAGCAACACCGCTGCGCGGTCGACGACCCGCGCGGCGTTGAGGGTACTCATCAGGGGCAGATACCCGCCCGTCATGTCGGCTACGCCATCCACGGCACCGGTCGTGTCGAACACCGGCCCGCGCGACGACGTCGCCACCACGCCGGAGGTCCCGATGCTGAAGTACTGGTCGCCGTCGGTCAGTCCGAGACCCAGATAGGCCGCGTGCTGGTCGCCGCCGCCGGCACCGACCACGACGTCGTCACCGATGCCGAGCAGGGCGGCGCGGCCCGGCAGCACCCGGCCCGCGGCGTCGGCCGGTCCCAGCACGGTCGGCAGTTTGGCGGCCCAGTCCCTGGCCCCGCCCGCCACCTCCAGGTACGACGGAATCCACTGTCCCTCAACCGCGTCGAAGTAGCCGGTGCCGGACGCGTCGGAGCGGTCCGTGACCTTCTCGCCGGTCAGCCAGTAGGTCAGGTAGTCGTGCGGCAGCAGAATCGTGGCGACCCGGTCCAGCAGCCCGGGCTCGTGCTCGGCGACCCACGCCAGCTTCGCGATGGTGAAGGCGGCCGTCGGCAACGTGCCGATCCGCATCACCCACCGGCGTGCACCGATGCGCTCGACCAGTCGCGCGAGGTTGGGCGAGCCGGTGGTGTCGTTCCAGAGCTTGGCGGCGCGCAGCACCTCGCCGCGCTCGTCGAGCAGGACAAGGCCGTGGCATTGCGCCGCAACGGAGATCGCGCGGACGTCGGGCGTCTCGGTGCAGGCGGCGACGGCCCGGTTGGCGGCCGCGACCAGTGCGTCGACCCAGTCACCCGGATGCTGTTCGCTCGAGGGCGGAAAGGCGGGCGGGTGCGGGGCGGCGCCCGATCCCAGGATTTTGCCGGTGCCCAGATCCCTGATCTCGACCTTGCACGACTGCGTCGACGAGTCGACGCCCATGACCGCCGGTGTCGTCATGCGCCGCGCACCACGGGTGCCGACTGGTCGCCGAGGACGCGTTGACCGACGCCGCCGGCGGGGTGACCGTCGACGACGTCGCCGAGGGTGTGCCCGCGCATCGACATGGTCACCACCGCCACCGCGTCACTCCACGCCCCGACGGCAAGGGTGCTCGCCATGGCGATCATGTCGCCGGGATCGGCTCCGGACGGCGTCGGCGGCAGCGCCGCGACGCTGCTCGCCGCGGCGGCGAAGGGCGAATCGGGGCTCTCGGTGAGTGCGACGACGTGAATGCCGCGGCTGCAGAGTCGCTCGACCAGGCTGGTGAGTTCGCTGCTCTGGCCGGTCTTGGAGATCGCGACGACGAGGTCGGCCGGCGTGATCGCCCCCATCCCGCCGTGCAGTGCGTCCATCGACGGGAGGTAGACCGCGGGCGTCCCGCAGACCGACAGCAGATGCGCCAACCGCTCGGCCATGATTCCGGACGTGCCCGAACCGGTCGTCACGACCTTGCCCGACACGGCGATCATCTGGCGGGCCACGGCGACGACGGAGGACTCGACCGTCCCGACCAGCGCAACGAGCGCGGCGGACTCCCGGGACAACACCTCGCCCGCGAGATCGGCCAGGCCTTCGTCGTCAAGACCGTGGGCGTCGCTGCTCAACTGTCAACCTTGCTGCTCGTGAGTTTCTTTGTGATGTGGATCATGCAATGGCTATGCTCACATGTCAACGTCTCTGCACATATGTGCAGAAGCGGTGTGAGCCTAACGGTTCGGGAATGACGGGAGGCGACCCATGGGGCCCGACGAGCTGTTCCAGCGTGCGGTGATCGCCCGTCGGTACTACATCGAGGGACGCACGCGAATCCAGATCGCCGAGGAGTTCGGGCTCTCCCGCTTCAAGGTCGCCAGAATGCTCGACGAGGCCCTCGAGTCCGGGATGGTGGAGATCAAGATCCACAACCCCGGCGCCGTCGACGTCGAACTGTCGACGGCGCTGCAGCGCCAGTACGGGCTCGAACACGCCTACGCCGTGTCGGCGGATTCGACGAACGCCGCCGACCACGTCGACGCCGTCGCCAAGGCCATGGCCGAACTGCTGCAGTCGATCTTGCGCGACGGCGACGTCGTGGGCGTCGACTGTGGCCGCACCCTGACCCACATCGCGCCCTATCTGACCGCGTTGCCCCGTTGCGACGTCGTCCAACTCACGGGCATGGCGGGCGCCATCGCCTCCAACGGCACCGACCTCGTCCGGCGCATCAGCGAAGTCAGCGGAGGCGACTCGTGGCCGCTGTACGCCCCCCTGGTCGTCACCGACGCCCGCACCGCCCGGAGCCTTGGCGACACGCCGCAGATCCGCGAGACCACCGCCCGCCACTCCTCGGTCAGCTGCGCCATCGTCTCGGTCGGCGCGTGGACCGACGGCGCCTCCCAGGTCTACGAGGCGTTGACCGCCGACGAGACCCGTGCCCTCGACGCGGCAGGCGTCTGCGCCGAAACCTGCGCGCTGCTGCTGGACGCGGACGGCCAGCGCGTGCCCGGACTCGACGAACGCCGGATGGGCATCGACGAATCGGTGTTGCGCGCCATTCCCACCCGGATCGCCATCGCGGCCGGCAAGGAGAAGGCCGCCGCCACCCAGGCCGTGCTCAACTCGGGTCTGGTGTCGTCACTGGTCACCGACATCGACATCGCCACAGCAGTTCTCGCCTGATCACGCCCACCACCGACGAGGAGAGATGAGAGAGATGCCCGACGCAACCGAACCCACGGTGAACTTCGACTTCCGGCTCGACGACCGGGTCGCCCTGGTGACCGGCGGCGCCTCCGGAATCGGGGCGGCCATCGCGGCAGGATTCGCCGCCAAGGGCGCCACCGTCGCCATCGCCGACCTGGCCACCGACGACGGCTACACCTGCGACGTGTCCGACCCCACCTCGGTCCAGGCCACGGTGGACGCCGTCGTCGCCGACCACGGCCGGATCGACGTCCTGGTCAACAGCGCCGGAATCGCCAGGCTCGCACCGGCGGAGGAGCTGTCGCTCGCCGACTGGGACTCGACCATGGCCGTCAACCTCAAGGGCACCTTCCTGATGTGCCAGACCGTCGGCAAGCACATGCTCGCCGCCGGGCGTGGCGTGATCGTCAACATGGCCTCCCAGGCCGCCAGCGTCGCCATCGACGAGCACGTCGCCTACTGCGCCTCGAAGTTCGGCGTCCTCGGCATCACCAAGGTGCTCGCCACCGAATGGGCGGGCCGGGGCGTCCGGGTCAACAGCATCTCCCCCACCGTCGTGCTGACCGATCTCGGCATCAAGGCGTGGGACAACCCCAAGGGCGAGGCGCTCAAGAAGCTGATCCCCACCGGCAGATTCGCCTACCCCAACGAGATCGCCGCCGCGGCAATCTATCTGGCCTCCGACGCCGCCGCGATGGTGAACGGGGCCGACCTGGTGATCGACGGCGGCTACACCATCAAGTAGTCGAGGCGCGGGCGACCAGTTCCGGCCGGAACATCACGTGACGGGGCTCCGCCGCCGGCGCCTCCGCGCAGGCGAGCAGGAGGTCGAGCGCCGTCGTGCCGATGTCCGCACTCGGCTGGCGAATCGACGACAATGCCACCGCCGCCGACCGCGCGAAGTCGATGTCGTCGTAGCCGATCAGCGCGACGTCACCCGGGACGCTGACCCCGCCGCCGGCCAGACCCTGCAGCATGCCGATCGCCAACAGATCGTTCGCGCAGAATACGGCGTCGGGCCGCTGGTCGGCGGGGCGCTCGCACAGCCGCTCGCCGGCCGCGCGACCCGCCAGCACACTGGGTTCCTCGGTGGCGACGACTTCCAGTGTCGCGCCAGGGAATTGGTCGACTGCCGCCCGCGCCCCCGCCAGCCGGTCCGCGACCTGGCGCAGGCCCTGCGGACCGCCGACGTAGGCGATGCGCCGTCGCCCCTGCTCGCACAGATGCGTCGCCGCCAGCCGGCCCCCGGCGACGTCGTCGACGGCCACCGAGGCAAACGGCGTCCCGGTGCCGTCACGGTCCACCAGCACCACCGGCACGCCGCGGCGGTGCAGCGCGAGCAGCCGGTCCAGATCCTCGCCCACGGGTGAGATCAGCAGACCGAAGACGCGTTGCTCCTCGAAGATCTCCAGGTAGGTGCGTTCGCGTCCCGGGTCGTCGTCCGAGGTGCCCAGCAGGACGATCAGATTGTGCTGTGCGGCACGGAGTTCCGCGGACCGCGCCACGTCGGTGAAGAACGGGTTGCCGACGTCGAGCACCAACAGGCCCACGCAGCGCGAGCGGCCCGCACGCAGCTGCCGCGCGGCGTCGTTGCGCACGAAGCCCAGCTTCTCGATCGCGGCCTGCACCCGCGCGACGGTGGCCGGGGCCACCCGCTCCGGTGCGTTGAGCACGTTCGACACGGTGCCGACGGAGACCGACGCCGCCGCGGCGACGTCACGAATTCCGGCGGCCACTGCGGTTAGCCCCTCGTCGTCGGTTGCCGCGGGGCCAGCCGCTCCAGCTGCGTGACGTGGGCGGGAGTGAGCTCCTCGAGCGAGTTCACGCCCAGCAGGCGCATGGTCCGCTCCACCTGGCCGGAGAGGATCTCGATGGCCCGGTTCACCCCGGCCTCCCCGCCCGCCATCAACCCGTAGAGATAGGCCCGCCCGATCAACGTGAACCGCGCGCCCATCGCGATCGCGGCCACCACGTCGGCACCCGACATGATGCCGGTGTCGAGGTGCACCTCGACGTCCTTGCCGACCTCGCGGACCACCTCGGGCAGCAGATGGAACGGGATCGGCGCCCGGTCGAGTTGGCGCCCACCGTGATTGGACAGCAGCACCGCGTCGACCCCCAGGTCGGCGACGGCCCTGGCGTCGGCCACGGTCTGCACGCCCTTGACCACGAACTTGCCCGGCCACTGCGACTTGATCCAGGCGAGGTCCTCGAAGGTCACGGTGGGGTCGAACATGGTGTCCAGCAACTCCGCGACGGTGCCCGACCACCGGTCCAGCGACGCGAACGCCAGCGGCTCGGTGGTCAGGAAGTCGATCCACCACTGCGGGCGCGGCAGCGCGTTCGCGACGGTCCGCAGGGTCAGCGCCGGTGGGATGGACATGCCGTTGCGCTTGTCGCGCAGACGAGCACCCGCGACCGGTACGTCGACGGTGACGAGCAGAGTGTCGTAGCCGGCCGCGACGGCCCGCTCGACCAGGGCCATCGACTTGTCGCGGTCCTTCCACATGTACAGCTGAAACCAGTTGCGCCCCAGCGGGTTGGCGGCCTTGACGTCCTCGATGGCGGTGGTGCCCATCGTCGACAGCGAGAACGGGATGCCCGCCCGCGCGGCGGCATGGGCACCGGCGATCTCACCCTCGGTGTGCATCATCCGGGTGAAGCCCGTGGGCGCGATCCCGAAGGGCATCGCCACCGGCGCGCCAAGCACGTCCCAGCCGGTGCTCACCTTGGACACGTCGCGCAGGATCGCCGGGTGGAACTCGACGTCGGAGAACGCCTGCCGGGCCCGAGCGATGGACAGCTCGGCCTCCGCGGAGCCGTCGGTGTAGTCGAACGCCGCCCGAGGGGTCCGGCGCTTGGCGATGCGGCGCAGGTCCTCGATCGTCAACGCCTTGTCGAGCCGGCGCTTGGTCGCGTCGAACTCGGGCTTCTTGAACTGCATCAGCGGCGCGAGATCGTGCCGGCTGGGCAGCCGCCGCCTGGTCAAGTGATTCGTCGAGTGGTTCATCGTCATACCCTCCCTACCGGAGCCCGTTGCGGCTCGATGCGTTCGCCCGCCAACGTGGTGGACATCGTCCCACGAAGGTCGTCGAGGTCGCCATGCAGCAGTCCGTGGGCACGCGCCTGCAACAGCACGTTGCCGATCGCGGTGGCCTCCACCGGTCCGACGACCACCGGCTTGCCTACCCGGTTGGCAAGCGACTGACACAGCAGCCGGTTGCGCGCCCCGCCCCCGACCAGATGGACGGTCTCCACGGGGACACCCGTCAGAGCGGCCGACTGCTCCACCCCCCGGGCGAACCCGGCGGCGAGACTCTCGACGATCGCGCGCGCCATCTCCGGGCGACTCGCCGGCGCGGGCAGACCGCGTTCCCGGTACCACGCCGCGATCCGTCCCGGCATGTCACCGGGTTCGACGAACTGCGGGTCGTCTCCGTCGAACACCTCCGACGGCGCCGGGCAGGCCGCGGCCTGCTCCAGCAGCAGGGGCAGGTCGACGCGGGAGCCGTCACGCTCCCAGTGACGCACCGACTCGCTGAGCAGCCAGAGCCCCATCACGTTGCGCAGGAAGCGGATTCGTCCGTCGGCGCCCACTTCGTTGGTGAAGTTGGCGGAGCGGGCGGCCGCGCTCATCACCGGGGCGCCCAACTCGACGCCCACCAGCGCCCAGGTGCCGCAGGAGACGTACGCCGCCGACGCCGCGTCCATCGGAATGGCGACGACGGCCGAGGCGGTGTCGTGGGACGCCACGGTGGTGACGCGAAGGCCGGTGCCGAACCCCGCCCGTTCGGCGAGGTCGGGCAGCACGCCACCGAGGTCGGCACCCGGTTCGGCGAGCTCGGGAAAGAGTCCGTGGGGCAGTCCGAGCATCGACTCCAGTTCGGTGTCCCACGTCCCGTCGACGCCGAGCAGCCCGGTGGTCGAGGCATTGGTCCGCTCCGTCGACGCGCGCCCGGTCAGCCAGTAGCCGATCAGATCCGGCACCAACAGGGCGGTGTCGGCGACGTCGAGCAGGCCCTCGGCCTTGTCGGCCGCCAGCTGGAACATCGTGTTGAACGCCAGGTACTGCAGTCCGTTGCGGGCGTGAATGCGGTCCTGCGACAGCGTCTCGTGCACGGTGTCGGCGCCGAGCGCGCAGCGCGCGTCGCGATAGTTGTAGGGCAGCCCGAGCAATGTGCCGTTGCGCAGCAGCCCGTAGTCGACGGCCCACGAGTCGACCCCGACGCTCGTCGCGTCGGGCGCGACGCGGGACGCCTCGGCCAACCCGCTGCACACGCGGCCGAACAGGCCGGGCAGGTCCCAGTGCATCGCCGTGCGCCGGCCGTTCCAGAGGTAGACCGGGTCGTTGGGGAAGCGGATGAGCTGGCGCATCTCGAGAACGCCGGGTCCGACGTCGGCCAGCATGACCCGGCCGCTGGTGGCGCCCAAGTCGACCGCGACGAACCGGCCGGTGCTCATCGGAGGAACGCGGCGGCCACGCCCGCATCCACCGGCACGTGCAACCCGGTCGTATGCGAGAAGTCCGAGGTGCACAGCGCGAAGGCCGCGTTGGCGATGTTCTCCGGCAGCACTTCGCGTTTGAGCAGGGTGCGCTGCGCGTAGTAGGCGCCCAGCTCTTCCTCGGGCACGCCGTAGACCGCGGCCCGCTTGGCGCCCCAGCCGCCCGCGAAGATCCCGGAGCCACGGACCACGCCGTCGGGGTTGATGCCGTTGACCTTGACGCCGTGCTCGCCGAGTTCGGCGGCCAGCAGCCGCACCTGGTGCGCCTGGTCTGCCTTGGTCGCGGAGTACGCGATGTTGTTGGGCCCGGCGAACACCGAGTTCTTCGACGAGATGTAGATGATGTCGCCGCCCAGCTTCTGGTCGATCAGCGCGCGGGCGGCCGCCTTCGAGACCAGGAACGAGCCGCGGGCCATCACGTTGTGCTGCAGGTCCCAGTCGGCGGCCGTGGTCTCCAGCAGCGACTTCGACAGGGACAGACCGGCGTTGTTGACCACGATGTCGATGCCACCGAACGCCAGCACGGTCGCGTCGACGGCGGCCTGCACGGCCGCCTCGTCGGTCACGTCGGCGGCGATCCCGATCGCCGCGTCGCTGTTGCCGATCTCTCGAGCTGCGGCGCCGGCCTTTTCGGCGTCCAGGTCGGCGATGACGACGCAGGCGCCCTCGGCGGCAAGGCGTTGCGCGATGGCCTTGCCAATCCCGGACGCCGCCCCCGTGACCAACGCAATGCGAGTGGCCAGTGGTTTCGGCTTGGGCATCCGTGCCAGCTTGGCCTCCTCCAGAGACCAGTACTCGATGCGAAACTTCTCGGCCTCGTCGATGGGAGCGTAGGTCGAGATGGCCTCCGCGCCGCGCATCACGTTGATCGCGTTGAGGTAGAACTCGCCGGCCACCCGGGCCGTCTGCTTGTCCTTGCCGTAGCTGAACATGCCGACGCCGGGAATCAGCACGATCGCCGGGTCGGCACCGCGCATGGCGGGCGACTCGGGCGAGGCATGCCGCTGGTAGTAGTCGGCGTAGTCGGCGCGGTACTGCTCGTGCAGTTCGGTCAGCCTGGCCTTGGCGTCCTCGACGGACGCGTCCGCGGGTAGGTCGAGCACCATGGGCTTGACCTTGGTGCGCAGGAAGTGGTCCGGGCAGCTGGTGCCCAGCGCGGCCAGCCTCGGATGCTCAGCGCTGGAGAGGAATTCGAGCACCCGCGGATCGTCGGTGAAATGGCCGACCTGGGGCTTGTCGGCCGACGCGAGACCACGGACGAACGGGGCCAGCTCGGCGGCCTTCGCGCGACGCCGGTCGTCGGGCAGCGCGCCGTAGCCGTCCAGCGGGGCGCCGAAGGGCTGCGGGCGGCCGTTGGCGTCGAGGTACCGCTGCACCGTGTCGATGATCTCCAACGACCGCGCCTCCGCCTCGGCCGAGGTGTCGCCCCACGCGGTGATGCCGTGGCCGCCGAGGATCGTGCCGATCGCCTGTGGATTGCGCTCCTTGATCTCGGCGATGTCGAGACCGAGCTGGAAGCCCGGCCTGCGCCACGGCACCCACACCACGCGATCACCGAAGATCTGCTTGGTCAGCGCCTCACCGTCGGCCGCGGTCGCCAGCGCGATGCCGGAGTCGGGGTGCAGGTGGTCGACGTGGGCCGCGTCGACCAGGCCGTGCATCGCGGTGTCGATCGACGGTGCCGCGCCACCCCGCCCGTGCAGGCAGTAGTCGAAGGCGGCGACCATCTCGTCCTCGCGCTCCACGCCGGGGTAGACGTCGACCAGCGCGCGCATGCGGTCCAGCCGCAGCACGGCCAGTCCGTTCTCGGTCAGGGTGCCGAGGTCACCCCCGGATCCCTTGACCCACAACAGGTCGACGGGCGCACCCGTCACGGGGTCGGTGTCGGAGCCCTTGGCCGAGGTGTTGCCCCCGGCGTAGTTGGTGTTCTTCGGGTCCGAGCCCAGCCGGTTGGACCGGTTGATCAGATCGTCGACGGTTGGATTGCTCATGGTGGTCATGCTCCCCACGAAGATTGAGTACCGCCGACGCGCTCGGCGACGACGGTGTCCTGGTAGCCCGATTCGGCGAAGGCACGCATCGGATGCTCGGGCAGGCCCCGCTCGGCGCGCCATCGAGCCATGGCCGGACGGACGTCGGTGTAGAAGGCGTCCATGAAGATCTCGTTGGCGCCCAGCACGTCACCGGACTCCTGGGCGACGGCCAGTGCGTCGACGTCGACGAGTTCTGCCCGTGCCGTCATCTCGGCGACGTTGAGCACCGAGCGGATCTGGCCGGGGATCTTGGCCTCGACGTTGTGGCACTGGTCCAGCATCAGGGCGAGGTCGCTGCCCTCGGCAAGCCCACCGCCACGGATCACCTCGAACATGATGCGGAACAGCTGGAACGGATCGGCCGCGCCGACGATGAGGTCGTCGTCGGCGTAGAAGCGGGAGTTGAAGTCGAAGGACCCCAGTTTCCCGAGCCGCAGCAGCTGCGCGACGATGAACTCGATGTTGGTGCCGGGCGCGTGATGACCGGTGTCGAGGCATACCTTCGCGCGCTCGCCGAGAGCCGACACCTGGGCATACGAGGTGCCCCAGTCCGGCACGTCGGTCATGTACATCGCCGGCTCGAAGAACTTGTACTCCAACACCATTCGCTGGCCCTCGCCGATGTGCTGGTAGATGGCGGCCAGCGACTCGGCCAATCGGTCCTGCCTGCCTCGGATGTCGCCCTGGCCCGGGTAGTTGGTGCCGTCGGCGAGCCAGATCTTCAGGTCGCGGGATCCGGTCTGGTTCATGATCTCGATGCACGCGAGGTGGTGGTCGATCGCCTTCTGCCGGACCATCTTGTCCAGGTGGGTCAGGCTGCCGAACTTGTAGTCGTCGTCCTGGAACGTGTTGGAGTTGACGGTCCCGAGCGTCACGCCGTGCTCGGCGGCGTGCGCGGCGAGGGCGGTGTAGTCGTCGACCCGGTCCCACGGGATGTGCAGCGCCACCGTCGGGGCCATCCCCGTGAAGCGGTGCACCGTCGCCGCGTCGGCGATCTTCTCCTCGACGGTGCGCGGGGTGCCGGGCGTGCCGAACACCTTGAAGCGGGTACCGGAGTTTCCGAATGCCCAGGAGGGCAGTTCGATGGCCAGGTTGTCGAGCAGGTTCATCGGGCTGCCACCTCCGTCGTGGTCGGGTTCTCCATCTTGCCGTATCGCTCGAGTTCGATCTGCCGCAATGACTTTCCTCTGGTCTCCGGGGCCCACACGGCGCCGATGATCAGGGCCACCACCAGCAGGCCGATGAGCAGCAGCCCGACTCCTGTCAGTCCGGTGACGGCGAGCAGCGTCGGGAAGAAGTAGCTCAGCAGACCGGTGAAGCTGCGCACCACGCAGAACATCACGCCCTGCGCGCTGGCCCGGTACGGGGTGGCGAACAGCTCGCTGGCCCAGAGGCTGTAGAACGCCTGCGCGCCGATGCCCGCCGAGACGCCCCACAGCACGGCGAACGCGAGCATGGTCGGCACCCCGCCGTCGGTGAACGCCACCAGCACGATCCAGCCAAGGATGCCGAGCGCGGCACCGACGACGTACAGCAGCCGCTGCGAGACCCGGTCGGCGTAGCGCATGAACCCGAAGTAGGTGGCGGCCACGGTGCAGCCCCACACCAGCACCTGCAGCATGTTCTGCGCCACGGGACTGTGCAGCCCGGCGGCGTCGTAGACCCGCGGCATGAAGATGCCCGCCTGGCCGGCGACGGTGTTCCAGAAGAGGTAGATGCCGCCGAGGAACAGCAGCGCGGTGATGTTGACCTTGCGGCTGAACAGCCCGCGCAGCCCACGCAGGCCGACCGCATTGGCGACGGGCACCGGTTCGTCGCGGCCCTCCTCGGCCCAGATCTGCGACTCGGCCAGGCCCTGGCGCACCCACCAGACCACGGCGGCGACGACGAAGAGGTGCAGGAAGATCAGCCGTGATCCGAGCAGGCCCAGCGGCGCCAGCGCGGCGGCCAGGCCGAACCCGATCAGCGGCCCGACCGACCAGGCCAACTGCGCGGTGCCGACGTGCTTGGCGCGACCGTCGGCCGGCGCCTGCTCGGCGATGTAGGTCCACGACGCGGGGACGCCCGCGCCGACCGCGACGCCGGTGATGACGAAGGCGGCCAAGAGCATTGCGTAGTTGGCGGCGAAGGCGGCGAGCAGCACGCCAACCATGTAGACCAGCAGGTCGTAGGTGTAGATCGCCTTGCGGCCGTACCGGTCGCACAGCGGGCCGCCGAGGATCGCGCCGATGGCCGCGCCGAAGGCGTTGGCGCTCAACGCCGCGAGCAGGCCGACGGCGAAGTTGCCGAGGTGGAACTCCGACTGCCAGAACGCCAGGCTGGTGGCGATGGCGATGATCGACCCGGCCTCGATGTAGTTGGACATGGCGACCGCGATGGTCGCCCGCCAGCCCGTGGTGGTGCGTGCTCCGATTTTCATGGGTTCCTTCAGTCGAGGTGGAAGTACTCGGTGAGCGGTGTCATCGCCTGATCGGGCGCGACGCCGGTGGGGTGCTCGAAGAAGTCGGCCATCCCGGCCTGCCAGCGAGCGTTGACCTCTGTCTCGGCCATGCGGGACTGCGCTGCCGCGAAGTCGTCGGTCTCCAGGTACCCGACGACCAGACCGTCGTCGGCGCGGACGAAGAGCGAATAGTTGTGCCAGCCCGCGTCCCTCAGTGCGTCGAGCATGTCGGGCCAGACGTATTCGTGGGCCGCGACGTACTCGTCGATGCGGTCGGGTTTGAGGTGCAGCACGAAGCACACCCGGGTGACCGCGACTGACTCCACCGCTCGCCTCCAGATTGAAACGTTTCAATACGTGATCGCAGTCACGATATGCAGCGACGCCGACGAAGTCAACACGCGATTTCGGCGTGGTCACCGGCGGTCATCGCCGGTGATCACGCCGAAATCGCGGAGGGGAGCTAGATGAGGGTGGCGGTCCCGTCGGCGTCCACCCGGACCTTCACGCCCGCGATGTCCTCGCGGGTGCTGGTCTCGGCCTCGGACGCGTCGGTGACCACGGCCAGCGCGCGGGTGTCGTCGGGTGTGCGCACCGCGAGGAACACCTTCTCCGCCGCACCCTCACGGGTCACCGGCGTCGTCCACGACTCCACCGTGCCGACGCCCTCCCAGTGGTCCTCGGCGACCACGGTGGGCTCGGCGTCGACGGCGGATTGCACGTCCTCCCAACGGAACTCGCCCGTCGGCGGTTGCGTGCCGTACACCCCGAAGCTGTGCTTGGTCAGATACCCGCCGTTGGCGGTGACCAGGCCCAGCGTGCCCGGCGAGGCCACCAGCTTCTCGGCCATGGTGGCGATGGAGTGGGTGACGTAGTTGTTCCACGGCCCACCCGCGAACGTCAGTCCGCCGGTGACGGTCAACGCACGGCCGCCGTCGACCGGGATCCCCAGCTCGCGCGCCGCCACCTGCACCGCCGACGGGAAGCACGAGTACAGGTCGACGAAGTCCATGTCGTCGACGCCCTTGCCGGCGAGCTCCAGCGCCCGGCCGCCGGCGATCCGGATGGCCGGTGACCGGTCGAACGCGGCCCGCTCGGCGATCAGATAGGTGTCGTGCGCGTCGGTTCCCGCATACGGGAACACCCATGTGTCGCTGGGGATCTGGAGCCGCTCGGCGTTCTGCACCGACGTCAGGATCAGCACGGCCCCCTGGTCGACCATGTTGTTCGAGTTCATCAGCTTGGTGTACGGCCAGCTGATCATCCGGTTGCTCGCGCTGGGCTCCGAGATCTCCTCGGCGGTAACGGGATTGCGATTCCAGGCATGCGGATTGTCCTGGGCGACGGCGCTGAACCCGGCCCACAGCTCGCCGATCCGGCGGCGATGCGCGTCGGGCGTCTCCCCCGCCGAGATCCGCAGCGCCTGCTCGAACATGGGGTACACGTAGGACGGGCGGTCCAGGTGAATGCGCAACTCGACCGGGCCCGCCAAGAGGAATTCGTCGTCGCCGCCCTGCGGCACGGGCACCGAATCGTCCTGCTTGGTGTAGTCGAGGTGGCCGCCCGCCGCCCGCACCTTGGTCCGCGTGCGCCACGTCTCGGCGCCGGCGATCATCACCGTGTCCACGCTGCCCGACTGGATGTCGAGGCAGGCCTGGTTGACCAGCGACTGCGGGACGTTGCCGCCGATGCTGGTGTAGCGCCCCTCGGCCCCGCTCGCCCCGATCCGCTCCGCCAGCAGCACACCGGGATTGCGGTACCGCCACGACAGCAGGTTGACGATCCGCACCGAGTCGACGGTCTCGAGCACCCGGGGGTCGGCGGCGGCCCGCGCCGCCCGCTCCATCAGGTCGACGGGCTCCACTTCCGGGTCGCTGTCGTGCTGGTTGACCTGGCCGTAGCCGACGAGCACGGGGGTTCTGGGATCAAGGGGCACGATGGCCTTTCTGCCGTTATGCGAGCGGGGGTTGGGGGTTCCACGTGAAGAGCACGCCGTCGGCGATCAGCCGGTCGGTCTCGGCGGCGTCGAGACCGAGCACCTCACCCACGACCTGCCGGGTGTGTTCGCCCGGCATCGGTGCGGGGCGCAGCGGCGCGTCGGCGATCCGGCGAAACGGCGCCGGGTGGGTCTCGGTCGAGATGGGGGCGGCGAACAGCGGATGGACCATGTCGGCGAAGAGGTGACGAGACACGATCTGCGGGTCGGCGAGCACGTCGACCGCGCGGTTCATCGGGCCAGCCGGCACGCCGGCCGCCTGCAGGACCGCGACGGCCTCCACCTTGTCGCGCGTGGCCGTCCACTGCGCCACCCGGTCGACGAGTTCATCGTTCGCCGTGGGCAATTCGCGAACTCCGAGCACGCCGGCCAGCACCGCACGGTCGACGTCGGAGCGCACCGACACCACGCACCACTCGTCGTCACCGGCACACGGGCACACCGCGTGCACCGCCTCGTCGACGCCCACCTCGAGCCCGGCGGCCGCGGCGGCGTCGGTGACGTAGGAGGTGGCGAGCTGGTTGACGGCGGCCTCCGCCTGCGAAATGTGGACGTGGGCACCGTGATCGCCTCCGCCGATCAACGCCGCGAGGGTCGCAATGGCCGTGATCCGGGCGACGACGTGGTCGGGGAAGATCGTGGTGGCGTCGTAGAAGCCGGTGTCGTGCGGATCGGGCGACGTCCACAGCCGGCTGACACCGGTGGTGGCCCGCACCAACGGCCCGTAGCCCATGCGCTCGCTCCACGGCCCGGTCGCGCCGAACGCGCTGCTCTCGGACAGCACGACGCGGTGGTTCAGCTTGGTCAGCTCGTCGTGCGAGAACCCCAGTGCCGCAAGTGTTCCCGGCTTGAAGTTGGCGAACACCGCGTCGGAGCACGAGACGAGACGGCGGAACAGCGCGGCCCCCTCCGGCGAGCGCAGATCAAGACCGAGGCTCGACTCGTTGCGATGGGTCAGCGCCCACGACCGGCTCATGGGCTGCCCGGGCGGGGTCTGCCGCAGGCCGTCGGGATAGGCGGCGCTCTCCACCTTGATCACCTGGGCGCCGTGGTCGGCGAACAGTCGACCGAGTTCGCCGCCGGCGACGATGACACCGAGGTCGAGCACGCGCAGCCCGTCGAACGGCAACCGGCCGGCGTCGTCGGTCGCCGCCGGCGCCGCATCCGGTCTCGGGAGCCACCCGCCGTCGCCGTCCCCCACCTCGGGACTGGGCCGCGCGATTCCGGCCCGCCGGCCGTCCACCACGAACGCCCCCGCGGGGACCGACAGCGTCGAGTCAGCACCGACGCGGGCCTCGGTCAGCGCGCCGACGGCACGAAAGTGCTCCGAGGACAACGCCTCCGCCGGCGTCAACACCGCGGCGATCGGCACGCCGCGACGTTGCCCCTCCGTCACGAGGTCGTCCATCGACTCGGATGCGAAGAGGTCGCCGATCGCCGCGTTGAGTTCGGCCGAGGCGAGGAACCGGGCCACGATCGTCTCGAACTTCGGGTCGGCGAATTGCTCGGGCTCGCCGAGCCAGGCCCGCATGCCGTGCCACTGGCGGGCCGACAGCAGGCAGATCCGGACGAAGCCGTCGCGACAGGGGAACGTCGGATAGATCTGCTGGTTGCGTGGGCGTCCCCGCCACAACTGCCCGGATTGCTTCTGCCCGACGGCGGCCTGCCCCTCCGACCCGAACGGCGGGTCGAGGCACTGGACCACGGCTTCGTACCGTGAGAAGTCGACGTAGTCGCCCGTCCCGCCGCGACGTCGGTGGTAGTACGCGACGAGCGCGACCCACGCGGCCTGGACCGCGGCCGTCGACGTCGCCAGCCCGGGCGGGGGCAGCACCGGACGCCCCGCCGTCGGGCCGGACCGCGACAGCGCCGTCGACATCGCGTAGAACACGGAATCGGTGGCCCGCCAGTCCGCCCGCGGACCCGTGGCGCCGAAGTCGGTGATCTCTAGCGCGACGAGGTGCTCGTGTCTCTCGGCCAGCTCCACGACCGACGGCCCGAACGCCGACGCACCGGCCGCTCCCCTGCCGTCCACCACGATGTCGGCCTCGGCGACGAGGTCGGCGAAACGCGTGCGGTCGGCGGCGTCGGCCGGATCCAGCACGATGCTGCGCTTGTTGGCGTTGTTCAAGGTGAAGGCGATCGACGAGCCCCCCACGGTCGGCCGGTCCATGCGATGCGCCGCCCCACCCGGGCGTTCGACCAACAACACGTCGGCGCCGAGGTCGGCGAATATCCTGCCGACGCCGTCCGATTCCGGGCCGCCGAGGTCCAGCACCCTCACCGACGCCAAAAGCTGACACGTGTCAAGCATGCGGATCAGTATCGTTCAGGCGCCGCCGGGCGCTCGGGCCGGGTCGCCGCCGGGTCGGAGCAGCTGCCAGACATCGGTTCTGACCTGCCAAAACGGGCTCCTCACGTATGCTCACCGAGTTATGTCCGACGTCGCCACGGCCGAAGCGCCACCCCACCCGTTGATCGGGCAGATGGCGGCGTTGCACCACTTTCGCGGGTACGTCGACGTCGGCGTCGTGGTGGTCGTGTTGATCATGACGAACCTGCTCGCACACTTCACCACCCCCCTGGCCAACGTCGTCGTGGTCCCCGCCGCGGCGATCGGCTTGGTGCTGCTGGTGCGCTCCCGCGGCCTCGGTTGGGCCGAACTGGGGCTCGGTCGCGACCATTGGCGGTCCGGTGCGTGGTACGCGATCGGCGCCGTCGCCCTGGTCGGGACGGTCATCGGCATCGGCGCGCTACTGCCGTGGACCCGACCGATGTTCATGAACGACCACTACGCCACGATCTCGGGCGCGCTGCTCGCATCCATGATCATCATTCCGCTGCAGACGGTGATCCCCGAGGAACTCGCGTTCCGCGGGGTGCTGCACGGCGCGCTGGACCGGGCCTGGGGGTTCCGGGGCGTCGCCGCGGCCGGGTCCCTGCTGTTCGGCATGTGGCACATCGCCACATCGTTCGGCCTGACCAGTAGCAACGTTGGCTTCACCGAACTGTTCGGTGCGGGGGTCGCGGGCATGATCGCCGGCGTCGTGATGGCCGTGATCGCCACGGGCGCGGCCGGATTCGTCTTCACCTGGCTACGCCGACGCAGCGGCAGCCTGATCGCCCCGATCGCGCTGCACTGGTCCCTCAACGGTCTCGGCGCGCTGGCGGCGGCACTGGTCTGGCACCTCTCGACCTAGTGCCGCCGTTCGCGCGCGCCGGTTACCGCTTGCGGACCGCGCCGACGATGGACAGCAGGATGACCGCGCCGAGGATGGCGGTGAACAGCGTGAACCACCATCCGCCCGCTGCGGTGTCGACGAAGAAGCTCAAGAGGAAGCCACCGATGAGTGCGCCGACGACGCCGATGACGATGTTGAGCAGAATGCCCGAGCCGCCGCCCTTGACGATCTTGCCGGCGATCCAACCCGCAAGGGCGCCGATGATGATGTAGCCGATCCATCCCACGCTGGTGAGCGTGCTGGATCGTTCGGCCAGAAACTGCGTTGCCGCAACCATGTCCATGACGTTCTCCTGCCAATAGCCGGACTGGCCCGGCGACGTCGCCGAGCCAGTTCCAGGTCTACCCGCCGACGGTAACGATTAGGTGTGCGAAAGGTGCACGGTCGTCCGTCGATCGCGCCGTCAGCCGGCCGGCATCATCCCGGGAGGCGCGTCCGTCACGGGGACGGGAACGCCGACGCCGGGCCGTGCCGGTGGTGCATTGGGATCGGGTGCCGGTGCGTTGGGATCCGGCGCCGGGGGCGGCGGAGGCGGCGGGGGCGTGAACGACCGGATCGACTGCGCGAGCGTCGCCGCCGCGCCCTTGTCGACCGGGTGATTCGCCGAACCCAGCCACACCACGAACCAGCGCTCGGGGGTGCGCTGACCACGCGGCGCTCCGGGCGGCGGAACGTCGCCGACCACGCCGGCCCAGATCTGACCGTTGGGCTTGGTGGCGTCGGTGAACTTGACCTCGTAGGAGGAGAAGGCGCCCGGCAGGCCCGCCGCGTTCAGCGGTCCGGCCTCCTGGCCCTGGCGCGTGCCGGCGAACGGCATGAAGAACTCGCCCATGTCGGAGGCGAGCCGGGTGGCGGCCTTCGCGTTGTCGGTCTCCGCACCGGCGAACAGCTTCAGGTCGAGACGGCCGAGGAGGACGCTGGTGTCCGACGGAGCTTCGGCGCCGGGCTCGGGAACCTTGGTGAGCAGTGCCTGCCCGTAGGAAAGTTGCGTGTTGTCCGAGACCTTCCAGCCCGCCGGCACGACGTAGCTGAAGCCGCCGGCGGCGTTGTCGACGCGGCCGGGCTCCGGTGGCGGCGCGGGCGGCAAGGCGGGATCGGCCGGCGGCGGGGCGTTGGGATCGGCGGGCGGCGGCGGCGGGGCGTTGGGATCCAGGGGGGCCGGCGCGGGAGCGGGTGCCGGAGCCGGGGCTGGCGCCGGGGCCGGAACCGGCTCGGGGGGCGGGACGGGATCGGCGTGGGCGACGGTACCGGGGAGCGCGACTGTCACGGCAGTGACGCCTGCAAGGACGGCCGTGGCCAGTGCCTTGGGAAAGCGCCTGCGTCGAGGAGGGTGCTGCATGGGGAAGAAACTACCGTGTTACGGCCGTGACGCAAGTGTGAGTTGCTCTTAGAGTGTCAATCTTGGAGATTGCTGTGCGGCCAAAGCCAGCGGCAGAGCCATTTTCGACGATTGCTGACCGAACGAGGGCGCGGTTCGGCGCCCGCGCGGTGCGCGGGTGTCGGCCCTTGCTTGATCGCGGTCGACTCTGCCGGCGTTACGGCGCGCGATGAATCGACACCTCGCGGGACTTGACGGTGAAGTAGACCCGTTGCCCGGGGCCCAGCCGGAGATCGGTCGCCGACTCCGCGGTGACGTCGGCCGCCAGCCCCGGCGAACCGTCGAGCTGGCGTTCGGCCCGCACCCGGATGGAGGGCCCGCGCCCGTCGAGCTCGGCGATCACCACCTCGACCGTGTTGCGGGGGCTGCCGTGTGGCTCGTCGCGGTACACCGCCACCGAGGACGGATGGAAGGTGGCGACGACGCCGACACCAACGGAGCCGGCGCGTCCGAGGTCGCCGTCGAGGCTGCCGTGCCACACCCGATCCCCGTCGGCCACCAGGGTGGAGCCGTCGCCCAGTCGCCCGCTCACCAGGTTGATGCCGGCGAACTGCGCCCCGAAGTTGCTGCGCGGCGTGGCCAGCACGGTGGCCGTCGGCCCCGATTCGACGACGCGGCCGGCCTCGAGGACCACCACCCGGTCGGCGAGCGTCACCACGTCGAGAAGGTCGTGGGTGACCAGCACCGACGACCGACCGTCACGCACCAGGACCCGGCGCAGCACCGCACGCATCGCCGCCGCCACGCCCACGTCGAGCCCGGTCAGCGGTTCGTCGAGCAGTAGGACCGCGGGGTCGGCGGCGAGGGCGCGCGCCAGCGCCACCCGCTGCGCCTGGCCACCGGACAACCGCCGCGGCTTGCGGTCGGCGAGGTCTGCCGCCTCGACCTCGGCGAGCCAGTGGGCGGCGACTGCGCGGGAATCCCTGCGGCTCAACTTGTTTCCGTTGCGGGCCCCGAACGCCACGTTGGCGGCGACCGACAGGTGCGGGAACAACAGGGGGTCCTGCATCAGCAGGCCCACGCGGCGCTCGGACGTGGCGACGTGAACGCCGCTCGACGAGTCGGTCAGGACTCGATCCCCCACGCGGACCGATCCGGTGTCGGGCCGCACCAGGCCCGCGACGACGTGCATCGCCGTGGACTTGCCGGCGCCGTTGGGACCGAGGATCGCCAGCACCTCACCGGGCGCCACCGCGAACTCCACGTCCAGCCCGCGGGCCTCGACGCGGGCCCGCAGTTCGACACCGCTCACCGACTACTGCCAGCCACTGGCGCCACCCACCCTGATCCGGCGGCTGCCCAGTCCGATCACCACGACGGCGGCCACCGCCACCAGCAGGACCGACAACGCCACCGCGGCGTCCGCGTCGACCTCCCGTTGCAGATAGATCTCCAGCGGCAGCGTCCGCGTGACGCCCTCGCGGGATCCGGCGAACGTCAGCGTGGCGCCGAACTCGCCGAGGGCCCTGGCGAAGGCCAGCACGGCGCCGGAGGCCAGACCGGGCGCCAGCAACGGCAAGCTCACCCGCCACCACACCGCCGTCGGCCTGGCGCCGAGGGTGGCCGCGACCACCTCGTAGTCCGACCCGACGGTGCGGGCGGCGCCTTCGAGCGCGATGACCAGGAACGGCAGCGACACGAAGGTCTGGGCGAGCACCACCGCGGTCGTGCTGAAGGCGATCTGGATGCCGGCGGCCTCCAGGTATCTGCCGAGCAGGCCGAGCCGGCCGAAGGCGTACAGCAGGGCGATGCCGCCCACCACGGGCGGCAGCACCAGCGGCAGCAGGATCAGCGGTCTGGCCCACCGCACCACGCGGGCGCGACTGCGGGCCAGCACCATGGCCATCGGCACCCCCACGATGACGCAGAGGATGGTGCTGGCGGCGGCGGTCTTGACGCTGAGCTCGAGCGCCATCACCGACGAGCTGCTGGTGATCAGCGTCCAGAACCGAGACCAGTCGACCCGGGCCGCCATCGCCACCAACGGAAGCACGACGAACGCCGCACCGAGGACCGCCGGCACGTAGATCCATCGCGGCAGACCGCCGGCGCTGGTCACGGTGCCGTGGCCACGGCCGACGGCAGCACCCCGAGACGACGGATGACGGTCACGCCCAAACCCTAGGTGACCCGTCCCGGTTGCCCATGGCCGTCCGCGTGGCGCGTTCAACCGGCTAGCTACTGTCCAGTAACATGAACGGCGACTCGCTGGGTTCAGCGTCGAACGAGGAGGTCGTGATGACGGACGTGCTGCTGACCGGTGGCGACACCGAACTGGGGCGCATCATCGCCGAGGGGTTCCGCGACGCGGGCCATCAGGTGGTCATCGCCGGTTCCCGTCGCGACGAACTCGAGGTCGCCGCCAAGGAACTCGACGTCGACTCGATCGTCTTCGACAACACCGACCCGGCCAGCCTCGAAGCCGCAAGGTCCCAGTTCCCGCACCACCTGGACACGATCGTCAACGTGCCGGCGCACCGCTGGGACGGCGGCGACCCCCGGACGTACACCCTGACCGAGCGCGCTGCCGCCTGGCGGACGGCGATGGACGCCACGGTGCTCTCTGCCGTGCTGACCGTCCAGATCCTCGGCGACCACCTGCGCTCCGGCGGCACGATCGTCAACGTCGTCGGCGACAACGCCACCGAGGGCAGCGCCGAGGCCGCGGTTAAGGCCGCCCTGTCGAATTGGACCGCGGGCCAGGCGACGCACTTCGGCATCCGCGGCGTCACGCTCAACGCGGTGGCGTCCGGCCGGGGCGCCGAGCCCGGTTACGACGGCATCGCGAGCACCTCACCGTCCGTGGCCGCCGAGATCACCCGGCTGGCGCTGTTCCTGACCACCCCCGCGGCCCGGCACATCACGGGTCAGACGCTGCACGTCAGTCACGGGGCACTCGCCAGCTTCGCCTGACGTCCGATTTATTCCGCCGTCCGCCCAGAGCGAAACGGGGTACACGTTCCGCTTAGGCGTGGTTAGGGTCACACCGTGACCATTCGACTCGGACTTCAGATTCCCAACTTCAGCTACGGCACCGGGATTGAGCAGCTCTTTCCCACCGTGATCGCCCAAGCACAGGAGGCCGAGGCCGCCGGCTTCGACTCCGTCTTCGTGATGGACCACTTCTATCAGCTGCCCGGCCTGGGCACTCCCGACCAGCCGATGCTGGAGGCCTACACCGCCCTCGGCGCGCTGGCCGCGGCCACCGAGCGCGTGCAGCTCGGCACCCTTGTCACCGGCAACACCTACCGCAACCCGACGCTGCTGGCGAAGGCGATCACCACCCTCGACGTGATCAGCCAGGGCCGGGCCATCCTCGGCATCGGCACCGGCTGGTACGAGCTGGAGCACGACTCGCTGGGCTACGACTTCGGCACGTTCACCGACCGGTTCAACCGCCTCGGCGAGGCGCTGCAGATCATCCTGCCGATGCTCGAGGGCGAACGGCCGACGTTCTCCGGCAAGTACTACCAAACGCAGGAGGCGATGGCCGAGCCACGCTTCCGCGACCACGTCCCGCTGATGATCGGCGGCAGCGGCGAGAAGAAGACCATTCCGCTGGCCGCCAAGCACTTCGACCACCTCAACATCATCGCCGGCTTCGACGAGCTCCCGCGCAAGCTGCAGGTGGTCAAGGAGAACTGCGAGAAGATCGACCGCGACCCGGCCACGCTGGAGACCAGCATGCTCGTCGTCGCGATCATCGGCGAGGGCATCACCGCCGACGTGATCCCCGAGGACTTCCGCCAGCAGGCCGTCTTCGGAACCGCCGAACAGGTGGCCGAGCAGGTCAAGGAGAAGGTGCTCGACGCCGGCGTGGACGGCGTCATCCTCAGCCCGGTCACCAGCGTCGACGGCTACCACCCCGGCGGCGTGACCGCCGTCGGCGAGCTGCTCAAGCCGGTGCTGAACGGGTAGACGGCAGGGGTCCGGAGCGAAGACCCCGCGTGTCCGCGGAGTGCGGTGGGTCATCTCACCGCACTCCCGGGAACGGGTCCGACTAACCTAGAGGTTGTACTGGACAGGTTTTCGCACGCGAGGAGCAGCAATGAGCCACCCCGGAGCTACGGCAACGGATCGGCATAAGGTCGTCATCATCGGATCCGGGTTCGGCGGTCTCAACACCGCCCAGAAACTCAAGAGGGCCGACGTCGACGTCAAGCTGATCGCTCGTACGACGCACCACCTCTTCCAGCCCCTGCTCTACCAGGTGGCCACCGGCATCATCTCCGAGGGCGAGATCGCCCCGCCCACCCGGTTGATCCTGCGCAAGCAGGAGAACGCCCAGGTGCTGCTCGGCGACGTCACGCACGTCGACCTCGCCAACAAGACCGTGACCTCCGAACTGCTGGGGCACGACTACGTGACGCCGTACGACAGCCTCGTCATCGCGGCGGGCGCCGGTCAGTCCTACTTCGGCAACGACCACTTCGCCGAGTTCGCGCCCGGCATGAAGTCGATCGACGACGCGCTGGAGCTGCGCGGACGCATCCTCGGCGCCTTCGAGCAGGCCGAGCGGTCGAGTGACCCGGAGCGCCGCAAGAAGCTGTTGACCTTCGTGGTCGTCGGCGCGGGCCCGACCGGCGTCGAGATGGCCGGACAGATCCAAGAGTTGGCCGACCAGACGCTCAAGGGCAGCTTCCGCCACATCGATCCCACCGAGGCACACGTGATCCTGCTGGACGCGGCGCCTGCGGTGCTGCCTCCGATGGGCAAGAAGCTGGGCCTCAAGGCTCAGGCGCGCCTGGAGAAGATGGGCGTCGAGGTTCAGCTCAACGCCATGGTCACCGACGTCGACCGCAACGGCATCACCGTCAAGGACGCCGACGGCACCATCCGGCGCATCGAGGCGGCCTGCAAGGTGTGGTCGGCCGGTGTGCAGGCCAGTCCCCTGGGCCGCGACCTCGCCGAGCAGTCGGAGACGGAGATCGACCGCGCCGGCCGCGTGAAGGTGCTGCCTGACCTGTCGATCCCGGGTCACCCGAACGTCTTCGTGATCGGTGACATGGCCTACGTCGAAGGCGTGCCGGGCATGGCCCAGGGCGCCATCCAGGGCGCCAAGTACGTCTCGAAGATCATCCAGAACGAAGCCAAGGCGCGGGAGCACGGCACCATCCCCAAGCCGCGTGAGCCGTTCAGCTACTTCGACAAGGGCTCGATGGCCACGGTGTCGAAGTACAACGCGGTGGCCCAGGTCGGCAAGCTCGAGTTCGGTGGCTTCTTCGCGTGGCTGGCATGGCTGGGCCTGCACCTGATCTACCTGGTCGGGTTCAAGACGAAGGTCGCCACGCTGCTGTCGTGGGCGGTGACGTTCCTCAGCCGCGAGCGCGGTCAGCTGACCATCACCGAGCAGCAGGCCTATGCGAGAACGCGCATCGAGCAACTCGAGGACATGGCGGCGGCGCTGCGCGAGACGGAGAAGGCGGCCAGCTAGCTAGAGCCGTTCGCCCTGCCAGGTCGCCAGGCAGCCGCCCGCGGCGAGTTCCAGCATGGTGCCGACGCCGGTGAATTCGGTGTCGGGATAGCGCAATTCGCTGACGCACGCCCGTGGCGCGCCGAGTCCGTCGTCGGTGACCGCTCCGGCGCCGATCTCGACGCGGTGCCGGAGCAACGGCACGCCGTCGACGTCGGCGTGCACCGCGCCCGACCAGAATCCCTGGCGCTCGTGGGTTCTGCCGATCTGCACGCGCTCGCGCAGGCGCACGCTGCCGGCCTCGCCCAAGGCCAACCGGGTCGACGTCACGTGCCGGGCCTTCCCCGCCACGATGGTGGGCTGCGGGTCCAGGTCGAGCACGCCCTCCACGTCGAGTTCCCACGTGGCTCGGCTCTCCATGGTGACCGTGCCCGGCATCGCCATCGTCGCGGCGGCGCTGCGCACCCGGAGCACGGCACCGCGTTCGACCACGACCCGGAATCTGATCGTGTCCCCGCCCAACGGCGTCGCCGCGGCCGAGACGAGGTGGACGGTGTCGGCCTCGGTGCGCCGGCCCGCGACGCCTCCCACGCACTCGATGCGTGGCGCGCGACCGGCACAGGCGACGATCAGGACCTCGGAGAGCATCTCCTAGACCGGCACGCGCAGCTGCTGCCGGACCCAGTTCAGCACCAGCGTCGCCGCCGGGTCCTCGGTCAGCGAGATCAACACGAACGGGCGGTCCCCGCGCACCGTCGCGGCGTCGCGGCGCATCACGTCGAGGTCGGCGCCCACCATCGGGGCGAGGTCGGTCTTGTTGATCACCAACAGATCCGAGAACGTGACGCCAGGGCCGCCCTTGCGGGGCACCTTGTCGCCGCCGGCCACGTCGACGACGAAGATCTGCACGTCGACCAGTCCCGAGGAGAAGGTGGCGGTCAGGTTGTCCCCACCCGACTCGACGAGGATCAGGTCGAGCTGCGGGTTGCCGGCGATCAGGTCGTCGATCGCGTCGAGGTTGGCGGTGATGTCGTCGCGGATCGCGGTGTGGGGGCAGCCGCCGGTCTGCACGGCGGCGATTCGCTCGTCGGGCAGCACGGCGTTGCGGCGCAGGAAGTCGGCGTCCTCGGTGGTGTAGATGTCGTTGGTCAACACTGCGAGGGACAATTCGTTGCGCAGCTGACGGCACAGCGCGGCCACCAGAGCGGTCTTGCCGGAACCGACCGGCCCGCCGATGCCGATGCGCAGCGGTTCACCCGCGTGCCGGACGCGGCGGGGACGTTCGACGTGGCCGTGGGGTTCGCCGTCGAGCAGATGTGGTGGCATGGTTGGCCTTTCAGGATGCAAACAGCGGGCGGTCGCGTTCGGCGTGACGCTGGGCGAGCACGTCGAGCAGGGGGTCGGACAGGTCGGCGAGTTCCTTGGCCGCGTCGACTGCGGTCTGGTCGCACAGCGCGGACAGTTCGAAGGTGAGCGCGGCGACGTCACCGGGGTCGAGTGCCAGCAGGCGCTGGGCGGCCGTGGCCGACCCCGTCATCGTCGTGTACACCACCGAGGTGGCGGTCTGCTCGGGCAGCAGCCCGCTGGCCGCGCCGACGGCACCCGCCGCGACCCCGAGGTGCGGTCTGGCGCCGAGGGCGTCCCAGTCGCCGTCGGGCCACACCTTGCGCGCCAGCCGAAGGAGTCCTCTGCCCTGTGCGCGCGAGGCGCTCCGCGCCGCGGGAGCCGGTGTGCGCGCGTCGGTTTCGAGGTCGGCGGCCACCACGCTCAGCGTGCCGTCGTGCACGGCGGCCGCGACCGAGGCGGTGACCAGTCCGCTGGTGCGGATGCGGCGCCGCAGGAACGCGCGCAACGTCACCAGGTCGACGACCAGGCCGCTGGTGACCGCCTCTTCGACGCCACCGGAGTGGACGTGACCGCCGGTGGGCAGGCGTGAGTCCGCCAGCACCAGCAGGGCGGAGAGATTCGACATCTCAGAACAGGAAGTATCTCTGCGCCATCGGCAGTTCCACGGCGGGTTGTTCGGCCCAGACGTCGCCATCGACGGTCACGGTGAAGGTGTCGGGGTCGACCTCGATGCGCGGCAGGGCGTCGTTGAGCGGCATGTCGGCCTTGCCGATCTTGCGGACGTCGCGCACGGGGACCAGCCGCCGGTTGACGGCGAGCCGGTCGGCGAGACCGTCCTCGACGGCCTGGGGCGCGACGAAGTGCACCGACGTGGCGGCCGCGGCCGTCGGCGAGGCCCCGAACATGGGCCGGGGCAACACGGGCTGCGGCGTCGGGATCGACGCGTTGGCGTCGCCCATCGCGGCCCACGCGATCATGCCGCCCTTGATCACGGCGTGCGGGCGCACCCCGAAGAACGCCGGCTCCCACAGCACCAGGTCGGCCAGCTTGCCGACCTCGACCGAGCCGATCTCGTGGTCGACGCCGTGGGCGACCGCCGGACAGATCGTGTACTTCGCGACGTAGCGGCGGACCCGGTTGTTGTCGGCTGCGCCGTCCCCCTCCAGCGCGCCGCGGCGCTTCTTCATCACGTGCGCCGTCTGCCAGGTGCGCAGCACGACCTCGCCGATGCGGCCCATGGCCTGGGCGTCGCTGCCGATCATCGAGATCGCGCCGATGTCGTGCAGGAGGTCCTCGGCGGCGATCGTCGACGGCCGGATCCGGCTCTCGGCGAACGCGAGATCCTCTGGGACGCTGGGGTTCAGGTGATGGCACACCATCAGCATGTCGAGGTGTTCGTCGAGGGTGTTGACGGTGTGCGGCCGCGTCGGGTTGGTGGAACTGGGCAGCACGTTGCCCTGCGAGACCACGGTGATGATGTCGGGCGCGTGGCCGCCACCGGCACCCTCGGTGTGATAGGCGTGGATGGCGCGACCGTTGATCGCGGCCAAGGTGTCCTCGACGAAGCCGGCCTCGTTGAGGGTGTCGGAGTGCAGGTTGACCTGAACGCCTGCGGCGTCGGCCACGGTCAGGCAGGCGTCGATGGCGGCGGGCGTGGTGCCCCAGTCCTCATGCAGCTTGAATCCGGCGGCGCCACCACGCAACTGCTCCCACATCGACTCGGCGCTGACGGTGTTTCCCTTGCCGAGGAGCAGGACGTTCAGCGGCCAGTGGTCGAGCGCCTCCAGCATCCGGGCCAGGTGCCAGGAGCCCGGGGTGACGGTGGTGGCCTTGCTGCCCTCGGCCGGGCCGGTGCCGCCGGCGACGATCGTGGTGATGCCGCCGCCGAGGGCTTCCTCCATGATCTGCGGGCAGATCAGGTGAACGTGACAGTCGATCGCGCCCGCGGTGAGGATGCGGCCGTTGCCCGCGATGATCTCGGTGGACGGTCCCACCACCAGGTCGGGGTGCACGCCGGACATGATGTCCGGGTTGCCGGCCTTGCCGATGGCGGTGATGCGGCCGTCGCGAATCCCGACGTCTGCCTTGATGATTCCCCAGTAGTCGACGATCACCGCGCCGGTGATGACGGTGTCGGGCGCCCCGTCGGCCCTGGTCGCCCGGGACTGGCCCATGGACTCCCGGAGCACCTTGCCCCCGCCGAACACCGCTTCGTCCCCGGCCCGGCCGGGGCCGCCGCTGCGGTCCTCGGTGATCTCGATGAACAGGTCGGTGTCGGCCAGCCGAATCCGGTCCCCCGTGGTGGGGCCGAAGAGTGCGGCGTAGCGACTCCGCGACAGATCGCTCACGTGTCCAGCCTTCCTGGCGGGTTCAGGGACAATCCGTGGACCTCGCGACTGCCGCTGAGCGGCACGAGCGAAACGTGTTGGGAGATGCCGGGTTCGAAGCGCACGGCGGTGCCGGCCGGGATGTCCAGACGGTGGCCGTGCGCCGCGTCTCGGTCGAACTCCAGCGCGGCGTTGGCCTGCGGCAGGTGGACGTGGCTGCCGACCTGAACGGGTCGGTCACCGGTGTTGACAATCGCCATCTCGAGCCGCTCGGCGCCGGCGTTGATCGCGATGTCGCCATCGCCGTACAGGATTTCGCCGGGGATCACTGGTGCCCTCTGCTCTTCGCGCAAGCGCTCATCGGTTCACCTCAGGCGATCGGGTGGTGGACGGTGACGAGCTTGGTGCCGTCGGGGAAGGTCGCCTCGGCCTGGACGTCGTCGAGCATCTCGGGCACGCCCTCCATGACGTCGTCACGGCTGAGCACCTCACGCCCGCTGTTCATCAGCTCGGCGACGGTGCGCCCGTCGCGGGCGCCCTCGAGGATGTGGTCGGTGATCAGTGCGACCGCTTCGGGATGGTTCAGCCGCAGTCCGCGCGCCTGACGGCGGCGGGCCAGCTCGGCCGCGTAGGAGACGAGCAGTCGCTCCTGCTCGTGCGGTGACAGACGCATAGGTCGCGATCCTGCCACGGCGGACCGCACTCAGCAGCGCACGCGCGAAGGCGCCCGCGGTCAGGCCTCGTTGGGCAGGTTCTGCAGACGCACCTGGCCGCGGGCGACCAGCTTGTCGTTGGTGTCGGTGATCTCGATGAGCCAGATCTGCTGCCGGCGACCGCGGTGGATCGGGGTGGACACCGCGGTGACCATGCCCGCGGTTATCGCGCGCAGGAAGTCGGTGTTGTTGTTGACCCCGACGACGTTGCTTCCGGCGCCCTTGGCCTGCAACCACGTTGCCGCCGACACGCTCGCGACACTCTCCACGATGGCGCAGTACACCCCGCCGTGCACGATGCCGTGCGGCTGGAGGTGCCGGGCGTCGATGGTCAGCTGCGCCTTTGCGCCGTCGGGCGTCACGTCCAAGTAGGTGAGGCCGATCTCGTCGTCGAATCCGCCACCCACGCCGTTGGGCATCCAAGTCGTCACAAGAGAATTGTCTACACGCTTGGAGTACCGGGGGGAAACACACCCCGGAAAAACGGGTGGACCCCGCACACGAAGTCGTGCGCGGGGCCCACCCTCGAATGGACCGGGGATCTCTGCAGCCCTCAGGATTCCGCGGCGGTCCGGTGGTCGTGTGAAGTTGTCGTCGTGCTTGCCATGAGCATAGGCAAGGCTTCCCTAATTTAGCAAGGCCTTCCCCACGCACGCCCGCCGCACGCCCCGCACGGGGGCGCCGAAGCCGACGAGCGCGTCGAGGACGGCCTGCCCGCGCCGCATGCTGGTCAACTCACTCGAACCCGCGAGCAACGGAACCTGCGTGGCCGCGCTCACGACGGCAGTGCCGACGACGTGCCACATCGCGGCCCTCGACATGACCCCGCCACTGACCTCAACGAGCCTGTCGAACAACGGCTCGAGCGAGCGGTGGCTCCGATGCGCCACCCACGTCGTCAACGCCGCCTCGTTCGGGAGTGCCACGATGCGGTCGACGGCGGCGCCGGCACCCGCGCGGACGTGCGGGTCGTCGGGCAGGGCGCGCAGGGTGGGGTCGACCACGCCGACCCAGTCGATGGCGCCCTCGGAGTCGACGTGCACCCAGAGGTTCTCCAGCCCGGTGTCCCAGGCCCGGCCCTCGAGAACCAGCAGCGGCACCACGCGTCCGATGACGACGTGCGCCAGCGTCGCGGCGAGCTGGTGGGCCACGGCGACGCAGTTGTCGGTCTCGGCGGCCGCGGCGTCGAACATCGCCCGCAGCCGGTCGGTGGCCAGGGCGTCGGCCAACGGCCACCACCGGCGGCGGGACAGGTCGCGCATGACGGCGACACCGTAGACGCGCGGACACTCGGGGTACAGCTCGCGCAGACGCCGGCTGGACTCGTGAAGGGGCAGCGTGCGGTCGATCGCCATCCGCGCGATGAGTGGATCGTCGATCACGACAGTCATGGGCACCTCCTACAGTTAGGTTAGCCTTACTATAGTGGCGCGCACGAGCAGCGAAATACCTCGTGACTCGACTCACAGACGGGAATTGCCACCGGCACCCCGCGGCTCGTACGACACACGGTAGTAAGCGCGTAGTACCCTGATCCCATTGCTCAGGAGAGTGAACGAAACATGGCCAAACAGACGCGACTCGGGGAACTCGAACGCGAAGTGATGGATCACCTCTGGTCCTCGCGCGAACCCCAGACCGTCCGCCAGGTGCACGAAGCACTGGCGGCGCGGCGAGACCTGGCCTATACGACGATCATGACCGTCCTCCAGCGCCTCGCCAAGAAGAACCTCGTCGTGCAACACCGCGACGACAGAGCACACCGATATGCACCGACCAACGGCCGCGACGAGTTGGTCGCCGGCCTCATGGTCGACGCGCTCGACCAGGCCTCGGACTCCGGCAGCCGGCAAGCCGCACTGGTCCACTTCGTGGAACGGGTGGGGGCCGACGAGGCTGCCGCACTGCGGCGCGCGCTGGCCGAACTGGAGGCCAAGGACGGCCTGGGCTCGGCCGCTGGCAATCCGGGTACCGCCTGAGGGACACTGGAGGTGTGTCCGCGCTGGCCTTCGCCGTAGTCGCGCTGCTCCTCATAGGACCAGTGCCAGCGTTGTTGGCGCGCTCGTCCTGGCCGCTCCGTGCGCCCCGCGCCGCGGTGGTGCTGTGGCAGTCCGTCGCCCTGGCCGCGGTGCTGTCCGCCTTCAGCGCCGGCATCGCCATCGCGAGCCGGCTCTTCGTCCCAGGTCCCGACGGCCGGCCCACCGCCACGATCACCAGTGAGATCGCGGTTCTCGGCTGGCCGTTGTGGGTGCTGTACGTCGTGGTCTTCGCGATTACGCTGCTGATCGGGGCCCGCCTGATCGTGTCCGTGGTCGGGGTGGCGATCGCCACCCGGCGGCGGCGGGCCCACCATCGGATGGTCGTCGACCTCGTCGGACGGTGCCACGATCCGTCGCTGCGCCGGTCTCACGGACTGCGGATCATCGACGTCGCACAGCCGCTGGCGTACTGCCTGCCCGGCGTCCGCAGTCGCGTCGTGGTCAGCGAGGGCACGCTCACGGCCCTGTCCGACGCCGAGATGACCGCCATCCTGAGCCACGAACACGCGCACCTGCGAGCCCGCCACGATCTGGTGCTGGAGATGTTCACCGCCGTCCACGCCGCCTTCCCCCGGTTCGTCCGCAGCGCCAACGCTCTCGACGCGGTCCGCCTGCTGATCGAGCTGCTGGCCGACGACGCCGCGGTCCGGACCTCCGGCCCGACGCCGCTGGCCAGGGCGCTGGTCGCGTGCGCGTCGTGCCGCGCACCCTCCGGCGCGCTCGCCGCCGGCGGGCCCCACACCGTGACCCGGGTACGCCGGCTCTGCGGCAAGCCCAACAGCGTTCCCCTGGCCGTCGCGGCCTACGTCACCGCCGCGGCGCTGCTCGTCGTGCCCACCGTCGCTCTGGCGGTGCCCTGGCTCAACGAGCTGCAGCGACTGATCACCGGCTAGATTCGAATCTCGAACCCTCCTGCGTCGACCCAACTACGAAAGGCTGCCCGTGAGCTCGCCCGAAACCAACGCAACGGCTCAGATCGGCGTCACCGGACTGGCCGTGATGGGCTCCAACATCGCGCGCAACTTCGCCCACCACGGCTACACCGTGGCCCTGCACAACCGCACCACCGCGAAGATCGACGCGCTGCTCGAGGCGCACGGCTCCGAGGGCAACTTCGTGCGCGGCGACACGATCCCGGAATTCCTGGCCACGCTGGAGAAGCCCCGCCGCGTTCTGATCATGGTGAAGGCCGGCGACCCGACCGACGCCGTGATCAACGAGCTCGCCGACGCGATGGAGGAGGGCGACATCATCATCGACGGCGGCAACTCGCTCTACACCGACACCATCCGCCGCGAGAAGGCCATCCGCGAACGCGGTCTGCACTACGTCGGCGCCGGAATCTCCGGTGGTGAGGAAGGTGCGCTCAACGGCCCGTCGATCATGCCCGGCGGTCCGGCCGAGTCCTACAAGTCGCTCGGCCCGCTGCTGGAGGAGATCTCCGCCCACGTCGACGGCGTGCCGTGCTGCACCCACATCGGGCCCGACGGCGCGGGACACTTCGTCAAGATGGTGCACAACGGCATCGAGTACTCCGACATGCAGCTCATCGGCGAGGCCTACCAGCTGCTGCGCGACGGCCTGGGCAAGACCGCCCCCGAGATCGCCGACATCTTCGCCGAGTGGAACAAGGGCGACCTGGACAGCTACCTGATCGAGATCACCGCCGAGGTGCTCAAGCAGGTCGACGCCAAGACCGGCAAGCCGCTGGTCGACGTCATCCTCGACGAGGCCGAGCAGAAGGGCACCGGCCGCTGGACGGTCAAGTCCGCCCTGGACCTCGGGGTGCCGGTGACCGGCATCGCGGAGGCCGTCTTCGCCCGCGCGCTGTCCGGATCGGTCGCCCAGCGCAAGGCCACCACCGGACTGGCCGCGGGTGAACTGGGCGCCAAGCCCGAGGATGCAGCCCAGTTCGTCGACGACGTCAGCAAGGCGCTCTACGCGTCGAAGATCATCGCCTACGCCCAGGGCTTCAACCAGATTCAAGCGGGCAGCGCCGAGTACGACTGGAACATCACCCTCGGCGACATGGCCACCATCTGGCGGGGCGGCTGCATCATCCGCGCGAAGTTCCTCAACCGCATCAAGGAGGCGTACGACGAGAACGGCGAGCTGGCCACCCTGATCGCCGCGCCGTACTTCCGCGACGCGGTCGAGGCGGGCATCGACAGCTGGCGCCGGGTCGTGGTCAAGGCCACCGAGCTGGGCATCCCGGTCCCCGGGTTCGCCTCCGCGCTGTCCTACTACGACGCGCTGCGCACCGAGCGGCTGCCCGCGGCGCTGACGCAGGGTCTGCGCGACTTCTTCGGCGCCCACACCTACGGACGCATCGACGAGGACCCCAGCAAGAAGTTCCACACCCAGTGGAGCGGTGACCGCAGCGAGTCGCCTGCGTGACGTCGCGATGAGATTCCTTGAGGGGCAGCAACCCCCCTATGACCTGACCTACAACGACGTCTTCGTCGTACCGGGACGCTCCGACGTCGCATCCCGGTTCGACGTCGACCTGTCCACCGCCGACGGGTCCGGCACGACGATCCCGGTGGTCGTGGCCAACATGACCGCCGTGGCGGGCCGCCGGATGGCCGAGACGGTCGCGCGCCGGGGCGGCATCGTCGTTCTGCCGCAAGACCTTCCGACCTCGGCGGTGCAGGACATGGTCGAGTTCGTGAAGAGCCGCGACCTCGTCGTCGACACCCCCGTGACCCTGTCGCCGGAGGACTCGGTCTCCGACGCCACCGCACTGATCCACAAGCGTGCCCACGGCGCGGCCGTGGTGGTCGACGCCGAGGGCAAGCCGGTCGGCCTGGTCACCGAGGCGTCGTGCCGTGGGGTCGACCGCTTCGCGCGCGTTCGTGACGTCGCGACGGTCGACTTCGTCACCGCGTCGGTGGGCACCGACCCGCGCTCCGTGTTCGACCAGCTCGAGCACAACCCTGTCGGGGTGGCCGTGATGACCGGACCCGACGGCCGCCTGGCCGGGGTGCTGACGCGCACGGGGGCGATCCGGGCCGGCATCTACTCCCCCGCCGTCGACGACACGGGTCGCCTGCGGATCGCGGCCGCGGTCGGCATCAACGGCGACGTCGCCGCCAAGGCGCAGGCGCTGGCCGAGGCGGGCGTCGACCTGCTGGTCGTCGACACCGCGCACGGCCACCAGCTGAAGATGCTCGACGCCATCAAGGCCGTCTCCTCCCTGGACCTCGGCCTGCCGTTGGCCGCGGGCAACGTGGTCTCGGCCGAGGGCACCCGCGACCTGATCAGCGCGGGCGCGTCGATCGTCAAGGTGGGCGTGGGACCCGGGGCGATGTGCACCACGCGGATGATGACCGGCGTCGGACGGCCGCAATTCTCGGCCGTCGTCGAATGTTCGTCGGCTGCACGACAATTGGGCGGACACGTCTGGGCCGACGGTGGCGTGCGCCATCCGCGCGACGTCGCACTGGCCCTGGCCGCCGGTGCCGCCAACGTGATGATCGGGTCGTGGTTCGCGGGCACCTACGAGTCGCCGGGCGATCTGCTGCACGACCGGGACGACCGGTTGTACAAGGAGAGCTACGGCATGGCGTCCAAGCGTGCGGTCGCGGCCCGGACCTCGGGCGACAGCCAGTTCGACCGCGCCCGCAAGGCGTTGTTCGAGGAGGGCATCTCGACCTCGCGGATGAGCCTGGACCCGGCGCGCGGCGGCGTCGAGGACCTCCTGGACCACATCACCTCCGGCGTGCGGAGCACCTGCACCTACGTCGGCGCGACGACACTGGAGGAACTCCACGACAAGGTGGTCCTCGGCGTGCAGTCCGCGGCGGGCTTCGCCGAAGGGCATCCGCTGCCGTCGGGCTGGTGACCTTGGCGGCAGCCCCGCTACGATTGGAACATCTCGTCGCCGATCGAAGGGGAACACGTGCCGCAGGCACCCGCCGAGGCCCCGGAACCTGAACGGGCCTCCCCGGAGCCATCCGACGCCGAACCCTCTAGTAGGAAGCCGGGCCTCGTGCCCGGCGCCCGTGGTGTGTGCCTCCGATGAGCCTTGCCCTCAGTCTGCTCGCCTTTCTGCTGTTGACGGCGGGGACGGCTCTCTTCGTCGCCGCCGAGTTCTCGCTGACCGCACTGGAACGCAGCACTGTCGAAGCCAACGCCAAGTCCGGCGGCTGGCGTGACGCCTACGTCCAGAAGGCGCACCGCAGCCTGTCGTTCCAGCTGTCCGGCGCCCAGCTCGGCATCTCGATCACGACGCTGGCCACCGGTTATCTGGCCGAACCCGTCGTCGCCACGCTGCTGCACGCACCGCTGAACCTGATCGGCGTGCCCGAGCGCATGGTCGACGGGATCTCCCTGGGTCTGGCGCTGCTGATCGCCACGTCGGTGTCGATGATCTTCGGCGAGCTGGTGCCCAAGAATCTGGCCGTCGCCAAACCCTCGCCCACCGCACGGTGGGCGGCCCCGCCGCAGTGGTGGTTCTCCCGCTTCCTGACCCCGGCCATCAAGGTCACCAACGGCACCGCGAACTGGATCCTGCGCCGGCTCGGCATCGAACCGGCCGAGGAACTGCGGTCGGCCCGCTCCCCCCAGGAGCTGGTCTCCCTGGTGCGCACCTCCAAGCGCAGCGGCTCCCTGGACGCCAGCACCGCCGACCTGGTGGACCGGTCGCTGCAGTTCGGTGAACGCTCCGCCGAGGAGCTCATGACGCCGCGCTCGAAGATCGAGTCGCTGCACGTCGACGACACCGTCGCCGACCTCGTGCTCAAGGCCATCGACACCGGGTTCTCCCGGTTCCCGATCACCGCGGGCGACCTGGACGAGACGGTCGGCATCGTGCACGTCAAGCAGGCGTTCGCCGTCCCCGTCGCCGACCGCGCCACCACGCAGCTCGTCGCCATCGCCCGGCCCGTGTCCACGGTGCCGTCGAGCCTCGACGGCGACGCCGTGATGACCCAGATCCGCGCCAACGGGCTGCAGACCGCGCTGGTGGTCGACGAATACGGCGGCACCGCGGGCATGGTCACCGTCGAGGACCTCATCGAGGAAATCGTCGGCGACGTCCGCGACGAGCACGACGACGCCACCCTCGACGTGGTCGAAATGCGCAACGGGTGGCGCATCTCGGGCCTGCTGCGCATCGACGAAGTCGAGAGCGAGACGTCCTTCCGGCCGCCGGAGGGCGACTACGAAACGATCGGCGGGCTCATCCTGCAGGAGCTCGGTCACATCCCCGAGCCCGGCGAGACCGTCGAGCTCACCGAGTTCGACCCCGACGGTCCGCTGGACGATCCCGTGCACTGGCAGGCGACCGTGATCCAGATGGACGGCCGTCGCATCGACCTGCTGGAGCTCACCGAACTGGGCCGCCGCGGCGACTCCGAGGAGGGGGGTCGCTGATGGGATCCGACGTCTTCGGCGTGCTCCTCACGGTGGTGCTGCTCGGCGCCAACGCGTTCTTCGTGGGTGCGGAGTTCGCCCTGATCTCCGCGCGCCGCGACCGCCTCGAAGCCCTTGCCGAGCAGGGCAAGAAGAGTGCCGTCACCGTCATCCGGGCCGGTGAGCGGCTGTCGCTGATGCTGGCCGGCGCGCAGTTGGGCATCACCATCTGCTCGATCCTGCTGGGCCGGGTCGGCGAACCCGCGGTGGCGCACCTGCTCGAGGTGCCGTTCGGCCTGCTGGGCATCCCCGACACGATCCTGCACACGGTCTCGTTCGTCATCGCGCTCGGCGTCGTGGTGACCCTGCACGTGCTGCTCGGCGAGATGGTGCCGAAGAACATCGCCATCGCCGGGCCGGAATCCGCGGCAATGCTCTTGATCCCCCCGTACCTGGTCTACATGCGGCTGGCCAAGCCGTTCATCGCGTTCTACAACTGGTGCGCGAACACCACCCTGCGATCGTTCGGGGTGGAGCCCAAGGACGAGCTCGACGTCACGGTGTCCACGGTGGAGCTCTCCGAGATGATCGCCGAGTCGCTGTCGGAGGGTCTGCTGGATCCCGAGGAGCACGGCAGGCTGACCCGCGCGCTGCAGGTGCGCACGCACGTGGTGGCCGACGTCGCGATCCCCCTGGCCGACATCCGGGCGGTGCCGGTGGCGGGTCCCGGGCTCGGGCCCACCGTCGCGGCGATCGAACGGGCCCTCGTCGACACCGGGTACTCCCGCTTCCCCGTCACCGACACCAGCGGAACCTTCCTCGGCTACCTGCACATCAAGGACGTGCTGGGCCTGATGAACGATCCCGACGCGGTCGTCGACCTGACCACGGTCCGCGCGCTGCCACGGCTGGCCGCGTCGCTGCCCGTCCCGGACGCCCTGACCCGGCTACGCCGCGACAACAGTCACCTGGCCCTCGTCACCACCGACGAGCGGGTGACGGCAGTCGTGGCGCTGGAGGACCTGGTCGAGGATCTGGTGGGGACGGTGCGCGACGGGACGCACCGTGTCTGAGACGGTCCTCGAGCACGCGGTGCTCGAGGAATCGGAGTGGACGCGACGCGAGCGCACGCACCTGGAGCGGGCCGAGCGCTTCCTCGGACCGCACGATGCGCGGGCTCGACGGGGCGAGGCGCACCCGGTGTGGGACTTCCTGTTCAGCTACTACAGCCTGCGGCCCCGGCAGTTGCGTCGCTGGCATCCCGGGTTCGGCGTCGCCCTCGCGGGTGCGGCCGCGGAGCCGTTCCTCGACCGGGCGGGCTACCACCGACGCGGCGGCGTCGTGGCGGTGAGCCCCGACTATCTGCGCACGCGCCTGGACACCGTCGCCTTCGTCGCCGGGCTGCTCCGGGCCACGTCCGAACGCCCCGCCCGGTTGAACTGCTTCGGGATGCACGAGTGGGCGATGGTCTACCGGAGCGTCGACGTCCGTCACGGCCAGGTACCGCTGCGGCTCGGCGCGGCGGGCACCGACGAGGTGGTCGATTCGATTCCGTTGCGCTGCAGCCACTTCGACGCCTATCGCTTCTTCACCGAGCCCGCCGCACCGCGCAACGCCGAGGCACTGAGCCGCGAGACCCAGGTCGCCACCGAACAACCGGGCTGCGTGCACGCGAACATGGATCTGTACAAGTGGAGTTACAAGCTGGGGCCGCTGGTGTCCTCGGAACTGCTGATGGACTGCCTCGACCTGGCCGCCCGCGCCCGAGAGCTCGACATGCGGGCCAGCCCCTACGACCTGGCCGGCTTCGGAATCGAGCCGATCGCCGTCGAGGAGGCGGCCGGCCGCACCGAGTACGTGCGTCAGCAGCGCGACGTCGCCGACCGCTCGGCCCCGCTGCGCGCGGCGCTCCTGGACCGGTGTGACGAGCTCCTCGCCGCCGCCTCGCCCGGTGCCGCGTGAGGTTCCGGCTGACCACGGTCGGAGCATTCGCCTGTGTCACCGCGCTTCTCGCGGCGTGCGGCACCACGGCGACCGATCCCGCCTCGGCACACACCGGACCACCCCGGGGCCCGGCCATCGCGGCCGACTTCAGCGGCACCGGACCCGGCGCACTGGTGTCGGCCGAGGGACTGGTCGACCTCGACACCGCCCTGCGGGAGAAGACCTCGCTCGCGGCGCGGATCGTCTACGAATCCACCTCCGGGATCAACGACAGCCACGTGCTGGTGTCGGGAGCGGTCTTCGTGCCGAAGGGCGACCCGCCACCGGGCGGGTGGCGGATCGTCGCCTACGCCCATCCCGCGACGGGGATCGACGCGCCGTGCGCGCCGTCCGCCTCGCCGTCGCTGCTCGGGTCGGCCGGTGACGTCGCCGCCCTGCTGGACGCCGGGTACGTGGTGACCGCCACCGACTATCAGGGCCTCGGACTTCGCGACGACGACCACTCGGCGACGGACCCCACGATCGGGCCCTACAACGGCTACCACCCGTTCCTGGACTCGACGACCGAGGGGTACGACGTCATCGACTCGGTGCGAGCCGCCCGCACGCTGGTGCCCGCCGCGTCGAACGCGTTCGCCGCCTACGGCATTGGGCAGGGCGGCCAGGCGGTGTGGGCCGGTGACGAGCTGGCCGCCGACTACCGCGGTGGCCTGACCCTGGTGGGCGTCGCCGCCGTCCGGCCGACCGCCGCGCTCGGCGGACTGGCCGACGCCGCCGCCGCGGGCACCCTGACCAGGGATCAGCAGCTGACGTTGCAACGCTTCCTCGCCTCGCTGGCCAAGGAGTACGACGACGTCGACCTGGATGCCTATCGTCACGGCGTGATGCAGCGCAACTGGCAGACGTTGTCGGCGTGCTGGGGTCCGGCGGCGTCGCAGCGGGCGACGATCGCCGACACCCTCGGTCCCGACGACCTGCGTCCCGACGGCGACGAGGCCACCCGGCTGCTTCGCGGCTATCTGCAGAAGACGTCCCTGCCGCAGGCGCCGACCGCCGCGCCCATGGTGGTCGTGCCCGACGGCGCGGACGGCCTGATCCCGACGGCGCAGACGGACGCGGCACTCGCCAAGGCCTGCGCCATGGGCGACGTCGTGTCCTCGAGCGCCCCGGACGACGGCGACCCCATGCCGGGGCTCATCGGCTGGATGGGCGACCGGTTCGACGGGGTTCCCGCGGCGAACGACTGCCCCGCCGCCGCCAGCTGACCTCACCGCCCACAGCAGATCCACGAGCGCGTTTGCCATACATGGTCGGTGGACGTCTCCCTGACTCTTGGCTGGTTGCCAGTCGTCGTACAGATCGTCGCCGTGGCCGTGCTCGCCGTCGCGGTGGGCCGGCGACCGAGGGCGTGGCGGCTGCGGTGGCTCCCGCTGTCCGCCGTGGCGGGCGTCGTCCTGGCCGGCGCGGCCTTCGTCCTGGTGGGGTATCTGGCACTGGCCGACGACCCCGCACCGGCGTCCCTGTGGGGGTGGATCGGCGTGACGGCGGCGGCCGTCGTGCTCGCGGCGGCGGGGTGGCGCAGCGTCCGTTGGTGGCGGCGGGCCGCGTCAGTGCTGGCCAGCGTGCTGTGCGCGGTGTGCGTCGCGCTGCGCCTCGACGCCTGGACCGGCTACCTGCCGACCCTGGACTCGGCATGGGGCCGGGCGACCGGCGCGGCGCTGCCGAACCAAACCGACGTGGCGGGGGCGCTGGATCTGCGTCGGCGGCACGTCCGACCCACCCACGGCGTGCTGGTGTCGATCACGACCGGTGACGACGCGTCGGGCTTCGCGCATCGCGACGAGTTGGCGTACCTGCCACCCGCCTGGTTCGACGGCGATTCGCCACCGGAATTGCCTGCGGTCCTGATGGCCGGTGGTGAGTTCGGTCACCCCGCGGACTGGCCGACCGCCGGCGGCGCCCGTCAGACGGCCGACGACTTTGCGGCCTCGCACGGCGGGAACGCGCCGATCCTGGTGTTCGTGGACACCTCCGGTCGGTTCAGCAACGACACCGAATGCGTCAACGGGCTGCGGGGCAACGCCGCCGACCACCTCACCAAGGACGTCGTCCCCTACGTGGTCTCGCACTTCGGGGTGAGTCCCGACCCGTCGCACTGGGGCATCGTCGGCTGGTCCTCCGGCGGCACCTGCGCCGTCGTGACCGCGGTGATGCACCCCGACCTGTTCTCCGCCTTCGTCGACGTCGACGGCGGGTTGCGGCCCGACGCAGGGTCCAGGCAGCAGACGATCGCCCGCCTCTTCGGCGGCGACGCGTCGGCCTTCGAGGCCTTCGACCCCGCCACGGTCATGGCGGCGCACGGCCCGTACGTCGGGCTGGCGGGCTGGTTCGCCCCGTCGACCACCGGTGACCCGGTCTACCGCCCCGCCGCTGCCGGCCAGCCGGCGGACCCGAATTCCGACGACGTCGACCCGAGCGACCACGAGGCCGTCTCCACGTTCCTGTGCTCGGTGGCCAGCGGCGTCGGCATCCCGTGTGCCGTGGTCCCCGTCGGCGGAAACCACGACTTCGCCACTGCCGCCACGGCCTTTGGCGCCGCTCTACCGTGGCTCGCCGGGCGGCTGGGAACCCCGGGTGTGCCCGCCGTCGACCTGCCGGGAGCCATGCCCGCGCCGTGACGGGGCGCGACGGGCCAAAGGGCCTGACCCAGGCCACGGGTAAGCTGATTCGACGCTTGAGAGAGGAAATCATGACTGACCGCGTGACCGTCGGAAATCTGCGAGTGGCACGGGTGCTGCACGACTTCATCACCAACGAAGCGCTGCCCGGTACCGGTGTCGACCCCGACAGCTTCTGGGCGGGCGTGGACAAGGTCGTCGCCGATCTCGCGCCGCAGAACCAGGATCTGCTGGCCCGCCGCGACGAACTGCAGGCCCAGATCGACAAGTGGCACCGCCAGCGCGTCATCGGCCCGTTCGACGCCGCGGAGTACCAGGCGTTCCTCACCGACATCGGCTACCTGCTCCCGGAGCCGGACGACTTCACGATCACCACCTCCGGCGTCGACGAGGAGATCACGAGCACCGCGGGCCCGCAGCTGGTCGTGCCCATCCTCAACGCCAGGTTCGCGCTGAACGCGTCCAACGCACGGTGGGGCTCGCTGTACGACGCGCTTTACGGCACCGACGTCATCCCCGAGGCCGACGGCGCCGAGAAGGGCAGCGGCGGCTACAACCAGGTGCGGGGCGACAAGGTCATCGCCTACGCCCGCGCATTCCTCGACGAGTCGGTGCCGCTGGCGTCCGGCTCCTACGTCGACGCCACCGGCTTCCGGATCGAGGACGGTCAGCTGCTGGTCACCCTCGGTGACGGGTTGTCCGCAGGCCTCGCGGAACCGTCCGAGTTCGCCGGCTACCTGGGCGAGGCCGACGCACCCACCGCGGTGCTGCTGGTCCACAACGGCCTGCACGTCGAAATCCTGATCGACGCCGACTCCCCCGTCGGCTCGACCGACAAGGCCGGCGTCAAGGACGTCGTGCTGGAGTCCGCCGTCACCACGATCATGGACTTCGAGGACTCGGTCGCCGCCGTCGACGCCGACGACAAGGTGCTCGGCTACCGCAACTGGCTGGGACTCAACCGTGGCGACCTGACCGAAGAGGTCAGCAAGGGCGGCAAGTCCTTCACCCGCGTGCTCAACGACGACCGCACCTTCACCGCCCCGGACGGCGAGTCCGAGCTGACGCTGCCCGGGCGCAGCCTGTTGTTCGTGCGCAACGTCGGGCACCTGATGACCAACGACGCCATCGTCTTCGAGGACGGTTCCGAGGTGCCCGAGGGCATCCAGGACGCGCTGTTCACCGGCTTGATCGCCGTGCACGGGCTGAAGGCCGACGAGCAGAACGGGCCCCTGCTGAACAGCCGCACCGGCTCGATCTACATCGTGAAGCCCAAGATGCACGGCCCGGACGAGGTCGCGTTCACCTGTGAGCTGTTCAGCCGGGTCGAGGACGTGCTCGGCCTGCCGCAGGCCACCATGAAGGTCGGCATCATGGACGAGGAGCGCCGCACCACGGTGAACCTGAAGGCGTGCATCAAGGCCGCCGCCGACCGCGTGGTCTTCATCAACACCGGCTTCCTGGACCGCACGGGCGACGAGATCCACACCTCCATGGAGGCCGGCCCGATGATCCGCAAGGGCGCGATGAAGAGCCAGCCCTGGATCAAGGCCTACGAGGATCAGAACGTCGACGTCGGGCTGGCCGCCGGTCTGTCCGGCAAGGCCCAGATCGGCAAGGGCATGTGGGCCATGACCGAGCTGATGGCCGACATGGTCGAGCAGAAGATCGGCCAGCCCAAGGCCGGCGCCACCACCGCGTGGGTGCCGTCGCCGACCGGTGCCACGCTGCACGCCATGCACTACCACCAGGTGGACGTGTTCGAGGTGCAGAAGGAACTCGCCGGCAAGAAGCGCACGACGCTCGACGAACTGCTGACGATCCCGCTGTCGAAGGAACTGGCGTGGGCCCCAGAGGAGATCCGCGAAGAGGTCGACAACAACTGCCAGTCGATCCTCGGCTACGTGGTGCGATGGGTCGACGCGGGCGTCGGTTGCTCCAAGGTGCCCGACATCCACGACGTCGCGCTGATGGAGGACCGCGCCACCCTGCGGATCTCCAGCCAGCTGCTGGCCAACTGGCTGCGGCACGGCGTGATCACCGAGGAGGACGTCAAGGCCAGCCTGCGACGGATGGCCGTCGTGGTCGACGAGCAGAACGCCAAGGACTCCTCCTATCTGCCCATGGCGCCCGACCCGGAGGCCAGCGTCGCCTTCGAAGCGGCCCAGGAACTGATCCTCTCCGGCGCCGCGCAGCCCAACGGCTACACCGAGCCGATCCTGCATCGCCGCCGCCGGGAGTTCAAGGCCCGCCACGCCAACTAGTGACTAGGATTCGGCGGGTTCAAGTGACCACGAGAGTCAACGAGTACAGGGGTTGGAATGGGCAGGCATAGCATTCCCGACCCGGAGGATTCGTCGGAGGCGGGTCCGGGCGCGGGCGACGATCGGCCGGACGCTCCGCATCCGGATCGGTATCCGCCGAATCATCCCGACGACGACGTCGCCGAGGAATACGAAACCGGTTACGACGACCGCGGTTTCGACGACGACGAGTACGACGAGCCGGGATACGACGAACCGGGGTACGGCGAGCAGGCGGACCCGCACGAGGACTACCTCGAGGGGCAGGAGGCCGCCACCACGGCGTTCGCGACGACGCCCGCGGCCGCCAATCGTCGTGACTGGGAGAGCAGCGAGTGGACCGGCAGCCACCGGGCCATCACGCCGAAGCGGCGCGGCATCAGCGTCTCCGTGATCGTGGCACTGGTGACCGTGGTCGTGGTGGTCGGCGCCGTCATCGCGTGGCGGTTCTTCGGTGACGCACTCTCGGAGCGCTCCCAGGCGGGCGCCGCCCGCTGCGTGAACGGTGAGGTCGCCGTCGCCGTCGTCGTCGACCCCTCCATCGCCGGCCAGATCACGCCGCTGGCCGACAAGTACAACGAGTCCGCGGCCCCGGTCGGCGACAAGTGCGTCAAGGTCGGCGTCAAGGCCGCCGAATCCGACCAGGTCGTCAACGGGTTCGCCGGCCCGTGGCCGGGCGACCTGGGCGACCAGCCCGCCCTGTGGATCCCCGGCAGTTCCATCTCCGAGTCCCGCCTGGAGGCCGCATCCGGCGAGAAGACCGTCAGCGACAGCCGCTCACTGGTGACCTCACCGGTGATGCTCGCGATGCGTCCGCAGTTGAAGAGCGCCCTCGGACAACGCAATTGGGGCGCGCTGCCCGGACTTCAGAGCAATTCCACGGCCCTGGACGGCATGAACCTGCCCGGGTGGGGGTCGCTGAAGTTGGCGTTGCCGATGACGGGCGACAGCGACTCGACCTATCTGGCCGCCGAGGCCGTCGCGTCGGCGTCGGCGCCGCAGGGACAGCCACCGACCTCCGGGGCCAACGCCATCGCGACGCTGCGGGCCGCGCAGCCCAAGCTGGCCGACGACAAGACGTCGACGGCGATGGACGCGATGCTCGGCGCGGACGACCCGGCCACCGCCGACGTGCACGCAGTCGTTGCCACCGAGCAACAGATCTTCCAACGAGGCTCGCAGGCCGACGCCAAGGACAAGCTCACCACCTGGCTGCCGTCCGGACCGACCGCCGTGGCCGACTACCCCACCGTGTTGCTGGCCGGCACGTGGTTGAGCCAGGAACAGGTCAGTGCGGCAAGCGAGTTCGCGCGGTTCCTCCGCAAGCCCGAGGCCCTCGCCGACCTCGCGGCGGCCGGCTTCCGTGCGGAGGGCACCACCCCGCCGCAGAGCGACGTGGTCGACTTCGGCGCGGTGCCCGCACCGCTGTCGATCGGTGACGGGGGCCTCCGGGCCACCCTGGCCAACCTGGTCAGCGCGCCGGCCCAGGAGCCGGCGGTCACCGTGCTGCTGGATCAGTCGATGAGCGCCGACGAGGGCGGCAAGTCCAGGCTGGCCAACGTCACCGCGGCGCTCACCGCCCGACTTCAGGCGCTGCCGTCGAACTCGGCGGTCGGCCTGTGGACCTTCGACGGCGTCGCGGGTCGCTCTGAGGTGCCGATGGGGCCCCTCGACGAACAGGTCGGCGGCACGCCGCGCTCGCAGGTGCTGACCACCAACCTCAACGGTCAGGTGCCCAGCAACGGCGGCGCGGTGTCGTTCACCACGCTGCGCCTGCTGTACCCCGAGGCGGTCGCCAACTTCCGTGAGGGTCAACCCAATTCGGTGCTCGTCATCACGGCGGGTCCGCACACCGACCAGTCGCTGGACGGCGCCGGTCTGCAGGACTTCGTCAAGCAGAACTTCAACCAGGCCCGGCCCGTCGCGGTCAACGTCGTCGACTTCGGCGCCGACCCCGACCGGGGCACGTGGGAGGCCCTCGCGCAGGCCACCGGCGGGGACTACCAGAACCTGAACAGTTCGGCAGGTCCCGAGCTCACCACGGCACTGACCGCGGCGCTCGGCTAACCCCCTCGACCGTTCGCGAGCAGACAGAAAGGGCCCTCAATCTCTGCGATTGAGGGCCCTTTCTGTCTGGTCGCGGGGTAACCCCTAGCTCAGGCGAAGGCCTCCACCGGCGGGCACGAGCAGACGAGGTTGCGGTCGCCGTAGGCGCTGTCGATGCGACGCACCGGCGGCCACACCTTGGGCCGGAAGCCCTTGCCCATCGGGTAGGCGGCCTGCTCCCTGGTGTACGGGTGCTCCCAGTTCTCCACCAGAAGGCACTCGGCCGTGTGCGGGGCGCCGCGCAGCGGGTTGTCGTCCGCGGGCCACGCCCCCGAGCCGACCTGGTCGATCTCGGCGCGGATCGAGATCATCGCCTCGCAGAAGGCGTCCACCTCGGTAAGGCTCTCGCTCTCGGTGGGCTCGACCATCAGTGTGCCCGCCACGGGGAAGCTCATGGTCGGCGCGTGGAAGCCGTAGTCCGCCAAGCGCTTCGCCACGTCGTCGACCGTCACGCCGGTCGCCTTGGTGATGCCGCGGAGGTCGAGGATGCACTCGTGGGCGACCATGCCGTTCTCGCCGGTGTAGAGCACCGGGTAGTACTCGTCGAGCCGGCGGGCGACGTAGTTGGCCGACGCGATCGCCGTCAGGGTCGCGGCCCGCAGGCCGGGCGCGCCCATCATCCGGATGTAGGCCCACGTGATCGGCAGGATCGACGCCGAGCCGTACGGCGCCGCCGACACGGTGTAGGTGTCGGTGAGCTCGTCGGCCAGCGGGTGGCCCGGCAGGAACGGCGCGAGGTGGCTGCGGACCGCGACCGGTCCGACCCCGGGGCCGCCACCGCCGTGCGGGATGCAGAACGTCTTGTGCAGGTTGAGGTGGCTGACGTCGCCGCCGAACCGGCCGGGACGGGCCAGCCCGACGAGCGCGTTCAGGTTCGCGCCGTCGACGTAGACCTGACCGCCGACGTCGTGCACCGCAGCGCAGATCTCCTCGACGTCGTGCTCGAACACCCCGTGCGTCGACGGGTAGGTGATCATCAGGGCGGCCACGGCGTCACCGTGTTCGGCGATCTTGGCGCGCAGGTCGTCGAGGTCGACGTCCCCGTTGTCGCGGCACTTCACCACCACGACGCGCATGCCAGCCAGGGCAGCCGACGCGGCGTTGGTGCCGTGCGCACTCGACGGGATCAGGCAGATGTTGCGCTGCGCGTCGCCACGGCTGAGGTGGTAGGCCTGAATCGCGAGCAGGCCGGCGTACTCGCCCTGGGATCCCGCGTTGGGCTGCAGCGAGACGGAGTCGTACCCGGTGAGCTGGGTCAGCCAGCCCTCGAGGTCGGCGATCAGCTTGCGCAGACCGGGCGTGTCCGAGGCGGGTGCGAACGGATGCTGCTTGCCGAACTCCGGCCACGTGATGGGTTCCATCTCGGCGGCCGCGTTGAGCTTCATGGTGCAGGACCCCAGCGGAATCATGCTGCGGTCCAGGGCGATGTCCTTGTCCGACAGCGACCGCAGGTAGCGCATCATGTCGGTCTCGGTGCGGTACCTGGTGAACGCCGGATGGGTGAGGAACGCCGACGTGCGCGTCGCGATCTCGGGCCCCGTCCAGTGATGTCCGCCCCGGGTGGCGCCGAAGGCGGACAGGACGTCCTCGACGTGATTGGCGGTGGTGGCCTCGTCGCAGGCGACCGAGACGTGGTCGGCGTCGACCAGCCAGACGTTGATGCCGCGGGCCTTGGCGGCCGCGCGGATCTCCTCGGCCCGGCCGGGCACGCGGGCCAGCACGGTGTCGAAGAAGGCGTCGTGCACCACCTCGACCCCCGCCGTGGCGAGTCCGGTCGCGATCGCCAGCGCGTTGCCGTGCACCTTGTGGGCGATGGCCTTCAGCCCGTCGGCACCGTGGTAGCTGGCGTACATGGCGGCCATGACCGCCAAGAGCACCTGCGCCGTGCAGATGTTGCTGGTGGCCTTGTCACGGCGGATGTGCTGTTCGCGGGTCTGCAGCGCCAGACGGTAGGCCGGCGAGCCGTCCGCGTCGACGGAGACGCCGACGAGGCGCCCCGGCAGTTGACGGGCGTGCTTGGTGTGCACGGCCAGGTAGCCGGCGTGCGGTCCGCCGAATCCCATGGGCACGCCGAAGCGCTGGGTGGTGCCGAAGCCGACGTCCGCGCCGAACTCGCCGGGCGGGGTGATCAGCGTGCACGCGAGCAGGTCGGCGCCGACGGCCACCAGTGCACCGCGCTCGTGCGCCTGCTCGACCAGGGCGCTCCAGTCGTTGACCCGTCCGCTGGCGCCGGGCAGTTGCACGACGACACCGAAGAGTTCACCGTCGGCCAGGTCGTCCGGGAGGCCGGTGCGCAGATCAGCGGTGACGATCCGGATGCCCAGCGGGGCGGCGCGGGTGGCCAGCACGGCGGCGGTCTGCGGAAAGACGTCGGCGTCGACGAGCAGCGTGCTGCCCGACCCCTTGACGGCCCGGTGCATGAGCGTCATGGCCTCGGCGGCCGCGGTGGCCTCGTCGAGCATGGACGCGTTCGCCACCTCGAGACCGGTCAGCTCCTCGACCATGGTCTGGAAGTTGAGCAGGGCTTCGAGCCTGCCCTGGCTGATCTCCGGCTGGTACGGCGTGTAGGCGGTGTACCAGGCGGGGTTCTCGAGGACGTTGCGCTTCAACACCGCCGGGGTCAGCGTGTCGTAGTAGCCCTGTCCGATCATCGACACCGCGACGGTGTTGGCGTCCGCCATCGCGCGGAGTTCGGCGAGGGACTGCTCCTCGGTGGCCGGCGGCGGCAACTGGTCGAGGCCCGGGGCCAGCCCGTCGGCGGTCAGGGCGTCGAGAATGCCGCTGGGAAGCGCCTTTTGGGCCAGTTCACCGAGGGTCTCGACGCCGATGACCTCGAGCATGGTGGCGACGGCATCCGCATCCGGCCCGATGTGCCTGTCGGCGAACCTGGGCTGGTGGTGTTCGTTGCTGGGATGGGAAGTAGCACCGGGCACGGGAGGACCTCTCAGAGCGTGGAACCGCTTGCGGTCCTCCCCCTCTGTCGTCGACCCGTCGCGGGCGCCTGAGAGATTCGGCCGACCGGCACGTGCCGACCGACCTTTCCCCATGGGCGGGTGAAGAAGACCTCACCACTTTCCAGAGGCATCGTGGCTCCGCGCGGTCCTGGGTGCCTGAGAGGTTGACGGAGAGGTGTTGCTCCTTCGGCGTCCGTGGCTGGCGGCCACGGAACTCTCCCGCGCGGGGGCGATGCGTTGACGAGTCTACCCGCACCGCCGCGAGGGGGCCGAGTCAGCCGATCTTGCGGTCGCGGTGTTTGCGCCGCGATGCGAGCTCGTCCTCGGGGCTGGCGATGGCCTCGCCGCCGTCGGCGCGCTCGCCGGGGAAGTCGGCGATCGCGCCGGTGAGTTCGCGCATGGCGCCCGACACCGCGATGCCGAAGACGCCCTGACCGCCTTGCAGGAGGTCGACGACCTCTTCGGCCGACGTGCACTCGTAGACGGTGGTGCCGTCGGAGAACAGGGTGATGTTGGCGAGGTCCTTGACTCCGCGCTGGCGCAGGTGGTCGACGGCGACGCGGATGTTGTGCAGCGAGATGCCGGTGTCCAAAAGCCTTTTGACGATCTTGAGGACCAGGATGTCCTTGAACGAGTACAACCGTTGGCTGCCCGAGCCGGCCGCGCCGCGGATGGACGGAACCACCAGCGACGTCCTGGCCCAGTAGTCCAGCTGGCGGTAGGTGATACCGGCGATCTGGCAGGCGCTGGGCCCGCGGTAGCCGACGAGTTCGTCCGGTACCGAGTTGTCGGGGAACAAGCCCGCCTGCACGGGTTCGCTAGGGGCTGCCGAGACTGCCGGCTCCGGTGTGCCGTTGGAGGTGAGATCCAACTGCTCCTGACGTGGCGTGTCGCCCACTGCCCATCCTCTCGCCGATCGAACTGGATCCATGCGTGGCAGCCATCAGCGACGACTCAACACGTTTGCTCCGAGCTCTCGAGTATGTCGAGCATACGCTTCCTGCTCGACACTCACTGCCCCTCGTAGCGATTCAAAGTATGGCTGCCCGCGCCATCTATCGACGAAACCCGCTCCGCGTGTCGAGAGCGTGAGACGCATCCGTGACTATCGCCGGCTCACGTGGCCTTGAAGTCGTCGGGCGAGACGCTGTCGAGGAACTCCTTGAACTTCTCGACCTCGTCTTCCCGGACTGCCCCGGTGGGCTCGTCGTCGGACTCGTCGGGGATCAGCAGACCCGCCTCGGCCAGCACGGCCTCCTCGACGTAGATCGGGACCCCGGCCCGCATGGCGATGGCCACCGAATCCGAGGGCCGCGCCGAAACCTTGATGTCGCGGTCGAAGATGAGGTCGGCGTAGAACGTGCCTTCCTGCAGGTCGACGATCCGGACCTCCTTGAGCGAATGCCCAAGGGCGGTAATCAGATCCCGGATCAGGTCGTGGGTGAGCGGGCGGGCCGGCTCGACCCCCTGCTGTTCCAGCGCAATTGCCTGCGCCTCGGTCTGTCCGATCCAGATCGGAAGATAACGGTCGCCGTTGGACTCTCGCAGCAGCAGAACCGGCTGGTTCTGCGGCTGTTCCACGCGAATGCCGATTACTCGAACCTCGCCCATCTATGTCTGCCCTCCGCGCCTGAAAGCCGGTCGTCAAACCGTTGAGCCGAGTCTAATCCTCAGCGATCGAGAACGTCGCGTACGGCGGACTTGATCAATGAGGTGTGCAACGTGATGGCCAGTGCGGCGACTTCGCGCGCCAGGTCGTCGGCGCGGTCCCGGGCACCCGCCTTGACCACCGGACCGGCGATCTGGGCGATCAGATCCGACTGCCGGTCTGCCGCCGACCGGAACGCCCGCAGGTGCCGCGGTTCCACGCCGTAGTCGGCCAGCGCCTTCGCGCACTGCGCGATGACCACCATGTGCTCGTCGAAGAACCCGCCGGGACCCGACGTCACGACGCCGGCCTTGATGAGCGCACCCAGCAGGTCTTCGTCGACGCCGGACCGCGACAGCAGGTCCTCGCGGCTGAGCCTGACCCGTGCGGGTGCCACCGCGGCGGTGTCGTAGGCGTCGTCACCGTCGCCGGAGACCTGTACCAATCGCGGTACGCCGTAACTGGTTCCGCTCTCCGGCAGGGCCCCGTCGGGTTGCGCGTCGAGCTGCGCCTTGATGACCTTGAGCGGCAGGTAGTGATCGCGTTGCGCGGTCAGGATGAACGTGAGCCGCGCGCAGTCGTAGGCGGTGAACCGCCGGTAACCCGACCCCGATCGCTGCGGCGTGACCAGCCCTTCGGCCTCCAAGAACCGAATCTTGGAGATGGTCACGTCCGGAAAGTCGGGTCGCAGCGATTCCAGGACCGCTCCGATCGACATCCCGGCAAGCGCTGGGGTGTCGGGCGCGGTCATCAGCTACCGGAACCGCCGTCGCCGTCGCCCTTGGGGCCGGTGAGGAAGACCAGGCGGAACTTGCCGATCTGGACTTCGTCGCCGTTGGCCAGCACCGCGGAGTCCACGGGCTCGCGGTTGACGTAGGTGCCGTTGAGGCTGCCCACGTCGACGACCTGAAATTCGCTGGACTCGAGCCGGAACTCCGCGTGGCGGCGGCTCACCGTCACGTCGTCGAGGAAGATGTCGCTGTCGGGGTGCCGGCCGGCCGACGTCCTGGCCTGGTCGAGCAGGAAGCGCGACCCGGCGTTGGGTCCGCGCTTGACGACGAGGAGCGCCGATCCCGCGGGCAGCCCCTCGACTCCCGACACGGCGCTCTCACCGCTGGTCGCTGGCGGGGCGTCCAATTCGTTGAGGAAGTCCGATCGGAAGACCGACGTCGTTTCGACCGTCACTTCCTCCTCGGACTGATCCGCTCCCGAACTGGTGGTGTTGTCCGTCACCCGGTGCTCCTTACTGGCTGCTGTGGCGATGGTTGGCAGACGCGCCGGCGTGACGCCAGCCGTCATGCATCTGCAGACGACCGTACCGCGCGGCGGTGGCCGCCGTGTTCACCACCGCCGGATTTCTCATTCGTCGAGGGTTGCACCATAGGCGTCGGCGTCGAGCAGACCGTCGAGCGCCTCGGTGAGCGCCGCGGCGTCGACCTGCAGGTCGATCAGCCATCCGGCGCCGTAGGGGTCGGAGTTCACCAGCTCCGGGGAGTCCGACACTTCGCCGTTGACGGCAACGACTTTGGCGGTGATCGGCGCAAAGAGGTCCGAGTTCGACTTGGTCGACTCGACGGTGCCGAACTCGCCGCCGGCCGTCACTTCGGCGTCGACGTCGGGCAGCTCCACGAAGACGACGTCACCGAGCGCCGCCTGGGCGAAGTCGGTGATGCCGACGCGCACCGTGTCGTCGCCGGTCCGACGCACCCACTCGTGGTCCTCGGTGTAGTAAAGGTCGGACGGAATCTCGCTCACTGGGCTCCTCGTGTGCTCATTTGTCTGGCTGAGCGTATTGGCGTGGTTTCGGTTGCCGCAAGGCGGTCACGTTCACCACGTCCGACTGCTGCACCGACATTGTGCCGCCGACCCGTTCGACGCTGTCGACGGCCCCACCCGGGATGTTCATCGCCGCCGAGAGCGTCGCGGGATCGCCGATGGCGAGCACCGAATAGGGCGGCGACAGCGTGGTGCCGTCGAGCACCAGCGCGCCGGGTGACCCCACCACCCACGAGTCGACGCCCAACCGCACGGGCGGTTGGCCCGCGGAGCTCACCTGCATCGCCTCCGCGCCGGCCGCCCTCAACTCGTTGACGACGTCGAGCATGGTCTCCGGCGACACCCCCGGCGCGACGTCGTCGATGGTGATCGTCACACCGGGCCCCGTCGCGGCGACGGTCCCGATGAGGATCGACAGTGCGGCCAGCCGAGAGCGCGCGTTCTCGATGGCGGCCTGGTCGTCGGTGCCGGAGGAGCGCAACGACTCCAGCGTCCGCTGCAGGTCGGTGACCTCGGAGTTGAGGGCGGCCTCCCGCTGCTGCAGCGAGTCGAGCAGCACCAGCAGGTCGGCCGGGCGGGCCGTCTCCAGCGAGTCGCCGGACTCGGTCTGCCGCGCCTGGGTGGCGATCGCGATCCCCAGCAGCAGACACAGCGCCACCGCGAGCGCGCCGAAGGCCACCTGGCGGCGCGGGCGGGGGCGCGGCGCGTCGTCGGGCAGTTCGTGCCTGCCGTGCTCGGGAACGTGCTCGGGTTCGGTCACGGCTCACGCCCCGAACAGTCTGCGCCGCAGGGCGGCGGCGTTGCCGAAGATGCGGATGCCGAGAACGACGATGATCGCGGTCGAGAGTTGGGTGCCGACCCCGAGCTGGTCGCCGACGAAGACGATCAACGTGGCGACGAGCACGTTGAAGACGAACGACACCACGAACACCTTTGCGTCGAAGATGCGCTCGAGGTAGGCCCGCAGTCCGCCGAACACCGCGTCGAGCGCGGCGACGACCGCGATCGGCAGGTACGGCTGGATCGCCTCGGGCACGCTGGGATGGAACACCAGACCGAGGACGATGCCGACGACGAGTGCCGCAATTCCGATCATTTCGGCCCAATCTCCTTGGCGAAGTTGACTTCTCGCACCGAACCGGCGGGCAGCAAGAGGTCGTCGGCTTCACTGACGTTCACGGCGACCCCGTAGGTCGCCTCCAGGATCCGCAGCCGCTGAAGCCCCGGGCTGACGTCGAAGGCGTCGTTCATGGCGTGCGGCGGGCCGACGGCGCGCACGACGTAGGGGTTGGCGATGGGCTGGTTGTCGACCAGCAGACCACCGCCCGCCTGCCGGATGGTGACGTTGGGACCGATGCGGACGTTGCCGATGGCGATGGCCTCGGCACCGCTGACCCACAACGAGTCGACCACCAGTTGAAGGTCGCGGTCGAGGATCACCTGCGGGCTGCCCGCGACGCGTTGCTTGGACACGTCGCTCAGGTCGCGGGCGGCGCTGGCCTCGGTGACCGTGACGTTCAATCCCGGTCCGTGGACGGCGGTGGCCGCGGCGGCGAACTCGGCCACGTCGAGGTCGGCCAGCAGTTGGCGGCCCTGCTGGTCGCCGGCGAGCCGCTCCCGACGGTCCGATTCGACCTGCCCGGCGAGCGCGTCGCGGCGGGCGGTACCCCGGTCGGTGGCCTGTTGGGCGTTGCGCACCCCGGTGGCCAGCACCTGCCGGCTCTCCTGGGTCGCGGGGGCGACGGACGTCGCCTGGGCGGCGGCCGCGGCGAACACCGCGGTCACCAGCAGCCCCGCCAGGATCTGCCAGCCCCGGGTCGCGGCGGCCGACGGGTCCGTCCGGCGTCGCTCGGCCGCGGCGGCGTACCCGGGGTCGAGGTGGTCGGACAGCAGCGACCGAAGCAGGGATGGCACCGGGATCGTGGTCGGCGCGCCCGCGTGGTGAGCGTTGCGTCCGGCGTCCGGGCTGTAGCCGCCGAGCGCGCGCTCGCCGTCAGACACGTCCTCCGGTCACCCGGCGGGGCATCTGCCGGACCACCATCGCCGTCTGCAGGAGGTACAGCACCCCCGACCACAGGTACATCGCCATCCCCCAGCCCAGGAAGGCCCAGCCGATGGCCAGGATCACCCTGCTCCACAACGCATCCCACTGCCCGAGCAGCACCAGCGGGAACCCCGACATCAACGCGAAGGTGGCGGCCTTGCCGACGTAGGTGACGGTCAGGGCGGTCAGCCCACGGCTGCGCAGAACGGGCAGCGTCAGCGCCAGGACGACGTCGCGTCCGATCAGCGTCCCCACGAACCACCACGGGACGATGCCGTCGACGGCCATCGCCACCGGGATGACGACCATGTAGATGCGGTCGACCGCCGGGTCGAGCAGCGCACCGAGACGCGAGGACTGGTTGTCGAAGAGCCGGGCGATCTTGCCGTCGGCCCAGTCGGAGAAACCGCTGAACATCAGCACCGCGACGGCCCAGGCATTGGAGTCGACCAGCAGGAGGTAGATGAAGACGGGGACGAGGATCAGCCGCACCACGCTGAGCGCGTTGGGGATGGTCAGGACGCGGTCGCCGGCATCTTCCGGAGGCTCCATGTGATGAACCTAGCGGAACACTCCCGGCAAGCTCAGCGCAGACATCGAGTCCTCCGACAACGGGTTGTCGTGAATCATGTACGTCCACGTCGAGGTCGGCCGTGCGAGCTTCGACAGGTCGAGGCCCTGCTCGTCCTCTGCGACGTTGGCGGTCTCGAAGGTCTGCTGCGCCGCCTCGATCGCGTCGGCGGCCAGCGACGCGAACGCGTCGACGGCCAGCCGGTGGAACTCGTCGAGGGGGTTCTGCCTGCCGAGGGCGCGCAGGTGGATGCTCTCGCGGATGTCGGACAGGTAGGCCTGGTGATCGGCCCAGCCGCGGTCGAGGTGGTAGAGCATGATCTTGCGGGTGATCGTCTCGAGCCGTTCCTCGTCGAGCTTCTCCAGCAGTTCCGCGTAGCGTTCCGGCGAGCGTTCGGCCAGTTCCTCCCGCGCGGTTGCGGTGCGCAACAACGTGTTTCGTCGCTCCACCAGAATGGCCCGCTGCTGGGCGACCAGCTGGTTGTAGCGCCAGGTGTTGGCGTGCACGTCGAGCAACCGGCCCTCGGCGATGCGCTGGGCGTGTTCGAGGAGCTGGGCGGCCTTCGCGTCGACGATGCGGCCGTCGCCGGTGTCCAGGTCGGTCGTCGTCGGGAGCTTCTCCGGGTCGAGGTGGGACACCACGACGTCGTCCTCCCAGCTGGAGAAGAACACCGACGAGCCCGGGTCGCCCTGGCGGCCTGCGCGGCCACGCAACTGGTTGTCCAGCCGTTCGGTGTGGTGCCGACCGGTGCCGATGACGTGCAGTCCCCCGAGCTCGGCGACCTCGTCGTGGCCCTTCTCGTCGGACCCGCCAAGGCGGATGTCGGTGCCGCGACCGGCGATCTGGGTGGAGACGGTCACCGCGTTCAGCTGGCCGGCCTCGGCGATGACGCGGGCCTCCTCCTCGTCGTTCTTGGCGTTCAGCACGACGGCGGGCACGCCGGCCTTGACGAGCCGCTCGTGCAGCTCCTCGGACTCGGCGACGTCACGGGTGCCGACGAGCACCGGCTGGCCGGTCGCGTGGATGGTCTTGATGTGGTCGATGACGGCGTCGATCTTCGCGGCGGCGGTGATGTAGACGCGGTCGGTGTCGTCCTCGCGGACGTTGGGCGTGTTCGGGGGGATCGGCGAGACGCCGAGCTTGTAGAACTGGCGCAGCTGCTCGCCGGCGGCCAGCGCGGTGCCCGTCATGCCGCACACCCTCGGATACCGGTTGATCAGCGCCTGGACGGTGATGGTGTCGAGCACCTCGCCGGTCTCGGTCGTCTCGATGCCCTCCTTGGCCTCGACGGCGGCCTGCAACCCGTCGGGCCAGCGCTGCAGCTGTGCGATGCGGCCGCGGGAGGCGTTGATGAGTTGCACCCGACCGTCGCGGACGATGTAGTGCACGTCGCGCTGCAGCAGCACGTGCGCGTGCAGGGCGACGTTGATCTCGGTCAGCGTGGTGCTGACGTTCTCCTCGGAGTAGATGTCGACGCCGCCGAGCGCCTTCTCGAGCTTGCGCGCGCCGGCGTCGGTGAGGTGCACGTTGCGGCGGTCGGCGTCGGCCTCGTAGTCCTTGCCCGACACCAGTTCCCCGACCATCCGGATGATCTCGAGCCGCGGCTGCTCGCGGTGCGTGGTGCCCGCGAGGACCAGCGGGACCAGCGCCTCGTCGACGAGCACCGAGTCGGCCTCGTCGATGAGTGCGACGTCGGGGTCCGGCGAGACCAGGTCGGCGACGTCGGTGACCAGCTGGTCGCGCAGGACGTCGAAGCCAATCTCGTTGACCGACGCGTAGGTGACGTTGCAGGCGTAGGCGGCGCGCCGCTCGTCGGCGGTCGACTCGGCGGTGATCCAGCCGACGGTCAGGCCCATGGCCTCCAGCAGCGGACCCATCCACTCGGCGTCGCGGCGGGCGAGGTAGTCGTTGACCGAGATGACGTGCACGCTGCGGCCGGCGATCGCATAGCCCGCGGCCGCGATCGCACCGGCCAGCGTCTTGCCCTCGCCGGTGGCCATCTCGACGACGTCGCCGGCCAGCATGCGCAGCGCGCCGAGCAGCTGAACGTCGAACGGCCGCAACGTCGTCGCGCGCTCGGAGGCCTCCCGGGCGATGGCGAGGAACTGCGGGATGTCCGACGACTCCGCCAGGCCGGTGAGGTCGAGCAGCTTGGCGGCCTGCTTGAGCTTCTCGTCGTCGAGGTCCGCGGCCTTGCCGTCGAACTCGGCCGATGCGCGCACGAGGTCCATCGACTGGGCCTGGTTCTTGTCCGTACTGGCGCCGAGCAGCTTCCAGAATCGGTTGCTCAACCGTCCAGAGTTTCGGTCTTTCGTCTTCGGCGCGATCTTTGGCACGCGTTCACGGTACGCGGGCCACGACACGCCGCGCCGCAAAGGCCGAAGGCGCACACTCGGGCTGCGGTAACTTCCCGCACACAGCGGTGCCCCCGGACGCCCGCAGAGGAGTGGCGATGGATTCGGTCGGGTTCGCCCCCTCCGTCGACTGGGGCAACGAACTCCTCGCGTCGACGCTGTGGGTGGCCGAGGCGTTCGTCGTCACTGCGGTCTGCCTGGCCGTCATCCTGACGGTCGTCGGGCGCCACACCGGGTGGGGCCGACAGTTCTGGCGCATCAACGGCCCCTACTTCACCTCGTCCCCGGACCGCGTCACCGCCTGGTTGATGCTGGCCGGACTCCTGGCCTCGGCGGTGCTGTCGGTGCGGATCGCCGTCCTGCTCAGCTACTACGCCAACGACCTGTTCTCGTCGTTGCAGGCTGCGTTCGAGGGGTCCGGGCAGGGTGACGGGGCACGCAAGGGCTCCGGGGTCGACGGATTCTGGCAATCGATGCGGATCTTCGGCGTGCTGGCGGTCGTCGCCACCGCACGGTCGCTGGTCGACCTGTACCTGCTGCAGCGCTTCACGATTCGGTGGCGGGTGTGGCTCACGCGGCGACTGGTCGACGACTGGCTGGGCGGTTACGCCTACTACCGCGGGCAGTTGCTGACCGCCCCGATCGACAACCCCGACCAACGCATCCAGCAGGACGTCGACGTGGTCACCACCGGCACCGGGGAACCGAACGTACCGTCCCACGGCTCGGGCAACACGCTGTTGTTCGGCGCCGTCGAGTCGGTCCTGAGCGTCGCGTCGTTCGGGGTGATCATGTGGCAGTTGTCGGGGCCACTGACCGTCGCCGACGTGACGCTGCCGCGGGCGCTGTTCTGGATCGTGATCGTCTACGTGCTGGTGGCCACGGTGGTGGCGTTCTGGATCGGCCGGCCGCTGATCCGGCTGAGCTTCCTCAACGAGTTCCGCAACGCCAGCCTGCGGTACGCGATGATCCGGCTGAAGGAGGCCGCGAGCGCCGTCGGGCTCTACCGCGGGGAGGACGCCGAGCGGCGCCAGCTGACCACCCGCCTCGACGCCGTGATCGTCAACTACCGGCACTGGCTCAACCGCATGGTGCTGTTCCTGGGTTTCAACCTCTCGGTGAGTCAGGCGATCAACCCGCTGCCCTACATCGTCCAGGCGCAGCGCCTCTTCGCGAACCAGATCTCCTTCGGCGACGTCATGCAGTCGGCGACGGCCTTCCACGCCATCCACGACGCGCTGTCGTTCTTCCGCAACGCCTACGACGCGTTCGCCAGCTACCGCGCGGCGCTGATCCGGCTCGACGGTCTGCTCACCGCCAACGAGGCCACCCGGGTAGTCCCGCAGCTGACGATCGAGCAATCCTCCGGCGACGCCGTACGTCTCGAGGACGTCGACGTGCGCACCCCCGACGGCCAACTTCTGGTGGAGGCGCTCGACGTCCGGCTCGACCCCGGGGACAGCATGGTGATCACCGGGCCGTCGGGCAGCGGCAAGACGACGCTGTTGGAGAGCCTGGCGGGGCTGTGGCCGCACGCGTCGGGCCGGGTCGAGTTTCCCGTCGCGGAGCGCGAGGTGATGTTCGTGTCCCAACTCCCCTACATCCCCCTTGGCGACTTGCACACCGTCGCGTCCTATCCCCGGCCCCAGGGCGAGGTCGACGCCGCCCGTGTTCAGCAGGCCCTAATCCAGGTGGCGCTGCCGCACCTCGTCATTCGGATCAACGAGTTCAAGGACTGGGCCAAGGTGTTGTCGGTCGGTGAGCAGCAGCGCGTCGCCTTCGCCCGGATCCTCCTCACCGAGCCGCGCGTGGTGTTCCTCGACGAGTCCACCTCGGCGATGGACGAGGGCCTGGAATTGATGCTCTACCGGCTGATTCGGGACGAACTGCCCGCCACGATCCTGGTCAGCGTCAGCCATCGCGACACCGTCGAACAGCATCACGACCGGCAGCTGGAGCTGCTCGGCGCCGGCGGCTGGCGGCTCGATCCGGTCTCCACCGCGAGTTGACCCCTTGGAACCGCTGTCACGAGCTGGCCAAGGTACGTTCTCCGGATGACCGGAATGGACTTGTGGACTCCAACGCTGGATTGGAGCAACGAGTGGTTGACGTCCCTGTGGTGGATCGTCAAGGCGTGGGCGATCGCCGCAGTGTCCACGATGATCATCTTGACGCTGATCGGCCGCTTCACCGCATGGGGCCGCCAGTTCTGGCGCGTCACCGGGGCCTACTTCACCGGCCGGTCGAGCATCGTGGTGTGGGCCTGGTTGGCGGGCCTTCTGCTGTCGGTCATCCTCGGGGTTCGGCTGTCGGTTCTGCTCAGCTACTACGGCAACGACCTGTCCACCAGCTTCCAGGTGGTGGCCGCCGGACTGGCGAGTGGCGACGAGGCGGTCAAGGCCTCCGGTAAGCACGGCTTCTGGTTCTCCATCGCCGTGTTCTGCGTGCTGGCAACCATCTACGTCGCCCGGGTCATGCTGGATCTGTTCCTGATGCAGCGGTTCATCCTGCGTTGGCGCGCGTGGCTGACCGACCGGCTCACCGGCGACTGGCTCAACGGCAAGGCCTACTACCGCGCCCGGTTCATCGACGACACGATCGACAACCCGGATCAGCGCATCCAGACCGACATCGACATCTTCACCACCGGCGTCGGCCCGACGCCCAACACGCCGAACATCACCACCGGCTCGACCCTGCTGTTCGGCGCCATCAACGCCGTCGCCTCCATGATCTCGTTCACCGCGATCCTGTGGAGCCTGTCCGGACCGCTGACGCTGTTCGGCTTCACCCTCCCCAAGGCGATGTTCTGGATCGGCTTGGCCTACGTGCTGTTCGCCTCGGTGATCGCCTTCTGGATCGGCAAGCCGATCATCTGGTTCGCCTTCGACAACGAGAAGTACAACGCCGCATTCCGCTACGCCCTGGTGCGCCTGCGCGACGCGTCGGAGGCAGTGGCCTTCTACCGCGGCGAGATCGCCGAGCGCACCGGCCTTCGGCAGCGCTTCGCATCCGTCGTCGCCAACTACAAGCGCTACATCAACCGGATGATCGGGTTCTACGGCTGGAACCTGTCGCTGAGCCAGGTCATCCAGCCCCTGCCCTACGTGCTGCAGTTCCCGCGGTTCTTCGCCGGAGAGATCCAGCTCGGCGACATGACCCAGTCCGCGTCGGCGTTCGGCAGCATCCAGGACGGCCTGTCGTTCTTCCGCAACGCCTACGACCAGTTCGCCGGCTACCGCGCCGCGATCATCCGCCTCGAGGGTCTGGTGGTCGCCAATGAAGAGGGCCGTGACCTGCCGACCGTGACCACCGCAGCCTGCGAGGACGGCACCGTCCGGCTCGAGCAGGTCGAGGTCCGCACCCCCGACGGCAGGCAGCTGATCAACCCGCTCGACCTGCGCCTGGACGTCGGCGACACCCTGGTCATCACCGGCAAGTCGGGCAGCGGCAAGACCACGCTGCTGCGCAGCCTCGCCGAACTGTGGCCCTTCACCTCCGGCACGCTGACCCGGCCCTGCGGCCCCAACGAGACGATGTTCCTCTCGCAGATGCCGTACGTGCCGCTCGGTGACCTGCGGGCCGTCGTCTCCTACCCGGGTGAGGAGGGCAAGATCTCGGACTCCGAGCTGCAGTCCGTCCTGACGCGCGTCGCCCTGCCCCATCTCAACGACCGGCTCGACGAGGTCCAGGACTGGGCCAAGGTGCTCTCCCCCGGCGAGCAGCAGCGGATCGCCTTCGCGCGCATTCTGCTGACCAAGCCGAAGGCGGTCTTCCTCGACGAGTCGACGTCGGCCCTCGACGAGGGGCTGGAGATGACGCTGTACCAGCTCGTCAGGAGCGAACTGCCCGACATGATTCTGGTCAGCGTGTCCCACCGCAAGACCGTCGAGCAGCACCACGACAAGGAACTGAAGCTGCTCGGCGGCGGTGAATGGCAGCTCACCGACACCGGCGAGGAGCCTGAACCCGTTCCGGTCTAGTCGCCGCATGGGCCGGGGTAGCTTCCCCCCATGGAGCCGTTCACTCCGTCGCTCGACTGGGGCAACGAGGTCGTCGCGTCGCTGATCTGGGTCGCCAAGGCCTGGGTGATCAGCGCCGCGGTGACGCTGACGGTGCTGGTGCTCCTCGCCCGCCTCACCACGTGGGGCCGTCAGTACTGGCGGATCACGGGCCCCTACTTCACTGGGCGCCAGAGCATTCCGGTCTGGGCGATGGTCGGCGTCCTTTTGATGTCGGTCATGGTCTCGGTGCGGATGGACGTGCTGTTCAGCTACTACGGCAACGACCAGTACTCCGCGCTGCAGGTGGCGTTCGAGGGCGCCAGCGCGGGCGACGACGCGGTCCGCGACTCGGGCATCCGCGGCTTCTGGTTCTCGATTCTGGTGTTCGGCCTGCTCGTCGTCGCCTACCTCGCGCAGACGCTGCTGGACCTGTACCTGATGCAGTTCTTCATCATTCGGTGGCGGATCTGGCTCACCGACAGGCTGACCGAGGACTGGCTCGACGGCCGCGCCTACTACCGCGCCCGGTTCCTCGACGGCGCGCAGGTCGACAACCCGGACCAGCGCATCCAACAGGACGTCGACGTGTTCACCACGGGCACCGGGCCGGAGACGAACACCCCGACGGTGGGCACGTCCACCACCCTGCTGTTCGGCGCGGTGTACTCGATGGTGTCGGTGGTCGCGTTCACCCCGATCCTGTGGAACCTGGCCGGTCCGTTGACCTTCTTCGGGGTCACGGTGCCCAAGGCCCTGTTCTGGATCGTGCTGCTGTTCGTGGCGGGCGCGACGGCGGTGTCGTTCTGGATCGGCCGGCCCATCATCGCGCTGAGCTTCCGCAACGAGATGACCAACGCCGCCTTCCGGTACGCCCTCGTCCGGGTGCGCGACGCGGCGGAGGCGGTCGGCTTCTCGCGCGGCGAACCGGTCGAAAGACGCGGATTGGCAGAGCGTTTCGCTCGGGTGATCGTCAACTATCGGGCGTTGGTGTGGCGGGGGGTGGCCTTCCTCGGCTGGAACAAGGCGATGTCCCAGATCGTCGACCCGCTGCCCCTGATCGTGCAGGCCCCGCGGCTGTTCGCCGGTGAGATCAACCTCGGCGACGTCAGCCAGTCCTCGAGCGCGTTCCGCTCCGTGCAGGCGTCGCTGTCGTTCTTCCGCGCGGTGTACGACTCGTTCGCCAGCTACCGTGCGACGATCATCCGCCTCGACGGCCTCCTGACCGCCAACGAAAGGGCAAGGGCGCTAAGGACTCTCGCGGTGGAGACGAGTGCGGGCGGTGGCATGGAGATCGACGACGTCGCCGTTCGGTCGCCGGCCGGCGACTCCCTGGTCGACGGGCTCGTGGTGCGACTGGCCGCGGGCGGGTCGCTGGTCATCACCGGCCGCTCGGGAACGGGCAAGACCACTCTGCTGCGCAGCCTCGCCGAGTTGTGGCCGTATGCCACCGGCACCGTGCGGTATCCGAGCGCCGACGGCGCCATGTTCCTGCCGCAGCTGCCGTACGCGCCGCTGGGCAACCTGCGCACCGTCGTCTGCTATCCGGCGCCGCCGGAGTCGTTCGGCGACGACGAGATTGGCGCGGCACTGGAACTGGTGACGCTCGGGCATCTCGGGAGTCGCCTGGACGAGGTCGCCGACTGGTCGAAGGTGCTGTCGCCGGGCGAGCAGCAGCGGGTGGCCTTCGCGCGGGTGTTGCTCAACGCACCCCGGGCGGTGTTCCTCGACGAGTCCACCTCGGCCCTCGACGAGGGTCAGGAGTTCGCGCTGTACCGGATGCTGCGCGAACGCCTGCCGGGCTGCATCGTGGTCAGCGTCAGCCACCGCAGCACCGTCGAGCAGCATCACGACGACCGGCTCGAGTTGCTCGGCGCTGGGCAATGGCGGCTGAACTAGCACTCGGCTCCGACACTTTGGCGACGACTTGATGGCCGCCGACTGGAGCTCAACCTGCTGGACGCGGTGCGCCTCAACCGCGCGTTGGTGCCGTGTCGATCCAGGCGGATCGGACGCGGCGGCGTAGGCGGGATAATCGAGTTAATCTGCGGCGCAGCGTGGTTCGAGTTATCCACAGGCTGGCGGTAGCACCTGTTGCATGTCGGATTGCAGCGGTAGAGTCGAATGTATGTTCGATTCGATCGTTGCTTCTACCGCTGACACCTCGGGTGCCGGTGCGGTGGAGGCGTGGGTGCGGACCGAGTCCGCCGCGTGTGCGCGCAAGGTGGCGGCGATGGCGGGCATGCTGGAGACCGCCTACGCCGCGTCCGGGTCGGCGTCGCGAGACCTGTGGTGCCTGGACAACTTCGACGCCGTCGCCGCCCACGTCGGCGCCGCGTTGCGGATCACCACGGGCGCCGCGACCAATCAACTCCTGATCGCCGTGGCCCTGCACGAGCGCTTCCCGCTGGTGGCGGCGGTGTTCGCCGAGGGGCTCATCACCTATCAACTGGTGCGCATCGTGGTGCAGCGCGGCGCCTTGGTCGTCGACCCCTCGGCTCTTCGGGAGTTGGATCGGCTGTTGGCCGAGGCGCTGAGTGATCGGGAGCCGATGTCGGTCGCGACGGCGGAGAAGACCGTGGACGCGTTCGTCGCCCAGGTCGATCCGCACGCCGTGCGCCGCACCGAAACCAAGGCACGCGGGCGCTCGGTGGACGTGGCGGTCGACGAGGACGGCAGCGGAATGGCGACGGTCTTCGCGACCCTGTTCGCCCACGACGCCAAGGCCGTCGACGCCCGCATGGACGCACTGGCCCGCACGGTCTGCCCGGCCGACCCACGTACGCTGGACCAACGCCGCGCCGACGCGATCGGTGCCATGGCCCACGGCGCGGACCGCCTGGCCTGCCTCTGCGGAGCAGATGACTGCCCCGCCGGAGAGAACCCGCCGTCCACCGGTGTGGTCGTCTACGTGATCGCGAGTGCGGAGACCCTCGCCACGCCGCCGCCGGCACCGCCGCGTGAGCCCACCGCGCCGACGCCCGAAGTTCCCACACCCGCCGACGAGCGCACCGGCCTCGACGGCGAACCGCCGGCGATGTTCACCAAGCCGCTGCGCGAGCTCACGCTCACCGAAGCGCTCTCTCCAACACCGGGATACTTCTCCGGCCTGCGACCCGCCGCACTGATGGGCGGCCAGTTCGTCCCGGGCGCGGTCGCGTGCCGGGCCACGGTCGGGGCGACCATCACCCCCATCGTCCACCCCGGACAAGCTCCACCCGAACCCCGATACCGCCCGTCGAAGAAGCTGGCCGACTTCGTCCGCTGCCGCGACCTCACCTGTCGTTTCCCGGGCTGCCGAGCGCCCGCGACGAATTGCGATCTGGACCATACGATTCCGTGGCCGTGCGGACCTACGGCGGCGTCGAATCTGAAATGCCTGTGCCGTCGACACCACTTGCTGAAGACGTTCTGGGGTGGCGAGAACGGTTGGCGCGACGAGCAACTCGACGACGGCACCGTCATCTGGACGACACCCGACGGCCGTCGGTACGTCACCACACCGGGCAGCCGGCTGCTGTTCCCCGAACTGTCCGAACCGACCGCGACGGTGGTTGCTACCGGGATGCCTTCGAAGCACGCGTCGGGGCTGACCATGCCGCGTCGCAAGACCACCCGTGCCCAGGACCGCGCGAGCAGCATCCACCAGGAACGCAAGGCGAACGCGCAGTTGGGCGCAGAACCCTAGCGCGCGGCGGCGTGCTCGCCGGCGCGGCGGCCGAAGAACGACCCCTCGCCCAACTGGGTGCCGCTGCAGTACCCCTTGCCGTCCTGGGCGATGTTCGACGCGCACGCGCCGGCGGCGTAAAGACCGGTCACCACGGTCCCGTCCTCGCGAAGCACCTCACCGTCGAGCGAGGTGGCGAGACCGCCCATGGTGAACCCGGCGTACATCGCCTTGCCCAGCGACAGGTCGAACGCTCCCCACGGCCCCGTGTCCTGGGCGGCGAGGAATTCCGGCTGCTTGTGAAAGTCCGGGTCCTCGCCCTTGGCCGCGAACTCGTTGTAGCGGTTCAGGGTTCGCACCAGATTGCCCTCCGGAATGCCGAGGGCCGCCTCCATCTCCTCGACGGTCTCCCAGCCGTCGATCAACGGAATCAGTGGCACCTCGGGACGTTCCAGGTGAGCCTCGTCGACGATCAGGAAGGCTGCACTGTCGGGCTGTTCCATCACGAACGCCGACGTCCGCGAGTGGTAGGAGTCCTCGGCGACGAACCTCTGGCCGTCCTTGTTGACGATGATTCCGGTGAGCAGGATCTCCGGCGGGTACGGCGGTGCGGTGACGAAGATTTGATCCATGTGCTTGGTCGCGCCGCCCGCCGATTCGCCGAGGCGGATGCCGAGGCCGTCGTCGTAGGTGCTGCCCAGGACGAACGGCTTCTCCGCGAGCTTCGGGGTGAAGGTGGCCACCATCTCGGGGTTCATCACGAACCCGCCGGCCGCGATGATCACGCCCTTGGCGCGGATCGCCCCGGTGTCCTCGAAGTGCTTCCACGTGAGGCCGACGACGGCTCCGTCGTCGACGACCAGCCCCGTGGCACCGGTCTCGTAGCGCACGTCCACGCCGAGTTCGGCGGCGCGCTTGACCAGCAGGTCGATCACCATTGCGGCCCCGCCCAATTCCCCGGGCATGGGAACGGAGTGTCCCCGCGGAGCGGGTGTCGCCTGCTCGAAGAACGGCCACACCTTCTCGTTGCCGGTGTAGGACAGTCCCTCGGTGCCGGGCGGCACGACGACCTTGCCCGGGTAGTAGCTCCGCTCGAACTCGAAGCCCAAATCCTCCAGCCAGTCGAAGTGCTCGACGCTGCCGTCGCAGTACGCGCGGATCTTGTCCAGTTCGGGGTCGTGGGCCGTCGCCACCAGGTAGTCGTACATGGCGTCGGCGGTGTCGTGGTGGCCGGTCGCCTTCTGGACGGCCGTACCGCCGCCCAGGTAGAAGTGCCCACCGGCCATCGACGTGGTGCCACCCGCCGCGGCCGCCCGCTCCAGCAGCACCACCCGCGCGCCGGCGGCCGCCGCGCTGACCGCCGCGCAACCACCGGCGACGCCGAAGCCCACCACGACGACGTCGACCTCGTCGGACCAGTCGGCGACGGCCGGTGCGGCGACGGTGGCTGGGATCTGCATGCTCACGCTTGCTCCTGTTTGACGTAGTCGAAGAAGGCCCGGATCTCGGCCGGAACGAACGCGATCTCGAGGTAGGGAACGCCGGCCTGCGCGGCGGACAGATAGGCGAAGCTCATCCCGCCGGGCATGGCGCCGCGGCTGACCACCGACGCACCGCCTCGTTCGGCGTCGACGAGCATCGTGTCGAAGTGGTCGTGGTCGTCGGCCTCGATCGCGACGTGGTGCAGCCCGGGTCCGGAGGCGTCGAGGAACTCGGTGTAGATGCTGTCGCCGCGGACCGGTTCGATGAGCTCGAGCTGGGTGTCTCCGGCATAGGACAGCGACACGTTGGCCACGTAGTCGGCCGGTCGGCCACGGTGCGTGCAGGTATCCGGGCCGAAGTGCACGTCGGGCATCCGGACCCACTTCTTGGCGCCGAGCAGGTGTGTCAGCGCCGTCTCGGTGGCGGCGAGGTCGCGCGTCACCCAGGCAATCTGGACAGGTGTCTGGTCAGGCATCGCCTTGAGGATATCTCCGGCGGCGACCGCTGGCTAGAACGTGTTCTAGTTCGGCGTTTGGGCGAGCATGGTGGCGGCGATGACCAGCCGAATCTGCCCGTCGAACACGTCGGCGGGGTCCGACAGGGTGTCCGCGCCGTACTGACCGAAGGCCTCCAGGCTGATCGCGCCGACGAGCGCCGCCCACAGCAGGAAGCCCTTCATCATGGCGGCGTCGCCGCCGGTGAAGGCGAACTCGTCGCGGATGGCGTCGAAGTCCTGCGACGTCTTCCGGGACGGTGCCGGTCCGGCGTCCGGCACGTCGCCCGCGGCGATGCCCTCGGCCACCACGGCGAAGAGGGTTCCGACGACGCGGGTGCCCGGACTCACGGTGACGTCGGCCGGCGCGTGATAGCCCGGTACCGGGCTGCCGTAGATGAGCGCCCAACTGGCCGGCTGGTCGAGGGCCCAGGCGCGGGCGGCGCGGGCCATGGCCATCAGCCGGTCCTGCCACGCCCCCTCGGCTGCCGCCGCCGCGGCGTCGACGGCGTCGGCCAGATCGGTGTACGCGTCGACGATGAGCAGGGTCAGCAGGTCGTCGCGGCTCGCCACGTAGCGGTACACCGCGGAGGACACCATGCCGAGCTCGCGGGCGATGGCCCGCAGCGACAGGCCGGCCGCCCCGTCGGTGACCAGGTGCCGCCGACCGACCTCGACGATCTCCCGTTCGATCCGGTCGCGGGCCTCCTGCCGTTTCCCCATGAATTGAGTGTCGCACAATTCGAGAGCAATGCTCTTGATTTCGCCGACGCGGTGTGCCATCCTCAATCGAGAGCAGTGCTCTCGAACCTACGTCCCGAGGAGACCGACATGACCATCACCCGATACGACGAGCCCAACCTCGCCGCACGCGCCACCAACGTGGTGTTCCGCTGGCTGGCCGAGGCGGGCGTCAGCATCGCCGGCACGCGGGCACTTCGCGTGCGCGGCCGCACGACCGGCAAGCTTCGCGGCGTCGTCGTCAACCTGATGACCGTCGACGGTCGCGACTACGTCGTGTCACCGCGCGGCAACACCCAGTGGGTGCGCAACGCCCGCGCCGCCGGCGAGATCGAGATGGGACCCCGGTGGCGTAGCCGCACCGTCCGGGTCGACGAGATCGCCGACGAGGCCAAGCCCGACCTGCTGCGGCGCTACCTCGACCGGTGGTTCTGGGAGGTGAAGGGGCACGTCGGCGGGTTGACCCCCGACTCGACCGACGAGCAGATCCGCGCCGTCGCCCCGTCCATCCCTATCCTCGAGCTGCGGTGACGGACCGGCGTCAGGTGCCGTCGCGCAACATCCGGGCGATCGTGGCGGCCGTGTCGGCACGGAGCTGGCCGGAGATCTGAATCGACTGCCCGTCGACGGCCTGGGTGATGGCGGGCGCGGCGAGCACCACGCCGTTGCGGACGAAGGCGAGTTGCTTGCCCACGTTGGCGCCCGTGTATTGCGCGAAGGCCGCGCTCGACGTCGGGTCCATCGACATCTGCACGGTGTGAAACTCGCTGTCCGGCAGCTTCGTCTCGGTGGCACCGGTCAGGTCAAGCGCCAAGCCCACCGGCCCCAGCCGGTACACCGCGGCCCGCTCGACGTCGCACACCTCGATGGGGGCGTCCGACGGCGTCGGCGGCGGAGCGGGCGGGCAGTCCCCGGGGTTCGCCACCAGCGGCGGCGAGAGGACCGGCCGCACCGCAAGCGGGATGCCGATGATGGGCGGCGTCGCCCGCGTCGGAATCACGTTGCTGCGCTGCGCGTTTCGATCCTGATCCTTGGTCATGAAGGCCGTCGCCGCGCCGACGACGATGGTGCTCACCACCGCCAGGATGCCAATCGACGCCAGGACCGCGACACCGACCCGCCGAACCGTCCACTTCTCTCCCGTGGAGAACCACGAGAACAGCCGGTACCTCATCGACGCCTACGCGGGCGGCGGGGCCGGCTGGCGGATCTGTTGATCGGTGACCGTCCACGACACCGCGGCGGGATAGTCCCCCCAGGTGCTGTTGAACATTCCGACGATGACGGCGCGCCCGTCGTCGGCGAGCACGTAGACGGGGCCACCCGAATCCCCCTTCTTGCTGATCACACCGTTGGCCATCGTGAACCACCCGTTGTTGACGGCCTCCACGGTGCCACAGCTCTCCCCGGTGACCACCCCGAAGTGGCAGACCGGCTGCCCCTGCTGCGGCACCACCGCCGGGTCGAACGCCAGCGTGCGGCCGCCCGGCAGGACGTCGTTGACCTGAACGTCGGGCGCGAGCGCGATGGTCTCCCAGTCGGAGATCATGTGATCGGTGGCGACGACCGCACCGTTGGGGGTGTCGTCGCGAAAGGTGGCCTGACGGCCGATGGCGTTACCGGACTTGTCGCTGACGTTACCGTCGCCCCGGCAATGGCCCGCGGTGTACGCCATGCGCGCCACCACGTCCACGAACCCGAGGGTGCACAGATTGTTGCCCTGCCGAATCTCCATGCCCGGGTAGACCAGGACACCCGGATCCGCGGCGGCCTGCCCCGCGAGCGACAGCAGGGACGCAGCCGAGGCGGTTGCCAACACGGCCGCGCGCAAACGCCTTCGGCGCAACGTCGTCTCCACTCGCTAGGGGTCGATGGGTGGTCAGCGTACCGACGGCAAAGCCGCCCCGCACCCGAGTGGGTGGACTAGGAGTCGAAGCCCAAACCGAGGGCGTCGAGCGTGCGCAGCAGCACGTTGCGGTGCCCCTCGGAGTGGTCGGCCCGGTCCAGCGACCACCGCGTCGCCTGAATGCCGACGCTGGCCAGTGGTTCGGGCGGGAAGGGCAGCGGCTTCTGACGCACCATCTGCAGCTCCGTGCGCGGCGTCGGCACCCCGCCCAGCAGGTCCAGGCAGACGTCGGCGGCGAACCGGGCGGCGCCGACGCCGAGACCGGTGAATCCGTTGACGTAGGCAACCCGGTCGTCGCGGGCCAGACCCCAGTGCGCGCAGAACCGGGTGTTGGTGTCGATGGCGCCTGCCCACCGGTGGCTGAAGCGGACGTCCTCCAGCTGCGGGAAGGTGATGAAGAAGTGGGCGGCGAGCTTGCGGTAGCTCTCCTGCCGGTCCTCGTACTTCGCGTCGACCTTGCGACCGAAGTGGTAGACGGCGTCATAGCCCCCGAACACGATCCGGTTGTCCTTGGTCATGCGGTAGTAGTGGAACTGGTTGGCCGAGTCGCCGATGCCCTGGCGGTTGTGCCAGCCCACGCTCTGCACCTGGGCGTCGGTGAGCGGCTCGGTCGACAACACGTAGTCGTAGACCGGCACCGTGTGAAACCGGTTGCGCCGCAACAGGTGCGGAAACACATTGGTGGCCAGGACGACCTGCTTCGCGGTGATGACGGAGCCGCCGGCGGCCACCTCGATCGAGGCCGTGCCGGAGCTCAACGACGTCGCGTTGGTGTGCTCGTAGATGGTGACGCCGGCCTCGGTGCAGGCTCGGGCCAGCTCGAGGGCGAGCTTCGCGGGGTGCACGATCGCGCACGTGTCGGACTGCTGCAGCCCGGCGAGGAACGTCGGCGAATGGACCTCCGCGCGCAACGCCTCGCCGTCGAGGAACTGGCCGTCCCCCTCGGCCGCGGACTCCTGCAGCCACGCCACCTGGTGCGGTTCGGTGGCGACCGCGAGCATTCCGCTGCGTTGCCATTCGACGTCGAGGCCGAGCCGTTCGATCTCGGCCTGCATGCCGTCGAGGTTCTCCACCCCCATGGCTTCGAGTCGGTCGATCTCGTTGGGCCAGCGGGTCTTTCCGTTCTCGTGGCCATGCGTGAGGCTGGCCTCGACGAAGCCGCCATTGCGGCCCGAGGCGGCCCACCCGACGCGGTGGGCGTCGATCACGACGATCCGTCGATCCGGATCGCGTTGCGCGGCATGCAATGCCGTCCACAGTCCGACGTAACCGCCGCCGACGACCAGCAGGTCACAGCTCACCGACTGCGACAGCGTCGGCCGCTCGGGACGCTCGAGGTCCAGCCACATCGACCCCAACGCGCTGCCTGCCAGAGAGCGCTCGACCAGCGCGGGGTCGACGTATCCATCGAAGACGGTTTCCACGGGTCAACCCTACCGAGGGCTTCTCAGCGGAAGCTCAGCACGTCGTTGCCCCAGGCCGCACGCAGCGGTCGGTCCGGATCCTCGACGACGACGTCGCTCTTGTCGAGTAGCAGGGTGGCGCGATCCTCGTCGCGGTAGGGCCGCCACCGCGGCTCCCCCGCCGGTCCGGTCGGTTCACCGGTCGCCGCGAAGTTGACCCACCGGGTCCGGATGCGCTCCGACAGGGCGGTGCCGGCTTTGAGGCCACCCAGCTTGAACGTCGGATCCTTGCTTCCGGCAACGAGATTGCCCCACACGTACGGCAGCTCGGTGGCGTGAGCGGCGCCCAGGCGCAGCAGCTTGAGCATCGGCGTCGCCCAGTCGAACCGGTAGGTGAACACCGGCGCGACGGCGGCGTGCCCCTCCGCGAACCAGATCGTGGGCATCCGGAATCCGATGTCGCGGGCCACGCCCATGCCGGGGGTCTTGCCCCGGCCCGGATACGCCGACATCAGATCCGCCTCGCTGGGAAGCTGAAGGCTGGGTTGTTCGGAGGCGATCCCGTCGAACATCGACTTGATGGCCGTGGGCGTGATCGGCATCAGTGGCGACTTCATGAAGCGGAACAGCGCCGCCTCGTTCTTGTTGGTGCCGATGATCAACGGCACCGGGTGCGTGCCGCCGGCCCGTGCGATCGCGACGGGATAGTCGGGCACCAGCTCGCCGTCGACGATCGGCGCGTAGGCCAGGGTGCCGGGTGACCGCACGGGCACCTCGTCGAACAGCCGCTTCGAGGCGAGCAGGAGCTCGCTCATCGGAGCGTCGGGCAAGCGGTCCACCTCGTCGTCGGCGATGCCGAGGGTCTCCAGGAACTGCTTGGCGACTCCGCGGGACCGGCTGGCGTCGTAGACCGAGGTGACCGGCGAGCTTTGGGCGATGGCACCGGAGAACAGTCCGCGCGCCGCCGGGCTGGCGAGCAGCGTGGTGACGATGCCGCCGCCGGCCGACTCGCCGAACAGGGTGACGCGGGCGGGGTCGCCGCCGAACGCTGCGACGTTGTCGCGCACCCACTCGAGGGCGAACAGCACGTCCCGCAGACCCAGGTTGCTCTCGAAGCGGGTGCGGTCGGTGCTGAACGACGACAGGTCCAGGAACCCGAACGCCCCGAGCCGGTGGTTGACGGTGACGATCACGGCGCCGCCGGAGGCGAGGGCACGCCCGCGGTAGAGGCTCTGCGCGGCAGACCCGAGCACGTACGCGCCGCCGTGCACCCAGACCATCACGGGCTTGCCTGCGCCGGCCTCGGTGTCGGAGGTCGCCCACACGTTGAGCGTCAGCGAGTCGTCGCCCTGCGGCGCGCCGAGGTCGAGCGGTATCCGCGGGTCGGTGGGCTGGTAGCACGCCGGCCCGACCCGCGACGCGTCCGCCACGTCGGTCCAACGCTCGGGGGGCTGCGGTGAACGCCATCGCAGCTCGCCCACCGGCGGCGCGGCGTAGCGAACGCCCCGCCACGACTTGACCCTTCCGTCGTCGATTCCGCGCACGGGTCCGTACGCCGTGTCGACGACGGGTGCGCCCGTCGACGTGCCAATCCGCGGATCGGCCGTCACCGTCGGCTACCTCGGGCGCTCACCCGGTCCTCCTCCGAGAACCCCGGCGCGGGCATCGAGTCCACCGACCGTCGCTGCCGGGACACGTAACCGGTGGTCGCGGCCATCGCCGACGCGACGCCCTCGTCGCTGGCCTCGTACGTCATGGTGCGGTCCGCCGAGAACCCCAGCTGAGCACCGACCGCGACGGCGTCCATGTTCGCTCCGAGGAAGACGAAGTACCAGGAGAACTCGCGCTCCTGACGCCTGATGGCCGAATTCACGGCCTCCGCCGTCCACTCGACGCTCGAGTTCTCCATGCCGTCGGTCATCACGACGACGATCACGTCACCGGGCCGCTCGTCCTCGTCCAACGCCGCCAGTTCGGTGCCTACGTCGGCGATCAGCCGCCCGATGGCGTCGAGCAGTGCGGTCATGCCGCGCGGCTGAAGCACCAGCGGCGGAACCTCGGCGATCGGCCGGTTCGCGTAGACGACCTCGTACTCCGTGTCGAACTGCGCCAGTGTCACCAGCGCCTCCCCCGGCTCGGTGCGCTGAGTCGCGACCAGGGCGTTGAATCCGCCCTCGGTGTCGGACTTGATCGTCTCCATCGAACCGGACCTGTCGAGCAGCGCCGCAATCAGCGTGCGCTGGGAATTCGTCACGATTGCTCCTTGAGATGGGTCGGAAGAAAGTGACCACCAAGGTACTCGCGGGCTCCGACACGGCTGTTGCCACGAGACGTGCCGGCGAGACCCTTCGGTCGACCGCCGGACTAGGTTCGTTCCGTGCGCAAGTGGGTGTTACTCGCCGCGGCGATCGTCAGCGAGGTCGCCGCGACGCTGTCGTTGCGGGCGTCGCAGGACCACGTTGCCTGGATGGTGGCGGTCGTCGTGGGGTACGCCTGCGCGTTCACGTTGTTGACCCTGGTTCTCCGCGAGGGCGTGCCGGTCGGGGTGACCTACGGCATCTGGGGTGCGACGGGGACGGCGTTGACCGCGGTCCTGGCCGCGGTGATCTTCCGGGACCCGTTCACCTGGCCCATCGCGCTCGGCATCGTCCTGATCATCGCCGGCGTCCTGTTCATCGAATTCGGCTCGCGGACCGACGAGCCCACGTCATGACGTGGCTGGTGCTGGCACTGGCAATCGGGGTCGAGGTGTTCGCGACGCTCGGGCTGCGCGCGTCGGACGGCTTCCGCAAGCGGGCGTGGATCGTGCCCGTGGCCGCGGGCTATCTGGCGTCGTTCTACCTGCTGTGGCTGACGTTGGCGCTCGGCATGCCCGTGGGCGTCGCCTACGGGGTGTGGACGGCGTGTGGCGTCGCGCTCGTCGCGGTCATCGCGCGCTACGTCTTCGGGGACCCGCTGACGGTCACGATGCTGATCGGGATCGGCCTGGTGATCGCCGGCGTCCTCACGATCGAACTGGCCGGCGCCGGCCACTGAGCGCACCCGCCCCGGCAGCGATGGCCAGCCCGGCGACCGGCACCACCAGCAGCCCGAACCGCAGGCTGGTGGCGTCGGCGATCATCCCGACGATCGGCGGCGCGCCGACGGAGCCCAGGCGCATCAGCCACGCCAGCGCCGTCAGGCCGGTGCCCGCCCGCAGGCCCGGCAAGCGGTCTGCGCCGTGCATGGCCGCCGGGATGGCGGTGGCCGCGCCCAGACCCGCGACGGCGAAGCCCGCGATGGTGCCCGGCACGCTCGGGAAGGCCAGCGCCGCGCCCATGCCGGCCGCCACCAGCAGTCCGCCGCCCCTGGCGACCGTGCGTTCCCCGAAGCGGTCCACGAGACGGTCGCCCGCGACGCGCCCCACGAACTGAAGGCCCAGCAGGGCGACGTACCCGAGCGCGGCGACCGCTCCCGCCGCACCGAGGCCGCTACCCAGGTACAGCGCCGCCCACGAGCTGCCGGCGTCCTCGATGACGGCGCCGGCGATTGCGATGACCACCAGCACGGACAGCGCGCCGTACACCCGCCAGCTCGGGCGGGTCGGGGCGCCGTCGTCCGCGGCCGGATCGGCGGCTTCGTCGCGACCCTTGAGCAGGAACGGATACGCGGCGAGCGCCACGCCGACGAAGACCGCGGCGCTCACCCCGAGGTGGACGCCGATCGGGACGTGCAGGGCGATCGCGCCCGCCGCCATGCCGGCGCCCAGCATCGCGCCCGCCGACCACGTCGCGTGCAGGGAGTTGATGATCGACCGCCCGTAGGCGCGCTGCACCCGCAGGCCGTGGGTGTTCTGTGCGACGTCGGTCACCGCGTCGCACGCCCCGCCGCAAAACAGCAGCGCCGCCAGCAGCACCGGGGTGGTCGAGAGCCCAGCCGCGAACACCAGCACCGCGATCCCGACGGTGCACAGCAGCGCCGTCCGCGCCGAGGTCAGTGTGCGGATCACCGCGCCGGCGGCGACGCCCGCGACCAGCGCGCCGACGGGAAACGCGGCGACCACCGCGCCGTAGGCGGTGTTGGACAGCGCCAGCTCGGTCTTGAGTTCGGGGAACCGCGGAACCAGGTTCGCGAAGATGGCGCCGTTGGTGAGGAACATCGCCGAGACGGCGATCCGGGCCCTGCTGGTGCGGCGCTCGACGTCGGCTGTCACCACTGCCACGACGATACTGGCACGCGTACGGCGTCCCGAACCGGCAAGATCAGCGCCATGACTGCACTGGCCGGGTCCCTGGTCGAACTCGCGCGGCGCTACGGAGTGGCGACCACCTACGACGACTGGACCGGCGGCCACCAGGTGGTTTCCGAATCCACGCTGGTGTCGGTGCTGACCGCACTCGGCGTCGCGGCGGCCACCGAGGAGGACCGTCAGCGCGCTCTCGGCGCCCTCGACGAGGAGCACTGGCGGCGCGTCCTGCCCCCGACCGTCGTGACCCGGACCGGACGGGCGGCGTCGTTCGGGGTGCACGTCACCCACGGTGAGACGATCGGCGGCTGGATCAGGCTCGAGGACGGCACCGTCCGCGCGGGCCTTCGCCAGCTGGTCAACGACACCCCACCGCGGGAGCTCGACGGCCGGCTGATCGGCGAGGCCAGCTTCGAGCTGCCCGCCGACCTGCCCATCGGCTACCACCGGCTGCACGTTGACGCCGGTGGGGTGGCCGCGGACGCCGCGCTGATCGTGGCTCCGGACGCGGCGACGTTGCCGGCCGCCCTCGGTGGTGGACGGACCTGGGGCCTGGCCACCCAGCTCTACAGCGTCCGCTCGGACAAGTCGTGGGGCATCGGCGACCTGACCGACCTCACCGACCTGGCGGTGTGGTCGGCCTCGACGTACGGGGCCGGCTTCATCCTGGTCAACCCGCTGCATGCCGCCGCCCCGGTCCCGCCGATGGAGCCGTCGCCGTACCTGCCGACCTCACGCCGCTTCGTCAACCCGATCTACCTGCGGGTCGAGGCCATCCCGGAGTTCGCCTACGTCGCGGACCGCGGAGAGTTGCGCAAGGCACGTTCGGTCGCCCAGGCCCGGGCCAAGAAGTCGGTGCTGATCGACCGCGACTCGGTGTGGAAGATCAAGCGCGCGGCGCTGCGGGCGGTGTACCGCGTCAAGAGGTCGGCGGGTCGCGAGCTCGCCTACGCGGCCTACCGGACGCGCGAGGGTCGCAACCTCGACGACTTCGCCGTCTGGTGCGCGCTGGCCGAGAAGTACGGCAGCGACTGGCACCACTGGCCCGAGGAGCTGCGTCACCCGGGCAGCCCCGCGGTGGCGGCGTTCGCGGCCAAGCGGGCCGACGCCGTCGACTTCCACCGGTGGCTGCAGTGGCAGCTCGACGACCAGCTCACCGGCGCGCAGGCGACGGCCGTGCAGTCCGGGATGGCGCTGGGCGTGATGCACGATCTGGCCGTCGGGGTCGACCCCGACGGCGCCGACGCATGGGCGCTGCAGGACACCCTTGCGCTGGGGGTCAGCGTGGGTGCTCCCCCTGACGAGTACAACCAGCTCGGGCAGGACTGGTCGCAGCCGCCGTGGCGGCCGGACCGGTTGGTCGAGCAGGGGTACGAACCGTTCCGCGCACTGGTCAACGCCTTGCTGCGGCACGCGGGCGGCATCCGCATCGACCACGTCATCGGGCTGTTCCGGCTGTGGTGGATTCCCAAGGGCGCCGATCCGACCGAGGGCACGTACGTGCGCTACGACCACGAGGCGCTGATCGGCATCGTCGCCCTGGAGGCGTACCGCTCGGGTGCCGTCGTCGTCGGCGAGGACCTCGGGACCGTCGAACCGTGGGTGCGGGACTACCTGGCCGAGCGCGGACTGCTCGGCACCTCGATCCTGTGGTTCGAGCTGGACCGCGACGGGAGTGGCGGCCCAGCAGGTGGACCCCTGCCGCCTCGGAAGTGGCGGGAGTTCAGCCTGTCGTCGGTGACCACGCACGATCTGCCGCCGACGGCGGGGTATCTGGCGGGTGAGCACGTCCGGATCCGCCAAGAGCTGGGGTTGCTGACGCGGCCGGCCGCCGACGAGTTGGCCGAGGACCGGGCCGAGCAGGCGGCCTGGCTCGCCGCGCTTCGGGACATGGGGCTCATTGGCGAGAACCCGAGCGTCCAGGAAATCGTCAGTGCCTTGTACGCATACCTGGGGCGGACGCCGTCGCGGCTGCTCGCGCTGGCCCTCCCGGATGCGGTGGGCGACGTGCGCGCCCAGAATCAACCGGGGACCACCGACGAATATCCGAACTGGCGGGTCAAACTCGCCGGGCCGGACGGCAGGGAACTGCTGGTGGAGGACGTCTTCACCAGCGCACGGGCGGCGGGTCTGGCCGAGGTGATGCGCGCGCAGGTAACACCGGCACGCGAGTGACCGAAGTTTCTCAAGAGGCTGAACTGCGATATGTTCGCAGCCGCACCGCGACACTCGGAGGGCACGTGAAGAAGATCATTGGGCTGGGAGCCGTCGGGCTCTTCGTTCCGGCCGCCATCGCTTCTACGGCCTTCGCGTCCGTCGCGTTGTTCGGTCCGGCGGTCGCCGGCGCCGACCCGGCCACCTCGAGTTCGGCCAACGTCGTGGGCGAGCCGTACTACAAGGCCGTCGGCATCCTCAAGAGCCAGGGCATGAGGGCGACGTTCGGCGGTTCGTTCGGCAGCGACCTGCCGCAGTCGCAGTGCATCGTCAGCCAGCAGAAGGCGCTGAAGAGCAAGATGATCCTGATGCTCGACTGCACCACCGCGGCGGCGAAGGACGCGGCGGGCGCGGCGCCGGCTCCGGCCGCCCCTGCCCCCGGCACGACGTCCTCGGGTGGCGGTCAGGGCACCTACGGTGGCCCGATCGGCGTGCCCGTTCCCGTCGGCTGACACCTCGACAACCCGGTACCCGCGTTCCCAGGTAACGGCGCGAGCCGCGTAGACTCTCGTTTCGTCCGATGACGACGAAGGGGCTTGCGATGCTGCGACCACGGCGCTTCCACACGGTGATCGACCCGGGGCCGGTGCAGATTCAGGCACGACGGGTCCACTTCGGCGTCGACGACGTCCCCCTGCACTGGATCCCCGGCCATCCGGTGGCGTCGAACATGATCAGCTTGCTCAACGTGATCCTGCCGGCCGCGGAACGCTGGTTCGTCGCGGCCTACAACGAGGCGCTGCCGCTGGTGAAGGATCCGAAGCTGGCCGAGGACATGCGCGGGTTCATCGGCCAGGAGGCCACCCACGCCGACGTCCACGACAAGGTTCTCCACGAGTACATGGTCGGCCACGGGGTCGACGTCAAGCCGATCCTCGACCAGGTCGAGTTCGTCTTCGAGAAGGTGCTGGCCCCGGACCCCTCCATCACCGACCCCAAGCGCAAGCTGAACCACCTGTGCGACCGGCTGTGGCTGATCGCCGCGATCGAGCACTACACCGCGGTGCTCGGCGACTTCTCGCTGAACTGCACCTGGGACGAGCACGGCGGCGACCCGACCATGGTGGATCTGTTCCGCTGGCACGGCAGCGAAGAGGTGGAGCACCGCATGGTGGCCCACGACGTCGCGCACTACTTCCACGACAGCTACCTCGACCGCATCCGCGCCATGTCGATTGCCGTCATCCTGATGGCGACGTTCTTCCAGCGCGGCGCGTGGTATCTGTCCAAGAACGACCCGACGGTCGAACTGGGCTGGTTCCAGATGCAGCGCCTGCGGATGCGGGACTCGAAGTTGGGACTGCTGCCCAAGTACCGGAAGTTGTTCGGCTCCAACACGTTCATGTACTTCCGGCCTGGCTTCTCACCCGACGACATGGGGTCGACGGCGCAGGCCGTGGCGTACCTGGCCACCTCCCCCGCGGCCCGGGCCGCCCACCTCTGATGTCCGCGCGCTTCCGGGAGGTGCCGCCCAGCACCTCGGGGCGATCACGCCACGACGTGCCGCTGAGCCTTGCGGCCACCATCCTCTCCGGATTCTTCAATTTGTCTGCGGCGGTTCGCAATCCGGCGCCGCTGCCGGACGTCGACCGTGAATTCCCCCTCGTCGTGGCCGACCGTCGGGTCGTCGCCCAGGATCAGGACGTGATCGCGCTGACCCTGACCGCCCCCGGTGGCGGGGAACTGCCGCGCTGGCATCCCGGCGCACACGTCGACGTGCACCTGCCCAGCGGCCGGGTGCGCCAGTACTCGCTGTGCGGCGACCCCGGCGTCACCGATTCCTACCGAATCGCGGTGCGGCGCATCCCCACCGGCGGCGGCGGTTCCGTCGAGGTGCACGACGAGTTGGCCGTCGGCGCGACCATCACCACCAGCGGCCCACGCAACGCGTTCCCTCTGACCGTGCCGGGATACGGCTCACCGGCGCAACGGTTCCGGTTCATCGCGGGCGGCATCGGCATCACCCCCATCCTTCCGATGCTCGCCCAGGCGGAGAGCCTCGGGGTGGAGTGGTCGATGGTCTACACCGGGCGCCGCCGCGACACCCTGCCGTTCCTCGAGGAATTGGCCCGCTTCGGTGACCGCATCGAGATCCGTACCGACGACGCCGCCGGCCTGCCGACGGCTGCCGACCTCCTCGGCGACTGCCCAGGCGGCACCACGGTGTACGCGTGCGGTCCCGCCCCCGTCCTGACCGCACTGCGGTCCGCGTTGGCCGGTCGCGACGACGTCGAACTGCACTTCGAGCGGTTCGCCGCTCCCCCGGTGGTCGACGGCACCGCGTTCTCCGCGTCGGTCGCCTCGACGGGCCGCACGGTCCGGGTCGGTGCGGACGAGACCCTGCTGACGGCCCTCAAGCGGGAGCGCGTGCATGCGCCCTACTCGTGCCAGCAGGGATTCTGCGGGACGTGTCGCGTCCGCGTGCTCGGCGGCGACGTGGACCACCGCGACACCTTGCTCACCGACCCCGAACGCGACGCCGGGATGATGCTCGTCTGCGTGTCGCGCGCCACGGGTGACGGTGAGCTGATCCTCGACCTGTAGCCGGGTCAGACGTCCTCGAGGTGGGCGGCCAGATGATCCAGCAGGGGCCGCTGGCCCTTGAGGAGCTTCACGTGGGCCTCGGCGACGGTGAACCACCCGACGCGGTCCATCTCGGGGAATGCCTTGACGACGCCGGAGCCCTTCGGCCACTCCAGTTCGAAGGTGTTGCTGACGCTGTCGGTGACGTCCAGGTCGGCTTCGACGGCGAAGGCGGTGACGATCTTGCCGCCGGACTGCTTGACCGGCGGCAGGGCCACCCGCGGCCCGTCGGGCACGGGAAGTCCGATCTCCTCGACGAACTCGCGCTGAGCGGCGACCCAGGGTTCCTCGTCGTCGGCGTACTCGCCCTTGGGGATCGACCACGCGGCCTCGTCCTTGCGGGCCCAGAACGGCCCACCCGGATGGCCGATCAGGACCTCGAACCCGTCGGCGCCGCGGCGGTACAGCAGGAGACCCGCGCTCATCCGTGGCATGGGGTTACCACTCCTTGAGCACGCGGAGCTTGCCGGCCCTGACCATGGCGTCGCGCCGAAGGCGTTTGAGCTCCTGGTGAAAAGCACTGTCGCCCTGCAGGTTCAGCGGCAGGACGAGGTGGGCGACCAGCTCCTCCTCGAACACCCACGGCTCGGGGCGGACCACCCACGACACTGCGGTGTTGTCCGACATCCACTGGTTGAGGACGGCTTCGCCGCCGGCGAGGGTGATCTGCTTGCCGGAGCCGACGCGACGCAGTTCCAAGCCCAGTTCGCGGGCGAGCAGCACCCCGAGCGACTTGCGCAGCGACGAGCCGTCGGCGTTGCCGCGGGCGCCACCGAAGTGGTAACGGATCCGCTTGTGCAAGTCCTGACTGACCGGCCGCTTGCCGCTCGCGGGCGGGGGCGTCGGGCTGATTCCGACGTGCAGCAGGGTCAGGCCGTCGCGCACTTCGCAACCCTCTGCGTCGACCGCTTCGGGAACCGTGCGGAACCACCACCCGTAGGCACCGGGCGCGTTCGGCACGGGGCTGGGCTCGGCGAACACCTGCTCGCGTGTAAATCGCTGTGCGTCAAGAAAACCCGCAACGGAGTCCGGGCGTGGTGCGTCAGGCATACCTCAGCCTTTCACACCGGCCGGCGCGCCGGATCGGCCCGCCGCTAGAGTGCCCTCGTGGCGAACGGGTCATATTTGCGATACGTCGCCCTCGGCGACAGTCAGACCGAAGGTCTCTGGGACGGCGACGACGAGATCGGCGTGGCGGGCTTCGCCGATCGCTTGGCCGCCCGGCTGGACGACCTTCACCCCGGTGTCCTGTACGCGAACCTCGCCGTCCGGGGACGGCGCGTCCGCGACGTGCTCGACCACCAGTTGCCCGCGGCCGTCGCGATGCTGCCCGACCTCATCACCAGTTGCATCGGAATGAACGACGTCACCAGGCCGGGCAAGTCGTTCGCCACGGCACTCGCGGACGTCGACCTGCTGCACGACCGGCTCGCCGAGACCGGTGCCACCGTGGTCACCACGACGTTTCCCGACCTCGAACGGATCCTGCCGGTCGGACGGTTCCTCGGGGGGCGCGTGCGGGAGATGAACGCGGTCGTCCGGGAGGCGGCGGCGCGGCACGGCTTCCGGCTGGTCGACCTCTACGAGGCGGAGTCCATGGGCGACCCCGGCGTGTGGAGCCCCGACCGCGTGCACGGCTCGCCCGCGGGACACGAACTGTTCGCCGCGGCGGCCGCGGAGGCGCTGAATCTGCCTGACAGCAGCCATGATTGGGCCACGTCGACCGCCGAGGTCGTCAGGCCGGGATTCCAGTCGCGGATGTACTCACAGGTGTTGTGGACCCAGAATTTGCTGATGCCGTTCATGTGGCGGCACCTGCGCGGGTTGTCCGGCGGCAGCGGGCGCGTCGCGAAGCGCCCTCTGCTGACGCCGGTGGGCCTAGTTGCCGAAGCCGCCGAGGCCACCGAGTAGGCCGAGCGGAATCGGCGACTCGCCGTTGGCCAGCGAGGCCATCGCGCCGGGGCAGAACGCGGAGATCGCGAGCCCGGTGAACATCGTCGCCGGTCCCAGCGACATGCCACCGGCGTCCGCGACGCGCGAGGCCGTGTCGGCCATGTCCTGGCCGGGCTGCGACAGCATCGGGCAGACCGAACGACCGAGGTCCGCGGCCTGCGCGGGGTCGACGCTGCCGATGCCCGCGTCGTCGACGGAGTTGATGAAGTCAGAGGTCGGGTCCGCCGAGGCGGGGGCGGCCGCCACCAGCGCGGCGAAGAGAGCCCCGCCGGTCACGAGCGCGATCCGGGTCGTCGCGCTCGAGCGGGCGACGGAGAAACGTGTCCTGTCCACGGTCGAAGGGTACGGCGAATTTCGGCGATCGGCCCAATCAGACGCCGGTCCACACCTCGTCGATTTGGCTGTTGATGTCGATGACCTTCGCCTTTGCCGATTCCGGGCTGTCGATTTCGCCGGCCACGTGCTGGGAGATGAAGCGCTTGATCTCGGCGTCGACGCCGCCGACGATGCGGACCAGCTCGGCGCGCAGCGTCGTCGAGGTGATGTGGATGGAGATGTCGGCCGGTCGGGGCTTTCGGACGTCGAGGATCAGCGACAGGGGGTGAGCGGCGATCGCCGTGGCATGCAGCGCGATCTCGCCGAAGACCTTGAAGCGCGGCTTGTCGATGCGCAGGTCGATGATCAACTCGATTTCGAGGGGAATCTGGATGTCGAAGGTGAGCAGGTCGCCCTGATGGCGCGTCACCGCCGGATCCTGGACCCGGACCTTCGCGGTGACCTTGGCGAACTTGCCAGGCCCCTGGGCCATGGGCCCCATGGTGAACTCGTCGCCGGCGATCTGGCCGATCGCCGCGGCGACGCGCTCCTCGGTGACGGCGATCTCGAAGAACCGGCGGCCGAATTCCTCGTACGTCATGGAGTCGTAGTCAGACATGGTCCGAATACCTTGTCACGTCCACTGGTCGGCGGTGAACACCCGCACCGCACGAATGCGCGTCGGACGGGTCTCGACCTCGGCGAAGAGAACCAGCTGCCGCCCGTCGCGACGCACGCGTGCCACGACGACGCTGCCGGCGCGGACCATGCCGTCCCAGCGGGCCCCGTGCAGCAGGCCGACGAACTCCGAGGTGCCGATGCGGTCGTCGTCCCCCCGGCTGAGTCGGGCGGCGTCGCCGAGCCGCCGCCTCACGGCCACCTGGTCTCCGGCACACGCGTCGTCGAGGAGCTTGGCCACGTGCTGCTTGCCGCGGCTCGTCGCGCCACGGAAACCGGTCAGGAAGCCGACCGTGCCCGACAGCCGCTGGTTGCGCAGCAGCGCCCGGGACAGCTGCAGACCGGCGGGCAGGGCGCCGACGCCACTGCGGGCGAACTGCCAGACCATCGTGGGCAGCTCCCAGAAGGCTTGGAGCCGAAGGATCCTCAGCGCGTCGTCGAGGTCGTATCGCAAGAAGGCGGGAATGGTCATCGTGACCGACGCACCCATGCGGACCTCGAGAGTCAGGTCCCGCACCACGGTGTGACCGGACACGACGTCGGCACCGCGGTGAAACGCGATGTCGCGCGGGCCGATGAACGTGTCGTAGAACCGGGCGACCTGGGCGCGCCCGACGTGGGGCCGCGAACCCACCGGATCCTCGATGCGACCGTCGGGTCCGAAGAGCCCGATCCACCCGTCCCGGTCGTGTGCGCCCGCGGCCTCGGGCGAGCGTTCGACGGCGACGAGCATGTCGGCGATCGGGGGGACCATGCTCATTCACTTACCACCCCGGGGCCGGCCGGGTGGACGTCGTGGCGAACTTGGCCCGGGGCCTGCACACTGGTGGGAGCGCCATGGAGTTCAGTCAGCGCAGATGAGGAGTCCGTCATGAGCCAGAATCCGTTCGGAATCGACCCCGAGGATCTCGACCGCGTCATGCGGGAGGCCGGCGACGGCCTACGCGACGCGCTCGGCCGCATGGGTAGGCAGGCGGGCTGGGCAACGCTGCTCGACGAGTTCACCAAGGGCACCCGTCCGAAGACCGAACCCGAGACCACGGGTGAGACGGGTGACGGCGTGTGGTCGATCTACACCGTCGACGAGGCGGGTGGCGCCCACATCGAAGAGGTGTACCCGACCGAGCTGGACGCCTTGCGGGCCAACAAGAACAACACCGATCCGGGCCGCAAGGTCCGCTTCCTGCCGTACGGCATCGCGGTCAGCGTGCTCGACAGCGAGTAGGGCTGGGCCGAAAGCACGCGCCTCCTCCTCGGGACCGGCTACGATTTGCTCGCAACGTCGCCCGTGTTCCCAGGAGGCTCCACATCATGATTCGTGAACTGACGGTCGCCGCGGTGATCGCCGGAGCCGCCGTCGCGCTGGCACCCTCGGCTGCGGCCGACCCGGGTCCGATGTATCCCGACAATCCGGGTCTCTACGACACGTCCGCGACCGATGTGCCGGGCATTCGCTACGACGCCTCCCTCGGCGCACCGTGCGACAACTATCAGCTGTTCACGTTCGGGCGCGGGCCTGGAGGCTCGACCGAGGTGTGCCACTACATCCCGAACCAGTGGCCGCCGGTCTACACCGGATTCTGGGTGTCGTCGTATCCGTTGATGGGCGTGAAGGACATCGGCGCGCCGTGCGACGGCCCCAAGGGCGCCGCGCAGGCCCCCGACGGTCGGCCGATGGTCTGCCTCGGTGACCAGGGCTGGCAGCCGGGCACCCTGACCGGGGCCGGCTTCTTCCCCGGCTGATCCGGCGAAGCTCGACCATACGGATGACGCACGCCTGTATGGTCAGCTCTCATGGGTAGTGGGACTAACTTCAATCTCTCCGACGTGTTCGGCACGGTCGCCGCGGCGATTCCCGATCAGACGTTCCTGGTCTGGCGCGGGCGACGGCTGTCCTACGCCGAGGTGAACCGTCGGGTGGACGGCTTCGCCAACTATCTGACGTCGGTGGGGCTCGGCTGTCACACCGAACGCGACGGGCTGGCCGGCCACGAATCCGGGCAGGACCACCTCGGCATCTATCTGCGCAACGGCAACGAGTACCTCGAGTCGATGATCGGCGCCTTCCGGTCCCGCGTCGCCCCCTTCAACGTCAGCTACCGCTACGTCGAGGACGAGTTGCTGTATCTGCTCACCGATTCCGGAGCGCAGGCGCTGGTGTACCCGGCGGAGTTCGCGCCGCGGGTGGCCGCCATCCTCGACCGTCTCCCGCGGCTCCGGGTGTTGATCCAGGTGGCCGACCACTCCGGCCACGAACTGCTTCCCGGCGCCGTGGACTACGAGACCATCCTGGCCACGCCGGCGCCGGCCGAGGGTCTGCCGACGCCGTCGGGCGACGACCTCTACGTCCTCTACACCGGCGGCACCACCGGCATGCCCAAGGGCGTGCTCTGGCGCCAGCACGACATCTTCCTGTCGTCGATGGGCGGGCGGCCGTGGGGCAGCGACCAGCCGCTGGCCTCCCACGACGAGCTGGCCGAGAAGGCCAGGGCCTCCGCGGGCGCGGTGTCGATGATGATGATCCCGCCGTTCATGCACGGCGCCGCCCAGTGGGCGGCCTTCAACGCGATCACCATGGGTGGCCGGGTGGTCATCCCCGACGACGTCGAGCGCATGCAGCCCGCGGAGGTGCTGCGCCTGGCCGCCGAGGAGAAGGTGCTGAGCATGCCCGTCGTCGGCGATGCGATCGCCCGCCCGCTGCTCGACGAGATCGAAGCCGGCGACTACGACCTGTCCGGCCTGTTCACCATCACCAACGGCGGTGCCCCGTTGTCACCGACGGTGCGCGAGCGCCTCCTGACCGCACTGCCACACCTGATGCTGCTGGACGCCGTCGGCGCCTCCGAGTCGGGCGCGCAGATGAGCACGGCGACCACGGCGGGAGCCGAGGTGCAGCCCGCCACGTTCACCCCGCAGCACGACACGGCGGTGGTCTCGGCCGACCTCGACCGGGTGCTGACGCCGGGCGAGGGCCAGGGCTGGCTGGCCCGCCGCGATCTGATCCCGCTGGGCTATCTGGGCGACGAGGCCAAGACCGCCAAGACGTTCCCGACGATCGGCGGGGTGCGTTGGTCGGTTCCGGGCGACCGGGCAAATGTCTTGCCGGACGGCCGGATTCAGCTGCTCGGCCGCGACTCGGTGACCATCAACTCCGGCGGCGAGAAGATCTTCGTCGAGGAGGTCGAGCGGGCCATCGCCGCGCATCCCAGCGTCTACGACGTGGTCGTCGTGGGTCGCCCGTCGGAGCGGTGGGGCAGCGAGGTGATCGCCGTGGTGCAATTCGCCGAGGGCGCCGGCGCGACCGACGAGGAACTCGTCGAGGTGTGTCGGACGTCGATTGCGCGCTACAAGGTCCCGAAGGCGTTCGTTCGGGTGCCCAAGATCGTGCGCTCCCCCGCAGGCAAGGCCGACTACCGGTGGGCGAAGGACGTCGCTACTTCTTCAGCGTGAACTGGCAGAGGTCGGTGTAACCCTTGTGGAAGAAGTTCGAGCACCCCGTCAGGTACTTCATGTACCGCTCGTACATCTCCTCGCCCTGCAGGGCGACGGCCTCGTCGTGCTTGGACTCGAGAGTCGCCGACCAGATGTCGAGGGTCTTGGCGTAGTGCCGGCCGAGCCGGTGGATCCGGTCGATGGTGAAGTTGGACTCGCCGGCGAACTTCTCCACTTCGGCCACGATCGGAATCTGGCCACCGGGGAAGATCTCGTCGGCGATGAACTTGGTGAACTTCAGCAGCGTCATGGTCACGGGCAGGTTCTTGGCGACCCGTTCCTCGGGGCTGCACCGGGTGATGGTGTGCAGCAGCATCACGCCGTCGTCGGGCATCGCCGCGTGCGCCATGTCGAAGAAGCGCCCGTACCGGTCGTAGCCGAAGTGTTCGAAGGCGCCGATGGAGACGATGCGGTCGACCTTGCCGTCGAATTCCTCCCAGCCGCGCAGCTCGACGCGGCGGCTGCGGTCGGTCTCGATGCCGGCCAGCACGGTCTCGACGTGGGCGGCCTGGTTGCGGCTCAGCGTCAGGCCGATGACGTTGACGTCGTACTTCTCGATGGCGCGCTTGATGGTCGCACCCCATCCGCAGCCGATGTCGAGCAGCGTCATGCCGGGTTCGAGCCCCAGCTTGCCCAGCGACAGATCGATCTTGGCGAGCTGCGCCTCGTGCAGCGTCATGTCGTCGCGCTCGAAGTAGGCACAGCTGTAGGTCTGCGTCTCGTCGAGGAACAGCCGAAAGAACTCGTCGGACAGGTCGTAGTGCGCCTGAATGTCCTCGAACGCCGGTGTCATGTCCGACCTGGTGCGCTTGTTAGCCACGGATGCCTCCTCGTCGTGCCCCGCGGCAAGGTTACGCGAGTTAACTACGGGGCCTGTACCACGGTGCCCAACCGCCGGCATCGGGAAACATCGTCGGGCGTGCAGCGGCGCCGTGCCGTGGCGCAAAAGCCGCGTACGGCCGGGCTTCGGCCGGTAGGTTGACCCTCGGCGCCGTCGCGGATCGCGGTCGACGGAAACCCACTGCGGGGCGGTCCTGGAGACGTTGGGAGACAAATGATTCCGAGCACGTACTCGCACCCGCGGGCACTGTCCGGTCGCCCGGTGATCGTCACCGGCGCCGCTCGAGGAGTCGGCAAGGGCATTGCCGGCGCACTCTTGGAGCGCGGCGCCTCGGTGTTACTGGTCGACCGCGAGCCCGACCTGCTTGCCCGGACGGTGGGTGAATTCGCCAGAGCGGGTTGGCCTTCGGAGTTCCTGGTGGCCGATCTGCGCGATCCGGACAGCCCGGGTGCGATCGTCGACGCCGCGGTCACGAGGTTGGGCGGCGTTTACGCCCTGGTGAACAACGCGATCGCCACCAATGAGCCAAAGGCGTTGGGGGACATCACCGCCGAGGATTACGACCTGGTGTTCGACGTGGGCCCGCGGGCGACGTTCTTCCTGATGCAGGCCGTTTACCCGGTGATGAGGGCGGCCGGGGACGGGGTGATCGTCAACCTGGGTTCGGCCTCCGGCACGGGTGGCCAGGCCCAGTTCGCGGCCTACGCAGGCGCCAAGGAGGCCATCCGCGGCATGTCGAAGGCCGCGGCGCTGGAATGGGGCCGCGACAACGTCAGAGTGAACGTGATCTGCCCGTTCGCCGACTCCCCCGGCGTCCAGTTCTGGCAGGAGATCGCCCCCAGGGACTACGAGCGCGCCGTTCGACAGGTCCCGCTCAAGCGGGTCGGCCGAATCCACGAGGACATCGGGGCCGTCGTCGCGTTCCTGGTGGGTGACGACGGTGCCTACCTCACGGGGCAGACGATCATGGTCGACGGCGGAACGGGCGTCTTCCGCTGATGGCGGCTTGACTCACACCAATCTGCCAGTAACGGAACGGCATCGAGTGCTTGACCGATAAAGAGTCACGTCGCGGGACCCTCGCCGACGGCCGCGCGTGCCGACGGCCGACACCCCGGCGCCGAACGGTTCCCAGATCCGGAATTTGCGCTTTGACATGGTGTTTCGTACAGTCGGAGCCGCACTCCCCCGAATTCGATTCCAGCGCAATCCGGCATGCGAGATCGGCTCTCCTGCAACGACATCTGAGAGCTGAATCGGCATTTCGACGAGAAGTGATGGCCACCACAGATTTTGGCGGTGCCGAAAATCCGTTGCTACCGTCCGACGTCATGATCGATGCCATTGCGACCACCGCCTTGATTTCTCTGGTCAACCAGGTTTCGGGGACGCCGTACCGCACGGGCGGCGACTCACCGTCCGGAACCGATTGCTCGGGACTCGCCTCCTGGGTGGCCAACGCCGCCACGGGACGCCCGATCTACGGCGACCGCTTCCACACGGGGAACGAGGAGCAGGCCCTGCTGGCGCGCGGTTTCCAGTACGGCACCCAGCCCGGCGCGCTCAACATCGGCTGGAATTCGGGGCACACCGCGGTCACGCTGCCCGACGGCACCCCCGTGTCGTCCGGTGAGAGTGGTGGCGGCGTCCGCATCGGCGGCGGCGGCGCGTTCCAACCCCAGTTCACCCGGCACATGTACCTGCCGGTCGCCCAGGACCAGCCGGCCCAGGATCCGCTGGCCCCGCCGGCACCCGGGCCCGCCGACCTTCCCGCGGTTGACGGCGTGGTCAACGAGCTACCACCGCCTCCGCCGCCTGGGCCCGAGTTGCCACCGCCGGCGCCGGACCTGCCCCCCGCTCCCGACGCGAGTCCGGCGGCTATCTAGGCCGCACGGCACTACCGTTACGATCTCAGCCGTGGGCAAACCCTCGGCCGCGACAGTCGTCGGCCTACGCGAGCGCAAGAAGGCGCAAACACGCCGGATGATGATCGACGCGGCCGTGGACCTGTGCCTGGCGCAGGGCTACGAGAACACCACGGTGGAGCAGATCGCCGGCGCCGTCGAGATCTCGCCGCGCACGTTCAGCCGGTACTTCCCGTCCAAGGAGGCCGTGTTCATCGCGGTGATCGACGACCTCGCCGAGGAGATCACCGCCGAACTCGAGGGTCAGCCGCCGGACTTGGGCCCGATGGAGTCGCTGCGGGCCGCCCACGTGTCGGTGCTGACCAGGGTTGCCGAGCGGCGCCCCGTCGCGGGCCTGACCGCGGAACGCATCGTGCTGATCCTGCAGATCGTGTCGTCCTGCGACGACCTGCGCCACGCGGCCATGGAGTACCGCAGCCCCGCCGCCATGGCAGCCCTTGCCGAGCACATGGGCGTCGCACCCGACGACAAGCGCCTGGAGTTGGCCGTCGCACTCTTCTCGACGACGATCGTGAGGGCGTGCACGGACGTCGCCGCGAGCGATCCCGACGTGCCGCTGGGGCCCACCTTCGTGACCGAGCGGCTGGAACGGGCCCTGAGCGACCTGGCCCAGTTCACCGCCGAACTCCGGTTGGTGTGACCGGGGACTACTTTCGCCGTCGACCGGCGTAGCCGGCGATCGCAATGCCGATCACGGCGACGATCGGACCGATGACCGACCACGTGGTGGTGTTCGACATCGGGCTCCCGCCGAGCACGCCGAAACCCTGAAGGGCCCACAGCACGCCGAAACACGTGAGGACCACACCGAGGCCAAGCAGGGCTATGCGCATGGCTCGACAGTAGACGGCGCGGGCTGCGTGCGGCCGCGCACCCGTGGACGCGTCGCACCCCACAGACCGACGCCGATGCCGACCACCGCGCCTCCGAGCCCGACGACCTGCTGCGACCGCCGCATCTGGTGGTGTGCGTTCACTCCGCCGAGCAGGTCTGCGGCGTCGGCCCCGCCGGAGGCCAGGAACCAGCCCCTGGTGTCGCGACCCCGCAACGCGGCCGACGTGAGCAGCCCGCCGATGAGGGCGTCGCGGTAGCCCATCGAATACAGCAGCAGGCGGGCCCCTCCCACGGGCTCCTCCGGGTCCCCCCACCACCGGTTCGCGCGAACGGGGTCGACGAGGAAGGACAGGCCCGACGCCAGCCGGATGCCGCCGACGACGAGTGCGGCGCGATCGATGGACATGCCGGGGAGCCTCGGGCGTGCCGGAGTCACCCGTCGGCGGTTTGGCTAGCGACCGAAGCCCGCGTTCCGGAGCGCCTCGGCCATCGAGCCCGACGGCGGTGCCGACTCGCGCCGACCAGAGTCCTTGGGCCGGTTCGACTTCGGGCGGTCGGTCCGGGGTTGTGACCCGGGTGCCCGCCCCTGGCCGCCGCCGGGCTGGCCGCCGCGCTTCGGTGGGGCATCGCCGAGGCGCAGGGTCAGACCGATGCGTTGGCGGTCGACGTCGACCTCGAGCACCTTGACCTTCACCACCTGGCCGGACTTCACCACCTCGTGCGGGTCGGAGACGTAGCGGTCCGACATCGCCGAGACGTGGACGAGACCGTCCTGATGCACGCCGACGTCGACGAAGGCGCCGAACGCGGCCACGTTGGTGACGACACCCTCGAGGACCATGCCGGGCTTCAGGTCGGCCACCTTCTCCACCCCGGCGGCGAAGGTCGCCGTCGAGAACGCGGGCCGCGGATCGCGGCCCGGCTTCTCCAACTCGGCGAGGATGTCGGTCACCGTCGGGATGCCGAAGCGGTCGTCGGCGAAGTCGGCGGGCTTCAGCGAGCGCAACGACCGCTCGTCCCCGATCAATTCGGCCAGCGTCACGCCGGCGCGGTCCAGGATGCGCCGCACCACCGGGTAGGACTCCGGGTGCACGCCGGACCCGTCGAGCGGGTCGTCGCCGCCGTTGATGCGCAGGAAGCCGGCGCACTGCTCGAATGCCTTGGGCCCCAGACGCGGAACCTTCAGCAGCGCCTTGCGGTTGCGGAACGGGCCGGTCGACTCGCGGTGGGCCACGATTGCCTCGGCCATCGTGTCGGTCACCCCGGACACCCGCGCCAACAACGGCACCGACGCCGTGTTCAGGTCGACGCCGACGGCGTTGACCGCGTCCTCGACCACCGCGTCGAGGCTACGCGCCAGCGTGCCGGGCGTGATGTCGTGCTGGTACTGCCCCACGCCGATCGACTTCGGCTCGATCTTCACGAGCTCCGCCAGCGGGTCCTGCAACCGCCGCGCGATCGACACCGCGCCGCGGATCGTGACGTCGAGATCGGGCAGCTCGTGCGCGGCATAGGCCGACGCCGAGTAGACCGACGCGCCCGCCTCGCTCACCATGGCCTTTACCGGCGCCTTGGCCCCGGAGGCGGCGATGTCGGCGATGAGTTCGCTTGCCAGCGCATCGGTTTCGCGCGACGCCGTCCCGTTGCCGATGGCGATCAGGTCGACGCCGTGGCGCTTGACCAGCGCGCCAAGCATGGCCTTGGACTCGTCCCACTTCTGCTGCGGCTGGTGCGGGAAGATCGCGCAGTGGTCGAGCACCTTGCCGGTCGCGTCCACCACGGCGACCTTGACGCCGGTCCGGAAACCCGGGTCCAGACCCAGCGTGGTGCGGGTGCCGGCCGGCGCCGCAAGCAGCAGGTCCTTGAGGTTCTTGGCGAACACCGACACCGCGTCCAACTCGGCGCGCTGCTTGAGCTTGACCCGCGCGTCGACCGCCGCCGACACCATCAGCTTCACCCGCCACGCCAGCTTCACCGTCGTCGCCAACCACGGTGTCGCGGGGGTCTTCGCGGTCAGGTCCACCCCCAGGGTCTGGGCGACCATCGCGTGGTAGACCTCCTCGTCACCCCCCTCGAGGTTGAGCGAGAGCACTTGCTCCTTCTCGCCCCGCATGACGGCCAGCACGCGATGTGACGGCATCTTCTCCAACGGCTCGGAGAACTCGAAGTAGTCCCGGAACTTCTGTGCGGCTGGGCCTTTGGCGGCGTCCGAGGACGAGAGCGACGTCCGCAAGGTGCCGTCGGCCCAGAACTTCGCGCGCACGGCGCCGACGAGTTCGGCGTCCTCGGCGGCCCGCTCGATGACGATGTGCCGCGCCCCGTCGAGCGCGGCCGCGGCGTCGGGGACGTCGTCGCCGAGGAACTCGGCGGCCGTCGCCTCGGGCACCAGCGTCGGATCGGCCAGCAACCGGTCGGCCAGCGGTTCCAGACCGGCCTCCCTGGCGATCTGAGCCTTCGTCCTGCGCTTGGGCTTGTACGGCAGATAGATGTCCTCGACGCGGGACTTGGTGTCCGCGGCGAGCAGTGCCGACCGTAGGTCGTCGGTGAGCTTGCCCTGCTCCTCGATGGAGGCGATCACCGCCGTGCGACGGGCGTCCAGTTCACGGAGGTAGCCGAGGCGCTCCTCGAGCGTGCGGAGCTGCCCGTCGTCCAGGCTGCCGGTGACTTCCTTGCGGTAGCGGGCGATGAACGGCACCGTCGCGCCCTCGTCGAGCAATCGGACGGTCGCCGCCACCTGGGCTTCGCGAACGGCCAGTTCGTCGGCGAGGCGGGCGTTTACGGACTTGACGGTAGGGCTCGGAGTCACGCCGAGACCCTACCCAATGCCCCCGACGCACCCCGGCTGCCGACGCCCGTGTGGTCAAATCGGCAGGCGATGCCCAGAGAACTTCCCCGGCAGGTCTTCGTTCGCGGCGCGCTCGGCGTGGCGGCGACGGCCGTCCTGGGCTCCTGCGGTCCGAGCGCCGCGCCCACCCCCGCGGAGCCGCCGCCCGGTCCGGCCGCTCCCCCGGACTGGCCCGCATTGGCCACCACGGTCGACGGCCCCGTCACCCTCCCCGGCGACGCCGGCTTCCCCGCCGCCAAGGCCGTGTTCAACTCCCGGTTCGACGCGTCGACCCCGGCCGGCGTCGTCGCGGCCACCTCGGTCGACGACGTCCGCACCGCGGTCCGCTACGCCGCGGCCGGCGGCATCCAGGTTGCGGCGCGCAGTGGTGGGCACTCCTACGTGGGCGCGTCCTCGGCGCGCGGCACGCTCGTGGTCGACCTTCGCCGCCTCCCCGGCGGAGTCGTCTACGACGGCCACACCGGCCGTGCGACCGTGTCGGCCGCGGCCGACATCGCCTCGATCCAGAAGGCCCTCAACGCCTTTGGCCGATCCATCCCCACCGGAAGCTGCCCGTCGGTCGGCGTCGCCGGGCTCACGCTGGGTGGTGGGCTGGGCGCCGACGCCCGCCGCCACGGACTGACGTGTGACGCACTGACCTCCGCGGCGGTGGTCCGGCCCGACGGGCAGCCGGTCACCGCCTCCCCGACCGACCATCCCGAGCTGTTCTGGGCGCTGCGCGGCGGCGGGGCGGCGCCGGGCATCGTGACGTCGTTTACCTTCGACACGTTCCCCACGACCGACCGCGACGTCGTCACCCTGGGATTCCCCGACGACGCGGCCGCGGTGGTCCTCGCCGGGTGGCACGAGTGGCTCACCTCGGCAGACCGCGCGGTGTGGGGCATGGTGAACCTCACCGTCGGACCCGGCCGGGGACGCTGCTCGGTCGTGCTCGCGACACCGCCGGGCGACGGACCGGCCCTGGCCGACGGCGTGGCCGCGACGATCGGCGTGCCCACCGTCGACCGGTCGGTCCGGACTCTCGACCATCAGAGCTTCGTCTCCTACTTCGCCGGTGGACCCGACGCGGTGCGACCGCGGGCGTTCGTGGCCGGCTCCGACGTCGTGGCGCGGCTGACGCCGGCGGCGGCCGAGTCGATCGTCGCGGCAGTCTCCGCCTGGCCCCGGGCGGGCGGCGCGGCAACGGCCGTCGTCGAATCCCTCGACGGCGCGATCCGCGACCTCGACCCGGCCGCCACGGCGTTTCCGTGGCGCCGCCATGCGGCGTCCGTGCAGTGGTACGTCGAGACCCCCACCCCTGCGCTCGTCGACGCCGCGAACGGCTGGCTGAGCGCGGCCCACGCGGCGATGGGCGCCCACTCGGCCGGGGGCTACGTCAACTACCTGGAGCCGTCGGCACCGGCGTCGCGCTACTTCGGCGCGAACCTGCCGCGTCTGGCCGCCGTTCGTCGGGGGATCGACCCCCACGGGATCATGTACTCGAGCCTGCCGTTCTGACGGGATCGCGCGTCACGGCGCACGTCCGGGCGGCTGCCGTGGCCGCGACGAACGCCGCCAGCGCCGACCAGCCCTCGACGCCGGCGAGCCCGTCCTTGGCCATCAGCAACACCGCCAGACCCGCCACCGCCACCAACACGCCGGCCGCCGCCGACCTGACCCCGGTCGCCCGCGCGGGGGCGTCCCACCACGGCAGCCGGCGATGCTCCAGCGGCGAGAGCAGCAGGAAGGTCAGCGTCATGACGACCGTGAACACGGCGGCCCGCAACGCCAGGCGACCCCAGAAGCCGGGTGCGTGCACGTCATAGGCGTCGACGCCCACCGCGTGCAGTGCGAAGGTGGCCACCGCGATCGCCGGGATGTGCCACAGGTAGAGCGTCATCGCTCCCCCGTTGCCCAACGCGACGGCCCGCCACACCCGCGGCCGGGCCGCCCACCGCCGGATCGCGCCGGCCGCGACCACGAACAGGCACGACATCCAGGTGCAGTGCAGCGCCAGCAGAAGGGTCGGAGGGCTGACGTTGGACAACCGCTCGGCGCCCGTCACGACCAGCGAAACCTCGTAGGGTCCGACGGCGACGACCGCGACCGCGGCGGCGAAGGCGAGCAGCGCCGCGCCGAGCGCCGCCGCCCGCGTCAACAGGTTCCGGGCGTAGGCGACGCCGATCACCACCGGAATCAGCCAGACGAACAGGAAGTTGGCGACGCCGGCCTCCGGAGTGCCCACGGCGAGCCGGATCGCGTCCGTCCCCGTAGAAACGGCGAGCAGGGCGACGACGACGAGGGCGACCGCGCGTCCGGTGCGCAGCCGGGTCATCGCCGGAACGAAGGCGAGCACCACCAGGTACACGCCCAGGAACCACAGCAGCGCGACCGATTCGCGCCCCAGTCCCGCGGCGGACTCGGCGCCGAGCACCATCCGGGTGACCAGGAGGCCGACCACCCACGCCGCGAGGTACCAGAACACCGGGCGACAGAGTCGTTGGGACCGGGTGAACAGCCACGTCCCCCACGCCGCGCCGGGCCGCCAACCGTAGGCGGCCGCCGCGCCGCCGGCCAGGAAGAACAGCGGCATGACCTGCACGATCCACGTGATCGGGGCGAGCGGGGGCAGTTTCCCCAGCAGGTTGCCGATGCGCAGACCGCCGGCGTCGATCGTCGCGAGCAGCAGGGCGCAGTGCCCGAACATGACCACCACGAGCGCGCCGAGTCGGGCGACGTCGACCGCGCGGTCGCGGACGGGTGCGGAGTCGTCGGCAATCGTGGGTGCATCCGACGTCGACTTCGGTAGTGCCATGACTCCAGCATGACGCGCCGACGGCGGGTGTGGATGAGTAGGACTACGCGAGTCCTGGACACCACGACTTTGGGACGACGGGTCGAATTCGCCTACATTGCACGTAATGCGTTCCGTACTGATCCTTCTCGCCGTCCTCGTGGGCGTGCTGGCGTCGTCCACCGCTCCGGCGGGCGCCGACACCCAGCCCCTACCCGACCTGAGCGGCTACACCACGGTGTCGACGTACCCCTTCGTAATGGGCGACGAGGTGTACTTCCAAACCCCGGACGGGCTGCTGTGTGCGATCCAACCGGCCCGCAACGCCGCAGGATGTGACGGCCGCCTGCCGGGCACGCCGGACGAGGTCGACGAGATCGCCGTGACCCCCGACTCCAGCACCCGGGGCCTGCTCGCAACGGCGAATCATCGTTTCGTCAAGTCCACCGGAAATGCCGCGCCGCTGCTACGCGAGGGACAGAAGATCGCCTTTGGCGACTTCGAATGCGCCGTCGGCGCCGACTCCTTCACCGCCTGCGTCAAGGGCGATCCCGTCTCGCAGTGGATGGTGGTGTCGCCCAAGGGCACCGGCATCGGGCCAAGGACGCCCGGCTTGGCGCCGGGCTTCCCCGACCCCAACGACTTCATCCTGGGCGACGAGACGTACATCGTCGGCCAGGGCGCCAAGAATTTGTTCCCCGTCTTCACCGTCGAGGGCGGTCTCACCTGCTCCATCATGGTGTTCAGCGGCGGCGAAATCGGTTGTGACGGACCTCTTCCCGGCGTCGCCGGCGGGGAGAACGAGGTGTTCCTGCAACTTCCGGGCGCCGCGGGGATCCGCCGCACCGACGTCCCGAGGTTTGCGAGGCCGGCCTATCCCGGTGCGGTCAAGCAGCTGCCCGTCGGGCACCGGGTGCGCGGCATCGGCTCCGACTGCATGGCGATCCCCGGCGGAGTGGCGTGCACGGCTACGTTGGACGGTGTGGTGTACGCCTTCCAGGTGACGCCCAAGGGAGTCTCGACGTACGGGGGCTGATCACGGGCGAGGCTGTTGATGCTCCCACGTCTGCAACACGTTGACGTAGGGCTGGGGCGTCACCGAGAGCGCTCCGACGAACGGGTGCTCGAGGGCGAAGATCAGATAGATCACGAAGCCCATCAGCCCAGCCGTCAGGCCGACCGCGCACGCGTGCACGACGACGTCGCGCGTACCGAACAGAAACGTGAACGCCATGACGACTGCGCCGCCGCCGACCAGCAGCACCCAGAGCTCCCCGGGCACCGCCGCATCACCCGCGGTCACGCGCATCTTGCGGTTGGCGCTGAGGTCGTTGAGCTTCACGATGTCGTGGTCGAAGAACGCGATCTCGTTGCGAGTCTGCGGTTGGACGCTCAGATAGGCCGACCAGACGTCGGTCATCGGTCCGGATTCCTCCTCCACGGTCTCCCCCCGCCGCATCCGGGGCAACTCGTCGTCGATCACGTCGCGGGTGTAACCGATGAGGCTCTGCTGAACCTGCGCCCGGTCCGCCGGGGGGATCGCAACGGAGTCCCGCAGGAGTTCCGCGATGGCGCTAGCCTCGGCCTGGGTGGCGTCCTCGGCGTCGCCGAACTGTTCCCAGACCACCACCACGAGGAACGCGACCAGCACCGCGTACAACACCCCGGCGAGCTGAAAGACCTGCGACGACACCAGGTTTGCGCTCTCGAGCCGGGTGTGGGACACCAACTTCCGGAAGATCAGCAGGCCGCCGACCGACAGGCCGACCACCAGGGCCACGGCAAGGAACCCCAGCAACGGGGCAGGCATCTGTAGAAGCCAGATCACCGGCAGTGTCCCCCAGTCCGGCGGGCGCCAGCCGTCCGCCGCGTCAATTATGTCCAACCGGCAGCGCAGAAGCCGGGTTACGCCGAGATGGGCGCGTCAGATGATCGAGCGCAACCCGAACGCGTTGGACACCTGCGCCGCGACGACGCAGACGGCCGTGGCGAACTGGCGGGCCACGGGCCCGGGCAGGTCGTCGACCAATCCGCAGGCCGCACCCAGGACGCCACCGGTCGGAAGCACCGCAACCACACTTGGCGTCAGCTGCAGGACGACGGCATAGCCGTCGTGGTCGCCGGTGGTGAAGGTTCCGTCGTCGTAGGCGTTTCCGAGCGGGACCATGCCGACCACGGTCGCCGCGCCGCTCGCGACGAGCCGGCGGGCGAGCTCCGCACGTGCGACGTCCGACGACACGTACTCGTGGGTGAAGGGATTCGCGGGGTTGAGCTGTTCGGTGCTGAACGCACCCGACCACACGTAACCCGTTCCGGTCACCGCGGGAGCCGCTCCGAACACGCGACCGTGATCGTTGGGGAACAGGAAGAAGTTGTCGGAGAAGGCCTGAAGGAAGCCGGCGGGCTGCTGACCGTACGTCGTGCCGTCGATGATCCCCGAGAAGCCGATGCTGTGGATCGGTTGGGCGGGGAAGCCGGCGCGGGTCATGGCGGCGTCGAGCCGGGCCGCGGACTCGGCGGCGGTCGTTGAGTTCGGGTCGAGGATGATCACGTTGACGGTCTCAAGGACGGTCTTGCCGTCGTGTGGGACTCCGCCATAGTTGGCGATCTGCCCGTTGGGCGCAATCAGCCAGGTGCCGATGTCGCCGTAGGCGGTGTGCGCGACGTCGGTGGGGCTGGGCGTTGCGGCCCGTTCGGTCACCGCGGCGGCGGGCCGGACGAGGCTGGTGTTCTCGGTCTCGCGTCGGACCAGTTGCAGGGCCCCGAGCACGTCCGGTTGCGGAGCTACCGGCGCGTCGCCCGTGTGCGTCGGCGTCGAACTCGTGGACGCCGACGATGATCCGGTGACGGTCGTGGCGCTCGGCGCAGCGGCCGCGGGTGCGCTGCCCGGTGCCGTGTCGTCGTGACGAGCGTCCTCGGGGGTGGCGTCCCCGCGAGCGGGGCGCACCTTCGTCGGCCCGGTCGACGCCTCGCTCGCCGAGGTGGTGATCCCGACGGACCGGGTGGCGCCGACGACCGCCGTCGGTGGTGAATGGCGTACGTGTGCGACCTTCGTCGTACCGGATTTGCCGGACGTGGACGTGGCCGGCTCGTCGACCGCCGTCGTGGACGAGGCCGTCGCCGCGGGTCCGCCGGCGGCCGCCTCTCCCGTCGACGTCGAGGTCGACGAGTGCGTCTGTGGCCCAGCGCCCGAGCCGTCGGAGGTGGCGCCGTCGGCGTGCGCGACCGCGGAGCCACTCGCCACGGCGACGCCGATGCCTAGCGCCACCGCCAGCGCGCCAACCCGGCCGACGTAGTGTGCTGCGTTCGGCCCGGATTCGGCCGCGTGTCGTGCCGCGTAGGTGGATCTGCTGTGCCGCCCCATCGCCGTCCCCCTGCATTCGCTCGTCGCGAGGGTTGACGCGTGCTTCTCAGCGGTCCTCGACCGACGAATCGTATACGCCCTCGCGGTGGGACGGACCCTTGGAATGCGCGTGCGGCAAGGGGGAGCGATCAGCCTGTCCTCCCCCTGCAGGCCTATCGGATTGCCTCAACCCCGTGCCTTGCGAAAACAGCCGACCGGACGCAATCTGCCCTGACCGTCTTCGCCATCAGATGGGTAGACCAATTGACGCATCAGCAAACCGCTGGGGAATGTGATCTCGCCCGAGCCGCCTTTGCTGAGGGCGAACACCGACCGCGGGCCACCACGGGCTGGCGGAGTATTGGGGGCGGGGCCGCAGGCAACGTCACCGCAGCCCCGCGAAACGGAACTTACCTGCCCGTCAGCGGTTCGGCATCTCGAGCGCGACGCGGCCGGCATGAAGGCCGTGCGGCACGGCGGTCACCATCGTGACGGCGAGGTCCGAGCCGTTCGGCAGGCGGTAGGTGCGCCGCTCCCCCGGCCGGGCGCCGACGATCGCGGCACCCAGCGGCGAGTGCACCGAATAGACCTCCAGATCCCCGTGCTCGGCGCCGCGAACCCCGAGCAGGAACGTCTCCGTCTCGGCGGTGTCGCCGAAACGGACCGTGACCACCATGCCGGGTTCGGCGACGCCGTCGTCGGGCGGATCCTCGCCGACCACCGCGTTGAGCAGTAGGTCGTGAATTCGTTGGATGCGTGACCGGCGGGCGCGTGTGACTGCCACCGCGTTCTCGTCCGCGGGTTCGTCGGGGGCGGCTGCGCAGAGTTCGCTCAGGGTGGCGAGTTCGCGTCTGAGCCGGTCTCGGGCGTCCGCCGATATCCAGACGCGTTGGGTGGTCGACATGTCGGATCCTTTCCTGGGTTGCCGTCAGGGGCGGGTGACGGAGCCGCGCCGCCCCTGACGACTGGCGGCGCCCGCGAGGGGCGAGGTTCACCAGCGTTGCGGACGGTCAGGCGACCGCGCGCCGCCGAGGGTCGAAGGGGCGCAACGTCTCTGGTTGCTTGCCGGTGGTGATCTGTTCGGCGAGAAGGCGTCCCGTCACCGGACCGTGGGCCAGTCCCCACATGCCGTCGCCACCGGCCACGTACACGTGCGGGGACAGTTCACCGATCACCGGACGTCCGTCGGGGGTGACCGGACGCGGACCCACCCAGACGTCGCTGCGCTCGTCCCACCGCACCCCGTGCAGCAGTGGGCTCGCCGAGGCGAGGATCGCGTTCACCCGGTCGTCGTCGACGGGATGGCGGCCCGCCCCGATCACGATCGCCGACCGTGGTCCCCCGTCGATTCGCTCGTCGCCGCCCATGTCGCTGCCTGCCTCCGTCGTTGAAGTCGTGTTCTTACGACTCCATGGTGGGGCGGGAAGTGTGGCTTTACTTGGGTCAACGGGACAATGATCGCGCTCGCAATTGTCCCGCAGCCACAAAGGCACTCAGTCGGCGAGCGCGGCGGCGAGTTCGACCATCATGGCCAGTCGCTTGCGCGCGTCGTGCAGGGGCAGATCGGTGACCTCGGCCATCTTGCGCATCCGGTAGCGCACGGTGTTCTCGTGCACGCCCAGCCGCAGACCGGCCGCGGCGGGGTCGCCGAGGGCCTCCAGCCACGCCCGGAGCGTCGACGCGTACTCCGTGCCCTGTTTCCGATCGTGGCGCCGCAGTTCGGCGATCGGCCCGCGGTCGGGGGTTCGGCCCGCCCGGGCAGCGGCGCGCAGGCGCTCCAGCAGGATCGCGTCCCACGACTCGTCGTAGGCGGGCGGTTCGGCACCGATCGGCCAGTTGCCGTGCAGGGCCAGGCATTCGTCGGCTTCCTGGCGGGCCGCGGGAAGCTCGGACGCGGTCGCCGACTTGCTGATGCCGGCGGACAGCGTCGTGCGGTCGGGTAGCGCGGCACGAAGACCTGCGACCCACGAGCGGGCGGCCGCCGCGGGTTCACCGGGCAACAGCGTGTACACGGTGTTGCCGGCCAAGGCGCTACGACCCGGGCGCGACCATCCGAAACCTGCGGTGGCACGTTCGAAGGCCAGAAGGAGCGCCGCATCGCGTTGTGCGTCGACCGAGGCCTGCACGGCGATGACCCGCATCGGACCGGGCGGCAGGCCAAGCCGACTCGCGGAGGCGGCGGCGTCGGCGCTGCCGTCCAACAATCGGATCACCAGTTCGGATTCGACTTGGCGCTCGAGGTCGGCGCTGGCGCGTGACCTCAGCAGGTGCAAGGCCACCGTGCGCGCCCCGTGGGCCAGTGCGGTGAGTTCGGGTTCGGCCAGGGCGTCGCGGCAGGAGACCCACACCGATCCCATCAGCTCCCGCCCCGAGCGGACGGCGACGACCATGCGGCCCGACAACCCGTGCGTCGTGTCGGGCTCGACGAACAGCGGTGCGTCCGAGGCGGCGAGGTGAGCGAAGACGCCACGCGCGGATAACAATTCGTGCAGATGCTCCGGGGATTGCCGGTCCATGATCGTTGCCACGCGCGCCGGGTCCGCCCCGCCCTGCCTCCGGGAGTAGGCCAGGACCCGCGCCATCGCGTCCTCTATGGTGACAGCGCCGCCGGTGGACTCCGCGAGGCTGTCGGCGAGGGCGAACAAATCCGTTGGGCCCCGGCCGGACTCGGTCTCACGGCCCTCCAGCACCAGCCCGTAGACCACCGCGGCGAGCTCGCTCCACCTCACGGCCGGCTCGACCAACAGCACCGCGAGGCCCGCCGTCGGCGGCGTGAGGGCGGGCGAGCCGTCGTCTCGGACGAGCACCACCGTCGCGCGGGCCGCGATCGCCCACGGCACCGCCTCGTCGGACGAACGCGCCCCGATGGCCAGCAGCACGTCACCCGTCACCGTCGCATCGCCCACGGCCTCGGGCAGCACGACGCTGCCCAGTTCGGTGGAACGCGGTATTGCGCACGAGCCCATGCGGACGCCGTGGCTGCCGAGCACGTTCACCAGCCTGTCCAGCGTGATCACGCGTGCCTCCTGACCGTTGCGAATCTACGCGCCCCGGGGAGAAGGATCAGTTCTGCGGCGAATACCCCGGTCTGGCGAGCAGGTCACGGATGCCGGCGTCGATGAACGCGGTGTCCACGGGGTTGGGTCCTCCCCCGGCGAAGTGACCCCAGATGCCGGGAATGACGCGTACCTCGCCGTCGGCGATGAACTGGGTAGCCCAGTCCTCGTCCTCCGGGGGAAAGTAGAGATCCTTCTCGGCGGGCATCGCCAGGAGCGGGCAGCGGATCGAGGCGAGCGCCTTCTGGACGTCACCGCCGAATCCCGGCGTGTTGCCGACGTTTCCGCTATGCCAGGTGCGAAGCATGGTGATGAGGTTGTTGGGATCGCGTCCGTCGCGGAAGAAGTTCTCCCAGAACCCGTAGAGGAAGTCGTCGAGCGAGGTGAATCCCATCTGACGCCACGCCTCCTCCCAGTAGAACGCCTGGGAGAAACCCCACCCGGAGTACACCCGGGCGAAGGCACGCAATCCCTTGACGGGTAACGCATCCGCGGAGTAATCGCCGTCGGCCCATACCGCGTCGGCGGTGAGCGCGGCGATCAGCGACTCGAGGAAGACCTGGTTGTGCGGCGCGGTCTTGCTCGACCCGCAGAACGGTGCGGCGCGTTGCACCATCTCCGGGTGGCTCACGGCCCACTGGTAGGTCTGGCCGGCACCCATCGACCATCCGGTGACCAGCGCGATCGTCGACGCTCCGAACTTCTTCGTGATCAGCGCGTGTTGCGCCTCCACCTGGTCGTAGAACGTCACGGCGGGAAAGCGCGCCCGATCGTATGGAGACGGCGTGTTGGACGGCGACGAGGACAGTCCGTTGCCGAGCATGTTGGGCACGACGATGAACCACTCGTCGGGGTTGAGCGCCTTGTCGGTGCCGATCAACCACTCGTTGTCGGTGTGCCACCCCGAGTACCACGTGGGATAGACGATGACGTTGGTCTTGTCGGCGTTGAGCGTGCCGTAGGTCTTGTAGGCGAGCGTCGCGCCGCGCAGAGTGGCGCCGCTCTGAAGCGTGAAGTCGCCGAGTTCGAAGTGTTCGGCGTCCGTGGGTGCAGGCATGATGACTCCCTTGGCTTCTAGGTGCTGACCGCGCACTGTCCGCGGTCGACGCGTTGCGGCCCCTGCGCCGAGGGGCGCACGTCGATGTCGAAGATCGCCGTCGGAACGTACAGCGTGGCACAGGAATTGGGGACGTCCACGACGCCGGACAGGCGGCCTTCGACCGGGGCGGCGCCAAGCATCAGGTAGACCTGTTCACGCGTCCAGCCGAACTTCGAGAGGTACTCGATCGCATTGAGACAGGCGTTCTGGTAGGCCAACGTGCTGTCGAGGAAGTGCTGCGTGCCGTTGCGGTCGACGGAGAAGCCGACGAAGGTCAGGAATTCGGAGTATCGCGGTTCGACGTTGCCCGGCATGAAGATCGGGTTCGTCGTGACGCCGTAGGTCTCCATTCCGCCCTTGATGACCTCGACTCGAAGGTCGATGAACCCGCCCATTTCGATGGCACCACAGAAGGTGATCTCACCGTCGCCCTGGGAGAAGTGCAGGTCGCCCAGCGACAGGTTGGCCCCGTCGACGAACACCGGATAGAAGATCCGGCTCCCCTTGGAGAGGTTCTTGATGTCCTGGTTGCCGCCGTTCTCCCGCGGGGGCGCAGTCCTGGCCGCCTCCGCGGCGACGCGCTCGTAGTCCGCGCCGGTGAGGCTGCCGAGAACCGCGTTGGACGGCAGTGGCGGCAACGCCAGTGGCGGAACGCGTTCCGGGTCCGTAGCGATCAGTGCGCCTTCTCGGGCGTTCCACGTGGCGAGCAGGTCGGCACTGGGCGCGGTCCCCATCAGACCCGGGTGGATCAGCCCGGTGAATTCGACCCCGGGGACGTGCCGGCTGGTCGCCTTTTGCCCGGCGAAGTCCCACACCGCCTTGTAGGCCTCCGGGAACCAGTCGGTGAGGAAGCCTCCGCCGTTGTTCTTTGCGAAGAGTCCCGTGTAACCCCAGCCCTGCCCGGCGACCGGACCGCTCTCCTGCGGGACGGGACCCACGTCCAGAATGTCGACCACCAGGAGATCGCCCGGCTGGGCGCCTTCGACGGCGAACGGCCCGGACAGTTGATGCACCATCGACAAGTCGCAGTCGCGGATGTCGTTCGCGTCGTCGGAATTGACGATGGTTCCGTCGAACCACTCCTTCGACTCGACACGGAAGGTGTCACCCGGCTTGACGGTGGCGACGGCGGGAATGTCTGGGTGCCAACGGTTGTGACCGACCAGTTCCTGCTCGCGAAACGGTTTGTCTTGATCGACGGGGAATATGACGTCGGGCACGGCGGTCTCCTCAATCAAGCTGGTGGACGAGCGGGACTGTTCTGTGAAGCTAGGGGCGCGGCAGACGCGACGTCGGCGAGGCGGTGCCGCGGTTCGATCGATTCGCCTGGCCGTCGGTCGACCTGGTGACCACACCGGGCGACGATTGAGACATGGCGTGCATGTCGAGCGCCTTCGCACCCGGGGCGTGTCGGTTCGTCAGCGCCGGCGAGGAGAACACCCGCCGGGCCGGTCCGCGACACGAATCGCACTCCACGCTGGCGGGAGCGGTGCCGATCGGAAACGATGCCTCGACGAAACCGTCTGCCGGGCAACGGTATCGATAACCAGCCATGGAACGCCTCCCGCTGACCGACGGCATTGATCCCAAATGGGATCAATATGGCTGAACCTACACCCCCACCGGGGAACGTCAAGCGCAAGCGCGAGACCTGCGCCCCTTGCCAGCGAGCTCTACGGTAGAGACGTCTCCGTCACGAGAGACGAACAGATCCGCGCGATCGTCGGCTCGACGTCACGGAGGAGCTCTTGGCCATGGGAGGACAATCGCAGCGTCGTCCTGCGACGATCGTGCGGGGACAGCGTCCGGAAGACGGCGCCAATGTCCACGAGGAAGTCGACGATGCGAGTGGCCGACGTGGACGGGACGACCAACGCGTCGATCACGTCGGACATCGAGCAGCCCGGGTTGGCTTCGACGTGGGCCAGCGCGCGCCAGCGATCCACGGTGAGATCGGTGCGCGACAATGCGTTCTCGAGGCTCGCGGCGACGAGGGCCGCCCGCCTGAGCAATTCGAGAGTATCCGCGACAGCTTCCATGACCTGCCTTCTGCAAACGACTCCACCCGCGGTCACACCGCACCGCGAGTCAGCATGCCAGATGACGCGCCCGTTCTCGAACCCCGAGGTTCGTGCCCCAAGGACTTTCGGGTCGCCCTCGTATTGCCCCGACGGGGCCCCGCGGGGATGTTCGGGCTCGAGTGTCACGCCGCCGCGGAACTCGCGGCCGCCGAGATCGACGCATCGGGCGGTGTCGCCGGCCGCATCGTGGACTTCGTGCACGTCGACGGCAGCGGCGATCCGGCGTCGGTGGCCGCCACGGTGGAGGCACTTCTGGAGACGAATTCGATCGACGCCGTCACGGGGTGGCATCTGTCCAATGCGCGCCAGGCCATCGCCAAGGTCGTCGGCGGTCGGATCCCCTACGTCTACGCCGCGGCGTACGAAGGCGGTGAGCGCAGCGACGGCGTCCTGTGCAGCGGAGAGGTCCCCGGCGATCAGATCGTCGCCTCGTTGCACTGGTTGCGCACCGAGGAACGGCTGCGCCAGTGGTTCATCGTGGGCAACGACTACGTGTGGCCCCGAGGCACGGCGGCCGCGACACGAGTCGGCCTGCGCGACACCGACATCGAGATACTCGGCGAGAGATTCCTGCCGCTCGACACCCACGACCCGGCGCGCTGGGATCACGTGCTGAACGAGATCGTGCGCAGCGGCGCACACGGCGTGATCTCACTGTTGGTCGGGTCGGACGCGGTGCGCTTCAACCGAGCCTTCGGCGAGAAGGGACTGGACGCGACCGTCACCCGCTTCAGCCCGTTCACCGACGAGACCGTGATCCTTGCCAGTGGTCCCGACGCGACAGCGGATCTCTTCGTCTCCGCGGGGTGGTTCGCCGGGCTGGACTCGGCGTCGGCGAACGAGTTCACCGCCGGCTTCGGTCGCGCGTTCGACCTGGTGAACGGGATCGGTCCGGCCGAGGAGTCAGCCGCCCCACCACCGGGCACCATGGCCGAGACGACCTACTCCGGGGTTCACCTGCTCGCGGGAATCGCCGGCACCTCGGTTCCGACGGTGGCGGACGCGCGACGTGCGTTCGGCAAGTGGGGATGGGACTCTCCGCACGGCCCGGTGGACCTTCGTCGTGGGTCAGCACGACATCCGGTTCACATGGCGAAGGCGCGCGGCGTCGAACTCGACGTCGTCGCCCGCGTTCGGTAACCGAGACCCACCGCTCGGCTGTCGACCACGGGATTTTGGTGCACGGCGTGCGCTGGCGGCGGATTTAGGATCGTGAGCGTGGGAGGAGTCTTACGAGTCGACCCTTCCCGACTTCGGACCGCCGCGGCGGCACAAGGCGACGTCGGGACCTACGTCGCGGCCATGGCCACGGGCCCCACGATGGCAGACGCGGGCACGGGCATGCCAGGGCTGCTCGTCGAAAGTGCGTGTCACTTCGCCGGCGCCGTGTTCGACACCGCCGCGGCCGCCGTCCACGAAGACCTGGCAGAGCACTCCGCCCGACTCTGGTCGGCCGCCGACCGGTATCACCAGATCGACGACGACCTCGGTCGCCGGCTGAACAAGACCGCGACGTGACGCCGACCGACGGTCGGTCGCCGTGACCGTGACGATTCCGCGGGTCGAGGCGGCCCGTCCGGACCGGCTGTGTCAGTCGGCCGCCCACCTGGGCGCAAAGGCATCCGGTCTCGGCACGCAGATCGACACCCAGCGCGCCACGCTGACGGAGCTGACGTCCGGATGGCAGGGCACCGGGGCGGATGCCGCGATCGCCAAGGCCCAACCCACGCTGCACCGCATGCAGCAGATCCGTGACGCCATGGTCACGGCCCAGACCGCCTTGGCCGACGGCGGCGCCGCGCTCGCCCGGGGCCGAACCATGTTGCTGCAGAGCGTCGCCCGGCTCCGCGCCCAGGGCTGGCACGTCGCGCCGGACGGAACGGTGACCGTTCGACCGGGCAGCCCACTCGACCGGTACGCCGTGACGAGTCCCGCCAACGCCATGCGGGTACGACAGTTGGCAGCCGCGAACTCGATGAGGCTCAAGGTCCTACTGGCAGGCTTCGACGCCGCCGACCGCGCGGTCAGCCGGAAACTGCGCACCGCAGTCGGCGGTCTCGACGCCACTGCCGTGCAGTTCGCGCGCGGGGGCCTGCCGGAGGCGCCGCCGCCGTACGACACGGGCGCCGAGATTCCGGTCGGCAAGGGTCCCGAGGAGGTCTACGCGTGGTGGAGCACCCTGGGCGACGGCGAACGCACGCGGTTGCTCGCGACCTGGCCGGAGAAGCTGGGGAACCTGAACGGAATTCCCGTCGCCGACCGCAGCACCGCCAACGAGGCGATCCTGCAACGAGATCTGCACCGTCCCGCGGAGGTCGCCACGTCCCGAGGGGTGACGACGGAGGAGGTCTTGGCGCACCCCGAAAAGTACGGCATGGCGGGCACGATGATGGATCGCTACCAGAACGCCCTCAAGGTCCGGGATGCGCTGGACAAGGACGCCGCCAACGCCAGGGACGCCTACGGCAACGCTCCGGACATTCTGCTGATGAAGTACGAACCCGAGGGGTTCGGAGGTGACGGCGCCGCCGCGATCGCCATCGGCGACCCGGACACCGCCGCGAACACCTCGGTGATGGTGTCGGGCCTGACCACCTCGGTGTCGGCCGGGACGCTGTCCGACGGCAGTGGCGTCAACGTCTTCAACGAGGCGAACCGGGCGGATTGGAACCACTCGACCGCCGTCGTCCAGTGGATGGGTTACGACGCACCGAACGACCTCGCGGTGGCCCGGCCGGACATGGCGCGCAACGGTGGCCAGATTCTGGCCCCCGACGTCAACGGGCTCGCCGTCACGCACGACTCCACCCCCTCCCATACGACCGTGATCGGCCATTCGTACGGCTCGACGACGGTCGCCGACGCCGCGGCCGGCTACGGAATGCGCGCCGACGACGTCGTCCTCGTTGGTTGCCCGGGAACCGATTTGGCCACGTCGGCCGCGGACTTCCACCTGCCGCCCGACGGTCACCTCTACGTGGGCTCGGCATCGACGGACATCGTCACCAATCTCGGCCGCGAACACGTGTACGTGCCCGGGGTGGGACTCGGAAGCGACCCCGCCATGGACGGATTCGGTTCCACCCGTTTTCACGCCGAGGTGGCGGACGTCAACGCCAACCCGATCGCCGAGCACACCTCGTACTTCAAGAAGGGATCGGAGTCGTTGTTCAGCATCGGCGACATCGTGTCCGGGCACGGGGCGGCACTGGAAGACCACGGCATGACCGCCGACCACCGCGTGAAGACCCCGGGGTTCTCCTTTCCCGTTCCGGCCTTGCCGCCGTCGATCGTGGTCGACCCCGAGTTGATCCACCGCTCCGACGACGACAACCATCACACCGGGCCCGGTGGCTAGCCATGCGGACCGAACGAAGAGGGGCAATGACCCATGAGGCTCGCAGACGTCGGCGTTGCCGCGGCGCTTTCGCTGCTCTGTCTGACGGGATGCACTGACGCCGTGGCCGATTCGATCTCTCCGCAGGACGCCCGCCGGCAGGTGGTCGACGCGTCGCGTCAGGTGGTCGCCGACCTCGGAGCCGAGGTGGCCACGGCGAAGTTCGGCTACGACTCGTGCAACGACCGCGGTGACGCGCCGTTCCGCGGACACGGCAATCTGCTGCTGTGGATGCCCGGCGCCGACCGGACCCGCGAGGTACCGGCCGACACCGTGCTCGACCTGTTGCGGCAGCGTGGTTGGCAGACCGATCCCCACTTCACGTCGCACGGCACCACGTTCCAGCGCGGCGGAGTGGACGTGAGCGTATGGGTCATCCCACCGCCCAAGCCCGACAGTCCACCGGTCGGTCACGTCATCGTCGACGTCTTCGGCGAATGTCGTGACGCCTTCGACCATCGCACCGACCACACCGACAGGCTGTCGGAGGACATCCGTGAGGTCGTGTCCTCGGGGTGACGGCGGAGGGGCACGGCGATCCCACGCTCCCCCGATCGGCGGACACCCACTTCCCCCACCCCGTCCACCAGTCACCGGACAGACACCGGACCGCCAGCGAGAGATCGTTGTCTCATCGCCGGACATCCGCCGAGAGAGACCGAATGACTACCTGCCCAGGGGGTTTGACCACAGTGACCACCATCTCCCGCGTCGTGTCACCCGACGCGCCTCGACTCAGCGGACCGCAACCATGACCGGATGTCAGTGCGCCACGACCGACGGCGGTGGCGAACGCCTCAGCGAGGACGACCGCTACGCGGCGCTGTGGTGGGCGACCAAGACCGCCGTCGCCGCGTTCGTCGACTACCGACAACCACGGGAGAGCGACTGAGCCTGCTGAACATCACGCGACGCGCGATGGACCGCCCCAGACCTGCGCGGCTTCGGCGACAGCGACCGACCCACCGAGGTCGGCGACTACGGCATGGAATCGCTGGTCGGTGACATGGCAGCGTTGCTGTCCGCCTTGGACGTCGAGGAGACGGCGGTGGTCGGACGTACCAGGAGAGCTGGCGTTGCCGCTCGCCGACTCGCTGAAGAAGACCCGCGGATGACCAACCGACATCACCGCCAGCTCTGTGACGAGGTCCGGTCGGACCGGTCCATTCGCAGGATCATTGGCGTCGGCGTGATCGTCGGCGCCTACTGCTCGGCGTCCTTCAAGGCCTGGCCAAGTGCGGCACGGCTGGTGACGCCCAACTTGGGGAAGATCCGGTATAGGTGAGCCCCAACGGTTCTCGGGGAGAGGTGCAGGCGCGTGGCGATGTCCTTGTTCGACTGCCCTGCTGCGGCCAGTTCGGCAATCGTACGTTCTTGGGCGCTCAGCGCAACTGAACCTCCGGGCGCCCGATGAACCGCTGCACCGGAGGCACGCAACTCGCCGGTGGCGCGTTGTTCCCACGGGTGGGCCGACAAGGCGCGGAAACCGTCGGCGGCCAGGGTGAGCTGTGCGCGGGCTTCGGCGGTCCTGCGCCGCCGTCGCAGCCACATGCCGTAGGTCAGGTGAATCCTGTTGCGTTCGAACGCATTTTGCGCCAACCCAGGGTGGGCCAGCGCCTGGTCGTAGAGTTCACCCGCCGACCCGTCCGCTGCGGTCATCGCCCGGACGGCCACGGTCAGCGCGGCGAGCCTGGGTGAGATGTCGGCGATGCGGAGCTCGATCGCTTGCTCGACGTAGGCCTGAGCTCGGTCGAGATGCCCGGCGTGCACGGCAGCGTCGACGACGTCGAGGAGCTCTTCGGTTGGTTGCTTCGAGTAGGGCGGGAATCGCTGTCCGGCGTGTCCCTCGGTCGTCGCTGCGTGAGCTGCGACGTAGTCGCCAGCACCGAGGGCGACGAGTGTCTCGGTGCGCCGGACGATCGTCGACAGGAGGCCGACGCGCCGCGGTTGCGCCCAGGCTTGGACTTCCGTCGCGCACCGGCGAGCGGCGTCGACGTCGCCCGAGGCGGCAGCGTGTAGTCCCTCGTAGGCGATGAACTGGTGGCGGAACAGGTCGTTGCGATGGGCTTCGGTCAGATCGAGCCCGAGCCGTATCGACTGCTCCGCCTGCTGCCAATCACCCGTGGCCAAGTGGTCGAGCAAGATCAGGTGCAGCATCGTCATCGCACTGGTGATCGCGCCGCGCTCGGACTCTCGACGAAACAACGTGGCGAGAGTACCCCTGAAGTCGGCAAGTCCGTCCACGTAGTAGGCGGCGACTCCGAGGCGCATGACGTCCCACGGTTCACGCCGTCCGACGCGTGCGCGTTCCTCGTCGAGCCGTCGCCGGACGGTGTGCCCCCGGCGGCAGACGTCTCCCCACGAGTCCCGAAGGAGCAAGGCGTCGGCGTCGAGGCGCGACGCGAGGCGGTCGACCACGTCGTCGGTCTGCTGCCACCGTTCCGGGTCGCCGTTGTACAGGGTGACCGCGAGAAGCAACTTCACCAGCCGGGTCACGGTGGCATCGTCGAGGTCGTCGACGTCTGACAGCGCGTCGAAGAGCTGACGATGGGTGGTCAGCACGTCGCCGTCTCGATAGAGCGCGACGTATGCGGTGGTCAGCACCGAGGCGACGCTCTCCGTCTCAGCCAACGGATCGTCTGCCAGTCGACGTGCGTCGTCGAATCGACTGGCCTGTGACGCCACGAACGCCGCATCGGCACGTAGCCGCTCGCGACGTGCGGGCTCGGTGCACAACTCCGCCGCCCGCCGCAACCAGTCCACGGCGATGGCCGAACCTCCCAGCCGGATGGACAGGTGCGCGGCGCGATCGAGTAGATCTGCCACCACCTGATCGGGTCCGATCGCTGCGGCACTCAAATGCGTTGCCTGCCTCATCAACTCGTCGTCGTAGAGCTGTGCGAGATGGGCATGGGCGTCGCGTCGCTGCGGCGCACTGGCTTGGTGGATGACGGCCGCCCGCACCAACGGGTGACGGAACACGACGTCACCCGAGGGGTTGTTGACCAGCAACCCCTGCGCGACCGCTGCGTCGACGTCGGACAGGACGTAGCGGCCCGCGGCGTCGACGGACGTCGTGGCCGGGGTGCCGTCGAGGGCGGCACGCAGCAGCTCGCGGCGGACGCGGTCGTCGAGGAGTCCCAGCCTGCTGCCGAACACCGTGACGAGACGATCCGTCAGGGGCACTGCCGACGTCCACGTGTCGATCTGTCCCGCGTTGCGGGGCAACTCCTGCAGCGCCAACGGATTACCGGCGGCCACGTCGAGGATCATCCGTCTCGTCGTCGTGCTCAGCGACAGCGCACTGAGGTCGACCAACCGTGCGGCGGCGGCGGCGGTCAGGGGGTGGAGCGCCAGTTCGTCCCATCCTTCACCGGCATGATCGCCGTCGACCGGACGCGCGGTTGCCACGAATCTCAACCGCGGGTCGGACAGGCGCCGCCCCGCCGCGTTGAGCACGCTGGCGCTGACGTCGTCGAACCAGTGCATGTCCTCCACGACGAGCAACAGACGGTCACGCTCGGCGGCCTGCGTCAACAGCGACAGCAATGCCATCACGAGCGGCATCGGCGCCGGCGCGGACGTCGCGTCGGCACCTAGCACCGGTGCCAGCACGGTCTGATCGTCTACACCCAGCTGGGCCAACTCCGCGCGGAGAGCGAACACGATCTGGTTGAGGCCGCTGAGAGCGAACGGCGTCTCCGCCTCCACCCCGGTGGCCCGGATGACGCGCCAGCCGGCGGCGACGGCCCGGTCGACGATCTCCTCGACCAAGGCGGTCTTGCCCACCCCGGCCTCGCCCCGGACGACGAGCGCACCCCGACCCGCTCCATCCAGGAAGCGGGTCAACGTGTCGATCTCGTCGTCTCGGCCGATGAGGCCGACCCCCGCACGCACACCTTGGTTGTACTGCATCGGTGGACCGCCCGTCACCCTATGCAGTCATCGGATGCAGTCATTTGACCGAAGCATGGGCCATGACGTCCGGCGCACTGTGGAGGACATGCCCGGCACACCCGTTGACACCCACGTCACGCTGCCGACGACCCCCGGAAGGCACACCCGATGACCACCAAGCCAAACCCCGTCATCTTCATCCACGGTCTCTGGATTCACGCCAGCGCCTGGCAGCCCTGGGTGGACCTGTTCACCGAGAACGGCTACGACGCCTCCGCGCCGGGCTGGCCCGGCGACGCCGACACCGTCGCCGCCACCCGCGACGACGCCGGTGCACTCGATGACATCGGAATCGCCGACGTCGTCGAGCACTACGCCCGACTGATCGACCCGGCCGGCGGCAAGCACGAAACCAAGCCGATCGTCGTCGGACACTCCTTCGGCGGGCTCATCGCCCAAGAACTACTGGCCGGGGGTTACGCCGCGGCGGCCGTGGCCATCGATCCCGCTCCCGTCAAGGGGGTGAAGTCTCTGCCCCTGGCGCAACTCCGCTCCGCCTTCCCGGTGCTGGGCAATCCGGCCAACCGCCATCGCACGGTCTCCCTCACACCGAAGCAGTTTCACTACGCCTTCGGCAACGCCCTGAGTGAGACCGAATCCGATGCGCTGCATGACCGATGGACGATCCCCGGACCGGGGCGCCCACTGTTCGAGGACGCCGCCGCCAACTTCGTCCGGCACTCACCCGCGGCGGTGGACACCCATTTGGCCGACCGAGGACCGCTGCTGCTCACCTCGGGCACCGAGGACCACACCGTGCCGTTGAAGGTCACCAAGGCGGTCTACGCCCTGTACGGCAAGGGCGAATCCGACACCGAGTTCCACGAGTTCGAGGGACGCGGACACTCGCTGACCATCGACGCCGGCTGGCGCGACGTCGCCGACGTGACCCTGGCGTGGCTCGAGAAGAAGGGATTCTGACCATGACCGACATGAATGCGCTTCGCGCACACCGCCGAGGTGGTCCCGAGGTTCTGGTCAACGAGCGTGCCTCGATACCGGCGCCCGGCCCTGGCGAAGTGCTCGTCGAGGTGCACGCCGGGGCGATCACCTTCGACGAGCTGACGTGGGACGAGACCTGGCTCCGCAACGAGACCGACGGCAGCCCCGTCATTCCGTCGCACGAGGTGTCCGGCGTCGTCGCCGCGACAGCAGACGGCGTCACCCAATTCGAGGTCGGTGACCAGGTATTCGGGCTCATCCGCTTCGACCGCGACGGTGCGGCCGCCGAATACGTCACCGCCCCCGCCGCCGACCTCGCCCTCCGACCCACGTCGGTGTCCCACGTCGTCGCCGCCGCGCTGCCACTGGCGGGGCTGACGGCATGGCAGGCCCTCGTCGACCACGCCCGCGTCCAACCTGGACAACGAGTCCTGGTCCACGGCGGCGCCGGCGGTGTCGGCGCACTGACCGTACAACTCGCCACCCACCTCGGAGCCGACGTCACCACCACCGTGCGCAGCGACGAGGCCCGCGACTTCGCAGCCACTCTCGGCGCCAGCCACGTCGTCGACACCCGGATCGAGCCGTTCGACGCACCCGACGCCTGCTACGACGTCGTGGTCGACACCGTGGGCGGAGACACCCTCGACCGGTCCTTCGAGATCGTCTGTCCTGGAGGTCGATTGATCACCCTCTCGGCGCCGCCACCGCCCGGCAAGGCAGACGCCTTCGAAATCGACGCCACGTTCTTCGTCGTCGAACCCGACCAGGTTGCCCTCGCCAGACTCGCGCAGTACGTCGACGACGGCACACTGCACGTAGCAATCGCAGCCACCTATCCCCTCGCCGACGGTCGCGCCGCCTTCGAAAGCGGCCGCAAACCAAGCCGCCGGCCAGGCAAGACCGTCCTCAACGTCCGCACCTAGAGAAGCCGAAGAACTGATGTACGACCTAGAAGACACCATTACCAGCCGCCACTCGACCCGACTCTTCCTGCGGGACAAGCCCGTTCCACGCGAGCTGGTCACAGAAGCGCTCGACTTGGCGATTCGGGCCCCCTCGAACTCCAACATCCAGCCGTGGCAGGTGGTCTTCGCCTCCGGCGGCGCGCGTGACCGGCTCGTCGAGGCGCTGCTCACCCAGGCCGACATCGCCAGCCCCAGCGTTCCGCCGCTCCCCGATCAATTCGCCCACTACCGTCGCGACCTCGGTTCCCTGGTCTACGGCACCATGGGCGTCGCCCGCCACGACACCGAGGCGCGTCGCCTCGCCGTCCTGCGAAACTGGGAGTTCTTCCGCGCGCCGCTGACCGGCATCGTCAGCATGCACCAAGACCTCGACTACGTCGACGCCGTCGCGGTGGGCATGTTCCTGCAGACCTTCGTGCTCGCCCTCACCGCCCGCGGCCTGGGCACCTGCGTCCAAGTATCGGTCGCCGGCTACCCCGACATCCTGCGCCAGCAACTCCACATCGGCGACGAGTACCGCATCCTCTGCGGCATTGCGATCGGCTATCCCGACACCAGCTTCGCCGCCAACACCCTCGACGTGCCACGCAACCCGCTGGACGCCAACGTCACCTTCATCGACGACTGAAACCAACAACGGAAAGGAGAGGCCATGCGCGCCTCTAACCATGCCCCCCTAAACGTCATCGTCGTCGGCGCCGGTATCGGCGGCCTCGCCGCGGCGGTCGCACTTCGCGCGATCGGGGCGCACGTCGAAGTCCACGAACAAGCCCGCACGTTGGCCAGAGTCGGTGCCGGTCTGCAACTGGCACCCAATGCCACCGCCGCATTGCGCGGCCTGGGGCTCCTCGAAGGCGTTCGCGCCGTGGCGTTTCGGCCGACGGCGTGGTGCAGCTTCAACGCGTTCGACGGCGCCCTCGACTTGCGCGTGCCGCTTGGTGACGACGTCGAACGTCAGTACGGCGCGCCGTACCTGCACGTGCACCGGGGCGATCTGCACGACGTCCTCTTGGGAGCCGTCGGTGACATCACGCTGAACCACCGCGTGTCCGGCGTCGACCCGCACCCCGAGCGGGCCGTCGTCACGTTCGCGGGAGGCGACACGGCAGCCGCGGACCTCGTGATCGGAGCCGACGGTGTGCACTCCATGGTCCGGGAGAATCTGTTCGGTTCCACCGAGGCCACCTTCTCCGGCCTCGTCGCCTACCGCGGAATCGCGCCGCGCGACCGAGTGGGCGACGTCGCTCCGATCGCGGCCAAGTGGTGGGGCGACGACCGGCACCTGGTCCACTACTGGGTGTCCGCGGGGCGTGAGCTGAACTTCGTCGCCGCGGTGCCGGAGCCGTCGTGGGACGAAGAGAGTTGGGCCGCCGAAGGCAAGACGTCCGACCTGTTGGACGCACTCGAGGGATTCGCAGAGTCTGCCCGTCGGATCGCCGGTGCCACGTCGACCCCCATGCGATCCGCGCTGTATGACCGCGATCCGCTACCGAACTGGAGTGAGGGGCGGGTGACACTGCTCGGCGACGCGAGTCATCCGATGCTCCCGTTCATGGCACAGGGCGCCGGCACGGCCCTCGAAGACGCAGCAGTCTTGGCCCGCTGCCTCGACGGCGTGGCGGCCGACGGCGTCGCGGACGCCCTGGCCCGCTACGAACGCGCGCGCCTACCTCGCACGACAGCCATCCAGGGCGGCTCACGAGCCAACGACTTCCTTCGCGAGTCTGACTCCGGACTCAGCACTGAAGCCGTATACCGCTATGACCCTTGGCAGATCGAACTGCCGTCGTAACGGGTGCCCGCCGGACCACCGGGCGCGTCGAGATGCTTGGACCATCCCGAGGCGCACCGCACCGCACAGGCGGCCGCCACCACGGCCACCGCGGTCAGCATCACCGGGTAGCTGACGTAGCGCGCGAGTGCCGCCAGCCCTGCGGGGAGCAGGAACCCGACGTAGGCCAACGAGTAGTACACCCCGGAGATGCCGGCGAGCTCGTCGGGCTCGGCGATCCGCTGGATCTCGAGAAGTCCCGACACGATGGCGATTCCGTAGGCGCTGCCGAGCAGCATCGCGACCAGAACGGCCAGGATGGGCGAGCGGGTGAGCGCGGTGACCACGGCGGCGAGGATGCCAAGCGTCATCAGGACCATCGACACGACCACGGCACGCGCGCTCGACGCGTCGTCCAGGCGGCGGGCGATCGGCTGCACCAGCACTCCGCACGCCAGTGTCAGCACCGTCAGCCCCGCGGTGTACAGCAGGGCCCACTGGCCGAGCTCGTCGGCCACCAGGGCCGGAACGATCGCGTACGCGATGGCCGCGGAGCCAAAGATCCACGGCGCCATGGGAACCACGACGTGGGTGAAGCGGCGGTGCGCGGCGGTGGGCACCTTCAAGCCCTGCAGCAGCGTTCGCGTCGACCCCTCGGTGCGGGTCTCCACGCCGAGGGCCAGCACCGCCCACAGTGCCGGAACGCACAGTGCGGCGTGGACGACGTAGGTGAGCACCAGCGGCAGTGGCGCGAAGGCGGCGAGGATTCCGGCGCACAGCGGTCCGGCGCCCAGACCGAGCGACAGGCAGATCGACGCCCGGCGGGCCCCGGCCCCCTGGGCGGCGTCGTCGAACGGGGGCTTGGAGAGCTCCGCGATCCAGGCCGATCCGACGGCCATCGCGATGCCCACGGCCATGCCGCTGAGCAGGCGGCCGCCGAACAGCGCGGCGAAGCCCGCGACGTCGCCCAGGGCGAGGGTCAGGCTGCCGATCGCCGAGGCGACCACGCCGATCGCCATGATGGGTCGGCGGCCGTGGCGGTCGGACAATGTCGAGGCGATCAGCAGGCCGGGCACCAACCCCAGCACGTAGGCGCCGAGAAGCACGTCGACGTCGACGCGCGAGTACCCCGCCTGCTGTGCGTAGGCGATCAACAGCGGGGTGAATTCGTTGCCGCCCCAACCGATGCAGAAGGCGGCGAAGGCGACGGCCAGCCAGGCGCGTCGGGTGGTGGTCGTGACGGCGGATTGCATGGTCCCGGTCATCCGATCGTCACCCGGTAGGTCGCCTCCAGGTGCAGGAGGAGCGCGGACTCGAAGCGGGCCAGGTCGCGAGCGCCGATGGCCGCGGCGAGCTCGTCGTGCTCGTCGATCAGGGCGGCCAGTCGCGTCGACTCCGAGCGTGCGGCGTCGGACATCATGCGGCGCTGACGCTCGCTGATCGAGCAGTAGAACCGTTGCGCGATGGCGTTTCCGGCCACGTCGACGATGCGCCGGTGAAAGGCGTCGTCGGCGGCGGCGAAGCGGTGCACGTCGCCGGCGGACGCGTCCTCGCGCTGCAGGGCGATCAGCGCGGTCAGCTCGGTGAAGAGCGTATCGACGGCCTCGGCGGACCGGCAGAGGCGACGGACGGCGGCGGTTTCCAGCGCGAGGCGCATCTCCAGCACGTCGGTGGCGTCATGGGCCGAGATGGGCACGACGACGGCACCGCGGCGCGGCAGCAGTTCGAGCAGGTCCTCGGCGGCGAGGCGCAGGAACGCCTCGTGCACGGGGGTGCGGCTGATGCCAAGCTGCGCCGCCATCTCGACTTCGCTGAGGAGTTGGCCGCCGCGGACCCCGCCGGAGAGGATTTGGTCCTTGGCGACGTCGTAGGCGCGCTGGGCGCTCGACGTCTCGGAATTGGTCACTCCGCCACGCTACCAAGGTTGCATGCATGGTTGCATGCATGATAGCTGTGCCGTCGATCACGATCTACGCGAGATGCGGCTACGGTGACGTGGTGGGGCCGGAAGCGCGGATCGTAGGCAGGTTGATGACGGGGATCGCCGGCGCCTTTATCGTAGCTGCGAGCTTCGCCGCGTCTAAGCACGCCGCACCCGCCAAAGCGTGCGGCGTCGACCTGAATGCGCGTCAGGTGCGCGCCGCAGTGAAGTCGCTTCCCCCGTATCCGGGTACGAACTGGACCTGGTCGACCGATCCGGCATCGATGGAGGGCAACTTCGACCCGTGCGCCACGCTGTCGACGGCTCTGGTCACCGTCGAGATGGCAACGGGCAGTTCACCGATTACCGCGCTGATGTTCCATGACGGCAAATACCTTGGCACCGCGACGCCGAAGGCCTACGGTTTCACGTCCCTCGACCCCGACCGAAGCACCGACGACACCGTCGTCCTCGACTACAAGCTGCCCGGCGCCTGCAACGCGTGCGCGCCGGCGTCGGTCACCAGCGTGCGTTACCAGTGGTCGGGCGATCACGTCGCGATGCTGGATCCCGCGCCACCCTCGTCCTGAGCAGACGCAGCGAACCGCCGTGATTGCCGGGCCTGGACGACTACCTCGAACTCCGTATGGTGGCGGGACTTTCACCCCGTCGGCCCGACCAGGGAGCCAAGGCACTGACGGGCAGCTGGTCCTTCTGTCACGTCGGAGGCGGGGACTCGGCCGCAGGGTCATCGACTGGCTTCTCGACGACATCCGCGCTCGGGCTCCGTCGGGTGCATTCGTCTCGCTCATCGCCGATCCGCCCGGCGTTCCGCTCTACGACGCGGTCGGCATGACCGACACGGCCCCGTCGATCGGCATGGGCCTACGCCTGTAGTCGACGGCCTAGATGTCGGGGTGCAGGTCCCGCACCGGGCTCACCGACTCGAGCAGCGAACCCAGGTGCAGGATGGTCGATTCGGCCAGCCAGCTCGACACCAGTTGCACGTTGATGGGCAGCCCGTCGCTGCTGGTGCCGAACCGCATCGACAGCGCCGGGAGTCCGGTCACGTTGAACGGCACGGTGGCGCTCTGAATGCGCGTGGCGTCCACGGTCTGGCCGTTGACGACGAACTCGGTCGCACCGTGCCGGTGAGCGGGGATGGGCAGCACCGGTGCCACCAGCGCGTCGTAGCGCTGGAAGTAGTCGGCGAAGCCGTCACGCAGACGTTCGGCCGCCTGTTCCGCCTCGACGTACTCGTGGATCTCGGTGTCGGGCGTCGCGAGCATGCGCTTGCTGATCTCGAACAACTCGTCTTGGGGCCGCCCCGCGGTGGCCTCCACGAAGGCGGGCTTCATCTCCATGACGTGCAGCCGGTTGAAGACGTCGAGCGCGAAATCCCTTTCCAGAGCTGGGATGCGGACCGCCTCCACGACACACCCCAGGTCCGCCAGGGCATCCGCCGCCGCACGCACCGTCGACGCGACCTCGGCGTCGATCGGTCCAAAACCGGGCTCGACCAGCCAGCCGACCCGAACGGGTCGTCCCGGATCGTGCCCGAGACCCGCGTCGAAACCGACCGTGCTGGTGGCGAACGCGTCGGCACCGTCGGGCCCCGCCATCAGGGCGTAGGCGCGCGCGACGTCGCGGACACTGCGCGCCATGGGTCCCACGTGCCAGAAACGCCGCGGCTCCCTCGGCCACACACCGGTCATCGGGATGCGCCCGTGCGTGGGTTTGAGCGCGACGATTCCCGTTTGGGCGGCAGGGCCGCGCACCGAGATCGCGAGGTCGGTGCCCAGACCGATCGGCGACATGCCCGCCGCGATGGCCGCGGACTCTCCCCCACTGGATCCGCCCGGGGTGCGGTCGAGATTCCACGGGTTGTTCGACCGGCCCGTCAGCAGGTTGTCGGTCTCGGTCGAGTAGGAGAACTCGGGCAGGTTCGTCTTGGCGAGCACGATCCCGCCGGCGCCCTTCATCCGTGCGACGCTGACCGCGTCGACGCCGGGGACCCGGCCGGCGAAGATGGGCGACCCGCGCTGGGTCAGGATGTCGGCGGTGTCGATCGAGTCCTTGACGGTGAACGGCACCCCGTGGAATGGACCGAGGTCATCGCCCCGCACCACGGATTGCTCTGCCGCCCTGGCAGATTCGAGTGCGCGCTCGGACACCGTGACGATGGCGTTGACCGCCGGGTCAACGGCGGCGATGCGGTCCAGGTGGGCTTGCATGACCTCCACCGGCGACACCTCGCGCGAACGGATGAGTGCGGCCAACTGGGTGGCATCGGAGAAGGTGGCCTCGAACGTCATGGCGTGGTGCTCCCTACTGTGCGCTGCGATGGAGTGCTCGCGTTCGAGCTTCGACCCAACCGCGCGAGGACTCAACATTGTTCACGGATCGTGAACGATGGGGTGGCAGAATGCAGAGGTGACGACTCTCGAGATCACTGCGCTGCGGACGTTCGCCGCGGTGACCGCCTTCGGCGGGGTGCGACGCGCCGCCCAGGCGCTGCATCTGTCACCCGCGGCGGTCAGCACCCACATCCGCCGACTCGAGCGCGAACTGAGCTGTCGGTTGGTGGTCGCCCAGGGTCGTGGGATCGGGTTGACCAGTGACGGCGAGGAACTCGCGGTAAGGGCGCGGGCCATCCTGCACGAGCACGACGACGCGGTGCGAGCCCTTCGCGGTCCCCGCGACGACCAGCTGGTGGTGGCCGCCAGTGAGCACGCCGCGGAGTTCTTGGTCCCGACGGTGGTGTCGACGCTGACGACGACGTTTCCGGACCACGACATCCAGGTGCGCCTCACTCGCAGCGAGCGCGTGCGGCAACTGGTGGAGGACTCCCGCGCCGACGTCGCACTGATGCTGGCGCACCCGAGTCCCGGCAGCGTCGCGGTGGCGTCGTTGCCGCTGCAGTGGTTCGGCACCGACGACGCCGCGCGCGACCGCGTGGTGTTGTTCGCGCGCCCGTGCGCCGTGCGTGACCAGGCTATCGCCGCCCTGGGTGGACGTCGCGTCGACGTCGTCAAGGAGGGCGCGGACCTGACGTGCGTCCTGACCGCGGCGCGCAACGGCGTGGGCGTTACGCCACTACCCCGGATGGGACCACCGCCCGAGGGTTTGCGCCACATCGCCGACCTGCCGCCGATACCCAGCGTGGAGCTGTACCTGGCGAGTAGCGAGCGCGTCGACCGCCGCGCGCAAGCCGTGGTGCTCGACGCGATGCGCCGAGCGCTGCGCTGACGCCGCCACCCGTGGCGGCGTCATGCCATGTCTTTCGCTGAACGTGACGCGCGTTGGCCCGCGACGCTATACCCATGACCATTTCGTGACATGTAGTTCGTCAATCTTGACTACTACTGTTCCCTTCCCCTCGCTACCGACATAGACTCCCTTCAGCAACGGCCAGTCACTGGTCACGTTGCGGCGGGAGGGCGCACGGTATGGGCAATGACGATCATCATCGCTGGTGAGAGGCATTATCTACGGCATCGACAATTACCGTGTAGCCGATACCGAAGGTCTGGCAAACGTTGCCCCGATTGGGTCGGCGCACGTTCGCGCAGAGTGACGGAACCTCTGCCGCGGCCGTTTCACCCGGACACAGCGGCGAATGACGCGATTGGGCGGCTAGGTCGCGACACGACGGTCGACGTTGCTGATCGCTGCGTAAAACCCTTGGACGACTCATCCGTCGACTTCGTGAATTCAGCCCAGTGGCGACTGCGTCGCGTCCACGCTTGGGGCAGGTAGGTGGCTCGCGTCGGAGCCGGAAACGGCCCTGTCGATCAGTTCGACTGGATGACCACGTTCCTTGCCGAGCATGGCTATACCGGGCCTGCGAGGGCCGTCATGATCGTCGCCGGAGCGTCGTCGGCACTGGTGCCCATCTCCGCGTTGGCTCGCGACCCGGCGTCGACGGCCACCCGGATCGTCGGCATCTCCGGTGCGGTGCTCGCCGTTGCCATGATGACGTTGTGGGCGTGGCGGTGGCCAACCCGTCGACAGTCGCTGTACTCGGTGCTCGTCGGGACCGTGTGCGCGGCCGCCTGGAGCCTCACGCAGGAAAGCGCCGCGATGGCCGCCCTCGACTGCATGGCGCTGGCCATCACGGGCACCTACATCGCGACTCTTCACGGCGCGGTGGCGATGCTCGTCAACTCGATCGCGGCCGCGGGAACCGCGGCGGTGGCGACAGTGCGACTCGCACACGACATGGGCCTGGGCACGGCGCTGGCCGCGTTCTGGCTCGTGTGGCTGCTCACCATCGGGTTCCCCTTGGGCATCCGCGGCGCGACACAGGCGCTACGCCAGTTCGCGACGGGCGCCGATTACGATCCCCTGACCGGACTGCTCAACCGGCGTGGGTTCGCCATTGCCGTCGACCGGCACGTCGTCCGCCACGTGTCGCGACACCCCGACATGCATCTGATGGTCATGATGATCGACGTCGACGACTTCAAGCGCATCAACGACACCCAGGGGCACGCCGGCGGCGACCGCATGCTGTGCCACATCGCCGAATTCCTCCGTGGATATGCACCCGACTACGCGGCCGTATGTCGTTGCGGCGGCGAAGAGTTCCTGCTCGCGTTTGCCTCGACGGCCACCGACGCAGCCACTCTCACCACCGGTCTGTGCGAGTCCGTCCACCGCCGCTGTGACGGCATCACGGCGAGCGTCGGCGTGGCGGCGGCCAGTCATCATCTCGTGCGGTCCGCCGACACGAAGTTCCTCGTCGATCACATGGTCGACGCTGCCGACTCGGCCATGTATCACGCGAAGGCGTTGGGCGGCAATCGCTCTCACGTTGCGCCGAGTCATCCGTTCGACGACGCCACTCTCTGAGGCGACGGACGCCGAGCGACGAGGACTCGTCCGTCGTCAGTGGGAGGCGACTGGCCCGACACCACCAACGTCGCGCGCGCCCACGGCCGATCACGTGCGAGGAAGGGCACTTCCTGCGCGGTCCACTCGTCGACGAACTCGAGGGGGTCGTCGCCGCGCGCGACGACGCGGCGGTAGGCGACGTCGGCGTCGGACTGGACCCACACCGTGGCGTCGAACCACGAATGCAGCCGTTCTCGGCAGGCGCCAACGCCTTCCACGATCAACACCGTCGTGTCCGGCGGTACGTCGACGGTGCCCGCTCTGTTTCGGAGGTCCCAGGCCGGCGGTCGGTAGGCCACCGGCGGCCCATGACGACGTACCGGGGCCAACACTTCGTCGACGAGGAGTTCGTCCCAGTCGAAGAACGAGTGATGCCACGCGACGTCGTCGGTGTGGACGACGGTGACGCCCTCGGCCGTCGCCGCCAGGTTGGCCGCGAACGTCGACTTGCCGGACCCGCTGCGCCCGTCCACCCCAATCAGGACGAGACCCGCCTGACGGGGGTCGGCCCGGAGCGCGGTCAGCACGTCGACGTACGTGGTCTCGGTCCACTCGGTGATCGCCGGCTCGTCGTCGACGGTCATGCGTGGGTCGCCATCGGCAGTGTCCATCCCGGCGGGCTCAGCGGCCCGCGCGTCGCGGCACCGCAAGGTACTTGTACTCCAAGAACTCGTCGATACCCACTCGGCCGCCTTCCCTCCCGAGGCCGGATTGCTTGACCCCGCCGAAGGGTGCGGCCGGGTTGGACACCACCCCGGTGTTCACGCCCACCATGCCGACCTCGAGTCGCTCACTGAGGTCGAAGGCCCGGTCGACGTCCTGGGTGAACACGTATCCCACCAAACCCCAGTCGGTGTCGTTCGCGCGGTCTACCACCTCGTCCTCGTCGTCGAAGGGAATGATCGGGGCCACGGGACCGAACACCTCGGTCGTCATCAAGTCCGACTCGTCGGACACGTCGGCCAGGACGGTGGGCGGATAGAAGTAGCCCGGTCCGTCGGGGAGCCGACCGCCCGTCAGCGCCGTCGCGCCACGTGCCAGGGCGTCGTCGACGAGTCGCTGCACCTTTGCGCGCCCGGCCGAGTCGATCAGCGGACCCACCTCGGTGTCGTCGTCGAGTCCGTTGCCCACCTTCAGCGCCGCCATCCGCGTCGAGAGTCGTTCGGAGAACGCGGCGGCGACGTCGCGGTGCACGTACATGCGGTTGGCCGCGGTACACGCCTCCCCCATGTTGCGCATCTTGGCCGTCATCGCCCCGTCGACCGCGACGTCGACGTCGGCGTCGGCACAGACGATGAACGGAGCGTTGCCGCCCAGTTCCATCGACGAACGCATCACCGTGTCGGCCGCCTGCCGCAGCAAAACCTTGCCCACCCCGGTGGAGCCGGTGAAACTCACCTTGCGCGCCGTACCGCTGCTCATCCAGCGTCCCACCACGGTGGCCGCATCGGTGGTGTTGACGACGTTGAGCACCCCGTCGGGGAGGCCGCATTCCTGCAGGATCGACGCCAATGCCAATGAACTGAGCGGGGTTTGAGGTGCCGGCTTGAGCACCATGGTGCAGCCGGCGGCGATTGCGGGCGCGATCTTGCGGGTGCCCATGGCCAAGGGGAAGTTCCACGGGGTGATCAGAACGCAGGGGCCGACGGGTGCCCGCGTGACGATGATGCGATTGGCCCCGTCCCCGGTGGTGGTGTGGTCGCCGGAGACGCGCACCGCCTCCTCGGAGAACCAGCGCAGGAACTCGGCGGCGTAGGCAACTTCACCCCTGGCCTCGCCGAGCGGCTTGCCCATCTCCGACGTCATCACCTCGGCCAGCCAGTTTTGCCGCGACATCACCAGATCGTAGGCGCGGCGCAGGATCTCGCTCCGATACCGCGGTGCGGTGCGCGCCCACGAGGCTTGGGCCTCGACCGCGGCCGCCAGCGCGGCGTCCCCGTCGGCCGGACCGGCGTCGGCGACGGATGCCAGCACGTCACCCGTGGCGGGGTTCTCCACCTCGAACGTCCTGCCGCCGTGGGCATCTCTCCACTGCCCGCCGATCAGCAGTCCGGTGGGAATCGAGGCGACCGCGGAAGTGGTCGTGGTCATCGTTGGAGCTCCTGTCGGTTGCGGGGGTCGAGGATCTGCGCGAGATGGCGGGAGGCACTCGGCGCGGGGTTGTCGGTGAGTTGCCGTACTTGCATGTGGCAGCTGAACCCGTCGGTCAGGACCACCGCGGTCGGATCGGCCCGCAGCGCCGGTGCGAGGGCCTGCTCGGCGACGGCCATGCTGACGTCGTAGTGCTGCCGTTCGAAGCCGAAGTTGCCGGCGACGCCGCAGCAGCCGGTGGCCTCCCGGACGTCGCCGATCCCGACGGCCTTCAGCGCCGAGACTTGGGTCGTGGCACCGAACACGGCGTATTCGTGGCAGTGCGTCTGCACGGTAACCGAGGACGGCAGCGGCGCACTCGGCACCCAACCGGCGGCGCGCTGCACGGCGACGTGTTCGGCGAAGCTCCGCACACGCCGCGCCACCCGATGCGCGGCTGGAGCGTCGACCAGTTCGGGCAGGTCCTTGCGAAGGGCTGCGGCACAACTGGGTTCGGTGACGACGATCGGCCGGTCGGTGCCGTCGTCGAGGGCAGCCGCCGCGTGTGTCATCCGTTTTCGGGCCTGCCGAAGTTGTCCGGTGGAGATCCAGGTCAGGCCACAGCAGACGTCGGTGCGCACCTCGGCCCGGTGCCCGGCTTCCTCGACGACGCGAAGCGCCGAACCGGCCACCTCGGGCCGGAAGCCCTTCGTGAAGGAGTCGACGAGGAGCACCACGTCACCGTCTCCGCCACGGCGAGAACCGAGTTCACGACGGAGCTGACGTGCGGACGCGAAGCGCGGGAGCGAACGTTCGACGGTCAGGCCACCCGCCCGCAGGCCGATCGATCGCAAGGGACTGGCCAGCACGCCGTTGACGAGCGGCGCCACCCGGGTGGTCACGGCCAACCACCGCGGGAGCCAACCCAGCGAGTAGTGCGCGAGCGGACGCATCCGTCCCCGGTAGTGGTGGTCGAGGAACTCGGCCTTGTAGGTCGCCATGTCGACACCGGTCGGGCAGTCGGTCGAACACGCCTTGCACGACAGACACAGGTCCAGTGCCTCGCGCACGTCCTCGGACGCCCACCCCTGCTCGACACTGCGCGCGCCACGAACCATCTCCTGCAGCACCCGGGCCCGGCCGCGGGTCGAGTCCTTCTCGTCACCGGTGGCGCGGAAGCTGGGGCACATCACCCCGCTGCCGTGGCTCCGGCACCGCCCCACGCCGATGCAGCGCTGGACGGCGTTGGGGAACGCCGCCTCGTCCGCAGCGTTCGCGTCGTGGAGGACGAACGTCGTCTGCCAGGGCAGGGCGGGGACGTCCGCCAGTGCCAGTTGCCCCGTCACCGGCCACGGGTCGACGATCATCCCCGGGTTCAGCACGTTGGTGGGATCGAACAGCTGCTTGAACCTCGCGAAGGCCTCCATCATGGTCGGCGAGTACATCTCGGGCAGAAGCCCCGAGCGGGCCCTGCCGTCACCGTGCTCGCCCGACAGCGTTCCGCCGTGCCGGACCACCAGACGTGCGGCCGCGGTGAGGAAGTTCGACATCACGTCCCGGCCCTCAGAGGTTCTCTGGTCGAACGTAATTCGGATGTGCATGCAGCCCGCGCCGAAGTGGCCGTACATCACGCCGATGAGGTGATGCCTCTCGAGCAGGAGCCGAAAGTCGGCGAGATAGTCGGCGAGGTTCTCGGGGGCGACCGCCGAGTCCTCCCAGCCTGGCCACGACGTGACGCTGGACCCGTCGGGCAGTTCCAACTGCGACGAGAGCCCCGCCCCGTCTTCGCGCACTCGCCACAGGTTCTTGCGCTCGGCGGGGTCGCGGACCTCACGGCAGTCGAGGGCTCGCCCGTTGGCACGAAGGTCGCCCTGCAGCTTCACCGCATTCGCCGCGACGGCGGCGTCGTCCGCGCCGTCGAGTTCGACGTAGAGCCAGGCGCGGCCGGCGGGCAACGCCGCTACCGACTCCTTGCCGCGCCGAGCCGCCATGGTCGCGACGATCTGCTCGTCGATGCCTTCGACCGCGGCCGGCGAGTACCGCAGGATCGTCGTGACGTCGCGCGCAGCGTCCACGACGTCGTCATAGGCAACGATCATCAGCAACGCCGACGGCGGGACGTCCACCAGCCGCATGGTGGCACCCACGACGATCGCGCAGGTCCCTTCACTCCCGACGAGTGCGCGCGCGACGTGAAAGCCGTTCTCCGGCAGCAGGTTGGACAGGTGAAAGCCCGACACCTGCCGGGGGATTCGACCGAGTTCGAGCCGGAACTGGGACATGTACTCGGCGGCCAGACCCTTGAGCCCCGCGGTCAGCTGCGTGGCACGCTCGGCGGCGGCCACGTCCTGGGGATCGGTGGGCCGCAGCCCGGTGGCGGTGGCGGTCACCCGGATTCCGTCGACGAGGACGACGTCGAGGGACACCACGTGGTCGCCGGTACGGCCGTGACGGACGGAGTGGTTCCCGCAGGCGTCGTTGCCGATCGATCCTCCGACGGTGGCGCGGTTCTTGCTGGAGGGGTCCGGCGCGAAGGTCAGCTGGTTCGCCGTGGCGCGCTGAACGGCGTCGGTGAGATCGGCCAGGACGACACCCGGTTCGACGACGGCGGTCCGGTTCGCGGCGTCGACCGACACGACGGCGTTCATGTGTCGTGACAGGTCGAGCACCACACCGCGGCCGATGGCGTTGCCCGCCATCGAGGTTCCACCACCTCGCGCGACGACGGGCACTCCCAGTCGGTGGCACGCCGCCATCAGACGGCTGACGTCACCGGGGTTGCGGGGAAACGCCACCCCCAGTGGGGCCACGCGGTAGTTCGACGCGTCGTAGCTGTATTCGGCGAGACGCCTGCTCGAGGTGTCGATCTCCACGCCACAGTCGCCAAGCAGGTCGATGGTCGCGCCGTCGTGTCGCACCGCGGTCAATGAAGCTCCTCGGCGAGAACGACCGCGAGGTTCTCCAGCATCCGATCTGCGTCACCGATCGAGAAGGGCAGCGGCGGACGAACCTTGAGAACGCTGCCCCGCGGTCCCGACGCGGAGATCAGCACGCGGCGACGGCGCATGTGGTTGACGACCCGTAGCGCAGCCTCTCCGTCCGGGGTGTTCGACTTACGGTCGGTCACGATGTCCACACCCACGAACAACCCCGCACCGCGCACTTCGGCGATCTGGTCGTAGCCGGCCGCGAGCGTCGAGATCTCCGACTTGACGTAGTCGCCGACCCGCTCGGCGTTGGCGATGAGGCCCTCGCCGTTGATCACGTCCAGCACCGCCTGCGCGGCGGCGATCGACACCGAGTTGCCACCGAAGGTGTTGAAGTACCGGATGTTGCGGCCGAACTCGACGAGAAGCTCGGGACGGAAGGCCGCAGCGGCGATGGGAATGCCGTTGCCCATCGGTTTGCCGGTCGTCACGATGTCGGGCACCACGCCGTGGCGCTGAAAGCCCCACCAGTGCTGGCCGGTCCGCCCGAAACCCGGCTGAACCTCGTCGGCGATGAACAGGCCGCCGGCGTCGTGCACCTCCTCGACGACGGGCTTGAGGAATCCCGCAGGGTCGACGTAGATCCCGTCGGAGGAGAAGATCGTGTCGGCGATGAAGGCCGCGACCCCGAAGCCGTGGCGGTCCAGGTCGGCGATGGCCTCCCGAACCTCGCGCTGCAGCGCGGCGACTACGTCGTCGTCACCGCCATGGCGGAGCCGGTCGGGAGCGCCCACCGTGCGCACGTGCGGCCCCAGCGGCACCCCGACGCCCAGGGACGGCGAGAAGGCCGACACGTCCGCGGTGAGCCCGTGGTAGGCGCCGGCGGTGACGATGACGCCGCTGTTGCCGGTGTAATAACGGGCCACTCGCATGGCGAGATCGTTGGCCTCGGAGCCGGTGCAGGTGAACATGACGTGACCGAGTTCGGCGGGCATGGTGTTCAGGAACTGCTCGCCGTAGTCCAGGATCGACTGCTGGATGTAGCGCGTGTTGGTGTTGAGCGTCGAGAGCTGTCGGTGGACGGCCTCGACGACGTGGGGATGACAGTGGCCGACGCTGGTGACGTTGTTGTACACGTCGAGGTAGTCGTTGCCGTCGGCGTCGTAGAGGAGTGTGCCTGCGCCGCGGACGATTTCGACCGGATCGTCGTAGAAGAGCCGGTAGCCGGGGCCGAGGAGCCGTTCGCGGTCGCCGACCTGCCGGCGTGTCCGCGGCGGCAGCTGGTCGACGCGTGACGGGTCGAAGCCGTTCACCATCGGTTCGGACGCCTTGGATGTGAAGGCCTTGGTCAAGGTCGTTCCCCTTCTGTCGGGCGAGCGGTGGCCGCCAACATGGCGTCGACGGTGGGCGAGGCCACCGACAGCGCGCATCGCAGCCTGGTCCAGTCAAGTGCCGAATGGGACAGCCCGTAGTCTCGCGTGCGTTCGTGCGTGCTGGCGCGCCAGCCGTACACCAACGCGCGCAACAGAAGTCGCGCCGGACCGGTGATCGCCAGCAGTGCCGTGTCGTCGTCCGTCAGCGGGTGCACCTCCCGGTAACCCCGGACGACGTCGAGCGCTCCGGCCCACGGTCGTCGTGCGTCGGCGCCGATCTGGTTGGCCACCGCCACGCTGAGTTCGAAGATGGTGGGGCTTCGCACCACGTCGCCGAAGTCGATGATCCCCGTGACGAACTCCTCAGACGCCGGATCGACGACGACGTTGAACGGGCTGAAGTCACCGTGGATCATCTGGGTGTCCAAGTCGGCGATCCGGGGAGCGACGACCGCGTCGAACCGGTCGAAGATCCACGTCGCCATCGTCACGTCGTCGCGATCGGCGACCCACTCGAGCAGCGGCCGTAGATGCGGGAAGTTCTTGAGATCCCAGATCAACAGCCGCGAATCCTCGGGATGCCCGAAACCGTTCAGCGCTCGATCCAAGCGGGCCAGCATCGCTCCCACGGCGGCGAACTGAGCGGGCGTCGGCGTCGCCGTGGCGAGTAGACCGCCCTCGAGGTAGCTCATCACACGCAGGATGCGGCGCTCACCTCGCGAGTCCACGACGAAGGTCTCCACCTGACCGTCCACTCCGCGAATCAACCGCTGGGTGGGTATCGGCTCGGCGGAGTTCTCCAGGTGCTGCATCACGGCCGACTGCAAGTTGACGATCTGCGCGCTCTCCGAGGCCGGTGCGATCTTGACGAGGAACCGTCCGTCGACGGTGGCCAGCCGGAAGGTGTCGTCCTTTTCGGTGGGAATCCGGTGCAGCGAGCCCGACAGGCCGTAGTGGCGTCGGATCTCGGCGTCGACCTGCTGCTCGGGGAACACGTGGCCGCCGGAGTCGAGGGCGCTCTCCTGGGCGATCTGCGCAAGGATGCCGGGACCGGTGATCATGGCGTCGGTTCCCCCCGTGTGAAGCATGGCTGCACGGCGAGAGAGCCGTCGGCGGCGTCCGGCATCCGGGATCCGATTCCTTTGCGTCGAGGGGACACGCCGACCGCGATCGGCCGGAGTCGCATAACTGTAGAACATTAGGACAGCTCCGTCTACATGCCTTGCCTCATAGCACGTCTTCCCGCGATCGGTGTTGAACAGTTGTACGCTGGCCACATGTCTGTGGCAGATCGCATCCAAATCGTCGGGCGCAGCAGCGCGCAGCAGATCGCCGACGGGCTGATGGACATGATCCTCGAAGGCGAACTGAAGCCGGGCGAGCGCATCCGGGAGCTGGTGATCGCCGACCAACTCGGCATCTCGCGCAACACGGTGCGTGAGGCCGTGCGACTTCTTCAGGGGACGGGCCTGGTGCGGTACGTCTTCAACCGTGGCCTGGCGGTCTGGGACCCCTCCGACGACGAGGTCCTCGACATCTACCGCGCGCGACTCCACCTGGAGACGGCTGCCGCGGCGTCGGTGGGCTACGACACCGACCTGGCGCCACTCAATGCGGCGATGGACGCCCTCAAGGTGGCGATGAAGACCGAGGATCCGCGCACGATCGTGGAGAAGGACCTCGACATCCATCGCGCCATCGTGGGATTGATGAACAGTCCGCGACTGAACAAGTTCTACGACGACCTGCTCGGCGACCTCCGCTACTTCCTGTTGATCCTGTCCCTGGACCACCACGAATACGAGAGCGGCTCGACGCTCGAAGAGGAACACCAGCGGATCGTCACGGCCTTCGCGTCGCGGGATCCTGAAGTGGCGCGCACCACGATCGCCGACATCATCACCGAGAACCGCGACGAGGTGCGCAAGATCCTCGCCATCCGCAGCGCCGGCTGACCCACTCGGCGCGGGAACCCCGCGTCAGGGTCCGGGTGGATCGGATTCGCCGGTCGCCTTGCGCACTCGTTTCCCCTGTGCTTAAGTCCAACATGTCAACTGTTCAACACTTGGACACGAACGGCCGCTCCCGGGTCGTCGGCAACAGTTCGGAGAACCTCACATGGCAGACGGCCATCTCATGTACATCGCAGGCGAGCACGCCGCCGCCGCCACTGGCGCGACCGAAGCGGTCGTCAATCCCGCCACCAACGAGCAGATCGCGACCGTTCCCCTCGGCGACGCAACCGACGTGGATCGCGCCGTCGCCGCGGCCGAGACGGCGTTCGAGGACTGGGCGGCCACCACCCCTGGCAAGCGCGCCGAACTCCTGCTGAAGCTTGCCGACCGGCTGGAGGCCCACGCCGAAGAGTTCGCGCAGCTGGAATCGAAGAACGTCGGCAAGCCCATCGCGGTCGCCCGCGACGAGGTGCCCTTCGCCGTGGACAACATGCGCTTCTTCGCCGGCGCCGCACGCGTTCTCGAGGGCCGTGCCGCCGGCGAGTACTCCCCCACCCACACCAGCATCATCCGCCGAGATCCGCTCGGCGTCGTCGGCAGCGTCGCGCCGTGGAACTTCCCCCTCGTCATGGCGGTCTGGAAGATCTGCCCGGCGCTGGTCACCGGAAACACGCTGGTGCTCAAGCCCAGTGAGCAGACCCCGCTCAGCACGCTGCGGTTGGCCGACCTCGCGGCGGACCTGTTTCCGCCCGGTGTGTTCAACGTCGTCACCGGCCACGGCGACACCGTCGGCGCGGCACTGACGTCCCACCCCCGGGTACGGATGAGTTCGCTGACCGGCGACACGAACACCGGCAAGGTCGTCGCCCGCGCCGGCGCCGACAACCTCAAGCGTCTGCATCTCGAATTGGGCGGCAAGGCACCGGTCTTGGTGTTCGACGATTGCGACGCCGAACTGGCGATCACCAAGATCTGCGAAGGCGGCTACGGAAACTCCGGTCAAGATTGCATGGCCGCCTCACGCGTGTACGTCGCCGACGGGATCTACGACGACTTCGTCACCGAACTCACCCGTGCCGTGTCCAAGGTGGCGATGGGCGATCCCCAACTGGAGTCCACCGAAATGGGCCCGGTGATCTCCGAGCGCCAGCGTGACCGCGTCGCCGGGTTCGTCGACCGGGCGGTGGCCACCGGACCAGCCGCACTCGCCGTCGGAGGGCCCGGCAGCGGACCAGGCTTCTGGTACAAGCCGTCACTGGTCGTCGACGCCGCCCAAGACTCTGAGATAGTGCAGAAGGAAGTCTTCGGCCCGGTGGTCACCACCACGCGATTCACCGACGAGGCCCAAGCCTTCGCGTTCGCCAACGACGTCGAATACGGCTTGGCGGCTTCGGTGTTCACCAAGGACGTCGGCCGCGCGATGCGCGCGGCCCGCAAGCTCCAATTCGGCACGGTGTGGATCAACGACCACCTGCCGATCGTGTCGGAGATGCCGCACGGCGGCTTCAAGCAGTCCGGCCATGGCAACGACATGTCGATCTACTCCGTCGAGGAGTACACCGAGATCAAGCACATCATGATCAATCTCGAGTCCTGATCACACCATGCCTCTGACAACCTCCTTGGAGTCTCCACGATGACGTCCACCAGCCGGCCCGTAGTGGCGGTCAACCTGTTCTCGATGTTGCCCGGCGTCGACCCGGCCGACTTCGAAGCCTTCTCCACCGAGGTCGACCGGCCGACGTGCCTGTCCCACCGCGACGTGGTTCGGCGATTCGACGCCTTTCGAGTCACCACCGCGCCGGACGGAGCCCCCGCCGACATCCTGGAGGTCATGGAGGTCACCGACTGGGCGGCATGGGAACGGCTACGCGACACCCATCCCACGATGAAGCCGGTCACCGAGGGCTTCGACCAACTCGTCGACCCGGCCACCGTTCGTACCTACTTCACCCACCTCATCCCCGGAGGACTCCAATGACCAACCCCACCAACACCTATGACGCGATCGTCATCGGAGCTGGACACAACGGTCTCATCACCGCCGGCTATCTCGCCCGCGCGGGCAAGAAGGTGCTCGTCGTGGAAGCCCGTGACGTCGTGGGCGGCGCGTGCACCAGCGAGGAGTTGATTGCCGGCGCCACCTGGTCGTCGTGTGCCTTCATCGCCAGCCTCTTGCGACCGGAGATCATCGCCGACCTCGAACTCGAACGGTACGGCCTGGAGATGTACCAGACCGAGGCCAACGAGGTCAGCATCTTCCCCGACGGCAGTCACCTGTTCGTGTGGAAGGACATGGACAAGACGCTGAAGGAGATCGAGAAGTTCTCCAAGAGTGACGCCGGCGCCTTCCTCGACTTCGGCCTGCGCGTCAAGAAGTTCGCCTCCATCCTGACGCCGTTCCTGCTGTCCCCGGCGCCCAGCCGGTCACAGGTGTTGGCCGCGTTCGAGGCGGCCGGCGCCGAGGACCTCTTCAACGAGATGGTGCTGCTGTCCACCAAGGACCTGCTCGACCGGTACTTCGAGAACGAACACATCAAGGGTCTGTTCACCTTCTTCGGGATGATCTCGGTCTGGGGCGGGCCGTCCACGCCGGGTACCGGATACGTGTACGGACACCACTCCGTGGGCGAGTTCAAGGGCACGCTCGGGCAGTGGGGCTTCGTCAAGGGCGGCATGGGTAGCATCACCCAGGCGATGGCCCGCAGCGCCGAGGCTCACGGCGCACAGATCCGGCTGAACTCGCCGGTCGAGCAGGTCGTGGTCGACCGGGGGCGGGCGTCCGGCGTGAAACTCGCCAGCGGCGAGGTCATCTCGGCGCGCACGGTGATCTCCAACGCCGACCCGCAGCGCTCGATGCTGAAACTGCTGCCGGCGGGCACCGTCGACGCCAAGCTGACGGCCAAGCTCGAGGACTACGACGCCCGCGGCTCGATGGCCCGCATTCACCTGCTGATCGACGAACTGCCCGACTACGTCGGCTTCCCCGCCGGTGAATTCGGTCCGCAGCACCAGGCCCAAGCCATCATGGGTGCGTCCATCGAGAACTTCGAGCGGGCGTGGGAGGCGGAACGACGCGGCGAGATCCCCGACGACTTCGTCATCGAGGCCGTCATCCAGTCCACGCACGACTCCTCGCTGGCGCCTCCTGGCAAGCACACCATGACCCTTGGCGTGCAGCAGCTTCCGTTCGAGCTGGCCGGCACCGACTGGGACACCATCCGCGACGAGTGGGCCGACCGCGTGCTCGAAGTGCTGTTCCGCTACGCCCCAAATTTGCGCGGGCACATCCTCGAGCGGGTCATCATCACCCCGAAGGACCTCGAGCGCGACTACGGCTTGACGGGCGGCAACATCTTCCACGGCGCCATGTTCTTCGACCAGCTCTTCAACAACCGGCCCACTCCGGAGTTGGCGGACTACCGCACCACCGTCGACGATTACTACCTCTGCGGCTCTGGCACGCACCCCGGCGGAGGGGTGATGGGAGCCAACGGCCACAACGCCGCGAAGGTCGTCATCGCCGACCTCAACGGCACCGCTGCACCCACCGCTGCGCGCGTCGGCCCCGGACCCAGGGCCGGTGTCGTGGACCGGGCGATGGAAACGGTGATGGGCAGCAAGACCGGCAAGAAGCTCGGCTACACCGTCGCGACCAGCCCGGCGCTGCGCAAGGTCGTCAAGTTCGCCGCCCGCAGCAAAACCTCCCGCTGACCCCTACCGCAAAGGACCCGCCATGCTTCATCAGGATGACCCCCAGTCGCTGGCACCCGCCAAGGACTCACCGGACGGGCCGACGGGATTGGCGCGCAACCAGATCGGTGTGCTCGGCATCGTCTTCTTCGTCGTCGCCGCCGCGGCGCCGCTGACCGTGGTGGTGGCGCTCTTTCCGGTGATCATCGGATCGGGCAACGGAATCGGCATCGCCGGCGCCTTCGTGCTGGTGGCCGTGGTGTTGACCATCTTCGCCGTCGGCTACGTGGCGATGAGCAAGCACATCACCAACGCCGGCGCCTTCTACGCCTTCATCACCCGGGGCCTGGGCCGACCACTCGGGCTCGGGTCGGCGTCCTTGGCGATCTTCGCCTACAACGCGATCCAACTCGGCGTCATCGGCGGGTTCGGCTATTACGCAGCCGAATTCGTCTCCCGACACACCGGCACCAACGTACCGTGGTGGGTGTTCTCCTTCGTGGCCATGGGAGCGTCGCTGTTCCTCGGCGTCCGGCAGATCCACGCCGGCGCCCGGGTGCTGGCGGTGCTCCTGACCCTGGAGACGGCGATCATCCTGATCCTCAACGTCGGCATCCTGGTCAACTCGCCGACGCCGATCAGCGACTACTCCTTCGAGCCGTTCGCGCCGTCGGCGGTGTTCGCCGGCGCCATCGGCGTCGCGCTGATGTTCGCGCATGCGTCCTTCATCGGCTTCGAGGGCACCGCGATCTACGGCGAAGAAGCCAAGGATCCCAAACGCACCGTGCCGCGGGCCACGTATGCGTCGGTCGTCTTCATGGGCGTCTTCTACGCCGTCACCGCCTTCCTCATCGTCAACGCGGTCGGCGTCGGCAACATCGCCGGCCTCGCGGCAACCGAGGGCGGCAACCTGGTCTTCGCGGTCAGTGACGGAGTGCTCGGCCGGGTGGGAACGGAGGCGTTCCAGTTGTTGGTCATCACCAGCCTCTTCGCGGCCATCCTGACCTTCCACAACAACGTCGCCCGATACCTGTACTCCCTTGGCCGCCAAGGCGTCATCTGGTCACGTCTGGGTACCACCCACCCGACCCGCCAGTCCCCCGCGATCGCCTGCTACGTCCAGATCGGCATGGTCGCCGTAGTGGTCGCCATCTTCGCCATCTTTGGGCTGGACCCGTACACCACGCTGTTCACCTGGTGGACCGGTGTCGGTGCCGCGGGAATCATCTTGCTGCAGACCATCGCAAGCATCGCCATCTTCGTCTTCTTCCGCCGTTCCAAGGTCGACAAGCGACCCTGGAACACCTTCATCGCGCCACTTCTGGGCATCGCGGGCCTGATGCCGTTCCTCTGGTACGCGGTGACGGGGATGGACGTGCTGCTTGGTGGCGGCGGCTGGCTGCAATTCACCTTCACCGCAATGTTGTTCGCCTCACTCGCGATCGGCGTCATCGGCGCGTACGTCATCAAGGCCCGCTCTCCTCAGCGCTACGAGCAACTCAACTCGACGCTGGGCGACCGCGTCTAGACGGGGTCGCTCCGACCGTCCGCGTCCGCCAACGGCTTCTGGTACACCACGAAGTCACACGGCGTGGCCAGCAGTGGTGCCAGGTGGGGGTAGGACTCCTCGATCAAGCCGGCCCTCACCACGACGTAGCCCAACCGCCGGTACCACTGCGCGAGGAACTCCTTCGACGGATGCGTCCAGTCCCGGGGCTGGAGCAACTCCAACTGCATCGTGCGTCGCCCGCTCGCGACGGAGTCTCGCTCGGCGAAGTCGACCATCCGACGCCCGATTCCGGTGTTGCGATGGGCGGGCGTCGCGGCGAGCATGCCGAACTCCGAGGTCTCGTCGTCGAGCCGTTGGACGCGAACGCATCCCACGACCTGTCCGGCGCTGGTGGCTACCAGAAGTTGGCCGGCTTCGAGGAAGGACTGCACCTCCTCCGTCGTGGTGCGCGCGGCCCCGTCGATCCACAGTCCCTGCTCGGCAACGGCATACACGTCGTTGACGAGCTCGGTGACGGTGCGGACCACGTCGGCGTCGGCCGCCGCGGCGGGCGACGACCTGGTGATGACCAACCTCATGACAGCCCGAGGTAGAGCGCGGTGCAGGTCTCGAGTTCCATGGTCGATCCTTCTGTCGTCGGGCGGCAGATCGCAGTCCCCCGGGTGGCAACGACGCCGAACCGAGGAGCATTCCGGCGGAGCCGATTGGACTGCGGTAGGGCGACGGGCTCAATCCCCCACGGCAACCGATTCCGCCACCGCACGCTGGTCCTCCAGTGCGGTCAGACGTTCGGTCATCGCCACGCGGACGGCGTCGTAGGAATCACCGCCGAGGGTGAGGCGCACCGGCGGATCGGATTGCCGGGTGGTCTGATAGACGATGGCGGCGATCTTGTCCGGGTCGCCAGTCAGTGCGTTCGGGTCCATTTCCCGCAGTTGACGTCGGACCTGATCCACCGGGGTGCCGCGATAGGCGTCCAACTCGGGTGCGAACGTCAAGGCATCCTTGAATCCCGTTCGCGTACCCCCCGGTTCGATCACCGTGAGGTGCACACCGAACCCGGACACTTCCCGGTTGACGCTTTCGCTGAAACCCTCCAAGCCCCACTTTGCGGCGTGGTAGGAGCTGTGCGTGGGAACCGCCACCTGACCGCCCATGCTGGAGATCTGGATGATCCTGCCGCCGCCCTGCTCCCGCATCGGCCTGACGAAGGCCCGTGTGATGAGTAGTGGCGCCGTCAGCATCACGTCGAGTTGTTCGCGGATCTGCTGCACGCTCTGCTCCTCGGTGGCACCGACGACGGCGAAGCCGGCGTTGTTCACCACCACGTCCACCGGATCCGCGGCGATCACCCGACCGACCACGTCGTCGACGTCGTCGAGTCGGGTGAGGTCGAGCACCTCCTCGGTCACGCGGTCGCCGAACTCCTCGGCCAGGTCACCGAGCGCGCCGGCACGACGCACCGTCGCGGTGACGCGATCCCCCTGCCGCAAGGCATGTTCGACGATGCGGCGACCCAAGCCACCGGATCCTCCCGTGACGAACCAGTGGCGGACTTCCTTGTCGGCGACCTTCGGCACGAACGTCTCCCTGCGGTTGGCGAGTACCCGTCGTCTGACGGGCTCTCCAGACATTGAACCCGACGCGATCGACGGCGTGCCAGCCGCGACCTAACCATGCAGAAACCGTATGGGGCGGATGCAGAACCCTCATCGCAGGTATGGATCATCTCGGCTGCCCGGGCGTTTGACTGGATGGGCGACGTCGCGTCGTCAGATCCGACCACGAGTCCTAGGAGTTCCCATGTCCGTCAGCCGTCGTCAACCGACCCGTCGCGCAGTCCTGAGGACGGGCGGCGCCGTGGGATTCGCCACGCTTCTCACCATCGGCGCCAGAGACGCCGTTGCCCACGCAGAGGCCGACGGCTCCGCGTTCACCAGAACCAACGAGGTTGCGCTCCGCGCCGACGACCCCACCCTGTCCGACCGGGCGCGCGACCTGATTCGCATCGGCGAGGTCGGCATCGTCGGAGGCGACGCCGACGCCCTGAAGGCCTTCTTCCATCCGGACTTTCGCTTCCACGGCCCCTCCGCCGAACTGAGCCTGGACGAACTACTGGACTACTTCGCCGCGTGCCGCGCGGCGTTCGACGACTTCTCGGTCACCCGGCAGACCATCATGTCCGACGGCGGCCATCACCTTGCCACCCGCACACGCTTCGCGGGAGTCTTCGCGAGGCCGTTCAGCGGAACCGCGGAGGGCATCCTGCAACCCAACGGAAAGCCGTTCGAATACTCCATCGTCAACGTCTTCCGCTACGCGCCGAACGGCCAGCTCGCCGAAGAGTGGGTGCAGTACGACGTCCAGAACTTCGTGAATCAGTTGAAGCGTTGACCCGACTGAGGATTCGTCGCGGGGCCGTGATCCGATTTCGAGCTACAGGTGGCCGCGCATCCAGCCGTCGACGAGCCCTTCCACGGTGGACTCCACCCCGTAGTAGCCGTGGGGAGACAGCGAGCCGCAGGGGTTGCCCGAGCGGTCGACACCACCTCTCACCGTTGCGACGTGGACCGAGGCCTGCGCCATCGCCCCGGCGATGCGGGAAGCATCCTGCGGCGGGGCGACATCGCAGCGGTCGTCACCGTTGGCGAGCACCAACGCGGGGACTCGAACGTCCCGGGGGTCGGCGCTGAAGACCGTCTCTCCACTGTGCCCCATGCGAGAAACGGACTCCGTCAAGATGACACCGGCCACCGCACCGGGGGCGGAGTGAGCTGCACCGTTTACGGCGGCGATCGAACCCTGACTGGTCCCCATCAGGAACACGGGGACGGGACGCGTGGCGTGGGCGAGCGTGACCAGTTGGTCGACCACGGAGGCATAGGCGGGGGTGCTGCGCTCACCTCGCAGATTGCCGTGATCGATCGTGTCGGGAATGAGGACCGCGTAGCCGCGGTCGACCCAATCTGCCCGGGTGCGCACGAGGAAGTCGTCGTCGAAGCGGACCTTGCCGTCACTCGCCACGCCCACCTGGCCCGAACCGCCGGGCAGCATGACGATCGTCGCCACGGCGTGGGCGGGCGCGGTGTAGAGGACGCGGTCACTGCTGCCGCCTGCGACGTGAACGGTCAGCACTTGGTCGTCCGGCGCTCCACCCGCCGTGGCCTGGTGGTCGTGGCCACGCCCTGAGGGGCCCATGTGAATGAGCGCACCCCCTGAAATGCCGGCAATGCACAGGCCGGCGGCGGCAACCCATCGGACGGCGCGCGTCACGAGTGGGACTTGCCCTCCCTACCGCGGCGCGGCCGCAAGGGCCTGTTGCGCTGCGCGGTGAAGGTCGAGACGCGAGTACACCCCGAAGGCACTGCCGTCGTCGAGGAAGCCGCCGCCCGGCCCCAGGGTCTCCGTCAGGATGGCGTTGGCCTGGTCGAGCGACAGGTAGGGATAGGCGGCGGTGAGGAGGTAGCCGGCTTCCGGTGCCACCTTGCCGACGTCCACGGCAGCGTTCACGTTCTGACCGAATACCGCAGGCAGACCGTACGTTTGCGTGGTGTCGACGAATCGCGCGTTGTCCTCGGGCCGCGAGAAGCGGCTCTGGTCGTCTCGGGCGCAGACGGCCACGACGTTCCCGCACGCGCCCGCGAGCGCGCCGGTCAGATCGGTTCGCGCCGTCACCAGGGCTTGCCGGAAGTCGTCGATGCGCACCCCGCCCCGCTCGACGCCGACGTACGGCGCCTCGTTGGCCAGCAGGTGCGCCAGGTCGTAGGTCGCCAAGGTCCGTCCGCCGAGCACGTCCATCGCGTAGTGCGCGCCGATGACGATGCGGTCGTTGCCGTACTCGGCGGCCCGCGCCATCATCTCCGGGTAGCGGTCGGGCACCAGCAGCGCGAGCACCAGAGATTCGGTGTAACCGTATGTGGTGTGGCCGCTGGGGAATGACGGGCTGTCGACCAGGTTCTGTTCCGGCCCACGCAACCACGACGAATTGTCCGACGGGGCCCCGAAGAAGTCGGCGCCGCCGTAGGTCAGCAGGTGCGGCTCGGTTTGGAACGGCCGTGAGTCGCCGTAGGCGTCGGCTCCCTCGCTGCCCGCCGGCCGGTTGTAGGCCTTGCCGAAGATGTCGGTGACTCCGCCTGCCTTCTGCAGGATGGCCAACGCTTCGGCCGAGACCGGTTCCTTCCCGTCGGTCGTCGCGTTGGCGAAGAAGTACTTGCCTGCGTTCGAGTCCGCCTTGGTCGTATTCGATGCGTAGGCGATCAGATCTGCGACGGCCGGAGAGACGTTGGTGAAGTCCTCGTTCCCCTCGGCGTCTCGGGTGTAGGACGTCAACCTCTGATAGGCGTCACCTAGCTTGGTTCCGAGGCCGTCGGCAAGCTGAAAGGCGTTGCCGTCGGTGATGAAGGCGTCGCGCAGCGCCTGCTGCTGTTGATCGGGGAACGGCAGAAGCGTTGGTTGACCAGCCGTCCCGTTCTGGATGGCTCCGGTGACCGTGAGGTTGGACGCCAGGGCAGCCCGGCCCGCCTCGGTGTTGTCGAGAGTGGTGACGGGCGCCAGCCCGCGCAGCACGGTCAAACTCGTCCCGGTTTGCGCCGTGGCGGTGCCGGGGCTCAGCAGCGCGCCAGCGCAGACGGTCACGACGAGTAGGCATGCACGCATCTTCATTGAGAATCCCTTGGTCACGGAGGCACACCGATCCTAGGGACTGAACCCGTGTGACGGCAGCGCGTTTGCGCACCGTTCACTCCACTCGTGCCGCCCGGTGTGATGCTGACTTGCCTCGGGTAAAGCCAGAGCCCTATGCTCTGACTGAACCAGAGCACAGCCAGATGGCGCCACAATCGGACTCAGGAGATCGCGTGAGGAACGACGACGACACCGCGGTCGACACCGACACACCAGCCATGACGTGACCCCCTCCCCCAAGCTCCGGCCGCGCACGGTCCTCGTCATCACGTCGTCGGCGGCCTTCCTCGCGACACTCGACCTGTTCATCGTCAACATCGCCTTCCCCGCCATCAGCGCCAACTTCCCTGGTTCCGACTTCGGCGAGATGTCCTGGGTCCTCAACGGATACACCGTCGCCTTCGCCGCGATCCTGGCCTTGGCCGGCCGTCTCGCCGACCGCTACGGCCACCGGCGGGTCTTCCTCGTCGGGCTGGCGATCTTCACCGCCGCGTCGGCGGCGTGCGCGCTCGCACCCAGCCTGTGGGCCCTGGTCGGCGCGAGAACCGTGCAGGGCACCGGGGCCGCCCTGATCACACCGACCTCGCTGTCGCTACTCCTGAACGCCTGGCCTGCGGAACGGCGCGCGAAGGCGGTCGGCACGTGGGCGTCGGTCGGAGCGGTTGCCGCGGCACTCGGACCACCGCTGGGAGGGCTGCTCGTCGCCGCGGGATGGCAGTGGGTGTTCCTGGTCAACGTCCCCGTCGGCGTCGTCACGATGATTGCCGCGGCACGCGTCCTCCGCGAATCCGACATCACACCGATCGGGCGGCCAGATCTGGCCGGCGCCGGGTTGCTGGTCGTCGGAGTCGGCGCACTGGCCTACGCGCTGGTCGAGGTCCCCGAACGGGGCTGGGCCACACCGTTGGTGGTCATCTCCCTGGCCGTGTCCGTGGTGGGCCTGACCGCGGTGGTCATCCGCTCCCGCCGCCATCCGGTCCCCGCCCTGGACCTGGCGGTGCTGCGCGTGCCCCAGTTCGCCCTGGCCACCGTCATGATGCTCGCGTTCGCGTGCGGCTTCGCCGGCATGCTCCTGGTCAACGTGCTGTACCTCACCTCGACCTGGGGCTGGTCGACTCAGGCGGCAGGCCTCGGGCTGGCAGCGGGTCCAGCGGTCGTCGTCGTCGTCGCCCGACTCGCCAATCGTGCTGCGGCACGACTGGGATTCGGAGGCGCTGCCACCCTTGGCGCCCTGAGCTTCACGGCGGGCGCGCTCTGGTGGCTGTGGCGGCTGGGACCGTCGGAGAACTACCTGGGCGGACTGCTGCCCGGGCAACTGCTGACCGGGCTGGGGGTCGGACTGATCCTGCCCACGCTGTCCTCGGTCGTGGGATCCGCGCTACCGGGGCCTCGTTGGGGTTCGGGTTCGTCGCTGATCAACACCGCCCGGCAGGTCGGCTCGGTGCTGGGCATCGCGCTGATCGTCACCGTGATCGGAACCCACGTCGCAAGCGCTCCCACGCCGTTCGTCGCCATCCGCTCGGGCTGGGCGCTGCTGGCCGCTGCCGGGGCCGCCAGCGCCCTCGTCGGAGTCGCCCTGATCGCCGTCGAGCGCCGCACGTCGTCGGCCGCGAGACGTTCACCACGACCCGTCGACGACCCGCTCAGAACGCCGTGACACCTCAACCCGGATCAACGTCAGGAATGAACCACATGCCGTCATCACGACCCGTCGCACTCGTCACCGGCGCCCACGCCGGTCTGGGTGGATTTGCCGCGCTCGGTCTCGTCGAGGCCGGCTTCGACGTCGTCGGAACCAGCCGCGACACCACGGGACTCGAGTCCCGCCCACGCGTGACACTCCGCGATCTCGACGTCACCAGCGACGAGTCCGTCGCCGCGCTCGTCGAGGGCGTGATCGCGGACTTCGGGCGCATCGACGTCTTGGTGAACAATGCCGGCATGGGACTCGCAGGCGCCCTCGAGGAGAACTCGATCGAGCAGCAGCAGAAGCTGTTCGACGTCAACGTCTTCGGGGTCGTCCGAATGACGAACGCCGTCCTGCCGCACATGCGGGCCCAGGGACGCGGGCGGATCGTGAACATCTCGTCGATCTTCGGCTTCATGCCCGCGCCGTACATGGCCGCCTACAGCGCCACGAAGTACGCCGTCGAAGGCTATTCGGAGTCCGTCGACCACGAGGTCCGCGGCCACGGCATCAGGGTGCTGCTCGTCGAACCGGGCGCCACCAGAACCGGTTTCGACGACAACACCGCCCCGCCGGACACGCCGCTGGAGGCATACGCGCGACAGCGCGGGCTTGCCAATCGCGTCGTGGCCGACCAGGTCAACGGCGGCGAGGATCCCAGGACCGTCGCCAAGGCGATCGTGTCCGCCGCCACCGACGCGAACCCGAAACTGCGTTATCCCGCCGGCGTGAAGGCTCGCCAGCTCAGTGCCATGCGCCGCCTCGCCCCCTCCCGCGTCTTCGACAAGCAGTTGCGCAAGACGTTCGAACTCGCGGATTGACGGGCGCACTGCGGCACCCGCATAGTCGAGCCTGACTAATGCCACCGTTAGTTACAATGGCCTCATGCCGATGACTCTGGATGCTGAGCTGGTCGACCGTGGCCGGTGGCGTGGAACGGCACACTGCTCCGTGGCGAAGGTGTTCGACCTCCTCAACACCAAGACGACGTTCCTCATTCTGCGGGAACTCTTTTACGGCACCACGCGATTCGAGGACTTCGTGGACCGGATCGACACCTCGGCGCCGGCGACCTCGCGGGCGCTCAAACAGCTCGAGGTGGCGGGCATCGTCGCCCGTTTCCCGTATCGAGACCCCGGAGCTCGGGTTCGCGACGAATACCGGCTCACCGACGCCGGCGAGGATCTGTTGCCGACGTTCATGGCGATCACCCACTGGGGTGACACGCACCTGCAGGACGGGTCACCGCCGCTGTCCTTCGTCGACGCGCGCACGGGTCGCCCCGTCCGGGTGTTCGTCACCGCGGACGACGATCGCCCGAGCACGGCCTCGGCCGACATCGAGGTGCGGCCGACGTTCCGCTTCGACTGATCTGCGTGGGCTTCGCGTCGACGGTGCCGACGTCAACCAGTCGACCGCCCGGCCGCCACGAGATCGGAGCGGGAAGTGATCTTCCGCCGGGGACGACGGGCGTCCGCACCGGCGCTCACTTCCGCGGCGTCGATGCGCTGCCACGCGCTCCAGTCCAGTGCGTCGACGCCGCGCTGCGCCAACAGTTCTCGCACACGGAATGGGCGTGAATCATCGACGGTGAGCCGGCCGTCGTCGAAGTCGGACCACAGCCGGTCGACGGTCTGCTTCGCGCACGCCCTGTTGGTGCCGATGACACCGCTCGATCCGCGTTTCATCCACCCCGTCACGTAGACGCCCGGCACGGGGTCACCGTGCTCGTCGAGGACGCGACCCTGGTCGTTGGGGATCACGGCGGCGGCGGCGTCGAACGGCACGTCTTCTGCGGGCCGGCCTCGGTAGCCGATCGAGCGGATGACGAGCGACGTCTCGACGACCTCCGTGCCGGTGGCCGTGGTGACGTCGAGACCGGTGACGCGGTTGGTCCCGCGAATGCGCGACGGCGTTGCGCCGAACCTGAAGACGATGCGCTTTCGATTGCGCCCTGGCGGCCGGAGGGCAAACTCCCTGAGGGCCTGCAGCTTCCAGCGCGTTTCCACGTCGTCGTCCGGGCTGGCGGCCAGGTCGTCACCGTCGACCACGACGTCGACGCCGGGGAGCGAGCCCAGTGCAAGGAACTCGCTCACCGAGAATGCGGCGTGCCGGGGCCCACGGCGACCGACGATGACGACTTCGTCGACCATGCCGTGGGCGAGGGGGGCCAGGGCATGGTCCGCGGTGTCGGATTCAGCGGTCAGGTGGCGATCGTCGAGGAGTAGCACCCTCGCGACGTCGAGCGAGACGTTGCCATTGCCGACGATGACCACTCGGGGACCGGTGAGATCGAAGGAGTGATGCGCGTGATCCGGATGCCCGTTGTACCAACCGACGACGTCGGCGGCGGCGACGCTTCCAGGAAGGCCTTCTCCGGGGATGCCCAAGGACCGGGGCGTGGAGGCGCCGACGGCATAGATGACGGCGTGGTGATCGGCTACCAGTTCTGCGTGGGTGACGTCGCGACCCACCTCGACGTTGAAGTAGCAGTCGAGTGCGTCGTCGCCGAGCGCCTGCTCGAAGCTGCGAGTGACGGACTTGGTGTCCTGATGGTCGGGTGCCACGCCGGCGCGGATGAGACCGTAGGGCGTGGGCAGCCGTTCGAAGAGGCTGACCGCGACGCCGCCGGATTCGAGGAGTGCCGCCGCGGCGTAGCACCCGGCCGGACCGGCTCCCACGATGGCGACCCGCAGCGCCCCCGACCGGACCGCCGCATGGGGCGCGGGCTCCGAAGAGAAGTCGGAGTGCAGGGGGTGAGCCAGGAAGTAGTCGGCGCTCATTTCCTCGAACCGCTTCTGCGGCCCGGATAGGTCCGTGTCGAGCTGGATCGCGTCGACGGGACAGACGTCCTTGCACGCCCCGCAGTCGATGCACGTCCGGGCGTCGATGAACAACATCGCCGTGTCGGTGAACGCTTCACCACGGGCGGGTCGGATGCAGTCGACCGGACACACCGCCACGCAGGATTCGTCCTTGCAGCAGCTCCGAGTGATGACGTGCGGCACGGCAGCCTCCTTCGGGGTCAGGCAAGTCTTACTGCGACGGGAAGTACCGGCCGAAGGCCAGCAAGAGTCTTGGTGATCCGTGAAGCCTGATGCGACCACGCATGACGGCCCACGGCAGGACAGATCGGTTGTCGAGGAATCTGAGCCAGGTGCTCGAGTCCGCGACGACCGTCAGATCGGGCCGGCCGTGGTGACCGTCGCAGACCTCGAGGTCGCGGTCGTCGATCTTGACGGTGAACTGGCGTGTCTCGGTTCCGGTGAAGCTGAAGTGATAGGTCGCGGTGACGCCCTTGGTCTGCTCGCGCTGAAAGATCAGCGGCAGACCATCCACCATTCCTTCGACGCTCCTGGCCCGAAGGCTTTGACCGACGTGCTTGGAGCGCTTGTCCGGGAAACGGCGGTTTACGTAGTCCTCGGCGTCCGAACCCTTGATGACGTAGACCGTCTCCTGCTTGCGCTGCAGGGGTCGGACCACTTCTGCGAGATGGGTCTTGGGTGAGTCGAGCCAGGCGCCGATGACGTCGTCGCCGGCCGGACACACCGACATGCAGTAGGCCGCTTTGTAATTGGCCCCGAAGGAGAGGCTCTGCCACACCGACGCCGTCTGGTTGTCGGGAACCTTCGAGCGGTAGTCGTCGGCGTTCTTGCTGTCGGCGACCTGGCCCACCCAGTCGCCGAAGCCTCCCATGAATTCCCGATAGTTGTGGGTGTAGCAGGCCGAGAAGTCGAAGTGACCGTCGGGCGCAATCGCCCCCGTCGGGCACGCCGCGACACAGAGCTTGCACTCGAGACACGGGTTGAAGTCCAGCGGCCTGGAGTACTCGTCGACCTTCGCAGCCACGAGCACGGTGCCGAGCAGGATGAAGTTGCCGAACTTCGGGTGGATGACGTTGCGATGGATGCCCATTCGTCCCAGTCCGGCTGCCTCGGCCACCGGCTTGTGGCTGACGACCCACGTCTTGCCCGGGAACTCGTCCATCTCCATCGGGAAGCCCATCGCCGGGTTGACGGCCCGGACTCCCACAGACTCCAGCCGGGACACCAAGTGCCGCCCGATCTCGTCGACGTCATCGCCAGCGTGATGGAACTCGAGGTTCGCAGCCGACCGGGCGGGCGTGCGGATGTTCTCGCGATTCATGCGGCACACGAAGCTGACCAACGTCTGCACACCGGGCAGCGCGGCGTCGAGATCGGTTCTCTGATCCGCTATCTCGGCCCGACCGATCTCGACGAAGCCGACGTCGTCGGCACCTGCGTCCAACGCCACCCGCCGCAGCCACTGCGCGTCCAGCGGTTCGGTGGATGCGGTCGTGACATCGCGATTTCGGCGGGCGTTGACGACGGTCGGGTGGTCGTCGATCGCGAACCGCTTCATGGCTCTACTCCTTCGGTGACCGCCCACCCTGAATAACTTTACCGTTACTCAGACTCAACCACAGTCAACTGCCTGACGCAATCGCTAGTCACGGCGTGACGGCATCGGCTGGTCGAGAGCCCCGGTCAGCGCACGGTGGTCAGCATGGTGCGCACCGTCAGCGCCACCGCCATGGGCAGCAGCTGCTGCGCGTCGTCCAGATTGCAGCCGGTGAGCCGTTGGATCTGATCCAGGCGGTAGTACAGCGACTGCCGCCGGATGTGCAGGCGCCGAGCGGCTTCGAGTTTGTTGCCCGCACATGCCACCAGCACCTCCAGGGTCAGCAGCAACTGCCCGCTGCGGCGCTTGTCGGAATCCTCGAGCACGCCAATCTGCTCGTCGACGAACTGGCGCAGCGCCTCCCGGTCGCTGTAGCCGTCCAGCAGTCGTTGAAGCGCCAACTGCTGGACCTCGATGACGGGGTCGGACACGTGCAGTTCCCGGGCCAGCTCGAGGGTGGCGTACGCGTCCGCCATCGCCCTGGGTAGGTCGGAGACGTCCTGGACTCGGCGGCCCACCACGGCGCAGACCCGCTTGTCCCGCCCGAGTTCACGCTCGGCCACCCGCCGCACGGCGTCGCCGAATGACACCTTCTCGACGTCGCGGCTGCGGGCGACCACCGCGCACAGCAAACCCCTTACGACACCGAAGATCCCGTGCCCACACTCGCGGATCACCTTGTCGACGAAGTGCTCCGCGGATGGGATCCGGTGCAGGTCCGCGGTCAGACAAACGTATTCGTGGTCGTCGACGGCCACCCCGGCTGCCGCCAGCCGGGCGCCGAGTAGTCCGCGGGCGACCGAACGGTTCCCGACGAGTTGCTCGAGCAGGATCTGCTGGGCACGGACCGCGTCGGCGACGTCCTTGTGCTCGCGAATCAGGCACAGCCCCAGCACGGTCGGGGCACGATCCAGCACGGCCTCGCACAGCAATTCGGGCGAGCCGTCCGTCCCGATCACCAGCCGTCCCCAGGCGGCGCCGTCGACCAGCACCGGAGCGTCGGCACTCGCTGCGTCCGGATCACGGGCAGTGCCGGCCTCCTCGACCAGTCGGCCCGTCCGGTCTCGAAGCTGCGCCCAGGACCCCAGGGTGCCCGCCACCTGCCCGACGAGTTCGCGGAGCGACGCACCGCGCGCCAATGCCACCGACAGCGCGCGCGACGTCTCGTCGGCATGGCGCAGCCGTATCACCGACCGGTCGATCAGCTCGCTGTTCACCGCCTCGGCCACGTCGGTGAACCGCAGCACCGGCTGCATCTGCACGATGGTCAGACCCGCCCCCGTCGCCTCGTCGACCATCTCCTCGGGCACCTCGGCGAAGGTCCGTCCGACCTCGAAAAGCAGGGCGGCGACGCCGATCTCGGCCAAGCTGCGGACGTAGTGCCGCCGCGCCGACTGATCCACGCCCACCAGGCCCACACCGTTGGTCAGCAGCACCTCGCCGCCCCTCAGAAGCGGGGCGATGTCGAGCAGGTCGGCGGAGTGCACCCAGCGCACCGAGTGATCGAGATTGTCGTGCCCGCTCAGGATGACGGGGTCGGCCAACTGCAGCAGCGGGTGGTCGAGGACCTCGCTCAGGATCAAGCTCATACGACAGTATGTCTCACGGCGCATCCCTTTATTGCTGACACTGCGCCCGTTGCAGCAGCGCGCGAAGACGACCATCGTTGGCGGTCACGACCGAAAGGAGTCCGATGACCGCCGAACCGGCAGCGAACCCGCAACCATCCGCGCAGCCATCGCCCGGGTGGCGCAACGGTGCCGCGGCGGTCGCCATGCTGACCTTCGCCGTCGACGGCGTGACACCGGTCCTGGCCGCCGGACGCCGGCACGCCGACAACGCGATGGCGATCACCCACCAACAGTTCGACGCGCGGCGCGGCACCCCGAGGCTGCTCGACATCCTCGACGAATTCGGCATCAAGGCAACATTCTTCGTGCCCGGCATCTCCGCCGAACTCTGGCCCGCGCTGGTGACCGACATGGTGGAGCGCGGCCACGACGTCGCCCACCACAGCTATTCGCACCGGCCCGCCACCCAGCTGACCGTCGCCGAGGAACGGATCGAATTCGAGCGAGGCTACGAGGCCCTCGCCAGGCTGGGAATCACCCCCAACGGATACCGCTCCCCCATGTGGGCCGCCACGTGGAACAGCGCGGGTCTGGCCGTGGAGCACGGGCTGTCCTACGACACCAGCCTGATGGACGACGACCGCCCCTACGTCATCGAGACCGACCACGGCCCGCTGGTCGAACTGCCGCCGCACTGGTCGCTCGACGATTGGGAACAGTACGCATACCTCCCCGAGCCGCACCTCGGCTACGTCATCGAGCCGCCCGAGAAGGCGCTCGCCCTCTGGACCGCCGAACTCGACGGGCTCCGCGAATTCGGAGGGCTGTTCCAGCTGACCGCGCACTCCTTCCTCTCGGGTCGTGCCGGACGGGCACGGAACCTGCGCCGGATGATCGAAATCATCTACGACCGCGGCGACGTCACCTTCATGACCGGCACGCAGTTGCGCGACGCCGTGCTCGTCGACCCCACCGTCGAGCGACGCCGGCTCGAGCCCCTCGCCGTAGACCCCGCCGTCTACCCCACCTGGTGATCGGAGAACCCCCGTGAGCACTCTCGTCACCGGCGGACGTGGATTCGTCGGACGCCACCTCGTCGACCAGCTCATCGGCCTCGGCGAGCCGGTGGTCAGCTACAACCGCGACTTCGCCGTCGACCACCGCGACGGGCTCGTGCTCGTTCAGGGCGAGCTGTTCGACATTCCACGGTTGGTGCAGACACTGCGCGACCACGAGGTCACGCGGATCATCCACACCGCCGGCCAGAGCCACCCCGGGGTCTCCATCGAACTGCCGGTGACGACCTTCGCCGCCAACGCCGAAGGCACGTTCTCCGTCCTCGAATCCGCTCGGATGGCGGGCGTGACGCGGGTGGTCAACTTCTCGTCGGAGTGCGCGCTGGGCAACGTCGCACCGGGGACCGTCGTCGGCGAGGACGTCACCCCGGCCCCCACCACCGTCTACGGCGTCACCAAGGTGACCGGCGAATTGCTCGGCGCGGTCTACACGTCGCTCTACGGCGTCCACGTCGTGTCCTTGCGCATCACCGAGGTGTACGGGCCGGGGCTGTGGATGCCCAGCCTGCTGGGCGACATGATTCGCGCGGCACTGAAAGGCGAGCCGTTTCACCTCGCCGAGGGCGGGGACCACCCGTTCCAGTTCGTCCACGTCGAGGACGTCGCCACCGCGGCCAGGCTGGCGTCGACCGCCGAGTCGCCCGCCCAACCCACCTACAACGTCTCCGGCGGACGGCAGGTCTCGGTCCGCGAGACCGCCGCGATGCTTCAGAAGCTCCTCCCCGGGGCGAATTTCGACATCGGGCCCGGCCTGCTGCCGGCGTGGGACCACATGGGCGCCTTCGACGTCTCCGCGGCCGAACGCGACCTCGGCTATCGCCCGCAGTGGGACCTCGAGCGCGGGCTGCGCGACCAGGTCGACTGGCTGCGCTCGAACGCCTGACCCGCACTGCCACCACGACGAGGAGCACGCACTCATGACATCGAGCGATCGACGAGTCGCACTGGTCACCGGCGCCGCATCGGGGATCGGGATGGCCACCGCCGCCGCGCTTGCCCGCGACGGCTTCGACGTGGCCCTGCTTTCGCGCGCGGAGGACGACTTCGGCGCTGCCGTCGACGCCGTGGAACGCCATGGCCGCCAGGGTCTTCCGGTTGGCGTCGACGTCGGCGACCCCCACGCCGTTCGGGATGCCTTCGAGCGCGTCGAACGCGCCCTCGGACCCATCGACGCAGTGCACAACAACGCGGGCATCTCGATCGTGGCGCCGCTCGTCGACACCACCGACGAGATGTTCGACCGGTTGGTGCGCACCAATCTGACAGGCAGCTTCTACACGCTGCGCGAAGCGGCCCGCGTCATGCAGCCCCGCCGCCGCGGCGCCGTGGTCAACACCGCCTCCGAACTCGCGCTCATCGGCCAGGCCGGGTACGTCGCGTACACCGCCACCAAGGGGGCCATTCTGGCGATGACCCGCAGCGCCGCCGCCGAACTGGCCTCGTGGGGCATCCGGGTGAACTCGGTGTGCCCCGGCACCACCAAGACCCCGATGTTCCTCGCTGAGTTCGACGGCGCGGCCGACCCCGAGGCGGAGTTCGCCGACAACGCGGCGAGCGTGGCGATGCAACGCATCGCCGAACCAGCGGAAATCGCCGAAGTCGTCGCGTTCCTGCTCTCCGATCGCGCCAGTTACGTCACCGGCGCTCAGGTGGTCGCCGACGGCGGCCGCACCAATTGCGTACCCGTGGGCACCATCGGCGTTGCCGCCCAGTAGAACCGACCGACAAGAGGGAGAGCACGACGATGACCGAGCCAGAACGGGTCCCCGACTCGCCCCCGTCCCGACTAGAACAGCTGGGCTACACGCAAGACCTGCACCGCCGACTCAACGTGCCGGAGGTGGTCGGGCTGGCGATGGCCGACGTGTCCCCGACGATGGCCGTCCTCTTCCTCTCCGCCGGGGTGTTCGTCGTCGGCGGCACCTTCTCCATCGGCGCCGGCCTGCTGCTGTCGGTCGTCGTGGTGCTGATCTCGTTGTGCCTGGCCGAACTTGCAGGCATGTTTCCCATCGCGGGCGGCATGTACTCGCTCGTGCAGAAGGTGCTGCCGGGTCCGCTGTCCTGGATCACGATGTTCAACTACCTGATCCAGGGCGTCGTCATCCCCGCCAGCATCGCACTGGGGATCGGCGCCTTCCTCAAGAACCTCTTCCCGGGAATCACGTTGTCCGACGGCGTCATCGCGATCATCCTCCTGGTGCTGGCGACCGCGCTGGCGTTGACCACGGTCGAGATCGGCGCCTGGGCCACGGCGGTGATGGTCGTCGTCGAGCTCGTGGTTCTGAGCATCATCACGGTCGCCGCGTTCGCCAATCCCCACCAGTCGCTGACCGAGGTCACCTTCCACCCCACCGCGCTGAGCAACGGCGAACTCGTCGCCGTGGGCTTTGCGGTGATGCTCGCGACCCTGGCTCCGGCGTTCAACGTCATCAACGGCTACGACGCCGCACTCGGCTTCTCCGAAGAGCTGAAGGGCGGTGAACGCAACATCGGCAAGGCGGTGATCATCTCGGCGGTACTGGCCTGCGTGTTCATCATGGTGCCGCTGATCGCCGCCGTGATCGCCGCGCCGGATCTCAAGGAGTTCTTCAACGCACCGGCGCCGGTGGTCTATTCGGTGGAGGCGTCACTCGGGTCGAAGGCGGGTGCGATCGTCGACGTCGGCGCCATCGTCGCCCTGTTCAACGCGATGTTGTCGCTGCTCATGTACTTCGCCCGCGGCGTCTACACCACGGGTCGCGACGGTGCCTGGCCCCAGCCCGTGAACCGAATGCTCGGGAGCCTGAATCGCTTCCGGGCACCCGGGGTCGGGGTGCTGGTGCTGGCCGTCCCCGCCGCGGTGCTGGTCTTCACCTCCGCACTGAACTTCCTGATCATCTTCGCGGGCACCGTCATCGCCGCGGTGTACCTGTGCATCGGGTTGGCGGCCCTTCGCAGCCGCCGGTCCATGCCCGACGAGCCGCGTCCCTTCAAGATGCCGCTGTGGCCGCTCCCACCGCTGGTGGTCGTGGCGTTCACCGCCGTCGCCCTGGCCACCCAGGACACGCCGTACCTGATCGCCGAGTTGGTGCTGATCGCCCTGGCGCTGCTGGCGTGGGGCGGATCCAAGGTGTGGTCACCGCCCGCGCCCACCAAACCCGTCGAAGCCGCAGACCTGGAGGCGACGCCATGACCGGTGACATCGTTCCCGTTCGCTACCAACACATGACGTGGCCGGAGATCGCCGCCGCGGCCGAGGACGGCGTGCCCGTGGTGATTTCGATCGGAGCCACCGAGCAGCACGGCCACCACCTGCCGGTCTGCACCGACTGGGTGCTGCCGGAGCGGATTCTGGTCGAGGCCGCCCGACACCGCCGCCTGATCGTCGGACCGTTCATCCCCTTCGGATACCGAAGCCGTCCAGGAAGCGGTGGTGGCCAACACTTTCCTGGCACCCTGTCACTGCGGGCGACGACGTTGATCAGCGTGCTGGAGGACGTCCTCGACGAACTCGTCCGTAGCGGATTCCGCAACATCGTGTTGTACAACTGGCACTTCGAGAACAGCGGGTTCGTCTACGAGCCTGCGTTCCTCGTCAGTCAGCGGCATCCCGACGTCAAGATCGTCGTCGTCGAGGACGTCAACCCGGACTACACCCCGGAGCGTCGCGAAATGCTGTGGCCCGACGCGTTTCCCGGTCTTGCCCTCGAGCACGCGGCGGTCATCGAAACGTCGCTCTGGTTGCACCACCAGCCCGACATGGTGCGCACCGATCGCATCGCCCCCGATCAGCCGGAGCGGGTGGTCAACCACGACGTGCTGCCCATCGACACCCGCCTGTCCACCGCGAGCGGGGCACTGTCCTCGCCGGTGCCGGCGAGCGCCGAGAAAGGCCGCATGCTGACCGAGTGGTTCGTCGAGCGCGTGCTCGACGTCCTCGACGAGGAATTCCCGCGCGAGGAGACCACCCGATGAACGAGTCCGCACCCATCGGCGCCATCCCCGCGATCGAGGTGCCGCGCTACGCCGGAAAGGGAACGTTTGCGCGCATCGCCGACATCGGCGAGGTGAGCGACTACGACATCGCCATCCTCGGCGTGCCCTTCGACGGCGGCACCTCCTACCGGCCGGGAGCACGCTTCGGCCCCATGGCGGTTCGCCAGGCCGCCCGCACACTACGACCGGGCTACCACGTCGAACTCGGCGTCGCCCCACTGGAGGTCGTGCAGGTCGTCGATGCCGGCGACGTCACCGTCACGCCGTTCGACGTCGAGGAGGCGTGCCGCCAGATCCAGCGGCACGCCGCCGACATCCTCGGTGACGGCCGCCGCCGAATCGTCTCGATCGGCGGGGACCACACCATCGCGCTGCCCAATCTCCGCGCGCTGCACGCGGTGCACGGCCCCGTGGCACTGGTGCACTTCGACGCTCATCTCGACACCTGGAACACATACTTCAACGCCCCGGTGACCCACGGCACGATCTTCCGGCGGGCGTTCGAGGAGGGGCTGCTGATCGAGGACCACTCGATCCACATCGGCATCCGCGGACCCATCTACGACCAAGCCGACCTCGACGACGACGCCGCCATGGGATTCCGCATCATCCGCGCCGGCGACCTCGACGTCATGGGGATCGACGCCGCCGTCGACGTCATCCGGCGCCGGGTGGGCGACGAACCGGTTTACCTGTCAGTGGACATCGACGTGCTCGATCCGGCGTTCGCCCCCGGCACCGGTACTCCCGAGTCCGGCGGGCTGACGGCGCGGGAACTGCTGCGGATGCTGCGGCGACTCACGGGTCTGAACCTGGTCGGCGCGGACGTGGTGGAGGTGGCCCCGGCCTACGACCACGCCGAGATCACCTCGATCGCCGCCGCGACCGTGGTCTTCGACATGGTGGGATTGATGGTTGCACGCTGACACGCCGGGTCGTCGTGGACTCGAACTCCGACAGCGGCTGCCGACGTGTGAGTCAACGGTCTTCACACCAGTGTCGCGTGGGTGGCGGCAATTTCCGCGGCGGCACGCTCGCCGATCACGACACACGGCGCCATCGTGTTGCCAGTGGTCAACCTCGGGAGGATCGAGGCGTCGGCGACGCGGAGTCCGTCTATGCCGTACACCCGCAAGGAGCCGTCGACGACCGACATGTCGTCACGTCCCATCTTCGCCGTCCCCGACTGGTGCCAGTACGTGACGGCGGCGTCGCGTAGGTAGTCCTCGAACTCGCGGTCGGTGAGCATGCCGGGCATCACCTCGCGCTGAACGTGCGGTCGCAGATGCATCGAATTTCCGATCTCTCGCATGCCCGCCAGGCAGAGCTTCGCCAACGCCAAGTCCTCGGGGTGCGACAACCCGTTGGCGTCCACCCGCGCCGGGATGGTCGGGTCGGCGCTCGCCAGTCGAACCGAGCCACGGCTCTTCGGTCGAGCCAGCGCACCGATGAGCGTCCAGGCCGCTGCGGGCGGCGGGAAGCGAGCGGTGTTCTCGGCGCTGGCCATGCCAACGGCGCCATGGCAGGCATACAGGTCGGGACAGTCGAGATCGCTGCGGCTGGGCCAGTACACGGTGGCCTCCGACCGCCACGTCACCGGCCACGGCTGGGGGAACTCCCACATGGCGCTGAAACCAAGATGGTCCTGGAAGTTGCGACCGACCCCGGGCAGATGGTTGACCACCTCTATCCCGTGTTCCTTCAACTGCGGCGCATCGCCGACGCCGGACAGCATGAGGAGCTTCGGAGTGTTGACGGCACCCGTGGCCAAGACGACCTCGCAGGTTGCACCGATCGTCAGTCGGTCGCCTCGGTAGTCGAGCTCAACCCCCACCGCGCGAGTGCCGTCGATCAGCACTCGTCGTACCAGTGCAGTGCTGAGCACGGTGAGGTTGGGCCGGTCCATATAGGGATAGGTGTAGGACCGGAAGACGCTTTCGCGCTTGCCATTCCGAATCCGGACGTCAGTGACCGCGGCGCCCCCCGAGCCCTCCATCATCGCACCGTTCGGGCTGTCGAAACGGGCCACCCCGAGACATTCCTGCGCCGAGTCGATGACCGCGGTGGCGCAGGGGTTGGGGTCTTGCGCAGGGGTGACGAACACCGGACCCTCCGTACCGCGGCGCCCGGGGTCAGGCGCGCCCTGCCAATCCTCGACGCTGCGGTAGACGTCGAGCACGGAGGCGTAGTTCCATGCCTCGTCGCCCGCCTCGGAGGCGAAGAAGTCCCAGTCAGCACGATGGCCGCGGGCCCACACCATCAAGTTGACGCTCGAACCGCCGCCGAGGACCTTGCCCATGGACATCGGCAGGGACCGGCCGTTGAGGTGCGCGTTCGGTTCGGCGATGAAAGCCCAGTCCCTCTCCGACCCGAGGTTGGCCGTCCACAGACCCGGGTCGGTCACGTCGTCGACGTCGTCGTCACCACCGGCCTCCACCAGAAGGACGGTGGCGGCGGGATCTTCAGCCAATCGGCGGGAGATCACCGACCCCGACGATCCGGCGCCGCAGACGATGAAGTCGTAGGCGGGGAGAAGGGCGGATGAAAGCCGCTGCTGATTGGCGTGCACGCTCTGGTCGTAGTCCGACGTCATCACCTTGGTCCCAGTGCCTTGCGCTCGATGCTGGCCGCGTAGAGCGGAGTCTCTCGCCGGTTGTGGTCGGAGACCGCCGCCTGCAGGTCCGCGGCCGTCTGCTCCACCGACTGACCCACCACCTCAAGCGCATCGAGAAATGCCCGGGTGGGGTTGACCACCACCTGGTTGGTGTATTGGCAGGTGTTCGCGTCGATCGCGGTGACGCTCAAATCCCAGATGACTTGGGCCGTGGTCCAACCCGCCGGTGTCTGAAGATCACTCAGCGAGACCATGTGGCAGTGACGGGCATCGTGAACTTCCGCCACGTAGTGCTGCACGACGAGGATGCCGCCGACCACCTCGACGTTGATCGACATCGGCCGTCCGTCGTCGGTCGACGACCATCCCCCGGCGAGGTGATCAGGCGGTGCACAACGCTGGTATTCGTCGTCCGGCAGCGTCGACAACCACTCGAAGACGTCGACCTGGTCGACTGGTGCGTTGATGATCGCCCGTTCCTCGGAATGGACGAGAACCACGTCGTCGCATACCTCTGTTGCTGTGCTCGTCATCATGTCCCTCTCACCGTTCGGCTCGCTTCAGCTGACGGTGACGACGTTATTCGACCTTGCCGCCAACGAGATGCGAGCGGACTGTGCAAATGCTCGCAACCTCAACGCCTTTGGCTCGTTCGTTGCATTGTTCGTTGCGAAACAACGGGTTCTGAACGACATGCCGTATCGACGGGCGGATGGCGAATACTGTTGCCTTCAGGGCTGTTTCGCTCGGCGTCGGGCTACCCGCGTCGGCTTGGCAATTGATGCCGACGCCGTCTCGCGCCGCTCGCTTTCAACTTCCGAACCGCATGGTTCGGATTCACGCTACGCCGAACCGATTGGTTTGGCAAGGGCGGACGCCACCGCGCCACACCCCCGCCACCGCGTACCAAGCCCGCCCCATGGACTTGATCCGCGTGCCAAATCGCCTGCGCCGGTGCGCAAGTCTACATTTGGACCGGAGGGGTCAGGCGATCCTCGCTCCGGCGATCGAGTTCGCCCCGTCGATCAGCAGCGTCGTGCCCGTAACGTACGACGCACCGGGAGAGGCCAGGTAGGCGATCGCGGAGCCGACCTCGGCCGCAGTCGCCGAGCGCCCGATCGGCGTGGCGTTGCCGGCGGCGACCTCCGACGGAAGCTGGGCGGCCGTGGCGATCCAGCCCGGCAGCACGACGTTGGCGGTGATGCCGTTCGTGGCGAAGTCGACCGCGACCGAACGCGTCATTCCCAGCATGGCCGCCTTGGCGGTGTGATAGCCGACGTCACCGGTGTAGGCGGTGACGATGCCGGCCGTCGACGCAACGTTGATGATCCTGCCGTAACCGCGCTCGACCATCGCCGGTAGTGCGGCCCTGGTGACGAAGAAGGCACTGTCGACGTTGCGACGAAGGACCAGGGACCACTCGTCGTCGGTCATCGACATCAACGGGTTGGGTTGCTCCGGGCTGTTGACCGAGGCCAATCCGGCGTTGTTGACCAGGATGTCGACGGGGCCGAGGGTGGTCTCGGTGGCCTGGACGAGCTGACGCGCCGCTACCGGGTCGAAGAGGTCGGCGATGTGCGAGGCGGCCGCGATCCCCTCCTGCTCGAGCTCGGCAGCCCGTTCGGCCGCACGATCGGTGGTTCCGGTCACCATGACCGAGGCACCGAGCTGGCCCAGCAACCTGGCGGTGGCGAAACCGATACCGATATCGCTGCTCGATCCGGTGACGAGCGCCACCTGTCCAGTGAGGTCGAATGCAGCTGGCACCGTTGGGGGCATCGTGTCTCTTCCCTTTGCATTTCAGCGCGGCTTTCGGCGGGGATGCCGGCGCACGGGATCGACCCTAGGGCCATGCCGAATGCTTTTCTAGGTCGAACGTCCAAGATTGGGACGATCGTACAAACTAGTAACGGCCATGTCACGCAAACGAAATGCAACGCTCCGAGACTTGGTCACGAACGGGCGCCGGGAAGCCGGATGCGCGCATCTCGCCACGCAGTCCACCAGTGCAGGAGCTCCGAGCATGAAGAACATGACCGCCGTTACGTCCCTGGCGGTGACCGTCGTCCTCGCGCTGGCGGCCACGGCTTGTTCGGGAAGCAGCAACGCGCCCGCGGGCGATGCGGCCGCCGCCACCACCATCCGCACTCCCCTGATGAGCGACCCACCACCGCTGGATCCCGATTCGTTCTATCAGCCAGAAGGTCTGCTGATCATGACCTCGGCCTATCAGGGCTTGCTTCGATACACCCCGGGGACGACGAAACTCGAAGGTCTGCTGGCGCCGAAATGGGCGGTCTCGACGGACGGCCTCGTCTACACGTTCAACCTCCGCCCGGGCGTCAAGTTCAGCGACGGGACACCGTTCGACTCCGCCGCCGCCAAGGCGAGCTTTCAACGCCGCATCGACTTGGCGGCCGGACCCTCCTACATGCTCGCCGACGTAAAGGACATGCAGACGCCGGATCCGCTCACCTTGGTCGTCACCCTTACCAAGCCGGTCGCGCCGTTCCTCGACTACCTTGCCTCTCCCTACGGTCCGCTGATGACTAGCCCCACCATCGTCGCGCAGCACACCTCCGGCAACGACCACGCCGCCGGTTGGCTGGCCACGCACACCGCGGGGACCGGGCCCTACGAGCTCACCGAAGCCGTCCCGGCCAGCCATTACACGCTCAGCGCCAACAAGAACTATTGGGGGCCGCAGCCGCAGATCACGACGGTGGCACTGCCGGTCATGGCGGTGACGGCGGTGCAGAGCATTCAACTCGGATCGGGCCAGCTCGACATGATTCTCCACGGCCTGTCCAAGGGCGACTACGAGTCGCTGGCAACCGGCGCGAACACCGAAGTGCAACAACAGGATGCGTTGGTCAAGGCGGAGGTGATGGTCAATCCTGCCTCCTCGGTCTTCGGCAATCGTGACGCGCGCGCGGCGCTGAGCGCTGCCTTGGACCAGAACGCCTTGACCAAGACCGTGTTCGGTGCGCAGGGCTCCCCGTCGACGCAGTTCTACCCCGTCGGAATGCTGCCCGACGGTGCGGTCCCCGACACGCATCCCCAGGATCCCGCCAAGTTGGCTGCAGTCGGCGCCAAGGGCGGTGACGTGACCATCGGATTCCCCACCGGGGACAGCAGCCTGCAGGATCTGGCCAACCAGATCCAGGTGGTCCTGCAGCAGGCCGGCCTGACCGCTACCATCCGCGACTTCCCCTCCGCCCAGTTCTTCGCCCTCAACGAGCACCCCGAGCAGCGACCGGACCTGCTGCTCGCCTCGTTCAATCCCGATGCCGCGCATCCGGATACGTGGTCGCGGATCTACCAGTACACGAACGCTCCGGTGAACCTGCAGGGCTGCTCGGTCCCAGAAGCCGACAAGCTGCTGGATCAGGGCAGCGCCGAACCGGACCGGGTCAAGTCCCAAGCCCTCTACGTCGAGGCGGCCAACGCCTACCGTGATTCCCTGTGCTGGGTGAACCTGGCAGACCTGCACAACGCCGTCGCCGCCCGCAAGGGGTACTCCGGATGGGAGGGGCAGCCTGCCTGGATGTGGGATACCGACTTCTCCACCCTCAAGTTCCAGGGCTGACCGGTAGTCGGGTGGATACTCGCGAGAAAATCTCTGCCAGAGGCGATTCGAAACGCGCCGAGTCGCCGCGGGGTACGGGCAACACCGCCCGCGGCGCACAACGACGGATCGAGATCATCGACGCCGCCATCGAGGTCATGGCGCGCGTCGGACTCGCCGGACTCTCGATGCGGGTGGTGGCCAGCCAGGCTCAGATCCCGTTGGGCGCGTTGAGCTACTACTTCAACGACAAGTCGGATCTGGTGGCCCAGGCCTTTCAGCAGCTGTCCGACCGTGAGATCGAACGGGTCGTGCGCACCGCCGAACGACTGCAGCCGACGATGACCACCGAGCAACTGGCAGATCTGGTGGCAGACATGCTCATCGACGGTTTCAGCACGCCGCAGGGCGCCTTGGTGACGCGCTACGAGTTGGTGACCGAAGCCAGCCGTGACGAACGACTCCGGCCGATGTTCGAAGCTTGGTACGCCGCGATGGTGCCGGCGCTGAGTCGGCTGTTCCGCGACCTCGGCTCGCATCAGCCAGAACTGGACTCCCGCACCATCATGGCGGTGATGGCGGGGCTGGAGATCGACAACGTCTACCGCCCACTCGGACCGGTGGACAAACGACGCATCCGCGCCACCATCCGGCACGCGTTCCGCGCGGTCGTCGCCCTGCACGATCTCTGACCGAGTCACTGCACCAAACATCAACGAAGGCGTAATACATGGCGTTCACCGGATTCGGTCCCGACATCACCTTTCTCGGCATCCCGCGCTGCGAACTCGACGATCCCTCGAGTTACAGTAACGCTGACATCGTCATTCTCGGCGCACCGCTGGACGGTGGCACGAACTACCGCGCCGGCACCCGATTCGGGCCGTCCGCCCTGCGCCAGGCCTGCTACCTCCCCCAGGACGGGTCCCGCCCGAGCCTCGCCCTGCGCGTCGACGGCCTCAAGGACCTCAAGGTCTACGACGCCGGCGACGTCGAGTTCCACAACGGGCACATCGAGGAGGCCGTGAAGCTGATCGAGGCCGACGTGTACAAGATCTCCTCCGCCGGTGCCATCCCGATCATCCTCGGCGGCGACCACACCATCGCCTGGCCCGATCACACCGGCGTCGCCCGTCAGCACGGGTTCGGCAAGGTGTCGATGATCCACTTCGACGCGCACGCCGACACCGGGGACATCCACCTCGGTTCGCTCGTCGGCCACGGCAACCCGATGCGGCGACTGATCGAGTCCGGCGCGCTGCGCGGTGACCGCTTCCTGCAGCTGGGCCTGCGGGGATACTGGCCCGACGAGCCGGTCCTCGAATGGATGGCGGCCCACGGCCTGCGCTCCTATGAGATGACCGAGATCGTGGCCCGCGGGCTGGAGACCTGCCTGACCGAGGCCTTCGCCATTGCGACCGCGGACTGCGAGGGAGTCTTCCTGTCGGTGGACATCGACGTGTGCGACCCCGGACATGCGCCCGGCACCGGAACCCCGGAGCCAGGCGGCTTCTCGGCCCGCGAGCTGCTCGACGCCGTGCGGCGGATCTGCTACGAACTGCCGGTGCTCGGGGTCGACGTGGTGGAGGTCTCGCCGCCCTACGATCACGCCGACATCACCGCTCTGCTGGGCAACCGCGTGGTCCTGGAAGTGATCTCCGCGATCGCCCGACGCCGCAAGGACCAGGCGGCGGGAACGACGTGGGACCCGCGGCAACCGCTGCTCGCCGGCCGCGGAACCGAGGAGCAGCTGCGCCTCATCGCCGAAGGCGAGGAGGCCCGCCGTCGCGGCGAGGGCAGCGCCAGGCCCCACCACCACTAGCCCCGGGCCGGCGCCACCCACGAAAGGCGCTAGTTTCCAACGCAACCCCGCCGCCCCCGCGGCGCGAGGTTCGGCCCGATGCCCGTCCGACAGGCCGCGCGCACTCTGCGGCCCGGGTATCACCTCGAACTCGGGGTGGCGCCGCTGGAGGAGGTCCAGATCGTCGATGCTGGTCCTTGGCTGCTGCGCGAACCCGCAGTGGCCGATCGCGGCGGCCGCGGCTAGACGACGGGGATCAACCCGGCCCGGCCAGCTGACCGACGTACTGGACGCTCGCCTGCACAGTTGGGGCACTCTTGGCTTCACTGGCTCGAGAAGAGCGCGACGCGAATGAAAGAACCCGCTCCGACAAGGGTCAGAGCGGGTTTTCATGGTCGGGCTGACAGGATTCGAACCTGCGACCCCTTGACCCCCAGTCAAGTGCGCTACCAAGCTGCGCCACAGCCCGCGACCGCCGCCGGGATCACCGGCAGCGGTCGAAATGCTACAGCAGCGAGCGCCCGCACTCCCAACTGCGTCGCCGTCGGTGGTCGTGGGTATGAAGGAGGCGTGGCCCCGACGACGCGCGACGACACTCCCCTCTGGCTGTTCGCCGACCAGTTGGGGCCCGCGATGCATGGCGGCGAGCATGCCCATCGCGAGGTCCTGCTCGTCGAGACCACCTCGGCACTGCGCAAGCGGCGCTATCACCGGCAGAAGCTGCACCTGGTGCTGTCGGCACTTCGGCACGCCGACCGCGACCTCGGCGACCGCGCCACGCTCCTTCACACCGACACCTACACCGACGCCCTCGAGCAGTACGGCCGTCCCGTGCTCGTTCACCAGCCGACGTCGCACGCCGCCGAGCGGTTCGTCAACCGACTGCAGCAGCAGGGCCTCGTCGCCGAGGTTCTGCCGACGCCGATGTTCGCGTTGCCGCGCAAGGACTTCGAGCAGTGGGCCGGTGACCGCACCCGCTTCCGAATGGAGGACTTCTACCGCGACCAACGTCGTCGCTTCGACGTGCTGATGGACGGCCGCGAGCCCGTCGGCAACCGGTGGAACTACGACGAGGACAACCGCGAGTCCCCGCCCAAGAAGCAGAAGACGCTCGGCCTGCCCAAGCCCTACCAACCGCGCGAGGACGACGTCGACGAGCAGGTTCGGCGCGACCTCGACGCCATGGACCTCGACACCGTCGGCGTCGACGGACCCCGCCTGTTCGCCGTCACCCCCGCCGAGGCCAACCGCGCACTTCAGCGCTTCGTCGAACATCGACTGCCCGACTTCGGCCGCTACGAAGACGCCATCATGGGCCAGGACTGGGCCATGTCTCATTCGCTGCTGTCGGTTCCGCTCAACCTCGGCGTGCTGCATCCGCTCGACGCGGTCGAGGCGGCCGAAAAGGCCTACCGCGACGGTCAGGCACCGCTGGCCGCCGTCGAGGGCTTCATCCGGCAGATCCTGGGCTGGCGCGAGTACATGTGGCACCTGTACTGGCACTTCGGCCCGAAGTACACGAAGAACAACGCCCTCGGCGCACACCAGGATCTACCCGACTGGTGGACCAACCTGGACGCCGACGCCGTCACCGCCGAGTGCCTGAAGCACGCGATCGGCGGTGTCCGGGACCGCGGCTGGAGCCACCACATCCAACGCCTCATGGTCCTCGGCAACCACGCCTTGCAGCGCGGCTACCGGCCCGATGCGCTCACCGAGTGGTTCGCCACCGCCTACGTCGACGGCTTCCGCTGGGTCATGCCCACCAACGTCGTCGGCATGAGCCAGCACGCCGACGGCGGGCTCCTCGCCACCAAGCCGTACGCCTCCGGTGGCGCGTACATCAACAAGATGAGCGACCACTGCGGCGACTGCGCCTACGACCCGAAGAAGCGCCTCGGGGACGACGCTTGCCCCTTCACTGCGGGCTACTGGAACTTCGTGCACCGCAACCGCGACATGCTCGCCAAGAACAACCGCACGCAACGGGTGGTCGCCAACATGAACCGGCTCTCCGACCTCGACGCCGTACTCGAACAGGAAGCAGATCGCCAAAACTTCTAACGGCTCCCCCTACGATTGAGTCATGTCCGACGACCTCGCGATCACCGATGTTCCCTTCACCCACGACCCATGGGTGGCCGCCCGCGGCCGCTATGACGCGATGCCCTACCGCCGCGTCGGAACCTCCGGACTGCTGCTTCCCGCGATCTCGTTGGGCCTTTGGTACAACTTCGGCGACAACCGGCCCTTCGACGTCATCCGGGAAGTGCTGCGCCACGCCTTCGACCGCGGCATCACCCACTTCGACCTGGCCAACAACTACGGCCCGCCGTACGGATCGGCCGAGGAGAACTTCGGCCGCATGATGCGCCGTGACTTCAAGCCCTACCGCAACGAGATGATCATCTCCACCAAGGCCGGTTGGGACATGTGGCCCGGCCCCTACGGTCAGCTCGGCAGCCGCGCGTACCTGCTGGCCAGCCTCGACGAGTCCCTCGACCGCATGAGCCTGGACTACGTGGACATCTTCTACTCCCATCGCATCGACCCGGTGACGCCGCTGGAGGAGACCATCGGTGCCCTGGACACGGCCGTGCGGTCGGGGAAGGCGCGCTACGTCGGCATTTCGTCCTACTCGCCGGCCAAGACCGCGGAGGCGTCGGCCATCGCAGAGCGCCTCGGCACGCCGCTGGTCATCCACCAGCCCTCCTACTCCCTGCTGAACCGGTGGATCGAGGGCGGCCTGACCGACGAGCTCAACAAGGCCGGCATGGGCGCCATCGCGTTCACCGCACTTGGCCAGGGCCTGCTGACCGATCGCTACCTGCAGCGGGCGGCGGCCGACGTCGACCGCGCCACGGCCCGCCCCACCTTCGACGACGACCTGGTGACCGACGAGGTGCTCGGGCAGCTGCGCGGGCTCGCGGAGATCGCCAAGCGACGCGGTCAGTCCCTGGCGCAGCTCGCGCTGGCCTGGGTGCTGCGCGATCCTGCAGTGGCGTCGACGCTCATCGGCGCCTCCAGCGTCGAGCAGCTCGACGAGAACCTCGGGGCCCTGGACAACCTGGAGTTCACCGCCGACGAGCTCACCGAGATCGACCAGTACGCCTCGGACTCCGGCATCGACCTGTGGCGGGAGAGCTCCGACGTCTAGACGGCGAGCAGGCGGTACAGCCCGATCAGGCCGACGATCACGATGATCACCCGCAGCGCCCTGGGCGACAGCCGTCGCCCGTAGTGGGCGCCGAGGAAACCGCCGAGCAGCGAACCCACGGCGATCAGGCCCGCCGCGATCCAGCTGATCCGGTCGAACGCGACCAGCGTGTACGCCGCGGCGGCGACCACGTTCACGAGCAGTGACAGCAGGTTCTTCGCCGCGTTCATCCGCTGCATCGACTCGGGCAGCAGCGCGCCCATCACGCCGATCAGCAGAATGCCTTGGGCCGCGGTGAAGTAACCGCCGTAGACGCCGACGGCGAACGTGCCGATGACCACCAGGGCCATCCGGCCGGTGGAGATGGGCGCTGCCTCGTCGGCCGACCGCTTCTTGGCCCACGCCTGAATCCGCGGGCCCAGCACCACCAGCAGCAGCGCGCCGATCAGCAGGATCGGCACGACGGTGACGAACACCTTCTCGGGCAGATGGAGCAACAGCCACGCGCCGAGCCCCGCGCCGAGCAGGGACGCCGGGATCTGCCATTTCAGCCGGCCCCACTGGCCCTTCAGCTCACGGCGGTAGCCCCAGGTGCCGGAGATTCCGCCGGCGACCAGCCCCACCGCGTTGGACATCGTCGCCGTCACCGGTGGATATCCCAGGGCAACCAACGTGGGGAAGGTGATCAGGGTGCCCGAGCCGACGACCGCGTTGATGGCGCCGGCTCCGACACCCGCCAGGGCGATCAGAATCATGTGGGCGACGGACACCACGTGACCCTATCGGGCCGTTCGCCGCCCGCCGTCAGCGAGCGTCGTCGGCGGTCTCGGGTTCCAGCGCGGCGGGGACGAACGCAGGGGCCTTCATGAGCCTCCACGCGAGGTAGACGAACGACGCCCACGCCACGACGATGGTGGCGTAGATCAACGTCGACCACGGCGACGCGATGGCGAAGTAGTGCACCAACTTCTGCGAGTTGGTCAGGACGATGACGCCGCCGACCGCGGTCCCCAGCAACGCGGGGCTCACCCGGCTCACCAACCATGCGGCAAACGGCGCGGCGACGACGCCACCGATTGCCAGGCCGAGCACGATCGGCAGGTTGTCGAAGAACTCCTCGCGCAGGCCGATCAGGAACCCCGCCGACGCCGACACCGCGACCAGGAACTCCGACGCGCTCACCGAGCCGATCACCGTCCGCGGCGCCGTCTTGCCCTGCGACAGCAGGGTGCTGGTCGTCACGGGGCCCCAGCCGCCACCACCGGAGGCGTCGATGAATCCGCCGAACAACCCCAGCGGCGCGAGGAACTTGGCCCCGTGCTTGGTGGTGCCGACCTTGACCGCCGGCGGGTTCCTCAGCGAGAAGCGCAACAGGACGTAGACGCCGATCGCGACGAGGATGGCCGCCATCACCGGTGCCGCGTCCTCGGTCGACAGCGACGACAGCACCGTCGCACCGAGGAAGGCCCCGACGGCTCCCGGCACGCCGAGCCGCAGCACGAGCCCCCAGTCTATGTTCTTGAACCTCCAGTGCGAGATGCCGGAGGCGAAGGTGGTGCCGACCTCGGCGAGGTGCACCGCCGCGCTGGCCTGAGCCGAGGCGACGCCGCTGAGCACCAGCAGGGTGGAGGCCGTGACGCCGAACGCCATGCCGAGGGCGCCGTCGACGAGTTGGGCACCTACTCCGACGAGGGTGAAGACGATGAGCGAACGCACGAGGTTCGGCTACTTTCGATCGAATGGCACCGCCGGGTGCCACGGGTTGTCCGGACGCGAGTCAACCGCGCGGACAACACCATTCGTCGAAGGCAATGAAACGTCGGGACGGCCAGAACGGCTCCAGTGCGCAGGCATGGGAGGGCGCGGTACGGAAGGCCAGCTCAGCCATCACCACTCCCCTCTCACGCGCGTTCCCTTCAGGATACGCACAGACGCCGATCTAGCGCTTCTTGCCGCCCTGGGCACGCTTCTCCCGCACCCGCACGTTGATCTTGATGGGGCTGCCCTCGAAGCCGAACTTCTCGCGCAGCTTGCGCTCGATGAAGCGTCGGTAACCCGCCTCCAGGAACCCCGAGGTGAACAGCACGAAGGTCGGCGGCCGCGCCGTCGCCTGGGTGGCGAACAGGATCTTGGGCTGCTTCCCGCCGCGCACCGGCGGCGGGGTCGCGGCGACGAGTTCCTTGAGGAACGTGTTGAGCTGACCGGTGGTGATGCGCTTGTCCCACGACGCGAGCGCAGCCTCCAGGGCGGGCACCAGCCGCTGCACGGCACGGCCGGTCTTGGCGGAGATGTTCACCCGCTGCGCCCACTGCACCTGCTCGAGGGAAAGGTCAATCTCGCGGTCCAGCAGATAGCGCCGGTCCTCGTCCATCAGGTCCCACTTGTTGAACGCCAGCACGACGGCGCGGCCGGCCTCGATCACCATCGACAGCACCCGCTGGTCCTGCTCGGTGAGCGGCTCCGACGAGTCGATCATGACGACGACGACCTCGGCCGCGTCGATGGCACCGTGCGTGCGCACCGACGCGTAGAACTCGTGGCCGCTGGCTTGGCCGACCTTGCGGCGCAGCCCCGCGGTGTCGACGAAGCGCCAGAGCTTGCCGCCGAGCTCGATCAGCGAGTCGACGGGGTCGACGGTCGTCCCCGCGACGTCGTGCACCACCGACCGTTCTTCGTTGGCGAGCCGGTTGATGAGTGAGCTCTTGCCGACGTTGGGCTTGCCGACCAGCGCGACGCGTCGCGGACCGCCGGTGCCGGATCCCATCTCCGACACCTCGGGCAGCACCTCGAGCACCGCGTCCAGCAGATCGGCCACGCCACGGCCGTGCACGGCGCTGACCGGGTGCGGCTGACCGAGTCCCAGCGACCAGAGCAGCGCGGCCTCGGACTCCATCTTCTCGTTGTCGACCTTGTTGGCCGCCAGGAACACCGGCTTGCCCGACTTCTGCAGGCGCTTGGCCGCAGCCTCGTCGGCGCTGGTGGCACCGGTGATGGAGTCGACCACCAGGATGATCGCGTCGGCGGTGCGCATGGCGACGGTGGCCTGCTCGGCCACCAACTGCTGAAGACCCTTGGCGTCGGGCTCCCAGCCACCGGTGTCCTGCACCATGAACCGGCGTCCCAGCCAGTTGGCGTCGTAGGACACCCGGTCGCGGGTGACGCCGGGGATGTCCTGCACCACGGCCTCACGGCGGCCCAGGATTCGGTTCACCAGCGTGGACTTGCCGACGTTGGGTCGTCCGACCACGGCCACGACCGGCGGCGGCGCGAACTCGGCCTCCAGATCGCCGACCTCGACGCCGTCGGGCGGCAGTTGCCAGTCGCCCTCGTCGGACCAGGTGCCGTCGGCCTCGAAACCGATGTCGCCGGTGTCGTCGTCGCTCATCGCTTCACACTCTGTTCTCGGCGTGAGTGCGCGTCGCCACTCGTGCCAACTCGCTCGACCAGGTCGAGAAGACGTGCCACGGTCTCGGATTGAGACATGTCACTGCTGTCGACGACGATCGCGTCGTCGGCCGCGCGCAGGGGCGACACGGCTCGGGTGGAATCCAGGTGGTCGCGGCGCAGCACGTCGGCCAGCACCGCGTCGTAGTCGCCAGGCCGACCGGATTCGACGTTCTGGTCGTTGCGGCGTCGGGCGCGCTCCTCGGGCGAGGCGGTCAGGAAGACCTTCAGGTCGGCGTCGGGCAGGACGACGGTGCCGATGTCGCGGCCCTCGACCACCACGGCCACCGTGCCGTCGGCGAGTTCGCGCTGCCGGTCGACCAGTCGGGTCCGCACCTCGGGCACGGCGGAGACCGCCGAGACCGCCTTGGTCACCGCGTCACCGCGGATCTCCGCCGAGACGTCCTCTCCCCCAAGGAAGTACAGGTCCTCGTCGGGATCGAAGCCGACGGCCAAGTCGACGCCCGAGGCCAGCTCGGCCACCGCGGCGGCGTCGTCGGGATCCAGACCGGCGCGCAGCACGGCCAGCGTCACGATCCGGTACATCGCCCCGGTGTTGAGGTAGCGCGCACCGAGTGCTCTCGCCAAACCCCGTGAGACGGAGGACTTTCCGGTACCCGCAGGCCCGTCGACGGCGATGGTCAGCGGTGCGCTCACATCCCCACCGCCTTGTAGAGTTCGCCGACCTCTTTGCTCGTCAAAACCCGGATGCTGCCCGGCTTCTGCTCGCCGAGCGTCACCGTGCCGATGTCGGTGCGAACCAGGTCGGTGACGGGGAAGCCGACCGCGGCCAGCATCCGTCGCACGATCCGCTTGCGGCCCTCGTGCAGGGTCACGGTCACCAGTGACTTCCCGGGCACCGTGTCGACCATCGCGAAGTCGTCGACGTGGATGGGACCGTCGTCCAACTCGATGCCCGCCTTCAGCTTCTTGCCCAGGCCGCGCGGCACCGATCCGACGACGGTGGCCAGATAGGTCTTGGGCACCTCGTAGGACGGGTGCATCAGACGGTGGGCCAGCTCGCCGTCGTTGGTGAGGATCAACAGGCCCTCGGTGTCGGCGTCCAACCGGCCCACGTGGAAGAGCTTCTTGTTGCCGCGGACCCGGTACTCGACCAGATCGCCGACGCAGGGCCTGCCCTGGTCGTCGGACATCGTCGAGTGCATGCCGCGCTCTTTGTTGATCGCCAGGTACACCATGGTGTCGTCGCGCCGGATCTTCACGCCGTCGACGCGGATCTCCGTGTTGTCGGCGTCGACGCGGGTGCCCATCTCGGTCACGATGTGCCCGTCGACTTCGACCCGGCCGTCGCGGATCATGCGTTCCGCGACGCGGCGCGAGGCGACTCCCGCCTGGGACAGCACCTTCTGCAGTCGGGTGCCTTCGTCTTCGTCGGCCATGTCAGTCCTTGTCTACGTCGAAGGCCAGCGATTGATTGTTGGGCACCACACCGAGTTTCACGAACCGGGGTTCGTCGGCCAATGACTCGGTGATGTCGTCGATGTTGTCGATGTCTGGGAGTAGCGGAGCGATGTCGGGGAGGTCGGCCAGGGTGGAGAGCCCCAACCGCTCGAGGAACAGTTCCGTGGTTGCGAAAGTGGTTGCGCCGGTGTCGGAGTCGGTACCGGATTCGGTGATCAGCCCGCGAGCCAGCAGGGTCCGCATCACCGCGTCGCAGTTGACGCCACGCACGGCGCTGACCCGCACCCGGCTCACGGGCTGCCGGTAAGCGACCACGGCCAGCGTCTCCAGCGCGGCGCGCGTCAGCTTCGAGCGCGTCCCGTCCAGCAGGAGCCGCTCGACGAACGGTGCGTACCGCGCCCTGGTGTACATCCGCCAGCCGCCACCGGCTTCGCGCAGCTCCATGCCACTCTCTCTGGCGGTCAGCTCGTCGGCCATCAGGTGCAGCTTCGCCGCCACCCGGTCGGCGGGCTGGTCGACCGCGGTGGACAGTGCGTCGACGGTCACCGGAGTGTCCACCACCAGCAGCAGCGCCTCCAACACGGCACCGAGGTCGTCGTCCGCCATCTCGGGTTCGAGAGCAAGGTCGACCCCCAGTTCGGAGGCAGTGTCGGGCTCGGGGTGGTCGTCGGTCATGTACGTATTTCTCACTCTTCCACCGCCGTGGACAGGTATTCGCTGGTCGGGCGATCCCCGGTCCACGAAACGTGCAGCACACCAAGCGGTTCTGGCTGGTCAAACAATACCGCGTTGGCCCGGAACAACTCCAACAGCGCCATGAACCGCCCCACGATCTCGATGGTCGCGCCGCAGTCGGCCACCAGGTCCGAGAACGACGCCCACGCCCCGATTCCGCGCTCTTCGAGCATGCCCAGCAACAGTCGGGCCTGCTCGGGTACCGACACCCCCTGGACGTGCAGGTGGCCGAGACCAACGGTCGGGACGGGCCGCGGCGTGAAGGCCGACGCGGCGATCTGAGCGAAGCCAATCGCGTCCACACCCAGCGTGACCTCGGGTAACAGGTCGGAGAACTGCTCCTCGAGCGACACCAGCCGGGGATAGCTGCGCAGCGCGGCAGCCTCGAGTTCGCCGAACATCACCGCCACGTGCTTGTACGCGCGGTACTGCAGCAGCCGGGCGAACAGCAGGTCGCGAACCTCGAGCAGGGCCAGGTCTTCCTCGTCGTGCACCTCGCCGGCGGGCAGCAGTCGGGCCGCCTTCAGGTCCAGGAGGGTGGCGGCAATCACGAGGAACGCCGTGGTCTCGTCAAGCTCCAGGTGGCGCCCGATGTGTTTGGTGTAGGCGATGAAGTCGTCGGTCACCCGGTGCAGCGCGACCTCGGTCACGTCCATCCGGTGGGCGAAGATCAGCTGCAGCAGCAGGTCGAACGGGCCCTCGAAGTTGCTCAGCCGGACGTGAAATCCCGCCTGCGGTGACTCCTCCGGTACCGGCGAACTCACGCGCCGAACCGGTCGATGACCTCACGCGCCAGCGACCGATACGCTTCTGCGCCAGTCGATTTGGGCGCCCAGGTGGTGATGGGCTCACCGGCGACGCTGGTCTCGGGAAAACGGACGGTCCTGGTGATGACGGTGTCGAACACCAGCTCGCCGAACTGCTGAAGCACCCGCGCCATCACCTCACGGGAGTTGACGGTCCGTGGGTCGTAGCGGGTGATCAGGATCCCGCCGATGTCCAGCTTCGGGTTGAGGCGTTCCTTGACCTTGGTGACGGTGTCGGTCAGCAACGCCAGCCCGCGCAGCGAGAAGTACTCGCACTCGGTGGGGATGATGACGCTGTCCGCGCAGGCCAGCCCGTTGACCGTCAGCAGGCCCAGGGACGGCTGGCAGTCGATCAGCACGTAGTCGTAGCGGTCGAGCACGGGGTGCAACGCGCGGGACAGCGAATGCTCGCGCCCGACCTCGTTGACCAGCTGAATCTCGGCCGCCGACAGGTCGATGTTGCTCGGCACCAGGTCGAGGCCCTTGACGCGGGTCTTGATCAGCACGTCCTCGACCGACACCCGCGGTTCGATCAACAGGTTGTGCACCGTGTGATCCAGCTCGTAGTGCGGCACGCCCAGACCGGCCGACAGCGCGCCCTGCGGGTCGAGGTCCACCAGCAACACCCGACGTCCGTACTCGGCGAGGCTGGCGCCCAGGTTGATGGTCGACGTCGTCTTGCCGACGCCGCCCTTCTGGTTGCACATCGCGATGACCTTGGCCGGGCCGTGCACGCTCCGCGGCTTCGGTTCCGGGATGAACCGGGGAGGACGGCCCGTGTGGCCGACCGCGTCCTGCGCCCCGGCGCCGTCGGCGGTACCAGCGTCGTCGGTCACTCGGGACCGCCGCCGGTCAGGCATCCTTCGGGCTTGGCGAACATCGCTTGGAGTTTAACGGGATGGGAACGCTCTGGACGCCAGACCCGCGCGGGCGACTAGAAGAGCTTGCTCCGCTTGACCCGCTGCGACTCCGCGACGGCCCTGGCGATGCGGGCCGCCATCCGTTCCGCCTGCGTGGAGGTGTAGCCGACGAGCGACGGCCGTGACCACATCCCCAAGAACCACAATCCCGGCTCGGCGGCGACGTCACCGCCGACCTTCGGGGTGCCGTCGTCGGCCAGCACGCCGAGTTGGCCGACGAGCGGTTCGAGCCCGGTGCGATATCCCGTGGCGGAGATCACCACGTCGGCGTCGAGTCGGGTGCGATCGGCCAGCACCACGGACGACCCGTCGAACGCGGTCGTCGCCGCGACGACCTCCATCCCGCCGTCCCGGACGGCGTCGACCACCTCGGGGTCGACGATCGTCGGCGCCGCGTGCAGGCGGTGGGCCCGGCTGAACGGGCCCTCCGGAGGGATCGGCAGACCGACGTCGGTCAGATCGCCGAAGGCGGCCAGCCGGGCGCGCCGCGCGACCGCGTCGGCCAGCCTCGGCGGCAGGTGGAACAGCGGCCGGGCGACCACGTCGTTGGACCGACCGGCAGGTCCCCGGCGCGGCATCACGTTGGGTGGGGTCCGGATCGAGAGCCACACCTTGGCCGCGCCTCCGGTCGCGAGGTCGTGCGCGATCTCCATGCCCGACGAGCCGGCGCCCACCACCAGCACCCGCTTACCCGCGAACGGACGCGGATTGCGGTAGGCCGACGAGTGCAGCACCACACCTGGGAACGACGCCGATCCCGGCCAGTCCGGCAGCACCGGCGTGTGCAGGAAGCCCGTCGCCACGACGACGTGCGCGGCGCCGACGATGCCGGCGGGGGTGAGCACGCCCCACCCGGTGGGCTTGCGCCGCACCACCCGCTCGACGGGGGTGTTCAGCCGCAGCTCGATCCCGCGCTCGCCGGCGTGCTGCTCGAGATGGGAGACCACCTGGTCACGGGTCGGATACAGCGGAGTCCCCGTGGGATACGGCCGCTTTGGCAGATGCGAGTACCGGCGGCCGGTGTTGAGCCGCAACCGGTCGTACCGCTCGCGCCACGCCGCCCCGACCCCGTCGCCGGACTCGAACACCACCGACGGAATCGACAGATCGCTCAGGCACAGGGCGGCGGCCAGACCCGACGTCCCCGCCCCGATCACGACGACCGGGTTCTCGGGTGCGGTCACGGTTAGCGCGCCCGGGGGTGTGCGCCCGCCCAGACCTCCCGCAGCGCGGACACCGTCACCAGCGTGTAGATCTGCGTGGTGGTTACCGAGGCGTGGCCGAGCAGCTCCTGTACGACGCGCACGTCGGCGCCACCCTCCAGCAGGTGCGTGGCGAACGAGTGCCGCAGCGTGTGCGGTGACACCGACGCGGAGATGCCCGCACGTTCGGCGGCGTCCTGCAGCACCTGCCAGGCGCTCTGCCGCGACAGGCGCCCGCCGCGCGCGTTGAGGAAGATCGCTCCCGCAGCGCCCTTGCCGCGGCGCGCCAGCTCGGGGCGGCCGCGAACGAGGTAGCCGTCCAGCGCGCTGACCGCGGGCCGGCCGATCGGCACCAGCCGCTGCTTGCCGCCCTTGCCGCGCAGCAGCACCGACCGCGACTGCACGTCCACGTCGTCGACGTCGAGGCCGACGGCCTCGGAGATGCGCGCGCCGGTCGAGTAGAGCACTTCGAGAAGCGCACGGTTGCGCAACGACAGCGGACCGTCGGTCTCGGCGTCACCGCCGGCGCCCTCGAGCAGCGCGACCACGTCGTCGACGCTGATGCTCTTGGGCAGCCGGCGGGTGGGTGTCGGGGGCTTGACGGCGCGGGCGACGTCAGCGGTCGTCAGCCCTTCGGCGGCGGCGAAGCGGTGAAATCCGCGGACCGCGATGAGGGTGCGCGCCGCGGACACCGCCGACAGCGGCGTCGCACCGAGGTCTTCGTCTCCCACGCGCAGCGACACCAGAAAGTCGGTGACGTGCTCCTCGGTGACCTCGGCGACGTCGCCGACGCCCCGGGCGGTCAGATGCGCCAGATAGCGGCGCAGGTCGCGCCGATACGAGCTCAGCGTGTTGGCGGCCACCCCGCGTTCGATGGTGAGGTGATCCAGGTACCCCCGAAGCTGGCCGTCCAGGGCACCCAGGGCCGTGGTCACCCGTTGGCCCGCCGGGCGGCGAACCTGGTCGGCTTGTCGGGCCACGGCGCGTCGACCGGACGCAGCTCCCGGACGTCGCGGTCGACGGTCCGGGCGGCCAAGATGCCCGACACCGCAAGGGAATTGACGACCACACCGCTGAGCACCATCTCGACGGCGTCGGCGAGCGGGAACCAGTGCAGCTCGAGGTCGGCCTCCTCGTCGTGCGCCTCCGGCCGGCCGACGTCGGTCAGACCGGTGGCCAGGAAGATCCGGACGGACTCGTCGCTGAAGCCCGCCGCCGAGATGACGTCGACCAGCACGGCCCAGTCCCTGGCCTGCAGACCAGCCTCCTCCTCGAGCTCCCGGGCCGCGCTTAGATGCGGCGCCTCGCCGTTGACGTCGAGCAGTCCGGCGGGCAGCTCCCACAACCGTCGCCCCACCGGGTGCCGGTACTGGTGGATCAGCGCGATGTTGTTGTTCTCGTCCAGCGCGACGATGCCGACCGCACCGTAGTGCTCGACGACCTCGCGCCGCGCGGTCCGCCCACCCGGCATCGCCACCTCGTCGGCGCGCAGCGCGAGGATCTTCCCGACGTAGATCGTCTCGTCGTCGACGGTGGTGAATTCGTGGTCAGCCACGGTGTGCGGGCTCTGACAGTTCGGCGCCGTTGGCCCGTTGGGTGGCCAGTTCGACCGGCAGGCGTTCGGCGGCCTTGTAGTCCAGCGCAGCCCCCACGAAGGCGACGAAGAGCGGATGCGGGCGGGTGGGCCTGCTCTTGAGCTCGGGATGCGCTTGGGTCCCGACGATGAACGGGTGCACGTCGGAGTCGTATTCGACGAACTCGACGAGGTGCCCGTCCGGCGAGGTGCCCGAGAATCGCAAGCCGCTCTCGGCGATGCGGTCGCGGTAGGCGTTGTTGACCTCGTAGCGGTGCCGGTGCCGCTCGGACACCGCCGTCGACTCGTAGGCCCGGGCGACGATCGAATCCTCGTCCAGCACGGCGGGATAGGCGCCGAGGCGCATGGTGCCGCCAAGATCGGCCTCGCCGGCCACGATGTCCTGCTGATCGGCCATCGTCGAGACCACCGGGTCGGGCGTTTCCGGGTCGAACTCGGCGGAGTTGGCGTCGTCGATGCCGACCGATCGCGCCGCCTCGATGACGATGCACTGCAGTCCCAGGCACAATCCCAGCACCGGGATGCCGTGCTTGCGGGCGAACTTGATGGCCCCCAGCTTGCCTTCGATGCCGCGGATGCCGAAGCCGCCGGGGATCAGCACACCGTGGACGTCGTTGAGCGCCAGTGCCGCACGGGGATCGGTCTCGCAGTCGTCGGAGGCGACCCACTGGATCTCGACCTTGGCGTGATGCCGGAAACCGCCGGCGCGCAACGCCTCGGCCACCGACAGGTAGGCATCCGAGAGATCGATGTACTTGCCCACCAACGCGATTCGCACGGTCTCCCGCGGCTCGTGCACGCGGCGCAGCAGGTCGTCCCACTCGGTCCAGTCGACGTCTCGGAACGGCAGGTTGAGCCGGCGCACCACGTATGCGTCGAGCTCCTCGCGGTGCAGCACCTTGGGGATGTCGTAGATCGACGGCGCGTCGGGGGTGGAGATGACGCCGTCGACGTCGACGTCGCACATCAGCGCGATCTTGTTCTTCAACGGCTCCGGTACGTCGCGGTCGCACCGCAGGATCAGGGCGTCGGGACTGATGCCGATGCTGCGCAGCGCGGCCACGGAGTGCTGCGTGGGCTTGGTCTTCAGCTCGCCGGACGGCGCGAGGTAGGGCACCAGCGACACGTGCAGGAAGAACACGTTGTCACGACCCACCTCGTGGCGGACCTGCCGAGCCGCCTCGAGGAACGGCAGCGACTCGATGTCGCCGACCGTGCCGCCGATCTCGGTGATCACGACGTCGGGGCGGTCACCCTCGTCGTCCGGCTCGGCCATCGCCAGGATGCGGCGCTTGATCTCGTCGGTGATGTGCGGGATGACCTGAACGGTGTCGCCGAGGTACTCGCCGCGACGCTCCTTGGCGATCACGGTCGAATACACCTGCCCGGTGGTCACGTTCGCCGAACCCGACAGGTTGCGGTCCAGGAACCGCTCGTAATGCCCGACGTCGAGGTCGGTTTCGGCGCCGTCCTCGGTGACGAACACCTCACCGTGCTGGAACGGGTTCATGGTGCCCGGGTCGACGTTGAGGTACGGATCGAGCTTCTGCATCGTCACGCGGATGCCGCGCGCGGTGAGCAACTGGCCGAGGCTGCTTGCGGTGAGACCCTTGCCGAGCGAGGACGCGACCCCGCCACTGACGAAGAGATGCTTGGTCGTGGTCTGTGGGTGCCTACGTGACGAATTCGTTCGGCTGAGCAAGTGGCGACCTCCGTGGCGAATGGCTTGGGGCCTGCCGACCCACGGAAACTCACCCTAACACCGAAGGGGGCCCATTGGGACTGACGCGCCGGTCGGAGGGTAGGAGCGAAGCGACCGGGGAATGTGTCGGCGGGTTGTCGTGCGGGTTACTGGGCGAGGGTCACGGACGACGCACCGCGGCCGATGCCGTACTGCCCCGGCCGGCCGCCGTCGACCATCTCCTGCAGTCCCAGCACGGTGGTGATGCGCCCGGACGACCGCTCGACGTCGTCGACCGTGGCGACCGCGTTGGCGAGGCCGGTGTCGGACCGGACCACCGCCACGGCGCCCGTGCCAGTGGCCGAGCCGTCGCGACCGGCGAGCAGCGTGCCCGCGCCATGCGGGGCCAGGCCGGCGGCGAAGCGCGCGACGGTCGAGCCCTGGTTGCCCGCGTCGTCGGCCAAGCCACCTCCGGTGACGATCAGCGCGGTGTCGGCGGGGCCGATCCGCTCGGTGCCGTAGGTGAGGAAGCCGGTGTCGCGCAGCGCCGCGAGCACGGCGTCACGCTGCGCGTCGTCGACGGCGGGGGCCGCCGGGTCCTTGCCGGTCAGCATCGCCATGCCCAGAAGGTCGCCCGCCTGGCTGCCCTGGTCGACCGACGTGGTGCTCAGTTGCCGACCGGCGGGCACGATCGGCGAGTTGACCACCGACAGCAGCTTCTCCGAGGAATTGGCGTCGACGAATTCCTTGGTCAACGCGATCGTCCCGGTCACCACGCCACCGGCCTGGCCGACCAGGCGCGACAGCGCGGCGACGTCGTCGTCGGCGGCGTCGGGGGTCCGGAACACGACCACCGACTTGCCCTTCAGGGCGTCGCGGATGATTCGGGGTGACATTTGTGCGTCGAAGTCGTTTGCCGCACCGAGCTTTTCGTTGAGGACGTTCTTCTCGTCGGTCAGCCCGTTGATCTGGTTCTGCATCTGGGCCTTGTCGTCCTTGAGACCCGCCAGCAGCGTGTTGGACAACAGTCCCGAGCCCAGGGCCACGCCGATCGCCAACGCAAGGAAGACCGCCGCCAGTGAGATGGCGTGTGAGCGCAGGGAAATCACGAAACCTCCGAGAAGTGGCTAACCGGTGGGGGTCAGGTGACCAGGCCCTGCACCCACAGGGAGAACTGGTTCCAGTACTGGGTGACCCATTCGATGACGACGGCGTCGGCGCGGGACACCCACAGGGCGGCGATGACGGCGATCAGCATGGCCAGCACCAGCAGGGCGATGGCACCACCGGACACGCGGCTGCGGTACAGCGTCGCGACGGCCTTGGCGTCGACCAGCTTCTCGCCCACCTTGAGCCGGGTCAGGAACATCGACGGGTTGCTCTGCTGACGCGAGCGGTCGAAGAACTCCTCGATGCTGGCGTTGTGGCCCGCGGTGACGATCAGCGACGCGCCGTGGTGGTCACACAGCAGCATGGCCAGGTCGGCGGCCGACCCGGCGGCGGGGAACGTCATGGCCCCCACGCCGAGGTCCTGGATGCGCTCGAGGCCCTTGGCGTGGCCGTCGGCATCGGCGGGCAGCACCACCTGGGCGCCCGACCGCAGCACCTCGACGCTCATCTCCTCGGGATCGCCGACGATCAGAGCCGGCCGGTGGCCTGCCCGGCGCAGCACGTCCGCACCGGAACCGACGCCGACCAGAACCGGCTGATACTCCTTGATGAACGGCTTGAGCGCCTTGAGGTCGTCCGCGGCGTCGGCCTCGTCGGCGACGATGACGACGTGCCTGCGATGCAGGTCGACGTCGATGTCCGGGATGCCCATGCCGTCGATCAGCAGCGGGCTCTCACTGCGGATGAATTCGATGGTGTTGCCTGCGAACGCCTCGAGATGCGCGACCAGACCGCTCTTGGCCTCGTGCATGAGGTCGTGGATCTCTTCGTCGGTGCGTTCGGTGCCCAGCGCGAGGCGCCGGTCGCCGGAGTAGACGCCGCCGTTGTGCAGGCGGACCTTGCTGCCGTCCTTGATCTTCTTGAAGATCTCGGGGCCGGCCTCGTCGATCAGCACCACGCCGTTGGCGACCAGCACCTCGGGTCCGAGGTTGGGGTAGCGGCCCGAGATCGACGGGGACGCGTTGACGACGGCGGCGATGTTGGCCTCGACGAGGGCGTCGGCCGTGATGCGGTCGAGGTCGAGGGCGTCGATGACGACGACGTCGCCGGGTCCCACGCGTCGGAGCAGGCGGTCGATGTCGCGATCGACGCGGGCCGTACCGGTTACGCCGGGTCGTGTGCCGGCATTACGCGAGAGGAGCGCTGACATCTTCATGCGCCGATTCTGTCGGCGAACCCTCAAGTTGAGGTGGAGGCGCGCCGTACCACCAGCCTCAGAAGTTACGTTCTGTCACATCTGCAACACGATCTGTTGGGCGTCGAGTCTCGACTCCGCCTATTCGGCGGCTTCCTTCTGCGCGCCCTCGAGCAGTTCGCGCGCGTGTGCGCGGCCACTGTCGGACTCCCCCAGACCGGCCAACATGCGCGCCAGCTCACCGACGCGGTCGTCCTCGTCGAGACGGCGCACCTCGCTGGACTTGCCCTTCCCAGAACCGCTGTCGACCACCAGGTGCACGTCGGCGTAGGCGGCCACCTGCGGCAGGTGGGTCACCACGATCACCTGATGCGTTCGGGCCAGCCGCGCCAACCGCCGCCCGATCTGCACGGCCGCGCGTCCACCGACGCCGGCGTCGACCTCGTCGAAGACCATCGTCGTGCCCTCGGCCGACGCGGCCAGCACCACTTCCAGCGCCAGCATGACGCGCGACAGTTCACCGCCGGACGCACTCTTGGCCAGCGGCAGCGCCTCCGAGCCGGAATGGGGCGTGAAGCCGAACTCGACGGCGTCGACGCCGTCGTGGCCGGCGTGCACCACCTCACCCGACGGCAGTGTCAACGGTGCCGAGTCGTCGGCTCTGGCCAGCAGCGGGCTCACCGCGATGCTGAATCCCGCGCCCGACATCGCGAGCCCCGCCAGCTCCGCCGTCACCGCCTTCGCCATCGCCTTGGCGGCCTTGGTGCGGACCTTCGTGACGTCGGCCGCCGCCGTGACCACCTTGGCCTCGAGCGCGTCGACCCGCTGCTGCAGCGCCGCCAGACCCTCCTCGGAGACGTCGAGCTGCGCCAGCCGGCCGCGCGCGTCGTCGGCCCAGGCCAGCACGCCGTCGACGTCGGCAGCGTACTTGCGGGTCAGGTTGCGCAGCTCGCCCTGGCGGGCCAGCTTGCCTTCCAGAGTGCTTGCATCGCTGGGCAATTCGGCCAGGTAGTCACCGAGCTCACCGGAGACGTCGCCGACGACGGCCAAGGCCTCACCCAGGCGGTCGCCCAGCGCCCGGAGGGCGGCGTCGTCGGTCGCCTGCAGCGCCGCCTTCGCGTGGCCGATCCCGTCGATCGCCGACACCGCGCCCTGGGCCGGGTCGTCCAGCTCGCCGGACAGGGCGACGCGCGCGGACTGCGCCGCGTCGCGCAGTGCGTCCAGCTCGGAGAGCCTGCGGATGTCGGCGACCAACGCCTCGTCCTCGCCGACCTGCGGCGCGACGGCGTCGATCTCGCCGAGCCCGAACTGCAGTCGGTCGGCCTCCAGCGCCAACTCACGCGCCCGCTGCCGTCGATCGGCCAGGTCCCGGCGCAGCGCCAGCCACTCGTCGCGGTGGGTCCGGTAGCGCGCCAACGGGGCGTCGACGTCGGCGAAGCGGTCCAGTGCCGCTCGCTGCTCGTCGGAACGCATCAGCCGCAGCTGGTCGTTCTGACCATGCAGCGCAAGGAGTTCGGTGGTGAACGTGCTCAACGACTTGGCCGGCACGCTCCGTCCACCGAGGTAGGCGCGCGACGGGCCCTCGCGGCTGACCGACCGGGCGGCGATGACGCTGCCGTCGTCGTCGCGGTCCGCGCCGGAGGAATCGAGGATCTCGTCGATCCGCCCGGCGACCGCGCCCTCGAGCTCGGTCGTCGTGAAACGCCCTTCCACCACGGCGCGTTCGGACCCGGACCGGACGCGGCTGGCGTCCGCCCGCGCGCCACCGAGCAGATGCAGCCCCGTGACCACCATCGTCTTGCCGGCGCCGGTCTCCCCCGTCAGCACGGTGAGCCCACGGTCGAATTCGGCGGTGGCGGCCCTGATGGCACCGAGTTCGGTGATTCGAATCTCAGCGAGCACTGTGTCCCCGCCAGCCGGCGACCGGCAACTGGAACTTGCGTACCAGTCGGTCGGTAAAGGGTGCGCTGTCCAACCGGATCCACTTCAGCGGCGTGCCGCACCGGGTGACCTCCAGCCGACCGCCCGCGGGCACCTCCATCTTGCGGCGACCGTCACAGAACACCATGGCGTCGTAGCCCGAGGCCTCGACCTCGATGGCGATCGACGCGTCCGGGCTGGTGACCATGGGACGCGCGAACAAGGCGTGCGCGTTGTTGGGCACCACCAGGATCGATTCGAGGTCCGGCCACAGGATGGGCCCGCCCGCGGAGAACGCGTAGGCGGTGGACCCGGTCGGGGTGGAGACCAGCACGCCGTCGCACCCGAAGGTCGACACCGGCCGGCCGTCGACCTCCAGGACCACGCCCAGCACGCCGAGCCGGGGCCCCTTCTCGAGGCTGGCCTCGTTGAGCGCCCAGCCCCGCTGCGTGATCTTCCCGTCGACGCGCACCACGACGTCGAGAGTCATGCGGTCCTCGACGCTGTAGTTGCGGTTGACCACCTGGTCGAGCACGGTGTCGATGGAGCCGGCCTCGGCCTCGGCGAGGAAGCCAATGCGGCCGAGGTTGACCCCGAGTACGGGGATTTCAACGTTGCGCGCGAGTTCGGCAGCCCGCAGGAACGTGCCGTCGCCGCCGAGCACGAGCACCATCTCGCACCCCTCGGCCGCGTGCTCGTCGGCGTCGACCACCTGAATGTCGGTGCCGATGGCGTTCACGACTTCGGCGCTGGTGGGGAACGGCTGGTGCTCGACCTGCTCGGCGGCAAGCACCCGCAACCCGATTCCGTTGTCGCTGAGCACCTTCTCCACCCGACGGGCGGTCTCGGTGGCCTCGTCGCGGCCGGTGTGGACGACGAGCAGCACCTGGCGTTCGCAGGTCATTGTGGTCCTTCTTCGATCGCTCGACGTACGGCGTGTTCCAGGATTTCGCCCAAGAGAGGACGGTCGGTCTGCGCCCGCAGGCGCAGAAAGAATTCGACGTTGCCCGACGGCCCGGGAAGCGGGCTCGAGGTGACGTCGACGGCGTGCCAGCCCAGGTCGGCGGCCCGGTGCGCGACCGAAAGCACCGCGTCGGCCCTGATCTCTGGATCCGTCACGACACCTCCCGGCCCCACTCGCGCCTTGCCCACCTCGAACTGTGGTTTCACCATGGGAACGATATCGGCGCCCGCCGACGCACAGGACACCAGCGCGGGCAGCACCGTGGCCAGGGAGATGAACGACAGGTCGGCAACCACCAGGTCGACCGATCCGCCGATGGCCTCCGCGGTCAGCGCCCGGACGTTGGTCCGCTCCATCACCACCACGCGGGAGTCCGAGCGCAACGGCCAGGCGAGCTGGCCGTAGCCGACGTCGGCGGCCACCACTTCACCGGCACCGCGATCCAGCAGCACCTCGGTGAAGCCGCCCGTCGACGCGCCGGCGTCCAGGCAGCGGCGCCCCCGCACCGGGACGTCGAAGGCGTCGAGGGCTCCGATGAGTTTGTGAGCACCCCGCGACACCCAACTGCGCTCGTCAGCTCCGGTGACGGTGAGCTTCGCGTCGACGGTCACGGCGGTCGCGGGCTTGGCGGCGGGCATGCCGTCGATGCGCACCCGACCGGCACCGATCAGCTCCGCCGCCTGCTGGCGGGACCGCGCCAGGCCACGTCGGACCAGCTCGGCATCAACGCGAGCGCGCCGAGTCACGTGTGCTTACCTCTCGACGGATTCCAGCGCCCGAACCAACAGGTCGTGGGCCTCTTCCAGGCGCGCCGCAATGCCGTCGACGTCGACGTGCTCGGAGTCGTCGGCACTCGGATCGGGAAGTTCGGCGAGCAGCGCCGAGACCCTGGCTCGGATCTGATCGGGATCGGTCGTCATCTCGACGTTCACGCTAGCTGATCGGACGAACCCGCCAGCGAGCAGCGCTCCAGCGCCTCGTGCGCCGTGTGGTCCCCGCCGAGGATGGCGAACCGGACTCCGTCGACGCTCGAACCCCAGACGGTGCTCGCGACGGCGCGGACGATGCTCAACGGGTCCTCGGCGTCACGACCGGTCCAGTACACGGTGACGTCCTGCGGGCCGACCTCGACGCGCCAGGACGGATGCGGTGCGATGCGCAGCGTGCCACTGTCGGCGTTGAGCGACCGAAGGTCCGCGGCGAGGTAGTTGGGCCGTTCCGCGGCGTCGGCGTAGATCATGTCGGCGGCCGAGCTGACGCCGGTGAGCACCAGCATGCTGGGCAGACCGGCGGCGTTGGCGCCGGCGATGTCGGTGTCGAGCCGATCCCCGATCACCAGCGGGCGTTCGAACTCGCCGCGCGCCAACGCGTCGAGCAGTAGCGGTGGCTGAGGCTTGCCCGCCACCTGTGGTCGTTGGTCGGTCGCGGTCTCTAGCGCCGCGACCATCGACCCGTTGCCCGGCAACAACCCGAGCTCCGACGGCAGCGTGCGGTCGACGTTGGCCGCCACCCACAGCGCGCCGGCCCGGATCGCCAACGCCGCCTCGGCGAGGTCGGCCCATCCGGTTTGCGGTGAGTGACCCTGCACCACCGCAGCAGGCTTGTCGGCGAACTTGCGCACCGGCTCGAGCCCGACCTTGCGGACCTCGTCGGCCAAGGAGTCCGTGCCGATGACGAGAACCTTGTCACCGGAACCCATTTGGGTCGCGAGCAGTCGTGCCGCACTCTGGGCGCTGGTGACGACGTCGTCGGCCGCCGCGGCGAATCCCATCGCGACGAGATTCTTCGCGACCTCGTCGGGCCCGCGTGAGGCGTTGTTCGTGACGAAGAGTGTCCGAGGTTCGATGTCCTTCAACGTCTCGACGGACCCGTCGGTGGGCTGCTGCCCACGAAAGACGGTGCCGTCGAGGTCGAGCAGCAGGCAGTCGTGTTGTTCGGCCAGGGTCGTCACGTCAGCTGAGCTCCGTAATCCGCTCGTCGGCATCGGTGACGCCGTCGACGTCGGCCGCTTCCGCGTTGATGAACCACTGCAGCGCTTCGTCATTGCGGCCGAGCGCGAGAAGGGTGTCGGCGTAGGCGTAGAACAGCCGGGTCGCCGTCAGCCCCGTCCGCTCCGGGTCGAGCGGCGGCGACGAGAGCACGGCCAGCGCTTGTTCGTGCTGACCGAGATCCGACCGGGCGCCGGCTACGACGATGCGCAGTTCGTCGGCGTCGTCGCCGGTGAGTTCCTCGGCCTCCGGCGTGTGAGACAGGTCGATGGCCCGCTGCGGACGGCCCACGCCGCGTTCACAATCGGCGATCAACGCCAACAGTGGCGACTTGCTGCCCATCCGCCGCGCGGTGCGGAACTCCGAGAGGGCCTGAGCCCAGTCACCGCAGTGGTAGGCGGCGATTCCCACGGCCTCGCGCACGGCCGCGATGCGGCCCGAACGGGTCCGAGCGGCCTGGGCATGCTTCAACGCCTGTTCAGGATCCTCGTCGAGGAGGTCGCCGGCCGCGACGAGGTGCTTGGCCACGTAGTCGGCGGTCGTCTTGTCGAGGGTCAACAGCTCGCCGCGAACGTCGGGCGCGAGTTGCTTGGCCTCGACGTCGGGCGGGATGGGAGGTGCGTTCTTGTCCGACCGCGGATCGTCGCCGGACGACGGTGGCCGTCTGGGCCGATCCGGTCCCCCGGAACGGGGTGCGCCACGGCGGTCGCCGAATCCGGATCCGGGTGCCGAGCCACGGCGGGAGTCGGTGGCACCCCGTCGGGGTGCGCCGGCGCTGGGAGTACGCCGAGGCCGTTGGTCGTCGCCTCCGCGTTGCGTGTCCTGAGCCACGTCTGCCTTCCCTGTTCTATTCGCCGTCCCGAAGAGGATACGGCGACACTCGTCAGCACGCGACGAATAACGAATCGCATGACGAGTCCCTGGAAATGCCTAAGGCCCCCAACGGTGTTGGGGGCCTTAGGTGAAAGGGTGTTCGGCGGTGTCCTACTTTTCCACCCGAAGGGGCAGTATCATTGGCGCTGGTAGGCTTAGCTTCCGGGTTCGG
>NZ_NPKR01000024.1 GCF_008329535.1 Mycolicibacterium sp. P1-18
TGTGATGTCCAGGGAGGTTGGTCAGTCGGGTGACCGGTGGGCGGCCTCCGATGGCGGAGTGGGCTCGGTGGTGATTGTAGAAGTGCAGCCAGCCCGGTAGGGCTGTGTTTCGTTGTTCGGTTGATTCGTAGAGTCGGGCGTAGGCCCAGCCGTCGCCCAGGGTGCGGTGGAATCGTTCGATCTTGCCGTTGGTTTGCGGCCGGTATGGGCGGGTCCGTTTGGGGGTGACGTTCAGTTCGGCGCAGGCATCGCGCCAGGCGTAGGACCGGTAGGCCGATCCGTTGTCGGAGAGGACCCGGTGCACCGTGACGCCGCGTTCGGCGAACCAGGCGACCGAACGTCGGAGCACACCGATCGCGGTGACTGCTTTCTCGTCTGTGCAGATCTCGGCGTAAGCCATGCGGGAGTGATCGTCAATTACTGTGTGCACGAACGCGATTCCGATCCTGGGCCGCCAGTTCTTGGTGCGATCACCGCGTTCACCGGTGCGCTGCGCCGTCCGGATGGCGTTACGCTCGCCAAGCTGTCGGTCGAGGAATTTGTGGCCGCCGCCGTCGGGGATGTTGGCGAACTTGGTGACGTCGACGTGGATCAGGGAGCCGGGATGATCGTGTTCGTACCGGCGCAGGGGTTCGCCGGTGACGCGGTCGATGTAGGACAGCCGGTTGATCCGGCACCGGGTCAGCACCGCATGCACCGTGGAGGCCGGCACGCCGAGCTGCCATGCGATCTGCACCGGCCCAAGCCGGTGGCGCCATCGGACGTCGACGATCCGCCGCATCACCTGCTGGCTGGTCTTGGTAGGGCTGTGGTGCGGGCGTGAGCTGCGGTCGACCATCCCAGTCGGGCCTTCGGCGCGGAAGCGGTCAGCCCATTTCTTCGCCGTTTGCGGTGACACCATGAACATTTTCGCTGCTGCGGCGTAGGTCCATCCTGACTCGACGACGAGTTGGGCGAGCCTCAACCGTGCGCGTGGGGTCAATGCGGCGTTAGCGTGGGACACGAAGGCCTCCTGGTTGGTGAAGCGGTTCCTAGACAGCTCCACTTCACAACCGGAGGCCTTCCCTGTCACACAGGCTCACCGACAGACAACGGGACAACGTCCCTGGACATCACACCTAG
>NZ_NPKR01000013.1 GCF_008329535.1 Mycolicibacterium sp. P1-18
TGGGACACGAAGGCCTCCTGGTTGGTGAAGCGGTTCCTAGACAGCTCCACTTCACAACCGGAGGCCTTCCCTGTCACACAGGCTCACCGACAGACAACGGGACAACGTCCCTGGACATCACACCTAGGCCAGGCTCGTCGGGCACAATAGATAGAGGTGCTAGATAACGACGGTGGAGGGAACCGGCCATGGCCAGGACCGATGACGACACGTGGGACATCAACGAGAGCGTCGGTGTCACCGCCCTCGCCGTCGCAGGAGGTCGGGCGGCCGAGACCAGGAGCCCCGACGCCCTCGTCGACGACCCGTTCGCGCACCTGTTCCTCGAGGCGGCCGGGGACGGCGTCTGGCAGATCTACTTGAGCGACGAGCCGCCAGCCGAACTGGCCGAGGTGGACCCCGACTTCGGGAAGCGCACCGAGGCGATGAAGAGCTACATCGGCTCGCGCACGAAGTACTTCGACGAGTTCTTCGTCGACGCGGCCGCCGCCGGCATCCGCCAGTCCGTCATCCTGGCGGCCGGGCTCGACGCGCGGGCATGGCGACTGGCCTGGCCGCAGGGCAGCGTGGTCTACGAGATCGACCAGCCCAAGGTGCTCGCCTTCAAGCTCGAGACGCTGGCGTCGCACGGCGCCGAACCCCTCGCGCGTCTCGTCGACGTCGGCATCGACCTGCGCGAAAACTGGCCAAAGGCGTTGGTGGACGCGGGCTTCGACCCGACCGCGCCGACGTCGTGGTCGGCGGAGGGTTTGCTTCCGTACCTGACTCCGGAGGCGCAGGATCTGCTGTTCGACCGCATCCACTCGCTGAGCGCTCCGGGCAGCCGGGTCGCGGTCGAGGCCTTCACGGGCGACTTCTTCAGCGACGAGAGCGTCGCCCAACGCAAGGAACAGATGGCGAAGTACCGGGAGGTCGCGCTCAAGCTGGGCGCCGAGGACATCCCCGACATCGGCGAGCTGCTCTACGAGGGGAAGCGCACCGAGGTCACCGATTGGCTTGGCGCCCATGGCTGGAACGTGACGTCCATCAGCTCCGACGACCTGTTGGCGGGCTACGGCCGGACGCTTCCGACCGACGTCGACGCGCCCGTGCCGGACAGCGTGTTCGTCGAGGGCCGACTCTGAGGTAACTGGTCCTGGCCTACGGCGTTCGCACGAAACCCCGCCGATCGTGCGGTCGGCGGGGTTTCGTGGATCTGAGAGCGAAGGCTACTTGCGGCCCAGTTCGTGGGTCAGCGCCTCCAACTCGTCGCCACCGGCCATCTCCTGGGTGAGGCGGTCCAAAGTGATGTCGTCGTAGGCGCAGTCGAGCTTCTGGCGGCCACGGTTCAGCAACACGAAGTGGTCCCCCACCATGTGCGCGTGGTGAGGGTTGTGCGTGATGAACACGACGCCGAAGCCCGCCTCCTTGGCGGCGGTGATGTACTTCAGCACCACCCCGGACTGCTTGACGCCCAATGCCGCGGTGGGTTCGTCGAGGATGAGCACCCGAGCCCCGAAGAACACCGCCCGCGCGATGGCGACGCACTGCCGCTGCCCACCGGACAACGAGCCGATGGGGGCATCGACGTCGGGCAGTTCGATGCCCATCTTCGACAACTCCGTCAGCGTGGTCGCACGCATGGCATTGGCGTCCAGCGAGAACGGGAACGACTTCTTGCGGATCTCCTGGCCGAGAAAGAAGTTGCGCCACACCGGCATCAGCGGGACGACGGCCAGGTTCTGGTACACCGTGGCGATGCCCTTGGACAGCGCGTCGGCGGGTGAGCCGAACTTCATCGACTCGCCGTCGACCAGGAGGTCACCTTCGGTCTGCTGATGCAGACCCGAGATGATCTTGATCAGGGTGGACTTGCCGGCGCCGTTGTCGCCGAGGATCCCGGTGACCTCACCGGCGTGCACCCGCAGGCAGATGTCCTTGAGCGCGGTGATGTTGCCGTAGGACTTGCCCACGTTCTTCAGTTCGACCAACGGGGCCTTCCCACCGGAAGGGGCGTCGTGGCTTGGCTTCTCGACTGTGGTGGTCATCGAATCACTTCTTCGCTGCGTAGTTGCGGAAGGCGTTGTTGGCGATCACCGCGAACAGCAGCATCGCGCCGAGGAAGAACTTGAACCAGTCCGGGTCCCAACCGGCGTAGACGATGCCCTGGTTCGTCATGCCGAAGATGAACGCGCCGATCGCCGCGCCGATCGCGGTGCCGTAGCCGCCCGTGAGGAGGCAGCCGCCGATCACCGCGGCGATGATGTAGAAGAACTCGTTGCCGATGCCCTGGCCGGACTGCACGGTGTTGAACGCGAACAGCAGATGCATGCCCACGAACCAGGCGCAGAACCCGACGAACATGAACAGCCCGATCTTGACCTTGGTGACCGGAACACCCACGGCCCGAGCGCTGTCCGCGTCACCGCCGACGGCGAAGATCCAGTTGCCGATCTTGGTCTTGAACAGCACCCAGGTCGCCACCGCGGTGAAGATCAGCCACCACACCACGGTGACGCGGATGCTGACGCCCAGCACGGTGAACGACGACGCGAAGACCTTCTGCGCGGAGGCGAATCCCGACATGTCGCCGACGCTCTGCGTGGCCACCTGCCCGGCGACCAACTTGGTCACCGCGAGGTTGATGCCGGCCAGCATGAAGAACGAACTCAGCGTGATGAGGAAGCTGGGAATCTTGGTCTTCATCACCAGGAACCCGTTGAGGAAGCCGACGCCCAGCGCTAGTGCCAGCGCCAGCGCCGCCCCCACCCAGAGGTTCAGGTGCAGGTTGTAGGCCAGCATCGACGCGGCCAGCGAACTGAACGTCACCGCCACGCCGGCCGAGAGGTCGAACTCCCCGCCGATCATGAGGACTGCCACGCCACACGCCATGATGCCGATTGTCGAACTGGCGTACAGCACCGTCGCGAGTGAGTTGGCCTCACGGAACGGAGGTGCGACCACGAGGAAGAACGCGAAGATGCCGATGGCACCGATGCCCGCGCCCATCTCGGGCCGGATCAGCAACCTCTGCAGCCGATTTCGTTCCTTGACGCGCTCGTCGCGGACGACCTCGTGGCCCCCCACGTTCAGTTCAGCTTGCGTAGTCATGTGTCCTCCCGCTCCTAGCGAGTTCCGGCTTTGGCCAGCTCGGCGACGGCGTCGATGTTGCCCTGGTCGATGAACGACGGGCCGGTCAGCGTCGGCTCACCGCCGCCGATCAGGTTCTTGTTGTTCTTGAACAGCCACAGCGCGTCGATGGCGAGGTACCCCTGCAGGTACGGCTGCTGGTCGACGGCCCACTGGACCTGACCACCCTTGATGGCATCGACGAGTGCGGCATTGGTGTCGAACGTGACGATCTTCGCGGTACTGCCGGCGTTGCCGACCGACTGCACGGCGGTCAGCGCGATGGGTGCACCGAGCGCGACGATGTGGTCGACGGTGGGGTCCTGCTGCAGCTTCGCGGTGATCGTCGCCTCGACCGAGGGCATGTCCTTGCTGTTGACGTTCAGGATCTCGCTCTGGCCCTTGAAGCCTTCCTTGACTCCGGCGCAACGGGATTCGAGTGCGACCTGGCCCTGCTCCTGGATGACGCACACGACCTTCTTGGCGCCGTCGGCGTTGAGCTTCTCGCCGGCGGCGATGCCCGCGAGCCGCTCGTCCTGGCCGAAGTACTCCTGGACGCCCATCGACTTGAAGTTGTCGAAGCCGGAGTTGAACGCCACGACGGGGATGCCCTTGGCCTCCGCCGCCTTGACGGCCGGGGCCATCGCGTCGGGCTTGGCGAGTGTGACCGCGATGCCGTCCACGCCGCTGTCGATGGCGCTCTGGACCAGGTTGGCCTGGTTGGGGGCTTCGGGATCGTTGGAGTACCGGAGTTCGATGTTGTCCTTCTTCGCGGCGGCCTCGGCGCCCTTGCGAATGAGATCCCAGAACGAGTCGCCCGGCACCTCGTGGGTGATCATCGCGACCGTCATCCGCGGGGTGTCGACGCTGCCGCCACCACCCGAGCCGTCACCGGATCCCGCGGGCTTGCCCCCCGAGCTGGAACACGACACGAGCCCCAGGGCGATAACCCCTGCACCGGCGGCGGCTGCAAGCCGAACAAACTTCATCGTCTCTCCTGTCTGCGGGTGCCGTGGAACACGGCCTTGAGACGATGTAATACGGGTCACACGCGAAAGTCAATACTTTGTTCGGACATTAGGACTGCAGGTCATATCCGCGGAAGCGCGCCGAAGTTAGCCAGCCGATCTAGGGGTCCGCCGGCGCGCGATCCGCTAGCGGTCGACGAGCGTGGTCTCGAAGTAGTACCGCGAGGCCCGGTAGCAGTGGTCGCCGTACTCGACGGCTTTGCCGGAGTCGTCGAAGGCGGTCCGGCTCATCGACAGGAGTGGGACACCGGCCTTTTCATTCAGCAGCCGGGCCTCGGTGCGCGTGGCCGGCCGGGCGCCGATGCGCTGCCGCGCCAACCGGATGTGCACGCCTCGCGCACGCAACGCCTGATACAGCCCGCTGCGTTCGAGTTCCTCGGCCTCCGGCGCCAAGTCGACCGGCAGATAGTTGACCATGACTGCGAGTGGCTCGCCGTTGGCCCGGCGCAGCCGCTGGATCGTGACGATCTCGTGGCCGCTGGCGAGGTTCAGCTGGGTCGCCACCTCGTCGTCGGCCTGGCCGACCTGATAGTCCAGAAGTTCGGTGGTGGGCTCCTGACCGGCCCTGGCGAGGTCGTCGAACAGGCTCGTGAGCTCGACGCGGCGGTGCACGGGACTCTGCACCACCTGGGTGCCGACGCCGCGTTTGCGCACCAGCAGACCCTTGTCGACGATCTCTTGAATGGCCCGGCGCGTGGTGGGCCGCGACAGCGTCAGACGCTTGGCGAGGTCGAGCTCGTTCTCGAAGCGGTCTCCGGGAGCCAGGTGACCGTCGCGGATCGCCGCCTCGATCGCCTGTGCCAGTTGGTAGTACAGCGGAACGGGGCTCGAACGGTCGAGCTCTACCTCGAGTGGCACGTCGACTCCGATCTCGGGTGACCAGGCAAGACTGGGCCCAAGGGTAACACCAGCATGATCGCAAGTCAGAATGTCAGGACAAACTCTTGACAGACCCGAGTGACGGGGGGCACAGTCGTGGAGAGCCTCAACTCCAATCGACCCGGGAGCCGACTTGTCCACCTCAGAGCCGTTCGACGTGCTGGCCATCGGCCGCAGCGGCGTCGACATCTATCCCCTGCAGATCGGCGTCGGCCTCGAGGAGGTCGAGTCGTTCGGCAAGTTCCTCGGCGGCAGCGCCGCCAACGTGACGGTCGCCGCCGCCAGACTCGGCAACCGCGCGGCGCTGATCTCCGGCGTCGGCGACGATCCGTTCGGGCGCTTCGTCCGCAACGAACTGGCCCGCCTCGGCGTCGACAACCGCTACGTCGCGACCCACGACGCGTTCCCCACGCCGGTCACCTTCTGCGAGATCTTCCCGCCGGACGACTTCCCGCTGTACTTCTACCGCAAGCCCAGCGCCCCCGATCTGCAGGTGACGCCCGGCGAGATCGACGCCGAGGCCGTCCGCTCCGCGCGGCTGTACTGGTCGACGGTGACGGGCCTGTCCGAAGAGCCCAGTCGCAGCGCGCACTTCGCCGCGTGGGAACAGCGCGGCCGGGCGCCCCTGACCGTCCTGGACCTCGACTACCGGCCCATGTTCTGGGAGAACGCCGCCGCCGCGACCGAGCAGGTTCAGCGCGCACTGCAGCACGTCACCGTCGCCGTCGGCAACCGCGAGGAATGCGAGATCGCCGTCGGCGAGACCAACCCGCACAGGGCGGCCGACGCGCTGCTCGACCTCGGCGTCGAGTTGGCGATCGTCAAGCAGGGCCCCCGCGGCGTGCTCGGCAAGACCAAGCACTCCTCGGTGACCGTGCCACCCAACGACGTCGACGTCGTCAACGGTCTGGGCGCCGGGGACAGCTTCGGCGGCAGCCTGATTCACGGTCTGCTGCACGGCTGGTCACTGGAGAAGACGCTGCGCTACGCAAACGCCGCCGGCGCCATCGTGGCATCCCGGCTCGAGTGCTCGACGGCGATGCCCACCGCCGCGGAGGTCGCCGAATTGGCCGAACGGACCGCCGAGGAGGCCGTCAATGTCTAGCGCAACCTCAACGGCTCTCTGCGCCGACTACGCCGCCGTCACCGAACTGCGCGCCGCCGACCCCGGTGCCGTCGCCCGCGCCTGGGAAGCTAGGACCACGCGCCCGACCATCCGTGGCGACGGCCGGTTGATGATCGTCGCCGCCGACCACCCCGCGCGTGGTGCGCTGGCCGTGGGCAACCGCCCCACCGCGATGAACAGCCGCACCGACCTGCTCGACCGGCTGCGGGCCGCACTCGCCGAACCCGGCGTCGACGGCGTCCTCGCCACGTCGGACATCCTCGACGACCTCGTGCTCCTGGGGGCGCTCGAGGACAAGGTGGTGTTCTCGTCGTTCAACCGCGGCGGCCTGGCCGGCGCGGCGTTCGAACTCGACGACCGGATGACCGGTGCCACCGCTGCGTCCACCGCCGCGGCGAGGATGAACGGCGGAAAGATGTTGTGCCGCATCGCCCTCGACGATCCCGGTACCGTCGCGACCATGACGGCGTGCGCGCAGGCCGTCGACGAGCTCGCCGCGCGTGGCCTCATCGCCATGCTCGAGCCGTTCATGTCCAGCCGCGTGGGCGGCAAGGTCCACAACGACCTGAGCCCCGATGCCGTCATCAAGTCGGTGCACATCGGACAGGGCCTCGGGTCGACGTCGGCCTACACGTGGATGAAGCTGCCCGTCGTCCCCGAGATGGACCGCGTGATGGAGTCGACCACGATGCCGACCCTGCTCCTCGGCGGTGACCCCGCCGATCCCGACGAGGCGTTCGCGTCCTGGGAGAAAGCCCTCGGCCTGCCGTCGGTGCGTGGCCTCATCGTCGGCCGCACGCTGCTGTACCCCGCCGACGACGACGTGAGTTCCGCCGTCGCGACCGCCGTCTCGATGGTGAGGTGAGCATGCACAGCGAGCTCTACATTCCCGCGCGCAGCGCCGAACTGCCCTTCACGGTCGACGTCACCCCGGCGTCGGCGGGCTGGACCGAATCCTCCCTTCAGGTCGTCGAACTCGACGACAGCCAGACCATCGAGCTGCGCACCGACGACACCGAGGTGATGATCCTGCCGCTCGCCGGCGGCGGATCGGTCGAATGCGACGGGACCACCTTCGACTTGTCGCCGCGCGCTTCGGTGTTCGACGGACCGTCGGACATGGTGTACATCGGCGTCGGCCAGACCTACGTGATCGCCGGCGAGGGCCGGTTCGCGATCTGCGGCGCCCGCGCCACGAGGTCGTTCCCCAACCGCCGCGTGGCCGCCGCCGACGTGTCGGTCGAGTTGCGCGGCGCGGGCAACTGCAGCCGGCAGGTGCACAACTTCGGCACCGCGGGCGTCTTCGAGGCCGACTCGCTGATCGCCTGCGAGGTCATCACCCCCGGCGGCAACTGGTCGAGCTACCCGGCCCACAAGCACGACCAGAACACCCCGACCGAGTCTGAGCTCGAGGAGATCTACTACTTCGAGATCGCCCCCGGCCCAGACGGTTCCAGGGGTTTCGGCTATCACCGCGTGTACGGCACGCCGGACCGTCCGATCGAGGTGCTCGAGGAGGTCCGCACCGGCGACGTCGTCTTGGTGCCGCACGGTTATCACGGCCCGTCGGTCGCCGCCCCCGGTTACCACATGTACTACCTGAACGTGATGGCCGGACCGGGCGCCGAACGCGCCTGGAAGATCGTCGACGACCCCGAACACGCGTGGCTCCGCGGGACCTGGGACGACCAGCCCGTCGATCCGCGCCTCCCCCTCCACGCCCCGAAGGGAGCATGACCATGGTCTCCACCGCACCCAAGCGGGCCGAGAAGATCGCCGACGCCGAACAGACCGTGCGACTCACCGTCGCGCAGGCCACCATTCGGTTCCTCGGCAATCAGTACGTCGAACACGACGGAACGCGCACCAAGTTCTTCGCGGGCGCCTTCGGGATCTTCGGACACGGCAACGTCGCCGGCCTCGGACAGGCACTCCTGCAGGACGAGATCACGGCGATCGAGACGGACTCCGAGCCGCACCTGCGCTACGTGCTGGCCCGCAACGAGCAAGCCATGGTGCACAGCGCCGTCGCCTTCGCGCGGCAGAAGGACCGCCTGCAGACCTGGGCCGTCACCGCCAGCGTCGGACCCGGCTCGACCAACATGCTGACCGGCGCCGCCCTGGCGACCATCAACCGGCTGCCCGTGCTGCTGCTGCCCGCCGACACCTTCGCCACCAGAGCCAGTTCGCCCGTGCTGCAGGAGCTGGAGCTGCCCTCCTCGGGCGACGTCACCGTCAACGACGCGTTCAAGCCGCTGTCCCGGTACTTCGACCGGGTGTGGCGGCCCGAGCAGCTGCCCGCCGCCCTGCTCGGCGCGATGCGGGTGCTCACCGACCCCGTCGAGACCGGTGCCGCCACGGTGGCCATCCCTCAGGACGTCCAGGCCGAAGCCCACGACTGGCCGGAATCCCTGTTCGCCGAACGCACCTGGCACGTCGCGCGTCCGATGCCGGAGCGGTCCGTCGTCGCCCGCGCTGCCGCGGTGATCCGCGCGGCGAAGAAGCCGCTCATCGTCGCCGGCGGCGGCGTCATCTACTCCGACGCGACCGACGCCCTGGCGGCGTTCTGCGAGAAGACCGGGATCCCGGTCGGTCAGAGCCAGGCCGGCAAGGGCGCGCTCCCCTACGACCACCCGCAGTCGGTCGGCGCCATCGGCTCCACGGGCACCACCGCCGGCAACGCGCTGGCCACCGAGGCCGACGTCGTGATCGGAATCGGCACCCGCTACAGCGACTTCACCAGCGCGTCCCGCACCGCGTTCAACAATCCGGACGTGCGCTTCGTCAACGTCAACGTCGCATCCATCGACTCCGTCAAGCAGGGCGGCGTCAGCGTCGTCTCCGACGCCCGGGAGGCGATCGAGGCACTCGGTGTCGCCCTGGGCGACTACTCGGTGAGCGACGACTACCGCACCAGGACGGCGGATCTGGCCAGGGAGTGGGAGGACGCCGTCTCCGCGGTGTACGAGATCCACGACGACGTGGCGCTGAACCAGAACCAGGTGATCGGCCTGGTGAACACGCTGTCCGATCCTCGCGACGTCGTGGTCTGTGCCGCCGGTTCGATGCCCGGCGACCTGCACAAGCTGTGGCGCACCCGGGATCGCAAGGGGTACCACGTCGAATACGGCTACTCCTGCATGGGTTACGAGATCGCCGGCGGCATCGGCGCGAAGATGGCCGAACCGGACCGCGACGTGTTCGTCATGGTCGGCGACGGCTCCTATCTGATGATGGCCACCGAACTGGTCACCGCGGTGCAGGAGAACGTCAAGGTCATCGTCGTGCTGGTGCAGAACCACGGCTTCGCGTCCATCGGCGGCCTCTCCGAAGCGCTGGGCTCTCAGCGGTTCGGCACGGCGTACCGGTACCGCAGCGGCGACGGTCGCCTCGACGGCGACAAGCTGCCCGTCGACCTGGCCGCCAACGCCGCCAGTCTGGGCGCCGACGTGATCCGCGTGGTCACCGCCGCCGAGTTCACCGACGCGGTCAAGGTGGCCAAGGCCAGCGACCGCACCACGGTGATCCACGTGGAGACCGACCCGCTGATCTTCGCCCCGGACAGCGAATCCTGGTGGGACGTACCGGTATCGGAGACGTCCACCCTCGATTCGACCCAATCCGCCTACCGAACGTATGCCGACTGGAAGAAGATCCAGCGGCCGTTCGTCCGACCGTCCGACAGCTGAGGGCCCCGCCATGAAGATCGCGCTCGACCCCACCCCGTTCCACCACGACTACGAGCTGCTCGCATTCCCCCGAGTGGCAGCCGAACTGGGCTTCGAACACCTGCAGCTCACCCCGCACCGGGACTTCATCCCGTTCTTCAACCACCCACGGGCCGACGACGACCTGGTGGCCAAGTTCCGCAAGGCGTGCGAGCACGCGAACGTCGGCATCGCCTCGGTCCTGCCGGTGCTGCGCTGGTCGGGCCCGGACGAGGACGCCCGGGAAGCCGCCGTTCGGAACTGGAAGCGCGTCATCCAGATCACCGTCGACCTCGGCGTCGACGTCATCAACACCGAATTCTCCGGCAGGCCCGAACGCGCCGAGGAATCCGAGCGCGCGTTCTTCCGGTCGATGGAGGAACTGATGCCGATCTTCGAGCGCGAGGGCATCGACGTCCGGGTCGACCCGCACCCCGACGACTTCGTCGAGGACGGCTTCGAGGCGGTGCGCATCATCCGGGGCGTCAACTCCCCCAACCTCGGCATGGTCTTCGTGGCCTGCCACGCATTTCACATGGGTGGCAACATGATCGAGATCATGCGGGCCGCCGGCGACAAGCTGCGCCTGGTGCACGTCGCCGACACCATGGACCACCACCGCAGTCACGGCCTGCGGTACATCACCAACCCGCCGGGCAACGCCGCCCGGGTGCACCAGCACCTCAAGATCGGCGACGGTGACGTCGACTGGGACGAGTTCTTCTCCGGGCTCGCCGAGATCGGGTTCTACGACCGTCCCGACACCGTGATGGTGTCGTCGGTGTTCGCCGAGGACGAGAACGCGCACGAGGTGTCGCGCTACCAGCTCGCCACCATGACCGACTACGTCGCCAAGTACACGAAGTGAGAACAGACATGACCACGACCATCACCCACTGGCTGAACAACGACGCGTTCCCCGGCGCCAGCGGGAACACCGCCCCCGTCACCAATCCCGCGACCGGTGAGGTCACCGGCGAGGTCGCCCTCGGCAGCGTCTCCGACGCCCAGGCGGTGATCGACGCCGCCGCCGCGGCCTTCCCCGCCTGGCGCGACACCTCGCTGGCCAAGCGCACGCAGATCCTGTTCGCCTTCCGCGAGCTGCTCAACGCCCGCAAGGGCGAGCTGGCCGAAATCATTACCAGCGAGCACGGCAAGGTCGTCTCCGACGCGCTCGGCGAGGTCAGCCGCGGCCAGGAAGTGGTCGAATTCGCCTGCGGCATTCCGCATCTGCTCAAGGGCGGCTTCACCGAGAACGCCTCGACCAACGTCGACGTCTACTCGATCCGTCAGCCCCTGGGCCCGGTGGCGGTCATCAGCCCGTTCAACTTCCCGGCGATGGTTCCGATGTGGTTCTTCCCCATCGCCATCGCGACCGGCAACACCGTGGTGCTCAAGCCCTCGGAGAAGGACCCGAGCGCCTCGCTGTGGCTGGCCGAACTGTGGAAGGAAGCCGGCCTGCCCGCCGGCGTCTTCAACGTGCTCCAAGGCGACAAGACCGTCGTCGACGAACTGCTGACCAACCCGAAGATCAAGTCCGTCAGCTTCGTCGGGTCCACCCCGATCGCGCAGTACGTCTACGCCACCGGCACTTCCGCGGGCAAGCGCGTCCAGGCCCTCGGCGGCGCCAAGAACCACGCCGTGATCCTGCCCGACGCCGACCTGGACCTGGCGGCGGACTCGATGGTCAACGCCGGCTTCGGTTCGGCCGGCGAGCGCTGCATGGCCATCTCGGCGTGCGTGGCCGTCGGGCCCATCGCCGACGACCTGGTCGCCAAGATCGCCGAGCGCACCACGCCACTGAAGGTCGGCGACGGCACCAAGAACACCGACATGGGGCCGTTGGTCACCAAGGCCCACCGCGACAAGGTCGCCTCCTACGTCGACGCGGGCGAGGCCGACGGCGCAAAGATCGTCGTCGACGGCCGCACCGTCAGCGCCGACGGTGGCCAGGACGGTTTCTGGCTGGGACCCACGCTGATCGACCACGTCACCCCCGAGATGAGCGTCTACACCGACGAGATCTTCGGGCCCGTGCTGTCGGTCATCCGCGTCGAGACCTACGACGAGGCACTGGCTCTCATCAACGCCAACCCGTACGGCAACGGCACCGCGATCTTCACCAACGACGGTGGCGCCGCCCGGCGCTTCCAGAACGAGGTCGAGGTCGGGATGATCGGCATCAACGTGCCCATCCCGGTTCCCATGGCGTACTTCAGCTTTGGCGGCTGGAAGAATTCGCTGTTCGGTGACAGTCATGCCCACGGCACCGAGGGCGTGCACTTCTTCACCCGCGGCAAGGCCGTCACCAGCCGCTGGCTGGATCCGAGCCACGGTGGCATCGAGCTCGGCTTCCCGCAGAACGCCTAGTGGCGCCTGCCCTGGTGGCGACCGCGTGGACCAGCGCGGGCGACACCTCGCCGATGCGCCGGCCCGCCGTCAGCCCGGTGCCCGTCGCCGAGCGCGTCCGGGCCGTCGCCGATGCGGGTTTCTTCGGCATGGGGTTGATCGTCGACGACTTGCTCGCCATTCGTGACGCCATCGGCCTCGACGCGCTCGCCGGCCTCATCGCCGATGCGGGCCTGACCCATGTCGAGATCGAACTGCTGGAACGCTGGTGGATTCCGCGCGGCGCACGAGGACACACCCACGACGTGCGCGACTTCTTGTTCGAGGCAGCCGACGCGCTGCAGCCCGCGATGATCAAGATCGGGTCGGAGAACGGCCCGCCGGCGGCGGACCCGCTCGCCCTCGCCGCACCCCTGCGGGAGCTCGCCGAGCAGGCGGAGGCACACGGGACCCGCGTCGCCATCGAGACCATGCCCTTCTCGGCGATCGTGACGGTGCCGATGGGTGCCGACATCGTCTCGGCCGCAGGACATCCCGCGGCCGGGCTGCTGGTCGACGCCTGGCACGTGTTCCGGGCCGGCACGTCGCTCGCCGAGCTCCGTGCCACGCTCCGGCCCGAGATGATCTTCGGCGTCGAACTCGACGACGCGATGCCCGAGGTCGAGGGCACGTTGTTCGCCGACACCGTCGACAACCGCGTGCTGTGCGGCGAGGGGTCCTTCGACCTCGGCGGATTGGTGGCCACGCTGCGCGAGCTGGGGTTCGAGGGGCCGTGGGGCGTCGAGATCCTGTCGACGACGTTTCGGGCGTTGCCGGTGAACGAGGCGCTGCGACTCGCGGCGGGGTCGGCGCTGGCCGTCCTGGGATGAGGCGACAATGGTGCCCATGCCATTCGCCGAACTGCACCTGCACCTCGAGGGCACCCTCGAACCGGAGACCATCCTGCGCCTTGCCGAGCGCAACCGGATCGACCTGCCCTACGCCGACGTCGACGAGCTCTCGGCTCAGTACGACTTCTCGGACCTGCAGTCGTTCCTGAACCTGTACTACTCCAACATGGCCACCCTGCAGACCGCGGCGGACTTCGCCGAGATGACCGACGCGTACCTCGCCCGCGCCGCGCGCGCCGGGGTCCGACACGCGGAGGTCTTCCTCGACCCGCAGGCCCACCTGAGCCGCGGGATCGCGCTGGAGGAAGTCATGGACGGTGTCTCGACCGCGTTGGCGTCGTCCATGGCGACGCACGGCGTCAGCAGTGGCCTCATCGTGGCGATGCTGCGCGACCACAGCGCGGAGTCGGCGATGGAGGTGCTGGAAGCCGTTGTCGCACTGGGTACCCCGATCGTCGGCATCGGGCTCGACTCCGCCGAGGTGGGCCATCCCCCGTCGAAGTTCGTCGACGTGTTCGCCAGGGCTCGGGCCGAGGGTCTGCACCTGGTGGCGCACGCCGGTGAGGAGGGGCCGCCGAGCTACGTCTGGGAGGCGTTGGACCTGCTTGGCGTCGAGCGCGTCGACCACGGCATCCGCTGCCTCGAGGACGAGGCCCTCGTCGAGCGCCTGGTCACCGAGCGGACGCCGTTGACGGTGTGCCCGCTGTCGAACGTGCGGCTGCGCGTCGTCGACGAGATCGGCGACCACCCGTTGTCCACCATGCTGCAGCGCGGTCTGAACGTGTCGGTCAACTCCGACGACCCCGCCTACTTCGGCGGCTACCTCGACGACAACGTCACGGCGGTGCGCGACGCACTGGGTCTCGACCAGGCGGCGCTGACGACGCTGGCCCGCAACTCCGTCACCGCGTCCTTCGCCGACGACACCCGCAAGGCGGAACTGCTCGCCGAGATCGGGGCCGGCTAGCAGGTGGTCCCGGCCGGGGGCAGTTCGAGGTCGACCAGGTACTTGGTGGCCACCTCGTTCACGCACTCGTCGCCCTCGAAGACCACCGTGTGTTGGGTGCCCTCGAAGGTCAGCAGGCCGCCGTGCAGTTCCTTGGCCAGGTCGACGCCCGCCTGATACGGGGTGGCCGGGTCGTGGGTCGTGGACACCACCAGAACGGGCGGCAGGCCGGGCGCGGCGGCCGCATGCGTCGTGCGCGTCGGAGGCACCGGCCAGAACGCGCAGTCGTCGAGCGGCGCGTCGCCCGTGAACGGCCCATACGTCATGAACGGCGCCACCCTTCGCAACTGCCGGTCCTGATCGACGACCTTCGCGCGATCGGTGACCGGCGGCTGGTCGACGCACGTGACGGCGATCTGCGCGTCACTGCTGTTGGCGTAGTGGCCCTGCTCGTCGCGTTGGGCGTAGTCGTCGGCCAACTCCAGCAGCGTGTCGCCGTGGCCCTGGGTGAGCTCGGTCAGTCCGTCGGTCAACTGCTTCCACATGCTCGGGGAGTACAGCGCCATGGTGGTGCCCGTGACGGCGTCGCCGAAACCGAGTCCGCGCGGGTCGTGGGTGGGGGCCGGCTTCGCCACCAGGGGGTCGACCAGGTGGTGGTAGACGTCGACGGCCTTGGCGGGGTCGGTGCCGAGCGGGCACCGGGGGCTCTTGGCGCAGTCCTTGGCGTAGTCGTCGAACGCCTTCTGGAAGCCGGCCGCCTGGCTGACGTCGGCCTGGATCGGGTCGGCGTCGGGGTCGACGGCGCCGTCGAGGATCATCGCCCGCACCTTGTCCGGGAAGGCCTCTGCGTAGGCCGAGCCGATCAGGGTGCCGTAGGAATAGCCGAGGTAGGTCAGCTTGTCGTCGCCCAGCGCGGCCCGCAATGCGTCGAGATCCTTGGCGACGCTGGCGGTTCCGACGTTGGCGAGGAATTCCTTGCCCATCCGGTCCACGCAGCGCTGCACGAACTGCTTCTCCTTGTCCTCGATGCGGGCGACGCCGGCGGGGCTGTAGTCGACCTGCGGGTCGGCGCGCTCGGCGTCGGCCTCGGCGTCGGAGTTGCAGCGCACCGCCGGCGTGGACGAGCCAATTCCGCGTGGGTCGAACCCGACCAGGTCGAATCGCTGCCGGATCTCCGTCGGCAGCTCCTCCAGCATGCCCACCGCGGCGTCAACCCCCGACTCGCCGGGACCGCCGGGATTGACCACGAGTGATCCGATCTTCTGGCCGGTGGCGGGAAAGCGGATGAGCGCCAGGTCGGCGGTGCCGGCGTCGGGCTTGGCGTAATCAACCGGCACGGTGAGCTTTCCGCACTCCGCACCCTTGGGCAGCTGCCCGTCGCCACCTCCGGACACGACGCGGCACGGCCCCCACTGCACGGTTCCATCCGCCCGCTCGGCACTGGCCTCCGGCTTGCCGCCGACGGTCCCGCCGCAGCCGGCGGTCACCGCACCGATCGCGACCACCGCGGCCAGGACGACCAGTGACCGACCCACGCCGCGACGGTGTTTCCAGCTCATCGGCACCATGCTGCCATGGCAAACCTGGAACATCGCTGAGTCCGTGTGGGCGTCACCGCAGCGGGGTACGAGGACGCCATGGACCAGGAGTGTGAAGGAAGCGGTCGCGTACTGCCCGAGGGGCCGCCGCCCGACGTGGCGACGGCCTGCCCCGTCTGCGGACGCGAGGTCAAGGTCGAGGAGATCGACAGCGGACAGCGGTTCGCCATCGAGGGCCATCAGAGGGTGGTCGACGTCTCGACCTGATGCGATCGCGGTGGCGACGTGGACCGCCGGATGCTCAGGGCCGGCTGGTGCAGGTATACCCGCCGCGCGTCCCGCGGTCGCTCGAGACGCTGCAGCAGGAACTTCGCGGCTTGCACGCCGACCGCGAAGTTGCCGTTGTCGACCGACGTCAACGACAGGTGCCGGATGCGCGCCAGATACGTGTCGTCGTAACCCACCAGCGAGAGGTCCCGGGGCACCGCAAGGTCCCGGTCGGCGGCCGCCGACAGCGCGCCCACGCAGCTGACGTCGTTGAAGGCGAAGATCGCCGTCGGACGCTCCGGCCGGTCGAGCAACCGCGCGGCTGCGGCGTAACCACCCTCCTCGGTCATGCCGGAGATCTCGACGAGCGCATCGTCGGCGCCACCCGCCTCGGCCATGGTGTCGAGAAAACCCTTGCGCCGCAACGACCCGACGATTCCGGGGCCTTCCAGGTGGGCGATGCGGCGGTGTCCGAGATCGAGTAGGTGCCGGGTGGCCAACCGGGCGCCGACGAGGTCGTCGTCCGCGGCGACGTCGACCGTCGGCAGGTTCGGCTCGTGGGTTCCAGCGACGACCACCGGCACGATCTCGGCCGCGCGTCCGATCGCCTCACCCAGATCGGTGGTGCCGACGACGACGAGGCCGTCGACGCGTTGTGCCAGAAGGGTTTCCACGGTGTCGCGGCCGACGCGTCGGTCGAGGTGACTGTCGGCGAGCACCGGTGCCATCCCGACCGCGTCGAGCGTGGTGGTGAGCCCTTCCAGCAGCGAGACGAACCACGGGTTGCGGAGGTCGTTGAGCATCACGCCGACGGTCGCACTGCGCGACTCCGACAGCCCCCTGGCGATCGCGTTGGGACGGTAGCCCAGATCCGACATGGCGGTCAGGACGGTGTCGCGTCGGGCGGCGCTGACGTTGGCCTCGCCGCGGAGTACCCGGGACACCAGCGACTTCGACACCCCCGCCCGGGCCGCGACGTCACGGATCGTGGCGGGGCGGTCACGCCCGTCCGGTGGACTCATGGCAGTCAGCATATTGATCCTTCGTCGCCTGACCCGTACGGTACTGGGACCGGTCCCATTCTGTCCACGAAACGAGGAGCAGCATCGTGAGCGAACCAGGAAGCCGTCGGCTGGTCGCCGGCATGGTGGGTGGCGGCGCGGGCGCCGACATCGGCAAGACCCACCGCCACGCCATGCGGCTCGACGACCGGTACGTGCTGGCCGCCGGGGTGTTCGGCCGCGACCAGAAATCGTCGGCCGACATGGCCCGGGACCTCGGCGTCGACCGCGTCTACCGCGATCACCGCGAGATGGCGGCCGCCGAAGGCGCGCGACCCGACGGCGTCGACGTCGTCACCGTGGCCACGCCGAACGACAGCCACTTCGAGATTGCCCGCACGTTCCTCGAGGCGGGCATCTCGGTGGTGTGCGAGAAGCCGCTGACCCGGGACTCGCGAACCTCGGCCGAGCTGATCGAGATCGCGGAGTCGACGGGCGCGATACTCGCCGTCCCCCACTGCTATTCGGCGTACGCGATGGTGCGGCACGCGGCGCGACTCGTCCGCGACGGCGCCCTGGGCGCCGTCCGCCTGGTGGTCGTCGAGCACGCCTCCGGGTGGGCGTCGACGCCACTGGAACTCGGCGACCACCGGCAGGCGCGGTGGCGGACCGACCCCGAGGTCGCCGGTTTCCCCAGCGTGCTCAGCGATCTCGGCACCCACGCGCTGCACCTCCTGCGTTACGTGACGAACCTGGAACCCGCCAGAATCTCGGCCGAGCTCACGACGCTGGTGCCCGGGCGGCGGGTCTTCGACAACGCCTCGGTGCGGCTCACCCTGTCCAACGGCGCGCCCGCCACCTTGTGGGCCAGCATGGCCGCGACCGGCAACGAGCACGGGCTGCGCCTGCGCGTCTTCGGTGAAAACGCCGCCCTCGAATGGCGGCACGAGGACCCGCAGCACCTCGTCCTGCGCGACCGGGACGGCGCCTCGACGACTCTCGCCCAGGGCATGGGCTCGCTGTCCGAGGACGCCACCCGGCTGACCCGACCCGGCATGGGCCACCCCGAGGGCTTCCTCGAGGCGTTCGCCAACTTCTACGGCGATCTGGCCGAGGTGCTGCGAGCCCGCCGCGACGGCACCCCGGCACCCACCCGGGAGCTATCCATTCCAACCGGCGTCGACGGGTTGATCGGGGTCCGCTTCGTGGAGGCCGCCGCGGCGTCGCACGCCCTCGACGGCGCCTGGGTCGACGCGGAGCACGCGCGTCCGATGGCGGGTGTCTGAGATGCCGCGCTTCGCGTTGGTCGGCGCCGGATTCATCGGTGGCGTCCACGCCGCCAACCTCGCCGCGCACCCGGACGTCGACTTCGCCCTCGTCTACGACGTCGACCCAATCCGAGCGGAAGCCGTTGCCGCTCAGCATCGTTGCCGCGTCGCGGCCGACCTTGCCGAGGTCTTCGACCCGCACGCCGTCGACGCGATCCTGATCGCGTCGTCGACCGACACCCACGCCGAGCACCTCCGGGCGGCGGCCGCCGCGGGCATCCCGGTGCTGTGCGAGAAGCCCGTCGACCTCAACCTCGCGCGGGCGGTCGAGGTCGTCGGCTACGTCCGCGACCGCGGCGTCACGGCGATGGTCGACTTCAACCGCCGCTTCGACCGCGACTACGCCGAACTGCAGCGCGTCGTCAGCTCCGGCGCGGTGGGCGACGTCCATCTGATCCAGATGACCACCCGCGGACCGGTGTTGCCGCCGCTCGCGTACATCGCCGTCTCCGGCGGCCAGATGCGCGACCAGACCGTGCACTTCTTCGACCTGGTGCGGTGGATCTCCGGGCTGGATCCAGAGTCGGTGTTCGCCACCGGGTCGACGATGGTCGAGCCACGGCTCGCCGACCACCGCGACGTCGACCTCTCCGCCGTCACACTGCGACTGCCCGGGGGCGCACTGGTCCAGATCGACAGCGCGCGCCAGATCGGTTACGGCTACGACGAACGCATCGAGGTGCTCGGGTCGACCGGCATGGTCGAGGCGCGACGGCACCGCAGCGGAGCCGTCGTACGGTACGGCGCGGGGCAGGTCGTCGAGAACGGCCTGCACGCCGGGTGGTTCGAGCGGGTCGCTCCGAGTTATTCTGCGGCGCTCGACCACTTCGTCGAAGCGCTGCGTGACGGCAGCCCCGTCGGCCCCGATCTGGGCGAGGCGCTGAAGGCTCAGGCCGTCGCCGAGGCCGCCACCCGCTCACTCGCCAGCGGCGAGATGGAGCGGGTGCACTATCCGACCCTGGACACGACACCGGCGCCCCGCATGTCGCGGAGCGCCGGTGCCCTGAACGGTTGACTCAGAGGATGTACAACATCTCCTGGTAGGTCGGCAGCGGCCAAAGATCGTCGGCCACGATGCCTTCCAGCGTGTCGGCAGCGGCACGGACCGCGTCCATCAGCCCCAGCAGGCTCTGCGCATGCGCGGCCTCCTCGGCGCCGGTGTCGCCACCGTGCGCCTCCATCGCCGTCTTCAGCGCCGACAACGCACCCGTGAGCTCGGAGATGGGCGTCGAGACCATCTGCAGCAGCGTGGTGTCGGGCTCGACGCCGGCCGTCTTGAGCGTGGCCACGTTCGACGCCAACTCGGTCTGATAGCGCACGGCCGCAGGCAGAATCACCGTCGAACCGAGTTCCAGGGTCAGCTTCGCCTCGACGTTGACCGTCAGCACGTAGGTCTCGTAGCGGACCTCCTCGCGGCTGTGCAGTTCGCGTGCGTTGAAGACGCCGTACTTCTCGAAGACCTCGATCGCCTCCGGCTTGCCCAGCTCCGGGATGGCGTCGAGCGTCGTCTTGAGGTTCGGCAGCCCGCGTTCCGCGGCCTCGGTCTGCCAGTTCTCCGAGTAGCCGTCGCCGTTGAACACCACCGCGCCGTGCTCGGTGATGATCTCGGTGAGCAGCTTCTGGACGGCCATGTCGAAGTCCTCGCCGTCGCCGACGGCCTTCTCCAGCCACGTCGCCATGTAGTCCAGCGAGTCGGCCATGATCGTGTTCAGGATGATCATCGGCACGTTGATGGTCTGCCCCGAGCCCGGCGCCCGGAACTCGAACCTGTTGCCCGTGAACGCGAATGGACTGGTGCGGTTACGGTCACCGGGGTCGGTGGGCAGGATCGGCAGCGTGTCGACGCCGATGATCATGGTGCCCTTGCCCTTCGACGACGTCGCCGCGCCCTTGGCGATCTGGTCGAACACGTCGGCCAGCTGGTCGCCAAGGAAGATCGAGATGATCGCCGGCGGCGCCTCGTTGGCGCCCAGGCGGTGATCGTTGGTTGCCGAGGCCACCGAGACCCGAAGCAGACCGGCGAACTTGTGCACCGCGCGGATGACCGCAGCGCAGAACACCAGGAACTGCGCGTTCTCGTGCGGCGTGTCACCCGGCACCAAGAGGCTGCCGAACTGCGCGTTGCCGAGTGAGAAGTTGACGTGCTTGCCCGACCCGTTGACACCCGCGAACGGCTTCTCGTGGAAGAGACATTCCATGCCGTGCTTCTTGGCGATGGTCTTGAACGTCGTCATCAGCAGCTGCTGGTGGTCGGCGGCGATGTTGGCCCGCTCGAACATCGGCGCGATCTCGAATTGCCCTGGCGCGACCTCGTTGTGGCGGGTCTTGGCCGGGATGCCGAGCTTGAACAGCTCGCGCTCGGTGTCCATCATGAAGCCCAGCACCCGGTCCGGGATGGCGCCGAAGTAGTGGTCGTCGAACTCCTGGCCCTTGGGCGGCTTCGCGCCGAACAGGGTGCGGCCGGCGTTGATCAGGTCGGGCCGGGCCAGGAAGAAGTGTCGGTCGACGAGGAAGTACTCCTGCTCGGGACCGCAGAAGGACACGATGTGGTCGAAGTCTTCGTGGCCGAACAACTTCAGGATGCGCTCGGCCTGGGCGCCCATCGCCTGCTGGCTCCGCAGCAGCGGCGTCTTGTAGTCCAGCGCCTCACCGGTCATCGAGACGAAGACCGTCGGGATGCACAGGGTGTTGCCGTTGGGGTTCTCCAGGATGTAGGCGGGGCTGGTGACGTCCCACCCGGTGTAGCCGCGCGCCTCGAAGGTGCTGCGCAGACCGCCCGACGGGAAGCTGGACGCGTCCGGCTCGCCCTGGATCAGGGTCTTGCCGGCGAACTCGGCCAGCGTCTGACCGTCACCGACGGGCTCGAGGAAGCTGTCGTGCTTCTCGGCGGTGAGCCCGGTCATCGGGTAGAAGACGTGCGCGTAGTGGGTGGCACCCTTGCTCAGCGCCCAGTCCTTCATCACCGAGGCGACGGAGTCGGCGATCGCGGGGTCGAGCTTGGCGCCCTTCTCGATCGTGGCGACGACGGACTTGTACGCCGCCTTCGGCAGGCGCAGCCGCATCTCGGCCAGGGTGAAGACGTTGGCGCCCCAGATCTCGCCGGGTGCCTCGGTGGGGTCGAAGCTGAACGCAGGTGGCACGTAGGCCTCGACGTTGTTGATCGCCTGCAGACGGACCGCGTTTCCGCTCAATGGAGTTCCTCTTCCCCGCGCGCGTCCGCAACTGTTTCGCGGACTAGACCGGCCAACAGTAAGAACGCCTTGTTCCGGGACTGTTACGCCGACGTCACCGACAGAAAGCGGAGTTAGCAAATTTCGCGAGGCTGAACGTGGGGCCCATGGCGATGCACAGACCGTGATTCGTCCACAGGGCCAACGGTCGGCGTGCGTCGAGGGACCAGTCGCGTCGGTGCATTGCCCGACCGTTCGACCATGAACGACGAACCGTTCCTCGGCAGCGCGGCCATGGCCACCGGCCGGCTCACCCGGCACCAGCTGCGCACTCGGCACCGACGGCTGTACCGGGACGTCTACCTCGCCACGGATGTCGAACTCACCGCGGCTACGAAGGCCCGCGCGGCCTGGCTGTCCCTGGGCGAGGGCGTCACCCTCGCCGGGGTGTCGGCGGCGGCGTTGCACGGTGCGAGATGGCTCGACGCGGGGTTGCCCGCCGAGGTGATCCGGTCGGACCGCAACCACCAGTCGGGGATCGTCGTCCGCAGCTACGAGATGCGCGCCGACGAAACCATGCTGATCTGCGGTATGTCCGTGACAACGCCCGCTCGCACGGCGTTCGACATCGGCCGCACCCGTCCCGCCCGGCTGGCGGTGCCCATGCTTGACGCGTTGCTCCGGGCGACGGCAGTCACGCCAGCCGACGTCATGGCAGTCGCCGCCGACCGGCCGGGCGTCCGCGGCGTGCGCCGGCTGAGGTCGGTGCTCGACCGGGTCGACGGCGGCGCCGAGTCGCCGCGCGAGACACGACTGCGCCTGCTGCTGGTTGACGCCGGACTGCCGCGGCCGGAGACGCAGATCGAGTTCCTCGACCGCCGGGGCCAAGTCCGCGTGCGAGTGGACATGGGCTGGCGGGAGTGGAAGGTGGCGGTCGAGTACGACGGCGTGCAGCACTGGGCCGACGCCCGGCAACGATCGTGGGACATCGAACGCATCGCCCTGTTGGAGGAGTCCGGGTGGGCGGTGGTCCGCCGGGTGTCCGCTGGCATGACGTCGACCGTGGGCCGCATGGCGAAAGTCTTACCGTTGACCGCCAGGGGGCTCACACTCGGCGCGGGCGGGTAGGCAGGACCCATGAGACGTTTGGCATGCCTGGTGGCCGTCGCGATGCTCGCCGCGGGATGCGGGTCGGCGCAGGAGGCGCCCCAGTCATCGCAGGCCGCCCCGCCGACCACGCCCACCACCACCGGCCTGCTGCCGACGGGGGTGCCGACCGAGGGCACCCGGCCACCCGCCGACGCCCTGCCGCCGCCGGCGGAACCCGGTCAGGCGCCCGCGCCGGCGAGCCCCCCACCCGGCCGCGTCGTACCCGTCGGCGACTCACCCGAGGGCGTCGTCGTCGACGCGCTGACCCGCACGGTCGCCGTCGCCACGCGCAACCCCTACGAGTTGGTGCTGATGAACGCCGACACCGGTGACGTGACCAAGCGGGTCCCGCTGCCCGGCGCCGTCCGCCACCTCCAGTTGGCCAAGCCCGGCGGCCCGGTGCTGGTGCCCGTCGAGAGCGCCAACGCCCTGGTGCGCGTCGACCTGCCGGGCGGCACCGCCGAACCGCAGATCATCACCGGCACCGTTCCCCACGACGCGTCCGAGGCGCCGAACGGCAGCGTGTTCGTGGCCAACGAACACGGCGGGACGACGACCGTCATCCGCGGCGACGACATCGTGAAGGTGTTCACCGACAGCGTGCAACCCGCGGGCATGGCACCGGTGGGCAACTTGATGGGCATGCTCGACGTCCGCAAGAACGACCTCACCGTCTACGACGCCGACAAGCTCACCATCGTGGGGTCCACCCCCGCCGGCGCCGGCCCGACCCACCTGGTCGCGGACAAGCACGGTCGCTACGTCGCGGCCGACACCCGGGGCGACGCCGTGCGGGTGTTCAGCACCGAGCCGAAGGAGGTGGCCAGCGTGCCGCAGGCCGGGGCGCCGTACGGCATCGCCTACGACCCGACGCGCGACCGCCTGTGGGTCGCGTCGTCGGCCACCAACGAAGTCGTCGGCTACGACATGGCCACCGACACACCCCGCGAGGTCGCGCGCCTGGCCACGGTCCAGAACCCGTACACCCTCGGCGTCGACGCCACGACCGGGCGGCTGTTCGTCGCCGGCGTCACCGGCGGCCTGGTGCAGATCTTGAATCCACCGGCCTAGATTGGAGACATGGGTATTCGGCGTCGGATGACGGGTCGTGACGTCAGCCACGACATCGCGGTGAAGTACGACGAGCACTCCGTGGCCGTCACGGGTCCGGAGCACGAAGCGGCCGGGGTGAAGGCCGTGATGGTCTCGCTGCAGCGCGGCGTGACGTCGATGGGTCCGCTGCGCACGGCTGCCGCGTTGGTCCGGCTCAACCAGCGCAAGGGTTTCGACTGCCCGGGCTGCGCCTGGCCCGAGGAGCACGGCGGCCGCAAGTTCGCCGAGTTCTGCGAGAACGGCGCCAAGGCGGTCGCCGAGGAAGCCACCAAGCGCGTCATCACCCCCGACTTCTTCGCGCGGCACTCGATGGCCGACCTGGCCGAGCGTCCCGAGTACTGGCTCAGTCAGCAGGGCAGACTCACCCATCCGGTGATCTTGCGCGAGGGCGACGACCACTACCGTCCCATCAGCTGGGAGCACGCGTATCACGTGATCGCCCAACACCTCAACGCTCTCGCCAGCCCGGACGAGGCCGTCTTCTACACCTCGGGGCGCACCAGCAACGAAGCCGCCTTCCTCTACCAACTGCTGGTCCGCAGCTACGGCACCAACAACCTGCCGGACTGTTCGAACATGTGCCACGAGTCCTCGGGTGCGTCGCTGACCGACTCGATCGGCATCGGCAAGGGCTCGGTGACCGTGGAGGACCTCGAGAAGGCCGACGTCATCGTCATCGCCGGGCAGAATCCCGGCACCAACCATCCGCGGATGCTCTCGGTGCTGGAGAAGGCCAAGGAGAACGGCGCGAAGATCATCGCGATCAACCCGCTGCCCGAGGCCGGGCTGATGCGGTTCAAGGACCCGCAGAAGGTCAACGGCGTCATCGGTCACGGCATCGGCATCGCCGACGAATTCGTGCAGATCCGGCTGGGCGGCGACATGGCGCTGTTCGCCGGGCTCGGCCGGCTGCTGCTGGAGGCCGACGACCTGGCGCCGGGCACCGTGGTCGACCGCGAGTTCATCGCCCAGCACTGCGCTAACTTCGAGGCCTACGAGGCGCAGACCCGCGCCGTCGACCTCGACGAGGTGCTCGAGGCGACGGGCATCGACCGCAGTCAACTGGAGCGGTTGGCCCAGATGCTGATCGCCTCCGATCGCACGGTTGCCTGCTGGGCAATGGGTTTGACGCAGCACCGGCACGCCGTGCCGATGATCTCCGAGCTCACCAACCTGCTGTTGATGCGCGGCATGATGGGCAAGCCGGGCGCCGGGGTGTGCCCGGTGCGCGGGCACTCCAACGTCCAGGGCGACCGCACGATGGGCATCTGGGAGCAGATGCCCGAGAACTTCTTGCAGGCATTGGATTCCGAGTTCGGCATCGTCAGCCCGCGCAAGCACGGCATGGACACCGTCGACGCCATCCGCGCCATGCGCGACGGTCACGCGTCGGTGTTCATGGGCATGGGCGGCAACTTCGCGCTGGCGACGCCGGACACCGAGGTCACCGAGGCGGCGCTGCGCAACTGCTCGCTGACGGTGCAGGTCTCGACGAAGCTCAACCGCAGCCACCTGACGACGGGTCGCACCGCGCTGATCCTGCCGTCGCTGGGGCGCACCGACAAGGACCTGCAGTCGGGCGCCAAACAACAGGTGTCGGTGGAGGATTCGATGTCGATGGTGCACCTGTCCCGCGGCAGCCTGCAGCCGCCGGGCGAGCACGTCCGCAGCGAGGTCGCCATCATCAGCGAGTTGGCGCGCGCCGTGCTCGGCGCCGACCACCCCGTCCCGTGGGAGGCGTTCCGGGCCGACTACGACCGGGTCCGCGACGCCATCGCGGCGGTGGTGCCCGGCTGCGCGGACTACAACCGCAAGGTCCGTCAGCCCGACGGCTTTCAGCTGCCCCACCCGCCGCGCGACTCCCGCGAGTTCCCCACCACCACGGGCAAGGCCAATTTCGCGGTCAACCCCATGGAGTGGATCCCCGTGCCGGAGGGTCGCCTGATCCTGCAGACCCTGCGCAGCCACGACCAGTACAACACCACCATCTACGGGCTCGACGACCGCTACCGCGGCGTGAAGGGAGGCCGCCGAGTGGTCTTCGTCAACCCGGCCGACATCGCCTCGCTCGGCTTCAGCGAGGGCGACCGCGTCGACCTGGTGTCCGAATTCACCACTGCCGCAGGCGACCTCGAGGAGCGCCGAGCCGAGGACTTCCTGATCGTCCCGTACTCGACGCCAGTCGGCAACGCGGCGTCCTACTATCCGGAGACCAACTCGCTGGTCGCGCTGGACCACGTGGCGGCCCGCTCCAACACGCCGGTGTCCAAGGCCGTGCAGATCCGAATGGAGGCACGACGTGGGTAGGGTCACCGCACGCCGTCGGGCCAGCCATCTCACCGCCGACGGCGCCACCGCCAGGCCCGAGACGCTTGCCGTCGAAGAGCCGATGGAGATCCGCGTCAACGGCACCGCGCTCAGCGTGACGATGCGCACGCCGGGATCCGACGTCGAACTGACGCAAGGCTTTCTACTGACCGAGGGCGTCATCGGTGGGCGCGCCGACATCCTTGCGGTGCAGTACTGCAGTGGTGCCGGCGAGGACGGCCTGAACACCTACAACGTGCTCGACGTGACGCTGGGAGCCGACGTTCCGGCGCCCAGCGTGGACGTGACCAGGAACTTCTACACCACCTCGTCGTGCGGAGTCTGCGGCAAGGGCTCGATCGACGCCATCCGGCTCATCAGCCGGCACTCCCCCGGTGACGATCCGACCGTCGTCGCGTCGGAGACGTTGTCCGCCATGCCCACCCAACTCCGCAGTGCGCAGCGCATCTTCGCCACCACCGGCGGGTTGCACGGTGCCGCACTGTTCGACGCCGACGGCACGATGCTCGTCGTCCGCGAGGACGTCGGCAGGCACAACGCCGTCGACAAGGTCATCGGATGGGCCGTCGAGAACGACCGGATCCCCCTGACGGGCACCGTACTGCTGGTCAGCGGGCGAGCGTCCTTCGAGTTGACCCAAAAGGCCGTGATGGCAGGCATTCCCATCCTGGCCGCGGTCTCGGCACCGTCCTCGCTCGCCGTCGACCTGGCCGCCCAGGCCGGCCTGACGCTGGTCGCATTCCTGCGCGGCAGCTCGATGAACGTCTACACCCGCCAGGACCGCGTCAAGCACTGATCTCCACCCGATCTCCAGCCAACCTTCAAGCTCCGCCGTCCCCCGTCGCGAAACATCGCAGCCATCGATGCACGCACTACTGGACGAGGGAGCCAACCATGGCCGAGATTCTGATCGCCGCATGCCCGCACGTCGGACACGTGGCCCCACTGCTGAACGTGGCCCGGGGGCTGGTGAGACGGGGACACTCCGTCACCGTCCTCACCTCCGGACGATTCGCCAAGGAGGTGCGCGCGACGGGGGCGACACTGCGGGCGCTGCCGTTCGGCGCCGACCAGGGCGGTTCGCTCGACGACCTGCCCGGCCGCGCGGAGACCTCCGGCGTCGACCGGCTCAACTTCGACGTCGAACACGTCTTCGTCCGACCCATGCCGCTGCAGGCCGCGGCGCTGGACGAATTGATGGCCGCCACCCGGTTCGACGTGATCCTGGCCGACGCCTTCTTCCTCGGGATCCTGCCCATGTTGCTCGGCGACCCCGCCGCGCGACCACCGGTGCTGAGCTACACGACGACGCCGTTGTTCCTCTCCAGCCGTGACACCGCGCCGGGCGGCACAGGGATCTCGCCGCACCTTGGCGCGACGGGACGACTGCGTCACCGCCTGCTCAACGTGGTGGCTCAGAAGTATCTGCTGCGTCGGTCGCACCTCGCCGCCGACACCATGCTCAAGGCGCTCGGACACCCGAAACTACCTGTCTTCCTGCTGGATTCGGCCGTCCTCGCCGACCGGATGATCGTCCCCACGGTCCCAGAGTTCGAATATCACCGCAGCGACCTGCCAGCGCACGTCCGGTTCGTCGGCGCGGTCAACCCGCTGCCTGCCGACGGCTTCGTCGCGCCGCCATGGTGGCTGGAGTTGGCCGCCGAACGTCCGGTCGTCCACGTCACCCAGGGCACCGTCGACAACGCCGACCTGAGCAGGCTGATCGAGCCCACCATCGAGGCGCTCGCCGACGAGGACGTCACCGTGGTGGTGACCACCGGCGGGCGACCGGTCAGCGAGCTGCGACATCCATTGCCCCCGAACACCTTCGCCGCGGAGTTCATCCCGCACGATATCCTGCTGCCGTCGGTCGACGTCATGGTGACCAACGGCGGGTACGGGGCCGTGCAACGCGCGCTGTCGGCCGGCGTGCCCCTGGTCGTCGCCGGCAACACCGAGGACAAGCCCGAGGTCGCGGCCCGCGTCGAGTGGTTCGGCGTCGGGGTCAACCTGCGCACCGGTGTGCCCACCCCCGCCATGGTGAAGCGTGCGGTGCGCCGGGTCGTCGGGGACGACTCGTATCGCGACGCGGCGCGGAACCTGCAGTGCGCCCACGCCCGTCGTGACGGCGTCGCGGCAATCGCCGACCTGGTCGACGAGGTGGTCGTTGAACGCCGTCTCGGAGCCTCTGCGCACCCGTCGCATCTGTGATCCCCTGAGCGCATGACCAGAGACGAGATCACCCAGCAGATCATCGCCGCGCGCCTCGCCAAGGGGCTGACGTGGCAGCAACTCGCCGACGCGGTCGACCGCCCGGTGGTGTGGACCACCGCGGCATTGCTCGGCCAGCACCCGATCCCCCGCGAGGTCGGCACCGTCCTGGCCGCGCTGCTCGACCTCGACGACGCGGCGGTCACCGTGCTGGCGGCCGTCCCGATGCGCGGCGGCTTCGAGACCGCGGTGCCCACCGACCCGACCGTCTACCGGTTCTACGAGGCGCTGTCGGTCTACGGCGGGGCGATCAAGGAGCTGATCCACGAACAGTTCGGCGACGGCATCATGAGTGCCATCAACTTCAGCGTCAACGTCGAGAAGAAGCCGCATCCCGGCGGTGACCGCGTGGTGGTCACACTCGACGGAAAGTTCCTGGCCTACGAGTGGAACCAAGCGACCGAGTAAGTTCGCCAGGAATGCAGAGAGGGTCGTGAATCCAATGGATTCACGACCCTCGGTGCAATCTGAAAGCTAGGCGCTCTTCTCGCGCCGTTCCGCGCGCGGCGGCTTGCGCGGCACGATGGTCGGCAGGACGTTGTCCTCGACGGTCTCCTTGGTCACGACCACCTTGGCGACGTCGTCGCGGCTGGGGATGTCGTACATCACCGGCAGCAGGACTTCCTCCATGATGGCGCGCAGACCACGGGCACCGGTGCCGCGATGGATTGCCTGGTCGGCGATCGCGTCGAGGGCGTCGGGGGTGAACTCCAGTTCCACGCCGTCCATCTCGAACAGCCGGCTGTACTGCTTGACCAGCGCGTTCTTCGGCTGGGACAGGATGGTGACCAGGGACTCCTTGTCCAGGTTCGTCACCGAGGCGACGACCGGGAGACGGCCGATGAACTCGGGGATCAGACCGAACTTGATCAGATCCTCGGGCATGACCTCGGCGAAGTGGTCCTGGGTGTCGATCTCGGCCTTGCTGCGCACCTCGGCGCCGAAGCCCAGGCCGCGCTTGCCCACGCGGTCGGAGACGATGCGCTCCAGCCCGGCAAACGCGCCCGCCACGATGAACAGCACGTTCGTGGTGTCGATCTGGATGAATTCCTGGTGCGGGTGCTTGCGGCCGCCCTGCGGGGGCACCGAGGCCTGCGTGCCCTCGAGGATCTTCAGCAGCGCCTGCTGCACGCCCTCACCGGACACGTCGCGGGTGATCGACGGGTTCTCGCTCTTGCGGGCGATCTTGTCGACCTCGTCGATGTAGATGATGCCGGTCTCGGCACGCTTGACGTCGTAGTCGGCGGCCTGGATCAACTTCAGGAGGATGTTCTCGACGTCCTCGCCGACGTAGCCGGCTTCGGTCAGCGCGGTGGCGTCGGCGATGGCGAACGGGACGTTGAGCATCTTGGCCAACGTCTGCGCCAGGTACGTCTTGCCGCAGCCGGTGGGGCCGAGCATCAGGATGTTGGACTTGGCCAGCTCGACGGGCTCGGCACGCGAGTCGCGCGACTTCTCCTGCGCCTGGATGCGCTTGTAGTGGTTGTAGACCGCGACCGCGAGGGTGCGCTTGGCCGTGTCCTGCCCGATCACGTAGCCCTCGAGGAACTCGCGAATCTCGGCCGGCTTGGGCAGCTCGTCGAGTTTGACGTCGTCGGCGTCGGCCAGTTCCTCTTCGATGATCTCGTTGCAGAGGTCGATGCACTCGTCGCAGATGTACACGCCTGGACCCGCAATGAGCTTCTTGACTTGCTTCTGGCTCTTTCCACAGAACGAGCACTTCAGCAGATCGCCGCCGTCTCCGATGCGCGCCATTGTCCCTGCGGCCCTACTTTCCTGATCGCCGTCGGTTTGTCTCGGTGTGCAAGATCACCTCGGGGTTTCTCCCGACGCTACCCGTATCTTCCGGCGCCATGCGACCGATAAAGCCGAATAGTGCCGTTGGTATTCATCTGTGTCGAGGGAGAACATATCCCCTGCGGTGTCCGATGGTCTTCCGGAACGTGCCCCGCGTCGTTGGCGTGTCGTCAACCCGTCCGGTGAGGCGTCGTCCCAAACCACGGTACGCGCGCTCGCGCGGTGCGGTCCGCAGAAGATTGGACCGCACCGCGGCGTGCGTCAGGCCGGCTGCGCGGAGAGCTTGCGGTACGCCAGGACCGTGTCGATGATGCCGTACTCCTTGGCATCGGCAGCGGTGAGGATCTTGTCGCGGTCGGTGTCCTTGCGGATGACCGCGGCGTCCTTGCCGGTGTGACGGGCCAGCGTCGTGTCCATCAGCGTGCGCATGCGCTCGATCTCGGCGGCCTGGATCTCGAGGTCGGAGACCTGGCCCTGGATCGCCCCACCGACGGCGGGCTGGTGGATCAGGATGCGCGCGTTGGGCAGCGCCATCCGCTTGCCGGGCGTGCCTGCGGCCAGCAGCACAGCCGCGGCCGAGGCCGCCTGACCGAGGCACACCGTCTGGATGTCGGCGCGCACGTACTGCATGGTGTCGTAGATCGCCATCAGCGAGGTGAACGAACCACCGGGCGAGTTGATGTACATGGTGATGTCGCGGTCGGGGTCAAGGGACTCCAGTACCAGCAGCTGCGCCATGATGTCGTTCGCCGACGCGTCGTCGACCTGCACGCCGAGGAAGATGATGCGCTCCTCGAAGAGCTTGTTGTACGGGTTGGACTCCTTGACGCCGAAGCTGGAGTGCTCGATGAACGACGGAAGGATGTAGCGCGCCTGAATCGGATTCACGGCACCGCCGTGGGGCTGCGTCATGAGGCACTCCCGTTGAAGTTGGCGTGGGTGATGATGTGGTCGACGAAGCCGTATTCGAGCGCCTCGGGGGCGGTGAACCAGCGGTCGCGATCCGCGTCGGCCTCGACGCGCTCGAGCGTCTGGCCGGTGAACTCGGCGTTGAGCCGGTTCATTTCCTTCTTCGTCAACGCGAACTGCTCGGCCTGGATCGCGATGTCGGCGGCACTGCCGCCGATGCCAGCGCTGGGCTGGTGCATCATGATCCGCGCGTGCGGCAGGGCGTAGCGCTTGCCCTTGGTGCCCGCGGCGAGGAGGAACTCGCCCATCGACGCGGCGAGACCCATGGCGTAGGTGGCCACGTCACACGGCGCGAGGACCATCGTGTCGTAGATCGCCATGCCGGCGGTCACCGATCCGCCGGGTGAGTTGATGTAGAGGTTGATGTCCTTGCTGGGGTCCTCAGCGGCCAGCAGCAGAATCTGCGCGCACAGCCGATTGGCGATGTCGTCGTCGACCTGGGTGCCCAGGAAGATGATCCGCTCGGCCAGCAACCGCTCATAGACGGAGTCGGTGAGGTTGAGCCCCGACGCGCCCGAACGCATGTCAGTCACGGCTGGAATACCTGCTTTCTCGAGTTTGCGTACTCGTTCACTGACACTAACCAAAGCTGAGCGGTGAGGACTCCCCAGACCGGGGTCGTTCGCTCACAGCGTCACTTCGGGGTTACTTGGACTCGTCGGCCTCGTCGGTTGCTTCAACGGCCTCGTCGGCGGCTTCCTCGGCGTCGTCGGCAGCTTCTGCCTCGAGCGGGGTGGTCGGCCCGAAGAACTCCGTCGTGTCGACGTCGTTGCCCTCGGAGTCGGTGACGGTGGCCCCGTGCACGACCGCGGCGATGGTCAGCCCGCGACGGACGTCGGCGAACATGGTGGGCAGCTGGTTGTTCTGCTGCAGCACCTGCAGCAGCTGCTGCGGCTCGATGCCGTACTGCCGCGACATCAGGACGAGGCGCTCGGTGAGGTCGTTCTGGCCGACCTGGATGTCGAGCTCGTCGGCCACGGCGTCCATCAGCAGCTGGGTCTTGACGGCCTTCTCCGCGTTCGAGCGGTTGTCGGCGTCGAACTCCTCGCGGGTGCTGCCCTCGGCCTCCAGCGCCTCGGCGAACTTCGCCTCGTCGTGGTCGAGGCCGTGGATCGCGTTGTGCACGGTGTCGTCGACCTGGGCCTGGACGATCGCCTCGGGCAGGGGCACCTCGACCTGCTCGAGCAGGGTCTCCAGCGCCTTGTCGCGGATCTGCTCGGCCTGACCGATGCGCTTGGCCTGCTTGACCTGGTCGACCAGGCTGGCCTTCAGCTCGTCGATGGTGTCGAATTCACTTGCGAGCTGGGCAAATTCGTCGTCGGGCTCGGGAAGCTCGCGCTCCTTGATCGAGACGACCTTGACGGTGACCTCGGCATCTTCGTTGGCGTGCGTGCCCGCGACGAGCTTGGTGGTGAAGGTCTTGCTCTCGCCGGCCGAGAGGCCCTTGATGGCGTCGTCGAGACCCTCGATCAGGTTGCCCGATCCGATCTCGTGGGACAGGCCCTCGGTCTTGGCTTCCTCGACGTCCTCGCCGTCGACGGTGGCCGACAGGTCGATGGAGACGAAGTCGCCGTCCTGCGCGGGACGGTCGACGCCGGTGAGCGTGCCGAAGCGGGCGCGCAGGTTCTGCAGCTCGGTGTCGACCTCGTCGTCGGAGACCTCGATGGCGTCGACGGTGAAGGCCAGCGCCGACAGGTCGGGCAGGTCGATCTCGGGCCGGACGTCGACCTCGGCGGTGAAGGTCAGGTCGCCGCCGTACTCCTTGCTGGTGACCTCGATCTCGGGCTGGCCGAGGGGCTGCACCTCGGCACTCGCGACGGCCTCGCTGTAGCGGGCCGGGACGGCCTCGCCGACGACCTGGTCGAGCATGGCCTGCTTGTCGATCTTCGACTCCAGCAGCTTCACGGGAACCTTGCCCGGGCGGAACCCTGGCATCCGGATGGTGCGGGCCAGCTCCTTGAATGCCTGGTCGAAGTCGGGCTGCAGTTCCGTGAACGGCACCTCCACGTTGATGCGAACCCTGGTCGGGCTCAACTTCTCGACGGTGCTCTTCACGGCGTAACTCCTTGCATGTCTGTGTCTTCTTCGACGGGTGTCGACGGTCCGGTCGGGGTGACAGGATTTGAACCTGCGGCCTTCCGCTCCCAAAGCGGATGCGCTACCAAGCTGCGCTACACCCCGTGTTTCACTGCCGTCGGAATACTACGGGCTGGCCTTGCGCGGGCATCAATTGGATTTGAATACGTCGTCGCCGGTACAGTCTCCCGTGCAGTGCTAACGCGGGCGTAGCTCAATGGTAGAGCCCTAGTCTTCCAAACTAGCTACGCGGGTTCGATTCCCGTCGCCCGCTCCACGGTCACACGGCGGCGTCACCGAAATGTCGCCGTGTGACGCACCGCGGATCGCCCTCACCCGCCGACGATGGCCCGCAGGATCACGTAGAACAGAGACGGACCAAGCAGGCATCCGACGCCGGTGTAAAACGTGGCGGTCATGGCCCCGTAGGGCACCAGACGCTTGTCGGTGGCCGCCAATCCGCCAGCCACGCCGGACGTCGTGCCCATCAACCCGCCATAGGCCATGGCCGACTTCGGATTGTTCAGACCAATCACCTTGGCGATCATCGGAGTGCCAACCATCACCACGACCGACTTCACCAGGCCGGCGGCCACCGACAGTGCGATCACCTCGGAACTCGCTCCCAGTGCGGTTCCGGTCACCGGACCCACGATGTAGGTGGCGGCGCCGGCGCCGATGGTTGCCAACGACTCGGCATCCCGGTAGCCGAAGGCCGCGGCGACGGACGCCCCGACGATGAAGGACACCGCCACGCCCAGCAGGATGGACAGGACACCGGTCACTCCGGAGCGCTTGATCTCCCGCAGGTCGACGCCGAACGCGGTCGACACGATCGCGAAGTCGCGCAGCATCGAACCGCCCATCAACGCCAGCCCGGAGAAGACGGCGAAGTCGGCCAGCCCATGCTCACCGCCTGTCACCGTGCCTCCCCAGTAGGCCAGCGCCAGACCGAAGATGATCGCAATGGCGGAGCCGTGCAACCGGCCGCGCGTGAGCGTCTTGGACAGCCAGCCCGACAGCAGCATCAGTGCACCGACGACCACGAAGGCCACCAGCAAGCCGTTCTTCTCGAAGACGGAGCTCAAGAGTTCCATCTCAGGCCTCCTGCATTTCTTCTTCGGTCAGCGGCGGCAGCGGTTCGGCGGGCTCGCCGATGCGCGCGAGCACCGGAACCAGAGCGGCACCCGCGATCAGGGCTCCCAGACCCGCCAGAATCGCCATGGGGCCACCGGTGATCGCCTTGGCGACGTTCTGGATGGAGGCCATGGCGATCACGATCGGAATGTACATCGCACTCCAGAACAGCACGCCCTGTTCAGTTGCCTTGGGGAATTTGCCTTTTCGGCGAAGCCAGTCGGTAGCGAAGATCAGCATGATCATCGCGAAGCCGACTCCACCGACATTTGCGTCCACGCCCAGCACCACGCCGAGCACTTCGCCGACGACCGTGCCAGTAAGCATGCAGAGCGCCAGCGCTGCCACTCCGTAGAGAACCATCATTTACTCCTTGTCGTGAGATGAATTCACGCGTCCACGCCGTCGAACAGACCCGCGTATAGCTTGCGAAGCTCGGCCTTTTGCACCTTCCCCATGACGTTGCGGGGCAGCGCCTGCACCACACGCACCGCGCGAGGCTGTTTGAATCGTGCGAGATCGCCGGCGACGTAGTCCAACAACTCACCGTCCCGGGGATGCTCGCCCGGCTTCGGGACGACTACGGCCACTACGGTCTCGCCGAACTCGGGATGGGGCACGCCGATGACGGCGGACTCCAGCACCGCAGGGTGGCTGTCGAGCAGATCCTCGATCTCCTTGGGGTAGATGTTGTATCCGCCCGAGATCACCAGATCCTTGTCTCTTCCGACGATGCACAGGTAGCCGTCTTCGTCGATGCGTCCCAGGTCACCGGTGATGAAGAAGCCGTCGTCCCGGAACTCCGCAGCCGTCTTCTCCGGCATCCGCCAATAACCGGAGAAGACATTGGGCCCGCGGACTTCGACGATGCCGACCTCACCGTCGGGCAACGGCTGCCCAGTCTCGCGGTCCACCACCCGAATCTCCGTGCCGGGCAGTGGTTTTCCAACGGTTCCTGGCTTTCTCGGCCCACCGCCGTAGGGGTTCGTGGCATTCATGCCCGTTTCGGTCATGCCGTAGCGCTCGAGAATGGCATGGCCGGTGGCGGCCGCGAAGGCCTCGTGGTCGCTGGCGAGCAGCGGCGCGGACCCGGAGACGAAGAGCCGCATCGCCGCGCAGCGTTCGGGTGTGACCCGGTCGCTCTTGGCCAGCCGGGTGTAGAAGGTGGGGACCCCCATCAACACGGTTGCCTCCGGCAACAGGTCGACGATCGCCTCCGTGTCGAACTTCGGCAGGTAGTACATGGAGGCGCCGGCGACCAGCGTCATGTTCGCCGCGACGAACAGACCGTGAATGTGGAAGATCGGCAGCGCGTGAATCAACCGGTCGTCTGCGGTGAACTGCCAAGCATCCAGCAGCGCTGCGCAATTCGTGGCCAGGTTGGCGTGGGTGAGTACCGCGCCCTTGGAGCGCCCGGTGGTACCGGAGGTGTACAGGATGGCGGCGGGATCGGCGGCCGCGGCGTCGAATACCCCATCGTGGCGGTCGTCGTTGCGGAGCAGCGTGCCGTCCCCCGACTCGCCGAGGGTCTCGACGACCAACCCGTCCTGGGCGTCGGCGTAGTCGGCGTGCCGCTCGGGCCCGCAGACGAGCACTCTGGGCTGTGCGTCGCCGAGGAAGTACCGCATCTCCGCGCCGGTGTAGGCGGTGTTGAGCGGCAGGAACACACCACCGACCTGCAGGGTCGCCAGGTACAGCGCGATGGCCTCGGGCGATTTGGGCACCTGCATGGCGACGCGGTCCCCCGGCTCAACGCCGTCGGCCAGCAGGCGGGCGGCGATCCGGGACACGATGTCGGCCGTGTCGCGGTAGCTGACCGTGCGCCCATCGGGTAGCTGAAAGAGCGGTTTGTCCGGCCGTCGCTGCACCTGCTCGGCAAATGAACGGTAGATGGTGGGGTATGGCGCCATCGAAGATGTTCCTCTCTCATCGGCTGCGGTGGGGAGCGTGTCTGCGAGCCTCTTGAGAGGCCCGCTGACGGCGACGCTGCCCCGGCGCACGAAATCCTCGTGCCGGCGTTCGAGCTCCTCGGGGTCGTAGCGGTAATTGACCATCGCCCCGTAGGACTGCTGCCACGCTGCCGACGAGGTGTTTGCCGGCCAGTTCAACTGCCATGCGGTGGCGCCGTTCCCCAGGTGGAATCGGGCGACCGGATCCACCGGCCGACCGTCGGAGCGTCGCTCGACGGTCAAGTAGGAAAGCAGAACGGGAAGCAGCCGTTCACGCAGCCGTCCGACCTGGCCATTGTCGAGATGCGCCGGACCCTGAGCGGCGTCGAACTGGTCGACGAGCGACTGCAGCTGCGCGTCTTTGCGGGCCCTGGCGTCAAGCCAGCGCCGGAAGCCGGGGATCGGTGAAAGCGTGACGAACTGGCGCAAGTGCGGCAACTGGCTGCTCACCTGCTCGATGACCTGCTTGATCAGCAAGCTGCCGAATGAGACACCGGCGAGGCCGTCCAGGGCATTGTTGATCGAGTACAGCGCCGCCGTGTCGGCCATCGACGGATCCAGCGCCGGGCCCGAGTCCAACAAGGGCGCAATCGTCTCGGGTATGCCGCGCACGAGGGCGACCTCGACGAAGACCAACGGCACGTCCCCGGTCGCAGGATGAAAGAACGCGTAGACGCGGCGGTCCTGCGGTTGGAGACGCCGACGAAGCTCGGACTCGGTCGCCATCGGGTGGACCGTTTCGTAGTGCAACAGATGCCGCCGCAGGGCAGGCGGCGACTCCATGGTGACCTCCGTCATGTGCAGGAATCCGCGGTTGAACCACGACGTGAGCAAATGATGGAAGTCGTGATCGAGCGGCCGGAGACCGGGATGACCGCTGATCAGGCGGCGGAGATCCGAACGCATCTCGACCAACGCGAGTGTCGCGCCGGGCGCGTAATTGATGCGGCGAAGCAGTTGCTGACGCGCCGGTTCGACCGCCTTGAACAACCCAATGAGTTCCTCGCCGGCAAGCGAACCGGTATCGCGGACGCTCTCCCACCGGTGGAAGGCGGCTCTGACCTGCTCGGCGTCGACGTCGTAGGCCGTGGTCACGTGGCAGAAGAAGCGCAGCTTGCTGGCGTCGTCGAGGTCGGCGTAGGCGCTCAACGCCTGAGTTGCGACGGCCCGCATCGACGCCTCGCCCACATCGCTCATCAGCACTTCGCACGCGGCGAGCAGGTTGGCGAGCGCGTGGCCGTCTTCGGGTCTCATGCCGCTTCCTTCCTGGCGTACCGCCCGTGACGGCACCAAAGCGTGGCGCGCGCCATATACAAGGCGGTTCGTGTTATATATAACAACCACCGTATCGCATAAATGTGAGCTGCACCACCCCCCGAACCCCATAATCTGAGCCGAGGAGGTACGCATGATTCGAGTCCCCGAAGCGCAGCGAGTTCGGGACGCGCTGGAAACCGCCGTTCTCGATGGTCACTATCGGCCGGGCGAGCGGCTGGATCCGGCTCAGCTAGAACAAGAATTCGGCTGTTCACGCACTCCGATCCGCGAAGCGCTCCAGGCTCTCGAGCGCTCGGGCTTGGTGCAGATCCGCCCCAAGCAAGGCACCTACGTCACCAAGTTGGGCATCTCCGAAGTGGCAGAACGCTTCGAGGTCATGGCGGAGCTGGAGGGGATGGCGGCGCGGCTCGCTGCCGGCCGTATCGAACGCGAAGCACTAGCCGAACTCGAACTGGCGATGAAGGAATGCGAGGAGCATGCGACCAGCGGTGACGCCGATGCCTACTACTACGCCAACGCGCGTTTCCACGGCACCATCAACGACTGCTGCGGTAACGACTACCTGCGTCAACAGGCATTCGCGCTGAAGCGGGTCCTGCAGCCCTACCGACGACTGCAGCTGCGCGTGCCCGACCGGATGCGTCGTTCCATGGCCGAACACCGGACCATCGCCGACGCCATTGCCCGTGGCGATGCGGCTGCCGCAGAGACCGCTGCCCGCGACCACGTACTCGTGCAAGTGAAGGAATTCAGCAACCTGGCTCGTACGTGGCGCCAGCTGTCGGCGAGCTAACCGACGCGCCCGAGGTCGACGACCGGACGAGTAAGTCATCGATCGTTGACATGGTGGAATACCCGGCTTATCGTCATGTCACCAATCGTTGACATAGCCTGCCGAGGAGCCCATCGTGAGCCATCAACCACAGGTACGTGGGCCCCGCCACCGGCGCACGGCGCCGTCACGGTGGGTCGGCCTCGTCGCCGCCTCCCTGACGGTCACCGCCGTCACCGCCGTCGCGTCGCCGTTGGCGCCACGAGACGTTCAGGTCGTCCACGCCAGCCAGATCGCATTGACCGCCGCGTCCACGCGCGTCGACGTGGTCCAGCCGCCACCGGTGAGCACCCTGTTCGACCCCGCCGTCACCCCGGTCTTGGCCAATCTCTCCACCGCGGTCTACCGCCAGCTGCTGCTGTCGTTCCAGGATCCGCAGCAGCAAGAGGTGATCGGCGACTTCTTCCACGGCGGGATCGCGGGCGTACTCAAGAAGCAGGCGACCTCGCGATTGCAGAGCCCCGACCAGACCCAGATCTTGAACGACTTCTTCGAGGGCGGGGTGTACCAGTCCGAGGCTCACCGCTTCCTGCAACTGTTCACCGACCCCGATCAGCACCAGTTCATCAGCGACCTGGTCACGGGCGGACTAGTCCAGGTCGTGCGGAACCGGCTGCTCGACGCGACGACCGACCCGGGCCAGCGGGCCGCCATCATCGGGTTCTTCCCCGACGAGGTCACCGACTACCGGGGTGGACCCATCGCCGTCGTGCAGCGCCGCCTGCTCGCCGCCGCCAAGGGCAACCCCTTCGTCATCGGCCTCGTGAACGGGATCTTCGAGAACCCCGTCGTGGTGGCGGTGCAGCACGTCCTCGGCGGCGGGCCGCTCGTCGGCACGCCCCTGCACGAGCTGCCGCCGATCACCCCCGACGCGGCCGTCGCCCCACCGCACACCGCAACCGTCGCCGAGCCAGCCCCCACACCGACTGCCGCACGGACCGTTTCGGACGCACCGACCGCCTCTGCGCGGCACGCCGCGCCCGAGCCGGCTGAGGAGCCGCCCGTCACGAAGGTCGCGCCGAAGGGAGACACCGAGAACAAGGCCGAGAAGATCGTGTCGGCCGACGTCGTCAAGAGCGGCAACAAGGTCGAGCCGGCGGGCGTCGCGAGCCCCACGCGCGCCACGTCCGACGACGGCAGCTCGTCACCGTCGACTCCGGTGGCCGAGACACCCCCGACCGACGACACCGGAGGCACCAAGGACGCCGACGACAGTATCGGCGGCGCAACGACATCCTGAGAACGCCCTCATCGGACCCGTTCTGCAGCGTTTCCTGTCGGTAGGCTGAACGTCATGAACAGCTTTCTGCTGCTGCTTGTCGTGGTCCTCGTCGCCGTCATCGCCTTCGGGGTCATCGCCTCGTCCAAGGCGTCCGGCAAGCGCAACGCGGCGTCCCTGGACGACGCCAAGGCCGACGCTCGTCGCGTCATCGACCGCCTCGGCGGGCAGGTGATCAACCTGACCGGGACCGACGACGCCTCCAAGCAGGCGCTGGCCGACGCCTCCGAGCGCTTCACCGCGGCCGGGTCGCAGATCGAGCAGGCCACCACCGCGCGACAGGCGCAGCTCGCCAAGGAGAGCGCGATGGAGGGGCTGTACTACGTGCGGGCCGCCCGCGTCGCGATGAACATGGATCCCGGCCCGGAGCTCGAGACGCTGTCCGGCCAGAATTCGGCGGGCACCGTGACCGAGGCACGCCGCATCGAGTACGAAGGCCGCGACATCGAGGCCTCGCCGTCGCCGACCGAACGCACCCCGAACTACTACCCCGGTGGCCGTGTCGCGGGGCGGCCGGTCCCCGCCGGCTGGTACTCCGAACCGTGGTGGAAGCCTGCGCTCGTTGCAGGCGCCTGGGGCGTCGGATCGGCACTCCTGTTCAGCTCGCTGTTCTCCGGCATGGGCGGCGTCGGCTACGACGCCCAGGGCTTCGAGAACGGATACGGCGACGGTTATCAGGACGGCCTGGACCAGGGTCAGCTCGACGGCGGCGACCAGGGCGGCCAGGACTTCGGCGACACCGGTGGTGGCGACGGTGGCTGGGGCGGCGGCGACTCGGGCGGCTGGGGTGGCGACTCCGGCGGCGGCTGGGGCGGCGGCGACTCGGGCGGCTGGGGCGGCGACTTCGGCGGCGGCGGGGACTTCGGCGGCTTCTAGCCAGCGGGCACGGCTCGTGTGAAGTCGATATCGCCCGTGACATCAACTCCCAGAACATGTTTGGGCTGGCTCTAGCCCGCCGAGTCTTGTCGGACCTCCTTCCTATGATGGGGTCATGCCCTCTACCGCAACGCCGATGAGCTCCAAGGAGCGTCTCGAGGTGTTGTTCGGCGAGATGGAAGAACTTGCCGGGCAGCGCAACGCGATCGACAGCCGGTTGGTGGAGATCGCCGCCGAAATCGAGGGCGACGGGATCTGGGGTGCCACCGGCTGCCGGTCGGTCCCGGCGTTGGTGGCCTGGAAGCTGGGTACGTCGCCGCACACCGCGGAGACGATCGTGACGGTGGCGCGGAGGTTGAACGAGTTCCCGCGGTGTGCGGCGATGATGCGCGAGGGTCAACTGTCCCTGGATCAAGTCGGCGTGATCGCCGAACGCGCCGGGGAAGGCTCCGACGAGCACTACGCCCAATTGGCGTCGGTGGCCACGGTGACGCAGTTGCGGTTCGCGATCAAGCTCGAACCGCGACCCAAGCCTGATCCCCGGGCGGAGCCGGAGCGGTCGTTGACCAAGACCGTGAGCGAAACGCACACCACCTACCGGATCCGGTTGCCGAAGGTGGAGGCCGCGAAGTTCGAGGCGGGGTTGGATTCACATCGGGACGCGTTGGTCGCCGCGTGGAAACGCGACCACGATGGCGCCGGTGGCGACGACGGTCGGTCAGTGGAGGCACTGCCGTTCCCCAATGCCACCGATGCATTCATGAGCCTGGTCGAGGCCGGCTGGGACGCCGATGTCGCACGACGCCCGCACGGGCAGCACACCACCGTGGTGGTGCACCTCGACGTCGAGAACCGCAAGGCCGCGCTGCATCTGGGTCCGTTCCTGTCCGACGCGGACCGCCGGAACCTGATGTGCGAGGCGGACTGCGAGATCTGGTTCGAACGCCACGGCCAGGTCATCGGGTCGGGGCGGGCGACCCGGCAGATCAGCCGCCGCCTGCGCCGCGCGCTGGAGCACCGCGACCGGTGCTGTGTGGTGCCGGGCTGTGGGGCCACCCGGGGATTGCACGCCCACCACATCCGGCATTGGGAGGACGGCGGGCCCACCGAACTCGGCAACCTGGTGTTGCTCTGTCCGTTTCATCACCGCCTGCATCACAGCGGCGGCATCACCATCACCGGACCCGCCAGCCACCTCGTCGTCACCGACGCGGACGGCGAACCACTACAGAGGGGCTCATTGGTGCGGACCCCGACCCGACCGCCGCCTGCGGTGAAACCCTGCCGCGGCCCGCTCGGCGAACGCGCCGAATGGTGGTGGTACACACCCTTCGAACCCCAACCACCACCCGCGAGCACCAACTAGAAGCGACTCTCGAGCCGCGCCGACACCCCGGCCTCCTGGAGGTCGAGCCGCTCGAGCATCGCGCGGGCCGCTTCGTCTTCGATGCGCCCCTCGTCGCGTTCGGCGATCAGGGCGGCCCGTTGGGCGTGCAGCACTTGCAGATACAGCGAGCCGAAGACCTCGGCGCGCAGCGTGTGGGTCGCGGGGTCGGGCATCTCGTCGGCGTCCTGCGAGTGCCGGGCGATGGTGTTGCGGATCTCGGCGAGCACGCGCGGGTCGAGGCCCTCGGGCGGATTCGCCCGGAACTCGGTGAGGACGCCGTCGGCTGCCTCGTACACCACGCGTTCGGCCTGCAGCGTCTGCTCGCGCTCGTAGTCGGAGGCGTCCTCGGACAGGTGCAGCTTGCTGATGAGGAACGGCAGCGTGCTGCCCTGAATCAACAGCGTGCCGACGCTGACCACGAACGCGACGGCCTGAATGGTCGCGCGCTCGGGGAACGGCTCCCCCGCCGCCGTCGTCACCGGGATCGCCGCGGCCGCGGCCAGCGTCACCACCCCTCGCATGCCAGTCCACGACACGACCACGCTCTCCTGCCAACTTAGCGAGCGGCGGTCGACGACGCTGCGCCACTTGCCGGGCGGCTTGGCGCGGCGGCGGGTACCGAGGGCGCCGCGGCCGCCGGAGGCGGGAACCGGCACGCTGAGCCTGCTCTCCACGTGGCTCGACAGCTTGCTCCGGCCGAACATGATCAGCACCGACAGCGGCCGGATCGCCATCACGATGACCAACACGATCAGCGAGGCGACCGCCACCTCACCCAGCGCTTCGTGAGCCTCGCGCAGGTCCTCCAGCACGAACCGCAGATGCAGCCCGATGTAGGCGAAGACGAAGGCCTCCAGCAACACGTCGACCGAATTCCACACGTGGCGCTCCTGCAGCCGCGTCTGATAGCCGGCGCCCAGGGTTCCGTTGCCGACCACGAAGCCGGCCACGACCACGGCGAGGACACCCGAGGCGTGCAACTCCTCGGCCGCGATGAACGCCGCGAAGGGCACCACCAGACCCTGCACCGTCTCCAGTCCGGGGTTGGCCAGCCGCTTGCGGATCCACAGCGTCACCAGTCCCAGGGCGGCGCCGACGACCGGGCCGAGCACCGCGCTGTAACCGAAGAGCAGGAACGGGTTCTCGATGAAGGTGTGGCTGCCCGCGACTTGGGCCACCGCGATGGTGAACAGCGTCAGCGCGGCGGCGTCGTTGATGAGGCTCTCGCCGGTGAGGATCGCCATCACCTTTTTGGGCAACCCCAGCTTGCGGCCCACCGCGACGGCGGTGACGGCGTCGGGCGGGGCGACGATCGCCCCGAGGATCAGCGCCGTGCCGAACGTCAACGGCACCACCACCAGCCAGGCGGACACCGCCGCCACGGTGAACGCGGTGACCACCACCAGGCCGACGCCCAGACCCAGGATCGGCCGGATGTTGCGCAGGAACGTCGGGAACGAAAACGTCAGCGACGCCGAGTAGAGCAGCGGCGGAAGCACCACCGTCAGCAGGATGTGCGAGTCCAGCTCGGGCGCCTCGAAACCGGGGAGGAACGACACCCCGATGCCGATGACGACGATGATCAGCGCCGGTTCGAGCCCTCGACGGTGGGCGATGGCGGTGACGACGATCGCGCCGACGACGACGAGGATGAGTTCCACCCGCCGATTGTCCCGTCAAACCGCCCGCGGTGCGCGGCGCCGGGATCTACACCTGGCAGGTGGGACACCAGAACAGGTTGCGGGCTTCCATGACCTCGGTGCGGATGGGCGTGCCGCACACCCGGCACGGTTCGCCCGTGCGCCGGTAGACGTAGCTGCGGGGCCGGCCGCGCAGGCCGGGCAACCCCTTGTCGTCCTCGCGTCGGACGGTGATGATCTTGCCGCGGCTCACGCCGACCTTCATCAGGGCGACGAGGTCGGTCCACGCGGCGTCGAACTCCTCCTCGGCGATGGAGGTGCCGGGGCGGTGCGGCTCGATGCGGTGCCGGAAGAGCAGTTCGCTGCGGTAGACGTTGCCCACCCCGGCGATGACCTTCTGATCCATCAGCAGGGCGCCGATCGACCTGCGGGACTTGCTGATTCGCACCCACGCGCGGGAGGCGTCCGCCGCGCGGCGCAGCGGGTCGGGTCCCAGCCGGGCGACGATGTCGTCGACCTCGCCCTGATGGATCACCTCGCAGACGGTGGGACCACGCAGGTCGGTGCCGTACTCGGTGCCGATCATCCGCATCCGCACCTGTCCGACCGGCTCGTCGAGGGGCAGGGGACGCTCGGTGAACTTGCCGTACAGCCCCAGGTGGACGTGGACGATCGCGCCGCCCTCGTAGTGGTGGAAGAGGTGCTTGCCCCACGCGTCGGCGGTGCGCAACACTCGGCCGCTGACCGCCTCCGCGGCGTCGGCGAAGCGACCCTGGGGGCTGGTCACGATGACCGGCGCCGCGCCAAACCGCTTCTGGTGCAAGCGCGCCAGGCGGTGAAGGGTGTGCCCCTCGGGCACGGGCTAGGCGCCCGGCACGGGCGGCGCGACGTGCGTCTGCTCGTACTCGGACATGATGTCGATGCGGCGCTGGTGACGGGGAGCGTCCGACCACGCGGTGGTCAGGAAGGCGTCGACGAAGGTCAACGCGTCGGCGACGGTGTGCATCCGGCCGCCGATGCTCATCACCTGGGCGTTGTTGTGCTGACGCGCCAACGACGCCGTCTCGACGCTCCAGGCCAGGGCGCATCGGATGCCCTGGACCTTGTTCGCCGCCATCTGCTCGCCGTTGCCGGAACCGCCGATGACGATGCCTAGGCTCTCGGGGTCGGCGAGGGTCTTCTCCGCGGCCGCGATGCAGAAGGCCGGGTAGTCGTCCTCGGCGTCGTAGTCGAAGGCACCGCAGTCGACGGGCTCGTGGCCGCTGGACTCGAGGTGCTCGACGATGGCCTGCTTGAGTTCGTATCCGGCGTGGTCGGAACCGAGGTAGACGCGCATGGCGCAAACCTTAACTGGCGCGCCCGCGAGCGTGCGTCGCGCCTACCTCACTCTCAGCCCGTCGAGCAGGACGCTCAGCAGCCGCGGGGTTCGGTCGTTCCACTCGCCGTGCTCGACGTGCGCCAGGAACCAGGACAGCAGGATGACGTCGCGGGCGTCGACGTCGCCGCGCAGCACGCCCCGTTCGCGGCCGGCGTCGAGCAGGGCGGTGAGCGCCGTCGCGAGCTTGCCCATGGTCTGGGCCGAGATGTCCTGCCACACCGACGCTTCCACTGCGGCGATCACGCCCAGCTTGACCCGGGCGTACGCCGCGAGCTGGTCGAACCATCGCTGCAGCGCCACGTCGGGCGCGTACTCCTCGAGCAAGGCCTGCGCGAGCGCGACCAGGTCGTCGATCTCCTGGTCGTAGAGGGCACGGACCAGCTCGTCGCGGGTGGCGAAGTGACGGTAGAGCGTGCCCTGCCCCACGCCGGCCCGCCGCGCGACGAGGCTGAGCTTGAGCTCGCCGGGCTCGGCGAGCAGCTCCCGGGCCGCGTCGATGATCACCGCGCGGTTGCGCGCCGCGTCGCTGCGTTCGGCCATGACCCCCCTTGCAAACGGACAAAGTGTCCGGTTGACTGAAGCGGACAGTTCGTCCGCTTCACTTGAGGAGATTAGCCATGGGTCCACTCGACGACAAGGTGGTCGCCATCACCGGCGCGAGCAGCGGCATCGGTGCGGCCACCGCCCGACGGCTCGCCCGCGCGGGTGCCGCGGTGGTGCTCGGCGCCCGCCGCACCGACCGTCTCGACGCCCTGGCGGCCGAGATCTCCGCGGCCGGAGGTCGCGCCGCGTCGGTCGCCGTCGACGTCACCCAGGTCGACGACCTGCACCGGCTCACCGACACCGCCGTTGCCGCCTACGGCCGGCTCGACGTGCTGGTCGGCAACGCCGGCATTGGGCCCATCTCGCCGATGACCGCGCGCCGCCGCACCGACTGGGACGCCATGATCGACGTCAACCTGCGCGGCGTCCTGCACGGCATCGACGCCGCCCTGCCGGTCTTCGAGCGCCAGGGCCGCGGCCACTTCGTCACGATCGTCTCCACCGCAGGGCTGAAGATCGTGCCGACGATGGCGGTGTACGCCGCCACCAAGAACGCCGTGCGCACCGTCTTGGAGGGGCTGCGGCAGGAATCCACCGACGGAACGCTCAAGACCACGGCGATCTCACCGGGCTATGTGCGCACCGACTTCGGCGACTGCGTCACCGACCCCGACATCCGCGCCGAGATCGGCCGCAACATGGCCGACTTCGCGCTCGACCCCGACGCCGTGGCCAGGGCCGTGGAGTTCGTCGTCGACCAACCGTGGGAGGTCGAGATCGGAGAGTTGTCGATCCGCCCCACGACGCAGGGGTAGTCAGCCGACGGTGATGGCGTCGAGACGCTCCTTGATGAAGTCCGACGACGTCACGGGCGCGAGTCCGTCGACCTTCCCGACCGGCGGTGGAAGCGGCGTGACGAGCGCGTCGTGGTTGGCCTCGTAGAAGTAGATGAGCGACACCAGGTCTTCCTCCGGCGCCTCGGGCTGCGGCGGCAGCACCCGGTGCCGGCCCGACGGCCAGCGCCGCCCACTCCAGTACTCCAGCAGGTCACCGATGTTGACGGTCAGCGCGTCGGGGTCGTACGGAGCGTCCTCCCACCCGCCGGCCTCCGAATACACCTGCAGGCCACCGGCTCCCGGCTCACGGTCCAGCACCGTGACGGTGCCGAAGTCGGTATGGGGACCGATGCGGAACTGACCGGGTTCGGGCTCCCCCACCACGCTCACCGGCGGGTAGTGGTTGATGTTCATCGTCCAGGTGGGCCGGTCCGACATCACCGCCCAGGGATTGGCCGACAACCCCAACGCGTGGGCGAACAGCGCCAGCAGGTCGTCGGAGAGCTTGCGCACGGCGTCGGTGTACTCCGACACCAGCGCCTGCCAGCCGGGTGCCTCGTCGGGCCAGACGTTGGGCGCGAACCAGATTCGGTCGACGTCCGGGTCACCCGTCGCGGTTTCGGCGCCCAGGCTGAAGCTCTCCTTCAGGTCGGGCGGCGTCTCGGTGCCCTCCGAGTACCCGTTGGCCTCGGCGCCCGGTCCGATCCACCCGTGACCGGCCACCGGCACGCTGTAGCGCTGCTTGACCTCCAGCGGTTGGGCGAAGAAGTCGCGGCTGGCCCGGCGCACCGCCGCCGCCAGATCCTTGTTCACGCCGTGACCGGTGACGAGGATGAACCCCGCCTGTTGCAGACTTTCGTCGACCTCCGCGGCGACGGCGTCGGCGCCTGCCCCGCCGGCCCGCCACCGCGAGATGTCAACGGTGGCAACCACACTCGACCGACCCGTCATTCTCCGATGTCCTCCAGCCATAGTTCCGGGTGCGTCTCGACGAAGTCGCTCATCATCTGGATGCACCGCTCGTCTTCGAGCACGGTGACGTCGACCCCGTTCTCGGCCAGCCAGTCGTGGCCGCCGCTGAAGGTCTTCGCCTCGCCGACGACGATCGCGCCGATGTTGAACTGCCGCACCAGGCCGCTGCAGTACCAGCAGGGCGACAGCGTGGTGACCATGATCGTCGACCGGTAGTTCCGTTGGCGGCCGGCCGCGCGGAACGCGTCGGTCTCACCGTGCACCGAGGGGTCGTCGTCCTGCACGCGCCGGTTGTGGCCGCGGCCCAGCAGCTCGCCGTCCCGGCTGAACAGAGCCGCGCCGATGGGAATGCCGCCCTCCGACAATCCCTTTCGGGCCTCCTCGACGGCGACGTCGAGCATCTCCTCCGGGGTCATGGGGTGGGCACGTCGACGAGACGCTCCGCGGCGATCTTCGACCGGCACACCAGCAGGTATGCCCCTCCGGCGATCAGGAAGCCGACGAAGAAGGTGATGTCGCCCAGCTGCGGGGCTCCCCGCGAGATGAAGCCGGTGAACTTCTCCTGGTTGGAGAACAGCAGGACCGACACCACCAGGCCGACTGCGAACGACGCCAAGCCGTTCCAGTTGGCGTAGGAGCGGTCGTACAGCAACCCGGCGATCGCCTGCCCCCGCCGCAGGTACTGGTCGGCGAACACGACGCCGAGCCACGGCCCGATCCAGTACGCGATGATCAGCAGGAACGCCTCGTAGCTCGCGGCGGCGTCAGGCAGCGCCCACCAGGCGACCAGGAAGCCGGCCACCCCGAAGAAGACGGTCACCAGCGCGCGGGCGATGTGGGCGGGCAGCTTGACGCCGATCGTCACGAACGCCATGGCGCCGGAGTAGATGTTGATCGAGTTCGCGGCGATCGCCCCGATCGCGATCGCCAGCAGCGTCGCCTTGGCGATCGGAGAGGCCAGCTCGCCGACGAAGGCCTCGGTGGGGTTCTCCGACAGCGCGGGACCGATGGTCACCGACGCCGCACCGACCGTCTCCAGCACCACACACGACAGGAAGAGGCCGGCGGAGGCGAACAATCCGGTCCGCGAGGTCGACACCGTCGAGGGCAGGTAGCGGGTGTAGTCCGCCGCGTACGGCGTCCACCCCGCGGCGTACCCGAAGGCGGTGCCCACGGTCAGCAGGAACCCGCCCATCGAACCGTCGCCGACGAACGGTTCCAGCGCGGGCGCGCCGAAGTTGGACTTGGTGAGGATGGCGACCGAGGCGACCGCGAAGATCACCGCGAGCACCGGGAACGACCATCGCTCGAAGGCCTGCACCAGGTTGTGCCCGAAGAAGGCGAACGCCGTCTGGACCAGCACGATGACGACCAGTCCGACCAAGGGTCCGATGCCGAACAGTGCGGCCAGGGCGTACGCGCCGCTGACGCTGTTGGTCGCGAACCAGCCCACCCCCGCGGTCACCGACATCAGCACCGCGGGCACCCCGTTGCCCTTGAATCCGAAGGGCAGCCGGCCCAGCACCATCTGCGGCACACCGTGCAGAGGTCCGCGCGCGGAGAGGAAGTAGTGGGCGAGCGCTCCGAGGCCCGTGCCGATGACGATGCCGGTAACGGCCTGCCAGAAGCTCATGCCGTAGACGGCGACCGCCAGCACGCCGACGAAGATCGTCGCGAACTCCAGGTTGGGCGAGGTCCACGTCCAGAACAACTGGCTGGGCTTGCCGTGGCGGTCGGCCTCGGCGATGAACTCGTTGCCGCCGGGCTCCACGGCGACGATCTTGTTGCGGTAGGAACCGTCGGTGGTGGGCTCGACTGCCGTCATGAATGCACCGTCATCGGTACACCGTCGCCCGAGGTGCGCGTCCCCGCAACTCGACGCGATTGTCGTCCGGGCACCGACCGGCAACGAATAACCACCATGACTTCACCGGCGACCTCTCCGACGCCCCTGCCCGCCGGCCGTGCCGCGGTAACCGGGCTCATCGCCGTGGTCGCCGCACTCGGGGTGGGCCACCTGGTCGCGGGGTTGCTGCTGATGCCGGCGGCGTCGCCATTCTTCGCCGTGGGGAACGCCGCCGTCGACCGCACGCCCGCGCCGGTCAAGGACTTCGCCATCCGCAACTTCGGCACCAACGACAAGCCCGCGTTGCTGATCGGCATGGCCGTGGTGCTGGTGCTGGTCGGCCTGCTGGTGGGGCTGGCGTCGCGGCGCAGCGTCGTGCCCGGCCTGGTGGCCATCGTCGTCATCGGCGTCGTCGGCGCCCTGGCGGTGGGCGAACAGTCGACCGGACCCCTCGGCCTCCTGGCTCCCGCCGCCGCGCTGGTGGCCGGCGTCGGCGTGTTCTGGTGGCTGCACCGACGAGCCCGGCCGCCCGTCACCGACGCGGCGCCGCCGAAGGGCTGGGGTCGACGACGCTTCCTGCTGGGCTCGGCCGTCGCGGCGGTCGGCGCCGTCGTCGCGGGCGCGGGTGGGGTGGCCCTGGCACGCCGGGTCGACGTCACCGCGTCCCGGCAGCGGATCGGCACCCTGGTGCCGACCACACCGGCGCCGCCCATCCCGGCCGGCGCGGCGTTCCCCGAACTCGGCACCCCGCCGTTCCTCACCCCGGCCGCCGACTTCTACCGCATCGACGTCAACCTCGAAGTACCGCAACTGCGCGCCGAGGACGCCGTGCTGCGCATCACCGGCCTGGTCGACGAGCCGATGGAGTTCAGCTTCGCCGACATCCGCGCGATGCCGCTGGTGGAGCAGACGATCACGATGACCTGCGTCTCCAACGAGGTGGGCGGGCCCTACGTCTCGACGGCCAACTTCATCGGCGTGCCCCTGCTGGACCTGCTCGACCAGGCGGGGATCCAGGGCGGTGCGCAGCAGGTGGTCGGGCATTCCGCCGACGGGTTCACCCTCGGCACCCCGCTGGACATGCTCCGGGCGACCGGCAAGCAGGCGCTGCTCGCCATCGGCATGAACGGCGAGGCGCTGCTGCCCGAGCACGGCTTCCCGATGCGGACCGTCGTCCCCGGCCTGTACGGCTACGTGTCGGCGACGAAGTGGGTGACGGAACTGGAACTCGCCACCTACGACGTCAAGCCGTACTGGGTGAAGCGCGGCTGGGACGGGTCACCGCCCGGCGTCGTGCCGATCAAGATCTCCTCGCGCATCGACGCACCGACGGCCTTCCAACAGGTGTCCGGCCCCCAGGTCACCGTCGCGGGCACCGCGTGGGCGCAGGGCCGCGGCATCAGCCGGGTGGAGCTACGCGTCGACGGCGGCGAATGGCAACCGGCCGAGTTGGGCACCGAGGTCAACCGCAACACCTGGCGGATGTTCAAGCTGACCACGACGATGCCCCCGGGCCAGCACACCGTCACCTCACGCGCCTACGACGGCGACGGCGTGATGCAGGCCGAGGAACGCCTGCGGTTGATCAACCCCGGCCCGGTGCCGGACGGTTCGACGGGCTGGCAGTCGATGATCTTCACCGTCGCCTGACGCCCGCCCGGGTCGGTCAGTCGAACTCGGGCGACTCGTGGCGGGTGCGCTTGAGCTCGAAGAAGTGCGGATACCCGGCGAAGATCACCGAGGCGTCCCACAGCTTGCCGGCCTCTTCGCCGCGCGGGATCCGGGAGAGCACGGGGCCGAAGAACGCGACGCCGTTGACGTGGATGGTGGGCGTGCCGACGTCGTCGCCGACGGCGTCCATGCCCTCGTGGTGGCTCTTGCGCAGCGCGTCGTCGAACTTGTCGCTGGTGGCGGCCTCGGCCAGTTCGGCGGGCAGCCCGACCTCCTCGAGCGACTCGGCGATGACGCGCTCGAAGTCGGGGTCGGTCTCGCGGTAGCCCTGGTTGTGGATCCTGGTGCCCATCGCGGTGTACAGCGGACCCAGGATCTCGTTGCCCTTGGCCTGCTCGGCGGCGATCGCCACCCGCACCGGGCCCCAGGCCTTCTTCATCATCTCCTTGTACTCGTCGGGGAGGTCACGTCCCTCGTTGAGTACGGCAAGGCTCATCACCTGGAACTTCACGTCGATGTCGCGCACCTTCTGGACCTCCAGGATCCAGCGCGAGGTGATCCAGCACCACGGGCACAGCGGGTCGAACCAGAAACCGGCTTCGTCTCTCTGGGCGGACTTCTCGGCCATCGCAGAATCCTCTCGTCGGGCGTACGGGTCAGATGTGGGCACAACTCCGTTCAGCCTCAACTATGCACGCCCCGCCCCTGTTCCCGAAGTACGTCTAGGCTTGGCCGACGTGGCACTTCCCAACCTCACACGCGACCAAGCGGCCGAGCGCGCGGCGCTCGTCACCGTCGACGACTACCGGATCGCCCTCGATCTGACCGACGGGTCGGGTGCGCCTGGCGAGCAGACGTTCCGGTCGACCACGACGGTGACCTTCGACGCCCTCGCCGGCGCCGACACCGTGCTCGACATCGCCGCCGCCACCGTCCGCAGCGCGACGCTCAACGGCCACGCCGTCGACGTGTCCGGCTACGACGAGTCCACCGGCATCCCGCTGGTCGGCCTGGCCGAGCACAACGTCGTCGTCGTCGAGGCGGACTGCCGCTACTCCAACACCGGCGAGGGCCTGCACCGGTTCGTCGACCCGGTCGACGACGAGGTGTACCTGTACTCCCAGTTCGAGACGGCCGACGCCAAGCGGATGTTCGCGTGCTTCGACCAGCCCGACCTCAAGGCCACCTTCACCGTGTCGGTCACCGCGCCCGCGCACTGGCAGGTCATCTCGAACGGCGCCACGGACTCCGTCGAAGGCGGTGTGCACACCTTCGCCACCACCCCGCGGATGAGCACCTACCTCGTCGCCCTCATCGCCGGCCCGTACGCCCGCTGGGACGACGTGTACACCGACGAGCACGGCGACATCCCGCTCGGCATCTTCTGCCGCGGCTCGCTCGCCGAGTACATGGACGCCGAGCGGCTCTTCACCGAGACCAAGCAGGGCTTCGGCTTCTACCACCAGAACTTCGGCGTCCCATACGCATTCGGCAAGTACGACCAGCTGTTCGTCCCGGAGTTCAACGCCGGCGCGATGGAGAACGCCGGCGCCGTGACGTTCCTCGAGGACTACGTCTTCCGGTCGAAGGTGACGCGCTACAGCTACGAACGCCGCGCCGAGACGGTGCTGCACGAGATGGCGCACATGTGGTTCGGCGACCTGGTCACCATGCAGTGGTGGGACGACCTGTGGCTCAACGAGTCCTTCGCCACCTTCGCCTCGGTGCTGTGCCAAAGCGAGGCAACCGAATACAAGGCCGCGTGGACCACCTTCGCCAACGTCGAGAAGTCGTGGGCCTACCGGCAGGACCAGTTGCCGTCGACCCACCCCGTCGCCGCCGACATCCCCGATCTGCACGCCGTCGAGGTGAACTTCGACGGCATCACCTACGCCAAGGGCGCCAGCGTCCTGAAGCAACTCGTCGCCTACGTGGGACTTGAAGCGTTCCTGGCGGGCCTGCGCGACTACTTCCGCGACCACGCCTTCGCCAACGCCACGTTCGGCGATCTGCTTGGCGCACTGGAGAAGTCGTCCGGGCGCGACCTGTCGCACTGGGGCCAGCAGTGGCTCAAGACCACCGGCCTGAACACGTTGCGGGCCAACTTCGACGTCGACGGTGACGGCACGTTCACCCGCTTCGCGATCGACCAGAGCGGCGCGGCGCCCGGGGCCGGCGAGACCCGCGTCCACCGCCTGGCCGTCGGCATCTACGACGACGACGGCTCGGGCAAGTTGGTGCGCACCCACCGCGAGGAACTCGACGTCGACGGGTCGAGCACCGACGTGCCCGCCCTGCAGGGCGTGTCGCGGGGTCAGCTGATCCTGGTCAACGACGACGACCTCACGTACTGCTCGCTGCGCCTGGACCCGGTGTCGCTGCAGACGGTGCTGACCCGCATCGCCGACATCGCCGACTCGCTCCCCCGCACGCTGGCGTGGTCGGCGGCGTGGGAGATGACGCGCGAGGCCGAGCTCAAGGCCCGTGACTTCGTCGAGCTGGTCAAGGGCGGCGTGCACGCCGAGACCGAGGTCGGCGTCGCGCAGCGCCTCCTGCTGCAGGCGCAGACCGCCCTGAACGCCTACGCCGATCCGGACTGGGCCTGCTCGCAGGGCTGGCCGGCGTTCGCCGACCGGCTCCTGGAACTGGCCCGCGCGGCCGAGGCGGGCTCGGACTTCCAGCTGGCCTACGTCAACGCGCTGTGCACCTCGGCGCTGTCGCTGCGGCACACGGCGGTGCTGGCGGCGCTGCTCGACACCGATCCCGCGGACCTGGAGCTGCCGGGCCTGACCGTCGACACCGATCTGCGCTGGCGCATCGTCACCGCGCTGGCCGCCGGCGGCGACGTCGACGAGAACGGCACCGACACGCCGTTCATCGACGCCGAGGCGCAGCGCGACCCCACCGCCGCGGGTCGGCGGAACGCGGCGGCCGCCTCGGCCGCCCGCCCGCAGGCAGCGGTCAAGGAAGCGGCCTGGCAGCAGGTCATCGAGGACGACACGCTGGCCAACATCACCACCCGGGCGATCGTGACCGGGTTCGTGCAGCCCGGCCAGGCCGCGCTGCTCAAGCCGTTCGGCGCGAAGTACTTCGACGCGATCCTCGGGGTCTGGGAGCGACGCTCCAGCGAGGTCGCCCAGACGGTCGTCATCGGCCTGTACCCGTCGTCGGACGTCAGCCAGGAAGGTCTGGACGCGGCCGATCGCTTCCTGGCCGGCGAGGTGCCGCCGGCGCTGCGCCGATTGGTGATCGAGGGCCGCGCCGGCGTGGAGCGGGCACTGCGGGCGCGCGCGTTCGACGCGTCGTAGCCATGTCCTAGGCAGTTTTCGGCGCGTCGTCCCCTACGCTCGCGCCATGGCTGCCCCCAACAGTCGCCGAGCGCGGGCAGCGCGCAGGCGCACGCGGCGCGTGAAGGCCGCCGTCAACGACCTGACCGTCCAGGAATGGGCGGCGATCAGGGCGTTGTGGGGCGGCTGCGCCTATTGCGGGGCGTCGGACCGGCCACTGCAGCGCGACTGCGTCATGGCCATCTCCCGTGGCGGGCGCTACACGCTGGACAACGTGGTGCCCGCCTGCGCGGCGTGCAACGCCAGCAAGTGCAACGACGAGGTGACCGCGTGGTTGCGGCGCAAACGCCTCGACGAGCGGGCCTTCCTGGAGCGGTACGTTCACATTCGCCGCGAACTGCTGGAGGCCGCAGCAACTTCTGTCGTCACCGACGTCGCACCGATCTAGCGAGCGTCGAGGTCGGTCGGCCCCGGCCTCACCCCGTCGCGGTGAGCGCAACATCACACGTCAGAGCTTGATTTACCTGGATGTAACAAGGACCATTAGGGGGTCTGCCAGCGGGGCGATCCCCGTGTTGGCGACGCGACAGCAATCCCCGTCCTGTGATCCAGGGCACAATCTAGGAGTACCAGGATGCCTTTCCCGCGTCTGCGCGCCGATCTGACGCGCACGATGAACCGCCGCCGCCTCTACGCACGAATCAACGCACTTCCCGATTCGACGGTGCGCGAAGAGCTGCTGGCCATCGCTCAGCGGCACGACGAGAACAACTGATTCACGCACGACACAAAAGCCGGTGACCGCGAGGGTCACCGGCTTTCGTCGTTCGTGGAGTAAGACGCCCTAGCGGGGCGATACGCCGGCGCTGAGGACGCGCACGGCGCTGATGAGCCCGTCGACGAGGTTGCCCTCGCGGAACGACGCGGCGGCCGCCGAGACGCCGAGCGGGGCGGCCTCTTCGATGCCGCGGCCCTTCACCTCGGACCCGTAGACCACTTCGATGGCCTTCTGGTTCGGGGAGACGGCCAACAGCACCGCGTTGTCCGGGGTGGGCACCTTGGCCAGGATCTCGCGCGCGGTGGCCGCGGTGTCGGAACCCAGGCCGCCCACGTAGACGGCGAAGCGCGCCTTGGCGGCCCGCGACCCGTACTTCAGGGCGTCGTCGAGGACGACGAGGTCCTTGATCGGGAACGGGTAGTGCACCGACAGTTCGCCGGGCTCGGTGACGCCGGAGATGCGTCCACTGGCCGTGTAGGCGTAGCCGTAGGGCAGTACTTCGGACTCCCGCTTCGCGATTTCGGTCGAATGATCGCTACCACTTGCCACTTGCGCCACCTCCCACCGTCAGATGCGATCCGTGGCCGTGATCGGCCGGTTCGTCGGAGGCCCACAGGATCGGCTCGTGGGTCCACTCGTCGGTCAACGCGTACGTCGCTGGGTGCGGGCCCTTGCGCCTGAAGATCAGGGCAGCCAGAACCAGGGCCAGTAGCAGCGGGACGCCGCCGAGCAGCGAGTGCGTAAGTGCTGTGCTCACATCGCAAACCGTATCTCAATACCCATCGGGCACGCCCACTCAGGCTGCTCCCTCGCCGAGGTAGCGCACCCAGGCCGGGTCCAGCTCCTTGATGGAGGACAACAATCGCCAGTGCTGACCCTTGGGCGGAAGCGGTGTCGAACGCAGCGTCCACCCCAGTTCGGAGAGCATCCGGTCGGCCTTGCGGTGGTTGCACCCAGCGCACGCCGCCACGCAGTTCTCCCACGAATGCGCACCACCGCGGCTGCGCGGGACCACGTGGTCGACGGTGTCGGCCTTCGACCCGCAGTACGCGCACCGGAAGCGGTCGCGGTGCATCAGGGCCGCCCTGGTCATCGGCACGCGCGCCCGGTAGGGCACCCGCACGAAGGACCGCAGCCGGATCACCGACGGCACCGTGATCGCCCGGGTGGCCGAGTGGATCACCGGACCGCCGGGGTCGGCGTGGACCACGTCGGCCTTGCCGCACAGCAGCATGACCACCGCGCGCCGGGCGGGCAGCGCGGCGAGCGGCTCGTAGGTCGAGTTCAGCAGGAGCACTCTGCGGCGACCCCAGACGCCGCCGTCGGGCGGTCGATCCTCGATGCCGGAAAGGGGCAGAGTCTGCGCAGCAAGCACCGGTGCGCCAGGTGAACACGCCGCGGTCAGGTGCCCGCGGCTCTTCCTTCGCTGCGACATGGGCCCTCCGAGACATAGTGCACCACGGATTGCCGCCAATCGCACGACAATTTTGGCGGTGTTCGCAGGTCACTCCGATGAACAATCGGTGACGACGGTCGTCGCGCCCCCGGTCGCTCCACCCCCGGCCACGGGAAGGGACAATGGACGGCGTGACGGAACAACCCACGTCGTTCTACGACGAAGTCGGCGGAGCCGAGACGTTCCAGACCATCGTGTCGACGTTCTACCAACTGGTGCGCGAGGACGAAATCCTGCGGCCGCTGTACCCGGACGACGACCTCGACGGCGCCGAGGAGCGGCTGCGGATGTTCCTCGAGCAGTACTGGGGCGGCCCGCGGACCTACTCCGACCTCCGGGGCCATCCGCGGCTGAGGATGCGGCACGCGCCGTTCAAGGTGGGTCCGCTCGAACGCGACGCCTGGCTGCGCTGCATGCACACGGCCGTCGCCGAAGTCGACTCCAGCACCCTCGACGACGCGCACCGCCAGGTGCTCCTGAACTACCTCGAGATGGCCGCGCAGTCGATGGTCAACTCGCCGTTCTAACGCAGCACCACGGCCGGGTCGCCGCGACGGCGGTAGACGGTGCCGAAGCGGGCGTCCACTCGCAGCCACGTCGGCAGCACCCGGACCCGCACCACCTCGTCGACGGCCACTGACTCCGGGGCGAACTGGTCGGCGGTCGCCGCTTGCGGCAGGAAACCCATTGCCGTCAGGGCGAATACGCAGCGCATCGGGATGCCCACGCCGACGTCCCCGGAGCTGACCGCCACGACCTCCTGGTCCAGCAACGACGCCGGCGGACCGTGGGCGCTGCCGTACTCCTTGGCCAACGCCACGCCCCGCTGGGCGAGGTCGAGCACCACCCGGGCCGGTACGTCGTCGAGGTGCACGAACCCCGACTCCGGGGGCAGCATGCCCCGCCAGGCGGAATCCATCGCGAAGCCGGGGTCGACGTACCCCGACCGGTCCATCGCCGGGAGCGCCGTCGCGAGCGCGTCCGCACCCACGGACAGGTCGGCGGGGTGGACCCGGCCGCCGACGACGCGGCTGGCCAGCACGTCGAAACCCGTTGCCAGCCAGGCGACTACCTGTGCGTCCCCGCGCTGACGCAACCGGATGACGCTGGCGTCGTCGAGCCGGATGGCCCGGTCGACGAAGGTCGACAGGTCCTCGCGGTGGGCGGCGTCGTCGAGCCACAGCCCGCGTTCGCCGGCCGTCACCGCTTGTATCGCTCGAGGTAGGCCCGGTGGTGTGGCGCCAGCCGGACCAGTCGCTGATCCTCGATGTGGAACGCGGCCAGCTGGGACTCGCCGATCACCGCCGGCTTGGAGTCGGGGTCGGCCAGCGCCGACCGCACCTCGTAGCCCAGGGTGAAGTCGACCGCACGCAACCGGTTGAGCCAAATGGTCACCTGCAGAGGCGAATCCGCGAGCCGCAGCTGGCCCTTGTAGATTACGCGCACCTCGGCGATGAGCAGGCCGATGGTGTCGAAGTCGTTCGCGAACGGTTCGGTCAGAAAGGGCACGCGGGCCTCTTCGAGGATCGTCACCATCGTGCCGTGGTTGACGTGCTGGTACATGTCGATGTCACTCCAGCGCACCGGCACTGGAGAAACCCATCTTTCCGTCACCCGGTCGTTCCCGTTCCGCTCGTCCTGGTCATGCTCCGGAGCTGACGCGCCGCCACCGACAAGGTCGCCAGATCCTTCTCGCCGTCTTCCTTGATCTCGGTAAGCGTGCGGCGCGCCCGCCCCAGCCGAGAGCTGTTGGACAGCTCCCACTCCTCGATCTTCTGCTCGCCCGTCTCGTCGGGTTCACCGACGGCGAGGACGTCGAATGTCAGCGCCCGGAGCGAACCGTAGATGTCGTCGCGAATAGCCAAGCGCGCCAACGAGTGCCAGCGATCGTCGCGAGCCAGTCCTGAGATCGCGGTGAGCAGGGGGTCGATGCCCAGGTGATCCATCAACGTGAAGTACGTGTCGGCCACCTCGACGGCGTCCCGCTCGACGATGTCGGAGATGTCGATGACGTCGAGCAAGCTGTACTGGTACAGCCCGGTCGCCACCATCGTCGCCAGGTCCTCGGACACACCCTGTGCCATGAACTCGCCGGAGTCCTTGGCCACGATGTCGCGGTCGTCGCCACGCAGCCACTCCGACATCCGCGGCGTCAGGTCCGCCACCTTCGCCGCGAACCGGTTGACCTCGGCACCCACCGCCAGCGGCTGCGGCCGGTAGTTCAGCAGCCAACGTCCGGCGCGGTCGATCAGGCGACGCAGGTCCAGCGTCATCCGGTCGGTGACGGCGACCGGCACGCCGGCCTCCCCCGCGGCCCTGATCTGCCGCCACACCTCGCCCACCTGAAAGATCTCGTCGGTCGCCACGTAGGCACGCACCGCGTCGACCGGTCCCACGCCGACGTCCTCGGCGACCCGGTAGGCGTAGCTGATGCCCGCGGTGTCGACGAGGTCGTTGACCAGCATCGTCGTGACGATCTCCCGGCGGAGCTGATGCGTGCGGATCTCGGGGCCGAACCGGTCCCGCAGTTGATGCGGGAAGTACTCGGGCAGCCGCGCGGCGAAGACCTCCTGGTCGGGCAGCTCGCTGCCGAGGAGTTGGTCCTTGAGCGCCAGCTTCACGTACGCCATCAGCGTCGACAGCTCGGGCGAGGTCAGACCCAGCCCCGCCTCGATGCGCCTGCGGACTTCCTTGTCCGTCGGCAGCGCCTCCAGCTCGCGGTTGAGGCCGCGCTCGGCGACCAGGCCCTTGATCTGGCGGGCGTGCACGGTGAGCAGCCCCGGCGCGTTGGCACGGCTGGTGCCCATCAGGTCGTTCTGAGCGGCGTTGTCGACCAACACGAGTGCGCCGACCTCGTCCGTCATCGACATCAGCAGCGGGGTCCGCTCCTCGGCGCTCACCTGGCCGCCGGTGACGAGCGAGTCGACCAGGATCTTGATGTTGACCTCGTGGTCGGAGCAGTCCACCCCGGCGGAGTTGTCGAGCGCGTCGGTGTTGACGTGGCCGCCGTTGAGCTCGAATTCAATGCGGCCGCGTTGCGTCACGCCGAGATTGCCGCCCTCGCCGATCACCTTGGCGCGCATCTGGTTTGCGTTGACGCGGACGGCGTCGTTGGCGCGGTCGCCGACGTCGGCGTCGGACTCCGCCTCGGCCTTGACGTAGGTGCCGATGCCGCCGTTCCAGAACAGGTCGACCGGCGCCTGCAGGATGGCCTTCATCAACGCGGGGGGCGTCATCTCCTCGACGCCGTCGTCCAGGCCCAGCGCTTGGCGAACCTGCGGGCTGATCGGGATCGACTTGTGCTCGCGGCTGTACACGCCGCCGCCCTCGCTGATCAGACCGTGGTCGTAGTCGTCCCAACTGGAGCGCGGCAACGCGAACATGCGCTCCCGCTCCGCCCAGGAGATGGCCGCGTCGGGGTTCGGATCGAGGAACACGTGGCGGTGGTCGAACGCGGCGACGAGGCGAATGTGCTTGGACAGCAACATGCCGTTGCCGAACACGTCGCCGCTCATGTCGCCGACCCCGGCGACGGTGAAGTCCTCGGTCTGGGTGTCGACGCCCATCTCGCGGAAGTGCCGCTTCACCGACTCCCACGCGCCCTTGGCCGTGATGCCCATCGCCTTGTGGTCGTAGCCCACCGACCCACCGGAGGCGAACGCGTCGCCCAACCAGAATCCGTAGGACTTGGCGACGTCGTTGGCGATGTCGGAGAACGTGGCGGTGCCCTTGTCGGCGGCGACCACCAGGTAGGCGTCGTCGCCGTCCCGCCGGACCACGCCTGCGGGCGTGGTGACCGCGCCGGTGGCCGTGTCGACGTTGTCGGTGACGTCGAGCAGGCCGGAGATGAACAACCGGTAGCAGGCGACGCCCTCGTTGCGGAAGCTCTCGCGGTCGGCGGCGGCGTCACCGGTGGGCGCTGGCGGGTTCTTCACCACGAAACCGCCCTTGGCGCCGACGGGCACGATGACGGCGTTCTTGACGGCCTGCGCCTTGACCAGACCGAGGATCTCGGTGCGGAAGTCCTCGCGGCGGTCCGACCACCGGAGGCCACCGCGGGCAACGTTGCCGAACCGCAGGTGGACGCCCTCGACCCGCGGCGAGTACACGAAGATCTCGTATCGTGGTCGCGGCAGCGGCAATTCGTCGATCAGGCCCGGGTTCACCTTGATCGACAGCACGTCCTGGCTGCGCGCGGTGCCCGGGCTGGTCACGAAGTAGTTCGTGCGCAGCGTCGCCTGGATCATCGACGCGAACGCCCTGAGCACCCGGTCGGTGTCGAGGCTGACCAATGCGTCGATGCCGACCGCGACCGCCGCCGCGGCGGCCGACGCGTCGCGCTTCTTCTCCCCCGACTCCGACTGCGCGTCCTCCGGGTCGAAGAGCGCCTCGAACAGTTCGACGAGGGCGCGGGCCGTCGCCGGGTTGTCGTTGACGACCGTCTCGATGTGGGACTGACTATAGGGAAAACCCGCCTGCCGCAAGTACTTTGCGTAGCTGCGGAGCACGGTGACCTGCTGCCACGTCAGACCGGCGCGCATGACCAGCTCGTTGAACCGGTCGATCTCGACCCGACCGTGCCAGATGGCGGTGACCGTGTCGGCGAACCGCATGGCGGTCGCCTCGCGTTCGACGGCGTCGTCTTCCTCGCGGATCGACTTCTGCGGCGAGATCTTGAACTGGTAGATCCACACCGGCATGCCGTCGACGCGGTTGACGTAGAACGGCCGCTCCTCGAGAACCACCACGCCCATGCACTGCAGCATCGGCAACAGCACGCTCAGCGACGCCGACCGGCCGGCGAGGTACCAGGTGAGGTTGGCCGGCTGCCCCTCGCCGCCGTCGGCGAAGACGAGCTTGACCGAATCGTTCTGCAGCTGTTCGATGATCGCGATGTCACCGATGGCGTCGTGCGGACTGAACGCCTGCCGGTAGACCTCCGGGAAGGCCACCGAGTAGTGCTCGGCGTCGGTGCGGGAGATCGCACCCGTCGGGACCGCCCCCATCAGCCGGTCGCCCCACGTGCGGGCGGCCTCGGTCAGCAGATTCTGGATCCGGGTCTCGGCCTCCAGCGACGTGTCGACGTCCTCGGGCTTGCTGTCGTCGGGCAGCCGAACGGTGAAGTGCACCACCGCCCACGGCGATTCGCTGACCCGCGCGGTGTATTCGAGGCTCTCGCCGCCGAGCTCGCGGACCAGGATGTCCTGCATCTCGAGGCGGACCACGGTGGTGTACCGGTCGCGCGGCAGGTACACCAGGCACGACACGAAGTGCGAGAGCTGGTCGGTGCGCAGGAACAGCAGTGCCCGACGGCGCGAGCCGAGGTCGACCACCGCGTTGGCCATGTCGAGGAGCTGTTGGGCGCTGAGGGAGAACAACTCCGAGCGCGGAATCGTCTGGATGATGTCCAGCGTCAGCGGCCCGGGGTGACTGTTGTCGCCGTGGGACAGCGCGAGCGCCTCGCGGACCCGGCGCGAAATCAGCGGAATCTCGAGGACGTTCGCGTTGGAGGCGGCGACGGTGAACAACCCGACGAACCGGTGCTCGATCGCGGCGGTCTGGCCGGGCAGGGTTTCGCGGACCACCACGATGTGGGGATGCGCGCCGTAGCGCAGGTAGCTCGGCATGGTCGCCTGCGCCAGCACCAGCAGGTCGTCCTGCTCGGTGAGCTGCGGCAACACGTCGGTGCGCAGGCGAAGCACGCCGAGCCGGCTGGCCGGGTCGACGGTGGCCGCGCCGTCCTCGACCGAGCAGCGCTGATAGCCCAACAGCACGAAGTGCCCGTCGGCGAGCCAGCGCAGCAACGCCGCCACGTCGCGTCGGTCGTAGGACGGGAAGTGGCCCTCGCGATCGGAGTCCAACTGGCTGGCCAGCACGACCAATGCCGCGTCGAGGGCCGCCTCGTCGAGCGACACCTGCCGGGCGTCGCCGAGCACGCTCGGCAGGAGCTCGACGGCTTCGGCGACGGACTTGGGGTCGGCCGTCGGCGAGAGTTGAACGTGCATCCACGTCTCGTCCACGCCGTCCCGGGGTGCGTCGGGCGCGTTGACGGGGTGGAGGTCCAGCAGTCCCCCGGCCGGATCGCGCCGGACGCGGAACACCGGGTTCATGATCGCGGTGTACGCGACGCCGAGGCGGTGCAGGAGCACCGTCACGGTGTCGGTCAGCATCGCGCTCTGGTCGGTGACGATCTGGATGGAGGGTCCGATGCCACCCGGGTCCTCGGCCGCGTGCACCGCGACCTTGGTGTCGCCGGTGGCGCGCTGCTGCCCGACCGTTTGGTGGGCGGCGATCAGCGCCGGGGAGACGCTGCGCCCCGACGCGTCGACGGGCATCGTCAGCGCGGCGTCGGCGGCAGGTGCGTCACCGTGAGGCCCGTGATGGGTCGCGAGGTAGGCCTTCTCGAGGTCGCCGGCGACGGCGCCCTCGTCCCTCTCGATCACCGTCGTGTCGTCCCCGCGCCGTCCTCCTGGCACCGTCGTCATACCGATCGCTCCTGCCTTGCGCGCGTGCCGTCCGCCGTTGGATGACGCCGCCGAAGCGGCTCAGTGGCCCGCGGATGTGACACTAGTGGCCCCCGGTGCCGCTGCGGTTGAACCCCGTGAGATCAGTCGCGGGTCAGCCTGCGGTGGGTGACCCGGTGCGGGCGAGCCGCATCCGCGCCCAACCGCGACAGCTTGTTCTCCTCGTAGCCACCGAAGTTGCCCTCGAACCAGAACCACTTGGCTTCGTTGTCGTCGTCGCCCTCCCACGCCAGGATGTGCGTGCAGGTGCGGTCCAGGAACCAGCGGTCGTGGGAGATGACCACCGCGCACCCGGGGAACTGCTGCAGGGCGTTCTCCAGGGAGCTCAGGGTCTCGATGTCCAGGTCGTTGGTCGGCTCGTCGAGCAGGATCAGGTTGCCGCCCTCCTTGAGGGTCAGCGCGAGGTTCAGGCGGTTGCGCTCACCACCGGAGAGCACCCCGGCCGGCTTCTGCTGATCCGGTCCCTTGAAGCCGAAGGCGGAGACGTAGGCGCGCGAGGGCACCTCGTTCTGACCGACCTCGATGTAGTCGAGTCCGTCGGAGACGACCTCCCACACGTTCTTCTTGGGGTCGATGCCGCCGCGGTTCTGGTCGACGTAGCTGAGCTTGACCGTCTCGCCGACCTTGACGACGCCGCTGTCGGGCTCCTCGAGGCCGACGATCGTCTTGAAGAGCGTGGTCTTGCCGACGCCGTTGGGACCGATGACGCCGACGATGCCGTTGCGCGGCAGCGTGAAGGACAGGTCCTTGATCAGGATGCGACCGTCGAAGCCCTTGTCGAGGTGGTCCACCTCCACGACGATGTTGCCCAACCGCGGGCCCGTCGGGATCTGAATCTCCTCGAAGTCGAGCTTGCGCGTCTTCTCCGCCTCCGAGGCCATCTCCTCGTATCGGCTCAGGCGCGCCTTGTTCTTGGCTTGGCGGGCCTTGGCACCGGAGCGCACCCATGCCAACTCCTCGACCAACCGCTTCTGCAGCTTCTGGTCCTTGCGGCCCTGGACGGCGAGACGCTCGGCCTTCTTCTCCAGGTAGGTCGAGTAGTTGCCCTCGTAGGGGTACGCGCGGCCCCGGTCGAGCTCGAGGATCCACTCCGCGACGTTGTCGAGGAAGTACCGGTCGTGGGTGACGGCGAGGATGGCGCCCTTGTAGTCGGCGAGGTGCCGTTCCAGCCACAGCACGCTCTCGGCGTCGAGGTGGTTGGTGGGCTCGTCGAGCAGCAGGAGGTCGGGCTCGGAGAGAAGCAGCTTGCAGAGCGCGACGCGACGCTTCTCACCACCGGAGAGGTGGGTGACCGGCTCGTCGGGCGGCGGACAACGCAGCGCGTCCATCGCCTGCTCGAGCTTCGAGTCCAGATCCCACGCGTCGGCCGCGTCGAGCTCTTCCTGCAGCTGGCCCATCTCTTCCATGAGCTCGTCGGTGTAGTCGGTGGCCATCAGCTCGGCCACCTCGTTGTACCGGGAGAGCTTTGCCTTGATCGGCACGCCCTCCTCGACGTTCTCCCGAACGGTCTTCGACTCGTCGAGCTGCGGCTCCTGCATGAGGATGCCGACCGAAGCGCCGGTGGCGAGGAACGCGTCACCGTTGTTCGCCTTGTCCAGGCCGGCCATGATCTTCAGGACGCTCGACTTGCCTGCGCCGTTGGGACCGACGACGCCGATCTTGGCTCCGGGGAGGAAGTTCAGCGTGACGTCGTCCAGGATGACCTTGTCACCGTGCGCCTTGCGGACCTTCTTCATCGTGTAGATGAACTCAGCCATGCTTTGGGTAGTGCCTTTCCGGTCTGCGGGTATCGCTCGACCAACCATCCTAGGCGCGACGGCTTGCGGTTACGCCGTCAGTGGCAGGCCCCGCTCCTCGACCTCGCCGTCGTCGGCGTCGGACGCCTCGTCGTCGGAGTTCGCCTCGGCGCTGGGTTCGACCTCGTCCTCGGTGCGCTTGCGCTGCTCGATGCGCACCGTGGCGCGCGTGAGGTCCGGACCGACGGCGGTGGCGCGGACCTCGACCGACGACCGCCGATTGCCCTCCTTGTCGTCGTACTCGCTGGTGTAGACGGTGCCGACCACGACGACCGGGTCGCCCTTGATGAGGACGCCGCTGACGCCGTCGACCACCCGACCCCAGCAGTTGACGTTGACGAACAGCGAGTTGCCCGCCTCCCAGTTGCCCTCGGGGGTGCGACGGCGCGAGTTGCTCGCGACGCGGAACTTGTACACCTGCTGATCGCCGACGCGGCGGAGGATCGGATCGGTGACGATGGTGCCGACCATGTGGAACGGGGTCTCGAACATTGCGCTTCCCTTCATCGGTTCTCTGTTCGGCAGCGCCTGTCGTGCTGCCCGAGACCATTCACCGTCGCGCCGCCGACACCGGTCGGCCGATCACGGTCTTCGCGGCGGTGCCCTGTGGATGAAGTGGGGACTGTGGACGAACGTCGCGGCGGGCCACGAGACACGGCATCGTGACCCAGGTCGACAGGAATGCGAACGGGGGTGCGGCGTTCATCCCATGCACGGAACGTCGGCCATCGCCCGCGAAGGGTGACGCGTTCGTCGGCCGCTCGGGGTAGCTTCCAGGCCACCGATGCTGGGACCGACCGGCACTGGGGTCCGACGAGAACTCCCGCGCTAGCGGTCTTCCATCTTGGCCAGTTTCGCGAGCATGTTGTTGTACGCGGCGAGGTCGGCGTCGTCGTCGCGATCGGCGGCGCGGTCCAGGCGCACGGCGGTCCGCTGATCGCTGCGCCGCCACTGGACGAACAACGCGATCAGCACGAGCACCAACGGCACTTCGCCTGCCGACCAAGCGATTCCACCGCCCAGACGTTGATCGGCGAGCAGATCGGTGTGCCACGGCAGCTGAAGTGACTTGTAGAAGCTGCCGGCCAGCACGGCCTTGGTGCCCATCAGCACGACGCCGAAGAACGCGTGCAGCGGCAGCGATGCGAACACCACGGCCAGCTTGGCGATGGGCGGAATGGGCCGTGGCGTGGGGTCGACGCCGATCACCACCCAGTAGAACAGGTAGCCGGTCACCAGGAAGTGCACGTTCATGGCGACGTGCGCGGCGTGGCTGGTGACCGCCACGTCGAAGATTCCGCCGAAGTAAAGACCGTAGAAACCCGACACGAAGATCACGGTGGCGACGATGGGGTTCGTCAACACCCGCGACACCCGGCTGTGCAACGCCGCCAGCAACCACTCCCGCGGGCCGGGCGGACCGGCGGCACCGGCCGCGGGCAACGCCCGCAACGCCAGGGTGACCGGCGCTCCGAGCACCAGCAGCACCGGCACCAGCATCGACAGCAGCATGTGAGCGGCCATGTGCATGCTGAACATTGCCGGCATGTACCGGCCGATGCCGGATGACGACGCGAACAGCAGCACCGCGCAGCCGCACAGCCAGGCGACGATCCGCCCCGTCGGCCAGGCGTCGCCGCGCTTGCGCAGCCGCCAGACCCCGGCAAGGTACAGCCCGGCGAAGGCGAGCGCCGCGGTGCCCAGGATCAAGTCGAAGCGCCAGTCGAACAAGATGCGCGCCACGGTCGGCGGTCCCGCGAGGTCGTAGCCGATCTCCACGGCGGTCACCGACGGGTTGAAGATGGCGGGCGGCGGCGGTGGGGTGCGACCGAGGGCGACGGCGATGCCGAACGTCAGGCCGAAGACCCCGGCCTCGATCAGCGACAGCCGGATCAGGGCGCCACGCGCGTCCGGGTTGGCCGTCAGCGACGCCACGCCCCGGCGGCGCTGCTGCCAGCCGAGCAGGCCGAGCACGATCAGGGCCGTGGCCTTGCCGACCAGCAGCCAGCCGTAGGTGGTGTGGAAGAGGTCGTCGAGCCGCACGCGCACCAGCGCGTTGACCACTCCGGACACGGCCATCGCCACGAAGCAGCACAGCGCGATGACCGAGAACCGACGGGCGGCGAGGTCGGCGTGCTCACCCCCGCGAAGGGCGTGCACGAGCAGCGCCAGCAGGCCACCGGCCCACAGCGCCCCTGCCACGAGGTGAATGAACAGACTGTTGGTGCCGAGGTCGTGGGACCCGCCCGCCGACGAGTGTCCCGTCAACGCCAACGGCAGCAGCGTCACCAGGGCGCCCGCACACAGCAGCGGCGTCCACGACCAGCGCAGCACGGGAATGCTGAGCACCGTCACGATCGCGGCGAGCAACGCCGTCCATCGCCACGCCCCGGCGACGTCGATCAGGCTGGCCACCGACCAGATCGTCGACGGGTCGAGGCGGCTGGTCAGCGGTTGGCCGGTGACGTCGGAGACGGTCAGCGGCACCAGCATCGCCGCGCACACCGTCCAGATGCCCGAGGCCACGGTCCCGGTGCGCAACGCGCGGTACCCCGAGGCGTCGAGCACCCCGTTGCGCTGCGGCGGCACCAGGAAGGCGGCGACCAGGAACGACCCCACTGCGACGACGGCGGCGATCTCACCCGCGGCTCTGACGAAGGGCAGTCCGTAGTTGGTGACGGGACCGGGATTGGGCAGACCGGTCGCGGTCAGCGCATCGGCCAGCGACAACGCGGCGATGCCGGCGGCGGTCGCACCGGCCAGCAGCGCGACGCCCAGCAGGATCGGCCACACTGCGCTGGTGGTACGAGTCTGGGCCCGCGCCTCCGTGGTGGTCATGCCAACAGCGTATGGCGCGTCGCCGACTTGCCTCCAACCCAGCGTCAGCCACTCTCCTTGCGCATGACCAACTCGCGGACGAAGAACTGTTCTCGGGAGAACTCCTCGACCTTCCCCATGTCGCCGAGGACGTCGCGCAGCTCACGTAGGAACGCCGCCCGACGCTCCTCGAGATCGGCCGCCGGCTTGAGCAGGTTCTGGTCGGCGATCACCTGACGTGCCGTGGCGAAGAGCAACGCCGAAACCGACTCGTTGCTGCGGACCCGGTGCTGCGCGATGTACTGACTGCCGACGCCGAGGGCGAGGGTGGTGAGGTCCTTCTCGCCGATCTCCGGTGGCGTGCCGCGCAGGACGTCGGCGACGATCTCGTAGGCCTCGATGAAGGGCCGAAGTATCGCACCGGCGACCAGCGGCCGTTTGGCCCGAAGGATCGCGTCGGTCTCCTCGCCTCCGACGGCGACGTGGCGCTCCCAGTCCTCGTGCCAGGACATCTCCTCGGCGATGTGGGCGCGGAAGGCCGCGGAGTCGGCGAAGTAGAACTCGAACTTCAGCAGGTCGCGCAACCGCATCGCCTGCGACCAGAACGCCTCGAGCCGGTCGCCCTCGGCGCGGCCCGAGAAGGCCAGCGCCAGTTCGACGATGGCCGTCTCGAGGAACGCGTGGCTCAGCGTGTTGCGGTAGAACGCGGCCTCGTGTTCGTCGTCCGGGGCGATGCGCCAGACCGGCTCACGGCCGCCGTCGATCCGAGTCACCGGATGCCCGCCGGACAGCGCGTCGACCGCCGCCCGAATGCCGTCGAGCGTGCGCAATCGCAACGCGCTGTTGGTCATCGGAGTCTTGCTGCGCTCGAGATAGTCCAACGAGTCGCGCAGCGTGTGGTGCAGCTGGCCGAGGGTGAGGGCCACGCCGTTGGTGGCGATCAACACCGCCGACACCAGACCGGTCGCGTTGATGGGGGTGACGCGCAGGATGCGCCACGCCACCTCGAAGGCCATCTTCTGCATCGCGAGTCTCTTGGCGGCTTCGTCCTCGGCCATCGTGCCGTGCGGCTCACCGAGGTACTCGCGCATCGACACGGCCTCGGGGAAGCGGACGTAGATCTTGCCGTAGTTGCGATCGCCCTGCGCCTTGATGAAGTTGTACAGCCACGACAGGCTCTCGGGCGTCTTCTCCCCGCCGCGGGCGTAGGCGGCGTACTCGGCGGTCTCGTGAAGTTGGTCGAAGCTAATCGACACGGGCTGCAGCAGGATGTCGTCGCTGCGGCCGGCCAGGTAGGCGTCGGCGACGTAGGCGAGCAGACCAAGCTTGGGCGGCAACATCTTGCCGGTTCGTGACCGAGTGCCCTCGATCGACCAGTTGAGGTTGAACCGCTTCTCGACGATGTAGCCGACGAACTCCTTGAGCACGTACTTGTAGGTCGGGTCGTCGAGCTTGCGCCGGATGAAGATGACCCCCGAGCGCCGCATCAGCGGGCCCATGACGCCGAAGGAGAGGTTGATGCCGGCGAAGGTGAAGACCGGCGGCAACCGGTTCTCCTGCATTGCCACCGGCACGATCGCACCGTCGAGGTAGGAGCGGTGCGAGAACAGCAGCACCGCCGGATGAGTTTCCAACGCCACGCGCATCGACTCGATTTCGGCGCGGTCGTAGTCGATGTTGGGGTCGAATCCCCGGCTGAAGATGGCCCTGCCGAGGGTGGGGATGAGGTCGACGGAGAACCGGCTCCAGCCCGTGGAGAGTTCGTCGAGCATGTCGCCCGCGGACTCCAGCGTCGCGCCGGGGATCTTGGCCAGTCCTTCGCGGAAACGCGACGACGCCAACATCTCCGGCTTGATCAGTCGAGGTGACTTGTACTCGGGGCCGAGGAGCCGCAGCTCGACGCGGTCGATCGCCAATTCCGCGCGCCGCATGACGAAGTGCGCGAAGTCGCGCGGGTTCTCGGCGACGGTGGTGTCACTCCAGTGCTGTCGCAGCTCGGAGACCTTGGCGGGTTCGCCCGCCACGACGCGGGCCCGGGCCGAATCCTTGCGAAGGATGCCGCGCTGCAACAACTTCGGCGGGCGGTAGGTGTCCCGGCCGCTGATCAACGCGACCACCTTGGACCGCGTGGGCAGCCCACCGGGGATCCAGAACACGCGCACGGGGAACACCGAGCGGTCCTCGTCGACGTCGAGCAACTCGACGAGGCGGGCGAGCGTGGCGGGCGGCGGGTCGCCGTCGGCCGGCAGTTGGAGAACCTCGATGCGGGCGTCGGGGTGGGCGCGGCGCTGCTCGGCCAGCCAGTCGTCGAGCATCTCCACCTCGGCGGGCGAGTCGACCGCCGCGAGCACCAGGGCGTCGTCGGTGGGGGTGAAGCTGTGCAGGGCGTCCGCGCTGACCTTCACGGTCGGCCCTTCTTCGCCGGTGCCTTCTTGGCGGGCGCCTTCTTGGCCGGCGCCTTCTTGGCGGGGGCCTTCTTCGCGGGCGCCTTCTTGGCCGGAGCCTTCCTGGGCGGCGCCGCAGTACGTTCGTAGAGCGGCGCACTCGGCAGGACGTCCACCGGCCAGTCCTTCAGCGTGTCGAGGTAGAGCTGCCTCACCTCGGCGATGCGCTCCGACAGGTTCTCGGTGGTCCAGTCGTCGACGGAGATCGGCGGGAACACCGCGACGTCGACCTTCCCGGCGTTGAACGTGCTCGAATTCCGCTCGGCGATGACTTCGGCGTTGCGGATGACGATCGGCACCAGTGGCACGCCGGCCGCCATGGCGATGCGGAACGGTCCCTTCTTGAACTCCCCCACCTCGGTCGTGTCCAGCCGGGTGCCCTCGGGCGCGATCAGCACCGAAATGCCCTTGCGCGCAAGCTCTTCGATCTTCGCCAGACTTTCCACGGCGGCCTTCGGGTCGTCGCGGTCGATGAAGGCGGCGTCGAGCACCCGGCCGACGGTGCCCATCAGCGGATCCTTCTCGAGCTCCTTCTTGCCGACGGAGGTGAAGTTGTCGCTGATGAGCCGGCCGGCGATGAACGGGTCGGCCTGGTTGCGGTGATTGAACAGGAACACCGCGGGCCGCTTCGCCGAGAGGTTCTCCTCGCCGAGCACGTTGAGGTCGATGCCGATCGAGGTCATCAGCAGCCGGGTCCAGGCCGCGGTGAAGAAGTTGACCCCGGTGCGGCGGTTGCGGGTGAGGATGCCGAGCCCCAGCCCGCCGGCGGCCGCGGGCAGCAGCGAGGCGATTCCGGCCACGGTGCGCAATTGCGCGACCGGGCTGCTGCCGCTGCGGCTGGTGAACTTGAGGATCGGCCAGCCACGCTTGACGGCCACCGCCTGCAGCTTTCCCGCGGGATTGGTCGGTCGCGGATTGCCGACCAGGTACATCAGCGCGACGTCCTCGTCACCGTCTGCGTAGAAGTAGCTCTTGGCGAGGTCGACGCCGTTCTTGGCCGAGAATGCCTGCACCGCACGGGCCTTGCCCGGGCCCCAGATGATGGGCGTGCGCACCTCACCGGTGATGAGGCCGTCGTCGTCGGTCTCGAACTGGTTGCTCAACACGTTGTCGATGCCGAGGAATCTGGCCACCGGCTCGACCTGCACGGTCAGCGCCGACGAGCTGAGGACGACGGTGTGGCCGCGGGCCTGGTGAGCGCGCACCAGCGCGCGCATCTCGGGATAGATGCGGCCCTGAACGTGTTGGACGAACAGTCGCTCGCCGAGCTCGTCGAGGTCGCTGATGGAGTTGCCGTGCAACATCCGCGCGCCCTTGCCGATCAGGTCCTCGAACTCCGAACGGCCCAGTTGATGGTTGAGCCCGGCCTGCACCATGCCGATGAACTCGCCGACGCTCATCTGGCCGCGCCGCAGCCGGTCCTGGGTCATCATCACCCCGGTGAACCCGGCGACCAGTGTGCCGTCGAGGTCGAAGAAGGCACCGACCTCCGGCCCCTCCGGGCTGGCCTCGATCTCGGCCACCGAGCCGGGCAACCGGAGGATCACGTTGTCGCCCTTGCGCTCGGGCTGTCCGTTTTGCGACGTCATTGCTTGGTACTCCCATTGGCTGTGGCGGTAACGGACGTGACGGACGCCGGCGGGGACGGGTCGACGGTGAAGGACGCCGGTGTCGACCGGCCCTCACCGCCGAGCGCCAAGACTTCGTCGAAGCCGGCCACGAGGCATCGGGCCCACAGCGCCTCGTCGGCGACGGCGGCGCGGTCATAGCGGGTGGTGATGGTGCAGTAGCCCGCGCGCGACACCAGCACCACCATCATGGCCACCCCGGGCAGTGGCCCAATTCCGTAGTGCCGCAGAATCTTCGCGCCGGCGATGAAGGTGTCCCCCGGGTAGATGGGCACGTTGCTGGCCTGCACGTCGGAGTTGACCACCGAGCCGGCCACGGACTCGAGGATGGCGTCGGGCAGCAGGCTGATCAGTGGCGCCATCGCCCCGACCATGTCGATCGCCCGTTCCTCGCGCTTGCGCATCATCTGGGCGCGCACCTTCGCGATGCGCTTCGCGGGGTCGACGACGCCGACCGGGGCCGCGAGATTGATTCCGGCGAAACGGTTTCCACCGGCGGGGTCGTCGTCGGAGCGCAGGTTGACCGGCACCGCCATGGGCAGCGAACCGATCGGGATGCCCTTGGCTTCGTGGTAGAGCCGCAGCGCGCCACACAGGCCGGCCAGGTACGCGTCGTTGATCGATCCGCCCGCCGCCTTCGACGCCTTGTGCAGATCGCTGAACTTGATGTCGATCGCCTCGGTGCGCGACGACATGCTTCGTCGGCGAAGAAGCGGCGAGGGGTCGGCCACCGGACCCATCACGCGCGCACTGGATCTGGCGTAGTTGACCACGCCGCCGACCGACGACACCGGATCCCGGACGACCCTGCCCAACAACGACGCCGCTCCCCCGACCGCGCCGACGATGCCACCGGCGATCGACCCGGGAAGCTTCGCGATGCCTTCGCGCATGAGGTCGTTCGGCGAGAGGTCCTCGGGGATGGGCAGCGGCGCCACCTTGGCCGGAGGCGGATCGCGTTCGACGTCGTAGATGTTGGCGAACATCTCGATGGCGCCGACCCCGTCGGTGACGGCGTGGCTCAGGTGCAGCATCGTCGCGGCCGTGCCGTCGGCGAGACCCTCCACCAGCGTGGCCGTCCAGAGCGGTCGGGAGATGTCCATCGGCGACTGCAGGGCGACCTCGGCCAGATCCATCACCTCGCGCAGCGTGCCCGGAGCCGGAACGCGGACCCGCCGCACGTGATAGTCGAGGTTGAAGTCCGGGTCGACGACCCACCGCGCCGCCGCCGTCGGCAGGGTCGGCATGACGACCTTTTGACGCAGGCGCAACACCTTTCGCGACGCATTCTCGAAGCGCGCCCGGAAGCGCTCCCAGTCGGGTGCCGCGTCGAGCAGTTCCACGCCCATCAGCCCCGAACGAGTACGCGGGTTGGCCTCACCGCGGTGCAACAACTGGTCGACCGCGCTCAACTCCTCGGGGAGTCCGCCCGCGGCGTTGTCCGGCACGTCGCTCATCGTTTGTCGATCTCCTACCGTCGTCACCCCGAGTGCGGGCTCCACGCTAGTCCGCTACCCGATACCGCGGGTCGCAATACCGGTGTTGTGAGGCGGTTGCGAGGGACGGCGGGATATACACTCTTCGAGCGCTGCCTCCGTAGCTCAGTTGGATAGAGCAAGGGCCTTCTAATCCCTAGGTCGCAGGTTCGATTCCTGCCGGGGGCGCCACTTGCAAAACCGGAGCTCACTCGCCGGCCACGTCGGCGGCCAGGCCCGCGAGCAGCCCGCGGAGCTCGTCGGCGTAGGCCAGGTGCTTGCGTAGCTTGGCGGCGCTTTGTTCGGCCGCGGCGTGGCACTCCCGCAGCTGGTCCGCCGCCGACCGCCGTCGCTCGTCGGAGGCGTCGCCCTCGGCGAGCACGTCGACCGCGTCGAGCAGGTCCCTCATCTGCGCCAGGCTGAACCCCAGCGGCTTCATGCGGCGGATCACCAGGAGTCGTTCGACGTCGGCCTCGGTGTAGAGCCGGAATCCGCCCGTCGACCGCGCCGACGGCGTGACCAGCCCGACCTCGTCGTAGTGCCGCACCGTGGCGATCGACAGCTCCGTCTTGGCGGCCACCTGACCGATCTGCATGTGCACCTCGTCGCCTAGTGTCCGGCGCCCAGGTTCCCGGAGAGCCGGTCGTGCCGGTCGGCGGAGTCGTCGTCGAGACCGATGATCTCGACGTGCTTGCCCTTCGCACGGTACTTCGTGGTCACCGCGTCGAGGGCGGCGACGGTAGAGGCGTCCCAGATGTGCGACCCGGACAGGTCGACGACGACGTTGACGGGGTCGCCGGCGTAGTCGAACTGGTAGACCAGGTCGTTGCTCGAGGCGAAGAACAGCTCACCGGTCACGCGGTAGACGACCGTGTCGTCGGGATCGCCTGCAGCGGTGACCTTCTCGACGGTGACGAGGTGCGCGACCCGCCGCGCGAACAGCACCATCGCAGTCAGCGCACCGACGATGACGCCGTACGCGAGGTTGCTCGTCGCGACCGTGACCGCCACGGTGGCGACCATGACCAGCGTCTCGCTGCGGGGCATGCGACGCAGCGTCGACGGGGTGATGCTGTGCCAATCCATCGTGCCGACCGACACCATGATCATCACCGCGACGAGTGCCGCCATGGGGATCAGGCCGACGACGTCGCCGAGTCCGACGACCAGACCAAGGAGGAACAGTCCCGCGAGGAAGGTCGAGATCCGGGTGCGGGCCCCGGACACCTTGACGTTGATCATGGTCTGGCCGATCATCGCGCAGCCGCCCATGCCGCCGAAGAGACCGGTGACGACGTTGGCGACGCCCTGGCCCCAGCTCTCCCGCGTCTTGTTGCTGTGGGTGTCGGTGATGTCGTCGACCAGCTTGGCGGTCAGCAGTGACTCCAACAGCCCGACCAGGGCGATCGCCAGCGCGTAGGGCGCCACGATCGCCAGCGTGTGCAACGTCCACGGCACGTTCGGGACGACGAGCGTCGGCAGGCTGGTCGGCAGTTCACCCTCGTCGCCCACGTTGGGGATGTGCACGGCGAACACCAACACGGCCGCGGTGAGCACCACGATGGCGATCAGCGGCGCGGGAATCACGGTGGTCCACCTCGGCAGCACCACCATGACCAGCAGCCCGGCGGCCACGAACGGGTAGACCAGCGCCGGCACCCCGATGAGGTAGGGCAGCTGCGACAGGAAGATGAGGATCGCCAGGGCGTTGACGAAGCCGACCATCACGCTGCGGGGGACGAACCGCATCAACCGGGCCACCCCGAGCGCGGCCAGCACCACCTGCAGGACGCCGCCCAGCACGACCGCCACGATCAGGTAGTCCAGTCCGTGCGCGCGCACCAGGGGCGCGATGACCAGCGCCACCGAGCCGGTGGCCGCGGAGATCATGGCCGGCCGGCCGCCGGTGACGGCGATGGTCACGGCCATCGTGAAGGACGCGAACAGCCCGACCCGGGGGTCGACGCCGGCGATGATCGAGAAGGAGATCGCCTCCGGGATCAGCGCCAGGGCCACCACCAGTCCGGCGAGCACCTCGGTCTTGAGTCGTCGCGGCGACCGGAGCGCCGCCGTGACCGACGTGCTGCGGTCACCCGCCTCCCGGACGGTTGGGGCAGGCGGGGTGGAGGGAGACGTCACGCGGCGGTCCGTTCACGAAGGGGGTTGAGGTCGCCGCAAACCCTACTCTCACCTACGATGAGAGTTGACTTGGCGGGCCCTTCTTGTCGCTGCCGTGGCAAACGGTTCGGCATCTCGTTGGTCACCTTTGGCTAACGACACAGCCCGTCGTGGCGTCGCCTCCCGGTTACCGGACTCGGCCAACGCACACTGACGCCATGGACGCACCTCCGTGCCCGCAGAGCCACAGCCGCAGTTTGCTGACGGACGCGAGGGCAACACCTGACGGCTACGTTGACACGGTCGAGACCTTGTCGCGCGCGACCTCGCGTCTGCGCTTCGATCCGTACGTCGACGTCGACTGGGACGCGTCGGAGAACGCGCTGGACCCCGACGATCCGCGGTGGCAGCTGGATCCGGAGACCTCCCCCTTGGCGGCCACGCAGTGGTATGCGGATCAGCCGTTGAGCCGGCGGATCGAGATGGGCAGATGGATCACCGCGAACACGCTGAAGGTCACCTCGCAGTTCGAGATGGTCCTGATCCGCGGCGTCATCCACTACACCGGCAAGCTGCCGAACGGTTCGCCGGTGTTCCGGTATCTGCTGCACGAGCTGACCGAGGAGTGCGGTCACATCCAGATGTTTCAGGAGTTCGTGAACCGCACGGGCGAGGACGTCCCCGGCATGCGGCGGGCGTCGCGGATCATCGCGCCGATCCTTGGCTTCATCGGCGGCTACGCGAACATCTTCCACTTCATCGGGGTGGTCTGTGGTGAACAACCGCTGCACCACCAGCAGACGCTGCAACGCCGTGGCGCCGCGCACGTCACTCCGCTGCTGAACACGATCACCTACATCCACCTCGCCGAGGAGGCCCGGCACATCTCGTTCGCCGACGACCATCTCGCCGAGCGAATGCAGGGGGCCGGGCGGTTGAGACGGGCGCTCTACGCGATCGCCTTCCCCGTGTTCCTGCGGTGGTTGGTGGGCGAGATGCTGGGCCAGCCGCGGACGTTCGCCCGTCAATTCGGCATTCCGCGCAAGGTCTTCAAGGACGCGTACTGGAGAAGCCCGCAGGCGCGCCTGATGATGTCGGAGTCCGCCGCCGACGTCCGGCGCACCGCCGAGAGCCTCGGGCTGCTCACGGTGTGGTCGCGATGGCTCTGGAGGTTGCTCGGCATCGACGGGCGAGTCCCGCGCTACCGCAGTGAGCCCAATCGCAACTCGCCGCCGCGTGCGGTGAGCAATCTCGCGACGGTGGGTCGCGCCCGCATCGCGGCGGCCCTGGTGATGGCAGGCGTAGCCCTCCTTGCGACGCCCGACGGAGTGCGTATCGTCGTCGCGGCGGCCATCGGCGCCGGGATCTGGGTCTTCTACCATCTCCTGCGCGAACGCAGCGGCGGACAGCGAGCCAACGATCCTCTCGAATGGCCGCGACTGTGCGTCTGGGTGTTGGTGTGCGTGGCCATGATTCCCGCCGGGGGTCTGATCGGGCTGGCGCTCTTGGTGTTCACCATCCTCTCGGTTGCCGAGTGCACGCCGACCATCTGACCATCGGGCCGAGCGCCGACTCGGGTCACGATCGCGGGTCCACGGCGCGCCAGGTCGAACGTCGCTGCCTCCCCGGCGAAGTGGCCAGTGCGTGCTACTTTTCGCCCATGCCGGACCTCCCGTACTTCGACCTGCTCATCGACGAACGGCAGGATGGAGGCGAGACAGGACAGCTGTGGGAACACCAGGTGCACTGGGGTTATTGGGACGATCCGAAGGCTGCCGACGGTAGTCGCGCCGACTACCTGGCGGCCATGGAGCACATGAACGGCGTCCTGCTGGAGGCCGGCCACGTATCTGATGGCCAGCGTTTGCTGGACGTAGGATGCGGCTTCGGCGGAACGATCCAGCAGATCAACGCCGGCCACTCGAACATGCACCTCACCGGACTCAACATCGATCCACGTCAGCTCGCCGCCGCCGAGGCGCAGACCACCGCCGCCAACGGCAATCGCATCGACTGGGTCGAAGCCGACGCGTTGGAGCTGCCGTTCGACGACAACACGTTCGACCGAATCCTGGCCGTCGAGTGCATCTTTCACTTTGCATCTCGTGAACGGTTCCTCGCCGAGGCAGCACGTGTCCTCAAGCCGGGCGGGTACGTGGCGGTGTCCGACTTCGTGCCGGCCCTCGCATTCTTCGGGAAGACGCCCATCTGGATGGCCATCCGCCCCCGGATCGCCAAGTCCTACGGGACGCTCGGGAACGTGCCGCTGCGGTCCTACCGGTCGATGGGCAAGCGGGCGGACATGCGCCTCGAGACCAACCGCAACATCCGCAAGAACACTCTGCCGACCTACCCCTTCCTCATCAACTTCTTCCGCGACGAAGGCTCGACGGACGCACAGGACACCATGATCGTCGGCACCCGCTGGATCAAGTGGCTCAGCAAGATTGGCTTCCTGCAGTACCGGGTGTACACCTTCACCAAGCCGGCCTAGGGCTTCCGCTACCCGTCGTCTCCGTCGCGGGGCGGCGTCGCGGTGCCGCCGTCCTCGGGCTGTAGTTCCGCCGAGCCGTCGTCCTCCGACGCGTCGAGATGCTCTTCGTGTCGACCCTGGTCGGGCTGCGTCATGTCGTTCCCTTCGCGTGCGTCCTGTCACCCGCAGATACCCGTGGGTCCGATCCCGAAACCAAAACCGTTGGCGACTGACGCGTTTCAAGCCCCCGGCGACCGAGTATCCGTCCAAAGTCACTGTCTCAATTGGAGGTAACCAGATGTCATCATCGCGCAACACCGTCATCCGTTCCCTGCACGATCTTGGGGCCGCCGCGTGGTTCGGCGGATCGCTCATGGGTGCGGTGGGCGTCAACGGAGCCGCAGCCGCGGTTCGGGACCCGAAGGACCGGGCCAGGGTGGCCGCGGTCGGGTGGGGCAAGTGGGCGCCGGTGAACTTCGCCGCCATGGGAGCGCACCTGATCGGCGGCGCCGGCATCCTCAAGGCGAACAAGGGCCGCGCCAAGCACCAGGAGGGCGTCACCGCGAACACCGTCACCAAGCTGGTCCTCACCGGCGCCGCGGTGGGCGCCACCGTCTACAGCGGAGTGCTCGGCGCCAAGAGCGCCGAGGGCGGCGGAGATCCGATCGCCGGGGCCACCGAGCCGACGGCCTCGACCCCGGACGACGTCGCCGCGGCTCAGCGCCAGCTCAAGTATTTGCAGTGGGCGCTCCCGGTGCTCACGGGCGCGATCATCGTCCTGGGCTCTCAGCAGGGCGAGCAGCAGCGGTCGTCGCAGGTGCTGGCCGGGCTGGGCTCCAAGCTGCTGAGCCGAGTGGGCGACTGACCGGGTCGGCTCACCAGGCCAGCGACGTATCCGGCGAGCCCTGACGTAGGTCCAACTCGGCGGCGGTGAACCGGCGGGTCTCGTAGAGGCCGTCCACCGCGCCGGGTTCGGTCTCGTGATCGGCGGCCCAGCGTCGGGCCCGGTTCAGCGCCCACGACGCGCGGCACGCCACGGCGACCCCGACGTCTTCGACCGCGACCTCGCCGACGCCCGGCTCACCGCACGCCTCGACGAGGCGACTCACCGAGGCGCGCGGGAGCACCGGGCGGCCGCGGGTCGACAGGACGAATCGGCATCGCGAGGTGACCTCCGACGGCGTGGCGCCGACGGAGATGCGGGGGTCGTCGTCCCGCAGTTCCTCGCGCAGGCGCGGAGCAGCAGGCCCGAGAAGCCAGACGCCGACGTCCAGGTGCAGGACGCAGGCGAGGGTCGCGACGAGGGAACCCGCGGTGTGGTCGGTCGTGTCGACCTCGACGGCCACCTCCGGGATCGCATACCGCAATCCGTGGCGGCGGGCGTCGGGGTCGGGGACCAACCGGGCCACCGCGAGGGCCTCCTGGTTCTTGGCTGCGGTCCGTTCGGCGACGTCGCGGCCCGCCCAGTCGGGTCCGGAATGCCACGCCACGGCCAGGGGTTCGTGCGCCAGCACCGCACCGCTGCTCACCATGCGGTGAGCCAGCTCCCAGTCCTCCCCGCCGTAGCGGTTGAAGGACTCGTCGAAGCCCCCGACGTCCTCGAAGAGCTCACGGCTGCAACACATCACCGAGCTGATCACGTAGCGATACGAGCGGTGGTCAACGTCGAGCAGCCGCCGCGACCGGCGGTACTCGTCGCGTAGCCACTGCGGTTCCTCCAGCACCTCGGGACCGGGACCGCCGGCCTGCCACGACCGCCACCGGTCCGGCGTCCACCCGTCGAGTTCGGCGTGCCTGCGACGGCCGACCACCAGCGCGTCGGGCAGCACCGACGGCAAGCGGACGATTCTTCGGACGTAGTCGGGGTCGGGATGGGTGTCCGCGTCGAGGAAGCACAGCACCGGGGCGGTGCTCGTCCGCGCTCCGAGATTGCGTGCCGCCGCGGCGCGAAAGCCGTTGCGGCCCTGGCTGACGACGGTGACGTCGAGCGTCGTGTCCGGCCGGGGGGCCTGCGCCGATCCGTCGTCGGCGACGACGACCTCGACGAGGTCGTGCGGGTAGGTCTGCTGCTCGAGCGCCGCCAACGTCAGAGCGAGCCGCTCGTGCTGCTCGTAGAACGGGATGACCACCGCGACGCGGGACGGCAGCCCGGGGTGGTCGGCCAGGAGGTCCCACCGGTTGCCCGGCACGGCAAACCGCCCGCCGGACAACGCAATCGCCGATGCGCTCGGATCAGTCATGCCACCGGGCCAGGGCTTGGGCGTACCGCTCCGCGGTGGCGCGCGCCGACGACCCGCCGCCGACTCCCGCCGCGATCCACGTCGACTCCGGCTGGGCGAGGGCGCATTCGAGTGCCGTCCGCAGAGCGTGCGCGGTGTCGGGGTACGGGGTGACGGTGCCGGGGTGCCGTTCGGCGTGCTCGACGGTGTACCGGTTGACGGCGACCAGCGGCCGTCGTCGCGCGGCGATCCAGGTGTTGATCGATCCCGAGGCCGAGACGTGGCGGTGGTGCGCCACCGGCACCGTCACGCCGTGCAGGACGCCCGTCAGCGCCTCGCCGGGCACGTACCCCGTGACGGAGAACCGACGGCCCGCGCGGTCCGCGGTGTCCGCCAGATCTCGTACGAGGTCGTCGTGCCCGGCCGACGGCTCACCGACGGCGACGAATCCCACCGACGACGGCAGGCCCGCCATCGCCGCGAGCACCTCGTCGTGGCCCTTGCCGGGATAGAGGAAGCCGAACACCCCGACGGTGCGGTCGCCGAGTGCCGGTGGCGGCGGTGCGGCGTCCCCCACCTCCAGCGGAAGCGGGATGACGACGACGTCGGCGGGCGCCGCGATGCCGGACTCGTCGAGCAGCGAGCGTTCGTGGTCGCTGTTGGTCACCAGGCCGTGCACCGCCGCGCAGACCGCCCGGTACGCGTCGACCCGCTGCGGATAATTGCCACCGTCGGACGGTTGCGGCACGTCGTGCAGCGTCACCGTCAGCCGTGACCCCGCGGCCGCGACGTCGCGGGCGAGGGTCGCCACCCGGCGGGCGGCGTCCGACGGCGTGGAACCGAACAGCCTGTCGGTGAAGTTCAGGTGCACTCCACCGCCCCGCCACACGGATCCCTCGGCATCGTCGAGGTCGCGCCAATGCTCCACTCGGACGACGTTGGTCGCGGCGTCGTCGCCTCGCAACGACGCCGCGAGGTCGAGCGCGAAGGACACCACGCCATGGCGTGCCGGTCCGACCACGAGGTGCGACGTCGTCACGACCCCGATGCCGTTCCCAGACCCAGCAGGTCCAGCGCGTGGGCGTGGCGCTCGACGGCCAGGCCGATGAAGTCGGGATTGTCTCGGTACCACTGCAATTGGGCTCGGTGGACGTCGTCCGACCGCAATTCCGCACCGTCGAACCACCAGTCGACCCGGCCCGGGGCGACGATGCCGCGTGCCCTGAGCACACGGGGTTCCAGCGGTGCGATCGCCGAACCGAGCAGGGTGCGCGCCGGCACCGGGACCGAAGCCGTGACGCCCAGCGCCCCGAGGGCCCGTCGCCCCAGTTCGGTCAGCACCCCGTTGCCGGGATGGTTCACGGTGTGTGCGGCGTCGGCACCGCTGGGCCCCAACACATCCGACACCCCGACGTCGCACTGAAGGCCTTCCCGGCGGGCCAGCTCGGCCTGACTCGCCTCGGCGACGGCGACGAACGCCGCGTCGTCGACCTCGACGTCCCAGTCGTCGTCGGCCGCCTTGCCGTCCCGCGCGGCGACGACGGTGCGCAGGTCGTGGTACGGAACCACCGGGGGCACCACGCTCCTGTCTGCGGGGTGTCGCACGATCGCCTGGAACGGGTGCAGGCCGGCGTAGCGGATCACCGGCCATCGCACCACCCGCGCGGTGCGCGGCAGTGCGGCGGCGAGTTCCGCGGTGCCAAGGGGCAAGTCGCGGTAGCCGTCCCTGATCGGCTGGGACAGCAACACCGCGGCCCGGCCGAGCAGCGCCCGCAGGTACGGGAGGTCGGAGCGCTCCAGCTCGTGCACCGGCGGCATGCGGACCGTCGTGTACGGCCGGTCGTCCACCCCGTCGAGCACCAGCCGAAGGGCCTCGGCCTGACAGTTTCCGACCACCAGCCACAGCGGCCGGGACTCGTCGTCGCGGGACGGACCGACGCGATAGAAGTCACCGTAGTGCCGCGTCCTCGGTGACGGTTGGTGCACCACGTCACGTTATCCGGCGGCGTGAGTCCACGCAGACGGGGTAAGACCTACCCGTGCTGACTGTGGCTTCGATTCCCGCGGGCCACCCCTACGTCAGTTCGGTGGTGGACACGTCGCGCGTCACCCTGCTGCCCGATCCGGTACCGCCGGGGGCGACCCTGCCGGGCCAGTGGTGGCCACCGCGGTTGCTCGACCCCGACTATCTCCGGGACCACGTCGGCACCGTCGACGTGGTGCACGTGCACTTCGGCTTCGAGGCCAGTTCCGTCGACGTTCTTGGCGAGGTGGTGGGCATCCTGCGCGGCGCCGAGGTGCCACTGGTGCTGACGGTGCACGACCTTCACAACCCGCACTTCGCCGATGCCACGCTGCACCTTTCTCAGCTCGACGTGCTGGTGCCCGCGGCCGCCGTGGTGGTCACCTTGACCCCCGGGGCGGCCGCCGAGATCCGCCGACGGTGGGGCCGCGACGCCGTCGTCCTCCCCCACCCGCACGTCCTGCCGATCGCCGCCGTCGGCGCGGCGCGACCACGACGTCACGAACCCGTCATCGCCGTCCACGCAAAGGCGTTGCGCGCCAACATCCAGCCGTGGCCGGTCGTCGACGCGCTGATCGACGGCGGGGTGCGCGGCCTACGACTCGACCTGGACGAGGAGGCGATGAGCTCCGCCGAGGTCGGGACCCGGGTGGAACGCCACCTGCGCGACGGCGTGGACGTGCGCGTCCATCCGCGTTTCACCGACGACGAACTGACCGCGTATCTGACCGAGGTCGACGTCCTCGTGCTGCCCTACCGCTTCGGCACGCACTCCGGGTGGGTCGAGGCCTGCCATGACGCGGGGACGGCCGTCGTCACGCCCAGCTGCGGTTTCTTCGCCGAACAGCATCCGGGCCACGAGTACGGCTACGGCCCCGACGGGCTCGACGCGGCGAGCCTGCTCGACGCGGTGGCCGCGGCCGTCGGCGAGCACCGACCCGATCGCGGCGACGACCCGGTGCGGCGCGACCAGCGGCGTCGGCAGGCCGACGACGTCAGGAACGCCATGACCGGGCTGTACGAGCGTTCGCTGTCCACCTCGCCCGCGCGGTGACCGTGTCGGTTGCCTGAGCCGTCCTTGAGAGGCCGCTGGGAACCGCACCGAGTCGTTTGCGTCTCATCGCGGTGGATGGCATGGTCAGTCGCAACCCGCAGACGGGTGACCTCCGCGACGGCATTCTGCCTGTCGAAATGCATGCTGATAGGTGGGAGCACCGGCGAGTGACGGAGTACGTCTACGACATGTCGGATCCCGAACGCGACGCACTGACCGAGCACTTCCTGAGCACCAAGAGACTGGGCTGCGGCCGCTTCGCGTGCTTCGCCCTCGAGGGCACCGACCCGTTCGCCAACATCGCCCGACAGCTCGAGCGCGAAGTCTTCGAGGACTCGTGGGGCAACGACTCCGCCACCATGAAGCAGGAGTACGGCCCGTACGACGAAAGCAGCCTGTTCTTCATGGTCGTCGACGTCCAGGACAAGGTGCCCGCGGCCGCACTGCGGATGATCCGCAACTCCCCGGCCGGACTCAAGACCATCGTGGACCTCGACGACTGCCACAAGTCCCCCATCGCACCGACGCCGATTCCGGTCGACGAGGTCATGCGCCACCACGGGATCGACGACCTCGACCGCTGCTGGGACGGCGCCACCGCCGCCATCCCCCGCCGCTACCGCCGCCGACTCGCCGCCACCCACGTCCACCTGATGCGCATCATGGCGCTGGCCGCCATGCGAGAGGACATCCAGCACTTCGTCGCCGTGCTCGACGCACCCGTCGTCAGGGTGGCGCGGGACATCCTCGGGCTGCCGCTGACCCCGCTGGTCGGCACGCCCCCGTTCACCCACATGGACGCACCCAACAACCAGGCGGTGTACGCCCACGTGCCGTCGCTGCTGGGATTGGCCGGCCGACGCAATCGCAAGGTGGGACAACGCATCAGGGCCAGCTTCGCCGAGAAGGTCACACCCGGCCCGGAACAGCTTGCCGCCCGGTGACGTGACATGGCGCTGACAGTCGACCTGACCAACGTGGTGCGCGAGTACCGCACCGGCGGGCACACCGTCCGCGCCCTCGACCGGGTGACGTTGCGGATCAACGGCGGGGAGTTCACGTCCATCGTCGGCCCGTCCGGTGCCGGCAAGAGCACGCTGCTGCAACTCCTCGGCGCCCTGGACTCGCCGAACTCGGGTTCGATTCAGTTCAACGGCACCGAGATCGCCACCATGACCGACGAACAGCAGTCGACGTTCCGTCGTCACCAGGTGGGGTTCGTCTTCCAGTTCTTCAACCTGCTGCCGACGCTGACGGCGTGGGAGAACGTGGCGCTGCCAATGCTTCTCGACGGTAGGCGGCTGCGCCACGTGCGCGCCGACGCCGTGGCCCTGCTCGACCGCGTGGGGCTGGGCGACCGGATCGACCATCGCCCCGCCGAACTGTCCGGAGGCCAGATGCAGCGGGTGGCCGTGGCGCGCGCACTGATGATGGACCCACCGGTGATCCTCGCCGACGAGCCCACCGGCAACCTCGACTCGTCGACCGGCGCGGCCATCATGGAACTCCTGCGCGACGTCTCGCGCACCGACGGCGCGGGACGCGCGGTCATCATGGTCACCCACGACCTCGCCGCGGCCGCGCAGACCGACCGGGTCATCACCGTGCAGGACGGCGCCGTGCGGTCCGACGTCGTGGGCCACTCGGGGGACGCCCCTCACCCCGCGCCCGGTGGTGGGCGGCACGCGGTCGGCATCCGCGACCAGCCGACCGAGATCATCCCCACCGTGCGCAACGGCGAATTCACCTCGCGCGTCCTGACTTCGGATCCACCACGGCAACGCGGCAAGCACTCCGCACACCGGCGGTAGCCGGGTGCTTCTCGCCGCCCTGAGCAGGCTGAAGGTCCTCAACGTCCGTGAACTGCGCACCCACTGGGGGCGCGCGGTGGCCTCCGTCGTCGTCGTGGCGGTGTCGGCGGCACTTCTCGTCGCCGTGCTCGGCGTCTCGGGGTCGATCACCGGATCGATCGACCGCCTGGCGACCAGCATCGGCGGTGACGCGGACCTCGAGGTCTCCGGCATCACCGGCGAGGGCGTCGACGAAGCCATGCTCACCACGGTCGCCGGCACCCAGAACGTCCGTGCCGCAGTGCCGTTGATCCGCACGCGCACCACCGCCGACGGTCAACCCGCCCTCCTGATCGGGCTCGGCCAAAACGCCGCCGAACTGCACTCAGACCTGCAGACCGCCATCCAGCGCCAACTCGAGCAGGGCTCGCCCGTGACGTCGGCGCCCGACGGGGTGATCGTCGGCGCGGGCCTCGGGGTGGCCACCGGCCAACGGTTCGAGGTGACCGGCTCCCAGCCGGTCACCGCGGTCGCGGTCGTGGACGGACCCGCCGCCCGGCGCCTGAACGACGCCCACTTCGTCATCGCGCCACTCGCTCTGGCCCAACGCCTCTCGGGCCGGGAGGGCCGGCTCGACTCGATCCTCGTGTTCACCTCCCCCGGCGCCGAGGCGGGCACCGTCCGGGCGGCGCTGACAACTGCGCTCCAGGGCAAGGCCGTGGTGGCGACGCCCAGTTTCCGCGCCGCGCAGGCGAGTAGCTCGTTCGCGATCCTGCAGGCGATGACGCTGCTGGCCGCCTCGGTGTCGCTGGTGGTGGCGGCCTTCCTCAGCTACAACGCGATGAGCATCGCGATCGCCCAGCGACGGCCCCTCATCTCGACGATGCGCGCGCTGGGCGGACGCCGGCGCACGATCATGTCCGACATGCTGGCCGAGGCCGCCCTGGTGGGCTTCCTCGGCGGCCTCCTGGGATCCGGCGTCGGCATCCTGATCGGCTACCTGGCGATCGGCAGACTGCCGTCCACGATGGTGCAGACCCTCGACGCCCGACTGGAGTACGTGTTGCCCGGCTGGGTGGTGCCGCTGACCGTCGCGGCGTGCGTCGTCGCCAGCGTCAGCGCCTCGGCCCTGGCCGCGCGCCAGGTCCACGCGGTGGCGCCCATCGAGGCGTTGGCGCCCAACGGTGCGTCGACCACGGATCGCGGGTCGCGACGGCTCCGGATCGCCTCGGGGATCGCCGGAGCGGCGCTGCTCGCCCTCACCGTCGGCGTCGTCACCGCCGGCCTCGGACAGGTCGCCATCGTCTCGATCGCGTTGTCCTTCGTCGGGTTCAGCGCACTGTGCTTCGCCTTCTCGGGGATCATCATCAAGGCTGCCGCCGCCGTCGCCCGCCGGTTCGGGCCGGCCGGCGTCCTCGGCGCGGCCACCATCGAACGTGCCCCGCGGCGCATGTGGGTCGCGATGATGACGGTGCTGACGGCCGTGGTCACCACCGTGGCGGTCACCGGGGCCACCAGCAACGCCGTCGACTCCACGGTGGCTTCCTTCGCCTCGATCGCCCAGGCCGACGTGTGGGTCAGTTCGGCTGCCGCCACGGACTATTCGTCGTCCTTGCTCCCGCCGAACACGGCGGCCGCGGTCGCCGCCGTGCCGGGCGTCGCGCGCGTCGTGCCGGATCAGATGGCCTTCGCGACGGTCGACGACTCCCGCGTGATGCTGCTGGGCATCGCGGCGAACTCCCACCGCGACATCTACACGTCGCTGACGCCCGGGGATCGTCAGAAGCTGCTCGACGGCCAGGGCGTGGCGCTGTCGCGCGACCTCGGGACGTCGATGAAGGTGGCGGCGGGCGACCAGATCACGCTGCAGACCCCGACCGGTCCGCGCACCGTCGCGGTGCTCGCGCTGGTGCCGTACTTCTCCGGGATGACGGGCACCGTCGCGATGAGCCTGGACGCCATGCAGGGCTGGTTCGACCGGCCGGGGGCCAGCGACCTGGAGGTCACGGTCGCCCCCGGCGCCGACCCGGTCGCGGTCCGGGCGGCGATCCGCAAGGTCGTCGCCCCGGAGACCTTCGTCTACTCGGGCGACGAGGCCCTCGACGGCGTGGCCAGCGCGCTGGACCAGGTGATCGCCGTCATCACGATCATCGCGTGGATCGTGGTCGTCGTGTCGGCCGTGACGCTGCTGAACACGCTGATGTTGTCGGTGCTGGACCGCCGCCGCGAGATCGGGGTGCTGCGGGCGATCGGCGCGACCCGGGCCTTCACCCTGAAGGCCATCCTGGCCGAGGCCGCCGGAATCGGAATCGTCGGCGCCGGGCTCGGTCTGGTCCTGGGCGCCGCGATCCAGTATCTGACGTCGGTCGCGCTGACCAACGTCCTCAGCATCGACGTCGCCTGGCAGCCCAGTCCCTCGATGATCGGCATCGGCCTTGCCGCACTTGCCATTTGCCTGCTCGGATCGGTGCCGCCGGCCGTGCGGGCGGCACGGCTCGACATCGTCGACGCGGTCAGCGCCGACTGACCGTCACCGGGTGAACCACGCGAACCAGTCGCGCGAGGACGCCTGCAGGTAGTGCTGCGGCGAGACCTTCTCGTCGGGGAACAGCTTGAAGCCACGCGGCGGTCCGCCGGCCTGCGGATGGAAGTACGCGCCGCTCACCCAGTCGGGGTTGATGTCGAGTTCCATCCCGCGGACCACGCCGGCGTCCTGCAGGATGCGCCCCAGGGTGCAGACTGACAGCGCCGGACCCGCCGCGTAGACCTCGACTCCGCTTGGCGTGACGCCGAATCCGGACCGGTGGATGAACGCGGTCTGACCGATCGTGGTGCCCCACTCCTTGGTGCCGCCGGTGGCGCACGTCGGGTTCAGCGCGCCGTCGTCGACCAGCGGCACCAGGTTCTGCCGGACGCTGACGACGCCGGGCGCCATCCGCACCTCCTGGTTCCACCGCCCGACGTCCGCGGTGCCGTCGGCCCGCAGGACCAGGCTGGCCTCGCCGTCGACCAAGCGGGTGACGGTGCGCCCCTGGCTGTAGTACCCGGGATGGCTGGGATCGGTGAGCCGGAAACCGCCGTTGAACGCCACGGCGACGTCGTCGCGCTCGGGCGGCGTCAGCGAGGACGCCGCCGACCACCGGCCACCGGGATCGGTCGTGCCGGGGCGTAATTCGCCACGGACCAGAGCGGGATCCATGCGCAGCACGCCCACCACGAACGAGGTGTGCTGGTCGTCGGGGCGCAGCGCCGCCACCTGCACGGCGGGCTTGCCGTGGGCGGTGACGACGGTCTGCCAACTGCCCTCGCCGGGCAGCGCCGTCTCGCCGCCGAGCGACACCATGGGCGTCGAGGGCAGGGTCGCCGAGCCCGCCACCTGCGGCACGGTGCCCGCCGCGGCGGGAATGCCGCCGGGCGGCTCTCCGCCGAGGGCGGGCTGGTTGCGCAGGTACAGCTCCTTCTCCAGCCACGTGACCTCGGCGTTGAAGCCGTGGCCGCGACCCCATTCTGCGAGCTCCGCCGCGACGCCGTCGGCACCGGGAACGCGCAGCGCGTCGACGACGCAGCCGCCCACGATCAGTGCCGCGACGGTGACCAGTGCGACGAACGCGCGAGACACGGTGACCACCACTATGAGGTTGCCAGGGATAGCTGTCAGTTCGCCGTGGAGGCACTGTGGGCGACGAAGTCCGCCACGATGCGGCCGAGTTCCTCGCCCCGCTGTTCCTGCACGAAGTGACCGGCACCGGCGATCGTCACGTGTTCTCGTCCCCGCGCGCCGGGCACTCGCCGCTGGAACACCCCGTCCCAGCCGCGGGTCGCGGGGTCGCCGTCGGAGTAGGCGGTGAGGAACGGCTTCTGCCACCGCTCGAGCACCGCCATGGTCTCACGGCCGATGGCGGCGCCGGGGTCGTTGCGTGTCAACGGGATCAGGGCGATCAGCTGGCGGAGACCCGCCGTGTAGGACGGGTCCGGGAACGGAGCGTCGTAGGCGGCCAGCACGTCCGCGGGCAGCGGCCCGGCCACCGCGTCGAGGAACATGCTGGGCACGATCTTCGGCGCTCGCTGGTAGTAGGCCACGTAGTCGAGCAGCGTCTCCTGCAACGTCATTCGCCCGTCCCCCACCCCGTGGTGGGCCCACTCGAGCTGGCCCTCCAAGGCCGGGTCGCAGGTGTGCAGGATCGTGTTGGTCGCCACGACGCCCGCGAACCGATCCTCGTCGCGGGCCAGCACGCTCAAACCGAGCGGCCCACCCCAGTCCTGGGCGACGAGGGTGACGCCACGCAGGTCGAGTGCGGTGACGAGGCCGTGCAACCAGTCGACGTGGCGGGCGAACGTGTAATCGGTTGCCTCGGTGAGCTTGTCGGAGCGACCGTAGCCGATGTTGTCGGGAGCGACGACCCGCAGGCCGGCGTCGACGAGCACCGGGATCACGTGGCGGTACAGATAGGACCACGTCGGTTGACCGTGCATCAGCAGCACCACCGGCGCGTCCCTGGGCCCGGCGTCCACGTAGTGCATGCGAAGCGGGTCGACCTTCCTGGTCCGAACCTGCACGTACTGCGGCGGGTACGGGTAGCCGGGCAGATCGGCGAACCGCTCGTCCGGCGTTCTCAGCACTCCCATCGGCCGGGGGTCAGGTTCCGAGTTGCGGATAGAGGCTCGCCACCCCGCCTGCGAACCCGGCCCGCACACCGCGGCTGTGCTCGTCGGCGAGCACTTCGAAGTCGCCGGCCGCGATGGCGTCGAGCGCCTGGGCGGCCACGTCGGCGGGGTCGGATCTCGGCCCGTCGAGACCCTCGGCCATGTCGGTGTCCATCAGGCCGACGTGCAGTCCGGTCACCACGATCCCGCGGCCCGCCAACTCCTGACGCACCGCGTTGGTCATCGACCACGCCGCCGACTTCGACGCGCAGTACCCGCTGATGTCGGGGTAGCTCACCCAGGACAGCACCGACAGCACGTTGAGAATGCCGCCACCACCGTTGCCCTCGATCAGCGGGGCGAACGCCCGCACCATCGACAGCGTGCCGAAGTAGTTGGTCGCCATCTCGCGGTGCGCGCCGTCGAGGTCGCCGGTCAGAAGGTTCACGTTGGCGGCGATTCCGGCGTTGTTGACCAACAGCGTCACGTCACCGGCCGCCCGTGCTGCCGCGGCGACCGATGCGGGATCGGTGACGTCGACGGCAAGGGGGACGACACCCTCGAGGTCGACCGAGCCCGGATCCCGAGCACCGGCGTACACCTTGGCGCCGCGGGCGACCAACTGAGCGGCGAAGTGTCGACCGAGCCCGCGGTTGGCGCCGGTGACGAGGGCGGTGGCGGCGGAGACGTCCATGGAGACATACTGCGCCTCGACGGCGCCTCGCGTCGGGCGTTCGCCGGGACTAGCCCGACTCCAGCCGGGTGATCAACCCCCGGTCGCCGTCCACCCTGACGCGGTCACCGGTCTTGAGCACCTGCGTCGCCACCAAGGTGTTGACGACGCAGGGTAACCCGTACTCCCGCGCGACGACCGCGCCGTGCGACACGGAGCTGCCGATGTCGGTGACGAGTGCGGCGATCACGGTGAAGTACGGTGTCCACCCCACGTCGGTGACGGGGGCGACGAGGATCTCCCCGCGCTGCACGTCACGCGCATCCTGAATCGACTTCGCCACCCGGACAACGCCTTCGGCGATCCCACGACTTGCGGGCCGCCCGAGGATCTGGTCGTCGGCAAGGACACTCGGCGCTCGGGTGGGGATGGGAGTAGGCCGTCCGATCGAGACGTCGTCGAATTCCAGCGCCTGCTGGAAGGCCAGCGCTTCCCGGCGCAGACGCGCCCGCTCGACGAGCTCGGCGACGTCGGCCTCACCGACGATCCGTCGCAGTTCGGCGCGGTCGAAGAAGAAGACCAGGTCGGCGTCGGGCAGGCGGCCCGAGGAGGCCAGCACCTCCCCCAGATGGTGATACCCGAGCTTGAGGCGGTGCGCCATCAGCGCCATCTTCGCCTTGGTCTCCTCGCGGCCGCGCGCGCCGCCGCGGGCCAGCCGGGCGAGCAGCCGGACCGTCCGGGAGGCGGGGACGTCGACCGGTCGACGTGGGGCCTGCTGCCCGGTGGAGTTCCGCGCCGACTGCACCATGGCCTGCATCATCGACCCGAGCCCCTCGGCGTCCTGCGCCCACGCGGGGTCGCGCATGCACAATTCGCGGTAGCCCCGGTGCCCATGCCGAGTGAGGAACTCCCGCAACGCGACTCCGGCCGGCCCGGTGTCGCTCCTCAACCGCGTCAGGGCGGGCGCGGCCGCCATCTCCAGGAACCACTCGGTGGCGGCGTCGTCGGCCGCGACGTGGCGCACCACCCGGTGCAACTCCTCGACCATCAACGCACTCTCGACGTCGGCCGCGCCGGCCATCAGCCGGGCCGCGTCGGCCTGACCCTCGCTCTCCTCGCGACCCTCCTTCACCGACTGACGTACCAGATAGCTCTCCAGGACGTTCGCGCCGACCGCGGCGCGCGACGAGGACCGCACGTGGACCAGGGTGACGTGACAGTACAGCTCGACACCCGACTCCAGTTGCCGTAGAACCTCTTTGGCGTCCCGACCGGTGGGAATGGGAAACGCGGCGATCTGCTGGCCGAGGCGCCGGATCGCCGGTCCGGCGGACAACGCATGCGAGGTGAGCCGGACGGTGTTGACCAGCTTGTCGGCGAACGGCTTTGGCGGCTTGGGCTCGAGTTCGTCGACCACCCGGCCGCAGATGGACATGGAGAACTGTTCGAGGGAGTTGCCGAGGATGCCCGAACTCAGGCCGGTGCCCTCGGTCATGTTCAGGAACATGTGCCCGTAGAAGTACCCGACCTGACGCCACGGCGTCTCGTAGCGTGGTTGCGCCCGGGCCACCACCTGCGTCATCTGCATCGCGTAGTCGATCGCGTACCCCGAGACCGACGCGGTGAGCGGACAGAACGCGCCAGGCATCATCTCGCCGATGTTGCACCGCGTGTAGACGTCGGTGGCGCCGGTGACCGGGGTGTCCATCTCGTTGAGGTCACCGGGCAGGGTGGTGACGGGTCTGGCCTGCAGCCACCACAGCTTGCCGGCCTGGTCGACCGCCCACTCCAGATCCATCGGCCGGCCCCAGTGCTCGGCGGCCCGTAGTGCGCCAGAACGGATGTCGGCGACCTCGTCGTCGCCGAGCACGGGCGCCTCCCCGACGTCGCGCACCGCCGGGGTGCCGTCCGCGGTCAGCACCAGGTGGTCCGAGACGGCCGACCCGTCGACCAGCGCCTCCCCCAACCCGGCGATCGCGTCGATCACCAGGAGGTCGCGGCGTCCGGTCGTCGGATCCGCGGTGAACACCACGCCGGCCGCCCGCGCGTCGACCATCCGCTGGACGACCACATGCATCTCGGCGCGCTCGGGACCACCGTAGGCGGCGGCGCGGTCGGACTCGACGGAGCCGGCGCACCGGCGGACGGCCGCGGCGAAGTCCTCGGGCGTCTCGACGCCGAGCACGGTGTCGTATTGGCCGGCGAACGAGTGCTCCGTGCCGTCCTCCCCGGCGGCCGACGACCGGACCGCCACCGGCGCCCGCAGTCGGCTGAAGCGCTTCGTCACCGGGTCCGGGAGCGGACCGCGAGACACCGCCGCGACGACGAAACCCGGTGGCACGTCCAGTCCGAGTCGCGTCAGCTCGGCCAATCCCCACGCCTTTCCGCCGAAGCGGTCGTCGACGACGTCGTCCAACTCGACCGTGTGCATCCCGTCAGACCAGCGCGTCGATGATCTCGGCCAGCGCGTCGGTCGCGATGGGCCCGGGCTGATACAGACAGATCCGGTCGGAGATGCCGTCCACGCGGTCCCGGATGTGCGCGGCCACCTCCGTCGGGGTGCCGCAGGCGGCAATGGTGTAAAGCACCTCGTCGTCGATCAGCGTGGACATCTCCTGCCACCGGCCCTGCTTCGACATGGCGTTGAGCTCGGGTTGCAGGTCGCCCCAGCCGTGTGCGTCCAGCACCGGCCGGTAGGCGGGCGTGGAACCGTAGAAGGCCAATAGCATTCGCGTCGACGAGTGATCCTCTCCCACGGAGACGATGATCTCGGGGACCACCGCGAGGTCGTCGGCGCCCCGTCCCGCCGCCGCCAGTCCCTCGCGGACGGCGGGCATGGTCACCTCGTGCAGGAAGCGCTTGGAACCGAACGGCATCACCAGCAGTCCGTCGGCCACCTCGGCCGTGGCCCTCGTCATCCGGGGACCCAGTGCGCCGAGGTAGATCGGTGGCGGGCCGAACGGGTTGGGACCGGGATTGAAGGTCGGGGTCATCAGGGTGTGCCGGAAGTACTCCCCGCGGAAGTCGAGCCGCTCGCCGTCGTTCCACGTGGCGAAGATCGCCCGCAGCGCCCCCACCATCTCCTTGATGCGGGCCACCGGATGGTCGAACTCGGCGCCGTAGCGCTTCTCGATCTGCGCGCGAATCTGGGTGCCGAGGCCGAGGATGAAGCGTCCCTCGGAGATCTCCTGCAGGTCGTTGGCCTGGTGGGCCAGTTGAATCGGGTTGCGGGGCAAAGCGATCGCCACGTTGGTCATCAGGTCCAGACCCTTGACCGTCGACGCCAGCACCAGCGGGGTGAAGACTTCGCGCGGACCCTCGAAGGTGAACACTCCGGAGGCTCCGGCTTCTTTGAGCAGTGCCGCCCGCTCGACGACGTCCGTCGGCCCGAACAGCGCCGTCATGACCCTCACGACGTGACCCCGGTCTGGACGTCGGTCCAGTCGTGGAAGCCTGACGGGTGGTGCGGGCCGATCACGGCGTGCTCGAACAGCCCGGCGCCCTCGTGCGTGCTGCCGTCGGCCTCGGTGCAGACCGCCCGACCGACGTGGTCGATCAGACTGAAGGGGGCTCGCGCCATGACCTCGGGATCGGTCAGGTCGTAGGAGACGCGCTCGGCGGACGGACCGCCCATCCACGTGCCGTGAGCCCACGAGGAGTCCCCTCCGTAGCCGGAACCAAAGGCGATGGGCGCGAACAGTTTCGACTCGACGTCGAGCTGCAGTCGGCCTCCCGACCGTGTCATCATCTCCACGTGCGCTCCGGAGGGAATCCGGGTGCCGGGTGCGTAGTGGACGGTCGCGCGGACGCCGTCGAGCTGTTCGACCCTGCCGTCGGCCCAGCGTCGGGTGCAGTCGTACAGGCTGCGGTGACCGTCGGGATCCTCCTGGATGATCAGGAAGATCTGGTGGTCGTCGAAGGCGAGCGGCAGGTAGAGCCACCACATTCCACTGAAGGCGGTGTCGGGCCGGCCTGCCGGTTCGGCCTCGCCGACGGGCCGGATGCCCCAGGACCGGTCGCGGTTGCCGACCGCGTTCGTGGCGTCGACGTGCAGCCGGTCGCCGTCCACGTCGATCCACCCCTCCCACGTGCCGAGCTGGGCGAACCGACAGGCCTGCAGGGTGACTCGCCGGTCGGTATGCATGTGATGCGGGTGTTCCAGGGCGGCCGGGAATCTGCCTCGCCACCGCAGGTCGACCGCGACGCCTTCGGTCTCGGCGACGGTCAGGTGGAGCTCTTGCAGCGGTTCGACGACGTCGAGTCGGTAGCCGTTGACGTTCTGGTGCAGGCGGTCGTCGTCGATCGCGCCGCTGAAGCGCACGGCGGTCTGGGTGTCGCCGCGCCGAATCAGGACGTAGGCGTCCTTGACGCCGAGCCGGGGGTAGTAGCCGATGCCGGTCAGCATCATGAAGCGGCCGTCGCGTTCGAGCACGTTGAAGTAGGAGCGATCGTAGAAGTTGCGGTCCGAGGTGGCCGGGGAGCTGACGGGCACCGCCGCCTGGTGGATCGGGTATTCGTCGAGCGGGCTCAGGAACACGTGTCTCCAATAACGATACGATGCGGGTTATATTGAAATCATGAGACCAGATCGGCCCGGGGATGACAAGGACTCGGTCCGGGGCCGGCCACGCGACGGCAGAATCGACGCCGCCATCGTCGAAGCCACCCGCGAACTGCTACTCGAGACGGGCTACTCCGCACTGTCCCTGTCGGCGATCGCCGCGCGCGCCGGCACCACCACCGCGGCGATCTACCGGCGCTGGTCGGGCAAGGCCCAACTCGTCCACGAGGCGATCCTGCCCGCCGAGGTCACGGCCATGCCGAGCGCCTCCGGTGACGTCGTCGAGGACATCCGTGCGCTCGTGGAGGCCACGCGCACCATGTTCGACCGGCCGGAGGTCCGCATCGCGCTTCCGGCGCTGATTGCCGACACCGTCGCCGACGCGGACGTCCACAGCAGGATGACGTCACGATTCGCCGAGAGCCTCGCCACCTTTCGCACCCGAATCGGTGACCAACCCGACCTACCGAGCGACGTCGGCGACCTGCCACTCCTGGCCGAAGTCGTCGTGGGCAGCGCCATCTTCCGCATCATCGTCCGGCATGACGCCCCGCTCGACGACGCATGGGTCGACGACATGACCGCTCTGGTCAGCTCCGGCTGGACCGCGACCAGGCGCGGTTCCTCGGCTCGGTAGCGCGCCCGCGACCCGGGTTACGGCAAACCTCCGTACCCGATCACTTTTCGATCACTACGCGGCGCGCCGTGGCGCGGCGCGAGCACCTGGCGTCGACCATGGGCTCCGCGACGATGACGTCGCCCCACCCCCGCCGACCAGAAATCAGCCTCGATGTGACGACTACCGCAAAACACCCTGACCACGCGTCTTGGGCATTTCGAGGTGACGGCGGCGCATCGATCGCCTTGCGATCGATGCGGCCGGGGTCGCGAACGGGGTCCGGTCTGTACAGTCAGCGTGTCCAACCGACGCGGAGGAGTTCACGCTTTCCCCTACCTCGGCGCCCGCAATCGCCGATGATGGAATCAACCGTGCTGCTCATGCGGCAATGGCGCCTAGTCCCCGCGCTACCTCTCGAAGGTGCTCGACAGAGGGACGACTGCACGACGATCGAAGAACGCATCGCCGCCAACGCGCCAGAGCCAAAGGGACTTTCGTGAGTAGATTCACCGAGACGATGTTCGCCAACGCGAACGCCAGCCGTAACGGAATGACGACCGGGGACCCCCATGCACCGGTTCGGCACACCTGGAAAGAGGTGTACGAACTGGCCAGGCGCATCTCCGGCGGACTCGCCGCCGCCGGGATCGGGCACGGCGACGCCGTGGCGGTGCTGGCCGGCGCTCCCGTCGAGATCGCGCCCGTCGCGCAGGGCATCTGGATGCGCGGCGCCAGCCTGACCATGCTTCATCAGCCCACCCCCCGCACCGACCTGCAGCGGTGGGCGCTGGAGACGATGGACGTGATCGGCATGATCGAGGCGAAGGTCGTCATCGTCTCCGATCCCTTCACCCCTGCCGCACCAGTTCTGGCCGAGCGCGGGATTCGCGTGCTGACCGTCGAAGAACTGCTGGCCAGTGACCAAATCGACCCCGTGGAGACCCACGAGGACGACCTCGCGCTGATGCAGCTCACGTCGGGGTCCACGGGCTTCCCCAAGGCCGTCTGCATCTCCCACGCCAACGTCGTGGCGAACGCCGAGGCAATGTTCGTGGGCGCCCGATTCGACACCGACACCGACGTGATCGTGAGCTGGCTGCCCTGCTTCCACGACATGGGGATGACCGGCTTCCTGACCGTGCCGATGTACTTCGGCGCCGAACTGGTCAAGGTCACCCCGATGGACTTCCTCGGCGACATCCTGTTGTGGGCCAAGCTGATCGACAAGTACAAGGGCACCATGACCGCGGCCCCCAACTTCGCCTACAACCTGTTCGCCAAGAGGCTGCGCAGGCAGGCGGAAGAGGGCCAGTTCGACCTGTCGTCGCTGCGCTGGGCGCTCTCCGGTGCCGAGCAGGTCGACCCGGTCGACGTCGAGGACCTGGTCGAGGCCGGGGCCCCCTTCGGACTGCGGCGCGAGGCGATCGTGCCCGCGTACGGCATGGCCGAGACCACGGTCGCGGTGTCGTTCACCGAATGCGGTGCCGGCATGGTCGTCGACGAGATCGACGCCGACCTGTTGGCAGTGCTGCACCGCGCGGTCCCCGCCACGAAGGGCAACACCCGACGCCTCGTCGCCTTGGGCAAGCCGATCGACGGGCTCGAGGTGCGCATCGTCGACGAGGACGACAACGTCGTGCCGGAGCGCGCCGTCGGCGTCATCCAGGTGCGCGGCAAGCCGGTCACCAAGGGCTACATCACCATGGCCGGGTTCATCGGCGCGCAGGACAAGGCCGGGTGGTACGACACGGGCGACATGGGATACCTCACCGAGGTCGGCGACATCGTCGTCTGCGGCCGGGTCAAGGACGTCATCATCATGGCCGGCAAGAACATCTACCCCACCGACATCGAACGCGCCGCGACCCGGGTGGCGGGCGTGCGCGCCGGTTGTTCGGTCGCGGTCCGCCTCAACGCGGGCCTGTCACGCGAAACCTTCGCCGTCGCAGTCGAATCCAACGACTACGACAAGCCCGACGAGGTCCGGCGGATCGAGCGCCAGGTGGCCCACGAGGTCTTCCGCGACGTCGACGTCCGGCCCCGCAACGTGGTGGTGCTGCAACCGGGCGTCATCCCCAAGACGCCGTCGGGCAAGCTGCGCCGCGCCCACGCGCTGTCGCTGGTCGACTAGGACCGTGCGGGACGCCGGCGCCGTTCCTTCGGGGCGGCCGCCGGCACCTTCGGGGCGCCGTCAGCCCTGGCGGCGTCGACGATCTCGACCGCGGTGCGGAACAGCGGGGTGTCCTGATGCGCCTCGGTCAGCGACAGCCCCGCCGCGATCCGCAGCAGCAGTCCCGCCAGCGTGCTCGGCGTCAGGCTGGGTATGACCAGCAGGTTGGCGGTGGCGTCGCGACCCGTGATGGCCATCAGATGCTGATGCTTGTTCTGCCAGTGGCGTGAGTTCAGATCCGGCAGGTTCTCCGAGAGCGACCAGTTGACCGAGATGTCGACGACCTCGCCGAGGCGCCCGCGCAAGACCCCGACCAACTCGGGAAGCTCGGTGGCCAGGCGGTTGGTGTGCGGCCACCAGGCGCCGTCGACCCGCTGCCCGAGTTCCTCGCACAGCGTGAGGCGGACGGGGGTCGCGGTGCGGCGCGCCGTGGTCACGCCACGGCTGACGGCGTCGACGCGGCGGTGGTTCGGGCCATCCGGTGATCCTTGCGATGGTGGTAAGCCGTGGGGCGACGCAGGCTCACCGCCAAGCGTACGCATGCCACCTGGGAAAATTCGATCCACTACTGTCGACCCGTGCCCGATCTCGTACTGACGCAGGTCGAGGACCGCGTTGCCATCATCACCGTCAACGATCCCGATCGCCGCAATGCGGTCACCGCCGAGATCTCCGCGGCCCTGCGGGCGGCCGTCGACGCCGCCGAGGCCGACCCCGGCGTGCACGCGGTGATCGTCACCGGCGCCGGCAAGGCCTTCTGTGCCGGTGCAGATCTGACCGCCCTGGGTGCGGCCGCCGAGGATGGACTGCGGGTGATCTACGACGGCTTCCTGGCCGTGGCCAACTGTGCGCTGCCGACCATCGCCGCGGTCAACGGCGCCGCGGTGGGCGCCGGCCTGAACCTGGCGCTCGCCGCAGACGTCCGCATCTCGGGCCCGGCGGCGATGTACGACCCCCGATTCCAGAAGCTCGGCATCCATCCGGGTGGCGGCGCGACGTGGATGCTCCAGCGCGCCGTCGGGCCGCAGGTCGCTCGCGCGTCGCTGCTGTTCGGGATGCGCTTCGACGCCCAGGCATCCGTCGACTACGGCCTCGCCCTGCGGATCGCCGAGGATCCCGTCGCCGCGGCCCGCGAGCTCGCGGCAGGTCCCGCGGCGGCGCCCCGCGACGTCGTCGTCGCCACCAAGGCGTCGATGCGTGCGACGGCCAACCCGGGCGTCGTCGACTCCGAACAGCACCGGCTGGCCGTCGACGTCGAGATCGGCCCGCAGGCCACCTCGATCGAATCCCCGGAATTCGCAGCGCGGTTGGCCGCCGCGAAGCGCCGGTAACCGGTCTCAGTCGGCGAGCTGGACGATGCGCCGAGCCCGCCGCAGCACCGGCATGTCGACCATCTGGCCGTCGAACTGGAAGACCCCCCGCTCCGAACGGGCGGCGTCGAGCACCGTGCGCGCCCACCGCACCTGGTCGTCGGTCGGGGCGTAGGCCGCCCTGATCACCGCGACCTGCGTCGGGTGGATCGCGACCTTCGCGTCGAAGCCGACCGCCACGGCGTCGTCGGCCTCGGCCCGCAACCCGTCGAGGTCCCCGATGTCGAGATAGACCGAGTCCAGCGCCAGCTTCCCGAACGCCTTCGCGGCCAGAAGGCACTGGGAGCGAACGTGTCTCACCACGTCGCGGTAGCCACCGTCGGGCCATCGGTTCGCGGTGCCGCCCGTCGCGGCGACGAGGTCCTCGGCACCCCACATCGCGGCGACGGCGTTCTCGACGCGCGCGATCTCGACGACGTTCAGCGCGCCCAGCGGCGTCTCGACGAGCACGACGACGTCGAACGGCGCCAGCGACCGCACCTGCTCGGCGGTCTCGGTCTTGGCCAGCATCACCGTCGTGTAGTCGGTGGCTCGGAGTGCCGCTAGGTCCAACGCGTGGTCCGGCGTGCCGACCGGGTTGACGCGCACCACCGTCGTCGCCGGGTTCAGCCGGGTCTCGATCAGCGCGGTCCGGGCCTCCTCGCGGCCCGCAGCCGCCACCCCGTCCTCCAGATCGAGTATCACGACGTCAGCGGCGGCGGCGGCCTTCGCGAACCGTTCGGGGCGGTCGGCCGGGCAGAACAGCCACCCGGGCCCGTTGGTGCCCGGCGTCATCAGGACTCCCCCGCAGGACGCTTGCGCACCATGGTCTTTCGCGATGCGGTGGCCACGACGTCACCGTGCTGGTTTCGCCCGACGTGGGAGAAGGTGACGATGCCCTCGCCCGGCCGGCTCTTGGACTCCCGGGTGTCGGTCACCTCGGTCTCGGCGTACAGGGTGTCCCCGTGAAACAGCGGCTTGGGGAACGCGATCTCGCCGAAGCCGAGGTTGCCGACGATGGTGCCCTGCGTCAGCTGCGCGACCGACAGCCCGACGAGCGTGGACAGGGTGAACATCGAGTTGACCAACCGCTGGTTGAAGGGCGGCAACGCATCGGCGAATGCGGCGTCGAGATGCAGCGCCTGGGTGTTCATCGTCAGCGTCGTGAAGAAGACGTTGTCGGCCTCGGTGATGGTCCGCCCGGGACGGTGCTGGTAGAGCACCCCGGTCTCGAACTCCTCGAACCACAGCCCACGCTGGGTGACGACCCTCTTCTCCACTACAGGCCCGCCTCCCGCGCGATCAGCATGAGCTGCACCTCGGTGGTGCCCTCCCCGATCTCGAGGATCTTGCTGTCGCGGTAGTGCCGTGCCACCGGGTATTCGTTCATGAACCCGTAGCCGCCGAACACCTGGGTGGCGTCGCGTGCATTGTCCATCGCCGCCTCACTCGCGACGAGCTTGGCCACCGCGGCCGCCTTCTTGAAGGGCTTGCCGGACAACATGAGTGCGGCCGCGTCGTAGTAGGTCGCGCGCGCCACGTGGGCGCGGGTCTCCATCCGGGCGATCTTGAACGCGATCGCCTGGTAGGTGCCGATGGCCGCCCCGAACGCCTGCCGCTCCTTGGCGTACTTCACGCATTCGTCGACGCAGCCCTGCGCGACGCCCACCGACAGTGCCGCGATCGCGATGCGGCCCTCGTCGAGGATGCGCAGGAAGTTGGCGTAGCCGCGGCCCTGCTCCCCCAGCAGGTTCTCCTGCGGGACGCGGACGTCGTCGAAGCTCAGCGGATGGGTGTCGGAGGCGTTCCAGCCGACCTTGTCGTAGGCCGGTTCGGCGGTGAAGCCGTCGGTGGGCACGGGCACCAGGATCGACGAGATCTGCTTGCGGCCATCGACCTGGCCGGTGACCGCCGTCACCGTCACCAGCTTGGTGATGTCGGTGCCGGAGTTGGTGATGAACTGCTTGGTGCCGTTGATGATCCAGTGGCCGTCGTCGAGCTTGGCGGTCGTCTTGGTGGCGCCGGCGTCCGTGCCGCCGCCCGCCTCGGTCAGACCGAACGCACCGAGCGCCTTGCCGGACGCCAGCAGCGGCAACCACTCCTGCTTCTGCGCGTCGTTGCCGAAGCGGTACACCGGCATCGCGCCCAGTGACACCCCGGCTTCGAGCGTGATCGCGACGCTCTGGTCCACCTTGCCGAGTTCCTCGAGCGCCAGGCACAACGCGAAGTAGTCGCCGCCCATGCCGCCGTACTCCTCGGGGAACGGCAACCCGAACAGACCCATCTCGGCCATGCCCGCGACGACCTCGTACGGGAAGGAATGCTCCTTGTCGTGCTTCGCCGAGACCGGGGCGACGACGGTGCGCGCGAAGTCGCGAACGGTCTTGGCCAGCTGCTCGTAGTGATCGGGCAGCGTTCCGGTGGACAGGAATTCGCTCATGGCTGGGGCTCCTTGGTGGTTGCGACGATTCGGGCCATCGGCTGGCCCACCTTGACCTGGTCGCCGACGGCGACGAGTAGTTCGACCACGCCGTCGACGGGCGCCGACAGCGCGTGTTCCATCTTCATGGCCTCGACGGTGACCACGACGTCACCGGCCGCGACCTGGGCCCCGTCCCGAACGCCGACGGTGACGACCGAACCCGGCATGGGACTGGTGAGTTCGGCGTCGCCGGCGTGGGCGTCGTCCGCGCGCACCGGTGCCTCGCGCACCTCCTCGACCGCGATCGTGCGACCGCCGCCGGCCAGCCAGAGAACCCCGCCGTCGGTGCCGGCCACGTAGCTCGAGCGCAGGCCGTCGACGGTCACCGTCAGCGTGCGTCCGTCGAGAGTCGCGTCCAGAGAACGGCTCTCGCCGTCCTCGACGCGGGCCGTCGCCCGATCGGGCGTGCCGGTGACGTGCACGTGCTGCGTGCGGTCGCCGGCCCTGAGCCGCACCGTCGTCGGCGCGTGCGTGCCGGTGCGCCAGCCCGACGGGACCGCCCACAGGTCCCCGGGCGTGGTGGGCCACCGGGCGAGCCAGCGGTAGGCCGCCGCGGCGATCAGGTCGTCGTCGGTGGCGTGGACGCCGACGTAGTCGGGCATGCGCCGGTCGAGCAGTCCCGTGTCGAGCCGGCCCGCCACCACGTCGGGGTCGGCGAGCAAGAACCGCAGGAAGTCGACGTTGGTGGTCACGCCCAGCACCGCGGTGTCGGCCAGAGCGGTGTCCAGGGCAGCCAGGGCGGCGGGGCGGTCCGCGGCGTGAGCGATGACCTTGGCCAGCATGGGGTCGTAGTCGCTGCCGACGACCGTGCCCGCCCGAATGCCCGAATCCGTCCGTGCGGCAGTACCTTCCACCACGTCCAGCACCGTGCCCCCGGTCGGCAGGAAGTCGCGGGCCGGGTCCTCGGCGTACACGCGGGCCTCGATCGCGTGGCCGCTCATGACGACGTCGTCCTGGCCGAGGGGCAGTGCCGCGCCCGCGGCGACGCGCACCTGCAACTCCACCAGGTCGAGGCCGGTGACGAGTTCGGTGACGGGGTGCTCGACCTGAAGCCGCGTGTTCATCTCCATGAAGAAGAATTCGTCGGGCCGGTCGGCGGAGACGATGAACTCGACCGTGCCTGCGCCCGTGTAGTCGACGCTGCGCGCGGTGTCGCACGCCGCCGCACCGATGCGGGCCCGGGTCGCCGCGTCCAGCAGCGGGGACGGCGCCTCCTCGATCACCTTTTGGTGGCGGCGCTGCAGGCTGCACTCACGCTCACCAAGGTGCACGACGTTGCCGTACGTGTCGGCGACGATCTGTACCTCGATGTGCCGGGGATTCAACACGAACCGCTCGATGAAGAGGGTGTCGTCCCCGAAGGCCGACGCCGCCTCCCGTCGCGCGGACGCCAGCGCGGCCGGCAATTCGGCCGCTTCGTGCACCACCCGCATGCCCTTGCCGCCGCCGCCCGCGGACGGTTTTACCAGCACGGGATAGCCCACCTCGGCGGCGCCCTCGATCAGGTCGTCGTCGGTGAGGCCGGGCCGCGAGACGCCGGGCACCACGGGGACGCCGAATTGCGACACCGCCGCCTTGGCCGCGATCTTGTCGCCCATCGTCTGGATGGCACCCACCGGTGGCCCGATGAATGCGATTCCCGCCGCCGCGAGGGCGGCCGCGAATTCGGCGTTCTCCGACAGGAATCCGTACCCGGGGTGCACGGCCTGGGCGCCGCTGCGCTGGGCGGCCCGCACCACGGCGTCGACGTCGAGGTAGCTCTGCCGCGCCGGCGCCGGGCCGATCCGCACCGCTGCGTCGGCCTCGGCCACGTGCCGCGCCCCGGCGTCGGCGTCGCTGTACACCGCGACAGAACGAATTCCCATGGCGCGCAACGTTCGCATGACGCGCACCGCGATCTCGCCGCGGTTGGCGACCAGAACGGTGCTGAAGCTCGTGATGGTGGTCATGCGCTCACATCCGGAAGACGCCGTAGGACACGGGCTCCAGCGGAGCCTGTGCGACGACGGAGAGGGCCAACCCGACCACGGTTCGGGTGTCGGCGGGATCGATGACACCGTCATCCCACAGTCGGGCGGTCGAGTAGTAGGGGTTGCCCTGTCGTTCGTACTGCTCGCGGATGGGGGCCTTGAAGGCCTCTTCCTCGTCGGCGTTCATGTCACCTCGCACCGTCGCGAGCACCGACGCGGCCTGCTCGCCGCCCATCACCGAGATGCGGGCGTTGGGCCACATCCACAGGAAGCGCGGCGAATACGCCCGCCCGCACATCGAGTAGTTGCCCGCACCGTAGGAACCGCCGATGACGACGGTGAGCTTGGGCACCCGCGCACACGCGACGGCGGTCACCATCTTGGCGCCGTGCTTGGCGATGCCGCCCGCCTCGTAGTCGCGGCCCACCATGAAGCCCGCGATGTTCTGCAGGAACAGCAGCGGCACGGAGCGCTTGTCGCACAGCTCGATGAAGTGGGCTCCCTTGACCGCGGATTCGCCGAACAGCACGCCGTTGTTGGCGACGATGCCGACGGGATGGCCGTGGACGTGGGCGAATCCCGTGACCAGCGTGGTGCCGTACTCGGCCTTGAACTCGCTGAACTCACCCCCGTCGACGATGCGGGTGATCACCTCGTGCACGTCGTAGGGCACCCGCGAGTCGGTGGGCACCACGTCGTAGAGCTCGGTCTGGTCGGCGGCGGGCTCGACCGTCGGCGCGACGTCCCACGGGGTGCGGGTGCGGGGACCGAGTGTGGCGACGATGTTCCGCACGATGCGTAGCGCGTCGCGATCGTCGCGAGCCAGATGGTCGGTGACGCCGGAGACCTTCGAGTGCAGGTCGCCGCCGCCAAGGTCCTCGGCCGTGACGACCTCGCCGGTGGCGGCCTTCACCAACGGCGGCCCGCCGAGGAAGATCGTGCCCTGGTTGCGGACGATGATCGCTTCGTCGCTCATTGCGGGGACGTAGGCGCCACCCGCGGTGCACGATCCGAGCACCGCCGCGATCTGCGGGATGCCACGGGCGCTCATGGTGGCCTGGTTGAAGAAGATGCGACCGAAGTGCTCGCGGTCGGGGAACACCTCGTCCTGACGCGGCAGGAAGGCCCCGCCGGAGTCGACGAGATAGAGGCACGGCAGCCGGTTCTGCGCCGCAATCTCCTGTGCGCGAAGGTGTTTCTTGACGGTGATCGGGTAGTAGGTGCCGCCCTTGACCGTCGCGTCGTTGGCCACGATCATGCATTCGCGGCCCGAGACCCGACCGATGCCCGCGATCATTCCGGCCCCGGGGCACTCGTCGTCGTACATGCCGTCGGCGGCCAACGGCGCCAACTCGAGGAACGGCGAACCGGGGTCGAGCAGTCCGTCCACCCGGTCGCGCGGCAACAGCTTCCCCCGGCCCACGTGGCGTTCGCGCGACCGCTCCGATCCGCCGAGCGCAGCGGTCGCGAGCTTGTCGCGCAGCTCCGCCACCAGGGTCAGGTGCTGCTCGCGATGACTCGTCTGCGTCGGCAAGGGCCGGTCCCGTCTCTCTTGGTTAACCGTCACTAACTGATGCTACGTTAGTGAGGATTAACCGAGAAGGGCAAATGGCAAGGGGGCGGGCGTGGCTACGGCGAAGACGACGCAGCGCAGCCGCGCGAAGTCCGACCGCCGATCCCAGCTTCTCAACGCTGCCGAACGGTTGATGGCGGAACACGGCTTCCTCGGTGTCCGCCTCGAGGACATCGGCGCCGCGGCCGGCGTGACGGGACCGGCAATCTACCGGCACTTCCCCAACAAGGAAGCTCTCCTCGTCGAGCTGCTCGTCGGCATCAGCACGCGGTTGCTCCAGGGGGCCACCGAGGTCGTCGACGCAACCGACCACCCCTCCGCCGCATTGGACGGACTGGTCGACTTCCACCTCGACTTCGTGTTCACCGAGCCCGAACTGATCCGAATTCAGGACCGCGACTTGGCGCACCTGCCTGCCGGCGCAAAACGCCAGGTGCGGCGGGCTCAGCGCCAGTACGTGGAAATCTGGGTCGACGTCCTTCGAGCCCTCGACACCGGGTTGGACGAGGCCGAGGCGCGACTGATGGCACACGCCACCTTCGGGCTGCTCAACTCCACCCCGCACAGCGTGCGGCCGGGTGCGGTCCGCGACTCGTCGCGGGCGGTGCTGCGGGCCATGACGCTGGCCGCGCTCGCCCGACGGGGCTAGTACCAGACCTTTCGGCCGCCGACGGCGTGCCCGAGGGCGCCGAGCAGCCAGAAGACCGCGCCGATCACCAGGGCGACGACGCCGACGTAGGTCAGCACGGGCAGGGCGAACACCAGACCCAAGATGACGAGAATGACACCTAGAGCGATCATCGCTGCTCCTCGACGACTACTGACTGGGCTGCGGGACGTTGATGTTGCAGTCGGCGACCTTGGGATTGGCCCCGGCGTAGTTGAGCGGTCCGGCGACCACCGTCAACGCAATCGATCCGGCGGTGGCACAACTGGTTTCAGACGTCTTGAAGTAGTCGCGCTGATAGGCGGCGAAGACGCCAATCAGCAACCACACGAGAAGAATGGTGCCGATGATTCCGCTGCCTCGCATGCTGGACCTCCATGTCGCTGACCGCCCGTGCGGCGTCGCGACCGTTTACCCCACCGATAATTGCGGTAAACCCGTGCCGCCGCGTGATCTTGACCGAGCGGCTCCCGCCGCTGACGCAGGTACCCTGCAGACATGAGGTGGAGATGACGGATCCATCGCGCCGCGACGGGTGGGACCGGGAACATCCCGGCACCTACAACTACCCCGCCTTTCCCGGTTCGCCATACGGCCAGCAGCACGCTGCCGGCGGGACGGGTTCCCAGAACCAACGGCCCACCGAGCAACTGCCCGCGTACTCGCCGTACGGCTACGACCCGTACGCGACCGGGCCCTACGGCCCGCCCAATCCGCCCGGTGGAACGCCACCCGAGCCGCCGAAGCCCGACGGGCCCAACCCTCGACGGTGGCTGTGGGCGTTGGCGGGCACCGTGCTGTTCGTCGTCCTGGGAATGGTCATCGGCCTCGTCATCGTCGACAGCTCGCATCAGGACACCCTCGTGGCGCCACCACAGACACCCATCGAGCCGACCGCGACCAGACCGACGACCACCACGCCGACGCCCACCACCACGCGCACCCCCACGACGACGGCGCCGACGCCGACCCCCGGCGTCACGCCTCCGACGACGTCGACGAACCCCGACGACACCCACACCGTCGTCTACTCGGTCGAGGGCGAAGGCCGGGCCATCAGCATCCTGTACCTCGACAGCGGCGGAGTGCTGCAGACCGAGTTCAACGTCATGCTGCCGTGGCAGAAGGAAGTTCAACTCGCCGGTGCGGCCAACAGCTCGGCCAGCGTCAGCATCGTCAACGTCGGCCGCGAACTCACCTGCTCGATCACCATCGACGGCGCCGAGACCGAGCAGAACACCGGCACCGGACTGACGTTGTGCACGGCGTTGGGCGGCCGCTAGGCGGAATGTCGGGGCACGCGAACGCAACTGATCGCGAGCAGCCCCAGCACCAGGACGGCGACCAGCCCGCCCATGCCCGCGCGGTCCGACCCGAACACCGTGATGAACGTGGTGAACATGATCGGCGCGAGGAACGTCGCGGCCCGGCCGGTCGTCGTGTACAGCCCGAACGCGGCACCCTCCTTGCCCTCCACCGACATCCGCAGCATCGTCGTCCGCGCCGAGGACTGGACGGGCCCGATGAAGAGACACAGCAGCAGCCCGCACACCCAGAAGGCGGCCGGTCCGTGCAGCGCCATCATCACCAGGGCGATGCCGATCATCGCGGCGAGCGACCCGACGATGATCGGCTTGGACCCGATGCGGTCGTCGAGCAGACCGCCCAGCACGGCACCCGTCGCCGCGACCACCAACGCGCACATGCCGAACAGCAGCACGTCGGCGCCCGACACCCCGTACGCGGAGACGCCCAGGACGGCACCAAAGGTGAAGATGCCGGTCAACCCGTCGCGGAAGATCGCGCTGGCTGCGAGGTAGTAGACGACGTTGCGATCCCGGTGCCACTGATCCTTCAGGTCGGCGCCCAACTTGCGGTAGGCCCCGAGCAATCCGGGTGAGGCGACCGCGGACTCGGGGGCCGGTGCGTCCGTGCGGGTGCGGGTACCGAACAGCAACGGCAGCGCGAACACGGCGAACCACGCCGCCGCGATCAGCACCACCAGGCGCACGGGCCATCCGTCGAGTGCCGACACCCCGAACAGTCCGCGGGTGTCGCCGTCACCGTTCATGAAGCCGAAGTACGCCACCAGCAACAGCAGCACACTGCCGAAATAGCCTGCGGCCGCGCCGAATCCGGATATCCGGCCCGACGTGTCCGGGGTCGACAGCTCGCGCAGCATGGCGTTGTAGGGCACCGTCGCCAGATCGCTGCACGCCGCGGTGAACGCCAGCAGCACCAGGCCCAACCACAGGTAGTGGTGGTCGGCACGGATGAAGCTCATCGACGTGGTGAGCGCGATCACGACGCCCGTCAGCACGGCGAGCACGGTGCGCCTGCGGTGAACGGCGTCGACCCAGATCCCGGTGACCGGGGCCAGCGCGGCGACCGCCAGTCCGGCTGCGAACAGCGCCCACCCGAGCCAGGCCGCCGGCGTCGTGCTGCCCGGCAATCCGGCGCCGACCACACCGGTCAGGTACACCGAGAACACGAACGTCACGACGATCGCGTTCACTCCGGTTGCGCCGCAATCCCACAATGCCCAGGCGACGACGGGGAACCGCCCCGTGGTCCGGGTAGCCACGGGGTTGGTCATGAACGCACTCTATTGGTACCTACGATTGGGCCCATGTCCGTACCCGCTCCCAGTCCCGACGCGCGCGCAGTCGTCACCGGCGCCTCCCAGAACATCGGCGAGGCGCTGGCCACCGAGCTCGCCGCCCGGGGACACCACCTGATCATCACCGCCCGCCGCGCCGACGTGCTCACCGCGTTGGCGAACACGTTGACCGAGCGCTACGGCGTGACCGTCGAAGTACGGCCCGTCGACCTGGCCGACCCCGCGGCGCGCGCCGAGTTCTGCGCCGAACTGGCCCAGCGCAACGTGTCCATCCTGTGCGCGAACGCCGGCACGGCCACGTTCGGCCCGGTCGCCAACCTCGACGTCGACGGCGAGAAGGCCCAGGTGCAACTCAACGTCCTCGGTGTGCACGACCTGGTGCTGGCCGTCCTGCCCGGCATGGTGACGCGCCGGGCCGGCGGCATCCTCATCTCGGGGTCGGCGGCCGGCAACTCCCCGATCCCGAACAACGCGACCTACGCGGCGTCGAAGGCGTTCGTCAACACGTTCAGCGAGTCGCTGCGCGGCGAGGTCAAGCCACTCGGAATCCACGTCACCGTCCTGGCACCGGGGCCGGTGCGCACCGAACTGCCGAATCCCGATGAGCAGTCCCTCGTCGAGAAGCTCATCCCCGACTTCCTCTGGATCTCCACCGAGCACACCGCGAAGCTGTCGCTCGACGGGCTGGAGCGCAACAAGATGCGCGTCGTCCCCGGCGTGACGTCCAAGGCGATGTCGGTGGCCAGCGGTTACGCCCCGCGCTCCATCGTCACGCCGATCGTCGGCGCGGTGTACAAGAAGCTCGGCGGCGAGTAGGCGCTCAGCGGCGCCGGCGCCGGCGGGTGCCCGTACCGAAGATGCTGCGGGTGATCTCGCGCCCGGCGACCGTGGCCGCGGAGCGGACGAAGCTCTTGAACGCCGAGCTGTGGATGACCTCGTCGACGAAGCTGGGGCCCTCCGGCGGCGGTGCGCCACCGTCGTACGGCGGCAGCGGCGGCGGCAGTTCCTGCGACGCCTGGGGCTGCGGCGGCGCGACCCTCGCGTTCAGACGCTCGTAGGCCGACTCGCGGTCGACGGTCTGCCCGTACTCGACCTGCAGCGGTGACGCCTTGGCCGCGGCCGCGATGGCGTCGGGACCGATGGTGTCCATCAACGAACGGGGTGCGCGCATCCTGGTCCACGCCACCGGGGTCGGCGCGCCGTTCTCGGACAGCACGGTGACGATGGCCTCGCCCGTCCCCAACGACGTCAGCGCCTCCTCGAGGTCGTAGACGTCGGTCTTCGGGTAGGTGCGGACCGTCTTCGACAGCGCCTTCTGGTCGTCCGGGGTGAACGCGCGAAGCGCGTGCTGCACGCGGGCCCCGAGCTGGGACAGCACGTCGTTGGGCACGTCGGTCGGCAGCTGGGTGCAGAAGAACACGCCGACGCCCTTGGAGCGGATCAGCTTCACGGTCTGCTCGACCTGCTCGAGGAACGCCTTGGACGCGTCGTCGAACAGCAGATGGGCCTCGTCGAAGAAGAACACCAGCTTCGGCTTCTCGACGTCACCGACCTCGGGCAGCGTGGTGAACAGATCGGCGAGCACCCACATCAGGAAGGTGGAGAACATCACCGGCCTGGCCGCCTGCGCGCCGAGCTCGAGCAGGGTGATCACGCCACGGCCCTGGGCGTCGACCCGCATCAAGTCGTCGGGTTCCAGCTCCGGCTCGCCGAAGAACGTGTCGGCCCCCTCGGCCTCCAGGTTGACCAGGGCCCGCAGGATGACGCCCGCCGTGGTGGTCGACACCGCGCCGAGCGCGTTGAGCTCCGGCTTGCCCTCCTCGCCGGTGAGGAACTGGATCACCGAACGCAGGTCCTTGAGGTCCAGGAGCAACAGACCCTTCTGGTCGGCCCAGTGGAAGATCAGCCCCAGCGTCGACTCCTGGGTGGCGTTCAGGCCCAACACCTTCGACAGCAGAATCGGGCCGAAACTGGTGATGGTCGCGCGGACCGGCACCCCGACTCCCGAAGTGCCCAGCGACAGGAACTCCACCGGGTAGGCGGTCGGCGTCCAGTCGTCGCCGGTGTCGGCCGACCGCTGGGCGACCTTGCCCTCCGGCGCGCCGGGGCGAGCCAGCCCCGACAGGTCGCCCTTGACGTCGGCCATCACCACCGGCACCCCGGCCGCCGACAGCTGCTCGGCCATGAGCTGCAGAGACTTCGTCTTGCCGGTGCCCGTCGCCCCCGCGACCAAACCGTGCCGGTTGACGGTGGCCAGCGGGATCCGCACCTGCGCACCGGGGTCGGCGACACCGTCCACGACGACCGATCCAAGCTCAAGAGCCGGCCCGTCGACGGCATAACCAGCGGCGATGCGGCGTGCGGGGCTGGTGGTCGCGTCTTCGCTCATGCGGGGGACACTACTGGCCGCCGCCGACCGACGAGCGCCTCCGGGCGGGCCTGGGCACGCGCTGTCGGGCTGTGCGAATACTGTTGACCGCTGTGCGTGACGAACTGGTGTGGATCGACTGCGAGATGACCGGGCTCGACCTGAAGTCCGACCGTCTCATCGAAATCGCGGTGCTGGTGACCGACGGCGAGCTCAACCTCCTCGGCGACGGCCTCGACGTGGTCATCCACGCCGACGACGAGGCGCTGGACGGCATGGTCGAGGTGGTCGCGACGATGCACCGCAAGTCGGGGCTCACCGAGGAGGTCCGCGCGTCCACGGTCGGCGTGGCAGAAGCCGAGAAGATGGTCCTCGACTACATCCGCGGGCACGTCAAGCAGCCCAACACCGCGCCGCTGGCCGGCAACTCGATCGGCACCGACCGCGGCTTCATCGCCCGGGACATGCCGGCGCTGGACGACTTCCTGCACTACCGCATGATCGACGTCAGCTCCATCAAGGAGTTGTGCCGCCGCTGGTACCCGCGCATTTACTTCGGTCAGCCGGAGAAGGGCCTCGCCCACCGCGCACTCGCCGACATCCACGAGTCGATTCGCGAGTTGAAGTACTACCGCAGCACCGCCTTCGTCTCCCCTCCCGGGCCCTCGACCAGCGACATCGCCGCCGTCGCGGCCGAGTTGGGACCCCCCGCCGACGACGCGCGGACAACCGATTCGGACACAGCCCACCCGACCGGCTAAGATCGACAACACCGCGGAGCCTTCGGGCGAGGCGGACATGGTGGCTGTAGTTCAGTTGGTAGAGCACCAGGTTGTGATCCTGGCTGTCGCGGGTTCGAGTCCCGTCAGTCACCCAGCAGGTGGGAGGGCCTTTTGGCCCTCCCACCTATTTGGTTTCGGGGGTCGGTGTCCCTAGACGTTGGCGTTGCCGGCCTTCCACTGGTCCCACGGCACGTTCCAGTCGCCGAGACCGTCGGTGCCCGGCAGCACGCTGCCCACCGTGTTGGTGACGAGCACGAGGTCCCCGCGCTTGGTGTTCTCGTAGAACCACTTCGCGTTGCCCGTGCTGACGTTCAGGCAGCCGTGGCTCACGTTGCTGTAGCCCTGGCTGCCGACCGACCACGGCGCGGCGTGCACGTAGATGCCGCTGTAGGACATCTGCGTGGCGTAGTCGACCTCCGTGCGGTAGCCGTTGGCAGAGTTCGACGGCACCCCGTAGGTCGAGGAATCCATCACCATGTGCGACAGCCGGTCACCGATGATGTAGGTGCCGTTGTTGGTTGGGGTGCTGCTCTTGCCCATCGAGATCGGCATGGTCTTGACGACCTCGCCGTTGCGCCGGACCGTCAGCGTCTTGGTGCTGTCGTCGGCGACCGCGATCACCTCGTCGCCAATCGTGAAGTGGGTCGTCACGTTCTCCTGGCCGAACAGTCCGTCGCCCAGGTCGACGCCGTAGGTGTTGACCGCCACGTCGACCGCGGTCCCCGGCTTCCAATACGCCTCCGGACGCCACCGCACCTCGCGGTTGCTCAGCCAGTAGAACGCGCCCTCGACCGGAGGGTTGGTGGTGACGGTGATGGCCTTCTCCGCGGCGAGCCGGTTGGGCACGTTCTCGTCGAACCGGATGGCGACGGGCTGCCCGACCCCGACGACGTCACCGTCGTTGGGCAACAGGTACGGCCGCGTCAGGTTCTCGGGCGAGTGGGTCTGGAACGTCATCGTCCGGCTCGTCACCCCGCCGAGGCCCAAGGACTGCGCGCTGAGGCGGTACTTCTTGTTGTAGCCGAGCGGTTCGGTGGTCATCCAGCGCAGGCCGTCGGGACTGAGCCGGCCCGCAATCGTCGAGCCCGTCTCGTTGGTCATCGTCACGGAGCCCAGAACGCCGTCCTCCGCGCTGACCGTCACGGGTGAGTCGACCGTGACGCCGACCGCCCCGTCGGTCACCGACGCGGTGAGCTTGGGCACCAGCAGATCGCCGAACGGGGTGCCCTTGTCGTCGATCGTCTGGGGCTGCGGCGGCGGGGCCGGCGTGCCACTGCACGCGCTGACGCCGAGCACCACGGCCGGCACCATCACGACGGCCGCCAGCCAGCTGCGCATCCGACGCGGGCGGGTCGCCGATTGGGCCTGCGACATGCTCATACACCTTCCAGACTGATTCACGAGGTTTTCCCACCTATCTGCCAGCAGTCTAAGCGAGGTCGCCGACACGGGGGTGGTCGTCACGCTCGGCCTCGATCCGGCGACCACCGGATTTCACCCAAGGCCGTAGAGACTGTTATCGTCTTCCACGCGCGCCGTTAGCTCAGTTGGTAGAGCAGCTGACTCTTAATCAGCGGGTCCGGGGTTCGAAACCCTGACGGCGCACCACACGAATCGGGTCGGCAACGGCCCGATTCTCTGGTTTGTGGGGCCGCTCGAAGCGCCCGACCTGCGAGCCGTCGGCGCCCGCCATTCCCAGAAATGGGAATCCGGTGACCCAATAACGGCACTTACCGCGCATTCGCGGTGAAATGGCGGTCCCCATTGTCGGCGTCGAGTTTCGACGTCGACCGCACCAATGTCATTGCGCCGACGGCACGGGACCCAAGCCGCTGAGCAGCAGGTCAACCCGCGGGCCGGGCCGCGATCCTCGGCGACGCCGGGGCGGCTCGATAGCGACTCACGCGAAAGACCATTAACTGTGGCATTTCTCGGAACGGCCTCCATCGTGTGCTGGAATCACGACCGATCGACCAATCGTCGCGGCAATCGGAATCGAAACTCGCCGTATCGAAAGCTCCAACCAGCACAAACAGATCGGTTAGAGGCGGCGCCACCTGGGGTACACCTGCTACCATCGGGTTAGCTACATCCGGATGAACGGGCGATCGCCCGGATTTCCGAGAAAGATTTGAGGTCTTAGCTGATGTCGACCGCAGGTGCGGCCCCGCCCATCACCTCGTCAGCCGTCGAGGCAGACGAGGGTGACGAGCGCGTCGTCGTGGTCTACACCTGCACCAGACTCGGGCTTACCGCCAACCCACCCGGATTCTCGTTCCTGGATCTCTTCCGCTTCGGCCGTTTTCGCCGCCGCTGACGCGTCTCAGCGGTTGGTGATCCGCCGGATCGTCAGCACCACGAAGACGGTGCCGAAGGCCGCCAGGGTCATCGCCACCGCGGGCTTCTTCGCGAACTGCACCAGACCGGTCTTCACGTCGTCGGCAATTCGAGCCGGGTTCGCCCGCTCGGCGAGGGCATCCACGGTGTGCGCGAGTTGTTCGCGAGCCACGTCGATGTCCTGCTTGATCTTGTCGGGATCCCGGTCGGCCACGTCAGCCCCTTCAATCGCGTTGCGGTCTTGGGGAATTACCCTAGAGCAGCCACGCGACTTCCCTGCAACCGCAGTCGCGCACCGGCCGACAGACAAGGACGTTGACACATGCCAGCCACCCCCCGCCTCGCGGTGGGCGACCCCGCCCCCGCCTTCAGCCTGCCCGACGCCGACGGCAACACCGTCTCGCTCGGCGACTTCGCGGGGCGCAAGGTCGTCGTCTACTTCTACCCGGCCGCCTCCACGCCCGGCTGCACCAAGCAGGCGTGCGACTTCCGCGACAGCCTGGGCGAACTGAACGAGGCGGGCCTCGACGTCGTCGGGATCTCCCCGGACAAGCCGGAGAAGCTCGCCAAGTTCCGCGACGCCGAGGGGCTGACGTTCCCGCTGCTGTCGGACCCCGACCGCACGGTGCTCACCGCGTGGGGCGCCTTCGGCGAGAAGTCCATGTACGGCAAGACCGTTCAGGGCGTCATCCGGTCGACGTTCGTCGTCGACGAGCAGGGCAACATCGAGGTCGCCCAGTACAACGTCAAGGCCACCGGCCACGTCGCGAAGCTTCGGCGCGACCTGTCGGTCTAGCGGTCCAGCGCCCCAAGCGCCTCCAGCAGCAGCGCCTCCGAGGTCGCCGCCCGCTCGAGCACGCCCAGGTCGAGACTCTCGTCGACGCTGTGCGCCTGGGTGTCCGGATCCTCCACCCCGGTGACGAGGATCTTGGCGTCGGGGAAGGCCGCCGCGAACTCGGCGATGAACGGGATGGAGCCGCCGACCCCCATGTCGACGGGGTCGGTGCCCCAGGCCTGCCGGAAGGCTGCGCGGGCGGCGTCGTAGACGGGGCCGGTCGCGTCGATGGCGTACGGCTGGCCCAGATCACCGGGCGTCACGGTCACCCGGGCACCCCACGGCGCATGCTGCTCGAGGTGGCGGGTCAGCGCCTCCAGGTGGGCCCGGGCGTCACCGCCGGGGGCGACGCGCATGCTCACCTTGGCGCGGGCGCTCGGAATGAGGGTGTTCGACGACTTCGCGATCGACGTCGTGTCGACGCCGATGACCGTGATCGCCGGCTTGGCCCAGAGCCGCTCGGCGACCGGACCGGTGCCGATCTCGGTGACGCCGTCGAGCATCGCGGTCTCCCGGCGGACCTGCTCAGCCGGGTACTCCACGTCGGCCGCGGAGCCCGTGTGCAGCCGCTCGACCGCGACGTTGCCGTCGTCGTCGTGCAGGCTGGCCAGCAGGCGCACCAGAGCGCTCAGCGCGTCGGGCACCACGCCGCCCCACATCCCCGAGTGCAGGCCGTGATCCAGCGTGGCGACCTCGACGATGCAGTCGGCCAGCCCGCGCAGGGACACCGTGAGCGACGGAATCTCGGTGGTCCAGTTCATCGAGTCGGCGATGACGATGACGTCGGCGGCCAGCAGGTCTCGGTGCGCGGCGAGCAGGGCACTCAGGGACGGCGATCCCGACTCCTCCTCCCCCTCCACGAACACCGTGACGCCGACCGGCAGGTCGTCGCCGAAGGCACGGATGGCCGCGAGGTGGGTGGCGATGCCCGCCTTGTCGTCGGCGGTGCCGCGGCCGTAGAGCCGGCCGTCGCGCTCGGTGGGTTCGAACGGCGCCGACGCCCACTGCGACGCGTCGCCCTCGGGCTGCACGTCGTGGTGGGCGTACAGCAGGACCGTCGGGGCGCCCTCGGGTGCCGGGCGACGTGCGATGACCGCGGGCGCACCGCCCTCGGCGACCGTGCGGACGTCGTCGAAACCGGCTTCGGACAACAACTTCGACACCATCTCCGCCGTGCGGTGCACCTCGTCGCGGCGGCCGTGGTCGGCCCAGACCGACTCGACGCGGACGAGGGCCTCGAGGTCGGCGCGGACGGAGGGCAGTACCGACTGGACGCGGGAGACGATGTCGCTCATGCGTCGAGCGTAGTGCCCACACCTCCGCGCGAGCAGTCCGCGCGAGCAGACGCAAACGGCCCTCATTTGCTGGGAATGAGGGCCATTTGCGACTGCTCGCGGGGAGGGTTAGGCGGACTCCAGGATCGCCACCGCGGCCGCGGTGTCGCCGTCGTGGGTCAGCGACACGTGGATGGTGATGTCCTTGAGGTGCTCGGCGATGTCGCCGGACAACCGCACCTTCGGCCGACCCCACATGTCGGTGACCACCTCGATGTCGCGGTGGATGTCCTCGGGCAGCACGGGCCGCTTGGAGAACCGCGACCCCGACCACGCCTTGATCACGGCCTCCTTGGCCGCCCACCGGGCTGCCAGGTGCCGCGCCGCCGACGAACTCTTGTCGGCGGCGTCACGCCGCTCACCGGGGGTGAACGTCTCGGCGAACACCGTGCCCGGCTGATCGACCTGTTCGGCGAATTCCGAGATGGAGACCAGGTCGATGCCGACCCCGACGATGCTCATGGCAGGAACGCTAGCCGAGCCCGGCAGTGAGTCCGCAGCAGCCTCCCGCAGGGCCTCACGCCCCATACCAACCATCCTTGCCGAGCCGCGACTCGGGATCGAGCAGCATGTTCGCTTCCTGACGCTTCTCCGGTGAATCGTGGTTGAAACGACGATCGGCCGGCTTCTCGTACATGGCCGGTCCGCCGGCGATCGCCGACGCCAACCGCCGCTGGCCTTCCAGCACACGGCCGTTGGCGCGCGCCTGGTAGTCCTCCCGCTGCTCCGGGCTCAGCGCAGCCAGGAAGGCCTGCGGGTGAACCAGGGCCACCAGACCCGACACGTGCCCGAAGCCGAGGCTGGTGATGAGACCGGCCTTCATCGGGAATTCGCCTGCCATCTCCAGGGTTTCGCGCACCCACACGAAGTGCGAGGCGTGCGCCATCTCCTCGTCGACGCAATCCAGGCTCCGGTTGGGCGGAATCACGCCGTCGCGCAGCATCTGGCACATGCCCATGATCTGGAACGCCGCCGCACCGCCCTTGGAATGACCGGTCAGGCTCTTCTGACTGACGATGAACAACGGGTTGCCCGGTGAGCGTCCCATCGCCGCCGCGAGCCGTTCGTGCAACTCGGTCTCGTTGGGATCGTTGGCCAGAGTCGACGTGTCGTGCTTGGAGATCACGGCGATGTCGTCAGCGCCCACCCCGAGCTTGGCCAGCGACCTGGACAGCTCGGACTGCTTGCCGCCGCGTCCCGCGCCCAGGGCGCCGAGACCCGGTGCCGGGATCGACGTGTGCACGCCGTCACCGAACGAGGACACGTAGCCCACGACCGCCAGCACCGGCAGTCCCATCTCGAGGGCGAGATCGCCGCGGGCCAGCAGGATCGTGCCGCCACCCTGCCCCTCGACGAAGCCGAGGCGACGCCGGTCGTTGCCGCGGGAGAACCTGGCGTCGCTGATGCCCTTGGCGCGCATCACTTCGGTGTCCGCGGTCGCGGCCATGTCGCCGAAGCCGATGATGGCCTCCAGCGTCAGGTCGTCGTAGCCACCCGCGACCACGAACTCGGCCTTGCCGAGGCGGATCTTGTCCACGCCCTCCTCGACCGACACCGCGGTCGTCGCGCATGCGCCGACCGGATGGATCATCGCGCCGTAGCTGCCGATGTAGGACTGGACGACGTGGCCTGCCATGACGTTTGGCAGGACCTCCTGCAGGATGTCGTTCGGCTTGTTCTTGCCCAGCAGGTTGCCGTGGTACATGGTCTGCATCGACGTCATGCCGCCCATGCCGGTGCCCTGCGTGCTGGCGACCAGGCTCGGGTGCACCCACCGCATCAACTCGGTGGGCGTGAAGCCCGAGGACAGGAACGCGTCGACGGTCGTGACGAGGTTCCACAGCGCCAGCCGGTCGATCGAGTTCACCATGTCCTGGCTGACGCCGTAGACGGTGGGATCGAACCCGGTCGGGATCTGAGCACCCACGGTCCGCGACAGCTTCACCTTGCGGGGCACCCGGATCTCGGTGCCCGCCTTGCGCGTCACCTGCCAGTCACCGCCGCCGGGGACCGGCGAGATGACGGTGTGCTCCGGATCGAATCCGACGAAGGCACGGGCGTCCGCCTCGGACGACACCGCGAAGGTGAAGTCCTTGTCCAGGAAGACCGAAACGAGCAGCGGCGCAGAGAGATCCGCGTCGATGACGCCGTCCGGAACGAACTCACGGATGCCCACCCGCTCGATGACGGCGTCGTGGTAGCGCTCCACCAGCTCGCCCTCGTCGATCAGGTCGCCGGAGGCGGTGTCATACCAACCCGGCTTCGGGTCGTCCTCCCACTTGACCAGGCCGGTGGTCCAGGCGAGCTCCAGAACGCCTGCGGCGGAGAGCTCTCCGGACACCTCGGCCTCGAAGCGGGTCCGCGACGAGCCGTACGGCCCGATCTCGGCGCCACCGACGATGACGACCATGTCGGCGGGGTCGACGTCGAGGTCGTCCCATGCCGGCGGCGGCGCAGCGGCGTATCCGCGCGGAGGCGACGGAAGGGCCTTGATGGTGCCCGACTCGTCGTCGGAGTCCGACGCCGCGCTGCTCTCGGCAGCCATGTCCTCACGGGCCTTGGCGGCCAGTTCGCCCATGTCGATGTCGATCTCACCGAGCCCACCGGTCAGGTCGGCGTGGATCGGCGCACGCGCCGCGGCCACCTTCGACTCGATGTCGCACAGGGCAAGCAGCATGGCGGCCATCTGCTCGGTGGTGTACGTCGTCACGCCGGCCTCTTCGACCGCGCCGACGATGGCGTCGTTGTGACCCATCAGCCCGGTGCCCTTGGTCCAGCCAATCAGGGCGTGGGCCAACGACACTCGCTGAGACCACGAGGTCTCGGCCTTCCAGCGCGTCACCAGGGCGTCCAGTGCGGACTTGGCTTCGCCGTAGGCACCGTCGCCACCGAACATGCCGCGGTTCGGCGAACCCGGCAGCACCACGTGCAGACGGGACGCGATGTCACGCTCCGAACCGATGTGCGAGAGCCCGCCGATGAGCCGTTGCACGGCCCACAGCAGAACCTTCATCTCCATCTCCGAGCGCGCACCGGCCTCGGACATGTCACCGGCCACCCGCGGCGCCGCGAACGGGAACAGCAGCGTCGGGGTCAGGGCGTCCTTCAGGTGGATCGACTTGGGCCCGAGGCTCTCGGACTGCTCGTTGCCAATCCAGCTGACGAGCGCGTCGATGTCGCTGTAGGAGGCCATGTTCGCCGGGATGACCCACAGCGTCGCGCCGAAGCGCGCGTGGTCGCGGTAGAGCTCCTTGTAGAAGGACAACCGGTCGTCGTCCAGCTTCGAGGTGGTCGCGATGACCGTGGCGCCACCGTCGAGCAGCTGCGCCACGATCGACGCCGCGATGGAGCCCTTGGAGGCACCCGTGACGACGGCGATCTCGTCGCAGTAGCGACCGGTGCCGGGGTTCTCCGCACCGGTGGCCGCGCGGCCGTAGAGCGACGCGTGCACGTTGCGTCCCGCCGCCAACGCCTTGCCCTGCCACCAACTGGCCTGGCTGGCGACGACGTGACCTGCGGCCTCGAAGCGCTCGGAGAGCCGCGACCAGTCCGCGTCGACCTCGTCCTCGCTGGTCAACCACAGCCGGGCCAGGTCTTCGCGCGCACTCGCCCAGCGGTCGTCGAACAGCACCGCCTTGCGGCCGTCGAACGTCGGGGCGACCAAACGTGGCCAGTCCGAACCGAGTTCGGCGGAGACCAGGTCGACCAGGTCGGCGTCGCTGACCGTCTCGTCGACGTTCACCGGAGCGTCGACGCCGAGCTGACCGAGGATCAGCCGCGCGGCCGAGGCCAACACGCCGTCGCGGCCGGTGACCTTCTCGGCGAACTCGGTCAGCGCCGCGGAGTCCACGACGCCTCCCCCGGCGCCGCCGGCCGAGGGCAGCGACACCGCGATGCCGCGACGGGCGGCGACGGCGGCGACGGCCGCGTCGACGACCCGGTCCACGGTGGCCGCGTCGGGTAGGGCGCCGTCGTGCAGGTGGCCGAGGTTGCCGCCACGGACGCTGGTGCCCTCACGGGTGCCCAGCACCAATTCCATGGTGACGTGCTTGACCCAGCCGTCGCCCAGTTCCCAATCCTTCTTGACGCGTTCGGCGATCGCGGCGGGGCGCTTGCCCGAGGGGCCGAGCACCGTGCGCAGCTGGTCGTTGACCGCGTCGGAGAGCACGGGGCCGTACGGCTTGTAGGTACGGGCCAGCTTGGTGACCTGAGCCTTGAGCCCGGCCAGGTCGGCTTCGGCGGCACCGTCGATGGCGCCGAGGTTGAGCTCGGAGCCGAGGTCGACGAGCAGCTGGTTGCGCCGCGAGGACGCACCGTCGGTGATGGACTCGATGGAGTCCAGCGGCTCGATCTGGTCGACGTGCATCTTGGCCGACAGGGCGATCAGCGACAGCGTCGCGTCGTCGGCGCCGAACGCGATGTCGTCCGGGCGCGGACCACCCGACGGCGCGGCCGGTGCCGCCGCGGGTGTGGCGGGGGCAGCGGCGGCGGGCGCCGACTCGGCGGCCGGCTCGGCAGACGCGGTGTCCTGCTCCAGATCCGGTTCCGGGTCGGTGTCGGTCGCGAACAGGACCGCGGCGTCACGCTCGGTGTTGAGCACTTCGGTCGTGTTGTGCGAGTACTCCGGCAGCTTCAGCGTGTTGGTGGCCAGACCGGCGACCGTCGGCGCGTTCTTCACGCCGATCTCGACGAAGCGCTCGATGCCGAGTCCGCCCGCGGCCTCCTCGATGAAGAGCAGGTCCTGAGTCTCGATCCAGCGCACCGGGCTGGCGAACTGCCAGGCCAGCAGCTCGATGACGACCTTGCGGCACAGCTCGCGCGGCCGCTCGGTGAGCCAGGTGTCGTAGTCGGCGAGGATCTCGTCGAGCGGCTCGGCCGGCACCAGGTCGCGAATCTCCTCGATGAAGTCGCGGTCCATGGTGAACGGCCGCGGCACCAGGTTCGGGATGTACTTTCCGACCAGCAGCGCGGGATCCGCGTCGCGCGGCATGACCCGCTCCAGCGAGCGCCGGAAGTCGGCGACGCCGACGCGCAGCACCTCGGAGTGGAACGGCACGTCGATGCCGGGCACCAGGATGAACGAGCGCTTGCCACCGGAGATCTCGCGGCGCTTCTCGACCTCTTCCTCGAGGACCTCCAGACCGCGGACCGTGCCGGCGATCGCGTACTGCGAACCGCGCAGGTTGTAGTTCACGATCTGCAGGAATTCGCCCGTGCGCTCGGCGATCTCGGCGACCCAGTCGGTGACGTCGTCGTCGTCGAGGTCGATCTGGCTCGGCCGGATCGCGGCCAGCCGGTAGTTCGACCGGCCGTTCTCGTCACGCGGCACGATGTCGTGCATCTTGCTGCCGCGGTGGAAGACCACCTCGAGCAGCGCCTCGAGCGGGTAGACGCCCGACACGCACGCCAGCGCGGTGTATTCGCCGACGGAGTGGCCGCAGGCGATCGCACCCTCGACGAACGCACCCTGCTCGCGCATCTCGGCGACCTGGGCCGCGGCGACGGTGGCCATCGCGACCTGGGTGAACTGCGTCAGGTACAGCACGCCCTCGGGGTGGTGGTAGTGCACGCCGCTGGCGATCAGGCTGGTCGGGTTGTCGCGCACCACGTGCAGCACCGAGAAGCCCAGCGTCTCGCGGGTGAACTTGTCGGCGGTGTCCCACACCTTGCGGGCGGCCTTGGACCGGGCGCGGACCTCCATGCCCATGCCCTTGGACTGGATGCCCTGGCCGGGGAAGGCGTAGACGGTCTTGGGCGCGGCCAGCTGGGCCGTCGCCGACATCACCAGGTCGGTGCCGACCTTCGCGGTGACCTCGATGATCTCGGCGCCGCGGTCGATGCCGACCCGGTCGACCCGGAAGTCGATCTCGTCGCCGGGCATGACCATGCCGAGGAAGCGCGAGGTCCAGCCGACCAGACGTGCGGGCGGGGTCGCCCGGCCGTCGGTCGCGGTGACGACGTGCTGCGCGGCGGCCGAGAGCCACATGCCGTGCACGATGGGCGACTTCAGCCCGGCGAGCAGTGCGGCGGCGCGGTCGGTGTGGATGGGGTTGTGGTCACCGGAGACCACGGCGAACGCACTCATGTCGGTCGGCGCGGTGACCGAGACGTCACGACGGCGACGGCGCGGGGTGTCGGTCGCGTTGTCGGTGATCGCGCCACCGGCCTGGGCCGGATCGGTCAGTGCGACGGCACCGGTGCGGCCACGGATCGCGAAACGCTCCTCGAGCGTGGCGAGTTCGGTTCCCTCGGAGTCGCGGATCGTCACCGACACGGGGACGACGCGACCGACCTCGGTGTCGACCGCAGCGGAAGCCGTTGCGGTGACGGTCAATTCGCTCTTCGCCGTCGGCATGGGCGCCAGCAGGTGCGCGGCGTGGTCGAGGTGGACCAGGCTGAGCAGGCCTTCGACGACCGGGAAACCGGTCTCGGTGACCGCGGCCCCGATGACGGAGAACACGGCCGGCCAGCAGCGGCCGACCAGCGCGTCGGGCACCAGCGTCAGCCCGGGCGCCAGCGGGGCGCCGAACGTCGCGGTGACGCCGGTGTGGTCGGCGACCTCCTCGGGATCCCAGGAGACGGTGACCGTCGTGCTGTCGTCGGAGACCGGCGGCAGCGCGTCCACGCCGTCGACCCCCGCGGCGATGGACAGCACGGCGCGCATGGCGTCCGAGGCGTCCTCGGTGGTGACGACCGGCATGCCGCCGTCGACCGTGGTGGCCGGCAGCGTGAAGCGGATGGTGATCCAGATGTCGGACAGCGGCACGCTCAACACGACGTGCTCACCGCTGAGTTCGAGCCGCGAGCCGGTCGACGCGTGAGTCGCGGCCCGATTCTCGTTGACCTGCCACTCGTTTGGCGCACCAATGCGGTGCACCGGGTTGATCGCGGCGCGGCCTGCCCACAGGACGTCGGGCGAATCGAGGACGACGCCCAGCGGACCGGTCACGTCGGCACGAGCCTGACGGCGCGACACCACCGACGTCGGCTCCGCACCGGAGGCGAGCACCTCGTCGACCGAGGCCTTCTCGAACCGGTCGAGCAGATCGCCGACGGGCTCGTCGACGCGGGTGATGCCCAAGACGGCTTCGGTGCCGGGGATGACGCAGACCTGGTCGGCGGTGTACCGCGCGTCGTGCGCCTGCCACAGCGAGTCGCTGCGCCACCAACGCCGGACGTCCTTGTCGATGACCGGCACGAAGTTGACCGGCTTGCCAAGCGTCTTGCAGAGGGTGATGAAGAACGGCACGTCGGCCGGGTGCAGCTTGACGTCTTCGGCGTCGGGGTACCGCGCCAGCAGCGAGGTCAGGGCGCGCTCAGGATCCTCGAGCAGCGCTTCACCTTCCGCGTCGGCGGTGAAGAGGGTCTCGATCGGACCGGAGTCCAGCGGGTGCAGTCGCGCCTCGGCGCGCTTGAGCATCTCGGCGAAGCGATCGCGCCAGCTGCCGTCCAGCCACGGCGAATCGGGGCGCTTGGTGTCCGCGGTGCTGTCGCCGTCGCCGATGGCGAGCTCGACGTAGCGCCGCAGCCACTGCAGGTAGGTCATGTCCGCCACGTCGCCGAAGTACGGCTTGGCGGTCAGCGCCATCGCGGCGATGATCTCGTCGCGGCGCTCCGCCACGGCGTCGACGTCACCGGCGACGTCGTCGAGCAGACGACCGCAGCGCGACGCCGCGTTGTCGATCTCGTGAATGTCGGCACCGAGCTGGCTGCGCCCGGATGCCATGCCGCCCTGCGCCTTTCCGGCGCCGACCCACTGCTCGGTTCCGGTGGTGTCGACCAGCAGCTGCTTGACCGCGGGCGAGGTGGTGGCCTCCAGAGCGGCCATCGTGGCGGTGCCGACCAGGATGCCGTCGACCGGCATGATTGGGAAGCCGTAGGCCTGCGCCCACTTACCGGACAGGTACTCGGCGGCCCGCTCGGGCGTGCCGATGCCGCCACCGACGCACAGCGTGATGTTGGACAGCTTGCGGAGGTCTCCGTAGGTGGAGATCAGCAGGTCGTCGAGGTCCTCCCACGAGTGGTGACCGCCCGCGCGGCCGCCCTCGACGTGGACGATGACCTCGCGGTCGGGGACCTCGGCGGCAATCTTGATGACCGACTTGATCTGCTCGACGGTGCCCGGCTTGAAGCACACGTAGGCGAGGCCGACCTCGTTGAGCTCCTCGATGATGGCGACGGCCTCGTCGAGTTCGGGGATGCCTGCACTGACGACCACGCCGTCGAAGGGGGCGCCGGACTGGCGGGCCTTCTGCACCAGGCGCTTGCCGCCCACCTGCAGCTTCCACAGGTAAGGGTCGAGGAACAGGGTGTTGAACTGGACCGCACGGCCCGGCTCGAGCAGCTCGGTCAGTTCGGCGACGCGCCGGTCGAAGATCGGCTCGGTGACCTGACCGCCACCGGCCAGCTCGGCCCAGTGGCCGGCGTTGGCCGCCGCGGCGACGATCTTGGCGTCGACCGTGGTGGGGGTCATGCCGGCCAGCAGCATCGGCGAGCGGCCCGTGAGCCGGGTGAACTTGGTGGAGAGCTTGACCGAGCCGTCCGGCAGCGAGATGACCGACGGCGCATAGCTCGACCACGCCGGGACGACCTCGGGGGCGGCTCCGACGGTGAACAGGTTGCGCTGCCCGGCCCGGGTGGCCGCGGGCACGATGCCGACGCCGAGGCCGCGGATGACCGGGGCGGTGACGCGGGTGATGGTGTCGCTGGGGCCCAGGTCAACGATCCACCGGGCGCCGGAGTCGTGCAGGCGCTCGACCTCGTCGACCCAGTCGAACGGATCGGTGAAGATCGCCTTGGCGAAGTGGTGCAGCAGTTCGGAGTCGATGGCGAGCTTCTCGCCCCAGCCGTCGACGACGTCGATCGCGTCGGCCAGTCGCGGCGTGTGGAAGCCGACCTCGACCTGGATGCCGTGGAAGACGGGGCTGAAGACGGCGCCGCCGCGGAGCTTGTTCTTGCGCTCCGCCTCTTCCTTCTCGGTGATCTTGCTGCAGTACAGCTCGAAGCGGGCCAGCTGCTCGGGGGTGCCGGTGATGACGACCGAGCGCCTGCCGTTGCGGATGGACAGCACGGGCGGCAGCACGGTGCGCACGTCGGTGGAGAACTCCTCGAGGAGTTCGGCGATGCGGGCGGGGTCGACGTTGGTCACCGACACCATCGGCGACTTGTCGCCACGGCCGACCATGCCGCGCCGGCGCGAGACCAGGGAGCCGGCCGCTCCGATCAGCTGCAGCATGGCGAGCAGTTCGGCGTCGCGCGTGCCATTGGCCTTGAGCGCCTCGCAGGCGACGATGCCCTGGCTGTGTCCGGCTGTCGCCACGGGCGGGGTGCCGTAGAGGTCGAGGCCCTGGCGCATGGAGGCACGGATGGCGGCGAGTTGGGTCAGCAGGATGCCGGGACCGGAGATCGCGGCGGTGGTGAGCTGCTTGGCGGTCGGCAACGGCTCGTCGGCGGCGAGCGCGCGCACCCACTGCATGGGCTCGAAGCCGATCGGGCGGACCACGACGAGTTCACGGGCGACGGGCTGCAGCAGCAGGGCTGCTTCGCCGATGACCTCGCTCAGCTCGGACTCGATGCCGGCGGAGCTGATCAGTTCCTCGAGGTTCTCGAGCCAGTTGCCACCCTGACCACCGAATGCGACGGCGTACGGTTCACCCGCGTTGAGGAGGTCGACGAGCGCGTGCGCGCCGGAGGACGTCGAGGCCGAACCGCTCGTGCGTCCGGTGGTAACTCTGTCGTGTTCGTTGATCGTCACGTCTTGCCATCTCCTCGGTGCGCTCTCGCGCGTATCGCTCTTCGTTGCACGTGTCGGGGCTGCACGGTGTCGCGTGTGTCTGCTGCGTCCTCGGCGGTGAGGCCCGCGCCCCTGCGGGTTCCGCGCTGCGGTGCCGGGTGTCCGTTCCCGGCGGGCTCTCGTCTGTGGGGCCGCCCAGGCGGTGAGGCAGCTGCACTAAGAGTGTCATAAGAGCTAGGGCCAGTTTCGGGCCGAAAATGGTTACTGGCGAGTTCTACGCACGGGTAACCGTGCCTTGGGTAACACGCGCCGACACCCGCCCGCGTCGCTCCCGGGACAAACGTCCTGTTGGCGGGTGGTTACGGTTCAGTAGCTATAACTGCGCAGATCAAGGCAGTATTGTTATCTAATCGTTATGTTCGATCTCGGGCCGTCGGCCGGTGCGGCGAATTTGGCGAATCGGCCGACTCGAGCGGTCGAATCCTTCAGTTCGAATTCAAATTGGCGGATCGAAGTTTGCTGGCGAAACTTACTGATCGGTAACGTTTGGCTCGCCGTCGGACGTGCGACGGCACGTGCCCGTCGATCTCGGGCCGACGTTCGGGTGCCGCGGCGCCCGGGGACGCCGGCGAAGGAGCCCGGTTGGGCCGTGGGACGAGGGCGCCGAGACGTCGCAGCGGGGTGGCCCGCGGGCCGCCCGTGCGGCGCCCCCGGGACTCGTCGGCACCTCCCACCCGCGGAGATCGAGCCACGAACGGCGCCCAGCGGCAGGGTCGCCGGCTACCCAGGCGCCCGCGGGGACGCGTCGTCCCCAGGCATGCGGCGGGTGCCGGAACCCCACGCGGGGACCGCCCAGCCGGACGGCGCCGTCCGGCCCGTCCGAGGCGCCGTGGTCGCACCGCTGGAATCCGGGTTACGGGCCTCGGGTAGCTGGCGGGCACCGAAGCCCCGCCGGTGCCACCGGACGACCCGACGCCGTCGGACGACGGATTGCATCGGCCGACGAGGGCGTTCGACACGGATTCCGCACGTTGGGCTGCGGCATCACGGACCGATCCATACGATTCCCCCCATGCCATCCGGCCCCGGCGAACCTCAGATCGAACTCGTAGGCATTCGCAAGGTGTTCGGCGACTCCATCGTGGCCGTGGCGGGCGCCGATCTGACCGTCGAGGACGGCGAACTGTTCGCCATCCTCGGCCCGTCGGGCTCGGGCAAGACCACGGTGCTCCGGATGATCGCCGGGTTCGAACAACCCACCGCGGGCACCATCCGGCTCGGCGGGGTCGACGTCACCGCCCTGCCTGCCCGGCGCCGCGACGTCAACACCGTCTTCCAGGAGTACGCCCTCTTCCCCCACATGACCGTGGCGCAGAACGTCGAATACGGCCTGCGGGTTCGCGGCGTCGCCAAGGGCGAGCGGCGCACCCGCGCGGCCGAGGCGCTCGAGATGGTGCGCCTCGCCGACTACGGACCCCGCAAGCCCGCACAGCTCTCGGGCGGCCAGCGCCAGCGGGTCGCGCTGGCCCGCGCCCTGGTCGGCCGCCCGAAGGTCCTGCTGCTGGACGAACCGCTCGGCGCGCTGGACCTCAAGCTCCGCGAGCAGATGCAGGTCGAGCTCAAGGCGATCCAACGCGAGGTCGGCATCACCTTCGTCATCGTGACGCACGACCAGGACGAGGCGCTGACGCTGTGCGACCGGCTCGCGGTCTTCAACGACGGCCGCATCGAGCAGATCGGCAAGGCCCGCGACGTCTACGAGAACCCGGTCAACCGGTTCGTCGCGGACTTCGTCGGCACCTCCAACGTGCTCGACGGGGACGCCGCCGAGGCACTCGTCGGCCGGCGTGGACTGTTCGCCGTGCGACCCGAACGCATCGCGGTGCTGCCGACCGGAACGGCCGCGGCACCCGGCAGCCGCGCCGTCGACGCCACCGTCGCCGAGGTCATCTACGCCGGGCCCACCACCCGCGTGGCCGCCGTGGCGGCGCCGGGCGTCACCCTCACCGCGACGGTGCTCAACGCGGTGGCCTCCCTGCCCGCGGACCTGGGCCACGGCACCCCGATCACCCTGGCGTGGCCCGACGGCGCCGTGCACGACCTCTCGAACTGACCACACCCACCGAAGACTCGAGGAGACCCATGAAACTCACCGCGTTGCGAATCGGCTTCACCTTCGCCGCGTGCGCAACCCTCGTCGCCGCCACCAGCACGGGCTGTTCCAGCTCCGAGTCCGGTGGCGGAGACGCCGGTACCGCGCCGCCGAAGATGGAGGCGCTCGGCTCGCTGGGCAACGGCGAGGGCCAGCTCAACCTGATCGCCTGGGCCGGCTACGCCGAGAACGGTTCCAACGACAAGACGGTCGACTGGGTGACCCCGTTCGAGCAGGAGTCCGGGTGCAAGGTCAACGTCAAGGTGGGCAACACCTCCGACGAGATGGTGCAGCTGATGCGGACCGGTCAGTACGACGGCGTGTCCGCCTCCGGTGACGCCACGCTGCGGCTGATCTACGCCGGCGACGTGGCGCCGGTGAACACCGCACTGGTGCCCAACTACTCGACGATCTCGGGCTTCCTCAAGGACAAGCCGTGGAACTCGGTCGACGGAAAGATGTACGGCATTCCGCACGGGTGGGGCGCAAACCTGTTGATGTACAACGTCTCCCAGGTCACCGACGCACCAGACTCATGGGGTGCGGTGTTCGACGACGCGGGCAAGTACAAGGGCAAGGTGACCGCCTACGACTCCCCCATCTACATCGCCGACGCGGCGCTGTACCTGATGAAGACCAAGCCGGACCTGGGCATCAAGGATCCGTACTCGCTGACCTCCGAACAACTCGACGCCGCCGTCGACCTGCTGACCAAGCAGCGCGAGAACGTCGGCGAGTACTGGTCGGACTACACCAAGGAAGTGCAGGCGTTCGAGTCCGGCACCTCCGTCATCGGCACCACGTGGCAGGTCATCGCCAACACCATCGGCACCGAGAACAAGGTGCAGGTGAACACCGTGCTGCCCAAGGAGGGCGCCACCGGTTGGTCGGACACCTGGATGGTGGCCTCGAAGGCCGCTCACCCGAACTGCATGTACAAGTGGATGGACTGGATCACCTCGCCCAAGGTGAACGCCCAGGTCGCCGAGTACTTCGGTGAGGCACCCGCGCAGACCAAGGCGTGCGAGTTCACCTCGCAGAAGGACTTCTGCGACATCTACCACGCCACCGACGAGGCGTACGCGTCCCAGCTGCACTACTGGACGACGCCGCAGAAGCAGTGCGTCGACGGCAGCGGCGGCAACTGCACGGCCTACGACGAGTGGGTCAGCAAGTGGCAGCGGATCAAGGGGTGACGGCAGCGGTCACCGATTCTCCGAGCGCCACGCCACGGCAGGGCCGGCTGACCCTGGCCTTCCTGTTGGTGCCACCCATGGCCTGGCTGGTGGTGGCATACCTCGGTTCGCTCGCGGTGCTGCTGGTGTCGGCCTTCTGGACCACCAACTCGTTCACCGGCGCGGTGGTGCACACCGTCACGGGCGACAACGTCGTGCGCGCGCTGACCGACGAGGTCTTCCGTACGGTGACCATCCGCACCGTGGGCGTGGCGGTGGTGGTCACCGTGCTCTGCGCGGTGCTGGCGGTGCCGCTGGGCTTGTACATGGCCAAGGTCGCCTCGCCGCGGACCAGGCTGGCCCTGGTGGTGGCGGTGACGACGCCGCTGTGGGCCAGCTACCTGGTCAAGGCCTACGCGTGGCGCGTCATGCTGTCCCCGGAGGGTCCCATGTCGTGGGCCACGGGCTACACCCCCGGGTACGGGCTGGTCGCGACGATCGTCACGCTGACGTACCTGTGGCTGCCCTACATGATCATCCCGGTGTTCGCCGCCTTCGAGCGCGTGCCGAACCACCTCGTCGACGCGAGCTCCGACCTCGGCGCGTCGGACTTCTCGACCCTGCGAATGGTGGTCGCGCCGTTGGTCTTTCCCGGCATCGCCGCGGGATCGATCTTCACGTTCTCGCTGTCGCTCGGGGACTACATCGCCGTCACCATCGTCGGCGGCAAGACGCAGATGCTGGGCAACATCATCTACGGCCAGCTCGTCACCGCCAACAATCAGCCGCTGGCCGCGGCGCTGTCGATCATCCCGCTGGCCGCGGTGATCCTGTACCTGCTCGCCATGCGACGCACCGGCGCCCTGGAGAACGTCTGATGTTGTCCGGTGGAGCTCGCACGGCGGTCCGGGCGTGGACGGTGCTGGTACTGGTGTTCCTCTACGCGCCACTGCTTCTCGTCGTGGTCAACGCGTTCAACGCGTCGCGCACCTTCGCCTTCCCGCCCAGCGGATTCACCCTGCGCTGGTGGGCCGACGCCTGGAACAGCGACGGCATGTGGACCTCGCTGGCCAATTCCGTCGTGGTCGGACTGGGCGCCACTGTGATCGCGCTGGTGCTGGGCACCATGATCGCCTTCGCCGTGCAACGGCACCGGTTCTTCGGCCGCAACGCGATCAGCTTCCTCGTGGTGCTGCCGATCACGTTGCCCGGCATCGTGACCGGCATCGCGCTCAACGCCACGTTCACCTCCGCGCTCGGGGTGACCCTGGGCCTGGCCACGGTGATCGTCGGCCACGCCACCTTCTGCATCGTCATCGTGTTCAACAACACCCAGGCCCGGTTGCGGCGGCTCGGAACCGATCTCGAGGACGCCTCGGCCGATCTGGGGGCGTCGTCGTGGCAGACGTTCCGCTTCGTGACGTTCCCGATGATGCGCGGCGCACTGGTCGCCGGCGCGATCCTAGCCTTCGCGCTGAGCTTCGACGAGGTCGTGGTCACCACCTTCACGGCGGGGCCGGCCGTCCAGACGCTGCCGATCTGGATCTTCGGGAACCTGTTCCGGCCCAACCAGGCCCCCGTGATCAACGTCGTCGCGGCGGCCCTGACGGTGCTGGCGATCCTCCCGGTCTGGCTGGCCCAGCGCTTCGGCGGCGACCCCGCCGCCACGCGGGTGTGACGGCGGTCAGCCGTTGTCGGCGGCCGTGAGGTAGCGCTGCAGGACGTCCTCGAGGCGGTCGGTGACCACCCGCCGCCCCAGGGTCCGGTAGTCGGTGGCCAGCCGTTGCCCGTCACCGACGCGCAGGCTCTCCTCCAGCGACTCGACCACCGACTTCGCCAGTTCGTCGAGCTGGTCGGCCACCCCGTCGGCCACGCGCAGGATGGTCTGGACGTAGCGCAGCGGCTCGTCGGCGGCGACCACCACCTCGGCGATGTTCGGGTCCACCAGCGTCAGGCGTCCGTCGACGACCTCGGCCAGCCCGTGGCGCACCAGGCGTTGCGCCTCGTCGCCGTCGGCGTCGATGTCGACGGCCGCCGTCGGCGGCGGGGGTTCGCCGAAGACGGCTTGCTGCAAGCCGAGGATGTCGGCCAGGTCGTGTCCCTCACGCATGCTGGAAAGGAATTCCGCGATGTGGGCGGAGGTGTATCCCTTGCGCAGCAGCTCGTTGATGGTCCCAAGTTGGGACAGATGACGGTCGTCGTAATAGGCCGATCGACCCTCGCGGCGCGGCGGGTCGAGGAGACCTCGCTCACGATAGGCACGAATGTTGCGGATACTTACCCCGGAGAGTTCCGACAACTCGCCGAGCCGATACTCAACCACCTGGATACTCCCTCAAACAGCCGGTCAAGGCCTTTGTCACCGCGTGTCCGCAACGAGCCATTGGCCTACTGTAGACCCTCTCAGAAGTTTGCGAGATTTGCACGCTCGCGTCGAGTTCGGGAGTCGATTCGCCATCGGGTACGTCGGTGCGCGACGATTGGTCGAGTGCGCGCATGGATGGTGTGGGCGACGGGGCTGCTTGCCTACGTCGTCGCCGTACTCGACCGCACCACGCTAGGCGTCTCGGGGCTCAACGCCGCCGAGCGATTCGACGCCAGTCCCAGCGTTCTCTCGACCTTCGTCGTGCTGCAGGTCGTCGTCTACGCGGGCGCGCAGGTGCCGGCGGGGATCCTGCTCGACCGCTACGGCTCCCGGGTGCTGATCGTGGCGGGTGCGGCGCTCATGGCCGGCGGCCAGCTGCTGCTGGCCCTCACCGAGTCGTTGCCGCTGGCCATCGGCGCCAGGGCCGTCGTCGGTCTCGGCGACGCGCTCACGTTCATCTCGGTGCTGCGCCTGGTGCCGCGCTGGTTCGCCCCCCGTCGGGTGCCGCTGCTGACCCAGATCACCGGCATCTGTGGCCAATTGGGCCAGGTGCTCTCGGCGCTGCCCTTCCTGGCCCTGCTCACGGGGACCACCTGGGCGACGGCCTACACCTCGGTGGCGGCCTTCGGCGTGCTCGCTCTGGTGCTGGTGCTGGCCCTGGTGAAGGACACGCCGCACGGGCGGGTCGTGGCCGCCGAGAACCTGTCGGTGGCCGCGGTGCTGTCGAGCACGAAGGCCGTCTGGCTGCGCCCCGGGACCCGCCTGGGCTTCTTCACCCACATGGGCACCCAGTTCTCGGTGACCGTGTTCTGCCTGATGTGGGGCGTGCCCTATCTGACCGTCGCGCAGGGCCAGTCCGCCCACGTGGCCGGAGCCCTGCTGACCATCTCCGTCGTGTCCGCGATCTGCGCGGGCGTGTTCATCGGCATCCTCACCGGCCGGTACCCGCACCGGCGGTCGTGGATCGTGCTGACGATCATCGCGAGCAACGCCGTCATGTGGACGGTCGTCCTGGCGCTCCCCGGCCGCGCCCCCCTGTGGCTTCTGGTGGTCCTGGTGGTGGTCATCTCCGCGGGCGGCCCCGGCTCGATGGTCGGCTTCGACTTCGCCAGGACGTTCAATCCGAGCGCCACCCTCGGCACCGCCCAGGGCATGGTGAACATGGGCGGGTTCATCGCATCGCTGTTGGTGATGCAGGCGATGGGGGTCCTGCTCGGCGCCGCGGGGGGCTACTCCTTCGACTCGTTCCGGCAGGCGTGGACGGTGCAGTACGCCGTGTGGGTGGTCGCCGTGATCGGCATCCTGATCACCCGCGGCAAGACCAGACGGCGCATGGCGGCCGAGCAGGAGCGCTCCCTGCTCGAGTCCTTCGAGGTGGACGCCGGCGAGCGGTGACGCCCGCTACGCGTCCCTGGCGAGCGCGGCCGACATGTGCCGGTGCCCGATGACCTCGAAGCCGACGACGCTGATCAGCGGCGCCAGCGTGACGATCAGCAGGCACGCCGTCATGGGGACGCCGGCCGACGCCGCCACCACCGCGGCCGCCAGCGTGCCGATGGTCAGCACCAACAGCACCAGATGCAGCGCGTCCCACGCTCTGACCATGCGTAGGTAGAGCAGGTAGACCAGCCCGACGTAGACGCCGACGGGAACGGCCACCGACAGCACCGTGCCCGTCGAGCCGAGGGTCGACTGCTCCTCCACGTAGTAGGCGGCGGTGTGCAGGCCGGCGCCGGTGGCCACGATCGCCCCGAACACCGCGATGTGGAGATAGCCGAACCAGAAGGACCGTTCGCGGTGCCGGTGCAGCAGGTCCGCGGTGGGCACCGAGAAGTAGATCCACCACATCCCGAACGTCAGCCCGGTGCCAGAGATGGCGAGGATGGCGGCATCCGGCGTCCACCCGTGTTCCCCGACGACGGCGGTCAACGAAGCGACGGTGCCGACGACGCCCTCGCCGAGGGCGATGATGGCCAGCAGCCCGTACCGCTCCGCGATGTGGTGGGCGTGCCACGGCGTCCCACCTCGACGCGACTCGGCGAGCCACGGGCCGATCATCTCCGCGCAGGCCAGCGCCACGAACACGACCAGCCCGAACGTGACCGACAGCGGCAGGAAGATCGACGCGATCCAGCCGACCTGGACGATGGTGATCACCGTCGCGTACGTCAGGCTGGCGGACTTGCGGGCGGGATCCTGCCGGGCGGCCCGCAGCCACTGGGCCACCATCGCGACGCGCATCACGACGTAGCCGGCGACGATCAGCTCGTTGTCGAGGTGGCCGCCGTGTTCGATGGAGGCGAAGAACGGCGGAATTCCGAGCGCCAGGATGAGCACGCCGACCATCTGCACCATGGTCAGGAACCGGTACACGTAGTCGTCGGTGTCGTAGGCCGAGGCGAACCAGGTGAAGTTGATCCACGCCCAGCACGTGGCGAACGTCGCGAAGATGAATCCCGTGAAGCCCACGCCGGCGTGACCGGCGGCGAGCGCGTGCGAGAAGCCCGACGCCGCAACGCCGAACGCGATGACGAACGTCAGGTCGAACAGCAGCTCCAGTGGAGTGGCGACGCGATGGCGCTCGTGCGGGTCACGGCCGGCCATCGGTCGGACGCGATGGGCCCGCACTGCGGGGGTCGACGGCTCCGGCTCGTTCATCCGATGTGCTCCTTCCGACGGCGGTTGACCGTACCGAACCTCGGCGGGCGACGCCACGGGCACCGGCCGTCGGGCTCAGCGGAGCTCGGCCGGCTCCGGGGGTGGCGGAACGCGCATGGCGGCGCGCGACCGCACGACCGTCGGCCACCAGAACCACTTGCCCATGAGCGCGGCGATCGCCGGCGTCATGAAGGTGCGCACGATCAGCGTGTCGAACAGCAGGCCCAGCGCGATGGTGGTGCCCACCTGGCCCATCACCACCAGATCGCTGAAGACGAACGTCGCCATCGTCGCGGCGAACACGAGCCCGGCAGAGGTGACCACCGACCCGGTGCCGGCCATGGAGCGGATGATGCCGGTCTTCAACCCGCCGTGCAGTTCCTCCTTCATCCGGGAGACCAGCAGCAGGTTGTAGTCCGAGCCCACCGCGAGGAGCAGGATCACCGACATCGCCAGCACCATCCAGTGCAGTTCCAGGCCGAGGATGTGCTGCCACAGCAGCACCGACAGGCCGAACGACGCCCCGAGGGACAGCAGCACCGTGCCGACGATCACCGCCGCCGCGATCAACGCCCTGGTGATGATCAGCATGATGATGAAGATCAGGGTGACGGCGGAGATGCCGGCGATCAGCAGGTCGTAGAACGAGCCGTCGCGCATGTCCTTGTACGTCGCGGCGGTCCCGGCCAGGTAGATGGTCGAGCCCTCCAGCGGGGTGCCCTTGACGGCTTCCTTGGCGGCCTGCTTGATGGCGTCGATGTGCTGGATGCCCTCGACCGTCGCTGGGTCGCCCTCGTGGCTGACGATGAACCGGACCGCGTGCCCGTCGGGCGAGATGAAGTTCTTCATCCCGCGCTTGAAGTCCTTGTTGGAGAAGATCTCCGGCGGCAGGTAGAACGTGTCGTCGTTGCGGGCGGCGTCGAACGCGTCGCCCATCGCGGTGGCGTTCTCCGACATCGCGGACTGCTGGTCCTGGAAGCCCATCTGGACCTGGTAGGTGGTCAGCAGCATCTGCTTGACCGACCGGAGCTGCTCGAGCTGCGGTCGCAACGTGGCGGCCAGCTGGGGCGTCAGCGCCGCCAGTTTCTGGGTGTCGGTGACCAGGCCGCCGATCTGGTCGGTGAGCGAACTGGTGCCGTCGAGTGCGTCGAAGATGCCCCGCCCGGCCACGCACAACGGGATGTCGTAGCAGTGCGGCTCCCAGTACACGTATGCCTTGAGCGGCCGGAACATGTCCTGGAAGTTCTCGATGTTGTCGCGGAGCTCACCGACGGTCGCGGCGAGATCGGTGATCTTGGCGGCCATCTCGTTGATGTTGGCCGACAGCTCGTCCATCAGCGCCAACATGTGGGTCAGGGTGTCGATCATGGTCTGCATGTCGTTGGCCTGCTGCAGCATGTTGGCGAACGAATCCTGCTGGTACTTCTCGTTCAGCTTCGACGCGGTGCCCTGCATGCTGATCTGGAACGGGATGGTGCTGTGCTTGATCGGCTTGCCGTCGGGGCGGGTGATCGTCTGCACCCGCGAGATGCCCGGCGTGTGGAAGATCGCCTTGGCGATCTTGTCGATCACCAGGAAGTCCGCCGAGGTGCGCAGGTCGTGGTCGCTCTTGATCATCAACAGCTCGGGGTTCATCCTGGCGGCGTTGAAGTGCTTGTCGGCGACCTGATACCCCACATTGGCGGGCATGTCGGTGGGCAGGTACTTGCGGTCGTTGTAGCTGGCCCGGTAGCTCGGCAGGGCCAGCAGGCCGATCAGGGCGAGCGCGATCGTGGCGGCGAGGATGGGGCCGGGCCACCGCACGATCGCGGTGCCGAGGCGTCGCCAGCCGCGGGACCGGATCGCCCGCTTGGGTTCGAAGATGCTGCGGAACCGGCTGCCGATCGCGACCACCGCCGGCCCGAGGGTCAGCGCGGCGATCACGGCGACGACGGTGCCCACGGCACAGGGCACGCCGAGGGTCTGGAAGTACGGCAGCCGGGTGAAGCTGAGGCACAGCATGGCGCCCGCGATGGTGAGCCCGGATCCGAGCACGACGTGCGCGGTCCCCCGGAACATCGAGTAGTAGGACGCCTCCCGGTCCTCGCCCGCGCCCCGCGCCTCCTGATAGCGGCCGATGAGGAAGATCGCGTAGTCGGTGCCCGCGGCGATGACCATCAGGGTCAGCAGGCTCGTCGCGAAGGTGGACAGCCCGATGATCTGGTAGTAACCCAGGACGGCGACGATGCCGCGGGCGGCGCCGAGTTCCATGAACACCATGAACAGCACCAGGAGCATGGTGACGAACGAGCGGTAGACCAGCACCAGCATCAGCGCGATGACCACCAGCGTGATGATCGTGACGATGAGGATGCTGGTGTTGCCGGCCTCGGTTTGGTCCGAGACCAGTGGCGCGCCGCCGGTGACGTAGGTCTTCACCCCCGGCGGGGCCGGCGTGTCGGCGACGATCTTCTGCACCGACTTCACCGAGTCGTTGGCCAGCGTCTCGCCCATGTTGCCGTGCAGATACACCTGGACGTAGGCGGAGAGGCCGTCGTTGCTCTGGGCGCCCGAGGCGGTCAGCGGGTCGCCCCAGAAGTCCTGGATGTGCTCGACGTGGGCGGTGTCGGCCTCGAGCTTCTTGATCAGGCCGTCGTAGTAGCGGTGGGCGTCCGCACCGAGCGGCTTGTCGCCCTCGAGGATGATCATGGCGTTGCTGTCGGAGCTGAACTCCTGGAACGTCGCGCCGATTTCCTCCATCGACATCATCGACGGCGCGTCCTTGGCGTTCATCGACACCGTGTGCGCCTCGCCGACGGTCTCCAGCGGCGGCACGACGACGTTCGACACCACGGTCAGGGCGAACCAGCCGAGGACGATGAACGGGGCGAACGCGCGGATGAAGTGGGCGATCTTCGAGCGTGCCGGGCCCGTCTCACTCATTCGAGGTCACCGGCCCCCCATGGATGTCGATTGCCCAGGCGTCATCGGCACGATTGACGCCACTCGCGAGCGGAACGCCGCGCTCAATATATGTAGGCCGTCAAACTGTTCCTGTCAATTTCAGGACGCGCGTGCGCAGAGACCTCTCGACGGGCCCGCGCGACGGTCGGCGGGCCTACCGTGGACGCCGTGAACGAACTCACCGACGACGTGATCGCATTCCTGTCCGAGGGCACCCGCACCGGGATGCTGGGGTACGTGGCGGCCGACGGCCGACCGCTGGTGGCACCGGTCTGGTTCGTGGTCGACGACGGGACCCTGGTGTTCAACACCGGCAAGGACACCGCCAAGGGGCGCGCGCTGCTACGTGACCCCCGGGTGGTCGTCTGCGTCGACGATCCCCGTCCGCCGTACTCCTTCGTCCAGGTGCAGGGCGTCGCCGAGCTCAGCGAGGATCCCGAGGAGCTGGTCGCCGTCGCGTCCCGTGCCGGTGCCCGCTACATGGGCGCCGACCAGGCCGAGGAGTACGGCCGTCGCAACGGCGTTCCCGGCGAGTTGGTGGTGCGGGTCCGCCCGACCAAGGTGCTCAAGGCATTCGACCTCGCGGAGTGACGGGGATGCACGAGACGCCGCGGCCCGCAGCCGTCGGCGTGGTCCTGGCCGCCGGGATGGGCACCCGCGTCGGCGCCGACGGCAACAAGGCCTATCTCCCCTTGGCCGGCCGCAGCATGGTGTCGTGGTCGGTGGAGGCGGTGGCCCGCGCCACGACCGTCACCCGCACGATCCTGGTGTTCCGCCAGGGTGAACGCGCGCTCGCCGCCCGCACCCTGGCCGCGGAGGTGCCAGACCTCGACGTCGAACTCGTCGAGGGCGGCGACACCCGCCATGGGTCGGAGGAGAACGTGCTGCACCACCTGGCGGCCGACATCGACTCCGGTGCCGTCGACGTCGTCCTCGTGCACGACGCCGCCCGCCCGCTGGCGACCCGGGCGATGATGGACACCGCGGTGACCACGGCGCGCGCCCGCGGCGGCGCCATTCCGGTGCTGCCCGCCGCCGACGTGGTGGCGGCCGACGTGGACGGCCGGCTCTCCCCGGCCGACGGCACGCTGGTCCGGGTGCAGACGCCGCAGGCGTTTCGCGCCCGGCCGCTGCTGGCTGCGTACCTGGCCGCCGAGGGCGGCAGCTTCGAGGGCACCGACACCGCGTCGTGCGTGCAGAACTACACCGACGTCGACGTAGCCGTCTTCCCCGGCGCGTCGACCAATCTCAAGGTGACCTTCGCCCCCGACGTCCGGCTCGCCGAGCGGCTCCTGCGGGACCGGATCAGTCGGACCGGCACGCGATGACGGCCTCGAGCAGGTGCGCGTCGCGCGGCAATTCCGCCTGAACGGCACCGGGGTCGCCGTCGACCACGCCCACGTCGAGCCCCGCGCGCAGCGCCGCGTCGAACTCGTCGATGTCGTCGAGCCCCGTGACCGGAAGTTCGGAGACCAACTGCCACAGCGCCGCCGCGGTGAAGCCGCGCGGGTACTGCACCGTCCGCAGGGTGGTGCGGTCGACGGTGCTCAGCACCGAGCCCAGTTCGTCGACGGTCTTCACCGTGTCGGTCACCGCCAGCACGGGCACCACCACGTCGCCGCCGGACGCCAGGGCGGCGAGTACGCCCGCGGCGACCGCGCCCGACGACAGTGGATACCGGTGGTCGCAGATCAGGACCGAGGCCGGCTGGTGCGGTGCGACGCCGAGGTGCTCGAGCCCGGTGCGGATCACCTGCCGGCGCGAGCCCGGACCCCGGGTGACGGCGACCGCCGTCGTCACTCCCGCGGCGCGTAGGCACTGCCGGACGGCGGCCGCCAGCGTGGGCGGTGTGACGACCACGACGTCGTCGGCCGCCAGCACGCCGAGCACCGACCGGACGACGCGCACCAACGGCGCCTGCCCCGCCACCGCCACCGTGGCGGCGTCGACGTCCTCGGGGCGGGTCAGCGGCACCACCGCGCACTGCTTCATCGTCGAGACAGTAGCGACGATCAGCGGTAGCGGCGCAAGTATGCGGCCCAGTCCCAGCCCGCGAGGAACTCCTCCGCCGCCCCGTAACCCTTGAGGTACTGAGCCTCCAGCTCGTTGTCGGTGATGTCGAAGTCGAGGAATCCGACGTCGGTCGAGTCCACGCGAATCGCGCGGGCGGCGACCCACGGCTGGTTCAGGTACGCCTGGTCGCGGCCGACAAGCATCGTCGTGATGACTTCTTCGAGGAGGTGCGGCGCGCCCAGTACGCGCAGCGCGGCCAGCGCCGGGATGGCCTGGTCGTTGCCGTCGGGCAGGTTCGGCAGCAGCGTGATGCCGAAGCTGGGCCACCGCGGGCGCTTCCCGTCCGTGCGGTCGAGCGAGTCGATCGGGAAGTTGGAAAGCAGGCCGCCGTCGACCAGCGTCGAGGTGAGACCCGAGGTGGCGGTCAGCTCCACCGCGCGGAAGAAGAACGGGATCGACATCGACGCCCGGACGGCGTCGGCGACCAGCTGCTCGTCGGGGTCCAGACCGTAGACCCTGCGGTAGTCCCAGGGCAGCCGCACCAGCTGCCCCGTGGTGACGTCGGCGACCGTGACCACCAGGCGGTAGCGCTGCTCCGGCGGCAGCGCGTCGTCGTCGACGGCCAGATCCCCGAAGGTCACCACGCCCAGGTCGGCGAGGTGGCTGCGGACCCATTCGTGGATGTAGTCGCCGCGATAGATCCCCGACCCGCGCAGCAGCGCCACCGACGGGCCCAGCAGCGGTACGCGTTCCACCGGGCCCGGGTCGAGGAACTTGCGGTAGTCGATCTGCAGCGCAAGCTCTTTGACCTGGGCACCCGTCATCGCGCCGGTGTGGGCCGCGGCCGCCACGACGGCGCCGACGATCGAACCCGCCGACGTGCCGGAGACGCGCTGCGGCTGATAGCCGGCGTCCAGCAGTCCGACGACGGCGCCCACCAGGCCGACGCCCTTGACCCCGCCCCCGGACAACACCAGGTCGGCACGCTTCTCCTCCGTCATGGCGTCGACGGTACGGGTAGCGCCCGACACCCGGCTACAGCCGGAAGCGCCCGGCGAATCCGCGCAGCGGCAGGTCGGCGCTGGTGAGCAGTCCCGGCGGCGCGGCGACGACCGACGCGATCGCGTTGAGCGCGGGCATCCCCGTCACGGTCATGCCGATCGAGGCGAAGCTGTCGGGGTGGGACAGGTCGACCCCGGGCTTCGGGAAGATCATGTGCTTGTTGTAGATGCAGGGATCGCCCTTGATCTGAGTGATGTAGCAGCCCTTGATGTCCCAGCTGGGATCGGTGTGTGGCGTCATCTGCCACTCGAGGTGGGTCTCCACCCTGGGCACGCCGTCGACCATGCCCTGGTACTTGATGAAGCTGCCCCCGACGGAGCCCTTCGGCAGGGTGTACCAGCCCAGGTCGACGTCCTTGGTGCAGGCGCCCAATTCGTAGTCGAACCTGACCTCGTCGAGTTCCAGGCCGAAGCAGTCGGCCATCATCAGCACGCTGTCGGCGAAGACCCGGGTGTACTTCTCCAACCGCGACGGAATCGACGGGTCGTCGACGGGCAGGCCGTACCCCACCTCGATCCAGGTGTCCTTGGAGTGGTGGCACGACACGTCCACCGATTCGAGCGTGGTGACGTTCTCGATGTCGGCGACGTCGGCCGAACAGGCAACGCCCAGAATCTGATTCACGCCGGGATTCATGCCGGTGCCGTAGAACGTGCTGCCGCCCCGCTGGCACGCCTCGGCCAGGACCTCACTGACCGGCCTGCCCGACCGGTGGGGATGGTTCTTGTCGCGGTGCCAGCCGGTGATCCAGTCGGCGGTGGTGACGACGTCGATGCCGGCTTCGAGGACGTCGACGTAGAGATCCTCGTCGGGGAACACCCCGTGGAAGGTCAGCACGTCGGGCTTGGCGGCGATGATCTCCTCGACGCTGCCGGTGGCGGTCACGCCGACGGGGCCGATGCCGACCAGCTCGCCGACGTCGCGTCCGATCTTGTCGGGCGAATAACAGTGCACGCCAACCAGTTTCAGGTCCGTCCGAGCCTGAATGCGCGTGATCATCTCGCTGCCGACATTGCCGGTGGCCACCTGGAAGACGGTGATGGGAGTGGTCATGACGTTCGCCTCTCTCGTGCGGCGGCCAGTTCGGCGGCACTGCCGCCCAGGCCGTCGGGATAGAACTGCTTGGCCCACGAGCGGATGGCGGTGAAGCCCTCCTGCTCGGAGTTGGCGAGCGCCGGCGGGTCGGAGTACCGCTGGTGAGCCCAGATGTGCACGTCCTGGCCGAACTACCGGATGACTTCGTCGCCGAAGGCCCGCGCCTTGGCCTCGGCGCGGGCGGGATCCCGGTCTGCGCGCTCGGCGGGGCGGCCGATGTACACCATGAACCGGACGTCGGAGGTGAACTCGTCGACCGGCGTGATCGCCGAGATGGTCCGGTTGTCGATCATCCCCCAGCTCTTGGTGACCGCGATGCCCAAGCCGCCGTTGACGGCCTCGACGCCGCTGTCGACGTCTTCGATCCGCTGACCGTCGTCGCCTTCGAAGGTGATCGTGAAGTCTACGTAGGACACCGGTTCGGCGAAGTCGTGGCGGGTGAACACGGGGACGATCGGCGTGCCGTGGACGTACTTGAAGTGGGCGAAGTCCACGCCGTTCTCGAGCACGTACTGCGGGTGCAGTTCGAGGCCCTGGCGGAACAGCCGCTGCTGCGGGTAATAGTCCTCGACGCCGGCGTCCCCGCCGAAGCTGGCGAACACGTCGGGCGCCTCGAAGAACGGTGCGCGGCTCTCGACGTCGTGCCAGACGTAGACGGACTGGTTGCGTTCGGTCACCGGATACGACGTGATGCGGCGGCCGCGGTTGGGCCGGTCCTCGTACGGGATGCAGACGTTGCGACCCTCCCGGCTCCACTGCCAGCCGTGGAACGGGCACTGCAGCACCTCGCCGTGCACGGTGCCGCCGAATCCGAGGTGCGCGCCGAGGTGTTCGCAGTAGGCGTCCATCACCGCGAGCCGGCCGGACTCCGCGCGCCAGGCGACGAGTTCCCGGCCGAAGTAGGTCATGGTGTGGACCTCGCCGACGGCGATCTCGTCGGACCAGGCCACCTGGAACCAGCCGGTCGGCTTCATCGACAACGGCGGCTTCGCCATCACTGCCCCCTTCGATCCCGTCGAATGATAGATGGCTCTATCAAAGATTGGTAGAGGCTTCTATGATCGACTCGTGACCGAGGCGGGCAGCGTGGGGCGGCGCACCAATCGCCGCGGCCTGGCCACCCGCGAGAACATTCTGGAAGCCGCGCTGACGTCGCTGGCCTCCGGCGCGCCCGGGTCGGTGTCGGCCAATCGGATCGCCAAGGACGTCGGCGCCACGTGGGGCACGGTCAAGTACCAGTTCGGCGACGTCGACGGCTTCTGGGCGGCGGTTCTGCACCGCACCGCCGAGCGGCGGGCGGGTCTGCTGGCGGCGCCGGTCGAGCCCGACACGTCCCTGCGCCACCGGGTCGGCCGCATCGTCGACACCCTGTATCACGGTCTGTCGTCGACGGATTCGCGCGCCATCGAGAACCTCCGCGCGGCGCTGCCCCGCGATCCCCACGAGCTGGAGCGGCTCTACCCGCTGACCGCCGCGGAGCTCGCATCCTGGGAGCGCAGCTGGCTGGAGACGTGCCAGCGCGCGTTCGCCGACCTCGACCTCGCGCCCGACCGGGTGCGCGGGGTGGCCACCCTGATCCCCGGCGCCATGCGAGGGCTGGCGTCGGAACGCCGGCTCGGGTCCTACGCCGATCTCGACGTGGCCCGCGAGACGTTGACCTTGGCGCTGGTCGCGTATCTCTCCTCGCCGGCGGACCGCTAGCGCCGGTCCCCCGGCCATCGTGGGCCCCGCCGCGACGCCGCGGCCACCAGCACGCTGACGCCCACCGCCACCGCGAACGCCCCGACGACGAGGTGGCGCGGGTAGTCGTTCGACGCGAACGCCCACAGCTGCAACCCGCCCGCGCACAGCGCGAGCAGACCGAATGCCACTGCCGCGACGCGACCCGTCATGGCTCCAGTGTGCAGGCCCGGCGCTATGCTCGCCCGTGGTGCGACCACTGGCAAGGAGGCCACGTGTGGGACTTCGAGACCGATGAGCGGTATCAGGAATCGTTGGACTGGGCAGACGAATTCGTCCGCGACGAGGTCGAGCCGCTCGACCTGATCTGGCCGCACCTGCAGTACACCCCGCTCGACGAGACGCGCCGCCGGGTCGTCGACCCGCTCAAGGAGCGCGTGCGCGAACGCGGCCTGTGGGCCACCCACCTCGGACCCGAGCACGGCGGCCAGGGCTTCGGTCAGCTCAAGCTCGCGCTGCTCAACGAGATCCTCGGCCGGTCGCAGTGGGCGCCGGTGGTGTTCGGTTGCCAGGCGCCCGACACCGGCAACGCCGAGATCATCGCGCAGTTCGGCACACCCGAGCAGAAGGAACGGTATTTGCGGCCCCTGCTCGACGGTGAACTGTTCTCGAGTTACTCGATGACCGAACCGCAGGGCGGCGCCGACCCCACGCAGTTCACCACCCGCGCCGTACGCGACGGCGACGACTGGGTGATCAACGGCTGGAAGTACTTCTCCTCCAACGCAAGTACCGCCGCGTTCCTCATCGTGATGGTCGTGACCAACCCCGACGTCAGCCCCTATCAGGGCATGTCGATGTTCCTGCTGCCCACCGACACCCCCGGGGTGCAGATCGTGCGCAACGCGGGCCTGCACGGTGAGGCCGAGGGCCAGGGCTCCCATGCCCTGATCCACTACGCCGACGTGCGGGTGCCGGCGTCGGCCCTGCTCGGCGGCGAGGGGCAGGCGTTCGTCATCGCCCAGACCCGCCTCGGCGGCGGCCGGATCCACCACGCGATGCGCACCATCGGCCTGGCACAGAAGGCGCTCGACATGATGTGCGAACGCGCGCTGAGCCGCGAGACCGCGGGCAGCCTGCTCGCCGACAAGCAGGCCGTCCAGGGCTACGTCGCCGATTCGTATGCCCAGCTCCTGCAGTTCCGGCTGATGGTCCTCTACACCGCCTGGCGCATCGACAAGTTCGACGATTACAAGTTGGTGCGCAAGGACATCGCCGCGGTCAAGGTGCAGATGCCCACGGTGCTGCACGACATCGCCTGGCGCGCAATGCAAGTCCACGGCGCCCTGGGCGTCACCAACGAGATGCCGTTCCTCGGCATGGTGACCGCCGCCGCGGTGATGGGGTTGGCCGACGGCCCCACCGAGGTGCACCGCACCACCGTCGCCAAGCAGGTGCTGCGGGACTACCGGGCCAGCGACGACGTGTGGCCGACGCAGTGGATCCCGCGCAAGCGCGAGGCGGCGCGGGCCAAGTACGCCGAGTACCTCGAGCTCGAGGTCGGCAACCAGTGACGCTTAGCCGATGAGCTCGACGAGGGTGGCGTTGGCCGTGCCGCCGCCCTCGCACATGGTTTGCAACCCGTAGCGAATTCCGTTGTCCCGCATGTGATGGATCATCCGCGTCATCAGCACCGCGCCGGATGCTCCCAGCGGGTGGCCCAGCGCGATCGCGCCGCCGAGCGGGTTGAGCCGCGCCTCGTCGGCTCCGGTCTCGGCCAGCCACGCCAGGGGCACGGGCGCGAAGGCCTCGTTCACCTCGTAGACGCCGACCTCGTCGATCGCGACGCCCGCCTTGTGCAGCACCTTCGCCGTCGCCGGGATCGGACCGGTCAGCATCAGCACCGGGTCGGCGCCGGTGACCGCCCCGGCGCGGTAGCGCACCAGCGGGGTGAGCCCCATGGTGACGGCGTTCTCCGCGGTGGTCACCAGCAGGGCCGCGGCTCCGTCGGAGATCTGCGACGAGTTGCCGGCGTGGATGACGCCGTCGTCGGTGAAGGCCGGCTTCAGGCCCGCCAGCTTCTCGGCGGTGGTGCCCCGGCGGATGCCCTCGTCGGCGGTCACCACTGCCCCGTCCTCGGTGAAGACCGGCACGATCTGGTCGGTGAAGGCGCCGGCGTCCTGCGCGGCCGCCGCGCGGGCGTGCGACTGCGCGGAGAACTCGTCGAGGCGGGCGCGGGACAGCCCCCACTTCGTCGCGATCATCTCCGCGGAGATGCCCTGGTTGAACGCGAAGTCGTCGTAGCGGGCAAGCACTTTCGGCCCGTACGGCATGCCGGTGGCGCGCGCCGAGCCCAGCGGCACCCGGCTCATCACCTCGACCCCGCCCGCCGCCACGACGTCCTGCTGCCCCGACATCACGGCGTGGACGGCGAAGTCCAGCGCCTGCTGGCTGGATCCGCACGCCCGGTTCACCGTGGTGCCGGGGATGTGCTCGGGCCAGCCCGCCGCCAGCACGGCCCACCGCCCGATGTTGCTGGACTGGTCGCCCACCTGCGAGACGCACCCCCACACGACGTCGTCGACCACCGACGGGTCGACGCCGGTGCGTTCGGCGAGCTCAGTCAGCACCACCGCGGACAGGTCGGCGGCGTGTTGGGCGGACAGGCCGCCGTTGCGCTTGCCCACCGGCGTGCGCACGGCTCCGACGACGACGGTCTCACGCATCGGCCCGCTCCGTTCCGTCGGCGCGGACCTCGTCCTTCATCGCGGGCACCACCGGCGGTGCCTGCCGCCAGTTCGGTACGCCGTCGGACTCGTTGGCGACGGGGAACCCGCCGCCGTGCAGTTGGGTCCAGTGACTGTGGTTGAGCTGGTGCAGGGTGAAGCAGGCGTTCAACGAGTTGTAGAAGCCCTGGTTGTCCTGGGTCTGGTTCACCGACTCCTTGACCAGCAGCGCCGCCATCGTCGGCACCTTCGCGATCCGCCTGGCGAAGTCCAGCGTCCGGTCGGCCAGTTCGTCGAGCGCAAACACCTTGGACACCATGCCGAGCTGGTAGGCCTCGTCGACCGACAGGGTGTCGCCGGTGAGCATCAGCTCCTTGGTCTTGCGGGCGCCGAATTCCCAAGGGTGGGCGAAGTATTCGACACCGCACATGCCGAGGCGGGTACCGACCACGTCGGCGAAGCGCGTCCCCTCCGCGGCGACGATGAGGTCACACGACCACATCAGCATCAGCGCGGCGGCGTACACGTCGCCGTGCACCTGCGCCACGGTGATCTTGCGCAGGTTGCGCCACCGCAGGGTGTTCTGGAAGAAGTGATGCCACTCCTGGAGCATCAGCTTCTCGGCCGCCCGGCGGGTCGCGCCGCCCTCCTGGAAGCTCGGATGCTGCTCGGGGCCCGGCGCATGCTCGGCCATGGCCTGCTTGGAGCCGAGGTCGTGGCCCGAGGAGAACATCGGCCCGTGCCCGCCGAGGATCACCACGCGCACGTCGTCGTCGGCCTCGGCCCGCAGGAAGGCCTCGTTCAACTCGACGAGCAACCCGCGCTGCTGGGCGTTGCGCTGGTCCGGTCGGTTGAGCATGATCCGGGCGATGGTGCCCTCGTCGAAGGTCTCGTACGTCACGAAGCGGTAGTCGGCCATGCCGTCGGACTCTATTCGCCCCGACATTCCCGCCAACCCCGTATCGCATAGGGCATCCTGGGCGCGTGACCGTCGACGCCCTCCTGGAGACCATCCCACCGATCGCGGTGTACCTCGTCGTCGGCGTGGTCATCGGGTTGGAGAGCCTCGGCATTCCGCTGCCCGGCGAGATCGCGCTCGTCAGCGCCGCCCTGCTGGCCTCGCGGCACACCCTCGACGTCAACCCGGCCGGCGTGGCCGCCGCGGCCACCATCGGAGCCATCGTCGGTGACACGATCGGCTACAGCATCGGCCACCGGTACGGCATGGGGTTGTTCGAACGGCTGGGCAGACGCTTCCCCAAGCACTTCGGCCCCGGGCACGTCGCCCTGGCCAAACGGCTCTTCACCCGGTGGGGCGTCTGGGCGGTGTTCTTCGGCCGGTTCATCGCGCTGCTGCGCATCTTCGCGGGCCCCCTCGCCGGCGCGCTGAAGATGCCGTACGGAAAGTTCCTGGCCGCCAACGCAACCGGTGCGATCTTCTGGGCGGGCGGCACAACCGCCGTCGTCTACTACCTGGGTCTGGCCGCCGAGAAGTGGCTGTCGCGGTTCTCCTGGGTCGCGCTGGTGCTGGCCGTGGTGATCGGCGTCGTCTTTACCCTCGTGATGAAGGAACGCACCGGCAAGGCCATCGCGGCGCTGGAGGACGAGCACGACTGGGACACGCTGCGACGGACCTGACGCGCGGCTACAGGTCGAGCACCAGGTCGCCGTCCGGCGTCGCACAGCAGATCAGGACGTTGCCGTCGGCGGGCGGCTCCAGCGGCTCGGGTGAGTAGCGCACCGATCCCGACACCACGGCCGTCTCACAGTTGTGGCAGACCCCCGTGCGGCACGACCACCGGACGGGCACGTCGCACGCCTCGGCGAAGTCCAGCAGGCTGGGGTAGGCGGGCCCCCACGGCACGGTCAGCCCGCTGCGGGCGAAGCCGACGTCGGGTCCCGGCCCGGGATCTCCCGCCGGTGCGTGCGGCGGGCCCGACGCCGCCGCGGCGATACCAGGGGTGAGACCCGCCGCGGCACCGAAGGTTTCGCTGTGGATCCGGTCCGGCGCCAACCCGTAGGCGGCGAGCGCCGCCGTCAGCGCGGTCATGAAGTCGACGGGGCCGCACAGGTAGGCCTCGGCGTCGACGGGCGGCGCGAGCGCCTCCAACGCCGCGGCCGAGAGGCGGCCGGTGCCGGTGTAGTCGACGCCGAGCCGGTCGACCGCGGCCGGCCGGCTGTAGAACACGTGCGACCGGCCCTTGGGCAGTCTGCCGAGAAGCTCGTGACACTCGGCGGCGAACGCGTCGGCCGAGCCGTCGCGCGCCCCGTGCAGCCACCACACCTCGCGCGTCGAACCCGCCGCGACGAGCGCGTGCAGCATGGAGAGCACCGGGGTGATTCCCACGCCGGCCGACACCAGCAACACCGGTGGGCCGTTGGGGTCGTCGGCGATGGCGAGCGCGAACGTGCCCCGCGGCGCGGCGACGTCGACGAGGTCACCCGTCGTCACCCCGGCGTGCAGGAACCCGCTGCCCGCGCCGTGCGGTTCCTTCTTGACCCCGATGCGGTAGATCCCCGAGCCGGGCGGGTTGGACAGCGAGTAGTTGCGCAGGACGGCGGGTCCCGCGGGATCGGGGTGCAGTCGCAGCGTGATCGACTGTCCCGGCGACCAACTCGGCAGCACGGCGCCGTCGGGGTCGGCCAGCGTCAGCGACCGGACGTCGGCACTCTCGTCGCGCACCGAGGTCACGCGCAGCGGCCGGAAACCCGTCCACGCGGGCGGCGGGGCGCTGGCCGCGGCGGTCAGCCCGGTGTTGCCCGCAGCCCCGTCACCCTGGGCCACCAGGCTCTGTAGCGACGCCGTCCAGCCGGGGCTCAGCGCCGGCACGCGCAGCGCGCGGTCGAGGCTGTCGCGGGGATGGCCGGGCAGGTACAGCAGGGCGTCGATCTCGGCGACGGTCACCGCTTCGGGTCCCGAGGCGGTCTTCACGATCTCCTGCCCGGCGCGCACCTCACCCTCGACCAGCACGCGCAGGTAGAACCCCGGCCGACGATGGGACACCAGCAGCGCCGCCATGCTCGGCACCCCGACCCGCAGGCCGACGCGGTAGCAGGTGACGCGTGGCTGGGTGACCTCGAACTCCGCGTCGCCGATCCGGTAGCGGTCACCGATGCAGACCTCGTCGTCGGGCAGCCCGTCGACGGTGAAGTTCTCCCCGAAGTGGCCGGGCGCCAGGTCGTCGCGACCGAACTCGGCGTTCCAGTGCCGATAGGAGTCCAGTTGGTAGACCAGGACGGCCCGGTTCTCACCACCATGCCCGCCCAGGTCGCCCTGACCGTCGCCGTCGACGTTGAGGCGGCGCACCATCCGCGGCCCGTCGACCGGGGCCTTCCACGCGCCGGTGTGGACGACGCGTCCGTTCCAGTCGACGTCGGCGGGGAGGCCGACGTTCAGCGAGATCAACGCGGCCATCGCCGTCACCCTTCCGTCGCCTTTGGAGCAAGATAGTCCGATCACGCCGGGCGTACTGTCGAATACGTGGCCCTGCCTGGATTGACGACGGTGCGCGACGGCCTCGGTCAGCGACTGTTCGGGATGGTGGCCGGCCCCGAGGGTCCGGCGAACCGCGCGCGCATCCACGAGACCCCCGGTCCGCGATGGTTCGACGAGGACCGTCCGATCAGACAGGTGCACGGCGACGCCTCGATGTTCGTCGGTGGTCTGCGCGCGCTGCTGCTGCAGTCCCTGCACCCCCTGGCGATGGCCGGCGTCGCCGAACACTCCGACTACCGCGGAGATCCGTGGGGCCGGCTGCAGCGCACCAGCACCTTCCTCGCGGTCACCACCTTCGGTCCGGCCGACGACGCGCAGCGCGCGGTCGACAAGGTCCGCGGCATCCACCGTCGCGTGCACGGGATCGCCGCCGACGGACGGCCGTACGAGGCCTCGGACCCGCACCTGCTCGAATGGGTGCACGTCGCCGAGGTCGACAGCTTCCTGCGCGCCCACCAGCTCTACGGCGCGCGTCCGCTCGACCAGCGGGGCCGGGACGGCTACGTCGCCGACACCGCCAGGGTCGCCGCCGCGCTCGGGGTGCTCGACCCGCCCCGCACCGAAGGTGAACTACGGCAACGCATCTCGGACTACCGACCGGAGCTCGGCGGCACGGCCGCTGCCCGCGAGGCGGCGAAGTTCCTGCTGCTCACTCCCCCGTTGCCGCTGCTGGCCAAGCCGCCCTACGCGATCCTCGCCGCCACCTCGGTGGCCATGCTGCCGGCGTGGGCGCGGCTGCCGCTGCGACTGCCGTATCTGCCGCCGCTGGAGGCCACCGCAGTCCGGGTGGCCGGCCGGACGCTGGTCGGCGGCATCCGTTGGGCGCTGGCCCGCGGCTGATCGCCGTCACACGGGAATGGTTGTGCCCGTTTCCGTCTCGGCGAAGGCCACCAGCCGGGCGGCGGTCTCGTAGTCACACGCCTCCGCCGAGCGTCCGCTCAGCGTCGGCGAGCCCTTGAGCCCCAACCGGCTGTCGATGCCGACGTAGCTGCCCGGCGGAATCGGTTCGCTGAGGCAGTACAGCGTCGGCGCCGCGCCTGCGTCGGTGTCGTTGGCGAGCACGCTGGCCGCCGTCTTCGCCACGGAGTGGAACGTCGCCATCATTCGATTGTCGGCGAGGTTGGTCAAATTGGAGGCGACCCAGCCCGGATGGGTCAGCTGGCTGGTGACGGGCGAGCCGGCCAGCCGCAACCGCCGGTCGAGCTCGAGGCCCCACAGCATCACCGCCAACTTGGAGCGGGCGTAGGCGGGGAACGCCGACCACTTGCGGGTGCGCAGATGGGGATCCTCGAACGCGATCGTCCCGGTCTTGTGCGCGTCGGAGGCGACGTTGACGATCGTCGAGCGCACCCGCGGCAGCAGCAAATTGGTCAACGCGAAGGGACCGAGGAAGTTGGTGCCCAGGGTCATCTCGAACCCGTCGGCGGTCTCGGACCGGCGCTGCGCGACCACCCCGGCGTTGTTGACCAACACGTCGACCTCGCCGTCGAACCGGTCGGGGAACGCCCGGATCGACGACAGGTCGGCGAGGTCCAGCTTGACCACCGACGTGTCGCCACCCATCTCGGCGGCGCGCTGGACGCCCAGCTCGACGTTGCGGACCGCGAGGATCACGTGCGCTCCGGCGCGGGCCAGTGCACCCGCCGTCGCGAGGCCGACGCCGTTGGTAGCGCCGGTGACGACGATGCGCTTGCCGGCCAGATTGCCGAGTCGGGTCGGCGACCAGTGAGAAGTCACGGTCGTCAGATTAACCACGTGCGCTGAACCGGTGACCCATTCGGCACGACGACCGTAATGTCGGCCGTGATGGACAGCGCCCGGCACGTCGAGAACCTCGTCTACACCTATGCGGAGCTGTTCGACGCCGGAGATCTGGACGGGGTCGCGAACCTCTTCGCCCACGGCCGGATCTGCGGTGTCGAGGGCGGCGGGCCCGAGACGGTGTTCTCCGGATCCGCGGGTGTGCGGCGGATGTACGAGATGGCGGTCCGCTTCCACGACGGCGGCACGCCCCTGACCAAGCACCTCACCACCAACGTGCGGGTCGAGGTCGACGAGGACGCCGGCACCGCCCGGTCGAGCGCGTACTACTGCGTCACGCAGGCGACCCCGGAGCTGCCGTTGCAGGTGATCGTGACCGGGCGGTACCGCGACACCTTCCACCGCGTGGACGGCGCGTGGTGGTTCGACACCCGGACCATGTTCGTCGACCAGGTCGGCGACGTCAGCCGGCATCTCACCTTCTGATGGACGCCATGGCAGGCAAGGTCGCCCTCGTCACCGGCGCCGCCCGCGGGATGGGCCGCGCCCACGCCGTGACGCTCGCCAGCCGGGGTGCCGACGTCGTCGCGCTCGACGTCTGCGCCGAGTTCGACACCACCGACTACCCGGGCGCCACGACCGACGACCTGGCCGAGACGGTCCGGCTGGTGCAGGCGCAGGGCCGCCGAATCCTGGCCGTGCAGGCCGACGTTCGCGATCCCGAGGCGGTCGCGGCCGTGGTGGCCGACGGCGTCGAACGGTTCGGGCGACTCGACGTCGTCGTTGCCAACGCGGGCATCATCCGGGTCAGCGACACCGATCGGCGCGCGCAGACGTTCCGCGACGTGGTCGAGGTCAACCTGATCGGGGCGTGGAACACCGTGGACGCGGCCATCCCGGCGATGGTGGCCGGTGGCCGCGGCGGATCGGTGGTGCTGGTCAGCTCGACCCAGGGCATCCGCGCCGCCGGCACCGACCGGGCGGGCATTCAGGGCTACGCCGCCTCCAAGCGCGCGCTGGTGGCGCTGATGCAGGTGTGGGCGGACCAACTGGCCGAGCATTCGATCCGCGTCAACGTGATCCATCCCAGCGGCGTCGCGACCGACATGATCCTCAACGAGACCACCATGGCGTTGTCCGCGGCCGGTGACCCGTGGCTGGTCAGTCAGCGCAACGCCCTGCCGATCGCGCTGTTGCAACCCGAGCAGATCGCGGCCGCGGTGGCATGGCTGACCTCCGACGAGGCCTCGTTCGTCACCGGAACCTCCTGGCCGCTGGACGCCGGATTCACCCTTCGCAGTTGAGGATTGGCCATGACGATCGACACATCGCAGACCTGGGACCAGACCGTCGACGTGGTGGTGGTCGGCTCGGGCGGCGGCATCACCGGCGCCTACACCGCCGCCCGCGAGGGACTCTCCGTCGCACTGGTCGAGGCATCCGAGCTGTTCGGGGGGACGACGGCCTACTCCGGTGGCGGCGGAATGTGGTTCCCCTGCAACGCGGTTCTGCGCCGGGCGGGCGCGGACGACGACACGGTCGAGGACGCCCTCGCCTACTTCCACGCCGTCGTCGGCGACCGCACGCCTCGGGATCTACAGGACGCCTACGTCCGGGGCGGGCCGCGCCTGGTCGAGTACCTCGAGCAGGACGACGCGTTCGCGTTCAAGGTGCTGCCGTGGCCCGACTACTTCGGCAAGGCCCCGAGCGCGCGCCTGGACGGCATGCGCCACATCGTGTCGCGGGCGCTGAAGGCCGAGGTGCTGGGCCCCTACGCCGACCGGATCCGCGGCCCGCTCGACAACGAGCGGCTCGGCGCGCCGGCGCCGGATCTGCTGACCGGTGGCCGCGCCCTCGTCGGGCGACTCCTGGCCGCACTGCTGCGTCATCCGCACGCGTCGGTGCACCTCGAGTCGCCGCTGACCGACCTCGTCGTCGACGACGGCGCCGTGACGGGGGCCGTCGTCCAGCGCGACGGCGGCCCGGTGCGGATCCGGGCGCGCCGAGGCGTCCTGCTCGCCGCCGGCGGCTTCGAACACGACCCCGACATGCGCGAAACCCACGGCGTGCCAGGCCGTTGCGCCGACTCCATGGGCGCGCCGGCCAACACCGGCGCCGCGCATCGGGCGGCCGTCCGCATCGGCGCCGCCACCGATCTGATGGACCAGGCGTGGTGGTCGCCGGGCCTGACGCACCCCGACGGGCGGTCGACCTTCTCCCTCGGCGCCACGGCGGGCATCTTCGTCGACTCCCGTGGCCGGCGCTTCGTCAACGAGTCCGCCCCCTACGACCGGCTGGGGCGCGAGGTCATCGCGCACCTCGCCTCGGGCGCCGCCCACCTGCCGTTCTGGATGGTCTACGACGACGCCGGCGGCGAGGTCCCGCCGCTGCTGTCGGCGAGCGTGTCGCTGGTCGAACCGCAGCGCTACCGTGACGCGGGGCTGTGGCACACCGCCGACACCCTGGAGGGTCTCGCGGCCGCGATCGGCGTACCACCCGCCGCCCTCGTCGACGCGGTCGCGCGCTTCAACGAAATGGCGTCCGACGGCACCGATTCCGACTTCGGCCGCGGCGACGAGTCCTACGACCGCGCGTTCACCGGCGGCGCGTCACCCCTCGTGCCGCTGACCCGGCCGCCGTACCACGCCGCCGCGTTCGGCCTGTCCGACCTCGGCACCAAGGGCGGCCTGCGCACCGACCGCGACGCCCGCGTCCTGGACGCCGCGGGCCAACCGATCCCCGGGCTCTACGCGGCGGGCAACACCATGGCCGCCGTCAGCGGCACGACGTATCCGGGCGGTGGCAACCCGATCGGCGCGTCGATGTTGTTCAGCCACCTCGCCGCGCTCCACATGGCCTCTTCCACGACTGCCTGACACAGCCGGCTCCGACGGGCATCATTCGGCCCATGCCTCCTTCCTCCCTGCAGCGCTACGCCGACCGTCGGGTCCTGATCACCGGCGGCGGTTCCGGCATCGGGCAGGCCACCGCTCTGCGCATCCTCGACGAGGGCGGCACGGTCGTCGCGGCCGACGTCAGTGCCGCGGGACTCGCGGACACCGTGGCGAAGGCGGGCCCGCACGACGACCGGCTCGTGGCGGTGACCATGGACGTCGGCGACGAGGGCTCGGTTCGCGCCGGGGTGGCCGAGGCGGTCGACGCGATGGGCGGGCTGGACACGTTGGTCAACGCCGCGGGCATCCTGCGGTCGGCGCACTTCACCGACGTCACGCTGGCCGACTTCGAGAAGGTGGTGCGGGTCAACCTGTTCGGCACGTTCCTCGTCACGCGCGAGGCCATCCCGGCGCTGCGTGCCGGCACCGCGGCCGCCGTCGTGAACTTCAGCTCCACCTCGGCCAACTTCGCGCACCCCTACATGGCGGCCTACGCCGCGTCCAAGGGTGGCGTGCAGGCGATGACGCACGCGCTCGCGCTGGAGTTCAGCAAGGAACGCATCCGGTTCAACTGCGTCCAACCCGGGTCGGTGTCCTCCGGCATGACCGACGGCGTGGGCGAGTCGCGGCAGAGCGTGGGACCCGGCCTGCCCGACGACATGGACTTCGCGCTGCTCGGGAAGATCATGTCGGTGCTGCCGCTGGACGACGGTGCGATGTTCGCCAAGCCCGACGCGGTGGCCAGCGTCGTGGCGATGCTCGGCTCCCCGGACGCGTACTGGGTCACCGGAACCGAAGTGCGGGTCGACGGCGGCACCCACATGTAGCCGGGATCAGCGCGGGCCGACGTCGCGCCGCGTCTCCCGGACGTTCAGATGGCGGCACGTCAACAGCACCGCGGCCGGGATCGCCAGCATCGACAGAAGCTGCACCACATCGCTCATGCCCCCCTGTCTACGGTCTCGGGAGACGCGTCCGGGCGCTCCGCACGCGATCCTTGCGCCCACCCGGCCCACCTTGACGACATCCTTACGGAGCACGCACAATCCCGGGCCCCAGATCCCGCCTGGGATAGGTTGGCCGCGGGCCGCCGACCAGGCGGCACGACGTTCGATCGGAAGAATTCTCCCAGGCATGCGAGTTGACGGGCGGGACGTCGCCGTTTCCGGCGACCTGTTGCAGCCCCTCGTCCGGCGCACCAACGACATCTTCCGGCTGGCACTGGCGGCCCTCTTCCTGGCCGTGGTCATCACCGGTTCGCTGATCACCCGCCGGGACTGGGTGGCCCTCGAGCGCTCCATCTCGGGGATCGTCGCGCTGCTGACGCCGACGCAGTCGAACCTGGTGTACCTGGCCTACGGCGTCGCCATCCTCGCGCTGCCGTTCGCCATTCTGATCGGGCTCGTCACCGCCCGCCGGTGGCGGCTGCTCGGCGCCTACGCGGCGGCCGCCGTGATCGCCGTTCTCGCGCTGTCGGTCAACTCCAGCGGCTTCGCGGCGCCGCGCTGGCACTTCGACCTCGACGACCGGTTGCAGACCCTGCTGTCGCAGTTCCTCGACGACCCGCGCTGGATCGCCATGCTCGCCGCGATGCTGACCGTCTCCGGCCCGTGGCTGGAGGCGCGCTGGCGCCGGTGGTGGTGGGTGCTGCTGCTCGCGTTCGTGCCCATCCACCTGGTGGTCAGCGCCGTGGTGCCGGCCCGAACGCTGCTGGGACTCGCGGTGGGATGGTTCGTGGGCGCCCTGACGGTGCTGATCGTCGGGACCCCGGCGCTCGAGGTGCCGTTGGACGGGGCCGTGCGCGCGCTTCTGCGCCGGGGCTTCTCCGTGACCGGGCTGACGGTGGTGCGACCCGCAGGTCCCGGCCCGCTGGTGTTGTGGGCGGCGAAGGAGGACGCCGAGGACGACCCCGACTCGCGCGCCATCCTCGAGATGTACGGACCCAACCAGCGCAGCGGCGGCATCATGAGCCAGATCTGGCGGCGGGCGCGGTTGCGCAACAGCGAGACCGCTCCCCTGCACGCCTCGATGCGGCGCGCCGTCGAGCACCGCGGTCTGATGGCCATCGCCATCGGCGACCTCGGCGTGGCGAACAGCACGACGGTCGCACTGTCCGCCCTCGACCGCGGCTGGACGCTGTACGCCCACACCCCCACGCGCGGCGTGGCGCTGGACGAGACCTCGGCCGACGAGTCCCTCGTCGCGCCGGTCTGGAAGGCGCTCGCGACGCTGCACGGCCACCAGATCTCCCACGGAGACCTGCGGGGCAAGGAGATCACCGTCGACGTCGGGGACGGTGCGCCCACCGCGCTGTTCGGCGGGTTCGGCAGCGCCGAGTACGGGGCCACCGACGTCCTGCTCCAGGCCGACATCGCCGCGCTGCTGGTGACGACGACGGCGATCTTCGGGGCCGAGGCGGCGGTGCGCGCCGCCATCGCGGAGTTCGACCGCGACACCGTCCTCGGCGCATCCCGCCGCCTCACCAAAGCGGCTCTGCCCAAACACATCCGCGCGTCGGTGATCGACCCCGCCACCGTGATGTCGGCCGCCCGTGACGAGGTGATGCACCAGACGGGGGCCGACCAGATCAAGGCCGAGACGATCACCCGCTTCACCAGGATCCAGGTGATCCAGCTGGTGCTGCTGGTGGCGCTGGTCTACGTCGCCTATCCCTTCATCAGCACCGTGCCCGCGTTCTTCTCGGAGTTGCGGACGGCCAACTGGTGGTGGGCACTGCTCGGGCTGGCGGTGTCGGCGCTGACGTACGTGGGTGCGGCCGCGGCCCTGTGGGCGTGCGCCTCGGGTGCGGTGAGCTTCGTCAACCTCACGATCATGCAGGTGGCCAACACCTTTGCCGCCACCACGACGCCCGCCGGCGTCGGCGGGTTGGCGCTGAGCACCCGGTTCCTCCAGAAGGGCGGGCTCGGTGCGCTGCGCGCCACCGCCGCGGTGGCCCTGCAGCAGTCGGTTCAGGTGATCACCCACGTCGGGCTGCTGATCTTCTTCAGCGTGATCGCCGGGACGTCGGCGAACCTGTCGCACTTCGTCCCCACCACCACGGTGCTCTATCTCATCGGCGGTGTGGCGCTCGGCATCGTCGGCGTGTTCACGTTCGTGCCGAAGCTGCGCCGGTGGCTGGGCACCGAACTGCGGCCCCGCGTCAAGGAACTGGGCGGTGAACTCGTCGAGCTGGCACGGGAACCGAAGCGCCTCGCGATCATCGTGGCCGGTTGTGCCGCAACGACTCTCGGGGCGGCCCTGGCACTGTGGGCCAGCGTCGGCGCGTTCGGCGGCGGCACCACGTTCGTCACCGTCACCGTCGTCACGATGATCGGCGGCACGCTGGCCTCCGCCGCGCCCACCCCCGGCGGCGTGGGCGCCGTCGAGGCCGCGTTGATCGGTGGGCTCACCGCGTTCGGCGTGCCGGCCGCGGTCGCGGTCCCCTCGGTGCTGCTCTACCGCGTGCTCACCTGCTGGCTGCCCGTGTTCGTCGGCTGGCCGGTGATGCGATGGCTGACCCGCAAGGACATGATCTAGCCGGCTCGCCCTCTTCGCCGAGACAGCATGGGTAGTCGTGCGGACACCCTGCGGACGACAGTGGGAACTGTCTCGGCGCGCCGGCTCACTCGGGCCAGGCGGAATTGGTGATGACGTCGACGAAGTCGGTCCGCCGGAAGCCGGGCACGAAGTGCGCCAGGACGTCGGCGTTGACCGTGCCGAAGGTGGTGTCCGGGCGGTCCTTGAAGCCGTCGTTGAAGGCCTGCAGGATGTTGGCCTTGAAGTTCGGTCGCGGGTGCGCGGAGGTGACGGCGTCGATCTCGGCGGCGTCGATCGCGTCCAACCGGAGTCCGAGGACGTCGGTCTCGACGCCGGCGGTGGTCGCGGCGATCACCGGGTCCAGGCCGTAGGGCACCTCGGGCGTGGTGTGCAGGGCGATCGCCGTCCACACGACGTCGGTCTCGGGACGGGAGAAGCCGTGCGAGAGGAGGAACGACCGGGCGGCGTCGGCGCTGTCCATCTCGAACCGCTGCGCGGTGCCGCGGTACGGGGGCACCAGGCCGGTGTCGTGGAAGAGCGCTGCGACGTAGAGCAATTCGGCGTCGGGGGTGATGCCGAACTTGCGCGACTGCAGGCTGCCGAACAGGAACACCCGGCGGGAGTGGTTGAAGATCAGTTCGTTGGTGGTGTCGCGGATCAGTTCGGTGGCGTCCTTCGCCAACGCGCTGTCCGGTATCGCGACGCCCGCAATGTTCTCGGTCATGACGTGTGTCCCTTCGAGTGGCGGTCGGCGGGATGTCGACCGGATGACTCAACTATCGGCTCCAGCGCCTCGGTCGCGCCGTACGCGCGTGGCCATGAAACCCTCAGATATGGACACTGACGCGCACGACGTCGTGGTGCTGCTCTTCGACGGCGTTCAGATGCTCGACGTCGCGGGCCCGATCGACGCGTTCGCCTCGGCCAACGCCTTCGGCGCCAACTACCGGATCACCCACGCCTCGCTGACCGGGGCCGACGTGGTGGCCAGCTCGGGCGCACGCCACGGCGCCGACGCCTCGGTCGACGACCTTCCGGCGACGTTCGGGTCGCTGCTGGTGCCGGGCTCGCCGAACTGGCAGGTCAGCGTCACCGACACCGCACTGGTCGCGGCGGTGCGCGAGCTCTCCCAGCGCAGCCGGCGCACGGTCTCCATCTGTGCGGGCGCCTTTCCGCTGGCGGCGACGGGGCTGCTCGACGGACGCCGCGCCGCCACGCACTGGAAGCTGGCCCGCCACCTCGCCGCACGCTATCCGGAGGTCACCGTCGACTCGGCCTCGCTGTTCGTCACCGACGGCAAGTTCGTCACCTCGGCCGGTGTCACGGCGGGCATCGACCTGGTCCTGTCGCTCGTCGAGCAGGATCACGGCCCCGTGCTCGCCAGGGAGGTCGCGAGGGATCTCGTCGTGTTCATGGCGCGCCCCGGTGACCAGTCCCAGTTCAGCGTGCGCCTCGACGCGCAGCCCACCGACCACTCCGTGGTGCGCACGGCGATGGACGAGATCACCGAGGACCCCCGCGGCAACCACACGTTGGCCAGCCTCGCGGCGGGGGCCGGCGTCAGCCCGCGGCATCTGTCGCGCTTGTTCCTGGCCGAAACCGGTCACACGCCACAGCACTTCGTCGACCGGACCCGGCTGGAGGCGGCATGTGCGGCGCTGACCGGGGGGCACGCGACGCTGGACCAGGTTGCCGAGCAGACGGGGGTGGGCTCCAGCGAGTCGTTGCGCCGGCTGTTTCACCGCGAGCTCGGGGTCTCCCCCAGCGCGTACCGGCATCGCTTCAGGACGGCGACGCCGACGCCGCAATGAGTGCGGGCGGGGGGACTCGAACCCCCACGCTCTTCCGAGCAATGGCACCTAAAGCCATCATGTCTGCCAATTCCATCACGCCCGCAACGCGTGGAATCGTACCGCCGGCGCGGACCCGGGCCCCACGCACTCCGGACGCACCGGCCAGGTCCGTCACGGTACCGTGGACGAATGTCCACTACGCGGCGTAGGAGACCGGCGCTCGTCGCGCTGGTGTTCGTCGCCGCCGCAGGCTGCATGGTGCTGGCCTGGTGGCAGTGGACGCGTTACGAGTCGGCGTCCGGTTCGTTCCAGAATCTCGGGTACGCCCTGCAGTGGCCCATGTTCGGTGGCTTCTGCTTCTATGCGTACTACAAGTTCGTCCGCTACGAAGAGGCGCCGCCACCGAGGCCGGACCACGACAAGCCGACCGAGATTCCCGACGGTCTGCTGCCCGAGCGGCCCACGGCCGCCGCGCGCCACGACGACGACCCCACGCTCTCCGAGTACAACGCGTACCTGGCCGAGCTCGCCAAGGCCGACGGCCGCCCCGACACCGACGACAGGACCACGACATGACCAGTCCCGAACCCGACGCACCCGTTGCCGACGAATCGTCACCGCGCACCCCGACGGAGCCCGTCCGCAAGGCGCTCGTCGCCTACCGCGTTCTGGCCTGGGCCACCGGCATCTGGCTGATCGCGCTCTGCTACGAAATGGTGCTGAAGTACATCGTGCAGGTCGAGGATCCGCCGAGCTGGATCGGCGTCGTGCACGGCTGGGTGTACTTCGCCTACCTGTTGTCGGCCGCCAACCTCGCCACGAAGGTGCGCTGGCCCATCGGCAAGACCATCGGCGTGCTGTTGGCCGGCACCATCCCGCTGCTCGGCATCATCGTCGAGCACTTCCAGACCAAGCAGGTCAAGGCGGCCTACGGCCTCTGACCGTCGGCGTCGGCCAGTTCCGCGACGGCGACGACGTCGGCCGTCGCGGCGGGGATCAACAGCGCCAGGCCTGCGGCGAGGGCCGCCACCACGGCGGCCACCACCATCGCCGTGCGGAACCCCGCCATCGACGGCACCGCAGCACCGGCGAAGGACACCGTCATCCCGGCCAGGATGGCCCCGATGGCCGCACTGGAGATCGACGTCCCGAGGGACCGCGAGAGGGCGTTGATGCCGTTGGCGGCGGCGGTCTCCGAGATGGGCACGGCCGCGTTGATCAACGCCGGCATCGAGGCGTACGCGAACCCGACCCCACCGGCGACGGCCACGTTGAGCACCATGAGCTGCCACGGCGCGGCCAGGAACGCGATGCCGGCGGCGTAGGACACCGCGATCACCAGGGCCCCGATGACGAAGGTGAACCGCGGGCCGCGGACGGCGGCGATTCGGGCCGCGAGCGGCGAGGTCACCATCATCGCGAGACCTCCGGGGGCCAGCCACAGTCCCGTCGCCAGCATCGACTGGCCCAGGCCGTACCCGGTCTCGCGCGGCAGTTCCATGATCTGCGGGGCCACCAGCGAGAACCCGAACATGCCGAATGCCACCGCGACCGACGCCACGTTGGTGGCCAGCACCGGCCGCTTGACGGTGGTCCGCAGATCCACCGTCGGGGAGGACACCCGCAGCTCCCACCAGCCGAAGACCAGGAAGATCAGCAACGAGGCGCCGAACGACGCCAGCGTCGGCGCGCTCAGCCAGCCCCAGCTCTGCCCCTTGGAGATTCCGAGGAGCAGCGTGACGAGCCCACCCGCCAGCAGCACCGCCCCGACCGGGTCCAGCCGGCCCCGGGTGCGCGGCGGCACGTGCGGCACCAGGAACAGGAACATCGGCAGCGCGGCCACCCCGAGACCGGTGGCGAACCAGAACAGCGTGTGCCAGTCGTAGTGCTGGGCGATCACCGCCGACAGGGGCAAGCCGAGCGCGCCGCCCACGCCCAGCGAGGCGCTCATGAGACCCATTGCGCCACCGACTCTTTCGGGTGGCACGCAGGCCCGCAGGACGCTGATGCCCAGCGGGATGATCGGGAAGCCAAACCCTTGCAGGCCCCGGCCGACGACCAGCGGCAGCAGGGTGTTCGTCGAGGCGGCGAGCACCGACCCGCAGATCAACAGCAGCGCGCACGCGATCAGCATCGGCTTGGCGCCGTACATGTCGCCGAGCCTGCCGAAGACCGGCGTGGCCACCGCGGCGGTCAACAACGTCGCCGTGATCGCCCACGAGGTGTCGGATGCGCTGGCGTCGAGCAGCCTCGGCAGCTCGGGGAGCAACGGGATGATCAGGGTCTGCATGAGGGACACGCCGATGCCGGCGGCCGCGAGGACCGCCACCAACACCGTGGGGTGCGCCGTGGGCGGCGGCTCGTTCTCTCGCCCTGAAACGCGTCGACTCACGCGACGTCAGACCACCGCGCGCAGCGCGGGCAGCAGCAGGGCCAGGGCACGCCCCCGGTGGGACGCCGCGTCCTTCTCTGCCGGGGTCAGCTCGCCCGCGGACCGGTCCGAACCGTCCGGCACGAAGATCGGGTCGTATCCGAATCCGCCGTCGCCCCGCGGCGCACGGGCGATGCGCCCGGCCCACTCCCCCCGCACGACGGTCTCGCCGGCTGCCGACACCAGGGCGCACGCCGAGACGAACGACGCCCCGCGCCGCTCGTCGGGGACGTCGCGCAGCTGACCAAGCAACAGGTGAAGATTCGCGGAGTCGTCGCCGTGGGCGCCGGCCCACCGCGCCGAGAGCACGCCGGGCATTCCGTTGAGCGCGTCGACGGCGAGACCCGAGTCGTCGGCGACCGAGGCCAGCCCGGTGGCCCGGAAGGCATCGCGGGCCTTGGCCAACGCGTTCTCCTCGAACGTGGCACCGGTCTCGGGCGCTTCGTCGAACGGGGCGACGTCGTCGAGCGATCTCAGGCGCAGACCAGCCACACCGGCGTCGTCGAGCACGCGGCGCAGTTCGGCCAGCTTCTTGGCGTTGCGGCTGGCGACCAGCAGATCGGTCAGCTTCCGAACGCCTTCTTCGCCGGGGTCTTGGGCTCCGGCAACTCCCCGGGGTACGGCAGGTCGAGCGCTTCGCGCTGCACGACGAACAACTGGTCGCAGGCGGCCAGCGCCGCGTCGAGCATCTTGTCCAGCGTGGTGCGGGGGAACGTCGCGCCCTCGCCGGTGCCCTGGATCTCGACCAGGGTGCCGGTGTCGGTGGCGACGACGTTCATGTCGACCTCGGCGCGGGAGTCCTCCTCGTACGGCAGATCCGTGCGGACGCGCCCGTCGACGACGCCGACCGACACCGCCGCGATCGCGCACGACAGCGGCCGTGGATCCGAGAGCCTTCCGGCCGCCGCCAGGTAGGTGACTGCATCCGACAGCGCCACGTAGGCGCCGGTGATGGCCGCGGTGCGGGTGCCGCCGTCGGCCTGCAGCACGTCGCAGTCGATGGCAATGGTGTTCTCCCCCAGCGCCGCGAGGTCGATGCAGGCCCGCAGCGACCGTCCGACGAGCCGGCTGATCTCCTGGGTGCGGCCGCCGACCTTGCCCCGCACCGACTCGCGGTCCGAGCGGGTGTGGGTGGCGGCGGGCAGCATCGCGTACTCGGCGGTCAGCCAGCCCAGCCCCGAGCCCTTGCGCCAGCGCGGCACGCCTTCGGTGACGCTGGCCGTGCACATCACGCGGGTCTGCCCGAACTCGACGAGCACGGATCCGGCCGGGTGCTTGGTGAAGCCGCGGGTGATGGTTACCGGTCGCAACTCGTCGTCGAGTCGCCCGTCTTCTCGTCTGGACACCCGCCAACCCTAACGGTTGCCGGCCGGTGGCTAGTGCGCCGTAACCTCGAACGTCTCGTTGCACACCACGGCGTGCACCGGACCGTCGAACTCCGCCTTGGCCTCGCTGATGACGTCCTCGCGCGACGTCCACGGCGGGATGTGGGTCAGCAGCAGTTCGTGGACGCCGGCCTTGGCGGCGGCGCGGCCCGCCTCGGTACCGGAGAGGTGCAGGTTCGGCGGCCGGTCGCCGGCGTGCGTCCACGACGCCTCGCACAGGAAGACGTCGGCGCCGGTGGCCAATTCGACCAGCTCGTCGCAGTAGCCGGTGTCGCCGCTGTAGACCAGGGTGGCCCCGGAGGGATCGGTGAAGCGCATCCCGTACGACTCCGTCGGATGACACACCAAGCGCGGCAGCACGTTCAGCGCACCGATCTGCACCGCCTCGCGGTCCACCCACTGGTGGAGGTCGAAGATGTCGGTGAAGTCGTCGATCTCCCCGCCCTCGGGCGAGGACGCCGCGCCCAGCCGCTCCCAGGTGTCGGCCGGCCCGTACATGAGGGCCCGGCCCTTGGGGGGCGTCGGGTGGTAGCGACGCCAGACGAACAGGCCCGGCAGGTCCAGGCAGTGGTCGGCGTGCAGATGCGAGAGGAGCACGCTGACGGTTCCGGGATCGGCGTGACGCTGCAGGGCGCCGAGCACGCCGCCGCCGAAGTCGACCGCGAGCGGCGGGGTGTCTGGCGCGGTGACGAGGTAGCCCGAGGCAGGCGAATCCGGACCGGTGACGCTACCGGAACACCCCAGTACGGTGACTCGCACGCCCATCAGCTTGCCATGCCCGATATCCGCATGACGAAAACATCAGTGCAATTCGTTCCCAGTTTCATGAAGTGGTCGAATCGTGACCTCCGAGCTGGCCCGACGTCGAGCGAGACGCAGCGCGCCGCAGGCCCGAATCGTGTCGGCGACCTCACCTCGGCAACGCGCAACGGAGGCTCAGACGGCCGAGCGTGGCGCGATCTTGGGCGTGCGCGTGGCCCTGGCCCGCCGCTCGGGTCCCGAGAGCACGTACGCCGCGAACACGCCGGCGACGCCACCGCACAGGTGGCCTTGCCAGGACACGCCGAAGGTGCCCGGCAGCGCGCCCCACAGCACGCCGCCGTAGACCAGGAAGACCACGATGCCGACGACGATCTGCCACGCGTGGCGGGTGAAGAAGCCGAACACGATGAGGAACGTCAGCCAGCCGAAGATGAGACCGGAGGCGCCGATGTGATTGGTCTCGACACCGGCGGGGGCGCCGATGTTGCCGATGAGCCACGTGCCGAGGCCGCCGAGGATCCACACGATGGCGGTCGCGTAGACGAACCGCGCCATCCCGGCGAGCGAGACCAGGAAGCCGAGGACCAGTGCCGGCACGGTGTTCGCGACGAGGTGCGCCCAGTTCGCGTGCAGCAGCGGGGCCCACAGGATGCCCCAGAGCCCGTCCACCTCGAGCGGCCGGATGCCGTCCTGCTCGAGCCGGCTGCCCGACACCTGGTCGACCGCCTCGACGACGTAGAGCAGTGCGACGAAGGCCAGGACGGTGGTGCCGCCGATCATCCAGCCGGGCTTCTTCGGGTCCGCCGTCAGACCGGTTCCACTCGTCGCCATTGCCGCCCCTTTCGCTCCCCATCGAGGCTACCGGCGCGGGCCGGGACCCACTACGCCGTGAACGCGCCCGGCAGCAGGTCGCGGTAGCTCGGCACGCCGGCCAGCGTCTCGGCGGCCAGCACGGCGGCGAGCACGGCGTTGGCCAGGCAGTCGGCGGCGGCCGCCCCGACGCGCGTCGTCAACGGGGTCTCGGGCGACATTGCGGCCGGGACGTCGGTGGCGGGTGCGACCTCGACGGCGCCGGTGGACAGTGCGAAGACGGTGTCGCCGTCGAGCGGCGTGTGCGACGGCCTCGTGGTCCGGGCCAGACCGTCCTGCGCGGCGACGGCCACGCGCTTGCAGGCCGCCTTGCCGAGGGCGGCGTCGGTGGCGACGACGGCGATGGTGGTGTTGAGGGGCGACAGTTCGGCGTCGCGCTCGGCCAACGCGGCGATTTGATCCGCCGGCGGCGGCGTCAAGCCCCACTCGGCGACGAGGTCGGCCATCCACGGCAGGCCGGTGCGCGGGTCGACGACGTTGCCCGCCGCGTTCACCACCACCACGGCGCCGACGGTGACGCCGATGTCGTCGAGGAACACCGACGCGGTGCCCAGCCCGCCCTTGAGCACGCCTGCCCTGGCGCCCACCCCGGCGCCGACGTTGCCCATCGGCACCTCGACGCCCGCGGCGTCGGCCGCGGCGGCGCCGAACTCGGCGGTCGGGCGGCACTGCCACCCTCCGACGGGAAGGTCGAAGATCACCGCGGCGGGGACGATGGGCACCAGGCCACCGTCCATCACCACGCCACGGTCGTGGCGTTCGAGCCAGTGCATGACGCCGTCGGCGGCGGCGAGTCCGTAGGCGCTGCCGCCCGTCAGCACGACCGCGTCGACGTAGCGCACGCTGTTGGCCGGGTCGAGCAGGTCGGTCTCCCGGGTGCCGGGCGCACCGCCGCGCACGTCGACGGCGCCGGTCGTGCCCGGCGGGACCAGCACCACGGTGGTGCCGCACGCCCACCCGGCGCCCAGGGTCGCGTCGGGGTCCAGTCGGTGGTGGTTGCCGACGAGGATGCCGGAAACGTCGGTGATGGAGCCGGGCACGCCTACTTCTTGCCCATCAACCCGAGGACCAGGTACTCCTGCAGCACGGTGAGCCACTGGTAGACGTCGAGGTGGCCCGCCATCGGATGCTCGGCGGGCAGGTGGTCGGGGCCGTGGGCGCCGATCTCGAGCATGGTGCCCAGGGCCAGTCGGATGTCGTTGACGCAGGCGGCCCAGCAGTGCGCGTCGTCCTCGGCGATCTCGAACTTGCCGCCACCGGCGGGCAGCGTGTCGAGCAGCCGTTGCCCCGCATGGCGTTTCGCCTCGATGATCTCGGGCTCGTGCAGGCTGCGAAGCGCGCTGTTGAGGCTCTCCGCGGTGCGCGAGCCCGCCGGATGGTCGTGCTGCGGCCGGAAGAAGTCCGGCAGCAACCGCAGCATGGTGTCGTCGTCCGGCGGCGTGGAGTGGCCGGTGCGCATGCCGGTGAGCTCTTCGAGTTCGTCGGTGGGCGAGGACGTTTCGCGGTCGACCAGCATCTCCATCAGGGAGTTGACGAGGCTCTGCAACAACGTCGCCTCGTGCGCCGCCAGCGACGACCTGAACCGCGCACCGTCAGCCGTTTCGACCCGCTTCCACTTCCGCACGTCGGCCGGGCTCAACGATCCTGCTGCATGGTGGCCCACAGACCCGCCGCATGCAGTTTGGTCACGTCGACCTCCATGGATTCCCGACTGCCCGCCGACACCACGGCCTTGCCCTCCTCGTGCACCTGCATCATGAGTTTCGTCGCGTGCGGTTCGCTGTAGCCGAAGAGCTTCTGGAACACGTAGGTGACGTAGGACATCAGGTTCACCGGATCGTCCCAGACGAGGGTGACCCACGGACTCTCGGTGGCCACTTGCTCGTCCGTGGTGGTCTCCACGTCGCGATCCACGCGAGTCCCTGGCTCGGTTCGCGCCGGGGTAACCATGCCGCCAAGAATAGACACCCGTCTCGGCGACGGTCCGAACGGCCACGGTTGGCCTACGGTTGGCACTGTGACTTCCCCTGGGCGCACGCACGAGGAGTGCGCGGTGACGGCCTTGCTCACCGACAAGTACGAGCTGACGATGCTCGCCGCGGCACTGCGTGACGGCACCGCCCACCGGCGGACCACCTTCGAGGTCTTCGCCCGCCGCCTCCCCGACGGCCGCCGCTACGGCGTGGTCGCCGGCACCGGACGCTTTCTGGAAGCCCTGCCGCGCTTCAGGTTCGACGACACCGCCCTGGCGCTGGTGGCCGACTTCCTCGACGAGGCGACGCTGGCGTACCTGGCCGACTACCGGTTCACCGGCGACGTCGACGGCTACCCCGAGGGCGAGCTGTACTTTCCGGGCTCGCCGGTGCTGGCACTGCACGGCACCTTCGCCGAATGCGTGCTGCTGGAGACCTTGGCCCTGTCGATCTTCAACCACGACTGCGCGATCGCCTCGGCGGCGGCCAGGATGGTCAGCGCCGCCGAGGGCCGGCCGCTGATCGAGATGGGCTCGCGACGGACCCACGAGATGTCGGCCGTCGCCGCGGCACGCGCCGCCTACGTCGCGGGCTTCACCGGGTCGTCGAACCTCGAGGCGCAGCGCCGCTACGGCGTCCCCGCGCTCGGGACCAGCGCGCACGCGTTCACGCTGCTGCACACCTCCCCCGACGGGCCCGACGAGCAGGCGGCGTTCCGCGCGCAGGTCGACGCTCTCGGCGTCGGCACCACCTTGCTCGTCGACACCTACGACATCACCGCCGGCGTGGCCAACGCCGTCGCCGTGGCCGGCCCCGAGCTGGGCGCGGTCCGCATCGACTCCGGCGACCTCGGCGTGCTGGCGCGCCAGGTCCGCGCCCAACTCGACGAGCTCGGCGCGCCCAACACCCGCATCGTGGTGACCAGCGACCTCGACGAGTTCGCGATCGCCGCCCTGCGGGCCGAGCCGGTGGACTCCTACGGGGTGGGCACCTCGCTGGTCACCGGGTCGGGCTCCCCCACGGCGGGCATGGTCTACAAGCTCGTCGAGGTCGACGGCGTGCCGGTCGCGAAGCGCAGCAGCCACAAGGAGTCCCACGGCGGCCGCAAGCAGGCCTACCGGTTGACCAAGCCCACGGGCACCGCCGTCGAGGAGGTCGTGCAGCTGGCCGACCGTCCCGCGGTCGAGGCCGACGGCTTGACCGCCACGGCACTGTCCCACCCGCTGGTGCGCGCCGGAGACGTCGTCGCCGACTCCGATCTGCAGACCGCGCGGGACCGGGTCGCGGCCGGACTCGTCAGCCTGCCCTGGGACGGGCTCGGCCTGTCCAGCGGCGATCCCGCCATCCCCACCCGCATGGTCGACGCCACGCGCCGGGCCTGAGGAGGAGTCACGGGCGACGTCAAGGCGCTGCTGGACAAGGCCGTCACCGCACTCGGTGGCACCGAACGCAGCGGCCAGATCGAGATGGCCGAGGCGGTCGACCACGCCTTCGAGAGCGGCGAGCACCTCGCGGTTCAGGCCGGCACCGGCACCGGCAAGTCGCTGGCGTATCTGGTGCCGGCGATCAAGCGCGCCATGGAGCGGGCCGAGCCGGTGGTGATCTCCACGGCCACCATCGCGCTGCAACGGCAGCTGTTCGACCGCGACCTGCCCCGGCTGGCCGACGCCCTCACCGGCGAGGTGCCGCGCCGCCCCGAATTCGCCCTGCTCAAGGGCCGCGGAAACTACCTGTGCCTGAACAAGATTCACAACGGCGCGTCCGAGTCCGACGACCTCCCGCAGGACGAGCTGTTCGACGCCGTCGCGACCACCGCGTTGGGCCGTGACGTCAAGCGCCTCATCGAGTGGGCGTCGGACACCGAGTCCGGCGACCGCGACGAAGTGGTGCCCGGTGTCGCCGACCGGTCCTGGAGCCAGGTCAGCGTGTCCGCCCGCGAATGCCTCGGGGCGGCGCGGTGCACCTACGGCGCCGACTGCTTCGCCGAGAAGGCGCGCGGCACCGCCGCCACCGCGGACATCGTCGTCACCAACCACGCCCTGTTGGCCATCGACGCGATCTCCGACATCAACGTGCTGCCCGAGCACCAACTGCTGGTGGTCGACGAGGCCCACGAACTGGTCGACCGCGTGACCAGCGTGGCCACCGGCGAACTGTCGGCGACCATGCTGGGCATGGCGCTTCGGCGTTCGGCGCGGCTCGTCGACCCCGAGACCGCGGAACGCTTCGAGGCGTCGGTCGCGACGTTCACCTCCGCGCTCTACGACTGGGAGCCCGGCCGCAAGGACGTCCTCGACGAGGAGATGGCCACCTACCTGGCCGCGCTGCGCGATGCCGCGGACCGGGTGCGGACGGCGATCGACACCGCCCCGACCGATCCGAAGGCGGCCGCGGCCCGCAACGAGGCCGTCACGGCGCTCAACGACGTCAGCGACACCGCGACGCGCATTCTGACCTCCTACGGTCCGGCGATACCCGATCGCACCGACGTGGTGTGGCTGGACCAGGACGAGGTGCGCGGCAATTCGGCGGGCAGGAGCGGAGCGACCGGGGGATCGAACAAGCGGTCGATCTTGCGGGTCGCCCCGCTGTCGGTGGCGATGCTGTTGCGCAACAGGCTCTTCGAACAGTCCACCGTCATCCTGACCTCGGCGACCTTGACCATCGGCGGCACGTTCGACTCCATGGCCCGGTCGTGGGGTCTGGCCGGCGCCGAGGCGCCCACGTGGAAGGGCGTCGACGTCGGATCACCCTTCGCGCACGCGAAGTCGGGCATCCTCTACGTCGCCGCGCACCTGCCCCCGCCCGGCCGCGACGGCGCCGGGTCGACCGAACAGCTCGACGAGATCGAGGGGCTCGTCACCGCGGCGGGCGGTCGGACGCTCGGCTTGTTCTCGTCGATGCGCGCGGCGAAGGCGGCCGCCGAGGCGATGCGCGACCGCCTCGACACCCCGGTGCTGTGTCAGGGCGAGGACACCACCACGGCGCTGGTCCGCCGGTTCGCCAAGGACCCCGAGACGACGCTGTTCGGCACGTTGTCGCTGTGGCAGGGCGTCGACGTGCCCGGGCCGTCGCTGTCGCTCGTGCTGATCGACCGGATTCCGTTCCCCCGCCCGGACGATCCGCTGGTCACCGCCCGGCAGCGTGCGGTGGCCGCCCACGGCGGCAACGGGTTCATGGCGGTCGCCGCCACGCACGCGGCGCTGCTGCTGGCGCAGGGCGCCGGCCGCCTGCTCCGCAGCGTCGACGACCGGGGCGTGGTCGCCGTCCTGGACTCGCGGATGGCGACCGCGCGCTACGCCGGCTTCCTCCGCGCATCGCTGCCGCCGTTCTGGGCGACCACCGATCCCGGCCAGGTGCGACGGGCGCTGGAACGCCTGCGCGAGGGCTAGGCCCACCATGCGAAGTTGGGATCGGGGTGCCGGGGGTTCCCTATCCTGGCCTGCACGTTCACGAGCGCGCCGACCCGGCCGCCGGACCTAGCGGAAAGGGCGGCGTCGATGAAGCGACGGCACCTGCTCACCCTCATGACCTGCACCGTCGGCGCACTGGTCCTGACGTCGTGCACGACGACGCTGCGGGGCACCCCGGTGTCGGTGTTCGCAAACCCCTTCAGCGTGGCGGGCATGCCTGCGGTCGACGGTCCGACGGGCCTGCGGGACGACGCCCAGCCGCCTTCCCTGGACGTGGAGAACACCGACGGCGGCCGCATCGACGAGCTCGCCGGCAGCGCGGTCAGCGACATCGAGGAGTTCTGGGCAGAGCACTACGGCGAGACGTTCGACGGGACCTTCGCTCCCGTCGACGGCTTGGTGTCCTGGGACTCGACGGACTACGAGGACGACGTCTACTTCTGTGGGGACGGCGTGCTGGGCCTGGTCAACGCCGGCTACTGCCTCCCGGAGAACACCCTGGGCTGGGACCGTGGCGAACTGCTGCCGCAGCTGCGCGACACCAACGGCGACATGGCGGTGACCATGGTGCTCGCCCACGAATACGGGCACTCCGTCGCCTACCAGGCCGGTCTGTTGGCCGAGGAGACGCCGACGCTGGTGGGTGAGCAGCAGGCCGACTGCCTGGCCGGGGTGTACATGCGCTCGGTCGCCGAGGGCCGGTCGTCGAGGTTCACGCTGAGCACGGGCGACGGGCTCAACAACCTGCTCGCGGCGATGATCGCGTTCCGCGACCCCCTGCTCACCGAGAGCGACGGCGAGTTCGGCGAGGACGAGCACGGCTCGGCCTTCGAACGGGTGTCGGCGTTTCAGTTCGGGTTCACCGACGGCGCCGCCGTCTGCGAGGCGATCGACCTCGAGGAGATCAACCAGCGGCGCGGCGACCTTCCCGTCCTGCTGCCCGACGACGAGACCGGCGAGCTCCCGGTCTCCCGGCAGTCCGTCACGTCGATCGTCGACGCGATGAACGTCGCGTTCGCCCCCGCCGACCCACCGCGGCTCAGCTTCGCGCAGTCGACCTGCCCCGACGCCCGGTCCGGCGGACCGGCCTCCTACTGCCCCGCCACCAACACCATCGGCGTCGACCTCCCCGCCCTCGAGGAACTCGGCGCGCAGAGCGTCGACGACAGCGGGGTGCTGACCGGCGACAACACCGCCTACTCGGTGGTGGTGTCGCGGTTCATGCAGGCGGTGCAGCACGAACGCGGCGGCGTCGAGCTCGGCGACGCGAAGGCAGCCCTGCGCACCGCGTGCCTGACCGGGGTGGCGACGGTCAAGATGACCGACAGCATCGCCACGCCCGCCGGCGACACCGTCCAGCTCACGGCCGGCGACGTCGACGAGGCCATCTCGGGGATCCTGGTCAACGGCATGGCCGCCAGCGACGTCAACGGCGACTCGGTGCCCTCGGGCTTCTCGCGGATCGACGCCTTCCGCGTGGGCGTGCTCGGCGACGAGGACCGCTGCTTCGCGCGCTTCGACTGACGGCGACTCGGGCTGTCGGCTAGGCCGTCGGGAGCCGCATCACGAAACCCGCCTCCAGCGCCACCCACAGCGCTCCGTCGGGTCCGATCGCCAAGCCGTGCGGCTCGCTGCCCGCGGGCAGGTCGACGGTGTCGACCTCCCCGTCGGCGCTGAGGTGCGCGATCTGATCGGCACCCCAGAGGCTGACCCACACCCCGCCGGACGGGTCGGCGACCACGGCGTGTGGCTTGCCGGGCAGGTCCAGTTCCTGCATCGCCTCGTTCATCGGGATGCGGCCCACCTTGTCGGCGAGCACCGCGGTGAACCACACCGCGTCGTCATGGGTCCGAGTGATGCCCACCGGACCGGAGTTGGGCGTCGGCAGCTTCCGCACCGTGACCTCGCCGCGGTCGAGGCGGCCGACGGCGTTGGCGCGGTTCAGCGTGAACCACAGCGCGTTGTCCGGTCCGGTGGTGATCGCCGACGGCATCCCGCCGGGGACGGCCTCCTCGCTGACCTCCCCGTCGACGTCGATCCGGCCGACGACGCCGGTGCCCGCCGCGGTAAACCACAGCGCCCCGTCGGGCCCGGCCGTGATGCCGAACGGCTCACTGCCGCTGCGCAATTCATAGGAGCTGAGATGCCCGTCGGTGGAGATCCGGCCGATCCGGTCGTCGCCGGCGCGGGTGAACCACAGCGCGCCGTCGGGCCCGGCGGTGATGATCGACGGCTTGCTGCCCTCGGCCACCGGGTAGACCTCGAGATCCCCGCTCGCGTCGACCCGGGCGATCGCGCCGCGGTGAACCAGCGTCACCCACATCGCGCCGTCGGAACCCGCGGCCAACGCATACGGGCCGCCCTCGACGGCGACGTCGACGATGCGGCTCATGCGAGGGCGACGAGACCGAGCTCGTCGTCCTCGGCGAGCAACCGGTGGTGCGGCAGAACCCGGACGGTGTATCCGACGCGCCCGGCCACCGGCAGCGCGACGGTGCTGGAGAAGACCTCGGTGCCGTCGTCGGAGCCGACGTGCGTCATGGGCACGACGACGGGGTCGACGAGCACGTCGGCCGCGTCGACCCGCCCGACCGCCGCCTGCACCACCACCTCGTCGGGCCGCAGCTCGTCGAGCTGCACCGTCGCGGTCAACGTCAGCTCCGACCCGAGAAGCGGGGTGTCGGGCAGCCCGTAGGCGTCGACGTCGGTGATGCGGACGTTCGGCCAGCACGTGCGCGCCCGTTCACAGAACGCGGCGAGGTCGCGGGCGGCGCCGAACGGCACGCCGTCGACCGGCTCGATCGTGCGGTGCAGCGACGCCGCCGCGGGCGCGTAGTACCTCTCGGTGTAGTCGCGGACCATCCGCGACGCCAGCACCTTGGGGCCGAGCTCCTGCAGCGTGTGCCGCACCATCTCCATCCACCGCCGCGGCACGCCGTGTTCGTCGCGTTCGTAGAACTTGGTGGTGACCGACTTCTCCAGCAGGTCGTAGAGCGACGACGCCTCGAGGTCGTCGCGCCGGGACTCGTCGGCGAGTCCGTCGGCCGTCGCGATCTCCCACCCGTTCTGGCCGTCGTACCACTCGTCCCACCATCCGTCGCGGATCGACAGGTTGAGCCCGCCGTTGAGCGCGCTCTTCATCCCCGAGGTGCCGCACGCCTCCAACGGCCGCAGCGGGTTGTTCAGCCAGACGTCGCAGCCCCAGTAGAGGAACCGTGCCATCGACATGTCGTAGTCGGGCAGGAACGCGATCCGGTGCCGCACCCGGGGCCGGTCGGCGAATCGCACGATCTCCTGGATCAGCGCCTTGCCGCCGTCGTCGGCGGGGTGGGACTTGCCGGCGACGATCAGCTGGACGGGGCGTTCCTCGTCGAGCAGCAGCCTCTCGAGCCGCTCGGGATCACGCAGCATCAGCGTCAGCCGCTTGTAGGTGGGGACCCGCCGGGCGAATCCGACGGTCAGCACGTTCGGGTCGAACGCGGTTGCGATCCAACCCAACTCGGCCTCGGAGGCGCCGCGCTCCAACCAGGACCGCCGCAGTCGGCGGCGCACGTCGTCGATCAGCAGGCCGCGCAGCTGGGACCTGATCCACCACAGGTGGCCGGTGTCGACCTGCTGCAGCCGCTGCCAGGTGTGCGCCTCGCCGAGCGAGCTCAGATCCTCGCTGCCGATCAGCTCGCGGGCCAGCTCGACCCACTGCGGCGCCGCCCACGTCGGGGCGTGCACGCCGTTGGTGATGGACCCGATCGGCACCTCGACCTGGTCGAAGCCGGGCCACAGCTCGTTGAACATGCCGCGGCTGACGTTGCCGTGCAGCAGCGACACCCCGTTGGCGCGCTGGGCCAGCCGCAGCCCCATGTGGGCCATGTTGAACTTGGCCGGGTCGTCCTCGGCGCCGAACGCGACGATGCGGTCCAGCGGCACGCCCGGGGTCAGCTCCGGCGCCCCGAAGTAGCGCTCGACCATCTCCACGGGAAAGCGGTCGATGCCCGCGGGCACCGGGGTGTGGGTGGTGAAGACCGTGCTGGAGCGCACCACCGCCAACGCGGTGTCGAAATCCAGCCCGCCGTCGGTGACCAGCTCACGGATGCGCTCGACGCCGAGGAATCCCGCGTGCCCCTCGTTCATGTGGAACACCTGCGGTTCGGGCAGTCCCTCCGCGGCGGTGAAGGCGCGGATCGCCCGCACTCCGCCGATGCCGGCGAGCAGCTCCTGCTTGATCCGGTGGTCCTGGTCGCCGCCGTAGAGCCGGTCGGTCACCGCGCGCAGCTCGTGGTCGGTCTCGGGAACGTCGGAGTCCAGCAGCAGCAAGGGGATTCGACCGACCTGCGCGATCCACACCCGGGCGTTGAGCTCCGCGCCGTCGGGCATCGCCAGGCTCACCAGCACCGGCTCCCCCGACGCGTCGGTGAGCAGCCGCAACGGCAATCCCTGCGGATCGAGTGACGGGTAGTCCTCGCGTTGCCATCCGTCGGCGGTCAGCGACTGGCGGAAGTAGCCCGACCGGTAGTAGAGCCCCACCGCGATCAGCGGCAGGCCCAGGTCGGACGCTGACTTGAGGTGGTCACCGGCCAGGATGCCCAGACCACCCGAGTAGTTCGGCAGCACCTCCGCCACGCCGAACTCCATGGAGAAGTAGGCGATGCCGGTCGGCAACGAGGATCCCGCGACCCCGTCCTTCTGCCGCTCCTGGTACCACATCGGGCGGGTCAGATAGGTGTCCAGTTCGGCGGCCAAATGGTCCAGCCGGGCGAGGAAGGCCTCGTCGCCGGCAAGCTCGTCGAGACGCGCCGGACTGACCCCTCCGAGTACCGCCACCGGGTCTTGACCGAACTGTTCCCACAGCCCGGAATCGATTGTGGCGAACAGTTCTTGCGTCGGCCTGTCCCACGACCAGCGCAGGTTGACCGAGAGCCGCTCCAGCGCCGCGAGACGTTCCGGGAGATGGGCGCGAACGGTGAATCTACGGAGTGCCTTCACGCCGATTCACCCTACCCACCGAGCCACGCCGTCAAGGTCACCTCGATCGGTCCATCCGACACATGGGGTTCAGTCGGCCACTACGGTGGGTATAGGGCGCGACAAGGTAATCAAGCACATGACAGCCTGCGGTTGAGCCGTGGGCGTGAGGAGCAGTGGTGGCCGGTCGAATCGAGATCGACGACGTCGCACCGGTAGTTTCCAACGGCCGATATCCGGCCAAGGCCGTGGTCGGAGAGGTAATGCCGGTCAGGGCCGTGGTGTGGCGAGAAGGCCACGACGCGGTGTCGGCGACGTTGGTGGTGCGGTATCACGGGAAGACCTATCCGTCGCTCGCCGCGGCGCCGCAGGGACTGGCGAACCCGCACGTCGAGGCGGTGCCCATCGAGGAGGTCGTCGGCGGTTCGCAGCGCATCAAGCCGCAGCGGTTGCCGATGGAGCCCGGCGGCGAGCCCGACGTCTACCACGGTGAGTTCACCCCCGACGCGGTTGGCCTGTGGACCTACCGGGTGGACGGTTGGGGCGACCCGATCGCCACGTGGCGCAAGAACGTCACGGCCAAGCTGAACGCGGGTCAGGGTGAGGCCGAACTGGACAACGACCTCCTCATCGGCGCGCAGCTGTTCGAGCGCGCGTCGACCGGCGTGCCCCGGCAGGACCGCTATCCCCTGCTGGAGGCCGCGCAGAATCTGCGGACCCCCGGCGATCCGTTCACCAGGGCCGGAGCCGCCCTGGCACCCGCCGTGACGGCGCTGCTGCACGACTATCCGTTGCGCGAGCTCGTCACGCGCGGCGAGCAGTACGGCGTGTGGGTGGATCGTCCGCTCGCGCGGTTCAGCGCCTGGTACGAGATCTTCCCGCGGTCAACGGGCGGCTGGGACGGCGAGGGCAGGCCGGTGCACGGCACGTTCGCCACCGCCAGCAAGACGCTGCCCCGCATCGCGCGGATGGGATTCGACATCGTCTACCTGCCGCCGATCCACCCGATCGGCAAGGTGCATCGCAAGGGTCGCAACAACAGCGTGACCGCGGCACCGGACGACGTCGGCTCGCCGTGGGCGATCGGCAGCGACGAGGGTGGGCACGACGCGGTGCACCCCGACCTCGGCACGATCGACGACTTCGACGACTTCGTGACCGAGGCACGCAACCAGGGCCTCGAGGTCGCGCTCGACCTGGCGCTGCAGTGCGCGCCGGACCATCCGTGGGCGAAGGCGCACCCCGAGTGGTTCACCGTGCTGCCCGACGGGACCATCGCCTACGCCGAGAACCCGCCGAAGAAGTACCAGGACATCTATCCAATCAACTTCGACAACGACCCGGCGGGCATCTACGCCGAGGTGCTGCGCGTGGTTCGGTTCTGGGTGTCGCACGGCGTCAAGGTGTTTCGCGTGGACAACCCGCACACCAAGCCACCGAACTTCTGGGCCTGGCTGATTGGCGAGGTCAAGAACGACGACCCGGACGTGCTGTTCCTGGCCGAGGCGTTCACCCGGCCGGCACGGCTGTTCGGGTTGGCCAAGCTCGGCTACACGCAGTCCTACACCTACTTCACGTGGCGGACCGCCAAGTGGGAGTTGACCGAATTCGGCGAGCAGATCGCCGAGCACGCCGACTACGCGCGCCAGAGCCTGTGGGTGAACACGCCGGACATCCTGCACGAGATCCTGCAGTACGGCGGCCCCGGCATGTTCGCCATCCGCGCGGTGATGGCGGCCACGATGAGCCCCACGTGGGGCGTCTACTCGGGCTACGAATTGTTCGAGGGCCAGGCCGTCCGCGAGGGCAGTGAAGAATACTTGGACTCGGAGAAGTACGAGTTGCGCCCGCGCGACTTCGACGGCGCGCTCGCGTCGGGTCAGTCATTGGAGCCGTTCATCCAGCGGCTCAACGAGATTCGCAAGGTGCATCCTGCGCTGGCCGAACTGCGCACCATCACGTTCCACGAGATCGACAACGACGCGCTGCTGGCCTACAGCAAGTTCGATCCGATCAGCGGGGACTGCGTCTTGGTGGTGGTGACGCTCAACGCGTTCGGACCCGAGGAGGGCACCCTCAGGTTGGACATGGCCGCGCTGGGCATGACCGACCACGACCGGTTCTGGGTGCGCGACGAGGTCACCGGTGACGAATACCAGTGGGGGCAGGCCAATTACGTCCGCATCGAACCGGGGCGGGCCGTCGCCCACATCCTGAACATGCCGTACATACCGACCGACAAGCGGCTCGTGCTGCTGCGGAGGGATTGATTCACATGACCAGCACCAACGACGTCACCAGTAAGAACCTGCGGCCCGACGACACGGAGTTGTCGCGCCTGCTGTGGGGTGCGCACCACGATCCGCACTCGATCCTGGGCGCCCACGAGTATGACGACCACACCGTCATCCGGGTGTTGCGTCCGAACGCACTGGAGGTGGTCGCGCTCATCGGCAAGGAGCGCTACACCTTCACCCACGTCGAGGATGCGCTGTTCGCGGTCGCACTGCCGTTCACCGGGCTCATCGACTACCGCCTCGAGGTCAGCTACCCCAACGGCGACGGTGACCCGCACGTCTACACCGTCGCCGACCCCTATCGCTTCCTGCCGACCCTCGGCGAGATCGACATGCATCTGTTCTCCGAGGGCCGCCACGAACGGCTGTGGGAGGCACTCGGTGCCCACCCGCGCACCTACAAGACGGCCGACGGACCCGTCAGCGGCGTGTCCTTCGCCGTCTGGGCGCCAAACGCCAAGGGCGTCAGCCTGATTGGCGACTTCAACCACTGGAGCGGCAACGACGCTCCGATGCGGACGCTGGGTTCCTCCGGCGTGTGGGAGCTGTTCTGGCCGGACTTCCCGGCCGACGGCCTGTACAAGTTCCGCGTGCACGGCGCCGACGGCGTCACGACCGAACGCGCCGATCCGATGGCGTTCGCCACCGAGGTGCCGCCCAAGCGCGCTTCCCGGGTGACCAAGAGCGAGTACACGTGGGAGGACGCGGACTGGATGGCCGAGCGGGCCATCAAGAACCCGGTCTTCGAACCGATGAGCACCCTCGAGGTGCACCTGATGTCGTGGCGGCCTGGCCTGACCTACCGGGAACTCGCCGACCAGCTGACCGAGTACGTCGTCGAGCAGGGCTTCACCCACGTGGAGTTGCTCCCCGTCGCGGAGCACCCGTTCGGCGGCTCGTGGGGCTACCAGGTGACGTCGTACTACGCGCCGACGTCGCGACTCGGCACGCCCGACGACTTCCGCTTCCTCGTCGACCGGCTGCATCAGGCCGGCATCGGCGTGATCGTCGACTGGGTGCCCGCGCACTTCCCCAAGGACGCCTGGGCCCTGGGCCGCTTCGACGGGACGGCTCTCTACGAGCACTCCGACCCCCGCCGCGGAGAGCAACTCGACTGGGGCACCTACGTCTTCGACTTCGGCCGCGCCGAGGTGCGCAACTTCCTGGTGGCCAACGCGCTCTACTGGCTGCAGGAGTTCCACATCGACGGGCTGCGCGTGGACGCCGTGGCGTCGATGCTCTACCTGGACTACTCCCGGCCTGAGGGCGGCTGGACGCCGAACATCTACGGCGGCCGGGAGAACCTCGAGGCGGTGCAGTTCCTGCAGGAGATGAACGCGACGGTGCACAAGGCCACCCCTGGCATCGTCACCATCGCCGAGGAGTCCACCTCGTGGCCGGGCGTCACCCGTCCGACGAACCTTGGCGGACTTGGCTTCTCGATGAAGTGGAACATGGGCTGGATGAACGACACGCTGGCGTTCATGCAGCGCGATCCGATCTACCGCAGCTTCCACCACCACGAGCTGACCTTCTCGCTGCTGTATGCCTTCAGTGAGAACTTCGTCCTTCCGATCAGCCACGACGAGGTCGTGCACGGCAAGGGCACGCTGTGGGGCCGGATGCCCGGCAACGACCACATGAAGGCCGCCGGCGTGCGCAGCCTGCTGGCCTACCAGTGGGCCCACCCCGGCAAGCAACTGCTGTTCATGGGTCAGGAGTTCGGCCAGCGCGCCGAATGGTCCGAGGAGCGCGGCGTCGACTGGTTCCAGCTCGACGAGGAGGGTTTCTCCGGCGGCATCAAGCGGTTCACCACCGACATCAACGAGATCTACAAGACCCGCCGTGCGCTGTTCTCCCGCGACTCCAGCCCCGAGGGCTACTCGTGGATCGACGCCAACGACTCGGCCAACAACGTGCTGAGCTTCATGCGCTTCGGCGACGACGGTTCGATGCTGGCATGCGTGTTCAACTTCTCGGGTTCGGAGCGCGTCAACTACCGGCTGGGATTGCCCCACACGGGCACCTGGCGCGAGGTGCTCAACACCGACGCCACCGTCTACAACGGAGCGGGTGTGGGCAACTTCGGCGCCGTCGAGGCCACGGCGGATCCGTGGCACGGTCGCCCGGCCTCGGCCGAGATGGTCATCCCGCCGCTATCCGCCCTCTGGTTCGAGCCGATCTAACCGCCACCCTCACACGCATCGAGTGTGCTGTCAGATCGCGATTCACACCGGAATCCCGATCTCTCAGCACACTCGATGGCGGTTGGGCGTCAGTAGAGCGCGTTGGCCAGGTTCCGCCGGCCCGCGATGACCCTGGGGTCGTCCTGGGGAAACAGCTCGAACAGCTCGACCAACCGGGTGCGCACGGTGGCGCGCTCGTCGCCGGCGGTGCGCCGAACCAGCCCGATGAGCCGTTCGAACGCCTCGACGACGAGGTCCTGCGTCACCTCGACGTCGGCTGCGGCAAACGCGGCCTCGACGTCGGTCGGCGCGGCGTCGGCGCGGTCGACGGCGTCCGCCAGCTGAGCCGTCGCCCGCTTGAGGAAGGCGATCTGCCGCAGTGCGTCCTTGGCCTCGGCATGGTTGGGCCGTGCGTCGAGGATGGCCTGATACGCGGCCAGCGCCCCGTCGAACTCCGCCTCGTCCCACAGCGAGCGCGCGCGCTCCAGCTCCGGGTCGGCCTCGTCGGCGTCGCCGGGCTCGCCACCCTCGAGCTTGCCCGCGGTGGCGCTCAGCAGGGAGTCCACCCACCGGCGCAGCTGCTCGGGGGGCTGCACGCCCTCGAAGCTGGAGATCGGCTGACCGCCGGCGACGGCGACGACCGTCGGCACGGCCTGCACGCCGAAGACCTGGGCCACCCGGGGCGCGGTGTCGACGTTGACCGTCGCGAACGCCCACGTGCCGCCGTCGGACGTGGCCAGGGCGGCCAACACCTCGCCGAGCTGCACGCTGGCGTCGCTGCGCGGCGTCCACAGCAGGACGACGACGGGCATCTGGTTGGACCGGGCGAGCACCTCGCTTTCGAGGTTCGCCTCGGTGATGTCGAGTCCTGCGGCCGCGGCGCCCGCGGGGGCGTCCCGCGACGGCGGGGGCTGCTTGAGTGCCGAGAGATCGAACGCACCCGCCAGGGCGGGGCCGACGGAGGGTCGAGGACGAGTCACGTAGACAAGTTTGTCACGTCGATTCGACGACCGGCGGAGCGGCCACGGCGGCGCCGGGTCGGCTCGTCCGGCCCGTGCGCTCGGCCCACACGAGGAAGATCACACTGCCGAGCGGCACGATGCTACCCAGCAACGCCAGCAACCACGTCGTCACCGACCACTTGAACGCCATGCCGAGCAGCACGGCCGCCACCACGAAGGCGATGAAGACCAGACCGTGCGCCATGCCGAAGATCTTCACGCCGATCTCGGTGCGCGGCGTGCCCAGGTACTTGAAGTACATGCCGGTCAGCAGACCGATCCAGGTCACGGCCTCGGCGAAGGCGACGATCCGGAACCAGCCCGCGGTCCGATGGCGGTCGATGGTGCGACTCATGGCAGCCATTGTGCCTGACGGCGCCGCGAGCTACTACGCCGTGTCGTTGTCCTCGGACACCGGGTGCCTCCGCAACGTCTCAGGGACGGCGCAGGATCAGGGCGTCGCCCTGCCCGCCGGCACCGCACAACGCGGCGACCGCGTACCCCGATCCGCGCCGCGCCAACTCCAGCGCGGCATGCAACGTGATCCGTGCTCCCGACATGCCGATCGGATGCCCGATGGCAATCGCCCCGCCGTCGACGTTGACCTTCTCCGGGTCCAGGCCCAGCTCGTTGGTCGAGGCCAGCGCCACCGCGGCGAACGCCTCGTTGATCTCGACCACGTCGAGCTGCTCGACGGAGATGCCCTCCTTGGCGATCGCCTTCTTGATGGCGTTCGCCGGCTGACTCTGCAGCGTCGAGTCGGGCCCGGCCACCACGCCGTGGGCACCGATCTCGCACAGCCAGGTCAGCCCCAGCTCCTCGGCCTTGGCCTTGTTCATCACCACGACCGCGCACGCGCCGTCGGAGATCTGCGACGCCGAACCGGCGGTGATGGTGCCGTCCTTGCGGAAGGCGGGCTTCAACCCGGCCAGCGACTCGGCCGTCGTGTTGGCCCGGATGCCCTCGTCCTCGGTGAACTCGATCGGGTCGCCCTTGCGCTGCGGGATCTTCACGGGCACCACCTCGTCGGCGTACACGCCGTCCTTCCACGCCGCGGCGGCACGCTGGTGCGACCGGGCCGCCACCTCGTCCTGCTGAGTGCGCGTGAACTGGTCGACGTCGTTGCGCTGTTCGGTCAGCGCGCCCATGGGCTGGTCGGTGAACACGTCGTGCAGACCGTCGTAGGCCATGTGGTCGAGCACCGTGACGTCGCCGTACTTGTAGCCAGACCGGCTGTCCATCATCAGGTGCGGCGCCTTGGTCATCGACTCCTGGCCGCCGGCGACGACCACGTCGAACTCACCGGCCCGAATCAGCTGATCGGCCAACGCGATAGCGTCGATCCCGGACAGGCACATCTTGTTGATCGTCAGCGCGGGCACGTCCCAGCCGATGCCACCGGCGACCGCGGCCTGACGCGCCGGCATCTGCCCCGCCCCGGCGGTCAGCACCTGACCCATGATCACGTACTCCACCGCCGACGCGTCGACGCCGGCCTTCTCCAGAGCACCCGCGATGGCGATCCCGCCCAGGTCGCTGCCCGAGAAGTCCTTCAGCGAACCCATCAGCTTGCCGACCGGGGTGCGTGCTCCAGCAACGATCACCGATGTCGTCATGTCCAACCTCCACGAGCTTCGTTCCAGGGACTGTGTGGCCTATCACACTTACGCAATCATTCCATTGAAGGTTACCGTGGCTAAATGACAACGGAGCATGTCGGTGCACGTCCGGCCCTCGCCAGCGCATTGGTAACGGCCGTCGACCACGTCGGCATCGCCGTCCCCGACCTCGACGTCGCGATCGCGTGGTACCACGACCACCTCGGCATGATCGTCCTGCACGAAGAGGTCAACGACGACCAGGGCATCCGCGAGGCGATGCTCGCCGTCCGTGGCGCACCGAGCGGCAGCACCCAGATCCAGTTGATGTCGCCGCTCGACGAGACGTCGACCATCGCGAAGTTCCTCGACAAGCGCGGCCCCGGTCTGCAGCAGTTCGCCTACCGCGTCAGCGACCTCGACGCGCTGTCCGAGCGCCTGCGGGCCGACGGCGTCCGACTGATCTACGACGCGCCGCGTCGCGGCACGGCAAATTCTCGGATCAACTTCATCCACCCCAAGGACTCCGGTGGCGTCCTGGTGGAGTTGGTGGAACCCGCCGCCGACGAGCACTGACCGCTAGGACCACGTCCGCGTCGGCCCCCGGTTGGCGCGGTTCGCCCAGCACGAGGTGTGCCAGTGCCGCCGGTCGTCCACGGCGTCGTCTCCCCCGTCGGCGGGCCACACCACCACGTGTCCCACGCTGGGTCTGATCTCGTGATCGCAGCCGGGGCACCGGTAGGTCTTCACCGCCCTCGACGCGGCGACCGTCCTCACGTCGTAGTCACGCCCGTCGGCTCCGACCTCCACGCGGCGCGAGAACGGCAGGGGCGCCGACGGACGCTGCCGACGTGGTGGGGTGCGCCGCTTGGCCATTCGACCATCCTACGGCCTCAGAACAACCGGAACTCGTTGCTGTCCAGTCCGCGCATCTGGTCGTAATCCAATGTCACACAACGTATTCCACGATCGACGGCCAGCGTGCGGGCCTGCGGCTTGATCTGCTGGGCGGCGAAGACGCCACTGACCGGCGCCAAGACGGTGTCCCGGTTGAGCAACGTGAGGTACCGGGTGAGCTGCTCGACGCCGTCGATGTCACCCCGACGCTTGATCTCGACGGCCACCGACCGCCCCAGCTCGTCGCGGCACATCAGGTCGACCGGACCGATCGCCGTCATGTACTCCCGGCGCACCAGCGTGTACCCGACGCCCAGCAGCTCGACGTGTTCGGCCAGCAGTTTCTGCAGATGGGCCTCGACGCCGTCCTTGACCAGGCCGGGGTCGACGCCCAACTCGTGGCTGGAGTCGTGTTCGACGTCCTCGACGGTGATGCGGAGTTGCTCGCCCGCCTTGTTCTCCACCACCCAGACGGGACTGTCGCCGCCGTTGTCCTCGACCAGCCAGCAGGGCGGGCTCATCCAGTTCAGCGGCTTGTAGGCGCGGTCGTCGGCATGCACGCTGACCGAGCCGTCGGACTTGAACAGCAGCAGGCGCCGCGCGGACGGTAGATGAGCGGTGAGACGGCCGACGTAGTCGACGGTGCACTGGGCTATGACGAGGCGCACCGAACCACCATAGATGGCCGGGTCCGGGTCACTAGGCTGACGCCACGATGACGGAGAAGAAGAACGCCGCGCAACGGCTGGGCCGGGTGCTGGAGACGTTGACCCGCCAGAGCGGCCGGGTGTCGGGAACCCCGGAATACGGCTCGTGGATCCTGGGCCGCGTCTCGGAGAGCCAGTTCCGTCGGCGGATCCGCATCCAGGTCATCCTGACGACGTTCGTGATCGTCGCGAACCTGATCGGCATCGGCGTCGCCACCCTCGTCGTCACCGTCGCCTTCCCCACGCCCAACGTCTTCGCCCCGGACGTGCGGTGGATTACGTTCATCGCGGTTCCGGTCTATCTCTTCGGCGCCTTGATCGTCGGGACGTTCTGGGCCACCTACCGCGTGATGAAGAACGTCCGCTGGGCCATCGAGGAGCGCCCGCCCACGAAGGCCGACCAGTTCAACACGTTCTTCGCGCCGTGGCGGCTGACGCGCGTGCTGCTGATCCTGTGGGGCATCGGCACCGTCATGCTCACCACGATGTACGGCGTGCACGACACCCAGTTCATCCCGAAGTGGTTGCTGGGCATCAGCTTTCCCGGCATCGTCGTCTCGGCCAGCTGCTATCTGTTCACCGAGTTCGCCCTTCGGCCGGTCGCGGCGCAAGCCCTGGAGGTCGGCCCTCCCCCGCGCCGGTTCGCCCCCGGGGTGATGGGGCGCATCATCGTGTTCTGGGCGCTCGGCTCGGGCGTACCCGTGCTGGGCGTCCTGCTCGCGGCCATCTTCTCCCTGACGCTGAAGAATCAGACTCCCACCCAATTCGCCTGGGCGATCGTAGTTCTCGCGCTGTTCGCGCTGGTGTTCGGCTTCATCCTGATGTGGATCCTGTCGTGGCTGACGGCCACCCCGGTCCGGGTGGTGCGCGCCGCGCTCAACCGCGTGGAAGAGGGTGACCTGAAGACCAACCTCGTCGTCTTCGACGGCACCGAACTGGGCCAGCTGCAGCGGGGTTTCAACACGATGGTCGGCGGCCTGCGGGAGCGCGAGCGGGTGCGCGCCCTCTTCGGCCAGCACGTCGGACGCGAGGTCGCGGCGCTGGCCGAGAAGCAGCAGCCCGAACTCGGCGGCGAGGAGCGCCCGGCCGCCGTCATCTTCGTGGACATCATCGGCTCGACGCAGCTGGTGACCAGCCGGCCCGCCGCCGAAGTGGTCGAGTTGCTCAACCGGTTCTTCGCCGTCGTCGTCGACGAGGTCGACCGACATCACGGCCTGGTCAACAAGTTCGAGGGCGACGCCGTGCTGGCCGTCTTCGGCGCGCCGGTGGCACTGGAGAACGCCGAGGAGGAGGCGCTGGCAGCCGCCCGCGCGATGGCCGAGCGGCTGCGCGCAGAGGTCCCGGAGTGCAAGGCGGGCATCGGGGTCGCGGCGGGTCAGGTGGTGGCGGGCAACGTCGGCGCCAAGGATCGGTTCGAGTACACCGTGATCGGCGAACCGGTCAACGAGGCCGCCCGGCTGTGCGAGCTGTCCAAGACCGTCGACGGGCACCTCGTCGCCTCGTCGGACACCGTGGCGAGGGCAGGTGACGCCGAGGGCGCCCGGTGGACGCTTGGTGAGACGGTGACGCTGCGCGGCCACGACGAACCGACGCGGCTCGCCGTGCCGGTGTAGAAGCCGGGAACGGCGTCTCTCTGCGGTTACGCTCGGGTGCATTCCCACTGGTGGGACACACGATTCGGCAGCCGAGAGGACCACGCACGCCCATGCCCATCCCCAAGCGAGTCCTCGCGTCGACGATCGCCGTCGTGGGCGGGATCGCGACGATCGCGGTGGCGGCCCCCAGCGCGGCCGATCCGGACATCGACAGCGAGTCGGCGGCCGCGGTCATCGACGAACTCCAGGAGCAGGGCTACAGCGTGATGGTCAACGGCGCACCCGCCGGTGACACGTCACTGCTCGAGACGTGCACCGTGACGTCGATTCACAACCCGGGTGACCCGACCCCGGATCCGACGACGACCACCGCCATCTTCGTCGACGTCTCCTGCCCCATCACCCACGGCTGACCGACGCCGGCTGGCGCTCGATCCACTTTCGGCCGGCCTTCGCCGCGCGTACCAACGCTCCGTACTCACCGAAGTAGTCGGCGACCGCGCCGACCGCGGGCAGCATCCCCAGATAGCGGAAGATCCGCCGCGGCCGCGGCCGCTTGACCAGTTCGTCACCGGTCGCGCGCACCAGTCCTGCGACGCGCCACAGCGGCTTCAGGAAGGCCAGCGGCGTCCCGTCCATCGGGCTCGACGTCGGTTCCGGAACACTTTCGTCGGGGGCGGCAGCGTCGTAGGCGTCGGCACCGAGGTCGCGACCGCACATCACGGACCCGAGCAGTCGGACCTGCTGGCCGTAGTCGGTGACGCCGCACTCCCGCGCGACCGCACACAACACGATGGCCTGGTTGGCGAAGCCGAGCGCATCCTGGATGGGCAGTCGGTCGGCCACCACGCCGAAGACGCCGGGAAAGGCGACCAGCACGGTGTCGACGGCCCCCACGCGACGCACCCACCACGTGATGCGGTCGTCGAGGCTCATCTCCGTCCAGGCCTGCGTCCCAGGCACGTCGGCGGTGTTGAGCACCCACGCCAGTGCGTCGAGCGCCTTGTCGACCGAGCCGTCGGAGTCGCCGAGGTGGTGACTACGCCCCTTCAGCCCGAAGGGGTCGGCGCGGGACAGCACGTCCACGACGGGGTTGATGATTCGCACCGCGCGACTCAGCGCGCACGACACGTCCGCGTCGTCGAACACGGCGGTGGGCATGGGAATGAGGGCCATGCAGCGATCATTGCCGGTTTCGGGTCAGGTCACCAATGACGTGGGCGCCGGAGCGCTCAGTCGACGAGCCGCGTCGACGGCCGCCGCCCGGCGCGCCGCTCGCGAGTTGGCTCTCCGATTCCCCTTGAAGAGCTGCCGTGCCGCGGCCTTCGGATAGGCCATGGCCTTGGTCACTTCGATCAGCATGATCAGCAGTTGGGCCGGGTCCAGACTCGCGTCGACGGTGCCCGCGGCTTGGGCGGCCCGGATCTCGTCGAGCTTGGGCGTGAACGCCACGACCTCCGGGCTGTCCGCCGTCGCATCGGACGTCTCGAAGTTCAACCAGTCGTGCAGCCGGGCGTTCACGGGGTTTTGCACGTAGTTGTCGAACAGCGACCCGACGTAGGCGCCCATGTCGCCGCTGGCGGCGGCGGTGTCACCGGAGACGTCGACGACCAGGCGCTCGACGACGGCGGTGAACAAGCCTTCCTTGCTTGGGAAGTACGCGTAGAGCCGTTCCTTGCTGGCGTGCGCCTCCTCGGCGATGCGATTGATCCGGGCGCCGGCCAAGCCACGTTCGGCGAACTCCTCCTTGGCGGCCTCGAGTATCCGCTCCCGAGTCGCTTCGCCAGCTGAACGCACGCCGCGAGCATACAAGTGATCCGTTGCCAAACCAAGCAGTTCGGCGTAGCGTCGGAAACCGAACCAACTGGTTCGGCAGAGACGCACGCGCCCACTGAACACGTTGAGCCGGAGACGATTCACGTCACCCATGCCCCAAGGAGCCGAACATGATCGTTGCCGAGGTCGGGGTCGATCGGTGGGCGGCCGTCGCCCGCCACGGCAATCGCCCCGCGCCAGGCGGTTTGGCCCTGGTCCACGACTTCCTCGAAACCCGGTCCGTCGGGACACGTCACCCGGACCTACTTGGCACCGCCGCCCGGGCGCAGACCTGGGGCACGGCCGCCGCACAGGCGTGGTCGGCGGGCCGGCATCGAGCCGTTCCCCCGACGACGTTGACCGAGCACGACGCGGCCCGACTCCGAGAGCTACGCACCCACCTCGTCGACGTGCTGGCGGGCGTGCCCACCGCGGTCGCGCTGCACGCCATGCCCCACCCGACGATGACCCTGGGCGGCGACGACGACGGACTCCGCTGGCTGCCGACCGGCGAGGGGTGGCGATGGTTCCTCGGCGCGATCCTGGGAGAGGTCGCGCTGAGCCAGCAGGCGGGAACCTGGCAGCGGATGAAACAGTGTCGCAATTCCGCGTGCGGTGCGACGTTCTACGACAGCTCGTGGCGCAACGCCGACGTGTGGCACAACGCGCGCACGTGCGCACCCGCCGCTGAAGCTAATCGAATTCAATTGTGCTAGAAGCACTTTCACAGTGTCATCGCATCGCGTTCGCGGAATCGGTGGTTACCGTCGGGCCCATGGACATGAATCGAGCAGAGGCTCCGACGACGTTCGACTATCTGGTGGTGGGCGGCGGAACGGCCGGATGCGTTCTGGCGGCACGGCTCTCCGAGGACCCGGCACGACGGGTGTTGTTGCTCGAGGCGGGATCCGCCGACGGGGGTGCACCGACGGCAGATCCACGGGCTTGGCCCGGCCTCTGGGGCACCGCGGTCGACTGGGCCGATCAGACGGTTCCCCAAATCCATTCTGGTGGAGCCGTTCACGGGTTTCCACGCGGCAAGGTGCTGGGCGGCTCCAGCTCGATCAACGGAATGATCCATCTGCGCGCACACCACTCGAGCTATGACCATTGGGACGCACTGGGTGCCCGAGGCTGGAATTACCGGAGCCTGCTCCCGTTCCTGCAGCGCAGCGAACAGGTCGCCGGAGGCGACACTCACGTCCGCGGCCAGCACGGTCCGATGGTCATCGCCGGCACCGGCGAACCCGATCCGCTGTCCTCGGCGTGGTTCGCGGCCGCCGTCGAGGCGGGCCACCCGGTGAACCCGGACGGCAACGGCATGGTGACCGACGGCGTCTCCTGGACGGAGATGAACGTGGTCGGCGGCCGGCGCCAGAGCGCGGCCGACGCGTATCTGCGCCCCTGCCTCGACCGCCCCAACCTCGTGGTCGTCACCGACGCTCGGGTGCAACGACTTCTGTTCGACGGACGTCGGTGCCGGGGAGCGGACTACACCACCGCCGCGGGCGACCACCGCGTGCAAGTCGAACGGGAAGTCGTCGTGTGCGCGGGGACGGTGGGCTCGGCGCAGCTGCTGATGCTGTCGGGAATCGGGCCGGCGAACCATCTGCGGCACAACGACGTCGACCTCCTCGTCGACGCGCCGGGCGTGGGCCAAGACCTTCAGGACCACCCGTTGTGCTGGCTGCCCTATGCCGCCGCGCGGCCCCTGCCGTCGACCAACGCCGTGCCGCACGTTCTCCTGCACAGCGCCGACGTGGACGGCGATCCGGATCTGCAGATCGGCTTCACCCCCATGCTCGTCAGCCCGCGGTGGACGTTTCAGGACGCGGCCGGGTACTGCGTCACGTTCTCCCTGATGACGCCCACCAGTCGCGGCTCCGTTCGGCTCAGTGGGCCCGGCGCCGGCGATCCCCTGCTGATCGACCCGGCCTACTTCGCCGAGGACGACGACCTCGACCGAATGGTGACGGGCCTGAGGCGGGCCCACGACATCGCCGAGGCCGAGGCACTGACGCCGTGGCGCGGCGCACCGCTGGTCCCCGTGGACGTCTCGGACGACGACGCCTGCCGGGCCTACGTTCGGGCGAGCGCGGTCTCGTACTTCCATCCAATTGGCACCTGCCGGATGGGCACCGACCGGCGCGCGGTCGTCGACCCGCACCTGCGAGTGGTGGGCGTCGACGGACTGCGGGTGGCCGACGCGTCGGTCATGCCTGCCATCGTGTCCGCCAACACCAACGCGACCGTGCTCGCCATCGCGGAGCGGGCCGCGGCGTTGATCACGTCGTCGGCGAACCGTGCCACCCCCTATGCGAGGGCGTTCAGCACGGTCAACGGATCCCAGTAGTCGCGATAGGTGGCCATCAGCCCGTCGACCAGGGTCAGCACGACGACGTAGGACATCTCGTAGGGAGCACCGGTCGCCGTGACGTGACCGCGCACCGACCATTCGACGATTGCGGTGTCGGGGTCGACGGTCTGGTGAACGCGTTGCTCCGTGATCTGCTCGAACTGCACCTGCCCGACGATGGCGCGCAGATAGTCCTCCACGTCCGCCTTGCCCTCGACGCGTCGCGGCCTACCCGCTGGGGCGTAGGGAAATTCGAGCACCACGTCTTCGCGGCACAGCGCCAGCCAGCCGCCGACGTCGCCGTCGGTGATGGCTGCCGTGGCCGCCGCGAACACTGCTCCGGGCCGGGAATCGGTCATGCCGTCCTCCATCTCGTCTACGATTCGGACTGATGGTCCGCTCCGTCCTCGACGATACGGACCGACGGTCCGATTGCGCAAGGAGTCAGGGATGGTCGAACGTGCCGACGCCGCCCGCAACCGGCAGGCCGTGCTCGACGCGGCGGGACGGCTGTTCGACGACGCCGCCGAGGTCGGTGCGGTGTCGATGGACGACGTCGCGCGGGCGGCAGGCGTGGGCAAGGGCACGTTGTTCCGTCGCTTCGGTGATCGGACGACGCTGATCCGCACCGTCTACGACGCCCGGCTGACCGAACTGCGGACCGCCGTGGCGGACGGCCCGCCACCCCTGGGCCCGGGTACCGATCCCCGCGTCCGCATACCGGCGTTGCTCGAGGCGATCGTCGACTTCAAGCTCGACAACCGGACCCTGGCCATGAACCTCGAGCGCGACCAAAGAGACGGTGCGGCAACGCTGTACACGTCACCCAGCTACGTCGAGATGCACGGCGTGTTGAGCAACCTGCTCACCGAGGTGATTGGTGCCGACGAGGCAGCCTGGTTGGGCTACGCCCTGCTCGCCGCGACGCGCGTCGACCTGGTCGACCACCTCGTCACCACCGAGGGCATGACGCGAGACGACTTGCGACGCAAAGTGAGGGCTCTCGTCGAGCGAGTCCTCTCCCCCGCGAAGGGTTGACGGAATCACAGCGCATTGCCGGAACCGTAATTACACCGAAACGACCCGTACGCCCCTCACCGAACGAGACCCACCGAGCCGGGCACACGCCAACCTCACTGGCTGACGCCCCCCGACGACTCGTCGGGTTCGTGCCGATCACGGCGCCGACACTCGTGTCGTTTTTCCGCCAGTGCCGTCAGGGGCTGCGTGTAATGGTTGAGGTATGTACGACGACTTCGACCGCTGTTACCGGGCAGTGCAGTCCAAGGACGCCCGGTTCGACGGTTGGTTCGTCACGGCCGTGCGGACGACCGGCATCTATTGCCGGCCCAGTTGCCCGGTGCGTCCCCCATTGGCGCAGAACGTGTGCTTCCACCCGACCGCGGCAGCGGCGCAGCGAGCGGGCTTCCGCGCGTGCAAACGCTGCCGGCCGGACGCCTCACCGGGCTCACCGGAGTGGAACGTGCGGGGCGACGTCGTGGCCAGGGCCATGCGGCTGATCGCCGACGGCACCGTCGACCGCGACGGCGTCACGGGGCTCGCGGCCCGGGTCGGATACACCACCCGTCAGCTCGAGCGGCTGATGCAGGAAGAGGTGGGCGCCAATCCCCTCGCCCTGGCCCGGGCCCAGCGCACCCAGACCGCACGGATCCTCATCGAGACCACCGATCTGCCGTTCGGCGACGTCGCCTTCGCGTCCGGCTTCTCCAGCATCCGGCAGTTCAACGAGACGGTAATGTCCGTGACGGCCCTGACCCCGACGGCGCTGCGCCAGCGGGCACGGACCACGTTCGGTCCCGGCCGGCCCACGGGTTCGGGGGTGGTGACTCTGCGGCTGCCGGTACGCCTGCCCTTCGCCTACGAGGGACTGTTCGGACATCTTGCAGCGAGCGGCGCGCACGGCGTCGAGGAGGTGCGCGACGGCGCCTACCGCCGCACGTTGCGCCTCGCCGCCGGCAACGGCGTCGTCAGCCTCACCCCTCACCCGGACCACGTGCAGTGCGAGCTCGCGCTGGACGACTTCCGCGACCTGTCCAGTGCGATCGCCAGGTGTCGGCGGTTGCTCGACCTCGACGCCGATCCGGAGGCCGTGGTGGATGCTCTCGGCGCGGACGGGGAGTTGACCGCCCTCGTCGCGAAGGCACCGGGTCAACGCATTCCCCGCACCGTCGACGAATCGGAGTTGGCGCTGCGGGTCGTGATCGGCCAACAGATCTCGGTGAAGGCCACGCGCACCCATGCGGGCCGGCTGGCGCAGGCCTACGGAACACCGGTCGACGATCCCAAGGGCGGTCTGACTCACGTGTTCCCGAGCGTCGAGCAGCTGGCGTCCATCGATCCGGCGCACCTCAAGTTCCCGAAGACGCGGCAGCGCACCTTCACGACGCTCGTCCGCGCACTCGCGGACGGCACGGTAGCCCTGGACCCGGGGTGTGACTGGGATCGCGCCCGCCAACAGCTACTCGCGTTGCCCGGAATCGGACCGTGGACCGCCGAGGTGATCGCCATGCGGGGGCTGGGCGACCCCGACGCGTTCCCGGTGACAGATCTCGGTGTCCTGGCCGCAGCCAAGATGTTGGGACTGCCCGCCGATCCCAAGGTGCTCTCGGAGCGCAGCGGTCCATGGCGTCCGTGGCGAGCCTATGCGACTCAGCATCTTTGGACGTCCCTCGAGCACGACGTCAACTACTGGCCGCCCAAGAGCTCGACGAAGGTCACGTGATGGAGACCGTTCAGTTCCGCACGATCGAGAGCCCAGTCGGGTTGTTGACGTTGGCCGGCAGTGGTGGCCGACTACGACACCTCAGGATGGTCGACCAGACCTACGAACCCAGTCACGACGGCTGGGAGAACGACGACTCGCACTTCGACGACGCCGTCGCGCAGTTGGAGGCGTACTTCGCCGGCGATCTCCTCGACTTCGACCTGGAGTTGGACCTCGTCGGCACGAACTTCCAGCGGCGGGTCTGGGCCGCGTTACTCGAAATTCCGTACGGAGAGACGCGTTCCTATGGCCAGCTTGCGTTGGAGATCGGGTCACCTGGCGCGTCCCGCGCCGTCGGGTTGGCCAATGGCCACAATCCGATCGGCATCATCGTGCCGTGCCATCGCGTCATTGGTGCGAATGGCAGTTTGACGGGATACGGCGGCGGACTAAATAGGAAAAGGCAATTACTGGAAATGGAACGCAATCGCCTGTTTCCAGTCGCCACGCTATTCGACTGACAATTCGAATAATTGCCCTGGAAATGCCTAAGGCCCCCAACGGTGTTGGGGGCCTTAGGTGAAAGGGTGTTCGGCGGTGTCCTACTTTTCCACCCGAAGGGGCAGTATCATTGGCGCTGGTAGGCTTAGCTTCCGGGTTCGG
>NZ_NPKR01000014.1 GCF_008329535.1 Mycolicibacterium sp. P1-18
TCTTCGAGATCGCCGACGCCGCCGAGGACGTGGTCCGCCCGGCGATGCCCCAGGAGTGTCTGCTGGACCGCAACGCGTTGGTGATGGGCTACTCCGGGGTGTACTCCAGCTTCCTCAAGCACGCCATCCGCCAGGCCGACCGCTACGGGGTGCCTGCGCATCAGCTGTTGCACCGCGCCGGGCAGCGCAAGCTCATCGGTGGCCAGGAAGACCAGCTCATCGACATCGCGCTGGAGATCAAACGCGAGCAGGACGCCGCGGCCACCGCGTAGCCGGCCCCCACTCGTCGTCGCCCGCCCTGCTTCGACGGGGGAGGGCGACACTCAACCGACTCGGAGTCCATTCATGCCTATTGACCTTGACATCGCCCTCGGTGCTGAGCTGCCGCCTGTCGAGTTCTCCTGGACGAGCAGTGATGTTCAGCTCTACCACCTCGGCCTCGGTGCCGGCGCCGAGTCGCTCAACCCACGCGAGTTGGCGTATTTAGTCGACGAAACCCCGCTCGTGCTGCCGACATTCGGCAACGTCGCGCAGAGCTTTCACGACACCGAGCCGCCAGCCGTGCGCTTTCCCGGTATCGACATCGAGCTGTCGAAGGTCCTACACGCGAGCGAGGGCATCTTCGTACCGGGTTCTATCCCACCCTCGGGCAACGGTGTCGCCGTCACCCGGTTCACCGACGTCTGGGACAAAGGCAGCGCAGCCGTGATCTGGTCGGAAACCATTGTTACCACCTCGGAGGGTGAGCCGTTGTGGACGCAGAAGCGTTCCGTCTTCGCGCGCGGCGAGGGCAATTTTGGTGGGGACCGGGGGCCCTCGGCCGTCCGCGTGGCACCGCGCGGGGAGCCCGATCACGAGATCGACCTGTGGGTCATGCCGCAGCAGGCGCTGCTCTACCGACTGTGTGGTGATCGCAACCCGCTGCACTCGGATCCAGAGTTCGCGTTGACCGCAGGCTTTCCCAAGCCCATCCTGCACGGCTTGTGTACCTACGGAATGATCTGCAAAGCGCTCATCGACGCCGTGCTCGATGGCGACACTGCTGCTGTCAGTTCCTTCGGCGCTCAATTCGCCGGGGTCGCGTTCCCGGGTGAGATGTTGAGGACGCGTGTGTGGAGAGAATCGGGCCGCATCGTCGCCAACGTCGTTGCCCCGGCCCGCGGCGACGTCGATGTTCTGACCAACGTGGAGTTGGTTCTCACTCGTGGTTTCAGCGGAAGACTTACACGGTGATGTCGACTTCACTGCCCAGCTAGCGGGAGACCGCGTCGCGCGAGGTCGGCCAGCGCCTACCCTCACGACAATGTCGATTGCCTCAGCCGAAGGTGAGCAGATGGCAGCCACCAGTCCACCGCTGCCCAGGGATGCGATCTTGGCCGGGTCGGGGATCTTTCAGGGAGTCGAACCCACCGCCGTCAGTGCGCTCGTCACACAACTGCGATCGGTCCACTTCCCACGCGGACGCAGGATCTTCAGTGACGGCGAGCCGGGGGAGAGGCTTTACATCATCGTTGAAGGCAAGGTGAAGATCGGCCGCCGGATCGCGGACGGTCGAGAAAATCTTCTTACGATCATGGGCCCCTCAGACATGTTTGGTGAACTCTCGATCTTCGACCCGGGGCCGCGTACCTCGAGCGCCACTGCGATCACCGAAGTGTCCGCCGTGTCGATGGACCGCAACGATCTGAAAAGGTGGATCGCTGACAGACCCGAGATCACCGAGCAACTGCTGCGCGTGCTGGCGCGCCGTCTGCGTCGAACCAACAACAGCCTCGCCGACCTCATCTTCACCGATGTGCCTGGCCGCGTTGCTAAACAGCTCCTGTATCTAGCGAAGCGGTTTGGTATACCGCAGGACGGAGTCCTCGCCGTCACACACGACTTGACGCAGGAAGAGATCGCTCAGCTCGTCGGTGCGTCCAGGGAGACCGTGAACAAGGCGCTGTCCGACTTCGCTCACCGCTCTTGGATCCGACTCGACGGCAAGACGGTGACCATCCTGAATGCCGAACGACTAGCGCAACGGGCACGGCATTGAAGCGCCGAGGATCGTGGAAGCATCCTTGGCGCAGGGCCGCGCTTGGGGTGTCGACACCCATTGTTGCAGTGACTCTTTCGGCGATAGTGCAGGCTCCAGTGGCGGCTGCCGCCAGCATGCCGATCGGCAATTACGAGATGAACATCATCGGCCGGTACGACTTTCACACATGGGTGTGGGCGGTGGCGGCGTGCCCGATCGACGACGAATGCGTGTTCGTCCTCACGATTCCTCGGCCGGTGGCGAAGGCTTTTAGTTCCGAGCAGAACGCGCTCTTGCGTGCAGGCCGATACACGATGGTCGTCGATGACCCGTTCGGGCTTCGTTGCGACAACGTGTACTACGGCCGAACCATCCCGACGCGGGATACGTACTCGTGGGACGCGATCACTTTGACGGGGACGGTGACGTCGGCATTTCCCGTTGGCTGCAGCGGCGAAGCGGCCGGCTCGTACACGTACCCCTTCGTTCTCGTCAGAATGTGACGATTGCGCGCCAACGAGCCGTACGAGCCCATGGCTCAGCGGCTCGAACGGTGCCCCTTACTTGTTACGTCGCGTAACACGCCGACGGATAGCTGCAGGTAGCCGAGTCTCTGCGCAACCTCTCCGAATGACATTCGCGCAGCTCAGGGTATATTTCCGCAGGAGTGTCAAGGGGTTCGATTCCCCTTAGCTCCACTCAGTTTGGGCAGGTCGGGATGGCGTCGCGGTCGCCGGTACGAGCGCAGTTCACTCGCCCGACTCGGTTCGACGGGACTGTCCTGGGCGGCACCCGCCGGCGGCGAGTCGGTCGTCTAGGCTCGCGCGACGATGAACATCGACGAATCGCAGATCTACGCACTCGCGCCGTTCGCGGCCACACTCGGCGTGACGTTTCCGGTGCTGCGGCCCGAACGGGTGCAGGCCGTCCTGCCGACGCGACGCGAACTCTCGACGCTTGGGGGAGGTCTTCACGGTGGCGCCATCATGAGCGTGTGCGACGTGGCCTCGGCGGTCTGCGTGGCGCTCAACGTCGGGGAGGGCTGCGTGTGGACTACGGCTGAGTCCACGACCTACTTCCTGCGGTCCGTTCGCAGCACGGCCACTGCCACCTCGACGCCGTTGAAGGTCGGACGGACGCTGGCCACCATCAAGACCGAGGTCCACGACGACGAAGACGATCTATTGTGCGCGTACACGACCCAGATGGTTCACATCAGCCGGCCAGCCCGGGTGCCAACTCCTCGAGCATGAGGGCTTCCACCGGGCAATCCGCCAACGGCAGCAGCACCACCGCGTCGGCGATGCCGAGGCGTTGCACGTCGGCGATGAGACCGGCCAGACCCCGCGCAGTGCCGATGTACCGCAGTGGTGTTGGCGATTCGCGAGGAGCGTCGGGGACGGCGGCCAGTGCAGCGAACGCCGACGCCGTGTCACGCGCGATGAGCACCTCGACGTCGAGGTACACCGGGGCCGCGTTCTCCGAGTCGGCCCGAAGGTGAGCGGTCTTGCGGGTCGCCTCGCGGAGGTCGGCGGCACGGACTCGCGTGGCGGGGCGGACCGGTGCCGCGGTGTCGATGGTGGTCATGGCTGCTCCTGGTCTGGTGCCTGCGTCACTGGAACGCGGGCACGACTTCCTTGATGAAGAGTTCGAGGGACTTGCGCTTCTCCTCGTGCGGCAGGCTGTTGTCGCACCAGAAGCTGAACTCGTCGATCCCGAGTTCTTCGTAGGTTCGCAGTCGGGCGACCACTTCCTCCGGTGTGCCGATGAGGGCCGTGCGGTGCAGCGACTCGAGTGCGAACTCGGGCCGTTCGGCGAACTTCGACTCCGGGCTGGGCTCGAGGAACCCGTTGACCGGCGTGGACTTGTTGCCGAACCAGGCGTCGAAGGTGCGGTAGAAGCGCGAGATGGCTTCTGCGGCGGGCCGCCACCCCTCCGGATCCTCGGCGGGGTGCACGTGCGTGTGGCGCAGGACCATGATCTCCGGTCGCGCCACCTCGGGATGGTTGGCCACGGCGGTGTCGAACTTGCCCTTGAGGTCGACGACTTCCTCGTCGCCCTTCATCAGCGGCGTCACCATCACGTTGCACCCGCTCTTGACCGCGAAGTCGTGAGAGTCGGGGTCGCGCGCCGCGATCCACATCGGCGGTGTCGGCTGCTGCAGCGGCTTGGGCACGCTGGTGGACGTCGGGAACTGCCAGATCTCCCCGTCGTGCGCGTAGTCGCCCTGCCACAGCGCACGCACTGCGGGCACCAGCTCGCGAAGGTACTTTCCGCCGTCGGTGGCGGCGACGCCGCCGAGCATCCGGTCGAACTCGACCTGGTACGCGCCGCGGGCCAGGCCGACTTCCATGCGGCCGTTACTGATGACGTCGAGCAGCGCGCACTCACCGGCCACCCGAATCGGGTTCCAGAACGGGGCGATGATCGTGCCGGCGCCGAGCCGGATGGTCGAGGTCTGCCCCGCCAGGTATGCCAGCAGCGGCATGGGGCTCGGCGAGATCGTGTACTCCATGCCGTGGTGCTCACCGATCCAGACGGTGCCGAATCCGCCGGCCTCGGCCAGTTGGGTCAGCTCGGTGAGGTTCTCGAACAACTGACGATGGCTGACCTGCTCGTCCCACCGCTCCATGTGGACGAAAAGCGAGAATCGCATGACTACTCCTGGGTTGGTGGGACGTCGGTTCGGGCGGCGTCCATCTCGGTGAGAGTGAGATCGCCGGTGGCCCAGTGCGAGCGCGGGACTTCGCGCACGATGACGCGGATGTGGTGGGGCTGGGTGTCGACCGTTCGGAGGACGGCCAGGTGTACCTCGCTCATCATGGACCGGATCTGTTCTGGGGTACGGCCTTCGGCGATGGTGACCTCGATCAGCGGCATGTTCAGCTCCTCATCACGAACGGGTCCGGCACGGGACCTTCGTTGGTGTTGATCCAGATGCTCTTGAGGCGGGTGTACTCGTGGATCGTCTCGACGCCGTGCTCCACGCCGACGCCGCTGTTCTTGAAGCCCTGCCGCGGTGACATCGGCGACATGGCCCGGTAGGTGTTCACCCAGATGGTGCCGGCTTCGAGTCGCGCCGAAACGCGATGTGCCCGAGACAGGTTGGATGTCCAGACACCGGCAGCGAGGCCGTACTCGGTGTCGTTGGCCAGCGCCACCACCTCGTCCTCGGTGTCGAAGGGCATGATCGCGGCGACGGGACCGAAGATCTCCTCGCGAACCACACGCATCTGGTTGTCGACGTCGACGAGCACGGTGGGTTCGTAGAAGTACCCACCGAGGCCGCCGTCGGTGGCATTGCCGCCGGTGAGCACCCGCGCTCCCTCGGCGCGGCCGAGGTCGACGTAGGAGGCCACCTTGTCGCGCTGGTCGGCGAACGCCAGCGGACCAAGCTCGGTGTCGTCGAGGAGCGGGTCGCCGATGCGGATCGAACGTGCTCTGCTGGTGACCCTTTCGAGCAGCTCGTCGTAGACGGCGCGCTGCGCGAACACCCGGCTGCCCGCGATGCACGTCTGGCCCGCCGCTGCGAAGATGCCGGCGATGACGCCCGTGGCCGCGTTGGCGACGTTGGCGTCGTCGAACACGATGTTGGGGGACTTGCCTCCCAGTTCCAGGGTCGAGCCGATGAAGCGGCCCGCCGTGGCCGACGCGATGCGCGACCCGGTCGCAGTGCTGCCGGTGAACGAGATCTTGCTCAGCGCAGGGTGATCCACCAGCGGTTGCCCCGCTTCCGCTCCGAAGCCGGTGACGACGTTCACCGCCCCGGGCGGAAATCCCGCCTCGACAACCAACTCGGCCAGCCGCAGCACCGTCGCGGAGGTGTACTCCGACGGCTTGATCACCACGGTGTTGCCCACGCACAGGGCCGGGGCCAGCTTGCTCGAGGTCAGCGTCAGCGGGGAGTTCCACGGCGTGATGGCGCCGACGACGCCCAGTGGTTCGCGCGAGGTGTAGTTGAGGACCTGGCGGTCGGAGGTCGGGATCACCGACCCGTTGATCTTGTCGGCCAGGCCTGCGTAGTAGTAGTAGTACTCCGGCAGGTTCGCGAGCTGACCGCGCATCTCGCGCAGCAGTTTGCCGTTGTCCTTGGACTCCGATCGGGCGAGTTCCTCGGCGTTCTCGCCGATGAGGTCGCCGAGGCGGCGCAGGAGGTGCCCACGCTTGGTCTGGCTCAGATCGCGCCAGCGCGGATCCTCGAAGGCGGCCCGGGCGGACTCCACCGCACGGCCGACGTCGGCCGCGTTGCCGCGGGCGGCTTCGTAGAGCACCTCGCGGGTGGCGGGGTTGGTGCTGGGGAAGTACTCGCCCGATTCGGGTTCGACCGGCTTGCCGCCGATGAAGTGTTCGAGCCGTGACAACTCAGACACGAGTAAGCCTTTCGACGAAGGAGGACACGAGCTCGGCGAGTTCGCCGGGGTATTCGACGGGCAGCATGTGTCGCGCGTGGGGGACGACGACGGCCTTGCAGTCCGGGATGGCCGCGGCCAGGCGGTGCGTCATCTCCGGTGTGGATCCGGGGTCCAGCTCACCGGTGACGGCGAGCGACGGCGCCACCACGTCACCCAGGTGCGGTGCGACGTCGGCGTCCCCGGTCGCGAACACCCGGTAGCAGTTGACGAAGCTGCGACGGTCGTTGGCCAGCAGAGTGTTTCGAGTGCGCACGATGCGCTCGGCGTCGACCCCGGTGCCGTCGTACCACCGGTGGATCGACGCCTCGACGGAGGCGCCGAAGTCGGATTCGGCGGCGGCGAGACGGGCGAGCACGGCGTCGCGTTCGACCGGCGTGCGGCGACAGACCGAGCTCACCGAGATCAGCGACGCGACGAGGTCGGACCGGTGGACGGCGAGGTGTTGGGCGATCAGCGCTCCGAGGGAGAACCCCAAGACGTGTGATCCGGCGGGGATGTCCCGGGCGACGGCACCGGCCAGGTCGGCGAGGGTGGCCCCGTCGGCGACCGGGGGCTTCGTGCCGTGACCGGGCAGGTCGGGCGCGAGGACCCGCAGTGTGTCGGGCAGGCGCTCGACCACCGGCTCCCACATGTGGTGGTCGAGGCCCACGCCGTGCAGCAAGACCAGTGTCGGGGCAGTCATGGGCTGACCCGTTACTGCTCGGTGGACAGGGCGGCGAGGCGCTGCTGGGGGCGGCCCTGCGCGGCGGCGGCGAGTGCCACGACGATCTCGCCGGGATGCGGTGCATCGGCGATCCGCACCTCGACGGTCTGGTGATGCGACCGGATGGTGGCATCGGTGATGTGCTTGAGCGGGATGTCGAACGCCACCCCCGACGGACCGCGCTTCTCCACCGCGGGCAGCAAGGTGGTGGCGTTGGCGGCCTTGCGGAAGTGATCCCCGAACTTCAGCGTGTGGATGAGGCCCGAGCCGTGTTCGATCTCGCCGTCCAGACCGACGATGGCGGCCTTGCCGTACGCCTCGGCGGGCGCGTCGAGCGCCGCGAGTACCCGAGGTGCGAGCAGGGCACCCAGATCGGAGGCGGTGGCGTCGATGCCCTCGGACAGGTCGTCGACGAATCCTTGCCCAGACCAGGGGTTTTCGATGACGGCGGCGACGACGGCCACCCGCGCCGGCGGGCTCACCGCGCGGCCGCCCTCGGTGTGGATCTCCTCGACGACGGTGATGACCTTGCGGACCTTCATGACAGCGCACTCTCCAAGCTCTTGACGGTTACGGCGGGATCGGTCGTACGGTCCCCGATGCGGGGATGTGGGCGCGGGCCGGTCGAGGCGGCGGCGACGACGACGATTTCGTCGGCCCTCGGACCGTCGGGCACCCGGGTGCTGATGGTCTGATAGTGGCTGCGGGTCGCGGCGTGGTTCTTGTGCCACAGGGGGACGACCAGCGTCTGACCGGCGTCGGCCCGGGTGTCGGCGAAGCAGATGATCGACTCGCCCTCGAGGAATTCGCGCATCAGATTGCCGAAGTATGGCGTGTGGATCAGTGCTCCGCCGTGCTCGATCTCGCCGGCGCTGCCCACGATTGCGGCCTTGCCGAATGCCTCGACCGACCCGACTCCGCCAAGGGCGTCGAGCAGTCGGCCGGTGAGCAACCTGGCCAGGATCGGAGCGATCGTGGCGGTCTCGGGGGACAGGTCGCGGGAGGTCGACGTGCCGATCCACGGGTTGCGCATCACGGCTGCGACGCTGGCCTGCTGGGCGGGATGCGCGGGCGACGTGCCGCCTTCGGTGACGACAGCCTCTCGGTAGAGGACGACCTTTCGGAGGCCGACGAGGGCGGCGGATTCGTCTTCTTGCATGCCACAACGATAGAGGTTCGTACTGTCTCGGGTCAAGGGTGCGAATGATTGAATTGGGCGCTCGAGCCTGGCTCGACCATTGCTGTAATGGCAAAACGCCAGTTCTAGAGCGTGAGGTGGCCTCAATGTGTTCCACCCCGCCACTGACGCGGCAGCCGATCCGGGCCCTCGCGTTGACAGCAAGTTGTGACTGCGCTTACATTCTGTTGTATGCCACAGGATATCCGCCGGTCGGCGTTCGTTCGACGAAGGAGTGTCAGATGATCAACGACCTCGAGGTGTCCACCGTGGCCGTCCCGCCAGAAGTCGCACCGGAAGCGGGCGAACCGGTCCGCTCGTCGGGGCGGCTGGGAACCGTGTTCTGGACGTCGGTGGGTGTCGCCGCCGTGTTCGTGGCCTGGGCCGTCTTCTTCACCGAGAACCTCAACTCGGTGACGACGTCGTCGCTGAACTGGGTCACCGGCAGCTTCGGCTGGTTGTACCTGGTGGTGACCCTCGGAATCCTCGTGCTGCTGGTGTTCCTAGCATTCAGCCCGTTCGGCGACATGCGGTTGGGCAAGGACGACGACCGGCCCGAGTTCAAGACGATCAGCTGGTTGGCCATGATCCTGAGCGCGGTGATGGGCATCGGGCTGGTGTCCTACGGTGTCGCCGAACCGATCTCGCACCTCGTCACGCCCCCGCACGGCCTCGCCGCACCCGGGTCGCCGCAGGCCGCCGTCCGGGCCATGCAGTACTCCTACTTCGACTGGGGGCTGCATGCATGGGCCATCTTCGCGGTGTTCGGCCTGGCCATCGCGTACTCGACCTACCGCAAGGGACGACGCACGCTGGTCAGTCAGTTGTTCGTGCCGTTGCTCGGCGACCGCGTCAACGGCCCCATCGGCAAGCTGATCGACGTCATGGCCGTGTTCGCCACGTTGTTCGGCACGACGACGTCCCTTGGGCTGGGCGCCCTGCAGGTCAACAACGGACTCGCGTCGCTGTTCGGCGTGCCCGTCACCAACGCCACGCAGGTCGTCATCATCGCCGCCGTCACGGTGATCTTCACGATGTCCGCCGTGACCGGGGTGAACAAGGGCATCAAGTTCCTCAGCCAGGGCAGCGCCGTGTTGGCCGTCGGATTGTTCGTCTTCATCCTCGTCGTCGGCCCCGCCGTGTTCATCGCCAACCTGTACGTCGAGTCCCTCGGCACCTGGGCGACCGACTTCTTCCGAATGAGCCTGCAGGGCACGGCCTTCGGCGGGCTGGAGTGGATGCAGTGGTGGACCTACTTCATGCTCGCGTGGTGGGTCTCCTGGGGCGCCTTCGTCGGGGTGTTCCTGGCGAAGATCTCCAAGGGGCGGACCATCCGCGGCTTCATCATGGGCGTGCTGGTGGTACCCAGCGTCGTGTTCTTCACCTGGTTCACCGTCTTCGGGGGAGCCGCCATCCACGTGGACATGTTCCGCGGCGGCACCATCGCGCAGCGGACGTCGGAAGACATCAACAGCGCCTTCTTCGCCACCCTGCAGTACTTCCCCTTCGCCACCGTGACCTCGGTGGTGGCCATCCTGCTCGTCGTGATGTTCTTCGTCTCCGGCGCGGACGCGAACACCTACGTCCTCGGAATGCTGACGTGCGACGGCACGCTGACGCCGCGGCGCTCCGTCCTCGTCCTCTGGGGCGTTCTCACCGGACTCACCGCCGTCGTCCTGATGTTCGCCGGGGGACTGAGCGCGCTGCAGAACACGGTGATCGTCGCGTCACTGCCGTTCTTGGTGATCATCGCGGGCTTGACCGTGGCGTTCTGGATGGAGCTGATCGCCGATCGCCGTGCCGCAGGGGTGCGACCACCCGGCGGACCGCCCGGCATCCCGTCCAACCACGTTGTCCACGAGAACCGTTCGAAGGAAGAAGACCATGTCTGACCACGACACCCGACGTGACCGCATCAGAACGGCATGGGAGGCCGCGTGGGATCGCGGTGACGTCGACGCACTCGACGACGTCCTCGACGCCGACTACCGCAGGCACGGCAGTGCCGGAGCGGTTCAGGCGCTCGACGAATTCAAGGCCTCCATCGTCGCCACCCGCTCGGCGTTCCCGGATCTGCTGACCGTCGTCGACGACATCGTGGTCGAAGGGGATCGGGCCGCAATTCGGTGGCACAGCAAGGGAAGTCACGCGCACTCGTTCCTCGGAGTGCCCGCGACCAAGCGGGAGGTCGAGGTCAGCGGGGCGACCTTCGCCCGTTTCGACGGCGAGCGCATCGTCGAGGAGTTCGTCACCTGGGATCCGCGCACGCTGCTGACCGCGCTGGGCATCATCGCCGTCGGCCGGGATCAGTGACGCCGTGACCGTCGACGACGCGACCACCCGGCCCGACCCCGCGATGATGAAGCAGGTCAACAGGCTCTTCGTCACCGGCATCACCGTGGTGACGGCACTGGACGACGACACACCGCGCGGCTTGGCGGTCAACGCCTTCGCCAGCATCTCCCTGGATCCGCCGATGGTGATGGTGGCCGTGCAGCACACCTCGTCGACGCATGACTGCCTCTATCGAGCGAACCACCTGGCCATCAACATCCTGTCCGTCGACCAGCTCGACGTGGTGAACCGGTTTGCGGTCAAGTCCGACGACAAGTTCGCCGGCCTCGACTGGCGCCCGGGGCCGCATGGCAGCCCCCTCATCGGGCGCAGCGCCGCCACGATGGAGGCGGAGATCCGCGAACGGTTGCACGCCAGCACCCACACCGTCTTCATGTGTCGAGTGGTGCACGCCGAGGTGGAGGAGCGGGCTCCCATGGTCTACAGCGCGGGCAAGTTCTTCGATGGGAGCAATCTGGCTGCCCTAAGCTGACGTCGACCGCAACGACGTAGGGGACCGGGATGAGCAGCACCAACGGATCGGGCAAGGGCTCGATCCAGTCGCGACTAATCGGAGAAGTCCGGCGTCGCATCATCGCTGGTGAGATCGCTCCGGGCGTCAACATCTCCGAACTCGCCATCGCCGAGGAATTCGGGGTGAGTCGGACACCGGTCCGCGAGACGTTCAAGCAGCTGCAGACCGAGGGCCTCATCGAGATTCGGCCCCGCGTAGGCACATTCGTGACCACGCCGTCGCGCCGCGAGGTCACCGAGCTGTTCCAGATGAAGGAACTGCTCGAAGGTGCGGCGGCCCGGTTGCTGGCGCAGCGCGGACGGGTCGCGGAGATCGACCAGCTCGAGGAGAACCTGCGGCAGGCTGACGTGGCGGTGGCCCGGGACGACCGGGCGAGATACGCCGAGCTCGTGGAGGAGTTCCACGATCTGCTGATCGTCGGGGCCGACAACCACAAGCTCGAGGCCCACTACCGGATGCTGATGAACCAGCTGGCCTATGCCCGACTGGTGCACACCTCGCTGAGCCAGCCCGGCCGGCCCCTGCAATCCGACCGGGAGCACCACGTGGTGTTGGACCTGATCGTGGACAAGGACGGCGACAGCGCCGAGCGCGTCATGCGGGAACACGTTCGCGCCAGCCGGCAGGCGCTGCTGGCCGGACTGCAGCAATCACCCTGAGCCGTCGACGTTCACGACAGTTGGCGTCGAACCCGCTCGACCGTCGTGACGTCGACCAGGGGGGCGTAGAGCGCCATCGCCTCCAGCGCTCGCTGGTGGTCCCGGTCGGACACTCCTGCGCACGCGTCGGCCACCACCTGGACGTGCACGCCGGCGTCGGCCGCTGCCAGCGCGGTGGAGAGCACGCAGCAGTCGGTCGCGACCCCGGTCAACACCATCTCGCGGCTGCCATTCATCGCCGCCGCCAGGTCGGGGCCCCACTTGCCCAGTGTCGTCGCGCTCACGACCGCGTGCGGCTCGGAGGCGAACTCCGCGGACAGGTCGTATAGCGGATCGTCGGCGGGAATTAGTGCGAACGGCCACTTTTCGTAGTAGTCGACCCATGCTCCGATCGGATTCGTGGGGGCGACGAACCGCGTGAAGACCACCCGGGGGCCGAACAGCGGCAGCAGCTCCAGCGTGCCGGCGGCGGCCTCGTCGTACCGGGGTGTGAACCACCCGCTGTCCGGTTGCCGGAAGACCTCCTGCAGATCGATTGCCACCAACCACGGGTCGTCCATCGTCACGTTCGGCTCACTTTCGGGGGTAGGGCAACCCCATTATGTCCGATCCTAGAGCTGTTGTATGCCAGAAAAGCGGTCATGGATCGCATCCTCCAGCCCAACGGCTGGCACTCGACGGTAGGGAGCGGGGTGGCCACGAGGCCCTGGTGACGGGTGGTGACGTGGTCGAATGCGTTGTTCGAGAGCAGTATCCGGATGGCGTAACGAGCCGGACTCATCGCCGTCACCAAGACGTATTGAAATACGTCATTGACCGCGATCCGACGGAGGCATATGGTTTGTGCCATGCAACAGATAGTGCGGTGGGTCACATCTGGCGCGTAGCGCGGCATCCGTAGGGGCGTCCGGTTGCGGACGGCGACTCCCTTCCCCGAGGGTCATGAACAGCTTCTGTGAAAGGCAGCCTGATGAAACAGGACGTTCCACCGTCGGTAACCAACGAACTCACTCCCGATCTCGGATACCGCAGCAGCATCACCACGGTCGAACCGTATGGGGTGGACGCGATCCCCGACTCGGAGCGTCACGGAAAGCCGTTGTCGCAGTTCTTCATCTGGTTCGCTGCCGGGATGAACTTCCCCATCATGGTGCTGGGTTTCAGCGCGGCGAGCATGGGGCTGTCCCTGATGAGCGCCGTGGCGGCGATCCTGGTCGGCTCGCTGGTGGGCGCCGTGGTGATGGGAATTCTGTCCCGGATGGGCGGGCGTCTGGGGGTGGCCCAGCAGATTCAGGCCCGCGGACCACTCGGTTTCTACGGGAACTTCATCCCGGTTGCCTATATCAACGTCTTCGCCGGAATCGGTTGGGCGGCAGTCACCGTCATCCTCGGCGCCCAAGCGGCACACGCGCTGGCGCCGGCGATCCCGTACTGGGTGGCAGCCCTCGTGCTCGTGTCGGTGCAGCTGGTCGTCGCGATTTACGGCTACAACATGATCCACTACCTGCAACGGATCCTGGCGGTCGTGCTCTGCGTCGGATTCCTGGTCATCACCGTCGTCTCGGTTGCCCGCGGCTACCAGGGCGCGTTCGGGAGCAACCCGGCCGCCACCTACTGGGTCGGCAACGTCGGCGGGTGGGTGACCTTCGCAGGATTCTTCCTGTCGTTCCTCATCGCCTGGTGGCCGTTCGCCTCGGACTACTCGCGCTACCTGCCGGACCAGGTGGGGGTCAACCGGGCCGCCGGCCTGTGGACGGCCGTCGGCAACTTCGTCTCGCTGTCGTGGCTCGGCATCGCCGGAGCCATCCTGGGCGGTTCGGCGGCCACCGGGGAGAGCCCCATCGAGGCACTGCAACGCCTCACCGGCCCGTTCGCCATCCCTGCGCTGCTCACCGTGCTGTTGTCGTCGTTCTCCCAGAACTTCCTCAACGTCTACGGCGGCGCCATCTCCATTCAGACGCTGCGCATCCCCGTGAGCCGTCGCACCGCCGTCATCTTCATCTGCGTGATCGCCTTCCTCATCAGTCTCTGGGCCGACGAGAACTTCGAGTCGAAGTTCAAGACGTTCCTGTTCCTGGGCGCGTACCTCATCGCCCCCTTCGGTGCCGTTCTGCTTCTGGATTACGTCCTGAACCGGCGGCACGAGCGAATCGCCGAGCTGTATGACACCACCCGGATCCTGGAGTGGGGTTTCGTCGCCTGGCTCGTCGGTGCGGTCGCGTCCGTCCCGTTCTGGCAGCTGTCCTTCTACACGGGCCCGGTCTCCGTCGCGCATCCCGAGTGGGGCGACCTCACCTACTTCGTCGGATTCGCCGTCGCCGCAGTGGCCTTCGTGGCCACATACCGGCTTCCGCCGCTGTGGCACCGCAGGGCAACCGTGACCGGTGCCCGCGTCGACGCGGCAGTCCCGGTCTCCGAGGTGCGTGGCTGACGCGGGTCGAGTGACGCCCGACGCGGTTATCCGACCGCGGAACGGGGAACCGTCCCGTGGTGAGCCACCCACCGCAGGACGCATTCGCCACCGACGTCAACCAATGGTCCGACATCCCCGGCTGGTTCCACTGGCGTGAAGGCCAGCAGGAAGCCGTCGAGGTGTTCGAGGAGGGCAGCACCTTCGTCGAGGTCGGCTCCTATCTCGGGCGCAGCCTGTGTTCCCTCGCCGACGTGGTCCGCACCTCGGGACGTGACTTCACCGTCATCGGCGTCGACACCTGTCGCGGCAGCGGCGAAGAGGGACTCGCGAGCGAGAACGCCCACGGTCCGGCGGTCGAGTACGGCGGTGGGACCTTCGCGGGGCTGCTGCATCGCAACGTGATCGCCTGCGGGTTCGCCGACGACGTCCACGTCTTCATCAGCTCGTCGCCGAAGGCCGCCGACTTCTTCGTCGACGGCTCGTTGGCGTGGGTGCACCTCGACGCCCGCCACGACTACGACAGCGTCGCGGCCGACGTCGACGCGTGGCTGCCGAAGGTGAGATCCGGGGGCTGGCTCTCGGGCGACGACTACGACAGCCTGCTCTGGCCGGGCGTCGTGGCCGCGGTGCACGACAAGCTCCCCGGCGCGCAGGGCTGGTTGACCGCGCAGTGGCGGTGGCTCGTGCCCTAAGCGGGGCCGCCCGTCGAGGCGACGGCATTCTCCACGCGATCTCCATGCTCTCTTCACGTGGCAGGACGCACTGCGATGCATGCTGGGTTCATGCGAATCGGTCACCAGGAAGCGTTGCACCGCAACGACTTGCGAGTGATCCGCCGCAACCCGCCGCAACGTCCGTCCGCGGCGGGGCCACGTCGGAACGTCGAAGGAGAATGCAGCATGAAACTGGCGAAGATCACCGCACGGGTAGCGATCGCCGGCGCCCTGAGCGCGGGTGCTCTGGGGCTCGGGGTAGGTGGTGGAACCGCGTTGGCGGACAGCGGCCTTCACCAGGATCGGTGCTTCGGGCACTTCTGCCAGGGCCGGGGTGACGACGGCCGCCACGACAGGGGTGGCTTCGGGTTCGACGACCGGCGGTGGGATCAGCGCGGGTTCGACGACGGACGCCGTGATCACCGCCCCTTCAGCTACCGGGGTTCACGTGCGGAGCCGTTCTTCGACCAGGGACGCGGCGTCTGGGGGTTCTGGTTCTTCGGGGTGTTCATTCCGCTGTGAGTCCGGCGCAGCCGCCGAACCGCGACGCAAGCCACCCCCGACGAACATCACCGAAAGGTTCCTATCATGAGCGTTCACACCTCCGTCGACGTGCAATCTGCCTCGACGCCCGAAGAATTGGTCGCACGGGCGGTCGCCTTGCAACCGCTGCTGCGCCAGCACGCCGGCTATGGAGACGTCCATCGTCGCCAGCCCGACGAGGTCGTCGAGGCGCTGACCGAGGCCGGACTCTTCGGCCTGCTGGTGCCCAGGCGGTTCGGTGGTCAGCAGGCGAGTCTGCGGACCCTGCTGGACGTCACCGAGGCGCTCGGCGAGGTCGACGGCTCGGCCGCCTGGGTCGTCAGCCTCGGCGCCGTGGCGGGCTGGCTGGTCGGGCTCGCCTCCGAACGGGCGCGGGAGGACGTCTTCGGCGAGGACCCCGACGCACGGATCGCCGGCAGCATCACTCCGACTCCCGCCCAGCGCGTCGACGGCGGAGTGCTCGTCACCGGCCGGTGGCCCTACGCCTCCGGTGCACCGCACGCCACGTGGGCGGCGGTGGGCGCGCTGGTCACCGACGACGCGGGTACGCCCGACGTGCTGCTGTGCCTGATTCCCATGGCGGAGGTCACCGTGGAGGACACCTGGCGCACCGTCGGCATGCGGGGCACGGGGTCACACCACCTGGCCGCCGAGAACGTCTTCGTTCCGGCGCACCGCACGATCCGCTTGTCCGACATCGCCGAGGGCGCGTCCTCCGGCGATGCCGATGACGCCGACGACCGGCCGCACACGGGGTCGGTGCTCTCGCTGTCGATTCTGTGTCCGCTACTGGGTCTGGGGCGGGCCGCGCTGGCCCTGGCCACCGAGAAGGCCGACGCCAAGCCGCTGCACCACACCGTCTACCACCGGCAGGCCGACTCGGTCGGCGTCCAGATCCAGCTGGCAAGGGCCGCCCTCGCGTTGGAGACCGCCCGACTGCACGCGGTGCACGTGGTCGACGAGCTCGACGCCGCGGCCGCTCGGGGCATCCGGCCCGATTATGCTGCGCGAGCCAAGATTCGGGCCCAGTGCGGCTACGCCATGACCCAGGCGCTGGAGGCGGTCAACGTCGCCGCCGACCTCTACGGCGCGGGCAGCTTCGCCGAGTCCAGCCCGATGCAGCAGGTGTGGCGCGACGCGAACGTCCTCGCCCGACACGCGGGGCAGAACGCCCACGTGGGGTACGAGGTGTTCGGCAAGGCGCTGCTGGGTCTGCCCGAGCGGATCAGTCCCACGGTCTGACGTAGCGCGGCGACGAAGAAGCGCATCCCTACGGCGTGCGCTTCTTCAGTCGTCGTCTGAGGCTGGCGCTCTTGACCATTCGCAGGAAGAGGTTGGTCGAGGTGAACATCGGGATCACGCCCAGGAAGGTGCGCTCCGACGGGGTGGCGCCGTGCAGGTGCTCGAGGCTGCCGAAGACGTAGAAGCACCCGATGCTGAAGATGGTCGCCGGGATGCAGAGCGCCAGCAACGACCCGCGGTCGGACGTCGCCCGCGTTGCGAGGGCCACCTCCTCGTCCGACATCGGCTCGCGCTTGCGCAGCTTCGCCAAAACCGCTGGGGTGCCGCCGATGTGCTCGCTCAGCGGCAGCGTCGGTCGACGCACCAGGCGCGCGACGCCGACCGACGCGAGGACGGCGAACACCACGATGGCCACGAAGGCGATCGTCGCGAGGAGGGCCCACGGCGCCGAACTCATTGCTTCACCCCGAAGTCGGACGCCTGCCGCAGCGGACGCGAGCGCACCAGCGTCGGCCACCAGAACCACGGTCCGAACAGACGCAGCAGGCACGGCACGATGAACGAGCGCACGATCAACGTGTCGAGGAGCAGGCCGATGCACACCGTCGTGCCGACCTGGCCGATGGTCCGCAAATCGCTGGTCAGCATCGCCAGCATGGTGAACGCGAACACCAGGCCCGCCGACGTGACCACCCCGCCGGTGCTGCCGAGCGCGCGGATGAGGCCGGTGTGCAGCCCGGCCCCCAGCTCTTCCTTGACGCGCGCGATCAGCAGCAGGTTGTAGTCCGACCCCACCGCCACCAGGATGATGAAGGTGATCGGCAGCACCAGCCAGTGCAGGTGCAGGCCGATGAGATGCTGCCAGACCAGCACGGAGAGGCCGAAGGCGCCGGCGAACGAGAACGCGACGGTACCGGGAATGACCAAGGCCGCCATCAGGCTTCGCGTCAGGAACAGCATGATGAGGAAGATCAGGATGAACGCGGCGATCGCCACGATGAGCAGATCCGATGCCGCATAGGTCTTGATGTCCAGGTTGTTGGATCCCGCGCCGCCGATGTAGATCTTCGACCCGGCGAGCGAGGTTTCCTTGAGCGCGATCTGGATGGCTTCGGGGAACTTCTCGACGTGTTCGACGCCTTCGGGCCCCATCGCGTTGCCCTCGTGGGTGACGATGAAGCGGGCGGCCTTGCCGTCCGGCGACATCATCAGCTGCATGCCGGCCTTGACGTCGTCGTTGTCGAAGGCCTCGCGCGGCATGTAGAAGAACGAGTCGCTGCGGGAGGCGTCGAAGTCGTTGCCCACGTTGATCAGATCGTCGAAGGTCTGGCCCGTCTGCGTGGACTGCAGATGCGCCGGCCCATAGGACTTCACGATGACGGCCTGCAGCATCTGCGTCTGGTCGCGCTGAATCTTCAACTGCGCCACCAATTGCGGCATCAGGGCGTCGACGGCCTGAAAGTCGGTGACCGCGTTGCCGATCTGTTCTCGGAGACTGTCGATGCCGTCCAAGCCGTCGAACAGCGACCTGAACGCGTAGCAGAGCGGGATGTCGTAACAGTGTGGCTCGTAGTAGAAGTAGCTCTTCAGCGGCCGGAAGGTGTCGTCGAGGTTGGAGATGTCGGCGTTGATCTCCTCGGTGACGGCCTGCAGGTTCTCGAAGGTGAGAACCGTGGCGTGCAGGTCGTCGGCCAGCTTCTGGTTGAGGTCGATCGTCTTGCTCAGCGTCGCGACGGTGTCGGCCTGAATCCGCGCCTGTTCCTCGGTGTCGGCGTTGGACTGCTGGTTGAAGGGCAGCTGTTGCCCGCTGGCGCCACCCTGGGTGGTGAACAGATAGGGCAGCGTCGCCCGGTCCAGCGGCCGGCCCAGGGGGCGGGTGATGCTCTGCACCATGGCGACGCCGGGCACGCGGATGAGGGCGCCGGCCACCCGGTCCAGCGAGATGAAGTCCGCCGAGTTGCGCATGTCGTGATCCGACTCGACCATCAGCATCTCGCTGAACAGCTTGCTCTGGGGGAAGTGCCGGTCCGAGGCGGCGAAACCCTGGTTCGCGGATGCATCGGTCGGCTGGTATTGCCGGTCGTCGTAGCTGACCCGGTAGGTCGGCACGAACAGTGCTCCGATCATCACGACGGCGCAACTGGCCGCGAGGATGGGTACCGGCCACCGCACCACGCTGGCCGCGATGCGCCGGTAGAAGTGCCCGCGCACCAACCGCTTCGGGTCGAAGAGCCCGAACAGGCTGCCCACCGTCAGGATCGCCGGGCCGAGCGTCAACGCTGCCGAGATGGTCACGAGCATGGCGATGGCGACGGCCGGGCCCATGGTGTGGAAGTAGTCGAGACGGGCGAAGCTCAGGCAGAACCCGGCGCCGGCGATGGTGAGACCCGAGCCGATGATGATGGGCGTGACGCTGCGGTAGGCGGTGAAGTAGGCCTCCTCCCGGGTCTCGCCGAGTTGGCGTGCCTCCTGATAACGGCCCATCAGGAAGATGCCGTAGTCGGTTCCGGCGCCGAGAGTCAGGGCGACCACGATGTTCACCGCGAACGACGACAGTGGGATGAGCCCGAAGTGACCCAGGGTGGAGACGACGCCCTTGGCGATCAGCATCTCGAAGAGCACCGTCGCCAGCGGCATCAGCACCGTGGTGGGGGAGCGGTAGACCAGCAGCAGCATCGCGATGATCAGGAAGATCGTCACGATGGTGATGTCGTTGAGGCTCGAGTTTGCGATGGTCAGCGTGTCCGAGGCCAGCGGGGCCGCACCGCTGACGTAGGCCTTGAGGCCGGGTGGCGGTGTGTCGTGGGCGATGACGGCGCGGACGGCGTCGACGGACTGGTTGGCCTGGATCTGGCCGATGTCACCGGCCAGCCGGAGCAACACGAACGTGGACTTGCCGTCGACGCTCTGCGCGCCGGCGGCCGAGAACGGCTTGCCCCACAGGTCCATGACGTACTGCACGTGCTGCGGGTCGCTCTTCAACCGCTGCATCAGGTCGTCGTAGTACCGATGGTCGTCGCCGTTGAGCGGGTGGTCCGCCTCCAGCACGACCATGGTCAAGCTGGTCGAGGTGGACTCCTGGAACTTCTCGCCGATGTGCAGCATCGCCGCCTGCGACGGCGCATAGGTCGGAATCATCGGGCCGGCGAGTTCCGCCGCGACGTCCTCGACCTTCGGGATGAAGGTGTTCGTCGTGACGGCGACCAAACCCCAGAACACGATGATCGGGATGGCAAGGAGCCGAACGACTCTCGGGAAGAAGGGGCGCTTCGCCCGGTGCGCGCTCACGCCGACTTCACCCGGCACGTGACGTCGGCGTCCTGACGGGTTGCCGACTGCTCGTCGCGTACGACGCCGTTGACCAGCATCCGGCAGTGCACGTCACCGCCCTTCACCTGAGCGGAGATGCTGCCCGAGACGACGGTCAGCGTGGTGGTCTCGGTGTGCGACCACGGCAGCGAGTCGAGGTTCACCGTGTGTGGATGTCCGTCGAGGTCGATGTAGGAGAGCATGCCGCCGCTGCCGAGCGAGCCGTCCAGTTCGTAGGTGAGCTGCTTCGGCACGAATTCGGGCGGTGCCTGCGGGCCGTTGACGGCGATCACCGGCCCGGGTGCCGACGCTTGGTGCACCTTCCACATGCCGAGGCCACCCACGGTCACAGCGACGACGGCGACCAGCGGCAGCCAGGCCTTCGCCAGCACGGTCCTGGCCGTCGATCGTTGGCTCATGCGTTCATCCCTTGGCCCAATGGCACCGACGATTTATATCCCATGAACGATCAATTGTTCAATCCGAACGCCGTGGCTCACAGCACCCGTACGGGAATCAATGTCACTGGTGAGGATGCTCCCGCGCGGTGGAATAAACCCGGCTCCCCGCGCGTTGCCAGGTCTCTTTTGCATCAGGTGGGTGATATAAATTGACCATGGAGCAACCCGGTGGGGTCGACGTCATCTCCGAAATGGTCGAGATGGGGGCGGACACGATGTGGCGGTACCTGGCCGACCGCGGCGAGCTGAGCGCCAGCGCGACCCTCACGCTGAACCGGCTGAACCGCGAGGGGCCGATGCGGCTGACGGCGCTCGCCGAGGCGGAGGGGGCCAGCCAGTCGGCCATGACGCAGCTGGTGCAACGCTTGGAGCGCCAGGGATTGGTGGAGCGGCGCAGTGACCCCGAAGACGGTCGGGCGTCGTTGGTGGCGCTCGGCGAGGCGGGCCGGCGGCTGTGGGACGTCCGGGCAGACCAGCGCCGAGAGCGCATCGCCGAGATGCTGACCGATGTCTCCACCGACGACCGGGTCGCGCTGTGGCTGGCCGCGCAGGTGGTGGTGCGCGTGCTCGGTCAGATGCGGGAGTCCGTCGGATTGCAGACCGTCGCCGGCGGCGCGGTCACGGCCTGACCCAGGGCCGTTCGTTGTCGTCGCGGCGCGCGGCCTCGGCGGCCCGGCTCTTCGTCCACGAATCTTCGAAGCGTTCCCCGGAGCGGACGCCGGGAACTCGATTCATGGTGCGGCTCAACCACGGCGGGGCGTCCCGCGGTTCCCACTGCGGCAGCGCGAGGCTCACGGCGGCGAGGGTCTTGAGGACGACGAAGACGCCGAACAAGGCGTCGGCGGCATCGGTCAGCGCGAGTCCGATCAGTCCGAAGATCAGCGTCAAGTGGACGACGACCACTCGGCTCAGGCCCCGATGGGCGAACTGCTCGAGCCGCCAGAACGACCACCGCCGCAACGTGAGCAGGTCCACCGCGAAGTCCACGGTGAGAAACGCGAGCACGATGAGGCAACCGAAACCCGCGGTGCGCCAGTCGACCTGGGCCAGGCGACGATCGGCGTCCTTGGTCAGCAGGAACAGGATGGCCCCGAGGAACACCGCATGGGCGGCGCAGAAACCGAAACTGGTCACCGCGAAGCCCGCGAGGAAGGACGACCGCTGCGTGCCGCGCCGGCTGGTTCCACCGGCCCGGTACCCGAAGTGGCCCCGCCGGGGCGTCATGCGACGGTGCAGCAGGATGCGCGCGCAGATGAACGCCGACGCGGCCACCGTCTCGAACCAGTAGACGACGAGCGTGGTGCCGCCCGCCCAGCCGCCGGCGAACCAACCGACGACCGGGACGGCGACGACCGCCAGCAGGATCAGCGGCGAGACGAGGCGAGTCACATTGCGGCTAGTGGGCTTTGGCGGCGTGCAGACGTGCCAGGATTCCGGCGGTGGTGGTGAAGTCCATGCACGCGTCGGTGACGGACTGGCCGTAGACGAGGTCTCCGGTGACGGGCTGAGCGCCGGCCACCAGGAAGCTCTCCAGCATCAACCCGCTGATGCCGCGTTCGCCGGCGGCGATGCGGGCGGCGATCTCGTCGGCGACCTCGGCCTGGCGCACGTGATCCTTGCCCGAGTTGGCGTGCGAGCAGTCGACCATCACGTTGTCCGGCAGCCCCGCCGCGACCAGGCCCTCGATCGCCGAGGCGACCGAGCGCGCATCGTGGTTGGGGCCCGACGATCCACCGCGCAGGATCAGATGGCAGTCGGGATTGCCCGCGGTCTCGACGATGGCACCGCGCCCGAGGTCGTCGATACCGAAGAAGACGTGCTGCGCCGCAGCGGCTCTCACGCCGTCGACGGCCGGCTGAACGTTGCCGTCGGTGCCGTTCTTGAACCCGACCGGCATCGACAGCCCGGAGGCCAGCTGACGATGGATCTGGGATTCGGTCGTCCTGGCCCCGATGGCGCCCCAGGACACGGTGTCGGCGATGTAGTGCGGGCTGGTGGGCTCGAGGAATTCGCACCCCACCGCCAACCCGATCGCGCCGATGTCGAGCAGTAGCGCCCGCGCGGTGCGTAGCCCCCGCTCGACGTCGTAGGTGCCGTCCATGCCGGGGTCGTTGATGAGCCCCTTCCAGCCGACGGTGGTGCGGGGCTTCTCGAAGTAGACCCGCATGACGATCTTGAGGCGGTCGGCGTAGGCGTCGGCCAACGGCTTCAGTCGGCGTGCGTAGTCCAGCGCCGCGACCGGGTCGTGGACCGAGCAGGGACCCACGACGACGAGCAGTCGGTCGTCGCGGCCGGCGAGGATCTCGGTGATCTCGTCGCGGTGGCGTCGTACCGCCGCGGCGCCGTCGGAACCGAGGGGGAGCTCGGCCAGGAGCTGCTCGGGTGGCGGCACGGGCCGGAAGGAGACGATGCGTCGGTCGGAGGTCGGTTCGACGTCTGCGATGGTGCTGGTGATGGTCACGATGTGTGCGGGCTTCCTGTGAGTGGTTTCCCAGGGCTCACCCGTCGACGTTCCGGAGCCCTGAAATGACGAAAGCAGCGACCTCGTGGTCACTGCTGGGCTCCGGGTGGCGTATCGCGCGTCGAGTTACAGCGCCTTATCGCAGGCTCCACCCGGAGCCGAGATAAAGCGCCAATAGCTGCGCGTGCCGATGTTCACGTCGGTCACCATACCGCGTCATCCGCCCGGCCGCCGATACCGGTCCGTCGGACGGTCGCGACGCGGATGGTTTCCGCGGGCCGGCCGTTGGGAATTGCCGTTCGGCGAGAGCGCGTCGATTCCCGAGGAGGCGACCATGGTGACACCCGCCGAGACGCAAGGCGGCGCGATCCGCAGTCTCATCCCCGCCCGGATCGACCGATTGCCGTGGTCGCCGTTCCACACCCGGCTGGTGGTGGCACTCGGGGTGGCGTGGATCCTCGACGGGCTCGAGATCACCGTGGCCAGCGCGGTCGCCGACACCCTCAGTCAGCCGGAGACCCTGGGCCTCTCGTCGACCGCCGTCGGCTTCCTGGCCACCGTGTACCTGGCGGGCGAGGTCGTCGGTGCGTTGTTCTTCGGGCGCCTGTCGGACAAGCTCGGCCGGCGCAACCTGTTCATGGTCACCCTCGGCGTCTACTTGGTGGGCAGCGGCCTCACCGCGCTGACCCTCGGCAACGGTCTGGGGTGGGTCGCGTTCCTCTACGTCACCCGCTTCATCGCGGGCATGGGCATCGGCGGCGAGTACGCCGCCATCAACTCGGCGATCGACGAGTTGATCCCCGCTCGCTACCGCGGTCGGGTCGACATCGCCGTCAACGGAACCTATTGGGCCGGAGCGATAATCGGCACCCTCGGTACGTTCGTCTTCCTCAAGGCGATGGACCTGAGCCTGGGGTGGCGGCTCGCGTTCCTGATCGGCCCGGTGCTGGGTCTGGTCATCCTGGTGGTGCGACGCCACCTTCCCGAGAGTCCACGCTGGCAGGTGATGAACGGCCGTGTGGAGGCGGCCGAGGAGTCCATCGCCTACATCGAGCACGAGGTGGAGGCCACCGGGGTCACGTTGGAGCGCGTCGACGACGCCAAGGCCATCGAGCTCAGGCCCACCCAGAAGATCGGCTACCTGGCGCTGACGCGAGTCTTGTTCCGCGACTACCCGAAGCGCGCGATCCTGGGAGCGTCGCTGATGATCAGCCAGTCGTTCCTCTACAACGCGATCTTCTTCACCTACACGCTGGTGCTGGGGAAGTTCTACGGCGTGCCGTCGGAGTCGACGCCCCTCTACCTCATCGCCTTCGCCGTCGGAAATCTCGCCGGGCCGTTGACCATTGGGCACTTCTTCGACACGATCGGCCGCAGGAAGATGATCGCCGGCACCTACGTGCTCTCGGGGGTGCTGCTCGCGGCGAGCGCGGGCCTGTTCTACGCCGGGGTGCTCAACGCCATCACCCAGACCGTCGCGTGGTGCGTGATCTTCTTCTTCGCGTCGGCCGGCGCGAGCTCGGCGTACCTGACGGTGAGCGAAATCTTCCCCCTCGAGGTCCGCGCCAAGGCGATTGCCGTGTTCTTCGCGATCGCACAGTGTTTCGGCGCCCTGGGGCCGGTGGTCTACGGCGCCCTGATCGGTGACGGGTCGCGGCCGGTGCTGCTGTTCCTGGGCTACCTGTTGGGTGCGGCGGTGATGGTCGGCGGCGGGCTGATCGCGTGGTTCCTCGCCGTGGACGCCGAAGGCAAGTCCCTCGAAGACGTCGCGACCCCGTTGGCCGCCGGCGGCGTCGACCGGCGGCGCGGATCGGTGCGCGCCGAGGGCGCGACCCGGCCGCGCTCGCCGTGACGGTGGTGTCGAGGCGCGCTCAGGCCGTCAGATCGTCGTCGTCCCACTCGTCGGCGTTGCGCAGCGAGGTGAGTTCGGGATTGGCGGTGGTCTCGGTGCGCTGGCCGCCGTTGCGGCGGGCGCGGTACACGTTCGACGTGGCGATCGTGATCAGTTCCTCGACGACGTCGTGCGGCGGATGCCCGACGAGGTGTTCCAGCGGTGTGATGACCGTGCCGATGCTGGCGGTCAGCCGGTAGGGGGCGGTGCGCACGGTGTGCTGCAGCCGGTCGGTGAGCACCGAGGCGTCGGTGCTGGCGAAGGTGTCGGCGACGAGGTACTCCGATTCGCCGACGTGGGAGAGGACGGCGTCGCGCCGCAGCGTCTCGCGGAGCCGCTGCCCGATCGCGACCCTGGCCTGTTTGGCGCCGGCGTCGCCGCCCATCGCGGTCAACAGCGAGAAGCTGTCGAGGCTGACGACGACGATGGCCAGGAAGCGGTCGTCGTCCCTGGCCCGGGTGACGATGGTCGCGACGCGATCCGAGAACGCGTCCCGCGTCAGCAGCCCGGTCAGCGGTTCCAGCTCGCCGTAGTGAACGTCGTTGTCGACCAGACGGATCACGCTGCGACAGCAGAACGCTACGAAGGCGTTGACGACGACGAACAGGGCGACCACCGCGATCGTCACCTCGGGCCGGACACCGCCGAGACGCACCGACAGCACGACCAGCGTGCCGATGCCGACGATCCAGGTGTAGGCCAGCAGCCAGCCGGCGTGGAACATGGCGGTAAACGCCGACACGACGACGAACGCCGTGGCTCCCACCATGCCGATGGCGGGATGGGCCTGAATGAGGCATGCGACGACCACCATCAGGCTGCCGCCCAGCACGCACAGCTGGGAGTGCCGCCGGGTGGGCCAGTTCGACCTGAGCCAGGTCGAGGCCATGGCCACGCACAGCACGGCCACCGCGACGGCGATCGTGCGGTCGCGCGTACCCATCGGACGCAGGTCGCCGAACATCAACAGCAACGGCATTGCGCCACACGCCACGATGTTGGCCGCGGTCAACCGGCAGGCCGCGCGCTGCAGTCCCCTGGCGGCGAGCATCGAGGTGATCCAGTAGTAACGGTCCTCGGAGTGCAGTCTGCGCCGCACCGCGGCGAGCGCCGACGTCACGCGGACCGGCCGACGCTCAGACCGTGATTGGCAAACTCACGGGAACGGCCAGGCAGCACGCCGGGAACAGTAATCGAAATTCGAGGTCAGTGGGTAGTCCCCGGCCCACTGGCCTAGCGTGGAGGCGTGACGGCAGAACGTGGCTTCCTGGACCCCTCCGCCTTCGAACCGGACATCGCCGATCCGGTCGAACTCCGCGAACACCGCAAGCGTCGTCTTGCGCTGGCCTACCGGGTGATTGGCGCGATGGGGTGGGGCTCGCTCGGCGACGGTCACGTTTCGGCGCGCGACCCCGAGCGGCCGGACTGCTTCTGGCTCGCAAGGTACGGCGTGCCGTTTCGCGTGGTGACCACCGACGACCTGGTGCTGGTGCGCCCCGACGGCACGATCGAGGGCGGCGGGCACATCAACGTCGCCGCTTACCACATCCACGCACCCCTGCACGAGGCTCGGCCCGACGTCGTCTCGGCGGTCCACTGCCACACCCCGTACGGCACGCCGTTCTCGGCCACGGTCACCAGGCTGGCGGCCATCTCGCAGGAGGCGTGCGCGTTCTACGACGACCACGAGATCTTCGACGACGAGGAGGTCAGCATCGCCTCCCTCGACGGCGGTAAGCGCATCGCGGCCGCCCTGGGCGGCACGCGAGCGGTCATCCTGCGCAACCACGGACTGCTGACGGTGGGCTCCACCGTCGACTCGGCGGTGGGCTTCTTCCTGCTGATGGAGCGGTGCGCCGAGGTTCAGGTCAAGGCGCGCGACGCCGTCGCGATCGGCGCCGAATCGGCCAGCCGCGTGCACGCGGAGTTCGACGAGGCGGCGGGGTGGCAGGCGTTCCAGTGGGCGCAGCGCACCTACGTGCCCGCCGGCTAGCGACCGATCTTCTCGCGGAGCGTGTCGGCAGCGAACCGGGCGATCGACACCGGCTGGAACGCACGCGCGGCCGCGGTGAGGGCGTCTCGGTTCTCCACGCTCAGGTCGAGATCGGCGGCGGCGACGTTGAACTCGAGTTGCTCGACGCTGGACGCGCCGGGAATCGCCACCACGCCGGGCAGGCTGATCAGCCAGGCCAACGCCACCTGCGCGGGTTTCGCGTCGAGATTCTTGGCGACGTCGCGCAGCGTGTTCAGCAGCGGCTGGACGCGTTTCAGGTTCTCGGTGCCGAACAGCGGGTTGGTCGCCCGGACCCCGCCGGGCCGGTTGTCGGGACCGTACTTGCCGCCCAGCAGCCCCTGGGCCAGCGGGCTGTACGCCATCACCATGCGGTTCTCCCGCTCGGCGAACGGTACGAGGTCGTCGAGCGGTCCGGGGTGGGCCAGCGAGAAGTGCACCTGGTTGCTGATCACCGGCCGCCCGAGGGCGGCGTCGGCCTTGCGCCAACGGTCCAGGGAGTAGTTGGACACGCCGACCGCGTCGATCACGCCGTCGTCGAGCAGACTGCGCATGCCCGGCATGATCACCGAGTCGGGGACGACGGGGTTCGCCTGGTGGATCTGGTAGAGCGGGATGGTCGTCAGCTGCAGCCGCTCGGCGCTGGCGCGGGCCCGTCGTCGCACCACCGGCGGGAACGGTGCCACGGGGAAGACCTTGCTGGCCACCACCACGTCGGCGCGTTCGTCGCCGAGGGCCTCGCCGAGGATGCGCTCGCTCTTGCCGAACCCGTACACCTCCGCGGTGTCGAACAGCGTGACCCCGAGTGCGCGGGCCCGCGTCACGATGTCGCGGGCGGCGCCGACGGCGTAGTCGTCGCCGTAGCCCCATTCCTTGGACCCGAACTGCCACGTGCCGAGTCCGATGCGGCTGACGGGGCCGAGCCCGTCGACGTCGAGGAACTTCATGCCCCTACGGTACGGGCGTGACCTCGCCCGTGGGCTGGGCGACGAGCCCGGCTGCGGTGGCGGAGGTGAGGGCGCGGTGCCAGTTCAGCTCCACGACGACCATGACGCCGAGTCCGACGGCGACGGCGAGCAGGGAAGCGATCATGGCTCCAGCGTGGCGGCGCAAGGTAATGAGCGCCGAAGCGCCGCCTGTGAACTCCCTTTGAAACCGCAGGGGGTCAGTCCTCCTTGCGGATCAACCGCATCAGCGCCTCGCGGTCGGGCGCCAGCAACTCGTCGATCCGCGGCTGGTTGACGTCGGCGACGACGATCTCGCCGACGTCCTCGTGGACGTTCGAGAAGATGCCGTGGCTCTTCATCTTCTCGGTTTGGTAGACGTTGTCCTCCGTCGGCGTGACGTAGTACACCGCGTCGGCCTTGAACCGGTTGATCAGCCACAGGTGCACCAGCGTCATGAGCCGCTTCTGGCGCAGGTGCTCGGCGAAGGTGTTCTGGTCGCGCACGGTCAGGATGCTGCGGCCGTTGCGATCCTTGATGGGGTCGACGAGCACGTTGGCCAGCTTCTCCTCGCCCTCGCCGTAGATGCCCAGTTCGAGCACTTCGCCGCCGGCCCGCAGCGGGCGGAACTGGATGCGCAGCGTCTCGCCGAGCTGATAGTGCTCGCCCCACAGCGCCAGCCAGTCCTCGAGCAGCTTCTTCGGCACCTCGGTCTGCACCAGGTGCTGGTGCTGCGTCGACCCCTTGCCCATCGACTTCGTCGTCGCCGTGCGACCCGAGGACGCGGCCAGCGCGGCGTCGCTGCGGGGACCGCCGACCAGGGTCTGCGGGGTGCGGTACGGCGACTCGACCAGGCGCATCTTGCGTTGCAGACGCGCGAGCGCCAGCATGCCGTCCTGCCGCAGCGCGGTGGCGAACTCCTCGGCCGCCACGCCGTCGATCTGATGGCCGCCATAGGTCATGAAGTTGAAGACGAAGCCCATCTTCCCGATCTCCTCGGGGAAGGCGCGCATCTCGTCGTCGGTCATGCCGGTGGTGTCCCAGTTGAACGACGGCGACAGGTTGTAGGCCATCATCTTGTCGGGGTACACCGCGCGGATGGCGCGCGCGAACTCCCGCGCGTCGGCCAGGTCGGCGGTCTTGGTCTCCATCCACAGGATGTCGGCGAACGGCGCCGCGGCCAGCGACTTGGCGATCGCGTACGGGATGCCGCCGCGGACCTGGTAGTAGCCCTCGGGCGTCTTGGCCCGCTCGCAGTCCCACGGCACGTCGACGCCCAGTTCCCTGGCCTTCTCGCGCGCCGCGTACAGCGATGCACCCGTGGCGAATTCGCGCCACTGCGCCGCCGTCATCTCCAGCGGCTCACCCTCGCGCTCGCGGAAGGCCACCATCTCGGCCACCGCCTCGCCGTAGGTCTCCAGACCCGCGTCGGCCTGCCAGGCGTCGACGAACTGGGACTCGACCGTGTCGAAGAGGTCGTCGACGGAGGTCTCCTTGCCGTCCTTCCAACTCGCCGCCGCCTCGGTGACGCGCGCGGCGATGCCGTGACGTTCGAGCCAGGCGTCGGCGGCGGCGTACTCGCCGTCGGGCAGGGCGTAGAGCAGGTGGCCCCGCAGGTCGGTGACGCCCTGGGCGTGGAAGCTGCGCATCAACGCCAGGAAGCACGCCTTGTACGGCGGCACCTTCAGGTTGGTGGCACCGAGCAGGAACGGCTGGTCGCGTTCGTCGGCGCGACTGTCGATCAGGTTGGCCGCCTCGGCGTCGGTGCGGGCCACGATGATGCCGGGCACCCGCATGATGTCGAGCTGGAAGCGGGCGGTGTTGAGTCGCTTGATCTGCTCGTCGGACGGCACCAGCACCTTGCCGCCCTGGTGGCCGCACTTCTTGGTGCCCGGCCGCTGATCCTCGATGTGGTAGCCGGGCACGCCCGCCTCGACGAAGCGACGGATGAGGTTGCGCACGTGCGGATCGCCACCGTGGCCGGTGTCGGCGTCGGCGATGATGAACGGCCGGTAGTCGACCGCGGGGGTGGCGGCGCGCTGGGCGTCGGTCATCTTGAGCCGCAGGTACTGCTGGTTGCGGTCGGCGGTGAGCAGCGCCCGCACCAGGCCGGCGGCTTCGTCGGGCACCTGGCTCAGCGGGTAGCTCGCCAGGTCGGGCCCGGGATCCTCGCTGATGGAGCCCTTCGCCGAGGTCGCCCAGCCGCCCAGGTAGATGCCCTCGATGCCCATCCGCTTGATCGTCACGGCCTGGCCGGGCGAGTAGGGGCCGAAGGTGGTGATGCTCTTCTGCTGCGACGCGAGCTCGCGCAGGCGGGTGTAGAAGGCCGCCGCCGCCTCGCGCGCCACGGTGTACTCGGTCGGGATCGTGCCGCGCTGCTCGGCGACCTGGCGGGCCGTGTACAGGCGGACGATCCCCTCGAAGCGCGGACTGTCGAAGTACCTCTGGGTCGCCGCCACGTCCTCGTCGAACGGTGTGCTGGCCTGGACGTCAGGATCGGTCATCGTCATGCGTCTACGCTCCTCGTCGAGCATTTCTGGTGGTGATCAGCCGAGTGTATGGCGATTGCCGGGTGTGGAGTTTCGATTCACCCATCTCAGCGGTTTCGGGTGGTTCTCACAGGCTCACCCACGGTCTGGCTGCCTAAATGGCAGTGTGACAACCACATTGGAATTGCCGATCCCGGCAAGCGACGAAACCACCGACGCGACCCCGCCGCGGCACCTCCGGGACCGCGTCGCCTTCGGCGGCCTGCTGCTGTTCACGGCGGTCGTCTACCTGTGGAACATCACCGTCAACGGGATGGGCAACCAGTTCTACGCCGCCGCCGCGCAGGCCGGATCGCAGAACTGGGAGGCCCTGCTGTTCGGGTCGCTGGACACCCAGAACTTCATGACCGTGGACAAGCCGCCGGTGTCCCAGTGGGTGATGGGTCTGTCCGGTCAGATCTTCGGTTTCAGCAGCGCCAGCATGCTGGTGCCCGAGGCGTTGATGGCGGTGGCCACGGCGGCGTTGCTGTACGCGGCGGTCCGTCGCATCAGCGGTCCGAACGTGGCACTGCTCGCCGGGTTCGCCTTCGCGATGACGCCCGTCGCGGCGCTGATGTTCCGGTTCAACAACCCCGACGCCGTGATGGTGCTGCTGATGACGGCCGCCGCCTACTGCGCGGTGCGCGCGCTCGAGCGCGCCAGCGCCACGTGGATCGCGATGGCCGGCGTCGCACTCGGATTCGCGTTCCTGGCCAAGATGCTCGAAGGCATCATGGTGATGCCGGCGATCGGTCTGGCGTACCTGGTCGCGGCTCCCACCAGCTTCGGGCGGCGGGTGCTGCACCTCGTGGGCGCGCTCGGGGCCTTCCTCCTCTCGGCGGGCTGGTTCGTCCTGCTGACCCTCCTCTGGCCGGCGTCGTCGCGGCCCTACATCGCCGGGTCCACCGACGACAACTTCATGAACCTGGTCCTCGGCTACAACGGCTTCGCACGCGTCCTCGGCAAGGGCAACGCCAACTTTCACCTCAACCCCGTGGTGGGTGCGGCGGCGGACACCCCGTTCGAGGTCAACCACGGACACCACGGCGGCTTCGGCGGGATGGGCGCCAACTCCCCGGGGCTGACGCGCCTGTTCACCGGGGAGTTCGGTGTCGAGATCGGCTGGCTGCTGCCCGCTGCGCTACTCGCCCTGGTGCTGGTCCTCGTGCTGCGGTTCCGCGCGCCCCGCACCGATCTGGTCCGGGCCGGCGCCGTCGTCTTCGGGGCCTGGATGCTGGTCGACGGACTGGTGCTCAGCTACATGAAGAGCATGGTCCACCCCTACTACTGCCTCTCGTTCGTCCCCGCCGTCGGCGGCATGGTCGCGCTCGGCGTCGGCGAGGCGTGGAGTCGGCGCGAGTCCTGGCTGGGCCGCGGCGGCCTGGTGGTGATGATCCTCGGCACCGGGGTCTGGAGTTGGTGGCTCCTGGGGCGCAACGCCGACTGGATGCCGGTGATCCGATGGACGGTCCTGGCCCTGGCAGTGGTCGCGGCGGTCGGTCTGGCCGTCTCGCTCCGACCTCGGGGTCGACGCCACGTCGCCGTGGCCGCGCTCGCGTTGGGACTGTTCGGCGGGGTGCTGGGCACCGGCGCCTACTCCGTCGCGACGCTCGGGCAACCCCACACCGGGGGCATGCCGATGGTGGGGCCGGCGTCCCCCGACGGACGTCACGGGGGCTGGGACCAGGACGTGGACAACGCCCAACTCGACGCGATGCTGCGCGCCGCCCACACCGACTTCTCGGCGGCGGTGAACCGCTCCAGCGCCGCGGCCGGACTCGAGTTGTCCACCGACACCGCGGTGATGGCGATCGGCGGCTTCGGCGGCAGCGACCCGGCGCCGACGCTGGGGGAGTTCCAGCAGGACGTCGCCAACCACCGGATCGGCTACTACGTGGCGCAGAACGACGACCAGAAGCCCGGCGGTTTCGGTGGTCGGGCAGTGCATCCCGACATCGCGACGTGGGTGGCCGCCCACTTCACGCCGACGACCGTCGGGTCGGACACGGTGTACGACCTCACCGCCCCCGCCAGGTGAGGCCCGCCGTTTCCGGGTAGCCCGGCCGCGTGGTCTCAGTAGGATGCCTCGCATGCCATTGGCCGAGGGGGCGACGTTCGCTGGGTACGTCATCGTGCGGATGCTGGGTTCGGGCGCGATGGGCGAGGTGTACCTGGCGCAGCATCCCCGGTTGCCGCGTCAGGACGCGTTGAAGGTGATGGCGCAGACGGTCTCGAGTGACGACGAGTACCGGGAACGGTTCAACCGCGAGGCCCAGAACGTCGCGACGCTGTGGCACCAGAACATCGTCGGCGTCCACGACCGCGGTGAGGAGGACGGCCGGCTGTGGATCGCGATGGACTATGTCGAGGGCGTCGACGCGGGGCAACTGCTGCAGGAGAAGGACTACCGCCGCGGAATGCCGCCGGCCGACGTCGTGCGGATCGTCACCGCGGTGGCCGACGCCCTGGACTACGCGCACCAACGCCAGCTGCTGCACCGTGACGTCAAACCCGCGAACATCCTGCTGGCCAACCTGGACTCCGAACGTTGGCGGGCTCTGCTGGCGGACTTCGGAATCGCGCGCCGGGTGGACGACGCCAGCGGGCTGACCGAGACGAACATGGCGGTCGGTACGGTCGCCTATGCCGCCCCCGAACAGTTGATGGGTCAGACCCTCGACGGACGCGCCGACCAGTACTCGCTCGCGGCAACGGCTTTCGAGCTGCTGACCGGAACGCACATGTTTCAGGACCGCAACCCGGCCGTCGTCATCAGCCGCCACGTGAGCGCACCGCCGCCGGCGATCGCCGAGCGCAAGCCCGAGCTGTCCGACTTGGGTCCGGTGCTGTCCAAGGCGCTGGCGAAGACGCCGGCCGACCGCTACGACAGTTGCAGCGCGTTCGCCGCCGCGCTGGCCCGCCATCTCGACGGGCAGGGGGACGTGTCCGACGTCGGAGACACGGTGCTGGCGAGCCGCTTCGGGGCCTCGGAATCCGCCGGTCGGACCGCGCGCAGTCGGAGGTGGTGGCTGGGCGTGGCCGCCGCGGTCGTGGTCGGGCTGCTGCTGATCGGCGGCGTCGTCACGGGCATCCTGATCGCCCGCGACCAGAGCAGCCGGGTCGCGCAACCGGCACCCTCGGTGCCGGCGATGCCGGTGGTGCTCGTCGGCGCGGACTGCCAGGTGCTCGGTGCCGCAGGCATTTCCGACACCGGCCAGAAGGCCTACTGCGCGAAGCTGCCGCCGGCGAACACCATCATGTGGTCACTGGTCTCGGGCGTCGTCCCGTCCCCGACCGTCACCCCCGGACCTGACGACGAGGTCTACCCCGACGGCATCGAGGAACAGGTGCGCGTCTGCGTCCAGCAGACGGGCCAGTCGCGGGTGGAGTGCCGCGACGACATCCGGCGCGGCAACCTGTACGGGCCCGCCTGAGCGGGCCGGTCAGTCCAGGGGGCCGACGACGCCTTCGGCGGCACGGACCAGCGCACCCGAGCGGGCCAGCCCCACGGCCGCGGCGATCTCCGGTGCCAGGAAGCGATCCGGGCCCGGGCCCTCGACGCGCTCGCGCAGCACGCCGATCACCGCGCCCGTCGCCGGTGACGGTGTCAGCGGGTGGCGCATGTCCAATCCCCGTGCGGCGGTAAGCACTTCGATTGCCAGCACGGTGGTGAGCCCGTCGACGGCGCGGCGGAGCTTGCGGGCGGCCGACCAGCCCATCGAGACGTGGTCCTCCTGCATGGCCGACGACGGAATCGAGTCGGCGCTGGCTGGCGCGGCCAGTCGCTTGAGCTCGGAGACGATGCCGGCCTGGGTGTACTGCGCGATCATGTGACCGCTGTCGACCCCGGGATCGTGGGCGAGGAACGGGTTGAGGCCGTGGCTGCGGTTGACGTCGAGGAAGCGGTCGGTGCGCCGCTCGCTGATGCTGGCGACGTCGGCGACCACGATGGCCAGGAAGTCCAGGACGTAGGCCACGGGGGCGCCGTGGAAGTTGCCGTTGGACTCGACGCGACCGTCGAGGGTGACCACGGGATTGTCGATGACACTGGCGAGTTCGCGCTCGGCGACCATCCGGGCGTGGGCCGCGGTGTCGCGGGCCGCACCCGCGACCTGCGGTGCGCAGCGCAGCGAGTAGGCGTCCTGGACGCGGGTGCAGTCGGGGGTCCGGTGACTGGCGACGACCCCGGAGTCGGCGAGCAGCCGGGTCATGTTGGCCGCGGCCGCGGCCTGGCCGGGGTGGGGGCGCAACTGCTGCAGGTCGGCGGCGAAGACGCGGTCGGTGCCGAGTTGGCCCTCGACGCTCATCGCGGCCGCGACGTCGGCCAGTCGCAGCAGGTCCTCGAGGTCGGCCAGCGCGAGGACCAGTTGGCCGAGCATTCCGTCGGTGCCGTTGATGAGGGCCAGGCCCTCCTTCTCGGCCAGCGTGACGGGGGACAGGCCGTGCTCCGCCAGCGCCTGCGCCGACGGCTTGATCTCCCCGGTGCGGGTGCGTACGTAACCCTCGCCCATCACCGAAAGTGCAACGTGCGCAAGCGGTGCCAGGTCACCGGAGCAGCCGAGGCTGCCGTACTCGTGGACCACCGGCGTCAGCCCGGTGGAGAGCAGGTCCGCATAGGCCTGGGCGGTGTCGCGGCGAACCCCGGTGCGGCCCGAGGCCAGCGTCGAGAGCCGCAGCAGCATCATCGCGCGGATGACCTCGCGTTCGACCTCGGGACCCGAGCCCGCCGCGTGCGAGCGAATCAGGCTGCGCTGCAGCTGGGTGCGGCTCTCCTTGGGAATGTGCCGTGTCGCCAACGCGCCGAAGCCGGTCGAGACGCCGTACACCGGGGTCGGGTCGTTGGCCAGCGCCTCGATCGTCGCGCGGCTGGCGTGGATGGCGGCGGCCGCCTCCTCGGAGAGCACCACCTGGGCGTCCTCGCGGGCGACTGCCACCACGTCGCCGAAGCTGACCGGTCCTATGCCGACGGTCACGGTCATGGGTGGCGACTCTCCTTCTGCGGGGGACACGGGGGCCTGGCTAGCCCACCGTAGTCTCACCCCCTGAGGGGACGGACGCGATCGGCCAGCCGATCAGGCCGTGACGTCGGCCGGGGTTTCCCGGCACCGCTCGCAGAGTCCCCAGTAGGTGACTTCGGCTTCCCGCACCTGGAAGCCGGAGCCGCCGGCGGGAGTCAGGCACGGCGCCTGCCCGACGGCGCAGTCGACGTCCTGCACCGTTCCGCAGGAGTCGCAGACCAGGTGATGATGGTTGTCGCCGACGCGGCGCTCGTACAACGCGGCCGATCCCGCGGGTTCGAACCGGCGGATCAGACCGGCCCGCGTCAGATCGTTGAGCACCATGTAGACGGCCTGCGGGGACGTGCCGGGCAGGTCGCCGGAGATCAGCGTGAACACGGTCTCGGCAGTGGCATGCGGGGAGGATTCCAGCGCGCGCAGCACGGCCATTCGCCCCGAGGTGGCGCGCAGCGCGGCGCCACGCAACTCCTGCTTGTAGCGGCTGTTCGCGGCGGTCACGTCCACGGGGTCAGCTTAGCATGACCTAACCAAACTATTGACTGGGTCGTTGTCTTGACTGACTCAAGACAACGGGTAGGGTGGTGACAGCTCGACCACTGAGGAGGAACGATGACCATCACCAACCACGACGTTCTCGCCGGCGAATTCGTCGCGTCCCCGGCACTTGCCGCGGACCTGCAGACCGTTCTCGTCGGCCTCCTGGAGTTGCAGAACCAGGCCAAGCAGGCGCACTGGACGCTCGTCGGCCCCAACTTCCGGTCCACCCACCTGGAACTCGACGAGCTCGTCGACGCCGCCCGCGACTACGCCGACACCGTCGCCGAACGCATGCGCGCCCTCGAGTCCGTCCCCGACGGACGCACGGGCACCGTCGCCACCACCACCTCGCTCGAGGCCTTCCCCGCCGGTGAGGTGAGCGTCGAACGCGCCGTCGCGGTGATCGCCGACCGAATCCTCGGCGTGGTCAACGCGATTCGCGCCGTGCACGACGAGGTCGACGACCTGGACCCGACGAGTGCCGACATCCTGCACACCATCCTCGAGGGCCTGGAGAAGCAGCGGTGGATGTTCACCGCCCAGCTGCGCCACGTCTCCTGATCAGGTGACGGTCGCCGCCTCGACCAGCGACCAGTAGGCGCGCTCGCGCTCGGTGCCGTCGTTCGACGTGACGGCACCGAACGCGGCGGCGTCACCGGCGAATCTCGTCGCAGCCTCGGGCAGCGCATCCGGACCCTGCAACCGGAAGCTGCTCGGGGCCAACGGGCCGAACAGCAGTGCGCGACGCAGATCCGGCCAGTCGTCCAGGCCTGGCTCGACACCCGCCGCCCGCGCGAAACCGACTGCCGCGACGTTCATTCGGCTCTTCTGAGGCAGGCCCCGCCTCGACCGGTAGACCTGAATCGCGCGACGCTGATCTGCGTCGGTCGGGGCCGCGATCGTCCCACCCCATGCGTAGGCGATCCATCGGGCCTGCAACTCCAACGGCACGAAATACCCGCCGGACTGGTCCCACATTCCCAGGAATGCCAGCCCGGGCAGATCGGGGTGGAAGGTGTGCCGGTCGGCGTCGAGGTGCACCGAGTCGAGGCCGACGAGCGCGCCGATCTCCTCGCTGAGAAACGGCAGGCTGAGGTCGAAGCCCGTGCCGAACAGGATGCCGTCGAACTCCTCGGCGTGCCCGTCGGCGAAGGTGACCGTGTTGCCGGACACCGAGGTCAGCCACGGCCGCACCGTGATTCGGCCCTCGGCGACCAGTGGCAGGTACTGCTGGCTGAGCGTGACCCCGGCGGCGAACAGCGACGGGTCGGGAGCGGGCGCACCGTACTGCTCGGGGCTGCCGCCGGCCTCGACGACGATCTCCCGGAGTTGGCGGTCGATCTCGCCTGCGGGTAGCGCCTCGGCCGCGAGTACGCCGTATCGGGTGAAGATCCGGTGGTCGGACGGCACGCCGGCCGCGAACTTCGGCAGCACGTAGCGCTGACGCCGCTGGGTGACGACCACGGTGGCCGCACCCTGCTGGGCGAGCTCGGTGGCCACCTCCAGCGCGCTGACCGCGCAGCCGGCGACCAGTATTCGCTTGTCCCGCAACGCCTCCGAACCCCGGTAGTAATAGGTGCTCGAGGTACCCGCCGCGCCGGTGAACGTGTCGAGTCCGGGCACGGGCGGAATCGCCGGCGCGTGGAATCTGCCGCTGGCGACCACCACGCGGTCGAAGCGGCTCTCCTCGTCGCCGTGGCGCAGCAGCCAGCCGTCGCCGTCGCGGCCGAGGTAGTGGACCGGGGTGTCGAACCGGATCCGAGACGTCAGGCCGAACGTCTGCGCGTACCGCCGAAGGTAGTCCAGCACGTCGGCGGCCGACGGGAAGACGTCGCGGCTCCGCGGTTCCAGGTCGGAGAAGGCGGTCAGGACACGACTGGTGTTGGTGTGCATGCCGGGCCACACGCCACTCGCGCCCGGCAGGCCCGCCCACTGCCCTCCGAGCACCGGGTCGCGCTCGAAGATCGTCGGCTCGAAGCCCTGCGCGAGAAGCCATCGCGCCGCGACGAGGCCGCCGGGTCCCGCACCGATCACGGCCACGTCTGCGGTCATCGGATCACTGTCGCACGCCCGTCACGAGGTTCGGGGCGTAAGAAGGAATGATGCGCATCATCACCGTCGAAGAACACTTCCACCATCCGGAGTCGGTGGCGCGGGTCCTCGAATTGTCGGGGGCGGGACCCATCACCCCCGACGCCGGGTTCGGCGACTTCCTCGGCACGTTCATGCCCGACCGCGAGTCCGCGGAGCGCCTCGCCGGCAAACGCCTGGCGCACATGGACAGCGCCGGCATCGACGTCCAGGTGGTCTCGCACGGCGCGAACAGCCCGGGCAACCTGGCGCATCCCGACGCCGTCGAGTTGTGCCGCACGGTGAACGACGCCCTGGCCCAGCAGATCTCGGAGCATCCCACCCGATTTCGGGGCTTCGCGACGCTGCCGCTCTACGACCCCGCCAAGGCGGCCGACGAGCTGCGGCGATGCGTCGAGGAGCTGGGGTTCGTGGGCGCCCTGACCCACGGAAGCATCGAGGGGGCCTTTCTCGACGACCCCAGGTTCGAACCGGTGCTCGCGACGGCCGAGGCCGTGAACCTGCCGATCTACGTGCACCCCGGCATGCCGGAGAAGGCCGTCTCGACGCCGTACTACGCCGGCCAGTGGCCCGCGGCGGTGCACTTCCTGTTCGCCGGGCCGGCATTCGGCTGGCACGCCGAGGCGGGCATCCACGTCCTGCGGCTCATCCTCTCCGGCGCACTGGACCGACACCCCGGTCTGAAGCTGTTGAGCGGGCACTGGGGCGAGCTGGTGGCGGGCTGGCTGGACCGTCTCGACGAGGTCGTGGGGTGGTCCGACCAGATGGACCGGGCACCGAGCGAGTACTACCGCCAACAGGTGTGGGCGACGCCGTCCGGGATGTTCAGCCAGAACCAGCTGAACTTCATCGTCGCCGAGATCGGCGCCGACCGGATCATCCACTCCGAGGACTACCCGTACGTGGTGCGGGACAACGTCTCCGAGTTCCTCGAAAAGGCCAATCTCACCGAGGAGCAGCGCACCGCGATCGCCCACCGCAACGCCGAGGCGTTGTTGGGGATGTCAGGGGAGTAGCAGGAAGACGTCGTCGAGCACCGACGGCCGGCCGGCTCGCCGGGCCGTCGCGCGCGACGCGTGGTTGTGCCCGTCGACGGTGCCGACCAACAGCCGATCGCCGGTTCGGCCGGCCGCCCAGGCGCGCTGCGCCGACGCGGCATAGCCGTGGCCGGCGAACTCGGCGTCGACGACCTCCTCGTTGACCTCGTCGCCCTCGATCCAGCCGATGCGACCCGGTGCCACGGCGAAGAGTCCGACGATCCTGTCCTGCAGCATGATTGCCCGAACCCGGTCCGCCGAGTGCCACTCGCGGACGTCGGCGGGATCGGCCGCCGGCACGTTGCGGGCCAGCTCCGGCGAGTCGACCACCAACCGCGCGTAGCGGCGACGCACCACTGTGAGCGCGTCCTCGACGTCGTCGAACGGCGCCAGCCGGACCCGGCCGTCGGGCGCAGGCACGTCGCGGTACCGCGCGAGGTGCACCCCTGGTCGACCAGCACCCTGGGGCCGACGACGGTGCCGGGCCGCACCCGGAGGCGGGCGAATCGCGTCGCGAAGGCCGACCATTCGCGGTGGACGCAGTCCCGCAGCGCGTCGAGGTCGTCGAAGTCGTGGGCCACCACCTCGACGAAGGGTCTGGTGACGTCGCGGCCGTAGAAGCGGATTCCGCCCAGGAGCGCGCCGTGCGACGTCTCGACGACGCGGTGGGCGTAGTCCGCCGCCCTCACCCCGGGCAGCGTCACGTGGTCGGTGAACAGCCGGACGTAGGCCGGATCGTCGACCTTGGCGAACTCGGCGTCCAGCCAGTGCGCCACGAGGTGCGCGCCCCGCGCGCCGAAGAGGTCGTGCGCAAGCTCCCGGTGCGCGCCGAGTGATCCGCCCAGAAGGCGCTGGTAGAGGTGCGATTTCTGCATCGAGGCAAGAGCGTGCCACCGACCGGCGCTGGCGGCCACCGAATTAATCACCGGGGCCAATCGCGCGCATTGCGCCCTGCGGGCTCTATCGTGTCGCTGTGCCGGAGATGGATCGTCGAAACCTTCTGTTCATGTCGGGATTGGGCCTGTTGGCCGCGGCGATCCCACTTCCCACGGCGGGCGCCGCGCCGGCGGCGCCCGGCCCGGTGCCCGGGCCGCCGGAGTCGGCCACCCCCGCGTTCCTGTTCCACGACGAGTTCGACGGGCCCGCGGGCTCGGCGCCCGACCCGTCGAGGTGGATCGTCTCCACCGCGCGCGAGACCATCAAGAACCCGGTGTTCTGGGACCGCCCGGAGAACATGGGGCAGTACCGCAACGACCGCCGCAACGTGTTCCTCGACGGCAACTCCAACCTGGTCATCCGTGCCACCAAGGAGAACGGCAAGTACTTCGGCGGCAAGCTCACCGGCACGTGGCGCGGCGGCATCGGCCTCACGTGGGAGGCCCGGGTGAAGTTCGACTGCCTCACGCTTGGCTGCTGGCCGGCGTGGTGGCTGCTCAACAACGATCCCGTCCGCGGCGGCGAGATCGACCTCGTCGAGTGGTACGGCAACGGCAGTTGGCCCTCGGGCTCCACGGTGCACGCCCGCCTCGACGGCACGTCGTTCGCCACCCAGCCGTTCGACGTGGACACCGCGTGGCACGTCTGGCGCTGCACCTGGACCGACGCGGGGATGTACTTCTGGCGCGATTACGCGCCGGGCATGGAGCCGTACTTCACCGTGCCGGCGAACTCCCTCGACGACTGGCCGTTCAACGACCCGGGCTATCAGCTGTCCCCGATGCTCAACCTCGCGGTTGCCGGTTCCGGTGGCGGAGATCCCGCCGGTGGCACGTACCCGGCGGACATGCTCGTCGACTGGGTGCGCGTCTGGTGATGAACCAGCCGGGGGCTCGTGAGCACCGTCACCCCGACTAGTTCGACTCGTGGCGGAATAAAACGCCGCTTCCGTTCGTCCGTTATGTCGAAGGACTAATGAACGTTTGGAAGAAGGAGCAGTCCCATGAGTTCCAGTAGCACAAGGACGTTCGCGGCGATCGCCGGTGGCGCCATGGTCACCCTCGGCATCGTCGGCGCGACCATCGCCCAGGCCGCCCCGGGCGCCGTAGCCGACTCCGAGATGTCGACGGGCACCACCAGCACCGTCACCACCGCGCCGGGAACGCCTCCAATCCCCATGGCGCAGCCCAGCATCAAGGGGCCTGCGCCCCTGCCCGTCGAAGAGCAGGGTCTGCCTGGCTGACCCGTCGACGGATACATAGCCCAAGCTATGTAGATTCGTGGGACCGATGTATGACCATGGCCCCGGCGCTGATGTGCGCCGGGGCCATCGTCGTCTGCGGACTCCTTGCCCACGTGTGCTTTCCGGCGGCTGACAGGATGTTCGCAGGCTTGGTCGCCGATCGGCTAGATAGTGCCTCTACATATTTATCGTGATATAACTCCCTGGTGGATTCGGTGCGATCACTCGACGGCGACGTCGACGACTCGGTCGGCGAGATGATGGACGTCGCGACCGACCTGTTGATCCGCCACCTCGCCGACCGGTCAGGCCTAAGTGCGGCCGCGGCAATGCTTTTGAACCGACTCGCCCAGGAGGGGCCGGCCAGGCTCACCACGCTGGCATGGCTGGAGGGCACCTCCCAGCCGGCCATGACGCAGATGATCCAGCGACTGGAACGCCAGGGTCTGGTCGAGCGGTGCGGCGATCCCGACGACGGCCGGGCCGCGATCGTGTCCCTGGCCCCCGACGCCCGGGTGCGGCTCGACGACCGCACCGTGGCCCGTCGTGCGCGCCTCGCGGACCTGATGGACACCCTCTCCTCGGAGGACGAGTTCTCCCTCGCGCTGGCCGCGCAGGTGGCGCTGCCGATCCTGCGACGCCTCAGCGAGAACGCCGCCGTCGCGTCGGCTCGGAGGCGCACCGCCGACGAGGCACGCTGCGTCGAGCAGGGCGACGGAGAAGCTCAGGGCTGACCCCGTGTCCGCGCCGGTGAGCGCGGACGGGAGAATCGTCTCCACACTCGATGAGGAGACTGAAGATGCTGCGCGACTTTCCCGACGTGGTCGTCACCGGTTTCGCGACGACCAACGCTCTCGCCACCGACGCCGAAGCGACCTGGTCCGCCCTGTTGGACGGCGGCACCGGAATTCGTCCGCTCTCCGGTTCCTTCGTCGACGACCTGCAGCTACCGGTGAAGGTGGGCGGCCAGCTCCTCGAGGACTTCGACACCGAGCTCAGCAAGGTCGAGCTGCGCCGGCTGTCGTACACCCAGAAGATGGCCCTGGTCCTCGGCCGGCGCGCGTGGGCGCACAGCGGCGCGCCGGAGATGGATCCCACCAGGCTCGCGGTGTCGGTCGGTACCGGCTACGGCAACGCCGAGGAGGTCATCCTGGCCTACATCGCCATGCGCAAGCGCGGACTGCGGGCCGTGTCCCCGCTCGCGGTGCAGATGTTCATGCCCAACGGGGCCGCCGCGGCGGTGGGCCTCGACCGGGCGGCGCGCGCGGGCGTGTCGGCGCCGATGATGGCCGACGCGTCCGGTGCGGGGGCCATCGCGCAGGCCTGGCAGCAGATCGTCTTCGGTGACGCCGACGTCGTCGTCTGCGGTGCGGTGGAGTCGCCGATCGAGGGCGTGCCCATCGCGGCCTACTCCCAGGTCGACGGCATGATGGCCACCGGTGACGGGGACCCCGCCGCGGCGTGCCGGCCGTTCGACGAGGATCGCCGCGGCATGGTGCTCGGCGAGGGCGGCGCCCTGCTCGTCATCGAGACCGAGGGGCACGCCAAGGCCAGGGGTGCGCGCATCTCGGCGCGGCTGCTCGGAGCGGCCACCACCTCCGACGGCTTCGACCCGCTGCGGCCCGATCCGAGTGCCGAGCAGCAGGCGCATGCCCTGACGCGCGCCGTCGAGCTGGCCGGGCTCACCGCGGGTGACGTCGACCTCGTCAATGCGCACGCCACGGGCACCGTCGAGGGTGACCTGGTCGAGGCGACCGCCCTGCAGAAGGTGTTCGGTACGCATCATCCCGCCGTGTACGCGCCGAAGGCCGCGCTGGGCAACACCTTCGGCTCGGCCGGCGCCATCGAGGCGGTGCTGACGGTCCAGGCCCTGCGCGACGGCGTGGTGCCACCGACGCTCAACCTCGCACACCTCGACGAACGCATGGACCTGGACGTGGTGACCGGCCAGGCCCGTCGCGCCGACTACCGGTACGCGGTCAGCAACACGTTCGCCTTCGGCGGTCACAACGTGGTGCTGACCTTCGGCAAGTACTAGCCCCCGGCGTCAGGCTCCGACGGCCTGCTCGAGCTCGGCCAGCGAGTTCTCCAGGTGCATCAGCAGACGCTGCAGGTGCGGCACGCTGCGCCGGCAGCCGACCAGACCGAAGTCGAGGTTGTCGCCGTTGTTGGTCATCGTGATGTTGAGCGCCTGGCCGTCGAGCGCGATGGAGAACGGGTAGTTGCCGTCGAGGCGGGCGCCGTTCCAGTACAGCGGCTCCGACGCACCCGGCACGTTGGAGATGACGATGTTGAACGGCGGCGGCGCCGACGAGACGAAGCCGGGCAGCAGCCCCATGGCCAGACCCGACATCAGGACGGCCGACAGCGCGAGCGCCTGGGTCCTCGGCAGGTCGGCGAACACCTTCTTGTTGTCGCGCATCGAGGTGTTGATGGCGTCGAGCCGCTTGGCCGGGTCGACGACGTCGGTGGCCAGGTTGCACAGGATGGTGCCGACCATGTTGCCGCCGGCGTCCTGCTCGTCCTTGGTCCGCAAGCTCACCGGCACCATCGCGACCAGTGGCGCGTCCGGCAGGGCGGCGCGTTCCACGAGGTAGGCCCGCAGGGCCCCGGCGCACATCGCCAGCACGACGTCGTTGACGGTGACGCCCGCGGCGGACTTGACGGCCTTGATCCGCGCCAGCGGCCATGACTGAGCCGCGACGCGACGTGCCCCACCGATCGGCACGTTGAACATGGTCTTGGGCGCCCGGAAGGGGAGCGTGAGTTCCTGCTCGAGCAGGGCGGCCCGGGCGATGGACAGCGTGGACGGCGCGAGTGACGCGACCGAGCCCAGGGTGCCCGTGAGGGACTGCAGGGCCGACCGGCCGCCGCCGCCCCCGTTGGTGCGCTGCTTCGGGCCCAGCGTCCACGGGACCCGCATCTCGGTGTCCGTCGGATCGGTGGTCATCGACCGGATGGTCAACCGCTGGGCGCTGACGCCGTCGAGCAGCGAGTGGTGGATCTTGGTGTACACCGCGAACCGGCCGTCCCCGAGGCCCTCGATCAGGCTGGCCTCCCACAGCGGGCGGTGCCGGTCGAGCAGCGTGCCGTGCAACCGTGACACCAGTTCGAGCAGGTCACGCACCCGGCCCGGACGGGGCAGCCCCGAGCGGCGTAGGTGGTAGTCGATGTCGACGTCGTCGTCGATGGCCCAGGCCAGATTGGAGATGCCGCCGAGGACACGGCCGGGGTGCTTGCGGAACGTTTGCTGAAAGTCGTCGTTCTTGACGATCGTCTCGTACATCTCGCGGATGAAGTCCGGACCCGAACCCTCCGGCGGCTCGAACAGTTGTAGACCCGCGACGTGCATCGGATGCTCCCGGGATTCGCCGAGGAGGAACATCGAATCGGTCGGCGACATGAGCTTCATGGGTGTGACGGTACCCACAGTCCCTGGTATTCACGCCCCCGCGTCACTTCTTCAGCCCTGAGGCAGCCGCACGACCTGCACGAAGAACTCGTCGATCTGGCGAACGGCGTTCATGAACTGGTCCAGGTCGACCGGCTTGGTGACGTAGGCGTTGGCGTGCAATTTGTAGCTGCGAAGGATGTCCTCCTCGGCCGCCGAGGTGGTCAGCACGACGACCGGGATGTGGTTGAGGTTGGGGTCGGACTTGATCTTCTCGAGAAGCTGGCGGCCGTCGTACTTGGGCAGGTTCAGGTCGAGCAGGATCAGGTCGGGGGTCGGGGCGTTCTCGAACGCGCCGCGCCGGTAGAGGAAGTCCAGACCCTCCTCGCCGTCGTGTGCCACGTGCAGGTTGTTCTTTATCTTGTTGTGCTCGAAGGCTTCCCGGGTGATGAGCTCGTCACCCGGATCGTCCTCCACCAGCAGGACGTCGATGGGTCGTGCGGCTGAGGTCATGGGGCCGTTCCTTCCAGGGATGGTGCGGGGGCGTGCGTCGGGGTCGGCACGGGCAGGGTGAAGCGGAACCGCGTGCCGTCGGTGTAGGACGTGTCGATCCAGATGGCGCCGCCGTGGTGTTCGACGATCTTCTTGCACAGGGCCAGGCCGATGCCCGTTCCGCCGTACGAGTCCCGGCCGTGGAGACGTTGGAAGATGACGAACACCTTGTCGACGAACTCCGGGGCGATGCCGATCCCGTTGTCGGACAGGGTGAACGAATAGTGCGGTTCGGCGGAGTCGGCCGGATCGGTCGTGCGCTCCCAGTCGATCGCGATGCGCGGCGCGACGCCCTCCCGGTGGAACTTCATGGCGTTGCCGATCAGGTTCTGCCACAGCATGGCCAGCAAGGTCGGATCGCCGACGACCTGAGGCAGCGGTTCGGCGGGGCGGAGGATCTCGGCGGCGGTCTCCTCGATCGCGACGGCGAGGTTGGCCAGCCCGTCGTCCAGGGCGGCGTCGAGGTCGACGTCGGTCCGCGCGGCGTTGAGCCTGCCGACACGGGAGAAGGTGAGCAGGTCGTTGATGAGCACCTGCATTCGCTTGGCGCCGTCGACCGCGAAGTCGATGTACTCGACGCCGCGGTCGTCGAGCTTGTCCCGGTAGCGCTTCTCGAGCAGCTGGCAGAACGAGGTGACCTTGCGCAGGGGCTCCTGCAGGTCGTGCGACGCGACGTAGGCGAACTGTTCCAGCTCGGCATTGGACCGGCGCAGCTCGACGGCTTGTTCGTCCAGTTGCGCTTCGGCCGTGCGCGACGCCTCCAGCTCGTCGACGATCCGCTGCCGCATGTTCTCGACGTCGACGGCGATGGACCGGATGTCCTTGGGGCCCTGGGGGACGATGCGCTGCCCGAAGTGGCCTTCGGTGATGCGGCGGCACGACGCCGCGAGCGAGGCCAGGGGGCGGGTGACCGCGGTTTGCATCACGATGGCCAACGCGGCGGCGGTCACCAGCAAGACCACCACGATGGCGCTGAGAACGGCGTTGCGCCACCAGCGGATCCGGTCGAGGTCTTCGATCCCGTCGGTCCGGGCCTCGGCGAGGTGGGCGTTCTGGGTGTCGAACAGCGCTCGGATTTGGTCGAATTCGGTCTTGCCGCGTTCGGCGACGGCCGGATCCACCACGGCGGGGGCGCCGGGTCGGACGGTGGCGATGAGCGGTTCGGCGAACGAGGTGCGCCAGCTGGCCGCGGCCCGGTCCACGGCGTCGACGTCGGCGATCAGGTCGGTGCGGTCACCCGCGCGCTCCCTGAGCTGCTGGGCTGCGGCGGCCTGCGCCTGCTGCCCGGCGTAGTACGGGGTGAGGAACTGGGGGTCGGCCGAGATGGCGTACCCCCGCGTGGCCGTTTCCTGGTCGCGCAGCGCTGCCTGCAGTTGGTACGCCGCGGACCGCGACGGCTGGATGTCGTCGATCAGTTCGTGCGCCACCTCGTCGTACCGGTTCAGCAGCAACCCGCCGGCGATCCCGGCGCCAAGGACCAGCAGGCCCATGATGGTGAGCACCAGGGTCTGCCAGCCTTGCACGGTGAGCGGGGAGGACCGTCGCGGCGCCTCGTCGGTGGTCGTCGTCATCAGGCGGTCCGTTCCACCCGGACGACGGCGATGTCGTCGGACAGGCCACCGTGCAGCGCGGCCTTCTCCTCGGCGCCCTCGATGAGGGCGTCGACGAACGCCGATCCGGGAAGGGCCGCCCGGGACCTGGCCAGCTCCAGCAGGCCGTCCTCGCCCAACCGTTCGTTGCCGATTCCCGAATGTCCCTCGAACAGACCGTCGGTCAGCATCAGCAGGCCGTGTCCGGCGGGCAGCTCCAACTCGCTGAGCGGCCAGTTCGAGGAGCCGAGGCCGAGCGCCGGCCCGGCGGGTGGCTCGAGCCATTCGACCGAGTCGGGGCCGTGCACCAGCATCCCGGGATGGCCGGCCCGGACGGCGGTGAAGCTGCGGTCGTCGGGCGAGAACGCGAGGCTCAGGACCGTCGCGAAGATCCGCGAGCCCGGACTCTCCGCGCGCAGGATCCGTTCCAGTTGGCGCATGCGTTCGTTGCCCCGTAGACCTGCGAACGTCAAGGCGCGCCAGCCAATCCGCAGGGCGACGCCCAGCGCGGCCTCGTCGGGGCCGTGGCCCGCGACGTCACCCACCATCACGTGGACGGTCCGGTCGGGAGTCTGGACGAAGTCGTAGAAGTCGCCGCCGAGGAGCGCGTTCTTGCGACTGGGTCGGTACTTGGCCACGATGTCGACGCCGGGGTCGTCGAGCAGCAGGGGTGACGGCAGCAGTCCGCGTTCGAGGCGGGAATTCTCCTGGGCCCGAAGCTGGCTGGACCGCAGGTCCGCCGAGGTGATCTCGGCGCGCTTGCGTTCGATCGCATACAGCAGGGCCCGCCGCAGCATCTCGGCTTCGACGCGACCCTTCACCAGGTAGTCCTGTGCACCCGACGCGAGCGCCGACACGCCGAAGTGCTCGTCGTTCAGCCCGGTGAGCACGACGATCGGGATGGCGGGGTCGCACTTGGTGACGCGGTCGAGCGCCGCAATGCCGTTCGCGTCGGGCAGGTTCAGGTCCAGCAGGACGCAGTCCGGTCGGCGCGTGGTGAGCTCGACCTCCGCTTCGGCCATCGACGGGGCCCAAAACAACCGGATGTCGATGTCGGCGTCGACGACCAGTTCCTCGACGAGCAGGGCGTCGCCGCGATCGTCCTCGACCAGCAGCACCGACAGGGGACGGGTCTGTGCCCCCATGCCGGCCCCCGCCGTCGGATCGGGGTCGTGTGGAGCCCCCACCGGCAACCACATCCTTCGAACGTCGCATTACGGTGCTGCCCCTGCTCGACAGTCATCCGACAGTACCGTTGGTCACCGCCCGAGGGGCGCGACTAGCCGCCCAGTGCGCCGAGGGCCTCTTCGGCGCTCTGATAGAGCGCCAGGAATTCGTCGAGCTTGGTCAGCTGAATGGGCCGGGCGGTCGCCGGGCCGGTGGCCACCACCGCGAATTTACCCGTCCCGCCTGCTCTTTCGTGGGTCTCGGCGAGTATCCGCAGACCCACCGACGCCAGGAAGGTGACCGCAGTCAGGTCGACCACCAGGGCGTTCGGACGTTCGTCGATCAACTCGGCGAGGAGGTCCTCCAACTGGGGTGCGGTGGCCAGGTCGACCACCCCGTCCACCGTCAGTACGGTGGCCCCGTCCCGCCGCTCGACCGAGGTCGAGATCGAATCGGCTGCCGGCAACGGCCACCCTCCCTACTGACATTCGCTCGTCGCAGTAGCGGCGAGACACGACCAGTCCATTGTCCGCGGTCGCCCCGCTGGACTTTAAACCAGCCCCCGGCGAGCGCGTCTCGATTAAGGCTAATGTCAAGATCGGCGACTCGCCGAGAGGGGTGCGGCGAGGACGGTGACAGCCCGCCGAAGCACCGGAACACATCCCAGAGGCAAGGGGTCGTCCTCATACCCACGGTGGCGATTGGCATCCGCGAATTGGGGGAACACACGCGCGTGACGGACGACGCCCCAGCACTCGCTGCGCACGACGGAGTCACGACCCGATGACGGACGACGACTTCGGTCGGCGCTATGCCGAGGCGCTGAACGCCCACCTGGCCGGTGGCGACGGGGCGGACGTCGACGACGGGCGCCAGTTCGGCCGTCAGGCACTCGAGGACCGCGTCGCGGTGGCCGACATCGTCGAATGCCACTTCCGGGTGGCCGAGGAGTTGCCCGCGTCGGTGCGCCCGGCCGCCCTTCGATTCCTGCAGCAGACCCTCGCCGAGCGGTACGAGCAGCAGCGCGCCAGGGCCGACGACCTGGAACACCGCGACGCCTTCCGCACGGCGCTGGTGAACTCCCTGCAGGAGGGGTTCTTCGTCGTCGACCGCGACGGCACCATCGGCGAGGTCAACGAGGCCTTCGCCGCCATCACCGGCTGCGGGCCCGAGGGATTGCCGTACCGGTGGCCGTACCCCTGGCTGGTCGACCAGGACGAGGCCGGCCGCCGCCTGGCCCAGCTGGTCGAGCAAGGGAGCGTGCAGGCCGAGACCCAGCTCCGGCACCGCGACGGCCGGTACAGCTGGGCGGAGGTGAGCATCAACTCGGTCACCACCGACGGCGCAGACGGAGACGCCTACGTCGGCACCATCCGCGACGTGACGGCGGCGAGGGCGTCGGCCGCGCGTGAGCGCGCCGTGGTGCGACTGGCGACGGCCGTCGGCATCGCCACCAGCGTCGCCGAGGTGCTCGACATCGTGCTTGAGGAGCTGCGGGCCGCGATCGACCTCACCCGCGTGGTCGCGGTGATGTGGACGAAGTCCGGGGCCGACCCCGAGGTCCAGGTCGCCGGGTCGGCCGAGCCGATCGCCTGGCGCGACCTCGACCCGTTCCTGCAGGCGAGGTTCACCGAGACGCGGGACTGGCCGCCGCTGTCGGTTCAGGCGATCGGGACGGCGGGCCCGGCGGGTCCGTGGCTGGGCATCATGGCCGTGCTCTCCGGCGTCGCGCCGACCGCGCTGTGGCTGGAGAACGCCGAGCCCCGGGTCATCGGAACCGACGACCGACTGCTCGTCACGACGCTGGTCGGTCATCTGAGCCTGGCCGTGCAGCACGTCCGCCAGTTCGAGATCGCCAGGGAGGCGTCGTCGACCCTGCAGCGGACGATGATGCCGACGACGAAACCGCCTGTCGGCTTCGCGGTGCGCTACGAGCCCGCCACGTCACCGCTGGAGATCGGCGGGGACTGGTACGACGTGCTGGCGGTCGGCGACCACCAGGTGGGGATCGTCGTCGGTGACTGCGTGGGCAGTGGTCTGTCGGCCGCGGCGGTGATGGGGCAGCTGCGCAGCTCGGCCAGGGTGCTGCTGGTCAACGGCGCCAGCCCGGGGCGTCTGCTCGACGAACTGGATTCCGCGGCCGCCCTCATCGCCGGCGCCTACTGCACGACGGTCTTCGTGGGGATCGTCGACGCCGACACCGGGCAGATGGCCTACAGCAGTGCCGGCCACATCCCGGCGCTGCTCGCCGTCCCCGGCGGCCCGGTGCGGAGTCTGACCGACGCCACGTCCGTGCCGCTGGCGGTGCAGAAGACGGGCCCCCGACCGGAGGCGTCGACGTTCCTGCCGCCGGGGTCGACCCTGATGTTGTACACCGACGGACTCGTCGAACGCCGAGAAGAGCTGGTGGACAACGGCATCGAACGGGCCGGTGAGATTCTCGCCGAGACGATCGAATCCTCGGCGGACGTCGTCGCGGACGCCGTGCTGCAGCGATTGGTGCCCAAGGACGGGTTCGACGACGACGTCGCGATCGTGGTGTACCGCAGGCCGCCGGCGCCGCTGATGATCGACGTGGTGGCGACACCCGACCAGCTGAGCGACATCCGGCGACAGATCACGGCGTGGCTGCGGGCGACCGGGATCCCCGACGACCTCGGCGGCGACATCGTGCTGGTGGTCAACGAGGCGTGCACCAACAGCATCGAACACGCCTACCGCGGGGCGACGCCGGGGCGCATGGTGGTGTGCACCGAGGCCAAGGGGCGCGGGATCTCGATTCAAATCACCGACTTCGGCTCGTGGAAGCTGCCCGACGCCAACCCGCGCACCCGTGGCCGCGGGGTGCCGCTCATGCGTGCGGTCAGCGGAGACGTCTTCCTCGACGGCACCTCGACCGGCACCACGGTGACGATGAACTTCCAGCTGTCCTAACGGACGTCGGTGACGCTCAGCGCCAGCGTGGCGGCGTCGTCGTCGACTCCGGCCCCCAGGTCCTCGATCAGCGTCCGCATGGCCGCCACGATTCCCCGGGCGTCGGCGGGGGAATGGGCCGCGGCGAAGCGGAGCAGCTCGCCGTCGTCGTCGTACCGCGTGCCGGGGCCGGTGCGCGCCTCGGTGTAGCCGTCGGAATAGGCGACCAAGGTGTCCCCGGGCGACAGCACGATCCGCGTCGAGGAGAACGTGGGCTGGGCGAACAGACCGACGGCCTGGCCGCCGTCGATCGGCGCGTAGGCGGCGCTGCCGTCGGCCCGCAGCAGCAGTGGGGGAGGATGGCCGCCGTTGGCGATCTCCACGCCGAAACCGTCTGCAGCCCTGGTGATCACGCCGAACAGGACGGTGCAGAACCAGCCGCGGCCGGCGTGGGTGTCCTGCTTGAGGACGCTGTCGAGGGTGTGCAGCACCCCGACCGGATGATCGTCGCCGACCGCGGCGGCCCGCAGCGTGTACCGGGTCAACGACGTCAACGTGGCTGCGGCAACGCCCTTTCCGCACACGTCGCCCAGGAAGAAGCCGTACCGCTCCCGCGACAGCGGGAACAGGTCGTAGAAGTCGCCGCCGACGTCACCGGTCGACGGGGAGTGGTAGTGCGCCGCCGCTTCCAGACCCGGCGGCGGCGACAGGGACGGCGGAAGCAGCGAGAGTTGAAGCGTCTGAGCGAGACTCAGGGCGCGGCCGCGTTCCTCCTCGGCCCGCCTACGCTCGGCCAGCAGCTCACGCTCGTAGGACCGTCGGTCGGCGGCGTCGTCGGCGACGATGCGGACCAGCAGGGGCCCGCCCGCGGGATCGGACTTGACGTTGGCGGTGAGCAGAACGGGAAGTCGTCGCCCGTCGGATGCGACGATGTCCACGGCGACGCCGCTGAGCGCCCCGGACGCCAGCAGCATCGGCGCGAAGTGGGTCTCGTAGTGGATGCGGCCACCGGCGGTGAGCAGCTCCGCGAACGGAGTGCCGATCATCGCGTCGGCGTCGCGCCGGAGCCACGACGCCATCGTCTCGTTGACCGCCCGGATCTCCCCGTCGGGTGTGGTGATGACGTAGCCGCAGGGGGCGTTGTCGAACGCGTCGCGCAGCGCGTCGAGGTCCGTCGTCACGCCGGGGCCGCGAAGTCGGCGATGGCGGCCGCGGTCTGGTCGGGGGCGCTCAGCTGCGGGCAGTGTCCGGTGGCCTCGATGGTGACCAGATCGCTGCCGGCGATGTGCGCGTGGGTGTACGCGCCCACCGAGCGGGGCGCCAACGTGTCGTGGAGGCACTCGATCACCAGCGACGGAATCCCGACCCTCGGCAGGTCCGCGCGGTTGTCGGAGAGGAACGTCGTCCGGGCGAATACCCGCGCCTTGGCGGGATCGTTGCGGCAGAACGACTCGGTGAGCTCGTCCTCCAGCTGCGGCCGGTCCGGGGTGCCCATCACCCTCGGCGCCATGGTGCGCGACCAGCCCAGGTAGTTGCTCTCCATCGACTCGAGCAGCTCGTCGATGTCCGCGCGGGTGAACCCACCGACGTAGCAATCGTGGTCGAGATAGCAGGGCGAGGGTGTGAGCAGGACCAGCTTGGCGAACCGGCTGGGGTCCTTCGCGACGGCGAGCACGCCCATCATGGCGGCCACGGAATGCCCCACGAACACCACGTCGGTCAGATCGAGCTCCTCGACGATCTCGAGAATGTCGTCGGCGTAGCCCTGCAGCGAGGAGTACCGCTCGGCGTCCCACGCCGTCGGGTCGGACAGTCCCGAACCCACGTGGTCGAACAGGACCAGACGAAACCGATCCTGCAGGCGGGCGGCGGCCAGACGCCACAGATTCTGGTCGCACCCGAACCCGTGGGCCAACATCACCGTCGTCCCCGACTCGGGGCCGGCGAAGGTCACGTTGTTCCGGGTGCCCACGTCCACGCGGGTCATCATTTCACGCCCTCCCCGCGAACATCACCGCGATGGCGCGGGTTGGCACGTCCATGCTTGACGGCCGGATCGGCGGGTAATACCGCCCCATGGCAAACGACGAATACTCCAAGGGCGACCACGTCGAGTGGAAGAGTCACGGCGGCACGGCCGAGGGCACGGTCGAGAAGAAGATCACCAGCGACACCAAGGCGGCCAAGCGGACCGTCCGGGCATCCGAGGACGATCCGCAGTATCTGGTGCGCAGCGAGAAGAGTGGCGGCGAGGCCGTGCACCGACCCGACGCGCTCAAGAAGACCAAGGACTGAGGGACGGCGTTGCGGCTCCGGCGAAGCGTCGTCACCGGCCCCGGCTTCACCCGCGTCCGCCGCGGCAAGGGGTTCTCCTACCTGGGCGTCGACGGCGAACCGCTGACCGACGACGCGCACCTCGCGCGCATCAAGGAATTGGTCATCCCGCCCGCGTGGAAGAAGGTGTGGATCAGCCCGCATCCCAACGGTCACATCCAAGCCGTCGGCACCGACGTGGCGGGGCGTCGCCAGTACCTCTACCACCGGGCGTGGCAGGAGGAGCGCGCCGAGGAGAAGTTCGACCGCGTGCTGGAGATGTCGAAGAAGCTACCGGGCTGGCGGTCCCAGATCGCCGAGGATCTGGGCGGCCGCGGTTTCACCAGGCAACGCGTGCTGGCGCTCGCCCTGCACCTGATCGACCTCGGATACTTCCGGGCCGGCGGTGAGCAGTACGCCGAGGAGAACGACTAGCACGGACTCGCGACGCTGCTGTGCGAGCACGTCACCGTCCGCAAGGCCGCCGTGGTGTTCGACTTCCCGGCCAAGAGCGGGGTGCGGCGCACCCTCGAGATCGACGATCCCGCGGTGGTGAAGTCGGTGCGTTCGCTGATGCGCCGGGAGTGTCCCAGCGACCGGTTCCTGGTGGTTCGGGGCACCGGCGGCTGGAAGGACGTCCACGCCGACGACCTGAACACCCGGTTCAAGGAACTGCTGGGCGCGGACTACAGCGTGAAGGACCTCCGGACGTGGCACGGAACCGTGCTGGCGGCAACGGCTTTCGTCGACGCCGACCCGCCGGTGTCGCAGAGGGTGATCAAGCGGGTCGAGTCGGCGGTGATGAAGGAGGTCTCCGAGGGGCTGGGCAACACGCCTGCCGTCGCCCGCTCGTCCTACGTCGACCCGCGGGTGGTCCGCGGATACGAACAGGGCTTGACCATCGCCGCCGCGGCCAAGCGCGCCGCCCGCACCGAGGACCCCGCCGAGAAGCAGGCGATCGTCGAACGGGCCACCCGGACGCTGATTCAGCGGGTCGGCAAATCGTGACGCGTCACGTGCCGTTGGACACGCTGGCGGCGAGGCGGCCGATCGGTGAGTCGTCCAGGTGGTCGGCCAGGTCGGCCGGGTTGCGGTAGACCGCCACCGCGCCCTCGTCCTGCAACCGCAGGAGGTCGACGCCGCCGCTCTCGAAACCGATGCACTCGACGCCCGCCCGCGCCGCCGCGCGGACGTCCCACATCGAGTCTCCGACGAACACCGCACGGTCGGCGCCGACGTCGGCGCGCTGCAGCGCGACCTGGACGATGTCGGGCTTCGGCTTGGCGGTGTCGACGTCCTCCGACGACGTCACGGCCGAGACGAGTTCCTCCTCGTCGAGGATCTTGCGCAGCAACGCCAACTCGTCCTCCGGCGCCGACGTCGCCAGCACCACCTGCAGCCCGGTGGCGGCCACCAGGTCCAGCAGGCGACGGGTGCCGGGCAGCAGCTTCAGAAGGTGTGCGGTCTCCTGGTAGTAGCGGGAATGCAGGTCCTTGGCGCGAGCCTTGACGTCGGCGTCGGCCCCGTCCGGCATCAACTCGTCGAGCAGCGTGGAGCCGTCCATCCCGATGCCGCGGTGGATGCGCCACGACTCCACGGCCACGTCGACCTCGTCGAACGCCCGCCGCCAGGCGTGCACGTGCAGGTAGTTGGAGTCGACCAGGGTGCCGTCGATGTCGAACAGAACTGCGGGTGTGGGCATGCCTGGACGGGTTCCCCGGCCGACGAGGGCGAAACGGGGGTTTCGCGGGCGGGTCGGTCGGGAACGCTGGGCCGGGGGAGAACTGACGCCATGGCCCCGTCGTGAGTGGCCGGGCGTGGACGACCGCAATCGTGAAGGGACGACGCGTCACCGGGTCCGAGGCCGGCACGAGCTGGCAGCGGGGGTGAGGATGTCCGGTGGCATTCGCTTATGACTATTACTTACAACGCCTTCGAGTTCGCATCGGCCTGGGACGGCCTCTGGTCGTCGAGCTTCGGCCGATGGATCGCCACCAAGGGCTTGCACATCGTCCTGGTGATCGTCGCCACGATCATCGCCACCAGGATCATTCGTCACGTCGCGGGGCGCATCAGCAGGCGGCTCGCCGCCAGCGACGACTCGGACGCCACCGTGCAGTCGGAGGCGGTCAAACACCGCCAAGCCCTGGCGTCGGTCATCTCGTCGGTGGCCATCGCGGTGCTGTACGTAGTGGTGTCGGTCGACGTCGTCAACACCCTGGGGCTGCCCATCGGTTCGTTGGTCGCGCCGGCCGCCGTTCTTGGCGCGGCGCTCGGTTTCGGGGCGCAGCGCATCGTCCAGGATCTGCTGAGTGGGTTCTTCATCATCACCGAAAAGCAGTACGGTTTCGGTGATTTGGTCCAATTGACCATCGGGGCGAGCAACGAGGCCGTCGGCACGGTCGAGGACGTCACGCTGCGGGTGACGAAGCTGCGGACCAGCGACGGCGAGATGTTCACCGTGCCCAACGGCCAGATCGTCAAATCGCTCAACCTGTCCAAGGATTGGGCCCGGGCCGTGGTGGACATCCCGGTTCCCGCGTCGGCGGACCTCAACCGGGTCAACGAGGTTCTCAAGGGTGTGTCGGAGAAGGCCATGCAGGACGACGTGCTGCCGAGCCTCCTGCTCGACCGGCCGTCGCTGATGGGCGTGGAGAGCATCGGCGTCGACGAGGTCAAGCTGCGGATGGTGGCCCGCACTCTGCCCGGCAAGCAGTTCGACGCCGGTCGGCGGTTGCGCCAGCTGGTGGTCGCCGACCTGCGTCGCGAGGGCATCGACAGTCGCACGCCGGCGAGCGTCGACGCCGCCTGAGTCGGCTGCTCAGAAGGTCGTGAACAGCACGAGGGCTGCAGTGATGACGACGAGCCACGCGAGCACCGGTACGACGATGCCGTACCGGTGTCTCGCGGTGACGAACGAAAGGCCCACTGCGACTGCGGCTACCGCGGGGGTCCCGTATTCGATGAGGCCGAAGACGGTTTCATTGGGCCCGAACTCGGTACACGTGCCGCCGCTGCAACCCGCGGTGCCCAGCACCTGCAAGTAGGAATAGACGACGACGGCCAGCGCAGCGGGAGCGGTCAGGATCGCAAGGATCCAGTTGGCCGCGGTGCGCGTCCCGTTGCGCGTACCGGTCTCCACGGGACCGTCAGTCCTGCGCCCGCGCTTCGGCACCCGTCTCGCCGGCGTCGAAGTCGTCGTCGGAGCTCTGCTCGCCGACGTAGTTGCCACCGCCCTCGCGATCGGCGCGGGACGCCGCGACGTGCTCGTCGTCGTCGACGTCGGGTTCACTGCCCGTTTCGTTCTCGGGATCGTCCGTGCGGTGTCGTCCAGACATCGTCATACCTCCTCGGTGGCACGGGGGGTACCCAGAACGACGCCGTCCACACCACCACACGTTTCGCGTCGCCACCGACAGGGCACATGGAGGTGGACCAAGGCGGTCACGGCAACTTCGCAGGAGGATTCGAGCTTGATGCGCATGAAGGCGATCACGGGCGTGGCAGCGGCGAGCATGGCGCTTGGCGTGCTGTTGAGCGGGTGCGGGGCAAAGGTCGAGGGCGGCGACACCTCGTGCAAGGACTACATGAAGGCCAACGACGCCGACCAGCAGACTGCAGTGTCGAAGATGTTGAAGGACGAGAAGGGCACCGACGCAGCGCAGCTCGAGATCACCGGTACGAAGCTCTCCGTCCAGACCTTCTGCCAGACCGCAGGCAAGGAAGACAGCAAGATCAAGGAAGCACCGCATCTGTAGACGTCAGTTTTCCCATCACCTGCTCGGGTAGTCGGTCGGGGTCGCCGGTGCATTCCTGCGCGCCAACGCGACCGACGAGAGGAGCTGGTGATGGGAGACACGTCGAAGGACCCGATCGATCACTCCCGCACGACGCGTCAGCACGCGGGCGAGACGATGAAGAATGGCACGAATGCGCCGGGGTTGATCTCGGCAGGTCTCGGCGTCGCGGCCTTCGTGCTCGGTTTGGCGGCCTTCGCGAACGGTCACACGACGTCCGGGTGGGTCGGAGTCGCGGTTGCCGTGGTGCTCGGCGCCATCGGCGGAACGTGGCTGTTCGTGACACATCGGAGAGTTCGTGAGTACGAGATTCGCTTTGCACGGGACCATCCCGACGCCGAGGCGCCGCCTCCCAGCAGTTAGGCGGGGGGTGTGGTGACGTTCGACCGTGCGGTCGTCGTCATCCCGGCCCACGACGAGGCGCAGAAGCTTCCGCGCTGCCTCAAGTCCGTCGTCACCGCCGCAGCGGGCACCCCGGTGCCTGTCCTGACCGTCGTCGTCCTCGATTCGTGTAGCGACGACAGTGCTTCGCTGGCAGGACGATTCGGGTCCGATGTGCACTTCGTCGAGGTCGACGCCCGCAACGTCGGAGCGTCGCGCGCCGCCGGCTTCGCCTACGCGCAGAAGACGTACGGCATGGGCCTGGTCGACGAGTCGCGCGTGTGGTTGGCGACCACCGACGCGGACAGCGAGGTCGACCCCGACTGGTTGATCCGCCAGATGAGTGCCGACGCCGACATGGTCCTCGGAGTCGTCAGGGTGACGAACTGGCGGCACTTCTCCCCGGAGTCGGTGCGCCGGTACCTGACTGCCTACCGGGCCAAGCTGCGCCGCAACGGCGGCGGCCACGACCACGTGCACGGCGCGAACATGGGGTTCCGGGCCGACGTCTACTGGAAGACGGGTGGTTTCGCGGCCCTGTCCTCCGACGAGGACGTCGACCTGGTGCGTCGCTTCGAGCGGTCCGGTCGTCGCATCCACCGCGACGCCGGCCTGTCCGTGGTGACTTCGGCAAGGCGTGACGGCCGGGCACCGCGCGGTTTCGCCAACCACCTCCGGTCGGTCTCCCGGCGCGACGGTGCGGCGTGACGGCTCTGGTGCGGCGCTGGCTCGACGCCGGCGAACTCGACCTGCCCCTGCCGGGGTCGGGACGCACGGCCGCGCGATGGTGGAAGTTGGCCGCCCTGACGGAGAACGACGTCGTGGCGGGCAGGCTGGCCGAGGCGCACGCCGATGCGCTGGCCATCCTGGCCGAACTCGACGGCCCGCGCCCGGAAGCCGGCCAGCTGTGGGGTGTTTGGGCCGCGGAGGCGCCGCACGCCGTCGTCACGGCGGTCGAGGACGACGGAGCGGTGCGCCTCGACGGCATCAAGGCGTGGTGTTCCGGCGCGGCGATCTGCACCCACGCCCTCATCACGGCTCGGTGCGGCGACAGCGGTCGCGGCCTCTACGCCGTCGACCTCGGCCAGGACGCGGTGCACCCACTGCCCGACGAATGGCACAACGTGGGCATGCACGAATCGGACACCAGGTCGGTGACGCTGAACGGGGCGCGTGCCGTCCCGGTCGGCAGGCCGGGGGAGTACCTGTCCCGGCCCGGGTTCTGGCACGGAGCCATGGGTGTGGCGGCGTGCTGGCTCGGCGGCGCCCGCGGGGTGGCGGCTCCGCTGTACCGCGCGGTCGGTGCCGAGCACGACGGCAAGGCGCCCGACGAGCACGCGCGCGCCCACCTCGGCGCCGTCGACGCCGCCCTCGCCGCCGCGGAGGCGATGCTGGTCTCGGCCGCCGGTTACGTCGACGCCGAGCCACGCGGCGATCGCGCGGAACTGCTCGCTCGACGGGTGCGCGCCGTCGTCGAGTCGGCCGTCGACGAGGCAGTGGTCCGCACCGGTCGGGCACTCGGACCCGGCCCGTTGGTGCTCGACGCGGGACACGCCAAGCGGGTCGCGGACCTCACCGTCTACGTGCGCCAGAGCCACGCCGAGCGAGATCTCGCCGCGCTCGGACGGTTGGCGGCCACGTGACCGCCGCGACGTCGGGCAACGGGCACCGGTTCGCGGCGGTACCCGTCGCAGGGGGAGGCACTCCGGCCGCGCAGTGGCGAGATTGGATCGCGGGACTGCCCACGCTGGACCTGTCCGACTGTCCGGCACTGATCGTCGTGGCGCCCCACCCGGACGACGAGACGCTCGGGTTCGGCGCCACCGCGTCGTTGCTGCAGGCCCGTGGCGTCGACGTCACGGTGGTGTCCGTGACCGACGGCGGTGGCTCGGTGCCCGGGTTGTCCCCGGTGGAGCGGCAGTGGCTCGAACGCGAACGCCGCGACGAACTCCGTTCGGCGACGGCGATTCTGGGCCTGCGGGAACCGGTCGCGCTCGGGTTGCCCGACGGTGCGGTGGCCGAGCGGCAGGACGAGCTGACGGCGCTGCTGACCGACGTCGTGTCCGCGGGCCCGGCCGGCACCTGGTGTGCGGCCACCTGGCGCGGTGACGGCCACCCCGACCACGAGGCCGTCGGCCGCAGCGCGGCTGCCGCGGCCGCGAACACCGATGCCATCCTGCTGGAGTTCCCGGTGTGGGCGTGGCACTGGGCGAAGCCGGGCGACGAGGCAGTGCCGTGGCACCGCATGTCGGTCGCGCCCCACGACGAGGCGGCCGCGGCGCGCAAGCGGCGAGCGGCCGCGGCGTTCGCCTCGCAACTCGCCCCGTACCGCCCCGGCGCGGAGGTGGTGCTGCCGCCGTTCGTGGTGCAACGGCTGTTCACGCTGGGGGAGATGGTGATCCGATGACCGACCGACTGCCCGACGGCTACTTCGACGACGTCTACGCCGACTCGGCCGACCCCTGGGGGATGGCGGAGCGGTGGTACGAGCACCGCAAGTACGCCGTCACCATGGCGATGCTGCCCGACCAGCGGTACCGGCACGCGTTCGAACCCGGCTGCTCGATCGGGATGCTCACCGAACGACTTCTCGAGCGCTGCGACCGCGTCACGTCCTACGACGTGGCCCAGGCGGCGCTGGACACCACCCGGAACCGCCTCGGGGACCGCGGCGACCTCGTGTTGGTGCGCTCGTCGCTCGACGCGGCGTGGCCCGGCGAGGACGTCGACCTGGTGTTGATCTCCGAGGTCGCGTACTACCTGTCGGAGGCGACGCTGCGGCAGGTGCTGGACCGCGAGTGCGCGCGCCTGGCCACCGGCGCCACGGTCGTCGCCGCGCACTGGCGCCACCCCGTCGACGACTATCCGCTCACGGGGGACCGGGCGAACGCCGTCATCGGCGAGACGGCCGACCTCACCGCGATGGCGCGCTACCTCGACGACGACGTCGTCGTCGACGTGTTCCGCAAGGGTCCCACCGAATCGGTCGCGGTCGGCACCGGCGTGCCGGGCGCAGTGCGACGACGCTAGCGGCTGGTCACCAGCCGCAGGTGGCTGCGAGGGGGGCGGGTGACGGTAGCGATCGCCGACTCCATCGTGTCGGCGACGGGAAGCCCGCCGTCGGGGTCACACACCCGGAGCACGCGGTCGACCTCCGTGCCGGCCAGCACCACCCAGTTGACGGCGTGCCGCGAGCACATCACGTTGATGCGGTGCAGGATCGAAAAGCCTTGCACCGCAAAGAAGTCGAGCGCGCGTAGGTCGACGACCAATCGGCTCGCGGTTTCGAGTTCGGCCTCGACGTAGCGTCCGAGGGACAGGGCGTTGGCGGCGTCGACCTCGCCTTCGGCGGTCACGACCAGGACCGGCGAGCGGCCGGACGACGTGGTGAACCGGACGAGGTCGCGCGCGACGGCCGCGCCGGCGGGCTGGATGTCGGGGGCTAGGGACACGAGGACCTCCACTGTCTCCCGCACGCGCATCTGAGACGCCGGGGAACCGATGACGGATTGGAGGCTGTCAGTTCAACCTGAAGTCGACAGTAGTACCGACTGACCAGTGGAAACAATGGCGTATTCCTGAGAGCTTGCCGTGTTTATCGGACCTCCGAGTGGGTATCTTCGTTGGCTTCGACGGGTGGAGGTGGTGGTGTGGACGTCGATCATCCCGAAGCCGATCAACGGTGGGATCGGTACGCCCGGTCGGAAACGGCCGCCGAGCGATTGGACCGCAACTGGTCGAATCTGCTGCAGGAGCTTCGGGTCGTGCAGACCGGCGTGCAACTGCTCACCGGGTTCCTTCTGACCCTGCCGTTCCAGCAGCGCTTCGACCTCCTCGACCGGACGATGCGCCTGGTCTATCTGGCAACCGTGTCGTGCGCCGTGGCGGCGTCGGTGTTGCTGATCGCCCCGGTCGGAATCCACCGCATCCTGTTTCGCCAGCGGCGCCTCAAGTCGCTGGTGTCGGCGGCCCACCGACTGGCCTACGCCGGCCTCCTCCTCCTCGGGCTGGCGCTGGTCGGGATGACGGTCATCATCTTCGACGCCGTCTCCGGTCAGTCGGCCGGACTGTGCGCCGGGGCGATCGCGCTCGCCGGATTCGCCGCGTTCTGGGTGGTCCTCCCGTTGTGGATGCGAGTTTCTCGAGCGTCGGGCGGGGGTACAGACCCGGCAGGCAAGGGAAAGTGAGAACCGACCATGGCCCCGAGGCACCTCAAGAAGAACCGCCGTTCGACGCTGGCGAACTCGCTGGTCGTCGCATCGATCGCGGTCGCATTCGTCGCCGTCGTGGCCGCACTGGCGGTCCACGTGCTCGACGCTAGCCCGACGGCGTCACGCCAGGGTTCCCAGGTCGCCCAGGCCGCCCAGCAGCAGCCGGTCAGCCAGGTGGGCCGACTGGTCGCCGTCACGCCCACCACCGTGACCGCGGAGAGCGTCGACGGGTTCGCGCGCACCTACGTCATCACCCCCGAGACCAACGCCATCACCGCCGCTGGCAGCGCCGTGGGCGGAGCGGCCACCTCGTTCGCCGTCGACGACCAGGTGTCGATCGTGGGCGTCGTGCGGGACGGCACCGCCGTCGCCACGGCCGTCGCCCACCAGCAGGTCAGCAACCTGAACGGCCCACCCATGGACGGCGTCTGAATCGGCTGTCTCCCCGCCGGTCTTCCCGTAACGTCGTCGGCGTGGCGGGATCACGGGCCGTGAGCGCCGAGGACCTCGCTGCCCTCAGCTTCTTCGCCGGCTGTCCCGCGGCGAGTCTGGCGCCGTTGGCGCACCTGCTGCGGCCTCTCGCCGCACCGCCTGGACAGGTGCTGATGCGCCAGGGCGAGCACGCCGACTCCTTCCTCCTCATCGGCTCGGGCCGGGCCCGCATTCGGCACGCGGGTGCCGACGGCGACGTGATCGAAGTGGACGTCACGCCCGGGCTCATCGTCGGCGAGATCGCGCTGCTCCGGGATGCGCCCCGATCGGCGACCGTCACGGTGGTCGAGGAGCTCACCGGATGGGTGGGCGGCCGCGAAGCGATCTCCGCCATTCTGGACCTGCCGCGCATGATGCAGAAGCTGGTGCGCACGGCGCGCCAACGCCTCGCCACCTACGTCACGCCCATTCCGGTGACGCTGCGCGACGGCACCGAACTGCACCTGCGGCCGGTGCTGCCCGGAGACAACGAACGCACCCTTCGCGGACCCGTGCAATTCTCCAGCGAGACCTTCTACCGGCGCTTTCAGAGCACCAGGACGCCCACCCCGGCGCTGATGGCCTACCTGTTCGAGGTCGACTACGTCGACCACTTCGTCTGGGTGCTCACCGACGGCAAGGCCGTCGACGCGCCGATCGTCGCCGACGCCAGATACGTCCGCGACGAGACCCAGACCGCCGCGGAGATCGCGTTCATCGTGGGTGACGACTACCAGGGCCGTGGCATCGGAAGTTTCCTGATGGAGGCGATCGTCGTCGCCGCGCGGAGCGAGGGCATAAGGCGGTTCACCGCCAGGGTGTTGGCGGACAATCTCCCGATGCGATCGATTCTCAACCGCTACGGCGCGCAATGGCACCGCGACGACCTGGGTGTCGTCACCACCGACTTCGACGTTCCGGTCATGCGCGAGCTGACGATGTCGACCGAGCTGTACCGGGAGATCCGGGCCGCCGCGCGTCAGGTGATTCGGGCGGTGGGCTGATGAGCCGGCCACCGCTGAACAAGGACACCCGGTTGTGCATCTCGCTGGCCGCCCGGCCCAGCAACATCGGCACCCGCTTTCACAACCACCTCTACGACGTCCTGGGTCTGGACTTCGTCTACAAGGCGTTCACCACCACCGACATCGCCGCGGCCATCGGAGGGGTGCGCGCCCTCGGGATTCGCGGCTGTTCGGTGTCGATGCCGTTCAAGGAGGACGTCATCGCCCTCGTCGACGACGTGGAGGCGTCGGCCCGGGCGATTCATTCCGTCAACACCATCGTCAACGACGACGGATACCTGCGGGCGTCCAACACCGACTACCTCGCCGTGCAGCGGCTCGTCGACGAGCACGGGCTCGACGCCGGCGGGCGGGTGATGATCCGCGGCAGCGGCGGCATGGCCAGCGCGGTCGGCGCGGCGTTCCGCGACCACGGCTTCGGCTCGGGCATCGTGATCGCCCGCAACCGCGACAGCGGGCGCGCGCTGGCGGAGCGGCTGGGCTACGACTACGCGGCCGAGGTGGGCGCCCACGTCGCCGACGTCATCGTCAACGTCACGCCGATCGGGATGGCCGGAGCGCCGGAATCCTCCGAGCAGGCCTTCGACGAAGCCACGATCGCCAAGGCGCAGACGGTGTTCGACGTGGTGGCGCTGCCGTCGGAGACGCCGCTGATCCAGGCGGCCCGGGCCGCCGGCGTGCACGTCGTGACCGGTGCCGAGGTGATCGCCCTGCAGGCCGCCGAGCAGTTCGAGCGCTACACCGGGGTGCGGCCGACGGCGGAGCAGGTGTCGGAGGCGTCGGCGATTTCCCGGGCGTGAGCCGTCAGGGTGCGTTGACCACGGTGATCGGTCGGCGCACCCGCTCCAGTGCGTGCCCGGTGAAACCCGCGTACGTCAGCCGGGCCTGGACGTACCAGTTGATCGACGAGTGCACCGCGGCCGCGGTCGGCGCCGCGTCGTCGGGCAGGTCCAGCTCGAACGCAAGGGTCACCGGCGTGCCCGCGCGCAACTGAACTCGCTTGTCCAGCTGGATGATTCGACCGTCTAGTTGGCCGCCCGGGCCGGGCGTGCGGGTCAACGGGTGGGAGTCCCGTTCGCGCTGCCACGACACGGCGAGGTCGCCGTCGGGCAGGTCGGTCGTGGGCGTCAGGGTCACGTGGCCGGTCACGGTCTCGCCGGCCCGCCACACCGGTTTGGTCAGCGAGAGGTCGACGACGGTGTCGGCGGCGCCGGAGACGTGCTCGAGCGGTTCGACGTAGGACTCCACGTCCGCCGTGCCGATCTTCACGGTGAACTCACCGCGCGCCTCGACGTCCCGCCCCGCGCGGTCCACGCTGAGCCGGCACTCCCAGCGCGCGATCGCCGGCGCCGACGCGGGTGCCCACGACGGGATGCGGAACGACGACGTCGCGCCGGTGAACTCGCCGACGGCGATCGGCAGGTCCTCGACCACGACGCTCACCCAGTCGTCGGTGTCGCGGTCGCCGCCTGGGCTCGCGCCCGTCTGCTCGCCGCCTGCCCAGTGGTACTGGTAGAAGTTCACGTAACCCCAGTCCAGCCGGGCGGAACGCACGTCGCGGACGGGTTCGTCGGTGGTGACCGTCACCTGAACCGTCTGCCGGGGGGTGACGACCTCCGGGGTGACGACGACGGACGCGCGCCTGAAGAGACCCACTACTGCTCGACCACGTCTATGTCTCGTACCACTTCTTGTTCGCGTACTTCGCCCGGTTGGCGGCGTACTCCTGCGGATTGGTCCTCTTCTGGTGCGCGCGCACCGGCCAGAACAGCAGCCACAGCAGCGGATACACCGTCACGTAGAAGGCTAGCTGGAACAGTCCGCCGACCAGGACGGCGAACACCCAGGCCGGATAGATCAGGATCAGGCAGAACTGGATGAACTGCTTGAGCACCACCGGGTAGCCGTCGGCCATCGACCAGACCAGGCGCGGACTCATCATGTGGAGGAACCGCTTCCACGCCGACGTCCGAGCTACGGCCTGGGCCTGGGCCTCGCCGTCGGCGCCTGGCTGGGCGTAGCTCATGGCGTGATCGTGGTTTGCTCGTCGATTTTCGACGTGGCTTCCATCAGCGGGTTGATCTGGTCCTCGGTGCCGCTGGCGTTGAGTTGCAGCACGAAGATCCCGTCACCGTCCGCGGCCGGAATGATCACGGTCTTCTGCGCGATGAGCTTCTTGGTGCCGTCCTTCACGTACGTCGCGCCGATCTGGTAGGCGTCGAAACCGCCGAGCTTGGCGTCGCCGCCTTCGCCCGCACTCTCGTAGCCGGGCAGGTTCTTCAGCTCCCCCGGGGCGAACTTGAAGATCTCGGCCGGGTCCACCTTGCCGGTCAGCTTCGACATGACGGAGACGATCGTCGGCGGATCGGAGGCCATCGCCGGATCGGAGAAGACGATCGCGGAGTAGGCGCCGGGCGGCGTCTTGGGGCCCGCGTCCGCCCAGCCCTCGGGGGGCGGCATGGTGACCGTCGGCGTGCCGGGATCGCCACGCTTGACCGGTGTTTCGGTGATGCCGTTGTCCTTGATGTAGTCGGCGATCGTCGGGTTGGCGCCGGCCTGCGTGGACGTCGGGGCGGCACTGCTGGTGGATGCACTGCTGGTGGCCGAGCTGCTGCTGGCCGAACTGCTCGACGAGGACGTCGCCTCGGTCGTGGAATCTGAACCGCACCCCGTGAGCGCCAGCCCCAGGGCGACGAGGGCGGCTGCGGAACCTGCGGCTGTGCTGTGCGTTCTCATGTGATCCCCTGTTCGTCGACGACCTGAAGTTACACCTCGAACGGGTCGCTTCCTCAGAATCCGATGTCGTGATCTGCGAATTCTCGTGTCACGTTGCCCGCCAGCGCCTCGTCGTACGGATCGACCGCCGTCACCGGTGCGCCCTCGGCGAGGTCGAGACCGTCGAGCCCCACCCAGATGAGGCTCGGGCTGGTGGTCAGCTCGAAGAAGTACCTGCGGTTGGTCAGGTCGCAGACCGAGCGGTACTCGGTGTTGTAGACGCCGAATTCGGCGTAGGGCGCTCCGAACGGAACCGACACGTTCCGCATGATGGCCATGACGCTGGCGACGGCCTGGCGCTCGTCGGCGGGGGCGGGCAGCAGCGCGGAGTAGTAGGCGGCGCGCTGGAACCTGTCGACGGCGTTGACGTTGCCGGGCAGCGGCATGTCCCTGCTCGGATGCGAGAAGTCTTGTGCGGCAAGCAGGCTCAGCTGTTCGTCGTAGGTGGGATCGTTGGTCATCAGGGTGAACTCGCGGCCGTGGTGGACCACCAACTCGCCGTCGGCGAATTCCAGGATGGCCGAATCGCCGTCGGCATCCTCGATGGCGACGTGGATCGTCGCGTCGAATCCGTGCGCGCTGACCATGACGAGTTGGATGCCCGCCATCAGCGCGAGTGCCTCGGCGACCGTCGCCGCCTGGTCGAGGAGGTACTGAACCCACAGCCCCGTGTGCAGGCCGGGCAATTCGGGCCTCCGGGCGCCCAGTTCGGTCGTCTTGAGGTAGAGCCCGTGCGCCGCGAGGCCGCGTTCGTTGAGGCCGTCGATCGAGCCGATGCCGTAGACGGTGGTCACCAGGCTGGCGTGGGTGCTGGTCCAGCGCAGCGGATTCTCGGCGACGACGGTCTGGCCGGCCAGCAGCCCCCCGTCGCGGGCACGACCGCGGGGAAAGGCCACCAGGAGTGGCTCGGTCGACTCGGGCCAGTCCATGGAGCGGCCCGCGAGGACGGCGATCTCGTTGTCGTTCCACAAGACTCGGGTGCACATGGCGGATCCTTTCGGCGCGTCGACCCATGACGTGGGAGATCCGTCAGCGTAGCCGTGATACCAAGGATGCATGCGCGTCTTCGCGTGGTGGCTGGCGATCGCCTGGTGCGTCGCTGCCTGTTCGCCCGCGGCGGCGCCCGCGCCGACCAGTCCACCGGCGGCGAGCGCAAGCTTCAACCCCGCTCGCGTGGAGCGCGTCCGTGCCGATCTGCCAACGGGTTACGAGTTCACGCCGTTGCCTGCCCGCGCGGAACCGGTCGCGCTATGGGGGCTTGGTCCACAATGGACGGCCGATCCGCCCGCCTGCGCCGCGCTCGGTGGCACCGCCGCAGGCGCCGCGGTGCACGGGTGGTCTGCGTCGGGGCCGGGCGGAATCGTCTACGCGGTGGTGGCCGACGGGCCCGCCGCGCATGATTCGGCGACGGTGGACGCGTGCGGCTCGTGGGGACTGACGGCCGGTGGCACGTCGGGGGTCGTCACCGTCGTCGACCCGCCGGTGGTCGCCGGGGCGCCGACGCTGGGCTTGTCCGCCGACGTCACCACGACCGTGGAGGGCGGTACCGAAACCCACTCGCACGCAGAGACGTTCGTCGCCTACCTCGGCGATCACGTTGCCCACGTCACGGTGGTGACCGACCCCGGCTCGTCGGCTCAGGCGCTGGGACCCGGTTTCGCCGCGGACCTGCTGGGCAAGACCGTCGCGGCGGTCCGCGGCTGACGCACCGCGGCCGGGTAGATTGGCGGCGATGTCCAGGACGCCGCTCGCAATCATCTCGTGCTGGGCCGTCGCGATCGCCGTGGCCGGGTGTTCGGGTCCGCCTCCCGCGGACGAGAGCAAGGCGGACATCGCCAAGGTGCTCGACGTCAAGTCCACGTTCGGGCCGCAGTTCAAGGTCGGCACCGTCGCACCGACGGGCATCGACCCGCGACTGCTTGCGCAGCAGCCCCTTCCGCCCGGCGCGGTGTTCGACCCGCCGGAGTGTTCGAAGCTGGCGCTGGGTACCACGCTGCCCCCGGGGCTCAAGGGCAACATGGCCGCGACCACCGCAGAGGGCGACGGCAACCGGTTCATCGCGATCGCCCTCGAGACCTCCGAGGTACTGCCGATGCCCGACCCCGGCGACGCGTGCAAGAAGGTGGCCTTCGCCGGCGGGGGCGTGCGTGGGCTCGTCGAGGTCGTGGAATCCCCGGCGATCGACGGCGTGAAGACCCTGGGCACCCACCGCGTCGTGCAGACGGTGGTCAACGGCAAGCCCGCGACCGGCGAGCTCTACAACTACCTCGCCGACTTCTCGACGTTTCGGGTGATCGTCACGGCCAACCCGCTGGTCGAACCCGACAAGCCGGTCGTCCCCGTCGACGTCGGCCGCGCCAGGGATCTGCTGTCGGCGGCGGTGAAGGACGTCCGGGGCGGTTAGCGCACGTCCCGCGGGCGGAATTGGATGCTGATCCGTGGACCGGTGGGTTTGGTGGTCTTGGGGACCGAGTGTTCCCAGGTGCGCTGGCACGAGCCGCCCATCACGATCAGGTCGCCGTGGCTCTGCGGCAGGCGCAGCGACCGGCCGCCGTTGCGGGGACGCAGCGCAAGCACCCGGGTCGCGCCGAGGCTGAGGATGGCGACCATGGTGTCCTCGGTGCTGCTGCGGCCGACGGTGTCGCCGTGCCAGGCGACGCTGTCGTTGCCGTCGCGGTAGAGGCACAACCCGGCCGAGGTGAACGGCTCGCCGAGTTCGCCGGCGTAGATGTCGTTGAGCCGGACCCGCAGTCGGGCGATCTCGGCGTGCGGTGGCGGCCCGGACGTCAGGTCGTGGAAGCTGACCAGGCGTGGCACGTCGAGCACCTTGTCGTACATCTGGCGGCGCTCGGAACGCCAGGGGACGTCCGTCATCAGGTCGTCGAAGAGATCCTCGGAACGCTCCTGGGCGCCGGAGAGCCAACCCGCCCGCACGTCGACCCACGCGCCGTCGCCCAGTTCGCGCCGTTCGTCGTGCCCGAACAGTGCATCCTGAATCGCGAGATCGATCCCAGTCACCGGTTCAGGTTATCGCACGCGTTCGAAGTCACAGCCTTGCCGCGCCGGGTCCACTCCCGGCGAGGACGTCGCCAGGGTTGGTCAGCAGGCAGGTCTTCAGGCTCATGCAGCCGCAGCCGATGCAGCCGGCCAGGTTGTCGCGCAGACGCTGCAGATGCAGGATGCGTTCGTCGAGGTCGGCGCGCCAGCCGGCCGAGAGGCGGGCCCAGTCCCTACTGGTCGGAACGCGGTCGGCGGGCAGCGTCGCGAGGGCCTCGCGGATGCGGGCCAGCGGGATGCCGAGGCGCTGCGACATCCTGATGAACGCCACCCGGCGAAGGGTTTCGCGGGCGTAGCGGCGTTGATTGCCCGACGTGCGCCTGCTGGCGATGAGGCCTTCGCGCTCGTAGAAGTGCAGCGCCGACACGGCCACGCCGCTGCGGTGGCTCAACTCGCCGGGGGTCAGCTCGACCACGTCCATAACCTAAACAATAGTTGGGCTGACGATTCGCGTTACGGTGCTACCCATGACAGCAGCCACGACGCTGGGCGCGAATTCAGAGGTGGGACCGCTGCGGGTCGTCATCCTGCACCGTCCGGGGCCCGAACTTCAGCGACTCACCCCGCGCAACAACGACCGGTTGCTCTTCGACGGCATGCCGTGGGTGGCGCGGGCACAGGAGGAGCACGACGCGTTCGCCTCCCTGTTGCGCTCCCGCGGCGTCGAGGTGCTGTTGCTTTCGGACCTGCTCACCGAGGCACTGTCCAGCGGTGCGGCGCGGATGCACGGGATCTCCGCGGCCGTCGACAGTCGGCGGTTGGGACTGCCTCTGGCGCAGGAGCTTTCGGCCTACCTGCGCACGCTCGACGTCGAGCCGTTGGCCCGCATCCTGATGGCGGGCATGACGTTCAACGAGCTGCCGTTCCTCGGCGGTGAGCTGTCGCTGGTGCAGCGCATGCATCACGACGCCGACTTCGTCATCGACCCGCTGCCGAACTTGCTGTTCACCCGCGACTCGTCGTTCTGGATCGGACCGCGGGTGGCCATTACGTCGCTCGCGCTGCCGGCGCGCATCCGCGAGACGTCGCTGACCGACCTGATCTATGCGCACCATCCGCGGTTCCTCGGGGTGCGGCGGGCCTACGAGTCGAGGTCGGCCCCCGTCGAGGGCGGCGACGTGCTGCTGTTGGCACCGGGCGTGGTGGCCGTCGGCGTGGGGGAGCGGACCACGCCGGCCGGTGCGGAAGCCCTGGCGCGCAGCCTCTTCGACGACGGATTGGCGCATACCGTGTTGGCCGTGCCGATCGCGCAGGAGCGCGCGCAGATGCACCTAGACACGGTGTGCACGATGGTCGACGTGGACGCGGTGGTGATGTACCCGAACATCGTTGATTCGTTGTCGGCGTTCACCATTCGGCAGAAGGCCGACGGGGTGGCGATCGCCAGCGCGGCGCCGTTCGTGGAGGCCGCGGCCGACGCGATGGGAATCGGCAAACTGCGGGTCATCGACACCGGTCTGGATCCGGTGACCGCCGAGCGCGAGCAGTGGGACGACGGCAACAACACCCTCGCCTTGGCGCCGGGTGTGGTGGTCGCCTACGAGCGCAACACCGAAACGAATGCGCGGCTGGCGGATTCGGGCATCGAGGTGCTGCCGATCTCGGCGTCGGAGCTGGGCACCGGCCGCGGGGGTCCGCGCTGCATGTCGTGCCCCGTCGCCCGCGACCCGTTGTGATGCGCTGTCATCGAGCGCTCCGCGTGCGCCGCCGCAGTTCGTCGCGGACGCGGTACACGAGCGACCGCCCCTGCGTAACGGCGACGAAGCCGATCTCCGTCCACCCCATTCGTTCGACCAGTTCGTGATGCCGTAGGTCTTGCACCGCCGCGCAGCCGCCCGGTCGAGGGGGCTCGAAGAAGCTGACGCCCAGTTTCGCGTCGTCCCAGCCCATGCCAATGGTGGTGCTGTCGCGGCCGTCGCAGAGCGCCACGCTGGTACGTGGCGGGGGTAGGCCGGCGTCGCACAGCAGCACACGTATGCGGGATTCCTCGCGGCACCGGGTGCCGCCATCCATCAGCGATAGTGCGATTCTGGCCTGCGGGATGCCACGTGCGCCGCGGTAGCGCTCGACCAGCGGGGCGACGTCCGCCTCTGTCAGATCGGCGGCCCGTGCCAACGCGTCCAGGTATTCGACGGCGAGGTCGCGGGCCAGTCGTCGGCCAAGATCGAGGGCGGTGCGCGCCGCCGTCGTCACCCGCCAGGAGCCGTTCGAGCGCACCTCGTCGGCTTCTATCCGCTCCTCTCGCATCACGATGCCTCGTTGGCGTCTGGCGTGAGTTCCGATCATCTCGATCGGCGTGGCGGCGTCGATATTGCGCACGCCATGTAGGTTGGCCGCGGCGAGTCCGGCGACGATTCCCGTCCGTCTCGTCCACAGCCAGGCGGCCTCGGTGTTCACGAAGAGTGTCCGCTCTCGCCCCTTGGCGAGGTAGACGTCGGGGTGAATCCGGTCGTAATTGTGCCGAAGGCGCGCACGCGTAAGTTCGCCGCGGGCAAGTGCTTCGGTACCGATGAACGGGTCCATGCCCGGAACGGTGCCGCGTGGCGGCGACAGGCTGGGCTGAGACTGTCGTCTTCGCGACGCGCCTGTGGATGGTCTGCCGACTTGGGATGGTCCGACGAGTCTCCCGGTGGGGGTGCCCTTGGGACGCTACGGCCGTTTTCTGCACCATGGCGGTGGATCCGCGGCGGGGGCGCTAGTTCGCGACCGTGGCGCAGAAAATCGTCATAGCGCGGAAAAGGTATGTACCCCCGCGGAGAGGCGGTGGGGAAGTCGGCTTTCTCAGCGCCAACTGGGCAGCCAGATCTGCATGTGCCACGTGGCCTGCGAGATCGGCAGGCCGGTGAGGATCGGGTACATCCACGCGAAATTGGTGATCACGGCCGCGACGTAGAAGCACACCACCAGCAGGCCCAGCGTCCGTCGCTCGGCGTTCTGCCGCGGCGCGTACAACACGTCGCCCAGGATCAGCGCGATCAGCATCACCAGGAACGGCGCCATCGGCGCGGCGTAGAAGAAGTACATCTGTCGGTCGATGTCGGCGAACCACGGCAGGTAGCCCGCGCAGTAGCCGGTCAAGGCCACCGCGTAGCGCCAGTCGCGCTTGACGAACGACTTCCACGACGCCCACACCAGGATCGGCACCGCCAGGAACCACATCGCGGGCGTGCCGACCAGCATCACGGCCTTCACGCACGACTGCGCGCCACAGCCCGCCACGCCGTCCTGGTCGATCGCATACAGCACCGGCCGCAGCGACATCGGCCACGTCCACGGCTTCGACTCCCACGGGTGATGGTTACCGGCCGCGTTCGTCAGCCCGGAGTGGAACGTGAACGCGCCGTAGGTGAAGTGCCACAGCGACCGGATGGCATCGGGCATCGCCCCGCCCTCGGCGAACGACTGCCCCTCCTCGTGGCGGTTGATGCCAGTCTCCGAGGCGAACCACGGCGCATAGGTGGCCAGGTAGACGCCGAGCGGGATCAGGCCGAAGACGTACACCGCCGGCGCGAAGTCCCGACGCAGCGTGCCCAGCCACGGCCGCGGCACCCGGTAGGCCCGCCGCGCGTTGACGTCGAACGCCAAGGTCATCACCCCGAAGAACAGGATGAAGTACAGCCCCGACCACTTCGTCGCGACTGCCAGACCGAGCAGCACGCCCGCCCCGAAGCGCCACCACCGGACGCCGAGCCGCGGACCCCAGGGGGTGTCGGCGATGCGGCCCTCGAACTGGGCGGTGTGCAACCGCGCCCGCATCTGGTCGCGGTCGACGATCAACGCGCCGAACGCCGCCACCACGAACACCACCAGGAAGATGTCCAGCAGGGCCGTGCGCGCGGTGACGAAGCTGACGCCGTCGGCCACCAGCAGCAGGCCCGCGATTCCGCCGATCAGCGTAGAGCGGGTGATCCTGCGGGTGATGCGGGCCACCAGCACCACCAGCACCACGCCGCAGACCGCGCCGGAGAATCGCCAACCCAGGCCGGTGTAGCCGAACAGCGCCTCGCCGAGGGACAGGACTTCCTTGCCGACGGGCGGGTGCACGATCAACCCGTAACCGGGGTTGTCCTCGACGCCGTGGTTGCCCAGCATCTGCCAGGCCTGCGGCGCGTAGTGCTTCTCGTCGAAGATCGGGGTGGCGCCGTCGGTGGGTGACCCGAGGTTCAGGAACCGAGTCAGCGCGGCCAGCGCCATGACGACCGACGTCATCGCCCACCCCTGCATGCGGTCCAGCGGACCGAAGTCGCCGAGGGGGGCCAGCGGGCCCGGACTGATGACCGGTACCGGCTGCTCTCGGTCGACGGGCGGGGCGGTCACGTCAGCGATCGTATTCTGTTCGGTGTGACACCCGGTCGACTGCTCCTGGCCGCCACGCCGTTGGGCCAGGCTGGCGACGCCTCCGCACGCCTCGTCGAGGCGCTGGGCAGCGCCGACGTCGTCGCCGCGGAGGACACCCGCCGCATCCGGACGCTCGCGGCGAGCCTCGACGTCGTGCCCTCGGGCAAGGTGGTCAGCTTCTTCGACCAGAACGAGGCGGCCCGCGTGCCCTGGCTGGTCGAGGAGATCACCGCGGGTGCGACGGTCCTGGTGGTCAGCGACGCGGGCATGCCCCTGATCAGCGATCCGGGGTACCGGTTGGTCGCGGCCTGCGCGGCGGCCGGGCTGACGGTCAGCTGCCTGCCCGGTCCGTCGGCGGTGACGACGGCGCTGGCGGTGTCGGGCCTGCCGTCGGACCGGTTCTGCTTCGAGGGCTTCGCGCCCCGCAAGCACTCCGCGCGGTCGACGTGGCTGGCGACGCTCGCCGGCGAACGTCGGACGTGTGTGTTCTTCGAATCCCCGCGCCGGCTCGCCGAGTGTCTCGCCGACGCCGTCGACCGGTTGGGTCCCGACCGCCTCGCGGTGGTCTGCCGCGAGCTGACCAAGACCCACGAGGAGGTCAAGCGCGGCACCCTCGCCGAGTTGGCGGAGTGGGCCGCCGACGGCGTGCTCGGCGAGATCACCGTCGTGGTCGCCGGTGCCGAGCCCCGGGTGGACCTGGACACGCTGGTGTCGGCGGTGAACGTGTTGGTCGAGGCGGGCGCCGGGGTCAAGGACGCGTGCGCCGAGGTGATCGCCGCGAATCCCGGTGCGCCGTCACGGCGTGAGCTCTACGACGCGGTGCTGCGCTCCCGAGGGTGAGCGGTGCACGATCGTCGCCGCCTTGTGCAGGCACTCGTCCCACTCGCCGTCGGGGTCCGAGTCGGCCGTGATGCCGCCGCCGACGCCGAGCACCGCACGCCCCGCGTCGTCGAATTCGACGGTGCGGATCGCGACGTTGAGCTCGGCTCCTGCGACGGGTGACGCCAAACCTACCGTCCCGCAGTAGATTCCGCGACGAACCGGCTCCCACGTCTCGAGCAGTCGACGAGCCCGGCCCTTGGGCGTGCCCGTCACCGACGCCGGCGGGAACGTGGCGGCCAGCAGGGTGGTCATCGGGACGTCGGGGTCGACGCGGGCCGCGACCGTCGACACGAGGTGCCAGACGCCCGGGGCCGGGCGTACCGTCAACAGCTCGGGAACCGTCACCGAACCCGTGACCGCCACGCGGCCCAGGTCGTTGCGGACGAGGTCGACGATCATCACGTTCTCGGCGACGTCCTTGACGGAATCCCTGAGAGCAGAGGGTGATTCGCTCAGGAGCAGCGTGCCCTTGATCGGGCTCGACGTCACGGTTCCGTCGGCCCGGCGCAGGAACAGCTCGGGGGACAGGGACGCCACCGCACCCCACCGGCCGGAGACGAACGCCGCGCGCGCCGGTGCGGTGCGGGCGACGGCCTCGGCGAAGAAGTCGACCGGTGACCCGGTCGCCGTGCCGACGATCTGCGTGCACACGCAGGCCTGGTAGACCTCGCCGGCGGCGATGGCGTCCAAGCACGCCAGAACCCCGGCGCGGTGGGTGTCGCGGTCGGCGACGCCCCAGTCGACGTGACACTCCGACGGCGCCGGGTCGACGGCCAACGCGTCGACGATCCAGCCGGGAACGGCTGCATCCGAGAGGTTTTCGTACCACCAGTGTCCGTCGGCGTCCAGGCGCAGGACGTCGTCGGTCCAGCCGCCCGCGGCGTCGGGAATCCGAGGGCCGGCGCCGTCGCGCCCGGGGTCGGGGTAGGACAGGTAGCCGAGCCAGCCACCGCCGACGGCGTCGCCCCGTGAACTGAGGCCGACCCGTTGCGCGACGTCGAAGACGCCGGTGACGGCGACGGGTTCGACCGCGACGCTCGGGGCGACGACGGCCCGGGAGCCGAACCAGTCACCGATCAGCGCCGCCGGTGGCGGCACGCCGAGGCGCGTCGTCGCAGCGGCCAGGCACCGCAGCACCTCCGGGGCGCTGCGAGTCAGGGCGATCCGCTCGATCCGCACCGCCACAGCCTGTCACGGACGTTCCTAGCGCGCGATCTCCCTGCGCACCGTCACCCCGCGCAGCTTCTCCGGGTTGCGCATGGCGTAGAAGTGCGTGATCAGACCGTCGGTGATCTCGAGTGCGATCACGCCCTCCAGGCCGTCGCCGAGATACAGCACCAGCGCGGGCGCGCCGTTGTAGAAGGCGGGTTCGACGCGGCCGCCGTCGCCGCCGAAGCGGACCAGGCCCAGGATGAGGCGGGCGACCCTGTCCGCCCCTACAACCGGCCGGCGGGCGGCGCTCGCCTTGCCGTCGCTGTCGGCGGTCCAGACGACGTCGGGTGCCAGCATGGCGATGAGGGCGTCGACGTCGCCGGTCGAGGCGCTCGCGAAGAACTGCGCGGTGATCTCGAGTGACTGCTTGGGATCGGCGGGCTCGAACCTCCGGCGCCGGGCCTGCACGTGCTCGCGGGCGCGATGGGCCATCTGTCGCACCGCCGCGGTGGACTTGCCCAGGGTCTCGGCGATCTCGTCGTGGCCGAAGCCGAACACCTCGCGAAGCACGAACACCGCCCGCTCGTCCGGTCCCAGCGTCTCGAGCACCACCATCATCGCCATGGACACCGACTCGGCCAGGACGACGTCGGTCGACGCGTCGGAGACGTCGACCAGCAGCGGCTCGGGAAGCCACGGGCCGACGTACTCCTCGCGTCGCCGCGACTGTGCGCGCAGCGCGTTGAGCGCCTGCCGGGTGACGAGCTGGGCCAGGTAGGCCTTCGCGTCGCGGACCGTCGCCAGGTCGACGTCGGCCCACCGCAGATAGCTCTCCTGCAGTACGTCGTCGGATTCGGTTGCCGTGCCGAGGATCTCGTAGGCGATGGTGAACAGCAGCGGCCGCAGACTGGTGAACCGGTCGGCGTGCTGGCTGGTGGTCACCGGACCGCCGCCGCCACCTGCTGGTCCCGCTTGCCGCCCTTGAGCCAGAAGTACGAGCCGGGCTTGCGGGCTTCGACGCCGAGCTGCCAGACCGTGCCCCTGCAGACGGCCTCCTTGATCGACGCCGCCACCCGCCCGCCGACGAACAGCGGGGTGGGGCGGTCGTCCCGGTGCGCGAGCTGGATGACCCCCGCCTTGCGGCCCAGGCTGACGCACTGACCGGTGAACGCCTGGTTCACCGCGGCGGGCTCGTCACCGGCGATGCGGCTCAGCACGGTGTTGGCGGCTTGCGCGCCGAGCGGGATGGCGGCCTGGCAGCTCATCCGCAACGGCGCGTTCGACGGGGCGACCGCGTCCCCGGCCCCCACGACGAAGGGGTCGTCGACGCTGGTGAGCGTCTCGTCGGTGAGCAGCCGGCCGATGGCGTCGGTGGACAGCCCGCTGCGTCGCGCCAGGTCGGGCACGCCGAAGCCCGCGGTCCAGATCGTGACGGCGCTCGGCACGGAGCGGCCGTCGGCCAGCACGACCGAGTCGGTGCGGACTTCGGTCACCGTGGCGCCGGCTCCGTCGATGACGGTCACCCCGAGCTTGGCCATGCGCTTGGCCACGGCGCGGCGGGTGGACTCGCTGAAGTACGGACCGAGGACGCCACCGCACACCAGCGTCACCGACCGACCCCGCTCGCCGAGTTCGGCGGCCACCTCGAGGCCCGTCGGCCCCGCGCCGACGACCACCACCGGACCGTCGGGGTGCGCCCCGTCCAGTGCGGCGCGCAGCGGCTCGGCGTGCTCGAATTCCGAGATCGGATGGGCGAATTCGGCCGCACCCGGAACCGTGACCGCGGCGCCGGTGCTGCCGAGGGCGTAGACCAAATAGTCGTAGGCCAGCGTCGCACCCGACGCCAGCGCCACCGTCCGCGCAGCCGGGTCGACGAGTTCGGCGGTGTCGACCACCAGGCGGACGTCACCGGACAGCACGTCGGCGAAGTCCACCACGGCGTCGTCGGACCCGGTGATGAACTGGTGCAATCGGATGCGTTCGACGAACTGGGGTCTGGCGTTGACCAGCGTGACGGTGAGATCGCGGTTGACGCGGAGGCGGTTGGCGGCAAGTACGCCGGCGTACCCGCCACCGATGACGACGACATTCGTGGCTTCGTGTGAGCTCATGCCCTCAAGACACCTCCGACCCGGGAAGTGTGACATGGCGTGACCTAGATCACTCCACGACGTAGCGGGGAAACACGCCGTCGGGTTTCGGCAGCGCGGTCCCGGCCACCAGTCGCGTGCCGACCGCGGTGAAGTCGCGCTGATCGGCGGGCTGACCCAGCAGGTCGAGCAGCTTGGCGGCCGACTCCGGCATCGCCGGCTGAATCAGCAGCGCGGCGATGCGCACCACCTCCAGCGTCGTGTAGAGCACGGTGCCGAACCGCTCCTGGTCGGCCGCGGCGTCGGACTTGCGCAGCACCCACGGTTCCTGCCCGGAGAAGTACCGGTTGGCCGCCCCGAGCATCAGCCAGATCGACTCCAGCGCCAGGTGCATGGCGGGCACGTCGAAGTGGGCCCGAACCTGTTCGAGCAGGCCGTCGGCGAGGCCCAGCAGTTCGAGGTCCTCGGCGGTGAACTCACCCGGCCGCGGCACTTTGGCGTCCAGGTTCTTGTTCACCATCGACAGCGACCGTTGGGCCAGGTTGCCCAGTTCGTTGGCGAGATCGGAGTTGATCCGGCCGATGATCGATTCCTCGCTGTAGCTGCCGTCCTGGCCGAAGGGCACCTCCCGCAGCAGGAAGTAGCGCACGGCGTCGACGCCGAATTCGTCGACCAGCGCGATGGGGTCGACCACGTTGCCGACCGACTTGCTCATCTTCTCGCCCCGGACGTTGATGAACCCGTGCGCGAAGACCCGTCGCGGCAGCTCGATCCCGGCCGACATCAGGAACGCGGGCCAGTACACGGCGTGGAACCGGATGATGTCCTTGCCGATCATGTGCAGATCGGCGGGCCAGTACTTCTGGAACGACTCCGATTCGGTGTCGGGGAAGCCCGCGCCCGTCAGGTAGTTGGTCAGCGCGTCGACCCACACGTACATGACGTGGTCGGGGTGGCCGGGGACGGGCACGCCCCAGTCGAACGTGGTGCGTGAGATCGACAGGTCGCGCAGGCCGCCGGCGACGAAGCTGACCACTTCGTTGCGCCGGACGTCCGGGCCGATGAACTCCGGATGCGCTTCGTAGTGCGCGAGCAGCCGCTCGGTGTAGGCCGAGAGGCGGAAGAAGTAGGTCTGCTCCTCGGTCCACGTGACCGGCGTGCCGGTCTCGATCGAATACCGGACGCCGTCGGCGCGCTCCTCGAGCTCGTCGTCGGCGAAGAACCGCTCGTCGCGCACCGAGTACCAGCCCGAGTACGAGTCGAGATAGATGTCCCCGGCGGCGTTCATCCGGTTCCAGATCTCCGCCGACGCGTCGAGGTGGTCGGCGTCGCTGGTGCGGATGAACCGGTCGAAGGAGACCCCCAGCCGCTCCTGCATGGCCTGAAAGGTGTCGGAGTTGCGCAGCGCCAGTTCGGCGGTCGCAACGCCTTCCCGCTCGGCGGTCTGCGCCATCTTCAAGCCGTGCACGTCGGTCCCGGTGAGGAAGCGGACGTCGTATCCGTCGAGCCGCTTGAACCGGGCGATGGCGTCGGTGGCGGTCTTCTCGTACGCGTGGCCGATGTGCGGCGCACCGTTGGGATAGTCGATGGCCGTCGTGACGTAGAAGGGCTGTTTCATTTGGACTCACCTTATTGTGTGGTGTGAATTCAAGACGCGAGAGGCCGCCGGCGCCGGAGCCCGTCGGCCCCCTGATCGACGCCCACACCCACCTCGACGCGTGCGGAGCCTCCGACGCCGACGACGTGCATGCGATCCTCGACCGCGCCGAGGCCGTCGGGGTGAGCGCCGTCGTCACCATCGCCGACGACCTCGACTCGGCCCGGTGGGCGGTTCGGGCGGCGGAATGGGATACCCGCGTCTACGCCGCGGTGGCCCTGCACCCCACGCGTGCCAACGCGCTGACCGACGCCGCGCGCGCCGAACTCGAGGAGCTTGCCGCCCATCCCCGCGTCGTCGCGATCGGCGAGACGGGCATGGATCTGTACTGGCCTGGCAAGCTCGACGGCTGCGCCGAGCCCGACGAGCAGCGGGAGGCCTTCGCCTGGCACGTCGACCTCGCCAAGCGCACCGGCAAGCCGCTGATGATCCACAATCGCGACGCCGACGCGGCCGTCCTGGACGTGTTAGCCGCGGAGGGCGCCCCGGAGTCGGTGATCTTCCACTGTTTCTCGTCGGGGCCGGAGATGGCGCGCACGTGCGTCGACGCCGGGTGGCTGCTGAGCCTGTCGGGCACGGTCAGCTTCCGCAACGCCCATCAGCTGCGGGAGGCGGCCGCGTTGATCCCGCCGGGGCAGCTGCTGGTGGAAACCGACGCGCCGTTCCTGACACCGCATCCGTTCCGTGGCGCACCGAACGAGTCGTACTGTCTGCCGTATACCGTGCGGGCGTTGGCCGAGGTCGTGGGCAGATCGGCCGCCGACGTCGCCCGCGAGACCTCGGAGAACGCGCGTCGGACCTACGGAATGCGCAGTTGAGCGCGACTTGCCGCCCCCCGGGGATTTCGTTACCGTCCTGTGATAGCTGAGGTCGGGCCCGGATTTCCGCAGGCGGCCGATCCGATAGTCGGGAAAGTCAACGTTGAACTACTTGCACAGGCTTCATGAAGCGCGTTCGCCGCACCTGCGGCTCCTCGTCGGCGGCCTGCTGGTCGCCCTGACGTTTGCTGGCGGGTACGCCGTCGGCACCCACAAGACCGTGACGCTCACCGTCGACGGCACCTCCATGACCGTTTCGACGATGAAGTCCCACGTGATCGACGTCGTCCAGGAGAACGGTTTCGACGTCGGGGAACGCGACGATCTCTACCCCGCGGCAAACGAGCCCGTCGAACAGTCCGAGACCATCGTGCTGCGCCGGAGTCGTCCGCTGCAGATCTCGTTGGACGGTCGCAACAGCCGGGAGGTCTGGACGACGGCGTCGACCGTGCAGGGCGCGCTGGCTCAGTTGGCGATGACCGACACGGCCCCGGCCGCGGCCTCGCGCGGCACCCGGGTGCCGCTGGGTGGGATGTCACTCCCGGTGGTGGGGGCGCGCACCGCTCAGATCGACGACGGCGGCGTGGTCAAGACCGTCCGCGTGGCGGCGGCGAACGTGGCCGGCTTCCTCGAGGCGGCCGGCCTGCCGCTGCAGCAGAGCGACACCGTCGTGCCGGCGGCGAATTCACCCGTGACCGAGGGAATGCAGATCCAGGTCACCCGGGTCCGGTTGGCGCGGTCGACCGAGAGGGTGCCCCTGGTACCCGTCAACGACGTGGTTCCCGACGTCACCATGAACATGAGCCGGACGGTCGTCGACGACCCCGGAACACCCGGTCTTCAGGACGTCACTTTTGCGGTGGCGACGGTCAACGGAGTGGAGACGGGGAGGCTGCCAGTAGCCAATGTCGTCATCGTTCCCGCCCGAAACGGCAAGATTCGCGTCGGCGCAAAACCCGGCACCGAGGTGCCCGAGGTGTCCCAAGGCGCGACGTGGGATGCGCTTTCTCGGTGCGAAGCCGGAGGTAATTGGGCTATAAACACCGGTAACGGTTTCTACGGTGGAGTGCAATTCGACCAAAACACATGGGAGCGCAACGGTGGTTTGCGGTATGCTCAGCGGGCCGATCTGGCTTCGAGAGAAGAGCAGATCGCGATTGCTGAGGTCACCCGGGCGCGCCAGGGTTGGGGTGCGTGGCCCGTGTGTAGTGGAAGGTTGGGAGCGCGCTGACGATTCGGCTACTCGGGCGGACCGAGATAAGGCATTTGGCAAAGGAACTCGAGTTCCGGCCGCGTAAGGCGTTTGGACAGAACTTCGTCCACGACGCCAACACCGTGCGTCGGATCGTGTCTGCGTCGGGGGTGAACCGCAACGACGTTGTGCTCGAAGTGGGCCCGGGTCTCGGATCGTTGACCTTGGCGCTGCTCGACCGTGGGTCCAAGGTGACCGCCGTCGAGATCGACCCCGTTCTGGCGCGTCAGCTCCCCAAGACCGTCGCCGACCACTCCCACAGCGAGATCAACAGGCTCGTCGTCCTGAACAAGGACGTCCTCGACCTGATGCCGTCGGACGTCGAGGATCAGCCGACCGCGGTCGTGGCGAACCTGCCCTACAACGTCGCGGTGCCCGCACTGCTGCACCTGCTCGCACAGTTCCCGACCATCCGGACCGTCATGGTCATGGTCCAGCTCGAGGTGGCCGAGCGTCTCGCCGCCGAGCCGGGTGGCAAGGACTACGGCGTGCCCAGTGCGAAGGTGCGCTTCTACGGCAACGTCCGTCGCCACGGCACGGTGTCGCCGACGGTCTTCTGGCCGATTCCGCGGGTCTACTCCGGCCTGGTTCGCATCGACCGCTACGAGACGTCGCCCTGGCCCGTCGAGGACGAGTTCCGCAAGAAGGTCTTCGAGCTCATCGACATCGCGTTCGCACAGCGCCGCAAGACCTCGCGCAACGCCTTCGCGGAGTGGGCCGGATCCGGCAACGAGTCCGCGGAGCGCCTGCTGTCGGCCAGCATCGACCCGGCTCGCCGCGGTGAAACCCTGGGCATCGCCGACTTCGTCCGGCTGCTTCAGCGGTCGGGCCAGATCGAGTCAGCCCCCCGGCAGCCAAACGTCCGCGTGTACTGAGGCGCCTGAGCGCTCAGCACACGCGGACGTGTCCAGCTCCTAGCTCTGGTCGTCCTTCTTAGTCTTGGCCGCTTCGCGCGCCCGGGCGTCCTTGGCCCGGAACTCGTCCTGCAGTGGGGTCTCGGCGTAGATCGGGTAGTTACCGGTGATCCCGACGCGTTCCTGAGCCACCGCGAGCACCCGGCCGCGCACGGCGTACCAGCCGCCGATGAGCGCGGGCACGATGATCACCAATGCGATGGCGTTCCAGTAGTTCTCGATGCACATCAGCACGGTGACCGCCGCGAGGAACACCAGCGTCGCGTAGCTCGTGTACGGGGTGCCGAACAGCCGGAAGCTGGGCCGCTCCAGGATGCCCTTCTGCGACCACCGGTACATCTGGATCTGGCAGATCACGATGGTGGCCCAGGAGGCGATGATGCCCAGCGCCGACAGGTCCAGCGCGATGTTGAAGGCCTCGGCGGGGACGACCAGGTTGAGGAAGACGCCCACCACGGTGAAGCACGCCGTCAACGCGATGCCCGCCCACGGGACGCCCTTCTTGGACATCTTCGCGGTGAACTTCGGTGCACTGCCGTTCATCGACATCGACCGCAGGATGCGACCGGTCGAATAGAGCCCGGCGTTGAGGCTCGACAACGCCGCCGTCAGCACGACGAAGTTCATGATGTCGCCCGCGGCCGGGACGCCGATGCTGGAGAAGAACGTCACGAAGGGGCTGGTGCCCTGCTTGTATGCGGTGAACGGCAGCAGCAACGCCAGCAGGATCAGCGAACCCACGTAGAAGATGGCGATCCGGAAGATGACGGAGTTGATGGCACGCGGCATGATCTTCGCCGGGTTCTCGGTCTCGCCGGCCGCCGTGCCCACCAGTTCGACTGCGGCGTAGGCGAAGATGACGCCCGAGGTGATCACGACGAGGGCGATCAGCCCGTTGGGCAGCAGGCCGCCGTTGTCGGCGATCACCGACGGGCCGGTGCTCGCGCCCTCGACCTTGAAGCGGCCCGCGAGGAAGACGATGCCGACGACGAGGAAGGTGACGAGCGCGACGACCTTGATCAGTGCCGCCCAGAACTCCATCTCGCCGAACCACTTGACCGAGATCATGTTGATGGTCAGCACGATCACCAACGCGATGAGGGCGATCACCCACTGCGGTACCGCGCCGAACGTGCCCCAGTAGTGCATGTACAGCGCGATGGCGGTGACATCGACGATCGACGTACACGCCCAGTTGAAGAAGTACATCCAGCCGGCGACGTATGCGGCCTTCTCGCCGAGGAATTCGCGGGCATAGGACACGAACGACCCGGAGGACGGACGGTGCAGCACCAGTTCGCCCAGGGCTCGCAGGATGAAGAAGACGAACACGCCGCAGACGGCGTAGACGATGAAGAGGCCAGGTCCGGCGCTGGCGAGCCGGCCGCCGGCGCCCATGAACAAGCCCGTGCCGATCGCTCCACCGATGGCGATCATCTGGACCTGGCGGGGTTTGAGCCCCTTCTCGTAGCCCTCTTCTTCATGTGCGAGCGCGGAATTGTCGTACGCGCTCGGAGATTCGGTGGTCATTGGACGAAGCTAGTCCCACCCGGGCGAGCGCGTCGCAAAGAGGGGTAAAGATTTTGTTACGGAGTGCTTTTACCCTCGGTTGGGTGTGCTCACCCAATCGCGTGGGTGATCAACGAAATGAACTCCAAGCAGGACTGATAGCGAAGATCGGGCGACTTGGCCAGCGCCTTGGCGAGGATCGAGTCGAAGGCCCGCGGCAGCCAGTCGATCCGGCGCGAGTACTTGGGCACCGGACTGTTCAGATGGGCGTCGACGAGTGCCATCGACGTGTTCGCGTGGAACGGCGGTGACCCGGTGAGCAGTTCGACGGCGGTGCACGCCAGCGCGTACTCGTCCGACGACGCTTCCGGCGGATGGCCGTGCAGCACCTCGGGTGCCGCATAGGGCAGCGACGCCTCGACGTGCGTCATCCGGTGTGTGCCGTCCTCGGCGAGCGACCGGGCGATGCCGAAGTCGACCAGTAGTGCGCCGCCGGCTGAAAACGGTTCGGCGACAAGGATGTTCGTTGGCTTCACGTCGCAGTGCACGATGCCGAGGGCGTGGACGTGGTCCAGCGCGTCGGCGATCTGGGCCAGCGCGGCGAGGCGCAGTGCCCGGCTGGGCAGGCTTATCGCCGTGCCACCGGTGACCAGTTGCATGGACAGCCAGCCGTGCCCGTACTCGAACACGGTCACCACGTGCGGGTGGGCGGTCCGCTTGGCGAACTCGAACTCGCGTTCCAGCCGGCCGAGGTGGGCGGCGTCGCGGTGGTGTTGGTCGAGCACCTTGAGCGCGACGGGCGGCCCCAGCCCGGTTGCGTGGTGAGCCCGGTACACGGTGGCGGAACCGCCGTGGCCGACCACGCCGTCGATCACGTAGTCCCCGAACGCGTCCATGGTTGACGGCATTCTCGCAGACGGGAGGGTGACGCGGGGATCTCGCGACTTCCTTTTCCGCTGCGGCCGCACCCCGTTACTGTCGTGGCGTGCCCCAGTCCGACGCAGCTGCCGAATGGGTGTCGACGGGGTCGGTGACGGTTCGCGTGCCCGGCAAGGTCAACCTCTACCTCGCCGTGGGTGATCTCCGCGACGACGGCTATCACGAACTCACCACGGTGTTCCACGCCGTGTCGCTGTTCGACGAGATCACCGTGCGCAACGCCGACGTGCTGTCCCTCGAGTTGTCGGGGGACGGGCTGGGCCCCGACGGCGCGTCGTTGCCGCTGGACCATCGCAACCTGGCCTGGCGTGCCGCGGAGTTGATGGCGACCCACGTCGGCCGCGAACCGGACGTGGCCATCACCCTGGAGAAGTCGATTCCCGTGGCCGGTGGGATGGCCGGTGGCAGCGCGGACGCCGCCGCCGTGCTGGTGGCCATGAATGCGCTCTGGGAGTTGGGGGTGCCGCGGCGGGATCTGCACGCGTTGGGCGCCGAACTCGGCAGCGACGTGCCCTTCGCCCTCCACGGCGGCACCGCGCTGGGCACCGGCCGCGGTGAACAGCTGGCAACCGTGTTGTCGCGCAACACCTTTCACTGGGTGCTGGCGTTTGCCGACGGCGGCCTCTCCACGCCCAAGGTGTTCGCCGAAATCGACCGGTTGCGGGCCGACGACACCAAGGCTCAGCCCGAACGCCTCGAGGATCCGGAGCCGCTGCTGGCCGCGTTGGCCTCGGGCGACCCGTTCGAGTTGGCGCCCCTGCTCGGCAACGACCTGCAGCCGGCGGCGCTCAACCTCGACGCGGGGCTGCGCAGAACGCTGCACGCCGGCGTCGAGGCCGGCGCGCTGGCGGGCATCGTCTCCGGCTCGGGTCCGACGTGCGCCTTCCTGTGTCCGACGGCGTCGGCCGCGATCGACGTCGGCGTGCAGCTGGCCGGTGCCGGCGTGTGCCGCACGGTGCGGGCCGCGAGCGGCCCGGTGCACGGCGCCCGGGTGGTCCAGGCACCGACCAACACGGTGTGACCCACGCCTCATTTTGGCCATGGGTTTGGTAGTTACTTAAGAGTCTCTTAAGATGATCGGCGGTGACAACGAGCGGTTTCACGTGCGGCGCGACGACTTCCCCCACCGTGGTCTTCGGTGGGCGTTCCCGCAGCGGCGGCGCCGAACGGGCCCAGCCCGTCGGAGCAAACATCACCGCACCCGTTTCGAGACGTAATCGCACCCCAATCGTGTGCACGTTCTTCGCGGGACGCGCGCGCGAACTGGTGGAACATGGAACAGCGCCCGTTGGCTTCACGTCCAACACTGGGGCCCGCGGCGGGCTCCCCAGATCCAGGAGGTTGTCGTGAGCAGGTTTACCGACAAGATGTACCGCAATGCTCGCGAGAGCCTCCGGGGCATGGTCACCGGCGAACCGCACGAGCCGGTGCGGCACACCTGGGGTGAGGTGCACGAGCGTGCCCGGCGCATCGCCGGTGGTCTGGCCGCGGCCGGTGTCGGACCGGGTGACGCGGTGGGCGTGCTGGCCGGCTACCCCGTGGAGATCGCGCCGACGGCGCAGGCGCTGTGGATGCGCGGCGCCAGCCTCACGATGCTGCACCAGCCCACGCCCCGCACCGACCTCGTCGTCTGGGCCGAGGACACCATGAACGTGATCGGAATGATCGAGGCGAAGGCCGTCATCGTCTCCGACCCGTTCCTGGTCGCCATCCCGGTGCTGGAGGAGAAGGGCATCCTGGTCCTCAAGGTCGGCGAACTGCTCGAGGCCGAGCCGGTCGACCCCGTCGAGACCGACGAGGACGACCTCGCGCTGATGCAGCTGACGTCGGGTTCGACGGGCTCGCCGAAGGCCGTACAGATCACGCACCGCAACATCCACTCCAACGCCGAGGCGATGTTCATCGGCGCGCAGTACGACGTCACCAAGGACGTCATGGTCAGCTGGCTGCCGTGCTTCCACGACATGGGCATGGTCGGCTTCCTGACCATCCCGATGTACTTCGGCGCCGAACTGGTCAAGGTCACGCCGATGGACTTCCTGCGCGACACGCTGCTGTGGGCCAAGTTGATCGACAAGTACAAGGGCACCATGACCGCGGCGCCCAACTTCGCGTACGCGCTGTTCGCCAAGCGGCTGCGCAACCAGGCCGAGCCCGGCCAGTTCGACCTGTCGACGCTGCGGTTCGCGCTGTCGGGCGCCGAGCCCGTCGAGCCCGCCGACGTCGAGGACCTGCTGGACGCGGGCAAGCCGTTCGGGCTCAGCCCCAAGGCCATCCTGCCCGCCTACGGCATGGCCGAGACCACGCTCGCGGTGTCGTTCTCCGAGTGCGGTGCCGGCCTGGTGGTCGACGAGGTCGACGCCGACCTGCTGGCCGCCCTGCGGCGCGCGGTGCCGTCCACCAAGGGCAACACCCGCCGGCTCGCCTCCCTCGGCCCGCTGCTGCGTGACCTGGAGGCCCGCGTCGTCGACGAGCACGGCGAGATCATGCCGGCGCGCGGCGTCGGCGTCATCGAACTCCGTGGTGAGTCGCTGACCCCCGGCTACATCACGATGGGCGGCTTCCTGCCCGCGCAGGACCAGCACGGCTGGTACGACACCGGCGACCTCGGCTACCAGATGGAGAACGGCCACATCGTGGTCTGCGGTCGCGTGAAGGACGTCATCATCATGGCGGGCCGCAACATCTACCCGACCGACATCGAGCGCGCCGCCGGCCGCGTCAAGGGCGTCCGGCCCGGCTGCGCCGTCGCGGTTCGCCTCGACGCCGGCCACTCCCGCGAGACGTTCGCCGTCGCCGTGGAGTCCAACGCCTGGGAGGACCCGGTCGAGGTGCGCCGCATCGAGCACCAGGTGGCCCACGAGGTGGTCACCGAGGTCGACGTCCGGCCCCGCAACGTCGTGGTCCTCGGACCCGGCACCATCCCGAAGACGCCGTCGGGCAAGCTGCGGCGCGCCAACTCGGTCTCCCTGGTCACCTAGGCCCCCGTCGCTCCTTTGCGCTGGCCTCGTCGCGAGCGCCGCGCCGTCGCGTACCCAGCATCGAGGAGACCCAGGGCAATGACGAGGACGCGCGGCAGGGCCGTGGCGGCGGTGGTGGTGCTCGCCGTCGTCGGGATCTACGTCGCAGTCATCTCGGCCTACGCGCTCAGCGGCCACGGCGACGGACCCGACGACCGCCAGCCCGCCGCGAACGGTGCGCTGGTGTACCTCGACGTCGACGCCGTCTCGGGGGAGACGTTCTCGTTCGCGACCCGCGTCTCGGTGTACCCGGGGGCGAACCTGCTCGACGCCGACGGCGATCTCCGCGGTCCACTGACCGTCGAGGTCAGCCCCGCCGCCACCACGGACGCGCTGACGTTCGCGGCCGGCACTCGGGCGGGCTCTCAACCGGTCAGCCTCTACGCCGACGGCGACATCCGCCAGTGGCCGTTCGACGACTATCGGGCGTCCGACGTGCAGGTGCAGGTGTTCACCGGTACCGGTGCCGCGCGGGTCGCCGTACCGGTGGAGGTGGCCGTCACCGACTCGCTGACCTCGTGGTCGGTCGCCGCGAGCGAGACCAACTCCGGCGGGGGGAAGGTCCTCGACGTCGACGTCGCACGCACCGGCGCGACAATGGGCTTCGGCATCGCGATGTGCGTCGTGCTGCTCGTCCTGCCGATCTGCACGCTGACCGTGTCGATCCAGACGCTGCGGGGACGCAAGCAGTTCCTGCCCCCGATCGTCACGTGGTTCGCGGTGATGCTGTTCTCCGTCCTGCCCATCCGCAACCTGTTCCCCGGGTCGCCACCGATGGGATCGTGGGTCGACTACACCGTGGTGCTGTGGGTCGTCATGGGCCTGACGACCTCGTTGGCCCTCTACATCACCGCGTGGTGGCGACTGGCGCCCTGATCGCGCCGTCGGGGGTCCTCGCTACGGTTGACCCATGAACGCCCCGGCGATCGAGGCCGTCGACCTCGTCAAGAGGTTCGGCGCCGCCGACGAGCGCCCCGCCGTCGACGGCGTCAGCTTCTCGGTTCCCCAGGGCACCGTACTCGGCCTCCTGGGACCCAACGGTGCAGGCAAGACCACCACCGTCCGCATGATGACGACGCTGTCGGAACCCACCAGCGGCACCGCCCGGGTCGCCGGCCACGACGTCCGGACCGAACCCGACATGGTCCGCCGCAACATGGGGGTCACCGGTCAGGCGGCGACCGTCGACGAACTGCTGACCGGTCGCGAGAACATCCGGATGATCGGCGGCCTCTACGGACTCGGCCGCCGAGACCTCAAGCGCCGTAGCGACCAGCTGCTCGAGCAGTTCTCCATCGCCGAGGCCGCCGACCGTCCGGTGAAGACCTACTCGGGCGGCATGCGGCGGCGCATCGACCTCGCGGTCAGCCTGATCGCCTCGCCCCCGGTGCTGTTCCTCGACGAGCCCACCACCGGCCTGGACCCGCGCAGCCGCGCCGACCTGTGGGACGTCTTGCGCGGCCTCGTCGCCCAGGGCACGACGCTGCTGCTGACCACCCAATACCTGGAGGAAGCCGACCAGCTCGCCGACGACATCGTCGTCGTCGACCGGGGTCGCATCATCGCCGAGGGCACTCCGCTTCAGCTCAAGCAGCAGGCGGGCCGGGCCAGCCTGGTCGTGACGGTGTCGAATGCCGCCGACGTGGAGACCGCGCGTGGCTTGCTGGCCGAGTCCGGCGCCGACGTGCACGTCGACGCCGGCGCGCGGCAGCTCACCGCGAGTGCGGAGGGCATCGCCGACCTGACCCGGGTGGCCGGCTGGTTGCACCGCCACGAGATCGACGTCGACGACATCGGGTTGTCGCGGCCCAGCCTCGACGACGTGTTCCTCTCGCTCACCGGACGTCGCGCCGAGGACGACGAGGAAGGAGTCGGCCCGTGACGACGACCGCACCGAACGTGGACGCGTCCCGCCCGGTCACGCATCCCACCAACATCGTGCAGCAGTCCTGGATCATGGTGAAGCGCAACATGATCCACACCAAGCGCATGCCAGAGATGTTGAGTGACGTCACGGTGCAGCCCATCATGTTCGTGCTGCTGTTCGCGTTCGTGTTCGGTGCCTCGATCGCCAACACCGGCGGAGCGTCCTACCGCGAGTTCCTGCTGCCCGGCATCATGGGGCAGACGATCGTGTTCACGGCCTTCGTCGTGGCATCCGGCATCACCGCCGACGTGGAGAAGGGCGTCATCGACCGGTTCAGGTCGCTGCCCATCCGGCGGTCCTCGGTGCTGATCGGCCGCAGCGTGGCCAGCCTCATCCACTCCTCGATCGGCATCGTGGTCATGACGATCACCGGCCTCTGCATCGGCTGGCGCATCCGCGGTGGGGTCGCCGACGCGGTGCTCGCCTTCGCGCTGATCCTGGTGTTCGGCTTCGGGATGATCTGGTTCGGCATCCTGGTCGGCTCGCTGATGCGGTCGGTCGAGGCGGTCAACGGCGTCATGTTCACCGTGCTGTTCCCGATCACGTTCCTGGCCAACACCTTTGCCCCGACCGAACCGATGCCGCGGTGGCTCCGCGTGATCGCCGAGTGGAACCCGGTGTCGTCACTGGCCCAGGCAATGCGCGAATTGTGGGGCAACGGTCCGCCGGCGCCGCCGGAGGCGCAGTTGCCGCTGCATCACCCGGTGCTGTCCACCATCCTGTGGTCGTTGGCCATCACCGCGGTGATCGCGCCGTTCGCGTTGCGTGCCTACGCGCGACGCACCTCGGACTAGCGCCGAAGTCACGCCAGGTGGTGGCTACCAGGCGTGCACGGTGTTCTGCGCCGTCTCCAGCCCCAACTCGATCAGCAGTTCGGTGGCGTCGGCGGCCTGCTCACAGATCAGGCCGACCTCCGGGCGCTCGGCGGCGCTGAAGTTCTCCAGCACGAACGTCGCGGGATCCTTGCGGCCCGGCGGCCGGCCGACGCCGACGCGCACGCGCTGAAAGTTCTTGGTGCCCAACGCGGACGCGACCGAACGCAACCCGTTGTGGCCGCCCTCGCCGCCGCCCAACTTGAGCCGGATCCGACCGAAGTCGATGTCCAACTCGTCGTGGATGGTAATGACGTCGGCGGGGGCCACCGAGTAGAAGTTGGCCAGCGGACCGACCTGGCGCCCCGACTCGTTCATGTACGTGCGCGGCTTGGCCAGTACGACCGACCGGCCGCCGAGGCGGCCCGTGGCCACCTCGGCGCCCGACTTCTTGTGCACCTTGAATCCCGAACCGATGCGATCGGCCAGGACGTCGGCGACGAGGAAGCCCAGGTTGTGCCGCGTCGTCTCGTATCGCGGTCCGGGATTGCCAAGGCCGACCACCAGGAGTGGTTCGGCCACGGCGACTACTCGGACTCGGAGGTGTCGGACTCGTCCTCGGTCGCCTCGGCCGCTTCGGCGGCGGGCGCCTCGGTGGCCTCGCCGGCACCCTCGGCCTCGAGGTCCGCGGCGGTCGGCGCCGGGATCACGTTGACGACCAGCAGCTCGGGATCGGAGATCAGCGTGACGCCCTCGGGCAGCGGGATCTGCGAGGCGAGGAACTGCGTGCCCGCGGGGATGCCCTCGACCGACAGCGTCAGGCTCTCGGGGATCGACATGGCGTCGGACTCGATCTCGATGGTGTTCGACTCCTGGTTGACCAGGGTGTCGGGGCCGGCGTCGCCCTCGACGACGACCTGGATCTCGACGGTGACGCGCTCGCCGCGGCGGACGATGATCAGGTCGACGTGCTGGATGTTGCGACGGATCGGGTGGATCTCGATGGCCTTGGGCAGCGCGAGCGCCTCGGTGCCGTCGATGTCGAGGGTCAGCACGGCGTTGGTGCCGAAGTTGCGCAGCACGGCGGCGAATTCGCGCGCGGGCAGCGTGAGGTGCTGGGGATCGGCGCCGTGGCCGTAGAGCACCGCGGGCACCTTGCCGTCGCGACGGGCCTGACGCGACGCGCCCTTGCCGGTCTTGGCGCGGACCTCAGCGGTCAGATTGTTCGATGCGTGGGCCGCAGTCTTGGCCATGTGTGTCGCTCCTGTGCCGGTTCGTTCGGGTGGCACGGTGAGGGCGACTAGAAGCAGCGCAGCTGCGAATCGGTTCCCGTCGATAACGGTAGGCCACTGAAGTTCGAAGACTCAGCGGTCCACCCTCGCCGTGATCGTCGCCAAGGTTAGCGCACGCGGCGGCTAGATCGAAAATTTGGTGCCGGTGAGCTGCTCGGACAGGTCCCACAGGGCGCGCGCGGTGCGGGCGTTGCGGGCCAGCGGGCTGCGGGTGGACAACCCGGTGGGCCCGGCCATCCCGAACTTGGGGCCGACGAATGCGTCACCCGGTAGCACCTGCGACGCGGCGAACAGCGTCTGGCGGGCGCCGAAGTCGGCATCGGTGGCCAGCTTGTTGCCCAGCGACAGCAGTGCGCCGCTGATCCTGCCCTCGGAATGCCCCTGCAGGTTGGTCGCCGAGTACCCGGGGTGGGCCGAGACCGCCGCGACCGCCGAGTCCACAGCGTCGAGGCGCCGTTGTAGTTCGCTGGTGAACAGCAGGTTGGCGAGCTTGGACTGACCGTAGGCCAGCCACGCGGAGTACGGCCGCGCCTTCCAGTTGAGGTCCTTGAGGCTGATCTTGCCCATCAGGTGCAACATCGACGACACCGTCACCACGCGGTCGGTGATCTTGGGCAGCAGCAGGTTGGTCAGCGCGAAGTGGCCGAGGTGATTGGTGCCGATCTGGCTCTCGAAGCCGTCGACGGTCTGCGCGTACGGCACGGCCATGATCCCGGCGTTGTTGACCAGCACGTCGACGGACTCGACCGAGTCGGCGAAGGCCCGCACCGAGGACAGATCCTGCAGGTCGAGCTTGCGCACGTCCACCTCGCCGCGCATGCCTGCCGCGGCGGCGCGCCCCTTCTCCACGTTGCGGACCGCGACGATCACCGTGGCGCCGACGCGCGCAAGCTCACGGGCGGTGACCTCGCCGAGGCCGCTGTTGGCGCCGGTGACGATCACGGTGCGGCCGGCGAACGAGGGCAGGTCTGCGGCGGTCCAGTCGGTCATGGCGTCACCCTAGTGCCCGGCTGCGCGACTACTTCTTGGCGACGGTGAAGCCCTTGATGATGGCCTCGATGTCCGGCCCGTCCTTCTGCGCCTCGTCGGCGAACGTCGTCACGGTCAGCTGGATCAGATACTTCTGCCCCGGCAGGCCGACCCTGGCCGGGGTGCCCTCGGCGATGACGATCCTGTTGTAGCTCTGCATCCGCTGGCCGTTGAGGTCGTAGGTGCCCTCGATCATCGACGACGGGAAGCCCTTGAAGTCGTCGGTCGAGTCGTTCAGCTTGCTGAAGTTCTGCGACAACTCGGCGTCGCCGTCGGCGTGCTTGAGCGCTTCGCGGACGTCGAAGGTTCCGTCGAGCTGGAAGACGAGCAGCATCGCCGTCGGGTAGGTGTCGCCCTTGGCGATCGTGCGCGTGCCGGGGGAGAGGTTGACGTTGAAGTACGGCTTCCAGCCCGGCGGCTGCGGCACGGTCACGGTCAGGTCGGTCAGCTTGTCGGGCGCGACGGGGGCGCCGGTGATGCCGATGTTCTCGAAGTACGTCGACAGCGAGATGGGCTTCTCGGCGTTCGGCGCGGTGGTGGTCGTCGACGTGGTCGTCGTCCAGATCGACTTGTAGTCGGGGGTCGACGGCCCGCATCCGGCCACGGCCAGCGCGATCGCGGTCGCGGCGATCGCGGCCCCGGCGCGCCTCAGGAGACCGCCACCTTGAAGCCGGTCACGATGCCCTTGAGCGGCGGATTCGCGGCGATCAGTTGATCGGTGGGCGTGGTGACGGTGAGCTGCGCGAGGTACCGCTTGCCGGTCGACGGCACGTCGGCGATGACGATGCGGTTGTAGTGCTGCGTGGCGCCGGTGACGCCCTGGGCGGCGGCCGACGGGAAGCCGTCGTAGTCGTCGTAGGACTCGGTGACGTCGCTGGCCGCCGCCGGCAGGGCGTCGGCGTTGGCGTGGCGGACGGCGTCCTTGGGGTCGAACGGTCCGGTGAGCTCGACGGCCATCAGCGTCACCGACGGCCCGTTGCCCGTCTGGCCGACCGGCTGGATGAACTCGACGCCGGTCGAGAACAGCGGGTCGTTGGTCTGCGCCCAGCCGTCGGGCACCGGCACGCTCACGGTGAGGCCGGGCGCCTGGTCGAGGTGCACGGGTGCGCCGGCCACGTTGATCGACGCCAGATAGTCGCGGAAACCCTGCGGCCGATCGGCCGGCGCCGCGGGAGCCGGCGGGGCCGGCGTCATCTCCGGCGTGTCGCTCGTCGGAGTCGACGACGGCGAGGTGGACGACGACGCGGCGTCCTGGCTGGCCGAGGAGCATCCGGCCAGGACCAGTGCGGTCGCCAGCACGCCCACGCAGCCCCGCAGGATCACAGGAGCTCGCGGACGTCGTCGACCGGCCGGGCCAGCCGGGTGCCCTTGGCGGTGACCACGAACGGCCGCTCGATGAGCGCCGGGTGCTCGGCGAGGGCGTCGAGGAGTTCGTCGTCGGAGGCGTCGGCGAGCCTCAGTTCGGCGTACAGCGCGTCGCGGCTGCGCACGGCGGCCCGGACGGGGATGCCCGCATCGGCGATCAGCTTCTGCAACTCCGCGCGGGTCGGGGGCGTCTTCAGGTACTGGATCACGGTCGGCTCGATGCCGTTGTCCCGCAACAGTTCCAAAATCTTGCGCGACGTCGAGCACCGGGGGTTGTGATAGATGACGCTCTCACCCATCTCAGGCATCCCCGTCGAACAGTCCCGTCACAGAGCCGTTCTCGAATACCGCGCGGATGGTGCTGGCCAGCAGGGGCGCAATCGACAACACGGTCAGCTGCGGGAACATCTTGTCCTCGCCGATGGGAAGGGTGTTGGTGACGACGACTTCGCGTGCGCCGCTCTCGGCCAGCCGGTCGCGCGCCGGGTCCGACAGCACGCCGTGCGTGGCGGCGATGACGACGTCGGCCGCACCGTCCTGCTTGAGCAGCTTGACCGCGCCGGCGATCGTGCCGCCGGTGTCGATCATGTCGTCGGTGAGGATGCAGGTCTTGCCCTTGACGTCACCGACCACGCGGTTGGACTTCACCTGGTTGGGCACCAGGGGATCGCGCGTCTTGTGGATGAAGGCCAGCGGGACGCCGCCGAGCGAATCGGCCCACTTCTCGGCGACGCGCACGCGGCCGGAGTCGGGGGAGACGACGACCATGTCGTGGCTGGCGTAGTTGTCGCGGATGTACCCGCACAGCAGCGACTGGCCGCGCATGTGGTCGACGGGGCCGTCGAAGAAGCCCTGGATCTGGTCGGTGTGCAGGTCGACCGAGACGATCCGGTCGGCGCCGGCCGTCTTGTAGAGGTCGGCGACCAGCCGGGCCGAGATGGGCTCGCGGCCGCGGTGCTTCTTGTCCTGGCGGGCGTAGGGGTAGAACGGCAGGATTGCCGTGATGCGCTTGGCGCTGCCGCGCTTGAGCGCGTCGATCATCAGCAGTTGTTCCATCAGCCACTTGTTCAGCGGCGCGGGGTGCGACTGCAGCACGAAGGCGTCGCAGCCACGCACCGACTCGTCGAAGCGCACGAAGATCTCGCCGTTGGCGAAGTCGCGGGCCGTCTGCGCGGTGACGCTGACGTCCAGCTCCTTGGCTACTTGTTCGGCGAGCTCAGGATGCGCACGACCCGAGAACAACATCAGGTTCTTGCGATTGTCGGTCCAGTCCGTGGCCACGTCGAAGCTGCCTTTGCCGTCGGGGATCGATACGGGGCAATGGTACGTAGCGATTCTGGGGAGCTGTGGCCGGGTTGCCAGAATGCCAACGTCAGGTGTCCGACGGGTCGCTTCCGGAGGCGGCCCGGCGGGCGGCTCGGGCCGCGGCGCTGTCCGGACGCTTGCGCTCCACCCAGCCCTCGATGTTGCGCTGCGGGCCTGCCGAGACGGCCAGTGCGCCGGGCGGCACGTCCTCCCGGACGACGGTGCCCGCACCGGTGTACGCGCCGTCGCCGACCGTCACCGGCGCGACGAACATGTTGTCCGAGCCGGTCTTGGCGTGTGACCCAATCGTGGTGCGCTGCTTGACTTCTCCGTCGTAGTTGACGAAGACGCTCGAGGCGCCGATGTTGGTGTACTCGCCGATGTCGGCGTCGCCGACGTAGGTCAGGTGCGGCACCTTGGTGCCCGCGCCGATGGTCGAGTTCTTCGTCTCGACGAAGGTGCCGATCTTGCCCTCGGCGCCGAGCTCCGTGCCGGGCCGCAGGTAGGCGTACGGGCCGACGACGGCGTCGTCGCCGATCACCGACGACGAGCCGTGCGTGCGGATCACGGTCGCGCCGTCGCCGACGGTGACGCCGGTCAGCGTGGTGTCGGGGCCGATCTGGCAGCGCGCCCCGATGCGGGTGGTGCCCAGCAGTTGGGTGCCGGGGGCGATGACGGTGTCGCGGCCGACGGTCACGTCGACGTCGACCCACGTGGTGGCGGGGTCGACGACGGTCACGCCGCTGCGCTGGAGGGCGGCGACGATGCGGCGGTTGAGCTCGGCGTGCAGTTCGGCCAGCTGGACGCGGTCGTTGACCCCGGCGACCAGTGCGCTGTCGTCGACGTGGCGGCCGCGGACGGTCTCGTGGTCGCGGCGCAGGATCTCGACGGCGTCGGTGAGGTAGAGCTCGCGCTGGGCGTTGTCGGAGCGCAGCTGGGTCAGAGCCCGGCGCAGGGCGGCGGCGTCGAAGGCGTAGACCGCCGCGTTGACCTCGCGGATCGCCCGCTGGGACTCCGTCGCGTCGGCCTGCTCGACGATGCTCGTCACCTCGCCGTCCTGCGTGCGCAGGATGCGGCCGTAGCCGGTCGGGTCGGCCAGCGTGGTGGTCAGCAGCGTCGCGGCGGTCGACCGGCCGACGTGGTCGTCGATGAGGCCCGCGAGGGTGTCGGAGTCCAACAGGGGAACGTCGCTGGCCGTGATGACGACCGTGCCGGCGAAGTCGGCGGGAACCGCGGCGAGTCCGCAGCCGACGGCGTGGCCGGTGCCCAGCTGTTCGTCCTGGACCGCGATCTCGATGGGCCGGCCCAGGTCGTCGGCCAGCCCGTTGACGGCGGGGATCACGTGGTCGCGGCCCGTGCCGACGACGACCACCAGGTGTTTGGGCGAGACCTTCGCGATCGCGTGCAGGGTGTGCGACAGCATGCTGCGGCCGGCCAGCGTGTGCAGCATCTTGGGGATGTCGGACTTCATCCTGGTGCCCGCGCCCGCGGCCAGGACGATCACCGCGGTTTCGCCTCGTGTCGCCATCTGCAGGCCTCCTTCGTGCGATTTCGGCGTGATAGACGGCGCTCACCGCCGCTCAGCACGCCGAAGTCGCCGCCTCGTGCTCCGTATCAAGGGTCGCTCGGCAAGCCTCGCTCCGTCGCCAGGACTCGAACCTGAACTATCTGAACCAAAATCAGAGGTGCTGCCGATTACACCACGACGGACTGCGGGAGTGACTTTAGTCGACTCGCCTAGGCTGGAGACGTGGCAGCGCCGGAGAAGGAGGTGCGCGCACCCCGTGCGCGCATGACGGGCACCGAACGGCGCCAGCAGCTCATCGAGATCGCCAAGTCGCTGTTCGCCGAGCGCGGGTACGACGCGACGTCCATCGAGGAGATCGCCCAGCGGGCCAACGTGTCCAAGCCGGTCGTCTACGAGCACTTCGGCGGCAAGGAGGGGCTCTACGCCGTCGTCGTCGACCGCGAGATGTCGGCGCTGCTCGACGGCATCACCTCCTCGCTGACCAACAACCGGTCCCGGGTGCGGGTCGAACGGGTGGCGCTGGCCCTGCTGACCTACGTCGAGGAGCGCACCGACGGCTTCCGGATCCTCATCCGCGACTCCCCGGCCAGCATCGCCTCCGGCACGTATTCGAGCCTGCTCAACGACGCAGTGAGCCAGGTGGCGTCGATCCTGGCCGGTGACTTCTCCCGCCGGGGACTGGATCCCGAACTGGCTCCGCTCTACGCCCAGGCGCTGGTCGGGTCGGTGTCGATGACCGCGCAGTGGTGGTTGGACACCAGGGAGCCGAAGAAGGAAGTCGTGGCCGCCCACCTGGTCAACCTGATGTGGAACGGGCTCACGCACCTCGAAGCCGACCCGGAACTGCACGACCAGCACTAGCCGGGCGCCTCGAATGGCCAGTTGAGACACGGTTTTTCGACGTCATCGCGGGGTAAGTGGCCACTGGGCGTCCACGACGCGACGACGACTAGACTGGGAGCACAATGACTACATCGGGGCACCCCCATGTCCAGACCCCGATGGCCGGCCTGGTGCGTCTCGCGCTGTCCGACCCGGGTCTGGCAGAGCTCACCCGTCGCGCCGGCGGCGCCACCGCCGAACTCGCCCTCGTCGGGCCGCCCAGCGCACGGCTCTTCGTCGCCGCGGCGTTGGCCGACGCCGGCCCGCTGCTGGTGGTCACCGCCACGGGCCGGGAGGCCGACGACCTGACCGCCGAGCTGCGTGCGGTGCTGGGCGACGCGGTCGCGATGTTCCCGTCCTGGGAGACCCTGCCGCACGAACGGCTCTCGCCGGGCGTGGAGACCGTCGGCGCCCGGATGATGGTGCTGCGCCGACTGGCCAGGCCCGAGGACCAGCGCCTCGGCGTGCCGCTGCGGGTGGTGGTCACCACGGCGCGCTCGCTGCTGCAGCCGATGGCGCCCGATCTGGCCGACGTGGAGCCGGTGACGTTGACCGTCGGCCAGGACGCCGAGTTCGACGGCGTGCTGGAGCGATTGGTCGAGCTGGCGTACACGCGGGTCGACATGGTCGGCAAGCGTGGGGAGTTCGCCGTCCGCGGCGGCATCCTCGACGTCTTCCCGCCGACGGCCGAGCACCCGGTCCGCGTCGAGTTCTGGGGCGACGAGGTCTCGGAGATGCGGATGTTCTCCGTCGCCGACCAACGCTCGATTCCGGACATCGCGGTCGACGAGGTGATCGCCGTCCCGTGCCGCGAGCTGATGCTCACCGAGGACGTGCGCAAGCGGGCGGCGGCGCTCTCGGCCGACCAGCCCCACGACGACAACCGCGTCACCGGGACGGTCAGCGACATGCTGGCCAAGCTCGCCGAGGGCATCCCCGTCGACGGCATGGAGGCGTTGCTGCCGGTGCTGCGGCCGACGGAGCTGTCGCTGCTGTCGGATCATCTGCCCGCCGGTGCGCCGGTGCTGCTGTGCGATCCCGAGAAGGTGCGCACCCGCGCGGCGGATCTCATCAAGACCGGGCAGGAGTTCCTCGAGGCGTCGTGGTCGGTCGCGGCGATGGGGGCCGACGCGCCGATCGACGTCGAGCAGCTCGGTGGTTCCGGCTTCCGCGACCTCGCCGACGTGCGGGCCAACGCCGCGGTCGGCGGGCACCCGTGGTGGACGCTGAGTCAGTTGGCCGACGGGTCGGCGACCGAGCTCGACATCAAGTCCGCGCCGTCGGCGCGCGGTCAGCAGAACAACCTCGACGAGATGTTCGCGATGCTGCGGGCGCACGTCACGACCGGCGGCCTGGCCGCCGTCGTGACGCCCGGTGCGGGCACGGCGCAGCGCATCGTCGAGCAGTTGGGCGAATCCGACACGCCCGCGTCGATGTTGGCGCCCGGCGACGTGCCGAAGCCGGGCGTGGTCGGGGTGCTCAAGAGCCCGCTGCGCGACGGTGTGGTGCTGCCGGGGGCCAACCTCGTCGTCATCACCGAGACCGATCTGACCGGCAACCGGGCCGCCGCGACCGAGGGCAAGCGGCTGGCGGCCAAGCGCCGCAACGTCGTCGACCCGCTCGCGCTGGCCGCGGGTGACCTCGTCGTGCACGACCAGCACGGGATCGGACGGTTCGTCGAGATGGTCGAGCGCACCATCGGCGGCGCCCGCCGCGAGTACCTGGTGCTGGAGTACGCGTCGGCCAAACGCGGTGGCGGGTCGGACAAGCTCTTCGTGCCGATGGATTCGCTGGACCAGCTGTCCCGTTACGTCGGCGGGGTGGAGCCGTCGCTGAGCAAGCTCGGCGGCAGCGACTGGACCAACACGAAGACCAAGGCGCGCAAGGCCGTTCGCGAGATCGCCGGTGAGCTGGTGACGCTGTACGCCAAGCGCCAGGCCGCCCCCGGCTTCGCCTACGGCCCGGACACCCCGTGGCAGGCCGAGATGGAGGACGCGTTCGGGTTCACCGAGACCGTCGACCAGTTGACCGCCATCACCGAGGTGAAGGCCGACATGGAGAAGCCCGTCCCGATGGACCGGGTGATCTGCGGCGACGTCGGCTACGGCAAGACCGAGATCGCGGTGCGCGCGGCGTTCAAGGCGGTGCAGGCGGGCAAGCAGGTGGCGGTGCTGGTGCCCACCACGCTGCTGGCCGACCAGCACCTGCAGACGTTCTCCCAGCGGATGGCCGGGTTCCCCGTGACGGTGAAGGGGTTGTCGCGCTTCACCGACACCGCCGAGTCCCGCAAGGCGCTCGAGGGCATGAAGGACGGGTCGGTCGACATCGTGATCGGCACCCACCGGCTGCTGCAGACCGGCGTCACGTGGAAGGACCTCGGGCTGGTCATCGTCGACGAGGAGCAACGCTTCGGCGTCGAGCACAAGGAGCACATCAAGTCGATGCGCACCCACGTCGACGTGCTGACCATGAGCGCCACGCCCATTCCGCGCACGTTGGAGATGAGCCTGGCCGGCATCCGCGAGATGTCGACCATCCTCACCCCGCCCGAGGAGCGGTTCCCCGTCCTGACCTACGTCGGACCGCACGACGACAAGCAGGTCGGCGCGGCACTGCGGCGCGAACTGCTCCGCGACGGCCAGGCGTTCTACATCCACAACCGGGTGAAGTCGATCGACTCGGCGGCCGCGAGGGTGCGCGCGTTGGTGCCCGAGGCGCGCGTCGTGGTGGCGCACGGGCAGATGCCCGAGGAGCAGCTGGAGCGCACCGTCGAGGGCTTCTGGAACCGCGAGTTCGACATCCTGGTGTGCACCACCATCGTCGAGACGGGCCTGGACATCTCCAACGCCAACACCCTCATCGTCGAGCGCGCCGACACGTTCGGGCTCTCGCAGCTGCACCAGCTGCGCGGCCGCGTCGGCCGTAGCCGCGAGCGGGGGTACGCCTACATGCTGTACCCGCCCGAGGTCCCGCTGACCGAGACCGCCTACGACCGGTTGGCGACCATCGCGCAGAACAACGAGCTCGGGGCGGGCATGGCCGTGGCCATGAAGGACCTCGAGATCCGCGGCGCGGGCAACGTGCTCGGCGCCGAGCAGTCCGGTCACGTCGCGGGCGTCGGGTTCGACCTGTACGTGCGGCTGGTCGGCGAGGCGGTCGAGGCGTACCGCGCCGTGGTGGACGGCAACACCGTTGCCACCGTCGAGGAACCGAAGGACGTGCGCATCGACCTGCCGGTCGACGCGCATCTGCCGCCCGACTACATCGGCAGCGACCGGCTGCGGCTCGAGGGTTACCGACGGTTGGCGGCCGCGCAGGACGACGCGGCCGTCGCCGGCGTCGTCGAGGAGTTGGTCGACCGGTACGGGCCGCTGCCCGAGCCGGCGCTCCTGCTGGTGGCCGCGGCCCGGCTGCGACTGCTGTGCCGTCAGTACGGCGTCACCGAGGTGACGGCGTCGGCGACGACGATTCGGGTTACTCCGTTGACGTTGCTCGACTCCCAGCAGATGCGGCTCAAGCGGATGTATCCATCGGCGACCTACCGTGCGACGACGTCGACCATCACGATCCCGATCCCGCGCGTCGGGAGCGGGGTCAGCGCGCCCCGGGTCCGAGACGCCGAACTGCTGCGCGTGGTGGCGGGCTTGCTGCTGGCGTTGGACGGCCGGCCGCAGAACGACGTCGACGTCACCGACCTGGCGGGGGTGACCACGTGAGCGCCGCGTCGACCGTCGTCCTGGTCGACCCGCGCCGGCCGTCGCTGATGCCCGTCGAGGCGGTGGCGCTGCTCGCCGGCGACGTGCAGTACACCGAGGAGATGCCGGTCAAGGTGCCGTGGTCGTTGCCGGCGTGCCGGCCGGCGTATCTGGGCGAGGACGCCCCGGTGCTGTTGTCGTCGGACCCGAATCACCCGGTGGTCAAGGCCCGGCTGGCCGCGGGGGCGACGCTGATCTGCACGCCCCCACCGCCGCCCGGTGAGCGACTGGTCGACGCGGTGGCCATCATGGACACGCTGCGCACCGCCGGGCCGTGGGAGGGCGAGCAGACCCACGAGTCGCTGCGGCGCTATTTGCTCGAAGAGGTCTACGAGCTGTTCGACGCGGTCCGCATCGGCAACGCCGACGAGCTGCGCGAAGAGCTCGGCGACGTGTTGCTGCAGGTGCTGTTTCACGCCCGCATCGCCGAGGACGCCGACGAGCTGCCGTTCGGCATCGACGAGGTGGCCGACGCGCTGGTGCGCAAGCTCTCCAACCGGGTCCCGGGAGTGCTTGCCGGAGAAGCGATCTCGCTCGACGATCAGTTGGCGCAGTGGGAGGAGCGCAAGGCGCTGGAGGTCAAGGTGAAGGCGCGCGGTTCGGTCATGGACGACGTGCCGACCGCTCAGCCCGCGCTGGCGCTGGCGAACAAGGTGCTCGAGCGGGCCACCGCGGCTGGGCTGCCCGCCGATCTGTTGCCCGAGGGCCTGGTGGCCATCGGTGCGACGTTCGGCAGCGATCCCGAAAGCGCCGTGCGCGCAGAGGCGTTGGACTTCGTCGACGTGGTCCGCAAGGTGGAGCAGAGCATCCTCGCGAGCCGTCGCAGTGCCGAGGACGCCCCCGATCTCGGTGACGGCGGACTCGGCGCCGTCACCGAGGAGGAGTGGCGGGCGCACTGGCCGACCGACGAGGGTCAGGACAGCAGCGTCGAGCCCCAGTAGGCGGACGCGTCGCCATCGCGAAGCCCCGGCGGGCAGGCGAACAGGGCGGTCCCCGTGTGGGTGATGTACTCGTTGAGGGCGTCGCGCCGCGACAGTTCCATCTGCATCGGAACGAAGGACGTCCGCGGGTCGCGCACGAACGCGATGAAGAACAACCCGGCGTCCAGGTGGCCGAAACCGTCCGTGCCGTCGGTGAAGTTGTATCCCCGGCGCAGGATCTCGATGCCGTTGAGGTTCTCCTTCGACGCCAGCCGCACGTGGGCGGCCATGTCGATCAGCGGCGTGCCCTTCGAGCTCTTCGTGGTGAAGTCGAGGGCGTCGAACTCGTCGGCGTAGCCGATCGGCGCGCCGGTGCCCTTCAGCCGTCCGATGACCCGCTCCTGCTCCAGAAGCGTGGTGCGGTCCCAGTTCTCGATGCGCATCCGGATGCGGCGGGTCACCAGGTAGGAGCCGCCGGTCATCCACGCGGGCCCGTCGCCGTCGGCCACCCAGACGTGGTCGTCGAGGGCGCCGGTGTCCTCCGCCTTCAGGTTGGACGTTCCGTCCTTGAACCCGAACAGATTTCGCGGGGTGGCCTGCTCGCGCGTGGTCGACGACGTGCGGCCGAAGCCCAGCTGCGAGTAGCGCACCGCGGCCGTGCCGAACGCGACGCGGGCCAGGTTGCGGATGGCGTGCACGGCCACCTGCGGATCGTTCGCGCAGGCCTGGACGCAGATGTCGCCGTGACTCCTGGCCGGATCCATCGTCTCGTTGGGGAACTTCGGCAGGTCGATCAACGCCTCCGGACGCTTGTCGGCGACGCCGAAGCGGTCCTTGCCGTCCTTGGTGAAGAACGTCGGACCGAAGCCGACCGTCAGGGTGAGCTGGGACGCCGGAAGACCAAGGGCCTCACCGGTGTCCGCAGGTGGGGCATAGGGGTTGAGGCCGACGGCGCCGTCGCGGACGGCCTCCTGGGCGAGCGTCATCCGCTCGGCCATTTCGGTCCACTCCTTGAGCATCGCCACGACGTCGTCCCGGTCGTCGGTGGTGACGTCGAAGGAGCAGAAGTGCATGCGGTCCTGCGCCGCGGTGACGATGCCCGCCTGACGCTCGCCGCGGAAGGGCACCGAGTTCTGCAGCTCCGCGGTGCCCGTACTGGCCGCCGACGCGCGGCCGGCCAGCGCCCCCGCGCCCGCGGCGCCGACCACCGCGGCGGTAACCCCCGCCGCGCCGAACAACTTTCGGCGCGACAGTCCGGCGGGGGGTACCTCCGCTGCGTCGTCTGGTCTTCTACTGTCCTGCGATGACACCCTGCACCTGGCTGACTTCCTTGCTCAGCGCGTCGATCGAGCGGGAAAGCTCTTGGCGCTGCGGTTCGGTGACGGTGTCGTACAGGACGAATCCGTCACCCTGACGGTACTTCTGCAGCAGCGCCTCGGACTCGGCGAAGCGCTGGTCGACCTTCTTGCCGAGGTCGGCGTTGCGCTCGTCGAGGATGGGTCGCACCGAGGACACCGCGGTCTGCGAGCCCTGCAGGTTGGCCTCGAAGTCCCACAGGTCGGTGTGGCTGAAGATGTCCTCCTCGCCGCTGATCTTGCTGGAGGCGATCTCGTCGAGCAGGCCCTGGGCGCCGCCGGCGATCTGGGTGGAGTCGACGGCGAAGTCGGGTGCCTTAACGCCGTCGTTGAGTTCCTTGACGTCGGCGACGAGCTGATCGGCCAGCGCGTTGGCGTCTGGCTGCAGCCCGGTGACCCACAGTTGCTTCTCCAGCGCGTGGAAGCCGGTCCACTTCTGGCCGGGCTCCAGGTCTGCCTCACGGAGGTCGATGCGGGGGTCGAGGTCGTCGGGGAACGACTCGGCGACGGGCTCGATGCGCTCGTAATAGGTGCGGGCGATCGGGTATTGGGCCTTGGCGGCGTTGACGTCGCCCTTCTTGATCGCCGCGACGAACACGTCGACGGCCGGGATCAGCGCCTCGGTCTGGCTGTTCACGTACCGCTTGTAGTTGTCGGCGGCTTCCTTGAACTTGCCCTCGGTGTCGACCTGGACGGCGTCGCCGGTGACGGTGAAGTCGCCGCGCAGGCCGTCGCCGATCATGCCCGGCTTGCACGCGGTCTGGTACTTGCCCGGCTCGGTGAGCTGGACGATGAGCTTGCGCTCGAGTCCGGGGGAGATGTTCTCGACCTCGCCCATGACCCGATCACCGGCACCGTAGACGTAGAACTCGGTGACCTTGGTGCCGTTGTTGGTGATGACGAAGGTGCTGGGGCCGGTGGCGGATTCGGTGCCCGACAGTTCGCACGTCGTGTCCGAGGCGTCGACCGTGATCTGCGCCGGGGCGTTCGCGCCGCTGCTGGCCGGTGTCTGGCTTTCCTTGGCCTGGCATCCCACGAGGGAGATGCCCGTCAGTACGGCGGCCGCGGCGGCGGCGCCCGTCCTCGCAGTTAGCGGAGAGACGATCACGTGTTCGACCTTTCGGATGCGGTGGGGCGTTCTGACTCGTGGGAGTCGGAACTGGTGGAGGGGGAGTCCGGCGGAGGAGTGCCCGCCGGCTTCGCGGGCGCCTTGGTGGGGCGCAGGAAGACGGTGAGAACGACGACGAGGTAGAGCGCCCACCCGAGGAACTGCAGCCAGGTCGGCGTCGGCGTGACGTTGAAGACGCCCTGGATGACCTGTCCGTACCAGGAGGACCAGTCGAACCACGAGCTGATGTCGAACGGGCGGCTGGTCAGGCCCGGGAGCCAGCCGACGGTCTGCAGCGCGCCGATGCCGTAGGACAGGATGCCCGCGGCGACGACGACGAGGAATGCGCCGGTGTAGGAGAAGAACTTCGCCAGGTTGATGCGCAGCGCGCCCTTGTACATCCCGAAGGCGATCACCACGGCGACGGCGACGCCGACGATGAGACCCGTCAGCGGCCAGAGCGTCTTGGCCTCGGCGAAGCCGACCATGAACAGTGCGGTCTCGACGCCCTCGCGGCCGACGGCCAGGAACGACAGCGACAGCACGGCGAACGCACCGGCTTCGAGGGCCTTGGACATCTCGCCCCGCAGGTGTCCGGACATGCCGGCGGCGGCCTTGCGCATCCAGAGCACCATCGTCGTGACGATGGCGACGGCGACCAGCGAGGCGACACCCGCGATGGCCTCGGCGCCCAGACCGGAGATGGTGCTGGTGCCGAACTGGATGACCAGGAACACCACGATGGTCATGACGATCGCCGCGCCGACGCCCAACCAGACCCACTTGAGGGCGTCGCGCCGGTCGGACTTCACCAGGAACGCCACCAGGATCGTGACGACGATGGCGGCTTCCAGACCTTCGCGGACACCGATCAGCGCGCTGCCGAAGAGTTGAGAGGTGACGCTGGGGCCCGCAGCCAGCAGCGACACCGAGAGGTCTCCGACCGCGGTCATGCACTCGTCCTTGCTCAGAATGGGGCGTTAACCCAGTGTTGGCTAGCCATAGCTAGGTGTGGCTCACCTTAGCAAGGTGGGCGGCGCAGCGGCACGCCCCGTCGAGCGTCGAGACGGGGCACTGCCGGACGCGTGGGACGATGGCAGGAGTCCGGAAGCGTCGAGGGAGTGCGGTGTCGTCAGTGCGTTGGCTGCGGGCCGTCGTGGTCGCCGTCGCCGCAGCGCTGCTGATGGCGTCCTCGTGCTCGTTCCAGACGGGCATCCCGATTCCCGATGGCGTCCCGCCGCCGGCGGGTGATCCGGTGCCGCAGGTGGACACGCACGCCAAGGGCCGGCCCGCCGACCAACTGCGCGAATGGGCCTCGGAACGCTCCGCCGCGCTCGGCATCCCCGCGACGTCACTGGAGGCGTACGCCTACGCCGCGCGCGTCGCCGAGGTCGAGAATCCCAAGTGCCACCTGGCGTGGACCACGCTGGCGGGCATCGGGATGGTCGAGAGCCACCACGGCACCTACCGCGGTGCGACCGTCGCCCCCGACGGCGACGTCACCCCGCCGATCCGCGGGGTCCGGCTCGACGGCTCGCTGGGCAACATGTCCATCCCGGACACCGACGGCGGCAAGCTGGACGGCGACCCGCTGATGGACCGGGCGATGGGCCCCATGCAGTTCATCCCGGCGACGTGGGAGCTCTACGGGGTCGACGCCAACAACGACGGCGTCGTCAGTGCCGACAACATCGACGACGCGGCACTCTCGGCGGCGGGATACCTGTGCTGGCGCGGCAAGGACCTCGCCACGCCGCGGGGCTGGATGGACGCGCTGCGGGCCTACAACCTGTCCGACCAGTACGCCAGGACGGTGCGCGACTGGGCCACCGCCTATGCCGACGGGCACTCGCTGTAACGCTCCCGGCGTCTGTTTCGGCATCGGTAAAGCGCACGCTCTAGGCTGTGTCCTTGCACGACCAGTCCGCAGCCAGCACCACGCGAGGAGACACCAGTGCCCGTCATCGAGCAGATCGCAGCGCGAGAGATTCTCGACTCCCGGGGCAACCCGACCGTCGAGGTCGAGGTCGCGCTCGACGACGGCTCCGCCGCCCGGGCCGCAGTGCCGTCCGGGGCCTCGACCGGTGAGCACGAGGCCGTCGAGCTTCGGGACGGCGGCAGCCGCTACCTCGGCAAGGGCGTCGAGAAGGCCGTCGCCGGCGTGCTCAGCGAGCTGGGGCCCGCCGTGATCGGGCTGAACGCCGACGATCAGCGCCTGGTCGACCAGGCGCTGCTCGACTGCGACGGCACGCCCGACAAGTCCCGCCTGGGTGCCAACGCAATCCTCGGGGTGTCGTTGGCCGTCGCGAAGGCCGCCGCCGACGCCGCCGGGCTGCCGCTGTTCCGCTACCTCGGTGGTCCGAACGCGCACATCCTGCCGGTGCCGATGATGAACATCGTCAACGGCGGCGCCCACGCCGACACCGGCGTCGACGTCCAGGAGTTCATGGTCGCCCCGATCGGTGCCGCCTCGTTCAAGGAGGCGCTGCGCTGGGGCGCCGAGGTGTACCACTCCCTGAAGTCGGTGCTCAAGAAGCAGGGTCTGGCCACCGGCCTGGGCGACGAGGGCGGCTTCGCCCCCGACATCGCGGGCACCGTGGCCGCGCTCGACCTGATCAGCTCCGCCATCGAGGGCGCCGGCTTCACGCTGGGCTCCGACGTGGCACTGGCACTCGACGTCGCCGCGACCGAGTTCTACACCGACGGCACCGGCTACGCCTTCGAGAAGCAGAACCGCACCGCCGCACAGATGACGGAGTTCTACGCCGGACTGCTCGACGCGTACCCGCTGGTGTCGATCGAGGACCCGCTGTCCGAGGACGACTGGGACGGTTGGGTGTCGTTGACCACCGCCATCGGCGACCGCATCCAGATCGTCGGCGACGACCTCTTCGTCACCAACCCGGAGCGTCTCGAAGAGGGCATCGAAAAGGGTGCGGCCAACGCTCTCCTGGTCAAGGTCAACCAGATCGGCACGCTGACCGAGACGTTGGACGCGGTCAACCTGGCGCACGGCAGTGGCTACCGCACCATGATGAGTCACCGGTCCGGCGAGACCGAGGACACCACGATCGCCGACCTGGCCGTCGCCGTGGGCAGCGGACAGATCAAGACCGGTGCGCCCGCCCGCAGCGAGCGCGTCGCCAAGTACAACCAGCTGCTGCGCATCGAGGAGGAACTCGGCGACGCCGCACGGTACGCCGGCGATCTGGCGTTCCCGCGGTTCTCGGTCGAGACCAAGTAGTTCCGGTCTGACCCGGTCATGCCCGACGCCAAGCGGCCCGATCCCAAGCGACGCGCCCCCGCGTCGCGACCGGGGAAGGGTGGCGGGCGACCCCGGGGGGCGTCCCCGATCCGGCGCGAGCCGCGGGCCATCGAGGCGCGGCCCGCACCGGAGGCGGCCCCCGAGGTCGACGGGGGCGACGACGGCAACGAGCCGACCGGTGTCATCGAACCGATCCGCAAGGCCATCGCCGAGGCGGCCGAGCAGCAGTCCGAGCAACGACTCGGGTCGGCGGCCCGGCGCGCGGCGATCCTCGCGGTCGTGGTCTGCGTGTTGACGTTGACGATCGCCGGACCGGTGCGGACGTACTTCGCCCAGCGCACCGAGATGAAGCAGCTCGTCGACGCCGAGGCCCAATTGCGTTCGCAAATTGCCGATCTCGAGCAGCAAAAGCTCAAACTCGGTGATCCGGTGTACATCGCGGCGCAGGCGCGCGAGCGGCTCGGCTTCGTGATGCCCGGGGACATCCCGTATCAGGTTCAGCTGCCCCCGGGGGCCGAGCCGGTCGAGGCGCCGGGCGTGGATCCGGCCAAGCCGCCGAGCGGGCAGCCGTGGTACACCTCGCTGTGGCACACGATTGCCGATGCGCCGCATGGTGTTACGCAGATACCGGTGGCTCCCGACGCGCCCGCGCCGGGGATGCCCCCACCCGACGTGCCGCCACCGCCCGCTCCGGCCCCACCGGGTCCCGGTGGTTGACCCGAAGGATCTCGACGCCGTCGCGCAGCAGTTGGGCCGCGAACCGCGAGGTGTCCTGGAGATCGCCTACCGCTGCCCCAACGGTCAGCCCGCCGTCGTGAAGACGGCACCGAGACTGCCCGACGGAACACCGTTCCCGACGCTCTACTACCTGACGCATCCGACGCTCACCGCGGCCGCCAGCCGGCTGGAGTCCTCCGGGATGATGCGCGAGATGACCGAGCGGCTGGCGGAGGACCCGGAGCTGGCCGCCGCGTATCGCCGCGCGCACGAGTCGTTTCTGGCCGAGCGCGACGCCGTCGAGTCGCTGGGCACCACGTTCTCCGGTGGCGGCATGCCGGACCGGGTCAAGTGCCTGCACGTCGTCATCGCGCACTCGTTGGCGAAGGGGCCGGGGCTCAACCCCTTTGGCGACGAAGCGCTGGCCGTGTTGGCCGCCGAGCCCGCGATGGCGGGGATCCTGGACCGAGAGGTGTGGACGTGACGAGGGTGGCGGCGATCGACTGCGGCACCAACTCCATTCGGCTGTTGATCGCCGACGTGGCCGACGGTCGCGTGACCGACGTGCACCGCGAGATGCGGATCGTGCGGCTCGGCGAGGGCGTCGACGCGACGGGCAGCTTCGCCGAGCCGGCGTTGGCGCGGACCCGCGCGGCCCTGGCCGACTACGCCGCGCTGCTTCAGGAGCACTCGGTGCCGACGGTGCGGATGGTGGCGACCTCGGCCACCCGTGACGCCGCCAACCGCGACGAGTTCTTCGCGATGACCGCCGAGGTGCTGGGGGTCGCGGTGCCGGGTGCGGTCGCCGAGGTGATCACGGGTACCGAGGAGGCGGAGCTGTCGTTCCGCGGCGCCGTCGGCGAACTCGACGCCGCGGGAGCGCCGTTCGTGGTCGTCGACCTCGGTGGCGGGTCGACCGAAGTGGTGGTGGGCAGCCCCGCCGGCGTGGACGCGAGCCATTCGGCGAACATCGGCTGCGTGCGGCTGACGGAGCGCTGCCTGAAGTCGGACCCGCCGACCGCGACCGAGATCGCCGATGCCCGCGCCGTCGTCCGCGATGCGCTGGACGCCGTCTTCGAGGCGGTGCCCGTCGAGCGGGCCCGGACGTGGGTGGGCGTCGCGGGCACGATGACCACGCTGTCGGCGCTGGCGATGAACCTGGCGACCTACGACTCCGAGGCCATCCACCTGTCACGGGTGGGTTTCGACGACCTGCTGAAGGTCTGCGAGGGGCTGCTGGGCATGACGCGCCGCCAGCGCGCCGCGCTGGGCCCCATGCACGAGGGCCGGGTCGACGTCATCGGCGGCGGCGCGATCGTCGTCGAGGAACTGGCTCGCGCGCTCGGCGGCCGGGCCGGCATCGACGAGTTGGTGGTCAGCGAACACGACATCCTCGACGGCATCGCGTTGTCGATTGCCTGAGGCGTTTTGAATGTGCCGGGCCGGGGTAACAACCGTCCGTGACCGATCAGAAGACCACGTACAGCGACGATCCGAGCGCCGAGATCCTGGCGACTGGCGGATTGGTCACGATGCTTGGTGCCGTCATGGCCGCCGTGATCGCCGTCGTCACCCTTGGTGGCGGCAACGTGATGATGGCCGGCGTGCTGGGCACCGCGGCGGTGATCAGCTTCGCCGTGAGCCTGGTGCTCTTCAGCGCCGACAGCAAGCGCTCCGAGGGCGACTCGCTGCCGTTCCCGAGCTGGCTGCGCGCCGAGCCGGAAACGGCAGCCGAGGCCTCCTAGCGCCGCACGTTGCAGTTGGGCGGGTTTCCGCAGTGATGGCCGCCGTCACACGCGTTGCAATGGCAGTTGCATCCACCGGCTCTTTGGTCGGGAACACTCATGGCAGTTCACCTCTGTCGACTCGGTCGATCTTTCACCTATGACGATTCGACAATAGTTCGAATCACGCCGATGCGGATCAGGACTTCAGGATGGGTGTCAGTGCGTCGAGCACGCCCGCGTCCTCGATCGTGGACGGCACCGGTTCGTCGCGCCCGTCGGCGATGCCACGCATGGTCTTGCGCAGGATCTTTCCGGAGCGGGTCTTCGGCAGGGCCGCCACGACGTCGACCCGCTTGAGCGCCGCCACCGCACCGATGTTCTCGCGCACCGCCAGCACCAGTTCGTCGACCAATCCGTCGGCCGACGCGCCCGCCTTGAGCACGACGAAGCCACGCGGCACCTGACCCTTGAGTTCGTCGGCCGCCCCGATCACCGCGCACTCGGCGACGGCGGGATGCGTCGCGAGGACGGCTTCGATCGAACCCGTCGACAGCCGATGGCCCGCGACGTTGATGACGTCGTCGGTGCGGCCCATGACGAACAGGTAGCCGTCCTCGTCGAGGTAGCCGCCGTCCCCGGAGAGGTAGTAGCCGGGGAACGCCGACAGGTACGAGGCGACGTAACGGTCGTCGTCGCCCCACAGCGTCGGCAGGGTGCCGGGCGGGAGCGGCAGCTTCACGCAGATCGAACCCTCCTCGCCCGGTTCGCATTCCGTGCCGTCGGGACGCAGGACGCGGACGTCGTAGCCGGGCATCGGCACCGTGGCCGACCCGGGCTTGACCGCCATCGCCTCGACGCCCATCGGCGCGGCGGCGATGGACCATCCGGTCTCGGTCTGCCACCAGTGGTCGATCACGGGGATGCCCAGCTTCTCGGCGGCCCAGTGGTAGGTGCTCGGATCCAGCCGCTCGCCGGCCTGGAACAGGTACCGCAGCTTGGACAGGTCGTGGCCCGCGAGGTGGGTGGCGTCCGGGTCGACCTTCTTGATCGCCCTGATGGCCGTCGGCGCCGAGAACAGTGCCTTCACACCGTGTTCGGCGGCCACGCGCCAGAATGCGCCGGCGTCGGGGGTGCCCACCGGCTTGCCCTCGTAGAGCACGGTGGTCGCGCCGAGCAGCAGCGGCCCGTAGACGATGTAGGAGTGGCCGACCACCCAGCCGACGTCCGAGGCGGCCCAGTACACGTCGCCCGGTTCGGTGTCGTAGATGTGCTTCATGGTCCAGAGCAGGGCGACGGCGTGGCCGCCGTTGTCGCGGACGATGCCCTTGGGCTTGCCGGTGGTGCCGGAGGTGTAGAGCACGTAGAGCGGATCGGTCGCGGCGACGGGCACGGGATCGACGGGTTCCGCGTCGGCCATGGCCTCGGTCCACGACACGTCGCGGCCGGGGGTCAGATGGCAGGGGTGCTGCTCGCGCTGCAGGACGACGCACGCCGGGGTGTCGTGCTCGGCGAGGTGCAGCGCGCCGTCGACGATCATCTTGTAGTCCACGATGCGGCTGGGCTCGATGCCGCACGACGCGGTCACCAACACCGCCGGCCGGGCGTCGTCGATGCGGGCGGCGAGTTCGTGGGCCGCGAAGCCGCCGAACACCACCGAGTGCACCGCGCCGAGGCGGGCCGAGGCCAGCATCGCGATGAGGGCCTCGGGCACCATCGGCATGTAGACGACCACGCGGTCGCCCTTCTCGACGCCCAGGCCGCGCAGCACGCCGGCGAAGCGCGCGGTCTCGTCGAGCAACTCGCGGTAGGTGTAGGTGCGCTTGGTGCCGGTCAGCGGGGAGTCGTAGATGAGTGCGGCCTGTTCGCCGCGGCCCTGGTCGACGTGCCGGTCGAGCGCATTGGCGCAGGTGTTGAGCTCGCCGTCCGGGAACCAGCGGTAGAACGGGGGATTGGAGTCGTCGAGGATGCGTTGCGGCGCGCGCGTCCACGTGACGGCTTCGGCCGCCTGCGCCCAGAACGCACACGCGTCGTCGATACTGGCGTCGAACATTTCCCGATAGCCCGGCATATCGGGAGCGTACTGGCTTCACGGGTCCCATAACCTGGACTTATGACTAGTCTTGTTCCGCCGATCGAGGGCGTTCGCAGATCGTTCGTAGAGGCGCGCGGCGTGCGCTTCCACGTCACCGAATCCGGGCCCGAGGACGGCCGCCCGGTGCTGGCATTGCACGGGTGGCCGCAGCACCACTGGGTGTACCGGGGGCTGCTCGCCGACCCGCCGCCCGGGCTGCGCGTCATCGCCCCCGACCTCCCCGGGTACGGCTGGTCCGGACCCGCGCCGCACCGGTGGGCCAAGGACGACGTCGCCGCCGACGTGCTGGCGCTGATGGATGCCCTCGGTCTGGACCGGGTGTTGCTCGTCGGGCATGACTGGGGCGGTTTCGTGGGCTACCGGATGCTGCTCGCCGCGCCCGAGCGGTTCGACGGTTACCTGGTGATGAACATGGCCCATCCGTGGGTGACGGCGCGCATCCTTGCGCCGCATGCCTGGCGGCTGCTGACGTATCAGCCGTTCGTGGCGAGCATCGGTGTGCCGCTGCAACGGCACACGCCCTACCTGCGGACGCTGTTCAACGTCGGGGGCAAGGCGCACCGCCTGCCTCCCGAGGTGATCCGCGTGTACACCGAGCGCTTCCGGGACCCCGTCGTCGCCCGGACCGGCAGGGACACCTACCGCACGTTCCTCCTGCGCGAAATGCCCTCCGCGGCACGCACTCCCGAGACGCGCCGGGCGACGGTGCCGATCCGCGTCCTGTTCGGCATGGGTGACGTCGCGGTGCATCCGTCGCTGGCCGACCCCGAGACCGCCGAGGCCGACGACTACACGTTCGAGCCGGTCGACGCCGGGCACTTCGTCATCGACGAACGCCCCGATCTGGTGCGGGCGCGCCTGATTGCGCTGGCCGAGGAGACGGCGGGCTAAGCGGTCTCGCCGACCGTGGGTCTCGTGGCGGCGTAAGGCTCCACATTCCGCCACCAGGCCAACGCTCGGCGCCGAGCGGTCTGTGAGAATCGGGGCATGACCGACGACTGGCGCGCCGTCAACCTCGCCAACTGGGAGTCGCGGGTGCCGATGCACACCGGCCCGGGTGGTTACGACCTCTCGAGCTTCGACGATCCGCAGTACCTCTCCGGCGTGGTGAGCTACGACCGGCCCCGGCTCGGGCACCTCGACGGCCTCGACGTCGTGCACCTGCAGTGTCACATCGGCACCGACACGGTGTCGCTGGCCCGGTTGGGGGCGAAGTCGGTTACCGGCCTTGACTTCTCACCGTCGGCCGTGGCGGCGGGACGGTCGCTGGCCGCCCGCGCCGGGGGCGACGTGACCTTCGTCGAGTCCGACGTCGCCACCGCGGTGGACGCGCTCGGGGCGCAGTGCGCCGACCTGGTCTACACGGGCATTGGCGCGCTGTGCTGGTTGCCCGACATCCGCGAGTGGGCGGGTGTGGTCGCGGCACTGCTGCGTCCGGGTGGTCGTCTGTTCGTCCGGGAGGGCCACCCGATCCTCTGGGCGATGAGCGATCCCCGCCCGGACGGACTGCTCGTCGTCGAGTATCCGTACTTCGAGACGCCGGGCACGCGCTTCGTCTACGAGGACACCTATGCGGGCACGGGCGTCGTCTCGTCGCCGGAGTCGATCTCGTTCAACCACGGGCTGGGGGAGATCTTCACGGCGCTGCTCGACGCGGGGCTCAGGATCACCGGGTTCGAGGAGCACCGGGAGGTGGCGTGGCGGTTCTTCGACGACGCGATGGTCGAGAGTCCGGACTTCGACGGCGAGTTCCTCTTGGCCGAGGGGGGCGAGCGTTTGCCGCTGACGTACACCCTGCAGGCCGTCAAAGAACCAGGTCGATGACTAGTCCTTGGTTCGGGCGGATCCAGTCCCCTCCTCTGGACCCGCCCGTGGGGCAAATATAAACGTTGCTGTTCATAAATCGCAATCGGTGGAAACAGCGCGTTGTGCGCCTACACTCAGGGTTTACCCAGGAATCCCGTCTAATGGCAGCCAAGGCATGGACAACAGCAAACGGCTCAGGCCCGGCCGGCATCAGCTGAGCCGCGACGAAGTGCAGACTCACCAGCGCGAGCGGATCTTCGCCGCGCTGGAAGTCGAGATGTCAGTTAAGGGCTACGGCGAGACCAGCGTGGGGGACATCGTCAAGAGCGCGGGAGTGTCGCGGCAGACCTTCTACGAGCTGTTCGACTCCAAGCGAGAGTGCTTCATCGCCAGCTACGAACGCCGGCAGGGCGCGGTGATCGACCAGATCTTCACGACCTCCACGACGGACGCGCCGCTGGTGCGGTTCGCCGCCCTGCTGAAGGCCTACCTCGAGGTGATGTCTCACCGGCCGGACATCTCGTTGCTGTATCTGAGCGGCATCGCCGCCGCGGGACCGAAGGCCGCGGCCATCCGCGTGGAGAAGCAGCAGCAGTTCGTCGACGGACTCGCGGCCCTGTTCGACGCGCACACCGATCGCGATCTGTTTGCCTGCCGGACGCTGGTGGCGGCGATCTCCGCGCTCGTCATCAACGCCCTGGTCGACGCAGACCCCCAGGCGGTGCAGAACCTGCACGCGCCGTTGGTCGACGTCGCCGCGCGGCTGCTGAACGTCGAGTGAGCGGCCGTCACTGCGCGAAGCGATACCCCATGCCGGTCTCGGTGATCAGGTGGCGGGGGTGCGACGGGTCGTCCTCCAGCTTGCGGCGCAGCTGGGCGAGGTACACCCGCAGGTAGTGCGTCTCCTTGGCATACGCCGGGCCCCACACCTCCTTGAGCAACTCCTCGCGGCCGACGAGCTTGCCGCGGTTGCGCACCAGCATCTCCAACATGCCCCACTCGGTGGGGGTGAGGTGGACCTCGACGCCGTGGCGGGTGACCAGCTTGGCGGCGAGATCGACTGTGAAGGAATCGGTTTCGACGACCGGCTGGTCGGTGTCCACCGAGGCCGCGGCACGTCGCACGGCGGCCCGCAGGCGCGCCAGGAATTCGTCCATGCCGAAGGGCTTGGTCACGTAGTCGTCGGCGCCCGCGTCGAGCGCCTCGACCTTGTCCGACGAGTCGGTGCGGGCGGACAGGACGATGACGGGTGCGGTCAGCCAGCCGCGCAGGCCCTCGAGCACCTCGATGCCGGAGATGTCGGGGAGCCCGAGGTCGAGGACGACGACGTCCGGCTTGTGCTCCGCGGCGACCTTCAGGGCCTGCGCGCCGGTCTCCGCGGTGTGCACCTCGTAGCCGCGCACCGACAGGTTGATGCGCAGGGCCCGCAGGATCTGCGGCTCGTCGTCGACGACCAACACCCGGGTCATGGTGCGGCCAGTTCGATCTCGACGGTCAGCCCGCCGCCGGGAGTGTCGGTCGCGTTGATGGTGCCGCCCATGGCTTCGACGAACCCCTTGGCCACCGACAGGCCCAACCCGACGCCGGTGGTGTTGTCGTGGTCGCCGAGCCGCTGGAAGGGGGCGAACAGTTCGTCGACGAGGGCCCGCCGCACGCCCGGTCCCTCGTCGACGACGTTGACGAGGACCCGGTCGCCGACCCGGCCGGCGTTGACGCGCACGATGCCGTCGGGCGCGTAGCGCATCGCGTTGTCGACGACGTTGACCAGCACGCGTTCCAGCAGGCCGGCGTCGGCCATCACCGCGGTGTCGCCGACCTCGACCTTGATGCGATCCAATCCCGCCGTGGCCCTGGGGATCCCGAGGATCGCGCGGTGCACGATCTCGTCGAGGTAGACCCGCTGCAGCGTGGGTCGCACCACGCCGGCGGCCAGGCGTGAGGAGTCGAGCAGGTTGCCCACCAGCGAGGTCAGCTGGTCGACCGACTCCTCGACGGTGGCGAGCAGTTCCGCGGTGTCCTCGGGGGAGAACCCGACGTCGTCGGCGCGCAGGCTCGACACCGCCGCCTTGGCTCCCGCCAACGGCGTCCGGAGGTCGTGGCTGACCGCCGAGAGCAGCGAGCGACGCAGTTCGTCGGCGCGCGCGATCGCCTCGGCCTGACCGGCCTCGTCGATCAGTTCGCGCTGGCGCACCAGTCCCGCGGCCTGGGTGGCGACGGCGGTCAGCACGCGTCGGTCGCGGGCGGCGAGCTGGCGCCCGCTCATCAACATCCAGAACTCGTCGTCGCCGACCTCGATGGCGGTGTCGGCGGAGTCCACGTCGACGCACGGGTCGTCGCCGGTGCAGGCGATGATGCGCTGCTCGCCGTCGCGCTCGCGCAGCATGCTCACCGCGCGTTGGGAATACGTCTCGCGGACGCGCTCGAGCAGCATGCCCAGATCCGCTCCGCGGAGCACCGATCCGGCGAACAGGGCCAGCAGTTCGGCCTCCTGCGACGCCAGCCGGGCCTCCCTCGCGCGTTTGGCGGCGCTGTCCACCAGGGCGGCGACGGCCACCGCGACCAGGATCAGGACGACGACCGTCACGGCGCTGTCGGGCTGGGCGATGGTGAAGCTGTAGCGGGGGGTGACCAGGAAGTAGTTGAGCAGCAGCCCCGACAGCAGCGCCGAGACCGTGGCGGGGCCGACACCGCCGAGGAGGGCCACCACCACGACGCCGACGAAGAACAGCACGCTCTCTCCGGCGATCCCCAGGATCCGGTCGAGCAGCAGGGCGATCACCGCGCACAGTGCCGACGGCACCACCACCGAGGCCACCCAGGCCGCCAGCCGGAGCTTGCGCGGCGAGGCCGCCCACGTCGGCCCGCTCTTGGCCTGTTCGTGGGTGACCATGTGGATGTCGATCTTCCCGGACCGCTGCACCGTCTCCGCGCCGATGCCCTCGTCGAACATGCGGGCCCACCGCGAGCGCCGCGACGTGCCGAGAACCAGTTGGGTGGCGTTCATCTCGCGGGCGAAGTCCAGCAGCGACGCCGAGACGTCGTCGCCGGCGACGGTGTGCACCGTCGCGCCGAGGCTCGCGGCGAGCTCCCGGATCTTGCCCATCTGCGGTGCGGAGACTCCGGACAGCCCGTCGCCGCGCACCACGTGCACGACCATCAGCTCGGCGCTGGACCTCGACGCGATGCGAGACGCCCTGCGCACCAACGTCTCCGACTCCTCGCCGCCGGTGACGGCGACGGCGACCCGCTCCCGGGCCTCCCAGGTGTCGCTGATCTCGTGGTCGGCGCGGTACTTGGCCAGTGCGGCGTCGACCTGGTCGGCGAGCCACAGCAGCGCCAGCTCGCGAAGCGCCGTCAGGTTGCCCTGACGGAAGTAGTTGCTCAGCGCCGCGTCGATGCGTTCCGGCGCGTAGACGTTCCCGTGGGACAGCCTGCGCCGCAACGCCTCCGGGGTGATGTCGACGAGCTCGATCTGGTTGGCGCGCCGGACCACCTCGTCGGGCACGGTCTCCTGCTGCTCGATCCCGGTGATCTGCGCGACGACGTCGTTGAGGCTCTCCAGATGCTGCACGTTGACGGTCGACACCACCGCGATGCCCGCGTCGAGCAACTCGCCGACGTCCTGCCACCGCTTCGGGTTCTTCGACCCGGGGGTGTTGGTGTGCGCCAGCTCGTCGACCAACACCACCTCGGGACGACGCTCCAGCACCGCCTCGACGTTCAACTCGGCGAACTCCGTGCCGCGGTAGGCGATCAGGCGCGGTGGCACCAGTTCGATGCCGTCGAGCAGTTCGGCGGTGCGCTTGCGCCCGTGGGTCTCGACGACCGCGGCCACGACGTCGGTGCCGCGCTCGAGCCGGCGGTGCGCCTCGCCCAGCATGGCGAAGGTCTTGCCGACGCCCGGCGCCGCGCCCAGGTAGATCCGCAGCTCGCCCCGCTTGGGGCGGTGCGTGGACGCAGGCGGTTCGGGACTCACGTGCCCATCATCCACCCAAGCGCTGCTGGTCGAGTGCAAGGTTGACGGCCAGCACGTCCACGGCGGGTTCGCCCATGAAGCCGAGCGCGCGGCCGTCGGTGTGGGCGGCGATGACCGTCCTGACCTGATCGGCGGTGATGCCGCGAACCCTGGCGATGCGGTCGGCCTGCTGGTCGGCGTAGGCCGGCGAGATGTCGGGATCCAGCCCGCTGCCGCTGGCGGTCACCGCGTCGGCGGGCACCTCGGGACTGGCGTTGGCGGCGCCGTGGACGGGTACCAGCTGACCGGTCGAGTAGTCCTCGTCGGTCTTGGCGCACTCGACGCGGACGCCCTCGTAGGTGGCGAGGAACGGCGTCGTGGTGGCGGTGCACGGCTCGTTGACGCTGACCACCCGGACCGGATGGGTGACCCGACCGGCCATGGGGCCGGACGTGTCCCGCGGACCGATGACCGAAAGCACGGCGCCGACGCCGCCGCCGGTGCAGAACGGCCGCGCGCCGTCGACCCCGTCGAGCTTGGCGACGTCCTGGCTGCGCGTGCACACCAGGGTCAGCAGACTGGGCTTGTCGGGGGCGTCGACGATGCTCTCCGGTCCCAGGTTGCTCGCGCTGGTGGCCATGGGGTCGTACCCGTCACCTGCCATCGAGGGCCGGCTCTGGAGATACTGCGGCAGCGGGGTGCCGTCGGCGGCGGTGAAGAGTTGACCGATCAGGCTGCTGCCGACCGGCTTTCCGCCGGCCTGGACGATCGAGCCGTCGGCCTTGTCGTGCAGGCCGGGCAGCTGGGCGGCGAGCCAGACGAGCAGGGGGTAGGCGCCGCCGACGATCACGGTGAGCACCAGAAGGGCCCGCAGGGCGGCGACGTGTTGACGGACGAGACTGGAGAGCTTCATGTTTAGGACATCCCGGGAATGAGTTGGACTACCAGGTCGATCAGCTTGATGCCGATGAACGGAGCGACGATGCCGCCGAGGCCGTAGACGTACAGGTTGCGGCTCAGCAGCTTCGACGCGCTGCTGGGGGTGTAGCGGACGCCTTTGAGCGACAACGGGATCAGCGCGATGATGACGACGGCGTTGAAGATGACCGCGGACAGGATCGCCGACTGCGGGCTGTGCAGCCGCATCACGTTGAGCAGGTCGAGGCCCGGGAACAGCGTCACGAACAGCGCCGGGATGATCGCGAAGTACTTGGCGATGTCGTTGGCGATCGAGAACGTGGTCAGGGCACCGCGGGTGATCAGCAACTGCTTGCCGATCTCGACGATCTCGATGAGCTTGGTCGGGTCGGAGTCGAGGTCGACCATGTTGCCGGCCTCCTTGGCCGCCGACGTGCCGGTGTTCATCGCGACGCCGACGTCGGCCTGCGCCAGGGCGGGGGCGTCGTTGGTGCCGTCGCCGGTCATCGCGACGAGCTTGCCGCCCTCCTGCTCCCGCTTGATCAGCGCGAGCTTGTCCTCTGGGGTGGCCTCGGCCAGGAAGTCGTCGACCCCGGCCTCGTCGGCAATGGCCTTGGCGGTCAACGGGTTGTCGCCGGTGATCATCACGGTGCGGATGCCCATCCGGCGCATCTCCTCGAACCGCTCCCGCATGCCGGGCTTGACCACGTCCTTGAGGTGGATGACGCCCAGCGCGCGGGCGGTGCCGCCCTGCAGTTCGCCGACGACCAGGGGCGTGCCGCCTGCGGAGGAGACCTCGTCGACGATGGTGCCGAGTTCCGGCGGAACGGTGCCGCCATTGGCGCGCACCCACTCGGCGACCGACGCGGCCGCACCCTTGCGCAGCTGATGACCGTCGGCGAGGTCGACGCCGGACATGCGCGTGGCGGCGGTGAACTCGATCCACTGCGCGTCACCCAGTTCGCTTGCCGCCCTGGCCCGTAGGCCGAAGCGCTCCTTGGCGAACACCACGATCGAGCGGCCCTCGGGGGTCTCGTCGGCCAGGCTGGACAGCTGGGCGGCGTCGGCGAACCGTTCGGGGGTGACGCCGTCGAGTTGCAGGAAGGCGCCGGCCTGCCGGTTGCCGAGGGTGATGGTGCCGGTCTTGTCGAGCAGCAGCACGTTGACGTCACCGGCGGCCTCGACCGCGCGCCCGGACATCGCGAGCACGTTGCGTTGCACCAGGCGGTCCATGCCGGCGATGCCGATGGCCGACAGCAGGGCGCCGATGGTGGTCGGGATGAGGCACACCAGCAGGGCGACCATGACGATGCCGCTGATGCCGTCACCGTTGAGCGCCAACGAGTCCGGGACGCCAGGATTGTTCGCCTTGGAGAAGATCGCCAGTGGTTGCAGGGTCGCCACGGCGAAGACGAAGATCAGCGTCAGCGCCGCGAGCAGGATGTTGAGTGCGATCTCGTTGGGCGTCTTCTGCCGGTTGGCGCCCTCGACGAGGGCGATCATCCGGTCGATGAAGCTCTCGCCGGGCTTCTGGGTGATCTTCACGACGATCCGGTCGGACAGCACGGTCGTGCCGCCGGTGACGGCGGACCGGTCACCGCCGGACTCACGGATCACGGGGGCGGACTCGCCGGTGATGGCGGACTCGTCGACCGAGGCGATGCCCTCCACGACGTCACCGTCGCCCGGGATCACCTGTCCGGCTTCGACGACGACGACGTCGCCCTGGCGTAGCAGTGGGGCGGCGACCTCCTCCTCGGTGCCGGGGACCGTCGGGGCCCAGCCGACGAGTCGGCGGGCGACGGTGTCGGCCTTCGCCCGCCGCAGCGAGTCGGCTTGCGCCTTGCCGCGGCCCTCGGCGACGGCCTCGGCGAGGTTGGCGAAGATCACCGTCAGCCACAGCCAACCGACGGTCAGCCAGCCGAACCACGACGGTTCGGCGACGGCCAGCACCGTGCTCCAGACGGCGCCGACCTCGACGACGAACATCACCGGGTTGTGCCACAGCGTCCGCGGATCCAGCTTCTTGACCGCGTCGGGGATGGAGTGCAGCAGCATCTTGGGGTCGAGCAGCCCGCCGCCCACGCGCTTGGTGGTCGTGGGTTCGGCAACGGTTTCCGCCGCAGGGGTGTCAATGGTGGTGGTGGTCATGGTCAGTGGATTCCTTCAGCGAGGGGTCCGAGCGCCAGCATCGGCAGGAAGGTCAGCGCGACGAGGATGAGCGTCACGCCGGCGACCAAGCCGACGAACTGGGGACGGTGGGTGGGGAGGGTGCCGACGGACTCGGGCGTGCTGCGTTGCGCGGCAAGGGAACCGGCGAGCGCGAGCACCAGGATGATCGGTAGGAACCGGCCGAACGCCATCGCCAGTCCGAGGGCGACGTTGTACCACTCGGTGTTGACGGAGATGCCTGCGAACGCCGAGCCGTTGTTGTTGGCCGCGGAGGTGAAGGCGTAGAGAACCTCGGACAGGCCGTGCGGCCCGGTGTTGAGCATGCTCGCGCGCTGGCCGGGCATGGCGATCGCGACCGCCGTGCCGGTCAGCACGATCAGCGGGGTCACCAGGAAGTAGGCGGCGGCGAGCTTGATCTCCCGCGGCGTGATCTTCTTGCCGAGGTACTCCGGCGTGCGCCCCACCATGAGGCCCGCGACGAACACCGTGATGACCGCCAGGATCAGCATGCCGTAGAGACCGGAACCCGTACCGCCAGGGGCGATCTCGCCGAGCTGCATGTTGAACATCGTCATCAGGCCGCCGAGGCTGGTGTAGGAGTCGTGGAACGAGTCCACCGCGCCGGTCGAGGTCAGCGTCGTCGCGCCGGCGAAGACCGCGGAGTCGGGCACGCCGAAGCGTTGTTCGACGCCCTCCATCGCCGAGCCGACCGCCGTCGGCACCGTGCCGTGAGCCTGGATCTGGAAGAACATCGTCAGCGAAATGCTGGCCGTGGCAATGAGTCCCATCACCGCGACGATCGCGTATCCCTGCTTGCGGTTGTCGACCATGCGGCCGAACATGCGTGGCATCGAGAAGGAGATGACCAGCAGCAGGAAGATCTCCACCCAGTTGGTCCACGCCGTCGGGTTCTCGAAGGGGTGCGCCGAGTTGGCGTTGAAGAAGCCGCCGCCGTTGGTGCCGAGTTCCTTGATGGCCTCCTGGCTGGCGACCGGCCCGCCCGGGATGGTCTGTTGCGCACCGGCAATCGTGGTGACCACCTGGTCGTGCAGGTGGAAGTTCTGGATGGCGCCACCGGCGATCAGGACGAGCGCGGCGAGCACCGACAGCGGCAACAGGATGCGCAGGGTGCCGCGCACCAGGTCGACCCAGAAGTTGCCCAGCTCACCGCTGCGGGTGCGGGCGAAGCCGCGCACCAGCGCCACCGCGACGGACATGCCGACGGCGGCGGAGACGAAGTTCTGCACCATGAGGCCGGCCATCTGGACCAGGTGGCCCTGGGTGCTCTCGCCGGAGTAGGCCTGCCAGTTGGTGTTGGTGACGAAGCTGACGGCGGTGTTCCACGCCAGCGCCGGGGTCATCTCCGTGGCGGGGTCGTTGAGGTGCAGGGGCAGCTTGCCCTGCACCAGCTGGAAGGTGAACAGCGCCAGGATGCTCACCGCGGAGAACGCCAGGACGCTGCGGGCGTAGGCGCCCCAGCCCTGCTCGGCCTCGGGGTCGGCGCCGATGGCGCGGTACAGGAAGCGTTCGACGCGAGAGTGCTTGTCGGAGTCGTACACGCGGAACATGTAGTCGCCCAGCGGTGCGTGCACCGCGACGAGCGCCAGGATGAGGGACGCGAGGAAGAGAACCCCCGCGAAGGTGGACGTCACTAGAACCTCTCTGGGAACAGGAGAGCGACGGCCATGAAGACCGCCAGCAGAACGGCGAGGACGAGCCCGACGAGGTTGGCGTAGCTCATCGCTCGAACATCCTCTGGACCCCACCGAGCACCGCGAAGATCGCGATGGTCAGCAGCACGAACACGACTATGGACATGCACGCGACGCTATGACCGCCTACCAGGCAGAACGCCGTCCCTTACGGTTTCTTGACACCCCGCCAACGGCGTCTTTACGCGTCCTTTGCGGCGCTGTGCGCGCCGTCACCGCGGGAAAGACGGATCGGCCAACCTGAAAGCTCCCTGCGGGTTACTGTCACAGTCGTCAATAACATCGCGGGGGTTGGAGTAAGCATGGACGTTTCCGTTCGACCGTGGTTCACCACGGGAGTCGCGCTCGTCGGGGCCGGCGCGATCGCGCTGACCCCCATCAGTCCGATGGCGCCGGTGCGGCCGGTCGCGGACGTGGCTCAGGTGTCCGCCGCCGTCTCGAGGCAGGTCGAGCTCACCGCCCTCGACTGGCCGTACATCCTGTCGCTGCCGATCATCCGGCAGAACATCCTCAACACGATCGAGAACTGGGCCGTCTATCTGGGGGGCTTCGCGAAGTCCGGCGTGGGGTTGACGCAATCGCTGCTGGCGTTGCCGGGCGTGACCATCGAGGCCCTCCAACAAGCACTGGCGTTGGACTTCGTCGGCGCCTTCGACACCATCGCCACCGGAGTCCGCGACACCGTGATCGCCGTCGGGCAGCCCCTGCTCGACTCGATCATCTGGCGCAACCAGAAGGCCGCCCTGGTGCAGTCCGCGTTGAGTTCGGCCGTCCCACTGGCGTACATCAGCGTGGTCAACGGCTTCCTGGCCGCCGCCAACGGAGTGACCACGTCGCTCATCGTCGGCACCCAGGACTTCATCGCTGCCGTGCTGACCCTCAACCTCGGCAACATCGTCAACGCCGCCCTCGACGGGACGCGGAACTTCGTGACTGCGCTGGGCGCAGGCGCCGGCGCCATCGTCGACGGCATCGAAGCCGCGCAGCGTGGCATCGCGGAAGCGCTCGCGACCACGCCGCCGCCACCGCCGGCGTTCTTTGCGTCGAACGTGGCGGACACGTCGGCGATGAGCACGTTCTCCGCCGACAACACCCTGACGCTGTCGCGATCCGCCGGTGGCGCCGACGCCGAGGTGTTTCAGCCCGAGGTGACGCCGGACGCTCCCGTCGTGCCGGACGCCGAACCGGTGGTGGCGGACGAGACGCCGGCCGTCGAGGCCCCCGACCCGACGTCGACGGTCCCTGCCCCGGCTCCGGCTCCGGCTCCGGTGAAGGACGCCGACCCGACTCCCGACCCGGTCACGCCGGAGAAGAACCCGCCCGCCACGTCGGTCAAGGACGACGTCAAGGACGTGAAGGACGTGAAGGACGAGGCCAAGGAGCCGGCGAAGGTCACGGCCGGCGCCCATGCCACCGGCAACGACAAGTCTGCCGGGGCGACGAAGGACGACGACGGGGCCGGTGCGGCTGCCAAGCCGGCTTCCGGTGGCGACGGCGGCGAGTCGTAACGGTCTGCGCTGCAACGTCTTCGGGAAGCGGATCGCCTAGGGTGTGGCGATCCGCTCGCCGGCCGGTCGGACGCTGACGTCACCGAAGCGGTTTTGGTAGTCCCGCGGCTCGCCGGCCGTCACCGCCGCCAGCAGGTTGACGGCTTCGCGGCCGAAGGTCCACGGCGCCAGGTCGACGGCGGTGATCAGCGGGTTGCCCAGTTCCGTCGTCGGGTCGCTGCTCAACGACGCCAGCCCGAACGCGGGGCCGACGGGGTGCCCGACGGATTCCAGGATGGCCAGGGACCGTCCGGCGAACCCCTGCGGCGCGCACACCAGGGCGTCGATGTCCGGCGGTGCCACCGCCGCGCGGACTGCGGCACTCAGCTCCTCGGTGGTGGCGCCCAGCGGGCAGTCGAACGCGGACGGCTCGACGTCGTGTGCCGCGCACCAGTCCAGGTAGGTCTGCCGCACGTCGTCGGCCCAGGACGAGTAGAACTGCTGATCGGATCCCACGAAGGCGGGTCTGCGAAAGCCGCTGTGGCGCAGAAGGTTCAGCACGGTGCGGGCGAGTTCTGCGTGCGGCGCCTCGATCACGGCGGCCACCGCGTCGGCGAGGGCCGCGGGGGGTCGCCCGGCGGTCACCATGGGGACGCCGGCCTCGACCAGGCGCTCGAGCATGGGGTCACCGGGCAGCGGGTCGACGGCGATGACGCCGTCGACCTGGAAGTGCCGCGGACCGACGTCGGCGTCACGGGCGAAGAGCGTCAGGTCGGCGTCGTGCTCGGCCGAACCGTGCGCGGCACCGAACGCGAACTCCATGTAGAAGTTGAAGTTTCGCGCCACGGGCGGGATGTAGATGCCGAAGGCGCCGACGCTGCGGCCACGGAGTTGGCGGGCGGCGCGGTTGCCGACGTAGCCGAGCTCGCGAGCCGCGGCCGCCACCCGGGCGGCGGTCGGCGGCGACACCCGGCCACCGCCGTGCAGAGCGTCCGACACGGTCGTCTTGGACAGGCCGACGTGCTGGGCGATCTCCACGATCGTCACCCGCCTCGCCGCCATCCGGTCATCGTAGCCAGCCGGTGACAAGGCGTCGGACTCTTGACAACGCGCGCCTGTGGCGCGAGTCTCATCTGTGCCGGAACGTTCCGGCACGAAACGGAGACGCCGATGGCCACGCCCGTCCCACGCCCACCGAAGTCGCGCGGCGCGCGGATCGTGCTCGCGATCGCCGTCCTGAACTTCGTGATCCTGCTGTTCCCGCCGCTGACGTGGTTCGTCGGCCAGGGCGGGGTCTGGTTCTTTCTGATCACCGGAGTGATCGGGGTGCTCTCGCTACTGGTCATGTACCGCGTCGACGCCTCCGCCGGGAAGGACTGAGATGAACGTCCTCATCGGTTACGGCGGTGTCGCGGTTTTCCTAATCGTGTTGTTCGTCGTTCTGCAGCGCACCAAGGGCAGCGCCGACTTCAGCGAATATGCCACCGCGGGGCGGTCTTTCGGACCCGTGTTTTCGGCCATGGCCTTCGTCAACACCTGGCTGCCCGGCACCATCTTCATCGCCTTCGCCGGCTACGCCGCCAGCGCGGGCGCCATCGGCTTCTACTTCGTGGCGTACTCCATCCTCGCGGTCGTCCTGATGTTCCTGCTGGCCAAGCCGGTGCACGAATGGGGACGCCAATTCGACCTGCGCACCCAGGCCGACCTGCTCGGTCTGCGCTACGGATGCACCAAGGTGCGGGTGATCGCCGCCGTCATCGGGACCATCGCGTCGTTCCCGTGGGTGGTGCTCGGAATGCAGTCCCTGACACTGGTCTTCGAATACCTGTCCTTCGGCACGGTGCCCGCGGCGTGGGCGGTGCTGATCGGCATCGGCGTCCTCGTCGTCCGGCAGTGGTGGACCGTGCGCCTCGGTGCCCGCGGCCTGGTCATCAGCGACTTCGTCCAGGGCGTCGTCGCCTACCTCTTCGGCACCGTGCTGATCCTGGGGCTGCTCACCTGGCTGCTCACCAACGGCCACGGTTTCGGTGAGGTTGCGCCCGCGTTCTTCACCCTGCCGGGCCCGGGCAGCGTCGACGGCCCGCTCTACCTGTTCTCCCTCATCGCCACCGGTGCCCTTGGCGGCTGGTGCTGGCCCGACATCTTCGTGCGGCTGTTCGCCTCCAAGAGCACCAAGTCCATCAAGCAGGCGGCGGTGATGGCCACCCCGCTGCTGGTGATCTTCGGCTCGTCACTGTGCTTGTTGGCCATGGCCGCATCCACGCTGCCCGGCGTCGCCGACGCACCCGACGAGGTCTGGTTCCTGACCGCCTCGGTGGGCGGACCCGTCGTGCTGACGTTGGCGGGGGTGTGCGTGCTCGCCGCGACGATGGGGAACGTGGGCGCCAATCTCCAAGCCCTCGGCGCCCAGATCGCCAACGACGTCGTAGGCGTGGCCCGCGGCACCCGCGTCGAGGATCCCCGCTGGGGCAAGGTGTCGGTCGCGGCGCTGACGCTGCTGGCGGGTGCCATCGCGGTCGCTACCACGAACGTGTTGTCCTCGGGCATGGTCGCCTTGGCGCAGGTGTCGTACCAGGGCATCGTGCAGCTGGCGCCGACGGTGTTCCTCGGCATCTTCTGGCGGCGGGGCAACGCCACCGCGGCCTGCGCGGCGATGGTGCTCGGCTTCGCGACCGCCTGCGTACTGCAGCTGTCGTTCCCCATCGCGATCCCGGCGCTCGGCGGCATGACCTCCGGGGTGGCCGCACTCGCGGTCAACGTCGCGGTCTACGTCGCGGTCTCCTACCTCAAGCCCGCCGGCGAGGACGAGCGACGGCGCGTCGACGAACTCTTCGACTCACTACACACACCGGAACGGATCACGAGATGACGGCAACACGGCGCACGGGCTACGTCTGGCACGAGCGATATGCCTGGCACGACACCGGAACCCACGTCGGCGTCTTTCCGGCCGGCGGTTTCAACCAGCCGCACATGACGTTCGAGAGCGGGGAGTCGAAGTCGAGAATGGCTGGGCTGGTCGAGGTTTCGGGCATGATCGACGAACTGGTGCGGGTGACACCGCGGATGGCGTCCCGCGACGACTTGCTCCGCGTACACGACGCCGCCCACGTCGACCGCATCGAGCGCGAGAGCGCCGACCGCGGCGGCGACGGAGGCGACGGTTTCACCCCCTTCGGCCGCGGGTCCTACGACATCGCCCGGCTGGCCGCCGGTGGCACCATGGCCGCCGCGGAGGCCGTGCTGACCGGTGCCGTCGACAACGCGTACGCACTGGTGCGCCCGCCGGGCCACCACGCCCGCCGCGACATGGGCATGGGCTACTGCCTGTTCTCGAACGTCTGCGTCGCAATCGAATACGTGCGCGCCACCTTCGGGGTGCGGCGCGTCGCGATCGTCGACTACGACGTGCACCACGGCAACGGCGCCGAGTCGATCTACGCCGAGGACGCCGACGTGCTGACCATCTCGCTGCACCAGGACCGGCTGTTTCCGCAGGACACCGGCAGCGTCACCGAGACCGGCGCGCAGGGCACCAACCTCAACGTGCCCCTGCCGGCCGGTTCCGGCAACGGCGCCTACCGCGCGGCGATCGAACGCGTCGCGATCCCGGCCGTCACCGCCTTCCGGCCCGACATCATCTTCGTCTCCAGCGGTTTCGACCCCAGCCCCGTCGACCCTTTGGGCTGCATGACCGTCACCTCCGGGGGGTTCAAGGAAATGGCGACCCTACTGGTGCAGCTGGCCGAGGACGTCTGCGGCGGCAAGATCGTGTTCTCCCACGAAGGCGGGTACTCGCCAGTGCACGTGCCGTTCTGCGGACTCGCGGTACTCGAGGCGATGTCCGGGCACGAGACGGGCGTGCCGGATCCGTTCGGGCAGAGCTTCGACGCCTCACCCGCCCACGTGCTGCAGCCGTGGCAGGACGCGGTGATCGCCCAGGCGGCGCTGATTGCCGACGCCTTGCGGCTGTAGCGGCCGCCCGGCGTCGAACCCGCTCCGCTCGAGGGAGCACCCGAACCGACTAATGCATTGAGAGGCAATGCATTCAGGTAGTTGCCAGGTTCGAGATCTTCAGTTTCATTTCAGGTTCATCGGTCAACATCACCCTCAGCAATGCATCGCCGTGGTGTTTGCCGCCCGGTCCGCCGGGTCTCTTCTTGAGAGAGAAGCGCAATGACCCTGGTGACACTCGACGTCGTCTTCGTCCTTCCTCGACGACTACGTCAATTGGCGGTGACGTCCAGCAACCAGCTGGCCGACGCCATGGACGCCCACGGCGGCGCGTGCTTCCGCCTCGGCGCGGACTTCCCGGGGCAGTCCGACGGGCCGTGCGAGCCGCACGTGTCGATCTTCATGATGGCCGTCGAGGACCACGAAGTGTCCGAGGTCGGCGCCGCGTTGGCCGAGGCGGCCAGGACGTGCGAGCCGGTCGCGGCCACGGCCACGCAGTACCGGCACAACCACGAGGGCGCCCCCGAGGTGTTCTTCGACCACACCGACGGGTTTCGGAACGTGCAGCGGGCCGTGGTCGCCGCGGTGGAACCGCTGCGCCGCGGCCGGCTTCGAGAACACGGGCCGGGCGGGGAGCCGCTGGCGGCGATCCTCGCCGACCCGCACCCCGACGACCCGGCGCGGGTGCGTCAACTGCGGCGCTACGGCTTCGACGACGTCTCCGACGACGAGGACGACCGGTTCAACCCGCACGTCACTCTCACCTGGCCGCGTGACGAGACCAGCCGCACCGAGCTGTTGGCGCTGCCCTCGGTCGGCGAATTCAGCGGCGAACTGGTCGATTTGGCGCTCTACGGGATGAGTCCGAACGGAACCTGCACCACCCGCTACGGCTCCTGGACCATGACGGGGCGGCGACTCCGATGACGGCGGACGGTCCGGAACTCAAGCGTTCCCTGTGGGCGCTGGACGGGGTCAACTTCTTCCTCGCGGACGTACAGGCCGGCCTCGGGCCGTTCCTCGGCGTGTACCTCATCAACAAGGAGACGTGGAACCCCGCCAACATCGGGCTGATCCTCACCCTCGGCGGGGCCGTCGGACTCCTGCTCAACGCGCCCGCGGGGGCGTTGATCGACGCCACGCGGCACAAGCGCGCGCTGCTGGCCGCCGCGGCCGCCCTCACCTCGTTCGGCACCTTCATCGTCACGCTCAAGCCGACGTTTGCGATCGTCACGGCCGCGCAGTTGATCACCGGGGTGGCGGGTGTGGTGCTGGGCCCGGTGATCGCGGCCATCGCACTCGGCATGGTCGGGCCCAAGAGGTACGCCGCCCAGACCGGCCGCATGCAGGCGTTCAACCATGCGGGCAACGTGATGGGTTCTGCCGTCGCCGGTCTCGCGGGTTACCTCATCAGCCTGAAGATGGGCTTCTGGCTGGCCAGCCTGTTCGGCATCTTCGTCGTGTTGTCGACGCTGTTGATCAAGGGACATCTGATCAACGACGACCTGGCCCGCGGCTTGACGCCGAAGGACGCCGACGGTGACGACGACAAGCCCTCGGGGTTTCGGATGCTGCTGCGCAACCGCCCGTTGCTGTTGCTGGCGGCCGTGGTCGGATTGTGGCAGTTGGCCAACGCGGCCATGCTGCCCATCACCGGCCAGAAGCTGGCCGTCGGCGACACCGGCGACGGTGCGCTGTACCAGGCGGCACTCATCATCGTGGCGCAGGTCGTGATGATTCCGATGGCGCTCCTGGTGTCCAAGAAGGGCGACCGGTGGGGCCGAAAACCGTTGATGGTGGCGGCATTCCTGGTGCTGCCCGTCCGCGGCCTCCTGTTCGTCCTCGCGTCCAACCCCGGCGAGGTGATCGCCGTGCAAGCCCTCGACGGCATCGGGGCCGGCCTGCAGGGCGCGCTCTTCGCGATCATGGTGGCCGACCTGACCCGGGGGAGCGGCCGCTTCAACGTCGCGTTCGGTGCGGCGACGATGGTGCAGGGCATCGGCGGAACCCTCAGCCCGGCACTGGCCGGCGCGATCGACCAGGCGGCGGGCTACACCACCGCCATGCTCGCGCTGACCGGCATCGCCGTCGTGGCGCTGGTGCTGCTGATCGTCGCCGTTCCCGAGACGCGCTCCTCGGTCGACGACCCACCGAAGGCCGCCGAACCCTCGCCAAGCCCCGTGGGCTAGCGGTCCCTCCGGCGGGCATATCGTCACCTGGTGAGCACCCACGAAACTCCGCGGACCCAGATCGCCGTCCTCGACGACTATCAGAACGTCGCGCTGACCTCGGCCGACTGGTCGCCGGTGACCTCGCGCGCGGACGTGACGACGTTCACCGACCACGTCGGCGACCCCGACGAGTTGGTGGCGCGGCTCGAGCCGTTCGACGTGGTGTTCGTGATGCGGGAGCGAACCCCGTTGCCGCGCAACGTCCTCGAGCGTCTTCCCCGGCTGCGGATGATCGCCTCCACCGGTCCGGGCAACGCGTCGATCGACATGGCGGCGGCCGAGGAACTGGGCATCCACGTCAGCGGCACGGGCGGCAGTGTCGCGTCGACGGTGGAACTCACCTGGGCGCTGATCCTGGCGTCGGCGCGGCACCTGGTGGCCGAGAGCCGGTCGATCGCCGACGGCGGATGGCAGACCACCGTCGGACTCGAACTGGACCGCAAGGTGCTGGGCGTGCTCGGCCTCGGGCGGATCGGGACGCAGATCGCCCGCATCGGGGCGGCCTTCGGCATGGACGTGGTGGCGTGGAGCCAGAACCTCACCCCCGACGCCGCCGCCGAAGCTGGGGCGCGCTACCTGCCGCGGGAGGAATTCTTCGCGACCGCCGACGTGCTGACCGTCCACCTCAAGCTCGGCGAACGGACCCGCGGCCTGATCGGTGCTGCGGAGCTAGCCGCGATGAAACCATCTGCGCTGCTGGTGAACACATCCCGCGGGCCGATCGTCGACGAGGCCGCGTTGATCCATGCACTGGAGTCCGGCACCATCGCCGGCGCGGGTCTCGACGTCTTCGACATCGAACCCCTGCCGGCCGGCCATCCCCTGCGCACGATGGCCAACGTGACGGCCACCCCGCACCTCGGCTACGTGGCCGACCGGGCGTACGGCATCTTCTTCCGTGACGGGGTCGCCGCGATCTCGGAGTGGCTCGACGGTCGCTCCGCCGGATAGATGCAATCTTCTGGTTCATCCGAGTTGCCCCGTGAGTGGAGGGGATCGGATCGCGACGGACGCGTCGCGGTCGCCACCGCGGCACTCGTCGTAATCGCCCTAGTCTCCTTGTCGTTCGGGGCGGTCGTGGCAGTGGGCGGTAACCCCTTTGGCCTCCTCTACGCGGCACTGTTCGGCGCGATCATGCTGCTGGTTGCCGCGTTCGGCGTGGTCACTCGCACTCAACGGCGTGATGTGGCAAGTGAGGTCAGGACGGTGACTGCGGCTGGAGCACCGGCGACCGAAATCTCATACTCACCGCGGCAGTTCGCATTGTTGGTCGCGCTGATGACGGCCCTCGCGGGCACGTGTCTGATTGGTGCCGGTCACCTCCTCCTTGGCCCGGGAATGTCAGTCGCGTCGGCGCTGCTCGCCGGGTTCGGACTCCTTGGTGCGACGTTTCCCCTGTCTGCGCTCCTCGGGCGTATCCGCCGCGGCGGACTGACCTTGTCTGAAGCTGGAGTGTCACAACGCGGTTGGAGCTTTGAGTCGTCCTTGGCGTGGGCCGACGTCGCTGGGGTGAAGACCGCGTTCAACGGCCACCCCGTCATCCTGCTGATCGGGTATGCGAATGCCCAGTGGACACCGTGGTACGCGACCCGGCTGTGGCGCATCGACCGCATTCCGCCGGCACCGATGATCGAAGTCGACTGCCGAAAGTTCGACGTCGACTGCTCGGCTCTCCACGACTATCTCGCGTGCTACGTCGACGGTGCCGACCTACGTGCCGAGTTGGGGACCGCTGCGGCCGTCGAGCGCGCGCGTCGGACGGGATCGCACCACTGATCCGCGGTGGCGTCATCGTGGCTGGCGCCAACTCGTGTTTGGCGGCGGGAGTGGGTGGCTAGAGACGTAGGGATGACCACGACACGGAGGTTCGGTACGTCCCTGGTGTGCGCGGCTGCGGCGCTGGTGCCTGGGTCGGTGGCCAAGTGGTTGGAGTTCGACGACGGCGTGCAGCGCTACTCGTTCGACATCCGGACGTCGGGGACCGGCACCCAGGACGTCGACGTCGCCGTCGACACGGGTGTGGCCACGAAGAAGTAGGTCAGTGGCGTTTGAGCGCCCTGCCGTTGGCGGTCAGGATCTCGTCGGACAGCTCGGGGTCGGCCTGGGCGATGGCGCGGGCGAGGAGTTGCGCGCCCACCATCTGGCTGAACAATGCGATGGCCTGTTCTCGAGCCCTGCGGGGGTCGAGCTTGGTGTTGGTCTGTCGGGCGCTGGTCTGAAGTAGCTCGGTGAAGGCGGCGAGGTAACCCGTCAATCCGCGCTGATACTCCGCCTGGGCCTGGAGTCCGTGCCGCCCGGCATCGGCGGCCAGCGCGGCGGACGCGCACCCGTGCTCGGGGTGGTCGCGGTGTTCGGTGCTGAGGTAGGTGTCCACCAGGGCGTTGAGGGCAGCGCGGGCGGAGCGGGTGTGGCCGTCGACCACCTCGGCAACGGTGTCGAGGGAGTCCGTGAAGCCCTTGTTGAGCACCTCCACCGCCAAGTCGTCCTTGGATGCGAAGTGGTTGTAGAACCCGCCATGGGTCATCCCGGCCGTCTTCATGACCTCGTCGATGCCGACGCCGTCGATTCCGCGGGCCTTGAAGCCTTGACCGGCGGCGGCCACGATCCGCTCTCGGTTCAGTTCCTTCTGCTGGCGTGAGATGCGAGGCATGGGTTCTCTTCTCCTGCGGGCGTGACTGGCGAGCAGCACCGCGCTCTTCGATGGTGGTCATCATCAAAGTACAGGTCGGTCAATCGTGCGATGCTCGTTCGGCTTGACGGCTATTGATGACGCATGACAGCATTGAGTCTATCGATGACGATCGTCAGCGTTACGAGAGGAGCCAAGAGTGAACTTCGGAACCATCGGGGCCGGCGTCGTCGCCCAGGCCATCGCACGTCACGTGGTCGGGGCCGGCCAGCGGGTGACGTTGAGCAACAGCCGCGGTCCGTCCACGCTGGACGAGGTGGTCTCCACCCTGGGTCCCTTGGCGTCGGCCGGTGCGGTTGCCGACGCCGCGACGGCCGACATGGTGTTCCTCACGGTCATGTGGCCGAACGTCGCGGCGGCGCTTACCGACCTGCCGCCGTGGGACGGCCGCATTCTGGTCGACGCCACCAACCAGTTCGCGAACCTGGACCCCGTCGAGGTGGCCGATCTCGGAGACCAGACCGGGAGTGAACGGGTCGCGACGCTTGCGCCAAACGCCCGCGTGGTCAAGGCGTTCAACACGTTGCACGGCAAGTACATCGCCGCCGACCCACGTCATCCGGCCGGGCGACAGGTGTTGTTCTACGCCGGCGACGACGCCGCAGCCAAGGCAACCTTCCACGACGTGGCCGACGGTTGGGGGTTCGCGCCGGTGGACGTCGGCGGTCTCCGCGACGGCGGACGGCTGATGCAGGTCGGTGGCGGCCCGCTGTCGGCGCTGCACGCTCTCAAGCAGGACTGAACGCAGGACACTCGTCGACCGAACGGACCATCACAGTGAAAGCCCTTGCCTACGAACGGGCACATCCCCTCGACGCGTTCGCCATCGACCTCGTCGACGTCGAGGAACCACGAGCTCGCGACGGTGATCTGCTGGTCGAGGTCCGCGCGATCGGGGTGAACCCCGGGGAGGCGTCCATCCGCGCCGCACGCAGCGCCGAGCCGGGTGGACGGGTCATCCTGGGCTGGGAGTTCGCCGGTGTGGTCGTCGACGTCGGAACCGCCACTACCGGTTTCGCCGTCGGTGACCGCGTGATCGGCACCGGAGATCCGACTCGGGACGGCTGCTGGGCGCAGCGGGTGGCCGTCGACCACCGGGTGGTCGCCAAGATCCCCGATCAGCTGGCCTTCGTCGATGCCGCGTCGCTGCCGATCGGAGCCTTGACCGGCTGGGAAGCGGTGTTCCGCGATCAGTCGGTTCTTCCGGACGGCGTCGACGCGGTTCTCGTCATCGGCGGTGCCGGTGGAGTCGGATCGCTGACGACACAACTGCTCAAGGCCAAGACGTCGGCGTTCGTCATCAGCACCGCCTCCCGCCCCGAGTCTCGAGACTGGTGTCATGCGATGGGCGCCGATCTGGTCGTCGACCACACCGCAGGCCTGGGCGCCCAACTTCGGCAAGCCGGCGTCGCGCACGTCGACGTGGTGTTGTCGACCGCCGCCACCGCGGACAACCTCGCCCAGATCGCGGCACTGCTGCGCCCCTTCGGTCACGTGTCGACCGTCGACGTCGGAGCCCCGCTCGACCTGGCTCCCCTGGTGCAGAAGTCCGCGTCACTGCACACCGAAATGGTGTTCAGCCACATCGTCGGCGGAGCCGACCCCAGCAGCCAAGGCCGCATTCTCGGCACCGTCGTCGACTACGTCGTCGGCGGCCACGTGCGCCCCATCGTCACGACCACACTCGCCGGTCTGACGGCTGAGAGCATGAAGACCGCCCACGCGATGCTCGAAAGCCACCGCACGATCGGCAAGATCGTCATCGTCGTCTGAGAACCACGTGCACGGGCGCGCTCAGCGCAACGCTGCGCTGACGGCCTCCTCGATCTGTTCGGCGAAACGCGCTCTTCGATCGGTGATCCGGTAGCCCAAGGTGAGTTCGAGATGGGCGTCGCCGAGAACGAGGCTGATGTAGGTGGAAGCGCGCAGGGCCGCCGTCTGGTCGTCGTAGACGGTGCTCAGAATGTCCGCGGCCAGCGACCGCACCAGTTTGGCGCCGTTCTCGTAGAACAGCCGACCCAGCTCGGGTCGGCGTTGCGCCTCGGCCACCACTGCGCGGTAGAGCCGAATCCCGTTGTCTGACATGAGGTTGTGCAGGAGTGCCCACCCGAGGTCACGTAAACGCGCGGCGGTGGAGCGCTCGGCGCCATCTTCGAGACGACCCGCCAACGCGCCGTCGACGCACATCGACGCGATGAGGCTTTCGAAGAGGGCTTCCTTGGAGGCGAAGTGTCGGTACACGGTTTGCTTGCCCACACCTGCGGCGGCGGCGACGTCGTCCATCGTGGTCGACGCGTATCCACGATCGAGGAACACCTCTTCTGCGCCTGCCAAGATCGCCGCGCGCTTGCGCCGCTGCAGCGGGTTCAAGACTTCGGTGGGTGAGGTGTCCATCCGACAGGGATAGCAGCACTCCGGCCTCGTTGACAAGACTGTTCAGTCTCGTTAATGTCGCATCAACGAGACTGATCAGTCTCGTAGTGATGCCGAGAATGAGTCGTGCTCGGCGCTGTCAAAGACAGTCGAGGGATGTGGAATGCGAATATTCGCTACGGGGGCAACGGGATTCATCGGGCTGGGCGTTGCTCGAGCCGCCCTTGACGCCGGTCACCAGGTGACGGGATTGGTGAGGTCGACGACGTCGTCGTCCGCCCGAGATCTGGCCGAACTCGGCGTTGCCCTTGAATTGGGAGACTTGAACGACCCGCAGACGTTCGTCGCCTCCGCGGCCGAGCATGACGCGGTCGTTCACACCGCGTCGACCAATGACGCTTCCGCGGGTGCCGTCGACCAGGCGGCGGTGGTAGCCGTCCTCGCCGCGATGCCATCGGGGTCGGCATTGGTCTACACCTCCGGGGCGTGGGTCTACGGCAACACGGGCAGGCGCCCCGTGACAGAGTCTGCGGCGGTCGACCCCACCGATCTGGTGGCCTGGCGGCCCGCCGTGGAGCAGCAGGTGCTGTCGACGGCCGCCCAGCGAGGCATCGGCGTGTCGGTGTTGCGACCGGCGATGGTGCACGGTCACGGTGGCGGCGTCTTTGCGCTGCTGGCTCGGATGGGGCGCGACGGTGGAGTCATCCGCCTTCCCGGGGACGGCCGCAACCATTGGCCCACGGTGCACGTCGACGATCTCGGAACTGCCTATGTCAGTGCGCTGGAGCAAGCCGCCGCGCGAAACCCCAAGGTAGACGGGCGGATTCTGAACGTCGTCGCCGAGGAGGCAGTCGAGGTGGTGACGATGGCGGAGGCGATTCGAACAGCAATTGGTGCCGACACCGTCGCACCTTGGCCCGTCGACGAGGCACGCCAACAGCTTGGTCTGTTCGCCGACGCACTCGCGCTCAACCAGTCGGTGGACGGTCGCGAGGCCCGGCGCGTACTGGAGTGGTCGCCGCAGCGCCCAGACGCAATCACCGATCTGACGGCCTGGCCACACCAGTAGGTGCGATTCATCGGTCGAGCATTCCCAACGAATCGGCCGGCTATTTCTTGCCCCACTTCCCGTTGACAGAAGGATCTGACCGCCCATGCGTCTACTCGTCCTCGCCGCGACGCTCCCAGGAGCCGCCGACCCCGCTCCGTACGAGCACGCCGAAGTCGCTCGGGTCGAGGAACTCATCGCCGCCGGCGTGATTGAACACTGTTTCGTCGCAGCCGACCACAGCGCCGCCTACCTGGTGGTCGACACGTCCGACCGTGCCGAGGCCGAAGGCGTCATGCAGACACTGCCGATGGCTCGGGCAGGTCTGCTCCAGTTCACGTTCGTCGAGCTCGCTCCCGACCACACGTAGCGGCGATGCCGTCGCTGCCCGTTCGCGCGGACCATTCGGGCGTCACGAGTACCAGGGGGGAGCGCCATGAGCGTCGTCCGCGTCAACTGCATGCCCAAGTTCTACTTCGGTGACGACGCGGTGTTGTCGACCCTCGACGGCGGTGGTGTCGACGAGATGCGAGAGACGAGTACGTCGACACCGTTTACCCAAGGATGTTCCCGGGTGATCCTCTAATGCAATCTGGTGTGCGGCGCAGCCGACCTGTCACCGACAATTGAAGGGTGTCGTCAACCCTGGTTCCCAAACGCAAAGTGCCATCGCGCGCGCGGTCGCTGTTCGGCGCAGCTTGTCCGACGTCGAGCACAGCTGGTTCAACAACGGTGATGCGTCGCGCTCAGCGGCCGGCTACCGCCATCGGTGCCCGCGTTGCGGTCCGACGGACGGTGGCGATGGTCAGCCTTCTCCTGGCTGTCGGGTGCTCCGCCGGTCCGGACGTGACAGCTGGTGAGTCGGACAACGGCGGTCACATCGAGCTCGACACCGGTGACACCTTCGACATCGTCATCGGCGACGACTACTCGACCTCGAACGCCCAGTGGCGAGACGAAGAACGGCACGACACCGCCGTTCTCAAATATCTCGGCTCGAAGTACGAACCCGACCGCACACCTCCCGGTGGTTCCCATTCCGGCACGTTCACCAGCAGATACGAGGCTGTGACGGCGGGAACGGTGCACGTCACGCTCGTGCAGGAGGACAACTCCAACCCACCGCACGTAGCCCGGCGTTACGCACTCGACGTCACGGTCCACTGAGGGTTCGACGGGTCCTACGTCTCCTAATGTGTTGAGGGACTTTCTCTTCGAGTCGATCGAGCTGAGTGGACCCGAAGAATTGTGCGACGAGCGAGTGATCAAGCCGGGCTGGCGGATTAAGAACGTGCGGGGGAGGAAGAATCCGCCTGAAGTACCCTCTGAGCTGCAACGCCCCCATAGCCCAATTGGCAGAGGCAGCGGACTTAAAATCCGCCAAGTGTCGGTTCGAGTCCGACTGGGGGCACCACCGTCCAGCCAGCCGGGAGTACGTTCGGTTCGGTGAGCGGCGACGATCGAGTGCAGAGCATCACGTTGGGTGACGTCGAGGTCATCCGGGCCGTCGAATGGTACGAGCCGTTCCTGACGACGACCGACTTCCTCCCCGCGGTCGCCGACGACGTGTGGACGCGCAACGCGGACTGGTTGGCGCCGGATCACTGGCAGCCCGACACCGACCAATTGGTCATCGCCCTCCAGACGTGGGTACTGCGAAGCGGCGGGCGGACCATCCTGGTCGACACCGGCGCGGGAAGCAGGCGCAACCGACCGGGAATGGCGCCCTGGTTCGACCAGCGTGAGAGCGATCTGTTGGCGGTACTCGCCCAAGCCGGCGTTCAACCGGAAGACGTCGACGTCGTCGTCAACACGCACCTGCACGTGGACCACGCCGGCGGCAACACCGTCGACGCAGACGGTCAGTGGGTGCCCGCCTTTCCCAACGCCCAGTACCTGATTCCCGCCGCCGATGACGCGCACTACGGTCCAGACAACGCCAGCGGAGAAGGGCTGGGGGAGGTCGACCGCCTGGTCTACGCGGACAGTGTCGCCCCGATCCACGAGGCGGGACGGGCCGTGCTGTGGGACGAGCAGTACACGATCGACGAACACCTCACCCTGGAATCGGCACCCGGCCATACTCCCGGTACTGCGGTTCTCCGGTTGGCGTCCGGGAGTGACCGCGCCGTCTTCGCCGGAGATCTTCTGCACAGCCCGGCGCAAATCGTCGACTCGTGTTGCAACAGCGCCTTCTGCTATCTACCGGAGCAAGCGATCGCCAGTCGCCGCCGCATCCTGGAGCGGGCGGCCGACGAACACGAGCTCGTCATCCCCGGGCACTTCGGCGGTGCAGGCGCACTGGAGGTTCGGCGTAACGGTGGTGAATTCGCCCTCGGCCAGTGGGCCGCGTTCAGCCCGGCGTCGGCGACGAGCTGAACCCACCGCACACCTCGTCCTCCCAGGACCAAAGAACTTCCCGGACTTTCACCCGTCAGGCCCACGCGTGGCGTCGTCCCCGGTTGGCAAACTAACCGAGGGTCTGCCGACGGAAGGAAGGCAACGGTGAAGGCTCGACCGGGCAGGAGAGCCGCGTCGACCGGGGAGTGTGACGCCCCAACCGGGTCGACGTCGTGACCCGCGACGACGGCGAAAGCTCCGGCGGCGGAGGAAGTCCTAGGTCAGAGGGCAATCTCGAACTCTTCTTCGACCTGGTCTTCACCTTCGCGATGTCGCAGGTTACTCAGCTCGTCTTGCACGATCCGTCGCCGACGGGTTTCGGGCGGGGAGCCCTCGCCCTGCTCGCGGTGTGGTGGGCCTGGGTCGGCTACACCTGGCTGATCAACACCTTCGACACCGCCAACGTGTTGCACGAGGCAGCGGTCATCGCTGCGATGGCGGCGATGCTTGTCGCCGCGACGGCGTTGCCCACGGCGTTCACCACCGGCGCGCTGATCTTCGCGGTCGCCCTTCTGGCGGTGCGGTTGATCCACGCGGTGAAGTTCGTCGCCCATTCGGCGCACGAGGACGCCGAACTGCGGCACAGCGTCTGGCGGATCGCGCCGGCCTTCGTCGCCGCGCCCTCCTGCATCGTGGCGGCCGCCTTCGTCGACTCGCCCATCCGCGAGCTGCTGTGGGTCGCCGCGGCGGTGATCGACTACGGCGCACCGGCCGTGCTGGGCCTCGGTGGATTCCGCGTCTCCCCGTCCTACTTCGTGTCGCGCCACGGCTCGATCATCATCATCGCGTTGGGGGAGGCCGTCGTCGAACTGGGCTCGGGTGCAAACGATTTGCACCGTCCCGAGGTGATCGTCGCGCTGATTCTGGGCGTGGCGATCAATGCGACGTTCTGGTGGACGTACTTCGGCTTGAGCAGCGGAGCGCAGAAGCGGCTGGAGCAGGCCGTCGGGACAGAACGTGCCCATCTGGCCCGCGACGCCTACAGCTACCTGCATCTGCCGATGGTCGCCGGCATCGTGCTGTTCGCCGTGGGCGCGCACGGCGCCGTCGCCCACACCACCGCTCCGCTGCCCGTGCCGTCGGCCGTCGCGCTCGCCGCTGGAATGGCGTTGTTCTACCTGGCCGACGTCGCCTACCGGTGGCGGGATCACCGACAGATTCCGGTGGACCGCGCCGCGACGGGATTGGCTGCCGCAGCGTCCTTGCCGGTGCTCGTGCACGTCCCCGGGCTGGCCGCGCTGGCCGGGCTCACGGCCCTGGGTGGCGTTCGACTGGCCTGGGAACTGTGGCGGCGTCCGCGGATTGGCACCGGCGTGGCGGGCGACGTGCGCTGACGCGGTCGTCGACGACCGGACGGAGGAGGCCGTCAGCCCGAGGCGATCGGTATCAACGCCAGAGAACCCGCCAGCGCCAGCAGTCGCTTACCTCTCGTTGCGCACATGGTGGCGGTATGCCGCGTAAGCGCTCTTGATCGACTCCTCGCAGGGGTTCGGGTGCTCCCCGGCCACTGCGTCGATCGCCTCTTCTAGATCCCGGCCCAGCATCGAACCAGATCGTCTGCCGTACTCGCGACCGTTGGCCACTGCTTGATAGATGGCCCGGTCGAACTGCTCGCGGATCATCTGCACCCGTTTGGCCGTTAGATCGGCTTCGGTCCCCGTACCGGCGACCAAAGCGGGTTGGCCGCAGTCTCCGTACATGAATTCGGCCACTTGCCAATTCTACGGTCTGCGCCCCACCCGCGCTTGAAGCCATCTGGTGTCTGACCTGGGTCTAGGCACGTGAACACCGGTGGTGGACGCCGTGTTTCAGCGAAGGCCGTCAGCCCGAGGCGATCGGTATCAACGCCAGGAGACCGGGCACGACCAACGCCAGGGATCCCGCCAGCGCCAGTAGTCGCCGGAACAGTGCGTCCTGGTTCTCCACGGCGCTGTTGCCGATGATCAGGGTGCCGGCGACGTGGATCGGGTTCATCACCATCAACGCCGCGGGCACGCACACCGCAGCGGTCACCCAGAACAGAACGTCGGTGTGGCCGAACGCGCCGAACGCAATGGGCGTGACCAAGCCGAGCACTCCGAGCGTCGAACTCTCGATGTTGCACAGCAGGGCCGTCAGATAGGCGATGACCAGGATCAGCAGGGCGCCGGTACCGAGGTGGCGCAAGATCTGGGCGATCGAGTCCATCGTTCCGATTGCCTGTATCAAGCCGAGATAGGTGAGTAGACCGCAGAGCAGCAGGATCGAGTTCCACGGAATCCGGGCGAGCAACGCACGCTCGTTGGGCCGAAAGGCGATCTGCTGCAGTATCGCCATGCACATCGCCGTCACCCCCACGTCGGTCTTGGCCACCACGACCAGCAGCAGGAACGCGACCAGGGCGACCGCGGAGCACGCCATGTAGGCGACCTTGGGGCGCGACTCCTCCTCGGGTTCGGCGGCGGGGGCTGGCGCCACTTCGTAGTTGACGCCTCGGCGCCGCGCGAGGGCCTCGAGTGACTGCAGCACGGCGACCACCGCGGCGGCGACGCCGATCGACACGGCCCACAGTCCCCAGCCGGGGAACGTCACGCCGACCTTGGTGGCCGCCGCCCGGATCACGGCGCCGGTCGGGTTCAGCGGCGACAGCCCGGCGCAATTGGCCGCGATGATCACCGCGAGTTCGGACATCAGGAAGGTCCCGCGGTACCGGAGGCTGACGTGGGCGACCATCGGCACCAGGAACGCGATGACCGCGGTGGAGAACGCGCCCGCCGTCGAGAGCGCCCCGCCGATGACGAAACCGGCCCACGGCAGCAGCGCCCGACGGTCCCCGATGCGTCGGTACACCCGCTCGACGAACCAGGCGAGGGCGCCGCTGCGCTCGAGGTGCGCGAACAACAGGGACACCCCGGCGATGAGGACGAAGATGTCGCCGGGAAAGGCGGTGTACATCGTCTTCGCCGGCAGACCCGATAGTGCGAGCACGGGCAGTGCGGCCGCCAAGGCGAGGACGCCGATGTTCAATCGTCGCCAGATGGCCAGGACGAGGACGGCGACGAGTAGGCCGATCGAAACACTTTGTGCCAGAGTCACTGTGAGCCTCCTGTGCGTTGCCTGGGTCCGCACCGAGTGGTCGCCGATCCTCGCCGCCGTCAACATACCTGCGACGGGTCGGCGGTACGGATCCTTCGGCGCGCACGAGTCAGTCACCCTCGGATCTGCACTGTTGACCGACGACATCTGAGGCCTCGACCGTGACGGCAACTGCACCGGCTGCGAGTAGGACTACTCGTCCAGCTGGTAGCGGATCAGCCGGGAACTGTTCGCCACCACCGCGACCGACGACGCGTTGTGCATGATCGCCGCCAGCACGGGGGACAGGGCGCCGCCGGCGCCCACCAGCAGCCCAATCGCGTTGACCGCGATCGACATTGCGTAGTTCTGCCGGATCACGGTGACGGCCCTGTTTCCAAGCGTTCGGACGTCGAGGAGCCGGCTCAGGTCGTCACTGGCCAACGCGACGTCGGCGGTCTCGACGGCGACGTCGGTGCCGCCCAGGCCCATCGCGATGCCGATGTCCGCGGCCGCGAGAGCCGGGGCGTCGTTGACCCCGTCGCCGACCATGGCCACCACGTACCCCTCGGCGCGTAGCGCCTGAACCACCTCGAGCTTGTCCTCGGGCAGCACCTCGGCGCGCCACTCCTCGATGCCGAGTTCCGTGGCGATGGCGCGGGCGGTCTCGGCGTGGTCGCCGGTCAGCATCACGATCCGCCGAACGCCGTTGGCCCGCAACGACGTCAGGACCGACAGTGCTTCGGGGCGCACCTCGTCACGCAGGCTGATCAAGCCGATCAACTTGCCGTCCACCGCGAGCAGCAGCGGGGTCTCGGCCTGATGCTGCAACTTGGTCACCCAGTCGGACGCCTTCTTGGTCACCCGCACCTTCTCCTGGCGCAGCAGCGACGGGCTGCCCAGCAGGAGCGTGCGCCCGTCGGACTTGGTGCGCATGCCCAGCCCGACGAGCACCTCGCATTCCTCGTGAGGGGGTATGACGATGTGGCGTTCCTCGGTGGACCGGATCACGGCTTCTGCCAACGGGTGTCGCGAGTGGATCTCGGAACTGGCCGCGTAGGCCAGCACCTGCTCGGGCTCCCACGCCGTGTCGAAGGCGACGACGTTGGTGACCACGGGGCGGCCGATGGTGAGCGTGCCCGTCTTGTCGAACACGACCGCGTCGACGCGGCCCGCCTCCTCCAGGTGTGAACCGCCCTTGATCAGGATGCCGCGGCGCGCGCCATTGCCGATCGCCGCGCTGATCGCGGTGGGCGTGGCCAGGCCGACTGCGCACGGGCAGGCCACCAACAGCACGGTCATCGCCCGCCGGACGTCGCCGGTCACGACGAGGCTGAGCGCGGACACCAGGAAGGATGCCGGGACGAAGCGGCGCGAGAAGCTCTCGCCCACAGTCTGAATGGGAGCCCGGTCCCGCTGGGCCTCCTCGACGCGCAGGATGATCCGGCCGATGGCGGTCTGGTCGCCGACCGCGCTGGCGCGGACGACGACGCGGCCCCGGACCACCACCGAACCCGCGTGCACCCGCGTGCCGGCGGCGACGGTGACGGGCAGGGTCTCGCCGGTGATGGCGGACTGGTCGACGACGGCCTCCCCGTCGACCACCTCGCCGTCCACCGGGATGGCGATCTGATCGTGCACGACCACCAGATCACCGACGACGAGTGAGTCGATCTCGACCTCGACCTCGCTGCCGTCGGGCAGCTGGACCCACGCGGTGTCCTGGTTGCCCTGCAGCAGATTGGCGATGGCGCGGCGCGTCCGGCGCAGCGTCAGATCCTGCAGGTACTCGCCGATGTTCAGCAGCCACAGCACCGTCAGGGCGACGACGTTCTCCCGCAGGATCAGACTTGCCACGGTGGCCGCGGAGACCAGCAGGTCGGTGCCCGCGGATTGGCCACCGCGAAGCGCGCGCAACGCGCCCCGGAGGAACGGATAGCCCGTGACGATCGTCGCGCCGGTGACGACGACCCGGCTCGTCGGCCCCAGCAGGGCGGGCCGTCCGAACACATAGCGCCGGGAACCCAAGAGCAGCAGCGCAATCCCGCCGAGAGCCATGCGGGCAACGTCGGCGTTGCCGACGTCGGCCGAGTGTGGCGCGCGGTGGGGCACCACCGCGGTCGACGCCAGGGTGCGGGTGGTTGCAATGGCCTCGAGAATCGCCGAGGCGTCACCTCGCTTGGGCGAATACCACACGACCACCGAGGCGGTCCGCGGATGGGCGTGCACGGCGCGGACCCCGGGAACCTTCTCGACGAGGTCCTCGAGCGCGACCGCCAGCGCGACGCTGGATCGGAACCACGGGGCGTGGACCCTCATCCGCCCCGCGGCGTCGGACAGGACCGTCGGCGCGGTCACGGGTTAGTGCGAGTGACCGTCGGAGGTGTCGTGAATCGCCGGTGGCGGCGCCTCCTCGCCGACGCGTTCCCGTGCCTCGGCGACCACGTCGGCCACCTTCAACCGGGCGCGTTCGGCAGTTTCCTCGGCCTTGCGGGTACCGCGCAGGCCCCAGGCCGTGGCGGCCACCGAGGCCTCGTGCAGTGGGGCCTTCGCAGCCGCCTTGCGGGCGAGTTCGTACGTCGCGACGCCGACTGCGCCGGTGACCATCGTCGTCGCCGCCTTCACGACCAATCCGTGCAACACCACGAGCCCTCCGACCACTTAAAACGACAATGACAATCGTTAACGATAGCCGATCCGAGGCGCGCGGAACCCACGAGAGGGTCGGACGGGGAAGTTGGACGCCCTTGGTGGCTCTGGTCGGAACCACCAAGGGCTTGAGAAAGTCACATCCCGGGATGCGGCCTCTCCGCTTGTGTTGCTACCCAACTGGCGCGTGCGCTACGCATCCGGATGGGATTGACCAGCCACCCGCTGGTGAGCGGTGAGTAGAACCCGGTCGTGGTCGAGGCGATTCTCGAGCGGCTTGCGCTTCGCGAGCTCCGAGATGTCCTTCACGACCTGTTCGGCGAGCGACCGAAGCTTGACGTTGTGCTGCTGGGACTGCCAGCGCAGAAGGTCGAACGCCCCGTGCTCGTCGAGGCCGTAGATGAACATCAGCATGCCCTTGGCCTGTTCGATGTAGGCACGCTGCTCGGCGATGTCACGCACCGCTTCGGAAATCCGCGCCTCGACGTCGGGCTGCGGTGGTCCGAACGGCCCGTGGCCGTCTGTCGCGGTACTCATGGGTCCTCCCTGCGAACAACTCCTACTGGTTGCCCCGTCGGGATGAGCCAATGCCGAACACGTCATCGCCGAGGTCTGGGGCAACGACTCCATGTTCCGCCGGGATGCGGGTCGTTTCAAGCAGCGCAGTTCGGCGACGGTTACGCGCCCAGCGGATCTCCGGTGACGACGTCGGTGACGGTGACGTCGACCGGCTGTCGGCCCAGTGCGTCGCCGAGGAGGTCGGCGACCACGTCGAGCGTCGTGCTGCGAATGTGGTCGGCCAGTTGCCGCAGGTCGGTCCCGTAGCTGCCCGTGAGTTCGACGTGCACCCCGCGCAAGGTCGTGGTGCGGTCGTCGACGTCGAACGTGATGCGGGTGGGCGCGCACAGATAGCGCTGGCGCAGTTCGACGGCGAGGGTGCTGCGCAGCACGTGGTCGCTGACGAAGATGCGGCCGGCGCCGGCCATGCCGCGCGGCGGCTGGGCCGCCAACGGATGACCGCCCGGACGGGAGGTCGTGCGGATCGAGGAGATGACGCGCCCGGCGATCGCATCCCATCCGGGCTCGGGTGCCGCGCGGAGGAATTCGATCGCGCGAAACAGCGGGTCGGGCGGCAGGGACGGAGAACTCATTGCCACCTCTCCAACCGGGCTCGCAGTGTCGCGGTGGCGCGGAAGTGATGTCCGCGGGCCGCATCGGGACTCGTGTCCAGGGCCGCCCCGATCTCGGGGAACGTCATGGATTCTATTTCTCGTAGTACCCAGGATGCGCGCTGACGATACGGAAGTTCGCTCAGCGCCGCCTCCAATGCCGCCAGGAAGGCCGTGTTCGACGCCGCGGTGAACGGGTCGGCGCTGCGTTGAGGCGCCGGAATGGCCTCCATGAGCTGATCGTCGATGGGTTGAGCGCGCTTCACCCGATAGTTGTCGGTGATCTTGTGCGAGCAGATCGAGAACAGCCACGTCTTCAGCGACGACCTGCCCTGAAACGTCTCGAGCTGACGCCACGCGGCGATGAAGGTGGCCTGCACGACGTCGGCGGCGTCGGCCTCGTTGGCCAGCAGCCGTCGCGCGTACCGGTGCAGCGGGGGACCGTAGCGGTGCACCACGATCTCGAACGCCTCCCGGTCGCCGAGCGCGGCGGCGTGGAGCAGGGCGTCATCACCTGCTTCGGCGATCCGTTCGCCGCCACTGGCTGTCGTCACGCACGCTCCCACCACGTCCGCACCCGATCTTGGAAGTGCCGGGCTGGGCGACAGCAAATCCTAATGCCACCCGCGCGCGCCGCGGTGCGGGTCGGCACTTCTGGGTCGCCGCGTCGGCGCTCGGGGCCGATGTGAGCCGGTTCACGTCATCACGACGTTCGGTTTGGCCCAGCCCCACCGACTCAACTCGTGACAGCTCGAAACGCGCTGACGCCCGCTGGCATTCGGCGAGGCGACGACTCCAAGGAAGGACGACGCTCATGGCAGATTTCACGGACAAGGCTCAGGAGGCCGTCGGACGGGCCAAGGAGGCCGCCGGCGATCTCACGGGCAACGACGACCTCAAGGCCGACGGGGCCGCGGACACCGCCGAGGCCAAGGCCAAGCAGGGCGTCGACGCCGTCGCGGAGAAGGCGGGCGACGCCGTCGACGCGGTCACCGACGCAACCTCCTCGGCGCTGGACACCGCGTCGGCCAAGGCCGACGACGTCAAGGAGTCCGTCGAAGAAGCCGTCGACGGCGCCAAGCACCAGCTCTCCGAACTCGCCGACAACACCGCCGACGCGGCCCGTCAGCTTCACCTCGACGACGCGGCCTCGACGCTGGGCAACAACCGCATCGTCATCGGCGCCGTCGCCGCGGCAGTGCTGCTGGTCGTCGTGGTGCGTCGGCGCAAGGCGTCGACCAGTCGACGTTCGCCGGCCAAGCGGGTCGCCAAGGCAGGCATCGGGCGCGCACTGACGCGCTGCTGAGACTCCTTCGAGGACCACTCGAAGGCAACGGGTAACACAACGAAGGGAACCAAACTCATGGGCATCGTGGACAAGGCCAAGAACGCCGCCGAAGACGCCATCGGCAAGGCCAAGGAAGTCGTGGGTGACGTCACCAACAACGACGACCTCAAGGCCGAAGGCAAGAAGGACCAGGGTGTCTCCGGCGCCAAGAAGGTCGGCGAGAACATCAAGGACACCTTCAAGTAATCACGCACCGGGGCCGCGTCACGTCGCATCTGCGGCGGGGCGCGGCCCTCGTCGCGCCGAACCGCGACGCCGCGGCGTGTGAGTCAGTTCACTGAAGACCGACGTTCGGATCGGCGTCCGCGCACCGACTACATCTCGTACGACTTCACCAAGAACTATCCCCACCACGACAAGGAGTTGCGATCACGATGACCAGCACCCAGCCCGTCACCACCGCCACGACCACCTCCGGCAAGGGCGTCGCCGCCGTCGGCACCTCGACCCTGGCGAGCGCGCAGGGCAAGACCACCATCGCCGACACCGTCGTGTCGAAGATCGCCGGCATCGCCGCACGCGAGGTCAGCGGCGTCTACGCCCTCGGCGGCGGCGCATCCCGCGTCGTCGGCGCGCTGCGCGAGCGCATCCCCGGCGCCAATGTCAACCACTCCCAGGGCGTGTCCGTGGAGGTCGGCGAGAAGCAGGCCGCCGTGGACCTCGACATCGTCGCCGAGTACGGCGTGTCGATCGCCGACCTGGCCGGCGGCCTCCGTCGCAACGTCATCACCGCCATCGAGCGGATGACGGGACTCGAGGTCACCGAGGTCAACGTCACCGTGCACGACATCCACCTCGCCGGTGAGGACGACGTCGACGCCGACGACGCCGTCACCCGGGTGCAGTGACCAGCGCGGAGACAGGCGACGGCATGACCTCGACGAGCGAGCCGGACCAGGCCGACCTCATCGCCGCCGCCGTCACCGCGGTGCCGGGCGTGGTCGGGCTGCACGCCGGCATGTTCGGTGAAGTGGCCACCTACCTCCCCGGTCACCGGGTGTCGGGCATCCGCACCGGTCCCGACGGCGTCACCGAGGTCCACGTGACGCTGCGGTACGGCAGCCCGGTCCGCGAGACCGCGGCGAGTGTCCGCGACGCCGCGGCAGCCGTGACCGGCGGCGTCGTGGACGTCACGGTGGAGGACGTCGTCGCCGAGGCGTCCGCGCCGTGACCGTGGCGCGGTGGGACCGCTACCCCGATCGGGCCAGCGCCCGCCGCGCCGCAGCACGCGAACTCCACCCCGACCGGGGTGGCAGCCCGGTGGCCTTCGCCAGCGCACTCGCGGCCATCGACGCGCACTTTCGTCCGACACCGGCGCCGACCACCGTGCGCCGCACGCGACGACGCCTCACCATCCATCGACCACTTCGGCTGCTGCGCCGCCGGCGCCGCTACATCGAGCTCTGACCCACACCCCGCAGCACGGACACGCCGTGCCGCAACACTTCTCGGAGGTTCACATGACTACATCCAGTTTGGGCTTGATCGCCGGACTGCTGCTCGGCATCGCCGCGGCCGCGGGCGGTTTGACCGGCTTCGTCGTCGCCCTGATCCTGGGCGTCGCCGGTTACCTGTTCGGCGGGCAGCGCGACGGCGAATTCGACCTGTCCGCCCTGTTCCCCGGGCGTCGTCGTGGCTGACGACGACCTTGCGGTCGACCCCGGCGACCGCGGCGGGCTGACCGTGCGCGACAAGGTGGCCCAGCGGCTCGCCGTCCACGCCGCGCGGCTCACCGACGGAGTGCATCAGCACTCCGCGGGCCTGACCAAGATCACCGGCCGTGAGCTGCCCCGGGCAACCGTCGCCATCGCCGGTGACCGTGCCCGCGTCCAGGTCAACATCGCCGTCGCGTGGCCGGAGCCGGCGGTCGTCGTCGGTGCCGCCGTGCAACGCAACGTCGTCGAGGCCCTTCGGGATTACGCCGCGCTCACCGTCGACCGGGTCGACGTGGCCGTCGACGCCGTCCTACCCGTCACCGCCCCATCGAGGACCGTGCAATGACCACCACCCGAGAACCCGCCGCCGTCACCCGACCCGCGCCGGGGCGGCCGCCCGTCGCCGCGCCAGCCGCCGGTTACGTCGGGGCGCTCATCGCCCTGCTGATCCTCGCCCTGGGCGCGGTCGCCCTGCGCGACGCCGCCGTGCACTTTGGGTGGCTGACGGGCACGGCGTGGATCGACACCGCCGTCTCGGGCCTCGACGGCCTGACCTACCAAGGCTGGATGTTGCCGGCCGGCATCGTCGCGATCCTCGTCGGGCTGTGGTGGGTCTCCGCGGCGATCCGCCCCCGGCGACGCACCGCGCTGGAGGTGCCTGCCACCACGAGCGTCTGGATCGCCAAGGGCGATCTGGCCCGATTAGCCAGTGCTGCAGCGGATTCCGTACCCGGAGTGCTCGACAGTCGCGCCTCGGCAAGCCTGCGCACCGTCAAGGTGACCGCCAACGTCACCGCGGGTGACCCCGCCCTGAAGGCCGCGATCACCACCGCCGTCGCCGACGCCGTCGGCGGATTCACCACCACCACTCCACGCATCACGGTGCGCACACGCACGGGAGCCAACTGACATGACTCGCACTGCCGTCACCTTCGACCGGTTCGCCGCCGTCGTCGCCGGCCTGGCGCTCATCGCGCTCGGTGCCGCGCTGGTGGTGTGGAACACCAACTGGGTGCCCAACCTGCCCGACGCCGTCACGGCACCCTGGCTGCGGTCGGCCACCACCACCGGATGGTGGCCCTTCGCGCTGGCCGGCGCCGGCATCGTGCTCGTGGTCCTCGCGCTGCGGTGGCTGTTCGCGCACTCTCCGGCCGCCAAGGTCAAGTCGCTGCCGCTGCGCAACGACGACGCCGGGTCGATCACCGTCGACCTCGGCGAGGTGGCCGACGCCGCGGCCCAGGCGCTGAAGCAGTCCCTCGACGTCGAGTCCGCGAGCGGCAAGGCGGTGATCGACCGAGGCACCCGCACCGTCGACCTCACCGTCACCACCAGTGCCGCCCCGCGTCCCGACCGCCTCATCCCGGCGATCGACGCCGTCTGCGCCCAGATCTCGGGCGTGCTGTCCGATCCGTCGGTCGCCACCCGCACCACCATCCACACCGGCAAGCGCGAACGTCGCCGGGTTCGGTGACGGCGTCCGCCGTTCATCCAGAAAGGACCGCATCATGCTTGCCCTCCTGAGCACCCCCGTGCGCCGTTGGATCCTGGCCAGCTTGCTGCTGCCCCTGATCGCCACGGTGCTGACGAAGGTCGGCCGCTACCTTCAGCGGCGCAACGGGGGAACGCCCACCGCGATCTCGCGCGCGCTGCTCGGCCTCTCGTCGCTCGCCCAGCGCTTCACCAGGAAGAACCGGCCCGACGCCGCCCCGACCGTGGTGGACCCGGAGTCGTCGCACACCAAGCAGCTGCCCTGACAGCCACTGGACACCGCCATACGAGGAGGCGACATGACCGTTGAGTCCCCATTGCCCGATCCCACGCAGCCGACCGCCGACCGTCGACGGCCACCCACTCACGACGAGACCCAGATGGACACGTTGCGGCGACTGCCCGCCCTGCGCGTGCTGGGCCAACTGCCCGTACCGGTGGTGGCGGTCACCGAGGAGGGCACCGTGCTGTTCGCCAACGACGCCATGGCCGAGATGCTCGGCCTGACTCGCGGCGAGCTGGAGGCGATGAACTTTCAGGGCGTCTTCGAGACGCCGCTGCACTCGAACGGTGCCGTCGTCGAGCTGCAGAGGCAGGCAAACACGCTGGTGAGGCTGTCCCACGCGGACGGATCGGTGGTGCAGGCCGTCATGAGCCGCTCGGCGCTCCAGCGGGCCGACGACGACGTCGCACTGGTGACGTTCCACGACCTCACGGAGCAGCTGTGGGCCCAAGGCGGCTGACGGGTCGGCGGCCCTAGGTTAGGTTTTCGCGGCTTTGGGGGTATGCCCCGAACATGACCGCGATGTGTGAACGAGGAGTGACCGCGACGCCACTGCGTCGAACACGCCCGGCCGACGCAGCGCACGCGTCCCGCTTGCGGCAGGAACTCGACGAGTGGCTGCACGACGTTGGGCCGCCGTTGAATGAATCACGCTGTGCCGACGTGCTTCTCGGAGTCAACGAGGCCCTCGCCAACTCTGCCGAGCACGCCTATCACGGTCGAAGTGGCGGCGACATCACGATGCACGCCACCTACGACGGCGCCGCGCAGCGCGTTCACGTCCAGATCAGTGACCGCGGCCGGTGGCGCCCGCGATCGGCGGTGATGCAGAGGCACCGGGGCCGGGGACTGGCCCTCATGAACGCCCTGGCCGACCAGTGCACCGTCGACCGCAACGACCACGGAACCACGGTGTCGCTCGACTACGACGTGTCGAGCTAGCGCCGAGACCACGACGGGCGGGCAGAACCTCGAGGGGTCTGCCCGCCCGTTGTAGCGCGGTGAAAGGGAGCTATTCAGCGGCCTTTTGGCGTGCTTCGGCGGTCTTCTCGGCGGCGCGGGCAGCCTCTGCCTCGGCCTCCTTCTTCGCCACGTCGCGCTGAGCTTCGGCCTTGTCCTGCTGGGCCCGGCCCTCTTCGCGCAGGTCGTCCTGACCGCTGACGATCCCGATGACTTCCTTCGCCTTGCCCTTGACGTCTTCGACGACGCCCTTCACGCCTTCTTCGGGTCCACTGTCACCCATGTGAGCTCCAATCGTTGCGTGCGACATTCCGGTTCTCCGGAAACCGACGCAGGAGTACCCGTTTCCGACGAATCGTGAACATCGGCGGTCTTCAGGTTGGCTTCAGGTTCGCGCCGTAACGTCCAGCAGCGATCCGGCAGGAGCCGGCCAGCAAATCGAAGTAGAGCGTCCGGGACGGTCCGGGCGACGCTACGCGTGGACGACGAATTGGTGGCGCGGCGTGGACTACGTTGCTCGGCAGCAGTACTCGGTACGAGATCCGTCCGCGGCGGGAGCTCCGTGATCGCTCAGATTCGCGTCGCCGGAGATGCAGCAATGCGACGGTCGGTGTGCGACGATGACGTGTCGGTCCGAAGGACCCGCGAGATCGACTCGGCGAGAACGTCGTTGGTCCATGTCGAACCCAATCCGGCGAGCTGAGAGCGATGAACGAACTACCCGCGAGGAAGACGGTCGACAAGGCCGCGAAGAAGGCGCCCGTCAAGAAGGCGCCCGTGAAGAAGGTCGCCAAGAAGACGCCCGCGAAGAAGGCGGTCAAGAAGGCGCCCGCGAAGAAGGCAGCGGCGAAGAAGTCACCCGCCAAGAAGGCTGCGACGAAGGCTCGCGCGAAGAAGGCGGCGACCAAGGGTGCGTCTCGTGACGCCTCCGCGCCGCAACGCCCCGCGCTGGCCGCGCCGCCCACCGATCCGTTGACCGTGCTCGGTCTGCAGCCGCACTTCACCCTCGTCGAACTGCGGCGGGCCTGGCGCGACCACGCCGCCACCCACCATCCCGACATCGGGGGCGACGCCGCGACGTTCACCAGGGGCCGACGCGCCTACGAGGCGCTGCGGGAAGGGCTCGCCCGGTGAGCCGATGACGGGCGTCTGGGCCGAAACGGCCGCATTGGTGGCGTTGGCGGCGGTGCTGGTGTTCGCGATGGTCCAACCCCGCGGGCTCCCAGAGGCCACGTTGGCGGTGCCGGTCGCCGCCATCCTGGTCCTGTGCGGCGTGGTGACTCCGGGTGCGGCGCTCGAACAGGTGAAGTTGCTCGGCCCGACCGTCGGATTCCTCGCCGCCATTCTCGTTCTCGCGCACCTGGCCGACGAGGAGGGAGTCTTCCGGTGGCTGGGCGCGGCACTCGCGCGGGCCTCCGGCGACAGCTCGCGTCGCCTGCTGGCGTTGGTCTTCGTCTCTGCGTCGGTCACCACGGCGGTGCTGAGCCTCGACGCGACGGTGGTGCTGCTGACACCGGTGGTGCTGGCGACGGCGCGTCTGGTCCGGGTGCGGGCCCGCCCCCACGTGTACGCGTGCGCGCACCTGTCGAATTCGGCGTCGACGTTGTTGCCGGTGTCGAATCTGACCAATCTGCTGGCCTTTTCGGCGTCCGGGCTCACGTTCGTGTCGTTCGCGGCGGTGATGGCGCTGCCCTGGTTGGTCGTCGTCGGACTCGAGTACGCGGTGTTCCGGGTGTTCTTCCGCAAGGACCTCGGCGCCGAGCCGGATCCGGCGGAGCACATCGCCGACGAGGCGACCTCCGACCAGCCGACCCCGGTCTACGCCTTCGTCGTGCTCGGTCTGACCCTCGTCGGGTTCGGCGCATCCGGGTTCGCGGGGGTCGAGCCCGTCTGGGTGGCGGTGGTGGGTGCCGTGGCGCTGGCCGTGCCCGGCGTGCGACGCCGCTCGGTGACGGCCTCGACGATCGTGCGCGCCGCGTCGCCCCTGTTCTGTCTGTTCGTGTTCGCCTTGGGCGTGGTGGTCGCCGGGGTCAGCGAGCACGGGCTGGGCGAGGCGGTGGCCCGGGCCCTGCCCACCGCGCCGACGCTGGTGGGTCTGTTGGTGGTGGCCGGCGTGTCGGCGGTTCTGGCGAACGTGGTCAACAACCTGCCCGCAACGTTGCTGATGCTCACCGCGTTGGGCACGGGCGCACCACCCGGCCTGGTCCTGGCCATGCTCGTCGGCGTCAACATCGGACCCAACCTGACCTACGTCGGATCGCTTGCCACCCTGCTGTGGCGGCGGGTGCTCTCCGGTGCCGGGGTGCGGCCACGCCTCCAAGACTTCACCCTGCTGGGGCTGGCGACCGTGCCCGTGTGCATCGTGGGAGCCGTCGTCGCCCTGTGGGCGGGCCTGGAACTGGGCCTCACCTAGTCAGCCGGGCGTTCCCCGGCAGAGGACTCTCTGCCGGGGAACGCACCTATTAGCGGGCGGGCTGCTCGGCCGGCAGCAGGGGTGTCGAGGGAGCTGCCGGGGCGGGCGCCGCGCCGCCACCGGGTTGCGGCGCGGGCGCTGGCTGCTGGTTGCCCGGACCCGCGGGCCCACCGGGGGCCGCAGGCCCCGCAGAGGCGCCGGGTCCCGCAGGTCCGCCAGGCGCACCGGGACCACCGGGCGCGCCAGGGCCGCCCGGGGGCGGTGGCGGAGGCGGTCCACCGAACTGGCCGCCGGGTGCGCCGGGACCGCCCGGGGGCGGCGGCGGAGGCGGTCCACCGAACTGGCCACCAGGTCCACCGGGACCGCCCGGGGGCGGCGGTGGGGCGCACATCTCACCCTGCGCGGCATAGTGGCTGGACATCCCGGCGGGACCCACCTCCGGCGACGGTCCGCCGAAGAGCGCGGCGCCCAGCAGACCGCCCACGATCAGGGCCGCGACGCCCGTGCCGACGGCAACCCCGATGGGGTGCCGACGAACGCGGTCGCCGGTGTCCGACCACCGGCTGGCGGGCTTCTGGGTCGGGGCCTCGGGCTCCACGTGGTCCACGGGGTCCACGCGCTGTGCGCTCAAGTTGTCGGTGTTCTCTGTGTTGTCGTCGTTCACGTCGTCCTCACTTCGGTTGGGGGTTGCTGGTGACGACGTTGCTGGGTGAAGTTGAAGCGAACCTGAAGAACGCGGCTCGGCGGCGATACCTTCAGCTTCGCTTCAGGAAGGACCGCCGGCGGAGGGACACAATGAACGCATGACCAGTCGCGCCCCGTTGCGTCCAGAGCCGCGCGCACGCGTCCTGGTCGTCGAAGATTCCGAGACGATCCGCGAGATGGTCAGCGAAGCCCTCGGCGACGCGGGGTACGTCACCGGCGCACGGCCCGACGGCACGGGCCTGGAGGAGACGCTGCGCGGGTTCCGGCCCGACCTGGTGGTCCTCGACGTGATGATGCCCGGGCGCGACGGCTTTGCGCTCATCAGCGTGGTCCGCGACTACGGGGACACCGGGATCGTCCTGCTCACCGCGCGCGACGGCCTCGACGATCGCCTGCGCGGATTGGACGGCGGCGCCGACGACTACGTGGTGAAGCCGTTCGAGTTGGCCGAGCTGGTGTCACGGGTCGGGTCGGTGCTGCGGCGCCGTGGACGGTTGCCGTCCGCGGTGCAACTCGGCGATCTGGTGCTCGACGTGGACGCGGGCACGGCCACCCGCGCCGGTCAGCCGCTGGACCTCACGGCCACCGAGCTGCGGCTGCTGGCGTATCTGGCCGATCAACGCGGCCGGCTGGTCAGCAAGGAGCAGATCCTCACCGCGGTCTGGGGTTACGACGCCTACGACCCCAATCTGGTTCAGGTCTACGTCAGCGCGCTGCGCCGCAAACTCGAGGCGCACGGCCCACGAATCCTGCACACCAGCAGGGGAATTGGCTACCAACTGACACCCACGACCTCGTGACCGAGACCCCGTCGCTGCGCCGCCGCGTCACGCTCTCGGCGCTGGCGCTGCTGGCGACCGCGCTCGTCGTCTTCGGTGTGGTGATCGACTTCGCCTTCGGCGCGCAGGTCAGTCGGGACCTGCACGACCGGCTGGTGGCCACGGCGGCCAGGGCCGACGCCCTCGCGCAGTCGGGCGCGTCGCCGCAGCAGACCGCCGCCGAGTTGAACGGCGGCGGCATCCGGGCATTGCTGGTGACGGCCGACGGGCAGGCCTACGGGGATCCGGCGATCAGCCCCGACACCGCGGCGGGACCCGGCACGGCCCTCGCGCCCCCGGCGCCGCCATTGCCACCCGGCCGACCCGACGGACCCGGCGGCCCGGGTGGCCCTCCGCCACCGCCGCCACCGCCGCGGCCGTCCGACGAGACCAACACGGCGATGGTCCATCCGTTGCCCGACGGATCCCGGGTCATCCTGGTCGCCGACACCACCCCGGCCACTGCCGCCGTGCGGGATCTCCGGGAGCTGCTGATCGGGACGGGTGCGGTCACGCTCGTGGTGGCCGCCGCGCTGCTGATCGCGGTCGCCCGTGGCGCGTTGCGCCCCCTGGACCGGTTGACGATGGTGGCCAGGGCGATCAGCACCGGTGACCGCGGCCGCCGTCTGCGACCGGACCGTCCGAACACCGAATTAGGCAGCGCCGCAGCGGCGTTCGACGTCATGCTCGACGCCTTGGAGGCCGCGGAGCGCCATGCCCAGGAGGCGGCCGAGGCGGCTCGCCGGGCCGAGGCGCAGACGCGGGAGTTCCTGGCCGACGCCGCCCACGAGCTGCGCACCCCGCTGGCCGGCATCCAGGTCGCCGCCGAGCAGCTGACCAACACCGCCGACGACACCTCTCCGGATGCGTCCTCGCGCACCAAGCGACGGCTCGCGCTGCTGCTGTCCGACGCCCGCCGGGCCGGGCGGCTGGTCACCGACATGCTGGACCTGAGCCGCATCGATGCCGGGCTGCCGCTGCGGATCGGCGACGTCGACGTGGTCGGCATCGCCGACGCCCAGGTGGAACGGGCCGACATGCTCGCGCCGCAGACATCGGTGGTGCGCACCGGCGTCGACCGGCTGGTGGTGCCGGCCGATCCGCACCGGGTCGGTCAGATTCTGGCGAACCTGCTCGACAACGCGCGCCGCTACACGCCGCCCGGTGGTCGGATCACCGTGCACGTCGAGGCGCTCGGTCCGGTCGCCCACCTCGTGGTCAGTGACACCGGCGAGGGCGTGGCGCCGGCCGACCGTGAGCGGGTGTTCGAGCGGCTGGTGCGGCTGGACGCCTCCCGTAACCGCGACCACGGAGGCGCGGGTCTCGGGTTGCCGATTGCCCGGGCGCTTGCGCGGGCGCACGGCGGCGATCTGGTCTGCGAGGCCGCCGACGTCGGTGCGGCGTTCCGGCTGACGATGCCGATGACCAGCGGTCACGTCACAGGTCGTTGACCTCGGCGCCACCGAGCGGGCACTATTGGACGAATAGTTCAGAAAAGAACTTCTCGTTCAGTTTCGTTAGGGGCGTCATGCAAGCGGAGCGACAGCGGATGGGCATCCCATGCGCGGATCTTGGACACGGCAGGTCCGACGACGGGCAGTCCGTCGCGACGGTGTCCACGCATGCCGACGCGGTCTTCGAATACGACGCGAACCGTGCCGTCATCGAGCAGGCTAAGGGCATGCTGATGTTCGTGTACGGGATCGACGCCGACGAAGCCTTCCAGCGTCTGCGCGAACAATCCCAGCAGCACAACGTCAAGCTGAGGGTGATCGCGCAGCAGGTGTCGAAGGACCTGGTCGGGCTCGCCCGCACCTCGTCGCCGTCGCGCCGGATGGAGCACGACCTGCTGCTGCGCACCGCCCACCAGCGCATCTCGGACGCCGGCGTCCGGCAGTCGGGCGCCGACGCGGAACCCGGTGGTCACCACGGCTAGCCCATGCGGCCGCGTAAATATCGCGCAGGTCACACCCCGCCAGAACGCCGTCGGCTCCGAATGCCTCGTCGTGGGGACCAGTGCAGCGGAAACGACGGATCAGAACGTACGACGTCGCAAGACGCGTGGAAGCGAGGCGTGAACCCGTGCCGAGTGGGCAAACCGTGCACATGAACGGCGACGACCACGACCGGTCGGGGCTCGTCCTGTCCCGCCGTCGGCAACGCGGTCACCGCCCGTCACCACCGGTCAGAGCCGCCCGCGGCTCGCTCGACGTGCGTGGAGCGGTGCAGGCCCTGCTGGCCGACTTCGTCGCCACCGAATGCCTGCCCCAGCTCGACGGCACCGGGGTCGCCGCCGCCAGCCAGGTGCTGTCGGACTTCCTCGACGGCGGCAAGTACGTGCGGTCGACGTTCATGTACCTGGGCTGGCTGTGCGGCGCGGAGGAGGACGAGTCGGCGTTGCGCGCCTCGGCCAGCCTGGAGTTGCTGCACGCCTTCGCCCTCCTGCAGGACGACGTCATGGACGAGTCGGCGTTGCGCCGCGGTCGCCCCGCCGCCCACGTGGCGTTGAGCGCGTGGCACCGCGGGCGCGGGCTCACCGATTCCTCGGACCGCTTCGGCGAGTCGGCGGCGACCGTCCTCGGCGATCTCTGCCTGGTGTGGGGCGAGAAGATGCTCCGGCAGAGCGGCGTCGGCGCCGAGGCCCTCGCCAGGGTCTGGCCCCGCTACGACGACATGCGCGTCGAACTGGCCGTCGGCCAACTCGCCGACCTGGTCAACGACTCCCACGCCTTTCCCACCTTCGAGGAGGTGCTCGACGTGGCCCGCCGGAAGTCGGGCAACTACACCGTGCGACGCCCGCTGGAGATCGGGGCGGCGATGGCCGGCTGCGGACCCGACGTCGTCGACGCGGTGGGCCAGTACGGCGCCGCGATCGGCGAGGCCTTCCAGCTGCGCGACGACCTTCTCGGCATGTCCGGCTCGCCGACGGTGACCGGCAAGTCGGTCGGCATCGACCTCGAGGCGCAGAAGGCCACCAGCGTCGTGGTCGCGGCCTACCAGCTGGCCGACGCCGGACTGCGACGCCAACTCGCGGACCTGATGAGCACCCCCACCCTGACCGCCGTCGACGCCGAACGGTGGCGGACACTGATCATCGCCAGTGGCGCCGCGCAATGGATCGAAGAGCTGATCGAGGAGCGGCTGATTCGCGCGCTCGGTTGTCTCGACGCGGCCGGGATCCCCCAACCTGCCCGCGCCGCAATGGAAGACATGGCCGTGTACTGCACCGAGAGGAGTGCGTGATGCGCACCGTAAAGGGTAAGACCGACCGGGTCGTCGTAGTCGGCGGTGGCCTGTCGGGCCTGTCGGCGGCGCTGTACCTGGCCGGCCGCGGCCGCAACGTCACCGTGGTCGAACGCGAGAACCACCCCGGCGGACGGGTGGGCCGGGCCGACGTCGGGGGGTACCGCCTCGACATGGGGCCGACCGTCCTGACGATGCCCGACATCATCGACGACGCGATGGGAGCCGTGGGGGAGAAGCTCACCGACCGTCTCGAGCTGCTGCCCGTCCACCCGGCCTACAACGCGGTGTTCGCCGGCGGCGACGTCCTGCAGGTGCACACCGACCCCTCGGCGATGCACGCCGAGGTCGAGCGGTTCGCCAACCGCAAGGAGGCCGACGCCTACCTGCAGATGCGCCAGTGGCTGACCTCGCTGTACGAGACGGAGTTCGACGGCTTCATCGGCGCCAACTTCGACTCGCCGCTGTCGCTGCTCACGCCGCAACTTGGCCGGCTGCTGGCCATGGGCGGCTTCCGCCGCTGGGAGAGCGTGATCCGCAAGTTCCTCAGCGACGAACGACTGCTCCGGGTGTTCACCTTCCAGGCCCTCTACGCGGGGGTGCCGCCGCAGAGCGCACTGGCGGTATACGCGGTGATCGCCTACATGGACACCGTCGCCGGGGTGTACTTCCCCCGCGGCGGCATGCGGGCGTTGCCCGACGCGATGGCCGCCGCCGCCGCCGACGCCGGTGTCGAATTCGTCTACGGCGCAACGGTCACCGAGATCGAGCGCAGCGGTGCGCGTGCCACTGCCGTGATCACCGACGGCGGTCAGCGGATTCCCGCGGACGCCGTCGTGCTCACCACCGAGCTGCCCACCACCTACCGGCTGCTGGACTACTCGCCCCGCCGGTTGCTGAAGTTGCGGCCTGCGCCGTCGGCGGTCGTCGCGCACGTCGGCGTGCCGGCGCTCGACTCGTCGGTCGGCCACCACACGATCCTGTTCGGCGACGCGTGGAAGCAGACCTTCACCGACATCATCACCGACGGCCGCGTCATGGGCGACCCGTCACTGCTCGTCACGCGACCGACGGCCGGCGACCCGAGCCTGGCTCCGCCGGGACGCGACCTGCTCTACGTGCTGGCGCCCACGCCGAACACCCAAGTGGGCCCGCTGGATTGGGACGCCACCTCGGATGCCTACGTCGAGCACATGCTGGGCGCCGTGCGGGAGCGGTTGCCCCAGGTCGGCGACGACATGGAGGTGCTGTCGGTCGTCACCCCCGCGGACTGGGGCCGCCAAGGCATGCTGGCCGGAACGCCGTTCGCGCTCGCCCACACCTTCGCCCAGACCGGCCCCTTCCGGCCGGCGAACACCGTGCGAGGCGTCGAGAACGTGGTGCTCGCCGGGTCGTCCACGGTGCCGGGGGTCGGCGTCCCGACCGCCGTCATGTCCGGCCGGCTGGCCGCCGACCGGATCACCGGAGTGCGCGTGCGACAGGCGAACCGAGAGGTCGTGGGGCGATGATCAGCTCGGAACTGGACGCCGCCGGGGTCCTCGACCCGTCGCTGCGGGACGCCTACCGCACGTGCCGCGAGATCAATGCCCGCGACGGCAAGACCTTCTTCCTGGCGACCCGGCTGCTGGCGCCCGCCCAGCGCCCGGCGGTGCACGCCCTCTACGGCTTCGCCCGACGGGCAGACGACATCCTCGACGAGTTCGACGACAGCCGCGGCGACGAGGTGCGGGCCCAGCAGCTACAGCTGTTCTCCACGCAGTTGTTCAACTGCCTCGTCGAGAACCAAGCCTCCGCCGACGACCCGACCCTCACCGCCGTGGTGCACGCCGCCCGCCGCTACGACATCGGCTGGCAGTTGTTCGACGACTTCCTGGCCTCGATGCGGATGGACCTGACGGTCACCGACTACCCGGACCGGGCCTCCCTCGAGCGGTACATGTACGGGTCAGCCGAAGTGATCGGGCTGCAAATGCTGCCGATCCTCGGCACCGTCGGACCGAGGGAGGACGCCGCACCGTTCGCCGCCGCCCTCGGAAAGGCCTTCCAGCTCACCAACTTCCTGCGCGACGTCGACGAGGATCTGCGGCGGGGCCGGGTGTACCTGCCCGCCGACGAGCTGGCCGTGCACGGCGTCGACCGTGACGTGCTGACCTGGTGCCAGACCAACCGGCGGATCGACTCGCGCGTGCGCCGGGCGCTGCAGGAGCAGCACGCCGTCACGCGGGGGATCTATCTCGCCGCCCGGCCGGGCGTCGACCAACTGGCCCCGGTGTCGCGCCCCTGCGTGGAGACGGCGCTGAAGCTCTACTCCGAGATCCTCGACCGCATCGAGGAGATCGACTTCGAGATCTTCAGCGAGCGTGCCACCGTCGGCAAGGGGCGCCGCGCCGCCGTCGCCGGAGCGGGCGTCGTCCGGGCGTGGGGCGCCCGTCTGCGGCATCGGAAGGAGTAGGGGTGAAGCGGTGGCAATCACCGGAGAACGCAGGGGAGTGTCGATGACTCATATGGACAAGCTCCACGAAACCGTTCCTGCGCGACCGGGATTGCCCCATGCCAGCGCACTGGCGAAGGTGCCCCGGGTGGTCGTCGTCGGTGCCGGCATCGCCGGTCTCGCGGCCGCCGCCGCTCTTGGCGAACGTGGCGTGGCCGTCGACGTCGTCGAGGCCAACGACTACGTCGGTGGGCGGGTCGGGGGCTGGCCCGACACCCTCGACGACGGTTCCGCGGTGGCGATGAACCGCGGGTTCCACGCCTTCTTCCGTCAGTACTACAACCTGCGTGGGCTGCTACGCCGATCGGATCCGCACCTCTCGGCGCTGACCGCGGTGGAGGACTACCCCTTGGTCGACGGCGAGGGCCGCCGCGACACGTTCCGCGGTCTGCCGCGCACGCCGCCGCTCAACGCACTGATGTTCGCGTTGCGCAGCCCCACCTTTCGGCTGCGCGACCTGATCAGGGTCGACGGCATGGCCGCCGCGCCGCTGGCCACCGCCTCGGTGCCCGGGACCTATCACGAACTGGATCATCGGAACGCCGCAGAGTTCCTCCAAGCCATCAACTTTCCCGACGCCGCGCGCCACCTGGCGTTCGAGGTGTTCGCCAGAAGTTTCTTCGTCAAACCGGAGAAGCTCTCGGCGGCGGAGATGGTGACGATGTTCCACATCTACTTTCTGGGCTCCGACGAAGGCCTGGTGTTCGACGTCGCGAACGCGAACTTCGACGACGCACTGTGGAATCCGCTGCGAAAGTACCTCGAGGGCATCGGTGTTCGCTTCCACACCGGCACGTCGGTGCAGTCGGTGTCGCTGGGCGACGAGGTCCGGGTGACGTGCGGGCCGAACGAGGAGCTCACCGCCGACGCGGTCGTGTTGGCGACCGACGTCGCCGGACTGCGGCACATCGTGGCGGCCTCGCCCGAACTCGGCGACGACGACTGGCGGGCACGGGTGGCCGACGTGGGCAACGCACCGCCGTTCGTGGTGCTGCGGCTCTGGCTGGACCGGCCGGTGAACTCCGACCGGGCGGCGTTCCTGGGCACCGGTGGCAGGCCGCCGCTGGACAACGTCAGCGTGCTCGAGCGCTACGAGCGCGAAGCCGCACAGTGGGCGGCGCGCACGGGTGGTTCGGTGGTGGAGCTGCACGGGTATTCGGTGACCGACGGCGACGCCGAGGTGCGCGAGGGCCTGCTGAACCGCATGTACGAGCTGTACCCGGAAACCGTCGGGGCGACCATCGTCGACGAACGGCTGCTGCGCCGGGAGGACTGTCCGACCTTCGGGCCGGGCGACTTCGACCGTCGGCCCACCGTCGTCACGCCGGATCCGCGGGTGGTGCTCGCCGGTGACGGCATCCGCGTCGACCTGCCCGTAGCCTTGATGGAACGCGCGGCCACGACGGGATTCACGGCGGCCAACGAATTGCTCGACGGTTTCGGCCTCGCCGGTCACGAGTTGCGCACCGTGCCCAACCGCGGCCGATCGAAGATGCTCACCCGGCTGGTGGAACGACAGGAAGGCCGACGGAAATGAGCCCCTTCACCGAGCTTCGTGCCAACGTGGCCAAGAGCTGGCCGTTCACCACGCTGCCGGCACTGGACTGGTCGGCGCAGACGCCGACCTTCGCCGACGCCGATCCGCGGATCATCTCAACGGCGCTGACCCGCGCCGAGCGTCGGCCGAGCGGAAACTGGTTCCCGTTCGCGTCGAGTTCTGGAATCGCCACCAAGGCAGCGGGTTCGGTGGTCGCCGGTGTGCAGATCGTCGCTTGGCGCGGCGCGGACGGTGAACTGCTCGTCGCGCCGCGGGCGTGCCCACATCTGGGCGCCGACCTCGCAACCGCCCCGGTGGAATGCGGCGCGCTGGTGTGTCCATGGCACGGTCTGCGGCTGACCGACCGGCGGCACGGCGCGTGGAAGCCGTTCCCGGCCTTCGACGACGGTGTGCTGGCCTGGGTTCGGCTCGACGCGGTCGGCGGCGAGGAGCCCACCGACGCCCCGATCGTGCCCGAGCGGCCGGGCCATCCGCAGATGGCTGCCGTCGCCCGGCTCGAGGGGACGTGTGAGCCCAGGGACATCGTCGCCAACCGGCTGGACCCGTGGCACGGCGCCTGGTTCCACCCGTACTCCTTCACCCAGCTCAAGGTGCTCAGCGCGCCGCCCGCCGTCGACGAGCTACCCGACGCACAGGACCGCTTCGTCGTGGACGTCACGTTCCGGCTCGGCAAGCTCGGCGTGCCCGTGATCGCCGAGTTCACGGCGCCGGGTCCGCGGACCGTCGTCATGCGCATCGTCGAGGGCGAGGGCGTGGGCAGCGTCGTCGAAACACACGGCACACCACTGGGTTCCGGTCCCGACGGATTACCGCGCACCGCGGTGCTGGAGGCCGTCATCGCGCACTCCGACCGCCCCAACTTCGGCAAGGGTCTGGTCGCGGCACCCGTGATCAAGCCCCTGATGCGGGCGGCCGCCGCCCGGCTGTGGCGCGACGACCTGGCCTACGCCGAACGGCTGTACGCGCAGAGGTCGGGACGCTGAAGGCGGGGGATCAGCGGGACCGGGCGGCGTCGAGCAACGGCACCTGCTCGACGGCCCACGGGCTGATCGCCCACGGCATCTCGGTGGCCGCGCGCAGTTGATCCCACGGCACCCACGCCGAGTCCATGATCTCCTCGGGATCGGCGTCCAGCGGGCTGGCGGCGCGCGCGCAGAAGACTGGGCACACCTCGTTCTCGACCACCCCGCCGGCGTCGACGGCGCGGTAGCGGAAGTCGGGCAACACCAAGCGCAGATCGGTCACGTCGACGCCAAGTTCGGCGCGCGCGCGACGGACCACAGCGTCCTCCATGGGCTCGTCGGGCGCCGGGTGGCCGCAGAACGAGTTGGTCCAGACCCCGGGGAAGGCCCGCTTGTCGAGGGCGCGGCGCGTCAGCAATACCCGGCCCTCGTCGTCGAACAAGTAGCAGGAGAAGGCCAGGTGCAGGGGCGTCGCACCGTCGTGGACGTCGGCCTTGCGCGCCGTGCCGATACTGCGACCCGCGTCGTCGAGGAGTACGACCAACTCGTCGGTCTGGACTGAAGTCATGGACACCCGCACCATCACTCGTAGGAATCTGGCAATGAGGATTCGACGCCGCCGCAGGTCTGGACGGCTCGTCGATCAAAGCACCTGTGTGCCGTACATCTCACCGAGCGGGTCGGCGATCAACTCGATCCGCGCTCCGTCGGGATCGCGGAAGTACAGCGACACCCCGCTGTGCTCGGAGACCTCGACGTTCGCCGCGGCGAGCTTGTCCCTGAGGTGCTGCCACCGCTCGGGTTCCACGCTGATCGCCACGTGGTGCAGCCCACCGAAGACCTCCCGGTACGGTTCCAGATCCAAGCCGGGAAAGTCGAAGAACGCCAACAGGTTCGAGTTGCCGACGTCGAAGAAGAAGTGCGTCGAACCGTGGTAGTCGCGGTTCTCGATCAGCTCGGTGAGCGGGAACTCCAGCAGCTCCTGATAGAAGCGGATGGTCCGCTCGACGTCACCGCTGACCAGTGCCGTGTGATGCACGCCGCGGCCCGACGACGCCGGCCGATCATCGCCCGTCCGCAGGTACGTCTCGCCGAGTTCGCGGCGACGGGATTCGAACTGCTGAGAGGGCACGTCGTTCGTGGCGGTCATGCCGTCATTCTTCCCGAAGACGCACGCCGACGGTGGGTGTGTCGGAGAACACGTGCCCCCGGCGACGTTTTCCCCGATCGGCCCCGAATAGCGATCATGGCTAACGACGACTCGACCAACACCCCCGGACCCATCGCCGGTGAAGCGCTCAAGGATGCGGCCCGCTGGCCCGGCTACGGCCTGATCGCCCTCGGCCTGGCGATGATCGCGCTGAGCCTGGCCGGGTTCGCGGTCGGTCGCACCTCGTTGGCGGTGGGCGGCGCCGTGCTGGCGGGCCTGGCCGTGGTCGGCGGGGTGGCTTGGCAGTTCGTCGAGCACCGGCGGTTGGCGGCCCGGCATGGTTCCGGTACCCCGGAGCGGCCGGAGGACGCGGCTCCCCTGAAGTAGCTCCACTAGCCGATCCGACCTCGGCGGGTGGCGACCAGGTAGGAGGCCGCCGTGCCCAGGACGACGACCGTCGCCACCACGGACGCGACGGACAGTGCCGTCGACCCGCGATGCGCCGCGCCGATCGCGGCGGCCACCAGTGCCCAGACCACCGCGGCCACGTACCCGGGCGAACCGCGCAGGAATGCGGTGAGGACGATCGCCGCCGCGGTGGCGGCCACCAGTACGGCCGCCTGCCAGCCCACGTCCCCGGCCGCAGCACCGAATCGAATCGCGGCGGCCGCGACGTTGACGAACACCGCGACGCTGCTCCAGCCGAGGTACAGCCCGAAGGTCACCGTCGCGAGCCGGCGCAGCCACCGCGGGCACGTCAGGTCGTCGCCGTGGCGCATGACGAGACGGACGACGTCGACCAGGGCGGCGACCATGACCGCGAAGACGACCACGCTGAGCCACAGCCAGTCCTGGCCCGCCACGACCAACCACGCACTGAAGCCGGCGTAGACCACCGAGAGTTCGACGAGCACCCGCGTCTCCCAGGTCGATCCGAGGCCGTGGCGCAGGACGGCGACGCCGGTGACGACGGTCAGCAGGGTGATCAGTCCCCAGATGGAGAATGCGTAGCCCGACGGCGTGATGAGCGCCCGGTTGGTCGCGCCGGAGGACAGGAAGTCGCCGAACACCCGGGCGATGACCGGCGGGGTGGCCAACTGGGTCAGTGCCAGCAGCAGGGCGATCCACCGCCAGGCCCGCACCGACGAGTCCGTCCGGTGCACTTGGGTTTCACGTACGGGCATGGGATGGGCCTTTCGGGTCGACGTGGGCGGGCCACCAGATGCGGGACCCGACGAGGGTGAACAGGGCGGGGATCATCACGGTGCGCACCAGGAAGGTGTCCAGCAGGATGCCGAGGCCGACGATGATCCCGATCTGGGTGAGCACGATCAGGGGCAGCACCCCCAGGACGGCGAAGACGGCGGCCAGCACGATGCCCGCACTGGTGATCACCCCGCCGGTGGCCGACACCGCGCGCACGACGCCCTCCCGGGTGCCGTGGTCGTGGGTCTCCTCCCGGGCCCGGGTGATCAAGAAGATCGTGTAGTCCACGCCGAGCGCGACGAGGAACAGGATCGCAAACAGGGGAGTGGTGTCGTCCAGCGCCGGGAAGCCGAGCGCGTGCACGCTGAGCCAGCCGCCCAGCCCCAGCGCCGCCAGAGCGCTGAGCACCGTCACCGCCACCAGGATCAGGGGTGCCAACGCCGCCCGGAGCAGGACGTACAGCACCACCAGCACCACGACGAGGATCGCCGGGATCACCACGCGCTGGTCGCGTTGGGCGGCGTGACGGGCGTCGAGGGCCTGGGCGTCGGTGCCGCCGACCAGCGCCTGCTCGTCGGCGCCGCGGACCGATTCGCGCAAGCGCTCGACGACGTCGAAGGCGGCCGGGGAGGCGGGTGCGGCGTCGACGACGACCGAGAACTGGGTGAGGCCCGTCGGGGAGGTGCCTGCGTCACGGGCCGAGACGACGCCGGGCGTGGCGTCGATCGCGCGCCGCAGATCCTCGACGTGGTCGGTGCGACCGACGACCGACGTGGGAGCCGACAGGCCGCCCGGGAAGTGGGCGGCGAGGGTGTCGTAGGCCGACACCGACTCGGCCTTCACCCGGAACTGCTCGGTCTGCGACAGCCCGACCGGCGTGCTCAGCACCCCGGTGCACAGGACCGCCAGCAGGGCGACGGTGCCGACGGCCACCCGGCCGGCGTGGTTGCTCACCCACGTCGCGATGCGATACCACGCGGTGCGGTCGGCGGCGGCGTGCCCGCTGTTCCGGCGGGGAGCGAACGGCCAGAACAGCTTTGGGCCGAACAACGCGAGCAGCGGTGGCAGGACGGCGAGGACGAACAGCGCGGCGACCACCAACCCGCAGGCCGCCTGCGAACCGAGGCTGCGGGTCGACGGCACCACGGCCAGCAGCAGGGTGAGCAGCGCCAGCACCACGGTGGCGTTGCTGGCCAGGATGGCCGGGCCGGCGTGGCGCAGTGCGACGCGCAGCGCGGCCCGGTGATCGGGTGCACGTGTGAGCTCTTCGCGGTAGCGCGAGATCAACAGCAGGGCATAGTTGGTGCCCGCGCCGAACACCAGCACGCTGGTGATGCCGGTGGTGGATCCGTCGGAGGTCAAGCCGGTCAGCCCGGCGACCACGCCGCCGAGCGCGGCGGCCGTCTGGTCGGCGAGGGCGACGACGGTGAGTGGCACCAGCCACAGGATGGGCGAACGATAGGTGACGATGAGCAGCAGCGCGACCACCGCCGCCGTGACGGCCAGGAGGGTGAAGTTGGCCCCGGAGAACGAGTCGGCGATGTCGGCGCCAAAGGCCGGTCCGCCGGTGATCTGGAGCTGGAGTCCTTGCGGGGCACCGTCGTTGGCGGCGTTGCGCAGACCCGTGACGGTGTCGGCGAGGTCGAAGCCGGACAGGTCGGCGGCGATCGGCACCGGGGCGACCGCGACGACGCCGTCCTGCGAGGTGGAGAGCGGCGCGCCGCCCTGCTGGCCCGCGCGGGCCAGCACCCGCTGGTGGGCCTGCTCTGCACTGGCGAGGTCGGTCGGCGCGAGCGCGGCGCCGTCGGCGCGCGAGACCACCAGGAGCACCGGCGCCTCGTCGCCCGAGGGAAAGTCCTCGGCGAGCGCGGCTGCCCGGGCCGATTCGGCCGACGGCGGCACCGGCACCGGCGATTGCGTGGACCCGGCATTGCCGCCCGCCAGCGCCATCAGCGCGCCGGCCGCGACGGCGATCAGCAGCGCGACGATCCACGACCGCCGACCGGACACGATGACGGCGTATCGGTCCCAGAAGCTCATGAAGCCACTATATTAAGTTACTTAATGATTAATCAAGTGAAGGACTGGTGCGAGTGAATCGCTCACCTGGCAAGCGGGACGCCGTCGAGGCGTTGATCGTCTCCGACGTGCAGTCGCTGTCCGCCGAGTCCGACGACCTCAGCCGCGTGTTCTGCGCCCGACACGATCTCAACGACAACGACTTTCGGGCACTGCTGCACGTCATGGTGTCCGAGCGCGACGGCGAACCGTTGACGCAGAGTCAGCTGGGCCAGCGCATCGGCGTCTCCGGCGCCGCGATCACCTACCTCGTCGACCGCATGGTGCAGGCCGGGCACCTGACCCGGGAGCCGCACCCGTCGGACCGGCGCAAGGTGCTCCTGCGGTACGCCGACCACGGCAATGCCGTCGCGCGTTCGTTCTTCAGTCCGCTGGGCGAGCACACCGCGGCGTCGCTCGAGGAGTTCTCGGCGGCCGAGCTCGCGACGGCCCACCGGGTGCTGACCGCGGTGATCGGGTCCATGCGGGCGTTCAACGCCGAGCTTCGGGAATGACGGCGGGCACGTCACATCAATGACCGATCCATGACGAAGCTGCCGTAAGACTTTGGGACGAGCAATGGGACGCGTTGCGCGCGCACAATGAAGGTCGAACACACGGGAGCGAACATCATGAGTCCCAAGCTCGCAGAACTGGCCGCGCATCAGGGTGATGCGATTGATTCGCGGTATCACCCGTCGGCGGCGGTGCGTCGTCAGCTCAACAAGGTGTTTCCGACGCATTGGTCGTTCCTGCTCGGTGAGATCGCGTTGTACAGCTTCATCGTGTTGCTGCTGACCGGTGTGTACCTGACGTTGTTCTTCGACCCGTCGATGGCCGAGGTCACCTATCACGGGGTGTACCAGCCCCTCAACGGCATTCAGATGTCGCGGGCCTATGAAACGGCGTTGGACATCAGCTTCGAAGTCCGTGGCGGGTTGTTCGTCCGCCAGGTCCACCACTGGGCGGCGCTGCTGTTCGCGGCGTCGATCATGGTCCACCTGGCGCGGGTGTTCTTCACCGGTGCGTTCCGCCGTCCTCGGGAGGCGAACTGGGTGATCGGGTCGCTGCTGCTGATCCTGGCGATGTTCGAGGGCTACTTCGGCTACTCCCTGCCCGATGACCTGCTCTCCGGTACCGGGTTGCGGGCGGCGTTCTCCTCGATCACGTTGGGCATGCCGCTGATCGGAACGTGGTTGCACTGGGCGTTGTTCGGTGGGGACTTCCCCGGGTCGATCATCATCCCCCGGCTCTACGCGCTGCACATCCTGCTGATCCCGGGGATCATCCTGGCGTTGATCGGGGTGCACCTGGCGATGGTGTGGTTCCAGAAGCACACCCAGTTCCCCGGCCCGGGCCGCACCGAGACCAACGTCGTCGGGGTCCGCGTGATGCCGGTCTTCGCGGTGAAGTCCGGGGCGTTCTTCGCGATGACCGTCGGCATCCTGGGCTTGATGGGCGGGTTGTTGCAGATCAACCCGATCTGGCAGCTCGGCCCGTACAAGCCCT
>NZ_NPKR01000015.1 GCF_008329535.1 Mycolicibacterium sp. P1-18
GCACGCCGCCAGCGTTCGTCCTGAGCCAGAATCAAACTCTCCAAACAAAAACAACCCAACCAAAGTCAGGTGCATCGCAAATCAGAGAAATCCGATATCCAACAACCAGTCAAAACTGGCAAAAAAACAAAACCATCCCAAGCAGCAGGAAGACGGGAAGTCCCCCACCAAGATGGCCTAAAACAACAAACAAAAACCACCAAACACACTATTGAGTTCTCAAACAACACGCCCCACCTGCTCGCATGACAGCCCCGCGGCGAAAAGCCGCTAGCCTCTTGCGGACAGTAGAGTGAAACCACCGAAGTGAACTTCCCTCTGGGATGCCGTCGCGCTCTGCGATCTGGACCGCGTCGCTGACGACTTGGATAAAGTTACGTGCCGGATAACGGAGAGTCAAATCGCCTGGTCAGAGGCGTGTCCGGCAGAAGTTCAGGCCCAGAGCGGGTGCTCAAACCATCCTCCGGACCCCTCTCCGACGTCATTCCACGCGTTCGACGCCGGCGACATTGCGCTTGCCGCGCCGCAACACCAGCCATTTGTCGTGCAGGAAGTCCCCCGACTGCGGAATCCAGTCGTCGGATTCGACGCGAACGTTGTTGACGTAGACCCCGCCCTCGGACAGCGTGCGACGCGCGTCGCCCTTGCTCTTCGACAAACCCGTCGCCACCAAGAGATCGCCGATCCCGTCCGAAACACCAGGTCGGAGCTCGGCCACCGACGTCTCGCGCAGGGCCGCCGCCAGCGTGGATTCGTCGAGGCCGGCCAGCTCACCCCGGCCGAACAGGGCCTGACTGGCCAGTTCCACCGAGTCGGTGGCCCGCTGCCCGTGAACCAGCGTGGTGAGTTCTTGGGCCAGCCGACGCTGGGCGGCGCGTTCGTGCGGCCGCTCGGTGGTCGAGAGCTCCAACTCGGCGAGTTCGTCGGCCGAGAGGAACGTGAACCACCGCAGGTAGCGCACCACGTCGGCGTCAGCGGTGTTGAAGAAGTACTGGTACCAGGCATATGGGCTGGTCAGCTCGGGGTCGAGCCAGACGTTGCCTCCGCCGGTGGACTTGCCGAACTTCTTGCCGTCCGCCGAGGTCACCAGCGGCACCGTCAAGGCGTGCGTGCTGGCGCCCAATTTCTGGCGGACCAGGCGAACGCCGGCGATGATGTTTCCCCACTGATCCGATCCACCGATCTGCAACGAGCAGCCGTACTTGCGGTGCAGTTCGACGTAGTCGTTGGCCTGCAACAGCATGTAGCTGAACTCCGTGTAGGAGATCCCGTCGCCCTCGAGGCGCCGCCGGATGGTGTCGCGGTCGAGCATCACGTTCACCGAGAAGTGCTTGCCCACGTCGCGCAGGAACTCGATCGCCGACAACTCGGAGGTCCAGTTCAGGTTGTTCTCCACCACGGCGCTGGTCGGTGAGTCGTCGAATTCGACGAAGCGCTCCAGTTGGCCTCGGATGCGTTCGGACCACTCCGCCACCGTGTCGGCGGTGTTCATCGTGCGTTCGGCCGTGTCGCGCGGGTCGCCGATCATGCCGGTCGCACCACCGGCCAGAACGATGGGCCGGTGCCCTGCCCTCTGGAAGCGTCGCAACGTCAGCAGCGGAATCAGGTGCCCCGCATGCAGGCTCGGCGCCGTGGGGTCGAAGCCGGCGTAGAGCGTCAGCGGTCCCGAGGCCGCTGCGGCGGCCAACGCGTCGCGGTCGGTGGACTGCGCGATCAAACCGCGCCAGTCCAGTTCGTCGAGGATGCCGGCGTCCGGAGAAGTCACGCCGTCAATCCTCTCCCATCAGTCGCCGTCGCCAAGCGCGGGTGCCCGGGGGCTGCGGCGATAGGCGGAGACCTCCGGGTGGTCGGCGAGCCAGAACCGCCAGGGCCGGTCCGCGGCCTTGCTCACTCCGACCCGCGGCCCGCTGATCACCGGAAGCGACGCACCAAGAGTCAGCCGGACCGGGCTGTCGGCGTCGAACAGGTTGATTCCGTTGTCCTGCATCGTGATTCCGAGGGCGGAGCAGAGATTGCCGGGTCCCCGCGCCAACGCCGCCGTGGCCACCGGTCCGCGGTTGGCGTGGGCTGTCCCGAAGCCGTCGGTCACCACCGCGGCACGCAGCAGCACCGCCGCGGCTACCCCGTCGCTGCCGCACACCACGTTGGCGCAGACGTGGATGCCGTGGCTGCGATAGGTGTACATCCGTCCCGGCGGACCGAACATGACTTCGTTGCGACCGCCGCGACCGCGGAAGGAATGCGAGGCGGCGTCGGGCCACGGACCGTCATCGGGACCGCCGTAGGCCTCCACCTCGACGATCGTGGCGACGACTCCGCGGCAGCTCAGCGTGGCGCCGACCAGGACCCGGGCGGCCGACACCGGGTCGGTGGCCAACCGTCGCGCGCTCATTCCCACGATTCTGCCCGGCGCCATTGACACCACTACCTGCGGGGAGGATATTCATCGCATGATGACTTCATCGCGTGATGAATTACTGGCGGACGGCGTCCAGCCCGCCGTCGCGGTCGAGCATCTGACCGTCGTCCGCGGCGCGCGAACCGCCCTCGACGACGTGACGGTGCGCGTCGCCCGCGGCACCATCACCGGCATTCTCGGCCCCTCAGGATGTGGGAAGACGACGTTGATTCGCAGCATCGTCGGAACGCAGGTGATTGCAGCGGGCACCGTCACGGTGCTGGGGCGGCCGGCGGGATCGGCGGAGTTGCGGCGTCGCGTGGGCTACGTCGCCCAGGACGCGACCGTCTACGAGGACCTCCGCGTCGTCGACAACGTGCGCTACTTCGCCTCCCTGTACGGCGCCGGTGCCGGCGCGGCCGAGGAGGCCATCGCCAACGTCGGGCTGACGGATCACCGAACGGCGTTGTGCGCCAACCTGTCCGGCGGCCAGCGAACCCGAGTGTCGCTGGCCTGCGCACTGGTGGCTCACCCCGAGCTTCTGGTGCTGGACGAACCCACCGTGGGTCTGGATCCCGTTCTGCGGGTCGACCTCTGGGAGCAGTTCCGCGAGCTGGCCCGCCGTGGGACGACCCTGTTGGTGTCGAGCCACGTGATGGACGAAGCGGACCACTGCGGCGATCTGCTGCTCCTGCGCGAGGGCCGCGTGCTGGCCCACACCACGCCCACCCGCCTACGAGAGGACACGGGATGTCAGTCACTGGAGGAAGCGTTTCTGTCCGTCATCCGGCACAGCACCGCACCCGCGCTCGGCTGAGCCCCCAGGCCTACCTGGCCACGACCGGGCGCATCCTGCGGCAGCTGGCCGGCGACCGCCGTAGCGTCGCGATGATCCTCGTCGTACCGAGCCTGATCATCACCCTGATGTACTTCATGTTCTCCGAGGTGCCGCACCGGCCGGGCACGCCGACTCCCTTCGACAACGCATGCCTGATCTTGCTCGGGGTGTTTCCCCTCATCGTGATGTTCCTGATTACGTCCATCACCATGCAGCGCGAACGGGTGTCCGGGACGCTGGAGCGCATCCTCACCACTCCCCTGCGCCGGCTGGACCTGTTGGCGGCCTACGGCACCGCCTTCTCCGTGGCGGCCGCCGCCCAGGCCACACTGGCGTGCGTGATCTCCTTTTGGCTGCTCGGGCTCGACACGGCGGGCAGTCCCGCCCTGGTGTTCGCCATCGCCATCGTCAGCGCGATCCTCGGCGTCGGATTGGGTCTGCTGTGTAGCGCGTTCGCGCGCACCGAGTTTCAGGCCGTCCAGTTCATGCCCGTGGTCATCGCGCCGCAGCTGCTGCTGTGCGGCATCATCGTGCCGCGCGACGTGTTGCCCGAGTGGTTGCAGTGGATCAGCAACGCTCTGCCGGCCAGCTACGCCCTGGAGGCGCTGAAGGAGGTGGGCGCCCACCCCGAGCTGATCGCGACCGCCGCCCGCGACATCGCGGTCGTCGTGGCCTTCGCGGTGGTGGCGATGGGTTTGGCGGCGGCCACCCTGCGGCGCAGGACTCCGTGAGCACCAACAACGGCAAGCGCCCCGGCCGCCCGCCCGGCCCATCGGACACCCGCGACCGCATCCTCGGCAACGCTCGAGAGATGTTCGCGCGCAGCGGTATCGGGAAGACGTCGATTCGCTCGATCGCGGCCGCCTCTGGCGTCGACTCGGCGCTGGTGCATCACTACTTCGGCACCAAGGAGCAGCTGTTCGCCGCGGCGGTGCACATCCCGATCGACCCGCTGCTGGTCCTGGGACCCATGCGCGAGGTACCGGTCGACCAACTCGGGCTCGTGCTGCCGTCGCTGCTGCTGCCGCTGTGGGATTCCGAGATGGGTCCGGCGTTCCTGGCGACGCTGCGCTCGACGCTGTCGGGGGACGGCGTCGGCCTGTTCCGCTCCTTCTTGCAGGACGTCATCGCCGTGGAGGTCGGCAAGCGGGTGGACGACCCGCCGGGGTCGGGCCGCATCCGCGTCCAGTTCGTCGCGTCCCAGCTGGTCGGTGTGGTGATGGCGCGCTACATCCTCGAACTGGAACCGTTCGCGTCACTCCCGGTCGACCAGATCGCCGAGACCATCGCGCCGAATCTGCAGCGCTACCTCACCGGCGAGCTGCCGGGGCTGAACTGATCAGGGCTCGGCGCGCTCCAGCAGACCCTGGTGCTCGGCGTCGTCGGTGATCGTCACTCCTTCGGAGATCAGCAGCACGGGCACGCCCGCCTCGATCCGATAGGACCGCCGGAGCCGCGGGTTGTAGAGGATCTCGTCCCCCACCAACAGCAGGGGCCCACGGTCCTGCGGACACACCAGCAGGCTGCGAAGTCGTTGGTCGATCACGTGTCAGCCGAGCGGGATGTTGATGCCGCCGCCGCTGTTCAGGTTGGGCGCTCCGCCACCGTTGCCACCGATGCCGATGGTCGGCGGGTTCAGCACGGGGCCGCCGCCGGTCTGCCGCGACGCCTGGCGCATTTGGAAGGACAGGGTCGACTCCAGGGCCGCGACCAGCGGGCCCTGGTTCGGCCGCTTGTCCAGCGCCGCCACGATTGCCTCTTGGTTCGAGGTCGACGGACGGAATCCGCGTGCGCGCAGCTGCATGATCTTGTGGATCAGGGTGGAGATCTGTCCGCCGCCGGCGCCGGTGTCGTAGTCCGTGGCGATGATGGCGAGCGCCTGATCCGCGGTCATCTCGGGAGCGGCGTCGCTGGCTGCGGCGGCGTCGGCAGACGGGTCGGCCCCGGCCGTCGCCGAGCTCACCCCGGTCACGAGCCCGGCTGCCAGGGCGGCACTGGCTACGGCGCCCACGAGCGCGCGACGCCAGCCTTTCGAGCTGGTTGATTCGGCCATCAATCCTCCATCGTCGAGCGTCCATGAGTTTCCGGCCCGACCCGGGTGGCCACGTACAGCCGAGCGGAGCCTAACAAAGCGCCGCCGTCGCGGCAGCATGTCACTCGCTTCACTTGCATCACTCGTCGTCGGCCGTCTGGGTGAGCTCCGCGCGGACCGCGGCGGTGAGCCGCTTGTAGGTTCCGTCGTCGTCGCGGTACCAGGCGTGCCGCGACTGCTTGGGAACTCCTGCCGCCCGCAACGGCCCCAGCAGGGGTCGGTACGTCGCGCTCAGCGTCATCTCCGGGACCACGTGGACGACGTCGGGCGCCGCACCGACCGGCAACCCCGTGATCGCCTCGTTGAGGTCGGCGGTCGGGACGCTGCCGCCCGGGCGCAACTGCAGGGCCGAGACCGCGAGGTCCCGCTCGCCCACCGTCACCCGGTAGGTGACCGCGACGTCGACCGCGTCGACCCGGCCCAGGGTGTCGTTCACCGCGTCGCTGAACACGGGGCCGCGCGGGGTGCGGATGACGTTTCCGCGGTTGGCGACGAGCCAGAAGTCGCCGTCTTCGTCACGGCGGAACAGATACTCGGTGGACACCCACAGGTCGGCGGGGGCGAACACGCCGCGCTTGACCGACGCCGTGGGGTCGACGGGACCGCGCGGGTGCGCCAGCAGAACGCCTACCTCGTTGGTCGCCGCGAGCGCGACGAAACCACGCTCGTCTTCGAGGATGAGGTCGTCGTCGGAGTCGTAGGCGGCCAGCTCGACGTGACCGCCGCCGGGCAACGGTCTGCCCTCACTGCCGATCTTGACGCCTGCGACGTTGGCCAGCACTGCCTGCCCGTCGGTCGTCGCGAAGAACTCCACGACGTGGGCGGGGGCGAACTCCTCCTCGACGCGCTTCCACAACCCGGTCGGCATGCCGGAGCCGATGAAGAGCCGGACCGGATGGGTGCCGTTGAGCACGAAGGCGGGGTCGTCGATGACCTCGCGCAGCATCGCCCAGGTGTAGGACACCACGGTCACGCCGTACTGCCGCAGCTCGTGCACGAAGCGGTCCGGGCGCAGTCCGCGCGACAGCGCGATCCTGGTCCCGCCGACGACCGCCCCGCCGAGGCTGACGAGCAGGCCGGACTGATGATGCAGCGGAGTCAGGCAGTAGACGGTGTCGCCGCCGCCGAGGTTGGCCGCCGAGGCGGTGCCGATGGCCGACAGCGCCCACCGGAAGTTGGTGATCTGCCGGGCGACCAGCTCTCCGCCCACGGTGGCGAACGCGATGTAGGCGAGGTCCTTCGCATAACCGGGGTCCGGGCGGTACCAACCGGGCAGCGCCACGACGTCGGGGTTGATCTTCTCCATGTCGACGACGTCGGCGTCGCCCGACCAGTCCAGGTCGCGCGCCTCGCCGCCACCGAGCACCAACACGCGCAACGGGAGTGCCGTCGCCGCCTCGAGGTGCACCGGGTCGGCGATGACGTCGGAGACCGCGCCGAGGCGGGCCGCCTCCAGGAGATCGGCGTCCGGCGGCATCAGGACGGCGACCGCACCGAGCCGCGACAACGCCGCGATCGCGACCAGCGCGCTGGGTCGGGTCTCCATCAGCACGCCGACGTGGGCACCCTGGCGCACGCCGACGTCGATGAGGCCGCGGACGACGTTGTTGACGCGGCGGTCCACCGCCTCGTAGGTGTGGACGCGGCCGTCGAACAGCAGGAACTCACCGTCGGGCGTGGACCGCGCCTGCTCGGACATGATGCGGCCGAGCGAGATCCGGGTGTGGTCGTTGATCTGGCCCAGCCGCGCGAGCCTGGGCAGCGTGCGGGCCGTCTCGGCGACCAGCGCACGCGCCGACTTGTTCGCGGCGAGGAACGTGTTGGCCGCCGACCGCGCCACGCTGAACGTCATCTCCGCGGCCGCGCCCGCCCCGTGCGCGATGCGCAGGGCCATTGGGACGCCGGTGTCGCTGCTCTGCGCGGGCTTCAACGGCATGGGGACGACGCCTTCGGGCGTGTCGCCCTCCCCGCTGAGCCACTTCACCCAGGCCGCGACCGTCGGCCAGGTCTGGGTGGCCGCCTTGGACCCGACCACGAGACCGAAGTGCCCTGAGCGAATGAGGTATTCGTAGACGTCGGCTTGCGGAGAGGCACGCTTGATGCCGCGCACGGACGCGGGCTGACCGATGTCGTCGACCTCGCCGACGACGGCGAGCACGGGGCAGTCGATGTCGGCGAGGGTCACCAGGTCGCCGCGGATGGAGAACCCGCCACTCATCATCCGGTTGTGTGCGATGAACTGCTTGAGCAGTTCGGCGATCGCCGGGCCGGACCACGCGATGTAGCCGTCGGAGGCCAGGAAGCGCCGCTGCTGCTCGCGCGGCAGCAGGGCCTCGCGGTCGTGCAGCTGACGGACGAAGTCCAGGCGCGACTGTGCGGTCTTGATCGGATCCAGCAACTGGAAGCCGGTGCGGGCGAGCCAACCGGGGACGTCGAGGCGGCTGAACACGTGGTCGGCCATGAAGTCGGCCGCCCCGACCGCCAGGCCGGCCGGCAGGTTCATCGGCAAGGCGGCCAGGGTGTCGACGGGTGACCCGAAGGCGACGATGCTCGCCAGGTCCTTGGACCGCCGGTACGCCGCGGTCTGATAGGCGAACATCCCGCCCTGGGAGTAACCCGCCAGGTGGACGTCGCGGTCGGTGACCTTCTTCACAGTGTCGATGGCCTCGCTGAGGGCCACGACGTGGTCGGACAGGTTGCGTTGCATGCCGCCCTCGACCTGGTCGGGCGAGCCGAAGTCGATGACCCAGGGGTCGATGCCCGCCGCGTGCAGGATGCCGACGGCACCCTCGTCGCGGGTGACGTCCCACATGTCGGCGGACATCATCATCGGGTGCACCATGAGCACCGGCGGACCGGCCGGCTTGGCCCCCGGCCTGCTGTCGGGCGGGAAGTACCGGCGCAGCCGGTACATCGGCACGCTCTCCACGACCTGGAAGGGCGACGGCACCGCGCCGGTCTCCAGGCCGCCGTAGCGCAGCACCTCCAGACCGTTCTGCGCCGTTGCCATCAACCGGCCAACGGGTCCGGTGATCGGCGAGAGGTCCACCACGATCGTCCCCTTTCGTGCGACGGGCGAATCCCCCGATCCGACGTCATCATGGCACAGCGCACGAGGGGCTCCGCGGCGTCAGCACCTATGATCGGCGCCTGATGGCGAACCTGATCAACCTCGAACGTGCAACCGTTGGTTACGGCACGCGCACCCTGCTCGACGGCGTGAGCCTCGGAGTCGACGAAGGCGATGCGATCGGCGTCGTCGGCCGCAACGGCGACGGCAAGTCGACGCTTCTGAAGATCCTCACCGCGACCCGCCCGCCCGACTCCGGCCGCGTCACCCACACCTCGGGTCTGTCCGTCGGCTACCTCCATCAGTCCGACGACTTCCATCCCGACGCCACCGTGCGCGACGTCATCGTGCATGGCGAGGCCGACCACATCTGGGCGGCCGACGCGGAGACGCGGTCGGTGGTGGAGAACCTGCTGACCGAGGTTGCGATGGACCGCGAGGTCAACAACCTCAGCGGCGGCGAGCGGCGCCGGGTCGCGCTGGCGGCGATCCTGCTCGCGGGTCACGACGTCCTCGTCCTCGACGAACCGACCAACCACCTCGACGTCGAAGTCATCGGCTGGCTCGCCGGGCATCTGTCCAAGCGCACCGCCAAGACGATGGTGGTGGTCAGCCACGACCGGTGGTTCCTCGACGCGGTGTGCACCCGCATCTGGGAGGTGCACGGCGGCACCATCGACGCCTACGAGGGCGGGTACGCGGCCTACGTCCTGGCCAGGGCGGAACGGTCGCGGATCGCGGCGGGCACCGAGGCGCGCCGCCGCAACCTCATGCGCAAGGAACTGGCGTGGCTGCGGCGCGGGCCGCCCGCGCGGACCTCGAAGCCGAAGTTCCGCATCCAGGCCGCCAACGACCTGATCGCCAACGAACCCGAGCCACGGGATTCGCTTGCGCTGCAACGCTTCGCCACGGCACGCCTGGGCAAGGACGTCTTCGACATGCACCGGGTGACCCTCGAGTTGGGCGACAAGCTCCTGCTCGACAAGCTCGACTGGTCGATCGGACCGGGCGTGCGGATCGGCCTGGTCGGCGTCAACGGCACCGGGAAGTCGACGCTGCTCAAACTGTTGATCGGGGAGATCGAGCCGACGTCGGGCACCGTGAAACGCGGGAAGACGCTGCGCATCGGCTACCTCAGCCAGGCACTGGTCGAGGTCGACGGCAACGAACGCGTCCTCGACGCGGTCGAGAACGCCAAGCGGATCACGGAACTCGCCGGCGGCAAGGAGGTCAGCACGGCCACCCTGCTCGAGGACTTCGGCTTCACCGGCGACAAGCTGACCACCCGGATCTCGGAGCTCTCGGGTGGCGAACGCCGCCGCTTCCAGTTCCTGCGCCTGCTGCTCGACGAGCCCAACGTGTTGCTGCTCGACGAACCGACCAACGATCTCGACATCGACACCCTCAACGTCATCGAGGACTATCTCGACGGCTGGCCTGGCACGTTGATCGTGGTGACCCACGACCGCTACTTCCTGGAACGCGTCAGCGACGTCACCTATGCGCTGCCCGGCGGCGGCCGCTGCGTGCTGCTGCCCGGCGGGATCGAGCAGTATCTCGCCGAACGGCCCACCGCCAACGGCACTCCCGCGACCCGGCCCGCCGACCGCAACGAAACGGCCTCGGCTCGGGAACGCAAGGCGGGCAAGCAGTTGTCGCGCATCGAGAGTCAGCTCAAGAAGCTCGACGAGCGGATCGCCAAGCTGCACCTCACCATGGCCGACGAGGCCGCCGACCACGTGCGGCTGGGCGAGTTGAACGCCGAGCTCACCGAGCTGACGGAACGCAAGGAGTCACTCGAGGAGGAGTGGCTGTCCCTGGCCGACGACTGACGGTCAGGGGCGCAGCCGCGACGAGAGCCGCTCGGCCGTCTCGCGCACCACCTGAAGTTGCTTGGCGACCTGAACCGGTGCCGTGCCGCCGCGGGCGTCGCGAGAGCTCACCGAGCCCTCGACGGTCAGCACCGTGCGCACCTCGGCCGTCAGCCCCGGGTGGATGCCCGCCAGCTCGTCGTCGGTGAGCTCCTCGAGCCCGACGCCGCGCGTCTCGGCGGCCTTCACGGCCGCACCGGCCGCCTCGTGGGCGACGCGGAACGGCACTCCGGTCCGGACGAGCCATTCCGCGACGTCGGTGGCCAACGTGTACCCCTGCGGGGCCAGCTCGGCCATCCGGTCGGCGTCGAAGGTCAGCGTGGCGACCAGCCCCGCCATCGCGGGCAGCAGCAACTGCAGTTGGCCCACCGAGTCGAAGACCGGCTCCTTGTCCTCCTGCAAGTCGCGGTTGTACGCCAGCGGCTGCGCCTTGAGGGTCGCCAGCAGACCGGTCAGGTTGCCGATCAGCCGGCCGGACTTGCCGCGCGCCAGCTCGGCGATGTCGGGGTTCTTCTTCTGCGGCATGATGGAACTGCCGGTCGACCAGGAGTCGTGCAGCTTGACGTAGCCGAATTCGGTCGTGCTCCACAGGATTATGTCTTCGGCCAGCCGGGACAGGTCGACGGCGATCATGGCCAGCACGAACGCGGCCTCGGCCGCGAAGTCGCGCGACGCCGTCGCGTCGATAGAGTTGTCCGCGGCCGCGGTGAAGCCCAGATCGGCGGCGATCGCGTCGGGATCCAACCCGAGCGACGACCCAGCCAGCGCCCCGGAACCGTACGGCGACACCGCGGCGCGGTCGTCGAAGTCCACGATCCGGTCGACGTCGCGCAGCAACGGGTGCGCGTGGGCCAGCAGGTGATGCGCCAGCAGGATCGGCTGCGCCGACTGCAGATGCGTCTTGCCGGGCATGATCTCGGTGGGATGTGAGGCGGCCTGGGTGGCCAGCGCCCCCACGACCTCCAGCACGCCGGCGCCGACGACCCGCATGGCGTCGCGCAGCCACATCCGAAACAGCGTGGCCACCTGGTCGTTTCGCGACCGCCCGGCACGCAGGCGACCGCCGAGGTCGACTCCGGCCCGGTCGATCAGGCCGCGCTCCAATGCCCCGTGCACGTCCTCGTCGGACGGCAGGGGTCCGAAGCTGCCGTCGGCGACGTCGGCGCCGAGGCTGTCCAGACCGGCGAGCAGCCCGTCGCGCTGCTCTTCGGTCAGCAGGCCGGCGCGGAACAGCACCAGGGCGTGCGCCTTGGACGCCTTGACGTCATAGGGCGCCAGCACCCAGTCGAAGTGCGTCGACTTGCTCAGCGCGGCAAGGGCATCCGACGGACCGTCGGCGAACCGGCCGCCCCACAGCGAGCCTTCGTTGGTGCTCACTTGCCAGCGAGGTCGCGCTGCGCCGCGATCTTCGACGACAGCCCGTGCACGTGGACGAAGCCCTTGGCGCTGGACTGGTCGAAGGTGTCGCCCTCGTCGTAGGTGGCGAGGTTGAAGTCGTACAGCGACTCCGCGCTGCGCCGGCCGTTCACGGCGATGTGCCCGCCGTGCAACACCAGTCGGATCTCACCGGTCACGTGTTCCTGGGTGTCGGCGACGAACGACTCGAGCGCCCGCTTCAGCGGGGAGTACCAGAGTCCGTCGTAGACCAGCTCGCCCCAGCGCTGGTCGGTGGTCCGCTTGAACCGGGCCAGTTCACGTTCCAGGGTGACGTGTTCGAGTTCGGTGTGCGCGGTGATCAGCACCATCGCGCCCGGCGCTTCGTAGATCTCGCGGCTCTTGATGCCGACGAGCCGGTCCTCGACGACGTCGAGACGGCCCACGCCCTGCGCCCCGGCCCGCCGGTTCAGCTCTTCGATGGCCTGGAGCACGGTGACCGGCTTGCCGTCTATGGAGACCGGCTTGCCCTTCTCGAACCCGACGATCACCTCGTCCGGCGAACTCCAGTTGACCGTGGGGTCCTCGGTGTAGTCGTAGACGTCCTTCGTCGGCGCGTTCCAAAGGTGTTCCAGGAAGCCGGTTTCCACGGCCCGGCCCCACACGTTCTGGTCGACGGAGAACGGCGAGCGCTTGGTGACGTTGATCGGGATGGCGTTCTCCTCGGCGAACGCGATGGCCTTCTCGCGGGTCCACGCGTAGTCGCGGACCGGCGCCAGCACCTCCAGGTCGGGCGCCAGCGAGGCGAAGCCGACCTCGAAGCGCACCTGGTCGTTGCCCTTGCCCGTGCAGCCGTGCGCCACGATGCCGCCGCCGTGCTCGCGGGCGGCCTCCACCAGGTGCTTGACGATCAGAGGGCGGCTGATCGCCGACACCAGCGGGTAGCGGTCCATGTAGAGCGCGTTGCTCTGGATGGTCGGCAGGCAGTACTCCTCGGCGAACTCGTCGCGGGCGTCGACCACGACGGCCTCGACGGCGCCGCAGTCGAGCGCGCGCTGCCGGACGACCTCCATGTCCTCTCCACCCTGGCCGAGGTCGATGGCGACGGCCACCACCTCACGCCCGGTCTCCTTGCCGATCCAGCTGATCGCGACGGACGTGTCTAGACCGCCGGAGTACGCCAGGATGACGCGTTCGGACATGTAATCGATCTCCTTAGATAGTTCTCGGGGGGCTGGCTAGTGAAGTCGTTCGAGGGTGCTGGCCAATTCAGCACCCGTCATGGGTTCGCGCGCCACGACCAGAATGGTGTCATCCCCGGCGATCGTGCCGACGACGTAGGGCAGCGACGAACGGTCGATGGCGCTGGCCAGGTAGTGCGCCCCGCCCGGAGGGGTGCGCAGGATCGCCAGGTTGCCGCTCGCGTCGGTGGACACCAGCAGCTCGCCGAGCAGCTTGGTCACCCGTTCCGTGCCGCCGGACACCCCGCGGACGGGGCTGCCGTCCTCGGGCACCACGTACACCCCGGTGCCGCCGTCGACGCCGCGCAGCTTCACCGCGCCGAGCTCCTCCAGATCGCGGGACAGCGTGGCCTGCGTGACGTCGATGCCCTCGGCCGCGAGCATCGCGGCGAGTTCGCTCTGGCTGCGCACCGCGTTGGACGACAGCAGGGTCACGATCCGTGCCTGCCTGCCCGCCCTCGTCGAGGTGGTCACGAGTGGTCCAGCAGCCAGACCAGCAACGCCTTCTGCGCGTGCAGCCGGTTCTCCGCCTCGTCCCACACCGCACTCTGCGGTCCGTCGATGACGTCGTCGGTGATCTCGTGGCCGCGATGAGCCGGAAGACAGTGCAGCACCACGGCTTCGGAGTCGGCCAGTTCGAGCAACCCGCCGTTGACCTGGAACGAGCGGAACGGCCGAACCCGGTCGAGCCCGTCGTTCTCCTGACCCATCGACGTCCACGTGTCGGTCACCAGGACGTCGGCGCCCGTGGCACCGGCCTTCGCATCCGAGGTGACGGTCACGCTGGCCCCGGTCTCCTCGGCACGGCGCTCGGCGGCGGCGACGAACTGCCGGGCCGGCTCGAAACCCGACGGCGCGGCGATGGTCACGTGCACGCCTGCGGTCACCCCGCCCAGCATCAGCGAGTGCGCCATGTTGTTGGCGCCGTCGCCGAAGTAGGTCATCCGCAAACCCTTGAGCTCGCCCTTGCGCTCCGCGAGCGTCTGAAGGTCGGCGAGCACCTGGCACGGATGGAACTCGTCGGACAGCGCGTTGACGATCGGCACCGTGGCACCGGTTGCCATGGCGGCCAACCGTTCCTGGGCGAACGTGCGCCAGACGATGGCGTCGACGTAGCGCGACAGCACCGCACCGGTGTCCTCGAGCGTCTCCTCCCGCCCCAGCTGGGTGCTGCGGCCGTCCACCACGACGGCGTGACCGCCGAGCTGCGCGATGCCCATCTCGAACGAGAAGCGCGTCCGCGTCGAGTTCTTCTCGAAGATGACCGCGACGCCGCGGGGACCCTCGAGCGGCCGCGCGCTGAACGGCGCCTTCTTGAGTTCGGCGGCGAGACCGAGTACCTCGGCCTGTTCGCTCGGCGACAGGTCGTCGTCGCGCAGGAAGTTCCGAACGGTCACGAGGTCTCCTGGGCGGTGTCGAAGACGGCGGGCAGCGCCGCGAGGAACGCGTCGATCTGGGCGTCGGTGACCACCAGCGGCGGCGCCAGCCTGATGACGTCGGGCGCCGCGGCGTTGACCAGGAAGCCGGCGTCGCGCGCCGCGGCCTCGACCGCCTTGCCCTTCGGCGCGGTCAAAACGATGCCCCGCAGCAGGCCTCGGCCCCGGACGTGGTCGACGAGTGGGTGACCGATGGCCTCGACGCCGTGGCTGATGACCTTTCCGAGCACGTCGGCGCGCGACACCAGGTCGTCCTCGGCCAGGGTCCGGAGCACGGCGAGTGCGGCGGCCGTGCAGACCGGGTTGCCGCCGAAGGTGCTGCCGTGCAGACCCGGGGTCAACAGCTCGGCCGCGTCGCCGATGGCCAGGCAGGCTCCGATCGGAAGGCCCCCGCCGAGACCCTTGGCGAGGGTGACCACGTCGGGGGTGACGCCGTCGTGCTGGTGGGCGTAGAAGGTTCCGGTGCGGCCCACCCCGGTCTGCACCTCGTCGAGGACGAGCAGGGCGCCGTGGCGCGCGGTGATCTCGCGGGCCGCGGTGAGGTATCCGGGCGGGGGCGTGACGACCCCGCCCTCCCCCATGATCGGTTCGAGGAACACCGCGGCGGTCGACGAGTCGACCACCCGCTCGAGCGCGTCGACGTCGCCGTAGGGCACGTGCGTGACGTTGCCCGGCAGCGGCGCGAACGGCGCCTGCTTGGCCGGTTGACCGGTCAGCGCCAGCGCACCCATGGTGCGACCGTGGAAGGAGTTCTCGGCGGCCACTACGTTGGTGCGGCCGGTCAGCCGCGAGATCTTGAACGCAACCTCGTTGGCCTCGGTTCCGGAGTTGCAGAAGAACACCCGCGCCCGTGCGTCGACGCCGAGGTGGCCGACGAGCGCCTCGGCCAGGGCGACGCCCGGTTCGGTGGCGTAGAAGTTGGACGTGTGCCCCAGCGTGTTGAGCTGCGTGGTCACGGCCTCGATGACCGCCGGATGCCGGTGCCCGAGCACGTTGACCGCGATCCCGCCCAGCAGGTCGACGTAGGACTTGCCGTCGGCATCGGTGACGACGGCGCCGTCACCGCTGACCAACGCGACCGCCGGCGTGCCGTAGTTGTCCATCATCACGGCCTGCCAACGCGCCTGCAGGTCTTCGGTATTCGTCATGCGGTCACCTTCGTTCCGGAGCCCTCGTCGGTGAACAGTTCCACCAGCACGCAGTGCTCCACCCGGCCGTCGATCACGTGGGCGCTGGGCACGCCACCGGCGACCGCGCGCAGACACGCCTCGATCTTGGGCACCATGCCCGACTCCAGCGACGGCAGCAGACCCGTGAGCGTGGCGGCGTCGATCTCGCTGACCAGCGACGTGCGATCGGGCCAGCTGGTGTAGAGGCCCTCGACGTCGGTGAGCATCAGCAGCTTCTCGGCGGACAGGGCTTCGGCCAGCGCGGCCGCCGCAGTGTCGGCGTTGACGTTGTGCACCACCCCGGCCACGTCGGGTGCGATCGTCGAGATCACCGGAATGCGCCCGGCGGCAATGAGATCCATGACGGCCCGGATGTCGACCGTGGCGACGTCGCCGACGAGGCCGATGTCGGTGGCCACGCCGTCGACGAGGACGGTGCGCCGCACCGCGGTGAACAGCTGGGCGTCCTCCCCGGTGATGCCGACGGCATACGGGCCATGCGCGTTGATCAGCCCGACGAGCTCACGCCCGACCTGACCGAAGAGCACCATCCTCGCCACGTCGAGCACTTCGGGCGTGGTGACGCGGAAGCCGCCCTTGAAGTCACCGGCGATGCCGAGCTTCTTGAGCATGGCACTGATCTGCGGGCCGCCGCCGTGCACGACGACGGGATGGATGCCGCAGTTGCGCAGGAACACCATGTCCGCCGCGAAGGCCGTCTTGAGGGCGTCGTCGGTCATGGCGTTGCCGCCGTACTTCACGACGACGATCTTGCCGTGGAGTTGCTTGAGCCACGGCAGCGCCTCGGCGAGGACCCGCGCGGCAGTCACGACGAGTACGCCGAGTTCTCTTCGACGTACGCATGCGACAGGTCGGTCGTGCGCACGGTGCCCTCCCCCGTGCCGACGGCGAGGTCGACCACGACGGAGACGTCGACGCCGGAGAGGTCCACGTCGCGAGCACCCGGGGCGCCCGTCCCGTCGACGCACACCGGAGTGCCGTTGAACGACACGCTGATTCGGTCGGCGGCCATGTCCACCGGTGCCATTCCCACCGCGGCGAGCACCCGGCCCCAGTTGGCATCGGACCCGAAGAGTGCCGTCTTGACCAGGCTGTCGCGGGCGACGACCCGGGCGGCGACGACGGCGTCGGCCTCGTTCGCCGCACCGGTGACGGTGACCGTGACCCGCTTGGTGACGCCCTCCGCGTCGGCCTGCAGCTGTGCGCACAGGTCGTCGCAGACGGCCAGCACGGCGGCGTCGAGTTCGTCCTGGCTCGGGGCGATCTCGCTGGCGCCCGAGGCCAACAGAAGCACGGTGTCGTTGGTCGAACAGCTGCCGTCGATGTCGAGCCGGTCGAAGGTGCGGCCCGCGGCGGCGCGCAGCGCCCGGTCGAGGGCGTCGGCGTCGGCGACGGCGTCGGTGGTGATGACGCAGAGCATGGTCGCCAGCGACGGCGCCATCATGCCGGCGCCCTTCGCCATCGCGCCGATGGTCCAGTCCGCGTCGTGGTGGAGCGCAACCTGTTTGGGCACGGTGTCGGTGGTCATGATGGCCTGGGCGGCTTCGGCGCCGCCGGTCAACCCACCGGCCATCTCGTGCACGATGTCCTTGACGCCGCCGAGCACCTTGTCCATCGGGAGCCGGTCACCGATCAGGCCCGTCGAACAGACCGCGACCTCGATCGCGCCGGTCTCGGTGCCCCAGTCCGACAGCGCACCGGCGACGGCCTCGGCCGTGGCGTGGGTGTCCTGGAAGCCGAGCGGACCGGTGCAGGCGTTGGCGCCGCCGGAGTTCAGGATGACGGCCCGGAGCCGCTTGGTGGTCATCACCTGCTGGGTCCACAGCACCGGCGCGGCCTTCACCTTGTTGCGGGTGAACACCGCGGCGGCAGCCAGATCGGGGCCTTCGTTGACGACCAGGGCGAGGTCCGGCTTGCCGGAGACCTTGATGCCCGCCGAGATGCCCGTCGCACGGAAGCCCGACGGCGCCGTGACCCCTTGATTGCGAACCAATTTCACGGCGCCACACCCACGATCGAAAGTCCTTCCGTCTCCCCCCAGCCCAGCGCCAGGTTCATCGACTGCACAGCCGCCCCTCCGGTCCCCTTGACGAGGTTGTCGATCGCGCACAGCGCCACCAGCACGCCGGCGTCCACGTCGACCGCGACGGCGACCTGGGCGGCGTTGCTGCCGATCACCGAACCCGTCGTCGGCAGTCGGCCCTCGGGGAGGAGGTGCACGAACGGCTCGTTGCCGTAAGCCTTCTCGTACGCCGCCCGGATCTCCGACAACGATGCCGTGGTCTTGGCCGTGCAGGTCGCGAGGATGCCCCGGGAGGTGGGGATCAGCACCGGCGTGAAGGACACGGTGACGTCCTTGTCGGTCACGGTTCGCAGACCCTGGGCGATCTCGGGGGTGTGCCGGTGCGCGCCCCCGACGTTGTACGCCCGTGCCGACCCGATGACCTCGGAGCCGAGGAGGTCGACCTTGGCTGCGCGGCCGGCGCCGGAGGTGCCGCTGACCGCGACGACGGTCACGGCCGGTTCGACGAGGTCTTCGGCCAGGGCGGGCAGCAGGGCGAGCAGGGCCGCCGTCGGGTAGCAGCCGGGCACGGCGACGCGCTTGGTGGTGCGCAGCGCGTCGCGGCCGCCGGGCAGTTCGGGCAACCCGTAGGGCCAGCTGCCCGCGTGGGCCGACCCGTAGAACCGCTCCCACGCCGCCGGATCAGTGAGCCGAAAGTCCGCACCGCAGTCAACGATCAGGGTCTCGGGTCCCAGTTGCTCGGCCAACGCCGCCGAGTGTCCGTGCGGCAGGGCCAGGAACACCACGTCGTGGCCGGCCAGCACGTCGACGTCGGTGGGCTCGAGAACCCGGTCGGCCAACGGCAGCAGGTGGGGATGATGCTCGGTCAGCGCGGTGCCCGCGCTGGCGGCGGCCGTCAGCGCACCGATGGTGAGGCGGCCGTCGGCGAGGGCGGGGTGGCCGAGGAGGAGTCGAAGGATCTCGCCGCCCGCATAGCCGCTCGCGCCGGCCACCGCCACTGAGGTCATGCAGCGATTCTGCATGTTTATGCGCGCTGGTGCAAACTCATTTATCAGCGGCGCTGAACGGCGCCGACGCGGGCCGCGGCGACCTCGACGGCGGCGTCGCGGGCAGCGCTCGCCTCGTCCTCGGTGAGCGTCCGGTCCGCGGCCCGGAACCTCAGGGCCAACGCCAGCGACTTATTGCCATCGCCGACCTGCGGCCCCGTGTACACGTCGAAGATGCGGACGTCCTCGAGCAGCTCCCCCGCGCCGTCGCGCACGGCGTCGACCACCGACTGGGCGGCCATGTCCTCGGCGACGATCAGACTCACGTCCTGGAACACCGCCGGGAACGGCGACACCGACGGCGCAGGCAACGGCTCGACGGCGGGCACGGCGCTCAGGTTCAGCTCGAGGGCGCAGACCCCCTTCGGCAGGCCGGAACGCTCGATGACCGCGGGATGGAGCTGACCGGCGTAGCCGATCACGGTGCCGTCCAGCACGATCTCGGCGCACCGACCCGGATGCCACGGCAGCTGCTGCGCAGCGCGGAACTCGAACTCGACGTGGCAGGCCCGCCCGATGACGCGCACCGCCTCGAAGGCGTCCATCGCGTCGACCGGTCGACCGGGCCCCCACGGGCCGGCCGGTTGGCGCAGGCCCGTCAGGACCGCGCCCACGTGCAACGGCTGCCGCGGCAGGGCGTCGTCGATCTGCGCCATCTCGGCCTCGGTGGGACGGCGGTCGACGGGCAGCCGTTCGACCGTCTTGGTCTCCGGCGTCGCCAGCACGACCTGCTGGATGCCGAAGAGGGCGTCGTCGGTGGCTCCGCGGGAGACGTTGCGCGTCAACGCCTCCAGCAGTCCGGGCAGAAGCGTCGAGGCGAGCTGAGGCCGGTCCGCCTCGAGCGGGTTGAGCACGGTCATGGTGGCGCGACGGGGGTCGTCGGCGGGCAGCCCCCAGAGGTCGAAGACACCCGCGGGCAGGAACGGCGTCGGCAACACTTCGACGTATCCGTTGAGCGCCAACGACTTTCCGACGGCACGGCGACGCTTCTGGATGGGGCTCAGACCCCGGCCCGCGGGAGCGGTCGGCAGGATCGACGGGATCTTCTCGAGACCCTCCAGCCGCAGCACCTCTTCGACGAGGTCGGCGGGCTGCTTGAGGTCGGGCCGCCAACTCGGCGGCACGGCGGTCACGATCCCGTCGGACTCCGTGACGCGACACCCGATCTGGGTCAGCCGCCGCACGGTGGCACCCGCCGGGTAGGCCACGCCGGCCAACCGGTCGGGCAGGTCGGCCGGCATGCCGACCGCCGGGGGCGACCAGTCCTCGCGCGGCGGGTCACCGCGCCAGTCGGTGAGCGTGGGTTCCACCGAACCGCCGGCGATCTCGGCCAGCAGGGCGGCACTGCGGTCGAGGGCGGCAATCGAGATCGCCGGGTCGACGGTGCGTTCGTAGCGGCGGCTGGCCTCGGAGACCAGGTGCAGGCGGCGCTGAGTGCGCGACACCGTCGCCGGATCCCACACGGCCGCCTCGAGGAGGACGTCGGTGGTGCTGTCGCGCACCTCGGTGGTGCCCGCGCCCATCACCCCGCCGAGCGCGGCGGTGGCGACGTCGTCGACGATCAGCACGTCGCCGGCGTCCAGCGTGCGGGTGACGTCGTCGAGGGTGACGACGGTCTCGCCCTGGTTGGCGAAGCGGACGTCGAAGCCGCCGTTGATCAGGCTGCGGTCGTGCGCATGCAGGGGGTGGCCGAGCTCGACCATCACGTAGTTGGTCACGTCGACGGCGGGCGAGATGGCCCGGATGCCGCTCAGCAGCAGCCGGCGTTGCATCCACCACGGCGAGACGGCGGCCGGGTCGATGCCGGTGACCGGTCGGAGCCCGAATCGCTGGATGCCCGTTCCGGGCTGGATGGTCAGCGGCCATGCCTCGCCCGTGGCCGGCAGCGGATCGACGTCGGCGGGGTCGACGAAGTCGAGGTCGTAGGCGCAGGCGAGTTCGCGGGCCATGCCGCGAATCGACAGGCAATAGCCCCGATCCGGGGTGATCGCGAGATGGAAGACGACGTCGTCGAGGCCGAGGACGTCGAGCGCGGAGTCGCCCGGCGCTGCGGTGCCGGGTGGCAGCACCATGATCCCGGCGTGGTCGGTGCCGAGGTTGAGCTCGGAGGCCGAGCAGATCATCCCGTCGGACGTGCGGCCGTAGGTCTTGCGCTTGGCGATGGTGAAGTCGCCGGGCAGCGTGGTGCCGGGCAACGCCACGACGACGAGGTCCCCGACGGCGAAGTTGGTTGCGCCGCAGACGATGTCGCGCGGCTCGCCGTCGACGTTCTGGGCGCCGACGTCGACCTTGCAGGCGCGGATGGGCTTCTTGAAGTCGGTGAGCTCTTCGATCTCGGCGACCCGGCCGATCGTCAACGGTCCGGACACCGGGCCCACGGGGATGATCTCCTCGACCTCGTGGCCGATGGAGATGAGCGCGCGCTCGAGCTCCTCGGGGGACACGTCCCAGCCAGGGGCGCCGGCGCGGACGACGTCACGCAACCAGCTGTAGGGAACGCGCATCAGGCACCCACTCCGAACGGAAGCGAGAACCGGACGTCACCCTCGACCATGTCCCTCATGTCGGGAATGCCGTTGCGGAACTGCAGGGTTCGCTCCAGGCCCATGCCGAAGGCGAAGCCGGAGTACTCGTCGGGGTCGATGCCGCAGGCCCGCAGGACGTTGGGGTTCATCATCCCGCAGCCACCCCACTCCACCCAGCCCGGTCCGCCCTTCTTGCCCTCGAACCAGATGTCGACCTCCGCCGAGGGTTCGGTGAAGGGAAAGAAGTGCGGGCGCAAGCGGGTCCGGCCCTCCGGCCCGAACTCGGCGCGGGCGAACGCGTCCAGCGTGCCGCGCAGGTTGGCCATCGTGAGACCGCGGTCGACGGCCATGCCCTCGACCTGATGGAAGACCGGCGTGTGCGTCGAGTCCAGCTCGTCGGTGCGGAACGTGCGACCGATCGAGACGATGTAGACGGGCAGTTCGCGTTCCAGCAGAGCCCGGATCTGCACCGGGGACGTGTGGGTGCGCAGCACCTGGCGCGACCCGTCGGGGGCGATCTGGAACGTGTCCTGTTCGCTGCGCGCCGGATGGTCGGGCGGGAAGTTCAGGGCGTCGAAGTTGAACTGCTCGGTCTCGACCTCGGGTCCGTCGGCCAGCTCCCACCCCATCGCGACGAAGACGTCGGCGACGTGCTCGGCCAGGATCGTGATGGGGTGACGCGCACCCACCGGCTGACGCGTCGACGGCAACGTGACGTCGATGCGCTCGGCGACCAGAGCCGCGGCGTCACGCTCGGCGCGCAGCACCTCGATGCGTGCGTCGAAGGCTTCCTGAGCGCCGGTGCGGGCCACGTTGACGCGGCGACCGGCGTCGGCCCGTTCGGCCTTGTCGAGTGCGCCGAGGGACTGACGTGCCAGCGCGATGGGCGACTTGTCGCCGAGGTGTTCGGTCTTGGCGCGTGCCAGGGCGTCGAGGTCACCCGCCTGCTCGAAGGCCTGGCGGGCCGCACTGACGGCGTTGGCCAGCGCTTCCTCCGAAAGTGCCGACGAGTCCGGCTGATTTACCACCCGGCGATCATAGCCAGGAGTGACCTGTGAGCCGCGCCGCCCTTGGCCCACGCGCTGGTCGGCGCTGGCACCGTCGCGAAACAGCACTCACGGTCGCCACGCTCCCTGGTCGACGACAGTGGCTGCTGTCTCGCGTCGCTACGGCGTCGGGCGCGCCCGTTCGCGCACCCGCGCCGGATAGGTCTGCGTCATGCCCACCGCACCGACGATGACCACGATCGGTATCACCCAGTTGGTCCAGTCGACGGTCTGCGGCACCCGGGCGGCGTAGTAGCCCAGCACGGCGATCAGCGCGAAGACCAGCGCCCACATCAACGTCAACACCCGGTTCGTCTGGCGGAAGGCCGCCTTCTCCCAATCGTCCAGCGATCGGTCGACTTTCGCGTACTGCTCGGTGAAGGGCGTGAACGCCATCGAGCCGAGGGCCATCACCGCGAGGACGCCGCTGGACAGCGTCGTCGCGTAGGTGTCCATCCAGTCACGGTCCTTCGCCCCCACCACGATCCCGACCGCGGTGACCACGACGAAGAACCCGATCGTGACGATCTCGAGCAGCCTCGGCCCCCCGCGGCCCATGGAGATGCCGAGGATGATCGCCGAGAGCACCGCACACAGCGCACCGAACATCCACGTGCTGGGACCCTCGGCCACCACCCAGTAGATGATCCAGGGCACGAACCCGACGAAGGGGCTGTGCTCAAACCACTCGTCCACACCTGGAGGGTAGCCCGCTGCTCAGGCGACGCCCTTGCGCCTGAGCAGCGGCAGCACACCCTCGGCGAACCAGTGCGCCTCCTCGAGGTGGGGGTACCCGGAGAGGATGAACTCGTCGAACCCCAGGGAGTGGTATTCGACGATCAGGTTGGCGACTTCTTCGTGGCTGCCCACCAACGCCGTGCCCGCTCCCCCGCGTACCAGACCGACCCCCGCCCACAGGTTGGGGTAGATCTCCAGTGCGTCGAGCCGACCACCGTGCAGCGCCGTCATCCGGCGCTGCCCCTCCGACTGCGAACTGGCATGCAGCGCAGTTTGCTTGGCGATCTGGTCGTCGCTGAGCCCGGCGACCAACTCGTCGGCGACCGCCCATGCGGCCGCCGAGGTGTCCCGGCTGATGGTGTGCAGCCGAATGCCGAACCGCAGGGTGCGGCCCCGCGCGGCGGCGAGTTCACGCACCGCGGCGATCTTGGCGGCCGCGGCCTCCGGCGGTTCGCCCCACGTCAGGTACACGTCGACGTGCTGGGCCGCGATGGGCAGGGCGGCCGGGGAGGACCCACCGAAGTAGAACTGCGGCAGCGGGTCCGGCGGGGCCAACACCATCGCGTTCTCCACGTTGTAGTACTCGCCGTGGAAGTCCAGGGGCCCGTTGCGCCAGATCGAATCCACGACGTGCAGGAATTCCCCTGTGCGAGCGTAGCGTTCGTCGTGGTCCAGCCAGTCGCCGAATCGCCGCTGTTCCACGTCGTCGCCGCCGGTCACGATGTTGAGCAGCACGCGACCACCGGAGAAGCGCTGCAACGTCGCCGCCTGCTGGGCGGCCAGCGTGGGGGGAACCAGTCCGGGGCGGAAGGCGACCAGGAACTTCAACCGCTCCGTTTCGGCCAGCAGGGCAGCCGTGGTCAACCACGCGTCCTCGCACCACGTTCCCGTCGGCGTCAGCACGCCCTCGAAGCCGAGCCGGTCCGCGGCCCGCGCCACCTCGGCGAGATAACCACGGGTCGGGGGCCGGTAGTTCGGCGGCACCACCTGGTTCGCGGATGCGTGCGACGACGCCACGATGGAACGGCTGTCGCCGCTGGTGGGCAGGAACCAGAAGAACTTGGCCGCAGACATTCGGCTCCTAATTGGGGTTCGTCACAAGGGGTTTGAGCGCGTCGTCGTAGCGGTGGTCGACCCAGTCGGCGAATCTGGGCGCCGTCGCGATCTGCTTCGTCTCGGCGAAGAGGTCGGCCAGCTTCTGCTCCGAGTCGACCAACTGGTCCGACAGCGCGACCGACGACCGCAGGCTGCGACCCTGTGCAGCGGTTGCGACGGGTAGCGCCAGCCCCACCGCCGCCGAGTACTTGGCCGCCCATTCGGCGGGGTGCTTCTGCGCCCAGCGGGTCGCCTTCGCGTAGCGCACCAGCAGGTCGCCGAGCGCCGAGTTGCGCTTCGGGTCGGCGAGTGCGGCGTCCGAGGCGATGCCGAACCCGGCCCCGTTGGTGACCCCCGTGGCCTGCGCGATGCTGCGCACGGGCACCTGCTGCTCGACCTGGGCGGTGTACGGGTCCCAGATGGCCCATGCGTCGGCTTGCCCGCTGGTGAAGGCGGTCAACGCGTCCGAGGGCTGCAGGAAGACCAGCTTGACGTCGGCGGGCGTCAAGCCCGCCTTCTGCAGCTGGGCCAGGATGTGTCCGTGGGCCGAACTGCCCTTGCCGACGGCCACGCTCTTGCCTCGGAGGTCGGCGACGGATCTGATCGGCGAGTCGGCGCGCACCAGGACGCGGTCGCCGTCGCCGCCGTTCTCGTAGGCAGTGACCACCTTGATCCGGGCGTTGGAGGCGGCGCCGAAGATCGGCGGGGTGTTGCCGGTGACGGCGAAGTCGATCTTGCCCGCGGTCGCCGCTTCGATCTGCGGCGGTCCGGAGGTGAAGGTGGAGAAGACCACCTCGTACGGCAGGTCGCTCAGGACGCCCGCGGCGTTCAGCAACGACTCGGTGCCGCCCTTCTGGTCGCCGATCTGCAGCGTCACGTCGGACAGCTCCGACAGCGGCACCGTGGCAGGGGCCTGCTGGGCGCCGGCGTTCTCCTGTCGCGAGACACATCCCGCGAGAAGTGCGGCGAGTGCCAGAACGGCCGCGACGCGCAGGCCGATCACTCGGCTGGACATGGGCATGGTGCTTCCCCCTCGTGCGTGCTCAGAGTTCGACGCCGAGTTCGTCGAGCAGTTCGGCCCGGTAGCGCTTGGTGTTGGGCGACGGATCCGACGGCGAACGCCGGGAGTCGTCGACGACGAGTTCGTGGGTGACGCGACCGTCGTCGAGAACGAGCACCCGGTCGGCCAGTGCGACCGCCTCGTCGACGTCGTGGGTCACCAACAGCACGCCGAACCGGTGTTCGCGCCACAAGTCGAGCAGGAGCGCGCGCATCGTCAGCCGCGTCAACGCGTCGAGGGCACCGAACGGCTCGTCGAGCAGCAGCAGTTCCGGCTCGGCCACCAGCGCCCTGGCCAACGACACCCGCTGCGCCTGTCCGCCGGACAGCGTCAGGGGCCACGCCCCGCCACGGTCGCCGAGACCGACGTCGGCCAGCGCGCGATCGGCGCGACTTGCCCTCTCCGCCTTGGTCAGTGTGCTTCGGGTCAACCCGTATCCGACGTTGGTGCGGACGTCCCGCCACGGGAAGAGCCGCGGTTCCTGAAACGCCAACGCGGGTGGACCGGTGACCACGCGCTCGCCGGTGTGGTCGGCGGACAGCCCGGCCAGGACGCGCAGCACCGTCGACTTCCCGGAGCCACTGCGACCGATGAGCGCGACGATCTCGCCGCGCCCGATGCGCACCGACACGTCGTCCAACACGTGGTGCTCGCCGTACCACTGGTGGACGTGGCGCAGTTCGCCGGCGATTCCGGTCTGCCGTTCGGAGGTCACGGTCACGCGCGGTACCTCGACGCCCGTCGTTCGGCGGCCCGCACGACGGCGTCCGTGCCGATGCCGAGCATGGCGTAGACGACCAGGCCGAAGATGATCACGTCGATGCGAAGGAAGTCGCGGGCGTTGTTGATGAGGTACCCGATGCCCTTGTCGGCGTTGATCTGCTCGGCCACGATCAGCGTCAGCCACGCGATGGCCAGGGACTGACGCAAGCCGACCAGCACCTGCGGTGCGGCACTGGGGACGATGATGGTGCGGAACCGCTGCCAGAACGAAAAGCCAAGCACCTGAGCCGTTTCGAACAGCTTGGGGTCGACCTGCCGGATCGCGGAGAACGTGTTGAGGTACAGCGGGAAGCTGACGCCGAGCGCGACGAGGAGCACCTTGGGCAATTCGCCGATGCCGAACCAGAGGATGAACAGCGGAATCAGACCGAGGTGCGGCAACGCGCGGACCATCTGCATCGGCGGGTCGACGGTGGCCTCGAACCAGGGCGAGAGCCCGACGGCCGTGCCGAGGGCGACCCCGATGACCCCGCCGAGGAGCAGGCCCTCCAGCACCCGGACACCCGAGACCGCAAGGGCGTCGGCGAGTTCACCGCTTCGGACGAGCTCCACACCCGCCTCGAGGATCAGCGACGGAGCCGGCAGAACGTCCTGCGGGATCAGCCCGAGCGCGCTGCCGAGCTGCCACAGGGCCAGCAGCCCGATCGGCGACGCGAGGCGGATCAGCCCCCATCGGCGCCGCGTCACGCGGCTTCTGGGCGGAGGTAGGACGACGGTGGCGGTCACGATGATGCGACGCTACGGAGCGCCGCATCACCGTGACAGGTTTGCACTCGCGCTGAGCCGAACGCAGGTGCGGTGACGCTAGCTGAACCGCGTGCTGCCGGTGACGGTGCGGGCAGTCACGCTGCGCCCGTTGATCTTCGAGACCAGGGCGCCGTTCTGGAAGCCGGCGGACTGGTCGGCCTGCTGCAGGACTCGCTTGTTGCGCACCTGGGCTTGGAACTGTGCGGCGTTGAGCTGCTGCAGTTCGGCCTGCTCGAAGTCGCGCCCGGTGACGCCACCGTTGAACTGCACGCCGGTGAGCGATCCGTCGGGACGCACGATCCAGGAGGCCCGCACTCCGTCCTGGTCTGCGGTGTAGATCCCAGCGGGCGCCGCCACCTTGGCGGCGGTGAACGGGTAGGTGGTGCCATTCATGACGACGTTGCCGGTGACGTTGGCCAGACTGAGGGACGCGGTGAGGGTGTCGCGGAACTTGTTGGTGACGTCGACCTTCCCGGCGGTCGGCTGGCCGAAGAACCAGGCCTCGTCGTCGACGCCGTTGCAGGCGTAGGCGGTCATCTTGTCGCCGTCGACGGAGATGCCGATGGTCATCTTCCTGCCGTCGGCCTCCATGTCGGCGACGTAGGTGGCAGACGTGGCGGTCGGCGGGGCCGACGCGGGCGCGGGACCCGACGAACCGCCGGAACACGCGGACAGGGTGCCGAGAGCCACGACGGCGAGCACGGCGACGATCAGGGTGCGAAGGAGAATTTTCATGTCGGCCATGCTTCTCCGCGCCGTGGGCCGGCACATGGAGATTTCTGGGAGATCGCTTGGAGATCCCGTGCCGCTAAGCCAGGGTGGTGACCGCAAGCGGCGTCGGAGACCCGGATTCGCGGATGGTGACGGTGCGGATGTCGGACTTCGGAATCACCGTCGCGGCCGCCAGATTCGACGCCTGCTTCTCGGTGCCCGACGGGCGCCAGGACGCCACCGTGGTCTCGGCGCCGTTCTTGGTCGTGACGACCAGGTCGTAGCCGGTGGCCTTCACCGCCCAGTCCTTGGTGTACTGGCACTCCCAGTCGAGGCGCGTGCCCCACGGCTCGCCGGACAGCGCGATCGACGCCGTGACGCCCTGTCGCTCACCGGGCGCCATCGCCTGCAGCGACACCCCGGTCGACGATTGGTGCGGGATGACGGCATAGCCGACGAGACCTCCGATGAGCAGGAAGGCGGCCGCCGACGCGAGCGCCGTCGCCACCCGGGCACCGCGAGAGCGGGTCCGTCGCCGCTCCACGGCCGCGGCGAACGAGGCGGGCGCAGGAATGGTGTCGACCGGCTTCCCGGTCTCCGATCCCTCGTCGAGCAGTGCCATCGCCTCCTCGGGCGACAGGACGTCCAGGATGGCGGGCAGGTCGGAGGCGTCCCACGGGTCCGCGGACGCGGGCGAGTCGGCGAGGTGCCGCTCATATTCGGCGGCTTCGGATGCCGAGAGGGCGCCGAGCAAGTAGGCGGCATCCCATTCGGCCATGTCGCGTTCGGAGGTCATTGGACGACCCCCCTTTCCTCCAAGGCCACGCGGAGCGCGCGCAGTGCGTAGTGCAGTCGCGATTTGACGGTTCCCGGAGGGATACCCTCGTGCCGCGCGATCTCAACGGCGGTTTGTCCCAAATAATGCGCGCGTACCAACACGGTCCGGTGCTCAGGACTCAGGGATCGCAGCGCTTCGGAGACGACGAACTTGTCGACCGCCGGCCCGAACATGTCCGGTGAACTCTGCTCGGGGACGGTGTCGGTCTGGAACTCGCGTTTGTAGCGGGAACTGCGCCGGTCGTCGATGACCAGATTCCTGGCCACCGTGTGCAGCCACGCCCGCGTGGAGTCCTCGGAATAGGTGCTGAGAATGGTGCCGTTCTGCCACAGCCGTAGAAGCGATTCCTGGACGACGTCCTCGGCGAATTCCCGGTCGCCCCGCGTCAACCGCAGGACGAAGCGGTTCAACCCAGGCCCGTGCTCGTCGTGGATGACCCGCAGCAACTCGGCGTTGGCTGGAGAGTCCGTCATCGTGCGCTAGTTCCTTCATCGGTCCGTGGTTCACGCGGCTGACGGCTAGCACTGCACATCGCGGTGACGCCCGCAGTTGAAACATACCCAATCCTCCGTTTCATTCCCGATTCCGACGTAGGTCCCGCGGTGAAGGGTCACCTCGGCGGGCCGCGGAACACCCGGCGGCGCGTCGACGGTGCGACGCGGTAGCGGTTCCCGTGCGTCCGCACGCGCCGGGAGTGCAGGCACCGAAGGTTCAACACGACCTCCGTGCCCGACTCGTCGAGATCAGCCGACTCGTCGGCGGGAGCCTCCGGGGTGGTGCGGAGGGCCCCGACGAACTGATAGCCCCGCCCGCGCACGGTGCGGATGACGTGCTGCGACACGCCGTCGTCACCGAGCGCTCGCCGGACCGCCTTGATCCGGCTGGACAGCGCGGCCTCTCCGACGAATCGGCCGCCCCACACGGCGTCGAACAACTCGATCTTGGTGACGACCCGGTGGTGGTGCCGCACCAGTTGCGTCAGGACGTCGAACACCTGCGGCTCGACCGGGACCGAGACCCCGTTTCGCCGCAACTCGTAGCGCGGAAGGTCCAGGACGAAGTCACCGAAGAACCACACGGCGGGCTCGAGATCGGAGGCGGCCGACGGAAGCGGCGATAGCACGGTCACGGTGTTTCCCTTCTGGCGTTGCGCCCCCTTGGGGCGCTGTCAGGAGGAACGACGGGCGAGGTGCCGGAAAGGTTCAGTCGGGGCGAAACTAATTTTCGCGAGACCTCTACCAGGGCTTATCGCCAGCCGTCGGCCGCCTTCGCGGCTCGCATCAACGCGTCGCACAGATCCCGGAGCTCCGAACCCCCGGCACCCTCCTCGATGGCCGTGGCCATGTCCTCGGCGGCGCACCTGACCTGATACACGCGATCGGAGAGCTGGGCCGCCTCGTCGGCCGAGAGCACCACCGCGTCGGGGGCCACCGAGGTGCCCTTCACCATGGCGCGCTGCTCGTAGGCGCGCTGTCGGCAGGACTGGCGGCAGTACTGCCTGCGCCGACCCATGCCGGCGTCCGGCACCTCGCGTCCGCACCACCGGCAGGGCTGCACGCGGGGTCGCCGTCGAGTTTCTGGTGCCACGGCACCCGACTGTAAACGGCTCACCCCGGTGATCCCGGTATCATGGACAGTCGCGTCGGGAACTTCATGCCATACGGCAGCGTTGTTACCCGCGGAACGTTTGTCGGATGAGGAGTGGTGACAATGGCTGATCGTGTCTTGAGAGGTAGTCGACTCGGAGCCGTGAGCTACGAGACCGACCGCAACCACGACCTGGCGCCGAGGCAGATGGCGCGCTACCGGACCGACAACGGCGAGGAGTTCGAGGTTCCCTTCGCCGACGAAGCGGAGATCCCCGGCACGTGGCCCTGCCGCAACGGCATGGAGGGCACGCTGATCGACGGCGACGTGCCGGAGCCCAAGAAGGTCAAGCCCCCGCGCACCCACTGGGACATGCTGCTGGAGCGCCGTTCGGTCGAGGAGCTCGACGAACTGCTCAAGGAGCGGATGGACATCATCAAGACCCGCCGCCGCGGAGCCAGCAGCTAGCGCACGATGCCGCGGGCGCGATCCAAGCGCCCGCGGATGCCCCACTCGGCGATCTTGAAGATCGCCTCGCGGATGTTCGACCCGCTCATCTTCGACTTGCCCAGCTCGCGTTCGGTGAACGTGATCGGCACTTCCTTGACGATGAAGCCGGCGCTGATGGTGCGCCAGGTCAGGTCCACCTGGAAGCAGTAGCCCTTCGAGTCGACGGCCGCGAGGTCGATCTTCTCGAGCACTTCGCGACGGTAGGCCCGGTAGCCCGCGGTGATGTCGTTGACGTCGACCCCCAGCGAAATGCGTGAGTAGCCATTTGCCGTGCGGGACAACACCATTCGCCGCCGCGGCCAGTTGCGCACCGTGCCGCCGTCGACGTAGCGCGACCCGATGGCCAGGTCGGCGCCCGCGTCGACCGCGTCGAGCAGTCGGTACAGCTCCTCGGGCGCGTGGGAACCGTCGGCGTCCATCTCCACCAGGACCGAGTAGGCCCTGCCGAGGCCCCAGGCGAAGCCCGCCAGGTACGCCGCACCGAGGCCGGCCTTGGCCGTGCGGTGCATCACGTGGATCCGGTCCGGGTCGGCCAGGGACAGCTCGTTGGCCAGCTCGCCGGTGCCGTCGGGACTGCCGTCGTCGACCACCAGGATGTGGACGTCCGGTCGCGCGGCATGCAGACGGCCGACGATCAACGGCAGATTCTCGCGCTCGTTGTAGGTCGGAATGATGACCAGCGTGCGCTGACTGGGGCGTTCGCCACCCGGCATCATGCGCGACCCTGCTCGTCGGTCATGTCACTCCTTCGTCATGGACTTGGCCGCGGCCGGCGCCTTCTGACGGCGCCGCGCGAACTTGTCCGCCAGCGCTCCATTGTGCAGCATCGCCCACGCCAGACCCGCAACACCGGCAATCACGATCAAACCCTGGACTTCCGGGCCCCAGCGCGTGGCCGGCGTCAGGCTCGTCTTCAGCCGGATCTGCGAGTCCAGGTAGGCGGGCTGGAAGAACTCGGTGCGGTCCAGCTCGTGCCCGTCGGGGCCGATCACGGCGCTGATGCCCACGGTCCCCGCCACGACGACGAAGCGGTCGTGTTCGACCGCCCGCAGCCTCGCGAAGGACAGCAGTTGCGCGCTCATCGACTCGTCGAACGTCGCGTTGTTGGTCGGTACCGCGAGGAACTGCGCACCGTTGAGCACCGATTCGCGCGCGGCGCGGTCGAAGATCACCTCCCAGCACGTCGTCACCCCGATCGGGATGCCCGCCGCGTGGACGACGCCGTTGCCGTCACCGGGCACGAAGTACCCCGCGCGGTCGGCGAACGACGACAACTTCCGGAAGAAGCTCCGCCACGGCAGGTACTCGCCGAACGGCTGCACGATCTTCTTGTCGTGGCGCTCGCCAGGTCCGGTGGCCTGGTCCCAGACGATCACGGTGTTCGTGGCCTGCGGATCCTCCGGGGAGTATCCCGGTGCCGCGACGACGGCCCCGACGAGGATGGGAGCGCCGATGGCGTCGGCGGCGATCCCGATCTGGTCGGCGGCGTCCTGGTTGACGATCGGATCGATGTCCGAGGAGTTCTCGGGCCACACCACCACGGCGGGCTGCTGCGCACGACCGGCGCGCACGTCCTCGGCGAGGCGCAGCGTCTCGCGAACGTGGTTGTCGAGCACCGCCCGCCGCTGGGCGTTGAAGTCGAGGCCCAGACGCGGAACGTTGCCCTGCACCGCCGCGACGGTCGTGGTGGGGTCGTCCCCCGCACCTACGCCGGACTGTCGCACGTACGGCGTGCCCAGCGCGACGACGACCAGGACCAGCGCCACGCTCGCCCCCGGCACCAGGATCGCGGGCAGGTCGACGTGCCCGGTGTGGTGGTCGGTGCGCCACCACCGCGCCGCCTCCAGGGCGATGGCGCCGAGACCGAACCCGACCAGTGCCACGGCGAAGGACACCAGCGGCACGCCGCCGAAGTGGGCGACGACGAGCAGCGGGCCGTCGTCCTGCCCGTAACCGACGACACCCCACGGGAATCCGCCGAACGGCACGGTCGACTTCAGCCACTCGCCCAGCACCCACAGGCAGGCGAACCACACCGGCCAGCCGGGCAGCCGCCGCACCACGACGGCCAGGAGCCCGAACACGGCGGGGAACAGCGCCTCCATCGCCGCCAGGGCCAGCCACGGCATGGCGCCGACGAACCCGCTGATCCAGGGCAGCAGGGGTACGTAGAACGCCAACCCGAACAGGAAGCCGTAGCCGAATCCGCCCGCCTTCGTGGTGGCGGGCCGGGTCAGCACCCATGCGAGCAGGCCGAACGCGAGGAAACTCGCAAACCACCAGCCGAACGGCGGGAAGCTGACGCACACCAGGATGCCGGCCGCGATCGCCGCGGTCAGGCGCAGCACCCGCGGCCCGAGAGCGCTCCACACCCGCGCCACCGACGGGCGCTCAACCATGGATGGTGACACCCCGGTGCACCGTCTGACGACAGACCGGCAGGGGCGCATCCGGCGCGAGCCGGGGCAGGGCGGGGATCCGTGACCGCGGGTCGGTCGACCAGCGGGCCACGGTGTCGGCGGGCGCGGCCACCTCGAGGGCCCCGAGGCCACCGGGCACGTCCCACACCGCGTAGGAGGCGGGGGCGCCGGGAGCCAGCGTGCCTGCGACGCCGTCGCGGACGCCACCGGCCCGCCACGCTCCTCGGGTGGCGGCGGCGAACGCGGCGCGCGCCGACAAGGCGCTGCCCGGGGTGTGGTGGGTGGTCGCGGCCCGCACCGACTCCCACGGATTCATGCCGGTGACCGGCGTATCGGAACCGAAGGCGAGGGGCACGCCTTGGGATGCTAACAGCGCCAGCGGGTTGAGCCGACCGGCCCGCTGCGGCCCCAATCGCCGGGCATACATGCCGTCGGAACCGCCCCACAGGGCGTCGAAGTTCGGTTGCACGCTGGCGATGACGCCCCAGCTGCCGAGGAGGGCGGCCTGGGCCTCGGACACCATCTCGAGGTGCTCGAGCCGATGCCCGCAGCGGGCGACGGCGGGCGCGCCGTGCCGCTCCACGACGCGCGCCAAGGCGTCCACCACGGCGGTGACGGCGGCGTCGCCGATGACGTGGAAGCCCGCGGTGATGCGCGCCTCGGTGCACGCGTCCAGGTGGGCCTCCACGGCGTCGCCGTCGAGGTAGGCGTTGCCCACACAGCCCGGCGCGTCGGCGTACTCGCCGGCCAGCCAGGCCGTGCGGGAGCCGAGCGCACCGTCCACGAAGAGGTCGCCGGCCAGGCCGTGAACGCCGAGGTCGTCGGTCAGCTCGCGGGCCGTGGCGGCAGAGGCCACCGCCTCACCCCAGTAGCCGAGGACCTCGACGCCGTGCGGCAACGCGCGGAGTTCCCGCCAGTCGTCGACGCCGCCGATGTCGGGGCCGGCGCATTCGTGCACCGCGGCGATGCCCGACCGGGCCGCCAGATCCAGCGCGGCGACCCGGGCCTCGCGGCGCTGCGCGGTGGTCAGCGCTGCGCGGGCCGCGGCCCGCACCAGGTGATGGGCGTCGGCGGTCACCGGCAGCTGGTCGTGGTGGCCGGTCGCCGCGGTCAACCCGGGGACGCCGGCCCGCAGGGCCGTCGACGCCGCGGCGGAGTGCACGTCCACCCGCGCCAGGTACGCGGGCCGGTTGCCGAGAAGACCGTCGAGGTCGGCGGTCGTGGGTGGCGTCGGGTCGGGCCACCTCGACTCGTCCCAGCCGTGGCCCCAGACCAGCCCGTCGGGCTGGCGGCGGGCGTAGTCGCCGACCAGCCGCAGCACGTCATCCCTCGACGTCGCGGCGCGCAGATCGAGGCCTACCGCCGCGAGGCCGGTGGCGGTGACGTGCACGTGGGCGTCCACGAACGCCGGCGTGACGAAGCCGCCGTCGAGGTCGACGACGCGAGCGTCGGGAAACTGCCTGCGGCCGACGTCGTCGGCGCCCAGCCACGAGACGACGCCGTAAGGCCCGTCGCTGATCGCGACGGCCGTCGCGTCCGGCATGGCCGCGCTGTAGACGCGGCCGCCGAGCAGCAGGGTCGTCAAGCGACGTCGGGGTGCTTGGGCAGACGCGCCTGCTCCACGTCGGTCACGTCGACCACCTCGCCGTCGACGTATTCGGTCGTGCGGGTGGCGCGGAACGGCGCACCGCCGTTCGTGGGGACGATGACTGGCATTCGACCGAGGCTACGGGCGGCGACGGCGGCCACCAACGGCCGGGCGGCCGCGCGCGTGGGCGGCAGTAGGAGCAGCAACCCCAGCACGGAGGTGACGAGGCCGGGCACGACGGTCAGCACGCCGCCGAGGGCCACCAGCGCGCCGTCGGACACCGACCCCTGAGGGGAGGCCAGACCCCTCTGCAGCCGCTGCACCTGCCGCTTCACCTGCGAGCCGACCAGGGCGAGGCCCAGCGCAAAGGTGCCGACCACCAGCAGCAGCGTCCAGCCGAACCCGATGGTGGACACCAGGGCGACCACGACCGCCAGTTCGACGAGGACGTAGACCAGAAAGAGCCGCATGACCATGCCGTGACAACGTCCGGCGCGACGCCGGGGTTCCTAGCCCGCCGCGGGAGCGTCGACCGCGCGGATCTCGATCGCGGCGTGCACCTTGTCCACGCCACCGCGGATCAGCGCCTGCGGAATCCACCACCACGCGTGGTACCAGAAACGCTTGGTTGCCATGTCGAACACGCGCCGGGTCTCGGATTCGGGCAGCATCCGGGCGACGGCTTCCACCGGTTCGCCCTTGACCTTGCCGAGCACGCCGCACTTCTGGATCGTCACGCGCGGGGTGTTGTTGATGCGCTTGGTCTTCCACGACCCCTTGTCGGTGCTGATGACCAACTTGTCGCCGTCGGGGACACCCCAGATCGGCGTCGGCTTGGGCCGGCCGTCCTTGGTGAACGTCGTCAGCAGCAGGTACTTCTCGCGGTAGACGTCCTCGAAGCTGGGCACTAGGCCGCCTTCAGCTCGATGCCGACGTTGTTCTTCATGCCACCCTTGAGCTTGCTGAAGACGTTGAACAGCTTGCCGACGATGCCGTAGCGGCTGCCGATCGCGTCGTACACGGCCTGGGTCCGCGACTTGTCCAGGATCACCGCGACCGCCTCGACGGCCTCGCCCTTGGGCTTGCCACCTCGGTCGCACTCGGCGATGGTCACGCGCGGGGTATTGCGGATGCGCTTGACCTTCCAGGACTTCTCCTGGGTGATGGCGACCACGCGGTTGCCGTCCGGGGCCACCCAGATGGCGGTCGGCTTGGGTCGGCCGTCCTTGGTGAACGTCGTCAACAGCACGTACTCGGACTTCGCGACCTCGGCGAACGTGGGAGCCATGAGCTGAATCTAGCCTTCCAGGTCGCCTTCGGTCTCGAGCAGCACCTGTCGCAGTCCGTCCAGGGTGGCCGACTCCGGCTGGGCCCACATGCCGCGCCCCGCGGCCTCCAGCAGCCGCTCGGCCATGCCGTGCAGCGCCCACGGGTTGGACTCGTTCATGAACTTGCGGTTCTCCTCGTCGAGGACGTACTCCCCCGCGAGCCGCTCGTACATCCAGTCGGCCATCACGCCCGCCGTCGCGTCGTACCCGAACAGGTAGTCCACGGTGGCGGCCATCTCGAAGGCGCCCTTGTAGCCGTGCCTGCGCATCGCCGACATCCAGCGCGGGTTGACCACCCGGGCGCGGAACACCCGCGTGGTCTCCTCTGACAGCGTGCGGGTGCGCACCGCCTCGGGCCGGGTGTTGTCTCCGATGTAGGCCTCGGGGTCCTTGCCCGTCAGCGCGCGCACCGTCGCGACCATCCCGCCGTGGTACTGGAAGTAGTCGTCGGAGTCGGCGATGTCGTGCTCGCGGGTGTCGATGTTCTTCGCCGCGACCGCGATCCGCCGGTACTGCCGGTTCATGTCGTCGCTGGCGGCGGCGCCGTCGAGGCCGCGGCCGTACGCGAAGCCGCCCCACGCGGTGTAGACCTCCGCGAGGTCGGCGTCGTCACGCCAGTTCTTGCTGTCCATCAGCTGCAGAAGACCGGCGCCGTAGGTACCCGGCTTCGAGCCGAAGATCCGCGTCGTGGCGCGGCGTTGGTCGCCGTGCTCGGCGAGGTCGACCCTGGTGTGGGCCCGGACGTAGTTCTGCTCGTCGGTCTCGTCGAGGTCGGCGACCATGTTCACGGCGTCGTCGATCATGGTGACGACGTGGGGGAAGGCGTCGCGGAAGAATCCCGAGATCCGGACGGTGACGTCGATGCGCGGGCGCCCGAGCTCGGCCAGGTCGATCGGCTCGAGGTCGACCACGCGCCGGGACGCGTCGTCCCAGATCGGCTGCACGCCGATGAGCGCCAACACTTCGGCGATGTCGTCACCCGAGGTACGCATGGCCGAGGTGCCCCACACCGACAGGCCGACGGAGCTGGGCCACTCGCCGTGATCGGCGTGGTAGCGCTCGAGCAGCGAATCAGCAAGGGCGACACCGGTTTCCCAGGCCAGCCGGGACGGCACCGCCTTGGGGTCGACCGAGTAGAAGTTGCGGCCCGTGGGCAGCACGTTGACCAGCCCGCGCAACGGCGAACCCGACGGACCCGCGGGAATGAAGCCGCCGTCGAGGGCGTGCAGGATCTGGGCGACCTCGCCGTTGGTCTGGCGCAGCCGCGGCACCACCTCGGTGGCCGCGAAGCGCAGCACGCTGGCCACCTCCGGGTTCTCGGCGATCCGGTCGACCGCGGCGACGTCCCAGTCGGCCTCGGCCAGGGCAGCGACCAACGCCCGGGCGTGTTCCTCCGCTGCGTCGACCGCCCCCCTGACGTCGGTGCCGTCCTCGGCCAGGCCGAGCGCCTGCCGCAGGCCCGGCACGGTGTGTTCGCCGCCGAAGAGTTGCCGCGCCCGCAGGATGGCGAGCACCAGGTCCAGCTCGGCCTCCCCGACCGGGGCCTGGCCCAGGATGTGCAACCCGTCGCGGATCTGGACGTCCTTGATCTCGCACAGCCAGCCGTCGACGTGCAGGAGCATGTCGTCGAAGACGTCCTCGTCGGGGCGGTCCTCCAGACCGAGGTCGTGGTCCATCTTCGCCGCCCGCATTAGCGTCCAGATATGCTGCCGGATGGCGGGCAGCTTGCCGGGGTCGAGCGTCGCGATGTTGGAGTGTTCGTCGAGCAGCTGCTCGAGCCGGGCGATGTCGCCGTAGCTCTCGGCCCGCGCCATCGGCGGAATCAGGTGGTCGACCAGGACGGCGTGGGCCCGGCGCTTGGCCTGGGTGCCCTCCCCCGGATCGTTGACCAGGAACGGGTAGATCAGCGGAAGATCGCCGAGCGCGGCGTCGGTGCCACACGTCGACGACATGCCAAGTGTCTTGCCGGGCAACCACTCCAGGTTGCCGTGCTTGCCGAGGTGGACGACCGCGTCGGCCCGGAAGCCGTTGTCGAACTCGGCGTCGAGCCACCGGTAGGCGGCCAGGTAGTGGTGACTCGGCGGCAGGTCGGGGTCGTGGTAGATCGCGACCGGGTTGGCGCCGAACCCGCGCGGCGGCTGCACCATGATGACGACATTGTCGGATTGCATTGCGGCGATTACGATTTCACCGTCGGGGTCGTGCGTGCGGTCGACGAACAAGTCTCCCGGGGGCGGCCCCCAGTGCTCGACGACGGCGTCGGCCAACCCGCTGGGCAGCGTTGCGAACCAGGCCCGGTACTCCTTGGCCGACACCCGAATGGGGTTGCGGGCCAACTGCTCCTCGGTCAGCCAGTCGGGATCCTGGCCGCCGCGTTCGATGAGGGCGTGGATGAGCGCGTCCCCGTCGTTCGCCTCGACGCCGGGCACCTCGCCGATCTGGTAGCCGGCGTCGCGCATCGCGTGGAGCAGGCCGACCGCGCTGGCCGGAGTGTCGAGACCCACGGCGTTGCCGATGCGGGCGTGCTTGGTCGGGTAGGCGGAGAACACCAGCGCCACCCGCTTGTCGGCCGGCGCGATGCGCCGGAGTCGGGCTTGGCGCACCGCGAGACCCGCGACCCGGGCGCAGCGCTCGGGGTCGGCGACGTAGGAGATCAGCCCCTCGTCGTCGATCTCCTTGAAGGAGAACGGAACCGTGATGATGCGGCCGTCGAACTCCGGCACCGCCACCTGGGTGGCGACGTCGAGCGGGCTCATGCCGTCGTCGTTGTCGTTCCACTGCTTGCGCGACGACGTCAGGCAGAGCCCCTGCAGGATGGGGATGTTCAGCGCCGCGAGGTGCGCCACGTCCCAGGTGTCGTCGGCCCCACCGGCGGTGACCGTCGCAGGCACGGCCCCACCGGCGGCCAGCACCGTCGTCACCAGGGCGTCGACCGTGCCGAGGAGTTCGAGCAGTTCGGGCTCCGGCGTGCGCAACGACGCGGCGTAGATCGGGACGGGCTGCCCGCCGGCGGCGTCGATCGCGTGGCACAGCGCGCCGACGTAGGCGGTGTTGCCGGCCAGATGCTGCGCGCGGTAGAAGAGCACCGCCACGCGTGGTCCGTCGTTGGAGGCGACGTGGCCCGCGGGGCACTGCAGCACACCCCAGGTGGGGGTGGCCTCCGGCGGCGAGAAGCCGAAGCCGGTCATGAGCAAGGTGTCGCTGAGGAAGGCGTGCAACTGTTCAAGATTGGCGACGCCACCCTGGGCCAGGTAGACGTGCGTCTGAAGGGCGACACCCGCGGGCACCGTCGAGTGGCTCATGAGGTCGGCGTCCGGGGACTGCTCGCCGCTGATGACGACGGTGGGGATGCCCTTGGCGACGACGGCGTCGATGCCGTCCTGCCAGCTCCGGTAGCCACCGAGGATCCGTACGACCGCGACGTCGACGCCGTCCAGCAGGCCGTCGAGTTCACCGTCGACGAGGCGGCTGGGGTTCATCCATCGGTACCGCGCACCGCTGGCGCGAGCCGTCATCAGGTCGGTATCCGACGTGGACAGCAGGAGAACGGTGGGCTGGTGCACCTACCATTCGTACCGCATCCGGGTTACCGGTCGGAGTTGCCCCAACGGCCATACCACGATTGGTCGTACGGACGCCCTAGTACTGCCAGTAGTGCGAGCACCACTGCCGCGAATGCGACGAGTCCCACCATTGCCGTTCCTCCTGCGTCGAGCCGATTGGTTGAGTTGAAGGTAGTACCGGCGGTACCGGCAAAACGGGTTTGGTGCGGGACCGAACAGGCCGCGCGTCGACGTGACGGGAGTCACAGCGCGGGGGTTTGAATCGTCGCCAGCCGAAGGCTGTCCAGGACCGGCTGGCCGTGAGCCAATTGGTCCATGGCCAACTCCCCCGTGATCGTCAAGCTCGGCGCGAACATCGGCGCCCGCATCGACGGCGTGCGGCTCGACGGTGACCTCCCGGCGTCGACCGTCGAGGCGATCAACGACGCGCTCCTTGAGCACAAGGTGATCTTCTTCCGCGACCAGCAGCACCTCGACGACGAAGGCCAGCTCGCCTTCGCGAGGACTCTCGGCACGCCCACCATCGCCCACCCCACGGTGACCTCTCGCGGCGCCGACGTGCTGCCCATCGACTCCCGGTACGACAAGGCCAACTCGTGGCACACCGACGTCACGTTCGTCGACCGGATCCCCAAGGCGTCGCTGCTGCGGGCGATCACCCTGCCCGAGTACGGCGGCACCACCTCGTGGGCGTCCACCGAGGCCGCCTACGACCAGCTGCCTGCCCCGCTCGCCGCGCTGGCCGAGAACCTGTGGGCGATCCACACCAACGACTACGACTACGTCAAGGACGTCGCCGAGGACGGCGACCACCGCGATGCCGACACGGTCCGCCAGTACCGGGAGGAGTTCGTCTCCGAGCACTTCGAGACCGAACATCCCGTGGTCCGCGTCCACCCCGAGACGGGACGGCGGGTGCTGCTGCTCGGCCACTTCGTCAAGAGGTTCGTCGGGCTCGGCTCGAACGAGTCGACCACGCTTCTCCAGTTGTTCCAGGCCCGGGTGACCAAGCTGGAGAACACGATTCGGTGGAACTGGAGCCCAGGAGACCTGGCGATCTGGGACAACCGCGCCACCCAGCACTACGCGGTGTCCGACTACGACGACCAGTACCGCCGCCTCAGCCGGGTCACCCTGGCCGGCGACGTCCCGGTCGACGTGCACGGCGCGTCGAGCCGCGTCGTCGCCGGCGACGCGTCGCGCTACTCGGAGGTCGTGGCGCCGGCCCGTCTGGTCGCCGTACCGTAGGGGAATGGCCCGAACCCGCGACGACGACGCGTGCCCCGGCGCGCTCGCCGTGCACCAGGCGGCCGACGGCGCACTGGCCAGGGTGCGTCTGCCCGGCGGGATGATCGAGGCGCCCCAACTCGAGGCGCTGGCGCTGGCCGCCGCCCGGTTCGGCTCCCCGGCAATGGAACTGACCTCCCGCGGCAACGTGCAGATTCGCGGGATCACCGACGCCGACGGGCTGGCCGACGCCGTCGCCGACGCGGGCCTGCTGCCATCGGCCACCCACGAACGGGTGCGCAACGTCGTCGCCTCGCCGTTGACCGGCCGCCAGGGCGGCAACGCCGACGTGCGGCATCTGGTCCGCCACCTCGACGCCGCGATCCAGGCCGACCACCGGCTGGCCCGCCTGCCGGGCCGGTTCATGTTCGCCCTCGACGACGGCCGCGGCGACGTCTCCGGACTCGGAGCCGACGTCGGCCTGCACTTCGTCGACGACGAGACCGCCGCCCTGCTGGTGGGCGGGGTCGACACCGGCGTGCGCACCCGCGACGGCGTCTCGCTGCTGATCCAGGTGGCCAACCGATTCGCCGACATTCGTGGAACTGCTTGGCGGACCACCGAACTCGACGACGTCGGCCCCCTCCTCGAGGGACTGACGCCGACCGCCGAACCCGGGGCCACGTGGCCGCCCGTCGCCCGTCCGCCGGTCGGCTGGCTCCCCCAGGACGACGGTCTCGTCGCCCTCGGCGCCGCCGTGCCCCTCGGCGTCTTGCGGACCAGGGTCGCCGAATACCTCGCGGCGGTCGGGTCCCCCCTGGTGGTCACGCCATGGCGCTCGGTGCTCGTCTTCGACCTCGACGAGGACATCGCCGACACCGCGCTGCGCGTGCTGGCGCCCCTGGGGCTGATCTTCGACGACGCGTCACCGTGGCTGGACGTCAGCGCGTGCACGGGCAGCCCGGGCTGCGCACACTCCGTCGCCGACGTCCGAAGCGACGCCGCGGCGGCCGTGCACGACGGCACGCCCGGCGCCCACCGGCACTTCGTGGGGTGCGAACGGGCCTGCGGCAGCCCCCCGGTCGGCGAGGTGCTGATCGCCTCCGCGAACGGCTACGAGCCGCGCCACCCGTAGGGTGATCGGGTGCTCGACTACACCCGCGACGCCGCCGAGATCTACCGTCAATCCTTCGCGATGATTCGCGACGAAGCCGATCTGACACGGTTTCCCGACGACGTGTCCCGCGTGGTCGTCCGGCTCATTCACACCTGCGGTCAAGTGGACGTCGCCGAGCACGTCGCCTTCACGCCGGGCGTCGCCGCCGCCGCACACCGTGCGCTGGCGGCGGGGGCGCCGGTGCTGTGCGACTCCTCGATGGTGGCCGCAGGCATCACCCGCTCCCGACTGCCCGCCGACAACGAGGTGGTCTCGCTGGTCGCCGATCCGCGGGCGGCCGGCGTCGCTGCGACGATGGGCAACACCCGGTCGGCGGCGGGCGTCGACCTGTGGGCCGACCGGCTCGGCGGGGCCGTGGTGGCCATCGGTAACGCACCGACCGCCCTGTTCCGCCTGCTCGAACTGATCGACCAGGGCGCGCCCGTACCCGCCGCCGTGCTGGGCGGTCCGGTCGGCTTCGTGGGCTCGGCGCAGTCCAAGGACGAGCTGATCGACCGTCCGCGCGGCATGGACTACCTCGTCGTGACGGGACGTCGTGGCGGTAGCGCCATGGCCGCGGCCGCCGTCAACGCCGTGGCGACGGAGCGAGAGTAGACAAGTGTCCAGCGGGGCGGTTAGGGTCCGGCCCCATGACAGGGCGCATGCCGCCGGCCGTCTCGATTCCGCGCAGTCCGGCGGACGTGACGCCGCAGTGGGTCGAGACCGTGCTGGGGACCGAGGTTCGATCCACCGACGTCACGCCGATCGGCACCGGCCAGACGGGCGCGACCTACCGGCTCGCGGTTCGGTACGCGGCTGAGGACTCGCAGCTTCCCGACACGTTCGCCGTCAAGCTGTCCTCCCAGGACGACGCCGTGCGCGACCGGGTCGCCCTCGGGTACCGCTCCGAACACGCCTTCTACACCGACGTCGCCGACGTGGTCCGGGTGCCCATTCCCCGGCACTTCCACTGCGAGATCTCCGACGACGGCGGCGATTTCGTGCTTCTGCTGGCCGACATGGCGCCCGCGGTGCAGGGCGACCAGATCGCCGGCTGCACGGCCGACGAGGCGGAGCTGGCCGTCCGCGCGCTGGCCGGCCTGCACGGCCCCACGTGGTGTGACCCGAGGTGGCCCGAGTTCCAGGGCCTGGTCATGTCGACCGCGACCGAGGACGCCATGAAGGGCCTCGGTGACGTCGCCGTGATGGCCGCGCAGATGACGCTGGATCGACTGGGTTCGCGGATGACGGCCGAGGATCGCGACCTGATCACCGAGTCCATGTCGGCCGTGACGCCGTGGTTGACGGCCGACCGTGATCGCTTCGCCCTCATGCACGGCGACTACCGCCTCGACAACCTGCTCTTCACACCCGACCGCAGTCACGTCACGGTGGTCGACTGGCAGACGTTGGGCGTCGGGCTGCCCGCACGCGACCTGGCCTACTTCACCGGCACCAGCCTGATGCCCGAGACCCGGTCAGCGTTGGACCGGAACCTCGTCGCGGCCTACTTCGCGGAGCTGTCCGAATACGGGATGGCCGACTACGACTTCGACACCTGCTGGCGCGACTACCGCGTCGGCATGTTGCAGGTGCCGTTCCTGTCGGTCCTCGGGTGTGCGTTCTCCGTGGCCACCGATCGCGGCGACGACATGATGCTGGTGATGATGCAGCGCGGATGCCAGGCCATCCGCGAACTCGGCAGCCTGGACCTGGTCAGAGGGACCTGACCCACGCCGCGGCCTCGGTTACGGTCGGCACGGCGGTCACGTCGTCCGGCAGGCGTGGCCGCTGCACCATGATCACGGGGATGCCGAGGTCGTCGGCGGCGGTGACCTTGTCCCGCGTCATGTCGCCGCCGCTGTTCTTCGTCACCAGCGCTTCGATCCGATGTTCCGTCAACAGCCTTCGCTCGTCGGCGTAGCGGTACGGGCCGCGCGACAGCAGCAGGTGGTGACGTGGCGGCAACTCGACGTCGTCCGGTGAGGTGACCGCGCGGATCAGGAACCACGCGTCGACGCCGGCGAACGCCGCGCTGCCGGAGCGCCCCGTGGTGAGGAAGACCCGCCCATAGCGGTTGCGGGACACCACGTCCGCGGCCTCGACGTCGGAGCCGACCACGATGGCGTCGCCGGCCGGCCACGCGGGTCGCGCCAACACGACGTGCGGCACCCCCTCCTCGCGGCAGGCACGTGCCGCGTTGGCGGTGATGCGGGCGGCGAACGGGTGGGTGGCGTCGACGACGGCGTCGACCCGCTCGTCACGCACCCAGCGGCGCAACCCGTCGACGCCCCCGAAGCCCCCGATGCGAACCTTCCCGACGGGCAACGCCGGATCCGGGACACGACCGGCCAGCGAACTGATCACCGTCGCTTCGGCATTCAACTCCGCCGCCAGTGCGCGCGCCTCTGACGTTCCGCCGAGCAGCAGCAGCCGCATCAGTGCCGGCTTCCGCGGCGCCGCCCCGACGAGTAGAGGTAGCTGTCGGAGAAGCCGTCGGCCGCCAGCACGTCTCCGACGACGATGACGGCGGTGCGGGTGACCCCCGCGGCATGGACGCGGTCGGCCAGCTCGCCGAGGCTGCACCGCAGCACCGTCTCCTGCGGCCATGACGCGAACGCCACTACGGCACAGGGGGTTTCGGCGGCGTACCCACCGGCGATCAGGTCGGGGACGATCGCGTCGACCTGGGCGGCCGCGAGGTGCAGCACCAACGTGGCACCGGGTTTGGACAGCGTTTGCAGGTCCTCCCCCGGCGGCATCGCCGTCGACAGGGTCGCGACCCGGGTGAGCGTCACGGTCTGGGCGACGCCGGGCACGGTCAGCTCGCGACCAAGGGCGGCCGCGGCGGCCGCGAAGGCAGGCACCCCCGGCACCACCTCGTAGTCGACGCCGGCGGCGTCGAGCCGGCGGCACTGTTCGGCCAATGCGCTGTAGATGGACGGGTCCCCCGAGTGCAGGCGTGCCACGTCCAGCCCCGCGGCGTGCGCGTCGGTGAGTTCGGCCACGATCTGTTCCAGCGTCAGTGGTCCCGTGTCGACCACCCTGGCGTCCGGCGGGCACAGCGCCAGCAGGTCGTCGGGCATGATCGAGCCCGCGTACAGGCACACCGGACACCGCTTGAGCAGGCGTTCTCCGCGAACGGTGATCAGGTCGGCCGCGCCCGGCCCGGCGCCGATGAAGTAGACGGTCATCGCTTGGTCACCATCCACTGGGTGACGGGCATCGCGGCACGCCATCCGGTGAAGCCTCCGACGGGCTCACCGTGCGAGTGTTGAATCCGTCTCAACGTTCCTCCGATCCGCGAATACCATTGCGCGACCACCGCTTCGGACTCCACGGTGACGACGTTGGCGACCAGCCGGCCGCCCACGGGCAGGTGGTCGAAGCAGCCCTCGAGCAGTCCGGGGTGGGTCAGACCGCCGCCGACGAAGATCGCCGCGGGTTCGGCGGCACCGTCGAAGTGGGCCGGCGCCGCCCCGCGCACCTCCACCGCGGCACCGAATGCGATCGCGTTGGTCTCGATCCGCGCGCGACGGACGACGTCGCGTTCGAAGGCCACCGCCGCACAACCCGATGCGCTGCGGCACCATTCGACGGCGATACTGCCCGAGCCGGATCCGACGTCCCACAGCAGCTCGCCGGGCCGCGGCCCCAGGGCCGCGAGCGTGACCGCCCGGACCGACTGCTTGGTGATCTGCCCGTCGTGGGCGAAGGCGTCGTCGGGCAGTGCATGGGCGGAACGTTCGTCGGGCAGGTACCGCACGGCCATCACGTTGAGCTTGTCCACGTCGTGCGGCGGGCGGCCCGCCCACTCGCGCGCGGTGGCCGACCGGCGGCGCTCCTGGGGTCCACCGAGCTGTTCGAGAATGGTCAGTTCGGAAGCGCCGCGCCCGGTTTCGGCGAGCAGCCGCGCCAGCGTGGCCGGGCTGTCGGCGTCACGCGACAACACCACCGCCTGACCACCGCGACGCACCGCGGTGTGCACCTGCGCGGTGACGAGGCTGATGATCTCGGTGTCCTGCACCGCCCAGCCGACCCGGGCGCACGCCAGCGTCACCGACGACACGTGCGGCAGCACCGCCACCCGCTCGGGTCCGTACATCCGGATCAACGTGTTGCCGATGCCGTGCAGTAGCGGGTCGCCGCTGGCGATGACGTGCACGTCGTCCGCGGCGCCGTCGAGCAGTGTCCGCAGCGCGGGCAGCAGCGGCGACGGCCACGCCCGGCGACGCGCCGACACGGAGTCGTCGAGCAGATCCAATTGCCGCGGCGAGCCGTAGATCATCGTGGCTCTTGACAATTCGACCCTGGAGGCGGTGGGCAGGCCCGACATCCCGTCGGCCCCGATCCCCACGACGACGATCATCGGGGCAACCTACGCCAGATCGCCCGCGGCATCAGCCGGAACGCCAGGACGAGCACCGCCAATGATCGCGGCACCCAGATCTCGCTGCGCCCCTTGGCGAGTGCTGCCGTCACGGCGTCGGCCACCTGCGTCGGCGTGCTGGACAGCGGGGCGGGTGACATGCCCTCGGTCATCCGGCCGATGACGAAGCCGGGCCGCACCAGCAGCAGGCGAACGCCGGAGCCGTGCAGGGCGTCGGTGAGCCCGCGGGCGAACGCGTCGAGGCCCGACTTGGCCGAGCCGTACACGTAGTTGGCGCGCCGGGGGCGCACGCCGGCCACCGACGAGAACACCACGATCGTGCCGCGCGCCGCCGAGCGCATGGTCGCGGCGAGCACGGTCAGCAGGCTCACCTGGGCGGTGTAGTCGGTGTGCACGATTGCGGCGGCATGGGCGGGGTCCGTCTCGGCGCGGGCTTGGTTTCCGAGGATTCCGAACGCCACCACGGCGGTGCCGATCGAGCCGAATTCAGCGACGATCGACTCGACGAGCGGTGCGTGCGAGTCGAGTGCGTCGGCGTCGAACTCGCGGGCGTGGACCGCCGCGGCCCCGGCCGCCGTCACGGCCGCGACCTCGTCGGCCAGCCGATCGGCGTTGCGCGCCGCCAGCACCACCGTCGCGCCGCTGGCCAACCGGGTCGCAATTTCGACGCCGATCTCGCTGCGCCCACCGAAAACGACTACCAGGCGGTTGTCCGCCGTGTCCTTCATGGTTGCGATTATGTCCTGCGCTAGGTTGGACCCCGATGGCGAAGGCAACTACGCGACTGACGAACGATGCGCTGGCGTTCCTGACCGAACGGCACCTCGCCATGCTGACCACCCTGCGGGCCGACAATTCACCGCACGTGGTGGCCGTTGGATTCACCTTCGACCCCAAGACGCACGTGGCGCGGGTCATCACCACAGGCGGTTCGCAGAAGGCAGTGAACGCCGACCAGCGTGGTGTCGCCGTGCTCAGCCAGGTGGACGGTGCCCGGTGGTTGTCGCTGGAGGGCAGTTCGACGGTGAGCGCCGAGCCCGAGGCCGTACGCGACGCCGAACTCCGCTACGCCCAGCGCTACCGCACGCCGCGGGTCAACCCCCGCCGCGTGGTGATCGAGGTGCGGATCGAGCGGGTGCTCGGGTCGTCGGAACTCTTGGATCGAAGCCAGGACGCGTGATTCTCGCGGATTAGCATGTCGCCCCGACATATTCGCGCTTGGACGTGGAGTTGTGCACAGGGCCGTTGATTCATCCACAGGCTCGCTGGCCGGGCCTGGTTTTCGTCGGTTACCGCGCCTACTGTCGAATGTATGTTCGATTCAGTGGTCGCCTCCACCGTCGGCACCTCGGGTGCCGGTGCGGTGGAAGCGTGGTCGCGGACGGAGTCCACAGCGTGCGCCCGCAAGGTGGCCGCGATGGCGGGCATGCTGGAGACTGCCTACTCCGCCTCCGGTTCGGAATCCCGTGACCTCTGGTGCGTGGACAACTTCGACGCCGTGGCCGCCCACATCGGGGCAGCGTTGCGGATCACCACGGGCGCCGCGTCCAACCAACTCCTGATCGCCGTCGCCCTGCACGAACGCTTTCCCCTCGTCGCCGCGGTGTTCGCCGAGGGGCTGATCACCTACCAACTGGTCCGAGCGGTCGTGCAGCGCGGCGCCCTGGTCGTCGACCCCTCGGCTCTCCACGAACTGGACCGGCTGCTGGCCGAGGCGCTGAGCAGCCGGGAATCTCTGTCGGTGGCCGCGCTGGAGAAAACCGTGGACGCCTTCGTCGCCCACGTCGACCCGCAGGCAGTGATCCGCACCGAAACCCGCGCCCGGGGCCGGTCGGTGGAGGTCGGCGACGAGGACGGCAGCGGCATGGCCACCGTGTTTGCGACCCTGTTCGCCCATGACGCGAAGGCCGTCGACGCGCGCATGGACGCCCTCGCTCGTACGGTCTGCCCGGCCGACCCGCGCACGTTGGATCAGCGGCGTGCCGACGCGATGGGAGCGTGGGCCCACGGCGCGGACCGCCTGGCCTGCCTGTGTCAGACCGAGGACTGCCCCGCCGGGGAGAACCCCCCCTCGACCGGGGTGGTGGTCTACGTCATCGCGTCCGCAGACACCATCGCGAAGCCCGAGACACCGGCACCGCTGCCACCAGAGCCGGAACCCACTGAGCCCGAACCAGCCGACGCAGCAGACGCTACGGACGTGAATGATGCTGTTGCACAGGACGAGGCCGACCCCGCCGACCCTGCAATCCCTCTCACCTTCAATGAGGCTGCCCCGCAACCAGGTTCGAGCATCCTCCCCACTCCCGCCGACGAGCGCACCGCCCTCGACGGCGGAGCCCCGACCATGTTCGCCAAGCCCCTGCGGGAGCTGACCCTGACCGAAGCCCTCACCCCCGCACCGGGGCGCCTGGCCAGCCTGCGACCCGCCACGATGATGGGCGGACAGTTCCTCCCCGGCGCCATCGCCTGCCGAGCCACCGTCGGCGCCACGATCACCCGGATCGTCCACCCCGGCCAAGCCCCACCCGAACCGCGGAACCGGCCGTCGAAGAAGCTGGCCGACTTCGTCCGGTGCCGCGACCTGACGTGTCGCTTCCCAGGCTGCCGTGCACCGGCGACGAATTGCGACGTGGATCATACGATTCCGTGGCCGTGCGGACCGACGGCGGCGTCGAATCTGAAATGTCTATGCCGTCGACACCACTTGCTGAAGACGTTCTGGGGCGGGGAAAGTGGTTGGCGTGACGAGCAACTCGACGACGGCACCGTCATCTGGACCGCACCCGACGGCCGGCAGTACGTCACCACACCGGGCAGTCGGCAGCTGTTCCCCGAACTGTCAGAACCGACCGCCACCGTGGTCGCGACCGGGGTGCCTGCAACGCATATGTCCGGGCTCACCATGCCACGGCGAAAGACCACCCGCGCCCAGGACCGCGCCGCCCGCGTCCAACGCGAACGGGCGCCGGACTAGACCGGGACGACGACGAGATCGCGGGGCTGGTCGTTGACCGACTGCGCGCCGTCGCTGGTGACGACGACGATGTCCTCGATGCGGGCGCCCCACGAGCCGGGGAAGTAGATACCCGGCTCGACGCTGAACACCATGCCCTCCTCGAGCGGCAGATCGTTGCCCGCGACGATGTAGGGCTCCTCGTGGACGGAGAGGCCGATGCCGTGACCGGTGCGGTGCACGAAGGCCTCCGCCAAGCCCTCCGCGGCCAGCACGTCGCGCGCGGCGGCGTCGATCTGCTCCGCGGTGACGCCGGGCCTGACCGCGGCCACCGCAGCCTGCTGCGCCCGCTGCAGCACGGCGTACCGCCCCGCCACGTCGCCGGCGGGCTGGCCGATGCTGTAGGTCCGCGTCGAATCCGAGTTGTACCCAGGCTCGTAGGGGCCACCAATGTCGACGACCACCACGTCACCCGCCTGCAGCACGCGGTCGGAGCATTCGTGATGCGGGTCGGCACCGTTGGGTCCCGACCCGACGATGATGAACGCCACCTCCGAATGCCCCTCGGCGACAATGGCTTCGGCGATGTCGGCGGCCACGTCGGCCTCGGTGCGCCCCGGTACCAGGAACCCGGGCACGCGTGCGTGCACCCGGTCGATCGCGGCGCCCGCCTTGCGGAGCGCGTCGACCTCCGCGGCGTCCTTGATCATCCGCAACCGGCGCAGCACGCTCGTCGCCAGCACCGGCACGGTACCCAACACCTCCGCCAGCGGCAGCAGGTGCAGCGCGGGCATCGCGTCGGTGACCGCAGTGGCAACCGGGCCGTCTCCGAACACCCCGGCGACCAGAGCGTACGGGTCCTCGCCGTCCACCCAATCCAGCACGCGCAGGCCAAGTTCCACCACCGCGGAGTCCTTCAGCGCCGCCAACTCCATCCGCGGCACCACCACCGTCGGCTCGCCGTCGACGGGCAGCACCAACGCGGTCAGTCGCTCGAAGGTCTGCGCCCGCGACCCGACGAGGTAGCGCAGGTCATACCCGGGTGTGATCACCAGACCTGCCAGCCCGGCATCGGCGGCAGCAGCCGTCGCCGCCCGCAAGCGTCCCGCGTATACGTCCGTGCCGAATCTGCCGGTGTCCATGCCGTCGAGATTAATCGGCGCGCCGATACGTGGCGACCTCGATCAGGTTGCCGTCTGGGTCGCGGCAGTAGTGCGACGTCATCGGCCCGAGCGCGCCCGTCTTGGCGACCGGCCCCTCGGTGATCTCCACGCCGCACGACCGCAGATGCGCACCGACGGCATCGGCGTCGGCGTCGACGACGAAGCACAGGTCGAGGGTGCCGGGCGAGTCGACGGCCGCGGTGACCCAGTTCGGCGCACCGGTGGGCCGGACGTTGAGCTTCTGGTCGCCGAACCGCAGCGCGATCCGGGCCTCGCCGAAGACCTCGCGGGTCATTCCCAGCACCCGGACGTACCAGTCGACGGTGCGGTCGACGTCGACGGTGTTGACGACGACGTGGTCTACGCGGTCCACGGACAAGCCCATGGCTCCATCAATACCGCACGCTACTGTCAATCGATGACCGCACCCGTCCTGCTCCTCGACGGCGCCAGCATGTGGTTCCGCTCGTTCTTCGGGGTTCCGTCGTCCATCAAGGCTCCCGACGGCCGGCCGGTGAACGCGCTGCGCGGCTTCCTCGACGCCGTCGCCACCCTGGTCACCAACCACCGTCCGTCCCGGCTGGTGGTCTGCCTGGATCTCGACTGGCGACCGCAGTGGCGGGTCGACCTGATCCCGTCCTACAAGGCACACCGGGTCGAGGAGGAACGCGCCGCGGGTGAGCCCGACGTCGAGGAAGTCCCCGACGACCTCACGCCACAGGTCGACATGATCATGGCGATGCTCGACGCCTTCGGCATCGCCACCGCGGGCGCGCCCGGATACGAGGCCGACGACGTCCTGGGCACACTGGCCACGCGCGAGCGCGTCGACCCCGTCGTGGTGGTCAGCGGCGACCGCGACCTGCTTCAGCTCGCCACCGACGACCCCCACCAGGTCAGGGTGCTCTACATCGGCCGCGGCCTGGCCAAGGCGACGCTCTTCGGCCCGCGCGAGGTCGCCGAGCAGTACGGGGTGCCACTCGAGCGGGCGGGCGCCGCCTACGCCGAACTGGCCCTGCTGCGCGGCGACCCGTCCGACGGTCTGCCCGGGGTGGCCGGCATCGGCGACAAGACGGCGTCCACCCTGCTGGCCCAGTACGGCTCACTGGAGCGGATAATGGCCGCGGCCCACGACTCGGCGTCGAAGATGCCTGCGGCGCAACGCAAGAAGCTCGCCGCCGCCACCGACTACGTGACTGCGGCGGAGAAGGTCGTCCGAGTGGCCACCGACGCCGAGGTCGGCATGTCGACCGACTCGGATCTGTTGCCGCTGACCGCCCGCGATCCTCGCCGGGTGGCCGAACTCGCCGGGGAGTTCGGCGTCGCGTCGTCGGTCGGACGCCTCCAGAAGGCGCTCGACGGACTGCCGGCGCGCTAGCGGGGGCGGCCGACCTCGTAGGTGCCGCTGTTGTCCTGGAACGTCACCGTCACCTGACGCTTGGTGCCGTCGATGCTGACCTCGCAGTCGAACGTGCCGCCCTTGACGACCTTGGGGTTGGCGCCGTCGTTGCAGTTGACGTCCTGAACGTTCTTCGCGCCGTAGCCGTTGGTCGAGTCACTCAGGATCTGCTGCACACCCGACTGGGCGGCCTTGATGTCGAGGTTGGTGGTCATGAAGAAGCCCGGCTTCCAGAAGCCGAGGATGCCGACGACCACGACGACGATCGCCACCAGGGCGCCGACCACGCCGAGGACGAGCCCCTTCGACTTCTTGGAACCCGCATCGGTCGACGAGTACGGGGAGAACTGCTGATTCGGGTCGTACTGCCCGGGCGGCTGACCGTACTGCTGGTTCGGGTCGTACTGGCCGTACTGCGGCGGCTGTCCGTACTGCGGCTGCTGACCGTACTGCGGCTGCTGCGGGTACGACGACGGGCCGTACGCCGTGGGCGGCTGCTGGTATTGCGGCTGACCGTAGGTGGGCTGCTGGTACTGCGGCTGCCCGCCGTACGCGGGGGGCTGCTGGCCATACGCGGGAGGCTGCTGACCCCAGGGCGACTGCTCCGGCTGCGGCTGCTCGGGGCCCTGCGGCTGCCACGCGGGATCGGCCGGCTGCTGACCCGCCCACGGCTGGGTGGGATCGGATCCCTGCGGTCCGCTCATCGTCTCTCCTTGGTCACATCTGCAGTCGAAATCGAAACGCTGGCCACACCCTACCCCGCGTCAACTGCCACGACGCCGCGCCGAATCGCGTCGATTGCGCGTTTCGCGGACGTCCGCAACGCCGGTGTGGGGGCGGCATTTCGCACCTGGTCGAGCAAATCGAGGACCTGACGACACCACCGCACGAAATCACCTGCCGACAGCGGAGATCCGCTGCCCGAGGCGTCGGACGCCGCCAACGACGCCGACAGGTCGCCCGTGGTCGCCCACCGGTGGATGGCGGCGACGAAACCGACGTCGGGCTCGCGACTCGCCGGGAGCCGGTGCTGCTGCTCCTCCGCGCGAATCTCCGCCCACGACCGGCGAGTCTGCGACAGTGCCCGCCGCATGCCGGGTGTCGCGCCCTCGACGATCGCCGACCCACCCGGAGTGTCGCCACGCGACTCGAACAGCACCGCCGACACCACCCCGGCGAGCTCGGCGGCGTCGAGTCCGTTCCAGGTGCCGGTGCGCAGACATTCCGCGACCAACAGGTCGCTTTCGCTGTAGATCCGCGACAGCAGGCGGCCGTCGTCGGTGACCACCAGATCACCGTCCGCGGTCTGCTCGATGAAGCCACGACCGGTGAGCAGCAGCACGATTCGGTCGAAGGTGCGGGCCAGCGAGTTGGTCGCGGCGTTGACCTTCCTCTTGATGTCGGCGTTGTCCCGCTCGATGCGCAGGAAGCGCTCGGCTTGCCGGACCCGCTCGTCACGGTCGGCGAGGTGATGCGCAGGGTGCGACTTCAGTTGCTCGCGCAAGCCGGCGAGCTCGGGGTCGACGTCGTGGTCCCGATCCTGGCCCTGCTGACCACGTTTGGGCCGTCCGGACGGCACGGGCAGTCCGGCTGCGGCCGTCCGCAACGCCGACGCGACGTCCCGGCGGACCCGGGGTTGGCGGTGTTCGACCCGCTTGGGCAACGTCATCGACCCGACCCGCAGCGACGATCCCGAGAAGTCGGTCGACGAAATGCGGCCTGCCCAACGGTCTTCGGTGAGCACCAGCGGCCTGGGGTCGTCCCCGTCGCCGGCCGGCTCGAGAACCACCGCAAGCCCTCCGCGGCGACCCTGTCCGATGGTGATGATGTCGCCGCGGCGCAACGCGGACAGCGCGTCGTTGGCCGCTTGCCTGCGCTGCAGCCGAGACGCGCGGGACTGCGTGCGTTCGCGCTCGGCGATGGTCGCGCGCAACCGCGCGTACTCGAGGATGGGCGCGTCCCGACCACCGAACTCCGCGGCGATCTCGTCCATCATCTTCTCCCCGCGGGTCACGCCGCGAACCAGACCGACGACGGAGCGGTCGGCTTGGAACTGCGCGAACGACCGCTCCAGCAGCTGGTGCGCCTGCTCGGGCCCCATGTGGTTGGTCAGGTTGATGGTCATGTTGTACGACGGCGCGAACGAACTGCGAAGGGGGAACGTGCGGGTCGACGCGAGGCCGGCGACGTCGGCGGGTTCGACGTCGGGGTGCCACAGCACCACGGCGTGCCCCTCGACGTCGATGCCGCGACGCCCGGCGCGACCCGTGAGCTGCGTGTACTCCCCCGGTGTCAGCGGAGCGTGCTGTTCGCCGTTGAACTTGACCAGCCGCTCCAGCACGACGGTCCGCGCCGGCATGTTGATGCCCAGAGCCAGTGTCTCCGTGGCGAACACGGCCTTGACCAAACCGGCGGTGAACAGTTCCTCGACGGTGTGCCGGAACACCGGCAGCAGTCCCGCATGGTGGGCGGCGATGCCGCGCAGCAATCCCTCGCGCCACTCGTAGTAGCCGAGCACCACCAGGTCGGCGTCGTCGAGGTCGGCGCACCGACGGTCGATGACCTCGGCGATGCGCGCCCGCTCCTTCTCGTCGGTGAGCCGCAACGAGGAACGCAGACACTGCTTCACCGCGGCGTCGCAGCCGGCCCGGGAGAACACGAACGTGATGGCGGGCAGCAGGCCCTCGTGGTCGAGGACGCCGATCACGTCGGGCCGTGCCGGCGGGCGGTAGATGGTGGGGCGGCCGCCGCCCCGGTTGCCCTGGCGCCCGCGCCCGCGGGGTTGCCAGTCCGAGAGCCGGTCGGCCTCTCGCCGATGCGAGATGTGGCGGATCAACTCGGGGTCCACCAGGCTGCGGTCGCCGGTGGTGTTGGGGCCCTCGAACAGGTCGAACACGCGCTTGCCGACCATCATGTGCTGCCAGAGCGGGACGGGTCGGTGCTCGTCGACGACGACGGTGGTGTCGCCGCGAACCGTCTGGATCCAGCCGCCGAATTCCTCGGCGTTGCTCACCGTCGCCGACAGGCTGACCAGCCGCACGTCTTCGGAGAGGTGCAGGATGACCTCCTCCCAGACGGCGCCGCGCATCCGGTCGGCCAGGAAGTGCACCTCGTCCATCACGACGTGGGAAAGGCCGTGCAGCGCATCGGAGTTGGCGTACAGCATGTTGCGCAGCACTTCGGTGGTCATCACGACGATCGGGGCGTCGCCGTTGACGTTCTGATCGCCGGTCAGCAACCCGATGCGCTCGGCGCCGTACCGCTGCACCAGGTCGTTGTGCTTCTGGTTGCTCAGCGCCTTGATCGGGGTGGTGTAGAAGCACTTTCGGCCCGCCGCCAGCGCGAGGTGTACGGCGAACTCACCTACGACGGTCTTGCCGGCGCCGGTGGGCGCGCACACCAGGACGCCGTGGCCGTTCTCCAGTGCCTTGCAGGCGCGGATCTGAAAGGGGTCCAGCGAGAACGGCAACTGCGCGGTGAAGTCGTCGAGCTGCGTCGGGCCGGTCGGCGGATCAGGTGGCTTGGTCATCGATGCCCAGCCGGGACGGGGTCGGCACGGCGCTGGGTACCTCGACGGGCTCGACGCTGCCGATGGGGGCCGCCTGGTCGTCGGGGACGTCCTCGATGGCCGCCCGGCGGGCCTTGCGCTTGTCGTTGAACCGGGCGACCTGGATGGCCAACTCGAGGAGCAGCGACAGGGCGAGCGCCAACGCCAGCATGGAGAACGGATCCGAGCCGGGCGTCGCGAACGCGGCGAAGACGAACAACCCGAAGATCAGGCCACGCCGCCACGACCTCAGCTTCTCGTACGGCAGCATGCCCACCAGGTTCAACATGACGATCAGCAGGGGGAACTCGAAGCTGATGCCGAACACCAGCAGCAGGTTGATCAGGAACCCGAAGTACTGGTCACCGTTGAGCGCGGTGATCTGCACGTCGCTGCCCACGGTGAGCAGGAACGCCAGCGCCTGGGACAGCACGACGTAGGCCAGCACGGCGCCGCCGATGAACAGCGCCGCCCCGAAGGCGACGAACACCGAGGCGAACCGGCGCTCCCTTTGGTACAGCCCCGGGGTGATGAAGGCCCACAACTGTTGGAGCCACACCGGACACGCCAGGACGACGCCCGCGGTCAGCGCGACCTTGAAGCGAAGCATGAACTGGTCGAAGGGCGCGGTGGCGAGCAACCGGCACTGGCCGTCGGGCGCGATGTCGGCTCGCGACGACGCAGGCAGCGAGCAGTACGGCGCCCGGAGCCAGTCGCCGAGGCTGGGCAGCCCGAAGAAGCCGTGGGTGTACCAGACGAAGCCGAAGACGGTCGTCACCAGAATCGCCGCCACCGCGATCAGGACGCGGTTGCGCAGCTCGTGCAGGTGGTCGACCAGCGACATGGTGCCGTCTGGATTGGCTTGCGACCGCCGACGACGAGGATCGAGCCGCTTCAGAATTCCAGGGATGCGCACGGGGTGTCTAGACGCCAATCAGCCGCGCAACCTCGCGGTGCGCTGGTGGGAAGAGTGAGATCAGGCCGGTCGTTGCTCGGGAGACTGCACGGGTGCGGCCTCCGGCTGAACTCGTTCCGACGTGATGGGCGACGGCGCCGGATGCGGCGTCTCGGCGTCCTTGCCGTCGGACTGCATCTCCTTGATCTCGGACTTGAAGATTCGCATCGACTTGCCCAGCGAACGCGCAGCGTCGGGGAGCTTCTTGGCTCCGAACAGCAAGACGAACACCGCGATGACGATCAACCAGTGCCACGGCTGTAGACCACCCAATTTGGACACCTCCAAGTGTTGCGGACGAGTCTACCCGTCCTCGTTGACAACGACGGCCTCGTAGGCCTCCAGCGCCGCCGCGGCGGATTCGCGAACCCGGTCGGCCAACGCCCGTGGTTCCAGTATGCGCACCGCCGAGCCGAAGCCAAGGACGAAGCGCACCATCCAACCCTCCGAGGCGTACGTCATCGCCGCCTCGAAGGCACCGTCGGGATGCTCGCGCACCACCCTCAGCGGGTAGTAGTCGAACATCCAGGCCGCGGACCGGTCGATCAGCAGGGTCGCCGCGGGCAACGACGGGTCGGCGTCGAACAGCGAGGTGTCCGGGCGGGCGGCCACGGCGGGCTCCGGCGGGGTGGACCGCTCGTCGAGCACCCGGGCGTCGACGATGCGGTCGAAGCGGAAGAGCCGGACGCCCTCGGCGGTTCGGCACCACGCCTCGAGATAGGAGTGGTCGGCGACCAGCACCACCCGGATCGGGTCGACGACACGGCTCGTCAACGCGTCGTGACTGGCCGAGTAGTAGTCGATGGCCAGGGCGCGGCCGTCGCGCACCGCTGCGCGCACCGCTGCAGCGATCCCGCTCTCGACGGGCGCCGGTTCCTCGACGGCGGCGTCGGCACCCTCCCTGGCCCCGGTGGCGGTGCCCGCGGCGGACTCGATCTTCGCGATGGCACTGCGGGCGGCCTCGGGGTCGACGATGCCGGGCACCTCGAGCAGCGCCCGCAGTGCCACCAGGATGCCGGTCGCCTCCGGCGAGGTCAGGCGCAGCGGATGATCCATGCCCGCCGAGAAGGTGACGTCGATGGTGTCGCCGGAGAACTCGAAGTCGATGAGGTCGCCGGGCCCGTACCCGGGCAGGCCGCACATCCACAGCTGGTCGAGATCCTGGGTGAGCTGCGACTCGGTGACGCCCAGTTCGGCGGCGGCCTCGGCCCGGGTGATCCTCGGGTTGGCCTGGAAGTACGGCACCATGTTCAGCAGCCGGACCAGCCGCGTCGAGACGCTGCTCACGAGCGCTCCCCCACTCCCGCGTGCGCGCGGAACCGTTCGACGACGTTCTCGCGCAGCGACGCCGGATCGAGGACGACGGCGTCGGCACCGCAGCTGGCGACGTCGCGCGCCAGTTGGTCCTCGCGGCTCACGTCGAGCGCGATCTCGTCGCCGGCGCGCCCCGCCAACGCGCGCGGCGTCGTGGTGACGGCCTGGCGGCGCAACGCCGTGCCGCGGCCCTCGGCCACCCAGACCCGCGCCTGCGCGCTGGGCGGCGCGTCGGCGACGGCGAGGTGCACGATGTGACGGAGGTCGACGCCGTCCGGTCGGCGCACCGCGTCCCTGGGCCCGATCGCCGTCACGTCGGCGTCGATGCGCGACAGGCGGAAGGTGCGGGTGGCGTCGCGGGTGCGGTCGTGCCCCACCAGGTACCAGCGCCCGCGGAAGGTGACCACGCCCCACGGTTCGACGGTGCGCTCGGTGTACGGCTCGCCGCGTGAGGCCCGATGCTTGAACTGGACCGCCCGCCCAGAGTCGATCGCCGCCAACAGGATTCCCAGCACGTCCTCCGACCCCCGCAGACCGGGCAGCGCGGCGGTGGTGGTGATGGCGACCGCCGACTCGGGCGCGTCGACGTCCACCCCGGCCGCGCGCAGCTTCAGCAACGCGCCCTGGGTGGCCGTGACGAGTTCCGGTGATTCCCACAGCTGCGTGGCCATGGCGACGGCGGCGGCTTCGTCCGGCGTCAACTCCACGGGCGCCAGCGCGTAGGCCTCGCGGTTGATCCGATAGCCCTCCGTGGGATCCATGGACGACACCCGGCCCGTCTCCAGGGGGATGCCGAGGTCACGCAGTTCGTTCTTGTCCCGCTCGAACATTCGCGAGAAGGCTTCGTCACTGGGGCTCTCGGCGTAGCCGGACACGGTCTCCCGGATGCGTTCGGCCGTGATGAACGAACGGGTCGACAGCAACGCGATGACGAGGTTCATCAAGCGCTCGACTTTGGAGATCCCCACCCAGAGAGCTTAAGGCGTGCCCCGGGACGTCACTTACATCGACGCGATGAGGCGCTTCACGCGTTCGTCGACCGAGCGGAACGGGTCCTTGCACAGCACCGTGCGCTGCGCCTGGTCGTTGAGCTTGAGATGCACCCAGTCGACGGTGAAGTCCCGGCCCGCGGCCTGCGCGGCGCTGATGAACTCGCCACGGAGCTTGGCCCGGGTGGTCTGCGGGGGCTCGTTGACCGCCGCGTCGATGTCCTCGTCGGTGGTGATGCGCGCTGCCAGACCCTTGCGCTGGAGCAGGTCGAACACCCCGCGACCGCGCTTGATGTCGTGGTAGGCCAGGTCGAGCTGCGCGATCTTGGGGTCGGACAGCTCCATGTCGTAGCGGTCCTGGTAGCGCTCGAACAGCTTCTTCTTGATGACCCAGTCGATCTCGGTGTCGACCTTGGCGAAGTCCTGGCTCTCGACGGCGTCGAGTTGGCGCCCCCAGAGATCCACGACCATCTCGATCTGGGCATTGGGTTCACGGGTCTGCAGGTGCTCGACGGCACGGCTGTAGTACTCGCGCTGGATGTCGAGCGCGCTGGCCTGCCGGCCACCGGCCAGCCGCACCGGACGGCGACCCGTCAGATCGTGGCTGACCTCGCGGATGGCCCGGATGGGATTGTCGAGCGAGAAGTCCCGGAACGGCACGCCCGCCTCGATCATCTCGAGCACCAGCGCCGCGGTGCCCACCTTGAGCATGGTGCTGGCCTCGCACATGTTGGAGTCGCCGACGATGACGTGCAGGCGGCGGTACTTCTCGGCGTCGGCGTGCGGCTCGTCGCGGGTGTTGATGATGGGCCGGCTGCGGGTGGTCGCGCTGGAGACGCCCTCCCAGATGTGTTCGGCGCGCTGGCTCAGGCAGAACGTGGCCGCCTTGGGCGTCTGCAGCACTTTGCCCGCGCCGCAGATCAATTGGCGCGTGACCAGGAAGGGCAACAGGACGTCGGAGATCCGGGAGAACTCGCCGGCGCGGACGATGAGGTAGTTCTCGTGGCAGCCGTAGGAGTTGCCGGCGGAGTCGGTGTTGTTCTTGAACAGGTAGATGTCACCACCGATGCCCTCGTCGGCGAGGCGCTGCTCGGCGTCGACCAGGAGGTCCTCCAACACGCGCTCACCTGCGCGGTCATGGGTGACCAGCTGAATGAGGCTGTCGCACTCGGCGGTCGCGTACTCCGGATGCGACCCCACGTCGAGATAGAGACGGGCGCCATTGCGGAGGAACACGTTGGAGCTGCGCCCCCACGAGACCACGCGTCGGAAGAGATAGCGGGCAACTTCGTCGGGAGACAGCCTTCGGTGACCGTGAAACGTGCACGTCACACCGAATTCGGTCTCAATGCCCATGATTCGCCGCTGCACGTAGACGAGCTTACGGGTTGTGGGTGCCAGGCGTGGTGACCATTCGCCCCGGCGTTGCCCCGGGACGCTACGGTTGGGGCCAAACGTCGTCGTGAAGAGGAGAATCTGATGGGCTTCAACCCCCGAGACGCGATCGAGTCGGTCAAGGACATCGCCACCAACGCCGTCGAGCGGTCCGCGGACATCGTCGACAGCGCCGGTCACATCCTCAAGGGCGACGTCTCCGCCGGCGTCGAGGGCATCGTCTCCAGTTCGATGGACATCGCCACCCACTCGGTGCACAAGATCAAGGAGATCGCCACCGGTCGGGGCGACGACCTCGACGACGTGGTCTAGGAGTGGTCTAGGAGTCCTCGACCGGCAGCATCGACTCCAGCGCCGAACCCGTGATGCGGCGGAACGCGCGCCGCGGGCGGCTGGCGTCCAAGATGGCGATCTCCAGCGTGGCGGGACCCAACGTGCGGGTCTCGGTGCCGTTGGCCGCGGCCGCCGCGATGCCCGACTTGAGGGCGTCGACCGCGATCTTCACCGCCTCGCTCAGGCTGGCGTTCTCGGTGAACGAGTCGTTCAACGCGGTGATGATCGGCTCGGTGGTGCCGCCCATCACGACGAAGTGTGGCTCGTCGGCGATGGAGCCGTCGTAGGTGATGCGGTACAGCTCAGGGTGTTTCGGCTCCCCGAAGTGCGCCACCTCGGCCACGCAGAGTTCGACCTCGTAGGGCTTGGCCTGCTCGGTGAAGATGGTGCCCAGGGTCTGGGCGTACACGTTGGCCAGCTGACGGCCCGTCACGTCACGCCGGTCGTAGGCGTACCCGCGGGTGTCGGCGAACTGGATGCCACCGCGGCGCAGGTTGTCGAACTCGTTGAACCGGCCGACCGCGGCGAAGCCGACCCGGTCGTACAGCTCGGAGACCTTCTGCAGGGAACGCGACGGGTTCTCCGCGACGAACAGCACGCCGCCCGAGTAGGCCAGCACGATCACGCTGCGGCCGCGGGAGATGCCCTTGCGGGCGAGTTCGGACCGCTCGCGCATCGCCTGTTCCGGCGAGATGAAGTACGGGAAGCTCACAGCTCTACCGTCCCCTCGTCAATGCCGAAAGACTGATCACGGGAACGCCTTTCGATGACTTCACGGGCCAGTGCGGCAATCCGCTCCTTGGTGACCTCGACCGCGCCGCCGGCTTCGATGACCACCGCCGTCGGGTAGATGCCACGCGCCAGGTCGGGACCGCCGGTGGCCGAGTCGTCGTCGGCGGCGTCGTAGAGCGCCTCTACGGCGGCGGCCAGCGCGGAGTCCGCGTCGGTGACCCGGGAGTACAACTTCTTGATCGACGACTTCGCGAAGATCGAACCCGAGCCCACCGACTGGTAGCCCTCGAGTTCGACGTTCCAGCCACCCGCCGCGTCGAAGGACACGATGCGGCCGGCGCCCTCGGGGTTGGGATCGTCGAGGTCGTAACCCACCAGCAGCGGCAGTGCGACGAAGCCCTGCAGGGCCGCACCGAGGTTGCCGCGCACCATGATCGCCAACCGGTTCACCTTGCCCGCGAAGGTCAGGGCGACGCCCTCGACCTTCTCGTAGTGCTCGAGTTCGACGGCGTAGAGCCGCGCGAACTCGACGGCGATGGCGGCGGTGCCGGCGATCCCGGTCGCGGTGTAGTCGTCGGTGACGTGGATCTTCTGCACGTCGCGGCCGGCGATGATGTTGCCCTGCGTCGACCGGCGATCACCGGCGATGAGCACGCCACCGGGGAACTTGATGGCCACGATGGTGGTGCCGTGGGGAAGCTGGTCGCTCACCGTGACCTCACCCGGGCGGCCCGGCAGGAGATGTGGCGCCTGACGGCGCAGCAGCTCGAAGAACGACGAGGTGTCTGCGGACATGGAAGACAGCGACGACGCTCCAGGGGTCTGTGGGAGGAATGACGGCCGATCGTTATGCGGCCAGGTCACTGTCCGCCCTTTTGGACATACGCGCGCACGAAGTCCTCCGCGTTCTCTTCGAGGACGTCGTCGATCTCGTCGAGCAGATCGTCGGTCTCCTCGGAGAGCTTCTCGCGACGCTCCTGGCCGGCCGCAGTGCTGCCGGTGGGGTCGTCGTCATCGCCGCCGCCACCACCACGCTTGGTCTGCTCCTGAGCCATCGCTGCCTCCTGCTCGTGTCAATCCCCGCCAGTTCCTTCACAGTACCGGTCGGGGTCTGGTTTACCCGTCGTCAGGTGGTCAGCTGCGCGACGAGTTCGGCTGCGCTGTCCACCGAGTCGAGCAGCGCTCCGACGTGGGCCTTGCTTCCACGCAACGGTTCCAGAGTCGGAATGCGCACCAGCGAGTCGCCGCCGAGGTCGAAGATCACCGAGTCCCAGCTGGCCGCGGCGATGTCCGCCCCGAACCTGCGCAGGCACTCGCCGCGGAAGTACGCGCGCGTGTCGGTGGGCGGGTTGTCGACGGCGTCGAGGACCTGCTGCTCGGTGACGAGGCGCTTCATCGAGCCGCGCGCCACCAGCCGGTTGTAGAGGCCCTTGTCGAGCCGGACGTCGGAGTACTGCAGGTCCACCAGGTGCAGCCGGGGGGCCGACCAGCCCAGGTTCTCCCGCTGCCGGAAGCCCTCCAGCAGTCGCAGCTTGGCGGGCCAGTCGAGGATCTCCGCGCACTCCATCGGGTCGCGCTCGAGCAGGTCCAGCACCGTCGCCCAGGTTTCGAGAACCTTCGTGGCGGACGGATCGGGATCGCGCGCGTCGACCAGCTTGGCGACCCGGTCGAGGTAGATCCGTTGCAGCGCAAGGGCGGTCAACTCGCGACCGTCGGTCAGCGCGATGGTGGCCCGCAGCGACGGGTCGCGGCTGACCACGTGCACGGCGTGGACGGGCCGCGCCAGCGCCAGGTCGGACAGGTCGAGGCCGTGCGCCGGACCCTCCTCGATGAGGTCGAGCACCAGCGAGGTGGTGCCCACCTTCAGATAGGTCGACGTCTCGGCGAGGTTCGCGTCGCCGATGATGACGTGCAGGCGCCGGTACTTGTCGGCGTCGGCGTGCGGTTCGTCGCGGGTGTTGATGATGCCGCGCTTGAGCGTGGTCTCGAGGCCGACCTCGACCTCGATGTAGTCGGCGCGCTGGGTCAGCTGGAAGCCGGGCTCGTCGCCGGCGGGGCCGATGCCGACCCGGCCGCTCCCCGTGACCACCTGCCGCGACACCAGGAACGGCGTGAGCCCGGCGATCACGGCGGAGAACGGCGTCTGCCGGCTCATCAGGTAGTTCTCGTGGGTGCCGTAGGACGCGCCCTTGCCGTCCACGTTGTTCTTGTAGAGCTGCAGCTTGGCCGCGCCGGGAACGCTGGCGACGTGCCGCGCGGCCGCCTCCATCACCCGTTCGCCCGCCTTGTCCCAGATGACGGCGTCCAGGGGGTCGGTCACCTCGGGGGCCGAGTACTCCGGGTGGGCGTGGTCGACGTAGAGCCGCGCCCCGTTGGTCAGGATCATGTTCGCGGCGCCGACCTCGTCGGCGTCCACGATCGGCGGCGGCCCGCTGGCGCGGCTCAGGTCGAACCCGCGCGCGTCGCGCAGCGGCGATTCGACCTCGTAGTCCCACCTGGTCCGCTTCGCCCGCTGGATGCCCGCGGCAGCGGCATAGGCCAGTACGGCCTGCGTCGACGTGAGAATCGGATTGGCCGTCGGATCGGACGGCGAGGAAATGCCGTATTCGACCTCTGTGCCGATGATCCGTTGCATGGGATCAGCGTAGGGGAAGCCCCCTGGTTGCGAGCCGGGCACCCGAGTTGGTCAACTAACCCGTGCCCCACGAACCCGACGACGCCGCGGCGATGCAGGTGGTGCGCCCGTGAGAGTCCTGGTCGTCGAAGACGAGGCGCTGCTGGCGTCGACCCTGATGATCGGCTTGCGCGCCGAGGGATTCACGGTGGTGGCCGTCGCCACCGGGGTCGACGGCCTGGCCCGGGCCACCGAGGGCGAATACGACGTCGTGGTCCTCGACATCATGCTGCCCGGCCTGAACGGCTATGAAGTGTTGCGGCACATGCGTTCTCGCGGAATCTGGACGCCGGTGCTGATGTTGACCGCCAAGGACGGCGAGTACGACCAGACCGACGCCTTCGACCTCGGCGCCGACGACTACCTGACCAAGCCGTTCTCGTTCATCGTGCTGGTGGCCCGGCTTCGGGCGCTGGTGCGGCGCGCGGCCCCGCACCGCCCCGCCGTGCTCGAGGCCGGAACGCTGACGCTGGACCCGTCGCGCCGCGAGGTGTTCCGCGGCGACGTGGCGATCTCGCTGACCCCGCGCGAGTACGGGCTGCTCGAATACCTGATGCGCAACAAGGACACCGTCGTCACCAAGACCCAGATCCTGCAGAACGTCTGGGCCGCCGACTACGAGGGCGCCGACAACGTCGTCGAGGTGTACGTCGGCTACGTGCGGCGCAAGATCGACATCCCGTTCGGCACCAGGACCATCGAGACCGTCCGCGGTGTCGGCTACCGCCTGGCCTCGGAAGACCTCAGCTGAACCGTCACCGACGTTCCGGTGCCAATCCCGGGCCCGATGCTCACGTGGCCGCCGTGAGCCGCCACGATCTCCCGCACGATGGCCAGCCCGAGCCCGGAACCGCCCGCGCTCCTCGAGCGGTCGGAGTCCAGCCGTACGAAGCGGTCGAAGACGCGTTCCCGGTCCTGCGGTGCAATCCCCGGCCCGTCGTCGACGACCTCCACCCGAACGCCGTCGGCATCGCGCCGGACCGACACCGTCACCCGCGAAACCGCGTGCCGCGCCGCGTTGTCCAGCAGGTTGCGCAACACCCGCGACAGCGCGACGGGATCACCGGTCAGCCGCACCGGCTCCAGATCACCCTGCACCTCGAGCGGGGTCTCCCGGCGCAGTCGCTCGAGTTGCTCGGCGACCAGGTCGTCGAGGTCGACGTCCTCACGAGCGATGTCGAGCCCCCGCTCGTCGGCCCTGGCCAGCAGCAGCAGATCGTCGATGAGCACCTTCATGCGCAGCGCCTCGGGCATCAGCGTCGTGCCCACCAGGTCGCCGGCCACGTCGGCGCTGAGCACCTCCGGGTGGGCCACGGCCACCTCCAACGCCGAGATGATCGTCGTCAGGGGGCTGCGCAGCTCGTGCGACGCGTCTCCGACGAACCGCTTCTGCGCCTCGTGGCCCGCCTGGATGCGGGCCAGCATCTCGTTCATCGTGACCGCGAGCGCCCCGATCTCGTCGCGGCTGTCCGGTACGGGAACGCGTTCGGCGAGATCGGAGGTCGTGATGTCGGCGACCCGGGACCGGATGTCGTCGACCGACCGCATCGAACGATGCACCAGGACGTAGGTGGCCACCCCGGACACCAGGATCACCACGGGCGCGGCGATGGCCAGCGCGACCACCACCGCCCACACCGTCGACGCGATCGTCGCCGTGCCCTCCCCGACCACGACGGTGTACCGGTCGTCGGAACCCGTCACCGTCTGGGCACTGAAGCGCACCCGCCCGAAGGGTGAGAACGGCTCCGGCATGCCGATGCGGATGCCGTCGCCCACGTCGCCCACCGCGACCAGGGGCGTGTCGGGCGCCGACCGCGACCGCCGAATCACCCTGCCGCCCTCGTCGACCACCTGGACTGCGACGATCCGCTGGTCGGTGGCCAGCAGGACGGGGTCCAGTCCGGCCGCGCCGCCCGCCACGAGCTGCGCGCTGATCTCGCTGACCCGGGTGGCCGCCGCGGAGTCGACGCCCGACAGCATGGTGCGGTAGATGATCGCCGCGAGACCGGCCCCGGCGATGCCGAGGGCGACGAAGACCACCGTCGCGGCGACGAACGCCGACCGCGCCGATATCCCCCAGTCTGCAGTGCGTCTTCTCGCCATGGCGGTCACCAGTCCACCACAATGTTTGCCGTGCCCGACATGCAGCAGGTCCACGACTGGTTTCTGCATCGCGGCCTGCCGTTGGTGCTCACCAGACGGGTGCGCTCACGCCACCTGGTCGAGCGGTCGGCGCCCATGGTCAGCGGTGTCGGCGCCCTCACCGCCGTGACGATGTTGCTCGCCGAGGTCACCGGCGACTCCCCCGACTACGGCTACGCGCTGCGCCTGGGGGTCATCGCCGCCGTGCTGATCGCCGCCCCGTTCGTGCTCTACCTGCTCCACCAACTCGACAGCACCCGCGGCGAGGCGGGCCGACGCACGGCCGCGCTGACGGTGATGGCGGTCTTCGTCGTGGTGATGCCCGTGACCGTCAGCGGATGGTCGGCCGCGGCGGCGGCCGAGGCGCCGGCGTTCGTCGTCATCACCCTCCTGGCGATCTGGTTGACCTACGTGGGGTTCGGGTCGATCGTCGCGTGGGCGTTCCGGTTCGCCTGGGTGCAGCTCGGCGCGCTGGGCACCCTGATGAGCCGCGCCCTGCCGCTGCTGATGCTGACGGTGGTCGTGTACTTCACCGGCGAACTGTGGCAGCTGGCCGCCCGCATGACGCGCCAACGGCTCTGGCAGGTGATCGGGTTCTTCGCCCTGGTCGCCCTGGCGTTCGTGGTGACGACGATCCGCGACGAGGTGCGGGCGCTGCGGGAGGACCGGGCCGAGGAAACCGATCAGGCCGGGCTGCTCGCCGGGACGCCGCTGGCCGTGCCTGCGGGCACCCGGATCACCCGGACCGCGCTGTCCCGCGCCGAGCAGGTCAACGTCGTCGCCGTCATGGTGGTGTCACAGGCGATTCAGGTCGTGTTCTTCACCGCGGGCCTGTTCGCGTTCTTCCTGGCCCTCGGCGTCGTCGCCGTCCCCGACGACGTCGCCGTCCTGTGGTCTGCCGAGGAGACCTGCGCGGTCGGCCAGCCCCCGTGCGCCGGAACGTGGTTCGGCATCCACGTGCCCATCCCACAGACGATGGTGCACATGTCGCTGTTCGTCGCGGTGCTCTCCGGGCTCTACTTCACGGTGAGCACCAGCGTGGACCCGCTGTACCGGGAGCGGTTCTTCGACCCGCTGATCGCCGACGTCGCCGTCAGCCTGGCGGGCCGGGACGCCTACCTCGAACTCGAGGGACGCCCGGCCCGCTAGCCGACCTACAGGTACTGACCGAGGTTCGACTCGGTGTCGATCGCCCGGCTGGCGCTCGAGCTCTTGCCGGTGACGAGCGTGCGGATGTAGACGATCCGCTCGCCCTTCTTGCCCGAGATCCTGGCCCAGTCGTCCGGGTTCGTGGTGTTGGGCAGGTCCTCGTTCTCGGCGAACTCGTCGACGATGGAGTCGAGCAGGTGCTGGATGCGCAGACCGTGCTGACCGGTCTCCAGCACCGACTTGATCGCGAACTTCTTGGCCTTGTCGACCACGTTCTGGATCATCGCGCCGGAATTGAAGTCCTTGAAGTACATGACTTCCTTGTCACCGTTGGCGTAGGTGACCTCCAGGAACCGGTTCTCGTCGACCTCGGCGTACATCCGGTCGACGACCTTCTCGATCATCGCCTTCACGCACGCACCCCGATCGCCGCCGAACTCGGCGAGATCGTCGGCGTTCACCGGCAGGTTCTCGGTCAGGTACTTGGAGAAGATGTCCTGCGCCGCTTCGGCGTCCGGCCGTTCGATCTTGATCTTGACGTCCAGGCGGCCGGGCCGCAGGATCGCCGGGTCGATCATGTCCTCACGGTTGGAGGCACCGATCACGATGACGTTCTCCAGGCCCTCGACGCCGTCGATCTCGCTGAGCAGCTGCGGCACGACGGTGGTCTCGACGTCGGAGCTAACGCCGGTGCCACGGGTCCGGAAGATCGAGTCCATCTCGTCGAAGAACACGATCACCGGGGTGCCCTCGGACGCCTTCTCCCTGGCCCGCTGGAAGATCAGGCGGATGTGCCGCTCGGTCTCGCCGACGAACTTGTTGAGCAGCTCCGGGCCCTTGATGTTGAGGAAGTAGGACTTCGCCTCACGGGCGTCCTCACCACGAACCTCGGCCATCTTCTTGGCCAGCGAGTTGGCCACCGCCTTGGCGATGAGCGTCTTGCCGCAGCCGGGAGGGCCGTAGAGCAGCACGCCCTTCGGGGGTCGCAGCGAGTACTCGCGGTAGAGGTCCTTGTGCAGGAACGGCAGCTCGACGGCGTCGCGAATCTGCTCGATCTGCCGGGTCAGGCCACCGATGTCCTCGTAGCTGACGTCGGGCACCTCTTCGAGCACGAGATCCTCGACCTCGGCCTTCGGGATCCGCTCGAACGCGTACCCGGCCTTCGTGTCGACCAGCAGCGAGTCGCCCGGCCGCAGCTTCCTTGGCTTCCAGTCGTCGTCGGAGTCCTCGGCGTCGGGATCCTCCACCAGGTACTCCGCGGCGACGAGCGGCTCGGCGAGCCAGACGATGCGCTCCTCGTCGGCGTGACCGACGACAAGCGCCCGGTGACCGTCGCCGAGGATCTCGCGAAGGGTGCTGATCTCGCCGACGGACTCGTAGGTGCCGGCCTCGACGACCGTCAGGGCCTCGTTGAGCCGGACCGTCTGGCCCTGCTTGAGATCCTTCACCTCGATGTTCGGCGAGCACGTCAGCCGCATCTTGCGACCGGACGTGAACACGTCCACGGTGTCGTCCTCGTGGGTGCCCAGCAGCACGCCGTAACCGCTGGGCGGCTGACCCAGTCTGTCCACCTCTTCGCGAAGCGCCAGCAACTGCTGGCGGGCTTCCTTGAGGGTGTCCATCAGCTTGGCGTTGCGCGACGACAGACTGTCGATGCGCGATTCGAGTTGGTGTACGTCTCGCGCACTTCGGAGGCCGCTGTCGGACCCGACCGACTGCTCGAGCTGCTCGCGAAGCGCGGCGGCTTCGCGGCGCAGTTCTTCCAATTCGGCAGCTTCGCCACTGGACATGGGCTGTGACTCACTCATATTGCGCCCCTCCCCGCACCGAAAGTTGGTGCAGTAACACCAACAACGCTACCGGCGATTCAGTCTTTGTGTGTGGTGTAGGAATTCGACACACCAGCAACACTGTTAGCCTCATTGAATTGTTAGGCCGATCGAAAGGACAGCCGTGATCCTGAAAACCCTCGTTACCGGCATGGCAGCAGCTGCCGTCGTCGCCGGAGCAGCGGGTGGTGTGACGTCCGTTGCATCGAGCCTGAGCTCGGGCGCGTCATCGTCCACGACGGCCGTTACGCCCGTGGTCAAGGGCATCCCGCTGCCGCAGGCACCGGCACCGGACCTCCAGGCGCCGCTTCTGCAGACCCTCAGCGGCCTCGCCGGCGGCGGATCGTTCTCCGGCGCCAAGGGCACCTACATCGAGGGCGGCCTCGGCCGCATCGAGGGCATCGCCGCCGACCGCGAATACAGCAAGGCAGCGGCCAAGGGCTACTTCCCGCTGAACTTCGTCGTCGCCGACGTCGACTCCGACGGCACGATCGCCACAGCGAACGTCACCGCCACCGCGAACACCGGGGCCACCAAGACCGAGCCGGTGACCTTCGTCGCCGGCCCGAGCCCCACCGGCTGGCAGATCTCCAAGCAGTCCGCACTGGCCCTGCTGTCGTCGAACGGCTGAGTGCACCGCAGCCAAGCTCTACCCCTGAGCGCCGTCACCCTGGTGGCGGCGCTCTGGCTTGGGGGTTGTGCCGACGAGCCACCCGCGGCCGCCCCGCAGAGCTCGCGCCCGATGACGAGCGCGCTGCGCCCGGCCATGCCGACGGTCGCCCCGCTGCCTCCCCCCGACCAGCTGACCGGCGTGCTGTACCGGCTGGCCGACACGACGGTGCCCGCCGCGCAGAAGGTCGCCCTGGTGCAGTACGCCACGGTCGACGACGAACCCGCGCTGCAGAACTTCGGCGAAGCGCTCGCCGCCAGCGGGTTCGCCCCGCTCACCGTGGACGCCGCCGACCTTCAGTGGGCCGGTGACCCCGGCCACGTCGTCGCCTCGGTCACCGTCGGCTCCCCCAACCCGCAGGTGCGACCGTTCACGTTCCCCATGGAGTTCGCCCCGGTCCGGGACACCTGGCAGCTGAGCAAGCGGACGGCCGACCAGCTGCTGCCGCTCGTCGGAGCCACCCCGCCGCCCCCGCCGCCGGGTTAGACGGCCGGCCGCTTCCGGCGGTACGGCGCGGGCGTCACCGTTCCCGGCGCCAGCTTGCGGGCGCTGACCAGGAACGCCGTGTGACCACGCATCGAATGCTGGGGACGTACGGCGAGGCCGACGACGTCCCAACCGCGCTGCAGCGACTCCCACGCCCGCGGTTCGGTCCAGCACAGCTGCTCGCGCAGCGCCTCGACCACCCGCGACAACTGGGTCACCGTGGCGACGTAGACCATCAGCACGCCACCGGACACCAGCGCTCCGGCCACCGCCTCGAGCACCTCCCACGGCGAGAGCATGTCGAGCACCGCGCGGTCGACCTGCGGTCCGTCGTAGGTGTTCAGGTCGGCGACGCGCAGATCCCAGTTCGCCGGCCGCTCGCCGTAGAACGTCACGACGTTGCGCTCGGCGTGCTCGGCGTGGTCCTCGCGCAGCTCGTAGGACACCACCGTGCCCTCGGACCCGACGGCCCGCAGCAGCGAGCACGTCAGCGCGCCCGATCCCGCGCCGGCCTCCAGCACGCGCGCGCCGGGGAAGATGTCCCCCTCGTGCACGATCTGGGCGGCGTCCTTCGGATAGATCACCTGCGCGCCGCGCGGCATCGAGAGCACGTAGTCCATCAGCAGGGGACGCAGCACCAGGAACGGGTCGCCGTTGGCGGACTTGACCACGCTGCCCTCGGGCTGCCCGATCACCGAATCGTGGGTGATGCCGCCACGGTGGGTGTGGTACTCGCCGCCGGCGGCGAGCACCATCGTGTAGTGCTTGCCCTTCGCGTCGGTCAGCTGGACACGATCGCCGACGTCGAACGGCCCGGTGCGTTTCACAGCTGATCAGCCTGCCAGCAGACCCACCGGCTCCGGTGCGCGGGGTTGTCGGACGCGCGTCATAGGCTTCCTTCGTGACCGAGGCAGTGACCGAGGACGTGATCGCGCCGACCCGGCGGCCGGCCCTGTCGCCGTCGCGCGCCAGCGACTTCAAGCAGTGCCCGCTGCTCTACCGACTGCGCGCCATCGACAGGCTGCCGGAGCCGTCCTCGCCAGCCCAGGTCCGCGGCACGGTGGTGCACGGCGCGCTGGAACTGCTCTACGCACTGCCCGCGGCCAGCCGGGTGCCCGCCACCGCCACGAACCTGGTCGAGCCGGCCTGGGCCGAGATGACCGCATCTCGCCCCGAGCTTGCCGCGGACCTCGAGCCGGCCCTCCGGGACAAGCTGCTCGACGAGGCCCGCGCGCTGGTGTCGGGGTACTACCGGCTGGAGGATCCGACGAAGTTCGAGCCGGAGAGTTGCGAACAGCGGGTGGAGGTCGAACTGTCCGACGGCACGCTGCTGCGCGGGTTCGTCGACCGGATCGACGTCGCCCCCACCGGTGAGCTGCGGGTGGTGGACTACAAGACCGGCAAGGCCCCCTCGGCCACCCGCGAACTCGCCGAGGCCAAGGCGCTGTTCCAGATGAAGTTCTACGCCGTGGCGCTGCTGCGGTCCCGCGGAGTACTGCCCGCCCGGCTTCGGCTCCTGTATCTGGCCGACGTTCAGGTGCTGGACTACACGCCCGACCTCGACGAGCTGGTGCGCTTCGAGAAGACGTTGATGGCGATGTGGCAGGCCATCCAATCCGCGGGCGTCACCGGTGACTTCCGGCCCAAGCCGTCCCGGATGTGCGACTGGTGCGCCCACCACGAGCACTGCCCCACCTTCGGCGGCACGCCGCCGCCCTATCCCGGCTGGCCGGTCGGCGTGGAGCCCGCGGCATGAGCGACGGCTTCTACCGCCGGCTCGACTCCGACGGCGACGACGAGGTCTTCGAGTCGACCGAGGGCACGGCGAGCAACTGGGACACCAAGATTCAGCACGGGTCCCCGCCCCTGGCCCTGATGACGAAGGCCGTGGAGGAGCACGCGGCGGGGTCGTCGCTGCGCATCGGGCGGCTGACCCTCGACATCCTCGGCGCCATCCCGGTGGCGCCGGTGCGGGTGCGGGCCTGGACCCAGCGCCCGGGAGCACGGATCTCGCTGATGTGCGCCGAGATGACGCCCGTGGGATCGGAGCGACCCGTGGCCCGGGTGTCGGCCTGGCTGCTGGCCACCTCCGACACCGCGGACGTGGCCACCGACCGCTACCCACCCATGGTGGAGGGTGAGAGCGTGCCGCCCGCCCACGGCTGGGCGGGGGCGCCCGGATATCTGGAGCGGGTCAGCTGGCGCACCCAGGCCACCGGGCCGGACGAGGCCCAGGTCGGCTGGCTCAGGGCGCTGGTCCCGCTGGTGGCCGGCGAGGACACCACCGACGTGCAGCGGCTCGCCATGGTGGTCGACTCGGCCAACGGCGTCGGCGCGGTCCTCGACCCCGAACGGTTCCTGTTCATGAACACCGACACGTCGGTGCACCTGCACCGGGCGCCCGAGGGCGAGGACTTCGGCCTGCGCTCCCGGGCGTCGATCGGTCCGGACGGCATCGGTGCGACCACCGCGGAGATCTTCGACCGCCGGGGCTTCGTCGGCACGTCGGTTCAGACGCTGCTGGTGCAACGGCGTTGAGGCCCAGGTCAATTCAGCGGCGTCAGATCCTGCAGCATCGTCGGCAGCAGCTCGCTGACCGTCGGATGGATGTGCATCGTCCGTGAGATGGCGGTGTAGGGCAGCTTGGCGGTCATCACGTCGAGGATGTCCTGAACCACCTCGTCACCGCCGACTCCGAGGATCGACGCCCCTAGAATCTCGTGGGTCTCCGCGTCGACGACGACCTTCATGAAGCCCCGGGTCTCGCCCTTCTCGACGGCGCGGCCCACCTTGGTCATGGGCCGCTTGCCCACCAGTGCCTTGCGGCCCGACTTGCGGACCTCGTCGGCGGTCAGGCCCGCCCGGCCGAGCGGCGGGTCGACGTACAGCGCATAGGTCGGGACGCGGTCGCTGACGCGGCGCGGATCGTCGTCGAGGAGGTTGGCCGCCACGATCTCGAAGTCGTTGTAGGACGTGTGGGTGAAGGCGCCCTTGCCGTTGCAGTCACCCATCGCCCACACCCCGTCGACGGACGTGCGGAGCTGGTCGTCGACCACGACGTAGCCGCGCTCGTCGGTCTCGATCCCGGCGACGTCGAGCCCGAGGTCGTCGGTGTTGGGCCGGCGACCGGTCGCCACCAGCAGGTGGCTGCCCGAGATGGGGTCGGCGCCGTCGCGAGGAAACAGGTCGAAGCCGGAACCGTTGCCGTGCTTGACGATCCGCATGCCAGTCGCACCGACGTGAACGTCGACGCCCTCGCCCTCCAGGATCTCCTGGATCGCCGCGGACACGTCCTCGTCCTCACGGGCGGTCACCCGTGAGCCTCGCTCGACGACGGTGACGCGGGCGCCGAAGCGGCGGTACATCTGCGCGAACTCCAGCCCGATGTAGCTGCCGCCGATGATCACCAGGTGGTCGGGCACGACGTCGAGTTCGAGGATGCCGACGTTGGTCAGGTAGTCGACGTCGTCCAGGCCCGGGATCGGCGGCGCGGTCGCCCGGCCGCCGACGTTGAGGAAGATCTTGTCGGCCTCGAGAACCTGGTCGTCGACCCGGATGGTGTGGGGTCCCTCGAAGCGGGCGTGGCCGCGGATGAACGTACATCCGTCCATGCCCTCGAGCCACGATTCGAGGCCGCGCCTGTCGTTCTGACTGATCTCGTCCTTGCGCGCCTTGACCCTTGCCATGTCGACGACGACGTCGCCGGTCGTGATCCCGTACTCCGCGCCGCGGCGCGCGGCGTGGGCGACGTGGGCGCTGGCGACCAGCGTCTTGGTGGGGATGCAGCCGGTGTTGACGCACGTGCCGCCGACCAGCTTGCGTTCGATCACGGCCACCGTCTGGCCGGCCGCGGTCAGCCTGCCCGCCAGTGGCGGCCCGGCCTGCCCCGCGCCGACGATGATCGCGTCGTACTTCGTCGTCACGCCGGCCCTCAGAACGCGGTCGACGCGAGGGCGACGACGGCCAGGCCGCCGAGCACCGCGATCGCGTCCTCGGTCAAGGCGACGGGGAGGTCGCGCCCGCCGTTGGCGGCGACCAGGCGGCTGCGGGCCTGGTAGCCGCCGAGCGTGCCCAGCACGCCGCCGATCATGCCGGCCCCGATGCCGAGGATGGTGTGGTGCGTGCCCGCCCCGATGACGGCGCCGGCGAACGCGCCCGTCAGCAGTCGCGTGACGAACTGCGCCGGCACGGTCCGGCTGGGCGTCTTGGGCAGCTGATCGGTCACCAGTTCGACGACCAGCAGGACGGTGAGCACGCCGACGGTGACGGGATGCCCGACCCATTGCGCCCAGGTGCCGTCCACCGGCAGCCAGCCGAGCAGGGCTCCCCAGGCGACCATGGCCGGAGGGGTCAGCGCGCGAAGTCCGGCCACGACACCGATGAGCAGAGCGAAGACGATCACCAGGACTTGCGTCATGGCTGGAAAGCTAACACTGAATGCTCAGAAGCGGCAGAACCTGATGTCCGACGCCAGGATCGCCTTGGCGCCGATGGCCGCCAACTCGTCCATGATGGCGTTGACGGTGCGGCGCGGCACCAGCGCACGCACTGCGACCCAGGCGGGGTCGGCCAGCGGCGCGATGGTCGGCGACTCGAGCCCGGGGGTGACGGCCGTCGCCTGGTCCAAAACCGTTCGTGGGCAGTCGTAGTCGAGCATGAGGTACTGCTGACCGAACACCACGCCCTGGACGCGTCCGGCGAGTTGGTCGCGCGCCCGCTCCGTCGACGGGTCCGGCTCGGCGCGCTCGATCAGGATGGCCTCCGAGTCGCACAGCGGCTCACCGAAGGCCACCAGGCCGTGCAGACCCAACGTGCGGCCCGTTCCCACGATGTCGGCGATGACGTCGGCGAGGCCCAGCTGCACCGAGATCTCGACGGCCCCGTCGAGACGGATGACGGTGGCCTCGATGCCCTTGGCGGCCAGGTCCTTTCGCACCAGGTTCGGATAGGCGGTGGCGATGCGCTTGCCCGCCAAGCCGTCGGTGGTCCACGCGGGACCCCCCGGTGCGGCGTAGCGGAAGCTCGACGAGCCGAAGCCGAGCGCCAACCGCTCCTGAACGGGCGCATCCGATTCCTGCGCGAGGTCACGTCCGGTGATGCCGAAGTCGAGCTCACCGGATCCGACGTAGATCGCGATGTCCTTGGGCCGCAAGAAGAAGAACTCGACGTTGTTCGACGGGTCGACGACCGTCAGGTCCTTGGGGTCGCGACGGCGCCGGTAGCCGGCCTCGGAGAGGATCTCGGCCGCCGACTCGCTGAGTGCGCCCTTGTTGGGGACGGCGACGCGGAGCATGTTGCCGTTCGAGGAATCGTTCACAGCTTGGCGTACACGTCGTCGAGGGTCAGGCCCCGCGAGATCATCAGGACCTGCGTCCAATACAAGAGCTGGCTGATCTCGCCCGCCAGCTCGTCGTCGCTCTCGTGTTCGGCGGCCAGCCAGACCTCGCCGGCCTCCTCGAGGACCTTCTTGCCCAGTCCGTGGACGCCACCGTCCAACGCCTTGACGGTGCCACTGCCTGCGGGTCGGGTCTGCGCGCGCTCGCTGAGTTCGGCGAACAGCGCGTCGAAGGTCTTCACGGCTGGCGATTGTTCCACGTCAACCGTCGCCGCGTCACGGCGGTTAGGCGTTGGCGGCGGGCTTCTGGGTCGCCAGCACCTGCCCGTGCATGTCCTCCAGCGACACGCCCTTGGTCTCCATCACCCAACGCCAGACGAAGATGCCGGAGAGCACCGCGCACAGACCGTAGAACCCGTAGGCGATGCCGAGGTGGTCGCGCAGACCGGGGAACGTGACGGTGATCAGCCAGTTGGCCGTCCACTGGCCGGCGGCGGCCAGGCCGAGCGCGGCGGCGCGGATGCGGTTGGGGAACATTTCGCCGAGCAGCACCCAGACCACCGGACCCCAGGACATGCCGAAGGACACGACGAACAGGTTGGCCGCGATCAGCGCGATCACGCCCGAGGCCCCGGGCAGGCTCGGGGTGCCGTCCGGTCCGAGGGAGGCGTTCGCGAAGATCACCGACATCGTGATCAACGTGATCGCCATGCCGGTCGACCCGATGAGCAGCAGCGGCTTGCGGCCGATCTTGTCGATCAGCGCGATGGCGATCAACGTGGTGGCGACGTTGATGACCGAGGTGATCACCGTGTAGATGGCCGACTGGTCGGCGCTGAAGCCGACGGCCTGCCACAGCACGTTGGAGTAGTAGAAGATCACGTTGATGCCGACGAACTGCTGGAACACCGACAGTCCGAGCCCGACCCAGACGATGCCGTAGAAGTTGAGGAAGCTGCCGCCCGGCTTGCGCATGTCCTTCCACGACGGCTTGTCCTCACGCTCCAGGGTGTCCTGGATGCGGGTGATCGTGATCTCCAGGTTCTTCTGGCCGAGCAGCGTGCTGAGCACCCTGCGGGCCTCGGGGATCTGATGGCTGGCCACCAGATACCGCGGCGACTCCGGGATGGTGAACGCCAGCAATCCGTACACGACGGCGGGGATGGCCATCACCAGGAACATCCAGCGCCACGCGTCGAGGCCGAACCACAGCGGCTCGTTGGGGCCACCAGCCAGCCACTGCAGCAGGTAATTGACGGCGAACGACAGGAAGATGCCCGAGACGATGGCGAGTTGCTGCAGCGATCCGAGCCGACCCCGGATGCCCGGCGGCGACGTCTCGGCGATGTAGGCCGGCGCGATCACCGACGCCACGCCGACGCCGATGCCGCCGACCACGCGGAACAGCACGACGATCTCCACGTTGGGCGCGAACGCCGTTCCGAACGCACTGACCAGGAAGAACAGCGCCGCGATCTTCATGACCGCGATGCGGCCGATCTTGTCGGCGATGCGGCCTGCGGTCATGGCGCCCACCGCGGCGCCGAGCAGCGCCGACGCGACGGCGAAGCCCAACTCGGTGTTGCCGATCCCGAAGTCCTCCTGGATCGAGTCGACGGCGCCGTTGATCACCGCGCTGTCGTAGCCGAACAGCAGCCCGCCAAGGGCCGCCACCCCGGCGATGCGCACCGCAGTGCGACCGGAGGAGAAGTCTTCGTCCGAAATCGCCGACGGGCCGTCGGATACTGGTGGTCCCTGACCGGCCATGGGGTGTCCTTTCGCAACACTGCGCGGTGCTCGTCACATAACGATAGGACACCGTGGCGGTCGAAATGGCCGTATGCCACTTGGCAATTCGACGATCTTGACCGTGTCGGACGCCAGCGAACGGCGAGTTACGCCGAACTCAGTGGTGCGCTTGCGATCCCACTCCGTCAGCAACGCTGAGCTCGGCGTGGATCGCGCGCAACGCGGCCACGTCGACCCCAGCCAGCGACACCACGTGGCGGCGCCGGGGTCCCTCGGGCACCTCGACGTCGTTGGGCACGACCAGCACCGGGCACCCGGCGGCCTCGGCTGCCGATGCCCCCGTCACCGAGTCCTCGATGGCCAGGCACTGCGCGGGGTCGACGCCCAGCAAGTGCGCCGCCCGCAGATACGGGTCCGGTGCGGGCTTGGCGTCCTCGACCTCGTCGCCACACACCGACGCCGAGAAGTAATGACTGCCAATGCTCTTCAGAGCGCGTTCGGTGAGCGCGCGACGCGTGTTGGTGACCAACGCCATTGGGACGCCGGCCGCGGTCAACGCGTCGAGCAACTCCCGGGCACCGGGCAGCCACGTCAGGCCCTGCTCGAAGAGCTCGCCGGTGTAGTCGTGCAACCAGTCCGCCGAGTCCTCCATCGCGACCGGATCCTGGTCCAGACCGAGATCGGTGTAGACGATGCGCATCAGCCCCTCCGAGGAGCTGCCCACGGTGCTGGTACGCACCTCGGGGGTCAGCACGCCGCCCAGGCGCGCATACAGCGCCTGCAGCGAGACGTCCCACAGCTTCTCGGAGTCGACGAGGGTGCCGTCCATGTCGAACAGGACGGCCTTGAGCTCCACGTTCACCTTCAGTCCTCCGGGTTGTAGCCGAGATTGGGGGCCAGCCAGCGCTCGGCCTCCTGCAGCGTCCAACCCTTGCGCTTGGCGTAGTCGGCGACCTGGTCCTGGGCCAGCCGGCCCACGACGAAGTACTGCGACTGCGGGTGGGAGAAGTACCAGCCGCTGACCGCGGCGCCGGGCCACATCGCCATCGACTCGGTCAGCTCGATGCCCGTGCGCTCCTTGACGTCCATCAGGTCCCAGAGCGTCGCCTTCTCGGTGTGCTCGGGGCAGGCCGGATAGCCGGGGGCCGGGCGGATGCCGACGTACTTCTCGCCGATCAGCTCCTCGTTGTCGAGCTGCTCGTCGGGCTGAAATCCCCAGAACTCCTTGCGGACCCGCTGGTGCATGCGTTCGGCGAACGCCTCGGCGAGCCGGTCGGCGAGCGACTCCAGCAGGATCGCGTTGTAGTCGTCGTTGGCGGCCTTGAACTCGTCGATCTTGTCGCGGATGCCGAGCCCGGTGGTGACGGCGAAGGCTCCGACGTAGTCGGCCAGCCCGGTGTCCTTGGGCGCGACGAAGTCGCCGAGGCTGCGGTTGGGGATGCCGTCGCGGTGCTCGCCCTGCTGGCGCAGGTTGTGCAGCCGGGTCAGCACCTCGGTGCGGGACTCGTCGGTGTAGACCTCGAGGTCGTCGCCGACCGCGTTCGCGGGGAAGAAGCCGATCACGCCGTTGGCGGTCAGCCACTTCTCCTTGATCATGGTGTCGAGCATTTCCTGGGCGTCGTCGTACAGCTTGCGCGCCGTCTCACCGGAGACCGGGTTGTTGAGGATGTCGGGGAAGCGGCCCTTCATCTCCCACGCGTTGAAGAACGGCTGCCAGTCGACGTACTCGCGCAGTTCGGCGAAGTCGTAATCGAGGAATTCGCGCACGCCGAGACCCTGGGCGGGCACCGGCGGGGTGTAGCCGTCCCACTCGATCGGCGTCCGGTTGGCCCGCGCCTTCTCCAGCGTGAGCATCTTGCGCTCGCTCTTCTGGGCGTGCCGTTCCCGCAGGGAGGCGTAGTCCTTCTCGGTGGCCTCCAGCAGGGCCGGCCGCTGCTTGTCGTCGAGCAGCGCGGCCGCGACCGGCACCGAACGCGACGCGTCCTTCACCCAGACCACCGGACCACTGCGGCGCGGAGCCACCTTGACCGCGGTGTGCGCCCGCGACGTCGTCGCACCACCGATCAACAGCGGGATCGTCAGGCCCTGACGCTCCATCTCGACGGCGAAGTTGACCATCTCGTCCAGGGACGGGGTGATCAGCCCCGACAGCCCGATGATGTCGGCGTCGTGCTCCTTGGCGGCGTCCAGGATCTTCTGGGCGGGCACCATCACCCCGAGGTCGATCACCTCGTAGTTGTTGCACTGCAGGACGACTCCGACGATGTTCTTGCCGATGTCGTGGACGTCGCCCTTGACCGTCGCCATGATGATCGTGCCGTTGGTGTCCTTCTTCGCCGCCGCGCCCGGCAGCGGCTGCGCCTTCTCCGCCTCGATGTACGGCAGCAGGTACGCCACGGCCTTCTTCATCACGCGGGCCGACTTCACGACCTGGGGCAGGAACATCTTTCCGGCGCCGAACAGGTCGCCGACCACGTTCATGCCGTCCATCAGCGGGCCCTCGATGACCTCGATCGGGCGACCACCCGCGGCCTCGATCTCGGCCCGCAGTTCCTCGGTGTCGTCGTCGACGTTGGCGTCGATGCCCTTGACCAGGGCGTGGGTGATCCGCTCGCGGACGGGGAGACTGCGCCACTCGGCGGCCACCGGGTCGTCGGCCTTCTCGGAACTGTTGAAGCGCTCCGCGATCTCCAGCAGCCGTTCGGCCGCGTCCGCGCGGCGGTTGAGCACCACGTCCTCGATGCGGTCCCGCAGTTCGGGGTCGATCGAGTCGTACGGCACCAGCGCGCCCGCGTTGACGATTCCCATGTCCAGACCGGCCTTGATGGCGTGATAGAGGAACACCGCGTGGATGGCCTCGCGGACGGGATTGTTGCCGCGGAACGAGAACGACACGTTGGAGATGCCGCCGGAGATGTGCACCCCGGGCAGGTTCTCCTTGATCCAGGCACACGCCTCGATGAAGTCGATGCCGTAGGTCGCGTGCTCCTCGATGCCCGTGGCCAGCGCGAAGCAGTTGGGGTCGAAGATGATGTCCTCGGCCGGGAAGCCGACCTCTTCGGTCAGGATCCGGTAGGCGCGGCCGCAGATCTCCTTGCGGCGCTCCAGGTTGTCGGCCTGGCCCTGCTCGTCGAACGCCATCACGACGACGGCGGCGCCGTACTTGCGGCACAGCCGGGCCTCGCGGACGAACTTCTCCTCGCCCTCCTTCATGGAGATCGAGTTGACGATCGGCTTGCCCTGCACGTTCTTCAGGCCCGCCTCGATGACCTCCCACTTGGAGGAGTCGATCATCACCGGCACGCGGCTGATGTCGGGCTCGGCGGCGATCAGCTTGGTGAACCGGTCCATGGCGGCGACGCCGTCGATCATGCCCTCGTCCATGTTGACGTCGATGATCTGGGCGCCGACCTCGACCTGCTGCAGGGCGACCGACAGGGCGGTGTCGTAGTCCTCGGCCTTGATGAGGTTGCGGAACCGGGCGGAGCCGGTGATGTTGGTGCGCTCGCCGATGTTCACGAACAGCGAGTCGTCGGTGATGTTGAGCGGCTCCAGCCCCGAGAGGCGGGTGGCCACCGGGATCTCCGGCAGCTGACGCTGCGGCTTGCCCTCGACGACCTTGGCGATCTCGGCGATGTGCTCGGGCGTGGTGCCGCAGCAGCCGCCGACCAGGTTGACCAGGCCGGCCTCGGCGAACTCGGCGATGTAGCCGGCCTGGTGCTCCGGGTCCTCGTCGTACTCGCCGAACGCGTTGGGCAGGCCGGCGTTCGGGTAGCAGGAGACGAAGGTGTCGGCGATGCGCGCCACCTCCGCGATGTAGGGCCTCATCTCCGGGGCGCCCAGCGCGCAGTTCAGGCCCACCGCGAGCGGCTTGGCGTGCCGGATGGCGTTCCAGAACGCCTCGGTGACCTGCCCGGACAGGGTGCGGCCGGACGCGTCGGTGATGGTGCCGGAGATGATCAGCGGCCAGCGGCGACCGCGCTGCTCGAACAGCGTCTCCACGGCGAACACCGCCGCCTTGGCGTTCAGCGAGTCGAAGATGGTCTCGATGATGAGCAGGTCCGAGCCGCCGTCGACCAGACCGTCGGCGGCCTCGAGGTACGCGGCGACCAGCTGGTCGTAGGAGACGTTGCGGGCACCGGGGTCGTTGACGTCCGGCGAGATCGACGCGGTGCGCGTGGTCGGCCCGAGCGCGCCCGCGACGTAGCGGGGCTTGTCCGGGGTGCTGAACTCGTCGGCGGCCCGGCGGGCCAGGGCGGCACCGGCGTAGTTGAGCTCGTAGCTGAGGTCGGCCATGTCGTAGTCCGACAGCGAGACCGCGTTCGCGTTGAACGTGTTGGTCTCGAGGATGTCGGCGCCCGCCTCGAGGTACTCCCGGTGGATGCCCTCGATGATCTGCGGCTGCGTCAGGGTCAGCAGGTCGTTGTTGCCCTGCAGGGCGGTCGGCCACTCGGTGAACCGGTCGCCGCGGTAGCCGGCCTCGTCGGGCCGGTCGCGCTGGATGGCGGTGCCCATCGCGCCGTCGATCACCATGATCCGCTGCCGCAGGGCGGCGGTCAGTTCCTCGGTGCAGTCGGGGCGAACGTTCGGCACGAAGGTATCCGGCGCCGAGCTGGTGACGATGGCGTCCACGTGCACTCCTTCCGTAGCGGAAGGCGTCCTTAGCTCTGCCGAGCGTGGCGGCCGCCGGACGGGGACTGAGCCCCCCTGGCAACCGTTGCAACGCCTCTCGACCGAGCAAGTCTACGTCGTCGTCCTCACGACGGCTGGACGCCCACGTCATGGTCAAGATCACGGGCCGACGCGGGTGGCGTCGACGAGGTCTTGGTTACCCAGGGTAACGAGGCTGCCGCCGAAGGTATTTCACGGCGCCGCCGGCCCGTACGGCGACCCGCCCGGCGATGGCGCTCGCCGGTGCCGGGCAGGGCTTACGCTGGCCTGGTGACAGACCTGCCCAACCTGCAGGACACCATCATCGTGGCGGCCTTCGAAGGCTGGAACGACGCCGGTGACGCGGCCAGCGACGCCCTGGAGCACCTCGACGTGATCTGGGAAGCCGACACCATCGTCGAGATCGACGACGAGTCCTACTACGACTACCAGGTGAATCGCCCGGTGATTCGCCAGATCGACGGCGTGACCCGCGAGCTGGTGTGGCCCTCCATGCGCATTTCGCACTGCCGCCCGCCCGGCAGCAACCGCGACATCGTCCTCATGCACGGCGTCGAGCCCAACATGCGGTGGCGAACGTTCTGCGCGGAGTTGCTGGCGATCGCCGAGAAGCTCAACGTCGACACCGTCGTGATCCTGGGCGCGTTGCTGGCCGACACGCCGCACACCCGGCCGGTGCCGGTGTCCGGCGCCGCGTACTCCCCCGAATCGGCCAAGTTCTTCGGCCTCGAGGAGACCCGGTACGAAGGGCCGACCGGCATCGCCGGCGTCTTCCAGGACGCCTGCGTGGCCGCCGGAATCCCGGCCGTGACGTTCTGGGCCGCGGTGCCGCACTACGTGTCGCAGCCCCCCAATCCCAAGGCGACGGTGGCGCTGCTGCGCCGCGTCGAGGACGTCCTGGACATCGAGGTGCCCCTGGCCGACCTGCCGATCCAGGCCGAGGAATGGGAACAGGCCGTCACCGAGATGACCGCCGACGACGAGGAGATCGCCGAATACGTGCAGTCCCTCGAGGAGCGCGGCGACGCCGAGGTCGACATGACCGAGGCGCTGGGCAAGATCGACGGCGACGCGCTGGCCGCGGAGTTCGAGCGCTACCTGCGCCGACGCGGGCCCGGCTACCGCGGGTAGACCGTCACACCAGCGCCCTGGCCGCGACGCGGTCGGCCCTGCGCGCTTCGCGGTCCAGATACCTGGCCTTGGCGTCCTCGAACTTGGCCGCCTCGACCTGCAGCTTCTCGATGAAGGCGGCCAGTTCGTCGCGGGCACGCTCGCCCTCGGCGGTGAAGTCGGCGCGCTCGAAGATCCGCCACTTGCGCAGCACCGGCAGTACCACCTCGTCGAGATGCTGGCGGGCGTCGTAGATGCCGCCGACGGCCATCTTCACCGCGTTGCGCCGGAAGTTCGGGATCGAGAAACCCGGCATGGCGAAGTTGACCAGGATGCGCGTGATGGAACCCATGGCGCGGTCGGGGGCCAGGTCCAGCGCCGCACCCGTCAACCCGCGGTAGAAGATCATGTGCAGGTTCTCGTCGAACGCGACGCGCTTGAGCAGCGCGTCGGCGACGGGTTCCGCGCAGGCCTTGCCGGTGTTGCGGTGCGAGACGCGGGTGGCGAGCTCCTGGAAGGTGACGTAGGCGGCGGCGTCGAGGAACGACTCCGGCGCGATGTCGCCCTGGCCCTGCTGTCCAGGGCTGAATCCGGCGGTCATCTGCTGCATCCTGGCCCGCTCCAGCTCCATCGGGTCGACGGCCCTGGTGACCACCAGGTAGTCCCGCAGCGCGATGCCGTGGCGGTTCTCCTCGACGGTCCACCTGTTGACCCAGGTGCCCCAGGCGTCGTCGAGGGTGAAGTAACCCGCGACCGCCCGGTGATAGGACGGCAGGTTGTCCTCGGTCAGCAGATTGGTGACCATCGCGATGCGCGCCAGTTCGGACAGCGGCGACCGTTCCAGCTCCCAGTCCGCCCCGCCCAGGGCGGAATAGTTCGCGCCGTCGGACCACGGCACGTAGTCGTGCGGTGACCAGTCCCTGGTGGCGGCGAAGTGCTGGTTGAGACCGGCCTCGACGATCGGTTCGAGTTCGCGGATCAGCTCGGGATCGCTCAGGACTCTCGTCATGCCGGCACCTTCTCGGGCTTGGGGGCCTGCCACTGACCGTCCAGTGCGTCGGGCTTGGGCCAGTAGAGCCGCAGCACCAACGAGAACGGTCCCTCCGGGGCGGGCAACCAATTGGGTTCGCGCTCGGGGCCGGGTGAGTTGCGCTGGACGTACAGGGTGTAGCCGCCGTCGACGTCGGGGACCAGTGCGCGCAGCATCGAGGAGTTGATCAGGTACCGGTTGATGGGGTTGGCCACCAGCTGACTGTTCGGCAGTCCGTACATGGTCAGCGACCAGAACGCGTTGACGGGCGGCAACTGGCCGGGCGCGAAGCGGTAGGTGTAGGCATTGGCTCCGGTGAGCGGCGCGCCGGCGGCGTCGGTGGAGAAGTTCGGATAGAGCGCCTCGGCCGCGGTGTTGCCGTAGATGCCGAACACCGCACCGGCCATCCGGTAGAGGTAGTTGCCCCTGAGGTCCTCCTTGGTGCCAAACAGGCTGGCGGAGGACAACTTTCCGGTGTCGATCTCGTTCTTCTTGAGGGCGTCGAGTTCGGACCAGGCGTCGGCCATGCCATCCTGGACCGCGGTGCGCATCTCGGGTGAGAGCTTCTCGGCGTCGAAGGAGCCGTCGGGGCCGATGCCGATGGAGGCGAACCGGTCCCGCATGGCCTTCTCCGCGGGCAGCGTCGGGGTGAACTCCATGACGAAGTTCAGGATGTCGAAGAACTGCGGTGACGTGCGCTCCTGATCGGGGGTCAGGGCCGGGACGAAGTCGATCGCCGGGGCCGGCGGTGGCAGCGGCTGCTTGAGGAACACCGACAGCGGCTCCACGCGATAGCCGTCCTGAATCTTCTTGACGGCGTCCAGATCTGTCGGTTCGAACAGCTGAGTGCGGTAGAGCACCAGCGCCAGTTCGGTGTCGGACCGGATGACCTCGTTGACCCCGGCGGGCTTCTCCCCCGTCCAATTGGGACCGGCCAGAAGGTATTTGCCACCGCTGTTGCCGGTGGTCCGGCTGCCCACGTAGGCGAAGTTGGCGGTGTACTGGTCGACGAACTGCAGCGAGAAGTACCGGTCCTGGTCGACCGGCGGGACGGTGAACACCAGCGGCTCGGTGCGTAGATCGGCTCCGACGGTGGAATACGGGGTGTCCGAGTTCGGGGTCTGGATGGCGGTGTCGGCCGGCGTGTAAACCCTTGCGGTGTTGTGGACTTCGTTCCAGCCGCCCTTGTACTCGGCGTCGCCCTTGTCCACGAAGTAGGAGTACATGACGCGGTAGTCGTCGACCATCGGGAAGCCGTAGACGTAGGCCTCCTTCGCGATCGCCCGGGCTTGTTCCGGGCTGACGGACGAGGACTGCGGTGGTGGCGGCGCGGAACCGACCGCTTCGGGCTTGTCGTCCTTCGCGCAGCCCGCGGCGACGGTGACGAGCAAGGCTGCGAGGCCGACGTTCAGGGCCCGCCGCAGGTAGGTCGACTTCACGCCATCATCAAACCACCGCGGTGGCCGTCGACCTCGGACCCGCGGTGGGCAGGGTGTCACATGGGGTTTGGTGCGTCCAACGTCTCGGAGTGCGCGCTCGTCGACCGCCCCAACGCCACCACCTCGGCGTCCATCCGCGGCAGGAGGTCGGGCACGAACCGCTTGACGGGCGCCTCGCCGAGGCGGGTCGACATGACGGGCTTGAGCCACCGCAGCACGCCCACCCAGCGCGGGCAGTACACCCGGGACTTGCGGTTCTCGATGCCGTCGACGAAGGCCGCGCCGCACTTCTCCACCGACGTGGTGACGTTGACGGGATAGGGCAACTTGGACAGCATCTCGCCGAAGGTGGAGAGGTCGGTCTTGGTGTCGCGCACCATCGCCGTGTCGACCCACGACATGTGCGCCGAGCCGACGTCGACGCCGTGGTGGGCGACCTCGAGCCGCAGTGCGTTCGCGAACTGTTCGACGGCGGCCTTGCTGGCGTTGTACGGCGCGAGCCCCGGCGCGGCGGTGAAGGCGGCCAGCGACGACACCACGAGCACGTACCCGCGCCGGTCGACGATCGACGGCAGCGTCGCCCGCACGGTGTGGAACACCCCGAGGACGTTGACGTCGAGCAGTCGCTTGAACGCCGCGGGGTCGACCTGCAGCACCGATCCGTAACTGGCGATGCCCGCGTTGGCCACCACCACGTCGACGCCACCGAAGCGCTGCACCGCGGCGTCGGCGGCGGCCTGCATGGCCGGCAGGTCGCGGACGTCGGCGGTGACGGTGAGTACCCGCTCGTCGCCGAGGGTGGCCGCGAACCGGGCGAGCGCGTCGGCGTCGACGTCGGTCAGCACCAGGCGGGCGCCCCTGCCGTGGAGCCGCCGCGCGACCTCCGCACCGACGCCTGCCGCGCCACCGGTGATGAATACGACCTTGCCGGCCACCGAAACCATGGGCGGAAAGGTACCTCGTGGGTTAGAGCGCGACGCCGAGCAGCGCGTCGACGGCCGCCGCGACGCGGCCCGGAGCCTCGGGGTCGGACCCGCCGTACTCCTCGGCGTCGGCCACCCAACCGTCGACGGCGGCGAGCGCCTTCGGGGTGTCGAGATCGTCGGCGAGGTACTGGCGAATCCTCGTCACCACGTCGGTGGCGTCCGGTCCGGCGGGCAACGCCGTCGCCGCCCGCCAGCGGGCCAGGCGTGCCTGGGCCTCGGCGAGCACGGCGTCGCTCCAGAAGCGGTCGGCGCGATAGTGCCCGGCCAGCAGACCCAGCCGAATCGCCGCCGGGTCGACGCCCTCGGCGCGCAGCTTGGACACCAGGACCAGGTTGCCGCGGCTCTTGCTCATCTTGTGGCCGTCCCAGCCGATCATGCCGGCGTGGACGTAGTGCCGCGCGAAACGGCGCTCGCCGGTGACGGCTTCGGCGTGGGCGGCCGAGAACTCGTGGTGCGGGAAGATCAGGTCGCTGCCGCCGCCCTGCACGTCCAGGCCGGTGCCGATGCGGTCGAGCGCGATCGCGGCACACTCGACGTGCCAGCCGGGGCGACCGGGGCCGAACGGTGACGGCCAACTCGGTTCGCCGGGGCGCTCCGCGCGCCACAGCAGCGCGTCGAGCGCGTCTCCCTTGCCCGCCCGGTCGGGGTCTCCGCCACGTTCGGCGAACAGCCGCAGCATGGTCTCGCGGTCGTAGCCGGACTCGTACCCGAACTGCGGCGTCGCGTCGGCGCGGAAGTACACGTCGGGGTACTCGGCGTCCTCCACGACGTAGGCCGCGCCGTCGGCGAGCATCTTCTCGACCAGTTCGATCACCTCGGCGATGGCGTCGGTCGCCGCGACGTAGTCGTGCGGCGGCAGCACGCGCAGGGCTGTCATGTCCTCGCGGAACAGTTGCGTCTCGCGGGCGCCGAGGTCGCGCCAGTCGATGCCGTCGCGCGCGGCCCGCTCGAACAGCGGGTCGTCGACGTCGGTGACGTTCTGCACGTAGTGCACCTGATGTCCGGCGTCGAGCCAGGACCGGTAGACGAGGTCGAATGCCACGTAGGTGGCGGCGTGGCCGAGGTGGGTCGCGTCATACGGGGTGATGCCGCACACGTACATGGTGGCGGTTTCGCCGGCGGCCACGGGACGCACCTGGCCGTCGGCACTGTCGTAGAGGCGCAACGGCGTTCCCACGCCGGTGAGCTGCGGAACGGTCGGCGCCGGCCACGATTGCATGGCTCCGACTCTAGGGGTTGCGTTCAGTTTCGCCTCCGACGGTGGTTGTTCGCTGTCTGGGACAACGCGCGGTGCCGATCCATTCCCGCAGGCGCTCAGAACAGCGAGCCGATCGCGTCCAGCAGGGTGGCGGACAACTCCGGCCGGCACATCACGAAGTCGGGCAGGTACGGGTCGGGCCGGTTGTACCGCAGGGGCGAGCCGTCCAGCCGGGACGCGTGCAGACCCGCCGCCCTCACTACGCCGGCCGGCGCCGCGGAGTCCCACTCGTACTGACCGCCGGCATGGACGTAGGCGTCGACGTCGCCCCGGACGACGGCCATGGCCTTGGCCCCCGCCGAACCGATGCCGACCAGTTCGACGTCGAGCATGTCCCGCAGCCACCACAGCACCGTGGGCGGACGGTGGCGGCTGGTCGCGATGCGGATGGGTCCGGCGTCGCGCGGCGGGGGTGGCGCCACGGTGTCGCTGCGGTACACCTCGCCGAGTGCGGGCAACCCCACCACGGCGTCGGTGATCGCCCCGTCGGATCCACTCGTCCGCTGCCACAGCGCGATGTGCACCGCCCAGTCGGTGCGCCCGGGCGTGGAGAACTCCCGGGTGCCGTCGACCGGGTCGACGATCCACACCCGATCGGCGTGGAGCCGCGACAGGTCGTCCGCCGCCTCCTCGGAGAGGACGGCGTCGTCGGGCCGGTGCTCGCGGAGCCGGTTCAGGATCAGGGTGTTGGCACGCCGATCGCCGGCGTCGCCGAGGTCGTAGAAGTCGTCGAAGCCGATCTCGGCGCGCAGGGCGACCAACATTCGACCGGCTTCGGCGGCCACGTCGGCGGCGAGCGCCGCATCGCTGACGCGGGGGGTAATCGGGTCCTACTTGGGCGTGGCGCCGGGGGCGCGCACGACCATCGGCACCGCCGGGAAGTAGGCCGCCATCTCCGAACGGCAGCGCCGCAGCGCGGCGGTACCGAAGCCGCGGTGCCGGTGGTCGGGGTGAATCCAGACGCGGACGTTCACCTCGCCGCCGACAAGCTCGCCGAAGACCATGCCGACCTTGTCGGCGCCCTCCTCGGCGACGAACCAGACGGCCTCCTCGGCCGAGACCCGGCGCAGCGCCGCACCGATCTCGTCGTCGATGCTGCCCGCCGGACCGCCGGAGCCGTCACCCGTGGCGCCGACGTCGGAGGTGCGGGCGACGAAGAGGTCGCGGTCGGTGTCGGAGGAGAACACGCGCAGCGACAGGCTGTCGCCCGAACTGGCCGGCCGCTCACCGAGGGTGAAGGTCAGCTGCTTGTTCAGGTCTTCGAGTTCGTCGGCGATCTTGCGGCGGGAGTCCCGGGTGAGCTGGTCGAACGAAATGGTCATGACCGCCTCGCCGCCCTTGGGCGAGGTGTCGAGCAGCGCCGAGATGGCCTGGACGGCGGCCGCCCGGTCACCGGCCTCGACGATCGCGTCGAGCACTTCGTGGCGGCGGTCGAGCGCCTTCTGGAGGGCGTCGGCGATCTCCCTGCGTGCGGCGGCGTGATCGTGATCAGTCATGAGGACGAGCGTAGAACACGAAGGTCAAAACGCCGGCCACGGGATCGGCCTGCGTCGATCCGGCGCCGGCATCACCGGGTTCTCCAGCAGACCAACGGTTCTGGCATACAGCGCGTCGATCTCCCGGTTGGTGACGTGCGGCCGCAACGTCTGGTCCAGGTCGCCCAGCAGCGCGTCGCGCAGGCAGGCGATGTCACGCAGCGCGTCGTCGTCGACGGGCTTGCCGGCCCACCCCCACAGCACCGTGCGGAGTTTGTCCTCGGAGTGGAGGCTCACGCCGTGGTCGACCCCGTAGACGCCGCCGTCGACGCCGGCCAGGATGTGCCCGCCCTTGCGGTCGGCGTTGTTGATGATGACGTCGAACACCGCCATCCGGCGCAATCGGGCGTCATCGGCGTGGACGAGTGTGACCTCGTCCCCGGCGTAGTCGTAGGCCTGCAACACCGGCAGGAAACCGGGCGGCACCTGGCCCACGGGCAACAGGTCGACCAGGTCGGGGCCCGCGTCGGGGTCGTCGGGCACCTCGGAGTCGTCCAGGACGTCACCGGGCTGGTCGACCCACCGCTGCACCATCCCGCGGCCCGCGGGCCCGTCGCGAAGAACGGTGTGCGGCACCACGTTCCAGCCGAGCGCCGCCGACACCAGGTAGGCCGACACCTCACGCCCCGCGAGCGTGCCGTCGGGGAAGTCCCACAGCGGCGCCTCACCGGCGACGGGCTTGTAGACGCAGTGCACCGTGCGGTCGTCGAGGACGGCCTCGCAGAGGAACGTCGCGTTGCTGGCCGACCGGATGCGCCCGAGAACGGTCAGCGCGCCGGAGCGAAGGACTTCGTGGTCATCGGCGCGGTCAGAATTCGGGGTCATCGTCGGTTTCCGCCAGCATGCCTCGTCGGTAACCGTTGGTGCGCACGCAGATGTGTCCCGCCGGGTCGAGCGGTTCGTCGCACAGCGGGCACGGCGGGCGGCCCGCGGAGATGACGCGGTTGGAGCGGGCCGCGAACTCGCGCGCCGACTCCGGCGTCAGGAACACCCGCACGGCGTCGGGGCCGTCCTCGGCGTCGTCGAGCACCACCGACGCGTCGAACTCCGTCTCCGAGACGGCCAGCAACTCTACCACCACCGTCTCGGCCTCGGAATCCCAGCCGAGGCCCATCGTGCCGACGCGGAATTCGGCGTCGACCGGGGTGACCAGCGGGCTCAGATCCTCGACCTCGGTCGTCTCCGGCGGCACCGGCGTCCCGAAGCGGCGGTTGATCTCCAGCAGCAGTGCGGCGATCCGCTCGGCGAGCACCGCCACCTGTTGCTTCTCCAGGATCACCGACACGACGCGTTCGTCGTGCACGGCCTGAAGGTAGAACGTCCGATCGCCAGGTTGCCCGACGGTCCCGGCCACGAAGCGGTCGGGTGAGCGGAAGACGTGAATCGAACGGGTCATGGCACCTCCCAAAATACCGGTATAGCCATCGCATCCGTAATCCGAACGGTGACGTGGCCGTCACGTCCGGAGCGGTCAGTCGGTGGAACCACCCACCACCGCGTCCCCCGAGGGCTCCGGCTTCGCGAGCAGCGCCGAGGTCAGGGCGGGGCCGGTGTGGTTGGCGTGGAGCAGGAACGGGCGCGTCGCCGTGTACCGGATCACGCTCATCGACGCCGGGTCGGCGGTGATGCGCTGGAAGTTGTCGAGGTGGCTTCCCACCGCGTCGGCGATGATCGACTTGATGACGTCACCGTGCGTACAGGCGATCCACAGAACGTCGCCTTCGTGCTGCTCGGCAAGGGTGCGGTCGTGTTCGCGGATGGCCGCGACCGCCCTGGCCTGAACCTGCGCCAGGCCCTCCCCGTCGGGGAACACCGCGGCGCTGGGCTGCTGCTGCACCACGGCCCACAGCGGCTCCTTGAACAGGTCGGCGATCTTGGCGCCGGTCCACGCGCCGTAGTCGACTTCCGAGAGCCGTTCCTCCACCACGGGTTCCAGCCCGAGGGCGGCGGCCAGCGGCGCGACCGTTCGCTCACAGCGCAGAAGCGGTGACCGCACGATGGCCTTGATCGGAAGGTCGGCGACGCGGGAGACGACCGCCTCGGCTTGATCGCGGCCCTTGTCGTCGAGGTCGACGCCCTCGGAGCGACCCGCGAGGGTGTGGGCGGTGTTCGACGTGGAGCGACCGTGTCGCAGCAGGATGACCGTCATGTCACTGCGCCGCGATCGTGCCGGTGCCCAGCAGGACGAGTAGCGCCGCCCCGAGGATCACCCGGTAGCCGACGAACCAGTACATGCCGTGGCGCACCAGGAATTTCAGGAACCAGGACACGGCCGCCAAACCCACCACGAAGGCGATGGCGACGGAGACCGCCAGTTGCGGGCCCGACGCGCTCATCCCGCGCCCGTCGGGATGGAAGGCGTCCGGCAGCGAGTACAGCCCCGAGGCCAGGACCGCGGGAATCGCGAGCAGGAAGCCGAACCGGGCGGCGGCCTCGCGCTGCTGGCCCATGAACAGGCCCGCGCTGATGGTCGCGCCCGACCGCGACACGCCGGGAATCAGGGCCAGGCATTGGGAGACGCCGATGACGATGCTGTCCTTCCAGGTGAACTGCTCTATGGGACGAGTCTGCCTGCCGAAGTACTCGGCGGCGGCGATCACGACCGAGAACACGATCAGCGCCGTCGCGATGATCCACAGGTTGCGGACGTCGTCGCGGATGTAGTGCTTGAAGATCAGCCCGGCCGCGCCGATCGGAATGGTGCCGAGGATCACCCACCACCCCAGCCAGTAGTCCGAGGTGCGGCGCGACGAGTCGCGCAGCCCGCCGAACCACGCCGCCAGGATGCGGCCGATGTCCTTGGCGAAGTAGATCAGCACCGCAAGCTCGGTGCCGAGCTGGCTGACCGCGGTGAACGACGCACCCGCGTCGTCGGCGAAGAAGATTTGCGAGACGATCGCGAGATGCCCGGAGCTGGACACGGGAAGGAACTCCGTCAGGCCCTGGACCACCGACAACACCACGACCTGCAGCCACGACATGTCCATCACGCCGACGACCGTACCGTGGCCCGATCGTCAGCGAGCCGTGCGTGGCACCGGCTGGGCGTCGTTGACGGCGTCCCGAACTGCCGCCACCAGGCTACGTTCGTCGTCGACGTCGACGTGCTCCAGGCTGCGGCTGGCCGCGGCCACCACGTCCTCCTCCTGCGGCACCGGACCCCGCAGGCGTGGGCGGTACACCTCGACGGTCAGCCGCCGGTGGTCGACGTGGAAGGCGAAACTCCTGCCGTCCCCCACCCGGCCGAAACCGCTGGCGTGCAGGCCGGTAGAGACGACCTCGACGCCGAAATCGCTCCCGGACTGGTCGTCGGCGGCGGCCGCGGTCACGTCCGAACCATGACGTCGGGGTGGTGGCGCGGCGTGCCTAAACTGGCCATTCGATCCCTATCCCATCGCACCGTCGAGGTCTACCCCGTGCCATCGCCCGCAACACCGACGCGTCGCCTGACTCACGGCGCCGTCCTGCTCGTGACGATGGTCGCCCTTGCCTCCTGCGGCTCCAAGGCCGTCGACGGTCCCCCGCCGACGATCCAGCCCGCGACCGCCGCCGTGTCGCCGGCGGCAGCCGAGGCCCCTGCGGGCTCGGTCCGCCCGCTGGCCGGCCGCGGTGAGGCCGTCGTCTTCGACGCTGCCACGTCCGCGTCGGTGGTGCTGAGCGTCGACGCGGCCGGGCGGTCGGCGCTGGTCACGTTCCCGGTCTCGGGGGCGTCGCGGACCGTGCCGCTGCCCAGCCCGGCGACGGCGATCGCCGGCGACGGGCGCGGCACGGTGTACGCGGCGACCCGGGGCGGGTACTTCCGGGTGAACCTGGGCGCGGGCGGTGCGGTGGACCAACTCGTCGTCGACGGCGAACGCGACACCGACTTCACCGCCGTCACCCGCCGGGCCGACGGCAAGATCGTGCTCGGCAGCGCCTCCGGAGCGGTGTACACGCTGAGCTCCGACACGACCGTCGACGCGCGGCTGCAGATCTTCGCCCGCGTGGATGCGCTCGTCGCACGAGACGACACGGTCGCCGTGCTGGACCGGGGCCAGACGTCGGTCACCACCGTCGACCCGTCGGGCACCAAGGCGCAGCACGCCCTCCGGGCCGGTGAGGGAGCGACCACCATGGTGGCCGACCCGGCGGGCCGCATCCTGGTCGCCGACACCCGCGGACAGGCCCTGCTGGTGTTCGGCACCGACCCGCTGATGCTGCGCCAGCAATACCCGGTGAAGGACGCGCCGTTCGCCCTGGCCGGGTCGTCGCGGCTGGCGTGGGTGTCGCAAACTGCGACCAACACCGTCGTTGGTTACGATCTGGCCACCGGAATACCCGTCGAGAAGGTGCGTTATCGAACCGTGCAGCAACCGAACTCCATGACATACGACGACCAGACCGGAACGCTCTTCGTGGTGTCCGGCTCGGGTGCGGGCGTGCAAGTGATCCCGGGGGCAGGCAAGTGAGTTCGCCGCAACGGGGACGCATGCCCGCCGCCTGGGAGGCCGACCTCTCCGACGAGTACGAATGGGTGCCGTTGCGGCTGCCGCCCGACGTCACGCGCGTGTCCGCGTCGCTCCGGTTGTCGATCGAAGCCGAGTATCGCGGGTGGGAGTTGACCAAGGTCCGCCTCTACACCGACGGCAGTCGCCGAGTCCTGTTGCGACGCAGGAAGTCTGCGGCGTGGGCCCGCGTCGAAGGTCAGCCCGCCTCGTGATCTACCGCGCGCTGCGACGGCTCTTCTTCCTGGTTCCACCCGAGCGGATCCACACCCTGGTGTTCGCCGTCCTTCGACTGGTCACCGCGTTGGGACCCCTGCGCCGGGCCCTCGCCCGCTGGCTGGCCCCGCACGACCCCGTCCTGGCGAGCACGGTGTTCGGCGTCCGCTTTCCCGGCCCGGTGGGCCTGGCGGCCGGCTTCGACAAGGACGGCACGGGCCTGAACACTTGGGGTGCACTGGGTTTCGGCTACGCCGAGGTCGGCACCGTGACGGCGCACCCGCAACCGGGCAACCCGGCGCCGCGGATGTTCCGCCTGCCCCTGGACCGCGCGCTGTTGAACCGGATGGGCTTCAACAACCACGGCGCGGCCGCGCTGGCGCTCCGGTTGAGCCGCGGCGCCGCCGACGTGCCGATCGGGGCCAACATCGGCAAGACGAAGGCGACACCCGCCGAGGAGGCGGTCACCGACTACACCGAGAGCGCCCGCCTGGTCGGCCCGCTCGCGTCGTTCCTCGTGGTGAACGTGAGCTCCCCGAACACCCCGGGCCTTCGCGATCTGCAGGCGGTCGAGTCGCTGCGGCCGATCCTCGCCGCGGTGCGCGCCGAGACCACCACCCCGGTGCTGGTGAAGATCGCCCCGGACCTGTCCGACTCCGACGTCGACGACATCGCCGACCTGGCAGTCGAACTGGGCCTGGCCGGCATCGTCGCCACCAACACCACCATCTCGCGCGCCGACCTGCTCACCCCGGGCGTCGAGGCGCTGGGCGCGGGCGGTGTGTCCGGACCGCCGGTCGCCCGCCGCTCGGTAGAGGTGCTGCAGCGCCTTTACGGCCGCGTCGGCGACCGACTGGTGCTGATCAGCGTTGGCGGCATCGAGACCGCCGACGACGCCTGGGAGCGCATCGTGGCGGGCGCATCGCTGCTGCAGGGGTACACCGGCTTCGTCTACGGCGGCGGCCTGTGGGCCAAGCACGTGCACGACGGCCTGGCCCGCAAACTGCACGACGGCGGCTTCACGTCGCTCGCCGAGGCCGTCGGCTCCGCCGCGCGCTGACGCTACTGGGCCTCGTAGGTCCCCATGATGACGGCGCGCGCGATGGCGTGACTGAACAGGTTGAAGCCGAGGTAGGCAGGTGTCGCACTCTCCGGGATGTCGAGCTTCTCGACGTCGACCGCGTGGACGGCGATGAAGTAGCGGTGCGGGCCGTGACCGGCCGGCGGGGCGGCACCGATGAAGCGCTTGAGGCCGGCGTCGTTGGCGAGGGTGATCGCGTCGCCCGGGAAGCCGCTGTGGCTGCCGTCCCCGACGCCCTCGGGTAGCTCGGTGACGGTGGCGGGCAGGTTGGCCACCGCCCAGTGCCAGAAGCCCGACGCCGTCGGCGCGTCGGGGTCGTACATCGTGACCGCGAAGCTGCGCGTCGTCTCGGGGAAGCCCGACCAGCTCAACTGCGGGGAGACGTCGGAGCCACCGGCGCCCATGATGCCGCTCACCTGGTCGTTCGCCAGCGGCTGGCCGTCGGTCACCGACGTCGACGTCAGGGTGAAGCTGGGCAGCGTCGGAAGGGTGTCGTACGGAGTGCTCATCAGATCCTCTCGGTGAAACCGTTGGCTGGGTCAGCAGTTCAGCAGGAAGCGCTCGAGCACCTCGGTGCCGAACCTTAGCGACTCGACGGGTACCCGCTCGTCGACGCCGTGGAACAACGCGGCGAAGTCCAGTTCGGGCGGCAACCGCAGCGGGATGAAGCCGAAGCACCGAATGCCTAGGCGCGCAAAGTGTTTGGCGTCGGTGCCGCCGGAGAGCATGTACGGCACGATGCGGGCCTCCGGGTCGACGGCCAGCAGCGCGGCGTTCATGGCGTCGACCAGGTCGCCGTCGAAGGTGGTCTCGTAGGCGGGCAGGTCGGTGATCCACTCACGGGTCACGTTCGGTCCGATCAGTTCGTCGACCGCGGCCTCGAACTGGGCGGCGTGGCCGGGCAGGATGCGGCAGTCCACCACGGCCTGCGCCGACCCCGGGATCACGTTGGCCTTGTAGCCGGCGCTGAGCATCGTCGGGTTGGCCGAGTCACGCAGCGTCGCACCGACGATGCGCCCGATCGGGCCCAGCTTGGCGACCACGCCGTCCAGATCCGGCGAGTCGGGGTCGAACGAGTGCCCCGTCTCCTCGCCGACGGCGGTCAGAAACTGTGACACGGTGTCGGTGAGCACCACGGGGAACTGATGGCGGCCCAACCGGTCCACCGCGCCGGCGAGGGTCGTGACGGCGTTGTCGTCGTGCACGAACGAGCCGTGGCCCGCGCGACCGCGGGCGGTGAGCCGCATCCAGCGCATGCCCTTCTCGGCAGTCTCGATCAGGTACAGGCGCTTGTCGCCGCCGTCGCGGTGCGGCACCGTCAGCGAGAAGCCGCCGACCTCCCCGATGGCCTCGGTGACGCCCTCGAAGAGGTCGGGACGGTTCTCGACGAGCCAGCCGCAGCCGTACCGGCCGCCGGCCTCCTCGTCGGCCACGAAGGCGAACACCAGGTCCCGGGGCGGCACGACGCCCGACCGCTTCAGGTACCGCGCGACGGCGATCATCATGCCGATCATGTTCTTCATGTCGATGGCGCCGCGGCCCCACACGTAACCGTCGGACACCGCGCCCGAGAACGGGTGCACGCTCCAGTCGGCGGCCTCGGCGGGCACCACGTCGAGGTGCCCGTGCACCAGCAGCGCGCCGCGGCTGCGGTCGGCGCCCGCCAGCCGGGTCACGACGTTCCCGCGACCCGGGGCGCCCGACTCGACGTACTCGCATTCGTAGCCGACCTCCTCGAGCTGCTGGGCCACCCAGCGGGCGCAGTCGGCCTCGCCCCTGGTGGTCTCGAGCTCGCCGGTGTTGGACGTGTCGAAGCGAATCAGCGAGCTCACGAGCTCGACGACCTCGTCGGAGGGCTGCGGAAAGTCAGTCACGGTCACCATTCGTACCACTGCCTTCTACTTCGCGTTTTGGTCCGGGCCCCGGAATCCGTTAGCCTTAGGCGCTCTTGTCCGAGTGGCGGAATGGCAGACGCGCTAGCTTGAGGTGCTAGTGCCCTATTAATGGGCGTGGGGGTTCAAGTCCCCCCTCGGACACAACGAACCATCGCGGCCGGTGACGGTCTGCACTTGGGTGCGCTCGACCGCCCGTTCGAACCCTTCCGTCGGGTCATCCGACACCACCTCCTCCCTCGGGCGCCCGAGTACGGGATGGCTGACGTACCACTGCGACATAATCTCTGGGCGGAGGATCCGCGGCGCCGGGCGAGGGGATGCGATTGATGGACGACGTTCGCGGCGAGCCGCCGACAGGGCGGAGCTAGCCATGCCATACGACTACTTCGACGCCGTTCCCAACTACACCGACACCTTCTCCGATTACAGAAGGCTGGCCCGCGAAGCCGGACAGAACATCACCGCCGCCCGGCCGCTGGCGTACAACGGCCGGGCGTTCTGGAAGCTCACCGACGCCGACAGCGGAGCACTGACCTGGCTCGCATTCACCCGGCCAGATGTGCGGTCGGCGCTGGTCCGGCGCAAGGTGTGGACATTGATCCCGCACCTGCAGGCATTCATGGCGAACTGGTTCGTCAGCGTCGACCGCGAGCTCCCCGAGCAGAGCCAGTGGATACATACGAACATCGACGTCTACGAGGCGCGCGAACTGGCGCTGCTGGTCCCGCAGCCGACTGCCGGGGACATGAAGCGGATCACCCGACCGGAAGCGGTGCTGACCCTCGACGACATCGACCGGCACCAAGTGACGACCGTACTGGGCAAGGGAACTGCTCAAGCGTTGAGGAACCAGCGCTGACTCACCCGAGCTCCAGCCCCCTCGGACACTCTTTTCAGCTCAGGGTTCTACTCACCCCGCGAGCGAAGTCGACGACGTCGTGCAGGGCTCGCTCGAAGAGGTCCGGCACGAACGCCCCCATCAGCTGTTCGCAGGCATGGCCGACGCCGCTGTAGGTGTGGCCGGTGGCGTCGACCCCGGCGTGTTGCAGCGCCCGCAGGAACGCCAGCCCTTCGTCGCGCAGCGGGTCGATCTCGTCGGTGGTCACCACGTGCGGCGGCAGGCCCCGCAGATCCTCCTCGCCGGCGTAGTACGGCCACGCCAGCGGGTTGGTGGCGTGCTGCCCCGTCGGGTCGTAGAGGGCCGCCATGAGCGTCATCACCGACGGGCTGAGGATGTAGCCCTCGTTCTCGACCAGCGACGGCAGCGCGGGGTTGGGGACGTCGTATCCGCCGTAGACGAACGGCACCTGCGCATAGACCCCGTCGACGTGGTCCAGGCGGCCTTCGCGCTTGGCCTTCATCGCCGTCGCGATCGAGAGGTTGCCACCCCCCGACTCGCCGGTGACGACGATCGACGTCAGCCCCAGGCCTTCCCGCTGACCGTGCATCCAGTCCAGCGCACTGGCGCAGTCGTTCAGGCCCGCTGGGAACGGGTGCGGCCCCAGCGCGCCACCGGCGTTGCGGAACTCCACCCCGACGACGACGCAGCCACGCGCCGCGAGGTGCTCGCGCCACAGGGTGGCGCCCTTGTCGACCGCGGTGAGGATCGCCATGCCGCCGCCGTGCAGGTGCAGCAGACCCGGCAGGGGCATCGACACCCCGATCGGGCGGTGCACGTACAGCGCAATGTCGTTGCCGTCGACGCCGGTGATGGTGAGGCGGCGGGTCTCGACGCCCTGGGCGGGGGGCACGTCGGCGAGCAAGGCGCCGAACAGCCCGTCGAACCCCTGCTCGGTGGCCGCCGCGACGGCGAGCAGATCCTCGAGCGGGGAGTCCCTGGTGACCGGCAACTCGGCGGCCTTCGCGTCGAGACCGAAGGGCGCGATGGCCGCCAGCAGCCGGGGATCGGCGCGAGGATCGGTGCGCATTTCCATGGTCGGGTCGCCAAGGCGGCCCGGCAAATTCACGTTCACGATGGGTGCGGCCATGGACGAAACCTACACCTCGGAGGGGACGACCACGGGTGGTCGACGACGGTCAGTACACGTCGCGCACATAGCGTTTGGCGGCGACGAGTTCGCGCTTGTAGTCGTGGGCGCCCTCACTCGACAACCCGCCGTGCGTGCGGATGACCGCGGTGAGCGCGTCGTCGACGTCCTTGGCCATGCGGGTGGCGTCGCCGCAGACGTAGAGGTGCGCGCCGTCCTCCAGCCAGCGCCACACGTCGGCCCCGTAGTCGCGGATCTTGTGCTGCACGTAGATCCGCTGGGGCTGATCGCGGGAGAACGCCAGATCCAGCCGGTTCAGCAGGCCGTCGTCGACCATGTCCTCGAGATCGTCGCGGTAGTAGAAGTTCTCGGCCCGGTGCCGGTCGCCGAAGAAGAGCCAGTTGCGGCCGGTGTGCCCCAGCGCGCGCCGCTCCTGGAGGAAGCCGCGGAAGGGGGCGACGCCCGTCCCGGGGCCAACCATGATCATCGGCACCGAGCCGTCGGCCGGTGGCCGGAAGTGCGGTGACGGTTGCAGGAACACCGACGCCTGCGTCGCCCGGTCGGCGAGGAACGTCGAGCACACTCCCCCACGCCGGCCTCCGCCGCCGCCCGGGTAGCGCACGACCGACACGGTCAGCTGCACCTCGTGCGGACTGACCAGCGGGCTGCTCGAGATCGAGTACGACCGCGGCGTCAACCGGACCAGGGCGTCGCGCCACTGCTCCGGCTCGGCCCGCACGCCGAGTTCGGCGACCAGGTCGACGCCGTCGCGGCCGCGCAGCCACCGGTCCCACTCCGACCGGCTGCGGCGCAGGCTCCCCCCGCTGACGAAGTCGAGAAGGTTGGGCGTCACGCGACGGATGTCGAAGCGGGTCGTCAGCGCCTCGCCCAACGCCATGTCGCGACCGTCGACCTCGATCACCTCGTCGGCGGACAAGCCGGTCGCGTGGAGCCATCGCCGCACCGTGGCCTCGTCGTTGACGGCGTACACGCCGAGGGAGTCGCCGACGGCATAGGTGACGCCGTGGGCGGAGACGTCGAAACCGAACTGCCGCACCTCCTTCGACGATCCCGGCGGGGTGAGCAGTACGTTGCGGCTCAACGGTGCGTCGACCGGACTGGCCCTGGTGAACGGTGCGACGGGGCGCGGTTCGGCGGGAGTAACGGGGGTGCCGACCAGGGCGCAGATCCGGTCGGTCCACTGCGCCATCGGCTCGGCGTCGTAGGCCTCGCAGTCGGCGCGTGCGGTGAGCTGGGTGGCCCCCAGCTCGCGCAGCCGGACGTCGACCGACCGGGCGTGCCCGCAGAAGTCGTCGTAGGAGCGGTCACCGATGCCCAGCACCGCGTACCGCACCCCGTCGAGTGCCGGCGCGTCGGCCGAGGCCAGGCGGGCCCAGAAATCCGCGCCGTTGTCCGGCGGCCCACCGGTGCCGAAGGTGCTCGTGACGACGAGGACGTCGCCGGCGTCGGCCAGGTCGGAGAGCTGGCACTGGTCCATGTTGAGCATGCGGGCGGGTCCGAGCCGCTCGGCCACCCGGGCCGCGACGTCCTCGGCGGTGCCGGTCTGGGAGGCCCAGAGCACCAGCGGTCGTGGCTCGGTCGACGGCGCCGTCGCAGCGTCGCCGAGTCGGGAGTAGGTGCCCGCCAGCAGACCGTCGACGTAGCAGCGCACCGAGGTGCCCACGGGCGCCCCGCCGGGCAGCACGGGAACTCCTTGGGCATCCTGCGGCAGAGCACGGAAGAAGCCTGCGAGGTAATGCCTTTCGGCGTCGGTGAGGGCGGGCACGGGGTGGTCGTCGAGGCCCAGGGCCGACCCGACCGGGTGTAGCCGGCCGCCCGTGAGTTCGGCCGGGGCGGGCGGCGGTCCGGCCGGGCGCATCCGGACGGCGCACGCCTTGAACTCGGGTTGCAACGAGAAGGGGTCGACGGCGTCGGAGGTGACGGCGTTGACCGCGAGGTACTCGCCGTGCTCGTCGTTCCAGTGAAACGGGGCAAAGCAGTTGCCGGGGCGCACCCGGTCGGTGACCACGGCGGGCAGCACCGCGCGACCCCGCCGCGACGCGAGCTCGACGGGCTGGCCGTCGACGACGTTCAGCGCCTCGGCGTCGGCCGGATGGATCTCGACGAACGGTCCGTCGTCGAGCTTGTTGAGCGTGGCCACCTTGCCGGTCTTGGTCATGGTGTGCCATTGATGTTGCAGCCGACCGGTGTTGAGCACCATCGGATAGTCGTCGTCGGGCATCTCGGCCGGCGGAAGGTGCGGCCGGGGGTGGAAGACGGCCCGCCGCGACGGGGTCGGGAAGGCGAGTCGGGGCCGATGACCGTCGGCGTCGACGAACGGGTCCTGGCTGACGCCGTCGTTGAGGTAGCGGATGGGGTGGCGGTCGACGTCGCCGCCCGGCTCGCCGGGTGGCGGTGCGGGCCACTGCACCGGACCGCGTCTCAACCGGTCGTAGTCGACGCCCCTGAGGTCGTAACCCGTTCGCGGATTGGAGAATTGGCGAATCTCGTCGAAGACCTCCTCGCTCGAGGCGTAGGCGAAGTGGTCGCCGAACCCGAGGTGCCCGGCGACCTGACAGATCAACTGCCAGTCCGGCCGGGCGTCGCCGTGGGCGGGGATGGCCTGCGGCAGCAACGTCATGGTGCGGTCGGAGTTGACCATCACCGCGTCGGCTTCGGCCCACAGCGTCGCGGGCAGGACCACGTCGGCGTAGTGATTGGTCGCCGTCGTCCGATAGGCGTCCTGGGTGACGACGAACTCCGCCGCTTCCAGACCGGAGATGACGGTACTTCGATTCGCCACGCTGGCAACGGGATTGGTGCAGATGATCCAGCACGCCTTGACGGTGCCGTCGGCCATCTGCTGGAACATGTCGATCGTGCCGGGGCCGACGTCGGTGCGAATCGTGCCCGCCGGCACGCCCCACGCGCGCTCGACGAAGGCGCGATCCTCCGCGGAGGTCACCACCCGCTGACCCGGCAACCCCGGTCCCATGTACCCCATCTCGCGCCCGCCCATGGCATTCGGCTGACCGGTCAGCGACAGGGGCCCGCTACCCGGGCGGCAGATCGCGCCGGTCGCCAGGTGGAGGTTGCAGATGGCGTTGGTGTTCCACGTGCCGTGGGTGCTCTGGTTGAGGCCCATCGTCCAGCAGGTCATCCAGTCGCCGGCGTCGGCGATCATCTGCGCCGCCCGTCGGATGTCGGCCTCGGCCAGACCGGTGATCCGTGCGACGACCTCGGGCGGATAGTCGGCGAGGAACTCCGGCATCGCGTCCCAGCCCTCGGTGTGTTCGGCGACGAACTCGGCGTCGACGGCCCCTTCGGACACCAGTAGATGAAGGATCCCGTTGAGCAGGGCCAGGTCGGTGCCGGGCGCGATCTGCAGGAACAGATCGGCCTTCTCGGCGGTCGTCGTGCGGCGAGGGTCGACCACGATGAGCTTGGCGCCGGCCGTGAGGCGTTCGGCCATGCGCAGGAAGAGGATCGGATGACAGTCGGCCATGTTGGAGCCGACCACGAAGAACAGGTCGGTGGCGTCGACGTCGGCGTACGACCCGGGCGGGCCGTCCGCGCCGAGGGACTGCTTGTAACCCGTTCCCGCACTTGCCATGCAGAGCCGCGAGTTCGACTCGATGTGCACCGTGCGCAGGAAGCCCTTGGCCAGCTTGGTCGCCAGATACTGCGCCTCGATCGACATCTGGCCGGACACGTAGAGCGCCACCGCGTCGGGCCCGTGCTCGTCGACGATCGAGCGGAGCCGCCGCCCCGCCTCGGCGACCGCGTCGTCGACCGGCGCAGGCACGGGCTCCTGGCCGCGCGACGGGCGCACCAGCGCCGAGCTCAGCCGGTCGCCGTCGGCGGCCATCATCTCGGCATGCGTGGCGCCCTTGGTACAGAGGCGACCGGCATTGGTGGGGTGCAACCCGTCCCCCGACACCCTGGCGATCACCGGGAGTCCGCCTGCGGTGTCGGTGCGCGTGTGGACCTCGATGCCACAGCCGACACCGCAGTACGAGCACGCGGTTCTGGTCGTGACGGTCACGCCGCTCAGCCCGCGGTGACGGGTTCGGGTGCCCTGCCGACGTTCTCGCCAGTCCGGGACTGGGTCGTCATCCGCAGGAAGACGACCCAGGTGGTCACGGCGCAGACGACGTAGAAGCCCAGGAACACCCAGAACGCATTGGTCGCGGACTTCGCGTCACCGACGTAGGACGCGCGGAGCACGATGTTGATGAACACCCCGCCCAGCGCGCCGACCGCTCCGGCGAACCCGATCAGCGCACCCGACATGCTGCGCGACCACGACGCCCTCTCCTCGCGACTCCACCCGTCACGCCCCTGGGCCTTCGCCTCGAAGATGGACGGAATCATCTTGTAGGTAGAGCCGTTTCCGATGCCGGACAGGATGAACAGCAGGATGAAGCCGACGACGTAGGCGCCCAGCTGACCACCGCTGGGGGCGCCCTTCTGCGCGTCGTCGAGCACGCCCGCGCCGACGAGGATGCCGGCCGCGAAGATCATCGCGACGAAGACGTACATCGTCACCTTGCCGCCTCCGACGCGGTCGGCGAGCTTGCCGCCGAACGGTCGGGCGACCGACCCGAGCAACGGCCCGATGAAGGCGATCTGGGCGGCGTGCAGGGACGCCTGCGCCGCGGTGTCGCCGCCCGCGAGGTAGTTGATCTGCATGACCTGGCCGAAGGCGAAGCTGAATCCGATGAACGAGCCGAACGTGCCGATGTAGAGGAAGCTCATCACCCATGAGTCGCGGTAGCGCAACGCCTCGAGCATCGCCCCGAGGTTGGACCGCTGGTTGCGGAGGTTGTCCATGAAGAACGCCGCACCGAGCGCGGCCACGGCGATCGCGACGAGGTAGACGGCACAGACGATTTCGGGTGCGGTGTTGCTGATCGCGGCGATGACGAACAGCCCGACGAGCTGGATGACCGGAACGCCGATGTTGCCGCCGCCGGCGTTGAGTCCCAACGCCCAGCCCTTGAGCCGCTGGGGATAGAAGGCGTTGATGTTGGTCATCGACGAGGCGAAGTTGCCGCCGCCGAAGCCGGCGAACGCGGCCACCACCATGAACGTCGTGTAGCTGGTGTCGGGTTGCGTCATCACGTACAGCGTCAGCAGCGTCGGGATCAACAGCAGCAGCGCGCTGACGATGGTCCAGTTGCGGCCGCCGAAGCGGGCCGGTGCGACGGTGTACGGAATGCGCATGAAGGCACCGACCAGCGTCGGCATCGCCACCAGGTAGAACTTGCCCGCGGCGTCGACGTGGTAGACGGCCTGGGGCATGAACAGCACCATCACCGACCAGATCGACCAGATCGAGAAGCCCACGTGTTCGGCGACGATGGACCAGATCAGATTGCGCTTGGCGACGTCCCTTCCGGCGGGCGCGGTTCCCCGTCCCTCCCAGGCGTCGACGTCCTCGGCGTCCCATGTCTCGATGTTGCGGTCGCGGTTGAGCGGCATTTCTGATTCTCCTCTAGAGGTGTCGAATCAGATTTACGGCCAAGCCATGCCGCATCCGTTGCCCGGCGGTGTCGAGTGTGTCAACAGTGCCTCACGAGCGGTCGAGACGCCCCGTGAGGCGACGCCGTCCGATCACGAACGAGGTTGCGCCGTCACATGTCTGCGTGGCGGGCCCGAACGAAGCCGTACGCGCCGTAGGCGGCCAGTCCGACCGCGGCCAGCAGCAGCAGGAACTTGCCGAACGGTGCTGCGCCGAGGGTCTTCACCGCGGAGTCGACGCCGGAGGCCTTCGCCGGGTCCGCGGTGAAGGTGGCGACGATGACGAGGATGCCCGCACCCGCGAGGACGAGGCCCTTCGCGGCGTATCCGATGATGCCCACCCAGGTGACGGCGGTGCCACCCGACACGTCGAGGTCCTTGAAGAACTTCTTGGTGACGCCCTTGTACACGTGGTAGCCGCCGACGGCGATGATGCCCAGCGCGACGACGATCAGCACGGCCTTGCCCCACCCGGACTTCATCATCTCGGCGCTCAGGCCGGCGTTCTGCTGGCCGCTGGACTTGCCGCTGCCCACCGCGAACCTGCCGGCCGAGAAGGCCAGCGAGAGATAGACGACCCCCACGGCGGCGGACTTCACCCGATGCTTGGCGTCGTCTTCGAGGAACGTCTCGACGAGGTACCACACGCCGAGGGCCCCGAGGACGACGGCGGCCACCCACAGCATCACCGCGCCGCCGGGTTGGGCGGCGAGCGTCGCGAGCGCGCCGGACTGGTCGGCGTTGCCGCCGGTGCCCAGCGCCAAGCGCGCGACGATGAAGGCGATCAGAAGGTGCAGGAGTCCGCTGGCCGCAAAGCCCGCTCGCGCCGCGCGTTCGAACCAGACGTTGTCGTGGGCGGTGTGAGCCGCCGACCGGGTGTCGACCATGGCCCGGGTGTACCCAGGGCTCGCCGCGCGCCAAACCGAAATATTGACGGCAAAGTAGACGGATCGCACACGACGGTGGGCCCCTCCACCGGAGGGGCCCACCGCCTTCTACGTGCTGCTACCTGCTACTTGTCGTCGCCGCCCTTGGAGGCGCCGGACTCGCCGCCTGCGGAGCCGGACTTGGCCTCGCCGCCGGCGGTGGCCGATGCGCCGCCGCCTTCGCTACCGGAGCTGGAGCTGGCCGCCTTGGTCTTCGGCTCGGCCTTGTTGGCACCGGTGGTGGAGGTCGCCTCCTTGGCGTCCTTCTTGGCCTCCTTGGCCGCCGCCTTCGCGTCCTGCTTGGCCTCCTTGGCTGCCGCCTTCGACTCCTGCTTGGCCTCCTTGGCGTCCTGCTTGTCCTGCGTGTCGGAGCTCTCGCTGGCCGTCGACGCGGTGCTCAAGGCGGACGACGTCGTGGAGTCGGCGTCCTCCTTCTCCGGTGCCGCCGTGATCGCCGCCGGGCTGGACTTGGCCAGCTTGAGCGTCGCGTTCGGCGAACTCGTCGTCAGCGCCGAGATGTCGGACGGTCCACTCTGCTCCGTGGTGGAGGTGGTGGACGGTCCGGCGATGATTCCCGCCGCCGTGTTCAGCGTGGTGCCGACCGTGCCGGCCACCTGGTTGGCACTCGCCAGCCCGGTGGCGCCCACGGCGCCGACGGTCGCGAGACCCTGTGCCGCGGTGGCCGCTCCACCGGCGAGCGCCTGCGCACCGGTCGCCGCGCCGTACGCCACACCCTGGGCGACGGTCGCCGCCGTGTAGGCGAGCGCCTGCGCGCCGGTGGCGGTGGCGCCGGCGAGAGCCTGCGCTCCCGTCGCCGCGCCGTATGCGAGAGCCTGAGCGGCCGTCGCCCCGGCACCGGCGAGCCCCTGCGCCAGCCCGTTCACGCCGCCCGTCGCCAGCGACGCGAGCGCCGCCGCGTAGTTGCCCGGGTTCAGCGGGTTGGCGAGGATGGCCGCGATGGCGCCTATTCCGCCGGCCGCGAACGCAACTCCGGCATTGCCGGCCGCCGCCAGACCCGTGGCTCCGGTGACGCCGAGACCCTGAAGGAACGTGGCACCCGTGGTGTTGAGGGCCGCGAGACCCGTGGCACCCGTGACGCCGATGCCCTGGAGGGCGGTCGCGCCGGTGACGCCGATGCCCTGGAGCGCGGTGGCTCCGGTGACTCCGGCCGCCTGCAGACCGGTAGCGCCGGTGACGCCCAGGCCCTGCAGGCCGACGGCTGCGGTGTTCGTGACGCCCGCGAGCGTCTGCGCACCGGCCAGACCCGTGCCCGCGAGGACCACGGCGGCTGCGCCGGCGAGGTCACCCGGGGTGAGGGCCAGCGTCGAGACCGGCTGATCGTCGGCGACGAGGGCGGCGGTCCGGTTCGTGGCGTCGGCGGCCGCGGGGGCGGGGCCACCGATCGCCAGTCCGAGCGCCGTCGTGATCGCGGTCAGCAGCGTCGCACCGACGCCGCCCACCGTGGCCAACGTGGTCGCGCCCGCCGCACCGAGGCCGGCCAGCGCTTGCGCGCCGCCGCCCACCGACGAGGCGAGGGTGATCGCGCCGGCCTGGCCGAGCGTGGCCAGTGCGGTGCCGCCCGCCGTGTTCAGCGTGGCGAGGCCCGCCGCGACGGTGCCGCCGAGGCCGGCCAGACCCAGGGCGCCGGTGGCGCCGAGGCCGGCCAGACCGGTCGTCAGTCCGACCGACGTGCCGGTCAGGAGCGAGCCGAGGGCCACTGCGTAGTTCGCGGGGTTCAACGGGTTGGCCAGGATGGCCGTCAGCGCGCCGACTCCACCACCGGCGATGGCGGCGCCTGCGCCACCAAGGGTCGCCAGTCCCGAAGCGCCTACGGCACCAAGGGTTCCCAGGCCGGTGCCGATCGTCGCACCGATGCCCGCGAGCGCCTGCGCACCGGCGGTACCCAGCCCGGCGAGGCCGATGGTCCCGGCGGCGCCGAGACCCGAGAGGGCGGTCGTGATGCCAGCGCCGACGCCGGCCAGAGCCTGCGTGCCTGCGGTGGCCAGACCGACGTAACCCTGGCTCAGGGCGATGGCCGCCCCGGTCGCCAGCGTGCCGATGGCGGAGAGCACGTCGGGGGCCAGATCGGCCAGTGCGTTACCGATGGCCGTGTTCAGCGTGGTGCCCGCCGTGCCGATGGTGGCGAGCAAGTTGGTGCCCAACGCACCCACCGCGAAGTTCGCCAGGCTGCCCGTCACCCCGAGTCCCAACGCGGCCTGACTGAGGCCCTGGCTCCCACCGGCGATCAGCAGGGCGAGCGCGGCCGGGTAGGCGCCCGGGTTCAACGGGTTGGAGGCGATGGTCGCGAGTGCGCCGAGGGTGGTCGCCGACAGCGTCGTGCCGGCGATTCCGATGGTCTGGTTGAGCGCGGTGCCGGCGGCACCGAAGTTGTTCAGAGCGTTGGTGCCCGTGATGCCGAGGCCCTGAGCGCCCTGCGCCAGCGCGAGCGTGGCGCCGGAGGTCAGGTCGGCGAGCGCCTGAGCCAGACCGGTGGGCGTGTACTCGGCGAAGACCGTCGAGATCTGGTCTGCCTTCATGGACAGACTGGGCGGAGTCGGCGTCAGGGGAGCAATCGCGATGGCGCTGGCTCCGACGAGAGCGATGCCTGCTGTGAGTGGTGAGCGAATGGCGCGTTGCATGTGAATCTCCTGCGTTGGGATGAGACCGATGGGCAAACTTTATAACTTCGTAATGGTCAGATGCACTACTTTGCTGGAGAAATTTTTCAAACCGCTGATCGATCTTGAAATTCATTTGCTGGACGGCGCCAATGGCGGCTTGCCGGGCCGGCCAAAGCGGCGCTTCTGGCAAAGTCGGCGGTCACGAGCCCCGAACGTGCCACGTCATCTCAGCAACACCTTTTCGACGCCTCCGAGATGGCCGTCCGACGCACCCGGCGGCAAGGAACCGCAGATCACGGACGTAGCCGCCGTGGCGGAGTCGGCGGCAGTATGCAAGGACGGGCAGTTTTGGCAATACGGTGACGGCGACGACAGCCTGCGGTCCACCATGGCCTGGCTCACTACCGTCAGAGGACCGCTGAATTCGCCGGCCAAGGGAGCGCCGCCGGCCGGTTCCGGCGGCCGCACGAGAGCCATCCGGTGTGTCGCAGCCAGGTCCGGAGCCGAATGACCCCCGAACGGACCCCATCACACCAGGGAGATCGCCGACTACGCCGCCAGACCCGGGCGGGACGCCGATGGTGACGTCGAGGCCGTCGGGAACCAGTCCCCGACGGATCTCGTCGCCGCCATTGGTCCGCCATTCCGGAATAGTCGCAGGTCACGCGTATTGCTGCAATTCAAACATAGAGATTTCGCCATGCCCAACCATTTGCGATCATGATGTTCGAAAGCGTGCAAATGGAATGTTCTACGGTTTGTTCGACCATTGATGAGTTCGCCAGTAGCAAATGAAATTGACGTCACCGTCGATGGTGGGACTACGCGATGGGTTTGACGGCCAGAACGGGCTTTTGACACTCGAGGATCAGCTGCTGCGACACACTGCCCAGCAGCAGCTTCCCCACCGGGTTGCGGTGCCGGATGCCGATGACCAACAGCTCGGCGTCGGGGCGGTCCATCATGGCCAGGAGCGCGTCGACGGGGTCGACGCCGACGGGCTGGGTCAGTTCGTAGGCCAGCCCACTGTTCTTCAGCCGCTCCTCGACGTCGTGCACCTCCGGCGCGCCGGCGAAGGTCGGGTCGACGTACGCGTCGCCCTTGGTCGAGTTGACCACCAGGAGCCCCGTCCCCCGCACCGACGCCTCGGTCATGGCGTGGTCCAGGGCGGCCTGGCCGTACTGATCCGCGGTGTATCCGACGACTATCATTTCGTCTCCTCGCGCGAGCGCTCGTCGGTGCCAGTCGGTTCCTCGCGCAAGCGCTCGTCAGTGCCAGTCGGTTCCTCGCGCAAGCGCTCGTCAGTCACGCCTGGGCCTTCTCTCTCTGGTCCTTGTCGTCCTCCACGAGCAACAACGTCTCCTCGCTGCGGTTCATCAGCCTCAGCACCAGCGGCGCCAACAGCAGCAGGGCCATGCAGACGTACACGCCGATCGCCACCGGCTCGGTGAACAGGCTCCCCCACTCACCGCCGCCGAGCTGCAGGCTCTGCCGCAGCTGACGCTCGATGCGCGGCCCGAGGATCACCCCGATGATCAACGGCAACACCGGCAGCCCGAAGCGCCGCATCATCAAGCCCAGGAGGCCGAAGACCAGCAGCAGCACCAGGTCGAGGGGCTGGATGTTCACGGCGAACGCACCGAGGGTCGCGAAGAAGAGGATGCCGGCGTAGAGATAGGGCCGCGGGGTGCGCAGCAGCTTCGCCCACAGGGGCGCCAACGGCAGGTTGAGCACCAGCAGCAGGAAGTTACCGATGAAGAGGCTGGCGATCAGCGTCCAGATCAGCAGCGGTTCCTTGTCGAACAGCGTGGGGCCGGGCTGGATGCCGTAGGACACGAACGCGGTCAGCATGACCGCGGCCGTCGCGTTGGTCGGCAGGCCCAGCGACAGCATCGGCACCAGGGTGCCTGCCGCCGAGGCGTTGTTCGCCGCCTCCGGACCCGCGACGCCCTCGATGGCGCCCTTGCCGAACTCCTCGGGATGCTTGGAGAGCTTCTTCTCGGTGATGTAGGAGAGGAAGGTCGGCAGCTCGGCGCCGCCCGCAGGCAGCGCACCGAACGGGAAGCCGTACGCCGTGCCGCGCAGCCACGGCTTCCACGACCGCCGCCAGTCGCTCTTGGCCATCCAGGGGCGGCCGACCGGGATGACCTCGGCGGGCTTCTGCCGCAGGTGCGCGGCGACCCAGAGCGCCTCGCCGAGGGCGAAGATCGCCACCGCGATGACGACGATGTCGATGCCGTCCGACAGCTGGGGCAGGCCGAACGTCGCCCGCGCCTGCCCGGTCAGGGAGTCGATGCCCACCAACCCGATCGCCAGCCCGAGGAACAGCGAGATGCTGCCGCGCAGCTTCGACGAGCCGAGCACGGCCGTCACCGCCACCAGGGCGAACAACATGATCGCGAGATACGACGGCGCGCCGAGGGTGACCGCGAAGCGCGAGATCGCCGGGGCGAAGAGCGCCAGCAGCACCGTGCCGATGGTGCCCGCGACGAACGACCCGATGGCCGCCGTCGCCAGCGCCTGCGCGGCTCTGCCCGCCTTGGCCATCTTGTTGCCCTCGATCGCGGTGATCACCGACGACGACTCACCTGGCGTGTTCAACAGAATCGAGGTGGTCGACCCGCCGTACATGCCGCCGTAGAAGATGCCGGCGAACATGATGAACGCCGCGCTGGGGCTGACGTTGTAGGTGATGGGCAGCAGCAGCGCCACCGTCATCGCGGGCCCGATGCCGGGCAGGACGCCGACCGCGGTGCCCAGGAGCACACCGATGCAGGCGTAGAGCAGATTCATCGGCGTGGCGGCCTGCTCGAAGCCCTGAAGCAGCCAGCCCAGGTTGTCCAACATCAGAGAATCCCATCCAGAATGCCTGCGGGCAGCGGAATTCCGAGCCCCGAGTAGAACGCGTAGAAGCTTGCGGTGCTGAGCACCGCGCCGATCACGATGTTGCGGACGTAGTGCTTGCTGCCCAGGACCGTGGCGCACGCGGCGAACATCAACGCCCCGGTGATCGCCCAGCCCAGCGGCATGACGAGGAGGATCGTGGCGACGAAGATCGCCACCAGCAGGCCGACGGTGCGCCAGTCGCTGGGCAGATCGGGGTCGATGTCCTCCCCCGCGTCTGCCTCGCCCTTGGATCCGCGGGGGATGGCTATCGCCAGGATGACCGCCAGCACCAGCAGCCCGACTCCGACGATCATCGGGAACAGCCGTGGCCCAACGGGATCCACCTTCGCGAAACCGCTGGGCAGGTTCAGCGCGTCGTAGACGAGGAAGGCGCCGACCAACACCAGCACCGCACACACCAGGTACTGCGCCCGGTCGACGGACCGCTCCACCGGCTTCTCGATCGGCTTCTCGATCGGCTCGGTCATAGCAGCCCCAGTTCGGTCAGCGTCGTGGAGACGCGCTGGTCTTGGTCCTTGAGGAACTGTTCGAACGGTGCTCCGGTCATGAACGCATCGCTCCAGCCGTTCTTCACCAGGGCCTCCTTCCAGGCGTCGGTGGCGTGCAGTTCTTCGAGCGTCTTCACCATCACGGCCTTGGACTCCTCCGAGATGTCCGGCGGCGCCAGGACGCCGCGCCAGTTGGTGAAGGTGAGGTTGATGCCGGCTTCCTTCAGCGTCGGCGCGTCGACGCCCTCGACGCGCTTGTCACCGGAGACGGCCAGCACCCGGACCTGGCCTGCCTCGATCTGGTCGACGTACTCGCCGAGACCCGAGGTGCCCGCCGCGATCTTCTGCCCGAGCAGCGCGGTCAGGAGGTCGCCGCCGCCGTCGTAGGAGACGAAGTTGACCTTCTTGGGGTCGACGCCCACGGCGCGTGCGGTCTCCATCGGGAACAGGTGGTCGGGACCGCCCGGCGAGGAACCGCCGCCGATGGTGACCTTCGCCGGGTCGGCCTTCCACGCGGCGACGAAGTCGTTGACCGTCTTGAAGGGCGAGTTCGCCGGGACGAGGATGCCCTCTTGTTCCTCGACGACCTTGGCCAGCGCGGTGGCGTTGGTGGCCAGCGCCGAGGACCCGTTGGTGTACACCGCGCCGACGACGCCGAGCCCCATCATCATCATGAGGTCGCCGTTGCCCTTCTCGTTCATCAGCCGGGCCATGGCCACGGTGCCGCCGGCTCCGATGACGTTGAAGACCTCGACGCGACCGGTGATGTCGTCGTCCTCCATGATCTTCACGGCGGTGCGGGCGGTCAGGTCGTAGCCGCCGCCGGGGCTGTTGGGCACCATCATCCGCAGCCGGTGCAGGCCGGAGTCGTCGTTGCCGCGCGTCACCCCGCAGCCCGTTGCGAACGCGGCGGCGAGCGCGAGGCTGATCAGGAACGCCAGGATGCGGGTCGTTCTCGGAGGTCGTGCTCTCATAGGGTCGTCCCAGTTCGCTTGAGTGTGATGCTCAGCAATACTGGACGCCGAGGTGACACAGGTCACTCTTAGGGACGCAAAGGAAGTTGTGGTCGTTGCGATCACCTGTGAGACGTTTGGGGCGACGCGCCACGTCGGCCCGCGCCGACGGAGGCGCGCGTAGCACGCGCAGCCTCGCCGGCGAGTTCCTCATCTTCCAACTGGTGGTCGTCGCCATCGTGCTCGTGGCCGTCGCGGCGGTGTCGGTCGCCCAGTCCACCGACGAGTTCCGCGACGTCCGTGGGCAGCGGATGATCGCGGTGGCCGAGAATCTGGCGTCGACGCCGATCGTCCGGGATCGGTTCGCCGACCCGTTCGCCGCACGGATCCTGGCCCCCGACGTCGACCGCGCCGTCGCACTCTCCGGCGCCGAACTCGCCGAGATCACCGACCCCACGGGAACCGTCCGGGTGTCGACGGACCCGTCGCGCATCGGGCGCCGCCTGGACCTCGCCGGCAGCGGCGCCGTCGATGGTCGGGCCTGGTTCGGCGACCTCGACGTCGACGGCGTGCACAGCCTGGCCGGCCAGGTTCCCATCAACGACATCAACGGGGTCGTGCTGGCCGTGGTGTCGGTCTCGGAGCGCTACCCCTCGGTGTGGCAGCTCCTCGGCGGCGCGGGCGAACGCCTACTGGTCTACCTCGGCCTCGGCGCTGCCCTGGGCGCGATGGCGTCGTGGCTCCTGTCGCGGCGCATCAAGCGCCAGACCGGCGGGCTGGAGATCGCCGAGATCGCCGGCCTCGCCGATCATCGAGAAGCGTTGCTGCACAGCCTTCGCGAAGGCGTGGTGGCCGTCGACGACGATGGCGTCATCACGGTGCTCAACGACAGTGCGCAGGTGCTGCTGGACGTGACCGAGGATGCCGTGGGGCGCCGGGTCGACGAGGTCGACCTGGACCCGGCGGTCACCGACTTCCTGCTGTCCGGCGGCGACGGGCGGGCCGCCCAGTCCGACGTCGTGATCGTGACGCGGACCCGGGTGCTGGCGCTCAACCGCCGCTCGGCCACCAGCCAGGGCAAGCGGATCGGCACGGTCACCACCATGCGCGACAGCACCGAACTGGCGTCCATGCAGGGCCAGCTGTCCTCGCACAAGAGCGTGACCGACACCCTGCGGGCCCAGACCCACGAGTTCGCCAACCAGCTGCACACCATCTCGGGTCTGGTCCAGCTCGGCGAATACGACTCCGTGCACGACTTCGTCGGCGCCCTGACCCGCCGCCGTGCCGAGATCAGCGACGCCGTGACCCAACTCGTCTCCGACCCCGCCGTCGCCGCGCTGCTGATCGCGAAGACGTCCCTGGCCGCCGAGAGCGGTGTCGCGCTGACCATCGACGGCGACTCGCACCTGTCTGCACTGGACCCCGCGCTCTCGACCGACGTGATCACCCTGCTGGGTAACCTCATCGACAACGCGGTCGACGTGTCCGAGGGTTCGCCCGCGGCACGGGTGACCGTCCACCTCGACGACGCCGAAGGGATGACCGTGTCCGTGACCGACTCGGGACCCGGTGTGCCCGAACACCTTCGGGAGGAAATCTTCGCACGGGGCGTCACGTCCAAACCCGACGTGCCGGGCGGGCGCGGGATCGGCCTGGCGCTGGTCCGGCTGGTGAGCGCCCAGCTCGGCGGCACGGTCGACGTGACCGACGCCCCGTCCGGAGGGGCGCGCTTCACGGTGTGCCTTCCGCCGGCCCGGTTGGCCGAACATGCGTGAGGTGCTCGTCGTCGACGACGACTTCATGGTCGCCGAGATCCACCGCAAGTTCGTCGACCGCGTCGACGGATTCACCACGGTGGGCGCCGCGCGTACCGGGGCCGAAGCCCTCGAGCTGGCCGCCGCCCTGCACCCGGACCTCATCCTGCTCGACGTCTACCTGCCCGACATGACGGGACTCGAGGTGCTGAAGCGGCTGCGGTCGGCCGGCGACCCCGTCGGCGTCATCATGATCACCGCGGCCCGCGAACTGGACACCGTCAGCGGGGCGCTCGACGGCGGGGCGGCCGACTACCTGATCAAGCCGTTCGAGTTTCCGCAGCTGCAAGCCAAGCTGGAGGCCTTCGCCGCGCGGGCCGAGGCGCTGTCGTCGGCGGCCGGCGCCGACCAATCGCTGATCGACTCGCTGTTCGGCAGCCAGGGCGGCGCCCCGACCGTCGCCGACGACGCCCTGCCCAAGGGTCTCGGGAAGGTGACCGGGCAGCTGGTGCTCGACGCCGCCCGCACCGCCGGTGAGGTGTCCTCGGCGGAATGCGCTGAGCTGGTGGGCATCTCGAGGGTCAGCGCACGCCGGTACCTGGAGCACTTCCTGGGCGTCGGCGCCCTCGAACTGCGTCTTCAGTACGGCGCGGGCAGGCCCGAGCGCCGCTATCGGGCGCGCCACGCAGAATAGGGTCATGGACGCAGCAGTCGAGCAATCCCGAGTCGACGGTCTTCGCGACGCCGAACGCAAGGCCCGCACCCTCTTCGACGAGGTGGTGGCCCGCGGGCTGATCGTGCCCGGCGTCGGCGAACGCGAGCTCAGCGACCAGATCCGTGAACTCGCCGACGAACTGCTCGGGGTCAGGAAGTTCTGGCACAAGCGCATCGTGCGCGCCGGCGCCAACACCCTCGAGCCCTACGCCGAGAACCCGCCGGAACGCGTCGTCGAGGCCGACGACATCGTGTTCCTCGACTTCGGGCCCATCCTGGCCGAGTGGGAGGCCGACTTCGGCCGAACCTACGTCCTGGGCGACGACCCCGCCAAGCACCGGCTCGCCGACGACCTCCCGCGAATCTGGGAGGCCGGCCGGACGTACTTCGAGGCGCACCCCGACGTCACCGGGGCGCAGCTGCACGCCCACGTGCTGCGACTGATTCGCGACGCCGGGTGGGACCACGTCGGAGAGCACGTCGGCCATCTGGTCGGGGAGTTCCCGCACGTGCGCATCAGCGGCGAGAAGATGGCGAGCTACATCGCCCCGGCCAATCCCGATCCCATGCGCCGCACCGACGCGAAGGGGCAGGAGTGCCACTGGATCCTCGAGGTACACCTCGTCGACCGGCACGGTGGCTTCGGCGGATTCTTCGAGCAACTCCTCGACATTCCCTCCTAGCCGAAGGTCGCCACCTGCGAAGTAGGGCCCTCACCCGTATCCTTCAGCGGTGGCGAAGACGGTGCTGTTCCTCTACAACGATCCCACTGCGCCGGAGGCGATGCTGGGAGACGCGTTCACCGAATGTGGTTACGACGTCGCGACATTCGAGGTCGTGACCGCCGCCCAGGCCGCCGAGCCGTCGTTCGACGCGACGATGCCGGACCCCACCGACTACGACGTGGTGGTCCCCCTCGGCTCCCGGTGGGGAGTCAACGACGGGTTCGCGTGGATGGAGTCGGAAGCGGCCATGGTGCGGGACGCGCACGCGGCGGGCGTCCCGATGCTCGGGGTCTGCTTCGGCGGGCAGCTCATCGCCCACGCGCTGGGCGGCTCGGTGACCCGCTCCCCCGCCCCGGAGGTCGGCTGGTTCGACGTCGACGCCTCGCGGACCGAACTGGTGCCCGGCGGACCGTGGTTCGAGTGGCACTTCGACCGGTTCACCGTGCCGGCGGGGGCCGTGGAGATCGCCAGGAACTCCAACGCCTCCCAGGCGTTCGTCATCGGCGCCACGATGGGCCTGCAGTTCCACCCGGAGGTCGACGAGGGCCTGCTGGAGATGTGGCTCGCCGGCGACGGCGCCACCGAACTCGCCGCCCTGGGGCTCGACGCCGACCGGTTGCGCACCGCCACCCGGGCCGAGCTGGAGAGCGCCACCAAGCGGGTGCACGCGCTGGTCAGGGCCTTCGTCGACGGGGTCGCTCAGGCCTGAGCGTGCCCCAGCTGGTGGGCCAGCGCGTCGCCGACCAACGGCTGACGGAACCGGTGGCCCGCCTTCTGCAGCTTGACGGGGAGCACCCGCTGATTGGCCTCGGCCAGTTCGCGCGCGCCCTGGCTGCCCAGCAGCAGCCGCGGGCCGAATGCCGGTACCGGAAGGAGCGCGGGGCGGTGCATGGTCCCGGCCAGCGCCGCGGTGTACTCCACGTTGCGCACCGGGTTCGGCGCCACCGCGTTGACCGGCCCGCTGAGGCTCCCGTCGTAGAGCGCGCGGTAGTACACGTCGACGAGGTCGTCGATGCCGATCCAGGACAGCCACTGCTTCCCGCTGCCCAGCCGGCCACCCAGCCCCGCGGCGAACAGCGGCCGCATCAGCTTGAGGGTGCCGCCGCGAGCGGCCTGCACGATGCCGGTGCGCACCGCCACCACGCGGCGCCCGGCCTCGGCGGCGGGTGCGGTCGCGGCCTCCCAGTCGGCGACCACGTCGGCCAGGAAGCCGTCGCCGCGCGAGCTGTCCTCGTCGAGCGGGGTGTCGCCGCGGTCGTAACCGTAGAAGCCGATCGCCGAGGCGGTCACGAACGTCTTCGGCCCGCCCGCGCGGGCCGCCACCTCGGCCAATTTGCGGGTCGGCTCGATGCGGCTGTCACGGATCGCCGCGCGGTGGGAGTCGGTGAACCGGCCGGCGATCGACGTGCCGGCCAGGTGCACCACCGCGGCGGTGCCGTCCAGCAGGTCCGCGGCGGGCGCGTCGGGATCCCACCGGCGCTCGTCCGCACCGGTCGGGGCATGCCGGACCAAGCGGATCACCCGGTGACCGCCGCTGGTCAGCAGGGCCGTCAACGCCGAGCCGACCAGACCGGACGCTCCGGTGACGGCGACGGTGACCGATCCCAGGCCGGCCGCGGCGGCATCCCGGTGGGCGTCGAGGTCGTCGGCCAGTTGGCGGTGGCGGTACACGAAGGTGGACCGGAGGGCAGCCGCGGGGACCGGCGCCTCGACGCGGTCGTGCACCCGGGTGGCGTCGGGCCCCTCGGCGCTGAACTCGTGGGTGTGCCGCCACGTGCCGATGATTCTCGGGGGCCACGACCGGACGCCGTCCGACGACAACTGGTCGACGAAGCGGTGCGGCGGGTCGTAGGCGGCGGCCTCGTGCTGCGCCACCCAGCGCAGACCGGCGGGCAAGCCGAGCACCGCGCGCCCGTCGGCCACCGACGTGGTCTCGGCCACCACCGTCATCGGCTGCCAGGGCGGCACCAGCCGCGGCATGGCACCCGGCCGGGTGTGCCAGGCAAAGACCTCGTCCAACGGATGGTCGACCACGCTCTCGAACTCGATGCCCACGACATCCATTCGTAGCTGCCCCGGTCGCGGATTGCACGCCCGACCCACGGCCACGGGCCTACGATGCCGACATCTGGCCATCAGCAGAACGCACGTTCGGGGACCGCCGCGGGGCGGGCAGAGTCCTCGGCGACCTGCTGGCCGACCGCTGCGCCGGCTGTGACGTGGTGGTCCTCGGCCTGGCCCGAGGTGGCGTGCCGGTCGGTGCCGAGGTCGCCGCGCGACTCGGGGCCGAGCTCGACGCCTTCGTGGTCCGCAAGCTCGGCGCGCCGCAGTCGCCCGAGTTGGCGATGGGCGCGATCGCCAGCGGTGGCGGCATCGTGGTCAACGACCACCTGGTGTCTCGTCTGGGCATCACCGCCGCCGAATTGCGGGACGTGGTGGAGGCCGAGACGCGGGAACTGGCGCGGCGCGAGGTGGCCTATCGCGGCCAGACTCCGCCGCCACGGCTGGCGAACCGGACGGTGGTGCTCGTCGACGACGGCATCGCGACGGGGGCGACCATGCTGGCCGCGCTACGTGCGGTGCGGACCGCCGGGCCGACGCAGGTGATCGTGGCGGTTCCGGTGGGACCGCGGTCGGCGTTCGACCTGTTGCGCGCAGAGAGCGACGACGTCGTGGTCGCGGCGGTGCCCAAGCGGTTCGACGCCGTCGGGCAGGCGTACGAGGACTTCCGTCAGGTCACCGACGACGAAGTGCGGGAGGCGCTGAAACGCTAGTCGCGCTTGACTTCTGGGCCGTCGTCCGGCGTGGTCTCGGCACTGCCGCCGTCACGGGCCTCGACTCCCACGGTGGACGGCTCGGGCTCGGCAGGCACGTCCGCGGGTTCCTCGGGGTAGTCCTCCGCCGCGGCCTCGGGATCGGCCACCGCCGGCATGACGGTGGTCGCGTCCTCACCGTCGTCGCCCTCGTCGGACTCGACGGTGGTCTTGGACCGTTCCCGAAGGGCGTCGACGATGAGCAACAGCACGCCGATGACGCTGGCCCCGATGCACACCCAGGCGATCAGCTCATTGCTGGTGACCACCGCGGTCACCAGTGCGGCGAGACCGATGACGGCAAGGACTAGCGCAACGATCAGCATCAATCAGCCGATCAGTTGTTGCCCCGGTTGAACTGGTTGAACCCGCCGCCGTCGTTGTTGGCGGTCGAGTCAACCGGTGCCGCCGAGCCGCGCTGGCCGAGCTCCTCGAGCTGAGATTCGAGGTAGGTCTTGAGGCGCGTGCGGTATTCGCGCTCGAAGGTGCGCAGCTGCTCGAGCCGGCCTTCGAGAACGGTGCGCTGCTGGTTGATGGTGCCCATGATCTCGGTGTGCTTGCGCTCGGCGTCGGCCTGCAGGGCGTCGGCCTTCTCCTGAGCCTGCCGCAGCTGGGTCTCCGAGCGCGTCTGCGCGTCGGATAGCAGTGCGTCGGCGCGCGCCTTGGCCTCGGACACCGTGGTCTCCGCGGTCGAGCGGGCCTCGTTGACCATCGCGTCGGCCTGCGCCCGCGCATCGGCGAGCATCTTGTCGGACTCGGCCTTCGCCGTGCCGGTCAGGCGGTCGGCGGTGTCCTGGGCCAGGCCGAGGATCTTCGCGGCCTTGATGTGCGAGTCCTCGCTGACGGGCGCGGCGGCGACCGGCTGCGGCGCCTCGTAGACCGGCTGCGGAGGCGCGACGGGCTCCGGCTCGGGCTCGGGCTGCTGGTACTGCGGAATCGACTGGGTGGCCTGGACCCCGCTGCCGGAGCGCGCGCTCGACAGCTCCTGGTCAAGTTCCGCGACCCGCTGACGGAGGTCGGCGTTCTCCTCGATGAGGCGGGTCAGTTCGTTCTCGACGAGATCGAGGAAGGCGTCGACCTCGTCCTCGTTGTAACCACGCTTGCCGATCGGCGGCTTGCTGAACGCGACGTTATGGACGTCGGCTGGTGTAAGCGGCATTGTCTGCCCCCTTGAGGTCTGGACCGTCAACCGGTGTCATATGAAAGCCATGCGGGAAGTAACTGGCGTCCATCCTGTCACAGTAGACCCGGCGGTTGCGGTTGAGGTCCAGATTAAGAGCGAATTTCACAGTTCAGGGGGCCGTCGGCAGTCGTCCGCCAGCCGGCTCGAGCTACTGACTCCAGGCCAGTTCCATGCCGATGAACGCGGCCAGGAGAAGCACCATGATCGACAGGTCGAAACGCACCGCACCTATCGTGAGCTGGGGAATGATGCGGCGGAGCAGCTTCACCGGCGGGTCGGTCACCGTCATGACGACCTCGAGGACGACGACCATGAAGCCTCGCGGACGCCAGTCCCTGGCGAACGAGCGGATGAACTCGACGACCACCCGTGCGATGAGCAGGAGCCAGAACGCGAACAGCACGAAGCCCAGGATCGAAAAGAACAGCGACAACTGAGCGACCTCACTCCGGGCGGTGGTGACAGTGGGTAGAGCTGGAAGACGAGTCGAAAGAGACTTGGTCTAGGACCAGCCTACGCAGACGGTCACTTGTAGGCGTAGAAGCCGGCCTCGGCGATGCGCTTGCGCTCGTCGGCGGTGACGGCGACGTCGGCCGGCGAAAGCAGGAAGACCTTGGTGGCGACCTTGTCGAACGAGCCGCGCAGGGCGAATGCCAACCCGGCGGCGAAGTCGACGAGACGCTTGGCGTCGGCGTTGTCCATCGAGACCAGGTCCATGATCACGGGCGTGCCGTCACGGAAGCGCTCACCGATGGTGCGGGCTTCGCTGTAGTCCTTGGGACGCAGGGTCGTGATCTTCGCCAACGGGCTGCCCGCCTCGAAGAGTTCTGCCATGCGACGCGGCTCCATGGCCACGGCGCCGTGGGTGGCGCCACGCAGCGTGTTGAAACGCGGGCGCTCGAAGTCGTGCCGTCCCCGGAAGGAGGGCTCGTCGGCGTATCCGCCGCGGTAACCCGCTGGGGCGCCTGCCATTTCGCGCTCGAACTCGCGGGCGCCGGGACGGTCCATCCGGTCGTCGTAGCCGCGGGGCTCGGCGGGGCGGGCGTCGTATCCGCGGCCCTCGTCCTCGAAGCGCTCCTCACGGGCGCGACGCGGGTACGCGGCACGCGACGTGCGGTCGTCGTCGTCGTAGTACTCGTCGTCGTAATCGTCCATCGGCGCCATACCGAAGTAGGCCTTGACCTTATGCAGTGTGCTCATCGGAGACCCTTCTGATGACTGAAATTCGTGTTGTCTGTGATGAAGATGTGACTGGAGTGACTACTCAGGGTGACGTTAGAGGACGGGGCCCCATAAGCGCGGTACCGACACGCACACACGTCGAGCCGTGTTTCACCGCCGTCTCCAGGTCTCCGGACATGCCTGCCGAAAGACCGAGACGTTGCTGGTAGAAGGCCTGTACCCGGTGCAGTTCGGCTTCTAAACGCACGAATGACGCGGCCGCGTCGGCGTGTAGCGGCGGGATCGCCATCAGGCCCGCGAACTCGAGCCCGTCGGTGGCGTCGGCGAGCGCGCACAGCTCGTCCACGAGGTCCGGCGTCCCGACGTCCACCCCACCCCGGTCGGGGTCGCCGTCCAGGCTCACCTGCACGTAGACCCGCAGCGGGTCCGCCCGCGTGCCCTCGCCCAGCGCCTCGGCGGCCCCGCGACCCAGCGCCTCGACCACCGCGGCGCGGTCCACCGAGTGCGCGGCGTAGGCCCAGCCGGCCACCGCGCGCGCCTTCTTGCGCTGAATGCTGCCGATCATGTGCCAGCGCAGCACCGGCCCGCCGGACTGCTCCACGTATTCGGCCAGTTCGGCGATCTTGGCAGACGCCTCCTGCTCCCGCGACTCACCGAAGGCGTCGCATCCCAGCCGCACCAACTCCACGACGTCGGACGCCGGAAAGAACTTGGTGACGGGCAGCAATTCGATCTCGGACACGTCGCGACCCGCCGCAGCCGCGGCGGCGTCGACCCGCTTCCGCAGGGCGGCAAGGGATTCGGCCAGCTCGGTGGCGCGCGTCGAGGTCATTCCATCCACACCAGGGAGGCGAGGCGGCCGGTCGGCGCAGACCGTCGGTGGCTGAACAGATTCGGGTCGTCGACCGTACAGCGCGGGTCGACGCCGACGTTGGCGATGCCGAGGGCGGTCAGCTGCCGGGCGATGCCGGACCGCAGATCCAGACCGGCGGTGCCGCGTGCGGTGGTGGTCCGGCTGCCGGGCAGGGCCGCCTCAACGTCGGCGGCCATGTCGTCGGGCACCTCGTAGTTGCGGCCGCTCACCGCCGGGCCCAACAGCACCGAGATGTCCTCGACGTGCGCGCCATGGGCGATCATCACCTCCACGGCCCGCACCACGACGCCCAACTTGGCGCCCGCCCGGCCAGCATGCACCGCGGCGACGACGCCCGCCCGGGGATCGGACGCAAGGACGGGAACGCAGTCGGCGGTCACCACCGCCAACGCCAACCCGGGCCGGGTGGTCACCAGACCGTCGGCGTCGTCGACCGCGCCGTCGACCGGTCCGTCCACCACGACGACACGGTCACCGTGCACCTGATTCATCCAGACGACTCCGTCGGGACCCAGCCCGGTGGTCTCGGCGAGCCGCGCCCGGTTCGCCGCCACCGCGGCCGGGTCGTCTCCGACGTGGTCGCCGAGGTTGAAGGTGTCGAACGGCGGAACCGAGGCGCCACCGGCCCTCGTCGTGGTCACACATCTGATGCGTCGGGTCACGCTGCCAGTATCCCGGCCCTCGGGAACGGCCCGATCAGTGACGCATGAAGGGCGGCACGTCGACGTCGTCGTCGTCGTCCCCACCGCCGCCGATGCTGACCGTCGCACCGTTGGTGTGCACGGGCACGCTCGCCGGATCCGGATCGAACGCCGACGGCGGCCGCAGCTTGCCGGAGGTGCCGGAGGCGACCGACGGACTGCCGAGGCCGGCGCCCACGACGGGCTTGCGGCTGGGACCTGCGGCGTCGAAGCCCGCGGCGATCACCGTCACGCGCACTTCGTCGCCGAGCGAGTCGTCGATGACCGTGCCGAAGATGATGTTGGCCTCGGGGTGGGCGGAGTCCTGGACCAGCGACGCCGCCTCGTTGATCTCGAAGAGGCCCAGGTCGCTGCCGCCGGCGACCGACAGCAGCACGCCGAGGGCACCCTCCATGGACGCCTCGAGCAGCGGCGAGTTGATGGCCATCTCGGCCGCCTTGAGCGCGCGACCGTCGCCGCGCGCCGAGCCGATGCCCATCAGCGCCGTGCCCGCCCCGGACATGACGCCCTTGACGTCGGCGAAGTCGACGTTGATCAGGCCGGGGGTGGTGATCAGGTCGGTGATGCCCTGGACGCCGTTGAGGAGCACCTCGTCGGCGCTGCGGAAGGCGTCCATCAGCGAGACCGCGGCGTCACCCATCTGCAGCAGCCGGTCGTTGGGGATGACGATGAGCGTGTCGCAGCTCTCGCGCAGCGCCGCGATGCCGGCCTCGGCCTGGTTGGACCGGCGCTTGCCCTCGAAGGAGAACGGCCGCGTGACCACTCCGACGGTCAGGGCGCCGAGCTTGCGGGCGATCGTCGCGACGACGGGTGCGCCACCGGTGCCGGTGCCGCCGCCCTCGCCCGCGGTGACGAAGACCATGTCGGCGCCGCGCAGCAGCTCCTCGATGTCGTCCTTGGCGTCGTCGGCGGCCTTGCGTCCGACCTCGGGGTCGGCGCCGGCGCCGAGACCGCGGGTGGAGTCCCGGCCGACGTCGAGCTTGACGTCGGCGTCGCTCATCAACAGCGCTTGCGCGTCGGTGTTGATGGCGATGAACTCAACGCCCTTGAGTCCTTGCTCGATCATCCGGTTGACGGCGTTGACGCCGCCGCCACCGATGCCGACCACCTTTATTACTGCGAGATAGTTGTGCGGGGGTGTCATCGGTAGTCTTCCTCCTGGGCCAACCCTCAACCTCAACCATAGGCTTAGAGTTATGTCAAGTAGTTTCGCGCAAACAGAACGGTAGGGCGAGCACGCGAGGTATCCGTGCAGGCGCGCCGCGACACGCCGCGGGATTTTCCGAGCGGCCTACTTGACGGTCGGAAGGTCCGGACTCGACAGGTCGTACGTGGTCCCCGGCTGCGTCAGCAGCGCACCCAACTTCAGCGCCTTCTCGTCGGTGCGGTCGGTGGTCCCCCAGATCACCTGCCGACCGTCGAACAGGGTCAGGGTGATCGAGGCGACCGACGGCGCGGCGATGCGGCTCACCTGCGACGCCACCTCGGGACGCAGCGCGGTGAGCACCTGCAGCGCCGCCAGCGTCGGCAGGTCGGTGGGCCCCGGCGTGTCGGCGTCGAGGTACGGCAGCCCGGGGGGCGGTGGCGCCGTCGCGAAGTCGACCCCGTCCCGGTCGAAGAGGTGCGAGCCGTCGGGATAGTCCTTGACCACCACCGGAACCCGCTCGACGATCGTGATCCGCAGCGTCGACGGATACTCGCGCTGCACCCGGGCGCTGGCGACCTTCCGGATGGTCGCGACCCGGTCGGCGACCGCGTCGGTGTCGATCTGCAGCAGCGGGGTGTCCGCGGGAACCGCCGCCGCCTGCTGCACCTCGTCCTGGGTCAGCGTCACCAGACCGGTGATCGCCATGACCCGCGCGGACATGATCGGCGTGAAGTACAGCAGCAGGCCCGCACCCACGACCAGCACGCTGATCAGCGCCGACCACATCAGGGCCTTGAGCCCCCTGATCAGACCCCGGGCGGCCGGCTTCGGTTCGTCGACGGGCCGGCCGGCGACGCGTCGCTTGGCCTCCCGCCGGGCGTTCTCGATGGCCGTCGCGCGCTCCTGGGCTGCGCGTCGCTCCTCGCGCTCGCGTCTGGCGCGGCGCCGGGGCCCCTCGAAGTCGGGTCCGTCGTCGTCGGTCGTCGCGAGCTCGTCACCGGGCGGGGCGTCGGAGGGGTCGACCGAGACGTCACCGTCGTCGGCGACGTCCGGCTCGTCGGTCGGGCCGGTCACGGCTACCGCGCCCCCGGCGCGTCACGTCCGGCCCGCTGCGCCAGCGCGGCCAGGATCTCCCCCGCCAGCATCGTCACGTCGCCGGCACCCATCGTCACCACCACGTCGCCCGGCGTCGCGGACGACGCCACCAGGTTCGACACGGCCGAGAAGTCGGGGACGTAGCGCACCGGGACGCCCACGTGCTCGGCGACGCTGGCGCCGCTGACACCCGCGATGGGCTGCTCCCGCGCGGCGTAGACGTCGAGCACGAACACCTCGTCGGCGAGGCTCAGCGCCTGCCCGAATTCACGGGCGAACGTCTCGGTCCGCGAATACAGGTGCGGCTGGAACACCGCCACGCAGCGACCCTCCCCCGCCACCGCCTGCAGCGCCTCGAGGTCGACGCGCACCTCGGTCGGATGGTGGGCGTAGACGTCGAACACGCGCACGCCCGCGGCCGTGCCGACCGACTCCAGCCGCCGCCGGACGCCCTCGAAGGCGGCCAGCCCGTCGAGCACCACGTCGACGTCGGCTCCGGCCCGGACCGCCGCCAGCAACGCGCCGAGGGCGTTGAGCGCCATGTGCCTGCCGGGCACCGCCAGCCGCATGCCCCTCGGCTCGGCTTCACCCGCCAGGTGAACGGTCGAGACGCTGCCGGTGCCCTGCTGACTCCAGTCAACAAGGGCCGCAGCAAGTTTCGACGACGAGTCGGCACTGCCGTAGCGCAGCACGTCGACCCCGGCGGCCGCGGCGCGCACCGCAAGGGCCGCCGCACCGGGGTCGTCTGCGCACACGACCAACGATCCACCGGGCCGCAGCCGCGCAACGAATCCGTCGAAGACGGCCACGTAGGCCTCGACGGTGCCGAAGAAGTCCAGGTGATCGGCCTCGACGTTGGTGACCACGGCGACGTCGGGGGCGTACTCGAGCAGCGAGCCGTCGCTCTCGTCGGCCTCGGCGACGAAGCACTCGCCACTGCCGTGGTGCGCGTTGGTGCCCGCCTCGCCCAGATCGCCGCCGACCGCGAACGACGGGTCGAACCCGGCGCGCTGCAACGCCACGACGATCATCGAGGTCGTCGTCGTCTTGCCGTGGGTGCCCGTGACCATCACCGTCGTGTAGCCGTCCATCAGCCGGGCCAGCACCTCGGGACGCAGGATGACCGGGATGCCGCGGCGGCGGGCCTCGACGAGTTCGGGATTGTCCTTCGGGATCGCCGCGTGTGTGCTGACGACGACGGTCGGGCCGCCGGGGAGCATGTCGAGCGACGACGCGTCGTGCCCGATCCTGATCTCTGCGCCACGGGCCCGTAGCGCGACCACCCCACGCGACTCCTTGGCGTCCGACCCCGACACCAGCCCGCCCCGGTCGAGCAGGATGCGCGCGATGCCCGACATCCCCGCGCCCCCGATGCCGACCATGTGCACGCGACGCAACGTCGACGGCAGTTCCCGCGGATTCATCGCGCCCTCCGATGCTCGGTGGCAACGTCGAGAGCCACCTCGGCGACCCGGCGCGCGGCGTCGCGATGCCCGGCGAGTGTGGCGGCCGCGGTCATCGCCGTCAGCCGCGGTGGATCCCCCAGCAGCACGCGCACGGTCTCGATGATGAAGTCCGACGTCAGATCCGCGTCGGCGATCAACAGACCACCGCCGGCGCCCACCACGGGCAACGCGTTGAGCCGCTGCTCGCCGTTGCCGATGGGCAGCGGGACGTACACCGCGGGCAGACCCACCGCGGTCACCTCGGCGACCGTCATCGCACCCGACCGGCAGATGACCAGATCCGCGGCCGCATAGGCCAGATCCATCCGGCTGAGATACGGCACCGCCACGTAGGGGCGGTCGCCGACGGCCGGGACCGGCAACTGCAAAACGTTCTTGGGGCCGTGGGCATGCAGCACCGCGATGCCCGCCGCGGCGAGGTCGCCGGCGGCGCCGGAGACGGCCCGGTTCAGTGACTGCGCGCCCTGCGAACCGCCGAACACCAGCAGCACCCGGTCGTCCTCGGAGAAGCCGAAGTGCGCCCGCGCCTCGGCCCGCAACGCCATCCGGTCCAACGACGTGATGGACTCGCGCACCGGAACGCCGACCACTTCGACGCGCCTGCCCAGCCCGGGGTCGGGGGTGGCGGCCAGGACCCGTCGCGCCGAACGGGCGCCCACCCGGTTGGCCCAGCCCGCGCGCGCATTCGCCTCGTGGATGACGACGGGCAGGACACCCCGTCGCGACGCGCCGCCGCGGGCGGCCAGATAGGCGGGGAGCGCGACGTAGCCGCCGAAGCCGATCACGACGTCGGCGCGAACCTCGTCGAGGATGGCCCGCGTCTGACGAACCGCCGAACGGACCCGCAACGGGAGCCGGACCAGGTCGCCGGACGGCTTGCGGGGAAACGGAACCGGGGTGATCAGCTCGAGGTCGTAGCCGCGCTCGGGTACCAGCCGCGTCTCGAGGCCGCGGGCCGTGCCGAGGGCGGTGATCCGCACCGTGGGGTCCAGCGCCACCAGCGCGTCGGCGACGGCCATGGCGGGCTCGATGTGTCCCGCGGTACCCCCGCCCGCGAGCACGACGGAGATAGTTCCCCCGGCGCCGTTCTCCTGCCCGCCGGAGACCGCACCGCGAGGGATATCAGGGTTGCTCACCCGTAACGCTGACCTTCCAGAGGGCGAGCCCGTCGACTCGATTGACGCTGACGGTCTCCATGATGCCCTGCGCCTCTCGACGTCCTAGCGGGTGGCTCCGCCGAGGAGCGTCTGCGATCCTCGGCGGGTTTGCGGACGGGCTTGGGGTTGGCCTTCGACTTCGCCTTGGGGGCCGCCTTCGGCTTGGGCTTCTTGGAGCCAGCCTTGGTGGTGGGCCTGGGGGGCGTCGGCTTGTCGGGTCGCTTGCGCAGCCGGTCGCGGGCCGCCTCCAGGCGGCTCGGCACATAGGGCTCGGGCAGTGGCAGTCGCAGCAGCCGGTTGAATCGATCCTCGCGCCCGGCGCGCAGGGCGGCGACCGCCTCCGGTTCGTGCCGCGCCGCGTTGGTGATGATGCCCAACATGAACAGCGTTGTCGCCGTTGACGTTCCACCAGCGGAGATCAACGGCAGCTGCAGGCCGGTCACGGGCAGCAGGCCGACGACGTAGCCGACGTTGATGAACGCCTGGCCCAGCACCCAGAGGGTGGTCGTGGCGGTGAGCAGGCGCAGGAACGGGTCCGCGGAGCGCCGGGCGATGCGCATGCCGGTGTAGGCGAACAGACCGAACAGGCACAGCAGCCCGACGGCGCCGACGAAGCCGAGTTCTTCGCCGATGATGGCGAAGATGAAGTCGTTGTGCGCGTTGGGCAGATAGTTCCACTTCGCGGTGCCCTGCCCGAGGCCGTCACCGAAGATGCCGCCGTTGGCCAGGGCATAGCGGGCCTGCCGCGACTGGTAGCCCGAGCCCTGCATGTCGGCCCCGGGATTCAGCCACGACTGCACGCGGTCGGATCGATAGCCGGCCGACATGGCCAGGATGCCCGCGGCGATCACGACGGCCAGCAGCGAGCTCATGAAGATCCGCAGCGGCAGACCGGCGTACCAGAGCAGGCCGAGCAGGATGATGCCGAGCGAGACCGTCTGCCCCAGGTCGGGCTGCAGGACGATGAGCACCAGGGCCACCAGGGCGCCGGGCAGCAGGGGGAACAGCATCTCGCGCACCGACGCGCGTTCCATCCGGCGCGCGGCCAGCAGGTGCGCGCCCCAGATGGCGAAGGCGATCTTGGCCAGCTCCGAGGGCTGCATCGAGAAACCGGCGACGACGAACCAGCCGCGAGAACCGTTGGACTCCTTGCCGATGCCCGGGATGAGCACCAGGATCAGCAGGAAGATCGTGAAGAGGAAGCCGGGGAACGCGACCTTGCGCATGAACGAGACCGGCGTGCGCAGCGCGATGTAGAAGGCGACCAGGCCGACGACCGTCCACAGCAGCTGCTTGGCGAAGATGGCCCACGGGGAGCCGTCCTCGTCGTAGGAGTGCACCCCGGAGGCGGACAGCACCATGATCAGGCCGAGCGTGATGAGCAGGGCCGCGACGGCGATGACGAGGTGGAACGACGTCATGGGCCGGCCGAGCCAGGCCCCGAACCGCGTGCGAGGGGCGGCGTCGACGGCGCTGGCGTTCCCCGCGTGGGGTTTGCTGCGCCGCAGTCTGGCGAAGACGTCGGTGGCCATGGTCAGCGTGCCGCGTTCGTCACATGAGTCACAACTGCAACAACAAGCTCATTTGTCCCTGGCACCCCAGAATCCTCCCCCGTCACAGGCCGAGGTGGGTGGACATCCGACGCGTGTCGCGGAACTCGAGACCCGGCTAGGCGCCGACCGACGCCAGCCACTCGCCGTAGAACAGCGCCACCCCGAGACCACACGCAATGGCCGTGAGCAGCCAGAATCGGATGATCACAGTGGTTTCGGCCCAGCCCACCAACTCGAAGTGGTGGTGGAACGGCGCCATCCGGAACACCCGCCGGCCCGTCGTCCGGAACGCCAGGATCTGCACGACCACCGAGGTGACCTCGGCGACGAAGAGCGCGCCGAGGACGATCGCCAGCATCTCGGTGCGGCTGGTCACCGACAGCCCCGCGATGATGCCGCCGAGGGCAAGCGACCCCGTGTCGCCCATGAAGATCTTCGCCGGGGCCGCGTTCCACCACAGGAACCCGATGCAGGCGCCCGCGGTCGCGGCCGCGACCAGCGCCAGGTCCAGCGGGTCGCGCACGTTGTAGCAACCCAGGCCGGGGCTGAACGCGCACGCGTTGCGGAACTGCCAGAACGTGATGATCACGTAGGCCGCCGTCACCATCGCCATCGCGCCGGCCGCCAGACCGTCGAGACCGTCGGTGAAGTTCACCGCGTTCGACCAGGCGCTGACGAGCACCACGCAGAACAGCACGAAGATCGCCGGCGCCAGCGTGACGGTCGCGATCTCGCGGACGTAGGACAGCTCGGGGCTACCCGGCGTCAGTCCGTCGTCGTTGCGGAACTGCAGGACCAGCACGCCGAAGATCACCGCGGCAAGCAGTTGGCCGACGGTCTTCGCGGTCTTGTTGAGTCCGAGGTTGCGCGAACGCCGGATCTTGATGAGGTCGTCGACGAAGCCCACCGCACCCAGCGCCGTCGCCAGCCCCAGAACCAGCAGGCCCGACGCCGACGGACCCTCGCCGTCCAGGGCCAAGCCCACGAGGTGCGTGCCCAGATAGCCGGCCCAGATGCCCGCCAGGATCGCGACGCCGCCCATCGACGGCGTGCCCCGCTTCTTGTGGTGACTGGGCGGGCCGTCCTCGCGGATCTCGTGGCCGAAGCCCTGCCGCGTGAACACGCGAATCAGCGCCGGTGTCAGCAGGATCGACACCGTCAACGCGATGCCGACCGCAATGAGTATCTGCCTCATCCGGTGCCCTGCTGGGCCAGGAGCGCGTCGGCCAGCGCGGCCAGGCCCGCGGACTTCGAGGCCTTCACCAGCACCACGTCGTCGGCCCGGAGTTCCTCGCGGAGGTAGGCAAGGGCGGCGTCGACGTCGTCGACCATGACGGACTCACTGCCCCACGACCCCTCCATCACCGCCCCGTGGTGCATGGCGCTCATTGATCTCCCGGTTCCGACGACGACCAGCCGAGACACATCTAAGCGCACCGCCAGTCGACCGATGCTGTCATGTTCGGCGATCGCGTCCTCGCCGAGTTCGCCCATCTCCCCGAGAACCGCCCAACTGCGCCGGCGTTCGGCGCCGGGATCGGACCCGCCGCGCGCCATCCAGGCCAGCGCCTTGAGCCCGGCGCGCATCGAATCCGGGTTGGCGTTGTAGGCGTCGTTGACGATCGTCACGCCGTCGGGGCGGGTGCCGACCTGCATCCGGTGCCGCGACACCGGCCCGGCCGCGGCCAGCGCGTCGCGCACCTGGTCGAGGGTCGCGCCGCACTCCAGCGCGACGGCCGCCGCCGACAGCGCGTTGGACACCTGGTGGTCGCCGTGCACGGCCAGCGTCACCTCGGTCTGCGCGCCGGCGGCGTGCAACGTGAAGCGGGCCCTGGCGAGTTCGTCGAGGACGACGTCGCCGGCCCAGACGTCGGCGCCCGGCGAGCGGCCGACGCGGACGACGCGCGCGGCGGTCAGCTCGGCCATGGCCGCCACCGCCGCGTCGTCGGCGTTGAGGATCACCACGCCGGACGCCGGAACCGCTTGCGGCAGTTCGCCCTTCGTGGCGGCGATGGCCTCCCGCGAGCCAAACTCGCCGAGGTGCGCGGTGCCGACGTTGAGCACCACCCCGATCGACGGCGGGGCGATGCGCGCCAGCGCGGCGATGTTGCCGGGATGCCGCGCCGACATCTCCAGGATCAGGTAGTCGGTGTCGGTGGTCGCGCGCAGCACCGTCCACGGATGTCCGAGTTCGTTGTTGAACGACCCGGGCGGCGCGACGACCGAGCCAAGGGGTTGGAGCACGGCGGCCAGCAGATCCTTGGTGGACGTCTTGCCGGAGGATCCGGTGACCCCGACCACGACGAGCCCGCCGGCGACCAGTTCGGCGGCGACCGCGGCGGCCAGCTTGGCCAGCGCCGCGAGCACCGCGGCGCCCGACCCGTCGGAGTCGAACTCGAGCACGCTGGCACCGGAGTCCACCGGGACGGCGTCGGGCCGCACCACGACGGCGGGCACTCCGACCGGGCGGGCGGCCAGCACGCCGACCGCACCCGCCGCGACGGCGCCCGCGGCGAAGTCGTGTCCGTCGGACCGGGCCCCGGGCAGCGCCAGGAACAACCCGCCGGGGGCGACGGCCCGCGAGTCGAACTCGACGGATCCGGTGACGACGAGCGCCTCGGCGTCGGCGGCCGAGACGTCGGCCAACTCACCGCCGACGATGTCGGCGATCCGGGCCAGCGTCATCTCGATCACGGTGTCACTCCGAGTGCGTTGAGGGCGCGAGCCAATTCGTCACGGTCGTCGAAGGGCCGGGTCTGACCGTGACTGGTCTGCCCCGCCTCGTGTCCCTTGCCCGCCACCAGCACGACGTCGCCTCGAGCGGCCCACGCGACGGCGAAGTCGATGGCCGCCGCCCGGTCGGCGATCTCCTCGACCGCGGCGGACCCGCCAGCCGCGCCGGCGACGATCGCCGCCCTGATGTCGGCGGGGTCCTCGTCACGGGGATTGTCGTCGGTGACCACGACGAGGTCGGCCAACTCGGCGGCCACCCGACCCATCGGGGCCCGCTTCCCGGGGTCGCGGTTGCCACCCGCCCCGACGACCACCGCGATGCGCCCGCGAGCCTGGGCGCGCAAGGTCTCGAGCACCGCGCGCAGCGCGCCGGGCTTGTGCGCGTAGTCCACGACGGCGAGGAAGTCCTGGCCGCGGTCGACGGGCTGAAGCCGACCGGGCACCGTCGCCGTCCGCAGCCCGGGCGCCGCCTCCTCGGGCGACACCCCCACCGCATCCAGGAGTGCCGCGGCAAGAAGGGTGTTGGCCACGTTGAAGCGTCCGGGCAGACCGATGCGAAGTCGGTGGTGCACACCCGCCGGGTCGACCGCGAGGAACTCCTGTCCCCCGCCGTCGAGGGTGCGCACGTCCTCGGCGCGCCAGTCGGCGTCATGGCCCGCGACGCTCACGGTGACCGGTCGCTCGGCACGCGCGGCGATGGCGCGGCCACCGTCGTCGTCGACGCAGACCACCGACCGGTCCGCGTGCGTGGGCGACCGCGGTTCGAACAGCCGCGCCTTGGCGTCGAGGTAGTCCTCCATCGTGGGATGGAAGTCGAGGTGGTCGCGCGACAGGTTGGTGAACCCACCCACCGCGAAGTGGACGGCGTCGACCCGGCCCAGCGTCAACGCGTGGCTCGACACCTCCATGACGGCGGTGTCGATCCCGCGCTCCAGCATCACCGCGAACAGTGCCTGCAGGTCGGGCGCCTCCGGAGTGGTCAGCGCGCTGGGCTCGTCGCGCCCGTCGATGCGGATGCCCACCGATCCGACGAGGCCGGTCATCCGGCCGGCGGCCCGCAGCCCCGCCTCCACCAGATAGGTGGTGGTGGTCTTGCCGGACGTGCCGGTCACTCCGATTACGCGCATGCGTTCCGACGGCCTGCCGTACACGGCGGCCGCCACGTCCCCGAGCACCGTCCTGGGCGCGGGGTGGACCAGCACCGCCGTCGACGTCACGCCGGACATCACCTGGGCGCCGGCTTCGTCGGTGAGCACCGCGACGGCGCCCTGGCGCACGGCGTCGGCCGCGAACGTGGCGCCGTGGGCCCGGGCCCCGGGCAATGCGGCGAACAGATCGCCGGGTTGGACGTCCTGGCTGCGCAACGTCACCCCGGTGATCCGCCGCGCGGTGGCGCCCACGCCGACCCGCAGGTCGGCGTGCACGCGCTCGGCCAGTGCGGCGACGTCGTCACCGACGGGACTCGAGGGACGCAAGTTCATGGCCATGACACCTTAGCGGCCGCCGAGCGGCCGACTCTCCGCTCAGTCCTGCAGGACCAGTGGCGGACCCGGGTCGGGCGAGAGCGGCACGTTCTCCCGCTGCAGCAGCCACGCCGACAGGTTGTGGATCAGCGGCGCCGCCGTGGTGCCCGGCGATCCGTCGGCGGTGCGATGGGGGTTGTCCATCATCACGCCCACCACGTAGCGGGGATCGTCGGCGGGCACCATCGCGGCGAAGGTGATCCAGTAGACGTCGTCGTAGTAGCAGCCGCAGGCGGGGTTGATCTGCTGGGCCGTGCCCGTCTTGCCCGCGATCTGATAGCCCTCCACCGCGGCACCCGAGCCCGTGCCCTGCTGGACGCCGGTCGGATCCTTTTGGATGGTGGCGCGCAACAGGTTTCGCACGGCCTTCGCCGTTCCGGGATTCACCACGCGGATGCCTTCCGGGCGCGGCTCCTCGGTGCGGGTGCCGTCCGCGGCGATGGTGGCCTTGAGGATGCGTGGCGGGATGCGGACGCCGTCGTTGGCGATGGTCTGGTACATCCCCGTCATCTGCAGCAGTGACATCGAAAGACCCTGCCCGATGGGCAGGTTGGCGAACGAGCTGCCCGACCACTGGTCGATGGGCGGAACCAGGCCCGCAGTCTCGCCCGGCAGACCGACGCCGGTCCGCTGGCCGAGGCCGAACTTGTCGAGCATCTCGGCGTAGCGTTCGGGCCCGATCCGCTGGGCCAGCATCAGGGTTCCCACGTTCGAGGACTTCCCGAAGATGCCGGTGGTGGTGTACGGCATGACGCCGTGGCTCCAGGCGTCGCGCACCGTGACGCCGCCCATGTTGATCGACCCTGGTACCTGGAGCACCTCGTCGGGGTTGGTCAGGTCGTTCTCGATCGCCGTCGACGCGGTGATGATCTTGTTGACCGATCCCGGCTCGAAGGGCGAGGACACCGCCGGGTTGCCCAGTTGGCGGTCTTCCTGACGACCGATGTCCTGGCTGGGGTCGAAGGTGTCGTTGTTCGCCATGGCCAGAACCTCGCCGGTCTTGGCGTCGAGCACGACCGCCGAGACGGACTTGGCACCCGAGAGGTTCTTGGCCTGCTGCACCTGCTGCTGGGTGAAGAACTGGATGTCGTCGTCGAGGGTGAGCTGCACGGTCGAGCCGTTGACCGCGTCGTGGCGGTTGCGGTAGCTGCCGGGGATGACGACGCCGTCCGACCCGCGGTCGTAGGTGACCGAGCCGTCGGTGCCGGCCAACTTGGAGTCGAGCGAGTCCTCCAGGCCCAGCAGTCCGTGGCCGTCCCAGTCGATGCCGCCGACGATGTTGGCGGCCAGGGATCCACCCGGGTACTGGCGGATGTCCTGCCGTTCGGCGCCGACCTCCGGGTACTTGCCGATGATGGCGTCGGAGATCGCCGGGTCGACGGCACGCGCCAGGTAGACGAAGGAGTCCTTGCCGGCCAGCTTCTTGTACAGAGTGTCGGCGTCGGGCTTGTTGTTCAGCAGTCCCGCCACGCCCTTGGCGATCTCGCGGAGTCGCTTGACCGGGTCGGGCGCGTCGGCCTTCTTGGCCTGGGCCTCGACGAGCTGCTTCTGGATCTTGGTGGGCTGGAACGTCAGAGCCCGGGCCTCGGTGGTGAAGGCGAGTTTGTCGTCGTTGCGGTCGACGATGCTGCCGCGCACCGCTTCTTCGACGTCGGTCACCTTGAGCTGGCTGGCCGCCTCGGCCCGCAGGCCGGCGGCGCGGGGCACCTGCAGCATGAAGAGCTGACCGGCCGCGAGGAGCAGGACGACGAGGATCACGCCGTTGCCCATCTTGTGCCGGAACGCGAACGAGGCGCTGCGCAGTCCGTCGTCGGCGACGGGTTTGCGGATGCGGCGCTCGTTGGCGGGATGTGGCGTACCGGGGCGGCTCATGCGGGGGCTCCAGGGGCGGGAACGGGCGCGGCCGGCACGAGGACGGGAGCGGGGTCGGGGGCGGGCACGGCCGGGTCGGCGGGCGCCGGGCCGGGCAGCGCCGGCCCCGTCGGGAGGTCCAGGTGCGGCGCCGGTGCGGTGGCGTCGAGCGGCACGGTCGGCAGGGGCGCCGCGCCGGGCGGCACCGGATTCGGGACCGCCGCGAGCGGAACCTGTCCCGGTACGACGGGCACGATCGGAGCGCCCAGGGCCGTCCCCGGGACGGCACCCACGACGGGCACCTCCGGGTTGACGGGCACGGTCCCGGCCGGCGGCAGGTGTACCGCCACCTCGCGGGGGTCGACGACGCGCGGGGCCGGCGCAGCGGGCGCGGGCGGCGCGGGAGTCGTCGGCTCGGGCAGTGGGCTGTTGAGCGGCGGCGGTTGCACGCCCTCGGCCGGCTTGGGGGTGCCGACGACCATCCAGTTGCCGGTGGCGTCCTGCACCAGGTGCGCGGTGTCCCGGGAGGGAATCATGCCGAGGTTGCGGGCCGCCTCGGCCAGTGCCGGCGCGGCCTGGGCTTCGAGGACGTCGCGCTCGAGGCCGTCCTTCTGCTGTGTCAGGGCCTGGTTGACCTGACGGGCGCGGCCCAGTTCGTAGGACCGTTCGGCGGCGTCGGTCGACAGCCACAGCGTGACGCCGAGGCCGACTCCGAGCGCGCCGATCACGAGCACCACGAACGGCACCCGGGTGACGAATCTGCGGGGGTCCAGGTCGATCGAGGACAGCCGGACGATCAGGCGTTCCCGCAGTGGTGGGCGGACGACCTTCGGGGCCTTGGCCTTGCGGGCCTTCGCCCGGGCCTTGGCCTGGGCGGCGTTCTTCGGGCGTACCGGGCCGTCGGCGGGCCGTGGCATGGGACCGGTGTGCGGCCGCGCGGTCTCGGGACGCTTCTCGCGGGTGGTGCGGCGGCCGCGCGGCGGCGCGTCGACCGGGCGCCGCTGGGCGGCGACCTCGCGCGGGGCGCGCTTCTTCTTGCGTTCGTCGGAGCCACGCATCGCTTCTCGTCGCTTGGCCATCACGAACCTTCCCTTCCGACGATCTTTTCCGAGGTCCGCTTCTCGAGGGCTCGCAGCCGCACCGAGGCGCTCCGCGGGTTGACGGCGATCTCGTCGTCCCCCGCCTTCTCTGCGCCCCGCGTCAGCGGCACGAAGTAGGGCTCGTGCCCCGGCAGTTCCATGGGTAGCCCGGGCGGGGTGCGCGACGCGGTGACCGCGGCGAACTCGCCCTTGACGATCCGGTCCTCCAGCGACTGGTAGGCCATCACCACGATGCGGCCGCCCTGCCGGAGCGCGGACAGTGCCGACGGGATGGCGGACCGCAGCGAGTCCAGCTCGCCGTTGACCGCGGTGCGCAGCGCCTGGAACGTGCGCTTGCCGGGGTGTCCCCCGGTGCGGCGGGCGGGAATGGGGATGACGTCGTAGAGCACCTCGACCAGTTCGGCGGTGGTCTCGAACGGCTTGCGGGTGCGCCGCCGGACGATCTCGCCGGCGATCCGACTGGCGAAGCGTTCCTCGCCGAACTCCTGCAGGATCCTGGTCAGGGCCCTCTTGTCGTAGGTGTTGAGAATCTCGGCGGCCGTCAGCGGCGCGTCCTGATCCATCCGCATGTCCAGCGGCGCGTCGTGGGAGTAGGAGAAGCCACGTTCTGCGCGGTCGAGTTGCATCGACGAGACGCCGAGGTCGAACAGGACGCCGTCGACCGTGGTGTCGTCGGACCAGAAGCCGTCGTAGCGGGTCTGGACGTAGTCCACCCGGTCACCGAAGGGGGCCAGCCGCTCGCCGGCGATCGCCAGCGCGGTGCGGTCCCGGTCCAGGCCGACGAGGTGCAGGCCGGGCAGTTCGGTGAGGAAGCGTTCGGCGTGCCCACCGGCGCCAAGCGTGGCGTCGACCAGGACGGCGCCCGCGCCGTCGGCGCTGCGGCGGGTCAGGGCGGGCACGAGGAGTTCGACGCAGCGGTCCAGCAGGACCGGATCGTGCGGGTGATGGTCAGGCATGACGGCGGCGCCCTTGCGAGATGTGGCGGGGGCAAGTGTGCCCGCCCTTGCAGGGAGGTCCCTGCCCGAGAATGCGGACCTGGCGTTGGGGAAGTACGTCAGGGCCGGTTCGGGCAGAGGCCACCTTGCAAGGGCTGGGCCGTGGTCAACGGTCGTTCTAGATGATGTCGCGCAGGATGTCATCGCTGGCCGCGGAGAAGTTCTCTTCGTGGGTCTGCTGATATTCCTGCCACGCTCGGGCGTCCCAGATCTCCAGGTAATCGATGGAGCCGATCACCACGCACTCCTTGGAGAGTGAGGCGTATTGCCGGTGGTCGGCCGACAGGGTGATCCGGCCCTGGGCGTCGGGGTGCTGTTCGTCGGTGGCCGCGGCGAGGTAGCGGAGGAAGGCGCGAGCGTCCGGATTGCTGCGCGATGCCTGCGTTGCCCGTTCGGCGACCTTCTCGAATTCCGCGCGGGGATAGACGGCGAGGCTGTGATCTTGGCTCTTGGTGACCATCAACCCCCCTGCCAGCGCTTCGCGGAACTTGGCGGGCAGCGTGAGCCGCCCCTTGTCGTCGAGCTTGGGCGTGTAGGTGCCGAGAAACATCCCGTCACCTCCGCCGGCTGCCCAACTAGCGGAGCCCTAGCCGCTCCGTTGTCAGCCACATTACCCCACGATCCCCCACTTTGCTCCATTCAATGGTGAAAGTTGGGCTCACTCCCCCACCAAGCACCACATCGGGGGTCGAAGACGGTCGAACGACGGTCGACAGTCCCTGTCGCCAACGGCAAAACGCCTGATGGACGCCGGTTGGGCCCATGGTGGGGCGCGGTGGGGGAAAAGGGCCGACCACCCACGGGGCGACGCCCGTCGCGGCGTGTCGAAAGGACACAAAAAAGGGCAGCCCCATGCGGGGCTGCCCTACGGTGACGCGAACGTCACTCCTCGAAGCGGCGGCGGAACCTCTCCTCCATGCGACTGGAGAACGAATTGCCACCCTTGGCCCGCTTCTGCTGTGCCGAATTGGGCTCCGGCGCGGCGCCCTTCTGCCCACCCGCCACGCGGGGGCCGGTGATCGCGTAGACCACGCCGCCGAACATGAGGATGAACCCGACGACGCTGAGCACGGGGAACCCGCTGATCTGAGTGGCCCGGAACGCCACCCCGCAAATCAGCAGCGCGAGACCCACGATGAACACCACGGCGCCCTGCAGTCGGCGGCGCGCTGACGGTGCCCGCAGGTTCCCGCCGCGCACACTAGACGCGAACTTGGGGTCCTCGGCATAAAGAGCGCTCTCGATCTGGTCGAGCATGCGCTGCTCATGATCGGAGAGTGGCATCCGCGCCTCCCATGTTGCGTCCCTGCTGCGACCGCGAATTTACGGTCGTGCGTTCAAAATACGTACACCCGCGAATCGCGAGGCACCTGAGCCTTCATGATACGAGCAGAATCCGGCGCGTACCACCTACTTCTGGAGAGTCACTTCGCGGCAGCCCCCGAACCGACGTCGCTCCCGATTGTAGTTCCTGCCCCGCCGGTGGCGAGCCGCCGCGTCACTGACCGGATAATGACGTCGACTCGGCAATAGCGCGAAGGACATCAAGAGGTTGGCCACGTTCCTCATCGACCTGTCACCCGGCGACATGCAACGGCGCCTCGGGGACGCACTCGGCATCTACGTCGACGCCATGCGGTATCCCCGGGGTACCGAAGACCAGCGCGCCTCCATGTGGCTCGAACACATCCGCCGGCGGGGCTGGACGGCCGTCGCGGCCGTCGAGGCCCCCGACGGCCCGGACGCGTCGGCGCTGAGCTCGGCCCCGATGCTCGGGGTGGCCTACGGCTACTGCGGCGCGCCCGACCAGTGGTGGCAGCAGCAGGTGGTGCAGGGTCTGCAGCGCGGCGGTGCGGACAAGGCCGACATCGCGGCGCTGATGAACGACTACTTCGAGCTCACCGAGGTGCACGTCCACCCCCGGGCCCAGGGCCGCGGTCTCGGCGAGGCGCTGGTCCGGCGGCTGCTGGCGGGGCGCTCCGAACCGCAGGTGTTGCTCTCGACCCCCGAGATCGACGAGGAGGCCAACCGGGCGTGGCGGTTGTACCGGCGCCTGGGCTTCACCGACGTCATCCGGGGCTACCACTTCGCGGGCGACCCCCGGCCGTTCGCCATCCTGGGCAGGAATCTGCCCCTGTAGTACGTCGGGTCCGGCACCGGTCTGGCACCATGTCGGGGTGCCAACCCGCCGCAAACGCCTGCTCGCCTTGCTTTTGCTGGTGCTCCTCGCGCCGATGATCGCAGGCTGCGTGCGGGTGCGGGCGTCAATCACCGTCTCGCCCGACGACCGGGTGTCCGGGCAGATCATCGCCGCCGCCAAGCCCAAGGACGGCGACGACAAGGGCCCGCAACTGCTCAACAGCCTGCCATTCGCCAACAAGGTGTCGGTCTCCCCCTACGAGCGCGACGACTACGTCGGCACCCAGGCGGTCTTCAACGACCTCACGTTCGCCGAGCTGCCGCAGCTGGCCAACATGAACGCCGACGCCGCCGGGGTGGACATCTCGCTGCGCCGAGCCGGCGACCTCGTCATCCTCGAGGGACGGGCCGACCTCACCTCTCTCAACGACCCCGACGCCGACGTGTCGCTCAACGTCGCCTTCCCCGGCGACGTCACCTCCACCAACGGAGAACAGGTGTCCTCAGACGTCGTGCAGTGGACCCTTAAGCCAGGCGTGGTCAGCACGATGAACGCCCAGGCCCGCTACACCGACCCCAGCGCGCGGTCGTTCACCGGCGCGGCGATCTGGCTGGGCGTCGCCGCCTTCCTGGTGGCCGGCGTCGTGGGCGGCGTCGCCTGGGCGAGCCGTGACCGCAGCCCCGTCCTGGCCAACCCGCACGACCCACGCTGATGAATCCCACTAGTCTGAGGGTTCTTCGTAGTGAAAGGGGCAGGCGCTGAGCGTCAACGCTGCCGCGGCACCGTCGGCCATGGAATTGGTGAGCGCGGTCAACGACCGACTGCGGGACTACCTGCAGACCCGTCGCGCCGACGCCGCCTACATCGGGGCCGACTACGCGGAGATGACCGCCGCCCTCGAGGAGTTCGTCCTGCGCGGTGGCAAGCGGCTGCGGCCGGCCTTCGCCTACTGGGGCTGGCGCGCCGTGGCACCCGAGGACCGCGCGGCCGACGCCGACGTGCTGCTGCTCTTCTCCGCGCTCGAACTGCTGCACGCGTGCGCCCTGGTGCACGACGACGTCATCGACGCCTCGGCCACCCGGCGGGGACTCCCCACCGTTCACCGTCACTTCGCCGACCTGCACCAGGAGCGCAACTGGCACGGTTCCTCCGAGCAGTTCGGGCTGTCCACCGCCATCCTGCTCGGCGACCTGTCGCTGGTCTGGGCCGACGACATCATCACCTCCGCGGACCTGCCGGGCGACGCCCGCCAGCGCGTCCAACGGGTGTGGGCCGACATCCGCACCGAGGTCCTCGGCGGGCAGTTCCTCGACATCGTCGCCGAGGCCAGCGGTGCCGAGACCGTCGAGTCGGCGATGAACGTCAACACCTACAAGACCGCCTCGTACACCGTGACCCGGCCGCTGCAGCTCGGCGCGGCCGCGGCGGCCGACCGGCCCGACGTGCAGGCCCTGTTCCACCAGGTCGGCAACGACCTCGGCGTGGCGTTCCAGCTGCGCGACGACGTGCTCGGCGTGTTCGGCGACCCCGCGGTCACCGGCAAGCCCTCGGGTGACGACCTGCGGTCGGGCAAGCGCACCGTGCTGCTCGCCGAGGCGGTGACACGGGCCGACGGCTCGGATCCGTTGGCGGCCAAGATGTTGCGCACCTCGATCGGCACCGACCTGTCGGAGGCGCACGTCCGGGAGCTGTGCCAGGTCATCGAGTCCGTCGGCGCGCTCGCCGCGGTCGAATCCCGCATCGAGCTCCTCACCGGGCAGGCCCTGGCACTCCTCGACGCGGCGCCCGTCGACGCCGACGCCAAGGTCGGTCTGGCCGAGCTCGCCAGATTGGCGTCGAACCGGTCCGCCTGAGTCGCATGACCACCCCCACCGCCGCGCACCCACCGAGATCCGGTGTCGTCGGGCACCTCTCGCGCCTGACTGCGTTCGCCGCGTCGGCGGAGGGTCGACCGGCCCGCCTCGGTTTCCTCGGCGCGGTCTTGATCACCCTCGGTGGCCTCGGGGCAGGCAGCACCCGGCTCCACGACCCCGTGCTGGAGTCGATCCAACTGTCCTGGCTGCGTTTCGGGCACGGGTTGGTGTTCTCGTCGCTGCTGCTGTGGGGTGGCGTCGCGGCGATGTTGATCGCCTGGCTCTGGCTGGGCCGCCGGGTCGTCGACCGCACCGCCACCACCTACACGATGCTGGCGACCACCGGATTCTGGTTGACGCCGCTGCTGCTCAGTGCGCCGGTGTTCAGCCGCGACACGTATTCCTATCTCGCCCAGGGGGCGTTGCTGCGCGACGGCTTCGACCCCTACGTCGTCGGCCCCATCGAGAACCCCAACTCCCTGCTCGACGACGTCAGCCCGATCTGGACGACGACGACCGCCCCCTACGGGCCGGTGTTCATCCTGGTGGCGAAGTTCGTCACGCTGGTGGTGGGCGACCACGTCATCGAGGGCACCATGCTGCTGCGGCTCTGCATGCTGCCCGGCCTGGTGATGCTGATCTGGGCCGCGCCCCGCATCGCCCGCCACGTCGGGGCCAACGGGCCCGCGGCACTGTGGATCTGCGTGCTCAACCCGTTGGTGATCATCCATCTGATGGGCGGCGTCCACAACGAGATGCTGATGGTCGGCCTCATGATGGCGGCGATCGCGCTGACGTTGCAGGACAGACCGGTGTGGGGCGTCGGCCTCATCGCCATCGCCGTGGCGGTGAAGGCCACGGCGGGCATCGCGCTGCCGTTCATGGTGTGGATGTGGATGCATCGGCTCAGGGACGAGCGCGGACTCGGCCCGGCGCGCGCGTTCGCAGTCGCGACGGGCGCCTCGGCGCTCATCTTCGTAGTGGTGTTCGCGGTGGTGTCGTGGCTGGCCGGTGTCGGCCTGGGGTGGCTGACGGCCCTCGCCGGGTCGGTGAAGATCATCAACTGGCTCACGGTGCCGACCGCCACGGCGAACCTGGTGAACGCCGTCGGCGGCCTGTTCTTCCCGGTGAACTTCTACGCCGTCCTCGAAGTCACACGCATCGCGGGCGTGGCCATCATCGCCATCTCACTTCCGTTGCTGTGGTGGCGGTTCCGGCACGACGACCGCGAGGCGCTCACCGGCATCGCGCTGGCCATGCTGGTGGTGGTGCTGTTCGTCCCCGCGGCGTTGCCCTGGTACTACACCTGGCCGTTGGCCATCGTGTCGGCGCTGGCACAGAGCACGAAGGCGATCGCCGCGATCGCCGGCTTCTCCACGTGGATCATGGTGATCTTCAAGCCCGACGGCTCGCACGGCATGTACTCGTGGCTGCACGTCGGGCTGGCCACCGCATGCGCGGTGGTGGCGTGGTACTCGTTGGCCAAGTCCGCCGAACGGGCGCCGGCCGAGACGGCGCAGGCCGAACCTCAGTAGGCCATCGCCTGGGCGCGGCGCACCACCTCGCGGGCCTGATGCGAGTGCAGCGCGTCGACGGGTCGGGCGTTCTCCACGACGTCGCCGGTCCCGTCGCGGCTGAGGGTCAGCGACGCGTCCGGGGTGAACAACCACCGCACGATCTCGTTTTCGCTGTATCCGCCGTCGTGCAGCACGACCAGCAGGCCGGGCAGGCTCTTCACGACGTGGTTCTTGTCGTCGAAGAAGATCTTCGGCACCACCAGGACGCCGTTGCGGCGCACGCTGATCAGGTGCTTCTGGCGCAGATGCTGGTGCACCTTGGTCACCGGGATGCCGAGGATGGACGCCACGGCGGGCAGGTCGTAGACGGCTTCGTCGGGGTCCAGAACGTCGTCGGCAGCCGGAATGTTGCTCACCGGTCCGAGTCTAAGATGCGTGCGTGGATACCAGCCAACGATCGGACCCGCTCGTCGGCCTCGTCGTGGACGGGCGCTACCGCGTGGACGCCCTGATCGCCACCGGCGGGATGTCCGCGGTGTACCGCGGCCTGGATCTACGGCTCGACCGGCCGGTGGCCCTGAAGGTGATGGATTCCCGGTACGCGGGCGACTCGCAGTTCCTGACGCGGTTCCAGCGCGAGGCGCGGGCCGTGGCCCGGCTCAAGGATCCCGGGCTCGTCGCGGTCTACGACCAGGGCCTCGGCGATCACGGCGCCGGTCTTCCCTACCTGGTCATGGAGCTGATCGAGGGCGGCACGCTGCGCGAGCTGCTGCGCGAACGCGGGCCCATGCCGCCGCACGCCGTGGCGGCGGTGCTCACGCCGATCCTCGGCGGTCTGGCCGCCGCACACCGGGCCGGTCTGGTGCACCGCGACATCAAGCCGGAGAACGTCCTGATCTCCGACGACGGCGAGGTGAAGATCGCCGACTTCGGGTTGGTGCGCGCCGTCGCCGAGGCAAAGATCACCTCGACCAGTGTGATCCTGGGCACCGCGGCGTATCTGTCCCCCGAACAGGTCGGCACCGGCGACGCGACACCGGAGAGCGACGTCTACGGCGTGGGCATCCTGGCCTACGAATTGCTCACCGGCACCACGCCGTTCACCGGCGACAGCGTGCTGGCCGTCGCGTATCAGCGGATGGACAACGACGTGCCCCCGCCCAGCACCGCGATCGCGGGCGTCCCGCCGCAATTCGACGAATTGGTGCGGCGGGCCACGCGGCGCACGCCCGGCGACCGGTATCCGGACGCGGGCGCGATGGCCGCCGACCTGGCCGCGGTCGTCACCGAGCTGGGCCTGCCACCGTTTCGGGTTCCCGCGCCGACGAACTCCGCCCAACACGTCGCGTCGGCCGAGTTCCACAGCCGGCTCGACGAGCGGGCCGACGGGGACCGACACACCACTGCGGCCACCGCCGCGACCGCGCCGCCGCGCCAGCAGACCCGGGAGATGACGCGGGGCCCCGGCGACTGGGAGCGGCCCCAAACCCCCTACCGCTCAGGGCAGTTCGCGGGCATCGACATCGACGAGCTGGAGTGGGCCCGGCAACGGGGCCGACGCGTGACGCTGTTCTGGTCGGTCGGCATCCTGACCCTCACCGCGCTGGTCGCCGCCGGCGCGTGGACGCTCGGCAGCAACCTGCAGGGTCTGTTCTAGCCCCGCAGCATCTCGGCGACCAGGAAGGCCAGCTCGAGGGACTGCTGGGTGTTCAGCCGCGGGTCGCAGGCCGTCTCGTAGCGGCCGGCGAGGTCGGAGTCGGAGATGTCCTGCGCGCCGCCGAGGCACTCGGTGACGTTCTCACCGGTGATCTCGACGTGGATGCCACCGGGGTGGGTGCCCAGGGCGTGGTGCACCTCGAAGAAGCCCTGCACCTCGTCGACGATGCGGTCGAAGTGCCGCGTCTTGTAGCCGGTCGACGACTCGTGGGTGTTGCCGTGCATCGGGTCGCACTGCCAGATCACCTGGCGTCCGGTGGCCTGCACCTTCTCGATGATCGGCGGCAGCAGGTCGCGCACCTTGCCGTTGCCCATCCGGCTGACCAGCGTCAAGCGGCCCGCCTCGTTGTGCGGATCCAGGCGCTCGACGTACTCGACGGCCAGCTCCGGCGGCGTCGTCGGCCCGATCTTGACCCCGATGGGGTTGGAGATGGTCTCGACGAATCCGATGTGCGCGCCGTCGAGCTGGCGGGTGCGGTCACCGATCCAGACGTAGTGCGCCGACAGATCGTAGAGCCGCGGCTCGGGCGCCTCGGCGGGGAACTCGTTGGACAGCCGCAGCATCGCCCGCTCGTAGTCGAGCACCAGCGCCTCGTGGCTGGCGTAGATCTCGGCGGTCTGCAGGTTGATGTCGTTCACGCCGCACGCGCTCATGAAGCGCAGGGCACGGTCGATCTCGGCGGCCAGCGCCTCGTACCGCGCACCCGCCGGCGAGGTGCGGACGAACTCGCGGTTCCAGTCGTGCACCGACTCCAGCGAGGCCAGTCCCGACGACGTCATCGCCCGCACCAGGTTCATCGCGGCGCTGGCGTTGGCGTAGGCGCGCACCAGCCGGGAGGCGTCGTGGTCGCGCACCGAGGCGTCGGGGGCGAACCCGTTGACCATGTCACCCCGGTAGGACTTGAGCCCGAGCGCATCGACGTCGGACGACCGCGGCTTGGCGTACTGGCCGGCGATGCGCGCGACCTTGACCACCGGCATGCTGGCGCCGTAGGTCAGCACGACGGCCATCTGCAGCAGCGTGCGGATGTTGGCCCTGATGTGCGGTTCGGTGTTGTCGACGAACGTCTCGGCGCAGTCGCCGCCCTGCAGCAGGAACGCCTCGCCGCGCGCGACGTCGGCGAGGTGGCCCTTGAGCCGCTCGATCTCCGAGGGCACGGTCACCGGCGGCACGCTCTCCAACACCGTGCGCATCGCCTTGGCCTGGTCCGCGGGCCAGCTCGGCTGCTGGGCGGCCGGCTTGGCGAGGGCGGCGTCGAGCCGCTCACGGAGGTCACTCGACAGCGGCGGGAGCTCCGGCAGCTGGTCGATGGGCACGTCGACGGTCCAGTTCACCCGTCCATGGTAACCGCGCACGGACGCTCCCCCTGCATCCCGGTCCCGGCCATCGCCGCAGTTCAGGAGCGTGCGGCCCAGGCCCCGTCATCCTCGTCGTCGGCACCGCCGGCGAGACCGGTGACGAGGCGGAACCTGGTCAGGTTGTGCCGGGCGTCGACCAGCGCGTCGTGGGTGTCCCTGGGCCGCGGCGGCATCCGCGGTGACCCGCGGTCCTCCCAGAACTGCCGCAGCTCGCGGGTGAACCGCGGGATGGCTGGGGGCAGGTCGGTCATCGGCCCCCACAACTGACACAGCACGACGTGGTCGTAGGCGGCCACCCAGGCCCACAGTTCGATGGTCTCGTCGCCGTCGATGTCGAAGAAGTCCTCGAGGTCCGACCGGATCTGCCGCCGGGACTTCCACGCCTTCGACGACGGTGACGGCAACTTCGGCAGCACGTTCTTGCGCACCCAGGCGCCAGCCCGATCCGGGTCGAATTCCGTTGAGATGGCGTAATACTCGCGGCCGTCCTCGGCGGCCACCCCGATCGAGATCAGCTCGATGGTGCGACCGTCGTCGATGAACTCGGTGTCGTAGAAGTAGCGCATCAGGCGGCGTCCGTCGTCGGGGATGGGGCCGGGTGGATCTCCCGGTCGAGCTGGGCGTCGACCTCGACGTCGTCGGGGAAGTGCGGTTCCCCGGCGACCACGTGCTGCAGCCACAGCTTGGCCGACACGACGGGCCGGCGCAGCCGCCGTTCCCGTTCCAGCGAGCGGTGCATGCGGCGCGGCCTCCTGCCGTAACGCCACCGCGCCCACGGCGCGTGCGGGCGCGACACCCGGATCGCGCCGACGATCAGCAGCGGTGTGATGAACATGCCCACCAGTCCGGTCCACACCTTGCCCTTGAGCAGCACCACCACCGCCAGCGCGAGGGTGACCAGGGCGATCCCGATGACGGTGGCCCGCGCCAGCAGCGTCTGGTCCTCGCGCCAGATGTCGATGTCGAAGAACGACAGCGGGTTGAAGCCGAGGATGAGCAGCCCGGCCACCGCGACCGCCGCGAACACCGCGTCGACCGAGGTCCGGCCGTCCTCGGACCAGTACACGTCCTGCAGGTGCAGGATCAGGGCGAATTCGTCGAGCACCAAGGCCGCGCCCATGCCGAACATGATGGCGGCGACGGTGAACTCCGGCACGCCGCCGTCGACGGCCAGGGTCACCATGGTCACCCCGGACACCATGACCAGGATCACACCGATGACGGCGTGGTGGATGTGGGTGGTGCCGTGACCGATGTTGCGGGGCTGCCACCACTTGGGCGGGGTGCCGCTGGCGTTGTTGTTCTCGTTGTGGCGGATGTAGCGGACGATCGTGCGCGTCACCAGGAACGTCAGCAGGAACGCGATCAGGCACCACATCAGTGGTTGCCGACCCGGGGGGATGCCCAAGTTCAGCCCGAAGTCGAACTTCCAATCGTCGAACACGCGCAAAACTTACGCCGACCTGCGCGCGTCGCGGACCGGATGGTCCCCGACGCGCCGAGTGCCACCGATACTCTGGTCCGCGACATGAGAACTCGGCACCGCGCACTGTGGACAGGCGCAGCATGGCGGCTGTTTCAGCTGCTGACCATCGCCGCGGTGATCTGGGCGGGGTGGCGACTGCTGGCGGTGACCCCGTACCGCATCGACATCGACGTCTACCGGATGGGCGGACGGGCGTGGCTCGACGGCACGTCCCTGTATCGCGACGGCGTGCTGTTCCACACCGGCGCCGGCCTGGACCTGCCGTTCACCTACCCGCCGCTGGCGGCCGCCGTCTTCGCACCGTTCGCGATGTTGTCCCTCAACGCGGCGAGCGCGACCATCACCGCCGTCACCTTCGTGCTGCTGGTGGTGACGACCACGATCGTGCTGACCCGCCTGGACGTGTGGGACGGGTGGCAGCGGCGGTGCTGGCTGGCCGCGGCCGTCGTCGCCCCCGCCGCGGTCTACCTGGAGCCGATCCGGTCGAACTTCGAGTTCGGCCAGATCAACGTGGTGCTGATGACCCTGGTGATCGCCGACTGCGTGCCCCGCAAGACGCCCTGGCCGCGCGGGCTGCTGCTGGGCGTGGCGATCGCACTGAAGCTGACGCCGGCCGTGTTCCTTCTGTATCTCCTGCTGCGGCGCGACACCCGGGCGCTGCTGACGAGCATCGCGTCGGCCGTCCTGGCCACGGCCGTCGGGTTCATGGTGGCCCCGAGGGACTCCTGGGTGTACTGGACGCAGACCATCCGCGACACCGACCGCATCGGCACCGCGACATATCTGACCAATCAGAACATCGCGGGCATGCTGGCCCGCCTCGGCATCGCCGAGACGCCACGGTTCGTGATGTGGCTGATCGCGTGCTTCGCCGTGCTCGGCATGACCTCGTGGGCGGTGCGCCGTGTGCTGCGGACCGACGACGGCCCACGGGCGGTGCGCGCCGGCGACAAGGCGGTGCTTGCGTTGATGTGCGTGGCGATGTTCGGCTTGGTCGTCTCGCCGGTGTCGTGGTCCCACCACTGGGTGTGGGCGCTGCCGGCGATCCTGACGACGGCCGTGCTGGGGGTGCGCTATCGCAACGCCGCGCTGGGCGTGATCAGCGCGGTCGGGGTGCTGCTGACCTACTTCGTGCCGATCCACCTGATGGTCGAACATGAGGAGACCTCCGCCGCGCTGTGGCGGCAACTGCTCGGCGGGTCCTACGTCTGGTGGGCGCTGGCGCTGATCGCGGTGGCGGGCGCGGTCACGCTGCGCGAGCCCGAGGGCTCACGGGCCAACGCCGACGTCGCGCCGGCTCACGCCGCGAGCTAGCCTGCGGCGGAGGTCGGCATCCGGGCGGGCGGCGTGCCGTCGGACCCGGGCGTCCCGCCCTCGAGTGCCACCTTGACGTCGGCGGCGTACAGGTCGACGTACTCCTGGCCGGACATCTGCATCAGCTCGTACATCACCTCGTCGATGACGGCGCGCTCGATGAAGCGGTTGCCGGCCAGCCCCTCGAACCGGGAGAAGTCCAGGGGTTTGCCGAAGCGGACCTCGACGCGGCCGAAGTGCCACATCTTGGATCCGGGGGGGTTGACGTCGTCGGTGCCGACCATGGCAACGGGGATGACGGGGACACCGGTCTCCAACGCCAGCCGGGCGATGCCGGTCTTGCCCTTGTAGAGGCGGCCGTCGGGTGAGCGGGTGCCCTCGGGGTACATGCCGAGGACCTTGCCCTGACCGAGGATGCGCTGCGCGGTCGTCAGCGCGGCGAGTGCGGCGTCGGCGTCGGTCCGGTCGATGGGGACCTGCCCGGCGGCCGTGTAGAACCAGCGGGTGAACCAGCCCTTGAGTCCGGTGCCGGTGAAGTACTCCGCCTTGGCCAGGTAGGTGATCCGCCGCCGGACCACCAGGCACTTGTAGAAGCTGTCGGCGACGGCGAGGTGGTTACTGGCGAGGATGACGGCGCCGCGGTCCGGAACGTTCTCCAGTCCAACGACTTTCGGCCGACCGAGCAACGTCAGCAGCGGGCCCATGAACACGTATTTGAAAAGCCAATACCACATCGAGCCTCCCGCGGCGGGCGCCCGGACGGTGCCCTGCGACAACTGTACCCAGTTGCCGGTCAGTCCTCGACGGTGACGGGGATGTGTTGGTAGTGGCCCGGCGCGGAGGGCGGCGGATCGCCGTCGGGCTTCGGGCCGGGCCGCGGCGACGGGGTGTCGGGGCCTGCCGGGGGGTCGGTGACGGCGTCGGCCATCGCGCGGACCACCGACAGCAACGCGACGCTGTGCTCGGCGATGACGTTGAGCAGGGGGTGCTGTTCGCCGGACACCAACGCGGCAAGGGCACACACCGGGCACCACACCTGCTGACACCGTCCCTCGCTGCCCGAGGTGGCGCGGGCCGCGGCCATCCGGACGGCGGGATCCAGTCGGCTCAGAATCGTCTGCGCCAACTGCCGCAACTCGGGGGCCAGGTCGGCGTGGAAGTCGCTCATGCCGGCCACACCTCCGGATTCGGTCGAAAGCGCACCGTCAGTTCACCGCCGCGCAGTTGCGCATCCGTCACGGTGCATCTCCGTAGGACGGACGCCAATCTCACCCGGCGACGCATGCCACCGGCGCCGATGATCAGGTCGTCGTCGACCCGGCCCAGCGTGAGCGAACTCGGGTCGACCTGCGCCAACTGTAACCGCATGCGATAGACCGCATCGAGCCCGGATCCGGATTCGCGGTCGACCACCGGCCGCACCGGCGCGGGCGGTGCGGAACCGTCGCGCGTCCTGGCCGCGTCGAGCAGTTCGGCCAGCGCCTTGGGCCCGATCGGCTCCCCCGGCAGATGCGGCACGAGGACCATGCTGACGTCGCCGATGGTGGTATTCAGCTCGTCGAGGACCAGGCTCTGTTCGGCGATCCGCTCGGTGTACCAGTCGAAGGCGGGATGCTCGGGCAGGTTCCGGTACTCGAACGACTCGTCCTGCACCAGAACCTGATTGACGATCAGCTCGTGCACCGACACGCCCATCAACGCCAGCGCACCCAGCGTGCGGGCCGCCTCCGCGGCGACCACCCGTTCGGGAGTGAGGACCAGGTGTGCGCTCACGCGGGTGGCGTCGGTGAGCAGCTCGCCCAGGCGTTCGGTGCCGGTGGCGATCCGTTCGACCAGGTCGACGACGGCTGCCGAGGTGGCCTCGTCACCCAGCGACAGCCTGCGGTGCCGCGGCCAGGCCCGCTCGAGGTACAGCCCGAACGTCGCGGGCAGCGTGAGCATCCGCATCGCGTCGGCGGTCGACGCACAGTCGACCACCACGTGGTCCCAGTGACCCGACGCCGCGAGTTCGGCGACCTCGTCGAGGCCCAGCACCTCCTGAATTCCCGGCAGCGCCGAGAGTTCCTCCGGGGCAACGTCTCCCACGTCGGACTCGGGGAACCGGGCGGCGAGCACCCCGGCCACCTGCCGCCACCGGCGTTCGAGCAGGGCCAGGGTGTCCAAGGCCAGGACGTCGAGGAACCCGCCGGCACCGGCTCCGGGGCCCGGGTCGAGGTCGGCCAGGACCCGCGTCGGCTCACGCTCCCCCGTCGGCGTCACCCGGATGCCGAGGACGTCGCCCGTCGAGTGGGCCTGGTCGGTCGAGACCACCAGTACCCGAAGACCGCTCCGCGCGTCGCGCACCGCGGCGGCAGTCGCCAAGGTGGACTTGCCCACTCCGCCCTTGCCGACGAAGAGGCTGATCCTGGCACTGCCGGCCGAGGACGGTCGGCCGGGATCGCTGCTCTCAGTCAGCCTCTACTCGTTTCTTGAGATCCTTCAACGCGGTGTCGGTGAGCCGGCGTTCGGCCTTGCGCTTGAGCAACCCGATCATCGGTATCACCAGGTCGACCGACAGTTCGTAGGTGACGTCGGTGCCAGAACCCTTGGGCGTCAACAGGTATGCGCCGTCGAGCGCCCTGAGCAGCGAGCTCGACACCAGCGACCACCGCACCGAGGCGCGGTCGGCGGGCCAGGTGTAGGCCAGCACCATGGTGTCCTTGAGCACGGCGGCGTCCAGCACCAGCCGCGCCTTCTTGGGGTAGCCCTCGTCGTCGCTCTCGAGGACCTCGGTCTCCTTGTACTCGGCGACCCAGTCCGGGTACGAGCCGATGTCGGCGATGACGTCCATCACCGTCGCGGGCTCCGCGTCGATGTAGATCGTCTGCGCAGTCTTGTCCGCCACGTATTCACTTCCCCGGGTCGCTAGAGCGCTGGTGGACTGACGTCCGTTCCCGAAATGTACCCGTACCCCGTCGGGCAACGGTCAATCAACCGCTCCTGCGAGCCGGGACACCCCGACGCCGCGGGACTCCTCGAGTTTCTGCTTGACCTCGAACGCCATCCTCTTGCCCGCCACGCGCCGCTGATGGTTGGCCTTCGGGAGGTTCATCTTCGCCAGCTGCCACGCCGCCACGCCGGACGGCTCGGCGTGCACGAAGTAGTGCAGGATCACCCCGTCGAAGGACGCTTCGAGCCAGACCTCCATGGTGCCGGTCAGGGCTCCGGTGATGGTCCACCGGTGGCCGGCCGGGCCTCGGTCCTCGACCACCGTCAGCCGGAGGTCGGGCCACCACCGCCGCCAGCTCGCAGCGTCGGCGATGGCCGCTCCGACGTCGGCCGGGTCGGCGCAGACGAAGGTTTCGTCGGCCACCTGAATGCTGTTCATCGCCACCCACCTTCGCATGCGTTCCGACGGCACCGTCCGGCGGCCGACTAGGCTGCCATCACGGATATCCGTCCAGTATCCGTCCCGTAGGGGCGACCCCGTTCGAAAGGGCCAGATCGTGCGCGAGTTCAGCGTCCCGGCATCGTTCACCGTCGGCGAGCACGACACCGTGGCCGCCTCCGTCTTCTCCCACGCCGCCGACGACCCCGACCACGTGATCATCCAGCGCCTCGTCGACGGAGCGTGGACGGACGTGACGTGCGCGCAGGTCGCCGACCAAGTCCGGGCGACCGCACGCGGGTTGATCGCCGAGGGCGTGCAGGCGGGTGACCGCGTGGCGATCCTGTCCGCGACGCGGTACGAGTGGGCGATCGTCGACTTCGCGATCCTGTCGATCGGCGCGGTCACGGTGCCGATCTACGAGACCAGCTCCGCCGAGCAGGTCCGCTTCGTCCTGTCCGACTCGGGTGCGGTCGCCGCGTTCGCCGAGACCGACGGACACTTCGACACGATCGAACAGCTCAAGGCCGAACTACCCGCGCTGCGTCACGTCTACAAGATCGACGGCTCGGGTCCGGCCGCCCTCGACGAGCTTGCCAGGATCGGTGGCGACACCGACCCGGCCGCCGTCACCGCCCGGCTCGAGGCGGTCGAGTCGGCCGACGTGGCGACGCTGGTCTACACCTCGGGCACCACCGGGCGGCCCAAGGGCTGCCAGTTGACGCACTCCAACCTGCTGCACGAAATGCGCGGCGCGAAGGCATGTTTCCCCGCCCTGTTGAACAAGGGCGAGAAGCTCCTGGTGTTCCTGCCGCTGGCGCACGTGCTGGCCCGCGCCATCACGATCGCCGCCTTCGCCAACAAGGTCACCCTCGGCTTCACCAGCGACGTCAAGAACCTGGTGCCCATCCTCGGGGTGTTCAAGCCGACGCTGGTGGTGTCGGTGCCGCGGGTGTTCGAGAAGGTGTACAACACCGCCGAGCAGAACGCGCGCGACGGCGGCAAGGACAAGATCTTCGCCGCGGCGGCCACCACCGCGATCGAGTGGAGCCAGGCCAAGGCCACCGGACGTCCCGGCCTTCTCCTCAACGTCAAGCACGCCGTGTTCGACCGGCTGGTCTACGGCAAGCTGCGGGCCGCGCTCGGCGGCAACTGCCGCGCCGCGATCTCCGGGGGCGCGCCGCTGGGCGCCCGACTCGGACACTTCTACCGTGGCGTCGGCGTCACCATCTACGAGGGCTACGGCCTCACCGAGACCAGCGCGGCCATCACCGTCAACCGCGTGGACGACGTCAAGGTCGGATCCGTCGGAAAGCTGGTGCCGGGCAACGACATGCGCCTCGGCGACGACGACGAGCTGCTCGTCCGGGGTGGCGTCGTGTTCGGCGGGTACTGGCAGAACCAGTCCGAGACCGACGCCGTGTTCACCGACGGCTGGTTCCACACCGGTGATCTGGGGGCCATCGACGACGACGGGTTCCTGACCATCGTCGGCCGCAAGAAGGAGATCATCGTGACCGCGGGCGGCAAGAACGTCGCCCCGGCGCTGCTGGAGGACCGGTTGCGCGCCCATCCGCTGATCAGCCAGGCCATGGTGGTCGGCGACGCCCAGCCGTTCATCGCGGCGTTGATCACCGTCGACCCCGAGGCGTTCCCCGGCTGGAAGCAGCGCAACGGCAAGGACGACTCGGCCACCGTGGGTGACCTGGCCGAGGATCCGGACCTCCTCGCCGAGGTCGACCTGGCCGTCAAGGACGCCAATCAGGCCGTGTCCCATGCGGAGTCGATCCGCAAGATCCGCATCCTTCCCGTCGACTTCACCGAGGACACCGGTGAGCTCACCCCCACGATGAAGGTCAAGCGCAAGGTGGTCGCCGAGAAGTTCGCCGCCGACATCGACGCCCTCTACGCCAAGCCGGGACGCTAACTTCCGAGCAGCTGCGAGAGCCGGCGCGCCTTGGTGCGCCACTGCCATTCGTCGACGACCCAGTCCCGCCCGGCCCGGCCCATCTCGGCGGCACGGTCGGGATCGGACAGCAGGTCTCCGACGGCGGCGGTGATCGCCCCGACGTCGTCTCCGTCGACGACCATCCCGGTCGTGCCGTCGAGCACCGATTCCGGGGCTCCCCCGGAGTTGCCGGCGACCACCGGCACGCCCGTCGCCGAGGCCTCCAGGTAGACGATGCCGAGGCCTTCGACGTCGAGCCCGTGCCCCCGGGTCCGGCAGGGCATCGCGAAGACGTCGGCCATCGCGTGGTGGGCCGGCAGTTCCTCGGCGGGCACCCCTTCGGTGAACACCACGTCCTCGGCGACGCCGCCGGCGTGGGCCAACCGGCGAAGGTCGGCCAGGTACGGGCCGCCGCCGACGACCACCAGTCGCGTCCCCGGCACGCGTTGGCGGAGCGCCGGGAGCGCGCGGATCAGCATGTCCTGGCCCTTGCGGGGCACCAGCCGCGACACGCACACCACCACCGGCCGGTCGCCGAGTCCGTAGCGGGCCCGCATCCGAGCCCTCGCCACCGCATCGGGCTGAAACCGGTCGACGTCGACGCCCGGCGACAGTCGCTCCAGCGCGGCGCGCGGCCCGAACGCCGCGGCGAACCGACCGCGGGTGTACTCGCTGATGAACGTGACGACGTCGGCGTCGTTCCCGATGCGCCGCAAGGCCGTTCGCGCCACGGGAAGCATCGACCAGCCCACTTCGTGTCCGTGGGTGCTGGCGACCACCCGCGTCGCCCCGGCCTGGCGCGCCAGGGGTGACAGCAGCGCCAGGGGTGCGGCGGCGCCGAACCACACCGTCTCGACGCGGTGGTCGACGATGAGCCGCCGCATCCGGCGGGCCACCGAGGGCTCCGGGATCATCAGCGTGGTGGGGTGCCGCACGACCCGGAAGGCCCGCTCCGCCTCCCGGTCGTAGTCCTCGGCGCCCTTCCAGGTCGGCGCGTAGACGGTGACGGTGTGCTCACCGGTGGTGACCAGTTCGGTGACCAGGTTCTCCAGATAGGACTGGATGCCTCCCCGCCGGGGTGGGAAGTCGTTGGTCACCAGCAGGACGTTGGCCACCGCTCATCCGCCGAGCCAGGCGCGCCACGCGGCGAGCACCTGGGGCGGATCGGCGCCGAGCACCTTCTTCATGGCGGTCGCCTGGTCGGGATGCCCCGCACCGCACGCGGTGACGTAGAGCGTCCGCAGCGTCTCGGCGCCGTAGCGGCTCGCGACGAAGCGGCTGAACCACCACGCCCGGTCGTAGGCCGGCGACCGCACCGCACCGGCGGTGTCCAGGTCGACGTCGGTCGGCAGGTGCGCGAGCGCGTCGGCGTCCTGGCGGTTCGGCATCGGGGTCGGCGGTCGACCGACGAAGTCGGCCACCCCCTCGGTGAGCCAGCGGGGCGCGTCGGCGGCGGTACGACTCCTCGCGGCGTAGTGAAACAGTTCGTGGCGCAACACGATTCGCAGGGACGCGTCGCTCATCGAGCTGGCACCGGGGGCGAAGACGATGCGCTGCGCGGTCGTGGCGGCCGCGATGTCGGGCTCGCCTGCGGCCAGCGCGCGGAACTCCTCGTCGGTGCGGGTCAGCACGACCACGACGTTGCGGGGCCAGTCGTCACCCCAGAAGGCGGTTACGGCGTCCGCGGCCCCGTCGAGCTCACCCCAGACCCGGCTCTCGAGGTCGGCGGTGTCGGCTCCCCCAAGTGACATCAGCGAGACGGTCCGACCGTCGCGAAGCGTCAGCGGATCCGAGGGCGTCGTCGGGACGTCGAGGGAGGCGTGGGTGGCGGCGGGCGGCGCCGCCGGTGCCGTGTCGCCGACGGGTCGGGACACCAGCACCGCGGCGACGGCCAACTCGGCGAGCAGGAGCGCGCCGAGCAGCGGCTTGCTAGTAACGGCGGACGTTGTGGATCGGCGCATTGTCCATCGGGGCCACCCGCACGGGGGTGCCGTAGGTCGAGGCGTGCACCATCATTCCGTCGCCGATGTAGATGCCGACGTGCGAGGCGTCGGAGTAGTAGGTGATGAGGTCACCCGGCTGCATCTGGTCCATCGACACCGGCTGGCCGCCCTGGGCAAGCGCCTGACTCGAGTGCGGCAGGTTGACGCCGGCCTGACCGAAGGCCCACATGACCAGACCGGAGCAGTCGAAGGCGCCGGGGCCCGCGGCGCCCCACGAGTAGGGCGAACCGATGCGGGTCAGTGCCGCCTGGACGGCGACCATTCCCTCTCCCTCGGCGGGCGGAGCGGGGGCGGCCTCGGGCGGAGCCAGGTCACCGGGGTTGATGCCGTCCGGGGCGGAGGCGAGCACGTCGGGCGGGGGCGGCGGCGCCGCGGCGGGCACGGGCGGCGTCGGCGGAATCGCGGCCAGGGCCTCGCGCTGGGCGGGCGTCAGGGCCGTGTACTGAGACTTCACGATCGCCATCTGGACCTGAAGTTTGCTTTGCTTGGATTGCAAGTCGGCGCGCACTGCCGCGGCCTGCTCGGCAGCGGTCTTGGCGTCGGCAGCCGACTTTGCGGATTCCACCTCGGCCGTCGTGGCAGCCACGGTGCCGCTCTTGAAGTTCTGCATCTGGGCCGACATCTCGGTGGCCATTACCCGCTGGACGGCGAGCTGGTCGATGAGGCCCTGCGGCGAACCCGAGGTCAGCATGGCGTCGAGGCCGTCGGTGCGACCGCCCATGTACTGCGCGGCGGCAACCCGGTCGACGGACGTCTGGAAGGTTGCCAGCTGCGCCTTCGCGGAGTCGACGGCGGCGACGTCGGCTGCGTGCTTCTGATCCGCAGCCTGTTGTGCCGCAAGCTTGTTGTCGAGATCGAGCTCGGCGCTGTGCATTGCCTCGGTGGTCTGTTCGGCCTGCCGGGACAGCTCGTTGAGCTTTGCCAGTGCGTCGGCTGCGGGGTCGGCCTGCGACGTCCCGGCGAGCACACCACCGAAGACGAGCAGTCCAGCCATCGCACCAACAACCGGTCGCCGAAGTACACGTGCGCTCCGGTGCATAGCGTTAAACCTCAAGATTTCGCGTCCTTCAACTGCCGTTAGCGAGCCGCTCGAACTGCGTTAGGTCTCAGATAGGTTACGAAACGGCATCGGGGTTGTCCAACAGAGGACGCAAATTTAACAGGTGCCACGGGAATATTTCGCTGCCCGCGACGCCGGGAGCCCTCAAGCGACCCCGTCTGCGCGCCTCCGGTGAATCGGTACCAACCGTAGCCGAGGCGCCAATCCGGCGTCTGCGAGGACCTCCAGCGCCTGGCGCTCGTCGGCCAGCAACGTATCGGGCACGCCCAACAAAACACTGATGACGCAGTCCTGACAGCCGTGTCCGCGCACCGCGCAGTCGTCGCAGTCGATGTGGAGGGTCCCGGCGTCGGACTCCGCGGGCACCGGCAGGTCCGGTCCCGCCTCTGGTCGAGTCGCCTCTGGTCGAATCATGGCCGTTCTCCCTTCCTTCGAGTCATGACCGCACGCTAACGACGACCACCGACAAGCCCACGGACACGCGAATTACACGGATGTGAGCAGATGTCGGTCGGGGGGCCTACCGTCCCCTGCCATGGAGCAGCTGAGCTTCGGCGACGTCGACGCGGCGTTCGGCGACGACGCGGCCGCCCTGGCGGACCTGTTCCTCCGCGACACCACGTTCGTGATCGTCGACCTGGAGACCACCGGCGGCCGGGCCAAGGGCGACGAGAACGGCTACGGGTACGACGCCATCACCGAGATCGGCGCGGTCAAGGTGCGCGGGGGCGAGGTGCTCGGCGAGCTCGCCACCCTGGTGGACCCCGGTCGCTCGATCCCACCCAAGATCGTCGCGCTCACCGGCATCACCACCGCCATGGTGTGCGACGCCCCCCGCATCGACTCGGTGCTGCCCGCATTCCTGGAGTTCTCCAAGGGCGCGGTCCTCGTCGCCCACAACGCAGGGTTCGACGTCGGGTTCCTGCGCGCTGCCGCCGAGCGCCTCCAACTTCCGTGGAAGCGGCCCCCCGTGCTGTGCACCGTGAAGCTGGCCCGCCGCGTGCTGACCCGCGACGAGGCACCCAGCGTGCGGCTCTCCGCACTGGCCCAGCTGTTCGGGGCCAGCACCAGGCCCACCCACCGCGCCCTGGACGACGCCCGCGCCACGGTCGACGTGCTGCACGCGCTCATCGAGCGCGTTGGCAACCAGGGCATCCACACCTTCGGCGAGTTGCGTTCGTATCTGCCCGACGTGACCCCCGCCCAGCGCCGCAACCGGCACCTCGCCACCGCGCTGCCGCGCCGCCCGGGGGTGTACCTCTTCCGCGGCCCGTCCGACGAGGTGCTCTACGTCGGCACCGCCGTCGACCTGAGGCGGCGCGTCGGCCAGTACTTCAACGGCAGCGACCCGCGCACCCGGATGAAGGAGATGGCGTCGTTGACCACGCGGGTCGACCACGTCGAGTGCGCCCACGAACTGGAGGCCGGCGTCCGCGAGCTGAGGCTGCTCGCCGCGCACGCCCCGCCATACAACCGTCGCTCCAAGTTTCCCCACCGGTGGTGGTGGGTGGTGCTCACCGACGAGGCCTTCCCCCGGTTCTCGGTCGTGCGGGCGCCCAAGCACGACAAGGCCATCGGCCCGTTCCGCGTGCGCGCCGACGCCGTCGAGACCGCCGCGCTGCTGGCCCGCTTCACCGGCGTGCGTACCTGCACCACGCGGCTGGCTCGCTCGGCACGGCACGGGCCGTCCTGCCCCGAGCTCGAGCTGTCGCCGTGTCCCGCAGACCGGGACGTCGACGCCGCGGCGTACGCCGCCGGTCCCGCCAGGGCCGCCGACCTCATCGCCGGCGCGGACGACTCCGCGCTACGCGGGGCGCTGGCCCACATCGGGGCGCTCGCCGAGCGTGGCAAGTACGAGACCGCGGCCCGACTGCGCGACCACGCGGCCACCACCATCGACACCGTCTGGCGCGGTCAACGGCTGCAGGCCCTCGTCGCGGTCGACGAACTGATCGCCGCCAGCCCCGACGGCGCAGGCGGCTGGCACCTCGCCATCGTCCGGAACGGCCAATTGGCCGCGGCGGGCACCGCGCGCCGCGGGGTGCCCCCGATGCCGGTGGTCGACGCCCTCTCCGCCGCCGCACAGTCGATCCTGCGGGAGCCGGCACCGCTGGGTGGCGCGCTCGTCGAGGAGGTGGGGCTCGTCGCGCGGTGGCTCACCCAGCCGGGCGTGCGCGTCGTGCGTACCGACACCGCCCACGGCGACGGCTACGCCACCCCGGTGAACGCGGCGGGCAGGCACGTGGCGTGGGCCGCCGCGGCCCGCTCGGCACGGCTGGCCGCCGCGCAGAGCGAGGGCTCAGAGGTCCTGGGTGAACCGCGCCCAACGCGCGAGCAGCTTTTCGGCCGCCCCGGAGTCGATCGCCTCGGCGGCTCGCGCCAGGCCGACCTCCCACGCCGGCACCCATTTGGCGTCGCTGGATAGGCCGGCATGGGCCACCATCGCGCCCGCGGCGTTGAGGATCACCGCGTCGCGCACGGGCCCCGTGGCGCCGCCGAACACCGCGTGCACCGAGGCGGCGTTGGCCTCGGCGTCGCCGCCGGTCAGCTCGCTCAACTCGGCGCGCTCGAAGCCGAACGCCGCGGGATCGAACGTCAACCGCTCGATGGTGCCGGCCTGCACGCGCCAGATGGTGGAGGTGGTCGTGGTGGTCAGCTCGTCCAGGCCGTCGTCGCCGTGCACCACCAGCACGCTCGAGCCGCGCGTCGCGAACACGCCCGCCATCACCTCGGCGAGGTCGCCCCACGCGCAGCCGATGAGACCCGCCCGGGGTCCGGCCGGGTTGGTCAGCGGTCCCAGCAGGTTGAAGACGGTGGGGACGCCGATCTCACGGCGCACCGCCGACGCATGCCGGTAGGAGGGATGGAACTGCGGGGCGAAGGCGAAGCCGATGCCCACCTCCGCGACGCAGCGCGCCACGTCCTCCGGGCTCAGGTCGAGGCGCACGCCGAGGGCTTCGAGGGTGTCCGCGCCACCCGACAGTGACGACGCCGCCCGATTTCCGTGCTTGACGACGGGCACGCCGCTCGCGGCCACCACGACCGACGCCATCGTGGACAGGTTGACGGTGTTGGCGCCGTCGCCGCCCGTGCCCACCACGTCCACCGCCGCGGTGCCGATGACGTCGGTCGGCACCCGGTGGGCGTGCCGCAGCATGGTGTCGGCGAGTTCCTTCACCTCCGCCGACGTCGGCCCCTTCATCTTCATGGAGATCGCGAACCCGGCGATCTGAGCCGGTGTCGCGACACCGGTCATGATTTGGTCCATCGCCCACCCGGCCTGCCCAACCGCCAGTGCGCGTCGGGTGGTCAAGCGGCCGAGAACCTGCGGCCAGGTATTGGAATCCGAAGACGTCACGAAGTGATTATTACGAATGTCGTGCCCCGGGTGGAGTTCGACAACTACAAAGCGTCATACTTCATGATGTGACGAGTGCTGTAGGGACCTCGGGAACCGCGATTACTGCTCGCGTGCATTCGCTGAACCGTCCCAACATGGTAAGTGTTGGCACCATCGTGTGGCTGTCCAGCGAATTGATGTTCTTTGCTGGCCTGTTCGCGATGTATTTCACCGCGCGGGCGCAAGCCGCCGGTGACTGGCCACCAGCCCCGACCGAGCTGAACTTGGTCCAGGCGGTCCCGGTGACGCTGGTGCTGATCGCGTCGTCGTTCACGTGCCAGATGGGCGTCTTCGCCGCCGAACGTGGTGACGTGTTCGGCCTGCGCCGCTGGTACCTGCTGACCTTCGGGATGGGCCTGTTCTTCGTCCTCGGTCAGGGGTACGAGTACTACCACCTGGTCACCCACGGCACGACCATTCCGGGCAGCGCCTACGGGTCGGTCTTCTACCTGGCGACCGGCTTCCACGGCCTGCACGTGATCGGCGGCCTCATCGCCTTCCTGTTCCTGCTGGCGCGCACGCGGATGAGCAAGTTCACGCCGGCGCAGGCGACTGCCGCGATCGTGGTGTCGTACTACTGGCACTTCGTCGACATCGTCTGGATTGCACTGTTCGCCGTCATCTACTTTGTGCGATAAGGGCGGACGATGAGCACTACGGACGATCAGTCTTCAGAACGGCCGATGAGAAGGGGATCGATGACCAACAAGTCTCGCCGTCGGTTGCGCCGACGCGTGTCGGGAGCACTGCTGCTTCTGACCGGACTTCTCGTCGCGGGTGGCATTGCAGCCACCCTGACGCCCAAGCCGCAGGTTGCGGTCGCCGACGAGTCCAGCCTCGCGCTTCTGCGCACGGGCAAGCAGCTCTTCGAGACCTCCTGCGTCACGTGCCACGGCGCGAACCTTCAGGGTGTGCCCGACCGCGGACCGAGCCTCATCGGCGTCGGCGACGCCTCGGTGTACTTCCAGGTGGGCACCGGCCGCATGCCGGCGATGCGCGGTGAGGCGCAGGCCCCCCGCAAGCCACCGATCTACGACCAGCACCAGGTCGACGCCCTCGGCGCCTACGTGCAGGCGAACGGCGGCGGACCCGTCACCCCGCGCGACGCCAACGGCGCCGTGGCCGACGCTGACCTGATCGGCAACGACGTCGCCCGCGGTGGCGACCTGTTCCGGCTCAACTGCGCCTCCTGCCACAACTTCACCGGCAAGGGCGGCGCGCTGTCCTCGGGCAAGTACGCACCGCCGCTCGACGAGGCCACCCCCGCGCAGATCTACACCGCCATGCTGACCGGCCCGCAGAACATGCCCAAGTTCTCCGATCGCCAGCTCAGCCCGGAGGAGAAGCACGACATCGTCGCCTACGTTCGCCAGGCCACCGAGACGCCCGACCCGGGTGGCTACGGCCTCGGCGGCTTCGGCCCCGCGCCAGAAGGCATGGCGGCCTGGATCATCGGGATGGTCGCCGTCATCGGCGCAGCTATGTGGGTGGGATCGCGAGCATGACCGACAACGTGAACGACGGCGACGACCGCGACGTGCACATCTCCGGCACGGACGGCACCGGGGCGAGCGGCACCGAGGTGAAGGGCTCCGACACCTCCGAGCGTGCCGCCGTCGCCAACGCACCCACCGACGCCGAACTGGCCGCGATGACCCGCGAGGAACTCGTCACGCTCGGCGGCCGGATGGACGGTGTCGAGACCGTCTTCAAGGAGACCCGCTGGCCCATCGAGGGCACCAAGGCCGAGAAGCGCGCGGAGCGCACGGTGGCCTACTGGTTGCTCCTGGGTGGCGTGCTGGGCCTCGCCCTGCTGCTGGTGTTCCTGTTCTGGCCGTGGGAGTACCAGCCCTACGGCTCCGAGGGCGAATTCGTCTTCAGCCTGGCGACGCCGCTCTACGGCCTGACGTTCGGCTTGTCGATCCTGGCGATCGGCATCGGCGCGGTGCTCTTCCAGAAGAAGTTCATCCCCGAGGAGATCTCGATCCAGGACCGGCACGACGGCCGCTCCCCCGAGATCGAGCGCCGGGCCACGGCAGCCAACCTCACCGACGCCCTGGAGGGCTCGACCCTCAAGCGCCGCAAGCTGATCGGCTTGTCGCTCGGCATCGGTCTCGGCGCCTTCGGACTCGGTACCGCGGTGGCGTTCATCGGCGGCATCGTCAAGAACCCGTGGAAGCCGGTCGTCCCGACGGCCGAGGGCAAGAAGGCCGTCCTGTGGACGTCCGGTTGGAGCCCCCGATTCAAGGGCGAGACCATCTTCCTGGCGCGTGCCACCGGCCAGCCCGGCAGCTCGCCGTTCGTCAAGATGCGCCCGGAGGACATCGACGCCGGCGGCATGGAGACCGTGTTCCCCTGGCGGGAATCCGACGGCGACGGCTCCACCTACGAATCGCACGAACTGCTCAACGAGATCGCGATGGGCGTCCGCAACCCGGTCATGCTGATCCGCATCCGCCCCGAGGACATCTCGCGGGTCGTGAAGCGGCAGGGCCAGGAGAGCTTCAACTTCGGCGACCTGTTCGCCTACACGAAGGTGTGCTCGCACCTCGGCTGCCCCTCGTCGCTGTACGAACAGCAGACCTACCGCATCCTCTGCCCGTGCCACCAGTCGCAGTTCGACGCGTTGCACTTCGCGCGGCCCATCTTCGGCCCGGCCGCGCGGGCATTGGCACAGCTGCCGGTGACCATCGACAAGGATGGCTACCTGGTGGCAAACGGTGACTTCATCGAACCCGTCGGACCGGCATTCTGGGAGCGGACCTCATGAGCCCAAAACTAGCTGAACTGGCCGCGCATCAGGGTGATGCGATTGATTCGCGGTATCACCCGTCGGCGGCGGTGCGTCGTCAGCTCAACAAGGTGTTTCCGACGCATTGGTCGTTCCTGCTCGGTGAGATCGCGTTGTACAGCTTCATCGTGCTGCTCCTGACCGGTGTGTACCTGACGTTGTTCTTCGACCCGTCGATGGCCGAGGTCACCTATCACGGGGTGTACCAGCCGCTCAACGGCATTCAGATGTCGCGGGCCTATGAAACGGCGCTGGACATCAGCTTCGAGGTCCGTGGCGGACTGTTCGTCCGCCAGGTCCACCACTGGGCGGCGCTGCTGTTCGCGGCGTCCATCATGGTCCACCTGGCACGCGTCTTCTTCACCGGTGCGTTCCGCCGCCCCCGGGAGGCGAACTGGGTGATCGGGTCGCTGCTGCTGATCCTGGCCATGTTCGAGGGCTACTTCGGCTACTCCCTGCCCGACGACCTGCTCTCGGGCACCGGGTTGCGGGCGGCGTTCTCCTCGATCACCCTGGGCATGCCGCTGATCGGAACCTGGTTGCACTGGGCGTTGTTCGGTGGGGACTTCCCCGGGTCGATCATCATCCCCCGGCTCTACGCCCTGCACATCCTGCTGATCCCGGGGATCATCCTGGCGTTGATCGGGGTGCACCTGGCGATGGTGTGGTTCCAGAAGCACACCCAGTTCCCCGGCCCGGGCCGCACCGAGACCAACGTCGTCGGCGTCCGCGTGATGCCGGTCTTCGCGGTGAAGTCCGGGGCGTTCTTCGCGATGACCGTCGGCATCCTGGGCTTGATGGGCGGGTTGTTGCAGATCAACCCGATCTGGCAGCTCGGCCCGTACAAGCCCT
>NZ_NPKR01000016.1 GCF_008329535.1 Mycolicibacterium sp. P1-18
TCAGTTCTTGTCGGCGGGGATCAACTATTACTGCCCGGATCAGCGTCCGGTGGTGGACAGCTTGGCGGGGCAGCCGCAGGTCTCACCGGCGCCGGTCGGGGCACCCCTGCCCGCCGAGCAAGGCTGATGCGCCGCGTGGCGGCAGCCGTGGCGAGTGCCGCGGCTGCTCTCGTCTGCTCGGGTCACGCCGCCGCGGAACCGGCCGACGCGGCCACCTACGCCATCGGGAAGTGCTTCGCCGCCGGCGACGTGGCCGTGGTCCAGCCGGCCCGGTTCGCCTACAACTGCGACGAGACGGGCGTCATGCAGGACATGACGTGGTCGGCCTGGGGTGCCGACGGAGCCCGCGGCACGGGCGTCGACGACTCCGTCGAATGCCAACCCAACTGTGCGCAGGGCCGCCGGTTGCTCAACCCGATCGTCGTGCACGCCTGGAACCCGACCACGCCGACGACGCCGGGCTGTCCGCCCGGCGTGCGGTACTACTCGGACCTGTCCATCGCATACCCCAAGGGTGCGCCACCGTGGATCATCCCCGGCATCACCTGGGACACCGGCACCGACTTCGTGACGGTGGACGGCATGCCGGCCGTGCACTACTCCGGGCTGACGCCGACCTGCTCCTGACCGTCAGATCTCGACGGTCACCGGCCCCACGCCCCAGATCTCGTCGCAGTACTGCGCGATCGCGCGGTCGGAGGAGAACTTGCCGCTGCGCGCGGTGTTGAGGATCGACATCCGTGACCAGGTGTCGCGGTCCTGCCACGCCGCGGCGACCTCGTCCTGGCAGTTCACGTACGCGGCGTAGTCGGCCAGGACCAGGAACGGGTCGTCGTTCAGGAGATTGTCCACCAGCGGCCGGAACACCTCGACGTCGCCGTGGGAGAACTGCCCCGAGGAGATCAGCCCGAGCACGGTCTTCAGTTCGTCGTCGGCGTCGACGAAGCTCGACGGACGGTAGCCCTCGCGCTTGACCTTTTCGACCTCGTCCTCGGTCAGGCCGAACAGGAAGAAGTTCTCCGGCCCGGCCTCCTCGCGAATCTCGACGTTCGCGCCGTCCAGCGTCCCGATGGTCAGCGCGCCGTTCATCATGAACTTCATGTTGCCGGTGCCCGACGCCTCCTTGCCTGCCGTCGAGATCTGCTCCGAGAGGTTCGCGGCCGGATAGATCAGGTGCGCGTTCTGGACGTTGAAGTTGGGGACGAACACCACCTTCATGAACTTGTTGACGTCCGGATCGTTGTTCACCGTCTCGCCGACGGCGTTGATCAGCTTGATGATTCGCTTGGCCATGAAGTACCCGGGGGCGGCCTTGCCGCCGAACACGTAGGCGCGCGGCGCGACCTCCAGCGTCGGATCCATCTTCAGCCGGAAGTACTGCCGGATGATGTGCAGGACGGACAGGTGCTGGCGCTTGTACTCGTGAATGCGCTTGACCTGGATGTCGAACATCCAGCTGGGGTCCAGCTGCACGCCCGTCGCGGTCTGCAGGAAGTTGGACAGCCGAGCCTTGTTGGCGCGCTTGACCTCCCGCCACTGCTGACGGAACTCGGGATCGTCGACGAAGGCCTCCAGTCCGCGAAGACGGTCGAGGTCGGTCAGCCAGCCCTTGCCGATGGTCGAGTCGAGCAGGCCGCGCAGACCCGGATTGGACAACGCCATGAAGCGGCGCGGCGTGACGCCGTTGGTCTTGTTGGAGAACCGCTCCGGCCACAGCTCGTAGAAGTCCTTGAGCACGCTGGCCTTCAGCAGATCCGAATGCAGCGCCGCGACACCGTTGATCGCGTGGCTGCCGACGGTGGCGAGGTAGGCCATCCGCACCGTCTGGCCGCCGTCCTCGCCGATCAGCGACATGCGCCGCACCCGCTCGACGTCGCCGGGGAACTTCGCCCGCACCTCGTCGAGGAACCGGCTGTTGATCTCGTAGATGATCTCGAGGTGCCGCGGCAGCGACTCGCCGAACAGGCCCAGCGGCCACTTCTCGAGCGCCTCGGGAAGCAGCGTGTGGTTGGTGTAGCCGAAGGTGGCCACGGTGATCGCCCAGGCCTCGTCCCAGCCGAGGCGACGCTCGTCGACCAGAATGCGCATCAGCTCGGCGACCCCGATTGACGGGTGAGTGTCGTTGAGCTGCAACGCGAACCGCTTCGGCAGCTCGTGCAGCGACACGTCGGCGAGGTCGTCCATGATGTGCACCACGTGCTGCAGGCTGCACGACACGAAGAAGTACTGCTGCAGCAGTCGCAGCCGCTTGCCCGCCTCGGGCTCGTCGTTGGGGTAGAGCACCTTGGTGACCGTCTCGGAGGTGACCTCCGACTCGACCGCCTTGTAGTAGTCGCCGGTGTTGAAGGCGTCCAGCGCGAACGACTCCACGGCGCGGGCGCTCCACAGCGTCAGCACGTTGCAGGTGTGCACGCCGTAGCCCTGAATCGGGGTGTCGTAGGCGACGCCCTTGATGACCTGCTTGGGCACCCAGCGGATGCGGTCGAAACCCGAGTCGTCGATGTAGTGCTCGGTGTGACCGCCCCAGTTGACGAGGTAGTTCACGTCGGGTTTGGCGATCTCCCAGGGGTTTCCGTTGGCCAGCCAGTTGTCGGTCAGCTCCACCTGCCACCCGTCGGAGAACTCCTGACGGAAGATGCCGAACTCGTAGCGGATGCCGTATCCGATGGCCGGGCGCTCGAGCGTGGCCAGGGAGTCGAGGTAGCACGCGGCCAACCGGCCGAGACCGCCGTTGCCCAGACCCGGCTCGGGCTCGCAGGCGAGCACTTCGTCGTAGTCCTGGCCCAGCGAGGCCAGCGCCGCGCGGGCGGCGTCCTCGATCTCGAGGTTCAGCAGGTTGTTGCCGAGTTGAGGTCCCATCAGGAACTCGGCCGACAGGTAACAGGTCACCTTCGCGCCACTGTCGAGCGACTGCTGGGTCGACGCGACGCGGTTGTCCTGCATGCGGTCGCGGACGGCCAGCGCGAGCGCGCGGTAGTAGTGGTCGGGCCGCAGCGCGGCGGCGGGCCGGCCGATGGTGTACCTGAGGTGGTCGGTGATCGCCTCCCGCAGGTCGGCGGCATCCAATCCGGACCGCAGATGGGAGGCTTCTTCGGCTGCTGAACTCACGACGTCGGTCACCGCGCGATTGTGGCAGCTACGCGTGCACGGCGCACTCGCAGTGCCCGTCGCGCAGGTGAACGCCGGGTGCTCATCCCGCGCCCTTGCCGTTGTCGACGCGGTAGACCGCACCGTGGACCGCGGCGGCGTCGTCGCTGGCGAGGAAGGCGATGGTCTTGGCGACGTCGGCGGTCGCCATGAAGCCGCGGGGGGAGGCGATGCGCATGATCAGATCCCAATCGGCGTTCTCGGGAGCCTCGAACTCGGTGGCCTGCGCGGTCGGCATGCCGCCGGGGCACACCACGTTGACCCGCAGCTTGTCCTTGGTGAACTCGACGGCCAGCGCCTTGGTGAGGCCCACCAGGGCGTGCTTGGCGGCGCAGTACCCCGCGGAGTAGACCTCGCCCTCGACGCCGGCGATGGAGGAGACGTTGACGATGTTGCCGCCCGCCTCCAGCAGATGCGGCAGGGCGGCACGGCACAGGTAGAACGGGCCGTTGACGTTGACGGCCAGATCCCGGTTCCAGTCCTCGTCGGACATCGTGGTCGTGTGGCGCATCTGGTGGAAGCCGGCGACGTTGACCAGGACGTCGAGCCGGCCGAACGCGGCCACGCAGTCGGCCACCGCCTGCGCGCAGGCATCGGAGGTGGTGACGTCGACCGACGCGTAGCGCCCGCCGGGCACGTCGGCGAACACCTCGGCCATCTTGTCGGCGTCGCGGGCGATCCCGAACACCGTGGCGCCGCGCTCGGCGAACACCCGCGCCGTCGCGGCGCCCAAACCCGTCGACGCGCCGGTGATCAGCGCAACCTTGCCCGTCAGATCAGTCATGGGTGGACCCTCTCACGCCCCGCTGCCCCGGTCGGTGCGCATCGGGCAAACCGCTGACTTCGGGGCCCCCGCACTGCGATACTCCCGGAATGACGATCGCCCGGGTGCTCGCCGTCGCCGCCATCATGGTCACCTCGACGCTGGGATTCGCGGGCAACGCCAGCGCGGATCAGGTCATGGAGGGCATCTACGGCTACGACCAGGGTGACATCCACGCCGAGTGGACCATCTACCCCAGTTGCGTGCCCACGGTGGGTGACCTGCGGGACAACCTCGAACTTCCGGTGGCGTGTCGGCTGCACGTGGCGCCGAACACTCCGAAGGTCAGTGGTGGCGACGCCCGCCTCACCGGTGGGCAGTGGACGTTCTCCACGACCATCAAGGAGGGCTTCCCCTGCCCGAGCGACGGTGGTTTCGCACCCGTGCAGGAGATCTACAAGTTCGACGACCTGACGATGACCGGCACGCGGTCGGTGTCCAACAGCGCGGCGTGCAACGGCCAGGTCGGCCCCAAGATCGTCGTCTCGCCGTTCAACCTGACCTTCTCCCGGCCACTGCCCATTCCCGTCGACCGGTATCCGCTGTATTGCGACCCGGGCGGCCTCAAGCGGTGCCGCTGACATGAGCAAGCGAATCGTGGTGTGGGGCACCGGTTTCGTCGGCCGGATGGTGATCGCCGAGATCGTCAAGCATCCGTCGTTCGACCTCGTCGGCGTCGGCGTCAGCAACCCCGAGAAGGTCGGTCGCGACGTCGGCGAGATCTGCGGGCTCGGCACCTCGGTCGGCATCACGGCCACCGACGACGTCGACGCGCTGATCGCGCTGAAGCCGGACGCCGTGGTGCACTACGGTCCGACGGCCGCGCACGCCGACGACAACATCGCGCTGATCACGCGGTTCCTCGGGGCCGGGATCGACGTGTGTTCGACGTCGATGACGCCGTGGGTGTGGCCCAAGATGCACCTCAACCCGCCCAATTGGATCCAACCGGTCACCGACGCCTGCGACGAAGGCGGGTCGTCGTGCTTCACCACGGGCATCGACCCCGGCTTCGCCAACGACCTCTTCCCGATGACGCTGATGGGGTTGTGCTCGGAGATCCGCACGGTCCGCGCGTCGGAGTTGCTCGACTACACCAACTACGAAGGCGACTACGAGTTCGAGATGGGCATCGGACGCCCACCCGAGCACCGGCCGCTGCTCGAGACGCCGGACATCCTCGTCTTCGCCTGGGGCGCAACAGTTCCGATGATCGCCCACGCCGCAGGAATCGAGCTCGACGAGATCACCACCACGTGGGACAAGTGGGTCACGCCCGACGAACGCAAGACCGTCAAGGGCGTCATCGCGCCGGGCAACGTGGCCGCGGTCCGCTTCACCATCAACGGCGTGTACCGGGGCGAGACGCGCATCCAGCTCGAGCACGTCAACCGCATCGGCGCCGACGCCGCGCCGGACTGGCCGTCGGGCAGCGAGAACGACGTCTACCGCGTCGACGTCGAGGGCACCCCGAGCATCTTCCAGGAGACCGCGTTCCGGTTCACCGACGGATCCGGACGCGACGCCGCGGCCGCGGGCTGCCTCGCCACGGGCCTGCGCGCGCTCAACGCGGTGCCGGCCGTCAACGACCTCCCGCCGGGCTGGGTGACCCCACTCGATTTACCGCTGATTGCTGGACAGGGCACAATTCGTTGACGTGGCAGACGGTATAGGACTCTCGGTCGGTGCCACCGCTTTGCGGGCGGTGGCGTTGGGCCGGTCTGCGGTGACCCGGTCGCCGGTGCTGACGCGGTACCCGCACCGGACCTCGGAGGTCGGCGTACCCAGCGAGAATCCCAACCTCACCGAGCGCGGACTGATCGTCACCGACTTCGTCGACCGCGTCGGCGACCCGGTTCCCATCGTGGCGGCCGACGGCTCCTCCCACCGCGCCGAGGCCCTGCTCGCCGAGGCGCTGAGGGCGCTGTTGGCCGCGCTGACGGGCGGTCGACCGCCCACCGACCCGGTCGCCGTCACCCACCCGGCACACTGGGGACCCGCCGCCGTCGACGCACTGCGCCGCGAACTCGACGGCATGACGCTCGGCTCGGACGCCGTCGCCGCGCTCGTCGCCCTTCAGGACGACCCCGGCGTGCCCAGCCGGGGCGTGATCGCCCTGTGCGACGTCGGTGGCACCGGCGCGAGCATAACGCTGGCCGACGCCGCCAACGGGTTCGCGCCGATCGGTCCCACGGTTCGGCACACCGACTTCTCCGGCGACCTCGTCGACCAGGCGCTGCTGAGCCGGGTCGTCGGCGACCTTGCGGCCTCGGGGTCGGTCGACCTGTCGTCGACGTCGGCGATCGGGAACCTGAACAGGCTGCGCGGCCAGTGCCGGGCGGCCAAGGAGCGCCTGTCCACCTCGGCGAGCGCGTCGGTCGCGGTCGACCTGGCGGGTCGGCAGTCCGAGGTCAGGATCACCCGCGCCGAACTGGACGAGGCGATCCGCGAACCGCTCGGCGGGCTGCTGGACGTCATCCAGGACACGTTGCAGCGCAGCGGGATTCGACCGGGTGACCTGGCCGCGGTCGCCACCGTCGGCGGTGGTGCGCTCATCCCGGTGCTCGTCACCTCACTGTCGGAACGCCTGCGGGTACCCGTCGTCACCTCGGCCCGGCCCGAGCTGGCCGCCGCCATCGGCGGTGGGCTCTCGGCGGCACGCGGTCTGGTGCCCGACGGTGCCACGGCGATGGCGCCCGCCGCCGTCGCCCCGATCGCCCCGCTGCCACCCGTCGACCAGGCCGCCCCCGCGTCGTCGACGTTCCGCGCCCTGGCGTGGTCGGATGCCGACGACGTTCCCGAACCCGACCCGGTGACCGAGGAACCCGACGGCGGATATCTCGACCCGCGGCCGCCGATCGCGTTCGTCGACGACGAGGACGACGCCCGCGCGGCCGCCGCCCTGCCCTGGTACCGCACGCCCACCGGGATCATCGGCGTCGCGGTCGCCGCGGCGCTGCTGGCCATCGGCATCGTCCTCTACCTGCTGTTCAGCGGTGAGGACTCGCCGCCGGCCACCCCGCCGACCACGACCCAGGCCCCGCCGCCGTCCTCCGAGGTGGCCCCGCCGTCCACGGAGGCGCCGGCGGAGGTGCCGTCGGAACCCGACCGGACCGTGATCGAGCAGGCACCCCCGCCGCCACCGGTGACGGTGACCCAGGAGGCGCCGCCCCCGTCCGAGACGCCGCCGCCACCTCCGCCGACGACCACCGAGGCGCCACCACCGCCCACCACGACCGAGCCACCGCCGCCGACGACCACCCAGCCACCGCAGACGTCGTCGACCACGCAGGCGCCGGTGGTCCCGACGCTGCCGTACCAGACCATCCCCGGTCTGCCCTTCGTTCCGTCACCGTTCCAACCGCAGCAGCCCTAGGCTCGGGGGCATGACCGACGGCTTGCTCTTCAACCCCCACACCTACGACCCGGGCGAGTTCGACGCCGAGACGCGCCGCCTGCTGCGCGCCACGATCGACTTCTTCGAGGGCCAGGGCAAGAAGCGCATCCTCGACGACGACCTCCGGGCGCAGTGGCCCGCCGACTTCGTCGAGTTCGTCAAGCGGGAGAAGCTGTTCGCGACGTTCCTCACGCCGTCGGAGTTCGCCGACGGAAACCCCGACAAGCGGTGGGACGGGGCCCGCAACGCCGCGCTCGCCGAAATCCTCGGCTTCTACGGACTGACCTACTGGTACACCGAACAGGTCACCATCCTGGGCCTGGGGCCGGTATGGCAGAGCGAGAACAAGGACGCCAAGCTGCGCGCCGCCGACGACCTCGAGGCGGGCGAGGTGATGGCGTTCGGACTCTCCGAACGCGAGCACGGCGCCGACGTCTACAGCACCGACATGGTCCTGACCCCCGCGAGCGAGGAGGACGTCGCCAACGGCATCCTCTACCGGGCGTCGGGGGAGAAGTACTACATCGGCAACGGCAACGTCGCGAGCCTGGTGTCGGTGTTCGGCCGGCGCGGCGACGTCGAGGGCCAGGACGGGTACGTGTTCTTCGCCGCCGACAGCCGCCACGAGGACTATCACCTGATCGACAACGTCGTGCACATGCAGATCTACGTCAGCACGTTCCGCCTGGAGAACTATCCGGTGCGCGCGGAGGACGTCCTGCACACCGGGGTCGAGGCGTTCAGTGCCGCGCTCAACACCGTCAACGTCGGCAAGTTCAACCTGTGCTCGTCGTCGATCGGGATGTGCGAGCACGCGTTCTACGAGGCGATCACCCACGCGCAGAACAGGATTCTGTACGGCAACCCCGTCACCGACTTCGGCCACGTGCGGGCCAACTTCGTCGACGCCTACTCGCGGATGATCGCCATGAAGGCCTTCAGCCGGCGGGCGGTCGACTACTTCCGCAGCGCCAGCCTGGAGGATCGGCGCTACCTGCTGTTCAACCCGATGACCAAGGCGAAGGTGACCATGGAGGGCGAGACGGTCGTGCGGGCACTGCACGACGTCGTCGCCGCCAAGGGGTACGAGAAGAACACCATGTTCCGGGAGGTCGCCCAGCTCATCGGGTGCCTGCCGCGGTTGGAGGGCACCGTGCACGTCAACGTGGGCCTGGTGCTGAAGTTCATGCCGAACTACATGCTCAATCCCCGTGCCTATCCGGAGATTCCGACGCGCAACGACGCGGCCGACGACACGTTCTTCTGGAACCAGGGCCCGACCCGCGGCGCGGGTGCCATCCAATTCGCGGACTGGACCCCGGTGTACGAGCAGCACCGGCACGTCCCCAACGTCGGCGTGTTCTACGAGCAGGCCCAGGCGTTCCGGGACATGCTGCTCACCGCCGCACCCGACGCCGCGCAGGCCAAGGACCTCGACTTCATGCTCAACGTCGGACACCTGTTCTCGCTGATCGTCTACGGTCAGCTGATCCTCGAGCAGGCGGCGCTCACCGGCCTCGACGACGACGTGGTCGACCAGATCTTCGGCTTCCAGGTCGACGACTTCAACTCCTACGCCATTGCGCTGCAAGGCAAGCCGACGTCCACCCCGGCGCAGCAGCAGTGGGCGCTGGGGGCCGTCCGCAAACCGGTGCCCGACGCGGCGCGGTTCGACCGGGTGTGGGAGCGGGTCAAGGCCTACGACGGCGCGTACGAAATGACGCCCTGACGGTCAGGGATGCGGGCGCCGCTGCTTCTCGATGACGACGGCCGCCAACGGGATGCGCACCTCGGCGGGAGCGGCGGCCAGGCGTTGGGCCACGCCGGTGGAGAGTTGGCCGACGAAGCCGGAGCGGCGGTCGGCGGGCAGCGTGGCGGCCAGGGTGGGGAACGCCGTCCCACGCAGGAACGCGGCCCACTTGGCGCCGAATTCGTTGGCCTTCTTGTCCGTTCGATACTGCGCCCAGAACCGGTCGTCGCCGTGGAACACCTCGAGGTGCTGAACCGAGAGCTTCTCGAAGGTGCCCGACGGGGCGAAGGGCGACAGGAAGTCGCGGGCGCGGCGGCCGGCGATCGGAATCGACATCGCCGTCGACTCGTCGTCGGTCAGCACCCGTCGTTCGACCAGTTCGGCGAGCGTCTCGGCAATGGCGTCGAGCAACGGCCGGTAGCCGAAGTCGCCGTCCTCGTCGATCGCCATGGTCATCACCACGAGCCGCCCGCCAGGGCTGAGCTCGCGCCCACGGAACGCGACGAACTCGTGCCAGTCGCGCGCGGCCTGACGCTCGTAGGCGGCGCGCACCTCGCCGTCACGACTGTGCGCCACCAGCAGGTGGTCGGGAATCGGCGTCGGAGTGCGTGACAACCACTGCGTCGACCACGCCGACCAGGCCAGGTTCACGCTGTTGGAGGGCACGATCTGGCCGTAGAACGACCGACCGACTGCCGAGGCGAAGGACGCCTTGTCCTTCTTGAGGTACGTGTCGGGGTCGTCGCTCAGGGTGCGGAACAGCTCGCTGAAGTCGTTGTCCGGCACGTCGGTGTGGGTCACCAGGATGGAGTGTTCGGGCCGGGTGCGCTTGCGCAGCACCGCGATGGCCGCGCCGACGGGAACCAGCGAATTGTGCCCGGTCGCGGCGCCGTAGTCGGCGATCACGATGGGCCGCGGCGACTGGGGGAGCGGCACCGCCTCGGCGGCCTCGGCGAAAAGCGCTGTCGCCCGGCGTAATCCAGCCGCCTGCAGACGCGACGCAGCGGTGTAGGAGGCGCTGTTCATCGGCTCCGGACGCACCACCGCGCTGGATTCGGGCATACCGTGAACGGTAACCCCTCCGCGGCTTCGACGTGGAAGACTGCGAGCCATGAAGAGCTCGACCGGGCCACGGATCCTGACCGTCGTCGCCGCGGTGACGATGGTCGTCGCCGGGCTCGGGTTCGTCGCCACGCTGATGCTCAACGCCTTCGTCTTCGACGAATACGACGCCTACGGCGAGGTTCCCATCCCGGGGTCCAGCCGCCTGGAGTTGCCGGCGGGCGACGTCACGGTCACCTTCCACACCGTGCTCGTCGGCGGCAGCGGCAACGGGCTGCCCGTTCCGCCGCTGAAGTACCGGATGACGGGGCCGGACGGCGTCGACGTGCAACTCGCGGAGGACTACGGCGGGACGACGACGGTCAACAACGACGCGCGGGTTCGCGTCGGGTACCTGCACCTGTCGACCGCAGGCACCTACGACGTCGAGTTGGACGGCAACGTCAGCGCCTACCTCAACCCCTCGCTGGCCTTCGGACACGGCAGCAGCTACGGCCATCTGCCGTGGATCCTCGCGGCGGTCTTCGGCTTCGCCGTCGTCGACCTGATCGTGGCGCGGATCTGGGCGGCCAGGGTGCGGCGCAGCGACTCCGGCGCGCCGCCATGGTCGGCGGACGACTCCGCGCCGCCATCGATCCGGGCCGTCCCGAGCCCCGCGTCCTCCGAGGACGCCCTTCGGGTGCAGACCCTGGAATCGCTTGCGCGTCTGCGGGACTCGGGTGCCCTGACGCAGGACGAGTACGACGCGGAGAAGAAGCGGGTGCTCGAAGGTCGCTAGCGGTCGGTGGCGGCGAGGATCGACCGCAACTTCGACAGGGCGGGCACCGCGGCCGCCACGGCCCGGCGTTCATCGGCGGTCAACTCGTTCATCGCGGCGGTCAGAATCGCCTCGCTGGCGGCGTCGTAGCGGCGGAGCAACTCCAACGCCGCGGCGGTGGCGGTGACGTGCACGCGTCGCGCGTCGTCGGCGTCGCGGGTCAGCTCCACCAGGTTCGCCCGCTGCATCGTCTTCATCAGGTTGCTGACGGTCGGCCGGGCGAGCCTGAGCTGGTCGGCGATCGCCGGCGGCCCCATCCCCGGCGTGTCGGCGACGGTACGCAGCACTTCGATGTGGGCCTCCGGAAGGTCGGGGAGGTCCTCGGCGAGCCGGGTGGCGCGCAGCACGGCGCGGCGCAGGGGGCCAAGCGTGCGCGATAGTGCCGCGGCCACGCCAGGTTTCACGGAGGTGGGCAAATGGGTTCCTAACAAACCTAGTTTGTTCTAAACTGACTGGGTGAGCGACGACAATACCGACGGCAACCGCGACTCGGACGTAACCGGGCTGGTCGGACACCGATTCATCTACACCTACGCCAACGGGTGGCAGTACGAGATGTACGTCAAGAACGCCACCACCATCGACTACCGGATCCACACCGGCCACGTCGGCGGACGGTGGGTCCGCGACCAGACCGTCGACCTCGTCACCCTGGCGCCGGAGATCTACAAGATCTCCTGGACCGAACCCACCGGCACCAGCGTCGTCGTCAACGTCATGCCGGCCTTGCGGCGGCTGCACGGCACGATCTTCTTCCCCGAGTGGATCCGCCTCGACGGCTCCAAGACGGTCCTGTTCCAGAACGAGCACCTCGACGAGATGCGGGCCTACCGCGACGCCGGCCCCACCTACCCGATCTACGTCGTCCCGGAGTTCGCCGACATCACGTTGTTCGAATACGTCGGTGCCGACGACCAGACCGTCGTCGCCGCGGCGCCCTCCGACCTGCCGCCGGGCTTCGCCTACCGGCGGAACTGACGCCGTGGCCGGGAAGCCACCGCTCCTGCTGCTGCACGGCGTCACGATGTCCGCCGCCGCATGGGACGGCGTGGTGCCCCAGCTCGCCGACCGCTTCGACCTGATCGTGCCCACCGCCACCGGTCACCGCGGTGGGCCTGCGATGGAGGGACGGCCGACGATCGAAGCCCTCGTCGACGCGACCGAGGCGCTGCTCGACGAGCGTGGCCTGGCCACCGTGCACGTCGCCGGCAACTCCATGGGCGGATGGATCGCCGTCGAACTGGCCCGCCGCGGTCGCGCCCGATCGGTGTGCGCGTTCTCGCCCGCGGGCTTCTGGACCGCCGGGGCGCGCGACGAAACCCACGCCACCGACACACTGCGTCGCACCCTAAGACTGGCCGCGGCAACGAGATTCGTCGCACCGGCCGCACTGGGGTTGCCGCTGGTGCGCCGGTTGGCGATGCGCGACGTCGCCGAACGCGCCGACCGTCTCAGTCGCCGTCAGGCCGTCGAGTCGACGCGCGACCTACTCGGGTGCGACGCCGCCCACGACCTGCTCGGCACCACCGAGCAGGTGCAACCCCTGGGTGCCACGTGCCCGATCACCATCGCCTGGGCCGGCCGCGACCGCATCTTCCCGCCCGAGATCAACGGGGCGGTCGCGCGGGAACGAATCCCGCACGCGCACTTCGTCGTCCTCGACCGGGTCGGCCACGTGCCGATGATCGACGACCCCGCGCTGTGTGCGCGGACCATCGTCGACGCGACCGAGCGCGGCTAGCTGCCGTTCTTGACCCAGTCGTCGTAGTTGACGAGCTCGTCGCCGATCACCGTGGTGTCGCCGTGGCCGGTGTAGACCACGGTGTCCGACGGCAGCGAGCCGAGGCGTTCGGAGATCGACGCCAGGATGGTGGGGAAGTCGGAGTAGGAGCGACCCGTCGCGCCGGGGCCACCGCTGAAGAGGGTGTCGCCGCTGAACACCGCGCCGAGCTCGGGGGCATACCAGCAGACCGAACCCGGCGAGTGCCCCGGGGTGTGCAGCGCCCGGAGTTCGACGTCGCCGGCGCGCAGCACCAGACCGTCCTCCGCGCCACGAAAGTCGTCGTCCGGGTGCGTCATTCGCCACAGCACGTCGTCGGCCGGGTGCAGCAGGACCGGCGCGTCGAGGGTCTTGCCCAGTTCGGGCGCGACGGTCACGTGGTCGTTGTGGCCGTGGGTGCAGACGACGGCGACCACGTTGCGGCCCGCGACGGCGTCGACGATGGGGCCCGCGCTGTGCGCGGCGTCGAACACCACGACGTCCTTGTCGTCACCGACGATCCAGATGTTGTTGTCGACGTCCCAACTGCCGCCGTCGAGTTCGAAGGTGCCGCTGGTGACCAGGCGCTGGATGTTCTTGGCGGCACTCACAGGATCACCACCGAGCGCAGGACCTCACCGGCGTGCATCTTGTGGAACGCGTCCTCGATGCCGTCCAGGCCGATGCGCTCGGAGACGAACTTCTCCAGCGGCAACCGACCCTGGCGGTACAGGCTGATCAGCGTGGGGAAGTCACGCTCGGGCAGGCAGTCGCCGTACCACGAGGACTTCAACGAGCCACCGCGGGAGAAGAAGTCGACCAGCGGCATCTCCAGCGTCATGTCCGGTGTGGGAACGCCGACCAGGACGACGGTGCCCGCCAGGTCGCGGGCGTAGAACGCCTGCTTCCAGGTCTCCGGGCGGCCCACCGCGTCGATGACCACGTCGGCTCCGTTGCCGCCGGTGAGGTCCTGAATGGTCTCCACGACGTCGAACTCGCGGGCGTTGATGGTGTGGGTGGCGCCGAACTCGCGGGCCCAGTTCAACTTCTGCTCGTCCATGTCGACGGCGATGACCATCTTGGCGCCGACCAGGGCGGCCCCGGCGATGGCGGCGTCACCGACACCGCCGCAGCCGATGACCGCGACGGTGTCGTCGCGGGTGATGTTGCCGGTGTTGATGGCCGCGCCGATGCCGGCCATCACGCCGCAGCCGATCAGTCCGGCGACGGCGGGGTCGGCCTCGGGGTCGACCTTGGTGCACTGTCCTTCGTGGACGAGGGTCTTGTCGGCGAACGCGCCGATCCCCAGGGCGGGGGTGAGCTCGGTGCCGTCGGTCAGGGTCATCTTCTGGGCGGCGTTGTGGGTGTTGAAGCAGTACTGGGGGCGACCGCGCTTGCAGGCGCGGCACTGGCCGCACACCGCACGCCAGTTGAGGACGACGAAGTCGCCGACCTCGACGTTGGTCACGCCCTCGCCGATCGACTCCACCGTGCCGGCAGCCTCGTGGCCCAGCAGGAACGGGTATTCGTCGTTGATGCCGCCTTCGCGGTAGGTCAGGTCGGTGTGGCAGACCCCGCACGCGATGACGTCGACCACGACCTCGCCGGGACCGGGATCCGGGATCACGATGTCGACCAACTCGACAGGCTGCTTCTTGGACCGGGAGATGACACCACGCACCGTCTGACTCATGGCCTACAACCTAGTGGGCGAGGTGCCATCCTTGGTCGGTGATCCCCGCACTGTTTCTCTCCCACGGCGCACCGCCACTCGTCGACGACGACCGGTGGGTGTCGCAGTTGGCCGGGTGGTCCGCCGAGCTGCCGCGACCCGAGGCGATCCTGGTGGTGTCCGCGCACTGGGAGGCCGCGCCGTTGACCATCGGATCGACCGCCACGGAAACCCCACTGACGTATGACTTCTGGGGTTTTCCGCAGCGCTACTACGACGTGACCTACGACGCGCCCGGTGCGTCCGATCTCGCCCGGCGGGTGGAGGCGTTGATGCCCGACGGCGAGACCGTGGCCCACGATCCCCACCGGCGACTGGACCACGGCGCGTACGTGCCGCTGACGGTGATGTACCCCGAGGCGGAGATACCGGTCCTGCAGATGTCGATGCCGACGCTCGACCCCCAACGGCTGCTGGAACTGGGCGCGCGGCTGCGGCCGCTACGGGAGGAGGGCGTGCTCATCATCGGATCCGGGTTCACCACGCACGGCTTGCCGTTCCTGACCGACCCGACGCCGAACGCCGCCGCGCCGGGGTGGTCGCGGGAGTTCGACGAATGGGTTGCCGAACGATTCGCCGCGGGCGACCTCGACGCGCTGCTCGACTTTCGCGCCAGGGCGCCGGGCATGCCGTACGCGCATCCCACGATCGAGCACTTTGCGCCCCTCTTCGTCGCACTCGGGGCGTCGGAAAATCCCGAGCAGATTCCGAAGCAGGTGGTCGACGGCTTCTGGATGGGTCTGGCCAAGCGATCGGTTCAGCTGTCGTGACCGGGCGGCAGCCGTTGCCCCAACTGGCCGGTGACCAGATGTTCGTCACCGACGGGGGTCTCGAGACCGACCTGATGTTCCACCACGGTCTCGAGCTGCCCTGCTTCGCGGCCTTCCCGCTGGTGGCGGACCCCGACTCGCGGGAGGTGCTGCGCCGCTACTACGCGGGATACCTCGACGTCGCCCGACGCCACGGAACCGGATTCGTCGTCGAAGCCCCGACGTGGCGTGCAAACCCCGATTGGGCTGCGCAGCTCGGGATTTCGGTTGACCGGCTCGACGCGCTCAACCGGCAGGCGATCGAGCTCGCCGAGGAGGTGCGCGCAACGGCGGCGGCCGACGGCATCACCGCGGTGGTCAGCGGTTGCGTCGGACCCCGCGAACGAACGATGACCGCCGCCGAGGCGCAGGACTACCACGCGCCGCAGATCGCGTCCTTCGCCGCGACCACCGCGGACCTGGTCACCGCGGTCACCATCAACGACGCCGCGGAGGCCGTCGGCATCGTCCGGGCGGCCACGGCGGTCGACGTCCCCGTCGCCGTCTCGTTCACGGTGGAGACCGACGGGCGGCTGGCCACGGGGCAGTCGCTGCGCGAGGCCGTCGAGCAGGTGGACGCCGACACCGCCGACGCCGCGGCGTACTTCATGGTCAACTGCGCCCACCCGAGCCATCTGACAAGCACCTTCGAGGACGGACCGTGGCTGCGCCGGGTGGTCGGTCTCCGGCTGAACGCCTCGGCGAGGAGCCACGCCGAACTCGACGACGCCGAGGACCTCGACGAGGGCGATCCCGACGACTTCGGTGCCGGCACCGCCGCCCTGCGCGAGCGGCTCCCGGCGGCCACGGTGTTCGGCGGGTGCTGCGGCACGGACGCCCGGCACGTGGCGGCGATCTGGCGTCGCCTGGTTCCGCACTAGGCTCCACTCGCATGTCAGCTCTCGACGTCCTCACCGACTGGCCGGTCATCAACGCCGCGGCGGCGGTGGTCGGACCGGGCGGCGTCCTGGCCACCCACGGCGACGTCGACCGGACCTTCCCCCTGGCGTCGGTGACGAAGTTGCTCGTCGCCCGCGCGGCGCAGGTGGCGGTGGAGGAGGGCGTCGTCGACCTCGACACCCCGGCCGGTCCGCCGGGTTCGACCGTGCGGCACCTGCTGGCCCACACCTCCGGTCTGTCGATGAAGTCAGCCGACGTCGTCGCCGAACCGGGCAAACGCCGCGTCTACTCCAACGAGGGCTTCGGCGTGTTGGCCGCGGCGCTGCAGGAGGCGTCGGAAATTCCGTTCGACCGCTACCTCGCCGAGGCCGTCTTCGAGCCGCTCGGCATGGGGGCCTCGGTACTCGTCGGCGGCGCGGAGGCGGCGGGGTTCGGGGCGGAGTCGTCGGTGGCCGACCTGTCTCGGTTTGCCGCCGAACTACTGCGTCCGGTGCTGGTCTCGGCGCAGATGCACGCGGACGCCGTCACGGTGCAATTTCCCGGCCTGACGGGCGTGTTGCCGGGCTACGGCGTGCAGCGGCCTAATGACTGGGGGTTGGGCTTCGAGCTCCGCGACGGCAAGTCGCCGCACTGGACCGGTTCGGCGAACGGCACCGAGACGTTCGGGCACTTTGGTCAATCGGGCACGTTCATCTGGGTCGATCCGGCCGCTGACCTGGCCTTGGTGCTGCTCACCGACCGCGACTTCGGCGACTGGGCCCACCCGGTGTGGCCGGCCATCTCTGATGGAGTGCTGAGAGAATTCGGGACACACTAGCGCAACACCTGCCTCACAGGGCACAATAGACACGCACGAAACAACTGCCTCTTTGGGTGCTCAGCAGGTCGTCGGGGAAGACGTCCCTATTGAGCCGAAGGAGCAGATGATGCGTGCGTCGAACCAGTTCGCCGACACGGCCACCGGTGTGGTGTACGTCCACGCCTCGCCCGCGGCGGTATGTCCACATGTGGAGTGGGCGCTTTCGTCGACCCTGTCGGCGAGGGCGAACCTCAAGTGGACGCCGCAGCCCGCGATGCCTGGGCAGCTCCGTGCCGTCACCAACTGGGTAGGTCCCGTGGGTACGGGGGCTGCCCTGGCCAATGCGCTGCGGTCGTGGTCGGTGCTTCGTTTCGAAGTCACCGAGGACCCCAGCGAAGGCATCGACGGCCACCGCTGGTGCCACACCCCGCAACTGGGGCTGTGGAGCGGCGTGATGAGTGCCAACGGTGACGTGATGGTCGGCGAAATGCGGCTGCGTGGGCTGATGGCCTCCGGCGCCGACGCCATGGCCGCCGAGATGGACACCGTGCTGGGCACCGCGTGGGACGAGGCACTCGAGGAGTTCCGCGGTGGCGGCGACACGGGTGAGGTCACCTGGCTCAACCGCGGGGTCGGCTAAGCGTTCGCGTGACGTCTCGCGGGGAGGCTCACCCCGCGGGGCGCGCGTCTTTCGGCGCGAGGCATAACTGGTGGCGGCGGTCTGCGGCGTGTCGTCGCCACGGCTTATGTCTCGCGAGGGTGGGCGCGCCTCAGATGGCGGGCCGCAGAACCCGCAGCGCCCCCGGCACCGCCGACACCTCGACCGGCAGGGGGCACACGAACTCGCCGTCGGCGTAGGCGTTGATGCCCGGCGAGTCGACCGTGATGACCTTTGCCCTCGCCGTCCGCACCTGGTCGAGGTCGACGTGCGTGCCCTTGAACACCGTCGGAAACAGCCGGATCAGCTTGGCCCGCGACGCGGACTGCACCATCGTCACGTCGAGTTCGCCGTCGGAGTGGTCGGCGTCCGGGCAGATCAGCATGCCCCCGCCGTAGCTGCGCGTGTTGCCGAACGCCGCCAGCGTCAGGTCGGTGACCACCTCCTCGCCGTCGAATGTCAGCCGGAACGGCAGCAGTCGCAGCTTCGAGATCTCGGCCAGCATCGCGACGTTGTACCGCATCCGGCCGTGCGGCCACGTCATCCGGTTGGTCCGGTCGGTCACCAGCGAGTCGAAGCCGGCGGCCATCACGGTGCCGAACCAGCGGTCGGTGCCGTCGGCGCCCCTGATGCGGCCCAGGTCGACCATCTCGGCCACCCCGTCGACGACGACGTCGGCCGCCGCCTCCGGGCTCTTGGTGGGAATGCCGAATTCGCGGGCATGGTCGTTGCCGGTGCCCGCCGGGATGATCCCCAGCGGAATGTCGTTCTGCGCCAGCACCTGCAGCGCCAGCGAGATGATGCCGTCGCCGCCCACCACCACGAGGGCATCCATCCCGCGCTCCAACGCTCCCTCGACCAGACGACGCGCGTGGTCGGCGTCGGTGCCCGCGATGGCCACCACGTCGACGCCGCGCCGATGGAACTGGGCGATCGCCCGCTCCGCCACGTGGGTGGCGCCGCCGTGCCCAGACGCCGGATTGGTCAGCACGGTGATGCGGCCGAGCGTCACGGAATCAGCTTGCCGGGGTTGAGGATTCCGGCGGGATCGAGCACCGCCTTCACGGCACGCAGAACCTCGACGCCCAGCTCGCCGATCTCGTCGCGCATCCACGGCCGGTGGTCGGCGCCGACCGCGTGATGATGGGTGATCGTCGCCCCGGCACGGACCATGGCATCGGATGCGGCGGTCTTCGCCCTGCGCCATTGCTCGATCGGGTTGCCGCGCTGCCCCGCCACGACGGTGAAGTACAGCGAGGCGCCGGTCGGATACACATGGGAAATGTGGCACAGCACCAGCGCCGGGGTGCCGGTTTCGGCGAGCGACGACGTCAGGGCCTCGGTGACGGCGGTCTTCACCGCGGCGAGGTTCGCCCAGTTCGTCGCCGTCTCCACTGTCTCGCACAGCGCCCCGGCCGCCAGCAGCGAATCCCGAAGGTAGGGCGCGCCGAACCGACCGTGCTCCCAGGCCTTGGCGGGCTCCTCGCCGAGGCTGGTGCCGCCGTTCGCCGCCAGCACCGCGCGGGTTTCGGCGTGCCTGCTCTCGGTGTGGGCGGCGGTGCCCTCGAAGGCGGTGATGGCCAAGCATCCACCGGTGACGCTCTGTTCGCCGATGGTCTCGGTGGTGGCCAGGTTGACGCCGGTCTCGGCTTCGTCGGACAGCCGGATGACGGTGGGGCCGGTGCCGTTCTGCACGACCGCGCGCAATGCTGCAGCGCCCGTGGTGAAGTCCGGGAAGGACCACGCCTCGTACCGGGTGGTTTCGGGGATGGGATGCACCCTAACCCGCACGCGGCTGATGACGCCGAACACGCCCTCGGAGCCGACCATCAGTTGGCGAAGGTCCGGTCCGGCGGCGGACGCCGGTGCGCGCCCCAGGTCGAGCACGCCGGCGGGGGTCACGATGCGCAGACCGCGGACCATGTCGTCGAATCGACCGTATCCCGCCGAGTCCTGACCCGACGACCGCGTCGCCGCGAACCCGCCGATGGTGGCGAACTGAAAGCTCTGAGGGTAGTGGCCAAGTGAGAAGCCCTGCGCACCAAGTAGTTTCTCGGCGTCGGGCCCGGTGACTCCGGCGCCGAGTTCGGCTTCACCGGACACTTCGTCGAGGCCGTGCAACGCGTCGAGGCGCCGCAGATCGAGCGACACCACGGCCTTGAAGTCGCCCCGAAGGGGATCGAGACCGCCGACGACGCTGGTGCCGCCCCCGAAGGGGACGACGGCGATGCTGCTCTTCGAGCAGTGCTGGAGAATTCCGGTGATCGCTTCTTCGTCGGCGGGCAGCAGCACCGCGTCGGGTGCGTCCTGGACTCCGGTGCCGTTGCGCCGCAACAGGTCCAGGGTCGACTTGCCACCGGCTCGCAGCAGCCTGGCGTAGTCGTCGGTGACGCAGTGCGCTTCGCCGACGACGGCCGACAACGCCTTGCGGTCGGCGTCCGACAGTGCCGACGGCCGCACGTGCACCTGATCGGCTTCGGGCTGCGGGGCGGGGTCGGCCGTGACGCCGAGTGCCTGGACGAGGAGCGTCCGGATGCCGTCGGAGAGGGGCTTGGCCGCCGCGGGGTCGCCCCAGGCGTTCCACTTCATCGGGGGCGCGGACTGGTCGTGCGATCGGATCATGCGTTACAGTATTACAGATCATGTCAATCAGTAACGAAGACCGGCAGGCGACGGTCGAGGAGCGCATCCTCGACGCGGCCGCCGACTGCGTGCTGGCCTTTGGGGTCGACCGCGTGACACTCGCCGAGATCGCCCGCCGCGCGGCGATCAGCCGCCCCACGGTCTACCGCCGCTTCCCCGACACCCGGTCGATCCTCGCCGCTCTGCTCACCGCGCGGATCACCCGCGCCCTCGACGCGGTGCCCAGCGCGGGCGTCGGACGCACACCGCTGGTCGACCGGGTCGTCGGCGTCGCCCAGCTCGTGCGGCGCGACGACGTCGTGATGTCCGTCCTCCGGCAGGACTCGAATCTCGCGATGTCCTACCTCTCCGAGCGGCTCGGCACCAGTCAGCAGATGCTGCTGGACACGGTCGCGGGGGAGATCAAGTCCGCGCAGGACGAGGGCAGCGTGCGGTCCGGTGAGGTCCGCCAGCTCGCGGTGATGTGTCTGCTGATCACGCAGTCGACGATTCTGGCGGCGCAGATGGTCGAGGCCATCCTGCCCGCCGACGACCTGGTCACCCAGCTGGCCCTGGCCCTGAATGGATACCTCGCACCATGAACGGTCCCGTCCTCGATGCCGCGCGCCGCACCGCCGAGCTGACGGCCCTCGGCGGCACCGCCCGGGTCGACGTCGTCGTGATCGGCGGCGGCATCACCGGCGCCGGCATCGCGCTCGACGCGGCGTCCCGCGGATTGTCGGTCGTGCTGGTCGAGAAGCACGACCTCGCGTTCGGCACCAGCCGGTGGAGTTCGAAACTGGTCCACGGCGGCCTTCGCTACCTGGCGACGGGCAACGTCGGCATCGCGCGCCGCAGCTCGGTCGAACGTGGAATCCTGATGACGCGCAACGCCCCTCACCTCGTCACGGCGATGCCCCAGCTGGTGCCGCTGCTGCCGTCCATGAGCGGCGCCTCGCGGGCGCTGGTCAGGTTCGGCTTCGCCGCGGGCGACGGGCTGCGCAAGCTGGCGGGCACGCCCGCGTCGACCCTGCCGAGATCGCGACGGGTGGACGCGGCGCGGGCCGTCGACCTCGTGCCGACGGTGCGCCGCGACGGGCTCGACGGCGCCTTCCTGGCCTATGATGGCCAGCTGATCGACGACGCCCGACTGGTCGTCGCGGTCGCCCGCACCGCGGCGCAGCACGGGGCGCGAATCCTCACCCGCGTCGCCGCATCCAATGCCACCGGCACGTCGGTGCGCCTGACCGACCAGCTCACCGGCGAGTCCGTCGACGTGACGGCGCATGCGGTCCTCAACGCCTCCGGTGTGTGGGCCGGTGACGTGGACCCGTCCATCAAGCTGCGTCCCAGCCGGGGCACGCACCTGGTGTTCGACGCCTCGGCATTCGGCAATCCAACTGCGGCACTGACGGTTCCGATTCCCGGCGAGACCAACCGGTTCATCTTCGCGATGCCCGAACAGCTCGGCAGGGTGTACCTCGGACTCACCGACGAGGACGCGCCCGGGCCCGTTCCCGACGTCCCGGAGCCCACCGCGGCCGAGGTGTCGTTCCTGCTCGACACCGTAAACACCGCGCTCGACGTCGCGGTGACGACCGACGACGTGGTCGGCGCGTATGCGGGGCTCAGGCCGCTGATCGACAACGGTGCGGGCCGCACCGCCGACGTGTCGCGCGAGCACGCGGTGGTGGAGTCGGCCAACGGCGTACTCAGCGTGATCGGCGGCAAGCTCACCGAATACCGCTACATGGCCCAGGACGTGGTGGAACGCGCCGTGGCGTTGCGCGGGCTGCCCGCGGGCCCGTGCCGCACCGGTAATCTGCCGTTGGTCGGTGCTCCCGCCAATCCGGGGTCGACGGTGCGGGGGTCGGCCGAGCTGCCGTCGTCACTCGTCGCGCGCTACGGAGCCGAGGCGCCCAACGTGCTCGCCGAGGCCACCTGCGATCGGCCCACCGACCCGGTGGCCCACGGAATCGACGTCGTCCGAGCCGAATTCGAGTACGCGATCACCCACGAGGGTGCGCTGTCGGTCGACGACGTCCTGGACCGTCGCACCCGCATCGGGCTGGTGGCATCGGATCGCGCCAAGGCCGTCCCCGCCGCGGAGGAGCTCCTCGCCGCTCGGCGATGAGTTTCGCGGCTGCGAGATGTCTCAACGACCATGAGACGACTGATCACGAACACGTTCCTGACCCTCGACGGCGTCATGCAGGCCCCCGGTGGACCCGAGGAGGACGCCGACGGGGGATTCGGCTACGGCGGCTGGTCGGTGACCTACTGGGACGACGGCATGGGCGAGCTCATGGGAGAGACCATGGGCGTGCCGTTCGACCTGGTGCTGGGTCGGCGCACCTACGACATCTTCGCCGCCCACTGGCCGCGCGCCACCGAGGAGGACGGCGCCAAGCCGCTCAACGAGGCCACCAAGTACGTCGCCTCGCGCCGGCGCCCCACCCTGGAATGGCAGAACTCGGTGCTGCTCGACGAGGACGTGCCGGCGGCGATCGCGACGCTCAAGGCCACCGACGGCCCCGAGCTGCAGGTGCACGGCAGCGCCAACTTGCTTCAGACGCTGATGCGCCACGAGCTGGTCGACGAATACCGGCTGTGGGTGTTTCCGGTGGTCGTCGGCACCGGAAAGCGGCTGTTCGCCGACGGTGTCGTGCCGGCGAGCCTGCAGCTGGTGGAGAGCACCGTCTCGACGACGGGCGTGGTGATCGGCACCTACCGTCCGGCAGGTGCCATCACCATCGGTTCCTTTGCGCTGGAGTGACTTACAGCGGGATGTTCTTGTGGCGACCGCGACGCGCGGGGGCCTCGGCCAGCGCCTGGGTGAGCACGCTGCGGGTGTGCGGGGGATCGATCTTCGCGTCGACGACGCCGATCTCGATGGCGCTGTCGACGCCACCGGCGATCCGCTCGTGCTCGGCGGCGAGCTGCTCGTGCAGGGCCTCGCGGTCCTCGGGGGCCGCGGCGGCCAGGGTGCGCTTGTGCAGGATGCCGACGGCGGGCTTGGCGCCCATGACCGCGACCTCGGCGTTCGGCCATGCGAAGACCTTGGTCGCACCCAGCGAACGCGAGTTCATCGCGATGTAGGCGCCGCCGTAGATCTTTCGCGTCACCAGCGTGACGCGGGGGACGGTGGCCTCGCCGAACGCGTGCAGCAGCTTCGCGCCGCGGCGGACGACGCCACCCCACTCCTGGTCGACACCCGGCAGGTAGCCGGGCACGTCGACGATCACGACGATCGGGATGCCGAAGGCGTCGCACAGGCGAACGAAACGGGCTGCCTTCTCGGCGCTTTCGGAGTTCAGGCAACCACCGAGGCGCAGCGGGTTGTTGGCGAGCACGCCGACGCTGCGACCGGCCAACCGACCCAATCCGACGACCATCGACGGCGCCCACTTGGACTGGAACTCGTCGAACGGCGCGTCCTCGTCGAGCAGCGCCGAGATCAGCGGGTGCACGTCGTAGGCGCGACGGGCCGAGTCGGGCAGCAGTGCGCGCAGGTCGGAGTCGCCGGCCTCGGCCTTGGTGCGGTCGAAGTGGCCCTGCTGGCAGAACAATCCGATGAGCCGGCGGCCGCGCTCGTAGGAGTCGGCCTCGTCGTCGGCGACGATGTGGCACACGCCGGACTTCTTGTGGTGGGTGTCGGGACCGCCGAGGGACGCCATGTCGACGTCCTCGCCGGTGACGCTGCGCACGATGTCGGGTCCGGTGACGAAGACGCGGCCCTCGGGCGCCATGATGACGACGTCGGTGAGAGCCGGCCCGTATGCCGCACCGCCCGCGGCGAATCCGACGACGATGGAGATCTGTGGGATGTAGCCCGACGCGCGGATCATGGCCTCGAAGACCAGGCCGACGGCGTGCAGGGCCTTGACACCCTCGGCCAGTCGCGCGCCACCGGAGTGCCAGATGCCGACGATCGGAGCCTGCTCGTCGATGGCGGCGTCGTAGGCGTTGACGATGTGGGCGCAGCCTTCGACGCCCATCGCGCCACCCATCACGGTGCCGTCGGTGCAGAACGCGATGGTGCGCACGCCGTTGACGGTGCCGGCTGCGGCGAGCACGCCGGAGCGGTCGCGCTCGTGGAGGAGTTCCACGGTGCCGTCGTCGAAGAACGTGCTCAGGCGCAGCAGGGGGTCACGCGGGTCGAGTGATTCGTCTACCGTCTCGGGCGCCATCGTCGTCATCTCTAATCTCCTGTATCTCAGTACTTCCCGAAGGCGATCGCGACGTTGTGCCCGCCGAATCCGAATGAGTTGTTGATTGCGTATTCGTAGTTGCCGCGACGTGGTTCGCCGGCGACCACGTCGAGGTCGATCTCTGGATCGAGGGTGTCCAGGTTGAGCGTGGGTGGGACGACGCCGTCCCGCAGGGCCAGCACGGTGAGGATGGACTCCACCGCGCCGGTCGCACCGACGGAGTGGCCGAGCGCCGACTTCGGTGCGTACACCGCGGGGCGATTGCCGCGCAGTGCGTTGTTGATCGCCTTGCCCTCGGCGACGTCGCCGACCTGCGTGCCCGTCGCATGGGCGTTCACGTGGTCGATGTCTCCAGGCTGCAGGCCGGCGAGCTGGATGGCCCGCGAGATTGCTTGTCCCGCACGGTCACCCGTGGGATCGGGGGCGACGATGTGGTAGCCGTCAGAAGTGATTCCGGCGCCCATCACCCGCGCCACGATGTTGGCGCCGCGGGCCACGGCGTGCTCTTCGGTCTCGAGGACCATGAGTCCGGCGCCCTCGCCGAAGACGAAGCCGTTGCGATTCTGGTCGAAGGGCTTGCAGGCGCCGGCGGGGTCGTCGTTGGTGGTGGACAACACGATTCGCATCTGCGCGAAGCCGGCGATCGGCACCGCTTCAATTCTGGTTTCGACGCCGCCACAGATGGCGACGTCCGCTTCGCCGAGAACGATGCTGCGCCAGGCGTTGGCGATGCCCTCGCTGCCGGACGCGCACGCCGACACCGGGGTGATGACGCCCGCCTTTGCCCGTCGGTCGAGGGCCACCGCGGAGGCGGGGGAGTTGACCACGTACTTCGTCACGGTCAACGGGGCGACGGCGGAGATGCCGTTCTCCTGCATGCCGTCGTAGGCGTAGAGGAGTTCCTCGGTGCTGCCCATGCCGGTGCCGATCGACACCATCAGGCGCCGGGTGTCGACGTCGGGGGAGCCTGCGCTTTCCCAGGCGCGCCGACCGACGACGGTCGCCATCTTCTGCAGATAGGACAGCCGCTCGAGTTCGCTTGGCGTCAGCTCGCTCTCGAAGTCCTCGAGCAAGTGGCCACCGATGCGAACCGGCAGGTCGTACAGGTCGACGAAGTAGTCATCCAGCGTGCGGATGCCACTTTCGCCGTCCTGCAGACGCTTCCACGTACCTTCGGCGTCGGTCGCCAATGCGGTCGTCATCGCAAATCCGGTGACGACCACATTGGGGAGACCGCTCCCCGTGCTGAGACGGGTCAACTCTGCCTATCCTCTCCGTGCCCAGGGTGCTTAGTAGCGCCCAAAGGCCAGGGCGACATTGTGTCCACCGAACCCGAACGAGTTGTTAATGGCGTACTGGTAGTCACCGTATCGAGGCTCGCCCGCGACGACATCGAGATCGATCTCGGGGTCGGGCGTCTCGTAGTTGAGCGTCGGCGGGATGACGCCGTCGCGCAGTGCCAGCACCGTGAGGATCGACTCCAGGGCGCCGACGGCGCCGATCGAGTGACCCAGTGCCGACTTGGGGGCGTACACCGCGGCGTGCTCCACCCCGGCGTTGCGGATGGCGTTGGCCTCGGCGACGTCACCGATCGAGGTGGACGTGGCGTGCGCGTTGACGTGGTTGATGTCCTTGGAGGACAAGCCCGCCGTCTCCATCGCCCGCTTCATCGCGTGGCCGGCCCGGAGGCCGTCCGGTGCGGGGGCCACCATGTGGAAGCCGTCCGACGAGATGCCGGCACCCATCACCCGGGCCAGCGGCTTGGCGCCGCGAGCCAGGGCGTGTTCCTCGGTCTCGATGATCATCATCGCGCCGGCCTCGCCGAAGACGAATCCGTCGCGATTCTTGTCGAACGGCCGCGAGGCGCCCTCGGGATTGTCGTTGTTGGTCGACATCGCCCGCATCATCGAGAACGCCGCGATCGGCAGCGCCTCGATCATGCCTTCGACGCCACCGCAGACGGCGAAGTCCGCGTCACCCATCACGATCTGGCGCCACGCGTGAGCGATGGCCTCCGAACCGGACGAGCAGGCCGAGACCGGCGTGATGACGCCGGCGCGGGCCCCGAGTTCGAGGCCCACCACGGCGGCCGCACCGTTGGGCATGACCATCTGAACGGCGAGTGGCGAGACCTTGCGGGGTCCACCCTCGTTCATCGCGTCGTACATCTCGACGATCTTCTCGCCGCCACCGAGCCCGGTGCCGATCACGACCGAGAAACGGTCGGGATCGACCTCGGGACGGCCGGCGGACTCCCACAGACGGTTTCCGACCCACTTCGACATCCGCTGCACGTAGGACATGCGTCGGTGCTCGAGCCGGCTCATCAGGGGATCGAGGGGCTCCGCGAGGTGCCCACCGATCTTGACCTGAAGATCCCACTTCTCGACGAACGGGTCGTCGAGGACGCGGATGCCGCTTTCTCCTGCCAGCAAGCCCTTCCACGTGCTCTCGATGTCCGGAGCAATAGAAGTAGTCGCCTCGACGGCAGTCACCACCACGCTGGGGAAACCGCCGTTAGCAGTGGAAGGACGGGTCACGAGGTGAACTTGTCGCGGAGTGCTGCGGCGGCCTCGGGGTTTTCTTCTTCGAGCTTCTGGATGTAGGCGACGACGTCACCGACGGTGCGCAGACCGGCGAGGTCCTCGTCGGGGATCTTCACGCCGTACTTGTCTTCGGTCTGAACGGCGATCTCCACCATCGACAGCGAGTCGATGTCCAGGTCGTCGACGAAGGACTTCTCCGGGGTGACCTCGGACGGCTCGATGCCGGTGACCTCTTCGATGATCTCTGCGAGACCCGAGATGATTTCTTCCTGACTGGCGGCCACGATGGCTCCTTCTGTTCTGTGTTTCTCGGTGCGCCGGCGCCCCCTTCTGGAGCGCCGGCATGAGCGTGTCTGGCTTAGAGCTCGGAGAGCCCGTCCAGGTCTGCGGGGGTCTTGACGGCGTACGTCGGTACTCCCCGAAGTTCTCGTTTGGCGATGCCGACGAGCGTGCCCGCGGGCGGGAACTCGACGATCGCGGCGACCTCGCGCTGGCGCATGGTCTCGGTGCACAGATCCCAGCGCACGGGTTGGGTGAGCTGGGCGACCAGCTTGGCCATGGCGTCGGCGGCCGAGGTCACCGGCTGGCCGTCGGCGTTCGACAGCAAGCTGGCGGTGGGAGCGCTGGCCGTGACGGCGTCGGCCGCGGCGGAGTATCCGTCCAGTGCCGAGGCCATGAAGTGCGTGTGGAAGGCGCCGGCCGTGGCGAGCTTGCGCACGCGGGCCTTCGCCGGCGGATCCTCGACCAGTTTGTCGAGCGCGGAGATGGCACCGGCGGCGACGATCTGTCCGGCGGCGTTGCGGTTGGCCGGCACCAGGTCGAGCTGGTCGAGACGGGCGAGCACCTCGGCTTCGTCGCCACCGAGCACGGCGGCCATGCCGGTCGGTTCGACGGCGCACGCCTTGGCCATCTCGGAGCCGCGGGTGGCGGCGAGGCGGACGGCGTCGTCGGCGTCGAGCACCCCGGCGATGGCGTAGGCCGCGATCTCACCGACCGAGTGGCCGGCGACGACGAGGTCCGCACCGGCGAGCAGGCCGCGGGAGGTCAGTTCCCGGTGCGCCAGCAGCGTGGCGGCGACGACCAAGGGCTGCGTCACCGACGTGTCGGTGATCTCCTCGGCGGTTGCCGTGGTGCCCAGCCGGGCCAGGTCGAGTTGGATGGCCTCGGACCACGACGCGATGCGCTCGTCGGCGCCGGGCAGTTCGAGCCACGGCGAGAGCATGCCGGGAGTCTGCGATCCCTGTCCGGGCGCAAGCAGCGCAAGCGTGGGTGTTTGGGGCACGGATTAAGAAAACACTGTGAAACCGGTTTCGTGCGGTGTAAGAGAATATGAACATGGTCTTATGTTTTTGTGGGGATCCCACAAAACAGCATGTGATGGGACTGCAACGAGACCGGATTGCGATCAATCATCCGAGAAACGAAGCAACATCACTCCCGGTTCGAGGTGTTCTCCGGGCCACCGAAGCGTTTGTCGTGCTGGCGTGTGTCGTCTGCCGACCGAGCCGCCCGACCGTCGTCGCCACCCGGAGAACGTAGGCGTCGCGGGGCAGCATGGGATCGCGTCCGGTGAAGTCGGCGATGCGTTTGAGTCGGTAGCGGACGGTGTTTGGATGAACGAACAATTTGCGGGCACAGGCTTCGATCGCGCCCCCGGAGTCGAGGTAGGCGTCGAGCGTCTCCGTCAGTGCCGGACCCGCTTCGGCGAGGGGTCGCATGACGTCGGAGTCCAGCGCCGCGATGGCCGACGGGTCGCCGAGGAGCGCGCGTTCGGGCAGCAGTTCCCTTGCCGAGACCGGTCGCGGGGCTCCGGTCCACCCCGCGACCGCGTTCATGCCGGCGATGGCCTCGGCCGCGCTGTAGTGAGCCGCGACCAGTGACGCCGCGAACGGCCCGATGACCACCGGCGCGTCGGCGAAGACTCCGAGCAGTTCGCCGAGGAACTTGTCGGTGGGCGTCAGGTGACCCGACACGATGGCGACGAGCCACGTGCCGTGCACGTCCGACAGTGCCGCCCGCCCGTTGCGGGTGACGATCTCGTGGACGTCCTCGCTCGCGAACTCCGACCGGCCCGGCTGAGGGAAGCCGACGAGCACCGTCGCGGGCGCCGTCGCGTCCCAGTTGAGGGCGGCGGCCTGGGACTGCAGCTGCGGCCCGATGTCGCCGCGGACCACCGCGTCGACCACGTTGGCCTCCATGCGGGTGTCCCACGCGCCGCGTGCCTCCGCGGCGTCGGCGTACCCGGATGCCGCGGCGAACGCGAGGTTGCGGCTGTAGCGCAGGATGCCGATGGTCAGCGCCGTCGTCTGGTCCTCGTTGCGCGCCAGCAGGGGGACGGCTTCCTCGAAGTGCTCCATGGTCACCCGGACCATGTCGACGGTCTGGCGCAGGGCGATCCGTCGCGTCAGCTCCTGGGGGACCAGTGCGAACGCCTCGGCGGTGTAGCCGACGTCGCCGCGCGGGTTGCGCATCCACTCGGCGAAGTTCACCAACGCCGTCTGCACGACCAGCTGGACGCTGGCGCGCTGCGAGGCCTCCAGGTCGGCGAAGAACGGCAGCCGCTCACCCATCACGTGCACCGCCTCGGTGGCGAGGCGGCCCGAATACTGCTTCACGCGCCGGACGAGCGACTCGGGCACGGAGTCGAGCAATTCGAGCGACACGGCGCGAGAATCGTCGAGCTGCTTGTCGGGCATCCCTAAAAGATACGCCCGATCACTGGAGGAAACCTCCAACTACCGCGTCGAGTGTGCGGGGAGATCGCGATATCGCGCCCACACGCGATCTCACCGCACACTCGATGGATCAGAGCGGGGTCAGGCGCCCGGCCCGGGGTCGGAGGTCTGCACCGGGGCCGCCATCACGTCGTCGATCTTGTACTGCTTGGCGGCGGCCACCGCCACGGACGGATCGATCTCGCCGTCGCGCGCGAGGGCCTCCAGCACGGCCACCACCACCGACTCGGCGTCGGTGTTGAAGTACCGGCGCGCGGCCGGGCGCGTGTCGGAGAACCCGAACCCGTCCGTGCCGAGCGTGACGTAGGTGTTGGGCACCCACGGCCGGATCTGCTCGGGTACCGCACGCATCCAGTCCGACACCGCGACGACGGGGCCCGCGGTGGACTCCAGCACCTTGGTGACGTAGGGGACCGGGGCCGGCCGATCCGGGTGGCGGAGGAGTTCCTTCTCCACGTTGACCCCGTCGCGGTTGAGCTCGCCCCAGCTGGTCACCGACCAGACGTCGGCCGCGACGTCCCAGTCCGCCGCGAGGAGGTCCGCGGCGCGCAGCGCTTCGGGCATCGCCACGCCGGAGGTCAGGATCTGCGCGACGTTGCTGCGCTTCTCCTTCGCTGCCCGGTACCGGTAGATGCCCTTGAGGAGGCCTTCGGGATCGAAGTTCTCCGGCTCGGCCGGCTGGACGTAGGGCTCGTTGTAGATGGTGATGTAGAAGAAGACGTTCTCGGGGTCCTCGCCGTACATCCGGGCCAGGCCGCTCTCCACGATGTAGGCGATCTCGTAGGCGAACGCCGGGTCGTAGGCCACGACGGCCGGGTTGGACGCCGCCAAGAGCAGCGAGTGTCCGTCCGCGTGCTGCAGACCCTCGCCGGTCAGCGTGGTGCGACCCGCGGTCGCGCCCAAGACGAACCCGCGCGCCATCTGATCCGTCGCCGCCCAGAGGCCGTCGCCGGTGCGCTGGAAGCCGAACATCGAATAGAAGATGTAGATCGGGATCATCGGCTCGTTGTGCGTGGAGTACGACGTGCCCACCGCGGTGAACGACGCCGTCGACCCCGCCTCGTTGATGCCCTCGTGCAGGATCTGACCGAGGTCGCTCTCCTTGTAGGCGAGCATCAGTTCGGCGTCGACCGAGGTGTAGAGCTGCCCGTTGCGGTTGTAGATCTTCAGGCTCGGGAACCACGAGTCCATGCCGAACGTGCGCGCCTCGTCCGGGATGATCGGCACGATGCGCTTGCCGATCTCCTTGTCGCGCAACAACTCCTTGAACGTCCGCACGATCGCCATGGTGGTGGCGACGGACTGGTTGCCCGACCCCTTCTTGAGCGACTTGTAGACGTCGCGGCTGGGCAACGGCAGTGCCTTGGCCTTGTTGCGCCGCGCGGGCAGGAAGCCACCGAGGGTCCGGCGCCGATCCAGCAGGTAGCGGATCTCGGGGGCGTCGGGCCCGGGGTGGTAGTACGGCGGCAGGTAGGGGTTTTCCTCGAGCTGCGCGTCGGTGATCGGGATGCGCTGCGCCTCGCGGAAGTCCTTGAGGTCCTGCAGCGCGAGCTTCTTCATCTGGTGGGTGGCGTTGCGGCCCTCGAAGTGCTTGCCCAGCGTGTAGCCCTTGATGGTGTGGGCCAGGATCACCGTCGGCTGGCCCTTGTGCTCCATCGCGGCGCGGTAGGCGGCGTAGACCTTGCGGTAGTCGTGACCGCCGCGCTTGAGATTCCAGATCTCGCCGTCGGTCATGGGTTCGACGAGGGCCTTGGTGCGGGGGTCGCGGCCGAAGAAGTGGTCGCGGACGTAGGCGCCGTCGTTGGCCTTGTAGGTCTGGAAGTCACCGTCGGGCGTGGTGTTCATCAGGTTGACCAGCGCGCCGTCCTTGTCGGCGTGCAGCAGGGCGTCCCATTCGCGGCCCCACACCACCTTGATGACGTTCCAGCCGGCACCGCGGAAGAACGATTCCAGCTCCTGGATGATCTTGCCGTTGCCGCGCACGGGACCGTCGAGGCGCTGCAGGTTGCAGTTGATGACGAAGGTCAGGTTGTCGAGCCCCTCGAGGGCGGCGACGTGGGCCAACCCGCGGCTCTCGGGCTCGTCGGTCTCGCCGTCGCCGAGGAACGCCCACACGTGCTGGTCGGAGGTGTCCTTGATGCCGCGGTCGTTCAGATAGTGGTTGAACCGCGCCTGGTAGATGGCGTTCATCGGGCCGAGGCCCATCGACACCGTCGGGAACTCCCAGAAGTCGGGCATCAACCGCGGGTGGGGGTAGGACGGGATGCCGCCACCGGGGTGAGAGTGCTCCTGACGGAAGCCGTCGAGCTTGTCGGCGGTTAGCCGGCCCTCGAGGAACGCGCGCGCGTAGATGCCGGGGGAGGCGTGACCCTGGATGAACACCTGGTCGCCGCCGCCCGGATGGGACTTGCCGCGGAAGAAGTGGTTGAACCCGACTTCGTACAGCGCGGCCGACGAGGCGTAGGTCGAGATATGGCCGCCCACACCGACTCCGGGGCGCTGCGCGCGGTGCACCATGATCGCGGCGTTCCACCGGATCCAGGCGCGGTACCGCCGCTCGACGTCCTCGTCACCGGGAAACCACGGCTCCAGCTCGGTCGGAATCGTGTTGACGTAGTCGGTGGACGTGAGTGCCGGAATGGCGACCCGCTGTTCGCCAGAACGCTCCAGCAGGCGCAACATCAGGTACCGCGCACGAGCGGGTCCGGACCGTTCGAGCAGTGCGTCGAACGACTCCAGCCACTCGCTGGTCTCTTCGGGATCGATGTCTGGTAGGTACGAGGCAACACCCTCGCGAATGACGCGGACCCGGTCGGGTTCGCTTGCGGTGCCAGAGTTTTGGGCCAGGTCCTGGCGCGCGAACTCGGTGGTCAACTGCAGCTCCTCGGTAGACGTGATCGGGAGCTCGTGGCCCCGTCACACGTGATTTTCGTCGTTGTTCTTGGCGACGTCTCCATCGTGCCCCTATCGTGCCGTAGATGCTCGGGCGGGGTTGGCAACCGGGATGAACCGACGACCAAACCGCGCAACCGGTACGGTCTGAAGACGTGACGTCTTGGTTGCCAGCAGCACGGCTGCGTGCCGTGGCCCTGGTCGCCGGGGTGCTGGCGGGGCTGGCGATGGTCGTCGTGGGATGCACGTCCATCACCCAGGGAACCGCCACCTTCGACGCCGCCGAAGCACCCGACTACCGGGCGTCGGTGGCCTCGTCGGTCGCCGCGTCGGAATCCCAACGCCAGGTGGCCGTGACCAAGGCCGCCGTGCACACCTCCTGCGACGCGCTGTCCTCGAGCAGCGTGGCAGCCGTCGACGCCGTCAACGACTACGTCGACGCCTTCAACAACGACGCACCGGACGCACCCGCGAAGGTCGGACCGGCGGTCGACGCGCTCAACCGCAGCGCCGACCAGGTCACGGGCAGTCTGTCCGGGCCGTTGTCACCCGACCTGACCAACGCCCTCAACGGCTGGGCCGACTCGGCGCGGCAGCTGGCGGGGGTGCTGGGAGGCAATCCCGGACCCGACGAGTTCAACGGCGCGATCCGCCAACTCAACGATTCGAAGACCGCGGCGGGCTCCGCCTGTGAGGCCGCTTATTGATGCTTCGGTGTGCCAGGCGTCGAGCGAACGCCCACGGCGTGCGACGATAGTAAAAAGCTGACCCGCTGGCGCAAGGAGGATCAGGTGGTTGCGGCGGACTCGCCGAACTACGCCCGAAAGTTGGGCATCGAGAAGAATCAACTCGTCCAAGAGCTTGGTTGGGACGAGGACACCGACGACGACATCCGGTTCGACATCGAAGACGCAAGTGGTGCCGAACTGCTGGATGAGGACGCCGAAGACGTCATCGACGTGGTGCTGCTGTGGTGGCGCAACGACGACGGCGATCTCGTCGACCGACTGATGGACGCCATCACGCCCCTCGCCGAAGACGGCGTGGTGTGGGTGGTGACCCCCAAGACCGGGCACCCCGGGCACGTCAAGCCGTCCGACATCGCCGAGTCGGCGCCGACGGCGGGTCTCATGCAGACCTCCTCGGCGAACCTCGGCGACTGGATCGCCAGCAGGCTGGTCCAGCCAAAGTCGGGTCCCACGGGGCGGCGCTGACGACCGTGCTGGACGTGGGCGCCGCGGCGCCCGACTTCACGCTGAAGGACCAGGACGGACGGCCCGTCACGCTGCGCTCTCGGCTGGACGTCGCGAACGTCCTCCTGGTGTTCTTCCCGCTCGCCTTCACGGGCATCTGTCAGCGCGAGCTCGGCGACGTCGAGGCCCTGCTGTCCGACGATGACGGCACCCAGGCGCTGGCGGTGTCGGTGGGTCCACCGCCCACCCACAAGGTGTGGGCCGCGCAGAGCGGGTTCACGTTGCCTCTGCTGTCGGACTTCTGGCCGCACGGCGCGGTGGCCCAGGCCTACGGGGTGTTCAACGCCGACGCCGGCTTCGCCAATCGGGGAACCTTCGCCGTCGACCGGGCGGGCGTGGTCCGGTTCGCCGCGATGAACGGACCGGGGGAGCCGCGCGATCAGGCGGTGTGGACGGCGGCCTTGTCGGCAGTTCGAGGCGGCTGACCGCAATTTCCCGTCGGGCCGCCCCGCCGTGTAACTTGGCCCAGCACGGGCGTGTAGCTCAGTGGTAGAGCTCTGGTTTTACACACCAGCGGTCGTGGGTTCGATCCCCTCCGCGCCCACCATCTAACTTCGCACCCCCCGCCCCGCCGACGCCGGCTGTGCGGTGGGCCACGGTCGTCGACGCGTTTCCCGGTCGGACGCGGACCCGGCGTCGAGGTACCGCTGAGCGAGACGTTCCCGTCACGGGGAACCGCATGCCCGCAAGGGTGTCGGCATGACCGTGAGCCACGAATCCGTGAAGGCCGCCGCACGTCGGCTCGAGCGCGCCGCAGCTACCGGTGAGCCGTGCAGCCCCGTTCGTGACTTGATCGGTCGTGACGATCTGGCCGCCGCTTACGCAGTCCAGGACGCCGTGACGTCGAATCGCATCGCGGCGGGTGCGAAGGTGGTCGGTCGCAAGATTGGACTCACGTCGCCGGCCGTACAGAGGCAGCTTGGGGTCGACCAACCTGACTTCGGTGTGCTGTTCGACTCGATGGCCCATCGCGACGGTGACGAGGTCGCCGCAGATTGCGTCAGTCAACCCCGAGTCGAGGCCGAGGTGGCGTTCGTCCTTGCCGAGGATCTCGACGTCGGCCCGCTAGACGTTGATCAGGTGCGATCCGCAACCGCCTTCGTCGTCGCCGCCATCGAGATCTGTGGCAGCCGAATTAGGAACTGGGACATCGCTTTCAGCGATACCGTGGCCGACAATGCTTCGGCGGGCGCCTATGTGCTGGGTCGGCATGGCGTCACCCTCGAGAAGGTGGTTCCGCGAGAAGTGGAGATGACGATGTCGGTCGACGGCCGGCTGGTTTCGCAGGGCAACGGAGCGGCCTGTCTCGGCGACCCGGTGGAAGCAGTGGTGTGGCTTGCGCGGACGGCTCGGGCGTTTGGCAGTCCACTGCGCGCAGGCCAGATCGTGCTCTCCGGTGCGCTCGGCCCGATGTCGGCCGTCGTGGCGGGGCAGCAGGTGAGCGCTACCCTCAGCGGTTTGGGAACGGTCTCCGTTACGTTCTCCTGACGGTTAATCAATGTGATCGGTTTGCGGCGACAGGAATTGATCGGGATCGCGACTTCCATTTCCTCGGGAAGGATCTGCTCCGCGAGAGGTGGACATGGCGGTTCTCTTGGCGTTACTCGCCTCGGTCTGCGGCGGGTTGGCCGACTTCGCCGGCGGGGTCGCGAGCCGACGCATGCCCGCCGTCGCCGTGGTTGCGCTGTCGCAACTGGCCGGTCTGACGTGCGCCGTCGCGGTACTGCTCGTCGTCTCGCCCGGCAGCACTAATCCAGCCAACTCGCTGTGGGCCGTCGGGGCAGGCGTCTGCATGATGCTCGGGTTGGTGGCGTTCTACTCGGCGTTGTCGACTGGAACTATGGGCGTAGTCGCCCCGATCAGCGCGCTGGGTGTACTAGTTCCCGTGGCCTGGGGGATCATTCATCTTGGCGAGGCACCCGGGCTCCTCGCCATCGGCGGAGCGGTTCTGGGCATCGTCGGTGTGGTGCTGGCGTCGGGACCCGAATTGTCCGGGCGGGTAGCAGCCCGATCGCTGGTGCTCGCGGCCGTCGCCGGCATTGGCTTCGGGGCCACGACGACGTTCGTCGCCGAGGCTGCCTCAGGCGGCGTCGTCTGGACTGTCGTGGTCCTCAAGCTGACCATCGTGACACTCGCGCTTCCCTTCTTGCTGCGGGACCGCCGCGCTATTGCCGACGTGCCACGACTCTGGCTCGCCCGCACCGCGACTCTGATCGGCGTGGTTGACGTCGCAGGCATGCTGATGCTCGCCAGGGCCACGACGCTCGGCTATGTGAGCTTGGTCGGCGTCCTGGCCTCCCTCTATCCCGTCGTCACGGTGCTGCTGGCACGTTGGATGCTCCACGAGCGCATGCGACGGGTCCAACAGGTCGGTGCCGCCGTCGCCCTCGTCGGCGTCGCACTGTTGGGATTGTCCTGATCTTGACTCGCCGACGTATCGGTGAGCGGACCTGGCGCTGGTCAGTCCACGATCTTGTTCGCACACTGAGCCCAGAATTGTGCGTATCACCGTTGCGGCCCCAAAGCCGTTCAAGGAGAGGGGTTCTCCCATGGCAGAACGAGTAGACACCGGTTGGCCGCCGAAGGTCGGTGAGACGGAACTTGCGAAGGGCAGCCTAAACGTTGCCCACATCGTCTTCATGGTGATGGCGACCGTCGCTCCTGCGGGCGGTGCAGTCGCCATCCTCCCCCTCGCCCTCGGTCTGGGCGTGGGGGTCGGCACCCCCGGGATGTACGTGTTCGTCATGGCGATCATGCTGCTGTTCGCCGTCGGTTTCACCCGAATGGTTCCGCACGTTCACAACGCCGGCGCGTTCTTCGCCTATATCGTGCGTGGCCTCGGCCGGCCAATCGGCCTCGCGGGCGCCTACATCGCCACGACCGCCTACCTGGCGCTGGCCGCGGCTACCGGTGGCGCCATGGGTTACTTCGCTTCAGGCAGCGTGAATACGTTCACCGGGGTGAACATCCCGTGGTGGGTTTGCACACTGATCGGTCTCGTCGCGGCATTCGTCTTGGGATACTTCAAGATCACGCTGGCCGCGGGAGTGCTGGGTGTGGCCCTCGTCCTCGAATTGATCGTCGTGCTCGTGCTTGACATCGCGATCATCGCGAAGAACGGCCTCGGCAGTCTGCCGATCAGCTCCTTCAGTCCCGAGCAGGTGTTCGTCCCCGGCGTGGTCGGCGTGGGAATGATCTTCGCGTTCTCCTGCTATCAGGGGTTCGAAGGCACCGCCATCTACGCCGAGGAGGCGAAGGACCCCGAGCGGACGATTCCGCGTGCCACCTACATCGCGATGGGATGCATCGGCTTGTTCTTCGTGCTGACGTCGTGGGCCTTCCTGGCCAGCTCCGGCGATGCGGTCGCCGCCGCTGGCGCCAGCCCCGGCACCTTCGCCTTCGACCTGAGTGATCAGTTCGTGGGCTCGGCGTGGACCAGCGTTCTCGAGCTTCTGATCGTCACCAGTTGTTTCGCCGGCGTGCTGGCCTTCCACAATGCGGCGTCCCGCTACATGTTCGCCCTCGGCCGGGACGGCTTCCTGCCCCGTCCGCTGCAGACCCTGCACCCGCGGTTCCAGTCGCCGACGGTAGCCGGCGCCACCGGCTTCGCCGCCGAGGCACTCGTGGTCATCGGGTTTGCCGTGGCCGGCCTGGAACCGCTGACGACGTTGGTGTCGGCGATGACCGGCTTCGGGGCGGTCGGCCTGATGGTTCTGATCACCGCGACGTCGCTCGCGGTAATCGTGTTCTTCGCGAGGCAGAAGCTCTTCGGTTGGGGATACACGGTCGCGCCGGCGCTGGCGATGATCGGATTCGGCGCCGTCACCTACTTCGCGCTGTCAAACTTCCCGGCCATCACCGGCACCAATTCGCCGGTGATCAACGGCTTGCCTCTGCTGCACATCGTCACGGTGGCGGTGGCGCTCCTCGTGGCGCTGCGGGCACGGTCGGCACGTCCCGAGGCGTACCGGAACATGGGGAGGACCCTTGTCGACTGACCTCTCCGACCCGGTCGTCCGGATGGGCTATGCCGACACCCCGCTGGGGCAGTTGCACTATGCCGAGGCGGGCCACGGGGACACCACCGTGATCGCGCTGCATCAGACTCCGCGCTCGCACGACGAGTTTGCCGAACTGCTGCCACTGCTCGCCGGCGGTTACCGCGTGGTGGCGATGGACATGTACGGCTTCGGGCAGTCCGCCAAGCCTCGAGGCCCGCACACGATCGAGCAGTACGCCGCCGGTGTCCTGGCATTGGCAGACGCGTTGGGAATAAAGCACTTTGCCGTGATGGGGCACCACACGGGGGCGGTGGTGGCGATCGAGGTCGCCGCGGCTGCCACCGAACGGGTTGACGCGGTGGTGCTGTCGTCGCCGTCGTACACCGGCCCGGAGTACCGGGAAGGCCATGCCGGCGGGCCGGGGGTCGACGACGCCGAAACCGACTGCAATGGTGGACATCTCACCACGTGGTGGTCGCAGCGAGCCCCGTACTATCCCGAGGACCGGCCAGACATCCTCAACCGCTTCATCCGTGACGCGTTGGCGCCGGGCGTCGACCCGCTGGAGGGCCACCTGGCATGTGCGCGGTACGCGATGGAGGACCGTATCGGTGTAGTGACGGCGCCGGTGCTCATCCTCGGCGCGGACGGAGACCCGTTTAGCTTCCCCGACATCGAGCCGATCCGTCGCGGGCTGAGTGGCGCTCCACGCGTCGACGTCGTCGTCATCGAGGGTGGCACCATCCCGATGATCGAGCACCTACCGAAGCCGGTCGCCGCCGCGGTCGACGAATTTCTGACGAAAGTGGCAGCGGGCCGCTGAGCGAAACGCTCCCGGCCGCGTGCACCGTCGCGGTGTTTAGCTTGCTTCCACCCACCGAGGTCATCCCTTCAGCCGCGTGTGATGAAAGGACTTTCCATGCGTCATCCCCTCTTCGACTCGCTGAGCGCCGAGGAAATCAGTCGCGTCGCCGCCATCGTGCGTGGTGCGAGAATTGCCGAACAGCCCGGCTTTGCCGCCGTCTACACCGACGAGCCGGACAAGCGACTGCTGCGCAACGGTGACGACGTTCCTCGCCGGGCGCGGGTTCTCCTCGTCGATCGTGCCTCGGGTGCCAGCTACGACGTTCTCGTCGACCTGGATTCCCAGACGCTCGTGTCGTCGGTCGCGGTCACCGACGGGGCGGCTCCCGTGCTGCTTGCCGAGTTCGAAGGCGCACCGGACCTGATCAAGAAGGATCAGCGGTACGTCGAGGCGCTGGCCAAGCGCGGCATCACCGATCTCACCAAGGTGCAGATCGACCCGTGGGGCGTCGGCAACATGGCCGTCCCCGGCGTCATCGACGTCGACGTCGACGGGCGCCGGCTCGCCGGTTCGGTCTCCTACTACCGGGAGTTCCCCGACGACAACGGCTACGCGCACCCGATCGAGGGCGTCATCGCGGTCGTCGACCTGGTGAGCCTGGAAGTGCAGGAGGTCTACGACTTCGGCGTGCGGCCGATGAACACCGAGTTGTCCAACTACACCGCCGACGCGAACCAGCCCATGCGCACCGACATCGCGCCTCTGGAGATCATTCAGTCCGAGGGTGTCGGGTTCGTCGTCGACGGCCACGAATTGACCTGGCAGAAATGGCGATTCCGCATCAACTTCCACCCGCTGGAGGGCTTGGTGCTGCACGCCGTCGAGTACCAGGACGGGGCGGAGTACCGGTCGGTGCTGCACCGCGCCTCGCTGGCCGAGATGGTGGTGCCGTACGGCGAGCCGTCGAAGGAACACTTCTGGCGCAGTGCATTCGACGCCGGCGAGTTCGGCCTCGGAAAGCTCGCCAACTCATTACGCATCGGTTGTGACTGCCTAGGCGAGATCGTCTACCTCGACGGGATCGTCGCGGGCGAGGACGGCGAACCCACCGTGATCGAGAACGCCGTGTGCATCCACGAGGAGGACGCCGGCATCCTGTGGAAGCACACCGATTGGATGACCGGAACGGTGGACGTGCGGCGGTCGCGCCGACTGGTGGTCAGCTTCATCACTACGGTCGGCAACTACCACTACGGCTTCTACTGGAACTTCTACCAGGACGCGTCGATTCAGGTTGAGGTCAAGCTGCTGGGCATCGTCCAGACCCGCTCGGTCGAGGAGAGCGAGACCGCGAAGCACGGGACCCGGATCGCGCGCAACCTGGTGGCGACCTACCACCAGCACATCTTCTCCTTCCGCCTCGACGCCGAGGTGGACGGCTGGGAGAACACGGTGGTACAGAACGACGCGTACGCGGTTCCGGTCGGTCCGGACAACCCCTACGGCAACGCCATTGGCGTCCAGCGGACCGTGATCGACCACGAGCTCAGTGGAGACGACCACACCAACACGCAGTCCTCACGCAACTGGTCGATCCTCAACCGTGGCAAGACCAATGCCTGGGGCAACCCGGTGGGATACAAGTTCCTCCCAGGTTGGTCCTCTGCGACGCTGCTGGCCCAGGATCCGTCGTTGATCGCCAAGCGGGCCGGATTCGCGACCAGGAACATGTGGGTCACCCCCTACGAGCCCGCCGAAATGCGGCCCAGTGGCGACTTCCCGAACCAGAGCCGGTCCGGGGACGGTCTACCACGCTGGACGAAGGACAACCGGCCCGTCGAGGACACCGACGTGGTGCTGTGGCACACGCTCGGTGTCACCCACATTCCCCGTGCCGAGGACTGGCCGGTCATGCCGACCGAGGTGGCCGGGTTCCATCTGTTGCCCGTCAACTTCTTCGACAAGAACCCAGCGCTGGACGTTCCCGCATCGCAGAAGGCCGACCAGTCCAACGGTGGCACCGGCACTGGACGCCATTGCCACTGACCGTGCCTCGGCTCCACGGCAAAGATCACTGGAAGGGAAGAGTATGTCGACTTCGATCGCGTACCGCCGCGCTGGCGTGTCACCACGGAGCCTCGTCGCACGTGCGTCCGGCGTCGTAGCGGCGTCCTGCTTCGCCGTACATGCAGTGCTGATCGTGGCGGCGGGGGCGTCGATGTTCGTCACGACGGCGCCGATGTTGGTGCTGTCGGGACTGTGTCTGGGGTGCATGGCGTCAGCCGGTCGGCCATGGGAACGGGCTGCGCACGTCGTCGCCGGCCTTGCGAGCGCGGCGATGGTCGTCGCGCACCTGGTGCTGATGCCGAGCGGAACGGTGGCCGCGGCGCACCACGAGGGCCACGGCGGCATGGACATGGGTCAAGCAGGCGCCATGGACATGGGTCAAGGAGGCGGGGGCTGGATTCACCTCCTCATGCACGTCGGCGTCGCCCTCGCCGGCCTGCAATTGACGTTGTTGATCGGATCCGCGGCGCGGCAACGCTGGACGAATCCTTAGTAGTCGTCGGCTACCCAAACGGTTCTCGTAGAGCCACAGCCGTGTGCCCCCTAAATCTCAAGGAGAACCATGTCCGTTACGATCCCGACGGCGAGTGTCCGTTCCGTCTACGTGCCCAGCGTCGAGTACCGCCAGTTCATCGGCGGGGATTGGATTGCAGGCCGCACCACCTTCGACGCCGTGGATCCGAGCGTGGGCAGCACGTGGACCGAGCTTCCGCAGGGCTCGGCCGACGACGTGGAATCCGCTGTCGCCGCGGCTCTTCGGGCGTTCACCAGCTGGCGTCGGACCACGCCCGATCAGCGTCAAGACATTCTGCTCGCGATCGCGGACCGCTTCGAGGCATCGGGTGAGCGCTTCGGTCCGCTGCTGGCCACCGAGAACGGCAGGCCGGTTCGCGAGGCCGCCATCGCCGACATCCCGACCGTCAAGGCGATCTTTCGCTTCTACGCGGGGGTGATCCGTGCCTTCAACGGCGAGCAGATTCCGCTCGCCAACCCCGACACCCTGCTGTACACCAAGCGCGAACCGCTCGGTGTGGTGGCGGCGATCATCTCGTGGAACTCGCCGTTGATCACCTTGGCCAACAAGATCGCACCGGCACTCGCCGGCGGAAACACCGTGGTGGTCAAGCCGTCGGAGTACGCCTCGGCGAGCGTGCTGGAGTTCGTCCGCCTCATCGCCGATCTGCTGCCGGCCGGTGTCCTCAACGTGGTCACCGGCGTGGGTCCCGAGACCGGGGCGGCCCTGGTCTCGCACCCGGACGTCGCAAAGATCACGTTCACGGGAGGCCCGGAAACGGCTCGGGCCATTCTCGGGTCCGCGGCCGGGACTCTTCGGCCCAGCCTCATGGAGCTCGGTGGCAAGGGTCCGATGATCGTGGCGGCCGACGCGGATCTGGACCTCGCGGTTCAGGACGCGCTCATGGGGATCTACCTTGCGAATGGTGAGGCGTGCATCGCGTCCTCGCGGCTGTTGTTGCACGACGACGTCCACGACGAGTTCGTCGAGCGCTTCGCCGCGGTGGCCCGGCGCATCAAGGTCGGCGACGCCACCGACCAGGCCAGCGAGATGGGCCCGCTGGTGTCGCGGCGACAGCTCGAACTGGTTCAGGGCCACGTCGAACGCGCACGGGCAGAGGGAGTGTCCGTCGTCGCGGGTGACGAGCCACTCGACCTCGACGCGTCGCTCTCGGGCGGGTTCTTCCAGCGGCCCGTCCTGCTCGCCGACCCGGATGGCCGTGCCACGATCACCCGGACCGAGGTGTTCGGACCCGTCACGATCGCCGAGCGTTACCGCAGCGACGAGGAGGCCATCGCACGGGCGAACCAGTCGCGATACGGGCTCGCCGCCGGAGTGTGGACGCGTGATCTGCGGCGTGCGCATCAGTTCGCGGACCAACTCGACGCGGGCATCGTGTGGGTTAATCGCTGGTTCGACCTTCCTCCCGGCATGCCGATGGGGGGTCGCGGGGACAGCGGATTCGGACGTGAGCTCTCGTTCGAGACGCTGCGCGAGTACACCGCGGTGAAGTCGGTGAACATCGACCTCAGCGTCGCCCGTCCGCCACTGTGGGGACTGGCCGAGGGATGACGAGGGGCGCCGTCCGTTGACCAAGCCGGCGTGCTTTCCTGTGAGGATGACGTTTCCAGACGACTCGACCGGGCCGGGAGTTGACTCCTCGAGCCGCGACAGGCTGCTGGATGCGGCGATAGAGATCGCCGGCCGCGAGGGATTGCGCGCCGTCACCTACCGGGCGGTGGCAGCCAAGGCGGGGGTGGCGCATGGATTGGTGCGCCACCACTTCGGCACGCGCGAGCAGATGCTGATCGAAGCCTTTCGGCGAGCGGCCAATCAAGATTCCGACGAGGTGAAGTTGGAGGCGGCGTCCATCGAGGAGTTCGCGTCGGGGTTCGTGTCGACGATGAACGCAACAGGGCCGCGACAGCTGCTCCAGTTCGACGAGACCACCCAGGCCGTGCGTGGCAACCTGCCGGTGGACAACGTTCGCGGACTCTACGAGCGCTACATCGCACAAGTCGGCCAGACGTTGGCGAACGTCGGGGTTCGGGACGAGGACGGCTCGGTGGCCGGCTTCGTCTTCGCCACGCTAGACGGGCTCGTGTTGCAGCACATGATCTTTCGCGACGATGCAAGGACTGAACGGCTGTTGGAGCAGTTGCGTGACTGTCTCCGTCGACTGGCTCACTGACCCGGGTGCTCGCGACGTAGCCGAAGCGCGGCTGCGACGGTTGCCACCGACGCCAGGGCGAGCGCCGCCGCAGCTACCGCCCAGGCCGCGGAGTAGCCCGCGCCGCCGATGATCCCACCGACGATTGCCGGCCCGGCGACGCTGCCTGCGAACAGGCCGCTCTGAACGACACCGGTCACCCGCGCACTGCTCGTCGGCCAGGTGCGCACGAGCGCCAGATTTTGCAATCCGGTCCAGCCCCAACCGCATCCGAACGCGACGGCGAATCCCAGGAAGTACGCCGGCGTCGAGCCGACGGCGAGTAGTCCGACACCGACGACGCCGAGGATCTGAAGCGTCGCGATGTGGCGCAGCAGACGGTGCGGTTGGTGGTGGCCCCACCGCCAGGCGGCGGCGATCCGGCCGACGATGCAGCAGAGGCTGCCCAGGACCTGACCCGTGGCGGCCGCGACGGGCGAGAGCCCGACCGCCAGACCACTCGTAACACCGAAGACCGCCACCGCCGTGGTCGCCGCGGAGCCAAGGAAGGCGGCCGCCAGCAGGAAGGTCAGTACGGGTCGGTGCGACCTCGTCGACGGGTCCGGTGCTGCCGATTGCCAAGCGCCTTCGCGCTCTCGACGGCTGGAGATCAGACACTGAGGCATAAGTGACAGGGCGAACAACACCCACAGGGCTCGGCGCCACAGGTCGACGTCGTCGAGGGCGGCGAGCAGCAACCCCGCCAGCAGAGTGGCCGCCGGGATGGCCGACTGCACCATGCCGAACAACAGGCCCTGTGACCGCCCGGTGCCCGCCCCGGACAGAGTGCCGTTGGACGCCGGTTGTATTACGGCATTCGCGAGCCCGATCGCGAAGAACGCCGCGTACAGGTGCGCGGAGGTGGTGGCGCAGGCACACATTGCCACGCCCACGCTCGTGAGTGCGCCGGACAGCCTCAGTGAGTGTGGCGGCCCCATGCGGTGGGTGAGACGACCGCCGAGCGGGCTTGCCACAGCGGCGACCAGATACCCGCACGAGATGACTCCGGCGAGCGCCGGGATGCTCATCGCGAGGTCGGCCCGGATGCCGGATCCCATGGTGCCCAGTAGGAACGGCGGACTCGCGGTCGTGACCATCGAGAAGGTGGCCGCCAGGACGTCGAGCCGCGGATGGCGTCGGCGGTCGCCGTTCAACGAGGGGTTGATCGTGCCGGTGAAGGTTTCACGCCGAGTAGTTGGCGGTGAATTCGGTGTCGACGCCGACGGGGCCGAGCTTTTGGAATCCGCCCGGGTCACCGAGGGCGTCGGATTGGCCGGGTAGCGGTAGGGCGAAGAAGGCGACGGAGTCTTCCACGAATTCGGCAAGCGCCGGGTCCTTGCGTGCCTTGCGGTCGACGAAGACCGCGTCTACCGGACACTCGACTTCGCAAGCGCCACAGTCGATGCACTCGCTGGGGTTGATGTAGCTCCGGCGTTCGCCGATGTAGATGCAGTCGACCGGACAGACTTCGATGCACGACCGGTCGAGTTCGTCGATGCAGTTGGCTCCGATGACATAGGCCACGATGGTCTCCTTGAAAGTTGTTCGAACTCAGGCGGCGTCGGTCGAATGGCCGGGAAACAGCACGAGGTCGGGATCGAGGTCGACGGCGACGTGGTTCATCGCGATGGCGACCTCGCCGAATCCGACGGACATGAGCTTGACCTTCCCCGGGTAGTCGGTGACGTCACCTGCCGCGTACACGCGCGGGAGATTGGTCCGACCGGCACGGTCCACGGCGATCGACCGTCCACTGAGCTCGAGGCCCCACTCGCGTAGCGGACCGAGCTCGCTGATGAATCCGAGAGCGGCGATGACGTGGTCTGCGGCGATGACGGTTTCGTCGCCGTTCTTGGACTTCAGAGCCACCTTCTGCAATGTGCCGGTGTCGACGTCTCCGATCAGACCGAGGATTTCGGTGTCGGTGTGGATGGCGGCGTTTCCGGAGCGGACCCGCTCCAGGGTGGCGGCATGGCCTCGGAATGCGGCCCGACGGTGGACGAGGGTGACCGACCTGGCGATGGAAGCCAAGGCGTCGGCCCAGTCGAGTGCGGAGTCGCCGCCGCCGACGATCACGACGTCTTGGCCGGCGTGCCGCGACGGGTCGGTGACGAAGTAGGACAGCCGGGTGCCCAGCCATTCGCCGCCGGTTTCGAGGGGTCTCGGGGTCGGGGTGCCGATCCCGGCGGTGACGACGACGGCGCCGGCCCGCACGACGGTGCCGTCGTCGAGGGTCAACACCGGCGATCCGTCGTCACGAGTCAGGGTGGTGGCCTGGCGGCCGAGGAGATAGGTCGGGTCGAAGGCGTCGGCCTGCTCGACGAGGTTGGCGACGAAGTCGCGGCCTCGGATGGAGGGCAGTGCGGCGACGTCACGAATCTGCTTTTCCGGATAGAGCGCCATGACCTGGCCGCCGGGTTGCGGCAGCGCATCGACGACGACGGTCGACAAGCCACGGAACCCCGCGTAGTACGCGCCGTAGAGGCCAGTCGGACCTGCGCCGACGACGACGACGTCGGTCGTGACGACGGACGGTTGAGCAGTCACGAGGTCTCCTTGGTTGTTCGACGGTGATGCCTCGGGACTGTAGGTGCGATTGCGCGGTCGACGTCGTGATCTGGATCGCTCAGCGGAATCCGCGGAAATCGCGGCGCACGCCGTTCTTTCGAGTCGACCGGGAAATTTCGCTGGGCGGACCACGGTGATTGTGGTCGCTAGGACGCGGTGGTGTGGTGGCCCAACTAGGTAGTGACGACCCGTAGCCGATCGCTTGGAATCCACGACCGGATGAGCACTTGGAGAAGCACACATGAGTGAGACGCTGGAGCCGCAGGCGGCGCCAACGGCGCAGCGCCCGGCCGCCGACGTGAAGACGCCGGCTCGACGGAAACGCGACGGGAATTTGCCCGGCCGGCAAGACTGGTCGACGTGGCCGCTGTATCAGGCGGCGGCGGCAGGTTTCCGCGGCTACTGGTATCCCGTCGTCTTCTCGTCGAAGGTGGGCGAGCGACCCGTGCGGGTCAAGCTGCTGGACGAGGACATCTTCGTCATCCGGGATCGCGGCGTGGTTCGCGGCATGGCCAATCGCTGTCCGCATCGCGGCGTGCCGTTGAGCTATGGCAACAAGCAGTTCCCGGGCACCATCTCCTGCGTCTACCACGGCTGGACCTTCGACCTGGAGTCCGGCGAGCTGAAGGCTGCCATCACCGACGGGCCGCAATCACCCATCTGCGGCAAGGTCACTCAGCCGACCTACCACGTCGAGGAGCGGCTGGGCATGGTGTGGGTCTTCGTCGGAGACGGCGAGGAGCCGCATTCGATCGACGAGCAGTTGCCCGAGGAACTCGTCGGCAATGCCGCCGTCATCGGCTCCCGGATCATGCCTCGGGAAGGCAACTGGCGTTTCGCGTGTGAGAACGGCTACGACGAGGGGCACGCGAAGTATCTGCACCGCACCGCGCTGTGGCGCCTCTTCAAGGCGATGCCGGTGTGGAACACCACCAAGATCGTCAAGCGCGGCCGTTGGATCTATCGCGTTCAGCAGGAACAGTTTTGGGATGCGGACTTTCCCGGCCTCGGCAAGTGGACCGGTCTTGCCTGGTACAAGTCGAAGCCGCCCAAGACCACGACCAACATCGGCAACACGGGATCGCACCGCGAGGTGAACCCGGTGATCGCGGCCCAGGACTTCCCCGGCTTCGCCTCCGTCAGCATGCCGGGCGTCCTGCGCATCGCGTACCCCACCTTCATTCACTACGAGTTCTACGTGCCGGTGGACGCCGACAACCACCTCTACGTCGGCGTCATGGCCGACTTCCAGAAGGGATGGAGGACGATCCCGTTCTACGTCAAGTATCTCGGTGCCGTGCGATGGCTGTTCCACGGCCAGTTCTCGGGACAGGACAAGTGGATGGTCGAGGTCACCGACGCCCCGCCGGAGAAGCTGTACCGCCCCGACGACTCACTGCTGCAGTGGCGCAAGCTCGCCGAGAACACCACGGAGGACCGCATCGACGCCCTGGCCGAACAGGGCATCGACGTGCCCCGTCCCTCTTGATTCATCCACCGACAACCGTGTACGACACGAGGAGCGCAGCATGTCGATCGTGCTAGGCGTAGGGGCATCGCACTCCACGCTGATGAACACACACTGGGACAAGGTGGTCAACACCGAACGGGCGCAGGCCTTCCGAGATGGCCTTGCCGTCGCGCGGGACCGCATCGAGCAGGCTCGGCCGGACGTCGTCGTGCTGGTGGGCTCCAACCACTTCCGGGGTTTCTGGCTGGACCTCATCCCGTCGTTCACGATGGGCGTCGGCGAGGTCGTCGCGGCGGGCGACGGTGGAACGCCGAAGGGGCCGCAGAAGACCAACCCGGCATATGCGCAGGCGCTGGCCCAGCAGTTGGTCGACGCCGGTACCGAGGTCGCCATTTCGGCTCGGCTGCAGATGGATCACGGCCAATCGCATGCGATTCAATACCTGCTCGACGGCATCGACGTACCCGTAGTTCCGCTGGTGGTCAACGTCTTCGCCGCGCCACTGCCGACGATGCCACGAGTCGTGGAGTTGGGCGCCAACATCGCGCGGGCCACCGAGGTGATCGGTGACCAGCGGGTCGTCGTCGTGGCCTCCGGTGGGCTGTCCCATCAGCTGCCGTGGCCCAGCGACTGGACCGAACCGCAGGGCGACGACGAGGAATTCCTCGTCGAGGCCTGGCTCAACGGTCGCGGTGAGTGGGAGAGGTACGACAAGCGTCGCCGCGAGATCATCGTCGCCGCACAGCCGACCATCTTCACGGACTTCGACGAGAAGTTCCTTGCGGATCTGGAAAGGGGGGCGCTGCAACAGTATGAGCAGCTGACCTCCGAGCAGATCACCGAGCGTGCCGGCAACGGCGGCCAGGAGTTGCGCACGTGGTTGCTCATGGCGTCGGCTCTCGGATTCGTCCCCGGCAAGACCCTGGCCTACTCGCCGATGCCGGAGTGGCTCACGGGCATGGGTGTCGCCGTGATCGAGCCGACGACGGTCTGAGGAAGGAAACACGAGATGACCATCGACATCGTCGAGCCCTTGCGGTCGCCAGCCGCGGGAGGCCCGCCCGAGAGTAGATTCGCCACTGCCGGCGGCGTCACCTACCACTACTACGACGTCGGAACCGGCCCCGACACAATCTTCCTGCACGGCGGTGGACCAGGCTGCACCGCATGGAGCGACTTTGGGCCGGTGGCACCGCTTTTCGGCGACGACCGACGGTGTTTGCTCGTCGACATCCTGCAGTACGGGCAGTCCGAGAAGTGTCTGATTTCGGGTCCCATGTGGGACTTCCACGCTGCCAAGATGGTGGCGCTGATGGACGAACTCGGAGTCGAGCAAGCCGACTTCATCTGCAACTCGTGGGGCGGCACCATCGCGCTGAATCTGGCTGCGCGCTACCCGGATCGGGTGCGATCACTGGTCGTCACGGGCAGCATGCCCGTCTTCTACGGGCCGTTGGCGCCCCTGCCGGAAAGGGGGCATCGGGGACGCACCGCGCGTGACGTCTACTACGGGGGAGAGGGCCCGACGCGCGAGAAGATGCGCACCCTCATCACCCGCCTCGAGTGGTTCAACGCGGACCGTCTGCCCGAGGAAACGCTCGACATGCGCTATCAGCAGAGCCTCGATCCCGAGGAGCGTGCGCTCGCGGCAATGTCGGACTCGCCGCGCGGCGAGTGGCAGGACCTCACCGAACAGTTGGGGCTGGTCGAGGCGCCGACCTTGTTCATCTGGGGACGCGAGGACGCGTTCCTCACCCCGGACTACCCGATGATGCTGGCCCGGATGGTCAAGCGAGGGAATTTGCACGTGATGGACCACGTGTCACATCACCTGCAGGAAGAGCGCCCAGGCGCCTACCACGCCGTGGTCGACGGATTCCTGCATGCCATCGACCATCTCTGATCACCCAGAAACAGGAATCGCCATGAAGATCTTCTACATCCTGATGTCCCTCAGCGCCGTCATCGGCGTGTTGCGTCATGTGAGCCACCGCCTCGCCACGCACCAGCGCGTCATCCCGAACCCGTTGGCGCACGTCAACACGCAGGTGCACCGCATCAATCAGTAACGACACGTCAACGCCTACCGAGGAGATTCACCCATGACCAACGACATGACCCGCACCATATGGACTGAGCTGGCGGGGTTGGACTTCAGCTTGTCCACCGTCGACGCCGGTGGCGTCCCGACCCGATCGCTACGGGCCGGCCACGGGGACGAGACGATCGTCTTCCTGCACGGGACCAGCGGCCATCTCGAGGCCTTCATCCGAAACATCAAGCCGCACGCCGAGCGTTACACCGTTCACGCCATCGACATGCTGGGGCACGGCTACACCGGGAAACCCGACTTCCCGTACGAGATTCCGCGCTACCGCGACCACCTGCTCGCCTACTTCGACGCCGTCGGCATCGAGAAGGCGCACATCGGCGGCGAGTCGCTCGGCGGTTGGGTGGGGGGCCGGACCGCGATCGACAACCCGGAGCGGGTGGCGTCCCTGCAGCTGCTGGCTGCCGGTGGCACCGTGGCCAATCCCCAAGTGATGGAACGCATCAGCACCAGTACGCGCAAGGCCGTCGAGACCGACGACGTGGAGTTGACCCGTCGTCGGATGCAGCTGTTGATGCACGATCCGGCCAACGCGACCGAGGAACTGGTCGCCGTCCGCCACGGGATCTACCATCAGCCGGACTTCGTCTACAACATCGGCAATCTGCTGTCGCTGCAGAACCTCGAGACACGGCTGCGCAACATCCTCACGCCCGAGGACTTGGCTCAGATCACGGTGCCCACCTTGGTGGTGTGGGGCCGCAACAATCCGTTCGGTGACGTCCCGGAAGCCACCGCCATGCACCAGAACATCGCGGGGTCCGAACTGGTGCTGTTCGACGACTGCGGGCACTGGCCGCAGCACGAGCGTGCCGCCGAGTACAACGAGATCAGCCTGGCCTTCCTCGAGAAGCACCCGGCGAAGTGACGTCGACCATGCGTGCCGCACGCATCCACGGTTGGGGCCTCGCCCCGGTCGTCGAGGAAGTCCACGTTCCGACAGCGGCTTCGGGCGAATCACTGGTGCGGGTGGAGGCTGCCGCGGTCTCCCACTTGGACGTGACGGTGGCCGGCGGAGACTTCGGCATCAAGCCGACGCTGCCGTACACCGGCGGAGTCGAGGGGTGCGGTGTGATCGTCGAGTCGGCGACCATGAGCCCGGGCACTAGGGTCGTGATTCGAGGCGGAGGCCTCGGGTTGGTGCGTGACGGCACCTGGGCGGAGTTCGTGACGGTCAAGGACAAGGTGCTCACCGAGCTACCGGCGGGATTGTCGGCCGAGCTGGGAGCGCTGTTCTGGGTTCCCACCACCACGGCGCACACCGCGCTCGTCGACGTCGGACGGCTTGGTGCCTGGCTGCCCGACGTGTCCTCGGCCGCCGAGGAGCACGTGGTAGTCGCAGGCGCTGCGGGTGCCGTCGGCTCGATGGTGGCGCAGCTCGCGGTGCGTCGTGGTGCCACGGTGACGGCGCTCGTCGCCGATCAGGACCAGGCCGCACGCGTCGTCGACGGCGCAACGGTGGTGATCGCCGGCGACGTCGAAAAGCTGGCCGAGCTCGCGGAGACGCGCCCCGCCAGCTTGCTCGTCGACACCCTCGGCGGCGCGGACCTGATGACCAGATCGCGGTGGGTGCGACCCGGTGGGCGTGCCGTCTCGATCGGATACGTCACGGGCAACGACGTGTCGATCGGGCTGTCCAACTGGCTTCTCGACGACGTTGCATTGATACCCGTCAACATGATTCGACGCGAGCGGGACTCGCGAGCGCTGGTGCCCGAACTCGCCGCCTTGCTCGCCGCCGGTGACCTCGTGTTGGACTACGAGACGTTTCCTCTCTCGGAGACGGCGCGTGCTCTCGACCTGCTGCGGGAGGGCAAGGTCCGCGGGCGCGCCGTCGTCGTTCCCGCTTGAGGCGACATGACCGAGCACCGGGAGCTGGAAGCCGCGGTTGCGGTCGTCCTCGAACAGGTGACGGGTGAGCGCCTGCTGGCCGCAGCTCGCGGCATGGTCGACATCGCCAGCCCCACGGGCGCGGAACGTCCACTCGCCGAATGGATTGCCTTGGAGCTCGTCACCTCGGGACTCGACGCCGAGGTGCAGGGCATCGATGCGAGCCAGGCCAACGCCGTGGCGACGATACCGGGTGCCGAGGGTCCGTCGCTTCTGCTCTACGCACCCGTCGACACGTTCACCACCGGGGACGCTGCTCTCGACATCCCTGGCGCGGCGCCATCGTGGCGACCGGACCTCGCCGCTCGAGCGGTCGTCCACGGCGACATCGTCGAAGGACTCGGCGCCGGGAACCCGAAGGGGCACGCCGCCGTCGTGATGGCGGTGCTGCAGGCATTCCATGCCTCGGGAGTGACGCCGCCGGGCGACGTCGTCGGCGGATTCGGCGCCGGCGGGATGCCGAGCTTCGCCGTCGAGGGGGCAGGTTCTCCTGGCCGGGCGAACACGGGTCATGGTGTGGGCGCTGCCTTTCTACTGGAACGCGGCTACAGCACCGACTACGCCGTCATCGCCAAGCCGGGGTGGACGGTGCTCCACGAGGAGGTCGGCCTGGTCTGGATCGACGTCACGGTCCACGGTCTGCACACCTACGCCGGAAGTCGGCACCGCTTGCCCTACAGCAACGCCGTGGCGTCGGCCGGCCGCGTCGCCGTCGCGGTGGAGAACTGGCTCGACGACTATCCGCGGCGTCACCGCTACGCGACGATGAGCCCGCAGGGCATCGTGTCCTCGATTCACGGGGGAATCGAGCGGCTCGGTGCCTCCACCCCGGCGACGGTGCGGCTGCGTCTGGACCTGCGGATCACGACCCAGCAGACGCCGGCGTCGGTGCTCCGCGAGGTGCGCCACCTGCTGGCCGGGTTGAGCGACGAGCTGGGAATCGTGGTGACGGCGCGCCAGAGCGCGGCCGTGCCCGCCAGCCGCACGCCGCCGGAGTCACCGGTTGTCCGGGCCGCCGTCGACGCCTTCGAGTCGGTCTCCGGGGGGCCGCACGTTCCGGTCCTCGAGAACAGCGGTGCCACCGACGCCAACATCCTGCGGATGCGCGGGGTGCCCACCGCACGGGTCGGAATGCCGAAGGTGGCAGCGATGCCCGACGGCTCCGAGATCGACTTCACCAGGGGGATGAATCTCGTCGACCTGCGCGAGATGAGGCGATTGGCCGAGGTTCTGATTCGTACGGTGTTCCTCCTGCCCGCGGAGCACAGTGGATAACGTCGACCAGGCCGCGGGTGCGGACAGCGTGCTCGGCAAGGCCCGGTCAACCCGGCGGGTCGGTCAGCGGCCCTCGAATCGAGCAGGCCGCTTGTCGAGGAAGGCCTGGATCCCCTCGGAGGCGTCCCGGAGACCGATGTTGGCCAGGACGTGCGCCTCTTCGACGGCCATCGCGTCGTCGATCGGCAGGCCCCATCCTCGGTCGATCGCAGACTTCACCAATCCGATGGTGGCGGTGGGGCCGTCGGCAAGCCGGCGGGCTTCGCGGGTCACCACCTCGTCGAAGTCGTCGCCCGCGACGAGGTCGACGAGGCCTTCGCGCAACGCCTCGTCGGCGGAGAGTCGCGTCGCGTCGACGATGAGCCGCTTCGCCCGGTGCGGTCCGATCAGTCTGGGCAGGCGCTGGGACCCGCCTGCGCCAGGGAAGATGCCGAGGCTGGTTTCCGGGAAGCCGAAGGTGGCCTGAGCGTGCAGGATTCGTAGGTCGCAGGCCAGGGCGAGTTCGGCGCCTCCACCCAGCGCGTGTCCGTTCAGTGCGGCGACGACGGGCTTGGGCGCCAGTTCGAGGAGACGCTGGACGACGACCCACCGGCGCATCGCACGATAGGTGTCGGGATCGAGGTTGCGCATCACCGTGAGGTTTGCCCCGCCGACGAAGATTCGGTCCTTGCCGCGAATCACGATGCAGCGCACGGACGGATCGTCGAGGACCGTCGGCAGATGTTTGATCAGAGATTCGATGAGTTCGGGGTCGACGATGTTGACGCGACCATGGTCGAGGACGACGGTCGTGACGGCCGCGTCGCGTTCGAAGCGGAAGCCGATCGGATCGGTGCTCATGACAGGACTCCTTGGTCGTGCAGGTCGGCGAGTTCGGCCGGGGTGAGACCGAGGAGTTCGGTGAGGAGCTCGTCGGTGTGCTGCCCCAGGAGCGGGGCCGGGTTCCAGAGGCCGCCCGGCGTGCCCGACAGGTGGGCCACGACGCCCTCGTGGGCGACCGGCCCGACGAGTGGATGGTCGAGGTCGACGTAGAAGCCGCGGGCGCGCAGCTGGGGGTCGGTTTCGACCAAGTCTCGACCATCCCGGACGGCATGCGCGGAGACGCCGGTGTCCTGTAGGAGCTCGGCCAGGGCGTCGGCGTCGGACTGCGCCGCGAGGTGTGTGATGGCCTCGAATGGGTCGGGATGCACGCCGGCGACACCAAGCACGTCGACGGCCGCGTGGAGGGCCTCGGTCGTCGTGTCCCCGATGGCCAGCCAGCGGTCGTCGCCGCGGGTGCGGACGACACGCGCGGCGGTGGCGCTCGACGGCTCGCCGGGATGTTGGGCCTCGAGAAGTGCGGTGCCCAGATGCGATGCCATGGCCTCCAGTTGGGAGAGGTCGACGTGGCCGCCCTCACCTCGGTACAGCAGCTCCAGCGCACCGATCACGGCGGCGTTGGCGGCGACCATGTCACCGAGTCCGAAGGTGAGCCCCTGCGGGTCGCGGTCGTCGCGGGCGGTCTCCGCGGTCAGTCCCGACATGGCGGCGAGGGTGTCGGCGAAGGTGACGGCGTCGCGCCACGGGCCCGACTGGCCGACGCCTGCCATGGACACCAGGATCACGTTGGGATTGAGCTCACGCAGCTTCGGGAAGTCGAGGTCCCACTTGGCGAGCACGCCGGGGCTGAAGTTCTCGACCACGACGTCGATGGTGGGCACCAACCGGTGCAGGATGTCCTTCCCGGCTTCGGTGCGCAGGTTGAGCGCCACGCTCCGCTTGTTGCGGTTGAAGTTGAGGAAGTAGCCGCTCTCGTCGACGCCAGCCCCCGGGCGCAGTCGCATGCCGGGAGAGAAGCGGGTGGGGTCCTTTCGGTGCTGCGACTCCACTTTGACGATGTCGGCGCCGTGTTCGGCCAATGTCTTCGTGACGTAGGGTCCGGCGAGCACCCAGGTGAGGTCGAGGACCCGGACCCCGTCGAGAGCGCCGCCCCGCCCGCGCGGGGATGCCGACGCGATCGCCCGTCGAGGCACTGCGGATGAGCGGGCGTTCCTGGGCCAGACCTCCGCCGAGGAGACGGGGCGCGGCTCGTCGAGCCGAAGTGGTCTGCGCAAAGCCGGTGATTCCCAGCCGAACCCGACGTCGCGCAGCTCTCCGTCGTGGCCCACGTCGACGAAGAATCGCCGGTCGAGTAGTTGCGGGTTCTCCAGCAGGGCCCGTGGGGTGTCGACCCTCGCCCAGGGCAGGGCTCGTCGGCGGGCTTCTTCGGCGAAGGACTGCGCAGACCGGCGAGCCGCGAACCGCGCGACCACGGCGTCGACGTGTGCCCTTTCGGTCCAGCGGATTTCGGGGTCCTGCCACCGTGGCTCTGCGAGGTCTTCGGCCTCGTCCTCGTCGACCATCCACGCCAGGAGGTCGTCCCACATGCGGGGGCTGCCGGAGTACCCGCCGGCGAGGAACCCGTCGGCTGCTCGGAAGACCTGGTGTGCGACATGGCCGTAGATCCCGGAGTTCCGTGCGGGGATCTTCTTGCCGTGTATCCAGGCGATGGCACCGACCTCGAGAGTGGCGGCCACGGCCTCCTGCGCCGACACCTCGACGAATTGGCCGGTTCCCGTGCGCTGGCGTGCGATCAGTGCGAGCAGTGCGCCGATTGCGCCGTGGGTGCCCGCGAGCTGGTGTCCCTGTTCGCGCGGCGGTGGTTCGGGCGCGCGACCCGGATCGCCGCACAGCCACGCCATGCCACCGGCTGCGGTGAGGACGGTGTCGTCGGCGGTCCATTCGCGATGGGGCCCCGACAAGCCGAATGGCGTGATCACGGTGTGGATCGTGGAGGCCCAGGCATCTGGGTGCGCTTGGCGGGAGGCCAAGGTACGAAGGCGCGACACCGGCCCGGACTCGAGGACGACGTCGGCCTGCGTGGCGAGATCCGCCAAAGCCGCGCCGTGTGAATCATCGTCGGTCAGCGTGAGAAGTCGTTTGCCGGCGTGCCAGTGCAGTCGGTCGGCGTCGCGGGTGGATTCGTCTGGTGCCGTGACGCGCACGACGTCCGCGCCGAGTCCGACGAAGATCCGGGCGGCTTGATGGCCGAGCCGGTCGGTCAGGTCGAGCACGCGTAGTCGACGGTCTGTCATGCGATCTCCTCGGTGGCGTGGCAGGTTTCGGCGTCCCAGGCGCCGGGGGGAAGGCCCCGATCACGCAGGGAGCGCCGGTCGATCTTCATGCTGGCCGTGCGGGGCACCGTCGACTCGACACTGATGTAGCGCGGGACGGCGTGGCGAGACAGCCTGTCGGCACAGTGCTTTCGCAGGGCTTCCGGCGAGATCACGCTTCCCTCGCGCGGGACCACGACGAGCAGTACTTCGTCCTCGGTCAACTCCGACGGCACACCGATCGCCGCAACGTCGTGAACGTCGGGGTGCGCCGAGGCGACCCACTCCACGTGTTCGGCGTCGACCGTGAGACCGCGGCGCCGAATGGTGTCGGTCATCCGGCCGTCGTAGTACAGCCATCCCTCGGACAGTCGGGCTCGGTCGCCGGTGACGAACCAGTCGTCGTGCCAGGCCGCGCGGGTGGTCTCCGGATCGCCGATGTAGCGGGTGAATGTCAGATTGGGTTGCAGCGGGCGAACTTCCAGTGAACCGGTCGCTCCGTCGCCGACCAGAAGGCCGTCTTCGCCGAGGATCCGGGCCGCGTACTCGGGGACCACTCGTCCCGCTGCGCCGGGGACGACCCGGGCCCCGGTAGTCGCGACGTCGCCGAGTTCGGTGCAGGCGTACGCCTGCCGCAATTCGACGCCGAAACGTTCCGACATCGCGGTCCACATCCACGCTGGCGCGGGACCGCCGTACGCACGCCGAGCCCGGTGGTCGCGGTCGCGGTCCGCAGGTGGTTGGCGTAGGAGGATCGCGCACACGGCTCCCATGAAGTTGAAGGCCGTGACCTGTTCCTGCGCAGCGGTTTGCCAGAATCGGCGTGCCGAGAAGTCGTCGACCACCAGTCGGGCCCCGGACATCACCGCCGGGAGAAACGCCGCGTGACGGGCGTTGACGTGTTGCCACGGAAACACGTTCAGCAGGACGTCGGAGGTGTCGTACTCCATGGCGCGCAGCACGCGTGCGGCCTGGCCTAGTCCCACGCCGTTGGACAGAAGTGCGCCCTTGGGACGGCCACCGGTTCCCGAGGTGACCATGACGGCGGCGGCGTCGCCGGCCGACGACCGGTGACGCGACGGCCGCGGACCCGTCAACTCGTCGATGGCGGGCAGACCCTCCCACGCGCCGTCGACGGTGACGGCCGGCTTCGAGGGATGCCCGCCCAGGCGGGCGAGATGAGGTTCGATGGTGAGCCGGATTGGCGTCGCGACGCAGAGCACGCAGTTCGCGGCTGCGGCGAGTCGGTCGGCGACGTCGCGGTCCAAGCCCGTCGGCAGCGGCAGTTCGACGGCCCCCAGCCACGACAAGGCGGTCGTGGTCGCGGCCGCGGTGGGGCCGGAGGGGATTGCGGTCGCGACGACCTCGCCGGGTGCGACGAGGGCCTTGAGCGCGCCGGCCACGTCGACGGCGCGTTCGAGTAGCGCCCCTGCGCTGATCCCTGCTTCCCCTACGCGGCGGATGATTTCGCCGTCGGCGTCGGTGCTGGCACGTCGCTCGACGACCGCGGCCCAGGAGGACGGACTGGTCACGCCGATCGGGACTGCGTCTCGGCGGCGAGGGTGAGGGCGATGTCGATGATCATGTCCTCCTGCCCTCCGACGAGGTGCCGACGACCGCACTCCATCAGCAGGTCGCGCACGTCGACGCCATGGGCGTGCGACGCGGCCTCGGCATGGCGCAGAAAGCTCGAGTACACGCCTGCGTAGCCGAGCGTCAGCGTTTCGCGGTCGACACGGACCGGCCGGTCCTGGAGTGGCCGGACGATGTCGTCGGCGGCATCTTGCAGCCGGAACAGATCACTGCCGTGCTTCAGGTCGGTCAGGTTGGCGGCAGCGATGAAGGCTTCGATGGGGCAGTTGCCGGCTCCGGCACCGTGACCGGCCAGGGACGCGTCGACGCGGAAGGCGCCGTTCTCGACGGCGACGAGGGAATTGGCCACGGACAGGGAGAGGTTCTCGTGGGCGTGAATGCCGATCTGGGTATCGGTGTCGAGTACGTCGCGGTAGGCGCGGACCCGGGCGGCGACGTCGCCCATGGTGAGGCGGCCACCGGAGTCGGTGACGTAGACGCAGTGGGCGCCGTATGACTCCATCAGCTTGGCTTGGCGGGCCAGCTCGGCCGGTTCGGCCATGTGAGACAGCATGAGGAAGCCGGCGACGTCCATTCCGATCTCCCGCGCGGCCGCGATGTGCTGGGCGGAGATGTCGGCCTCGGTGCAGTGGGTGGCGACGCGGACCGATCGAACTCCAAGGGAGTAGGCATGTTCGAGGTCGTGGATGGTTCCGACGCCCGGTAGCAGCAGGGTGGTCAGGGTGGCGCGCGTGATGACGGAGGCGGCGGCTTCGAGCCATTCCCAGTCGGTGTGCGAACCGGGTCCGTAGTTGACCGAGGAGCCCGCCAGGCCGTCGCCATGGGCGACCTCGATCGCGTCGACGCCCGCCTCGTCGAGGGCGACGACGATCCGCTTGACGTCGACCGGGGACAGTCGATGGCGGACCGCGTGCATGCCGTCGCGCAGCGTGACGTCCTGGACGTAGATCGGGGTGCTCATCGGAGGGCCAACTTCCGGGCTGCGAGTCGCTCGGCGACCTGGATGCCGGCCGAGGTCATGATGTCGAGATTTCCTGCGAAGGCCGGGAGGTAGTCGGCGGCGCCCTCGACTTCGAGGAATACCGAAACCTGGTGGGTGGGACGCGGGCTCGAGGGGTCCGCGAGCAGCGTCTCGACGGGCTGGTCGGCGGGTATTTCGGTGACTTGGACTTCTTGTTTGAGTCGATAGCCGGGTACGTATGCCGCGACGTCGGCCACCATCGCCCGGACGGACTCCCGGATCCGCCCGGCGAGGTCGTCGCCGCCGTCGGAGGTGACGAGCGCAAAGACGGTGTCGCGCATCATCAACGGCGGTTCGGCGGGGTTGAGGACGATGATGGCCTTGCCGCGGACGGCGCCGCCGACGGCCTCGATGGCAGCCGAGGTGGTCTCGGTGAACTCGTCGATGTTCGCGCGGGTACCGGGGCCGGCGGAGCGTGAGGCGATGGAGGCGACGATTTCGGCGTATTCGACTGCGACGATGCGGCGGATCGCCGTGACGACCGGGATGGTGGCCTGACCGCCACAGGTGACCATGTTGACGTTGCGTGCGTCGAGGTGGAGGTCGAGGTTGACCGCGGGTATGACATAGGGGCCGATGGCCGCCGGCGTCAGGTCGATCAGGGTCTTGCCGAACGGCTCGAGAAGGGCCGCGTTGGCCAGGTGAGCCTTGGCGGAGGTTGCGTCGAAGACGACGTCGATCTCGTTGAAGCCGTCGAGGGCGATCAGACCCTCGACTCCTTCGTGGGTGACGGGGACGCCACGGGCGCGCGCACGGGCGAGGCCGTCGGAGTCGGGATCGATGCCGACCATGGCCCCCATGTCGAGGCTGGGGGATCGCATGACCTTGATCATCAGATCGGTGCCGATGTTTCCGGAACCGATGATGGCGACTCTTGGCGCGTTTCGCATGGTTACCTCACTTGCGGACCTCGGTGCTGTGGCTGTCGGTGACAGACCCACACCCTCACAGGTGCCGCAGCGCAGCCGCAGGATTCGGTTCCGTTGAGCGATACCGGTTTACGCCAACCGCCGGGTTTCCATCGGCGCCGAGGCGCTCATCACGAGCCGGGTGTGCTGACGGGTGATGCTTCCCGAGGCGAGTCGCAGCGCGTTCACCAGAGCGGAGTCGGCGGTGTGGTCGACGGGAACGGTGAGGGACAGGGCGGCGATCACGGCGTCGCCGGAGTCGTAGATCGGAACGGCGAAGCTCTTGAAGCCGAGCAGCGCCTCCTCGCGTTCGGTGGCGACGCGAAGTGCCCGGATGGACTCCATTTCCCGCCGCAGTGAGGCCAGGTCGGGTGCGCTGTGCGGGGTGAGCCGCTGCCAGGTGTCGCCGACCAAGTGCTCCAGCAGCTGATCGCTGTTCGGCGCCAACGCCAGGAGGAGCTTGCCCGAGGCGGTGCAGGTGAGGGGGAGGCGCCCGCCCACCCGCGACAGCGCGTGGACGCTACGGGTGCCGCCGAGTTTCTCGAGGTAGCAGGTGCGGGTGCCTTCCAGCACGGCCAGGTGAGCGGTGCCCCTGGTCGACGTGACGAGGTCGACGAGGACCGGCCTGCCGACTCTGCGCAGCAGTGAGGCGCTACCGGCGCGCTGGCTCAGGGCGAAGACGCTGAAGCCGATTCGGTATTCCTGTCCGATCCGCTCGAGCATTCCGAGTGCCACCAGTTCCTGGGCAAGCCGATACACCGACGGCTTGGGCACACCGCTGCGCTGACACAGGTCGACGAGACGCAACGTCTCGTTGTCGCCGTCGAAGGCCGAGAGGATCGAGAACGCCTTGCCGAGGACGGAGTTCGGGATGGTGGAGACGTCGTCGTCGAGTTCCAACGGGTGGGCCAGCACGCTCATCTTTGTCTCCTGGAGTTCAACGTGAACCGGTGTGTCCCCTGTCACAACACATGATTATCCAAATGGATAGCGGTTGTCCAGTGGGCGACCCATTACGAAACGGAGTGTTTACATTCCGACGGCGCGAGCGGCGAGTTCGGTGACCGGAACGCCGATCCTGGGCCGGGGTCGGTCGCTGGCAGATTGGCTCTGTCCGCGCGCCCGCATGGCGCTCGGTGACACGAACGCGAGGGAAGATCATGCACACCACGCAACTGTTAATCGCCGACGAGTGGGTCGACGCATCTGACGGCGCCACCAGCGAGACCGTCAATCCGGCAAACAACCAGGTCATCGGTGTCTTTGCCGATGCAGGTGCCGCCGACGTCGACGCCGCGGTGGCGTCGGCACGCAGCGGATTCCAATCCGATGCCTGGCGCGGGATGACACCCGACGATCGTGGGCGTCTGCTCTGGCGCATCGCCGACCTGCTGGACCGGGACGCCGAACAGATCGCGGCACTGGAGACTCTCGACCAGGGCCAGCCGACCTTCATGAGCACCGGTGTGAACCTGCCGCTGGCGGCGCAGGTCTTCCGCTACTACGCCGGCTACGCGACCAAGATCGACGGCAGGGTCGCACCGGTGTCGATCCCGGGGAACCTGAGCTATCAGCGTCGCGTTCCGCTCGGCGTGTGTGCGCTGATCACTCCGTGGAACTTCCCGCTCGCCATCGCGGCATGGAAGCTGGCGCCCGCCCTGGCGACGGGCAACTCGGTGGTCCTCAAGCCCGCCGAGCAGACGCCGCTGTCCACGGTCCGGCTGGCGGCGCTGTGCCGTGAAGCTGGAGTTCCTTCGGGCGTCGTCAACATCCTGACCGGCGGACCCGAGGTCGGCAAGGCACTCGTCGCGCACCGCGGGGTCGACAAGGTCTCCTTCACGGGTTCGACCGAGGTGGGGCAGCACATCGTCCGGGCGTCGGCAGGCAATCTGAAGCGGGTCGCCCTCGAACTCGGCGGAAAGGCGCCAAGCATCGTGTGCGCGGACGCCGACATGGACGCGGCGGTGGCCGGCAACCTGCAGGGTGCGTTGTTCAACACCGGCCAGGCGTGTGGCGCGTACACCAGGTTCTTCGTGCATCGCTCACGAGTGGACGAGTTCACGTCGAAGATTGCGGCAGCGGCCGACGCCCTTCCGATCGGACCGGGCCAGGATCCCGCCACGATCGTCGGCCCGCTGGTGTCCCAGGAGCACCTCGACCGCGTGCACGGCTTCGTCGAGTCGGGACGCTCGCAGGGTGCGGAGTTGGTCACCGGCGGCGCCCGCGTCGGGGGCGACTTGGCAGACGGATTCTTCTATCGCCCAACTGTATTCAGCGGTGTGCGGGATGACATGACCATCGCCAGGGAGGAAATCTTCGGGCCGGTCCTCTCGGTCATGGCCTATGACGACGAGGACGAGGTCGTGGCGCGCGCCAACGACACCGACTTCGGGCTCGCCGCCGTGCTGTGGACCAAGGATCTGTCGACCGCGCACGAGCTCCCCCCTCGGCTGCACTTCGGCACGGTCTTCGTCAACCAGCTTCCGCTGATCGACCCGGCATCGCCGTGGGGCGGCTTCGGGATGAGCGGATGGGGACGCGAATTCGGCGAGTACTCGATCGACGCGTTCACCGAGACCCAGACGACGTTCCTAAATCTGAGCTAGACGCGGCTGGGCGGAGGCGTCGCGGTTGGCATGCAACCGCGGCGACCGCCAGCATTCCGGCGACGGCGCCGACGGCAACTCCCGGCGACGTCGCGTCCGCGAGCGGACCGATGCACAATGCGGTCACCGGGCGCGCGCCGACGAAGCTCAGCAACCAGAACGCCATGATGCGTCCCCGGAGTTGATCCGGAATCCGTTCTTGGATCAAGGAAGTCGCTGCCGTCAGCGTCATCACGAAACCGGCACCGACGAGAGTGAAACCGCCAAGTGCGGCCACCACCGTGGGTAGTGCCCCCGTGATCCCGAGTCCGACGACCATGACGATGAGACCCGTCGTCGTGGCCGACTCCTGGGACGTGCGCCGGACGACGACACCCAGGATCATCAAGCCGATCGCGGATCCGACGCCGAACGCGATGCTCAGTGCGCTCACCAGATAGGTGCCACCGTGCAGTTCGTCGGCAAGGGCGGGTGCCGTTGTCAGGGTCGGCTCCGCTCCGATCCCTGACGCCATCACCGCGAGGAGGGCGAAGACCAGGGGCGGGCGGTGACGCAGGTAGGACAGGGCGTGCCGGATGGAGGAGTCGTCGTCCTTACCAGCGGCCGCGCCACGGGGAATCCGAACCAGGACGAGTATCGCGGTGAACACCGCGTGGCACACCGTGGCCACCAGAAAGGCTGCGGCAGCACCCCATTGGGCAGCGAGGAGGGCGCCTGCGCCGGGGCCCATGATGCGGGCCATGGTCAAAGGCGCGGTGTTCATGGCGATGGCTGTCGGCAGTTCGCACGGCCGGACCAAGCGGGGGATGACGGCTTGTTGCGAGGGTCCGCCTACCGCAAAGCCGATGCCGACCGCCGCGGTGCCGATGACGATCGGTGTTGCCGTGCCCCAGCCGCCGTCACCCCAAAAGATCATCGCCATGGCACAGATGGCCGACCCGAGCGTGCAGAGCGCTCGGCCGCTGATGAGCTGGAATCGTTCCCAGCCGCGGTCGGACCAGCTGCCGCTCCACGGCGTCAGAAGTTGGGGAGCGAACTGTGCCGTGGCAACGAGGGCCACGGCGGAGGTGGATCCGGTGGCGGCGAAGATTGCGATCGCAGCGGTCACCCCGTGAATCCAGATCCCGTTCGACGAAATGAACTTCCCCCAGAAGATGCTTCCGAAGCCGCGATCGAGCAGGAGTTCCCGCCTCCGCCGAGGCGGGCCGTCATCCATTCGTCGTGTCGTGCTCACCCGGTGGGTTTGTAGTCGAGTGGGAATGGGTCGGCAAGTTGGACGTTCCGCTGACTGAGCCGTCGCAGTCTTCGCTAGAAGCCGTCAACGGGGCGGTCATCCTGCATTGCGTGCACCACGACGCGCTGCGGTGGGCCGACGTGCATCTCGACCGCCACGGGGTCGGGAATCGTGACGGGGGACACGGGGTTGGTCACGTCATGTCGAAGATGAGCAGCACCGAACGCGAGACCTACCTGGCCGATCTGCACGTCGGTGTCATTGCCGTCGAACGCCCCGACCGCGCCCCGCTGTCGGTACCGATCTGGTACGCCTACGAGCCCGGCGGCGAGGTTCTCGTCTCCAGCCTGGCGGGATCGCTGAAGGCTCGCCTCATCACCGCTGCCGGGCGCTTCTCCATCACCGTTCAGGACGAGACCTTTCCCTACCGCTACGTCACCGCCGACGGGACGGTCACCTCGATCGGCACGGCCGACGACGCCACGACGAGGGCGATCGCCGTCCGCTATCTCGGTGAGGAGGGCGGCAACGCGTTCGCCGAGTCGTTCGCCAGGGACCACCCCGGCGAAGAGTCGCTTCTGTTTCGGATGCGACCGGAGCACTGGCTCAGCGTCGACTACTCCAAGGAGTCGTGATCGCGGCGACCACCGTCGCTCGCCTTCGAGCCCGCCGAGTCACCGAACCGGCGCGGGCCCGATGATCGACGCGCGCTCCATGATTCGAACCTGGGGCCAGTAGTCACTGGCCGCGTAGTGCTGCACCGCCCGGTTGTCCCAGAAGGCCACCGCATCGTCGGTCCACGTGAACCTGACCTGATGCTCGGGGTAGTCGGCGAATCGGCACAGTCGGTCGAGCAGTTCGAGGCTCGCGGCCCGGTCCCGACCCTCGAAGTGGCTGACGAACGCCCGGTTGACGTACAGGTGTCTGCGACCGGTCACCGCGTGCGTGCAGACGACGGGATGCCGCACCGGCGGGTGCAGCGCGCGCATCTCGGCCGCCTGGGCGGCGTCCACGTGCCGGCCGAACGCGTGGGTGAAGTCGTGAACCGCGTACAAGTCGTCGATCTCGTCCCGGGTCTGCGCGTCGAGCGCGTCGTAGGCCGCGTACATGTCGGAGAACAGCGTGTCGCCGCCAATCTCGGGAACCGTGACGGCGTGCAGCATCGCCGCCATCGAGGGCAGGGGGCGCCAGGTCACGTCGTGATGCCAGAGGTTCTCCACGCCCGAGACTCCGGCATTCTTCTCGAATCGCACCAGTGCGTCCTCGTCGCCGCTCTTGGCGAGGACGGGATGGACCTCCAGGTCGCCGAAGCGTCTCGCGACGGCGGCGTGCTGCGCGCCGGTCATGTTCTGGTCGCGAAAGAACAGCACCTTGTACTCGTGCAGCGCCTGGCGGATCTCGGCGATCACGGCCTCGTCGAGGGACGGGTCGAGGTCGACGCCGGAGATCTCCGCGCCCAACGTCGCGCCGATCCGCTTGGCGTGAAAGTGCCTCCAGCGCAATGACGAAAGGCGCTCTCGTTCAGCGGCGAGGTGTCCGAACGGCCCCGCCATGACGGGGTAGCCGGACACGACCGTCGGGTGCGGGGGTTCCGGCGCGGTCGGCAGCGTCGTCGTCATGACTGCTCCTCTGAGGTTCGTGACACGTATGTAGTCGATCGACTACTTCAACCTACACGTTAAGTTAGTCAGATGACTACGCCGAAGGAGGGGCCTCGCGCGGCCCCGGGCTCCGGTCGGGCCGCCACCGCCGCCAAGGTGCTGACGCATGCCGCGGACCTCTTCGCCGAACGCGGACCCGCCGCCACGTCGTTGCGCGACGTCGCCTCCAGGTCCGGTGTCAACCAGGGCCTGATCTTCCGACACGTGGGCAACAAGGACCAGCTCGTGGGCGCGGTGCTCGACTACCTGGCCCAGGAGCTGGAATTGGCTCGAGAGGCAGGCGTGGACGCGGCCGTCGTCGAGGCCATGATTGAACGTCAATGGAAGGTGTTGGCGCGCAGCGTCCTCGACGGCTTCGACCCGGGCGAGCTGCAACGGCAGTTCCCCAACGTCTCGACGCTGGTCGACCGCTTCCGGAACTACCACGACGACGACGCCGACGCCCGACTCGCCGTGGCGCACACCGTGGCGCTGGGGCTGGGCTGGCGACTGTTCGGCCCGTTCCTCCGCGCCGCGGCCGGACTCGAGGACGTGCCAGAGGCCGAGCTGCGACGCGCAGTCGACCTGCAGACCACCCGCCTCCTCACGGGCGCAGCCGACGACTCGACGTAGCCTCGAACGGGGTGGGGGCGCTACGCCATCAACACGGGTTGAACGTCCAGTCCGTGCCGGGTGTGGGCGTCGTCGACGAGGCCGTCGACTGCCATCCGGGCGTGTATTCCGCTGTAGACCAACCACATCGGAACGGTGCCCACGCTCAGGTCCCGCAATTGCCGGGCCACGGCATCCAGCAGTGCGGCAGTGGCGTCCCTGCCGTTGTACTCCACGACGATGCACGGTGTCACCCCCGCCTCGGAGAGGGAGGTCAGTCCGCTTCGCATCATTCCGTTCTCCAGTTCGGCGTGCCCGATCCGCATGGGGAGCAGATGAGGCCGGCGGCAGACGTCCGTGGTCGCGGGCGTCTGCGTCGTGTCGTCGTCATCGGCGCCGAACTCGGCCACCTTGTCGAAGAGGTCGGCCCGCGACCCGATGTTCTTGATGAGCAGGGGCGTGACGGACAGTCGGGGCGTGTCGGTGGGAGACGCCACTCGGCGTCGATGTTCGCGGACCAGGCTCGCCGTCACGTCGGCTGACACCGCGTCGACCTGGTTGTCGCGTTCGACGGCAGGCCGATTGGCCGCGCGGTAGTCGGCCGGCGTCTGGGTGAACCACTCCGCGAAACAACGGGTCATGTACTTGACGTCGGAGAACCCGCACCGCGCCGAGACGTCGCGCATCGTGTAATCGGTTGTCAGCAGCAGACGTTCGACCCGCATCGCACGGGCGGCGTTGACGGCGTTGGTGAAACCGATCGCAGCGGTGTCCTTCACGAAGTGCGACACGTAGGACTTGGAGTAATGGTGTTCCCGGGCCACCTCGTCGAGAAGGTCGCGACTGTCCAGGTGGGTCTGGACGTAGGACATGATTCGCAGGAACCGCTCACGCACAGCGGGTGTGAGCGGACGGTCTCGCTGGTAGTAGTCGGCAAGGGAGTATCCGGCGCACAACGTCCGGATCAGTTCTGCGGCCGCGTCGTCGACGTCCGCCGGATCGACGGCCTCGACCGTGTCGAGCACCAGGCCTCGGAGCAGGGCCTCCTGTCGCCGGTACCGCGGCAGGTCGAACGACTCGCAGGCGAACATCATGCCGTCGGAGAACGGGTCGACGTCGCGGAAGGCCTCGAGGTCGAAGTGCAGGATCGCCGTGGCGTTGTCCGGGGAGCCCACGTGGTCGTGTGGGTCGGCCCGATTCAGGACGGCGTAGTCACCGGCGTCGAGGTTGAAGGTCTCGCTGCTGACCCGGGTACGTAGGGAGCCCCGCAGGACGTAGACGATCTCGAGGGCGTTGGGGTGCGCGTGCAGGTTGGTGCGCGTGATGGCGTCGACGCGGACGCTGATCCGCGTTCCGGGCGCGAAGCCGATGGGGACGTCGAGCACCCGTCCACGGTAGTCCGCCCGTCAGCTCACCGCGGGTTGACGCGATTCGTCGACGACCCCGCCGTCGTCCTCGGACATGTCGATGTCCCTCGGGGGAACGCGGAAACCCCTGGTGGTGACGCCGAGGTAGACGACCCCGGCGGCGAACCACACCAGCCCGAGGATCTTGGCGTGGACGTCGACGTTGTAGAGCAGTGTCGCGCAGACCACGATCCCGATGCCGGGGAGCAGCAGGTACCGCATGAGGTCGCCGCCGGAGCGGCGGCCGCCGCGGACGACGAAGTGGTTGATGACCGCGTAGTTGACCATGATGAAACCACTGAGGGCACCGAAGGCCACCAGGGCAGCCGCGCCAATCAGGTTGTCGGCGTAGAAGACTGCAGTGAGGGCGATGGCCGTCATCAACAGGATGTTGTTGACCGGCGTCTGGAAGCGGTTGTTGAGCGTTCCGAAGAAGCGCCGGGGGAGCACGCCGTCCCGCCCCATCCCGAAGAGGATGCGAGACGCCGCGGCGAGGCCGGCGATGGCGCACACCATGCTCGCCAGGTTGTCGGTGATCAGGAACGCCGTGGACAGGGTGTCCCCACCCACGCGGACCAACAGCTCGAAGATGCCGGCGTCGGGGTCGTCGAGTTCGGTGGCGGCGGTGGGCCAGGCGATCTGCAGGAAGTAGGAGATGACGGAGAAGCCGATGCCCGCAGCGATGGGCACGATCAACACCGCCCGCGGCATCGTGCGGGCGGGATCCACGGTTTCTTCGGCCATCGTCGACACCGCGTCGAATCCGAGGAAGGACGCAGCCAGGATGGAGGCGGCCCACAGCACGTCGGGTCCGTTGAAGGAAGTCGGGTCGAAGAGCGCGGCCGAGTCGAACAGCGTGCCACCGCCGTTGCCCTGCATCACGAACGCGACGACGATGCCGATGAGCACCAGGGCGAACAGAATCTGTGCGGCGACGACCACGGTGTTCACCCCCGCCGCCAGCTTGACGCCGACGATGTTGGTGACCGCTCCGATGACCGCGGCCGCCACCACCCACACCCACACCGGGACGGCGGTCACGAACTCGTTCATGTAGATCCCGATGAGCAGGTAACAGACCATCGGCAGCAGGATGTAGTCGAGCAGCATCACCCAGCCGGTGAGGAAGCCGAGGTGCGGATGCACGGCCTTGCGCACGTAGGTGTACGCCGAACCGGCGACCGGGAACGCCCGCACCATCGTGGCGTAGCTGTAGGCGGTGAAGAACATGGCCACGGTGGTGACGACGTAGGCCAGCGTCATCATGCCGCCCGTCATGGTGGTGACCACGCCGTAGTAGTTGAACACCACCGTCGGGGCCAGGTAGGCCAGGCCGAACACCACCAAGTTGCGGAGATTCAGCACGCGCTTGAGGTCAGTCATTCGGCAAACGTAGAGAAGATCGACGCACCAGGGGAGCGGGCGACCGCATCCCAGCCGGATCGTCCTGCAGACACAGCACGATCGTCATGTCGCGCCGCACGGGTCGGCACATAGGTTTCGTTCATGGGAATGGTGCTGACCAACGCGAAGGTGTACACCGTCGACGGGGACGCATCCACGGCCGACACCGTCGTGATCGAAGACGGGCTGATCACGCACGTCGGCACCGCACCCTCCTGGATCGCCGAAAGACAGTTGCCCACATACGATCTCGGCGGCCGGTGCGTCGTGCCCGGATTCGTGGACTCCCACACTCATCCCAGCATGGTCTCGCAGAGCTCCTGGCACGTGCGGCTGCCGTGGACCACCGACGTCGATGAGATCCTGCGCTTCATCCGGGAGTACGCCGAGGCGCATCCGCCCGAAGAGGTGCCGTTCCTGTACTTCGAGTACTACCCAAGTGCCACCTTCCGTGACTGCGCACCCACCAAGGAACTGTTGGACACCGCGGTCTCGGACCGGCCGTGTCTCTGTCAGGACTTCAGCGAGCACGAGCACTGGGTCAACAGCAAGATGCTCGAGCTGATGGAGATCACCAAAGAGACACCCGATCCGGTCCCCGGCCTCGAGATGTTCGTCCGCGACGAGAACGGTGAGCCCACGGGGCTTCTGCGCGAGCTCGTGCACCTGCACTTCGTCGACCGGCTCTACGAGAACATCGGCTGGACGCCGCCGCACGAGCTGACCGCGGAGCGGGTCGGCGACTTCTTCAGATTCATGACCGAACACGGGGTGACGGCCGTGTTCGAAGCCTTGGTCGACGACGACCAAATCCTCGACGCCGTGGCCGAGTTGGACCGGCGCGGAGAGCTCAACGTGTACTACCAAGGCGCGCTGCGCTTTCGTGGTGCGGATGACCTCCCCGACGTCATTCGGCGGTTGCAGCGCCTTCACGCGCAGTACTCGAGCGCACACGTCGGCATGACCACCGTGAAGCTCTTCCTCGACGGCACGAACGAGAGCGGCAACAGCGCAGTTCTCGCGCCGACGTGCAGCCACGCGTCGGGCACCCACCAGGGTGACATCGGGATGGACGTCGACGAACTCACCGAGTGCTTGCTGACGTGCAACCGCGAGGGCGTCGACGTTCACGTCCACCTGGTCGGGGACCGAGCCTTTCGGGTGGCCTGTGACGCGGTGGAGGCAGCCCGCGCACGACTCCTCGCCGAAGGCACCCCCTGGGCGATCCAGGTGACCTTGGCGCACTGTGAACTCGTCGATCCGGCCGACATGCACCGTCCCGCCGAACTGGGGATCATGGTGAACTGGACGGCGCACTGGTCCGGGGGCTACTTCGGGGAGGGGGCCCAGAAGCATCTGGGCGACGAGCGTTGGAATCGGATGTACCGCTTCAACGAGATGGCCCGCAGCGGCGCCGTCCTCGCGTTCTCCAGTGACGTGGTGACCGGGTACGAGCTGCACCGGGCGAATCCGTTGTTCGGCATGCAGGTTGCCGCGACGCGGGTGGACCCCGAGTATCCCCTGGACCCTGCGGTGTACCCGGGCAGCGTGCGGCCGACGGCGGACGCCGCTCTGTCGCGTGAGCTGCTGCTGGCCGGCTACACGATCAACGGCGCCCGGCAGATGCGGCTGGCCGATCGAATGGGTTCGCTGACGGTGGGCAAGGTCGCCAACGTGACGGTGCTGAGCCACGACTTGCTCGCCGTACCGGCCGGCTCGATCGGCGAGATCAAGGTCGACGCGGTGGTCTTCGACGGAAACGTGGTCGCGGGCTCGCTCTAGGTCGGGACCGGTCTGGCAGGCGACGTCGGAGCCTGACGATCCACGTCGCCACTGCCGGTGCGAGGATGTCCACCGATGACTACTCCGCAACCCGACCTCGTCGCAGGCGTGCCCCGCGGGCGCATCGTCGTCGCCTCGATGGTCGGCACCACCATTGAGTTCTACGACTTCTACGCCTACGCCACCGCGGCCGTCACGGTGTTTCCCCACCTGTTCTTCCCCAAGGGCAACCCGACGACGGCACTGCTGGCCTCGCTGGCCACGTTCGGCCTGGCCTTCGTCGCACGCCCGCTGGGTTCGATCCTGTTCGGCCACTTCGGCGACCGGATCGGCCGCAAGACCACGCTGGTGGCGTCACTCCTCGTCATGGGTATCGCCACCTTCCTGATCGGCGCCCTGCCGACCTACCACCAGGTCGGGCTGCTCGCTCCCGCGCTGCTGGCGGTGATGCGCTTCAGCCAAGGCTTGGCGCTCGGAGGGGAGTGGAGCGGCGCGGCGCTGCTGGCCACCGAGACGGCGAAACCCGGCAAGAGGGCGTGGGCGGCGATGTGGCCGCAACTCGGCGCCCCGTTCGGGTTCCTCCTCGCCAACGGCGTCTTCCTCATTCTGGTGTTGTGGCTCGGATTCGACACCGCCAATCCAGATCTCGACGGCGCGTTCCTCACCTGGGGCTGGCGCATCCCGTTCCTGCTGTCCGCGGTGATGGTGGCCATCGGGCTCTACGTCCGGTTGCGGCTGACGGAGACCCCCGTGTTCTCCCGTGCCGTCGAACGTGGCGAGCGGCTTCGCGCACCCGTCGCCGAGGTGTTCCGCAAGCACTGGCGCCAGTTGATCATCGGCACCTTCGTCATGTTGGCCACCTACACGCTGTTCTACGTCGTGACCACCTGGGCGTTGAGCTTCGGCACGGGCAAGAAGGCCGCCCAGGGTGGCGGTTTGGGCATTCCCTATCTCGAGTTCCTTCAGCTGCAGTTGATCTCGGTGTTGTTCTTCGCCGCGATGCTGCCCGTCACGGGCATCCTGGCCGACCGCTTCGGGCGGCGGGTGACCCTGTTGGTGATCACCGTGGGAATCATGGTCTTCGGCACGACCTTCGGACTGCTGCTGAGCCCCGGCTCGGCGACGACGACGTCCACCCTGGTGTTCCTGATCATCGGTATGACGTTGATGGGACTGACGTTCGGACCGATGAGTGCCGTTCTGCCCGAGCTGTTCCCGACGAACGTCCGATACACCGGATCCGGCGTCGCCTACAACGCCTCGAGCATTCTCGGCGCGGCGATTGCCCCGTTCGTGGCGACGTGGCTGGCCACCAGCTACGGGGTGGCCTGGGTGGGGGTGTACCTGCTGTGCGCCGCCGCGCTGACGGGCATCGCGCTGCTGGTGATGCGGGAGACGCGCAACACCTCGCTCGACGAGGTCGGGCAGACGGTGGCCTAGCCGATCCATGCTGCCGGACGTCGACGGGTGGCGAGGGCCCGAAACGCGGGCATCGGACACGTCGTCCTTGGTGAACCCGTGGCGCTGCACGTTGTCGGTGTAGTTCCGCAATGCGCTGGATCCCATGACGTTCCGCGCGTGTCCGGTGTCGGTCGACGATGCGGTGGTAGTGGCGAGCGAGACTGCCTGCGTCGTCGTTCCACATCTTCACGATGGCGGCGGCGATCACAGGGGTTTGGGTCGCGGCGAGCATGTCGTCGAAGAGTTGCATGTCGCCGACTGGTGCGGCTCCAATGCCGATCCACACCGTGCGAAAACCGAGGTCTTCCAGTTCGGCGGCGTACGCGACGCGTGACCCTGCCAAATCCGGGTGCAGCCATGCCCCGTAGGTACCAAACGCTCGCTCATCAGAAGTCTTTCGGTTGAAGGCATCGTCGCCGTCCGCTGGCTGACGACGACGAGCGTGCAGTCTGCCCCTGCGGGAAGGTCAACTGCCATTCCGTGAGCGCTCACGCGCCGCGGCGAAGAGCACGGGCGACCGCGTGACGCTCGTCGTCGGATTCGAGGCGGGCGGCGCGAACCGCCAGTGCGCTGCCGATGGGTCCGACGAATCCCACCGCCAGCTGCCGGTCGAGGTGATCCGCGAAGAGCCGGGCTGCCAATCGAGCGCGCCACGACGCTGGTTGCACCGCGATCGCGGGGCGGTCGACGCCGGCGTTGGGGGTCATCTGATGTGGATGCTCGTTCACGATCGTCCTCGGTGTGTCGACGGGTTGATTGCACGGCTGAAACGAACTTCGAGCTGTTCTTATTCGCACTGACGCAGATGTCATCCGAACGGAGGCGCGGCTCCTGCTGGCGTAACGACCACCTCGTCGTAGTGAAACACGTTGACCGATAACGGTATTCACGTCGGATGGGCCGATCTGTCTGGGTCTGTCGGGCAACGGAAGGCAGGGAGGCGCTGAAGTCTGAGCTCCCGGGAATGCAACATGCAATATATTGGTTGACAGCGTCGAGGTCCACATGGCGCCCGCGGGGCGCACCTCAACCAGGAGGGGTCACCGATGACGATCCGAAACATCAAGACGACGATGACCGCCGGTGTTGCCGTGGCGGCACTGACCGTCGGTTGCGCAGGAGCACGAGCCACGGAGGACACCGCGTCGGGTGACAGACCGACGGTGGTGCTGGTCCACGGTGCGTTCGCCGACTCGTCGAGCTGGAACGGGGTCGTTCGCTCGCTGGAGGCCGACGGGTATCCGGTGATCGCGGTGGCCAACCCGCTGCGAGGCCTGGCCAGCGACGCGGGCCACGTGCGCAGCGTGGTCGACGGCGTGCGGGGCCCGGTGGTGTTGGCCGGCCACTCCTACGGCGGGTCGGTGATGAGCCAAGCCGCCGACGGTCTGCCGAACGTCAAGGCGCTGGTCTACGTCGCCAGCTTCATCCTCGAGCCGGGGGAGAGCACGGCGGAGTTGGCCGCGAAGTTCCCCGGAGGCGAGCTCGGCCCCGCTCTGAAGACCCTGCCCGTCCCGCTACCCGACGGGATGGAGGGCAGCGACCTCTACATCGAGCAAGACCAATTCCGCAAGGTGTTCGCCGCGGACGTTCCAGCGGACGTGACGGCGTTGATGGCTGCGACTCAAAGGCCCATCACCGCAGCCGCTTTGGAGGAGCCGGCCACCAAGGCTGCCTGGAAGACCATCCCGTCGTGGAACCTGGTCACCACCGAGGATCTCGCCATCCCCGCGGAGTCCATGCGGTTCATGGGACAGCGGGCGAACTCGCACACGCTCGAGATCAAGGCATCGCATGCGGTGGCGGTGTCGCAACCCGATGCCGTCGCGGACTTCATCACGCAGGCCGCAGACTCCACGCTCGGCTGAGCGTCACACGAGAGAGGAACGTACCCATGGAACCGATCACTGAACGAAACATCACGGACGTCGCCGCGCAACGTTGGTCGACCGCCCACGAGCCGCGACTGGCCGAAATCATGCCCACACTGGTTCGGTACCTGCACGACTTCGCCCGCACGGTCGAGCTCACCGAATCCGAATGGTCGACCGCCGTCGAGTGGCTCACCCGCGCGGGGCAGATCAGCGACGACAAGCGCGAGGAGTTCATCCTCGCCTCGGACGTCTTGGGGCTGTCGATGCTCGTCGTCGACGTGAACCACCGCTTCGACCCGGCTGCCACGCCTGCGACGGTGCTCGGCCCATTCCACGTCGACGGCTCGCCCGCATTCGACTTCGGTGCGGACATGTCCGACGGGGTCCCCGGGATGCCGCTCTTCATCGTCGGCACCGTCCGTCGAGTGGATGGCACGCCGGTGGCGGACGCGGTGCTCGACGTGTGGCAGGCCGACGCCGAAGGTGCCTATGAGGCCCAGTTGGACGTCGACGAGGCGCGATTGCGAGGGAAGTACACCTCGACGTCGACGGGGGCCTATTGCGTGCGGACGATCGCGCCGGTCGGCTACAGCATTCCGATGGATGGTCCAGTCGGCGAGCTGATCTCGCACACCGACATCAGTCACTACCGGCCGGCGCACGTCCACTTCCTCGTCGACGGGCCCGGCTGTGAGCCACTGGTCACGCATCTGTTTCCCAAGGGCGCTCAATTCCTTGACAGCGACGCCGTGTTCGGTGTGAAGAGCCGGCTGATCGTCGATTTCGAGCGCCGTGCGCCAGGGCCTACGCCCGACGGCGGCGTATGTAAGGTCCCCTGGCTGTTCGCGCGTTACGACTTCGTGCTGCAACCACGCAACCCCAACCACTGACGTCGGCGCAACCGCGCCGACGCAATCCCCAGTCAACGAGTGAAGAAAGTGTGGAAGACATGACGAACACCGGCAGCACCTCCGACCGTTACGACTACGTGGTGATCGGCGCCGGCTCAGCCGGATGCGTCATCGCCGCCCGACTGTCCGAGGATCCGTCCATCCGAGTGCTGTTGCTCGAGTCCGGATCGGCCGACACCAGACCCGAGATCGCCACGCCACCGGCCTGGCCCTCACTGTGGGGGACGGACGTCGACTATGCCTACGACACGGTCCCGCAGACCAATGCCGATGGCCGGACCCGCAACTGGCCGCGCGGGCACACACTCGGCGGCAGCAGCAGCATCAACGCGATGGTGTTCCTGCGGGGACACCCCAGCGATTTCGACGCCTGGGCCAAGGCCGGCTGCACCGGCTGGGATTACGAGTCGGTGCTGCCCTACTTCCGGCGCATGGAGACCGTCGGTGGCCACGATCGGCACTACCGTGGCACCGACGGCCCGCTGCATCCCGCGCCTGCCTCACCCGAGGTCGCCAATCCCCTGTCCCAGGTCTTCCTCGACGGCGCCGTCGCGGCGGGCTACCCGCTGACCGACGACTTCAACGGCGCGGTTGCCGAAGGCGCCGGTTGGCATGACCTGACGATCACCCTCGGCACGCGGCAAAGCACCGCCGCGGCCTACCTGCACCCGGTGAGCCACCGGCCCAACCTGACCATCTCCACCGAGTCCCGGGCGCGGCGGCTCCGTTTCGACGGGAACCGTTGCGTCGGTGTCGACTTCGATCGTGCCGGGCGACTCGTCACCGCCCATGCCGACGCCGAGGTCGTGCTAAGTGCCGGTGCGGTGGATTCGCCCCGGTTGCTGCTCCTGTCCGGCGTGGGGCCGGCCGAAGAGCTGCGTGCCGCCGACGTCACCGTCGTGCACGACCTGCCCGGGGTGGGGCGCAACCTGCACGACCACCCGCTGTGCGGTGTCGTCTACGAGGCCGCGCAACCCGTGCCTGCCGGCCAGACCAACCTCGCCGAGACGTCCATGGTGTGGCGCAGCGACGACTCGCTCACCGGTCCGGACATGCAGCTGATGTTCATTCACGTGCCGTTTCACCTGCCCCATCTGGTGACTCCGGTGAACAGTTTCACCTTCGCCGTCGCCACGGTGCCCGACGCCAGGGGCTCGATCCGCCTTGCGGGGCCAGACCCGGCGACGGCGCCCCTGATCGATCCGAATTACCTCGGCGCGGAGTCCGACGTGAAACGGATGATGCATGGTCTGGCCGTGGCACGTGAAATCGCGGCCACTGAAGCGTTCAGTCCGTGGCGCGGTCGGGAGGTGCTGCCCGGACCCGACGCCACCGACGAGAAGTCGCTGCGGGCCTTTCTGGCGCACAACACCGGGACGTACTACCACCCAGTTGGCAGCTGTGCCATGGGAACCGGGGCCGAGGCGGTGGTCGACCCGGAGCTGCGGGTGCACGGACTGGCCGGCCTGCGGGTGGCCGACGCCTCGATCATGCCGAGAATCGTGCCCGTCAACACGAATGCCGCGGCAATCATGATCGGAGAGAAGGCAGCCGACCTGATCCGCGGACGGTTCCCGTCCGACCTGTGAACCTGGCATAAGATATTTTGCATGCCGGTGCCAGCTGAACACGGGAAACATCGACGGTCGCTGCTGCGAGACCAGGCATACGTGTCGATCCGGGATGCCATCGTCAACGGCACACTCGCGCCGGGGGAGACGTTGCGCGATCCCGAACTGGAGAAGTGGCTGGGAATCAGCCGCACTCCGATCAGGGAGGCCATTGCCCGGCTGGAGACGGCCGGCCTGGTTCACACGTTGCCTGGTCGGTCGACCGTGGTGTCGACCATCGAGCGCAAGGCGGTTCTCGACGCGCAGGACGTCGCCGCGTCACTGCACGCGCTTGCGGTCCGGATTGCCGTGCCGCTGATGGGCAGGGGCGAATTCGCCGCGTTGACGAGGGCGAACAAGGAGTTCGCCGCTGCCGTTTCCGCGAAGGACGCAGAATCTGGGATGCACGCCGACGACGCGTTTCACGACGTCTTCGTCGTTGCCAGCCTGAACGAGGTGATCCCGGTCGTCCTCGAACAGGTCACCCCGGTGCTGCGCCGAGTCGAGTTCTTGCGCTTCTCTTCGCTTTCGGGCCGCCAGTCGATCACTCAGCACAAGCGGATCATCGAGCTCAGCCGCCAGGGTGATGCGGACGGTGCCGCAGAGGCCACCCGGCAGAACTGGGAGACCCTGACACCGATCCTGGACGAACTCGACGCGACGTGATGACGACGTCAACGAGGCGGTGACAGTGCCGCGGCCATCGCGGCGAGGACGTCGTCGTCGAGGCGGTAATACGCCCATCTGCCCCGTTGGTCGCGACTGACGAGGCCGACGTCGACGAGCATCTTCATGTGGTGGGAGACCGTCGGCTGGCTGAGCCCGAGTGGCTCGGTGAGGTCGCAGATGCATGCTTCGCCGCCGTCGGACGCGGCGATCAGCGACACCAGCTTCACCCGCGCCGGATCGGCGAGGGCCTTGAACATGGATGCGAGGCGCTCGGCGGCAACGGTTTCCAGGACGCCACCGGTCAACGGTGAGCAGCACGAGGCCAGGTCGGCGGTCGTCACGGAAGCGGCCATGTCGACCATGGTGCCATATGCATTGACATTCATCGATGCGTTGCGCAGGATGAACCCATCGAAGAACGTCGATGGAGGGAGTGCGACATGTCGGAGCTACCCGTCCTGGTGATCGGCGCCGGGCCGTTGGGTCTGGCGGCGGCGGCTCACCTGTCCGAACGTGGCCTCGTGCCGCTGGTTTTGGAGGCCGGCCCCGGCCCCGGCGCGGCCGTCGAGCAGTGGGCACACGTACGCACCTTCTCGCCGTGGCCCGAACTCGTCGACCCCGCATCCGCCCGACTGCTCGAACGCACCGGGTGGACGGCCCCGGCCGCGGGCTTCCCCACCGGCGGCGAGTGGATCGACGGCTACCTCGCACCGGTCGCCGCCGCCCTTGCCGAGCACGTGCACTACGGCACCCGAGTGCACGCGGTCACCCGACTGGGCCGCGACCGGTTGGTCAGCCCCGGCCGGGCCGACGTCCCGTTCGTCGTCCACTCGACTGGCGCCCATGGGTGCGAGGCACGGTTCCGGGCGCGCGCGGTGGTCGACGCATCCGGTACCTGGGGGCAGCCGAATCCGGCTGGCGCCGAGAGTGTTTCCGCGACGGGGGAACGCGTGGCCGCCGATGCCGGACTGGTGAGCTACGTCCCGCCGACGCCGACGCAGGCCGCGGCCTTCGCCGGCCGGCACGTCGTGGTGGTCGGCAGCGGACACTCGGCGATGACCGCGGTGATCCAGCTCGGCGAGGTGGCGCGCGCGAATCCGTCCACCAAGGTGACGTGGGTGCTGCGGCGCGGCGTCACCGACGGCACCTTCGGCGGCGGCGCCGCCGACGAATTGCCCCAGCGGGGCGCGCTGGGTGCGCGATCGCGCGACACGGTCGACGCGGGTCTGGTCGCCGTGGCCACCGGCTTCCGGACCGAACGCGTCGACGTGGTGGACGGACGCGCCGTGGTCGTCGCCGAGGACGGTCGTGCGCTGCCACCGGCCGACCACGTCGTCGTCCTCACCGGGTTCCGGCCGGACCTGTCGTTCCTGTCCGAGATGCGCATCGAATTGGATCCGATCCTGCAGGCGCCGGTCAAGCTGGCGCCGTCGATAGATCCCAACACGCACTCCTGTGGGAGCGTGCTGCCGCACGGCGCAGCCGAACTCGCCCATCCGGAGCAGGATCTCTACATCGTGGGAATGAAGTCCTACGGGCGCGCGCCGACCTTCCTCGCCATGACCGGATACGAGCAGGTGCGCAGCATCGCCGCCGAACTGGCCGGTGACCGCGAGGCCGCGCGGCGCGTCGAACTCACTCTCCCCGACACCGGGGTGTGCAACGGCGCCGGGCTGTTCGACGTCGCCGAGGGCGACGACGCTGGCGGCGGGTGCTGCGGTGCGACCCCGACGGCGTTGATGCTCAATACGATTGGCGGATGAGCCCCGGACCCGTGCAAGCGCCACCCGCATCCCACGGGTTGGGCCGGGTGCTGACCACGCTCTGCGTCACCGAGATCATCAGCTGGGGCGTGCTCTACTACGCCTTCACGGTCCTGTCCGAGCAGATCAGTGCGGACACCGGCTGGTCGGCACCAGCGGTGACCGCAGCCTTCTCGGCGGGGCTGGTGACCGCGGCGGTGGTCGGAATCCCCGTCGGGAGGTGGCTGGACCGCGTAGGCCCGCGCTGGATCATGACGGCCGGGTCGGCACTCGGGTGTCTGACGATGGTCGCGGTGGCGGCGGCGCCGAATTACGGTTGGTTCGTCGCGGCGTGGATCGTCGGCGGCGTGGCGATGAGCGCGGTGTTCTACGCGCCGGCCTTTGCCGCGCTGACCCGGTTCTTCGGCGCCGACGCGGTGCGGGCGCTCACGGTGCTGACCCTGGTCGCCGGTTTCGCCAGCACCGTGTTCGCACCGCTGACCGCGGCGTTGTCGGCGCAGATGAGCTGGCGTGGAACCTATTTGGTGCTGGCCCTGATAATGGCGGTGGTCACCATCCCCGCGCACTTCTTCGGCCTGCGCCGCGGGTGGCCGCCCGTGGTGGCACGAAGCGTCGAATCACCGACGCACACCGCGCGCAGCGGCGCCTTCGTGGCGCTCGTCGCGGCGTTCGCGCTCGCCGGACTGGCGTCGTACGCCGTGATCGCGAACCTGGTGCCGTTGATGAGCCAACGCGGCATCAGCACCGGCGCTGCGGCCGTCGCACTCGGGCTCGGCGGCGCCGGCCAGGTGTTGGGTCGGCTTGGCTATCACACGCTGGTGCGGCGAGTCGGCGTCGTGCCCCGGACGGTGATCATCATGGCCGGGGTCGCGGCCACCACGGCACTGCTCGGAATGTTCACTGCCTATCCGGCTTTGGTGGCGGTGGCGATCGGGGCGGGAGTGATGCGCGGCATCATGACGTTGCTCCAAGCCACCGCCGTCACCGAACGGTGGGGTGCGGCCCACTACGGCCACCTCAGCGCATATCTCAACGCTCCCATCATGATCGCCACCGCCGTCGGTCCGTTCGTCGGCGCCGCACTGGCCAGTCTCCTGGGCGGATATGCCGCCATGTTCGTGGTTCTCGGCGCGATCGCTGCCGCCGGGGCACTGCTGGCGGCGGGCTCCCGGCCTCGAGTCACGGGGTCGAGTCGATGAGCGTCGAGTAGAGGTGGTGCACGCGCGCGGTGATGTCGTCGCGAATCAGGCGCATCCGCTTGAGGCCGTCGACGCCCCGTTCGGAGGGCTCGTCGGTGTCCCAGTTCTCGACCGTGATCCCCGGCAGCGGATCGAGGCGGACTTCCCGGCCCAACGTCACCACGACGTCGACGGAGCGGGCCAGCGCGTAGTCCACCAACGTCGGCGCCTCGGCGGTGACGTCGACGCCAACCTCGAGAAGTGCGCGGGCCGAGAGGTCGTTGACGGCGATGCCGGGTGCAATGCCCGCCGAGTGAACCTCCACGGTGTCGCCGGCCAACTGACGCATCAGCCCGGCGGCCATCTGAGACTTGCCGCTGTTCTTGACGCAGACGAACAGGACGGACGGCGTGGTCATGACGTTCCCTGTCGTGCCGGGACGACGGGGCGTCGGTCGGCGAAGCGCTGGCGCAACGCAAGTGAGACGTAGACCAGGCCGACCAGGACGGGTACTTCGATCAACGGGCCCACGACCCCGGCCAGGGCTTGCCCGGAGGTGGCGCCGTAGGTGGCGATGGCGACGGCGATCGCGAGTTCGAAGTTGTTGCCCGCCGCGGTGAAGGCCAGGGTGGTGGTGCGTGGGTAGCCGAGGCCGATCCCGGCGCCGAGGAGGTATCCGCCGCCCCACATGATCGCGAAGTAGGCGAGCAGGGGAAGTGCGATGCACACCACGTCCAGCGGGCGGGTGGTGATCTGTTCTCCTTGCAGCGCAAAGAGAATGACGATGGTGAACAGCAGCCCGTAGAGCGCCCACGGCCCGATCCGTGGGAGGAATTTCGACTCGTACCAGTCGCGGCCCTTCGCCTTCTCGCCGAGTCGGCGCGACAGGTAGCCGGCCAGCAGTGGGATGCCGAGGAAGATCAGGACCGACGTGGCGATCTGCCACGGTGAGGTGCTGATGGTCGTCTGCTCCAAGCCGAGCCAGCCGGGCAGCACCGACAGGTAGAACCAGCCCAGGACGGCGAACATGACGACCTGGAAGATCGAGTTCAGGGCGACCAGGACGGCGGCGGCTTCGCGGTCACCGCAGGCCAGGTCGTTCCAGATGACGACCATGGCGATGCAGCGGGCCAGACCGACGATGATCAGGCCGGTCCGGTACTCGGGCAGGTCGGGCAGCATCAGCCAGGCCAACGCGAACATCAGCGCCGGGCCGAACACCCAGTTCAAGAACAATGAGCTGAGCAACAGCTTGCGGTCACCGGTGACGGTGTCGAGGCGGTCGTAGCGGACCTTGGCCAGCACCGGGTACATCATGATGAGCAGGCCGAGGGCAATGGGCAGCGAAATGCCGTCGACCTGAACGCCGTCCAGTGCGGTGTTCAAGCCGGGGATCCACCGGCCCAACACCAGGCCGGCGACCATCGCCACGCCGATCCACACCGGAAGGAACCGGTCCAGGGTGGTCAACCTAGCCACCACCGGTGAGCTCGACGTCACGCCGTCACCGGTGTGGTGAGGTCGAGCAAGATCGAGACGTCCTGCAGCGCTTCGGGAACGACCGTGTAGTACACCCACGAGGCGCGCCGCTCCGACGTCAGCAGACCGGCGTCGCGAAGCACCTTCAGGTGGTGGGACACCGTCGGTTGCGACACGTCCACCCCGGCGGAGACGTCGCACACGCACGCCTCACCGCCGGCGTGGCTGGCAATGGCGCTGAACAGTCTCAAGCGCACCGGATCGGCGAGTGCCTTCAGCTTCGTGGCCATCTCGACGGCGGCCTTCTCCGACAGCGGCTCCCGCAGTAGGGGCGGCCGGACGCAGCAGTCGTCTGCGGCCCCGGTTTCTGGATTCGACACCCGTCGATATTGACCGATGTCGAATCAGAGCGCAAACGGCGGCGTTCCAACCGGTGCGTCTCAGTCCAGGTCGGCGAGGGTCCTGCGCGCAGCTTCCAGTTCGGCTTCCAGCGCGGCGACCTTGGCGGCCTGCTGGGAGCGCGCCTCCTCGATGACCGCGTCGATGGGCGTGGAGAGGTCGTCGTGCAGCTCCTTGGCCGCCCGGGAGACGGCGGCCGCTGCGACGGCGAGGTCGCGAGCAAGGAAAGTGGTGCCCTGCTTGAGTTCCGCGCGCCATTCGCCGTCGGCCGTGCCCGTCACGGTGAGGGTCAGCTCGAGAGTCTTGGTCTTCTTGCCGGGCGCCTTCCGGGGCCGGGCCTTGACCGGCTCGTCGTCGGTGGCGGCGACGGTGGCGGCCGGTTCCGGCGCGGGAGCGAGGGTGGGGGCCGGCGTGTCGGGAGAGTCGAAGTCGGCGGACGGCGCTTCTGCTGGCATGGTGTCTACGGTCATCGGTGCGGCTCTCTCCTTGGTGAACGTCGCCCGCGATGAGCGGGCCGGTGCGGTCAGCTTCATTAGAACATGCGTTCGACGCATCGGGCTGCCGGGCGCGGGGCGCACCGCGGCGGATTGACGCCCGCGCTGAATATGGCAAACGACGTGGCGTTGCTCGATGCGCGCCCGCAGGGGTCACCCGCCGGGATTTTCCGTGGTGAACACCCGTATGTTGAAACGTTTTCCTCGTCCGGGTAGGTAACTCGATTTCTGATCATCGGGCGTTGTGCTCACGTTGCCGATGATTGAACGTCAGCTAATGGATAACGGCCGTTCGACTCGGAATTCCAGTCGCAGAATTACGCCCGCGACTAATTTGCCAAATCTGTAGGGACGTGTTGCATCCGGTGTGCCAGGAGGTCGTAGTGAGCGGGTAAACATGCTGATCAAGGCTGTCTGTTCCGTGGAAAAGTGGGTTAGGTCACACGGCAACCGGGCATCACTTTCTAGGTGCGGTTCAGCGGGGACCGTTGGACCGCGGACCAAGATCAGGAAAGTGAGAAACCCATGCGGCAAAGTACTGACAAGAACTGGCACTCGCCGGCAGTCAAATTGGTCGTCGCGGGGATGGCGACCGTGGCCATCTCCGCGGTCGGCGTCACCACGACGGTGCCGTCCGTGCGCACGGTGACGATGAACGTCGCTCCGCTCGCCGCCATCGACGAATCCAGCGACACCATCGGCTTCGCCGATTCGGACCTGTACGGCATGACGCCGGCGCAGATCGACGCCCAACTCGACCAGATGCAAGCAATGGGCGTGAACGACGTCCGGATCATGATTCCGTGGGCCGGGGTCGAGTTCTACCCCGGTTACTACAACTGGAGCACCGTCGACTACATGGTCAACGCGGCCGATTCGCGTGGCATGGGCGTGCTCGGGGTGATCAACTCCACCCCGTTCTGGGCAACCGAACCGGGACAGCCGGCGTTGAGCGGGGCGCCCGCGTCACCCGACGCCTACGGCGCGTTCGCCGGGACGGTGGCCGAGCGCTACGCCGGAAAGGTTGGCGCGTACGAGATCTGGAACGAGCCGAACGCGTACATCTTCTACTCGCCGCAACCCGATCCCGCGGGCTACACCGACCTGTTGAAGGCCGCCTACCCGCAGATCAAGGCCGCCGACCCCGACGCCACGGTCATCGGCGGAGTCGTCGGCTCGGTGATCACCTACGGCAACCTCACGATGAATCCGATCGACTTCGTCGACGGCATCTACGCGGCGGGCGGGCAGCCGTACTTCGACGCGCTGTCGTTCCACCCGTATCAGTACACGACGCCGTTCTCCGAGGGCGGTTACCTGCCGGACTCGCCGATCAACCAACTCGCCGCCATGCACGACCTGATGGTGGCCAACGGCGACGGCGACAAGTTGATTTGGGCGAGCGAATACGGAGAGCCCAGTTCGGTTGCCGGAGAGGACAACCAGGCCGCCTATCTGGAGGACATGCTGACGACGTGGCGCACACTCGGCTATACGGGACCGACGTTCGTGTGGACTCTGCAGGATCGCAACACCGCAAGCGCCGACCCCGAGGACACCTTCGGTGTCATTCGCTCCGACGGCACGTGGAAGCCGGCGGCCTACGTCATCCAGGAATTGGCCTCACAGGACGGCACGACGCCGGCCATGGCGCGAATGGCCCTGGCCCTGCCAGATGCGCAGCAGGCGGCACCCGCCGACCTGGCCGCCCTGACCGTGATCGCCGAGACACCGGACCCCACGGCGACCGCCGCGCCGCCAAACCCCATGGATGCCGTGATGCAGGTCGCCGCGAACTCCCTTGCTGCGGCGGGTCAGGTGGTGGCCACCACGCTGCAACAGGCCCCGGCCGACCCGCAGGAGACCGTGACGGCCACCGCACCGGCGGCGACCGCCGCCGCCCGCGTGCCGGCCGCCAATGCCGCGGCACGCGCCAAGGACGTTGTCGCGCAACGCCAGATGGACCGACAAGAACGGCGCGCGGAACGGGCGGCTCAGAAGCCGTCGGCGTCGACGGCCGCTGCGGACGCGCCCAAGCGGCCGGCCTCGTCACCGGCGAAGAAGTCCACGGACGCTCCCAAGCGCACCGCGGGCAAACGCGAGAGCACCGCGGACAAGCGCGAGCGTTCCGGGGACGATCGCCGAGCGGACGGCCACGCCCGGCACCGCGAATGACGCCGGCGGCGGTGGGGCATGCGGCTCGTGAGACAGTGCCCGGGTGTCCCAGTCCCTCCGCCGCGGCCGAGCCGTCGGCCTGGCGCTGGGGTATCTGGCCGACGTGCTGTGGGCCGACCCGCGCCGCGGTCACCCGGTGGCGGCCTTCGGCGCCGTGGCGTCCTCGCTGGAGCGGCTGACCTACTCCGACCGTCGGGCCGCCGGGGTCGCTCACACGGGGATCCTGCTCGGTGCGCTCGGCGCCCTCGGCGTGGTGGCCGAGCGGGCCGCGGCGCGGCGGGGACCCGGATGGACGGCAGCCGTCACGGCTGCGGCGACGTTCGTCGTCCTGGGCGGAACGTCCCTCGGGCGCACGGGCGCGGCGATGGCGCACTTCCTCGACGACGGCGACGTCGCCGGCGCGCGGGGCCTGGTGCCGTCGCTGTGCGGACGCGATCCCCAGTCGCTGGACGAGGACGGCATCGCCCGCGCCACGGTGGAGTCGGTCGCCGAGAACACCGCCGACGCCCAGGTGGCACCGCTGTGGTGGGGTGCGATCGGCGGCGTGCCCGGCCTGCTGGTCTACCGGGGCGCCAACACCCTGGATGCGATGATCGGCCACAAGTCGCCGCGTCTTCTCCGGTTCGGTTGGGCGGCGGCGCGATTCGACGACCTCGCGAACTACCTGCCCGCCCGGGCGACGGGGCTCCTCGTGGCGGTGTGCGCGCCCGCCGTCTCGGGGTCCCCGCGGGCGGCCGTGGCCGCCTGGCGCCGCGACGCGGCCCACCATCCGAGCCCCAACGCAGGGGTGGTGGAGGCGTCGTTCGCCGGCGCGCTCGGCGTGCGCCTCGGCGGACCCACGCAGTACGCCCACCGGCTCGAGATGCGGCCGACGCTGGGGGAGGGGCGCGCACCCGGGGTCGGCGACGTCACCCGGTCGGTGCGGCTGTCGCGCGCCGTTCAGCTGGCCGCTGCGGTCGCGGCCGTCGTGGTCACTGCCGCCGGCCGTAGCGGTCGGCGAGCTTCTGCTCCGCGGTGAGCGGCGCCGTCGTGGTGGCCCGCGAATCGCTCTGGGCCTTCTCCCGGCGGCGTTGCTTGACCTCCGCCATCACGAAGTAACCCACGCCGATCGGCGCGACGATCCCGAAGGCGATCCACTGGATGCCGTAGGACAGGAACGGGCCCGCGTCGAGATGGGGGAGGCCGATCACCCCGAGCCCGCCCGGTTGACCGTCGACGAGTTGCAGGTACGACCCCGCCAGCGGCACCCCCGTCACCTTGGAGACCTGCTGGGTGCTGATCGAATAGACCTGCTGAATGCCGTTCTCGCGGAACGGCTCCTTGCCGGCGACGACGGATTCGGGATCGCGTAGTCGCGCGGTGATGGTGACCGTTCCGGTCGGCGGTGCGGCGAAGTCCGGTACCTGCGTGCCGCGTTCGGGCTTGACGTAACCGCGGTCGACGAGCACGGTCGGGCCGCCGTCGACGTGGAACGGCAGCAGCACCTCATAGGCCGGATCGCCGTCGATGACGCGAAGCCGCACCAGCACCTGCGCCTCGGGCTGGTATCGGCCGGTGGCGGTGACCTGTCGCCACTGGTCCCCGGGCGCGGCCGAATCCTGCTGCGGCAGAAGCGTCGTCAGTGGCACCGGGGGTTGAGACACCGAGTTGGAGATCTGCGCGTTCTCCCTCGACGTCGTGGTGTTCTTGCCGAGCTGCCACGGCGCGAGCACGGTGAAGCACAGGTAGGCGAACGCGATCGCGACGACGTACAGCGCCAGCCACTGCGGCTTGAACAGGAACGCGAAGCGGCCCATCAGCCGGGCACCCCCCGTCGGTCGAGCCGTCCGTCGACCCAGGCGTGCAACCCGGGCAGCGACGCCTCGATGACCGCGAAGGTCTCCTCGTAGTCCTCCAGCGTGCCGTAGTACGGGTCCTCGACGTCCAGGGCGTGCGCCGCCGAGCGCGGGTCGAAGGAGCGCATCATCCGGAGCCGGTCCTCGGGCACGCCGAGATCACGCAGGATGCGGACGTGATTTCGGCCCATCGCGACGACCATGTCGGCCGATATGTGGTCGTCTCCGACGTGCGAGGCGCGGTGCGACGTGGGGTAGCCGTGCCGTTCGAGAACGTGCACCGCCCGTTCGTGGGCGGGATCGCCGACGTGCCAGCTGCCCGTGCCCGCGCTGCTCGTGCGCACCACGTCCGACAGGCCGCGTTCGGCGATCTGGTGGGCGAACATCTTGTCGGCCATCGGGGACCGGCAGATGTTCCCCGAGCACACGAAGGTCACGTGGAGGGACGAGTCAGACACCGAGCACCTCCCGCAGGTCGGCCATCGTCGCCACGTGCTTGAAGGCACTGACCGCGTCGGGACCGTCGAAGTCCGACGCGCCGTAGCCCCATTCGACGACCACGGTGTCGATGCCGTGTGAGGCCGCCCCGAGTACGTCGTGGGACCGGTCGCCGACCATGAGAACGCGCTCCGGCAGCGGCCCGAGCTGGGCCAGGGCGTGCGCCACCACGTCGGCCTTGGCGGACCGTACGCCGTCGGTGCTGGCGCCGGCAATCACCTCGAAGTACTCCTCGATGCCGAAGTGCTCGATGATGCGCCGGGCAGTCACCTCGTTCTTCGACGTGGCGACCGCCAACCGCACCCCGGCCGTGCGCAGGTCGGTCAGGAGGTCGGTCACCCCGTCGAACAGGCTGTTCATCGACCAGCCGCGGGTGGTGTAGTCGGCGCGGTACGCGGCGAAGGCCTGATCCGCACGATCGCCGAGGCCGATGGCCGCCAGAGTCTGGTGCATCGGCGGGCCCACGACCAGGCTCGCCAGGTCGCCGTCGGGCACCGCGGCACCGATTTCACCCAGCGCCCGGCGAAAGCTCGAGACGATGCCGGGGGCGGAATCGGTGAGCGTACCGTCGAGATCGAAGATGACCAGCTGGGGACTCACCCGTCCATTGTCTCCTGTCGCGTCGCGAGCGGTCCTTCCCGGTCGGCGAGGGTTCGGGCTCGCAGCGCCGTCGTGGCTGCCGGAACGTCTCTTTGTGCTGGTGACGTCGTAGGCTTCGTCGAGGCAACGGCAAGGGAGGTACGGCGATGAGCGCGCGGCTGGCCGACGTGATCGAAGTGCTGGAGCGCGCGTACCCGCCCGCGTTGGCCGCGGACTGGGATTCAGTCGGGCTGGTCTGTGGCGACCCGTCCGAGACCGTCGACTCGGTGACCATCGCCGTGGACGCCACCACCTCCGTCGTCGCCGAGGTGCCCGAACGGGGTCTCCTCCTGGCGCACCACCCGCTGCTGTTGCGCGGCGTGGACACGGTGGCGGCCACCACGGCGAAGGGCGCGATCCTGCACCGGTTGATCCGCGGCGGCAGTGCTCTGTTCACCGCGCACACCAACGCCGACTCGGCGACCCCGGGGGTGTCCGACGCGCTCGCCGAGGCGCTCGGGCTGATCGTGGAGGACGTGCTGTCGCCGGTGTCGGACGGCACGCGGCTCGACAAGTGGGTGGTCTACGTTCCCGCCGCGGACACCGACGCGCTGCGCTCGGCGTTGTTCGCCGCGGGCGCCGGCGCGCTCGGCGACTACTCCCACTGCAGCTGGACCGTCGCTGGCACGGGTCAGTTCCTGCCGCACGGCGGGGCGGCACCCGCGATCGGCACGGTCGGTGCGGTCGAATACGTCGCGGAGGACCGCGTCGAGGTGATTGCTCCCGCCGCTCGGCGCGCCACGGTGCTGGCCGCGCTGCGACACGCCCATCCATACGAGGAGCCGGCGTTCGACGTGGTCTCCCTGGCACCGTTGCCGTCCGACGTCGGCATCGGCCGCATCGGCGCGCTCCCCGTCCCGGAGAGCCTGCGCGCCTTCGTCTCTCGAGTCAATCGCGGACTTCCCGCCACGTCGTGGGGAGTGCGGGCGGCGGGCGACCCCGACGCCGTGGTGTCCCGCGTCGCAGTCTGCGGCGGGGCGGGCGACTCGCTCCTCGACACCGTGGCAGCGGCCGACGTGCACGCCTACGTCACCGCCGATCTGCGACATCATCCGGCCGACGAGCACCTCCGCGCCTCGGACGTCGCCCTGGTCGACGTCGCGCACTGGGCCAGTGAGTACCCCTGGTGCGGCCAAGCGGAGGCCTTGTTGCGCAAGCACTTCGGCGAGGCACTCGACGTGCGCGTCAGCCCGGTCCGGACGGACCCCTGGAATCTAGAGAAGGACACCAGCACCACATGAAGGCCGAAGAGTCACAACAGCGTTTGATCCTCGAGATCGCGGCGGTGGACGCCGAGCTGAGCCGTCTCGACCATCGGGGCAAGCATCTCGAGGAGCAGACGAAGCTCGACGCCGTCGCCGCCGAGCACCGCGCGGCCGGCGACGCGCTGGCGACACTGCGCATCGCCCTGGAGGACCTCGACGGGCAGGTCGCAAAGTTCGAGGGTGAGATCGACTCGGTGCGCAAGCGCGAGGACCGGGACCGCGGTCTGCTCGACGGCGGCACGGTCGACTCCAAGCACGTCGGGGAGATCCAGCACGAACTCGAGACTCTGCAGCGCCGCCAGGAAAGCCTGGAGGACTCGTTGTTGGAGATCATGGAGCACCGCGAGAAGCTGCAGAACGACTTGGTGGAGAAGGAGAACCGGCTCGAGGAGATGCAGTCCGACCTCGACGCCGCCACCGCCGCACGCGACGAGGCGCTGGTGCTGATCGACCAGTCCCGGCACGAGGCGCTGGCGCGCCGTGAAGAGGTTGCCGCGAAGGCGCCCGCCGAACTGGTGGCGCTCTACGAACGTCAGCGCGCCCACGGAGGCGTGGGGGCAGGCCGCCTGCAGGGGCGGCGGTGCGGCGCGTGCCGCATCGAAATCGACCGGGGCGAGCTGGCCCGCATCTCCGCCGCTCGCGAGGACGAGGTGCTGCGCTGCCCGGAGTGCTCGGCAATCCTGGTGCGGGTGCGGGACTTCAGCGAATGAAGGTGATCGTCGAGGCCGACGGAGGCTCGCGCGGCAACCCCGGCCCGGCGGGCTACGGCGCCGTGGTGTGGTCGGCGGACCATTCGACTGTCCTGGCCGAGCGCAAGGAGGGCATCGGCCGGGCCACCAACAACGTGGCCGAATACCGCGGCCTGATCGCAGGTTTGGAGGCCGCGGCCGACGTGGGCGCCACCGAGATCGTCGCCCGGCTGGACTCCAAGTTGGTCGTGGAGCAGATGTCGGGGCGGTGGCGCGTCAAGCATCCCGATCTGATTCCGTTGCGTGAGCGTGCCGAGGAGCTGACGCGCGCCTTCGGTGGCGTCTCGTTCGCATGGATTCCGCGGGCCGAGAACGCCCACGCCGACCGGCTGGCCAACGAGGCCATGGACGCCGCGGCCGAGCAGCTCGCGCCGAAGCCGGCGTCGGCGGAGGCAATCTCACCGGCCGGCTGGACCGGTGCGCGCGGCGCTCCCACCCGCTTCTTCCTGCTGCGGCACGGACAGACCGCGCTGTCGGTGGACCGGCGCTATTCGGGCCAGGGCAATCCGCCGCTCACCGAGCTCGGGCGGCAACAGGCCGACGCCGCGGCGCGTTACCTCGGCCGGCGCGGGGGCATCGCCGCGGTCGTCTCGTCGCCACTGCAGCGTGCCCACGACACCGCGTCGGCGGCCGCCAAGGAACTCGGGCTCGACGTCACCGTGGACGACGACCTCATCGAAACCCACTTCGGCGCCTGGGAGGGCTTGACGTTCGGCGAAGCGGCGCAACGAGACCCGGAAATGCACGGGGCCTGGTTGCGGGACACCAGCGTCGCACCGCCCGGCGGTGGAGAGAGCTTCGACGCGGTTGCGGCGCGGGTGCGACGGGCCCGCACGCGGATCATCGCCGAATACGGCGACGCGACGGTGCTGGTGGTGTCACACGTGACGCCGATCAAGTCGATCCTGCGCCTGGCGCTCGACGCGGGTTCCGGCATCCTGTACCGGCTCCACCTCGACCTGGCGTCGCTGTCCATCGCGGAGTTCTACCCCGACGGCGGTTCGTCGGTGCGACTGGTCAACCAGACGTCGTATCTCGAGTGAGGCTGGGCATCAGCACCTCGTCGACCAGCGCGCGCACCGTCTCGTCGGTCGGCGGTCGGTCCGCGACCAGCGAGCGGAACACCAGGTACCCCGGCAGGACGTCCCAGATCTCCGGGTTGATCGCCTCGGCGTGAATCTCCCCGCGTGCCACGGCGTCCCCGAGCACCTCCCGGATCAAGACGTTGCGGTGGTAGACGAACTTCTCCTGCATGGCGGCGCTGAGGGCCTCGCTGCGCGACATCTCGTTGAGCACCGCGCGCATGGTGCTCGCATGGTCGCGGCTCTGTGCGCATACCGCCGTGCCCATGGCCAAGAGGTCGGTGCGGAGCGAACCGGTGTGCGGATGGACCGCAGACTCGCGGGTGCCCTCGATGAACGCCGCCAGCACGAGGTCGGCCTTCGACGGCCAGCGCCGGTACATCGTGGACTTGCTGGCCTTGGCCTCGGTGGCCACGGCCTCGACCGTCAGACGTTCATATCCATGCTGCTGCAACAACTTCAACGTCACGGCCAGGAGTTCGGCCTCACGGGCGCTCCATGGACAGCCGTCGGTTCGAACTGACGGATCCGTCGAATCGGAGACCATACATACACCTCGTGCGCAAGGGGTCGGGACGACTTGCACCGCCCCGTACCGTACCGTACCGTCTCTCAGGTCGCTCTTAGTATGGCCATGAGAGGGCAATCGGGTGGATGCCGCGTCGCCGGCTGTCGAAAGGCGTACGGGTGAGCAAGCTTTCGATCGGACGTGTCCTCAAGCGGCAATGGACCGTCGTCGTCGCGGTGGTGGTGGTCGCGCTGGTCGTCTTCAGCGTCACCCGACTGCACGGCATCTTCGGCTCCGACAATCAGGTGTCGCGGCCCGCTGCGGACGCCCTCGAGAACACCGGTTACAACCCCAAGCGAGTCCTCTTCGAGGTGTTCGGCAGTCCCGGGGCGACGGCGACCATCAACTACCTCGACGAGCACGCCCAACCCCAACGGGTGGACGACGTGCCGTTGCCGTGGTCGCACACGTTGACCACCGACGACCCCACGCTCTTCGCGGATCTCCGCGCCCAGGGTGACTCCGCCCCCATCACCTGCCGCATCACCGTCAACGGGATCGTCAAGGACGAAAGGTCCGCCAGCAACGTGAACGGATACATCGCCTGCCTGGACAAGTCCGCATGAGCCAGCACGGCACGGAGGAGAGGTCCCGCCCGGCCCGCCTCATCTGGACGCTGGCAGTGCCGATCCTCTTGCTATGGGTGGCGATAGCGGTGTTGAGCAACATCGTCTCGCCCCAACTGGAGACCGTCGGCGAGGAGCGGTCCGTGGCGATGAACGCGTCGGACTCGCCGTCGATCATGGCGATGCGGCACATCGGCCAGAAGTTCGAGGAGTTCGACTCCGACAGCGCCGCGATGATCGTCCTCGAGGGTGACGAGAAGCTGGGCCAGAACGCCCACGACTACTACGACGTACTGGTCAAGAAGCTCAACGCGGACACCACCCACGTCGAGCACGTTCAGGACTTCTGGGGCGACCCGCTGACCGCCGGCGGCGCACAGAGCAAGGACGGCAAGGCCGCTCTCGTCCAGGTCTACCTTCGCGGCAACCAGGGCGAGGCGCTGTCCAACGAGTCCGTCGACAGCATTCGCAAGATCGTCGCCGACACCCCGGCACCGCCCGGGGTCAAGGCCTACGTCACCGGCGCCGCCCCGACCATCACCGACAACTTCGAGGTCGGCAACGCCGGCACCCATCAGGTCACCGCGATCACCTTCGCGGTCATCGCGGTGATGCTGCTGATCGTCTACCGCTCGCTGATCACCATGCTCATCATGCTGGTCGTGGTGGCCGTCGAGCTGATGGCCGCCCGAGGCGTCGTCGCGACGCTGGGCCACACGGGTGTCATCGGCCTGTCGACCTACGCGACGAACCTGCTGACGCTCCTGGCGATTGCCGCGGGCACCGACTACGCCATCTTCCTCGTCGGCCGATATCAGGAAGCCCGCAACCGAGGCCTGGAGCGTGCCGAGGCGTACTACGACATGTTCCGCGGCACGGTGCACGTGATCGTCGGTTCGGGTCTGACCATCGTCGGCGCCGTGGCCTGCCTCTACTTCACCCGGCTGCCGTACTTCCAGACCCTCGGCGTGCCCGCCGCGTTGGGCGTGCTGGTGACGCTGGTGGCGGCGCTCACGCTGGGACCCGCCGTCATCGTGATCGTCAGCCGGTTCGGCCTGCTCGAGCCCCGGCGCAAGGTGCGCAACTCCGGATGGCGGCGCATCGGCACCTCGATCGTCCGGTGGCCCGGTCCGATCCTGGTGGTGTCGCTCGGCATCGCCGCCATCGGCGTGCTGGCGTTGCCCGGCGCGAAGATCAGCTACGACGGTCGGCCCTACCTGCCCGACACCGCGCCGGCCAACGTCGGTTACGCCGCGGCGGAGCGGCACTTCTCCGAGGCCCGGCTCAACCCCGAGCTGTTGATGATCGAATCCGACCACGACATGCGCAACCCGTCGGACATGCTGATCCTCGAACGCGTCGCCAAGGCCGTGTTGCACACTCCGGGCATCGCGCTCGTGCAGTCCATCACCCGACCTCTGGGTACGCCGATCACCCACAGCTCCATACCGTTTCAGATCAGCGCCCAGAGCGCCGGGCAGATCATGAACCTGAGCTATCAGCAGGCCCGCGCGCAGGACATCCTCAAGCAGGTCGACCAGACCAGCAAGTCGATCGCCATCCTGCAACAGCAGCTCGAGTTGCAGAAGCAGAGCGCCGCCGCCACCGACGAACAGGTTCAGGCCTTCCACGACACGGTGACGACGATCAACCAGGTCCGCGACAACCTCGCGAACTTCGACGACTTCTTCCGGCCGTTGCGCAACTACTTCTACTGGGAGCCGCACTGCTTCGACATCCCGTCATGCGCGGCCCTGCGGTCGGTGTTCGACTCGCTGGACGGCATCTCCACCCTCAGCGACCAGTTCGGCAAGATCACTGCCAGCCTCGACAAGCTCAACGCCCTGCAGCCGCAACTGGTGGCGTTGATCCCGCCCCAGATCGACGTGCAGGAAGCCAATCGTGAACTGCTGCAGTCGAACTACGCAACCACCGGCGGCACCAACACCCAGAGCCAGGAGGCGTTGAAGAACGCGACCGCACTGGGCAAGGCCTTCGACGACGCCAAGAACGACGACTCGTTCTACCTCCCCCCGGAGGCCTTCGACAACGCGGACTTCAAGCGCGGTCTCAAGCTGTTCATGTCACCCGACGGCAAGGCCGCCAGGATGACGATCACGCACGAGGGAAATCCCGCGACGCCCGAGGGCATCTCGCACATCGACGCCCTGCGAAACGCCGCGTTCGACGCGATCAAGGCGACACCGCTGTCCGACGCGGAGATCTACGTCGCCGGCACCGCGTCGACCTACAAGGACATCCAGGAGGGGTCGACGTACGACCTGCTGATCGTGGCCATCGCCGCGATCGCCCTGATCCTGCTCATCATGGTGTTCATCACCCGCAGCATGGTTGCCGCGGTGGTGATCGTCGGCACCGTCGTGCTGTCGCTGGGCGCCTCGCTGGGCCTGGCAGTCCTGGTGTGGCAGTACATCTTCGGCATCGAGCTCTACTGGATCGTGCCTGCACTGGCGATCATCCTGCTGCTGGCGGTCGGCGCCGACTACAACCTGCTGCTGATATCGAGATTCAAGGAGGAGATCGGGGCGGGCCTGAACACGGGCATCATCCGGGCGATGGCGGGCACGGGTGGCGTCGTCACCGCCGCCGGGCTGGTCTTTGCCTTCACGATGGCGTCCTTCGCGTTCAGCGACCTGGTCGTGCTCGGCCAGATCGGCACCACGATCGCCATGGGCCTGCTGTTCGACACCCTGATCGTCCGGTCGTTCATGACCCCGTCCATCGCCGCGCTTCTCGGTCGCTGGTTCTGGTGGCCGTTGAACGTGCGGACCCGTCCGGCCAGTCAGATGTTGCAGCCCTTCGGTTCTCGCATCTCGGTGCGCAAGCTGCTCGGACCCGAGACCAAGGACTCCGGCTCAAGCGTGTAGGTGCAACCGCTCGCCGTGCGGGCCGAAGATGGCCACCGCTTCGACGGGGCCGTCGACGGTGCCGAACCAGTGCGGCGTCCACGTCGAGAACTCCACGGCTTCACCGGGTTTGATGATGAAGTCGCGGTCGCCGAGGATCAACCGCAGGCGGCCGGACAGCACGTACATCCAGTCCTGGCCGTCGTGCACCGGAAACTCGCTCGGGGGAGTGCGTCGCCGGGCGCTCACGCGAATCTTGAAGGCGTGCAAGCCGGCCGCGGGACCGCTGTGGGTCAGCGGCCAGTAGGTGACCCCGTCGTGGGTCTGGGAGGCGCCCTTCACGCGGGGATCCTCCGCGGCCGGGGCGCGCAGTAGGTCGTCGGTGCTGACCGACAGCGCGGCCGCCAGCCGTGGCAGGTGGTCCAGCGCCAACCGTCGCTTGCCCGACTCCAGCCGGCTCAGCGTGGAGACGTCGATGTCGGCCCTGGTGGCGACCTCCTCAAGGGTGAGGCCACGCTGGGTGCGCAGTTCGCGCAGCCGTCGCCTGACTCGGAGGTCCACGTCGTCGGTGCTCTTTGCCTGCATGGCAAAACATGTTGGCAGAACGGGCGCACGGTCGGCAAGGTGGTGCCATGGACAACAGGGAATGGGATTGCGTCGTCGTCGGCGGTGGCGCCGCGGGCCTCAGTGCGGCACTCGTGCTCGGCCGGGCCAGGCGCCGGACGCTGGTGGTCGACGCGGGACGCCAGAGCAATCTGCCCGCCCACGGCATCGGCGGGCTGCTCGGGCACGACGGTCGACCGCCGGCCGAGTTGTACGCCATGGGCCGCGCCGAACTCGAGAAGTACGCCAGCGTGGAGGTCCGGCCGGGTGAGGTGACCACCGGCGCGGCGGACGGCGCCGGGTTCACCCTCGGCCTCGCTGACGGCACCCGAATGAACACCCGGCGGGTGCTGCTGGCCACGGGCATGGACTACGTGACGCCGCCGATCCCCGGGCTGGCCGACCTGTGGGGACGGTCGGCGTTCCACTGCCCGTTCTGTCACGGTTGGGAGGCCCGCGACCAACCGCTCGCCGTGCTGGCCAGCGGCGACCGCGCCGTGCACATGGCACTGATGCTCCGCGGGTGGACCGACGACGTCGTGGTGCTGACCGACGGCCCGGCGGCGTTCACCGCCGACCTGCCGACCGACGAGCGCAAGATCAGCCGACTCGTCGCCGAGGCAGGCCAACTGGTGGCGGTGGAGTTCGCCGACGGGGAGCGGCTGGCCCGCCGCGGCGTGCTGGTGGCGGCGACGCTGCGCCAGCGCTCCGACCTGGCCGCCCAGCTGGGAGTTGCCCTGGCGCCGCCGGGACCGCTCGCCGAGGACGCCGTCGTGGTCGACGCGTTCCATCGCACGTCGGTGCCCGGCGTATTCGCCGCCGGCGACCTCAGCGCGTCGATGCCCCAGGTCGCCGCGGCGATCTCGGCCGGATCGCTGAGCGCTGCGGCCGTCGTCCAAAGTCTGCTCGCCGACGACGTCGGCCTGCCCGTGCCACCCTGGCCCGACCTGAAGGAGAACGCCGATGTCGCAGCATGACGACCAGAACGCCCAGAAGTTCTGGGAAGCGCACTACGGAGAACGCGAACGCATCTGGAGCGGCCGCGTCAACGCCCAGCTGCCCGGCATCCTCGCCGACGTCAGCCCCGGCCGGGCCCTCGACCTCGGCTGCGGCGAGGGCGGCGACGCCGTGTGGCTGGCCGAGAACGGGTGGCAGGTGACGGCGGTGGACGTCTCCGCGACGGCGATCGGGCGCGCCGCGGCCGCCGCCGAGGCCCGGGGCGTCCGCGATCGCATCGTGTTCGAACGCCACGACCTGTCGGACAGCTTTTCCGAGGGGACCTTCGACCTGGTCTCCGCGCAGTTCCTGCACTCGACCGTGCGGCTGGAGCGCCCCCAAATCCTGCGCAAGGCCGCAGACGCCATCGCCCCGGGAGGCAGGCTCGTCGTCGTCGACCACGCCGCAGCACCGCCGTTCTCCAAGAAGGTGCCGCACGACCACCCGTTCCCCACGCCCGAGGAGGTGCTGGCCGAGCTGGACCTGCCCGCCGACCAGTGGGAGCGGGCGCGCGTCGAGGTGGTCGACCGCGACGGGACCGACCCCGACGGCCAGCCGTTCACGTGGCGCGACAACGTGATGGTGCTGCGGCGCCGCGCCTGAGCGCCCACTCTGCGGTGGCTGCGGGAAAGTGCGAGTAGCCAGCACCGTCACCGCAGAGTCGGGCCGGTGGGCGTCGTGACCGGAGTTCGGGAGTACGGTGTTCACCGCGGACGAGTTGGCCGGGCGGCCGCGGCGTTCGGGTTCTGCCCGACGTCGAGGAAAGTCCGGACTTCGCAGAGCAGGGTGATTGCCAACGGCAATCCGAGGTGACTCGCGGGAAAGTGCCACAGAGAACAGACCGCCACCCTCGGGTGGTAAGGGTGAAACGGTGCGGTAAGAGCGCACCAGCATTCCGGGTGACCGGAGTGGCTAGGCAAACCCCACCCGAAGCAAGGCCAAGAAGGCCGCAACCTGGTTGCGGCTGCGCGGACGTTCGAGGGCTGCTCGCCCGAGTCCGCGGGTAGGCCGCTCGAGGCACCCGGCGACGGTGTGTCCAGATGGATGGTCGCCGCCGCGCCGTCAGTCATGACGGCGCGGAACAGAATCCGGCTTACAGGCCAACTCGTCCGCCTCGCCCCTAGCGGGCGGCGCGCACCGCCTTCTTGAGTTCGGTGAGCGCCGCGTCGAGTTGCTCCTCGGCGCGGCGGGCGATCTCGGACTCCAGCTGGAACAGCACGCCGTAGGTGAAGGTGTCCTCGCCCGCGCCGTGCGCCGTCCTCGCCTCCTCGGACAGATGCGTGCGGCTGACGACGCTGTCCTGATGATCGCCGAGCAGCGACTGGATCGACTTGGCCCTGTTCTCCACCACGTCCTCGCCGAGAGCCGACGCGGTGTAGCGAAGCTGCTTGGCCCGTTTGCGAATCGCGTGCAGCGCCTCGTCGGCATCCTCGGGGGACACGGTCTCGTCCGCGGCAGCCGCCTCCGCCTTCTTGGCGGCCTTGCGCAGCTTCCGGTACGCCGCACCGACGGTGACGGGTTCGGGGGCCGCACCGCTCTGCGTCGGCACCGGCTCCGCGGTGAGCAGCGCCTCCAGCCCGTCGAGCAGGCGGAAGTAGCGCTCGGACCGCATTGCCACCAGCGACCGCTTCCAGCCGGCGCGGTAGCGCCGCTTCGCACCCTCGACCAGCCGCTCGTGAACCGGCCCGCGGATCAGGTCGGCGGGCAGTTCCGCGAGCACGGTCTCGTACTTCTCCGCGAGCACTTCGGCATCGCGTGCGCCGCCGAGGATTCCGGCCAGCACCTTGAGCTCCTCGAGCAGCCACGAGTCGTCGGCGATGCCGAACGACTCCTCCGAGGCGCGCAGCAGGCTGCGGATCTTGCGCGTGGTCACCCGCATCTGGTGGACCGAGTCCCAGGCGTCGGCGCGGACGGCCCTGTCCCACACCAGGAGTTGCTCCACCTGTTCGCCCACGGCGCGGTGCACTGGGTCGTCGGCGCGCGGTACCGCAGCGGCAGCCGGAGTACGCAGCACCTTGGCCAGCTTCGAGCCGTGCCCGGCCGGTTCGGCGCCCGCGTCGAACAGCCGGTTGGCCAGCCGGTCGAGCAACGCCGCGTCACCCGCGGAGCCCGTGCTCTCGACCAGTTCGAGCTCCCACTCGCGCCACTCCTGCGGCTCGGCGTCGCCCACGGCCGACGCCCGGACGGTGTCGTCGCAAAACTCGGCGAGCGCACGGCCGTCCGCCCCGTACAACAGGTCGACGGTGCGGGCGGTGGAGATGTGCGCCACCGGGCGAATCGGCCGGTCCCGCACGATCGCGAGCACGACGTCGCGCAACTCGTCGGGGACCGTGTCGTCCGGAACGTCCGAGTCGCCCAGGGGGGTACGCACCTCGGTCCTCGCGTCGGCGCCGGCGGGAAGCTTGAGGTGCCAGCCCGCGTCGGGCCCACCGGTGCGGCGCCGCAACGTGATCCGATGCCGGGCGAGATCCTGGTCCGGGGTGTCGAAGTAGACGGCGTCGAGGTGCTGGACGGGGGAGCGTTCCACCTTGGCGACCGCGGACAACCCGCCGAAGGACGGGGACACGGTGTCGCCGGTGACCGCGAACTTGCGCTCGACCTCCGTGTGGCGCGACGGCTTGCGCTTGTGGGCTGGCATCTTCACCTTCGGTTCGTTTTCTGGAGTAGGTGAACAGGTTGCCACATCAAGGTGAACGAACGGCCGCACGCGACCCAAGCTCGGCCACCGGGTGGGATAACGTCGGCCCGTGCCCGAATTCGAAACGCTGAAGTTCACCCGGTCCGGCTCCGTCGTCGGCATCGTCCTCGACCGGCCCGAGGCCGCGAACGGCATGAACGACACGCTGACGCGGGAACTCGCCGAGGCCGCCGCCCTGTGCGACGACGACGCCGTCAAGGTGGTCACCATCACCGGCGAGGGCAAGTTCTTCTGTGCCGGAGGCGATCTCAAGGCCGTGGCCGCGGCGCCCAGCCCCGGTGCCTACGTCAACGGCATGGCCGAGGACCTGCACCGCGCGATGTCGACCTTCGCCAGGATGGATGCCGTGGTGATCACCGCGGTCAACGGCGTCGCGGCTGGCGCGGGCTTTCCGCTCGGGGTGTCCGGGGACCTGGTGCTGGCCGCGGAGTCGGCGTCGTTCACGATGGCCTACACGAAGGCGGGGCTTAGCCCGGACGGCGGATCGTCCTACCTGCTGCCCCGCCTCATCGGCCTCCGCAAGACCCAGGAGCTGATGATCACCAACCGGGTGCTCACCGCCGCCGAGGCGGCCCAGTGGGGACTGGTCACCACCGTCGTGCCCGACGCCGAGCTGCCGGCGGCGCTCGACCAGCTGGCCGCCCGAACGGCCTCCAGCGCACGGCGTTCCAACGCGGCGGTCAAGCAGCTGCTGCTCACGGCGTACGCGGCCACCTTCGAAGATCAGGTGGCCCGCGAGGCCCGGTTGATCTCGGAGTGCGCCGACTCGGCCGACGGCAAGGAAGGCGTCGCGGCGTTCCTCGGCAAGCGCCGGCCCGAGTTCGCCTAGAAGGAGTGCTCCTCGGCCGGGAACGCCCCGGTCGCCACGTCGGCCGCGTATTGCGTTGCCGCCCGGCGCAGTTCGCCGCCCACGTCACCGAACCTCTTGACGAACTTGGCGGTCCGGCCCGCCGTCATGCCGGCCATGTCCTGCCAGACGAGGACCTGGGCGTCGCAGTTGGGTCCGGCGCCGATGCCGACCGTCGGGATGGTCAGCTTGCCCGTGATCTGGGTGGCCAGCTCGGCGGGCACCATCTCGAGCACGACGGCGATCGCTCCGGCCTCGGCGACGGCGATGGCGTCGTGCACGGTCTGCTCCGCGGCGTCACCCCGGCCCTGGACGCGGAAGCCGCCGAGCCCGTTGACGCTCTGCGGGGTGAACCCGATGTGGGCGACCACGGGAATGCCGGCCTGCGTCAGCGTCGCGATCTGCTCGGCGACCCGCTCGCCGCCCTCCAGCTTCACCGCGGCGGCCCCGGCCTCCTTCATGAAGCGCGTCGCGGTGGCGAGCGCCTGCTGCGGGCTGGCCTCGTAGCTGCCGAACGGGAGGTCGGCCACCACCAGCGCATGCGGGGCGCCGCGCACCACGCCGCGGACCAGGGGGATGAGTTCGTCGGCGGTCACCGGCACCGTGGTGTCGTAGCCGTAGACGACGTTGGCCGCCGAGTCGCCGACGAGGAGCACGGGAATCTCGGCCTCGTCGAAGATGCGTGCGGTGGAGAAGTCGTAGGCGGTCAGCATGGACCACTTGTGGCCCTCGGCCTTCCACTTCAGGAGGTGGTGGGTCCGGGTCTTGCTGCGGGGCGCCCGCGTCTCGGTGGCGGCACCGTAAACCGTCTGCTCAGACATCATTGTCCTCAATTCGTCGATTCATTCCTCGAGGCCCATCCGGGTCCCCGGGTCATCTGACGACACAAGTCTGTCATCCCCGCAACCGAAGGTGAACCTCCGAGCAAGTGCAGTTCCTCACACCTGGACCGGTAGCGGGCCTAACATCGGCGACATGCAACGGCTCAGCGGACTCGACGCCAGCTTCCTCTACCTCGAAACCGCTGCGCAGCCGCTGCACGTGTGCTCGATCCTGGAGATCGACCCGTCCACCATTCCCGGCGGATACAGCTTCGAGCGGATGCGCGACGCGCTGACCCTGCGCATCAAGGCGATGCCCGAGTTCCGGGAGAAGCTCGCCGACAACCGCTTCAACCTGGACCACCCGGTGTGGGTGGAGGACCACGACTTCGACGTCGACCGGCACCTGCACCGCATCGGACTCCCGTCGCCGGGCGGACGCGTCGAGCTCGGCGAGATCTGCGGACACATCGCCTCACTCACCCTCGACCGCACCAGGCCGCTGTGGGAGATGTGGATCATCGAGAACGTGGGGGGCACCGACGCGCAGTCCGGTGGCCGGCTCGCCGTGCTGACCAAGGTGCACCACGCCGGCGTCGACGGGGTGACGGGGGCAAACCTCATGTCACAGCTCTGCACCACCGAAGCCGACGCCCCCGCACCCGAGCCCGTGAAGGGCGTGGGCGGCGGATCGGACCTGGAGATCGCCGTCAGCGGCGCGATCAAGTTCGCCACCCGGCCGCTGAAGCTGGCCAACGTGGTGCCGTCGACGCTGTCGACGGTCGTGGACACCGTGCGGCGCGCGCGCAACGGCCTCACCATGGCGGCGCCCTTCGCCGCACCCCAGACCCGGTTCAACGCGACCGTCACCGGGCGGCGCAACGTCGCCTTCGCCCAGCTCGACCTCGAAGACGTCAAGGCCGTCAAGAACCACTACGGCGTGAAGGTCAACGACGTGGTGATGGCCTTGGTCGCCGGCGTCCTGCGGCGGTTCCTGCTCGACCGCGATGAGCTGCCCGACAGCACCCTGGTCGCGATGGTCCCGGTGTCGGTGCACGACCAGTCCGACCGCCCGGGGCGCAACCAGGTGACCGGCATGTTCGCCAGCCTGCACACCGACGTCGAGGATCCGGGTGAGCGCCTGCGGACGATCGCCGACGCGAATTCCGTTGCCAAGCAACACAGTGCGGCGATCGGGGCGACGCTGCTGCAGGACTGGTCGCAGTTCGCGGCGCCCGCGGTGTTCGGCGTGGCGATGCGCGTCTACGCGTCGAGCCGGCTGACGAGCGCGGTCCCGGTGCACAACCTGGTGGTGTCCAACGTGCCGGGGCCCCAGGTGCCGCTGTACTTCCTGGGCGCGCAGGTCAACGCGATGTATCCGCTGGGGCCGATCTTCCACGGGTCCGGGCTCAACATCACCGTGATGTCGCTCAACGGCACGCTCGACGTCGGCCTGATCTCGTGCCCCGATTTGCTGCCCGATCTGTGGGACATGGCCGACGACTTCGAGGTCGCACTCAAGGAGTTGGTGAACGCCGCGGGGTAACACCCTCATCTGCGCCGACGGTCCTTCATGGCAGCATGACAGCCATGAACCTCAGACGCGGGGTCCTCGCGGCCACTCTCATCGTGCTGCTGGTGGCCGGCTGCAGCAGACTGGTCGACGGACGCGGCGTCATCGCCACGCCCCGGCCGGGCGCGCCGATCGACTGGTCGCAATGCGACGCCACGTCCTCGGACGTCCGCATCCCCGCCGGCGCCGAATGCGGAAAGCTCTCGGTGCCGGTCGATTACACCAAGCCCGACGGTGACGTGGCCCGCCTGGCGATGATCCGGTTCAAGGCCACCGGCGACAAGATCGGCTCGCTGATCATCAATCCCGGCGGTCCCGGCGAGTCGGGTGTCGGAGCCGCGGCGTCCTTGGTGGGGGCGATCCCCGCCTCCGTTCGCGAACGCTTCGACCTCGTCGGCTTCGACCCCCGCGGCGTCGGTGCGTCGACTCCGGCGGTGTGGTGCAACTCCGACGCCGACAACGACCGGCAACGGGCCGACGACCAGGTGGACTACACGCCCGAAGGCGTAGCCCACATCGAGTCGGAAACCAAGGACTTCGTTGCGCGCTGTGTCGAGAAGATGGGCGACGACTTCCTCGCCAACGTCGGAACGTCAAGCGTGATCAAGGATCTCGACGCCATGCGGGCCGCGCTCGGGGACCAGAAGCTGACCTACCTCGGCTACTCCTACGGCACCCGCATCGGCTCGGCCTACGCGGAGGCCTACCCGCAGAACGTGCGGGCGATGATCCTCGACGGCGCCGTCGACCCCAACGCCGACCCGGTGGAGGCCGACATTCGTCAGGCCGCGGCGTTCCAGACGGCGTTCAACGACTACGCGGCCGACTGCGCCAAGAGGCCGACGTGCCCACTCGGAACCGATCCCACCAAGGCGGTCGACGTCTACAAGAGCATGGTCGAGCCGCTGGTGAACGACCCCGCCAAGACCAGCGATCCGCGAGGGCTCAGCTACAGCGACGCCATCGTCGGCACGATCCTGCCGCTGTACTCGCCGAACCTCTGGCGCCACCTCACCCAGGGCCTCTCGGAGCTCAAGGACGGTTCCGGAGACACCATGCTCAAACTCGCCGACCTCTACATGGGTCGTGACGAGAGCGGGCACTACAACAACTCGACCGACGTGCGGGTCGCCGTCAACTGCGTCGACGAGCCGCCGATCACCGACCGCAAGACCGTCGTCGACGAGGACCGGCGCGCCCGCGAGGTGGCACCGTTCATGAGCTACGGACAGTTCACCGGGAACGCCCCCCTCGGCACGTGCGCCTTCTGGCCGGTGCCGGCCACGTCCAAGCCGCACCGGATCTCCGTCGCCGGACTGCCGCCCGTTCTGGTGGTCTCCACGACGAACGATCCCGCGACGCCGTACCAGGCCGGCGTCGACCTGGCCAAGCAACTCGGTGGCACGTTGCTGACGTTCGACGGCACCCAGCACACGGTCGTCTTCCAGGGCGACACGTGCGTCGACGACATCGCCGCCAAGTACCTGGTCGACGTCGCGGTACCCCCGCCCAACTCGACCTGCTGACGGCATAGGTCACCGTCGGATCACCGTCCGGTTTCCGACTGGCCTCTGCTCGAGTCCCGCACGACCACCGAACTCCGCTGCGTGCAACCATGTTCGCCATGTGGATGGTGGGCAGGCTGATCGCGGCACTGCCCGCAGTGATTCTGGCGTCGGCGCTCGTGGGCCCGATTGCCGCGGCGTCGCCCGGGGAGTCGCCCGCCGTCGGGTACGGCCAACCCCCGGTGTGGGGCAGCTGCGCCGGCTTCCTCGGATCCGCCAGCGCACTGCCCACCGCTCAGTGCGGCATGGTGAGCGTGCCCGTCGACTACGCGAATCCCGCAGGCGCGCAAGCGCAATTGGCGGTCATCCGAGTGCCGGCCACCGGCGACCGGATCGGTGCGTTGATGGTCAACCCCGGCGGCCCCGGCGCGTCCGCGGTCGACGCCGTCGCCTCGATGGCCGCAAGCTTCGGCGACAACGAGGTCACCCGCCGCTTCGACCTGGTGGGCTTCGATCCGCGCGGCGTCGGGCGCTCCACCCCGCAGGTGCGCTGCCGCAGCGACGCCGAGTTCGACGCCTACCGCCGCGAATCCCTCACCGACTACAGCCCCGCCGGAGTGGCCCGCATCGAGCAGATCTACCAGCAGATCGCCCGGGGTTGCGTCGACCGCACCGGCCAGGACTTCCTGACGAACGTGGGCACGGCGTCCACGGTGCGCGACATGGACGTCGTCCGGGCCGCGTTGGGGGAGAACCAGATCAACTATCTCGGCTACTCCTACGGCACCGAACTCGGCTCCAGGTACGCCGAATTGTTCGGTGACCGCGTGCGCGCGATGGTCCTCGACGGTGCGGTGGACCCCAGCGCCGACCCGGTGGCGGAGAACGTCCGCCAGCTGGCCGGCTTCCAGACCGCGTTCGACGACTACGCCGCGGACTGCGCGCGGTCGGTCGACTGCCCGCTGGGCCAGGACCCCACCCAGTTCGTCGCGCGGTACCACCAACTGGTCGACCCCCTGGTGCAGCAACCTGGCCGGACGTCGGACCCGCGGGGGCTCGGCTACCAGGACGCGATCACCGGCACGGTCAACGCGCTCTACACCCAGCGCTACTGGAAGTTCCTGACCAGTGGGCTGCTCGGCCTGCAGCGGGGCACCGACGCCGGGGACCTGCTGCTGCTCGCCGACGACTACCAGGAGCGCGACACCGCCGGGCACTACACCAACCAGCAGGACGCGTTCACCGCCATCCGGTGCGTCGACTCGCCGTACCCGACCGACCCCGCGGTGTGGGCCGACGCCGACCGGCAGGCGCGGGCCGCCGCCCCGTTCATGGCCTACGGCGAGTTCACTGGCTTCGCTCCCAGAGACGATTGCGCGATGTGGCCGGTGCCGCCCACGTCGGTGCCCCACGCCGCGTCCTCGCCGGGACCCGGCAAGGTGGTCGTCGTCTCGACCACCCACGACCCGGCGACGCCGTACCAGGCCGGGGTCGACCTAGCTCGCGAAATGGATGCGTCGCTGATCACGTTCAACGGCACCCAGCACACCGTGGTGTTCAACGGCGACGCGTGCGTCGACTCCGCGGTCGTCAATTTCCTCGTCGCCTCAGCGTTACCGCCGCAAAATCTGCAGTGTTAGCTGGCGGCACTGGAACTCGCCCGTGAGCTCGGCTACTGTCTAGCGCACACAGGGCGACGCCAGGGCGCCAGCGACTCCAGGAAGCGGCACCCGAATGGACAACGACACCACCGCCGTCGTCGAGGACGGCCACTACTACCGCGATCAGATCGGCAACTCCAACAAGGTCATCGCCTGGAGTCACCGCTCGCGTTTCGTCAAGGCGATCAGCCTGATCGACCGCGATTCGGCGAACCTGCTGGACTACGGCTGCGGCGACGGCACGTTCCTCGCCATGGCCAGGGAGAAGTTCGTCACCGGGCACGGCGCCGACATCGACGCCAACCAAATCGAGGGCTGCAAGGAAAGATTCGCCGACCTCGACGGCGTCAGCTTCTCGGTGATCGGCGATCTGACGAGCGACTACGACGGCACCTTCGACGTGGTGACGTGCATGGAGACCCTGGAGCACTGCACCGAGGACATCGTCGAGATCGTGCTGGCCGACCTGGCCCGGCTGGCCGCTCCCGGTGGCCGAGTGATCGTCAGCGTGCCCATCGAAATCGGCCCCTCCTTCGTGTTGAAGCAGTCGATCCGTGCGCTGGCCCGCCGCATGGGCAACAGCAGCTACCACATGGTCGAGCGGTACACCCCCGCCGACGCCGCCAAGATGGTGTTTGCTGGCCGCAACACCGCGGTCGAGCGGCCGCTGTACAAGGTCGACGGCGCCGAGGGCTACTCGCACTTCGGCTTCAACTGGCGGGCGCTGCGCGAGCGGGTCGCGCACCACCTCGTCATCGAGGAAACGCAATTCACTCCGGTCGGGCAGCTGCGCGGGTTCGCCAGCAGCCAGGCGTGGTTTCTCTGCCGGCCCCGCTGAAACGCCGAGCCGCACACCATACGCAGCAGGCGCGTAACACGGAATTAACAGCGGGTGCCTACGCTTCGCACATGGATCGGCAGAAGGAATTCGTGCTCCGGACGCTCGAGGAGCGTGACATCCGATTCGTGCGGCTGTGGTTCACCGACGTACTCGGGTACCTCAAGTCCGTGGCGATCGCGCCTGCCGAGCTAGAGGGCGCCTTCGAGGAGGGCATCGGCTTCGACGGATCGTCGATCGAGGGCTTCGCCCGGGTGTCGGAGTCCGACACCGTCGCCCGTCCCGATCCGTCGACCTTCCAGGTGCTGCCCTGGACCACCAGCGGCGGCAAGCACCACTCCGCCCGGATGTTCTGCGACATCACGATGCCCGACGGATCGCCGTCCTGGGCCGATTCGCGGCACGTCCTGCGTAGGCAGCTGGCCAAGGCCAGCGAGCTCGGCTTCTCCTGCTACGTGCATCCGGAGATCGAGTTCTTCCTGTTGCAGCCCGGACTCTACGACGGCTCCGAGCCGGTGCCCGCCGACAACGGCGGCTACTTCGACCAGGCGGTGCACGACTCGGCCCCCAACTTCCGCAGGCACGCGATCGACGCGCTGGAGTCGATGGGCATCTCGGTGGAGTTCAGCCACCACGAGGGCGCGCCCGGACAGCAGGAGATCGACCTGCGCTACGCCGACGCGCTGTCGATGGCCGACAACGTGATGACGTTCCGCTACGTCGTCAAGGAAGTGGCCCTCACCGAGGGCGTCCGGGCCACGTTCATGCCGAAGCCGTTCTCGCAGTACCCCGGTTCGGCGATGCACACCCACATGAGCCTCTTCGAGGGTGACGCCAACGCCTTCCACACCCCCGACGACCCGCTGCAACTCTCCGACATCGGCAAGTCCTTCATCGCGGGCATCCTCGAACACGCCAGCGAGATCAGCGCCGTCACCAACCAGTGGGTCAACTCCTACAAACGCCTGGTGCACGGCGGCGAAGCCCCCACCGCGGCCTCGTGGGGAGCGGCCAACCGGTCGGCGCTCGTCCGGGTCCCGATGTACACCCCGCGCAAGGCGTCCTCACGACGCATCGAGGTGCGCAGCCCCGACTCGGCCTGCAACCCGTACCTCGCGTTCGCCGTCCTGCTGGCGGCCGGACTGCGCGGCGTCGAGAAGAACTACGTGCTCGGTCCGCAGGCCGAGGACAACGTCTGGAACCTGACGCCGGAGGAACGCCGCGCGATGGGCTACAAGGAACTGCCGGGCAGCCTCGGCGTGGCCCTCGGCGAGATGGAGAACTCCGAACTGGTCGCCGAGGCGCTCGGCGAACACGTCTTCGACTTCTTCCTGCGCAACAAGCGCGCCGAGTGGGAGACCTACCGCAGCAACGTGACGCCGTACGAGCTGAAGGCCTACCTCTCCCTGTAGCGCCGGGGCCCGCACCCCCTGCGTTACCGTGATGGGGTGGCAAAACCCGCGACGCAGCGACCGACGCTGCCCAGCGTCGGCAGGCTGGGCTTGGTCGAACCACCCGCGCGTGCGGACCTGGACCGGCTGGGCTGGACCACCGACGACTACGTCGAACTGTTGTGGTCGTTGTCCCGGGCACCCGACGCCGACACCGCCCTGCGGACGATGGTGCGGCTCGCCGACGCCCTCGGCGACGGATGGGACGAACTCAACCGCGCCCTGGTGAAGGACCGCGGGCTGCGCGGCCGGCTGTTCGGCGTGCTCGGTTCCTCCCTCGCGCTCGGTGACCACCTCGTCGCCCAACCCACGTCCTGGCACCTGCTGGCGGGCCAGGTCACCCTGCCCGACCGCGACGAACTCCACCGCGTCTTCATCGGGATGGCCGAGAACACCTCGGAGACAAACGATTTGCGCGTGCTCTACCGTGACCGGCTGTTGGTGCTGGCGGCACTCGACCTGGCTCCCACCGTGGAGAACGAACCCGTGCTGCCGTTCCCGACGGTGGGGGAGCACCTGGCCGACCTCGCCGACGCCGCGTTGGCCGCCGCCCTCGTCGTCGCGACCAGGACCGTGTGCAAGGACGACGCCCCGCCGCGACTGGCCGTCATCGCGATGGGCAAGTGCGGCGCGCGCGAACTGAACTACGTCAGCGACGTCGACGTCATCTTCGTCGCCGAGAAGGCCGACGCGGTCACCGCCAGGCTCGCCGGGGAGATGATGCGGTTCGCCGGCGACGCGTTCTTCGAAGTCGACGCCGGCCTGCGACCCGAGGGCAAGAGCGGCGAGCTGGTTCGGACGCTGGAATCCCATGTGGCGTACTACGAGCGGTGGGCCAAGACGTGGGAGTTCCAGGCGCTGCTCAAGGCCCGCCCGGCCGTGGGCGACGCCGAACTCGGCGAGCAGTACGTGGCGGCCCTGATGCCGATGGTGTGGGCGGCGCGCGAACGCGAGGACTTTGTCTCGGAGGTCCAGAAGATGCGCCGGCGGGTTGAGGAACTGGTGCCCGCCGGGGTCAGGTCCCGCGAGATTAAGCTCGGCACCGGCGGACTGCGCGACGTCGAGTTCGCCGTCCAGCTGCTGCAACTGGTGCACGGCCGCAACGACGATTCGCTGCACGTGGCCTCGACCGTCGACGCGCTCGCGGCGCTGGGCGCCGGTGGCTACGTCGGCCGTGACGACGCCGCGAATCTCACTGCGTCCTATGAGTTCCTGCGGCTGCTCGAGCACCGCCTGCAACTGCAGCGGCTCAAGCGCACCCACATGCTGCCCGAAGCGGGTGACGAAGAGGCCATGCGGTGGCTGGCCCGCGCCGCGCACATGCGACCCGACGGCCAGCACGACTCCCTCGGCGTGCTGCGGGAGGAGCTCAAGCGCCAGAGCCTGCGGGTGTCGCGCCTGCACGCCAAGCTCTTCTACCAACCGCTGCTGGAGTCCGTCGAGGGCAACGCCGTCGAACTCCTGCCCAGCATGTCGCCGGAAGCGGCCGAACGTCAGCTAGCCGCACTGGGATACGAGGGCCCGCAGAGCGCGCTGACGCACCTGGCCGCGCTGACCGGCAGCAGCGGACGACGTGGCCGGGTCCAGCAGGTGCTGCTGCCGACGCTGCTGGATTGGCTGTCCGACGCACCCGACCCGGACGCCGGCCTGCTGGCCTACCGCAGACTCAGCGACGAGATGGCCGAGCAGCGGTGGTTCCTCGCCTCGCTGCGCGACGAGGGCGCGGTGGCCAAGCGGCTGATGCACGTGCTCGGCACGTCGGCGTTCGTGCCCGAGCTCCTCATGCGGGCACCCGAGGTCATCCGGCAGTACGCCGACGGCCCGTCGGGACCCAAACTGCTCGAGGTCGAACCGGAGAGCTTGGCCCACGCACTCGTCGCGTCGGCGAGCAGACACACCGACCCGTTGCGCGCCATCGCCGCCGCGAGGACGCTGCGGCGCCAGGAGTTGGCCCGGCTGGCGTCGGCGGACCTGCTCGGCATGCTCGAGGTCACCGAGGTGTGCCGAGGGCTGACGTCGGTGTGGGTCGCGGTGCTGCAGGCCGCGCTGGACGTCGTCATCCGCGCGAACTCGCCGACGGGCGGCGCGCCCGCCCGGATCGCCGTGATCGGCATGGGCCGCCTCGGTGGCGGGGAACTGAGCTACGGCTCCGACGCCGACGTCATGTTCGTGTGCGAACCCGTCGGCGGCGCAGACGAATCCGTGGCGGTGAAGTGGTCGGTCACCATCGCCGAACAGGTTCGGGCGCTGCTGGGCACGCCGAGTGCGGACCCGCCGCTGGAGGTCGACACCAACCTGCGTCCGGAGGGTCGCAGCGGTCCGCTGGTCCGCACGCTCGCCTCCTACGAGGCGTACTACTCCAGATTCGCCCAAACCTGGGAGGTGCAGGCCCTGCTGCGGGCCCACCGCGTGGCGGGTGACGAGGACCTCGGGTACCGCTTCCTTCTGATGGTCGACAAGACCCGCTACCCACCCGGCGGCGTGTCCACCGAAGCGGTGCAGGAGATTCGACGCGTGAAGGCGCGGATCGACGCGGAACGGCTGCCCCGCGGCGCCGACCCGAACACCCACACCAAGCTCGGCCGGGGCGGGCTGGCCGACGTCGAGTGGACCGTCCAGCTGCTGCAGTTGCGCTACGGGCACGAGATCGAGGCGCTGCACAGCACGTCGACGCTCGACACGCTGAACGCGATCGGCGCCGCCGAACTGATCGCCGAGGGCGACGTCGACCTGCTGCGGCAAGCCTGGTTGACCGCGACGAAGGCCCGCAACGCGCTGGTCCTGGTGCGCGGCAAGCCCACCGACCAGCTGCCGGGACCGGGCCGCCAGCTCAACGCCGTGGCCGTCGCGGCCGGGTGGGACAACAGCGACGGCAGCGAGTTCCTCGACAACTACCTGCGGGTGACGCGGCGGGCGAAGTCGGTCGTGCGACGGGTCTTCGGGGAGTGAGCGCGGAATTTCCGTTCGACGTCGTCACCGCCGAGGAGTACGAGCGCCAGCAGGTGGTGCACGGCGCGTTGACCGAGGCGATCCGCGAGCTGATCGACGCGGGCATCCGCACCGACGTCGACGACGCCACCGCCCGCGAGGCCCGCGCCGCCGTCGAGGCGGTCACCGCCCGGCTGCGCAGCGCCCAGCGCACCACGACGTCGACGCTGCGGCACGCCGACACCGGCCGGCCGCTGGCGTGGGCGAATCCCGCAGTGGGACTGCGCAATGCGATCGCGCCGCCGATGGACATCCAGCACGAGGACGGCGGTCGCTGCTGGGCCGAATTCGATCTCGGGCTGGCCTACGAGGGGCCGCCGGGGTTGGTGCACGGCGGCATCTGCGCCCTGGTGCTCGACCACCTCCTCGGCGAGGTGGCCAGCGACGGTCTCACCAAGCCGTTGTTCACCGGCACCATCACGCTGCGCTACCTGCGCGGCACCCCACTGGGTCCGGTGCGGGCCGAGGCCTTCGTCGAACGGACCGAGGGCATCAAGACCTACGCGCGCGGCTTCCTCGGTGACGCCGCCGGCTGGACGGTGGAGGCCGACGGGGTGTTCATCATGCCGGCGTGGGCGCGATGAAGTTCTACGTCAGCCCCGCGTTCCTGCCGACCCGCGAAGTCGTCGAATTGGCGAAGGCGGCAGACGATCTCGGCTACGACGGATTCGGCATCCCCGACCACGTCGTCAACCTGGAGAAGCTGGCCACGCCCTACCCGTACACCACCGACGGCGAGCGACGGTGGCCGCCGTTCACCGACTGGCCCGACCCGTGGGTGCTGATCGGCGCGCTGGCCCTGGTCACCGAACGGCTGCACTTCGTCACGACGGTGTTCATCCCCGGCATGCGGGACCCGTATTCCGTGGCGAAAGCCGTTGGCACGGCGGCACATCTGGCCGGAGGCCGGGTGGAATTCGGCATCGGCGTGGGGTGGTGCGAGGAAGAGTTCACGCTGATGGGCCAGCGCTTCGACCGCCGCGGCAAGCGCACCGACGAGATGCTCGAACTGCTGCGTGCGCTGTGGCAGCCGGGGTGGACGGAGTTCGAGGGGGAGTTCTACACCGCCCCGCGCCTGGAGATGGAGCCCACGCCGCCGCACATTCCGATTTTCGTCGGCGGGCTGAGCGACGTGGCGCTACGTCGGGCAGCTCGTAACGACGGCTGGATCGGTGATTTGATTACCACCGACCGCGCCATCGCGAGTGCCCGACGGTTGCGCGAACTGCGCGCCGAAAACGGGCTCGGGATGGAGGATTTCACCATCCTGACCCCGCTCGTCGACGCGGTGAGCATTGCGGACTACGACCGTGCCGAAGCGGCCGGAATCACCCACGTCCTGACGCAACCGTGGATGTTCTACTCCGGGCCGCAGGCCACGACGGCGGAGAAGGTCGACGGCATGAAGCGCTTCCGCAAGGACCTCGAACTCGACCGGTGAGCGGGCGTCAGCCCCTGGTGCGGCTGACCGTCGCCGCGCCGGTGCGCCGCCGGGCGTCGATCGCCCACGCGCCGCCGCCGGTGAACACCAGCAGGAAGAACGCGAAGCAGTAGAGCACGGCAGCCTCGCCGCCGTCGACCAGCGGGATGGGGCCCTTCGGCAGGTGCTGCGTGAAGTAGGCGAACGCCATGGTGCCCGAGGCGATGAACGCCGCGATGCGGGTGAACAATCCGAGGCCGATGAGGATGCCGGTGACCAGTTCGATGACCCCGGCGTACCAGTACGGCCACACGCCGACGGGGGCCTGCTGCTCGGCCATCGGCCAGCCGAAGAGGTGAGAGGTGGCGTGGCACAGGAACAGCAGCGCGAAGACCACGCGGAAGATGCTCAGTACGGCGGGGGCGTGGGGGGCGAGTCTGGCGTCGAGATTCGTCAGCATGCCGATGACTCTACTATCCGGACTTCAGTCCGCATAGTCGTACCCCGCGCCGACACGACGAAGCCGGGCGGAGTGAACTCCGCCCGGCGTCGTTTGCTCAGCTAATCGCTACGACTAGACGTCACGTCGGCGGAGCCGATCACACGTCGTAGTACAGCGCGAACTCGTACGGGTGCGGACGGATCTGGATCGGCATGATCTCGTTCTCCCGCTTGTAGGAGATCCAGGTGTCGATCAGGTCCTCCGTGAACACGCCACCTTCGGTGAGGTAGTCGTGATCCTCCTCGAGACGGTCGATCACCGCGGACAGCGACGTCGGCGCCTGGGGGATGTTCGCGGCCTCCTCGGGGGGAAGCTCGTAGAGGTCCTTGTCGACGGGCGCCAACGGCTCGATCTTCTTCTTGATGCCGTCGATGCCGGCCATCAGCATCGCCGCGAACGCCAGGTACGGGTTGCCCGAGCTGTCCGGGCAGCGGAACTCGAGGCGCTTGGCCTTCGGATTGTTGCCGGTGATCGGGATGCGCACGCACGCCGACCGGTTGCGCTGGCTGTACACCAGGTTGATCGGCGCCTCGTAGCCCGGCACCAGACGCTTGTAGGAGTTCACCGTCGGGTTGGTGAACGCCAGCAGCGACGGCGCGTGGTGCAGGATGCCGCCGATGTAGTGACGCGCCAGATCGGACAGACCCGCGTAGCCCGACTCGTCGTGGAACAGCGGCTTGCCGTCCTTCCACAGCGACTGGTGCGCGTGCATGCCGGAACCGTTGTCACCGAACAGCGGCTTGGGCATGAAGGTGACGGTCTTGCCGTTCTTCCACGCCGTGTTCTTGATGATGTACTTGAACAGCAGCACGTCGTCGGCGGCGGCCAGCAGGGTGTCGAACTTGTAGTTGATCTCGGCCTGGCCGGCGGTGCCCACCTCGTGGTGACCGCGCTCCAGGACGAACCCGGCGTTCTGCAGGTTGGTGGCCATCTCGTCGCGCAGGTCGACGTAGTGGTCATACGGCGCGACGGGGAAGTAGCCGCCCTTGGGCCGGACCTTGTAGCCCAGGTTGGGGCTGCCGTCGGCCTCGAACGGCTCGCCCGTGTTCCACCAGCCCGACTCGGAGTCGACCTCGTAGGAGGTGCCGTTGATCTTCGAGTCGAAGGTCACCGAGTCGAAGATGTAGAACTCGGCCTCGGCACCGAAGAAGCAGGTGTCGGCGATGCCGGTGCTGGCGAGGTAGTTCTCGGCCTTGCGGGCCACGTTGCGCGGGTCGCGCGAGTAGGCCTCACGGGTGAACGGGTCGTGCACGAAGAAGCTGAGGTTCAGCGTCTTGGCGTGCCGGAACGGATCGATGCGCGCGGTGTTGGGATCCGGCAGGAGCATCATGTCGGACTCGTGAATGGACTGGAAGCCGCGCACCGACGAGCCGTCGAACGCCAAACCGTCCTCGAACACGCTCGCGTCGAAGGCCGAGGCGGGGATCGAGAAGTGCTGGACGACGCCCGGCAGATCGCAGAAGCGAATGTCGACGTACTCGACGTTCTCGTCCTTGATCAGCTTGAAGATGTCGTCTGCAGTCTTTTCTGGCACTGAGAATTCTCCTTTGACTGGTGATCCGCCGTTCGACGCTAGGGACACCATATTGCGCGGCGGTCAAAGGCATGTTGCGCCGACGTTACGCAGTGGTGGTGCCAGCCGCCCACCCTATGCTGGTTTCATGGCCCGCACCTTCGGTTCCTGGCTCTCGGGACCGCCACCGTCCGAGGCTGGCGACGCCAGCCAGGGACCCAACGACTTCGCCGGGCAACGCCTCGGCCTGCCCCAGTCTGGGCCGGGCTCACTGGTCGGCACGGGGCGACGGGTCCTTGCCGTCACGCTGGACTGGCTGATCGCGATGGGGCTGGCCTCGCTCGCCGGATCGATGGACCGCAGCGGCACGCTCGCCGACCACCGCGCGCTGGTCCTGGAGGCCATCTGGCTGGTGCTCGGCGCCGTGTCGGTGCGGTTGTTCAGCTTCACGCCGGGGCAATTGGCGTTCGGGCTGCAGGTCGTCTCGGTCGACCACCGCCAGCACGTCGGCATCGGGCGGTCGACCGTCCGGGTGCTGCTGGTCGCGCTGGTGATTCCGGCCCTGTTCACCGACGCTGACGGCCGCGGCTTCCAGGACCGGTTGACCGGAACGGCGGTCGTCCGGCGTTAGACCTCGTGGCGGATCTGGCCGTTCATCATGGTCATCGTGACCGTGGCGCGGGAGATGTCGTGCGGCTCGCCCGTCATGATGTTGCGGTCCAGCACGATCAGATCGGCGAGCTTGCCCGTCGCCAGCGACCCGACCTTGTCGTCGAGCCGAATCTGATGAGCCGCGCCGAGCGTGTTGGCGTGCACCGCCTCGGCCACCGACAACCGTTGGTCGGCGGGTTCCAGGACGGGTGCGTCCGGCTTGCCGATCAATTGCCGGGTCACGCCGATCTGGATTGACTCCAGCGGCTTGTACGTCGAGAAGTAACCCGCGGCGGGCCAATCGGAGCCAAGGGAGATCCGGCCGCCCGACTTGAGCACGTCCTGGGGGCGGTACAGCAGGTCCTTGCGCGGCGCGCCGTACCGGGCGCCCATGTTGGTCACGGTGTCCGGGTCGGCCGACATCCAGTTCGCCGAGAACTGGGCGATGACCCCGAGTTCGCCGAACCGTGGGTTGTCGGAGTCCTCGACGTAGACCAGGTGGGCGACGGTGTGGCGACGGTCCCGCGGCGGGTTGGCGCCGATGGCCTCCTGGACGGCGTCCAGAGCCACCCGGGCGGTGCGTTCCCCGCAGGCGTGGACGTGCAGGTCGAAGCCGGCGGCGTCGACGTCGCGCACCATCCGGTGCCACTGCTCCTCGGTGAACGGCGAACCGCCGATGCTGTCGGGCTTGTCGGCGTAGGGCTCCACCAGCCAGGCGGTGTATCCGCCCTGCGTGCCGTCGCCGACGATCTTCACCACGCGGGCCTGCACCAGCTCGGTGTCGACGCGCTGGCGCAGCTCGGTCATCTTGGCCACCGCGTCGTCGACCGGCGGACCCTTGATCGCGTAGGACGCGACGACGCGGAACGGCAACTCGCCGCGCTTCTCCGCGTCGACGTAGAGCTCGAGGATCGCCGCCTGATCCTCGCCGATCGGCGGCACCCCGGCGTCGAACACCGAGGTGATGCCGGCCGCGGCGGCCTTCGGCGTCCACGACGCCAGCAGCTTCGCCATGGTCTCGGGGGAGATGGGCTCGACCGCGTTGACGATGGCCAGCTCGGCGACGACTTCGAGCACGTAACCGGTGGGATCGCCGTTGGCGTCGCGGGCGTAGTAGCTGAACCCGGGGATGGGATCGGGGGTGTTGCGGTCGACCCCGGCGATCTGCAACGCCTTGGAGTTGACCCAGAGGCTGTGGCCGTCGATGGCGAAGAAGAACGCGGGACGGTCCGGCAGGATCCGGTCCAGGTCCGCACGGGTGGGTCCCTCGGGGCCGAACATGTCGACGCGCCAACCGAACCCGCGCACCGGTCCGGTCGGGTTGTCCGCGGCGTACTTGGCGATCGCGGCGAGGGCGTCGGCCCCGGTGGGCAGTTGCAGGTCGAGCCCGGAGGTCAGGAACGCGCCCATGAACGGATGGATGTGCGCCTCGACGAAACCGGGCATGAGCAGCCGCCCGTCGAGGTCGACCACCCGCGTCTTCTCACCGACCTGGGCCATCGCCCCGGCCTCGTCGCCGACGTGGGTGATGGTGTTGCCCGTGACGGCCACCGCCTCGGCCCACGGGTCGTCGCCGGCGACGGTGTAGACCGGACCGTTGCGAAAGACGAAGTCCGCGTGCGGGCCTGCGCTCGGGGCGCTACTCGGCGAGGCGGATTCCCGGCTCGGCGAGCACGCCGTCATCGCGGTGGTGGCCGCTGCAACCGCGGCGACGGTCAGCACCGTGCGCCTGGTGGCCCGGGCGGCGCCGAACGCCGCGAAATGAGGTGCCCATTGGCACGCAGTACACATCGAATGCCCCCCAAGGCGTCAAAGCTCATGGCCGAAACGCCATTTGGCGCCCGCTCGTGCGGAGAGGCGCAGTGGGGAGACTAGCGGCTGGCCCGCGTAGCGGAGCCGAATTCGGTTACTTGCGCCGCACGGTGCGCTGCACGCCGCGCATCTTGGCGCCGGGAGGCAGCGGGCCCTTCGGCATGGCGGCGGGCCCCATCCGGGAGCCGAGCGCCGCGAGCCGGGACTCCAGGGAGTCCATCTGCTTGGCCGTGATGTTGGCGGGCAGCTTGGTGAGGTGACGCTCCAGCTTGGACAGCGGCACCTCGCCCTCGCCGTTGCCGACGACGAAGTCGTAGATCGGGACGTCGCCGATCAGGCGGGCGGTCTTCTTCTTCTCCTGCGCCAGCAGCGGCTTGACCCGCGACGCCGAACCCTCGCCGACGAAGATCACGCCCGGCCGGCCGATCACGCGGTGCACGGCGTCGAAGTGCCCGGTCGCCGCCACTCCCGGGGTGACGCGCCACTTGCCGCGCAGGTTGTCCAGGGCCCACGCCGCGGCACCGGTCTGGCCCTCGGCCTTGCGGTACACCGACTTCTGCGCACGGCGCCCGAAGATGATGAACGCCACCAGCAGACCCAGCACGATGCCGAGCGGGATCAGCGTTACGTAGGTGAACGTGTTGCCGACGACGACGCCGATGACCACCGCAATCGCCACGATCAGCACGAACGCGCCGATCATGTACGGCAGGAGTCGGCTGTCCTCCTTGCGCTGAATCTGGAACGCCTGCCAGAGCTGACTGCGGCGCTCCTTGGATGCGGCCTTGCGGGCAGCCTTCGCCTCGGCCTTGGCGGCCTTGTCGGCAACGGGTTTGCGGGTCTTCGCCATCCGATCAGGATACGGGTGGACGCCACCCGGGAATCAGGACGGGCTGGTACGCGCCTGCGACGCCTGGGCGTACAGCTTGCCCGCCCGGTAGGACGACCGAACCAAGGGGCCCGCCAGGACCCCGGGGAAGCCCAGCTCCTCGGCGAACTTGCCGTGTTCGACGAACTCCTCGGGCTTGACCCACCGCTCCACGGGATGGTGCCGCGCCGTCGGCCGCAGGTACTGGGTGATGGTGATGATGTCGCAGCCCGCCTCGTGCAGGTCGACCAGCGCCGTCCGCACCTCCTCGGGGGTCTCGCCCATGCCGAGGATCAGGTTGCTCTTGGTCACCAGGCCGTAGGCCCGTGCGGCGGTGATCACCGAGAGGCTGCGCTCGTACTTGAAGGCGGGGCGAATGCGCTTGAAGATGCGCGGGACGGTTTCGACGTTGTGCGCCAACACTTCCGGCCGCGTCTCGAAGACCGTCTCGAGCTGTTCGGGAATGGCGTTGAAGTCCGGGATGAGCAACTCCACGCCGGTGTTCGGGTTCAGCGCCTTGATCTGGCGGACCGTTTCGGCGTACAGCCACGCGCCGCCGTCGGGCAGGTCGTCGCGAGCGACGCCGGTGACGGTCGAGTACCGAAGGCCCATCGCCTGGACGCTCTCGGCGACGCGCCGCGGCTCGTCACGGTCCAACTCCGAGGGCTTGCCGGTGTCGATCTGGCAGAAGTCGCACCGCCGGGTGCACTGCTCACCACCGATGAGGAACGTCGCCTCGCGGTCTTCCCAGCACTCGTAGATGTTGGGGCAGCCGGCCTCTTCGCAGACGGTGTGCAGACCCTCGCGCTTGACCAGGGCCTTGAGTTCCTTGTACTCCGGACCCATCTTCAGCTTGGTCTTGATCCACGGCGGCTTGCGCTCGATCGGCGTCTCGGCGTTGCGCACCTCGAGGCGCAGCAGCTTGCGGCCGGTCGGCGAAACGGGCAGCTTGGCGATCTCGGACGGTTCGACGGTCACTTCGACAATGCTAGCGCTGGTCGGCCGTCGAGGGCGTCGGGGACGGCCTCGGCCACCACGGTGGCGACGTCGTCGACGGTGACGCGGTGGCCGAGTTCCGCGGTCAGCGACGTGACACCCGCATCGGCGATGCCGCACGGCACGATCGAGGAGTACGCGGCGAGGTCGTTGTCACAGTTGACCGCAAAGCCGTGCAGCGTGGTCGCCCGGGCGACCCGGATGCCGATCGCGGCGACCTTGCGGGCCGGGCGGAGGTCGTCGGCGGGCACCCACACGCCCGAGCGGCCCTCGACGCGGCCGGTCTCGAGCCCGAAGCTCGCGCACACCGCGATCAATGCGTCCTCGAGGCGGCGGACGAACTTCACCACGTCCAGCGGCTGGGCCAATCCGACGATCGGATAACCGACCAGCTGACCGGGGCCGTGCCAGGTGATCTTCCCGCCGCGGTCGGTGTCGACCACCGGGACGTCGGGGGAGACGGGACGCTCGTGCGGCTCGGTCCGCCGGCCCGCGGTGAACACGGGGGGATGCTCGAGCAGCAGCAGGGTGTCGGGGCCGCCGGCCATCCGTGCGTCGGCCACCTCGCGCTGCAATTCCCAGGCGGACAGGTAGTCCACCGAACCCAGTCGTCGCACCTCCACGTCGGTGTCCGCCGAGCGGACCGATGCTGCGCCCATGTCCGGCAACGCTACGCGTCTCAGGACGCCTTCGGCGCGGTCACGTAGGTCATCGCCTCGCCGATCGTGTGGTGACGGAACTCGAAGCCGGCGCGTTCCAGCGCCGCCGGGATGGCGCGCTGCCCGCCGAGCAGGCCCTCGTCGGCCAGCTCGCCGAGCACGGCCCGCAGGGCGAACTTGGGTACCGCCAGCGGCGTCGGCCGGTTGAGCACCCGACCAAGGGCGGCGGTGAACTCGGCGTTGGTGACGGGCGCGGGTCCGGTGCCGTTGACGGGGCCAACGAGGTCGTCGTCGTCGATCGCGAACTCCAACGCCCGGATCTCGTCCTCGAGGGTGATCCAGGGCATGTACTGCCGGCCGCTGCCCAGCCGCGCGCCCAGCCCCAACCCGAAGAGCGGCTTGAGCTTCGCGAGCATGCCGCCCGACGGTGACAGCACCAGGCCGGTCCGCATCAGCACCACCCGTACGCCGGCGGCCGTGGCGGACTCGGTCGCGGCTTCCCAGTCCCGGCACAAACCTGCGAGGAAGCCCTGACCGACCGGAGCCGACTCCTCGACCACGCGGTCACGGGCGTCGCCGTAGTAGCCGACCGCGCTGGAGTTGACCAGCACCGGGACACCGGATTCGACCACGGCCCTGGACAACACCTCGGTGGGGCCGATGCGGCTGTCGCGCAGGCTCTGCTTGAACGCGCCCGACCACCGCTTGCCTGCGACGTTCACGCCGCACATGTTGACGACGGCGTCCGCGCCCCGCAGCGCGGTCGCGTCGAACTCACCGGTGTCCGGGTCCCAGAAGACCTCGTCGGCGGTGGACGGGGCACGGCGCACCAACCGCAGCACCCGGTGGTCGGCGGCCCGCAGGGCCGACGTCAGCGCCGAGCCGATCAGCCCCGAGGATCCCGCGATCGCGATGACGGCATTTCGCACGAGGCCTACAGTCCGAGGTCGGCCTCGAACGCTCCCTCTTCGAGACGCCGTTTGACCGTCGTCAGGAAGCGGCCGGCGTCGGCGCCGTCGACGAGCCGGTGGTCGTAGGTGAGCGGCAGGTAGCACACCGACCGGACGCCGATGGACTCGTTGCCGTTCTCGTCGACCACGACGCGCGGCCGCTTGACGATGGCACCCGTGCCCAGCATCGCCGCCTGCGGCGGTACCAGGATCGGCGTGTCGAACAGCGCGCCCTGGCTGCCGATGTTGGTGATCGTGAACGTGCCGCCGGACAACTCGTCGGGCTTCAGGTTGCCCGAACGTGCCCGCGCCGCGATGTCGGCGATCGCCCGCGCGAGCCCGCCGAGCGACAGGTCGCCCGCGTTCTTGACCACGGGGGAGAGCAGACCCTGTTCGGTGTCCACCGCGAAGCCCAGGTGCTCGGCGTCGTAGTAGGTGATCTCCTTCGAGTCCTCGTCGTAGCTCGCGTTGACGTTCGGGTGCGCCTTCAGCGCGTCGATCACCGCGACGGCGAAGAACGGCAGATACGTGAGGTTGACGCCCTCGCGTTCCTGGAACGTCGCCTTGGCGCGGGCCCGCAGCGCCACGATCTTGGTCAGGTCGACCTCGTGGGTCTGCGTGAGCTGTGCCGTCGTCTGCAGGGATTCGCGCGTCTTCTTGGCGGTGATCTGCCGGATGCGGTTGGCCTTCTGCGTGGTCCCGCGCAGGTGCGACAGCGCCGGTGCGGCGGCAGGTGCCTTGGCGGCGGGGGCCTGCGCGGCGGCCGGGGCCGCCTCCTCGGCGGCAGGCGCCTTCGCGGCCTCCGCGGCGGCGAGCACGTCCTGCTTGCGGATGCGGCCACCGACACCGGTGCCCTTGACCGAGCCCAGGTCGACGCCGTTCTCGCCGGCCAACTTGCGGACCAGTGGCGTGACGTACGGGCTGCCGTCGGAGGCGGGCGCCTCGGCGGCGGGTGCCGACGTGGGTTCGGGCTTCGGCTCGGGCTTGGGTTCCGGCTTGGGTTCCGGCTTGGGTTCCGGCTTGGGCTTGGCTTCCTCGGCCTTGGGGGCGGGCTCCGGCTCTGGCTCTGGCTCTGGCTCGGGCTCCGGTTCTGGCTCGGGCTCGTCGGCCTGGGGTGCGGCCTCCGCGTCACCGATCTTCGCGAGTTCGCCGCCGACGGCGACGGTGTCGTCCTCGTCGGCCGTGATCGAGAGCAGGGTGCCGGCGACCGGCGACGGGATCTCGGTGTCGACCTTGTCGGTGGAGACCTCGACCAACGCGTCGTCGACCTCGACGCTGTCGCCGACCTTCTTGAGCCAGCGGGTGACGGTGCCCTCGGTGACGGACTCACCCAGTTCGGGCATCACGACCGAGGTCGACTTGCCACCACCACCGCTGCTCGCTGCGGCGGGCTTGGCCTTGGGCTCTTCCTTGGCCTCCGGCTCGGGCTCGGGTTCCGGCTCGGGTTCCGGCTCGGGTTCGGGCTCGGACTCCTCCTCGGCGGCGGGGGCACTGTCGCCGCCGCCCTCGCCGGCGTCGCCGATGGTGCCAAGGTCGCCGCCGACCTCGACGGTGTCATCCTCGTTGGCGATGATCTTGGTCAGCACGCCAGCGGCCGGGGACGGGATCTCGGTGTCGACCTTGTCGGTGGACACTTCGAGCAAGGGCTCGTCGACCTCGACGGTGTCACCTTCTTGCTTCAGCCATCTCGTGACGGTCCCCTCGGTGACGCTCTCACCGAGTGCGGGCATCTGGACGGTGATGGCCATGTGATGTGACTCCTCGAACGGTCGCGTAACGGTCGAAAATGCTCGATGCCCATCCTGTCACGTCCGGGCCCGACGGTCGTCGCAGACCGGCCGAGTTGCTCCTCTGGCACCATTGAAGGCCCGATCCGAGGAGTGAGATCCAGTTGGGACTGTTCGACGCGTTCCGCCGACGCGGCTCCAAGGGCGCCTCCGACCGGCGCGACCCCGGTGCCGACCTCAAGTACCTGCGGCAGTGGGTCGCCGAACACCACGGCGTGGAGGCGTTCGTCGAACCCAAGACCACCGTCACCGAGGTGACGGTGGTGCTGGTGGCCGCCGACGGCGAATGGACCCGGCGTCGCGCCGGCGGAGACAAGGGCGCCCGGCGGCTCAGCGACAAGCTGAACATCCCGGTCTACGACGTGCAGAAGGTCGGCTACCCGCAGCGCATGCGCGACTTCGACGCCCGCCGCCGCATCGAACGCAAGCGCGAACTCCGACGGGAACTCGAGGATGACTGACGTGACCGCCCGCACCGTCACCGGAGCCGACGGCGTGCGGATCGCCGTCTACGAGCAGGGCAACCCGGACGGGCCGACGATCGTCATGGTGCACGGCTGGCCCGACTCGCACGTGGTGTGGGACGGCGTGGTCGCGCTGCTCGAGGATCGCTACCGCATCGTCCGCTACGACAACCGTGGCGTCGGCGGATCCGATGTGCCCAGGCGTCATTCGGCCTACACCATGGCCCGGTTCGCCGACGACGTCGACGCGGTGATCGGTGCAGTCAGCCCCGCCGGTCCCGTTCACGTGCTGGCCCACGACTGGGGTTCGGTCGGCGTGTGGGAGTACCTCGCACGGCCGGAAGCCGAGGCCCGCGTCGCCTCGTTCACCTCCATCTCCGGTCCGAGCACCGACCACCTGAACCGCTTCGTCGTCGGTGGTCTGGCACGGCCCTACGCACCGCGCCGGTTCGCCAGGGCGCTGACCCAACTGCTGCGCCTGACCTACATGATCGGCCTGTCGGTCCCCGCGCTGGCTCCCGCCGTCGTCCGGTGGCTGCTGCACCGTGGACTGCTGGACCGCATGCTGGGCGCCGACGGCGTCCCGGCCGACCGGAGGCACCGCTCCGCCGACCTGGTCACCGACGCCGCGAACTCCGTGAAGGTGTACCGCGCCAACGTGTTCGGATCCCTGACCCATGCCCGACCCGACCATCGCGTCGACGTGCCCGTCCAACTCGTCGTCGCCACCGGTGACCCGTTCATCCGTCCCTACGCGTTCGACCAGACCCCGGCGTGGGCGTCGCGGCTGTGGCGCCGGGACGTCACGGCCGGCCACTGGGTCCAGCTGTCGCATCCGAAGACGGTCGCCGACTCGGTGGCGGAGTTCGTCGACCACCTGCACGGCGCCGCGCCCGCCCGCGCGCTGTTGCGCGCTCAGGTCGGCCGGGCCCGCGACACGTTCGGCGACTCCCTGGTCTCGGTGACCGGCGCGGGTAGCGGCATCGGCCGCGCAACCGCGCTGGCGTTCGCCGAGCGCGGCGCCGAGATCGTCGTCAGCGACGTCGACGAGGCCAGCGTCGCCGAGACCGCGTCCCTGATCGCCGACCGAGGCGGCGTGGCCCACCACTACGTGCTCGACGTGTCCGACGCCGACGCCGTGGAGGCGTTCGCCGACCGGGTCTGCACCGCGCACGGCGTCCCCGACGTGGTGGTCAACAACGCCGGCATCGGCCACGCCGGATCGTTTCTTGACACCCCCGCCGAGCAGTGGGACCGCGTTCTCGAGGTGAACCTCGGCGGTGTGGTCAACGGCTGCCGGGCCTTCGCCAAGCGGCTGGTCGAACGCGGCACGGGCGGCCACGTGGTGAACGTGTCGTCGATGGCCGCCTACGCGCCGTTGCAGGCCATGAACGCGTACTGCACGTCCAAGGCGGCGGTCTACATGTTCTCGGACTGCCTGCGCGCCGAACTCGACGCCGCCGGTGTCGGCCTGACGACCATCTGCCCCGGGGTGATCAACACGAACATCGTGCAGACCACCCGGTTCGACGCGCCGGCGGGCCGCGGCGGCAAGGTGGCGGGGCGCCGCAAACAGCTGGAGGCCCTGTTCGCCGCCCGGCGCTACGGGCCCGACAAGGTCGCCACGGCGATCGTGACGTCGGTCGTGAAGAACACGGCGATCCGTCCGGTCGCGCCGGAGGCCTACCTGCTCTACGGCACCTCGCGCGTCGCACCGCAGGTCCTGCGCAGCACCGCGCGCGGCTCGGTGATGTAACCCGGCGCCTCAGAGCTGGGACGCACCGCCGTCGACGGTCAGCTCCGCTCCGGTGGTGTAGGTGGCGTCGAAGGCCAGGAAGACGACCGCCTTCGCCACCTCCTCGGGCTCGCCGAGACGACGCATCGGGTTGAGGGCCCGTTGCGCGGCGAGGAATTCGCTCGCCGCCTCGGCCGGCATGGACCGTTCGAGGATGCCGGTGTCGACGGGGCCGGGGGAGACGGCGTTGACCCGAATCCCGCGGTCGACCAGTTCCGCGGCGAACGTGCGGGTCATCGACCGCAGGGCGGCCTTGGTCGCGGAGTAGACGCTCGTCGCGGCGATCCCCTTCCGGTTGGCGACCGACGTCGTCAACACCACCGCGCTGCCGGGCGGCATGAGCGGGACGAAGCGCTGCACCGTGAAGAACGGTGCCCTGGTGTTGACGGCGAACAGCTCGTCGTACTGGTCGCCGGTGGTGTCCTCGACCGTGGCACCCAGCGTGGCGCCGGCGTTGAGCACCAGCAGGTCGACGCCGCCGAACGCCTCGGCAGCGCGGTCGGCGAGCCCGTCGACGTCGGCCACGTCGCGACGGTCCACGATCGAACGCGGCCCGAGGGCGGCCGCGGCAGCCGCCAACGACGCGGGGGTCCGGCCGGTGACGAGGACCCGGGCACCGCCCGCGTCCAGTGCGATGGCGATGGCGAGGCCGATGCCACTGGTCCCGCCGGTGATGACGACACGCTTGCCGTCGTAATTCGACACGAGAATCCCTTTCGTGGACAACTGTTTAGAGCTGTGAGTCGCCGCCGTCGACGACCAGTTCGACGCCCGCGACGAATGTCGCGTCGAAGGCCAGGAACGCCACCGCCGGCGCGAACTCGCTCGGCTGGCCGAAGCGCTTCATCGGGTTGCTCGCGGTGAACGCGGCCTTGAGCTCGGCGGCCCGCTCCGGCACCTCCTTCTCCAACTTGCCGGTGTCGATCGAGCCGGGGCTGACGGCGTTCACCCGGATGCCCCGCGGCAGCAATTCCCGGCTGAGCGTGCGGGCCATCGACCGCAGCGCGGCCTTGCTCGCCGAGTACACGCTCAGCGCGTCCCAGCCCGTCTGATTGGCCGTCGACGTCGTCAGCACCACGCCACTGCCCTCGGCCAGCAGCGGCGCCAGCTTCTGCACCGTGAAGAACGGGCCCTTGACGTTGATCGCGAACACGTCGTCGAAGGTCTGCTCGGTCACCGCGTCGAACGGGTCGAAGCTGCCGATGCCCGCGTTGACCACCAGGGCGTCGACCGTGCCGAACTCCGCGCGCACCCGCTCGGCCAGCGCGTCGATCTCCGTCAGCGAGCTGGTGTCGCTGCGCACGGCGACGGCGCGGCTGCCCAGCTGCGACGCCGCGTCGTCCAGCGTCCGCTGGGTTCGGCCGGTGACCAGGACGCGTGCGCCCTCGTCGACCAGATGAGCGGCAGCGGCCAGCCCGAGGCCGCTGCTTCCGCCCGTGATCACTGCCGTCTTGCCGTCGTATCTACCCATGGCAACGAGTCTTTGGCAGTTCGGCACGGGTGTCCAAGACCCGTTCGGCACCCCGTCATGCCGAAACGGAATGGCGGCGCCGGAATAGGCGCGGCCGACGGCCGGGTTGAACCCGCCCATGAGGACTTGCCGGTGAACGACTTCGGGACCGACCTCGAACTGCGGCTGGTGCGGTACTTCACCGTCGTGGCCGAGCAGCGCAACTTCGGCCGGGCGGCCACCGAGTTACGCGTCGCGCAACCGGCCCTCAGTCGCCAGATCCAGCGGCTGGAACGCCAGCTCGGCGTGGCCCTGTTCGATCGCACGCCGCGTGGGACCGTGCTCACCGACGCGGGCAAGGCGTTCCTTCCGGAGGCGCAGGCCCTGCTGCGCGCCGCGCACCGGGCCACCCTGACCGCCCGGGCGCACGCGCCTGCGGGCCACGTCGTCGTCGGCTACGTCGAGGACCTGGTCGTCACCTCGGCGGTCCGCGAACTACGGCGCCGCCACCCGCAGGCCACGATCAGCACCCGCCACCTCGAGTGCCGCGACGAGCGCATGTTCACCGACGGTCGGGTGGACGTGGTGGTCGCCCGCGCGCCACTGCCGCATCCGACCGACGACGTGCGCGTCACGCTGCTCTACGAGGAGCCGCGGATGCTGGTGCTGCCGGCCGACCACCACCTGGCCAGCCGAACGTCGGTGTCGCTGCAAGACTTCGCCGGCGACGTGCCCGTCTACTGCGCGCATGGCGCGCCGCGCTCGATCTACCCGACCGACGCCGGCTCGCTCGCGGCGGGACCCGTCGTCGAAAGCTTCGACGACAGACTGGAACTCGTCGCCAGCGGCCAGGCCGTGGCCGTGGTCCCGGTCGGTGACCGGCGCAGCTCGTTGCGGACCGACTTGGCGTCCGTCCCGATCGACGACGTCCCCGCCAGCGAGGTCGTCGTGGTCACCCGGGTCGGCGACGCGAATCCCCTCGTCGCCGACTTCGTCCGGGCCGCGCAGGTTCACCTGGTGCCGGTGGCGGCGTAGCCCGTCAGCCGTTCTTGGCGATGTCCTCCAGGACGGCGAACATGGTCCGCGTCGGCACGCCCGTGCCGCCCTTGCCGGTGTAGCCCCACGGGCCGCCGGTGTTGTACGCCGGTGCGGCCACGTCGACGTGGGCCCACTGCACGCCGTCGGCCACGAACTCGCGGAGGTAGACGCCGGCGACCAGCATGCCGGCGTACCGCGAGCCGCTGACGTTCGCGAGGTCGGCGACCGTCGACTTGAGGTCGTCCTTCAACTCGTCGGGCAGCGGCATCGCCCAACCGTTCTCGCCGACGGCCTGCGACAGCGTGGCCACGCGGTCGCGGAATTCGTCGCTGCCCATGACCCCCGGCGTGCGCGCGCCCAGCGCGACGGTCTGCGCGCCGGTCAGCGTCGAGGTCTCGACGAGGTAGTCGGGCCCGTCCTCGCAGGCCCGCACGATGGCGTCGGCCAGGATCAGCCGGCCTTCGGCGTCGGTGTTGAGCACCTCCACGGTGATGCCGCCGTACTGGGTGAGCACGTCACCGGGGCGCTGGGCGTTGGCCGAGGGCATGTTCTCGGCCATCGGCACCGTCGCGACGACGTCGATGGGCAGGCCCTGCTTGGCGGCCAGCACCACCGTCGCGATGACGGCGGCCGCACCGCCCATGTCGGAGGTCATGTGATGCATGTTCGCGGCCGGCTTGATGGAGATGCCGCCGGTGTCGAAGGTGATGCCCTTGCCGACCAGCGCCACCTTCTTGGGCTTGCGCCCCTTGCCGCCCTTGTGGGTCAGCCGGACCAGGCGCGGCGGCCGCGTCGACCCCTTGCCGACGCCGACGATGCCGCCGTAGCCGCCCTTCTCGAGCGCCTTCTCGTCGAGCACCTCGACCTGCAAACCCACCGACTCGCCGAGAGCCCTTGCGCGCTTGGCGAATTCGTCGGGGAAGAGGTGGCTCGGCGGGGTGTTGACCAGATCGCGCGCCGTCGCGACGGCGGTGGCGACGTCGGTGCCGCGGGCGACGTCGGCCTTGGCGCCCTTCGACGTCGACAGCACCGTGACCTTGCCCAGGCGCGAATCCTTGGGGGCGGTCTTCTCGCTACGGAAGTCGGTGAAGCGGTAGGCGCCGAGGATCAGGCCCTCCACCGTCGCGGCGACGTCGAGCTCCGAGAGCGTCGTCACGACGGCCTCGACGCCGCTCAGCGACCGTGCCGCCACGCCGGCCGCCCGCCGGATCACGTCACCCGACCACTCGTCGCGCGACTTGCCGAGCCCGACGGCCAGCACGCTCGCGACCGGGAGGGAGGGGGCCACCACCCGCGTCGTCTGCTCGCTGCCGCCCTTGGCGCCGAGCGCCGCCAGTGCCGCTTCGATCTCGCCGACGGCCTCGGCGTCGAGGAAGGGGTTGGGGACGACGCGGGCCCGATCGTCGTCACCGGACACGACGGGGACGATCAGCACCGCCGCGCCGATGCCGCGTTTGGGCAGGCCGGTGGCGACGGTGACGGTGGGGGACTGGTAGCCGGGTGCAGTGCTCACGGAAGTCACAGTAGTAGGCAGGCATTAAAGTCATTCGCCGTGAGTGACAACCTGTTGAAGGGCCCGCTGGAGGACCGCCATCGCGAGCTGGGGGCGAGCTTCGCCGAATTCGGGGGCTGGCTGATGCCGGTGTCCTATGCCGGCACCGTCAGCGAACACAACGCCACGCGCAACGCCGTCGGGCTCTTCGACGTCAGCCACCTGGGCAAGGCCCTGGTGGTGGGTCCCGGCGCCGCGGAGTACGTCAACTCCGCCCTGACCAACGACCTTCGCCGGATCGGCACGGGCAAGGCCCAATACACGTTGTGCTGCAACGACTCCGGTGGCGTCATCGACGACCTCATCGCCTACTACGTCTCCGACGACGAAGTGTTCCTGGTGCCCAACGCGTCCAACACCGCCGCCGTCGTCGCCGCCCTGCAGGCCAAGGCGCCGGCCGGGCTGACGATCACCGACGAGCACCGGTCCTACGCGGTGCTCGCCGTCCAAGGCCCGAAGTCGGCCGAGGTCCTGGCCGCGCTGGGCCTGCCGACCGACATGGACTACATGGGGTACGCGGACGCCGAGTACGGCGGCGTGCGCGTTCGGGTGTGCCGGACCGGCTACACCGGTGAGCACGGCTACGAACTGCTGCCCGAGTGGGACCGCGCCGCGGTGGTGTTCGACGCGCTGGTCGAGGCCGTCGCGGCCGCCGGCGGCGAACCGGCCGGCCTGGGCGCCCGCGACACGCTGCGCACCGAGATGGGCTACCCGCTGCACGGCCACGAACTCTCGCTGGACATCTCGCCCCTGCAAGCCCGCTGCGGCTGGGCCATCGGGTGGAAGAAGGACGCGTTCTGGGGCCGGGAGGCTTTGCTCGAGGAGAAGCAGGCCGGGCCGCGCCGGGTGCTCCGCGGACTCAAGGCGCTGGGGCGCGGCGTACTCCGGGCGGACATGACGGTGCTCGACGGCGAGCGGCCGGTGGGCGTCACCACCTCGGGAACCTTCTCTCCGACATTGAAACTCGGCATCGCCCTGGCCCTGATCGACGCGGACGCCGGCATCGCCGACGGTCAACGGGTGGCCGTCGACGTCCGGGGCCGCGCGCTCGAGTGCGAGGTCGTCGCACCGCCGTTCGTGGAAGCGAAAACTCGCTAGTCACGGGTTATACAATCGGCACATGACTGACGGTCCCCTCGACTTCAAGCTTGCCCGCTCCACGCACCCGGCAAGCGACGAAGTACGGACCGGAATCCTGGCCGACCCCGGCTTCGGCCGTCACTTCACCGACCACATGGTGACGATCGAGTACAGCGAGGCCGACGGCTGGCACGACGCCAAGGTGCAGCCGTACGGGCCGATCCAGCTGGACCCGTCCGCGGTGGTGCTGCACTACGCCCAAGAGGTGTTCGAGGGCCTGAAGGCCTACCGCTGGGTCGACGGCTCGATCGTGTCGTTCCGGCCGGAGGCCAACGCCGCCCGGCTGCGGACCTCCGCGCGACGACTCGCCATCCCCGAACTGCCCGAGGAAGTGTTCCTCGAGTCGCTGCGGCAGCTGATCGCCGTCGACGGCGACTGGGTGCCCGCCGCTGGTGGCGAGGAGTCGCTGTACCTGCGGCCGTTCATCTTCGCCACCGAGCCGGGCCTCGGCGTGAGGCCCGCCCTCGAATACCGGTACATGGTCATCGCCTCGCCCGCGGGCGCCTACTTCAAGGGCGGGCTCAAGCCGGTGTCGGTGTGGCTGTCCACGGAGTACGTCCGGGCCAGTCCCGGCGGCACCGGCGCGGCCAAGTTCGGCGGCAACTACGCCGCGTCGCTCCTCGCGCAGGCCGAGGCGACGCACCACGGCTGCGACCAGGTGGTCTGGCTGGACGCCATCGAACGCCGCTACGTCGAGGAAATGGGCGGCATGAACCTGTTCTTCGTCTTCGGCAGCGGCGGCACCGCGCGTCTGGTCACCCCCGAGCTCAGCGGCTCGCTGCTGCCCGGTATCACGCGAGACTCCTTGCTGCAGTTGGCATCCGACGCCGGGTTCTCGGTCGAGGAACGCAAGATCGACGTCGACGAGTGGCAGAAGAAGGCCGCCGCGGGGGAGATCACCGAGGTGTTCGCCTGCGGCACCGCGGCCGTCATCACCCCGGTCTCCCACGTCAAGTCCGGCGACGGCGAGTTCACCATCGCCGACGGCGAACCGGGCGAGGTCACGATGGCGCTACGCGACACCCTGACCGGCATCCAGCGCGGCACGTTCGCCGACACCCACGACTGGATGCACCGACTCGGCTAGCTAGCCGACCGCTAGGCCCAACGCGGCGACCGTGGTCGTCAGCTCCACGCAGGCGCCGAGCACGTCACCGGTGACGCCGCCGAACCGCCGGACGCAGTGCGACACCAGCACCGTGGTGATCGTCAGCGCGACGACCACCGCGACGGGGCCCTGCCACGGGCGGTCGGTGGCGAACGCCGAACCCACGGCGAGCGCGACCACCCACGCGGCGGCCACCCACCCCGGCTGGCTGCCCGCCACCAGCGCGGCCAGCGTGCCGCCCGGTGCCGCCGGGACGCCGCGACGACAGGCCACCACCACCGCCACCCGGCCCGCCACCACCGCCATCACGATCGCGAGCGGGTCGAGCATCGTGAACGTCAGACCCTGGACCACGATCGCGACGACGATCGCGGCGACGCCGAACGGCCCGGCGGGGCCGTCGCGCATGACGGCCAGCGCCCGCTCCGGCGGTCCGTAGCAGCCGAGCCCGTCGACGGTGTCGGCGAAGCCGTCGACGTGCAGACCCCGCGTCGCGAGCAGCAGGACCGCGACCACGGCCATGCCGGTCAACGGGTTCCCGGTACCGAACGCGTGTGCCGCCAGCCACGCCGCGGCGGCACCCACCACGCCGAGTGCCACCCCGACCACCGGCAACGCGGTCAGCGCACCGCGGCCGAAGGGCTGCCGGGTGCGTACGGGCACGACCGTGCCGAACGCGAAGGCCGATGCGACGGAACCGATCACGTGGGCGACTGCTCCTTGACCACCAGGGGTTGCCCGGCGATCACCAGGACCACCCGGTCGCACGACGCCGCGAGACGCTGGTTCAGCGTTCCCAACGCGTCGGCGAACCGCCGGCCGGATTCGGTCGCCGGCACCACCGTCAGCCCGACCTCGGGGCTCACCAACGCCAGCGGCCCGCGAAACGCGCCGACCGCGGCGACCAGGTCGTCGACGTCGGGGGTGACGTCCCCACCCGTCCACGCGCCTCGGTGGTCCATCGCGGCGACCAGCCACCCTCCGACGTCGTCGACCAGGGTGGGCACGTCGGGATCGGCGCGCAAATGCGTTGCGACGTCAGTACTCTCGACCGTCGACCAACGATGGTCGCGGCGTTGCCGATGGGTGGCCACCCGGGCCGCCCAGTCGGGATCGTCGGACACGGCGCCGGTGGCCACGTAGCGGATCGGAGCCGTCGGGGAAGCCTCGGCGAGCGTCGCCTCCGCCCACTGCGACTTGCCGGACCGGATGCCGCCGAGCGCGAGAACGCGCACGCCGGATCAGGCGATCTTGGCGCCGCGCTCGACCTGGGGGCGGGGTGCCCGCATGCGGCGCAGCTGAGACGCCCGGCTGGCGGCGTAGAAGCCCAGCTTCCAACCACTTTCGGTGTTGTCGGGGAATTTGGCGTCGACGGCCTTGTTGACCCGCCGACCGATCAACAGCCCGTCGACCACCATGACCACCACCAGTCCGAGCATGACGAACTGCACGTAGTACTGGATCTCCACCGACGGCAGCGACAGCATCACGAACACCAGGGCGAGCGCGGCCGGCATGAACAGGCCCAGCAGATTGCGCCGGGCGTCGACGACGTCGCGGGCGTAGCGGCGCAGCGGACCCTTGTCGCGGGGCAGCAGGTACGAGTCCTCGCCCGACATCATCTTCTCGCGGCGTTCGGCCAACGCGGCGCGGCGCACCAGCTTGTCGGCCTTGCGCTCTTCCTTGCTCATCGTCGACTTGGCGGCCTTCTTGCGCTTGCGCGCCTCCGCCGACGTCATCGGGGCGGGGGCAACCGGTCCGCGGCTGCGGGTCTGGTTGCGCTTGGGCGTCGGCCGCCCCTTCGGCGCGGTGACGCGCGCCCTGGCCTCCTGCTCGGCCACGGACATCCCGGCGACGGAGGAGGACGCGTCGGTCTCCTCGGGTGGGGGATTGTCCTTCTTGCGACCCAGCAGATTCACGCCTCCCAGGTTACTTACATCCTGGCGGCGTCCGACATGCACCTCCGATCTGCCGCGTGGTCGGGGCCCGTTCCCCTTACCCTTCGGGGGTGACGATCACCGACCTGCGTGTCCTCATCGCCCCGGACTGCTACGGCGACAGCCTCACCGCCGTCGAAGCCGCCGAGGCCATCGCCACCGGCTGGCAGAGAGGCCGGCCGGGGGACCGGTTGACGCTCGCGCCGCAGTCCGACGGCGGTCCGGGATTCGTCGACGTGCTGGCCAACCGCTTCGGTGGGCGCCGGTCCGCTCGCGTCAGCGGTCCACTCTCGGCCGAGGTCACCGCCGACTGGGTGTTCGACGCCGACGCGGCGACCGCGTACGTCGAATGCGCCCAGGCCTGCGGGCTGGCCGTCCTCGGCGGCCCGCCCACCGTGGACACCGCGGTCGCGGCCCACAGCCGCGGCGTCGGCCAACTGGTCGACGCCGCCCTGACCGCGGGTGCCACCCGCGTCGTCGTCGGATTGGGCGGCAGCGCCTGCACCGACGGCGGACGCGGAATGATCGACGCACTCGGCGGCCTCGACGTCGCCGTGACGCGGCTGGCCGGGGTGGACCTGGTCGCCGCCTCCGACGTCGAGCACCCGCTGCTGGGACCGCGTGGAGCGGCCCACGTCTTCGGCCCGCAGAAGGGCGCCGACCCGGCCACCGTCGACCTGCTCGAGGAGCGGATGACCGCGTGGGCCGACGTCCTCGAGGCCGGTACCGGCCGCACCGTCCGCGACGAGCCCGGTGCGGGGGCGGCCGGCGGACTTGGCGCGGCCCTGCTGGCGCTGGGCGGCCGCCGGGAATCGGGTGCCGCCGTCATCGCCGAGCACACCAACCTGGCCGGCGACGTCGCCGCCGCCGACGTGATCGTCACCGGCGAGGGCCGGTTCGACGACCAGTCCCTGCACGGAAAGGTGGTCAGCGCCCTGGCCGCGGGAGCCCGGCACGCCCACGTGCTGGTGCTGGCCGGGCAGGTGACGCTCGACGACGCCGCCCTCGCGGGAGCGGGGATCGCCGCCGCGCACTCGATCACCGACTACGCGGGGTCGGTCCAGGTCGCGATGGACGACGCCGCCCGGCAGCTCACGGGGCTCGCGGAGCAGACGTCGTCGCAATGGGCCGCCGCCGAGAGTCGGGAATAGCGTCCCGGCAAGGTACCGTTGAGATATCCGACGCATGACAATCCCCTCGGAAAAAGATTGGTACAGGGAGACGGAATGACTGTTCAGGACGAGTCGACTACGACTACCACCGCCGCCCACGGCGCCATCCTCACCGACGCGGCCGCGGCCAAGGCCAAGTCGCTGCTGGACCAGGAGGGCCGGGACGACCTGAATCTGCGGATCGCGGTGCAGCCCGGCGGGTGCGCGGGTCTGCGCTACGAACTCGCGTTCGACGACCGCTCGCTCGACGGTGACCTCAACGTCGACTTCAGCGGCGTCACGCTGACCGTCGACCGGATGAGCGCTCCGTACCTCATGGGTGCGACGATCGACTTCGTCGACAGCATCGAGAAGACGGGCTTCACCATCGACAATCCGAACGCCGGCGGTTCCTGCGCCTGCGGCGACTCCTTCAACTGAGTCCCTACCTCGCGGCGCCGGTCAGAACTGGCCGGCGTTGCGAGGCAGATAGGAACACACCAGGATCTCGCGGTCCTGAATGAGCAGCTGAGCAATGCCCTGGCGCTCGACCTCCCCCTGGCTGCGGACCGCCGGGGTGGCTCGCATGGTGAACAGCACCTGCGACTGAGTCGGCGACCACGTCACGATCTTGTCGATCGAGGACACCGTCACCTTGTCGTACTGCCGGCGGAACGCGTCGCTGGTCAGGTTGGCGAGCGTCATGTCCGAGCGACGATCGGTCACCGCGTCGAAGAACCCGCACGAATTGTTGCGGGCCACGGTCTCGTCGTCACCGTTGACCAAGGCGTCCAGATAGCCCTGGATCGCCGTCGTGGCCGAGGCGTCCGTCACCTTCACGGCGTCGTCGCCGCTGCGCCCCGCGATGACGATCGCGGCCACGACCGCCGCGATCAGCACGAGGATCACCACCACGATTGCCACCAGACGCCCGCGCCGCCGCGGCGACGGATAGTTCACCGGCGGTGGCAACGTGCCCGGATACGCCGACGGCACCGCGCCCGGGTAGGGCGGCGGGCCGGGAGGCCGCATCCCCATGGGCGGAAAAGGCTGATGGGGCGTCGATTCCGGGTACGGGGACTCGGGGTACGGGATTGGGCCTGCCATGACGTTGTTAGGCTAGCGCACCGACCTGCTAATAAGTCTTGGGTAGCGCGTTCAACCAATTGAAGGGCAACGCTTCGTGACGATTGTGGTGACCGGATCCATTGCGACCGACCATCTGATGAAGTTCCCCGGCAAGTTCTCCGAACAACTGCTGGCCGACCACCTGCAGAAGGTGTCGCTGAGCTTCCTGGTCGACGACCTCGTCCTGCACCGCGGGGGCGTGGCCGGCAACATGGCCTTCGCCATCGGCGTCCTCGGCGGCGACGTGGCGCTCGTCGGTGCGGCCGGCAAGGACTTCGACGAGTACCGGACCTGGCTCGACGAGCACGGCGTCGACTGCTCCAACGTGCTGATCTCCGACAGTGCGTACACCGCTCGGTTCGTCTGCACCACCGACGAGGACATGGCTCAGATCGCGTCGTTCTACCCGGGGGCGATGTCGGAGTCGCGCAACATCAAGCTCGCCGACGTCGCGAAGAAGGCCGGCGAGATCGACCTCGTCATCGTGGGCGCCAACGACCCCGAGGCGATGTTCCTGCACACCGAGGAATGCCGCGCCCTTGGGTTGAACTTCGCCGCCGACCCGTCGCAGCAGTTGGCGCGCCTGTCCGGTGAGGAGATCCGCAAGCTCATCGACGGTGCGACCTACCTGTTCACCAACGACTACGAGTGGGATCTGCTGCTGCAGAAGTCGGGGTGGAGCGAGGCCGAGGTGATGAACCAGATCGGGCTGCGCGTCACCACGCTCGGGCCGAAGGGCGTCGACCTGGTGTCCTCCGACGGCACGTTCGTCCACGTCGACGTCGTCCCCGAGACCCACCAGGCCGACCCGACCGGAATCGGCGACGCGTTCCGCGCCGGCTTCCTCACCGGGCGCGCCGCCGGGCTGAGCCTGGAGCGGTCCGCGCAGCTGGCCTCCCTCGTCGCCGTCCTGGTGCTCGAGGCGACCGGGCCGCAGGAGTGGACCTGGGACCGCGATGCCGCGATCGAGCGATTGTCCGCGGCCTACGGCGCCGACGCCGGCCAGGAGATCGGCGCGACGCTGGCCTGACGGCCTAGAGCTGCACCGGGTACGTCGGTTCGGCGATCTGCGGCACCACGCTGCGTTCGACGAAGATCGCATGCCACAGCATGAAGATCAGCACCGTCCACAACCGGCGGCTGTGATCGGCCGCCCCGGTCCGGTGCTCGTCGAGCATCCGGCCCACCGCGGGCTTGTCGACCAGGCCGTCGGTCTGGGACGCCGCAAGCGTCGCGTGCGCCCAGTCGAGCAGTTCACCGGAGCGCAACCAATGCCGGATGGGCACCGGGAACCCGAGCTTCGCCCGGTTCAGCACGTGGGCGGGCACGATCGGCTCGAGCGCCCGACGCAGGGCGTACTTCGTGGTGGTCCTGGTGATCTTCTGGTCGAACGGGAGGCGTGAGGCCACCTCGAACACCTCGGGATCGAGGAACGGCACCCGCAGTTCCAGCGAGTTGGCCATCGTCATCTTGTCGGCCTTGACCAGGATGTCGCCGCGCAACCAGGTGAACAGGTCGACGTACTGCATCCGGGCCACCGGATCCCAGCCCTCGGACTCCGCGTACAGGGGAGCGGTCACGTCGGTGTGCGTCCACTCCGGCCGAAATCCCGGCAGCACCGCACGCAGCTGGGCGTCGGAGAAGCTCCTGGCGTTGCCGTAGTAGCGCTCCTCGAGCGTCAGTGACCCGCGGTGCAGCAGGCTCTTGCCCCGGATGCCGTCGGGCAACGGCCGCGACGCCTTGCCCAGCGAGCGGCGCAGCCGGCCCGGCACGTAGTCGAACGCCTTCAGCGACAGCGGCTCCCGGTAGATCGTGTATCCGCCGAACAGCTCGTCCGCGCCCTCGCCGGAGAGCACCACCTTGACGTGCTTGCGGGCCTCCCGGGCGATGAAGAACAGCGGCACCAGGGCGGGGTCGGCCACCGGCTCGTCCAGATACCAGACGATCTCGGGCAGCGCGGCGACGAACTCGGCCTGGCTGACCACCTTGGCGACGTGCCGCGCACCGATCGCCTCGGCCGAGGCCACGGCGACGTCGATCTCGGAGAAGCCCTCACGCTCGAAGCCCGTGGTGAACGTGATCAACCGCGGGTTGTGGCGCATCGCCAGCGCGGCGATGGCCGTCGAGTCGATGCCGCCGGAGAGGAACGCGCCCACCGTGACGTCGGCCCGCATGTGCTTGGCCACCGAGTCCTCGAGGACCGCGGTGATCTCGTCGTACCGACTCTTCTCGGCGCCCGCGACGAACGGCACCGCCGAGAACCGCGGCACGAAGTAACGCGTCACCTCCGGGGCCTGACCCGGGCGGATCCGGGCGTAGCTGCCCGACTCCAGCCGGCGCACGCCGCGGTGCAGCGTCTCCGGTTCGGGCACGTACTGCAGAACCGTGTAGTGCTGCACGGCGCGCTCGTCCACCTCGAGGTCGACACCGGCGACCGGTGCGAGGTCCAGGAGCGACTTCTTCTCGCTGCCGACCACCGTGCCGCCGCTGCCGGTCGCCATGAACAGCGGCTTGATGCCGAACGGGTCGCGGGCGCAGAACAGCTCGTCGTCCCTCGCGTCCCACAGCGCGAAGGCGAACATCCCGCGCAGCCGGTTCAGCGCCTCGGTGCCCCAGTGGTGATAGGCGGCGACGATCGCCTCGCCGTCACCGTCGGTGGCGAACTCGACGCCGTGGCTCCGTGACAGCTCCTCGCGAAGTTCCAGGTAGTTGTAGATCTCGCCGTTGAACACCAGCCGGTAGCGGTCGGGCTGCTCGGGCGGACCCCACGTCAGCGGCTGATGGCTGTGGGCGATGTCGATGATCGACAGCCGGTTGAAACCCAGCACCACGGTCGGGTCGGAGTCGTCGTCAGCCCAGGTACCCGGCTCGTCCGGTCCGCGGTGACGCATCAGGTGAGTGGCGCCGGACACCGCGTCGACCAGCCCGGGGGACGGGTCTGCGGACGGGTTGCGTAGGTAGGCCAGCAGTCCGCACATCGCGCCAGTATGCCGAATCGCCACGGGTCACGGAACCGACACCCCGGTCGCTTCGCTCCGGGCCTGGGGCGTGGTCTACGCTGCGTAGTATTCGCCTGGTTTCACCCACTTCTAGGAGGCACCGACGTGACCGCACGCGGGTTCCGGTTGGTGGCGTTGTCGGTAGTTCTCGGTGGGACGTCGCTCCTGCTCAGCGGCTGCAGCTGGTCTGAGGCCCTCGGTCTCGGCTGGCCCAACGGCATCACGCCCGAGGCCAAGCTGAACCGAGAGCTGTGGATCGCCTGCGTCATCGCAGCGCTGGTCGTCGGCGGCATCGTCTACGTGATGTTGTTCTGGACGAGCGTCTTCCACCGCAAGAAGAAGACCGACACCGACCTGCCCCGGCAGTTCGGCTACAACATGCCGCTCGAACTGGTGTTGACCGTCGTGCCCTTCCTCATCATCTCGGTGCTGTTCTACTTCACCGTCGTGGTGCAGGAGAAGATGCTGCACAAGGATCCGAACCCCGAGGTCGTCATCGACGTCACGGCCTTCCAGTGGAACTGGAAGTTCGGATACCAGAAGATCGCGTTCAAGGACGGCACCCTCAACTACGACGGCGTCGACTCGCAGCGCAAGGACGCCATGGTGTCCAAGCCCGAGGGCGTCGACGAGCACGGCGAGGAACTGGTCGGCCCGATCAAGGGACTCAACCCCGAGGATCGCACCTACCTGAACTTCGACAAGGTCGAGACGACCGGCACCAGCAACGAGATCCCGATCCTGGTGCTGCCCAAGGGCAAGCGCGTCGAATTCCAGATCGCCTCCGCCGACGTCATCCACGGCTTCTGGGTGCCGGAGTTCCTCTTCAAGCGCGACGTCCTGCCGGACCCCAAGGCCAACAACTCCGACAACGTCTTCCAGGTCAGCGAGATCCAGGAGACGGGCGCGTTCGTCGGGCGCTGCACCGAGATGTGCGGCACGTACCACTCGATGATGCAGTTCGAAGTTCGCGTGGTGGAGCCCAACGTGTTCAAGGCGTACCTCCAGTACCGCGTCGACCACCCCAACGGAACCAACGCCGACGCACTCGGTGCGGTGGGACTGCCCGAGTTGGCGGTCACGACGCATCCGTTCGAGTCACGCCGCGGCGAGCAGGCTCCCATGGCGAGCAAGTAGGGACGACGACTCATGCACATCGAAGCGAGACTGTTCGAGTTCCTCACCGCGTTCTTCGCGGTCTGTGCCATCGGCTACGGCACCCTGACCGGGATCTACGCCAACGGCGGCATCGAGTGGGCGGGCACCACGGCGCTGGTCCTCACCACCGGGCTGTCGCTGATCATCGGCACGTTCTTCCGATTCGTGGCCCGTCGCCTCGACACCCGGCCCGAGGACTACGAAGACGCCGAGATCTCCGACGGCGCAGGCGAGTTGGGCTTCTACAGCCCCAGCAGCTGGTGGCCCCTCCTCATCGCTCTGTCGGCGTCGGTGACGGCCGTGTCGATCGCGCTGTGGTTGCCATGGATGATCGTCGCGGGCGTGTGCATGGTGCTGGCCACCGCCGCCGGCCTCGTGTTCGAGTACTACACCGGTCCCGAGAAGCACTGACCCCGCACGGCACAAGGTCACGATCGAGGTCCTAGTTGGCCGACGAGTCGTGCCACCGAAGCCGTCGGGGAGTGACGTTCGGTAAGGTTGCCGAGGCACGACCACCAGTCACGACCCCGACCTGACGTCGCGCCAACCGGGCAGTCGAAAAGGACAGGCGTAGATGAGCGGGCCGAATCCCCCAGAGTCGGATTCTCCAGGATCGAATTCACTGGGGCCGGACGAACCGGCTCGGGAGTCGCCGAAGACGGGCGAAACCGAGATCTACTCGCGGGCGTACTCCGCGCCGGAATCCGAGCAATTCACCAGTGCGCCGTACGTGCCACCGGACTCCGCGCTGTACGACTACGACACCTACGACCCGAAGTCGTCCGACGACGACGACGCGACACCGCCACGCTGGCCGTGGGTGGTCGGCGTGGTCGCGATCGTCGCCGCAATCTCGCTGGTGGTCTCGGTAGCCGTCCTGGTCACCCGTACCGACAGCGAAACGCTCGCCAACCCGGAGACCAGCACGACGACGTCGGTGCCCCCGGTCCAGGACGAGATCACCACGACGACGCCTCCGCCGCCGCCGCCACCGCCGCCCACCACCGAGGAACCACCGCAGCCGCCTCCCGAGACGATCACCGTCACGCAGGAGCCGCCGCCCCCACCGCCACCGCCTGCGGTCGAGGCGCCGCCCGCACCGCCCCCGGCCGAGACGGCGCCGCCGCCGGCGACCTCCGCCGCCCCGGCGGGCCCGCGGTTCATCACCTACACCGTGACGGGGACCAAGGCGCCCCTGGACCGCATCTCGGTGACCTACACCGACGCCTCCGGCCGCCAGCGCACCCAGCAGAACGTGTACATCCCGTGGTCGCTGACGGTCACGCCGATCTCGATGTCCGAGTTCGGCTCGGTGCAGGCGTCTAGCCTGCTGCGACTGAGCAAGCTGAACTGTCAGATCACTACTAGCGACGGGCAGACCATCGCCTCACAGCAGAACAACGACTGGCAGACGAGCTGCTGATGACCACTGACACGGAAGGCGGAACCGCTGTGGCTCCGCGCCCGGGCACGCCCGACCGCACCGACCGCATCCTGGTGGTCGCCGCCGTCGCGCTGTGGCTCACCGCCCTCGGGGCCGGGGTGGCCGCGGTCGTCGCACTCGTCGACCTGGCCAATGCCCACACCGCGGGTGCAGGGGACTCGGACACGCCGTGGCTGCTGTACACCGTCATCGGCGTCTCGGCCTTAGTGATCGTCGGCGCGATCCCGTTGCTGCTGAGGGCCAGGCAGACGGCGGTGGCCGGGGCGCCCGCACGCGGTGACGCAACGGACGAAGTCAAGGCCCGCGAGACGCCGTCGGTGGCGCAGCGACTGCAGCCCTTCGGTGCTCCCGTGCTCCGCCGGTACTCCACGCCGCCGGCCGGACACCGGGTCGGGTTTCCGACTGCGGCGGTCGAACAGATCTGGCTGCGCTGCACGGCCGGCATCGCAGCTGCCATGGGCGCTGCCGCGACGGCAATCGGCGTGGCCACCTACCTCATGGCCTCCGAGCACGAGACGGCGTCGTGGATCGTGTACGGCGTCGCGGGAGTCGTCACCGTCGCCATGATCGCGATCCCGTTCACCTTCCTCCGCCAACTCCACGGCGTGCTCGAGTCGGCTCACTAGCCCCACCGCCGCTCCAGGGTAGGGGAGTGGGGCCGTGGGCGCCTGGGTCGCCGAGTGTGTGGGTTGTGCACGCGAACTGCGGTGCATGCGTACCGAAGGCACATAGTCGGCGGTGGCGCCGGGCTCGGGGTCGCCGAGTGTGTGCGTTGTGCACGCGAACTGCGGTTCAGGCGTACCCAGGGCCCACAGTCGGCGGTGGATGTGGTTGTCGCACGGTCGACCACCGCTGGGATAGGGGAGTGGGGCGGACGCTTCGGTCGCCGAGTGTGTGGGTTATGAATGCAAACTGCGAGTGCGGGCGTCCACGAGCCACACAGTCGGCACGTAAACGAACACCGCCCCCGACTTTCGTCGGGGGCGGTGTTCGTTCGTGGTGCGCTGGCGACCGTCAGTGGTCTCCGTTGGTGCCGTGCCCGTTCGAGCCGTGCCCATTGGTGCTACTGCCGTTGCCGTTGCCGTTGACGCCCTGTCGTTGTTTGAGGGCGACGATGGCGCGGTGCTCGGCCTTATGGGCGGCGTCGACCAGGGCGGCTTGTTCGCCTTCGGGATCGGGGTAGAGGAAGTTGCCCGTACCCGGTGCCCCCGCCGAACCCAGCTTGTTCATCCGCTTGGGCAGCGGCGCACCCTGATACTCCAACG
>NZ_NPKR01000017.1 GCF_008329535.1 Mycolicibacterium sp. P1-18
GCCGGTATCGGCCCACGCCGCCCACGGGGAGGCGATCATCGCGCCCGCGCCCAGTGCGACCGCCAACGCCCCGACCCGCCCGACATACCTGCCACCGCTCACCACGAGAACCCTCCGCCGCCGTGCGCCGGGAAGAACCCCAACGCATCACGACGAGTATGCGGCCAAACAGCAACGCCAACGTCAGTAACCGACTACTGCACTTTGAACCTGTTCCGACCGGCAACTACTGCATCGAGGCGCTGAAGCGCGGGCCCAGTGGCGCCCGACAAGCGAACCCCCAGCGAGGCGCGTGCCGTTCCCGAACCCCATGGGCCACCCCGCGCACCCACTGAGCTGAGAGGAGATCTGAGCCGTCCATATTCTATAAATTGGAGACAGCACATCCCCGTCGTACGCGCCTATTGCGGTGGTGCTGAAATCAAACGTGCCGCGAGGACGTCGCATATGGCGCGCTGCTGGTCCTCGTCGAGGGGGTGGGTAAGCAGTCCCTCGATGGCAAAGACGCCGATCGTGACTTCGGCGTCCAGCGTGGCCGTGTCCGCTCCGGAACTCTCCAGTTCGAACCGGAACACGCTGGCGGTCAGTTGATGGAAGTTAGCGTGCCATTGGGCCACGGCTGGTGAGCGTTCGGCGCGAGCATGCACAGTGCTGACTAAGCGGTTCATCTGTTGCAGTTGGCGTACCACCCACAGCAGGCGTTCGGCGATGGGTTCAGCGGCCACCGACTGATACTCCGCCCACGCGTCGGTCATCACCGCGTCGAGGACGGCGATGAGCACGTCGTCCTTGTCGGCGAAGTACCAGTAGATGGTGTTCGCCGCGACCCCCGCCGCCGCGGCCAGCCGCCCCATCGGGGTGGCGTCGTAACCGGCGTCGACGAACAACTCTCGGGCCGCGGCAACGATCTCCGCGCGTTTCTCCTCCGACGCTTGGGGGCGTTTGTTTCGCGGCACCCGCCCAGCGTAGAACACCGTCTTGAATCTGCATCAAGACATTGCTAGGTTCCTTGAATACCGATCAAGAGCCCATCCGCGAGGAGCGCCCAGTGGCCAGCCAGCACACCTACGTCCGGACCGACGTCACGTTCATTTCCGGGGGCACCCCGTGCGCGGCGTGGCTCTACCGCCCCGACGGCGTGCCGAATCCGCCGATCGTGGTGATGGCGCACGGGTTCGCCGCGTTCCGGGAGCTGCGCCTGGACGCCTACGCCGAGCGGTTCGCCCAAGCCGGTTACGCCGCGCTGGTGTTCGACTACCGGTCCTGGGGTGCATCCGGGGGAGAGCCCCGCCGGATCCTCGACATCAAGGCCCAGCAAGCGGACTGGTCGGCTGCCCTCGCCTACGCCCGCCACCTCGACGGCATCGACACCACCCGGGTGGTGAGCTGGGGGTCCTCCTTTGGCGGCGGGCACGTGCTGGTCCATGCCAGCCACGACCACGACCTCGCCGCGGCCATCGTGCAGGTGCCGCACGTCACTGGCCCCGCGTCGGCGTTCGCCCAGTCCCCGAAGCTAGTCTCGCGGTTAATCGTTGCGGGTCTGCGCGACCAGGTGGGGGCGTGGCTGGGGCGTCCGCCCTACCGGGTGGCCGCCATCGGACGACCGGGCGACGTCGCGATGATGACCTCCCCGGGGGCTGCGGACCTGGTGGAACGGATGGCCGGGGACCGCCGCGAGGAACTGCTGGCCGAGAACGACGTCGCCGCCCGGATTGCCCTGCGGGTGCCGCTGTACTCCCCGGGCCGATACGCCGCCAAGATCACCGCACCCACCTTGGTGCAACTAGCCACCGGTGACGACGTCACCCCGTATGCCACCGCCCAGGAGATCGTCTCCCGCATCCCCAAAGGGGAGGTGAAGTCCTATGACTGCTCCCACTTCGAGCCCTACCTGGACCCCCACTTCGAACAGATCATCACCGACCAGATCGACTTCCTGAACCGTCACGTCGGAGCCGCCCGATGACGCCACAGCAGCCAGGGCCCCAGCAGACGGCACCGCCGGTTCTTCCGGCGTCGGTGCACACCCTGATCGTCGGTGCCGGGTTTGCCGGGATGGCCGCCGCCGCAGCGGTTCTCCGTGCGGAGCCCCGGGCCGACCTGCTGATCATCGAGCGCGCCGACGAGGTCGGCGGGACGTGGCGCGACAACACCTACCCCGGGTGCGCATGTGACGTGCCGACGTCGCTCTACTCGTTCTCCTTCGCCCCCAGCGCAAAGTGGAGTCACACCTTCGCCCGCCAACCCGAGATATACCGGTACCTCACGACGGTCGCCAACCAGACCGGGCTGCGGCGCCACCTGATCACCGGATGTGAACTGCTCAGCGCGGCCTGGGACGGGGGTCGGCAGTGCTGGCAGGTTCAGACCTCCTTGGGCTCACTGACCGCCACGGTCTTGGTCGCCGCGACCGGGGCACTGTCCACCCCGAAGCTGCCCGACGTGCCGGGGCTGAACACCTTCGAGGGCACGGTGTTTCACTCCGCCACGTGGAACCACGACCACGACCTCACCGGGGAGCGGGTCGCCGTGATCGGCACCGGGGCCTCAGCGGTGCAGTTCATTCCCGAGATCGCCGACCGCACCGCCCATCTGACGGTGTTTCAGCGGACCCCGGCGTGGGTGATGCCCCGACTGGACCGCACCCTGGGCCGCGTCGAAAAGCGCCTGTACCAGCTAATCCCATTGCTGCAGAGAGCAGTTCGCGCGACAGTGTACGGCTACCGCGAGATCTACCTCGCCGCGCTGGCGCACCTGACCTGGCTGCTCCCGCTAGTCGAGCTCGTCGCCCGAGTCCTGCTGCACCGACAGGTCCCCGACCCGGCGCTGCGCAAAGCCCTAACCCCGAACTTCACCATCGGGTGCAAACGGATCCTGCTGACCAACGACTGGTTACCGACCCTAGCCCGCGACGACGTCGAGGTGGTCACCGCCGCGCTGGCCGAGATCACCGACACCGGGGTCCGCGACGGCGCCGGCACGCTGCACGAGGTGGACACCATCATCTTCGCCACCGGATTCACCCCCACCGAACCACCCGTCGCGCACCTGCTGACCGGAACCGACAGCGCCACCCTCGCCGCGCACTGGGCCGGCAGCCCGAATGCGCACCTGGGCATCACGGTCGCCGGCTTCCCCAACCTGTTCCTGATGTACGGTCCCAACACCAACCTGGGCCACAGCTCGATTGTCTACATGCTCGAATCCCAGGCCACCTACCTCGCCGCCGCCCTAACCACGATGCGCACCGAAGGTCTCGCGTCGGTCGACGTCCGCCTCGAAGCCCAAACCGAATACACCGCATGGGTCGACCACGCACTCCGAAACACTGTGTGGAACTCCGGCGGATGCTCCAGCTGGTATCTGGACTCCCGGGGCCGCAACTCGGTGATGTGGCCAACGTTCACCTTCCGATTCCGCGCCCGCACCAAGACCTTCGACGTGCACAACTACCGCACCCGCACAGCACGGCAGACCGTAGCGTGACACCGGCACTCCTCACCGCGGGAAGGGAATCCCGGTAACGACCCTCGACGGGACGCACCGATCACCGGTGCCCCGTGCTCTCAGAAGTGAAATAGGATCTGGTCACTCTCGAATCTCTAAAAATGAGACGGTTGAACGTGCTGGTCGGGGGAACAGACTGCCATGGAGGTTGGAGATCTCCTCTCCGAGCCACGGGCACTCGAACACGAAGCGACACGATCGGCTCGCGTGTCCCGAGACGCGGCCCGGCTGTGCGTCCTCGCCGGTGCCGTCGTCTCGGCGGCCCGTGACGTACGTGCGCGAAGTCAGCAGCTCGTGTCCACGACTCAACGCCAACGGTGGCTCCGAAACCGAGACGATGAAGTGGCAGCAGTCGACCCCGACCGGATTGAGCTGTGAAGCACCGAACCTGTGCCGCAGACGGCCAGCGTCGCCGTACGGCCGCGACGGCAGTGATGCGATGACGGCGGAGACACCGGATACGTCATCAGACAGGACACCGCGACCCAACGGCCCTGATAGCGATTCATTGTTCGCCGGGGTGGACAAGCTTTGCGAGCAGGCGGTACGAGGTGCCGCCGCCGACGGTGCGGCACTGGCGGTCGTCACTCGAGACGCTCACACGCGGGACTTGGTGTATGCCACCGACTCCGACGCCGTACGACTTGACGAATTGCAGTTCACCCTTGGCGAGGGCCCCTGCTTGGACGCCTACCTTGACGGCGAGCCGCAATTTCATCCCGACCTGGACAGCATCACCGGTACGTCTCGATGGCCCACCTTCGCCGCCGAGGCCACCGCGCTCGGCGCGCACTCGTCGTTCGCCTTCCCCGTACCGAGTGCACAGCGATCAACGGAACCCCTTGGAGTGCTGGAGTTATACCGCCGCACCGCCGGCAGCCTCACCCGCAACCAGCACGCCGTCGCGGAGTCCGCCGCCGCTGCCATCGGCCGCCGACTCCAGACCAACTGGCAAGAGCATTGTGTGCGCTACGGCAGCACCACCGAAGCCATCGACGCATCCGCCGGTGCCGCCCAGAACGACACCAACCCGTTCACCCGCACCCAAATCCACGTCGCCGCCGGCATACTTGCCGTCCACCTGAACACTCGCCCCGACCACGCCTTGGACCGACTGCGGGCGCACTCCTACGCCACCGGTCGTCGCATCTCCGCGGTGGCCGCCGACATCATCGCCCGCCGATTCATCCTGGACGAATAATCGCGCTTGTCCCGCCACGCTGGCAGTGGGACAAGACGTGAACAGCCTCAGGTCTCTACAAACAAGACATAGCTTGTCTTCGACGCGCACTCCGCAGATATCCCGCGTCGGGCAGAACCGGTTCGCTGGTCACTGCGACGGGTTAGCGACGTCGTCGTTACGATCCTGCCCCGGCATCTGGCGTGGCCTGTCTCCGGGGGACTATCGAGCTGACACCGTGCTCAATGGTGTCAGGTCGGCGGCAGCCGCCGGCCGTAATGCACGCAGCGCGCCCGCTCCAGGTTTCGCCGACAGAGGACTGCACAACCGGTGACATTCACGAATAGGAACACCACACTGAGTCCGTGGCGATTCGTCACCGCGTTCGGCACGATCAGCCTTCTCGCCGATTTCGTCTATGAGGGTGCGCGTTCCATCACTGGACCGCTGCTGGCCTCCCTGGGGGCAACCGCCTTCATCGTGGGAATCGTTACCGGCGTCGGGGAGGCTGCGGCGTTACTGCTGCGCTTGGTGTCGGGGCCTCTTACCGACCGCACCCAACGGTTCTGGGCCTGGACCATCGCCGGCTACGCCCTGACCGTCATCACCGTGCCCGTTCTGGGTTTGACCGCCACCCTGTGGGTGGCGTGCACACTGGTGATCGCCGAACGCGTCGGCAAGGCGATCCGCAGCCCCGCCAAGGACACCCTGCTGTCCTTCGCCACCGCCGCGGTCGGCCGCGGCCGCGGCTTCGCCGTGCACGAAGCCCTCGACTCCATCGGCGGCATCATCGGACCCCTGGTCGTCGCCGGCATGCTCGCCCTCACCGGTGGACACTACGGTCCTGCGCTCGGTGTGCTGGCCGCCCCCGGCGTCGCCGTCCTGGCGTTGCTGGCCTGGCTGCGGCTGCGGGTGCCCGAACCCGCCGTCTACGAACCCATCCCCGCCCACATCGACACCCTGGCAACGGAGACGGGGACGGGGACGGGGACGAAATCGCGGCAGACTCGCTGGTGGGCGGCGATGCCGCGCGACTTCTGGCTCTATGCGACATTCACCGCCATCACCGTGGCCGGCTTCGCCACCTTCGGGGTCCTGTCCTTCCACATGGTGGCCCGCGGCATCGTTCCCGCCGCGGCGGTTCCGCTGATCTACGCCGCGGCGATGCTGTCCGGCGCCGCGGCCGCCCTGGCCACCGGCTGGGCGTATGACCGCAACGGGCCACGCGTCTTGATCGCCCTGCCGGTGCTGTCCATCGCCATCCCAGCCCTGGGATTCAGCACCCACACCTGGGGGGTGATCGGTGGTGCACTGCTCTGGGGTGCCGCCCTGGGCATCCAAGAATCCACCCTCCGCGCGGTGGTCGCAGACCTCGTCGCCCCCGCCCGCCGGGCGTCGGCCTACGGGCTCTACGCCGCCGTCCTCGGCGTCGCCACCGCCGCCGGCGGCACCGTCACCGGATACCTCTACGAACACTCCATCACCGCCCTCATCGCCACCGTGGCGCTCGTCCAAGTACTGGGCGCCATCTTCTTCTTGATCACCACCGCACGCCGACGTAGGACGACCCCACGATGAATGACGTTGTCCAGGACAAGATCTGATCACTCCCAGATCTCTACGAACGGGACACCATACGGATGTCTATCTACCACTCGGCGGATGGCGGCGCCGGTGGCAAGATCTAACGCTTGTGAGCAACGCCGACACTGACCGTGATGCTCAAGCGACGCGTTGGAGGCGAACTCCGCTACTGGCGGGGACGCTTGGCTTGGCGATCGGAATCCTCGGTGGGCAGCGGGGTCGCCAAGTGTGCGGTCGGGCCTCGGGCACCTGGGGTCAGCTCGCACTGGGCCTGGGCGGCGCCGGCCAAGTGCTGGGCCGCCTGGGCTATCAAACCCTGGTGCGGCGCGTCGGTGTCGTGCCTCGCACGGTGATCGTCATGGCCGGCGTCGCGGCCACCACCGCACTGCTGGGACTGTTCACCGCCTACGCCGCGCTGGTGGCGGTGGCCACCGGAGCCGGGGTGATGCGGGGCATCATGACCTTGCTGCAAGCCACCGCGGTCACCGAACGTTGGGGTACAAAGCATTACGGCCATCTCAGCGGCATATTGACCGCACCGATCATGATCGCCACCGCGGTCGGACCGTTCGTCGGCGCGGCGCTGGCCAGCCTGCTCGGGGGCTACGCCGCCATGTTCCTGGCCCTCGGCGCGATCGCCGCCGCCGGGGCCCTGATCGCATTGGCGACCGGGCCCCGAGTGCACACCGTCACGCCGAGCATCCGGGTCTGACTGCGACGACGCGGGTAGGTCTCGGCTTGACCTTCGAGTCGACGTGAAGGTTTACCGTCGCTGCATGACCACTGGGATGCGGATCTCGGAACTGGCGCGCCGCAGCGGCGTGCCCGCCTCCACGTTGCGCTACTACGGCCAGCTCGGCTTGCTTCCCGCCGACCGGACTTCAGCTGGCTACCGCCTCTACGACGAGGCCGCCCATCAGCGGCTGATGTTCATCGAGGCAGCCAAGCGGCTGCGGCTGCCACTGCCGGCCATCGCCGACCTGCTCATCGTCTGGCAGTCCGATGCCTGCCGTGCGGTCAAAGACCAGCTACGGCCGCTGCTGGTTCAGCGACTCACCGACACCACCGCCGCGATCACCGAGCTGCAGTCACTGCGAGAGGCGTTGACCGAGGCGAGAACCCGCCTCGACGAGCTGCCCGACCGCGACCACCGCTGCGACCCGGAGTGCGCCTTCCTCCTCGACCAACGCGACCGTGTCACCGTCACCGCGGCCCCCGCGCTGCCCATCGCCGACCCCGGACCGCCAACGTGCTCCCTCGACAGCAAGGAGTACCACGACCGCATCGCCGCGTGGCATGACCTGCTGGCCGATGCGCACGTCGCTCCGATTGCGGACGGGTTCGTCGCCAACCTTGCCCTCGCCCACGCGTCCGCGTTGACCGATCTCATCGTCGCCGAGCAATCCTGCTGCTCGTTTCTTCGGTTCACCGTCGTGTTCACCAGCACCGATGCCCGGGTGACGGTCACCGGACCCGCCGACGCCCAACCACTGATCGCCGCACTCTCCAGCCCCGCCGCCCAGGAAGTCCGCCCATGCTGATCGCCAAGTCCATCGCCCTGTTCGTCGTGGCCGCCCTCTTCGAGATCGGCGGCGCCTGGCTGGTGTGGCAAGGCGTGCGGGAACACCGCGGTTGGATCTGGGCCGGCCTGGGTGTCATCGCGCTCGGTGCCTACGGGTTCGTCGCCACCCTGCAGCCTGACGCCCACTTCGGTCGCATCCTCGCCGCGTACGGCGGGGTGTTCGTCGCCGGCTCCCTGCTGTGGGGCATGGCGTTCGACGGATTTCGACCCGACCGATGGGACGTCACCGGCGCGATCGTCTGCATCCTGGGGGTCGCCGTCATCATGTACGCCCCGCGCGGCGCATGACGCCGACGAGTCAGCGCACCGCCGTGGTCCAGAGGTGGCGGGCCAAGCTCTGGGTGGCCATTTGGGTGGCGTCCCAGGGTGATCCGAGGGGCGGGGTGTCGGACAGGTCCAGTTCGGAGAAGCCCTCGACGGTCATGTCGTGGAACAGTGCGGCGGCGGCGTAGGTGTCAATGCGCTTGGACACCTCCGCGCTGCGATGCCCGACCAGCTGCGCGCCCAGCAAGCGGCCGGTGCGTTCGTCGCCGGTGATCCGGATGTGGATCGGGGTGGCGCCCGGGTAGTAGGGCTTGTGGTCATCCGGGGTGGCCGAGGTGGTGACCGGTGTCCACTCGCGGTCGGCGGCGAGCACCTCGTGGTCGCGCAGTCCGGTGCGGGCGGCCACCAGGTCGAAGACCTTGACGACCTGGGTGCCCAGGCTGCCGGCGAACCGCGCCGAGCCGCCGAGGGCGTTCTCCCCGGCGACGCGGCCCTGCTTGTGGGCGGTGGTGCCTAGCGGTAACCACGTCAGTCCGAGCAGGCGGTGGTGGGTGTGGACGCAGTCCCCGGCGGCGAACACATCCGCCAAGGTGGTGCGCATCGCCTCGTCCACGGCAATCGCACCCTTGGCCCCGAGGTCGGCGCCGGCGTCGGCGGCCAGCTCCACGTCGGGTCGCACGCCGACCACGACGAGCACCAAGTCGACTGTCTGCTGCAGGGTTTTGCCGTCCCAGTGGGCGGTCACGGTGAGGGCTCCGGTGTCGGTGCGGGTGACCGCGGAGACGGTGGTGTGGGTCAGGACCTGCACGCCGTGGCGTTCCAGTTCGTCGTGCACTAGAGCCACACGGCGCGCGCGAGAGCGGCTGACTCGCGACGGGACGGGCGTGGCCGCTGCTTCAGCGCCGACCGGCCGCTAGCTCGCCCCTTTGATCAGGTGACTTGTCCGGTTCGCGGTCCAATTCGAGCCATGGGACCATCGACGATCGCGTTAGCGTCGACGTTGACGTGCACTTGGGACACTGAGGCGGTGAGCAACAGTGAACCGCTGCTGGGCCCGGGCCTCGTCGTCGTGTGCGTCGTCATGGCGGTGGCTGCGGGACTCGTCTCCAAGTTCGTACTGAGAGGTTCCTTATGGCCCGTGCCTCGCGCTGCCGTCCGTGCGGCGGTGCAGCTGGCCGCGGTCGCCACCGTGCTTGCCGCGGCCATGTCGCGACTGTGGTCGTCGGTACTGGTCCTGATGGTGATGTTCGCGGTCGCTGCGGTGACGGCGGCCCGCCGCAGCGAGGCCGACCGCGGATCGCTGTGGCTGGCACTGTCCCTCGCCGTCGGAATGGCCGCCGTCATACCGCTTTTGCTTCTAAGCGGGGTGGTGCCGTTGACGGGGGTGGCGTTGGTTCCGGTGTTCGGAATCGTGCTGGGCGGCACGATGACCGCCGCGGCGGTGGCGGCCCGTCGCGCTCTAGACGCGTTGAGCCTGCGATGGGGGGAAGTCGAGGCGGCGCTGAGTCTAGGTCTGTCCGAGCGTGACTCGCGGATGGAGGTGATCGAGCGGCCACTGGCCGATGCGTTGCTTCCGAACCTCGATCAAGCCCGCACTGCTGGTTTGGTGACGCTGCCCGGCGCGTTCGTGGGTGTCTTGTTGGCGACGGGGTCCGCGGCGCAGGCAGGTGCGGTCCAGGTGATGGTGTTGGTCTCTCTTCTGCTCGCGCAAGCCTGCGGTGTCGCGGTCACCGGGGAGATGGTGGCGCGCGGCCGGATTGCACGCTCGAACCCGGTAGCCCCGAAAACCCATGGGTGGGGTGGCGCTGCCCGCGGGCTCGCGTCCGTCGTTCACCGCCGACGGGATGGGTCCCGGACTTAGCCGCCGCCAGGTTCTCCGCGGCCGTCTAGCGACCGGCGTAAGTAGTCACCGTCGTGGCGACCGCCGTCACTCTGACTGTGGCCATGGCCGCCGCGGTGGTGATGCGTGCCGCCATGTTCGGATCCCGCGGCGAACCCGGCGGCGAAGACGGACCCAATGACGACGATCGTCGCCGCAACCGACATCAGGAGGGCGGCCGCCCGACCGAGTCGACCCCGGGGTCTGACTCGAAACCACCGCGACGACGGCGGTGTCGAAGGCGGCTCTGTCATCTCGATTCGTCCGTTCGTCGAGGTCCTGGGTTACTTGAGTGCGGTCAGCAGGTCGTTTAGGGCGTGCGTCTCGGTGTCGGGATCGGGGGTGGCGGCCCGGATCGAGGTGAGCACGGCGTCAATGCGGCCGTCGATGGCCGTCCACGTGTCTTCGTCCATCGGCTCGAGTCTGGGTTGCGCCTGATCCCAAGCGGTTTCGAGGGTGTTGGCGCTGGCCGTCGCGCCTGCTTGATCACCTGCCTTCACCTTGATCAGAGTGTCCACGGTGATCCTGTGGAAACTCACCACGTCGGTAGCCGGGAACTTTGCGGTGGCCTGGCCGGGAGCGATGGCGGTGATCACAGTGGGGCCCTCGGCTCCAGGGGGTGCGCCATGGGGCTGAGCGTGAGCCCACCCGAGCAACGCCGAGGCGGCAACGGCAACCACGGCGAAATAGCCCAGCATCGCCTTCTCACGGCCCGGGTTGGCCGCCTGGGGTTCATCGGTCTTCTCGATCACGTCGGCGTGGGTGACCGTGAGGTAGACGACGGTAGCGAGGATCGCGGTCAGGAAGATCGCGCTGGTGATGGCGACGCCGAGTCCGAGACCTTGCTGATCCTTCGAGAAGCCCAGCCAGTCACCCAGGTTCGCGCCGAGTGGGCGGGTGAGGATGTAGGCAAGCCAGAACGACAGGACCGCGTTGGCGCCGAGCTTCCAGCCGACGGCGACCGCGACGATCAGGCCGGCCGGCAGCAGGACCGCGATGCCGGGGCTCCAGCCGGTGAGCTCCAGCGTCCAGTCGCCTGCGGCGGTGCCGAGGGCGAAGGTGACCAGGATGGCCAGCCAGTAGAACAGTTCGCGAGGCTTGGTGGTGATGCTGTGGATCGATAGCGTCCGTTCCTTGGCCCACCACACCCCGAATACCACCGCGAGGACCGCGGCGAACACGCTGGTGCTCAGCGCCAGCGGCACACCGAGGTCGTCGGTGAGGATATCGGTGTAGAGCGTGCCGGTCACCGACACCAGGACGACGGTGAGCCAGTAGACGAACGGCTTGTACCGGTCCAGGGCCAGTTGCCACCCCAGGACGACGGCCAGCACGGCGGTGAACACGATCGCCGTGACGTTCAAGCCGACGCCGAGTGTCATGTTGATCCAGTCGGCGAAGCTCTCGCCCACGGTGGTGCACAGAATCTTGATCACCCAGAACCACACCGTGATCTCCGGGACCTTGCTCAGCACGTGGCGGCGGGTGGTGACCTGCACGGATCTGGTTGTCTCACTCACGGTTCGGAAACGTACGGACCCGTCGCTGAGGCCCCGCTGAGAAGACTGGGGCCGACGGGTCCTCAGCGTGGTCTCAGCGTCCCAGCTCGATGCTGGCGCCATGCATCAGCGTCATCTGAACCACCCGGCACGACAGCGCCAACCACGTAGCGACCGTCGGCGGAACCTAGCGGTCGTCATGGTTGCGTCGACGGTGTTGCTGCTCTTCCTCGGGCTGGCCGCCGTCGCACACACTGCGGGGGACGGGACCGCGGTGGATCACGCCGTCCTGGGGTGGATGGTCCACCACCGGGGCAGATGGTCGACGACACTGGCTATCGCGGTGACCAACGCCGGCAGTCCCGTCGCGATGACCCTGCTCGCGGTGCTCGCCGCGGTGCTGCTGTGGCGACGATACAGCTCGGTGGTCCCTGGCCTCGTCGTCGTCGCTACGTTGGCGGCGGCCACCGGGGTGAGCACGATGACCAAGGCCGTCGTCGGCGCCCATCGTCCACCGCGGTCGGTGCAGCTGCTGCTCGAGGTGGATCCGACGTTCCCGTCGGGACACGTCACGGGAACCGCGGCTCTGGTCGGCATCGTGGCCGTCGTCCTGGGGCGCGGCGCGAGTTCTACGGCGCGTTGCGTGCTGGCGGCGTGTGTTCTCGTCGCGACGGTCGGCGTCGCACTCACCCGCCTCTATCTCGGTGTGCATTGGCTGACCGACGTGATCGGCGGCTCGCTTCTCGGTGGATTGGCCGTGCTCAGCGGTTCGGTGGCGCTCGCCGCGCTGGCGCCCGCACGCGTGCGACCCGCCCTCCAACCATGCGAGTCACCCGTACCGCCGGCATCACGAATGGCATGATCCGCACAGTCGCGCTGCGACGAACACCTTCCGTTGACGCGGAGGGGGACCATGCCGACCACCGCGGGGGAGCGACCGTGCCTCACGTGAGACGCCCACGCACCTGGTGGCAGCCGCGGTATTGGGGAATTTCGGCCCGATCGGCCCTCGTCGCGGCCACGGTCGTGCTGGTGGCCTTCGCCCTCGCCGGTGCGGGTCTGGCGTTCATCCTGTACCGCTCGCTGCTCTCCGGCGTCGACGACGCGGCCACGGGCCGGGTCAAGGACATCGTCGCGGCCTTGCGGTTCGACACCGGTGCGGAGCTCGACGGCGAACTGATGGCGACCGATCAGCGGATCGTCGCGGTACAGGTCATCGACGGATCGGGAACCGTCATCAAGCGTTCGGCGTCAGCACCGGAGGCCCCGTTGGTCGACATGGCCGCCTTTGGTAGCGGCCCACGGACCGGATTGTCCGATCACGCCTCCCGCGACGGGGACATGCGCATCAGCGGTGACACCGTCGGTCGGTACACCGTTCTCGTAGGGGCGGGTAGCGAAGCGGTGGAGTCGACCGTCAAGACCGTCCTGGTCTTGCTCGTGGGTGCGGCGCCAGTCATCACCGTGGTGTCGGCGGCGGTCACCTATCACCTGGTGGCTCGCTCGCTTCTCTCCGTGGACGCGATTCGCGCACGAGTCGCCGCGATCAGCACCTCAGACCTAGCCGAGCGCGTTCCCGTGCCGACCAATTACGACGAGATTTCCGCACTCGCGGTCACCATGAACGAAATGCTGGCCCGCATCGAATCCGGCCATGACGCCCAGCGTCGCTTCGTCGGCGACGCGTCTCACGAACTGCGTAGCCCCGTCGCCGCCATTCTGACGGCACTCGACGTCGTGCAAGCCCACCCGGAACTGCTCAACGGCGAATTCGCGTCGGCCACGTTGCGTCCCGAGGCGCAGCGGATGGAGTCCCTCGTCGAAGACCTTCTGCTGCTCGCGCGTGCCGACGAACGCAGAATTGCGTTGCAACGCAGAGACGTCGACCTCGACGACGTCGCCTCGAACGAGATGGGCCGTCTCCTTCGGGAGACGACGATGACCGTCGTCGCCGACTTGGCGCCGACGCGTCTCATCGGCGATCCCAGCGGACTCTCCCGCGTCTTGCGCAACCTTCTCGAGAACGCAGCGAGGCACGCCACCTCGATGGTGGAACTGAGGGTCCATCAGGACGGGACGAACGCCGTGGTGACCGTCGGCGACGACGGTCCTGGTATCCCGGCGGCGGAGCGGGAGCGCGTGTTCGACCGATTCGTGCGACTGGACTCCGACCGGTCGCGACGCGGCGGGGGAGCCGGATTGGGGCTTGCCATCGTCTCGGAAGTGGTTGCCGCACATGGCGGCAACGTCATGATCGGAGACCGGCCGGGTGGAGGCGCGCTGCTCGTGGTGCAGCTGCCGCTGGGCAACGTCGCCGATGCCTAGCTCGTCAGCTGCCGGTGGCGTAGTCGCCGGAGTCCAATCGGTACCCCGCCCCGCGGACCGTCTGAATCGTGGTGGTGCCGAAGGGCGTGTCGATCTTACGGCGCACGTAGCCGACGTACACCTCCACCACGTTGTCCGGACCGGCATAGTGAGCGTCCCAGACATGCTGCAGCATCTCGTTCTTGGTGACGACGGTGTCCTTGTGCCGCATGAGGTATTCGAGCACGCCGTACTCGCGCGGCGTCAGCTCGATCGGCGTGGAATCGCGCGCTACGACCCGTCGTGCCGGATCGAGGGTGAGCGTTCCGGCGGTCAAGATGACCGGACGCTGCGGTGCGCCGCGCCGCAGCAGGGCGCGCAGTCGCGCCAGTAGAACGATGAACGCGGCGGGCTTGCTGAGGTAGTCGTCGGCGCCGAGATCGAAGGCATCGGTCTGGTCGTAGTCACCGTCCTTGGCGGTCAGCATCAGCACGGGCGTCCACACGTCGCGCGCACGCAGCTTGCGCAGCACCTCGTAACCGTTGAGGCCCGGCAGCATGATGTCCAGGACGATGACGTCGAAGGCGTTCTCGGTCGCCTCCCAGAGGCCGTCGACGCCGTTGTCGGCGTGGACGACCACGAAGCCCTCCGCGCGTAGGCCCATGGTGAGAGTGGCGGCGAACCGGGGTTCGTCCTCGACGATCAAGACCTTCACGGGTGCTCATCCTTCACGCGTTGGGCGAGGGTTTCCAGAGGCGGTGGCGATGAGGCCGCGACCGGGCGCGTCATCGGGGTGGACGCGTCGGCCGCGGCCGGTCGTCGCGGAGAGACGGCTACCGCGCCGGCGGTGCTGGCGGTCGGGTCGAGTCCGGGGTGTCACCCGGCTCGGGCAGATCGGGTTGACCCGCCACATCGGGAGCGTCGGTCGCATCGGGGGTGTCGCCAGGCTCCGGGGTGTCGGGCACCCCCGACACATCGGGTGCGTCGGTTGGCGTCGGGCTTTGGGGGACGGGGCCGTTCATCGGACTGGCGACAGCGACCACTCCCGCACCGCCGACCAGGATGGCTGCCGCCGCGATGCCCGCGGCGATTACGTGGCGTTTCCGCATGGTGGGTTCTCCTTTCACGCGCCGCCAGATTGTGCGGCGTCGACCAGACCACCGTCGCAGCGTGTCGCTGTGAGGACGCTGAGCTCGACGGAGGTATGGGAGAGGTTTTACGGTGGCGGGTGACTCAGATTGCAGATCATTCGGGTGGCTCAAGTGAGCGGGCAATTTGAGTCGGGACAGTTGCCGCGGTTTAGGGGCAGTCCGGCGTCTCCGGGCATGCCTGAATCTTCTATGCCGCGGGGACAGTCGATCTATCGGCTCACTCCCACGGGCGAGCGTGCCGACTCTTAAACGGTGGATCAGATGCGTGTACGGCAGACGTCGTGACCACAAATCTGACGACAACGCTGACGACAGTCGCGCGCTGAGCTACGGCTACGACACGCCGTTCGTGCTGCTAAACGGCCTGTTCGCGGTGCCTGCCCGCTCCTGGCAGTGTGGGGGTCAGGGGTTCGAATCCCCTTAGCTCCACTCGAAAAACCCGTTCTGACCTCGGTCGGAGCGGGCTTTTTTGTTCCCCCGGGCTAACGTCTGAGCCGCGGCAGGCGATGGTTGGGTCATGCGGCCCCTTCGTTCTGCCTGCGTGCTTGCCGTCGTCCTGGTTGGCTCATCGCCGTGGATGGCGTCGGCCCACGCCGAGGCCTTCGCAGAACTGCCCCGGGTGCCGGTGGCGGCCTCCCCGACCTGCGGCGGTGACGTCGGCGCCGAGGCCGAGGTGGCGTTGGTGCAGACCGGTGACCGTGTCGAGAACGGAGTGCGTGCGGTAATCCACTACGACGCTGGGGTTTACGACGGCTCGTGCGCGCTGACCGTGACGGCGGCGTGGAGGAACTTGGACACCGGGGCGTCGGGAAGCGGTCCCATCAACGCGGTCTCGACGATCGACGGGCACTACGGTTTCATCGGTTATGCCAACACCACGTTCGAGACGGGTCGTGGCACCGTCGTCGTCACCTTCAGTTCGCACCCGGGTGCCGAATTGACGATCACGACCCGTTGATGCCGAGGTCGTCGACGAATCGGGGCCCGGTCTGCGACAGCTCGCATCTCGCGGACGTAGAACTTCCGCTCGAACTCGAAATCGCCGAAATCGGACTCTGACATCTCCCGACGTCAGCGCCTCGACACCCCGATCGTTCGCAGGCAGTGCCGTGGCCACAGGCGAATAGTCCTGCGCGGCAACGCGGCACCTCTCGAGTCAGCTCCGCATCGGCGCACCGATGAACTCCACACCGGCATTGATTGCCGGTCGGTGGCGAAGGATCCGGTAGTGAGCCAACCGCCCGAGTCCCTTCGTCGTCAGCAGTCGCGCGCCCGGCCACGTCGCAGCGAGTCGCTGGCTGGCCGCGTACGGCGCATCGGGGTCATCCGGATCGTGAATGACGAGCAGCGGCGGGTAGCCGGCGAGGCGGCCGACGTGAGCCATGTTGGTCTCGTGCAGCGGCATTCCGATTCGCTTCTCCAGGCGGCGCTGCAGCCCGGCCCGAATACGGCGCCCGAAGTCGTGCCGCGCCGCGAACAGATCCAAGTACAGGGGGAAGTCGCCCATCGGCGAGAGCAGAACCAACCGCCCGACACCGGTGCCTTCGGCCGCCGCGCACACCGTGGCATTTCCGCCGAGCGAATGGGCCACCACCGCATGGGCCGACCCGTGTGCCTCGATCACAGCCTTGATCGCCGCAGCGCACTCGACCGACGTGGTCCGTCCCGGCGCGAGCTCGCCGGGGTCGGATTCGTTGTGGCTCGGCAGGTCGAACGCGATGACGCGGTATCCGGCTGCCACCAGTGGCTTGATGAACATGGCCAGATGCGGACGTCGGCCGCCCCAGCCGTGGACCAGATAGACCGGCGGTCCCTCGCCCCATTCCTCGCCGACGACCCGGTGCCCATCCCAGTACGCCTCGAGCGGCTTGCCCGGCGGCACACCCGGCGGCAGCCGTAGAGCCGATTCCATGACGGGCGGTGTGCACCACAACTCCACTGCCCATCGAGAGCCCAGGCCGGGTGCGAGCCGTTCGAGCACACGGAAACGCCTACGGACGTCGTCGGCGACCGGAGGAAGGATCTCGGAGCCGACGACATCAAGTGGGGGTATCGCACCCTCCGGGGCCGACTCCGAGGCCCGGTCAGACTTCCGTTCAGTCATGGCCAACGATTGGGTCGAGTGGTGGCACGCGGCGACCCTAGCAGCGTGCCGAGGCCGCTCTGGTCCCACGGGGTGTCTCGAGTTCGCTGAGGCGAACGTCGATTGTTGGGCGTAACGCATTTCCGCTGACAGGGCGTATGATCTGCCGGATGCGAAACCATCGCCGACGTAGCTCGCGGACGACGAAAGCCCGTGTGGCGGGTGGCGGCGCTGCGGCGCTGGTGATAGCCGCGGCACAGCAGTGGATTCCCGGTGCCGCGCCAGTTGCGTCCGCCGCCGACTGTGCCGACGCCGAGGTGGTCTTTGCCCGGGGCACGGACGAGCCGAAGGGCATCGGCCAGGTCGGCTCTGCCTTCGTCGACTCGCTGCGCGCGCAGGCCGCCGGCACGAGCATCACGACGTACGCGGTGGATTACGACGCGGGCAAGCTCCAGCTGGGCAGCGGTGACGGCGCCAAGGACGCGATCAAGCACATCAAAACCATGGCGGCCTCGTGCCCCGACACCAAGATCGTGTTGGGTGGATACTCCCAGGGGGCGAACGTCGTCAACATCGTCGCCGGCAATCCCATCGTCGGAATCGCGTGGGGGCCCGCTCTCCCGTCGTCGTTGGCGGAAAACGTCGCGGCGATTGCGACCTTCGGCAATGTCGCCAACCGCTCGGGTACCAAGCTGCCGTCCCAGTCTGCGATGTTCACCGGTAAGGCGGTCGATCTGTGCAACCCAACGGATCCGATCTGTCACGCGGGTGAGGGCAATGCATGGAGCGGGCACACCGATGGCTACGTCCCGGTGTACACCACGCAGGCTGCGGTATTCGCGGCGTCGGCGTTGATGGCCGGGTCGAGCTTGGCCGTGCCGGGGTATGACGCAACCCCGCCCGGGTACGGCACGCCGGCCCCAATTTACGCGTCGCAGCCGCAGGGTTCAGACCACCTGCCGCCCGGCTACGTCCCGTCTGCGCCCGACCCTCCTTTCGTGAGTGGCCTGCCGTGAGGCTCTACTCTCACCGGAGAACTGATGGCCCTGCTCGACCTTCCGGCTTCACAGAGATCTGAAGTCGACGGCGATCGTGCACAATGATCGCCATCAACATCGTCGGGACCGCACTGATCGTTGCGGCTGCAATTCTCATCGCCGCGGCCGTTCGTAGCAGGGGCCGTGCGGGGATGATGCTGCTATCCGCAGCACTACTCAGCGTCCTGATAGTGCTGGCGCTGCAAATCAATTCGGAGTGGATGACCGATCTCGACACGTCGGTCCGGAAGTGGTTCACCACCCACGAGGGAAGCAAAGGGCTGCGAAACGCGTCGCGACAACTCTTCGCCTTCATTGGACGGCCACTACATGTCGCGATTGCCGCTGTACTGAGCGGAGTGCTGCTGGCCTGGAGAGCGCGATCCCCCTTGCGGGCCGTTGTCGTCATCGGAGCGGTGGGCACGGGAGCGGTCCTCGAGCGGGTATTCAAGGCGCTGGTCACCCGGACACCCGACAACCTCTCCAAGCTGTACGACGCGTCACCGCAGGACTTGGCGCAGATCGCTGAACACGCTCACACCTTCCCATCGGGCCATGTCATTGGTACCGCAACATTGCTGGGCATGATTGCGGTGTGCGCTGCCGTTGGGCGTCGGCTCTCTGCGAGAACGACATGGGCTGCCTTCGTTCTGTTCTGTGTGCTGTTCGTCGCCGCACTTGCCCTCTACGTTCACGCACACCTCTTCGCCGACGTCATCGGAGGAATGGCCCTCGGTGGGTCGATAGTGGCGGCAGGCGCTGCCCTCATCAATGCCCTGCATCCAATCGAACGTAGGAAGCGACCCGCACTAGGTAGGTGACCGCACGCCCAGACCATGTGTCTGGGCCGCCGTCGCCCGTGAGCGCTGGATTCCTACGGCCTACCGTCGCGGCCGTCGTGACTGGGTGCGAGACGCAGTTGAAGCCAGGTGGTGAGGATGTCGTCGGGGTATCCGAGAGGTACGCCGAAGCCAACTGCGGCCCGTCGTAGTCGATAGCGCAGTGTGTTGGGGTGGATGTTCAGTTGTCGGGCGGTCTCGGCGACGTCGCCCATCGCGCCGAAGTAGGTGCACAGGGTCGACCGGTACTCCGTGCCTCGTGCCCGGTCGTGGTCGAGCAGGGCCTGGACGCCGGAATGGAGTGGAGTCTCGTTGCGAGTGAACTCGCGGCCGAGGGTGGTCAGCAGTATCTGGGCGTAGATGTCGCTGGCGGTGGCAACGGACGGCGCGGAGTCGACGGATCCGATGACGGCGAGTATTTGGTCGACCTCACGGCGCAGCTGGTGCAAAGCGGAAGGCCCGCGCCCCGCGGAACTGATGGCGGCGCGAGCTGGATGGCCGAGGCGGGCCTCCACCGCCTTCGACGCACCGGTGGCCACCCGTCGGGGCGTCTCGTCGTCGCGCACGGAGGGAAACAGCACGTAGACGGTGCGCCCGATGGCGATGCAGGAGACGTTCGTCAAGAAGACGCTGCAGTACTGCTCTACCGCAGTGCTCAGCTGGGGGAGCAGGGGCGAGGGCCCGCCTCCGGCGGGGAAGGTGAACCCCACCACGACCGAGGGCACGTCGGCGGCGATGCCGAACCGAGTTGCCGTGGCGGCGAGGGAGCCGTGCCCCTCGAGCAGCGACCTCAGCCATTCCGCCCGCAACTGCCGTTCGACGTCGACCGCACTTTGGGCCTGGAGGATGTGAATTGCCGCGAGCCGGCACGCGTCCTGCAGCGCGGTCTCACCCTCGGGTCCGACCGGCTGGTCCGCCTCGATGACCCAGATCGACCCGACCGGTTGACGGCCGGCCCGGACAGCCACCGCGCATCGGGGCAACTCTCCGTCGGTGTCGTCGTAGGGGAAGTGGAGCACGCCGTCGGCGAGTAGGAGTTCGCGGTACTGCCTGATGTTCTTGTCCATGTCAGGGACACGGCGGGCCAGGATTCCGATCCGGCGCATGCGGTCTACCTTGTGCTCCTCCAGGTTGGAGTAGGCCAGCACGTTGCGATCGAGGTCCTCGATCGCGACCGCTCCCTTCAGTGCCGTGGCGATCGCGTTGGCGAGTACGAACAGGTCGCCACTGCCGGCGGCGTTGGGGTGGTCATTGCGTGAGTGGCTGCTGGTCACGGACACGATCAGCCGGTCCAGGTGCCGCCAGGAAACCGCCTCGTCGACGACCAAGAGGGCGATGCCCGCCGTCCGTGCTGCGTCGGCGACGTCGTGAAGCGGTTGCCCCCTGGCCTTGACCACCAGGGCCGAGTAACCACGCTTGGCGGCAGCCGGCATCGTGGTGCTGACCTGCGGGGAATCGGGTGCGAGGCCCACCATGAGCAGCACACCGCCGGGGCTGTCGGGTAGTTCGTCCATCGGGTCGAAGATCACCGGCCCACTGGCGATGTTCCCGAGCCCGACGGCGGTGGGCACGGCACGAATCACGACGGTCCCCAAGGTGTGAACCAAGTCCCCGACGGTGAGCGCCGACGGTCCTCGGCGCCCGTGAAGCTCATCCATTCGGCCAGATTAATCGAGCTGGACTTGGCCGAACGCACAACTGTCTCTCGGGGTTGCGGCGCACAGACTTCTCACAGCAGGTCGAGACCACCCCGTCGACGCCCGAGACACCGAAGGACATCGTGAGTACCACCGAATCACTCCGACTCAACCCCGCTGACGTCCTTGGCGTCTTTCCCGAGGAATCGGACCTCACCGAGACCGGTGAACTCACCATCGGCGGCTGCCGGGTCAGCGACCTGGCCGAGGAGTTCGGCACCCCCGCCTATGTCGTCGACGAGCAGGGTCTGCGTCGCCAGATCCGACGTTTCGTCGACGGGTTGACCAGTCGCTGGCCGCGGTCGACGGTGCTGTTCGCGTCGAAATCCCTTCCGGCCGTTGCCATGTATGCGATCGCCCAGTCCGAGGGACTCGGCGTCGACGTCGCCGGCGGCGGCGAGCTGATGATGGCGTTGGCAGCTGGTGTCGACCCAGCCCGCATCTACATGCACGGGAACGCCAAGTCCGACGCGGAGATCGAGATGGCGCTGCAGGCGGGCATCCGCTGCATCATCGTGGACAACCTCGACGAGCTCGCACGACTGGAGGCACTGACCAAGCGCCCGCAGGCGGTGATGATCCGGTTGACGCCGGGAATCGACCCTCGGACCCACGCCTCACAGGCCACCGGTGGCACTGACTCCAAGTTCGGGCTGCCCCGCGAACAGGTGGAGTTGGCGGCGAACCGCATTGCGGCACATCCCTTTCTGAGCCTCGAGGGCATCCACGTTCACATCGGTTCCCAAGTGCTCGAGACCGAGCCGTTCGCCGACGCGGTCGAGACGATTGCCGGCTTGGGGCCCTTCGACACCTACGACATCGGTGGTGGATTGGGTGTCCAGTACACCGACGACCAACCGGCGCCGAGTGTGGAGCAGTACCTCGACGCCGTGGTCGACGCGGCACGCGCCCATCTGCCGGCCGGGGCGCGGCTGATCATCGAGCCAGGGCGCTCCCTGGTCGCCCGTGCCGGGGTTTCCCTCTACCGCGTCAACGCGGTCAAGCACACCGGCAAGACGTTCGTCGCCGTGGACGGTGGAATGGCGGACAACTTGGACATCGCGCTCACGGGCCAGCGCTATCAGGCCGTAGTCGCGACCACGATGGACCGCGTACCGGACACGGTCTGCGACGTCGTCGGTCGCCAGTGTGAATCTGGGGACCTGATGGTGGGTGGGGCCAAGTTGGTCGACCCGAAGGTCGGTGACCTGGTGGTCATTCCCGTGACCGGGGCCTACAGCTACACGATGGCCAATCACTACAACGGCGCCCCGATTCCCCCGATCGTCTTCTGCGCGGACGGCAAGGCCTCGTTGGCCGCGCGTCGAGAAACCTACGAAGACATGCTGCAAACACACCAGCCGGCCTTCGCTCGCCGATGGTGAAGTCTCCCAACCAGTTACACCTCCGAACCGCAAACCACCACATGAAGGAGACCGACCATGACGACCACGAATAGATTCCGCACCCGTGTTCTTGGCAGCACCGTGTTGATGGGTGCCGCGACCGCGCTGGTGTTGTCGGGGTGCTCCGGTGGCGGATCGGAATCGGCGAGCAGCACGGCGACGAGTTCGAGCAGGTCGGTCCAAGTCGACGCCGCGGCGGCGGCGCTGTTGCCCGCCAAGTACAAGGAGTCGGGGATCAACGTCGCCGCCGACATGCCCAACCCGCCGATGGAAATGCTGGACGAGAACCAGAATCCGACCGGCTTCGACTACGACCTCGCCCAGGCGCTCGGTGACAAGCTCGGGGTCAAGTTCACCTTCGTCCAGCAGACCTTCGACACCGCGGTGCCGTCGCTACAGGCAGGCAAGCACGACATCATCATGGCCGGCATGAACGACACCGTCGAGCGTCAGAAGGTGCTCGACTTCGTCGACTACTTCCACGCGGGATTCGTGATCGTGGTGCAGAAGGGCAATCCGGAGAACATCACCCGGATCCTGGATCTCTGTGGCAAGAACGTCGCGGTCCAGAAGTCGACGGTTCAGGGTGAACTCCTCGAGGGCTATGCCGACAAGTGCAAGGCAGCGGGCGCCGGACCGATCAACCTCGTCCAGCTTCCAACTGAGTTGGACGCTCAGACCGCCGTGCGTTCGAACAAGGCGGTCGCCGACGTCGTCGACGCTTCGGTGGGGACCTATGCGGCCGAAACTGCCGGTGACGGGCAGATCTTCGAGCTCGTCAAGGACGTCGAGCACCCGGGTGGCTACAACCCGGTCTACACCGGAATCGGCCTGCTCAAGGGCAACGACGACCTGGCCAAGGCCCTCAACATGGCTCTGCAATCGGTGATGGACGACGGCACGTACGCCAAGCTCCTGGACAAGTACAAGCTGTCGGACTTTGCGATCGACAAGGCCGGGATCAACCGTGCCTCGGAGTGACCTCACCGACTACGGCACCTCGGGAAAACCGCCACCGATAGATCTCAGCGCGCTGCCGGCGGCCGACGGTGAGGACGACGACGACATCGTCGCCCTTCCCTTGCGACACACGTGGCGGTGGGTCGCGGCGGGTGTATTGGCGCTTGGGTTCGTCTGGTTGGCGTCGTCGTTGTGGAACAACGAGAACGTCGACCACGGCACGATCGCCAAATTCATGTTCAGCGATCAGATCGTGCACGGTGCCGTGTTGACGATCGTCCTGACCTTTCTGGCGATGGTGCTGTCGACCATCCTCGGCGTCGTCCTGGCCCTGATGCGGCTCTCGAGCAACCCGGTGTTGAGTGGCCTTGCCTGGCTCTACATCTGGGTGTTCCGAGGAACCCCGCTGCTGGTGCAGATCGTGTTCTGGGGATATTTGGGCCTGCTGTACAAACAGATCAGCCTCGGCGTGCCGTTCACCGACTTCACGGTGTTCGCCGTCGACACGAACGCCCTCATCCCCGCGTTCGTCGCCGGCGTCATCGCGTTGACGACCAATCAGGCCGCATACACAGCCGAAATCGTGCGGGCGGGAATGCTCTCGGTCGACCCGGGCCAGAAGGAGGCCGCGTACTCCCTGGGCATGACGCCGTTGTTCACACTGCTCAAGGTCGAGCTTCCCCAGGCGATGCGCGTGATCATTCCGCCGATGGGCAACGAAACCATTTCCATGCTCAAGGACACCGCGTTGCTGAGCTTGATCGCGGTACTCGAGCTGTACACCGTGGCCGAGCGCATCTCGGCACAGAACCTGCGCCAAGTCGAGTTGTTGGTGGTGGTCAGTTGCTGGTATCTGGTTTTGACGTCGGTGTTGTCAGTCCCGCAGTACTACCTCGAGCGGCACTTCGGCCGCGGAAGCCGCGTGCTCGGCCCGACGCCGATCGGACGTGTCGTGGCCCTCGTGCGCCCGCAGCCCATGCCGCGGGTGACGGACAAGGAGTCGCTATGAGCATGACCGACAGCGGCAGCGTGCCGGCGTCTGATGAGCCGTTGCTGGCGGCCCGGCGGGTGCGCAAGCGCTTCGGCAAGGTCGACGTGCTCAAGGGCATCACTCTGAGCGTGGCCAAGGGGGAGGTGATGTGCCTGCTCGGCCCCTCTGGATCGGGCAAGTCGACGTTCCTGCGCTGCATCAACCACCTGGAAACCATCGACGGTGGACGCATCAACTTCGACGGTGAGTTGATCGGCTATACCCAGCGCAAGGGGGCGCTGCACGAGATGACGCCGCGTGAAGTCGCCCGCCAACGGCGGGGAATCGGCATGGTGTTCCAGCGGTTCAACCTGTTTCCCCACCTGACCGCTCTGGAGAACGTGACCGCAGCACCGATCGGCATCCGCAAGATTCCGAAGACCAAGGCGATCGCCGACGCCCGGGAACTGCTCGACCAGGTAGGACTGGCTGACTTCTCGCACGCGCACCCCGCGCAACTGTCGGGAGGCCAGCAGCAGCGCGTCGCGATCGCCCGAGCCCTGGCCATGGAGCCGAAGCTGATGCTGTTCGACGAACCGACCTCGGCGCTGGATCCCGAACTCGTGGGGGACGTGCTCGACGTCATGCAGAAATTGGCCAAGAGCGGGATGACCATGGTGGTGGTGACCCACGAGATCGGGTTCGCCCGCGGTGTCGCCGACAGCATCGTGTTCATGGACGAGGGTGTGGTGGTCGAGTCCGGGCCGCCGAGCGAAATTCTCCGCAGTCCACGCCATCAGCGCACCAAGGCATTCCTCGACAGCGTGATGTGATGATCTGTCTGGCGGACTGACCTGAGAGCGGGCTGCCTAGTCGCTGAACGGCGTGTCCGCGAGTAGTCCGCCGCACGGGTAACCTCCACCCGCGTGGGGATGCGAAATGGCACATGGCAGCACTACATATCCGTCCGGGGGCTGTTGATGACGGCGTTGATCGTCGTGACGGCGGTCATCGTGGGCGTGACCATCTGGTATCCGAGGAGCGTGCCGACCGACGCGCCGGATGAGAAGTACCCGCCCGCGGCCACGTCCGAGGCGCCGCTGACGCCCGCGCCTGCAGTGCCGCCGCCGGTCGTCGCGCCGCCGCCGCCCGCGCCGCCGTCCACCACCGCAGTCGAGACCCCCACCACCACCGCGGCGGTGCCGACCTACTCTCCGACGTACGTGCCGCCGCCGGTGGCGAGCGAGGTCCCCGTCACCACCGCGCCGTCGGCCACCGAGACCCCGCCGCCGAGCCCCGCGCCGTCGACGCGGTCGCGCCCGAAGACCAACGTCACCCGATCCGACAACCCGTATCACGTGCCGACGTTCACCGGCGTGCCCAAGCCGTAGGTCGGCACGTCCCAACCGCGTTCGGTGATCCGCGTCATCGGTTAGATTCAGGCATGCGAAATTTGCTGCGCCGTTCGGCCCTCGTCGTCCTGCCCGTCGTCGCCGTGTCACTGCTCAGTGCGGGAACCGGCTCGGCGGAGCCCCTCAACTGCGTGAACGGGCAGTTCTGGGATCCCATCACCAACACGTGCCAGACGCCGCGCCCCGCGGGCGACTGCGCGCCCGGTCAGTACTGGAACGCGCTGTCCAACGTGTGCCGGCCGTTGGGTCAGCTCTGACCTAGCGGGAGTTCTGCAGCTCGCCCAGGTACGCCTGGACCTCGGCCTCGACGTCGTAGTCGAGCGACCACAGCAGGTCCGCGACCGTGCCGCGGAGCTTCGCGTCACGCTCGGGGCCGTCCCCGCTGTCGTACACCAGGCCGCCGTTGCGGGAGTTGCGCTGAACCTGGGTGGCCCGGTCCCGGCGGACCGCTTCGTAACGCTGGACGGCGTCCGGGAAGTCGCCTGGGTCCACGCCGTCGAGCACCGTGGCCAACGCCACTGCATCCTCGATCGACTGATTCGCTCCCTGACCCATGTGCGGCAGCATCGGGTGGGCAGCGTCGCCCAGCAGGGTGAGTCGCCCGTTGCTCCAGTGCGACAGGGGTTCCCGATCGTAGAGACCCCACCGGAAGGTGGTGTCCACTTGCCCGATGATCTTCTGCACCATCGGATCCCAGCCCATGAATTCGCGAGCCAGGGTGGCCGGATCGCCGGGCGCCGACCACGATTCGCGCATCTCGTCGTCACTGGGGACGAAGCCGACGAAGTTGATCAGTCGCCCACCCCGCAGCGTGAACACCAGGAAGTGCCTTCCCTCGCCCATCGACATGGTGGACACCGTGGCCGGATAGTCCGGTACGCGGTCGGCGGGAATGACGCCGCGGTAGGCGATGCTGCCCGAGAACACGGGCTCTCCGGGTTCCACGACGTGAGACTGCAATGCCGAGTGGATGCCGTCGGCGGCCACGACGAGGTCGGCGTGTGTGCGCTCACCGTCGGCGAATTCGACGACGGCGTGGTCGGTGTCCTGGTGAAAACCCACGCAGCGGCGACCCGTGGAGACCGTCCCGCTGGGTAGGCCGTCGGCGAGCATGCCGATGAGGTCCGGCCGGTACATGCCGAGGACCTTGCCGTTCATCTCCTGCTCGGTCAGCACGCGGTCGCCGCCGTCGCTGAACCGCCATTGGGTCCAGCGCGGCCCGTAGTCCGCCAGCTGCTGCTGCAGGCCGAGGCGATCCAGCAGGCGCATGCTGTTGGCGCCGAGCGCCACGCCCGCGCCGACCTCGCCGAGCTGCTTGGCCTGCTCGAAGACCTGAACGTCGAAACCCTTGCGGGTCAGGGCGCGTGCGGTGGCCAAGCCGCCGATGCCCGCACCCACGATTGCCACCTTCGCCTGGCCCATCGTATTCACAGCCTTTCCGCAGTATTCATGTACCGATCGGCACAACATTGACGGTACGCGTACCGATCGGTACGGTCAAGAAGTGGCGCGCACCCCCGACCCCGACAAGCGAACGGCGCTGCTGCGCGAGGTCGTCGACTACCTGGAGGCCCGCGGAGTCAACGACTTGTCCCTGGCCCCCATGGCGGAAGCCCTCGGCACCAGCAAGCGAATGTTGTTGTACTACTTCGGTGATCGCGGCGAGCTGCTTGCCCAGGCGCTGGACGCCAGCAGGCCGAAGGTGGGAGAGATGTTCCACGGCGTCGGCACGGCGGATCAGTTCTCCGACGCGGCGCGGGTGCTGTGGCGTCAGTTGACGCGCGGGTATCAGAAGCGCAGCGTGCGGATGCTGTTGCAGGTGCTCAGCCTCGCGACCACGGATCCGGAGACCTACGGCCCCTATGCCCGGACGGCGGTCGAGGTGATGCTCGACCCGATCGGCGACGCCCTCGAGAACGTGGGGTTCGGGCGCCCCGACGCGCGCGTGCGCGCGACACTCGTCGTCTCCGGTCTCCGGGGCCTGTGTCAGGACCTGTTGGTCACCGGCCAGCGCGCGCGGGTGGACGCCGCGGCGGAGATGGTCATCGCCGCAGCCACCAGGGCTGCGCCGTGACCGGTCGACGGTCAATCGGGCGTAAACGCGACGCGCTCCGGTCCGTACGATGGCACCGTGGCACGACCGCCGGAATTCGACCGGGCAGAGGCGCTGGTCAAGGCGCTGCATCTGTTCTGGGAGAACGGGTACGAGCGCACCACCGTACGTGACCTCACCGAGGCGATGGGCATCTCCGCGCCCAGTCTGTACAACTCCTTCGGGGGCAAGAAGGAATTGTTCGACGAGGCCGTCGCGGCGTACACGGACGCTCCGACGCGGGTCGTCCCACCGGGTCTCGAACCGCGCACCGCGCGGGCCGTCTTCGCCAAGATCCTCGACATCGCCATTCGCGAGTACTGCAGCTCCACTCAACCTCGCGGGTGTCTCGTCATCTCCGACCCGGTGCTGATCGACGAACGCCAGCTCGGGCGTGACGCCATCCGAAAACGCTTGCAACAAGCGCACGATGACGGAGATCTGCCCGCCGACCCCAGCGTGGACGCACTGACCGACTACATCGACGTCGTCCTGCGCGGGCTGTCCTCAATTGCGCGTGACGGTGCGGACGCAGACGCCATGCGAGCCGCCGCCGACGTGGCGCTACGGGCGTGGCCGCGCTCGGAGCGTCGGTCCTCGCGCAACTGAACACCATTCCGGATGGGCCCCGCCCTGTTAGGGTCTGCACTGTATGGTTTTGTCAGTGGTGTTACAGAACTAGACGGACGTGGTTCGTCCAGACCTCAGGAGGACGACGGAGAGCATGACCGCCTCTATCCAAGAGTTGATGCACGACAATCTGCTGGCCGTGTTCAACGAACGCGACGACGCCAAGCGGCATGCCGCCGAGCGGCGGACCTACGCCCCCGACGTGAACTGGACCGACTCCGAGGGGGTCATCACCGGGCACGACGCCTTGGAGGCCAAATGCGTTGGCCTGCAGGCGGGCATCGGCGAGCTCCAGTTCGAGCCCGTCGGCCCGGTGCACGAGCTGCCCGGCTTCGGCTACCTTGCCTGGCGGCTGGTCGACCCCGCCGGGGCCGAGGCAATGACCGGCTTCGACGCCGCGGTCGTCAAGGACGGACTGATCACCGAGTTGTGGACCGTCCTGATCCCGCCGGCGCAGTGAGCGAGAGCAATCCCGTCGACGTCGTCCGGCGCAACATCGAAGCCGTGCAGAACAACGGCGACTTCACCGTATTCGAGGAGATCTTCGCCGACGACTTCGTCGACCACACGCCGCAGCAGGGGGTGTCGGCCGACAAGAGCGGTGTCCGGACGCTCTACACCGGACTGCGCGCCGCCTTCGCCGACTTTCACGCCGAAATCCATTGGCAAACCGTCGACGACGACAAGGTCACGACGTTCAAGACCTACCACGGCACCCACAGCGGCGAGTTCCTCGGCGTCCCCGCCACGGGCCGGGAGGTCCACTTCGACACCATCGACGTCTTCCGCGTCCGCGACGGCCGGCTGGTCGACCACTGGGGAGTCGCCGACCTGCTTGGTGTGCTGATCCAACTCGGCCGCCTGTCGGCCGACACCGCGCTCTGACGCCCGTCCGTCAATACGCCTGCGCGTCAACCGAAGTCACGCCATAGCCCCGAGGAGAACGCTCATGTCATCACCACTCGCAGGAAAGACGGCTCTGGTCACCGGCGGCTCCCGGGGTATCGGCGCGGCGATCACCGCCCGTCTTGCCGCCGACGGTGCCACCGTCGCCTTCAGCTATGCCCGCGCGGCCGACACGGCCGCCGACTTGGTCAAGACCTTGAGCGACGGCGGCGCCACGGCGCAGGCCTTCCAGGCCGACCAGGCGGACCCCGCGTCCTGCGCACGGCTGGTCGGGGAGGTCGTAGCGGCGTTCGGTCCGCTCGACATCCTCGTCAACAGCGCCGGCGTCTACAAGACCGAAACCATCGACGACCCCGAGCGTGACGACTCCGTCTTCGCCGCCCAGTTGCAGACCAACGTCGTCGGCGTTCTGGCGACCACCCGCGCCGCGGTCCTCAACTTCAACGACGGCGGCCGCATCGTGACCATCGGAACCACGGGAGCCGCCCATGCGCCGTTCCCCGGCATCGGCGACTACGTGGCCACGAAGGCGGCGTTGGCCGCCTACACCCGGGCGTGGTCGCGCGACCTCGGTCCTCGACGCATCACAGTGAACATCGTCCAGCCGGGCGCCGTGGACACCGACATGAACCCCGCCGACGGTCCCAACGCCGACCTGCAAAAGTCGATGAACTCGCTGGGACGCTTCGCCGACCCCGGCGAGGTTGCCGCCCTGGTGGCGTTCCTCGCCGGTCCGGAGGCGGGGTTCATCACCGGCACGACCGTCAACATCGACGGCGGACTGAGCGCGTAAGGGCTGACCTGCCCTCGGCGGTGCCGATGGTAGGAAGTTCGGGTGACGGATGTGCATGCAGACGGGGACTCGGTCGTGTCTCGCCCTCTCGCCGAGGTGCTCGGCGAGGAGCCGCCCGCCGCGGTTGGGGCGCTGCCGGACGAGGTGCTGACGCGGCTGGCCGCCCAGGTGGAGGCCGCCAGCCGCCGCCAGGCCGCGGCCATGGAGGCCGGGGTCAAGACCGCGCTCAAGGGCGTTCCGTTGCCGATGCGCGGCGTGGTTCGCAAGGCGTTGCTCGGATGACCGCCACGACGCCGCGTCCGGAGCTGGCCGCCATCGCCCGGGTGCTGGGGGTCGAGGTCGACGAAGTGCACGGTCTGGACGCCATGTCCGACGACGATCTGTTCGTGCTGCACGAACAGATCGCCAGCCGGCTGTCGGCGGACAAGCGTCGCCGATTCGCCCGCGTCGCGGCCCTTTCGCAGTCGATCCCCGGACCGATCGCAGGCCGGCTGGCCGAGAAGTTCCTGCCGCCGGCGGGCGCTGCGCTCGTCGCCGAACTGCTCGAGCCGGCCAAGGCGCGCGACCTCGTCGGACGGGTGTCGGTCCGATACCTGGGAGACCTGGCGATCGCCCTGGATCCGGTGCGCGCGCAAGACGTCGTGCGGGCGATCCCGGCGGCGCGGGTCGGCGAGGTCGCGCAGGAGATGTTCCGTCGTCAGGAGTACGCGGCGATGGCGCGGTTCGTCGGAGCCGTCGAGGTGGACGCGCTGTTCGCCACCCTCGGCGTCGCGAGTCCTCACGACCTGCTCGCCGTGGTGCCGCTGCTGAGCTGGAACGACAACCTCGATCGCGTCATCGCCGAGCTGCCCGAGCGCCAGATCAAGCAGATCGCCGCCGAGCTGGACGCCGGCGAACTCGCCGAGCTGGCACTGGCGCTCGACCCCCACCGGTTCGGGCCCATCGTCGCGGCCGTGCCGGTCGACACGGTCGCCGACATCGCGAGCGCGCTGCTCGAGCGCGGCGAGTACGCGGCAATGGCCGGATTCGCCGGCGTGATCACCCCGGAGATGCTCTCCGCCTCGATCGGTCAGGCCACCGACGACCACCTGGCCGGGGTGGTGTCCGCGGTGGTCTCCGGTGAGATGTGGGTGGAGTTCGACCACCTCGTCGACGGGCTCGACGAGCGTGGCCGCGCTCGACTGCTTGCCGTTCTCCGGGCCGCGCCGTCCGACGAGATTGCCCGGCTGCAGGCCGCCGACGGCCTCGGCGCCGAGGCCACCGAACTCGTCGCCGCAGCCGCCCTGCGCTGAGCGCAGAATGCGTCACTCGGTGGCGGGCAAACCCGTTCTGAGCGCCACGGTCTGCTTCTGTCCGACGTCGATCACCGTGTCGAGCGGCGTCACCGCCCCGAGCGTGGAGTAGAAGTCGATGCGGACGAGTGCCCGATCTTGCCGAAACACCAGTGCGGTGGCCGATTTGGTGCCGTCGGGGGTGACGCCGGTGACCGCCACGCCGGCATCCCCCACGGGGACCGGCACGGGCGGCTCGCTCGATGTGACGGTCTTGAGGTTGGCAATCGCCTTCGGCAGTTCGACCGGTGCGGCCGAGGCCGAGTCGAGCAGGACGATCGTCGTCCCCACGGCGCTGGAGCCGTCGTTGCTGGTGAGCATGACTTCGGCACCCGGAATGCCGGAGGGGTTCAGCGTCGCCGGCTGCGGCACCGAGTAGCCCGCGTTGGGCAGCGCCATGTCCTGGGGCTGCAGCAGCAGTTCTCGGTAGTCGTAGGGCTTCGCCGTGGTGGTCGACGTCGTGGTGGTGGCGGGTGCGGTCGTCGTCGTGGCGGCGGGCAGGCCGACCGGCGGCGACCCCGGGGTCTGGCCGGCACAGCCGGCCAGGAGGAGGACGGCCGCGGCGAGCCCGATCCACGGGACTTTCGGCGGGTTCACGGTCGACAGCATCGCACGTCGGCAGGTGGCGTGCCGCTCCGGACCGCGAGCGGTTGCCGCGGGATTGGCGTCCCCGCATGGGGGTAAGCAGTGCGAGACTGACACGGTGCAGTACGTGCCGCCTGTTGGCGTCTTGGGGGACCTTCCGGTGCGCGACTTCCTGGTCTCGCCCGGCTTTGCCGGTGTGACGGCGCTGGTGGCGGCGGTCGTCGCGGCTGGTGCCATCCTCTATGCGTCGCGTCGAGCCCGGCAGCGGTCCGAGCAGCGGCGTGACGAGCAGGACCGCCGCCAAGACCTGGCTCGCGACGACGCGGAGCGGGCCCTGGCGTGGGAGCGGTGGCAGTGGGTGGTCGACACCGCCGGCATCGAGCCCGCCGTGAGCGAGGGCGCCACCCTGGGCCTTGGCCCGGCGGTGACCCTGGAACTGCTGAGCGGGCTGCTCGACGACGCCGACCGGCTCGGCGACGAGACCTTGGGCCGGGCCGTGGCGGTGTACCAGGAGCAACTGGTGCTGGTGCTGGCACAGCAGGCCGGTCCGGTCTCCGACGTCGCGACGTCGTCCGGCGGCAGGCACGTCGAGGAATCGGCCCCGACGCACCAGGACGCGGACGACGCGGCGCCGACGCCCGAACCCCAAACCACCGTGCTGTCAGCGCAATCCGCGACGACGGGGGAACGTAGCGGAGGGCGTCGACGCCGATGACGACCACTCGCCAACACATCGAGGACCTCGACGTCGACCGGTGGGCGACGTTGACGCGACGCGCGGCGGCGGACGCCGTCGCCACCGCCGAGCGGTTGGGGATGCAGCCACGGCCTGAAACGGTGGCCCTGGCCCGGATGACCGAGCGCGACCTCGTCGAACATCGGGAACGCACCGGGTCGCCCGTGCCTCGCCGGTCACTCGCGATGCAGGTCGTCGAGGCCGATCATCTGCGCAGCGCGGCCGAGGAGCACGCACGCATCGCGCAACAGGGCCGGCTGGACGCCGAGGCAGCGGCGTCGCTCGCTCGCGCCGAGGCAGAGGAGTCGGCCCGCGTTGCCGCCGCCGCGGGTGAGCGGGTCCGGGCGGTGGAGGCCGACGCCGCACGCCAGGACGCCGAGCGCCGGGCCGAGCGGGCGGCCGACCAGAAGGCGACGTTGCAGGCACGGGCGGACGTCGATCGGAGCCGCGCGGAGGCGGCGGCGGAGGCCGCGGCAGCCGACGAGAGGGTTCGCGCGGCGGAGCAGCGCGCGGTGGAGCGGAGCGCCGAACGGACGACCGAGCGGGCGGCCGGGGAGCAGACCGTGCAACTACTGCACGCGGAGATCGAGATGGCGCGCGCCGACGCGGCGGCCGAGGTGGCGGCCGCCGAGGAGCGGGCACGGGCGGCGGAGGCACGTGCCGCCGAGCGGAGCGCCGAACGGGCGGCGGAGCGGGCGACGGCGGAGGAAGCCGTGCAGCAGGTGCGCCGCGAGTTGGAGAAGGTACGCGCGGACGCGGCCGCCGAGGTGGCGGCGGCGCGTGGGCAGGCCGCCGCCGACGTGGCTGCCGCGCACGAGGCCGCCGCGGCCGAGATCGCCGCCGCGCAGAAGGCCGCTGCCGCGGACGTCGCCCGCTGGGAGGGCCATGCCCTCGACATGGAGCGGTGGGCCCGCGCCGAGGTGGCGACCCACCTGTTGACGATTCCCATCCCGCCGTTCGAGGTGCGATCCCGGGCCGGCTCGGTCGAGAGCACCATCGACACGCTGTACCAGATCGACCACGTGCTGGAGGTCGCCCTGGGCGGCGGCAAGTCGTCGTTCGTGCCCGATCGCGACTTCACGCTCAACCTCATCCTCAAGGTGCAGGAGCAGGCCGAGGAGGTGCCGCGGGATCTGGCCGCCCTGTCCACCCGGTACGCCGACGAAGCCCAGGTGGCGGCGGCCGCCGGTTATGCCGTGGCCGCCGGCGACGCCTTCCGCGCGTTGCTGCAGCGCGTCGACGCGGCCGTCACACGGCTCGGAACGCGCTTCCGCAGCCCCGACGCGGAGATCATCGAGGGGGTCACGGCGATGCTGGCCGACCTGCGGGCCAAGGGGTTGTACTAGAGCGCCCTGCGTCAGACGTCGATGCCGAATTCGCTGAGGAGAGTGCGGCATCCATTGCGGCGCTGTTGATTACGACCGAGACCGCGATCGTCGAGGAGATCGTCGGCCAACCCGGCTCGATCATGGCCCCCGGGTTCGGGGACCTCGCGGAGGGAATGGTTCGCCCGTCCAACATCTACTAGGAGCGTGGCGATGCCTCGGGACTACAGGGCGGTGCGCAGCGCCGAGACCGGCTGAGAGGCTACGCCTTTGAGAGTGGCATCCGAAAGTCTGCTCGGAACCCACGTGTCCGGGATGGGGCTCAGCGAGGCCACCGCCCTTGCGGTGTCGACGAAGTCGCGTACCGCGGGGGAGTCCACGTCGCGGCGCCAGGCGATGGACAGCATCGTCGGCGGGATGTCGGTCACGGGAACGAACGCCAGACCTGGTCGATCGTAGAAGCGTTGGGTGGAGGCTTGGGAGAAGGCGACTCCGCGCTCGGACAGGATCGCCTCGAAGCACTCGTCGACCGTGGACGCCTCGGCACCCAGTCGAACCGGCACGCCTTGACGGCTGTCGGCGGCAAGCCAGAAGGAGCGCCAGACCTCAGGTGCCTTACGGGCCACGAAGGGTTCGTCGAGCAATTGCTCGACGCTGACCTCGGTGAGCTCGGCCAGCGGGGAGGTCGACGAGACCACCAGAACGCGAGGTTCGACGAAGAGCGTTTCGATCGCGAGCCAATCCTGCACCAGGACCGGCGGCCGCACGAAGGCGATGTCCACCGAGCCGTCGGCCAATCCCACGTACGGGTCGCTGAAGCCGTGCGATCGCATCTCGACGTCGATTCGCGGGTGCAGGTCGTGAAAGGCGTTGATGATCTTGGGCGTCAGCTCGGCGGCGGCGTTGGCCTGAAATCCGACCACCAGCGGGCGATCCGATCCGCGGCCGGCATCCTGGATCCGCCAGGCCAGTCGCTCGGCGTCGCCCAGCAGCTTCTTGCTGCCGTCGAGGAGGAGTTCGCCTGTTGCGGTGAGCTCCACGTGGCGACTGGTCCGCACGAACAACGGTGTGTTCAAGGTGTGTTCGAGTTTGCGAATCTGGATGCTCAGCGACGGCTGCGCGATGTGCAGCCGGGCGGCGGCCCGACCGAAGTGCAGTTCCTCGGCGACCGCGACGAAGTACGTCAGTAGCCGCAGGTCGAGTGACGGAAGCACGGGTCAACGGTAGACCGGAAGGCCGGTGACCACCATTAGTTCGTGCCTATCGATCGGTCGTCGACGGGTATTGGACGCCGGGGGCGGTGCCGCGTGTGATTGACCCGTCACGGATTCACCCCCGACCGAAGGACTACCCATGACCGCCACCACGTCTACGGCCACGGCCGTTGAATGGGCCGAGGCGTTTGCCAACGCCAGCAACGACGACCCCGAGATTCACGCCCACGGAAAGTACTTCACCTGCTCCTATCTACTCGACATGGCGGAGCGCACCTTCGTCGTCGAGGTAAGCCGCGGCACGGTGGTCAACGTCGCCGTCGACCCCGGCCCGTTGGACGTGTCGTATCAGTTCGCGCTGCGCGCCAGCGCGGACACCTGGCGCAACTTCGGCGTCCCCGTTCCCGCACCGATGTACCACGGCATCTGGTCGGCGAGCTTTCAGCGCGACCTGAAGCTGGAGGGCGACATCTTGGTGCTGATGCAGAATCTGCGCTGCTTCACCCGACAGTTCGAGCTGCTTCGGGTCGTGGGCGTCCCCGTCTAATCCTCAGTCATACCAATCACTTTCATCCAACCGAAGGGCTAGCACCATGAGCAAGATCTCACCGGTCACCGGGCACTACGTGGACGTCGACGTCGACGGACTTCTGTACAAGGTCTTCTATCTGGAGAACGGGCAGGGCCAACCGCTGGTCTGCCAGCACACCGCGGGATGTCACAACCATCAGTGGCGCGGGCTGCTCTCCGACGACGAGATCACCAAGGACTACCGGGTGATTGCCTACGACCTGCCCCGGCACGGCAAGTCGGATCCGCCGGAGAACGCGCAGTGGTGGACGGAGGAGTACCAGCTCTCGGCCGACCACTACGCGAACTTCATCGTCGCGCTGGTCGACGCCTTGGAACTGGAGAACCCGATCTTCATGGGATCCTCGTTCGGCGGCAACATCGCTCTGCAACTGGCCCACCGTCACCCCGACCGCTTCGCCGGTGTCATCCCGGTGGAGGGCGCCGACTACTCGCCGGGTTTCTACCTCGACTGGTGGCAGCATCCTCACGCCAACGCCGCGCAGGTCTGCGCCAGCGGCGTGTGGGATCTGATGGCGCCACAGTCTCCCGACGCCGACCGGTGGAAGACGTGGTTCTACTACAGCCAGGGGTCCGAGGCGTTCAAGGGCGACCTCTACTTCTACTCCGTCGACCACGACCTGCGTGACAAGCTCGGCGAAATCGACGGCGACCGGTGCCCGGTGGTGATGCTCACCGGTGACTACGACTACCTGACCACGCCGGAGGACAGCGCCCGGACTGCCGGCCAGATCAAGGGTGGCGAGTTCATCGAGATGAAGGACATCGGCCACTTCCCGATGAGCGAGAACCACGCCGTGTTCCGCACTTACCTGATCCAGGCACTTGCCCTGCTGCAGAGCAAGTCTCGCGCCGCCGTAGGCTAGGTCGCGGCGACGTCGACCGTGCCGAGCGTCGACACCCGGCGGTCGGTGAGCAGCGGCCGGATTCCTCCCACCACCAGTTCCTGGTAGTGGGAGGAGCCGAGGTGGGCGTCGAGGGCGGCGCGGTCGAGATACCGCTCGATCAGGACGAGGTGCGTCGGCTCGTCGGCGTCCTGGAGCACCTCGTAGCCGAGGCATCCCGGCTCGGCGAGCGACCGGGGTGCGAGTTCGGCCACGAGGCCCAGCACCGTGTCGAGGTCGTCACCGGTGGTCTGCCAATGTGCAACGATCACAATGGGTTTCGGCATCTTGGTCAGGCTCCGTGCCGGAGCGCTTCGGCAATTGCCTCGCCGACGACCGCTCCCGATTGCGGGTTCTGCCCCGTGATGAGGCGTCCGTCGACGACTACCTTCGGGTGCCACGGCTCGGTGGATTCGTAGCGGGCGCCCTCGTCTCGCAGTGCCGTCTCGAGATCGAAGGGCACGTCGTCGAGGGCATAGCCGTCTTCCTCGGCCGAGGAGAAGGAAGTGAGCTTGCGACCCCGTACCAGGGGCGTGCCGTCGTCGACGGTCACGCCGAGGAAGGCCGACGGGCCGTGGCAGACGGCGCTGACGATCATGCCCGCGTTCCACGCCGCGGCGACCACGGCCTGCACCTCCGGGTTGCCCGTGATGTCGACCATCGGCCCGAGGCCGCCCGGGATGAAGACGGCGTCGTAGTCGAGCACATCGACTTCGGAGAGTGGGCGGCTGCGGGACAAGCGGCGGTGGGCCTTGCCGTCCCGAAAGGCCACCTGCACGGGGTCGTCTCCGTCGAACCCGTCCTCGGGTGGCGTACCGCCGGCAGGTGACGCGAACTCGACCGCGATGCCCGCGCGGTCGAGCGCGTCGACGGGGTGGGCGATCTCGGGGAAGAAGAAGCCGGTCGGCCGGTGGTTCGGGCCAATGAACGCGGCGTTGGTGACGACGAAGAGGACGTAGGGAACGGTCATGGAAGGAATGATCCAAAGTAGGACTTCTCGCCGCTGACGAACGGGAAGATTGGCACCGGCAGGGCGTCGTGGGGGACGACATGCGCCGAGAGTGTCATCAGGGCCGCGCCCGGGTCCATCGCACGGCGGGTGATGTCTAGGGTCCTCAGACCACGCGTACGCCCGGTGCGGCGTGCACGATGTTGCCAACGAAGACCACGCCAGGCCGTCGGGAAGAGGGAGCACGTCGTGAACCACGTCGAAGTACTGTTCACCGGATTGCTGCTGGCGGTCGCCGCGTTGGGGGCGCTGGCCTGTCGACTCAGGGTGCCGTACCCCATCATGCTGGTGATCGGGGGCGCCGCGTTCGGGTTCATCCCCGGACTGCCTGAGGTGAGACTGGAGCCCGAACTCGTTCTCGCGCTGTTCCTGCCACCACTGCTCTACAAGTCGGCGATCTACGCCAACTTCGACGACTTCCGCACCAACCTTCGCGGGCTGACGTTGAGCACCGTGGTGTTGGTCCTGGTCACCATGACCGGCGTCGCCGCGGCAGCGCACACGTTGATTCCCGGCATGTCGTGGCAGACGGCGTTCGTGCTGGGCGCGATCCTGTCGCCGACGGACCCGGTGGCGGCGGCGGCGATCATGCACCGCCTGCAGGCGCCGCGCAGACTCGTCAGCAGCATCGAGGGCGAGGGGTTGTTCAACGACGCGACCGCGCTGGTGGCCTACCGGGTCGCGGTCGCCGCGACGGTTGCGGGGGCGTTCTCCCTCGCCGAGGCCGGCCTGCGGTTCGTGTTCGGGCTGGTCGCCGGCGTGGCGATCGGCGTCGCCGTCGGGTTGACGTCCGCGTGGGTGCGCCGCCACATCAGCGACCCGCAGATCAGCGTCACCATCTCGCTGCTCACCGGGTATGCGGCCTTTCTTCCGGCCCAGGCCGTCGACGCCTCCGGCGTGTTGGCCACCGTCGCCGCGGGCATCGTCATGGCGATCCGCAGTCCGCAGGTGCTCGACGCCCGGCCGCGACTGCAGGGTTACTTCGTCTGGGACATCGTCGACTTCTTGATCAACGCAACGCTCTTCATCCTGACCGGCCTTCAGCTTCGGGCGATCGTGGGGGGTCTCGACGACTACTCGCCCGGAGCGCTCGCCGTCTACGCGATGGTGGTGACCGCCGCCGTGGTGCTCATCCGGCTGGCCTGGTTCTTCGTCGTCCCGTCCCTCACCGAGATCCTCGACCGACGGTCCAGCCGTCCGCAGCATCACCTCAGCGCGTCGTGGCGTCTGATCATGGCCTGGAGCGGCATGCGCGGGGCGGTGTCACTGGCCGTCGCGCTGGCATTGCCGCTCGTCGTCGGCGACGGTTCGGCCTTTCCGCAGCGCGACCTCATCCTGTTCCTCACCTTCGTCGTCATCTTCTTCACCCTGGTCGTGCAGGGACTGACGCTGCCCGTCCTCATTCGCCGGCTCGACGGGGAGGACGACCAGGACACCGACGAAGAGGTCAGGGCGCGGCTGGTCGCCGCCAAGGCGGCTCTGGCTCAGATCGAGACGCTGAGCGCCGCGGAATGGACCAGGGGCGACACCGCGGAGCGCATGCGGGGCCTCTACGAATACCGGGCCCGTCGATTCGCGGCGCGGTTGGGCAAGATCGAGGACGACGGCTACGAGGACCGTTCGCAGGCGTACCAGGAGATGGTGCGGCTGGTGTTGCAGGCGCAACGGGACGCGTTGATCAGGATGCGCGGGGAGGGGCGGCTGTCCAACGAGACACTCAACCTCATCCTGCGGGATCTCGACCTCGAGGAGTCGCGTCTCGAGGCCACCTGATCCGAGCCGCGGACGGTGCCCTAGTGCACCGGCGTACCCGCGGCGGGCAGCGGGCGCGTCGCGGTGAAGAAGGACAGCACGACGGCGACGGCGCCGATGACGGCCGCGGCGACGAAGGCGGCGTGCACGCCCGGCATGTCCGGCGCGCCGCCCGATGCCGACGCCTTGGCCATCACCGTCACGAACAAGGCGGTGCCCGCCGCGCCGGCGACCTGCTGCAGGGTGGTCAGGATGGCGCTGCCGTGCGAGTAGAGGCGGTCGGGCAGTGCGCTGAGTGCGTCGGTCATCAACGGGGTGAACATCATCGACAGTCCCACCATCATGATCGTCTGCAGGACGACCAGTTCCCACACGGGCGTGGCCGCGGACAGCGTCGCAAAGCCGCACAGCGACACGAACAACAGCACCGAACCGGGGACCACGAGCCGCCGGGCGCCGTGCCGGTCGTACACCCGCCCGACGAACGGGCCCGCCAGACCCATCAGGAGTCCACCGGGCAGGCTCGTCAGGCCGGCGATCAACGCGCTCTTGCCCAACACGTCCTGCACGTAGAGCGGCACCATGATGATCGCCCCGAAGAGCCCGGTGAACCCGATGACCACGAGAGCCACCGACACCGAGAACCGACGGTAGGTGAACGGCCGCAGGTCGAGGAACGCGCGGTCGACGCGCTGCAACTGGAGTTGCCGCGCGCCGAACGCGGCCATCGCCACCGCGCCGGCGCCGAGCGGTACCCAGGCCGGCACCGCCGGGCCGCCCTGACTCGAGGCACCCAGTTCCGACAGCCCGAACACCAGGCCCGCGAACGCGATCGCCGACAACGGAACCGACAGGGGGTCGATCCGGGTCGGCTGCTCCCGGTCGTCGGCGACGCGCAGCCACACCCACCCCGCGAGAAACCCGAGCAACGCGATGGGCAGCACGATCCAGAACATCCACCGCCAGTCGAGCGAGCCGAGGATGACACCGGACAGGGTGGGCCCCACGGCGGGCGCGACGGCGATGACGATCGAGATGGTGCCCATGGTCTGTCCGCGACGCTCGGCCGGGATCAATTTCATGACCGTCGTCATCAGCAGCGGCACCATGACGGCGGTGCCGCATGCCTGCACGATCCGTCCGCCCAGCAGCACGGTGAAGCCCGGCGCCAGCGCGGAGATCAGCGTGCCCGCGCAGAACAGCGACATCGACCCCATGAAGATGGCCCGAACGGGGAAGTGCTGCAACAGCGAGCCCGACATCGGGATCACCACGGCCATGGTCAGCAGGAAGCCACTGGTCAGCCATTGCGCGGTGCGGGCGGCGATGTCCAGGTCGACGATCAGCACGGGCAGGGCGACGCTCATGATCGTCTCGTTGAGGATCATGACGAACGCGGAGAACACCAGCAGTCCGATGACGACGCCCGCGCCGGGCAGAGACCTTGGCCGTGCCACGGATCGTTCTCGGGTACTCACTGCACACTCCCTGGATGACGGCACACTTTGGTTAGTGCGGCTACCAGAATAGGCGTGCGTCAGCCCGTCGGCGCACCGGCGACGTCGGACTCGGCGCCGAGAGCGCCGTGCAACTGGTTGCGGCGGGTGATCCCCAGCTTCGGGAACACCTTGTAGAGGTGGGCCGCGACGGTGCGGTGCGACAGGTAGATGCGGTCGGCGATCTCGCGGTTGGTCATGCCCGCGGCGGCCAGCTGCGCGATCTGCAGTTCCTGGGAGGTGAGGATGCCCGCCGCCCCGCTGGCGGCCGGCGACGGCGACGCGGCGACGCCGGCCGCGCGCAGCTCGCTTGCTGCACGGTTGGCGAAGGGCGTCGCCCCGGCGGTGTCGAAGGCGGTGAGGGCGACCGAGAGGTGGGCACGGGCGTCCACGATCCGACGGCGCCGGCGCAACCACTCGCCGTACAACAGATGCGTCCTGGCGACCTCCAGGTCGGCTGCCGGGCCCTGGGCCGCCGCCACCGACGCGGTGAAGTGGTCGTCGGCCTCGGTGTCGCACCGGGCGACCAGCGCGCGGGCCCGGTGCACCAGGAAGCTGTTCACCCCGAGCGACGCGGCCTGGTCTGCGACGGCTGCGACGAGTGGCCGGACCGCCTCGGCCTGGCCACAGCCGGCCGCCGCCTCGGCGACGTCGGCGATCGCCCACCGCACGCTGGTGCGGTGCAGCGACATCTTCGTCAGATGACCCAGCGCCTCGGCGTGGTTGGACTCGCACAGGGCCGCCAGGCCGGCCGCCCAGTGGACGTCGTCGTGCCACAGCATCGTGGGATCGCGGGCCAACCAGTGCCGGGCCCGGTCGAGCGTGTGCCGCGCCAGGTCCGGCTGCCCCAGCCACGCCTGGGCGCGGGAGAGGATCGCCGCGGCCGATCCGGACGTCATCGGAAGGTTCATCGCCTCGGCCATGTTCAGAGCGTTCTCCGCGCTCGTGGTGGCGGCCCGAATCCTGCCCTGGGTCAACAGAATGTTCGCCTCGCCGCGCAATCCTTCGCACTCGTTGGCCGGTGAGCCGTTCGCGCGGGCCTGCCTCTGCACGTGGCCGTAGCAGCGCAGCGCGCCGTCGCGGTCGGCGACGGCCTCGGCGGCCATGCCCAGCGACAGCAGGAGCAGCGGCTGGTCCGCCACCGCGGCAGTCAGCTGCGGCAGCCGGGCCCGCAGGCGCGCGCCCTCGCCGACGTCGTCGACCAGCGCGAGACCGATGGCGAGCAGCGGGTCCGACGAATCGTCGACGCGGCGGATGGCGGCGGCGACGTCCATGCGCGAGTCCTCCGGCAAGCCGTGCATGCGACATTCGATTGCCGCCGCCCACAACAGTTCCCGCTGCCGCGGGTCACCCTCGACCTGCTTGCCCGCCAGGGCGACGAGTTCGTCCGCCGACTGCCCCGGGATCGCCGCGGTCGCGTTGAGGACGAACCGGGTGATGGCCAACTCGGTGCCGGTGATGCCCGGCTCGGCGAGCGGCTGCGCCTCCTGCAGAATGCGGATGGCCTCCTCGATGAGGCCCGAACTCCGTGCCACGTTGGCGGCGGCGGCCAACCGCTCCACGCGACGGTCGAGCCCGGGGGTCAGCATCGCGGCACGGCGCAACGCCGCGGTGGCCTCGGCGCCGGCGCCGCGCGCCCGCGCACGGTCCGCGGCCCGCTCGAGGTCGGCGGCGACGTCTTCGTCGGGCCCGAACGACGCCTCGGCCCGATGCCAGGCCGCGCTGGTCGGATCGGCGACGGCGTCGGCCAGTGCCCGGTGCACGGTCGACCGCGACGACAGCGCGGCGGCACCGTAGGCCGTGGATCTGATGAGGGGATGCCGCAACCGAATGGTGCCGCCGCGCAGCGTGATCAGGCCGGAGGCCTCCAACGGGGCCAGGTGCTCGGCGACGTTCAATCCGAGACGCGCTGCGGCGCCGGCGATCTCGGTCACGATGCCGTCGCTTGCCGAGATCAGCAGCAGCAGTAGCCGGCTGTCGTCGGGCAGGACCTGAAGCTGGCTCAGGAAGGCACGTTCCACCCGGCGGCTGGTGGGCAACGGCTCGCCGGCGAAGAGCGCGGCGTCGGCGCCCTGGTCGCCGAGTGTGGCGGCCAGTTCGATGACCGCCAGGGGGTTGCCGTCCGCCTGCTCGAGGACGCGCCGGCGGGCGTAGGCGTCGACGTCGTGGGCGGCCGTCTTCAGCGTCTCGGCCAGCAGTTCGGCGGCCTGGTCGCGGGGGAGGGGGCCCAACGACAACCGGGGCAACCCGTCCAGGGGCGGGGTCGAGCCGTCCAACGGGGTCCGCGTGGCACACAGCATCATCAGGGGTGCGTTGGTCAGCCGGCGGGCGACGAAGGTCAGCACGTCGAGGGTCGACTGGTCCAGCCACTGGGCGTCGTCGACGATCAGCAGCAGGCGTCGCCGGCAGGCCGCTTCCTCGAGCAATCCGAGCACGGCGAGACTGACCAGCAGCCGGTCCGGTGCGGGCCCGTCGGCGAGCCCAAAGGCGGTCAGCAGGGCCGACTCCTGGCGCGGCGGCAGGGCCGAACTGTGCGCGAGGAGCGGATGGACGAGCTCGTGGAGTCCGGCGAATCCCATCTCAGTGTGGCTCTGCAATCCGGCGCAGCCGAGCTGGCCGTACCCGTTGGCCGTCGCCCACCGGATGGCCGCCTCGAGGAGCGTGGACTTCCCGATCCCGGGGTCGCCGTCCACGACCAGGGCGGCACCGCGCGTGGCGACGGCCGAGAGCGACTCGGTGACGACGGCGAGTTCCGTCGCCCGGCCGACCATCACGCGCTCAAGTTACCAGAGCTGAGTTTGGCACGCCAACCTAGATAGAATGCGGAGATGCGACGTGATGCGTGGTCCGAGGACGTGTGCCCGATCGCGCGCACGATGTCCTTTCTGGGGCAACCGTGGACGATGCTGATCCTGCGCGAGGTGTTCCTGGGGCGATCCCGGTTCTCGGAGTTCCGTGACGAACTGGGCGTCGCGTCCGACGTCCTGACCGCTCGACTCGGCGAGTTGGTGGCCGGCGGCGTCCTCGAGGTCGTCGACTACCAGGTGGCCGGCGACCGCCGACGCAGCCGGTACGTGGTGACCCGGGCCGGACAGGACTTGATCTCCGTCGTCGCCGCGATCGGCCAGTGGGGGCACGTGCACCTCGCCAAGGCCGACAGCAGCGACTACCGCTTCGTGGAGGCCGCCACCGGCGAGCCCGTCGGCATCGCGTTCCGCCGCCGGGACGGTGAACGCGTGCGTTCGGCGGAGGTCACCCTGGTGGACCGCAGCGCGACCTAGCGTCTTCGACGGCAGTCATCTGACGGATACCCGCGGCGGGTGCGACCCGTCATCGTCGTCGCATGACGATCACGACTGACCGCACCGCCACGGCCGACGCGCCGAACCTGCGCGTCGACGTCGCGGGTGACACCCTGGCCTACCGGCGCTTCGGTGCACCCGCGACGTCGCTGCCGCCCCTGGTGCTGCTGCAGCACTTCCGCGGCAACCTCGACTACTGGGACCCCGCGCTGCTCGACGTGCTTGCCGCCGAGCGTGAGGTGGTGACCGTCGACCTGCCCGGCGTCGGGGGATCCACCGGGACCACGTCGGTCGACGTCGCGGGGATGGCCCGCGACGCCCTGCGGTTCGTCGACGCGTTGGGCTTGACGACCGTTGACCTGCTGGGGTTCTCGCTCGGCGGGCACATCGCCCAGGAGATCGCCCTGGTGCGGCCACGGCTGCCCCGCCGCCTCGTGCTCGCCGGCACCGCCCCGCAGGGAGCCCCGGACCTGCACCGCTGGTCCGACGACGTCTACGAATACGCCTGCGGAGACGTCATCACCCCGGAGAACTTCCTGGCGCTGTTCTTCTCCGGCTCGGAGGCCAGCGTCCAGCGCGGCTGGGAGTATCTGGCCCGCACCCACGCGCGCACGGAGGACCGAGACACCGAGACCACGCTGGCGTGCCGGGACGCCCAGTATCAGGCGTTGATGACCTGGGGGATACCGGAAAGCTGCAAGCTGGAACGGCTTTCGGCGATCACGCAGCCCACCCTGGTCGCCAACGGCGACAACGACACCATGATGTCGACGAAGAACAGCTACCTGCTGGCCGAACGGATCCGCGGGGCCCAACTACGCATCTACCCGGACTCCGGTCACGGCTTCCTCGACCAGTACCCGGTCGACTTCGGCCACCACATCCGCCAGTTCCTCGGACGCTGAAGGGCCCGCCATGACAGACCTACTCACCAAGACCCTGCAGGCCTACGGAGGCCTCGACCGGTGGAACCAGCTGACCTCGGTGAGCGCGCACAAGCGCTTCGGTGGCGCCATCTGGGACATCAAGCAGGTCCCCGGAATCGTCGACGACGGTGAGGTGACCGTGTGGTTGAAGGACCAGCGCACCTCCCTGCGGCCGTTCACCGCTCCCGATCTGGTGACGGCCTACACCCCGGACCGGGTGGGCATCGAGACGCTGGCCGGTGACGTCGTGGAGGTGCTTGATCGTCCGCGCTCGTCATTCGCCGGGCACACTCTCGAAACACCCTGGACCACACTGCAACTCGCATACTTCACCGGCTATGCGATGTGGACCTACACGGCCGAGCCGTTCAACCTGCTGTTGCCCGGGGTGCGCACCGAGGAGGGCGAATCCTGGACCGAGGACGGCAAGCGGTGGCGACGGTTGCACGTGAGCTACCCCGACACCGTCGCCACCCACAGCCCGCATCAGGTGCTCTACGTCGACGACGACGGCCTGATCCAGCGCCGCGACTACCAGGTCGACATCGCCGGTGGTTCACCAGCGGCACATTACGTCTCGGACTTCGACGAGATCGGCGGCGTCGTCGTCCCGCGGACCCGGATGATCTACGTCCGCGATGGGGACAACCACCCGATCCCCGACCAACTCGTCGTGTCCATCGAACTCACCGACCTCGTAGTCGACTGACGGGCCCTGCCATGAGCGCCCTGACCCTCGACGTCTTCACGTCGGACTACAAGCCGATTCCGCACGGCGGCGTCACCGGCTGGGACCCGAGCCGGCAGGCCACCTGGCCGGCGACGACCGCCACGCTGATCGGCGGCCCCCGGCACGCGGTGCTCGTCGACGCGCTGCTGACCACCTCCGAGGGTGAGCGCCTGGCCCGGTGGGTGCCGGAGACGACGGCCGCCGACCTCGAACTGGTCTACGTCACGCACGGCCACGCCGACCACTTCTTCGGCGCCGGACCCTTACTCGACCGATACCCGGCGGCCCGGTTGGTGTCGCGCCCCGAGGTCGTCGAGGAGGCGCGGCTGCAGACGACCGACGCGTCCATCGCCACCTGGAGCTCGTGGTTCGACGGCCAATTCGACCTCGCCGCAGCGGTTCCCGAGGGGTATCCGGACGACGCGATCGACCTCGACGGGCGCCCGTTGCGCGTCGTCGCGGTGGGGGGCGCCGACGGGGCCACCGCAACCGTCGTCCACGTCCCGGACCTGGACGTGGTCATCAGCGGCGACATCGCCTACAACGGCATCCATCCGTGGCTGTGGGGGTCGACCCCTGCGAGCCGGGCGGAGTGGTCGGCATCGCTCGACGCGCTCGAAGCTCTGCGGCCGCGCACCGTCGTCGCGGGACACCGTGATCCCGGCGCCCCGGACGACGACGCCCATCGAATCCTCGACCACACCCGCCGGTACCTCGACGACTTCGACCGCGCCGTCACGCAGGCGGGCACTCCCGCCGGCGTCGTCGACGCCATGATGGCGATCTATGCCGATCTCGGCAATCCCTACACCCTGTACGCGGCGGCGATGACACAGTTCCCGTCATGACGAGGAGAGCACCATGAGCCATCAAGACAACTCCATCGCGGCCGACCTTGCCGTGATCGGGTTCGGCAAGGGCGCCAAGACGTTGGCCGCCACCCTCGGGCGGCAGGGCAAGCGGGTGGTGATGATCGAGCAGTCCGCGCAGATGTACGGCGGCACGTGCATCAACATCGGCTGCGTGCCGACCAAGTCCCTTGTCTACCAAGCAGAACAACTCAGCGATCGCAATCCCGCCGCCTACCACCGGGCGGTGGAGACCGAACTCGCCCTGACCGCGAAGCTACGGGCGGACAACTTCGCCATGCTCGACGGCATCGCGTCGGTGACGGTGCTCACCGGCCGGGCCGAATTCGTCGACCCGCACACCGTGTCGGTCACCCTCGTCGACGGCGGCGGGACGGTCGTGGTGTCCGCCGAGCACGTCGTCGTCAGCACCGGTTCCGAGCCCCGGATTCCGGACGTCCCGGGCTTGGTGGACAGCGGCGTGATGGCCACGAGCACCGACCTGCTCGCGACACCGGAGCTGCCCCGGCGTCTCGTCGTCCTCGGCGGCGGCTACGTGGGTTTGGAGTTCGCGGCCATGTACGCCGCGTACGGCTCGGCGGTCACGGTGCTCGAACGCCACTCCGAGATCCTCGGCCAGGAGGACGACGACGTCGCCGCGTGCGCCCGGGACCTGTTGCGCGAGAACGGCGTCACCGTCGTGACCGACGCCGAGGTCCGCGAGGTGCGGACCGGTGCGGACGCACCGGCGACGGTGATCTACCACCGCCACGGCACGATCGACTCGGTCGACGCCGACGTCATCCTGGCGGCCGCGGGACGGCGTCCCGTCACCGACGCGCTGCGGTTGGACGTGGCGGGCATCGACCTGACCGACGCCGGTGCGGTGGCCGTCGACGAGCACCTGCGCACCAGCCAGCCGCACGTCTTCGCGACGGGGGACGTCAACGGGGGCCCGCAGTTCACCTACGTCTCCCTCGACGACTACCGCATCGTGCTCGACCAACTCGCGGGATCCGGCACCCGCAGCACGGCGGACCGGAGGGCCGTGCCGTACACGCTCTTCATGACGCCGCCGCTCGCGCGGGTGGGCCTGACCGAACGCGAGGCCCGCGCGTCCGGTCGGCGGGTGCGGGTCGCGGCGTTGCCCGTCGCCGCGATGGCGACGGTGCCGCGAGCACGCATCGTCGACGAGGCGCGCGGCATGATGAAGGTCGTGGTCGACGCCGACGACGACACCATCCTGGGCGCGGCGCTGCTGAGCTACGACTCCCACGAGGTGATCAACGTGGTGTCCCTGGCGATGCGCCACGGCATCACCGCCGCCCAGCTGCGCGACGAGATCTACACGCACCCGTCCATGACCGAGGCGTTCAACCAGCTCCTCGGCGCGCTGACGTGACGCTGGTGGGTGCTCAGCGGCCGCCTGCCCCGCCAAAGTACTTCTGGCTCAACGCCGCGTAGGTGCCGTCGTGGCTGGCGACGTCGAGCCAGTGGTCCGTCCACCGCAGCAGCTCCTCCGAACCCGTCGGGAGGAGGTACGCCTTCTGCTCCGAGGTGAACGGGTGGTCCACGGCGACACCGCAGAGCGCCCGGTTCGTCGAAGTCTGCCAACGTATTTCGCTGACGTCGGTGATCATCACGTCGGCGGCGCCGGCTGCCAGCTGGTCGAAGATGGTGTTGTTGTCCGGCCACGTCACGATCGACGCTTGGTGCAGGTGGCTCTGGTCGAACGCGGCGTTGCCGCCCCCGGGGTTGACGATGACGCGCACTCCCGGTTGGTCGACGTCGGCGAGGTCGTGGAAGCGGTCCGCCTCGTCGCAGCGGGTGATCGCGGCCTTGCCGTCCTGGAGGTAGGGCGTGGTGAACCGGGCTTGCTTGGCCCGCTCCGGGCTGACGCTGATACCGCCCATGGCGAGGTCGCACGTGGCGCCGACGTCGGCCACCAGCGTCTTCCACGTGGTGGGCACCAACTCCAACCGGACTCCGAGCGCGCGGGCCATGTCACCGGCCGCGTCGACGTCGAAGCCGCTCCACGTCCCGTCCGGCGCTCGGTAGGTGAACGGGCGGTAGTCCCCCGTGCTGCAGACGCGCAGCACGCCGTTCTGCGCGATCGACCTGGGTGCGGCGGATGCGGTGGGTGCCTGGGCCGGCTCGGGGGCGCGGGCGCAACCACCCACCAGCGCGACGACGGCCGCGATCGCGACCATCCAACCACCATGTCGCCCGGCGCGTCCCATCGCACCATTGTGCGCCGGTGTCCCGGACCCGTGCGTGTCCAACCACCGAACGGCCGTCCGGGGTGAAGAATCCCAGGCATGCTGGCCGTCGACTTGTTGACCAGGGTGGGTTTGGCGACGGTGCTCGGCGTCGCGATCGGCTTCGAGCGGCAGTGGCGGTCCAGGATGGCCGGTCTGCAGACGATGGCGTTGGTCAGCATGGGATCGGCGCTGTTCCTCATCCTCAGCGCATACAGCTTCGACCAGAGCGGCGACCGGCTGCGTGTCGCCGCTCAAATCGTCTCGGGGGTCGGCTTTCTCGGCGCCGGCGTCATCATGAAGCAGGGGCTGTCGGTGACGGGCCTCAACACCGCGGCCACGCTGTGGGCGACCGCCGCCGTCGGGGCGTTGGCCGGCGCCTGGATGTGGCGGGAGGCGCTCGCGGGCACCGCCATCGTGGTGGCGGGGAACTGGTTCCTGCAACCACTGGGCGCGAGGATGGACCGCGCCCACTCGAAGCAGCGTGACGCGACACCGGCGGAGTACGTCCTCGAGGTCGTGTGCCAACGGGGCGTCGAGGAAGAACTGAGAGTGCTGGTCTCTCAGGCGTTGCCGGCGCCGGCATTCCAGCTCCGCGCGATGCACCTGAATCGGGCGCAGGCCGCCGACGCCGTGATGCTGCAGGCCGAGTTCCTGACCGCGGCCCGTGACGACGACAGCGCCGTCGAGGCCGTGCGGGCACTGAGCCCACGGCCGGGAGTCACCTCGGTGCGCTGGAGCATCGCCCACGAGGACGCCGCCGACTGGTCGCGGTGACGTCTGGCGCCGGTCAGCCCGTGAGGCTCACCCGCGCGACCTCGTCGAGAACGTCCGAACCACGGGGCTGCTCGAAGACCGCTTCGGCATCCCGGCCGGAGGTCCGGAAAGTCGCCAGGGTGTTGCCGAACAGGGGCCCGTCGACGTCGCTCCACGCGAACGGCAGCGCGGGGCAGCCGTTGCGCCGTGCCCAGCGCCGGGTCACCCGGGCAAGCCGTTGCGACCAGCCGAGTTTGAAGACCGGCTTGACGAACCACGGCACGTAGTTGTGCACCGGGGAGCACACCAGCTGATGCACCTTGGCCGTCGCGTCCGGGATGTCGGCGCGCGCCACGTAGCTGTGGTGCACGTCGCCGGAGAGCACGGACACCGTCGCCGGGGCATCCGAGCCTCGGGTGGCCACGTCGACGATGAGGTGGCTCAGCTCCAGGAACGACTCGGCGAACGCCGCCCAGTGCTCGAAGTCCGCCGTCTGACGGACGGTTTCGGCGAGCTTGCCACGGCGGCCCGGGCGATTGGCCGCGCGCTCGTTGACCATCTGCATGTCACCGATGGCCGGCGGCAGCAGCCACGGGAGGGACGACCCGATGACCAGGTGGTCGACGGTGTCGAGCCGGTCGTTCACCTGCTCCTTCAGCCACGCGAACTCCCTGTTGCCCAGCATCTTTCGGTCACCCGAGTCCAGGATCCGGGCGTTGCGGGAGTCCACCATGATGAAGCGGCTGCGGCCCAGGTCCCACCGGTAGCTGAAGCGCAGGCCCTTGTCGTCGTCGACCTCGGTGTCGGCCCGGTCGGCGAGGTCGACCAGCAGCGGCCAGACGTCGCCTTCGGCGGCGAGCACCTTCTGGAAGTCCTCGTCGTCCGCCAGTTCGCTCGGGCTGAGATTGCCGAGGTGTTGGTACACCCAGTACGACGCCAAACCCGAGCGAATCCGGTCGCGCCACCACGGCTTGGCGTTGACCTCCTTGCGCCAGGCGCCGGAGGTGTTCCAGTCGTCCCTGATGTCATGGTCGTCGAAGATCATCGCGGTCGGGATCGTGGACAGGATCCACCGAATCTCCGGATCGCCCCAGGTGTGCCGGTAGAGACCTTCGTATTCGTTGAACGTGACCACTTCGTCGGGCGGACGCTGACCGCCGGAGCGGCGACCGGCGAGATGGCGACGCGCCTCGGGGGTCAGCTCGTCGGCGTAGACCTGGTCGCCCAACAGCACCAGGGCATCGGGCCACTCGTCGGTCGGCATCGACGGCAGCCGTGAGGCGTAGCAATCCAGCGCGTCGAGACCCAGCTTGTCGTCGAGTTTGGCGTCTCCGGTCTTCGGATAGCGGCACGACCCGAAGATGACGCGCAGCCCGTCGGTCGACCCCGGGCCCCGCGTCCTGATCACACTCGGTGGGAAGGTCGCCTCCGGCTCCGGCCACACCCGCTCGCCGTCGACGTGCACCTGGTATTCGGTGACCGACCCGGCCTCCAGGCCGTCGACCAGCACCACGCCGTAGTGGCAGCCCTGTACCTCGAAGGTCGGCGCCGAACATCCGAGTACCTCCACGACGGCCGACGAGCGCGTCTGCACCCACACGGTCGCGGTCGTCTCGCCGACGTGGCGCAGGACGGGGCCCAGCAGCAGTGACATTCGACCAGCCTAGGCGCGCCCACCCGGAGGCGCCGCCAAAAGGTGGGCCCGGCAGCCTCGGTGGGCTTGATCACTGTGACGCGAAAGGGGTCTCGCGAAGTTGACCTTGAAATGAACGCAGTGCCAACATTGCGGGCGTGGAGTCGAGCGAACGGACCGTGATCGAGCAGCTGGTGGACCGACTGACGTCGAGCTACCCGGACGTGTCGCCGGAGACGGTGGCCATGATCGTCCAGCACGAGCACGCGGAGTTCGACGGTCGCCCGGTTCGCGACTTCATCCCACTGTTCGTCGAGCGCAGGGCGCGCCGGGAGCTCGCCACCTCACGCTCCTGACGGGTCGTGCTCGGCGGCGCCGAACAGCGCCACCGCAATCGCCCCGCCCACGGCGCCGACGAAGGCGATGACCACCAGCCAGCCCAGACCGGGCGCCGAGCTGTCACCCAGCAGCAGAACCCCGACGATGCCGGGCACCACCGTCTCACCGGCGACCAGCGCGGCGGACGCGCCGGTCACCGATCCGATCTGCAACGCCACGGTGAACAGGTAGAAGCCCCCGACGCCGGCAACCGCCACGGCCCAGGCGGCCGGGTCGGCCAGCACGACGGTGGGTTGGAACGGGTCGACCCCGTCCACCACGCGCACCGCGACGGCCATCGCGCCGAACAGGACGCCGGCGACCAGCCCCGCGGCGACGGCGCCCCGGGCGCCGAGCACGTGGATCAGGCCGAGCCCGAGGCCGACCATCACGATCGAGAACGCCAGCACGGCCCAGTGCACCGCCGACCCCGGCACGTCCTCACCGATGTGGCCGGAGGTGAACCCCAGCACGCACAGCGACACCACCACCGTGGCGATCGCCACCCAATCACGGATCCGCAGGCGGACTTTCAGCACCAGGACGCCCAGCACCGCGGTCACCACGAGGTTGGCGCTCATGATCGTCTGCGACAGGAACAGCGGGATGAGCCTCGCCGACACCACGCTTCCCAGGAAGCCGAGGCCGTCGAGCACCATTCCGGCGAGGAACGCGGGGGTCAACGCCGCCCGGATCGTCGCGCCGAGGGAGGGTGCACCGGTCGCCGTGGTCGCCCCGACGGTGCCGCGTGCGGCATCCTTGGCGGCGGCGCTGCGTGCGCCGTAGGCCTGCAGGACCGAGGCCGTCCCGTACCCGAAGCACGCCACCAGCGCCGCGGCCAGACCGATCAGCACGGGTCGTCTCCACTGTGTGCAGTCATCGGTGCAGTATCCACGGCTACCATCGCGCGGTGACGCAACTCGTTCTCGGGACATTGCTCGGGGTCGCCGTCGCAGCCGTGATCACCCTCGGCATCCTGCTCGTCGTCACCTGGAGACGGTTGTCGGAGACCCGCCGGAGGTTGGAGCGGGCTCAACGGGCGACGCCGAGAGTACGGCGCAGGCGACGAGGCCTGGCGCCGTTCGCCATTCGCAAGACCTGGCAGACCGCGGAGATGCTGCGCAGCAAGGGCATTGGGGCGGTCGTCCGCAACTCGATCGAAGATCTCGCGGGGTGGGCCAGCGTAGAGCGGCCCGACCTGGCGCGGTTGGCAGCCGACGGAAGCGTGGTCGTGGTGTTCTCCGACATCGAGGGATCCACCGAGCGCAACGAGGCGTTGGGGGACCGCGCCTGGGTTGCGCTGCTGCAACGTCACGAGCAACTGGTCCGCGGGGCGGTCGACGACCACGACGGTCACGTCGTGAAGAACCAGGGCGACGGTTTCATGCTGGCCTTCGCCGACCCCACGAAGGCGGTGCGCTGTTGCGTCGACGTGCAGCGCGAACTCGCCACCCGGCCGGAGCGGTGGCAGAACATCAAGGTGCGCATGGGGATTCACATGGGGCAGTCCGTGCGGCGGGGTGACGACCTGTTCGGTCTCAACGTCGCGATGGCGGCCCGAATCGCCGGGCACGCCGACGGCGGTGAGATCTTGATCAGCGACGTCGTGCGGGACGCGATCGAGCCCACCGACGGCGTCAGCGTGACCTCCGCCGAGGTGGTCGAATTCAAGGGCTTCAGCGGAACCTACGAGGTGTACCCGGTCGCAATCGCCGGGTAGGCCCGCTACTCGACGGGATCGGTCAGCGCGGCGCGGGCGCGTTCCCGCACGACGTTCTTCGCGACCTTGCCGTTGGGCGTCGTGGGCAGGGCTTCGACGAACAGGACGTGCCGAGGCCGCTTGAACGCGGTGAGGTTCTGCCGTACGTGGGCGATCAGGTCCTCGGCGGTGGGCGCGCTGCCCGGACGCGCCACGACCACGGCGCAGATGGCCTCGCCCCAGTACTCGTCGGGGACGCCCACCACCGCGACGTGGTCGACGTCCGGGTGTCCGGACAAGACGTCCTCCACCTCGCGGGAGGACACGTTCTCGCCGCCGGTGACGACGACGTCCTTGATGCGGTCGACGACCACCAGACGACCGCCGGCGTCGACGCGGCCCACGTCGCCGGTCGGCAACCAGCCGTCGACGGTCACGGGTTCGAGGCTTGGCCAGTAGCCGGTGGCGACCTGCCGGCCGCGGATCATGATCTCGCCGACGGGTCCCGGTCCGGCGATGCGGACCTCCACTTCGTCGTGCGGCAGGCCCGCGCTGGCGAGGATCGACGGATCGGCCTCAGCCCCCGAGCGGTGCTCGGCGGGACCGAGAAAGGTGACGTTGCCACCGGTTTCGGTCATCCCGTACCCCTGGTGGAAGTCGACGTCGAGCCGGGCCAGCGCCCGCCGCAGCAAGTCAGCCGAAATCGCCGCGGAGCCGTAGGACACGTCGCGCAGGGTCGGCAGTTCCGTTCCGGTCGCCTCCACGTGTGCCAGCAGGGAGTGCAGCATCGTCGGCGCCAACGAGCACGACGTCACGCCGTGGGCGAGGACCGTGGCGGCGAACTCGTCGGCGCGGAAGGCGGCGACGGGCAGCACCGTGGACTGCGCATGGTGATGGACCAACATGTTGTACCCCGCGACGTGGCACATCGGGAACGGCAGCAGGTACACGCCGCCGGGGCGTACCGAACGGCCCGCCACGGTTCCCCGCACCGCGGTGGTGACGGACCGGTGCGTGTGGAGCACGCCCTTGGGCGGTCCGGTCGACCCGCTGGTGAACAGCAGCCAGGCCGGATCGTCGGGATCCACCGGTTGCGGGGAGGACGCCGAGCCCTCGACGGCGCGGTGCCAGCTCGGGTCGTCGAACGTCACGCTCTCGGCGATCGACGGCACGTGCTGCCCGAGCGGTGGCAGCGCGTCCAGGTGGCGTGCGTCGCCAACCAGAATGCTGGGCGCGGCCGCCGCCAGCTGGCCGAGTTGCTCGCCGACGCTCAGCCGCTGGTTCACCAACGCCAGCACGCGCCCAGACCGCGGGACGCCGTAGTACAGCCGCGCGTAGGACACCCCGTTGTCCGCGACGACGGCGACGCGGTCGCCCCTCTGGGTGCGTTCGGTCACCCAGGCGGCCACCGACGCGATCTGACGGCCGAACTGCGCGAAGGTGACCCGTGAGCCGTCGGCGCCGATGACGGCGGGCCGGTCGGGGTGGTCGGCGGCGGCCGACGACACCAGTTCGTGAATGAGGTCGATCCGCGCGGCGGTCATCGCGCCGAAGGATATCCGCGCAGCGGCGTCCCTACGGCGCGGTGCGGACCGGGAAACCGTGACGATCGGCCAGGGACCCCAGCTGTTTCAGGGCAAACCGTCGGCCGCGACCTTCGCCGGGGATCAACACCCCAGCCCACAGGCCCTCCGCGCCGGGGGTACGGCATGCCTCCTGGGCGCACAGCCACCGTCTGGGGCAGGCCCGGCACAGAGCCTTCGCTCCCTCGTCGGGCGAGGTGGTCCACCGGTCGGGGTCGTTGGCGCAGGGGAACCCCAGGCGTGATCCGTCCACGGCCGAACCGGTCACGGCGCCTCGTTCGCGCACGCCTACTGCGGCAATGGGTCGTCCATGTGTCTGTGTCTGCATGGGTTGGCCCTCCCGTCTCATACCTATTACCTAGTCCCGATCACCCAATCGTGACAATACGTATGTATTGCGACCCACGATACAGGCGTATTGATAAACTTCGCCAGTGACCACCGTGTCGGATCCGTCTCAGGCCGACCAGGTCGTCCCGTCGAGCTCGGAGCGAATCCGGGACGCGGCGCTGGCAAACTTCGCCGTCCACGGCACCGCCTCGACGTCGTTGCGTGCCGTCGCCGCCACCGCCGGGGTCTCCCTGGGAATGGTCCAGCATCACTTTGCGACGAAGTCGAGCTTGATCAAGGCCGTCGACGACTACGTCCTGTCGCTGCTGATCGGGGCCATGTCCCAGCCCATTCCGGACCCGCCTGCCGACTCGATCACCGACATCGGGTCGAGGGTCAGCGGACTCATCGCCGAACACGTCGAGGTCGCGGCCTACGTGAGCCGGGCCATGGTCGACGGCAGTCCGCTGGGGGCGACGCTGTTCGACGGCCTGATGGACGTCGGCATGGCCCGCTGGAAGCTACGTGTCGAACGCGGCGAAGTGGCTTCCGACGTCGACCTGACGTGGGCGACCATCAACGCGTTGGTGCTCGCGGTCGGGGCGATCAGCCTCCGGGCCCACGTCGACCGTCACCTTCCCGAACCGTTCACCTCGCCCAATCAGCTTCGGCGCTGGCAGGAGGCGACGGACACGCTGCTGCGCGACGGGCTGCTGTCGCCTCCGGACGACGACTGACGCGTCAGTGCGGCGCGGCCAGCGTCGGCTCCGACGTCGGCCTGGAGCGTCGGGTGGCCAACACCGAACCGCCGAGGATCAGGACCAGACCCGCCACGTTCCACGGCGTCAGCGGCTCGGCGAGGACGATGACCCCCGCCGCCAACGCCACCGCGGGGTTGACGTAGGTGAACACCAGCGCACGGGTGGGCCCGACCTCCCGGATGAGCGCAAAGAACACGATGAAGGCGACGGCAGTGCAGACGACCGCCAGCGTGGCGACCGCCAGCAGGACCCGGGTGGGTGGCAACTCCGTGGGCCAGGTCGCGGCCGCGGGGCCGGCGTACACCACGGCCGCGACACCAAGGCAGGCTGCGGTCATCGGCAGCGCCGGCACGTCGGCGAGGTGGCGACCCGCGATCAGGGGGGCGATGGCGTAACACGTGGCCACCAGCAGCACCTCGGCGACGGGCCACGCGCTGCCGCCGGTGATCTCCGGCCCGGCCAGCACCGCGACGCCGGCCAGCCCGACGGCGAGCCCGGCGATGCGCTTGCCGCCCAGTCGTCGCTCGCCCCCGGTCAGGCGGTCGAGGACCGCGGCGATGATGGGGGAGGCCGCGATGAGCAGCCCGGTGAGCGAGCTGGAGATGTGGCGTTCGGCGTCGGTGAGCATCAGCCAGGCGGCCACGATCTCGAAGAAGGCGAAGGCCAGCACCGGCTTCCAGGATCGCAGCACCGGTGCCCACGCGGCGCGCGACAACGCGAGCGGAATCAGCACGGCGGCTCCGATGGCCGTACGCGCGAAGACCAGCACGGGTGCCGAGACACCGTCGACCGCGATCTTGATGAGCAGATACGGGATGCCCCACAGCACGCTCATCGCCGCGAACAGCGACCACCCCCGCGCGGTCACCGCCGGGTGAGCTGCGCGTAACGCGTCACGTGGTGGTCGGTGGTCCCGTATTCGTACTGCAGGGCGGTGAGTCGCTTGAAGTAGTGCCCGATCGCCAACTCCTCGGTCATGCCCATCCCGCCGTGCAGTTGCACGGCGTTCTGTCCGATGAACCTGGCCGCCCGGCCGATGGTCGCCTTGGCCGCGGACACCGCACGGGCCCGCGTCGCCGGATCGGCACCGAGGTTGAGCGTCGCCAGGTAGACCGCCGCGGCGGACTGTTCGAGTTCCATGTGCATGTCGACCATGCGGTGTTGCAGCACTTGGAAACTGCCGATCGGCTGGCCGAACTGGTGGCGTTGCTTGGCGTAGGCCACGGTGTCGGCAAGCACGCGTCGCATGGCGCCGACCGCCTCGGCGCAGACGGCCGCGGCACCCTCGTCGCGCGCCTGCGCCAGCGACGGCCACGCCTGTCCCTCGTCGCCCAGTACTGCGTCCTGCGGCAGTTGGAGACCGGTCAGCACGAGGTCTGCCGCGCGGCGGTCGTCGACCGTGCGGAAGGCGTGCATCTCGAGACCACGCTCGACCGCCGCCACCTCCACGAGGAACAGCGACACGCCGCCGTCGGTGCGCGCCGTCACCAGGAGGTGCGTTGCGATCGGCGCGCCCAGCACCATCATCTTCTCGCCGGAGAGCGCCCACCCGTGGTGATCGGCGTGGGCGGTGGTGCCCACGTCGAGCCAGCGGTCGCCGGACTGCTCCTCGGCCGCGGCGAGAGCGACGATCGCCGTGCCGGCGGCGATGCGCTCGACCACCTCGGTGGCCGCCCGGCCGCCCGCGCGGAGCAACAGTCCGGCGGCGACGACGGCGGTGTCCACGTAGGGCTCGACGACGAGGGCCCGGCCGAGCGCCTCGGCGACGACCATCACCTCGACCGGTCCGCCGCCGATGCCGCCGACCCGCTCGGGGAGCGCCGCGCCGAGGATCCCCAATTCGTCGGCGAAGGCCCGCCACACGTCGGGCTGCCAACCGTCGCCGGTCTTGGCGGCCGCGCGACTGCGGCCGAGGTCGTAGCGGGTGGAGAGAAACCTGTCGAGACCGCTGCGGAGCATCTCTTGTTCGTCGGAGAGTCGGAAGTCCATCTACAGTCCCAGCGCTGCCTTGGCGAGGATGTTGCGCTGAATCTCGTTGCTGCCGGCGTAGATCGAGCCGGCGCGGTCGTTGAGGTAACGCAGGGGAGCGACCGCCTGCCACGGTTGGCCGGCGACGTAGCCGTCCGGCGGTGGCTCGAACTGGGCGACGGGTCCGCCGGGCCGGGTGGCGTGTGGTTGGTAGGCGCGACCGCGCGGGCCCGCGGCCTCCATCGCCAATTCGGTGAGGGTCTGACTGAGTTCGGTCGAGAGGATCTTGAGCATCGAGGACGCGGGCCCGGGGTGGCCGCCGTCGGCGAGGGTGGCAAGGACGCGGTACTCGAGGATCTCGAGGACGTCTGTGCGGATGCAGGCCTCGGCGAGCTTCCTCGAGAACCCGGGATCGTCGATCAGCGAGTCACCGTCGGGGCCCGGTTGCGTCGCCGCCGCCGCCCGCACCTCCTCGGCCATGACCTGCAGTGCCGGGGCGGTGGCACCACCGCCGCGCTCGAATTCGAGAAGGTACTTGGCCACGGTCCAGCCGTCGTCGACCTCGCCGACGACGTTGCTCTTGGGAATCCGGACCTCGTCGAAGAACACCTGGTTCTGAATTTCCTCGCCCGAGGTCATCACCAGCGGCCGGATCTCGACGCCCGGGGACGTCATGTCGAGGAGCACGAACGTGATGCCCTGCTGTTTCTTGGCGCCACGCGTGGTGCGCACGAGGGCGAACATCCAATTGGCCTCCCTGGCATGGGTGGTCCAGATCTTGCTGCCCGTGCACACCAGGTGGTCGCCGTCGTCGACTGCCGACATGGACAGGGCGGCGAGGTCGGAGCCGGCCTCCGGTTCGGAGTAGCCCTGGCAGAAGAACACCTCGCCGGTCAGGATGCGGGGCAGGAAGTAGTCCTTCTGGGCGTCGGTGCCGAACTCGACGATGGCGTGCGCCACCATCCGGATTCCCATGGGAGACAACGACGGAGCGCCGGCCAAGGTGGACTCGCGACTGAAGACGTAGTGCTGGGTGAGGCTCCAGTCGCACCCGCCGTGCTCGACGGGCCACGCGGGTGCGGCCCACCCGCGCTCGTGCAGAATCCGCTGCCACTCGAGGCTGGCCTCGTGGTCGCTGTAGACACTGGTCATCAGGCGCCCGGACTGTCGTAGCTCGGGGGTCAGCTTCTCGTCGAGGAAGGTGCGCACCTCGTCGCGAAAGGCGAGGTCGGTCGGCGACCAGGAGAGGTCCACGCGTACCTCCTGCTACCGCGCCGCCTGCCGGGCCAGGAACTCCCGGTAGTAGCCCAGCGACGCGTCGGTGATGATCGCCGGCAGCATCAGTTCCCAGTTCCGGGCGAAACGGGCACGGACGTCGGCACCGTCGGTCAGGGCGCTGGACAGCAATTCGGCGCCCAGCATCCCGGCGACGATGCTCGCGCTGGTCGACGCGGGGTCCAGACCGTCGCGCAGGTCGCCGTCGGAGGTGGCTGCCACGAGGCGCTCGGTGAGTTCGTCGACGAACCTCTGCAGGGTGCTCTTGGCGGCGGGGTTGAAACTGCCGAAGGTGCGCAGCAGCCGGGCCCCGGCCCGGGCGACCGTGTCCGAGGCCAGCACGTCGGTCATCACGAAGCACCCGTGCAGGATGTCCTCCATGCCGGGCGACCCCGATCGCACCGCCCCGCGAAACGCGCCCAGGAGGGCCTCGGAGCCCTCTTCGATGATCGCGGTCGCCAGTGCTTCCTTGGAATCGAAGTGGTAGTACAGGGCGCCCTTGGTCAGCTCGGCGCGTTCGATGATGTCGCCCAGGCCGGCGGCCGGGTAGCCGATCTCGTTGATCAGGTCGACCGCCGAGTCGATGATCTTCCTGCGTGTCGCCTCGGATCGAGCCTGGCGCACCATGCTTCTACAGCTCCTCCGTCGGTCCAACCAGGCCGTGGGCGTTGGTCGGGATCATAGTTCGTGCGCCCCCGACTGGGCCGCATCCCCGATCGCGAGTGCCAACCGGTCGTCTGGTGAGTCGTTCCCCAACCAACCACTTGGCGTCGTACAGGTTACTCGCCGGTTGCCGTCCGACCGACATCCCGGTGGACCGTCATGTCGGGACCGGGCTTACCACGGGCAGCGGCCGGCATGCGGAGTTATCTCGGCTTCGTCATGCAGTTCATTCCAAAAGTATGTAAAGTACCGTCCGTGGCGACCTTCGGTCTGAAACAGCTGCAGTGGGTCTCCACGAACGGGGAGCCCGCGCAACTCACTCGCCCGAACCCGTCGAGCCACCCCGCGTCCTGCCGTCGAGCCAGACTCGTCGTGCCAGACGTGGCACACCATCAGCCAGCAGACCAGCTACCACGGAGTACGTGACGCCTATGTGGGACACCGAAGTCGACGTCGTGGTGATCGGCGCGGGCCTTGGCGGCCTCGCCAATGCGATCGCCACGGTCGACGCCGGCGGCGAGGTCCTGGTGGCCGCCGCGATTTCAGACGGCTCCGACGCGCCGGGCGTGTCCGTCGGCTCCGGCGGTCGCGTCGACTCGACGTCCGGCACGTTGCGCGACCGCGTCGGCGCCCGGCACGGCTGGCTGGTCCACGACACCGTGGACCTCGAGACGAACGAGTACTTCGACGCGGTCGCCGACTGCGTGCTGGACATGCCGGTCGACGCCGGCGACGGGTCGGTCCCGCGGCGTGACGCGCGCAATTTGTCCCGTGAGGAAGCCTTCGGCCGACACGTCGAGACCTTCGTCGGGGCCCGGCTGGCGGGGTGGGCCGCCCAGTGCATCGCGTCCCCGTACGGCCTTCTGTACACGAGCATGCAGGACTGGCGCTCGACCCCCATGAAGTCAGCCACCGGCGAGTCCATCGAGGCGTTCTCGGTCGGTGAGATCGAGTGGGCCGACGGTTTCGGCCAGAGCACCCTTCGTCAGTGGATGACGGCGCAGGCTCGGGATCGCGACATCGAGGTGGAGCCCGCAAGCACGCTCGAGCGAATCGTGTTCGAGGAGGGCGTCATTGCCGGCGTCGTCCTGACGACCCCCGACGGCCCCCTGGCCGTCCGGGTGCGGGCGGGTATCACGTTCGCCCCCGCCGACACTGACGCCGACCTGGACGCGGCCTCCGCCGCCCCGGGCGACCGTCTGCAGGTGTGCATCGTCGGTCGGACGGCGAGCCGGTTCGGGCGCGTCGAGCTGATGGCCACCGAACCCGCGACACCGTCACGGCCGACGTGCACCGGTTCCCGCCGTCAGGTGCGGGACGGGTTGCACGACGCGAGGCAGCAGAACCTAGAGGGATGGCGCTGCGGAAAAGTGCACGGGTACCCGGCCCTTGGCTAACAGGGCGGCCATGTCGTCGCCCGCAAGCGGACGCGAGAGCAGGAATCCCTGCGCCCGGTGACAACCGTGGTGCAGCAGCGTCTTGGCGGCGACCACGGTCTCCACGCCCTCGGCGACCAGTTCCAGTTCGAAGGCCTCCGCCAGCGCGATCACCGCACGGACGATGGCCAGGTCGTCGGGATTCTCCCCGAGTTCGGCCACGAAGCTGCGGTCGATCTTCAGCACGTCCACCGGCAACGACTTCAGGTGTGACAACACGCTGAACCCGGTGCCGAAGTCGTCGATCGCCACCTGGACGCCGACGTCGCGAAGGCCCGCGAGGGTGATGCTGGTCGCCTCCATGTCCTGCACGACCACGCTCTCCGTGATCTCCAGGCACACCGAACCGGGATCGAGGCCGAACTCCCGCATGACGGCCGCGACGGTCTCCACGAACCCCTCGGTGACCAGCTGAACCGGTGAGACGTTGACCCTCAGGACGATCCCGTCGGCGACGCCTCGGGCCCGCCAGCGGGCGAATTCCTCGCACGCCGTGCGGAGCACCCAGCGTCCCAGGTCGCCGGCCAGGTTGATCGACTCGGCGACGGAGATGAAGACCGCGGGGGACAACAGGCCGCGCGTGGGGTGGTTCCACCGCACCAGCGCCTCGGTCGCGAGGATCTCCCCGGTGCGCATGTCGATCTCGGGCAGGTACTGGAGGAACAGCGCGCCGTTCTCGATCACCTCTCGCAGGTGGAGTTCGATGTCGTTGCGATAGTCGGTCCGCAGCGACATCTCGTCGGAGAACACCGCGACCTGGTTGCCGCCCGCCGCCTTGGCCTCGAGCACCGCCTGGTCGGCCCGGCGCAACAAGTCCGACGTGGAGTCCCGGCCCGGGGTGCCGACGGCGACGCCGATGCTCACCGTTCTGGTCAGCATCTCGCCGTCCACCGGGACGCGTTCGCCGACGATGGTCAGCAACCGGTTGGCCAGCTTCTCGGCTTCTGCCGCCGCCATCGGGGCAGACGGGATGACGACGAATTCGTCGCCGCCGAGGCGGGCGATCACGCCGGCGTCGTCGATGCCGCGCTGCAGCCGCTCGGCGATGACCCGGATGAACCAGTCGCCGACGTTGTGGCCCAGGTAGTCGTTGATGGTCTTGAGCCGGTCGAGGTCCAGGTACAGCGCGGTGACGGGCCCGGGTCGTCCGTCGGCCAGCCGCGCCTCGAGATGGTCGATCAGGGCCCGCCGGTTGTGCAGGCCCGTGAGGTCGTCGTGGTCGGCCAGATAGCGAAGGCGCTCCTCGGCCTGCACCCGGGCCTGTACCTGGGCGAACAGGGACGCGATCGCCTCCAGCGCGTTGAGCTCCGCGGGCTTCCATTCGCGATCGCCGACCTTCACGAACCCGAGCACCCCGGTCGTGACGTCACCGGAGGTGAGGGGTGCCGCGGCCATCGAGGTTTGGGGAATGTTGCGACTGTCCTCGATCCGCTTCTGGTAGTCCTCGTTCTCCGGGCGGAACACCATGGGCGTCTTGACGTACTCCGCCAAGGCGAACACCGGATCGGCGTCTTTGTAGTACACGACGCGCAACGGATCGGGATCCGGAACGTCGGGACGAAGCGGCCACTCGGCGATCAGGACCGACGCACGAATCGAGTGGTCGTTGTAGCGCAGGAAACTGAAGTCGACGTCGAAGTATTCGAGCAGGACGGAGAGCACTTCCTGAGACACCAACGGCGAGGTCGCCGCGTTGGCCGCCATGAGCCGGACGGCGACCGTGGTCACCAGCCGTTCCAGGCTCAGGGGCGTACTTTCGGCGGACACTGGATTAGGGTAGCGGTGCTCCGTCGATATCGATGGAGCGCCGGCGACTCCGGACGGTCGCGGATCCCGCGATCGACAGTCGCAGAACCAGAACCAGCGATTCCTCGGCTCCGTCCCCGTCGTCCACCACGGCGCGGAAGCGGGCCTGCAACGCCGCCAGGTCCTGCGCGTGCCTCGGCGAGACCTCTTGCAGCTCTTCGTGATTGGTGGCATAGAGGAACGGCGGCGAGATCGGCTGGACCGCCAAGCCGAGTTCCTGGGCCGTGATCCACGTCGCTTCCACCGCCGAACCGCCTCGGGCGTAGTCGACGAGCTCGTGCCCGCGCACGAATATGACAGCCACTGCCGAACTCGCCCGCAGGCCTGCGGCGGTGTCGTCGCCGAGGACGGCACCGGCGTCCCACTCGGAGAGTTCGGCCATCACGTCGGGCCGCCGGACGATCTCCAACGCCACGTCACCACGGGGACCCAACTCGAGGCTGGACACGTCGATGCCCGTGTCGGGGTCGTCGTCCCCCGGCCACCTCAGCTCGGAGACCATCTCCATGTGAAGTCTCGAGGTCAGGTACCGAATCCGGTCTGCGGCGGCGAACACCTGGGCGATCTCGTCGATGTCGGCCCGCGACTGGACCACCCGCAGTCGGGCGCCCTCGACGCGGGCGCTGTCGACCAACCGGTCGACGACGTCTGCGGGCAACGGCGCTCCGGTCCCGCGCACGCGGTTGGTTTCGCGGCGCCACATCGCCTCGTACGTCGCCGTGGGGGCGGGGGAGTCGCCCTGGGTCAAGCGGATTCGCGCGGCAAGAGGGGTCTCGGAGGCGGCCGTCGTGTAATCAACGTCACTCGCCACGCCGTGCGCCGCCGCGGCGACGCGAGCGTTGTAGGCCGCGGCGCCAACGGCTACCGCGCTGCCGCGCATCCCCACGTCGATGGTGGAGGTGCGCTCGGGATCGAGGCGGATGGTGACGCCGTCGTCGGTCGTGTGCATGGTCCACGGCTGGACGTTGCCACCCGACGGTGCGCGTGAGGCGGCGGAGAGCACCGAGCTGACCACGTCCCCACCGGGTTCGGAACCCGTTGCGCTTCGTTCCGTTTCGCGAGCCGGGATGCTCGGAGGCACGGGCTTGACCAGCTCGTCGAGGGCGGCGGACGCATCCAGGCGGACCCGTCCCGACGAAAGTGGTTCGCCGAGGCCGATTCTGCGCACGGCCTCGGCGATGGGTCCCGCGCCCAACGTCACGTCACCTGCGACCTGGGGCCAGGTGGCGACGGCGTGGCCCACCTCCAGCAGCGACGCGGCGGCACGGGCCGACAAACCGCTGACCTCGATGAGCCGCAGGACGTACGGAACCTTGTCGTGAGAGCTCAATCCGGACAGCGTCTCCGGGGCGACGTCGCCGAGCAGACCGTGGAAGATCGGGCGGTCGGGTTCGAGGTCGAACCGTTCCACGTCGACCAGGCCCCGATCGCTGGTCGCCATCAGGACGGGCAACCGGCGGGCCCGTGCGGCCTGGCGGATGCCCACCTTCAGGTCGAGTGAGTCGCATTCCTCGACGACCACGTCCAGGCCGTCGAGGAACTCGTCGAGGTTGTCGGCCGTGACCCCGTCCCGAGCGGTGCGCACGACGAGATACGGATCCAGCTCCGCAATCCTGCGCGCCGCGACGACGGTCTTGTTCACCCCGAGGTCGAACAGGGTGGCCGGCACGCGGTTCAGATTCGACAGCTCGAGTTCGTCGAAGTCGGCGAGTCGCATCTCGCCGCACAACCCCTGCATGGCCAGGGTGTGTGCGATCACGTGTCCAGCACTGAGTCCGACGACGCCGACCACCAAGTGGCCCAGTCGATCTTGTTCCTCGGAGGTGATCAGGTTCCTGTTGCGATCCAGCCGCAGCCGCCGAAACGACCGTGGGCCGAGAGTCTTCACGATCGCGCGGCGCCACGGGTAGTAGACGAAGCGCGGTGACTCGTCGAGGACCTCGCCATCCAGCGGTGGCCGAAGCAGGTGCAGCGACGCACTCTGGTTCTCCCACGAGTCGACGAACTCGATGGCCGGATCGGCGCGCAGCCTGGCCAGCAGGCGCGCGTCGGCGTCCTTCGAGGCATCCAGAACGTGGGCAACGCCCGTGGAGGTGGCGTCGACGTCCGTCACTGGCCGGCCGCGCGGGCCGCGACGTGGGCTCCGGCTTGCGCCGAGACGGTACTCATCTCGCGTAGGATCTTCGGAATCTGATCGGAGGCAGCATGATTGGCGAAGGTTCTCCGGTCGTACCACATCATCTTCGTACGGTACCTCTCGTCGGGGTACGGTGTCGCGGGGATGGGGGCCACCACGGCTCCCGACGTACGCCACCTCTCCAGGATGTGCGGGGCGGACGTCGCCATGCAGAACTGGATCTCCAACAGTGTCATGGCGTGGAACGGCGTGCGGGCCAATGCCGTGGAGATGCGGCGCGCCTTGTCGCGGTCGTCGGTCGTCCACGCGGTCTTCATCTCGAGAACGCCGAAGGGGACGCGGTCGTCGATCATCTTCCGAACGGCCGCCAGACCGGGCTGACCGGCCCATTCGACGGTGGCGTGGGAGTCGTCGGCCGACAGCAGCGGCCCCTTGGCGCGCAGTCCGCCGATGACCCGACCCGTCGAGTCGAGCGTCGCCCAGAACATCGCGGTGTCGGCGCCCTCCCGAACGGCGCCGACGTCGATCGCCCGCTCGACGCCGTGCCGTCGGTAGCTCTCGACGGCGCCGCGAAGGAACTCGTTCCACAATTCACGATCGGTGTCCGGTCGCGACAGCACGATCGTGGCTTCGGCGTCGGAGTCCCACCAACTGATGTTGTCGGTGAGTCCGCAGTCGGCCGTGACTCCGAATTCGAGCGGTTGGGGGTGCATTTCGACCTCATTCGTAGAGCGATCGGCGTCCACGAATTCGGCGCCGGTCGCGGTTCTCATTGGGGGTTCGACGGGAAACTCCAAATAAGTATCGGTCTCGTGACGACTCCATCCCAGCTAGGTTTCGAAAGTTTTCTGTCAACCGTTACGGCGGTGCCTAGCTGGCAAAACGCCTGGCTAAGGACGCTCGTATTACGGCAAAACGCAATATTGACGTCTTTGCAGGCCATCGGTATGCAATCGCCATATGCCGGAATTGCTGACAGGTTCTCGGCAACTATTTGCGTAGCTTTGCCAATGTGTTGTGATCAGTTGGAACGTGTCAGTCAAAGGGGCCCGGGTTTCCCGGAACGGCCCCGGTGAGAGGAGAGAAACGTGAAGGTATTTCAAGATCTGGCCGAGTTCGCGGCGGCCCGCGGCAGTCAATTCGGGCCCACCGAGTGGCTGCACGTCGACCAAGATCGGGTGAATCTGTTCGCCGACGCCACCGGCGACCACCAGTGGATCCACGTGGACCCGGAACGGGCGAAGGGCGGGCCGTTCGGCGCCACGATCGCTCACGGCCTGCTCACGCTCTCGCTACTGCCGCACTTCTCCCAGCAGCTCTACCGGGTCGACAACGTCAAGCTCGCGGTGAACTACGGGTACAACAAGGTCAGGTTCATCACCCCGGTGAAGGTGGGTGCCAAGATTCGGGCTCGGGGCGAGATCACCGCCGTCGACCAGCTCGAGGGAGCCGTACAGGCCACCACCACGATCACCGTCGAGATCGAGGATTCGGCGAAGCCGGCCGCCGTGGCCGAGTCGATCGTGCGCTACATCGGCTGACGCTCGGCTAGCCGGTTCGGCGTGCGGCCTTGACCAATCCGCCGCCGATGATGAGGCGCTGGATCTCGCTGGTGCCCTCGTACAGTCGCAACAGGCGGACGTCCCGATAGATCCGCTCAACGGGAACGTCGCGCATGTAGCCGGCGCCGCCATGCACCTGGACCGCGAGATCTGCCACCTTCCCGACCATCTCGGTGCAGAACAGCTTGGCCGCCGAGGGGGCGATCCTCCGGTCGTCGTCGGCGAGCCACATTCGGGCGGCGTCGCGGACGAGGGCACGCCCCGCCATGGTGCCGGTCTGCATGTCTGCCAGCATCGCCTGAACCAGTTGGAACGTGCCGATCGGCGTCCCGCCCTGAGTCGCGTTGGCGGCGTAGGACACTGACTCGTCGAGTGCACGTTGGGCGGTGCCGACCGACAGTGCCGCGATGTGGATGCGGCCCCGCGCAAGGGACGTCATGGCGGCTCGGTAGCCGACGTCGACCGCGCCACCGACGAGGGCGTCGTCGCCGACCCGGACCTCGTCCAGAAGGACGTCGGAGGTCCAGGCGCCTTCCTGGCCCATCTTCGCGTCCTTTCCGCCGACCTCGACGCCTGCCGCGTCGGCGGGGACGAGGAACACGGCGATGCCGGGGCCGTTCTCGTCGGCGGGGCGAGTGCGCGCGAACACGATGAAGAGGTTGGCGCTCGGCGCATTGGTGATGTATTGCTTGCGGCCGCTGATCACCCATTCGTCGCCGTCGCGAACGGCCTTGGTGCGCAGGCCCGCCGGATTCGATCCCGCGCCCGGCTCCGTCAGGGCGAAGGACGCGACGACCTCGCCGGACGCGATGTCGCCCAGCCAGCGGGCCTTCTGCTCGTCGGTGCCGAAGCCGACCAGGACCTGCCCGGCGATGCCGTTGTTGGTGCCGAACATCGAACGTAGGGACAGAGTGGTGTAGCCCAACTCCATCGCCATCTCGACGTCCTGGACGATGTTCAGGCCCAGACCGCCCCATTCCTGGGGGATCGCATACCCGAAGAGTCCCATGGCCTTCGCCTGGTCACGGATGTCGTCGGGAATCCGGTCGGCGGTCATGATCTCGACCTCGCGCGGCATCACCACCGTGCGAACGAAGTCGCGTGTCGCGTCGAGGACGTCCTGAAAGTCCCGATCGTCGACCTCGGTGTGGATCGCCGGATCTGCCATGCGTCGTTCTCCTGCCGGGGGCGGGGTGCGGTGGCCTCCACGAATATCATATTTTATGTTCGAAACATCAGCGGGTCACGAGAGGACGGGGCAGCGGATGCCATTGCTTGACGGACGAACCGCCGTGGTCACCGGCGGCGCACAGGGAATCGGCTTCGCCATCGCCGAGCGCTTCGTCGCCGAGGGCGCGAGGGTGGTGCTCGGCGACCTCGACCTGGCGGCGACCGAAGCCGCCGTGGAACGGCTCGGCGGCCAGGACGTCGCCGCCGCGGTGCGGTGCGACGTCACCGACGCCGGCGAGGTGGAGGCCTTGATCGCTGCCGCCGTCGACCGGTTCGGGGGCCTGGACGTCATGGTCAACAACGCGGGCATCACCCGCGACGCCACCATGCGCAAGATGACCGAGGAGCAATTCGACCAAGTGATCTCCGTCCACCTCAAGGGCACGTGGAACGGCACCCGCAAGGCCGCCGACGTCATGCGGGAGAACAAGAGTGGCGCCATCGTCAACCTCTCGTCGATCTCCGGCAAGGTGGGCCTGATCGGCCAGACCAACTACTCCGCGGCCAAGGCGGGCATCGTCGGCCTCACCAAGGCGGCGGCGAAGGAGGTCGCGCACCTCGGCGTCCGGATCAACGCCATCCAACCCGGGTTGATCCGGTCGGCGATGACCGAGGCCATGCCGCAACGCATTTGGGATGCCAAGCTCGCCGAGATACCGATGGCGCGGGCCGGTGAACCCGCCGAGGTCGCCAACGTCGCGCTGTTCCTCGCCTCGGACCTGTCGTCGTACATGACGGGCACCGTGCTGGAAGTGACCGGGGGCAGGCACATTTGATGTCCTCTTCGCTCGGCCAGGCCGTGATCTGCGAACCCGTCCGCACCCCGATCGGACGCTATGGCGGCATGCTGCGCTCGCTCACCGCGGTCGACCTCGGCGTCGCGGCACTGCGCGGGCTGCTGGAGCGGACGGGCGTGGCGCCCCACGTCGTAGAGGACGTCGTCCTGGGGCACTGCTATCCGAGCATGGAGGCACCGGCGATCGGACGCGTGGTGGCCCTGGACGCCGGTCTTCCCGTGACGGTGCCCGGCATGCAGGTCGACCGCCGCTGCGGATCGGGTCTGCAGGCGGTCGTCCAAGCCTGCCTGCAAGTCGCGACGGGGCAGAACGACCTCGTCGTGGCCGGTGGCGCGGAGTCCATGAGCAACGTCGTGTTCCACTCGACCGACATGCGGTGGGGTGGTGCCCGTGGCGGGGTGACGGTGCACGACGCCCTCACCCGGGGCCGGACCACCGCCGGCGGGCGCGACCATCCGGTGCCCGGCGGCATGATCGAGACCGCCGAGAATTTGCGTAGGCAGTACGGGATCTCCCGCGACGAGCAGGACGAGTTGGCCGTGACCTCGCACCACCGGGCCGTCGCAGCGCAGAACGACGGCCGCACCGCCGAGCAAATCGTTCCCGTCACCGTCGCCGGGCAGACGGTGGACACCGACGAGCATCCCCGGGCCGACGCCTCGGTGGAGTCGCTGAACCGGTTGACACCAATTCTGGCGACACGCGATCCGGAGTCCACCGTGACGGCGGGCAATGCCAGCGGGCAGAACGACGCGGCGTCGGCGTGCATCGTCACGACCCCGGCGAAGGCCGACGAGCTCGGGCTGACGCCACTGGTGCGGCTGGTGTCCTGGGGTGTTGCGGGCGTGCCGCCCGAGCTCATGGGCATCGGCCCGGTGCCATCGACCGCGGTGGCCCTGGCCAAGGCGGACCTCACCCTCGCCGACGTCGACCTCGTCGAGCTGAACGAGGCGTTCGCCGCGCAGGCGCTGGCGGTGATGCGGGAGTGGAACTTCACCGCCGCGGACCGGGAGCGCACCAACGTCGCCGGCTCGGGCATCTCCCTGGGTCACCCGGTTGGGGCGACCGGCGGGCGCATGCTCGCCACCCTGGCACGCGAAATGCACCGTCGCGACGCCCGATACGGCCTCGAGACGATGTGCATCGGTGGCGGACAGGGCTTGGCTGCAGTATTCGAAAGGGTTACCGGATGACACAGCGAGAAGCGCAGCGGGATCGCGCATGACACGGCGAGAAGCGCAGCGGGATCGCGCATGACACTGCGGGATCGCGCATGACACGGCTTGCGCAGACGGCAGGACTCACCGACGTTCAAGCCGACATCGTGGCGGCGGTGCGTGACTTCGTCGACCGGACGGTGATTCCGACCGCCCAAGAACTCGAGCACGCCGACGCCTATCCCCAGGCGATCGTCGACGAGATGGCCCAGATGGGCCTGTTCGGGTTGATGATCCCCGAAGATTACGGTGGCCTCGGCGAATCCCTGCTGACCTACGCCCTGTGCGTCGAGGAGTTGGCACGTGGCTGGATGAGCGTGTCCGGCGTCGTGAACACGCACTTCATCGTCGCCTACATGATTCGCCAGCACGGCACCGACGAGCAGAAGCAGCGCTTCCTGCCGCGAATGGCGACGGGGGAGGTCCGCGGCGCGTTCTCGATGTCCGAGCCGGAGCTGGGATCCGACGTCGCGGCGATCCGCACCCGCGGGGTTCGCGACGCCGGCGGTGGCTTCACGATCACCGGTCAGAAGATGTGGCTGACCAACGGCGGCAGCTCCACCCTCGTTGCGGCACTGGTGAAGACCGACGAGGGCGCCGACAAGCCGCATCGCAATCTGACCGCCTTCCTGGTCGAGAAGCCGGCCGGCTTCGGCGAGGTGCTGCCGGGCCTGACCATTCCCGGCAAGCTCGACAAGCTCGGCTACAAGGGCATCGACACCACCGAACTGATCTTCGACGGGTACCACGCCGACGACGCGGACGTGCTCGGGGAACAGCCCGGACAGGGGTTCTTCCAAATGATGGACGGCGTCGAGGTGGGTCGGGTCAACGTGGCGGCGCGCGCCTGCGGGGTCGGCCTACGGGCGTTCGAACTCGCCATCCGGTATGCCCAGCAGCGCAACACCTTCGGCAAGCCCATCGCCGAGCACCAGGCCATCGCCTTTCAGCTGGCCGAGATGGCGACCAAGGTCGAGGCGGCGCACTTGATGATGGTCAACGCGGCCCGGTTGAAGGACTCGGGCGAGCGCAACGACGTCGCGGCGGGCATGGCCAAATACCTTGCCAGCGAATATTGCTCGGACGTCACCGAGCAGAGCTTCCGCATCCACGGTGGCTACGGCTACTCCAAGGAGTACGAGGTGGAGCGCTTGATGCGCGACGCACCGTTCCTCTTGATCGGCGAGGGCACCAGCGAAATCCAGAAGACCATCATCAGCAAGAGCCTGTTGCGTGAGTACCGACTCTGACCCCCACTTCGCGTTGCGCCCGCAGCTGTCCGACGACGTGGCGCGCCACGTCCGGCGGCGCATCTTCGACGGCACGCTGCGGGCGGGTCGCTATCTGAGACTCGACCAACTGGCAGCCGACCTCGGCGTCAGCGTGACACCGGTGCGCGAGGCCCTGCTCAACCTGTGCGCCGAAGGCCTGCTGGTGCAGCGGCCGCGCCGGGGTTTCATGGTGTTGGAGCTGACCGCGCGAGACGTTGCCGACGTGGCCAACGTCCAGGCGTTCATCGGCGGCGAGCTCGCGGCGCGGGCGGCCGAGCTGATCACCGACGATCAGCTCGACGAGTTGCGGGCCATCCAGCACGAGCTCGAACGGGCCTACCGCGGTGAGGATCTCGACCGCACGGTGCGGCTGAACCACGAGTTCCACCGGCTGGTCAACGTCGTCGGCGACTCGCCAAAGCTCACCCAGTTCATGTCCGCCATTACGCGGTACGCACCCGAGTCGGTGTTTCCGACGCTGTCCGGGTGGCCGAAGCAGTCGACGAGCGACCACCGCGGCGTCATCGCGGCGTTGGAGCGGCGCGACGTCGACGCGGCGCGGTCGGCGATGGCCCGCCACTTCACCGGTGGCGTCGCGCCGTTGACCGAACATCTCGTCGAGCGTGGGGTGATCGCGGTCGAGGCCGCCGTCGAGATGCCTATAGTGACGGAACAAATCGTTTCGAGGACAAGAGGGGCAACGTGGCCGACGAAGTCTTGACCGAGCGCCGGGGGCGCACACTCGTCATCACGATCAACCGGCCCGAGGCGCGAAACGCCTTCAACCTGGCGGTCGCCCAAGGCCTCGCCGACGCGATGGACGAACTGGACGACACGCCCGACCTGTCGGTGGCCATCGTGACGGGTGCCGGCGGGAACTTCTGCGCCGGAATGGATCTCAAGGCCTTCATGGCCGGCGAGGTGCCGTCGATCCGGGGCCGGGGCATCGGGTTCACCGAGCGGCCACCTCGCAAGCCGGTGATCGCAGCCGTCGAGGGCTACGCGCTCGCCGGTGGCACCGAGATCGTGCTGGCGACCGACCTCGTGGTGGCCTCCAAGGAGGCGAAGTTCGGCATCCCCGAGGTCAAGCGAGGGCTGGTCGCCGCGGGTGGCGGCCTGCTGCGCCTGCCGCACCGGATCCCGTACCAGAAGGCGCTCGAGCTAGCCCTGACCGGCGAGAGCTTCACCGCCGAGCAGGCCGCCGGGTGGGGTTTCGTCAACGTCCTGACCGAGCCCGGCGGGGCGCTCGACGGGGCGTTGGCGCTCGCCGAGCGGATCTCGGCGAACGGCCCGCTCGCGGTGGCGGTGACCAAGGAGATCATCGTCAAGTCCGCCGGCTGGACCGAGGACGAAATGTGGTCCAGGCAGCGGGAACTCATCACGCCGGTGTTCGCCTCCAAGGACGCCATGGAGGGCGCCACGGCGTTCGCCGAGAAGCGCGCGCCGAACTGGACCGGCGAATAGCGTGACCGCACGAACCCTCGACGAACTGGGTTACTACCTGCTGGCGGGCGCGGGCGGTGCGGGACCGGCGGCATTGATGGACGAAGCCCGCCGCGGTGAGGAACTCGGCTTCGGAACGGCGTTCATCTCCGAGCGATGGAACGTCAAGGAGGCCTCGTCGCTCGTCGGTGCTGCCTGCGCGGTGACCAACCGCATGCGGATCGCCACCGCGGCAACCAATCACAACACCCGCCATCCGCTCATCACCGGCTCGTGGGCGACCACCATGCACCGGTTGTCCGGTGGACGGTTCACCCTCGGCATCGGTCGCGGGATTGCGGCGATGTACGACGCCTTCGGGGTGCCCGCGGTGACGACCGCCCAGATGGAGGACTTCGCGCAGGTGATGCGCAAGCTCTGGCATGGCGAGGTGGTGCTCGACCACGACGGTCCGATCGGCAAGTATCCGGTGTTGTTCCTCGACTCCGACTTCGACGAGGACATCAGACTGGGCCTGGTGGCCTTCGGTCCGCAGACCCTGGCGCTGGGCGGACGCGCCTTCGACGACGTCATCCTGCACACCTACTTCACTCCCGAGACCCTGCAGCGCAGCGTGAAGACGGTCAAGACCGCCGCGGAGCGGGCGGGCCGCGACCCCGACTCCGTCACGGTGTGGTCCTGCTTCGCCACCGTCGGCGATCACCTCCCCGAAGAGCTACGGCTGAAGAAGACCGTGGCGCGCCTGGCCACCTACCTGCAGGGCTACGGTGACCTGCTGGTGGCCACCAACGGCTGGGATCCAGCCGTCCTGCAACGCTTTCGGCAGGATCCGGTGGTGACGTCGGTGCCCGGTGGGATCGACCACAAGGCGACGGCGGAACAGATCGAGCACATCGCGACGCTGATCCCCGACGAGTGGCTGGAACCGTCGGCGACGGGCACCGCCGAGCAGTGCGTCGACCGGATCCGCCAGGAATTCGGCTACGGTGCCGACGCGCTGATCATGCACGGCGCCACACCCGACGAGCTGGAGCCGATCGTCACGGCGTACCGGGCGGGCTGAGCGGGACGCGCCCGAGGGCCCTTCCACGTCGGCCACGTCATGGGGGCTAGCCTCCATGCCCGATCTCACCGCGCGCCGCCGCGGTCAGGCATAGCCCAGCGCCGCGTTCTCGATGCGGATCCTGGTGTTCAGCACCAGCGCGTTGGCCGCGGTGAAGACGACCGCCGTCACCCATGCCGAGTGCACCAGCGGGAGCGCCGCCACTTCGGCCACCACCGCCGTGTAGTTGGGATGGTGCAGCCATCGGTACGGACCGCTGCGCACCAGGGGTGCGCCGGGGATGACGATGACGCGCGGATTCCAGTGCTTGCCCAGCACGGTGGCACACCACCAGCGGGTGATCGTGCTCAGCACCACCACGAGCAGCATGGGCCAGCCCAACCACGGAATGAAGGGGCGGTGCAGCGCCCACACCTCCACCACGCAGGCGGCCAGGAGCAGTCCGTGCATCGTCGTCATCACCGGGTAGTGGCCCCGACCGAACTCACGACCGCCCTGCGCCAGTGACCACTCGGCGTTGCGCCGGGAGACGATCAGCTCCACCACGCGCTCGAGCCCGATCGCGAGAATGAACAGGTAGTAGTACATGATCGTCGGCCTACCAGCTCAGCAACAGTAGTTCGAAGCTGAACCCCGGGCCCATCGCGAGCAGCACGCCCAGCGAACCCCTTGCCGGCGGTGCGGCCACGGTGCGCCCCAGGACGTCCAGGACCGACGCCGAGGAGATGTTGCCATGTTCACGCATCGAATCCCAGCTGTGGTCAAGGGCTTCCGGCGGCATGCCGACCGCGCGCTCGATCGCCTCGATCACCCGCGGGCCGCCCGGGTGACAGATCCACGTGGAGACGTCGTCGACGGACAGGTCGTGGTCGGCGAGGAAGTGGTCGACCTCGGCGCGCAGATGGTCGTCGGCCATCTTGGGGACGTCCTTGGACAGCACCAGGCCGAACCCGCCGGAGCCGACGTTCCAGCCCATGACGTCCACGGTGTCGGGAATGAGCCGGCTTCGCGTCGCCAGCACCGTGGGGCCCGGGTCGACGGTCGGGTGGGCGGGCGTGCGGTTCGCGCCGAAGGCGATCACCGACGCGGCGCCGTCGCCGAACAGGCACACCCCGATCAGAGCCGGTATCGAGGTGTCGTCGTGCTGCAGTGTGAGCGAACACAACTCGACCGAGACCAATGCGACCACGTGGCCCGGGAAGCCACGGAGGTAGTCGTGGACGCGGGCCAGTCCGGCTGCGCCGGCCACGCATCCGAGCCCGAACAGGGGGATGCGCTTCACGTCGGGCCGCAGGCCGACCCTGGTGGCGATGCGGGCGTCGATCGTCGGCACCGCCACTCCCGTGCTCGACACCATCACGATCGCGTCGACCTCGTCGGGCGCGACGTCTGCGTCCTGCAGTGCCGAGGTCAGCGCCTGGGCGCCCCAGTCGGTGGCGACCTCGATGTAGGCGTCGTTGGCCTCGGTGAAGCCGCTCATCGCGGGGTAGCGGGACAGGGGGAGTGCGAGGTTGCGGTGGTCCACCCCGCTGGTCCGCGCGAAGCGCATGAACTCCGGGCCGTTGACCTTGGTGAGTTCGCGCGCCACGTCGTCCTGGTCGTACCGGCGGGGCCCGAAGGCCGTTCCGGTTCCCGCTATCGTCGGTGCGCCGATCCTGCTGACGTCGAGGAGGTTTGGTTGGAATCGAGTTTCATGGGTCATACCGTCTGGACGTAGTGGCGCGTCCGCCGGTTCGACGCCGACCGGCTTTTGTGAAGCTAAACACCATCGCCGTCATGCGGGAATAACCGCGGCCCGGCCAAATCCAATGGCGTTGCCTCATAACGGAATTGGACTGGGAAGGATAACCGCGCCACCGGTGCGCGCACTGGGATTCCGCTGCCGACTTCGTCGGAGTGCGCTGCGGCGCAGCTGTGCGTCTCGTCGACTCAGCAGCAGCGCGGCTCGACCTCGCTGGTGCGGTACCTCGCGCGCCAGTAGTCGCGCTCCGACATCACGGGCTCCCCGGGATGGGTACGGGCCCGATGGTCGACGTAGCGCCGATAGTGGTTGTCGCCCATCAGTGAGCCCCAGTACCAACCGATCTGACGGCCGGTCCGTGCGACCCCGGAGGCAAGTCGTCCCATTGCTTCTGCACCTCCTTCTCGGCTGCGGTCGGCCTCATGCCCGACGGTGCGAAGATGCGTGACGGCACCGGCTCGTCGGCGCTCAGCGGCAATCCGCCGCCGCGAATGGCCTTGAGTGCCATCACCACCCCGGCCGCCACCACGACCACGACCAGCACGGCGAAGATGATCGACAGAGTGCCCTGGATGAACGTGTTGCGGATGACGGCGTCGAGTTGGTCGGGGTTCTTGGCCGCGCCGAGCGCCGTCTTGCCCGCCTCCTTGGCGTCGCGGTACTGGAAGTGCTGGGTCCAGTAGCCCAGCTTCGGATCGCTGGAGAAGATCTTTTGCCAGGACGCCGTCATCGTCACGATCAGATCCCAGGCCAGCGGAACGCCGGGGATCCACGCCCACTTCAGCAGCCCGCGCTTGATGACGACCACGGTGACCAACGTCAGCGCGATGGCGGCCAGCAGCTGGTTGGCGATGCCGAACAAGGGGAAGAGCGTGTTGATGCCGCCGAGCGGGTCGGTGACACCCATCAGCAGAATGCTGCCCCAGGCCGCCACCACGATGACGCTGCAGCTCCACGCCCCGACGCGCCAGCTCGGATTGCGCAACTTCTTGAGCGGCCCGCCGAGGTTGGCGAGCCCGTCGGACAGCATGAACCGGGCGACCCGGGTACCGGCGTCGACGGTGGTGAGGATGAACAGCGCCTCGAACATGATCGCGAAGTGATACCAGAACGCCCTGAGGCCCTCGCCGCCGAACACCTGGTGCAGCACCTCGGACATGCCGAACGCCAGCGTCGGCGCACCGCCCGTTCGCGACACGATGGACTGTTCGCCGACGCTCGTCGCCGCGTCGGTGATCTCGGCGCCGGTGGTGGGTGCACCCGACAGGCCCAGGCCGTTGACGTAGTCGGCGGCGGTCTGAGCCGTGGTGCCGGTCTGCGCGGTGGGTGCGTTGATCGCGAAGTAGAGATGCTGGTTGAGGATGGCCGCGGTGATCAGGGCCATGATCGCGACGAACGACTCGGTGAGCATGCCGCCGTAGCCGATCAGCCGCATCTGGCTCTCCTTCTCCAGGAGCTTCGGCGTGGTGCCGGAGGAGATCAGGGAGTGGAAGCCGGAGAGCGCGCCGCAGGCGATGGTGATGAACAGGAACGGAAACAGCGAGCCGGCGAACACCGGTCCGGTGCCGCTGGAGGCGAACGTCGAGATCGCCGGGGCTTCCATGACGGGGCGGGCGATGAGGATGCCGATGGCCAGCAGGATGATGGTGCCGACCTTCATGAACGTCGACAGGTAGTCACGCGGCGCCAGCAGCAGCCATACGGGCAGCACCGACGCGGCGAGGCCGTAGGCGATGATGCACCACGAGAGCGTGACCTTGGACAGGGTGAACCAGTTGGTGCCCCAGTCGGTTTCGGCCACCCAGCCGCCGGCCACGACCGCCAGCAACAGCAGCGCGACACCGATCACCGACACCTCCGACACCCGGCCCGGTCGCAGGAATCGCAGGTAGAGGCCCATGAACAGCGCGATCGGGATGGTCATCGAGATGGAGAAGACGCCCCACGGGCTCTCGGCGAGCGCCCCGACCACCACGAGGGCGAGCACGGCCAGCAGGATCACCATGATCACCAGCACGCCGACGATGGCCGCGACGCCACCCACGACCCCGAGCTCGTCGCGAGCCATCTGCCCCAGCGAGCGGCCGCGGCGGCGCACCGAGATCGACAGCACCAGGTAGTCCTGTACGCAGCCGGCGAAGACCGCGCCGACGATGATCCAGATGGTGCCGGGCAGGTAGCCCATTTGCATGGCGAGCACCGGTCCGACCAGCGGTCCGGCGCCGGCGATGGCCGCGAAGTGGTGACCGAAGAGCACCCGCCGATCGGTGGGCATGTAGTCGGTGCCGTTCTCGAACACCTCGGCCGGGGTGGCGGCGTCGTCGCGTGGCGTCACGATCTTCATCTCGATCAGCCGGGCGTAGAACCGGTATCCGATGACATAGGTGCACACCGCGGCGATGACGAACCACACCGCGTTCACCGTCTCGCCGCGGAAGAAGGCGATCACCGCCCACGCGATCGCTCCGAGGAGCGCGATGACCGCGAACACGATCTTGTGCTTGGTCGTGATGGGGGACCGGTCGACGATCGCCACGGGCGGCAGGTCGGCTTCGGTGCGGATGTAGGTGATGTCGCCGTCGGTGTCTTCCAGACGAGCCCCGGCGGCGGGTACGGGGGGTGAGGCCATGGGGCGATCCTTTCACCGTGGGCAGCGCCGGTTGGCGGAATTGCCGCCATTGGGTCGGCTCCGAAGTGTTCTACGCCTGCGCGCTCAAATGCGTTCGTGGAGCATGCGCACGGCATCCACCGTGTCGGCTTCGGCTGCGGTCTTGTCGTCGCGGTAGCGCAGCACGCGGGCGAAGCGCAGTGCCATCCCACCGGGGTAGCGGCTGGACGTCTGCACGCCGTCGAGGGCAATCTCGACGACCTGCTCGGGGCGGAGTCGCACGCTGTAACCGTCCGTCGGGCCGTCGGCCAATTCGAGGAACCTCGCCGTCTGCCACTCCAGCATCTCGTCGGTCATGCCCTTGAACGTCTTGCCCAGCATCACGAAGCCACCGGTGTCCGGGTCGCGGGCACCGAGATGGATGTTGGACAGCTTGCCGGTGCGTCGGCCCGACCCCCACTCGACGGCCAGCACCACCAGGTCGAGGGTGTGCACGGGCTTGACCTTGAGCCAGCCGGCGCCGCGGCGGCCCGCCTCGTAGGGCGCCGACGACGACTTGGCCATCACCCCTTCGTGACCCGCCGCGAGCGTCGCGGCGAGGAAGTCCGCCGCGGCCGTGCCGTCGGAGGTGGTCAACCGGTCGACGCGGTGCGTGGCGGGCACCAGCGTGTCCAGGGTGGCGAGCCGCTCGGTGGTCGGCAGGTCGAGCAGGTCGGTGCCGTCGAGGTGCAGCAGGTCGAAGAAGAACACCGACAGCGGTTCGGTGGCCCGCGGCGCGTCGCGCCCGAACCGCGACGCCGTCACCTGGAACCGGTGGGGCCGGCCGTCGGGACGCAGGGCAATCGCCTCGGCGTCGGCGATGAAGGTCGTGACCGGGAGGGCCAGGGCTGCGCCCACGACCTCCGGCAGCCGCGTCGTGACGTCGTCGAGGCTGCGGGTGTAGACGGACACGGCGTCCCCCGCGCGGTGGATCTGAACCCGGGCCCCGTCGAGCTTGGCCTCGAAGACCGCGGTGCCGCCCAGACGCTGGAGGGCGTCCTCGACGCCGGTGGCCGGTTGGGCGAGCATCGGCCCCACCGGGCGGCCGACCTGAAGCACGAAGTCCGCGAGCGCGGCGCGGCCCTCGATCAGCGCGGCCGACGCGACGGTCGGCAGGTCGCCGCTGAGCATCGCGGCCCGGCGCACGTCGGCGGCGGGCACGCCGGCGGCCTTGGCCACGGCATCCGTCATCACCCCGACGAGGGCGCCCTGGCGCAACTCGCCGCTGAGCAGCCGCTTCAGGAACGTCTGCTCGGTGTCGGTGGCGGCCGCGAAGAGCCCCGCCAGCAGCGCGGACCGCCGGCCCTGGGAGCCCTTGCCCGCGACCTGCCCGATCTCGCCGAACGTGGCGTGCACGCCCGCGACCGTCAGGGACGGCTCGGCCGCCGGTGGGGGCAGCGCACGAAGAGCCGCCCAGCCGACGCCGATCTGTCGCTGCGGCAGGTCACCGGAGAGCCAGGCGACCACCACCGCGACGATCTCGGGGTCACCCTCGGCGGCGGCGGCGGCCAGGACGTCGGCGATGCGCCCGATCTTGGCCGTCCGCGCCGAGAGGGCGCCCACCGCGGCTGACGTGACGGCGACCTCGGACAACTTCACGTCTCCACCCTGGCACGGACCACCGACACCGCCACACCCTCGTCCAAGCGACATCGCAGCAGACGGTCAGGAATCCGCGCCACACTCGCTGCTACTCGACCAACTTCCGACCGAAGGACGACCGTGCTGACCTTGCCCGTGATTGGCGTGATCACGTGGACGGGCTTCGAGCATCCCTGGCTGTTCCTCTTCGGGCTGGTGCCGGTCGCGCTTCTGGCCGCCTACGTCGTGGCGCAGCGCCGACGGCGGCGGCGGGTGGCGCGCTTCCTCGGCACCCCGCCGGGACCGGCGGTGGCCGGCCTGAAGTGGCGCCACGTCCCGCTCGCCGTGACGCTGGTCGGCCTGGTCGTGTTGACCGTCGCGCTGGCCGGGCCGACCCGAGACGTCCGGATCCCGCGCAACCGTGCGGTCATCATGCTCGTCGTCGACGTGTCGCAGTCGATGCGGGCCACCGACGTCGACCCCACCCGGCTCGTCGCCGCAGAACAGGCGGCCAAACAGTTCGCCGGTGGGCTGACACCGGGAATCAACCTGGGGCTCATCGCCTTTGCGGGCAACGCCAACCTGCTGGTGGCGCCGAGCCCGGACCACCAGGCCACGATAACCGCGCTGGACAAGCTGCAGACGGCGGACAAGACCGCCACCGGCGAGGCCATCTTCACCGCCCTGCAGTCGATCGCCACGGTGGGCGCCGTCCTGAGCACCGACGGGGACGCGTCGCCGCCGCCCGCGCGCATCGTGCTGTTGTCCGACGGCGACGAGAACGTGCCCGGCGACCCGAGCAATCCCCGCGGCGCCTACACCGCGGCCCGCTACGCCAAGGATCAGGGCGTGCCGATCTCCACCATCGCCTTCGGCACCGCAGGCGGCTACGTCGACCTGAACGACCAGAGACTTCCCGTTCCGGTGGGCAAGGAGACGATGACCCAGATCGCGCAGCTCTCGGGCGGCCAGACCTACGCCGCCACCAACGTCGAGCAGCTCAACCAGAGCTATGAATCGGTGCAGCGGCAGATCGGCTTTCAGGTGTTGCCTGGCCCGGCGAGTGAGGGGTGGGTGCGCATCGCGGTGCTCCTCGCGACCGTTGCCGCGGTGCTCGCCCTCGTCGTCAACCGGCGGCTTCCGGCATGACGCTGCCGTTCTTCGGCCCGCTGGCCCTGTCGGGTTTCGCCCACGCCTGGTACCTCCTCTACCTGCTGGTCGTGTTCGGTCTGGTCGCGGCCTACGTCGTGATGCAGCGCCGCCGTCACCGGCGGGTGCTGCGGTTCGCCAACATGGAACTGCTGCAGCGGGTGGCGCCCGCCGAGACCCGGCGACGGTGGCGCCACGTGCCCGCCATTCTGCTGGTGATCTCGTTGGCCACCTTGGCAATCGCGCTCGCGGCGCCGACCCGCGACATCCGCATTCCCCGCAACCGGGCGGTGGTGATGTTGGTGATCGACGTCTCGGAGTCGATGGTCGCCACCGACGTGCCGCCCAACCGATTGGCCGCCGCCAAGGAAGCCGGCAAACAGTTCGCCGACGAGCTGACACCCGGAATCAGTCTGGGACTGGTGGCGTTTGGTGGGAGCGCGACATTGCTGGTCTCGCCCACGACGAACCGCACCGCGATGAAGAACGCGATAGACGGCTTGGCGCCGGAGGAACGCACGGCCACCGGCGAGGGCCTCTTCACCGCGTTGCAGGCCATCGCGAGCGTCGACGCGGTGATGGGGGGCGGCGACACGCCGGCGCCCGCGCACATCGTGCTGGAATCCGATGGTGCCGAGACGATTCCACGCAATCCCGACGAACCACGGGGTGCCTACACCGCGGCCCGCGCGGCCAAGGATCAGAAGGTGGCCATCTCGACGATCTCCTTCGGCACCCCCGACGGCGTCGTGAACATCGACGGGCAACAGATTCCGGTGCCCGTCGACGACGCGACGCTGCAACAGATCACCGACATCTCCGGTGGGCAGACCTTCCACGCCGGCAACCTCGACGAGCTGAAGAAGGCGTACTCGGCCCTGCAGCAGCAGATCGGCTACGAGACGATTCGCGGTGACGCCAGCCAGGCGTGGATCCGCCTCGGGGCGCTGCTGATGGCGGCCGCGGTGGGCGCCTCGGTGCTCACCAACCAGCGGGTCCCCGTCTGACGTCGGGTCTCACTGAACGTCGAATGACACGGTGTGCCAGCCCGTGGCGCCGTCGGGCACGACGTCGGCCTCGTCCTGCGTCTGCACCGTTCCGCTGGCGTCGGTGGCGCGCACGGCGATCTCGTGCGGACCGGGGGTCTCGGCCTGCCACGGGAAGCTCCACAACCGCCACGTGTCGTTGGAGTAGCTCGCCCCGAGTTGGGCGGGTTGCCACGGCCCGTCGTCGACGCGCACCTCGACGGCCTTGACGCCGCGGTGCTGGGCCCACGCCACGCCGCCGAATGTGGTGGCGCCCCTGGGCACTTCGGCGCCCTGCCGGGGCACGTCAATCCGCGACTCGGTCTTGATGGGTCCGCGGGCCGACCAGCCCAGCTTGGTCCAGTACGCATCCGCGCGGTCGAAGCGCGTGAGCTCCAGATCCGCCAGCCACTTGGTCGCGGACACGTAGCCGTAGAGCCCGGGCACGACCAGACGGGCGGGGTAGCCGTGCTCGGTGGGCAGCGGCGCCCCGTTCATGCCGATGGCCAGCAGCGAGTCGCGCTGGTCGGTGAGCGCCTCGACCGGCGTGCCGGCGGTGAACCCGTCGACCGAGGTCGACAGGACCATGTCGGCGTCGGAGTGAATGCCCACCTGCGCCAACAAGTCCCGGACCCGGTAGCCGGTCCACTTCGCGTTGGAGATGAGGTCTCCGCCGACCGGGTTCGACACGCACGTCAACGTCACGATCGATTCGACGAGATCGAACTTCTGCAAGTCGTCGAAGGACAGGGTGACCTCGCGGTCGACCATCCCGTGAATCCGCAGTCGCCAGTCGGCGCGGCTGACCTGGGGCACGCTCAGGGCGGTGTCGATCCGGTAGAAGTCGGCGTTCGGAGTGATGAACGGTGTCTGGGTGAAGCCGGCGGGTTGCACCCCGGGCGGAATCGCCGGCGCCGGCACGCCCCGCGGCGTCGGCAGCGTGAAGGCGGTCCGATCGCCGGCCACCGAGGAATTCAACCGGTTCAGCAGTGAACCCGCCACGCCCGCCACGGCGCCGACGCCGATGAGCCCGAACGTCACCAGCGAGAGCCGTCGGCCGGCGTCGGGGGAGGACGCGGCCGGGGCGGGGGCGTCCGGTGTGGCGACCCGGCGGGTGGCCAGCCAACGCAGCACCAGCACCCCGCACACGGTGCCGATCACCGTCGGTATGACGTCGACCGGGGTGGCGCCGGCGCGGCTGAGCACCGCGGCGCAGCCGAGGACACCGGCCACGACGATCGCGATGCTGCCCACCGGTCTGCGGCGCGTCTCGTACTGCCCCGCGATGGCCGCGATCACCGCGATGACGACCAGGACGACGACGGACAGCGCGAGCTTGTCGGACGTGCCGAAAGACTGGATGGCCCATTCCTTGACGGGGCCCGGCGTCAGGTCGACCACCGCGGAGCCGACGGCGGTTCGCGAGTCGGCGTGCGGTCCGAACGCCACCGCGACCAGTTGGGCCACGCCCAGTGCCACCGCCGCGGCGGCGACACCGATCCAGGGACTGGGGCGTGTTGCCGTTTCGACCATGTCGCCAAGCTACCGACTGCGGGCGCGGCAGTTCTTACGGCGACGTGACGAACCTTCTCCAGTAGGGTGTTTTCGGCGCGCAAACCGTCGCTGCGCGAACGTTTCCGCGCCGAAGTCGTAGGGGAAGGGACCCGATGGCCACCATCGCGACTCAGATCATCAGCGCGCTGGCGCGTAGCGGCGTCCGGCGCGTCTACGGTCTGCCGGGGGACAGCCTCAACGGGTTCACCGACGCCATCCGCCGCTCGGACGACGTCACCTGGGAGCACGTCCGGCACGAGGAGACCGCGGCCTTCGCCGCAGCCGCGGACGCCGCACTGACGGGCCAGCTGGCGGTGTGTGCGGGCAGTTGCGGACCGGGCAACCTGCATCTGATCAACGGACTCTTCGACGCACAGCGTTCGCGAGTCCCGGTGCTGGCGATCGCCGCCCACATTCCGCGCAGCGAGATCGGCTCCGAGTACTTCCAGGAGACCCACCCGCAGGAATTGTTCGCCGCGTGCAGCGTCTACTGCGAACTGGTCAGCACGCCGGAGATGGCCCCGCGGATCATCGAGATGGCCATGCGCGCGGCGGTCGAGGAGAACGGCGTCGCCGTCGTCGTCGTTCCCGGCGAGATCTTCCTGGCGCACGCCGTCGAATCCGGCTGGCTCACCAAGCCGATCGTGGCCAGCACCTCGGTGGTGCGGCCCGACGACGAGAGTCTGCGACGCGCGGCCGACATCCTCAACGGCGGCGAGCGCGTCACCATCCTGGCCGGTGCCGGCGCCGAGGGCGCTCACGATCAGCTGGTGGAGCTGGCCGGCACGCTGAACGCTCCCGTGGTGCACGCGTTGCGCGGCAAGGAATTCGTCGAATACGACAACCCGTACGACGTCGGGATGACCGGACTGCTGGGGTTCACCTCGGGCTACAAGGCCATCAAGGAGGCCGACACCCTGCTGATGCTGGGGACCGACTTCCCGTATCAGCAGTTCTATCCCGAACACGCCCGCATCGTGCAGGTCGACGTCCGGGGCCGAAACCTGGGTCGCCGCACGCCGATCGACCTGGGCTTGGTCGGAACCGTCGCCGACACCGTGACGGCGCTGCAGCCGCTGCTGACCAAGAAGCCCTCCCGCGAGCACCTCGACCGGTCGCTCCGGCACTACGAGAAGACCCGCAAGACGATGGACGGGTTGGCGGTCAACGACCGCGACAAGACGCCCATCCGGCCGGAGTACGTTGCCGCTCTTGCCGATCGGTTGGCCACCGACGACGCGGTGTTCACCGTCGACGTCGGGTCGCCGGTGGTGTGGGCTGCCCGGTACCTGAAGATGAACGGCAGGCGCAGGCTCGTCGGCTCGTTCAACCACGGCACCATGGCGTGCGCGTTGCCGCACGCCATCGGTGCTCAGACGGCGTTCCCCGGACGACAGGTGGTGGCCTTCGCCGGTGACGGCGGCCTGACCATGCTGTTCGGCGAACTCATCACCCTGGTGCAGAACCGCCTGCCGGTGAAGCTCGTCGTCTTCAACAACTCGTCGCTGAACTTCGTCGAACTGGAGATGAAGGCGGCCGGCATCGTCAACTTCGGCACCGAGTTGGTCAACCCGGACTTCGCCGCGGTGGGGCGTGCCCTGGGGGCGTTCGGCCGTCGCGTCGAGCATCCCGCTGAGTTGGAGCAGGCGTTGACCGAGGCCTTCGCCCACGACGGGCCGGCGATCGTCGACGTCGTGACGGCACGCCAGGAGCTGTCCATCCCGCCCGCGATCAGTGCCGAGCAGGCAAAGGGCTTCTCGTTGTACGCGATTCGGACGATCATGGCAGGCCGCGCCGACGAGTTGCTCGATCTGGTCACCACGAACGTGTCACGTCGTCTTCTGGACTGACCGCGCGCGGGTGGGTTCCCGCTCGAAGCCCAGCCGTGAGTTCTCGCTCACACTTGCCCCGAGAAATCCTCGGTTTCGGTATCGGCTAGGCAATTATGAAGTTCTCCTAATAATCGCTGATTCGAAGAACCCGAAGGGGACGCCGATGTCCGTTCAGACCAAGGCCCATGCACTGCTCACGGGCCTGGCCACGGGAGGGCTGATCGGCGCGAGTCTCTTGGCCGTCGGCACGCCCGTGGCGTCGGCCGCGCCGAAGTGTTCCGACGTCGAGGTGGTGTTCGCCCGCGGCACCGACGAACCCGTCGGAGTCGGTCGCGAGGGCCAGGCGTTCATCGACTCGCTCAAGAGCAACCTCAAGGGCAGGACGGTCGGCGTCTACGCCGTGAACTACCCGGCCTCCCACGAATTCATGCAGGCCACCGCCGGCGCCTCCGACGCCGCGGCGCACGTCCAGCTGACGACGTCGACCTGTCCGAACACCAAGATCGTGCTCGGCGGCTACTCGCAGGGCGCCGCCGTGATCGACGGCATCACCGGCGATCCCGCCAGGCTCTTCGGGCTGGGGCAGCCGATGCCGCCGGAGGTGGCCGACCACGTGGCCGCCGTGGCCGTGTTCGGCAACCCGCTCAACCGCTTCGGTGGACCGCTCACCGCGCTCAGCCCGCTCTACGGCGCCAAGACCATCGACCTCTGCAACGGTGCCGACCCGGTGTGCTCGCCAGGTGACGACCGCCCCGCGCACAGTCAATACGTCGAAGCCGGATTGACCGGCCAGGCAGCGGCATTCGCCGCCGACCGGGTCAGGTCGTTCGTTCCTCCCGGCGTCTGAGTCTCCCAACGTCGTTGCCGGCCAACGATTCCGGTCGAATACTCCGCACGCCGCTCGAGAGGCGACGACGATGTCGGGCATGGTCGACGACGTCCCCACCCTGACCGACGATGACCAGAGGGCACTTCGGGAGTGGCTCCGCACGACGGGTCTCGGCTCCCAGGCCAGCGACGTGGAGCCACTGACCGGTGGTAGCCAGAACATCGTCGTGCGCCTGCGCGTCGACGGCCGTCCAATGGTGCTGCGCCGCCCGCCCCTGCATCCGCGGCCGACGAGCGACAAGACCATGCTGCGCGAGATCGCCGTGCTGCAGACGCTCGCGGGCACCGGCGTGCCACATCCGGCGTTCATCGCCGGCTGTGACGACCTCGACGTGCTCGGCGTGGTGTTCTACCTCATGGAAGAAGTCGACGGCTTCAATCCCGGCAACGAGATGGCACCGGCCTACGCCGACGACCCCGTCCTTCGACACGACGTCGGGCCGGCCTACGCCGCCAGCTTGGCCCAACTCGGCAACGTGGCCTGGCAGGGCAGTCCGCTGGCCGCGCTGCGCCGGCCGGGTTCCTTTCTCGCGCGACAGGTTCCACAGTTCCTCGGCCTGTTGCAGAGCTACCGTCACGACCGCTACGACCCAGATTCGCTGGTCGGGGTACCGGAATTGGCGGCCTGGCTGGAGGACAACCGGCCCGACGACGGCGAACCGGGCGTCATGCACGGCGACGCCCATCTGAACAACGTGCTGCTGCATCGTGAGCGACCGGAGGTGGCGGCGTTCATCGACTGGGAGATGTGCACGATCGGTGAGCCGTTGCTGGACCTCGGCTGGCTGCTGGTCTGCTGGCCGGCCGAGCCCAACACCATCGACGCGGGCTCTCGGTTGGCAGCGCTCGGGGGATTGGCAAGCCGTACCGAGTTGGTCGAGGCCTACGTCGCCGCGGGCGGAAGGCGTACGGCGCAACTGAACTGGTTCAAGGCATTGGCCTGCTTCAAGCTGGGCATCGTCATCGAGGGCACCTGGTCGCGGTACCTGGCCGGCCAGGCCAGCCTGGAGGCGGGGCAGCGGCTGCACGCCTCGGCGGAGTCCCTGATCGAATTCGGCTCGCGGGTGACCACGGGCGACGACCCGTTCCTCTAGCGGTAGGCGTCGACGCCGAGCTTGACGGCCAACGCCATGCCTGCGACGGCGATCGCGAGGCGCAGCGGTCTCGACGGCGCGCGCCGGACGATGGCCGGCCCCAGCCGCGAGCCCAGGAGGCAGCCAAGGCCAAGTGGCACCACGGCCAGCCAGTGCACCGGCGCGAACACGGCGAAGGCAAGTGCCGCAACGCCGTTGGCGACGCCCAGCACGACGTTCTTGGTCGCGTTGGCATGGGCCAGCGATTGACTTCCCGTGCGGAGGAACAGGGCGAGCATCAGCACCCCCGCGGCGGCACCGAAGAAACCGCCGTACACGCAGATCGCCACCATGGCGACGCTCTCGACCACGATCCGGGTGACGGTACGGGGACCGTCGGCCACGCGCTCCCGCATCGGCAGCGCGATCAGCACGGCCGACGCCGCCAGCAGCACGGGGACGAGCTTCTCGAATCCCTCCGCCGGAATCGTCAGCAGCAGTGCCGCACCGCCCGCGCCGCCGAGCACGGCCATCGGGATCAACCGCGTCAAGGCGGCCCGCTGACCGCGCAGCTCGGGCAGGGACGCCGACACCGATCCGACGCCGTTGAGGACCAGCGCGACGGTGTTGGTGACGTTCGCGGCGACCGGCGGCAGGCCGATCAGCAGCAGCGCCGGATACGTGGTGAGGGACGCCAGTCCGGCGATGCTGCCGCACAGTCCGCCAACCACCCCGGCCGCGAAGAGCAGAAGGGCATGCCACCACGTCATGTCGCCATCGGCGATGAACCCTAGTAGACGGGAAGGGGGTTGCGTCCTTCGGTGGGGGAGGCCTAGCATCACCTCCGTGCCGAAGCGACTCGTAGTAGCAACCCTCAGCGGGGTCTGATCCAGACCGACCCCTCGCTGTGGGTCGTTGCTACACCGTCGGTCGATTCCTCGCTTCAGAGAGACCGGCATCATGTCCATCACCACCTTCCCCATTCCCACCCCGTCCTTCGCCGCGAACTTCCGCGACCTCATCCCGCGGGCGCTGCGCGAGGAGGCGGAGTCGACGTCCGACGAGGCGTTCCTCGCGCGATATGCGCCGTCCTCGGGCCCGCTGCGGCTCGGGCAGTGGCAGTGCGTCGACGTCGATCGGCCGGCCAGTCGGCTCGGACCGCAGGCCCGCAACTACCAGGCCACCATTGCGGTGGCCGACCGGATCGCGACGTCCACCGCCGCGGCCAGCGGGCCCGTCGCCGCGCTGACCGCGATGTTGTCCGAGCGGGGCGTCTCCTTCGAGATCGCGGCGTTCCACCAGCTGTCCGCCCCGGGCGGCACGGCCACCTTCATCCGCGGCACCGACGGCGTCGGCCACGAGTGGGCCGTGGGCTGGTCCGACGACGTCACGCAGTCGGCGCTGCGCGCGGTGATCGCCTGCGCCAACCGGTTGTGTGCGTGAGGCCGCACCGCAATTGACCAATCTATCTACTAGTAGGTAGATTGATCGGCATGACCGCGACCACCGAGGACGACATCCTTCGCAGTGCCCGATCGCTGCTGGTCGGCGGCGGCTACAACGGCTTCAGCTACGCCGACGTCGCCGCCTCGGTGGGCATCCGCAAGGCGAGCATCCATTACTACTTCCCGACCAAGGTCGACCTGGTCAGCCGGCTCGTCGCCCGCTACCGGGAGGAAGCCGCCGCCGGATTCGCCGAGCTGACGACGCACCATCCCGACCCGCTCGACCAGCTGAGGGCCTACGTCGGGTTCTGGTCGGCCTGCATCGCCGACGGCACCAACACCTTCTGTCTCTGTGCGCTGCTCGCCACCCAGCTCCCCGTCCTGCCGGAGGCGGTGGTGGCCGAAGTGCGGGCCTACTTCGAAATGCTGTCGACCTGGCTGCGGGCGGTCCTCGAAAGTGGCAGCGCGCGTGGTGACTTCATCTTGGACGACACCGCTGAGGCGGAGGCCGAGAAGTTCATGGCCGCCGTCCACGGTGCGATGCTCTCCGCCCGGGCCTACGGCGACCCACGGGTCTTCGACCTGGTCACCGAGCCCCTGTTGGCCGGGCTGACGGCGCGCCCCTGAGCTAACCCTCGCTCTACCCGAACCGACCGCCCTCGTCGCCGACGCAGGGCGTGATCACCCATGGAAGGAAGATGGCATGACCGAACAGGTGCTCGAGGATCGCAGAACCGACGGGCGACGTTGGCTCACCACGTATTACTTTGCCAGAGCCGGCTTTTCGGTCGCCTGGGTAGCCGCCGCCTTCGTCGTGGCCGACATGCCGACCACCGCAGGCGCCCTCCTGGTCCTCTATCCCGCGTGGGATGCCGCGGCCAACGTGGAGGACGCCCGACGCAACGGGGGATTGCAGCGCAACCCGACCCAAACCCTCAACGCGATCGTCAGCGCCGCGACCACCGCCGCGGTGGCCATCGCACTGGGGATGAGCATGTACGCGGTACTCGGCGTGTTCGGCGTGTGGGCCACGCTCTCCGGCCTCTTCCAGCTTGGGACGGGGCTGCGCCGCTGGAAGACCGTTGGCGCGCAATGGGCGATGGTGCTCAGCGGGGCTCAGTCGGCGATCGTCGGCGGCACCTTCCTCGTCAAGGCCAACGGGTCCGTGGTCCCCGGCATCGCCGACGTCGCGCCGTACGCGGGCTTCGGCGCGTTCTACTTCCTGGTGTCGGCGACGTGGCTGGTGGTCTCCGACCGCCGCCGCCGCGGCTAGCGCAGCGGGCGCAGCACGATCGGCATGCCGTCCATCGGCACCGGCATGCCGCCGTAGTCCCACCGCTGCTCGCGACCGGGATGCGCCAGCTCCAGCCGGTACTTGCGCAGCAGCCGGTGCATGATCACCTTGACCTCCAGCTGACCGAACATCATGCCGATGCACTTGTGGGACCCGCCGCCGAAGGGCGTGAACGCGAAGCGGTGCTTCTTGTGTTCGCTGCGCGGTTCGGCGAACCGGTCGGGGTCGAACTTCATCGGATCGGTCCAGAACTCCGGCAGCCGGTGGTTGAGGCCGGGGTAGGCAATCACGTTGGTGCCCTTGGGGATGTGGTAGCCCAGCAGGTCGGTGTCGCGCACCGCCCGCCGCATGGCCCACTGCACCGGCGTCACCAACCGCATCGACTCGTTCATGACGAGGTCGAGGGACTCCAGCTTCTCGAGTGACTCGATGTCGACGGGTCCGTCGCCGAGGCGGTCGGACTCGTCGCGGCAGCGGTCCTGCCACTCGGGGTTCGCGGCGAGGAAGTACGACATGGTGGTCGCCGTCGACGTCGAGGTGTCGTGGGCGGCCATCATCGTGAAGATCATGTGGTTGACGATGTCCTGGTCGGAGAACTTGTTGCCGTCCTCGTCCTCGGTCTGACACAGGACGGTCAACAGGTCCGAGCCCTCAGCGCCGCGACGTTCCTTCACGCGGGCTGCGAAGTAGTTCTCCAGCAGCTTGCGTGCCTGCAGTCCGCGCCACCAGGTGAAGGGCGGGACGCCGGTGCGGATGATGGCGTTGCCGGCGCGGACGGTCGTGGTGAACGCGTTGTTGACCTTGGTGACGAGTTCGTGGTCGGTGCCCGGCTCGTGGCCCATGAACACCATCGACGCGATGTCGAGGGTCATCTGCTTCATGGCGGGATAGAGCAGGAATCGGGGGTCGTTGGCGACCCAGTCGTTGGCGACCACCTGGGACACCACCTTGTCGACCTGCTCGGTGTAGCCGACGAGGCGGGTGCGGACGAACGCCTCCTGCATGATCCGGCGGTGGAACATGTGCTCTTCGAAGTCCAGGAGCATCAGGCCGCGGTGGAAGAACGGCCCGATGACCGGGATCCAGCCCTCCTGGGAGAAGTCCTTGTTGCGATTGCCGTAGATCGCCTGCGCGGCGTCGGGGCCCAGGGCCGTGACCGCGGGCAGCACCGGTGAGTCGGCGTAGTAGACCGGGCCCTTGTTCTTGTAGATGTGCATCAGATATTCGGGTCCGCCCCGGAACATCTCGACCATGTGGCCCAGGACCGGCAGTCCGGCGTCGCCCATCACCGGCTTGAGGCCGCTGCCCGCGGGCGGCTCGGCCAGCACGCGTTGCGGGAAGTCGGTGCGGAGCAGCCTGCGCTCGAGCGCGCCCATCCCGGGGAAGTTGTTGATCGACGGCGTGAAGCGGCGCTTCGCCTGATCGCGCAAGTACTCCGGGGTGCTGATGGTCGCCATTGGCATGCTCCTGGGCTGAAGGACGTCTGTGGTCGATGTCACTGACCGAACCCATCCTGTCGCCGACACTTGACGCATGTCAAGTTTTGATCTCGTGAGTCGTCGGTGCGAAGGTTGTACGCGATGACCGCCGAATCCGCTCCCAGTGGGGCCCGCCAGAGCCGCGGTGACCGGCAACGCGAGGCCATCTTGAACGCCGTCCACGACCTGCTGCGAGAGAAGCCGTTCTCGGAGTTGTCGGTGAGCACCATCAGCGACCGTGCCGGCGTAGCCCGCTCGGGGTTCTACTTCTACTTCGACTCCAAGTACTCGGTGCTCGCGCAGATGCTCGCCGAAGCCATGCAGGAACTCGAGGAGCTGACCCACTACTTCGCCCCGCGCGGCGCCGACGAGTCGACCGCTGCCTTCGCCAAGCGGATGGTCGGCAGCGCCGCGCTGGTCTACTCGCACAACGACCCCGTGATGTCGGCGTGCAACGCCGCCCGGAGCACCGACGCCGAAATCCGGGAGATCCTCGACCAGCAGATGGCCTCGGTGGTCGAACAGATCGTGAAGATCGTCGAAGACGAGACCAAGGCGGGCACCGCCCACCCGATCTCCGACGACGTGCCGACGTTGGTGCGCACCCTGGCCGCCACGACGGGTGCCACTCTCTCCGGCGACTCGTCCTTCGTGGGCTCGGGCCGGGACACCTCGCGCGCGGTCGCGGTGCTCGAACGGCTCTGGCTCTACTCGCTGTGGGGTGGCGAGAACTCCGTCGGCTAGCTCTCGCCCGACTGGTCGTCGAGCTCGTTGTTCGAGACGCCGCTGGCAGACTTCGAGACGTTGACCGGTCGGCCGCCCGTCACGATCGAGGAGTTCCTCGCCGGGGATCGATCGGGGTAGCCGGTAGGGTCGCGGCCATGGTTCAGAGCTACGCGGGCAAACGATGTGTGCTCACCGGCGCGGCAAGTGGCATCGGTCGCGCGACGGCGCTGAAGCTGGCCGACGACGGAGCCGAGCTGTTCCTGACCGATCGCAACGCCGAGGGCCTCGCCGAGACGGTCGCCGACGCGCGGGCCCGAGGCGCCACCGTCACGGTGCACCGCGCGCTCGACGTGTCCGACCACGACGAGGTGGCCGCCTTCGCCGCCGAGGTCCACGAGGCCATCGGCGGCCCCACCCCCGCGGTGGACGTGGTGATGAACATCGCCGGCATCTCCGCCTGGGGCACCGTCAGCCACCTGACCCATCGGCACTGGGAGTCGATGATCTCGGTGAACCTGATGGGGCCCATCCACGTCATCGAGAACTTCGTTCCCCCAATGGTTCTCGCCCGTCGGGGCGGGCACGTCGTCAACGTGTCCTCGGCCGCCGGACTGGTGGCCCTGCCCTGGCACGCCGCCTACAGCGCCAGCAAGTACGGCCTGCGCGGCCTGTCGGAGGTACTGCGGTTCGACCTCGCCAGGCACCGCATCGGGGTGTCGGTCGTGGTCCCCGGGGCGGTCAAGACGCCCATGGTGCAGAGCGTCGACATCGTGGGCGTCGACCGCGACCATCCGCGGGTGCAGAAGTGGGTGGAGCGGTTCAGCGGTCACGCCGTGTCGCCGGAGTTGGTCGCGGACAAGATCCTTCGCGGAGTAGCCCGCAACCGGTACCTCATCTACACCTCGGCCGACATCCGCGCGCTGTACGCGTTCAAGCGGGTGGCGTGGTGGCCGTACAGCGTCGCCATGCGCCAGGTGAACAGGATCTTCACCCGCGCGCTGCGCCCGTCTAAGACCGGTTGAGCCCCAGCGCGTCGGTCATGGTGAAGAACAGATCGGTCTGATCGGTCAGCGCCACCACGTTGGCCGCGCGGGGACCGAAGGCGGCGAGCCGCAGCTGAGTTCCGGTGTGGCCCTGGTCCTCGATGCCCACGTCGGCCGACGTGCCGTAGCTGACCAACATCTCGGCGTCGTCGGCCGTGGTCAACAGGCGGGTGAGGCCCGGGTACATGATGTCGCGGACCCGCTCGACGGGCTGCTTGGTGTCCTCGGCGATGCCCTGCAGGTCCTCCTCGGTGTAGGGTTCGGCGATCTGACTGGTGTGGGCGTGGTCGGCGGTCGCGATCACCAACGTGTTGCCGTCCTTCTTCGCGAACTCCAGCGCCGCCTGTACGGCTTCGTCGAAGGCGACCGTCTCACCGATCTGGCCGCAGGGGTCCGCGGCGTGGTCGCGCTTGTCGATCGACGCGCTTTCGACTTGCAGGAAGAACCCCTTGTCCTTGCCCTTGTCGCTGCCGGAGAGCAGGTCGATCGACTTCTTCGTCATGGCCGCCAACTCGGGCACCTCGGCACCGCGCTTCGGGTTGTCGGTGCACGTGGCCGCCGGCTGCAGGTAGCCCTGGCGGACGGCGGCGGGACCGGTCCAGCTGACCGGCATGTTCCCGTCGGCGAAGAGGCCCAGCACGGGAGCGTCCTGGTTGGCCTTGGTGATCGCGTTCAATTCGTCTGCGGTGCGCGCCAATTGGAAGCCGCGTTCCCTGGCCTGGGCCTCGAGGGTCTTGCCCGCGAAGTCGCCGCCGTTGGCGGTTTGGGCGAACGTCTCGGCGCCGCCGCCCATCGTAATGTCCGGTCGCGTGGACAACAGCTGCTCGGTCACCGAGCCGCGCCCGCCCTTCTCGAGGGCTTCGGCCGCGCAGTCCTCGGCGGTCTCCTTGGGGCCGTAGCAATCGCGTTCGCTGATGTGGGAGAACAGCGCTGCGGGCGTGGCGTCCTGAATCTCGGAGGTGGTGACGTCGCCGGTGGCGCGGCCCTGGGCAATCGCCAGTTCGAGGATCGTCTTCTGGGCGACCCCCTTGACGTCTACCCCGAGTGCGCCGTTGTAGGTCTTGGTTCCGGTCGACCAGCCCGTCGCGCTGGCTGCGGAGTCGGTGACGTAGTTGGGCTTGCCGTTCTTCTGCAGCGCGTAGGTCGTGTACTGGCCCGTCAGCGGAAGGGCGTCGAGACCGGCGAAGAACCCGCCCGCCCCCTTCTCGTAGTTGCGGGCCAAGGTGATCTCGGAGTCGCCCATGCCGTCGCCGATCAACAGGATGACGTTCTTGGCGCCGGAGGCGTTCACCGCGGTACGGATGGTCTCGCTCTGGTCGCCGCCGAGGCGGCGGGCTCCGCCGTTGGCCGCGAGGTCCCCGGTGGCCGCTCGCGTGACGCCCTCGCCGTTGGACGCCTTCTCGGTGTCGCTACTGCAGGCCGTCAGCGGCATCATGGCCACCGCACCGACGACCAGCGCCACCTTCAGAACATCGATCTTCGCCACCCGTGACTCCTCGTTTGCCGTGTAGTGCCTGGCAGATTGAACGGGACTCCGGTTAACGGACGTTTATGCCGACGCGAACAGCGGGAGCCGTCAGCGCTTGCCCCAGTCCCACGGCGGTGTGCTCAGAAGGGTCTGGTCGGCGACCAGCGTCTCGCCCCACTGCTTGTACAGCTCGATCTCGCTGGACCCGTCGACGTCGAGATGTCCACGCATCGCCTGGGAATGGGTGACCACCACGACCTGGGTCGCCGCGGCGGCGGCGCGAATCATGGCGGCGAGCGGCGCCACCAGGTCGGGGTGCAGCGAGGTCTCCGGCTCGTTGAGCACCATCAGCGACGGTGGTCGCGGACTGAGCAGAGCGGCTCCCCAGAGCAGGAAACGCAATGTGCCGTCGGACAATTCGGCGGCGCGCAGCGGCCTCAGCATCCCGGGTTGGCGAAGCTGCAACTCGAACAGACCGTCATGCACCGCGACCGACAGCTCGGCCCCGTCGAAGGCGTCGGCGACCGCCCGCGCCAGGTCGCCCGATCCCAGCTCGAAGATCGTCTGGACCGCGGCAGCCAGATCGCCTCCGTCGTCGGACAACACCGGTGTCCTGGTGCCCACCCGAGGGCGCCGGGCCGGTGCGTCGGCGTCGACCCGGAAACCGTCGTAGAACCGCCAGTCACGCAGTCGGTCCCGCACGGAGGCGAGTTCGGGCAGCGCGTACTCGGCCAGCACGCTGCGGTAGGTGGGCAGGGCGCGGGTGAGCTCGGTGAAACCACGGCCGGCGTCGTCGGCAACCTCGGCGTGGTCGGCACCGCGCCGGACGAGCGTCGCACTGGGACGAAGCCGCGGACCGGCGAACACCATCTCCCGCTTGATCTCCGGATCGCGCGCGAACAACGACCTCGGACCGGCGTACTGCGGCAGGCCCAGGTCGATGAGATAGCCGAGATCGTCGGAGGCGAAGCCGAGTTCGAGGGCGACCGGCCGGGTCCGCGTCGTGCCCTGCACCTCACCGGCGCGGCGCGCACCGGCGGGGTTCTCCGGGCCCGCCCACAGCACCGACTCGAGTCCGCCCTCCCGTGCCAGCGAGCCGATCACCTCGCCGCGACCGCAGTCGGCGAGCAGCTTCAACGCGCGGTACACCGACGACTTGCCCGTGCCGTTGGCGCCGGTGACGACCGTCAGGCCCGTCAGGGGGACCACGACCTCGCGCATCGATCGGTAACCACGAATGGCCACGGTGTGCAGCATGCTGACGAGGCTAGGTGGCGGTGGTGACAGGCGCGGCGTCCGGCATGGCCAGCTCGAGGCGCACGCCGAGCAGTCGCACCGGCCGGTCCAGGTCGAACCGGCCGAATACCGCCAGTGCGGCGTCGACGACGACGGCCTCGTCGGTGCCGGGGCTGGCCAACGTGCTGATCTTGGTCCTCGTGAAGAACGTCGAGGTACGGACGGTCACGGCGACCCGGGTCACCGTGCGGTCCTGCGCCACGACCTCGGCCAGCGTCTTGCGGGCCAGCTCGGCGATCGCGGCGTCCATCTCGGCCCGGTCGGTGAGGTCCTCGGCGAAGGTGATCACGTGGCTGCGCGACCTCGGCACCCACGGCTCGGTGCTGACGTCGGAGTCGCCGCCGCCCTTGGCCAGCAACAGGATTCCCAGCCCGGTGCTGGGGCCGAACGTCGACACGAGGAGTTCCGCGTCGGCGGCGGCGAGATCGCCGACGGTGGTGATGCCAAGGGCGGCAAGCCGCTTGGTGGTCTTGGGGCCCACGCCCCAGAGTTCCCCGACGCCCCGGTCGCCCATCACCGCCATCCAGTTCTCGTCGTCGAGACGGTAGACGCCGGCCGGCTTGCCGAAGCCCGTCGCCACCTTGGCGCGTTGCTTGTTGTCGCTGATCCCCACCGAGCAGGACAGACCCGTCCGAGCCTCCACGGCGTCGCGGATGCGCAGGGCAAGCTCGTGGGGGTCCGCGACGTCGGCCCCGAGGTAGGCCTCGTCCCAGCCCCACACCTCGAGGGGATGACCGAGGTCGCGGAGCAGTCCCATCACCTCGTCGGAGGCTGCGTCGTAGGCGGCGGGATCCGACGGCAGGAACGTCGCCTCGGGGCACTTGCGGGCGGCGACCCGCAGCGGCATGCCCGCGTGCACGCCGCGCGCCCGCGCTTCATAGGACGCGCAGGTGACCACCTTGCGCGCTTCGGTGGGGTCGCCGTTGCCGCCGACGATGACCGGCAGGCCGACGAGGTCGGGCCGCCGCCGCAGTTCGACCGACGCGAGGAACTGGTCGAGGTCGACGTGCAGCACCCAAGCCATGGGTCACTAGTTCCCGCAGAGCTTGCGCGCCAAGCTTTCCCACCCGTCGCCCTGGCGGTCGAGATCGTGCCCGAGATCCTCCACCGAGTGGGTGACGTAGTCGGCGTCCAGCAGCGACAGCAGCGCCTGGGTCTGTGCCTCCAGATCACCGGAGGTGCCTGCGGATTCGAGCAGCATCCGCACGTGGGTGCGGTGCAGGGAGGCCGGCGCGTTGAAGCGCATGTGGGGGTCGGTGTTGGCGTCGGCGAGCAGCGCGCGGTGATCCCAGACGAAGCGCAGGCGCTCGCGTCCATAGGCGATGAGCCGGGTCAGCGGCGGGGCGCCGGGCCCCAGTGGTGGGGGACCGAACATGAACGCCTGCTGCTCGACCTTCTCGTCCTCGTCGAGGAGCACGATCATCAGGCCGGCACGGCTGCCGAAGCGACGGAACAGGGTGCCCTTGCCGACGCCCGCGGCGGCGGCGACGTCGTCCATCGTCACGGTGTCCGCACCGTGCTCGTCGATCAGACGACGGGCGGCGGCCAGCAGCAGCCCCCGGTTGCGGGCGGCATCGCCGCGCTCCACGGGCGCAGAATCGGTGACCGGCAGCCCGACCAGTCCGTCGCCAACGCTCATGCCTGCACTTTAGCTCAGCCGGAATCAATCGGACCGCGGTCCGGTTGACCTGTGAGAGGATCGGGGCAAAACGACCGAAAGGGGCCTACGGGCATGGCAGACGTGAAGGTTTTGGTTCTGGTTGGCAGTCTGCGCGCGGCGTCGCTGAATCGTCAATTGGCGCAGGTGGCGACCGAGACGGCTCCGGCGGGCGTGTCGCTGCAGTTGTTCGACCGGCTGGGCGAACTGCCCTTCTACAACGAGGACGAAGACGGCGACGTGGTGGCCGAGGCCGTGGACGCCCTGCGCCTCGCGGCCGCCGAGGCAGACGCCGCCCTGGTGGTGACGCCGGAGTACAACGGCAGCATTCCGGGTGTGCTGAAGAACGCGATCGACTGGCTGTCGCGGCCCTACGGCAACGGAGCGCTCAACGGCAAGCCCCTGGCCGTCATCGGCACGGCGCTCGGCCAGTTCGGCGGGGTCTGGGCGCACGACGAGACGCGCAAGTCCTTCGGCATCGCGGGGCCCAAGGTCGTCGAGGACGTGAAGCTCTCGCTTCCGGCGACGATCTTCGACGGCAAGCATCCGCGGGAGAACGCCGACGTGGTCCAGCAGGTCCGCGAGATCGTGGAGAAGCTGACCGCCGAGGTCGGCTGACAGTACTTTCCCAGCAGCCGCCGGCGACCCCGAACAGGGGCTCGTCGGCGGCTTTGCTGTGGATGGAGCCTGTGGAGAACGTGTCGGTGGTCGGTGGTAGACCTTCCCCTGCAGCACGACACGTGGTGGCCGGCGGGCGCGACACGCCGGGAACTTCGAGCGAACGGGGGCTTACGACCAGGGAATTCCATCAATGTCGTTCAGAACATCTTGTATCTCTTCTGAATGTCGGACACTAGGTGTAGTGTTCTGCAGACCGACAGGCCCCCACGGTACCCGTACCGCTTCAGGTCAGCCGGAGCTCTGGAACCAGGCGAATCGGGAGGATTCAGCCGCCGGTTCCCGGCTTCGGACGACAGGAATTTCAAGGGTCGCCGGGCTGCTGAACTTGATGGGGATAGCAGTAGCCAGTTACACCAGCCTTCGCAGAGGAGCCGTGCCGCAGATGACCGTCACCGTCTACACCAAGCCCGCGTGCGTGCAGTGCAACGCCACCTACAAGGCGCTCGACAAGCTGGGCGTCTCCTACGAGGTCGTCGACATCACCGAGGTGCCGGAGGCGCGCGACTACGTCATGGCGCTGGGCTACCTGCAGGCCCCCGTCGTGGTCGCCGGCAACGACCACTGGTCGGGCTTCCGTCCGGACCGGATCAAGTTGCTGTCCGGCGCAGCCGTGGCCACGGCGTAGAGAGAAGAACCCGGCGGGTAGGAGAGGAGGCGTCATGGGGAACCTGGTCTACTTCTCCAGCGTCTCGGAGAACACGCACCGCTTCGTCGAGAAGCTGGAGCTGCCCGCCATCCGCATCCCGCTCCGCGACCGCATCCAGGTCGTCGAGCCCTACGTGCTGGTACTGCCGACCTACGGCGGCGGTCACGCCAACGGGCCCGACCCGGACGCCGGGGGATACGTCCCCAAGCAAGTCATCGCCTTCCTCAACGACGAACACAACCGGTCGTTGATCCGCGGCGTCATCGCCGCGGGCAACACCAACTTCGGTGCCGAATTCGGCTACGCCGGCGACGTCGTCTCACGCAAGTGCGGCGTCCCCTACCTCTATCGCTTCGAACTCATGGGCACCACGGACGACGTCTTCGCCGTCCGAGCGGGGCTTGCCGACTTCTGGAAGGACCAGACGTGTCACCAACCGTCACTGCAGAACCTGTAACCACCGGAGTCCACGCACTTCCGGGCGAGACGGACTACCACGCGCTCAACGCGATGCTGAACTTGTACGACAAGGACGGCAAGATCCAGTTCGACAAGGACCGGGAAGCCGCCAACCAGTACTTCCTGCAGCACGTCAACCAGAACACCGTCTTCTTCCACAACCAGGACGAGAAGCTCGATTACCTGGTCAAGGAGAACTACTACGAGCGCGAGGTGCTCGACCAGTACAGCCGCAACTTCGTGAAGTCGCTGCTGGACCGGGCCTTCGCCAAGAAGTTCCGCTTCCCGACGTTCCTCGGCGCGTTCAAGTACTACACGTCCTACACGCTGAAGACGTTCGACGGGAAGCGCTACCTCGAGCGCTTCGAGGACCGCGTCGTCATGGTGTCGTTGACGCTGGCCGCCGGCGACACCACGCTGGCCGAGAAGCTCGTCGACGAGATCATCGACGGACGGTTCCAGCCGGCCACCCCGACGTTCCTCAACTCGGGCAAGAAGCAGCGCGGCGAGCCGGTCAGCTGCTTCCTGCTGCGCATCGAGGACAACATGGAGTCCATCGGACGCTCCATCAACTCGGCGCTGCAGCTGTCCAAGCGTGGTGGCGGAGTCGCCTTGCTGCTGAGCAATATTCGCGAGCACGGCGCGCCGATCAAGAACATCGAGAACCAGAGCTCGGGCGTCATCCCGATCATGAAGCTGCTCGAGGACTCGTTCTCCTACGCCAACCAGCTCGGTGCCCGCCAGGGCGCCGGCGCGGTGTACCTCCACGCGCACCACCCCGACATCTACCGGTTCCTCGACACCAAGCGCGAGAACGCCGACGAGAAGATCCGCATCAAGACGCTGTCCCTCGGCGTGGTGATCCCGGACATCACCTTCGAGCTGGCGAAGAAGAACGAGGACATGTACCTGTTCTCGCCGTACGACGTCGAGCGCGTGTACGGCGTGCCGTTCGCCGACATCTCGGTCACCGAGAAGTACTACGAGATGGTCGACGACGCCCGGATCCGCAAGACGAAGATCAAGGCGCGCGAGTTCTTCCAGACTCTGGCGGAGCTGCAGTTCGAGTCCGGCTACCCGTACATCATGTACGAGGACACCGTGAACCGCGCCAACCCGATCGAGGGCAAGATCACGCACAGCAACCTGTGCTCGGAGATCCTGCAGGTGTCGACCCCGTCGCTGTTCAACGAGGACCTGTCCTACGCCAAGGTGGGCAAGGACATCTCCTGCAACCTCGGTTCGCTGAACATCGCCAAGGCGATGGACTCGCCGGACTTCGCGCAGACCATCGAGACGTCGATCCGCGGGTTGACGGCGGTCAGCGACCAGACCCACATCTGGTCGGTGCCGTCGATCGAGCAGGGCAACAACGACTCTCACGCCATCGGCCTGGGCCAGATGAACCTGCACGGCTACCTGGCCCGCGAACGCATCATGTACGGCTCCGAAGAGGGCGTCGACTTCACCAACATGTACTTCTACACGGTGCTGTACCACGCGCTGCGGGCCAGCAACCGGATCGCGATCGAACGCGGCACGGCGTTCGGCGGCTTCGAGCGCTCCAAGTACAAGTCGGGTGAGTTCTTCGACAAGTACACCGACCAGGTGTGGGAGCCGGCGACCGCGCGGGTGCGGGAACTGTTCGCGGACGCGGGCATTCGCATCCCGACGCAGGAGGACTGGAAGCGGTTGAAGGAGTCGGTGCAGACGCACGGCATCTACAACCAGAACCTGCAGGCCGTCCCGCCCACCGGATCGATCTCCTACATCAACCACTCGACGAGCTCGATCCACCCGGTCGCGTCGAAGATCGAGATCCGCAAGGAAGGCAAGATCGGCCGCGTCTACTACCCGGCGCCGTACCTCACCAACGACAACCTGGAGTACTACCAGGACGCGTACGAGATCGGCTACGAGAAGATCATCGACACCTACGCCGCGGCCACCCAGCACGTGGACCAGGGTCTGTCGCTGACGCTGTTCTTCAAGGACACCGCCAGCACGCGCGACGTGAACAAGGCGCAGATCTACGCCTGGCGCAAGGGCATCAAGACGCTGTACTACATCCGCCTGCGCCAGATGGCGTTGGAGGGCACCGAGGTCGAGGGTTGCGTCAGCTGCATGCTGTGACGCCCCACCGCCGATCGTGAACGTGGCGACGCAACTCTCGCGAGTTGCGTCGCCATCTTCACATTCGGGGGCCTCAGCCCTCGCGAGCCTGGTCGTCGTGCATGGCCTTGACGCGTCGCTCCTCGCGCTGGACGGCCTGGAAGCTCTCGCGCTCGGCGACCAGCCAGTCGGGCTTGTCCTCGAGCAGTGCGGTGATCTGCTCGGTGGTGAGCGCCTCGGTCACACCGCCGCGCGCCAGACCGGCAATCGAGACGCCCAGTTTCATGGCCACCAGGTTCTTCGGGTGCGGCCCGTTCTTGCGGAGATCCCTGAGCCACTGCGGCGGATCGTCCTGCAGGGCGGCGAGCTCGGACCGGGTGATCGCGTTCTCCTGAAACTCCGTGGGCGTCGCCGGCAGATACACGTCGAGCTTCTTCGCCGCGGTGGCGGGTTTCATGGACTGCGCGTTCGGCCTGCTCATGGACGAGAGCCTATCGGTAGCCTGAGGCCGTGGCTTCATCCTCGGTGTCCTCGCTCACAGTGGGGTACGTCCCCGGCGTGACACCCGCGAAGTGGGCTCGGACGTGGGCCGAGCGCCATCCCGAGGTGCGGATGGACCTGCAGGCCGTCGCCGCTGCAGACGCGCTCGAGGCCCTGCGATCCGGCGCGGTCGACGTGGCGTTGCTCCGGCCCTCGGCCGACACGGCCGGCGTGGCCCTCATTCCGCTCTACGACGAGACGACGGTGGTCGTGGTGCCCGCCGACCATCTGCTGACCGCCGCGGACGCGGTGACCGTCGCCGACCTCGACGGTGAACCGGTGCTGCTCCCACTCGACGACGTCGTCGCCTGGGCGGACATGCCCGGCGCCCCGGTCGACCATCGCCCCGAAACCGCCGGCGACGCAACCGAACTCGTTGCCGCCGGGGCCGGCGTGCTCGTCGTCCCGCAGTCGCTGGCGCGGCTGCACCACCGCAGGGACCTCACCTACCGTCCGATCTCCGACGCGCCCACCTGTCCCGTCGCGCTCGCCGTCCCGGCGGGCGAGCAGTCCGAGTTGGTCGCGGAGTTCATCGGCGTCGTGCGGGGTCGCAAGCCCAGTTCGTCGCGCGGGCAGGGCGAGGCGACCCCGAAGCGGACCGCGCGGGAGAAGACGTTGGCGAAGCAGGCGGCCCGGGCCGCCGCCGGAAAGGTCGCCCGCCCGCCGGGGCCCACCAAGCGCGGCCGCCGCTGACCGCGGCGCCAAACGGCCGATAAATCAGTGGAATTCGCGAGCCGGGTGCCTCACCCTCGTAGGCATGAACGTTCACCTGTACGCGACGCCGGACGGCTTCGGCCCGGTATCCCGCTGGGTGTATCGCCGTGACCCCGTGCGGTTCACCACCGAACTGACCACCCTGCGCACCACCGCCTGGCCGGCCGATCACCTGCTTCTGGCCGCGTTCGACTGTGACGGCGCCGTGGGTGCCGCGGTGCAGATGCGCGATGCGGTGCTGTTGGTCAGCGGGCTGCCGCCGACTCTGGCCAAGGAGTCGGCCGCGGCGCTCGCACCCGTGCGGGCCGATCTGCCCGCCGTGCGCGGAACAGCAAGCACCGCAGCGGCTTTCAGTCAAGCATGGGCGGAAGTCACCGGTGTGACCGCGACGACGTCTTTCACCGAGACGCTGTACCGCCTCGGGGAACTGGCGTCGCCCGACGGCGTCGCCGGGAAGCCGCGGCTGGCCGACGACCAGGACGCCGACATGCTCGCCGGCTGGTTCGACGCGTTCTTCGTCGAGGCGTTCGGCACGACGTCCGATCCGGCGGCCCGGCGCGGCGTGTTCCGCGACGTCGCCGACGCGGGCGGGCACGTGGTGCTGTGGACCGTCGACGGTGAGCCGGTCGCCATGGCGCGGGTGCACGGCTGCCTGATGGGCATGTCGCGGATCGGTCCGGTGTACACCCCTACGCAGCACCGGGGTCGCGGCTACGGCGCGGCGGTCACCGCGCAAGCGGTGCGGCACGCGTGGAGTCACGGTGCGCGCGACGTGGTGTTGTTCGCCGACGACGCCAACCCGGTGTCCAACCGCATCTACCGGCGGCTCGGCTTCGTGCCGGTCGGGGAGAACGTGCAGTACGCGTTCACCGCGTGACCCCAGTCGCCCCACGTCGACCAGAATGGGTCCAATGGACTCGAGCTTGGCGGGACGCGTGGCACTGGTGACCGGGGGCGGGCGCGGCCTCGGCCTGGCGATGGCCGAGGCCGTGGCCCGGGCGGGAGCCAAAGTGGCCCTCCTCGACGTCCGCGACGAGGTCCACGATGCGGCCGACCAGCTGCGCGCCGCCACCGGCACCGACGTCGTCGGAGTCACCGCCGACGTCACCGACGAGGCCTCGGTCGAGGCGGCCTTCGGCGAGGTGGCCGACCACCTGGGGGTCGTCGACGCCTTGGTCAACGCCGCCGGGGTCGCGGACACCACCAGCGCGCTGGACATCACCCCCGAGCGGTTCCGCTGGATCGTCGACGTCAACCTGACGGGCACGTTCCTGGTCTGCCGGGCCTTCGCGCGGCGTCTGGTCGACGCCGGCCACACCGGCTCGGCCGTCACGATCGCCTCGATGTCGAGCCTGCGGGTGAACCGGCCGCAGGATCAGGCCGCCTACAACGCGTCCAAGGCCGGCGTCGCGATGCTCACCAAGAGCCTCGCGGTGGAGTGGCTGCCGCTGGGCATCCGGCTCAACTCCATTTCGCCGGGCTACTTCGCCTCGGAGCAGACGCTCGACGTGCCGCGGAACTCGCCGGAGCAGTTCGCCGAGTGGATGGCGCACACCCCAGTCGGCAGGATGGGGGAGCCGCACGAGCTCGGCCCGCTGGCCGTCTACCTGCTGGGCGACGCGTCGGCGTACGTCGTCGGCCAGTCGATCGTCATCGACGGCGGGTACACCGCACTCTGACGAGGCGCCAGAAGGGCCTACGTCACCCGGTGCTGCGGACCCTGCTCCTTCTTGTACAGCGCCTTGAGCATGCGGTCGCGGAAGAACGCGTTGTCGATCAGCTTGATGCCGTTGTTGGCCACGGCGGGGATGCCCGCCAGCTTGTGGAAGTAGCGGCCGCGCTTGTACTCCCGGCCCCACGCGGCTTCCATCCGCTGCGCGTAGTTCGTGAAGTCGTCCGGCCCGCCGTTGGTCAGGGCCGCGATCGCGCACTCGCCGGCGGCGAGACCCGACTCGAGGGCCTTGGAGATGCCCGCCCCCGAGGCCGGCTTGCCCGCGCCCAGTGAGTCGCCGGTGAACAACACGCCCGGGCGCCACGGCGGCCACGCGGTGAAGCCCATCGGCAGACGCCACGCCCGCACCAGCTTGTCCTTCTTGAGTTCCTCGATGGGCGGCAGGCCCCAGTCGCGGGGCAACGTCTGCATGAACTCGCCCATGAACTTGGTGGCGTTGATCTTCTGCCAGTCCTTGTAGCTGTTGACGTAGCCCAGGCCGATGTTGATGCGGCCCCCGCCGAACGGGAACACCCACGCGTAGCCGGGAAGCTGATCGCCGTTGAACTTCAGGTTGAGGTAGATGTCGAGGGAGTCGGAGTCCGGCTTGTTGGCCGGCATCTCGGCGCGGATCGCGATCGCCGAGTAGCCGTTGTACTCCGAGTCGATCTTCAGGGCCCGCTTGATGGGGGAGTAGGCGCCGTCGGCCGCGATCACGGCGTCGCCGAGGACCTTCTCGCCGCTCTTGAGCACCACGCCGACGACGCGACCGGTGGCGTCGAGCTCGGGGCCGGTCACTTCACAGGACTGCCGGACCTCGGCGCCCGCGGCCTCGGCGTGCTTGAGCAGCAGCGTGTCGAGCTGCGGACGCGGGGCGACGTAACCGTGGTTCGGCATGCCTGGGCGGGTCGGGAACGACAACTCCCACTGCGACGGGCTGAAGACCGTCACCCGGTTGACGCGGTGGAACTCGTCCACCTCCTCGGCCAGGCCCATCTTCTGCAGATAACTGACCGCGCGGGCGGTCAGACCGTCGCCGCACGGCTTGTCGCGGGGGAATTCCGCCTTGTCCAGGACGACTACCTTGGCGCCCGTCTGCGCTGCCTGCCAGGCCGCGGCGGCGCCGGACGGCCCTCCGCCGGCAATCACCAGGTCGTACCGCTGCGTCATGAGTCTCGTCTCGCATAGCTGGGGTATTTCGGGTCCAAATGCTACCCGCGCGGGTCGGCCGGCACGTGCCCCGAGCGTGGCCCCCGCGCGGTCTTGGCAGGTCAGCACCGTTCAGCCGGTACAGTGAGTCCGTGCGCAGACCGTCTCGGCCCCATCCGGGCACCCCACCGGGGGTGAAGGTCGACGCCAGAAGCGAGCGTTGGCGCGAGCATCGCAAGAAGGTGCGCACCGAGATCGTCGACGCCGCCTTCCGTGCCATCGACAAGCTGGGCCCCGAGCTCTCCCTGCGCGAGATCGCCGAAGAGGCGGGCACCGCGAAGCCGAAGATCTACCGGCACTTCACCGACAAGTCCGACCTGTTCCAGGCGATCGGCGAACGCCTGCGAGACATGTTGTGGGCAGCCATCATTCCCTCGATCAACGTGGGCACCGACCCCGCGCGCGACGTGATCCTGCGCAGCGTCGAGAAGTACGTGCACCTGGTCGACGAGCACCCCAACGTGTGCCGGTTCCTGATCCAGGGCCGGTTCGCCGAGCAGAGCGAGACGATGCGGGCGCTCAACGAGGGCCGCGACATCACCCTGGCGATGGCCGCCATGTTCAACGACGAACTGCGCGAGATGGAACTCGACGGCGCGGCGATGGAACTGGCCGCCTTCACGACGTTCGGTTCCGCCGCGGCGGCCACGGAGTGGTGGCTGGGGCCCGGCACCGACAGTCCCCGGCGGATGCCGCCGGAGCAGTTCGTCGCGCACATGACGACGATGATGCTGGCGGCGATCTACGGCACGTGTGAGCTGCTCGGCATCAAGATCGACCCCGACCTGCCACTGCACGAGGGCGTGCGGCGCCGCGAGCCCGCGGCCTGATACCCGGTACCTGCGTTCCCAAGTATCGTGTCGGCATGACCATTGCCGAAGAGGCAGGCGCCGTCGCGGCGCAGCAGAGCCCCGTCCGTACGCGTGCCGTGATCATCGGCAGCGGATTCTCCGGTCTGGGGATGGCGATCGCCCTGCAGAAGCAGGGTTTTGGCGCCGGTGACTTCGTCATCCTCGAGAAGGCCGACGACATCGGCGGCACCTGGCGGGACAACACCTATCCCGGCTGCGCCTGCGACATTCCGTCGCACATGTACTCCTTCTCGTTCGAGCCCAAGCCGGACTGGACCCACATGTGGTCCCTGCAGCCGGAGATCTTCGACTACCTCAAGGGCGTCGCCGAGAAGTACGGGCTGCGCCGCTACGTCCGGTTCGGCGCGCGGGTCGAGCGGGCGACGTGGGACGACGCCGAAATGCGGTGGCACGTCTACACCGCCGACGGGCAGGAGTACGTCGCCCAGTTCCTCGTCTCGGGCGCCGGGGCGCTGCACATCCCGCTGATCCCGGACGTCGAGGGCGCCGACGACTTCGCCGGTGCGGCATTCCATTCCGCGCAGTGGGACCACTCGGTCGACATCACCGGCAAGCGGGTCGCCGTCATCGGCACCGGGGCCAGCGCCATCCAGCTCGTGCCCGAGATCGTCGAGGACGTCGCCGAACTGCAGGTCTACCAACGCACGCCACCGTGGGTGATGCCGCGGCCCAACAACGCACTGCCGGACTGGGTCGGGCGGATCTTCACCGAGGTGCCCGGCACCAGGGCGGCGATGCGACTGGCGATCTACTGGTTGCACGAGGTGGTCGGCTTCGGCATGACCAAGCAGCCCGGGTTGCTCAGAATTGGTGCGCTGCTGGGCAAGTGGAACATCCGGCGTGCGGTCAAGGACAAGGCGTTGCGTCGCAAGCTGACTCCGGACTATCGGGCCGGGTGCAAGCGAATCCTCAACTCCGACACCTACTACCGCGGCATCGCCAACCCGAAGACCCAGGTGATCACCGAGCGCATCACGCGGATGACCCGCGACGGCATCGTCACCGCCGACGGGGTCGAGCATCCGGTCGACGTGGTGGTGTTCGCCACCGGCTTCCACGTCACCGACTCGTACTCCTACGTCGACGTGACGGGCCCAGGCGGCGAGGACCTGGTGCAACGCTGGAACCGAGAGGGCGTCGAAGCCCACCGCGGCGTCGCCGTCGCCGACATGCCCAACCTGTTCTTCCTGCTCGGCCCCAACACCGGCCTCGGCCACAACTCGGTGGTGTTCATGATCGAGGCCCAGATCCGCTACGTCGCGCAGGCGATCGCCGCGGTCGACAAGGCCCGCGCGCAGGCGGTGGCGCCGACCCGCGCCGCGCAGGACGCGTTCAACGCCGACTTGCAGGACGGCCTGTCCAAGACGGTGTGGAACACCGGGGGATGCCGGAGCTGGTACCTGGATTCCCACGGCGTCAACCGGGTGTTGTGGAGCGGCATGACGTGGCAGTACTGGCTGGCGACCAGGCGGTTCAAGCGCGACGAGTACCGCTTCATCGGGCGCTGAGGCCGACACGCCGACCACGAGGGGTTGTGGCGACGGCGACACGCCAACCACAAGTGGTTGTGTTGCGACGCGATGTCACACCCCAGTTGTAGTGTCGTGGGAGCTACTCGCCACGCATCGAATTGGGGTTCACAGTGTCTGATGGAATCAAGTTGATCGACCGGGTCTCCGCCATCAACTGGAACCGCGTTCACGACGAGAAGGACGCCGAGGTCTGGGAACGCCTGACCGGCAACTTCTGGCTGCCGGAGAAGGTCCCGGTGTCCAACGACATCCCGTCCTGGGGCACGCTCAACGAGCACGAGAAGCAGCTCACGATGCGCGTGTTCACCGGCCTGACGCTGCTGGACACCATCCAGGGCACCGTCGGCGCCGTGAGCCTGATCCCCGATGCGATCACCCCGCACGAGGAAGCCGTCTACACCAACATCGCGTTCATGGAGTCGGTGCACGCCAAGAGTTACAGCAACATCTTCTCCACGCTGTGCTCGACGGTCGACATCGACGAGGCGTTCCGCTGGTCGGAGGAGAACCCGAACCTGCAGCGCAAGGCCGAGATCGTGATGAACTTCTACAAGGGCGACGATCCGCTCAAGCGCAAGGTCGCCTCCACGCTGCTGGAGAGCTTCCTGTTCTACTCCGGCTTCTACCTGCCGATGTACTGGAGCAGCCGCGCCAAGCTCACCAACACCGCCGACATGATCCGGCTGATCATCCGCGACGAGGCCGTGCACGGCTACTACATCGGCTACAAGTTCCAGAAGGGTCTGGCCCTGGCCGACGAGGCGCGCAAGGCCGAACTCAAGGACTACACCTACGAGCTGCTCTTCGAGCTCTACGACAACGAGGTCGAGTACACCCAGGATCTGTACGACGGGGTCGGGCTCACCGAGGACGTCAAGAAGTTCCTGCGCTACAACGCCAACAAGGCCCTGATGAACCTGGGCTACGAGGCGCTGTTCCCGAAGGACGAGACCGACGTCAACCCGGCGATCCTGTCGGCGCTGAGCCCCAACGCCGACGAGAACCACGACTTCTTCTCCGGCTCGGGATCCAGCTACGTCATCGGCAAGGCCGTCAACACCGAAGACGACGACTGGGACTTCTAGCCCCCGCCGAACGTCATCCGGGACAGCATCCGGTCCCGCAGCGTCAGCGTGTGCAAGAGCACCGCACTGACGTGGGCGATGATCACGAGCACCAACAGGTACGCCAGTACCGAATGGGTCTGCCGCAGCACGAAGAAGACGTCGGCGTCGGCGGGCGCGATGCGGGGCAACCGGAAGAGGCCGAACACCTCGACCGGCCTGCTCTGCGCCGACACCATCGCCCAACCGACCAGCGGCTGAGCGAGCAGCAGCGCGTACATCGACAGCTCGGAGCCGACGACGAGGGCATGCTCGAATCCGCCGACCGTGTCGGGCAGCGGGGGAGTGCGGTGGGTGAACCGGTTGGCTGCCCGGATCACGACGACCGCCAGGATGACGACGCCGAGCGTCATGTGCACGCCGACCAAGGCCGCGTAGGAGCCCAGCGAGTTCACCATCACGAAGCCGACGAGCAGCGCGGAGAAGACCAGCAGCGCGGTCAGCCAGTGCAGGATGCGGGTGCGCAGTGGATAGCGGGTGGTCATGACACCTCTCCGACCTGGACGGCCGACGCGGACTTGGGCTCGCCGGTGCGCGCCCGGTAGGACGCCGCATACACCGACGAGCGGGCACTCAGCAGCGGGTCGTCGGTGGGTTCGATGCCGGGAGGAAGCACCAGCGGGTCGAAGTTGACGTCGCGGGCGTTGCCGGGCGCCTCGGTCTCCGCGCTCGTCAGAGTGAGCGTGCCGGCGTCGACGACGCGGCGCCCGGGTGGCCACGGCAGAGTCGCATCGGTGACCGGGTCCGACGGTTCGCCCACCACCAGGTGCAGGCGCCAGCTCAGCGGACCGGTCCGCAACTGGCGCACCAGCGCGTCGAACAACCCGTCGTCACCGGCCTTCGACGGCAGCGCGGCCTGCATCGGCACCAACGACCAACGCACCGGAGTGCGGCGGCCGGCGGCGTCGACGGCGTAGAACGCGTTGAGGCTGGAGAACGTGCTGTCGGCGAATCCCGGTGTCGGCGGGTGTTTCTTGATGACGGCCATGGCGGCCGCGGTCTCGGGGTGCTTCGCCTGGAAGGCGGCCATTGCGGCGGGGTCGGGCTTGCCCGTGGTGGGATCGTTCTTCGAGGCCAGCAGCCGGTCGTAGAAACCCCGCGGCGAATTGTCCGGGAAGACAGGCAGATTCAGCATGGCCGTGCGCCACTGGCCGGGACCCGGCAGGCCGAAGGCCAACCCCAGACCCCGCGCGGCCGACGGCGTGTCGGCCACGAACGGGTCACCGCCGGTGAGGGAGAACCGGCCCGTCACGGGCGTGCGCCCCGGGCCGAACACCGCGGCCGACGACAGCTCCGTGCCGTTGCCGTCGAAGTAGCCGGTGACGGCCACGCCCTTGGCGTGGTTCTTGCGGAAGCCGGGATGGCTGCCGAAGACGGCCCGGAACCCGTCGATGAAGGTCTGCCGGGTGAACGCACCGCCGGCGCCGACCCATCCGTTCGCGAACGCGACGGAGCCGAGGTCGACGGCGACGAAGGCGCCCACGGCGCCGAGGCCCACCAGAATCGACCGTCGGGACACCGGGGTTCCGCGCCACGTCAGCGCGGGGGTGGAGCGATCGCCTGCCATGCCCCCATCATGGGATCGCCCGGCCGCGCTGTCCTCACCGGTAGCCTCCGCGCCGTCCCCCTGCTAGCAGGAATGCCCGGGCCTAGGCTCCCGTGATCGACTCGCGCGAGACCATCTCCACCGCGACGGGCCGACCCGACTCCAGGGACGCGACACCCGCCGCGCAGACCGCGGCCGCCGCGTAACCGTCCCAGGCGCCTGGGCCGTCGACGTTCACCCCGGAGCGGACGGCGTCGACCCAGCGCTGGATCTCCGCGTCGTAGGCCAGGCCGAAGCGCTCCTTGAAGCTGGGGGTGATCTGACCGCCCCAGTGCCCCGGCGCGCTCTTGCGCACCAACCCGACGTCGAGACCGATCATCGCGCTGCCCCGTTCGCCGACGACCTCGGTGCGGACCTCGTAGGCGACGCCGGTGGTGACGAACACCTCGACGTCCACGTGCTTGCCCGACGCGGTCGTGAAGACGGCGATCTGCGGATCCTGAAGACCCTGAGGCGCAGCGGGATTGGCGGCGGGCCTGATCACCTGGATCGAGGTGATCTCCTCGTCGAACAGAAAGCGCGTCACGTCGACCTCGTGGACCAGGGAGTCCTTGACGATCATCGAGCTGTCGAAGTTCGGGGGCACCTCGGCATTGCGGTGCACGCAATGCATGACCAGGGGCGTGCCGAGCGCGCCGTCGGTCAGCAACGCCTTGAGCGCCACGTATTCGGCGTCGAAGCGGCGCATGAAACCGACCTGGATCAACCGCTTGCCGAGCTCGGCCTCGCGCTTGACCACTTCCAGCGACGTCGCCACGTCGGTGGTCAGCGGCTTCTCGCACATCACCGGCTTGCCATGTTCCAGGCACGCGAGGAGCTGCTTCTCGTGGGTGGTGCCGGGGGTGGCGAGCACGACGGCGTCGACGTCGGCATCGGCGATCGCGTCGAGCGGATCGCTGATCGCGCGGCAACCGGGGATGGTCGCGGCGAGCTGCTCGGCCTTCTCGGTCACGTAGTCGTTGACGACGGTGACCCGGGCGCCGGCGATCTTCGAACCGATGCGTGCGACGTGGTCGGCGCCCATCATCCCGACGCCGAGGACGGCGATTCTCAAGTCAGACATGCTCTCGAACTCCTAGCTGAAGCGAACGGACGGGATGCCGCACGACCCGAGATACTGCCGGGTGCGCTGCGCGATGGGTAGGGGTGCGTCGACGGCGCAGGGGTACATGTCCTGCTCGACGATCGCGAAGACGTCTATGCCGAGGCGCTCGACGGCCGCCAGCAGGGGCGGCATGTCGGGGATGCCCAGCGGCGGCTCGGTCATGGCCCCGAGCTTGACGGCCTCGCCGAACGGCAGGTCCTCGGCTTCGACCTTGGCCCGCACCACCGGGTCGACCTGCTTGAGGTGGAGGTAGCCGATGCGCTCGGGTGCGCGCTCGATGATGGCGATGTTGTCACCACCGCAGTAGCTGATGTGTCCGGTGTCCAGGCACAGGTTGACGAACTCGCCGTCGGTGCCGTCGAGGAAGCGGTACACGTTCTCTTCGGTGTCGACGTGGCTGTCGGCGTGCGGGTGGTATTGCGCACGCACACCGTACTTTTCGAACATGGCCTTGCCGAGCTCGTTCATGCCGGTGGTCTTCTTGGCCCACTGGTCTTCGGTCAGGTTGCGGTCCTCGAGCACGGCGCCGGTGGCCGGGTCACGCCACATCTCGGGGATGACGACGACGTGCTTGCCGCCGACGGCCGCGGTCAGCTTGGCGACGTCCTCGATCTGCTTCCACACCGCATCCCACGAATCGTCCTGGTGCAGGTGCTCGAACACCGTGCCTGCCGAGAGCTTCAGGTTGCGTTGCTCGAGTTCGTCGGACAGCTTCGCCGGATCGGTGGGCAGGTAGCCGAAGGGGCCCAGTTCGATCCACTCGTAGCCCGACGCGGCGACCTCGTCGAGGAAGCGGGTGTAGGGGGTCTGCTGGGGGTCGTCGGGGAACCAGACTCCCCAGGAGTCGGGGGCCGAGCCGACCAGGATGTTGCTCATCGTCGTCATGTCCTTTCGTAGGTGGTTGATCTGATGTCAGGCAGACGGTGCGAGGGTGCCCTCGGCTTCGAACCTGTCCTCGAGTTCCTCCAGTGTGGTGCCCTTGGTCTCGGGCACGCAGCGCCACACGAAGTACAGCGAGACGAGGTTGACGGCGACGAACAGTCCGAAGGTTCCCGTCGACCCGAGCGCGGAGTTCAACACCGGGAACAGGAACGAGATGGCCGCGTTGGTGCACCACAGGACGAATACCGCGATGCCCATGGCGAATCCGCGGATGCTCATGGGGAAGATCTCCGAGAGCAGCAGCCAGACGCAGGTGCCGATGAACATCTGCACGAACGCCACGAAGACGATCATGCAGCCGAGGATGACGTAACTGCGCACGGTGGACTCCGACATCAGGAACGTCAGCGCGAGCGCGGCCTGGGAGGCGGCGACACCGCTGAAGCCGATCAGCAGCATGGTCCGGCGGCCGACGTACCCGAGCAGGATGATGCCGATGACGGTGGTGACGACGGACGTGACGCCGACGGCGATCGTGGCGACCAGCGACGCGCTGACTCCGAGGCCGCTCTCCTCGAGGATCGTTGGGGCGTAGTAGTTCACCGTGTTGATGCCGGTGGCCTGCTGCACGATCGCCAGCCCGCAGCCGATCAGCACGACCTTGCGGATCCAGGGCACGTCGCGGATCACCGTCCACGGGGTGCGGCTGGTCGCGGTGCGTTCGGCGTGGGCGACGATGGCCTCGAACTCTGCGTCGGCCTCGCGTGCGTCCAGGCTGTAGCCCAGCACGGTCCGGGCTTCGTCGAATCGCCTCTTCAGGCCGTACCAGCGTGGCGAGTCCGGCAGGAACATCATGCCGACCAGGAGGGCGACGGCGGGAATCGACGCCACTGCCAACATGATTCGCCAGACGTGCGGGTCCTGGATGAGATGGTCCAGCAGTGCGTTCATGGCGAAGGCCAGCATCTGCCCGGTCACGATCATCAATTCGTTGATGGTCACCATCCGGCCGCGACGGTCGGGCGGCGCCATCTCGGCCAGGTAGAGCGGACAGGTGACCGACGCGGCGCCGACGCCGAAGCCGAGCACGATGCGCGCGGCGACCATGATCTGGACCGTCGGCGCGAGCGCGCAGCCGAGCGCGCCGACGAGGAAGATCGCGCCGCAGAGCAGCAGCATCCGCTTGCGGCCGATCCGGTCGGCGATCCGTCCGCCGAGGAGTGCGCCCAGGGCCGCGCCGGGGAACAGCAGAGAGCTCACGACCGTCGCCTCGCCGAATGCGCTGAGGTCGAGGTCGTCCTTCATGTAGAGCAGGGCGCCGGAGATGACGCCGGTGTCGTACCCGAACAGCAGGCCGCCAAGGGTGGCGATGACGGTCAGCTTGGTCAGGAATCGACCCGCGGACCGGTTCGGTTCCGTCGTCGTCGCCATGGTGAGCTCCCGTGTCGGTGAGTTACTAAAGCGCGTTAGTAACGCGCGTGAGGTCTACTATGGACGTGACGACGGAGACGTGTCAAGCGTCACAGGGAGGGGGCGGCCGATGGCCACTGCGCGTCCGACCATGGCCGACGTCGCGGTCCGTGCCGGGGTGTCACGGACCCTGGTGTCGTTCGTGCTGAGCGGCAAGCCCGGCGCGAGCGAGGAGACCCGTCGCCGGGTGCTCGAGGTCGCCGACGAGATCGGCTACCGGCCCGACTCGGCCGCCCAACTCCTGGCCCGCGGACGGAGTCGGACGATCGGCGTGCTGATGGACCTCCGGCAACCGTTTCACGCGGAGATGGTCACCGACGTCTACCCGGCCGCCGAGGGCGCGGGCCATGACGTGCTGTTGACGGCCAACCTGCCCGACCGGGAGGAGTCCGAGTCCATCGAGTCGTTGATCAGTCATCGGTGCGGCGGTTTGATCCTCCTCGGTCCAACCTCGGATCACGTAGTGCTGCAAACGATCTCCGAACGTCTGCCCGTCGTCGTGGTGGGTGGTGACGTCACCGCCAAGCAGCTGGTTCCAGGCATGAGTTCGGTGCGTACCGCCGACGCCAAGGGCATCCGCCAGGCGGTGGACTACCTGGTCGAATTGGGGCATCGCGACATCACGCACGTCGACGGCGGGGGCGGCCCCGGCTCGGCCGAGCGCCGACGCGCCTACCGCGCCGCGATGCGCAGTCACGGGCTGGACGCCGTCGCCCGGGTGATCGCCGGCGCCCAGACCGAAGAGGCCGGTGCCCACGCGGCCCGGGCGATTCTCGCCGAATCGCCGCTGCCGACGGCGATCCTGGCGAGCAACGACCGATGCGCGCTCGGACTGCTCGACGTCTTCACCCGGTCGGGGGTTCGGGTGCCGTCGGAGCTGTCCCTCATCGGATTCGACGACAGCCGGCTGTCGGACTACCCGCTGATCGACCTGACGACGGTCCACCAGGATGCGGTGGGGCTCGCGAAACATGCGGTGCGACTGGCGGTTCGCATGATGGAGGATGAGAACGGTGACCTCCACGACGACGTCGTCCTCGAACCCAAGCTGGTGGTGCGCGGTACCACCGGGTCCCCGCGAACGGGGTGACCACCGGTCCGGGCCGAGGAGCGCTCGCGACGGCTGGTGAACTCGGTTGGCGGCCGGGCGTCAGCGTGGCGGCGTCTGCCGGCGCAGTCGGCAGTCCGAGGTCGTCGACAGCACCGTGGCCTTGGCCGTACCGAACTGCACCTCCACGCCGTCCGGTCCGGTGACGACGAGGTCGTGGTTGCCGGGCCGGTCGACGAACGGTTGAACGTCGGTGGCGCCGAGCCGTGCGGCGGTGTCCGTGACGATCCGCAGGGCCCGCGGCCACACCGGGTCGGGCGTCGGGCCGCTGAACGCCGCCAACACGTAGGCCTGAATGCCCCTGGTGTGCAAGAAGTCCCCGCCACAGCCGCGCCAGCTGTTCTCCTGGAGTTGCCACGTCAGCCCGGGAACCAGCGCGGCGACCCGATCCGCGGTGTCGGTCACCGCGGCCACGTACTGCTGCTGGGCGACCTCGAACGGCGGCCGGTCCCGCAGGATCGCCTCGGGATCGCGGGGTGCGGGCGGACCGGCTGGCGCACCGGGCACGGTGGTGCCACACCCGGTCAGCGTCGCGACGCAGAGTGCGGCGACCCACGCCAGCGGCCGGCGCCGGTGCACGGACGGCGGGCGCATGGGAAGAGCCTAACGGCGGGGTTGCCCTGCGGGGATCACCACTGTGGGCGGGGCGTCGGGAGCGGCGTCGGGCTGCGGCGCCGAGTCGTTGAGCACGAGGGGGCTGGCCGGCCGCAGCAGCGTCATGATCAGGGCAATCGCCGCCAGGGCGCCGGCAAGAGCGGCGGGCGCGAGGAACGCGGCCTCCCCGAAGTTGTGTTGCAGCACGCCGCCGCAGACGGCGCCCGCCGTGAGCCCGGCCCACAGCGGTCCCTGAATCCAGAACGACGGTGCCGGCTTGTGCAGCAGGATGTTGGCCAGCCCGGCGCCGAACCTGATGACGGTGCCCGTGACGTAGGTCAGGGCCATGCTGCGTCCCGCCTCGTCCTGCAGGGTCGCGTTCTGCAGGCCCAGCGCGAGCACCACGGGGTAGGCGTGCAGCGGCACGGCGTCGGGCCCTTGGGGGATGACGAGCCCGACGGTGAGCAGCAGCGCCGTGATGACGAGCAGCGTGGAGAGCCGCCACGGCCCGGACCACGCCGCGATCAGGGTCCCGAGGAAGGCGCCGAAGCAGAACAGCGCGATCACCGAGCCGAAGCGGGCCACGCCCACCCAGTCCAGGGAGCTGGCGGCCTCGCCGAACCGGGTCGTGTTGCCACTCATGAAGGACATGAAGAGCTGGCCGTACTCGAGGAAGCCGATGGTGTCGGCGACACCGGCGACCACGGCGAGGCTGATCGCGAAGAAGTTTCTGGTGGTGTCGTCGGCCGGAAATGCCTTGCTTGCCATGGTGTCCTTTGGTCGAGACGAGACGCGCGGGCACCCAGTCGCGCCGATCCCTCTGTAGCCGATCCGGCGTAGCTGGAAACATCGAGCGGCGCCGGACAATTGGCAGCGGCTGTCAGATGAACCGGCGAAAGGGGTTGCGCACCAACGATTGACGCCGACGGCAATTGCGGAGACGCAAAGATCCCCGCACGCCGGGGCGTGCGGGGATCTCGGCTGAGGCGACGTCGCGTCAGGCGTCGCTGCGCTCGTGCGCGTCCTCCATGACCGTGCGGCCGATCTCCGCGTAGACCGTCGGCTTGGTGGTGCGCAGCCACACCGCGTAGCCCAGTCCGAGCAGGAAGACCACCAGGATCATGTACGGGGCGGCCTTGAAGACGTCGGACTTCGCTGCCAGCCCGGCCGCGAATTCGCGGTTGTCCCACAGCAGCCACACCACGTACAGCATTGCCACACCGCCGACGAGCGGGCACACCAGCGTCGTGATCACGTTGCCGCGGTGGGCCTTCTTGACCCAGAAGAACCAGATGACCGCCGCCGAGCAGATGGCCTGCACCAGCAGGATCGCCGCGGTGCCGATCAGTGCCAGCAGCCCGTACACGTTGACGTAGGGCACCAGGGTGGGCGTGTCGACCGGTGTGCCGTCGGCGTCGGGCACCTGCACGGCGGTGAAGAACGCGAACGACAGCACGATCAGCAGCGTGATGACGCTCTGAATCGTCGAGGCGATGTACGGAGACCCGTGCTTGGGGTGCGTGCCGCCCACGGTGGCCTTGATCTTCTCGGACGGCACTTCGCGGCCCAGCGCGTACAGGTAACGCGAGGCGGCGTTGTGGAAGGCCAGCGCGCACGCGAACGAACCGATGACCAGGAGTCCCTTGTAGACGTCGAGCAGGACGCCGCCGAGGTTGGCCTGGACGAGGTTGAAGAAGAGGTCGAGAGGTGAAGCGCTGATGGAGGTTTCGACGGACGTCTTGGCGCCGTTGCCGGCGATCACCATGGCCGAGATGAACGTGTAGAACAGCCCGAGTCCGACGACGGCGATGATCGTCGCCCGCGGAATGATCTTCTTCGGATTGCGCGACTCCTCGCCGTACACCGCGGTGGTTTCGAAGCCGACCCACGACCAGAAGGCGAAGAACAGTCCGATGGCCATGGATCCGGCCGCGGCGGCGGTACCGAACGCACCGGCGGGCAGGCTCTCGAAGGCGTTGTTGAGCAACACCGTCTGGTTCAGCATGAGGCCGTCGGGCCCGCCGCCGGAGAAGATCACCGAGAACGCCAGCGCGAGGAGGATGAGCACCTCGGCGGTGAGCGTGATGCCGAGAATCGCAGCGGTGAGGCTGATGTCGAAGTAGCACAGCACGGCGATGGCGACGATCGCGACGACGGCGATCACGACCCACGGGACGTCGACGTCGAAGATGGTCTTGAGGGCGTCGTTGGCGAAGTACGCGCAACCGCCGATCAACGATCCCTCGAAGACCACGTAGGCGAACGTCGCCAGCATGCCGCTGGCCATGCCCCAGGTCTGGCCGAGTCCGTGGGAGATGAAGCCGTAGAACGCGCCCGTGGTGGTGATGTGGCGCGCCATCGCGACGTAGCCCAGCGCGAACAGCGTCAGGATGATCGTCGCGAACAGGAAGCCGGCGGGAGCGCCCAGTCCGTTGCCGAATCCGACGGCGATGGGCACGTTGCCCGTCATCGCGGTGATCGGGGCGGCGTTGGCCACGGCCATGAAGATGACCGCGACGATGCCGATGGACCCCTTCTTCAGGCCGGTGGCCCGGGTCGCTGCCGGGTCGTCGGTAGTTGCGGAATCGGCACCCACGAGGGCCTCCAAGCTTCGGATCGAGTACGAAATTGGGTCCGCGACGGTGCGGTCTGTCCCGAAGCGTCGCACCCGCCGATGGTTCCGACAACTCGAACGGCCAACTTGGTCGTCAATTGTTTTGGCCGACGGCCGTCCCGGCCCGGCATCGAACCCGTCGCTTTGCCAGTTCTGCCCCGAAACGACGAAGCGGCCCACGCCCCGGATGACGTCCGGTGGCGTGGGCCGCAGCGTGCGCTCGGGTTACAGCGTCGAGGTGTCGATCACGAAGCGGTACCGCACGTCACTGGCGAGGACGCGCTCGTAGGCCTCGTTGACGTAGTCGGCCGCGATGACCTCGATCTCGGGGGCGATGTCGTGCTCGGCGCAGAAGTCCAGCATTTCCTGGGTCTCCGGGATGCCGCCGATCATCGAACCGGACAGGCTGCGGCGCTGTGCACCGAGCGGGAAGAACGGCACGACCATCGGCTTCTCCGGCGCGCCGACCTCGACCAGCGTGCCGTCGGTGGCCAGCAGGCTCATGTAGGCCGCGAGGTCCAGAGTTGCCGACACGGTGTTCACGATGAGGTCGAACTTGCCCGCCAGCTTCGTGAAGGTGTCGGGATCGCTCGTCGCGTAGTACTCGTCCGCGCCCAGGCGCAGGCCGTCCTCCATCTTCTTGAGCGACTGGCTCAGGACCGTGACCTCGGCGCCCATCGCGTGGGCGATCTTGACGCCCATGTGGCCGAGGCCACCGAGGCCGACGATGGCGACCTTCTTGCCGGGTCCCGCGCCCCAGTGGTGCAGGGGGGAGAACAGAGTGATGCCGGCGCACAGCAGTGGCGCGGCCTTGTCCAGCGGGATGCTGTCCGGGATCCGCAGGACGTAGTTCTCGTCGACGACGATCGCTTGGCTGTAGCCGCCGTAGGTGGGGGTGCCGTCGCGCTCGGTGGCGTTGTAGGTGCCGACCATGCCGCCTTCGCCGGTGCAGTACTGCTGCAGTCCGGCCTTGCAGTTGTCGCACTCGCGGCAGGAGTCGACGAAGCAGCCGACGCCGACGTGGTCGCCGACCTTGTACTTGGTGACGTCGGAACCGACCTCGGTGACGACGCCGGCGATTTCGTGGCCTGCGACGACGGGGTAGTTGGGCTGGCCCCACTCGGCCTTCACGGTGTGGATGTCGGAGTGACAGATACCGGCGAACTTGATGTCGAATGCCACGTCGTGCGGGCCGACGTCGCGGCGCTCGATGGTGGTCTTGGTCAGCGGCTCGGTCGCCGAGGTGGCGGCCATCGCGGAAACAGTTGTGGTCATCTTCTCTTCGTACCCTCTTGTCGTCTCGTGCAAGCGTCCGTCGCCGCCAGTCGTGGCGGCGGCATCGGAAATCGAGCGCGTCGTTGCGCCCCCAAGAATGCCAACCTGGGCTGTCGGCGGATTAATCCCCGCCTGGGCACGTCGACGCTCGTGAGCATCGTCGCAGCGGATTGCCAGTCGTCGGCACCCACCTCGATCTAACCAGGTCGCCGAGGTGACCAGGTACCCGTCACATGACGGACACGCGCGAAGCCTGTTGTTAACCGCCCGCCCGTCATCGGTTACACCGCGGCAACCACCGACGGCCCCCGGCCGAGAAAACTGTCACCTGACAGATATGTCGGTACCGACCGACGCCAAGAGCCCCTGGAGTAGCAGTGACCAGCCATCCGGATACCGCCACGACCGCCGGCGCCAAGGCTCATGCCAGGGCCCAGCACGGCCGGACCGCCGACGCCATGCGTCACGTTCCCGCGGCGGGCAGCCCGACGGCTCCCGACGGCGTGCCGGCCGACCACCTGGTGTGGTCGGAAACCGTTGCACCGGGCGGATATACGACGGCCGTGCTGGCGCGTGGCACGCGCATCCGGTTGACCGACGTCGACGGCGACGCGTGCGCGCACGTGCTGATCCATCGTGCCGACGCCCCCCACGAGCGCCTCAACGTCGCCGACACGGTGAAGGTGCCCTGGCAGGCCTATCTCGGCGTGGGGCATCCCCTGCTCAGCGGGTTCGGACGGGTGCTCGCCACCGTCGTCGCCGACACCTCGGGGCACCACGACGCGCTCGCCGGCACCACCACTCGCAGTGGCAACGACGCGCGGTACGGCGCGGGTGCACCCGAGTCCGCGTCGCCGGCAGGCCGTGAACTCCTGCTTCTCGCCGCACTCAAGAACGGTCTGGGACCGCGTGACCTGCCACCGTCGGCGTCGTTCTTCAAGGGCGTGCGCGTGGGCTCGGACGGCACGTTCGAGTGGCAGGGCGCGGCGGCCGCCGGCGCGTACGTCGACCTGCTTCTCCACGTCGACGCGATCGTGTCCCTGGCCAACACGGCCCACCCCCTGGACCCACGCCCGGCCTTCGCCTGTTCGGCCCTGCGCATGCACGCGTGGCCGGCCGGCGCCGACCTCGACCTCCTGGTGGCCGGCGACCTGGTGGGGCCACTGCGCCCGGAGCACCTGCAAGCCGCCGCCAACACCGATGCCGACCTGACCGCCCGAGGAGCCCTGTGAACGCCCCGACCGCAGCGACCGGCACCGCCCTGGTGCCCGGCGCCGTCGTACTGGACGAACGGGTCGACGCGCGCGCCGCGTGGTCGGCCGTCGTCGCCACCGGTGACGTGCTGACCATCGTCGACCTCGCCGGCAACCAGGCCGTCGACTGCCTGCTCTACTCCGCCGCCGACACCAGCGTCCGCTACAGCGCCTCGGAGACCATCACCCGCCAGGGCGGCATCGTGCTGACCACGGGATCGGTGCTGCGGGCCGACACCGGGGCCGCGTTGATGACCGTCGTCGGCGACGAGGTCGGCGTGCACGACACCCTGGGCGGCGCATGCTCCAAGGAGTCCAACACGCTGCGCTACGGCCAGCACACCCGCGCCCAGCACGGCTGCATGGAGAACTTCCTGCTGGAGGGCTCCCGTCACGGTCTCGGCGCCAAAGACCTTGCCAGCAACATCAACTGGTTCATGAACGTGCCGGTGGACCCCGACGGCGCGCTCGGCATCGTCGACGGGCTGTCGGCACCGGGCAAGCGGGTCGCCCTGCGCGCGGACGTCGACGTCCTGGTGCTCGTCTCGAACTGCCCGCAGGTCAACAACCCGTGCAACGCCTTCGATCCGACGCCGGTCCGCATGATCGTCACCCGGCCGGGTGAGGCGGCGTGACGCACAGCGTTCTGATCGCCAACCGCGGCGAGATCGCCGTCCGCCTGGTGCGGTCCGCGAAGCTACTCGGCCTGCGCACGATCGCAGTGTTCTCCGACGCCGATCGCGGCGCCCCCCACGTCCGCCTCGCCGACGAGGCCGTCCGGTTGGGTCCCGCGGCGCCGAGTGAGAGCTACCTGCGCGTCGACGCGCTCGTCTCCGCCGCCACGGCGAGCGGTGCCGACATGGTCCACCCCGGCTACGGATTCCTCTCCGAGGACGCCGATTTCGCCTCGGCAGTCGAAGCGGCCGGGCTGGCGTTCGTCGGTCCGACGCCGCACCACCTGCGCATCTTCGGCACCAAGCACACCGCCCGGGCCGCGGCACGCGCCGCCGGAGTCCCGGTGTTCCCCGGGTCGGAGTTGCTCGACGACGCCGCGGCCGCGGGGGCTGCCGCGGCCGAGATCGGCTATCCCGTGATGCTGAAGGCCACCGGCGGAGGGGGCGGAATCGGCATGCAGGTCTGCCGCGACGCCGGCGAACTCAAGTCGGCCTTCGACCGCGTGTCCCGCCTGGCCGCCCGCAGCTTCGGCTCGGCCGGGGTGTTCGTCGAACGCTTCGTCGACGACGCCCGCCACGTCGAGGTCCAAATCTTCGGCGACGGCGCCGGGCGCGTGGTGTCCCTCGGTGACCGGGACTGCTCGCTGCAGCGTCGCAACCAGAAGGTGATCGAGGAAGCGCCCGCCCCCGCGCTGCCGGAAGCTGTTCGTGCCCAGCTGCATTCGTCGTCGCGCGCACTGGCCGCCTCGGTGGCCTATCGCTCCGCGGGCACGGTCGAGTTCGTCTACGACCCGCGGCGCGAGGAGGCGTCCTTCCTCGAGGTCAACGCGCGCCTGCAGGTCGAGCATCCCGTGACCGAGGCGGTCACCGGTGTCGACCTGGCGGCGTGGATGTTCCGGCTCGCCCGCGGCGAGTCCGACGTGCTGACACCGCACCTGGAGACCGGCGCGACCGTCGGGTCCGTCCCGGTGCACGGTCATGCGGTCGAGGCGCGGGTGTACGCCGAGGACCCCTCGCGCGACTACCGCCCGAGCACCGGAACCCTGGTGGCCGTGCACTTTCCCGACGCCGTCGCGGGTGACCCCGCGCCGCGCGTCGACGCCTGGGTCGAGTCGGGCACGGAGGTCACCGCGTCCTACGACCCACTGCTGGCCAAGGTGATCACCACCGGCGCCGACCGCGACGAGGCCCTCGACCGGCTCGGCCGGGCGCTGGACGCGACCGTTCTGCAGGGCATCGAGGTCAACGTCGGACTCCTCCGTGCGGCGCTCTCCCTCGACGACGTGCGGGCCGCCCGGCACCACACCGGTACCCTCGCCGGCGTCGTCGACCCGCGGCCGCGCATCACCGTCGAGACCCCCGGGCTGTCGACCACCATCCAGGACCTGCCGGGCCGCGTCGGATTGTGGAACGTCGGCGTGCCCCCGAGCGGGCCGATGGACGACCTCTCGTTCCGGCTGGGCAACCGGGCCCTCGGAAACGGCGAGGGCGCACCGGGTCTGGAGTGCACCGCGTCGGGACCCACGCTGCGCGTCACGCATCCGACGACGTTCTGCGTGACGGGGGCCGACTGCGCGGTGACGGTCGACGGCGTACCCGTGCCGATGTGGGAGCCGATCGTCGTGCCCGCCGACGGAGTCCTCTCGGTCGGCGCGGCCGAGACCGCCGGGCTGCGCACCTACGTCCTCGTCGACGGTGGCTTCGACGTGCCGTCCTACCTGGGCAGCGCGTCTACGTTCGCCCTCGGACGCTTCGGCGGCCACGGCGGTCGACCCCTGGTGGTCGGCGACGTGCTGCGGGCGGCGCCGGTCGTGTCCGACGATCCCAAGTCCGTCGTCCCGCAAGACCTTCGGCCCGCGATGCCGTCGACGTGGGAACTGGCGGTCACCGAGGGACCGCACGGCGCCCCGGAGTTCTTCACCCGTGAGGACGTGGACACGCTCTTCTCGGCCGACTACGTCGTGCACTTCAACTCGGCCCGCACGGGCGTGCGACTGGAGGGTCCGCGCCCGCAGTGGGCCCGCCCCGACGGCGGCGAGGCGGGTCTGCACCCCTCCAACATCCACGACACCGCCTACTCGATTGGCGCACTGGACTTCACCGGCGACACCCCCATCCTGCTCGGCCCCGACGGGCCAAGCCTCGGCGGATTCGTCTGTCCGGTCACGGTGGTGGCCGGCGACCGGTGGAAGCTCGGCCAGCTGCGGCCGGGGGACACGGTGAGGTTCGTGCCGATCCGGGCGGCCGACGCGCCGTCCCGAGTGGAACTGGGGCCCGCGCGCAGGGCCGCGAGCCCGGTCCTGCGGCGGACCGGACGCGACGGTGACGACGGCGTCCTGCGCCGCCGCGCGGGCGGGGACGCGCCCGCGGTCACCTATCGCCGCAGCGGTGACGACAACGTGCTGGTCGAATATGGGGACATGGTGCTCGACCTGGCCCTGCGGGCCCGCGTGCATGCGCTCGAGGAGCGCCTCGAATCCAGTTCCGTCGCGGGCATTCTCGACCTGACCCCGGGCATTCGCTCCCTGCAGGTTCACGTGGACCCGGACGTGCTTCCCGTCGAGCGGCTTCTCGGGCTGCTCGCCGAACTGGAGGACGACCTGCCCGCGACGTCGGAGCTGGTGGTCCCGAGCCGGTCGGTGCGGTTGCCGCTGAGCTGGGACGACCCCGCGACCCGGGAGGCCATCGCGCGCTACACCTCCGGGGTGCGCGACGACGCCCCGTGGTGCCCGTCCAACATCGAATTCATCCGCAGGATCAACGGTTTGGCGAGCCAGGACGACGTCATGGCGACGGTCTTCTCGGCGGAGTACCTCACCCTGGGCCTCGGCGACGTGTACCTCGGGGCGCCCGTCGCGACGCCGCTCGATCCGCGCCACCGGCTGGTGACCACCAAGTACAACCCGGCCCGCACCTGGACCGCGGAGAACTCCGTCGGCATCGGCGGCGCCTACCTGTGCATCTACGGCATGGAGGGCCCCGGCGGCTATCAGTTCGTCGGCAGGACCACCCAGGTGTGGAGCCGCTACCGGCAGACCCCGCCCTTCGAGCCGGGCAGCCCCTGGCTGCTGCGGTTCTTCGACCGCATCTCCTGGTACCCGGTGACCGCCGAGGAACTCCTGGACCTGAGGGCGGACATGGCCGCGGGTCGAGGATCGGTCGACGTCACCGACGGCACGTTCTCGCTGGCCGAGCACGAGCGGTTCCTGGCCGCCAACGCCGAGTCGATCGCCGAGTTCCGCGCCGTCCAGGCGACGGCGTTCGCGGCCGAGCGCGCCGCGTGGGCGGCGGCGGGGGAGTTCGACCGGGCGGAGCGGGCCGAGTCCCGCGTCGCGGTCACGACCACCGACCTGGTCCTCGACGACGACGAACGACGCGTGGACGCACCGTTCTCCTCCAGCGTGTGGAAGGTCGACGTGGCCGTCGGCGACCGCGTGGTGGCCGGGCAGGCGCTCCTCGCCCTGGAGGCGATGAAGATGGAGACCGTGCTGACCGCGCCGACCGACGGCATCGTCACGCGCGTGCTGGTCGAGGCGGGCAACCAGGTCGACCCGGGTACCCCGCTCGTCGTCGTGGAAGCCCAGTCTTCGGTCGAAACCAGGGTGACGGGAGTGCCGGCATGAGTGGCCAGCGAGAAACGGAGTGGGATCGCGCATGAGTGCTGCAGTGCAACGGGTTCGGGCGGCCTACGCCGCGATCGAGGCGGCCGCTCGACCGGAGGTGTGGATCTTCCTGCGCGACCAGGCCGACGCGCTCGCCGACGCCGAAGCCGTCGACGCGGCGGTCCTCGCCGGCGCCGAACGTCCGCTCGCCGGCCTGGCCGCCGCGGTGAAGAACAACGTCGACGTGGCGGGCATGGCGACCACCGCGGGCTGTCCGTCGTTTGCGACGGGTCCCGCCACCGACGACGCCGTCGTCGTCGCCAGATTGCGTGCCGCGGGCGCGGTGGTCATCGGCACGACGAATCTCGACCAATTCGCCACCGGGTTGGTCGGGACCCGGAGTCCCCATGGCGCCGTGCGGGATTCGCGGCGTCCCGATCACATCTCGGGTGGGTCGAGTTCGGGGTCCGCCGTCGCGGTCGCCCTCGGGCTGGTCGACCTGGCCCTGGGCACCGACACCGCCGGATCGGGGCGGGTGCCCGCCGCGCTGCAGGGCATCGTCGGCATCAAGCCCACCTACGGCGTCGTGCCGACCGACGGGGTGGTCCCCGCCTGCCGGTCCTACGACTGTGTGACGGTGTTCGCGCGAGATCTCGACACCGCTGACGCCGCGATGGGCGTCGTCGCCGGCGGCGCCCGCCCGTTCCCGCCCGATGCGCCGCTGGCCGCCCCGGAGGTCCCGACGGTCGCCGTCCCCCGTGAACTTCCGGGGCTGTCGGCGCCGTGGCGGGAGGCGTTCCACGCGGCGCGGACCCGACTCGAGGCGCACGGCGCGGTGATTCGGGAGATCGACCTCGCCGACTTCCTCGCCGCCGCCCGGCTGCTCTACGACGGCGGACTGGTCGCCGAACGCCACGACGCCGTCGGCGAGTTCGTCGACGCCCATCGTCACGAGGTGGATCCCACCGTGGGAGCGATCATCTCGGCCGCGGGTACGGTGTCGGCGACCCAGCTGCTCCGGGATCGTCGCCGGCTGGCCGAGCTCACCGAGGTCGCCGTCCGCACGCTCGACGGCTGCGACGCCCTCCTGATCCCCACCACCACCGAACACCCCACCATCGCCGAGGTCGGCGCCGACCCGGTCGGCGTCAACTCCCGGCTGGGGACCTACACCAACTTCTGCAACCTCATGGACATGTGCGCCGTGGCGGTGCCGTCGGGCACCGCGGGCGACGACCAGTTCGGCGTGTCGGTGATCGCAAGGTCGGGTGCCGACGCGGTCGCCCTGGACATCGCGCGGCTCGTCGTGTCGCCGACGCCGTCGGTCGCGCTGCCCGGTGCGACGTCGACCGCCGGCACGTCGATCCACCGTCCGTGGCCGACGTTCGCCGGCGCCGACGCGACGATCCTGATGGTGGTCGGCGCTCATCTTCGCGGACAGCCGTTGGCATTTCAGCTCGAAGACCGGGGTGCCCGCTGGCTGGGGCCCGCCCTGACTGCACCGGTGTACCGGTTGGCGCGCCTGGACACCACTCCGCCGAAACCCGGCTTGGTGCGGGTCGGCGCCGAGGAGGGTGCCACCATCGGCGGCGAGCTGTGGTTGGTCGGCACGGCGATGCTCGGCGACTTCCTGGCCGCGCTCCCGGCGCCGATGTCGCTGGGCCGGGTCACGCTGGCCGACGGCACCGAGGTCGTGGGCTTCGGATGCGCGCTGGAGGCGTGGCGCGACGGTGCGGACATCACCCGGCACGGAGACTGGCCGACCTATCTGAGCAGCGTCTCCGCCGGTTCCACGCTGGTGTAGCGCTCGATCACCGCACGGGTGCGGTTCCGGAGGGTGACGGTGTCGCCGTCGGAGACGCCGAGGACGCGCAGGCAGGCGCCGGCCACGTGGAACGGCAACTCGTCGCGCTCGTCGCCCGGCGGCACCGACCACATGTTGACCAGCGACTCGACCAACCGGAACGGCAGGTCCGCCGCGGCCACGTGCACGCCCGTCGCGGCAATCACCGCCTGGCTCAACGCCAGATAGTGCAGCCGCAGGCGTTCGCGGTCCGACCAGAACGACTCGAGCCCGGCCCCGCGGAGTTCGGGCAACAGGTAGAGGGCGCCGAGATTCCAACGGCCGGCGAGCAACTGGTCACCGTCGAAGGCGGCCAGGGCGTGCAGGTGTTCCGCGGCGCTGAGGGCGGGTTCTGCGCCCAGCAGACTCGGAATGAACGCCAATGTGGGACTGACGGTTTGACCGAGCAGGGCGCACAGGATGTCGTCCTTGGTCTTGAAGTAGTGGTAGAGCGACGCCTGACGGATGCCGACCGACTCCGCGATGGATCGCGTGGAGGTGGCGGTGTAGCCCAGCGTGGTGAACAGTTCACCTGCGGCGTCGAGGATCTCGTCTCGCGCGGTGACGCCGGGACGCTTCTGGTCGTGGTGGCGGGGGCGACCGGCCCTGGCGAGCGGCATGACTTCATCGTGGACCACGAGACACCGAAAATGGTCATGTCCCCATGTTTCTGTCACACGACAGAAACGCGCGACACCCATCGGTTACCTGAGCCGCCGTTTGGTTACGCCAGCGACACCCACGGCGACGGCGCGGCCGGAAAACTGTCACTTGACAGGCGGAGGGCACGCAGACGTGCCCCAGTCGCACCGACCTCGACGAATCCGGGAGCGTTTCAGATGGGCATGGCCGTGTCCGAAGGGGCGGTATCCAAGGGAGCCGCCACCCGCGTCGTCGACGTGCCGTCAGCGCAGCCGACCGACACCGTGGCCACGGTCGACGACCTCCACGTGACGTTCCGGCGCAACGGCCGCGACGTCCACGCACTGCGTGGGGTGTCGCTCGCGATCACGCCGGGGGAGATCCTCGGACTGGTCGGCGAATCGGGTTCCGGCAAGAGCGTTCTGGGCTTCACCATGCTGGGCCTGCTGCCCGGCCACGCGCGCGTCGACGGCACCGTCACGGTCGCCGGATTCGACATGGTCGGCGGCGACCCCAAGGCGATGCGCAAGGTGCGGCGCCTCGACCTCGGCGCGGTGTTCCAGGATCCGATGACCTCGCTCAACCCCACCATGCGCATCGGTCGCCAGGTGGCCGAGGCGGCCGGTGGCGACGAGGAGGCACTTCGTCTGCTGACCGCCGTCGGCATCCCGGATCCGCAACGACGGATGCGGGCCTACCCGCACGAACTGTCCGGCGGCCTGCGGCAGCGCGTGATGATCGCGATCGCCATCGCCGGCGATCCCGACCTCATCATCGCCGACGAGCCGACGACCGCCCTCGACGTCACGGTGCAGGCCCAGGTGCTGCGCCTGCTACGGCGGTTGCGCGACGACCTGGGCTGCAGCATCGTCTTCATCACCCACGATCTCGGTGTCGCCGCACAGATCTCCGACCGCATCGCGGTGCTGTACGCGGGCCGCATCGCCGAGGTCGGCCCGACGGCCGCGGTCCTCGACGCGCCGGCGCACCCGTACACCCGCGGACTATTGCGGTCGCGTCTGACGTTGGAGACCCCCCGCGATCGCGCGTTGGCCGCACTCGCCGGTTCGGTGCCCAGCGCGGTGTCCCCGCTGCCCGGCTGCGCCTTCGAGCCCCGGTGCGGGCTCGCTCGCGAGGAGTGCACGACGTCACCACCCGACCCCGTCGCGGTGGCCGACGACCGCACCAGCGCATGCATCCTGCCCCTCGAGGTCGTGGCGACCGACGCCGATCCGAAGACCGCCCCCACCGAGGAGACCCACGCGGTCGCCGCCAGCCAGGCGGAGATGCCCGCCTCGGTCGACGTCCGCAACGTCACCAAGACGTTCTCGGTGGCCAAGAAGTGGCTGGACCGGTCCTCCAGCGCCGGCAAACTGCAAGCGCTGCGCGGTGTTTCGCTGCGTGTCGCGCACGGTGAGTCGGTGGCCCTGGTGGGGGAGAGCGGCTCCGGCAAGTCCACCCTGCTGCGGGTCGTCGCCGGCCTGGAGAAGCCGACCTCCGGCCAGGTCGACCTCGTCGAGGGCCAACGACCCCAGATGGTGTTCCAGGACGCCGGTGCGTCGCTCACGCCGTGGCTTTCGGTCGGTGAGCTGATCTCCGAGCGGCTGACCGGTACGGGCCTGTCGCGATCCCAACGCCGAGACGCCGTCGAGGAGGTGCTCGGCCGGGTCGGGCTGCCCGCCGAGATCGCGAAGTCCAGGGCGGGCCAGCTCTCCGGTGGTCAGCGGCAGCGCGTCTCGCTGGCGCGCGCCACCGTCGTGCCGCCGTCGGTGCTGCTGTGCGACGAGCCGACCAGTGCGCTCGACGTGTCGCTGGCCGCCTCGGTGCTGAACCTGATCGGCGATCTGCGGCGCAGCCTCGACATGTCGGTGGTCTTCGTAACCCACGACCTGTCGGTGGCCCGGGTCGTGGCCGACCGGATCGCGGTGATGTACCTCGGCAGGATCGTCGAGATCGGACCGGCCGAACGGGTCATCGCCGAGCCGGCGCATCCCTACACCCAGGCGCTGGTCGACTCGATCCCGGACCTCGGCCGCGAATCCCGTGTTCTGCCAGGCGAACCCGCCAGTCCACTGTCCCCGCCGACGGGATGTGCCTTCCATCCGCGATGCGAGGTGGCGGTCGACGCCTGCAGCGGAGCCGAACTCGACGTCCGGCTCGAAGGGTTCCCCGGCAACCCACACCAAGTGGCATGCATCGAGAGGAGAGCGGTCTGATGGCCATCGCAACGGCGGCGCCACCGGCGGTGCCACTGGTCCGCGGGCGGGTGCGACGCTTCCCGTCGATGCAATCCCGTTCCACGGCGCTGAACTGGGCCGGGGTCTCGCTGATCGTCGTGGTGACGCTCGTCGCCCTCGCCGTGCCGCTGCTGGCGCCGCACGATCCGCTGGTGCCCGTCGGCATGCCGCTGCAGGCGCCCGGCAAGAGCGGATTCATCCTCGGCAGTGACAGCATCGGCCGCGACATCCTCTCGCGGGTCCTCTACGGGGTGCGCTCGAGCTGGTTCGCCGCTCTGGTCGTGGTGGCCGTCGGCCTTCTCTTCGGCGGGCTGGTGGGTTTGATCGCCGGCGCGACCGGGGGCTGGGTCGACGGGGTGCTGATGCGCATCACCGACGGCTTCCTGTCCCTGCCCGCCCCGGTGCTGGCCATCGCCGTCGTCGCGGCGCTGGGCCCGGGCTTCGTCCACACCCTGGTGGCGGTCTCCATCGTGTGGTGGCCGTTCTACGCGAGGCTGGTGCGTGGCGAGGTGGCCCGGCTGGCCGCCCGGCCACACGTGGAAGCGGCAAAACTGGCCGGTGTCAACCGCTTTCGGCTGGCACGGCGCCACCTGCTGCCGGGCGCGGTGCCCAACGCGGTCGTCGCCGCCAGCCTCGACGTCGGCACGCTGATCCTCACCCTGGCCGCGCTGTCGTTCCTCGGCCTCGGACAGTCCGCCCCGGCCGCGGAACTCGGCGCCGACTCGGCCCGCAACCTGAGCTACTTCTTGCAGCAGTGGTGGATTCCGGTGATGCCCGGTCTGGGCGTGCTGGTGCTGGCGCTGATCGGAAACATCGCCGGCGACAGCCTGCGCAACCTGATGAAGACGAGTTAGCCCATGAAGACATTCATCGCCAGCCGCATCGGCGCCATGGCCGCCATCCTGATCGCCCTCACCGGCGTGATGTTTTTCCTGCAGCACATCTCGCCGATGGATCCCGTCAAGGCCCAACTGGGTGCCCAGGCCTTGGCCCAGGCGGTGGCCGCGCGCCGCGAGGCCCTCGGGCTCAACGAGCCCGTCCTGGTGCAGTTTTGGCACTACCTCACCGGCGCGGTGACCGGTGACCTCGGCACGTCGTTCCGCACGCGCCACGGCGTCGCCTCCGACCTCGGCACCTTCTTCCCGGCCACCCTGGAACTGGCGCTCTACGGTCTGGCGTTCGCGCTGGTGCTGGCCGTCCTGCTGGCGTTCAGCACGACGCTGAACTGGCGGGGCGCGGGCGTGCTGCGGGCCGTTCTGTTCACCGGGTCCTCGGCGCCGATGTTCCTGCTCGGCATCGTCGGTCTGATCGTGTTCTACAAGGAACTGGGCTGGGTGCCCGCCAACGGCCGGATCTCGATCGCCAATCCGCCCACCGGGCCCACCGGGCTGCTCACCGTCGACGGTCTGCTGCACGGGCGGTTCGACGTCGCCGCCGACGCCTTCCACCACCTGATCCTGCCCGCGCTGGTGATCGCGATCGGGCCCGCCGTCGCCATCGGGCGCGTGCTTCGCAGCAGCCTGCTCGGCGACATCGACGGCGACTACGCCCGCACGGCACGTGCCAAGGGCCTGTCGGAGGTTGACATTCTGGCCAGGCACGTCCTGCGCAACTCCGTCGGCTCGGCGCTGTCGATGACGGGACTGCAAGTGGGACTGATGTTCTCGGGTGTGCTGGTGGTCGAGCAGGTCTTCGGGTGGCCGGGCATCGGTCAGTACATCGCCCAGAGCATCCCGGTCGCGGACTTCCCGGCGATCGCCGGCGTGACCCTGATGCTCGGTGCCCTCTACGTCTTCATCAACACGGCGGTGGACCTCTTGCAGGCCGCAGCTGATCCACGTATCGCCACAACAGGAGGTTAGGTGCCGAAACAACCGCTCATCGTGGGAAACCCGGTGTTCGTCGTCGTCGACATGCAGGAGGGCGGGGGACTGCCCGCGGACGAGATGGGAATCGCCGTCATGCCCGGCAACGCCGAACGCGTCGCCGTCGCCGAACGGTTGCTCGCCGCGGCGCGCGCCGCGGACATCCCGGTGGTGTTCTTTCAGGAGGTGCACCGGCCCAATGGCGTCGACTTCGGGCGAGAGCTCGACGGCGTCGAGGGCGTGCACTGCGTGGAGGGGCAGCGTGGCACCGACCTCGAACCCACCTTGCGACCGGTGCTCGACGGGTCCCGGAACGAATTCCACCTCGTCAAGCGGCGCTACTCCGGGTTCATCGGCACCGAATTCGACATCGTGCTCCGCGGTCTGAAGGCCGACACGCTGATCCTCGTCGGCGGCCTCACCGACGTCTGCGTGCACTACACCTTCGCCGACGCGCACCAGCGCGACTACTACGTTCGCGTGGTCACCGACTGTGTCGGCGGGTCCTCGCAGTACCGGCACGACGCGGCCCTGGACGCGATGGAGTACCTGCAGACCGGTGCGCTGCGCACCAGTGACGAGATCCTCGCCGCGTTCCACGAGCTGGCCGCTCCCGCACTCGAAGACGCCACTCGATGACCACCAGACTCCGCGCCGTCGCGGCCGTCGCCGCGGTGGCCGTCGTCGCGTTGACCGCGTGCGGCGGTTCGGATTCGGGCAGCAGCACGCCGAACGCCGCGCCGACCGACAAGGTGTTGCACCTGTCGTTCCTGCAGGATCCGGGGCAGCCGCCGGACCCCGACATCTTCTACGCGGGTCAGGGTCTGCTGCTGACGACCAACACCTACGAGGGTCTGCTGCAGTACAAGGGCGGCACCGACAAGCCCGAGCTGGAACCGCTTTTGGCCACCGAGTGGACGGCCTCGCCGGACAACAAGGTGTTCACCTTCAAGTTGCGGGAGGGCGTGAAGTTCCACGACGGCACGCCGTTCACCTCCGCGG
>NZ_NPKR01000018.1 GCF_008329535.1 Mycolicibacterium sp. P1-18
TGGGACACGAAGGCCTCCTGGTTGGTGAAGCGGTTCCTAGACAGCTCCACTTCACAACCGGAGGCCTTCCCTGTCACACAGGCTCACCGACAGACAACGGGACAACGTCCCTGGACATCACACCTAGATGCCCGCGAGACTACGGTCGTTGCGCGATTTCGGGAGATTTCGCGCAACGACCGTAGTCTCGGCGAGCTCAGCTCAGGGCGGCGAGCACCTCGTTGGTCGTGACTACCGCCGCGTAGTTCGGCAAGGTGATCTCCAGTGCTGACTGCATCTCGCGCTCCGAATAGCTGGCGGTCGCATCGGCGACCACGGTGACGTCGTAGCCCAGTTCCGCACCGAACCGCACGGTGGACTCGACGCAGGTGTGCGCGATCAGCCCGACCACGATCAGCTGGTGCACCCCGTGCTTCTTCAGCTGCAGATCCAGGTCGGTGTTTGCGAATCCGCTCGAGCACCAATGCTCCTGGGCGACGATCTCGCCGTCGACCGGCACCAGCGCCGGGTGGATCTCACCACCCCACGTGCCGTATTCGAACGTCTTGCGACCCCACGCCGCCTTCTGAATGGGGGCGACGTACTTCCAGGTCTCGTAGTCGCCGGGCCGGTACCGGTGATGCATGGCGTAGAAGACGCGAATGCCCGATGCCCTGGCCGCGGTGAGCACCCGCTCCAGGTTGGGCACGCAGTGGTTGGCCTCGGCGATCGACTTGAGGCGGTCCCACACCTTGCCGCCCTCGGAGATGAAGTCGTTGTACGGATCGATCATCACCAGTCCGGTGACGTCCCGGTCGAAGTTCATGGAACGTCAGTGTGCCGGACGAGATCAGTGCACGAGGCCCAGTTTCGTCGCGTAGTCGAGTACGGCCTCGGCGCGGGCGCGGGTGGGGCCGACGCTTCCGTCGTACGGTCCGGCCGGGGCGTCCAGACGGGCCAGCGTGGCACGCGCCTCGTCGATCTCCAGCGGCGACGGGCTGAGCAGTGCGTTGACCGTCTCGGCGTGCGCGGAGTCCAGGCACAGCCGCCCGGTCATCCCGGCGGACTTCGTCACCGCGGTGTCCCTGGCCAGGTCCGCCGACCGGTCCCGCAGCGTCGGTCCGTCGACCGGAGCGGGCAGTCCCGCCGCGCGGCTGGCGATCACCAGCTGGGCGCGCGGGTAGGCCAGCGTCATGGGGTCGGCGGACATGCCGGTGTCGCGCCGAAAGTCGCCGACGCCGAACGCAATTCGCGCACAGCCGGGAGCCCGGGCGATGTCGGAGACCGACTCGACTCCGACGGCCGATTCGACCAGGGCGACCACCGGGGTGCCCGCGGGCAACCGGGAGCACGTCGCGGCGACGTCGTCGGCGGATTCGGTCTTGGCCAGCATGACGCCCAGCAGTCCCGGCGCTCCGGACAGCGCGTTCAGATCGGCCGCCCAGAACGGGGAGGCCGTGCTGTTGACCCGCGCCCAGCCCTGCCCGCCGGCGTAGAGCCACTCGGCCACCGACTGACGGCCCGCGGGCTTGCGCGCGTCGGGCAGCCCGTCCTCGACGTCGAGCACGACCACGTCGGCACTGCCCGCCACCGCGGCGTCGAAGGCGTCGTGGCCATCGGGGGTGCCCGGCTGCAGCAGCCACGTCCGCGCGAGTGACCAGTGCGGCCTCCGGGTGCGCGCCGGTGCGTCGGATGAGAGGGTCATCCCTCCATCATCGACGCCCGGGGCGTGTTCGAGAAGCTTGCGCACATTTAGTTCACGACCGGTTCACGTCGCGGTGGCGGCACGTAGCGCCGGCCAGTGCCCTGCGGCGCGGGCCTGGCGTTCGTAGGCGGCCGCGGCGGCGAGCACGACACCGTCGCCGAGGTGCGGGCCGATCAGCTGGACGGCGACCGGCAGCCCGGCTTCCGTCAGCCCCGACGGCACGCTGATGGCCGGCTGACCGGTGAGGTTGGCGATCGGGGTGAACCCCTGCCAGGACGTCGGGGCGACCGCGACGCCGTCGACCTCGGTCGGGCCCTCGCAACCCAGCGGGAACGCGGGCACCGCGCTGGTCGGGGAGAGGATGAGGTCGAACCGGCGCATCGTCGCGGCCACGTCGTTGACGACGGCCTTGCGCATCATCAGTGCCTGGGTGAAGTCCTCTGCCGTCCAATCGGTGTCGAGCATCTCAACCAGCCGCGGCGACATTCGCGCGCCGAACCGGGCGACCATCGCGCGCATGCCGACCAGATCGGTCTCGTTCATGATGAGCGCGGTGAAGTGCGGCGCCGGATTGGGCCAGGTGGGCACGAACGTCTCGACCTCGGCCCCGAGTTCTGCGGCGAACAGCTCGGCGGCGCGGTCGGCCGCCGCCCGAACCTCCGGGTCCACCGGAAGGTAGCCGAAGTCGGGCGTATAGCCGATGCGCAGCCCGCGCAGGTCGGGCCGGGCCGTGGCGGTCAGCCAGTCGACGTCGCCGGCGGGGATGGTGTGCCGGTCCCGTGGATCCGGTCCGGCGAGAGCGGCCATCACCACCGCGACGTCGTCCACGGTGGTGGCCAGCGGACCGATGTGTTCGATGCTCTCCCAACCGGATACGCCGGGGTGACGGTGATCGCGGCAGCCGGGGTAGACGGGTACCCGTCCCATCGACGCCTTGAAGCCGACCAGTCCGCACAGGGCGGCCGGGATGCGGATCGAGCCGCCGCCGTCACTGCCGAGGGCGAACGGCACGATCCCGGCGGCGACCGCGGCCGCGGTGCCCGCGCTCGACCCGCCGGGGGTGCGGTCGAGGTCCCACGGGTTCCTGGTCTCCGGGAACAGCGGGTTGGCCCCGGTCGCGGAGTAGCCGAACTCGCTGGCGTTCGTCTTGCCCAGGCTGATCGCACCGGCGCCGTCGAGCCGCTCCACCGAGACGTCGTCGGTGTCGGGAACGAAGTCGGCGTACGCGACCGAGCCCGAGGTGGTCCGAATTCCCTTGGTGCAGATCAGGTCCTTGACGGCGTAGGGCACCCCGGCCAGCGGTCCCGCCACGCCGTCGCGGAGTTGACGTTCGACCTCGACGGCGCGCGCCCGCGCGATCTCCGGGGTCGGGGTGCAGAAGGCGTGCAGCGCGGGATCGGCCTCGGCCAGCCGGCTCAGCGCCGCGTCGACCAGGTCCACCGGCGACGCGGCGCCCGCGGCGATGGCGTCGAGGAGTTCGACGACGGTCACGCCGCCTCCGTCCTCGCGCCGCGCTGACCCGCGTACTGACGAGCCGCCTCCAGCGCCGCGTATCCCGCTGCGGCGGCGATGATTCCGACCAGCGCGTCGACCGATCCCGGCATCAGGTAGTGCGAGGCGGTGGCGGCCGCGGCGCCCAGGATCCAGCCGGCGAACGCCGTGGGACGGTAGGCGATGAGGCCGGCGTCGACCCTGCGCAGCACCAGCTGGTCGACGATGAGCACCGCACCGATCGGGGGAACGAAGATGCCGAGCAGGTTCAGCCAGTCCAGGAAGTACGCCCAGACTCCGGTGGCGGCGACCACCAGGCCGACGACACCGAGGCCGATGGCGATGGGCCGCATGCCCGCCCGGGTGATCCCGGACCAGCCGACGGCACCGTTGTACAGGCAGTGCGAGGCCACCGAGCCGAGGTTGATGAAGACGAACACCACCGCGACGGCGGACAGCAGGACGCCGTGGCCGGTCAGCAGGTTGAGGAACCCGCCGCCCTCGGTGGCCGGATCCTTGGATCCGCCGACGGCGACGACGAGACCGCCGACGGCGTAGGCGATGACGTTGGCCACCGGGAACGCGGTGAACGTGGCGGCCACCGCCGAGCGTCCGCTGGTGGACCACCGGGTGAAGTCGGCGGTCATCGTGCCGGAGTCGGCGAACCCGGCGATGACGATGCTGACGGCCGCGCCGAAGGACAGGGCGGTGCCCGCACCGTGGTAGGACACGACGTCACCGAGCGATGCACCGGAATCGCTGCTGCCCAACGTGATCGCGACGATCGCCAGCACGACGAACAGCGGCGCGGCCACCATCCCCAGCCACGACAGGGCTCGGATTCCGACGATCGTGACGGCGGTGTACAGCACCCCGCCGATCACCGCGCCGAGGACGGCCGACCACCCGAGAGCGCCCTGCAGGGTGGTGCCGGTCAGCCCGATCTGGAAGGAGAACCAGCCGAGGACCACCGTCGCCAGGAAGGCCGCGGCGATCACCCTGCCGCGGTCCCCGAACGTCGCGGCGGCCTGCAGCGAGAAGCTCTTGCCCGTGCGCCCCGCAACGAAGCTCAGGGCACCGACGTAGGCGAACAGCACGACGTTGCCGATCAGGATGGCGCTGAGCCCGGCGACGGTGCCGAGGTTGTAGACGATCACCCCGCCGAAGACGGCGTTGCCGAGGTTCATCGGGAAGCCGAACCAGACGGCGGCGATTGAGGTCAGACTGCGCCGCGCAGCGCGGGGCACGGGTTCGTGTTCGTACTCCTGCGCGAGGTCGAGGTGCGGTTCGTGGGCGGTGGTGGACATGCTTCTCCTGCAACGGTGGTGGGCGTGACGGAGTACCACCCGGGGGCCGGGTGTGATCTGGAGGTGGGTGGGGCGGTCCTACGGGGCGCCGAAGAGGTGGTGCAGCACCCGGGCACGATTCACGTCGATGTGCTCGTACGACAACTGGCGGGCGCGACCGGCGTCACCGGCGATCAAGGCCTGCAGCATGATTCGGTGTTCGGCCCACAGCACGTCGGGTTCGTCGTTCTGCAGGTTGATCCAGTGCAGTCGGCCCTCGATCGGCTCGAGCATCTGCACCAGAAACTTGTTGCGCGCCATCTCCGGCACGAGGTCGTGGAACTCGACGTTGCAGGCGTGCACGGTGTCGCGGTCGCCGGTCTCGACGGCGCGCTCGGCCTTGCGTGCCAACGCCTCCAGGCGCCGGACGTCGTCCTTGGTCGCACGTTCGGCGGCCTTGCCGAAGGCCGTCGTCTCCAGCGCTTCGCGAACGTCGAAGAGCTCCTCGACGTCGACGCGGGAGAGCTGGCGGACGATGACGCCCCGGGTCGCCAGCATCTCCACGAAGCCCTCGGTGTTGAGCATGCGCAGGGCCTCGCGGACCGGCAGCCGGGACACCTCGAAGTCCGCGGCGAGGTCGCGTTCGACCAGGCGGGTGCCGGGCGGGTAGGTGCCGTCGGAGATGCGGTCCCGGATGGCGTCGCGGACGAATTCGCGCAGGGGTCGGCCGTGCTGGCGGCCGATGTGCGTCACGGGCTTCAGTATCGGGGTCACCACGTCACACCGTCACCAGGTTGGCATGGGCCGCCAGCAGCGCCTCGACGTCACGGGCCGCCAGGTCGACGGCCAGCTGGTCGGCGTCGGTCCAGGCGCGTTCGGTCAGGCTGTGCACCGACAGCCACCCCACCATGTCGGCGCCGAGCACCACCGGTGCGAGCATCTGCGCCCGCACGCCGTAGACGTCGACCAGCGCGAGAGGCGGACGGGGCACACGAGCGAAGTCGGGCTGCACCAGGGGTCGGCGGTGCTGTTCGATCCAGCGCACCGTGTCGAGGTCGCGCTGCGGCAGCGTGGCGTCCCGGCGGATCGAGCGAACCGTCGGGCCGTGCGATTCCGCGGCGCACGTGCCGACCGAGCAGCCGGCAGCCGGCAGATCGATGCGCAGCGTGGTGCGGTCGCCCCCGGTCCGGTGGCGCAGGTGTTCGGTGAGCGTCTGCATCCCCGCGCGCAGCCGGCCGCTGACGCCGAGTTCTCCGAGCGCCGGCATCGGGGCGTCGTCGCCGGCCAGGCCCGCGGCGTGCCACACGGTGGCGCCGATCGAGTCGAACACGGGCGTGCCCAGCTGCGCTCCGACGCGCGCCGCAGGCGCCACCCCGTCCACGTTGGTGCACATGACGGCGACGGCGTCGGCGCCGTGGGCGGCGGCGGCGATCATGGACGCGACGTCGTCGGGCCCGACCGACGCGAAGTCGAAGTTGGTGGCCAGGCCCCGGTACTGCTCGTCGACCACCTGAATCCCGTTGCGGCCCAATTCCTCTGCGATCCGTGCCGACACGTCGGCGGTGTAGGGGCTCACCAGTCCGAGCCGGTCGACGCCGTAGGCCCGGCAGGCTTCCAGGACCGCGAGCGTGGACGTCGTCGCGGGCACGCCGGCCGCCGCCGCCAGCGCGTCGCACAGGGCGCGGTCCCGGTCGACGCCGAGCCACGAACCGGACGTGCCGGCCCAGGCGACGACGTCGACCCGGGCCTCGGCCAGCAGACGCGCGGCGGCCGTCATGCCCGAGACGTCGAACTGGACGTCGGAAGCCGACTCCAGCGCGATGCGGGTGACCCCGACCCGGGTGACGTGCATCGACGCCCCGTCGGCGAGCAGTGCCCAGGCGGCGGGCTCGAACGCGGTGTTCGACGACGGGCAGATGAAGCCGAGTCGCCTCCCGATCTGCGTCACCCCGGCCTCCTCGCTGCGGTCCCGATTTGGGATCCCAAATGAGACTGGGCCGACGGACCGTCCGTGTCAACGCGTGACGCAGGTGCCCCCAGCGGCCGACGGCGCCGCGTCACCGCAGCTCAGCGGGCCAATGGCCGATCGACGCCCTCATTTTGGGATCCCAAGTTTTACGGGACCGTTGCACGCGAAACACCCCGGCAGTCTCGGCGAAACGCCGCGCTAATCGTGGGGGCCGATCGCCAGATGTGGGTATGCCTCCTCTCATGGCGAGTGAGACTGAGTACGACCTGATCGTGATCGGCTCGGGCCCGGGCGGGCAGAAGGCGGCCCTGGCCGCCGCGAAACTCGGCAAGAAGGTGGCCATCGTCGAGCACGGCCACATGGTGGGCGGCGTGTGCACCAACACCGGCACCATCCCCTCGAAGACGCTGCGCGAGGCGGTGTTGCACCTGACCGGAATGAACCAGCGCGAACTCTACGGCGCGAGCTATCGCGTCAAGGAGCACATCACGCCGGCCGATCTGCACCAGCGCACGTCGCACGTGATCGACCGCGAGGTCGACGTCATCCGAAATCAGCTGATGCGCAACCACGTCGACCTGCACATCGGCAACGGCAGCTTCGTCGACGCGCACACCGTCAAGGTGGAGGGCTCGCACGCCGCCGAACATCGCACCCTCACCGGCGATTTCGTCGTCATCGCCACCGGCACCACGCCGCGGCGACCCGACGGCGTCGACTTCGACGCGGAGCGCGTGCTCGACTCCGACGAGGTCATCAACCTCGACTTCATCCCCAGCTCGATGGTCGTCGTCGGCGCGGGGGTGATCGGCATCGAGTATGCGTCGATCTTCGCCGCGCTCGGCAGCCACGTCACGGTCGTCGAGAAGCGCGACACCATGCTCGACTTCTGCGACCCAGAGGTGGTGGAGGCGCTGCGCTTCCATCTGCGCGACTCCGCCGTGACGTTCCGGTTCGGCGAGGAGGTCACCAACGTCGACGTCTCGTCCGCCGGCACGCTGACCACCTTGGCCAGCGGCAAGAAGATCGCCGCAGAGGCGGTCATGTACTCGGCCGGCCGCATCGGACGCACCGAGGGACTGAACCTGGAGGCGGCCGGGCTGGCCACCGACGACCGCGGGCGCATCGAGGTGGACGACCACTTCCGGACCAAGGTCGACCACATCTACAGCGTGGGCGACGTGATCGGCTTTCCTGCGCTCGCGGCGACGTCGATGGACCAGGGCAGGCTCGCCGCCTATCACGCCTTTGGGGAACCGGCCAACGACATGACGGCCCTGCAACCGATCGGCGTCTACACGATTCCGGAGTTGTCGTTCGTCGGCGCCACCGAACTTGAGCTGACGAAGGATTCCGTCCCGTACGAGTTCGGGGTGTCCCGCTACCGGGAGCTGGCGCGCGGCCAGATCGCCGGCGACTCGTACGGCATGCTCAAGCTGCTGGTCTCCACCGAGGATCGAAAGCTGCTCGGGGTACACATCTTTGGCACGGCCGCCACCGAACTGGTGCACATCGGGCAGGCGGTGATGGGCTGCGGCGGCACCGTCGACTACCTGGTCGACGCGATCCTCAACTACCCCACGTTCTCCGAGGCCTACAAGGTCGCCGCGCTGGACGTGATGAACAAGATCCGCGCCGTCCGCAAGTTCGGCGAGGGGCACCGGCCCGACGAGGAGCCGGGGGACCGGGACGACGACGCGCGCGCCGAGAAGGAGCTCGCCGCGGCCGCGGAGTGACGCGGCCGGGTGGCATCGATCTCATAAGTGCCCGATGACGGCACTGAGCGCGGCCGTCGGTGACAAGATCTGCGGGTGGCCGAGCCCGTCAGTTTCCCCAGCAGTACCGGACCGACCCTGCGCGGAGTGGTCGACCTCCCCGACGGCGAGATCCGCGGATGGGGCGTCTTCTCCCACGGCTTCACCCTCGGCAAGGACAGTCCCGCGGCGAGCCGGATGTGCAAGCAGTTGGCCGCCGACGGCATCGGCATGTTGCGCTTCGACAACCTGGGCCTCGGCGATTCCGACGGCGACTGGGGCGACGGCTCGTTCTCGCACAAGGTCGCCGACACCGTGCAGGCAGTCGAGTTCATGAACGGCACGGGACGCGAGGTCCACCTCCTCGTCGGGCACTCGTTCGGCGGCGCCGCCGCGATCGCCGGCGCGCACGAATGCGACACGGTGGCGGCGGTCGCCAGCGTCGGGGCGCCGTATGAGCCCGCGCACGTCGAACACAACTACGACGCGCTGGTCCACCTGATCGAAGCCGACGGCGAGGCGCCGTTCCTCGTCGGCGGCAAGGCCCTGACGCTGAAGCGGCACTTCATCCACGACGTCCGCGCCGCGGATCTGCGCGAACGGATTCGCACGCTGCGCCGAGCGCTGCTCGTGATGCACTCCCCCACCGACAACACCGTCGGCATCGCCAACGCCAGCGACATCTTCCGCACGGCCCGGCATCCGCGCAGCTTCGTCTCCCTCGAGGGTGCCGACCACCTGCTGACCGGGAAGAATCAGGCCGCCAGGGCGGCCCGCATCATCAGCGCGTGGGCCGACCCGTATCTGTAGCCCGGACGTCACTAGCGTGGGCACCGTGAAAGTGCTCGTGCCAGACGACCTCGGCCTCGAACTTCCCGCCCCTTCGGAGGGCCTGACGGCGGCGTTCTACCGGCCCGGCGAACCGTGGCCGGCCGACTACCTCGACGCCGAGGTGGTCGTGGTGGGGTTCGACGAGGCCGCCGCCACCGGCGCCCGGTTCGTCGACCTGCCCAACTTGCGCCTCGTCCAGACGCTCAACGCCGGCTACGAGCAGTGGGTGCCGCACCTTCCCGACGGGGTGATGCTCTCCAACGGGCGTGGGGCGCACGGCGGCTCGACGGCCGAGTGGGTGGTGGCGGTGCTGCTGTCCATCTACCGCGACCTGCCGGGGTTCCGAGCCCTTCAGGCCGACGGCGTCTGGGGCTTCAAGGACACCGAGACGCTCATCGGCAAGCGCGTCCTGGTGCTGGGCGCCGGCGACCTGGCCGTGAACCTGGCCGCGCGGCTCACCCCGTTCGAGGTCGAGGTGACGCTCACCGGGCGGACGGCCCGCGACGGTGTCGCTGCCCTCGCCGACGTCGACGACCTGCTCCCCGACGCCGACGCCGTGGTGGCGATGCTGCCCGCCACGCCGGAGACCCACCACCTGCTGGACGCCGCGTTCCTGGGCAGGCTGCGCGACGGCACCGTGGTGGTCAACGCCGGCCGCGGCAGTGCCGTCGACGCCGACGCGCTGATCGCCGAACTGACCTCCGGCCGGCTCCGTGCGGCGCTGGACGTCACCGATCCCGAGCCGCTGCCGCCCGGGCACCCGCTGTGGTCGGCGCCGAACCTGCTCCTCACCCCGCACGTCGCCGGCAGCACCGAGGGCGCCTGGGACCGGGCGTTCCGCGTCGCCCTCGACCAGATCGACGTCTTCGCCTCGGGTGGCCGGCCGCCGAACGCCGTCGTCGTCCCGGGCTAGGTTGGAGGCGTGTCCTCGCGAGTCGCAGTCATCGGTGCCGGCATCTCCGGGGCGGTGTGCGCGCACGTCCTTCGCGAGCACGGCGTCTCGGTCGACCTGATCGAACGGGGCCGGGCGCCGGGCGGGCGGATGGCCGCCCCGACCCTGCACGGCCGCCGCGTCGACCTGGGTGCGGCCTACTTCACGGCCAAGGAGCCCGACTTCGTCGCCGCGGTCGAGCGATGGTCGGCCCAGAAGCTGGTGCGGGACTGGACCGACACCCTCGACGTGTACTCCGCCGACGGCCACCGCCAGACCTCCGGCCCGATGCGCTACGCCGCTCCCGACGGGCTGCGGTCCCTGGTGCGGGCGTCGCTGCCCGGCGTGGTGCGCTGCGAGAGCGCGGTCGACTCCCTCGACGACCTGGACCACGACGCCGTCGTGTTGGCGATGCCCGATCCGCAGGCCGCCCGCCTGGCCCCCGACGCCGCGGACTGGGTCGACTACGAACCGGTGATCACCGTCGCGGCGGGCTGGGGGCAGCGCTGCTGGCCCTTTCCGGACGCGGCCTTCGTCAACGACGACCCCGACGTCACCACCATCGCCGACGACGGGTCACGACGCGGTGACGGCGCCGCCGTCCTCGTCGTCCACACCACCGCCGACCGCGCCGCGGCGCACCTCGACGACCCCGACGGCGCGGTGGCCCCCGTCCTGGCGGCGCTGGGTCGCGTCGCCGACGTCACGGCAACCCCGGACTGGACCCTCGCCCACCGCTGGACGTTCGCGAAACCCGTTGCCACGCATGACGACGAGGCCTACGGGCTGACCGACCGGGGCGGGCGTCCACTCGGGTTGTGCGGTGACTCGTGGTGTCCGTCCGGTGCGCCACGCATCGAGTCGGCCTGGCTGTCCGGGCACCGGCTCGGCACGGCGCTCGCCGCCCAGCTGGGGCACTGACTACAGGCAGGCCGCCAGCGCGTCGGACAGAATGTCGAGTCCCGCGTCGAGGTCGGCGTCGCGGATCGTCAGCGGCGGGGCGATGCGGAAGATGCCGCCCATGCCGGGCAGCTGCACGATGTTCATGTGCAGCCCCCTGCGGAGGCACTCCGCGGTGACGCGCGCCCCGAGGTCGTCGGCCGGCGCCTTGCTCACCTTGTCGGCCACCAGCTCGATGCCCTGCAGCAGCCCCCGGCCGCGCACGTCGCCCACCTGCTCGTGCCGATCACGAAGCGCGGCCAGCCGCGTCCCGAGGTGCCGGCCGAGAACCGCTGCCCGGTCGACGAGCCCGTCGCGTTCGACGACGGTCAGCACCGTCAGCGCGACCGACGCGGCGAGCGGGTCCGACACGTGGGTGGTGAAGAACAGGAAACCCCGTTCGTGACAGACGGATTCGATCTCGTCGGTGGTGACGACCGCGGCCACGGGCAGGCCGGCGCCGAGCGTCTTCGACAGCGTCAGCAGATCCGGGACGATGCCGTCGCGTTCGAAGGCGTACATCGTTCCGGTGCGCCCGATTCCGGTCTGCGCCTCGTCGGCGATCAGGAGCATGCCGCGTTCGGTGCAGAGCTCCGCAAGCCGGGCCAGGTACCCCGGCGGCGGTTCGATGATGCCGCCCGAGGACAGGATCGGCTCGACCAGGCACGCGGCCAGGCTGCCCGAGGACTGCGCGTCGACGGCCGCGAAGCCGTACTCCAGTTCCGCGCGCCAGTCGTAGCTGCCGTCGGCGTGCCGGAACGGCGACCGGAAGGCGTTCGGCGTCGGCAAGGTCAGGTTGCCCGGCATCGGCGGACCGTAGCCTCGGCGCCCGGCGCTGAACGTCGCCGACGCCGCCCCCGAGGTCATGCCGTGCCACGACCGGTCGAAGGACACCACCTCGTACCTGCCGGTGTAGAGCTTGGCCATCTTGATCGCGGCCTCGTTGGACTCGGCGCCGGTGGTCAGCAGCAGCACCTTGGTCAACGAGGCGGGCAGCGTCGCCGCGAGCCTGGTCGACAACTCCACCACCGGCTCGCTGAGCATGCCGCTGTAGAGGTGGTCGAGGGTGGCCACCGCCGTCGACACCGTGGCCACGACGTCCGGATGGGAATGGCCCAGCACCGAACTCATCTGCCCCGAGGTGAAGTCGAGGATCGCCGTGCCGTTCTCGTCGTACACATGACATCCGTTGGCCCGCTTGATGACCCGCGGGACGAAGGCCGCCCCATAGCGCACCACGTGTCGTTCGGCTTCGGTCCAGAACCGCTCGGTGTCCACGACACGAGTATGCCGCCCACTGCGGACACCACGGGCGTGGGTCAGACTTCGTGGGTGACCAGTGCACCCGACACCGCTATCGACGCCGATGCGGTCCGCGCCTGCTTTCCCGCCCTCGACGGTGGCACCGCCTTCTTCGACGGGCCGGGCGGTTCGCAGACGCCGACGGCGGTGGCCGACGCCGTGCGCGCCGCGATGCTGCAGCCGCTGTCCAACCGTGGGCACGGCACCGCCGCCGCGCGCAACGCCGAGGCGATCGTCGTCGACTGCCGGACCGCGCTGGCCGATCTGCTCAACGCCCACCCCGACGAGGTGATCTTCGGCCGCAGCATGACCGCGCTGACCTTCGACCTGTCGCGCACGTTGTCGGCCGGGTGGGGCCCCGGCGACGAGGTGGTCGTGACGCGGCTCGACCACGACGCCAACGTCCGGCCCTGGGTGATCGCCGCCGCCGCGGCGGGTGCGACCGTGCGCTGGGTGGACTTCGACGCCGACACCGGCGAGCTTCCGGTGGAGAACGTCGCGGCGCAGCTGAGCGATCGCACGCGCCTCGTCGCGGTCACGGCCGCCTCGAACCTGATCGGCACGATGCCCGACGTGAGGGCCATCGCCGACCTCACCCACGCCGCCGGCGCGCTGCTCTACGTCGACGGGGTGCACTACACCGCGCACGGGGTGGTCGACGTCGGCGGGCTCGGCGCCGACTTCTACGCGTGCTCGCCGTACAAGTTCCTCGGGCCGCACTGCGGCGCGGTGGCCGGCAGAGCCGACGTGCTGGCCGCGCTGCGGCCCGCCAAGCTGCTGCCGTCGACCGATCGCGTTCCCGAACGCTTCGAATTGGGCACCCTGCCATACGAAGTCATGGCCGGCGCGACGGCCGCGGTCGACTTCCTCGCGGGCCTGACGGGTGCCGACGGCTCGCGCCGCGAACGGCTGGTCGCGAGCATGGGCGCCCTGGAGGCCCACGAGGACGGGCTGCGTCGGCGGATCGAGTCGGGCCTGGGGGAACTCGTCGGAGTGCGGATCCACTCGAGCGCCAGCCGGCGGACCCCGACGCTGCTGGTGACCTTCGAGGGCCGCGACGCCGCCGAGGTCAGCGCGGTGCTCGCCGAGCACGACGTCAACGCACCGGCCGGGTCGTTCTACGCCTACGAGGCGGCCAGGCTGCTCGGTCTCGGTGACGCCGGCGGGCTGCGGATCGGTCTGGCGCCGTACAACACCGCTGCCGACGTCGACCGGCTGCTCGACGTTCTCGGAGACGTCCTCGCCTGACGCCGGGGTCCAATGCATAGCCCGCGTTATGCAAACGGTGGGCGCATTGGCCGGCGGTGCCGCGACGTCGATCCCCGGCCCGAATCACGACGAGTCAAAGTTCCCGCGCCCGTTGACACTCGGCCGTCAAGGACGCCGACGACGTGGTGACGGCCTTTCTGGGACGTTCCTGGCAGAAACCTGTGCGGGCCGCCGATTCGCTGCTACATAGGTCTCATGATATATCTAGCGGGTGATCGAGGAGCCGAGCGACCGCGTCGCCAGTGAGTGCGTCGGCGGACTCCTAGACCAGGCGGTGGATCTCACCGCCCGGTTCCTCACCGACAGAACCGACTTGAGCGCGTCCGCCCTGTTCGCGATCAACAGGCTGTGCCGCGAGGGCCCGCTTCGGCTGACCACGCTGGCCGCCAAGGAGGGCATCAGCCAGCCGTCGATGACGCAGCTCATCACGCGGCTCGAGCGGCAGGGCTTCGTGGCCCGGATCGCCTGCCCCGAGGACGGACGCGTCACGCTCGTCGGCATCACCGAGCACGGTCAGGACGCGGTCGACGACCGCAGACGCTCGCGCCGGGAACGCCTCGTCGAGCTGCTGGACACGCTGACCCCCGAGGAGCAGAACGCGTTGCAGCTCTCGGCCCGCGTCGCCCTGCCCATCCTGCGCAAGCTGGCCGCCTCGGCGGACGGCCCACCCACCGACGATCAGCGGAAGGCGTTGTAGTGAAGAACAATCCGATCGGCCGCGGGTTCAAGAAACTGTGGATTCCGCTGGTCCTGGTCGTCGTGCTGGCGGTCTCGGCCCTGGTGGTCTACCGCCTGCACGGCCAGTTCGCCTCCCAGGACCTCAACGCCAACGCCGGCTCGGGCATCGAAATCGTCCAGTTCAACCCGAAGGTCATGGTGTACGACGTCTACGGCTCACCGGGCGACACGGCCCTCATCAGCTACTTCGACCCGGACGCCAACGTCCACACGATCACCGCGGCGCTGCCGTGGTCGGTCACCCTGTCGACCACGTTGCCGACGGTCAGCGCGAACCTGATGGCGCGGGCCGACGGAGATCAGATTGGATGCCGCGTCACCGTGAACGGAATCGTCCGTGAAGAGCAGTCCGCCAACGGAATCGAAGCCCAGACCTACTGCCTGGTGAAGTCGGCATGACCCACGCGATGCCCGGTCAAGCGCCGGCCGAGACGACGGGTGACGCGCCGCGGCCCAAGCGGCCCTACCTGCCGCACGCCATCCGGATCTTCTCCATTCCGATCATCCTGTTCTGGGTCGTGGTGGCGGTCCTGGTCAACGTGATGGCGCCTCAGCTGGAGGTCGTCGGTGAGCTGCACTCGGCGCCGATGGCGCCCGAGGACGCACCGTCGATGACGTCGATGAAGTTGATGGGCGGGAACTTCAAGGAATTCGACTCCAACAGCACCGTGATGGTCGTGATCGAGGGTCAGCAGCCGCTGGGCCCGCCGGCGCACGACTACTACAACGCGATCATCAAGAAGCTGCAGACCGATCCCCAACACATCCAGCACATTCAGGACTTCTGGGGCGACACCCTGACCGCGGCCGGTGCTCAGAGCGCCGACGGCAAGGCGTCCTACGTGATGATCAACCTGGCCGGCGAGCAGGGTCAGACCGAGGCCAACGAGGGCGTCGACTTCGTCCGCAAGGTCATCGCGGAGACCACGGCCCCGCCGGGCGTGCAGGCCTACGTCGCCGGTCCGGCCGCCCTCACCGACGACCTCCACGTCATCGGCAACGCCAGCCTCGCCCAGATCACGCTGATCACCCTCGCGGCGATCGCCGTCATGCTGTTGATCGTCTACCGGTCGATCCGCACGACGCTGGTTCAGCTGTTCCTGACGTTCCTCGGGTTGCTGACCGCGCGCGGCGTGGTGTCGGTGCTCGCCACCAACGGTGCGTTCGGGCTGACGACGTTCGCGGGCAACATCCTGACGATGCTCGCGATCGCCGCGGCCACCGACTACGGCATCTTCATCTTCGGTCGCTATCGCGAGGACCGGGCCATGGGGCTGGACCGCGACGACTCCTACTACGCCACCTTCAGATCCGTCGCCCCCGTCATCGTGGGGTCGGGCCTGACGATTGCCGGCGCCACGTTCTGCCTCAGCTTCTGCCGGCTGCCCTACTTCAGCACCATGGGCGCCCCCGTGGCGATCGGCATGGTCGTCGTGGTGGTCATTGCCGTCACCCTCGGTCCGGCGGTGCTCTTCCTCGGCAGCAAGGTCGGCCTCTACGAGTCCAAACGACCCGCGCAGAGCCGCTTCTGGCGCAAGGTGGGGACGGCGGTCGTGCGGTGGCCGGGGCCCATCTTCGTCGTCAGCCTGTTCATCGTGCTCATCGGCATCGTGGCGATCCCCGGGTACAAGCCCGCCTACAACGACCAGTACTACCTGCCCGACGACGCCCCGACCAACGTCGGGTTCGCCGCCGCCGACCGGCACTTCTCCCAGGCCCGGATGAACCCCGACATCCTGATGGTCAACTCCGCGCACGACATGCGCAACCCCGCCGACATGCTGGTGCTCAACGCGGTGGCGCGCAACGTGATGCACACCGACGGCATCGCCATGGTGCAGAGCATCACCCGTCCGTTGGGCATCCCGATCCAGCACAGCTCGATTCCCTTCCAGACGAGCGTCTCGGGTCAGACGAGCAACATGAACCTGCCGTTCCAGCGTGCGCAATTGGCCGACCAGTTGCGGACGATCGACTCGACGAACGCCTCGATCGCCATCCTGGAGCAGCAGTATCAGCTGTCCCTGCAGCAGACCGCGCTGACCCAGGACTCGGCGGAGAAGTCCCGCGAGCTGCTCGGCACCACCGAGAAGCTCCGGGACAACATCGCCAACTTCGACGACACGTTCCGGCCGATGCGGGCGTACTTCTACTGGGAACCGCACTGCTTCGACATTCCCCTGTGCGCAGCCATCCGCTCGCTGTTCGACTCCCTCGACGGGATCGACGAACTGACCGACCGGACGGGAGCGGTCCAGACCAACACCGACCAGTTGTCCGCTCTCGCACCGAAGTTGACCGCGCTGCTGCCGCAGACGATCGCCACGATGAAGCAGAGCCGGGACCTTTCCCTGGCGTCGTACAACTCGCAGAAGGCGTTGCTCGACCAGATGCAGGCGTCCAACGACACCGCCCTGGCGATGGGGGCCGCGTTCGACGACGCCAAGAACGACGACCTGTTCTTCCTGCCGCCGGAGGCGTTCACCAACCCCGACTTCAAGCGAGGTCTGGCGATGTTCCTGTCCCCGGACGGCAAGTCCGCGCGCATGTTCATCACCCACGAGGGCGACCCCGCCACCGTCGACGGCATCGCCAGGGTGGACTCCGAACGCAAGGCCGCCCAGGACGCGCTGAAGATGTCGTCGCTGTCCGACGCGAAGATCTACCTCGGCGGCGTGGCGGCCACCTACCGCGACATGGCCGACGGCGCCAAGTACGACCTGATGATCGCCGTGGTGTCGGCGCTGACGCTGATCTTCATGATCATGATCATCCTGACCCGCAGCGCGGTGGCCGCCCTGGTCATCGTGACCACGGCGGCGAGTTCGATCGCCGCGTCGTTCGGCATCTCGGTGCTGTTGTGGCAGGACCTCTTTGGCAAGCCGATCCAGTGGCTGGTCATGCTGATGTCGGTGATCATCCTGCTGGCGGTCGGCTCGGACTACAACCTGCTGCTCGTCTCCCGGTTCAAGGACGAGATCCACGCGGGGCTGAAGACCGGCATCATCCGCTCGATGGCGGGCACCGGCGGGGTGGTGACCTCGGCCGGTCTGGTGTTCGCCGCGACCATGGCGGCGATGATGTTCAGCAAGCTGGTGGTGCTGGCGCAGATGGGGTCCACGATCGCCATCGGCCTGCTGGTGGACACCTTCATCGTGCGGTCGCTGCTGATGCCGTCCATCGCCACGCTTCTGGGTCGGTGGTTCTGGTGGCCGCTGGTCGTCTACCCGCGCGGCGACAACCACTTTCGCAAGGCGCCGCCGCCCGCGGCGAGCACCGACGACGACACCGCCCCGGTACCCGTGCCGAGCTAGGCGCCGTTGACGGGCGGGGCGGCGGGTTCCACCACCGCCACCTCGCTGAGCCCGCTGATCGTCAGCACGCGGACGAGGAACGGATGCACGATGAGGTGCAGCCGGTCGACCTCGTCAGCGTGGTTGAACAGGGCGTTGATGCCGGCGCTGTCGAGGTACTTGACCGCGCTCATGTCGACGGTCATGGGCCGACGGGTGCCGGCCCGCGCCTCGGTGAGCGCGTCGGTGAACACGGCGATGTTGCTGAGGTCGATCTCGCCCTCCGCGACGACGCGCGGCGCACCGTCGGCGTCCCGGTCGGTGTTCAAGGTCAACGGTGTGGCCATTAGTCAATCCTCGCGTACATGGAAACCGTGGTGCCGACGTCGTCGGACTGAATGGTGAAGTCGTCCATCAGACCTTGCATGAGAGCCATGCCGCGGCCGCGACTGATGTCGGCGACGGTTCGTGGCCGCTTCCAGGTCCCGGTGTCGGCGACCGTGACCCACAGCCGGTCGACGACGGCGGCCGCGCGCAGCGAGACCGAGCCCTCGGGGCGATCCCGGTGCCCGTGCTCGATGGCGTTGGACACGGCCTCGCCGGTGGCGATGAGGACGTCCTGCATCCGGTCGTCATCCACCCCGGCCTGGGTCAGCCAGCTGCGCAACGTGTCTCGAACCGGCCCCAACTGGGCGGCGTCGGCGGCGAACGTCACGGTCAGGGGGCCGGGCCGCCGGTAGAGCAGCAGCGCCACGTCGTCCGGATACCCACCGCTGGGCTCCAATTCCGACATCAGGTGGTCCGCCAGGTCGTCGAGCTCGTCCATCCGGCCACCCCTGACGAGATCGGCGGCGTAATCCATGCCGTCGTCCATCGAAGTGCCGCGACGCTCCACCAGACCGTCGGTGTAGAGCAGCAGCGTGGCCCTGGCGGGCATCGTCATCCGCACCTCGGGTCGAATCCTGCCCAGCTGCAAGGCAAGTGGAAGCCCACGCCCGCCCTCCAGCATGGTCGTGGTCCCGTCTGCCAACACCAGGATCGGGGGCGGGTGCCCGGCACTGGAGAAGACCAGCTCGCCACTGTCGAGGGTGAGCACCGCGCAGAAGGCCGTGGTGCAGCGGGCGCCGGGGAGCCGCATCGCGAAGCGGTCCATCGCCGCGAGAACGGCACTGGGCGAGGACAGTTCGAGGAACAGCGCGCGACAGGCGCTGCGCAGCTGACCCATCACGGTCGCGGCGTGGAGGCCATGGCCGACGCAGTCACCGACGATGAGGGCGATCCGCCCGTCGTCGAGGTCGACGACGTCGTACCAGTCGCCGCCGACCTGCAGCGGCCGGCTGGCCGGGTGATACCGCACGGTGAAACCCGTTGGGAGATGGGCGGGCCCCAACATGGCGTGCTGCAGGGCCACCGCGGTCTCGCGCTGCTCGTCGAGTTGGTAGGCGCGGTGCAGGCCCTGGCCCAGCCGGCCGGCCAGCACGGCGAGCAGGGTGTGATCCCGTGGGCCGAAGGGCCGTTGCTCGGACAGTTCCACCCAGACGACCAGGACGCCACGTGGATGCTGCAGCGAGATGCCGCCGGAACTGGTCGCCGCCGTCGGGGTGGTGAGCAGCCCCGCGTCGCGCACGTCCGCGATCGACTCACGCTGATCGGCGGTCATCTCCGACCAGGCGATCGGCTCGCCGACGCAGACCACCTCGGGGTCGTCCGCGTCGCCCGCTCCGGTCGGGAACGTCACGGCCAGGACGCGCCGCGCCCGCCACACGCCCTTCAGCTCGCCGATGGCGCCAAGGAGCGCGTCGTCGAGCGAATCGGCCTGGGCCAGCTGCTGGTTCAGCGCTGCCAGGGCCGTCTGCCGCTGGACCGTGTAGTGCTCGGAGGTGACGTCGCGGAAGGTGCCAACCATGACCCGGCGAGCCGTGTCGGGGTCCTCGGCGTGGTTGAAGTTGACCGCCACCCACAGCCGGTGGCCGTCGCGGTGGGTCACCGGAACGGTGAAGGTGCCGTGCGTCTTGCTGATCAGTCCCTCGAACGCGGTCTGGACCAGCTGATGGGCCTCGGGGTCGGTATCCGCGTCGGGCCACCACGGATGCACGGCGGCGTAGGGCAGGCCGCCCGGACCGTAGCCGAGCATGTCGACGAAGGCGGTGTTGATCTCGATGACGGCGCCGTGCTCGTCGCAGACGAAGAACGCCTCCTGCAGGGAGTCCACCAGCGCGGTGCGCCACCGGGCGTGGTGGTTGCGCAGCCGGGCGAGTTCCACGTTGGCCCGCACCCGGGCCAGGAGTTCGGCTGCCGCAAAGGGTTTGACCAGATAGTCGTCGGCCCCGGCCTGCAGACCCTCGATCGACGCCTCCTGGCCCGCGCGCGCCGACAACAGCAGGACCGGTAGCGCCACGGTGCGCGGATCGCCGCGCAGCGCGGCGAGCAGCTCGAGCCCGTCCAGGCCCGGCATCATCACGTCGCTGACGAGGATGTCGGGTGCTCGTTCGCGGATGGCCCCGAGCGCCTCGACGCCGTCGGTCACCGCGGTGACCAGGTAGCCGGACGTGCGCAGGAGATTGGTGAGGTACTCCCGCATGTCGGCGTTGTCGTCGGCCACCAGGACGCGGACGGGCTCCTCGCCACTGCCCACCGGGGTGAGGATCGGGGCCTCGGAATCGGGCGACGCCGGATCCGACGGCAGCCAGCGCAGCGCCTCCTGCACGTACGGCTGCGCCACGGCGCCGGTGGTGGCGGCCGTACCAGGCGGCGAGATGTCTTCTTGGGCATGGTGTCCCGAGCCATAGGGCAGCTCGACGGTGAAGGTGGTTCCCTCGCCCTCCCGGCTGTCGGCGGTGATGGTGCCACCCTGCAGTCCGACCAATTCGCGCACGAGGGCGAGCCCGATGCCGCTGCCCTCGGTCGACCGGGCCCGGGCGGTCTCGATGCGGTGAAACCGTTCGAAGAGCCGGGGCATCTCGGCGGCGGCCACCCCGATGCCGGTGTCGGTCACCGTGACGACGGCTCCCGCATCCCGACCGCGGACTCGGACGGTGACGGACCCCTCGAAGGTGAACTTCAGCGCATTCGAGAGCAGGTTCAGGACGACCTTTTCCCACATGTCGCGGTCCAGGTAGACGGGTTGGTCCAGCGGCGGGCAGTCGACGACGAAGGCGAGCCCCGCCCGGTCGACCGCGGAGCGGAAGACGCTGGCCAGTTCCGCGGTGACCGCCGAGAGGTCGACGGGCTCGAACTTGGCCTGCATGCGCCCGGCCTGGATGCGGGAGAAGTCGAGCAGGGTGTTGACGAGCTTGGCCAGCCGCAAACCGTTGCGGTGCACCAGGTCCAGTTCGTCGCGAGCCGCCTGGTCCAGTCCGCTCGCGTTGGTGCGCAGATCGTCGACCGGTCCGAGGATCAGCGTCAGCGGGGTTCGGAACTCGTGGCTGATGTTGGAGAAGAAGGCCGTCTTGGCGCTGTCCAGCTCGGCCAGTTCCTCGGCCCGCTGCTGCTGGGCCTGGTAGCTGCGTGCGCTGCCCACTCCCGCGGCGATGTGTCCGGCGACGAGTTCGACGAAGCCGCGGTAGCCGTCGTCGAGCGACCGGTGGCGGTTGAGCGCGGCAACCAGAAATCCCACCGGAGCGCCGCCCTGCTGCAGCAGGGGGACCACGAGTGCCGCGGTCGGCGGCCCGGCCCAGGCGCCCGACGGCAGGTCGAGCGTCGACCCGTCCAACTCCACCAGTACGGTCTCGCCGCGCGCGGCCTCGCCGACGGGCCACATCGCCGGCTGGCGAATCGAGAGTGTCTGCGGCACCGCACGATGGCCGATGCCGATGCCACTGACCCCGGCAAGGTGGGCGTCTCCGTCCTCGGGCTCGTCGCCGAACAGATAGGTCAGCGAGAAGGGCAGATCGTAGGGATTGCCGGCGAGTTGGCTGGCCGCGAAGTCCAGCATCTGCCGCTCCGTGCGGACCACGCTCGGATCGGAGCCCAGGTCGCGCAGCGTCGCCATCCGGCGCTCGGCGATCACCCGGTCGGTGTCCTCGCTGACGACGCACAGCATGCCGACCACGCGCGCGTCCTCGTCGCGCAGCGGACTGTAGGAGAACGTGTGATAGGTCTCCTCGGAGTAGCCGGATCTCTCCAGGAAGAGCAACAGTGCTTCATCCCACGTCGCCTCACCGGTCGAGAGGACCGATTCGATCCGCGGTCCGATGTCGGGCCAAATCTCCTGCCACACTTCGCTTGCCGGCCGGCCGAGAGCCCAGGGGTACTTGCTGCCAAGGGTGTCGCGGCGGTAGGCGGCGTTGCAGAAGAACGTCAGGTCCGGTCCCCACGCCATCCACATCGGAAAGCGAGACGCCAGGAGGATGCTGACCGCCGTGCGCAGGCTCTGCGGCCAATCCTGCGGTGATCCAAGTGCGGTGGACGGCCAGTCCACCAGGGCCAGGTCGCGACCGACCTCGTCGTCAGCGCGGAAGACCACGGAAACGCCTCTCGTCACGCGTCATTCGTTGACTGCCCGGTCATGGCGCCATGCGTCCGGTACGACGAAGTGGGTGGCCAGCAGCGCGGCCGCCAACGGGTAGTCGCGCATCGCGGCGGTGAAAACGTCCACCAACTCCGACATCATGCCCGGATCGGCGCCTCGCGTCCGCAGCAGATCGTCGACCCACCAGGCGGTCTCGGCCAGCACGCGGTGATCACCGGTGAGCAGCGCGGCCTCGACCGCGTGCAGCATCTGGTGCAGGACGTCGTCGGCCACGTCGATGACGCTGTTGAGGCAGTCCGCGTCGGGAGTGGTGGCCGCGGCGACCAGCGACCACCGTTCACGCAGTCGCGCGACGAGCCGACGGTGATCGGACTCCAGCGCCGACTGCTCGGCGGTCCGCTCGGCAGGCAGGGGCTCCGCCGGCGCCACCACCGCCGGAAGTGCGTCCATCGCGACGATGGCGTCGTGCGCGTCACGCGCCCACGCGGTGGCGCCCAGGGCCACCGCCCGCACGTCGTCGGCACCGAAGGCCGGGCCGCCCACCAGGATCGGGGTTCCGCTGGCCGTCGTGGCCTCGATGAATCGTCGGCAGGTCGGCAACGAGCCGAGCACCGAGCAACTCACCGCGACGGCGTCGGGCCCGAGGTCGTGCAGATACTGGTTCAGTCGCATTGGATTGGTCGACGCGCCCAGCAGGGTGGTGTCCCACCCGTGGGCGCGCAGCGCGCATTCGATCATCATGGCGGGCAGCGCGTGCCATTCCCGTTCGGCGCAGGCAACCAGGACCTTGCCCCGGGTGACCGGCACGTGCCGGACGCGCTGGGCGACGACCTTGGTCGCCGAGATGGCCGTCGCGGTGGCCGCGTGCTCCTGGGCCACCGTGAATTCGCCGAGCTGCCACCGCCGGCCGACGTCCCGCTGAGCGGCGGCCACCACGTCGGTGAGCACGGACACGGGGTCGACCCCGTCGTCGAGCATGTCGCCGACGATCGACCTGACCGTCTCGGTGTCTCCGCTCGCGAGGGCGGCGTCGTACGCCTCCAACGTGTTTCGACGCTCGCCTAGTCGCCGCATGTCACCGCGAGCAACGCGATGTCATCGTGCTGGCGACCGTCGAGGTACTCGAGGACGTCCTGCTCGATGGCCTCGCAGAGCACCTCGGGGTCGGCACCGGCATAGCGCGGCAGCAGGGCCAGCAGCCGGTCGACGCCGTACATGCCGTCGGGACCGGTGGCCTCGTCGACTCCGTCGGTGAACATCAGCATGGTGTCGCCGGATTCGAGGGCGACGGTGGCCGGTCGGTACTCAACCCGAGCGACCATGCCGACCGCGGTGCCGGAGACGCCGACCGTCTCGACGCGGCCGTCGCGCCGCAGCACGATGGGCGGCGGATGACCTGCGGCCGCCACGTCGACCACGAACCGCCCGTCGGCGTCGCGACGCATCCTCGCGCACACCACGGTGACGAAGTCCTTCGTATGCTCGTCGAAGAGAACGGTGTTCAACGCGCCGAGCACGATTTCGGGACGGCGGTCGAAATGGCATGCGGTGCGGATGCTTTGGCGGGTTCTGCCGGTCAGCGCGGCAGCCTCCACGCCCTTGCCGGAGACGTCTCCGATCGTGAGCAGCCAGTCGTCGCCCCTACCGTGCACGTCGTAGAAGTCTCCGCCGACGTCGAGGTGTTCGGCGGCGGGCCGGTATCGGGCGGCCAGCCGCGCCCCGTCCACGTCGGGCAGCGTCGGCGGCCGGAGGCTGCTCTGCAGAACCGACGCGATGCGCCCGCGCTCCTCGTAGAGCCGCGCGGAGTCCAACGCCAGCGCGGCGCTGGTGGCCACCCGTTCGGCCACGGTCACGTCGCGGGCGTCGAAACCCCGACCCTCGCTGCGGATCATCACCAGCGCACCGATGGTCGCGCCACGCGCGGTGAGCCCGACGGCGAGCAGGTCCGCCGGGCGCATGGTGGCGGCCTCCGCGGCCAGTCGGGGGTGGGGAATCATGCCGCCGAGGTCGACCTCGGCGTCGGCGTCCATCATCACGTGCCGCAGCTCCGTGCCACCGGTCCGCAGCAGACGGCTGAGCTCGTGGTCGGCGATGGCGGCCGTGGAGATCACGGCGTGAAAACCGGCGTCGTCGCCCCCGACCAGGGTCAGAGAGCCCGGACGATCACCGGGGAGGACGACCATTCCCCAGTCGGCGAGCCGCGGGCGGATCATCGTCAGCAGCCGAAGCGCCGTCCGGCGCAGATTCAGCGAACCGGACAGCGCGGTGCGCACGTCCTCGATCAACTGGTCGCCGACGCGGAGCTCGGCGGCCGGATCCGTGGACTGGTATGAGACCGTCTGGTCGACCGCCATGGTCCCACCTCCCAGCGCGTCGTCGCGACGAATCATCTGCCATGTCGTCGTCGTGAACCGCACGTCAACGGCGTCCCACCCACGATCAGATGCGACGAGGGCCGCGACGGCGACCGGCTGGAAGCTCAACCACCGACCAACCTACCGATCTTGGCAGGTTAAGGCGAGCCGCGAACCCGCCTGACCGCAAATCTGACGTAGACGTAAGGCGATGGCAGAACGGGTATGCCCCCCACATGACGGTCATCGGCTTCCACTGCTCACACGAGCAGATCAGTCCTGCGCAGCTGCTGCGCGACGTCCAGCACGCGGAAGGGGCCGGCTTCACCGCCGGCATGTCGTCGGACCACCTCAGTCCCTGGAGTGCCCGGCAGAACGAATCCGGCTTCGCGTGGTCGTTCCTCGGGGCCGCCCTGGCCACCACCGACCTGCCGTTCGGCGTGGTGAACGCGCCGGGGCAGCGGTATCACCCCGCGATCATCGCCCAGGCCATCGCGACGCTGGCACAGATGTTCCCCGGCCGATTCTGGGCGGCGCTCGGTTCGGGTGAGGCGTCGAACGAACGCGTCACCGGGCAGGAGTGGCCGCGCAAGGAGGTTCGCGATCGCCGACTCGTCGAGTGCGTCGACGTCATCCGGCGGTTGTTGCGCGGCGAGGAGGTCAGCCACGACGGGCTGGTGCAGGTCAACCGCGCCCAGCTGTGGACGCTGCCCGAGCGGGTCCCGGATCTGGTCGGCCCGGCCGTCACCGAGCAGACCGCCGCCCGCCACGCGGCCTGGGCGGACGGACTCATCACCGTCAACCAGCCCGCGGAGACCCTCCGACGGGTCCTCGACTCCTACCGCGGGGCCGGCGGTCGAGGTCCGGCTCGCCTGCAGATTCATCTCAGCTGGGCTCCCACCGAGGACGAGGCCATCTCGGTCGCCTGTGATCAGTGGCGCAACAACGTGTTCGGGCCGCCCGTGGCGTGGGACCTCGAGACCGTCGAGGCCTTCGACGTGATCGGCCAATCCGTCACTCCCGAGCAGGTGAGGTCGTCGGTGCGGGTGTCGAGCGACCTGGGCCGGCACGCGCAGTGGCTCGCCGAATACGTCGAGCAGGGCTGGGACGAGTTGTATCTGCACTTCGTCGGTCAGCACCAGAGCGCGTTCATCGACGCGTTCGGCGAACACGTGTTGCCGCAGCTGTCTCCGACCGCACCGGCGACGACGGCGGCGATGGCATGAGAAGCATTGACAGTGGCGACCTCTGGTGGAAGAACGCCGTCTTCTACTGTGCCGACGTCGAGACGTTCTACGACTCCAACGGTGACGGGACCGGGGACATCCGCGGGATGGCCAATCGCGTGGAGTACCTCGCCGACCTGGGTGTGACGTGCCTGTGGCTGATGCCGTTCTACCCGACGGCACAGAAGGACGACGGGTACGACATCGTCGACTTCTTCGGCGTCGACCCACGGTTGGGCAATCTCGGCGACTTCGTCGAGTTGGTGCGAACCGCCAAGGCGGCGGGCATCCGGGTGATCGTCGACTTCGTCATGAACCACACCTCCGACGCGCACCCGTGGTTCAAGTCCGCCCGCCGCAGCGTCGACGACCCCTATCGCGACTACTACGTGTGGAGTGCGACCGAGCCGAAGTCGGATCCGAAGGACGTGGTGTTCCCCGATCAGGAGGACAGCATCTGGGAGCTCGACCCCAAGACCAACGAGTGGTACCTGCACCACTTCTACAAGCATCAGCCCGATCTCAACATCGCCAATCCCAAGGTGCAGGAGGAGATTTCGCGGACGCTGGGCTTCTGGCTGGAACTCGGCGTCTCGGGGTTCCGGATCGACGCGGTGCCGTTCCTGTTCGCCAGGGATGCGGTCCCCGGCGAACCGGGTGCCTTCGACCCGTTCGAATACCTCGGTGACGTCCGGAACTTCGTCACCCGCCGGGTCGGCGACGCGGTGCTCCTCGGCGAGGTCAACGTCGCATACAAGGACCAGAAGAAGTTCTTCGGCGGACCCGACGGCGACGGACTCAACATGCAGTTCGACTTCATCGGCATGCAGAACGTCTACCTGTCCCTGGCCCGCGGCGACGCACGCCCGTTGGCCAAGGCCATGCGTCAGCGTCCCACGCTCGACGTCACCAGCCAGTGGGCCAACTTCGTGCGCAACCACGACGAGCTGACGTTGGACAAGCTGAGCGACGCCGAACGCCACGAGGTCTTCGCCGCCTTCGGCCCCGACCCGGACATGCAGCTCTACGACCGCGGGCTCCGGCGGCGGTTGCCGACCATGGTCGGCGGCGACGAACGCCGGATGCGGATGGTGTACTCACTGGCCTTCTCCACCCCGGGCAGCCCCGTGCTGTTCTACGGCGAGGAGATCGGGATGGGCGAGAACCTCGACATTCCAGGGCGATTGGCGGTCCGCAGCCCGATGCAGTGGACGGGCGGCGCCAACGGGGGCTTCTCCACGTCGGCGAAGCGGCGGCTCACCAGACCACTCCCCGACGGACTGTTCGGCCCGGATCGCGTCAACGTCGCCGCGCAACGCCGCGACCATCAGTCGTTCTGGTGGTTCATCCGGGACCTGATCTACACCTACCGCCAGCAGCCGCAGATCGGCTGGTCGACCGTCGAGGTGCTGAAGCAACCGCACCGGTCGGTGCTGGCCCACGTGTGCCGGGAGGACGAGTCGGGCTGGCAGATGCTGGCACTGCACAACTTTGGCGCCGAGGGCGCGCTGGTGCCGGTCGAACTGGCGGATGCACCCGCGGGATCGGTGTTGGTGAGTCTGCTCGACGGACTCACCGAGCATCCGCTGGACGCATCGGGCCGTACGGAGCTCAGCCTCGATCCGTACGGCTACCGGTGGCTCAGGCTCGTCCGGCCGGGTGACGATCCGATCATCTGACGGGCGCGGCGAGCCCCGTCGCCGACGACGGCTCGGCCTCGGAATTCGAGCCGGCGTTGGCCACCAGCTGGTACAGCGGCGCACCCCAGGCATGTGCCCCGCTGGTCGTGGGAGCGTAGGAGGTGTGGATCGCGAGGCCGGCCGGTGACAGCGCGTCGTCGGAGTCGGCATCGGGGTCGGAGTCGCAGACCGGGTCGCCGACGTCGCACACGCTGACGGTCCGCGCACCCATCTCCGGCGGCAGTTCCGAGGTGGGAGCCGACGCCAAGAACGAGTGCTCCTGGGCGACGCCCTTGCCCACGCTGGGCACCACCGCGGTGGAGCCCAGGTTGATCGTCGTGTCGGTGGGCAGTCGGTCCCCGTCGGCGATGAGCAGCGCCGCCGCCACGTGCGGGTCGTCGGCGAGGTCGTGCAGGTTGCGGTGGATCACCATGGCGCCCTGCGAGTAGCCGGCGAGCACCACCTTCGTCGTGGGGCACCGCTCGGTGAACGCCTCGAACTGGTCGGCGGTCGCCTCGGCGCCCGCCTTCACGCTGTCCATGAAGCCCATCCAGCCGCCGATGCCGCCGTCGAGCGGGACGGGCGCCGCCGGGTACTGGACGGCTTCGGCGGTGATCGTCTGCCCGGTGGCGGCCAGCTCGGACTGCAACTGCTGGAACGACTGGTAGACCACGGGGCCCATGCCTCCGTTAGCCGTCAGGGCGGCGCCGTCGCGCTGACCCGAACCCGCGGCGCCGAGCCAGTGGAAGTCACCGCACCCGGGGGCGGCGCCGGCCGTGCCGGTGGCGAGCCCGGCAAACGCGGTTCCCGCGACGAGAACGGCCACACCCATACGACGAAACTTCACGACAACCCCTTAGACCCTGGCGGCAGCGGATGTTTGCCCCGCAGCCGCGTCAGTCGGTTCTTCGCTCCGGCCGGCGTCCGGCGTTACATCCGGTTCCGCGAGGTCCCGTCGAACCGCGGCGCGCACGGCCGCAGCCCGACGCCCACTCTGGACCGGCAAGTCCTGTTGCCACGTCGCCGCCAGCCGGGCGCGCCGCGGTCCCGGGACGCCCGTGAACAGAGGATTCGCGCGCTCAAGGACCGAAGCTGTGAACCGGGCGCTGCCTTGACGAGTCGGCGTTCTGGACGATAGAGTTCAGTTCACGTATCGTCAGCGCATTCTAGGTAGCAAAGATAGGATTTCAGCATGAATAGTCGTCTCACCCGTCGCGTGGCCGCGGGCCTCGGCGTTGCTGCCTTCATCTCCATGGGAGCGCTGACCGCTTGCGGTGGCAGCGACAAGGAAAGCCCGTCTAGCACCACGGAGACCACCACCACCGCGCCGTCGGCCACGCCGACCGAGAAGAGCATCAACCCCACCGGTGGAAACCTCTTCACGCCGCCCGTCAAGGCGCCGCCGGCCCCCACGGCCATCCCCGGCACCCACAACTGATCCGTCGATCCTCAGAACCTGGATAGGACCGCATCATGTCCAATCGCACCACTCGCCGCGTCGCGGCCGGTCTCGGCGTTGCCGCCGTCATCTCGATGGGAGCGCTGACCGCCTGCGGTGGCAGCGAGACGCCCAGCCCGTCGAGCACCACGGAGACGTCCACCACCGCGCCGTCGGCCACGCCGACCGAGAAGAGCATCAGCCCCAGCGGCGGCAACTCCTTCAGCCCGCCGGTGAAGGCGCCGCCCGCGCCGACCGGCGTTCCCGGGACCAACCACACCGGATAGCAGTCGAAGTTCCTTCATCAGGACGACGCGAGGCGGGCCAGTCGACGACTGGCCCGCCTCGTTCGTTTGTGGACCCGCTGGTCCGGATCCGCTAGTCCCGTTCGGCGCCCGCGGGCTGGAAGGACCGAATGTAGGCGATCGCGGAGTCCAGGGCGGTCTGCATGAGCCGCGGGTCGTGGGCGGTCTGCGACAACAGGTAGCCGCCCTCGACCGCCGCCAGCAGTCCGGTGGCGAGCTTGGGTGCGTCGACGTCGGGGCGCAGGGCGCCCGTGTCGCGCATCCGCTCCAGTGCCGCCGCCAGTAGCGCACTCCACTCGGCGAAGTGCGCCGCGAGCGATTCCCGCGCCTTGTCGTCGCTGTCGGACAGTTCCGCCGCGAGCGATCCGAGTTCACATCCCCACAGGCCCCGCCGCAGCGCGCAACGCTGCACCATGGCGTCGCGCCAGTGGTTCAGCCCGCGGAACGAGTCGACCTTCTCCAGCCGCAACCGCTGCCACGACAGGATCTCGTCGGCGCGGACGCTGATCACGTCGTAGACAAGATCGGTCTTGTCGTCGAAGTGTTGGTAGAACTGCGACTTGCTCGTCGCGCTGGAGGCCAGCACCTCATCGATCGTGGTGGCCGCCACCCCCCACACGTGCATCAGTTCGGCCGCCGCCTGCACGATGCGGTTGCGGGTGGCGACGCCACGCGAGGTGAGCCTGGGCCGCGTCACGTCGTTGGAGGAGGGCCGCATCGTCCAACTGTAGCCCCTTGTTTGGACTCTGAAGTCCAACTCGGCCATCTGATCGACGGTCGGCCGCGACTATTGCTGGGCCGTGCCCAGCGTGACCTGTTTCGTCTGGCTCGAACCGGACGGATCGTCGTACGTCAGCGTCACCTGGTCGCCGGGAGCCTTCGACCGCACGGCGGCCACGAGGCCCTCCGCACCGTCGACGACGCGACCGTCCACCTTGGTGATCACCGCGCCACTTGGCACGCCCGCGGTCGCCGCGGGCCCGCCGTCGACCACCTGCGAGACGGCGGCGCCGGACGCGTTCGGGTCGTCGCTGAGCTGCACGCCCAGCGACGCGTGGGTGGCGGTGCCGGTGGACGCGAGTTCGGTGGCGATGCGCTTGGCCTGGTCGACCGGGATCGCGAAGCCGAGGCCGATGGAACCGCTCTGCCCGCCGGACGACTTCTCACCACCGCCGAGGGACGCGATGGCCGAGTTCACCCCGACCAGAGCGCCGTTCATGTCGACCAGCGCGCCACCCGAGTTGCCCGGATTGATGGCCGCGTCGGTCTGAATGGCGTCGAGCACGGTGTTCTGGTTCTGGCCCTCGCCGGCAGTCGACACCGGACGGTCGAGCGCACTGACGATGCCCGTGGTCACGGTGCCCGACAGCCCCAGCGGCGAGCCGACCGCCACCACGTTCTGGCCGACCTTCAGATCCGCCGACGAGCCAAGGGTGATCGGCGTCAAACCCGAAAGACCCTGTGCGCGAACCACGGCGATGTCGCTGGAGGGATCGGCGCCGACCACGCTGAACGGAGCGGTGCGGCCGTCGGACAGCGTCACCGTCGCCTTCATCGCCTGCGGCCCCGGGCCCTCCTGAGCGCTCGGGGTGACCTGCGCACCCGGACCGGCGGACGCGCCGGCCAGGGCCGCCACCACGTGATTGTTGGTCAGGATCAGCCCATCTGGATCGAGGACGATCCCGGACCCCTCCTCGCTCTGCCCGCCCATGTCGATCTCCAGCTGCACCACGCTGGGCAGCACCTTCGCCGCCACCGCCTCGACCGAGCCGGTGGGCAGACCGGCCTGCGGCTGGGCAGCCGGCGCCTGCTTCGGCGCGGTGGCCAAGGCAGTCGCCAGACCGCTCTCGGCGGACTCGTCGTGCTGACTGGTCATCACCACCGCACCGACACCCGCCGACACCACGGCGACGGCGGCCACGCCGGTCACCATGGCGCCGACCCGCGAACGCTTGCGATGCGACCTCACCGCGGCCATCGGCGCCGTGTCGGCCGCCGGGTGGCCCGCGTAGCGCCAGTCGTAGGGCTGCCGATGCGCGCCCTGCGGCGGGTAGGGCGGATATGGTTGTCCCCCAACCGGTTCTGGGCCGGGTCGGCGACCAGATGGTTGCATGGGGTACTGCGGGTGGTTCGTCATGTGTGAGCCGTACCTTCGAGAGTCGGTCGTGGAGTGTTGACACCACGGTGCCTTCGCCGTCTGAGATGGGACTGAGAGGCAGATCGGCGCAGACCAAGACTTTTCCGGGCGGGCAGGCTCCGCAAGCGCATGCCCGCCGTGGGTCATGATGGGCGGATGGGCGAACGTGACCGCGACGAATCGGGCCGACCTCGCAACACCCGACCGCGTGACGCCCTGGGCCGGCCCCTTCCTCCGGGCAGCGACGACGGCGTGCCCCGTATCCCGGACGACCTCGAACTGCCACCGGCGGAATCGCTGGGCTACGCGCAGGATCTGCTGAACCGCGGCTTGGCGTTCAACGCCCACGAGGTGCTCGAGGCGGCGTGGAAGAACGGCCCTGACGAGGAGAGACCGCTGTGGCAGGGCCTGGCCCAGCTTGCGGTGGGCATCACCCACGCCCAGCGCGGAAATCACGACGGCGCGGCCGTCCTGCTTCGGCGCGGTTCCGGCAACCTCGCCGAGGTGCACCGTCCAGTGCCCTACGGCGTGGACGCCGACGGTCTGATTGGCTGGGCTGCCGCGCTCGTCGACGATCTGGCCTCGCGCGCCGACGTCTCGCCCTCGCGCATGCGCCCAGCCTTGACCGAACCGTAGCCAGATCGGCGCGTCTGTCGAGAATGCCGGTGCGGCTCCGTCCCAGTGGTGAGGCGGCCAGAATGGGCCGCAACGCACCGAAGGAGACCGTCATGGCCAAGTACCTGATGCTCAAGCACTACCGCAGTTCGAGCGCCCCCACCGACCGCCCCTTCGCCCCGATGGACCAGTGGACGCCCGAGGAGATCGACGCTCACGTGCAGTACATGCACGACTTCGCGGACAAGCTTCGGCAGTCCGGCGAGTTCGTCGACGCGCAGGGGCTGTCTCCCGAGGGGACGTGGGTCCGCTACGACGGCCCCGGCCGACCGCCCGTCACCGACGGCCCGTTTCCCGAGACGAAGGACCTGATCGCCGGCTGGATGATGATCGACGTGGACAGCCACCAGCGGGCGCTCGAACTCGCCGGCGAGCTGTCGGCCGCCCCCGGCCGCCACGGCGAACCGCTCCACGAATGGTTGGAACTGCGGTCGTTCCTCCCCGCGCCGCCGCCCACGGTCACCGAGTGACCCCCGGCGTCGACGACGCCGCACTGCGGGACCTGGTGCCCGCGGTGCTGGGCGTCCTCGTCCGGCGCGGCGCCGACTTCGCGACGGCCGAGGACGCGGTTCAGGAGGCACTCGTCGCCGCGCTGGCCAAGTGGCCGAACGATCCGCCGAACGATCCGACGGCGTGGTTGGTCACCGCGGCGTGGCGCAAGTTCCTGGACCACGTCCGCTCCGACGTCGCCCGGCGCCACCGAGAGGAGCGGCTGCTGGCCGAACCCGCGCCGGGGCCCACGGAGCACGCCGACGACACCCTGGCGCTGTACTTCCTCTGTGCACACCCGTCGCTCACCTCGGCCTCGGCGGTCGCGCTGACCCTGCGGGCGGTGGGCGGCCTGACCACCCGGCAGATCGCGGCGGCCTACCTGGTTCCGGAGGCCACGATGGCCCAGCGGATCAGCCGGGCCAAGCGCACCGTCGCCGACGTGCGCCTCGGCCAGCCCGGAGAGCTTCGCGACGTGCTCCTGACGCTGTACCTCGTCTTCAACGAGGGCCACTCCAATGACGTGGACCTGGCCGCCGAGGCCATCCGACTCACCAGGCAGCTCGCCCGGGTGACCGACGAGCCCGAGGTCGGCGGGCTGCTGGCGCTGATGCTGCTGCACCACGCCCGGCGCGACGCCCGCTTCGGTCCCGACGGACGCCTGATCCCACTGGCCGCCCAGGACCGAACCAGGTGGCGGCCGGATCTGATCGCCGAGGGCGTCGACCTGTTGCAGACGGCCCTGGTTCGCGACGCGCTCGGGCCCTATCAGGCGCAGGCGGCCATCGCGGCGCTGCACGCCGACGCCCCCACCGTCGCCGAGACCGACTGGGTGCAGATCGTGGAGTGGTACGACGAACTGCTGGCCCTCGCCGACGGCCCCGTCGTCCGGCTTAACCGGGCTGTCGCGATCGGGCAGGCGGACGGCCCGCGGGCCGGACTCGCGGCCCTCGCCGAGGTCGAGGCGACCGTGCCCCGGCACGCCGCGGCGGCCGCGTTCCTCCACGAACGCGACGGTGACCTCGAGACAGCCGCGCGGCTCTACGTCCAGGCTGCGGCGGCCGCACCCAATCTGGCCGAGCGCGACCACCTGACGCGCGAAGCGGCCCGGCTCCACCACCTGCTGCGCCGGTAACCCGCCCTACTTCCAGGCGAACACCGGTTGCTCCAACTGGTCGACCGGATCATCGCGGCCCTCCAGGCACAGCCAGCGGAACTGCAGCAGTACCGCGCCGGTGGGAGCGTGGATCAGATCGTTGCCCAGCGGGATCTGCACCACCGGCCGTGGGCTCTCCGGAATGTCGACGAAGCGCGGTGAGTCGGCGCGCTGCAGCTGATGCAGACCTACGCGGTAGACGGCCACCACCTCGTCGGGCGAGGGGCGCAGGTCACCCCGCCCGCCGCCCCATACGACCACCGGGGTGATCACGTAACCCGAGCGCGTCGGATAGTCGTCGAGCAGACCGAGCACCGACGACGCCGGCAACGCGACGCCGACCTCCTCGTCGAGTTCGCGCAGCGCGGCATCGACGACGGTCTCCCCCTCGTCGAGGCGGCCCCCGGGCAGCGCCCATTGCGCCGAGTGCGCCCGCAATCGAGAGGCCCTGCGGCACAACAGGAATGCCGCACCACCGGATACGTCGACCATGCGGCCGTCGAGCCCGGGATCCATCGGACGCCCGTCGATCCAGTCGTCGACGGGCGCCGGGTCGACCCGGTCCTCACCCAACTCGGAGTCGACGAGCACCACCGCCACGGCCGCGTGCCGCCTCGTCGGGTCGACCACCTCCCGGCGACGGTGACTCGCCAGATTGGCCCGAATCCGTTCGCGCAGCGCCTCGTCGTAGGTGATCGTCACCGTTGCACCATAGGTGCCGCCCGCGGGTCAGGCCGTCGGCACCATCCCGTGTGGATCCAGCACGAACTTCTCGGCGACGCCGGAGTCGAACTCCGCGTACCCCCGCGGTGCGTCGTCCAGGGTGATCACCGTGGCGTTGACCGCGTCGGCGATGTGCGCCTTGTCGTGCAGGATGCTCATCATCAGCCCGCGGTTGTACTTCAGCACCGGGCACTGACCGGTCGCGAAGCTGTGGCTCTTCGCCCAGCCGAGGCCGAGCCGCACCTTCAGCGTGCCCTCCTTGGCGTCGGCGTCGGCCGCGCCGGGATCACCGGTGACGTACAGGCCGGGGATGCCGAGCGATCCGCCGGCGCGCGTCAACCCCATGATGGAGTTGAGGACGGCGGCGGGTTGCTCACCGGCGCCCTGGCCGTGTCCGCTGGCCTCGAATCCGACCGCGTCCACGGCGCAGTCGACCTCGTTGGTGCCGAGGATCTCGGCGATCTGGTCCTCCAGCGAGGCGTCGGCGCTGACGTCGACCGTTGCGCAGCCGAAGGATTCGGCCTGCCGGAGCCGGTCGGCGTTCAGGTCTCCGACGATCACGACCGCGGCGCCGAGCAGTTGCGCCGAGTACGCGGCCGCCAATCCCACCGGCCCCGCACCGGCGACGTACACCGTCGACCCGGTGGTCACGCCCGCCGTCTTGGCGCCGTGGTATCCGGTCGGGAAGATGTCCGACAGCATGGTGAGGTCGCGGATCTTCGCCAGCGCGGCGTCGCGGTCGGGGAACTTCAGCAGGTTGAAGTCGGCGAACGGCACCATGACGTAGTCGGCCTGGCCGCCCAGCCAGCCGCCCATGTCGACGTAGCCGTAGGCCGACCCGGCGCGCGCGGGGTTGACGTTGAGGCACACGCCGGTCTGTCCCTCGCGACAGTTTCGGCACCGCCCGCAGGCGATGTTGAACGGCACCGAGCAGATGTCACCGATCTCGAGAAACTGTACGTCGGAACCCTTTTCGACGATCTCACCGGTGATCTCGTGGCCGAGCGTCTGGCCCACCGGGGCGGTGGTGCGGCCGCGCACCATGTGCTGATCGGAGCCGCAGATGTTGGTCGACACGCACTTGAGGATGACGGCGTGGTCGGCCTTGCGGCTCATCCCCATCGCGCTGGCCACTTCTGCCGGGACTTCGAGCTTGGGGTAGTCGATCGTCTCGACCGCCACCTCGCCGGGGCCCTTGTAGACGACAATCCGGTTGCCACTCATGGCTTTCCCAACCAGAGCCGCGGTGTTGGCAGCAGGCTCTCCGTTGCGCCCGCGGTCCTGCGCCCAAGCCTAGGCACCGCCGTCGGCGCCATGGGCGCTCCGGGCAAAACCTCGCCTTTCGACTAGCCGCGGTAGTCGGCGACCTTCGCGGCGTACTCGTCGAGCAGGCGCAGCGTCTCGTCACGGGGGACCGACGGCAGCATCAGCGCGATCTGGCCGAAGCCGAGGTCGTCGACGGTGCGCCAGTAGTCCGCGTCCACGGGAGCGCCGAACATCGCGAGCGGAACGTCGTGACCCAGGCCGTCGCGCATCTGCTGGATGCGCGGCGCCAGCACGTCGGCGGGGAACGCGTTGGAGATCCAGCCCGCGTCGTGCCGGATGACGCGCTTGACGGTGGCATCGGAGTTGCCGCCGATGTAGACGGGAGGCTGCCGGACGGGCTTGGGCCGGCTGTAGGACGCGTCGAAGTCCACGAACCTGCCGTGATACTCGGCGGGCTCGTCGGTCCAGAGCGCCTTGATGGCCTCGATGCGCTCGTCGAGCAGCGCGCCGCGGGTCTTCGGATCGGTGCCGTGGTCCCGCAGTTCCTCGATGTTCCAGCCGGCGCCGACGCCAAACACGAAGCGGCCGTTGGAGATCAGGTCGATGCTCGCGGCTTCCTTCGCGGTGGTGATCGGGTCGCGCTGGATCAGCAGGGCGATCCCGGTGAAGAGCTCGATCCGCGAGGTCACCGCGGCAGCGGCCGCGAGGGTGACGAAGGGGTCCAGCGTCTTGTAGTAGACGTCGGGCAGGTCGCCGCCCGCCGGGTACGCCGACTCCCGGCTGGCCGGAATGTGGGTGTGCTCGGCGACGACCAGCGCGTCGAGGTTGCGATCCTCGATCGCCGTGGCCAACGAAACGGGGTCGATGCCGTCATCTGTGACGAACGTGGCAATGCCGAATTTCACGAGGACCTCATCTGTCGGTGTCGGGTGTGGGAACGCCGCCCCTGGGTCGTGCTATTCCCCCTTCTTCCTCGTCGAATCGCCCGTTGGGCCGAACGTTAGATAGGGTCACTATCAGGTTGAGCCGGGATCGAAGGTGCTTCGGGTGCGACAGCCAATCGCGAGAACACACCGTCCGGCGGGAAGAATCCCCGCCGGAAAGAACTTGGAGACGTACGTGCCTGCCCCGATTCCGTCCCGTCACCGCGGAGCGCGCTGATGCGCCAAGGTCCCCTCGCCGGGCGGTACCCCGCCGTGGCCACCATGGTCATCCTCGCCCTGATTCCGTACCTGGCGTTGTCCGCCGCGATCGACCCGCTGGTGCCGATCATCACCGAGCAGCTCCACATGAGCGTTCAGACGATGAGCCTGAGCTCCGGGCTCGGCAACGCCGCGTATGCGGTGGGAACGGTCCTGGCGGTGCAGTTCGCCCAGCACCTTCCGCAGCGCCGGATGCTGCTGGCCTACGCGGTGGTGCTGGCCGTCGGTTCGGTGGTGGCCGCCGCGGCGGTAAACCCCGGCATGTTCATCGGCGGACACGTCCTGCAGGGATTGGCCACCAGCATGCTGCTGATCGCCGCCGCGCCGCCCCTGACCATCGGCTTCCCCAAGGAGAAGCTGCGCAACACCGCCGTCATCATGAACATGTGCGTGTTCGGCGCGGTCGCGCTCGGCCCGTTCATCGGCGGCGCACAGGCCGAGGCGCACGCCTGGCGACCGCTGTTCTGGATCATCGCGGGAATCGCGGTGCTGGCCCTGCTCATGGCGGCCCTCACCTTCGAGGACGCCCCGCCCGCCGATCTCGACGCGCCCCGCGACCTTCGCGCCATCGGGCTCGCGGCCGTCGGCTGCGCCGCGGCGTTCGTCGGCGCCTCGCAACTGACCAGCCACGGTTTTGGCGACGCCGAGGTGACCGTGCCCATGTTCGGCGGCCTCGCGCTGATCGTCGTGCTGGTGGTGTACCAATTCCGGTCCCGCCGGCCACTTCTCACCGTCCGCACCATGCTGACCAGCTCGATTCCCGTCGCGGGCGTCGGCGTCGCGCTCTTCGCCGCGGCGGCGTCGGTGGCGGCGACGGCCCTGACGGCCAACGTGCTGCTGCAGACCTACAGCCCGGTCCACGTCGGCCTGCTGTACCTGCCCGAACTCGGCGGCGCCGTGGTGATGGCCGTGGTCTTCGGAATCGTGATCACCCGACGCGCGATGCACTACCTCCCGCTCGTCGGCATGGTGCTGCTCGCCGCCGGCATCCTGGTCTTCCAGTTCGCGCTGCCCGCCAACCAGCCCCTGGTGCTGATCGCCGCCGGACTGACGGGGTTGGCGCTCGGCGCCACCGTCGCGCCGGCGCTGTTCGTCGCGGGCTTCTCACTGCAGTCCAACAGCCTGCAGCGCGTCTTCGCGATCATCGAATTGTTCCGCGCCGTGGCCGCTTTCATGGTCGCGCCCATCCTGGCCCACTTCGCGCTCACGGTCTCGACCGACCTGGGGATCGGTACGCGCTACGCGTTGTGGATCGGCTTCGGCCTCGCAGTCGGCGGTGCCGTGTTCGGGGTGGCCGTCTACGCGTTGAGCGGCGCCCGACCGCAGACCCCGGACCTCGACGAATTCCTCGACGGCGACGACCCGGCCTGGTACTCGCCACCGCTGCTGGCCCGGATCCGCCCCGGTGCGACGGCCGCGCCCCAGCGGACCACAGCCGTCGCCGCCCCGGTAGCCGAGGAGGCGGCCCAGGCCGTCGACGCGCACGGCATGGTGCTGATCGCCTACGACGGCACCGAACTGGCCGACTTCGCGATCACGCAGGCCGCAGCCCGGCTGGGATCCGGACGGGAGGCGCTGGTGGTCTGCGTCTGGCAGCCGGTCGACGTCGGCTTCACCCCCACCGACCCGCAGCACTTCGACGCCGACCGGGCCACCGAGGTGCGCCGCGCCGCCGAGCGAACGGCCGCCCACGGCGCGGAACTGGCCCGCGAGGCCGGCTTCACGGCGCAGAGCGTGGCGGTCGAGGCCTCCCCAACCTGGCAGGGCATCGTCACCGCCGCCGACGACCACGACGCCAGCGTCATCGTGCTGGGTCCGCACCGACGCAGCGGTCTCCTCGGACATCTGCAGGGCAGCGTGGCCTCGGCCGTCGTCGCCCACACCGAGCGACCGGTCCTGATCGTCCCGCAGTACCAGGACGTGAGCTAGGCGGCATTCGGTTCCGGCCCGGCGGGTCGGAGGTCGGCGTCAGGCTCGTCCACCTCGTCGTCCGGTGGCCGATACAGCCGTTCCGGGCGGTGGTAGTCGTTGACGCGGGCCTGCCCGGTGTCCAGCGCCGGCGGTGGGATCCACTCGACGTCGTGCTCGGCGGTGATCCGGGTGGTCCACCCTTCAGGCCCCACGGCCCGGTTGTCGGGTCCGCACGCCAGGCCCAGGTCGTCGACGTTGGTCAGCCCGCCCTCGGCCCAATCCCGCGCCGCGTGATGCACCTGAGCGCCGTAGGCGGGCACCGTGCACCCCGGCTTCGTACACCCACCGTCACGGGCGATCAGCATCAACCGCTGCGCCTGGGAGGCATTGCGACGAGCCCGGAACAGGTTCAGTGCCGCGCCCGTCGCCCCGTCGAACACCGCCAGGAAGAGGTTCGCGCGCCCGGCCAGCCCGAGCACGTCCCGCACCGGCATCACGGTGCCACCCCCGGTCACCCCCACCCCGGCCCGACTCTCCAGATCCTGCAGGGTGGTCCGCACGATGATGGTGACCGGCAAGCCGTTGTGCCGGCCGAGTTCGCCGCTCTCCAACACGTTGCGTCCCGCGGTCATCAGTGCGTCGTGCTGACGCTGCGCGAGGCTGCGGTGGTCACCGTCGATCTGCTGCTGGGTCGGGGTGCCCGACACACACGGATCCTCGTCGTCGGGGTTGCACATCCCCGGTGCGGCCAGTTTCGCGAAGACCGCCTCCATCGCCGCCCACGCCGCCGGGGTCAGGGTGCCCCTGATCGGGATCATCCCGTCGGGCCGCTGCGGTCCCCGCACCACCCCGCGGCGCCGCGCCCGTTCGGTGTCGTCGGGCTCCGGACCGTCCTGGTCGAGGAGGAAGATCGTCCGATCGGCGTTGTCCTTGAGTTCCTTCGGCCCCAGTCTCATTGCGGCCCGGACCAAGTCGGCCTCCACCTGCGCGCGGGTGGTGGGGTCCACCGAGGGCGGAACGCGATCCATCGCCTTGGCCAACACCTGGACGTGTTCCCCGTTGATCACCCCGTGGGACTGCGCGATCGCGGTGCAGGGCAACACCGGGTCCAACGGCGCCCCGATCAACGTCTGACGGGAAGCAAGCAACGCGGCCTCCTCCAGTCGGCGGCCCGCCGCGCCCGGCGAGATGCGCCACCGAATGGCCAGCACGTCACGCCACGACTTGGCGCCCAACGCCTTTGGCGTCGTTTCTGCTTGCAACCGGGTCAACAACCGGTGCCCCTGCACCGGCAGCTGGCAGGTCAGCGTTTCGAGATCGTCGAGGACCGAGAGCAATTCGGGCGCGGTCAGATGGTCGACGGGTAGCGCCGCCAACGCGTCATGGGCCGCACGCAGCGCGGCCACCGCTGCCTGCACCTCATCCACGTCCATGACTCGAACATACGTTCGACATTTAAGGAGTCTCTGACGCATTTCGTAAGAAAATCCTAAGACCTGCCGGTCCGACCTCGTGCCTCGTAGGCGACACCCAGTCAAGCCGCCCCACGCTCGCCCCAGGGGCGGCGACGCAGGCGCGAGTTCTGCAGTGCCGGTAAATGATAGGCCTGATCGAGGGCGCCGGCGTCGGTGCCAGGCGGCACGATCGAGTCGATCTCGTCGAGTACGTCGTCGCTCAGCTCGACGTCGAATCCGGCGGCCAGGTCGTCGAATTGCTCCATCGTGCGCGGCCCAAGGAGGGCACTCGTCACGCCAGGGGTGTGCGATGGCGAAGACCATCGCGAGATGCGACATCGACACGCCGGCGTCAGCGCTCAAGGGGATCAGTCGTTCCACGGCGTCCAGCCCGGCGAGGGCGCACAGTGCAACATGCGCCATTCACCCGGTCGAGTCGGCGGGTGAGCAGGACGTCAGTCCGCCGGGCCGTCACTGGGCTTGTCGGACGCCTTGTCGGCCGACTTGTCTTGCGCAGGTGCGGCTTTCACCGTCGCGTCGACGTTGCCCGACGCGTCGTCGACGACCTTCTGAATCTGCTGCTGGCCGTCCTTGGCGATCTTGTCCAAGCGCGCCGTGGCCCGCTTGAGGGCGGCGTCAGCGCGGGCCTGTGCCCGCTTGGCCGCCGCGTCGGCACCCGTCGACTTGGCGGGCGGCGTGCTCACCTGGTTGACCTCGGCGGCCGGGGTCTCGGCGGGCTTCGTGTCGTCTACCTTGACCTCGTCGCTCGGGGTGTCGTCACCCTGCTGGCTTTGGGGCGTCACCCGATCCGACACCGGCGTCGTCGGCACGGGATCCGCATCGGCCTCGACCTTCGAGTCGTCGGCCGCCGCCGTCGTGAGGGCGGGCGCCTTGGACCGTGTCGTCAGCGGCACCATGTTCTGCGCCCCGGCGGCACCCGTACCGGCGGCGAGCGAGGGAAGGTCGGTCGCCGCGGTCAACGGGCTCACCGCGTTGACGGCACCCGGAAGGCCGTTCACGCCAAGCAGATTGGCCAGCACTGCCAGCGGGTTGACGCCCGGGGAACCGACCAGGCCCTGGGCAATGGCCTTCTGCACACCGGCGACCAGCTGCACGAAGAGGTCGCCGGGCACCTGCCCCCAGTCGACGCCCGACGGCAGCGTGCCGAACGGAGTGATCACGTTTGCCTGGTCGAGGGTTCGCTCGTAGACCGGCAGACCGTTGACGACGGTGCGCTTGACGTCGGTGTAGCCCAGGTTGACCAGGGTGGTCAGCGCCGGCTCCAGGGCGGTCGCGATCGGGTTGTTCAGGTTGGCGCCGGTGAACAGGTTGATCAGGTCGATCGGCAGCCGAATCGGTTCCAGCAGCGGCAGGGCGTTGTTCACCGGCACCGTGAGATACAGGTTCAACGCGAGCGGATTGCCGGCGGCAGTGCTGGCGAGCGCGGCCGCGAGTTGGGGGGTGAGCTGGTTGGTCAAGACCTCGGTCAGGCTCGCGGCCGTGATGCCGCGCAGCAGATACGTCGGGAACAGCAGGGCAGCACCGGAATTCAGTAGCGACACCGGGTTCGGCCAGGCGGGCACGTCGGACAGCGGGTCGTATTCGGCCGTCGCGTCCACCTTGACGGGGATGAGGTTGGCCGACCCGAGCACGATGCCGGTGTTGCCGATCGGGATGCTGAGCCCCGTGCCGTCGGAGCTGCTGCTGACCGCGGTGTCCGGGGTCACGGCGTCGACGCCGAACAAGCCGGCCAGTGGGTACGCGCGGGCGAAGAGTCCGCCGTTGGCGCGACCGGGGTTGCGCAGCAGGATCATCGGCAGAATGGTGAGGCTGCCGAGCAGCGGGTCGACGCCGACGTTGTTCGCGCCGCCGGGCTGGTTCGCGAGGTCTGCGACCACCTGCGGGTAGGCCATGCCGGCCGCGAACGCGCCGAGCCCGAAGCCGAGGACCACGGGGACGCGGACGTCGACCACGCTGGCGTTGCCGAGGAGTCCGGAGACGGTGGCGATGAGCGGATCCAGGATGAGCGTCCTCTGCAGTCCGCTGACGAGTGGATTGGCCTTCAGTGCTTGCAGGACCGCGAGCGGGCTGATCCCCAGGTACGGCGTGCCGTTGATCTCGTCGGCCACCGAGTTCGGGAACCCGGGCACCCAGCCGAGGTCGATGCCCAGGAACTTCAGGAGGCTGAACGGCGGCCCCGCGGTGATGACGTTGACGCCCAGCGCGGTGCCGGACAGGTTGAGCGGGTCGAGGAGGTTGAACCCCAGCAGGTCGAGCAGTGCCGCGACGTTGGTGATGCCCGCGGAGGTGAGGACCGGACCCAGCACCGGGATCGAGCCGGTGTTGATGGTGACGCCGGTCAGGGCGTTCACCAGCGCGTTGCCCAATGCGTCGTTGATGGCGGTCTCGGGGTCGAAACCCAGATTGGCCAGCACGCCGGCCAGGTTGACGTTGTTCAGCAGGGCGGTCTCCAGGGCCGCCCCGAGCGCCTGGAACGTGTCGTAGGTCTGACCGCCGAAGCCGAAGGTCAGATCCGGGATCGACGCCGGGTCGGGGGCGCCGGGCGCCAGCTGCATCGGCGGCAACCCCGGGGATCCGACCGTCGAGGCGGCATTCGCCAAGGGTGGTGGGGCCGCACTGATGGCGAGGGCGGTCGCTGTTGCGGTAGCCATGCCAGCCGTGGCGAACCGGGTGGCCATGCGGGTGCGCTTGCGATGCCTTGACGCCATTGACCAGTCCGTTCGCCGAGTTTCACAGGAAGATCTCAGCACGGTAACACGCAGTGCATCCCGAAAAGAAGGGTTGCCAATGCACTAAATGCCGAATCCGCCACATGGTTGCTGTGGGCAAATGCAGACGGGTGGTTACTTGGCGCGGACCAGGGGGGTCAACCGCCGGATCGCGCGGATCTCGTCGTCCCGGTAGGGCCGCCCGTCCGGGCCCAGCAGATCGCTGAACCACGTCCTCGGGGCGGGATCCGGACGATCCCAGGAGTCCCATGGCAGGTACGTCTGCGTCTTGCCCGCCACCAGTCCCCAGTTGAACGCGCCGACGTCGAGCCGCTGGGCGATGGGCAGGATCCCCTCCACGCTGCTGCCCAGCGTCCGAGCCAGGTACTCGGTGCAGACGATCGGCCGTTGCAGTGGCGCGAGTTCGGCGATCCGGCCCTCGAACTCCGCCGGCTTGGCATACGAGTGAAAGGTGATGACGTCGGAGTTGTCCAGTTGGATGCCGGCGATGGTGCTGCGCTTCCCGGGGTCGGCCCAGGCGCCCTGCCACACGCCGCTGGTCAGCGGTTGGGTTGGGTCGACCTCCCGTGCCCACTGGAAGACCTGCGGCAGAAGCGCCGCGACGAGATCCTCCTTGTCGCTCCGCTCGACCTCGTGGTAGACGGTCGCGGGATTGTCGGGCTCGTTCCAGAGATCCCATCCCAGTACGCGGTCGTCGTTGCGGAACTGACCGAGCACCCCGGTGACGTACTCCTTGAGCACGCCGACGTACTTCGGGTCGCCGAGACGCTCGGCACCGGGACTCTGCACCCATCGGGAGTTGTGCACGCCCGGCACCGGCGCACCCTGGGGACCCAGCTTGGGCCGCGGATCCCAACAGGAGTCGAAGAAGACGAACAGCGGCTTGATGGCGTGCCGCGCGGCGATGGTCACGAACTGCATCAGGCGCCGCAGGAATCCGCGCCGATCCTGGGTCCACAGCAGATCGTGCAGGAACACTCGCATGGCGTTGAAGCCGATTTGCCGGGCCATGCGCAGTTCGGCGTCGATGCGGCGGATGTCGTAGGTCTGCGGCTGGAACATCTCGAGCTGGTTGACCGCGTTGAACGGGACGAAGTTGGCGCCGACGAGTCCGCGGTGGGCCCGGTACCAGCCCTGGGCGCGCTCGACCGGCCACCGTCCCGCCCCCGCGGCAAACGCCCTCGGCGTCGCGGTCAGAGCCGCCCCACCAGCCAGAACCAGGGGAACCTTGAGTGCAGTCCTGCGGTGGATCACGCGTCGAGCGGGTTGTCCGGAGCCGTGCACGGAATCACCCACCAAGCTGCAGTCCTTCACGTCGTCATCACGAAAGGTGTTGTCGTTCAACGCCTTCGAGAAGCGGACGAGATCGCGGTCCGCCGCCACGCACCACCGTACGGGAAGCCGCCGCGCGCGGCACCCCTAGCCGAACGAACGCCCTCCGTCAGCGACGGGTGGGTACCGCCCAGGCGCTGCCCTGCTCGTGGTCGAGCACCGTCATCCCCTTGTTCTTCAGCCCGAAGACGTACACGACCAGGCTGACGCCGATCACCAGCGTCACGTAGACGATGAAGGAGCCGACCCGGTCCGAGGACTTCGCCGCCTGGAACAACAGGGGTGCGGTGCCGCCGAATGCGGAGTTCGCCAGCGCATAGCCCAGACCGACGCCGAGGGCGCGCACTCCGGCGGGGAACAGCTCGGCCTTCACGATGGCGTTCACCGAGGTGTATCCGGTGAGGATGACGTACCCGACCGCCGTCAACGCGAAGGCGACCATCGGGGAGGTGGTCTGCGGCAGATAGGTCAGCAGCACGTAGGTGTAGAGCACGCCGCCGACGCCGAAGAAGACCAGCAGCACCTTGCGGCCGACCCGGTCGCTGAGCAGACCGCCGAGCGGCTGCAGCAGCATGAGGAAGATCAGGCTCGCGAGGTTGATCCACGTCGCGGTCAGGGCTCGGTCGGCACCGAAGGTGGACTTGACGATCGCCGGCGCGTTGATCGTGTAGGTGTAGAACGCCACCGTGCCGCCCGCGGTGATGAGGAAGACCAGCAGCAGCGGCCGCCAATAGGTGGTGAACAGAGCCTTCAACGATCCGGCCGCCTTGTCCGTGCCGGCGCGGACCGCCTCCAGGTAGGACTCGCTGAGCGACTCGTCCATCGAGCGCCGCATCCAGAGCACCACCAGCGCGGCGATGCCGCCGATGAAGAAGCCGACGCGCCAGCCCCACGCCGTCACCGCTTCGACGTCGAACATGCTGAGCAGGATCAGCAGGGTGAACTGGGCGAGCACGTGGCCGCCGATGAGGGTGACGTACTGGAACGACGACAGGAAGCCACGCCGGTGCGGGGTGGCCGCCTCGGACATGTACGTCGCCGAGGTCCCGTACTCCCCGCCGGTGGCGAAGCCCTGCACGAGCCGCGCGAGGATCAGGATCACCGCCGCCCACCAGCCGATGATCTCGCGGGTGGGCATGACGGCCACCACGAAGGCGCAGCCCGACATCACCGTGATGCTGAGCATCAGCGCCGACTTGCGTCCGCGCCGGTCGGCGTACCGGCCGAAGAACCACGAGCCCACCGGCCGCATGATGAAGGTGACCGCGAAGATGCCGTAGATGTAGAGCGTCGAGTTCTTGTCGGCCTTGTCGAAGAACTGGGCCTCGAAGTACGTGGCGAACACCGTGTAGACGTAGACGTCGTACCACTCGACGAGATTTCCCGCCGAACCCTTCATGGTGTTGAGCACCGCCCGCCGGGTGGTCGTCGGCGCCAGGGTGGGGCCACCGTCGCTGGATGGCGTGCTCGCTGACGGGGCCGCTTCGCTCATCCGGCGACGATAACGGCCCTCCCCGCCGAGCGCACGCATGTTGGCGGGGCTACTCGAGGTTCGCGTTCGTCAAGCGTGCACTCGGCGTGTGGGAGGGGCGGGCAGGCGGGCCGGCCCCGCGTCGGGTAGTACATGACCATGCGGAACGACTTCCACGGCGAGCTCGACTCACTGATCGAGACGCTGAGCCAGATGTGCGGCCTCGCCGGTCTGGCGATGGAGCGCGCCACCCAGGCGCTGCTGCAGGCCGACCTGCCGCTCGCCGAACAGGTCATCACCGACCACGACCACCTGACGCAGATGCAGAGCCAGGCCGAGGAGGCCGCCCTGCTGCTGCTGGCGCTGCAGGCGCCCGTGGCCGGCGACCTGCGCGTGGTGGTGAGCTCGATGCAGAACGTGGCCGACGCCGAACGGATGGGCGGTCTGGCGCTGCACGTCGCCAAGATCGCCCGCCGCCGGCACCCCGACTACGCAGTCCCGGAGGAGGTCAACGGGTACTTCGCCGAGATGGGACGCATCGCCGTGGACCTGGGCAACAGCGCGAAGGACGTGGTGCTGTCCCGCGATCCCGAGCAGGCGGCCCAGATCGGCCGGGACGACGACGCCATGGATCAACTGCACCGTCACCTCTTCACGATGATGATGGACGACCGGTGGAGTCACGGGGTGGCGGCGGCGGTCGACATCACCCTCCTCGGACGCTTCTACGAGCGCTTCGCCGACCACGCCGCTCAGATAGGCCGACGCATCGTCTTCCAGGTCACCGGCGAGACCCGCGAGGCCTAGACCTTCCGAGGAGTTTGCTGGGAGGATTTCGGACCCGCCCCGGTGGCCGCCGTCACACCCAGGACATCCGCGGGCGGCGGTGGCCCGCGCCACTGACCTGCTGTGATGCTCATCGCCCTGACGCCGTACAACTTGGCAGCGTGCGGCTGCGGTGTCACCATGGATGAGGTGTTGACGAGAACTGCCGAACTTCGACTTGGCCCGCGCTCATGAGCGTTCAATCGTTTGCTCGGTACGTCCGCTGGAACGTCCGTGCGCTGAAGCGCAATCCGCTGACCCGCACCAGCGACCGACTCGAAGCGCTGACGTTCGTGGCGCTGTTCGTGATGACCCTGCTGGCCATTCCCGTCTCGATGAACGTGGCCGACCGGGCCTACGACTCGACCATGCAGTTCGTCCACGAGGAATCGCAGACCCGCCACTCCGTTCAGGCCGAGGCAGTGACCAGCACCGCCACCCCCACCGACTTCGGCACGCCCCTCTACGTCGACGTCAAGTGGACCGAGGGTGGCCGCGACCGCACCGAACGCATCGCCAGCGCCGGGGCAGTCGCCGCGGGCGCCAAGCTCACCGTGTGGCTCGACGATTCGGGCAAGGTCGTCACCGCACCCCTGCGACCGGCCGACGCGTCGGTCAACGCGACCAGTGCGGGCTGGTCGGTCTGGCTGCTCGCCGTGGTTCTGTGCGGGCTCGTCGGACTGGTGGTCCGCAAGGCCCTGGACCGTTCGCGCGCGCGGTCGTGGGATCGCGCGCTGCAACTCTTCGCCTACGGCGACGACGGCTGGGCCAACCGCCGCAGCTGAGACCTAGACTCGGCCGGGTGGACGAACCGCCGCTCACCGAGGACGGTCACTACATGGTGATCAAGGGGCGGCGCTGGCGTGCCACCGATCCCCTGATCCCCGAGGAACGCCGGGCCGAACTCACCCGCATCCTGATGTCCTGGCGCAGAGAAGTGCGCCGCACCAAGGGAACCGACGAGGAGCGGGCCGCCCGCGCGGGCGTGCAGGCCGCCAAGGTCGCGCTCGGCGAGCGCGGTCAGCCACCGTGGTGGGAGCAGACCGACGAGCAGCGGCGGCAACGGTGGCAGGCCACCGTGGTCACTCCCGCGTGATCGACACCAAGGCAAAGGTCCGCACGCGGCCGGGAATCCTTGCGCTGCACTGCGACAGCAGCGGTTCGGACAGCTGCTCACCGAGGACCACGTCGACGGTGCCGACCTCGGCGGCCAGTGTCACGCGCGTCGTGCGGTCGCCCGGCTCCAGCCGCACCGGCGCCCAGGCCTCGACCCGGTCGTCACCGTAGGCCTCGCGGGCGAAGTGCTGCGCCGCCTGGACCGCGTGCGGCAGTGAGGTACGCCCGCGCAGGAGACCGTTGACCAGCCGCCCCTCGGCATACGCGCCGACCAGGTGCGCGGCGTCCGCCGCCTCGACCCGTCCGTAGCACAATCCCTCGGGCAGGATGAGCATCGTCGCGGCGAACCTGTCGCCGCCCAGATGCGAGCACTCCCAGGTGGATTCGGGGTATTGCGCCGCAATCGCCGCCGCCGCGCCGCGGCCGCGGACCGCGCAGCACTGGTCGTGCCGGCCGTGCGCGCAAACGGCGACCAGCGGACCGTCGGTCGCGACGCCGTCGGAGCCGTCCAGCGCCAGGTCCAGGTACCCCTCGGGCCCCGACACCTCGCCGTGGTGCAGGGCCGCCGCGCCGAGCTGGGACTGGGCGACGAACCACCGCCAGCGCCGCGGCGCCGTCCGGCGACCGGGCCGACGAATGGCCGCGATCCGCATCCCGGCCGCCTCGGCTCTGCGGACGATCGCCCGCCCCAGCACCGGGTCGACGACCGACGGGGAGTCCATGAAGGCCGACGGACCCCAGGCTCCGCACAGTTCGAGCATCAGCCACGCCGAACCGGCGGAGGCGGTGCCGTACATGGGGTCGTCGCGTTCCCGCGACACGTCGCTGCAGGGCCGCCAACCGTTGGGCACCGTCATCCGACGGCCGGTACGACGACCGCCTCCCGCAGCAGTCGGCGGATGACGACCTCTGCGTCGGCGGCGTCCAGACCGGGCAGGGTGCCGGCGTCGGCGACCAGGCCCGCGTGCAACGCAGACAGCGCGTCGGCGCACGATTCGGGCAGGCTGATGGTGCGGTCGGCCAACCGCAGGACCACCCGGCCGTCGTGCCGTTCCACGGTGGCGACCAGGCCGTGCCGCCACCGGACCGCGGTGGTGGCCGCCTGCTGCGCGGCCGCGAGGGAGGCCAGCGGCCGGACCGCGACGGGCCTGGTCCGGTCGGCGAACCGCCACCGCGTGCTGGTGGCCGCCTGCTCCCCGAGGTCGTAGGCGTGGTCGCGCAGCCGCTCGGCGAGTTCGGCGACGAGCTTGGTGGTGGTCGACGCCATCTCGCTCTGGTCGGTCAGGTCGACGCCCATCGGCAGTGAGCGCCGAAAGTCGGCGACGCCCTCCAACTGGTCGACGACGGCGCGGATCACGTCCATTCCGGTGACGGCCGAGACTCCGATCGTCAGGTGCACCGACGTCGCGCCCTGCGCCTGCGCCGAGTGGATCCAGCCCCGCGGCAGATAGAGCGCGTCACCGGGATGAAGCACCGCGTCGACGACCGGTTCGTCACGGACGCGTCGAGCGATGGCGTCGCGATGATCGGTCCACGGCTGCGACGCGAGTGGGTCGACGTGGACCGGCGCGTGCACCGTCCAGTGCTTGGTGCCCGCGGTCTGCAACACGAAGACGTCGTGGACGTCGTAGTGCGGGTCGAACCCGCGGTTCTGCGGTGGCGTGACGTAGGCGTTGGCCTGGACGGGGTGGCCCAGGTCGTCGACCATGCCGCGGACGAAGTCGATCATCGGTGGCCACAGCCGATGCAGCCCTTGAAGCACTATCGTTGCGCCGGAGGCGAATTGGGCGAGCACCTTCGCCGAGTCGACCTGGTCGGCCATCTCGGCGCCGAAACCGGCCGGACCCAGGTAGGCGTCCCGCGCCACCAGCCCGCCCTCCTTGGCCACCCGGATGAAGGGCGCCCGCACACCGCGTTCGGCGAGCAGCTCGTCGACGTCGGCGGTGGACAGGAGGTCGTCGAAGTCGCGAGGAAGATCAGCCGCCCGGGTGAGCAACGGCAACCGCCCCCAGTGTTCGCGCGCGAACGTCTGGGGGTCGGTGCCGATGCAACGGTTCAGCATGCTGCTGGATCAGGCGGTGCCGTCCGCGCCGCCGTCGTGGCCCTCGGGGTTGGAGCCGCCGTCGGCCGGACCCTCGCCACCGGCGCTGCCGTCGGCACCGCCGTCATGGCCCTCGGGGTTGGAGCCACCGTCGGCCGGACCCTCGCCACCGGCGCTGCCGTCGGCACCGCCGTCATGGCCGCCGGGGTTGGAGCCACCGTCGGCCGGACCCTCGCCACCGGCACCGCTCGTCGTGATGTCGTCGTCGTTGATCGCCATGGAATCATCTCCTTCATCGAACCGCATCGGGGCTTGTGCAGGTAGGCCCTGCTACGTCGCGGTGACTGCGGGTTGCCCGCGCAGGCACTTCATAAACCGAAGGTACGGCTGGCCTAACCGTCGGCTCCTATCCGGGCGTCTCGTCGGACGGGCGCGCCGCGAGGAGCGCGTCGATCATCCCGGGATCGACGTCGGCGGCGAACATTCCGACCCGGCCGATGGGGAACGAGTCGAGCATCTTCTGAAGGTCGACGCCGTCGGGCACGAAGCCTGCGGCATCCGGTGCGCCACCCATCATCTCGGCGACCGCGGCCTGCAGGATCGGACCTGCCACGGGGTCGGCCATCACCTCGCCGATCGACGACGAGCGCGACAGTGGCAGGGCCACCTGGTCGCCGGTGACCTCGACGGACACCGTCGCGCGGACGTCCCGGCTGGAGGCGGCGACCTCCAGGGTGTACGTGCCGCCCTCGACGATCCAGGAGTCGACGCGAACGTCCCAGTACGCCAGGTCCTTTCGCCGCACTCGCAACGTGACCTCGCGCGTCTCGCCCGGCTCGAGCGCCACGCTCGCGAATGCCTTCAGCTCACGTGGCGGGCGCTGTGTCACCGCCGCGGGCAGCGACGAGTACAGCTGCACGATCTCGCGGCCCGCCGTCGACCCGGTGTTGGTCACGGCTACCCGGACGTCGACGTCCCCGCCGGCGTCGGTCGACGCGGACGCCGGACCGTACCGAAACGTGGTGTAGGACAAGCCATGGCCGAACGGATACGCGACCCCGAGATCCCGCGCGTCATACCAGCGGTACCCCACGAAGAGACCTTCGCCGTAGCGCACGTGGGAGAACTCGCCGGGGAAGTCGAGGTAGGCGGGGCTGTCGGCGAACCGCAGCGGAATCGTCTCCGTCAGCTTGGCCGACGGATTCACCACGCCGAAGAGGACGTCGGCGGTGGCCCCGCCGCCCGCCTGCCCCAGCAGCCAGCCCTCGAGGATTGCCGGCACGCCGGCGGCGAAGGGCAGCGCGACGACGCCGCCGTTGGACAGCACGACGACGACGTTGGGGTTCGCCTCGACGACGGCCTCGAGGACGGCCAGCTGCCGCGCGGGCAGGTCGACCTCGTCACGGTCGTAGCCCTCGGACTCCAGCCGCGCGGGCAGACCCAGGAAGACGACCACGGCGTCGGCACCCGACGCCGCGGCCACCGCCTCCTCGCGCAGGCGCGCCGACTCGTCCTCGGGGACGTCGACGGCGGTGCTGAAGCCGGCGGCGTAACTCACTGGACCGGTTGCGAGCGACCGTATTTCGTCGAGCGCGTGATCCAGCCGGGTCGGGGTGATCATCGACGAGCCGGCGCCCTGGTAGCGCGGGTCGGCGGCGAAGGCGCCGACCACCGCGATGTCGGCGTCCCGAGCCAGCGGCAGCAGGTCGCCATCGTTCTTCAGCAGGACGATTGACCGCCCGGCGGCTTCCCGCGCCAGGGCGTGATGGGCGTCGACGTCCAGCGTCGCCGGGCTCGCGACGCCGGCGCGCGTCCGGTCGACCAGCCCCAGCACGCGGGCGGCCGCGACGTCCACCACCTCCGCGTCCAGGGAACCGTCGGCGACCGCCGCCACCAGCTGGGCACCCGTCGTGCCACGCGACCCCGGCATCTCCAGGTCCAGGCCCGCGGCCAGCGCCCGGACGCGGTCGTCGACCGCGCCCCAGTCCGACACCACCAATCCGTCGAAGCCCCACTCCTCGCGCAGCACCGTGGTCAGCAGCCACCGGTCCTCCGACGCGTACACGCCGTTGACGCGGTTGTAGGAGCACATCACCGTCCACGGGTGGGCGTCCTCGACGACGCGCTGGAAGGCCCGCAGGTAGATCTCGCGCAACGGCCGCGGGTCGACGTCGGCACTGACCCGCATCCGGTCGGTCTCCTGGTTGTTGGCCGCGAAGTGCTTCAGCGACGCACCGACACCGCGACTCTGGATGCCGCCGACCATGGCCGCGCCGAGCACCCCGGCGACGACGGGATCCTCCGAGAAGTACTCGAAGTTGCGCCCGCACAACGGCGATCGCTTGATGTTGACCCCCGGGCCGAGGACAACGGCCACGTCTTCGATCGCCGCCTCGGTGCCGATCGCCTCGCCGACGCGCCGGACCAGGTCGACGTCCCACGAGCACCCCATGGCGACCGCCGGCGGGAAGCACGTGGCGGGCACGCTGTCGCCGAGCCCCAGATGGTCGCCCGACCCGCGCTGCTTGCGCAGACCGTGGGGGCCGTCGGTGAGCATGATCGCGGGCACGCCGTGGCCCTCGAGCGCCGCGGTGTGCCAGAAGTCGGCACCGCTGAGCAGTGCCACCTTCTCCTCGAGGGACAGCCGGGCCACGGGTGGGGTCGTCATGCCGTCCATGGTGCCCGCCGACTCGGGGATCCGGTCAGTCGACGAACCCGCCGAGCCACCGCGCCACGCTCCTGGCGAACGACTCGGGCACCCGGTCGGGGTCCATCAGGTCGTTCTCCGCCCAGAGGCTGCGCTCGCCGACCACCGTCTCGGGGGTGAACCGCAGCAGGGTGCGGCCAGGGCCGCGCAGCGCCTCGACGGCCGCGAGGAAGGACCCTCGTTCGGCGTGTTCCCGCTCGAAGTCCTCGACCTCCACGCCGAGGTGCTCGCAGACCAGCGCGTTGCGCAGCGTCACGATCGTGCGGGCGACCTCGGCGTCGTCCGCCAGGGCTTCGATGGCGACGTCGCATTCGCTGTCGAAACCCAGGGAGCGGTTGTTCAGGTTCGACGAGCCGACCCGGAACAGCCGGTCGTCGACCGCCATGACCTTGGCGTGCACGTACACCGGCGTGCCGCCGTCGGTCACCGGCCAGTACACCCCGAGCCGGTCGTGCAGGTCGGCCGCCCACAACCGCTTCAACATGCGGTAGCGCGCGCTGTCCATCGAGCGCTCCTCCAGCGGGCTCTCGGACTTGCGCGGGATGACGATCACGATTTCCGGTCCGGTCTTCTCGCGCAGTCGGGCCGCGAGGGCGTCGACCAGCGTCCGGGAGGCGAGGTACTGGTTCTCCAGGTAGATGGTCTCGCGCGCGGCCGCCATGCCCGCGAGGTTCAGCGCCTCCACCTCGCGCACCTCGGCGCCGTCTCCGAGCCGCGGCATGGTGCGGGCGACGGCGACGTCGACGCCGCGCAGGGTGGGCACCAGCAGGTCGGGCCAGACGTCACGGGTGGCCTCGATGGGTTCGAGGACCTGGCCGGTGGCCGTCAACCAGCGGTCCCGGGCCACCTCGCCGAGGGCGCGGGCCGCGGCACCGCTCACCGCGGCCGCCACCTCGTGCCGGGGACCGTGGGGCTCCCCCAGCGCGCGACGCAACCGGTTCTCGTCGAGGTGTTCGGGGGTGTCCCACCGGTCGACGGTGAAGTCGATCCCACCGCAGAACGCCACCTCGTCGTCGACCACGACGATCTTCTGGTGATGCACCGCGCCCGTGGGATGCGCTCCGTCGATGGCGAAGTGCAGGCGCTCGCTGCTGAACCGGTTCATCACCGAGACCGGGGTGACCCCTCCCCACAGCCCCTCGAACGCCGGCAGCAACCTCAAATTGGAACGCAGGACGAACACCTCGAGGCCAGGCCGCTTGCGGACCAGCGACCTCAGGAACGGACCCAGCTCGTTGTAGCCGGCCAGCGTCTTGCCGCCGGGCTCGAACACCGTCCTGGTGTCGAAGTCCCACCCGATCAGCAGGATGCGGTGCTTGGCCCGCAGCATCGCCGCCTTGGTGTGGCGGAAGTAGTCGGCCGCGTCGACGACGAAGGAGAACCGGTCGGCCCGCTCGAGGCGCCAGCACGTCGTCCCGGGGACCAGGAGGCGTTCGCCGATCTTGTGCGGCGCTGACATAGCGCAGTGTCTATCACATCGAGATGACCCGGTTGCGTGATGCAGCAGACGCGGTAAGAGACCGGTCACCTCGTCGCGACGGCGCCGCGCCGCTTGGCGAGGCGCAGTCCGGCGGTGGCCCCCGAGGCCACCACGGACGCCGCGACGAGTCCCGCCGCTGCCCGTTTGCGGGGCGACCGCAGCCCGCCCTCCACCACCGCGGCGTCGAGCGAGGGCTCGAAGACGTTGCCGTGGCTCATCGGGACGCGGTCGGCCCGGTCGAAGTACGCATCGAGGAAGCGGCTCATCACGCGGCCCGTCAGCGCCGGACTGATCGCGTGCAACAGCCGGGTCACGCGGGCCGTGGAACCCACGATGGTGGTCGGCTTCGGTCGATCGGCAAGGCGCACGATCGCCGCGGCCACCCGCCACGGGTCCAGCACGGGTGGCGGTGACGAGATGCGACGGCCCACGAAGTTGGCGCCGTGCAGCAGCCCGGCGGTGTCGACGAAGCCCGGATAGACGTCGCAGACGTGGACGTCTGGGTGGTCGACGAGTTCGGCGCGCAACGCCTCCGAGAAGCCCCGCAGACCGAACTTGCTGGCGCTGTAGGCCACCGCGTACGGCGCGGCGGCGAAACCCCCGAGGGAGATCATGTTGACGAAGGTGCCCCGGCCCTGCGCCAGCATGACGGGCAGGGCCGCGTGGGCGTCGTTCATGTGACCGATCAGGTTGCTCCTGACCACGTGGTCATGGGTCTCCATCGGCGTGTCGAGGTAGCGGCCGATGGCCCCGACCCCGACGTTGCTGATCCACACGTCGACCCCGCCCATGGTCGAGGCGGCCGCGTCGGCGAGCGCCCGGGTGTCACCCGAGTCCGTCACGTCGGTCCGGACGACGGTGGCCGTCGCGCCCGCGGACCGGCAGCGCGTCGCGACGTCCTCCAAGGCCTCGACGTTGCGTGCCGCCAGCACCAGGTGCGCACCGCGCCTGGCGAACAGTTCGGCGGTGGCTTGGCCGATCCCGCTGGAGGCGCCGGTGATGACGACGCGCAGAGGTTCGTCGGAGGCACGGGTCGTGGACGTCATGGCGCGCACGTACCCCGGCACGACCGCTCAAACCCCGACGCCCTAGATCGGCGCGACGCGGTCCGCCCAGGGCAGCGCCTGCTCGAGTTGGGCGGCCAGGCGGATCAGCAGGGACTCACCCTCCAGGGGCGCGACGAACTGGACGCCCAGCGGCAGCCCGTCCGCCGTCTGGTGCAGCGGCAACGAAATGGCCGGTCGCCCAGTGAGATTCGCAAGTTGCGTGTACGGCACCCAGCCCAGGTTCTGGTCGACCATGTCGTCGACGATCTTGGTGTACCGCAACAGGCGGGCGGTGCGCGTCTTGATCAGCACGTCGGCGCTGCGCTGCAACGCCACGGGCAGGTCGAACTGGCCGACCCGTGGCGGCGGGGTGGCCAGCGTGGGCGTCAGCAGGAGGTCGTAGGACTCGAAGAAGTCGGTCAGCCGGCGGGTGTGCTGATGCCGTCGTTCGACCGCGGCCACGTAGTCGACGCCACCGGTCGCGCGGCCCAGAGCCGCCATGATGAGCGTGTCCCGCTCGAACGACTCGTCGCCCGCGCCGGTCAGCCGCTTGGCCTCGGCGACCTCGTACGCCACGTGGACGAACCAGGTGAGCAGGAAGTCCCTGGCGAGCACCGCGTCGTCGTAGGGCGCCTGCGTCAGTTCCTCCACGTGGTGGCCGAGGTCGGTCAGCACCCGCACCGTGGCCTCGACGGCCGCGAAGGCCTCGGGGTCCGGTGCAGCGTTGATCGCCGACGGCACGCGGACGCCGATCCGCAACCGACCCGGATCCTCGCCGACGCACCGCGCGAACGGCGACGCCGGCAGTCCCGGCACGTAGGGCCCGAACGGCTCGCCGCCGCTGAGGACGTCGAGCATGCCCGCCGTGTCGCGGACCGTGCGGGAGACCACGCCCTGGACGGCGGCACCGTGCATCGGCTCGCTACTCGCCGGCCCCGACGGGGTCAGCCCGCGACCGGGTTTGAGGCCGACCAGACCGCAGCAGGCCGCCGGGATGCGGATGGAGCCGCCGCCGTCGTTGGCGCCCGCACACGGCACGATGCCCGCCGCGACCGCCGCCGCCGACCCGCCGGAGGAGCCGCCGGGCGTGCGCCCGACGTCCCAGGGGTTGCGGGCGGGCCCCCATGCCACCGGTTCGGTGACGCCCTTCGCCCCGAACTCGGGGGTGTTGGTCTTGCCGAAGACGACCAGCCCGGCGTCGAGCCAGCGCTGGACGACCGTCGCGTGCTCCGGCGCGGGCCGGAACTTCAGGGCACGCGAGCCTGCCGAGGTGGGCAGGCCCGCGTACTCCTGAGCCAGGTCCTTGATGAGGAACGGGACCCCGGCGAACGGACCGTCGAGATCGTCGGTCGGCGTGACCGGCACGTCGCGGACGATGGCGTTGATCCGCGGGTTGACCACCGCCGCCCTGGCACGCCCCAGCTCGAGCAACTCGGCCGCCGACATCTCCCGGTCCGCGACGAGCTTGGCCAGCCCGGTGGCGTCGTGGGCGCGGTACTCCTCGAAGTTCATTGCCCGACTGTAGGTCCCGCGACCGCCCTACGTCCCGGCGGGCGGCACCGCCGAGGCCATCACCTTCGCCGCGCGGTCCCAGGCCCGGTGCATCCCGAGTTCGGCCACCAGGGTCGCCGTGAACGACTTGTCGACGTCGGCGGCGACCGCGATGCCGGCGCCCTTCAACGGAATGCGCGCGGCCTTGAGGACCGCCGTCCCGTCGCCCCACGCCGCGATCGCCTTGCAGTGCCGGAAGGCCTCCTGCAACAGCACGACGAGCTTGATGTCGGCAGCCGTCGTGCCGCCCGCGACCACCACCGCGTCGAATTCGATCGAGCGGGCGGTGGCGAAGGTCCGGTCGACCGTCACCGCCCGGCGCCCCGACTTCAGGACGCCGCCGACGGGAGCGACCACCAGGGCGGTCGCGCCGAGCGCGGCCAGTGACTTGACCAGCTTGCCGATGCCGGCGAGGTCGGACCCGGCGTCGGCGACGATCCCGATCTTGCGACCGTCGATCGGACCGGGCTGGGCCACGATCTGCACCAGGGCCGGCGACACGACCACGTCCGCCGGCGGGTTTCCCGTCGGCGCCGGCAGGCCGAGGCCGGCTGCCACCTGCTGACAGAGGTCGGCGTCGACGTTGGCCAGTACCGCGAGTTGCCGTTCCTTGATCGCCTGTTCGTAGACCTTGCCCAGTTCGAAGGTGAACGCCTCCACGATGTGGGCCTTCTCCAACGTCGTCATGCTCTGGTAGAACATGGCCGGCTGGGTGAAGTGGTCGTCGAAGGACGCGGGCTGCGCCCGCACCGCCGCACCCTCGATGCGCCGCGGCGTCTGCACGTACCCGCCGTGGTCTTCGTCTGCGGGGATCGGCTCGCCGTCGTCGACGCTGTTGGGGTGGTAGGGCGCCTGGCCGGTGTGAATGGCCGTCTGGTGCATGCCATCTCGCAGCATGTCGTTGACCGGGCAGCGCGGCCGGTTGATCGGCAACTGGGAGAAGTTGGGTCCGCCGAGACGGGTCAGCTGGGTGTCCAGGTAGGAGAAGAGCCGCGCCTGCATCAGCGGGTCGTTGGTCACCTCGATGCCCGGCACCAGGTGTCCCGTGTGGAACGCCACCTGTTCGGTTTCGGCGAAGTAGTTGGTGGGGTTGCGGTTCAGGGTCATCTTGCCGACGAGCTGCACCGGCACCAGTTCCTCGGGCACGATCTTGGTGGGGTCGAGAAGGTCGATGCCCTCGAAGGAGTCGGTCCCGTCGTCGGGCATGACCTGCACGCCCAGTTCGTATTCCAGGAACGCACCGGCCTCGATGCCGTCGGCCATGTCGCGGCGGTGGAAGTCCGGGTCACACCCGGCGGCGATCTGCGCCTCCTCCCACACCAGCGAGTGCACCCCGGCGACCGGCTTCCAGTGGAACTTGACCAGGCTGGTCGCGCCCTTGGCGTTGACGAGCCGGAAGGTGTGGACGCCGAAGCCCTCCATCGTGCGATAGGACCGCGGGATGCCGCGGTCGCTCATGTTCCACATGACGTGGTGGGTGGCCTCGGTGTGCAGCGACACGAAATCCCAGAAGGTGTCGTGCGCCGACTGTGCCTGGGGGATCTCGCGATCCGGGTGCGGCTTCCCGGCATGGATGACGTCGGGGAACTTGATGCCGTCCTGGATGAAGAAGACCGGCATGTTGTTGCCGACGAGGTCGAAGTTGCCCTCGTCGGTGTAGAACTTCACCGCGAATCCGCGGGTGTCGCGGACGGTGTCGGCCGATCCCCGGGATCCGAGCACCGTCGAGAAGCGGGTGAAGACCTCGGTCGTGGTGCCCTTCTTGCCGAGGAACCCCGCCTTGGTGAACTTGCCTGCGGTTCCGTAGGACTCGAACACGCCGTGCGCGGCCGCGCCGCGGGCGTGTACGACGCGCTCCGGGATGCGCTCGTGGTCGAAGTGCGTGATCTTCTCGCGGAGATGGAAGTCCTCCAGCAGGGTCGGGCCACGGGGACCGGCCTTGAGGGAGTGGTCGGTGTCCGGAATCCGCAGCCCCTGCGCGGTGGTGAGGTAGGCACCGGCTTGAGCGCGGGGATCGGCTTCTGCCACTTGGCCGTTGGTAACGCCAGTGGGACTGGCCGGCGTTGGTGCGGACTGGTCGGGCTTGCGAGCGGGCATGCTGCTCCTTCAGACGGGCAAGGCGTGACTTCGGCATCTGCTCAACCGGATTCAATGCCCTTACCCGCATCGCCGAAACCTACGCGTGTCCACGAATTTCGTGGCCCACGACGACGAACGGGCCGGACCCCGAAGGATCCGGCCCGCCGCCGAACAGCCGAGACGCGACGCGACGCGACGATCAGCGCAAGTCGAACCGATCGAGGTCCATGACCTTCACCCAGGCCGCGACGAAGTCCTCGACGAACCGCTGCCGGTTGTCGTCCTGTGCGTAGACCTCGGCGACGGCGCGCAGCACCGAGTTCGAGCCGAACACCAGGTCGTTGGCCGTGGCCGTCCACCTGAGCTCGCCCGTGGACCGGTCGGTGCCCTCGTAGACGTTCTCACTGGTCTGCGACGGCTTCCACTGCGTCGACATGTCGAGCAGGTTGACGAAGAAGTCGTTGCTCAGCTGACCCGGCTTGTCGGTGAAGACACCGTGCTTGCTGCCACCGTGATTGGCGCCGATCGCCCGGAGGCCACCGACGAGCACCGTCATCTCCGGGGCGGTGAGGTCCAGGAAGTAGGCCTTGTCGACCAGGAGCTTCTCCACCGCCGTCTTCTCGCCGGGCCGGATGTAGTTACGGAATCCGTCGGCGCGAGGTTCGAGCACCGCGAACGAGTCCACGTCGGTCTCGGCCTGCGTGGCGTCGGTCCGTCCCGGCGCGAAGTGCACGTCGATCTCGTATCCCGCGTCCCTGGCGGCCTTCTCGACCGCCGCGGACCCGGCCAGCACGATGACGTCGGCGAGCGACACCTTCTTGCCGCCGGTCGCCGAGGCGTTGAAGTCCTGCTGGATCCGCTCGAGCGCGGGCAGCACCGACGCCAGTTCGGAGGGCTCGTTGACCTCCCAGTTGCGCTGCGGCTCGAGGCGAAGCCGTGCGCCGTTGGCACCACCGCGCTTGTCGGTGCTGCGGAAGCTCGACGCCGCCGCCCACGCGGTCTTGATCAGTTGCGGTACGCCGATGCCTGCGTTGAGCACCGCGGTCTTAAGCGAGGCGACGTCGTCGGCGTCGATCAGCGCATGGTCGACGGCGGGCACGGGGTCCTGCCACGGCTGCGGCTCGGGCACCCACGGCCCCAGGTAGCGGGTGACCGGTCCCATGTCGCGGTGCAGCAGCTTGTACCAGGCCCTGGCGAACGCGTCGTTGAGCTCCTCGGGATGGTCGAGCCACCGCCGGGTGATCGGGCCGTAGATCGGGTCGACCCGCATCGAGACGTCGGTGACGAGCATCGTGGGCTTGCGCTTCTTCGTGGCGTCGAAGGGATCGGGGATTATGTCCTCGGCGTCCTTGGCCTCGAATTGCCATGCGCCGGCAGGACTCTTGGTCAGCTCCCACTCGTGGCCGTAGAGCAGTTCGAGGTAGGCGTTGCTCCACTTGGTCGGCGTGGGGGTCCACACCACCTCGAGCCCGCTGGTGATGGTGTCGCCGCCCTTGCCGGAGGCGTAGGCGCACTTCCAGCCCAGGCCCTGCTGCTCGATGGGCGCGCCCTCGGGCTCGGGGCCGACCAACTCGGGGTCGCCGGCGCCGTGGGTCTTGCCGAGGGTGTGCCCGCCGACGATCAGCGCGGCGGTCTCCTCGTCGTTCATGGCCATCCGGCCGAACGTCACGCGGATGTCGTGGGCGGCGGCCAGCGGATCCGGCTTGCCCTCCGGGCCTTCGGGATTGACGTAGATCAGGCCCATGGTGGTCGCGCCGTAGGGCTCGGCCAGCTCGCGTTCGCCGGAGTACCGCTTGTCGGTACCCATCCAGGTGTCCTCCTGGCCGAAGAGGATCTCCTCGGGCTCCCAGATGTCCTCGCGACCGAAGCCGAAGCCGAACGTCTCGAAGTCGGCCGACTCCAGCGCGACGTTGCCGGCGAACACGATCAGGTCGGCCCAGGAGATCTTGTTGCCGTACTTCTGCTTGACCGGCCACAGCAACCGGCGGGCCTTGTCGAGGTTGGCGTTGTCGGGCCAGCTGTTCAGCGGAGCGAAGCGCTGGCTGCCCTGTCCGCCGCCACCGCGCCCGTCGAAGATGCGGTAGGTGCCGGCGGAGTGCCAGCTCATCCGGATGAACAAGCCCGCGTAGCTGCCGTAGTCGGCGGGCCACCAGTCCTGCGACGTCGTGATCACCGACAGCACGTCGGCCTTCAGCGCGTCGACGTCGAGCTTCGCGAACTCCTCCGCGTAGTCGAAGTCCGCCCCGAGGGGGTTGCCCTTCTCGGACTGACGATGCAGCACCGAGACGTCGACCTGTTCGGGCCACCAGTCCTGGTTGCGCAGTGGCGCATGGGCTTTGGGTTCGGGGGAATGGATCGCCGGGTTCTCGCTCTCGCTGTTGGAGCGAGTTCCGGAGGCAGGGGCTGGCGGGCGGCTATCGGATGTATCGGTTGACACGACGTTCCTTCCGGGGTTGACGAAACGGGCTGTTTCACGGGGTGGATCGAGCGGGGCTGACCGCCGAACAGTCGGCACAGTAGCCCCAGTAGATGACTTCCGCCTCGTCGACGGTGAAGCCCTCGAGATGACCGTCATCCGACGGTACGAGGCACGGCGCCTCGCCGACGGCGCAGTCGACGTCGGCGACCGCACCGCACGACCGGCACACGACGTGATGGTGGTTGTCACCGACGCGCGACTCGTAACGGGCCACCGACCCGGCGGGCTGGATGCGTCGCACCAGTCCGACGGCGGTGAGCGCACCGAGTGCGTCGTAGACGGTCTGATGCGAGACGTCGGGCACTTCGGTGCGGGCGGCGCGGGTGATGGTCTCGGTGTCGGCGTGAGGATTGGCGTACACGGCGCCAAGCACGGCGACCCGCGGCCGCGTTACCCGAAGCGCCGCCTCACGCAGCAGCCGCTGAAACTCGACTGAAGCACCCACGGGCACCAGTCTAAGGACGCTTTCTGGAACGAGTCAAGACTTCTTCTTCAGGGGATCGTGGCCCCAGTTCATCAGCGAATAGCGCCACTTCGTGTCCTCGACGTTCCCCGACGGCCGTTGCGCAAGATGGCGTTTGACGTAGCCGACCACCTTGCGCATGTGCTCGTAGTCGCCGTGGGAGAGGTCCGACTTCTTCTTCTCGAGGATCTTGGCGATGTGGCGGCCGCTCTCGTGGCCGGTCGACTCGCCGCCGCCGTCGGACTTCTGCCCCACCGCCTTGGAGTCGTCACCGTCGAGCCACCCGCGCAGCTCCGACGCGGTCATGTTGACCGCACCCGAGAATTCCTTCCACGTCCGCTGCCGCTCGACGTCGTCGTCCACCATCGCGCTCCCCACAGTCCGAGTGCCCACCGAGTGCTCATTGCCACGCGCCGGTCACCTACCCCGTGGGGAGCCGGGAAAACCCCGGGTCGATCAGTCGTCGTCGGACTCGGTGCGCCCGGCCATCGTCGTGTAGTCCTCCTGAACGGTCTCGCCGTCCTGGTTGACGATCCAGCTGCGCAACGTCAGCACGTCGGCACCGAAGGCCCGCCGCAGGGAGTCGATGCGGATGCGGCAGCGCAGCACGTCGCCGGCCTTGATCGGCTTGAGGAACTTCAGGCCCTGCTCGGCCTGGATGAGCCGCTCGTCGGTGATGGTGATGCCCGCGTCGTCGAAGAACGCCATCTGGGCGTGGTAGCCGAAGACGGAGATGAAGGTCAACGGCGCCAGGATCTCGTCGTGCCCCAGGGCACGCGCGGCGTCCTCGTCGGCGTAGGCGGGATCGTCGTTCTTCACGGCGACCGCATATTGGCGGACCGCTTCGCGTCCGACCACGTAGTGATCGGGGTACTCGTAGGTCATCCCCACGATGTCCGGTGACAGCGCCATGGGTGACGAATCTAGCTGGCGAAGCGGCGCCGGCGGCCAGGTGTCCCGACCTCGGCGGAGTCCATGCGGGTTGAGACGTTACAACCCCCGCGGACCGGGTACGTACCAATCCGCGTGGTCCGTCCGATGGATCATCATCGGAAGGAGTGCGTGTGGTCGTGCTGACGTCGTGTTTGGACATCGCCCTCATCGCACACAACCGGTTTCCCATCCGCCAGCCATTCTCCGGTGGCCTCGAGGCCCACGTCTGGCACCTGGCGCGCTCGCTCGCCGAGGAAGGACACCGGGTCACCCTCTTCGCCTCTGCCGACTCCGACGTGGGTTCCGACCTGCCCGGCCTGACGATCAGCCCGCTGTCGCGCAGCGCGGCCGCCGACCGTCCCTTCCCGCTGCCCGGCGCGGTCTGGGAGTCCAACCAGCACGCCTACCTGGACCTCATGGGCCGGCTCGTCGACCAGCACGGCCACCGCTTCGACGTCATCCACAACCACGCGCTGCACCACGTGCCCATCCACCTCGCGCCACACCTCCCCACGCCGATGCTCACCACGCTGCACACCCCGCCGATCCCGTGGCTCGAGTCGGCGATCGGAGCGACCGGCGGCGCGGGTTCGGCCTTCGCGGCGGTCAGCGGCTACACCGCCGAGGACTGGCGCCACGTCGTGGCCGACCGCATGCACGTGGTGCCCAACGGCGTCGACCCCGGATGCTGGCCGCCGGGCTCCGGCGGGGACTACCTGGTCTGGTCGGGCCGACTGGTTCCCGAGAAGGGCACGCACCTCGCCATCGCGGCGGCGGCGCTGGCTGGGCGTCGTCTCGTGCTGGCCGGACCCATCGGGAACGCGGAGTACTTCCGCGAGGCAGTCGCCCCGCACCTCAGCGAAAGGGTCTGCTACGCAGGGCACCTCGACCAGAAGCGGCTCGCCTCCCTGGTCGGTGGCGCGGCTGCCGCGCTGGTGACCCCACTCTGGGACGAACCGTACTGCCTGGTCGCCGCCGAGTCGGCGACGTGCGGCACCCCCGTCGTCGCCTTCGCCCGCGGCGGCATCCCCGAGGTGATCGACGCCCAGAGCGGCCGACTGGTCGCGGCCGGAGACGTCGCCGCCATGGCGGCGGCGATCCCCGAGGCAATCCAACTCTCGCGGGACGCGGTGCGCCACAGCGCCGTCGCGCGATGCAGCGCCCGCTCCATGGTGACGCGGTACCTCGCGATCTACCGCAACCTCATCGACGAACGGAACTCCGCCGACCATGATTGGCTACTACGTGCATCACCACGGTCGCGGACACCTCTCCCGAGCGACGAGCATCTGCGCACGTCTGCGTGAGCCCGTGACCATGCTGTCGTCGCTCGCGATCGAGGCGCAGCCCGGAGTGCAGACGGTCCTGCTGCCACGCGACGACGACGGGGAGAGCTTTCCCGACACCGACGCCAACGGTGCGCTGCATTGGGTTCCGCTGCGCAACAAGGGGTTACGCGACCGCATGGCCATGATCGCCGAATGGGTCTCGATTCACCGGCCGACGGTGATGGTCGTCGACGTGTCGGTCGAGGTCACCCTGCTGGTACGCCTGCTGGGCATCCCCGTCGTCGTGGTCGCCATGCCCGGCGAGCGGACCGACGCACCGCACGAACTGGCCTACCGCGTCGCCGAGCACATCCTCGCGGCATGGCCGGAGAGCCTCTACGAGCCGCCGTGGCTCGCACCGCACTCGGCGAAGACCACCTACGTCGGCGGTATCAGCCGCTTCGACGGCCGTCCCCGCCCGACAGGCTCCCCGGATCACCGCCCCGGCGTCCTGGTGCTCAACGGTTCGGGCGGCGCCGATCTGGACGTCACTTCCGTAAACCGTTGCGCTGCCGAATATCCGGAATTCAGATGGTCCTCGTTGGGAGTGGCCGGCGGACCGTGGGTCGAGGACCCATGGCCCCAGCTGTGCACCGCCGACGTGGTGGTCTCCTCGGCCGGTCAGGGTTCGGTCGCCGACATCGCCGCGGCCGGCCGCCCGGCGATCATCATCGCCGCCGATCGCCCGTTCGTCGAACAGCGGGCGATGGCCGAAGCCCTGGAACGCGCCGGCCTCGCGGTGGTGCGCCCGCGGTGGCCGGACCTGGCGGACTGGCCACGCCTCATCGACGACGCGCGGGCCCTCGGCTCGGACGTGTGGGCACGGTGGCGGACCGCGGACGCGGCCGCCCGGGCGGCGTCGTTGATCGAACGGGTGGCGTCGTGAACACGGCGGTCGTGACCGCCGTGCGCGGCCGCAGCGCACATCTGCGCAAGCAACTCGACGGTCTGGACCGCAGCACCGAACCGGTGGACCGTCACGTCGTCGTGGCCGTCGACGACGATGACGTCGCCGGGCAGGTCGAGGACACCCGCGCGACCGTCGTGCCGCTGCATTCGGGTTCCCCGCGGATTCCGATGGCGGCGGCGCGCAACCTCGGCGCCCGGATCGCGATCGACGGCGGCGCGGAGTTGCTCGTCTTCCTCGACGTGGACTGCATTCCGTCACCCGAGATGCTCGGCTACTACCAGCGGGCCGCGGCGACTCCGGCCCACCGCGATGCGCTGCTCTGCGGCCCGGTCACCTATCTTCCGGCGCCGGGGCGGGACGGTTACGACCTGGACCGGCTGTCCGAACTCGCCAACCCGCATCCCGTGCGACCGGCGCCGCCTGCCGGGGCGACCGTGGTGGGCGACGACTACCACCTCTTCTGGTCGTTGTCGTTCGCCGTCACGGCCGCGACCTGGCAGCGCATCGGGGGATTCAGCACCGACTACGCCGGCTACGGGGGCGAGGACACCGACTACGCCCAGCGAGCGGCCGCCGCCGGCGTCGGCCTGCGCTGGGTGGGCGGCGCACATGCGTTTCACCAGTTCCATCCCGTGTCCGATCCTCCGGTCGAACACCTGGCGGACATCGTCGCCAACGCCGTCACCTTCCAGCGACGCTGGGGGTGGTGGCCGATGCAGGGCTGGCTGGACGCCTTCGAACGGCAGGGGCTCATCTCACGCGACCTGGTCGGCACGCCGCAGATCACGCGGTAATACCCCCGTAATTCAGGCACTTCGTTTGATTGCGGGGCCGTGGGGGCATCCGGTGGGGTGTCGCAATCGATGAACCACGACCTTGCCCTCCGCATGGCCGAATTGGCCAGGAGTTTGGTGCCCAAGCCCAGCCTGGACACCATCCTCGAGGAGGTCACGGCGGCGGCCGTCGACCTGATACCCGGAGTCGACACCGCAGGCATCCTTTTGCTGGAACGCGGCGGCAAGTTCAGTTCGGTCGCCACGACGTCGGATCTTCCGCATCAGCTCGACCAGCTCCAGATGACCTTCCAGGAAGGGCCATGCGTCCAGGCCGCCCTCGCCGACACCGTGGTGCGCACCGACGACTTCCGGGGTGAGACGCGGTGGCCGCAGTACTCCCCCGCCGTCGTCGAGATCGGCGTGCTCAGCGGGTTGTCGTTCAAGCTCTACACCGCCGATCGCACCGCAGGCGCGCTGAACCTCTTTGGATTTCAGCCGAACGCGTGGAACTCCGACGCCGAGACCGTCGGCACCATCCTCGCCGCCCACGCGGCCTCGGCCATCATCGCCACGCAGACCCAGAGCCAGCTCAACGCGGCCCTACTGAGCCGCGACCGGATCGGTCAGGCGAAGGGCATCATCATGGAGCGCTTCGGCGTCGACGCCGTCCGCGCCTTCAACATGCTGCGGCAGCTGAGCCAGGAGGGCAACGTCAAGCTCACCGACATCGCCCAGCAGGTCATCGACTCCGGAAAGTGATTCCGACGGGCGCTCAGGCCCGATCGGCCCGGACGACGGCCAGCAACTCCTCGCGGCGGCCCGTCTCGAGAAGACCGATCCTCTCCAGCCACTTCGCCCGCGCCGTCAGCACCGGACCGAACGGAATCCACTGCTCGGCCACCACGGCCGCCGTCAGACCGGCCGCCTTAAGGCCCTCGACGGTCCGCGCGACGTCGGCGAATTCAGAGTGCACGATGAAGATCGAGCCGCCGTCGGCGAGCAGTTCGGGTGCGCGTTCGCACAGCGGGTCCAGGATGCGGCGGCCGTCGCGTCCGGCGTTCCACGCCGTGGACGGTCCGGCCTTCTCCGAGACCGGCGAGTCGTCGGCGCCGTCGTCGAACGGCACGTACGGCGGGTTGCACGTGACGACGCCGAAGGGTTCGAATTCCACTGCGCGGGTCCATGATCCGCGGTGCACCTTCACCCCGAGGCCGGCAGCGGCGGAGTTGCGCCTGGCGCAGGCGACCGCCCGGGAGCTCATCTCGAAGGCGGCGACCGAGGACGCGCCCTGTTCGGCCGCGGCCAACGCGACCACGCCGCTGCCCGAACACAAGTCGGCGACCCGGTTCCCGGCGGCCAGGCCTGACGCCCGGAGGGCCTCGATCAGGAGGGCCGAGTCCTCCTGTGGCGGATACACACCAGTCGGCACCTGGATGGGGCCGGATCCATCGATGAGTTCGTCGGTGAAGATCGTCGTCACTGCATTGCTCCGTCACGTCTCTGGGGGCGGTGTAAGCGACATGCCCCGTCGCCCGGGCTTTAATCGCCTGATCGAGAACGAATCACGCCGAGCCCGGGGGTTTCGCCGGCGCGGGCGTGGAAACGGGCGATCCGGGTAAAGCACCAGAATGGCCTCACCGATCGGGAACGACGACGCGAGCTTCGACGTCGTGATCATCGGCGGTGGCAACGCCGGAATCAGCGCGGCCGCGCGACTGCTCAAGAAGGGCGTCTCCGACGTCGCCGTCGTCGAACCGCAGTCGGTGCACACCTACCGCCCCCTGTTGTCCTACGTCGGCGGCGGTCAAGCCGACATGCGCAGCGCCGAGCGCACCCAACGCTCGGTGACGCCCAGGGGTTGTACCTGGGTTCGTGACTCGGCCGTCGCGGTCGACGCGGGAGAGCGGACGGTGCGGTGTGCCTCGGGTCGCACACTGCGGTACCGCGACGTGATCCTGGCGCCGGGGCTCGTGCCCGACACCGACGAACTCCCCGGCGTCGACGCGGCGATGGAGCACCCCGCGGTCGCGAGCAACTACCTCGACGCCGCAGAGAAGACGTGGGAACTGGTGCAGCGCATCCCCGTTGGCGGGCACGCGATCTTCACCGTGCCCCGGCCGCCGGTCAGCTGTACGGGCACCACCGTCAAGCCGCTGTTCCTCGCGGCGGCTCACTGGCAGCGCACCGGCCGGCTGCCCGGCGTTCAGATGACACTGGTGGTCGACCGCCCGACCCTGCTGGACGCACCGGCACTGGACGCCAAGATCCGCGAGGAGCTCCGCGTTCTCGGCGTGCGGGTGCTCTACGACACCGCGGTCACCGGACTGTTTCCCGAGGACCGACACGTCACCGTCACCAGCCGCCGCGACGGCACGGTGCGCCCCATCTCCTATGACCTCCTGCACCTGGTGCCGCCGTTTCGCGGCCCGCGGTGGCTGGCCGAGTCGGGCCTGGCGGCAGAGAACTCCGCGGGCGTCGCCGACGTCGACCCGTCGACCCTTCGGCACCGCCGCCATCCCGACGTGTGGGCGGTCGGGGACGGGGCGAGCGTCGACACCGACCCGTCCGGAGGTGCTCTGCGCCCGCAGGTTTCGATCATGGTCGACAATCTGCTGGCGGCGCGGCGGGGACATGCCGAGGCGGCGCCCTACGACGGATACACCGTCGCACCGATCACCACGGACACCCGCCACCTGGTCACGGGTGAATTCACCAGGGACGGTGCGCTCGCCTCGTCCCTGCCGTCCTTCCTCGACCCGCTGAAACCCCGGCGCACGGCCTGGGCCTTCGACCGCTACGGCCTGCCGCAGATCTACTGGAACCTCCTGCTGCGCGGCAGACTCTGACGTTCACGTCATCTTCGGTTGACCGGAACGGTGCCGGGTAAGGGCACCCCATGGATGAGTTGACGAAGAAGTTCGTGGACGCCCTCGGCGAGCTGCATCGAGCCGACGACGTCGAACCGCTGGTGGCGCTGTTCGCCGACGACGCGACCCTGAACAAGGCGGGCATGCCGCACGGGCAGAGCGGCAAGGACGGAGCGCGCACCTTCTGGGAGCAGTACCGGCGCGTGTTCGGAGAGATCGACTCGACGTTTCACCACGTCGTCACCGGAGACGGCATCGCCTTCCTGGAGTGGACGTCGACGGGCACGCTGACCAACGGCTCGGCGTTCAGCTACGACGGCGTCAGCGTGCTGGAGTCCGGCGGTGCCGAGATCGAGGCGTTCCGCACCTTCTACGACACCGCGGCATTCCTGGAGAAGCAGAGCGCAATCCGCTCCTAGCCCATTCGCGCCAAAGAACCCCATTCTCAACGGGAATGGGGCTCTCGGCGACCCGACGTCACTCCGACGGCGGCTCGAACAGCTGCAGGTCGTTGCCCTCGGAGTCCTTGAACGCCGCGATGCGACCCCAGGGGTGCTCGCTGACCTCACCGACGAACTTGACGCCCGCGTCGGTGAGACGGACCAGTTCGTCGTAGAGCGTGCCGTCGGGTTGCAGCGTAAGAACTGCCCCGCCGGTGTGCTCGCCGTGGGTCTCCTCGCGGCCGTTGAGTCCGATCGACACCCCGTTGGCGTCGAGTTCGGACCAGTCGTCGCCCTCGCTCTTGACCTTCAGACCGAGGGTCTCGCCGTAGAACTTCAGTGCCCGACTCATGTCTTCGACGGGCATCCACACCGTCGCCACACCACTAGCCATTGTTCCTCCACTCGTGAACCGATATGCCTCTGGTGCACTTACCCGGTGCGCAGATCGCTACACCCGTTGAGCGGCAACACTTTCGCGGCAGCAATCGCCGCCGGGTGTCAGTAGTAGTGCCGACGGCCGCCGACCGCCCGGCCGCGTGAGCCCAGCAGCGCCAGCACCACGCCGACGACGAGGAGGATCACGCCGACGACCAGGAGCAGGTGCGCGAAGGCGAAGGTGGGGATGAGGCTCGGCAGGATGAAGCCGAGGACGATCAGGACGATTCCCAGGACGATCATGATGATTCCTTCGTTCGAGGTGACGGGCGCCGAGGGCACTCGACGCTGAGTCCAATAGAAGACCCTTTGGGGTGGTCCGGATACACCCCTAGGGCGGTAATGTCCCTCCCCATGGCCCCCGCTGACAGACGTCCGATCACCGTCGCACTCGTCGACGACTACGACGTGGTCGTGATGGGCGTGGCGAACATGTTCGACAACTATCGCGACCGCATCGTGGTGGCCGAACTCGACACCACGATGGGCGTGAGCGACGAAGTCGACGTCGTGCTCTACGACTCGTTCGCCCAACCGGAGTCCGACCACCACGAGATCGGCGTCCTGGTCGCGAATCCACGGGCCCGACGGGTCGTGGTGTACACGTGGAACTTTCATCCCGACCTGATCCAGAGCGCCAAACAGCATGGGGCCCATGGCTATCTGTCCAAGACGCTGCCCGCCCGCGACCTCGTCGCCGCGCTCGAGGCCGTCCACGCCGGCGAGATGGTGATCAGCGAGGCGCCGGCGCGGACCCGCAGTGCGGTCGGCCTGGACTGGCCCGGCCGCGGCGAGGGGTTGAGCGACCGGGAGGCGGAGATCCTGGCGCTCATCACCCAGGGCAAGAGCAATGCCGAGGTGGCGGCGCTGACCTACCTGTCACCCAACACGGTCAAGTCCTACATCCGCACGATCTACCGGAAGATCGACGCCACCAGCAGGACCAAGGCCGTGCTGTGGGGCGTCGACCACGGCTTCACTCCCGACCACCACCGCATCGAACATTGGAAGGGTGGCCCCTAGGCCGGTCGCGGCGGCGCCGCCACGCGCCGGCGACTCCCTGCCCGGCGCGCCATCGCGGTCGCCGCGAGGGCCAGCGCCAGCACCACGGTCGGGCCGGCCAACGTCTCCACGAGCCACACTCGACGCTGCCAGCGGGCAACCCGCTTCGCGCCGCGACCCGCGCGTGCCAACACGGCCATGCCCTCACTCCTTCGACGTTCCTGTCTGGTCGTTGCGCACCTTCCCGGGATGGTGCGAACCGAAACGTCGACCGCGCGCCTCAGGCCTCCGCGGGAAACTCCACGGGATAGGGCTCGGCGAAGTCGGCGGACCTGCCCACCGCGGCCCACTTCCGGTCGGCCGCGAGAAGGAGTTCGTCCTGGTGGATGGATCCCTCGACGGCGTTGACGCCCAGTGGCAGGTGGTACGGCCGATCGGATCGGCGGGACAGCTTGACGAGGATCTCCGCCGCGCGGGCCGGATCGCCCGCGGAGATGGCGTCGCTGGTCCGAATGGCGTTCATGACTCCGACCGTGTCGGCGTACCGGTCGGGGATCTCGGCGACCTCCATGGACGAGCCGGCCCAGTCGGTGGCGAAGCCACTGGGCTCGACCACCATGACCTCGATGCCGAACGGCGCCGTCTCGGCCCGGAGCGCTCGGGAGAAGCCGTCGATCGCAAACTTGGCGGCCTGGTAGGAGGCGATGCCCGCAGATCCCCCGACGCGGCCGCCCATCGACGAGAACTGCACGATCAGCCCGCCACCCTGCCCGCGCAGGACGGGGATCGCGGCCTTCGAGACGTGGTAGACGCCCCAGAAATTGGTGTCGAACTGAGCGCGGAAGTCGGCCTCGTCGCCGGTCTCGATGGGCGCGACGTTGGCGTATCCGGCGTTGTTGACCACGACGTCGATCCGTCCGAACCGCTCGCGGGCCCGCGCGATCGCCGACGTGACCTGTGCCGCGTCGGTGACGTCGAGCGCCAGCGGCAGGATGCGCTGCCCGTGCGCCTCGACGAGGTCGGCGAGCTGTTCGGGTCGGCGGGCGGTCGCGGCGACCTCGTCGCCGGAGGCCAGCGCGGCGCGCGTCAGTTCACGCCCGAATCCTCGCGACGATCCCGTGATGAACCACACCTTGCTCATGAGCTTCCTCCATTATCCGATAGTCGGACTATCACATATTGGGAACGTGCCCGCGATGGATATGCTTCCCGCCTATACCAGTCAGGGGGTGCCGCCAGTGCGCCGAGACGCCGCCGCGAACCGCGAACGGCTGGTCGCCGCGGCCGAGGCGGTGTTCGCCGAACATGGCCCGAACGCGACACTCGACGACGTGGCCAAGGCCGCCGGCGTCGGACCCGCCACCCTCTACCGGCGCTTCGCCAACAAGGACGCGCTGGTCCACGAGGTGCTGACCGGATTCTTCGGGCGCCTCGTCGAGGCGGCCGAGGCCGCGGCCAGGGGACCGTCGGACCGCGGCCTCGAGACGTTCCTGCGGACCGTCGGCGTGGAGCTTGCCCAGAAGTCGGGCCTGTCGGCCCCGAAATGGGGCGAGCTGGCCCCCGAGGCCATCGTGGAGGAGCTCCGCCGGCTCTCCACCGAGTTGCTGACCGGGGCGCAGCGCGCCGGCGCGGTGCGCGCGGACGTAACCCCCGACGACGTGACCGCCGCGATCTGGGCGGTGCGCGGCGTCATCGGCTCCGAACGCGTCGACCCCAGCCACCGCGGCGCCGAGCTGTGGCGCCGCCATCTCGAGACGATTCTGCGTGGCTTCGGCGACGGCGACGGGCGCAGCGCTCGGTCGACCGTTTGATCCGCGCCGCCCCGGGAAACGCCCACCGAGAAGCCCCATCGGCGAACGGAGTGACCATGCCCAAAGGCAGCGGAATCTACGAGGACGAACCTCGCGAGCATCAGACGACGTACTCGCCGGAACCGGGCGACGACCCACAGGACGCGAACCGAACGTCGACGTCGGACGACACCTCGTCCGAGGACGCCGGGGAGCCCACCGGCTGACCTGCCAACTCCGCCCGAATCCGGGCAATATTCGTGTATCGGACCACGGCCGATGCCAGGTAGAGTCGGGCGCTACCGGACGTCACCGAGACCCCGTTGCGTCAAGTTTGGCAAATACGCGCGGCGTTGCTGCGTTCCGGATGACCGGCCTGGCGGGGGAGTTCGATCGTGACGTCGATTCGATGGTGGTGGCGTCAGCCCGACCACTTCGACTGGCTCAGCGCGTTTCTTCACGTCCGCCGGATGGCGACGATGACGCGCAGCGTCCTCGTCGCTGTCACGTTCTGCCTGGCCGCCGTTCCGTTCGCACTGCTGCTCGGCTCGGCACCGCCGACGGCGACGCTGCAGCGCACGCTGAGCGTGCTGGCCGGTGTCGGCGGACTGGCCGGTGCGGTGCTCTGGCTTCACCGCTTCCCGACGAAGAACCAGTCGATCGTCTTCGCGTTCACCGCCAGCTTCAGCATTGCGTGTGCGGTGCTGGCCCAGACCGATCCGCTGACCGCCATGCTGGGGTGCACCACCTTCGCGACGATCTCCGGTTACATCGCGCTGTTTCACACCCCGGCGTTGATGGTCGGCAATCTGGTGGTGGTCCTCGCGGTCACCGCCGTACCGGCCGTCGCGCTCGTCGCGACCGACGGCTACGTGCGCACGGTGACCGCCTACACCGTGGTGCTGATCGGCAACATCGCGGTGCCGTACGGCGTCCAGATCATCGTCCACACGCTTGGCGTCGACCTCCTCAAGGCCGACCGCGACCCGCTCACCGGTCTGTACAACCGTCGGGCGTTCTACCGGCGGACCGCCGCGCTGGCCACCACCGGCACCGGCACCGGCACCCTGCTGGTCGCGATGATCGACCTCGACGAGTTCAAGCGCCTCAACGACACCCTCGGCCACAACCACGGCGACCTCGCCCTGGCCGCGGTCGGCCGGGCCCTTCGCGACAGTGCACCCCGAGGTTCGGTGATCGGCCGTGCGGGCGGCGAGGAGTTCCTTGTCGCGGTCGACGTCGGCGACTCCCATCCCGGCTCCATCGGGTACGGGCTGTGCAAGGCCGTCGAGGTGCTGCCGTTCCCGACCACGGCCAGCGTCGGCACCGCGTGCGTGGACTTCCGCGAACTCCTGTCGGGCGACGGCCCGTACGAAGTGATCACCACCGTGATCGCCGCTGCGGACGCCGCCATGTACGAAGCGAAGCGCAGCGGCGGCAACCGCACCCGCCACTACGTCGGTCCGATGGCCTCCCGGGACGGGATGACCCGACACCGAACGTGGAGTCCCACCACCCGCAGATGGGAGGCGCTACCCATCGTCGGCGGGCCGGATCCGGCGCCCGCCGATCACCGCCACGGGCTACGTGACCGGGACTGGTCTGCCTCCTGGTGACGAACGGGTCACCATCTGTCCATGACGCCCGCCACCTGCAAGAGGTAGACGACGGCCACGATCAGGAAGATCGCGAAGATCACGCCGACGGCGATGAGGGCCGCGACGCCGGTCGGGGTCATCCGGCTGCGCGGCGGCGGATCCTGATTGGCCGACTGGGTCGTCGAGCCCGAGTCGGGCGGGGTCTCGCCGGGTTGCACGCCGTGAGGGTCGCCGATCGTCGGCATCTCCACGGGGTCGGGATCTGGCGGCGTCGCGGTCATCGCCCGCCCACCGATCCGCCGCCGGTCGCGACGCCGGACGGCGCCATCAGTGCCAGGAGCGGAACGTGCGGCTGCCCGAGGATGCGTTGACCCCAGGCCGGGCGGACGAACTCCACCGCCCTGTCGAAAGCGCTGGTCAAAGTCGTCAAGGTCATGGCCACCCTCCTATCTGCTCGGTTCTGACGACATCCCCGCCGCCGGGGGGTCTCAAACGCGGCGACGGTTGCCGCACCAGCCGTCCGGGTACCGTCCAGGCATGACTCAGCCCCTGAACCAATTGGCGAACGTGGTGACGCAGGTTGCCGAGTCCGTGCTCGGAATCGTGGGAATCCGGGTGGGCACCGAGGAGCCGCCGCACGACACCGAGCGGCTCGCCGGCGGACTCGAGATCCGTCGTTACCGGCCCCGGATCGCCGCAGAGACGACGGTCGAGGCCCCCGAGGAGCAGGCCCGCAGCGAGGGCTTCCGGCGGTTGGCCCGCTACATCTTCGGCGGCAACGCCGCCTCCGACAAGATCGCCATGACGGCGCCGGTGAGCCAGGCCTCGTCCGGCAGCCGCAAGATCGAGATGACCGCGCCGGTCTCGCGCACCGGGGACGACGAGAACGGCTGGGTGATCCGGTTCTTCATGCCGTCGAAGTGGACCATGTCCACGTTGCCCGTGCCCGTCGACGACAGGGTGCGTCTGGTCGACGTGCCCGCCGAGACGGTCGCGGTGCTGCGCTTCACCGGCGACCGTGGCACGGCCGCGGTCGCAGCCAAGTCGACCGAACTCCTGAACGCCCTGCGCAACAACGGGATCGAGGCCACGGGCGACCCGCAGGCCTGGTTCTACGACCCGCCGTGGACGGTGCCGTTCCGTCGCCGCAACGAAGTCGTCGTGCCCGTCGCGTCCTAACGGGAATAAATCCGAGCGGCATCGTGTTGTGCGCCCCGTGACTGACAACGCCGGAACCGAAGCCGAACTGAGCCCCACCGACTGGGTGCGCGACCAGACCAAGCGCATTCTCGAGCAGGGCACCACCGACGGTGTCGAGGTGCTCGACCGTCCCATCGTCCTGTTCACCACCACCGGGGTGAAGTCGGGCAAGAAGCGCTACGTGCCGCTGATGCGCGTCGAGTCCGACGGCAAGTACGCCATGGTCGCCTCCAAGGGTGGCGATCCCAAGCACCCGTCGTGGTACTTCAACGTCAAGGCCAACCCCGCGGTCACGGTGCAGGACGGGGAGAAGGTCGTGAACCTCACCGCCCGCGAGATCGAGGGTGACGAGCGTGAGCAGTGGTGGAAGCTGGCCGTCGAGGCCTACCCGCCCTACGCGGAGTACCAGACCAAGACCGACCGTCAGATCCCCGTCTTCGTCCTGGAGTGAACCGGCGCGGGGGCGGGTCTACACCTCGGTGACCCGCCCGCGGTCGACCATCCACGTCCGGTCCAGCCGGACGTTCTGCAGCATGCGCCGGTCGTGCGTGACCAGCAGCAACGCGCCGTCGTAACCGTCCAGCGCCTCCTCGAGTTGTTCGATGGCGGCGAGGTCGAGATGGTTCGTCGGCTCGTCGAGCACCAGCACGTTGGTCCCGCGGGCCTGCAGCAGCGCCAGGCCCGCCCGGGTCCGCTCACCGGGTGACAGGTCGTCGACGCCACGCTCAACGTGGTCGGCGCGCAGGCCGAACTTCGCCAGCAGCGTCCGCACGTCGGCCGTCGTCCAGTCCGGCACCCGCTCTTCGAACCGGTCGACGAGCCGGCCCGCCCCGGTGAAGTCGGCGCGGGCCTGGTCGACCTCCCCGATCGCCACGTTGGCCCCGAGACTCGCGCGTCCCGAGTCGGGCAGCTGGCGGCCCAGCAGCAGCCGCAGCAGCGTCGACTTGCCCGCGCCGTTGGGACCGGTGATCCCGATCCGTTCACCGGCGTCCACCTGCAGCGACACCGGGCCCAGCACGAAGTCGCCCAGCCGCACGACGGCGTCGTCGAGGGTCGCCACGACCGAGCTCGACCGGGGCGCGGCGCCGATCGTGAACTCGAGCGTCCACTCCTTGCGGGGTTCGACGACCTCCTCCAGGCGCGCGATCCGGCTCTCCATCTGCCGCACCTTCTGGGCCTGCTTCTCGCTGGACTCGGTGGCCGCCCGCCGCCGGTTCTTGTCGTTGTCCGGGGCCTTGCGCATCGCGTTGCGCACCCCCTGGCTCGACCACTCCCGCTGCGTGCGGGCCCGCGCCACCAGATCGGCCTTCTTGTCGGCGAATTCGTCGTACTGCTCCCGCTTGTGGCGGCGCCCGACCTCGCGCTCCTCCAAATAGCTCTCGTAGCCGCCGCCGAAGACCGTGGTGGTGTTCTGAGCCAGATCCAGCTCGAGGACGCGCGTCACGCTGCGCGCGAGGAACTCCCGGTCGTGGCTGACCAGGACCACCCCGCCCCGCAGGTCGTGCACGAACTGCTCGAGCCGGGCGAGGCCGTCGAGGTCCAGGTCGTTGGTGGGCTCGTCGAGCAGGACGACGTCGAAGCGCGACACCATCAGCGCGGCCAACCCCACCCGGGCGGCCTGCCCACCGGACAGGTCGGTCATCAGACTCGAGTCGGGGCGCACCTGCCCAGCGACGTCGAGCCCCAGATCGGCCAGCACCGCGGGCAGTCGCTCGTCGAGGTCCGCCGCGCCGCTGGCAAGCCAGCGATCCAGTGCAGCCGAGTACGCGTCGGCGGGGTCGGCTCCGCCGGGTCCGCCTGCCTCGTCCGCCAGGGCCGCGGCCGCAGCGTCCATGGCCTGCGTCGCGGCCGTGCACCCGGTGCGGCGCGCGACGTAGGCGGCGACGGTCTCCCCCGGCACCCGTTCGTGTTCCTGCGGCAGCCACCCCACGAACGCATCGGGCGGGGCCAGGCTGACCGAGCCCTCGAGCGGTTCGAGGTCCCCCGCCAGGATCCGCAGGAGCGTGCTCTTGCCCGCGCCGTTGGCGCCCACCACGCCGACGACGTCGCCGGGGGCGACCGTCACGTCGAGCCCCTCGAAGAGGGTGCGATGGGCGAATCCGCCGGCCACGTTCTTCGCGACGAGCGTTGCAGTCATGGGGCAATGGTCTCATCGCGGTTGGCGCCGCCGCTGATTGGCACTTACGCCGCCGGGCCGTTAGCTTTCCTGAGGTGATGACCTCAGCTGCCGGCGCAGTCGCACGGTGGATCTCCCCGTTCCTGGCGGTCGCCGCCGTCGCCACCACCGTCGTCGCCGCGGACCCCGGACACGTCGTCGACGCACCGGCGGTGCGGCTGGCCGCCGACGGGAACCCGTTGGCCACCTTGCCCTTCTACGTCAACCCGAACTCGAAGGCCATGCGCGCCGCGAACGGCGCGGGCAGCCCCGAGCTGACCGCCATCGCCAACACGCCGACCGCGTACTGGATGGACCACCTGTCGACGCCCGCAGTGGACGCGAAGTACATCGCCGACGCCCAGGCCGCGGGCACCATGCCGATCCTGGCGCTCTACGGAATACCGCATCGTGACTGCGGCAGCTTCGCGGCCGGCGGGTTCGGCTCGGCCGGGGCCTACCGCGGATGGATCGACAACGTGGCGGCCGACATCGGCGGCGGGCCCGCCGCGGTCATCCTCGAACCCGACGCGCTCGCGATGGCCGACTGCCTCTCCGGCGATCAGCGCCAGGAACGCTTCGACCTGATGAGCTACGCGGTCGACACGCTGACCCGCAACCCGGGCACCGCCGTCTACGTCGACGCCGGGCACTCCCGTTGGGTCAGCGCCGACGAGATGGCCGCCCGGCTCAACCAGGTCGGCGTCGCCAAGGCGCGGGGCTTCAGCCTGAACACCGCCAACTTCTTCACCACCGGCGAGGAAACCGGCTACGGCGACGCCATCTCCGGGATGGTCGGCGGCAAGCCGTACGTCATCGACACGTCGCGCAACGGCAACGGCCCCGTCGAGGGTGACCCGCTGTACTGGTGCAACCCCAGCGGCCGCGCACTGGGCGTCGCCCCCACCGCGAACACCGGCAACGGCAACGTCGACGCGTTCCTGTGGGTGAAGCGCCCCGGCGAATCCGACGGCTCGTGCCGCGGGTCGGCCGGGGCGGGCACCTTCGTCAACCAGTACGCCGTCGACCTGGCCCGCAACGCGGGCCAGTAGCACTCAGGAGTTGGCGGAGCGCTCGGCCTGACGCTTTTCCTTCTCCACGTCCGCCAGCTCTTCGAGCCGGTCGGCGTCGGCCCGCTTCGCCCGGGCCGCGTCCCGCCTCTCGGTGGCGTCGTCCAACTTCGCGTCGGCCGCCGCGGTCACCCGCTTCTCGGCGGAGTTGATGCGCTGCTCGTCGGCCCGCTTCGCCGCCTCCGCCTGCTTCTTGAGGCGGGCGGCGATGTCGTCGGCCTCCTTCTTGGTGTCGCCGGCGCGCTTCTGGGCGGCCTGCGTGGCCGCCTGCTTCCGCTTCTCCGCCGACGCCTTGGCCTCGTCGACGGCCTGCTCACGCTCGGCGCGGGCGTCCTGCACCTCGTCGACCACGTCTTCGCGGGAGGCTTGGAGGTCGGCGTTGGCCTGCCTCATCTCCTCGTTGGCCGCGGCCTCCAACCGGGCCGCCCGCGCGAGTTCGTCGCTGCGCTTGGCCAGTGACGCACCGCGCCGCTTGAGTCGGGCGTCGCCCAGGGCGTTGCCGACGGTGGCGTCGAGCACCCCCAGCGACCGCTCGTAGACCAGGCGGGCAGGTGCTTCGGCGTCCATCCTGGCCACCACGCGCTCCTCGATGAGCTGCAGCGGAACGCGGATGAACTGGTACTGGAATCGCAGGATGGTGCGGGGAAGGGTCACGATGCTCATGTCTTGGTCCTTGGGGTGGTCGTCGGTCACGGAAGGTCGGCGTTGTCGGTCAGCTTCTCGGCGCGGGCCCTGGCCTCGTCGGCGGCGGCCCGGGTGGCGGCCGCATCGTCCACGGCGGCCCGGTGCTCGTCGACGGCCTCGGTCGCGTCGCTGGCGGCCGCTCGGACCTCGACCCGCTCCTGCGCCTCGGCGCGCTGCACTTCCCGTTGCGCGTCGACCTCGGCCTGGGTGGCCGCGCGCTGCGACTCCTGCTGGGCGGCCTGCTCGGCGGCGGCCTTCTGCGCGGCCTGCTGGGTCACGATGGAACTCTCGACCGAGGCGGTCCGCGCGTCGACGGCGATCCGCTCCTCGGCACCCTCCAGCCGCGCCTCGGCCGCCTGGGCGCGGGCCTGCTCGGCTTCGGCGTCGGCGACGGCCTGAATGCTGTTGGCGTCCTTGCGTTCCCGAGCTTGTGTCTGCTCCAGCTGCCCCTCGGCGGTCAACGAGTCGTTGCCCGTCATGGCGCCGGCGATTTCCTTGGCCTTGCCCTTGACCGAGTCGATCAAGCCCTTGCGGGCCTCGTCGGCCTTGTCGTGTTCACTCATGCGTACTCCCTTGACATCCACAGCGGTCTCTTCGTTCGGTCCGCCCATGACGACACCGTGGACCAGAAGGTCCTGGGAGACGAATGCTCGCTTCCCGCCGAGTTGAAACACGGCAGCGGTGTGATCACGTGTCGCCGCCGACCCCCGGGTGCGTCGTCGCATCGCGAATCCGCCTCGGGTGGAACGACATCCGCCCGGCGCCGTTCTGGACGCGGGTTTGAGTGACGTCCGCCACCGGGTAACTCTGGTCCATCGTGGAGAGGTGATGCGTCGTGCCCGAGGGTGACACCGTGTACGCGCTGGCCCGGCGGCTGGACACCGCGCTGCGCGGGCGCACGCTGACCCACGGACGGCTGCGGGTCCCGGCGCACGCCACGGCCGACCTGGCCGGACGGACGGTGCTCGGTCACGACACCCACGGCAAGCACTTGCTGACCCGTCTCTCCGACGGCCTGACGCTGCACACGCACCTCAAGATGTCCGGCTCGTGGACCATCTCGGCGGCCGGCCGCTGGCTGCCGCGCACGGTCATGCCCGACGTGCGGGTGGCGCTGCGCACCGACGGACCCGCGGCCTACGGCGTCGACCTTCCGCTGGTCGACCTGCTGCCCACCCGGGACGAGGCGCTCGCCGTGGGCCACCTCGGACCCGACCCCCTGCGTGCGGACTGGGACCTCGACGACGCCGTCAGACGGGTCGCGGCCGACCCCGGCCGGCCGGTGGTGGCCGCCCTGCTCGACCAGCGCTGCGTCGCGGGATTCGGCAACCTGTGGGCCAACGAGCTGTGCTACCTGCGGGGCCTCGGGCCGTGGACGCCCGTCGCGGACGTGGACGTCGTCGCGCTGCTCCAACTCGGCGCCCGGGCGTTGCGTCATTCCGCCACCACCCCCGGCGCCATGCAGGTGACCACGGGGGTGCGACGCAAGGGCGAGCAACACTGGGTGGCCGGGCGCGCGGGACGGCCCTGCCTGCGCTGCGGCACCACCGTACGCGTGGTCGCCGAGGTGCCGGGCGATCCGCAGCGGCGGCGCACCTGGTGGTGCCCGTCGTGCCAGCCGGGACCACCGCGCCCGCAAGCGTGACGCGCCGCTAGTCCGCGCGCAGCGCCTCGTCGAGGACGACGGTCACCCGGAACCCGCACAACACCAGGATGTGCACCACGAAGAGCCACAGCGCGAGGGCCGAGACCGCCCCGACGATGGGCAGACCGCCGAACGGCGCCGACCACTCGACGGGGATGGCGAGGAACAGCACGAAGCCCTGAAGGAAGCCGGCAAGGATCGCCCCGGTCGAGAACGCGCCGATCAGCAGGGCCCGCGGGGCGATTCGGCCCGGGCCGATGAGCCCGAACACCCCGACCAGCGCCGTCGACACCGTGACCCACACGACGTGGAAGGCCACGACCACGCCCCAGACCAGAGACCACCCGCTGCCCGCGTAGAGCGGACCGACGTACGGCGCGGCCACCAACACCGCGAGCACCAGGAACGGGGCGACGGCGGCCACCCCGAGCAGACCGGCTCGGCCGCGCCAGCCGGTGAGGGTGTCGCGCGCGGCCGACATCTGCACGAACGCGCGGCGCAGACCCTCGCCGTAGAGGCTGGCCGGAAACAACACCACGAGTGCCTGCCCCCACGACATCGACAGGGCCACCTCGGTCAGCTTCCGCAACGCCGCCGGGGTGCCGTGCCCCTGCGGCAATCCCTCGATTCCCGCGTTCATCGCGGTGACGACCGTGTCGGGACCCACCAGGGCGCCGACGGCCCACAGAGACGCCAGCGCGAGCGGGACCAGGCCGATCACCCCGAAGTACGTGGCGCCCGCCGCCCACAGCGCCAGATCGCTGCCGGGAAAGGTCTTGCGCACCCCGGACGCGAGTTCACGGACGCGGCTCCCCGCCATCACCGGGCGCCCTGGCAGTCTGCATTCATGACGCCAGAGCGTTCCGACGACGAGGAATGGTCGGACTTGCACGGCGGCGTTCGACCGTCGCCGGTCGTCCGCGGCTGGCTGCGCATGATTCGGGTGTTGGCATCCGGTCCGATTATCCGCATCCCGCCCGACGCCCTGTCCGTGGCCGGGGTCCTGGTGCTCGCCGGAGCGTGGGCGGCGGTCGCCGGACCCGGGTGGCCGGCCGCCGTCGTACCCCTGGTGTTGCTGGCCGGCGTCCTCGACGGACTGGACGGCGCCGTCGCGCTGCGGACCGGACGGGCCCGGCCGCTGGGAGCGGTGGTCGACTCGGTCGCCGACCGGGTGGGCGACCTGCTGCTGGGCGCGATACTGGTCACGATCGGCGCCCCGCCGGCGTGGGTGCTGGCCGCGGTGGCACTGGTGTTCCTGCTCGAGTACGTCCGGGCCCGCGCGCAGGCGGTGGGCATGCCGGGGGTCGGCGCGGTGACGGTCGCCGAACGACCGACGCGGCTGATCGTCGTCGCGATGGCCGCGGGCGGGGCCGCCACGGCACCCGCCGGACTCCCCGCGCTGGGCTGGGGGTGGGGCGTGACCTTCGCAGTCACCTGGACCGCGGTCGGCGTCGTCGGAATGGGCCAGCTCCTGCTCGGGGTGCGGCGGACGATCCCGCCGACGTTTCCGCCGACCCGATGAGGGTGGCGACGATCTCGGCCGACATCAGCACCAGCGGAATGCCGCCGCCGGGGTGCGCCGACCCCCCGACCAGGTAGAGGCCCGGAATCGGACTGCGGTTGGCGGGTCGGCGCAGCGCGGCGCGAGGACCGTGCGACGCCGTCCCGTAGATCGCCCCGCCCGGGGCCCCGGTGCGCCGCTCCAGGTCGGCGGGGGTGATCGTCTCGGTGAACCGGATCCGCGGACGGACGTCGACGCCGCGCTCGGCGAGCAGGTCGAGCACGTGGTCGGCGTAGCGCTCCCGCAGACCGGGGGCGTCCCAGTCGACGCCGCGTCCCGGCTCGTGGGCGGGCGCGTTGACCAACACGAACCACCCCTCGGAGTCGTCGTCGGGCAGCAGTGCCGGATCGTCGGGGGCGTGGACGTAGACCGTCGGGTCGGGCACCGGTCGAGGGTGCCGGCCGAAGATCGCGTCGAATTCGGCGTCGTAGTCGCGGGGGAAGAAGACCCGGTGTGCCGCGACGGGCTCCCGGCCCGTCAGACCGAGCAGCAGGACGAACCCGGCCATGGAGCGCGAGCTGCCGCGCAGCGACCGACGGAGGGCCCTGGTCTGGTCGCGGGGCAGCAGGCGGTCGTAGAGAACGGTCGCGTCCGCGTTGCTCACCACGACGTCGGCGGGCACGTGCCGGCCCCCAACCCGCACGCCGGTGGCGCGACCGCCCGCCGTCGTCACGGCCTGCACCTCGGCCCCCGTGTGGATCTCGACGCCGAGCTCGGCGCACCGCGCCGCCACCGCGTCGACGATGCCGCGCAACCCACCCGCGACGTACCACGCCCCGAATTCCTGCTCCACGAACGACGTCACGGCGAGGACGGCGGGCGTGCGACGGGGATCCGACCCGGAGTAGGTGGCGTACCGGTTGAGCCAGGTCCGCAGGCGCGCGTCGGGCAGCATCCGACGGCCCAGCCCGTCGATGGTCTGCCACGGGGCGACCGTCAGCAGGTCGGCGGGGCGCAGACTCATCCTGGCCAGCGCGGCCAGCGAGATCGGTTGCCGCAGAACGGGTTCCCCAACCAGGTCCCACAGCCGGCGCGACCGCTCGTGCAGTTGGCGCCAGGACTGCCCGGCACCGGGCCCGAACGCCTCGTCGAGGGCGGCGGGCACGGCGGCGGCGTCGTGCGGCATCGACAGCTCGGTGCCGTCGGCGAAGCGGTACGCGCTCGCCGGGTCGACGGCGGTCGGGATCAGTCCGGCCGGACCACCGGTGTCGGCGAAGAGCTGCTCCAGCACCGTGGGCACGGTCAGCAACGACGGCCCGGTGTCGAAGGTGAAGCCGTCGCGCTCGACGACGCCCAGCTTGCCTCCGACGGTGTCGGCGCTCTCGTACACGGTCACGTCGTGACCGGTCGCGGCCAGGCGGGCGGCGACGGCCAGCCCGCCGAGGCCCGCACCGATGACCACGACATGGGTCACAGCGTCCGCCCCTTCCACCGCAGCGTCCCCCGCACCCGACCCACCCACGACGACGCCAGCAGGCCGAGCAGCGCCACCACCGACAGCGGATGGGCCAGTGCGTCCCACGGCCGCCCACCCCACCGTCGCGTCAGCACCCGGCCGGCCACCGCGGCGCCGTAGCCGAGCAGGCCGACGCGCGAGCCCGTCACCGCGGCCGCCGCGGGCACCACGTAGACGACGGTCAGGGCGGTCGCGACCGCGACTGCCCCCGCCGGTGACCCAAAAGCCGCCCACAGGGACTTGCGATAGCCCGCGCTCAGCTCGCGACCGGTCGCGTACATCCGGCACGTCGCCAGGGCCGATCCGTCGGCGAGGCCGGTGCGACCACCCACCGCCCGGACGGCGCGAGCCAGGCCGATGTCGTCGAGCACCGCACCTGAGACCGAGTGCCACCCGCCGGCACGGCCCAGGGCTCCGGCGTCCACCAGCAGGAACTGGCCGTTGGCCGCCGCCATGGACGGTCGCGCCGACCGCTCGGCCAGCCGCACCGGCAGCGTCGTCGACCACGACCACGCCAGCAGGGGCTGGACGAGCCGACCCAGCACGCCGTCGGCGACCTGCCGCGGCCACGGACACAGCAGGTCCAGCGGCCGCGGACCGCGCAGGACCGCCACGGCCGCGGCAACGGCGTGGGGCGCCAGGACCACGTCGGCGTCGACGTAGACCAGGGTGCGGCCACGGGCCGCGGCCGCCAGCTGTGCGCAGGCGTGCGGCTTGCCGAGCGCACCGTCGGGCGGCGCGCTGCCGGTGAGGATCCGCACCCTCGGGTCTCCCCCGGCGGCCGCGCGGACCACGTCGGCGGTGCCGTCGGTGGAGCCGTCGTCGAGCACCAGGATCTCGGCGTCGTCCAGACCGCGCTGCGCCAGCAGCGAGGCGATCGTGGGGGCGATGCGGTGCGCCTCGTCGCGAGCCGGCACCAGCAGCGACACCGTGGCGGTCACCGGCGGCGGGTCGGCGGGCGGGCGGCGCAGCAGTCGCACGTTCACCAACTGGTGGGCCGTCCCGGCGCAGGCCAGCGCGGATCCCGTCGCGACCAGAGCGCGCAGGGGTTTGATCAGGCGTGCATCGGGCACCTACGAACCCTACGGAGTCGCGCCCCGCCGCAACGCCGGTGGGCCGCGGGTAACCTCGGCCACTACGACTCTCGACGGTGGAGGTGCTGCGCGTGGCCCTTGCCGAGCTCCGTGTGCCCACCAGCTCGCGCCACGCCGTATGGCTGTTGGTGGCGGCCGCCGTCGGCAGTCAGATCCTGTACCCGCTGATGCCGGAGTCGTGGCGCACGGCCGTCACGATCGCCAGCGTCGTTGTCTTCTTCCTGGCGAGCGTGGCGGACGCCTACCGCGTGGTCGGGCCGGCGGGTGCGGCCGTGCTCGTGGCCGTCGCCGGCGGTGGCGGCCTGGTCGCGGAGTCGGTCGGGGTGGCCACCGGCTGGCCGTTCGGGGAGTACGCCTACACCGGCACCCTCGGACCGGAGGTGCTCGGCGTGCCGGTCGTGGTGCCGATGGCGTGGGTGATGATGGCGTGGCCCGCGCTGGTGGTCGCCCGGACGCTCGCCGGCAACGCCGTGGCGGTCACCGCCGTCGGCGCCGTCGCGCTCACCACGTGGGACGTCTTCCTCGACCCCCAGATGGTGGCGGCGGGCCACTGGCGGTGGTTCGACCCCGAGCCGGGACTGCCGCTGATTCCCGGCATCCCGCTGACCAACTATCTCGGCTGGCTGTTGGTCTCGGCGGTGGTGCTGGGCACGCTGCACGCCCTGCTCCGGCGACCCGACCGGCCGTCGGCGCCCGCGGCGACGCTGTATCTGTGGGTCTACTTCTCCTCGGTGATGGCACATGCGGTGTTCTTCGGCCTTCCCGGCTCGGCGGTCACCGGGGGCGTCCTCATGGGCGTCGTCGCGATTCCGTTCGCCGTCTCGCTGGTACGCGGCCGGCGACGGGCCCATTCGTAGACGCGGAGTCGAGGAGCCCGGCCGGGGTCAGACGCCGGCCAGCTCGCTGACGGCGGCCGCGCGGCCGAACAGGTAGCCCTGGGCGTACCGGCACCCGGCGGTGAACACGGTGTCGGCCTGAGCCTCCCGTTCGATGCCCTCGGCGATCACGTCGAGGCCGAGGGCCGAGCACAAGCCGATCACCGAGCGGTAGAGGGCCAACCCGCGATCGGGTTCGTCCCCGACGGCCAGGCTGCGGTCCAGCTTGACCACGTGCACGGGCAGCGAGTGTAGATAGCTCAGGGAGTTGAACCCGGCGCCGAAGTCGTCCAGCGCGAACTGGACGCCGAGCGCGCCGAGTCGCTCGATGGCCGCGGCCCCTTCGTGCAGGTCGACGATCGGGACGGTCTCGGTGATCTCCAGAACAAGCCGGCCGGGGTCGACGCCGTGGCGGTCCAGCGTCCGCATGACCTGCTGTTCGAAACCGCGGTTGCCGAGCCTTGCGGCGCCGACGTTGACGTGGATGGCCAGCGGTGAGCCGACCTCCTGGATCTCGCGGCAGGCGAGGTCCAGCACCATCGCGTCGAGCGCGGCCCCGAGTCCGGCGCCCTCCGCGAGGGCGACGAAGGTGGACGGCGGTATCTGAATGCCGTTCGGGGCGGACCATCTGGCCAGGGCTTCGACGGCCACCGGGGCGCGATCGGGCAACCTCACCACGGGTTGGTAGGCCAGGCTGAAACCGGGGGGCACCGCACCGGCGGCACGCCTCAGCGTGCTGGGGAAGTCCACCACCACGCCCGAGGACGGGCTGTACACCACCGCGGTGTCCTTGCCGAGCCGCTTACCGGCGTACATCGAGATGTCGGCTTGACGCATCAGCTCGTCGGCGGTCGGGGTCGGGTCGTCCGCCCCGTGCTGCACCAGGCCCATGCTGGCCCGCACCCGGACCGACGATCCGTGCACGGCGAACGGGTCCCGAAGCGCGACGCGGAGACGGTCGGCGACCACCTCCGGCGGGTCGTCGTCGTTCTCGATCAGAATCGCGAACTCGTCCCCGCCGATGCGCGCCAACGTGCCCGACGCACCGACACAGCGGCGAAGGCGTTCCCCCACGGCGCGCAGCAGCTCGTCCCCGGCCGCGTGGCCGAACTGGTCGTTGACCTCCTTGAAGTCGTCGACGTCGACGAAGATCAGCACGAACCGGCCGTCGCGCATCGCGGCGTCGAGTCGCCGGCCGAACAGCAGCCTGTTGGGCAGGCCGGTCAGCGCGTCGTGGTTCACCTGGTGCGCCAGCCGGCGCTGCGCCACGTACAGGCGTCGGGTCAGTTGACGGGCGGTGACGATGGCGACGAGCTGACGGGCGACGACCAGCACCACCATCGCCATGCACAGCCAGACGACGACCGTGGGCAGCGTCAGGCCGATCAGCAGGTGCGTGGCGCACAGCAGGAGGACGCTCAGAAACCCGAGGTAGGGCCACACCAACTGTGCCCAGTCCATCGCCGCGTCGCCTGCGCCGTCGTCACGGGGCTTCACGTCGAGCACGGCGAAGCCGATCATCAAGGGACCCAGCACGTTTCCAGCGCCGCCCCAGACGTCGGGGTCCGGCACGCCGATGCTCCACAGGTAGGCGATCAGCCGGTCGGACCCGGCGATCAACACGATGCCACCGGCGAGGGCCAGGTAGTTCCGGCGGTGCAGACGATCGCGCCCGTACCCCGTCGCCATCAGCACGGCGAAGACCACCACGACCAGTTCCAGCAGCGAGTAGGCGCCCACCACGGCATCGTCGTGCGACCGGGGCAGGGCGTACGTCGTCGTCGCACCGAGACCACCGATGAAGACCAGGACCGAGAAGGCGGCCGCGGCGACCAGGCCGTCGAGCACGGCGATGGCCACGGCGCTCGGCGACGGTCCGCCGCGCCGAGGGCCTGGCCAGCCGCCGCTGTGGACCAACAGCACCATCGCGAAGAACGACAGAACGGGCGGCCCGAAGTAGGCGATCACGGCCGGCAGCGGGGCTTCGGCACTGCGGTCGCCCAGCCACCAGAACACTTCGCCCACCAGCCAGCACGTCGTGGCGGCGATGACGAGCAGCCGCCAGGCCCGCGCGATGCCGTGCGCGCGTCTCGCGGTGATGACGGCACAGGTGAGTGCACCGGCTCCGACCACCGACTGCAGGCCCAGGGCGACGAAGCGGGCCGCGTCACCGCCGTACGGCGCGACGGCGTTCGCCACCGTCAGTGCGGCGACGACGGCGAAGATGCCGAAACGCAGCCGACCGCCTGAAATGGACACCCAACCCCCGTTTCGGCTACGCCGACGATGGCCCATCTTGGCACGGTGCTCGCCGCGGCGGTCCGTAGTCGAAACTTCCGTATGCCTTATCGTGACCTTAACTTCTTCTTAGATTCCTTATTTTCGGTGTACCGTCACATCGGACGCTCGGCGATCGTCCCGACGGAAGGAACCCCACGTGCATCACGTACCTGAACGAATCGTCCTGGTGACGGGCGCCTCGAGGGGCATCGGCGCTGAGGTCGCGCAGCAGCTCGCCGACCCCCACACCCACGTCATCGTGAACTATCGCGAGAAGGCCAAGCGGGCCGACGACATCGCCGCGGCCATCCGCGCCGCCGGCGGACAGGCCTCGACCCTGGGCGCGGACATCTCCGACGAAGCCGAGGCCACGGCCATGATGGAGTCGATCGAGAAGCGCTTCGGACGCTTGGACGCCTTGGTGCTGAATGCCTCCGGTGGTCTGGAGATGGGCGCCGATCCGGGCTACGCCATGCGCCTCAACCGCGACGCGCAGCGGCGGCTCGCCCAACTGGCCGTGCCGATGATGCCCGTCGACGGACGCGTCGTCTTCGTCACCAGTCACCAGGCCCACTTCTTCCCCAACAAGGCGGTGCCGAAGGGGTACTCCGCGGTCGCCGCGAGCAAGCGTGCCGGCGAGACGGCGCTCTACGCGATGCGGGCGGTGTTCGCTCGGGCCGGCGTCCGCCTCGTGGTGGTCTCCGGGGACATGATCGACGGCACCATCATCGTCCGCCTCCTGCAGCGTCGCGACCCCGACGCGGTGCAGTCGCGACGGGCCCACGGCACACTGCCGACCGTGCACGAATTCTCCGGAGCCATCGTCAGCGGCGTCACCATGCCGAGCCCTCCGGGGATCGTCTACGTCGGCGGCGCCGACTACCTGATGACCGCCTGAGCCGGGCGGGTCAACTCGGCGTCGGGTCGCCCACGGCCCGCGCCAGGATGGCACCGAAGTCCCGGTGCAGGTCGTAGTCCTCGATCCAGCCCCGCAGCATGCCGATCATCTCCGCGGGCAGTGAAATGCCTTCCCGCACGACCACTTCGAGCACGCACTGGAACACCGGCGAGTAGTCGCCGACGCCGAGGTGGATGAAGGCGGTGTGGCGTTCGGCCTCGGTGAGGTGCGCGTGCACGTGGTCGACGAGATCCCATGCGAGCGTGGATTCTCGCGGTCGGTCGGTGGCCTTCACTTCAGTACCTTCGCAGCTTGCAAGGGCGTAGGCGCCGGCGTCGGTGTGGCTGCTGGCTAAACCGGGCGAAGACGTGCGCGTGGGCAGTGCCAACCGTATCCCGAAACGGTCCGCGCCGCTGTCCGTGCGGACCGTTCGGGCCACACCCGTCGAGCTGCGGTGTACGCCCGGCGTTCCTGGGTATTAGAGCACCGTGTCCTCACAGTGCCGCTCCTGCCGTCTGCCCTCGACCGTCGCCGCTCGTCCGTCATGACCGACGAGCCGAAGCCGGTCTCCGAGGACCTTCGCCGGGTCGCCACGGCCCACGGCGTCGCGACGTCCTACAACAACGAACGCCGCGTCCCGGTGGACGTCGACGCCGACGTCGTCGTCAAGGTTCTCTCGCTGCTCGACGTCGACGCGAGTTCCGAGACCGCGATCCACGCCGAACTGGCCCGCCTGGAGGAAGTCGACCGCGCCGGGGTGCTGGCGCCCACGGTGGCCGTCCGGCTGACCGGCGAACCGCAGGCGTTCCCCGGCGCGGCCGAGCTGGTCGACGAGGACGGCGCCCGCATCGAGGTGCACGACGAAACGCTGCCCGCCGACCTGACCCCGGGCTGGTATCAGCTGACCACGCGCGGCGGCCAGCAGGTCACGCTGGTGGCCGCTCCACCGAAAGTGCCGCGGGCCCAACCGACGTGGGGCTGGATGCTGCAGCTGTACGGCCTGCGGTCGGAGCGGTCGTGGGGCATCGGCGATCTCGGTGACCTCCGCGAGTTCGTGGAGTGGACCGCCCGCGAACACCAGGCCGGCGCGGTGCTGCTCAATCCGCTGCACGCACCCGGACCCACCCATCCGGTGCAGCCCTCCCCCTACACGCCGTCCAGCCGGCGGTTCGCCAATCCGCTGGCGCTGCGCATCTCCGACGTCGACGCCTATCGGCGTGCCGATCCCGACACCCGCGCCGAGGTCGACGCCCTCCGAGTGTCGGCGAGCACGCCGCGCATCGACCACGACCTGGTGTGGGCCGCGAAACGGGATGCGCTGGAACTCCTGTGGCGCGCCGAGGGCCGGCCCGATCCCCTCGAGGACGCAACGTCGTCGGACGGCTTGCGCGACTGGGCCACGTACTGCGCGTTGGCCGAACGGCACGGCGGCCGGTGGAGCCGCTGGCCGGAACCCCTGCGCGACGTCACGGGCCCCGCCGTCGACGCCGCACGGCGCGAACTCGCGTCCCGGGTGGCCTTTCACGCGTGGGTCCAGCAGCAGTGCGCCCAGCAGTTGAGCGCCGTCCGGACCGCCGCCTCCGACGCCGGGATGTCGCTGGGCGTGCTGCACGACCTCGCCGTGGGCGTGGACGCCGACGGTGCCGACGCGTGGGCGCTGGCCGACGTGCTCGCGCCCGGCGTGAGCATCGGGGCGCCGCCCGACAACTTCACCCCCCGCGGTCAGGATTGGGGACTGCCGCCGTGGCGCCCAGACCGCTTGGCGGCCACCGGATACGCCGCGCTGCGCGACATGTTGCGGGCCGTCCTCGCACACGCCGACGGACTCCGCATCGATCACGTCGCCGGGCTGTGGCGACTGTGGTGGATTCCACCGGGCGACGGTCCCGACCGCGGCACCTACGTCTACTACGACGCCGACGTGATGCTGGCGGTGCTCGCCTTGGAGGCGCACCGGGCGGGAGCCATCGTCGTCGGCGAGGACCTGGGCACCGTCGAGCCCGAGGTCACCGAGGCGCTGGCGGACAACGAGATGCTGGGCTGCGCCGTCTCCTGGTTCACCAGGGACAACGACGCAGACGGGGAACCGCTTCTGGCACCGCAGGATTGGCCGAGCCGCGCCGCCGCCAGCATCTCCACCCACGACCTGCCCACGGCCGCGGGCTTCCTCCGTGGCGAGCACGTGCGTGCCCGCGCGGATCTCGGACTGCTCGACGACGTTCCCGGCGAGCAACGGCACGCCGACGCCGAACGGGCCGAGTGGCTGGCGCTGCTGCAGGCCCAGGGGTTGCTGCCGGCCGGCGACGCCGAACCGGACGAGGCGTCGATCATCGTTGCGCTGCACCGGTTCCTGGCGTCGACTCCGAGTCAGCTCAAGCTGATCTCCCCGTACGACGTCATCGGCGAGCCCCGCCAGCCCAACCTGCCGGGCACCATCGACGAGTATCCCAACTGGCGCCTGCCGTTGCCGGTGACGCTGGAGCAGTTGCGAGCCGACCCCCGGGTTGCCGAGATCGCCGCGGCGTTCCGGGAGGGGTAGGCGTCGGGCTACGCCGCGCCGACCGTGGTGCGGTCCCACAGGCGGCGGCCGATCAGCGCGGTGCCCAGCGTGGCGATCGCCGCGACGTACACCGGAACGCTGATGTGAAGTTTCATCATCACGCCTCCGACGAGCGCCCCGGCGAAGATCGCCACCACGGCCCACAACCGGCGGTGCGTGAACCAGGCGAGCCCGCCGGCGAAGAGAGTCTCGCTGGCGTAGGACGTGATGGTCGAGGTGACCACCACCGTCGTCATGTCGGTCACGGCCAGGAAGCGGGCGACGGAGGCTTGGGCTCCCATCGCGACGGCGATCGTCGCCGCCGCGAGGACTCCGCCCACCGAGGGTCCGTCCAGGGGCATCAGCAGCAGCGCCGTGGCGACCGCCACCAGCAGCGCGGCGTTGGCGCCCAGCGTCGCGGTGACGGCTGGGCCCCAACCACGTTCGCCTCGCCGGACGAACCGCCCGGCCACCGCGGCCCCGACCACGTAGGCCATCAGGGCGATCAGCGGACCTGCGACGGGCAGGCCCTCCTCGGCGGCGATGCCCATCCCGAGGATCACCACGTTGCCCGTCATGTTGCCGGTGAACACCCGGTCCAGGCCCAGATAGCCCACGGCGTCCAGGGCGCCGGTCACCACGGTGAGCGTCATCATCAGCCACAGCTGCAGATGACGTCCCACCAGCTCGTGCGTCTCCACCTACGCCATCCGGCGGTGCCGGGCGTACTGCACCACCACGGCCGAGCCGTCGGCGCGCGGGTCTGCCGCAGCGGTCAGTTCGCCATCCGCACCGGCTCGGACCACGTTGGTCTGGCCGAGCGTCTCCGAATGCCTTGGTAGGACGACGGTCTCGAAGCTGGAGGCCTCCAGCGACGCCAGTGCGTCGGCGTCGGCGTCGACCTCGACGACGACGGAGTCGTCCGTGCAGCCGAGTGCCTGCTGACCCACGACGGCGCGCGGCGCCGCGACGGCCTCGGCCGCGGTCCGTCCGTCGAGCATGCGCAGCAGCACCTGGGTGAGGATCTGGGGCTGGCCCTGGCCGCCCATGGTCGAGAGGACGTGACGGAATTCCCCGTTCTTCGTGACGATGACGGGCATCAGCGTGTGCAGCGGCCGCTTTCGCGGGGCCAGCACGTTGGGCGAGCCGGCGTCGAGGGAGAAGCTGGTTCCGCGGTCGTGGAACAGGATCCCGGTGTCGGGGTCGACGAGCCCCGATCCGAAGGCGTGGTAGACGCTTTGGATCAGCGACACCGCCCAGCCGTCGCCGTCGGCGGCCGCGACCCCGACGGTGTCGCCGCGGGGCACCGAGCGGGCGGCGACGGCGTCGCCGACCGGGGTCGCTGCCCTGAGGTCGTCGTGCACGAGGGCTTTCAGGTCCACCGCGGCCTGACGTGGGTCGGCGAGGCATTCCGCACGCAGCCGGTTGCCGTGGTGGAACACGCGCATCAAGGTGGCGAGGTCGTCGCCCAACGGCGCACCCGTGTCGAACTCCTCGATGGCCGCCAACGCGCGAAGCATGATGAAGCCGTGGGTGTTCGGCGGGCTCGTCGACACCACCAGCCCGCGGAAGTCGACCGACGCCGGGGCGGTGATCTCCGGCTGGAAGTCGGCGAAGTCGGCCTCGTCGAGGACCGAGCCGTGCGAGCGCAGGTAGCGCACGGTGCCTGCGGCGACGTCACCGCGGTAGAACACGTCGGGTCCGCCGTCGGCCAGCGCGGCGAACGTCGCGGCGAGCGCCGGCTGGCGAAAGTCGTCGCCGGTCTGCAACAGGTGTCCGCCCGGCCGGAACGCCCGGTCGAAGTCCGCCGACCCGTGTAGGTCGGCGTTCTCCGGGTCCACGAGGTGTGCGCCGACCGACGCCGCGATCGGCACACCCACGTCGGCGGCCCGTCGGGCCGGCTGCATCAGCCGGTGCCACGGCAGTCGACCGCCGATGCCGTGCAACGTCTCCCAGCCACGCACACCGCCGGGCACCGTGACGGTGTCGGCCCCACGGGCCGGTAGCTCCGCGCCGTGCTTGGCGCGCATCGCGTCGACGTCGACGGCCGCACCGGCCCAACCGGAGGCGTTGACGCACGTCACCGTGCCGTCCGGGCTGCGCACCAGGGCGATCAGATCCCCGCCGAGGGCGACGTTGTGCGGGTAGACCACCGTCAGCACGGCGGCTGCGGCGATGGCCGCGTCGAGCGCACTGCCCCCGTCCCGGAACGCCTCGGTCGCCGCGTCGGTCGCCAAGGTGTGGGGGGTGGCGACGGCGCCGGTGAACGACGACCCCTCGAAAACGGGCACGGCGGACGTCCTCTCTGATGATGCGGGGTGGGGCGGGGCTGAGACCGGTCGATCAGTGGATCGTCGACAGGAAGGTCTTGGTCCGCTCGTTCTTCGGATTGGTGAACAGCTCGTCGGGCGGGGCGTCTTCGATGATGCGGCCGCCGTCCATCACGACGATGCGGTCGGCGACCTCACGGGCGAACCGCATCTCGTGCGTCACCGCCACCATGGTCATCTGGTCTCGCGCGAGTTCGCGCATCACCTCGAGCACCTCGCCGACCATCTCGACGTCCAGCGCGCTGGTGGGTTCGTCGAACAGCATCACCTTCGGTCGCATGGCCAGCGCGCGGGCAATCGCAACGCGCTGCTGTTGCCCGCCGGAGAGCTGGCTGGGGCGCGATTCGGCCTTGTCCGCCAGGCCCACTCGCTCGAGGAGCGCGACGGCGTTCGTGCGCGCCTCGTCCTTCGACTGGCCGAGCACCCGCACCGGGGCGTTCCACACGTTCTCCAACGCCGTCATGTGCGGGAACAGGTTGAAGTGCTGGAAGACGAAGCCGATCTCGCGCCGCCTGCGGGCGAGTTCGGTGGTGCCGATCTTCTTGCCCTGCGCGCCATGGGCAATGGACACGCCGCCGACGAGCACCTCTCCGCTGGACAGCTCCTCGAGGTGGTTGATCGAGCGCAGCAGCGTGGTCTTTCCGGCACCCGACGGTCCGATCAGCACCACGACCTGACCGCGCTGCACGTCGAGGTTGACCTCGTTGAGCACCCGCTTGCCACCGAGCATGCAGGACGCGTTGCGCACCGAGACGATCGGTTCGGCGTTGCTGGTCATCGAGCTCCCTCAGTTTGCAACGGTGCGTTGGCCGCCGCCCGCCGGGCGCCGAGCAGCCGGGACGTGATGGATACGCGTTGCTGGATGCCAAGTTGCCGGGCCAGCCTGTTCTCGATCCAGGCCTGGATGAAGGTCCAGATGGTGGTCAGCGCGAGGTAGTAGACCGCCGCGACGATGAAGATTTCGAAGGTGTGGAACGTCGCCGAGCTGATCGACTGCGTGACGAGGAACATCTCGCTGACGCCGATCACCGACAGCACCGACGTGGTCTTCATCATTCCGTTGAACGAGTTGCCCAGCGGCGGAACCATGACGCGTAGCGACTGCGGCACGATGATCCAGCGCATCAGCCGACCCGGCGTCATGCCCAGCGACGCGGCCGCCTCGAACTGGCCCTTCGGCACCGAATCCAGTCCTGCCCTGATGATCTCGGCGATGTAGGCGCTTTCGTTGACCATCAGGCCGATGACGGCGGCCTGCACCGCCGCCTTCAGCGACAGCCCCAGCAGGGAGACGTCGTTGAACTGGTAGATGCCGACGGCCGCAAATCCGGTGTAGATGATCACCAGTTGGACGAGAAGGGGCGTCCCGCGGATGACCCAGATGTAGACGCTGGCACAACCGCGGACCACGGCGTACTGCGAGCGCCGCATCAGCGCCACCACCAGGCCCAGAAGAATCGCCAACACCATTGCCACCAGCGAGATCCCGATGGTCAGGGCGAGCCCGTCGAGAAACGCGTCGCTCGGGGTGAACAGCGACTTCCAGAAGAATTGCCAGTCGAATTGCATTGGGCTACTTCTGGATGCTCAGGTCGGACATGCCCCACTCGCCGAGGATCTTGGCGTAGGTGCCGTTGCCCTCCAGCGTCGACAGCGCAGCCGCGATGGCGTCATGGAGCTGTGTGTCGTCCTTGCGGGTGGCGGCGCCGATGTCGATGGTCCCGAACGGTTTGCCGACGGTCTTGATCTTGGCGCCGGTCTTGGTCTCGTAGTAGCCGAGCGTCTCGGCGGTGTCCATGAACGCGTCGACCTGCCCGTTCTGCAGCTGCTGCAGGGACACGTCGGCCTGGTTGCTCCGGTTCAGGTCGACTGCGGGTTTGCCTGCGGCCGTGCACTTGTCGGACTGCTCCGTGGCCAGCGACTCGGCCGTCGTCGCGACCGCGACCATGACCTTCTTGCCGCACAAGCTGTCGTCGAGGCCCGTGACGTCGGCGGGCTTGGCCTCCGAGACCGCGATGCCGGTGCCCGACCTGACGTAGGGCACGAAGTCGACGACCTTCTCCCGCTCGGGCTTGACGTAGAGCTGCGCCATGATGACGTCGCACTGCTTGGCCTGCAGCGTCGGGATGACGGTGGCGAACGACGACTGGACGAAGTCGGACTTGAGTCCCATCTCGGCGGCCAGCGCCTTGCCGAGATCGACCTCGCTGCCGACGAGCTCGCCGGATTCGTCGTGGTAGACGTTGGGGGGCGTGCCGTCGTTGGGCGCACAGATCTTCAGCGTGCCGGCCTGCAGGATCGCCGGGGGTGCCACCTTTGCCGGGCCGCTGGGCTCCGGCGCTGCGGTGTTCGACGACGAACAGGCGACGAGCGGCATGGCCGCAGCCGCCACGACGGCGATGAGCGTTCTCTTCACGGTTCCTCCCAGGGTCGGCGCCGACCGGATGACGAGAATCACCCGCTGGCCTATCGAACGATAGGGCAGCACCGAGCGACGCGCGACCGATTGGGCAAATGTTTAACGTGACCGTCACGAGGGCGGCCGGCACGGCGTCAGCGCTCCGACGTCGTCTCCGGGTCGCGGAGTCGCGCGCGCGTGACCTCCTGAATCGCGGCCAACCGCGACTGGTCGACCAGGAGTGAGCGCACGACGAAGTCCGCCGCCTGCATGGGTCGCTCCTGGCGCACGAGCCCCGACGGACCACCCTGTTCGCGAAGCGTCTCGAACAGCACGCCGTTCATCGCCCGCTGCACGAAGCTCGATTCGAACGGCACGAATTCCCCGTCCTCGCATCCGCCGTCGACGACGCGTTCGATCTGGTCGTGGAACAACGCGATGCCGTCGCGCTCGGCCTGGAATTCGTCGAGGGCGAGGACGGCGTCCTGGTAGAGCCCCCGCGCGTCGAACGGCTGCGCCAGGATCTCGCGCACGTCCCACGCAATCGCGAGGTGCAGTTTCTCTGCCCAGGTGGACTGCTCGGCGAGGCGCTCGTTCATTCTGTCGATCGAGGGCCCGAGGTCCATCTCGACGAGGGCCCGGAAGACCTCGTGCTTGGCCTGGAAGTGGTGGAACAGCGACGGTTGGCGAATTTGCACCGCCTCGGCGATGTCGCGGGTGGAGGTGCCGAAGTAGCCCCGCTGGGCGAACAGGACCGACGCCGCAAGGAGGATTCGGCCCCTCGTCGAGGTCCAGTCGACGGTCTTCGGCTGCCAACCCTGCCCGTACTTCACGTTGTCACTGTGACACACGCCCGCGTCCGGGAGTCGGACCGGACCCGAAAGCCCATGCGGCCAAGGGCGTTCGGCGCGCCGCGTCAGCTCGACGCCGACACGGCCACCACGACCTTGTCACCCCGGCGTTCGGCGGCGGAGTGAAATGCCCTGGCGGCGTCGCTCAACGGATGACGTTCGCTGACCAGCAGGTCCAGGTCGACGCCACCGGCTGCCATGGCGATCGCCCGGGGATAGGTGTCGTTCATGCGCCGCACCATCGCGAACGTCAGACCCTTGCGCCGGGCGACGGCCGCGGGAAACGACGAGAGATCCTCGGACGGGATGCCCGCGAGTGCGATGCGGGCACCGGGCCGGGCGGCCGTGACGGCGGTCGCGATCGCGTCGTCGGTTCCGGCGATCTCCAGCACGACGTCGACGCCGCGACCGTCCGTCGCGTCGAGGACCTGCTCGGCACCCCGATCGGCCGGGAACGCGGCGTCCGCGCCGCTGCGCAACGCGGTGTCCCGCCGGTGCTCGAGCGGTTCGGTGACGAACACCCGCGCGGCCCCCTGGCGGCGCGCCACCTGAACGCTCAGCGCCCCGATCGGTCCGCCGCCCACCACGAGGACGTCCGCGCCGGGCTTAAGGTGACTCACCCCGACGGCATGAATCGCGACGCCGAGCGGTTCGAGCAGTGCGCCCGCGTCGTCGCTGACGTCGTCGGGCAGCGGATGCAGCAAATGATCCGGCCAGACGAGGTGCTCCTGCATGGCCCCGTCGAGCGTGCCGTGCCCGGCGAATCGCACCGTGGGGCAGAGGTTCTCGTAACCCAGACGGCACATCTCGCACGCTTGGCACGGGATCGCCGGGTCGACGGCCACCCGCCGCCCGGCAAGCGGCCCGGTAAGGGCGACGGCAGCGAATTCGTGGCCCGGCACGACGGGTCGCTCGATGCGGTTCTCGCCGATGCCGCCGTCGGTGAACCAGTGCAGGTCGGACCCACAGATGCCCACCGAGGTGACCGCGAGCAACGACCACCCCGCAGGTGGGTCGCCCTGGGGAGGTTCGTCGGCCACCCGGAGGTCGCCGACGGCGTGCAGACGGGCGGCGATCATCGAGGCCGTCCGCTCACAGCCCGGCGGCGACGTGGTGGTACACGTCGTTCCACTTGAGTTCGTGCTGGAAGCCTCGCACCGTGGTGGCGGCGTCGATGACCAACAGCTCGGTGTCGGTCATGGCGGCGAAGTCGTCCATCGCCTCGGCGTCGACCGCAGTGGACATCACGGTGTGGTGCGGCGCACCGGCCATCAACCACGCCTCCGCGGAGGTCGACCAGTTCGGCAACGGCTCCCAGACCGCACAGGCGACCGGAAGATTGGGCAGCTCGTGGGTGGGCTCGACGACGCGAACTTCGTTGACCACCAGGCGGAATCGGGAGCCCATGTCGCAGATGCCCAGGATGATCGCGTCCGACGGGGCCGCGGTGAAGCGCAGCCGGACCGGATCCTCCCGGCCGCCGATCGACAGTGGATGCACCTCCAGGGTCGGCGTCGCCGCCGCGATGCTGGGGCAGACCTCCAGCATGTGGGCCCCCAGGATGCGCTCGTGACCGGGCGTCAGGTCATAGGTGTAGTCCTCCATGAACGACGTTCCGCCGGGCAGGCCCTCGGCCATCACCTTCACGGTCCGCAGCATCATCGAGGTCTTCCAGTCGCCCTCGCCGCCGAACCCGTAGCCGTCGGCCATCAGTCGCTGCACGGCCAGGCCTGGCAGCTGACGCAGGCCCCCGAGATCCTCGAAGTTGGTCGTGAACGCGTGAAAGTCGCCGTCCTGGAGGAACTTGCGCAGTCCGAGCTCGATCTGGGCGCCGTGGCGCAGCGAGGCGTGCCGGTCTCCGCCGGGCAGCAGTTCGGCGGCGACCGCGTAGGTGCCCTCGTACTCGCGCACCAACTTGTCCACGTCGGCGGGGCGGACCTTCTCGACGAACTCGACCAGGTCGTTGACGCCGTAGGTGTTGATCGACGCCCCGAAGTGCGCTTCGGCCTCCACCTTGTCGCCCTCGGTCACCGCGACGCCGCGCATGTTGTCGCCGAAGCGGGCGACCTTCATCGTCGAGAGCTCGGCGCGGCCGAGCGCCGCCCGTACCCAGGTGCCGATCCGCCGGCGGGTGTTCGGGTCGCTGACGTGCCCCGCGACGGTCTTGCGCGGGGTCGACAGGCGCGTCTGGATGTAGCCGAATTCGCGGTCGCCGTGGGCGGCCTGGTTGAGGTTCATGAAGTCCATGTCGAGGCTCTGCCAGGGCAACTCGACGCCGAACTGCGTGTGCAGGTGCAGAAGCGGCTTGCGCAGCGTCTTGAGTCCGCGGATCCACATCTTCGCCGGCGAGAAGGTGTGCATCCAGGCGATCACGCCGATGCACTCCTCGCTGGTGTTGGCCTCGCTGAGAATCTGGGCGATGGCCTCGGAGGTGGTGACGACGGGAAGCCACCGAACCTCCACCGGGATCTCGGAGCTGCCGTCGAGTTGATCGGCGATCTGGCGCGACTGGTCGGCGACCTGATCCAGGATGTCCGGTCCGTAGAGGGACTGGCTGCCCGTGATCAGCCACACCTGGCTGGTGACGAGGCGGGACGCGATCATCGCTGGTTCTCCTGGGGGGTCGTGGGTTGGTCGGCCTGGCCGTAGACGTTCTGGTAGCGCTCGTAGAGGGCGGTCACGTTGGCGGCGTCGATCGGCGAGGTGGTGCCCAGCTGGCGGCTGATGTGCACGGTCCGGGCGACGTCCTCCACCATCACGGCGGCCTTCACGGCGTCGCGGGCGGTGCGGCCGATGGTGAACGGACCGTGGCTGTGCATCAGCACCGCCGGAGACCTGCTGCCGCGCAACGTCTCCACGATGCCGCGGCCGATCGAGTCGTCGCCGATGAGGGCGAACGGACCGACCGGCACGTCGCCGCCGAACTCGTCGGCGATCATCGTCAGCACGCACGGGATGGGCTCACCACGCGCCGCCCATGCCGTCGCGTAGGTCGAGTGGGTGTGCACCACGCCGCCCACCTCGGGCATGTGCCGGTACACGTACGCGTGCGCCGCGGTGTCCGAGGACGGGTTGAGCTCGCCGTCGACGAGGTTGCCGTAGAGATCGCACACCACCATGTCGTCGGCGGTCATCGAATCGTAGTCCGCCCCAGAGGGTTTGATCACCATCAGCTCGCTGTCCGGCACCCGGGCCGACACGTTGCCCGCGGTCCAGATGACCAGGTCGTAGCGCGTGAGTTGGGCGTGCAGGTCACAGACCTCGCGACGCAGTTGGGCGATGACCCGGTTCGTCTCGGTGGTGACGGTCATCGGGACGCCCCCACGGTCTCGAGCGATCCGATGCGGCGCAGACGGCGCATCATGTCGTTGCCCCGGCCGAACCAGTCGTACAGCGTCACGTACTCGCGGTACAGCTGGTCGTAGAGTTCCACGTTCTCCGGAATCGGGGTGTAGGCGTTGCGCACTCGTTTACCCATCTGTTTGGCCGCGGCACGCACGTCGGTGAACGCGCCCGCGGCAGTGGCGGCGTGGATCGCGGACCCCAGGGCCGGCGCCTGCGTCGACGGCACCGTCGACAACGGCAGCCCCACGACGTCCGCGTAGATCTGCATCATCAGCTGGTTCTTCAGGAGGCCACCGGCCACCACCAACTCGGTCACCGGAACCCCGCACTCGACGAACGTCTCGACGATCATCCGGGTCCCGAAGGCCGTGGCCTCCAGCAGGGCCCGGTACGAGTCGACGGCCGTGGTCTCCAGCGTCTGCCCGACGATCACGCCGGACAGCTCGTGGTCGACCAGCACCGAGCGGTTGCCGCTGTGCCAGTCCAGGGCGACCAGCCCGTGTTCGCCGATGCGCTGCCGGCTGGCCAGTTCCGTGAGGTGCTCGTGCAGCGACTGGCCGCGGTTGCGGGCCTCGACCTCGTACCGCTCGGGCACGCAGTTCTTGATGAACCAGGCGAAGATGTCGCCGACGCCGGACTGACCGGCCTCGTAACCCCAACTGCCCTCGAGGATTCCGCCGTCGACGGCACCGCACATGCCGGGCACGTCGCGCAGCACGTCGGAGTTCATCACGTGACACGTCGACGTGCCGATGATCGCCACCATGTGCCCGTCGTCGAGCGCGTCGGCCGCCGCCACCGTCACGTGCGCGTCGACGTTGCCGACGGCGACGGGGATGCCCTCGGGCAGTCCCGTCCACCCGGCTGCCTCGGCGGTGAGAGTGCCTGCCGCCTCGCCCAACTGGCCGATGGGCTGGTCGAGCTTGTCGGTGACGAAGCCGGCGAAGCCGGGGTTCAGTTCGGCGAGAAACTCCGTCGACGGGTAGCGACCGTCCTGGCGAATGCCCTTGTAGCCGGCGGTGCAGGCGTTGCGGACGTACGCACCGCACAGCTGCCAGACGATCCAGTCGGCGGCCTCCACGAAGCGGTCCATCGTCTCGTAGACCTGCGGGTCGTCCTCCAGGATCTCCAGCGCCTTCGCGAACTCCCACTCGCTCGAGATGAGCCCGCCGTAGCGCGGCAGCCAGGTCTCGCCGCGGCGCGCCGCGAGGGCGTTGATGCGATCGGCCTGCGGCTGCGGCGAGTGGTGACGCCAGAGCTTGCCGTAGGCGTGGGGCCGGTCGGCGTACTCGGGCAGCTCGCACAGCGGCGTGCCGTCGGCGAGCACCGGGACCATGGTGCAGGCGGTGAAGTCGGTGCCGATGCCGATCACGTCGTCGGGGTCGACGCCTGCCTTCTCGACGGCGGCGGGCACGGCCGTGCGCAGCACCTCGACGTAGTCCGCGGGGACCTGCAGTGCCCACTGGGGTGGCAACCGGCGGTCGTGCCCGGGCAGCGTCTCGGAGACCACGCCGTGGGCGTAGACGTGTTCGGCTTGCGCCAGCTCGTGACCGTCTCCGACCCGCACCACCACCGCACGTCCGGACAGGGTGCCGAAATCGACTCCCACGGTGTACTTTTCGGCGGTCATCGATTCTCCTCGTACGTTGCCGTGCTGTGACGGACGATCAATTCAGGGGGAAGCAGGGGGACGTTCGTGGTGGACCCGTCCAGGGTGGCGGTGACCAGGTCGATGGCTCTGCGGCCGATGGCCTGGAAGTCCTGACGGACCGTGGTCAGGGCGGGGTTGAGGTACCCGGCCTCGGGGATGTCGTCGAAGCCCACGACGCTGACGTCCCGCGGCACGACGACGCCCGCCTCGGCGAAGGCGTGCAGCACGCCGATGGCCATCTGGTCGTTGGCGACGAACACCGCGGAGGTCTCGCCGCGCCGGGCCATCTCGCGCCCGATCTCGTAGCCGCGGGCGGGGGTCCAGTCGCCCTCCCACGGTTCCCGAACCTGAAGGCCCGCACCGCGCATCGCCTCCTCGTAGCCGGCGCGGCGGCCCTTGGCCTCGGTGTAGCTCAGCGGACCGAGGACGTGGTCGATCTCGCGGTGGCCCAGGTCGATCAGGTGCTGGGTGGCCTGGCGGGCGCCGTCGACCTGGTCCACGCCCACGCTCAAGCCCCGGCCGGAGAGGTCGCCCTCGACCACGATCAGCGGAAGCCCCGGATCGGCGGAGTGCACGACGGCCAGGGCCTCCTCCTGGGCGGCGATCATCACGATCGCCTCGACCGCTTGGCGGGCAAGGTAGTCCAGTGCGCCGGCCAGTTCCTCGACCGTCACCTCGGACAGCGGCACCAGGCTGGAGAAGTAGCCGGCGGCGCGCGCCGCCTCCTGCACGGAGCGCTGAATGCTCGACGGACCGTAGAGCGCGCTGTTGGTTCCGACGATGCCGATGATGCCCGACCGCCGCGTGACCAGCGCCCGCGCCGCCGTGTTGGGCCGGTAGCCGAGTTCCTCGATGGCCTGTTGGACGCGGGCCTTGGTGGTCGGCCGGATGCTCGACGAGCCGTTGATCACCCGGGAGACGGTCTGGTGGCTGACACCGGCCAGTCGGGCCACGTCGGCCATCACGGGTTTGGGGGCCGCGGGCGGCAGGGGGTGGCTGCTCATCCGGGCTTCCTCACCAGTAGTCGCTGAACCAGGACGAACATCAGCAGCAGCACTCCGGTCATGATGCGGGTCCAGTACGAGTCGAGATTCGCCGCGGTGACGAACGTCTGGATGGTGCCGAGCACCAGTACCCCGATCAACGATCCGAGCACGAATCCCACGCCACCGGAGAGCAATACGCCGCCGATCACCGCAGCGGCGATGGCGTCGAGCTCGAGCCCGATGCCGTTGAGGCTGTAGCCCGACAGCTTCTGCACGCCGAGCAGCAGCCCCGCGAAGGCGGCGCACAGTCCGCTGATCGCGTACACCGACACCCGGGCCCGTGATGCGTTGAGCCCCATGAGTTGAGCTGACTGACGGTTGCCGCCGACGGCGTAGACCGTGCGGCCGAACCGGGTCTGATGCAGCACGTAGACCGCGATGGCGACCACGATGAGGGCCGCCACGACCGTCCACCGGATGAACTTGTCCTCGTAGAGGTAGACGTAGTTCAGGCCGAATTGGCGCAGCGTCGGATCCTTGATCGGCAGTGTGTCGACGCTGATGACGTAGCAGAGCCCGCGGGCGAGAAACATCCCGGCGAGGGTGGCGATGAAGGGCTGGACGTCGAAGTACTCGATGACCAGGCCCATCATCACCCCGAGCAGGGGGCCCACCACCAGCACCGCGCCGACGGCCAGCGGCATCGGCCACCCGGCCTTCAGCGCGGTGGCCAGGATCACGGTCGACAGCGCGACGACAGATCCGACGGACAGGTCGATCCCGCCGGTGAGGATCACGAAGGTCATGCCCACGGCGAGCACGATCAGATAGGCGTTGTCCACCAGCAGGTTTAGGAACACCTGAGTGGGGCTGGCGAAGTCGTAGCGCGCCACGACCGCGGTGAACATCACGATGAACAGCACCAGCGACGCGACGGGCGAGAGATAGCGCCCCGTGATCCGGCGCATGACCTCCGAGGTGTCGACCCTGCGCCGGCCGACGGTCTGAACGCTCATGACTTCCTCACTTGGCGGCCATCGTCGGCGGCGCGGGTACCGATACCTGCTGTCCGGCGATCTCTTCGGTCTCGGCGTGACCCGTGGGTGCGGCCGGCCGCTTGCGCCGCCGCGACACCAGGGCTCGGAACTTCGGGGCCTGCAGCAGGCAGACGGCGATCACCACGAGCGCCTTGAACACCAGCGTGGTCTCCGGAGTGATGCCGGCGGTGTACACCGTCGTGGTGAGGGTCTGGATGATGAGCGCGCCGAGGATGGTCCCGGTCAGGCTGAAACGCCCGCCCAGCAGCGAGGTTCCACCGATCACGACCGCCAGGATGGCGTCCATCTCGATCCAGAGCCCGGCGTTGTTGGCATCGGCCGCCGAGATGTTGGAGGCGATCATCAGCCCGGCGATGCCGGCGCAGAGCGCACAGAACACGTAGACCGCGAAGACGATGGTGCGGTAGCGGACGCCGGCCAACCGGCTGGCCTCGGGGTTGATGCCGACGGACTCCAGCAGCATGCCCAGGGCGGTGCGTCGGGTCAGCAACCCCACCAGGGCGAACACCGACAGGCTGACCAGGATTGCCACCGGCAGGCCGAACACGAAGCCGGAGCCCAGGATCTTGAACGGTGCGCTGGTGACCGTGACGATCTGGCCGTCGGTGATCAGCAGCGCGATGCCGCGTCCCGCCGTCATCAAGACCAGCGTGGCGATGATCGGCTGAACGCCGAACACCGAGACCAACATTCCGTTCCACAATCCGAGGCCGACGGCCACGCCGAGGGCGATTCCCATGGCGGTCACCACCGTGCCGGCGCCGGCCGGGTCGTCGGAGGCGGCGATGTGCGCGCACGCAAGCGCCCCGCTGACGGCGACCACCGCCCCGACCGACAGGTCGATGCCGCGCGAGGCGATGACCAGCGTCATGCCCAACGCCACCAGCATGGTGGGCGCACCGTTGCGCAGGACGTCGACGACGCTGCCGAACAGGTGCCCGTCCTGGACGCGGATGCTGAGGAAGGTCGGCGTCACGATGACGTTGACGATCAGCAGGGCGACCAGCGCCAGGATCGGCCAGATGAGCGGAGATGCGCTCAGTCTCTTCGTCATTGCGCTCCTCCCGCCGCGATCAGGGCGGTGAGTTCCCGCACCGAGTGGTCCGGGCCCACCTGCGCGACGCACGCGCCGTCTCGCATCACCGCGATCCGGTCGCTGATCCGGGCGACTTCGTCGAGTTCGGCGGAGATGAAGACCACGCCCATGCCGTCCTTCGCGAGATCGGTGACCAGCTTCTGGATCTGGGCCTTGGCGCCGACGTCGATGCCGCGGGTGGGTTCGTCGAGGATGAACAGCTGCGGCTCGGTGATGAGCCACCGTGCCAGCAGCACCTTCTGCTGGTTGCCGCCGCTGAGGTTCTTGACCGGGATGCCGGGGTTGCGCGGCCGGATGTCGAGCGCGTCCATGTAGCGGTCGACGAGGTCGTCCTTCACCTTCTTCGACAGCGGCCGGGCGAAGCCTCGGCGCGCCTGCAGCGCCAGCACCAGATTCTCGCCGACGCTCAGGTCGCCGATGATGCCCTCGCCCTTGCGGTCCTCCGACGAGAAGGCCAGGCCCTTGGCGATCGCGGCCCGCGGCGTGCGCATGGCGTCCGAGGATCCGTTGACCGAGACGTTCCCGCTGCTGGCACGGTCGGCGCCGAACAGCAAGCGCGCCAACTCGGTTCGGCCCGATCCGAGCAGTCCCGCCAGGCCCACCACCTCGCCGCGGTGGACGTCGAGGTCGACGGGCTGCAGCTTGGGCTTGCGGCCGAGTCCGCGCGCGCTCAGCACCGGCTGTCCGTCGGACGGGGTCGTGGCGGCTGCGGCGTCGCCGATCTCCTCCAGCACGTCCAGCTCGTGACCGAGCATGGCGGCCACCAGCTGCACCCGGTCCAGTTCGGCCGTCGGGTACTCCCCGACCAGGCGGCCATTGCGTAGCACCGTCATTCGGTCCGAGATCGCGTACACCTGGTCGAGGAAGTGGGAGACGAACAGAATCGCGGTGCCGCCGTCGCGCAGCCGGCGCATGACGCGGAACAGTTCGGCGACCTCGTCGGCGTCGAGGCTCGAGGTCGGCTCGTCGAGGATCAGCACCCGGGCCGAGATCGCGGTGGCGCGGGCGATCGCGACGAGCTGCTGGATGGCGATGGGATGGGCACCGAGGGTGGAGCCGGGGTCGATGGTCAGATCCAGCTGGCCGAGGAGTTCCGCGGCGCGGCGCTTCATCGCGCGGTAGTCGATGCGGCCGAGGCGACGCGGTTCACGACCGAGCAGGATGTTCTCTGCCACGGTCAGATTGGGACAGAGGTTGACCTCTTGGTAGACGGTGCTGATGCCCGCGTCCTGTGCCTGACGCGGGCCGGCGAAGCGTTGCTCGACACCGGAGACCGTGATGGCGCCCGCGTCGGGGTCGTAGACCCCGGTGAGGACCTTGATCAGCGTCGACTTGCCTGCGCCGTTCTCTCCCATCAGCGCGTGAATCTCGCCGGGTAGCAGGCGGAAGTCGACGGCGTCGAGCGCCTTCACACCTGGGAAGTCGATGGTGACGTCCTGCATGCGGACCACAGGGGAGGCGGTGGGCTCGGCGTGAGGTGTGGTCATCGGCACGTCCTTTGGATTGGTAGTCGACGCCGCTCGGAGCATTGGGGGGTCTGCGTCCGAGCGGCGTCGACGGTCTTCGTGGTGCGCGGTCAGTACTTGCGGTCGGGCAGGGCGGCCTTCGCCTGCGCCTGGTCGAAGGTCTGATCCGGGGTCACGATGCGGGCGGGTACCGCCTCACCGGCGACGACCTTCTTCGCGATGTCCATCAGTTGCGGCCCGAGCAGCGGGTTGCACTCGACGAGGAAGTTGAACTTTCCGTCGGCGGTGGCCTGCATGCCGTCGTGCGTGGCGTCGATGGCGACGATCTTGATGTCCTGGCCCGGCTTCTTGCCGGCGGCCTCGATGGCCTCGACGGCGCCGAGGGCCATGTCGTCGTTCTGCGCGAACACCATGTCGATCTTCGGGTTGGCCTTGAGGAACGCCTCCATGACCTGCTTGCCGCCAGAGCGGGTGAAGTCACCCGACTGCGAGGCGATCACCTTGAGGTTCGGGTTGGCCTTGATGGCGTCGGCGAAGCCGGTGCTGCGCTCGAGGGCAGGGTCCGAACCGGTGGTCCCCTCGAGCTGGACGATGTTCACCGGACCGGGTGCCGACGCGTACTCCTTGGCCGTCCACTCCCCTGCCCACTTGCCCTCCTGGACGAAGTCGGCACCGAGGAAGGTCTTGTAGACGTCCTTCTCCTGGGTGTCGACGGCCCGGTCGGTGAGGATGACGGGGATGCCGGCGTTCTTGGCCTCCAGCAGGACGGCGTCCCAGCCGGTGCGGACCACCGGGCTGAAGGCGATGACGCTGACGCGCTGCTGAACGAACGAGCGGATCGCCGAGATCTGGTTTTCCTGCTCGCCGTTGGCGTCGGAGAACTTCAGGTTGACGTCGGCGGCCTTGGCGGCGTCCTGGATGGACGTGGTGTTCGCCGTGCGCCAGCCGCTCTCCGCGCCGACCTGGGAGAAGCCCATGGTGATCTGGCCTCCTCCGCCGCCTTCGCCGGAGCCACTCGATGGCGCCTGTCCGCTGCCGCACGCTGCGAGAACGCCGGCCGTCGCGATGCCGAGCATCGCGGTGAGGACTCTCTTCACAACAACTCCTTTGGTGTTTTCGGATTGCCGAGCTCGGCGCTTGCCGGCGTGTGTCAAAGAGCCGCGGACTGCGGTGGATGAATGTGACCGGCGTTACACCGACAGGATGTTAACGCTCACATTCGACGGATGTCAACGATTTGTTAGCGCTCACATTCGCGGCGGGCCGGGCTTGACAAAGACGTGAGCGGCGTCACAAACTCCATATGTTAGCGCTCACATGGGCGCCCGCCCCGGCCTGTGAGACCGCGGTGCGAACCCACTCAGTCGGGAGGATTTCAATGCGCAAGGGCATCGTTCGGATACTGGGGGCCCTGGCCTTCGTCGTGGCCATGGTGGCCGCGCTCTCTGGTTGCGGTCGTTCCACGACGACCGATGCGCCGGCAGCCAGCGGCGGTGAGCGGTCGGGCACGGTGGGCATCGCCATGCCCACCAAGTCGTCCGAGCGCTGGGTCGCCGACGGCAACAACATGGCCGACCAGTTCAAGAAGCTGGGCTACGACACCGACCTGCAGTACGGCGACGACGTCGTGCAGAACCAGGTCTCGCAGATCGAGAACATGATCACCAAGGGCGTCAAGGTGCTGGTGATCGCGCCCATCGACAGCTCGTCGCTGACCGACACCCTGCAACGCGCCGCCGACGCCAAGATCCCGGTCGTCAGCTACGACCGCTTGATCCGCGGCACGGAGAACGTCAACTACTACGCGACCTTCGACAACTTCAAGGTCGGCGTCCTGCAGGCCACCTACATCGCCGACAAGCTGGGCCTGGCACAGGGCAAGGGCCCGTTCAACATCGAACTGTTCGCCGGCTCCCCCGACGACAACAACGCGACGTTCTTCTTCAAGGGCGCGATGAGCGTGCTGCAGCCCTACCTCGACAGCGGCAAGCTCGTCGTCAAGAGCGGTCAGACCTCCTTCGACCAGGTGGCCACGCTGCGCTGGGACGGCGGCCTGGCGCAGTCGCGGATGGACAACCTGCTGAGCAAGGCCTACACGAGTGGCCGGGTCGACGCAGTGCTCTCGCCCTACGACGGCATGTCGCTGGGCATCATCTCGGCACTGAAGAGCGCGGGCTACGGCACGCCGACCAACCCGCTGCCCATCGTCACCGGGCAGGACGCCGAGCTGGCGTCGGTGAAGTCGATCATCGCCGGCGAGCAGACGCAGACGGTGTTCAAGGACACCCGCGAGCTGGCGAAGGCCGCTGTGCAGATGGCCGATTCGCTGCTCACCGGCGGCAAGCCCGAGACCAACGACACCACCACCTACGACAACGGCGTGAAGGTCGTGCCCTCGTTCCTGCTGCAGCCGGTCAGCGTGGACAAGACCAACTACCAGAAGGTGCTGGTCGACTCCGGCTACTACACCGCCGGACAGCTGGCGTGACGGTCGGCGACACCGCTCCACTGCTCGAAATGCGGGGCATCACCAAGCGTTTCGCAGGGGTCACGGCGCTCAGCGAGGTCAACCTCGCCGTGCGCCCTGGCGAAATCCACGCGATCTGCGGTGAGAACGGTGCCGGGAAGTCGACGCTGATGAAGGTGCTGAGCGGGATCTACCCGCACGGCAGCTACGACGGCGAGATCGTCTTCGACGGCCAGCCGGGCGACTTCAAGGACATCAGGTCCAGCGAGCGGCGTGGCATCGGCATCATCCACCAGGAACTGGCGCTCGTACCCGTGTTGTCCATCGCGGAGAACATCTTCCTCGGCAACGAGCACGCCTCCGCCGGGGTGATCAGCTGGCACGAGACCATGACCGACGCCGCCCGGCTGCTCGCCAGGGTGGGGCTGGCCGAGAGTCCCCGCACCCGCATCGCCGACATCGGCGTGGGCAAGCAGCAGCTGGTGGAGATCGCGAAGGCCTTGTCCAAGAAGGTCAAGCTGCTCATCCTCGACGAGCCCACGGCCGCCCTCAACGACGAGGACAGCAGGCATCTGCTGGACCTCATCGTCGAACTCCGCGACCAGGGTCTGACGTGCATCATCATCTCGCACAAGCTCAACGAGGTGACCCGCGTCGCCGACAACATCACGATCCTGCGCGACGGCCACACCATCGAGACCATCGCCGTCGGACCCGATCTCACCGAGGAGCACATCATCCGCGGGATGGTCGGTCGCGACATGACCGACCGCTTCCCGGAGCGGACGGACCACCCGATCGGCGACGTCACCTTCGCGATCGAGGACTGGACGGTGTTCCATCCGCTGGACCAGCAGCGCAAGGTCGTCGACGGGGTGTCCATCAACGTCCGTCGCGGCGAGGTCGTCGGATTGGCCGGGCTGATGGGCGCGGGCCGCACCGAGCTGGCGATGAGCGTGTTCGGGCGCAGCTACGGCAAGAAGGCCGGCGGCAAGGTGTTCAAGGACGGCAAGGAGATTCGCACGCGGACGGTGCCCGAGGCCATCGCCCACCGAATCGCCTACGCCACCGAGGACCGCAAGCACTACGGGCTCAACCTGATGGACGACATCGCGCGCAGCGTGACGCTGGCCTCGCTGGCCAAGGTCAGCCGGGCGTCGGTGATCAACGAGCACGAGGAGACCGTGGTCGCCGAGCGGTTCCGCAAGGACATGCACATCAAGGCGCCATCGGTGCGGGCGACGACGGGCAACCTGTCCGGCGGCAATCAGCAGAAAGTGGTGCTGAGCAAGTGGATCTACGCCGACCCCGACGTGCTGATCCTCGACGAGCCCACCCGCGGCATCGACGTCGGCGCCAAGTACGAGATCTACACGATCATCAATTCCCTTGCCGCTCAGGGCAAGGCCGTGATCGTGATCTCGTCCGAACTACCCGAGCTGATCGGTCTGTGCGACCGCATCTACACCCTCAACGAGGGCCGGCTGACCGGTGAGGTCGCCCGGGCGGATGCCAAGCAGGAGACCTTGATGCGCTACATGATGAAGGGACGCAGCTAGATGACCACCACCCCCACGGTGAGCGCCGCCTCGAGCGCGCCGACGCCGTCACCGCCACCCGCGTCGCCGGGTCAGCGATTGCGCGCGGTGCTGCAGGGTAACTTCCGGCAGTACGGCATGGTGGCCGCGCTCGCGGTGATCGTCATCCTGTTCCAGGTGTGGACCAGCGGCATTCTGCTGAAGCCGTTGAACGTCACCAACATCGTGCAGCAGAACGGGTACATCCTGATCCTCGCGATCGGGATGGTCATCGTCATCATCTCCGGTCACATCGACCTGTCGGTCGGCTCCATCGCCGGCTTCGTCGGAGCGATGTCGGCGGTGCTGATGATCAAGAACGACATGCCGTGGCCGCTCGCGGTCCTGCTGTGTCTCCTCCTCGGCGCGGCGATCGGTGCATGGCAGGGCTTTTGGATCGCCTACGTCGGCATTCCGTCGTTCATCGTGACCCTGGCGGGCATGCTGGTGTTCCGTGGGGCCACGCAGTACCTGCTGGAGGGGCAGTCCATCGCGCCGTTCCCCCGCAGCTTCAGCCAGGTCAGCAGCGGGTTCCTGCCCGAGATCGGCGGTGGCGGCGGGCTCTACCACTGGCCGACGGTCATCCTCGGCCTGTTCGTCATGGCGGCGGCGGTCTGGCAGCAGGTGCGCCAGCGTAGGACGCAGTCGCGCTACGGCTTCGACGTCTCGCCGCTCGGCTGGTTCGTGTTCAAGTGCGCAGCCATCGTCGCCGCCCTGGCCGCCTTCACCCTGCTGCTGGCCAGTTACCGCGGCGTTCCCGTGGTCGGCATCATTCTCGCCGTCGCCTTCGTCATCTACGCCTTCGTCATGCGCAGCACCGTCTTCGGCCGGCAGGTGTACGCCGTCGGCGGCAACGAGGCGGCTGCCCGGCTGTCCGGCGTCAAGAACAAGCGCGTCACCTTCCTGGTGTTCGTCAACATGGGCCTGCTCTCGGCCCTGGCCGGCCTGCTGTTCGCAGCGCGGCTGAACTCCGCGACCCCCCAGGCCGGCATCGGCATGGAGCTGGAGGCCATCGCCGCCGCCTTCATCGGCGGCGCGTCGGCCAGCGGCGGCGTCGGAACGGTGTTGGGCGCCATCATCGGTGGCTTCGTCCTCGGTGTGCTGAACAACGGCATGTCGCTCATCGGCATCGGCAGCGACGTGCAGCAGGTCATCAAGGGCCTAGTCCTTCTCGCAGCCGTCGGCTTCGACATCTACAACAAGAAGAAGGGTGGGTCCTGACGTGTCCAACGGGTTCATCGCGGATCGCTTCGCTCACGACATCGTCACCTTCATGCGCAACTGGGCGCCCTACGGAGGCCCGCCCGCCGACGAGGTGCTGCCCGAATTCGGTTTGACCCGCGAGCAATTGGTCACGCGGTACCAGGAGATCATGGCGGCGGCCGCCGCTCGCCGCGCCTCGGCCAGCCGGCCCGCACCGGGCGGCTTCGCGCGTCCGACGCGTCGCCCCGCCGCCGGCTAGACCCCGATCACCGCGCAGTAATTCGCCAGCACCCGGACGTGCGGCGCCACGGCGACCAGATCGTGGCGGGGCCTGGCGAAGAGCTCCAACAGATAACCGCGGCCGGCCGATCGCACCGCGACGGCCAGCACCGCGTGGTAGCCCAGGTTCATCAGAACCGCCGCCTCCGCGGCGTCGCACTCTTCGTGACTCACCTCGGCGACGAAGGCCGCACCCGCGGAGGCCATCACCCGGGCCGTCCACGGGAAGTCGGCCAGCGCGTACTCGGTGCCGACGTCGATCCTGCGTAGCTTCGCCAGACCCGAGTACTCGTCGTGCAAGCTGTCCACTCCACGGATCGTGCGCAGGCGCGTCCCGTCCGCCGTGGTGTCGGAGATGGCCCAGGCCGCCGCGTCGACGGCGTTGTGCACCTGCATTGCAACGACTTCAAGCGCGGACACCACGTCGAGGGGCGCGTGCTCGTCGAGGATCGCGAGAACCCGGGGCACCAGCTGGTCGATCGCCGAGACCACGGCGTCGGACGCCGTGGTGCGTCGGGGCGGGCCGAGAACCGCGGGCCTGTCGACCCCGACGTTGTAGCGCCCCGGCCCGAGCCTCTTGGCGTCCAGCAGAGCGGCGTCGGCGGCCGCCAGCAGATCCTGACCCGACACGGTGTGCGGCCCCGACACGGTCGCGCCCCAGCTGAGGGTGACGTCGGGGCCCAGGACACGACGGACGCGGTGGCTGACCTCGCTGGCCAGCCGTTCGACCTCGTCCAACGTGCCGTGTGGCATCAGCACGCAGAACTCGTCGCCGCCCAGGCGCACCGCGGTGACGTCCTCCATCGCCGCGGTGACGGCGCCGAGTACCGCGCCGACCTCGCGCAGCAGCGCGTCACCGGCGGGATGACCGTCGCGGTCGTTGATCGTCTTGAACCCGTCGAGGTCGCCCACCAGCAGCGCCGCCGGGGAGCTCTGCCAGTCGACGCCGTCGAATCGGCGGTCGAGCTCACGCCGGTTGGCCAGCCCGGTGAGCGGATCCTGGTGCGCGAACCGCCATACCGCGCTGAACAATTCGGAGCGACCGATGGCCACCGCGGCGTGGGCGGCGATGGCCTGAAACAACTGAACGTCGTCCGCGCCGAAGCGTCGACCGCCGAGACCGGACGCCCACAGCTCACCCCACATGACGCCCTCGTACATGATGGGCACCGCGAGTTCGCTCTCCTTGCCGAGGCTACGCAGGAAGGCCGCCTCGGCGGGGTTGTCGTCCGCCTCGTCGACCGAGAACACGTAGGGCTGGCCATGTCGCAGCAGGCGCATGACGGCACCGTCGTCGCCGATGTCGTAGATCTCCGCCTCCGGCCACCGCTGCTCGCCGGAGCCGACGCTTCCCACGTTGATCAGGGTGCGAAGGTCGGTGTCGGGCTCCCACCGACTGATCGACACCGACGCCGCGTCGAGGGCCAGCAGGGCCTGCTCGGCGATGACCTCCAGGGCCTCGTCGAAGTAGGAGGCTCGCAGCACCGCGCGGGAGATCCGCAGCAGGGCACGCAACACCGGCGCGTCGGCCATCTCGATCTCGTAATCCGGCGCGCTGCCGTGGATTTCCCTTCCGGCGACGGGCAACGCCGCCAGGGCACGCAGCCGCTGCAACCCCCGATCAGGCACGCTCACCCCTCCGCAGCAACCCCTTGCGAAACACGGATCCTACCGCCGGCACCTGAGTGTTCGGCCGCGGAACGCCCAACCCGCCGTGTCAGTCCGAGGCCGTGGCCAGCCACTCCGTGATGCTCGCGACCACGTCGCCGTAGAAGGTGCGGTAGAGGTTCTCCTCGACGTAGCCGACGTGTGGTGTCACCAACGCGTTGCGCAGCGACCGCAGCGGATGGTCGACGGGCAGGGGTTCGGTGTCGAAGACGTCCAGCGCGGCGCCGCCGATCGACCGGATGGTGAGCGCCTCGACCAGTGCGGCTTCGTCGACGATCGGGCCCCGCGAGGTGTTCACCAGCCAGGCCGTCGGCTTCATCTGCGCCAATTCGTCCGTGCCGACGAGACCGCGGGAGCGGTCGCTCAGCTTGAGGTGAATGCTCAGGGTGTCGGACTGCCGGAACAGGTCCTCCTTCGACACCAGGGTGGCGCCGGCGGCCTCCGCGGTGGCGGAGTCGAGGTTCTGGCTCCAGGCCACGACGTTCATCCCGAACGCGTTTCCGAGGCGGGCGATCTCCGTCCCGATGTTTCCGAGGCCGAGGATTCCGAGGGTCTGCCCGCTCAGTTGGCGACCCACCGTGGTCTGCCAGCCGCCGGAGCGGACGGAACCGCACTCGTCGACGAGGTGACGCGAGCTGGCCATGATCAGCGCCCACGTCAGTTCGACGGTGGAGGTGGCGTCGTAGCCGGTGTCGGTGACGGCCACGTCGCAGGCGGCCGCGGCGTCGTAGTCGACCGACGCGTTGCCGGGTCCGGTCGACGCGATGAGCCTCAGCCGCGGCAGTCGTTCGATGACCTCGCGCGGCAGCGGCGTGCGCTCCCGCATCACGCAGACGACGTCGAACGGTTCCAGCCGCGCCACCAGGTCGTCCTGATCGGCGAGATGGTCGGCGAACACGGTGACCTCCGCCTGCCGTTCGACGCCCGACCAGTCGGCCATGGACAGCGCAACGTCCTGATAGTCGTCCAAGATCGCAATCTTCACGCCGACGGCATACCCACAATCCACCGCGCCCACCGTCGTCGATACCCGCTAGCCCCCACTGCGCGGTCACGGTCGCAGCAAGGCACCTTGGGGGTCAGCGTCGACGCCTCGGGCATGGCCATCGACGAGGGTTGAGTCATGGCACCGACCAGTCCCGAACCGAACGAGATCTACCAGACCGCGACGATGGAGTCGCTGCTCGACGGCGTCTACGACGGTGACGTCAGCATCCAGGAACTACTGGGCCACGGCGACTTTGGGCTCGGCACCTTCAACGGACTCGACGGCGAGATGCTGATGCTGGACTCGGTGTGCCACCAGCTGCGCTCCGACGGCAGTGCCACCACGGCCAGCCCGGACGAATTGGTCCCCTTCGCCGTGGTCACCCGGTTCCGGCCGCAACGGACCATCGAGGTGACCGAGCCCTCCGATCGCGCCGCCGTGACCGCGCTCGTCGACGCCAGCGTGGGAAGCGCCAACCTGATGGTCGCCGTGCGCATTCGAGGCGAGTTCGCCTCCGTACGCACCCGCACCGTCAGCAAGCAGGAGGCGCCGTACCCGCCGTTCACCGAGGCCATCCGCGACCAGGGCGAGGTCACCCTGACCGACGTGTCGGGCACGCTCGGCGGGTTCCGGATGCCGCAGTGGGTGCAGGGCATCTCGGTCGCCGGCTACCACGCCCACTTCCTCGACGCCGACCAGGCCCGTGGCGGCCATGCGCTCGACTACCGCCTGCTCCGCGGCACCGTCGAGATCGGCGTGTGCTCCGACCTTCATCTGAGCCTGCCCCGGACACCGCAGTTCGAGGCAGCCAACCTCTCCGACGACGACGCCGACGGACAGATCCGTCGCACAGAAGGGCAGTGACATGACCATCGAGAACGGCTCCTCCGCAACGCGTTCCGCGCAAGGCATGGTGGACACCCTGTCCGCCTACGGCGTCCAGTTCATCTTCGGCATTCCCGGCGCCAAGATCGACGCCGTGTTCGACGCACTCGAGGACGGCGGACCCCGGCTGATCGTGTGCCGCCACGAGCAGAACGCCGCGTTCATGGCCGCCGCCGTCGGCCGCCTCACCGGCACTCCCGGTGTCGCGCTGGTGACCTCCGGCCCCGGCACGACGAACCTGGCCACCGGTCTGGTCACCGCGAACACCGAGCAGGACCCGATGATCGCCATCTGCGGAGCCGTCGGGCGGGCCGATCGACTCAAGCGCACGCACCAGTCGATGAACGCTGCCGCGATGCTCGCGTCGATCACGAAGTACACCGGCGAGGTCACCCACCCGGACAACGCGGCGGAGGCGGTGGCCAACGCGTTCCGGTCCGCCACCACGGTGCCCCGCGGAGCCGCCGCCGTGGTGATCCCGGCCGACGTCGCCGCCGAGTCGACCGCCGCGGTCGTCACTCCCGTTCCCGTCGCACCACTGGGTGCTGCACCCGCCGAATGGGTTTCGCGCGCCGCCCACCTCATTCGCGGCGCCCGTCGTCCCGTGGTCCTGGTCGGGATGCGCGGTGGCGACCCCCGGGCGTGTGCGGCGATCCGGGACCTGCTCGCCGTCACCGACCTGCCCGTGGTCGAGACGTTCCAGGCCGCGGGGGTCGTCTCGCGGAACCTCGAGGGACACTACGTCGGCCGGGTGGGCCTGTTCCGCAACCAGCCGGGCGACGTGCTCGTCGACGAGGCCGACGTTCTCCTCACGGTGGGCTACGACCCGGTCGAATACGACCCCAAGCTGTGGAACTCCGACCCGGCTCGGGTCGTGATCCATCTGGACGAGATCGCCGCGGACGTGGACACCCACTACCAGCCGGCACTCGAACTTCGCGGCGACGTGGAAGCCACCCTGCGCGCCCTGATCCCCGAGCTGTCGGGCCTGCGCCTGTCCGAGGCGGCGGCGGCGTCCGTCGCCGAGAAGCGCGCCGCCCTGACCGAGATCGACGAGGTCGCCGCGACGCACGCCGACACCGAGGTCGGGGTGAACCCGGCCGCACTGGTGCTCAAGATCCGCGACCTCGTCGACGACGAGGCCACCGTCGCCTGCGACGTCGGGTCGAACTACATCTACGCCGCCCGGCACCTCCGCGCCTACGAGCCTCGCCGGTTACTGTTCTCCAATGGTCAGCAGACCCTCGGCGTCGCCCTGCCGTGGGCCATGGCCGCCGCCCTGGTGCGACCGGGCACCCAGGTGGTGTCGATCTCCGGTGACGGAGGATTCCTCTTCAGCGCACAGGAATTGGAGACCGCGACCAGGTTGGGGCTCAGCTTCACCCACGTCATCATGCGGGACAACACCTACGACATGGTGGGCTTCCAAGAGGAGTTGAAGTACGGCCGCACGTCAGGCGTTCAACTCGCCGACTACGACGTCACCCACTACGCGGCGGCCTTCGGCGCCACCGGTGTCCGGGTCAGCGGCCTGGCCGACTTCGAGACGGCGTTCAAGGAGTCACTGGGCACCCCCGGCATCACCATCATCGACGTCTGCGTCGACTACCGCTCCAACACCGATCTGGCCAAGCAACTTCACGACGACGTCCTCGACTAGGTCGACGCCGACCACCACCGAACACCCCCCATCTGCAAGGAGATTCACCACCGATGCCCACGTCAGCCGAAGCACACCAGGATCCCGACGTCGTACTCGTCGGCGCCGGAGTCATGAGCGCCACGCTCGGAGTCCTGCTCCGCGAACTCGATCCGAGCCTGCGGGTGGAACTGTACGAAGTTCTCGACCAGCCGGCGCAGGAGAGCTCGAACGCCTGGAACAACGCCGGAACCGGCCACGCGGCCCTCTGCGAACTCAACTACACGCCCGAAACCCCCACCGGCGTCGACATTTCCAAGGCACTGCAGGTCAACACGGAATTCGACCTGTCGCGGCAGCTCTGGTCCTTCCTCGTCGACCAGGGGACGATCAAGGACCCCCGCAGCTTCATCAACCCCGTCCCGCACTACAGCTTCGTGCGCGGCTCCGACAACGTGGCGTTCCTCAAGCGGCGCTTCGAGGCGCTGTCGGCCCACCATTGCTACGAGGGCATGGAGTTCACCGACGACGTCGACGAGCTCACGCGGTGGCTGCCACTGGTCATGGAGGGCCGCGATGCCGGCGAACCGGTGGCCGCGACGCGCATGGTGACCGGCACCGACGTGGACTACGGCGCGTTGACCAGGGAGCTGCTCGAGTCCCTCAGCCGCACCGGTGGATTCACGGCCAACTACGGCACCCGGGTACAGAACCTCAGTCGCGACGGTGAGCGGTGGACGGTCCGCGTCAGGGACGAACGCTCGGGTGAGCACCGCGACGTGTCGGCGAAGTTCGTCTTCATCGGCGCGGGCGGCGGGGCGCTGCACCTGCTGCAGAAGTCGGGCATCCCGGAGGCCCGCGGGTATGCCGGCTTCCCGGTCAGCGGGGTCTGGCTGCGGTCCGACGACGCCGCGATCGCCGAGCGCCATCACGCCAAGGTGTACGGCAAGGCGTCGGTGGGCTCGCCGCCCATGTCGGTACCGCACCTGGACACCCGCCACGTCGACGGCAGCGTCTCGCTGCTGTTCGGGCCGTATGCGGGATTCTCGACCAAGTTCCTCAAGCACGGGAGCTACCTCGACCTGTTCGGCTCGATCGACCCCGAGAACCTCCTGCCGTTGCTGGCCGTCGGCCGCGACAACGCCGCCCTCGAGAAGTACCTCGTCGGACAGGTTCTGGAATCCGACGCCGAGCGCTTCGCCATGCTGCGGGAGTACTTCCCGGATGCTCGACGCGAGGACTGGCGGGTCGAGGTGGCCGGGCAACGGGTGCAGGTCATCAAGAAGGATCCCGAGCACGGCGGCATCCTGCAGTTCGGCACCGAGATCGTCGGCTCCGGTGACAATTCGATCGTCGCCCTGCTCGGTGCGTCTCCCGGGGCGTCGACTGCGGTGTCGATCATGGTCGACGTCCTCGAACGCTGCTTCGCCGACGAGATGAAGAATGACGGGTGGGCGGAGCGCCTGAAGGGCATGATTCCGTCGTACGGTCGGTCTCTGATCGACGACGCGGACCTGTGTCGGCGGGTTCGCGCCCACACCGCGACGGTCCTGCAGGTCAACCAACAGCCCACCAACGAAGGAGTCTCCGCATGATTCGCGCGTATCGCCTCTACACCGGCCCCGACGGCAACTCCCACGTCGAACGCGGCAGCATCACCGCCCAACAGCTGGTCGACGCCGAATCGATCGAGTTCAAGGAGACGGCGCCGCATTCCTCGTTCGACTGGCACAACGATCCGATTCCGCAGTACGTGATCATGCTGTCCGGCGTGCTGGAGTTCACCACCGTCGGGGGCGAATCGTTCACCATTCATCCGGGTGACGTGCTGCTGGCCGTCGACCACACCGGCACCGGCCACGAGTGGCGGCTACTCGACGACGCACCGTGGAAGCGGGCGTACGTGGTGTTCAAGACGGGCGCGGACACCCACTTCGTACCCGATCCGGCCTGACGGTTCGATGGACCGCGCCGTCACCCTCGAGACCCTGGGGGCCTGGGTGATCAAGTGCAACCCCCGCCTGACCGACGTCGAGCCGATGCGGGCGGCCGGTGCGGCGAAGCCGTCGTGGTGCGTCGCCGACAACTACCGGACGCGGCTCATCCGCCCCGGCCAGAAGGTCCTGTTCTGGGTGTCGGCGCACCCGCGGCGCGGCTTCTGGGGGGCGGGTGAAGTCACCGGCGACGTCACCCTCGACGACGGCCGGCTTCACGTTCCCGTCCACGTTCCGCTGTTCGACGAACCACTGACGGCCGCGGAACTGACCTCGGCAGGCCTCGACTCGCTGGAGGTGTTCCGCTCGCCACAGCAAGCCAATCCTTCCTGGGTGAGCACGGCTGAGCTGGCGTTGGTCGAACGGCTGCTCGACCGACCTAGGGCCTAGTTCGGCGAGGAGCCGTTCGGGGTGGTGGAGGTAGTTGACGCGGGCTTGCCCGACGTCGAGTTGCGGGGGTGGGAGCCATTCGACGACGCCGTCTCTGAGCTGAACGGTCCAGCCGTGTTCGGCGAGGCGGTTGTCCCCACCGCAGGCGAAGGTGACTTCGTCGATGTTGGTCTGCCCGTTCTTCGCCCAACCCGTGGTGTGGTGGACCTGCGACCCGTAGCCCGGGACGGTGCAGCCCGGTTTGGTACACCCGCGATCCCGCGCATGCAACACGATCCGTTGCCCCACGGAGGCCAACCTCTTCGACCGACCCAAGTAGAGCGCTTCGCTGGTGTGCTTGTCGAACACCGCGAGGTAATGGTGGGCGTGGGAGGCCATGCGGATCAGGTCGGCCATCGGCAACAGTGACCCACCACCGGTGACACCGGATCCGCGGGCCGCTTCCAGGTCTTGCAGCGTGGTGGTCACGATGATGGTCACCGGCAGGCCGTTGTGCTGACCCAACTCACCGGAGGACAGCAGGTTGCGAGCCACCGCGATCAGTGCGTCGTGGGTGCGCTGCCCAAAGGTGCGGGTGTCGGTGTCGATCTGCTCCTGGCTTGGCGTCCCGGACGTTCTGGGTTTACAGTCCTCCGGGTTGCACATGCCGGGTGCGGCGTACTTGGCGAGGATCGGCTCGATCGTCGCCCGGGCCTCCGGGTCCAGTAGCCCGGTGATGCGGCTCATTCCGTCGGCCTGTTGCGGCCCCAGCCGGAGGAATCGCTTGCGGGCGCGTTCGACGTCGTCGGGTTTGGGGCCGTCCTGGTCGATCGCCGTGGCCAGCGTCTTCGCCGCCTGCCGCAGCTCGTCCGGACCGGTGCCCGATCCGATGTGCACCAACGTCTGCTCGGAGAGCGCCACCACGTCGGGGTCCACCCACCCGGGCAGCTTGTCGAGGAACGACCGAATCTCCGTGACGTGCTCGGGACCGATCGCACCCGTGCCCTGCGCGGCCGCGGTGGGAGCCAGCTTGGGGTCCAATGGTTGGCCGTTCAGCGCGGTCCGCGGCCCCA
>NZ_NPKR01000019.1 GCF_008329535.1 Mycolicibacterium sp. P1-18
TCTTCGAGATCGCCGACGCCGCCGAGGACGTGGTCCGCCCGGCGATGCCCCAGGAGTGTCTGCTGGACCGCAACGCGTTGGTGATGGGCTACTCCGGGGTGTACTCCAGCTTCCTCAAGCACGCCATTCGCCAGGCCGACCGCTACGGGGTGCCTGCGCATCAGCTGTTGCACCGCGCCGGGCAGCGCAAGCTCATCGGCGGTCAGGAAGACCAGCTCATCGACATCGCGCTGGAGATCAAACGCGAGCAGGACGCCGCGGCCACCGCGTAGCCGGGGCTGCCTGACAGAAACGCGGGGCAGGATGGGGCCGTGACTTCGGCCCCGCCCCAGAGTCGACGACGCGTCGGTTCCCTCGAGGTACTGCTGCTCGGTCTGATCGCCCTGGCGATGTCCGCCGAGGTGGTCAGTGGGTTCGTCGCAGATGATTCCGGGCTGCGGACGGCCGCGACGGTGTTCTGCGGCGTGTTCGTGCAGGCGCTCCCGTTCCTGGTGCTCGGCGTCGTGGTCAGCGGGCTGATCGCCGCGTACGTCAGCGCCGAGCGACTGCAACGCTGGCTGCCGCGTCGGCCCGCCCTGGCCGTTGCGGTGGCCGGCGTCGGGGGCGCCGCCCTGCCGGGGTGCGAGTGCGGTTCGGTCCCGGTGGCGCGCCGGTTGTTCGGTCCCGGCACCAACGGCGCGGCCGCCCTGACGTTCATGCTCTCGGCGCCGGCGATCAACCCGGTGGTGTTGGTCGCGACGGCCGTGGCGTTCCCGGGCCAGCCGGCGATGGTGCTCGCGCGGTGCGTCGCCTCGCTGGTGACCGCCGTCGTCATGGGTCTGCTGTGGTCCCGATTCGGCAAGGACGAGTGGGTGACCCGAGACCTGCCCGACGCCGCGCCGGACGGGTCGTCGCGATGGGTCGTGTTCACCGAGGCCGCCCGTCACGACTTCCTGCAGGCCGCGTCCTACCTGGTCGTGGGCGCGGCCGCCGCGGCCGCGCTGCACGTGCTGGTGCCGGCGTGGATGTTCGAGCACCTGGCCGGCAACCTCCTCGTCGGGGTCGTCACGATGGCACTCCTTGCGGCGGTGCTGGCCCTGTGCTCGGAGGCCGACGCGTTCGTGGTCGCTAGCCTGACGATGGTTCCGCTGGTTCCGCGCCTGGTCTTCCTCGTAGTCGGGCCGGCGTTCGACGTGAAGTTGTCCGCGATGCAGGCTGGCATGTTCGGTCGTCCCTTCGCGCTGCGCTTCGGTCCGGCCACGCTGGTGGTGGCCAGCGTCGTCGCGACCGTCGTCGGGCTGGCGATCCTCGGCGGTGGCTCGTGAGCCGGGGCACCCAGAATCTGGTGCTGCTGCTGGTCGGCCTGAGCACCGCGGTGATGCTGGTCAAGGGCACCTATCTGAACTACGTGAAACCCGGCCTGCTGCCGTGGCTGGCCGTGTCGGCGGCCGTGCTGGTGACGCTCGGGGTGGTGTCCGTCGTCCGCGACCTTCGGTCGGAGCGCGACGAGCACGAGCACGGGCATCGACATCAGCCGTGGCTGGGCTGGCTGCTGCTGATCCCCATCGCGATGGTCGCCTTCGTCGTCCCTCCCGCGCTGGACGCCCGTGGCGCCACGCCGGCGGCCGTCAGCGCCCCGCAACGACGCGCCTTCCCGCCGCTGCCCGCGGGTGACGCGCCCTCGGTCTCGCTGCCCGACGTGGTGATGCGGGCCGCGGCCGACTCGACGAATTCGCTTGCCGGCCGGTCGATCACACTCACCGGCTTCACGGTGCACCACGCCCAGGGTGTCGACCTCGGGCGGGTCGTCATCGTCTGCTGCGCGGCCGACGCGCAGCTCGCGCGCGTCCATCTGACCGGACCCGCGGCCACGTCCGCCGCCGAGCATCCCGACGACACCTGGCTTCGAATCGAAGGGCAGATCGTGCCAGGGTCGTCCCATGCAGACGACGGGTACGTCCCGACCATGACGGTCACCAGCGTCACGCCCGTCGACAAACCGGCCAACACGTATGCGTACTGACGTCACCGGGTTCGCCGACGAGGGCTTCGGCCCGGTCGCGGACGCGTTCGCCGACAACTTCCGTCGCGGGCCGGAGATCGGCGCCGCGTGCGCGGTGCACCACGACGGCCGGTTGGTCGTCGACCTGCACGGCGGCGTCGCCGACGTGACGACCGGAAGACCTTGGACGGCAGACACTCTCACCGTCGGCTTCTCCATCTCCAAGGGCCTGATGGCGCTGTGCGGGTACCTCGCGCAGCAGCGCGGACTGCTCGACTTCGACGCACCCGTGGCCTCGGTGTGGCCGGAGTTCGCCGCCGGGGGCAAGCAGGACGTCGTGATTCGCGACGTGTTCGCCCACCGCGCGGGCCTGATGGCACTGGACGCCGACCTCAGCCTCGCCGACGTGCTGGCGTGGGATCCGGTGATCCGGGCCATCGAGGCGCAGCGACCACTGTGGGAGCCGGGAACCGCCTTCGCCTACCACGCGCTCACGTTCGGCTGGCTCACCGGCGAGATCCTGCGCCGGGCCACCGGCATGATGCCGGGCGCACTGCTCTCCTCGTACTTCACCGACGCCCTTGGCGTCGACGCCTGGATCGGGTTGCCGCCGGACCTCGAGCACCGGGTCGCCAGGATGCACGCGCCGCGGTCGCGGGTGCTGAGGACCGCCTACCGGGCGATGCCCACGGTCCTGCGCCGGATGGGGAAGGCGCCCGCGGTGCGCGCCGTCACCCTCGGCTCGGCATTTCCGTTCTCGCTGATCGACGGGTGTGCCGGCGACTTCAACACCGCCGCCGTGCACGCCGCGCAGATCCCGGCGGCCAACGCGATCCTCGACGCCCGCGCCCTGGCGACCATCTACGCCTCGGCGGTGGCACCCCTGACGGGTGCGCCGCTGCTGTCGGAGACGTCGATCGCCGACGCGGTCACCGTGCGGTCGGCGGGGGCCGGGTGGTCCGGGGCGCTGAGCGCGCCGGGGATCAGATTCTCGACGGGATTCCTGGTCAACGGCATCCCGTTCCGCCCGCTGGCGTCGAATTCGTCGTTCGGCCACGACGGCGCCAGTGGCAGCCTCGGCTTCGCCGACGCCGACAGCAAGACCGGTTTCGGTTACGTCAACAACCTCATCGCACCGCGGGATCACCGCGCGAACAACCTGACCGCGGCCCTCCGGCGCTGCCTCGGCCTCTAGGGCGTCGGACCGTACGGGCACCATGTACGTCATGGCGACCCGCGAGCAGGCGCAGACCATCCTCGAGCAGCTGGCCGGACCGCAGGCCGTCCTGCGCGACGACCAGTGGACCGCGATAGAAGCGCTCGTCGTGCAGCGCCGCCGCGCGCTGGTGGTGCAGCGCACCGGATGGGGCAAGTCGGCGGTGTACTTCATCGCGGCCAAGCTGCTGCGCGCCAGCGGTCACGGTCCGACGGTCATCGTCTCGCCCCTGCTGGCGTTGATGCGCAACCAGGTGCAGGCGGCCGACCGGGCGGGGGTGCGGGCGGCCACCATCAACTCGAGCAACGTCACCGATTGGTCCGAGATCCACGAGCGGGTGCGCGGTGGTGACCTCGACGTCCTGCTGGTGAGCCCGGAGCGGTTGAACAACCCCGACTTTCGCGACCAGGTGCTGCCCGCTCTCGCGCACGACGCGGGCCTCGTGGTCGTCGACGAGGCGCACTGCGTGTCGGACTGGGGCCACGACTTCCGGCCGGACTACCGGCGTATTCGCACGCTGATCGCCGAACTGGGCACCGACGTGCCGGTGCTGGCCACCACGGCCACGGCGAACGACCGCGTCGTGGACGATGTCGCCAGCCAGCTCGGGGTCGGCGGCCAGGACACCCTGGTGTTGCGCGGCGGGTTGGACCGCGAGTCGCTGCGACTGTCGGTGGTGAAGGCCGGCAACCCGGCTCAGCGGGCGGCATGGCTTGCCGCACACATCGATTCGCTGCCGGGATCGGGCATCGTCTACACGCTGACCGTGGCTCAGGCCAACGACGTTGCGGCGCTGCTGCGCGACCAGGGGCATCCGGTGGCGGCCTACACCGGGGCCACCGAGACCTCGGAGCGCGAGCAGCTCGAGGCCGACCTGTTGGGCAACCGCGTCAAGGCGCTGATCGCCACCTCCGCCCTTGGCATGGGCTTCGACAAGCCCGACCTCGGCTTCGTCGTCCATCTGGGTGCGCCGTCTTCGCCGATCGCGTACTACCAGCAGGTGGGCCGCGCCGGCCGCTCCACGGCGAGCGCCGAGGTGGTGCTGTTGCCCGGCCACGAAGACCAGGACGTGTGGCGCTACTTCTCGTCGGTGGCGTTTCCGTCGGAGGCGATGGTGCGCAACGTGATCGACGCGCTGGAGTCCGAGCGCCCGCAGTCGACGCCCGCGTTGGAGCCGTTGGTCGACCTGGGGCGGACGCGGCTGGAGATGGTGCTCAAGGTGCTCGACGTCGACGGCGCGGTGCGGCGCGTGAAGGGTGGCTGGATCGGCACGGGGGTGCCGTGGGAGTACGACGAGGCGCGATACCGAAAGCTCGACGAGGCCCGCAAGCGCGAGCAGCAGGCCATGCTGGACTACCAGGTCACCGAGGGCTGCCGGATGGCATTCCTGCGGGGCCAGCTCGACGACCCGGAGCTCGCCGAGGGTGAACGTTGCGGTCGCTGCGACAACTGCACCGGCAAGCAGTACGACGCCTCGGTCGACCCGTCGTCGGCGGAGGACACCCGCCAGCGCTTGATGCGGCCCGGTGTCGAGGTCGCGCCCCGCAAGCAGTGGCCGTCCGGGCTGGCGAAGCTGGGTGTCTCCCTGAGCGGCAAGATCGGTGACGGTCCGGTGCCGGGCCGGGTGATCGGCAGGCTGACCGATCTCGGCTGGGGCGCCCGGCTACGGCGACTGCTCGACGAGCCGGACGCCGAGGTGCCCGCGGAGGTGGTGCAGGCGGCGGTGAAGGTGCTGGCGTCGTGGGACTGGTCCACTCGGCCGACGGCGGTGTTGGCGATGGACTCCGACCGGCATCCGCTGCTGATCGGCTCGCTGGCCCGCGAGTTGGCGCGACTCGGGCGGCTGACCGATCTCGGCACTCTGCAGTACGCGCCGGAGCGCCGCCCGGTGACGGCAGCGAACTCCGCGTACCGGGTCGCGGCGCTGGACGGCGCCTGGCTGGCCCCCGATCCGTCCGTCATCGCCGGCGCCGGCGGGCCCGTGCTGCTGGTCGACGACATGACCGACACCGGCTGGACGATGACGATGGCCGCCCGCGTGGTGAGGGCCGCGGGCGCGTCCGAGGTGCTGCCCTTCGCGTTGGCCAGTACTAGCTAGCCTCGTTGAGCTCGCGGTCGCGTTGGATGCGGGCCGCGCGGTCCTGGGCGCGGGTGGTCTTGCGGCGCGGCATCGTCAGCCCGGCGGTGTGCGCCGCAGGCATCCCGCTCGCCTGAACGGTGGCGGTCGGTTCGGACAGTTCGGGGAACAGCAGGCGGCTGCCCGGCGTGGTGATGTGCTGCCGCCCGTCGGGCGCTGTCCAGATCAGGGTGCCGTCGTCGAGTTGTTCGTCGCGCCAACCACTCTCGCCACCCCAGAACGTTTTGAGCAAGTGGTGTCGACGGCATAGGCATTTCAAGTTGGATGCGGCGGTCGGGCCGCACGGCCACGGAATCGTATGATCCACATCGCAATTCGTCGCGGGCGCACGGCAGCCCGGGAAACGACACGTCAGGTCGCGGCAGCGGACGAAGTCGGCCAGCCTCTTCGACGGCCGGTACCGAGGTTCCGGTGGAGCTTGGCCGGGGTGCACGATCCGCGTGATCGTCGCCCCGATCGTGGCGCGGCAGGCGATGGCTCCGGGGAGGAACTGGCCGCCCATCATCGCCGCGGGTCGCAGGCTGGCCAGGCGCCCCGGTGCGGGGGTGAGTGCTTCGGTGAGTGTGAGCTCGCGTAGCGGCTTGGCGAACATCGCCGGGGGTTCGCCGTCGAGGGCGGTGTGCTCGTCGGTGGGAGGCTCATCCGAGTCTTCTACTGCGACAGGCTCGGTGGGCTCCGGCGCAGGTGGCGGCGCTGGTGTCTCGGGCTTCGCGAGGGTGTCCGCACTCGCGATCACGTAGACCACCACCCCGGTCGAGGGCGGGTTCTCACCGGCCGGGCAGTCATCCGCTCCGCAGAGGCAGGCCAGGCGGTCCGCGCCGTGGGCCCACGCTCCCATCGCGTCGGCACGCCGCTGATCTAGCGTGCGAGGATCAGCCGGGCACACCGTGCGGGCAAGGGCGTCCATGCGGGCGTCGACGGCCTTGGCGTCGTGGGCGAACAGCGTCGCATAGACCGTCGCCATGCCGCTGCCGTCCTCGTCGCCAACCTCCACGCTGCGGCCGCGGGCTCGAGTTTCGGTGCGGATGACCGCCTGCGGGTCGACCCGGGCGACGAAGGCGTCGACGGTCTTCTCCAGCGTGGCCACCGACATGGGCTCCCGGTCACTCAGCGCCTCGGCCAACAGCCGGTCCAACTCCTGGAGAGCCGCGGGGTCCACGACCAGGGCACCGCGCTGCACGACCGTCCGGACCAGCTGGTAGGTAATCAGACCCTCGGCGAACACGGCGGCCACAAGCGGAAAACGTTCATGCAGGGCGACGGCAATCAGCAGTTGGTTGGAGGCGGCGCCGGTGGTGATCCGCAGCGCCGCCCCGATGTGGGCGGCCACGGCGTCCCACGTGTCGGTGCACCACAGGTCGCGCTCATCGGCGCCGTCGGCGGCATGGGCGGTCTCGAACATCGCCGCCATCGCCGCCACCTTGCGGGCGCACGCCGCGGACTCCGTCCGCGACCAGGCTTCGACCGCGCCGGCACCCGAAGTGCCGAAGGTGGAGGCGACCACTGAATCGAACATACATTCGACCTTAGGCGCGGTAGCCGACGAAGACCAGGCCCGACCAGCGAGCCTGTGGATGAATGAGAACGCCTGTGCACAACTCCACCGTCAGGTCCGAAATAGTCGGAGCCTCATGCTATTCAGCGGCCCGGCCGCCGAGCTGCGATGTGAGCGCACGGGCGCTGACCATCAGACTGCGAGCGCGCTTTGCGATCTCGGCGTCGGTGAGCGCCCGCCCGATTTGCAGCGACATCACCATCGCCTGCCGGCGGTGGTGGTCGAAGACGGGTGCGGAGATGACGCTGATGTCGTGACGCTTCTTCGATCTCCCCGCGCCGGCCGCCTCGCTGGCGAGGTAGACGCGCTCGCCGACGTCGGAGATCATCTCGCCGAGCAGCGCGCGCAGCTCCTGCGGCAGCGTGCTCGACATGCCGGCCATCAGGGCGTAGAGCCGGCGTCCGCTCGGGGTCAGCCGCTCGACGAGGTATCCGTCGCGGCGGCACTCGGCGACGACGCGGCCGAGGCGCTCGGAGTCGGTGCGCAGCGGGATGGTCGGTTCCTTGGCCAGCCAACTTCGCAATGCCTCGTCGTCCCACAGCACGAACATCAGGCCTACCGGTGGGGCGAACGGATAACTCTGGCCGACCATCACCGATTCGCGCGCGGCGTCGCTCTGGCCGACCAGTTCCAGCAGCGTGATGCGGTCGTCGATCACCGCGGAGAGGGCCGCCGTGGTGGCATAGGTCGCGGCGAGGCGCGACAGTTCTTCGCGTGCGGTGGGGCTGACGCGCATCGATTCCTGCGCGGTGTGCCCGAGCGAAATGAGACGCGGCCCAAGCCGATAGGTCTTGTCCCGTGCGTCGCGAATGAGGTAGTCGGACTCCGCCAAAGTGGTCAGGATGCCGAGGCACGTCGGCTTGCTCAGTTCGACGCGGCGGGCCAGGTCGGAGAGTCCGAACCGGTCGTGCGGGTGCCGTGCCAGGAAGTCCAGGATCGAGACGACGCGCTCGGTCGGTGGTGAGGCTCTGTCGGTCATGCGACTCCCGCCCTCCGGGCACGTTGACTCGAATTAGAACACGTTCTAATGTCAGGTCGGTAAATGTACCAGTGCGGTCCAATATTGGACCAGGGGAGGCCGCAGTCAGCATGTATTCACAGCCATTGGCCGACGCCATCGCCGAGGCCGAGAAGCTAGTCGCCGCTGCGCCGTTCATCGAATCGGAGGCCGATCTGCTGGAGGGCCTCCAGTACCTCGCGGGCTGCATCTCCGGCTGCACCCACGTCGCATTCGACTACGACCGCGACCATCCGTTCCTGCACAGCGGCACCGGGCCCTTCACCAAGATGGGTCTCGACAACCCCGACACCATGTACTTCGGCACCCGGGTCCAACCCGGCCACGAATACGTCGTCACCGGCACGCGCGGCACCACCACCGACGTCAGCTTCCAGCTGCTGGGCGGGGAGTACACCGACTCGGAGGTTCCCGACAGCGAAACCGCCTTCGACGACCGCAAACTCGACATCGCCGACGACGGCACGTTCGAGTGGCGGTTCACCCCGAAGACACCGGCCCAGTTGGTCATTCGCGAGGTGTACAACGACTGGTCCGCCCGGCGCGGAAGCTTCGCCATCGCCCGCACCGACACCGACGGCACGGCGCCACCGCCGTTGACGAAAGAACTGATCGAGAAGCGTTACGCCGTCGCGGGCAAGCAGCTGGTGCAACGCGTGAAGACGTGGTTGCAGTTTCCGCAGTGGTTCTACACCGACGCCCCGGCCAACACGATGGTCTCGCCGAGGCTGACCCCGGGCGGCCTGGCCACGCAGTACTCCTCGGCGGGCCAGTTCGACCTCGCCGAGGACCAGGCACTCGTCATCACGTTGCCCGTCACCGACGCGCCCTACCTTGGCTTCCAACTCGGCAGTCTCTGGTACATCTCACTGGACTACATCAACCACCAGACCTCGCTGAATGGCACTCAGGCGCAGGCGGATCCGGACGGCAAGATCCGGATCGTGGTTGCCGACCGCAACCCCGGCGTGACCAATTGGGTGGAGACGCTCGGCCATCGCAAGGGGTACCTGCAGTTCCGTTGGCAGCGGGTGTCCCGAGAGCTGACCGAGGCCGACGGTCCGACCGTCGAGCTGGTCGGCGTCGACGACGTGGCCGGTGCGCTGCCGTACTACGAGTCCAACGAGATCTCCGACGACGACTGGCGGGCGCGGATTGCGCTTCGGCAGAGGCAAATTGGCGAAAGAATGGTGGGATAGCAGATGACCGGACTCTTGGAGGGCAAGGTCGTCGTGATCAGCGGCGTCGGCCCGGCCCTGGGAACGACGCTTGCCAGGCGGTGTGCCGAGCAGGGTGCCGACCTGGTGCTGGCCGCCCGCACCGTCGAGCGGCTGGAGGACGTCGCCAAGCAGGTGACCGACCTCGGTCGCAGAGCCCTGTCGGTAGGCACCGACATCACCGACGAGGCGCAGGTGGCCAATCTCGTCGAGGAGTCACTCAAGGCGTATGGCAAGGTCGACGTGTTGGTCAACAACGCATTTCGAGTTCCCTCGATGCGCCCGTTGGCCAACACCACCTTCGAACACATGCGCGACGCAATCGAGCTGACGGTGTTCGGCGCCCTGCGCATGATCCAGGGCTTCACGCCGGCGCTGGCCGAGGCGAACGGGTCGATCGTCAACGTGAACTCGATGGTGGTTCGCCATTCGCAGGCCAAGTACGGCGCGTACAAGATGGCGAAGTCGGCGCTGCTGGCGATGTCGCAGTCCCTGGCCACCGAGCTGGGTGAGGACGGTATCCGCGTCAACTCCGTACTGCCGGGCTACATCTGGGGTGGAACGTTGAAGAGCTACTTCGAACATCAAGCTGGCAAGTACGGCACCAGCGTCGACGACATCTACAAGGCGGCGGCGGTCAACAGCGACCTCAAGCGGCTGCCCACCGAGGACGAGGTGGCCTCGGCGATCCTGTTCATGGCGAGCGATCTGTCCAGCGGCATCACCGGGCAGGCGCTGGACGTCAACTGCGGAGAGTACAAGGCATGAGGACCAACGTAGGCACCGTCGACGACCTGCACGCCTCGGCGGTGAAGGCTTGTGGGCTCGACGACTTCGGCGTGGACGACGACAACTACCGCGAGGCGCTCGGGGTGCTGCTCGACTCGTTCGGCCGCGACGCCGAGCTCACCGAGTTCGGCAGCAAGATGCAACGGTTCTTCGTCCGCAACGCCCTTGTTGCGCGGCTGGTCTCGGAGGCGGCGTTCAAGCAGTACCCGCAGCACGTGGACGTGCCGATCGAGCGGCCGATCTTCGTCACCGGCCTGCCGCGCACCGGCACCACCGCCATTCACCGACTGCTCACCGCCGACCCCGCCCACCAGGGGCTCGAGCTGTGGTTGGCGGAGTTCCCGCAGCCGCGGCCGCCGCGGGACACCTGGGTGCAGAACCCGGTGTTCCAGCGGATCGACGCGCAGTTCAGCAAGGCGCACGAGGAGAACCCCGACTACACCGGGTTGCACTACATGACCGCCGACGAGGTGGAGGAGTGCTGGCAGCTGCTGCGCCAGTCGCTGCATTCGGTGTCCTATGAGACGCTGGCGCACGTGCCGACCTACTCGCGGTGGCTGTCGCAGCAGGATTGGACCAAACCCTATGCGCGACATCGTAAGAACCTGCAGTTGATCGGGCTGAACGATCCCGGGAAGCGGTGGGTGCTGAAGAACCCCAGCCACCTGTTCGCCCTCGACGCATTGTTCGCCACCTACCCCGACGCGCTCGTGGTGCAGTGCCACCGGCCCGCCGAGACCATCATGGCGTCGATGTGTTCGCTGGCCCAGCACACCACCGAGGGCTGGTCCAGCGTCTTCACCAGTGACGTCATCGGGCAGGACTCGCTGGAGACCTGGTCGCGCGGTCTCGAACTGTTCAACGCCGAGCGGGCCAAGCACGACCCGGCACAGTTCTACGACCTGGACTACTTCGAGTTCATCAAGAACCCGATCCCGGTGGTCGAAAAGGTCTACCAGCAGTTCGGCATCGACTTCACCGATGCCGCCCGCGAATCGATGACGACGATGCACGCGGAGAGCCAGAAGGGGCCGCGCGCGCCCAAGCACACCTACTCGCTCGCCGACTACGGGCTGACCGACGAACAGGTCAGGGAGCGCTTCGCGGGGTTGTGACCCGAATATCCGTCATTCACCCGATGGTCGTGGGGCGTCCCGCGCCCTAGCGTTGGTGCATGATCCCCATCCCGCGAGACGACGCCACCCGGCGACGGATGATCGACGAGGTGCAGGCGAGCGTCGAGGACATGCGCGGCGTGGCCGGTTTCTCCGTCCTGCGCACCGAAGCCCCGGGAAGCGCGATCGGCGTGCACGGCGGCATTCAGGACGATGTCGTCCTCGACAAGGTGCTGACCAGGATGCGGATGCAGCCGACCGGTGCGTTCGGCGGCAAGCTCGTCATCGTCTGCACGAAGATCGAGCAGGAGTGGCGCATCGCGCGGTTGTCCGGAATCCGGGGCGTGGCACCTAGCTTCGCCGACGACCGGGTCTTCACCGACGAGCAGGACGCGCAGGCGGCGATCCTCGAGATGCGATTCGAGCAGTATCCCGCCGAGGACGGCATGCCCGAACACTGCACGCCGGCGTGGAAGTCGCGTGGGGAGAACTGGGGAGCGTGACGAGCCTCTACCCGCCGATGCTGCGGTTGACCGGATACGGCAGCAAGTGGTCGGTCGAGCAGGGGGACACCGTCGACTTCCACGTCAGCTGTGACGGCCCGACGACCTACCGTGCCGAGATGGTGAAGCTGATCCACGGTGACACCAACCCCAGGGGGCCGGGCTTCAAGGAGGAGGCCGTCGAATCCGCGGCCAACGGAAGCTATCCCGGACGCGCCCAGGTGATCCACGCCGGCAGCTACGCCATGGTGGCGGACCGACGTCCACTGCGCGTCGACGACTTCACGCTGCAGTGCTGGATCTGGCCGACGATGCCCACCAAGGTCGACGGGTACTGGGCGCCGGGTCCGCAGACCATCATGGGCAAGTGGGCCGACGGAGTGGGGTACGGCCTGTTCCTCACCGAGGACGGCCGGGTCAGCCTGCGCGTCGACGGACACACGCTGACGTCCGCCGACCCGGTGCGCGACCGCGCCTGGCACTTCGTCGCCGCCACCTACGACGCCGCCACCGGCCGGGCCGTCCTGCACTGCGAACCGCAGATCCGGTATGCGCTGGACCCCGCGCCCGTACCCGCCGAGGCGACGTTCGGCGGCGCGCCGACCCACACCGACGTGCCGTTCACCTTCGCCGCCCATCCCCACGCCGTCCGGCCCGACCCGGCGTCGCTCGAACCGGGTGGCTGGCTGATGGCCGACCACTACAACGGCAAGATCGACGCCGCCCGGCTGTGCTCGAGAGCGCTCACCCGACTCGAGATCGAGACGATGAAACTCGGTGCCGCACCGGGCATGGACGAGCGACGCAGCATCGGTCCGTCGGCAGATCTCAGCGCGGCCGTGGTCGCGTCGTGGGACTTCGGCCTGGGCATCCCGACCCGCACGATCGTCGACCGCGGCCCGTATCGCCTCGACGGCAACCTCGTCGGCGCCCCCGCCCGGGGAATGACGGGACACAACTGGAGCGGCGCGCACATGCAGTGGACGTCGGCACCGCTCGAGTACGGAGCCATCCACTTCCACGACGACGACGTCGACGATGCCCGCTGGCACGTCGACTTCACGGTCACGGTGCCCGAGCAACTGCCGTCGGCGGTCTACGCGATGAAGCTGACGACGACCGACGGCGACGAGGACTACGTCCCGTTCATCGTGCGACCCCCGCTGGGCAGACCGCAGGCCAAGATTGCCGTGATCATGTCGACGATCGACTACATGGCCTACGCGAACGAGCACCAGGCGAGCAACTTCGGCAGCCTCGAGGCGCTGGTCTACCGCACGCCGATCATGGCGCCCGCCAACGTGTTTCTGAGCGTGCACCGCGAGTACGGCTACTCGATGTACGACACGCACGGCGACGGGTCCGGCGTGCACGTCTCGTCGCGGCTGCGACCGATACTGAACTTCCGGCCGAAGTGCGACTCCGTCATCACCCAGGCTCCGTGGCAGTTCAACGCCGACCTGCACCTGATCGACTGGCTCACCGAAATGCGCTACGAGTTCGACGTGCTCACCGACGAGGATGTCAGCTACGACGGTCTGGAACGCCTCGAGGGCTACAACGTCGTGCTGACCGGATCGCACCCGGAACACAAGGACGGCCCCTATCTCGACGCCGTCCACGCCTACAAGGAACGCGGTGGCCGACTCGTGTACCTGGGCGGTGACGGCTTCTACTGGCGGCACACCTTCCATCCCGGCTACGGCAGGGGTGAGCTCACGGAGATGCGCCGCTGCGAGTCCGGCATCCGGCCCTGGCAGGCGCAACCCGGCGAGTACCACCACCAGAGCGACGGCCGGCTCGGCGGAATGTGGCGGTTCCTCGGACGCGACATGGCGGCAGTCAGCGGAACATCGATGGTGGCACAGGGTTTTGACGTGTCGACGTACTTCAAGCGCACCGAGGAGAGTCTTGATCCCCGGGTGGCGTGGGCCTTCGAGGGCATCGACTACGACGAGCGGCTCGGCGACTTCGGGCTCGTGGGCGGCGGCGCTGCCGGCGCCGAACTCGACCACGTCGACACGACGCTGGGGTCCCCGCCGCACACGATGTTGGTCGCCACGTCGGCGGGCCTGCACACCGACGCCTACCTCACCGTCACCGAGCTGATCCTCACCAACGCCCCAGGCTTCACCGGCACGCAGCACCCGAGAATCCGCGCCGACATGGCCTTCCACGAGACGCCGAACGGCGGCGCAGTGTGGTCGTTCAGCTCGATTTCATACTGCGGCAGCCTGTCTCACAACGGCTACCGCAACAACATCTCGAAGCTCACCGCGAACGTCCTCGACCACTTCGCCGTCGACGGGCCGCTGCCGTCACCGGATCCCGCCGAGGTGCGGCCCCGGGGCAGGTTCGAGTCGACTCCCACGCTCAACTACCACCTGCCGGAGGACGTCGTCCCGTGACGTCGGCCCGGCCGCTGAACCTCCTGACACCGTCGGCCAGCGGCAGGCACCCGTCCGCGGACACCCGCGACTGGACCGACACGTGGGTATGCGTGGGCGCCGCCGAGCAGCTGACCGAGACCGGCGCGGTGCTGCCCGCGACCATCGGCTATCACGCCGTCCACGTGCGGCGGACCACCGACGGTCTGGTCGCCGCGGTCAACGCGCGGCCGTTCGGTGGCTGCGCGTCCATCCCCGTGCACTGCGGGAGCACGCGCAATACGAGGTGCCCCCACCTGGCCTGTGCCTTCAGCGCCGACGGCGGGGTACTCGACGGCACCAACGATCCCGACGGGGCGGCCCGCGCGGAGTTCGTCGGCGACGGTCGGCGCACCGTCGTCCTGCCGTTGGTGCAGTGGAGCTCCCTGTTGTTCGTCACCGTGACGTTGGGCCCGGCTGCTCCGCACCCGTTGGCGGACGTGCCAGCCCCACTCCCGACCACGGCCGTTGGCAGCGCGGTACTGCCCGGCAGCTGGTTGACCACGCCGTCGCGGGTTACGTCGGCTCTGGCCGACACCATCGGCGGCGCCGTCGTCGAGGTCGCGCCGAACCTGTCCCTACTCCAGCACGGCAGTCGCCGCGCGCTCGCCGTCTTCAGCAGCCCGGCGGGACGGAACCGCAGCACGGTGACGTGGACGCACCTGGGCCCCGCGCCAGCGGTCGACGTGGCCGCGGCGCTGTGGGGCACGTCACCCATGTCTTAACGAAGCGGAAACAGGCTCTGAACCTCAGCGTCGCCCGCGTTTGGTGGACTGTCGGGGACGAGACCCCCGCGGACGGAGAACGACGTGACGACCCTCGACGAAACGCGTGACATCGCGTCGATCGCGGCCGACATGGGCTCCAACGACACCTCGGTACGGGTGCGTGGGGCCGTCGACTTCCTGCGTGTCGAGGCGCGTTGCGACACGTTCCTGCTGGCGTACAAGACACCCGGCGCGAAGGGCTTCAGCCTCGTCAAGTCCGTCGGCTACTCGGACTCGGTGGCCGGATACCTGTCGTCGGACATTCAGGCCAAGCCCGAATTCGTACGCCAGTTCTCCGATTACAGCCGGATCTGGGACTGGGACGACGTCCCGGAGTTCGCGGACTCCTACAGTGGCGCCTCGGTGCTCAGGCCGGAGGGCTTCACCAACGGCTTCCTGATGGTGCTGCACGACGACGCGGGTGACATCGTTGGCATGTGCCAAGGCAACATGGCCGCACCGGAATTCACGGACCGCAGTCGCAGCATCGTCGAGGGCGGGCGTCCCTTGTTCACCAAGTACGTCGACCGGATGCGCGCGAAGGCCTGCGCCCGGCTCACGCCACGCGAACAGGAGATCCTCGCCCTGCTGCGGGGCGGCCTGTCCAACGGCGAGATCAGCCAGCGCCTGTTCCTGTCACCGCGTACCGTCGGCACCCACGTCGAGCGCGTCCTGCGCAAGCTCGGCGTGGCGAACCGCGTCGCCGCCGCCGTCCACGCAACCGAATTCGAGCTCGTGAACCAGGCCGTCGCGCCAAGCCGCGCCGCCGGTTTCTGAATCACGCGCCGCCCCGGTTCGGCTCCTGTCGCATCGCCATGCGCAAAGCAATTGCACCGCAACGGCATTGAGAAAATCGCCGATATACGTCGGATGACGGATACCGCCGTCGCCGTCTCGTTCCTACGGTTGTCGTAGGCACTACCGGACATCATCGCGCGCCGTGGCGCGGTGTGAGACGACCGAAAGCTCGGAGGATCCACGGATGGTTCAGATCCCACCGTTGTTGAGACGCAACAGCTTGCGCGTGTTCGCGCTGCTCGCCGTGGTCGTGCTCGGCATCGGCGCGCTGGCCGGCTGCTCGCGCGGGCCGGTACGCACGGGCAACGTCTTCGTCGTCGCCATCGAGTCCGAGGCCGACGTCCTCGATCCACAGGTCGCCGGTGGCTGGGTGTCCTGGCGCATCAACAGGCAGATGTTCGAACCCCTCGTCGACGAGGACCTGTCGATCCCGTCGTCGCAGGCCCGCGTGCCGCCGCTACGTCCTGGCCTGGCCGAATCGTGGGACGTCTCCAAGGACGGTCTCGACTACACCTTCCACATCCGGCGCAACGTCCGCTTCCACGACGGAACGCCACTCGACGCGCAGGCGGTCGAGTACAACATCCGCCGCATGTGGGACAAGGGTTCGCCGATGTACTCGGCACGTGCCGCTGGCCAAACGAACTTCGTGTGGAAGTTCGTCGATTCCGTCCGGACGGTGGACGACCACACGGTGAAAGTCCATCTCAAGCAACCGTTCTCGGAATTCCTGCGGATGTTGAGCCAGGGCGGCAACGGGTCGACGGCCATCATGAGCCCCACGGCGCTGCAGAAGTACGGCGAGGACATCGGCGACCATCCGGTGGGTACCGGGCCGTTCATGTTCAAGCAGCGAATTCGCGGTGAGCGCATCGACCTCGTCCGCAACCCCGACTACTGGGGTCCCAAGCCGCAGATCGACGGTGTGGTCTTCCGGCCACTGCCCGACGCGTCTGCGCGCACGGCGGCGCTGCGGTCCGGCACCGTCGACATGATCGCCGTGCCCAACCCCGACAGCATCGACAACCTGGTCTCCGAGGGATATCAACTGTCCGAGGGTATTCCGCCGCACAGCTGGTACCTGTCGTTCAACATGCGCAACCGGTTCACGTCGATCCCGCAGGTGCGCCAAGCCATCAACCTGGCCGTCGACCGCGAGGGGATGGCGCGTGACCTGCTGCGTGGTTCGGTCACTCCCGCCTATGGCGTGCAGGCACTGTCCGCCGGCGGATACGTCGAACGGCGCGACGCCTACGAGCGCAACCTCGACGAGGCCCGCAGGTTGCTCGCGTCGGTCGGCCTGCAGGATGGTTTCGACACGACGCTGATCACCTCGACCGACGGCTCCGGCCAGATCATGCCGGCACAGATGGCCGAGTTCCTCCAGCAGAACCTCGCTTCGATCGGCGTACGGGTCAACATCCAGACCCAGGAATGGATTTCGTACCTCGGCGTGTGGGCGCGGGGCATGGCCGACGACGTCGGGATGGCGCAGATGTCGTGGGGGATGACGAGCCCGTACTGGCTGTACATCGCCACGTCGTCGGAGTTGCAGGCTCCCAACGGTCCCAACGTCGGCTATTACAGCAATCCCAAACTCGACGCGGCGATGAACAAGGCGATCACCTCGCTGGACCCGGCCGAGGCAGACCGCTGGTGGCGGACGGCCAACAACATCGTCACCGACGACGGAGCGCTGGCCCCGATCGTCAACGACAAGGCACCCTACGTACTCGCCCCCTACGTGAAGGGCTTCGTGTCCGCCAGCGAGGAGTGGTACGACCTGACGACGGTGAGGCTCGAGCAATGACCCGTGTCATCGGAAGCCGCGTGTTCTCGACGGCTCTCGTCCTGTTCGGCGTCAGCCTGGTGGTGTTCCTGCTACTGCAGCTGGTGCCGGGTGATCCGGCCGTGACGATCCTCGGCTCCGGCGCGACGGCCGGTGCGGTCGCCGAACTCCGGTCGGAGCTGGGCCTCGACCGCGCGCTGCCCATCCAGTTCTTCGACTACCTCGGCGGACTACTGCGGGGCGACCTCGGCCGGTCGTTGACGGTCAACGCGCCCGTCACCGACATCATGGTGCCGCGGTTCGTCAACACGATGATCCTGACGGGCGCCGCCCTGCTGCTGTGCATCGTGATCGCGGTGCCACTCGGTGTGATCGCGGCGCACAAGCAGTACAGCCTGTTCGACCGCATGTCCATGGTCATCTCGATGGCGGGCGCAAGTGTTCCGGTGTACTGGTTCGGCCTGCTGCTCATCGGTGTATTCGCGATCACGCTGGGGTGGCTGCCGACGTCGGGCATGTACGACCCGCGATTTCCGGGCGGCGTCGGCGACCTGCTGGCACATCTCGTCCTGCCGGCGATCGCGGCGGCACTGGTGCCACTTGCGGTGATCGCCCGCATGACCCGCAGCGTCATGATCGACATCCTCGCCCAGGACTACATCCGCACACTGCGCGCGTCGGGATTGTCCACCAGTTCGGTGCTGTGGCGGCACGCCCTGCGCAACGCGCTCCCGCCGATCGTGAACATCACCGGCCTGCAGGTGGGCTATCTCCTCGGCGGGGTGGTCTTCGTCGAGGTGGTCTTCGGGTGGCCGGGTCTCGGCCAGCAGCTCTACACGTCGATCACGCAGCGCGACATCCCCGTCGTCCAGGCCGGTGTCCTGTTCATAGCGCTGGCGTTCGTGATCATCAACCTCGTCGCCGACATGGCCGTCGGCCTGCTCGATCCCCGAACGAGAAGGGCAGTCGGAGTATGAGTGCACTCACCGAAGCCGTTGGCACGGGCCGATCCCTGGTCGGCGCGCGGCGCACTCCTGCGGGCGGACGCGCACCGGCGCGGGCCGACGCGCCGAAGCCGGCGTGGCGTCTCGCGGTGCGTGCGTTCAGCCGCGACAGGATGGCCGTGGCGTCGCTCGTCGTGCTCGTCGTCGTGGCGCTCGCCGCCATCTTCGCACCGCTGCTGACCAGCTACAGCCCCGTGGCCGGTGACCCGGTGAGTCGGCTCGCGGGTGTCGGCACCGAAGGGCACTTCCTCGGGCTCGACGGTCAGGGCCGCGACATCTGGACGCGTCTGCTCTACGGTGGCCGAAACTCGTTGTTGGTGGCCGTGATTCCAGTGGTGGTGGTGTTCCCGCTGGCGCTGATGATCGGGCTCTTCGCCGGTTTCCGCCGCAGTCGCGGGGGCGAGGTGACGATGCGCGTGCTCGACGTCCTGTTCGCCTTCCCGCTGGTGTTGCTGGCGATCGCGCTGTCGGCCGTGCTCGGCGCCGGGCTCGGCAACGTGATGCTGGCGATCGGCATCACGCTGGTGCCGTACATGGCCCGCGTCGCGTACACGGCGACGGTTCAGGAATCGTCGAAGGACTACGTGGAGGCGGCCCGCGCGTACGGGGCCAACCCGTTGCTGCTGATGTCTCGTGAGTTGATGCCGAACGTCGTCGTGCAGTTGCTGGTGTACGCGACGACGCTGTGCGGGTTGATGATCGTCGTCGCGTCGGGACTGAGTTTCCTTGGCGTCGGAGTCATTCCGCCCACACCGGACTGGGGCATCATGACCGCCGACGGCAAGAACGTGCTCCTCGAGGGCATCTACCACGTCGCCACCATCCCCGGCTTGCTGATCCTCGTCGTCTCGCTGGCGTTCAGCCTGGTCGGGGACGGGGTCCGCGACGCCCTCGACCCCAGGAAGCAAACCAGCTGATGAACGACGCACTGGCACTGGAGGTCAAGAACCTCTCCGTGGACTTCCACACCGACGGCGGCGTCGTCCACGCCGTCAAGGGCATCGACGTGTCGGTCCGCGAGGGGGCAATCCTCGGACTGGTCGGCGAGTCGGGTTCCGGCAAGTCGGTGACGTCGCTGGCCGTCCTGCGTCTGCTCGGGACGCCACGGGCGAAGATCACCGGCGGCGAGATCCTCTTCCGCGGGGAGAACCTGCTGGACAAGACCGAGAAGGAGATGTGTGCCATCCGTGGCCCGCACATCGGGATGGTGTCGCAGAACGCGTTGTCGGCGCTGGACCCGTCGTTCACCATCGGTGCGCAACTGGTCGAGGTGATCCGGCTGCACCAGGGCGTCGACAAGGCCACGGCCCGGATCAAGGCCCTCGAGGCGCTCGACCTCGTCGCGCTGCCCGACTCGAAGCGACGGATGAAGGCCTACCCGCACGAGCTGTCGGGCGGTCAACGCCAACGCGTCGTGATCGCGATCGCGCTGTCGTGCCGGCCCGAACTGCTCCTCGCCGACGAACCGACCACCGCTCTCGACGCGACCGTCCAGAAGCAGATCCTGGATCTGCTGCTCGACATCAACGCCGAACTCGGGACGTCGATCCTGTTGGTGACGCACGACTTCGGCGTCGTGGCCCACGTCTGCACCGACGTCACCGTGATGAGGCGAGGCGACGTGCTCGAGTCCGGAACCGTCGAGCGGGTGCTGACCCGGCCGCAACATCCCTACACGCAGGGCCTGATGCGGGCCGTACCGCACCTACGCCTCGACGAAGCCACCCGCTCGGTGCCGCGGGCCGACCGCAGGCTCTTCGAGTTCCGGGCCGAGGAGAAGGAGGCCGTCGATGTCGCCTAATGGACCGCTGATCTCGGTGACCGACCTACGCAAGGTGTTCGGCGTGCGGGACGAGAACGGCAAGCGGGCCGACTTCGTCGCCGTCGACGACGTCAGCTTCGACATGAACCGCGGCGAAACGTTCGGCCTGATCGGCGAATCCGGATCGGGCAAGACGACGACCGGCCGGATGGTGCTCGGTCTCGAGAAGGCCACCTCGGGATCGGTGACCTACGAAGGCAACGAACTCGTCGGACTGTCCGATCTGGACATGCGCCGGTACCGCAAGCACGTCCAGATCGTGTTCCAGGACTCCGGCTCGGCGTTCAACCCGCGGCGCAGCGTCGGTGCGCAGATCGCCTACCCGCTCACCCTGTACCGCATGGCCAGCCGGACCGAGGCCCGCGCGAAGGTGCTCGACCTGCTGGACCGGGTGGGTCTGCTGCCCTCGCACTACGACCGCTACGTGCACGAGTTCTCCGGCGGCCAGCGCCAGCGGCTCGGCATCGCCCGTGCCCTGGTGACCGATCCGGACTTCGTCGTGCTCGACGAGCCGACGGCGGCGCTCGACGTCTCGGTACAAGCGCAGATCCTGAACCTGCTCAAGGACTTACAGCGCGAGCGCAAGCTGACGATGTTGCTGATCACCCACAACCTCGCCCTCGTCGAGCACATGTGCGAGCACGCCGGCGTGCTCGACCGCGGCAAGCTCGTCGAATCGGGCCCCGTGGACGATCTGCTGACCAACCCCGCCACCGAGATCACCCGCAAGCTCGTGGACGCCGTCCTCGAACCCGAACTCTCGGCGGCACGAGGATAGGAGCACCAGTGACCGAAGTGTTGACCCACGCCACCGGACTGGTCGGCGCCGCGCTCGCCAGGATTGCCGAGACCGACGACCGGATCCAGGCGTTCGCCGCGGTGTTCGCCGACGAGGCACTCACCACCGCCCAGCAGCAGGACGACTCCGACGAACCCGCCGGTCCGCTGAGGGGAATCCCGGTAGTGGTCAAGGACATCTACGACGTCGGCGGCCACCGCACCGGCAACGGTTCGCTCGGCGCGCCCGAGCACCTCGCCGACGCCGACGCCGAAGCCGTGCGCCGGCTGCGGGCCGCGGGAGCGATCGTCGTCGGCAAGACCACCACGCACGAGTACGCCTACGGCGTGAACACCCCACCGACGCGCAATCCCTGGTCCACCGACCGCATCCCCGGCGGTTCCAGCGGTGGCACCGGCGCCGCGATCGCCGCGGGCGTGGTCTCGGCCGGACTCGGTACCGACACCGGGGGGTCGATCCGGATTCCTGCCGCCCTCTGCGGCGTCACCGGGCACAAGCCCACGTTCGGCATGGTGAGCAGGCGCGGGGTGAGCGCGCTGAGTTCGACGCTCGACCACACCGGACCGCTCGGGCGTACGGTCGCCGACACCGTGGCGCTGCTCGAGGTCATCGCGGGCCACGACCCGCAGGACCCGTTCAGCAGCTCGGCGCCGGTTGGCGATCTGCGTGCCGAGTTCGGCAGGGGCATGGCCGGTCTGACGATCGGCATCGCCGAGAGCTACTTCTGCGACCGGCTCACCCCCGACGTGGCGACCGTGTTCGAGTCGGCGGTGCGGTTGCTCGAGGGCGCCGGGGCGACCATTCGGCGGGTCGAGTTCGCCGACGTCGAGCTGAGCTCGGACGTCGTCAAGGTGGTGTGCGGCGTCGAGGCCGCTGCCTGGCACGACATGCAGGTGGGGACGAACCCCGACGCGTTCGGTGCGGACGTCGTCGACGCGCTTGCGGTCGGCCGGGCGTACAGCGGCGTCGACTACCTCGCCGCCCTCCGTGCCCGTGCGGCCGTGATCGCCGGCATGGACGAGTTGTTCGCCGCGGGCGTCGACCTCCTGGTGTCGCCGACCATCCCGATGACCGCGCCCGACTACGGCGCGACCGAGGTGGACTTCGGCGGTGAGACGACCCCCATCCTGTGGGCTGTCAACGCACTCACCGTGCCGGCCAACGTCACAGGGATGCCCGCGCTCACGGTGCCGGCCGGGTTCGGCGCCGACGGGCTGCCGATCGGCCTGCAGCTGATGGGCAGGCCGGGTGCCGACGCCACCGTCCTCGGCGCCGGCCACGCCTTCGAGGGACTCGCCGGAGTCGTCGACGTACCCCTTCCGCTCTGACAGATGAGGAGATTCGCATGACCGACCACGTGCCCACCCAGGACGACGTCGCCGCGGTGTTCGCCTTCGCCGGGCTGACGGTGACGCCCGAGCGGGTGACCGAGCACTACGAGACGTACGCGACGACCCTCGCGTTGATTCGTCGGGCGTCCCCGCCCGGACTGGGCGAAACGGTGCCCGCCGTGGCCTTCTCGGCCAACTGGGACTGACCGGCAACCTCACCACAGGAGACCACATGGAACTCTACGAACTGCCGTTGCTCGACGTCGCCGAGAAGATCCGATCCCGTGAGGTGTCGCCGGTCGAGGTCACCCAGTCGGCGCTCGACCGTCTCGACGACGTTGAACCGCTGCTCGGCGCATTCGTGACCGTCACCGGCGACCTCGCCCTCGAACAGGCCAAGGCCGCCGAGAAGGAGATCGGCGACGGCATCTATCGCGGCCCGCTGCACGGCATCCCCTTGGGAGTCAAGGACCTCTACGACACCGCGGGAATCGCGACGACGTCGAGCTCGGGACAGCGGACCGACTTCGTCCCCGCGGCCGACTGCGCCGCCGTGGCGAAGTTGTACGACGCGGGCATGATTCTGATCGGCAAGACGCACACCCACGAATTCGCCTACGGAGCAACCACTCCCACGACCGGGAATCCCTGGGCCCCGGACCGCACACCCGGTGGGTCCAGCGGTGGATCGGGCGCCGCGGTGGGGGCCGGAGTGGTGCACGTGGCCCTGGGCAGCGACACCGGCGGATCGATCCGCATCCCGGCGGCGCTGTGCGGCACGGTAGGTCTCAAGCCGACCTTTGGACGGGCCTCCCGCGTGGGTGTCGCATCGCTGTCGTGGTCGCTCGACCACGTCGGACCGCTGAGCCGCAACGTGGTCGACGCCGCGCTGACGATGGCGGCCATGTCCGGCTACGACCGCCGCGACCCCGGCACCGTGGACGTTCCGGTTCCGGACATGGTCTCCGGCCTCGACGCCGGCGTCGCGGGTACCCGCATCGGCATCCCCACGAACTACTACACCGAGCGCCTCGACCCAGAGGCCGAGGCTGCGGCGGCGTCGGCCGCCGCGACGCTCGAGGGCCTCGGCGCCACGCTCGTCGAGGTCGACATTCCGATGCCCGAGCACGTCATCCCCACCGAGTGGGCCATCATGATGCCGGAGGCCGCCGCGTATCACCAGGACTACCTGCGCAATTCGCCGGAGAAGTTCACCGACGAGGTGCGCACCCTGCTCGAGATCGGTGCCGCGCAGCTCGCCACCGACTACGTCAACGCGCTGCGGCTGCGGACGCTGATGCAGGCGGCGTGGAAGGACATGTTCTCGTCGATCGACGTCCTGCTCGCCCCGACGCTCGTCGCGCCCGCGACACTGCGGTCCGACCCGTTCGTCACGTGGCCCGACGGCGAGGTCGAGGCCGCGACCGCGGCCTACGTGCGGTACTCGGCGCCCGCCAACGTCACGGGCCTGCCGTCGCTGTCGGTGCCCGCCGGGTTCACCGAGACGGGTCTGCCGCTGGGTGTGCAGATCATCGGGAAGCCGTTCGCGGAGGACGAGATCCTGCGGGTCGGCCGTTCGCTGGAGGCCCACACCGACGTGGTCGGCAAGATCGCGGCGGTCACGTCCAGGGCGGCGTAGGTGTCCGTCCCGCTCGTCGTCGAGGCGATCACCGGGTGGGACGACGACCCGGTGATCGCGGCACGGTTGCACGAGCTCGCGCACCGGCAGGCCGTCGAGTACGTGCACCTGGCGATCGCCGACCTCGACCGCAGCCGGCTGCGCGTGACGTCCGACGCCGGCGTGGACTACGCCGTGGCGCTGCCTCGCGGCACGGGCCTGGCCGACGGTGCGGTCCTCGTCCTGGACTACGACCGTGCGGTGGTCGTCCGCGCCGGTGCCGCGCGGACGCTGGCGCTGCGGGCCGTCGACCGCGCCGCGGCGCTGAGGCTGGGCTTCCTCGCCGGCCATCTGCACTGGAAGGTCGACCAGCTCGACGACCGGCTGCTGGTGCACCTGCAGGGCCCGGAGACCGAGTACACCGCGCGCATCGCCGATCTGCTCGCCAGTGGACGCGTCGAGCGCTGCGACGATGAGTAGCACCCAGCTCGTCGCCGCAATCCGGTTCGCCGACAGCGCCTTTCCCTCGGGCGGGTTCGCGTTCTCGTCGGGTCTGGAGGGCGCTCATCGAGACGGTTTGGTGGTCGACGAGGGCGACGTCGCCGCGTTCGTGGCCGAACAACTCGACGGCCGGTGGCACCGCGGTGACCGCGTGATCCTGCGGCGCGCCTGGGCGGCGGCGGACCCGGCCGACGCCGACCGCCTGGCCGAGGCGTCGGCCACGATGTCGGTGCTGCGCGAGGCGTCGCGGCGTGCCGGCGCGGCCACCCTGGCCACGTTCGCGGCATTCACCGACGGCATCGCCGGCTACCGCGCCCGAGTGCTCAGCGGTGAGGTGCCGGGACACCTGCCGGTGGCCCAGGCGCTGTGCCTGCGGGCCTCGGGGCTGACGCGCGGCACCGCGGAGGCCGTCACCGCCTGGCAGGTGGTCGCTGGCGTCACCGGGGCGGCACTGCGCCTGGGCATCTGTGGCCACCTGGGTGCCCAACGCACCCACGCCGACCTCGCGCCGAGGCTGGTCGAGGTCCTTGGATGCGAACCACCGTCATTCCCGGCGCCGTTCACGGCGTTCGCCGACATCGCCGCGCAACGCCGCACGCCGGGCGTGCGCTTGTTCGCGAGTTGACCATCGAAGGAGATCAATGCACCTGACGCCCACGGAGATCGAACGACTGACGGTCTTCACCGCCGCAGAGTTGGCCCGCCGCAATCTCCGCGAGGGAGTCCGGCTGTCGCACCCGGAAGCCGTCGCACTACTGGTCGACGAGGTGATGCTCGCGGCGCGCAAGGACATGACCTACGACGAGGTCGTCGACCACGCGGGATCGGCGTTGCGCTCCGAGCAGTGCGAGCCCGGCGTCCCCGACATGATCGGGATCGTCGCGGTGGACGCACCGTTTCGCGACGGCACGAAACTGGTCACGCTGATCGACCCGATCGCCACGGGCCAGGGCGACGTCCGGCCCGGCGAGGTGATCGTCGGCGAGGCCCCCGTGGACCTCTTCACCGGCCAACCGCACGTCACCGTCACCGTCGTCAACCGCGGCGACCGCGACGTGCAGGTTCGCAGCCAGACGCACTTCTTCGAGACGAATCCCGCGCTGGAGTTCGACCGACGCGCGGCCTGGGGACACAAGCTCGCCGTCGCGTCGGGCGCAGGGGTGCGCTTCGAGCCCGGCATTCCCGTCGAGGTGACGCTGGTGCCGATCGCGGGTGACCGCGTGATGCAAGGCTTCTCGGGGCTCGTCAACGGGTCACTCGACGCCGAAGGCGCACTCGACGCCGCGCTCGCAGCGGGGCAGTGGGTCCGATGACGACGGTCGACCGGGCGTCCTACGCCCGCATGTTCGGTCCCACCACCGGCGATCGCATCCGGTTGGCCGACTCCGACCTGTTCGTCGAGGTCGAGCACGACTACGCCGTGCCGGGCTACGAGTTACTGGGCGGCGCAGGCAAGTCCGTGCGCGACGGCGAGGGCTACCGGCCGGGTACGACACACGCCGACGACGCACTGGACTACGTGATCGTCAACGCGGTGATCGTCGACGCGGTGACCGGAATCGTCAAGGCGGACATCGGCATCCGCGACGGTCGGATCGTCGGCATCGGGAAGGCGGGCAACCCGGACGTCATGCCGGGCGTGACCCCGGGAATGGTGGTCGGGACGTCGACGACCCCGATCCCCGCCGAGGGGATGATCGTCACGGCGGGCGCCATCGAGACGCACGCCCACCTGATCTCCCCGCAGCAGACCGAGCACGCGCTGTCGACCGGCACGACCACGTTGATCGGCGGATCGCTCGGACCGTCGTTCGAGGTCGCCACGGGAGGACCGCGCAACCTGGCGATGTTCCTGAAGGCGGGGGAGTACTCGCCGATGAACTACGTGCCGTTCGGCCGGGGTTCGTCGGATCCCGATGCGGTACTGGAGATGGTCGCGGCGGGGGCCGGCGCGGTGAAGATCCACGAAGACTTCGGAGCCTCGCCGGACATCGTGGACAAGACGCTCGTCGCCGCCGACTCCGCGGACTTCGCCGTGCACCTGCACACCGACTCGATCAACGAATTCGGTTTCTCCGAGACGACGATGGCGACGATCGGGGACCGGACGATCCACCTGTACCACGTGGAGGGCGCGGGCGGCGGGCACGCACCGGACCTCATCCGCTGCGTCGGGTACGACAACGTCATACCGGGCACCACGAATCCGACGAACCCGTACACGCTCGGCGGTCTCGACGAAGGCGTGCCCATGACCATGCTGGCGCACCTGATGAACTGGCAGGCCCCCGAGGACGTCGCCTTCGCCGAGGCCCGCATCCGGCCCCAGACGATGGTCGCCGAGGACTTCCTGCACGACATGGGTGCGATCTCCATCTTCGGCAGCGACACCCAGGGCATGGGGCGCGTTGCCGAGAACATCGCCAACTGCTGGCAACTCGCGGCGGTGATGAAGCAACGCGTCGGGCGACTGCCGGAGGAGAAGACGACGGCCGCCGACAACGAACGCGTGAAGCGCTACGTCGCGAAACTCACCGTCAACCCGGCGATCTCGATCGGCGCCGAGGCGCACGTCGGGTCGGTCCAGGTCGGCAGGGTCGCCGATCTGGTGATCTGGCACCCCGCCTTCTTCGGCGTCAAGCCCAAGGTGGTTCTGAAGAACGGTTACATCGCCTGGGCAGCCCTCGGCGACGCCGCCGGATCGGTGTCGTCGTCGGAACCGATCGTGGCGCGGCCCAACTGGGCGGCCCTCGGTGACGCGGCGGCCGACGCCGGCTTCGTGTTCATGTCGTCGCTCGCGGTGGAGGCCGGCGTGCCCGAGGCGTTGGGACTGCGCAAGCACGTGCTGCCCATCGCGTCGGTGCGTGGCCTGCGCAAGTCCGACATGGTCCGCAACGCCGCGCTGCCGCACGTCGAGGTCGACCCGCGGACGTTCGAGGTGCGCGCCGACGGTGACCTGCTCACCGCCGAACCCGCTGTCAGCGTGCCCTTCTCGCGCAAGTACCTGCTGCGATGAGAGCCGCCCGCGTCGGAATCGGCGGCCCGGTCGGGTCGGGGAAGACGGCGCTCGTCGAGGCATTGCTCGGCGAATTCGCCCGCCGCGGCCGCGTCGTGTCGGTGATCACGAACGACCTCGTCACCGACGAGGACGCCGAACGGGTGCGACGATCGGGTCTCATCGACCCGCTGCGGGTGCGGGCGGTGGAGGCAGGTGGCTGCCCGCACACCGTGATTCGCGAGGATCCGTCGTTGAACATGGCGGCCGCCGACGACCTGGAGGCCCGCTTTCCCGACACCGAGGTGATCCTGTTGGAGTCCGGCGGGGACAACCTGGCGTCGACGTTCTCCCGCGACCTGGTGGACTTCTGGCTGTTCGTCATCGACGTCGCGGGCGGTGACGACATCCCGCGCAAGCGCGGGCCCGGGGTGGTGCGGTGCGATCTGCTGGTCATCAACAAGGTCGACCTCGCACCGCACGTCGGCGTCGACCTCGAACTCATGCGTACGGAGGCCGACGACGTTCGCGATGGTAGACCGGTCCTCGCGATCAGCGCACGTGCCGGGGCGGGCGTCGACGCCGTCGCCGACGTTCTCGACCGCGAGGTGCTGTTCCGGTGACGCAGGCCCTCGACCTCGTGCTCGCCCGGGTCGGCGGCCGCACGGTGCTGACGCGACGGCGCTACCGGTGGCCGCTGCTGGTCGGCCGGGTGTTCGACGACGATCGCGGCGGTGTGCTGACGGTGCAGAACGCCGCGGGCACGCTGATCCCCGGGGACGTCATCCGGCAGTCGATCGCGGTGGTGGACGGCGGCGTCGCGACCGTGCGCGGGCAGGGTGCGACGACGATCAGTGGAACCCCAACGGGCGCAGAGGCCTTCGAGGACACCCGCCTGGACGTGGATGCGACCGGTGAACTGTGGTACTCGCCCGCACCGCGCATCGTGACGCCCCGTGCGCGGTACCGCCAGGAGCTACGGGTCGCCGTGGAACCGGGTGGGCGGGCCGTCGTCGTCGACGCGGTGGTGCTGCACCCGGAATGCGGCGACGCGGACTTCGGTTCCTACGCGTCGACGGTGGAGGTGCGCGGGCCGGAGCGGCAACTGCTCGCCGTCGACGCCCAGTCGCTCGACGCGATGCCGACGGCGAGACGGGCACCGTCGGCGTTCGGCACCGTCTACCTGATCGGACTCGACGACGCACCCACCGAGGTGGGCAGCCGAGACGCGTATTCCGCCGTCACCGAACTGCCGAACGGGGCGGGGTGGGCCGTGCGGATCGCGGCGCGCGACGGTGGGGCGTTGCGTGCGGCACTCGACGACGTGCTGTCGGTGGTACGCAGCGGTGGACTAACCGTCGCCGGGTGACGGCGCGCTCGACTGCTCCTCGAGGCATCCTTCGGCGACGGCGTGCCGGATGCTGTCGGACAACCGAGGGCAGGACTTACTCCTGCTGCTGTCACCGCCGTTCGCCCGGATCTCGGCGAACGTGGCGCAGCGCTGGGTGGCGTCCGAACTCCATTGCACCGCAGTGTGTCCCGCGCCGAGCTTCTTGACGGCGACGGTGACGTGACAGAACCGGCAGTCGACGGGGGTGAGTCCCGCGGTCAGGTAGCGCTCGCGATCGCGCGCGGACGCCTCCTTGACCGCCGCCGCCCGCTCGGGGTCGGAGGCGAAGTCCGGTGCCTTGGACCACGTTCCGGTGGTTTCGCGGGTGGCGGCGGGATGTTCGTCGTCGTCGTGACCGAGGAGGGCCAGCATGGAGCGCGCCAGCCGGTCGGCATCTGGCGCGTCACTCATGTCGCGGGCTGTTCCTCCGCGCGCTTGCGCAGATTCTCCTCGACCTCGACATGCCACTTCTCGTTTGCCGCGGTGGTGTCGACCTCGATCTCGAACCGGTCGGTCATGTCCGGGGTCACGTCAGCGACGTCGACGTAGAACTGCTGGTACCAACGTCGCATCTGGTACACCGCGCCGTCCTCTTCGACCAGCAGCGGGTTGTCGATCCGGGTCTTGTGCTTCCAGATCTCGACGTCCTGCAGGAAGCCCTTGCTGACGCCCTCGGTGAACGCCTTGGACAGCTTCTCGGTCATCTTCTCGTCCATGCCCTTGGGCTTCTCGACGATGACGCCCCACTGCAGCACGAACGAATCCTGCGTCACCGGGTAGTGGCAGTTGATCAGGATCGATTCGGCCTTGAACCCGCCGTAGTTGTTGTGCAGCCAGTTGATCATGAACGACGGCCCGAAGTACGACGCCTCCGAGTCGAGGTGCGCCTCACCGTAGGCGGTGCCGAGGTCGTTGACGTCGGGCCGCCCGACGTTGTGCAGGTACTGCGACGCGACGTGGCCCTCGAAGACGTTCTTGAAGTACGTCGGCAAGCCGAAGTGGATGTAGAAGAAGTGCGCCATGTCGGTGACGTTGTCGATGATCTCGCGGCAATTGGAGCCCTCGATGAGCATCGAGTTCCATCGCCACTCGGTCCAGTCGTCGCTGCCGTACTCGGGCAGTTCGGGGATGCGCAGTTCCGGCGGCGGCGGGTTGCCCTCGTGGTCGTGCCAGACGTACAGCAGGCCGTTGCGAACGTCGGTCTCCCATGCGCGGGTACGGGCCAGCCGCGGGGTGCGCTTTGCGTATGGCACCAGCTTGCACTTGCCGTCCCCGCCCCAGCGCCAGTCGTGGAACGGGCAGGCCACCTCGTCACCCTTGACGGTGCCCTGCGACAGGTCGCCACCCATGTGCCGGCAGTAGCCGTCGAGGATCTTGAGGTCGCCGTGGGAGTCGGCGAAGACCACCAGTTTCGTGCCGAAGATCTCGACCGAATGCGGCGTCCCGTCGTCGAAGTTCACCACCGGGCCGAGGCAGTGCCAGCCCCGCGCATAGCGGTCCGGAAGTGCTCCGGTGTCGATCTCACGAATGTTCGCGGATACCGCGGTTGTCTCGGTACTCACGGTCGGCCTCCCGTTCGATTACTCTCTAACTAGAACACGTTACAGTTTTTCCCCGCCTGCGCGCAATGCGAGCCCCTCTAGCTGCGGTATACCTTGACGATGCCGCTGTTCGCCTTCGAAGGCCGGTCACCCGTCGTCGCTCCAGGAGCCTTCGTCGCTCCCACCGCCACGTTGATCGGAGACGTGCACGTGGCGGCCGGCGCGTCGGTGTGGTTCAACGCCGTGCTGAGGGCCGACTTCGCACCCATAATCGTTCGCGAGGGCGCGAACGTTCAGGACTGCAGTGTGTTGCATGCCCCGCCGGGGATACCGGTAGACATCGGACCCGGGGCCACGATCGCCCACGGCTGCATCATCCACGGCGTGCACGTCGGGCAGGAGGCCGTGATCGCCAACCACGCCACCGTGCTCGACGGCGCCGTGATCGGCCGCCGCAGCCTCGTCGCCGCGCACTCGCTGGTGACGGGCGGCACCAAGATCCCCGACGAGGTGTTCGTCACCGGGGCGCCCGCGAAGGTCCGCGGGCCGATCGCCGGTACGGGCGCCGAGTCGTGGGTCGACGCCAGTCCCGCCGCCTATCAGGAACTCGCGCGCCGCTACCTGGCCGGCCTGGAGCCGATCGGAGACTGAGCGCCCTACTGGGCGGCGTCGAGCCCGATCCGCAACGCAATCTGCTGCATCTTCGCGACGTTGGCCACGAACTGGTCGGTCGTGTTGTCGCCGACCGCGCTCTGGAACTCCAGTCGGACCAGTGCCTTGCCCTGGGCGAAGAAGACCAGGGTGACCGCCTTCTGCTCGTCGGGAGCCGTGCCCGACACCACCACCCCGTCGGTGCCGATGGGGAACGGCTGCGGCTGGCCGCCCGTCACCAGGGTCGGCAGGGTGCCGGCCGCCTGCTTGAGCGTCGCGGTGGCGGTTGCCGCGTCCGGGTAGACCATGAACGTGTCGATGATCGCCCGGCTGTCCTCGTCGTTGACGAAGAAGGCGCTGGCGCCCTGGCTGCCGTCGGGGTCGGACTCCCGCGAGCGCTCGACGAAGGTGTCCTCGGCGTCGGAAAGGTCGGAGGCCGAGAGCAGCAGGTCGCGGTAGTCGACGGGAGCCGCCGCCTCCGTGGTCTTCGTGGTCGACGGCGCATAGGGCACCGTCGGCAGCGTCGGCACGCTGCTGCTACTGGTTTGGGCCGTGGTGCCGCTGGTGCCGTCGGACGGCGTGCAGCCACTGACCCCGACGACCAGAACGGTCGACACGGCGGCGGCGAGCAACTTGGGCACGAACACATGAGGGTTGGAGATCGACATCCCCCGCCAACCTACGCGTCACCGCTTGTCGGCCGACACCACCCACATCGAGTAGTACTGCGATCCGCCGCCGTAGGCGTGCCCCATCGCCTTGCGGGCGCCCTCCACCTGATGGTCGCCGCCCTTGCCCATCACCTGGATCGCCGACTCGGCGAAGCGGATCATGCCCGAGGCCCCGATCGGGTTGCTGGAGAGCACGCCGCCGGACGGGTTGAAGGGAATGCGACCGCCGATCGCGGTCTCGCCGGCCTCGGTGAGCTTCCAGCCCTCGCCCTCGGCCGCGAAGCCGAGGTTCTCCAACCACATCGGCTCGAACCACGAGAACGGGACGTAGACCTCGGCGACGTCGATCTCGTCGATGGGCGAGGTGATGCCCGCGTCGCGCCACAGGGCGGCGGAGGCGTCCCGGCCGGCCTGCGGGTTGACCTGGTCGCGACCCGAGTAGGCCAGCGGTTCGGTGCGCAACGCCGTCGCATGGATCCACGCCACGGGGTGGCCGTCGGCGACCCGGCGATCGGCGATCTCCTCGTTGCCGATCACCAGAGCGCAGGCGCCGTCCGACGACGGGCAGGTCTCGTCGAACCGGATCGGGTCCCAGAGCATCTGCGAGGCCATCACCTTTTCGAGGGTGATGTCGGGCTGATGCAGATGGGCCAGCGGATTCTTGGCCCCGTTGAGCCGGTCCTTCACCGCGACCATCGCGCCGATGTGGTTGGGAGCACCCGAGCGGCGGATGTAGGACCGGATGTGCGGTGCGAAGTAGCCACCCGCGCCCGCGCCGACCGGCTTGGTGAACGGCACCGGGATGCTCAACGCCCACATGGCGTTCGACTCCGACTGCTTCTCCCAGGCCATCGTCAAGACGCGCTCGTACTTGCCCGACTGCACCAGGCTGGCGGCGACGATGGCCGTCGACCCGCCGACCGAACCGGCGGTGTGCACCCGGATCAGCGGCTTGCCCGTGGCGCCCACGGCGTCGGCCATGAACAGTTCGGGCATCATGACGCCCTCGAAGAAGTCGGGCGCCTTGCCGACCACGACGGCGTCGATGTCGTCGAAGGTGGAGCCGGAGTCCTCGAGGGCCTTGTCGATGGCCTCGCGGACCAGGCCGTTCATCGAGACGTCCTTGCGCTTGGCCACGTACTTCGTCTGCCCGGTGCCGAGCACCGCGGCCGGGTTGCCTGCCACTAGCTCTTCCCTTCCATGACCGCGACCAGATTCTGTTGCAACGCAGCGCCACTCGTCGCGTGCGCCAGCACCCGTCGAGCGCTGCCGTCGAAGACGTGCCGGGCCGCGAAGCCGATGCGCTCCAAGCCGGTCGAGAACATCGGGTTGGCGGCGAGCGCCCCGCCCGACGGGTTGACCTTGGTGGACCCGTTCAGGCCGATCGCCTCGGTGAGGATCAGCTGCTGATGACTGAACGGGGCGTACAGCTCGGCGACGTCGACCGAGCCCAGGTCGCCGCCGGTGGCCGCCGCCGCGGACGCCGCGGTCGACGGTGACGTGGTGAGGTCGCGGGCGCCCAGCACCGGCGTCTCGATGCGATGCTCGAAACCCGTTATCCACGCCGGGTTCTCGCGAAGCTCGCGGGCCTTGTCGCCGGAGGCCAGCACGATCGCCGAGGCCCCGTCGGTGATGGGGGCGATGTCGTGGCGACGCAACGGATCTGCGAAGTACGGCCGGTCGAGAAGCTCCTCGATGCTCTGAGCCAGCTCGAGGGAGTCGGTGCGGCCCGCTGCGTTCATCGAGTCCAGCGCCACCTGGGCCATTTGCTCGGCCGTCCACTTGCCGGCGTCCAGTCCGAACCGCGCCTGCAAACCGGCCGTCGACACGGCGTCCGGCATCAACGGAGCCACCGTGTACGGATCGGTCTGCAAGGCCAGCACCCGGCGCAGCGTGCCCGCCGAGGACTTGCCGAAGCCGTAGACGAGTGCAGTCTCGACCGACCCGGTCAGGATCTTGATGTACGCCTCGTACAACGCCCACGCCGCGTCCATCTCCACGTGGGACTCGTTGATCGGTGGCACGGCCCCGATCGAGTCGATCGCCGAGAGGAACGAAAATGCCCGGCCCGCAAGGTAATCCGACGATCCCGAGCACCAGAACCCGATGTCGGTCTGCTCGATCCCCAGGTCGGCGTACAACTCGGCGAACAACGGCATGAGCATCTCCACGCCGTTGGTGGTGCCCTCGGTGCGGCGCACGTGCGGGGCATGCGCGAATCCGACCACTGCTACTTCAGTCATGCGAATCGCATCCCTTACTGGTGGTGCTTGTAGGTGTCGTAGTCGGCGTCGGGCTCACCCGTGGGCCGGAAGTAGTCGATGTTGTCGATGCCAAGTCCCCACTCCTCCTGGGGCTTCCACACCGCCTCGACCCGCATGCCCATCCTGACGTCGGCCGCGTCGATCTCGGTGACGAGGTGGAGAAAGGGGATGTCCGCGCCGTCGAGCAACACGTAGGCCGCGACGTAGGGCGGTGTGATCTTCTGACCGGCGAACGGGATGTTGATGATGGCGAACGTCGTCACCGTTCCCTTGTCCGGCAGTTCCACGTACTCGGTGAGCTGCTGGCCCGTGGCCGGATCCGCCTCGCGCGCAGGGAAGTACACCTTGCCGCCCACGGTCCGCGCCCCGACCAGCCGGCCCTCCTCGAGCGCACGCAGGAACGTGCTCTCGGGATGGGATGCGGTGTGCTGGATCTCCATCGAGGTCGGGACCACGATCATGGTGACCGGGTCGCGGTCGTCGGCCACCTCGGGCACGTCCTCCTCGGTGTCGCCGAGTTCGAAGTACGCGATGTCGGTGATCGCGCCAACGGGCTCGTCGGCCCAGTGCACGTGCACCCGCGCGCCGGTCTGGATGGCGTCCGACGAACCTGCGTCGACGGCGTGGATCAGCGGGGTGTCCGCGCCGTCCAACTTCACCAACGCCCACGCGAACGGACGGTCCAGCGGCTGTCCCTCCAACGGTTCCGGCTGCCACGTCCACGACAACACCGTTCCGACGCTGGCCACCGGTACGATCTCGCTGAGCCGCTCGTAGGTGACGGGGTCGAACTCCGCAGGCGGCACCAGCACTCGACCGTCCGACCCGCGAACGCCGACGACGTGTCGTCCGCGCAGTTCGGTGAAGAACCGACCGAGGACTGTACCTACTGAACGGGTGTAGTCGAATGACAGTTTCAGCGGAGCCGAAAGAGGCGGCTCGTGCTCATCGGTACTGGCCGGGCTACTTTGGCTGGCGGTCACGCATCGAGTAGAACAGGTTCTAACAATCGTCGCAAGAATGTCCCGAAAGGCGACCGCATGAAACTCGGACTGCAACTCGGATACTGGGGCGCGCAACCGCCGACCGACCACGCAGAACTGGTCGCCACGGCCGAGGAGGCCGGCTTCGACACCGTCTTCACCGCCGAGGCGTGGGGCTCGGACGCCTACACGCCGCTGGCGTGGTGGGGTCGCGAGACGACCCGCATGCGGCTGGGCACGTCCGTCATCCAACTGTCGGCCCGCACGCCCACCGCGTGCGCGATGGCGGCGCTCACCCTGGACCACCTCTCCGGCGGCCGGCACATCCTGGGTCTCGGCGTCTCCGGCCCGCAGGTGGTGGAGGGGTGGTACGGCGCCAAGTTCCCCAAGCCGCTGGCCCGCACCCGGGAGTACGTGGACATCCTGCGCCAGGTCTGGGCTCGCGAGGCGCCGGTCCACAGCGACGGCCCGCACTACCCGTTGCCGCTGGCGGGTGAGGGCACCACCGGTCTCGGCAAGAACCTCAAGCCGATCACCCACCCGTTGCGCGCGGACATCCCGGTGATGCTCGGCGCCGAAGGCCCCAAGAACGTCGCGCTGGCCGCCGAGATCTGCGACGGATGGCTGCCCATCTTCTATTCGCCCCGGATCGGCGCGATGTACAACGAGTGGCTCGACGAGGGGTTCGCCCGCCCGGGAGCGCGCCGGACGCGCGAGACGTTCGAGATCTGCGCGACGGCGCAGGTCGTGGTTACCGACGACCGTGCCGAGGTCATGGAGCTGATGAAGCCGCACCTGGCGCTCTACATGGGCGGAATGGGCGCCGAGGACACCAACTTCCACGCCGACGTGTACCGACGGATGGGTTACGCCGAGGTGGTCGACGACGTCACCAAGCTGTTCCGCGCCGACCGCAAGGACGAGGCCGCCAAGGTCATCCCCGACGAGCTCGTCGACGACTCGGCGATCGTGGGCAACCTCGACTACGTGCGCGAGCAGATCAAGGCGTGGGAGGCGTCGGGCGTGACGATGATGGTGGTCGGCGCGCGCTCCTCGGAGCAGATCAAGGATCTCGCCGCGCTGGTGTAGACACTTCTTGCAACTTGTCTAGAACACGTTCTAGATTTGGCGTGTGACCGAGCACACCATCGCAGGATCCGTCGTGACCATGCCCGTCCAGATCCGCGCCGCGACGCAGCACATGGCGATGTTCTCGGTGAACGCCGACGCCGCGCAGCAGATGATCGACTACAGCGGGATGCAGGTCTGCCGCTACCGGCCCCAGCGCGCCGTCGTCGTCCTCATGCTCATGCACTATCTCGACGGCGACCTCGGGGAGTACCTCGAATACGGCACCAACGTGATGGTGAACCCGCCGGGATCACGCGCCACCGGTCTGAAGGCACTGCAGTCGGCGGGCGCCTTCATCCATCATCTGCCGGTCGACGGCGCCTTCACGTGCGAGGCCGGACGGACGATCTGGGGCTATCCGAAGGTGCTGGCGGACTTTCGTGTTCGCGACGGCCATCGCTTCTCCTTCGACGTCACCGTCGACGGCCGGTTCGCCGTCGGCATGGACTTCCGTCCCGGGCTGCCGGTGCCGTCGGCCCTGACCTCCAAGACCCAGGTGCATCCGACCTACTCGCACCTGGACGGGGTGACGCGTGAGACCGCGGGGGAGATGAGGCTGTCCGGGGTCCGGTACCGCCCCGGCGGAGTGCGGGTCCGTCTCGGCGAACATCCCTATGCCAAGGATCTTGCGTCGCTAGGGTTTCCCAAACGCGCGATGTTCTCGAGTTCTGCCGCCAACGTCGAGATGACGTTCGCCGAAGCCAAGGAGATTCGATGACTTCCCTTTTGAGCACCCGGCCGGACGTCGACTTCACCGACGGCACCTTCTACGCCGACGGCGGCGCGCGGGAGGCCTACCGGTGGATGCGGGCCAACCAGCCGGTGTTCCGCGACCGCAACGGGTTGGCCGCGGCCGCGAGCTATCAGGCCGTGCTCGACGCCGAGCGCAACCCCGAACTGTTCTCCAACACCGGCGGCATCCGGCCCGAGACGCCGGGCATGCCGTACATGATCGACATGGACGATCCCGCACACGTGTTGCGGCGCAAGCTCGTCAACTCGGGCTTCACCCGCAAGCGTGTGATGGACAAGGTGCCGTCGATCGCCACGCTGTGCGACACCCTGATCGACTCGGTGTGCGAGCGCGGTGAGTGCGACTTCGTTCGCGACATCGCCGCGCCGCTGCCCATGGCCGTCATCGGCGACATGCTGGGAGTGCTCCCGGAGGAACGCGGCATGCTGCTCGAGTGGTCCGACGACCTCGTCACCGGCCTCAGCTCGCACATCGACGAGACCTCGGCCCAGGCCATGATGGAGGCGTTCGCCGGCTACACCGCGTTCACGATGGAGATCATCGGCAAGCGGCGCGCGGAGCCCACCGAGGATCTGTTCTCCATCCTGGTCAACGCCGAGGTCGAGGGCCAGCGGATGGCCGACGACGAGATCGTCATGGAGACCCTTCTGATCCTCATCGGCGGCGACGAGACCACCCGCCACACCCTCTCGGGTGGCACGGAACAACTTCTGCGTCATCGTGATCAGTGGAACGCGCTTGTTCAGAACGCCGACCTGCTGCCCGGGGCCGTCGAGGAGATGCTGCGCTGGACCTCGCCGGTGAAGAACATGTGCCGCACGCTCACCGCGGACACCACCTTCCACGGCACGGAACTGCGCAAGGACGAGAAGATCATGCTGATGTTCGAGGCGGCCAACTTCGACGAGGCGGTGTTCGGCGACCCGGAGAACTTCCGCATCGACCGAAGCCCCAACAGCCACTTGGCCTTTGGCTTCGGCTCGCACTTCTGCCTCGGCAACCAGTTGGCCCGGCTCGAGCTGTCGATGATGACCAAGCGAGTGCTGGAGCGGCTGCCCGATCTGCGGCTGGCCGACGACGCCGCCGTGCCGCTGCGGCCGGCCAACTTCGTCAGCGGTCCCGAGGCGATGCCGGTGGTATTCACCCCGACCGCGCGCGTGCTGGGCTAGCGGCTTCGCGAGCGGCGGGCGATGGCCTTGCCGATGCGGTGCAGGATGGTTGCCGAAGGGTCCTCCGCGGTGACCCTGATGACGATCCACCCGAGCTCGCCGAGCTGTTCGGTCCGGCGAATGTCGCGCGCCATCTGACGGCGATCTGTCCAGTGGTGGTCTCCGTCGTACTCGACGGCGACCTTCCAGTCCTCCCAGCCCATGTCGACGCGCGCAATGAGTTGGCGGTACTCGTCGAGCACCGGAATCTGAGTGTGCGGACGCGGTAGACCCGATCGCACGATGAGCAGCCGCAACCACGTTTCGCGCGGCGATTCGGCGCCCGCGTCGACGAGCTCGAGCGTGGCTCGTGCCCGTCGTATCCCGTTGCGTCCTCGGTAGCGAGTCACCAGCAGTTCGACGTCGGCCGTCGTGAGGCGGGTGGCTCGGGCCAACGCGTCGATTGCGGGTACGGCGCGGTCCGGCGGTTGACGGGTCGCGATGTCGAGGGCCGTGCGCGCTGGGTTCGTCACGCGTATCTCGCCGACGACCTGAATCTCGTCGTCGTCGATGCGATCCGCCCAGGTCTGCAGTCCCGCGGGTCGGTGCCGGTTGGAGTAGATCAGCTGCGCCGGCGCGGCGGCGTCCACCCATTTCGTTCCGTGCAATGCGGCCGCCGATCGGCCGGCGACGATGCCGCGGCGTCGTGACCACAGGTGCGCCGCCTGCGCCTTGGTGCGCGCCGTAACCGGGACGCTTGCCTCGACGTAGACACCGGGGAAGAGGATCACGTGATTGGTGCGCAGTCGATGCGACGTGAGCCGACCCGCGTCGAGTGCCTCGCGACCGATGAACGGCTGTGTCATGGCCGGAGTCTGCCGAGGGGTACCGACAGCCGTCGGCCGTGAACTCTCTGCGGTGAACTGGCCCTAGAACCGCAGAGGATTCACGAGCGCGCCCCTCAGACGGGGTTGATCTCCTCGAGGTTGCGCCGGGAGGTCTTCGGCCCCACCCAGGCGACGGCCGCGGTGGCGATCGCCAGGGCGACCAGCACGACGGTGAACATCGCCGCGGCACCGTACTCGTCGAGCACCGGAATCAGCAGGAACGGCAGCGCCGCGCTGGACAGCCGCGACAACGAGTACGTCCACCCGACGGCCGTCGCGCGCACGTCGGTCGGGAAGATCTCCGCCTGATAGACGTGGTAGACGTTCGAGAACACGTTGCTCGTCGCGGTGGTCAGGAACCCGAACGCGACGATCAGCACCGTCTGGTGCACGGTCGCGAACAGAAGGCCGAATGCCGCGAGCGCGCCGATGGACCCCATCACCAGGTACTTGCGTTCGAACCATCTCAGCAGAGGAATCGCCAGCACCGAACCGACGGGATAGCCGAGGTAGGACAGCGACGTGTAGAGCAGCGACGTCGTCACGTCGTAGCCGCGGCTCACCAGCACCAACGCGGCCAGCGTGCCGAACCCGTAGTACCCGAACGACTGGAAGACGTGGAACACCGCCAGCATGCCGAGTCGCTGCCGGTAGGGCGAGACGCCCAGCCGCTTCCAGGGTTTGGCGGCCACCGCGGGCGGTGGGGCGTCGGGCGTGGGGCTCGAGGTGGCGGCCGGCGGCGTCGGATCCGTCTCGAACTTCGCCAGGGCCGCCATGGCGTCGTCGGACCTGCCCACCCCGGCGAGCCAGCGCGGCGACTCCGGGAGACCGCGGCGCAGCAGCATCACCGCCACGGCGCCGATCGAGCCGATCACCAGCAGGAGCCGCCAGCCGGGAATGCCGAACAGCCCGTGTTCGGTCAGGCCCAGCGACATGAAGCCCAGCACCGGCACCGCGACGAACGAGCAGGTGTACGCCCATGCCGCCAGCCGACCGCGGTCCGCCTTCGGCAGCACGTCGGACAGGTAGGCGTCGGCCACGGGATACTCGGCGCCGATGCCGAGGCCCGCCAGGAAGCGGGTGGCGACCAGCATCGCGGGGTTGAGCGAGAACGCGCCGATCAGCGTCCACACCGAGAACCAGGTCAGGTTGAACAGGAACGCGCGGCGCCGGCCGATGCGGTCGGCCAGCCCGCCGAGCGCCGCCGAGCCGATGAACATGCCGAGGAACGTCGACGCCAGCAGCAGCTTCAGTTCCGTGCCGCCGAGGTGGTACTGCGTCTTGAGCGTCGTGCTGATGGTGCTCGACAGGAAGATCTCGTAGATCTCGAAGAACAACCCGAGGCCGACGGCCACGACCACCCTGCGATGCATGGGGCCGACCGGAAGATGGTCGAGGCGTTGGCCGATGTCGGCGAGTAGCGCGTTGTTCGTCTGGGCCACGCGCCCCATCTTGCTACTTCATCTGGAAGTTGGGCGCCCGCTTCTCCTTGAACGCCAGCGGGCCCTCCTTGGCGTCGTCGGACATGAAGACCCCGATGCCGATCTTGGTGTCCACCTGGAACGCGTCGAGTTCGTGCATGCCCTCGGTGTCGTGAATGGACTTGAGGATCGCCTGGACGGCCAGCGGGCCGTTGGCGTTGACCAGTTCGGCGATCTCGAGTGCCTTCTCCAGCGCCGACCCGTCGGGCACCACGTAGCCGATCAGCCCGTAGGACAGCGCCTCGGCGGCGGTGATGTGACGACCGGTCAGCAGCAGGTCACATGCGATCGTGTACGGGATCTGGCGCGGCAACCGCACCGCCGACCCGCCCATCGGGTACAGGCTCCACTTGGCCTCGGAGATGCCGAACTTCGCGCTCTCACCGGCGATGCGGATGTCGGTGCCCTGCAGGATCTCGGTGCCACCCGCGATGGCGGGCCCCTCGACGGCGGCGATCAGCGGCTTGGTGAGCCGTCGGCCCTTCAGCAGTCCGTCGATGCGCGTGGGGTCGAAGCCGCCGCTCTTGAAGGAGTCGCCGGGCGGTGCCTTGGTCGCGGCCTTGAGGTCCATGCCTGCGCAGAAGTAGCCGCCCGCACCCGTCAGGATGCACGACCGGATCTCGGGATCGGCGTCGACCAGATCCCATGCCTCGACCATGATCGCGAGCATCTCGGTGGACAGCGCGTTGCGCGCCTCCGGCCGGTTCAACGTCACGATCAGGGTGTGGCCGCGCTGCTCGATGAGGGCGTCGGGGCTCTTGTCCGGCTCGGTCACGGGTAACTCGCCTTTCACCACTCGTGCAGAAAAAAAGACCTTGTCTGACTGTGCTGCTTGAACAAAAATGTAACACGTTCTAGTTTAGGTTCCGTGGCCCTGAATATCGCCGATCTCGCCGAGCACGCTATCGATGCCGTGCCGGACCGCGTCGCCCTGATCTGCGGCGACCAACGACTGACTTACGCCGAGTTGGAGGAGAAGGCGAACCGGTTCGCCCACTACCTCCTCGACCGCGGCGTGCAGAAGGACGACAAGGTCGGCCTCTACTGTCGCAACCGCATCGAGATCGTCATCGCGATGCTGGGCACCGTCAAGGCCGGCGCCATCCTGGTGAACGTCAACTTCCGCTACGTCGAGGGCGAACTGAAGTACCTCTTCGACAACTCGGACATGGTGGCGCTGGTGCACGAGCGGCGTTACGCCGACCGCGTCGCCAACGTGCTCCCCGAGACCCCGAAGGTCAAGACCATCCTCGTCGTCGAGGACGGGAGCGACGACGACTTCCAGCGCTACGGCGGCGTCGAGTTCTACTCGGCACTGGAGCAGGGCTCGCCCGAACGCGACTTCGGCCCGCGCAGCGAGGACGACATCTACCTGCTCTACACCGGCGGCACCACGGGCTTCCCCAAGGGCGTGATGTGGCGCCACGAGGACATCTACCGAGTCCTGTTCGGCGGCACCGACTTTGCCACCGGCGAGCCCATCGCCGACGAATACGACCTGTCCAAGCAAGCGGCGGCGAACCCGCCGATGATCCGACTGCCGATCCCGCCGATGATCCACGGCGCCACCCAGTCGGCCACGTGGATGTCGCTGTTCTCCGGTCAAACCGTGGTGCTGGCACCGGAGTTCGACGCCGACGAGGTCTGGCGGATGATCCACGAGCACAAGGTCAACCTGCTGTTCTTCACCGGTGACGCGATGGCCCGGCCGCTGCTCGACGCGCTGCTCGCGCACCAGGACGAGGGCAACACCTACGACCTGTCGTCGCTGTTCCTGCTCGCCAGCACCGCGGCGCTGTTCTCCACCAGCTTGAAGGAGAAGTTCCTCGAACTGCTGCCCAACCGGATCATCACCGATTCGATCGGATCGTCGGAGACCGGCTTCGGCGGCACCAGCATCGTGGCCAAGGGCCAGTCGCACACCGGTGGCCCGCGGGTCACCATCGACAAGAACACCAAGGTGCTCGACGAGGACGGCAACGAGGTGGCGCCCGGCTCGGGCGTGCGGGGCATCATCGCCAAGTGCGGCCACATTCCGGTCGGCTACTTCAAGGACGAGAAGAAGACCGCCGAGACGTTCCGGACCTATCACGGTGTGCGGTACGCCATTCCGGGTGACTACGCCGAGGTCGACGCCGACGGCAGCGTCACCATGCTGGGCCGTGGGTCGGTGTCGATCAACAGCGGGGGCGAGAAGATCTACCCCGAAGAGGTCGAGGCCGCACTCAAGGGTCATCCCGACGTGTTCGACGCGTTGGTGGTCGGGGTCCCCGATCCGCGCTTCGGTCAGCACGTCGCGGCCGTCGTCCACCCGAGGGAGGGCACCCGGCCGACGCTGGCCGAACTCGACGCCTTCGTGCGCACCGAGATCGCCGGTTACAAGGTGCCGCGCAGCCTCTGGCTGGTCGACGAGGTCAAGCGCTCCCCCGCGGGCAAGCCCGACTATCGCTGGGCCAAGGACACCACCGAGGAACGTCCGGCCGACGACGTTCACGCCAAGCACGTAGGAGTGCAAGCATGAGAACCGAACTGTGTGAACGCTTCGGCATCGAATACCCGATCTTCGTCTTCACGCCGTCGGAGAAGGTCGCCGCCGCGGTGACCCGCGCCGGCGGTCTGGGCATGCTGGGCTGCGTGCGGTTCAACCAGGCCGACGACCTCGAGCGGGTCCTGCAGTGGATGGACGAGAACACCGACGGCAAGCCGTATGGCGTGGACATCGTGATGCCCGCCAAGGTGCCGACCGAGGGCTCGGCGGTCGACATCGACAAGCTCATCCCGCAGACGCACCGCGAGTTCGTCGACAAGACGCTCGCCGACCTCGGCGTGCCGCCGCTGCCCGACGACGAGGCGAAGTCCGAAGGCGTTCTCGGCTGGCTGCATTCGGTCGCGCGGTCACACGTCGAGGTGGCGCTCAAGCATCCGATCAAGCTGATCGCCAACGCGCTCGGCACGCCGCCGAAGGACGTCATCGACCAGGTGCACGCCGCGGGCGTTCCGGTGGCGGCGCTGGCGGGGAGTGCCAAGCACGCACTGCGGCACCTCGACATCGGGGTGGACATCGTCATCGCGCAGGGGCACGAGGCGGGTGGCCACACCGGCGAGATCGCCTCGATGGTGCTAATTCCGGAGGTGGTCGACGCCCTCGACGGCAAGGCCGCGGTGTTGGCGGCGGGTGGCATCGGTACCGGCCGGCAGGTCGCGGCGGCGCTGGCGCTGGGCGCCCAAGGCGTCTGGATGGGGTCGGCGTTCCTCACCGCGGCCGAGTACGACCTGGGGGTGCGGGGCTCCTCCGGGGTGTCGGTGATCCAGGAGGCCATGCTGGCCGCGACCTCCAGCGACACCGTGCGCCGGAAGATCTACACCGGCAAGCCGGCCCGGCTGCTCAAGTCCCGGTGGACCGAGGCCTGGGACGCCGACGGCGCGCCGGATCCGCTGCCCATGCCGCTGCAGAACATCCTCGTCAGCGAGGCGCATCAGCGCATGAACGAGGCGACGGATCCGACGGCCGTCGCCATGCCCGTCGGCCAGATCGTGGGACGGATGAACGAGATTCGGCCCGTCGCCGACATCATGAACGAGCTGGTGACCGGTTTCGAGGAGGCCAGCCGCCGCCTGGACGGCATTCGCGGCTGAGCCGCCTCGATCAGCCGATGGTGGTGTCGCTGTCGATCTTCTCGGTTGCGGCGGACAGGACGTCGCCGGCCGCGTCGGGACCGTCGACGTTGAGCTGCAAGACGTACAGCCCGCCGTCGGTGGGGATCACGACGGTCTTCTGCGCGATGTATCGCGTGGCGCCGTCCCTGGTGTAGGTGCCGCCGAGGACATAGGCGGGGTAGTCGCCGAGGGTGCTGTTCTCACCCTCGTTGCCCGGCTTGTAGTCCGGCAGGTTGTTGAGCTCGCCGGGTGCCAGGTCGATGATCTTCTGGGGGTCGACGTCGCCGCTCAGCTTGGACATCAGCGCGACGATGTTGGGCGGATCCGCCTTGAATTCCGGTCCGTTGAACACGATCGCGCCGTAGGCGTACTCGGGCGCCTGCTCAGGCGGCAGGGGCTGCCAGCCGTCCGGCACGGGAAGGTTGACCACGGGCGCGTCGGGGTCGCCCATCTTGACCCCGGCCTCTTGAATGCCGTTGTCCTTGATGTAGTCCGCAATCGTCGGAGCCGCCGCTTTCGCGGGGGTCTCGCCGGCCGCCGGCTTCTCGGAGGTGGTCGTGCTCGACGACGAGCCCGTCGAGGAACTGCTGGACGTGGCCGTCTTGCCATCCGAGCCGCAGCCGGACAGCACGACTGCGAGTGCGGCAACGGCAGCAGCCGCACCGGTGAGCGCCGAAGATTTCATTCGTTGACTCCTCGTATTCGGATACTTCACTGGTGGAGATTGCTGCCAAGCGACGAGCCTGTCCAGTCCGAGCCGAAGCGTAGCTCAAGACAGGTCCAGGGCAGGGTCGGTAGATCCACTCGATGCTCTGCCGGTCATGTGCTCGCGGCGGTCGATCTCGGCTCGGACCGAATGGCGTGCACCGGGTCGGTGCAGTCGAGCGCTTCGGCTGACAGCACGCGCTTGACCACCTTGAACGTCTCGGTGCGCGGCAGGGTGGTGCCGATGCGGACGAAGGACGGCCACTGCTTGGGGCCCAGATCCGGTTGCTCGGCCAGGAAGGCCGTGAACTCCCGCGGATCGAACGTCGCGCCGTCGGTGAGCACCAGCGCGGCCATCACCCGATCGCCGACGGCTGGGTCGGGGATCGGGTACACGGCCGCCTCGAGAACGCCGTCGTGGCGCAACAGGATTCGCTCGATCGGCGCGGTGCCGAGATTCTCGCCGTCGACCCGCATCCAGTCTCCGAGGCGGCCCGCGAAGTAGACGTAGCCGGCGTCGTCTCGGTAGGCGAGGTCACCGCTGTGATAGACCCCGCCGCGCATGCGTTCGGCTTCGGCGGACTCGTCGCCGTAGTACCCGCGGAACCAACCCGGCCCCTTGGGGTTGACAAGTTCGCCGACCTTGCCGGGCGGGCACGGTTCACCGGTCTCGACGTCGACGACGGCAACCTCGTCGGTCAGCGGTCCCAGCGAACCGTCGGGCGTGTCGGGAGTGCGGGCGACGGCGATGCCGCCTTCGGTGGAGCCAAAGCCGTCGACGACGTAGGTGCCGAACCGAGCCGCGAACCGGGGGAGATCGCGCGGGGCGCCCTCGTTGCCGTACATGAACCGCAGCGGGTTGTCCGCGTCGTCGTCGCGGGGCGGGGTGGCCAGGACGTAGGACAGCGGCTTGCCGACGTAGTTGGCGTAGGTGGCGCCGTAGCGGCGGACGTCGGGAATGAAGTGGGAGGCGGAGAACTTGCGCCGCAACGCGATCGAGCCGCCGGCGGCGACCGCGACCGCCCACCCCGCCATGATGGCGTTGGAGTGGAACAGTGGCATCGCGAGGTAGAACGTGTCGTCGGGGCCGAGTCCGAAGCGTTGCGCCAGCATGGTGCCCGGAAACGCCACCTTGTCGTGGGTGACGCGGACCGCCTTCGGCTCACCGCTGGTTCCCGAGGTGAAGATCAGCATGTAGAGGTCGTCGGGCCGGGTGGCGGCGAAGGTGACCGGTGCGTCGCGGTGCACCGCCAACTCGGTTGCCCAGGAATCGGAATCGACGTCGACGACGGGTACGCCGTCGGGGATCGCCTCACCGAGGGCGGTCGGGTCGTCGGTCAGCACCAGCTGGCAGTCGGCGCGGGCGACGTCGCGGGCGAAGGCCGCACCCCGCCGGGTCGGGTTGAGGCCCACCGTGACCAGCCCGGACAATCCCGCCGCCACGAGGACCGACGAGAAGAACGTGGTGTTGCCCAGCATCACCCCGACGTGCATGGGCCGCGCCGGATCCATGCGTGCGGTCAGGGCCGCGGCGACCCGGGCCCCGGCCACGAGGTGGTCACGCCAGCTGACGAACCGATCACCCTCGTGGACACCGCGATCGGTGACGCCGGCGAGTGGTTCGAGCAGCTCGGTGACGGTCGGTCGGTGGTCGGACACCTGTCAGGCGGGCGTCTCGGCCAGCTCGCGGCCGATGCGCAGGAGTTGCCCGGTAGCCCCGCCCACGGCGAACTCGGCCTGCTTGGCGGCGAGGAAGTACCGGTGCACGGGGTGGTCGACGTCGATGCCCACGCCGCCGTGCACGTGCACCGCGGTGTGCGCGACCCGATGGCCGGCCTCCGCCGCCCAGAACGCGGCCGTGCCCACCTCCAGGTCGGCCGGCAAGTCCTCCGACAGCCGCCACGCCGCCTGGGTGACCGTCAGCCGCAGCCCCTTGATGTCGATGTAGCCGTCCGCCAGCCTCTGGCCGACGGCCTGGAAGCTGCCGATGGGCCGGTCGAATTGCTCGCGTTCGCGGGCGTACTGCGCCGTCAGTTCCAAGGCGCGTTCGAGAACGCCGAGCTGGAAGGCACTGCGGGCCAGGGTTGCCCGGGTCAGCAGCCAGGCCGCCACGTCGCCGCCGCCGACGACGCGGCTGCCGTCGAGTTCGGCGGCTTGCAGGTCGAGGTGGCCGACGCTGCCGTGGCCGGTGGTGTCGAGCGACGTCGTCGACACCCCGTCGTCGGTCGCCGAGACGAGGAAGACGACGGTGCCGGAGTCCGTCTCGGCGGGCACCAGGAACGCGTCGGCGACGGGTCCGTAGCCCACCAGCGCCCGGGAGCCGGTGAGGCGATAGCCGGAGCCGACCGATTGAGCCTGGACCGGTCCCTCGCCCATGTCGCCGTCGAGGGCGACGGTCAGGATCTTCTCGCCCGTGACCGCGGGAATTGCCCATTCCCGCTGCAGCGGCTCCGAGCCGAACTTGGCCAGGGCGCCCGCGGCGAGCACGATCGACTCCAGGTAGGGCACGGCCGCGAGCTGACGACCGAGGGCGACCAGCACCGCGGTCTCCTCGAGAACGCCGAAACCGCCACCGCCCAAGGACTCCGGCGCCGTGGTCGACAGGATGTCGGCGTCGACCAGCTTCGACCACAGCTCGCGGTCGAAGCGCTCGTCCTGCTTGTCCAGTTCACGCTGGCGGTCGGGTGTGCACACCGCATCGACGATCGAACGGGCCAGGCCGCCGAGATCGGTCGCGGCCTCAGTTGTCGAGAAGTCCATGTGAGTTCTTCGCTCCCTTAACGATTCACTCGGGGCAGGCCGAGGGCGACCATGCCGATGATGTCGCGCTGAATCTCGTTGGTGCCGCCGCCGAAGGTCAGGATGAGGCACGACCGGTGCATCCGCTCGATGCGGCCGCGCAGCTGCGCGCCCGGTGAATCGGTGCGCAACGTCGCGGCCGTCCCCAGCACCTCCATGAGCAGGCGATAGGCCTCGGTCGCCATCTCCGTGCCGTAGACCTTGGCCGCCGACGCGTCGGCGGGAGACGGGGCCTCGTCGGTCGCCGAGGCCAGTTCCCAGTTGATCAGCTTGAGCACCTCGCCCTTGGCGTGCACCCGGGCGAGGTTGAGCTGCACCCACTCCGAGTCGATCAGCCGGTTGCCCCGGGCGTCCTTGGTGTTCTGCGCCCACTCGCGAACGGCGCCGAGCGCGGCGAAGATCGGCTGAGCCGAGACCAGCGCGACGCGCTCGTGGTTGAGCTGGTTGGTGACCAGCTTCCAGCCGGCGTTCTCCTCACCGACCAGGTTGGTCGCCGGGATGCGGACGTCCTGGTAGTAGGTGGCGCTGGTGTCGACGCCGGACATGGTGTGCACCGGCGTCCACGAGAAGCCCTCGGCCGTGGTCGGCATGATCAGCATCGAGATGCCACGGTGCTTCTTGGCTTCGGGGTTCGTACGCACCGCCAGCCACACGTAATCGGCGTAGGCAATCAGGCTGGTCCACATCTTCTGGCCGTTGACCACGTAGTCGTCGCCGTCGCGCACCGCGGTCGTGCGCAGGGCGGCAAGGTCGGTTCCCGCACCGGGTTCGGAGTAGCCGATGGAGAAGTGCAATTCGCCGGCGGCGATCTTGGGCAGGAAGAACTTCTTCTGCTCGTCGCTGCCGAAGTGCATGATCGTCGGCGCGACGCTGTTGATCGTCAGAAAGGGCACCGGGACGTTGGCGATGGATGCCTCGTCGTTGAAGATGAGCCCCTCCATCGGGGAGCGCTCCTGGCCGCCGAACTCCTTGGGCCAACTGAGGGTCAGCCACCCGTCCGTGCCCATTTGCTTGACGGTGTCGCGGTAGACGCTTCCGCGTCCCATCTCGCCGCCGTCGCCCGCGCTGAGCGCCTCGGCGCGCTCGGGGGTCATCAACTTGGTGAAGTACGAGCGCAACTCGCGACGCAAGTCCTCTTGCTCGGGGCTGTAGCCGATCCGCATCGCTGCCGTCCTCACTGTTTCCGCACGTGTCCGGGGGACCCATGGTCCTCCCCGGTTGTAACACGTTCTAGTCTTGGAATCCAGGCACCGTTATTCTGATCCGACGCCGGGCGGAGGTGCGCATCGGGTTTCGAGGAGGTTGTCATGCGGGTCGAAGTGGATCGTGATCGCTGTGAGGGCAACGCAGTGTGCCTGGGTATCGCCCCGGACCTGTTCGATTTGGACGACGAGGACTATGCGGTGGTGAAGGCCGACCCCGTCCCGCCGGGCCAGGAGGACGTGGCCGAGCAGTCGGTCGCCGAATGTCCGCGGGCAGCCATCATTCGCAAGGACTAGAGGTATTCATAAATGAGCACGCAGACTGACTCGACGGATCTGTCCGGACTGGTCGCGGTGGTGACCGGTGCGGCCGCGGGACTGGGCCGGGCCGAGGCGATCGGCTTGGCCCGGGCCGGAGCCACGGTGGTCGTCAACGACATCGCCGGCGCGCTCGACCAATCCGACGTGCTCGACGAGATCGCCGCCGCCGGCTCGAAGGGCGTGGCGGTCGCGGGCGACATCGGCGCCCGCAGCACGGCCGACGAACTGGTCGCGACGGCCGACGGACTCGGCGGCCTGTCGATCGTCGTGAACAACGCGGGGATCACGCGCGACCGGATGCTGTTCAACATGACCGACGAGGACTGGGACGCCGTCATCGCGGTGCACCTGCGCGGGCACTTCCTGCTGACCCGCAACGCGGCGACCTATTGGCGCTCGAAGGCCAAGGAGAACGGCGGAACGGTCTACGGCCGCATCGTCAACACCTCGTCGGAGGCGGGCCTGGCGGGCCCGGTCGGCCAGGCCAACTACGGCGCGGCGAAGGCGGGCATCACGTCACTGACGTTGACCGCCGCGCGAGCCCTCGGACGCTACGGCGTCCGGGCCAACGCGATCGCGCCGCGCGCCAGGACGGCCATGACGGCCGACGTCTTCGGGGACGCCCCACCCCTGGAGGACGGGCGGATCGACGGGCTGTCACCGGAGCACGTGGTGACCCTGGTGCAGTATCTGTCCTCGCCGGCGGCCGAAGGGGTCAACGGACAGCTCTTCATCGTCTATGGTCCAACCGTGACGCTGGTGGCGGCGCCGACGGCCGAGAAGCACTTCACCGCGGGGTCGGATGCCTGGGCCGTCGACGACCTCGGATCGACGATGAACGAGTACTTTGCTGATCGCGATCCCGAACTGGGATTCTCGGCCAACGGGCTGATGTCTTCGCGAGACTGACAGTCTCGGTTGTCAGCTCGTCGGGGCGACTAGAACACGTTATAGAATGACCTACGTCACAGTGGCTTTGACCTGCAGAGATACCCCAATATCGACGGATATCACCGTTCTTTGACACTGCGAACGTGTTCTAGTTAATATGAGCCGGCTCACTAAGAGCGGCGCAAAACCGAGCGGTTGAAGGGTTGTCGCGGCTCATAGTCTCCGACTATTCGCCGTCACCGATTTTCGACCCCCCGACCCGAGAACGGAGTCCAGGTTGAAGGAACAGCTGACGGCTCCGGCGCGGGCCGTCGGCGGCTTCTTCGAGATGTCCCTGGACACCTTCGTCAAGATCTTCCGCAGACCGTTCCAGTTCCGCGAGTTCCTCGATCAGACGTGGATGATCGCGCGCGTCTCGTTGGTCCCGACGCTGCTGGTCGCCATCCCGTTCACCGTCCTGGTGGCGTTCACGCTCAACATCCTCCTTCGGGAGCTCGGCGCCGCCGACCTCTCCGGGGCGGGGACCGCGTTCGGCACCATCACCCAGCTGGGTCCAGTCGTCACGGTGCTCGTCGTCGCCGGCGCCGGCGCCACCGCGATCTGCGCGGACCTCGGCGCCCGCACCATCCGCGAAGAGATCGACGCGATGCGGGTGCTCGGCATCGACCCGATCCAACGCCTCGTCGTCCCGCGCGTGCTGGCGTCGACCCTGGTGGCCCTGCTGCTCAACGGTCTGGTCTGCGCCATCGGCATCGCCGGCGGCTACGTGTTCTCGGTCTTCCTCCAGGGCGTCAACCCCGGCGCCTTCATCAACGGACTCACCATTCTGACCGGGCTCGGCGAGTTGGTACTCGCCATGTTCAAGGCCCTGCTGTTCGGTCTGATGGCCGGGCTGGTCGGCTGCTATCGCGGACTGACGGTCAAGGGCGGCCCCAAGGGCGTTGGCGTCGCGGTCAACGAGACGGTGGTCTACGCCTTCATCTGTTTGTTCGTGATCAACGTGATCCTGACGGCGGTCGGTGTCCGGGTGTTGGCACGATGAGCTACGACGCGACACTGCGCATCCGCAGATTCTTCAGGGGCGTCCCCAAGGCGATCGACACGATGGGGGAGCAGGCCCTCTTCTACGGCGAGTCGGTGCGCTACATCCCCAACGCGCTGACCCGGTACCGCAAGGAGACCATCCGCCTCATCGCCGAGATGACCATGGGCGCCGGCGCCCTGGTGATGATCGGCGGCACCGTCGGCGTGGCTGCGTTCCTGACGCTAGCCTCCGGCGGTGTCATTGCCGTCCAAGGCTATTCGTCCCTGGGCAACATCGGCATCGAAGCGCTCACCGGCTTCCTGTCGGCCTTCCTCAACGTCCGCATCGTGGCGCCGGTGATCGCAGGCATCGCGCTGGCCGCGACGATCGGCGCCGGCACCACCGCCCAACTGGGCGCCATGCGCGTCGCCGAGGAGATCGACGCCGTCGAGGCCATGGCGGTGCACTCGGTGTCCTACCTGGTGTCGACGCGGATCATCGCGGGACTGATTGCGATCGTCCCGCTGTACTCACTGTCGGTGCTGGCGGCGTTCTTCGCCGCCCGGTTCACCACGGTCTTCATCAACGGACAGTCCGCGGGTCTCTACGACCACTACTTCAACACGTTCCTGGTACCGACGGACCTGCTGTGGTCCTTCCTCCAAGCCATCGTGATGTCGATAGCGGTGATGCTGGTCCATACCTACTACGGCTACAACGCATCCGGTGGCCCGGTCGGCGTGGGGATCGCCGTCGGTCAAGCAGTCCGGACGTCGCTCATCGTCGTGGTGACGATTACCCTGCTCATCTCCCTGGCCGCCTACGGCGCGTCGGGCAACTTCAACTTGTCCGGATAGGCGGGTCGAGTCATGGGTGACGCCAAGCGCAGTCACGTGCGGATCGCCGCGGCGATCCTCGCGTCTGTCCTGCTGGCGGCCGTCGTCTTCACCTACCTCTCCTATACGGCGGCGTTCACCGCCACCGACACGGTGACCGTGACGGCCCCGCGTGCGGGTCTGGTGATGGAGACCGACGCCAAGGTCAAGTACCGCGGCATCCAGATCGGCAAGGTCGAGTCCATCGAATATGCCGGCGAGCAGGCCAAGTTGACGCTGGCCATGGACAGCAGCCAGATGCAGTACATCCCGTCCAACGCGAAGGTGCGCATCGCGGGCACGACGGTGTTCGGCGCCAAGGCGGTCGAGTTCCTGACCCCCGACGAGCCGAAGGGTGGCTCCCTGCGCCCCGGCGCCCAGGTGAACGCACCCGACGTGCAGCTCGAGGTCAACACGCTCTTCGAGTCGTTGACCAACACCCTGCAGAAGGTCGACCCCGTCAACCTCAACGCCACGCTGAGCGCGCTCGGCGAAGGCGTTCGTGGCCACGGCGACGACCTCGGCGCCACGCTGGCCGGGCTCAATTCCTACCTGCAGCAGTTCAATCCGAAGCTGCCGCAACTGCAGCAGGTCTTCCAGAAGACCGGCGTGGTCGGCAACGTCTACGCCGACGCCGCACCCGACCTGGTCACGGTCTTCGACAACACGCCGACGATCAGCAACACCCTCGTCGACCAGCAGGACAACCTGAACGCGACGCTGCTGGCGGCCACCGGGTTGGCGAACAACGGCACGGCCACGCTGCAGCCGGGGGCCGAGGACCTGATCGCCGCGGTCCAGCGCCTGCGCGCGCCGCTGAAGGTTCTCGGTGACTACTCCCCGGAGCTGGGGTGTCTGCTCAACGGCGTCGCGCAGGCGGTCGACACGTTCGCACCCGTCATCGGTGGCATCCGCCCCGGCCTGTTCGTCGCGTCGAACTTCCTGCCCGGCGCTCCCGCCTACACGTATCCCGAGAGCCTGCCGATGGTGAACGCCTCCGGCGGTCCCAATTGCCGCGGCCTGCCGAACATTCCGAGCAAGCAGTACGGCGGATCCTGGTGGCGGCCGCCGTTCCTCGTCACCGACAACGCCTACATTCCCTACCAGCCGAACACCGAGTTGCAGTTCGACGCACCGTCGACGCTGCAGTTCCTGTTCCACGGTGCGTACGCGGAAAGGGACGACTTCTAGATGAAACGCGACAAGACCGTCGTCTACGTCAGCATCTTCACCGTCGCCATGCTCCTGGTGGCGGCGGGCCTGGTGGTCGTCTTCGGTCAGTTCCGCTTCGGGTCGGGCAGCACCTTTCACGCCACCTTCACCGAGGCCTCCCGGCTGAAGGCCGGTCAGGACGTCCGGATCGCGGGTGTGCCGGTGGGTTCGGTGACGGGCGTCGAGCTCAACCCCGACAACACCGTCGACGTCGCGTTCGACGTCGATGGCCGCTATCAGCTGTACACCTCGACCAGGGCCGTGGTGCGCTACCAGAACCTCGTCGGTGACCGCTATCTCGAAATCACCTCGGGGCCAGGCGATCTGCGCAAGCTCCCGGCGGGTGCGACGCTCGGCACGGCGAACACCCAACCCGCGCTGGACCTCGACGCCCTCCTCGGCGGACTACGCCCCGTGCTCAAGGGCCTCGACGGCAGCAAGGTCAACGAGGTCAGCAACGCCATCATCGAGCTGCTGCAGGGCCAGGGCGGATCGCTGTCGACCCTGCTCGCCACCACGTCGTCGTTCACCCAGAACCTCGCCGCCCGCGATCAGCTGATCGGCGACACGATCAACAACCTCAACGCCGTACTGGGCACCGTCGACGAGAAGGGCGCGCAGTTCGACGCGTCGGTCGACCAGTTGCAGCAGCTCATCACCGGGCTGGCCGAGAATCGCGATCCGGTCGCCGGCGCGATTCCCCCGCTGGCGTCGGCCACCAACGACCTGACGGACCTGCTGCAAACGGGGCGACGTCCAATCCAGGGCGTCGTCGAGAACCTCCGGCCCCTGGCCCAGCGTCTCGACGAGCGCAAGGCCGACGTCAACAAGGTCATCGAGCCGCTGGCGGAGAACTACCTGCGACTGAACGCCCTCGGCGCCTACGGTTCGTTCTTCAACATCTACTACTGCTCGATCCGGATGAAGATCAACGGACCTGCGGGCAGCGACATCCTGATTCCGTTCGGCGGCCCGTCGGATCCCACCAAGGGGAGGTGCTCGGAGAATGGCTAGGCCTGGCGAGAGCAACCCCGTACGCACCGGTGTCTTCGGCATCGTCCTGGTGGCATGCCTGGTACTCGTCTCCTTCGGGTACACCGGGCTGCCCTTCTGGCCCCAGGGCAAGAACTACGAGGCCTACTTCACCGACGCCGGCGGGATCACCCCCGGCAACGACGTCAACGTCTCCGGCATCAAGGTCGGCAAGGTCGACTCGATCGAGCTGGCGGGCGACTCCGCGCTGGTGAAGTTCACCGTCGACCGCAAGGTGCGGGTCGGCGACCAGTCCCTGGTGGCAATCAAGACCGACACGGTGCTCGGCCAGAAGTCCCTGGCCGTGACGCCCAAGGGCGGCGGGAGCACGACGGTGGTTCCGTTGGGCCGCACCACGACTCCCTACACGCTGAACACCGCGCTGCAGGATCTGGGTCAGAACGCGGGCGAGCTCGACAAGCCCAAGTTCGAGCAGGCCCTGCAGGTGCTGACCGACACGCTGCGCGACGCGACCCCGCAGCTGCGGGGGGCGCTCGACGGCGTCGCCAACCTGTCGCGCAGCATCAACAAGCGTGACGAGGCGCTCGAGCAGTTGCTCGCCCATGCCAAGAAGGTGTCGGACACGCTCGCGCAGCGGGCCGGCCAGGTCAACCAGCTGATCACCGACGGCAACCTGCTCTTCGCCGAGCTCGACGACCGGCGGCAGGCGCTGAGCAATCTCATCGGCGGCATTCAGGCCGTCTCCGAACAACTCTCGGGATTCGTCGCCGACAACAAGCGCGAGTTCAAGCCGGCGCTGGAGAAGCTGAACGCCGTGCTGGACAACCTCCTCGAGCGCAAGGAGCACATCGGCGAGGCCCTGCGCAGGCTGCCGCCGTACGCCACCGCCCTCGGCGAGGTCGTCGGCAACGGCCCCGGCTTCAACATCAACCTGTACGGGCTGCCGCCCGCCACCCTGTCCGAAGTGCTGCTCGACACGTACTTCCAGCCGGGCAAGCTGCCGGACAGCCTTGCGGACTACCTGCGCGGATTCATCTCCGAGCGCATGGTGATCAGGCCGAAGTCGCCATGACACAGGAGAATTCGCCGGGTTCGCGCAACAGGTGGCTGCGGTTCGCAGTCGTCGCCATGCTGGTGGCCGCCTTGATCGGCGGCGTCTACGTGGTGTGGCCGTCGGCCAAGGGCCACGAGGTCGTCGCCTACTTCCCGTCGACGGTGGGTCTGTACCCGGGTGACGAGATCCGGGTGGTCGGCGTCCCCGTCGGCAAGATCACGTCCATCCAGCCCCGCGCCAACGACGTCAAGGTGACGATGGTCGTCGACGGCGACGTCAAGCTGCCCGCCGACGCGCGGGCCCTCATCATCGCGCCGAACCTGGTGTCGGCCAGGTTCATCCAGTTCGCCCCGGCGTACACGGGTGGGGCGGCGATGGCCGACGGCGCGCAGATCGGTCTCGACCGCACCGGCGTCCCCGTCGAATGGGACGACGTCAAGGAACAGCTCACCCAGCTCAGTGCCTCACTCGGCCCCAAACAGGGCGACATGCAGGGACCGCTGGCCGCGTTCGTCAACCAGGCCGCCGACACGTTCGACGGCAACGGCGATTCCTTCCGCAACGCGCTGCGGGAACTGTCGCAGACGGCGGGTCGCCTCGGCGACTCGCGGACCGACCTGTTCGGCACGGTGCGCAACCTGCAGGTACTGGTGAACGCGTTGGCGAACAGCAACGAGCAGATCGTGCAGTTCTCCAATCACGTGGCCTCGGTGTCGCAGGTGCTGGCCGACAGCTCGAAGGATCTGGACCAGACGCTCGGCGCACTCAACCAGGCGCTGGGTGACGTCAGGGGCTTCCTCAACGAGAACAACCAAGCGCTGATCGGGCAGATCGGCAAGCTGACCGACTTCACCAACCTGCTGACCCAGCACAGCGACGACATCGAGCAGGTTCTGCACATCACGCCGAACGGCCTGGCGAACTTCTACAACATCTACAACCCGGCGCAGGGCACCGTCGGCGGCCTGCTGTCGCTGCCCAACTTCGCCAACCCGGTGCAGTTCATCTGCGGTGGCACCTTCGACGTCGGCGCCTCGCCCGACAACTTCAAGCGCGCCGAGATCTGCCGGCAACGCATGGCACCGGTGTTGAAGCGGCTCGCGGTGAACTACCCGCCGATCCTGTTCCACCCGATCAACAGCATCACCGCCTACAAGGGCCAGATCACCTATGACACACCCCAAACCGAGGCCAAGGCGCAGACCCCGGTGCCGTACCTGCAGTGGCAGCCCGCCCCGGGCGTGACGCCGCCGACGCTGGGACCCGACGGCAGGCTTACCGACCTGCTGCTCCCGCCACCGCCGGTGCCGGGCCAGGTGTCACAGGTCGGTGCTCCCGCCGAGGGGTACGGAGCTCCGCCGGACGGTGCCGGCCCGCTGCCCGGACCGGCTCCCGGTCCACCGTTGCCAGCCGAAGCGGGGGGTGGTTAGCCGTGAGGACAACCGGAAGACGACTGTCACGCAAGGCGTTGCGCGTCGGGCGGACCACCGTGGCGATCGGCTCGGGTGCCGTCCTGATGTCGGGCTGCGCCTTCGGCGGTCTGAACTCACTCGACATGCCCGGCACCGCGGGCCACGGCAGCGGCTCGTACACCATCACCGTCGAACTGCCCGACGTGGCGACCCTGCCGCAGAACTCCCCGGTGATGGTCGACGACGTGACCGTCGGCAGCGTGTCCGGCATCGAGGCGATGCAGCGCCCCGACGGCACGTTCTACGCGGCGGTCAAGGTGTCGTTGGACGGCTCCGTCGACCTTCCGGAGAACGTGACCGCGAAGGTGGCCCAGACCTCCCTGCTCGGCTCGCAGCACATCGACCTCACCCCGCCGGTGGACCAGGCGGGACAGGGCAAGCTGCGCGACGGTGCCAACATCCCGCTGTCGCGGGCCGGTCGCTACCCCACCACCGAAGAGGTGCTGTCGTCGCTGGGCGTGGTGGTCAACAAGGGCAACCTCGGTGCGCTGCAAGACATCACCGACGAGTTCTACACCGCGGTCGCCGGCCGGTCCGGTCAGTTCACCGACCTGATCCCGCGGCTTGCGGAGCTGACGTCCTCGCTCGACCAGCAGACCGGTGACATCGTCGCCGCGTTGGACGGGCTGAACCGCTTCGCAGGCATCCTGGCCAACGGTCGGGACAGCCTCGGACGCGCGCTGGACTCGTTGCCCGCGGCGCTGAAGGTGCTCAACGACAACCGGAGCAACATCGTCGACGCGTTCACCGCGCTGCGGACGTTCGCGGGCGTGGCCTCGCACGTGCTCTCGGAGACCAAGGTCGACCTCGTCGCCGACTTCAAGGACCTGTATCCGGTCGTCAAGGCGCTCAACGACAACGCCGACGACCTGATCAAGGATCTCGAGATCCTGCCGACGTTCCCGTTCCACTACAAGTACCTGCGCAACGCGGTTCGTGGCGACTACCTGAACGTGTTCGTGACGTTCGACCTGACGCTGCGGCGGACGGGTGAGTCGGTGTTCACCACCTCGAAGGGCCTCGACCCGAACATGAAGCACATGTCCGAGATCATCAACCCGCCCGACTTCCTGGTCGGGGCGATGGCGAACCTGTCCGGGCAGGCCGCCGACCCGTTCAAGATCCCGCCGGGCACCGCGACGCAGCACGACGGGGGGACTCCCTAGATGCTGGATCGCCTGACACGTCTGCAACTGTCGATCTTCGCGGTCGTCACCGTCATCTGCGTCGGTTCCATCTCGGCGTTCTACCTCCACCTGCCTGCTGCGGTCGGCATCGGCGCGTACCACATCACCGCCGACTTCAAGGCCGGTGGCGGGCTGTACGAGAACGCCAACGTCACCTACCGCGGCGTGACGATCGGCCGCGTCGAGAAGGTCAGCCTCGACGACACCGGAGTGGTGGCGTCGATGCGGCTCAACACCGACACCGACGTGCCGGACAACGTGACCGCCACCGTCAAGAGCGTCTCGGCCATCGGCGAGCAGTACGTCGACCTGGTGCCGCCGAAGGACCCGTCGACGAACCTGCTGAGCGACGGGGCGAACATCGGCCTCGACCGCACCGCCGTCGGGCAGGACATCGCCGTACTGCTCGCGCAGGCCGACACGTTGGTCAGCAGCATCGGCGACGCCCGCGTGCAGGACCTGTTGCGCGAGACGTTCAAGGCGTTCAACGGTTCCGGTCCCGAACTGGCCCGGATGATCCAGTCGTCGCGGCTGCTGATCGACGAGGCCAACAACAACTACGGCCAGATCGCGCAGCTGATCGACCAGGCAGGGCCGTTCCTCGACTCGCAGATCCGCAGCGGTGACGACATCAAGTCCCTCGCCGACGGGCTGGCCCGGTTCAGCACCCAGGTCGCGAAGGCCGACCCCCAGGTGCGGTCGGTGCTGCAGACGGCACCCGGCGCCGCGCAGGCCGCCAACACCACCTTCGACGGCATCCGCCCGAACTTCCCGATGCTCGCCGCCAACTTGGCGAACGCCGGCCGCATCGGCGTGATCTACCGCAAGTCGATCGAACAGGCACTGGTGATCCTGCCGGCGCTGTTCGCCGCACTGCTCACCGTCGGTGGCGGGCTGCCCGCCGACGAGGGCGGCAAGCTCGACTTCAAGGTCAACCTGGGTGACGCACCGCCCTGCTCGACGGGCTTCATCCCGCCGGCCATGATCCGGTCGCCGGCGGACACGACGCTGCGCGAGCTGCCCACCGACCTGTACTGCAAGACCGCCCAGAACGACCCGTCGGTGGTGCGCGGCGCCCGCAACTACCCCTGCCAGGAGTTCCCCGGCAAGCGGGCGCCCACGGTGCAGCTGTGCCGCGATCCCCGCGGCTACGTGCCGATCGGCAACAATCCGTGGCGCGGTCCGCCGGTGCCCTACGGCACACCGGTCGAGAATCCCCGGAACATCACGCCCCCGAACAAGTTCCCGAACATTCCGCCCGAGGCGGACTACGACCCTGGGCCGCCGGTGGTCCAGCTGCCGCCGGGGGTGCCGCCGGGGCCCGGTCCCGCGCCGAACGCGCCGTTCCCGCTGCCGGTGCCGCCCAACGACAACGGGCCGCCACCGCCGCTGCCGTACTACGCGCCACCGGACCAGATCGTGCCGCCGTACGGCAGGACGCCGCCACCGCCACCGGGCACCCCGCCACCGGGCACCCCGCCGCCGGCAGACGCACCGCCGCCGGCAGAGCTTCCGCCCGGCCAGGGGCCACTGCTGCCCTCCGAGGCCGTGCCGCCACAGGCGAGCGGTCCCGCCGCGGCGACGTACGATTCCAAGAACGGAGTCTTCGTCGACCCCGCCGGGGGTACGGGCGTCTTCGCCGCAGGGATGGACAAGGTGGACACCGCCGAGACGTGGGTGGACCTGATGCTGGATCCGAGGCAGGCGTGATCGGCTACGTTGCGGAGGGCAGGAGCGAAGCAACTCGGGAGGACCGATGACAGACACGACGACCGGTGAATCGGCAACGGACACACCGGAGTCGGCTCGGAAGGCCGCCGCCCGCCGTCGCGCATCCAGGGCGGCCGGCCCGGCGTCCGGAACGGTCCCCGCGGTTCCCGAGCACGTCGTGGTGGAGACCCCGACGGTGGGCAAGGTGCGGCCGGTCAAGCCGGTCGGGCCCCCGCCGCGGCGGCAGCCGCATCGCGCGCTGGTCGCAGGCCTCGCCCTCGGTGTCACGGCGTTGCTGGTCGCCGCGATGGCCGGAGTGGTCGCAGTGCTGTTCACCCAGCAGGGTGACGCCCGCGCGGAGGAGGCCCGGGATCAAAGGTTCGTCGACACCGCGTCGCAGACCGTGGTCAACATGTTCAGCTACACCCAGAACGACATCGACGACAGCGTGAACCGGTTCGTCAACGGCATCAGCGGCCCGCTTCGGGACATGATGAGCCAGGGCAACAACGTCGAGAATCTCAAGGCGATCTTCCGTGACACCAACGCCAGTTCCGAGGCCGTCATCAACGGCTCGGCGCTGGAGAAGATCGACGAGACCGCCGACAACGCCTCGGTTCTGGTGTCGGTGCGGGTGACGGTGACCAACCTCGACGGCGTCAACGCACCCTCGAAGCCCTACCGGCTGCGGGTCATCGTGCACGAGGACGACAACGGGCGCATGACGGGTTACGACCTGAAGTATCCCGACGGGGGCAACTGATGGGTCGCTGGAGCTCCAGGTTGGCGGTGCTCGCCGGCGTAGTCCTCGCGGCCGGCTTCGTCGTGCTCGCCGGATTTGGCGGCACGTTGTACTGGAACCGCGTCGAGCGGGTCGGAGAGCAGGAGGCCAGGGCTGAACTGCCCGAGCTGGCGGCCCAGCAGATCCCGGTCATCCTCGGCTTCGACTACCAGACGATCGAGCGCAGTCGCACCGACGCGTACCGGTTGTTGACGCCGGACTTCCGTCGCGAGTACGAGGACGACACCACCAGGAACGTGATCCCCGCGGCACGGCAACGCCAGCTCATCAGCCAGGTGAACGTCGTGGGCGTGGGAATGCTTGACGCGCATCGTAATTCGGGCTCGGTGATGGTCTACATGAACCGCGTGCTGACCGACAAGACCAAGCAGCCCCTCTACGACGGCAGCCGGCTGAAGGTCGACTACCAGAAGGTGGGCCAGGAGTGGCGGATCAGGGACATCACTCCGATCTAGGAGCGTCCTCCCGGGTGGCGGCGAGGGCGTCGAGGAACGAACGTGCCCAGCGGTCGACGTCGTGGGCCAGCACCTGCCGACGCAGCGCGCGCATGCGCCGGCGGCCTTCGTCGGGGGTCTGTGCCAGCGCCGCCTCGATTGCGTCCTTGACCCCGTCGAGGTGGTGCGGGTTGGTGAGGTAGGCCTGCCGGAGTTCGGCTGCGGCGCCGGTGAATTCGCTGAGCACCAGCGCGCCGCCGAGGTCGCTGCGACACGCGACGTACTCCTTGGCCACCAGGTTCATCCCGTCGCGCAGCGGCGTCACCAGCATGACGTCGGCCGCGACGAAGAACGCGATCAGTTCGTCCCGGGGCAACGCCTGGTGCAGGTAGTGCACGATCGGATGCCCGACCTTGCCGTACTCGCCGTTGATGTGCCCCACCTGGCGTTCGATGTCCTCGCGCATCACCTTGTAACTCTGAACGCGCTCTCGACTGGGGGTGGCCAGCTGGATCAACACGGTGTCGTCCGGGTCGATCCTGTCCTCGTCGAGCAACTCCGAGAAGGCGCGCAGCCGAACGTCGATGCCCTTGGTGTAGTCCAGCCGGTCGACGCCCAGCAGGATCTTGCGCGGATTGCCCAGGTCGGCGCGCAACTCCTTCGCACGCTGACGGGCGCCGCGGTTGCGCGCCTTGGTGTCGAGTTCCTCGGAGTCGATCGAGATGGGGAACGCGCCCACCTTCACGGAGCGGAACCCGACCTGGATCTCCCCGAAGCGGGATCGCACGCCGACGTTGGCGCGTGAGGTGTTGGCGCCGAGGAGGCGGCGCGCCAGGATCATGAAGTTCTGTGCGCCACCGGGCAGATGAAAGCCGACGAGGTCGGCGCCCAGCAGTCCCTCGATGATCTCCGTGCGCCACGGCATCTGCATGAAGAGCTCGACGGGCGGAAACGGAATGTGCAGGAAGAAACCGATGGTCAGGTCGGGCCGCAGCATGCGCAGCATCTTCGGGACCAGCTGGAGCTGGTAGTCCTGGACCCAGACGGTCGCGCCGGGTGCCGCCGCCTTGGCCGTCGCGTCGGCGAAGCGCCGATTCACCTCGACGTAGGAGTCCCACCACTCCCGGTGGTAGATCGGTTTGACGATGACGTCGTGGTACAGCGGCCACAGGGTGGCGTTGGAGAAGCCCTCGTAGTAATCGGCGAAGTCGTCGGCGGACAGCGCGACCGGTCGCATCTCGAGGTCGTCCTCGTAGATGGGTTCCTCGTCACCGTCGGTGACGCCCGGCCAGCCCACCCAGGCGCCGCGCCGTCGCCGGAGCAGCGGCTCCAGCGCCGTGACGAGGCCCCCCGGGCTCCGCTTGTACGTCGTGGAGCCGTCCGGTCGCCGCTCCATGTCGATCGGCAGCCGGTTGGCTACGACAACGAAGTCGGACTCGCCCCCGGTGACGACCTCCGTGTGCCCGGAGTCGGCCGGTGGGCCTCCCCCCGAGCTCACCTACGCCTCTTGCTTAGCCGGTCCGATGCCCAGCATCGACAGGAACACGCGGCACTCGTCGGCGTCGGTGGCGTAGGCGGCGACGACACGCCTCGCCATGCGGGCGGTGCTGTCGGCCAGGGGCTCGACGTCACCGATTTCGGCAGGATCAGGTTTTGCAGCCATGACCCAACTCTAGGCGACTCGACGAGCCGCCCAGAGCAGATGGGTATTACCCGCCGTCAATACTCGTCGGCGGCTGCACGAACCTGGGGGCGTTCTCCTGCAGGCCGATGCACTGGCCGGTGTTGCCACCGGTGCACGGGACGCCGTCGACGGACGGCAGGCCGCCGGGGGACTGCTCGACGTTCGACTCGGGGTAGCCGTTGTTCGTCGGCGAGTTGGGCACGGTGTGGGGCAGGCACGAACCCGTGAACAGGTCCTCCTCCTCGCCGGCCGGGCACGACGCCGCAGGTGCGGCGTTCGCGGCGACGGGCACGGTGAAGGCGGCCACCGCGGGAGCGGCGGCGAAGGCGAGCGCGAATCCGCCGGCGAGGATGATTCGTCGTGCTGAGAATTCAAGGTGCGGCATTGTCACGCTTTCTGTGATTTTCGGGAGTCTTCGTAGCGCCCGAGAATATTGACGGTTCGTCGCAGGAATTGTAGGGAAGCTCCCGGGAATCTGCACGAGTTCGACGCGTTCCCTGAGAGCGCCCGTCAGTTGGTGGAGCCGGTGATCGTCGGATCCGATTCGACCGACGAGGTGGGCGGCACGTACTGCGGGGCGTCCTCGGCCAAGCCGATGCATGCGCCGGAGTCGCGTCCGGTGCACGGCACGCCGTCGATCTCCGGAATGTCGGGGTTGCCCGCGGGGGTGGTGAACGCCGGCGGCAACGGCGAATTGGGCACCACGAACGGCACGCACGACCCGGTGAACTCGTCGGCGTCCTCACCCGCGGCGCAGTCGTCCGCCAGGTGGGTGCCCGGAACGGCAACGGGGAGTGCGAACGCTCCCACGGCGGGCGCGGCGGCGACGGCGAGGGCGAACCCACCGGCGACGATGAGGCGACGTGCGGACATCTCGAAGTGCGGCATGCGTGGATTGTATGGAAGCTGGCAGAAATCTGCTCACATACTGCGAGTTGTCTCCGTAGGCGTCGCCTCGGGCTAGTTGGTAGAGCCGGTGACCGTCGGGCTCGAGCCGACCGACGACGACGGCGGCACGTACTGCGGGGCGTCCTCGGACAGGCCGATGCACTGGCCGGAGTTGCCGCCGGTGCACGGCACTCCGTCGACCGACGGCAGACCGCCGGGGGACGTCTGGACCGCCGGCGAGTTCGGGACGAGGTCGGGGGTGCACGCGTCGGTGTAGACGTCCTCGGTCTCCCCGTTGGGGCACGCGGCCCCAAAGGACGGTGCGACCGACGGAGCGGCGAATGCGGCGACCGCGGGGGCGGCGGCGATCGCGACGGCGAAGCCGCCGGCGACGAGCAGTCGTCGTACAGAGAGCTGTTGGGTCGTCATCGCCACGCCTTCTCTAGGTGGACCCGTCGTGCGCGGGACCCGTCAGTGCTGACGACGATACGCCGACACGGTCGACTTCAAGCGCGCATTCGGGTGGGAACTGGTGCGTGCGTACGGTTTCTGTGGGCGGGCTTCGCGTTGGCTGTGTCGCCCGCGCAACCGCGTGTGGTTACATACGAGAACGTGTTCTAGTTCTGCGACAAGGGGCCCACGGTGCAGCTTTCATTGGCGGATCGGACGTACGTCGTCACCGGTGGCGGGAGTGGCATCGGCAAGGGCGTCGCCACCGCGATCGCGGCCGCGGGTGGCGACGTGGTTCTGGTGGGACGCAACGCCGATCGTCTCGCCGCCGCGCAGGAGGAGATCGCCTCGAGTGCGGGCGAGGGCCGGGGTGAGGTCAGATACGAGCCCGCCGACGTCACCAACGAGGACGAGGTCGCCGCGATGGTGGACGCCGCCGTGGCGTGGCACGGCCGGCTGAACGGCGTCGTGCACTGTGCGGGCGGCTCGGAGACGATCGGCCCGATCACCCAGGTCGACTCCGAGGCGTGGCGGCGCACCGTCGACCTCAACGTCAACGGCACCATGTACGTGCTCAAGCACACCGCCAGGGAGATGGTGCGCGGTGGCGGGGGCTCGTTCGTCGGCATCTCGTCGGTGGCGGCCAGCAACACGCACCGGTGGTTCGGCGCGTACGGCGTCAGCAAGTCCGCGGTCGACCACCTGATGCAGCTCGGCGCCGACGAGCTCGGCGCGTCGTGGGTGCGGGTCAACTCCATCCGGCCCGGGCTCATCCGCACCGAACTCGTTGCGCTGGTGCTGGATTCGCCCGAACTCAGCGAGGACTACCGGGTCAGTACCCCACTGCCCCGGGTGGGTGAAGTCGAGGACATCGCCAACGCCTCGGTCTTCCTGCTCAGCGACGCCGCGAGCTGGATCACCGGTCAGGTGATCAACGTCGACGGCGGCCAGCTGGTCCGGCGGGGCCCCGACTACTCGGCGATGCTCGAACCCGTCTTCGGCGCCGACGGCCTGCGGGGCGTAGTCGGCTAGGAACCGGACTACTGCTTGGGCATCGACTTGGGGCAGTAACCCTGCACCGAAAGGCTGCCGAAGGAGCCGATCTTCTTGCTGTCCGACCAGTCGGTGGCGTTCTGGATGTGGCGCAACGCGTTCTCGACCGAACCGGTACGGGTCAACACGTCACACGTCGAGTGGGCCAGGTCGACGGCGTAGGCGTCCGACTTCAGCTTCAGGCCCTGATCCTTGACGGCCTTCAGGAACGCCTGGTCGACCTGCTGTGACTGCGCGTCGTCCGTGGGGTCCGCATGGGCCGGCCCGGCCATCGCCACCGCCACGGAGGCACCCGCCGCGACGAGCAGTGCCGCACCGAAGTTCTTTACGCTCATCTGCCACCCCTGTCCCGACGAGATTTCATTGCCGACACTACGCCAGCAAAGCTCACCGACGTATCGTCCGGTCGCGGGAGGGTGTTACCGGCGGAGGTCGGCGTCCGCGCCGTCGTGGTGGATGCGGGAGTCCAGTTCGGCGAGTGGTCGGCCGCCGCCACCCCATCGCCTGGCGATGATCTCGGCGGTGATCGACACCGCCGTCTCCTCGGGGGTCCGGGCGCCGAGGTCCAACCCGATGGGGCTGGACAGCCGGGCGGTCTCGGCGTCGGAGAGGCCCTCCTCTCGCAGCCGGTCGAGGCGGTCGAGGTGGGTTTGGCGAGACCCCATCGCGCCCACGTAGCCGACGTGCGGCAGGCGCAGGGCCACGGCGAGCACCGGCACGTCGAACTTGGGGTCGTGGGTGAGGACGCAGATGACGGTCCTGGCGTCGATCGTGCCCAGCTCCTGCTGGCCGGCGAGGTAACGGTGGGGCCAGTCGACGACCACCTCGTCGGCGGCGGGGAACCGGGCGGGCGTCGCGAAGACGGGACGGGCGTCGCACACCGTGACGCGATAGCCAAGGAGCGCCGCCTGCCGGGTCAGGGCCGAGGCGAAGTCGATGGCGCCGAAGACGATCATCCGGGGCCGCGGCGCGTGGCTGCAGACGAAGACCTCCATGCCCTCGCCCTGGCGTTGGCCGTCGGGGCCGTAGGTGAGCACGGCGGTGCGGCCCGCGGCAAGCAGGCCGCGCACGTCGTCGGCGACGGCGTCGTCCGCGCGACTGGACCCCAGTGAGCCGTCGGCGCTCGCCTCGCCGACGACGAGCCGCCTGCCGATCCACTCGACGTCGGGATGGGCGATCACCGTGGCGACCGCGACCGGGCGGTGTGAGGCGATGTCGTCGGCGACGGCCTCGAGTTGCGGAAACGTCTCGCGGGACACGGGTTCGGCGAAGATGTCGATGATTCCGCCACACGTCAGTCCGACCGCGAAGGCGTCGTCGTCGGTGATGCCGTAGCGCTGGTGCCGGGGCCGGCCGGTCTGCACGACCTCCCCGGCCAGGTCGTAGACCGCCGCTTCCACGCACCCGCCGGACACCGAACCCGCCACCGATCCGTCCGGAGCGACGACCATGGCCGCACCCGCCGCGCGGGGCGCGGACTTCATGGTGCGCACGACGGTCGCCAGACCCGCCGTCCCCCCGGCATGCCACACCGCGAGAAGATCCTCGAGAACGTCGCGCACGCCCCGAGTCTAGGTCCAGCCGAGTACCGTTGGCCCATGACAGGATCGCCCCGTCCGCCACGGCGATGCGCAGGCTGACCGCCGCCGTGTGCGTCGCCGTCGTGGCGGCGCTGGCGGGGTGCGACCGCAACGGCGCGCCCGATTCGCTCTTCGATTCGGCCGGCTATCACGTGCGGGGGGACGCGGTCTTCTACCTTCAGGCCTTCCCCGGCAAGGCGGTCGAGGTCGGCGGGGCCGACGCCGGGTCGTTCGATCCGCTCGACCGGACGTTCGCGAAGGACCGCTCGGCGGTCTACGTCGACGGTCGGCCGCTTCCCGACGCCGACCCCGCGACCTTCGAGTTGCTAGACCGCCCGGACTTCGCCAAGGACGGCGATCACGTCTACCAGCGCGACACGGTGCTCAGCGACGACCCCGACCACTTCGAGTTGCTCGACGGCAACCTGACCAAGGACTCCACCGCGGTGTACTGGTCCGACGGCCGGGTGCTGTCGGATGACCCCGCCAACTTCCAAATCGTCTCCGACTCGGACTACTACCTGTTCACCAGGGACGACCGCTTCGTGCAGGTGAACGGCAATCCGGTCGTCGGCGCCGATCCGGCCACCTTCCGGGTGCTCGGCGGCGGCTACTCCCGAGACGACCACGGCGTCTTCTACTTCACCGATCGCGTGGTCGACGCCGATCCCCGAACGTTCGACGTGCTCGAGGGCTCCTTCGCCCGCGACGCACGGCACGGGTACTGGATGGGCAAGCCGGTTCCGGATGCCGATGGCGCCACGTTCCGCGTGCTGAACGCGGCGTTCGAATGCTCCGCCGACGAGGCGCGTGCGTTCTACCGCGACGACGTCATCGTCGACGCCGATCCGCGCTCGTTCCCGCCGGGCCACGCGGTGACCGGATGCTCGGAGACGTCGGTCTTCCTGGCGCCGTGACGGCGCCCTAAGAAGACCGACGCCACAGGCAGTCGCCGGTCAGCTCGACGGTGAAGAGCCGGGGGACCACTTCGAGGTCGAGCGGTCGGCCGGGTTCGCCGCGGTCGGACTGCGGCGGCCCCAGGGTAGGTGTTCCCGAGATCACGGCGAACTGCGTTGCGCCACAGGCGGTCTCGGGTGTCAGCGGAGTTGCGGTCCACCGGCCGGATTCCAGCATCGGATTGCGACGGCCCTGGCCGTGCAGGGTCATCACCGGCCCCGAACTCACCCACTCGTCGCTGATCGGATAGGGATCGGTGACGGGCCGCCAGCTGGCGCCGTCGCACGTCAAGGGTGCGTCGGCGCCGGCCGGCCACGTCAACGCACCCTCGACCTCCGAGGAGCACGGCGTATCCGCTTGCGGCGCAACGGGATCCGCGGTGGCCACGGCCGCCGGCGAGAGCACCAACGTCACCGCCGCCGCTCCCGCCAGGATGCCACGCAACACGGGCGGTCCTAGACCTTCGTGAGGTCGGTCTTCATGAGCATCACGTTGTACTGCGACCACAGCGACAGGTTCCAGTACAGATCGGTTCCGGTGCCCATCGTCGCGGGCGACCACGGATGCATCATCGGTGCGTAGATGCCGCCGGGCTGCTGGGCCATCAGCACCTTCGCGCCCGACCAGCCGCCCTGAGGCGTGTCCGAGGTGCGCATGACGATGTTGTTGAACTGATCGCCGTACAGCACGACGTACTTCTTCAGCTGCTTGTTGTACTGGACCGACATCTCGCTGACCTGATTGCCGGGGTTCGCGACGCCGCACGCGCCGGTGTCCTGGCCGAAGACCGCCGAAGCCTTGGCCGGCTGGTTCTTGTACCAACCCGCCGGGGTGGCGCCCCAGCCGAACCAGCCGCCGGCCGAACCGGCGCTGTAGTACTCGTACTTGCTGGTGTCGAGGATGTCCTTCTCGGCGACCCGCGAGACGTAGGCGGCGCCCTGGCGGCCGTTCGGCGTGCCGTAGTTGTAGACGTAGCCGTCGCCGGGGCGGACGTAGGCGCCCTGCTGGAAGTTCGCGTTGCCACTGTAGGGGTCGTTGTAACGCACGGAAGTCGGTGCGACCGTCCAGTTCTCGCCGTTGTCGGTCGAGTAGGCGACCGCCGAGTAGTTGGTGGTCCACTGGCCGGCGGCACCCCAGTTGGACACCGACATGAAGTTCACGTACTGGGTGACGCCGAACTGCGTGCCGGGCGTCGGGATGGAGATGCCGGCGGTGGGGATGAGCGTGACGCCGGCGGGCAGACCGTCGGGGTGGATGATCTGCCGCGCGGTAGTCGGGCTGCTCAGCGGCGTGCCGCCGAACATGTTGCCGTTGAACCACTCTCCGTTGGGAATGGTGATCCCGTCGGAGAGCACGGTGTCGGCGCTGCGCAGCAGTACGTTGAAGCGCCAGTTGCCGGTCATGTTGGCGCCACTGAACGTGTCGCCGAACGCCATCAGCACCTGATGCTCGTTGTAGGGCGTCGTCGGATCGTCGACCATGCCGTTGTCCCAGATGACGCCGACGTCGGTGCCCGTGATGCCGAACCGGGTCAGGGTGTCCGCGATCAACGGGTTGCCGGTCTGATAGTTGCCCGTCACCCACTGGACGAACTGAGTCGACGGGCTCAGCTGAGCGCCCGGCAGCGGGAAGTTGGGCACGTTGACCACGGCCGCCTGAGCGAGGGCGTTGGTGGCGGCGGCCAGCGACAGGCTGGTGACGTCGGTGGCGACCGCCGGTGCTGCGGTGGTGCGCCCGGTGACCGCGTTGACGAAGTCGTCGAACTCCCGGCGGGCGTACGCCAGCAGCGACCACGCCAGCGGCGGCGCGGCGGGGGTCGGCGCACCCGCCCCGATGAAGGGCGCCAGCATCCAGTTGACGACGTTGGACACCATGCTGCCCACCGCGGCCAACGGGTTCGGCGCAGCGACGGGTGCCGGGGCCGACGGGGTCACGTCGGCGAGGGCGGCCGAGACGACCGCGAGCGTGGCCGTCTGCGTGGGGGACGGGTTTGGCTTGGGGGCCGGGTCGTCGGTCGTCACCTTCGCCGCGGTGGGGGTGACGGCGTTGGTCGACGGCGTCTTGACCGTGGCCGTCGACGGGGACGTCGACGCGGGGGCCGGGGCGGACACGGCCGCGGGGGCGTCGTTGGGCTTCGGCTTCTTCGTCGGCGTGGGGGCGCTGACCTCGAGCGTTGTGGTGGGTTCGGCCGTCGGTTCGGGCGCCGGAGTCGGCTCGGCGGTGGGGGTCGGTTCGGCGGTGGGGGTCGGCTCGGCGGTGGGAGAGGCGGTGGGAGATGCCGTACTGCCCGAGCTACCGGTGTTGGTTTGCGCGCTGACCACGCCGCTGGCCGTCGCACCGGAGGTGGTTCCCGTGGCGGCGGGCGTGTCGTCGGTCCCGGTCTTCGTGGTGGTGGTGGTCGTCTCGTTGGACGTGGTCGCCGTGGGCTTCGTCTCCGTGGGCGTGCCCGCCGTGGACGGCGACGACGGAGAGCCCGCGGTGGCGCCCGCCGTGCTGGCTCCGGCGGTGCTCGCCGACTGGCTGCTCGACGAGTTGGCCGACGTGTCGTCGGCGGCGGCGACGCCGTATCCCGTCGCCACGGCCGTGCCGACGCCCAGTGCGACGGCTAGGCCGCCGACTCGGCCGATGTACCTGGAGGCTCCCATGTTGGCCCTTCCGATGCGCTGAACTGCTCTTCCCCGACGGAGCAGAGCAATTGAATCGCACTATCTCCGGGCTCACCGGTGAAAGCCGAGAATCACAACCTTCACTCCTGTTGCATTCGTCGCGGAGGCCGGGCGCGTTACCGGCGCCGTCAGTCGAGCTTCTTGATCGCCTCTTCGTACAGCGCAAAGGCCTCGGACAAGCCGCCGCCGACCCAGGCGTCGACGATCCCGACCTTGTCGGCGACCAGCTGAATCTGGGTGGCCCACGTCTGGAAGCCCGGGTCGGTGCGCAGCGCGTCGATCTGTTCGTGAGTGCCCTGGATGAGGATGAACCCGCCGAGCTCGGTGCTCTGCGGCTTGAGGACCGCGGCGTCGTAGCGCTCGATGCGTCCCTCGGTGGACAGTTGCTCGAGGTAACCCGTCAGCGAGGACTTCAGGAGCGCGAGCGCCTGTCCCTCGCGTCCGCGGGCGGGAATTCCCCATGCGACCCAGACACCGGCTTCGGACACGAGTACCTCCTCGGCTGATCGCCACTTGCACCAGCGGACACGACGCCTGCGCCTGCGAGTATCTAGTACGACTGCCCGTCGGCGTACCGCCGTCGACGGGAGTGTCGGCCGTTGCCCCGATTTCGGCTCTTGTAGGTCGCGAGCTGTGAGTCGCAGTTCGGGCAGACCAGCCGCAGATTCTCGCGGCGGTTGTTCGTCGGGTTGCCGTCGACGTGGTCCAAGACCAAAGCGAGGGGCAGACCTAGCCAAAGGTTGGCTCCGCCACAGATTGCGCAACAGTGGGACTGCGCTTCGGCGATGTGCTGCCGGATGTAGTGACCATCGTGGCCGTCGACGCGCGCTTCGCCGGTCTCGAGCCAACGCTTGGTGCCGATCTCTCGCCGGGCCACGGCCTGACATGTGTTGCTGCAGTAGAGCTTCTGGCTACGCTTGGAGAGTGCGGAGCCACAGCTGAGGCACTGTCTCATGGGGTGACGGTAGGACCGGCCACCGACAAGGCCTGCCGACGTTGGAGCCCCCTATCGGGATCGAACCGATGGCCTACGCTTTACAAGAGCGTTGCTCTACCGCTGAGCTAAGGAGGCGTGCGCGCCTAGCTTAACGGCTCACTCGTCGGCGTCGACGATCTGCGGGGCGGGTACCGGCCGCGTGATGGGCCGTCGTCCCCGGCCCCGCGGCAGCGGGATCCGGCCGGCGATGTTGCTCAGGGGATTGACCACCTGGCTGAGGGTGATGACGGCCTCGTGCAACGCGTCGATCGTCGGGGTCAGCGCTTCGAGTCCCGGGGCGAGTCGGTTGAGGGTGTCGGCGACGTCGGCAAGCTTCATCAGCGCGCCCTGCTCGGCGGTGAGGGTGTCGAGCAGGCCGCCCTCGGCGAGGAGCTTGTCGGCGACCCCGTCCTCGCGCAGGATGCGCTCGATCAGCCCGTCGTTGGCGAGCAACTGGTCGGCGAGCCCGCCCGGGGCGATCACCCGGGACACGGCCCCGTCGTCGGCGGTCAGCCGGTCGACCAGACCACCCTCGGCCGTCAGCTGGTCGACGAGCCCGCCGGGCGCCACGGCCCGCGCGACGGCGCCGTTCTCTGCGGTCAGCCGGTCGAGGAGGCCGCCCTCGGCGGTGAGTTGGTCGACGAGCCCGCCCGGCCGAAGCATCCGGTTGACGGGTCCGTCCGGTGCCAGCGCGCGGCCGAGCGGAGCGTCGTCGTCCATCAGGCGGGCCAGGCGATTGGCGCGTTCGACGGCGTCCTCGAGCCCCAGCATCCCGGCCAGCGACGACCTGCCGGCGGGCAGCGTGCCCTCGCCGAGCCCGCGCTGGACCACCTGAAGGGTCTCGCCGGCGATGCCCAGGCCCATGTCGGCGACGGCGAGGCCGATGCGCACCGGTGCGGTCGCCACGTCGACGAGGGCTTTGCCGAGATTCATGTGTCCAGTCTATGGCGGGGGTCACACTCAGCGGGCCCGAGATCAACTCACAGGAATCTCACAGCGCCTGAGCAGCGTCATTGCATGTGAATGGGAGGACATTGTTCACATGGCCATGGCTGCAATTCCGGAGTTCATCCCCGAAGCGAGAATCCTCGTCGTCGACGACGAAACCAACATCGTCGAGTTGCTCTCGGTGAGTTTGAAGTTCCAGGGCTTCGAGGTGCATACCGCGTCGAGCGGTCCCGCAGCGTTGGACAAGGCGCGGGAGATCCGCCCGGACGCGGTGATCCTCGACGTGATGATGCCGGGTATGGACGGCTTCGGCGTGCTTCGTCGGCTCCGCGCCGACGGCATCGACTCGCCCGCGCTGTTCCTGACCGCGCGCGACTCGCTGCAGGACAAGATCGCCGGCCTGACCCTGGGTGGCGACGACTACGTCACCAAGCCCTTCAGCCTGGAAGAGGTCGTCGCGCGACTGCGCGTCATCCTCCGTCGGTCCGGCCGCGGCGTCGAAGAGCCCCGCAGTGCGCGGCTGACGTTCGCCGACATCGAACTCGACGAGGACACCCACGAGGTGTGGAAGGCCGGCGAGCCCGTCTCGCTGTCGCCGACCGAGTTCACGTTGCTTCGCTACTTCATCATCAACGCGGGCACCGTTCTGTCCAAGCCGAAGATCCTCGACCACGTCTGGCGGTACGACTTCGGCGGTGACGTCAACGTCGTCGAGTCCTACGTGTCGTACCTGCGGCGCAAGATCGACACCGGCGAGAAGCGCCTGCTGCACACGCTGCGCGGTGTGGGATACGTCCTGCGCGAACCGCGCTAGCTCGTCTCGTGCGTGAGTTCGCCAGCCGACGGCCGCGCTTTCTGCACAATGTGGGGATGACGAGGGGAATGTCTGGCTTTCGGGGGCGTGGCATTCCACTGCGGGTGGGACTGGTGGCCGCGACCCTCGTGCTGGTGGCCTGCGGCCTGCTGGCCTCGGGCGTCGCCGTCACCTCCATCATCAGGCACACCCTGATCAACCGGGTCGACGAGACCTTGCTCGACGCCTCGCGGGGCTGGGCTCAAGCGCCGCGCCGCATGCCGGCCACGCCGATGGAGGATCCGAACCCGGCCAGGCCGCCGTCGGACTTCTACGTGCGCGGCATCGACTCCGACGGCCGCATATGGATGGCGGTCAACGACCGGGACGCCGAGCCCGCCCTGCCCGACAGCAACGACGTCGGACCGGTGCCCGTCACCGTCGGCTCCATCGACCACTCCAACGTGCAGTGGCGGGCGATGACGGTCCGCGGGTTGCACGGTGAGCTGACCACCGTCGCCATCGACCTCTCGAACGTCGCGTCCACCGTTCGTGCGTTGACGTGGTCGCAGGTGGGCATCGGCGTGGCGGTGCTGCTGGTGCTCGGCATCGCGGGCTTCGCGGTCGTGCACCGCAGCCTCCGACCGCTCGTCGAGGTGGAGCAGACCGCTGCGGCGATCGCCGCGGGCGAGCTCGACCGACGCATACCGGAACGGGACACCCGCACCGAGGTGGGCCGATTGTCGTTGGCGCTCAACGGAATGCTCGCCCAGATTCAGCGAGCGGTGGCCTCGTCGGAGGCGTCGGCCGAGAAGGCGCGCACCTCCGAGGACCGGATGCGCCGGTTCATCACCGACGCCAGCCACGAGCTTCGCACCCCGCTGACCACCATTCGCGGGTTCGCCGAGCTGTACCGCCAGGGTGCCGCGCGGGACGTCGAACTGTTGATGAGCCGCATCGAAAGCGAGTCTCAGCGAATGGGCCTGCTGGTCGAGGACCTGCTGCTCTTGGCCCGACTCGACGCGCAGCGCCCGATGGAGCAGCGCCGCGTCGACCTGCTGTCGCTGGCCAGCGACGCCGTCCACGACGCCCGGTCGGTCGCGCCGAAGCGCACGGTCACCATGGAGGTTCTCGACGGTCCCGGCACGCCCGAGGTGCTCGGCGACGAGGCCCGGCTTCGGCAGGTGATGGGCAATCTGGTGGCCAACGCGCTGCAGCACACCCCGGAATCGGCGGCCATCGCGATCCGCGTCGGCACCCGGCAGGAGAGCGCCATCCTGGAGGTGGCCGACGAAGGACCCGGCATGAGCCGCGAGGACGCGCACCGGGTGTTCGAGCGGTTCTACCGCACCGATTCGTCGCGGGCGCGGGCCAGCGGCGGCACGGGTCTTGGACTCTCGATCGTGGACTCCCTGGTGTACGCGCACGGCGGCACGGTCAGCGTGACGACGGCCCCCGGCCAGGGCTGCCGGTTCACCGTTCAGCTGCCGCGGATCGCCGAGGCGCCGGTGCCCAGCGATCCCGGCGCCGACGAGCCCGCCACGGTCTAGTCCAGCTCGGCCAGTGCCGCGGTGATCTTGGCCTGCGCCTCGTCGAGCGAGTCGGCTGAGGGATTGCGGTCGACGTTGGCGAAGCCGAAGTCGGACAGGTCGCGCGCCGGGAAGACGTGCACGTGCAGGTGTGGAACTTCGAGGCCGGCGATGATCAGGCCCGTGCGTTCTACGCCGAATGCCTTGGACTGCGCTTTGCCGATGCGCTGCGCCACGGCCATCACGTTGGCGAAGACGGCCGGCTCGACGTCCTGCCAGTTGTCGATCTCGGCACGCGGCACCACGAGCGTGTGCCCCTGCGTCATCGGCTCGATGGTGAGGAACGCGACCACGTCGTCGTCCTCGTAGACGAATCGGCCGGGGATCTCGCGGTTGATGATCATGGTGAACACGGAGGCCATGGGTCGAGCATGCCAGAAGCCCGGTTCAGCGGCGGCGCACGAACCCGTCGAGCTCGTCGACCGTCCACGGCGGCGCGTCGTGATGGTCCCGATAGGCGACGATGCTCGGCGTCGGCCGGTCGAAGCGGCCGACGAAACCCCCTGCGGCGATGAAGATCTGGCCCGTCACGTCCGTTGACGCGTCGCTGACCAGGTACGCGTAGGTCGCCGCGGCGTACTCCGGCGCCGCGGCGTCGAGGGCGCCCTGCATGCTGACGTCGTCGAGCAGCCCGCGACGGTTGAGGTCGGCGATCTGGGCCTCGTACTCCGGGTCGGTCGACAGTCGCGTCTTCGCGCCGGGGCACACCACGTTCGCGCGAACTCCCGCCGACTTCAGCTCGGCCGCGATGGCCAGCGTGAGGCCGTTGACCGCACCCTTGCCCGCGGGATAACCCGTGCCGCCGTAGTCGCCGAGGAACGCAAACGAACTGGTGTTGACGATCGCGCCGCCGCCCTGGGCGACCATCCTGGGCGCCGCCGCCCGGCACGTCTCGAACACCGTGCCGAGGTGGGCGTCGAGCAGCTCGCGAAACTGCGCCGAGGTGACGGTGAGGATCGACGAGCCAGCCGGTTCGGGGGTGCCCGCGCAGTTGACCAGCGCGTCGATCCGGCCGAAGTTCTCGACGCACGAGTCGATCAGCGCGTCGGCCGTCTCCGGATCCGACGGCGAACCAGCGAAGCCGACGGCGCCGCCACCCACCTGGGCGACGGCCGCGTCGACGGCGTCGGCGTCGCGGCCGTTGACGACCACCCCGTAGCCCCGCGCGGCCAGGAGTTCCGCGACGGCGAGTCCGATCCCGCGGGACCCGCCGACGACGACCGCGCCGGAGGTCAGGCCGGGTCCTCCTGGCCGAACTGCATGGCGTCCATGTTCCAGTAGCCCCGCAGATTGGTGATCAGCCCGGAGTCGTTCACCCGGTAGGTGAAGACGCCACGCACCGTCGCGGTGAAACCGTTCGGAAAGGCGGTGTGCAGCACCAGGACGTAGGCGATCTCCGTGGGAGAGCTCGACCGGAAGGTCTCCTCGCGGGTCACCGTCAACCGGTTGGGCCCGATGTTCGCGTCGTAGAAGGCGGCGAGCGCCTCCTTGCCGCGGACACCGGTGCCGTCGGGATTGGTGACGGCCTCGCCGATGGGATCCTCGACCACGACGTCGTCGGCCATCAGGGCCAGCCAGCCCTCGCGGTCGCCGGACTGGACGCATCGCCACGACGCCTCGGACGCGGCGACCACCGGAGTCGACTCCACTGTCTCCTGGGACATTCGGCTACCTGTCGGCGTCGGTGAAGCGGATGACGCCGCGGATGTTGCGCCCTTCGAGCATGTCGGTGTAGCCGTCGTTGATCTGCTCCAGCTGGTACTGACGGGTGACCATGTCGTCGAGGTTGAGCCGGCCCGCCTTGTACATCGAGAGCAGCTGCGGGATGTCGAAGTGGGGGTTGCCGCCACCGAAGATGGTGCCCTGCAACCGCTTCTGCATCAGCGTCAGCATCGCCAGGTTCAACGTGACGTTGGTGTCCATCATGCTGCCGATGGCGGTCAGCACCGTGGTGCCGCCCTTGGAGGTCAGGTTGACGTAGTTGTCCACGTCCTTGCCGTCGAGTTCGCCGACGGTCACGATGACCTGCTTGGCCATGAGTCCCTGAGTCACCTCGGCGACGCCGGCGAAGGCGGCCTCCATGTCGGGATAGGCGTGCGTGGCGCCGAACTTCAGCGCGGCGTCGCGCTTCCACTCGACGGGTTCGATGACGAAGAGGTTGCGGGCACCGGCGTTGACGGCGCCCTGCAGCGCCGACATGCCGACGCCGCCGACGCCGATGATCGCGACGTCGTCACCCGGGCGGATGTCGCCGGCCTTGACCGCCGAGCCGTAGCCCGTCGTCACGCCGCAACCCACCAGGCAGGCGACCTCGAACGGGATCGAGGGATCGATCTTCACCACGGAGCTCTTGTGCACCACCATGTACGGGCTGAAGGTGCCCAGCAGCGTCATCGGGAAGACGGGCTGACCCTTGGCGGTGATGCGGTGCGTGCCGTCGGAGACGGCGACGCCGCCGAGCAGCCCGGCACCCAGGTCGCAGAGGTTGCGCAGACCGGCCTGACAGGACGGGCACCGGCCGCACGACGGGATGAAGGACAGGACGACGTGGTCGCCGGGTGCCAAGTCCTCGACGCCGGGTCCGACCTCGGTCACGATGCCGGCGCCTTCGTGGCCGCCGAGCACGGGGAAGCCCATCATCGGGATGCCGCCGGTCACCAGGTGGTGATCGGAGTGGCACATGCCCGAGGCTTCCATCTGAATCTTGACCTCGTCCTTGACGGGATCACCGATCTCGATCTCCTCGATCGACCACGGCTGGTTGAACTCCCAGATCAATGCGCCCTTTGTCTTCACGAGTACCTCTCTCGACTTGCGACTTGAGTCAGTGACAACAGACTAGAACCTCTAGTTAACTGGATCACACCCACCCCAAGCAACTGCTTGGTGGGTTAAAAGATGGCCACCGGGCTCTGGCCCAGCGGGTAGTACCCGGGCAGCTGCTCTCCGGCCATGCTGCGTTCGATGCGCTTCTGCATGGTCGGGGTCAGGTCGCCGGATTCGATGAGCTTGATGAAGGCCTTCTGAACGTGACCGAAGTCGAAGAAGTCGCGCTGCCACTCGATCAGCAGTTGGTCGTTCAGTCGGAACCAGCTGCCGCCGATGCCGTAGATCTCGTCCCTGGTCCCGTCGCCCTTCTTGGCGATCTGCTTCCAGAAGCCGACGATCTCGCCGAGCTTCTCGTCGACCAGCACCTTCTGGTACTCGTAGACCCAGTTCTCCAGGCCCTCCATCTCCAAGCCCAGTGCGACGTCGCGGATCTGGTCGCGTCCGACGCACATGACGTCTTCCTTGGGCCCGATGTTCCAGCCGTAGGTGGCGTCCTCGGTGTAGAAGTCCGCCAACGGCTTCCAGTCACCCGCGGCTTCGGCGTCCCGGTTGGCTTGAAGCCACCGTTCGACCCACTGGTCGAGAGCGTCGCGTGTGGAGGGTGAAGTCATCGTTCCTTCTCATTTCTCTTCGAGTGACAGTGCTTGGGTGGGACACATGTCGACGGCCCGCTCGACGTCCTCGCGAAGGTCGTCGGGTGGCTCGGCGTCGAGAATCCGGACGACGCCGCGCTTGGGCACCGCGAAGACGTCGGGTGCCTCCAGCTCGCACATGGCGTGGCCCTGGCACAGGTCCTCGTCGAGTTCTATTCGGTAGCAGCCCATCCGAAGTTCCTACCGAACTCGTCTGCGGTAGCGCACCTTGGCCGGCTGAGCCAGTTGCACGACCATCTTCGAGTGGTCGTTCTGATAGCTCTCCGACGGTTGCGACATCTCGAACTCGTACTCCCGCAACAGGACCGAGAAGATCGCCTTGATCTGCATCTGCGCGAACGCCGCTCCGACGCAGCGGTGCTTGCCCGCCCCGAAGGGAATCCACGTCCACCGGTTCGCGAGATCCTCCTGTCGCGGCTTGTCGTAGCGGTCGGGGTTGAAGTCGTCGGGGTCCGGGAAGTCCTCGGCGATCCGATTGGAGATCGCCGGCGAGGCGGCCACCATCTGGCCCGCGTGGATCGGGTAGCCCGCGACCTCGAACTCGTCCTGCGCGACGCGCATCAGGATGATCAGCGGTGGGTGCAGCCGCAGGGTTTCCTTCAGGGAGTTGTCGAGTCTCGGAATCTGGCGCAGCGCATGGAAACTCACCTCCTGGCCGTCGGCGTACAGCTCGTCGAGCTCCTGCTGCACGTCCGCGTACACGTCGGGGTGGCGCAGCAATTCGATCAGCGTCCACGAGGAGGTGCCCGAACTGGTGTGGTGGCCCGCGAACATCAGTGAGATGAACATGCCGGTGACTTCGTTGGCCGTGAAGCGGTGGTTGCCGTCGTCGTCCTTGATCGACACCAGTACGTCGAGCAGATCGCGATCCTGCTTCCCCTTGGGCGGGTTGGCGATCCGTCCGTCCATGATCTCTTGGACCAGCGCGACGAGTTCGACGCGGGACTCGTCGCGGATGCGGAAGCTCTCGATGTCCAGATACGGGTCGACGTAGCAGAGCGGGTCGGTTCCGCGTTCGAGCTGGTGGTAGTAGTGCGCGAAGCGGCTGTCGAGCTGTTCGCGGAACTTGAGGCCGATGAGGCAGGCGGTCGAGGTGTAGATGGTCAACTCGGAGAAGAAGTCGAGCAGTTCGATCTCGCCCTCGTCGCCCCAGTCGGCGATGATCTTCTTGACCTCGTTCTCGATCGTGGCGGCGTGGCCCTTCATCTGCTCGCCGCGCAACGCGGTGTTGTGCAGCATCTCCGCGCGACGCTCGGGGTCGGCGTCGAACACCACGCCCTCGCCGAAGATCGGCGTCATGAAGGGGTAGGCCTCGGCCTGGTTGAGCTCGGCGTCGCTGGAGCGGAAGAAGAATTCGTTGGCCTCCGACCCGGAGAGCATGACGACCTGCTTGTCGACCAGCTGGAACCAGCCGACGTCACCGCACTCCTGCCGGATGCGGTTCATCAGACCGATGGGGTCGGTGCGGAATTCCTCCAGGTGGCCGTATTCCTCCTCGCCGCCGGAGACGCGGGGGACGTCCTTCGTGATGGTCATGCGTTCAGGTTCTCCTCGTTCAGGACGAGCTTCTGGCGGTCTGACGGATCGCTCGCCAGCGGCGCCTCGGGCTGCAGTTCCATGTTCGCGATGAAGCCGCCGCGCGGTGTCTCCGCGACGAAGGTGATGGCCCGCGCCAAGTCGGAGGCACGCAGGAAGTAGTCGTGGCGGGCCTGGCCCCACTTGGCCCAGTCCTCGAGGGCGGGGCCGATCAGCTCGGCCGGCAGGCTCCAGCCCATCGACGTCTTGGTGGGGCCGGGGTGCACGATGGACGCGCGGACGCCGGTGCCCTCCAGCTCCATCTGGAAGTTGGTCACCATGGCGACCAGCGCCGCCTTCGCCGCCCCGTAGGCGCCCATGTGGGGACGCTGCCGCAGTGCGACGTCGGAGCCCACGAAGATGAGGTCGCCCCGCTGCCGCTCGAGCATGCCGGGGAGCACCGCGGTGGCCAGGCGATTGGCTCCGACCAGGTGGATCTGCAGCTGCGAGTTGAAGTCGTCGGAGCTGATCTCGGCCAGCTTGCCGAAATAGGTGTCACCGGCGCCGGCGACCAGGAGTTCGACGTCGCCGAGCGCGTCGACGGCGTTGGCCACGAACGACTTCACCGAGTTCGGGTCGGTGACGTCGAGGTGGAACCCGACGGCCTCGCCGCCGTCGGCGCGGATCTTGCCGACCAGGTCGTCGAGCTTCTCGACGCGGCGGGCACCGAGGGCGACCGGAAAGCCGCGCGCCGCAAGCGCGATGGCCGTGGCCTCCCCGATGCCGGCGGACGCGCCCGCGACGATGGCGGGTCTGCGGTCGGGAAGGGGTGAGAAGCGGGGCATCAGCGGACCTCCACGGCGATGGGCAGGTGGGCGAAGCCGCGGACGCTGCTGGAGTGCACGCGGACGGAGTTCCCCTCGTCGACCTCGTAGCCGCGGACGCGCGTGAAGAACTCGGTCAGCGCCACCTGGGCCTCCATCCTGGCCAGGTGGGCGCCCAGGCAGAAGTGCGCGCCGCTGCCGAAACTGACCAGCTTGGAACCAATTTCGCGATCGATGCGGTACTCGTCGGGGTTGTCGAACACCCGGTCGTCGCGGTTGGCCGACCCGGGCAGCAACAACAGGACGTCTCCCTCGGGGATCGTGGTGTCGTACATCGTGATGTCCGCGGAGACGGCGCGCGCCAGAATCTGGCTGGACGTGTCGTAGCGCAGGGTCTCCTCGACCCATGGCTTGACCAGTGAATGGTCGTCGAAGACGGGGGCCAGTTGGTCGGGATTCTTGAAGCCCCAATACGCCGCGTTGGCAAGCAGTTTGGTGGTGGTCTCGTTGCCGGCGACGACCATGAGGAAGAGGAACGCGATGATCTCCTCGTCGGTCAGCTTGTCGCCGTCGATCTCGGCCTCGACCAGTGCCGAGGTGAGGTCGTCGGTGAGCGTCGCGCGCCGGGAGGAGACCATGTCGGCGTAGTAGACCATCAGGTCGGCCGAGGCCTGGATGGCTTCGGCGGGCACGTCCTTGACGCCGTCGTCGCGGTGCATGACGCCGTCGGCGAGGGCGCGGATGCGGACCCGGTCGGACTCGGGCACGCCCATCAGTTCGGAGATGACGTCCATCGGCAGCTTGCCCGCGAAGTCGTCGACGAAGTCGAAGTGGTCGGACTGCACGGCGGCGTCCAGGTGCTGCACGGCGATCTCGGTGACCCGCGACTCCAGCTCGCGAATCCGTCTGGGGGTGAACCCCTTCGACACCAACGTCCGCAGCCGGAGGTGCCCGGGATCGTCGAGCGCCAGGAACGACATCACCCGGTGTGCGTGTTCGTTGCGGGAGATCGGGTCCAGTGAGACGCCGTGCTTGTTCGACAGGGAGGTGCTGTTGCGGAAGCCCTGGACGACGTCCGCGTGCCGCGACAGCGCCCAGAACTTCTGGTCGGAGTTGCGGTACAGCGGCGCCTCGTCGCGCAGACGCCGGTAGTACGGGTACGGATCCTCGTGGAAGTCGTAGTCATACGGGTCCAGGAGGACGTCCGACGTGCTGGCGGTCATGTGTCTTCTCCCAAGATGAGGCCGACGACGTAGGTCAGCCGATCGGCGATCTGGTGGTAGGTGAATGCGCCGCTGCCCGCGTTGACGAGCGCGCCGAAGTAGGTCATCTCCAGCGCCGACACCACCCGCGGATCGGTGTCGGGCCCGGCCGCGGACTTGATCCTGCGGTGGATCTCCAGGCCGATGCGGTCGCGGACGCGGCGCACCGTCGGGTCGTTGCCCGTCAGCAGGGCGGTGGTGCACGCGGCGGCCACCTCGGGTTCGTCGGCGACCACCAGCGTGAGATTGCGCAGGGCCTTCTCGACGCGGATCGGCATCGGCTCGTTGACGTCGGTGTAGTAGGGCACCTTGCTCATCAAGTCGAGGTAGATCTCGGCGATCAGGTGATTCTTCGACGAGAAGTACGTGTAGGCGGTGGCCGGTGCCACCTTCGCCCGAGCTGCGACGGCGCGCACGGTCAGGTCGGCATACGACGACTCCCGCAGCATCTCCATGCCCGCGGTGAGGACCTTGCGAAAGGTCTCCTCCTGCCGTCTGTTGCGCGGCGTTTCGGCGAGCGCCGACCCGGTCGGCTCGGCGACGGGGGCCGCGGCATCACTGGACACATGTCCAAGTTATCCGACGACATCGACGATCGGCAAGCTCGGATCGGTATCCGCGGGGAACCTGCAGCGTGTGGCGAACTTTCGGTCCAGCCGGGCGGCTCGGCCTTGCCATGGCCGCGCACCTGCGGTTATGGTTCGACGGAACATTGCCGGACAGGTGTCCAGAAGTGGAAGTGGAGTTTTGATGGCGCTGCTGAGCGATCGCGAGAGCCGGTTACTCGTCGACGGCAAGCTGATCGCGGGGAGTGGGGGCACGTTCCCGACGGTCAACCCGGCCACCGAGGAGGTGCTGGGTGTCGCCGCGGACGCGACCGCCGAGGACATGAACGCGGCGATCGACGCCGCTCGTCGCGCGTTCGACGACACCGACTGGTCGACCAACGTCGAGCTCCGCGTGCGGTGCATTCGTCAGCTGCAGCAGGCGATGCGCGACCACGTCGAAGAGTTGCGGGAGCTCACGATCGCCGAGGTGGGCGCGCCGGTGATGCTGACCTCCATGGCCCAGCTCGAGGGGCCGATCGAGGACCTCAGCTTCTGCGCCGACACCGCCGAGTCCTACGAGTGGACCACCGATCTCGGCATCGCGGCACCGATGGGCATCAAGACGCACCGCACGATCGCGCGTGAGGCCGTCGGCGTCGTCGGCGCCATCACGCCGTGGAACTTCCCGCACCAGATCAACCTCGCCAAGCTGGGACCCGCGCTCGCGGCGGGCAACACGGTGGTGCTCAAGCCCGCGCCCGACACCCCGTGGTGCGCCGCGGTGCTGGGCGAGCTCATCGTCGAGCACACCGACTTCCCTCCCGGCGTGGTCAACATCGTCACCTCCAGCGACCACGGCGTGGGTGCGCTGCTGTCGACGGATCCGCGGGTGGACATGGTGTCGTTCACCGGGTCGACGAACACGGGCCGGGCGGTGATGGCCGACGGCGCCGCCACGCTGAAGAAGGTGTTCCTCGAACTCGGTGGCAAGTCGGCGTTCCTGGTGCTCGACGACGCCGATCTGGCGGGCGCGTGCTCGATGGCCGCGTTCACCGCGTCGATGCACGCCGGCCAGGGATGTGCGATCACCACCCGCCTCGTGGTGCCACGGGAGCGTTACGACGAGGCCGTCGCAGCGGCCGCAGGCACCATGTCCGGGCTGAAGGCGGGCGACCCGACGAAGTCCGGAACGGTCTGTGGGCCAGTGATATCCGCGCGCCAGCGCGACCGCATCCAGGAGTACCTGGACTCGGCGATCGCCGAGGGCGGGACGTTCGCGTGTGGTGGTGGCAGCCCCGCCGACCGCGGCACCGGGTTCTTCGTCGACCCGACGGTCATCGCAGGCCTCGACAACAGCGCACGGGTGGCGCGCGAGGAGATCTTCGGGCCCGTCCTGACGGTCATCGCACACGACGGTGACGACGACGCAGTCCGGATCGCCAACGACTCGCCGTTCGGCCTGTCGGGCACGGTGTTCTCCGCGGACGCTGACCGCGCCGCGGCCGTCGCCGCCCGCATGAGGGTCGGCACGGTCAACGTCAACGGCGGCGTCTGGTACTCCGCGGACATGCCCTTCGGCGGTTACAAGCAGTCCGGTATCGGCCGGGAGATGGGAATCGCCGGTTTCGAGGAGTACCTCGAGACCAAGGCCATTGCCACGGCAGCGAATTAAGGAGACGTCAGTGGGTCTGTACGGGGATCAGTTCAAGGACAAGGTGGCGATCGTCACCGGCTCCGGCGGTGGCATCGGGCAGGCCTACGCCGAGGCGTTGGCCCGCGAGGGTGCGGCCGTCGTGGTCGCGGACATCAACGTCGAGGGTGCGCAGAAGGTGGCCGACGCCATCACGGGCGAGGGCGGCAACGCGCTCGCGATCCGGGTCGACGTGAGCGATCCGGATTCGACCAAGGAGATGGCCGCGCAGACGCTTTCGGAGTTCGGCGGCATCGACTACCTGGTCAACAATGCCGCCATCTTCGGTGGCATGAAGCTCGACTTCCTGGTCAGCGTCGACTGGGAGTACTACAAGAAGTTCATGAGCGTCAACCTCGACGGCGCACTGCTGTGCACGCGCGCGGTCTACCGGAAGATGGCCAAGCGCGGCGGCGGGGCGATCGTCAACCAGTCCTCCACCGCAGCATGGCTGTACTCGAACTTCTACGGTCTGGCCAAGGTGGGCGTCAACGGGTTGACCCAGCAGTTGGCGACCGAACTCGGCGGACAGAACATCCGAATCAACGCCATCGCCCCCGGCCCGATCGACACCGAGGCGAACCGGAGCACCACTCCGCAGGAGATGGTGGCCGACATCGTCAAGCGAATCCCGTTGTCCCGCATGGGTGAGCCGGAGGACCTGGTTGGCATGTGCCTGTTCCTGCTGTCGGATCAGGCCAAGTGGATCACGGGACAGATCTTCAACGTCGACGGGGGACAGATCATCAGATGACGGAGTTGAAGCTCGGGTACGTCGGACTGGGCAACCAGGGCGCCCCGATGGCCAAGCGCCTCGTCGAATGGCCCGGTGGCCTGACGGTGTTCGACGTGCGCGCCGAGTCGATGGCACCGCTCGTCGAACTCGGTGCCACGGCCGCCGCCGGCCTCGCGGACCTGGCCGCCGCGGACGTCATCAGCGTCACCGTCCTCACCGACGCCCAAGTGCGCGACGTCGTCGCCGAACTGGCCGAGCACGCGAAACCCGGCACCGTCGTCGCGATCCACTCCACCATCGAGCCGGACACCGCCGCCGAGCTTGCCGAGCGGTTGCGACCCAGGGGCATTCACGTCGTGGACGCACCCGTCAGCGGCGGTGCGGGTGCGGCCGCCAACGGTGAGCTGGCCGTCATGGTCGGCGCCGGCGACGAGGCGTACGAACTCGTGAAACCCGTCTTCAAGCAGTGGGCGTCGATGGTGGTGCGCGCCGGTGAGCCCGGTGCGGGCACGCGAATGAAGCTGGCGCGCAACATGTTGACCTTCATCGGCTTCGCCGCGGCGTGCGAGGCGCAGAAGCTGGCGGCCGCCGCGGGGATCGACCTCCAGAAGCTCGGCCGGGTCGTGCGACACAGTGACGCCCAGAGCGGCGGACCGGGCGCCATCATGGTCCGCGACGACACGTCGCCGTTGGCTGCCGACGATTTCCTGTATGACATGTTCGTCCACACCCGCGGTCTGGCCGAGAAGGATCTGCGGTTGGCCCTGGGTCTTGGCGAGGCCGCCGGCGTGGATCTGCCGCTGGCCGAGATTGCGCTGCGCGACCTGGCCGACGGCCTCGGCGTGCCGCACGAGAGGAGTTAGACGATGGACGAGTTGCGCCGCAAGGGCCTCGAGAAGATGAACGAGGTGTATTCGTGGGAGATGCCGAACATCGAGGGCGACGCCTTCTTCGACCTCACCGTCGACCATCTCTTCGGCAGCATCTGGACCCGACCGGGCCTGTCGATGCGGGACAAGCGGCTGATGACGCTGGCCGTGGTGACGGCTCTCGGTGAACAGGGTCTGGCCGAGATCCAGGTCAACGCCGCGCTGGCCAACGGTGAGCTGACCGAGGAGGAGCTCAAGGAGATGGCCATCTTCCTCACCCAGTACGTCGGCTTCCCGCGGGGCGCCGGCTTGAACGGCGTGGTGGGCAAGGTCGCCGGCAAGCGGAGGAAGGCAGCCGAGAAGGGCGCCGAGGAAGACAAGCGCGCGAACGTGAATTCGGCGGTCAAGATGAGTACGGGGAAGACGCTCGATGACGAGTAGGTATGCCGCGCTGTCGCGCGAGGAGCTCGCCACCCTGGTGCCCGAGCTGTTGTTGATCGGTCAGCTCATCGACCGTTCGGGAATGGCGCACTGCATCAGCGCATGGGGGCGCGACGAAATGTTGCAGATCGCCATCGAGGAGTGGGCGGCGTCCAGTCCGCTCTACACGAGGCGCATGCAGAAGGCGCTGAAGTACGAGGGCACGGACATCTTCACGTTGTTCAAGGGTCTGCAGCTGGACATCGGTGCGCCGCCACAGTTCATGGACTTCCGCTACACCGTGCACGACCGCTGGCACGGGGAATTCCACCTCGACCACTGCGGGGCGCTGCTCGACGTGGAGCCGATGGGCGACGACTACGTGCACGGAATGTGCCACGACATCGAGGACCCGACGTTCGACGCGACTGCGCTGGCCACCAATCGCAAGGCCCAGGTGCGGCCGATCCACCGGCCGCCGCGCGTGCCGTCGGGCCGGACGCCGCACTGCGCGTGGACGGTCATCATCGACGAGTCGTACCCGGAGGTGCCGTTCATCCCGGCGATGGACGTGGTCGCGGCAAGTCATGCGCACTCGTGCGAGCTGGATCCGATCGATTCGGACGACGAGGGGGCGGCCGACTACTCGGGCGACCTGCTGGCCGACGTCGACTTCGGCGCGTTCTCGCATTCGGCCCTGGTCCGCATCGCCGACGAGGTGTGCCTGCAGATGCACCTGCTGGTGCTGTCCTTCACCCTGGCGGTGCGCGCCCGGGCGACGGACGATCAGGCGCTGGAGAGGTCCATCCGCACCAAACAGCTGATCGGGATCGCCGGCGTCGCCGCCGAGCGGATCCACCGGGCCCTGGGCCTGCCGCGCGACGTCACGGGTGCGCTGCGCGTCCTCGAACTGCACCCGCTGCTGAATCCGGCGGCCTACGTCTCGGCCGACGTCGACCCCGACTTCGTCCACGTCCGCCGCTCACCCGCCTACGAGGACGGCTCGTGGATTTCGTTGGTGTCACCGGTGGCCGACCTGCCGTTGCAGGCCATCGTGCAGGCCGTCGACCCCCACCTGCGGGCGGAGGTCTCCGGCACCGAGACGGACTGGACCGTGCGCGTGATCGAAACCGACTCCCCGGCCAAGGAACTCGGCGAAGTCGCCGTGACCAAGTTCTCCGGTGGCGCGAACTGGGTGTTCCAGGAGCGAAAGTCGTTGCCGCTGACGGTCGTCTAGACGCCGAGCGCACCACCCGACGGCAGGATCGAGCCGCCCACCCACCGCCTGAGGTACGCCCGCAGCGCGTCACCGGTGCGCGGTGGCCTGCCGGGGTCGATGACGAACGACTGGATGATCCGCAGCAGGTGCTCGGCGAGCCCGTCGAGCTCCGCGTCGGAGAAGCCGTGGCCGGCCCAGTCGACGTCGAAACGGCGCAGCATGGCGTTCGCGAATCGAAGGGCGACGTCGGAGGTGACCGAGGCGGTGTGTTCGTCGGCGCGGCCGGGTGCGATGAGCAGACCGATGTGCTTGTCCTTCGGCAGCCACTCCAGCGCGGCCGCGATGGCTTCGGTGACGGCGTCGACCGGGTCGGTCAGGCCCCGCAGGTGTTCGGCCAGCCGTTCGAGGAAGTCGTCGGCGGCGTGCACCGCGGCGGCCACCAGCAGTGCTTCGGTGCTGGGGAAGTACCGGTACACGGTCTGGCGGGTGACTCCGAGGGTGCGGGCGACGTCGGCGATGCTGACGTCGGCGCCGCGGTCGTCGACGGCCCTGCTGGCGGCGTCCAGAATCCGCGCCACGGCCTCGTCGTCGGTCGCGGGCGCCGATCCCGACCAGCCGTGGGTGCGCACGCCGGAAATCGTAGCCCGACGCCGGGTCAGCCCCGATAGGAGACCGACAGCTCCTTGACTCCGTTGATCCAGCCCGATCGAAGCCGTTGCGGTTCGGCGACTTTCGCGATGTCCGGAACTTGGGTGGCGAGCTCGTCGAAGATCAGCTTGATCTCCATGCGGGCGAGATTGGCGCCGATGCAGAAGTGCGCGCCGTTTCCGCCGAAGGCCAAGTGGGGGTTGGGGTTGCGTAGGACGTCGAACTCGAAGGGTCGCTCGAAGACAGTCTCGTCGAAGTTGGCGGAGCTGTAGAAGAGCCCGGCCCGTTGACCTTCCTCGATCGTCACGTCGCCGAACCGGACGTCGGTCAGGGCCGTGCGCTGGAAGCAGTGCACCGGAGTGGCCCACCGGACGATCTCGTCGACCGCCGTCGCAGGCCGGTCCCTCTTGAACAGCTCCCACTGGTCCGGGTTGTCGAAGAACGCGTTCATGCCGTGTGTCATGGCGTTGCGGGTGGTCTCGTTGCCGGCTACGGCCAGGAGGATGACGAAGAAGGCGAATTCGATGTCGTCCATGGCATTGCCGTCCATGTCGGCTTGAACGAGCCGGGTGACGATGTCGTCGGCCGGGCATCGCCTGCGCTCCTCGGCCATGGTGTAGGCGTAACCCATCAGCTCGGCGTTGGCCATGGTGGGATCGGAGTCGAAGTCCGGGTCGTCGGTGTTCATGATGCAGTTGGTCCAGTGGAACAACCGCTCGCGGTCGCACTCCGGCACGCCGATCAGATCGGCGATGGCCAGCAGCGGCAGCCTGGTGGCGACGTCGTCGACGAAGTTGCCGCCGTCCTTCGCCGCGGCCTCGGCCACGATCTCGCGGGCGGCGACGGCCAGCTTCTCCTCGAGTGCCGCGATCGAGCGTGGCGTGAACAGGCGCGAGATGATCTTCCGCAGCCGGGTGTGTTCTGGGGCGTCGTGGTTGATCAGCAGCGCCTTGGTGAGGTCGAGTTGCTCGGCGGTGACGCCGTCGGGCAGGCGCATCACCGCGCCCTTGCGGTTGGTCGACCACTGGTCGCCGTTGCGGGAGATGGCCTTGATGTCCTCGTGCCGGCTGATCACCCAGTAGCCGCCGTCGTCGAAGATCGACTCTTCCTGCGCGTTCCACCAGACGGGGGCGGTCTTGCGCAGCTGGGCGAATTCGGCCACCGGGATGCCCCGGAGCAGGACGTCGGGATCGGTGAAGTCATACCCCGGGGGCAGGAGCGAAGCGACTCGGGGGGAATCGCTGCCGGCCCCAAAGGGGCACCCGTTCGAAGTCGTGGTCACGGCCTTGACCATACACCGGGGCTCAGAGTGTATGGCCAGGTTTCGAAGGATTAGGGTTGACGACCGTGCGAGTCCTCGTGATCGGATCCGGTGCCCGTGAACATGCGCTGCTGCTGGCGCTGCGTCGCGATCCCGAGGTGGACGCGCTCGCCGTCGCACCCGGGAACGCAGGCACGGCGTCCATCGCCGAGCAGTACGACGTCGACGTCACCTCCGCGGACGACGTGGTGAAACTGGCCACGCGCGTCGAGGCCGACCTCGTCGTCATCGGACCCGAGGTGCCGCTGGTCCTCGGCGTCGCCGACGCCGTGCGCGCGGCCGGCATCGCCTGCTTCGGACCGTCGAAGGACGCCGCCCGGATCGAAGGCGCGAAGTCCTTCGCCAAGGACGTGATGGACGCCGCCGGCGTACGAACCGCGCGCAGCGAGATCGTGGACAACCCCGCCCGCCTGGACGCGGCACTGGACCGCTTCGGCCCGCCCGCGGGCGATCAGGCCTGGGTGGTCAAGGACGACGGGTTGGCGGCAGGCAAGGGCGTGGTCGTGACGGCCGACCGCCTGGACGCGCGTGCACACGCGGCAAGCCTGCTGGATTCCGGTCACCCAGTGCTTCTCGAGTCGTTCCTCGACGGCCCCGAGGTGTCACTGTTCTGCGTCGTCGACGGCGAGACGGTGGTGCCCCTGTTGCCGGCGCAGGACTTCAAGCGCGTCGGCGACGGCGACGCCGGCCCGAACACCGGCGGCATGGGTGCCTACACACCGCTGCCCTGGCTGCCGGCCGACGTCCTGGCGGCCATCGTCGACGACGTGGTGAAACCCGTTGCCGCCGAACTGGTCGCACGCGGTTGTCCATTCTCGGGTCTGCTGTACGCCGGATTGGCCATCACCTCCCGCGGTCCGGCCGTCGTCGAGTTCAACTGCCGCTTCGGCGATCCCGAGACGCAGGCGGTGCTTGCGCTGCTGGAGAGCCCTCTCGGACGACTACTTCGCGCCGCCGCCGTCGGTGAACTGGCCGCCGAGCCGCCCCTTCGGTGGCGCGACGAATTCGCGGTCACGGTCGTACTCGCCGCCGAGAACTATCCGGGGCGCCCCCGCGTAGGTGACGTCATCACCGGCTCGGACGCGCCGGGCGTGCTGCACGCGGGCACCGCCAAGCGCGAGGACGGCGTCGTCGTGTCGTCGGGGGGCAGGGTGCTCTCCGTCGTCGGCACCGGTGCCGATCTCGTCGCTGCCCGCGAGGCGGCCTACGCCGTCATGGCGGGAGTCCGCCTGCCCGGTGGGCACTTTCGCACCGACATCGGTCTGGCGGCCGCCGAGGGCCGCGTCGACGTCCCGAGCTAGGCCACCAGAATCGGTGCCATCCAAGCGATCTCGGCTGGCAACTGCGAACTCCAGAAGGCGCCGTCGTGACCACCGGGGGAGAAGCCGCCCGAGGGCGGGGTGGGCAGCTGACCGATGAACTGCTTGGTGGCGGCGTAGAACGGATCGCTGTCACCGCAGTCGACTCGAATCGGGATCGCCCCGAGGTTCGGTAGTCCCCACACGCTGTTCGCGGCGTAGTCGGCCTCGCCGTCGAACGCGCCGGGGGCCGTCGCACCCGAGGACGTCCACAGTGCGGGGCTGACCGCGCAGATCGCCGCCGTCCGTGCCGGACCGAGCCGCGAGCCGAGCAGCAGCGCGCCGTAGCCGCCCATCGACCAGCCCAGGAACCCGACGCGCGAGACGTCCAAGCCCTGCTCGCCCAGCATGGGTATCAGCTCGTCGAGGACCATCTTGCCGGAATCCTCACCGGAAGTCCTTGCATGCCAATAGCTTCCGCCCCCGTCCACCGCCACGACGGCGAACGGCGGAAGACCGGCCGCGACGGCTTGAGCCAGACCCTGTTCGACTCCGCCCGCCATCACCCCGGCGGCGTCCTGACCCTTGCCGTGCAGGGCGATCACCGGACGCAGCGGACCGGTCTGTCCCGGCGGCCTGGCGATCGCCCAGTTGGTGGCCACCCCGCCACGGGCCGCGGAGACGAATGATCCGGTGACGTAGGTCGGGGCCGGAGTCGCCGGCGCCAGGGGCGGTGCCGGGCGTGGCGGTGCCAGCGGTGCGCCGATCCCCGTCATCGCGACCGGCGGCCTGCTCACCGGCGCCTGGCTGAGCGACGATCCGACGGCGTAGGCGCCTACGGCGCCCGCCACGGCGCCGACGCCCATTCGCAGGATGGCGCGACGGCTCGGGTTCGCGGTCATGCGTGCCATCATGCCGTCGACGCCCGCAGCGCCGCCCACGCGCCGGTGCACCACAGAGCCCAGACCACCAACAGCGGCTGGAACAGCAACCGGATGCCGCGCGACAGGTCGGAGTCCAGTCCGAAGGCGGCGCTGTGGGTGACGAACTGCGACACGTTGCCGGGAAACACCAGGACGAACAGCGCCGCAACGGCCCAGCCGACCTGGGCGCGCCGTCGTCGCACGACGAGTACGGCGACGCCGAGGATGATCTCCACGATCCCCGAGGCGACGATGACGAACGTCGCGTTCAGCGGCAGCCACGGTGGCACCTGGGCGTAGAAGGAGTCGCGGGCGAACGTGAGATGGCTGACGCCGGCGAACACCAGGGCGGCCCCGAGCGCGACCCTGGCGAGCACTCGCGGGACGGATGTGGCGGGTGGGTTTGACACGGGTGTGCGCATGGCCCTCGCTTTCTGTGTGGACCCTTGCAGTCTGCCGAAAGCCCCATACCGTCGGGCCGTTGCTGGCAGCATGCAACACGTGACGGCAGCGGTCACCCCCAAGGGTGAGAGGCGGCGGTACGCGCTGGTCAGCGCGGCCGCCGAGCTGTTGTGCGAAGGCGGCTTCGATGCCGTCCGGCATCGCGCCGTAGCGCGCCGGGCGGGCCTGCCGCTGGCTTCCACGACGTACTACTTCTCGTCTCTCGACGACCTCGTCGAGCGGGCCGTCGAGTACGTCGGTCTTCGCGAGGCCGAGATCCTGGACACCCGTGTCGCCGCCCTCCCACGACGCAAGCGTGGCGCCGAGTCGACCGCCGACGTACTCGTCGACTTCCTCGTCGGCGACGGAGACGACACCCGGGTCTCCGAGCAACTGATCTCGCGCTACGAGCGCTACATCGCCTGTGCGCGTCAACCCGGGTTGCGCGACGTCCAGCGCCGCATCATGAAGCAGCGGACCGAAGCCGTCGTCGAGGTGGTGGAGCGCTCGGGGCGGTCGGTGCGGGCCGAGTTGATGACCGCCCTGGTGTGCGCCGTCGACGGCGCCGTCGTCGCGTCGTTGGTCGGTGTCGGAGACGGGCCGAAAGCCGCCGCCCGCGCGACGCTCGTCGACGTCATCGACGTGCTCGCACCCTTTGGCTGAGTAGGTTCGGTGCATGCTCGTCACCGATCTGCTCGACGCCGCCCTCGACCGCTCCGTCGTACTGGGCTACTCCAGGATCGGGTCGGGCGTGCGCAAGCTCTGGTGGGCCGCCGACCCGGGACCGACGTCGATGGCCGGCAAGCGCGTCGTCGTCACCGGAGCCACGTCCGGCCTCGGTGAGGCGATGGCGGCGTCGTTCGCCCGATTGGGCGCCACCGTGCATCTGCTCGGGCGCAACCCCGAAAAGGTCCGGCACTCCGCCGAGGCGATCCGCAGCGCCGTCCCCGGGTCGGTCGTCGTCGACGAGGTGTGCGACGTCGGGGATCTGGACGCCGTGCGGGCGTGGACCGACGACCTGTCCGGGCGCGTCGACGCCCTTCACGGCCTGGTGCACAACGCGGGCCTGATGCCCAAGCGCCGCGACGTGACGCCGCAGGGCCACGAGTTGCAACTCGCCTGTCACGTGCTCGGCCCGCAGGTGATGACCGAGCGGTTGCTTCCGCTGCTGCGCAACGCGGGCGGCGCGTCGGTCGTCTTTGTCTCCTCGGGCGGCATGTACAGCGCGCCGCTGTCCGTCGGCGACCTGGAATCCGCGCGCGGCGAGTACGACGGGGTCCGGGTCTACGCCAAGACCAAGCGCATGCAGGTGGTCTTGGCGGACGCCTGGGCGCGACGGCTGGCGGAGGAGCACGTCCGCGTGGAGAGCATGCATCCCGGCTGGGCGCGGACTCCCGGTGTCTCCGAAGCGCTTCCGACGTTTCAGCGGCTCACCGGGCCGATCCTTCGCGACGCGGCCGACGGTGGCGACACCGCGGTCTGGCTGGTGGCGACCCGGCCGCCGTCGCATCCACCGCACTTCTGGCACGACCGGGCGCAGCGGCCGACCACGTTCGGCTGGCAACGGCCACAGGACGCCGCGGTGGTCGCCAGGTTCCTCGACGAGGTCTCGGCGATGACCGACACGTCCCACGAGTGGATAGCCATGCGTGCTTGAACTTTTCCTGCAATGGTTGGACCCTGACTCACAGCCAACTATCAGGGGAGGCGTCATGGCGCAGGCCACCGTCGAGGAACAGCCCGAACTGAAACGCGTGATGGGTCCCGGCCTGTTGCTCCTGTTCATCGTCGGGGACATCCTCGGCACCGGCGTCTACGCGCTGACCGGTGACGTGGCGGCCGAGGTGGGCGGGGCCGCGTGGCTGCCGTTCCTGGTCGCGTTCCTCATCGCGATGGTCACCGCGTTCAGCTATCTGGAACTGGTCACCAAGTACCCGCAGGCCGCCGGTGCCGCGCTCTACGCCCACAAGGCGTTCGGCATTCACTTCGTCACGTTCCTCGTCGCGTTCATCGTGATGTGCTCGGGTATCACCTCGGCGGCCACCGCGTCGCGGTTCTTCGCCTCCAACTTCTTCAAGGGTTTCGGATTCGACTGGGGCACAGGCGGAATCGTTGCCGTCGCGGTGCTGTTCATGGTGATGGTCGCCGCGGTGAACCTGCGCGGCGTCGGCGAGAGCGTCAAGCTCAACGTGGTGCTCACCATCGTCGAGATCACCGGCCTGATGCTGGTGATCTTCGTCGGTTTCTGGGCGTTCACCCAGGGCGGTGACGCCGTCGACTTCTCCCGGGTGATCGCCTTCGACACCGCCGAGGACAAGAACGCCTTCCTCGCCGTCACCACCGCCACGTCGCTCGCCTTCTTCGCAATGGTCGGCTTCGAGGACTCGGTCAACATGGCCGAGGAGACCAAGGATCCGGTGAAGATCTTCCCCAAGATGCTGCTGACCGGACTGGGCATCGCGGGCGTCGTCTACATCGTCGTCGCGGTCGTCGCGGTGGCCTTGGTTCCGATCGGCACCCTGGAAGCCAGCGAGACGCCGCTCGTCGAGGTGGTCAAGGCCGGGGCGCCCGGTCTGCCGATCGAGAAGATCCTGCCCTTCATCTCGATGTTCGCCGTCGCGAACACCGCCCTGATCAACATGCTGATGGCGAGCCGGTTGATCTACGGCATGGCCAAACAGCACGTGCTGCCACCGGTTCTCGGCACCGTCCACCCTTCGCGGCGGACCCCATGGGTGGCCATCGTGTTCACCACCTCGATCGCGTTCGGACTCATCCTCTACGTCACGGCCTTCGCCAACGACAAGGCGATCTCGACCCTCGGCGGCACCACGTCACTCCTGCTGCTCGCGGTGTTCGCCGTGGTCAACATCGCGGTGCTGGTGCTGCGCAAGGACGTTCAGCGAGATGGCAACCACTTCACGACGCCGACGTGGCTGCCCTGGGTGGGCTTCGTCGCGTCGGCCTATCTGGTGCTGCCGCTGTCCGGCCGGCCCCTGCAGCAATACGTGCTGGCGATCGCGCTGGTGGTCCTCGGCGTCCTGCTGTTCGGCCTCACGGTGGCGATCAACCGCGCGGTCGGCATCAAGACCACGCGGATGATCGACGTCGAGGAGATCGACTCCGGGCCCAAGTAGCTAGCCGATGGGACGCTTCAGCAACGGGTTGTGGGCGCTGGCCACCACCTGTCCCGGCTCGGCTCCCGGGATGAACTTGCGCCAGTCGCCGCTCACCATGGTCGGACTCGGCACGACGCGGGTGCCGTCCGCGAAGTAGGTGTTTGCCAGCACGACCCGGGCCTCGGTGGTGCGGTTGGCTCCCGCGGTGTGGAAGCAGTTGGCCCCGTGAAAGCTGACCTCGCCCGCCGCGAACGGCCCGTCCTCGACCTGAACCCCCTGTGTCCGAAACGCTTCGGACACCCCGCGGTCGTAGGACGTGCCGTGCTTGTCGAATTCCAGACCGTCGACCAACTCCCCGACGTCGGCGCCGCGCGCGAAGGCCAACGGGCCCATCTCGCGCGGGGTGGGTTGCAGCGGGATCCACGCCGTCAACACGTCGGGGGAGTCGAGCGGAAAGTGGTGCGCGTCGTAGTGCCACGGTGTGCGTCCGGCGCCGGGCTCCTTGGACAGGGCGTTGTCGTGATAGAGCCGAACCTGCCGCGTCCCCAACAGGGCCGCGCTGATGCCGCCGATGCGCGGCGACAGCACCGCGGCGCGTACCAAATCGTCGTCCAGCCACATCATTTCGCGGCTCTGGAAGCCGACGTCTGGGTCGACGGCCTCGTCGAGCATGGCCCGCAACCTCACCCGGAGACGCTCGACGGCCCCGGGGCTGAGCACGCCGGGCAACTTGACGAACGCCTCGGTGCGAAACCGTTGGATCTGTTCGTCGGTGATCGGATAGGCGAGTTCGAGTTCGGCGACGACGTCGTCGTCGGACGGCAGTGGCCCCGGGTCGTGTGCCGGCGGGTCGACGAGCGGGCCGTCGGGGGCCGGGCCGTCGGCCAGTGACATGTACCAGTCCCACCACTGGTCGTTGCCCCGGTCCCACTCGACGGCGACGTCGGCCGCGGTGCCTGCGGCGGTGGCCTCGGACAGATACGGGTTGCGAATCATGGCTGCTGCCAAGTGATCAGGTGCGCCTCGTGGGTGAATTCGTAGGTGCCGTCCGGTCCTCGGCAGCCGGCGAGATACGCGCCGAGCACCTCGCTGTCCTCCATCTGGTCGAGTGTGACCGTGTCGTCGAACGCGCACCGCTGCAGGAAGCCCTCGGCGACGGCCCGATCGGCCGTTCCGGTGCGGTAATCCAACACCTGCACCTCGACCGGTGCCCCGGCCTCGCGCAGGGCGGCGGCGACGCCCTCGGCATCGGTGTAGGGCGTGGCGTCGGGTGCGAACGACGCCCGATACGCGTCGTAGAACGTCAGATAGTGCGAGCGCGACGACGCCTGTGCGACCACGCCGAATCCGCCGGAGCGAAGCGACGCGACCATCTTCGCCACGCCCGCGGCCAGTTCCGCCGGCGGCAGCGCGTAGAGCGCGTGGGTGGCCCACGCCACGTCGTAGCCCGTGCCGGAGAAGTCCTGAAGCAGCACCTCGTACTCCCCGGCTGCGACGAACGGCGGTGCCAGCGCGGCGCGTGCCTCGGCGATGCTGAACGCCGACGGATCGAGCAGATCCACCTCGACGACGGGCTGCGCGGAGAGCCCCGAGGCGAGCAGGGCGGTGGGGAACTTGCCGCTGCCGCAGGCCACGTCCAGCAGCTTCACGCGTCCGTCGACCGCCTGCCGGGCGAGGTCGGCGTTCCAATCGCGCGCACCGGAGAGTTGGCGGTAATCCTCGGTGGCGAGGGCGTAGAAGGCCTGCATCTCCGCCCGTCCGGCCTCGCTCCAGTGGTCGAGGCTGCGTTGGGCGGTGTCGGGTCGGGTCATCGCATAAGCCAACCACGGATCGCGACGGCCGATTCTTACGCAACGGTGTCGGCGTCGACGATCGGGTCGTTCGGGTCGCTTTTCGAGGGACACTGGCAGCAAATGACTTTGATTGGGCTGCCCGTGCCCTTGGCGGGCTTGCGGGAACGCGTCCTGGAACAGCCGGCTCTTCCGGCTCTGACGAGCGAGCGGTACGCCCACACGCACGCGCGCTACGAGGCGGCCAGCGACCAGCGCCGCCGGCTGCAGGAATGGCTGGTCGGAGAGCTGCCACCGCTGCTGACCGGATGCGCACCGGTGCGGGTGGTCGGAGTCGGGGTCGGGGACGGCAGCGTCGACGCACCGCTGGCTGCAGCGTTGGCGACCGGCGGGCGCCAGGTGAGGTACACCGGCGTCGAGCCGCACGCGGCGTCTGCCGCAAAATTCGCCGAGCGGATGAACTCCCTCGACCTCGAGGCGCTCACTCCGACGGTGGTGATCGGAGACTTTGCCGACCACGACGCCGGTCATCCCGCCGATCTGGTGCACTTCGTGCACTCGCTCTACTACGTCGCCGATCTGTCCGCGGCACTCGACCACGGTCTGAGCCTGCTCAGGCCGGGCGGGCTGCTCCTGTCGGCGGTCGCGCCGCTGGAACCGCTGTGCGTGCTCACCGAGATGCTGTGCCCGTGGGACGGGCAAACGCCGTGGTTCGCCGAGGACGTCCACGCCGATCTCGAACGGCGCGGTCTGTCCGTCGCCACCGAGACGATCGCCGGACGCCTCGACGTCCGCGACGCCCTGAGCGATCCGCTGGGGCGAGGCGAGGACGTGCTCGACTTCCTGATCGGGGCTCGCTCCCGCGCGCTGACGCCGCCCGCACGCGAACGGCTGCTCGACTACCTGCGCGACATCTCGCTGCCCGGCGAGCCCGGCATACTGCCGCACCCGGTCGACGTGATGATCGCCCGCAAGCCCTGACCTAGCTTGCGGCCGAGAGCTTTTCGAGCCGCGCCTCGAGCTGGGCGACGCGGTGGGCGTTGCCCGTCAACCCCACGTAGCGCTCGCCGTAACGCGCCAGCAGCGCGTCGTCGAGGCGGCGTACCGCGCCCGCCGGGTACCGGTAGTCCATCTTCTCGTTGACCGCATCGGTGTCGAGGCCGGCGAGCAACTCGTCGAGTTCGTCGAGCGAATCGATCCCGAGTTCCAACAGCAGTCCCGAGATCCACGCGTAGTGCTCTGTGCGCGACCAGCCCGCGTCGGGGAAGCGGTTGCCCAGATAGGTGGCCAGCACGGGAGTGCCGATGCGCGGATCGTCGGACTGCTCGGAGCGTGCCGCGGGTGGCGAGCTCTTCAAACGCTCGCGGATGGCGGAGAACTCACGGTCGGCCAGTTCGAGCAGACCCGCCGCGAGGGTGAACCGTCGGTCCAGATCGGGGGCGTCCTCCTCGGGAATGGAGCCCTTGTAGCGGATGTCGTGCTCGAACTCCGCCCAGGCGTGCTGCAGCACCGTCCGCACCTGAATCGACGCGGGCTGCTGCTCGCCCTCGACGGCGACCAGCAGATGCCTGCTGGCGTAACCCCATCGGCCTTCGCGGGCGGTCTCCTGGCCCATGTCGCGGTCGTCGAGAAGCTGCATCTCCTCGGCGAGCAGGTTGGCCACGGTTGTGACGTCGTCGCGCAGGAACGTGATGATCCGCAGGCCGATCTGGTCGGTCAGCTCCGAAAGCGGATCGGTGTAGAGACGCCGGCCGTCGACGCTGCGGTCTGCCTTCTCGGCGAAGGACGCCACGCTCTTGGTCCGCGCCGTCACGTCGAGGTAGTTGATGCCGGCGTCGTCGAGCAGCGTCGTCACCAGGTGGAGGTAGCGGTCCGTCGCACCGACCAGCGCGGGCCGCCGGGCGGCGTACTCCGCGATCGCGTCGCGCACCGCGCCCGGCGTCGGCTCGTGCGGGGCGGGGACCAGGTCCGGCGGCAGGGTGGGGGTGATGGTGGCGCCGGTCTCGGCGTCGCCGTACACCGTCACGTCCCGCGGCCTGCGGGTGGCGAACAACGCGACATAGGCGCACACCACCGCGTCGACGGGATCCTCGGCGCGGCGCAGCTCGCTCTTGCGCTCGGCGGTCTCCACCGAGTGCCGCAGGGCGATCCAGCCCTCGTTGTCGGTGACCCGCAACGAGGGGGTGGCGTGGGCGAGCGTCTCGACCAGGTCGAGCAGGCGCAGCAACTCCGACCGCAACTGGGCGACGCTGCGGCCGGGCTTCGACTTGTACTTCAGCGTCCGGCCGAGCCGGAACAGCGCCACGGTCGCCGGATGGGGGTAGACCTCGATGGCCCGCCGCGGCGCCGCGGAATCCGGGTCGATGTCGAGCTCGAGCGCGGCCGCGAGCCGGGCCGCCCGTGGCGTACCGGCGAACTCGGGCTTGCCGGTGTTGGTGGGATGCGCGCCGGCCTCGAATTTCGCGAAGTCGCGGTTGAGGGCGGCCTCGCTGGGCCGCTGACCGGTCGGGTTGGTGACCACGAGCGGTGCGTCGAACGCCACCAGGCAGTCGTCCTGCACGTACGGCCCGATCGCCGCCCGGATGCTGGCGTCGTCCTGCGCGACGCCGACGTAGACCAACCGGCCGCCGTCGTCCACGACCGCGACGCCCGTTGGCTTGCGCTCACCCCACGCCAGGTCCACGCCGACGAAGTACATCGGTCTAGCTTGCCTCAGCCGGGTCGTAAGCTGTGTATCCGTGACGATTCCGAATGTCCTGGCCAATCGGTACGCCAGCGCGGAGATGGTGGCGATCTGGTCGCCAGAAGCGAAGATCGTCGCGGAGCGGCGGCTGTGGCTCGCCGTGCTGCGCGCCCAGGCTGAGCTGGGCGTCTCGGTGCCCGATGGCGTCGTCGACGACTACGAGCGCGTGCTGGAGCAGGTCGACCTGGCCTCCATCAACGAACGCGAGCGCGTCACGCGGCACGACGTCAAGGCGCGCATCGAGGAGTTCAACGCCCTCGCCGGACACGAGCACGTGCACAAGGGCATGACCAGCCGCGACCTCACCGAGAACGTCGAGCAGCTGCAGATCCGGCGCTCGCTGCAACTCGTCCACGCCCACGGGGTCGCCGTCGTCGCGCGGCTGGCCGAGCGCGCGGACCTCTATCGCGACGTGGTGATGGCAGGGCGTTCGCACAACGTGGCGGCGCAGGCGACGACGCTGGGCAAGCGGTTCGCCTCGGCGGCCGAGGAGATGCTGATCGCGCTGACCCGGCTTTCCGAGCTGTTCGACCGGTACCCGCTGCGCGGGATCAAGGGTCCGATGGGCACCGCGCAGGACATGCTCGACCTGTTCGACGGCGACACCGAACGGCTGGACGCCCTCGAGCGGCGGGTGGCCGAATTCCTGGGTTTCACCGACGTTTTCACCAGCGTCGGTCAGATCTATCCGCGCTCGCTGGACCACGACGTGCTCTCGGCGCTGGTGCAGCTCGGCGCCGGGCCGTCCTCGCTGGCGCACACCATCCGGTTGATGGCGGGCAACGAGCTGGTCACCGAGGGCTTCGCGCCGGGACAGGTCGGGTCGTCCGCGATGCCGCACAAGATGAACAGCCGGTCCTGTGAGCGGGTGAACGGTCTGCAGGTAGTGCTGCGCGGTTACGGGTCGATGGCCGCGGAACTGGCCGGCGCCCAGTGGAACGAGGGTGACGTGTTCTGCTCGGTGGTGCGACGCGTCGCGCTGCCCGACGCGTTCTTCGCCCTCGACGGCCAGATCGAGACGTTCCTGACGGTGCTCGACGAGTTCGGCGCCTACCCGGCCGTCATCCAGCGCGAGCTGGACCGTTACCTGCCGTTCCTGGCCACCACGCGCATCCTGATCGCCGCCGTCCGCGCCGGTGTCGGTCGCGAGACGGCGCACGAGGTCATCAAGGAGCACGCGGTCGCCGTCGCGCTGGCGATGCGCGAACGCGGCTCCGAGCCAGACCTTCTCGACCGGCTGGCCGCCGACCCACGTCTGCCTCTGGACCGCGCCGCGCTGGATGCGGCGCTGGCCGACAAGGAGGCGTTCACCGGGGCGGCGGGCGCGCAGGTCGACGCGGTGGTCGCGGCCGTCGAGGAATTGGTGAGCCGATACCCCGAGGCGGCTGCCTACACCTCGGGCTCCATCCTGTGAGCTTGGCGGCGGTGGACTTCACCGACCTGGACAACTTCGCGGCGGGCTTCCCGCACGAACTGTTCGCGGTGCACCGTCGCGAGGCTCCCGTCTACTGGCACGGGCCCACCGAACACACCCCCGACGGCGAGGGCTTCTGGTCCGTCGCCACCTACGCCGAAACCCTTGCCGTGCTGCGTGATCCGGTGTCGTACTCGTCGGTGACGGGCGGCGAGCGGCCCTACGGCGGGACGCTGCTGCAGGACTTGCCGATCGCCGGTCAGGTGCTCAACATGATGGACGACCCGCGGCACGGGCAGATTCGGCGGCTGGTGAGCTCCGGCTTGACGCCGCGGATGATCGGGCGCGTGGAGGACGACTTGCGGTCGCGCGCGCGGCGGCTGCTCGACGGGATCGAGCCGGGTCGGCGCTTCGACTTCGTGGTCGACGTGGCCGCCGAACTGCCGATGCAGATGATCTGCATCCTGCTGGGAGTGCCGGAGTCCGAACGGCATTGGCTGTTCCACGCCATCGAGCCGCAGTTCGACCTGGGGCGCACGGCGAGCGCGGACGACGGGGCGCGGATGTACGCCTACGGCGCGGAGCTGGTCGCCGCCAAGCGGGCCAACCCCACCGACGACATGCTGTCGATCGTCGCCAACGACGCGGCGTGTGGGCTCAGCGAGTTGGAGCTGTATCTCTTCTTCAGCCTGCTGTTCAGCGCGGGTGCGGAGACCACCCGCAACGCGATCGCGGGCGGACTGCTGGCCTTGATCTCGAACCCGGATCAGATGGAGCTGCTGCGGTCGTCGCCCGACCTGCTGCCCACGGCCGTCGAGGAAATGGTGCGGTGGACCTCGCCGTCGCCGTCCAAGCGCCGGACGGCCACGTGCGACGTGGAGCTCGGTGGGTGTCACGTCGAAGCCGGGCAGAAGGTGCAGATCTGGGAGGGCTCGGCCAACCGTGACTCATCGGTGTTCGCCGACCCGGACGTCTTCGACGTGACGCGTAAGCCCAATCCGCACTTGGGCTTTGGTCAGGGCGTGCACTACTGCCTGGGCGCCAACCTGGCGCGCTTGGAGCTGCGGGTGCTGTTCGAGGAGCTGCTGGGCCGCTTCACGACGGTGGCGTTGGCGGGGCCCGTCGAGTGGACGCGGAGCAACCGGCACACGGGCATCCGCTCCCTCCCCGTCGCGATTTCGGCGTGATTACCGGCGCTGGTCGCCGCTCAACACGCCGAAATCGCCTGGCGGATGATGGCCACCACCCTCTCCGGGTACTCCGTGAGGTCTAGCCACGTGAACCGGAGCACCTGCCAGCCCGCGAGGGAGATCGCGTTCTGGCGAAGCCGATCGTGGTGGAAGGCTTCGGTGTCGCTGTGAAACGCCAGCCCGTCGACCTCGATCGCTACTCGGGAGTCGGGAAAGGCCACGTCGATGCGATATCCGGCAACCGGGAAGTTCGCCTTCCAGTTCGTCATGCCAGCGCTACTCAGGAGACCCACCAGAAGCCTTTCCGCGTGCGATCGGGCACCGCCGTCGGCGGCTTGCAGCATCAGCCGGGAAGCGGGCGAGCCGTACCTCCCCTTGTTGCGTAGATGCGCAGTCCACATCGCACGGAGCTCGACTTGACGCTGCAGCGCGGCATCCACCAGCTTGGCACCGCCCCCTCTCCGTGCCGCCGCTTCGATTGCGGTCAGCGGCAGAGCTGTCACCCGGAGGGATCGCTCGACGACGATGTCGGCAGCGGTTAGATCTCGCCTGCGGACTCGAGAACCAGGTCGGCGCCGACCATTGGCGTTTCGTGGCACCGTCACCTCGACCAGATCCGGCGCGAATCGGGTCAGGCCTTGCCACCAGGCCGCCGCGAGCCCACTCGCTGCCGCGTGGTCGCCGTGACTCCACACCGCGGCACGGATGCGTGCGGCGTCGGTGAACGGACGGTCGTCCACGAAGTAGACGCCGGGACCGCATCGTCGCCAATGCCCTGATCGCAATCGGCGGTTGACGGCGTCTTGACTGACACCCGCCAGTCGCGCCTGTGCGAGGGTGAGCACGCCGTCTTGGCACCGCAAGAAGTCGCCGATCACGTGATTGAGACGGCGACGGCGTTCAGCTGGTTCCCCTACGCGCGATTTCGGCGTGATTACCGGCGCTCACCGCCGCTGACCACGCCGAAATCGCGAGGGGAGGGGACGCTACTTGCGGCGGATGCCCGACGAACGGAGCTCGAGGTTCGCCAGGCCGCGGATGGCGATCGCGTCGTCGCGGCGCCAGGCACCGACGGGATCGATGCTTACGGCCGCGAGCTTGGCCAGGGGTCGGTTCGCCAACGCGCGCAATGCCAACAACTGCTCGCCCGCGGGGGTCGCCGCCAGCGTGAGCGCCGTCCACTTGCGGCGGAAGAACCGGATGCGCAGCACCAGCCACGGCAGCCCGACGAACAGGATCGGCGGCGCGGCGACCGCCAGCGCCAGGACCACCGCCAGCCACGTCGCCGTGGTGTCGAGGCTGTGGCCCGCGCCGGCGATGTCCAGGGCCGCCCGGCTCGCGGCGCGCAACGGCTTGCTCAGCGCCTCGCCGATCAGGGGAACGTCGTCGGTGCTGTCGCCGGCGTTGTTCAGGTTGTCCGAGACCCCGGTGGCCCCGTCGTTCAGTTGGCGGCCCACCGCGGCGATCGAACTCACCGCGGAGTGCACGGCCAGCCCGACGAGGACCCACACGATGGTCCACAGGACCACGACGGCGTCGCTGGTCAACTGGGCGAGCAGCCGGCCGGGGGTGGTGGCGTACGGCACGTAGCGAGAGCTCATGGGTGTGATCCCAGCACAGATGGACCGATAGTCTTGGCCGATGCGCCCAGCTCTGACCGACTACCAACATCTGGCCAGCGGCAAGGTTCGCGAGTTGTATCGCATCGACGCCGACCATCTGCTGTTCGTCGCGAGTGACCGCATCTCGGCCTACGACTTCATCCTCGACAGCGAGATTCCCGACAAGGGCCGCATCCTCACGGCGATGAGCGTCTTCTACTTCGACCTGCTGGACACGCCCAACCACCTGGCGGGCCCGCCCGACGACGAGCGGATCCCGGCCGAGGTCCTCGGTCGCGCGCTGGTGGTCAAGCAGTTGGAGATGATGCCGGTCGAGTGCGTGGCCCGCGGTTACCTCACCGGGTCGGGCATCGTCGACTACCGCGCCACCGGCCGGGTCTGTGGCATCGAACTTCCGCCGGGGCTGACGGAGGCCAGCAAGTTCGCCGAGCCGCTGTTCACCCCCGCCACCAAGGCCGAACTGGGCAGCCACGACGAGAACGTCAGCTTCGAGGCGGTCGTCGAGTTGGTCGGCGCCGAGCGGGCCGCCGAGCTGCGCGACCTGACGCTGGACATCTACCGTCAGGCCGCCGCGCACGCGCTGAGCAAGGGCATCATCCTCGCCGACACCAAGTTCGAGTTTGGGGTGGACGAGAACGGGCAGATGGTGCTCGCCGACGAGGTGTTCACGCCCGACTCGTCGCGTTACTGGCGGGCCGACTCGTACGAGGAGGGCGTCGTGCAGGAGAGCTTCGACAAGCAATTCGTCCGCAATTGGCTGACCGGGCCCGAATCAGGCTGGGACCGTCGCGGCGACGTGCCCCCTCCGGCGCTGCCGCCGGACATCGTCGAGGCCACCAGAGGGCGTTACATCGAGGCATACGAACGTATTTCCGGATTGAAGTTCGCAGACTGGATCGGAGCCAAATGACCGGCACACCGCCGATTGCCAAGCGCGTCGAGCACCGCCGTGAGCATCACGGTGACGTCTTCGTCGACCACTACGAGTGGTTGCGGGACAAGTCCGACCCCGAGGTGATCGCGTACCTGGAGGCCGAGAACGGCTACGCCGACGCGCAGACCGACTACCTGGAACCGTTGCGGCAGAAGATCTTCGACGAGATCAAGGCCCGCACCAAGGAAACCGATTTGTCGGTGCCGGCCCGCCGCGGCGAGTGGTGGTACTACGGGCGCAGCGTCGAGGGCAAGCAGTACGGCATCCATTGCCGTTGCCCCGTCGGCGATCTCGCGGACTGGACGCCACCGCAGCTCGACGAGAACGAGCCCGTGCCGGGGGAGCAGGTGCTCCTCGACGAGAACGTCGAAGCCGAGGGCCACGACTTCTTCTCCCTCGGGGCGGCGTCGATCAGCGTCGACGGCCACACCCTTGCCTTCTCGGTCGACGTACTGGGCGACGAGCGGTACACGCTGCGTTTCAAGGACGTGCGCACCGGAGAGTTGTACGACGACGTCATCGAGGGCATCGGCGCCGGGGCGACGTGGGCGGCGGACAACCGCACCGTGTACTACGTGACGGTCGACGACGCGTGGCGCCCGGACACCGTCTGGCGGCACCGCCTCGGAGCCGGCGTGCCGGCCACCAAGGTCTTCCACGAGCCCGACGAGCGCTTCTGGGTCGCCGTGGGTCGCAGTCGCAGCGACAAGTACGTGTTCGTCGCCGCCGGCAGTTCCGTGACCTCCGAGATGTTCTACGGCGACGCCGCCGACGGTGACACCGAATTCGTCTCGATCCTGCCGCGGCGCGACGGCGTCGAGTACTCGGTCGAGCACGCCGTCGTGGGTGGCGAGGACCGCTTCCTGATCCTGCACAACGACGGTGCCGAGAACTTCAAGCTGGTGGAGGCGCCGGTCAGCGATCCGTCGGCGTTCCGCACGCTCATCGAACACCGCGCCGACGTTCGCCTCGACGCCGTCGACGCGTTCGACCGGCACCTCGTCGTCAGCTACCGAAGCGACGCGCTGCCGCGGATTCAGCTGTGGCGCATCGCCGAGGACGGCACCTACGGAGCGCCCGAGGAGATCACCTTCGAGACGGAGCTGACGTCGTCGGGCCTGTCGGGCAACCCGAACTGGTCGGCGCCGGTGCTGCGGGTGGGCACGACGTCGTTCATCGTTCCGGTGCGCGTCTACGACCTCGACCTGGCGACCGGCGAGCGGACCCTGCTGCGCGAGCAGACGGTCCTCGGCGACTACCGGCCCGAGGAGTACGTCGAGCGGCGCGACTGGGCACTCGCCCCCGACGGCACGCGGATCCCGCTCTCGGTGATTCACCGTGTGGGGCTGACCTTTCCGGCCCCGACGTTGCTGTACGGCTACGGCGCCTACGAGTCCTGCGAGGACCCGCGATTCTCGATCGCCCGCCTGTCACTGCTCGACAGGGGCGTGGTCTTCGCCATTGCCCACGTCCGGGGTGGCGGCGAGATGGGACGGCCGTGGTACGAGCACGGCAAGATGCTCGAGAAGAAGAACACCTTCGTCGACTTCGTCGCCGCGGGTGCGCATTTGGTGGGCACCGACGTCACCCGGCCCGAGAACCTGGTGGCCATGGGCGGCAGTGCCGGTGGCCTGCTGATGGGAGCGGTGGCGAACATGGCACCGGAGCTCTTCGCGGGCATCCTCGCCCAGGTGCCGTTCGTCGACGCGCTCACCACGATCCTCGACCCCTCACTGCCGCTGACGGTCACCGAGTGGGACGAATGGGGCAACCCGCTGGCCAGCGAGGAGGTGTACCGCTACATGAAGTCCTATTCGCCGTATGAGAACGTGGAGGCCAAGGACTACCCGGCGATCCTGGCCATGACGTCACTCAACGACACCAGGGTGTACTACGTCGAGCCGGCGAAATGGGTTGCCGCACTTCGCCACAGCAAGACCGACGCCCACCCGGTGTTGTTGAAGACCGAGATGAGCGCCGGGCACGGCGGCATCAGCGGACGCTACGAACGCTGGAAGGAAGCGGCGTTCATGTACGCCTGGGTGCTGGCGACCGCCGACCGCGACCGCTACGGCGCGCAACCGGTAGCGTCACGGACATGAGCCTCGCCGACATCTCGCTGACCACCCTCGACGGCGCGCCGACGTCGCTGGCCGAGTTCGCCGACGGTCCGGTGCTCGTCGTGAACGTGGCCTCCAAGTGCGGGCTGACGCCGCAGTACACCGCGCTGGAACGACTCGCCAAGGACTACGGCGATCGCGGGCTGACCGTGCTCGGCGTGCCGTGCAACCAGTTCATGGGCCAGGAACCGGGCACCGCCGAGGAGATCCAGAACTTCTGTTCCAGCACCTACGGCGTGACGTTCCCGCTGCTGGCGAAGACCGACGTCAACGGGGCCGACCGGCACCCGCTGTACGCCGAGTTGACCAAGACCGCCGACGCCGACGGCGAGGCCGGTGACGTGCAGTGGAACTTCGAGAAGTTCCTCGTGGCGCCCGGCGGAGACGTGGTCAACCGGTTTCGGCCGCGTACCGAGCCCGACGCCCCCGAGGTGATCAGCGCCATCGAGGCCGTGCTGCCGCGGTAACACCAAGAAGTCAACTGCCACGCACGCGGACGACACCTTCTGCACACCTGACGTTGCGACACTTTCAGGCGTGGCTGGAGAACTGATCGTCTCGATCTCCGGGATTACCGACCGTACGTTGGCCGACGCCGACGCCTTCCGCGGCGAACTCGCCGCCCGCGACGTGCCTGCCTCGTTGTTGGTGGCTCCGCGGCACAAGGGTGGCTACCGACTGGACCAGGACGCCCGCACCGTGGAGTGGCTGACCGGGCGTCGCGCCGAGGGCGACGCGGTGGTTTTGCACGGCTACGACGAGGCCGCCACCAAGAAGCGTCGCGGCGAATTCGCCACGCTGCAGGCGCACGAGGCCAATCTGCGGCTGATGGGTGCCGACCGCGTGCTCGAACACCTCGGACTGCGCACCAGGCTCTTCGCCGCACCGGGGTGGACCGTCTCGCCGGGCGCACTGGTGGCATTGCCACGCAACGGCTTCCGGCTGGTGGCCGAGCTGGCCGGGATCACCGATCTGGTCCGGGGGACGACGACGAGGAGCCGGGTCGTCGGCATCGGCGAGGGCTTCCTCACCGAGACGTGGTGGTGCCGGACGCTCGTGCTGTCGGCCGAACGCACCGCCCGCCGTGAGGGCACCGTGCGCCTGGCCGTCGCCGCGGGGCACTTGCGCCGACCGGGGCCGCGTCAGGCGATGTTGGACGCCGTCGACCTCGCGCTGCTGCACCGCTGCACGCCCGCGGTCTACCGCTGGGCGCCGAAGCCGGTGGTGACGGACGTGCCGGACGCCGCCTAGGTGTGATGTCCAGGGACGTTGTCCCGTTGTCTGTCGGTGAGCCTGTGTGACAGGGAAGGCCTCCGGTTGTGAAGTGGAGCTGTCTAGGAACCGCTTCACCAACCAGGAGGCCTTCGTGTCCCA
>NZ_NPKR01000001.1 GCF_008329535.1 Mycolicibacterium sp. P1-18
CGCCGGTGAGGGTGGCGACGGTGGTACCGGCGGTAGGGCCGGCGTCTTCAGCGGCTCCAACGGTCGCCCCGAGCTCAATGGCAGCCCGGGTGTCTCCGGTGTCAATGGCGCCCCTGGCGCCATTGGCTCGCATGGAACGGTGGGCACTCCAGGTGCGGCCGGCAAGAACGGCACCGGCGGAGTCGGCGATGCCGGCACCACCGGAAGCTCCAACGACTAGCGGCAACCCCGGCGGCGAGGCCCCCCGGCGCCAAACCCGTCGACCAGATCATCCGACGGACGATCGCTTTTCCCGTCTTGGTGACGCATGGCGGGGCCGGAAGATCCACTTCTTCTCTTTCCCGCCCGCGTCCGGAGGCAGGCATCACGGCATTCCCCAGCGGTCGCGCGCCGGAGTCTCACTACTAGACAAACGAGACCCCATCCGGGGCGCCACTCCCCCACCGTGTAATACCAGGTCGCCCTGTCTCGTTTCTTGTCTCGCACGACGTGTCTCACATCTCACGGACTCCCCGCCGTCAGATTCTCACTTTGATGTCCAATTGGACATCAGGTGGACATTTCACTTGAGAAATGGACATCAAACTTGAGAAGCCACAGAGGTGCTGCAGGTTATTACGCGTACTGAAAACCCGCGCAGGCGCAGCTGGTGTGCGACGGCGACCGTCTTCGTCGGCCCCGCTTGCGCATTCGGGTCGTCAACGACTGACAGATCGACGCGGAAGCTGAGCTACTTCGCGGCTGCATGAGCAGACGAGCAGACTTCATTGCAGCGAACGCACCGAGGATAATCGACGTTATCCGTCTCCACCGCAAGAGTGTTGACTCCCAGGAAGCGAACATGGATACCGAGTGATTGACCTCTATGGTCGTCACGTTCCGAAAATCCCGGACTATCAAGTGATTCTCTGCGCGGCGGCATCTGTGTAGCAACCCACCCCGAAGCGGGTCTCTGTTGAGCTGAACACGCCAGTGATTGCGCACGGCGGAACTGATTGTCCCTAGAGTTCGATTCCGCTGTCGTAAATGTGATTTCGGCTTCGGTCGGTGGCGCGGACCTGTTCGCGTTCGTGAGCTCCTGCCATCGTCGCGTCCCATCCGTCGGCGGCTGTCTGCCAGTCGATGTGGGCGGTGTCGCGGTCCTCTAACTTCGTGCTTCGTCGGTCAAGTAGATCGGCGACCCGATCGGTTAGCAGGTATCGTGGGGTCGCGGCAGCCACCTGGTGCGCGGTGACTGGCACGATGTCATGGGACTTGATGATGGTGCGGGCCAACTGGCCCGCCTGACCGCTGGTACCGCGCTCGAAGACATGTGGGCCGCCGGGTGTGGTCGGCCCGTGCTCCAGTTCAATGGTTTGTTCGTAGAGGTAGGCGGTGTTGGCGTCGCGGGCGCGGGTCATGGCGACGTACAGCATGGAACGAGTCGTGCCTTCTCCGAGAACGGCGTGGGTGGTGTCCGCGGTGACGCCTTGCGCCGAGTGCACCGTGGTCGCGTAGCCATGGGTGACGTGTTGCCGAACGTAGTCGCCTTCGAACACGACGGCCGCACGGTCGGACAGCCGTTCGGCGGCAATCCGATTCGTGCCCAGGTCGACGGCGGCGACGCGCCAGCGGTCGCCGTTGCGCACCGGATCTGCCGCCGCGCCGTGGTCATCTGCCCGCCGAACGTCGACGGTGGGGTCGTTGCGGCGGGACAGGATCAGATCGCCGGCGGCGACCTGCTGCCCACGCGCTACGGGAACGGTCGGCGTATCAGCCGGGATGAGGTCGTCGTGAATGCGGCGATTCAGGGCATCGGCCATCTCGGTGGTGTCGCACAGCAGCAGTGCGTCCTTGCCGACCGCCACGTCCCTCCGATACCCGTCGAGGGCGTCGGTGGCCATGGCGATCTGATCCCCGCACCGCAACCGATCATGGTCGCGGTACCAGTCGAGCGCAGTGCCGACCGCCGCCGGCTCACCGTTCCGTAACGCCAGCGACGCAGCGCGTTCCTGCGGGTTGCGCATCCGCCACACCTCTGAGAGGTGCTGCGTCCACGGCAAATCGGCACATAGTTGGGCGAACATCCCGCCCCGGGCTTTGACTGGCGCCAACTGGTGAGGATCACCGACCAGGACCGTCTTGACTCCTGCGGTGGTGGCGGCGGTGAGGAGTTGGCGCAGGTCGTCGGTGCCGACCATCCCGGCCTCGTCGACCACCACCACGGTCCCACGGTCCAACGTCAGGGTGCCGTTCCGGAGATCCTGCAGGGCCTTGGCGATGGTAAACCCCTGATCGCCGGCACCCTCGCGGACGGCGACGTCGACGGCCCGACCGGTCGGCGCGAGCACCAGCACGCGGGCGTCGTGGCGGTGGTGCGCGGCGGCGCGCAACGCCCGCAGTGAGGTGGTCTTACCCGCACCTGCCGGCGCCGACAACGGCTGGACCAACCACGGCGAGCGGCCAATGTTCTCGACCGCCGTCTTCTGGTCCGCCGACAGGCCGCGGGTGTCCTCGTCCTTCACCCACAGCTGTGTCCGGTCATCCCGGGCGTCGGCCAGATCGAGCACGGCGACTTCCTCGGCCAGGATCCGGCTCAACGTGAACCGCTCATGACCCTCGCGCTGATGGCGTTGCCGTGGTGCGGTCAGTCGCATGCCGAGCTCGTCGACCGCGGCTTCCACCGCCTCCCGCGGTGAGCGTTCCCCGTCGACGGGGAGCTGCGCACCGATGATTTCCACCAGGTCCGCCCGGGTGAACGCCGCCTTGTCGATTTTCTCGGCGGCGTCGGCCAGACGCCCGCGGTCGAACGGAATGCGCGCGCCCGCGCGGCGCGTCGCGCGCGCCTGCTCGAAGGAGGCGCGATCCAGGCGCACACCGCGAGCATCGACCCGCCACTGCCGAAGCAATTCCGGCCACGCGAGCTCTTCGGGTTTGGTCGGTCGAGTGGCCTTCTGCGCGGCCGCGAGCTGCGCCGCACTCAACGGGCCGTCGACCACGGTGAGGTGACGCGCCGCCCACTCCCGCAACTGAGACGACCGCCGCGACCACGCGGTGATCGAGCTGCGGTCGATCCCAGCCAGTTCGGCCATCCCGGTGTACGGGTCGATCGGTTCCCACTCGAACCCCAACGACCGGTGCAGTTCCCGCCGCAGAGTGGCCTGGTAGATCACCCCGGCAGCCTTAGCTTCGTGAAATAGCGACGTCCCGTCGATGGAGACCAGGGCGCCGTCGGCGCGGGCTTGGCGGTTGGGGACGATGACGTGGGTGTGCAGATGCGGGTCCCCGCACCGCGACGTCTCGTGCTGATAGACCACCGCCACCAAACCGGGAAGGTGCACCAGGTCCTTCTGCTCGGTGACCGGGTTGTGCACCCTCGTGTAGCCGGCGTGCACGGCCAGGTACTCCATCGCCTCGGCCATAGCAGTGGAGTGGGCCTCGGCGATCCCCTTCGACACCACGTCATCGGCTTTCACCGCCCGGATCACCGACACGCTCTTCGGAGCGCTGAACGTCAAGTCATAGCCGTGCACCCCCTGGGTACCCAGAGCCCGGCCGTATGCGCCGCTCGGGGCGACCCCGTCGTCGAGCCAGCGCGCCACCACCCCCGCATCAGCCTCACCCCCGGCGCGCTGGGTGTCCGAAAGCCCGACCAGCCCGGCCGCTGTGCGGGTGTCACCCGCGCACAACCATGTCGGGGTGCGGGTGTCGTGTTCGGAGTAGTACTCCCCCAACGCACCACCGGCACGTTGAAAGTCAGCAGTGGCGCGCTGCGCTGATTGGGCGGTGTCGAGGTAATAGGCGATCGACCACCGCTTCAACTTCGAAATCGTCAACACCGCAGCCACCAACCCAGGTATCAAACCCCAAAGTCAGAACGACTGCCCCGCCGTCACTTTCGGCCACGCCCCACACGCAACCACCACCAGTATCGCACCCTGTGCAAATGTGCCACTGCAGTTTCTTGGAGTATCAAAGCTTTTGGTTGTGAGCAAGAAATTGACTGTGAGACAGATGTTTTGAATGAGTTGAGGAGAAATGCCATGAGACGGGTGACGACAGGAATAAAGTTTGCGGCTTGGAGATGTGGGACTTTTGGGGTTGAGGCGGCCGCGACGGGGCGGCGACTGATGCCAGCCGGGCGGTCTGGGAGCTCAGGCGATCCGTTCGATCGCACCCAGTTCAGTCGCCAACTTCTCGCGGGCGATCTCGGCGTCATAGTGCGCCTGCATGTTGACGAAGAACATGTCGGTTAGGCCGAGTGCACGCGACAGTCGCAGCGCCGTGTCGGCGGTGATCGCCCGCTTGCCGTGAACGATCTCGTTGATCCGGCGAGCAGGAACGTCGATTGCCTTGGCGATCCGATACTGCGTGATTCCCATTGGCTCGAGGAACTCCGTCATGAGAATCTCGCCAGGGTGAGTGGGTGCGAAGTCGGCCATGAAGGTCTCCTTTTTAGTGATAGTCAACGAGTTCGACATTCGATGCGCCGCCGGCGCTCCAGGTAAAGCAGAGGCGCCACTGGTCATTCACCCGGACGCTGTACTGACCGGCACGATCGCCAGCCAACTTCTCCAGGCGGTTGCCTGGCGGCACCCGCAGGTCGTTGATGCTCTCGGCAGCGTTGATGAGGACCAATTTGTTGTAGGCGAGCTTGGCAAGGTCCGGACTGAGCCTCTTGACGTAGCGGCGATGCCAGATTGACTCTGCACCCTTTCCCCGGAACGAGCGGATCACCAGGCGATAGTAACGCCTCCCAATAATAGCGACAAACGTTACTATCGGTGGAAGTGCACGCAAATTTTGCATAACTCGTCAGACGGCGGATTTACAGTTGTGGGACACCACTAGATACGAGGTGATCGCATGACCCATCCCACCCTCCGAGGTACCCATGGCTGGACACGACTCCCCTGACGTCAGGCACGCGACCGTGAGCCGGCTTCTCACGGTCGTAGAAGCCGCATATGCGCTGAGGATTTCACGCTCGTCTGTCTACCGACTGTTCGATGCGGGACAGCTCGCTTGGGTGCAGATCGGCACGTCCCGCCGAGTGGCGTCGGCAGAGATCGACCGATTCATCACCGCACATACCGAGGACGCGGCATCGTGACCGCATCGCGCCGCGACCAGTAGGACCCACCGTGACCGAACGACGACGACTTCCGCCACAGATCAAGCGGGTGGAGTTAGCCCAGCGCGATGGCGGCCGGCCTGTCATTCGGTATCAACTTACCGTTGACGTGGGCGACGTCGACGGCAAGCGCAAACAGTTGCGGAAGCGCTACGCCACCGAGAAGGAAGCGCGGGCAGCACTCGACGCCATTCGCGGCGAGGTGAGTCGCGGCACTTACGTGCATCCGACAAAGGTCACACTCGCCGAGGCGTGCGAGGACTGGCTGGCCGCCAAGCACGGACTCAAGCCGTCGACGTTGCACGGCCACAGAGTGAACCTCACCGCTGCCATCGCCGAGGTCGGCCACGTAGAAGTACAGAAGCTAACCAAACGACACCTCGACGACCTGGTGACCAAGCTGCGGGCAGGCGGGCTGTCCTCGCCGACCGGAAAGACACGCAAGCCCTGGTCTCCTCGGTCGATCAACTACATGCTCGGGCTCCTCACGGCGGTCCTCAAAGATCAGATGCGCCAAGGCCATGCCGTGCGCAACGTCGCCGAACTCGTCGACCGGATTCCTGCAGACGCAAAGCCCGCAGAGACGTTCACACCCACCGAACTTCAGAAGGTTCTCGATCACATCGACGGTGACCGATATGCGATCGCGTGGCAGCTCGCGCTCACGGGTCTCCGACGCGGCGAGGTCGCCGGCTTACGCTGGACGGACATCGATCTCGAGAGCCGGACGCTGCAGATCGCTACGACACGGCTGAGGTTCGGCAAGCACTTGGTCGAGGACACTCCGAAGTCACGGGCTGGGCGGCGGACGCTCCCCATACCTGACCACTTGGTGGCCACCCTGCGCTCCACCCGTGCAATCCAGGCCGCCGACAAACTCATGTTGGGCGAAGAGTATGACCCGAGCGGCTTTGTAGTGGTCAATGAGTGGGGCGCGGCGCTGAGTCCGCATGCGCTGACATCGCGGTGGGCGCGCATACTCAAGGCCGCCGGTGTCCGCCACATCCGCTACCACGACGCCCGACACACCTGCGGCACGCTGATGCACCTGCAGGATGTACCTATCGCGGTGATTTCAGCGTGGTTAGGGCACGCGTCGAAGGCCTTCACGATGCAGACGTATGTGCACTCGCAGCCGGAAGCGTTGGCGACGGCGGCAGCGAGCTTCTCACGAGTCGTTCGGCGCGTGGACTGACTTCCCGACTAAACCATCTCCAGTCGCTGAGAGGCTTTCCAGGCCAGCCAGCTACGAAAGTCAGGCGTGTCGTACAACTGGCTGTTTTCCCCGCCAAGGCGCCACAGCAGATAACCAAAGCCAGTTTCAAGATCAAGCACGTCAGCCGAGTTTCCAAGCATCCCAGAAATCTTGCCGTCCAAACTCTTCCGGCCAGAAGAGTGCTCGCCTGAGCTTGCCCAAGCTCGGTCCAACATGAGCGAAGCGCTCTCCTTAGTCTCTGGGACATCTGGCAACGGCGGGACCTCGAAGAGCCGCCACCATCGGACGGTCTGTTGGTGGACCTCGACGCGGCCCGATGCGGTAGCGACGCCATCTGCCTCGGAGCGCGTCAACTTCCTGTGAAAGTCGTGCGTTGCGACGAGCTCTTGGTTGTTCAGCTGAAGCGCCCAACCCATCGGCAGCGCGGTGGCCAGCGCGATCATGCTAGCGGTCGCACTCGCCTGGGCAGTCACAATGTCTGCCAAGACGCCATCCAGGTCCGCGTGGCAACGAACGATCGTCTTCTTTAGCCAGTCCGACGGTAGAAGAAGTTCAGAAGCGAAATGATCTGCCTCCTGCTCGAGCGGGCTCCGGTCAGGTGAGCCTTTCGGCATAGCGCATTCGGCGCCGCCGATATGCCAAGGAATGACGGCATGGCCCAGCTCATGCGCGATAGTGAACCGCGTGCGCAGTCCGGATGGGTCACCGCGATAGAAAATTTTGGGTCGTGCGCTTGAGCAGTCGACAGTGATCCCGTCAACCGACTCTGCTGGCCAGTCGGCACGCTCTACATCGGCAAAATGTGACGCTACGTCAAGCACGTTGACCGGGATGCCGGCACTGGTTCGGAGCCGTACTAGGGCAGCTGCGCGCCGAGCAGCGACGCGATTGTGCGAAAGCACTGCGGTCTACGAAGCCCGTGGCCCGATTCGACCACGGTCTAAGAGCCAACCCAGGACGTCACTGGCATCCTCCGCTGAGACTGACCGTGCGGCGAGATCGTAAGACTCCTGGGCCAGAAGGACCTTCTCCACAGGCGTGCGCAACTTGTGGGCCGCAACGATCGCGCCGAGAGAGGCAGGCTTCTCAACCCACAGCTTGCCTTCCTCGGGTGTGAATCCTAGGAACTCGTAGAGGGTCGGCTCATCGCCCGAGAAGTCGACTTCATGCCAGTCGTCAACCCAGTCATCGATGTCAGAGAGGATCGCATCGCCCTTGAGACAAGCGCCGACGAACGTCATACGGTGCTTAGACATCGATCCTCCTTCCTTTCACTGCGTCGCCGATCCCTTCTCCGCTCATAACGTCCAGTACGCCAAGGTGCCTTCCGCGCCTGTTATACACCTCAACGTGCCCATGCAATTGATCGTATGTGTAGATGCGGTTACCAGCGGTATTGCGCCAGCGCGATTCTCCGCGCCAGGTGAATTTCTCTTGCCGCGATAGGAAGTCATTAGGTGGCCTCGGGACGTACTGACCCTGCAAATCCACCTATCAGATCTCCTCCCTGTGTAATCCTCCTATGCTCAAGTGTATTGAGTGCGACTGACGCTTCCGGGCACTGGTCTGCACGCATCCGGGCGCGCCGCACCGTCACCGGAACGTCTCGCAGACGTCAGATGCTCGCGCCACTCACGCAGCGTTCCGCACCGCTTGTGACAATCCGTGACAGAGAAACACCCTTCGAACAAAACAGCCCCCCTCGAGAGGGGGGCTGAGCTGTGTGGCAGGTACAGGATTCGAACCTGTGTAGGCGTAAGCCGACGGATTTACAGTCCGCTCCCATTGGCCGCTCGGGCAACCTGCCGGATCGCCCCAATCCGGAACCCCGGTTTGGTGCGACTAGCACGGTACTACGAGGATGGTCCCAACACGAAAACGCACCAACACAGGAGGGAGCGAGTCCATGGCGGATTCCAGCTTCGACGTAGTCAGCAAGGCCGACCGCCAAGAGGTCGACAACGCGCTCAACCAAGCAGCCAAGGAGTTGTCCACCCGTTTCGACTTCCGCGGCACCGACACCACCATCGAATGGCAGGGCGAGGAAGGCATCATCCTCGTCAGCTCCACCGAGGAGCGGGTGAAGGCCGCCGTCGACGTCTTCAAGGAAAAGCTGATCCGGCGCGACATCTCGATGAAGGCCTTCGACGCCGGCGAGCCGCAGCCCTCGGGCAAGACCTACAAGGTGATCGGCAGCATCAAGCAGGGCATCGACAGCGAGAACGCCAAGAAGATCACCAAGCTCATCCGCGACGAGGGCCCCAAGGGCGTCAAGGCGCAGATCCAGGGCGAGGAGATCCGCATCAGCTCCAAGAAGCGCGACGACCTGCAGGCCGTGCAGTCACTGCTGCGGGGTGCCGACCTCGAGGTGGCGCTGCAGTTCGTCAACTATCGCTGACGCCGAACGTGACGCCACGGTGAGAATGTCGCGGATTTCTCGCAGTGGCGTCACGTTGGGCGACATGACAAGCCCATGAATGCACCGAGCCCGGAGACGGTGAATGTCTCCGGGCTCGGTATCAGGTCGGGCAGGATTACGGGGTCGACCCGCTGCTCGAGTCAGACGGAGCGGGGTCCGGAGTATACGTTCCGCCGTGAGTAAGGGAATTGGCGAGCACTCCCGGCGCGGCGAGAAGGTTGCCCGCGATAGTCTGCGGCGCGGTCGCTATCTGGTTAGCGCCCAGTGCAAACTGACCTGGCAAACCGGCAATCGAACTGGCGAACGTTCCGGGAATCGCGGGGAGGCCACACGGTTCTCCGGACGGCTTGCCGCCGTTGCCATCATCTCCTGGCGGGCAACCTACGCCGGCGAGGTTTGTAATGCTGGGTAGACCGCAGTTGCTGGCGTTGCCCGACGGGTTGGGGGCGTCGGGCTGGGCGCAGTTTTGGCCTGCGAGCGTTCCGGGCGCCTGCGACAGGCTGATGATGGTCGCGGACGGGGCCTGCGAGACGTTGTCTGCGATGGTGCAAGGAATGGACGTGAGCCCAGGCGCACACGCTGCCGAGGCGGGCGCGGCCATCCCCGCGAAAAGGCCGGCGAAAATCCCGGCTGCGGCAATGGCCACTGCCGCGAAGAACTTTGAAATCACGTTTCTCCCCTAGGTATGAGCACCGAGTGCTTGTGCGATGGCCATAGCATAACCCCCTGGAAGCGCTCGTAGTGATCCAAAATACAAGTCCGTCTCGTGGCGTTCTGGCAACCAAAATTGCCGCTCGAGTCAACGATCTTGACCGTGAAAGAAAAGCCTTGCGTCGCCAAAGCATTCACCCGCCGACGCTCCCGGCCATACCCTGATCGCCATGGCACCTGCGCAGCGTCAACCGAACGTCGTCGTCCTCGGTGGAGGCTCGTGGGGCACCACGGTGGCCTCCATCTGCGCCCGCCGGGGGCCGACCCTGCAGTGGGTTCGCTCTCAGCAAACCGCCGACGACATCAACGACAACCACCGCAACTCCCGCTATCTGGGCGACGAGGTCGAGCTCGCCGAGGACCTGCGCGCCACCACCGACTTCGCCGAGGCGGCCAACTGCGCCGACGTCCTCGTGATGGGCGTGCCGTCGCACGGCTTCCGCGGCGTGCTGGAGGAGCTCGCCAAGGAGCTACGGCCGTGGGTGCCGGTCGTGTCCCTGGTGAAGGGCCTCGAGCAGGGCACCAACATGCGGATGAGCGAGATCGTCGACGAGGTACTGCCCGGTCACCCGGCGGGCATCCTCGCCGGACCCAACATCGCCCGGGAAGTGGCCGAGGGCTACGCCGCCGCGGCCGTCCTCGCCATGCCCGACCAGCACCTGGCCGCCAACCTCGGAAACCTGTTCCGGACCCAGCGGTTCCGCACGTACACCACCGACGACGTGGTGGGCGTCGAGATGGCCGGCGCGCTGAAGAACGTCTACGCGATCGCCGTCGGCATGGGCTACTCCCTCGGCATCGGCGAGAACACCCGCGCGATGGTGATGGCCCGCGCGGTGCGCGAGATGTCCAAGCTCGGCGAGGCCATGGGCGGTCACCGGGACACCTTCGCCGGGCTGGCGGGAATGGGCGACCTGATCGTCACCTGCACCAGCCAGCGCAGCCGCAACCGCCACGTCGGCGAGCAGTTGGGATCGGGCAAGTCGATCGACGAGATCATCGCGTCGATGAACCAGGTCGCCGAGGGCGTCAAGGCCGCCAGCGTCATCATGGAGTTCGCCGACAAGCACGGCCTGAACATGCCGATCGCCCGCGAGGTGGACCGCGTCATCAACCATGGGTCGACGGTCGAGGACGCCTACCGCGGCCTCGCGGCCGAGAAGCCCGGCCACGAAGTCCACGGCTCGGGCTTCTAGCGGCCGGTCAGTTGGCGTACGGGTTGGACGGCTGCGGCCGGTCGATCAGCGGGTTGTTCGGGTCGACGGCATAGCTGCCCGCCGGGCTGATGACGAAGCCGCCACCGTCGTAGTTGTTGGTGCACGTCGTCGTCGTACCGTCGGTGCCGCACGTGACGTTGCGGAAGCTGATCTTGGTGCCGGGATCCAGACGTTTCGGAAACGTCGGGAACACGTACAGGGGGCGGTCAGAGCTGGAGAACCCCGCCGGGCCGACCTGCTGACCCGTGACCAGGTTCGCGCCGTTCGGCGCGGCCGGGATGGGGCCGTTGCAGCCGTAGTTGCCGCTGTTTCGGTTGATGATGCACGCGATGTCGCCCGGCACGGCGAAGCCGTAGAGCGACCCGTCCTGCAGCAGGAACTCCGACGGCTTGACGGGGGCGTAGCCCATCACGTTGGGAGCGGGGGGCGGGGGCGGCGGCGCTGGTTCCGGATCGGCGGCGGCCACGCCGGGCACGCCGATCACGGCTGCACCGGCAGCCACCAGGCCGATCAGAAGTCTGCTGAGCACGCGATCAGCGTAGAGCAGGCGTCCTTCGGGTGCGGGCTTACCAAACGGAGCGGTCGTCACAACCGGGTCATCGGTCGACGCCGGCGAAACGTTAACCCGTCGGCTCAGTACTGTCCGGGGCCCCGGCCGGCCATCTGCTCGAGGCGCGCGATGCGCTCCGCCATCGGCGGATGCGTGGAGAACAGCTTTCCGATCTTCTCGCCCGCCCGGAACGGGTTGGCGATCATCAGGTGCGCCTGGTCGGCCAGCTGGGTCTCCGGCGGCAGCGGCGCCAACTCCACGCCGCGGCTGATCTTGCGCAGGGCGCTGGCCAAGGCCAGCGGGTCACCGGTGAGCTCGGCGCCGGACTGGTCGGCCTGGAACTCCCGTGACCGCGACACCGCCAGCTTGATGACCGTCGCCGCGATGGGGCCGAGGAACGAAACCAGAAGGATCGCAAAGGGATTGGTGCCACCCTCGCGGTTGCCGCCGAACATGCTCGCGAAGAACGCCAGGTTGGCCAGGGCGGTGATGACCGACGCCATCGCGCCGGCCACGCACGAAATCAGGATGTCGCGGTTGTAGACGTGGGACAGCTCGTGGCCGAGCACCGCCCGCAACTCGCGTTCGTCGAGGATGTCGAGGATCCCGGTGGTGCAGCAGACCGCGGCGTTACGCGGGTTGCGGCCCGTCGCGAAGGCGTTGGGCGCCGCGGTGTCACTGATGTAGAGCCGCGGCATCGGCTGGTGCGCGGTGGTCGCCAACTCCCGGACGATGCGGTACATCGCGGGCGCCTGGACTTCGTTGACCGGCTGGGCGTGCATCGCGCGCAGCGCCAACTTGTCGCTGTTGAAGTAGACGTAGACGTTCATGCCGACCGCGAACAACACGGCCAGGAACATGATCGACCTGCCGAACAGCGCGCCCACGAACACGATCAGGCCGGAGAAGACGACCAGCAACAGAAACGTCTTGGCCCGGTTCGCGTGGGGATGCCAGGTCATTGACCCTCCTCCTCAAACCACCGACTACTCACCCCTTGGGAGTCGTTCTGAGGAACAACGCGTGGGGGCGGGTGTCTGGTTCCACGTCAGCCGTGTCGGTTGACGGTGTAGTCAACCAGGTTGGCGAGCGCCAACCGTCCGGGCACGTCGGGCAGTTCGGCCAGCTCGGCGCGGGCCTGCGCGGCGTAGTCGGCGACGGTTTCCTTCGCGCGCACGATCCCGCGTGACGAACGCAACAGCGCCAGCGCCTCGGCGAGGTCCGCGTCGTCCTCCACCGGTCCCTTGAGCAGTTCGCGCAGCCGGTCGGCGTCCGGCCCGGTCTCCCGCAACGCGAACAGCACGGGCAGGGTGTGCACGCCTTCGCGAAGGTCGGTGCCGGGCACCTTGCCCGACTCGTCGGGATCGCTGTCGATGTCGATGATGTCGTCGGAGATCTGGAAGGCCGTGCCGACGATGCCGCCGAGCCGGCCGAGCCGCTGGATCTGGTCCTCGTCGGCCCCGGAGAACGTCGCGCCGAACGTGCCGGACGCCGCGATCAGGCAGGCCGTCTTCTCGTAGACGACCTTGAGGTAGTGCTCCACCGAGTCCGCGCCCTCGACCACGCCCCGCGTCTCACGCATCTGGCCGGTCACCAGCTGGGCGAACGTGTCGGCGATGACCAGGACGGCGTCGGGTCCGAGCCGGGCGACGAGGCGCGAGGCCGTCGCGAAGAGATAGTCACCGGCCAGGATCGCGATGTTGTTGCCCCACCGCGCATTGGCGCTGTCGGCGCCGCGGCGCACCTGCGCCTCGTCCATCACGTCGTCGTGGTAGAGCGTCGCGAGGTGGACCGCCTCGATCACGGCGCCCGCCACGGTGACCTGCCACGAGTCGGGCTCGGGGCCCAGCTGCGCCGAGAGCACGGTGAACAGCGGACGGAACCGCTTGCCGCCGGCCTGGAACAGGTGCTGAACGGCCTCGGCCATCAGCTCGTCTGCCTTGCCCAGCTCGGTGGCCATGAGTTCCTCGATGCGCGCCACCCCGTCGCGAACACTCGCAGCGAAGATTGCGTCCCCGAACTCCACGCCGGCGACCACGGTCGCTGGTGTCTTCATTGCTACAACATACTGGGAGGTGTGGACCGCAAAAGTGACGTGGTGGTGATTGGCGCTGGACCTGCCGGTTCGGCGGCCGCGTCATGGGCGGTCCGCAACGGCCGGGACGTGCTGGTGGTCGACGGTCAACGCTTCCCGCGGGACAAGGCGTGCGGCGACGGCCTCACCCCCCGCGCGATCGCCGAACTCGAGTTGCTCGGCCTCGGCCCGTGGCTGGACGGCAGGGTTCGCCACCGCGGGCTGCGGATGTCGGGTTTCGGGGCCGACGTGGAGATCGAGTGGCCGGGGCCGTCGTTCCCGCCCACGGGCAGCGCCGTGCCCAGGACCGAACTCGACGAACGCATCCGCCAGGTCGCCGTCGACGACGGTGCCGAGATGCTGCTTGGCGTGAAGGCCGTTGGGGTGGAACATGATTCGACTGGCCGCGCCACGTCGGTGACGCTGGAGGACGGCTCCACGATCGGCTGCCGCGAGCTGATCGTCGCCGACGGCGCACGCTCGACACTGGGCCGCGTGCTCGGCCGCGAGTGGCACAAGGAGACCGTCTACGGCGTCGCGATCCGCGGGTACGTTGCGAGCCCGCGGACCAACGAACCGTGGATCACCTCGCACCTCGAACTGCGCTCCCCCGCCGGCGAAGTCCTGCCCGGGTACGGCTGGATCTTCCCGCTCGGCAACGGCGAGGTGAACATCGGCGTCGGCGCCCTCGCCTCGGCGAAGCGGCCGGCCGACGCCGCCCTTCGTCCGCTGCTGTCGCACTACGCGAACCTGCGGCGCGAGGAGTGGGGCTTCGACGGCGAACCGCGGGCGGCGCTGTCGGCGCTGTTGCCGATGGGTGGCGCGGTGTCCGGCGTCGCGGGGCCCAACTGGATGCTGATCGGCGACGCCGCGGCATGCGTCAACCCGCTCAACGGCGAGGGCATCGACTACGGACTCGAAACCGGCCGACTGGCCGCGGAACTCCTCGGCAGCGGGGACCTGAGCCGGGCCTGGCCCGACGAACTGCACCGGCACTACGCCCGCGGGTTCTCGGTGGCGCGACGGCTGGCACTTTTGCTGACGATCCCCCGCTTCCTGCCGACCGTCGGTCCGCTGGCGATGCGCTCGACGTTCCTCATGGGAGTCGCCGTCCGCGTGATGGGCAACCTGGTCACCGACGAGGACGAGGACTGGATCGCCCGGGCGTGGCGCACCGCCGGCACCGGATCGCGTCGCATCGACGGTCGCAAGCCGTTCAGCTGAGCAGCACCCGGGGTCTTTGCCAAAAATGCAGATCAGGGTGTGAAACACTAGCTCTGGAATTCGACGGTTCCGTAAGTCGACTTCTGTTTGCCGTTTGCCCTCAGGGGCTACAGGCGATCGGGGGTGGGAAATGCCGACGGGGGGCGGTCATTGGTGCGTTCACGGGTGAGCCGGGCAGCAGAGTGGCGCGCGGTGACCGGTTTCTTGGAGTCCGCGGCGACGCGTCCCTCGGTACTCGTCATCGGCGGTGAGGCCGGCATCGGCAAGACCACGCTGTGGCTGGGCGCCCTGGAACAGGCCCGGGACAGCGGTTGTCTGGTCCTGTCGGCACGGGGTGGGCAGGCCGAGTCCGGTCTGACCTATGCGGTGCTCGCCGATCTCCTCGAATCCGTCGGCCCCGAGGTGCTCGACACCCTGCCCCACCTCCAACGCGTCGCCGTCGACCGCGTGCTGTTGGCCGGGGACGGCACGGGTCCGGTCACCGACGAGCGCGTGGTCGCGTCCGCCTTCCTGACGCTGCTGGACCGGCTCGCCGCCGACGCGCCGGTGATCGTGGCCCTCGACGACGTGCAGTGGCTGGACTCCTCCAGCCAGGCGGTCGTCGCGTTCGCGACCCGGCGACTCAAGGGCCGCATCGGCGTTCTCGCCACCGAACGCACCGAACCCGACGGGCGCCACGGCACCGAGTGGCTGAAGCTGAGCCGACTCGACGGCGTCGAGCGGATCTCGGTGGGTCCGCTGAACCACGCCGACCTGCGCCGGGTGATCTCCAGCAAGCTGGGTCGGTCGTTCTCCCGACCGACGATCGCCCGCATCAGTGAACTGTCCGGCGGCAATCCGTTCTACGCACTCGAGTTGGCGCGCGCCATCGACGCGCAGTCGAGCCTCGCCGACGCCGCGCTGCCCGGGTCGCTGGCCGACCTCGTCCGCTCCCGGCTCGACCAGTTCGGCGAGGACACCCAGACGGTCCTGCTGGCCGCGGCCAGTGTCGGCACGCCGACCGTCGACCTGCTCGCCGAGGTCACCGAACAGGCACCCGAACGCGTCGTCGAACTGCTCGAGGTGCCCGAGACCGACGGCATCGTGCAGATCGCGGGCAACCGGGTGCGGTTCGCCCATCCGCTGCTGGCCCGTGGCGTCTACAGCGTGGTGGGGCCCGCCCGCCGACGACAGATGCACCGCGCGCTCGCCACCATCGTCGAGCAGCCGGAGATGCGGGCACGCCATCTGGCGCTGGCCGCGTCGAGTGCGGACCCCGCCACCCTGTTGGCCCTCGACACCGCGGCCGACGCCGCCCGGGTGCGAGGGGCCCCGGCCGCCGCCGCCGAGCTGCTGGACCTCGCCATCAACCTTGGCGGGGACACCCCCGCCCGCCGGATCACCTGCGCCGACCACCACTTCCGGGCCGGGGAGGCCCAGCGCGCCGGTGAGCTGCTGGTGCCGACGGTCGACCAGCTTCCGCCCGGCTCGCTGCGAGCCGTTGCGCTGAATCTGCTTGCGGCCATTCGGATTTACAGCGACAGCCTGACCGAGGCCAGCGAGTTGCTGGACCGGGCGCGCGTCGACGCCGAGGAGGACCGCGTGCTGACCGTGCGCATCCTGCTGCTGTCGTCGTTCGCGTCGATGTACTCGGGCCACCTGGACGCCGCCGTGCGTCACACCGACGAAGCGCTCGAACTGGCCCGCGGCCTGTCGCTGCCCGATCTGACCAGCCAGGTGCTGGCGATGTCGGTGCTGACGAAGTGCACGCGCGGCGACGGAGTCGACGAGCAGAGCCTGCAGCGCGCCCTCGAACTGGAGGATCTCGACGCCGACGTGCCGATGCAGTTTCGCGCGTGCGCGGTCCGGGCGATCACGCACGCGTGGATCGGCGAACTCGACGCGGCGCGCGACGAGTCGAAGACCGTGCGGCAGCTGTGTCTGGCCCGCGGCGCCGAGAGCGACGTGATGATGTTCGACGCCCACACCGCGCTCGCCGACGTGTGGCGCGGCGACTTCGCCGCGGCGGAGGTGCTGGCCGAGGAAGCCATCGAACGCGCCGAACACATCGACACGCAGAACCTTCGGGGCGTAGCGATCATGATCCGCGCCACCGTCCTGGCCCATCAGGGACGCGCGACGGAGGCCCGCAACGACGCGAACGCCGCGATGGCGATCTCCCGGCAATCCGACACCCCGCAGCTCGCGATCCGGGTGCTGGCGACCCTGGGCTTCGTCGAGCTGTCCCTCGGCAACCACGCCGGGGCCGTGACCACCCTGCAGCCCCTGATCGACGCCTTCGGAGCGATCCCTGGCAACGAGATGCGCAACCTCGACTGGGTGCCGTATGCCATCGAGGCCCTGATCGCGGCCGGCCGGGCCGACGAGGCCGAGCCGATGATCGAACGGCTCGAGAACGACGGTCGACGACTCAACCGGGCGTGGCTGCTGGCGACCGGCGCCAGGGGCCGCGCGCTGTGGTGGGCGGCGAAGGGTGAGGTCGACGCGGCGATGCGGTCCGCGCAGGAGGCGATGGCCCACCACGACGGGCTGCCGATGCCGTTCGAGCGGGCCCGCACGCTGCTGGTGCTCGGGCAGCTGCAGCGCCGGCAGCGGGCCAAGCAGGCCGCCGCCGACACCTTCGCCGACGCGCTGCGGGAGTTCGAGCGGGTCGGCGCGGGGCTGTGGGCCGACCGGGCCCGCGAGGAGCTGGGGCGCAGCAAGTCGGCGGGCGGGCAGAAGACCACGCTCACCCCGACCGAACGAAAGATCGCGGAGCTGGCGACGTCGGGGATGACCAACCGCGACGTGGCGGGGACCCTCTACGTCAGCCTCAAGACCGTCGAGGCGAACCTGACGCAGATCTACCGCAAGCTCGGCATCCGGTCCCGCGCCCAGCTGGCGGCCAAGCTGGCCTCGGGTGAGCTGTAGTCCTCAGGCCTTGGTGGCGACGTGGAGCGCCACGATGCCGCCGGTGAGATTGCGCCACCGCACCGCCGACCACCCGGCGTCGGCGATGCGCCGGGCGAACGCCGCCTGGTCCGGCCAGGCCCGGATCGACTCGGCCAGGTAGACGTAGGCGTCGGGGTTGCTGGACACCGCGCGCGCCGCCGACGGCAACGCCCGCATCAGGTACTCCTTGTAGACCGTGCCGAACAAGGGGTTCGTCGGCGTGGAGAACTCACACACCACCAAACGGCCGCCGGGCTTGGTGACCCGGGCCATCTCACGGAGGCCTTCGACGTGGTCGACGACGTTGCGGATGCCGAAGCTGATGGTCACCGCGTCGAACGACTCGTCGGCGAACGGCAGCTTCGTCGCGTCGCCGGCCACCTTGGGCACCGGTCGCGCCGCACCGGCGGCGAGCATGCCGACCGAGAAGTCGGCCGCCACGCACCAGGCGCCGGACTCGGCGAGCTCGACCGTCGACACGGCCGTGCCCGCCGCCAGGTCGAGGACCGCGTCGCCGGGGCCGATCTCGAGCGCGGCCCGCGTCGCACGTCGCCAGTACCTGTCCTGCCCGAGCGACAGCACCGTGTTCGTGATGTCGTAGCGACGGGCGACGCCGTCGAACATCGACGCCACTTCACGGGGGTTCTTCTCCAACGTCGCACGGCTCACGCCACCGACGCTACCTGTGAATGTGCACGTCGCGGGAATGGGTAACCGGGTGAGGCGTTGGTAGGACTCGAGACCCCGCGCGAGCAGAACCGAACAGAGGAGAAGACATGGCCGAGAAGGTGTGGTTCATCACCGGGACGTCGCGCGGCTTCGGGCGCGAGTGGACGATCGCCGCCCTGGAACGCGGTGACAAGGTCGCCGCCACCGCGCGCGACACCGCGACGCTCGACGACCTGACCGAGAAGTACGGCGACGCCTTGCTCCCCATCGCGCTGGACGTCACCGACCGGGCCGCGGACTTCGCCGCCGTCAAGCAGGCCCACGAGCACTTCGGGCGCCTCGACGTCGTCGTCAACAACGCGGGCTACGGCCAGTTCGGCTTCGTCGAGGAGCTCTCCGAGCAGGAGGCCCGCGACCAGATCGAGACCAACGTGTTCGGTGCGCTGTGGATCACGCAGGCCGCCCTGCCGTTCCTGCGGGCCCAGCGCAGCGGCCACATCGTGCAGGTGTCCTCGATCGGCGGCATCACCGCGTTCCAGAACGTCGGCATCTACCACGCCTCCAAGTGGACGCTCGAGGGCTTCTCCCAGGCCCTGGCGCAGGAGGTCGAGTCGTTCGGCATCCACGTCACGCTCGTCGAGCCGGGCGGCTTCTCCACCGACTGGGCGGGGTCGTCGGCCAAGCGCTCCGAGGAGATCGCCGACTACGCCGAGATCCACGAGGCGGCGCAGAAGGCGCGCGAGAAGCGCACCTCGGCCTCGGGTGACCCGAAGGCCTCGGCCGCGGCCATCCTCAAGGTCGTCGACGCCGAGAAGCCGCCGCTGCGAGTCTTCTTCGGCAGCTTGCCCATTCAGCTCGCGAAGGCCGACTACGAGAGCCGCCTCAAGACGTGGGAGGAATGGCAGCCGGTCGCCGAACTCGCCCAGGGCTGAGCGCGGCACCGAACTACACCGGGCGGGTGGGTTCGGCCGGCATGCGTTCGCGCAGGCTGTCGTAGATCGGCGGCGACCGCAGCAGTTCGGCAGCCAGCACAGCTGCTGCGGTCGCCGCCAGCATCGGCACCAGCACCGACGTCGTGGCCGTCATCTCGACGACCAGCACGATCCCGGTCACCGGCGCTCGGACCGTGGCGGCGAAGAACGCCGACATCCCGACGATCGCCATCGGAACCGCCAGCGACGCATGACTTCCCGGCCACACCGCGTCGGCGCAGCCGGCGAACAGCACACCCCAGAGCGTCCCGACGGCCAGCAGCGGCGCGAACAGACCGCCCGGAACGGCCGCGGCGTAGGACAGCGGACCGGCCAGAAATCGCAACGCCAGGAAGCCGACCACGACGGTGAGCTCCAGGCTCCGGCCGCCGAGGATCGACTGGGTCAGCGTGTCGCCGCCACCGGTGGCCAACGGATGCACGAACATGACCAGCCCGATCACCGCGCCGACGACGACGGCCTTGGCCACCGTGGGTATCCGGGGCACGAGTTTGACGTGGTCGACGAAGCCCAGCACCAGTCGGTTGTAGACCACCCCGAGACACCCCGTCGCCAGGCCGAACACGACGAAGAGCGGCAACCAGGCCAGGCCGGGTGAATTCACCTCGGGCACCACGAAGTCGGGGTGATCGCCCACGACGAGTCGTGCGCAGCCGACGCCGGTGGCGGCCGCGAAGGCCGTCGCGAGGACGGTCGGCAGCCGGAACGACTTGGTGACCTCCTCGAGGGTGAAGAGGACGCCGCCGATCGGCGCGTTGAACGCCACGGCGAGGCCCGCGCCGCCGACCGCCGTCTGCAGCATCCGGACCGTCGCGTCGCCGAAGCGGGCGCACCGTGCGACGGCGGCGCCGATCGCGGCACCCATGTGCACGGTCGGTCCCTCGCGTCCCAGCACCAGACCAGAGCCGATACCGAACACGCCGCCGACGAACTTGGCTGGCAGGAGCCGCAATTGCGGCGGCGAGGCGTCGCCGCGGGACACCGCCTCGACGTGCTGGATCCCGCTGCCCGCCGCCAGCGGCATCCACCGCACCACGAGCGCGGCGAGGCCGGCCCCACAGGCGGTGGCCGCCATCGGAACCAACCACCCCGGCCCAGCCAGCCGATGCGCCCAGTCCGACAGGTCGATTCGCCACGTGTCCGCGTAGTTCAGACACCACCGGAAGGCGCCGCCGACGAATCCGATGACCGCGCCCGCGACGATCGCGGCGGCGCACACGAGCACCGACCCACCCACGCCGTCGGGGACCGGCGTCGAGTCTGGCGTGGGCGTCGTCATCGGTGTCCGCTCCGTCGTAGGTGCACCGAGTATTCCGCATGGCGTCCTTGGTGTTTCGGAGGTCGGGCCCGGGGTACGCGCGGGCGGGCCGAAACAGCGAGAGGACACCCATGAGCGAGAACGTCGCCGACTTCGTGTTGAAGCGCCTGCGGGAGTGGGGCGTCGACCACGTCTTCGGCTATCCGGGCGACGGCATCAACGGGCTGATCGGTGCGTTTGGCCGCTCGGGGAACGACCCGCGGTTCATCCAGGCCCGGCACGAGGAGATGGCCGCCTTCGAGGCGACGGGATACGCGAAGTTCTCCGGGAAGGTCGGTGTGTGCATGGCGACGTCGGGACCCGGCGCCATCCACCTGCTCAACGGCCTGTACGACGCGAAGCTCGACCACGTGCCCGTGGTGGCGATCGTCGGTCAGACCGCCCGCAGCGCCATGGGCGGCAGCTACCAGCAGGAGGTCGACCTCCAGTCGCTGTTCAAGGACGTCGCCAGCGAGTACCTGGTCGAGGTGAACGTGGCCGCCCAACTTCCGAACGCGTTGGACCGCGCCATCCGGACGGCCATGACCCGGGGCAGGCCGACCGCGGTGATCATCCCCTCGGATCTGCAGGAGGAGCCCTACGAGGCGCCCGGGCACGAGTTCAAGCAGGTGCCCTCCAGCGCGCCGAGTTACGCCCGCCCGACCATGGCACCCGACGAGGACCAGATCCGCCAGGCCGCCGACATCCTCAACGCCGGCGACAAGGTGGCCATCCTCATCGGCCAGGGTGCGCGCGTGGCGGCCGGCCAGGTGCGCGAGGTCGCCGAGCTGACCGGTGGCGGTGTGGCAAAGGCGTTGCTGGGCAAGGACGTGCTCCCCGACGACCTGCCCTACGTCACGGGTTCGATCGGCCTGCTGGGCACGCGGCCCAGCTACGAGATGATGCGCGACTGCGACACCCTGCTGATCGTCGGGTCGAACTTTCCGTACAGCCAGTTCATGCCGAAGTACGGTCAGGCACGGGCCGTCCAGGTCGACGTCGACGGTACCTCGATCGGCATGCGGTATCCGACGGAGGTCAACATCGTCGCCGACTCCGCCGCGGCCCTGACCCAGCTGATTCCCCTGTTGCGGCGCAAGGAGGACCGGTCCTGGCGGGACACCATCGAGAAGAACGTGTCGCGGTGGTGGGAAACCGTTGAGCGCCAGAGCACGTTGTCGGCCACCCCGACCAACCCGATGCGCATCGCCTGGGAGCTCTCCGAGCGACTGCCGACCAATGCGATCGTGACCGCCGACTCCGGCTCCAACACCAATTGGTACGCGCGGTGCGTGAAGTTCCGCGACGGCGTCCGCGGGTCGCTGTCGGGGACGTTGGCCACCATGGGCCCCGGCGTGCCGTACGCGATCGGCGCGAAGTTCGCCCACCCGGACCGGCCCGCCATTGCACTGGTCGGCGACGGAGCCATGCAGATGAACGGGATGGCCGAACTGCTGACCATCCGGCGGTACCACCAGCTGTGGGACGACCGGCGCCTGATCGTGTGCGTGTTCCACAACAACGACCTCAACCAGGTCACCTGGGAACTGCGCGCCATGGGCGGATCCCCCAAGTTCGAGGAATCCCAGAACCTGCCCGACGTCTCCTACGCCGACATGGCGCGCACCATCGGCCTCCGTGGCATCGCCGTCGACGAGGACGACGCGATCGGCGCCGCGTGGGAGCAGGCGCTGGCCGCCGACGGCCCGACGGTGCTCGACATCCGCTGCGATCCCGAGATGCCGCCGATCCCACCGCATGCCACCTACGAGCAGGGCAAGCAGCTGCTGGAGTCGATCGTCAAGGGCGACCCGGCCGCATTTCACCTGATGATGTTGGGCGCCAAGGCAAAGGCGCAGGAGTTCGTCCCACACCGGGGCTGACGCCGTCAGGCAGCCTTGGCGCCGCGGCGGCCGAGCACCTCCTCGTAGTGTCCGACGAGCTGTTCGCAGACGGCGGGCCAGGTGCGAGTCAATACGCTGCGCCTGGCCGCAATCGAATAGCGCTGCCGCTCGGTGAGGAGGTGGTCGACGGCGTCGGACAACCGGGCCTCGAACTCGTCGACCCCCAGCAGCAGACCGGTGTGCATCGGCGTCACCAGGTCCCGCGGACCGCCGGCGTCTGGAGCGATGACGGGGACCCCGGACGCCATGGCCTCCTGGACCGCCTGGCAGAACGTCTCGTGCTCGCCGGCGTGGACGAATACGTCCATGCTGGCATAGGCGGCGGCCAGGTCCCGGCCGTAGAGGGCGCCGGTGAAAACCGCTGTGGGCATGAGCGATTGGAGACTCTTGCGGTCGACGCCGTCGCCCACGACGACCAGTTGCAGGTCGTCGCGTCGCGCCAGCACCGCGAGCCGCTCGACGTGCTTCTCCGGTGCCAACCGGCCGACGAAGCCGACGACCGGCTTGCCCGCCGGGGACCACGACGCCCGCAGCGCCTCGTCGCGGGCCGACGGGACGAAGCCGGTGACGTCGACTCCGCGACCCCAATGATGCACGCGCGGAACGTGATGCGCGGTGAGGTTCTCGATCGCCGAGGTGGACGGTGCCAGCGTCCGGTCGGCCTTGCCGTGGAGATGGCGCGTCCACGCCCACGCCGCCCGCGACATCGCACCCGCACCGTAACTCTGCGCGAAACCCGCGACGTCGGTTTGGAACACGGCCACCGTCGGCACGTCCAGATGCCGGGCGGCCAACAGTCCGCCGTAACCGAGCAGGGCCGGCGACGCCAGGTGGACCACGTCGGGCTCGAAGCCGCGCAGCACGCCGACCATCCGCGGCCGCGGCACTCCCAGCGGCAACGACGTGACCTTGGGGAACATCTTGGACGGCACCCGATGAATCCGTACGCCGTCGTGGACCCGGTCGGCGGCCGGCTCGCCACGCGGGCTGTCCGGCGCGATGACGAGCACCTCGTGACCCGTTCTGCGGAGATGTTCCATCACCCGGAGCACCGAGTTGGTGACTCCGTTGACGTTCGGAAGAAACGACTCCGCGACGATGGCAACGCGCACACCAGAAGGCTGACAGCCCCGGTTGTACTGAAGGTTGCGTGCGGGGATACGACACGCGAAGACTGGTGACTGGCTCATAATGCCAACATGCGCCGCACGCCCGTGATCATCGCCGTCGCGCTGAGCGCCGTCGTCGCGCTGAGTGGGTGTACGCGCGCCGTCAGCGGCACCGCCCTGGGCGATCCCGATCCGCCGCGCGTCGCGATGACCGAGGATTCGTTCGGCATCCGCGCCGGGCTGGAGGACGCTCCCGTACAGCTGGAGATCTACACCGAGCCGCAGTGCACGCATTGCGCCGATCTGCAGCACGACTTCGGCGACCAGTTCGCCTACTACATCGGCGCGGGCCAGCTCGCGATCACCTACCGGCCGATGACCTTCCTCGACACCCCCGACACCGACGGGCACTCCGCCCGGGTGGCCAACGCCCTGTTCGTGGCGGCCAGCCCCGGCGGGCAGGCCTCAACCAGCGGCGCGCAGTTCCAGCGCTTCGTCGAACGGCTCTGGGCAAATCAGGATCCCGGCGGCAGGGGGCCCGACGACGCGACGATCGCCGAGTTCGCCCGTGCCGCAGGCGTACCCGACTTCCAGGTGCAACAGATCGAGACCGGCGCGGCCGAGAAGAGCGCGGCCGACCTGGCCGACATGGAGTCGACCAACTTCCAGTTCCTCTACGAGGTGGACCCGCTGAACACCGGCACGCCCACGGTGTTCGACCTGGGCGCCGGGGAGAAGCTGGACGTCTACGACGACGACTGGCTCACCAAGGTGATGGAGTCCTGACGGTTCAGCCGACGCTGTAGCACCGCCAACCCGCTCAGCGCCGCCGCCGCGACCAACCACCCCACCACCGCGATGGACGCGGCCGGAATGATCGCCAGCGAGGCGTTGCGGTCCTGCACCCGGACCAGATCCGGGTTGGCCCTGTCGTATTCGACGTAGATCCGCATGCCGGTGTCGAGCTCGGACGGGTACAGCACGCCCAGCTCCGGGCGGTAGGTGACGCGGTCGGGAGTGACGAATTCGATGGTGGACCGGCGCGGTCCGGCGTCGAGCACCTCCGCGGCGGCCACGCCCATGTCGCCCTCGATCTGGCGGTCGTTGCGCCAGGCGCCGAGCACCAGCAGGACCGACTGCAACGTCACCAGGCACGCGACGATGACCACGCCTATGCGCACCCGGCGGATGACGCGTTCGGCCCGCGTCTCGCTGGGATCGCCGTACAGGTGCGGAATGAGGCTCTGCCACAACGCCTTCAGATACCGAACCAGCTGGTCGACCCTCGTCTTCACAGGGCTGCTCGGATCGAAGCGTGCAGCGCCCGCAGCGACGAGCGGTCGGCCTTCACCTCCAGAACGCGCATGCCGTCGGCGCCGCCGTCGAGTTCCTCGGCGAGACCGTCCAACTCCACCTGCCGGCATTCGACGTGATAGGCGCGGCACAGCGCGCCCACGTCGACGTCGTGCGGGGTGCCGAACACGCGCGAGGACACGTCGGAGAATCTGGGGTCGCCCTGTTCGAGCAGTTCGAAGATGCCGCCGCCGTTGTCGTTGGACACCACGATGGTCAGGCTCTTGGGGATCGGCTCGGTGGGCCCGATCAGCAATCCGGAACTGTCGTGGACGAAGGTCAGGTCGCCGATGAGGGCGACGGTGCGGGGCACCCGGTCGCCGTCACCGGTCCGCTCGTGGGCCAGCGCCGCGCCGATCGCGGTCGACACCGTCCCGTCGATGCCCGCGACGCCGCGGTTGGACCGCACCTTGATGCCGTGGGCGTCGAGGCCGACGAGCGCCGCGTCGCGCACCGGGTTGGACGCGCCGAGCACCAACTGGTCACCCGGGCGCAACCCGTCGGCGACCGCGGCCGCCACGTGCAGACCGGTGGTCAGCGGGTGGCACTTGAGCTGCGTGCGGACGGTGGCGACGGCGTGGGCGTTGGCGTCCGCGCAGCGTCGCAGCCAGTCCTCGTCGGGTGACCCCGTCACCACGGCTCGGGTACCGGTGGCCTGGGAGTTTCCGGACACGTCCGGCCACCGGGGGCCGGTGGTGAGGGCGAAGACGGGCACCGACGAGTCGGCCAGCAGCGCCGACACGCCCCGGTGCAGCGTCGGACGCCCCAGCATGATGACCTGCCGGGGCGTGAGCGACGGCAACGCCAGCGGGTGCAGGGCGTTCTCGGCCGGGGGCGCGGTGGGTTCGGCCACCGTCGGCAGCCCGGCCAGGTTCGGATGCACGCCCGCACCGTGCCCGGCGATCACCACGGTGTCGGGGGTGACGTCCACCTCCAGAGGCTGGTCGAACGTCACCGGCGGCGTGTACGTCCACGGCCGCCCGTCGGGCCTGCCCTCGGGGGCGTACTCACCCGTGTCGTCCAGCCCGGGCACCAGCGGCTCGCGCAGGGGAATGTCGAACTGCACGGGACCGGCATTGGCGGTGCGAGATCCCATGGCCGCCACCAGGACTCGGCACGTCGCCGAGCGCCACTGGGCGTTGAGGGAGGCCATCGTCTCGGTGGCGCCCTCGGCCAGCCCCAAGCTGATCGTGGCGCGGACCTGGGTGCCGAAGTAGCCGAGCTGTTCCATCGTCTGGTTGGCGCCGGTGCCCAGCAGGTCATAGGGCCGGTTGGCGCTGAGGACCACCAGCGGCACGCGGGCGTAGTTGGCCTCGACGACCGCGGGCCCCAGGTTGGCCACCGCGGTGCCCGACGTCATGGCCACGCACACCGGCGAGCCGGAGGCGGCCAACCCGATCGCGAGGAACCCGGCGGTGCGCTCGTCGATGCGCACGTGGAGCCGCAGGCGGCCGGCGCGGTCGGCGTCGTGCAGGGCGAACGCCAGGGGCGCGTTGCGCGAACCGGGGCACAGCACGACGTCACGGACGCCGTTACGGATCAATTCGTCGACGACGATGCGCGCTTGTGTCGTCGACGGGTTCACCCTTACAGCCTGTCATACCCCCGCGCCGAAGAATTCGAGCACGGCGGCGTTGACCACGTCGGGACGTTCGATGAATCCGAGGTGTCCGGTGTCGGGTATCTGCAGGTAGCGGCCGTTGGGCAGCGCGTCGGCGACTTCCTTGCCGAGGTGCGGCGGCAACACCACGTCGTCGGCGAAACCGATGACCAGCGCCGGCGCCGTAATATTCCGGTAAGCAGGCAACCGGTTGGTCTCCGGCCGGATTCTGAGCTGGCTGCGCAGCCCCGGCGTCGACTTGGTGGGCCACAACGTGAACATCTCGATCCAGTCCCGCACGGCGCCTTCGTCGTTGAGCGTCTTGGGCGAGAAGCTCTCCAGCAGGCGCAGCTTCGCCTCGAACTTGGGCGGCAGCTCCACGCCGGTCTGCAGGAATTCGTATTCGGCGGCGCTGAAGAACTCGCGGGTGCGGTCCTCGCGGCCACGGGTGGCCATCAACACCGCGGCCGACACCAGGTCGGGCCTGGCCAGCATCAATTCCTGCGCGATGTAGGACCCCATCGAGACGCCCACCACGCGGACCGGGCCCGCGTCGAGCTTCTCGATCAGCTTCGCGGTGTCGAAGACCACCTGTTCGGTGGTGAAGCCCTGGGCGTTCTCCGTGGCGCCGATGCCGCGGTTGTCGAACGTGACGACGCGATACCCGGCCCGCTGGAAGACGGGAACCTGATGCATGTGCCACGTCCGGCCCGCTCCCCCACGGCCGGCAATGAACAGGACGGGCTCACCCGAGCCACGATCGTCGTACGCCAAATTCACCCGGCCGACCCTACTTGGGGCGGTGTGGGGTGTCCCAACTGCCGCAGGTGGGTGCGACTCCCTGGTCGGTCACCCGAATGCCGCGCTACGCGCATTTTCCGTATCGGGGTCGTGGGTTCGTGGTCCGCGGACCCAACTCGCGACCGTGGTGCAGAAAACGGCTCTAGGACGCAGGTCGGGACACCCCGGAGGGAGCGTGCCGCCTACCCCACGGATTGGGGCAGCAGCGGGTAGCAGGCCGTGATCCGGTCGATCCACCACTGCCGCCGCGCGGACGTGGCCGCCAGCCCGGACAGGCGCGCCGGATCCGGGACGACGGCCCCGACGGGCAGCCGTCCGGCCACCGGCGGGACGGACTCGGTGACGTCCTCGACGAACAGTCCACCGGTGCCCAGCCCGCAGGCGTGGCGCAGGTCCGGCAGACACGCCGCCGCCAGCAGTCCCCGGGACATGCCGACCGCCGAGTCGAGCGCACTGGACACCACGACGGGGACGTCGATCTGGCCGGCGATGTCCAGCAGTCGCGAAACACCGCCCAACGGAGCCACTTTGACGACGGCGACGTCGGCGGCCCCCATCCGCACCACGCGCAGCGGGTCCTCGGCCTTGCGGATGCTCTCGTCGGCGGCCACCGGCACGTCGACCAGACCGCGCAGCTCGGCCAGCTCGGCCACCGTCGCGCACGGTTGCTCGAGGTACTCCAGGGGGCCGTCGGCCGTCAGTGCCGCGCAGGCCGCGGCCGCCTCGGCGACGGTCCACCCGCCGTTGGCGTCGACCCGCACCAGCGGCACCCGTTCGCGCACCGCGTCGACCCGGGCGACGTCGTCGGCCAGGGTCTGCCCCCGCTCGGCCACCTTGACCTTGGCGGTGCCCGCCCCCGGGAAGCGGGCCAGCACCTCCGCCACCTGCGACACCGCGACGGCGGGGACGGTGGCGTTGATCGGGATCCAGTCCCGCAGCGGCGCCGGTGGTGCGACGTAGGCGGCCTCGATGCCCGACGCGAGCCAGTGCACCGCCTCGTCGGGCGCGTACTCGACGAAGGCGCCGAACTCGCCCCAGCCCACGGGGCCGTCGATCAAGGCGACCTCCCGAATGTCGATGCCGCGGAACCGAACCCGCATCGGCAGCGACACGACGTGCAGGCGTTGCAGCAGGTCGTCCAGCGTGGGCGTCATCGGCCGCTCGCCAGGATGGCCTCCGCGGTGCGGCGCCCGCTGACCAGGGCACCCTGGATCGAGGCGGTGTCGCGGTGGTCGCCGCACACCCAGGCGCCCTCGGCGGTGCGCACCGGTCGGCGGGCGGCCAACGGCGCCGACTGCTCCGGCAGTGCGCGGGGCACCCGGTGCCGGACGAGCAGACTCCAGCGCGTCGCGTCGGCGCCGAGGATTCCCGCCGCGTGGGCACGGGTGACCGACTCCTCGGGCGCCGTGCCGTCCGGCGCCATCAGCGCCGACGCCGCGATCAGATGTCGGCCGGGGGGCGCATAGCTGGGCGCGGCGGCGCTGATCACCGAGGTGTTGAGCACCGGGCCGCGCGGAGTCACCCGGCCGTCGACCCACAGCATCGGCGGTCCGGACGGCACCTCGTCGGCCGCCCACCAGTCGGTCACCACGCCGTGCATGGGCGGGGCGGTGAGCCCGATCAGGCCGGCGGCGGCCACGGCGTCGGTGGCGACGACGACGTGCCGGGCACGGACGACGTGCGTGCCGTCGCCGGCCTGCCAGCCGGTTCCGTTCTTGGCAAGCTCGGTGACGTTGCGCTGCAACGTGATCGAGTCCTCGAGACCGGCCGCGAGCTGGCGGGGCAGGGCCTGCATGCCGTCCTCGGGCAGGGCGGGGACCCCCAGCACGAACATCCGGATCAGCAGCAGCGCAAAGGCGTTGGACGTGACGCCGTCGTCTTCGAGGAGCACGCCTGCCAGGAACCGGTCGATCACGCGCCGGAGTTCACCGGAGACCCCGGCGCGGTCCAGCGCCGCCCGCAGCGAGGTGTCGGCGTGGCCCCGGGCCGTGAGCCTGCTGGGCCGCAGCGCCGCGGCCGCCCAGCGCGCCACCGCGACGACGTCCCGGGGGCCGAGTCCGCCACTGGCCAGCATCGCGGGCACCTTCGTCGGCGAGCGCAGCGGATGCACCCACACCGCGGTACCGGTCTCGCGCCGCACCGCGACGCCCGCGCCAAAGGGTTGCAGCCGCAACGCGTCCACGTCGACGGCGTGCTTCAGCTCGGGGTAGGCCGGGTTGAGCACCTGGAATCCGCGGTCGCACCGGAAGCCGTCGACCACGTCGGTGCGGATCCGCCCGCCGACGGCGTCGGACGCCTCCCAGACCCGCACGTCGCGGCCTGCGCTGCGCAGCACGGCCGCGCAGCGCAAGCCGGCCAGTCCCGCGCCGATGATCAGGACGTCGGTGTCGTCAACGCTCATGGGTAGCCGCTCTCTCCGGTTGGAACAGGGTGGTCATCAGCGCCGCCGCACGGGCGATGTCGGCGACCGGGCCGTCTTCGGCGGCCGCGGGCGTCCTGGCCGCCCACCGGTCGAAGCCGGTGCGCAGGATCGTCAGCGCGAGTGCGGCGATGAAGACGGCCGTCTCGTCGTCGGCCGGCACGTCCAGTCGGGCGGCGACCAGGCCGGCGACGCCACGCTGGAAGGCCTCGAGCTGCGCGAGCATGGCCGCCAGCACCCCCGGGTGGGCCTGCGCCACCGCGAGCACGGCGTGCAGTTCGCCGCGGCTGGGCGGGTCGTGGGCCAGGGTGGCTGCGAGCAGGTCCACCAGCTCGGCCAAGAGGTCGGGGTAGGTCACTGCGCCACCGGTGGTGAAGTGCGAGACGTCGGCGGCCGACAGGTCGAAGGGCCCGTGGACGATTGCGGCTTCCTTGGTCGGGAAGTAGTTGAAGAACGTGCGCGGCGCGATGCCCGTCGCCTTGCTGATCGCCTCGACGGTCACCGTCTCGAAGCCGTTCTCGCGGGCCAGCCCCAGTGCGGCGAGGTGGATGTCACGGGCGGTTTCGCGTCGCCGTCGCGCGCGGAGGCCCTCCGGTGTCGTCACCGTGCGATCGTACACAGGCCGCACTCCTTGCAGTCTGTGCAAGACATGCCGAGCGCGCACTACACTCGGCTGATGCCATTGATCGAGCTGTCCACGTACCAACGGTGGATCGAGACCGTCGCGGACCGCATCGATCCGCTCGTCTCGGCGACCAAGCCCTACCTCGACGGGCTGGACAACCTTCCCGACGACGGCCGCTTCCTCCTCGTCGGCAACCACACCCAGGCGGGCACCGAGGCCCTCCTGATTCCGTACGTGGTGCGACGCCAGATCGGCATTCGGGTGCGGCCGCTCGCCGACCGCCGGTTCGGCAACGTCAAGGGCGTACCCGCCGCGTTGTTCGCCGCCGCCGGCGCGGTGATCGGGACGCCCGAGACGGCGCGCGAACTGATGACCGCCGGCGAGCCCATCCTGGTGTTCCCCGGCGGCGGGCGCGAGATCGGCAAGGCCCGCGACCAGCTGTACACGCTGATGTGGCAGGGCCGCAACGGATTCGCCCGGCTCGCGGTGGAGCACGACTACCCGATCGTTCCCGCCGCGCTGGTCGGCGGTGACGACGCCTACCACGTGCTCACCACCAGCGACGGCCGCTGGGCGCGCTGGTCCAAGCCGCTCGCCGCACGGCTGACCGGCACCACCGACATGGGAATGCCGCTGATGCGGGGCATCGGACCGACGATGATCCCGCGCCCGCAGCGCACGTATCTGCGCTTCGGCGCGCCGATCGACACCACCCGCCCCAAGGGAGCGGTCGCCGAGAAGTGGACGGCGACGGTGCGCGAAAAGGTCAAGGTGGCGCTCGAGGGTGAGCTGGCCGCACTGCTGGAGATCCGCGAGGGCGATCCCTACCGCCAGCTCGCGCCGTGGGCGCGCTGCGCGGCCGTCTCGCCCTAGACCCCTACACCTTGCGGCCGGCCGCCTCCCAATGTGGTTGCCGCAGATCCTTCTTCAAGATCTTGCCGGTGGGGTTGCGGGGCAGCTCGTCGACGATGTCGATCGTCCTCGGGCACTTGTACCCGGCCAGCCGCTCCTTGGCCCAGCTGATCAGCTCCTCGTCGGTCACCTCGCCCTCGAGCGAGACGACGGCCTTGACCGACTCACCCCACTTCTCGTCGGGCACCCCGATCACGGCGACCTCGGAGACGGCGGGGTGCTCGGCCAGCACCCGCTCCACCTCGATCGAGTAGACGTTCTCACCGCCGGTGATGATCATGTCCTTGAGCCGGTCCTCGACGAAGATGTAGCCGTCGCCGTCGACCCTGCCGATGTCCCCGGTGCGGAACCAGCCGTCCTCGGTGACGGCCTCCTTGGTCGCGTCGGGCTTGTTGTGGTAGCCCTTCATCAATTGCTTTGACCTGAACCACAATTCGCCCTGCTTGCCCGGCTCGACGTCCTCCAGGCTGTCCGGGTCGACCACCCGCACCTCGGCACCCGGGACGACGCGGCCGGCGCTGCCCATCCGCTCCTCGTCACCGCTGCGGTGATCCTCCGGGGCCAGCAGGCTGATGACGCCGCCCACCTCGGTCAGCCCGTAGGCCTGGATGAAGTCGGTGTCGGGCCACGCCTCGAGTGCCTTGCGCAGCAACGGCAGCGGCATCGGCGACGCGCCGTAGCCGTAGGTCTTCAGGGCCGCGAACAACTTGACCGCGTCCTCACCGGACTCCAGCACCTTGGCCAGCACCGCCGGCACCAGGAAGGTCCGGTTGGCGCCGGAGAGGATGCCGCCCGCCAACTGGGCGCCGTCGACGTCGCGGGTCATGTAGCTCGCCACCCCGGTGTGCAACCCCAGCTGCATGTACGACGACCCGCCCACGTGGAACAGCGGCATCGCGACCAGGTTCTTGTCACCCTCGTCGAGTTCCCATCCGGCGAAGGCGCTTTCGGTGTGCGCGATCAGGTTGGCCTGCGTCAGCGCGACGCCCTTGGGCCGGCCGGTGGTGCCGGAGGAGTACATGATGATGGCGACGTCGTCGGGCTCTACGTCCTCGGACCGGTCGACCGGGGTGGCCGCGGCCAGCATCGCCTCGTACTCGTCGCCGTCGCCACCGTCCGGACTGACCTCGACGACCTTCTCCAAGCTCGTCAACTTGTCCCGGATCTTGTCCACGCCCGGCTTGAGCTCCGACCCGACGATCAGCACCTTGGCGCCGGAATCGTTGAGCACGTAGTCCATCTCGTCGGCCGCCAGCCGGAAGTTGATGATGGCGGTGGCCGCTCCGATGGACGCTGCCGCCAGGGTGGTCTCGACACAGGCCGGATGGTTCTTGTCGAGGAACGCGACCACGTCACCACGGCGGACGCCCATCTCGCTCAGCGCGCCGGCCAGGTGGCGGATGCGGTCGTACCACTGCGACCACGTCCACGTCCGGTCCTTGAAGGTGACGGCTTCGTCGTCGGGCTTGGTCTCAGCCCAGTGAGCGGTGCGTTCGTCGAGGAATCGAGGTGTTGGCAACTCTGACATGAGCGCCAGCGTGCCATGACGTGACCGGCGGCTAGTCAGATTTCGAATAAACACGGCGTCCTGCCAGGTACGTGGCGCGGACCTCCAGGTCGGCGACGCTCTCCGGCGGCACGGCACGCGGATCGGCCGACAGCACCACCAGGTCGGCGTACTTGCCCACCTCGAGCGAGCCGATCACGTCGTCGGAGAACAGCTGCCAGGCCGCGTCCAGCGTCTGCGCGCGGATGGCCTGCTCGACGGTGATGCGTTGTTCCGGTCCCAGCACCCGTCCACTGGGTGCGGTGCGGGTCGCCGCGACGCTGATGTTGCGCAGCGGCTCCTCCGGCGTGACGGGCGGATCGTTGTGCAGCGAGACCCGCATGCCCGTGGCGAGCGCCGAACCCACCGGCATCCACCGCGCCGCGTGGTCCTCGCCGAACAGCCCGTCGGCGAGGACGTCACCCCAGTAGTGAATCTGGTCGACGAAGATGCTGCACGTGACGCCCATGTCGTGTGCGCGTTGCAGTTGCGCGTCGGTGATGGCGCCGACGTGCTCCAGCCGCAGCCGGTGATCCTCACGCGGATGTGCCTCCAGCGCTTCCGAATACACGTCGAGGATGGTGTCGACGCCGTTGTCGCCCTGCACGTGGCAGGCCATCTGCCAGCCGAGCGGCAGATACGCGGCGACGATCTCGGTCAGCTGCTCGCGGGTGTAGTTGGCATGCCCGCACGACCCGGGCGTCACGCCGATCGAGCGGGTGGCGGCGGTGTCCAGATACGGGAACGACAGGTCGACGTTGCCGATCCACGGCGACCCGTCCACCCAGATCTTGATGCCGACCTGCCGCACCACGTCATCGCCGTCGCCGGGCACCGCGGTGGTCGTCATCGCCGCGGTCGACATCTCGTAGGTGCGCAGCCGCACGGTCAGCTCGCCACGCAGCGCGTCCAGCACCGGGCGGAACATCGGGTCGAACGCCATCTCCGAACACGTCGTCAGGCCGGCCCGGTTCAGCCGCGCGCACTCGGCGAGCAGCATGGCGGGGTAGCCGTCGCGGTCGATCGCCCCGCCGATCAACGGGAACACCGCGCCCGTCTCCTCGGCGGTGCCGTCGAGCTCGCCCGCGGCGTCTCGGCCGTACCGCGCGCCCTTGGGATCCGGGGTGTCCCGGTTCAGCCCGAGCGTCCGCGCGGTCACGGAGTTGAAGAACGCCTTGTGCCCGGAGTTGTGCACGATCACCAGCGGCGTCTCGGGCGCCATCCGATCCAGCCACGCCAGCGTCGGCTCGGGCAACCCCACCTGCAGCAGCGGATCCCACCCGTTGAGGTAGGCCCCCGACTCGCCACGGGCGGCGACCTCGCGGGTGACCGCCGCGAGGACCTCGTCCGCGCTGCCCATGGTGACGGGCCGGACGTCGACGATGCGGCCGGCCAGCACCATGGCCTCCATCAGCGGGTGCCCGTGCGCCTCGATCAGGCCGGGCATGACGCAGCCGTCGCCGAGCTCGACGACCACGGTCTCGGGACCCACCCACACCTGAACCTCGGCCCGGTCACCGACGGCGACCACGCGGCCGTCGGCGACGGCGAGCGCGCCCGCGGTGGGCAACGCGTCGTCGACGGTCAGGACGGTGCCGAAGAAAGCCAGGTCAGCGGGCATGCCGACATCCTCGCAGAGGCCGCCGGAGAATGTGCCGCGATTCCGGCGCCCGGCTGTTCGGGCGCCGCCGCCGCGCAGGTGTCCGCCACTTCACACCGTGCCGCGCCAATGTCAGTTCGCCTGAACGGTTTTCGACGACGAACCACGGGTATCGGTTCTCCCGTCCGAGGCTGAAGCCGACGGCGCGGACGAAGGTGAGGCAACAGAGAGGAGCACGAACATGCAGAAGTCACGTTGGATGGCGATGGCAGTGGCCCCGCTCGCGGTGGCCACGATCGGCCTGTCGGCGGCGGGTGAGGCAAGCGCGACGACGGTGACCGGATTCGGAACCATGCAGACGCTCGACGGGCCGGCTGGCGACATCGGCTACACCGTCAAGGATCTGCGGCCCAGCAGCGACCGGGTGCCGGTGCCGGTCAACGGCCGGCTCTACGAAGCCACCACCACGGCACAGGCCGTTCGCGGTTCGGTGCAACCGGTGATCCCGCAGTTCAACGCGCGCGCCGCAAACGGCAACACCTACCCGGTGCTGTTCCAGGCCGCGACTCCGCAGGGTCTGGACCCGCAGGCGCTCAACCAGGGCGACTCGCACACCGGCAAGCTGTACTTCGACGTCACGGGTGCCGATCCCAACAGCGTCGTCGTCAACAACGGCGCCGAGGACCTGTTGATCTGGGTCCGGTAGGACCCCGGCCCGGCGCCGCCACCGACGGTGGTGCCGGGTCCCGGTCACCGGATGCGGATCCGGATCGGACCACGCCACGGTTGGTCGGGATCGAGGACGGTGCCCTTCTGGCTGATCTCGACGTCGCCCGCCCTGGCCAGCTCCCGCGCGACGTCGCGGGCGTCGTCCATCAGGTCGCGCCAGTCCTCGCCGCCGATCGCCCGCGCCGCGTCGGACGGGCAGATGGTCTTTGCCGGCCCCCGATCGCGGGCCAGCTCCAGGATGGCGGTGCGCAGTCGCTGGTTCACGCCCTCCAGTCAAGCCCGATTCCGCGCCCCTTGCCATCATTTCTGTAACACGTTCTAATCTGATGCCATGACCACTTCGGCTGCCTTCTCCTCGCGCGAGCGCTCGTCGGCGCTGCTGCGTCATTTCATCCACTCCGGCCACATCACCGTCCGCGCACTGAAGTGGAACAAGGACAAGCCGGTGCTGTTCCTCGGCGACACCACGCTCACCGGCGGACAGCTCGCCGACTGCATCAGCCAGTACGTTCAGGCGTTCGAGGCCCTCGGCGCGGGGAGCGGCAGCACGACCGGGCTGTTGGCGCTCAACCGGCCGGAGGTGCTGATGATCGTCGGCGCCGGGCAGACGCAGGGGTACCGCCGCGTGGCACTACACCCTCTCGGTTCGCTGGACGATCACGCCTATGTGCTGACCGACGCCGGGGTGACGACGCTGATCGTCGACCCGAACCCGATGTTCGTCGAGCGGGCCGTCGGACTGCTCGACAAGGTGCCGTCGCTGAAGCAGGTGCTGACCATCGGGCCGGTGCCCGCCGAGCTGGCCGACGTCGCGGTGGACCTCACCGCTGAGGCCGCCAAGTACCCGCCGCAGCCGCTGGCCGCCGCCGAACTGGAGCCCGACAGCGTCACCGGGCTGGCCTTCACCGGCGGCACCACCGGTAAGCCAAAGGGCGTCATGATGACCGCGCAGGCCACCACCACGATGACGACGATCCAGCTCGCCGAATGGGAGTGGCCCAGGAACCCGAAGTTCCTGATGTGCACCCCGCTGTCGCATGCGGGCGCCGCGTTCTTCGTGCCGACGATCGTCAAGGGTGGCGAGATGGTGGTGCTGGCCAGGTTCGATCCCGCCGAGGTGCTCAAGACCATCGAGGAGCAGAAGATCACGGCGACGATGCTGGTGCCGTCGATGATCTACGCGCTGATGGACCACCCCGATTCGCACACCAGGGACCTCTCGTCGCTGGAGACCGTGTACTACGGCGCGTCCGCGATGAACCCGGTGCGGCTGCGGGAGGCGATCGACCGTTTCGGACCGATCTTCGCGCAGTACTACGGGCAGTCCGAGGCCCCGATGGTGATCACCTATCTCGCCAAGACCGAACACGACGAGAAGCGGCTGACGTCGTGCGGGAAGCCGACGCTGTTCGCGCGCACGGCGCTGCTCGGCGAGGACGGTCAGCCGGTGCCACAGGGCGAGGTCGGCGAGATCTGCGTGTCGGGTCCGCTACTCGCGGGCGGGTACCTGAACAAGCCGGAGGCGACGGCGGAGACCTTCCGCGACGGCTGGATGCACACCGGCGACCTGGCCCGCGAGGACGAGGACGGGTTCTGGTTCATCGTCGACCGCACCAAGGACATGATCGTCACCGGCGGGTTCAACGTGTTCCCGCGCGAGGTGGAAGACGTCATCGCCGAGCATGCCGCGGTCGCGCAGGTGTGCGTGATCGGCACGCCCGACGAGAAGTGGGGCGAGGCCGTCACCGCCGTCGTCGTGCTGCGCCCCGACGCCGCGACCGACGACGCGGCCGTGGCCAAGATGACCGCCGAGATCCAGGCCGCGGTCAAGGAACGCAAGGGTTCGGTGCAGTCGCCCAAGCAGGTCGTCGTCGTCGACTCGGTGCCCGTGACCGCGCTGGGCAAGCCCGACAAGAAGGCCGTCCGCGCGCAGTTCTGGGAGGGCGCGGAACGCCGCGTCGGGTAGTGCTTGCCCGGCGAGCAGACGCAAAGGGCCCTGAATAGCGCCGATCGTGGGCCTTTTGCGTCTGCTCGCGGGAAGGGACTTCAGGCGGGCAGGCCGTCGAGGATGCGGTCGAGCAGTTCGCCCGCCATGCGGGCCGCCTGGTCGACGTCGCCGGCCGCGATGTGGTCGAGCAGGGCGCCGTGGTCGACGATCTCGACGGGTGCCTCGTGGGTGGTGGCGACGCTCGCGGTGACGGCCTCGACGAGCCCGCGGTAGAGCTCCGTGAGCGTCGCGTTGTGCGCGCTGCGGACCACGGCGAGGTGGAAGTCGGTGTCGGCGCGGGCGAAGTCGTCGGTGTCGCCGGCCCGGAGGCAGGCGTCGCGACGGGCGAGGAGCTCGCGTAGTTCGGCGACGTCGGCGTCGGTGTGGCGCGCCGCCGCCAGCCGCGCGCCCTCGACTTCCAGGCCGCGGCGCACCTCGAGCACCTCGCGGAGCTCCGCGCCGTAGAGGCGGCGCAGCGCACCCGACACCTCGCTGGTCGCGCGGACGTAGGTGCCGTCGCCCTGGCGGACCTCCAGGATGCCGGCGTGCGCCAGCGCGCGGACGGCCTCGCGCACGGTGTTGCGCCCCACGCCGAGGGATTCGACGAGCACCGTCTCGTTGGGGATGCGTTGGCCGACCGGCCACTCGCCGCTCGCGACGGACTGCCGAAGCTGGTCGATGACCTGGTCGACCAGGCCCGTGCGACGGGCAGTGCTCAACGGCACAGTGACATCCTTTCAACCAATCATGGGATGTATGGCAATGTAGCAGCGTGCGTGGCGACGAGCAGGACGAAACTTCCGGCCCCAGGGTGGCGGTGCAGCCCGGCCCGACCGCGGCCGTCTCCCCCACCGGCGTGCCCGTCATCGCCGGCGGCACGCTGCTCGCGGTGGCGGTCGTGCTGGTGGCCCTCAACCTGCGGCCCGCCGTCACCAGCGTGGCTCCGCTGCTCGGCGACATGCGCAACGAGCTGGGCACGTCGGCGACGTGGGCCGGCCTGCTGACCACCATGCCCGGGTTGTGCTTCGCCGCCGCCGGGCTGACGGCACCGCGCCTGTCCAGTCGCTTCGGCCTGGGCCGCGTCATCTCGGCGGCGCTGGTGGTGCTGACCGCCGGCCTGGTGCTGCGCACGGTCGACGGGCCCCACGTCGTGATCGGGGCGACGCTGCTGGCGTGTGCCGGCATCGCCCTGATCAACGTCCTGATCCCCGTCGTCATCAAGGGGTCCTTTCCCACCCGGGTCGGCCTGATGACCGGCATCTACACCGCCGCGCTCCAGGGCGGCGGCGCCCTTGGCTCGGCCGTCACCCCCGGGTTGGAGGAACCGCTCGGCGGCTGGCGCCTGGCCCTGGCGGCCTGGGCGGCCATCGCGCTGCTGGCCCTGCTGGCGTGGCTGCCGGCGTCGCGTCGACACCGGGGCTCGTGGGCCGCGTCGACCGTCGTCACCGGCGAGCGGCGGTCCCTGCTGCGCAACCGGCTGGCGTGGACGGTGACGCTGTTCTTCGGCTGCCAGGCGTTCCTGGCCTACATCGTGATGGGTTGGCTCCCACAGGTGTTCATCGACAACGGCGTCGGCAAGGTGCAGGCCGGGATCCTCGTCGGCCTGGTCTCGCTGATCGGCGTTCCGGTCGCGCTGATCATCTCCCCGCTGGCGGCGCGCTCGGCGAACCAGAGCGGCTGGATCGTGGGGCTGGGCGTCCTGGGCTTCGGCGGTGCGGTCGGCCTGCTGGTGGCTCCCGCCGCCGCGCCGTGGGTGTGGAGCGTGCTGATCGGCGTCGGCATGAGCGCGTTCTCGCTGGCGCTGACGGTCATCGCACTGCGCGCCCGCAACGCCGAGGACACCGCCCAACTGTCCGGCATGGCACAGGGATTCGGCTATCTGTTCGCCGGGCTCGGGCCGTTCATGTTCGGCCTGCTGCACGACGTCTCCGACGGCTGGACCATCCCGTTCGCGATGTTCCTGGTGGTCTACGTGGTGCAGATCGTCGCTGGCGCGGCGGCGGGTCGGAGTCGGTACGTCTGACGGTGCTCGGCACAATGAGGCCGTGACAGTCACGCGCGCGGTCCTCTTCGACTTCTCGGGAACCCTCTTCCGCCTCGAGGAGGACGACTCCTGGTTCGACGGGATCCAGGTCGACGAGCAAGCCGTCGACGGTCACGTCCAGGCCGAGCTGATGCGGCGGTTGACCGCACCCACGGGCGCGTCGGTCGACATGGACGAGCGCGCGCAGCGGGCCTGGAGCAACCGCGACCTGGAACCCCACCTGCATCGCGAGGCCTACCTGCACGTGCTCCGCGAATCCGGGGTGGCCGACCACCACGCCGAACGGCTCTATGACAAGGTGGTCGACCCGGCCAGCTGGACGCCCTATCCCGACACCGCCGCCGTGCTGACCGGCCTGCACCGTCAGGGCGTCCGCACCGCGGTGGTCTCCAACATCGCCTTCGACATCAGGCCGGCGTTCGTCCGACTCGGCGTCGCCGCGGACGTCGACGAGTTCGTGCTGTCCTACGAGGTGGGCGCCGTGAAGCCCACCGCCGAGATCTTCCACACCGCGTTGACCCGCCTGGGCGTCGACGCCGCGGACGCGCTGATGGTCGGCGACAGCGAGGAGGCCGACGGCGGCGCCCTCGCCGTGGGCTGTCGCTTCGCCCTCGTCGACCCCGTGCCCACGGCGCAGCGTCCCACCGGCCTGATCGCAGCCATCGAGGGCGTCGGTCTGGCGGTCTAGGCTTCCGGCATGCCCAACGACGACGACATCCGGCCGCCGTGGTGGCTCAAGCCGATGAACAAGATCATGATGGCGGCCATGCGGGTCGGCCTGGTGCGCGAAGGCCCCATCGTGCTCGGCGTGGTCGGACGCACCTCCGGCACTCCCCGGCCGACGCCGATCACCCCGTTCACCGTCGACGGCAAGCGCTACGTCGTCGGGGGCTTCCCGAAGGCCGACTGGGTGAAGAACCTGCGCGCCGCCGGTGAGGCGACGCTGACGCAGGGCCGCAGGGTCGAGCCGGTGCGCGTCGTCGAACTGTCCCCCGACGAGGCGCGTCCACTACTGCGCCAGTTCCCGGTCCTGGTGCCCACCGGCGTCAGCTTCATGACGCGGTCCGGGCTGGTCACCGGGCCCAACCCCGACGAGTTCGAAGCCCTCGCCGGGCGTTGCGCGGTGTTCCGGTTCGACCCGGTGTAGCCCTGGCTACAGTCAACCGGGTGAGTTCTGACAATCCGTTCGACCCGACCGTGTGGCAGCCCGTCAAGGGCTTCGAGCTGACCGACATCACCTACCACCGCCACGTCGTCGACGGCGTCGCGAAGCCGACGGTGCGCATCGCGTTCGACCGGCCCGAGGTGCGCAACGCCTTCCGCCCCCACACCGTCGACGAGCTGTACCGCGTGCTCGACCACGCCCGCATGAGCAACGACGTCGGCGTCATCCTGCTGACCGGCAACGGCCCGTCGGAGAAGGACGGCGGCTGGGCGTTCTGCTCCGGTGGCGACCAACGCATCCGCGGCCGCACCGGCTACCAGTACGCGGCCGGCGAGACGGCCGACACCGTGGATCCCGCACAGGCCGGACGGCTGCACATCCTCGAGGTGCAGCGACTGATCCGCTTCATGCCCAAGCCGGTGATCTGCCTGGTCAACGGTTGGGCCGCCGGCGGCGGGCACAGCCTGCACGTGGTGTGCGACCTGACGTTGGCCAGCCGGGAACACGCCCGCTTCAAGCAGACCGACGCCGACGTCGGCAGCTTCGACGGCGGCTACGGCAGCGCGTACCTGGCCAGGCAGACGGGCCAGAAGTTCGCCCGCGAGATCTTCTTCCTGGGCAGGCCGTACACCGCCGAGCAGATGAAGGCGATGGGAGCGGTGAACGAGGTGGTCGACCACGCCGAGCTGGAAACCGTTGCGCTGCAATGGGCCCACGAGATCAACGGCAAGTCGCCGCAGGCCATCAGGATGCTGAAGTTCGCGTTCAACCTGCTCGACGACGGACTGGTCGGCCAGCAGGTGTTCGCCGGTGAGGCAACGCGTTTGGCCTACATGACCGACGAGGCCGTCGAGGGCCGCGACGCGTTCCTGGAGAAGCGCGACCCGGACTGGTCGAGCTTTCCGCGCCACTTCTAGGGGGACGCCATGGCCGAGAAGATCGACGAGTACTTCGTCGACGCGGTGGGCGCGCTGCCCGCCGGTGGGCACCGCGCCGACCCCGGCGCGCCGATCGTGGCGGCGTCGACCCTGACGGTGCAGGACGTGCTCGACCTGTTCGACTCGCAACTCGGCAGTCGGCACCTGGACCTGGCCGCCCGCTGGCTGCGGTCCCGCGGCAAGGGCTTCTACACCATCGGCTCGTCCGGCCACGAGGGCAATGCCGCCGTCGCCGCGGCGCTGCGGCACACCGATCCCGCTCTGCTGCACTACCGTTCGGGTGGCTTCTTCGTGCACCGGGCCCGGCAGGTCGACGGCAGCGATCCGCTGCGCGACGTGCTGCTGGGGCTGTGCGCGGCCACCGACGAGCCGATCAGCGGCGGCAGGCACAAGGTCTTCGGGCGCCGCGACCTCAACGTCATCCCGCAGACCTCGACGATCGCGTCGCACCTGCCGCGGGCGGTCGGGGTGGCGTTCTCGATCGGCCGGGCGGCGAAACTCGGCATCGAGACGCCGTGGCCGCGCGACGCCGTCACGGTGTGCAGCCTCGGCGACGCGTCGGCGAACCACTCGACGGCCGTCGGCGCCGTCAACACCGCGACTCACGCTGCCTACCAGGGACTTCCGCTGCCGCTGCTGTTCGTGTGCGAGGACAACGGCATCGGCATCAGCACGAAGACCCCGGCCGGATGGATCGCCGCGAACTTCGGCAACCGGGTCGGACTGGAAAACTTCGCGGCCGACGGGTCCGACGTCGTCGAGGCGTACGCGGTGGCGAGCCGGGCCGTCGACTGGGTGCGCAAGCACCGCAAGCCGGCGTTCCTGCACCTGCGCACCGTGCGACTGATGGGGCACGCGGGCTCCGACGTCGAGGCGGCCTACCGCACCCCCGCCGAGATCGCGGGCGACTACGACCGCGACCCGGTGCTGCGGACCGCACGGCTGCTGGTCGAGCAGGGCGGACTGTCCCCCGCCGACGTGCTGCACCGCTACGAGGCCAAGCGGTCGGAGGTCATCGGGATCGCCGAGGAAGTCGCCGAACTTCCCCAATTGGCCAGTGCCGCAGCGGTGATGCGGCCGCTGCTCGAGGGCATGGCGGACGCCGTCGCCGCTCGAGCGCCCAGTGCTGCCACTACCGGCGGCGAACCGCTGACCTTCGCGCAGTCGGTCAACCGCGCGCTGCTCGACGTGCTGGCCGAGCACCCGGGCGCAATGGTCTTCGGCGAGGACGTCGCCCGCAAGGGTGGCGTCTACGGCGTCACCCGCGGCCTGGCGCAGAAGTTCGGTCCGGCACGGGTCTTCGACACCCTGCTCGACGAGCAGGCGATCCTCGGGCTCGCCCTCGGTGCCGGGCTGGCCGGGCTGTTGCCGATCCCCGAGATTCAGTACCTGGCCTACCTGCACAACGCCGCCGACCAGATCCGCGGCGAGGGCGCCACCCTCCAATTCTTCTCCGACCGCCAGTACCGCAACCCGATGGTCGTCCGCGTCGCCGGCTACGGCTACCAGAAGGGCTTCGGCGGGCACTTTCACAACGACAACGCCGTCGCCGCGCTGCGGGACATCCCGGGCATCGTGATCGCCTCGCCGTCGCGCCCGGACGACGCCGCGGCCATGATGCGCGCCTGCGCCGCGGCGGCCCACACCGCGGGCACGCTGTGCGTCTACCTGGAACCCATTGCGCTGTACCACGTTCGGGATCTCCACGACGGCGGGGACGACCAATGGTTGGCCCCCTACCCGACGGAGAATGTGCCGATCGGCAGTGCCCGCACCTACGGCGACGGCACCGACCTCACCATCGTGACCCTTGGCAACGGCGTGCCGATGAGCCTGCGGGTGGCCCGCCGCCTCGAGGCCGACGGCATCTCGACCCGCGTCGTCGACGTGCGGTGGTTGGCACCGCTTCCCGTGGCCGACGTGCTACGCGAGGCCAACGCGACCGGCCGCACCCTGGTGGTCGACGAGACGAGGGCAACCGGCGGGGTCTCCGAGGGCGTGCTGGCCGCGTTGGTCGACCACGGGTACACCGGTGCGCTGGCGCGGGTGGCCAGCGAGGACAGCTTCATTCCCCTCGGCGACGCCGCGCTGACGGTGCTGCTGTCCGAGGACCGCATCGAGGCCGCCGCCCGCAAGCTCACCTCCCGAGTGATTTCCGCGAACTGAAATGGAGCTGCATGAAAGCCATCGTCTTCCGTGATCCCGACACGGCCGTCGACGTCGCCGACGTCGTCCTCGCCGCCCCGAAGGCCGGGGAGGTGCGCGTCAAGATCGCCGCCGCCGGGGTCTGCCACTCCGATCTGCACGTCAAGCGCGGCGAGTGGGACGCCCCCGCGCCCATGGTGATGGGCCACGAGGGCTCCGGCGTCGTCGTCGAACTCGGCGAGGGCGTCACCTCGCTGGCCGTCGGCGACCACGTGGTGCTCAGCTGGGTGCCGCCGTGCGGGGAGTGCCGGTACTGCCGGTCCGGACACGAGGCGCGGTGCCAGCTGGCCGCGACCGTCGTCGCCCCCAAGGGAGTGCTGTACGACGGCACCTCGCGGCTGTCCACGAACGGCGAGATGCTGCACCACTACCTCGGCGTCTCCTCCTTCGCCGAAGAGGTCGTGGTCCCCGCGTCCGGCGCGATCAAGGTGCGCGACGACGCCCCGCTCGACGTGATCGCCGTCGTCGGCTGCGCGGTCGCGACCGGTGTTGGCGCCGTCCTGAACACCGCCGCCGTCGAACCCGGTTCGACGATCGTGGTGATCGGTTGCGGCGGCGTCGGACTCAACGTCGTCCAGGGCGCCCGACTGGCCGGCGCCGAACGCATCGTCGCGATCGACGTGCTTCCCGGCAAGACCGAGCTCGCGATGGACTTCGGCGCGACCGACCGCATCGACGCGAGCGGTGGCGACGTCGTCGAGCAGCTCTTCGCGTTGCTCCCCGACGGCGTCGACTACGCCTTCGACGCCATCGGCCGCACGTCAACCACCGAACAGGCCATCCAGATGCTGGGCCTCGGCGGCGCCGCGGTGATCGTCGGGCTGCCGCCCACCGGCGCGAAGGCCTCGTTCGAGCCGCTCGTCCTGGCCGAGGCCGACCAGCGCATCCTGGGATCGAACTACGGGTCGGTCCGCCCGTCGGTCGACATCCCCGCCCTGGTCGACCGCTACATGGACGGTCAGCTCGTGCTCGACCCGCTGATCTCCGGGCGCCGCCCGCTGGCCGAGGCCGCCGAGGCATTCGCCGACCTCGAGACCGGGCAGGCGCTGCGCACGCTGCTGATCCCCTGAGGTCTGTCCCGCGGGTTTGGGCGCGCTACCGTTCGGTGCGCGAACGTTGGCGCGCCGAAATCGCGAGGGGGGACGTCATCGAAGCCACACTCACCAGATGGGCGATCGGCGCCCTCGGCGTGCTCGCGATCGCGGTGGCCGCGCTCCTGCCCTGGTACTCCGCCGAGGCGGTGGGCGGCTCGGCCGACATGGCGGGGTGGGGCGCCTGGAGCGCCACCGGTGACGTCGACGCCGGGCTGCGGCCGCTCCCCTTTGCCCTGCTGGTCCTTCCCGCCGCGGGATCGATGATCTACGGCGCGGTCCGCAGCGCGTTCGGGCTCGCCGTCGTCGGGGCGGCCGCCACCTTCGCCGTGGCCGTCCTGCCGTTCCTGGTGATGCGGGCGGTCGACCGGCACGTCCCCGGCAGCGGCTCGGTCGCCGTCGAGGTCGCCGCGGCGCCGTTGGTGCTGCTCGCCGTCGGGTTCGTCTCGACGGTCGTCTGCTGGATCGGCTACGCGCGCTGCGTGCTGCGGCCGGCACCCCGGCAGGACGCATGACCACACTGGGCGCGCTGCGCATCGACGCCGGCGACGTGGTGCTGCGCAAGGCCCGCGACGGCGACCGCCGGTCGATCATCGACCACCTCGTCGACCCCGACGTGCACGCCCACCTCGGCGGACCGCAGCCCCGCCCCGTCGTCACCCGCGACCTCGACGAGGCCGGGGTCGCCGCGGCGACGGATTCGGCGGGGTCCTACGTGATCGCCGACAAGGACACCGACACGTTCATCGGCACGGTGTCGCTGACGCGTCGCGGCCTGCACCATCCCGGCCACCTCGGACCGTCCGGCGAGGAGCTGGAGCTGGCCTACACGCTGGAGCGTCGGTTCTGGGGTCGCGGCCTGGCGTTTCAGGCGGCCAGCGCCCTGCTGCGGATCGCGGCCGCCGAACTGCGCGACGAGCCGGTCATCGTCGTCACCCAGAGCGCCAACATCCGCTCGCTGAACCTGGCGCGGCGGCTCGGCTTCCACCCCGCGATGACGTTCGAGGAGTTCGGCGAAGAGCAGACGCTGGCGGTCGCGAATCTGGGCCGGTTCCGAGAGACCTAAGCTCTCGACCGTGAGTAAGAACCCGCTGCGCCGTCTGTCCGACACCCTGCTGCTCGCGAGCATGCGGCCCCCGCTGGCCGCCCAGTTGTTCGGGCCGCGGCACGAGGTGGACCCCGCGGGCAAGCGGATCCTGGTCACCGGCGCCTCGTCGGGGATCGGCGAGGCGGGGGCCGTCAAGCTCGCCGCCGCGGGCGCCCGCGTCATCGTCGTCGCCCGCCGCAAGGAACTGCTCGACGAGGTCGTCGAACGGATCACCGCGGCCGGGGGCGACGCGACCGCGATCGCCTGCGACCTGTCCGACCTCGACGCCGTCGACGCCCTGGTGGCCGACGTCGACGGACGGTTCGGCGGGGTCGACGTCCTAATCAACAACGCCGGCAGGTCCATTCGCCGGCCGCTCGCCGAATCGCTGGACCGGTGGCACGACGTCGAGCGGACGATGGCGCTGAACTACTACTCGCCGCTGCGGTTGATCCGCGGCTTCGGCCCGGGCATGCGGGAGCGCCGCGACGGACACATCGTGAACGTCTCGACGTGGGGCGTGCTGAACGAGTCGTCACCGCTGTTCTCGGTCTACAACGCCTCGAAGGCGGCGCTGACCGCCGTGAGCCGCGTCGTGGAGACCGAGTGGGGCAACGACGGCGTGCACTCCACGACGCTGTTCTATCCGTTGGTGAAGACGCCGATGATCGCCCCCACCCGGGCGTATGACGGGTTGCCGGGACTGTCGGCCGACGAGGCGGCGGAGTGGATGGTCTCCGCCGTGCGGCGCCGCCCGGTCCGCATCGCGCCGCGGATGGCCGTCACCGCGCACGCCCTGAACAGCTTCGCCCCGGCCGCGGTGGACGCGGTGATGAAGCGTCAGCACGTCCAGCCGACCTAGCGATGCCGGGCCTCGTGTTAGAACCGAGGCATGGAGATCCTGGCGAGTCGCGTGTTGTTTCGGCCCGCCGACTACGAGCGGTCGCTGGCCTTCTATCGCGACGACATCGGTCTGGCCATCGCCCGCGACTACGGAGCGGGCACGGTGTTCTACGCGGGACAGTCGCTGGTCGAACTCGCCGGGCACGGCGGGCGGGCCGCGGAGGCACCGCCGTTCCCCGGCGCCCTGTGGCTGCAGGTGCGCGACGTCTACGCCACCCAGGCCGAACTCGAGGGTCGGGGCGTGCCGATCGCCCGGGCGGCCGCCGAGGAGCCATGGGGACTCCACGAGATGCACGTTTCCGACCCCGACGGCGTCACCCTGATCTTCGTGCAGGTGCCCGACACCCATCCGCTGCGCCGCGACACCAGAAACTGACACGTCCCCCCGGCTCCGGAGAGCCGAGGGGACGTGGGAGGCAACGAGTTTCAGTGAGACGCGGTCGCCAGCGGCCAGCCGACGGAGGCCAGGCGCGACGCGACCTGGTGGAGTTCCTCGGGGTTGGGCTCCTTGTCGATCACGCCCTGGACCGCGGCGTGGATCTCGGCCTCGGTGACCGTGTCGCCGCTGGTCGACCTCAGGATCGACTGCGCGGCCTTGACGACCTCGTCCTCGGACAGCGACCGCTTCAGCAGGGCCAGCAGCGGGAAGTAGTCCTTGGGCGGCACGCCTTCCGGGTAGCCGGCGTTGAGCCAGGTGACGACGTTGTCGAGCAGCTTGTTCTCGGGCATGTGTCTCCTATTTCGGGAGGAAGGCGACGGGGTTGAAGCCGAAGTGGTGCTGGATGGTGCCCTTGGTGATGTAGAGGATGGCGATCACGATCACGGCTGCGACGAGCGTGAACAGCAGCAGACCGGCCACCTTGAGCGCCGGGTTGGGTGCGGTGGTGGCGCCGTCGTTGCCGACTCCGCCCGATCCCTTGGAGAAGGCGACCAGTCCGACGGCGAAGATCGCCGGCAGACCTGCGCCGAGGACCAGACCGACGGCCAGCACCTTGAGGATTGCTTCGAGATAGTTCATGTCAGTTCCCTAATTCTCGTGCCGGCTCAGACCGAGGCCGTGGGCTGGTCGGCGACCTTCTTGCGCTCGTCGGCGGGAACCACGGAGTTGCTCGTGTCGTCCCAGTCGGCGTTGACGTTGTTGTGGTCGACCTTCTGCTGCTGGGCGCGCCAGTACATGTAGCCGGTCAACCCGACGAGGATGACGAAGATGAGGCCGTCGCCGGCCAGATCCGAACCCGAGGCGCTCTTGACGACGTTGGACAGCCAGAACGACAGCGCGCCGACGATGGCCGCGGAGGGAAGGGTGATCAGCCAGGCGGCTGCCATCCGTCCCGCGACCTTCCAGCGGACCTGCGCGCCGGGCTTGCCGACGCCGCTGCCGAGGATGGAGCCCGTGGCGACGTGGGTGGTGGACAGCGCCATGCCCGCCGCGCTGGAGCTCAGGATGATCGCCGCGGACGACGCCTCCGCGGCCAGGCCCTGGGGCGACTCGATCTCGACGAGGCCCTTGCCGAGCGTGCGGATGACGCGCCACCCGCCGATGTAGGTGCCGAGGCCGATGGCCAGTGCACAGGATGCGATGACCCAGAACGGGAGGCCGTCCTCCTTGACGTTTCCGGTCAGGTGGCCGGTGGTGATGAGGGCCAGGGCGATGACGCCCATGGTCTTCTGTGCGTCGTTGGTGCCGTGCGACAGCGCGACCAGCGAGGCGGTGGCGATCTGGCCCCAGCGGAAGCCGTCCTCGCGGCGCTTCTTCGCGACGTTGCGGGTCAGGCGGTAGACCATCCAGGTGCCGCAGGCGGCGACCAGGCCTGCGATGAACGGCGCGGCGAGCGCGGGCAGGATCACCTTGCCGAACACGCCGCTCCAGTTGACCCCCGCCATGCCGAGGGCCGCGAGACCGGCGCCGATGAGGCCGCCGAACAGCGCGTGCGACGAGCTCGACGGGATGCCGAACAGCCAGGTGAGCAGGTTCCAGAGGATGCCGCCGATGAGGCCGGAGAAGATGATGGTGAGGCCGGTGGACTGGTCGATGCCCGCGAGCAGCGAACCGGTCTTGCCGTCCTGGATCTTGAGGACCGAGGTGGTGACCGTGATGGCGACCTCGACCGAGAGGAAGGCGCCGACGAGGTTCAGGAGACCCGCCAGGATGACGGCGGTCTTCGGCTTCAGGGCGTTGGTGGCGATCGACGTCGCCATGGCGTTGCCCGTGTCGTGGAAGCCGTTGGTGAAGTCGAAGGCCAGCGCGGTGGCTATCAACAACACCAAGATGATCATGGTTGTGTCCATGCCTCAGATTGTGAGGCTTCTCAGGACGATTTGACCAGCCGGTGACCCCGCCAAACGCGCGCCTCACCTGGGCGTTTGCCCATTCTGCCGCGCTGTTCATCCACTGTTCACCCAATGGGTGGGGCGCGTTCTCCTTCCAAGCCGAAAAGATCGTCCGGTGCCCCGGGGGAAGGACATCGCCCCGGCGCGCAACTACCATCGACACATCGCCGCGGTCAGGTCCTCGCCGCGGCATCAAGGGGAAGTCGACTCGTGAACGCATTCGTCGCAAAGATCGTGGCCTGGATTACCGCCGGGTATCCCGAGGGCGTACCGGGGCCCGATCGGGTGCCGCTCATGTCGCTGCTCAACCGGCGGCTCTCCAACGACGAGGTCAAGGCCGTCACCCAGGGTTTGTTGGACCGGGGCGAGTTCGACCACATCGACATCGGCGTGTTCATCACGCAGATGACCGACGAACTTCCGCGGGAGGAAGACGTCGACCGCGTCCGGGAACGCTTGGCGGCCAAGGGGTGGCCGCTGGACGATCCGCGCGTCGACGACGCCGCGGTGACCGACGACGGCGAGGGTTCCGCATAGCCACCCTGCGCGCAGTCGTCATTCCGCCGGTCCCCTCACCCGAGCCACTGCTCGCGGTGCTCGAGGGTGTGCTGGACGGTCGCGAACCGGCCATCCTGCCGGTGCCCGCCGACGTCCGGTCGGCGGAGTCGTCGACCTCTTCGCTCGGGATCGGCGAGGACGTCGACGACGACGTCGCGGTCGTGGTGACCACCTCGGGCACGACCGGAGTGCCGAAGGGCGCCATGCTGTCCGCGGCCGCATTGATCGCGAGCGCGTCGGCCACCCACGACCGGATCGGCGGGCCCGGCACCTGGTTGCTGGCGCTACCCGCCTACCACGTCGCCGGCCTGCAGGTGATGGTGCGCAGCCTGTTGGCGGGCACCGTGCCGGTGGTCGTCGACCCCAGCTTCGACGTCGCCGAATTGCCGTATGCGGTCGAGGCATTGGGGTCCGGCCCGCGATACACGTCCCTGGTGGCGGTCCAGCTGGCCAAGGCGCTGCGCGATCCGGCGGCCACCGCGGCGCTGGCGGAACTCGACGCCGTCCTCGTCGGAGGCGGTCCGATGCCCGCGACCGTCGGCGAGGCGGCCGCCGCGGCGGGCATCCGCGTGGTGCGCACCTACGGCATGAGCGAGACCGCGGGCGGCTGCGTCTACGACGGCGTGCCCCTGGACGGCGTGCGCCTGCGCCTCGACGAGGGCCGGGTCATCCTCGGTGGGGACACCCTGGCGAAGGGCTACCGGCATCCGACGGATCCCGATCCGTTCGCCGAACCGGGTTGGTTTCGCACCGACGACGTTGGCGCCGTTGACGACTCGGGCGTCTTGCGCATCCTCGGACGCGCCGACGACGCCATCGGCACCGGTGGGCTCACCGTGTTGCCGCAGTTGGTCGAGGCCGCGCTCGCGACGCACCCGGCCATCGCGGACTGCGCGGTGTTCGGGGTGACCGACGAGCGGCTGGGTCAACGGGTCGCCGCGGCGATCGTCCTGGCCGGCGACGCCGCCGCCCCCACGATGGCCGAGCTTCGCGCCCACGTCGAACAGACCCTCGACGGCACCGCCGCTCCCCGCGAAGTGCACGTCGTCGACCAGCTCCCGCGGCGCGGCATCGGCAAGCTCGACAGAAGAGAGCTGACAAAACGATTCGACACCGGCGGATGATGGGGGCATGCGCCGCCACGTCACCACCCTCGAGGATCTGCGAGCCGTAGTCGGTCATCCCACACCGCCCGCCGCGAACAAGGTGAAGGACCGGTTGTCGGACGCCCAGCGGGACTGGCTGGCCCATTCGCCCCTCGGCTTCGTCGCGACCACCGACGCCGACGGCCGCCTCGACGTCTCACCGAAGGGCGACCCGCCGGGATTCGTGCACGTCCTCGACGACACCACGATCGCGATCCCCGAGCGGCCCGGCAACAAGCGGGTGGACGGCTTCGTCAACGTGCTGCAGCGGCCGCGCGTCGGCACGGTGTTCCTGATCCCCGGGCGAGGGGACACGCTCCGGATCAACGGCACCGCGCGGATCATGGCCGACGCCGACTACTTCGACGCGATGGCCGTCGGCGGCAAGCGTCCGATCCTTGCGCTCGAGATCGACGTCGACGAGGTGTTCTTCCACTGCGCGAAGGCATTCCTGCGCTCGGATGCCTGGAAGCCCGAGACGTGGGACCCGACCGCCGTGCCCAGCGTCGCCAAGCTCGCGAAGGCCATCAAACCGGATCTGAGCGACCAACAACTCGACGAGTACTACGCCGAGGAAAACATGAGAAAGATCCTGTACTGACCCGCTGAAACGGGTGAAAAGTCCTTTATTAGAAACTTGTGAGGCTGGAGGGGTTTGGATTTGACGATTGGGGCAATTCCTTCTTGCGACAGTTTCACCCGCTTCTACTGATCGGACTGAGCATGATCGTCCTCGGAATCATCCTTCTCGTTGCCGGCTACTTGCTGCCGCTCCCCATTCTGGTCACCATCGGCTGGATTCTCCTGGTCATCGGCGTCATCCTGTTCATCCTCGGTGCCGTCGGCCGCCCGGTTGGTGGCCGAAAAGTTTGGTTCTAGCGCAGTAACGCAACCGTGCCCCTCGCTGCGGACCACGCCGACAAATGGGTCAGTCCCCTCGTGCGTGCGTCCGCGGCGTGGGCATGGCGCCTCATCCTCCTCATCGGTGCCGCCTACGTCCTCCTGGAACTACTGCGCCTGTTCGGCGTCGTGGTCGTCCCGGTGGCGCTGGCGCTCATCTTCACCGCACTCCTCCTGCCCGCCGTTGACTTCCTCGACCAGCATGGCGCCGCCCGTGGGGGCGCAGTCGCCTTCGTCCTGGTCCTCGGCCTCGCGGTCTTCGGCGGACTCCTCGCCTTCGTGGTCAACCAATTCATCGAGGGCGCACCACAACTCGTCGACCAGGTCACCCGCAGCGTCGAGGGCACCCGCGACTGGCTCATCAACGGGCCCGCCGAACTGAGCAGCGACCAACTCAACCGGGCCGTCGACACCTTCAACGAGGCGCTCCGGACCCATCAGGCGCAGCTGACCAGCGGCGCGCTGTCCACCGCCGGCACCATCGTCGAGATCCTCGCCGGCGCCTTCCTCCTGCTGTTCGCTCTCATCTTCTTCCTCCTCGGCGGCCGCAACATCTGGCACTTCGTCATCCGCGTCGTCCCCGAGGAGCACCGCGCCCGGGTCCACGAGGCGGGCGCCGCGGGATTCCACTCGCTGGCCGGCTACGCCAGGGCCACCTCGCTGGTCGCGTTCGTCGACGCGGTGGCCATCGGCAGCGGACTGGCCATCATGGGCATCCCGCTCGCGCTGCCGCTGGCGTCGCTGATCTTCCTCGGTGCATTCATCCCCGTGGTCGGCGCCCTGGCCACCGGCTTCCTCGCCGTCATCGTGGCGTTGCTCGCCAAGGGATTCATCTACGCGCTCATCACCTTTGGCCTCATCGTGGCGGTCATGCAGCTCGAGGCGCACGTCCTGCAACCCTTGGTGATGGGCCGGGCGGTGTCGATCCATCCGCTCGCGGTGGTCCTCGGACTCACCGCCGGTGGTGTCCTCGCGGGCATCATCGGGGCGCTGCTCGCCGTGCCCGCCATCGCGTTCTTCAACAGCTTCGTGCGGGTGCTGGCCGCCAGGGACCCCGGTGCCCGGAACGAGGCCCTGGAGGAACAGGACGGGCCCTTGGTCGACGCGCGGGCCGACGACGAACCCCATCCCTCCCCCGCTTGATCGCCCGGCCTACTCGGGCTGGCTGCCGCGCACGTCCAGCCGCCTGAGCACCCCGTCCACGACGGCTGGGTCGACGCCGGATTCGGCACGCGCGGAACTGATCTCCTCACGGGCGGCGGCGAGGATGTCGTCCTTGACGGCATTCAGGGTCTTCGCGTGGTCGACACTACGGGCGCTCTCCTCCTCGGAGTCCTCGCCCGGGGTGAACCCGATCGAGTGCCACATGCGGTCGGCGTTGTCCTCGGCCTGCCCAAGGGTTTCCTCGTCCAGGGTGCCCTCGGTGCGAAGCTCCTCGAGCCGGCGGGTACCGGCGTCCTTGGCTCGCCGGAGCAGCTCCCGCGTCGCGTCGCGCTTGTCGTCGTCGGAGGCAATCACGTTGAGCCGCTTCACCAGCAGGGGCAGCGTCAGGCCCTGGACCACCATCGTCGAGACGATCACCACGAAGGCGATGAAGATCAGGCGGTCGCGTTCCGGAAATCCCGGCGCGGGCAGCGCGAGCACCGCGGCGAGCGTGACGACGCCGCGCATCCCCGCCCAGGAGGCGACCGTCATCTCACGCCATCCGACGGGCTCGCCGGCGACGCCCTTGCGTCGGCGCAACCGTTCGTCGATCGACGACACGGGGAAGATCCAGGCGAATCGGATGACCACCACGACCGCGGTCACGGCAAGGGCCTGCCCGATCGCCACGTCCAGCGGGCCCGTCAGGCTGCCGGCCACGTTGCGAATCTCCAGGCCCACGAACGCAAATGCCGCACCGGTCAGCAGCAGCTCGACGATCTCCCAGGTGGTGCCGGACACCAGCCGGGTTTGCGCCGAGTCCACGTCGCCGTATCTGCTCAAACCGAGGGCCACCGTCACCACGGCCAGCACGCCACTGCCGTGGGCCGCGTCGGCGGCGGCATAGGCCGCGAAGGGCAGCACCAAGACGAGTCCGCTGCCGGCGGGATGGGCAGGCAACCGGGTCAGCAGCCAGCGCACCGCGACCGCGATCGCCAGGCCCACCCCGATCCCGACCGAGACGGCAACGCTCAACGCACCGATCGCCTTCGCCGGTGACAGGGCACCGGTCGCCGTCGCGGCCACCGCCACCTCGTACAGCACCAGGGACGTCGCGTCGTTCGACAGTCCCTCGCCCTCCAGGATCGTCTGCAGTCGCCGCGGGAGATGCAGTTTGCGGGCGACGGCGGTGGCGGCCACCGGATCCGGCGGGGCCACCGCGGCACCCAGGGCGACGCCCGCGACCAGCGGCAGACCGGGCACCACCGCGGCGGCCACCGCCCCGACCGCGAAGGCGGTCACCGCCACCAACGCGACCGCGAGCAATCCGATGGCGCGGCGGTTGTCGAGGAACTGGCGCCACGACGTCCGGCGCGCCGCCGCGAACAGCAGGGGCGGCAGCACCACGGGCAGGATCCAGTCGCCGTCGACCGTCGGCACCTCCACCCCGGGCACCAGTGCGACGACCAATCCGAACAGCAGCATGACGACCGGGTACGGGACCGTCATGCGCTCCGCGAGCGGGGCGAGGAGCACCGTCGCGATCAGCAGAAGCAGCACCAACGCCACGGGACCGGCCACCTTCCGCTCACGATCACAGTCCGTCGTGATTCCCCACTTCCCCCGCCGCCAACCTGTTTGTCCCGTACCCGGGTGGGCATTCACGGGCCCGAGGAGGTCGACGATGGCACGCACGAGCGCCGCGGACTTCGTGCCCGCGTCCCGAAGCCTCGCCACGCTGGCGAGGGCCGCCGAAGGGTGCCGCGGGTGCGACCTGTACGCCGACGCCGATCAGACGGTGTTCGGGGCGGGACCGCGATCGGCGACGATCATGCTCGTGGGCGAACAACCCGGCGACCAGGAGGACCGGGCGGGACGACCGTTCGTCGGCCCCGCGGGCCGGGTGCTCGACGACGCCCTGCGCACGGCGAACGTCGACCGCGAACCGCTCTACGTCACCAACGCCGTCAAGCACTTCACGTTCACGCGCAACGCCGGCGGCAAGCGGCGGATCCACCAGACACCGACCCGCACCGAGGTGGTGTCCTGTCGGCCGTGGCTGATGGCCGAACTGACGGCGGTGGAACCCGACGTGCTGGTGCTCATGGGAGCTACCGCGGCCAAGTCGTTGCTCGGCAACGACTTTCGGCTCACCCGGCACCGCGGCGAAGTGTTGCACCTTCCCGATGGCGACGTCGAGTCGGATCCCGACGTCGTCGTCACGGTGCACCCGTCCTCGATCCTGCGCGGACCGCCGGAGCAGCGCGACGAGGCGTTCAACGGTCTGGTCGCCGATCTGCGCTTCGCCGCCGACCTCGCGGAGACGTCGACCCGCTCCTGAGCGGCCCACGACACCGAAAAGCGAAGCTGGCAGGGCCCTTCGTCCACATAGCGAAACCAGTCGGGGTCATCCGCCCGGGGGGAATCCTCGACGATGCCGCCTTCGGGAGGCGCCCTGCGTACAGTACGAGACGATGAGTGTACGGACGGGATGACATGAACGATCACAGCGACGATTCGTTCGAAGCCTTGCTGCACTACCTCCGCGACGCACGCGGGGCCGACTTCACCGGGTACAAGCGCACCTCGTTGATGAGGCGGGTGCGGCACCAGATGGATCACACCGGCGTTCAGACGTTCGAGGAATACCTCGATGTGCTGCAGGCGAGTTCGGACGAATTCGCCGCGCTCTTCAACACGATGCTGATCAACGTCACCTCGTTCTACCGCGATCCCGAGGCCTGGCAGTTCATCCACGACGAGGTGGTGCCGGCGATACTCGCCCGTCGCGGGCCCGAGGATCCGATCCGGATCTGGAGCGCGGGCTGCGCATCCGGCCAGGAGGCGTACACGTTGGCGATGGTCCTGGCCGACGCGCTGGATCCCGAGGCCTTCCGGCACCGGGTGAAGATCTACGCCACCGACCTCGACGAACAGGCCCTGACCGAGGCCCGCGCGGCCAGCTACGACGCGAAGGCCGTCGCGTCGGTGCCCGAGCCGTTGCTGGAGCGGTACTTCGAGCAGGTCAACGGGCGCTACTCCTTCAACAAGGACATGCGCCGGGCGGTCATCTTCGGTCGCAACGACCTGGTCAAGGACGCGCCCATCTCGCGGGTCGACCTTCTGGTGTGCCGAAACACCTTGATGTACCTCAACGCCGAGACGCAGCAGAAGGTCCTGGGCAGGCTGCACTTCGCCTTGGCCCCGGAGGGTGTGCTGTTCCTCGGGCACGCGGAGATGCTGCTGAGTCACAGCGACAAGTTCGCGCCAATCGACTTGAAGCATCGCATCTTCCGCCGCGCGCCGGGATCGCACAGCGAGGTGAACAAGTCGGTCGCCGCGGATCCACGGAGCGACCGCCACGGCGACCTCTCCGGTCTCGGACCGCTTAGGGAACTCGCCTTCGGAGCCAGCCCCGTCGCGCAGATCGTCGTCACCGGCGACGACACCGTCGCGATGATCAACCGTCAGGCCGAGGAGGTCTTCGGACTCTCGGCCCGCGACATCGGCCGCCTGCTGCGCGATCTGGAGGTGTCCTACCGGCCCGTCGAACTACGCGGCTACGTGGAGCGGGCCCGGGTCGAGCGCCGGTCGGCGCGCATCGAGGACGTCGAGTGGCAGCGTTCGGGTGCCGACCCCACCTGGTTCGAGATCCACGTCAACCCGCTGGTGGACGCGCAGAACGGACTGGTCGGCGTGTCGATCGTCTTCTTCGACGTCACCGCCAACCGGATGCTGCTCGACAAGGTGGTGCAGACCAACGCCCAGCTGGAGGCCGCCTACGAGGAACTGCAGTCCACCAACGAAGAACTCGAGACCACCAACGAGGAACTTCAGTCCACCGTGGAGGAACTCGAGACCACCAACGAGGAACTGCAGTCCACCAACGAAGAACTCGAGACGATGAACGAGGAGCTGCAGTCGACCAACGACGAGCTCCACACGATCAACGACACGTTGCGCGAACGCAGTTCCGAACTGGATGACGCACGCTCCTTCCTCGACTCGCTGGTCGACTCGATGACCATGGGGATGATCGTCCTCGACCACGACATGCGGGTCGTCGAGTGGAACCGCTGCTCGGAGGAACTGTGGGGGTTGCGGTCCGAGGAGGTCATGGGCGTGGCCGTCACCACCCTGGACATCGGGTTGCCCATCGACGAGCTGAAGCCGCTGATCGGCAACGCCTTCGTCGACCCCGACGCCACCAGTGAGATGCGGATCGAGGCCGTGAACCGGCGGGGCAGGCAGATCGCCCTGCGCGTGACGTGCTCGTCGTTCCGCCTGGTCGGCGGGTCGATCAGCGGTGCACTGCTGCTGATGGAGAACGTCGACTAACGGCCGTGCCCGGCGGTTCGATCGCCGACAGCTCGGCGACGGTGTCGCCGTGGAACGCAGCAGCGGAGCGGTGTCGTTCCGCGGCGCTCTGGTGCATGTCGCATTCGTCGTCGCCGACCGTCATCGCGGCCTGCTCGTGCGCCGCGGCCGCCCGTAGATGGGCCTGCTGAGCTTCGACGTGCCGGTACACCGCGGCCCGCCACGCCTCGGCCGCCCGTTCGACGGCCTGCGCGGCGCGACGTTGGGCGAGGGCCGCGGCGTCCGAGGTGGTCTGGACGCCACTCGCCAGGTCGGCCCGGCGGAGACGAAGCTCGTCGGCGCGGGCATGAGCCAGTTCGGCGCGTTTCGCCGGGGGCGGCCACGCGCCCCCATCGACGTCGAACTCGCCAATCGTGTTGGGCATGTGACGTCTTCCCTCGTGCCGACCGTACGGCCCGCATCCCCAGTATGCGCCGCGAGCCGTGGTTGGCAAGCCCAGTCGATTCGGCAGGCCCGTCCCGTTTCGCGACCCGTGCCACGGGTACGACGCCGGACGACGACGAACGGTGGCCGTCGCCGCCGGAAGGGAGTGCGACGTGCCACGTCGAACATCGAAACATCAACTACCACAACGGGAAAAGCGGTGAGGCCGTGACCGCGACGCCGACGTCCTACCCCGCCTTCGACACCATGCCCATCGCCGGTGAATGGCGCCCCGGATCGACCGGCGAGACCCGGGCCGACACCGACCCGTGGAGCGGCGAGGTGCTCACCGAGATCCCACGGGCCAACGCCGGCGACGTGAGTTCACCAGACACCACTGGGTGTGGGTGCAGCACCAGCCCCGCGACTACGCGATCTGACCGCGGTCACCGGTTGCACCGGGTCTCCCGCCGGTTGGCCTTCTCGATCGCCTCGACGAGGTCGTCCTTCGTCATCGTCGAGCGGCCGGGGATGTCCAGCCTGCGGGCGACCTCGGTGAGGTGCTTCTTGCTGGCGTTGGCGTTCACGCCCTCGGCGGTGTCGCCCTTGGCATTCGGCCCGCCGCTCTTGGCGCGGTCGTCGGACGGCCCGCGCTGGTCCTTCTCCTCCCAGTGGTCGCCGACCTTCTCGTAGCTGTGCTTGAGCGCGCTGTAGGCGACCCGGTGCGCGCGTTCGCCCTCGCCGTACTCCTTCGCCGCGGCGTCGTGGGTCTTGGCGAAGGTGCGCTGGGCCTTGTCGTCGGACTTCTTCAGGGTGCTGGGCAATTCGCTCTTCTTGGCCGAGCCCGACTTGGACGTCTTCGGCATCTCACACTTCCGTTCTCGTGGATTGGTCGACGCCCCTGGATACCCGCGGAGGCGAGGTGTATTCGCGTCCGCACCGGGCACGCCGACGGCATGGGCGTGGTGGTGGTCGGACAGGTGGGCCGCGACGTGGCCCTGCGCACCGAGCGGCTGCCCGACGAGGGCGGTACCGCACCGGTGCTCGAGCGCCTCGAGCGTCTCGGCGGCAAGGGCGCCAACCAAGCCGTCGGCCTGGTGCAACTCCGGGTGCCGGTCAGCCTGGTGGGCGTCGTGGGCGACGACGCCCAGGGTGCCGCCATGCTGGCCGAGGCCACCGCCGACGGCGTCGACGTGGATCACGTCGTCCGGCGCGGCGGCACCGCGCTGCTGGTCACCCACGTCGACGCTCGGGCCCGACGCCGGCTCTTCGAGGACGTCCCGGACTCGGCGCTGCTCACCGCCGCCGACGTCGAGCGCGCCGCCGCGGCGATCGACGCCGCCGACACGGTGTCCGTCCAACTGCAGCAACCGGTCGACGCCGTGCTGGCCGCCGCGCACCGCGGGTGGCGAGCCGGGGCCCGGGTGGTCGCCGACGGCGTCGTCGACGACGGGGCGGTCGACGAGCTGCTGGCGACGGTGCATGTTCTACGCGCCGACGCCAAGGAAGCCGAACTGCTCGCCGGCGAACCGGTCGGGTCCGTCGACGCGGCGAGGGCCGTGGCGGGCGACCTGCTCGGGCGGGGTCCCGAGGTGGTGGCGCTGCAGATCCCCGGCGTCGGCGACCTGGTGGCGTGGCCCGGTGGAGACCGCACGTACCCGTTGGCGGATGTCGAGACGGTCGACCCGACCGGGGCCGGCGACGCGTTCGTGGCGGCGCTGGTGGCGGCACTGCGCGATGGTGCGACCCCGTCGGCGGCAGGCGAGTTGGCCACGCGAGCGGCGGCCGCGACCGTGACCCGTCTCGGCGGGCGGCCCGAGCTCACTCGGCTGACGCACCGCCGGCCGTAGCGCCCCCACCGCCGTCGAGTGTGCGCACGGATCGCCCGTCAAGCGAATGTCGCGATCCCCCAGCACACTCGGCGAAGGTTGGTCGCCGGTCACGCGGTCTCCAGCAGATTGTTGTCCCGTACCACCTCGAGATCCAGCGTGCGGTAGCCGTAGTCGTCGAACAGCACGACGAGGCGGTCGGCGTCGCCGTCGAGCACGACGCCGCGGCCCCACTCCCGGTGCGAGACCACCGCGTCGACGGGGATGGCCGGGTCGCCGGTGCGCGTCTCGCCGCCGGCGTCGTGCCAACACGTGTCGCAGTTGCCGCAGCGGTGCGCCAGGTGATCGCCGAAGTAGCCCAACAAGATCCGTCGACGACAGTCGGTGCCCTCGGCGTAGGACCGCATCATCTCCACCCGCGTCAGGTCGACGCGCTCGGCGGCGGCCGCCACCTCGACCGCACGGGCGACCGCCTCCTCCACCGAGGCGGTGGTGCACGCGTAACCGCCGGATGCGTTGACCGCGGCGCCCGACTGCACGAGCAGGTTGAGTGCGCGGGTCAGCGCGCGCCCGGAGCCGAGGCGTTCCCGAAGTTCGGTGAACGGGGTCGGGCCGTCCCGCAGCGCCGAGTAGGCGCGATCCAGTAGCTCCTCGTCGGCGCGGTGGGTGGCGAATCGCCGTGTCCGACTGAGGTCTTCGGGCCGATAGAACATCACTGCGCGGGCGTCCTCACCGTCGCGGCCGGCGCGCCCGATCTGCTGATAATAGGAGTCGACCGATTCCGGGACCGCCGCGTGCACCACGAAGCGGACGTCGGGCTTGTCGATGCCCATGCCGAAGGCGGTGGTGGCCACCACCACGTCCACGTCGCCGTCGTGGAACCGTCGGTGGACGGCGTCGCGCTCGGCCTTGCGCAGCCCGGCGTGATAGGCGACGGCGTCGACGCCCCGCCCGAGGAGCGCACCGGCGTAGGACTCGGTGTCCTTACGTGTCTGGCAGTAGACCAGTCCGGATCCGACGAGTTCGGCGACGGCGTCGACGGCCGCGGCGCGCTGGGCCGGCGGGTCGTGGTGGCGCCGCACGTCGAGGCTGATATTGGGCCGGTCGAACCCGCCCGCCACCACCAGCGGGTCACGCAGGGCCAGCCGGTCCACGATTTCCTGCCGCACCGCCGGCGACGCGGTGGCGGTCAGCGCCACCACGGGCGGGCGACCAAGCCGCTCGACGGCTTCGGCCAGTCGGAGGTAGTCCGGCCGGAAGTCGTGCCCCCACGCCGAGACGCAATGCGCCTCGTCCACGACCACGAACGACGGCCCGGCGGAGGCGAGCCGCGTCACGACGTCGTCCTTGGCGAGTTGCTCCGGGGCGAGGAAGACGTAGCGGGCGTGCCCGGACTCGATGTCGCGCCAGACGGCGTCGACGGTTCGGCGGCTCTTGCCGGAGTCCAGGGCAACCGCGGCCGGCGCCCCGGAGTCGCGCAGCGAGGCGATCTGGTCCTGCTGCAGGGCGATCAGCGGCGAGACGACGACGCACGGCCGTCGGTCGAACACCGCGGGCACCTGGTAGATCGCCGACTTGCCCCAGCCGGTCGGCATGACCGCGAGCACGTCGCCGCCGTCACCCAGGGCCGTCATCGCCCGAAGCTGTTCTGGTCGTGGCTCTTTGAGGCCGAAGATGCGCTGGGCGGCCTCGCGGAGTTGGTGTTCGGTGGGCATGGTCGGGCCCTACCCGGCCCGCACCGCCGCAATCGCACCCAGGCAGGTTTGGCATCCCTTCGGCGGGTAGTCACTCACACGGCATGACCGAACGAACGAGAGGACCAACCATGCCCAACGAACTGCAAGGCCGCACGATCGCGTTCCTGGCCGCCGACGGCGTCGAACGGGTCGAACTGGAAGCACCCCGGTCGGCCGTCGAGGACGCCGGCGGTCAGGTGGTGCTGCTGTCGGTGAAGTCCGGTGAGATCCAGGCCCGCGACCACGATCTGGACTCGGCGGGCACCTTCCCGGTGGACCGGGAGGTCTCCGGGGCCGACGTCGCCGAATTCGACGGGCTCGTGCTGCCCGGCGGCACAGTGAACCCCGACAAGCTGCGGATCGACGAGACCGCGGTGACCTTCGTCCGCGACTTCGTGAACTCGGGCAAGCCGGTCGCGGCGATCTGCCACGGGCCGTGGACGCTGGTGGAGGCCGACGTGGTGCGGGGCCGGACGCTGACCTCGTACCCCAGCATCCGCACCGACCTGCGCAACGCCGGCGCCACCGTCGTGGACCAGGAGGTCTGCCTGGACGGCAACCTGATCACCAGCCGCTCACCCGACGACCTGCCCGCGTTCTGTCAGGCGATCACCGATCAGTTCGCGAACACCCCGGCCCACACCTGACCGGCGCTACAGCGACACGGTGCCGTAGGACTCCAGCCCACGGCTCAGCACCCGAAGCTGATCGTCGGCCGAGCCGAGCGTCTGATCGATTGCGGTCAGCCGGGCGGCGTAGTGGCCCACGGGGTATTCGGCGGTGACGCCGATACCGCCGTGGAGCTGGATGGCCTCCTGCGCGATGTGGCGGCCCGACCGGCTGATCTGCAGCTTGGCCCGCGCGGCGATGACGGGGTCGAAGGTTCCGTCGGCGATCGACATCGCCGCGTAGAGGCTCATGCTGCGGGCCAGTTCGAGTGAGACGTACATGTCGGCGGCGCGCTGGGTCAGCGTCTGGAAGGTGCTCAGCGGCACCCCGAACTGCTTGCGCGTGGTCAGGTAGTCGGTGGTGAGGCGCAGGGCCTCCGCCATCGCGCCGACGGCTTCGGCGCACAGCGCCGACTGGTGCCGGATGAGCGCGTTCTGCAGCCCCTGGGTGGCGTCGCCGCCGGTGCCGAGCGGTTCGGCCGGTGCCGCGTCGAATTCGACCTGGGCCGCCCGCTGACCGTCGAACGTGCGGAACCCGGTGCGGCTCACCGCATCGGCGCCCACGACGAACAACCCGATGCCGCCGTCGTCGGGCAGGGTGGCGCTGACGACGAACACGTCGGCACTGTCGCCGGCGAGCACGGGGTTCTTCCGTCCGGTCAGCGTCCACGAATCACCCTGGCGCTCGGCTCGAGTCGCCACCCGCATCGAGACGCCGCGCATGCCGGGCTCGTGGTGTGCCAGCGCCAGCAGCGTCTGGCCCTCGGCCACGTCGTCGAGCATCTTGCGCTGAGCGTCGTCGCCGAGTTCGGCGATCACGCCACCGGGGATCAGCGCGGCCGCGGCGACGGGTTCCGGGGCGAGGCGCCGGCCGATCTCGGTGAGCACCACCGTCAGCTCGATCTGGCCGGCCTCGTCCGCGTCGAACCCCAGTCCGAGGATGCCCATCTCGGCCAGCTGCCCCCAGACCTCGCGGCTCCACCCGAGGTCGGTCTCGAGGACCTTCAGGCGCTTCTCGACGTCGTAGTTGCGCGTCAACACCTCGCTGGTGATGTTGCGCAGCAGGTCCTGCTCGTCTGTCAGATCGAAGTCCATGGCGTCCTCACAGTCCCAGAATCGTCGACGCGACGATCGTGCGTTGCACTTCGTTGGTGCCGCCGTAGATCGACACCTTGCGGTAGTTCAGGTATTTCGGGGCGGCGTGCTGTGCCCACGGCGGCGAGCCGATGCCGTCTCCGGCGTCGAACGGCAACGCGTCCGGGCCGGCGACGTCGACGAGCAGTTCGGTGACCGCCTGCTGCAGTTGGCTGCCCTTGAGCTTGAGGATCGACGACGCCGGATTGGGCTTGCCGTCCGCCTCGGATCCGCTGACCCGCAGCTGCGTGAGTTCCAGTGCCAGCAGTTCGTTCTCGATCTCGGCCACGCGCGCGGCGAACAGCGGATCCTCCAGCAGCGTCCCGTCTTCGGTCGCCGTCTGGGCCGCGTGCTCCTTGACCTGGGCCAACCACACCTTCGTCGTCCCGATCCGGGCGATGCCGGTGCGCTCGTTGCTCAGAAGGAACTTGGCGTAGGTCCAGCCGCTGTTCTCCTCGCCGACGAGCTGGTCGGCGGGCACGCGGACGTCCTCGAAGAAGACCTCGTTGACCTCGTAGCCGCCGTCGATCAGCTTGATGGGGCGCAGCGTGATGCCCGGCGTCGACATCTCGGCAAGCAGGAACGAGATGCCGGCCTGCCGCTTCGGGGCGTTCGGGTCGGTGCGGGCGAGGACGAAGATCCAATCGGCGTACTGCCCGAGCGTGGTCCACGTCTTCTGCCCGTTGATCACGTACGAGTCACCGTCACGCACGGCGGTGGTGCGCACCGACGCCAGGTCCGACCCGGCCTCCGGCTCGGAGAAGCCCTGACACCACCAGATGTCCACGTTGGCCGTCGGCGGAAGGAACCGCTCCTTGAGCGCCTGGGAGCCGAACCGCGCGATCACCGGTCCGACCATGCTGGCGTTGAACGCCAGCGGCTCCGGCACGCACGCCAGCCGCATCTCGTCGGACCAGATCTGGCGCTGCAGGGGCGTCCAGTCCTTGCCGCCCCATTCGACGGGCCAGTTGGGCACGGCCAACCCGTGCTCGTTCATGATCCGCTGGGCGGTCACCACGTCGTCGGGCAGCTTGAGCTCGCCGTCGCGGGCCCTGGCCCGGATGTCTGCGGGGATCTTCGTGGTGAAGAACTCACGCAGCTCGTCGCGGAACTTGGCGTCGTCGTCACTGAGCGTCAACTTCACTGTCGAACCTCCGAATCTGCGGGCACGGCCCGACCGTCACTGCGACGTACTCTAGGAAGGCTATGCCTCCCCGTCGAGGGCGTCGCCGGGGACTCGAACGTGTACCCGGGGGCGAGCCCCAGCAATCACCGGGCGCGGCGCACCAACCGTTCTGAGTCCGAGATCACCATGCCCTTGCGCTCGAGGCGAATCCAGCCACGCTGGCTGAAGTCGGCCAGCGCCTTGTTCACCGTTTGCCGCGACGATCCGACGAGGTGGGCCAGTTCTTCCTGGGTCAGGCCGTGGCTGACCCGGATGGCGCCGCCCTCCTGCACCCCGAATCTCTGCGCCAGGTCCAGCAGTTGCTTGGCCAGCCGGCCCGGTACGTCGTTGAGGACGAGGTCGGACACGGTGTCCTCGGTGCGGCGCAGCCGGCGGGCCAGCACCCTCAGCAACCGGTCGGCGACCTCGGGATGCTCCCCGATCCAAGACCGAAGGACGGTGCCGTCGACGGGCACCACGGTGACGTCTCCGAGCGCGGTCGCGGTGGAGGTGCGGGGGCCGGGGTCGAAGACCGACAGCTCACCGAAGGACTCCGCCGGGCCGCGCACGGTGAAGATGCTCTCCGGCGAACTGGAGGAGCCGCGACCGATCTTGACCTTGCCCTCGGCGATGACGTAGAGCCGGTCACCGTACTGGCCTTGGGCGAAGAACACGTGGCCGGGCTTGACGATCGCAGTGGACAGTCGGTCGGCGAGACCCCGCACGGCACCCGGGTCGACGCCTCGAAAGATGGCGGCCTGAAGGAGGGTCGATTCCACTGCGTTCTCCGAACTTCGAGCGTGACGTGGACGGCCGGTACCCAGCTGACGAGGGCGAAAACCGGCCGGGGAAACCCGCTTTGGCGGCGCCGGGATCGTTGTTTCGACCCAACCGGCCGGGGTAGGCGGCGGACCACCGACAACTAGGAGGTTCCCGTGAACGTGGTGGACAGCACCAAGGAACAGGTCAAACACATCGTCGAGAAGGTGGCCCAGAAGGTCACCGAGAAGACGTCGACGACGGGCGTCGGGTTCGGCTCGTCGCTCCAAGCCGTCACCGTCGGCCGGCCCCGCGCCGAGGTGATGGGCCTCTTCACCGACGCCAACCGCCTCTCACAGGTGTTCGGCGACGTCGCGGAGGTCAGCAGCACCGGACCCGACCGGATGCGGTGGAAGTTCACCGCCGCCGGTGACGACGGCAGTCCCGGCCCGGAGTGGGAGTGCGTCGTGGTCACCGAGGACGACGCCCGGCTGCGCTTCGTCGACGTCGACCCCAACCAGAAGGCCGAGATCACGCTCGAATTCCGTGACGCGCCCCGCGACCGCGGCACCGAAGTGATTGCGCGCGCAAGCAGTCCGGCGCCCGGCGCGCTCACCGGCCTGCTGACCTACAAGGCGCTCTATCGGGCGAGCGCCCTCCTCACCACCGGCGAAGTCCCGACCTTGCGCCACAACCCAAGTGCCCGCACCTCCAACCGCTGAGAAGGAAAGTCACATGAGAGCTCTCGTCTGGAACGGCGTCAACGACCTGGCCGTCGAAACGGTCGACGACCCCACCCTGCTCAACCCCCACGACGTCATCGTCGCCGTCACGTTGACCACCACGTGCGGATCGGACCTGCACTTCATCGACGGATACATCCCCGGCATGCGGGAAGGCGACGTCTTCGGCCACGAATTCATGGGCACCGTCGTCGAGGTCGGCCGCGACGTCGAGAAGATCGCGGTGGGCACCCGGGTCGTCGTGCCGTCCTTCATCGCGTGCAACCGCTGCTGGTACTGCGATCACGACCTCGACACCACGAATCCCAACCCCGACCTGCAGGCACCGCTGCTCGGTTCCCCCACCGCGGGCATCTACGGCTACACCCACGAGTTCGGCGGCTACGCCGGATCGCACGCGCAGTACGTCCGGGTGCCGTTCGGTGACGTGAACTGTTTCGCCGTGCCGGACTTCGTCACCGACGAGCAGGCGCTGTTCATGTCCGACGCGGTGCCGACGGGCTACATGGGCGCCGACTTCTGCGACATCGCCGGCGGCGACGTCGTCGCGGTGTGGGGAGCCGGCGGGGTCGGTCTGATGGCGGCCCGCAGCGCCCTGCTGAACGGAGCGGGCCGGGTCATCTCCATCGACCGCGTTCGGCGCAGCAACACGGTCAGCGCTACGTCAAGCAGTTCTTCGACTACGTGGAGCAGGGCGACCTCGACCCGTCGGTGCTGATCACCCATGACCTGCCGCTCGAGGAGGGTGTCCGCGCCTACGACATCTTCAAGAACAAGGCTGACGGCTGCATCCGGGTGGCGTTGCGGCCCTGAGGGATTCGCCGGGGATCGACGCTCACCGCGGCAGGATGCGGTGAGCGCCGATTCCCTACTTCCGGCTCAGCTGCCGCCGAGCGCGTCCTCCGCACCCAGTGCCTGCATCACCGCGCTGGGTCCGTCGAAGCTGTCCTTCTTCAGGCCCTTGAGCGTGTTGACGAGGTCGTCGTCGGCGCCGTTGCCCTTGGCGTGTTCGGCGAGATCCTCCGGCGTGCCCGGGTAGTCGAATCCCTTGAGGTAGTGCTGAACGTCGGTCACTTGGTATCCCATGCCGGACGAGCTACCCCTGCGGATCGTCCCCAAACGACCGGGCTCGTCCCACCTTCCGTGCCGGAGGTAGGCGAGAAGCGCTGAGCTGCAACGCCACCGGTCACGACGTACCGCATCGCTTCGCGATCTGGATGCCACGCTTCGCTGGACGGCCGAATCGCACCGCGGCCGGTTGACCGGGGCTCTCGCGGGTAGACGACCCGCACGCTGCCGGACGCGTGTGCGGCAGCCGAAAGGTGAACCACGATGCAACCACTCCCCCGCCCGCCGTTGAGCCTCGGAGACGAGCTCGCCGCGGTGCATGCGCGCCTGTCCGGCATCCTGCTCACCGAGCAGACGATGGACACGGCCCTCCAGTTGATCACCTCGTTGGCCAAGGACACGATCGTGGGCAGTGTCGGCTTCGGTGTCACCCTGATGCGCTCCGACGGTCGACCGGCGACGTCGGCCGCCACCGGCGAGGTCGTCGACACCCTGGACCGGCTGCAGTACGGACTGGAGGAGGGCCCGTGCCTGACCGCCTGGGCCACGTCCACCGTGATCCGGATCGACGACCTCACCACCGACGGGCGCTGGCCCATCTGGTCGCCGCGGGCGGCGAGCATGGGCATGAGGTCGGTGCTCAGCGCTCCGATGGAGGCCGGCGGCACGTCGTGGGGCGCGGTCAAGGTGTACGCCGAGACCACGGCATGCTTCGACGAACGTTCCGAGGACCTGTTGCGGCGGTTCGGCGACCAGGCGGCGATCTTCGTCAGCAACGTCCAGACCGCGGAGGCCACGCAGCGCCTCGGCGACGAGCTGAAGGAGACGCTGCGCAGCCGCGACGTCATCTCCGTTGCCGCGGCATGGTGATGGCACGCCGGGGCCTCGACTCCGAGCGCGCCTATCGCCAACTCGTGTCACTGGCACGGCAGGCACGCATTCCACTGACGGAACTGGCCGAGCGCATGGTGGCCTCTCCAGTTCGGCGAGATCCCCCCGCTGATCGATGACCGCGTCGGCGAGCGAGCGTCTGCACGAGGCCTACGAGGCGTCGCGGCTCACCGTGCCCGAACTGTGGTTGCGGTACTTCGCCCTCGGTGGGGAGGCCAGTGAGATGGAGGTCGACGCGTACCTCAACGGTGCGCTGGCACTGCCTGCGTTTCAGCACGACATGCTGGCCCACGCCATCAACGAGCGACTCGACGAGATTGCCCCACCGCGGGCGCCCTACAGCGACGCGTTCATGCCGACCAGCTTCCTAAACGACTACCTGTGGGACGGGGATCACGGCGAGCCGGCCTGACCGGACGCGGGCTTTTTCGCGGAAGTGGGTATGCACGTGCCCGACGGACGCCGGTCGCGCGCCGTCGTCGACGAGCGAAGAAGGTGCCATGTGTTAGGCCTGCCCGACGGTGTCCATGCCTGCCTCTTCGATCTCGACGGGGTGTTGACCGACACCGCGAGCGTGCACCGCAAGGCGTGGAAGGCGATGTTCGACGAGTTCCTCGAGTCGTGGTCGAAGCGGTCGGGTACGGAATTCGTGCCGTTCGACGTCGATGCCGACTACCTACGGTACGTCGACGGGAAGACCCGCGCAGACGGCGTGCGGTCCTTCCTGCAGAGCCGGGGTATCACCCTGCCGGAGGGCTCCCCCGACGACGGCGACGACACCGAGACCGTCAACGGACTCGGCAACCGCAAGAACGACGCGTTCCAGAAGACGATGCACACCGACGGCGTCACGGTGTTCGAGGGCTCGCGACGGTACCTGGAAGAGGTTGTCAAGCAAGGGTTTTCGGTGGCGGTGGTGTCGTCGTCGGCCAACACCCGTGAAGTGCTCGAGCTGACCGGTCTGGCGAAGTTCGTCGACCAGCGCGTCGACGGCGTGACCATCCGCGACGAGCACATCGCCGGAAAACCGGCACCCGACTCCTATCTGGAGGGAGCCCGCCGGCTGGGCGTGGACCCCGCGGCGGCGGCCGTCTTCGAAGACGCGCTCTCGGGGGTCGAGGCCGGGCGGGCGGGTCACTTCGGCCTGGTGGTCGGCGTGGACCGCGTCGGGCAGGCCGACGCCCTTCGCGAACACGGTGCCGACGTCGTCGTCACCGACCTCGCCGACCTCCTGTCGCCCCGATGACGCCCGATCCCACCTATCCGGTGGAGCCGTGGCGGCTTCGGGAGACCACGCTGGACCTGGACTTCCTCCCCCAGTCGGAGTCGCTGTTCGCGTTGTCCAACGGCCACCTGGGGATGCGCGGAAACTTCGACGAGGGCGAGCCGCACGGCACGCCGGGCACCTACCTCAACTCGTTCTTCGAGATCCGGCCGCTGCCCTACGCCGAGGCGGGCTTCGGCTACCCGGAGGAGGGCCAGACCCTGGTCGACGTGACCAACGGCAAGGTCATGCGGCTGATGGTCGACGACGAGCCGTTCGACGTCCGATACGGCGAACTGCTGCACCACGAACGAACTCTGGACTTTCGCGCCGGTACGTTGACCCGCACCGTCCGGTGGCGCTCACCGGCGGGTCGATTGGTCGACGTGACCAGCACCCGGTTGGTGTCCCTGGCTCAGCGCGGCGTCGCGGCCGTCGAATACGTCGTCGAAGCGGTCGACGAATTCACCAGGGTGACACTGCAATCGGAGCTCGTGGCCAACGAGGATCAACCCGAGACCTCGGAGGACCCGCGGGCGGCGGCCCTGCTGGAGAAGCCGCTGGAGGCCGTGTCGCACGACTGCGACGGCGAGCGGGCGGTGCTGATCCACCGCACCCGGCAGAGCGACCTCACCATGGCCGCCGCCATGGACCACGACGTCGAGGTCCCCGGCCGCGTCGAGGTGCACACCGAGTGCTGGGACGACCTGGCCCGCACGACGGTCATCTGCGGTCTGCGCCCCGGCCAGAAGCTGCGCGTCGTGAAGTATCTGGCGTACGGCTGGTCCAGCCTGCGGTCGCGGCCGGCGTTGCACGACCAGGTCGCCGGCGCGCTGACCGGGGCGCGGTACACCGGGTGGCAGGGCCTTCTCGACGCCCAGCGCGCGTACCTCGACGACTTCTGGGACAACGCCGACGTCGAGGTGGAGGGCGACCCGGAGATCCAGCAGGCGGTGCGCTTCGGACTGTTCCACGTGCTGCAGGCCAGCGCGCGGGCCGAGCGTCGAGCCATCGCGGGCAAGGGACTCACCGGCACGGGGTACGACGGGCACGCCTTCTGGGACACCGAGGGATTCGTGCTGCCCGTGCTGACCTACACCCATCCCCATGCCGCCGCCGACGCGCTGCGCTGGCGGGCGTCGACCCTCGAGTTGGCCCGCGCGCGGGCCAGCGAACTCGACCTGACCGGCGCCACCTTCCCGTGGCGCACCATCCGGGGACAGGAGTGCTCGGCGTATTGGCCGGCCGGGACCGCGGCCTGGCACGTCAACGCCGACATCGCCGTCGCGTTCGAGCGCTACCGCGTGGTCACCGGGGATCAGTCCCTCGAGGAGGACTGCGGTCTCGAGGTGCTCATCGAGACGGCCCGCTTGTGGGTGTCCCTCGGACATCACGACCGCCACGGCCGCTGGCACCTCGACGGGGTCACCGGGCCCGACGAGTACACGGCGGTGGTGCGCGACAACGTCTTCACCAACCTGATGGCCGCCGACAACCTGCGCATCGCCGCGGCAGCGTGCAGTCGCCATTCCGAGCGCGCCCGCGCCCTGGGCGTCACCACCGAGGAGACCGCGGCGTGGCGCGACGCGGCCGACGCCGTGCACGTGCCCGTGGACGAGGGCCTCGGCGTGCACCAGCAGTGCGAGGGCTTCACCACGCTGCGCGAGTGGGACTTCGACGACAACACGCGGTATCCGCTGCTGTTGAACGAACCCTACGTGCGGCTCTATCCGGCGCAGGTGATCAAGCAGGCCGACCTGGTGCTGGCCATGCACTGGCAGAGCCACGCGTTCACCCGCGAGCAGAAGGCCCGCAACGTCGACTACTACGAGCCGCGGATGGTGCGGGACTCCTCGCTGTCGGCGTCGACCCAGGCCGTGATGTGCGCCGAGGTGGGGCATCTGGAACTGGCGCACGACTACGCCTACGAGGCGGCGCTGATCGACCTGCGCAATCTGCACGACAACACCAGCGACGGCCTGCACATGGCCTCGCTGGCGGGTGCGTGGACGGCACTCGTCGCCGGCTTCGGCGGGCTGCGCGACGACGACGGCGTGCTGGAACTCGACCCCCACCTGCCCGAGCAGATCACCCGGCTGCGGTTCCGCATCCGCTGGCACGGTCAGCGCATCACCGTCGACGCCAACCACGCCGAGGTGGTGTACCGCTTGTCGGCCCGCGACGGTCAGACCGACGCCCGGCTGACCATCCGCCACGCCGGGGCCGACCTGGACCTGAGCACCGACGAGCCCACTACCGTGCGGCTGCACGACAACGTCCCGTCGCTGCCGGAACCCACGCAGCCGGCGGGCCGACGGCCGCAGCGCCGGCTGCGGTGAGTGCGCGGCCCGGGGAGCGGGTACGTGGTGGGTGTGAGCACAGCGGGATTGGTCGTCGTCGGAAGTGGTCCAGCAGGCATCAGTGCCGCTGAGTCGTATCGTCGCAACGGCGGTGAGGGACCGGTTCTGGTGCTCAGCGCCGACCCCGACCTGCCGTACGAGCGACCGCCGCTGAGCAAGGACTTCCTGCGCGGCGACACCGACGACGTCGCGCTTCATCCACCGGAGTGGTTCGTCGAGCGTGACGTCGACCTTCGCCACGGCCGGCCCGTCACGGCAGTCGACGTCGAGGCCCACACCGTCACCGTCGACGGCGAGCAGATCCCCTACGCCACGTTGGTCCTCGCCAGTGGCGCCGGGCCGTCGCCGTTGCCCGTGCCGGGCGGCGAGCGCGCCCTGCTGCTGCGCGCGCTGACCGACGCCCGTCGGCTGCGCGACGCCGCCGACGGCGCGAGTTCGGCCGTCGTCATCGGGGCCGGCTTCATCGGATGCGAGGCCGCGGCGTCGCTGGCGATGCGTGGACTGGCGGTCACGCTGGTGGCCCCCGACCGGGTGCCGCAGGAGAAGCGTCTGGGCGCGGAGGCGGGCCGTCGCCTGCTCGACCTGGTCACCGCGACGGGCGTGCGGTACGTGGCGGGTACGTCGGTGACGTCGGTCGACGAGGCCGGCGTGCGACTCGAGGACGGCGTGACCCTCGACTGCGACCTGGTGCTCGCCGCCACCGGCGTCACGCCGCACAGCGAGATCGCCTCCGCCGCCGGACTCAACACGAGGGACTCCCGCATCGTCGTCGGGGCGGACATGCGGACGTCGGCGCCCGACGTCTTCGCCGCCGGTGACGTCGCCTTCGCCTTCAACACCGCCGCGGGCCGCCACGTGGCCGTCGAGCACTGGCAGGACGCCGTCGACCACGGCGACGTCGCAGGTGCCCAGGCGGCGGGCGTCACGGCCACCTGGCACGCCGTGCCGGGCTTCTGGTCGACGATCGGCGACGCGGCGGTCAAGTATCACGCCTGGGGCGACGGCTTCGACGCCAGCCGGGTCGTCGACCACGCCGACGGCTTCACGGTCTGGTACGAGGCCGACGGCACGACCGTGGGCGTGCTGACCTGCAACGCCGACGACGACTACGACCTCGGGGAGCGTCTGATCGCCGACGGCCGACCCGCGCCGGTGACGACCGTCCGATCCGAGGACTAGAGGCGGTTCTCGGGACCCATCACCGCCCACACGACCTTGCCCTCCGGGGTCGGGGTGTTGCCCCACACCCTCGTCAGCGCGTGGACGATCTGCAGTTCGCTCAGGCACCCGAGGATCTCGTCCTCGTCGCGCACGCACGCCGGCGACGGACTGCCGTCGGTGACGGCGACGGTGACCGTGGCCCCGTCCGTCTCCAGGCGGACGTCGGGATCGCTGTCGGTGTGCCGCAGCACGTTGTCGACGAGGACCGTGGCCACGACGCCCGCGGTGGCGGCGAACTCGTCGAGTGACCAGGTGTGCAGCCAGTGGGCGATGAAGTCCCGGACCGACGGAACCGCCGACGGCACCGCCGGCCACACCTCGCGCACGCGGCGCCGGTGCGGGTCGACGTCGTCGGCCATGGCGTTCCTGGCAGCGGTGAGGTTGGCGTACACCGGCAGATAACGGGTGATGCCGTTGCGCGCCAACATCCTTCGACCCGCGACGTGCGAGCACACCAGGCCGATGGGAACGTCCGGCCAGTCGACCACCAGCCACCGTGCGCTGGTGAACACCGACCACGCCGACGAGGCCGGCGCCCACAGCGCGGTCACGTCGACCAGGATCAGCGGCGGCGCGTCGAGCGCCGCCTTGACCACCGCATCGCGCACCGTGCGGTACGTGGTCGCGTCCAGTACGCCGTCCATCACCAGCGTGGTGTGACCGGACGCGACGGCACGGGTCACACTCAGCTGGCTACTCCGTGGGCTCATTCCCGTGGCCTCCAGGGTCGTCGACGAGCTCGGACAGGCGGGCCCTCAGGACTTCGACGGCATGCTCGGTCTCCCGGGCGATCTGAGCGTATCGCCGCTGGAGGGCACCGGGGCTGACGCTGCCCTCGTGCCTGCGGGACAGCTTGGCCTTCTCCTCCAGACTGCGCAGGGCGATCCACAGGGCATTCTCGGTCTCCTTGTCGCGCGCCCGGATCAGCGCCTCGGGGGTCCACGCGTGACCCACCCGGCAGCGGTAGTTCGTGCTGCCGACCGCCATCAGCGAGCCGTTGCAGTCCGGGCAGGTGAATCCCGAGGGGGGTCCCAGCGTTTCGGCGTCGAAGGTGTCGGAGTATCGGGGCCCCATGGCAATCCGGTTCTCCAGTTCCATCGCCGAGTCGGAGGTCATGGTGAACTCCTCGTCTGGACGTTCGGCCAACTTCTCGAAGAGCCGACCGGCCGCGCCGGCCGACACCTCGTGGTCGACCAACTGGGCGGCGATCGCGTTGCGGGGCATGTCGGGAAAGAGGGCGTCGTCGGGGTCCTGCACCACGGTGACGCCACCCCGCGCGCGGATCGCCGCCAGGCCCAGGACACCGTCGTCGAGCACGCCCGAGAGCAGCACGCCGATCGCGCGCGGCCCGAAGGCAATGGCGGCCGATCGCAGCAGTGGGTTGATGGCAGGTCGGTGACCGTCCTCGGTGGGTCCGCGGGACACGACGACGCGGTGGTCGCGGACCAGGAGGTGGCGGTCCGGCGTCGCGACGTAGACGTGCCCCGGGCGGAGGTGTTCGCCGTCGACGGCCTGGGTCGCGGGCAGCGGACCGCTGCGGTCGATGATCTGGGCCAGGACGCTGGGGCTGGCGGACGCCATGTGAAGCGTCACCAGGACGGCGTAGGGAAGGTCGGGCGACAGGCCCGCCGCCACCTGTTTGAGCGCCTCCACTCCGCCAGCGGACGCCCCGATGGCGATGACGCCACGAGGGACGTCCGAACCGGCGACAGGAGTCTCGCTCACCGCCCTTGGCTACCCTTCCTGCCCCGTCCCAAGCATTCTCACGTCAGCCCGCGAGGGACCTGCCGTCCACCGAATCGCTCATGCCGTCACGGAGGCGGCCGAGTGCCTGGGCCAGGAGACGCGACACGTGCATCTGCGAGATGCCGATCCGCTCGGCGATCTCGTCCTGGGTCAGCGACTCGAAGAACCGCATGACGACGATCTGCTGCAGCCGGTCCGGCAGCGTCGCCAACTGTGCCTTGAGGGTCTCCCGGTCCTCGATGAACCTGATGCCGGGATCCAGGGCGCCGAGCCGATCCGCCATCGTGGGAGTGTCGTCGTCGAACGACGACGTGAAGTCGATCGACAGCGTCTTGAACCCCGCCCCGGCGATCATCGCCTCGACGACGTCGGCCCGTTCGACGCCCATCTCCGCGGCCAGTTCCGACGGCGTGGCGGTGCGGCCCAGTCGCTGGGCGACCTCGTTCATCGCCGTCCCCAGTTGCGGGTAGACCTCCTTCAACCGGCGGGGCACCTTCACCGACCAGCTGTAGTCGCGGAAGTACCGCTTGACCTCACCCATCATGGTCGGCACCGCGAAACCGAGGAAGTCGCCCGCCTCGGGATCGAATCGCTTGACGGCGTTGAGCAGGCCGACCCGGGCGACCTGCACCAGGTCGTCGTGCGTTTCACCACGGCCCGAATACCGCCGGGCGATGTGGTCTGCCAGGGGCAGGCACCGCTCGACGATGCGTTCGCGTAAACGCTCGAATTCGACGGAATCCTCAGCCATGGAACGAAGTTCGCGGAACATCTGCTGAACTTCCTCGTAGCGGGTCTCGACGCTGCCCTTGGCAGCGGAGCCATTCGAGGTCATGCGATTCCGGACTTCCACGGAGCCTCCCGAGGTTGCGGTGCGCGATCCGCCCCACTGGCTCAAGGGATGTGCTTAGTCTGCACCTTCGGGTCACGGCCGTCTAACGGCGTCGGTCACACTCCGGGAGGCCGGGAACTGCTGGTAGGCGGGCCGCCTCTTCGCTCGGCGGACCGTCCTCCCACCGAGCTCTTCGCGAATCGGCCAGCGTCATTCGGCCGCCTCGACGTGCCACTGCCCGGACGGCGCCCACTCAAACAGGTTGCGCCGCAGTTCCTTCAGAACCGGATCAGCCGTCGACCTTCGAATCGCGGGTGGTCGTCACACGCTTGGCGATCTGATGCAACGGGGTGTTGGTGTCCTGCGACAACCGCTTCAGGAGTTCGAACGCGCGGACGGCGTCGATGTCGAACCGCTCCATCAGCATTCCCTTGGCCTGGCCGATGTCGTCGCGGGAACTCAGGGCACTGCGAAATTGCTCGTCACGGCGCAGCATGCCCCAGGCGATCGCGGTGTGCGTGGCGAAGATCAAGCCAAGCTCGACGGCGTCCTGGTTGAACGCGCCCGGGCTCTCGGCGAAGAAGTTCAGTGCACCGCGGGCACGGTCACCGGCGAAGACCTCGAACGACAAGATCGACCGGATGGGCGTCAGCTCCAGCGCGCTGGCCCGGTACGCCGGCCACCGCTCGTCGGTGCTCAGATCGTCGACGCGGACGGTGTGGTTCTCCCACGCCGCGGTGAGGCACGGCCCGTCCTGAACTCGTCGTTGCACCTCGTCGAGCGTCACCACGTAGGGGTGGGTCGCCGCGACGTTGCGGATGCCCTCCTGGTCGTCGACCATCGTGATGCCGGCATATTCGGCGCCAGGTACCGCACGCGTTGCGCTCTCGGCGATTTCGAATAGGGTTGCTGCTCCGTCACGCGAGCTGCGATGCTGGGCGTCGGCGAGAAGTGCGGCCATCTCGGCGATTTGCGAACTGTACGGCTCCACCGCCATGACGACTTTCCACCCGACCACGTACCTGCTCGCTGATCGAGCACCCTCAGTCTACCCATGCCCCGCCGACCGCCGACCGCGTTCAGGACCGCAGGGTCACGTGGGGGCTCTGCCCGTACGTCTCGCGATACAGCACCGCGAATCGTCCGGTGTGCGCGAAGCCCCAACGCGACGCGGCGGCGGTCACCGTGGTGGTGCTCCGATCGCCCGCTATCAAGTCACGGTGCACGTGGTCGAGTCGGACGCGCCGGAGATAGGCCATCGGCGTGCTGTCGAGGTGGCGCCGGAACATGTACTGCAGCGCCCGCGGCGTCACGTACACCGCGCTCGCGATGTCGCCGATGCCGACGTCCTCCGCGGCATGCTCCTCGATGTAGGTCATCGCGCGGCGCAGCAGCGCGGGATGGGCGGCCGACTCGAAGCCACGCTCCGCCGAGTCGGCCAACAGGCCCGCGCTGTTCGGAAAGGCCGCGAGGACGGTCGCCGCCAACAGCCTCCCCGCGGCCGCCAGCACCAGCGGCGTGGCGAACGCGTCGTCGGCGAACACCGAGTCCTGCACGTAGCGCCGCGCCGCGGTCAACGCCCGGGCGGCGTCGGCGCTGACCGGTTCGACCCCGGTGATGTTCACCTCGCCCGGGCGGCGTTCGGGTGCCAGGTCGGCGGCGGCCTTGAGCAGCAGTGAGCGGTCGAGGACCACGGTGTCGAGCGTGGCCTCGCTGGCTCTGACCCGGACCGGCGCCAGCGCGGTCGAGCCGATGATCAACTGGCCCCGTGCCGCGCGGCCGCTCTGGCCGTTCAGGAGACTCTCCGCCCGCCCGTCCAGCGTCCACAGGACGACGAGGCAACCGGGCGGGGCCTCGGCGCGCACCTCCACCTCGCCGCTGTGCCGAATCCGCTCCAAGGCCAGCGACGCATGGCTGGTGCGGGCGTGGTCCAGGGAAAGTCGGGCACCGGGCTGGTGCGTCAGCGGTTGGACCTGCAGTTCGGTGCCGTAGACACGGTTGAGGTACGACGTGATCTCAACCGGGTCTTGGCTATGGACTTCTTCGCGCTGCAACGTGCGCATGGGCGACATCGCCAACCTCCGGGGCTGGGATTGCCGAGCTAAGTTCTCAACCCGCCTGGCGATGAGAATACTCCAGAAAACGAAGGTTCGGCCAGCCCACGTCAGTCATATATCGCGGCACCGTCGACTCCCGCCGGCTCGTGGGCGGTGAGCAGTGCGTGGTCGACGCGGGCGCGGACGTTCGGCGCGAGCGGTTCGCCCGCGAGCCGGTCGACGAACTGCCGCGCGATGACCCGCACCTTCACGTTGGTCTGCTGCGAACGCCACGTCAACACCTCGAACGCCCGCTCGGCGGACACACCGTAGGCCATCCTGATGATGCCGACCGCCTCGTGGATCGACGCGCGCCGCTCGTCGACCGCCGCGATCACCTCGGTCACCGAATTCTGCAACTCGGTCTCGAAGCTCTCGGTGACGTCGACGTAGAACCCGGCGGTGCCGATCACCTCGCCGGCCGTGCCGCGCAGGGTGCTCCCCACCACGACCACCAGGTGCTCCCGGCCCTGAGCGTCGACGATGCGGTGCCGGCTGCTGAAGGGTGCGCCGTGGCGCAGCACCTGCTCGATGACTCGATGACCTCGGACACGGCCGGCTGATCGGCTGGATGCTTGTGCGCCAGAATCAATGCGGTGGTCGGCGTGACGGTCCCGGGTTCATATCCGTGCATTCTCGTCACGGCATCGGACCATTCCCAACGGTCCGGACCGGAGAGATAGCGGAATTCGCCCACTCGCTCGAAACCCGAAGGCGGCTAGTCGGACTCGTCGAAGCTCACGCGGTTACAGATATCACACCGGTCACGCGAGCGCCCCGAGATCTCGACCTTCGTCGGTGATGCCGAACGGCGTCAACACCCCTGACGAAGACTGAGGGCCGAAAAGCGAAGGGTCACATGGCCTGCTCGCGCGCGAGGGCCTCGCCGCTGGCCTGGAACACCATTCGGCGCGCGATCTCGTCGGCATGGTCGGCGAACCGACCGTAGAACCGCCCGAGCAGGACGACGTCGGAGGCGACCATCGCACCGTGCGCCCAGCCGGGACTCATCACCTCGGCGAACAACTCGCGGTGCATCGTCTCCATGACGCGGTCCTCGGATCGCACCCGGTGCGTCTGCGAGCAGTCCCCGGTGGTGAGGATGTCGCGGCAACACTCGGCGAGACCCACTGCGGTCTGGCCCATTTCGTGAAACCGGCCGCGAAGTTCGGGCGGGACGGCGGAGTCCGGATGGCGGCGCAGACTGACCTTGGCGACGTGCGAGGCCAGGCCGCCCATCCGGTCGGCGTCGGCCGCGACGCGGATGGCGGTCACCACCCTGCGGAGGTCACCGGCAACCGGCGCCTGCTTCGCCAGGATCGCCAGGGTGCGCCGCTCCACGGCGTTGTGCAGGGTGCGGAGTCGGTCGATGTCGCGGGTGACCTCGCGGGCGGTGTCCGCGTCCACCTCGAGCAGCCCTCGGGTCGCACGCCCGACGGCGTCGCCCGCCAAGGCGCACATCGCGCCGAGGTCGGCCTGCAGCGACTCGAGCTGCTGTCGAAAATCCGTCCGCACCGGCGCTCCTGAATGACGTCGCACGTCGTCGACGTCCTGCCGGGCACCTACCCCCGCCGGCGGTTTCCAAACATCCGGCCGTTGCCCAGATACCGGAGTCCGGCGCGGTCGACGACGTCGGGGTCGAGGACGTTGCGGGTGTCGAGGACCACGGCGTCGGGCGACTGCTCGGCGACCATGGCCCAATCCAGGTCGCCGAACTCCGGCCACTCGGTGAGGATCACGACGGCGTCGGCGGCCTTGGTGGCCCGGTACGGATCGTCGACCGCCGTCACCCGGGCCGCGGCCAACACGTCGGGATCGATGGCCGCCAGTTCGGGGTCGTACCCCTGAACGTGGGCACCCTCGGAGCCCAGGTGTGCACACACCGAGAGCGCCGGCGAATCACGGGTGTCGCTGGTGTGGGCCTTGAAGGTCAGCCCGAGCGCGGTCACCCGCATCGAGGTCAGTGGCAGACCGGTGGTGCGTGTCAGCGCGTCCGCGACCCTGCCGGCTTGGGCGGCATTGGTCGCCCGGCATGCCTCGACCTCGGCCAGCGTGACGCCGTGCATGCGCGCGGTGTGCACCAGCGCCGCGGTGTCCTTGGGCAGACACGATCCGCCCCAGCCGGGGCCTGGGTTCAAGAACGCACTGCCGATCCGGTCGTCGGCGCCCATGCAGCGGGTGACTTCCGAGACGTCGGCGCCGACGTTGGCGCACAGGGCGGCAAGGGAGTTGGCATAGGACGACTTCACCGCGAGGAACGCGTTGCTGGCGTACTTGGCCAGCTCCGCGCTCTCCGGACTCATGCGCAGGATCGGCCCGGAGCGCGCTCCGTAGACGCGGCACACCGCCTCGGCGGCGCCCGCGTCGTCCGAGCCCGCCACCATCCGGTCCGGCTGGCGGAAGTCGTCGACGGCGTGCCCCTCGCGCAGGAACTCGGGATTGGACACCGCGTGAATGCCTCTGGGGGCCAACGTCGCCGACAACCGGCGGGTGGTGCCCACCGGGACGGTGGACTTGAGGGCGACGACGGCACCGGGTGACAGCACCTCACCCAACCGCTCGGCGACCGACTCGACGGCGCCGAGATCCGCGGAGCCGTCGGCGGCGCTCGGCGTCGGCACGCACACGAAGACGACGTCGCGGTCGGCCAGCGCCCCGGGGTCGGCGGTGAATCGCAAGGCTCCCGTGGCCAACCCGGCCCGCAGCGCCTCGGCCAAACCGGGTTCGGCGATCGTCGGCCGGCCGGCGTTGAGGCGCTCGACCTTGGCCCGGTCCACGTCGACCGACACCACGTCGACGCCCCGTTCGCCGAAGCACACCGCGGTGGTCAGGCCGACGTATCCGGCGCCGACCACGCCCACGCGGATGCCGCTCATGCGCACGGCCGCAGCATCGAGCGACTGGCGCCGAGGACGTCCGACGCCGAAATGGCCAGCAGACCGGCGTCCGGCCACGCACCGTGCGGATCGCCGGTGTAGCCGGCCCACAGCGCGACGTGCCTGCCGTCGTCGCGCGGACCCCATCGGCTGGGCGGGGTGGGACCGAACAGCACCACCGACGGTGTCCTGGTCGCAGTCGCCACGTGCCCGACGCCGGTGTCGCCGCAGACGACGAGACGGCAGTCGGCGATCAGCGCGACCAGCTGCAGGAGCTCCAATTCGCCTGCCAATACGGCAGATTCGGGCAGGCCGGCGGCGGCCGCCACCTCGCGCGCCAGATCCCGTTCCTCGGCAGTGCCCGTGACGAGCACCTCGTGTCCGTCGGCGTGCAGGGCGGCGGCGATCTCGGCGAACCGCGTGGCGGGCCAGCGGCGGGCCGCCGCCGCGGCGCCGGGGTGCACCACCACCGCGCCACTGCGGACGGGGTAGCCCTCGGGCCGGTCCAGGTACAGGTCGTCCGGATCGCTGGCGATGCCCGCCGAGTCGAGCAGGATGCACCACCGGTCCACCTCGTGCACGTCGTCCTGCCACGGCGGACCCTCCAGGTCCGGGAACATCGGATGCCGGTGGCTCAGCAGCGCCACGGGCGCCAGCGCGAGCAGATGCTCGACACTCTGCGGCCCGCTGCCGTGCAGGTTGACCGCCAGCGCCGGCGGCCGGCCTGGCGGGGTGACGTCGCCGAGCCAGGCCGTGGGCACCACCTCGTCGACGGCTCCCGTCAGAAGGGCTAGCTCGCGGTACCGAGCCGGTGCCGCCAGCACCAGCCGGGCGTCGGGGTAGTGACGCCGCAACCCGCGCAGGGCGGGCACGGCCGTCAGCAGATCGCCAAGACCCAAGGCGCGCAACGCGTAGACGACGTCGGGGCCGTTCGTCATGGCCATGACGACTCCGTCGACGCGGCGACCACCATCTCGCGGATCTCACAGCCCGCCGGCTGGGACAGCGCGAACACCACCGTCTCGGCGACGTCCTCGGGACGGTTGAGCTTGGCGTCCGCCGGCGGCTTGTACTGCTCGGTGCGCCCGTCGAAGAACGGCGTGTGCATGCCCCCGGGGATCAACAGCGTCACCCCGACGTCACCCGCGAGTTCGGCGGCCAACGCGCGGGTGAAGCCGACGACGCCGAACTTGGAGGCGCAGTAGGCGGTGGCGTCGCTCACGGCCTTGATCCCCAGCGTGGACGCGACCGTGACGATGCGGCCTCGGCCGGCGCGCAGCAGCGGCAGAGCGGCACGCACCACGGCGGCGGTGCCCAGCAGGTTGACCATGATCACCTGCTCCCACTCCTTGGCGGGCACCTCCTCCAGCGTGCCGCAGGAATCGATCCCCGCGGCGGTGAACAGCCCCGTGACCGGACCGTCGGCACGCTCGGCGAGGGTGGCCACCGCGGCGTGCACGGCGTCGGTGTCGGCGAGGTCGGCGAACGCGTGGGCCGCTCCGGCGTTGACCCCGCTCGGCGGCTTCTTGTCGATGATCAACGGGGTGCCGCCGTGGCGCGTCACCGCCTCGGCGGCCGCCGCCCCGAGACCCGACGCCCCGCCGGTGATGATGACGTTGCCGAGGATGGAATTGGTTGTCGGTTGGCTCATCTCGCGGTGCTCCCATGATTGGTTCGGTCCGACCGCGCCGTTGCGATCAGCTGTGACGTCGAATAGCCGGCGACGGTGGGCACGATGACCACCTCGCCGCCGTGCCGACGGACGACCTCCGCCTCGGGCAGGTCGGCAGCCACGTAGTCGCCACCCTTGACCCACACGTCGGGACGCAGTCGGTCCAGCAGGTGTTCGGGCGTCGCGTCGTCGAACACGCCGACCGCGTCCACGCAGCCCAGGGCGGCGAGAATCCGAGCGCGATCCTCGACGGGCATGATCGGCCGGTCCGGCCCCTTGAGCGCGCGGACGGACTCGTCGGAGTTGACCAGCACGATCAGCGCGTCTCCGAGCTGGCGGGCATGCCGCAGCAGCTTGACGTGCCCGGTGTGCAGCAGGTCGAAGCAGCCGCCGGTCGCCACCACCGTCCGCCCGTCGACGCGCCATCGGCGGGCCAGCTCGGCGACGTCGACCGCGGTCGCGTCGTCGGCGTGACCGCCCACCGACAGGGCGTCCGGGCCCACCGCGGACGAGGCAGGCGTCGACACCCCGGCCGCGCCGCCCGCGGCGACGAAGCGGGCGGCGGCCTCGACCGCCCGCACCACGGCCTCGTGCGGGTCGGCGCCGTCGGCGAGGGCCACCGCCGCCGCCACGGCGAACCGGTCCCCCGCGCCGCACACGTCGGCCCGCGCTCCCGCGGTCGCGTCGACGGCGGGGACGGGAACGTGGCTGCGAGGCAGGTCCCGCAGGAACAGCCGCGCTCCCCGGGCTCCCAAGGTCACGCAGATCGCGTCGGCGCGCCACTTCTGGCGCAGGGCGTCGACCATCCCGTCGGCGCAGAAGTGCTTGGCCTCATCCTCGTTCGGCGTGACGAGCGCGCAGCCGGGCACCGGGGTACACCCACGCGGATGCGGGTCCCACAGCATCGGCGCGGTGGTCGCGGCGCGGGTCAGCGCCTCCCGCATCGGCGGCAGCGCCGTGAGCCCGCCGCCGTAGTCGGCGACGCAGATCGACCGGGCCGCAGCCAGGACGTCGAGCGCCTCGGCGGGCACCGGTTGCGGCACGTACGTCGCATCGCCCTGGTCGACGCGCAGCACCGACTGGCCCCGCGCCCTGACCCGGGTCTTGACGACGGTGCCACCGACCATCGGCAGCGCGACCACCCGAACGCCGGCCGCTCGCAGCAGATCCCGCACCCGGTCTCCGCCGGCGTCGGCGACGATCCCGGTGATCAGAACCACGTCGGACTCGTGCCGGGCCGCGAGCATGGCCGCCAGGCCCGCACCGCCGGGCCGGTGCCAGGACTGCTCCGCGTCGACCACCGGCACCGGGGCCTCGGGGCTGAGGCGAGTGGCCGAACCCTCCAGGTCGACGTCGAGCATGGTGTCGCCGACGATCACCAACGGGCCGGACCTCACGGCTGCCCCGCGATCGGCAGCACCTCGTCGACGGCCATGCACAGGGCGTGCACCAGAACCAGATGCACCTCTTGCACGGTCGCCGTCGAGGCGGCGTCGACGCAGATCGCGTCGTGGCTGGTGCCTGCCAGGGGATTTGGTGCCGGGCCCGTCAGGGCCCAGGTGGTCATGCCCAGGTCGTGGCCAGCCTTCACGGCGGCCAGCACGTTGGGACTGGTGCCGCTGGTGGACAGCGTCACCAGCACGTCACCGGGGCGTCCGTGCGCACGGACGCCGCGGGCGAACATCTCGTCGACGCCGTAGTCGTTGGCGATCGCCGTCAGCGCCGAGGTGTCGGCGTGAAGGGAGATGGCCGACAACGGCCGTCGCTCGCCGAGGAAGCGGCCCACCAGCTCGGCGGTCAGATGCTGGGCCTCCGCGGCACTGCCGCCGTTGCCACAGGCCAGCAGACGGCCGCCGCCGGCCAGGACGTCCGCGAGGTGGTGGCCCCAGGAGGTCACGCGGTCGACGTCGGCCTCGGTGCGGCCGATGGCGGTGACGAGGGCGTCGAAGTGCTTGGTGATCAACGTCGTTCCTTCCGTTGGGCGGCCGCGCGCACGGCGGCCAGCAGTTCCACGTCGGTGATGCCGTCCAGGCAGGGGTGACCGGCGACGGGGCAGGACCGAGCCCGGGTCGCCCGGCAGGGCGCGTCCTGATCCCCCAGCAGCGTCACGTCGCTGCCGTACGGGCGCCACTGCGCGGCGGGGACGACGGGGGCGAACAACGACACCGTCGGCACACCGACCGCGGCGGCCAGGTGGCCGGGCCCGGTGTTCGGCACGACCACGGCCTCGGCGCCGGCGAACACGGCTGCCAGCGTGGGCAATTCGGTGCATCCGCCGAGGTCGACCGCGGCGTCGCCGGCCACCTCGGCGGTCAGCGCCCGCTCGTCCGGGGAACCGGTCACCACCACGCGGTGCCCGGCGCCGGCGAGCGCGGCCACCATGGCGGCGCTGCGCGCCGCGGTCGGCATCCGGGCGGGCACCGCCGCCCCGGGATGGAAGACGACGTAGGGACCCGTGCCGACGCGCGCGGGCACCTCGTCCGCTCGACGCACGTGCAACCGGCCGTCGTCGCCGTCGGGCAACGCGCAGCCGGCCGCCTCGGCGAGCGACAGCGCCCGCACCGGTTCTGGCAAGCCGGGCTCGACGTGGTGGCGCAGATTCAGCAGCGTGCCGGGATAGTCCTCGCAGATGGCGCCGACCCACGGCACGGCCGCCATGCGGCAGATCAGGGCCAGCGGCAGCGGCGACTGGTGAAAGGACGTGAACACGTAGACGCGGTCGGGCGCGACGTCACGAAGCTGCTTCACCAAACCCTCGACGTGATCGGCGGTCAGTTCCGGAGAGTCGAAGTCGACCCACGGCGCCTGCCACTCCACGATCTCGTCGACCCCGGGCAGCAGGCCGGCGGCGTCCCGGCCCCGCGGGCCGGCCAGGAAGACGACCCGGTCGTGCGTCGCGGCGATCGCACGCACCGCGGGGCCGGTGATCAGCACGTCCCCCGCACTGTCCAGGCGCGCGACCACGGCGGTGCTCATCGCGCCTCCCGCAGGACCATCGTCACCGCGTCGGACAGGGTCGCCGCGACCTGGGCCCGCATCCGCGCGTCGGCGATCTCCCCGACGCGCGTCCGCGGCGTCGGCACCAGCACGGCACGGGCGTCGGCGGCCAGCGCGGCGTTGACGTCGCCCCCGGTGTCGCCGATCATCACGCACCGATGTGGCGGTACGCCAAGGGCATTGGCGGCCGCGAGCACCATGCCCGGGTTCGGCTTGCGGCACCCGCACCCGTCGGCGTCGTCGTGCACGCAGACCTGCCAGGAGTCGAACGGGCCGAAGACGTCCTCGACCTTGGCGTTGACCGCGGTCAACTGGTCGACGCTGATGAGTCCCCTGGCCACCCCAGACTGGTTGGTGACGATCGCCAGGCGCAGGCCGTTGTCGCGCAACCGGTCCAGAGCCCGGACGGCACCGGGCAGCGGGCGAACACCGTTGGGGTCGTTGAGGAACGGGCCGTCTTCGATGATCGTGTCGTCGCGGTCGAGGAGCACCGCCAGCACGGGCTCGGCCACGGCACGGCGGTGAATCCACTCACCGGCCAGCCGATGCCACACCGCCGCCGGCGGGATCAGCGCCGAGGTCAGCAGCACCTTCGCGACCTCGGCCGGCCGGTGTGGCCCGGCCGCGACGCGCCGCCCGGCGAACTCGAGCACCAGCGCCAGCCACGCCGCGCCCGCGACCCGACCCACGCGGCGGCGGCCCGCGAGAACGGCGGCCGCGGCGAGCACCAGGGCGGCCGTCGTCGTGGCGTGCGCCGGCAGCCGGCCGCGGCCCTCGCCGATCGCGGTCCGCCAGCCGCGACCGAACTTGCGCAGCATCAGCGCGTTGTCCCGGTTGCCGACCTGTGCCCGAACGCTGCTCAGCACCGACGTCGGCGCCACCGGATGCACGACGCGGCGTCGGCCGGAGAGGATGTGGTGACCGGCGGAGACCAGCCGCAGGGCAAGGTCGGAGTCCTCGCGGTAGGCCCGCGGGAACCTCTCGTCGAATCCCCCCACCGCCACCAGCGCGTCGCGGCGGTAGGCCATGTCGGCGGTGATCCAACGCGCGGTGGCCAGGCGGTGGGTCCTGCGCTCGTCGTCGGTGGCGCGGCGGCCCGCCGCCGACGGCACGTCCAACACGCCCTGAGAACCCGCCGCGCGAGCCGCCTCGGCGGCCGCGAGGTCGACGGCGAGGTCGTCGAGCCATTCCGGCTGCGGCACCACGTCGTCGTCGAGGAAGGCGATCCACCGGGTGCCCGCCGACCGCCAGCCGACGTTGCGCGCCCCCGCCGGGCCGAGACCCCCGCTCCGGGCGACGACGAACGGCAGCGGCGACACGAGGTCCAGCGCCGGTCGGGACAGTGGCCGGTCGTCCACGATCACCACGTCGGCGGGCCGCGACCTGGACCCGTCCAGCGCGTCGAGCAAGCGCTGCAGGGATTCCCGGCCGATGGTCGGGATCACGATGGTGCAGTCCAGGGGTACGGACACCCTCGGGGTCACCATGGTCGGCGGACCACGAAGGGACCGATCGCGAGCAGGTCGATCGGCGAGCTGCCGAAGCACTCCAGCGCGTCGCGCGGGCTGTCCACCATCGGGCGGCCCGCGGTGTTGAAGCTGGTGTTGACGACGACGGGCACGCCGGTGCGATCGGCGAAGCGGGAAATGGTGTCGTACAACCGCTTTTGCGTCGGCTCCACGGTCTGAATGCGGGCGGTGCCGTCGACGTGGGTGACGGCGGGGATGCGGTCGCGCCACTCGGGTGCGACGTCGTGCACGAACGCCATGTACGGGCTCGGCAGCGGGCCGCGGGAGAAGATCTCGGCGGCGCGGTCGGCCAGCACCATCGGCGCCACCGGCCGGAACTGCTCGCGGCCCTTGACCCCGTTGAGCCGCTCCAGGTTGTCGACGTGGCGGGGGTCGACCAGCAGCGACCGTCCGCCGAGTGCCCGCGGCCCGAACTCCGCGCGCCCCTGGAACCAGCCGATCAACTGGTTGTCGGCGAGGGCGTCGCCCACCGTCGCCGCGAAGTCGGCGGGACGCTCGTAGCGGACGCCCGCGGTGTCGAGGGTGGCGGCGATCTGCTCGTCGGTCCACCCGCGGCCCAGCTGCGCCGTCGGCATCGGGGCGATCGGCTCACCCAGTTCGGCGGCCACCGCCAGGGCCGCACCGAGGGCCGTGCCCGAGTCACCCGCCGCGGGCTGGACCCACACCTCGTCGAAACCGCTCTCGGCGTGGATCCGGGTGTTCGCAACGCAATTCAGGGCCACCCCACCGGCCAGACACAGCCGATCCGAGTCGACCCGGTCGCGCAGCCAGCCGACCAGGTCCAGCAGCACCTCCTCGACGACCAGTTGCACGCTGCAGGCCAGGTCGGCGTATTCGGGTTCCGGCCGGGCGAACGCGGACGCCCCCTCGGGGGGCGTCGTCGGACGCGGTGGCACCAGGACTGACCAGTCGATTGGCTCGGTGGTGAATCCGCCGTCGTCCCTGGCGAATACGCGGGTGCGGAGGTAGTCGGCGAATCGTGGCTGCCCGTAGGACCCCATCGCCATCACCTTGTACTCGTCACTGGAGCGGGTGAACCCGAGGTGTTCGGTCAGTCCCTCGTACAGGAGGCCGAGGGAGTGCGGCAGCTCCTGGGTCGCCAGCACGTCGAGCTTGAGGTCGCGGTACACGCCGGCCAGCATCGAGGTGCGCTCGCCGCGGCCGTCCACCACCAGCATCGCCGAATCCGGGTCGGGCGACGCCAGCGCCGTGGAGGCAGCGTGCGCCACGTGGTGCCGCACGTGACGGACCACCGCGGGGTCGAGGCCCGGCAGCGCGGTGGCCAGGAAACCTGGCGCGCGTTGGGCGTACATCGTGCGCAGGTACTCCCACCGGTTGTCCAGGCCCGGGAGGTCGTCGCTCTGGCCCTCCATCAGCGTCGGGTCGTAGGAGTAACCGACCGCGTCGACGTCGGCCGGTGTCAGGCCCGCCGCGGCCAGGCACCACGCCGCGGCCGCCGTCGGCAGCTCCCACGTGGAGAAGGGCACCGCCTGCTTGCCGTGCTTGCGCCGGCTGAAGCGCTCCTCCTCCGCGGCGGCGACCACCTGACCGTCCACCACCAGCGCGGCGGCGGGGTCGTGGAAGACGGCGTTGACGCCGAGGACGATCATCGGTTGCCGCCCAATGCGACCACGGGGCTGGGTGGGGTCAGGTGGACGTTCGCGCGGGCCGAGCGGAAGTGCTCGACGGTGACGGCCAACCCGCGCGCGTAGTCCACGACCGGCGCCCATCCCAGTCGGTGTACGGCCAACGACACGTCCGGGCACCGACGCTTCGGATCGTCGACCGGCCTGGGAATGAACCGAATCGGCGAGTCGGTGCCGGCCATGTCGCGGATGAGCTCGGCGATGCGCAGCACGGTCAGTTCGTCGGGGTTGCCGATGTTGACCGGACCCGCGAAGTCGCTCAGGCCCAGCGCGATGAGGCCGGCGACCGTGTCGTTGACGAAGCACAGGGAGCGGGTCTGCAACCCGTTGCCGGCCACCGTGATGGGCTCGCCGTCGAGTGCCTGCCGGCAGAACGTCGGCACCGCCCGGCCGTCGTCGGATCGCATGCCAGGGCCGTAGGTGTTGAAGATCCTGGCCACGCCGACGGACACGCCGCGCTCCCGGCGGGTGGCGAACGTCAACGCCTCCGCGTAGCGCTTGGCCTCGTCGTAGACGCTTCTGGGACCGACGGGATTGACGTTGCCCCAATAGGTTTCCCGCTGGGGATGTTCGAGCGGGTCGCCGTAGACCTCGCTGGTGGAGGCCAGCACGAATCGCGCGCCGCACCGTTCGGCCACGGCCAGCGCGACCGCGGTACCGCTGGACCCGACGCGCATGGTCGCCGTCGGCATGCGCAGGTAGTCCACCGGCGACGCGGGCGAGGCGAGGTGGAAGACGACGTCGAAGGGCATGGTCGCGTATTCCGGCGGGAGCGGCTCACTGACGTCGTGGCGCAGGAAGTGGTACCCGGCACGGCCGGCCAGCCGCTCGTGGGCGCCAGGCGCGCTGGTCGACAGGTCGTCGACGCAGACGACCTCCACCCGTCGGTCGAGCAGCGCCTTGCACAGATGGCTGCCGACGAAGCCGGCTCCGCCGGTCACAAGGGCGCGGCGCCAGCCCGTTTGACGGCCCGGTTGCCGGGTACTGCCGTTGCTCATGGTCACGGAATCACGCACCTCGTTCGTCATCGCCAGCCGGAACCGCTCGTCGGAACTGGCCGTAGTGGTAAAACGCCTGCTGGACACGACGACGTGCCCAATCGTTCTGGTGGACAACGCATCCGACGACGACTCGGTGCTCGTGTCGAACGGACTCGCCTCGGAATCCGGCGGCCGGGTCGACGTGGTGGCGCTGCCGGAGAACCTCGGTGCGGTGGGGCGCAACGTCGGAGTGGCCCGGTGCGCAACGCCGTTCGTCGCCTTCTGCGACGACGACTCGTGGTGGGAACCCGAGGCGACGGAGATCGCCGAGGAGCTGTTCGACGCGCACCGCACCCTGGCCCTGCTGGCGGGCCGCACCGTCGTGTGGCCGGGCCAGCGCGACGATCCCATGGTGGAACTGCTCGCCACCAGCCCGCTGGGCCACGACCCGGCGCTGCCCGGGCCCTCGATCCTCGGCTTCCTGGCCTGCTCGGCGATGGTCCGCAAGACGGCGTTCGAGGCAGTCGGCGGGTTCAGCCCGATCCTGCACTTCCGTGGCGAGGAACGCCTGCTGGCATGGGATCTCGCCGCTCACGGATGGGATCTCTGCTTCAGCCCCCGCCTGGTGGCCCACCATCAGCCGTCGACGGTCCGCCCGCCCAGCTCGGTGCAGAAGGCCCGCAGCACCCGCAACGACGTCCTGACCACGTGGTTGCGTCGGCCGGCGCAAGAGTGCGTCTCCGCGGGCGTCGAATTCGTCAGGATCGCGGCCGTCGACCGGGCCCACGCGAAGGCGCTCGGGGAGGCGTTGCGGCTGCTGCCCATGGTCGCGCGGCAACGGCGACTGCTGCCACCGGAGGTCGAGGCGTCGCTGGCCAAGCTGGCCACCGCCTGAGCGGGGCCTCATCGGACGGCCGCCATCCGGCGGTAGACGACGGCGAGGTCGTCGGCGACCCGGCCCCACGTGTAGCGCTCACACACCCGGCGCCGGCCGGCGCGCCCGAAGTCCCGACCGACGTTCGGCTGCCACAGGATGGGACCGATCGCGTCGGCGAGTGCCCGCGGATCCTTCGGCGGCACCAGTCGTCCCGTCACCCCGTCGACGACGGTGTCCAGCATGCCGCCCACCGCCGAGGCGACCACCGGTACGCCGCAGGCCATGGCCTCCAGCGGAACGATGCCGAACGGTTCGTACCACGGCGTCGCCGCGACCACGTCGGCCGAGCGCAGCAGCATCGGCATCTCCTCGCGCAGCACACAGCCGTACAGGTGCACGCGGTCGGCGAGTCCGAGCCGGGCGGCCAGGCGCTGCAGCCGGATCGCCTCCCCGTCGGAGTCGAGCTGAGACTTGTCGGGGCCGCCGACGATTACCAGCTCGGCGTCCGGAAGGTGCCGCATGGCCTCGATCATCGTCTCGAAGCCCTTGCGCGGGACCAATCTCCCGACGGCGACGATGCGGTGCCGATGGCCCTTGGAGGCGGCGGGACCCCGCGGGGTGAACTCGGCGGTGTCGACCCCGCACGGGATGACGGAGACCTCGCCGCGTGGCCGGCCCATGCGCACCAGTTCCTCCACCTCGTCCGAACAGGTGGCCGCCACCCAGTCGACGTCGCGCGCCACGGTCGTCTCCAGCCGGATGCGGTCGTCGGGGCTGGTGTCGTCGGCACCCTGGTGCCGCCGCTTCACCACGCCCAGGGCGTGAAACGTCTGCACCGCAGGCACGTCGCAGGCCCGCGCGGCACGTAGGGTCGCCAGCCCGGACATCCAGAAGTGGGCATGTGCCACGTCGGGCCGCCAGCCGTCCCACGACCGGATGAGCGAGTCACCGAAGGCCGGCATGTGTTGCAGCAATTCGTCCTTGGGGAGGTGTTCGGCCGGACCCGCCGGCACGTGTACCACGCAGAAGCCCTTCTCCGTCTCCACGCGTTCGGGCAGGTGCGGGTCGTCACGGCGGGTGTACACGACCACGTCGTGGCCGCGACGGGCGAGTGCTGCCGACAGTTCGGCCACCGCCACGTTCTGGCCGCCCGCGTCCACGCCGCCCAGATGTGCCAGCGGACTTGCGTGTTCGGAGATCATGGCGATCTTCAGCGGACTGGACGGTGTCACGAGCATGCCTCCTCGATCAGCAAATCCCATTCGGCGAGGAAGCGCCCGATGCCGAAGTGGCTCGTCGCAAACTCCCGCGCCGCCTTGCCCGCCGCGACCGCCGATCCGTGGTCGGCAACGAAACCCTCTGCGGCCCAGCCCAGTACGTCGAGGTCGGCGTCGACGACCCCCGCTTCGGACGGAATGACCAACGGCGCCATGGTCGACGCGACCGCGACGACGGGCAGGCCGAGGAACATCGCCTCGAGCAGCGAGAGGCCCAGGGAGGTCCATCGCGCGGTGTGGACGTACAGTCGCCGCCTCGCCACCTGCGCCATCAGCTGCGTGGCCGGCAGGTCGCCCCGACCCGTCACGCGGGGACCCAGGTCGACCCCGTCGGTGCCGATTCCCCACACGTCGACGGGCACGTGCCGGCCGAGCGGTTCGAGGAGGTCCGCGCCGACGGTTCGCCACCGCCGACGCGGCTCGTTGATCATCGTTGCCGCCGAGGCGATCTCGCCGGTGTACAGCGGACCGGGGTCGTGGATGCCATGGGCGACGACACTGGTGGGAGCCGAGCCGTTGTCCCACATCAGCCGGTTGTACTGCGTCACGTGGACCACCAGGACGTCGTCGCGCTCCGCCATGGGATGAACGCTGTCGACCGGACTGGGACGTGGGGCGTTGTGCTCGACGTAGACGGCGGGCACGTCGACGCCGACGCGGCGGCCGAGCCACGACTCGGCGAGTGCGAGCTGCTCGGGCGCCTGCAGGACCACGAGGTCGACCTCGAGATTCGACAGTTCCTCCGGCGTCGCCTCGACGGCACGAGACCACTGCCGACCCTTCAGTCCGCCCGCCCGGTCGTCACCGCTGAACGGGATCACGTACTCGTGCCGCCCGGAGGTGAACGACTCCATCCACGAGCCGTGCACGTGCCATACGAGCACCTTGCGCGGCTTCAATGTCTGGGACATGGCGGCGAAAGTACCCTTCGGATAATCATCTAAACGTAATTCGATGGCGAAAGACAACCACCAATTACGTTCCTGAACAGTTGATTTGGGCGCGCATCAGCCCAACGAGACGGTAGGCTCCGCGCGCGATGGCTTAGGCGACGTCGCCCCGGGCGGGCACGGCGGCCGCCCGCCCCGCATCCCGCGGCCGGACGCCCTCGACCGCCATCTCGTAGGCCGTCGCCGCCTCCGCGGCGACCCGATCCCAGCAGTAGCGCGAACGGGCCCGCACCCGGCCCGCCAGACCCATGCCGCTGCGCAACGGCCCCGCCCGCAGCACCTCGTCGAGCGCCTTGGCCAACCTTGTGGGATCGCGCGCCGGCACCAGCACGCCCGTCACCTCGTGCACCACCGTGTCGAGCATGCCGCCGGACGCCGACGCGACGACCGGGAGGCCGCACGACATCGCCTCGACCACCGGCAGCCCGAAGGACTCGTACCAGGACGGGGCGACGAACACGTCCGCCGACCGCAAGATCGACGGAAGATCCTCGCGCGCAACCCGACCCGTCAGATGAACGCGGTCCGAGACGTTCAGCTCGAGGGCGAGGCTGCGCAGGCGGCACGCGCCGGGGTCCCAGTCCAGCCGGTGCCGGTCGGGGCCGCCCACCACGACGAGCTCGGCGGCCGGCAGCCGGGTCAGTGCCCGAACCACGTCCTCGAGACCCTTGTGCGGCAGCAACTCCCGGGCCACCGCGACGATCCGCTGTTCCGCGGTGCGCTCGACCGCCGGTCCCACCGCCGCGAACTGCCCGACGTCGATGGCCTGAGGTAGCACCGACAGGCGCCGTCGCGCGCACCCGAGGGCGACGAGCTCGGAGACGTCCTCCGTGCACGACACCAGCACGCGCGCCGCAGATCTGGCGATGAGCCGCTCGAACCGGGGCCGCGGGGGCGGCCCCACCCGACGCCCCTGGCGCTGCTGCAGGGCGTGTCCCAGCTCGGGCAGACACTGCACGGCCGGAATCTGGTGACGGTCGGCGGCCAATTGCGCTGCCACGCCGTGAATCCACGACGCGGCACTGACCACGTCCGGCGGATCCTCACCCCACGCGTCGGAGAGGAACCGGGCGTAGTCGCCCATGACCGAGGCGACGTCGGCCTCGGAGCCCAATCCCGTCGGCGCCGCCGCGGCGCCCGGCATGGCGATCACCCGATAGCCCGCCTCGGGGTCCGCGTCGCCGCCGCGGCACGCGTACACCACGACGTCGACCCCACGCCCGGACAATGCCGACGCGAGCGGCTCGACGTCGTCGGGCTCCCGCGGGCCGCCCGCCGGACCGGTCCCGTGCGTTCCGACCAGTCCCACCCTCATTCGCGCTTCTCCACCCACATGCGAGGACGGGTCCCAACGTCTTCGGGCGGGGAAACATCAGGTCGCCCGTCTCTTCGCTTGGTGGACGGCCGCCTTCGCGAGGGGGACTCTTCGCCGCGGACTCGCTACGGACGACGGTCGACGTCGATGATCAACGGCCGGTGGTCCGAGATCGGCATTTCGGGCGCGAGCGCGCCCGTCGCGATCAATCCGTCGTCGTCGGTCAACAGATGGTCCAGCTGTCTGCTGGGTGCGTCGTGCGGGAAGGTCGGCGCGGCGGCAAGGGCCCGCAGGCCCGAACATCGCCGCACCGCGTCCGGGCCGAGGTTGAGGTCACCGGCGAGCACGTGCGGACCGGGCAGTCCGCGTAGATCCCGGACCAGCCGCCGAAGCTGGCGACGGTTCCACCCCGGGACGAACGAGAGATGGGTGTTGGCGATGGTCAACGGGCCGAGCGGGGTCTCGAAGCAGCCGATCACCGCCGCCCGCGGTTCCTCGTCGACGATGATCACCTTGTTGAGTTCGCGCAGGTACACGGGGACCTTGACCGGAATTCTGGGCATCCGCACCACCTGCCACGAGGTGGCGGGATACCGCGACAGCAGCGAGATGCCGTACGCGGCCGCACCCGGCTGCTCGTCGCCGGTGGCGGCGCTCCACGTCGCTCCCGGTGTGCCGGCGATCGCCGCGACGAACCGATGGCTGACCGCCCCCATGGCCTCGGCGGCGGCGGCAGTCAGATCCGCGAGGTTGGACCGCGGCTGGTCGACGTCGACCTCCTGCAGTGCCAGCACGTCGGCGTCGATGGCGTGCACGCATTCCTGCAGCCTGCGGACATCGACCACGCCGTCGCCGACGGATCTGCCGTGCAGGATGTTGAATGTCGCGAGCCGCATGGGGTACTAGGTACCCAACATGGACACCCATCAAGACGCCCTGCGCGACGCGCTCAAGCGTGGCGCGTCCGCCCTGAAGGCCTCGGGTCCGGACTTCGCCCTGGCCGGTAGCTATGCGCTCTGGGTGCACGGCGCACCCGAACCGGTGCACGACGTCGACTTCGTGGTGGCCGAGGCGAACGCCGACGCGGCCGCCGCCACCCTCGCCGACGCCGGCTTCGCGATCGAACGCACACCCGAGGACTGGCTGTTCAAGGCGACGACGGCCGACGGCGCCGTGATCGACGTCCTCCACCGCGTCAACGGCATCAGCGTCGGCCCCGACCTCATCGAGCAGGCCGACCGCCGCGACGTCCTCGCGATCGCCATGCCGGTCCTCTCGGCCACGGTGGTGATGTGCCAGAAGCTCAAGTCACTGCACGAGCACCACTGCAACCTCGGCGCCCTGCTGCCCGCCACGCGGGCCGTTCGCGAGCAGGTCGACTGGTCCCTCGTCCGCGAGGCGACCGCCGACAACGACTTCGCGGCGGCGTTCCTCTTCCTCGCCCAGCGGCTGGGCATCGTCGCGGTACCGTAGCCCTAGGGCCGTTTTGGAATAAACGGTCAACAAGCCGTCTTGACCCTGGATGTCCCGTCGATCACATCCAGGAGCGCGCATGACCCGACCCACCCGCGTAGGCGTCCAACTCTGGCCGGGTGGAGCGCCCGACTACCGCAGCTGGCGCGAAGCGGTCCTGCGCGCAGAGAACATCGGCGTCGACGTCATCTTCGGCTACGACCACTTCCACGCACCCGCCTTCGACGGCCTGGTCGACGCCGTGCCGGTGCTGTCCGAGGTGCAGCCCGACGTCGCGAACTTCGAGGGCTGGACGGCGTTGGCCTCCTGGGGCGAGATCACCTCACGCGCCGACATCGGCCTGCTGGTCACCGGCGTCGGCTACCGCAATCCCGACCTCCTCGCGGACATGGCGCGCACCGTCGACCACATCAGCGACGGCCGCCTGGTCCTGGGCCTCGGCGCCGGCTGGTACGAGAAGGACTACACCACCTACGGGTACGACTTCGGCACGGTGAAGTCGCGCTTCGACCTGTTCGACGAGAGCCTCGACCGCATCGAACGCCGGCTACGCGCGCTCAACCCGGCGCCGGTGCACGACATCCCCATCCTGATCGGCGGATCCGGGGTCAAGCGGACCCTGCCCGCCGTGGCCAAGCACGCCGACATCTGGCACAGCTTCCTGCCCGTCGAGAAGTTCCGCCAGGCCAGCGACGTCCTCAGGGAGTTGGTCGAGGCCAACGGCCGCAAGAACTCCGACGTGGAACGCTCCTCGGTGTGGGAGGACGTCGCCGGCGCGGAGGCCTACCGCGACGCCGGCGTCACGCTGTTCACCACCGAGATCCACCCCGACGCCGACGGCTACGACTTCACGACCATCGAGCAGATGGTGAAGTGGCGCGACGGCTGAGATAGAGCGCCCGCCCGTCGTCAGGGAGACGTCACGGCAACCCGACAGGCGCCACGCCTAGGGTGGGTAGACGTGAAGTCAGCTCGCCGCGAGATCGTTGCCGCCGTCCTGGCGGTGGTGTTGGTCGCCGCGGCGTTCACGGTCCCCCATCTGGATCTGGGGATCGTCACGCCGCTGATCAACAGCACCCCGCGACAGATCGAGATGTTCGCCCAGACGGCGCCGATCTTCGGGTGGTGGAACGCCCACGTCGGGTGGGGCACCGTGCCGGCCATCGCGATCGGACTCGCCACGGCGCTGTGGGGACCGGCGGTGGCCCAGCGTCTGCCGTGGCGGGCGGTGCCCTGGGTGACCTGGGCGACGTCGTGCGCGTGGGCGTTCTCGCTGGCCATGGTCGACGGCTGGGCTCGCGGGTTCGCCCGCCGCCTGGAGACCACCAACGAGTACCTGCGTCAGGTGCCGTCGGTCACCGACATCCCGTACGCGCTGCGGTCGTTCTCGTCGAGAATCCTCGACTTCCAACCCGATTCGTGGATCACCCACGTCTCCGGCCACCCGCCCGGCGCGCTGCTGACGTTCGTGTGGCTAGACCGCATCGGGCTGAGCGGCGGCGCGTGGGCCGGGCTGCTGTGCCTGCTCGTGGGCTCCAGCGCCGCCGCGGCGATCGTGCTGACGGTGCGGACCCTCTCCGGCGACGACCTCGCCCGCCGGGCGGCGCCGTTCGTCGCGGTGGCTCCCACGGCGATTTGGATCGCGGTGTCGGCCGACGGCTACTTCGCCGGGGTCGCGGCGTGGGGCCTGGCGCTGCTGGCGCTCGCGGTCCGCGGCACCACGCGGCTGTCGCTCCTGGCCGGGGCCGGGGCGGGTCTGCTGCTGGGCTGGGGCATCTTCCTCAACTACGGGCTCGGCCTGATCGCCCTGCCCGCGGTCGCCGTGCTGATCGCCGCCAGGGACGTCCGCTCCGCACTGCGCGGCCTCGTCCCGGCGGTGGTGGCCGCGTTGGCGGTCGTGGGCGTGTTCGCGCTGGCGGGGTTCTGGTGGTTCGACGGTTACGTCCTGGTGCAGCAACGCTATTGGCAGGGCATCGCGATGAACCGGCCGTTCCAGTACTGGGCGTGGGCCAACTTCGCGTCGGTGGTGTGCGCCGTCGGTCTCGGCACCGTGGCCGGGGTGTCGCGCGCGTTCGACCGTCAGCTGATCAGGAAGCGGAACGGACTGAACCTGCTGGTTCTCGGCGCCCTGCTGGCCATCGTCCTTGCCGACCTGAGCATGCTCAGCAAGGCCGAGGTCGAACGAATCTGGTTGCCCTACACCGTCTGGCTGACCGCCGCGGGGGCACTGCTACCGGCCCGCTCACACCGGTGGTGGCTGGGTGCCAACGTGATTGGCGCCCTGGTGCTCAACCACGTCATCCTGACCAACTGGTAACCGGACCCGCGCCGAGCGTGCGCAGTCTCCGATCTCACCGCGGCGTGTCGGCCGCAGACACGCACGCTCGCGGGAAGGGGGGAGGCCTGGGGAGGGGCTAGGCAGCGGTGAGGCTGGCCAGCACCCGTTGGCCGATCGGCAGGACCTCCTTGACCACCAGCCCGACCTCCTCGGCCAGGCGCATGGCGCAGTCCACGCCCACCGATGCCCAGGGGAACCACGGCCCGACGGTGGTGGCCGACTCGAGCCGGACCCAGCGGGAGTGCACACCGCTGATGTTGGGGTCGAATTCGGCGACGCACCGTCCCCCGGTGCGCATCAACTCACCGGCCCGGCGCAGCACCCGCGTCGGATCGCCGCCGAGTCCCACGTTGCCGTCGGCCAGCAGGACCGTCCCCCACCGGCCCATGCCGGGCAGCCGGTCGAAGACGTCGCGCCGCAAGGCGGGAGCCCCGCTGCGCCGCGCCAACTCGACGGCGGTCTGCGACTGGTCGACGCCCAGCGCCGGAATGCCGAGCTTGGTCAGGTGGGCGACGAAACGCCCTGGCCCGCAACCCAAGTCGATCGTCGGCCCGTCGCACATGTCGAGCACCGCCGCGTCGAAGGCCTTGTCGAGGCGTTTGCCGCCGGGCAGCCAGCTGTGCACGGGCAGGCCTTGAATGCTGCCGTCGTCGTGGCGAATCCAACATCGCTCGCCCGTCAGCGCCTCGTCATACAGGTTACCCAGCACGTCCCACCTCCACAGCCAGGGTCACCCGACTGAATCGACTGTCCGGCGGGCAGGCCCGGCGGACTTCTTCGACGTCGTCGACGGTGTCGACGTCTGCCAACTCGGAAACCAATCCCACGGTCAGCCCTGTGTCCCGAAGGGCGGCAAGCGTTACGGCGCCGGTCTCCGAGGTCGACATCGGGACGTCCCGCAGACACTCGGCGCTGCGCGGATCGGTGATGCCCAGCACCCACCAACCGCCGTCGCGCGCCATGCCCAGCACCGCGTCGTCCGACAGCAGCGCGGCGCCACATTCGGCGAGCAGCCCGGCGCTCACCTGCGGAGTGTCCATCCCGATCTGCAGCACGGGCAGGCCGCCGGCCGCAACGGACGCGTCGGCGTGCGCGTTGGCGAGGCGGTCGGCGAACTCGTCGCCGCGCTGCTCGACGACCGTGAAATCGGCGAGTCTGGCGCGGATCTCGGCGGCATGACTCGCCGCGGCCAGATCGCCGGTCATCGCCACGATGCGGGCGGCGACGGGCGCGTTCGCCACGCTGTCCAGGGTGTCCAGCAGGGCGGCGGCCGCGACGTCGGCGGCTGCGGCGAAGCCGAGTGTGGCGGCCAACCGGGTCTTGGCCAACCCGGGCACCGGCGCCTTGGCGACCACGAGTACCGCCACGGGCAGATCCGCCGTCACGAAATCACTCGCCAAAAGTCCAGGATCGCAAAGAAACTCCCACGCACCGACCCACTGACCTTCGACTTCCCCCCGGTGCGTGACCCGTAGGCGACGTCCCGCTCGGCAACCACCCAGCCCGCGGCGGCTGCCCGGACCAATAGTTCCAGCGGGTACCCCGATCTGCGGTCTTCCACACCCAGGCCGACGACGGCGTCGCGACGCGCGACCCGCATCGGCGCGATGTCGTGCACCGCGATGCCGTGCCGGCGACGCAACCGCCAGCACACCACCTGCGTGCCGAGGCGGGCATGCCACGGCCAACCCACGCCGGGCAGCGGACGGCGGCGACCGACGGCCATGTCGGCGCCCCGGTCGAGGTCCTCGACGAGTGTGGGCAGTTCCCGCGGATCCAGCGACCCGTCGCCGTCGATCACCGCGACGATCGGCGTGGACGCCGCGACGATTCCCGCGTGCACGGCCGCGCCGTACCCGGGCACCGACTCCTCGACGACCGTGGCTCCGTGGCGGCGCGCCACCTCGGCCGTGCCGTCGGTGCTGTTGTTGTCGACCACCAGGGCTCGGTAGCCGTCGGGGATCAGCGCGAGCACGCCCGGCAGCGATTCCGCCTCGTTGAGGCACGGCATCACCACCGTGACGCGGGAAGGGTTCACGGGCGTCAGATTAACCATCATCCCTGTCAGCACGCGCGCCCAACGCTAACGAATCCATGACGTCGGCCCAGGTACGGCGTTTGCGCGACTACTCTGAAACGTTGTGACCCGAGTTCTGATCGCCGACGACGACAACGTCGTGCGCGACGTCGTGCGCCGATACCTCGAGCGCGACGGGTTGGACGTCCTGGTCGCCCGCGACGGAAATCAAGCCCTGCGCATGCTGGGATCCGAGCAGATCGACGTCGCCGTCCTGGACGTGATGATGCCGGGACCGGACGGCCTGGCCCTGTGCCGCGTGCTCCGCGAACGCGGCGGCTACGCGGTCCCGGTGATCCTGCTGACCGCCCTGGGCGAGGAAGACGACCGCATCGCCGGGCTCGAGGCGGGCGCCGACGACTACCTCGTCAAGCCGTTCAGCCCCCGCGAACTGGCGCTGCGGGTGCGGTCGGTGCTGCGCCGCGCGCCGGCCGCGCCGGGCACGCAACCGGTCGTCATCACCGTGGGCGACATGACGGTCTCCGCGGCCGCCCGCTCGGTGACCGTCAACGGTCAGCCGGTCAGCCTCACCAATCGCGAATTCGACCTCCTGCTGTTCTTCCTCACCCACTCCGGCACCGTGTTCACCCGCGAAGAGCTGCTGAAGCTGGTGTGGCAGTGGGACTTCGGCGATCTCTCCACCGTCACCGTGCACGTCAAGCGGCTGCGCTCCAAGCTGGGCGACGAGCACCGGGTGCAGACGGTCTGGGGTCGCGGCTACATGTGGAGCGAGGAGCGGTATGCCGTCAACTGACCTCTGGGAGATCGTCGGCTTCGCGCTGGCGTGCTCGGTACCGGTGGTGGTGGCAGGCGCGATCCTCATTCGGCTGGCGCGGTCGTGGTCGCTGACGCTCAGCATGGTGGTGCTGGTGCTGATCCCGACTGTCGCCACGTTCACCGGCGTCTTCGGGGCCAGCGGCTTCATGCTGTCACCGCGGTACGAGGGCATCGCCGTCGTGCTGGTCATCGTGTCGGTGGTGACGATCCCCGCGGCCATCATGCTGGCCCGGTTCCAGGCCCGGCGCACCGTCTGGGAGCAGCAGATCCGCGAGGCCGACGAGACCGCCGAACAGTCGCGCCGCCAACTCGTCGCCTTCGTCAGCCACGATCTGCGCACGCCGCTGGCCGGCATCCGTGCCGTCGCCGAGGCCATCGCCGACGGCGTGGTCGAGGACGACGAGGTTCGCGTGCACGCCAAGCACATCGAACACGAGACCATCCGGCTCTCCGAGATGGTGGACGACCTGTTCGAGATGTCGAAAATCAACGCCGGCGCCGTGCAACCCGCCTACGACAAGGTCTCCCTCGACGAGGTCGTCGACGACGTGGTCTCCGCGCACCGCATCGCCGCCGAGCGCGCAGGGGTCGCGCTGCGCGCCACGGTGCCCGCGACGCCCGTCGGGGTGATCGGCAGCGACCGCGCGCTGGTGCGGGTGCTGTCCAACCTCGTCGCCAACGCCATCGCCCACACCCCCGAGGGCGGCAGCGTCGAACTCGCCATCGGCTCCGACGGCGAGGGCGCCTGGGCCAGGGTCGACGACACCGGCGTCGGCATCAACGAGGACGACCTGGCACGCGTGTTCGACGTCGCCTACCGAGGGTCCAACGGCCGGGTGCCGCGCGAGGATTCGTCCCTGCCAAGCGGATCCGGGCTGGGGCTCGCGATCGCCGCCGGCCTGGTGCACGCCCACCACGGCACGGTGTCGGCCTACAACCTGGAGAACGGCGCCCGCTTCGAGGTCCGGCTGCCGCTCGCCGGCGAATGACCGTTACTCGGGGACGGAATCGCTCAGCCGTTGCGCGGCAACGAGATAGTCCTCGATGAACTCCAGCACCACGTCGCGCGCCGGCTTCACCTTGTTCATCAGCCCCACGCCCTGGCCCACGAAGTAGGTCGCCAGCTCCTGCGCGCCGGGATGGCCACCGGCGGCCAGCTTGTCGATGCGCCGCAGGGTCGGTTCCACCAGCATCGACTGCAGGGGCAGCGGCAACGGCTTCTGCCCACCGGGATTCGGCGCCCACGCGTCGGTCCACCCCGACACCAGCTGCCGTGACGGCTTGCCCGTGCGCCCCGCCGAGCGGATGGTGTCGCGCGAGGACGCCGAGAGCATCTTGTCCCGGGTGTGCGGCGCGGTCTCGGCCTCCTCGGTGGTCAGCCAGACCGAGCCGGTCCAGGCCCCGGCGGCGCCCATCGCCACGCACGCCGCCATCTGCCGACCGGTGACGATGCCGCCGGCGGCAAGCACCGGAGTGTCGCTGCCGACCTCGGCGAGGGCGTCGAGCACCTCGGGCACCAGCACCAGCGTCGACACCTCACCGCAGTGCCCGCCCGCCTCGGTGCCCTGGGCGACGATCAGGTCGACCCCGGCGGCCACCTGCTTGAGGGCGTGCTCGCGGGCGCCCACCAGTGCGGCCACCGGAACGCCCGAGGACCGACCGGCTTCGATCATGTATGGCGGCGGTACGCCCAGCGCGTTGGCCATCAGCTTGATCGGGTGCCGCAGCGCCACCTCGAGCAACGCCTCGCCGGTGTCGCCGGACAGGCCGGTGCCGCCGACGCGGCGCTTCTGGTCGCTGGGAATGTCATGAGAGGCAAGCAATTCGGTGACGAAGGCGTGGTACTCCGCCGGGATGCGGTCCACCAGGGCGCCCGCGTCGAGCTTCTCGCCCTTGCCCTCGAACTTGGCGGGCACGATGATGTCCACGCCGTACGGCTTGCCGCGGACCTGCTCGTCGATCCAGGCCAGTTCCCGATCCAGCGCCTCCGGGGTGAAGGCGGTGCCGCCGAGCACCCCGAGGCCGCCGGCGTTGGTGACCGCGGCGACCACGTCGCGGCAATGACTGAAGGCGAACAGCGGGAAGTCGATGCCGTACTGGTCGCAAATCGAGGTCTTCACCCGACCAGTATCACTTGACGCGTGTCAAAGACCAACGATCAGCCGCGCAGCGGCTCGAAGGCGAACTCGCGCAGTCCGTCGGCCGGGTCGACCGCTGCACGGAATCCGAGCACCTCGGCCGCCGCGGCCGGGTCGGCCACGATGTGCCGGACGTCGCCGCTGCGGTACTGACCGGTGACCACCGGCGGCTGACCACCGCGGGCGTCGCAGATCTTGGTGGCCACGTCCATGATGGCGATCGGCCGGCCCGAGCACACGTTGAACGCCGAGAATCCGCCGGTGTCCGCCTCCACCGCCGCGGCGTTGACCGCCGCGACGTCGGTGACGTGGACGAAGTCCCGCATCTGGCCGCCGTCCTCGTAAACCCTTGGCGGCTCGCCCCTTTCGATGGCCGACCGGAAGATGGCCGCCACGCCCGAATACGGGGTGTCGCGCGGCATCATCGGACCGTAGACGTTGTGATAGCGCAGGGCGACGACGGAGCCGCCCGTCGCCTCCGCCCATGCCAGCGCATAGTGCTCCTGCGCGGTCTTGCTGGCCGCATACAGACTGCGCGGCCGTAGGGGCGCGTCCTCCCCCACCAGGCGCCAGCGCAGCTCCTCGCCGCCGATCGGGCAGCGGTGCTCGAAGACGCCGGCGTCCAGGTCCGCCGCCACGCGAGGCAATGGGTCGACCGGGCCGTGCACCGGACAGTCGTAGCCGCCCTGCCCGTAGACCACCATCGACGACGCCAGCACCAGCCGTTGGCACCCCGCGGCGAACATCTCCGCGAGCAGGACCGTCGTCCCATAGTCGTTGTGGCTGCCGTAGTTCGGCGCGTCAGACGCGTCGACGCCCGCACCGACCACGGCCGCCTGATGGCACACCACGTCGACCCCCGGCAGCAGCGCGGCGATGCCCGACGCGTCGCGGACGTCGACCTGCAGCACGCCCTCGGGCGGCGTGGTGGCGTCTCCGTGCGCGGCGGACAGCATCGCGTCGACGGCGACGACCTCGTGGCCACCGGACCTCAGCGCGGTGCACACCTGCGAGCCAATGAATCCCGCGGCGCCGGTGACGAGGACTCTCACGGCAGCTCGAACGGCAGGGTGACGCCCGCGTGCGGACTGCAGTGGGTGCAGGTGCGGTCTTGGGCCACGCTGCCGATGGCTTCGTGCACGAGCTTCTTGAACGGCACCAGGTTCTTCTCGAACTCGGCGAACACGTCGACGGCGGTCACCCCGGCTCCCGACTCGATGCCCGCGTCCAGGTCGGTCACCAACGCGATTGCGGCATAACACATCTCGAGCTCGCGGGCCAGCACCGCCTCCGGGTAGCCGGTCATGTTCACCAGCGTGAAGCCCTGCGACGCGAACCACCGACTCTCGGCGCGCGTCGAGAACCGCGGACCCTGGATCACCACCATCGTGCCGCCGTCGACCACGCCGGGCAGTTCGGCGGCGTTGGCGCGCAGCGTCGGACAGTACGGATCGGCGAATCCCACGTGGATGCCGCCCGTGTCGAAGTACGTGTCGGCGCGGGCACTGGTGCGGTCGACCAGCTGATCGGGCACCACCATCGAGCCGGGACCCAGGTCCGTGGTCAAGCTGCCCACCGCGCAGGGCGCGAAGATCCGCCGCACGCCGAGCGCACGCAACGCCCACATGTTCGCGCGGTACGGCACGGTGTGCGGGGAGAACTCGTGGTTGGCGCCGTGGCGCGGCAGGAACGCGACCTCGTGGCTTCCGACGGTGCCGACGGTGATGGCGCCACTCGGCGGTCCGTACGGGGTGTCGACGCTGATGCTGCGGGCATCCGGGCCGAAGAACGAATAGAAGCCACTGCCACCGATCACTGCGAGCATGGGTCCATTGTCGGCCATCGGTCTGGCAGTGACTCGGCGGGCGCATGATGACGGTGCTGTGACGACCGGCGCGGCAGCTCCCACCATCGCGGCGTCTGCTGACAACCTCGTCGTGGACTCCCATCCACCGACCCGGCAAGGCATGCACTGACTACGTCCTCCACGGCCGCTCCCCGGGGCACGCGCACGTGGCCGATGCTGCTGCTCGCCCTGCTCGGCGTCCTGGCCGCCGTGGGGCTGCCGTTCGCGCCGGTCTGGCTCGACACCACCACCGTCAGCTGGCCCGTTCCCGGTGAACCGGTCGCCTCGAGTACCGCGATCGTGACGCCCTACCGGCCCAACGCGTTGACGGCCACCGTGCCGTGCTCGGCGCTGCGGGCGGCGGCCACGGCGGGACCGGCGACCGTGGCGCTCGCGACGGGGACCGCGCCGGGCGGGCTGGTCGTCACGGGTGGCGCCGCCCAGGTGGGCGACACCGCCGTCGACCTGCGCCCGACGGCCGCCCCCGACTGTCGCGCCGTGATCACGGCCGGTCGGGACGGCGTGACCGTCGTCGCGCCGGACGGCCGGCGCACGGACCTTCCCGGCCAACCCGTGCCGCAGGTGTTCGGCCTTCACACCGATCTCGCCCCGGCCGACGCCGCCGGGCTGTCGACCACGGTCGAGGTCGCCGATCCGTTCAGCACCTCGCCGGGAGCGCTGAAGTACGGGCTCATCGCCGTTCAGCTCGGGGCGGCGGCCGCCCTCCTGGTGCTGCTGGTTCGGCCGGCCCGCACCCGCCGCCGGCGCGTGCGATGGCGTGCGGCGTGGTGGGTCGACGTCGGGATGGTGACGACGCTGGCCGGGTGGGCGGTGATCGGACCGCTGGCCGTCGACGACGGGTGGGCGTCGATGATCGCGCGCAACGTCGCCGCCACCGGCAACCCCGGCAACTACTACCGATGGTGGAACGCCGCCGAGGTGCCGTTCGCCTTCAGCCAGGAACTGCTCGCACCGTGGACCGCGGCGAGCATCGCACCGCTGTGGCTGCGGGTGCCGAGCACGCTGCTGGCCGTGGCCACGTGGTGGGTGCTCAGCCGCGGCGTGCTGGGCGCCGCGCTGCCGGTCCGAGCCGCGACGGTACGGGTGCGGTCGCTGGCCGCGGCAAGCCTGCTCGCCGCCTGGCTGCCGTTCAACCTGGGCACGCGGCCGGAGTCCTACGTGGCGCTCGGGGTCGTGGTGGCCGTGGCGCTGGCGATGCGGGCGCGCGGCCCGCGCGAGCTGGCCCTGCTGGCGCTCACCGTCGGCCTGACCGTGCCGATCAGTCCCAACGGCCTGCTGGTCCTTGCGCCGGTCGTCGTGTTCGCACCGCGCCTGTGGGCGGCGCTCCGGTCGGCCTCGCCCACCCGCTGGCGGCTGGCCGCCCACCTGGCGGCGCTGAGTTGCGTTGCCGCGGTGGGCCTCACCGTCATCTTCGCCGACCAGACGTGGGACGCCCTGCTCGTGGCCAGTGACTGGCACACGTTCTTCGGCCCCGCACTGCCGTGGTGGGACGAACCCGACCGGTACCGCTACCTGCTGGGGTCCGACCAGCAGGGCAGCGCGGCCAAGCGGATGCCAATCCTGTTGACCGCGGCCATGATTCCCGTCGTCGGCCTGCTGGCGCTGCCACGGGCGCGGCGGGACGCCGTCGGCCGCGCGGCACTGCGAATGGCCGCGGTGGCCGTGGTCGCGTTGCTGCTCTTCGCGGCGTCGCCCTCGAAGTGGTCCTATCACCTCGGGGCGGCGGCGGGGCCGATCGCGGCGCTGCTGACCGTCGGGGTGGTGCTGGTGGCGCGCCGTGCCCGCACGCCCGACCGGTACGCGACCGTCGTGGGCGTCGCCGGCAGCGCCCTGCTGGTCGCGGCCGCCTCGGTGGCGTTCGACGGGCCCAACGCGTGGTGGCTGCCGGTGGTCTACGACGTGCCGTGGCCCTCGGAACCCCCTCGGCCGCTGGGCATGCCGTTGAACCAGCCGTGGCCGTGGCTCGCGGTGGTCGTCGTGACGGCGGCGCTGCTCTACCGCCGCCGTCTCGCGAAGGCGGTGGCGGCCGGCCCCGCGGTCACCACGCTCATTGCCGTCGGCGCCGTGCTCGCGCTGCTGCTCGGGTCCTTCGTCGCCGCCCCGCTGCGCCGGCCGCAGGGTTCGCTGGCGGCGCTCAACCTGGACCGCGTCGCGGGCACCCGGGTGTGCGGCCTGGCCGACGACGTCGAGGTCCTGCCCGACGGACCCACCCTGCTCCCGTCGGGTGACGGCGGCGAGCAGCTGACCGGTTTCGCCCGGCAGAGCGGCTACCCGGCCGACGCTCCACCGCCGGACCCGCCGGGCACCGGCGCGTCCACCCTCCTCTGGGGCAGCCACGCTCCCGGCGTCGAGGCGACCGGCAGCATGACCAGCCCCTGGTTCGTCCTGCCCCCGCAGCCCGCCAACGGTGGTGTCACGGTGTCGGTGGCGGGACGCACCGACGGCGGCAACCAGTTCGTCTACGACTTCGGCCGGGCCGGCGGCGGCGGCGTCGCCACCCTCGGTGAGCGCACGCCCGTCGACCGGCCCGCCTCCGACGAGGACCCCGCCCACCCGCTCTGGCGCTCCCTCGGCGTCGACGCCACCACCATTCCGGCCGGCGCGAACCGGGTGCGCATCCGCGCGGTGGACGGCCGGACCGACCCCGTGGGCTGGTTGGCGTTCACCGGCCCCCGGCTGAGGTCCTCGATCGGGCTGACCGCTTTCCTGGCCGACAAGGGTCCCGTGCTGATCAGCTGGCCGATGGCGTTCCTGTTCCCCTGCGTGCGCGACCTCGCGACGGTGCGGGCCGGCGTGGCCACCACGCCGCTGGCGGTGATCGAGTCGCCGCGGCCGTTCCTCACCGAGGGCCGGCGCCAGGACATCGGCGGGGTCTTCGCGGCCCTGACGGTCTTCGGCACGCTGCACGAGGTCCCCAGCCGCCTCGTCGGCCGGCCCGACGTCGACTGGGGAGCCGTGAAGCTGTCGGGTGACGTCGCGCGCGACGCCTACCGGCGGGCGGTGACCCGCGCGCTGGTGCCCGGCAGCGGCGGCGTGGAGCACCTGCCACCCGAGCGGTGAACCCCGCCCATGGGACGATGACCGGCGTGGCAACTCTTGCGCAGTGGGTCGAGGGCGCGCGTCCCCGTACGTTGCCCAACGCCGTCGCCCCGGTGATCGCCGGCACGGGAGCCGCGGCGTGGCTCGGCGACGCGGTGTGGTGGCGGGCGCTGCTGGCCCTGGTCGTGTCGCTGGCCCTGATCGTCGGCGTCAACTACGCCAACGACTACTCCGACGGCATCCGCGGCACCGACGACGTGCGCGCCGGGCCGCTGCGACTGGTCGGCTCGCGCGTGGCCTCACCCCGCGCCGTCGCGACCGCCGCCGCGGTCAGCCTGGGCATCGGCGCCGCCGCGGGACTGGTGCTGGCGATCGTCAGCCAGCCCTGGCTGATCGCCGTCGGCGCGGTCTGCATCGCCGGAGCCTGGCTGTACACCGGCGGCTCGAAGCCCTACGGGTACATCGGCCTCGGCGAGATCGCGGTGTTCGTGTTCTTCGGCCTCGTCGCCGTCCTCGGCACGCAGTACACCCAGGCCGAGCGGGTCGACTGGGTGGGCGCCGCGCTCGCCGTCGCGACCGGCGCCCTGTCGTCGGCGGTGCTGGTGGCCAACAACCTGCGCGACATCCCGACCGACACCGAGTCGGGCAAGATCACGCTGGCGGTGCGGCTCGGCGACCGCCGCACCCGGGTGTTGTATCAGGTGCTGGTCGCGCTGGCCTTCGTGCTGACCCTGGTGCTGACCGTCGCGACGCCGTGGTGCGCGGCCGGTCTGCTGGCGCTGCCCCTCGCGGTGCGCGCCGCGAAACCGGTGCGGTCCGGTCTCGGCGGCCGCGACCTGATCCCCGTGCTGCGCGACACCGGCTTGACGATGCTGGTGTGGTCGATCGCGGTGGCGGCGGCCCTCGTCTTCGGCTGATGGCATCCTGGCTCCATGGGCATCGTGTTCCGGTTGGCGGAGCTTCTGCTGATGCTCGTCCCCGTGGCCGGCGTCGTCTTCGCCGGGATCAGCATGTGGCGGCGGGTGCAGGGCCCGTCGACGCCTGCTCCTGCTGAGCCCGACGCCCGGCCGGCCCCGGCCCCGGCCAACCCGGCCACGCTGTGGCGCATCGTCACCCGCACCCTCGAGGAGCACGCGCGCACCGACACGCGCTGGCTGGACTACGAACTCGACGCGGCCAAGCTGCTGGACTTCCCGCTGATGACCGATCTGCGGGCGCCGCTGACCACCGAGTTCCACAAGGCCAAGCTTCGCGCGGACCTGCTGCGACCCGGCAAGGCCGAGGATCTGCTCGACGACCGGGAGGCCGCCGCGCAGTACCTGGCGGCGGTCGAGGACTACACGACGGCGTTCGACGCGGCCGAGACCGAGGCCATCCGTCGCCGCCGCAGCGACTTCACCCCCGAACAGCAGCAGCGCATCGCCCGCGCCCGCAGCCTGCTCAGCGTCGCCGCGGACGGTGGCGCGACGCAGAACGAACGCGGGCAGGCCTACGAGCTGGCGGGCAAGGAGCTCGAGGGCCTGGTGGTGCTGCCGCCGACCACCAGGGCGGGCATCGAGCGAGGGATCGCCGGGCAACTCGACGGGTAGCGCGCTATCCGGTCAGTGCGTCCAGCAGCAGCTGGAGGTCGTCCTCGGTGTTGTACAGGTGGAAGGCGACCCGCACCGCCCCGGCCCGGACCGACGCCCGGATGCCGGCCGCCGTCAGCCTCTCCGCGGCCTGCGCGGCGTCGGGGAACGGCAGCGCCACGATCGCCGAGTCGGCCCGCGGCAGCTCGAACTCGGCGCGCAACCGGGTGGCCAGCGCCAGGCAGTGCGCCTCGACCGCGTGCCGGTCCAGCGACGCCAGCCAGGGCATGGTCAACCCGGCACCGAACACGCCGAACCACGCGGGCGACGTGTCGAAGCGGCGGGCGTCGGCGGCCAGCCGCAGCGGCAGCCCGTAGATGGACGACCACGGCTGCTCGGAGGCGTACCAGTTGGCCAGGTGCGGCGTCATCCGCGCAGACGCCCTCTCGCTCAACGACATCCAGGCCGTGCCGCGCGGTGCCAGCAGCCACTTGTACACCGCGGCGGCGGTGACGTCCGCCCAGCCCAGGTCGAGCGCCTTCCAGCCGACGGCCTGGGTGGCGTCGAGGACGGTGAGGGTGTCGGTGCCCGCGACGGCCGCCCGCAGGCCCTCGAGGTCGAGTACGTCACCGGTGGCCGACTGGACCACGCTCGCCGTCACCACGTCGTAGTCCGCGGCGGTGGCGGTCAACTCGTCGGCGGGCAACTCGGTGACGGTCACGCCGCGGGCCGCCTGGGTGGCGAACGGAAAGGTGGTGCTGGTGAACTCGCCGCGCAGCGTGGCCACTTTGGCACCGTCGGGCACGGCCGCCGCGACCAGGCCCAGCAGGGCCGACGCGCTGCCACCCATGGTCACCGAGTCGACGGCCACGCCGACGAGGTCGGCATAGGCGGCACGGCCACGACCCACCGACTCGTCGAACGAGGGCACGTCCATGGTGCCCGCCTGCCACTGCGCGATGCGCGCGTGCAGACCGTCGAGCAGGAAGGTCGGCGGCAGCCCGTAGGTCGAGGAGTTGAGAAAACCTGCGGCACCGACGAATTCGGCCCCGAAGGCGGAGCGAGGCGGCACCGTCATACTTTGGTCACGAGCGGGGCGGCTCGTCACCGCGCAACCGGGACCGCAACTGCTCGCGGTCGCGGCGACGGCGCTCGTCGAACACGGCGATGCTGGCGGTGGCGCGGTTGCGCAGCGGCGCAAACAGCCAGATTCCCAACGGAAGTGCCAGGACGATCGCGAACAACATGGGGATGACGATGGGGAACTCGCCGATGCCGAGCGCCCTTCCGCCGAAGTAGATGGCGGCGGCGAGGACGGCGACCAGGAGGATCCTGGCCACCGTGTAGACCAGGACGTCGAGAACCATTCGCGATCCGGGGCGCGTTGCCGCCCGAGTCGCCTCACTCCCACCCTCAGTAGCACCAGACACGAACCCGAGCCTACCGACGACGCGTATTATTTACTGCAAGGAGGTTTTTGTGCTTCAGTTCGTTCTCCTCGTCGTCATCCTGGCGGGTCTGGCCTACGGGGCCTGGCGCCTGGTACGCGCGACCGCAAACCGGCCGAGAACCAGGACCATCGGGCCCGACGACGACCCCGATTTCCTGAACCGGCTCAACCAGGGCACGGACCCTCGCAAGTAGGGTCCCCGCCGCGGCTGGCTACTGCGCGCTGGGGAATCCGCCTGCCACCACGGCCGCCAACTCCAGCACCGCGTCGCGCGTCTCCGGCTTCAACCGCTCCAAACTGATCTCCGCGCCCTCCTCCAGGTGCGGATCGAACGGCACCTGGAGCACCGCCTTGCAGCGGCGGGAGAAGTGGTCGACGACCTTGCTCTGGTCGACGCGCGAACCGCCCCGACCCGATTGCGGCCGCACCGCGTTGATCACCGCGATGGAGTCGATCACCAACTGTTGATAACCGTGGGCGTCGAGCCAGTCCAGGGTCGCCGACGCGCTGCGGGCCCCGTCCACCGAACCCGAACTGACGATGATCAGCGCGTCGGCGTTGCTCAGCACCGCCGACATCGCCGAGTGGAGCATGCCCGTGCCGCAGTCGGTGAGCACCAGGCTGTAGAAGCGTTCGAGAACCTCGAGGGTGCGCGCGTAGTCGTCACTGCTGAACGCCTCCGAGACCGCCGGATCGCTTTCCGAGGCAAGCACTTCCAGCCGGCTCGGCCCCTGCGAGGTGTAGTGCCGGACGTCGCTGTAGCTGTCGATGCCCTCGGCGTCGCGCAGCAGGTGCCGCACGGTCGACGGCGTCTCGAGCGGCACCTTCTGGCTCAGCGTGCCGCGGTCGGGATTGGCGTCCACGGCGATGACGCGGTCCCCACGCGCCGAGGCGAACGTCGCCCCGAGGGTCGCGGTGATCGTGGTCTTGCCGACGCCGCCCTTCAGCGACAGCATCGCAATCCGGTAGCACCCCCGCAGCGGCCGACTGGCCTGCGCGGCGAGCTCCTTGCGGCGGGCCTCCCTGCGGCCCTCGCCGAGGTTGACCAGGGTGAACGACGCGAGATAGAGCCAGCGCCGCCACCCCGCCGCCGGCGTGCGCTTGGGCTGGCCCAGCAGAGCGACGGTCGACAGGTCCAGGTACGGCGACGCCGCGTCGGCCGGCGCCGGGGCCGGGTGCGGCGTGGGCAGCGTGACGACGGGCATGCCGTGCGGCGGTGTCGGCGCCGTCCACTCCGGCGGGATGGCAAGCGACGGATCGCTGAAGCGTTGCTGCGCGCGGAAACTCGGCGGTTCGGACACCCGGATCAATCTCAGCCCACCCCTGCGTACGAATGCAGCCCGGTCACGACCAGGTTGATGAAGAACAGGTTGAACACCATGGCCACGAACCCCACGACGTTGATGTAGGCGGCCTTGCGGTCCCGCCACCCCGCCGTCGAACGGGCGTGCAGATACGCGGCGTAGACCACCCAGGCGATGAACGCGACGGTCTCCTTGGGGTCCCAGCCCCAGTACCGGCCCCACGCCTCCTCGGCCCAGATGGCGCCGAAGATCACGCCGAAGCCGAAGATCGGGAACCCGAAGATCGTGGTGCGGTAGGCGATGCGGTCCAGGGTCTGGGCGTCCGGCAGCCGCGCGAGGATGGCCGCCACCTTGCCCGGCCGGCCGGGGTCGCCCAGCGGTGACATCTTGGCAAGGAACAGCATGCTGGCCACGCCCGCGACCAGGAACACTCCCGAACCGAGGCTGACCACCGACACGTGGATGGGCAGCCAGTAGGACTGCAGCGCGGGCATCACGGGCGCGGCGTTGGAGTACAGCCACTTGCCCGACACCGCGAGCAGGATCAGCACCGGCAGCAGCACGAACGCCCACAGCGCGCGGAACTTCGGCTTGCGCAGCGTGATCGCCCCGGCGACCAGCCCGCAGAAGCAGGTCAGGTTGATGAACTCGTACATGTTGCCCCACGGCACGCGTGAGGTCGCCAGTCCGCGCAGCACGATGCAGACCAGCAGCATGGCCGTGCCGACGTACACCAGAGCAAGGCCGGCCCGACCGATCCGTTCGTCGACGAGCCGTCTCGGGGCGTCGACGACGACGCCGGGGGTGCCGCTGTCGGCAGTGACGGCGCTCCCGTTCGCGCTCACCAGTTCGCGGGCGTCGGCCCGGCGGCTGCCGCTGTAGGCCAGCTCGACGGCCAGCAGCAGCAGCGCGATCACCAGCACCACGATCGTGGACGTGAACGCCAGATCGGAATAGCGGGCTAGCCCAATGTCGATGTGCGGACCGTTCACGCGCGTTCTCTCCCGCCTTCTTCCGCCGACGGCACCAACCGTGCCGTCAGCCTCTCGAACTCGTCGCCCCACCCGGAGTTGTCGGTGCGGGCGAGTCCGCCCAGCTCGACCCCAACGGTACTCGGCGTTGCTGGGGAAATTCGAACCCAGATGCGGCGCCGCCGCACCACGAGCGACACCAACAGTCCGGCCATCATGGTCATCGCCGACACCAGCACCCAGATCTGGGCCGGATCGTGCGACACCTGCACGTTGATGAACGGTGCCGCACCGTCGAACCGGACCACCGTGCCGTCGTTCAGCCGGGTCGACTGGCCCGCCTTGAGGTTCACCCGCACCTGCTTGTTGAGCCGCTTCTGCTCGATGAGCCGCGGGTCGAGGGTGAACAGGGACTGCGGGCGCCCGGTGTCCAGCCCGGTGTCGCCGCGATAGACGTCGATGGCCACCGCCGGATCCCGCAGCGCGGGGAAGCTCGACGACAGCAGCTTGCCGTCGAGCTCTTCGGTCGGGGCGAACAGGCCCTGGATCGCGATCTGGTTCTTGCGCCGCTCGCCGGCGTCGGGATAGGTGCCGGCGGGCGGGTCGACGCGGATGACCCCGGACGAGAGCAGCGTGATCGGGTCGTCGGGACGCCACTGCACGGTCTGGGTGCGGGTGCGCCCGTCGGGGAAGGTGACCGTGAACGTCGGGGCGTAGCCGTGGCCCTGCAGGTACAGCCGGTCCCCGCCGAGGCGCAGCGGGTGGTTGACCTCGAGCCGGTAGGGCCGCCACGTGTCGGTGGTGAGGTCGTCACCGGCCTGGTAGTCGACGTTGGCCGCGAAGCTCAGCGCCTGCCCACTGGGCAGGTAGTCCGCGTCGAAGTCGTTGACGCGTAGGCAGATCGGATTCAGCGAGGTGCCGTCGACGGTGTTGCCGGCGCGGAACGAGTCGAAGGCCGCGGGCGACGCCGAGCAGAATCCCGGCCCGCCGTTGGCCACGACGATGACGTTGCCCTCGTAGCCGAACAGCTTGCCCACCGCGATGGAGACCAGCAGCGCGAGCAGGGAGAAGTGGAAGACGATGTTGCCGAACTCGCGGAGATACCCCTTCTCCGCCGACACCTCGACGACGTCGCCCTCGCGGCGGCTGGTGTGACGCCACCCCTTCAGGCGCTCCTCCACCCCGGCGGCGACCGTCTCCACGTCCCCCGCCGCGACGAGGGTCTGATGCTTGGGCAGCCGCGCCAGGTTTCGCGGCGCGGCGACGGGCGTGGCCCGCATGCTCCGGACGTGCTCGGCCAGGCGCGGGGTCAGACAGCCCACCAGCGAGATGAACAGCAGCGCGTAGATGGCCGTGAACCAGAAGCTGGAGAACACGTCGAACGCCTGCACCCGGTCCAGCCACGGCCCGATGGCGGGATGTTCGGCGAGGTACTCGTCGACCTTGCCCGCGTTCAGGCTGCGCTGCGGCACCAGGGCACCGGGGATGGCCGCCAACGCCAGCAGGAACAGCAGCGCCAGCGCGGTGCCCATCGACGTCAGGGTGCGCCAGGTGTTCCTCGCATACGCACCAAGGCGTTTCAGCACCCTCATATCGGCAACCGCACGTCGCTGACGAAGGCGTCGCGCACCCAGGAGATGAAGTCTGCCCACACCCCGGTGACCAGGGCGACGCCGACGACGATCAACAGCACGCCGCCGAAGATCTGGATGGTCCGGGTATGGCGGCGCAGCCACCCCAGGCCGCGCACCGCGCCGGCGGAGCCGAAGGCCAACAGCAGGAACGGAATTCCCAGCCCCAGGCAGTAGGCGACGACGAGGACCGCGCCCCTGGCCACGTTGGTCCCGTCGGTGGCCGACGCCACCGCGATGACCGCGGTCAGCGTCGGGCCCAGGCACGGCGTCCACCCGAGCGCGAACACCGCACCGAGCAGCGGTGCCCCTCCGATCGTCGACAGCAGCTTCGGGGTGAAGCGCGCCTCGCGTTGCAACGCCGGGATGAACCCGACGAACACCAGGCCCATCACGATGGTGACGACACCGCCGATGCGTTGCAGCAGAAGCTGGTTGATCAGCAGCGTGGTGGTCAGCCCGAGCACCGCGACGGTGCCGAGCACGAACACCACGGTGAACCCGGCGACGAACAGGGCGGCCGCCCCGAGCACGCGCAGCCGCGCCGTCTTCACCGCGACGGCGGCGGCGTCGCGGTCGTCCACCCCGACGATGGCCGCGAGGTAGGACAGGTAGCCCGGCACCAGCGGCACCACGCACGGGGAGGCGAACGAGACGAGCCCGGCGAGCACGCTGACGAGCACCGCGAGGACCAATGGCCCGGCCGACACCAGGGTGCCGACCTGGTCGAGACCAGCCGCGAGAACGGTCATCTCTCGGCAGCCAGCTTCTGCACCACGGGCGTGAGGTCCTCGGCCAGCAGTTCGCGCAGGAACACCGCGGCGACGCGGTGCTGGCGGTCCAGCACCACCGTCGACGGGATCACCGTCGTCGGGTACCGGCCGCCGAAGGCGATCATGGTGCGCATGGCCGGGTCGTAGATCGACGGATAGGTGACCTTGCGGTCGGTGACGAAGTCGACGGCGGCGTCACGGTTGTTGTCGCGGACGTCGATGCCCAAGAATTCGACGCCCTGGGCGCGGGTGGCCTCGTACACCTTCTCGAGTTCGGGGATCTCCGAGCGGCACGGGCCGCACCACTGTCCCCACACGTTGACGACGACGACCTTGCCGGCGAAGTCGTCCACCGACACGGTCTTGGCGGGGTCGGTCAGCAGCGGTCCGCTGATCTTGCCGGGCCGGTTCCGGGCGTCCGGCGGATCGTAGACGATGTCGGTCTTGCCGCCCGGCGCCACGAATTCGAAGGTGCCCCCCTGGGCGACGGCGTCGTCACCGGTCGCACAACCGGTCAGCAGCACCGCCGCCACCACCAGAGAAGCCGCCAACCGCCTCACTGGCCAGCCAGCTCCGCATAACTCCAGCCGACGAGCGCCTCGTCGTGAAAGTAGAACGACGTCAGCGACGCGTGGTTGCACATCCGGTTGGCCGCGGTGGGCAGGTGGTGCAGCGTCTGGCCGGTCAGCGAGCGGCGCAGCGTCGCCGTCGGCAGCTGGTGGCTGACGCACACCGCCTCGTGGCCCAGCGCGTGGTCCCTGGCGCGGAACAACGCGGCCTGCATGCGCTCGGCGATGTGGGTGTACGGCTCGCCCCACGACGGGCTGCGCGGATTGCGCAGGTGCCACCAGTTGCGGGGGTTGCGCAGCGCGCCGTCCCCCGGCGACACCCGCTCGCCCTCGAAGACGTTCTCCGATTCGATGAGGTCTGCGTCGGTGTCGATGGCCAGCCCGTGCGTCGCCGCGATGGGTCCGGCCGTCTCCTGCGCCCGTTCCAACGGCGAGGCGACGACGTAGGTGACGTCGTGGGTGGCCAGCCAGTCGGCCACCCGCGCCGCCTGGGCGCGGCCCTTGTCGGAGAGGTGGAAGTCGGGCAGGCGCCCGTAGAGGATCTTGTCCGGGTTGAACACCTCTCCGTGGCGCATGACGTGCACGATGGTCTTGCGGGGGTCGACGTCGGTCACGCGGGCCTCTGCGCTTCGGCCGCGGCGCGGGCCGCGGCGGGGAGGGCGGACGCGATCCGGTCGAACGCGTCGTCGTCGAGCGCCGCCGAGACGAACCACGCCTCGAAGGCGCTGCACGGTGGATAGACGCCCGCGTCGAGCAGGGCGTGGAAGAACGGCGGGAAGCGCCACGTCTCGGTGGCCTTGGCCCCGGCGAAGTCGACCACCCGGTCCTCGGCGAAGAAGACGCTGAGCATGTTGCCGGCGCGCGAAACGTGGTGCGCCACCGAGGCTTCCGTCAGCGCCGAGGTCAGGAGCCCGGCGAGCCGGTCGGCGTTGGCGTCCAGGGCGGCGTACACGGCGTCGTCGGCGGCGCACAGCGTGGCCAGACCGGCGGCCATCGCCACCGGGTTGCCCGACAGCGTGCCCGCTTGGTAGACCGGCCCCAGCGGGGCGAGCCGCTCCATCACCTCGGCGCGGCCGCCGAACGCGGCGGCAGGCAGGCCGCCGCTCATCACCTTGCCGAACGCGAACAGGTCGGCGTCGACGGGATCGATGCCGTACCAACCGGATCGGCTGACCCGGAACCCCGTCATCACCTCGTCGAGGATGAGCAGCGCACCGTGCTCGGCGGTGACGCGGCGCAGCGCGGCGTTGAAGCCGGGCAGCGGCGGCACGGCACCCATGTTGCCCGCCGCGGCCTCGGTGATGACGCAGGCGATGTCGTCGCCGAACTCGGCGAACGCCTGCTCGACGGCGCCGATGTCGTTGTACGGCAACACGATCGTGTCCACGGTCGCCGCACCGGTGACACCGGGTGACGACGGCAGTCCCAGCGTCGCGACGCCGGAGCCCGCGTCGGCCAGCAGCGCGTCACTGTGGCCGTGATAGCAGCCCGAGAACTTGACGATCTTGGCCCGGCCGGTGAAGCCCCTGGCCAACCGGATCGCGCTCATCGTCGCCTCGGTGCCGGAGTTGACCAGACGGATCTTCTCCACCGCGGCGACGCGGCCGACGATCTCGCGGGCCAGGTCGCTCTCCGACGGCGTCGGCGCCCCGAAGCTCAGCCCGTCGGCCGCCGCCCTCTGCACCGCGTCCACGACGGCGGGGTGCGCGTGGCCGAGAATCATCGGCCCCCACGAACAGACCAGGTCGACGTACCGGTTGTCGTCGGCGTCGGTGAGCCAGTAACCCGCGGCCTTGGTGATGAACCGCGGCGTCCCGCCGACCGAGTTGAACGCACGGACCGGCGAGTTGACCCCGCCGGGGATGACGGCGGACGCCTCGGCGAAGAGCCGTGCCGAGGTGGCCGCCTTTGGGTCAGAACGCATGTCCACCAGTGTCCCAGTCGGTCCCCCAACGTCAACTACAGGGTGTAGGAGAGCCTCGTCACCGGGTGGCGAGGCGAACCGGGATCGGACCCTTGGCCACCGTCGTATAGGGCACCTCGACCGGAAAGTCGGCGTTGACGGAGCGGATCTCGACCGCCGAGACGATCGTGGCCAGCGCCAGCGTCGTCTCCAGCAGCGCGAAGTGCTCCCCGATGCACGACCGTGGGCCGCCGCTGAACGGGACGAACTGCCAGCGCTGACGAGTCGCCGCCGCCTCGGGGGCGAACCGCTCCGGGTCGAACGTCATCGGGTCGGCCCACAGCGTGGCATCGCGATGCACGGCCTGGATGCCGACGGCGACGATGCTCCCCGCCTCGACCCGGTATCCGGCCACCTCGAAGTCCTCCAGTGCCAGCCGTCCGACGCCGGCGGCGGGTGGACACAGTCGCAGCGACTCGTTGAGCACCTGCCGGGTGTAGCCCAGCCGCGGCACGTCGGCGGGGGTCAACTCCCGATCACCGATCTCCGCCACCTCCGCGGCCACCCGGTCCTGCAGGTCTGGGTGATGACCCAGCGCCCACAGCGAGTGCGTGAGCGCCGTCGCGGTGGTGTCGTGCCCGGCGAGCATGAAGATCAGCAGGTCGTTGCACACGTCCCGGTCCGACAGGGTGTCACCGGTCACCGGATCGGTGGCGGCCATCAGCGCCCGCACCAGCGGCGCGTCGCGATCGGGGTCGGCGCGGCAGGCCTGCAGCATCTCGTCGGCGACCCCGAGCATGGTCGCCACCGCCCGGCGCGCGCGTCGGCGGGCGGGCGTCGGCAGCCACCGCGGCACGCGCACCGGCCGCAGCGCCCGGTCGGCGGCGTAGCCCGAGGCGACGTGCATGCACTCGGCGATCACGTCGGCGCGTTCGTTGAGGTCGACGCCCAGGATCGAGCGCCCCAGCGACTGCATGGTCAGGCGGCGGCAGGCCAGGTCGAGGTCGACATCCAGTCCGGTGGCCAGGCCGGCGGTGCGCCAGTCCCCGACCAGCTCCAGCGCCGCCCGGGACATGTGGCCGCCGAATCGGCGCACGTTGTGGTTGGTGAACACCGGCTGCAGGGCCCGCTTGCGCGGGATCCAGCGCTCGTTGGGCAACACGAAGAGGCTGTCGCCCGCCAGGTGGCGAACCTCGTCGTGCACGATGCACCGCTCGCCGAGGACGTGGTTGCGAGCCAGCACGTCGCCGATGCCCGCCGGCGAGGTCACCAGCACCAGCGGCGGCGTCAACCACGGCGGGCCGAACTGAATCCTGGTCACCGGGCCGCCCGCGGCGCTGAGCACCTCGCCCCCGGTGTTGAAGACGCGGACCGCCTCGAGCAACTGCCGGAGCGACAGCGGATTCCTCGGAACCCTGGGCAGTCCACTGACGTCCGGTGAAACCATGCCGGGAATTGTCGTCCGGATGGCGGCCACAGGGCAACGCGGCTAGGACGCCGCCCAGACCAGGGGTCGGCCCTCGCCGGCGGTCATCACCGTACCCGGCATCACCCGCAGCCGGTACGGCGCCAGTCGAAGGACCGCGAACTGATCCGAGGTCGGCCCGTCGCTCCACATCGGGATGATGAACGGGTCGTAGCCGACCGGCGCGGGCGCGGCCGCGAACGTGTCCCACACCGCCCGGCGGGTGTCGTCGTCGAAATGCCACTGCACCGAGCACTCCGCGCTGCAGGTGTCGTGGCTAGGCGCCCAGTAGCTGACCGAGACCTCGGGGTGCGCGTCGAGGTGCGCCCGCTTGAGCGGCGTCGGCACCGTGGCGATCCACCCGACCAGGTCGGTGCCGTCCCACTCCCAGTAGGGATGCAGGATCCGGGACCGGGGTCGACCGTCGCCGTCGACCGTCGCCACCGAGGCCCACACGATCGCGTGCGCCATGTCGCGGAAGGCCGGCGCGACCTGGTCGAGCGATGCCATCGGGTCCTCGCTCAGTCCTCCTCGCCCATGTTCTTCTCCCGCACGCCCATGACGTCCTCGCGCTTGACGCCTTCGCCGTTCTCGACCTCGCCGAACTTCGGGCTGCCGTCCTCGTCGACCCAGTCGGCGACCGCCTGTCCCGTCACGGTGTTGCTCGATCCGGGCAGCCCGATCGTCGGGCGATCGTCCTCGTAGGCCTTGGCCATTTCCTTGGCCTTGTCCCGGTGCTCGTCGGTGACCTCGGGCTTGGGGATGGTGCCCTGCTCGTCGTTTGCCATGCCCCTGGGCTGCCCGAAAGTGTGATCTGCGAAACAGTTGCCAGCTCCGGGGGTGTGGGCCACACGGAGTTGGCTACACCGGCACCGCGCGCAGTGCCGCCGGCAGACTGGGGACGAAGTGCCGCTCGGCGAAGGCACGCAGGTCCTTGGGGGTGTCGAGCGGCTCGGCACTGGGCAGCAGCAGCACCACGGCGGCGTACCGCAGGATCGTGTCGGCGAGGTCGTCGACGGCCGCCGCGCCGATCCGGTCGGCGAAGCCGGCGGGAAGGATGACCCGCAACGCGTCGGCCATCCGGTCGATCGCCGCGCCGTGGTGCCGGCGCGCCAGGTCGAGCACCAGCGCGGGCTCCTCCGTCATCATCTGGTTGAGCACCCGATGGCGCCGGAACATCAGGATCGACTGGGTGAACGCCTCGACGTAGTAGTTCGCCGGCTTCTCGGCCCGCGACAGTTCCGCGGCGATGTCGGCGAACAGCACGACGTTCTCGCGTTCGACGACCGCGGCCACCAGTTCGTCCTTGTTGGCGAACCTGCGGTAGATGGTCGTGCGGCTGACCCCGGCCCGGCGGGCCACGTCGTCGAGGGCGACGCGCTGGAAGCCGTGCCGCTCGAATTCGACGAGCGCCGCGTCGAGGATCGCGCGCGTCGCCGCGTTGGCCGAGTCAGCGGCGGGCATAACCGACCCGCGCGAACTCGTTGTAGCGCACCGTCATCGGCAACCGGTTCCACGCCCAGTTCACCGGCTTCGACCGCCACGTCGCCGCGAAGACCCGATGGGCCCGCTCACGACGGGGACCCCACGGCAGCTCCAGCAGATCCCGGGCCCGTGGTGGCATGCCCCCGGTGGTGAGGAATGCAGCCACCGGATCGAACACCGGGGACACCAGCCGCCACGCGAGCGGCGAGACGCCCTTGGGCCGGGGGAACCCCTTGGTGACGTAGCCGACCCCGTACCGGGCGGTGGGATGGGCGACGACGATCTCGTCCATCATCCGGTCCCAATACCGTTGGAAGCCGGCGTAGTCGGCCGGCATCGGCCGGTCGCTCACGCCGTAGCGGCGGTACCACGTCTTCGACTCGCGGTAGATGCGTTCCTTCTCGTCCTCGGTCAGTCGCTTGACGAAGGTGTCGGCGAAGTAGAGCACCTGCTCGACGAAGGTGGCGTGCGCCCAGAAGTAGGTGTCGGGATCGAGGGCGTGGTACCGCTGACCCGAGGGCATGTCGCCCTTGATGTCGCGGTGGAAGTCGCGCACGCGGGTGCCCTCGCCGGAGTCCTCGGCGCCGTAGACCGTCATCATGATCGGCGGGATCGACCGCTTGACGCGGGCCGCCGTGTCGGCGAAGAACACGGAGTGGTCGAGCACGCCCTGCCCCAGTTCGGCCAGCATGTTCTGCAGCACCGCGGGCCGCGGTCCGATCAGGTACATCCGGTTGTCGCCGAAGTACTTCCATACCAGCGAGTCGGGGCCGAGCGGCAGGGCGTCGGAGCGCTGGTCGTTCTCGGCGAGGTCGGTCACCGACACAGTGTTACAGATTTCGAACTTTGTACCAATAGCGGTGTGGGCCGGATCACCAACCGGTCAGCGCCGACGGAGCCGGACGACGCCGAGGACGGCGAGCACCGCCGCCACCGTCAGCAGCAGCATCGCCAACACGATCAACGACGGGTCGTAGGTCACGGTGGGCATCGACGGCTCCGAGGCGATGATGGGCGCTGCCACCGCTGAGGACCGGGCCGCCAGAAAGCTCAGCACGCAACCGAGCGCGGCAAGGGCGGCCAGCACGAGCTCCAGAACGGCGCGCGACGTCACGCCTTCGCCCCCTCGACGGCGGAGGTGAGCGCGATGCGCAGCTCGCGGTGCCGGCGCGCCCACGCCTGCGCCCGGCGGCCGCTGGTGAGCTTCACGCCGATGCCCGTGCGCCCCCGCGGCACCCCGGTCAGCTCGCCCAGCGCCCGGGACGACTGCCACACGGGCAGTTCCGGGCCGTCGGCCTCCGGATAGATCTCGACGATCTCGGAGATGAGGATGGTCTCGGCCCCCTGTCGCAGATACTCCGGCGTCAGCTCCACCGACGTGTGCATGCGGGCGGCCTTGACCTGCAGCCCGAGGAAACCGGTGACCAGCACCAGGAACACACCGGGCAGCACGGGCTGCCAGCCGTAGCCCGACGACACCTGAATGAACATCATCGTGGCCGCGGCCACCGGGCCGGCCGCCAGCCACCACAGCGTGGCGCCGGGTTCGGCGTACAGGACCTCCGGTGTCGCGCTCACGGGCGGACCTGGGCGTCGTACCACCGCTGCGACGTGGCGCGCTGGTTCATCGCCGACCCGGTGATGAACAGGATCATGATCACCGCGACGATCAGCACGCCCACGGGCGCGATCCCGGCCACGACGAGAAACACCGCGAGGTAGACCACCGACGCCAGCGCCAGACCCACCGCGGCGCTGCCGAACCGCTTGGACCCCCGGCGCGCCCGCCCCGCCAGATAGCCCTGGGCCAACCCGGCGACGACGAGGATCACCCCGCCGACCTGAAACAGCAGCGCGGTGGTGAAGGTGCTGATCAACATGCCGAACGCCGCCGCCAGAACGGCCGCGGCCAGCCAGCACCAGAACGCCGCGGTCACGGTGCGCGGACGACGGGTGTCGGGCACGGGCGAGTCGGGCATGGTCGGGCCAGCCTAGCGTCACGCTCAGCGCGTGAAGTAGGCGTGGGCGTCCTTGCGGTGCAGCAGGAAGATGCCGCCGCCGACGCACACCACCCCGATGATCGCCGTCACCGCAAAGACGAAGGCCGCCACCGCGGGTCGGTCGACGCCGAACAGGTTGGTCAACGCGTAGACGACGGTCGCCGCCCCGCCGCCGGTGAGCAGGGTCCGCGCCCAGGCGTACCCCTCGCGCAGCAGGAACAGGAACGTCACCACGACCGACGCGACCACGAAGAGGAAGACCCCCGACACCCCGTAGACCACCGCCGACGGTCCGGCCACGGGCAGGGTCGCGAGGTCGACCACGTAGCCGATCACCATCGCCACCGTGGCGACCAGCCACAGCCAGAAGCCGGTGTCGACGTCGTCGGGACGGGCCATGGGCCCGGGCTCCGGCTCGGGCGGCGGCCCCACCGGTGCGCCGTTCGGCGGACCGTACAGCGGTCCGGTCACGCCAGCCAGTCCGCGACGTCGGCCGCCCAGTAGGACAGCACGATGTCGGCACCGGCGCGGCGGATGCTGGTCAACGTCTCGAGCGCCACCGTGCGCAGGTCGATCCAACCGTTGTCGGCGGCCGCACAGATCATCGAGTACTCCCCCGAGACCTGGTATGCCGCAACGGGAACCGGCGACGTCTCCGCCGCGGCGCGCACCACGTCGAGGTAGGCCATCGCGGGCTTGACCATGATGATGTCGGCACCCTCGTCGATGTCGAGTTCGACTTCGTGCAGCGCCTCCCGGGCGTTGCCCGGATTCTGCTGGTAGGTCCGGCGGTCGCCCTGCAGGCTCGACCCCACGGCTTCCCGGAACGGGCCGTAGAAGCCGGAGGCGAACTTCGCCGCGTAGGCCAGGATCACCACGTCGGTGTGACCGGCGGCGTCGAGGCCGTCCCTGATGGCCGCGACCTGACCGTCCATCATGCCGCTCGGACCGACCACGTGCGCACCCGAATCGGCTTGTGCCACGGCGAGTTCCACATAGCGTGCATTCGTGACGTCGTTGTCCACCCGGCCGCGGACGTCCAGCACCCCGCAGTGGCCGTGATCGGTGAACTCGTCGAGACACGTGTCGGCCATCAGCACCGTGTCCGATCCCAGCTCGGCCGCCAGATCCCGCAGCGCCACGTTCAGGATGCCGTCCTCGGACACCCCGGCCGATCCGGTCGCGTCCTTGTCCTCGTCCTTCGGCACGCCGAACAGCATCAGCCCGCCGACACCGGCCGCGACGGCCTCGACGGCCGCCTTGCGCAGCGAATCACGGGTGTGCTGGTAGACCCCCGGCATCGAGTCGATGGGTCGCGGTTCGGAGATTCCGTCGGCCACGAACATCGGCAGCACCAGATGCCGCGGCTCCAGGGACGTCTGGGCGACGAGGCGACGCATCGCCGGCGTCGACCGCAGGCGACGGGGTCGGTGGTTGGGGTACGGCATGCCGACCAACGTTACCTGCGGCGACTCTTCTTGCGCGGCGGAGGCAGCGCACCCTCGGCGCGAAGCCGGGCGGCGTGCTCGGCCAACGCCTCGACCAGCGGACCCACCGCCGCCGTCTCCGGCTGCACGTCGACCCGGAGCCCGAATTCGGCTGCGGTCTCGGCCGTCTTGGGCCCGATGCACGCGACGATGGTGCGCGCGTGCGGCTTGCCCGCGATGCCGACCAGGTTGCGCACGGTCGAACTCGAGGTGAAGCACACCGCGTCGAAGCCACCGGTCTTGATCATCTCGCGCGTCTGCGCGGGCGGCGGGGCCGCTCGCACGGTGCGGTAGGCGGTGACGTCCTCGATCTCCCAGCCGCGCTCGCGCAGCCCCTCGGCGAGGGTCTCCGTGGCGATGTCGGCACGCGGCAGCAGCACCCGGTTCACCGGGTCGAAGATGTCGTCGTACGGCGGGAATTCGTCGAGCAGGCCCAGCGAGGACTGCTCGCCGGAGGGCACCAGCTCGGGGTTGATCCCGAACGCGCGGACCTTGTCGGCGGTCGCCTGTCCGACGCAGGCGATCTTCACGCCGGAGAAGGCGCGGGCGTCGAGACCGAACTCGTTGAACTTCTCCCACACCGCACGCACGGCGTTGGTGGAGGTGAACACCACCCACTGGAACCGGCCGTCCACCAAACCCTTGACGGCCCTTTCCATCTGCGCGGGGCTGCGGGGCGGCTCGACGGCAATCGTCGGAACCTCGATGGGCAGGGCGCCGTGTCCGACGAGGCGGTCGCTCATCTCGCCGGCCTGGTCCTTGGTGCGGGGCACCAGCACGGTCCAGCCGTAGAGCGCCCGGCTCTCCCACCAGTTCAGCTTGGCGCGGTTGGAGACGGTCTTGCCGATGGTCACGACCAGCGGTCCGACGAACGGTCCCGTCGACTCGGCCGCCACCAACGTCGCCTTGTCCAGCAGACCCGACAGCGTGGACTCGACCGAACGCTGCTGGCACGTCGTGCCATTCGCGGTGACGACGCAGGGCGTCGACTCGGTCAGCCCATACTCGATCAGGGTGCGCGCGGCGTCGGGAAGGTGAGATGCGGTGGCGTGCAAGATCAACGGGCCCGGTGCCGCCGCGAGGGCGGCCCAGTCCACGTCGCCACGGACGTCGGCCACGGTGTGCGACGAACCGAGCGGCAGCCCGGCGTAGGTGGGCACCGCGGCGGCGGGCGCCAGGCCCGGCACGATCTCGAACTGCGCCTGGGTGCGCGCCAGCGCGCCGACCTCGGTGATGACCGAGTCGACCGACAGGGGATCGCCGGCCACCAGGCGCACGACGTCGACGCCGGTTCGCGCCTCGTGCACCAGAAGCTTGGCGACCTCGGTCGGATCACCCAGTGCGGGGCGGATGTCCGCACCGCCGGGGACGGTGGCCGCGGCCACCGGGACGCCGGCGTCGGCCGTCGTCGCGTCGTCGTTCTGGGCGGCCTCCGCCGGGCCCGACGTGGGCGGCAGCTCGGAGCCAACTATGGCGAGCACCGCCTCGGGTACGTCAGGGTCCGTGAAGACCAGTGCCGCGTTGGCCAATACCGTGCGCGCCCTCGTCGTCAGCAGGCCCGGATCACCGGGGCCTGAACCGACGAACGTGATGCGGCCGGGCTTCAGCTTGCGCCCTCGGGTCGTCATCCTTCACTCCCGCTCTGTCGTCCGCTGATCCAACAACAACTCCCGTGCTCCCAGATCGAACAGCTCCGCGGCGACCGAGAGACCTAGCTCCCTGGCCCGTTCGGGGCTTCCGATTCCGGACGCCCGGATCACGTCGGATCCGTCCAGCGTCGCCACGCAGCCGCGTAACGACAGCTCGTCGAAGACGTTGCCCTCCTCGTCGATGGACTCGACCACTTCCGCGATCGCACCCACCGGCGCTGAACACCCCGCTTCGAGCTCGGCGAGCAGGACTCGCTCCGCGGTGACTGCGACGCGCGTGTCGGCGTGGTCTAGCTCCGCCAGCAGCGCGACGAGCTCCGAGTCGCCCGCGCGGCACTCCACCGCGAGCGCACCTTGGGCCGGCGCTGGCAACATCTGCACCGGCTCCAGAGTCTCGGTGACGTCGCCTTGCCGTCCGATGCGGACCAACCCCGCCCGGGCGACGACGACGCCGTCGAAATCACCGTTGCTTACCCTGTTCAACCTGGTGTCTAGGTTGCCTCTTAGGGGGCGAATTTCCAAACCGAGACCCAGTGCTCTAAGCTGCGCCGTCCGCCGCGGGCTCGACGTACCGATGACCGAACCGGCTGGCAACTCCCCCAGCACCAGTCCGTCGCGGGCCACCAGGGCGTCCCTGGCGTCCTCGCGTGGCGGGATGGCGGCGATCACGAACCGGTCGTCGGTGGCGGTCGGCAAATCCTTGTAGGAGTGCACGGCCACGTCGACGCTGCCGTCGGCGATGGCGTCCCGCAGCGCGGCGGTGAACACCCCGACGCCGATGTCGGCAATGGGCTCGCTGGAGCGGTCACCGGCGGTGGAGACGATGACGAGTTCGGCGGCGTGCCCCTTGGCAATCAGAGCGTCTCTGACGAGGCCGGCCTGAGTGGTAGCCAGAAGGCTGCCCCTGGTGCCGATCCGGATTGCCGTATCGCGCGATGATGACAAGTGTCTACTCAGCCTGACCAAGGTCGAACCGGGCGTTACCCGGGATCAATTCGGTTGCAACGAGCGGCAATTCGCCGCCGGACACCGCGTCGACGGCCTGCGGGTCCAGTTCGAACAGCTCACGCAGCGCCTCGGCGTAGCTGTCCCCACCCGGTGCGCTGGCCAGTTGCTTGACCCGCACGGTCGGGGCGTGCAGAAGCTTGTCGACGACGCGGCGCACCGTCCGTGCGACCTCGTCGCGGTGGGCGGCCTCGAGACCGGGCAACCGGTTGTCGAGCCGCAGCAACTCCGCCTCCACGACGTCGGCGGCACGCTGGCGAAGCGCCGTCACGGTGGGCGTCACCTCGGCCATCCGTTGTCCGGCAAGGTAGTTGGCAACCTCCGCGGCGACGATCGCGCGGGCGTCCTCGGCGTCGGCGGCCGCGGCGCGGGCGGCCGGCTCGCGCTGGATGCGCTCCATGTCGACGACGTAGACGCCGGGCAGACCGGCAATGGCCGCGTCGACGTCGCGGGGCATGCCCAGATCGCAGACCACCAACTGCTTGGGTTCCTGGCCGTGGGCGAGCCCCCGGTGCACGTCGGCGAGCGACACCACGGGGCGCACGGCCCCGGTACACGACACCACCACGTCGGCGTCGGCGAGGACGGCGGGGATGTGGTCGAACGGGAAGGCGTGCGCGTCGACGCCCTGGGCCCGCAGATTCTCGACGAGGCGCTCGGCCCGCGGCAGCGAGCGGTTCACCACGTGCACCCGGCCGATGCCGGCGCGCACCAGGTGGGCGGCCGCCAGCGAGCCCATCGACCCGGCCCCGATCACCGCGGCCGACCGACCGGCCAGCCCGGAAAGTTTGTTGTCGGCCATGTCCAGCGCCACCGACACCACCGACGCACCCGCGGCGTCGATGCCCGTCTCGGAGTGCACGCGCTTGCCGACCTGCAGCGCGCGTTGCGCCAGCTCGTGCAGGGTGCGACCGACCGTCTGATGGGCTTCGGCCGAGGCGTACGAGCGGCGCACCTGGCCGAGCACCTGCTGCTCGCCGATCACCGCGGAGTCCAACCCGCTGGTCACCGCGAACAGGTGCTCGACGGCGGCTTCGGCGTACCGGACGTAGGCGTGCTTGGTGAGGTCGCCGAGCGACAGGCCCGAGTGTTCGGACAACACCTGGCCGATGACCGACAGACCGCCGTGGAATGCCTCCACCACGGCGTAGATCTCGACACGGTTGCACGTGGAGAGGACCATGGCCTCGGTGACGAGGGGAGACTGGAGGACTTCGTCGACGATCTTGGCCTGATCGGACTCGTCGGTGCTGAGACGCTCGAGCACGGACACCGGGGCACTGCGATGCGAAACCCCGAACAGAAGAACGCTCATGGCCTCGTCACCGTGCTACTTTCCCGTCGCTACGCCGCCCCGGATGACATCGAAGATAGTCGGCCATCTGTCCGCCGGCCAAATTCGAGGCGAGGGTCACGTGCCCGTCACGGGCAGGAAAGATCAGCCCGCAGACGCGGTACGTCCACCTCCCAGTAACCGTGCTGCACCCCGTCGAGCAGGACGACGGGCAGCAGATCGCCGTACTCGGCCCGCAGGGACGGGTCGCCCGCGGCGGCCGCGGCGTCGACGTCGGTGCTCGACAACGCGAACCCCAGTTCTTCGGCGAGACCGGCCAGAATCGCCGCGGCCTTCTCGCACATGCTGCACCCGGCGCGGGTCATCAGCTCGACGGTGTGTCTGCTCGCAACGTGCTCCACGGCACCGAGTATCCCGTGCCCTACTGTTGAAGGGTGTCCGAGTCAGGGGCTGAGGCCGGTGCGCAAGCCGGTGACGAAGCCGACGCCGTCGACTTCATCGTGGCCGACGAGGCATCCGCCACCGATCCACCGCCGCCCGATCTGACGGCCGCGGCCTTCTTCGACGTCGACAACACCTTGGTCCAGGGCTCGTCGCTGGTGCACTTCGCGCGCGGGTTGGCGGCGCGCAAGTACTTCACCTACGGCGACCTGGCCCGGTTCGGCTACGCGCAGGCCAAGTTCCAGCTGACCGGCAAGGAGAACAGCGACGACGTCGCGGCCGGTCGCAGCAAGGCGCTCGCGTTCATCGAGGGCCGGCCGACCTCCGAGCTGACCGAGGTCGGCGAGGAGATCTACGACGAGATCATCGCCGACAAGATCTGGCAGGGCACGCGTGCGCTGGCCGAGATGCACCTCGACGCCGGTCAGCAGGTGTGGCTCGTCACCGCGACGCCGTACGAACTCGCCGCCACCATCGCCCGCAAGCTGGGCCTGACCGGCGCGCTGGGTACGGTCGCCGAGTCGGTCGACGGCGTGTTCACCGGCCGGCTGGTCGGGGAGATCCTGCACGGCGCGGGCAAGGCGCACGCCGTGCGCTCGCTGGCCATCCGCGAGGGGCTGAACCTGCGCCGCTGCACCGCCTACTCCGACAGCATCAACGACGTCCCGATGCTGTCGCTGGTCGGCACCGCGGTCGCCATCAACCCCGACGCCGCCCTGCGCGACGTGGCCCGCAAGCGGGGCTGGGAGATCCGCGACTTCCGCACCGCCCGCAAGGCGGCACGGATCGGCGTCCCGTCGGCGCTGGCCCTCGGTGCGGCGGGCGGCGCGCTGGCAGCCGTGGTGTCCCGTCGCGGCAATGGCGGCTGACCGCCCGCTGATAGGCTCGGCGCCGCAGTAGACCAGGGACCAAGCGGAGAGCCGAACCGACACCATGAGCATCGCCCAAGACATCATCGGGACCCACTTCCGGTACCCCGACTACTTCTTGGTGGACCGCGAGAAGGTGCGGGAGTTCGCCCGCTCGGTGAAGGACGACCACCCGGCCCACTACGACGAGGACGCCGCCGCCGAATGCGGCCAGGCGGCCCTGATCGCATCGCTGACCTTCGTCGCGGTGGCCGGACGCCGGGTGCAGGACGAGATCTTCAACCAGTTCGACGTGCCGATCAACATGGAGCGCGTGCTGCACCGCGACCAGAAGTTGATCTTCCACCGCCCGATCGTCGTCGGCGACAAGCTCTGGTTCGACTCCTACCTGGATTCGGTCATCGAGTCCCACGGCGCCATCATCACCGAGGTCCGCGGCGAGGTGACCGACGACGACGGCACCCCGATCCTGACCAGCATCGTCACCCTGTTCGGCGAGTCGACCAACACCGACGAACACGACGAGGTGACCGCGCAGATCGCCGCAGGCCGTGACGCCGCGATGAAGCGGATGATTGCCGGGCAAAGCAAGACCGGCGCCTGAGGATCCTCAGCCGAGGAAGGGGTTCCGCCGGTTGGCCAACAACTGGTAGAGCGTCTGCTGAATGGTCTCGCGCACCTGGTCGGTCAGTTCGAAGGTGACCATCGGATCGTCGGCCGCCGACTCGTCGTAGCCCTCGGTCGAGATGGGCTCACCGAACTGGATGTGCCACTTCGACGGCAGGGGCACCAGGCCGAGCGGTCCGGCGAGCGGGAACAGCGGAGTGACCGGGAAGTACGGCAGGCCCAGCAGCCGGGCCAGCAGCTTCACGTCGGCGAGCATCGGATAGATCTCCTCCGACCCCACGATCGAGCACGGCACGATCGGCGCGCGGGCGTGCAGCGCGGCGGAGACGAACCCGCCGCGGCCGAAGCGCTGCAGCTTGTAGCGATCGCGGAAGTTCTTGCCCAGGCCCTTGTAGCCCTCGGGGAACACCGCGGTGAGCTCGCCGGCGGCCAGCAGCCGGTGGGCGTCCGCCGTGCAGGCCATCGTGTGGCCCGCCTTGCGCGCCGCCTGCCCCATCACGGGCATGTCGAAGACCATGTCGGCGGCCAGCAGCCGCAGATCCCGGTGGCGCGGATGGTTGTCGTGCACGGCGACCGAGGCCATCAGCCCGTCCATCGGGAGCACGCCCGCGTGGTTGGCGACGATCAGGGCCGCACCGGTGTCGGGCAGGTTCTCGATCCCGCTGACCTCCACCCGGAACCAGTTGCGAAACAGCCCGCGGAGCAAAGGCAGAAAGATTGCCTCGTTGAGGTGTTTGTCGAAGCCGAACTCGTCGACCGTGTAGTCGCCCGACATCCGCTTGCGGACGAATTCGGCGACCGCGGCGATGCGCTGGCTCAGCTCGTTGGGACCCTCGTCGACCCCCGCGTCGCCACCGGCGAAGTCGGGGTGGTCGTCGATCTCGCGCACCACGGCCGCAATCTGCTCGGCCGACGCCCGCGAACCCGAATCGTCGAGCAGCGACGGATGCCTGCGCGCGCCCTCGCGGGCCGCGGCACGTCGCCTTTCTGACGCTCGAGTTGAATTCGAGTGCAGCGGAATGACTTTCGCCTTTGACTCGCCAGCCACGTACTTACCTCCCCCACGCCTCGAAGTACAAGACTAACGCCGCAGTCGCTGTGCTGCTGAAATGGCCCGACTCTCGATCGAGCGTACCCATCGCGGATCGAGGATCGGCTGCAAATCTCGGCCCCGCACGTAATCGTCGAAAGCCTCCGCCGTGGTCCACTTCGGGTTGTAACCTAGGTCCTTGCGCATTCGCGCGGTGTCCATCACCCGGCCGTAGCTGACGTAGTTCAGCTGCTCGCGGTCCAGCTCGGTGTACCGGGTCGCCCGCCTCAGCGAATCAACGGCAGTCAGTGCCGATCTCGGCACCGGAAGCGGAACCCGTCCCGATCGCCGGATGGCCTGCGACATCATGATGATTCCCGCGGCGCCGACGTTGAACGTGCCCGACCTGCCGGAGATCGTGGCCCGTTCGAGCACGCCGAGGGCGTCCTGTTCGTGGAGCAGCTGCAGTCGCGCGTCGTAGCCGAGCACCGACGGCACGACCGGCCCTGCGAGGAAGCGCGACAGCGCGGTGTCCATGGCGGGGCCGATCATGTTGGCCAGCCGCAGGATGGTCACCGAGAGATCGGGGCGCCGACGGGCCAGGCCGCGGGCGTACCCCTCGATGTCGATGCTGTCCTTGGCGAAGCCCTCGCCGGGAGACCGGCGCGAACTGCCGTCCTCGGTGAACATGACCGGGTCCCGGGGACTCGAGCCGTACACCTCGGAGGTGGACTTGAGGATGACCCGCCGCACCGAGGGAGCCTTCTGGCAGGCCGCGAACAACTGCATCGCGCCCATCACGTTGAGCTCCTTGAGCGCCGCCCTGCCGCCCGCTCGCGGTGCGTAGGACGCCGCCGCGGCGTGGACGACGGTGTCGACGTCCCCGTTGCGAATCACCTTGGCGATGAACGGGTTTCGGATGTCGGCACGTACGAACTCGGCGCGCCCCATCCGTCGGAGGAGGTCCTTGCTCGGCGACACGGCGTCGACCGCGATGACACGGTCGATCGCCGGATTCTGCGCCAGCCTGGCCGTCAGGTACCCGCCGAGAAACCGGCAGGCCCCGGTGACCAGGACGACCTTCGGATGCCCAACGGCATCCGTCGAGTCACCCGTCGAATCCATCCGCTCACACTAGCGGGAGAAGCCTGAGTGGCTACTTACCGAGTTTTCTGCGCTGCACCCGGGTGCGGCGAAGCAACTTGCGGTGCTTCTTCTTCGACATGCGCTTGCGACGCTTCTTGATGACTGAACCCATGAACTCCGCTACCTAAGACATATCCCGGCATTTGTGCCAGGAGAACCGACTCGTCACCATACCCGGGATGCTCGGGGGGACGAAAACGGCCGTGTTGATCCCGGGTCGCCCTGCTGACGAACCGGGTGTGCCGAACCTGCCAGGACTACCCGGCGTCGAAGTACGACGTCTCCAGGAGGTCGTGGACGGCCTTGGCGTGCACCCGGAAGGACCGACCGACGCGCACCGCGGGCAGTTCGCCGTTGTGCACGAGCCGGTAGACCGTCATCTTGCTGACCCTCATCAAGCTGGCCACTTCGGCCACGGTGAGGAATTGCTGCCGTGCTGGCTCGCCGCCGGAGCCGTCGCGCGCCGATTTACCACTGGCGGAATCCCGCGCCGATGGCCCGTTCATAGACGTCATCGCAACCCAATCAATCAGGCACGTCTTGTCCAACGGCTTCCCCACCGCTGGCGCAGGAGCGCGCATACCTCAGGGAGAATAGCGTGGCCACTGTGGTTATTGCGACGGGTGTGGGTTAATCCGTTCAGATTGCCTGAACTACTCTGGTGTAATTCCTAGCTGCTCAGAGCGTGTTTTTGCCGCCGCGACGGCCTCGGCCACCGCCGCCCGCAGGCCCCCCCGCTCCAATTCCCGCAGACCAGCGGCGGTGGTGCCCCCCGGCGACGTCACGGTCGCACGCAGCTGAGCCGGGCTGGTATCCAAGGCGGTGCCCATGGCGCCGTCGCCGGACGGGTTGGCCCGGTCCAGGCTCTCGAGCAGCATCGCGGCCGAACCGGCCATCGTCTGCACCGCCAGATCGGTCGCCACGGCCCGCGGCAGACCCTGCGCGACACCGGCGTCGACGAGCGCCTCGACCATCAGGAAGAAGTACGCCGGACCCGAGCCCGAGACTGCGGTGACCGCGTCGAGCTGTGACTCCGGCACGGTCAGCACACCGCCGACGGCGTCGAAGATCGCCGAGACTTCCCTGAGCTGCTCGGCGGTCGCGAACCGGCCGGCCGCCAGGGCGCTGACGCCGCCGCCCACGACGACGGGCGCGTTGGGCATCACCCGGATCACGGGCGAACCGGCCGGCAGGTTGGCCTCGTAGTAGGCCGTGCTGACGCCGGCGGCGACGGAGACGAACACCTGCTCGGCACTGCTGTTCTCGGCGTGGGCCGCGGCCTCGGCGATGTCCCCGATGACACGCTCGACGTCCGACGGCTTGACCGCCACGACGACGTAGGCCGCGTTCTCGGCGGCGTCGGCCACCGACGTCACGTAGACCGAATAGGTCTCGGACAGATACTTCGCACGGTCGGGGTGCCGTTCGGCGACCACCATGTCCTTGGCCTGCCTGCCCGAGCGCAACAGCCCGGAAAGCAGTGCCTCGCCGATACTTCCGCCGCCGATGATCGCAATTCTCGCCACGTCGGCAAGCATTGCACGCGCGGGGACGGCGGCCATGACCGTGGTGCCTCGCCGAGTGCACGCTTCCGTGCGCCCCTACTCGGGATTCGCGTACGTCAACCGTGCGGTCGGCGACCCGGTCACTGCGCCGGCGGCACCAGGGCGAGCTGTCGCGACTGCACGATGATGCGCCCCTCGCAGTCGACGACGACGTGGTCCTCGTCGAACCACTCCCGACCGATCTGCATCGTCGTGCACATCACCCGCAACCAGCCGTCGGCGGGCATGCCCCGCAGATAGGCGGTGAGCTGAACCGTTGGCGCCCAACCGGATCGGTTCACTCCCAGCGTCACCGGCGCCGACACGTCACCGCACAGCAGCGCAAACAACACGTCCGGCGAACCCTCCTTCGGGCGCACCCAGTACTCGATCACCGGAGGCCCGCCGTCGGCCCGCGGTTCCATGGTCGTCAGCGAGGGCCTGATGTCGCAGCCGTGGGCCAGATGCACCACGTCGGCCATCGGATGCCCGGGCCCGATCGGCTCGAGTCCCGGCGGCGGGTCCGGCGTCATCAGCGGGATCACCGGGTTGACCGTCAGCAGCGGCGGGGCGTCGTGCTCGGGCTCGGCCATCGTCATCACGGAGCGGACGGCAGTGCGGTCGCCCTGGTTCAGCTCCACGTCCACCAGGCTGACCCGCCGGCCCCGCTTGCGCACGGTGGTGACCACCTGCACCCGACCCGGGTCCGGCGCCCAGAGGAAGCTGCCCGACACCGCGATCGGCTGCACGTTGCCTTGCCCGCCGACGGCCGTCCGGGCCGCGTTCGCACACAGCGCCAGCATCGCCCCGCCGTGCACCTTGGGGCCGATGGTCCAGTGCTCGTTGAGCTCTCCCTCGAAGACCGAGGACACGGCGTCGTCCCCCGACGACACCTGCGTCAGCTTCATCGCGTCGACGAACGACGTCGATCCCTCCATTGGCGTCGGCTCCTAACGCAACAGGTGAATACGGGCGAATTCGAGTGACTCGGTCAGCAGCTGCTCGCGCTCGGCCGCCGTGCGCGCCCCCGAGGTCGTCACTTCGAGGATGACGTGTCCGGCGAAGTTGCTCGCGGCCAGCATCTGACAGATCTCGACGGTGGGCTGCGTGCCGCGGCCCGGCACCAGGTGCTCGTCGGTGGAGGCACCGCTGCCGTCGCAGAGGTGCAGGTGCACCAGCCCGTCGCCCATCCGGCCCGCCATCTCGACGGCGTCGGTGCCGGCCGTGGCCGAGTGGGACAGGTCGAGCGTGTAGTGGGCGTGGTTGCCGTCCAACGGGTCGTAGGACGGCGCAAACGCCGACACCGCGATGCCCGGGCTGCCACCGCGCTTGCGCATCCGGGAGATCGACGGCTGGCCGGTGCCGAAGATGCGGTCGGCCCGGAACGGGAACATGTTCTCCACCGCGACCATCACGTCGCTGGACTGCTCGAGGGCGGCGACCTGGTCGGCGAATCCCTCGGCGTAGCGCCGCTGCCACCGGAACGGCGGATGCACGACGACGGTCTGCGCGCCGAGCTCCTCGGCGGCGCGGACGCTGCGGTCGAGCTTGGACACGGGATCGGCGCCCCACACCCGCTGGGAGATCAGCAGGCACGGCGCGTGCACGCTCAGCACCGGGATGCCGTAGGTCTTCGACATCCGCCTGACGGCCGCGAGGTCCTGGCTGGCCGCTTCGGCCCACACCATCAGCTCGACGCCGTCGTAGCCCAGGCGGGCGGCGTACTCGAAGGCCGCCTCGGTCCTCAAGGGATACACCGAGGCAGTCGACAGACCGACCTTGATTGCGGGGCGCACTAGCCGACAGTGTGACGCGTCAGTGCGACTGCAGAAGTGCCAGGGGTCCCAGCGTGACGAGGGCACCGACCGCCACGGCGATCAGGGTGCTGCCGATGTCCTCGGTCTTGCGTACGACGCGCACGCCGACGACCAGGCCGAGGATGACGAGGACGGACAACACCAGCGCGACGATGGTGTTCCACCGCCACAGCTGGTCGAAGGCGATGAACAGGCCGGCACCGAAGGCGACGGCGAGGATGCACTGCACCACCACCCAGACGCCCCTGACGACGGCCGAGCCCTCGTCCGCGGGGCGCTCGTCGGCCGGTTCGGCGACGGTCTCCGCCGGGGTGGCGTCGTCGTCGCCGAGGTCGATCTCCTCGGGCCCCGGCGTGCGTCCCCGGCGAGCCAGGTCGTCGGCCACGGACTGACCGCCGAACAGCGTGTCGCTGGTGGACCGAAGGTACGACGGCGTCTCCTGACGCAGTTCGTCCTCGTCGTCGTCATCGTCGGCGGTGTGCTTGTCCAGAACCTCGCCGAAGTCGACGTCGGGTCCGAGGTCGAGCATCTCGTCGTCGTCGACGACGGGGTCGGGGCTCATCTGCTCGGCACCGCCGCTCTGCGCGGCGAACGAGCCGGTGGTCGACGCCTGCGGACGACGGGCGGCCGGTGCGAAGAAGTCGACCGGGTCGGGGTCGGCGTCGCGCTGGTCGAGGTGGGCCTGGTAGTCCAGTTCGGCCGCGGACAGCTCGGGTTCGGGTTCGGGTTCTGGTTCCGCCTCGGCTTCGAGCGGCTCCGGCTCGAGATCCGCTTCGGACCCGAGTTCGGCCTCCGGCTCGGCGGGCTCGGGATCGGCTTCGGGCTCGACGTCCGGCTCGACCGCCTCGGCCTCGACCTCTGGTTCCGCCTCGGCGACCGCTTCGGGCTCGGCGACCGGCTCGGGTTCGGCGACGGGTTCGGGTTCGGGTTCGGCGACCGGCTCCCGGAAGACGGGCATCGAGCCGGTGTTGACGATCGGAATCTCGCCGGTGAGCTCGGCGACGGTCACCGCGTCGCTGTTGCCCCGGCGGCGCCGGCGTCGACCGCCGGCCGGTGGCGCACCGATGGTGCCGTTCTTCGCCAGCAGCTCCGCGACCGAGATGGGTCGCGTGGAGGTGGCATCGTCTGGATCAGTCATCGTCTCGCGCCTCTGGCTCTGGCCAAGCCCGCCGAGGTTCCGAACAAGGCGGTCCCGTCGGCCTCACTGTCGAGTTTCCGCAAGATCAACCCTTCTCGCAACGCCCAGGGGCAAATGTCCACGGTATCGATCGCAAGGGCCTTCATACTCGCTTCAGCTACCAACGCTCCCGCCACGATCTGTGGCGCTCGCTCGGCGCTCACCCCTTCCAACTCCGCTCGATCGGCCGTCGTCATCCTAGAGATGAATGCTATGAGCTGACGAAGGCCCGATGCTGTCAGTGTCCTCTTCACCCGCGGTCCAGCGCCGGAAGGCGCCGCGCCGGTGAGTCGCGCGAGCGATCTGAAGGTCTTGGAGGTCGCCACGGTCAGGTCGGGAGCACCCGCCTCGAGCACCCGCGCGCCGGCGTCGGCCATCTCCGTCGACAGCCAGTCCCGCAGCATCGCGACCCGACGGCGGCCCGGCGGATCGTCCTGCAGCCACTCCCTGGTCAGGCGGCCGGCGCCCAGCGGGAGCGACAGCGCCACCTCGGGTTCTTCGTCGACGCCGCTGGACAGTTCGAGCGAGCCGCCGCCGATGTCGATGTTGATGATGCGGCCGGGACTCCAGCCGTACCACCGCCGGACGGCGAGGAACGTCAGCCGGGACTCGTCCACGCCCGAGAGGACCTTGAGCGCCACCCCGGTCTCCGAAAGCACCCGAGCCAGCACGTCTTCGGAGTTCGTCGCATCGCGCACCGCGGACGTCGCGAACGCCATCAGCTCGACGCAGCCCGAACTCGCGGCGATCTTGGCGAATTCGTCGATGGTGTCGACGAGTTTGTCGGCACCCTTGCGGGTGAGTTTTCCGGACCCGTCGATGGCCTCGGCGAGGCGCAACGAGGCCTTCGTGGAGCTCATCGGCGTCGGGTGTCCACCTCGCCGGGCGTCGACGACGAGCAGATGAACCGTGTTGCTACCCACGTCGAGCACGCCCAATCGCACGAGACCCACGTTATCGGGTCTACCGTTGCGTTCCGTGAGCGGATCGCGCCCCGGTGCCAAGAACGGTGAGGTCGACTTGGACTTCGCCCGAGAATGGGTGGAGTTCTTCGACCCCGACAACCCCGAACATCTGATCTCCGCCGACCTGACCTGGTTGTGTTCGCGGTGGACGTGCGTGTTCGGCACGCCCGCGTGCCAGGGCACGGTGGAGAACCGGCCCGACGACGGCTGCTGCAGCCACGGCGCCTTCATGTCCGACGACGACGACGTCGCCAAGCTCGACGACGCCGTGAAGCAGCTCACCGACGAGGACTGGCAGTTCCGCGACAAGGGCCTGGGCCGCAAGGGCTATCTCGAGATGGACGAGTACGACGGCAAGGACAATCTGCGGACCCGGAAGTACAAGGGCGCCTGCATCTTTCTCAACCGTCCCGGGTTCGAGGGCGGCATCGGATGTGCGCTCCACTCCAAGGCGCTCAAGCTGGGCGTGGAACCGCTGACGATGAAGCCAGAGATCTGCTGGCAGCTGCCGATCCGGCGCAGCCAGGAATGGGTGGAGCGGCCCGACGGCACCCAGGTGCTGCGCACCACCATCACCGAATACGACCGTCGCGGCTGGGGCGAGGGCGGTGCAGATCTGCACTGGTATTGCACCGGCGACCCCAACGCCCACGTCGGAGCCCGGCAGGTGTGGCAGTCCTACGCTCCTGAACTGACCGAACTCCTCGGCGCGAACGCCTACGCCGAACTCGCGGCAATGTGCAAGCGCCGCAGCAGCTTGGGGCTAATCGCGATTCATCCCGCTACGCGCGCCGCGAAGTAGCCGCGGTTCGGCCGACCGGCGCAGGGCCGGGGCGACGGGGCGGCCGTCGAGCAGTCCGTCGGTGGTCCCTGCCTCGATCGCCCGGCCGTAGACGGGCAGCGCTCCGCGGACCGCCTCGACGGTGGCGGCCACGTCCGCGTCGGTGTGCGCGGCCGAGGTGATGAAGGACTGCCCCAGGACGCCGCGGCGCATCAGCTCCTGCAGGAACAGGGTGCGGTAGGCCTGCGACGGCACGCCGTCGGGTCCACGGGTGACGAAGACCAGGCACGACGGGCGACCGACCACGCTGACGTAGTCGCCCAGCCCGACGGCGGCGACGGCCTCGCTGACCCCCCGCGCCAGTAACCGGCCCGCGTGCTCCATGCGACCGACGGGATCCTCGGTGCGGTAGGCGTGCACCACCGCGCGAAAGGCGGCCAGCGAGGCGGTCTCCGGGCCGTGCGTGGTCGAGAGCAGGAAGACGCGGTCGCGTTCGGTGCGCAGCCCGCCGAGTTCCATGTGCTCGCGCTTGCCGGCCAGCGCCGCGAGCGGGAAGCCGTTGGCCATCGCCTTGCCCCAGCAGGACAGGTCGGGCTCGACCCCGTAGACGCCCTGCGCGCCGTGCATCGACCAGCGGAACCCGGTGATCATCTCGTCGAAGACCAGCAGCGACCCGTGCCGGTCGCACAGCGCGCGGACGCCCTCCAGATACCCGGGCTCCGGCTCGGCGCTCGCACTGGCGGCCTCCATCACCACGCACGCGATGTCGTTGCCGGACAACGCCTTCGACAGCGAGTCGAGATCGTTGTAGTCGAAGCGGGCGGCGTCGGCGCACCCGTCGGGAATGCCCGCGTTCATCTGGGTGGACCCGATGAACCAGTCGTCGGTCGAGAAGAACGGCTGGGTGCACATCGCGATGCGGCGGCGGCCCGTGACCGCACGGGACAGCTTGACCGCCGCGGTGGTGGCGTCGGACCCGTTCTTCGCGAACTTCACCATGTCGGCGGCCGGCACCAGACTCAGGAAGTCCTCTGCCGCAGCGAGTTCCAGCACCGACGGCCGGGTGAAGCTGACCCCGTCGGCGATGGTGGTGGTGACCGCGTCGAGCACCGGCTGATATCCGTGGCCGAGGGTGACCGACCGCAGGCCCATCCCGTACTCGACGAAGCAGTTGCCGTCGGCGTCCCAGACGCGGGCGCCGCTGCCACGGGTGAGCACCGGCGTCATGAACTCCGGCAGTTGGTCCGAGCCCCTGGCGTAGGTGTGCGCACCGCCGGGGATCAGCTCGTGCAACCGGTCCTGCAGGTGCCGGGACTTCTCGAACGTGCGCTCCCCCGGCGCGTTCACGCGGGCACCGCCGCCCTCGGCGCGGGCGACGTCGCCGGAGCGGTGGGTCTGCGGGGCGGCGCCGGATTGGCCACCAGGATGCCGAGCAGCATGATCACCAGCACGGTGAATTGCGGTGTGGAGAAGGTGTTGTCGGTGAACGAATACCCCAGGAAGCCCACCGCGAAGGTCGCGATCACCCATCGGACGGTCCCGCGGTGTGCCCGCGCGGCCAGGAAGAACAGTGTCAGCATGGCGGCCATCATCGCAACCAGGAACGGCATTCCCCCGTCCAGCCACAGGTGGATGTACTCGTTGTGAGGCGCCACGAACTCCTTCTGGACGTTCGGCGGCGCATACAGCTGAACCGCGATGGTGGCGAAGCCCAGCCCCTTGCCGGTGACCGGGCTCTGGGTGGCCAGGCCGAAGAAGAAGTCCCAGGCCTGATCTCGGCCCGAGAGGTTGAACGTGCCCTCGTAGCTGTTGCCCATGCTGCGTCGGATCAGTTCGGGTGCCGCCGCAGCCATGGCGACGACGCCGATGGCGGTGGCCATCCAGGCACCGCGGCGCGCCAACCGCGACGACGACCGGCTGACCATCAGCGCATGCACGATGAACACGGCCACCAGGCCCAGGCCGACGCCGATGCCGCCGCGCGTCGCGGTGGCCACCAGGATGGCGAGGTTCAGCCCGACCCACAGGTAGGTGTGGGGGTTGCGGTCCACGGCGGGCAATCCGAGCAGACACAGCCCGGCCGCCAGCCCCACGAGGGAGAGGAACGCCAGGTGCGCCGGGATCGAGGCGCCCTCGAGGCGCGGCACGCCGGTGGCCTCGACGCTGAACACCGTCGACACCCCGGCGAGCTGCAGTGGTACCCCCGCGATCACCGACAGCAGGGGCAACTTGGTGAGCAGTCCGAGACCCCGGGAGACGCCGATCGCGCGCCAGTCGACGAAGAGGAACAGCCACGGCAGCGAATATCCGACGAACGCGCGGCCGGCCAGCGCGGCACCGACGTCGATGGCCCCGCCGACGTCCAGAACCGACACCACGAGGGCCAGACCCACCGCGGCCACCGCCGCCGCGCCGACGTTCGACCACCGGACCCCCGCGGTGAACACCAGGCAGCCGAGCGCCACGATCAGCAACGCCTTCTGCGCCGCGTCGCCGTTGGGCATCGGCTCGCCCGCCGCGTCGAGGAAGATCGCCGGGGACACCACCAGCACCGTCAGCGGCGCGAGCTGCCACCGGCTGTTCGGGTAGAGCAGTGCGGCCAGCACGATCAGCAGCAGCACCTCGGCGGCGAGGAACAGCGGGGAGATCGCGACGGCGGCACCGGCCACCATGGCGGCCGCCAGGCCGACGATCCAGGGCCCAGCGCCACGTAGCTGCGTCAACATCCGGTCAACTCCTCGATCCGTGCTGAAGTATGGTCGTCGGAAAGAGCATCTCGCTGCCATGCCGTGAACCCGAAGGACCCGACGTGACGTCAGTCGACATGCCAGCCGATTCATCCGAGCCGTCGCGTAACCCGAACGATCGCAACGCATTCGACAAGGGCAGGCGCGGGCTGCTGATGGCGTCCGCCGCCGCGGTCGGCGCGGGCGTCGCCGCCGCCGCCACGTCGTGTTCGCGCACCGACCCGGGTTCGGTCGAGGTCGAGGTGAGCGCCAGGAGCGTGTTGGCGAAGGTGTCGACGGGCGGTAGCCCGCAGGCGAACACCGATGCCCTGAACGCGGCCATCGCGGAGTCGGTCAAGGTGGGCGCCGACGTGGTGCTGCCCGGCGGCGAGTACGGCTTCCTCGGCATGACGCTGCCCGAGAAGGGGCGCGTGAACGTCCGGGGCTCCGGCCGTGGCGTCACGACCCTGCGCAACGAGGGCACCGAACCGTCGATCACCGCGCACGGGGTGCCCGGCGGCAACGAGTACAACTCCGACTGGGCCATCTCAGGCCTGTCCCTGGTGGCGACCAAGAAGCAGCCCAACCTGGTCGGCCTGAGCGTCCAACTCGCCTCGAGATTCTCGGTGTCCGACGTCACCGTGTTCGACCACGGCATCGGCGTCCGGCACGAGTCCAGCTGGGACGGTGGCTACGACGGCGTCAGCGTCGGACGGTCCGGCATCGGGTGGCAGTTCCCGACGACCAACTTCGCGCCGACCGCCCCCTTGGGACTGCGCAACTGCAGCGCCGTGGAATGCGACACCGCGGTGATCGTCGAGAACGGCGTCGAGGCGCTGGAGTGGGTGGGCGGCGACTTCGCGGGCTGCGGCCGTGGCGTACTGCTGTCCGGCAACGAGACGCGGTCGATTTCCCTGCACGGGATCAACTTCGAGCGCATCGGCGGCGAGGACCTCGTCGTCGGTGACGACACCACCGGCCCGGCGGCGGTCACGCTCAACGGCTGCCGGTTCCTGCGGGTGGCCAAGGGGCCGGTGTCGGTGCGCTACGTGCGCGGCGACGCACTGTCGATCAACAGCTCCCGCTGGACCAACTACCAAACCGCGGTCGACCAGGGGCCGGACTCCGGCCGCCTGATCGTCAACACCAGTACGGGCTACGAGGTCGACGCCTTCATCGCGGCGAACGGCGGCGTCCAGGCCGAAGGGGTGCTGAACGCGAGCGCGGGCGCGACCTCGCTGCGGCTGACGCTCGACGGACCGTCGACCCTGCCGGCCGTCGTCGGCGCCGAGGGGGTCACCACCAAGGTGATCTCGGGTCCGGGACGCGTGTCCGTCGGCGACGCCGACTTCGCCATTGCGCCGGGCGTCGGCTGCACGGCCGTGGTGCGCGACGAGTCCGACGGCACCGTCCGGCATGCCATCCGAGGCGTGACCGGTTGGTTCGTCTCGGCGCCGTACCAGGCTCCGCCGCGTCCCTGAGGTCCGGCTCGCGGACTCACCGCATCCGTTGCTCGCCACGTCACCTCCCCTCGGCCACGGGTCTCGCCGATCGCCGACGCGCGACGGTCACCCGGGATGAATCGCGTTACCGGTTCCCGGATCTGGACACCGATCTAGAAGCAGCGCGGGCCGCCACCTGACTGAAACGTAGCAAATGTTTGCTGAATCTGCGAGTTGGCGCTAAGTTTAGAAAACATACCAGTGGTATGAATCACGTCGTATGATGCGTTGTCGGATGTACAGGCAACCGCAACTAGGGTATAAACACAGGGTAATTAGTGGGAAAATGGCTTACATATGTTCGCCTGGCACACATTGAAGTGAGCCGAATCGGTCAGCTCCCTCCAAGGATCCGGCCGAAAACTGAGCCCCGACCGGTTGCGGGGCAAAATCTGACCGAATTTGCGAGGCAATGAGTGACAAACGTCGACGAGGCCCAGGTGACTGACTCCAAAGAGCTAGACCTCCGCAGCCCGCGCGAGTCCGTCTTGATCGGCGGACTCCCGTTCGAGGTGACCGATCTCGACACCGCCGTTCGCGACGTCGTCTCCATAGCCGCGCAGTCGTCCGGCCAGAGCCTGGTCGTGCGACTGTCCAATGCCTACTGCGTCGCGCTGGCCAGCCAGGACCAGGAGTACCGGGAGCTGTTCGACGGACCCGGCCTCACCCTGCCCGACGGCGCACCCGTGGCCTGGGCCATGCGCAACCGCGCCCGCAGCCCGCAGAAGGCCGGTCGGGTGCGCGGTCCCTCGTTCTTCGTCGACGTCCTCGACCAGGGCCGCGACAGCGACCTCCGCCACTTCATGCTCGGCGCCACCGACGAGACGCTCACCAAGCTCGTCGACGAGACCACGACCCGCTACCCGGGCGTGAACATCGTCGACGCCTACGCGCCGCCGTTCGGCCCCGTCGAGGAGGCTCTGGACGAGGAGTGCATCGAACGCATCGCCAGGGCCAACCCCGACATCGTCTGGATCGGCATGGGCACCCCGAAGCAGGACTTCGCCGCCGCCGCGCTCGCCGAGCGCCTGCCCGGCGTCTTCATCGGCGTCGGCGCCGCCTTCGACTTCGTGGCCGGCTCGGTGCGCGAGGCCCCCAAGTGGGTGCAGAACTCCGGCTTCGAATGGGCCTACCGGCTGATGTCGGAGCCCAAGCGGCTGTGGCGCCGCTACCTGTTCGGCAACGCCCGATTCCTCCTGGCGGTCCTACGTGGCCGCTGACGGCACCGGCACGCGACCCGTCGTCAGCGTGGTCCTCCCGGCCTTCGACGCCGAGACGACGATCGCCGCCGCCGTACGCAGCGTGCTGGCCGACGACTCGGTGCCGCTGGAACTGATCGTGGTCGACGACGGCAGCACCGACGGCACCCTGGCGGCCCTCGGCGCCTTCGCCGACGACGCCCGCGTCACGGTCGTCTCGCGACCCAACCGCGGCCTGTCCGCGTCGCTGAACGAGGCCATCGCCGCGTCGTCGGCGCCGTACGTCGCCCGGATGGACGCCGACGACGTGTCCGTACCCGGTCGTCTTCGCACGCAACTCGAGTACCTCGAGGGCCACCCGGACGTCGTGCTGGTCGGCGGCCAGATCCGGCGGGTCGTCGGCGGTGTCGCCGAGTCCGCGTCGACCTTCCCCCTGGACCACGACGGCATCGTCGGCGCCCTGCTCCGCGGTCAACACGCGATGTGCCACCCGTCGGTGATGATGCGTCGATCGGCGCTCGACGCCGTCGGCGGCTACTGGGACCACGGCGTCGCCGAGGACTGGGACCTCTTCCTGCGTCTCTCCGAGACGGGCCGGCTCGCCAACGTCACCGACCACGTCCTGGACTACGCGTTCCACGGGGGCGGCATCAACGCCTCGAGCATGCGGCGGGTGCGCACCAACATCGGTCTGGCGGTGAGCAATCACCACCGCCGCGCCAAGGGGCTTCCCCAGTTCGACCCGAGCGGCTACGCCGATCAGCTCGACGTGTCGGAGAAGTTCAAGATCCGCGCCGAGAGCGTCAGCCTGGGCCTCTACCGCCGGTCGATGCTGACCGAACAGTCCCACCGTGCCGCCAAGACGGTGCTGCTGGCCGGCGCCGCACTCAGCTGGCCGCCGTTCGCCGTCCGCCGGATCCTGCAGACGGTGCGGGCGACGTGAACGCGCAATTCGCCTCGATCCTGTCGGCACGGATCCTCGCCAACGTGTTGCAGGCCGTCAACGTCATCGTGCTCGCCAGGGCCGTCTCCCCGTCGGAGATCGGCATGACCTCGGCCATCATCGGCTTCTGCATGGTGCTGTTCACGGTCACCGACTTCGGACTGTCCACACTGATCTCGAAGTCCTATGCGCGCGAAGACCACGTCATGGTCTCCTCGGCGCTGCGCTACACCACCATCACCACGTGGGCGTTCGGCATCCTCGCGCTGGCGATCGGCGTCGGCCTCTCGGCCCAGCACGTCATCCCGCTGAGCCTGACGGCGCTCATCCTCTCGGTGGCGATCGACCGGTGCGTCGAATACCGGCTCAGCGTGCCGATTGCCGCGGACTCCAAGCTCATTCCCTCGTCCTCGATCCTGCTGCGCCGCGGCGTCCAATTCCTGGTCTTCGTCGGGCTCGTGCTCGGCGACGTCTCCGCGCTGTGGGCCTACGCGCTCGCCCAGCTGATCGGAGCGTTCGCGGGCTACCTGCAGAGCACCTACTTCCTGCGGAGTCGCGTGGTGGCGGTGGGCTCCCGGCTGCCGTGGAAGACGGTGTTCCGCAACTCCTTTGCGTTCTTCATCAACAACGTCACGGCCCAGATCTCGACGCTGGACACGTTCCTGGTCTCCGCCTTCGCCGGTGCCCACAGTGCGGGTCTGTACGCGGCCGCCTCCCGGGTGACCAGTCCGCTGATCCTCATTCCCGGCACCCTGGCGTCGACCGTCCTGCCGCCCGCCGCCCGCGCGACCCCCGGCCAGGCCAGGAAGGCCGGGCTCCGCATCGCCGTCCTGCTGCCGGCCGTGCTGCTCGTGGTGGCGCCGGTCGGCTACTTCGTCGCCGAACCCCTGTGCGTGCTGCTCTACGGCGAGGAGTACCGCGCCGCGGGCAGAGCACTCTCGGTGCTGGTCCTCGGAATCCCGTTCGCCGTGCTCGCCGCGGCGCTGAGCGCGGTGCTGCAGGCCCAGGGCCACGAGCGATTCGTCGCCAAGGTCGGCATCGGATTCGCCTTCGCGTTCATCTCCGCGATCGCCGTCGGCGGTCACGTCCACGGCGCCATCGGCGCCGCCGTCGGCGGGTGCCTGGCCACGGCCGCCAACTGTGTTCCGTTGGTCTACAAGGTGTTGCAGCTACGCGACGACGCCAGCTCACACGTTCCGCCCGTCGGGGTCTCGAATCTCGCAGCGACGCCCGCGGCAGCGGACGGATAGGAGTCTTCACATGTCATCGAATCGAGTCGCCAACCGGGAACTCGCGCCACCCGCGGTGGACGACGTGCCCCGCCAGGCGGGCATCGTCGAGTTCGTGCGACTGATCGGCCGCCGCTGGCCGCTCATCGTCGTCGCGGTGCTCGTCGGCATCGTCGGCGCCGGAGCGGTGTCGGCACTGAGCCCGCCGTCGTATCACAGTTCGACGCGCGTGCTGGTCGGCACGTGCGCCGAGGGGTCGATCGAACAGGCCTACCAGTGCGGCATGTTCACCAAGGACCGCGCCCAGTCGTATGCCGCCCTGGTGACGAGTGACGTTCTGGCGCAACGCGTCGTCGACGACCTGCATCTGGACGCGGCGGCCAACGACGTGGCCAGCAAGATCACCGCCATTGCCGAGCCCGAGACCGCGCTCATCGAAATCACGGTCACCGACAGCGATCCGGACGAGGCCCGCCGGATGGCCGACTCGGCCGGACGCCAGTTCGTCCAGATGGTCGGCGAGGTCGAGCTGCGCAACACCGGCCAGCAGAACAACCCCTTCACCAACCTGACCATCGTCGAAGCCGCCAAGGTCGCGGCGAAGACCGGGTCGAGCACCATGACCAACCTGCTCTTCGGCGCCCTGGCAGGCCTTCTCGTCGGCCTCGTCACCGCGCTGGTCCGGGATCGGTTGGACGCCAAGGTGACCTCCTCCGACGCGGTCGAGTCCACCGGAGTGCCCGTCCTCTCCGAACCGCCCCACGACGCGTCGGTCACGTGGGCGGACGGCGACCAGCGGGTCGAGGAATTCCGCCGCCTCCGCATGACGATCGCCGACAGCGGACGCGTGGTCACCGTCGTCGGAGCACGCACACCCGAGGCCGCCTTCGCGACCGCCGTCGACCTCGGCCGGGCGTCCAGCGAGGCGGGCGCCCGCGTGGTGCTGGTCAACTCGGACATGCGCGTGGGCAAGGGATTCGACGCCAACACCGTCGCCGGGGAGGGCCTCGCCGACCTGCTGCGCCAGCCGGACATGACCGTCGCCGTCGCCGAACGCCTGCCCACGTGGAACGCACCGGCCATCCACATCCTCGGTGCCGGCCGGGTACCCGCCGACACCACGGCCACGGCCCTCCTGTCGACCGGCAACCTGCCCAAGGTCCTGGAGTCGTTGCGCCAGGAGTTCGACGTCGTGGTGGTCTACGCGGCTCCCGTCCAGGACGCGGCCGACGCAGCCATCGTCGGCGCCGCCACCGACGGGGTGATCCTGGTCGTCGAGTCCGGTCAGACGAAGATCGACGACGTGGCCGAATCCGTGGCCACGCTGGTGGCGGCGGGGGCCACCACATTGGGGGCGGTGCTGACCACGTCCCGCAGAGCGGCCAGGTCATGGCGACGCTCCACGCGATAGCGACTGGCTCGACCACACGGGGGGAACACATGTCGACCGAGCCCACGACTGCCATCGGGCCCACATCCGCACCATCGGTTCCTACTGTCTCGCTGTGCATTCCGGCCTATCAGGCCGAGAAGCACCTGCGCGAGACCCTGGACGCCGCCTTCGCCCAGACCTGCGAGGACATGGAGATCCTCGTCCTGGACAACAACACCACCGACGGCACGCGGCAGATCCTCGACGAGGCGGTGCAGGAGAGGCGGGATCCCCGGCTGCGCGTCGTGCGCAACGACGCCACCCTGTCGATGCCGGACAACTGGAACCGGGTCGTCGAATTGTGCCGCGCGCCACTGATCAAACTCCTGTGCGCCGACGACCTGATCGACAAGACGTGCGTGCAGGATCAGGCCGACGTCCTGGTCAACAACCCCGACGTGGCGCTGGTGGCCTGCAAGGTCGACCTGCTCGACGACGCGGGCCAACCCCTGCGCCGCTCGACCGGTCTGCGCCGGCTGACGGGCCGCCACGACGGACGGACCGTCGTCCGGCAGGTCGTCCGCAGCGGCGGCAACCCGATCGGGCCGTCGGCCGCGGTCACGTTCCGGCGCCAGGACTTCGTCGATGTCGGCGGCTTCAAGGGCGACCTGCTCTACCCGATGGAACTCGAACTGTGGACCCGCCTGCTGCGCCAGGGCGACTTCGTGGGCCAGCCCGACGCCATGGCGGCCTTCCGCGTCTCGGCGGACGGCGCCACCGCCTTCACCTCGGTGCGCGCCCAATTCGGCCAGCAGGTCGAGCTGACGCGGCGGATCGCCCGGGACGCGGCCTGGCGGATGGGCAGCCTGGACCGGTCGATCGGCTGGCTGGGCGCGGTCACCATGCAGGCCCGCCGCAGCCTGCTCTTCAGTCGCTCCGCGTGGCGATATGGTCGTCGGTCCGCCAGCGACCAGCCAACCGCGGAAAGCGGCGCGACACCTCGGCCAACAGGTCCGGCAGCGTAAGCAAGACGACGTCGGGATCGGCCGCCACCAGCTCCTCCGGGGAGATGATCGGCACGTCGGTGCCGGGCATCCGGCGGCCCTGCTTGGCCGTCGACGCGTCCGCGACGCCCGCGATCAGCGTGCGATTCAGCCCGGCCATCGCAAAGGCCGCGACCGCCCGCGACGCCGCCCCGTAGCCGTACACCCGTGTGCCAGAGTCCCGTTGGGCGACCAGCCACGAGCGCAGTGCCGCCACGTACCCGTCGGCGGACGCCTGCAGCGCGCCGACCACCTCGGGATCCGTGACCGCCGCATCCGCGGCCAGCGTCGCGGCGACGATCGGATCGGGTCGTGCCGCGCGCTCGTCGTCGGCGTGCACGGCGGCCACCAACACCGTTCCGCCATACAGCTCGAAGTCCCACGCGGTGACCACGCGCATCCCGGCCCCGGCCAGCAGTTGCGTCAGCGCGGGCAGCGAATAGTAGGCGAAGTGCCCGTGGCGCAGCGCGTTCCACTGCCCCTGACGCACGATGGCCGACAGCGAATGATACTGCAGCAGAAGCACTCCCCCGGGTGCCGTCGCCGCGGCCCGCGAGGCGAAGGCCGCCCGCTGATCGGGCTCGTGCATGATGCCGAAGCAGTCGAGGACGACGTCGGCTGCGGCGTCGGTCGGTGCGAAACCCCGCTCGTCGAGCAGCGGCAGCCAGGTTCCTCCGTGCGGGCTGCCGAACTCGCGCACCGTCGTGCCGCGGAGCCACCCCGCCCGCCCGACCCGGTCCACGGCGTCGCGGGCCTGGTCGCGCAGCGCCTGCGGTTCCACGCCCCGCGGCTCCGAGGTGACCGTGTCGTCGTCCGTGAGCTGGGCCAGCCCGCAGTGGGCGCAGAGGTCCATCGCCAGGGGGTGCGTGCCCTCGTCCTCGTCGACCGGCGACTCGGCGGGCGGGAAGTAGTCGGCGGCGGGCACGGCGCCGACGTCGAGCACCCGCCGAAGGTCGTCGTGTCCACACGCCCGGCAGGCGTTCATGGCAGCATGGCCGCGTGCGCATCGAGGAGTCCACCCTGGCCGGCGTCGTGACCTTGGTGCCAACGCCCTTTCGCGACGAGCGCGGGCTGTTCACGCGGACGTTCGACGCGGAGATCTTCGACGCGTGGGCGGGCGTATCCGGCACGGCGGCGGGCTTCCTGCAGGACTCGCAGTCGCGCTCCGCCAAGGGCGTCGTTCGCGGCATGCACGGCAGAGGCGGCCGCGGTGAGGCCAAGCTGGTGCGGTGCGCGCACGGCGCGGTGCACGACGTGCTGGTGGACGCGCGGCCGGCGTCGCCGACGTTCGGCATGCAGGAGGCCTTCCTCCTGGACGACGACGACTTCCGCCACCTGTACGTGCCGCCCGGCCTGTTGCACGGATTTCAGGCGCTCACCGACGTGGCGGACGTCTGCTACCGGATCGACCGGCCGCACGATCCGACCGAGGACCTCGGCGTCGCCTACGACGACCCCGACCTCGCGATCGAGTGGCCACTGCCCGTCGGCGTCGTGTCGGCGCGCGACCGGGCGGCGGGTAGCTGGGCTCACCTGGTCACGCAATTGCGCTGACCCGACGCATCGTCTCGTCGAGGACACCCTGGGCGGTCAGCCATTCCAACCGCCTCAGGCGCGTGAACGACTCGTCGAAGGCGGTCTGCGTCAGGCCGTTCGCGAGATAGGCCTCGTAGAGTTCGGCGGCGCCGTCGGCGACCGACCAGGTCGCCTCGAAGTCGAGTTCGGCGCGCGCCCGGCTGAAGTCCACCCGGTAGGAGCGTGGGTCCGAGCCCGATTCGCCGGTGATCAGCAGCGTCGACCCGGGCACGGTGTCCACCACGGCCTGGGCGATCTCGGCGACGGTGACGTTGTTGGCCTCGGTGCCCACGTTGTACGCACGGCAGCTGACGACGTCGGCCGGCGCGGTCAAGCACGTCTCGAAGGCCCGCGCGATGTCCTGGGCGTGCACCAGCGGACGCCACGGCGTGCCGTCGGACATCACCCGCACCACACCCGTGAGCACGGCGTGCCCGACGAGATTGTTCAACACGATGTCGGCACGCAAGCGGGGCGAGAAGCCGAAAGCCGTGGCATTGCGCAGGAACACCGGCACGAAGTCGGCGTCGGCCAGCGCGGCGACGTCGGCCTCGACGCGCACCTTGCTGATCGCATACGGCGTGATGGGATGCAGTTCGGCGTCCTCGGCCACCAGTTCGGTGCCGGCCGCGCCGTACACCGAGCAGGTCGACGCGTAGAGGAACCGTCCGACGCCGGCCTCCTTCGCCAGCCGCGCGAGGCGCACCGACGCGTGGTGGTTGACGTCGTAGGTGATGTCGGGCGCCAACGCACCCAGCGGGTCGTTGGACAGCGCGGCCAGGTGGACCACGGCGTCGAAGCCGCGTAACTGGTCAACGGTGACGTCACGCAGATCGAGGGCGAGACAGGGCGGTTCGGCGGGCGCGGCCCCCAGAATGCAGTCGGCGAAGTAACCGTTGTCCAAGCCCACCACGTCGTGGCCGGCGGCGTGCAGCAGCGGCACCATGACCGTGCCGAGATAACCCTGGTGACCGGTGACCAATACCTTCATGTACGTGAGCCCCTTCCGAACTTGAGTCTGGCCTTCTCCATCACGAACGCCTCGGCGTGCGGGCTGCGGCTCTGCACGCCGCGCAACCGGGACAACCCGAGGAACGACGCGTCGTCGAACCAGTCGTGGGCCACCTGGGAGGGGTAGTGCGCGTGCAGCAACCGCGACTTCTCCTGCGCCGTCGCCTCGTCCAGCGGGTGGAACACCGACGGCGTGGGGGTGTCGGTCTCCCACTTGAGGATCTCGTAGCCGAGCACGAGGTGGTCGCGGAATTCGGTCGGAACCAGTTCCGCCAGCGTGCGGTGATCCTGGTGGGCGTCGCGCCGCTGGGTGGCGAAGACGACGTCCGGCTCACACGTCGCGCGAAAGTCCCTCAGCGCGTCCTTGATTCGGTCCCAGTGGGCGGGCGCGCGACCGTCGGGCACGTCGTCGACGGTGATCTCGACGTCGGCTCCGGGGCAGAACGCAGCCAGCGCCGCGCGCTCCTCGGCTTCCCGGGGCGTGCCGCCACCGCTGAGCACCAGCGCGCGCACCCGCAGTCCGGGGACGGCCCGCGACAGCGCCAGAAGGGTGCCGCCCATGCCGATCGCGACGTCGTCGCAGTGCGCTCCGAGAACGGCGACCTCACCGAGATCGCCGGTCCATAGGTCGATCACGGAGAGACGGTCTCCTTGGCGTGCTCCCACAGCATCCACGGCGCCTCGCCGCGCTTGTAGGCGTTGTCGAGGTCGGCCCGCTCCTTGAACGTGTCGGCGGGCTTCCAGAAGCCGAGGTGCTTGTGGCCGTAGAGCTTTCCGCGCGCCGCGAGCGGACCGCAGACGTCCTCGACCAGATCGCAGTCCTCGGTGAGCATCTCGAGGATCTTCGACGACAGCACGAAGTAGCCGCCGTTCTCCCAGATGGGCAGCTGCGAGACGGGCGTGATGCCGGTGATGGACCCCGTGTCGGCGACGTCGACGCAGTGGAAGGACGACTGCGGCGGGACGATCAACATCGACGCCAGCGCACCCGCGGCCTTCACGTCGTCGATGATGTCGTTGAGCGGTGCGTCGGTGAGCACGTCGGAGTAGTTCGCGAGGAAGTACTCCTCGTCCTCGACGAATTGGCTGACCCTGCGCAGGCGTTCGCCGATGGGCGACTCGGGTCCGGTGTCGACGAACGTGATCGACCAGTCGCTGATGTCGGACTGCAGCAACTCGACCTTGCCGCCCCGGATGACGAAGTCGTTGGACACCGACTCCTGGTAGGTCAGGAAGTAGTTCTTGATGTGCGCGGCGCCGTAACCCAGGCACAGCACGAAGTCCTTGTGCCCGAAGTGCGCGTAGTAGCGCATCACGTGCCAGATCAACGGCCGCGATCCGATCATCTGCATCGGCTTGGGGATGGTGTCGTCGTCGCCGTTGCGCATCCGCATGCCGTAACCGCCGCAGAACAGCACTACCTTCATTTCTCCACCTTCGCTTGGTCGACGACGTGCAGTTGGGGCAAGGGATACACGAGTTGGGCGCCCCACTCCGCGGTGTAGGCCAGTTGGGCGGTGATCTCCGCCTCGAGGTTCCACGGCAGCACGACGATGACGTCCGGCCGGTCCTTGTCGAGCCGGTCGACGTGGTGCACCGGCAGTCGGGCGCCGGGCGTGAACTTGCCGTGCTTGTAGGGGTTTCGGTCGACCAAGTACTCGATCAGGTCGGTGCGGACGCCGCAGTAGTTGAGCAGGGTGTTGCCCTTGCCCGGTGCGCCGTAGCCCACGACGCGCTTGCCCGCGGCGTGGCAGTCGAGCAGGAAGCGCAGCAGGTCCTGCCGCAGGCCCTCCACCCGCTGCTGCAGTCCGACGTAGCCGGCGACGTCGTGCAGACCGGCCGCCGCCTCCAGGGCCAGGACCTCGGCCACCCGCGGATGCGTCTCGGTCGCGGCCTCGTCGGGACAGGCCCACAGCCGGATCGACCCGCCATGGGTCTCGACGAGCTCGACGTCGACGACCGTCAGCCCCGCCGTCGCGAGCGCCGTGGCCGCGGATGCCACGGTGTAGTACTGGAAGTGTTCGTGGTAGATCGTGTCGAATTGGGCCAGCGCCACCAGGTTCAGCGCGTGGTGCACCTCGATGGACAGCCAGCCGTCGTCGGCGAGCAGCGCGCGCAGCCCCTTGGTGAACCCCAGCAGATCGGGCACGTGGGCGTAGACGTTGTTGGCGACCACGAGGTCGGCGGGACCGTGTTGGTCACGCACGCCGAGGGCGGTCGCCTCGTCGAGGAAGGCCGTCAGCGTCGGCACTCCGCGCTCGACGGCGGCGGCACCCACGTTCACCGAGGGCTCGATGCCGAGGCACGGGACGCCCGCGTCGACCACGTGCCTCAACAGGTAGCCGTCGTTGCTGGCCACCTCCACGACGAACGACTCGGGTCCGAGGTCCAGCTTCTCGACGGCGTCCGCGACGAACGTGCGCGCGTGTTCGACCCAGCTGTCGGAGAAGGACGAGAAGTACGCGTACTCGGTGAACGTGTCGGCCGGGGTGATCAGCGCGGGGATCTGCAGGAGCAGGCAGTTCTCGCAGAGCCGCAGGTGCAGCGGAAAAGTTTGCTCGGCGCGATCCAGCGCATCGGCTTCGAGGAACAGCTCGCAGGGTGGCGTGGCACCCAGATCCAGGACGCTGAGCAGGCGATCCGACTCGCAGACCCGGCAGTGCAGGGCGGTAGACAATTGGCAACTCCATACCGAAAGTACGATTCGGAGCTGAGCCTAACACTATTGGCTAACCGCCGCGCAATTGCTGAAAGTGCACGCGGGCGTGCAACTGACGGACTCGAAGAATTAGCCCTCGAGCTTGTAACCCAGACCGCGCACGGTGACCAGGTGAACCGGATTGGCGGGGTCGCCTTCGATCTTGGAGCGAAGCCGCTTGACGTGCACGTCGAGGGTCTTGGTGTCGCCCACGTAGTCCGCACCCCACACCCGGTCGATCAACTGACCGCGGGTGAGCACCCGGCCGCTGTTGCGCATCAAATACTCGAGCAGGTCGAATTCCTTGAGCGGCAGGGTGATCGAACTGCCGTTGACGGACACGATGTGCCGCTCGACGTCCATCCGCACCGGGCCGGCCTCGAGCACGCCGTCGTCGACCCCCGAATCGTCGTTGTCGACCCCGCGGCGCAGGACCGCGCGAATGCGGGCGATGAGTTCGCGCGCCGAGTACGGCTTGGTGACGTAGTCGTCGGCGCCGAGCTCCAGGCCGACGACCTTGTCGATCTCGCTGTCCCTGGCGGTGACCATGATCACCGGCACACTCGAGCGCGAGCGCAGTTGTTTGCAGACGTCGGTCCCGCTCATGCCCGGAAGCATGAGGTCCAGCAGCACGATGTCGGCGCCCGAGCGCTCGAACTCGGCCAGCGCCGAGGGGCCGTCGGTGACGACGGTGGCCTCGAAGCCCTCCTTGCGGAGCAGGAACGCGAGCGGATCAGCCAGCGACTCTTCGTCTTCCACGATCAATACGCTCGTCATGACTGCGGGTGGTCCTCTCGTTCGTCCGACTCGTCGTCGGTTTCGGGATGGGCCGGGATCGACAGGGTGAACGTCGAACCGGTACCGGGCTGACTCCACAGCCGGATGGATCCGTTGTGATTGGCCGCCACGTGCTTGACGATGGCCAATCCGAGCCCCGTGCCACCGGTGGCCCGGGACCGCGCCGTGTCGACGCGGAAGAATCGTTCGAAGACCCGCTCCTGGTCGTCGCGCGCGATGCCGATGCCGCGGTCGGTGACCGCGATCTCGATGTTGTCGCCGCGGCTACGCCGGCTGATCGACACCGGAGAACCCTTGGGCGAGTAGGCAATCGCGTTGGCCACCAGGTTGGCGATCGCCGTCACCAGCAGGCCCTGGTCGCCACGGACGCTGAACCCGGTCGGCGCGTCGGTGGTGATCGCGATGTCGGCGTTGTCCGCGGCCACCTTGTACCTCGACAGCGCCTCGCTGACCACCGAGTCGACGTCGACGGCCTCCAGGTTCGGCAGCCGCTCGGCGCCCTGCAGCCGGGACAGCTCGATGAGTTCGCCCACCATGTTGGCCAGCCGGTTGGACTCGGTGATCATCATCTCGGCGAACCGGGCGACGGTCTCGGGGTCGTCGGTGGAGGCCTGCAGCGCCTCGGCAAGCACGCCCATCGCGCCGACCGGCGTCTTGAGTTCGTGGCTGACGTTCGCCACGAAGTCGCGGCGGGTGGCCTCCATCCGGGCGTACTCGGACTGGTCGTCGACGAAGACCACTGCGAAACGACGGTCGTCCTCACTGAGCAGCCGCACGTGCCCGCCCACGGACACCCCCGATCGGCCCGGAATCGGGCGCCGGACGGGAGCCAGGTCGAAGTCGACGTCGTGACCGGTGGCCAGCGTGCGCTGCGCAGCCGCCCAGGCCCGATCGTCGAGCAGGCGGTCGCGGACCAGGCCGAGTTCGCGGGCCTTGTCGTTCATGAAGACGACGTCACGGTAGGTGTCGACCACCACGGTTCCGACCGGGGACAGCGAGACGATGCGCTGCAGCATCTGCGACACGGTGAGGCCGTCCTGGTCCTCCGAGCGCCGCCGCCGGCGCTCGGCGATACGCGGTGCGAACGACAGACCGATCGCCACTCCCGCCGCCAACGCGAGGAGGGACACGACTGCCGCCAACAGCAGCGCCGCTACCCCACTCACGCGAAAATCGTACGCACTGGGTGAACGTCATCCCAGCAGCGTGCGGCCAAATCGGGACAAGTCACAAAGACAAATACAGGAGTTCGGGCTCCGTTCACCGGAGTTCACCCATTGTTCGCCCCCGCGGCCTCGCGAGAGTTACTTGGCGCCCTGGGCGGCCACGGCGGCGGCCCCCGCCGCGGCGGCGTCGGGGTCCAGATACCTTCCGCCGGCGACCGTCGGCTTCAGGTCGTCGTCCAGTTCGTACACCAGCGGGATGCCCGTCGGGATGTTCAGACCGACGACGTCGGCGTCGGACATTCCGTCGAGATACTTGACCAGCGCCCGCAGCGAATTGCCGTGCGCGGCGACCAGTACCGTCTTGCCCGCCGCGAGATCGGGCGCAATCGTGTCGGTGAAGTACGGGACGAAACGGGCCACCACGTCGGCGAGGCACTCCGTCAACGGGCCGCCGCCGATGCCGGCGTAGCGCGGGTCGGCGTCCTGGCTGTAGGTGCTGCCCGCCTCGATGGGCGGCGGCGGCGTGTCGTAGCTGCGGCGCCACGCCATGAACTGCTCTTCGCCGTACTTGGCCTTGGTCTCGGCCTTGTCGAGGCCCTGCAGCGCGCCGTAGTGCCGTTCGTTGAGGCGCCAGTCGCGCACCACCGGGATCCAGTGCCGGTCGGCGGCGTCGAGGGCAAGATTCGCGGTGGTGATCGCGCGCCGCAGCAGCGAGGTGTACAGCACGTCGGGAAGCACGCCCTCGGACGCCATCAATTCGCCGCCACGCACGGCCTCGGCCCGCCCCTTGTCGGTCAGGTCGACGTCGACCCATCCGGTGAAGAGGTTCAGCGCATTCCATTCGCTCTCGCCGTGACGCAGTAACACCAGTGTCGCCATGGCGACGATGCTATCCCGCCGGGATTGCGGGCGCGGCTCAGTCGTCGTCCTGGTCGTCGATCAAATGCTCGAAGGCCTTGAGGTTCTTCAGCGACTCGCCCCGCTTGACCCGCCACTCCCACTCCTTCTGGATCGACGAGTGAAAACCGAGTTCCAGCAGCATGTTGAAGTCCGACTCGACGGCCTGGACCACCTGGCCGAGGATGCCGTCGATCACCGCGGGGGTGACCGACTCCAGCGCGATCTTGCCGACCAGGTAGATGTCGCCGAGGTTGTCGAGGGTGTACGCGAGACCGAACAGACGCCGGTTGCGCCGCAGCAGATAGCGGTAGACCTTCTCGAAGTCCTCGTCGGGCTTGCGGCAGATGAACGCCTCGATGCGGACGGTGTGGTCGCCGACGGTGAGGATCGTGTTGGTGATCAGCCGCCGCTCGCCGGGGACCTCGACCACGACCCCCGACGGGTTGCCGTCGGCGCCCTCGTGGAAGGCGTAGGCGAGTTCGGATTCCTTGAGGGTGGCCTCGATGACCTGCAGGGCCGGATTGTCGGCGAGCCGCGCAGGCATCTGGTCGGCGCTCACGAGGCCCGGATCCCGCGTCGGATCGAGAACCGGCGCGCGGTGCGCCGCGACGGCACCTCCGGTGGTTGATGGCGGGAGTGGTAGTCGTCGATCGCCCGGCCGTAGCTCGCCTGCAGCGCGTCGACGGTGTGGGCCCAGGAGAACGTCGCGGCGTGCTCGACGGCGGCCGCCCGCATGGTCTCGGGGCCGCGGTCGAACAGCCCGCCCATCGCGGCTGCCCAGTCGTCGGGGTCGTGCCCATCGACGAGGACGCCGGTGACCCCGTCCCGGACGGCGACGGGAAGCCCGCCGACCGCGGCGGCCACCACGGGCGTCCCGCAGGCTTGGGCTTCCACGGCGACGAGACCGAAGGACTCGGCGTAGCTGGGCACCGCCATCATGTCGGCGGCCCGGTACAGGCCGACGAGCTGCTCACGGGTTTGCGGAGGTAGGAAGGTCACCCGGGAGGTGATACCCAGGTCTTGGGCCAGCCGAACCAACGCGTCCGGATTGGCCAGTCCGCTGCCTGACGGCCCACCCGCGATCACGACGCGAACGCCCGGTAACTTGGCCGCCGCGCGCAGCAGCACGTCGGGCGCCTTGAGCGGCTGGATGCGGCCGACGAAGGCGATCACCTTCTCGTCGGCCCCCAGGCCGAGCGCTTGCCGCGCCCGTCCCCGGTCGCCGGGGGTGAACGTCGCGAGGTCGACCCCCGGGTGCACGACGTCGATGCGGTCGGGGTCGGCGTGGTGCAACGAAACGAGTTCGCGCGCTTCGTATTCGGTGTTGACGATCAACCGGTCCGCCTCGTCGACGACCTGTTGCTCGCCCACCGACCGCAGGGGCGGCTCGGGTTGGTCGCCGATCGCCAGGGAGGCGTTCTTCACCGCGGCGAGCGTGTGGGCCGTGTGCACCAGCGGCACCGCCCAGCGGTCGCGTGCCAGCCAGCCGACCTGCCCGGACAGCCAGTAGTGCGAGTGCACCACGTCGTAGTACCCGGGCTCGTGGGTGGCCTCGGCGCGCAGGACGCCCGCGGTGAAGGCGCACAGCTGCGTCGGCAGGTCGTGCTTGTCGAGGCCTTCGAAGGGGCCCGCCACCACGTTGCGGACCAGCACCCCCGGGGCCACCCGCACGACCGGGGCGTCCGACGACGACGTCGCCCTGGTGAAGATCTCGACGTCGACGCCGCGCCGGGCCAGCTCGAGCGCGGTCTGCAGCACGTAGACGTTCATGCCGCCGGCGTCACCAGTCCCGGGCTGTGCCAACGGGGAGGTATGGACCGACAAAACGGCTACGCGCACAACTCATACTTACACCGGGCCCGCACGACGCCCACCTTGCCCTGGTCCGAGCAGGTCAGGCGGTCTTGTCGCGGGCCGCGCGCCGCATCGCGGCGATCGGATCGGCGTAGAGGCCGCCGAGGGACACCACGCCGGCGCCCGCCTCCTGGATGCGGTTGCCGAAGGAGGTCACCCGGAGGTCGCGGGGCGCGAGCACCGACCGCCTGGCGTAGGCCGCCTCGACCTCGGCCATGCCCTCCGGGTACTCCGTGAACGCCTGCCCGCCGACGACGAGGTCGTCGGGGTTGAGCATGTCCCGAAGCAGCGCGACCGACTCGCCGAGCACCCGCGCGCGTTCGCCGAGCAGGTCGACGGCCGGCTGGTTGCCCTGGCGTGCGGACCGGAGCACCGCACCGATGGTGGACGACGGGCCGTCGGCGGGCACGATCCGGAGCCTGCGCGCCGCGGTCAGCACGGCCTCGTCACTCACGGTCGACTCGAGTTGCCCACTGCCGCCGAGCATCTCGGACTGGGCGGGGAGCGCCGCGATGGTGCCGGGGCCGCTGGTCGGCGAGTGCACCCGGCCGCCGATCGACAGGGCGTAGCCGACGGTCTCCCGGGCGTAGACGTACAGGCTGGTGACCGGCGCAACGTTGGTTGCGGTGGGGGCGTTGACGCGTCGCCCGCCGAGCAGCAGTTCGGCCCCCGCCATCGCGTCGACGTGGGACGCGAGAGACACCGGCAGGCCCAGGGTTTCGGCCAGCACGGGCCCGACCGGGGCGTCCGTCCAGCCCAGCCGGGCATGGTCGACGTGCCCGGTGGCGCTGTCCACCACGCCACCGGCCGTGACGCCCACCCACAGCGGGCGGCGGCGATGCCAGCGACTCAGGTACCGGCCGGCGCTGCCGGCCAGCGCCGCCAGCGCCGAGTTCTGCGAACCACGCGGCGTCGGCGTCTCCACCACGTCGAGGGTGCGGCCGAAGAGATCGGTGGCCACGATGATGGCGGTGCGGGCGCCGATGTGGATGCCGAGGGTGAGGAACGGTTCGTGGTTGACCTCGACCGGGACGCGCGGCCGACCGATGGCGCCGGACACCGCGAGGTCAGCCCGTTCGCGCAGCACCCCGGCGTCGAGCAGGGCCGTGACCTGGCGGTTCACCGTGGCGATGCTCAGACCGGTGGTCTGGGCGATGACGTCACGGGCGATGGGTCCGCGGAGCCGGGCCGCGCCGAACACCGAGGCCGCGGCCGCTTCGGCGACGCGCAGGGAGGGGGCGACGATGTGATGTCTGGCGAGCAACGCCCGCTTGGTGCGAGGGGTCGCGATCACGGCGGGGGTCTTGCGAATGGCGGTGGGAATGCTCATCTGGGGGTCCTTGCGGGAAGTCGGCCGGTGGGGGTGGTGCCTCACCTGGCGACTCAGCAGGACGGTGGTCCGGGTTCAGTCAGGCGCGGCGAAGATGGCGACGACAACAACAACACGCACGCGATGCGGCGACGTTGGAACCCTGACTTGCGGACACGTGCCGAATTTAGCACGGCATCTAAGGTTGGACGAATGACGTCACTCGAATCCCCCCAACCCATCGCGGTCGTCACCGGAGCCAGTTCCGGCATTGGCGAGGCAACGGCCAGAACGCTTGCAGGACAAGGCTTTCACGTGGTCTGCGTGGCCCGTCGCAAGGAGCGCGTCGAGGCCCTCGCGGCCGAGATCGGCGGCACCGCGAGTGTGGCGGACGTCACTGACGGCGCCGCCGTCGACGAGTTGGCCGCCAGCCTGGAGCGCGTCGACGTGCTGGTGAACAACGCCGGCGGGGCCAAGGGCACCCAGAGCGTCGCCGACGCCGACCTCGACGACTGGCGGTGGATGTGGGAGACCAACGTGCTGGGCACCCTGCGGATGACCAGGGCGCTGCTGCCCAAGCTGATCGCCTCCGGCGACGGTCTGGTGGTCACGGTGACGTCGATCGCGGCGTTCGAGATCTACGACGGCGGCGCCGGTTACACCTCGGCCAAGCACGCCCAGGCCGCGCTGCATCAGACGCTGCGCGGCGAGCTGCTCGGAAAACCGGTGCGGCTCACCGAGATTGCGCCGGGAATGGTGGAGACCGAATTCTCCGTCGTGCGCTTCGGCGGCGATCAAGCCCGCGCGGACGCCCTCTACGAAGGCTTGACTCCGCTGACCGCCGCGGACGTCGCCGAGGTGATCGGGTTCGCCGCGTCACGCCCGTCGCACGTCAACCTCGACCAGATCGTCATCCGGCCGCGCGATCAGGCTTCAGCTACACGAAAGGTGACCACGGAGGTGGTCACCCGCCCGGAGTGACCGTGGTGGTCTCGGTCGGAGACACCGTCACCGCCGACGGCGGCGTCGTCGTCGGCGTGCCCGACAGCGTCGGCGCGTCGGTCGGGGTGGCCGGGGCGCTGCTCGGGACGTTTGACGGCGGCGTGCTGTCGTTGAGCGCCGACATCGACTTCCACTCGTCCCAGCCCACGGCCCAGTCCCAGATGTCGCCGTCGGCGTAGGACAGCTCGATCGACGTCCCCGTCACCTCGACCGGATCGCCGTAGATCGCGGTGCTGAAGTACTGCTCCGCATCCGAGGTCGACAGGTTGATGCAGCCGTTGGTGACGTTCGTGTTGCCCTGAGCACCCGCGCTGGACGGGTTGGCGTGGATGAACTCGCCGTTGTTCGAGATCCGGACCGCCCACCGCTCGTGGGCGTTGGTGTAACCCGCCGCCGGGTTGGACATGTAGAAGTCCTCGTACTTCTCGGTGACCACGTGAATGCCGCTGCGGGTGACGTTGCGCGGCAGGTCGGCCTCGCCGTAGCTGCACGGCAGGGTCATGATCGTGCCGGCGTCGGTGATCACCTCGATCTGGTGCGACGACGCCTCGGCCTTGACCACCTGAAAGCGGCCGATCTCGATGTCGAGGGTGGAGTCGGCGGCCCCGAACGCCCCGTCGCCGAACGGCACGCCGTAGGTGTTGGCGGCCACGTGCACCTTGGTGCCGGGCGGGTAGTAGTCCTTGGTGCGCCAGTGCAGCCGCGAGCCTCCGACCTCGTCGGGCAGCCACGCCCAGCTGCCCTCGACGGGCGGGGTGGTGGTGACGACCAGGGCGCGTTCGACGGCCGGCTTGGCAGCGTCGTCGATCGAGGCGTCGAACTGCATGATGATCGGGGCCGCGACGCCGACCACCTGACCGTCGGCGAGCTGGAACTGACCGTTGACCTTGGTCTGCGGGGTGACGGTGGTGAAGCTGCCCGCCAACGGGATGGCCTTGCCGTCGCGACCGACGGCCGACCCACCCCACGTGTACTGGGCGCCGTACCCGAGCGGCTCGGTCACCTTGAACGCGGTGCGGTCGGGGTTCAGCGCGCCGGCGACGACGGTGCCCTCGGCGTTGGTGAGCGTCACGCGCTGCAGCCAGCCGTTCTTGACCTCGACGCCCACGGGGTCGGTCGGCACCACGTTGGCGGCGTTCTTGGCGGGCTTGTAGGCCACTTCGGCCTTGGCGGGAGCCTCGGTGGTGTCGGGCGTGCCGATCGTGGTCCTGCCGCTACACGCGGCGAGTACGCCGGAGGCGCCCACGGCGATGGCGGTCAGCGCTTGGCGCCGATTGAGGGTCACGTGTACACACGGTACCTAGAGTTCGCACCCAACCAGAATCGGTTCCGGTACGAGCGCTATCCCGAATGCCCGTAGGACCCCGTCGCGCACGTCTCTGGCCAGCGCCAACAGCTCCGCGGTGGTCGCCGATCCCCGGTTCGTCACAGCGAGGGCATGCTTGGTCGACAACCGGGCCGCGGCGCCGTCCCCGGGGTATCCCTTGCCGAACCCCGCCCGCTCCACCAGCCAACCCGCGGCCAGCTTGACCCCGTCGGGCGCCGGGTAGTTCGGCACCGGGCCGTCGACCTCGGCGCTGAGCCGGGCGAACTCCCCGGCCGTGACGACCGGGTTGGTGAAGAACGACCCCACACTCCAGGTGTCGGGGTCACCGTCGTCGAGCACCATGCCCTTGCCGCTGCGCAGCCCCAGCACCGCCTCGCGCACCCGGGTGGGCTCCGCGCGGGCACCCGGTTCGACGCCGAGCGTCCGCACCAGCTCGCCGTACCGCAGCGGGGCGCTGCGATCTTCGGCGTCCAGCGCGAACTCGACCTCCAGCACGACCGCGTCGGAGGAGTGCTTCAGGACGCTGGTGCGATAGCCGAAGCCCAGCGCGTCGGGCGTCACCCACCGCACCTCGCCGCTGCGCCGGTCCAGCAACCGGACGCGGCCGATGACGTCGGCCACCTCGACGCCGTAGGCGCCGACGTTCTGCACCGGGGTCGCACCGGTCGAGCCGGGGATGCCGGACAGACACTCCAGCCCGCCGAGACCGTGGGCCAGCGACGTCACCACGACGTCGTCCCACGACGCACCCGCCTCGGCGCGCACCACGTCGCCGTAAACCGTGATCTCGGTGTTGGCCAGTCGCACCACGGTCAGATCGGGCAGGTCGTCGGCGATCACGACGTTGGAGCCGCCGCCAAGGATCAGCGTGCTCTCACTCGCGGGCAGTTCGCGCAGGACGTCGACGACCTCGTCGGTGGTGTGGCAGGTGAGAACCCGGCTGGCAACGGGCCCGATCCGCAGCGTGGTCATGGGCGCGACGGGGACGGACACCTCCACCTCGACGCCACCGATATCCGAACTGACCACGGGCGCTAACGGTAGCGTGGTCGGCTATGCCGCGTTCCTTCGACATGGCAGCCGACTATGACGGCACCGTCGAGCAAATCCACCGCGCCTTCGGCAACGGGCGGTACTGGCTCGAGCGACTCGCCGAATCGGGTGCCGACGAGGCCACGCTCGACTCGATCGACTCGGACGCCGACGGGGGCCTCGACGTCGTCACCACCCAGACGATGCGCGCCGACCGGCTGCCCGCCGTCGTCGGCCAGTTCCACCACGGCGACCTGCGCTTCGTACGCGAGGAGGCGTGGACCCCGGTGCGCGACGGCCGGGCCACCGCGACCATCAGGGGCTCGATCCCCGGCGCCCCGGCGACGCTGTCCGGAACCGCGGTCCTCCTCCCCAGCGGCACCGGGTCCCGGCTGGAGTTCAGGGCGACCGTCGAAGTCCGCATCCCCCTCGTCGGCGGCAAGGTGGAGAACTTCGTCGGCAGCCAGTTGGTCGGGCTCGTCACGGCCGAGCAGAACTTCACCACGGCCTGGATCAAGGCCAACGCCTGACGTGCCCATCGGGCAGCCAACCCGGGGAACCACCGGCTACAACCGGTTGCGCCGCAGCGACCGCTGGCTCGTCCATGCGCCACGGGTCCGGGCGGCGCTGCTCTCGGCCGCCCAACCCGTCGTCGTCGACCTCGGATACGGGGCGCTGCCCGTGACGACCCTGGAGCTGGCGGCCCGCCTGCGGACCGTCCGGCCCGACGTGCGGGTGGTCGGTCTGGAGATTCACCCCGACCGCATCGTGCCCGCGCAGCAGGGCGTCGACTTCGGACTGGGCGGCTTCGAACTGGCCGGGCTGCAACCCGTCCTGGTGCGCGCGTTCAACGTGCTTCGGCAGTACCACGTGGACGACGTGGCCGCGGCCTGGACCGAGATGCGGACCCGGCTGGCCCCGGGCGGACTGATCGTCGACGGGACGTGCGACGAACTCGGAAGACGTTGCTGCTGGGTGCTTCTCGACGACACCGGCCCGGTGAACCTCGTGCTGGCGTGCGATCCGTTCGCCATCGACAAGCCGTCGGACCTCGCCGAGCGGCTACCCAAGGTGCTGATCCACCACAACGTGCCCGGCCAACCCATCCACGACCTGCTCGCGGCGGCCGACCGCGCCTGGGCCGCCGCCGCGGGACACGGGGTGTTCGGGCCGCGCGTGCGCTGGCGGGCGATGGTGGAGGCCCTGGCCGCCGACGGTCACCCCGTCGAGCCGCCGCGCCGACGGCTGCGCGACGGCGTGCTGTCCGTGCCGTGGTCGGCCGTCGCGCCCGTCTAGGCTGAGACCATGCGGATTGCCCTTGCGCAGATCCAGAGCGGCACCGACCCGTCGGTGAACCTGCAGGTGGTCGAGGACTACACCCGCCGCGCCGCCGATGCCGGCGCGGCCATGGTGCTGTTCCCCGAGGCGACGATGTGCCGCTTCGGGGTGTCCCTCAAGCGCGTCGCCGAACCGCTCGACGGTCGGTGGGCGACCGGGGTTCGGGCCGTCGCCGAGAGCGCCGGCATCGTGGTCGTGGCCGGCATGTTCTGCCCCAGCGACGACGGCCGGGTCACCAACACACTGCTGGCCACGGGCCGCGGCGTCGACGCGCACTACCACAAGATCCACCTCTACGACGCGTTCGGATTCACCGAATCCCGCACCGTCGCACCAGGTTTGGCGCCCGTACTGATCGACGTCGACGGGGTGGCCGTCGGCCTGACCACCTGCTACGACGTCCGGTTCCCCGAGCAGTACGTCGAACTGGCCCAACGTGGCGCCCAGGTGCTGACCGTGCACGCGTCGTGGGGTTCGGGTCCGGGCAAGCTCGAGCAGTGGAGCCTCCTTGCCAGGGCCCGCGCGATCGACGCCACCAGCATCGTGGCCGCCGTCGGACAGGCCTACCCGGGCGACGAGATCGCCGCCGCCGGACCGACCGGCGTCGGCGGCAGCATGGTCTGCTCCCCGACCGGTGACGTGGTGGCCGAGACCGGCGCCGACACCGACCTCCTGGTGGTCGACGTCGACCTCGATTCCGTCGAGCACGCCCGCGACACCGTCGCCGTGCTGCGCAACCGAACCGAGTTCGCTCGCACCCGGTAGGGCACAATCGCTGAGGTGACCGACCCATCCGATCCCTGGGCCCGCCAAGGCCAACAGCCGCCTCAGCCGTACCAGCCCCCGCTGGGACCGACCGGGCAGCAGTACGCCGGCCCCCCACCTCAGGGACCGCCCCAGGGTTATCCACCCGCACCGGAGTCGACGTCGCCGACCGAGCCCTCGGAACCGTCCGGCGGCAAATTCGGGCGCTTCGTCCGTGACCCGCTGTCGATCGTGCTGGTCTTCGTGATCGTGCTCGCCCTCGCCGCGGCCGGCCTCGTCGGCGGTGAGATCTACGCCCGCCAGCGCGGCGCCTCGATCGTCGAGGCCACCCTGAAGTGCGTCCTGCAGGACGACGTCTCCGTCTCGTTCGGGGCCTTCCCGCCGTTCCTGTGGCAGTACGCGACCAAGGACTACCAGCACGTCTCGATCACCTCGGCCGGCAACCAGATCCGCGACATGAAGGGCATGAAGGTCCAGATCGACATCGACGGCGCCCGCCCGTCGAGCGACCCCAACGCCCAGGGCAGCCTCGAGTCCCTCGACGTCACCGCCACCTGGTCGACCGACGGCATGAAGCAGACGATTCAGAACGCCATCCCGCTGCTCGGCGGCCTCGTCAGCGGCGTCACCACGAATGCCGCGGACGGCACCGTGGACATCCAGGGCCCGCTCGGCAGCATCGTCACCAAGCCGCAGGCCGCGAACGACGAACTGACGCTTCAGGTTCAGCAGTTGACGGGCCTGGGCTTCACGCTGCCCCGCGAGGCCGTCCAGCCCGCGCTCGACGCGGTCAGCTCGCAGTTGACGAAGAACTCTCCGCTGGCACTGAAGGTGGACAGCGTCCAGGTCACCGACACCGGGGTCGTCACCAAGCTCTCGGCGCGCAACGCGACCATTCCGGGCGGCGACGAGCAGCCCTGCGTCACCGGGTTCTAGGAGACCGAACCCAGTCCGTCGAGCACCGCGCGCGTCCCGGACAGCCCCAACCGGGTCGCGCCGGCCTCGAGCATCGCCACCGCGGCCTCGGCCGTACGGATCCCGCCGCTGGCCTTGACCTCCACGGTGGGTCCGACGGTGCCGACCATGATCTCGACGGCCCGCACCGAGGCGCCACCCGCGGGGTGAAATCCAGTGGAGGTCTTGACGAACTCGACGTCCGCCTCGGCGGCGGCCAGGCACACGTCGACCAGCGTCTGCTCACCGGCGAGGTCGAGCAGGGCCGCCGACTCGACGATCACCTTCAGCACCGAATCGGGCACGGCCGCGCGCACCGCCGCGATGTCCGAGCGAACGGCGTCGAGGTTGCCGGCAATCGCCGCGCCCACGTCGATCACCATGTCGACCTCGGCGGCGCCCGCCGCGACGGCCAGCGCCGCCTCGTGCGCCTTGACCTCCGAGACGTGCTTGCCCGAGGGGAATCCGACGACCGTCGCAATCAGGGTGCCGGCCGAGCGGGCCCGCTTGGCAGCGGCCACCAACGACGGCGACACGCACACCGCGTACACCTCCAGGGCGGCGGCCTCCTCGACGAGGGCGGTCACGTCGGCCTCGGTGGCCTCGGGCTTGAGCAGCGTGTGGTCGACCATGCTTGAAACCAGATCCCGGGTCCAGATCATCAGAACGGCTCCTCGGTTCCACCGGGATTGCAGCGGGTGTCCACCATCGTCGCGTCGTCGACCACGGGCCGCCACGGTTCCAGGTTCCAGCTGGTCTTTCCGGGCTGGGCGATCTCCGCGAAGCTCCAGTGGCACATGAATTGATCACGCATGCCCGGCATGTCGGCGTCCGGCGCGAGCGCGAGGACCTCGCCCCACGCCTCGTCGCCCTGAACGGCGTTGTTCAGCTGACCGGCAGCCTGGCGTCCGGCGGGCGTGGGATACACGCGGAGGCTCGACAGGTCACCCCAGTGCGCCCACGTCGCGTGGTCGACGAAGGGCGGGCTGGCGACCGGAGCGGCGGCGGCCGTCGGCGCCAGCAGCACGGGCGTGACGGCGCATGCGAGGAGGACCGCCGCGAGGGCGGCACGCGGAGTGCGCATCGGCTATCGCGACTTTCCCTGGACTTCGAGGATCTTCGGTCGCACGTCGACCAGGTACACGCCGACCGCGCAGGCGGCGATGGCGGACCCGACGGGCGGCGGAAGGAAGAGCCCCACCAGGGTGGTGCCACCCAGGATGGCCAACCAGATGGGCTTGCTGAGCTTCTCGGCAGCGGGATAGGCATCGGTGCGCTGCAGCGCGGCGTGGACGAACGCGTAGAGCCCCATCAGCAGTACGCCCACCTGAATGGCAAAGAGGACGTAACTCGCAAGGTCCTGAAGCATCACGCTTCAAGCCTATGCGGGTTACGTCCCCTCAGTCGACTTCGCTTGGTCAGCGGTCGGAACCGTTACTTCTGGGTCACCTTCTTGGCGGGCGCCTTCTTGGCCGGAGCCTTCTTGGCGGGCGCCTTCTTGGCCGGCGCCTTGGCAGCGGCCTTCTTCACGGGCTCGGCGGCCTTCTCGGCCCGCTTCGGCAGTTCGACGCCGACCAGCTTGGCGGCGCGCTCGCCGACGGCGCGGGTCTGCGTGGCGACGGTGCCCAGCGCGTCCTGCGTGAGCTCGACGGCCTGGTCGGTGACGTTCTCGACCCGGTTGGCGGCGTCCTCGATCGCGGGCTGGCTGCGCAGGCGGGTCAGCGCCTCCTCGCCACGCTCGACGAGCTTGTTGTACTGGGCGGTGGCAGCCTCGGCGTAGCCCTCGGCGGCCTTGCGCAGTTCTTCGGAGCTCAGCTTCTCGCGCAGCTCGCCGACCTGGGACGGGATTTCTTCCTGCAGCTTGGTCAGCTGGGCCCGACGGCCCTCGACGCGGGCGGTGGCGTCCGTGCGGGCCTCTTCGGCGCGCTCGCGGAGGCTGGCCACGATTTCGTTGACGGTGGCGAGCGCGAGGTCCGCGGCGCCGACGGCGGCGAGCAGCGGGGCCTTCAGGTCTTCGACGGTGGGCTGGTTCTTCTCGGCCATGATGATGGATCCCTTCGAGATTCGTGTTCGGTGTGGCTGGTCGGCAGTTGATCGGAGGTCAGTCAGTAGCTGGCTCCTCATCCATGTCGCGCCCTTCCGCGAGAGCTTCGTTCTGCTCGCGGAAGGAGGTATAGATGTCGAGCAGCACCTGCTTCTGCCGCTCGGTGATCGCGGTGTCCGTGACGATGGCGTCGCGGACCTCGCTCGGCTCGCTGGGTTCGAGAAGTCCTGCTCTGACGTAGAGCACGTCCGCGGAGACCCGGAGCGCCTTGGCGATCTGGTTGAGCACCTCCGCGGACGGCTTCCGCAGTCCCCGCTCGATCTGGCTGAGGTAGGGATTGCTGACGCCGGCCTTCTCGGCCAACTGCCGCACCGAAACCTGCGCCAATTCGCGCTGGCTACGGATGAAGCCTCCGATGTCCTGCGCTGCGGTGGACACCACGGCGGCAAGATTTTCGTCCTGCGGCATGGTCGTCCCTCCTCGCGTTGGCCTGGCAAAAGCTTCGAACACAACGGTAGGACGGGGTGCTAGCTATTGCAAGCACTTGTTAGCGCTTGCGGCCGAATCAGAACAGGATCTGGGCCACTGAGTAAATGATCAACCCCGCGAGCGAACCCACCACGGTGCCGTTGATGCGGATGAACTGCAGGTCACGGCCCACGTGCAACTCGATCCGCTTGCTGGCCTCGTCGGCATCCCAGCGCTCGATGGTCTCGGTGATGATGGCTGTGATCTCCGTCCCATACTGCGAGACGAGGTGCTGAGCGGCCCGGACGATCCACTTGTCGACCTTGTCCCGCAGCTGCTCGTCGTCGCGCAACGACTCACCGACGTGCACCACCGAGTCGGCGATGCGGGTGCGCAACGTCGAGGTGGGATCGTCGACGGATTCGAGGAAGATGCGCTTGGCGGTGGTCCACGCCGTCTCGGCGGCCTTGGCCACCTCGTCGCGGGCCATGATCTGGTCCTTGATGTTCTCGGCGCGGGCGATCGTCGCCTCGTCGTTCTGCAGGTCGTCGGCGAACTCGAACAGGAACTTCGTCGCCGACTTGCGCAGCTCGTGCTCGGGGTTGCGGCGCACCTTGTCGGTGAAGTCCATCAACTCCCGGTGGATGCGGTCACCGACCAGTCCGTCGACCCACCGCGGCGTCCACGTCGGCGAATCGCGTTCGATGACGCGCTCGATGATCTCGTCGGCGTTGAGCGACCACTCGAACGCGCGGTCGGCGAGCAACTGCAACAGCGCCTCCTGGCGGTGCTCGGCCAGCATGCTCGAGAGCACCCTGCCCACCGGCGGTCCCCACTGCGGCTGCCCGATGCGCTTGACGATCATCTTGTCGAGCACCTGCTGCACGTCGTCGTCGCGGAGCATCTCCACGAGCACCCGCAACGCGGTCGACGCCTCGGCGGCAACCCGTTCGGCGTTCCTCGCGTCGGCCAGCCACTTGCCCGTCCGCTCGGCGACGTGCGCGTCGCGCAGTTTGGTGGCGATCACCTCGGGCGACATGAAGTTCTCCCGCACGAAGTCGCCGAGCCCCTCGCCGAGCTGGTCCTTCTTGCGCTTGATGATCGCGGTGTGCGGGATCGGGATCCCCAGCGGATGCTTGAACAGCGCCGTCACGGCAAACCAGTCGGCCAGCGCGCCGACCATGCCGGCCTCCGCCGCGGCCCGGACGTAGCCGACCCACCCGGCGGCACCCTGGGACTGGGCCCACGTCGACACCAGGAAGACGACGGTCGCACCCAGCAGGAAGCCCAGCGCGACGGCCTTCATCCTGCGCAGTCCGCGGCGACGCTCGGCGTCGGCGGCGGAGTCGACGCCTGCGATCGATTCTGCGAAGCTCGGCCGCTGGCCGGACGTGGTCACCACACCACCATCATCCTGCATGTCGTCGGCGGCGCCTCCGTCCCGTCGGTGCAACGGGCGAATTCGGCCGTATCATCTACTCCGGACGAGGGAATGGAATGACGGCGGAAGTAGCAGGGGATGGTCCGGCGGGACCCATGAAGACCGACGGGCGCAAGCGGCGCTGGCATCAACACAAGGTCGACCGGCGCAACGAACTGGTCGACGGAACGCTGGATGCCATCCGGCTGCGCGGCAGCAACGTCAGCATGGACGAGATCGCCGCCGAGATCGGCGTCTCCAAGACGGTGCTGTACCGCTACTTCGTCGACAAGAACGACCTGACCACCGCGGTCATGATGCGGTTCGCGCAGACCACCCTGATCCCCAACATGGCCGCCGCGCTGACGGCCAATCTCGACGGGTACGACCTGACCCGGGAGATCATCCGCGTCTACGTCGCCACCGTGGCCGCCGAGCCCGAGATCTACCCGTTCGTGATGGCAAACAGCTCGGCGAGCAAGAGCAAGGCGGTCGCCGACTCCGAACAGATCATCGCGCGCATGCTCGGGGTGATGCTGCGCAGGCGGATGGCCTCGGCCGGGATGGACACCCGGGGCGCGCAGCCGTGGGCGTTCATGATCGTCGGCGGCGTGCAGTTGGCCACCCACTCCTGGATGTCCCACCCGCGGATGACCTCCGACGAGCTGATCGACTACCTCACGATGCTGTCGTGGAACGCGCTGCGCGGCATCGTCGAGGCCAACGGATCGCTGGAGAACTTCAACTCGGCACCGCATCCGTCCCCGACTTTGCCGTCGCGCCTGCTTGACTGAGGTCGTGACCGACGACCTGCCCGAGCTGTGGACCCACGAACCGCACGTCCACCTCGCGTTCAAACCGGGCGACTCCGTCGCCGCCATCGACACCGACGCCACGCCCGGCTTCAAGGGCAGCAAGAGCGACGCACCCGACCTGCTGCTCGAACGCGCCGAGCGGTTCGCCCAACTGCAGGAAATGCTGTACGCCAACAGCCTCTCCGGTGACAACCGCAAGGTGCTGCTGGTGCTGCAGGGCATGGACACCTCTGGCAAGGGCGGCATCGTCAAACACGTTGTCGGAGCGGGCAATCCGCAAGGCATCCAGTACGCCAACTTCGGCAAGCCCACCGAGGAGGAACTGTCCCACGACTTCCTCTGGCGCATCGAGCAGAAGGTGCCCACGCCGGGGCACGTCGGCGTCTTCGACCGGTCGCACTACGAGGACGTGCTGATCGTCCGCGTGCACGACCTCGTCGCCCCCGAGGTGTGGAGCACCCGCTACGACACCATCAACGACTTCGAGAAGCGGCTGACCCTCGACGGGACCACGATCGTCAAGGTGGCGATGTTCGTCTCGCTCGACGAGCAGAAGAAGCGGCTGTCCGAACGCCTCGACCGGCCCGACAAGTTCTGGAAGTACAACCCCGCCGACGTCGACGAGCGGCTGCTGTGGCCCCGCTACCAGGAGGCGTATCAGGCGATGCTCGAACGCACGTCGACCGACATCGCGCCGTGGCACGTCATCCCCTGCGACCGCAAGTGGTATGCCCGCCTGGCCGTCACCGAGCTGCTGATCGAGGCACTCGAAGGGCTCGACTTGTCGTGGCCGCCAGCCGATTTCGACATCGACACGGAGAAGGCGCGGCTCAAGTCCGCCTGATGCGCCGAGACTACGGAAGTTGACGGATTTCGCCCAATTTCCGTCAACGACCGTAGCCTCGCGACGCCAACGCCTCCCGCACTCGCGCGACGACCCTGGCGCGTTCCTCCCGCAACTGGCGGGCGCTCACCCGCACGATCGACCAGCCGCACCTGGCGAGGAACTCGAGTCGGTCGATGTCGTTGGCGTAGTCGTCGGCATTGGTGAAGTGGTGCGCGCCGTCATACTCGACACCCACCCGCCACTCCGTCCACCCCATGTCGATTCGGCGCACCGTGCGACCGGCGACCACCGGAATCTGCGTCTGGGGCTGCGGCAATCCCGCACGGACCAACGCGAGTCGTAGGCGGGTTTCCTGAGGCGACTCCGCGCCACCGTTGACGAGGGCGAGTGCCCGCCGAAGCCCGCGCACGCCTCGCGCTCCCGGGTATCTCGCCGCGACCGCGTGGACGTCCTCCACCGGCAGCCGGGTGGCGTTCGACAGCGCGTCGATCCTGATGACGGCCTGCTCGAGCGGGAGCCGGCGGCCGAGGTCGAACGCCGTCCGCGCAGCCGTCGTGCACCGCATCTCGCCGATCAGCCGCATCTCGTCGGCGGCGATCGCGCCACTGCGCACGACGATGCCGCGAGGTGACGGATGGCGAATTCGCCCGAGTTCCGCCGGCTCGCCCGCGGACAGCCACTTGGTGCCCAGCAGCGCCGCCGCGGAGTTGCCGACCAGCGTCGCCGCGCGGTTGGACCACAGCCAGGCGGCCTCGGCGCGGTCAAGCGCAGTCAACTCGACGTCACGCGGCACGTAGACGTTCCGATGCAGCTTCACGTAGCGCAGGCGCAGGTCGTTGCGCGTGACCCGCCCGCCCGGAACGGCCTCCGACGCCACGATCAATTCGCTCACACCCTGTTAGGCGCGCGGGAGTGACGATCGGTTCCGTCGACGTTCGCCGAGACTACGGAAGCTGACGGAATTCACGCCGAATCCGTCAACAACCGTCGTGTCGGCGGCTAGTAGCTGTAGAAGCCCTGACCCGACTTCTTGCCCAGCTGCCCGGCCTCGACCATCCGCTGCAGCAGCGGCGGCGGACCGTAGAGCGGCTCCTTGAACTCGTCGAACATCGAGTCCGCGATGAGCTTCAGCGTGTCGAGTCCGACGAGGTCGCTCAGCTTCAGCGGGCCCATCGGGTGCGACAGCCCCGCGACGACGGCGGTGTCGATGTCCTCGACGGTCGCCACACCGGCCTCGGCCATCCGGATCGCCGCCAGCAGGTAGGGCACCAGCAGCGCGTTGACGACGAAGCCCGAGCGGTCGGTGCAGCGCACCACCTTCTTGCCGAGCGTCTCGCCCGCGAATTGCGCTACTCGCTCCAGCGCCGCGTCGCTGGTGACCAGCGTCGGCACCAGCTCCACCAGCGGCAGCACCGGCACCGGGTTGAAGAAGTGCAGGCCCAGCACGCGGCTGGGGTTCTTCGTCGCCGCGGCGATCTTCATGATCGGGATGCTGGACGTATTCGACGCCAGCACCGCGTCGGGATCGGCGATCGCCTCGTCGAGCTGGGCGAAGACCTTCGCCTTGACCGCGGCGTCCTCGACGATGGCCTCGACCACCAGCTGGCGGTCGGCCAGCTCGGCGACGTCGGTGGCGACGCTCAGCCGCGCGAGCGCCTCGTCACGCTCGGCCTCGGTGAGCTTGCCCCTGCTGACCCCGCGCTCCAGCGACGAGACGATGCGCCCGCGGCCGGCCTCGACCAGCGCCTCGGTGGGCTCGTAGATGCGCACGTCGACGCCTGCGCGCAGCGACACCTCCGCGATGCCCGCGCCCATCTGTCCGGCGCCCACGACGCCTACCCGTTCGATAGTCATACCGTCACCCTTACATACGCCGAGTGCACGGTTGCTGACGCGCCTTCTCGACGTATGCGTTCAACAACCGTGCACTCGGCGGTAGTGAATTAGCGCCTAGTGGAACTGGCCCTCTTCGGTCGAGCCCGCGAGCGCGGTGGTCGACGAGGTCGGGTCCACGGTGGTGGCGATCCGGTCGAAGTAGCCGGCGCCGACCTCACGCTGGTGCTTCGTGGCGGTGTAACCGCGCTCCTCGGCGGCGAACTCGCGCTCCTGCAGCTCGACGTAGGCGCTCATCTGGTTGCGGGCGTAACCGTGGGCCAGATCGAACATCGAGTAGTTGAGGGCGTGGAAGCCGGCCAGGGTGATGAACTGGAACTTGAAGCCCATCGCGCCCAGCTCGTTCTGGAACTTCGCGATGGTCGCGTCGTCCAGGTGCTGCTTCCAGTTGAACGACGGCGAGCAGTTGTAGGCCAGCATCTGGTCGGGGAACTCGCTCTTGACGCCCTCGGCGAACTTCTTGGCCAGCTCCAGGTCCGGGGTGCCGGTCTCCATCCAGATGAGGTCGGAGTACGGCGCGTAGGACTTGGCGCGGGCGATGCAGGGCTCCAGGCCGTTCTTGACCCGGTAGAAGCCTTCCTTGGTGCGCTCGCCGGTGATGAACGGCTGGTCGCGCTCGTCGACGTCGGAGGTGATCAGCGTGGCTGCCTCGGCGTCGGTGCGGGCGATGACGACCGTGGGGACGTCGGCGACGTCGGACGCGAGGCGGGCCGAGGTCAGGGTGCGGATGTGCTGCTGGGTGGGGATCAGCACCTTGCCACCGAGGTGGCCACACTTCTTCTCCGAGGCCAGCTGGTCCTCCCAGTGCGAACCGGCGACACCGGCGGCGATCATGGCCTTCTGCAGCTCGTAGACGTTCAGCGCGCCACCGAAGCCGGCTTCGCCGTCGGCGACGATCGGGGCCAGCCAGTTCTCGACCGAGCGGTCACCCTCGACCTTGGCGATCTGGTCGGCGCGCAGCAGCGCGTTGTTGATGCGGCGCACGACCTGCGGCACCGAGTTGGCCGGGTAGAGGCTCTGGTCGGGGTAGGTGTGGCCGGAGAGGTTCGCGTCGCCGGCGACCTGCCAACCCGACAGGTAGATGGCCTTGAGGCCGGCGCGGACCTGCTGCACGGCCTGGTTGCCGGTCAGGGCGCCCAGCGAGTTGACGTAGTCCATGTCGTGGAGCTGCTCCCACAGCACCTCGGCGCCGCGGCGGGCCAGCGTGCTCTCCTCGACGACGTGTCCCTGCAGGGCGACGACGTCCTCCGGGGTGTACGTGCGGGTGATGCCCTTCCAGCGAGGGTTGTTGTCCCAGTCGTGCTGGATTTGTTCGGGTGACTTCGGCGTGCCAACGGTGGACATCGGGGCTCCTTCGAGTACGAGTGCCGGCGACGTTGCCTTCGTTCGTTGTTAACGCCACCGCGCATTTAGCTTTTCTGCTGACACGACCATGACACAGCACATAGCCGCAGGTCCACCGGTTTCGGTTGCCAATTTTCGCCAAGCATTACGCGCATCTTGCGAAGGTTGCGAAGTAACTGCTGACTGAACCGGTTCAGAAGTTACCGCGCGGTAACACAACGGCGCAGGTCAGTACGCTCGTACTGTTAAACCCGATCGATTCAGAGCGGGAAGATACTGGCGACGGCCTTGACCTCGTCGCCGACCACGTATGTGAGCGTCGTAACACTGCGATCGGCGAGATCTGCACCGAACCGATCGGTCGAACCGGCCGGATAGTCGTGCCGCAGAATCTCCAGCCGGTCGCCCAACGCCACCGGCAGGTCGTGCTCGATGGTCACCCGCAGCGGCTTGGCGACCAACTCCGGCTTGTCCACGAGGTAGTCCTCGATGACGCTCCAGTACACCGAGTTGTTCATGTGGTCGAAGATGTCGATGTCGCTGACGCGGACGGGATGGGCCCGGACGTCGACGGCGTCCTCCCGGGCGCCGGCCGTCAGGTAGGCCTTCCACCGCAACCGGTTGACCGGAGTCGTCTTCTGCAGACCCGCGATGAAGTCGTCGGAGATGCGCGCCGGTCCCTGCGTCTCGCGGTTGATGTTGATCCAGAAGGCCTCGGATTCGATCCGCCCGCCCCGGCGCCCGTCGATGCGCACCCGCATGTCGCACCACCGGTTGGAGGTGCCCGAACACCACCGCCGCAGCCGGAGCATGTCCTTGAACACGATCGGCTCGATCATGTCGATCATGGTGCGGCGGACGATCCACAGCGGATGCGTCTCCTCGAACCCCATCTCGCGCAGCTGATCGGATCCGACGTCCTGGATGTGCCGGGTGGCGGCGTCGAACTTCAGCCGGCCCGCGCGGTCGACGTCGGCCACCCGCAGTGGCCACTCGACGTCGAAGACGTCCGGATGCGGATGGGGGACGGGCATCATCGTCTTCGCCAGACCGGTGCTCGGCCCACCCACGGTGCTCACGAGCCAGATAATGCCACGAGAGCGGCCTGTGCCAATCCTGCGAAGGGTGTCTTCGCAGAGTGATTATGCTGGTCGGCGTGGCCAAGACGTTCGTCGGATCGCGGGTGCGGCAGCTCCGGAGCGAGCGCGGATTCAGCCAGGCCGCACTGGCGCAGATGCTCGACATCTCCCCCAGCTACCTCAACCAGATCGAACGCGACGTCCGGCCACTAACCGTCGCCGTGCTGCTGCGCATCACCGAGGTGTTCGGCGTCGACGCCACGTTCTTCGCCTCCCAGGACGACACCCGCCTAGTCGCCGAGCTGCGCGAGGTGACGATGGACAGCGACGTCGGCGTCGACGTGGCCCCCTCCGAGGTGGCCGACGTCGTCAACGCGCATCCCGCGCTGGCCCAGGCGATGGTCAACCTGCACCGGCGTTACCGACTGACCACCACGCAGCTCGCGGCGGCCACCGAGGGCCGCTTCTCGGACGGCACCGGCGCCAGCTCGGGCTGGGGATCCATCACGATGCCCCACGAGGAAGTGCGCGACTACTTCTACCAACGCCAGAATTACCTGCACGAACTCGACACCGCCGCCGAGGACCTCACCGTCCGCATGCGGATGAACCGCGCCGACCTGGCCGCCGAACTGTCCGACCGCCTCGTCCGGGTCCACGGCGTGCACATCGTCAAGCGGATCGATCTGGGCGACACGGTGCTGCACCGCTTCGACCCGGTGACCAAGACTCTGGAGATCGGCGGGCACCTGCCGTCCGGACAGACCGTCTTCAAGCTCGCCGCCGAGCTGGCGTTCCTCGAGTTCGGCGACCTCATCGACACACTGGTCGACGAGGGCAACTTCACCAGCGACGAGTCCCGCACCCTGGCCCGCCTGGGGTTGGCCAACTACTTCGCGGCGGCGACGATCCTGCCGTACCGCCAGTTTCACGACGTGGCCGAGAACTTCCGCTACGACGTCGAGCGGCTCTCGGCGTTCTACTCGGTCAGCTACGAGACCATCGCGCACCGGCTCTCGACGTTGCAGCGGCCGTCGATGCGGGGCGTGCCACTGTCCTTCGTCCGCGTGGACCGGGCCGGCAACATGTCGAAACGCCAGTCCGCCACCGGGTTTCACTTCTCCTCCAGCGGCGGCACCTGCCCGCTGTGGAACGTCTACGAGACGTTCGCCAACCCCGGCAAGATCCTCGTGCAGATTGCCCAGATGCCCGACGGCCGGCACTACATGTGGGTGGCACGCACCGTCGAACGCCGGGCGTCGCGGTACGGCCAGCCGGGAAAGACGTTCGCGATCGGTCTCGGCTGCGAGCTGCGGCACGCGCCGCGGCTGGTGTACTCCGACGGGCTCGACCTCTCCAGCGAGGTGGGCACGCCGATCGGCGCGGGCTGCCGGGTGTGCGAGCGCGACAACTGCCCGCAACGGGCGTTTCCCGCGCTCGGCCGGGCCCTCGATCTCGACGAGCACCGCAGCACGGTGTCCCCATACCCGGTCAGGCGTACCTGAGCCCACCTAGACTCCAAGAGGTGAGCGCCCCCGACACTGTTCCCGCCCGGATCCGGCCAGGAGGTTTCCGCGAGCTCGGACCCCTGAACTGGATCATCGCCAAGCTGGGCGCAAGGGCCATCCGCGCCCCCCGCTTCGCGCTGTTCAACGTGATCGGCCAGCACCAGTTGCTGTTCCTCGCCTGGCTGCCGTACTCCGGGATGCTGCTGGGCTTGGGCAAGCTGCCCCGCCAGGAGGCCGAGTTGGTCATCCTGCGGGTCGGACACCTTCGCGACTGCGAGTACGAGCTGCAGCAGCACCGGCGCCTCGCCCGCAGCCGCGGCGTCGACCTGGAAACCCAGGCGCGGATCTTCGAGGGCCCGGACGCCGAGGGCCTCACCGACCGGCAACGCGTCCTGATCACCGCGACCGACGAGTTCGTCATCACCCGGTCCATGTCGGCCGAGACGTGGACCGCGCTGTCGACCTACCTCACCAAGAAGCAGCTGATCGAATTCTGCATGCTGGCAAGCCAGTACGACGGGCTGGCCGCCACGATGGCGACGCTGAAGATCCCGCTGGACTTCCCGAACTGACCGGCGCTACAGGTAGGTCACGGCGAGCACGCTGACCGAGAACAGCAGCGGCGAGACCGGCAGACACCACAGGAACGCCGCCTTCGCGAACTCCTTGCGGCGGTGATACCGCCGACCGAGGAAGACGCAGCCGACGGCGACGAGCAGCGTGACGCCCGCGGCCACCAGCACCCACAGGTCGACCGTGGTGGTCTTGGTCGCGACGGAGATCGCGGCCAGCCACAACACGTGCCCGATGATCAGTCCGCCGACACCGGCGACGACCGTCCCTCTCACGCGTGCGCGTCGATCAGAAGTTGATCATGTGGCCGGCCAAGCCGTGGAAGCACTCCTGCAACGCCTCCGACAGCGTGGGGTGGGTGTGCACGTTGCGGCTCAGCTCGTTGACCGTGAGGTCCCACTTCTGCGCCAGCGTCAGCTCCGGCAGCAGCTCGGACACGTCGTGACCGATGAGGTGCCCGCCCAGCAGCTCGCCGTACTTGGCGTCGGCGATCACCTTGACGAAGCCGCCCGGTTCGCCCAGCCCGTGCGCCTTGCCGTTCGCGGTGAGCGGGAACTTGGCGACCTTGACGTCGTAACCCTCGTCGCGGGCCTGCTGCTCGGTGAGCCCGAAGCTGGCGACCTGCGGCTGGCAGAACGTCGCGCGCGGCATCATCCGGTAGTCGCCCAGCGGCAGCGTCTCGGCGCCGCCGATGGTCTCGGCGGCGACGACGCCCTGCGCCTCGGCGACGTGCGCCAACTGCAGTTTGCCGGTGACGTCACCGATCGCGTAGATGTGCGGCTTGTTGGTGCGCATGTAGTCGTCGATGGCGATGCCGCCGCGGTCGGTCAGCTCGACGCCGGTCTTGTCCAGGCCGTAGCCCTCGACGTTGGGCACGAAGCCGATGGCCTGCATGACCTTGTCGGGCTTGAGCTCCTCGGTCTTGCCGTCCTTGCTGATCTTGACGGTGACCTTGTCGCCGTCGTCGGTGATCGACTCCACCTTGGTGCCGGTGAGGATCTTCACGCCCAGCTTCTTGAAGGACTTCTCGATCTCCTTGGAGACCTCGGCGTCCTCGTTGGGCAGCGCACGCGGCAGGAACTCGACGATCGTCACGTCGACGCCGTAGTTCTTCATCACGTAGCCGAACTCCATGCCGATGGCGCCGGCACCGGCGATCACGATGGACCCGGGGAGGTCGCGCTCCATGATCTGCTCTTCGTAGGTGATGACGTTCTTGCTCATCGACGTGCCGGGCACCAGCTTGGTGTGCGCGCCGGTCGAGATGATGGCGTTGTCGAACGTCAGCGTCTCGGTGCCGCCGTCGTTGAGGTCGACCTCGATGGTCTTGTCGTCGGTGAACTTGCCGTAGCCGTGAACCTCGGTGATCTTGTTCTTCTTCATCAGGAAGTGCACGCCCGCGACGCGCCCCTCGGCGACCTTGCGGCTGCGGTCGAACGCCGAGCCGTAGTCGAACGACACGTCACCGTTGATGCCGAACTGCTTGGCTTCCTTGGTGAAGATGTGGGCCAGCTCGGCGTTGCGCAGCAGCGCCTTCGACGGGATGCAGCCGACGTTCAGGCAGACGCCGCCCCAGTACTTGGGCTCGACGATGGCAGTGTTGAGGCCGAGCTGGGCAGCGCGAATGGCGGCCACGTAACCGCCGGGACCGGCACCGAGTACGACGACGTCATAGTGAGTCACGCCCCCAGCCTAGTGGTCGCGGCCGGGGCACCTGCGGTAGATCCGTCAGCTGTGAGCGATCGCCGGCCGGGCCGCCGGGATGGGGCACGCGTCCTGCGCCTCCGCCACGACGTGGGTGCCGCTCTCCCGCGGTCGTTCCCCGCGTTCGTACCGCGATCCGGTGACCGGCGGATCCGCCTCCAGCAGCCGGTTCTCCTCCTCGGTGAACGCGCGCCCTCGGCTGAGGAACCTCATGCCCTCCGGCGTCTCCAGGCTGAAGCCGCCGCCACGCCCGGGCACCACGTCGATGACCAGCTGGGTGTGCTTCCACGCCTCGAACTGGCTGCCCGAGATCCACACCGGCACGCCGTCCCCCACGTCGAGCGTGCCGAGCAAGATGTCCCGGTCCCCCACCAGGAACTCGCCGTCGGGGTAACACATCGGCGACGACCCGTCGCAGCACCCGCCGGACTGGTGAAACATCAACGCTCCGTGACGACTTTGCAGCGTACGGAGCAGTTGCGCCGCGGCCTCGGTGATCAGTGCGCGGTTGGGTAGGTCCACCATCGTCAATCCCCTCCCCCGGTCCGTCGACCAGGTGTTACTCAGCTCACAGTACGCCGACGGTCACAATGGACCCGTGGACGACGACCCCCAGCTGTGGCTCGAGGACATCACCGGTGACGACGCGCTCGAGTGGGTGCGACGCCACAACGAGCCGACGCTCGACGAACTCGGCGGCGAGCGGTTCGACACGATGCGGGCCGAAGCCCTCGCCATCCTCGACACCGACACCCGCATCCCCTACGTGCGGCGCCGCGGCGAGTACCTCTACAACTTCTGGCGCGACGGCGCCCACCCCCGCGGCCTGTGGCGGCGCACCACACTCGAGCAGTACCGGACCGACGACCCCGAGTGGGACGTCCTCGTCGACGTGGACGCCTTGGCCGCAGCCGACGACGAGAACTGGGTGTGGGCCGGCGCCGACGTCATCGAACCCGACTACTCGCTGGCCCTGGTGGAGTTGTCCCGGGGCGGGTCCGACGCCACGGTGGTGCGCGAATTCGACCTGACCACACGGGAATTCGTCGTCGGTGGCTTCGCGGTGGAGGAGGCGAAGACCAGCATCTCCTGGGAGGACCACGACACCGTGCTCGTGGGCACGGACTTCGGCCCCGGCTCGCTGACCGAATCCGGGTATCCGCGCGTCGTGAAGCGGTGGCGGCGGGGCCAGTCGCTGACCGACGCCCAGACCGTGTACGAGGGTGTCGCGTCCGACGTCAGCGTCGGCGTCGGTTTCGATCCCACCCCCGGGTTCGAGCGACTGATCGCCTCCCGGTCGGTCGACTTCTTCAACCGCGAGTACTTCGAGATCCGCGACGGCGAACTGCTGCGCATCGACGTGCCCACCGACGCCGGGATCTCGATCCACCGGGAGTGGCTGCTGATCCGGCCGCGCACCGCGTGGACGGTCGGGCCGACGACCTACCCGGCCGGTTCGCTGCTGGCCGCCAAGTACGACGACTTCCTCTCCGGCACAGCGACCTTGGACGTCGTCTTCGAGCCGGACGCACACACCAGCCTCGACACCTACACCTGGACGCGCGAGCGCCTGGTGATGGGCACCCTGGTCGACGTCGCCACCCACGTCGAAGTCGTCACCCCCGGCACGTGGCGCCGCGAACCCGTCGCCGGCCTGCCCGCCAACGCGACCACGGTCATCGTCGACGCCGACGAACTCGGCGACGAAATCTTCCTGGACTCAAGCGGTTTCGACAGCCCGTCGCGGCTGCTGTGGGCCCACGTCGGCTCCGAGCTCACCGAAGTCAAGAGCGCGCCGGCGTTCTTCGACGCCTCGGACGTCGAGGTCAACCAGCACTTCGTCGCGTCGGCCGACGGCACGATGATCCCGTACTTCGTGGTGGGACACCGTGACTCGACGGGTCCCGGCAAGACGCTGCTAGGAGGGTACGGCGGCTTCGAGTCCTCCAACACCCCCGGTTACGCAGGCGTTCTCGGAAAGCTGTGGCTGTCCAGGGGCGGCACCTACGTGCTGGCCAACATTCGCGGTGGCGGGGAGTACGGACCCACGTGGCACACGCAGGCGATGCGTGAGGGCAGGCACCTCGTCCACGAGGACTTCGCCGCCGTCGCAGCCGACTTGGTGGCCCGCGGCATCACCACCGTCGACCAGCTGGGCGCCCAGGGCGGCAGCAACGGCGGGCTGCTCATGGGCATCATGCTGACCAAGTACCCAGAGTTGTTCGGCGCGTTGGTGTGCAGCGTGCCGCTGCTCGACATGAAGCGCTACCACCTGCTGCTGGCCGGGGCGTCCTGGGTCGCCGAGTACGGAAACCCCGACGACCCCGACGACTGGGCCTTCATCCGCGAATACTCGCCCTACCAGAACATCTCGACCGACCGGGACTATCCCGCGCTGCTGATGACGACGTCGACCCGGGACGACCGCGTCCACCCCGGCCACGCCAGGAAGATGACCGCCGCACTCGAGGCGGCGGGCCACCGCGTCCGCTATTACGAGAACGTGGAGGGCGGCCACGCCGGGGCGGCCGACAACGCGCAGACGGCGTTCCGGTCGGCGTTGATCTACGAATTCCTGCACCGCATGCTGGGCGACGCGACACCGTAACGTTTCCCGCCGGCACGGCACTCCCCTTCGTCGAACCAAGTCAATCGTCGAAGGAAGTCGTCATGACCATCACCGAACAACGCGCGCCCGTCGCGGCGCGGATAGAACACGTCGGCGGCCTCCTGGCCCGGTACGGCCTCGTCGTCGTGATCGGCTGGATCGGGCTGATGAAGTTCACCGTCTACGAGGCCAAGGGCATCGAGCCGTTGGTCTCCACGAGCCCCCTGATGAGCTGGGTGTACGAGCTGTTCTCCGTGACCACGTTCTCGGCGCTGCTCGGCGCGGTGGAGGTGGTGGCGGCGGTGCTGCTCGCCGTCGGGCCATGGTGGCCGAAGGTGTCCGCCGTCGGCAGCGTGATCGCCGTCGGCCTCTTCGTCGCCACGCTCAGCTTCCTGTTCACCGCACCGGGCGTGTTCGAGTCGACTGAAGGCGGCTTCCCGATGCTGGGGTCCACGGGCCAGTTCCTCATCAAGGACGCGGCGTTGCTGGGCATCTCGGCGTGGACCCTGGGTGACGCGTTGCGGCGTCGCTGACCGTTGGGGAACGGCTACCATCCGTGCAAATGACGTGCACGACACCCGACGAGGCCACGCTCATCACGGCGCTGCGTGCCCGTGACGAAGCGGCCTTCGCCGAGCTGGTGGACCTCCACACCCCGTCGATGTTGCGCATCGCGCGGGGGTACGTGCCCAACGGCGCAATCGCCGAGGAAGTCGTGCAGGAAACCTGGATTGCGCTGTTCAAGGGCATCGACGCCTTCGAGGGCCGGTCGTCGCTGCGCACGTGGTTGTTCACGGTGATGATCAACATCGCCAAGCGTCGCGGCATCCGCGAACGCCGCGACGCCGACGTGGCCATCACGGCCTTCACCGGCGGGACCGTCGACCCCGCCCGGTTCCGCGCCGCCGGGCAGCAGTGGTCGGGGCACTGGCGCGAGACCGAGGAACCCTCGCCCTTCCCGGAGACCCCGGAGGGTTCGGCGCTCGGCGCGGAGTTGGTCGCCGTGACCCGGCGGGCCCTCGACACCCTGCCGGAGCGCCAACGCGTCGTGGTGACCCTGCGCGACATGCTGGGTTTCGACTCGGCCGAGGTGTGCGAACTCCTCGAGATCAGCGTCGCGAATCAGCGGGTGCTGCTGCACCGGGGCAGGGCTGCGGTCCGGGCTCAGCTCGAGGACTACCTGGGGGAACCACGATGAGCACCGAACCGATGGACTGCCGCGATCTCGTCGAACTGGTCACGGCCTACCTCGAGGGATCGCTCGACTCCGAGACCCGCGCACGCTTCGACCTCCACCTCCTGGACTGCGACGGTTGCGAGCACTATCTGCAGCAGTTCCGCGTCACCGTGAAGACCCTCGGCACGATCCGCGACGACGACCTCGATCCGGCGTTCCGCAGCCGGCTGATGGAGACGTTCCGCGACTGGCCCTCGGCCTAGGCTGAAGGGCGTGAGCACCACGTCGACGAGCCTCTTCTACGGTGGCGTGGCCATTCTTCTGGTCGGACTCTTGCTGCCGGGCTGGGAGACCGCATCGCTGCCGAAGCGTGCGGTGAAGCGCCGCATCTACTGGGGTGCAACGGTCGTCGCGCTGCCGGTGTTGTTCGCCGCGGGCTGGCCCGATGTGCAGAGCTCGCTGGCGTTCACCGCGATGGCCTGCGTCCTGATGGGCGGGTGGGCCTACTTCCGCACCCCGAACATCAAGCTCAACGGTCGGATCCTGACGGCCGATCCGTCGCTGCGCGACGTCGATCCGCCCACCCGTTAGGTGCGGCGCATCCCGCCGACCATCGACACCAGCACGCCCAGCAAGACGAGCGCCGCGCCGGCGGCCAGCGTCAGATTCAGCCACAGATGCAGGCTGCCGATCGCATGGTCGACCATGGCGGCGGCGACGTTGCGGACGTCGTCGGTGGTGGCGGCGAGACCGTCGTCGACGTAACGCCGGCCCACCTCGATGCCGGCCCAGCCGGCCGCGCCGACGACGAGTCCCGAAACACCAAGGGCGGCAAGCGCCTTGCCGCGCCGCTTGGCAACGGCCAACGTCAGCAACGCGAACACACCGGCCAGGACGGCGGTGCCGACGCTCGCCCACGGGCCCCACTCCGCGACCTCGCGATACTTGCCGGGCCGCAGCGAATCGGAGATGTTCTGGGTGAGCGGGATCTGCAACGTCTCCGGCGCCTTGATGCCGAAGTCGGCGAGCGTCTGCTGAAACGAGCTGTCCGCCAACATCGGTGACAGGTCGATCTCCCATCGGCCCGACGCGTCGGACCGGGCGACGGAATCGGTGAACAGCCAGCGATGGGCCACCTGGTTGGCGAGCGCGAACTGGCCGGGGAACGCGTCACCGCTGGTATAGGCCCGCGCCGCCCCGTTCAGCAGGGTCTCGTTGACGTCGTAACCGGCCTGGGCCCCCAGAGTCGTCAACTGCGTCGTCAGCGCGGCCGCCATCGCCTGCTGCACCGCGGGATCCTTCGCGGCGGAGGTGGCGAGCGCGGAGTAGCCGTCGCGGTCGACCACGTTGTGCTGAGCCCAGGTGGCGGGCACCGCCACGGCAAGCGCCACGGTGGTGAGCACCCAGAACAGGAAGGCCGCGAGCAACCGCATGCGTGCGTGCGTCCTTCCGTCCGGGCGGACCCGGTCAGTCGGCCAGCGCGCGTCCCACGATGAGCGGATCGGCGCGACCGACCACCTCGTGGTCCTTGTTGTCGTAGTCGAACTTACCCAGGACGTAGCGCATCGCGTTGATGCGGGCGCGTTTCTTGTCGTTGCTCTTCACCACGGTCCACGGGGCCATCTCGGTGTCCGTCCACGCGAACATGTCCTCCTTGGCCGCGGTGTAGGCCTCCCACTTGTCCAGCGAGGCCAGGTCGGTGGGCGAGAGCTTCCACTGCCGGACCGGGTCGACCTGACGGATGGTGAACCGCGTGCGCTGTTCGGCCTGGGTGACGGAGAACCACAGCTTGGTGAGGCTGACCCCGTCGTTGACCAACATCTGCTCGAACAGCGGGGCCTGGCGGATGAACTCGGCGTGCTGCTTGCCGGAGCAGTACCCCATGACGCGCTCCACGCCGGCCCGGTTGTACCAGGACCGGTCGAACAGCACGATCTCGCCCGCGGCGGGCAGGTGCTTGACGTAGCGCTGGAAGTACCACTGCGTGGTCTCGCGTTCGGTGGGCTTCTCCAGCGCCACGACGCGCGCCCCGCGCGGGTTGAGGTGTTCCATGAACCGCTTGATGGTGCCGCCCTTGCCCGCCGCGTCGCGTCCCTCGAAGACGATGACGTGCCGGTGCCCGTGGGTCTGGCTCCACTTCTGCAGCTTCAGCAGTTCGATCTGCAGCAGCCGCTTCTGCTCCTCGTAGTCCTCGCGCCGCATGCGCTCGTCGTACGGATAGTTCTCGCGCCAGGTGTCGACGACCTCGCCGGTGGGCTGGATGATCAGCTCGGGATCGTCGTCGTCGTCGTCGCGCACGGTGTAGCCGTTGAGGGCAGAGGCGTCCAGGGTCACCGGCGAAACGTAACGACCCAGGGGTAATCGAGGGTGACGGCAGCGTGAACGGACGGTGCCGCCGACCCGCTACTTGGCCGTGCGCTTGGGGCGGATCAGCGCGAACTTGGTCATCATCGTGTTCATCCGCTTCAGCGCCTTTTGCGAGTTGTTGTAGTAGTTGCCACCCGCCCCGGCGCTCATCCGCGGGGTGACGATCGCCTCCTGGCGACAGAACTTGCGCAGTCCCTCCGCGCCGCCGAACCGCACGCCGATGCCCGAGGACTTCCAGCCGCCCATCGGCGCGGTGGTGCACATCAGGTTGGAGATCACGTCGTTGATGTTGACGGCACCGCAATCCAGTTCCAGCGCAACGTCGTTGGCGCGCTCGACGTCGCGCGAGAACACCGCCGCGCTGAGTCCGTACGGGCTGTCGTTGGCCAGCCGGACCGCCTCGGCGACGGACTTCACCTTCATGATGGGCAGCGTCGGACCGAAGGTCTCCTCGGTCATGCACTGCATCGAATGGTCGACGTCGACCAGCACGGTCGGCGGGTAGAAGCTGCCGGGCCCGCTCGGGCGCACCCCACCGGTCAGCGCCGTGGCGCCCCTGGCGACGGCATCGTCGACGTGGCGGGCGGTGACGGCGACCTGGCTGTCGTCGATCATGGCGCCGAAGTCGAAGCCCTCCCCCGCGCCCATCTTCAGGTTCTTCACGTCACGGACGACGGCCTCGACGAACTTGTCGTAGACCTGCTCGAGCACGTACACCCGCTCGACGGACACGCACGTCTGACCGGCGTTGAACATCGAACCCCACACCGCGGCGTGCGCGGCGAGGTCGACGTCGGCGTCTTCGAGCACGATCATCGGATCCTTGCCGCCGAGTTCCAGGCTGACCGGGGTGAGCCGGCGCGCGGCGCGTTCCATCACCTTGGCCCCGGTAGCGCTGGAACCGGTGAACTGGATGTAGTCGGAGTTGTCGACGACGGCCTCGACGGCCTCGCGCGCGCCTTGCACGATGGCCATCACCTCGGGCGCACCGGAGTCGAGCCAGCCGCGCTGAAGCAATTCGGCGGTCAGCGGCGTGCGCTCGGACGGCTTGAGCAGCACGGCGCAACCGGCCGCGAGGGCGGCGATGCCGTCCATCAGCAGGTTCGCGACCGGGTAGTTCCACGGCGCGATGATCCCGACGATGGGCCGGGGCCGGTAATGCACGGCGATCTTCTTGATCGACAGGAACGGCAGCGACGCCGGCCTGGTCTCGGGCGCCAGCGCCTTCTCCATCGTCTTGATGTAGTAAGACGCGATCATGAGCAGCAGCGGCACCTCCTGGGCCGCGTCGGTGGCCGACTTGCCGGTTTCGGCGATCAGCAGCGACTCGATCTCGTCGCGGTGCTCACCGAGCCACACGGCGTAACGGGCGATCACCTTGGCGCGTCCGGCGGCGCCGCGCGCCTCCCATTCGCGCTGGGCATGGCGCAGGCCGGTGGTGACCCGCGCGACGTCGGCGGGGTCGGACCAACGGACGGTTCCGGCGACGGCACCGGTGGCCGGATTGAGGATCTTCGCGACCGCGTCGACTTCAGGCGTTGCTGTCATTCCCACATGTTAACCGTTGCTGTGATCTAGATCGCAGCGGGGTTGACACCCGTCAAGTTTGGCCGCCACCGCGGCCACCGCCACCAGCGAGCTGCCGAGCAGCACGGCTCCGATCGTGTCCGTGAAGTAGTGGTAGGTGACCGCCTGTCCGGCCGTGCCCAGCACGGCGAACACCAACGCCCCCGCCAGCAGCCACCGCCGCGCGCCCCACACCAGGACGACCACCCCGAGCACCGTCATCAGCACCGTGACGTGCCCACTGGGGTAGGCCAGCGCGCCTTCGCGTTCGCGGCCGAACAGGCGCTTGAGCACGCGCACCGCGACGACGCCCGCCAGCGGCGTCAGGGCCGCCACCGCAGCCAACCGCCAGCGGCGCCGGTAGAGCGCGGTGGCGACCGCGCCCACCAGCAGGAGCTGCAACAGGAGGGGTTCGGTGAAGAACAACAGCTCGCCGAGGACGGGGTGCGCGGTCCACCCGTTGCGGATGAACCAGTCGTCGACGCGCGTCGAGCGGTCGCCAACTGCCAACCCCAGCAGAACCATCAGCGGCAGGCCCACGGCCGGCCACCACTTCACCGCCGGGGTCATTCGTCGCCGACGAGACCCCGGACGTAGGCCGCCTGACCGAGGTGCTGCGCGCAGTCGTCGACGATGCTGACGATGCGGGCGCTCGCGGTGACCGGCGGGGTCCACCGCTTGTCGACGATCGCCTCGAGATCCTTCGCGGTGGCCGCGGCGACGTAGGACAGCGCCATCGAGTGCACGGCCCGGTAATAGCCGCCGAGCAGCTCCGCCGACGCGCGCACCTTGGCGACCTGATCGGCGTCGTGGCCGTAGCCGCTGGAGTCCTTCGGCAGGTCGAGGTCGAACTTGCCCACCCAGTCGTCGCGGAACCACACCTGGTCGGCGCCGGCGATCTCGCTGAGCTGGGCGTCGATCACACGGGCGCTGTGCCACAGCAGCCAGGCGACGGTGTTGGCGTTCGGGGTGGCGCGGTAATAGGCGACCTCGTCGGTCAAGCCGTCGACGAGGTCGTCGACGTGTTCGGCGAGCCGGGTGAACGAATCGCGCAGCAGCTCACGGGCAACGGAGATGTCGGAATCAGACATGGCTGCGACGCTACCCGGTGCCGGTGACGTCAGCCCTCCCTCGTCGTCGCCCCGTGGAACACGGCCTCGACGTTGTTGCCGTCGGGATCCCGGACGAAGGCGCCGAAGTATCCGGGGTGGTACTCGGGCCACGGTCGCGGCGCGTGCAGCGACTCCGCACCCAAGGCCGTCGCGGCCTCGTGGAACCGTCGCACCTCGTCGACCCCGGAGGCCTGGAAGGCGAAGTGAATGGCGGCACCCACCTCGCGGTCGCCGCCGTCCTCGATCCAGAAGTCCGGCTTGCCGGCGCTGCCGTAGCCAAGCGCGGACCCGACGTCCATCTGGCGCGAGTACCCCAGCACGGCCAGGACCGTGTCGTAGAACTCCTTGGACTTGCCGTAGTCGGCACACAGGATTCCGAAGTGGTCGATCACGAAATTCATCGTGGCACGAACCACCGACACCGCCGTAGATTCGGCAAATGAGCTTCGACCTGATCATCCGCAACGGCACGATCGTCGACGGTCTCGGCGGTGAACCGTTCGTCGGCGACGTCGCGGTGGCCGGCGGGGCGATCGCCGCGATCGGCACGGTCGACGGGGACGCGACGCGCGAGATCGACGCGACCGGCCTGCTCGTCACGCCCGGTTTCGTCGACCTCCACACCCACTACGACGGTCAGGCGATCTGGAGTGACCGGATGACGCCGTCGTCGGCCCACGGCGTCACCACCGCCGTGATGGGCAACTGCGGCGTCGGCTTCGCGCCGTGCCGCGCGGAGGACCACGACACGCTCGTCGACCTCATGGCAGGCGTGGAGGACATTCCGGGCGTGGTGATGACTGACGGGCTGCCGTGGACGTGGGAGACGTTCCCCGAGTTCCTCGACGCCCTGTCGGCACGACCGCGGGACATCGACGTCGCTGCGCTGCTTCCACATTCGCCGCTGCGGGTCTACGTGATGGGCCAGCGGGGCGTCGACCGAGAGGCCGCGACCGCCGAGGACCTGTCCCAGATGCGCACGCTCGCCGCCGAGGCCGTCGAGGTGGGTGCGCTTGGCTTCGCGTCGTCGCGGTTGACGCTGCACAAGAGCGAAAGCGGCCAACCCATACCGAGTTTCAACGCCGGCCGCGACGAGATCGAGGCCATCGCCCGTGGGGTGAAGGACGCCGGCGGCGGGCTGATCCAGTTCGTGCCAGACCTCGTCGCCGGAGACTACGGCCCGGCGCTGGAGACGGTGTTCGCCGTCGCCGCGGACGTCGGCCTCCCGGTGACGTTCACGCTGGCCATCGGCAACGCGGGCGACCCGTTCTACGTCGACGGCCTCGATCTGGTCGAGAAGGCCAACGCCAGCGGTGGTGACGTGTCGGCGCAGATCTTTCCGCGGCCCATCGGCCTGATGATCGGCCTCGAACTGTCCGGCAACCCGTTCATCCTCTATCCGAGCTACCGCGAATTGGCCCACTTGCCGCTGCCCGAACGCGTCACCGAGATGCGCAAACCCGAAGTGCGCGAACGCATCCTGGCCGACCAGCCGGCATCCGACGGACATCCGCTGATGTTCGCCGCCCAGGCGTGGGAGTGGATGTTCCCGATCGGCGATCCGCCCAACTACGAGCCGGACCGCTCCGACAGCATCGCCTCGCGCGCGCGGGCCCGTGGCGTCAGCCCGCTCGAGGAGGCGTACGACCGGGTGCTCGACGACGACGGCCACGCCATGCTGCTCATCACCCTGACCAACTTCCGCGACGGGTCACTGGACACCGTGGCCGAGCTGATGAAGCGCGACGACGTCGTCCTGGGCCTCGGCGACGGCGGGGCCCATTACGGAATGATTTGCGACGCAAGCTTTCCCACCTACATGCTGGCGCACTGGGCCCGCGACCGACCGTCGGGCCGACTGACGGTGGCCGACGCGGTACGCGAGCTGACGTCCGCGCCGGCGCGCGTTGCGGGGCTGTCCGACCGGGGCCGCATCGCGGTCGGCTTCAAGGCCGACCTGAACGTCGTCGACCACGACGCCCTGACGCTGCACTCCCCCGTGATCGTCCGCGATCTGCCCGCGGGTGGTCGTCGGCTCGACCAGACCGCCGACGGCTACGTCGCGACGATCGTCTCCGGTGAGGTCATCGCCGAGAACGGCGTGCCGACGTCGGCGCTGCCGGGAAGGCTGGTGCGCGGCAGGCAGTCCGCCCCGGCCTGACCGGGCCCGACCACCGTGGCGGCCGGGCCCGTCGCGTCAGATCAGGAGTCGCTTGCCGACGCGTCGCCGTCGGTGGAATCCTGGGTGCCGGAACCGGGTTCCGCGGAACCGGACGTATCCCCCGGCGTCGTGGTCGTCACCGGATCGGACTCGACGACGGTGCCCGTGGTGACGGTTCCGGACTCGGGCTCGGACCCCGTGACGGTACCGCTCCCCGCGAAGGTGTCGCCGGGCTCCACCTTGATGGAGTCGCGCACCACGTTGGTCAACGGCCCGGAATCGTTGTCCTTGACCAGGCCGGTCGCCGCGCCGCCCGTGGTGCCCGGCTCGGCCGCACCACCGGTCGGAGGCACGTCCGGGGTGTCGACCGGATCGGCGGCGCGCAGCGTCACGGCGCTGTCGAGCGACACCGTCGAGTCCGGCAGCGAGGTCACCCGCAGGTCGGCCGTCGTGTCGTCGGAGACCGAGTTCAGGTTCATGGCACTCGACGGCAGCGGCGTCGGCGTGATCGGCGCCGGCAACACCGACAGCACGTTGTCGATGCCGGCCTTCAACGACTCGGCGACGTTGTCGGCCAGCACGCCGATCGGGCCGGGCAGCGCAATCAGCGGGCTGGCGAAGGTGTCGATCAGGTCACCGACGAGCCCGTCGGACGAGAGCAAGCCGTACACCAAGTTGCTCAGCAGTCCGGGAATCTCGGCGGGATTCTGAATCGCCGACTCGAAGGTCGCCTCGAGGTCGGCCGGCAGGTAGCCGAGGTAGTAGGCGGTGTTGTACAGCGCCCATACCGGCGCGGTGACGGCGTAGTTGGCGGCGACGACCGTCTTGCCGATGTCGGTCGCCCAGAACGTGTCCGTCGCGTCGACGCCGGCCGTCGGATCGGGCAACACCCCGCCGAGCAACGCGTTGATCGCATTGGCGATCGCGTTGGCGCCGTCGATGATGACGCCGTCACTGGGAACACCCGGGCCCAGCGGGAACGGCAACGCGCCCGCGATCACTTCGATCGAGTCGACCTTCAACGCCCACGGGTACGTCCAGTAGGGATAGCTGTCGGCAGGGTTGACGTAGCGGTTGACCAGCCAGCTCAGCAAGCTGGGCGAGAGCGTCGGGTTCTGTGCGGCGATCGCGAACGCGGTGGCCACGTCGAACGGCAGTGACGAAGCGGCGTCCTGCGTGATCGCGTAGCCGTAGGCCCCGCCGGCCACGACGTCGCCGAATCGGTACAGCGCGTCGGTGATCACCGACGCGTTGGCGACGTCGGCCGAGACGACCGGCAACGGTGCCCGGTCCGGCGCGATCAGGGCGCCGGTCGAGATCACGCCCGCGGCCAGACACGCGGCGGCAAGCTTGGTTGGCAAAGGAGTCACGGATGCGTACATGTTGTCTTCCCCCGAAGATGTCCGCCTGCGGCCCCACACCGCAAGCCGGCGGCCCCCTGCCGCCGTTCGGAGTGTAAGACGCCACCGCGGCCCAATACTGACGTTTGTGCAATTTCTTTGATCTTGTTCTGCGGGCCGCTGCCGAATTCGAATCACCGCGCGCACAAAGGTGGTCCTCGGGTGCGGTTCATGAGGTGATTGACTCCCGTGACCGTCATGAACGCCCCCGCCGGCGACGAAGCTCTCGCCATCTCGCCGCAAGCTCGTACCGCGCTGTGGGCGTCCCTGGTTGGCACCACCATCGAGTGGTACGACTTCTTCCTCTACGCGACCGCCGCCAGCCTGGTGTTCAACAAGGCCTTTTTTCCCGATCAGACGACGTTCGTGGGCACCATGCTGGCGTTCGCGACCTTCGCGGTCGGCTTCCTGGTCCGCCCCATCGGAGGCTTCGTCTTCGGCCACGTGGGCGATCGCATCGGCCGCAAGAAGACGCTGGCCTTCACGATGTTCCTCATGGGCGGCGCGACCGCGCTCATGGGTCTGCTGCCCACCGCCGCGCAGATCGGCGTCCTCGCTCCGATCCTGTTGCTCGTGTTGCGCATCGTGCAGGGCTTCGCGCTCGGCGGCGAATGGGCGGGGGCGGTACTCCTGGCAGTCGAGCACGGCCCGCCACGGCGGCGCGGACTGTTCGGCAGCATCCCGCAGGTTGGGCTGGCCATCGGATTGGCCCTGGGCACGGGCGTCTTCGCCCTCCTGCAGGTCGCGCTGCCCGACGACGCCTTCCTGGAGTACGGGTGGCGCATCGCCTTCCTCTTCAGCATCGTGCTGGTGATCTTCGGCATCGTGGTGCGACTGAAGGCCACCGAGACGCCCGCGTTCGAGAAGGTCCGTGACAGCGACGACCGGGTGGCGGTGCCACTGCGCGAGGTCTTCAAGCCGCCGGCGCTGCGTTCCACGGTTCTGGGCATGCTGTCGCGATGGGGTGAGGGCGCCGCCTTCAACACGTGGGGCGTGTTCGCCATCTCGTATGCGACCGGCACCTTGAAACTCGACAAGATCCCGGTGCTCGTCACCGTGACCGTCGCCGCCCTGCTGATGGCGGTCCTGATTCCGGTGTCGGGGCTGTTGGCCGACCGGTTCGGCCCGAAGCGCGTGTACGCCATCGGAATTGCCGCCTACGGCGTCGCCGTGTTCCCGGTCTTCGCGCTCTTCGACACCAGGGACATCTGGCTGTATGCGGTCGGGATGGTGCTGGTGTTCGGCATCGTCCATGCGCTGTTCTACGGAGCCCAGGGCACGCTGTACGCCTCGCTGTTCCCGGCGCGCATCCGCTACACCGGGCTCTCGACGGTCTATCAGCTGTCCGGCGTCTACGCCTCCGGGCTGACACCGTTGATCCTGACGGCGCTGATCGGCGTCGCGGGCGGTACGCCATGGCTCGCGTGCGGCTATCTGGTCGTGACGGCGGGGATCGCCGTGGTCGCGACGCTTCTGCTCAAGCCGACACCGCTCGCCGAGATCTAGCGCGAGCGTGGGGCTCGTGTACGGCGAAACCCCCGAATGCGTACGTACGGCCCACGGTCGGCATCAGACCGGGCAACCCGCCGCGCGTAGCTTCTCGCGGATGCGCTCGACGACGACGGGTGGCCGCCGAAGCATGTCCGCACTCACCCGAATGACGACCCATCCCGCGTCCTCGAGCAGTGCGATCCGTTCGATGTCCCACGCCCGCTGCCTGCCGTCGGTCCAGTGCTGCACTCCGTCGTATTCGACCGCGACCTTCCATCGGCGCCAACCCATGTCGACCCGGATGTGCAGCTGACGGAACTCGATCTGAGTTTCCGGACGCGGCAATCCCGCACGGACGACGAGCATTCTGAGCCTGCTCTCCTGCGGCGACTCCGCACCGCCGTCGACGAACTCGAGTACGCGTCGCAGACGTGCCACCCCGCGGGCGCCAAGGTGTGCGTCGGCGACCGCGACGACTTCCCGCGGCGTGATCCGCGTGGCGTTAAGCAGGGCGTCGACGGCCGCGACCGCCTGATCGTCCGGTCGTGTGCGACCGACGTCGAAGGCGGTGCGCGCCGGCGTCGTCACGTCGATGCCGCGGACGCGGACGCGGCGGGGAAGAACTCCCAGGTGTGCACGACGATGCCCGGCGGGGCGTGTCTGTCCGCGCGGACGATCTCCGCCGGCGCCGACGGATCGAGCCACTTCGTGCCGAAGACGGCGGCGGCCGAGGACCCACACAGCGTCGCACCCGTAGCGAGCCATGCCGCACGCGCTCTTATCAGCGCCGTCACCTCGACGTCGCGTGGCACGTAGACGTCGCGATGGATCGCTTTGTGGTGCCGGGCAAGCCCACGTCGCGTCAGATCGCCTCGCCGCACCGCCGCGCTGCCGATGAAGGGTTCCATGACGACAACGGTCGGGCCGGCCCCCGACGACAGTGGGCCTTGCGTACGCCAACCGCGCCGCAACTGTGCACGAGACCCACACTGGGGATCAATACGAAAGAGCCCGGCGTCGCGAACGACGCCGGGCTCTCTTTCGTACGGGGACTTAGAAGTCCATGCCGCCCATGCCACCGGTCGGGTCGCCCGCGGGAGCGGACGCCTTCTCCGGCTTGTCGGCGACGACGGCCTCGGTGGTGAGGAACAGCGCCGCGATCGAGGCTGCGTTCTGCAGCGCCGAGCGCGTCACCTTGACCGGGTCGGCGACGCCGGCCTTGAGCAGGTCCTCGTACACGTTGGTCGCGGCGTTGAGGCCGTGACCCGCGGGCAGGTTGGAGACCTTCTCGGCGACGACACCGGGCTCGAGACCACCGTTGAAGGCGATCTGCTTGAGCGGAGCCGACAGCGCGACGCGCACGATGTTGGCGCCGGTCGCCTCGTCACCCTCGAGCTTGAGCTCGTCGAGCGACGGGGCCGCCTGCAGCAGGGCCACGCCGCCACCGGCGACGATGCCCTCTTCGACGGCAGCCTTCGCGTTGCGAACGGCGTCCTCGATGCGGTGCTTGCGCTCCTTGAGCTCCACCTCGGTGGCAGCTCCGGCCTTGATCACCGCAACACCGCCGGCCAGCTTGGCCAGGCGCTCCTGCAGCTTCTCGCGGTCGTAGTCGGAGTCGCTGTTCTCGATCTCGGCGCGGATCTGCGAGACGCGGCCGGCGATGGCCTCGGCGTCGCCGGCGCCACCGACGAGGGTGGTCTCGTCCTTGGTGATGACGACCTTGTCGGCCTTGCCGAGCAGCGCGACGTCGGCGGTCTCGAGGGACAGACCGACCTCTTCGCTGATGACCTGGCCACCGGTGAGGATGGCGATGTCCTGCAGCATGGCCTTGCGGCGGTCACCGAAGCCGGGCGCCTTGACGGCGACGGACTTGAAGGTGCCACGGATCTTGTTGACCACCAGGGTGGAGAGGGCTTCGCCCTCGACGTCCTCGGCGATGATCAGCAACGGCTTGCCGGACTGGATGATCTTCTCCAGCAGGGGCAGCAGGTCCTTGACGGTCGAGACCTTCGAGCTGACCAGCAGGATGTACGGCTCTTCCAGGACGGCTTCCTGACGCTCGGCGTCAGTCACGAAGTAGCCCGAGATGTAGCCCTTGTCGAAGCGCATGCCCTCGGTGAGCTCGAGCTGCAGTCCGAAGGTGTTGGACTCCTCGACGGTGATGACACCCTCGTTGCCGACCTTGTCCATGGCCTCGGCGATCAGGTCGCCGATGGACTGGTCACCGGCGGAGATGCCGGCGGTGGCAGCGATCTGCTCCTTGGTCTCGATGGCCTTGGCCTGCGACAGCAGGGTCTCGGTCACCTTCTCGACGGCCTTCTCGATGCCGCGCTTGAGGCCGAGCGGGTTGGCGCCGGCCGCAACGTTGCGCAGACCCTCGCGCACGAGCGCCTGGGCCAGCACGGTGGCGGTGGTGGTGCCGTCGCCCGCGACGTCGTCGGTCTTCTTGGCGACTTCCTTGACCAGCTCTGCGCCGATCTTCTCGTAGGGGTCCTCCAGCTCGATCTCCTTGGCGATGGACACACCATCGTTGGTGATCGTGGGGGCGCCCCACTTCTTCTCCAGGACGACGTTGCGACCCTTGGGGCCCAGCGTCACCTTTACCGCGTCGGCGAGGGCGTTGAGGCCCCGCTCCAGGCCGCGGCGGGCCTCTTCGTCATACGCAATTGTCTTGGCCATTGCGAAGTGTTCCTCCGGATTGGGGATGGCACGTATTTCGGTCGGGCTCAGTGCCCGCGACGGACGACTGGAGTGTGCGACCGCAGTTGCGGCCCCAGTCTCACCGTCCCGACCTAGCACTCACCGATCGCGAGTGCCAACGTCATTTTTAGCACTCGGCCATGGCGAGTGCAAGGTTCACTCAGGCCCTCAGACCGTCGATGATCACGTCCACGACCCGCTCGGCGACCTCGTTGCCGTACTCGTAATTGGACTTGCAGACCATCAGCAGCGCCTTGACCTCCGGCACGCCGACGTCCGCCCGGACCGTGCCCGCACCCTGGGCGGCCGCCAACAACTCGCCGAGCACGCCAAGGAATTCCTTCTCGGCGCCCGTCGTGGCGGCCTCGACGTCGAACCCGTAACTGGCCAGCGCGTCGAACAAGCCGTGGTCGGCGGTGCCGGTCTGCAGCATGCCCCGCATGAAGGCGTAGAGCGCCTCGCCGGGTCCCACGGACGCCACCAGCGCTCGTCCGTCGTCGACGATGTGGCGCACCCGGTCTTCGAAGACGGCCTGGAACAGGGCCTCCTTGGTCGGAAAGTGCCGGTACACCGTGCCTGCGCCGACGCCTGCGCGCCGGGCGATCTCGTCGATGGGGACGGCCACCCCCTCGGCGGCGAAGGTTTCGTAGGCCACTTCGAGCACTCGCGCCCGGTTGCGGGCGGCGTCGGCACGCATCGGCCGAGGAGATTCGGTCATCATGCCTCCTTCGGTTGACAAAACGGGGCGCGCGTTCCGTATAGTCGTCACCAACCGGAGCGCACGTTCCGCTTCGATCTTACCCAGGAGGCCATCATGAGTTGGACCATCGCCGACATTCCCAACCAGAGCGGACGCACGGCCGTCGTCACCGGGGCGAACACGGGGCTCGGCTACGAGACGGCCGCCGCGCTCGCCGCCAAGGGCGCCCACGTCGTACTCGCCGTCCGCAACCTGGAGAAGGGCAAGGCCGCCGCCGATCTGATCGCCCGGCGCTCCCCCGGCGCCGACGTCACCCTGCAGCAGCTCGACCTCACGTCGCTGGACTCGGTCCACGAGGCCTCCGATCAACTGCACGCCGCGCACGACCGGATCGACCTGCTCGTCAACAACGCGGGCGTCATGACGACGCCGAAGGCCACCACCAAGGACGGCTTCGAGCTGCAGTTCGGCACCAACCACCTCGGCCACTTCGCGCTGACGGGCCGACTACTCGACCTGATCCTCGCCGCCCCCGGTTCGCGGGTGGTCACCGTCAGCAGCATCGGTCACCGCTTCACCCGCAGCATCCGCTTCGACGACCTGCAGGCCGAGAGAAGCTACAACCGCGTGACCGCCTACGGCCAGTCCAAGCTGGCCAATCTGCTGTTCACCTACGAGCTGCAGAACAGGCTGGCCGGCCGCGACGCCCTCGCCGTCGCCGCCCACCCCGGCGGCTCGGCCTCCGAACTGGACCGCCACCTGCCCGGCCCGCTCAAGCTGGCCTTTCGGCCGCTGGAGCAGGACACCGAGACCGGCGCGTTGCCGACGCTGCGAGCGGCCACCGACCCCGCCGTCGCCGGCGGTCAGTACTTCGGCCCCGGCGGCTTCCTGGAGATGCGCGGCAACCCCAAGGTGGTCTCGTCGAACCGCCGCTCGCACGACACGTCGGTCCAACGTCGGCTGTGGACGGTCTCCGAGGACCTCACCGGCGTGACGTTCGACCTGCCGTCCGCCGCCTGACGTCCCATCCCCCGACCTCGAAGGAGCAACCCATGAGCAACTGGACCACCGCCGACATCCCCGACCAATCCGGCCGCATCGCCGTGATCACCGGAGCCAACACCGGCCTGGGTTACGAGACCGCCGCGGCGCTCGCCGCCCGCGGCGCCCACGTCGTGCTGGCGGTGCGCAACGTCGAGAAGGGCAAGCAGGCGGCCGCGCGCATCGGCGGCGACGTCTCGGTCGTCGAGCTCGACCTGACGTCGCTGGCATCGGTTCGCACCGCGGCCGACGAGATCAAGTCCCGGTTCGACCACCTCGACCTGCTGATCAACAACGCCGGGGTGATGACGACGCCCAAGTCGACCACCGTTGACGGCTTCGAGCTGCAGTTCGGCACCAACCACCTCGGGCACTTCGCCTTCACCGGGCTGCTGGTAGACCACCTGGCCGACGTGCCGGGGGCCCGCGTGGTCACTGTCAGCAGCAACGGCCACAAGATGCTCGCCGACATCCACTTCGACGATCTGCAGTGGGAGCACGGCTACAACCGGATGCGCGCCTACAGCCAGTCCAAGCTGGCCAATCTGCTGTTCACCTACGAACTGCAGCGCCGGCTGGCCGACGGGCACGCCGCCGTCGCCGTCGCCGCCCACCCCGGCTTCTCGAGCACCGAACTCGGCAGGAACCTGCCCAACGTCCTGCAGCCCGTCGTGAAGGCGTTCAGCCCGCTGCTCGGGCAGAGCGCGGCGATGGGGGCGCTGCCCACCCTGCGCGCCGCCGCCGACCCCGGCGCGCTCGGCGGGCAGTACTTCGGCCCCGACGGTTTCGCCGAACAGCGCGGCTACCCGAAGGTGGTGCCGTCCAGCGACCAGTCCCACGACCTCGCCCTGCAACGCCGGCTGTGGACGGTGTCCGAGGAGCTGACCGGCGTGACGTTCCCGGTCTGACCGGACGCCGTTCCTACAGCTTGCGCAGCAGCGCCGCGGCGCGCACGTCCTCGCCGACGCTCAGCCCGACGTGGACGTCGTCGCCGCGCCGCACGTAGCCGATGGTCACGTCCTCCCCGTACTGGATCGGCCGGCGGTATTCGACGACCGCCCGGTAGGGCGGGACGCAGACGTCGGGCTCCATCGCCATCACCTCGTGGATGGCGTGCCAGTACGCGGTGTTGGTGACGTGCTGGAAGACGTCGACGTCGGTGCGGCGCAAGGGAAAAGCACTGGTGGCGTCGACGCCGTCGGGGTCGGCCAGCCACTTGGTCCACTTCAGCCGGTGCTCGGTGGTCGTGGTGGCGAACTTCTCGATCAGGGTGTCGGAGACCCGCAGCGGCGTGAGGGTCTTCTCGTTGATGGCGATCCAGAAGCCCTCGGTCTCGATTCGCCCGCCCTCGGCGCCGACGAGGTCGACGCGCATGGTGCACCACCGCGACGACAGCGCCGAACACCACCGGCGCAGCGTCACCTCGGTGGGCCACTCGATCGCCTCGTGGACGTCGATCACGGTGCGGTTGACGATCCAGTGCGGGTGGGCCTCGGCCTCGCCGGCGTCGACGAGGTTCTCCGCGCCGGCCTCCTGGATGTACCGGGCCACCCCGTCCAGGCGGAGCCGCAACTGGTCGTCGACGTCGCCGGTGGTCACCGGCCACGACGTTTGATAGACGTAGCCGTCGGTGGGTAGCGGGCTCAGCGGTCGTTCGGCGGCGCTCACCGGTTCTGTCTACCGGACGAGTTCACGGGGGTTTCCTCGCAGACCTGCGGAGAGCAGACTTGGAGCCGTGTCGCTGATCGTGCCGCCCTATCCGCCGGACCGCTACACCGAGGACCGGCCGGAGGTGTCGGCGTCCCTGCGGCGCGCCGACCAACCCGCCGACTACGACTCCTTCGGAATGGTTCAGTACCACTACCTGGCCGACCAGAAGAAGACCGACGGCGACTACGGCCTGTATCGCGTCGACCTCGCGGCCAGGGCCGGCGGACCGGGTCCGCACTTCCATCGCGCCATGTCGGAGTCGTTCTTCGTGCTGTCCGGCCGGATGCGGCTGCACGACGGTCGCGACTGGGTGGACGGCAACCAGGGCGACTACCTGTACGTGCCGCCCGGTGGCATTCACGGCTTCCGCAACGAGGCCGACGAGCCGGCGTCGATTCTGATGCTGTTCGCCCCGGGTGCGCCCCGGGAGCACTACTTCGAGGGGCTGGCCCACCTCGGCGAGCTGACCGACGAGGAGCGCGCGGCGTGGTTCTTCGCCAACGACAACCACTTCGTCTGAGCGGTCACCGCAGCGACTGACCGCCCACCGGGACGAACTGCCAGCCGGCCGCCAGCATCGCCGGTACCGCGGCGGCGACGCCGGCGCCGGTGCCCGAGCGGGGATGGTTCATGTGGGCCAGCACGATCGACCCCGGCGCGGCGTGGGAGATGGCGGCGCCCACCGCGGCGGCCGGCGCCGTCGCGCCGTTGTCGGCGTTGACCGAGAAGCCGACCGGGGTGAGCCCCAGGTCGTGCACGATCTGCACGGCGACGTCGTCGTAGTGCGCGGTGCCGGTGCGGAAGAAGGCCGGTGCCTTGCCGGTCAGCGCCGTCAGCCGGGCCTGCTCGCCCGACACCTCGTCGACCACCTCGCTCGAGGACGTCGTGCCCGCGATCCCGTAGGCGGATCGCCCGGTGACCGACAGCGGCACGTGGCGGGTGCCGTGGTTTCCGATGTCGAACAGCGGGTTCGCGGCCAACTGCTCGGTCCGGCCGGGGTTGGCGTCGATCCACTTCGAGCACACGAACAGCAGGGCCGGAACGCCGTGGTTCTCGAGGGTGTCGAGCAACGCGTCGTCACACGCGCGGTCGCAGGCGTCGAAGGTCAGCGCGAGCTGCCGCCCGGTCGGGGCGAAGGCGGTGACGATCCCCGGCAGCGCCATGCCCCACTGGGTGGGTTGGCGGGCAAGGTCGGCGGCGGGCACCGCACCGGGGCCGACGCCGGACGCGGCGGAGGCCGTCGGCAGCCGGGTACCGGCGCCCAGCACGACTGCGGCGCCGCTCAGAGCCGTCAGAAACGCGCGGCGGGTGGGCATGGGCGAACCGTAGGCGGGCAGCCTTGGCCCTCGATGCCAGCGAGGTGGCAAATGCCTGAGGGGCCGCCGGGCATCCCGGACCGGGCCGTGACACGCGGGCCGTCGTGGGACACGCCCTGCAGGAATGCGAACGCGGAACCCCTTGCCCTAGACTGCCGTTGAAATCAGTGAGGAGTCTCCGGGTGCAGGGTTATGCAGCGCCCAGCACCCAAGCGTTGCGGGGCTGGCAACGTCGGGCCATGGTGAAGTACCTGACGGCCGCGCCGCGGGACTTCCTGGCCGTGGCAACCCCTGGCGCCGGCAAGACGACATTTGCACTGCGCATTGCCGGGGAACTGCTGGGCGACGGCACCGTCGAACGCATCACGATCGTGGTGCCCACCGAGCACCTCAAGATCCAGTGGGCGAAGGCGGCCGCCGCTCTCGGCATCTCGCTGGACCCCAAGTTCAGCAACAGCTCCGCCCAGAACTCCGACGAGTATCACGGCGTGGTCGTCACCTACGCCCAGGTGGCCAGCCATCCGGGGCGCCACCGGGTGCGCACGGAGAACCGCAAGACCCTGGTCGTGTTCGACGAGATCCACCACGGCGGTGACGCCAAGAGCTGGGGCGAGGCGATCCGCGAGGCGTTCGACGACGCGACGCGCAGGCTGTCCCTGACCGGTACGCCGTTCCGCAGCGACGACAGCCCCATCCCTTTCGTCAGCTACGAGCGCGGTCCCGACGGTCTGGAGCGCTCGCGCGCCGACCACGTCTACGGCTACGCCGACGCGCTCGCCGACGGCGTCGTGCGTCCCGTCGTCTTCCTGGCCTACTCCGGTGAGTCGCGGTGGCGCGACAGCGCGGGCGAGGAACACTCCGCCCGGCTCGGCGAACCGCTCAACGCCGAACAGACCGCCCGCGCCTGGCGCACCGTGTTGAACCCGGCGGGTGAGTGGATGCCCGCGGTGATCGCCGCCGCCGACAAGCGACTGCAGCAGAAGCGCCAGCACGTGCCCGACGCCGGCGGCATGATCATCGCCTCGGACCAGACCGCGGCCAGGGCCTACGCCGCGTTGCTCACCACCCTCACGGGCGAGGCGCCGACGGTCGTGCTGTCCGACGACCCCGGCTCCTCCGATCGCATCACGGCGTATTCGCAGGGCACCAGTCGTTGGCTGGTCGCCGTGCGCATGGTCTCGGAGGGCGTCGACGTGCCCCGCCTCGCGGTCGGCGTCTACGCGACCAGTGCGTCGACCCCGTTGTTCTTCGCCCAGGCCATCGGCCGGTACGTGCGCTCCCGGCGTCCCGGCGAAACCGCCAGCATCTTCCTGCCGTCGGTGCCCAACCTGTTGCAGCTGGCCAGTGAGATGGAGGCCCAGCGCAACCACGTGCTCGGCAAGCCGCACCGCGAGTCGCAGGGCGACGAGTGGGACGAGGAGTACGAGGAGAAGCAGAAGAACGAGCCCAGTGAGCTCGACAACGGCTTCGAGATGCTCGGCGCCGACGCCGAATTGGACCAGGTCATCTTCGACGGCTCGTCGTTCGGCACCGCGACGCCGGCCGGCAGCGACGAGGAGGCCGACTACCTCGGCATCCCGGGGCTGCTGGACTCCGCGCAGATGCGAGACCTGTTGCGGCGCAGGCAGGAAGAGCAGCTGGACAAGCGGACGGCCGCCGGCGGCACCGTCCCGGTGCGGTCGACCACCCACGGTCAGCTGCGCGATCTGCGTAGGGAACTCAACGCGCTCGTGACCCTCGCCCACCACCGCACCGGCAAGCCGCACGGCTGGATTCACAACGAGTTGCGCCGGATCTGCGGCGGACCGGTGTTGGCGGCCGCCAACTCCGACCAGATCACCGCACGCATCGAGGCGGTCCGCTCACTTCGCGCCTAGGGTCTGACGGCATGGCAGCCGACAGCCCGACCATCCTGGCCACCAGTGGCGGCCTCCGCGAGGGCGTGCGAACGCGCTACGAGTTCAGCCCCCTCACGGAGTTCGCGGTGGACCTGGCCGGGGTGACGGGTCGCGCGCCCCGGATCTGCTTCCTCGCCACCGCCCAGGGCGACAACCCTGCGGTGCTTCACGCCCTCTACGCCGCCGCCGAGGTGCGGGGGTTCGCCGCAAGCCATCTCTCGCTGATACCGATGCCGAACGTCGCCGACGTGGAAGGACATCTGCTGGCGCAGGACGTGGTCTGGGTGTTCGGCGGCAGCGTCGCCGCACTGCTGGCGCTCTGGCGCCTGCACGGCGTCGACCGGGCGATGCGCGCGGCATGGGCGGCGGGCGTCGTGCTGACCGGGGTTTCCGCGGGTTCGATCTGCTGGCACACCGGCGGCACCACCGACTCCTTCGGCCCCGAGCTCCGTCCGGTCACCGACGGTGTGGCCCTGCTGCCCTACTCCAACGGCGTGCACTACGACTCGGAACCCCGGCGGCGCCCGCTCTTTCGACGCCTGGTCGCCGACGGCGTGCTCGACGCCGGCTACGCCACCGACGACGGGGCGGGCCTGCTGTACCGCGGAATCGAGTACGCGGGCTCCTTCGCCGAAAGAAAGAGCGCAGCAACCTATCTGGTGACGGCGAACGCCGCCGGCGAGGCCGACGAGACCCGGCTGGACGTGCGACAGCTGTAGCCGAACCACGTAATCCACTTGACAGCGTCGTCGGCACGAGTCTCACTTGATCATGAAGCCGGTCCCGAATGGGGCCGGCGACGGATGGCACACGCAGCAGGGGGTTGCGATGGGCACTTCGGTGACGCTCGACGAATACTCGCGTCTGGTCTCGACGATTCACGACGCCGCCGTCACACCGGATCACTGGAACGCCGCGATGACGGCCGTGCGGGCCAGCGTGGGTGGCATCAGCGCAGGGCTGATCATCGCCGAGAACGGCACGCGCGACATCAAGAGCGCCAACCTGGCGCCGGACGCCCGGCAGGCATACCTCGACTACTACCGCGGGTGCGACTACGTCCTCGACGCCGTGGAGCACGGGCCCGTCGGTGCGACGCACACGGGCGCCGCTCTCATCGCGTTGAACCCCCGGTCGGAGTTCAACAACGACTGGATGCGACCACACCACATGGACGACGGCTTGTTCGTGCGGCTCACCGACGGGCCGCAGCCGACGTGCTTCCTCGTCGCCTCACCAAAGCAGGATGATTCCTTCGCCACCCCCGAGCGGGTCGACCTCGTCAACGCCCTCGTCCCGCATCTGCAGCAAGCGCTGCGCACCCAGGACCACCTCCGCGGGTTGGTGCTCGGCGCCCGGGACGTCGCCGAGGCCGTCGACAACATGCGCCACGGGGTCTTCGTCGTCGGCCCGTCCTCCGCCGTCGCCTACGCCAACCGGGTCGCCGAGGACATGGTGGCGACCGGCGACGGGCCCGTGGTGCGGTGGGGGTGCATCGGCCTCGGGGTGCCCTCCGCCGACGCCGCGCTGCAGCGCTGCATCGCAGATGCTCTCGGCGGCAACGACTTCGGCACCCGGCACGGCAACTCCCTGCTGTGTCCCCGCACCACGGAACTGCGCCCCTACGTCGTCCACGTCGTCCCCTTCGCCTCGGCGCCACCCGACCGACGCGAGCCGCGGGCCCTGGTGATCGTGGTCGACCCGGAGCGGCAGGCCGAACCCGACCGGGACCTCCTGGTCCGCCTGTTCGGGTTGACCCGAGCAGAGGCGGAGGTGGCGCTGCGGGTCCTCCGAGGCGACGGCCTGAGGCCCATCGCCGACGAACTCTCGCTGTCCCCGGCGACGGTGAAGACCCATCTTCAGCGCGTCTTCATGAAGACGGGCACGCATCGACAGGCCGAACTGGTCAGGTTGCTGCTGACGGTCACACCGTGAGTCATCGGGTCGCCGCCAGGACCGGCTGGACCCGGGGCCGATGGGACGCGCGCGCGACGTGGACGACGAAGTCCGGCCTCAGGAGTCGCGTCGGTGTCGCCAGCATTCCGGTGACCCTCAGAAACTCCTGGGCGACGAACGGATCCGACTCCGCGGCAGCCAGAACGCGGCCCACGTAGGCGTTGGTCAGCCGCGTCATCATCGGTCGCGGACCGGGGATCTCCGGCAACGCAAGATCCGAGCCGACGGCCGTCTGCCACGCCACCCGGATCTTCTTCGCCGACGCGCGGTGGAAGCGGTGCGGCAGGCCACCTGAGCCGTGGCGTAGGCAGTCGCGCAGCACCAGCGCCTCCATCGACGCGATCGTCATGCCCTGGCCGTAGATCGGGTTGAAGCTGCTCACCGCGTCGCCGAGAACCAGTAGACCCTCGGGCATCCGGTCCATCCTGTCGTACCGCCGCCAGCGGTTGGCCGGGAAGCGATGCATGCACACCGCGCCCAGCGGCTCGGCGGCCCTGGCCGCGGCCAACGCATGCGGCGGCGCCCAGTCGGCACCCTTGTCCACGATCTCGGCCTGGGTGGTCGGCGGCTCGACCTCGCCCAGCGTGCCCGCGCCCACGATCCACCGCTCGCCTTCGGCCCGGAACATCACGAAGCCGTGGGGTCGTCCCGGCTCGAACAACCGGGCGAAGGTGTGCTCCCGCAGCGTGCCGACCGGAATGCGCACCGGCACACTGGTATAGGTGACGTGCACCGCCAACTCCTGCTCCTCGGGCCGCCCGTAGCCGAGCCGCTGCAGAACGGCGGGCGTCCGCGACCCGCGGCCCGTCGCGTCGACGGTCACGTCGGCATCCAGGACCACGGCGCTGCGGTCCTCGTGGCGATGAAGCAGGACGCCGGTGACCCGGCCGCCGGACGCGGTGAGGTCGACGATGTCGTGGCGGTCGAGCATCGTGACGTTCGGGATGCGCCGCAGCCGCCGCCGGACGTGACATTCGATGAACGGCCGGCTGGCGTGGTGGGTGATCAACGATCCCGGATTCGGGATGGAGCCGGTGCGCGTGACGAGGTGTCCGCCGAAGAAGACGTGGAACCGCGACAGGTCGCCGTCGTTCCAGCAGTGCGCGCCGTCGGCGACGAGTTCGTCGAGCAGACCGGGGAACAACTCCTCGGCGATCTGTCCACAGCGGGACATCAGCACGTGCGGTTGACGGCTCTGCGGCACGCCCCGTCTCGGCGTCGCCTCGTCGTTCAGCGGGTCCCGCTCCACCACGGTCACCCGGTCGTAGAAGTCACTCAGCACGCGGGCGGCCAGCAGCCCGCCCATGCTCGCGCCGAGGACTACCGCGTGTTCTCCACGTCGTTCCATTGCATCGCTCCCCTTTTCGAGGCCATACCCCCCGGTTGGCCTACGTCCAACCAATCAGTCTCGGGAGAGCGAAACGTCATCCGAACGGATGATCTTGCCCCGGCACGGGGCGCGACTACAGGCCGAGCAGCTCCGGCAGGTCGGCCACCGAGTCGATGACGTAGTTGGGCTGCATGGCGAATTCGTCAGTGGCCCAACGGTCCAACGTGTCCTGCCGGAACTTGCCGGTGCGCACCAACACCCCGGCCATGCCGACTACCTGGCCCGCGAGCACGTCGTTGTTGAGGTCGTCGCCGACGACGTACATCTCCTCGGGCTCGACGCCGAGCCGGCCCGCCGCGGCCAGGAAGCCCTCCGGGGCGGGCTTGCCGACGGCGGTGGCCTTGCGGCCCGATGTCTGTTCCATGCCGATGAGGTACATGCCGGTGTCGACGCGCAGGCCCTCGGTGGTGTTCCACGCGGTGCTGCGGTGCATCGCCACGACCGGCACGCCCCTGGCCATCCAGTCGTAGACCCGGCTCAGCGTGACGTGGTCGTACTCCGATCCCGCGCCGCCGAGGAGGACGACGTCGGGAGCGTCGGCCTCGGCGCCGGACACCTCGTGGGGGTAGGCGACGTCGATGCCGGGCATGTCCTCGGCGATCTGCCCGCTGTTGACAAGGAAGCACCGGGCCCCCGGGTAGCGGTCCCGGACGTAGTTCGCGGTCAGCACGGCGGCGGTGATGACCTCGTCGGCGCTGACCGGCATCCCGGCGTCGGACAGCAACGTGGCGATCTGCCTGCGGGTCTTGGTGGTGGTGTTGGTGAGGTACGCCCGGGCAATCTGGTGGTCGGCGAGGACGCGCAACGTGTCGGCCGCACCGTCGATGGGCTCCCAGGACGTCACCAGAACGCCGTCGATGTCGAAGAGCACTCCACCGATAGCCATGGTGCCGAGGTTAAACGGCAAATGGGTCAGCGCAACTCGGGCCCCGTTCGTCACGAGCCCAGTCGTTCTCCGCGAGCCACGGTGACGCGGACGCCGCCACCGACCACGCCAGCCCGGCGGGGACGTCGAGCACCCGGTATCCCTTCACGCCCGCGGCGGTCGCCGCCACCAGCGTCGCGACGCCCGCGCGCCGCTGGAAGAAGGTCTGCCGCACGGTCCAGCCGATGATGCCCGCCGCGGCAATGCAGTCGCGGCGGCGCTCGAGGCTGCCGGCCCGCGCGACCAGCCATCCGTCACCGCTGCGGTGCCCCAGCGCCCGCGCCCGATCGGCGGCCAGCAGCGCGGCGGCCGCCGTGGCGGCCACCCAGGCCAGCCACGCCACCACCGGCAGTGCGACGACGAACGTCGCCCCGACCATGGCGACCCCCAGCATCAGCGGAAGCGTCAGGGCCCGGGTCCAGCGCCTGCGGGTCGCGGTCGGGCCGTGCCGGCACAGGTCGCCCTCGACGACGTCGGGACGCCCGATCAGTTCGGTCAGCACGCCCCGGACCGTGGCCGACGGGCACGGCGGCAGCAGCAGTGACGCCTCACCGGATCCGTTGACGCCGGTCATCACCGCGTCCAGCCGGGCGCCGCCGAACAGCCGCACCAGCAGGGGTTCGCGAATGGTGCCGCCGCGCAGCCTGCGCATGTCGAAGGTGCTCTCGCGCGCCCGCAGCAGCCCGTGCTCCAGGTGCAGGACGCCTGCCCCGGCGTGGTCGTCGCGCCGCGACAGCACCAGGTTCCCGAACGTCACCAGGGACCGCGCGACGGACAGCACCACCGATCCCACCAGCACCACCACGACGGCGACGGCCACGGTGACCACGACGCCGAAGCGCTCCGCGGCGTCGAGCCCCTGGCGTGCCAGTGCCGAATCCTGCAGCGCCGCAGCCGCACCCGTCTGCGACACCACGCCCACGCCGGCGACGATCATCGCGAGGCCGGTGAAGCTCAGCGGGCTGTACCGCAGCCACGACGGCTGCCACCGGGCCATCACCCGGTCGCGCGGCGGGCCGTCGGCCGGGTCGGTCCCAAGCGAGTCGGCCAGCAGGATCGCCCGCAAGCCCGGCACGTCGCTCGACCGCACGGCGTCGAGGGTGAACTCGGCCTCCCCCGTGACCTCTTGGCCGGTGCCGACCTTCACCACCGTCAACCCGAGCAGCCGGTGCAGCACGCGAGCGTCGGTGGACACCGAGCGAATCCGGTTGCGCGGCAACGACGACACCGTCCGCTGCAGCACCCCCTCACGACGCTGGATCTGCTCGCCGTCGATGCGGTAGGTGGTGGTGAACCAGCGGGCGACGCCGAAGACCACCAGCAAGGCCAGCACGGCGACCGACCACGTCTGGTTGCCCGTCGCCGACCCGAGGACCACCGAGCCGATCAGCAGGGGTAGTTGGCGCAGCAGCTCGTGCGCCGGGTGGACGAGCAGCATTCGCGGACTCAGCCGGCGCCACTGGATCTGCGGAGCCGTCACGTCGCGTCCCGGTCCCCGATCGCGGCGACGTCGGTCAACTGCGCGACGATGCGGTCGGCGACGTCGGAGTCCAGGGCGACGATGCGCACCGCCCCCGCCGACGACGCGGTCGTCACGGTCACGTTGGCCAGGCCGAAGATTCGGTCGAGCGGGCCGCGGTGGACGTCGACGGTCTGCACCCGGGAGATCGGCGCGATGCGGCGCTCCTGCACCAGCCAGCCGGTTCTGGTGAAGACCGCGGGCGTCGGGCCGCTCACGGAGACGTCCCAGCGATGGACGCGGTAGCGCCACAGCGGGGCGACCACCACGAACGTCAGCACGCCGGCCACGGTGACGGCGGCCGCGGCGGCGTGCGCCCAGCCGGGGCCTCGTCCGACGACGAACCACACCACCTGTGCCACCGCGAGCACCGTCCACGGGACGGCCGCCGCCAGCGCCCACACCAGCGGCGCCTTGCGGCTCGGCGGGTTGGCGGGGTCGACGAGTGTCACCATCACCCTGAGTATGGTCGTGCCCATGAGCCCCAACACCAAGTGGACGGCCGCCGACGTACCCGATCAGAGCGGCCGTGTCGCCGTCGTGACCGGCTCCAACACCGGACTGGGGTACGAGACGGCGCTGGTTCTCGCGACCCGTGGCGCGCACGTCGTGATGGCGGTGCGCGACGTCGAGAAGGGCAAGGCCGCGGCGGCCCGGCTGACCGGTCAGGCGCCGCGGGCCGACGTCACCGTGCAACCGCTCGACGTGGGTTCGCTGGACTCGGTGCGGGCGGCGGCCGACGCGCTCAAGGGCGCCTACCCGCGCATCGACCTGCTGATCAACAACGCCGGGGTGATGTACCCGCCGAAACAGGTCACCGCCGACGGTTTCGAGCTGCAGTTCGGCACCAACCACCTCGGGGCGTTCGCGCTGACGGGCCTGCTGCTGGAGAACCTGCTGCCCGTCGAGGGGTCCCGCGTCGTGGCGGTCGCGAGCATCGCGCACACCATCCAGGCCGCCATCCACTTCGACGATCTGCAGTGGGAGCGCAAGTACAACCGCGTCGCCGCCTACGGCCAGTCGAAGCTGGCCAACCTGATGTTCACCTACGAACTGAACCGGCGGCTCGCCGCACGTGACGAGAACACCATCGCGGTGGCCGCGCACCCCGGCATCTCCAACACCGAGTTGATGCGCCACGTCCCGGGTTCCAGCCTGCCCGGCTTCAGCGCACTCGCCGGTCTGGTCACCAACAGCGCCGAGGTGGGTGCGCTGGCGACGCTGCGGGCGGCCACCGACGGCGGCGTCCGGGGCGCCGAGTACTACGGGCCCGACGGCATCCGCGAACTCCGGGGTCACCCGAAGCGGGTCGAGTCGAGCCGGCAGTCCCACGATCAGGACGTCCAGGGTCGCCTGTGGACGGTGTCCGAACGGCTCACCGGCGTCACCTTCCCCGTATGAGGTCCGTCGACGAACACCAGCGGGTCGTCGCCGGCCTGATCACGGCCCGCCCCCCGGTCGACGTCGCCATCGGTGACGCGCTCGGCCTCGTCCTGGCCGCCGACGTCGTGGCGCCGCTCGCGCTCCCCGGTTTCGACAACTCGGCGATGGACGGCTATGCCGTCGTCGCGGAGGACGTCGCGGAGGCCACCGACGACCGTCCGGTGAAACTCGTCGTCGCCGAGGACATTCCGGCCGGCCGCACCGACGCGTTGACCCTGGAACCAGGCACCGCGCACCGGATCATGACGGGCGCGCCGCTGCCGGCGGGCGCGACGGCGGTCGTACCGGTCGAGGCCACCGACGGCTCGACGGAGACCGTGTCGATTCGCGCCAGCGTGCGGCCGGGCCAACACGTGCGCCGTGCCGGCGAGGACGTCACCCCGGGGACGACGGTGCTGCGCGCCGGCCAGGTGCTGACCCCCGCCGCCCTCGGCCTCGCCGCCGCCCTCGGGATGGGATCGCTGACGGTCGTTCCGCGCCAACGCGTTCTGGTGATGTCGACGGGGTCCGAACTCGTGGCGCCCGGCATCCCGCTTCAGCCCGGCCAGATCTACGAGTCCAATGCCGTCATGCTCGCCGCGGCGGTCCGCGACGCCGGAGCCGACGTGGTGACGTCGTCGATGACCGAGGACGACGTCGACGTGTTCCGCGCCGAACTGCAGAAGCACGCCCAGCACGCCGATCTGGTGATCACCACCGGCGGCGTGAGTGCGGGCGCCTACGAAGTGGTCAAGGATTCGCTGGCCGCCGAGGTGGAGTTCGTGAAGGTCGCGATGCAACCGGGCATGCCGCAGGGCTCGGGCGTCGTCTGGGGCACGCCGATCGTCACCCTGCCCGGCAATCCCGTCAGTGCCCTGGTGTCGTTCGAGGTGTTCATCCGTACGCCGCTGCGCGCGGCGATGGGGTTGCCGCATCCCCAGCGGCCCCACCTCTCGGTGACCCTGTCGGAGGCGCTGACGTCCCCGCCGGGGCGGCGGCAGTTTCGCCGGGGCGTGCTCGGGGTCGACGGCGACGACGTCACCACCTACGGACCACCGGCGTCGCACCATCTGCGCTGGCTGGCGTCGGCGGACTGCCTGCTCGAGATCGGTGAGGACGTCAGCGAACTGCCGGCCGGATCACCGGTGCAGGTATGGGACCTGAGCTGACCCCGTAGAATCGGAACCCCATGGCCAGACCCGCGCGACCCGCCGATGCCGCCAACGAGTCCGAGATCGCCCGCTTCGTTGAGCTGGTCCGATCTACCGTCCCCCCGATTCACACCGCCGGCCTGCCGTTCATCGCAGGTGGGCTGGGCGTGGCCGCCGCCGGTCGCAAGCACCGGTGGCTCCGCAACGCGGGCCTGACCGCGGCCGGCGCGTGTGCGTTGTTCTTCCGGCATCCGCCGCGCGTGCCGCCGACCCGGCCGGGCGTCGTCGTCGCTCCCGCCGACGGGCTCGTCACCCTGATCGAGGGGGTCCGCCCGCCCGCCGAGCTCAACATGCCCGACGTGCCGATGACCAGGATCAGCATCTTCCTGTCGATCTTCGACGCCCACGTGCAGCGCGCGCCCGTCGCCGGTGAGGTGGTCACCGTCAAGTACCGGCCCGGCCAGTTCCAGTCGGCCGACAAGGACACCGCCAGCGAAGTCAACGAGTGCAACGCGGTGTGGTTCCGCACCGCCGAGGGCGTCGACGTGGCCGCGGTGCAGATCGCCGGCCTGATCGCCCGCCGCATCGTGTGCGCCGTGCACCCCCGGGACAAGGTGGCCCTCGGTGAGACCTACGGCCTGATCCGCTTCGGCTCCCGCCTGGACACCTACGTCCCCGAGGGTTCCCGGGTGATGGTCGAGCTGGGCCAGCGGGCCATCGGCGGCGAAACGGTCCTCGCGGAGCTGGCGTGAGCCGTCCCAAGGGCCAGCCCGCCCGCGGTCTCCGGATCCTGCCCAGCGCGACGACGGTCCTGGCGATCTGCGCGGGGCTGACGTCCATCAAGTTCGCGCTCGACGGCAAACCGTGGATCTCGCTGGCCCTGATCGGGGCCGCCGCCATCCTCGACGGCATCGACGGCGGCATCGCCCGCGCCCTCAACGCCCAGTCGCGGATGGGCGCCGAGATCGACTCCCTGGCCGACGCGGTGAACTTCGGCGTGGCACCGGCGCTCGTCGTCTACCTGACGCTGCTGCCGAACTCCCAGCTCGGCTGGATCTTCGTGCTGCTGTACGCCGTCTGCGTGGTGCTGCGGCTGGCGCGGTTCAACGCGCTGCTCGACGACGACACCCGGCCCGCCTACACGCGCGAGTTCTTCACCGGCATGCCCGCGCCATGCGGTGCCGTCGGGGCCATCGGGCCGCTGGTGGCGTTCATGCAGTTCGGCCATGGCTGGTGGACGTCGCACTGGTTCGTCTGCGCCTGGCTGGCCGCGAACGCCGCCCTGCTGGTCAGCCGCGTTCCGACGCTGGCCCTGAAGGCCATCTCGGTGCCCGAGAACGCCGCACCCATCCTGCTCATCCTGGTCGCGGCCGCCGCCGCCGGACTGCTGCTGTTCCCCTACGTGCTGGTGTTGCTGATCATCGTCGGCTACGTGTGCCTCATGCCGTTCACCATCCGCAGCCAGCGCTGGGTGGCGGCCCGCCCCGAGGCCTGGGACGCCAAACCTCAGCAGCGCAGGGCGGTTCGCCGAGCGGCGCGGCGGGCGGCGCCCAACCGGCGCTCGGTCGCCCGCCTCGGATTGCGCAAGCCCGGCTCGCGGGACTGACCGGTGACCGATCTCGTGACCGACGCGTTCGACGAACCGCCACGGGGTCGCCTTCCGTTGACGGCCCGACTGAACACCTCGGCGACCGACTCGCGCCGCGGCGTCGTCCGCCTGCATCCCGAGGCGCTGGCGGCGCTGGGCATCCGGGAGTGGGACGCGGTGTCGTTGACCGGTTCCCGCACCACCTCCGCCGTGGTCGGCGTGGCCTCACCCGACACCCCGGCGGGCACTGCGCTGCTCGACGACGTCACGCTGTCCAACGCCGGGCTGCGGGAGAACACCGTCGTGCTGGTGGCGCCGGTGACGGTGTACGGCGCGCGGTCGGTGACCGTCAGCGGCTCCAAGCTGGCCACCCAGTCCATCTCGTCGGCCACCCTGCGGTTGGCGTTGCTCGGCAAGGTCATGACCGTCGGCGACACGGTCTCGCTGCTGCCGCGTGACCTGGGCCCCGGCACCTCGACGTCGCAGGCGTCCGCGGCCCTGACGTCCTCGGTCGGCATCACCTGGACCTCGGAGCTGCTGACGGTGACGGGGGTCGACCCCGCCGGTCCGGTCAGCGTGCAGCCGAACTCGGTGGTGGCCTGGGGCGACGGCACCGCGCTGAGAACCGACTCCCCCGCGGGCGCGCACACCGTCTCCGAGGCGCGTCGCGCACCGACGGTCGAGCCCACCGGCCCCCCGGTGTCGGTCGACGATCTGCGGGGCGCCCACACTCAGGCCGGCCGGCTCGCAGAGTGGCTGAAGCTCGCCCTCGACCAACCGGAGCTGCTCGAAAGCCTGGGCGCGAAACCTCATCTCGGCGTCCTGGTCTCCGGTCCCGCCGGGGTGGGCAAGAGCACCCTGGTCCGCGCGGTCTGCGCGCAGCGACGCCTCGTCGAACTCGACGGCCCCGAGGTCGGCTCGTTGCGCGCCGAGGAGCGGCTGGCCAGCGTCTCGTCGGCGGTGGCCACCGTGCGCGACGGTGGCGGCGTGCTGCTCGTCACCGACGTCGACGCCCTGCTGCCCAGCACGGCCGAACCCGTTGCGACCCTGATCATTGCCGAGTTGCGCGCCGCGGTGGCCACGCCCGGGGTGGCCTTCGTGGCGACGTCGGCGGTGCCGGACGCCGTGGACGCCAGGTTGCGGGCACCCGACCTGTGCGACCGCGAGCTGGGGCTCAGCCTTCCCGACGGGGCGACGCGCAAGGCACTTCTCGAGGTACTCCTGCGCGGCGTGCCGGCCACGGACCTCGCCCTCGACGAGATCGGCGAGCGGACACCGGGTTTCGTCGTCGCCGACCTCGCCGCGGTGGTGCGGGAGGCCGCCCTGCGGGCCGCTGCCCGGGCCAGTGCCGACGGTCGGCCACCGGCGTTGACGCAGGACGACCTGACCGGCGCGCTGTCGGTGATCCGGCCGCTGTCGCGCTCGGCCACCGAAGAGGTGGCGGTCGGCTCGATCACCCTCGACGACGTCGGCGACATGGTCGAGACCAAGCAGGCCCTCACCGAGGCCGTGCTCTGGCCGCTGCAGCACCCCGACACGTTTCAGCGACTCGGCGTCGAACCGCCGCGCGGCGTGCTGCTCTACGGACCACCGGGATGCGGCAAGACCTTCGTCGTCCGGGCGCTGGCCAGCAGCGGCCGGCTGTCGGTGCACGCAGTCAAGGGCGCCGAGTTGATGGACAAGTGGGTCGGCTCCTCGGAGAAGGCGGTCCGTGAATTATTCGCTCGCGCCAGGGATTCTGCGCCGTCGCTGGTCTTCCTCGACGAGATCGACGCCCTGGCGCCGCGGCGCGGGCAGAGCTTCGACTCCGGTGTCACCGACCGCGTGGTGGCCGCTCTGCTCACCGAGCTCGACGGCATCAACCCGCTGCGCGACGTCGTCGTCCTCGGGGCCACCAACCGACCCGACCTCATCGACCCCGCCCTGCTGCGGCCGGGGCGGCTGGAGAAGTCGGTGTTCGTCGAGCCACCGAACGCCGATGCGCGCCGTGACATCCTGCGCACGGCGGGCAAGAACATCCCGTTGAGCCCCGACGTGAACCTCGACCAACTCGCCGACACCCTCGACGGTTACAGCGCCGCCGATTGTGTTGCGCTGCTGCGGGAATCGGCCCTGACCGCGATGCGGCGCTCGATCGACGCGGCCGACGTCACCGCCGCCGACGTCGCCAACGCCAGGGCGACCGTGCGGCCGTCACTCGACCCGGCGCAGGTCGACGCGCTGCGCGCGTTCGCCTCGAACCACTGACCTCAGGCGCGTTCGGCGACCGTCGCCAACTTCTTCAGCGAGGACATCAGCGCGTCCTCGCCGGTGGCGCGGGCGCGGGCCATGCGGTTCTCGTCGGTCAGCTGCGACCAGTCGTAGGTGTGCGTGACGCGGGTGTGCCCGTCGTCCACCGGGGTCAACTCCCAGCGCCAGAGGTGCCCGGGTGGCCGGGCGCCCGGCTCGGAGGGCCGCCACGCGATGAGCCTGCCCTCCTCGAACTCCTCGACGTGGTTCTCCCGCATCGGCCCCTGGGAGATGCGCATGTCGAAGACGTCCCCGACACCGTGCACGCGCTGCCCCTCGGCCGCCTCGGCGAGGTTGTCGTTGCCGTCCCACTCCGGCTGCCGGGCCGGGTCGGCGATCAATTCGAAGATGCGGTCGGCGGGCGCGGCGATGTCGAGAGTCGCGGCGGCCACTGTGTCGTCGGGCGCCATGGCCCCCATTCAACCGTCTCCCGGCTGGATGTCCAGCTCAGGGCCTGGCCTCGAGCACGAGGTTGAACGGCGTCTCGGTAGCCCTGCGGAACTGGGTGAAGCCACCACCGTCCACGACGACGTACCGCAGCCGCGCCTCACCTGCCTGAGCACCGAGCGCAGGCCCGTTGCGGGCGAGCGACACGGGGACGCAGATCTGCGCCGACGCGCCGTACAGCACCCGGCCCACCGGGTTCATGTTGTCCTGCACCTCGTCATTCGCGAACGGTTCCACGATCATCGCCGTGCCGTCGTCCTTGATCGCTTGGCGGGCGTGCCTGGACACCCCGGTCGGATCACCCATGTCGTGCAGGCAGTCGAAGAACGCGATCAGGTCGAATCCGTCGCCCTCGTAGCTGGTCGCGTCCGCGACCTCGAACCGAGCGTTGGTCGCCCCCGCCGCGGCGGCCTTCTCGGCGGCGACCAGAACCGACTCCGCGTGGTAGTCGTAGCCGATGAACTCAGAGTTCGGGTAGGTCGTCGCCATCAAGATGGTGCTGGCGCCGTGGCCGCAGCCCACGTCGGCCACCTTGGCGCCGCTCTGCAACTTGTCGACGACGCCGTCCAGCGCAGGGAGCCACGACGCGATCAGGTTGGCGTTGTAGCCGACGCGGAAGAACCGCTCGGTCCCCTCGAACAGGCAGGGATGGTGCTCACCCCATTCCATGCCGGTTCCGGACGTGAAGTTCTCGAGCGTGTGCCCGAGTGCGTGGAACGTCGCTTCGACGATGTTGTAGGCGCCGGGCATGTCGACCGGACCGTTCGGGTCGGCCAGGCACAGCGCCTGCTCGGGGCTCAGCGACCACCGCCCGGACGAGGCGTCGAACTGCACGTATCCGCCGGCGCCCTGGTTGCCCAGCCATTCCCGGACGTAGCGTTCGTTGGTGCCGGTGCGCTCCGCCAACTCGGCCGGTGTCAGCCCGCCCCGTGCCAGCTCGCGGTACAGACCCAGGCGGTCGCCGACGAGGATCAGGGCCGCGCTCATCGCCGCGCCGAGATCACCCACCGCCTTGCCGATGAAGTCGTTGAGCTTTCCTTCTTCTACGGTCATGATCTTGCCTCGTCCCGACAGAGCGGTAGTGCTGCCGTCCTCATCATGATCACCACGCCGGGCGAGCGTTGAACTTCTGCACGATCAGTCGGAGGCTCATAGCACGTCCGTCCGCAGACACCGCGCGCGACACCGGGTCGGGCGGGGGCATCGCCCACGTAAACTGTCGCCAGACATTGCCCGCACCGGCCCGATGCTCTTCGCGCAAGCGCTCATCGCAGGCTGACACCCCACTTGGTCGACGTGCTCGACGGGCACTCGACCAGAACCGGAGTGCCATGCTCGCCATTCTCTCCGCCCACGCGGTGGCCGCCCTCGTGGCGCCCGTTCTCGTGCAGCGTTGGGGACGACGCGCCTTCTACGCCCTGGCGCTGGTGCCGCTGGGCTCGCTGCCCTGGGTCGCGATGAACTGGCCGGGCCGCGGCGAGCAGACGGTCCACCTGCAGTGGGTGCCGGAACTGTCGATGGACGTCACGTTCCGCTTCGACGCGCTGGCCGCGATCATGAGCGTCCTCGTCCTCGGTGTCGGCGCGCTCGTCCTCTTCTACTGCGCGGAGTACTTCCACCACCACGACGGTCACACAGAACGCCGACTGCCCAGCTTCGCCGCCGAACTGGTCGCGTTCTCCGGCGCCATGTTCGGACTCGTCATCAGCGACAACATGCTGATGCTGTACCTGTTCTGGGAGCTGACGACCGTCTTGTCGTTCCTGTTGGTCGGTCACTACGCCGAACGTGCCACCAGCCGGCGCGCGGCCACCCAGGCGCTGTTGGTCACCACCGCCGGTGGCCTGGCCATGCTCGTCGGCATCATCGTGCTGGGCGAGCTGGCCGGCACCTACCGGCTGTCCGAACTCGTCGCGTCGCCCCCCACCGGACTGGCCGCGAGCGTCGCAATCGTCCTGGTCCTGGTCGGCGCCGTGTCGAAGTCGGCCCTGGTGCCGTTCCACTTCTGGCTGCCCGGCGCCATGGCCGCGCCCACCCCGGTCAGTGCGTACCTGCACGCCGCCGCGATGGTCAAGGCGGGGGTGTACCTCGTCGCGCGCCTGACGCCCGGCTTCGCCGACTCCCCCGCCTGGCGGCCGATCGTCGTCACCCTCGGGCTGGCGACGCTGATGCTGGCGGGCTGGCGAGCCGTGCGGGAGTACGACCTGAAGCTGATCCTCGCGTTCGGCACCGTCAGCCAGCTGGGGTTGATCACCCTGATGGTGGGCATCGGCGGGCGTGACGTGATGCTCGCCGGCCTGGCGATGCTCTGCGCCCACGCCATGTTCAAGGCGGCCCTGTTCATGGTCGTCGGCATCGTCGACCACGCCACCGGGACGCGCGACATCCGCCGCCTGGCCTGGCTCGGCGACCGCCACCGACCGCTGCTGATCATCGCCATCCTCGCGACGGCGAGCATGGCCGCGCTGCCCCCGTTCCTGGGTTTCGTCGCCAAGGAGGCCGACCTCGCGACGCTGGCGGACAGCGCGTCGCTGGGCGCCACCGCGCCGTGGGTGCTCGGCGGCGTGGTGTTCGGATCGGTGTTCACCACCATCTACAGCCTGCGCTTCATCTACGGTGCGTTCGCCCGCAAGGGCCGGGCCGAGCCCAGTCAGCGCGTCGTCGAAATGCACCGTCCGCCAGTCACCTTCCTCATTCCGCCGGCGATCCTGGCGACGGCCGGACTGGTGTTCGGCGTGTGGCCGACGGGCCTGGACCACGTGTTGGCCGACTACGCGGACGACCTGGTCCCGGAGGCCGACTACCACCTCGCCCTGTGGCACGGCGTCAACGTGCCACTGCTGCTGTCGATCCTGGTGCTCGCCGCCGGCGTCGTGGCGTTCTTCGCCCGCAACCGGCTGCGGCGCGCCCGGCTGGGATATCTGCCGCTGGGAAACGCCGACCGCATCTACGACTCGGTGATCCGCGGCACCGACGTGTTCGCCGTCCGGCTGACCGCGCTCACCCAGCGCGGGTCGATACCGGCCACGCAGGCCGTCATCCTCTCCACGCTGGTGCTGCTTCCCACGGCCATGCTGGTGCTCGGCGCACGGAACCGACCGGAGTTGAAGCTGTGGGACTCGCCGCTGCAGGCGGTCGTCGGCCTCATCATCCTGGCCGCGGCGGTCAGCGCGACCGTGCTCCGCAACCGGCTCGCCGCCGTCCTGGTCGTGGGCGTCACGGGATACGGCTGCGGCGTGATCTTCGTCCTCCACGGCGCACCGGACCTCGCCCTCACCCAGTTCCTGGTGGAGACCCTGACGCTGGTCATCTTCGTCCTCGTGCTCAGGACCCTGCCCGCCGAGGCCGACCAGGCCAACATCACCCGGCACCGGTTGCCCCGGTTGGCGTTGTCGCTCGCGGTCGGCGCGACCGTCAGCACGCTCGCGGTGTTCGCCATGGCGGCCCGGACCACGCGGCCGATCGCCGACCTGCTTCCCGACGCCGCCTACTACCGCGGCCAAGGATCCAACACCGTCAACGTGCTGCTGGTCGACATCCGTGCCTGGGACACCATGGGCGAGATCTCGGTACTGCTGGTGGCGGCCACCGGGGTGGCGTCAATGGTGTTCCGCAACAGGCGGTTCGGTTCGGCACCACGGGTTGCCGATGCCGGCCAGCCCGACATCGGTAGCATCCCGGTGCTGCCGACCAGCCCTGCCGTCGGCGACATCACCTGGCTGCGCGGCAGCGAGCTCCGCGACCCCCGGTATCGGTCACTTGTGCTCGAGGTGGCGACGCGCATCATCTTCCCGCTCATCATGGTGCTGTCCTTCTACTTCTTCTTCGCCGGCCACAACACCCCCGGCGGCGGTTTCGCCGGAGGGTTGACCGCGGGCCTGGCGCTGGTGCTGCGCTATCTGGCCGGCGGTCGATTCGAGCTCGGCGAGGCGCTCCCCGTCGACGCAGGCAAGGTGCTCGGGGTGGGCCTGGCCCTCTCGGCGGGTACCGCCGTCACGTCGCTGTTCCTGGGCGCACCGGTGTTGTCTTCTGCGGTCTTCGAATTCGACGTCCCCGTGCTCGGCCACGTCAAGCTCGTCACGGCACTGTTCTTCGACCTTGGGGTGTATCTGATCGTCGTCGGCCTGGTTCTCGACGTCCTGCGTAGCCTCGGAGCGCGCGTCGACGTGGAGATGGCCCAACAGAATCAGGCGGCCCGCCGATGACCGCCATCGTGCCGCTGATCCTCATCGGCGGGCTCACCACGGCAGGGGTGTACCTGCTGCTGGAACGCAACCTGACGCGAATGTTGTTGGGGCTGTTGCTCGTCGGCAACGCCGTGAACATCCTCATCCTGACCGTGGGTGGGCCGGCGGGCAATCCGCCCATCCGCGGCCGCGTCTCCGACGGTCAGACCGCCACCGCGGATCCGTTGGCGCAGGGCATGATCCTGACCGCCATCGTCATCACGATGGGCATCGCCGCGTTTGTCCTGGCCCTGACGTACCGGTCGTACCGCCTGTCGCGGGACGAGGACGTCGCCAACGACCCCGAGGACACCAGGGTGTCGGAGCTGTCGGACAAGTCCGCCGTCGCCATCGACGAGGACCTCGTCACCCACGATCCGCACCGCGACACCGACGCGCCCGACGAACTGGACGCGCTGCCGGGACACGAGGGTTCGCGATGAGCCTGTCCGCGATCCTCACCCCGCTCCCCGTCCTCATCCCCACGCTGGCCGCGGCGGTCACGCTGTTCGCCGGCCGCACGCCACGGCTGCAGCGCACGATCGCGGTGGCGGCGTTGGCCGCCGTGGTCGCGGTCTGCGCGGTGCTGGTTCACCTGGCCGACCGCGACGGCACCATCGCGGTGCACGTCGGCGGCTGGGGTCAATCCGTACCGGGGATGGGGCCGCTGGGCATCACCCTGGTGGTGGACCGGCTGTCGGCGATGATGCTGCTGGTGTCGTCGATCGTGCTGCTGGCCGTCGTCTTCTACGCCATCGGTCAGGGCATCCGCGACGGCGACGAGCGGCAACCGGTGTCGATCTTCCTGCCGACCTACCTGGTGCTGTCGGCGGGCGTGTGCACCGCGTTCCTCGCAGGTGACCTGTTCAACCTGTTCGTCGGCTTCGAGGTGCTGTTGTCGGCAAGCTTCGTGCTGCTGACCATCGGTGCCAGCACCGACCGGGTGAGGGCCGGCATCGCATACGTCATGGTGTCGATGGTGTCGTCACTGATCTTCCTGATCGGCCTCGCCATGATCTACGCGGCGACCGGCACCCTGAACATGGCCGAGCTGTCGGTGCGGCTGGAGGACGTTCCGTCCGGCACCCGCGCCGCGATGTTCGCGGTGATGATGGTGGCGTTCGGCATCAAGGCCGCGGTGTTCCCGTTGTCGACGTGGCTGCCCGACTCCTACCCGACCGCACCCGCACCAGTTACCGCCGTCTTCGCGGGCTTGCTGACGAAGGTCGGCGTCTACGCGATCATCCGGGCGCACTCGCTGCTGTTCCCCGGTGGCGCGCTCGACAACGTGCTGATGGTCGCGGCGCTGGTGACGATGCTGGTCGGCATCTTCGGCGCGATCGCCCAGAGCGACATCAAGCGCCTGCTATCGTTCACGCTGGTCAGCCACATCGGCTACATGGTCTTCGGCATCGCGCTGGGCAGTGAGCTCGGCATGTCCGGCGCCATCTACTACGTCGCCCACCACATCGTGGTGCAGACGACGCTGTTCCTGGTCGTCGGCCTGATCGAGCGCCAGGCGGGGGCGTCGACGCTGCAGCGTCTCGGCGGGCTGGCCGGCGCCAGTCCCCTGCTGGCCCTGGTCTTCTTCATCCCTGCGCTCAACCTCGGCGGCATCCCGCCGTTCTCCGGCTTCATCGGCAAGGTCGCGCTGCTCGAGGCCGGCACGCAGGACGCCTCGGTGCTCGCGTGGATCCTGGTGGGCAGCAGCGTCGTGACGAGCTTGCTGACGCTGTACGTGATGGCCCGGGTGTGGACCAAGGCGTTCTGGCGGGCCCGCGCCGACGCCCCGGAGGGCAACCTCGCCGACGTGTCGCCGTCGTCGCTGATCGACGATTCCGCGGAGGACATCGACCACGCCGATCGCGACGACGTCGGGCGCATGCCGGTCGGCATGCTGGTGCCGACCGCGGCGCTGATCGCCGTGGGTCTGGCGCTGACGGTGTTCGCCGGACCCATCTTCGCCTTCAGCGAGCGGGCCGCGGCCGAGGTCGTGGACCGCGGCCAGTACGTGTCGGCGGTGTTGACGCCATGATGACGAGAACCGTTCTGCTGCGGGTGTGGGTCGTGTGCTGGCTGACACTGGTGTGGATCCTGTTGTGGGGCAACGTCTCAGCGGCCAACGTGCTGGGCGGCGTCGTCGTCGCGCTGGTCATCACGCTGCTGTTGCCGCTGCCGCCGGTGCCCGTCGAGGGCAAGCTGCATCCGCTGTCCCTGGTGCGCTTGATCGTCCTGATCGCCTACTACCTGGTGTTGTCGTCGGTTCAGGTGGCGTGGCTCGCGATCAAGCCGGGCCCACCACCGCGCAGCGCCGTGCTGCGCGCCCACGTGGCGATCAAGTCCGACCTGGTGCTGGCGATGACGGTCAGCGCGCTGAACCTGATCCCCGGTGGCATCGTGCTCGAGATCGACCAGACGCGACGGATGATCTACGTACACGTCATCGACGCCGGCACCGAGAAGGCGGTCGAGCGCTTCTACCGTCAGGTCGCCGACATCGAGCGCTTGATGATCGCGGCGTTCGAGAAGGACGCCGACTGGCGCGCGAGCGCGGAGAGGGAGGATCCCGCCTCGTGAACACCGTGTGGATCATCTCGGCGGTGATGCTGATCGCCGCCATCGCCATCACCATGTTCCGGCTGCTCGCCGGCCCGGGAACGCTGGACCGCCTGGTCGCGCTGGACACGTTCGTCGCGGTCACCATGTGCTCCATCGGGACGTGGGCGGCCTACAGCCTGGACACGACGGTGACCTACAGCCTGACGGCGCTGGCGCTGATCAGCTTCGTGGGCTCGGTCAGCGTCGCGCGCTTCCGCGTCCGAGACACCGACCGGGCGGACGGGGAACCGCAGTGAGCGGCATCCTCGACGTTCTCGCGGGCATCCTCGTGCTGGCCGGTTCCACGCTGGCCCTGACCGCGGCGATCGGCGTGGTGCGGTTCCCCGACACCCTGTCGCGGATGCACGCCGCCACCAAGCCGCAGGTGCTCGGACTGCTGCTGGTGCTCGTGGGTGCGGCGCTGCGCCTGCGCGGCCATCCGGACGTCGGCATGCTGATCCTGGCCGGCCTCTTCACCCTGATCACCGCGCCGGTGGTGGCCAACCGGGTGGGCCAACTCGCCTACCGGGAGCAGAGTTTCCGCGACGACCTGTTGACCAAGGACGACATGGCGGACCGCACCGACGACTGACTACTTGTCGGTGGTCGAATGTATGTTCGAAGTATGTCCGGGGAGGCAGTTCGAGAGGCGTTGGCGGCGCTGCGCGAGGCGCATGCCGCGCTGGCGGCCTGCGACGTCGACCTGCTCACTCGCCAGGAACTCCTGGAGGCCCTCGACGACGTCGAGACGCTGACCTGCCAACTGCCCGCCCAATCGCAGCGACTGCTGGCCCGGCTTCAACTGGAGACGACGGCGAAGGAACTCGGCGCCAAGTCCTGGCGGGACGTGCTGACGATCCGCTGGCGCATCTCGAGCGCGGAGGCCGGCCGTCGACTGACCGACGCCGCACTGCTGGCACCGCGCGGCGCACTGACGGGTGAACCGCTCGAGCCGGTGCTGCCGGCGACCGCGAAGGGTCAGGCACTGGGACTTCTGAACGGCGAGCACGTCGAGGTCATCCGTAGGGCGATGGCGCGCATACCCGGCTTCGTCGACCCGCTCACCCGCGGACAGATCGAAGTGGACCTGGTCCGGACGGCGGCGAAGGTCGGCCCCAAGGCGTTGAAGGATTCCGCCGATCTGACGTTGTTCCTGCTCGATCAGGACGGTCCCCCACCCGACGACACGGAGCGCGACCGCAAGCGCGGGATTTCGAAGGGCAAGCAACGCCACGACGCGATGACGCCGATCACCGGGGAGCTGACGCCGGAGGCGTGGTCGGTCTGGGAGGCGATCTTCGCCAAGTACGCCGCGCCCGGGATGTGCAATCCCGCCGACGACGAACCCTGCACCTCCGGGACGCCGTCGCAGGAACAGATCGACGGCGACCACCGCAGCCTCGCTCAGCGCCAGCACGACGCGATACTCGCCGTCGGCCGCATCGCCTTGATGAGCGGACGGCTCGGTCAGCTCAACGGGCTACCCGTGTCGGTGATCATCCGAACGACGTTGCAGGATCTGGAGTCCCGCGCGGGGGTGGGCGTGACGGGCGGCGGAACCATCGTGCCGATCCACGACGTCGTCCGGCTCGCCGGGCACGCCAACCACTATCTGGCGGTGTTCGACCGCGCCACCGGATCGGCGCTGGATCTGTTCCGGACCCGGCGGGTGGCGTCGGCGGCTCAGCGAATCATGCTGATCGCCCGCGACGGCGGCTGCACAAAGCCGTGCTGCACCGTCGGAGCGTACGGCTCGCAGATCCATCACGCCCGGCGCGACTGGGCGGCCGGCGGCCTCACCAACGTCGACGATCTCGCTCTCGCGTGCGGGCCCGACAATCGCCTGGTCGGCGCCGAGGGCGGCTGGACCACCACCGTCAATTCCAACGGCGACGTCGAGTGGATACCGCCACCGGAACTGGACACCGGTCAGTTGCGGATCAACCACCACCACCGTCCCGAACGTCTGCTGCATCCAGCAGACGACGCAGAAGCGCTGTGGCACGACGACGAGCCCGACGAACCGGGCGGACCGGCGCCCCCCGTCGATCAGGTCGCGTAGTGCCCGCCCAACGTCAGACGACCGCTGGCGAACGACCTCGCAGGATCCCCTCGATCTGATCCAGGAGTTCGTTCGGGTCGTCACCGGTGGCGTCCTTCCACGCGACGAGTGCGTCGAGGAGGTTCTTCGGCTGCACGGACAGCTGCAGACCGAGCAACACGGTTCTGGTGTCGGTGCCCGAATCCGATGTCGCGTAGACGATCTCGACTTGCAGGGACTCACCGCTGACGCCATTGGGGACGACCTTGGGCGCGATGGACCGGACGCGGTGGCGCGGAACCTCGGTCAGGACGTCCTTGGGCGCGGCCGTGCGAATCGTCAGCGCCGCCGCGGAGAAGCGGAGGATGCACCGACGCCACATGCGGACCGCAGCGTAGGTGAACAGCGGCGTGAAGAGGATGAGCATTGGGCCGACGAACTTGAGCCACATCGGGTTGCCGGGCGCGAACGCAGCCGCCGTGCCGGCGATGCCCACGATCGGAAGCACCAGGTTCAAGACCATCGCATTGCCCTCGGACCAGGGTATGTAGCGGCACACGATGTCGTCAGCAGTCCGGGTCACGCCCGGACGCAAGATTCGCCGCTTGCCGAGTACGAGGACGAACACGACGCAGAACCCGATGAGCGACCAGTACCACTGCAGACCGGAGGCGGTGGCCGCCAACAGCACGAGCAGGAGGATGGCGGCAGCGACATAGCGCACCGTCCGTCGCCAACGCGCTTCTCGTCCGCTACCCGGCATCTGCGACCCCCCGGTAATCTGCGGCGGCCGCCGCCCGGACCGTCAGCCAGACGCCGTCCCGGTCTACGGGTGAATCGCGAAGCGCCATCACCGTGAGTTGCGCGATGAGTGTCTCCTGTTCGGTCGGGACGATTCGGGTCGTGGACAGGCCGTCAATGGTGCCGCGTTCACCGGCGATCTCCATGACGAGCGATCCCACGACACCGGGACCCTCGGTCGCCGCCACCAGTGCCTGCTGCACTGCACGACATCCTGGCACTCCGAGCACCTGCTGGTCGACCAACATCCCGAACAACTCAGCCGGACGAAGAACGGCCTCAACACGGTGCATCGTCAGCACCGCATTGGCGCAGAACTCGTCGGCGAACGGGTCGGTGCGACAAATCCACACTCGGATTCCAGTGGCGGAGTTCCACGCTTCCCAGCCAGATCGTGCTCCTACGTCGACCACGAGTCCTGGAAATACGTCCACCGGACGTACGACGACGGCGGACTCCTGCAAGTACTGGTCGAAACGCAACGTCCTCGCCCTATCCGAGTCCGAAGAGGGATTCCACGCCGTGAACGGCATCACCCACGGCGTCCGACACCGGTTGCCACCCCATCTCGACCACCTTGGACACACCAAGCGCGGACGCTGCCCCAACCCCGGCGCCTACGACCAGGCCTACCGCCGTTCCCGCGCCCGGGATGACGGAGCCGATGGCCGCACCCGCCACTGCGTCGGCAGCGAAGCCACCCGCCACTGCACCCATGTACAGCCCCGCGCCCGTGCCAAGACCCTCCCGCGTGACGGCCTCGGGCACCGAGTTGCCGTCCTTGATGTCGGACAAGACGGCGGGCACGGCGCTGGCCGCGGCAACCAACCCGCCGGCACGTGAGAACCCCTTCAGCTCGACGCCGCCGACCTTCGGATCCTCGAGCCACTTCAGCAATCCCGGGTCGGCCTTGCCGGGACCCGTTCCCGGCGACTGGTCGATCAGCCGCAGTGTCGCCTGACGCACGCCGTCCGCGGTTCCTCCGGCCACCGCGCCGGCAGCCGTGATCGCCACGTCGCCCTTCGTCACGGTCGGAGGCTTGCCGTCCTCAGACCGCTTGCCGGCCTCCGCGGGCTCGCCGCCGGCCGCGGCTGCCGGCGGCTGACCCGTCACGGCGTTCATCGCCGCCTCGGCCGAGGCCATCGTGCCCACGTAGGTGTTGCGAATGCCTTGCACCGAGCCCAGAGTCGTCCGCACCGCGGCGACCGCGGTGTCGTGCAGATGCTGGGGGTCCTGTTTCGCGGCCTTGGCCCGGCTGATCGCATCGTCGATGCCGTGCAGCAGGTTGTCCAGCCCCGCGATGTCGCCGTCCGAGGTGCGCTGCGCCGTAGCCAACGCTGCCGCCACGTTCTCCAGGTCAACCGCGATCTTGGCCAGTTGCGGCTTCTGCAGTTTCATGGCGGCGGCGGCCTGCGTCGCCTCGGAGGAGTCGTTGATCGGATGCTCGACGCCGTTGTGCCGCCATCCCTGCTCGAAACGCTGTTTGGCCGAGACGAAGTCGCTCTCGACCTCGGCGACGCACCCCGCGGCGGCGTGATAGGCGTCGGCCTGGGCGTTGATCGCACCAGCGTCGCCGGCTTGTAGTTCGTCGTTCACCTGCCACGGATCGCCGCCGGCCGCACCCGTCAACTCGGCAACGGAGAAGTTGACGAAACCCGTTGGCGGCGGCATCAGATGGAGTCGAAGCGAGTTTCGGCCGCGTGCACGGAGTCGGCCTCCGCGGCGTCTCTAGCCGTGAATTCGAACGCTGCCGAGCGACTCTTGTCACCGATGTCGGTCAGCGCGCGGTGGTGGTCGTGCAATCGGTCGACGTGTGCCTGGTGCGCCGAGGCGAGCGCCCCGTGGAATGCGTGGGCGGCGGGGAAGTCGCCGAACATCCCGGCGGCCGGGCTCTTGCCCTCGAGGTTGCCTGCCCCGACCACCGCGATCCCCGCGGCGTCGACGCACCGTTCGGCACCGGCATGCAGATGCGTCGCGTCGACTTCCAGACTGTGCACGGCCATGGTTTGCTCCTTCCCGCAGCAACCCAAAAAGCCTCTCACTCCGAGCCCGTCAGTTTGCCGGGAAGTTTCTGCCAGTCAGCTGGCAAACGAGCTGTGACGTGGGACTATTCGTCGGCGAGTTGGAACTCGATCATCGCGGCAACGGTCTCGACGGCGTCGCGCAACGCGTCCAGGCGGGCCGACGCCGACGGCGCTTCGAGCACCGCGTACCGGTCGGCCTGGCCCATCGGCACCCGGGACGACAACGTGTACAACCGTCGTCCGGCGTCATCGCCGGGCTCCGGTTCGCCGAGCAGCTCGGAACGGGACGGGAGTGTCGTCTCCTGCGCGGCGGCGACCCGTTCGAAGATCTCCATCAGGCGGTCCTCCACCAGGACGATGTCCTCACCGGTGACCATCGAGCCCGGCTCGTCGGGCCACGGTTCGACGTCGGCGCGCGGGTACGGGTCGTCGTCGAGCCACGAGGTGACGCGTATCCGGTCGCGCATCTCGCACTCCAACAGATAGCGACCCTCGCCCAGGTCCTGATACTCCACGATGTGCGCCATCGAACCCACGTCGCACCGGGCGTCCTCGCCACCGACCTCGCGCCCGGCAGCGATCAGGACGACGCCGAACTCCCGTGCATCACCGAGACATTCGCGCACCAACGCCCCGTAGCGGGGTTCGAAGATGCGCAGCGGCAGATCCTCCCCCGGCAGTCGCACGGACTCCAACGGGAACATCGGCCTGATCGTCATCGGTATGACCTACCCGCCCTCGGACCTACAGAACCAACTCGGCAACCAACGCGTCGACGACGGCTCGCAGGTCGCCGTCGTTGTCCTCGGCCACCCGCCGTTGCCGCTGATACGACGCACCCGTCTGGTAGATGCTCGACACCTGCGCCAGTTCGTCGGCGCAGCCCAGCGACTTCGCGACCGGCTCCAGCTTGTTGAGCAGATCGTCGAGATCCTCCGTGACCAGACGCTCGTTGCTGTCCTCGTCGAGGATGATCACCGCGTCGAGGCCGTACCGCGCCGCGCGCCACTTGTTCTCCTGCACGTGCCAGGGCGGCATGGTCGGCAGGTGCTCGCCCGCGTCGAGGCGGCGGTCCAGGTCGACGATCAGGCAGTGGGTCAACGCGACCAACGCCCCGAGCTCGTCGATGTTGGAGATGCCGTCGAAGATCCGCACCTCGATCGTGCCCAGATGAGGCGAAGGCCGTATGTCCCAACGGATTTCGTTCATGTGGTCGATGATGCCGGTCTTCTTCTGATCATGGACGAACTGCTCGAACTGGGACCACTCCTGAAAGTGGAAGGGCAATCCCGCCGTCGGCAACTGCTGGAACATCATGGCCCGGTTGCTGGCGTACCCGGTGTCGCTGCCGTCCCAGTACGGCGACGACGCCGACAGCGCCAGCAGGTGCGGGTAGTGGTTGAGCAGCGAGGTAATGATCGGCATCACCTTGTGCGCCGACGACACCCCGACGTGCACGTGCACGCCCCAGATCAGCATCTGCCTGCCCCACCACTGGGTGCGCTTGATCAGCTCGGCGTAGCGCGGCGCGTCGGTCAACTGCTCGGCCGACCACTTGGCGAACGGGTGGGTGCCCGCGCAGAACAACTCCATCCCGCGGTCGCGCACGATCCGGCGAGCCGGCGCGAGCGTGGCCCGCAGGTCGTCCATCGCCTCGGCGGAGTTGTCGCAGATGCCGGTGACCACTTCGACGGTGTTGCGCAGCAATTCCTTGTGCACGTGCGGACTTTCGCCGATCTCGGCGATCACCGCGGCGGCCTCGTTGCTCAGCTCACGCGTCTCGGGGTCGACCAGCGCGAATTCCCACTCGACCCCGATGGTCGGACGGACCGACCCCTTGAAGTCGATCCGCTGAGGTCGCGGACCGACCGGCGACTCACTCGGGGGAAATGACACCGCACGCCACCCGCTTACCGGCGTCACCGGTGGCCATCGTCGTCTCGTCGGGGCCCGGGGTGCCGTTGACCTGCTGGTAGCGCTCCGGCGGGATGTTGGCGAAGTTGTCGGCCTTCTCGTGGATGATGATGGCCGTCTTGGTGCCGGCCTCCAGATCCGCCGCGGTGAAGGCGTCGGTGGTGGTCACCGACATCGCCGAACCGTCGGCGCGCACCTGCAGCGACGACAGGTCGCCGCTGGCGGGATGTCCGGAGTGACCGCCGACCTGGAAGTGGCCGCCCGCGGAGTTGAAGTCGGCGGGTGCGCCACCCGTCGGTGCGACCGAGGCCGGCTCGCACTTGCCCACCGAGTGGATGTGCATGCCGTGGAACCCGGGGGTCAGCTGACCCGCGGCGGTGGTCTTGACGGTGACGGTGGCGAAACCGCCGGAGAACGCGAACTCTGCGGTCGCCACCGACGTGCCGTCGGCGGTCTTCAGGTCGGCGGTGAGCGTCTCGCCGGCCGGGGCGGCGCTGGCCTCGGCGCCCCCGCCTGCCTCACCGGCGGCCGACGGCGGCGGCGACCCGGTCCACACGGGCGGAGTGGTGCCAGGCTGCGTGGCAATCGGTTCGTTCGGGGCGCATGCGGCCGCGACGGGGACGATGAGTGCCGCGGCGGCGAGAAGGCGAAGCGGGGCAGGGATCGGCATGTCGGAAAGCCTAACCGGTGACTGCCACGATCACGCCGGGCGGTTGCTCTGCGACCGCGGGTGTCCTGGGTTCCACGGCCGCACCGAGCAGGGTCCCGATCTCGTCGGCGGCTTCCTTCTCCCCCGGCGCCTCGCCGAAGTACACGGTCGTGCCGTTGAGGCCCTCGAGGGTGAGGTTGCCGGTCTCGGTCACGTTCCACTCGGCGTCGCGCAGCCGGGTCGCGGTCTGATCCGCCAGACCGGCGACCTCGGAGGTGTTGAAGACCCGCACGTCCGGCTTGGCGGCGGCGGGCGCGGAGGTCGCCGACGTGGGCGACGCGCTGGTGGTCGCGGACGTGCTGGCGCTCGACGAAGCGGAGTCGTCGTCGTCCCCGGAACCGATGGCCTGGAAGCCGACCAACAGAAACACGACACCGAGGAACAGCAGCACCATGACCATGGCGCGCAGCGGCAACCCGGAGGAGTCTCGTTGATTCATCGCACTCACTGTATCGAGCCGGTGCCGTAGGGCGAAAACCCTTAGGTACCGATCACGTCACGTCGAAGCCGAGGCGACGCGCGGCGCGCGCCTTCTGGCGGCTGGCGCGCACGCGCCGGAGACGCTTCACCAGCATGGGATCGACGGCGAGGGCCTCGGGGCGATCCACCAGGGCGTTGAGCACCTGGTAGTAGCGCGTCGCCGACATGGAGAACAGTTCCTTGATCGCGTCTTCCTTGGAACCCGCGTACTTCCACCACTGCCGCTCGAAGGCCAGGATGTCGTGTTCGCGGCGGGTCAGGCCGTCGGCGAGAGCCTCGTCGTCCCCGGACTTTTCAGTCCGCGCAATGGCGCCGTCCATTTGCTCTGTGGACCCTTCCAACACTCATGACATTCCGGTGGTGACGGCCCACATTCAACCACGGCAGACCGGGTAGAGCCGTGACCCTTGCCCGCGAGTCGGCGCCGGAGAGGTCGCCCACTAATCTTCTCCGCATGGCCGTCGTACCCATCCGCATCGTGGGAGATCCCGTCCTGCACACTGCGACCAGTCCCATCCCCGTCGGCGACGACGGATCGCTGCCCGCAGATCTGGCGAGTCTCATCGAAGACCTATACGACACGATGGACGAAGCGAACGGTGTCGGGTTGGCCGCCAACCAGATCGGCGTCTCCAAGCGCGTGTTTGTCTACGACTGCGCCGACGAGCGCGGGCTGTCGAGCCGCCGCCGTGGCGTGATCGTCAACCCGGTCCTGGAAACCTCCGAGGTGCCCGAGACCATGCCGGATCCGGACAACGACGACGAGGGCTGCCTCTCGGTGCCCGGGGAGTCGTTCCCGACCGGCCGGGCCAACTGGGCGCGCGTGACGGGTCTCGACGCCGACGGCACGCCCATCACCCTCGAGGGCAACGGTCTGTTCGCGCGGATGCTGCAGCACGAGACCGGCCACCTCGACGGGTTCCTCTACATCGACAAGCTGATCGGCCGGCATGCCCGTGCGGCGAAGCGCGCCGTGAAGTCGAACGGCTGGGGCGTGCCGGGGCTGGCGTGGACCCCCGGCGAAGATCCCGACCCGTTCGGGCACTGATGCTCCGTCATGCCTGAGCTGCCGCCGGTCGGCACCAGGGTCAGCCTGCGCTACCGCCTGCCCGAGGGCTCGGTGCCGCCGATGAGCGACGTGGTCGGGCACCTGTGCGAGACGGGTCCGACGCTGCTCGTTCGGACCAAGCTCGGCGGCGAGGTCACCGTCATGGCGGCCGACGTGGTGTCGATCCGACCGCTGTCGGCTGCCCCGGTCCGCAACCGCGACATCCGCAACCTCGAGCACGCCGCGGCGCTGGGCTGGCCGGGCGTGGAGCAGGAGTGGCTCGGCGGCTGGCTGCTGCGGTTCGGCCATGGCAGCACCAGGAGGGCCAATTCGGCGGTGCCGCTGCTTCCCACGCCCGGCGAGCACCTCGACGAGATCGCCGCCTGGTACGCCGCCCGCGGGGCACCGGCGCTGCTCGCGGTGCCCGACCGGCTCTTCCGTCTGCCGCCCGGTCAGGCGACCGACGGCGAGAACGTCGTGATGGCACGGCAGTTGACCGAGGGGGTCGCGCCCGAGACGGTGCACGTGACGGACCGGCCGGACGACGACTGGTTGCGCCTGCATCCACGGCAGGTGCCGGTCGACGTGTTGACCGCCGTCGTCGACGGTGTCGTCGCGTTCGGGCGCGTCGAGGACGCTGCGGTGGGCCGGGTGGCGGTCACCGTGGCTCCCGACGGCACCCGGTGGGCCGGCCTGTCGTCGGTGCACGTCGCGCAGAGCGCCCGCCGTCGCGGGCTGGCGCGGTCGCTGTGCGAGGGACTGCTGGGATGGGCCGTCGACCGGGGCGCGACGCGCGCCTACGTGCAGGTCTTGTCGGAGAATGCGGCCGCTACGAGCCTTTACCTGTCCATGGGGTTCGGCGAGCACCACCGCTCCCGCTACGTGTCGCTAGGGTAGCCGCGTGCGACTGGCCACCTGGAACGTCAACTCCATCCGCTCCCGCATCGATCGGGTGACCAGCTGGCTGGAGCGCGCCGACGTCGACGTGCTGGCCATGCAGGAGACCAAGTGCAAGGACGATCAGTTCCCGACCATGCCGTTCGCCGCGCTGGGCTACGAGGTGGCGCACGTCGGTCACAACCAGTGGAACGGCGTGGCGATCGCCTCCCGGGTGGGCCTCGACGACGTCGAACTCGGCTTCGCGGGCCAACCCGCCTTCAACGAGGTCGACGAGGCCAGGGCGATCGGAGCCACGTGCGGCGGGGTCCGGGTCTGGAGCCTCTACGTGCCGAACGGTCGCACGGTCGAGGACCCGCACTACACCTACAAGCTGGAATGGCTTGCCGCGCTTGACGACACGGCCTCGGGCTGGCTGGCGGCCGACGCCGAGGCGCCGATCGCCCTGGTCGGCGACTGGAACATCGCGCCCACCGACGACGACGTGTGGGACGTCGAGGTCTTCAAGGGCAGCACCCACGTGACCGAACCGGAGCGGGCGGCATTCCGGGCCATCGAAGGCCGGTTCGCCGACGTGGTGCGGCCGTTCGCGCCGCCGCCGGGCAACTTCACCTATTGGGACTACACGCAGCTGAGATTTCCCAAGCGCCAGGGCATGCGCATCGACTTCATCCTCGGCTCGCCGGGGCTGGCATCACGCGTCACGCACGCCGAGATCGCCCGCGACGAACGCAAGCCGGGCAAGAAGGGCACCCCAGCGCCGAGTGACCACGCACCGGTGTGGGTCGACCTCTCCTAGGCCGTCACCCGAAGAGCGGCAACGCCCGCTTGCGCGCGAGGGCGTCCATGCCGCGCTGGATGCTGCGCTGCACCTCGTCGTACTTCTCGTCGACGTAGGCGTCGTCGTCGGCGCGGGCGGGATCGGCGTCGATCTCGACGGCGGGCATGAAGCGGGTTCTGATCTTGGCGGGCAGCGGCAACTGCGGTAGCGCCGCCGGCGCGATGCCCCACGGCAGCGAGATGGCCAGTGGAAAGACCTTCAGCCGCAACACCTTGTCGAGCCGCAGCGCCTTCGACAGCCGGTCCCCTCGGATCAGGACCGGCATGGCGTCGGCGCCACCAACCGTGGCGATCGGCACGATCGGCACCCCAGCGCGGATCGCCATCTTCACGAAACCCTTGCGGCCGGCAAGGTTCGCGACGTCGCGCTCCTGCCACGGCCGCAGCGAGTCGACCTCGCCGCCGGGCCACACCGCCACGTCGCGGCCCTCGGCGAGTGCGGTGGCGATGGAGTCCGGCGCCGCGGGCAGCACGCCCATCGCCCGGAAGTACCTGCCGATCACCGGGATGGCCATCAACGCGTCGTGGGCGGTGCCGTGCAACGGCCGTTCCTGACCGAACCGGCGCCACCACTGCACCCCGACGGTCCAGGCGTCCCACACGAACGGGGCCCCCGAATGGATGCCGACGAGCAGCACCGGAGCCTCCGGCAGGTTCTCCCAGCCGTCCATCTCCATCCGGAACCAGTAGTCGACGAGCGCGTTCCAGAGGAACTTCTGCCGCTGCATCGTCGCCTCGTCCTGGCCGGACAGATCCCACTCCGACGCCCGCTCGGCAATCCAGCCGGCCAACCCGTCCCCGGTGTCGGACCGCTTCTCGGCCACCTTCGCCCTCGACTGCTCGGCGTGCCGCTGGGATTGGACGCGGACCTCGGGAGGTCGGGTGTCGCTACTCGTCATGGACGCCGCATACCCCGAATGTGCCCGGGGTCACACCCGGCGGTCAGGCCGCGTTGTCGGCGCCCGCCTCGGAGCCGTAGCGCCCCGGGTTGAACAGCGACGCGGCCGCACCTAGCAGCATCATCACCGCGGCGGCGATGAACACCACGCTCAGCCCGGAGTGGAACGGTTCGGTGATGAGCTGCGGGAAGAACGTCTTGCCGGTCAGCAGGTCGGCGTTGACGCCGGGCTGGGTCAACGCCCCCGAGGGTCCGAGCAACTCGCCCATGGGGTTGTAGCCCAGGAACGCCGCGAACAGGCTGCCCACTGGCGGCAGGTTCGCCACGTCGTTGGCGACCGAAGCCGAAACCCCTTGCGCCTGAAGACCGGTGCTCATCGCCGAGGGCAGGGTGTGGGCCAGGCCGACGATCATCAGCGAGAAGAAGACGCCGATCGACAGCGACGAGCCCGCGTTGAAGAACGTGGCGCGCACCCCGGAGGCCGCGCCGCGCTGGGCGGCGGGCACGCTCGACATGATGGCCGCGGTGTTGGGGGCGGTGAAGATGCCGCCGCCGAGGCCGTTGAGGAACACCAGGAGCGCGAACACCCAGTAGTCGAAGTTGACGGGGATCAGCACCAGCGCGATGAAGGTCGCCGCCATCAGCAGCATGCCGCCGACGGTGAACGGCCGCGCGCCGAAGCGGTCCGACAGGGAGCCCGCGATGGGCCCGGCGACCAGGAAGCCGACGGTGATCGGCAGCAGGTAGATGCCCGCCCACAGCGGGGTGGACTCGAAGCTGTAGCCGTGCAACGGAAGCCAGATGCCCTGCAGCCAGATGATGAGCATGAACTGCAGCCCGCCGCGGCCCATCGACGACATCAAACCGGCGAGGTTGCCCATGCCGAACGACGCGGACCTGAACAGCCGGACGTCGACCATCGGTGACGCGACGTGCAGTTCGATGAAGCAGAACGCCACCAGCAGCAGCAAGCCAATGCCGATGGCGCCCAGCACCATCGGGTTGGTCCAGCCGGTCGTGTCGTCACCGTAGGGCTGGATGCCGTAGGTGATGCCGGCGAGCAGCACCGTCAGCCCGAGGCCGAAGGTCAGCGTGCCGGGCCAGTCCAGCTTGCCGGGGGTGCGGGCGCCCAGCTCGCGCAGCGACCGGACGCTCCAGATCGTGCCCGCGATGCCGATCGGCACGCCGACCCAGAAGATGGCCTTCCAGTGCCATTCGGACAGGAAGCCGCCGATCAGCAGACCCAGGAACGAACCGGCGACGGCCGAGACCATGTTCACGCCGAGCGCCATGCCGCGCTGGTTGGCGGGGAAGGCGTCGGTGAGGATGGCCGACGACGACGCCATCAGCATCGCGCCGCCGACGCCCTGGACCACGCGCCAGCCGATCAGCCAGAGGGCGCCACCGCCGAGGTGGAACGGGTCGAACGACAGCGCGACCGCGGCGACGGTGAACACCACGAAGCCCCAGTTGTAGATCTTGACGCGGCCCAACATGTCGCCGAGCCGACCGAACGGGACCACCAGCACCGCGGTGACCACGAGGTAGCCCATCAGCATCCACAGCAGGTAGCTGACGTTGCCGGGCGCCAGCGGGTTGAGCCCGATGCCGCGGAAGATCGCGGGCAGCGAGATCAGCACGATGGAGGCGTTGATGGTGGCCAGCAACGTCCCAAGGGTGGTGTTGGACAACACGACCCACTTGTAGTGCGGGTGGTCGTGGTCCATCCGGCGCCGGCGCTTGGCGGTGTCGGCGAGGGCTTCGTCGGTCTTCGTCATCTCGATCTCAGTCGTCATCGGCTTCGCTTCACGTATCGGCATTCGGAGCATGGCGGGCCGCGCTGCCCAAAACACATATGTTAGCTATACAAATCATCCGGTGGCAATTCCTATTCCCGCCCCCCTCGCGCATCGCCCGGATCCTGAGGTACGTTGACTTCCGTCCGAGCGGGAGCGCACGCACGTGCGCTGAGAGGACGGCTAGCGCGCCGTCGACCGTATGAACCTGACCGGGTAATGCCGGCGTAGGGAGTGTTGAGATGGACCGCGCCTACCTACCCTCGAGCACGTGAACTACCTACCGCTGACCCCGCCGGGGAAGGCTCCGTTGCGCGTGCTGACCATCGCAGGCACCGATTCCGGTGGCGGCGCGGGCATCCAGGCCGACCTGCGAACGTTCGCCCTGCTCGGCGTGCACGGGTGCGTGTCGGTGGCCGCGGTCACCGTGCAGAACTCGGTGGGCGTCAAGGCCTTTCACGAAATCCCGGTCGACGTGGTCGCCGGGCAGATCCGGGCAGTCGCCGAGGACATCGGCATCCAGGCCGCCAAGACCGGCATGCTGGCGTCCTCGGAGATCATCGACGCCGTCGCGGGCACGTGGCGCGACCTGTCCGCCGAGGGACTGGCGCCGCCGCTGGTCGTGGATCCGGTGTGCGCCTCCATGCACGGCGACCCGCTGCTGCACCCGTCGGCACTGGACGCCATGCGCAACGAGCTCTTCCCGCTGGCCGCGCTGGTCACCCCGAACCTCGACGAGGTGCTCCTCATCACCGGAATCGAGGTGGTGGACGCCACCACCCAGCGCGACGCGGCCAAGGCCCTTCATGCCCTCGGGCCCACGTGGGCGCTGGTCAAGGGCGGGCACCTTCGGTCGTCGTCGCACAGCCACGATCTTCTGTACGACGGCACCGACTTTCACGAGTTCGACGCCGAGCGCATCGACACCCCCCACGATCACGGCGCGGGTGACACGCTGGCGGCCGCGACGGCCACGGCGTTGGCCCACGGCTACTCGGTGCCCGACGCGGTGGCCTTCGGCAAGCGCTGGATCACCGAATGTCTGCGGGCCGCATACCCGTTGGGGCATGGGCACGGCCCGGTGTCGGCACTCTTCCGGCTCGCCACGTGAGCTTCGACGCCATCGCGGGCGTCGCGCACGCACCGGCGGGTGAGGCCACCGGCATCGTCCTGCTGACCCACGGCGCGGGCGGTAACCGCGAGTCGCCGATGCTGGTCAAGCTGTGCGACGAGTGGGCGAGCCGAGGCTGGCTGGCGGTGCGCTACGACCTGCCCTACCGCAGGCGTCGGCCGAAGGGTCCGCCGTCGAACTCGGCCGCCGCCGACCAGGCGGGCGTCGTCGAGGCGGTGGCCCTGGCGCGCTCCCTGACCGCGGGGCCGGTGCTCGTCGGTGGCCACTCCTACGGTGGCCGGATGACGTCCATGGCGGTCGCCGACGGTCTCGCGGTCGACGTCCTGACGCTGTTCTCCTATCCGCTGCATCCGCCGGGCAAGCCCGAGCGCGCCCGCACCGAACACCTACCCCGGATCACGGTGCCGACGGTGTTCACCCACGGCACCTCCGACCCGTTCGGCACGATCGACGAACTGCGGTCGGCGGCCGCCCTCGTCACGGGTCCCACCGAGGTGGTCGAGGTGACCGGCGCCCGTCACGATCTGGGCTCCAAGACGCTGGACGTTCCCGCCTTGGCCGTCGACGCCGCAGTCCGGTCACTGCGGCCCTGATCCTGCTATCTTCCGGTGATGACCTGGCCGTCGGGAGACCCGAATCAGCCGCCTGCGTACCAGCACCCCGGTGCGCAGTACCCGCCGCCGCCGCCCCTGCCGTATCAGCAGGGTGCCTACGGTCCCCCGGGGCAATACGGTCAGCCGCCGGCCGGATATCCGTACCCGCCGCCTCCGAAGAAGTCGCGCAAGGGTCTGATCATCGGGCTCTCGGTGGCGGCCTTCGTGGTCGCCGCCTGCGTGGTGGGGGCCGCGGTGTTCTTCATCGTCGCCACGAAGGACAAGGTGATCGCCACCGACCTGGCCGTGGGCGACTGCCTCACCGAGATCCCCGACGCGTCGCTGGTTCAGCTGGTCCCCAAGACCGACTGCAGCCAGCCGCACGCCGGTGAGGCCTACGCCGTGCTGAACATGCCCGACGGCCCCTATCCCGGCGAGGCCACGATCAGCGACTGGCAGAACAAGTGCCCCGCCGAACTGGAGTCGTACTCCCCCGACGCGATGCAGGACTCCTCGGTCGGCGTGTTCGTCCTCTACCCCACCGCCGAGACGTGGGGCCAGGGTGACCGGGCCATCGTCTGCATCGCCACCACCGAGGACAAGCGCACCGGATCGCTCAAGGGCTGACGGCCCACCGGTCCTTCCCGGTACCTGAGGTACCGTCTTGCCATGACTGGGGAACATCACGACGCGGTCATCGTCGGAGCCGGGTTCGCGGGAATCGGCGCAGCCATCGCGCTCAAGCGCAACGGCGTCGACGACTTCGTCATCCTGGACCGCGAGGACGACCTCGGCGGCACCTGGTACGTCAACCACTACCCCGGCCTGGCCGTGGACGTGCCCACCACGACGTACTCCTACTTCTTCGAGCCCAACCCGAACTGGTCACGCCTGTTCACCCCCGGTCCGGAGATCAAGCAGTACGCCGACGACGTCGCCGACAAGTACGACGTCCGCAGGTACATGCGCTTCAACACCACCGTCGAGGGTGCGCGCTGGGACGAGGACGCCCGGCACTGGCAAATCAGTCTGGCCGGCGGCGCGACGATGACGGCGCGCTACCTCATCACCGCAACGGGATTCCTGTCCCAGCCCGCGGTGCCCGACATCGCCGGCATCGCCGACTTCGCCGGCAAGGTCGTCCACACCACCCAGTGGGAGGACGACTTCGATCCCGAGGGCCGGCGCATCGCCGTGATCGGCACCGGCGCCACCGCGGTGCAGCTGATCCCGGAACTCGCCAAGCAGGCCGCCGACCTCACCGTCTACCAGCGCACCCCGATCTGGGTGGTGCCCAAGATCGACGTGCGGTTCGGCGAGCGGGCCAAGCGGATGTTCGCCCGAGTTCCGTTGACGCAGCGGCTACTTCGGTGGTTCACCTCGTCGATCTACGAGGTGATGGTGTCGGTCGGGGTGCGGCATTACCGCACGTTCCGCGGCCGGTTCAACATCTCGGCTGCCGACCTGTCGCGGATGCATCGCTTCGCGGTGATCCGCGATCCCGATCTGCGCCGCCGGCTGACGCCGGACTACGACTTCGGCTGCAAGCGCCCGACGTTCTCCAACGGGTACTACCGCGCGTTCACCAAACCGCACGTGCACCTGCAGGACGCGGGCATCGACCACATCGTCGCCGACGGCATCGTCGGCAAGGACGGCACCAAGAACGTCGTCGACACCCTGGTCCTGGCCACCGGCTTCGACCTGTGGGAGGCGAACTTCCCGGCCATCGAGGTGATCGGCCGCGAGGGCCGCGATCTCGGAAAGTGGTGGCGCGACACCAGGTTCCAGGCGTATCAGGGTGTCTCGATGCCGTACTTCCCGAACTACCTGAGCCTGGCGAGCCCGTATGCGTTCCTCGGGCTGAACTTCTTCAACACCATGGAATATCAAATGCAGTTGATGGACCGGCTGCTCTCCGAGGTGAAGCGGCGCGGCGGGACGACGTTCGAGGTGACCGAGGAAGCCAACACCGCGTTCCTCGACCGGATGACCGAGCTTCTGGGCGACTCGCTGTTCACCAACGGCAACTGCGGCAGCGCCCATTCGTACTACTTCAACCCCGCGGGTGAGCCGACCCTGCTGCGGCCGTCCTCCACCGAGGCGGCGATCAAGGAAGCATCCGAGTTTCCGTTGACCGACTACCAGATTGCCTGACGAGAGGATCCACGCGTGCCGCAGGAGAAGAGTTCGAAGTCAGCCACGTTCGCCGGATTGGCCTTGGCCGGAACCGGTGTGGCGCACTTCGTCCGCCCGGAGTTGTTCGAGGGCATCACCAAGGCGGCGTTCCCCACCGACACGGCGCGCTTCCTGAAGATCAACGGCGGGCTCGAGACGGCGTTGGGCCTCGGCGTGGCGCTTCCCCAGACCCGCAAGCTCGCGCTGGTGGGACTGCTCGGCTACGGCGGCTACCTGGCCGTCAACGTCATCCGCAACCGGTAGCACCGGCACTCAGCCGACTGTCAGCCCAGCGTCCCGGGCCATCGGCCATTCGGCAGCTACCCTGCTGAACGTGCCCGATGTGACCAGAGTGACGAATGGGACGATGCTGTCCCGACGCAACCTGCTCGCGGGCGCCATCGTCTCGGCCACCGGGATCGCGCTGGTGCGATACGGCGCGGACGCGTCCAGCCACGCCGCGCCGCCGCCCGCCGGGCCCCCGGCGGCCGCGCTGCCGACCGCACCGCCGTGGCCCGAGTTGCTGCCGGCGCCGCCACCGCAGGCACGGATTCCGCTGCCCGGCGGCGGTGTGCTCAGTGTGCTGCCCGGCCCCGGCGATCTGCTGTCGCTCACCCTCGACGACGGCGTCGACACCGGCGTGGTGCGGGCCTACGCGCAGCTGGCCAAGGACACCGGCATCCGCCTGACGATGTTCGTCACCGGGGTGTTCTCGTCGTGGACCGACAACCGCGACGTGCTTCAGCCGCTGGTCGACTCGGGTCAGATCCAGCTGGGCAACCACACCTGGGTGCACCCCGATCTGACGAAGCTGACCGGCAGCCGCATCGCCGACGAGCTGCGGCACACCGACCAGTTCATCCGGGACACGTTCGGCGTGGACGCGACGCCCTACTACCGGCCGCCCTACGGCGCCTACAACGACCTGGTCCAGTCCGTGGCCGCCGACCTCGGCTACACCCAGACGGCGTTGTGGGACGGCAACATCGGCGACGATCAGATCCTCGCGCCGCGGGACATCGTGGCCAACGCCGACCAGTACTACGTGCCGCAGAAGATCGTCATCGGCCACCTCAACCACCCGCCGGTCACGGGCGTCTACCACGAACTGGTCGACATCATCCACGATCGCCACCTGCGTACGGTCACGCTCAACGACGTCTTCTCCAAGCCGGAGGCCAGCCGCCTCACCTCGGCCTATCCCACCTAGGCGCTCTACGCTGTCACGCGTGGCCGTGCCAGAACCGCCTGCCCTGCGACGCACCCTCGGTACCGCGGACGCCGTCACCATCGGACTCGGCTCGATGCTCGGTGCGGGTGTCTTCGTCGCGCTGGCCCCCGCCGCAGCGGCCGCGGGCTCGGCGCTGCTGATCGGACTGGCCGTCGCCGCCGTGGTGGCCTACTGCAACGCCACGTCCTCGGCCCGGCTGGCGGTGCTGTACCCCCGGTCCGGTGGCACCTACGTCTACGGCCGCGAACGCCTCGGGCCGTTCTGGGGTTACCTCGCCGGGTGGAGCTTCGTCGTCGGCAAGACCGCGTCGTGCGCGGCGATGGCACTCACCGTCGGCGTCTACGCCTGGCCGGCCCACGCGCACGCGGTGGCGGTCGCCGCCGTGGTCGTCCTGACGGCGGTCAACACGGTCGGGGTGCAGAAGTCGGCGTGGCTCACCAAGGTCATCGTCGGCGTCGTCCTGGCGGTGCTGGCCGCGGTCGTCGTGGCGATCGCCACCTCGGGTCGGGTCGACGTGTCACACCTGGCCTTGCACGACGCGACCGTGCTCGGCGTATTGCAGGCCGCCGGGCTGTGCTTCTTCGCCTTCGCCGGATACGCGCGCATCGCCACCCTGGCCGAGGAAGTGCACGACCCGACGACGACGATTCCGCGCGCGATCCGGATCGCCCTTGGCCTCGTCCTGGTGGTGTACGCGGCGGTGGCGATCGCCGTGCTGGCCGAATTGGGCGCTGCGGAAATGGCTTCCGCGACGGCGCCGTTGGCCGACGCGGCGACGGCGGCGGGTCACCCGGGGCTGACGCCGGTCGTGCGGGCGGGTGCGACGATCGCGGCGCTCGGGTCGCTGCTCGCGCTGATCCTCGGGGTGTCGCGCACCGCACTGGCCATGGCCCGCGATCGTCACCTGCCGCCGGCCCTGGCGGTCGTGCATCCGCGCTTCGCGACGCCGTATCGCGCGGAACTCGTCGTCGGCGCCGTCGTCGCCGTGCTCGCCGGCGTGCTCGACCTGCGGGGAGCCATCGGGTTCTCGTCGTTCGCGGTGCTGGTGTACTACGCGATCGCGAACGCCTCGGCATTCACGTTGGGCGCCAGACTCGTTCCGGTCGCGGGACTCGTCGGCTGCGTCGTGCTGGCGGTCACGCTGCCGGTGGCATCGGTGCTCACCGGGATCGCGGTGGTGCTGCTCGGCGCGGTGGTCTACGCCGTGCGCCGCGAGCGCTCCTAGGCCGCGCCGTCGACGAGCACCGACGCCGCACCCGCCATGTGCGCGCGGACCGCGTCGGCCGCGGCGGTGCCGTTGCCCGACTCGATCGCGTCGACGATCTCCAGATGGCGTTTGGCGTCCATGTTCTTCAGCGCCCGTTCGACGCCGGCGTACATGATGGACATCCGGATGCTGCCCTCCAGCGACGACCAGGAGTGCATCAGCGTCTCGTTGCCCGTCAGCCGGCACAGCGTCCGGTGGAAGCGTAGGTCCGCCTCGATGCGGTCCTCGAGGTTGGAGGCCGCCCAGCGTGCCATGTCCTCGACGGCTCCGCGGAGTTCGGCGACGACGTCGGCGCGGTCGGGTCGCGACGCCAATTCGCTTGCCGCCAAGGCCTCCAACGCCGCGCGGACGCCGAAGATGTCGCGGATCTCCTTGGTGTCGAGGTGCCGCACCGAGAGCCGGCCCCTGGCGCCCGCCGAGATCAGGCCCTCCTGCTGAAGTTGGCGCATCGCCTCGCGCAGCGTGCCGCGGCTGATCTGCAACGCCTCGGACAGTTCCGTCTCGACCAGATGCGTGCCGGGCTGGATCTGCCCGGTGGTGATGGCCTTGCGCAACGCCGAGAGCGCTTGTTCCCGCAGGCTGGTCTTCTCCAGGCGCAGGAATCCGGGTTCGGCCGTCATTCGTCGCCCCTCGAGTGTCAACATCTGAATGTCGACATCGATGCTACAGCCGGTCCAGGACCGAGGCGACGATCCGACGCGTCGACAGGCCGTACCGGTCGTGCAGAGTGGGCAGCGCTCCCGCGGCGAGGAATTCGTCGGGCAGCGCGATCGGCGTGACCTGCTTGCCGAGTCCTCGACGTACCGCCGCCGACGCCACCGTCTCGAACAGGCCGCCGACGACGGTGTGGTTCTCCAGTGTGACGGCGAGGCGGTCGGTGTCGATCTCGCGCAGCACCGTCTCCTCGTCGAAGGGCTTGATGGTCGGCGTGTGCACGACCGCGGCGTCCACGTGGTGCGCGGCGAGTTCCTCGGCGGCGAGCAGCGCCCGCATCGTCATCAGCCCGCTGGAGACGAACACGACGTCCGCGCCGGGCCGCACCACCTTGGCCTTGCCGAGTTCGAAGCTGTAGTCGTATTCGTCGAGCACCGTGGGCACGTGGCCGCGCAGCAGTCGCAGATAGGTCGGCCCCGGCGTCTCCGCGAGCTGGGGTACGGCCTGCTCGATGTCCACCGAGTCGCAGGGGTCGACGATCGTCAGCCCCGGGATGCCGCGGAAGATGGCCATGTCCTCGGTGGCCTGGTGCGACGGGCCATACCCCGTGGTGAGCCCAGGCAGACCTCCAATTACGTTGACGTTGAGACCCGGCTCGGCGATGTCGAGGCAGATGAAGTCGTAGGCCCGTCGGGTGGCGAACACCGAGTAGGTCGAGGCGAACGGGATCAGGCCGGTCTCGGCCATCCCCGCGGCCGCGCCGAACAGCAGTTGCTCGGCCATGCCCATCTGGAAGTAGCGGTCCGGCATCTCCTGGGCGAAGACGTGCATGTCGGTGTACTTGCCGAGGTCGGCGGTCAGCCCGACGATCCGCTCGTCGGCGCGGGCCGCGGCGACCAGGGCGTGCCCGAACGGCGCGGAGGTGGTGCGTTGGCCGGGGTCGGCGAACGAGGCGATCATCGCCGAGGTGCGCAACTGGGTGGTCATGCCGGTACTCCTTCGTAGCCGAGGGTCAGCTGCTCACGGCAGATCTGCCACTCGTCGGCGTCGATGCGCATGAAGTGCGCCTTCTCCCTGTTCTCCAGCAGCGGTACACCGCGGCCAACCTTGGTGTCGCACACGATGACTGCCGGCTGGCCGATCGGCGCCGAGCGTTCCGCGATCGCGTCGAACGACTCGAGCAACGCCCCGACGTCGTTGCCGTCGACGCGTTGGGCGAACCAGCCGCAGGCCGCCCACTTGTCGCCGATCGGTTCCGTGCGCAGCACGCCGGCGGTGGGGCCGTCGGCCTGGAGGGCGTTGACGTCGACCATGGCGATCAGGTGGCCGAGTCGGTGGTGGCTGGCTCCCATCGCCGCTTCCCAGGTCGAGCCCTCGTCGAGCTCGCCGTCGGAGAGGAAGTTGATCACCCGCGACGCCGACCCCTGATGGCGCAGGCCGAGGGCCATCCCGACGGCGACGGTGAGCCCGTGCCCCAGCGAGCCGCCGGAGATCTCCATTCCCGGTGTGTAGCTTGCCATTCCCGACATGGGCAGCCTGGAGTCGTCACTGCCGTAGGTGTCGAGCTCGCCGACGTCGACGATGCCGGCCTCGGCGAGCGCGGCATACAAACCGATCGCGTAGTGGCCGGTGGACAGCAGGAACCGGTCCCGCTCTGCCCAGTGCGGGTCGTCGGCGCGGTACCGCAGCTGGTCGGCGTAGACGGAGGCGAACATGTCGGCGGCGCCGAGGGCCTGCCCGACGTAGCCCTGCCCCTGCGCCTCGCCCATGTTCAGGGCGTGATGCCTGGCCCGGTACGCGGCCGCTTCGACGGTCTGGCGGCGCATCAGGCGGCCAGCTCGTGTGACTCGGCCACGGCCTTGTCGGCGAGCTGGCGCTCGCGCGGGCCCCACGTCTCCCGGGTGGCGATGGCCGCCCACAGTCCGATGGCCATGTAGGCGCTGAACAACATCGCCGGTCCCATCCAGCCGATCCACTCGAAGAGCAGCGTGGTGATGAACGGCGTGAAGCCGGAGACCATGGCCGAGATCTGGTACGCCAGTGAGGCTCCGGAGGCGCGGGTGTTGGCGTTGAACAGTTCGGGGAACCAGGCGCCCTGCGCGCCGGCGAGGGCGTTCTGGCACACGCCGTAGGCGATCACGAAGGTCGCGACGATCAGGATCATCAGGCCGGTGTTCACCAGCATGAACATGATGACGCCGAACGGGATGCCGAAGGCGGTGACCCACAGGTAGACCGGCCGCCGGCCGATCTTGTCGGTCAGCCTGGCCCAGGCCATGGTCGCGACGATGCCGAGTGCGGAGGCGACGCACAGCGCGAGCAACGTCTCGGTCTTGGTCGCCAGCTGCGCACCCTTGAGGTAGGAGATCATGTAGGTAATCGAGACCGCGTAGCCGGCAGTCTCGGCGATGCGAAGACCGATGCCGCGCACGATGTTTCGCCAATCGGTCTTGACGACCTCGACGATCGGCGACTTCACGATGTCGCCCTTGCCCTTGACGTCTTCGAAGACGGGCGACTCGGGGACCCTGGCCCGGATGATCAGACCGACGATGACCAGGAAGATGCTGGCCAGGAAGGGGACCCGCCACGCCCAGTCGCCGCCGAGGTGCACGCTGACCAGGAAGACGAGATTGGCCAGCAGCAGACCGACCGGGAAGCCGGCCTGGACGATGCCGGTGTAGCGCCCCTTCTGCTTCCAGGGGGCGTGCTCGTAGCTCATGAGGATCGCACCGCCCCACTCCGCGCCGAACGCCAAGCCCTGAATGATGCGGACCGTGACCAGCAGGATCGGCGCGACGATGCCGACCGACTCGTAGGTGGGCAGCAGACCGATGGCGAAGGTGGCCAGGCCCATCAGGATGAGCGAGGCCACCAGTACCGGCTTGCGGCCGACCTTGTCGCCGAGGTGGCCGCCGATGATGCCGCCAAGTGGCCGCGCCGCGAAGCCGACGCCGAGGGTGGCGAACGCCGCCAGGGTGCCGGCGACCGGGCTGGCGCCTGGGAAGAAGGCCGTGCCGAAGTACAGGGCCGCGGCGGTGCCGAACCCGATGAAGTCGTAGGTCTCGATGACGGCGCCGACGCCGGAACCGACCGCGACTCGTCTGGCGTCCTTGGTGCCGCGCACCGGACCCCGCATCTCCAGAGCGTCATCGCTCATGGGCTCATCCTCTCAACTCGGTCCCACCAGGGCAATCATGGCCACTGTTGACGGTCAACAGTGCATTCTGATTTCCAGTGTGACCGCGCGCACATTCATTGTCAACAGTCGACATGCGTCACCTTCGGAGAGTTGACTGTTAACAGTCAACTGTTTAGAGTGGCTGTCGTCACACCCCCGATGGTTCCGAGGTCCGCCGTGCCGAACACCCGCTTCACCGCCCGTCTGGGGTGCTCGACCATCAGCTTTCGGCATCAAACGCTCGCCGAGGCGCTGCAGACCATTACCTCGCTCGGTTTCGACGAGATCGACCTCGGGGCGCTCCCCGGGGTGTGTGACCACGTTCCGTTCGTGCTCGACGCCGGCGCGGTCGCCGACGTCGCCCGGACCGTGACGGCCTCCGGCGTGCGCGTGCGGTCGGTCAACGGGGACGTCGGCGATCTGAACGCGCCTGTGAGGGGTGGGCGTCGTTCGGATCGCCGAGCGCACCTGGAGATGCTGTCGAGCCTGGCCGCGGCGGTCGGGGCGCGCGCCCTGGTACTGCCGTGCGGCGCGCTGGATCACGAGCCGATCGCGACGCTGGAGGCCGACGTCGCCCTCGTCGCCGACGAACTCGCGGCCGCGGCGGTCGTCACGGCGGCTCACGGCGTCGAACTGTGGACGGAGTCGCTGCACCTGCACCGGCTGTGCTGGAACCTCGAGCGCGCCCAACTGCTGACCGATCACCTCGCCGACGAGATCGGCATCGTGATGGACTTCAGCCACGTCGTGGCCTCCGGCGGCGATCCGGTCGACTTCGTCACCCGCTTCGGACCCCGCATCACGCACGTCCACGTCCGCGACGCCACCCCGGGAAACATCAACGTCTCGGTCGGCAACGGTCACGTCGACTTCGCCCGCGGCATCAAGGAACTCACCACCGCCGGGTATCGGGGGCACTTCTCCCTGGAGCTCGAGACCCGCGACGTCACCCACGATCAACGGCCCGACGCCGCCGTCAAGGCCGGCGACCTCATCAGCACCCTCGTCTGACGACCTCCTCACCGAAAGGCACCACCATGACAACCTCCCGCACCGCCGTCGTCACCGGAGCGACCTCCGACCGCGGCATCGGCATGACCCTCGCCCAGCGCTACGCCCGGGAGGGATGGGCGGTCGTCATCCTCGACCTGGACGGCGAGACGTCGGCCAAGGTCGCCGCCGACATCGGCAACCAGTTCGCCGTGCCCGCCTTCGGACACGCGGTCGACGTCACCTCCGAGGACTCGGTGACCGCGGCCGCGGCCGCGGTGGCCGCCGAGGTCGCGTCGGGGAACCTGCCGCCCGTCGGTGCGCTCGCCAACATCGCCGGCGTCACCAGTCCCGTGCCCTTCCTGGAGACCACCCTGGACCTGTGGAACAAGGTGATGGCCGTGAACGCCACCGGCACCTACCTGGTCACGAAGGCCTTCCTGCCCGCCATGATCGACAACGGCTGGGGACGCATCGTCAACATGTCCTCGGTGTCCGCGCAGCGCGGCGGCGGCGTCTTCGGCAAGGTGCCCTACTCGTCGGCCAAGGCCGCCATCCTCGGCTTCACCAAGGCGCTGGCCCGCGAGATCGCCGACACCGGCGTCACCGTCAACGCCGTCACCCCCGGGGCCGTCGACACCAACATCCGGGTCGGCGCCACCGACGAGTCCGAGGCCGCCCTGGCCGCCGGCATCCCCGTGGGCCGCACCGCGACCACCGAGGAGGTCGCCGCCGTGATCACCTTCCTCTCGAGTGAGGACGCGAGCTACCTGACCGGCACCACCGTGGACATCAACGGCGGCAGCCACATTCACTAGCCCCTGCCGGCCCACCCCCCGCCGGGTTCGGCGGATGAGTCGCGCGATGCCCGCCGATGGTGTGTAGTCGACAACCGTGATCTCACTGCGCTGGACGCCCGTCTCCTCCGACGCCTACGTCGTCGCGCCGGACGAGCGACTGAGTTGGCCGCGCACCATCGGCATCGGCGCCCAGCACGTGGTGGCGATGTTCGGCGCGACCTTCCTGGTGCCCGTGCTGACCGGGTTCCCGCCCGCCACCACGCTGCTGTTCTCCGGCGTCGGCACGGTGCTGTTCCTGCTCATCACCGGCAACCGGCTGCCCAGCTATCTGGGCTCGAGCTTCTCGGTCATCGCGCCGGTCACCGCGGCGGTGGCGTCCAACGGCACGGGTAGCGCGCTCGGCGGACTGGTCGCAGTGGGGCTGCTGCTGATCGTCATCGGCGCGATCGTGCACGTCCTCGGCACCGGCTGGCTGGACGCGACGCTGCCCCCGGTGGTGACGGGCGCGATCGTCGCGCTGATCGGCTTCAACCTTGCGCCCGCCGCCAAGAACAACTTCGAGAAGGGCCCGGTCGACGGCCTCGTCACCCTGGTGCTGCTCGTCGCGATCCTGGCCTTCTTCCGCGGCATCGTGGGCAGGCTCGCCATCTTCCTGGCGGTCGTCATCGGGTACCTGGTGGCGCTCGCCCGCGGCGACGTCGACACCTCCGCCATCGCGGCCGCACCGTGGGTCGGCTTGCCCGACTTCCAGGCGCCCACCTTCAGCCTGTCGGTGCTGCCGCTGTTCCTGCCCGCGGTCATCGCGCTGGTGGCCGAGAACATCGGCCACGTGAAGTCGGTTGGCCAGATGACCGAGACCGACACCAACCCGGTGATGGGCCGCGCCATCGCCGCCGACGGCGTCGCCACCACGCTCGCCGGCTTCGGCGGCGGATCGGCCACCACGACCTACGCCGAGAACATCGGCGTGATGGCCGCGACCCGGGTGTACTCGACGGCGGCCTACTGGATCGCGGCGGCCGTGGCGATCGTTCTGGCCATGTGCCCCAAGGTCGGTGCGACGATCTCGGCGATTCCGCCCGGCGTCCTGGGCGGTGCGACGGTCGTGCTCTACGGGTTGGTGGGCATCCTCGGCGTCCGGATCTGGCTGACCAACCACGTCGACTTCGGTCTGCCCGTCAACCAGATGACGGCGGCCATCCCCCTGACGATCGGCATCGCCGACTTCACCTGGCAGCAAGGGTCGTTGGTCTTCACCGGCATCTCGCTCGGGTCCATCGCCGCCCTCGTCGTCTATCACGGCATGCGCCTGCTCGGATTCCGGTCGGTCCAAGACGGGCCCGACCAAAACGACGAAACCCCAACCCCACCGATTGACGTGCGTGACAATGACGGCGAGTCGGCCAAGTGAGGGGATGCGTGCGATGAAGAAACTGGCAGCGGTCTTGTTGACGGGCGCGGCGATGGGGGTTCTGCCGTTCGCAGTCGCTCCGGCGGCGCAGGCCGACATCTGCGCAGGCGCAGGTGGTCGGCACGTGGCGGTCGGCGGGTGCACCAACGTCGCCGGCGACGTGGCGCGCGGCGCCGCGATCGCCTCGGCGGACACTCCGTACGTCTGGGGCGAGGTGCCCTGCTACACCGTCGAGGGCGTGCCCTACTACACGCCTCCCGGCGACCCCTGCTGAGCTCAGGGGCCAATCCCCTCCAACACCGCGGCCGGACCTCTGTTCATCAGCTGACGCGCCACGATGAGGCGCTGAATCTCGCTGGCGCCCTCCCAAATGCGTTCCACCCGTAGTTCGCGGTACATGCGCTCGGCGACGTTCTCGCGCATGTAACCGCGACCGCCGAAGATCTGCACGCTGCGGTCGGCCACCCGGCCCGCCATCTCCGAGCAGTACAGCTTCGCCATCGATGCCTGCGCGTGCAGCGTCTTGCGGTCCGCGCCGCCGTCGATCGACCGGGCCACTTCGTAGAGCATGGTCCGGGCGGCGAACAGTTCGGTGGCGCTGTCGGCCAGCATGCCGGCCACCAGCTGATGCTCGCCCAGCGCCTTGCCGTCGACGACGCGCTCGGTGGCGAACGCGGTCACGTCGTCGACGAGCCGCTGCGCGGCGCCGACACACCTGGCCGCGACCATCAGTCGTTCGAAGCGGAACCAGTCCTGGGTGAAGGTCATGCCCTCCCCCTCGGCGCCGACGAGATTCTCCACCGGCACCCGAACGCCGTTGAACGCGACGATCGGATGCTCGTCGGCGATGTGGTGGGAATAGTGCGGCGTGCGGACGACTTCGACGCCCGGCCAGGGCAGGTCGACGATCAGCAGCACGTGCTGGCCCTCGAAGTCGCCGCCGACCAGGACCGCCTGCACGAAGCAGTAGTCGGCCAGGTTGTAGGACGTGACGTGCCACTTGACGCCGTCGATCACGTACTCGTCGCCGTCGCGGCGGGCGGTGGTCGTCAGTGCGGAGACGTCCGAGCCGGCGAACTCCTCGGTGATGGCGTACGCCTCGTGCTTCTCACCCCGCACGGCGGGCAACAGCCACCGCGCCCGCTGGTCGTCGGTGGCGACGTCGACCCACCATTGCGGCGGGGTGGCCATCACCCACCCGAGCCCGTTGGTCGCCCGGCCGCATTGCTCCTGGACCAGCACCTGCTGCAGCGCGGTGCATCCCATGCCGCCCACCGACGTCGGCATGTTGGTGGCGAACAGGCCCAATTCGATTGCCCGGGTGTGGTGTTCGGCGGTCACCTCCTTCGGAAGCTGACCGCCGGCCAGCTCGGCCTCGAGTTCGAGCGGGATCAGCGAGTCGACGAAGTCGTGTGCCGTGTCCCGGATGCGTCGATCAGCCTCCGATAGCCCGTACATCCGCACTCCTTGCTCTTGACTGAGCGTTCAGTCTATGTCAGCGTTCAGTGCTATGACTAGTTCCACCCAGGCCGACGTAGTGGTGGTCGGTGGCGGGACCGTCGGCGCGTGGACGGCCGTCCTGCTCGCCGAATCCGGCGCAGGCACGGTCGTTCTGCTCGAGGCGGCCACCCTCGGTGACGGTGCCAGCAGCCGCGCCGCGGGCATGGTTCGCGCCCAAGGCGGCACCGAGCCCGCGATCAAGCTCGGCCTTCGCGCCCAGGAGTTCTACGCCGCCAGCGGTGACCGCTTTCCCCTCGACTGCGGCTTCGTCGCCCAGGGCTATCTCATGCCGGCGTTCACCGAAGCCGAAGTGCAGCAGGCGCATTCTCGCATCGCGTTGCAACGGAGTCTCGGCCTCACCGTGGAATGGCTCAGCAGCGACGACCTCGACGCCCGTCCCACGGGCCTGGCGCCCGGCGTGACGTTGGGCGCGTCCCATGCCCCCGGGGACGGCTACCTCGACGCGCCACGCAACGTGCTGGCCTACACCGCCGCGTTGGTCGCCCACGGCGTCGACGTCCGCGAACACTGCGCGTTCACCGGCCTGCGCACCGCCGGTGGCCGGGTGGTCGGCGTCGACACCGCCGACGGACCGATCGCCACCGAACGGGTCGTCCTGACCGGCGGCCCCAAGCTGGCCGCGGTGGGCAACACCGCGGGTGGCCGCATCCACGCCGGCGGCACCCGGCACCAGGTCGTCGTCACCGCCGCACCCCCCGACGTCGACGTCCACGAGCTTCCCATGGTCTTCGACGTCACCTCCGGAATCTATTGGCGTCCAGGAGAAGCCGGCGGGGTGCTGTGGGGCATGAGCAATCCCGACGAACCACCCGGCACCGCCGTCGACTTCGACACGCTGTACTACCGCAAGGCACGCGACCGCATGGAGCAACTCTTCCCGGCGGTCCGGGGCCTCGGGCTACGACGGTCGTGGGCCGCCACCATCGACTACACGCCCGATCACCTGCCGATCCTCGGGCCCCTGCTCACCGACGGCGGTCCCGTCGAGGGCACCGTCGTTGCCAGCGCCGCCGGCCACGGCATGATGTGGGGCCCCGCGGTGTCCCAGGTGGCGGCCGACCTGACCACGACGGGCCGGTGCGACTGGCTCGACCTCACCGACCTCGGCCTCGACCGGTTCGACGCCGAGGGCAACAGTCGGGTTGCGCCCGAACCGATTTCACTCCCATTCCCCGAGAGGGCCTCTCAGTGATCACCAACATGCTGCCCGACGCCGCCGACGCCGAACTCGAGGACTGGGGCCCTCTCGACGAGGCCACCGGCGCACCGATGGCCACCCACGGGCTCGAGGTGTGGGTGGACGGCGATTCGTCGGCCGGCATCTGGCAGTGCGCGCCGGGCCCGTCGCGGTGGACGCTGGAGACCCACGAGGTGATCTACCTGGTGGCGGGCCGCATGACGGTCACCCCCGACGGCGGCGACGCCTCCGAGATCGGGGTCGGCGACGTCGCGGTGTTCCCGAAGGGCTGGACGGGCACGTGGGACATCCACGAGACCGTGCGCAAGGTCTACTCGATCTTCTGACCGACCCTGGTCAACCCAGTCCCGTGGCCGACCGGCGACGACGCGAGATGGCGTCGACGCTGGCCGCGAGCAGCAGCACTCCGCCGGTGACCAGGAAGTTGATGTAGGACGACTGGTTCAGCAGGCCAAGGCCATTCGCGATGGTCGCGACCACCACGCCGCCGATGACCGCGTCGACCGCCCTGCCCTTGCCGCCGAACAGGCTGGTGCCGCCGATCACCGCCGCGCCGACGGCGTAGAGCAGGACGTTGCCCGCACCCGAGGACGCCGACACCTTGCCGCCGTACGACGCGGCGATGATGCCGCTGACGGCGGCGAGTGAGGAGCCGATCACGAACACCGAGATGCGGATCCGGTCGACGTCGATGCCGGCGCGCCGGGCCGCCTCCGCGCTGCCGCCGACGGCGTAGAGGTGGCGGCCGTAACGGGTTCGGGTCAGCACGAACGTCAGCACGATGAGCAGCACCACCACCAACGGCAGGACGTACGGGATCCCACGGATCTCGACCCTGGGGTTGACGCTGCGGTTGAGGCTCAGCAGGAACGTCACGCCCAGCGTCACCGCGGCGACGCCGACGATGCGCGCGATCACGACTCCCAGTGGGGCGTGGTGCAATCCGGCCGCAACCTTGCTGCGGTGCTTGAGCAGCTCGAAGCCGGCGAAGGCCACGACGACCAGCAGCGCGCACGCCCATCCCACGGCCACCGGCAGGTTGCCGATGGTGATGCCGCGGATGACGGGGTCGTCGACCCGGACCGAACCGCCCTCGCCGATCAGCTTGAGCGTGACGCCCTGCAGGCCGAGGAAGAACGCCAGCGTCACCACGAACGACGGGATGCCCAGCTTGGCCCGCAGCAGCCCGATCAACAGTCCGATCAGGGCGCCGCAGAGCACGCCGCCCAGCACGCCCGCCCACCACGGCCAGCCCTGACCGGTCATGGTCAGCGCCATCACGCACGCCGACACGCCGCCCGCCACCCCGGCGGACAGGTCGATGTCGCCGAGCAGCAGCACGAAGACCAGGCCCATCGCGAGCACGCAGATCGAGCCGGCCTGGGTCACCAGGTTGGCCAGGTTCAGCGCCGAGAGGAAGCGCTCGTTGGCCAGCCCGAACACCGCGAAGAGCACGATGAGGCCCAGAATCGCGGGCAGCGATCCCATGTCGCCGCCGCGCACCCTCGCCCAGTAGCCGCGGGCGGCATCGGCGAACGTGGCGTCCGAATGGCTGTCGACCGCGAAGGCCGAGTCGTCGAGTTCGGCCTTGGTGGTTGTCATGTCGCGATCCTTCACGTCGACTGGGCGGCGTCGGCAGGGGCCAGGCCGAGGCTGCCGGAATGTCCGGCGGTGATCAGTTCGACCACCTGACCGCGGGTGGTCTCGGCGGTCTTGACCTCGGCCGCCACCCGGCCGAGATACAGCGCGCAGATGCGGTCGGCCACCTCGAAGACGTCCATCATGTTGTGGGAGATCAGGACGACGCCCAGGCCCTGGTCGGCCAGGCGTCGCACCAGGTCGATGACTTGACGCGTCTGCGCCACGCCGAGGGCGGCCGTGGGCTCGTCGAGCAGCACGACCTTGGAGTTCCACAGCACGCACTTGGCGATCGCGACGGTCTGCCGCTGCCCGCCGGACAAGCTGGAGACGGTCTGGCGCACGGACTTGACCGTGCGCACCGAGAGCGACGCCAGCGCTTCGCGCGCCATCGTCTCCATGCGCGCCTCGTCGAGCACGCCCCGCTGCCGGATCTCCCGGCCCAGGAACATGTTCGAGACGATGTCGAGGTTCTCGCACAGCGCGAGGTCCTGGTACACGACCTCCACGCCAAGGGCGGCGACGTCGTTGGGGCCGTGCACCGTCACCGGCGTGCCCTCGAACAGGTACTCGCCGCTGTCGATCGGATGGATTCCGGCGATCGCCTTCACCAACGTCGACTTGCCGGCTCCGTTGTCTCCGACCAGCGCCGTCACCTCACCGGGGTAGACGGCGAAGTCCACGTCGCGAAGGACGTGCACCATGCCGAAACTCTTGTTGACTCCCCGCAGTTCGAGGATGGGCGTCACCTGGTCGGTCATCGGTCCGTCAGAGCCCCGCCGCGCTGCACATGGGGGCGAACTGGCCCGCACATACCTCGTCCTTGGACTGACCGCCGTCGGAGAGGACGACGTCGACGTTGGTCTTGGTGATCGACTTCGGGGTCAGCAGCACCGAGGGAACGTCGCGATTGCCCTTGTCGTCACGCGACTTTCCGGGTGCGTCGACCGACTCACCCTTCACCAGCGAGATCGCGGCCTTGGCGAGTGCGGCGGCTTCTTCCTTCGCCGACTTGTAGACGGTCATGCACTGGGTGCCGGCGAGCACGTTCTGCAGACCTTCGACCGTGGCGTCCTGTCCGGTGACCGGCACCTGACCGGCGCGGCCGTTCTTCTCCAGGATCGAGATCACCGAGCCGGCGAGGCCGTCGTTGGCGGCGTAGACGCCGTCGATCCTGCCGTCGGCAGCGGTGTTCATCTGCTCGAAGATGGTGACGGCCTTGTCGTTGTCCCAGTCCGGAACCGCCTGCTCGCCGACGATCTTCACGCTCGGGGTCTTGTCGACCACCGAGTGCGCACCGGCGGTGAACAGCGTGGCGTTGTTGTCGGTGGGGGATCCGTTCAGGAACACCACGTTCGACGGCTTGCCCGCAAGGCAGTCGACCAGCCCCTGGCCCTGCAGCTGACCGACGGTGTTGTTGTCGAAGGACACGTAGACGTCGGCCGAACCACCCAGGGTGAGCCGGTCGTAGTCGATGGTCTTGACGCCCTGGCTGGCGGCCTTCTGCTGGATCGCGGCACCGCTGTCGGAGTCGAGGTTCACGATGGCCAGCACCGTGACGCCGTCGGCGATCATGCCGTCGGCGATCGTCGCCATGTTGTCCGCCGAACCCTCGGCGTTCTGAATGGAGTACGGCACGCCGGCGGCCTTGAAGGCCGCCTCGAGCGCGGGCCGGTCCTTGGACTCCCAGCGCACCGACGACTTGGTGTCGGGCAGGATCACGCCGATCTTGCCTTGAGCCTTTGCATCACCGCCGCCGCCCCCGCCATCGTTTCCGCCGCTCCCGCTGCTGCTACAGCCGGACAACACCAGCCCGGCGCCGACGACTACGGCAAACACCATTGATGGCACACGGTTCATGGATTGCTCCCCACATTTCGATTTGTTCTTGCCGACAACATATAGCGTGACGTGCATCACGTCTAGCGCCTGGCGTCAGCCCTGCTCAACGGGCACCCAGCAGATGCTCGATGGCCAGCTGGTTGAGCCGGACGAAGCCGAATCCCTTTGCCCCGAAGTACGATTGAGCGTCGAAGTCTTCCATGGCCGATCGGTCGGCCAGCAGGTCGCGGTAGGTCTCGCCGGCCTCGAGAGTGGGCCGTCGCAACTCCTTCACCTGGGCCACCTCCATGGCTTCGGCAACCTCGGGGTCGGTCCGGAAGGCGGCCGCGCGCTCCTTGAGCAACAGATACATCCGCATGTTGGCCGCCGCCGAGAACCAGACGCCCGACGAATCCTCGGTCCGGCTGGGCTTGTAGTCGAAGTGCCGTGGACCGTGATAGCTCGGACCGCCGTCGGGCCCGCCGTTCTCCAGCAGGTCGACGAGGGCGAACGCGTTGGCCAGGTCGCCGTGGCCGAACACCAGGTCTTGGTCGAACTTGATGCCGCGCTGCCCGTTGAGGTCGATGTGGAAGAGCTTGCCGGCGTCCAGCGCCTGGCTGATGCCGTGCACGAAGTTCAGCCCGGCCATCTGTTCGTGGCCGGTCTCCGGGTTCACGCCGACGATGTCGGAGTGCTCCAGCGTCTCGATGAACGCCAACGCGTGGCCCACCGTCGGCAGGAGGATGTCACCCCGGGGCTCGTTGGGCTTGGGCTCGATGGCGAAGCGCATCGAGTAGTCGTTGTCGACGACGTACTCGCACAACAGGTTCATCGCCTCGCGGTAGCGCTCGAAGGCGGCCTGGACGTCCTTGGCGCTGTCGTACTCGCTACCCTCCCGGCCGCCCCAGACCACGAAGGTCTCGGCGCCCAGTTCCGCGGCCAGGTCGATGTTGCGTAGCACCTTGCGCAGGGCGAAGCGCCGCACCGAGCGGTCGTTGCTGGTGAAGCCACCGTCCTTGAACACCGGCTGGGAGAACAGGTTCGTGGTCACCATCGGCACCACCATCCCGGAGGACTTCAGCGCCGCCACCAGCCGGTCGACCGCTCGCCGGCGTTCGGCGTCCGACGACCCGAACGGGAACAGGTCGTCGTCGTGGAAGGTCAAGCCGTAGGCGCCCATCTCGGCGAGCCGCTCGACCGCCTCGACCGCGTCGACGGCCGGCCGGGTGTCGACGCCGAACGGGTCGGACGCGGTCCACCCCACGGTCCACAATCCGAACGAGAACTTGTCACTGAACTGGGCTACGGACATCTCCGCCTCCTGGCTATAGATTTGTTCAGCGCCCGAACTTATAGTGTGTTCCAGGCCACTGTCAACGGGGAGATCGTCGAGGGGAGGAACGCCGTGAATCGCGTCGCCAGGATCGGTACCAGCACCGACGACGTCCGCAGACGGAACCTCTCCGGCGTGTTGACGCTCGTACACCGGCATCGGGGCATGAGCCGCGCCGAGTTGACCCGCCGCACGGGCCTGTCCCGGTCGACGGTGAAGGACCTCGTCGAGGAACTGGCCAACCATCGGCTGATCGAGGAGACCCGGCCGGCCGCCTCCGCCCAGGTCGGCCGGCCCAGCCCGGTGGTCCGGCCGCACCCCGGCACGCTGGCGATCGCCGTCAACCCCGAGGTCGACTCGCTGACCATCGGCCTCGTCACGCTCGGCGGATCCGTTCTCGAGGTGACCAAGCGGGCCACCCCGGGAGTGCTGACAGCGGAGCAGACCGTCGGCCTCGCGGCCGACATGATCGACCGACTGCGGCGCCAACTCGATCCCGACTGCACCGTCGTGGCCGTCGGCGTAGCCGTCCCCGGCCTGGTGCACTCGGCCGGGTCCACCATCCGGCTCGCTCCGCACCTGGACTGGCACGACGCCAGAATTGGCGAGATGCTCAGCGCGGCAACCCGATTGCCAACGTTCGCCGCCAACGACGCCAACCTCGGCGCGGTCGCCGAGCACATCTTCGGACAGCACGCCAACCCCGACCACATGGTGTACGTCAACGGTGGCGCGGGCGGCATCGGTGCGGGGGTCGTCGTCGCCGGGCAACTGCTCGACGGCGCGGCGGGCTACGCCGGCGAGCTCGGCCACACCTACGTCGGTGGTACTAAGCAATGCCATTGCGGCGCAACGGGATGCCTGGAGACCGAGGTCAGCCAGTCGCAGACCTACGAGAAGGACTCCAGCGTGCGGGCGACGACCGTCGAACGCCAGGCGCACTACCTCGGCATCGCGCTCGGCAACGTCGTCAACCTGCTCAACCCCGGCCTGGTGGTGCTCGGTGGGTTCCTGCGGGTCTTTCCCGCGGTGGCGGCCGACACCCTCGACGAGGCCATCGCCCGGCACAGCCTGCGCGCTCCGCGGGAGATGCTGCGGATCGTGCCGGCCAGCCTCGACGCGGACACCCTGATGATCGGCGCCGCCGAACTCGCGTTCGGCCCGCTACTGGCCGATCCCGCCGCGCTGTATCACCAGGGCGTCCACGGCGATCGCACCGGTGGCCGAGACGATCACCGGGTTGGCCTCGACCGCCTCGAGTGAGTCGCCGAGTTCGGTTGCCAACAGCGAGAATCCGACGATCACATCGGCGAGGGCACCGACGTCGCACGCGGGTGCACCGCGCCAGCCGGCCAGCAGGGGCCGCATGCGCAGTGCGTTCACCATGCGGAGGGCGCCGCCGTAGGACACCGGCGGGCACGCCAGTACCCGGTCGGCGAGCAACTCCACCAGGGTCCCGCCGGCGGCGACCACCACCAGCGGACCGAACGTGCCGTCGCGGACGACGCCCACCGACACCTCGACACCCCTGGCAACCATCGGTTGCACCGTCACCGACGGTTCCAGGCGGTGGGCCAGGTCCGCGTACGCCGCGCGCACCGCGGCGGCGTCGGCCAGGTCGAGTGCCACCCCGCCCACGTCGCTCTTGTGCTCGGCGGCAACGGTCTTCAGCACGACGGGATAGCCGGCCGCGTCGGCGGCAGCCACGGCCCGGCTCTCGTCGCGCGCGACGACCGGGCGGGCGATCGGTATCCCGTAGTCGGCGAGTAGTTCGAACGCCAGCGCGGGGTTCCAGTCGGCCAGCCAGGCCAGCCAGCGTCGTCGACGGTCGGGGTCGAACGTGCCCTGGTACCGTTCGATCTCCAGCGGCCAACGGGCCAGGTGCCCGAGCGCCACCAGGCCGCTGCGGAACCCCTCGAGTACGGGAACGCCGTGCGCTCGCAGGCGCGCCGCCGCGTCGCGGTCCACCGCGGCGGGTACCGACGTCAACACGGCCAGCGGCGCATTGGTCTCCGCGGCGACGTCGAGCACCGCGTCCGGATAGGCGGTGTCGCCGTCGAATTCGGGGACCAGGTCGACCGCCAGGGCGGTGACGGCGACGGCGGGATCCTGGGTCATCACGTGGAGGCAGGCGCGGAACAGCGCCCGGGTGTCCGCTCCGGTACCCCAGACGTCCAGCGGGTTGGTGGCCACCAGACCGTAGTCCAGCAGGTCCTCGATGGCCGACAGCGACCACGTCGACGGGTCGGCGAACTCCACGCCCACCTCGTGGGCCAGGTCGGCGATCATCGCGCGTTCGGCGCCCGAGTCGTGCACGGTCGCGATGCCCTCCCCCGGCCCGGCGCGGCGCCCCGCATTGAACAGTTCGAGGGTGTCGGTGAACTCGGCCATGTCCCGCACGCGGACGGCGCCGACCGAGTCGCAGAACGCCTGCCACGCGGCGTCACCCCCGGCGAGCGCGCCGGAGTGGGCGGCGACCATCGCCTGTCCGGTGGGCGATCCGCCGACGGGCAGCACCACCACCGGAACGTCGCGATCGTGGGCGCGCCGCAACGACTCCCGCAGCCGGGGGATGTCGCGCGGAGTCTCCAGCAGAAGCGCCAGGACCCGGGTGTCGGGGTCGTCCAGCGCGAAGTCGACGTAGTCGGCGGTGGTGGTGACCAGTTCCTGTCCCGAGGAGACGGCCAGCCGGAAGCCGAACCCACGACGACATCGCAACAGCGTCGAGAAGGCCGAGCCGGAGTGGGTGACCAGGCTGACCCCACCCACGGGCAAGGCGTCCGGTTCGAGGTATCCGAGGGCGCGAAGTCCGATCGCGTTGTTGACGAAGCCCATGCAGCCCGCGCCGCACATGGCCATCCCGGCCGCGGACACGACGGCCGCCACCTTGTCGCGAACCCCGTTGGCGGCGCCGAAGACGACGGCGGACCGGGCCCCGGCATCGGCGGCCGCCGCGACCTGCTCGACGAGCACACCGTCGGGCACGCCGAAGAGCACCAGGTCGACCGGTTCGTCGAGGTCGGCCAGCGATGGTGCACACGGCACGTCGCCGATCCGCTCGTAGCGCGGGTTGACCAGGTGCATCCGGGCGGAGCTTCGTCGCGCCTCGACGATCATGCGGGCGCCGAAGCTGTCCGGGCGCGCGCTCGCGCCGACGATCGCCACCGACCGGGCCCCCAGCATGGCGGCCACCCCTGCCCGGCGCTGCTCCCCCACGGCCCGAGGACCTAGGACGTGCGGCTGAGCACGGAGCGGAGCCGCCCAGTGGCCCGCTTCTTGTCCGCCAGCGCGGCCTTGGCGGCCTGCCAGCCCGGGATGCCGCAGACGCCGCCTCCCGCGTGGGTGGCGGAACTGCCGTTGTAAAGCCCGGCGATGGGCGTTCGGTAGTCGGCGAACCCGGGCGCGGGTCGCATGTGGAAGAGCTGTTCGAGCGACAGTTCGCCGTGAAAGATGTTGCCGCCGATCAATCCGTACTCCTGCTCCATCTCGTGCGGGCCGACGACGTCGCGGTGCAGGATGGAGGACTTGAAGCCCGGCGCCACCTGGTCGTAGAGATCGATCAGCCGGTCGGCGTAGGCGTCGAGTTCTTCGGTGTGCGGGGCGTCGGCCCACTCCGCGGGCACCCACTGGGTGAACAGCGACATGATGTGGGTCCCATCGGGATTGAGCGTCTTGTCCAGCGTGGTGGGAATGACGCCGTCGCTGAACGGCATGAGCGCGGGCTTGCCGGCCCGGGCGTCCTGGAACGCTGCCTCGATGAACTCCATCGTGGGCGCCATCTCCACCGAGCCGGTGTGGTGCTCGGCGATGCCCGAGCTCGGGTCGGCGGTGAAGTTGGGGAGCTCACCGAGCGCCAGGTTGATCTTGACCACACCGCTGCGGGTCTTCCAGTGCTCGATGTCGCGGATGAAGTCGTCGGGCAGCTCGTGGCGCGGGATCTGGTCCAGGAACGCGGTCCGGGGGTGCAGCGTGGTGACGACCAACGGCGCGGTGATCTCCTCCCCGTTCGCCAGCACGACGCCCTCGACCTTGCCGCCGCGCACGTTGAGCGTCGAAACCCTGGCGTTGGTGCGGATCTCGGCTCCGAAGGCCCGCGCCGAGCGCGCGATGGCCTGCGACACCCCACCCATGCCACCCTCGGGGAAACCCCAGCTGCCGAGTTGCCCATCGCCGACGTCACCGATCGAGTGATGGGCCATCACGTACGCGGTGCCGGGCTCGTACGGACCGGCCCAGGTGCCGATCACGCCGTTGACGGCCAGCGCCCCCTTGATCTGGGGGGACTCGAACCAGTCGTCGAGCAGGTCGGCGATGCTCATGGTCAGCAGACGGGTGACGTCCGCGGTCATCCGGGTGGTGATGCCCTTCTGACTCCACGCCAGCTTGGCGAGGTCGAACAGGTCGGACGGCTTGTGGGAACCAATGTTTGGCGGCACTTGCGTCAGCAGCGGACCCATCACCTCGGCGATGCCCTCGAGCCACGCGTTCCACTTCGGCCAGGCATCGGCATCCCGCTTGGAGAACTTGGCGATCTGCTCGTGCGTTCGCGCCGGATCGTCTTCGAAGATGGTCAGCGAACCGCCTTCGGGGAACGCCTGGTAGTAGGGCCCCATCGGATGGACCTTGTAGCCGTAACGTTCCAGGTCGAGATCGCGGACGATGGTAGGTGGCATCAAGCTGACCACGTAGGACAACCGGGTCACCCGCAGGTGCGGGGCGTCCTTCCACGGCGCCTCCGTGGTCGCCGCCCCGCCAAGACTCCCCCGCGACTCGAGCACCAGGGTCTTGGCGCCGGATCGGGCCAGATAGGCGGCCGAGACGAGCCCGTTGTGCCCTCCGCCGACGATGACGGCGTCGTAAGCATTGGCCATGAGCGACCTTCTTCCGTGTGGTGCGGCGACTGGCCTGACTGACTGTTCAATCTAATCGAGTGTTAGGCTTGCAGACAAGAGGCAGTGCCGCCACGTGAGGGGAATCGAGAACGACATGGCCGAACCCGCGGCTGCGACGGAGAACAACGAGGGACGTCGGGTCGAGATGTTGGACGCCGCAGCAAGCTTGATCTGTGAGCGCGGCTTCGGTGACACCCGCATTGCCGACGTGGCCAAGCGAGCCGGCGCCAGCTCCGCGCTCGTCATCTACTACTTCGGCACCCGCGACCGGCTGTTGGTCGACGCCCTGCGCCACTCCGAGGAGTCGTTCTACGAAGCGGCGGAGAAGATGCTCGCCGAGGTCACCTCGATGCGTGAGCGGTTGTCGCTGCTCATCAAGTGGACGGTGATCCCGCAGGCCGACAACGAGATACCCGGCGCCTGGGGCCTGTGGTTCGACCTGTGGGCGCAGGCCTTCCGCCACGACGAGGTCAAGGCGGGTCGGGTCGAGCTCGACGCTCGCTGGCGCCGGATGATCGTCGACGCCGTCAAGTCCGGCGAAGCCAACGTCGACGCCCGGATGTTCGCGCTCGAATTCGGCGCGCTGCTCGACGGCTTGTCGATTCAGGTCGCGCTCGAGGATCCCGAGGTCGACTCCGACGTCGCCTACGCCATCGCGATGCGGTTCTGCGAGCGCGAACTCGACTTGCCCCCCGAGAAGAAGAGCCAGAAGAAGCTCAGGCCGAAGAGGGGCTGAGCTCCTCGTCTGCGGCCGTCACCACGGGATCGGTCGTCACCGACGCCGCGCTGCGGCGCAACACCCGAACCGCGTCATGGGCGCAGACACAGGTGACCGAGGATCCGAGGGAGTGCGTCACCGACGCCGGGCCGGCGTTGTTCGGCACCTCGACCACCAATGCCGTTGCGGCGCCGACGTCCACGTGGACCTGCGTCTGGGCGCCGAGGTAGACGATCTGGGCGACCGTACCGCTGATGGCGTTGAGACCCGCCCGCACGGGTTCGTCGGGTCCCTGCAGTGCGATGCGCTCGGGCCGAATCACGATCGCCGCGGCACCCCTGGGCGTCGACCGGTCGACCACGGCGCCGAGCCGGGTGTCGATCGCCAGACACACCGCGGAGGTGTCGGAGACGTCGACCACGTCGGCGTCGAAGATGTTTGCGGCGCCGAGGAAGCCGGCGACGAACGTCGTCGCCGGCGCGGAGTAGATTTCCTGCGGCGGTCCGACCTGCTCGACCCTGCCGTCCGCGAGTACCGCGATCTGGTCGCTCATGGTGAGAGCTTCTTCTTGATCATGGGTGACGTAGACGAACGTGATGCCCACTTCCCGCTGCACCGAACGCAATTCGAGTTGCAACTGTCTGCGCAGCTTGGCGTCCAAGGCGCCGAGGGGCTCGTCGAGCAACAGCACCCGTGGCCGCAGCACCAGCGCTCGCGCGAGCGCCACCCGCTGCTGCTGACCACCCGACAGCTGAGCGGGCCGCCGCTTGGCGAACCTGCCCATCTGCACCAGTTCGAGGGCCTCGTCGACGCGGCGCCTCGTGTCCTCCCGCGAGGTCTTCACGTACTTGAGCCCGAAGGAGACGTTGTCGGCGACCGACATGAAGGGGAACAGGGCGTAGGTCTGGAACACGGTGTTGACCGGTCGGCGGTGTGGCGGATCGCCCGCCACGTCACGGCCGTCGAGCTCGATGCGTCCCGAGTCGGGCTTCTCGAATCCGGCGATCATGCGCAACGTCGTGGTCTTGCCACAACCCGAGGCCCCGAGGAGCGAATAGAACTGTCCCGCCGGGATGTCGAGGTCGATCCCGGTGACCGCGGGAACGCCGTCGAACGACTTCGCCAGCTGGTGAAGCCCGATGTGACCGCCCGCAGCGGCGCTCACCGCGTACGCCCGCTCAGGGCGCTACCGCCGCAGCGAGCCGGGCGAAGTTCGCCGTGAACCGGTCGACGTCGGATTCGTCGTGCTGAACGGACAGCAGCCATTGCTCCACCTTCCCCCATGGTGGCAGGAACACGCCGCCATTGTGCTGAATGAGCCAGTGCAGATGGCCGAGGCGCGCGTCGACCCGCAGGAAGTCGCGGAACTCCCGGACGGGATCGCGGCGGAAGGTCACGCACCCCTTGGCGCCGACCGAGACGACGTGCCAGTCGAATCCGTGCTCGGCGATGACCGCCTCCAAGGTCCCGCGAAGGCGCGCACCCAGCGCGTCGAGGTGGCGGTAGTTCTCGTCGGTGAGCACCTCCGACAGCGTGGCGCGGGTCGCCGCCATCGCCAGTGGGTTGCCGTTGAAGGTGCCGACCTGCTCGTAGCGGCCGTCGGCGATGGCCGACATCACCTCCGTCGTGCCGCCGATCGCCGCCACCGAGACGCCACCGCCCAGCGCCTTGGCCAGGCAGACCATGTCGGGCACCACGCCGGAGAGCGCGGTCACGCCGCCCGGGCCGGTGGTGAACCCGGTCTTCACCTCGTCGAAGACGAGCAGGGCCCCGGCCTCGTGGACGACGTCCCGAATCGCCGCGAGATAACCGTCGTCCGGGGTGATGATGCCGGCGTTCATCATGACGGGCTCGAGGATCATCGCCGCCACCCGATCCCGGTGTTCGGACAGTGCCCGCGCCACCGCCTCGGCGTCGTTGAACGGCACGACGATCACCAGATCGCGGATGGCTGCCGGAATGCCGGAATTGCCAGGCACGCCGGTGGGATGGTCGCGCGGCCCGATCTCGTCGGCCTCTGGCAGCACCGACACCTGAACCGAATCGTGGTGACCGTGGTAGCAGCCCTCCACCTTGATGATCAGGTCGCGACCGGTGAGCGCGCGGGCCAGATGGATCGCGTCCATCGTGGCCTCGGTGCCCGAGTTGGCGAATCGCCACAGCGGCAGGTCGAATCGGCTGGCCAGCTCCCCCGCGATCCAGATTGCGTCCTCGGTGGGTTGGGCGAAGTGCGTGCCGCGGCGCACGCGGTCGCTCACCGCGGCGACGATCGCCGGATGGGCATGTCCCGCAATGGATGCGCCGTAGCCACCGTGCATGTCGACGTACTGGTTGCCGTCGACGTCGTACACCTTGGAGCCTTCACCATGGCTCATCCAGACGGCCTGCGGCTCGGCGATCTGCCAGTTGGAGGTGGCGCCGCCGGCCAGGTGCTCACGCGCCCGCACGATCATGGCCGAACTCCGCGGCTGGCGCCGGAGGAATGCCCGTTCCTCGGCGGCGATGAGATCGTCGACCGCGTCCGACACTTGGCTCTGCAGCACCGTCGAGGACACGGCGCACCTCCACTTCCAGCGGTTGACTGAGCATTCAGTCTATGCGAGAGTCCTATCACCGACAAGACGCGAACCTGCGGGAGGCCCGGATGCCAGCCCAACAGCCAATGCCCCGCCAGTTCGGCTCGAATCGTCGCCAATTCCTCCAGCGCGCTGCGCTTCTCGCCGTCACGGCACCCACCCTGGGCGCCTTTCTGGCGGCGTGCGCCAAGGAGCAGGCGGGAACGCAGGGCGCCGGGCCCACCCTGACGATCGCCAAGCCGGACAGCCCCGTCAAGTGGGACGTCCCGGCTGACAACCAGCCCATCGCGGACGGGCTGGCGCCGGAGAAGGGCGCCACCCTCAAGATCTACAACTACGCCGACTACCTCAGCCCCCAGGCCATCAAGGCCTTCGAGGATCAGTACGGCTGCAAGATCGAGGTCTCCACCTTCAACGACGGTGACGAGGCCATCACCAAGCTGCGCAGCGGCGTCGACTTCGACATCTACAACGCCAACTACACCGAGATGGGCCGATTGGTCACCGGCGGGCTGCTGCGCCCGCTGAACCACACCTATCTGTCGAACATCTCCAACGTCTGGCCGAGCTTCACCAATCCCTGGTATGACCAGGGCTGGCAGTACACCGTGCCGTACACGATCTACACCACCGGAATGGGTTGGCGCAGTGATCAAGTGCCCGCGAACATCGGCGGGCTGAAGAACCCGTACGAATCACTGTGGGACCCCGCCTACAAGGACAAGACGGCGATCATCGACGACTGGCACACCGCCATGGCGATGGTGCTGCTGAAGCAGGGCGTCACCGACGTCAACACCTCGTCGGCCGATGATCTCAAGATGGTGGGCGACCAACTCAGTGCGCTGGTCAAGGCGACGTCGCCCAAGGTCACGATCACCATGTACAGCGACATGCCGTCCGGTCAGATCGGCCTGTGTCAGATGTGGTCCGGTGACGCCATCAACGCGCAGTCCTATCTGCCGGAGGGGGTCGGGACGGACGTTCTGCAGTACTGGTTCCCCCAGGACGGCAAGGGCCTCGTCGACAACGACATGCTCGTCACCCTCAAGGGTGGCAAGAACCCGGTGCTGGCGCATCTGTTCCTGAACCACATGCTGGATCCCGCCGTCGCGAAGGAGAACTTCTCCGCGATCGGCTACCAGCCGCCGCAGAACACCTTGACCGCCGATTCCCTGATCGCCGAGGAATTCATTCCCGAGAACCTGCGGTCGGCCATCGTCAAACCCGAGTACTTCGACACCGGATACCGACTGCTCGAACTGGACGCGGACAACGACGCGGCGTGGCACAACGTCTGGAACGCGTTCAACGCCGGCGGATCCTAGTACCGGTGCTGCAGCGGTCGCGCGAACCCAACGTCCGGCTGTGGGCGGCCCTGGCCGCACCGGGCATCGGCTGGTTGGCGCTGTTCTTCCTCGCTCCGCTGTACGTGGTGCTGGCGATCGTGTTCGGTCGCGTCGACCCACTGTTCCGCACCGCCGTTCCGGTGTGGAATCCGCTGCAGTGGAACCCCTCTCAGTTCACCTACGTGCTGTCGCGGATCAGCCCCGACGGGGTCTACTTCCCCGCGCTGCTGCGCACGGTGGGTTACGTCGGTGCGGCGAGCGTGCTGTGTCTGGGCTTCGCCTTCCCCGTCGCCTATTACGTGGCCCGACTGGCCGGCCGGCGCAAGGGGTTGCTCATCGCGCTGTTGATCGCGCCGTTCTGGATCAGCTACATGATGCGAATGTTGGCGTGGGTGAACCTGCTTCAGAACGACGGCCTGGTGAATCGGCTGCTGAACTTCGGTGGCCTCTTCGACGTGACCGTCGACTGGCTCACCGGCCAACCGGTCGTGGTGATCCTCGGCCTGGCCTACGGTTATGTCCCCTACATGATCCTGCCGCTGTACGCGGGTCTGGACCGGCTGTCGCAACCCATGCTGGAGGCCGCGCGAGATCTGGGCGCCAACCGGGTGTCGTCGTTCCTGCGGGTCACGTTGCCGCTGTGCCGGCCGACGATCCTGGCCGCGGTCCTGCTCACCTGCCTGCCGATGCTCGGCGACTACTTCACCAACGACCTGCTGTCGGCGTCGCCGAAGACCGCGATGGTCGGCAACCTCATCAACGACAGCGTGCAGGCGCCGGGCCAGACCGGCCAGGCGGGCGCGTTCGTGATGCTGGTGCTGCTGGCCACGGTGTTGCCGATGTTCTACTACGTCCGAGTCACCCTGCGCGGTGACGAGGTTCGCACGTGAGGGGCCCGGCGGGCTGGTTCCGCGACCCGTGGCGCAGGCCCCGCGTACTCGCCGGCATCACGGTCTTCTACCTGGTGTGGTCGTTGCTGCCGGTGTTGATCGCGGTGATGTTCTCGTTCAACGACGGTCGATCCCGTACCAACTGGCAGGGCTTCTCCCTGCGCTGGTACTGGGGTGATCCGACCCGGTCGGTGTGGCACGACGCCAGCCTGCACACCGCGCTGCTGCAGACCTTGAAGCTCGGGGTGATCGCCACCGTGATCACGGTGCCACTGGGGGTGCTCTTCGCGATCGGCGTCGACCGTTGGCGCGGCAGGCTGCCGGCCGGCGCGAACGTGCTCATGCTCGTCTCCTTCGTGATCCCGGAGGTATTGCTGGCGGTCGCGCTGCTGTTCGTGATGACGAACCTGGCGCTGCCGATCGGACTTGGGACCTCCGCGCAGGTCGTCGGGCTGGTGACCTACCAGGTGGCCTATCCGGCGGTCCTGGTCCGGGCCCGCCTCGCCACGATCGGCAAGCAATACGAAGAGGCCGCAACGGATCTCGGCGCGTCTCCGCTCGGATCGCTGTGGCGTGTCACGTTGCCGATGTTGACGCCCGCCATCTTCGCGAGCACAGTTCTGGTCTTCGCCGACGTCATCGACGACTTCGTGCTGGTGCGGTATCTGTCGGCGGGGTCGTCGACCGAGCCGGTCTCGGTGAAGATCTACAACACCGCGCGCGCTGCCCCCACGCCGGCACTCAACGCCCTGGCGACGCTGCTGTTGCTGGTCGCGCTGGCCGCCGTCGTCATCGGCTACCTGGTGTACCGCAGGATGACGCGCGGCGACGCCACGACGGCCGACCGGGGTCTCGCCGCGTTCGCCGGCGAAGCGTGATCCCCGTGGCGAGCTGTGGACCATCGACGCCCCAGGGACTATCCTGACTGTATGTTCAAACAGTATGGTCCGGCGCCGGTCCCGGCCGACGATCTCGCCGCCAGCCTGGCACCGTTCGGATCGTCGCGAATGCTGCCGCGCGAGGCGTACGTCGACGCGGCCGTGTTCGAGTGGGAGCAGCGGAACGTCTTCTCCGGCTGGAAGTGCGTCGGCCACGCCGCGGACATGGCGGGGACGGGCACGCAGCGCGCGATCGGCTCCGGCGCCGACGGAATGCTGCTGGTCACCGGCGACGACGGCACGATCCGCGCCTTCGCCAACACGTGCCGACATCGCGGACACGAGCTGCTCGAGTGCGGCACCACCGCGAAGCGGCGCGGCATCGTGTGCCCCTACCACTCGTGGTCCTACCGACTCGACGGAAGCCTGCGCAACGCACCGGGATTCGACGAGGACTTCACCCGCGGCGACTTCGGCCTGACCGAACTGCGGCTCGTCGACTGGCACGGCTGGCTCTTCGTCGACGCCAGCGGCACCGACGTCGAATTCGCCGACCACGTCGCGGGTCTCGAGGACGTCGTCCGCGGCTACCGGCCCGAGGACTTGGTGATCGTCGACCGCCACTCCTACGAGCTGGCCACCAACTGGAAGGTCGTCGCCGAGAACTACCAAGAGTGCTACCACTGTTCGACCATCCACCCCGAACTCTCGAAGATCTCGCCGCCGACCAGCGGAGAGAACCTGGAGTTCGAGGGCTCGTGGATGGGCGGCTGGATGTCGATGATCGAAGGCGCCGAGACGATGTCGTTCACGGGCAAGAGCGGCGGCGTGGCCATCAAGGGACTTTCCGAGCACGAGTTGAGCACGGTGATGTACCTGGTCGGCTTACCGAATCTGCTCGTCAGCCTGCATCCCGACTACGTCATGACGCACCTGATGACTCCGCTCGCCGCCGACCGCACCCACGTCGAGTGCGCGTGGGCCTTTCCCCGGGACGTGGCGGCAGGAGAGGGCTTCGATCCGTCCTACGCCGTGGACTTCTGGGATCTGACCAACCGGCAGGACTGGGCGGCCTGCGAATCGGTGCAGCGCGGTTTGAGCTCACCGCACGCGCGACCGGGCCCACTGGCGCCCGACGAGGACGGCGTCTACCAGTTCGTCACCCGCGTCGCCCGCGCATACCAGGGCACGGCCTAACCGCGCGCCGGCACCCCGTTCGGCCCCTCGGTGGACTGCGCGTAGGTGCCGACGGCGAAGGCGACGGCCGGACCGGTGACGGCCAGCGTCGCCCGGTCGACGTTGGCGATGGTGTCGCTGCGCCGCTGATAGTTCGGGTCGAACGCGACCCCGGCACGGCCACCCCACAGGCGGGCCTGGGTCGCGGTCTTGCGCTGCGAGGACCCGGTGGTGATGCCGCCGATGGGGATTCCGGCGCGCAGGAACGCGCTGTAGTCGCTCGCCAGGCCCAGTGGCAGATCGGCCGGCCGCACGCCCGCGAGGTTGAGATATCCGGCCAACGTCCGTTCGAGGCCGGCCGATCCGGCGGGCACCCGCGCGGCGGGCACGTCGGGATTGGGTTGACCGGACTGGTCGCCGTCGAGGGTGAAGTAGCCCGCGTTCGTCGAACCGAGCAGGTCGAAGTCGAGGTACAGGGCGACGTCGTCCAGACCGGTGCCGCCCAAGCCCGCCACGTACTTCGACGACCCCTGCAGACCCGTCTGCTGGGCGCCCCAGAAGACGAACCGCACCGCGTTGGTGACCGTCGGCGAACTACCCAGCTGCACAGCGGTTTCCAGCACCGCCGCCACACCCGACCCGTTGTCGTTGAGGCCGGGGCTCTCCGGCGCCGAGTCCAGGTGCGCGCCCGCGACGACGACGTTGTGCGGGTCACCGCTCTTGGTCTGTGCCACCACGTTCCGCGACTTCACGACCGTGCTCTTCGCGTCCAGGGTCAGCCGCACGTCCGCGGTCGTGCGTCGCAGGGCCGCGTCGGCGGTCTCGTCGATGACGGCGACCGGCGAGGTGAGCTGCTGGTAGTAGCCCGGCGTGAACAACCCGGCCGGACTGCCGTCGGCATCGGGATCGCTCACCACCAGCACACCGACCGCACCGCGCACGACGGCCGCGTTCTGCTTGTCGACCACCGAACAACCCTTGTCGTCGACGATGGCGAACGCCCCGCGCACGTCGACCGAGCCGTAGTCGCCGGCGGCGCAGCCGGCCGCCTTCTGCGGCCGCAGGGTGACGGCACTGAGTCCGCCGGCCGGGGTGGACACCAGCGGCGAGGCCTGGGTGACGGGGAGGCTGCGGCCCGACACGACCAGGTTCGGCCGCCCCGGCGACGTCATGGCAAGCCGGTCGAACTCGGGCATCTCCACGTCGAAGCCCTTGTCGCGCAACGTCTGGGCGACGTAGTCGGCGCTGGCGTCGAAACCGGGGGTGCCGTCGACCCTGCTGTTGCCGTTGGCGGCGGCGATGTCCGCCAGCTTCTCCAGGTGGACGTACATGCCGTCGGCGGTCACCTTGTCGGCCAGGTCGCGGCCCGAGAGGGCGGCCGGTGCGGGCGCCGTGGTCTGCGACGAGCACCCGGCCACCACCAGCAGGGTGGCCGCGATCAGTACCGCCTTCACGAACCCGACACCGCGTGACGGGTGCGGTCCTCGCGGGCGGGCACGCCGTTGCGTCCGCCGTCGTCGGTGGCGTAGGCGCCGATCGCGTACGCGACGCCCTTGCCCTGAATCTCGAGCGACGTGCGGTCGAGGTGGTCGTAGGTGTCGGAATCCTTGTGGTAGTTCGGGTCGAACGGTTGGTCGGCCGCACCGCCCCAGAGCTTCGCCTCGTCGGCACTCATCTTGTCCTCGGCTCCGGAGAACAGTCCACCGGCTGGAATGCCCGCCTCGGTGAAGCCGTCGTAGTCGGAGCGCCCGTCGAAGCTGGTGTCGCGCGCCTCCTTGCCCGCGTCGTTGAGATAGGCCGACAGCAGCCGCTCGATGCCCGCCGAGCCCTCCGGCACCCGCGGCACGTCGGGGGTCCGAGGCGCGGACTGGTCGCCGTCGTAGGTGAAGTAGCCGGGATTCGGCGACGCGAGCATGTCGAAGTTGAGGTAGAGCGCGATGTCCTTGAGCGCCTCGACGTCGAGGGTCTTGACGTACTCCGTCGACCCGACCAGACCCTCCTCCTCGGCCGCCCAGAAGCCGAAGCGCACGGCGTTCTTGACGCCGGGCGAACTACCAAGCTGGACAGCCGTTTCCAGCACGGCGGCCACTCCGGAGCCGTTGTCGTTGATCCCCGGACCCTCGGGCACGCTGTCGAGGTGCGCGCCGGCCATCACGACGTTGTCGGTCGCGCCGGTCTTGGTTTGGGCGATGACGTTGCGCGTGCGGTCGACCCGAACTCCCGCGTTGAGGGCGATCGACGTCTCGGCCGGCGTTGCGCGCAGGCGCGCGCCGTCGCCCTTGGAGATGCTGACGGCCGGGATCTTCACCTCGGTGCCCTCGCCGAGGGTGCCGCCGCCGATCTCGTCACCGTCGACGTTGTTGGCCACGATGACGGCGACCGCGCCGCGCTCGGCGGCCACGACCTGCTTGTCGCCGAACGGGCAGGCGCCGCGGTCGACCAGCACGACGGCGCCCTTGACGTCGAGCCCGTCGTAGTCCGACGCCGCGCATCCGGGCCGGGGTCCGGTGCGCGCGGGCACCAGTCGCCCGGCGGCCCCACCCTCGGGCGTGCCGACGGTGTAGTTGAGCGGTGCGGCCTTGATCCGCTGACCACCGACGGTCACCACCGGCTCGTCGGCGAACGGGATGCGGACTTCGAAGTCGTCGGTCTTCACGTCGAAGCCCTTGTCGCGCAGGGTCTGAACCACGTAGTCGACGCTCGCGTCGTAGCCCGGCGTGCCCAGCGCCCGGTTGCCGCCATGTGCGTCGGCGATCTCCTGCAGCTTCTTGAGATGGCCCATCATCGCGTCGGTCGTGACGCGGTCCTTCAACGTCACCGCGAAGTCGGGCGACGACGACGCTGACGACGTGGGCGCCGGCGCGGCGCCCTCCTTGTCACATCCCGCGACGCCCGCCGCCAACACCGCCGCCGTCAAGGCAGCCCCAACCGTCCGTGATCTCCGCCGCATCGTGCCAACGTTAGTCACGCCCGGCGGAATACCTCCGCCGCCATGCCAGTTGATTGACATGTCACGCAAAAGCGCGCACGCTCGAACACCGAGAGAGTCACCCAAGAGGAGAAGTCATGGGATCACTGGACGGCAAGAACGCACTCGTCACCGGCGGCACCGCGGGCATCGGGCTCGCCGCGGCCCAGGCACTCGCCGAGGCGGGGGCACACGTCTTCCTGACCGGCCGCAACCAGGAGACGATCGACAAGGCCGTGGCGTCGATCGGATCGTCGGCCACCGGCATCCGCAGCGACGTGAGCGACCACGACCAACTCGACGCCATCGTCGACGCCATCACCGCCCACGGTGGCGGTCTCGACGCAGTGTTCACCAACGCCGGCGGCGGCGAGTTCGCCACGCTCGAGCAGGTGACCGTCGAGAACTACCTCGACACCTTCAACCGCAACGTCGCAGGCACCATGTTCACCGTGCAGAAGGTACTGCCCCTGCTCAACACCGGCGCGTCGGTCATCCTGTCGGGGTCGACGGCGGCGTCGCGGGGCGTTCCGTCGTTCGGCGTCTACGCCGCGTCGAAGGCAGCCGTCCGCTCGTTCGGTCGCACCTGGGCGGCGGAATTGGCGCCGCGCGGCATCCGGGTCAACACCCTGGTCCCCGGCCCGACCGAGACCCCGGGACTCCTCGGGCTTGCCCCGGCGGGCGGCGAGAAGGAACTGCTGGAGAACCTGACCGCCGACGTGACGCTCGGCCGCGTCGGCCAGCCCGCCGAGATCGCCGCGGCCGTGGTGTTCCTCGCCTCGTCGGCGAGCAGCTTCATGACGGGCAGCGAGATCTTCGTCGACGGTGGCGAGGTCCAGACGTAAGTCACTCTCTCGGCGGCCACTCCGGCGTGGGCAGCGTGCCCTCGCGCAGGAGTGTCCGGTAGACCAGGTCGAGGAGATCCCCCATCTCCTCGACCTGGTCGTCGTCGAGGTCGGAGAAGAAGATCTTGCGCACCCAGGCCACGTGTTTGGGGGCGGCCGCCCGCAGCGTCCTCAGTCCCGCGTCGGTGAGCAACGCATCGGTCGCCCGGCCGTCGGTGTCCGACTGCACCCGGTCGACGAGGCCGCGGCCCGCCATTCGCTGCAGGTGATGTGAGAGCCGACTGCGCTCCCATCCGATGATGGTGGCCAACTGGGACAGCCGCAACCGGCGGCTCGACGCGGACGAGAGTGCGTTCATCACCGTGTAATCGCTCATGGACAGCCCACATTCGGCCTGCAGGTGCCGATTCATCTCGTATTCCAGCCGGTGGTAGACGCTCATGTAGTTCAACCAGGTTCGCCCCTGGAGCGGCGTCAACCACACGGCCATGCCGCCATCATGACTATTGGTGATACTTCACGCAAATGAGGTCCGCCACCGCCCGCATTCCGGCCGCGTTGGGGTGCAGTGGTGCCGGCCGGCCCGGCAGCGGCAGGCCGAACGTCGTCGTCCACGGGTCCTCCGACCACGCGTGGTGGTCGCGGCTCGCCGCGGCCGCCCGCACCACCTCGCAGCCGGTGGCCGCGGCCGCGTCCGCGGTCACCCGTTCCAGGACCTCGGCGATCCGCCGACCCGTCGCCGCGTCGTCGGCCGACAGCGGGCCGGCGGGCGTGCCCTGTGGCGGCAACAGCGTCAGATAGTCCACGAACAGCACGCGGGCCGACGGCGCGCGGCGCCGCACCTCTTCGCCGACCACCCTCAGTGCCCCACCGACTCTCGCCAACGCGGCGTCGCGCGCCCCGCCGTCGAGCTGCTCGCGCAGGAGGCGACCCATGACCGGCACCGACCGGGTCCAGCGCGGCAGGCCCGCGGCGAAGAGCATCGGGACGTAGCCGACGTCGTTGCCGCCGATGGTCACCGTGACCAGGCTCTCCGTGCCGTCGAGCGCCTCGACCTGCGGGGGCTCGCCGCGCTGGCGGTCCGAGAGGACGTGGGCGGTGGTCGCACCCGAGAACGTCACGTCGACCAGGTCGTAGGACAGTCGCGCCGCGACGAGGTGGGCATAGTTGACCGCCGAGCGGCCCGCACCCAGGGGCGCGCCCGCCGCCTTCGGCCGGATTCCCGGACCGGCCGCCATCGACGACCCGAGTGCCACGTAACGGGTCGCCGCGGCCATCAGGTGGCCGGGCTCGACGCCTGCGCCCAGAACCTCTTCGGGATGCGACCGGCCTGGCGGGCCAGCCTGCCAGCGGTGACGGCCGCCGCCATCGCCGCGGCCATCATCGGCGGGTCGGTGGCCCTGGTGACGGCAGTCGCCAGAAGCACCGCGTCACAACCCAATTCCATCGCCTGGGCGGCGTCACTGGCGGTACCGATGCCGGCGTCGAGCACGACGGGCACGTTCGCCCGCTCGACGATCATCGCGATGTTGTGCGGATTGGCGATGCCCAGACCCGTCCCGATCGGCGAGCCCAGCGGCATCACCGCCGCGCATCCGATGTCCTCGAGTCGCCGCGCCAGCACCGGGTCGTCGTTGGTGTAGGCCAGCACGACGAAGCCGTCGTCGACGAGTTGCTCTGCCGCCCTGACCAACTCGACGCCGTCGGGCAGCAGGGTGCGCTCGTCGGCGATGACCTCGAGCTTGACCCACTCGGTGCCCAGCGCCTCGCGGGCCAGCTGCGCGGTCAACACCGCCTCCGCCGCCCCGCGACACCCCGCCGTGTTGGGCAGCGGGGTGATGCCCAGCCGGTTCAGCAGATCCAGCACTCCGGTGCCGCCGTCGGAGTCGACCCGGCGCATGGCGACCGTGGTGAGCTCGGTTCCGGACGCGACGAGGGCTTCCTCCAGCACCGCGAGGTTGGCCGCCCCACCGGTCCCGAGGATCAGCCGCGACCCGAAGCTGCGGCCCGCGATGGTCAGCTTGGACTCAACCACCTTGCACCGCCGTCACCACTTTCACCTTCGCGCCGTCGGCGAGTTCCCGGTGCCAGTTCGATCTCGGGATCACCGCCCAGTCGACGGCGACGGCGATGCCCTTGTCCGGGATGCCGAGCGTCGTCAGCAGGTCGGCGACGGAGATGCCGTCGTCGACGTCGACGGATTCGTCGTTCAGCACGATCTTCACGCGGGAACACCCACTTTCAGCTCGGCCGCGATCGTCGCGGCAGTCCACGGTGCCAGCAGGAAACCCGAACGGCCGTGGCCGGCGGCGACGAGCGTCCGGTCGTCGAGTCGGCCCACGAGGGGCAGGTTGTCGGGGGTCATCGGGCGCAGTCCCGCCGCACACTCGGCGAGCTCGTACTCCGCCAGTGCCGGCATCACCTCGCAGGCGTCGTCGAGCAGTTCCCGGACGCCGGCCACCGTGGGCGCGGTGTCCCTGCCGTGCTCGTACTGCGTCGCCCCCACCACCACGCCGTCCGGCCGCGGCACCAGGTACACCTGCCTGCCGTGCACCCTGGCCCGAACCACCCTCTGCGGCAACGGCATACAGCCGCGTCGCCACCGAAGTCGTAGCACCTCGCCCTTCACCGGCCGGATCGGCAGCCCCGGCCACAACGACGGCGCGTCGACGCCGTTGGCGATCACCGCGACGTCGGCGTCGCGCACCTCGTCCAACGACCGCACCGGCGGCGCCCACGTGACCCCGAGGGCCTCGCATTGATCCGCCAGCGCCACCACCAGGGCCCGGTTGTCGACCGCCAGTTCGGCGTCGGCGACGAACCCGTGCCGGATGCCCTGTGCGAGAAGCGGCTCCAGATCGCGCGCCGACCTGGTCAGCTCCACCGGATGCCCCTGTGCGCCAAGCCATTCCCCGACGGTGGCCAGGTCGGCCGCGTCGGCGCGGTCGACGGCGACCACCAACGACTCCCTCGCGGTGACGACCTCCGGCGGCAGTCCGTCCAGAAAGTCGTCATGCCACATTCGCAGCGACGCGACGCCGATCTCCAGCAGTCGTTCCTCGCCGGGCCAGCCCTCGCCGAGCGGGGCCACCATGCCACCGGCCAGCCACGACGCGCCGGGGACGCCGGTCCGGTGCACCCTCGTGGTCCAGCCGTCCAAGGCCGCGCGCCGAGCCACCGCCAGCCCGATGACGCCGCCGCCGATCACTGCCACGTTTCGCACAGGTCTTCCTTCCTACGCCGGCATGACCCGGATCAGGTGTGACGGTCAGGGTGATCGCACCCACTCTCAGCCCCCGGCATCGGGACTCCCGCGTCGCGTGTCCAAGCGTACTCACGAGTCGCTACCGTCGCAGCATGCCTCTCGACCGTCGTCATCGTCTCGCGAACGCCCGGCTCTACCTGTGCACCGACGCCCGGCGGGAACGCGGCGACCTCGCCGAGTTCGCCGACGCCGCGCTGGCGGGTGGGGTCGACGTGATCCAGCTCCGCGACAAGGGCTCGGCGGGCGAGAAGCAGTTCGGGCCGCTGGAGGCGCGCGGCGAACTCGCCGCCCTGGAGGTCCTCGCCGACGCGGCACGGCGCCACGGCGCCCTGTTCGCCGTCAACGACCGGGCGGACATCGCCCGGGCAGCCGGGGCCGACGTGCTGCACCTCGGCCAGGACGACCTTCCGCTGCCGATCGCCAGGGACGTCATCGGGCCCGACGTGCTGATCGGGCGGTCCACCCACGACGCCGACCAGGTCCTCGCGGCGACGCACGAGGCCGTCGACTACTTCTGCGTCGGCCCCTGCTGGCCCACCCCGACCAAGCCGGGACGCACGGCACCGGGCCTGGACCTGCTGCGGACGGCCGCCGAACTCGACACCCCGAAGCCGTGGTTCGCCATCGGCGGCGTCGACCTGAACCGGTTGCCCGAGGTGCTCGACGCAGGCGCCAGCCGCATCGTGGTGGTGCGGGCCATCACCGCGGCCGAGGACCCGGCCGCCGCGGCCACGGCGTTGCTCGACGCTATGGCTTGACCTCGAACGGCAGCGACGCCGATTCGCTGCGCAGCCGTTCCCAGCTGGCGGCGAACCCGGGGTGCAGGGGCATGCTCGCCACCTCGTCCTCGGGAACCCAGCGCAGCTCGGAACTCTCGCGGTTCGGCACGGTCTCCAACGGCTCGGGGGCGTCGGCGATGACCGTCGTGTACGTCCACGACACGCCGCGGGGCTCGAAGGTCACGACCTCGCGCCGCACCACGAGCTGATCGGCCGTCAGCCCGGCCTCCTCCTGCGCTTCGCGCACCGCAGCCTGCTCGACGGTCTCGTGGCTGTCGCGGGCACCGCCGGGCAAGCCCCACGTGCCGCCCTGATGACTCCACGGTGCGCGGTGCTGCAGGAGGACGGCGGCTCGTCCGTCCGGGCCGGGCGCCCTCAGCAGCAGCCCCGCGGCGCCATGCAGACCCCAGAAGTGCGCGCCGTCCGTCGAACTGACCCAACCGTCACCGTCACCACGCACGATCCCAGGATAGGGAAGGTCCGACGAACATGGGTGTCGGCGATTGTCCCGCGCGTCCCGCCCCCTGCTCTTAGAATTCCTTTACAGTTGAGGGGTCGGGAAAGTAGACCGAAAGCAGAGGTCCACGCACAGGTGTCTGTGGAGTTGGCGCATCCATCCACCGAGCCCCTTGCGTCGCGCTCGCAAACCAGACCAGCGCACCCACGCTGGTGGTTCCTCTGGACCACCCCCGGCCGCATCCTCACCATCGGGTTCGTCCTCGCCGCGATGGTCATCGCCTGCGCCTTCGCGACGTCGACCACCATCAACGACCGGCAGCAGGCGCTGTCCACCGTGCTCGACCACACCGAGCCGCTGTCGTTCGCGGCGGGCCAGCTCTACACGACCCTGTCGGTCGCCGACGCCGCCGCCGCGACGGCGTTCATCTCCGGAGCCGAACCGCGCGCCGTCCGGCAGCGGTACGAGCAGGCCATCACCGACGCGTCCGTGGCGGTGACGCGCGCGTCCAGCGGGCTCACCGACGACGACATGGTGCGGCTCCTCGGCCGGGTCAACGCCGAGCTGGCCGTGTACACCGGTCTCGTCGAAACCGCCCGCACCAACAACCGCGCGGGCAACCCGGTCGGATCGTCGTACCTGTCGGAGGCCTCGGCGCTGATGCAGACGCAGATCCTCCCCGACGCCCAGCGCCTGTACGAGGAGACCAGCAAGCAGGTCGACACCGAGACCACCGCCTCGACGCGGATCCCCGCCCCCGTCATCCTGGTGGTGCTGGCGACCCTGATGTTCGGTGCGTTCGCCAACAGGTGGCTGGCCCGGCGCACCCGCAGGCGCGTCAACGTCGGCTTCGTCGCCGGCGGCCTCGCCGTGCTGGTCATGATCGTGTGGGTGGGCACCGCGCTGGCGATCTCGACCGCCGACAGCCGCAGCGCCAAGAGCACGGCCGCCGAGTCCCTCAAGACCGTGACGACCATGGCCATCACCGCCCAGCAGGCCCGGGCCGACGAGACGCTGTCCCTGATCCGCCGCGGTGACGAGGGCGTCCGCAAGCAGTCCTACTACCAGCGCATCGACACCATGCAGCAACAGCTCGCCGGGTATCTGAGCCGCAAGGACGCGATCGACAAGGCCGATCTGGCCGACGCCGAACAACTGCTGCGACGGTGGCGGGCCGCCGACGACCGGATCAACGCCTACATCGCGGTCGGCAACTACCAGGCCGCCACCCAGGTCGCGCTCGGCACCGGCGAGGACGATTCGACGCCGGCCTTCGACAAGCTCGACGCCGCGCTGACGAAGGGCATCGGCGAGAGCCGTCAGCAGCTGCGCAACGACATCGTCAACGCACGGCGGGTGCTGTCCGGCGCCACGGTCGGCGCGGCGGTGCTCAGCATCATCGCAGCGATCGCGGTGGCGCTGGGGCTGTGGCCGAGGTTGAGTGAATACCGATGAGCGCTCGAGCGAAGAAGGCGATGGCGGTGCTGGCGACGATGCTCGCGGTCGCCGGCTGCAGCCAGACCGCGCCCGCCGACAACGTGCCGAGCGTGACGCTGGCACCTCCCACGCCCGCAGGCATGCAGGAGGCCGCGCCGCAGCCCCCGCTCCCGTCCGACCCGGAGGAGGACGACCGGTCCTACGGCGGCTGCACGGCGAGCCTGCGACCGTTCACCTCCAAGGCCGACGCCGACGACGCCGTGACGAACATCCGAAACCGGGGCCGCCTCATCGTCGGTCTCGACATCGGGAGCAACCTGTTCAGCTTCCGCGACCCGATCACCGGTGAGATCACCGGCTTCGACGTGGACATCGCCGGGGAGGTCGCCCGCGACATCTTCGGCACGCCGTCCCAGGTCGAGTACCGCATCCTGTCGTCCGCCGACCGCGTCGCGGCGCTGCAGAACAACCAGGTCGACATCGTCGTCAAGACCATGAGCATCACCTGCGCGCGCAAGGAACTGGTGAACTTCTCCACCGAGTACCTCGCGGCCACCCAGCGCATCCTGGCCCCCCGCGACTCGCCGATCGCGCAGGCCTCCGACCTGGCCGGCAAGCGGGTGTGCGCGGTGTCGGGGACGACGTCGTTGCAGCGCGTCCGGCAGGTGACTCCCCCGCCGGTGATCGTCGAGGTGGTGACGTGGGCCGACTGTCTGGTGGCGTTGCAGCAGCGTCAGGTCGACGCCGTCAGCACCGACGACTCCATCCTCGCGGGGTTGGTGAGCCAGGACCCGTACCTGCACATCGTCGGGCCGTCGATGGCCAGGGAGCCCTACGGCATCGGCATCAACAAGGAGAACACCGGCCTGGTGCGGTTCGTCAACGGCACCCTCGAACGCATTCGCCGCGACGGTACGTGGAACACGTTGTACCGCAAGTGGTTGACGGTGCTCGGCCCGGCACCCGCGCCACCCGTGCCAAGATATGAGGCCCAGTGAGCGCCGCCGACGAGGACGCCTACCCCGGCACGCAGCCGGCCGACGCCATGAGTTACGACTCGTTGGCGACCATGCGGCCGATGGCCACCCAGGCGGTGTTCCGGCCGAACTTCGACGACTCCGAGGGCACCTCGGTGGGCAGCGTCGACACCGAACCCCACGAACAGACGACCATGCTGACGCGGCAGTGGTCGCCGATCCGGCGGCTCGGCGGCGGCCTGGTCGAGGTGCCGCGGGTACCGGAACGCGATCCGCTGGAAGCGCTGATGACCAACCCGGTCGTCGCCGAGGTCAAGCGGTTCTGCTGGAACTGCGGCAAGCCGGTCGGTCGGTCGACGTCGGACGGCGAGGCCCTCTCCGAGGGTTGGTGCCCGCACTGCGGCAGCCCGTATTCCTTTCTGCCACAGCTGAGTCCGGGCGACATGGTGGTCGACCAATACGAGATCAAGGGCTGCATCGCCCACGGTGGCCTCGGCTGGATCTACCTGGCGTTCGACAAGAACGTCAACGACCGGCCGGTGGTGCTCAAGGGCCTGGTGCACTCCGGGGACGCCGAGGCGCAGTCGATCGCGATGGCCGAACGTCAATTCCTGGCCGAGGTCACCCACCCCGGGATCGTCAAGATCTTCAACTTCGTCGAGCACGACGACAAGAACGGCGACCCGGTCGGCTACATCGTCATGGAGTACGTCGGGGGGACGTCGCTCAAACAGGCCAAGGGACACAAGCTTCCGGTGGCCCAGGCGATTGCCTACATGCTGGAGATCCTGCCGGCGCTGGGTTATCTGCACTCGGTCGGCCTGGTGTACAACGACCTCAAGCCCGAGAACATCATGGTCACCGAGGAGCAGCTCAAGCTGATCGACCTCGGCGCCGTCTCCCGGTTGAACTCCTACGGCTTCCTCTACGGCACACCGGGATACCAGGCCCCCGAAATCGTCAAGACCGGCCCGACGATGGCCACCGACATCTACACCGTCGGCCGGACCCTGGCCGCCCTGACGCTGGACCTGCGTACCCGCAACGGTCGTTACGACGACGGCCTGCCCGAGGGCGATCCCGTTCTGCTGAAATATGATTCGTTCGGCCGACTGCTGCAGCGGGCCATCGACCCCGACCCGCGCCGGCGGTTCGCCAGCGCCGAGGAGATGTCCGGTCAGCTGATCGGCGTGCTGCGCGAGGTCGTCGCGCAGGACTCCGGGATGCCGCGGCCGGGTCTGTCGACCGTCTTCAGCCCGTCGCGGTCGACGTTCGGCGTCGACCTGCTCGTCGCGCACACCGACGTCTACCTCGACGGTCAGGTGCACTCGGAGAAACTGACGGCCCAGGAAATCGTGCGGGCGCTGCAGGTTCCGCTCGTCGACCCCGCCGACGTAGGTGCCGCGGTGCTGTCGGCGACCGTGCTGAGCCAACCCGTGCAGACGCTGGACTCACTGCGGGCGGCCCGCTACGGATCGCTCGACTCCGATCAGGGCGTCGACCTGTCGGAGTCCGTCGAGTTGCCGCTCATGGAGGTCCGGGCCCTGCTGGACCTCGGCGACGTGGCCAAGGCCAACCGCAAGCTCGACGACCTGGGCGAGCGGGTGGGCTGGCGCTGGCGTCTGGTGTGGTTCCGTGCCGTCGCCGAATTGCTCTCGGCGGATTACGAATCCGCCACCAAGCACTTCACCGAGGTGCTGGACACCCTGCCCGGCGAGCTCGCCCCCAAGTTGGCGCTGGCCGCCACCGCCGAACTGTCCGGGTCGGCCGACGAACGCCGCTTCTACAAGACCGTGTGGAACACCGACAACGGCATCATCTCGGCGGGCTTCGGCCTGGCCCGTACGCAGTCCGCCGCAGGCCAGCGCGACGAGGCCGTCACCACCCTCGACCAGGTGCCGCCCACGTCGAGGCACTTCACCACCGCCCGGCTCACCAGCGCGGTCACGCTGCTGTCCGGTCGTTCCGGCAGCGAGATCACCGAACAACAGATCCGCGACGCCGCCCGACGAGTGGAGGTGCTGCCCGACACCGAACCCCGGGTGCTGCAGATTCGCGCGCTGGTGCTCGGCACCGCAATGGACTGGCTGGCCGACAACGAGGCCAGCACCAACCACATCCTCGGCTTCCCCTTCACCGAACACGGTCTCCGGCTTGGCGTGGAGGCGTCGCTACGGGGCCTGTCCCGCGTGGCGCCGACGCAGGAACACCGGTACGCGCTGGTCGATCTGGCCAACAGCGTGCGACCGATGAGCACGTTCTAGCCCCTGCGGAAGCGTTGGTTCAACTGCGGGTCGGCTTCCCACCACAGGGCCGACGGGGCCGTGTCGGGTTCCTTCTCGATCTCGGCGTCGACCTCGCGCGCTCTGGTCTTCTCGTGGGTGGACAACCGACGAAAGAGGACGGCCAGGAACGGCAGGCCCAGGACGTCGCCGACGATCCAGAGGACACCCGCGCCGACGGACTGGTCGGTCCGCAGGCTTGGACCCCAATCCCGTTGCAACCCTGCGTAGTACTGGTAGGCGATCACCGGGCCCAGCCACAGCACCAAGCCCAGCAGTCCGTCGCCGAGTGATTCGACGACGCTGATGCCCACCGACAGCAGCGGCGGATAGCGCCGAGGGACCGGGTCGCTCTGCACCCTGGCGTAGTAGTAGCCGAAGCCGACCAGTGTCAACAGGATTCGCGTCGCCGAGCCAATCACACCGGTCATCGACGCGACGTACCAGGGCGTCAGGTAGAGCAGCCACGGGAGGCCGAGCATGGCCACCGACGTGCACAGCGGCGACGCCACGATCCGGCACGCCCGGGAGGCGAGCACGTGGTCGACCCGTCGTTGACCGTCGTCAGACAGCGCCGCCCGCAGCGTGGTCACCGGCCTGCCGAGTGCGAGCAGGAAGGGGACGACGAACAACAGCAGCAGCACCTGCAGGGCCCGCATCCAGAACAGGACGGGGGCGTACACCGCGATGGCGCTGCACGTCGCGAGGGCCCAGACGACGAGGCCAGCGGTGAAGAGGTACGCGGGAGCGCGTTCGGCGGGTGCCGTCCTGCGACACCACGCGTAGCCGGCGCCGAGGGCCACGATCAGCAGGAGCGCGGCGGGATCCACTTGCCACGACTCGACCGCCACCTGGACGGTGAGCGGAGTGTGGGCTGGCGACACCAGATGACGTTATGTGCCCAACCTGGGAACTGACTCTCCGTCTGCCCCGGATAGCATGTGGCACCGACATTTTCGGCCCTGGCGCCGGGGTTGTGCACAGGCTGCTTCATTCATCCACAGGCTTGCTGGTCGGGCCTGGTTTTCGTCGGTGAATCTGCCTAGAGTCGAATGCATGTTCGATTCAGTGGTTGCCTCCACCGCTGGCACCGCGTGTGCCGGTGCGGTGGAAGCATGGTCGCGGACGGAGTCCGCGGCGTGCGCGCGCAAGGTGGCCGCGATGGCGGACATGTTCTCGGCTGCGGCTGCCGCCGACGGGGCCGATGAGCGCGACCTGTGGTGCACCGACACCTGGGATGCCGTCGCCGCCCACATCGGGGCTGCGCTCCGGATCACCACCGGCGCCGCCTCCAACCAACTCCTGATCGCCGTGGCGCTGCACGAACGCTTTCCCCTCGTCGCCGCCGTCTTCGCCGACGGACTCATCACCTACCAACTGGTCCGCACCGTGGTGCAGCGCGGCGCCCTGGTCGTCGACCCCTCGGATCTCCACGAATTGGACCGGCTGCTGGCCGAGGCGCTGAGCGACCGGGAGCCGATGTCGGTGGCCACGCTGGAGAAGACGGTCGACGCGTTCGTCGCCCAGGTCGACCCGCAGGCCGTCGTCCGCACCGAAACCCGCGCGCGGGGCCGGTCGGTGGAAGTTGGCGACGAGGACGGCAGCGGAATGGCGACGGTCTTCGCGACCCTGTTCGCCACCGACGCCAAGGCCGTCGGCGCCCGCATGGACGCACTCGCCCGCCCGGTCTGCCCGGCCGACCCACGCACGCTGGACCAACGCCGTGCCGACGCGATGGGAGCGTGGGCCCACGGCGCAGACCGCCTGGCCTGCCTCTGCAACACCAAAAACTGCCCCGCAGGCGAGAACCCACCGTCCACCGGCGTGGTGGTCTACGTCATCGCGAGTGCGGACACCGTCAGCCCACCCACGCCTGCGCCCGCGGCGGAGCCTGTCGCAGTAAAGGACTCGAATGAGGCCCCCGCCGACGAGCCGACCGCCCTCGACGGCGAACCGCCGGCGATGTTCGCCAGGCCCCTGCGCGAGTTGACGCTCACCGAAGCACTCACCCCCACACCCGGCCGCTTCTCCAACCTGCGACCCGCAGCACTGATGGGCGGACAGTTCCTTCCCGGAGCCATCGCGTGCCGAGCCACGATCGGGGCGACCATCACCCGGATCGTTCACCCGGGACAAGCTCCACCGGAACCCCGCTACCGGCCGTCGAAGAGGCTGGCCGACTTCGTCCGCTGCCGCGACCTGACGTGTCGCTTCCCGGGCTGCCGCGCACCGGCGACGAATGGCGATGTGGATCATACGATTCCGTGGCCGTGCGGACCGACGGCGGCGTCGAACCTGAAATGTCTATGCCGTCGACATCACTTGTTGAAGACGTTCTGGGGTGGCGAGAAGGGTTGGCGCGAGGATCAACTCGACGATGGCACGGTCATCTGGACCGCGCCCGACGGCCGGCAGCACGTCACCACCCCGGGCAGCCGCCTGCTGTTCCCCGAACTGTCCGCACCGACCGCCACCGTGGTCGTGACCGAGGTGCCTCGGGTGCATACCGCCGGGCTGACGATGCCGCGCCGCAGGACCACCCGCGCCCAGGACCGCGCCGCCCGTGTCCAACGCGAACGCGAACTGAACGGCCTGGGGCCGGAGCTAGGCGTCGACCACGCCGGCGCAGGCCCTGGCGATGGCGAGCTCCTCGTCGGTGGGGATGACGAGGACCGTGGTGCGCGACGTCTCGAAGGAGATCCGCCGTGGTGAGCGCGCGGGGCTGTCGTTGAGGTGCTCGTCGAGTTCGATGCCGAGCGGCGCGAGACCGCTGAGGGCATCCCGGCGGACCGCGGCGTCGTTCTCGCCGACGCCGGCGGTGAAGGTGATGACGTCGGTGTTGCCGAGCAGCACCATGTAGGCGCCGATGTACTTCCGCAAGCGGTGAATGTAGACCTCGTAGGCCAATTGAGCGTCCGCGTCGCCGGCGTCGACGAGACGGTGCAGCTGGCGGAAGTCGATCTCCCCGCCGAGGCCCAGAACGCCCGAACGCCGGTTGAGCATCGTCTCGATGTCGGCCATGTCCATGCCGGCCGTCCGGTTCAGGTACATGATGACGCCGGGATCCAGGTCACCCGACCGGGTGCCCATCACCAGGCCCTCCATCGGCGTCATGCCCATGGACGTGTCCTGCGGCCGGCCGCCGACGATCGCCGACGCCGACGCCCCGTTGCCGAGGTGCAGCACGATCTGATTCAGCGACTCCACCGGCACCTGCAGGAACTCCGCGGCCTGCTCGCTCACGTACTGGTGCGACGTGCCGTGGAACCCGTACCGCCGAATGTGCCACTGCGCGGCCACGTCCCGTGGAATGGCGTACTGAGCGGCGGCGTCGGGCAGATCGTGGAAGTACGCCGTGTCGAACACCGCGACGTGGGGCAGGTCCGGCAGCACCTTCCGCGCCACCTCGATGCCCACGATCGCCGGTGGATTGTGCAGCGGCGCCAGCGGTGCAAGCGTCTGCAGCGTCGCGATCAACCCGTCGTCGACGACCGTCGGCCGGTAGAGGTCCGGTCCGCCGTGCACGACGCGGTGACCCACCGCCACCAACCCCAGCTCGTCGAGGTTCAGCCCCGCCTCGGACAGCTCGTCGAACGCCGACCGCAGCGCGGCCTCGTGATCGGCGATCGGTCCGGCGCCGATGCGCTCGACGATGCCGTCGGCGACCTGTCGCCCCGAATCCGGCTCGACCACCGCATACTTCAGCGACGAGGACCCGCAGTTCAGCACCAGCACGGTGCGCGCGGCGCTCACTTGCCCTGCGCCTGGATCGCGGTGATCGCCACCGTGTTCACGATGTCCTCGACGAGCGCGCCCCGCGACAGGTCGTTGACCGGTTTGTTCAGCCCCTGCAGCACCGGCCCGATGGCGATGGCACCCGCACTGCGCTGCACCGCCTTGTAGGTGTTGTTGCCCGTATTCAGGTCGGGGAAGATCAGCACCGTCGCCCGGCCCGCGACCTTGGAGTCGGGCATCTTGGTCGCCGCCACCGAGGGCTCCACCGCGGCGTCATACTGGATGGGCCCCTCGACCAGCAGGTCCGGCTCCCGCGAGCGCACCAATTCGGTTGCCGTCCTGACCTTGTCGACGTCGGCACCCGTGCCCGACGTGCCCGTCGAGTAGGACAGCATCGCCACCCGCGGCTCGATGTCGAACTGGGCGGCGGTCCGCGCCGAGGAGATCGCGATGTCGGCGAGCTGTTCGGCCGTCGGGTCGGGCACGATCGCGCAGTCGCCGTAGGCGAGCACCTCGTCGGCCAGGCACATCAGGAAGATGCTCGACACCGTCGACACGTCCGGCATCGTCTTGATGATCTCGAACGAGGGCCGAACCGTATGGGCGGTGGTGTGTTTCGCCCCGGAGACCATGCCGTCGACCATGTCGTTGTGCACCAGCATCGTGCCGAAGTACGACACGTCGTGGATCACCTCGCGCGCCTGCTCCACGGTGACGCCCTTGCGCTTGCGCAGCTCGGCGTACTGCTCGGCGAACTGGTCGCACAGCTCGCTGGTCTGCGGGTCGACGACCGTGGCGGCCGACAGGTCGACGCCGAGTTCGGCCGCACGGGCCCGAATCGCGGACTCCTCACCGAGGATCGTCAGGTCGGCGACCGACCGCTGCAGCAGCCGGCCCGCCGCCTTGAGGATGCGGTCGTCGTCGCCCTCCGGCAGCACGATCCGCTTGCGGTCCGAGCGCGCCCGGTCCTGCAGCTGGTAGGTGAACATCTGCGGCGTCACCACCGACGGCACCGAAATGGACAGCTGGGCAAGGAGATCCGCAGTGTCAACGTAGGTGTCCATCAGCGACAGCGCCGTGTCGATCTTGCGATGTGAGTCGGCCGTCACGCGACCCCGGGCCGACGCCACGGCCCGCGCGGTGTCGTAGGTGCCGAGTTCGGTGGTGACGACCGGCAGCCGCAGTCCGAGCCCGGACACCAGCGCCTCGATCGACGGGTGCAGCGGCAGTCCGCCGTTGAGGATCATGCACGACATCGACGGGAAGCCCTCTGCCGCATGCGCACTCGCGACGGCGAGCACCACGTCGGAGCGGTCGCCCGGGGTGATCACCGCCATGCCCTCCCGCAAGCGCTCCAGCACGTGCTCGGCCGTCATCCCCGCGACCAGGACGCCGAGCGCCTCGCGGTGCAGCAGATCCTCGTCTCCGCTCAGCACCGCCCCGTGCACGGCCTCGGTCAGCTCGGCGACCGACGGCGCCACCAGCAGCGGCTCCTCCGGCAGCACGTAGCTCTTGGGGGCGATCCGTTTGAGCGCCTCGGCGACGGCGGTCAGCTCCGCCGGGTCGCACCGGTTGGCCACCACCGCGGCGGTGTGCGCATGCTGGCCGGCGATCTCCGCCAGGCACAGCTCGACGACGTGCGCGACGTCCTCGGGCGTGCGGTCGGCGGCGCGCACGGCGAGCACGATCGGGGCACCGAGGTTGACGGCGATGCGCGCATTGGCCGACAGCTCACTGGGCGACGCGACGTCGGTGTAGTCGCTGCCGACGATCAGCACGGCGTCGCACCGTTCGGCCACCCGATGGTAGCGGTCCACGATCTCCGACAGCGCGGAGTCGGGATCGTCGTGCAGCTGCTGATAGCCGACCCCGACGCACTCGTCGTAGCTCAGCCCGGCCGTGGTGTGCGCGATGAGCAACTCGAGGATGTAGTCGCGGTCCTCGCCCATCCGGGTGATCGGGCGGAACACGCCCACCTTCGCCACGGTCGCGGCGAGGCGATGCAGAATGCCCAGCGCGATCGTCGACTTCCCGGTGTCCCCTTCCGGCGACGCGATGTAGATGGCCGACGCACTCGTTGAGGTCACGGGTGCCAGCCTGCCAAATCAGCCGAGCTTGCGCAGACGCGGCTCCAGGTCGCGCTGGAACAGCTCCAGGAACCGGCGCTGGTCGTGGCCCGGGGCGTGGAAGACGAGGTGGTTGAGGCCCCAGTCGACGTAGTCCTTGACCTTGGCGACGGCCTCGTCGGGATCCGACGCGACGATCCAGCGCTTGGCGACCTGCTCGATGGGAAGCTCGTCGGCGGCCTTCTCCATCTCCAGCGGGTCGTGGATGTTGGTCTTCTGCTCGGCGGTCAGCGACAGCGGCGCCCAGAAGCGTGTGTTCTCGAGCGCCAGCTCGGGATCGGTGTCGTAGGAGATCTTGATCTCGATCATCCGGTCGATGGCGTCGGGCGCCTTGCCAGCGGCCTCCTCGCCCTCCTTGACCGCGGGGATGAGCTTGTCCTTGTACAGCTCCTCGCCCTTGCCGGAGGTGCAGATGAACCCGTCACCCGCGCGGCCGGCGTACTTGGCCACCTGGGGCCCGCCCGCGGCGATGTAGATCGGGATGCCGCCCTCGGGCACGTCGTAGATCGAGGCGCCCTTGGTCTTGTAGTACTCGCCGTCGAAGTCGACGCGGTCGCCCAGCCACAGTTCGCGCATCAGCCGCACGGACTCGCGCAGGCGCGCGTAGCGCTCCTTGAACTCCGGCCACTCGCCCTCGAATCCGGTGGCGATCTCGTTGAGCGACTCGCCCGTGCCGACGCCGAGGAAGATCCGGTCGGGGTAAAGGCAGCCCATCGTGGCGAACGCCTGCGCGATCACCGCGGGGTTGTATCGGAAGGTCGGGGTCAGCACCGAGGTGCCGAGCACCAGTCGCTTGGTGCGCTCCCCGACCGCGGTCATCCACGCCAGCGAGAACGGCGCGTGGCCGCCCTCGTGGCGCCACGGCTGGAAGTGGTCACTGACCGTCGCACTGTCCATGCCGTGCGCCTCGGCCTCCACGGCCAGCTCGACGAGTTCCCGCGGGGCGAACTGTTCCGCCGACGCCTTGTATCCCAACTTGAGTTCAGCCACGCTTCTTTTCTACTCCTGGGGTGGACGGGATATTCCACCCGTCTCGTTACACTCGTCCGCGTGGCGACTCTCTCGGCCATCACCGACTCCGTGCACTTCGCCCAGACCGACCTGGTCAACTGGACGCTGGTCACCGATGGCAGTGGTGTGGTGATCATCGACGCGGGCTTCCCGGGGCAACGCGACGACGTCCTCGACTCGGTGCGACAGCTCGGCTTCGGCGTCGACGACGTCCACGCGATCCTGCTCACCCACGCCCACGTCGACCACTTCGGTTCCGCGATCTGGTTCGCGAAAAACCATGGCACGCCGGTCTTCTGCCACACCAGCGAGGTGGGACACGCCCATCGCGACTACCTCGAGCAGGTGTCACCGATCGCGCTGGCCGCCAAGGCCTGGCAGCCGCGGTACCTCACGTGGTCGCTGGGCATCGCCCGCGTCGGCGCCCTGACCCGCGACGCCATCCCCACCGCGCGCGCCCTGACCGACGAGGTCGCCGCCGCCCTGCCCGGCACGCCGGCGATCATCGCGACGCCCGGCCACACCGGCGGGCACTGCTCGTACCTGGTCGACGGCGTGCTCGTCAGCGGCGACGCGCTGGTCACCGGTCACCCCACCTCGACGCACCGCGGACCGCAATTGTTGCCGGGCCTGTTCAACCACGACCAGGCCGCCTGCCTCCGCAGTCTGACGACCTTGGGGGCGTTGGACACCGAGGTCCTGCTGCCCGGTCACGGGCCGGCGTGGCGCGGTTCAGTCCGCGAGGCGGCGACGCAGGCGGCGGCGGTCGCCTCGTCTAGGTGAGCAGGTCGTAGCCGAGCAGGAAGATCCCGGTCAGCAGAAAGCCGCAGCCCAGCACGATGGTCGGCATCAGGACCGTCTGGTCGAGTTCTTCGGGGTCGCGGGCATCCGAGGCGACGGGCCCGTAGAGGGCACTGCCGATCGACGACTCACGAAATCTGCTCAGCACCCGGCCGACTCGCTTGTTGGGACGTCGGCCGACGTGGGATCGCAACCCCACCCCCGCGACGAACGTCAGCAGACCGGCGGCCAACAGCAGCCAGCCCACGGTCAGCTCTGACAGCACCTTTCCAGCGTAGCGGCCCCTACAACCCCCACCGCGTGGCGATCAGCTCGTGGGAGCGCAGCCGGTCGGCGTGGTCGTGCGTCACCGAGGTGATCACCAGTTCGTCGGCCCCACTGAGCCGCTGCAGCGCGTCGAGCCGGTGGGCGACCTCGTCGGGGTCGCCGACGAACTGGGTTGCGGTGCGGTCCTTGACGACGTCGAGTTGCTCGGTCGTCAGGGGTCGGGCGGACGCCGGGTCCGGGTACGGCACTGCGCCGTCACCCGCGCGAATGGCGTAGACCCACTGCCCGTAACTCGACGCGAGGTGCTGCGCGGTGGCGGTGTCCTCGGCCACAACGACGTCGGCGGACACGACCACGTACGGCTCGGGCAGTGCGGCCGACGGCTGGAAGTTGTCGCGGTACACGTCGACGGCCTCGAGCGCCGTGGCAGGCGTGATGTGGTAGCTCGCGACGAACGGGAGGCCGAACTTCGCGGCCACCCGCGCGCTCTGGCCCTTGCTGCTGCCGAACACCCACGGCCGCAACGCAGCTCCCTCACCCGGCACGGCGTGCACCTCGACGTCGCCGACGCGGAAGGTGCCGTCGAGCATCGCGAGGATGTCGGCGACCTGGTCGGCGAAGTCGGGGGCGTTGGCCTCCGGTTGCTGCAGTACCGACGTTCGCGCGCGCAGGCGTGGGTTGCGCATCATCGCGCTGAGGTCGAAGGGGGTCGGGACGACGACGCCGTCGACCTCGCGCCAGGCGCGGGGTGAGGCGGCCGGCCGGGTCGGCGGCCGTGCCGAGATCTCCTCGCGGCGACGTTGGCCGGAGCGTCCCACTCCGAGGTCGACGCGGCCGGGATACAACGCGTCCAGGATGCCGAAGCTCTCCACCACCGCGACGGCGGTGGTGTAGCCGAGTTGGACGGCGGCCGCCCCGACCTGAATGCGGGTGGTGGCCGCGGCCAGCTGGCCGATCAGCACGGCGGGCGACGAACTCGCCACGGAGACGAAGTGATGCTCGGCGAGCCAGTAGCGGCGGTAACCCCAGTGCTCGGCGTGCCGGGCCAGGTCGACGGTGTTGCGCAGCGCCGTGGCGGCGTCACCACCCTCGCTGAGCGGCGACAGGTCGAGGATGGACAGCGGCACGTTCACGGCTGCAGCTCCTTCGCGAAGGCAATCGGGTAGACCTCGCCGTCGGCTGGAAGCGGATCGGTGAGCCTGGTGTAGCCGGCGGCCTCGTAGAGCGCCTCGGCCTCCGGCTGGCGGTCACCGGTGGTGAGGTAGACGCGCCGGTAGCCGCGTGCGGCGATCTCGGCCTCGAGCTCGATCAGCAGCAGCCGCCCCAGCCCGCGCCTGCGGTGTGCGCTGTCGGTCCAGATCCGCTTGAGCTCGGCGGTGTGCTCGTCGAAGCGGCGGAACGCGCCGCCCGTCACGGGCGTGCCCTCCAGGACGCCGATCAGCATGCCGCCGGCGGGTGCCTCGAACTCGGCGGCCGGATAGCCCCGCAGCCAGGACGACACCTTCTCGGGCGTGCCGCCGTACCGCGTGGCGTACTCGACGGCGAGCTCGGCCATCAGCGGCTCGGCCAGCTCGTCGTCTTGGCCGACGGTGACGAAGCGCAGTCCGTCGACGGTGGGCAGAGTCATCACCTCCATGTCTACCGCGAACTCGGCGCTCGCATTCCGCTCGGCGGCCATCAAGTCACCGTGATCTAAACTCCGCGACCTACAGCAAACTTGATCTTGTTTTCCATAGCGGCGTGATCGGGGCCATCGCAACGCGCAAAGGCGCAACGCACGGTCTCCACATCACAGAGAGCGGTGCACAGTACCTTCGTCTTCCGACGACCAATCCAAAACCCACGGGTGCCGTGAAGCCGTCATATATTACCGATCGCGGAATTAGCCAAAAGTTCGGCAGCGAAACGACGCACCGCTGCTACCGTCAGCCTCGGCGGCGCTGCTGTGACGCCGCACACACACCACTGATGGGGTCTCGATGGGCAATCACTCGAAGTCGACCAAGGTCAACACCTCCGTGCGGGCGTGGCTGCTAGTCGCTCCCCTGACCACTACGGGCCTCGCCGTCACCGGCGCCGGCCTGTTGCTCGGCGGCTCGCCGACCGTAGCGACCGCCGCTCCGGTAACCGCCCAGGTGTCGTTGGCGTCGACCTCGTCGACGCCGTGGTGGATCTTGGACGGGTCGTCGTCGGACTCCTCCTCCACCGCGGCGCGGCCGACCGCCCGCGCCGCCCAGGCCCAGCCGGGCGATCCGTTCGCCTTGATCGGACTCTTCATCGGCAACGGCGCAGACGCGCCGGCCGACTGCGCCGCCGCGGCCTGCAACGGCGGGAACGGCGGGCTCTTCTTCGGCAGCGGCGGAAACGGCGCCAATGGCGGAAACGGCGGTAACGCGGGACTGTTCGGCAACGGCGGAATCGGTGGCTCGGCCACGGCAGGCCTCAAGGGCGGCAATGGGGGCAACGGCGGATTGTTCTTCGGCAGCGGCGGCACGGGTGGCGCCGGTGGGGACGGAGTGGACAACCTCGACGACCCAAGTCGACAGCGGGGCGGGAAGGGCGGCAACGGCGGCGCGAGCGGATTCATCGGCAATGGCGGTGCCGGCGGATCGGGCGGGGCCGGGGGCGACAACAGTTCGTTCGGTTCCACGGTGGGCGGCGTCGGCGGCAAGGGCGGCAACGGCACGGGCAACGGTGCGGGCGGCACGGGCGGCAAGGGCGGCGACGGGGACAGTGCCTTCGGCGCGGGCGACGGCGGGCGCGGTGGCGCCGGTGGAACCGGCGGGGTGACCGGTGCGGGTGGCAACGGCGGCGTCGGCGGCGCCGGCACCAACCTGGCGGGCACGAGCACGGGTGGCCGCGGCGGCAACGGCGGCGTCAGCGCCGGCAGCGGCAACGGCGGTGATGCAGGCAACGGCGGCGACGGAACCTCGAGCAACAACGGCAGCGGCGACGGCGGGCGAGGCGGAACGGGCGGCGGCGCCACCGGTTCGGCCAACGGCGGCAACGGCGGTAACGGCGGCAACGGCACCAACGGGAGCAGCGGCAGCGTCAGCGGCGGTAACGGCGGAACGGGCGGCAGCACCACCGGCACCGGTACCGGCGGCATGGGCGGCAACGGCGGCTCCTCCGACACGTTCGGCACCGGCGCCAGCACGAGCACCGGCGGTCGGGGCGGCAACGGTGGCAGCAGTGCGGGTGGCACCGGCGGCGGCGGTGGCAACGGCGGCGCGGGTGACATCCGCTTCGGCGACGGCAGGGGCGGACGCGGTGGCAACGGCGGCACCGGAGCGACCACCGGGGGCTCCGGTGGTTCAGGTGGCACCTCGACGGTCGCGGACATCGGCACTTCCACCGCCAAGGGCGGTCGCGGCGGCGACGGCGCCGCGGTGGGTGGAACCGGCGGCACGGGCGGGCAGGCAACCGGCGGCAGCAATCCGAGGAACGGCGCCAACGGCTCCGACGCCTCCTGACGAGAGGATGTCGACAGGCCAAACTTGACACGTGTAAAGTTCGGCCTCATGGACAACATCAGGGGCAGAACAGTCGCCATCACCGGAGCCGCCCGCGGCATCGGCCACGCCACCGCGCGGGCCCTCCTCAACCGCGGCGCACGGGTCGTCATCGGTGACCGCGACGTGGCGGTCCTCGAGTCGGCCGTCGCCGGTCTGGCCAGGTACGGCCAGGTCACCGGTCATCCCCTCGACGTCACCGACCGGGAATCATTCGAGATGTTCCTCGACAAGGCCCGCGCCGACGGCGACGGCCACATCGACGTGCTCATCAACAACGCCGGCGTCATGCCCGTCGGCCCGTTCCTCGAGCAGTCCGAACAGTCGATCCGGTCCTCCATCGAGGTCAACTTCTACGGTGTGCTCACCGGCTGCCAGCTGGTGCTGCCCGAGATGGTGCGCCGCCGCCGCGGACACGTCGTCAACATCGCCTCGATGGCGGGCATGGTCGCGGTCCCGGGCCAGGTCGTCTACGCCGGCACCAAGTTCGCCGTGGTCGGACTGACCACCGCCATGGCCGACGAGTTCGCGCCCCAGGGCGTCGAGGTCACCTGCATCCTGCCGACCTTCACCAACACCGAGCTCATCTCGGGCACGAAGAACACCGGTGCGCAGAAGCCCGTCGAGCCCGAGGACATCGCGGCCGCCATCGTGAAGTCCCTCGACAAGCCGAAGACCCACGTGTCGGTGCCCGGACCGCTGCGGTTCGTCGGCGCCGTCACCTCCATGCTGGGACCGCGCGGCCGGCGCTGGCTGTCCAAGCAGATGGGCAACGACCACGTGTTCCTGCAGTTCGACACCACCGCGCGCAAGTCCTACGAGGACCGCGCCCAGGCCGCCATCGGCGTGCTGGAGAAGACGGACTAGCCCGCGCGCTCTAGAACAACGGCTCGGTCACGTACACGTCGAGCGGACGGACCAGCAGTTCCGAGGACACCGGCGTAAAGCGGAAGAACGAGTAGTCGACCGCACACGTCGGCTGACACGTCTCGATGCTGAACTGCCCCACCATCTTCGGTTCCCACGGAAGCCGGGCGCGGTGGGCTCGGCGCCGTTCGATCTCGCAGACGAACGGCTCCCAGTCGAACGCCTCGAGCAGCCCGTCCCAACCGCCCGCGAGCGGATACACCGTGTCGGCGAGCAGGTAGCCGTGGAACACCTGCTCGTCGTCGACGGCGGGCGGACTGGTGACGTCGGCGGACTGCAGGTACCAGCTGGCCGAGTCGGCCACGACGTCACCGTGCACCATCCGGCTCAACGTCATGACGACGCTCAGCTCGGCCCGCGCCTCGGCTTCGGACTCGTACACGCGAGGAATCTCGATGGCGTCGGGCGCTCCGTCGAAACGGTCCGGGACACCCCGCAGGTAGTACACGAGGCGATCCGGGCCCGACATGGGACGAGAGTACGTCCGGGCACCGACACGACGGCCCGGCCTCAGCCCGCCCGGTGGCCCTCGAACTCGTCGAGCCGGGCGAACAGGTCCTCGACGGTGAGCGTCACGTCGCCGTCGTCCTCACCCGATCCGACGACGATGACGTGCGGCTCGTCTGGGTCGGTCAGCCAGATCCTGGTCACCGGCTCGACGTCGTCGTCCCCGGAGTCGTCGTCGATCCCCGAGGGCGGGTAGTACCAGGTGACGAAGTCGTCGGTCGAGAAGTCGGTGTCGAACTCCCAACCGCGCGGGATGATCACGTCGGCGATGCGCGCGACGCCCTTGATCTCGGCGTGCACCTCGTCGGGCAGCCAGCTGTCGTTGCGGGCGCCGACGCGCTTCTTGCGCCGCGCCTTCTTGGCCGCACTCGACCGCGACACCTAGCTCAGCGCCCGATCCAGGTCCGCGATGAGGTCCTCGGTGCCCTCGAGCCCGATGGACACGCGGACCACCGCGTCACCCAGCCCGATCGCCGCCCGGCCCTCCGGACCCATCGCGCGGTGCGTCGTCGTGGCCGGGTGGGTGATCAGCGACTTGGCGTCGCCCAGGTTGTTCGAGATGTCGATCACCTGCAGCTTGTCCAGCACGTCGAACGCGCTCTGCTTGGTGCGACCGGCCAGCTCGAACGTCACGACGGTGCCGCCACCGCGCATCTGCCGCTTGGCCAGGTCGTACTGCGGATGGCTCTCCAGGAACGGGTACTTCACCCACGACACCCCCGGGTGCTCCTGCAGGAACTCCGCGACCCGCTGCGCCGAGGCGTTCGAGTAGTTGACCCGGACCGCGAGCGTCTCGAGGCCCTTGAGCATGGTCCACGCGTTGAACGCGCTGATCGCCGGTCCGGTGTGGCGCATCAACTTCTGCACCGGCCCGTCGATGAACTCCTCGTCACCCAGGATCGCCCCGCCGAGCACCCGGCCCTGGCCGTCGATGTGCTTGGTGCCGGAGTAGACGACGACGTCGGCGCCCAGGGGCAGCCCCTGCTGCAGCAGCGGAGTGGCGAAGACGTTGTCCAGCACCACCTTTGCGCCGGCGGCATGGGCGAGGTCGCACACCGCGGCGATGTCGACCAGCGACTGCATGGGATTCGACGGCGTCTCGAAGAATACCGCCTGGGTCGGGACCGACAGCGCCTCCTCCCACTGCGAGAGGTCCTCGCCGTCGACGAAGACCACCTCGACGCCCCAGCGCGGCAGGATCTCGCTGCACACCACGAAGCACGAGCCGAACAGGCTGCGGGCGGCGACCAACCGGTCACCGGCTCCCAGCAAGGCGCCGAGTGCGGTGAACACCGCGGCCATGCCCGTGGCCGTCGCGAACGCCGCGGGCGCGTCCTCGATCAGCCGCAGCCGCTCCTCGAACATCGAGATGGTGGGGTTGCCGTAGCGCGAGTACACGTAGCGGTCGATCTCGCCGGTGAACGCCTTCTCCGCGTCGCCGGCCGAGGCGTAGACGTAGCCCGACGTCAGATACAGGGCCTCGGAGGTCTCCTCGAACTCCGACCGCAGCAGGCCGCCGCGCACCCCGATGGTCGCCTGACTGACGCCCTCGGGCAACGGCTTCGGAATGCGGACGCTCGGCACCGGTTCGCTCATGACTGCCTCCACGGCAGGCCCACGGCCTTCCAGCCGGTGGCGCCCCGATGGCCCGCCTCGTCGAGGTTGCCCTCGAATCCGTCGAGCACGTTGTAGGACGGCGTCATCCCCGCCCCGGTGGCGGCCTCCGCCGCACCGATGGACCGATTGCCCGAGCGGCACAGGAACACCACCGGGCGCTCACCCGGGGTGACGCCCGCGGAGACCAGGTCGTCGACGAAGGCGTCGTTGTGCGAGCCGTCGGAGCGATTCCACTCCACGTAGACCACCTCGCGGCGCAGCGACGTCGTGTCGGGCACGCCGACGAAGCGCCACTCGGCCTCGGTGCGACAGTCGACGAGCACGGCCTCGGGGTCCTGCGCCAACAACTTCCACGCCTCTTCAGGGGTGATGTCTCCCGCATAGCTCACGACCGCGAGTGTCCCACAGCCGCCTGGGGCCGACCTAGCTTGGGCAGACCTTCCAGGCCCCGTCCTCCTGGACGAACGTCACCTCGGCCGGGGTCTTCGTCTCGGCGGTCTTGTCGAAGTGGTAGGTCACCGTCGCCGAGGCGCGGCCGTCGTCGACGGAGATGTCGGTGACGTCGTCGAGGTAGCGCTCGCCGTCCTTGGCCACCGAATCACGTTGACGCGCCAGGAAGTCGGCCTCCGAGCCCTGCGCGGCGCGGCACGTGAAGGTCTGGAACTTGCCGAAGTCCTGGCGCTGCATCGCGTCGTTCTGGCCGACGGCCGCCTTCGCCACCTGGTCCCCCGGCGTGGTGGTCTCCGACCCGAACACGTTGAACAACACGATGCCGAGCACGATGAGCGCGAAGAGCGCGAACGCGCCCAGGAACGGCGCCATGGTCGGACGGTCGGCGTCGGGTTCCGGTTCCGGGTCGGTCACGACCCGAGTCCGTGCACGACGGTCGACACCCGGTGGGCCCGGTCGCGGGCCCGGACGACGTCGGGTGCCGTCGCGATGGCGGCCGAGGTCGTCACGAGCCGTCGGACGTCGCTCTCCGGCACCTCCAGCGCCTCCTTCAGCTCCCCGGCGGGAACGTCACGGCGGGCGGCCACCTCCGCGGCCGCGGGCGAGATCATGATGGTGTCGAGGGACAACCCGAGGATTGCCCTGGCATGCAGTTCGTACTGCGAAAGGCGTTGGGAGCGAAGGGTTAGCAGGCCCACGTCGCACAGCTGCGCGTCGACGGTGGCGAAGTACACCTCGTCGCCGCGGACCAGCAGTTCGACGGCGAACACCCCCCGCCCGCCGAGGGAATGGACGATGCGTGCCGCGATGGACCGCGCCGCGTCGAGCGCGGCGAGCGACAACCGCTCCGGCTGCCACGTCTCCAACGGTCGTCCGTCGGCGCGACGGTGCCCGATGGGTTCGCAGAACTGCACCGCCGGCCCCGACGGCTCGGTGGTGCGCACGGTCAGCAGCGTGACTTCCTCGTCGACCTCGACGACGGTCTCGGCCATCACCCGGTTCTGCGGCGTCGGCAGCGCCGCGGCCGCCCGTCGCCACGCGGCCTCCACGTCGTCGGCCCGCGTCAGAACCGACTGCCCGTCGGTCACCGCCCCGAACAACGGGGTGACCACCAGGGGGAAGCCGGCGTGGTCGGCCACGGCGGCCAGTTCCTCGGCCGAGGACGCGAACCAGAACGGCACCGTCGGCAAGCCGAGCTCGTCGCCGGCCAGCTTGCGCAGGCCCTCGCGGTCGGCGCCGAGCCGCGTCGCCCGCGGCGTCGGGAACACCTCGACGGACTCGCGCTCGGCCGCGGCGATGAGCACCGCGGGTGAGACGTCCGACGACACGGCGACCACGTAGTCCGGCTGATGGTCGTCCAGCAGTGCGGTCATCGCGTCGGCGTCGGCGCAGTCGTCGACGCGCACGACCGCGACGCCAAGGCGCTCGAAGGCCAGGGCCAGCTCGGGACCCGTGTCACCACCGCCCAGCAGCAGAACCGTCGTGACGGGTCGATCGGTGCTTTCACTCATCGCCTAACCACCCTGCCAGACGCTCAGCCGAGCCGGATGTCGACGTAGCACCACCGCCAGTTCTCCCCCGGCTCCACCGAGCGCATGACGGGATGGTCGGTCTCGTGGAAGTGCCGATTGGCGTGCTTGTGCGGGCTGGAGTCGCAGCAGCCGACGTGCCCACACGTCAGGCACATCCGGAGGTGCGCCCAGGTACTCTCACCGAGTTCTTCGCATTCCTGGCATCTGCCGGGCGTCCGAGGTTCCGGCTCGGCCGCGTCGACGGTCTCGGCCAGGTGCTCGCACGTCGAGGGGGCCGGCGGGGAATTCACGTCGCGCTGTCGCGTTCTCCTCCGCATGCCGTCAACAATAGGGCGGCCCCGGTCGGTTGATGGACAGAAGGGTTGGCAGCGTGGGTGGAGCCTCATTGCTCGCGGTGCTCGTGGCGTCGGTCGTGCTCGCCGGGATCGCGCGCCGGTACGACGTCTCGGGACCGTTGGCGCTGGTCGTGGCGGGCCTGCTGGCCGGTCTGATCCCCGGCGTGGACGGCATCGAGCTGGAACCCGACCTGGTGCTGTTCGTCATCCTGCCGCCTCTGCTGTGGTCGGCGGGCCTCGAGAGCAGCTACGTGGCGATGCGCAGGAACACGCGCCGGATCGGTCTGCTGGCGGTCGGACTGCCCCTGGTGACCACCTTCGCCGTCGGCATCGTCGCCTATCACACCGTGCCCGAGTTGACCCTGGCCGCGGCCCTGACCCTGGGCGCCATCGTCGCGCCGCCCGACGCCGTGTCGGCCACCGCGATCGGACGCCGGCTCGGTCTGCCCCGCCAGATCATGACGCTGCTCGGCGGTGAGAGCCTGCTCAACGACGCGACGGCGCTGACCGCCTACAAGGTCGCCCTCGCCGCCGCGATCGGTACCGCGAGCAGTTGGGGCACGCCGGTGTTCACCTTCGCCCTCGCGGCCGTCGGCGGCACCGTGATCGGCTTCGCGACGGGCTCGCTCATCGTCTACGTGCGGGGCTGGCTCGGTGACTCGCTGGTGGAGAGCGCGCTCGGCCTGGTCGCGCCGTTCTTCATCTACCTGCTCGCCGAGGAGGTGCACGGCTCCGGCGTGATCGCCGTCGTCGTCGCCGCGCTGATCCTCGGCCAGCGCTCGACGAAGGCCAGCTACGCCACCCGACTGCAGGACACCGCGGTGTGGAAGACGCTGCAGTTCGTCCTCGAGTCGTTCGCCTTCCTGCTGATCGGGTTGCAGCTGCCGACGGTGGTGGCCGAGCTGAAGGGTATCTCCGCCGAAGTGCTGGCGATCGCCTCGGCGGCCGTGCTGGCGACGGTGATCGGCGTCCGGATCGTCTGGGTCTTCCTGATGGCATACGTGCCGCGCAAGCTGTCGCGGCGCATCCGGGACAGCGAGGAGGCCCCGACCAAGGCGCAGGTCTTCATCGTCGCGTGGGCGGGGATGCGCGGCGTGGTGTCGCTGGCCGCCGCATTCGCCGTGCCGGTCACCACGCTCTCGGGCGAGGAGTTCCCCGGCCGGCCACAGCTGGTATTCCTCACCTTCGTGGTGGTCGTCGGCACGCTGCTGCTGCACGGGCTGACCCTGCCGTGGATCATCAAGGTGCTCGACGTGCCCGGCGACGACGCCCATCAGGACGCCCTCGCCGAGGCGGCCGCGCAGACCAAGGCGGCCCAGGCCGCCGCCGACCGGCTCGACGAGATCATGGCCAACCAGCGTCCGGACACCGACGTCCCCGAGCGCGCCGCCTCGATCCTGCGCCACTGGAACGACCGCCGCAGCAACGCCGCGTGGGAACAGTTGGGCCGTAGCGACGACGAGATCGGCGAGGGCCCCGCGGCGGCGTTCCGGCGGCTGCGCCTGGAGATGCTGCGCGCGGAGCGACAGACGTTCATCGACGAGCGCGACGCCGGCCGGATCGACGACGAGGTGCTCCGGTCGGTGTTGCGTGGGTTGGACCTGGAGGAAGCGACGCTCGACCGCGACTAGGCGATTACCGTTCCCCCGTGGAGAACGTTCGGGTGGACACCGCCCTCGGCCAGCTTCGCGTGCGCGTCGGCGGTGCCGGGGAGACGATCCTGTTCTGGCCGAGCCTGCTGATGACGGGCGACATGTGGTCGGCGCAGGCCCGTCACTTCGCCGACCGGTACCGCGTCGTCCTCGTCGACCCGCCCGGACACGGGGACAGCGAACGACTTACGCGCACATTCACGTTCGACGAATGTGCCCGCTGCATCGTCGACGTGCTCGACGCCCTCGGAGTCGACCGGGCGCACGTCGTCGGCAACTCCTGGGGCGGGATGATCGGCGGCACGTTCGCCGCACGTCACCCCGACCGCGTCGGGCGCTCGATCCTGATGAACTGCACGGCCTCGGCCGCCGGCCTCGGGCAGCGGGTCGAATACGGGGCGCTGTTGCGAATGGCTCAGTGGCTGGGGGGAATTCGGCCGCCGCTCACCCGCTCGGTGCTCAGGGCGTTCCTCGGACCGACGACGCTGCGCACCCGACCCGCCGTCGTCTCCTACGTCCGGGACACGGTTCGCGCCGACGACGTGACGTCCTGCGCGTGGGCCGTGCGCAGCGTCGTGCCGCGGCGCCCCGACCAGCGCGCGCTGCTGTCACGGATCACCACGCCCGTCCTCGTGGTCGCCGGTGCCGAGGATGCGACGTTTCCCACCGCCGAGACGAAGGCGATGGCCGACGCCATTCCCGGGGCGGCGTTCGTCGTCCTCGACGGGGTCGCGCACCTGGCCGGACTCGAGGACCCCGACCTCGTCAACCGGGTCGTCGACGACTTCTTGAGACGCTGACCTCGACCGTCGTCACGGCGCGGAACGCGCCGGTACCGTCGAAGTCATGACCACATCGGCTCCCTCGTTGCCACCGGTGCACATGCGCCGCAACGCGTTCGACCCCACCCCCGAACTCGGCGAGATCCGGCAGGGCGCCGGCGTCGAGAAGGTGGTCAACGCGATGGGGTTCCCGGTGTACCTGGTGACCCGGCACGACGACGTCAAGCGGGTGCTGTCCGACCACGAGTACTTCTCCAACTCCCGGCCGCCGGGGTTCGTGATCCCCGGTGCGCCGGTGCTGTCCGACGAGGAGGTCGCCAGCAGCCGGGCGGGAAACCTGCTTGGTCTCGACCCGCCGGAGCACCAACGGCTGCGCCGCATGCTCACCCCGGAGTTCACCATCCGCCGGATCAAGCGGCTGGAACCCCGGATCACCGACATCGTCACCGAGCACCTCGACGCCATGGAGTCCGCCGGGTCACCGGTCGACCTCGTCGAGAACTTCGCCCTGCCGATCCCGTCCCTGGTCATCTGCGAGCTGCTCGGCGTGCCGTACGAGGACCGCGCCGACTTCCAGGCCCGCTCGGTACGCCAGCTCGACCTGTCGCTGCCCATGCCCGAGCGGCTCGAGATGCAGCGCCAGGGCCGGGCCTACATGCAGTCGCTGGTGACGCGCGCCCGCAGCCACCCCGGCGAGGACATCCTGGGCATGCTGATCCGCGAGCACGGCGACGAACTGACCGACGACGAGCTCATCGGCATCGCCAGCCTGCTGCTGCTCGCCGGCCACGAGACCACGTCGAACATGTTGGGCCTGGGCACCCTCGCCCTGCTGCGGCACCCCGACCAGCTGGCCGCCGTGCGCGACGATCCGGACCTCGTCGGCCCGGCCGTCGAGGAGATGCTGCGGTGGCTGTCGATCGTGCACACCTCCATCCCCCGGGTCACCACGACCGCGGTCGAGATCTCCGGTGTGACGATTCCCGAGGGCCAGCTGGTCTTCGCCTCGTTGCCGTCGGCCAACCGCGATCCCGAATTCACCGGGTCCCCGGACACGTTCGACATCCGGCGCGGCGCCGCGGGTCACCTCGCGTTCGGCCACGGGGTGCACCACTGCCTCGGCGCGCCGCTCGCGCGGATGGAGATGCGGATCGCCTGGCCGGCGCTGTTCCACCGCTTCCCGACGCTCGCGCTCGCCGACGACTTCGACGACGTGAAGTTCCGCTCGTTCCACTTCATCTACGGGTTGCGGTCGCTGGCCGTCAGCTTCTAGGAGGTTGTCATGAAGCTCGAAGCCGACCGCGACGCCTGCATTTCGTCGGGCAACTGCGTGATGGTCTCCGAGGCGTTGTTCGACCAGGACGACGACGGCGTGGTGGTGCTCCTCGCCCCCGACGTGCCGGCGGCCGAGGAGGACAACGCCCGCCAGGCGGTCGACATCTGCCCGGCGTCAGTGCTGCGGCTGGTGTGATTCCCGCCGGGCAAGCACGAACAGGCTGACCACCATCACCCACGCCGGGAAGGCCAGCGCGATCCACATGCTGACGTCCGCGGCCAGCAACACCGCCGCCACCACGGCGTAGGTCGTCATCACCAGCCAGCGCGGCATCAGACCCGTCTTCAGCCAGATGGTCGCCAGCGACATCATGAAGACCGCCGCCATCCGCAGCGCGTAGGTCTTGGTCAACGTCATCATCAGCACCTGACCGAAGGCGACGACCTCGGCGTGGGCGGCCGCGTCGGCGGTGAAGGAATGGCTCGCCGACAGCGCCACCCCGACCGCGCTGGCCGTGAACGTCATCGCCAAAAACAGCAGTCCGCTGCCGATGAACACCGAGGAGAAGAACTTGTCCTCGTAGCGGCCGAAGCCGTCGCGCACCACGCCGATGAACCACAGGAAGGTGACGCCGGCGAAGGGCAGCAGCAGGGCGGCGACGTGGATCTTGCCCCGGCCGGATTCCAGCCAGGAGGTGCCGATGTCGGGGTGCTCGGGCAGCGACGTGCGGATCAGAACCAGGGCGGCGCCGAACAGCAGCGCGAACAACACCCCGGCGGCGGCCGCCGAGCGTGGGGTCGTCAGCTTGCGCAGCTTCTCGGTCACCGCGTCATGGTGACACGCGAATCCGGCTTTGGGTCAGGGTTGACCGGGGAGCAGCCGGATCATCAACCCGTTGGCCTCCGCGCACAGCGTGCCGTCGGGCCTGCGCAGTTCGGCGTTGACGAACGCCTTGCGCCCGTCGGTCTCCCGGATCCAGCCGCGCGCGGTCAACGTCGTGTCGATCGGCGTGACGTTGCGGTAGTCGACGTGCAGGAAGGCGGTGCGGCTGATCGGCCGACCCGCCGCGTGGATGACCATCCCGAAGATCGAGTCGAACAGCAGCGGGAGCACTCCACCGTGCACGGCGGAGTTGCCGCCGACGTGGAATCGACTGAACCGGACCGTCAGCGCGACGCCGTCGGGCTCCATGCTGGTGATGACGTAGGGCGCCATCAGCAGGCTGCCCGCCCCCGGCAGCGCGGGCGCCCGGTTGGCCGGGCCGACGCCCTCGGGCGCCTCGGTCGGGGCGAGCAGGTCGACCAGCGCGTCCACCCGCGCGGCCGCCTCGGTCCAGGTGTCACCGTCCGGGTCGGCCGAGACCGCGAGGTCCTGCAGACGCCGCATCGACTCCAGGAAGTGCCCGAAACCCGGTCCGGGGTCGACGGGTTCGAGGAGCGGGAACCCGCCGGTGGCTTCGCTCACCTGGGCCCTAGGATGTCCCGGCGCACGATGGTCTGCTCGCGACCGGGTCCGACGCCGATGCACGAAACATGGGCGCCGGCAAGCTCTTCGAGTCGCAGGACGTAGTCGCGCGCCTTCGCGGGCAGCTCCTCGAAGGTGCGGCAGGAGCTGATGTCCTCCCACCACCCCGGTAGCTCCTCGTACACCGGCTGGGCAATCGCGATGTCGCTCTGCGTCATCGGCATCTCGTCGGTGCGCTTGCCGTTGACGGTGTAGCCGACGCACACCGGCACCGTCTCCAGGCTGGACAGCACGTCGAGCTTGGTCAGGAAGTAGTCGGTGATGCCGTTGACGCGGGTGGCGTAGCGGGCGATGACGGCGTCGAACCAGCCGCAACGACGCGCCCGGCCGGTCGTGACGCCGACTTCCCCGCCGGTCTTGGACAGGTACGCGCCGAACTCGTCGAACAGTTCGGTCGGGAACGGGCCGGATCCGACGCGCGTGGTGTACGCCTTCAGGATTCCCAGCACCGTCGTGATCTTCGTCGGCCCGATGCCCGAGCCGACGGACGCGCCGCCCGCCGTCGGATTCGAGGACGTCACGAAGGGATAGGTGCCGTGGTCGACGTCGAGCAGCGTGCCCTGCGAACCTTCCAGCAGCACCGTCTCGCCGTTCTCCAGCGCCTCGTTCAGCAGCAGCCGGGCATCGGCGATGCGGTGCTTGAAGCCTTCGGCCTGCTCGAGCAGCGCGTCGCGCACCTCGTGCGGGTCCAGCGCCTTGCGGTTGTAGATCTTGACGAGCACCTGGTTCTTGAATTCCAGTGCGGCGTCGACCTTTTGGGTCAGCGTATCGGGGTCGAGCACGTCGGAGACCCGGATGCCGATGCGCGCGATCTTGTCCTGATAGCAGGGTCCGATGCCGCGACCGGTCGTGCCGATCTTCTTGCTGCCCATGTACCGCTCGGTCACCTTGTCGATGGCCACGTGGTACGGCATCAGCAGGTGCGCGTCGGCGGAGATCAGCAGCCGCGACGTGTCGACGCCGCGGTCCTCGAGCCCCTTGAGTTCGGTGAGCAGCACGCCGGGGTCGACCACCACACCGTTGCCGATGACGTTGGTGACACCGGGGGTCAGGATGCCCGACGGTATGAGGTGAAGGGCGAAGTTCTCACCGTTGGGAAGGACGACGGTGTGCCCGGCGTTGTTCCCCCCTTGGTAACGAACAACCCACTGGACGCGGCCACCGAGTAGATCGGTGGCCTTTCCCTTGCCCTCGTCGCCCCACTGGGCGCCGATGAGGACGATTGCCGGCATCGCGTTTCTCCCGCTCATCTGCCTCGAATACTGTGACAGCCGGTGACATACCCTATCCGACCTGATGCCCAGCCGTTTGCAGCGGTGGTGTTGCGGTTCGCCGGCCGCCGGGTGCCCCGACCGCTGGCGGGACTGCCCGTCGTCGACGTGACCGTGCCCACCGACGTCGACCCCGCCTCCGACGCGGGTCGCCTGATCGTCCTCGGCACGGCCGCCGAGCTGGCGATCGTGCTGGCCAGGCTGCTGCGGGCCGACCGGTTGGACGTCGAGGTCGCGCTGGTCCGGCGACCGTGGACGGCCCGGCGGGCACGTACCGGGACGGCGCGGCGGGTCCCCCTGATCCGGGACGAGACGGGGGCGGTGTTGACCCGCGCCGGTCTCTGGCTGCCGCCCGACGAGGCCAGGACCGTCGCCGGCGAGGCCGTCGTCGACGACACGCAACTCTTCGACGGCGAGGTGGCGGGCGTGCGGATCGAGCCGATCGCCGACGTGCCGGGGCTACGTGCCCGGGTGCTGACCGGCCCCCTGCGACCTCGCCGCTGGGTGACCGGCCGGGCCGCCCAGCTGGGCACCACCGGAGTGACGGTCGTGCGCGACGGCGTGCGCGCCTCGCGTCCGGCGCGCCGGTCGACGTTCTACCGCCACACCAAGGGTTGGCTGCGCGTCCAGTAGTTTCGTTGAGGTGAGCAACGTCCGTCCGCTGCGGCAATCCGTGCGGCCCAGCCCGGTGTTCCTGGCCATCGTGGCGATCACCGCCGTCGGCGGGGTGCTCTCCTGGCTGGCCGAGTTCGACCCGACCCCCCTGGCCTACGCCGGGGTGTTCGTCTTCGTCGTGTTCGGCTGGCTGGTGTCGCTGTGTCTGCACGAGTTCGGCCACGCCTACACGGCCTGGCGCTACGGCGACCACGACGTCGAGGTGCGCGGTTACCTGACGCTCAACCCACTGAAGTACTCCAATCCGCTTCTCTCGCTAGGCATTCCGGTGCTGTTCATCGCCCTCGGCGGGATCGGGCTCCCCGGCGGTGCGGTCTACGTCCGCACCTGGTCGATGACGAAGCGGCAGCGCACGACGGTCAGCCTGGCCGGTCCGTTCGCCAACGTCGTCCTGGCGATCGTGCTGCTGACCGTGACGCGACTCTTCTTCGATCCCGAACACGCGGTGTTCTGGTCGGGCGTGGCGTTCCTCGGCTTCCTGCAGGTCACGGCCGTGCTGCTGAACCTGTTGCCCATCCCCGGTCTCGATGGTTACGGCGCGCTGGAACCGCACCTCAAGCCGGAGACCCAGCGGCAGCTTCAACCGGTCAAGCAGTGGGGTTTCATCATCCTGTTCGTCCTGCTGATGGCCCCGATGCTGAATCAGTGGTTCTTCTCGGTCGTGCTGTGGTTCGTCGACGTCTTCGACATCCCGGGCGGGCTGGTCGGCCTCGGCTCCCAGCTGACCCGGTTCTGGTCCGCCTGGTTCTGACCCCGGGATGAGCACCCGGTGGCCGCTGGCGGTGCGCGCGGCGACGAGCACCGCGATCCCCGTCCTCGTCGGAACCGCGGTGGGCAACGTCGGCGCCGGCCTGATCGCCACCCTCGGGGCGTTCACCGCCCGCTTCGGCGGCGACCGGCCATACCTCAACCGGGCCGTGCAACTGGCCGTGGTCTCGGTGGCCCTGGCGGCGGCGGTCACCGTCGGGTCCTGGTCGGCGCAGGTGGCGTGGCTGGGCGTCGCGGTCGTCTCGGTGGTGGCGGTCGCGGCGGTGTGGTTGTGCAACGCGCTGGCGGTCGGGCCACCAGGGGCCTACGTGTTCGCGCTGGCCTGCGCGGCCGGCGTCGGCGTCTCGGCCGCGAAGCTGGCGCCGTGGCAGCTGGGTGCGCTGGTGCTCGGCGGTGGCGCGGTGGCGTGGCTGGTGCAGATGTCCGGCGTCCTGCGCGAGCGGCGTCGTCCGGAGCGGGTGGCGGTCGCGACGGCGGGCGCCGCGGTGGCCGCGTACGTCGAGGCCGTGGGGTCGGCCGACGAAATGGCGGCTCGGCACCGCGCCGCGGCCGCCCTGCACGCGGCGTGGAACGCGCTCGTCGACTTCCAGCCCGTCGCGAGCACCGGCGACCGCCTACGGCAGCTGCACGCCGCCAATCACGCCCTGCACGTGCTGTTCGCCGACTCGATGACGGCGGCGGCCGTCGCCGGAGGTCCCTCCCCGGGGACGGCGGACACCGCCCGTCGCATCGGTGAGCTGCGGGCCGACCCCGCGACGATGCCGGCCCGCGCCGAGGACCGGATCCCCCTGGCCCGTCCGCGCGCGGCGGTGCTCCTGCGTCGCGCGCTTCGGCCCGGGTCCCACGTCCGGCACGTGATGGTCCGGGTGGCGATCGCCGCGCCCTTGGCAGGCACGGCAGCAATGCTGCTGGACGTCGGCCACGCGTACTGGGCGATCGCGGCCGCCGTCCTGGTGCTGCACCAGGGTTCCGACCACGGCCGCACGCTGCGGCGCGGCGCCGACCGCCTGGTGGGCACCTGGGTGGGGCTGATCCTCGCCGCGGGCATTCTATGGCTGCATCCGCAGGGGTGGTGGCTGGCCGCGATCCTGGCGGCGCTGCAGTTGACGATCGAGATGCTCGTCGTCCGGCACTACGGGCTGGCGTCGGTGTTCATCACCGCGGCGGCGCTGACCATCTCGACGGGCAGCCACCGGGTCGACGTCGGCGAGCTGCTGCTCGCCCGGGGCAGCGACACCCTGATCGGGTGCGCGGTCGGCGTGGCGGTGTTCCTGATCCTGAGCCGGTTCCAGGAGGCCAGCAGGCTGGTCGACGCGCTGGCCGACGTGGTGGCCGCCGTCGCGACCACCGTGCCCCATCTCGCCGCCGACACCACGACGCTGGCGGCACGGCGCTCACGACGGGATCTTCAGCTGGCCGTCATCGACCTGCGGGACGCACTCGACGCCGCGCAGGCTCCGGGTGAGCGGTGGCGACCCGCCGCGGTGGCCGCCGAACGACTCGCCTACCGCGTCATCGCCGCCTGCTGGGAGGCGGACGTCCGGGCCGCGGGCCCGCTGCTGGCGCCCGAGGCCGCCGAGGGCCTCGCCGGGCAGCTGCGTCGGCTGACGGTCGGGGACGCCCCCGGCGCCCTGGCCGACGAGCTCACCGCCCTGACGGAGGCGCTAGGGGGCTAGGCCAGGCCGAGTTCGCCGCGGGCCGACCGGTCGCAGTCGTCGAGCAGGTCGAGGCACCGCTGGAATTCGTCGGTCTCGCCGATCGCGTCGGCGGCGTGGGCCAGGGCGGCCACGCACCGCAGGAAGCCGCGGTTGGGTTCGTGCGAGTACGGCACCGGACCGAAGCCCTTCCACCCGTTGCGGCGGAGCTGGTCGAGACCGCGGTGGTAGCCGGTGCGCGCGTAGGCGTAGGCGGTGACCGCCTTGTCGTCGGCGAGCGCATCCTCGGCCAGGGTCGCCCAGGCCACCGAGGCGGACGGGTGAGCGGCGGCGACGATGGCCGGATTCTCGCCGGCGGCCAATTCAGCCTCGGCTTCGGTGTCGCCTGGAAGCCGGACCGGATCAGGCCCCAGCAGATCGCCCATGTGAGTCATGCGCTTATTGTGCCGTGCGGATCACACGCCGACGCCGTCAGGCTTCGCCGGGGCTCGGGGTGGATAAGATCGACGTAGTCACGAGGGAGGACCGAAGCGCGCATGTCGAACCCATCGGGGACGGACGAGAACAAGGAATCTGGCGTGGACGACGGCTCTTCGCCCGAGACCGAGGTGATCGACCCGGCCGCGTTGGCCGGAGCCGCCGGACCGGACGAGCCGGAGCGCCGATTCACCGCACCGTCGGGGATGGACGCGGGCAAGACCCAGATCATCGAGACCGCACCCGAGCCGGCCACCGAGATCTTCGCCGTGCCCCGCGGGCAGTCCGACGCCGCGGAGGCCGGCGCCTTCACCGCACCGATTCCCACCGCGGGCGCCGCTGCGCCGCAAGTGATTCCGGGCCGTGGCGACCAGCCGAAGCCGCCGCGCAGTCGCCGCAGCTGGGGCTGGGTGATCGCGCTGGTCCTCGTCATCGCCGCGCTGGCCGCCGTCGCCATCCTCGGCACCGTGCTGATGTCGCGCGACGACGACGCCGCGGTGTCGCACGAGGACATGGTGCGCTCGACGATCCAGAACTTCGACACCGCAATCCAGAAGGGCGACCTGTCGACGCTGCGCACCATCACGTGCGGCGAGACCGCCGACAGCTACATCCGGTACGACGACGCGCAGTGGAAGGACATCCACGCCCGGGTGGCCGCGGCCCGGCAGTACCCGATCGTCGCGAGCATCGACCAGATCGTCGTGCACGATTCCCACGCCGAGGCCAACGTGACGTCGTTCATGGCCTTCGACCCCTCCACCCGCTCGACGCGGAGCTTCGATCTGGAGCTCCGCGACGAGCAGTGGAAGATCTGCCAAGCGCCCCAGTAGCTAGCCGGCGGACACGCTCCGGCCGCTGCTGTGCAGGTCGTTGCACGCCTCGACGACGCGCTCGGACATCGACGCCTCGGCCTTCTTCAGGTAGCTGCGCGGGTCGTAGACCTTCTTGTTGCCGACCTCGCCGTCGATCTTCAGCACGCCGTCGTAGTTGGCGAACATGTGTCCGGCCAGCGGGCGGGTGAAGGCGTACTGGGTGTCGGTGTCGACGTTCATCTTCACCACGCCGTACTTGAGCGAGTCCTCGATCTCGGACTTCAGCGAGCCCGACCCGCCGTGGAAGACGAAGTCGAACGGCTTCGAACCCTCGGAGAGTCCCAGCTTCGCCGCCGCGACGCGCTGTCCCTCGGCGAGCACCTCGGGGCGCAGTTTCACGTTGCCGGGCTTGTACACGCCGTGCACGTTGCCGAAGGTGGCGGCAAGCAGGTAGCGGCCGTGCTCGCCGGCGCCCAGCGCGTCGATGGTCTTCTGGAAGTCTTCGGCGGAGGTGTAGAGCTTGTCGTTGATCGCGGCCTCGACGCCGTCCTCTTCGCCGCCCACGACGCCGATCTCCACCTCGAGGATGATCTTGGCCTCGGCCGCGAGCTTCAGCAGTTCCTTGCCGATCTCGAGGTTCTCGTCGATCGGCACCGCCGAGCCGTCCCACATGTGGCTCTGGAACAAGGGGTTCTGCCCCTTGGCCACGCGCTCGGCGGAGATCGCCAGCAGCGGCCGCACGTAGGTGTCGAGCTTGTCCTTGGGGCAGTGGTCGGTGTGCAGCGCCACGGTGACGTCGTACTTCGCGGCGACCACGTGGGCGAACTCGGCCAGCGCCACGGCGCCGGTCACCATCTCCTTGACACCCAGACCGGAGGCGAATTCCGCACCGCCGGTGGAGAATTGGATGATTCCGTCACTGCCGGCGTCTGCGAAGCCCTTGATCGCGGCGTTCACCGACTCCGAGCCGACGCAGTTGATGGCCGGGAATGCGAAGGAGTGCTCCTTGGCACGGTCCAGCATCTCGGCGTAGACCTCGGGAGTCGCGATGGGCATGTGGTTTCCTCTCGACGTTCGTCCGGCTTCGCAAGGAAGTATCTCAACAGGCGCCGGTCGGCGACACCTCAGGGTTGTGACGGCGCAACGGCCGGCGACAGGATGCGCCCGGACAGCTCGAGCAGCGCGCGATGCAGGTCGGCGTCGTCGATGTCGGCCAACTCGGGATCGGCCGCGGCCCGGCCGACGCCGGAGCAGAACACCGAGAAGGCGATCCGGTCGACGTCGTTGCGGTCCGGCCCCTCCACCAGTTCGCGGAGACGGTCGGCGACCGCGTTGAATTCGGGATCGCTGGCCACCAGCGCGTCGATGGCCGGATCGCCGTAGAACATCACCGCAAGCCTCCGGTGCCGCACCACCATCTCGACGAGTCCGCTGACGGCGACCGCGCGCCGCTGCTGCGGGTCGGGTAGCGCCTCGGCGATCTTGATGACCCGGGCGATGTCCTCGACGGACGGCCGGATCACCTCCATGGCGATGCCCTCCTTGGAGTGGAACTGGTAGTACACCGCAGCCTTGCTGACCCCGACCCGGTCGGCGATCATCTGCAGCGACGTCCCGTGCACCCCGTGCTCGGCGAAGAGGGCCACCGCGGCGTCGAGCACCCTCTCGCGGGCCAGGCCTCGCGGTGCTACGGGTTTCGCCAATGCCTTGCCTTCGCGGTCTCGCCGTCGGATGTCGTGGTGCCGCGAAGCTTACGGCCACTGCCTCGCACGAGTGTGCACGTTGCACCCATTGAAGTGGAGTTAGCCGTTCGGCTTGCTCAACTAACGCGTCCACTCTACTGTTTGACGGGCTAACCACTTGGTGGGCGTTCGCAGCGAAGGGGTTTCAGTGGTCGGGATCGTCAAGCGGGCCTGGATACCGCTGCTCATCGTGGTGGTGGTCGTGCTCGGCGGTGTCGTGGTGTACCGGATGCACGGCTTCTTCGGGTCGAACAACGAGATCACCCGCCCGGGCGCCGGTTTGGCCCAGGACGCCGAACCGTTCAACCCCAAGGTCGTGACCTATCAGATCACCGGAACGGAAGGCGCCGTGGCGACCATCAACTACCTCGACCTGGACGCGACCCCGCAGCGCGTCGACGACGCCCGCCTGCCCTGGTCGATCACGCTGCGGACCACCAAGCCGTCGGCCAGCGCCACCATCATCGCCCAGGGCGACGGCGACCGGATCGGTTGCCGCGTCAGCGTCGACGACGAGGTGCGTGACGAGCAGACCTCGACCGGGGTCAACGCTCAGGTCTCCTGCCTGGTGAAGTCCGCATGAGCGATCAGCAGACGATTCAGCAGCCGGTCCACCGCGCCCGGGTTCCCCGCTTCCTGCGCCTGTTCTGCGTGCCGGTCCTGCTCGGCTGGCTGGCGCTGACGGCGCTCGTCAACGTCGTGGTGCCCCAACTGGAGGTCGTGGGCGCGGCGAACTCCACGTCGCTGACCCCCAACGACGCGCCCTCGCTGCAGGCCACCCAGTTGGTGGGCAAGCTGTTCGGCGAATACGACTCCAACAGCTCGGCGATGATCGTCCTCGAGAGCGACAAACCCCTTGGCGCCCAGGATCACGAGTACTACGACGGTCTGGTCAGGGATCTGGAGAAGGACACCACCCACATCCAGCACATCCAGGATCTGTGGGGCGATCCCCTGACGTCGTCGGGATCGCAGAGCGCCGACAACCTCTCGGCCTACGTGCAGCTCTACATCGCCGGCAACCAGGGCGAGACGCTGGCCAACGAATCGGTGGAAGCGGTGCGCGACATCGTCGCCGCCCACCCACCACCACCGGGACTGAAGGTCTACGTCACCGGCGCGGGACCCCTGAACTCCGACCAGCAGCACGCCGGCGACAAGAGCCTGCAACTGGTCACCGCACTGACCTTCGTGGTGATCGTGACCATGCTCCTGCTGGTCTACCGCTCGATCGTCACCGTGCTCGTGGTCCTGCTGACGGTGGTGCTCGAACTGGCCGTGGCGCGCGGCGTCGTGGCCTTCCTGGGCTACCACCACGTCATCGAGCTGTCCACGTTCGCGGTGAACCTGTTGACGCTGTTGGCGATTGCCGCCGCCACCGACTACGCGATCTTCCTCGTCGGTCGATACCACGAGGCGCGCAACTCCGGCGACGACCGCGAGAACGCGTTCTACGTGATGTACCACGGCACCGCCCACGTCATCATGGGATCCGGGTTGACCATCGCCGGCGCCACCCTGTGCCTGCACTTCACCCGGCTGCCCTACTTCCAAACCCTCGGAATCCCGCTGGCCATCGGCATGTTCGTCGTGACCATCTCGGCGTTGACCCTGGCGCCGGCCTTGCTGACCATCGCCTCCCGGTTCGGCTTGCTGGACCCCAAGCGCGCGACCAAGACCCGGGGATGGCGCCGGATCGGCACGGCCGTGGTCCGCTGGCCCGGACCCATCCTGGTGGCGTCGACGGCGATCACCCTGGTCGGGCTGCTCGCGCTGCCGTCCTACACCACCAGCTACGACGACAAGAAGTACCTGCCGGCCGACGTCGAGGCCAACATCGGTTACGGCGTTGCGGCCAAGCACTTTCCGCAGGCTCGGCTCAACCCCGAGGTGCTGATGCTGGTGTCCGACCACGATCTGCGCAACTCCACCGACATGCTCATCGTCGACCGAGTCGCCAAGGACGTCTTCCACCTTCCCGGCATCGCCCGGGTGCAGACCATCACCCGTCCGCTGGGCACGCCGATCGAGGGCAGTTCGATTCCGTTCATCGTCGGCCAGCAGGGCGTCAGCCAGAAACTCGGCCAGTCCTACGCCGAACAGCGCACCTCCGATCTGCTCACCCAGGCCGCCGACATCAACAACCAGATCGACGTTCTGCGCCAACAACTCTCGTTGCAGAAGCAAAGCGCGGCCGCACAACAGGAACAGACCGACGACCTCAAGAAGACCGTCGCGGTCACCAACGAGCTGCGCGACAAGATCGCCAACTTCGACGACTTCTTCCGACCCCTGCGCAGTTACTTCTACTGGGAACCGCACTGCTACGACATCCCCGTCTGCTACACGCTGCGGTCGATCTTCGACGCCCTCGACGGCATCGGCGAACTGACCGACCTGCTCGGTCAGACCACCGCCAGTCTGGACAAGCTCAACGCCCTGCAGCCCAAGCTCATCGCGCTGATTCCGCCGCAGATCGCCAGCCAGGAACGCAATCGCGACCAGATCATGACCAACTACGCGACGCAGAAGGACCAGCAGAGCCTGCAGGACCGGCAGCAGTCCGATCCCAACGCCATCGGCCGGGCGTTCGACGACTCCAAGATCGACGACTCGTTCTATCTGCCGCCCGAGGTGTTCGACAACCCGGACTTCAAGCGGGGTCTCAAGCAGTTCGTCTCACCCGACGGAAAAGCCGTGCGGTTCATCATCTCCCACCAGGGTGACCCGGCGACGCCGGAGGGAATCTCCCACATCGACGAGATCAAGAACGCCGCCTTCGAGGCCATCAAGGGCACCCCGCTGGAGACCTCGAAGATCTACCTGGGTGGCACCGCGGCGACGTACAAGGACATGCGCGACGGCTCCAACTACGACCTGATCATCGCCGCGGTCTCGGCCATCTGCCTGATCTTCATCATCATGCTCATCATCACCCGCGCGGCGGTGGCCGCGATGGTGATCGTCGGCACGGTGGTGCTGTCGCTGGCCGCGTCGTTCGGACTGTCGGTGTTGTTGTGGCAGCACGTGATCGGACTCGAACTGCACTGGCTGGTGCTCGCGATGTCGGTGATCATCCTGCTGGCGGTGGGATCGGACTACAACCTGCTGCTGGTGTCGAGGTTCAAGGAGGAACGCGACGCCGGACTCAACACCGGCATCATCCGGGCCATCGCGGGCAGCGGCAGCGTCGTGACGTCGGCCGGGCTGGTGTTCGCGTTCACGATGATGTCCTTCGCGATCAGCGACCTGAAGGTGATGGCACAGGTGGGCACCACCATCGGGCTCGGCCTGCTGGTCGACACCCTGGTGATCCGGTCGTTCCTGACGCCGTCGATCGCGGCGCTGCTGGGCCGCTGGTTCTGGTGGCCGCTCAACGTGCGCCAGCGGCCGGCCCGCCATCGTCAGACCGTGAGCACCATCCGGTAGCGGGCCTTGCCGGCGTCCATGGCCGCATACGCCTCGGCGGCCTGGGCCAGCGGTCGCTCCTCGATCATGGCGCGGACCCCGGACTGCAGCGCGAAGGCCATGGTCTCCTCGACGTCGCGGGCGGTGCCCGACGGGTGTCCGGTGACCGACAGGCCGGAGTTAATGAGGTCGAGCGGGCTGATCGGCAGGTTGTCCGGGGTGACGCCGATGATGACCAGCTCGCCCTGGGGGCCCAGACCGCCGACCGTCGCGGCCATCGCCTCGGAGTTGGCCGCCGTGGCGAGCACGACCGCCGCGCCGCCGAGCTTGGTCAGCGCCTCGGCGACGTCTTCGGCGTTGGAGTCGACGTAGTGGTGGGCACCCAGCTCCTTGGCGTCCGCCTCCTTGCCGGAACCGCGGGCGACGGCCACCGTCTCGAAGCCCATGGCCCGGGCGAACTGGACGCCGAGGTGACCGAGGCCGCCGACGCCGAGGATCGCGACCAGGTCCCCTGCCTTCGCCCTGGTGCTGCGCAACCCGTTGAACACCGTCACCCCGGCGCAGCCCAGCGGCGCCGCCTCGGCGAACGAGAGCCCGTCGGGAATGCGGGCCAGTGCGGTCGCCGGCACGACGACCGACTCCGCGTAGCCGCCGGGATACTGCAGGCCCGGTACCTGCAGGCGCTCGCACTGCATGAACAGGCCCTTGCGGCACGGGTTGCACCGGTTGCAGTTGCCGCCGAACCACCCGACCTCCACCCGGTCGCCGACGGCGAAGTCCTGCACGCCGTCCCCCAGTTCGGCGATGGTGCCCGCGATCTCGTGCCCGGGCGTGATGGGCCAGTTCAGACCCGGGAAGCCGCCGTTGACGAAGGCGTGGTCGGTGCCGCACACTCCGGCCGCGGCGACCGCGATCCGGACGTGGTCTCGCGGCGGGGACGTGGTCTCGACGTCGACGAGGGTGAGCTCAGCTCCTGGCGAAACGACGTGGACGGCTTTGTGGGTAGGCATGGTGTGAGGTTAGTTGCGGGGCGGCGCCGGCACGACGCTGTCGGTGACATCAGCCGCCGCCGGTATCCTCGGCAGCCATGACGACCACCACCCTGGCGCTGCTGCCGGACTTCCTCGACCCGCTGACGCTCCTGGGCTACTTCGGCACCTGGGCGCTGGTCGGCCTCCTGGTCGTCGTCTTCATCGAGTCGGGCGTGCTGTTCCCCGTTCTGCCCGGCGACTCGCTGCTGTTCGTCGCGGGCATGCTGGCCGCGGGCACCGCCGCCCAGGCCGAGACCGTGCAGACCAACTTCCACCTGTGGCAGCTGCTGCTGTTCATCCCCATCGCGGCGGTGGCCGGCAGCCAGGTGGGCTACTGGATCGGCCGCAGCCTCGGCACGTCGATGTTCAAGCCGACCAATCGCGTCCTCAAGCAGAAGTACCTCGACGAGGCGCATGCGTTCTTCGAGGAGCGCGGACCGTTCGCAATCGTGCTGGGCCGATTCGTGCCGATCGTGCGCACGCTGGTGCCCATCACAGCGGGCGCGGCGAAGATGAACTACGGCGTCTTCACCCTGTTCAACATCATCGGCGCCGTCGTGTGGGGCGTGGGGCTGACGTTGCTCGGCTACTGGCTCGGCCAGTTCGAGATCATCCAGAAGCTCCTGGAGCCGATCTTCATCGTGATCGTGCTGGCGTCACTCGCCCCCATCGTCTACGAGTGGTACAAGCGCCGTAAGGCGGCCAAGCGGGCCGGCGAGGCCTAACCCAGCCCCAGCGCGGCCGCCAGCGTCCGCAGCGCCGGCCGCGGATCGGCCGTCGGGTCACTGCCGAGCACCTGGACCACCACGTGGTCGGCGCCGGCGTCGAGGTGGGCGCGCAGCGGCGCGGCCGCGTCGTCGACCGAGCCCATGCCGACGAGCCCACGGGCCAACCGGTCGGAGCCGCCGCGGACGAGGTCGGATTCGTCGAAGCCCTGGCGCAGCCACGAGTTCCGGTAGTTGGGCAGCCCGCTGTAGACGTTGAGGTGACCGTGCGCGGCGCTCAACTGGTCGGCGTCGTCACCGCCCACCACGACGGCCTGCTCGGAGACGATCCACTTGTCCGGGCCCAGGATCTCGCGGGTCTTGCGGGACTGCTCCGGCATCACCAGATAGGGGTGGGCGCCGTCGGCGTGCGTGCCCGACAGCTCGATCATCTTCGGACCGAGGGCGGCGAGGAGGCGGGCGGGCCGGCCCGCGCCCGGCTCGATCTGCTCGGGAACGGCGGCCATCTTGTCCAGGTAGGTGCGCATCGTCGCGAGCGGCTTGGCGTACGTCCCGCCGAAGCCGTGCTCGACCAGCGGGGCGTGGCTCACGCCGAGGCCGAGCACGAACCGGCCGGGGTGCAGGGCGGTCAGCGTGCGTGCGCCCGACTCGGCGGCCGAGGCGGCGCGGGCGTGGATGTTGGCGATGCCGGTGCCGACGACGAGCCGCTCGGTGGCCGCGAGGAACGCCGCCGACTGCGTCAGGCACTCCTTGCCGGTGACCTCCGGGATGAACAGCGAGCCGTAGCCGAGCGCCTCGATCTCCCTGGCCACGTCCTGGGCGTCGGTGATGGGCCAGGTGTCACTGGACCACCACACCCCGACGGTGGCGGGAAAGTCGATCCGGGCGCGTTGGGTTTCGGTCACGCGGTCGATGGTAGGCCGTCGCGGTCACGCCCTCGCGTGGCCCTCGAATTCGGCGAGCAGCTCGGGCCGGTCCACGGCGCTGGGTGTCAGGACGTCGGAGGCGTTGGCGCCCAGCAGGATCCGCTTGATCGGAATCTCCAACCGCTTGCCCGTCATGGTGCGCGGAATGCCGGGCACCGCGATGACGTCGTCCGGGACGTGCCGCGGCGACGCGCCGGTGCGGACGGCGTCGACGATTCTGGACCGGAGGTCCTCGCCGAACTCCACGCCGTCGGCGCAGGCGACGAACAGCGGCATCCAGTAACCGCCGTCGTCGAGTTCCACGCCGACCACCAGGCAGTCCTGGATCTCGGCCATGCCCTCGACGGCGTTGTAGATCTCGGCGCTGCCCATCCTGACGCCGCCCCGGTTCAGGGTGGCGTCCGAACGGCCGTGCACCACCACCGAATCGCGGTCGGTGATGGTGATCCAGTCACCGTGGCACCACACCCCGGGGTACTTGTCGAAGTACGCCGACCGGTACTTCTCGCCGTCCTCGTCGTTCCAGAAGTGCACCGGCATCGACGGCATGGGCTTGGTCACCACCAGTTCGCCGGCCTGCCCGGTCACCGACCTACCGCCGTCACCCCAGGCCTGCGCCGCGACGCCCAGGCAGATCGCGTTCAGCTCGCCCGCCCGGATGGGCACCAGCGGGGTCCCGCCGATGAACGCGGTCACCACGTCGGTGCCGCCACTCATCGAGATCACCGGAACCGCCCGGCCGAGCCCCTCCTGCAGCCAGCGAAACCCGCTGGCGGGCAACGGCGATCCCGTGGATCCGACCGCCCGCAACGCGTCGAGCGCGAACTCCCGGCCCGGCTGCAGCTCCTCCTTCGCGCACGCCAGCCAGTAGCCTGCGCCGGCTCCGACGACGGTCACCCCGTGTTCGGCGACCACCTGCCAGAGGTAGTCGGTGCGGCCATGCGTGGGGCTGCCGTCGTAGAGCACGATGGTCGACCCGACGAGTAGTCCCGAGACCAGCAGGTTCCACATCATCCAGCTGGTACTGGACTGCCAGAGGAAGCGGTCCTCCGGCTTCAGATCCAGTTGCAGGTCCAGGTACTTCACGTGTTCGAGCAGAACGCCGCCGTGGCCGTGCACGATGCCCTTGGGCGTGCCGGTGGTGCCCGAGGAGAACAGCACCCACAGCGGATGGTCGAACGGGACGGGCGTGACGTCGAGTTCCGCCTCGGAACCGCGCTCGAGCACCTCGGCCCACGGGATCGTGTCGTCGATCGGCTGACCGAGGCGTGGCACCACCACGGTGGCCACCAGAGTCGGCAACTGCGAACGGATGTCGGTCAGCTCGGCATGCCGGTCGCGCCGCTTGCCGGCGTACACCGAGCCGTCGCTGGCGACCAGAACCTTCGGCTCCAGCTGGCCGAGCCGGGCGACGACACCGCCGACGGCGAGATCCTGGTTGCACACCGCCCAGGTGGCTCCGACGCTGGCGGCGCCGAGGAACGCGACGACGGCCTCGCCGACGTTGGGCAGATAGCCGACGACGCGGTCACCCGGCACGACGCCGACGCCACGCAGATAGGCCGCGAACGCCGCGGTCTCGCCGAGCAACCGGTCCCACGACCACTCCGTCGAGCCGTCCTCACCGGCGACCACCATGGCGGGCCGGTCGGCGGTGGCGTGCCGGACGATCTGGCTCACGTAGTTCAGCGTCGCCCCCGGAAACCATTGGGCGCCAGGCATGTCGGCGTCACCGAGCGCCGAGGTCGGGGGCGTCGCCGCCTGGATGTCGAAGTAGTGCCACACCGCGTCCCAGAACCACCCGAGGTCGTCGACCGAGGCCTGCCACAGGGCGTGGTAGTCGGCGAACTCGCCACGACCGGTCTCGGCCAGCCACGCCAGGAAACGCGTCAGGTTGGCGTCGTCCTTCGCCTGCTGATCGGGCGCCCACCCTCCGGTGAGCTGATCGGCGGAGGTCACTGCTCGTCCAGCGTCAACTGCCCGGCGGGTGTCTCGTCGGCCACCGAATGGGCCGCCTCCATCAGCATCCAGCCAGACACCTGCACCGACATGTCCTTCTCCGGGATCGACGAGGCGTTCACCGCGCCGTCGACGGATTCGGCGTCGACGCCCCCGGCCGTCGGCAGTTCGGCGTTGCGGTCCCAGAACGCCCCGAACAGCGGCAGGCCGTCGACGTTCTGCCGGAAGTCCCAGGCCGACTGCGCGGACTTGAGCACCAACTCCTTGGCGGTGGCGCGGGTGGCGGTGTCCTCCGGCGACTCCTCCGGCAGCCGGTTGGCGGCCAACGCCAGGTAGCGCGCCAGGATGCCGTTGAACAGACCGCCGTCGCCCCCGCCCGCGCCCTGGATGACGCCGCCGGGCGCCATGTGGTCGGCGATCGCCTCGACGAGCCGGCGGGCCCGTGCGGAGTGCCGGGCGTCCTGCGTGCGGTCGGCGAGTTCGACCTCGAGCCCGAGCACGACGCCCTGGCAGTAGGTGTACTGGGCGCGCACCAGCGAGCCGCCCTTGATGCCGTCGAACACCAGGTGGGTGTCGGGGTCGATCAGCGTCTCGTCGATCCAGTCCGACATCTGCTGGGCGCGGCGCAACCGGTCGTAACGCGCCAGGAAGATGCCCGCGGGCCCGTTGGCCGGCGCGTTGAAGAACTGGTCCTGCTTGCGCCACGGGATGCCGCCGCCGTCCTCGGGCACCCAGGCGTTGAGGAACTGGTTGGCCAGCGTGTCCAGTGCCTTGGGTCGTTCGACGCCGGCCTGGCTGCCGGCTCGCTCCAAAGCCAGTGCGAGCCAAGCCATGTCGTCGTAGTAGTCGTTGGTCCACCGGAGCATGTTGCGCCAGTGCTGCCCCTTGATCTGGCGTTCGATGGTCGCCTTGCGCTCGGGCTGCGGATCCCGCATCTGCGCGTCGACCAGGCAGTCGAGCAGATGCGCCTGCCACCAGTAGTGCCACGTGCCGAACGACTGGTGCTTCTTCGTGGGCGGCCAGGACACGACGCCGAGCTGGGTGCCGGGAAGCTGCCACAGCTTCCGGTAGTGCCGTTTGGCGATCGCGGCTTCTGCACTGGCCGCGCGATTGGCCCACAGCTGATCCATGGATTTCATCCTGCCCTACCAGGCGCGCGATGTGTCGGCATGCGTCGCGATCCAGGCGTGCATCGCGATGCCGGCGGCCACGGCGGCGTTGACACTGCGCGTGGACCCGAATTGCGCGATGGACACCGTCAGGGCGGCGCCGTTCTGCGCGTCGGGGGTGATCCCGGGGCCCTCCTGGCCGAATACCAGCAGGCAGTCGAGGGGCAGGCGGGTGTGCTCGAGGCGGACGGACCCCGGCACGTTGTCCACCGCGACCACCTCCAGTCCCCGTTCGGCGGCGTAGGCGAGCAACTCGGCGGTGGTCGCGTGATGGCGGAGGCGTTGGTAGCGGTCGGTCACCATGGCGCCGCGACGGTTCCATCGGCGCCGACCGACGATGTGGACGGTGTCGACGGCGAACGCGTTGGCGGTGCGGACGACGGCGCCGATGTTGGCGTCGTTGCCGAAGTTCTCGATCGCCACGTGGAGGCGATGTCGCCGGTGGTCGATGTCGGCGATGATGGCCTCGCGCGTCCAGTACCGGTACGCGTCGACGACGTTGCGAGTGTCGCCCTCGCGCAACAGATCCCGGTCGTAGCGCGGGTCGTCGGGCAGCGGACCGTCCCAGGGGCCGACCCCGGGCGCCGTCCCCCACTCGGTGGGGCCGGGCAGCGTCGGGTCGTCAGTCACGGGTGGTCCACAGCGCGGCGTGGGTGCCGACCACGGCGACCGTCGCGTACAGCAGAGCCTGGTTGATCTCGCCCTGCGTGCACAGCGAGGCCCGTATCGACACCGCATCCAGCGACGCGTCGGGCAGCACCAGCAGCGACGCACCGTAGACCGAGCAGGCATACGACAGTCCCTTGCCGGGCAGCGTCGGCGTCACCTGCACCATCAGCGGTCCACCGCGCCGGATCGAGTCCTCGCGGTAGCGCGACGCCAGTCCGCTGACGTCGAGCCCGAGCAGCATGTAGCCGTTGCCCGTGAACGCATTCGGCTCCCCCAGTGCGGCCGGAGCCAGCTGCGATCCGTCCGCGTCGAAGGCGTCGACGCTGGTGGACTTCAGCACCAGACCGGTGTCGGTGTCGGCGGTGGGGCTCAGCCCGACGGGGAACGACGCCCCCCAGGCGGTGATGGTGCCGGGGATCCGGTCCTGCGGCGAGTACGCGTACACGCCGCGTACCTGCGTCTGATCGCGCAGCGGCCCCAAACACACGGTGCCGGACAGCTTGTCGGGATTCGGCGAGACGGCCGGCTGCAGGCTCAGGGTGGTCACGTTCGCGCAGCTGCCCAGCGCGGTGCTCTCGATCGGGTGGGCCAGCGCGCCGTAGAGGCCGAACCGCAGCGAGTCGGCCTTCGCGTGCTGGCCGCCGGGTTGCGACGGTGCCGCGTCCACGTCGACCAGGACGTAGTCGCCGTCGAACCGGAGGTTGGACGCCGAGACGTTCCAGCCGAGGACGGCCAGTGATTCGCCGATCGTGGCGCCCTGGGTGGCGTAGGGGCTGGGCTCGGGGTCATCCGAGCAGGCGACGAGGGCGGCGCCGACCACGAGGGTCAGCAGCAGCGCGACGACTGCGCGCACTCAGGTCCGTCCCCGGCCGCGGCCGACCACTTTCGTCGCCGCCCGCACCAGGCCCCTGGGGACCACGCGCCCGGCCGTGGTGAGCACCTTGTACTGCAGCCCCGGGATGATCACCACCTCGCCCTTCGCGACGGCGGCCAGGCAGTCGCGCACCACGTCGTCGACATCCAGCCAGAAGAACGACGGCGTGCCCGCCATGTCGATGCCCGCGCGCTCGTGGAACTCGGTGCGGACGAAGCCGGGGCACAGGACGTGCACGCCGACGCCCGTGTCGCCGAGACCGTTGGCCAGCCCCTCGGAGAACGAGATCACGTACGCCTTGGACGCCGAGTACGTCGAGCCCCGGCCCGGCAGCAGGCCCGCGACGCTGGCCACGTTGATCACGGTGCCGGCACCCGCGGCCAGCATCGGCGGCAGAGCGGCCCTGGTGAGTTGCATGACGGCGGTGACGTTGACGTCCAGCTGCGACTGCAGCACGTCGACGTCGGCGGTCCAGAATTCGCCCGAGGTGCCAAAGCCCGCGTTGTTGACCAGGATTCGCACGCCCAACGCGAGACGGTCGGCCACCTTGAGACGGTCGTCGGCCAGGGCCAGATCGGCGGCCAGGACCTCGACGTCCACCCCGGCGTCGGCACGTAGTTCGGCGGCGAGACGCTCGAGCCGTTCGACGTCACGGGCCACCAGCACCAGGTCGTGTCCGTCGGAGGCGTATTGGCGGGCAAAGCCCAGGCCCAGGCCAGACGTCGGTCCGGTGATCAGTGCAACGGGTCGTGGCATGCCGACAGGTTACGCGGGACGGACTCTAACGCTGATAGTGAGGCGACTGCCGTCCGTTGCGCACGGGCGGGCGCTGCTGGGTGAAACGGGTGACGTCACCGCGGTTGGGTGGCGCGTCCGTGCGGCCCGCGGGCAACTCGGCGGGACGGGCGGCGACGGGACGGCTGGGCGAGCCACCGCGGCGGGCCAGCGCCTGGCCGGAGACACCGCTCTGGCCCGGCTGCGGGATGGGCGGCAGCACGCGAAGCAGGTCGTTGAACTGCCGGACCACGAGCAGGCCCTCGTCCCACTGGGCGCGGGTGCTGGTGATCGGCATGCTGACGAGCGTCCAGTGCTGCTCGTTCCACATGATCTCGGCACAGTCGGGTGCGGCATGGGCGAAGGTCACCATGCGGCGGTCGCAGGCGCGGCGGGCGGCGTCGAGGTTGGTGGAGTACACCATCCGCGGGCCGATGGCGCCGAGCAGCCAGATGTCGCTCTCGCGGGGTTCCTTGACGTCCTTGAGCCGGACGTCGACCACGACGTTGGTCCCGACCTTGCGGTGCAGGGCGATGACGGTTGCGACGTCCTCGAGGTCGAAGACGTACACGGCCTCGCCGCGGATCTGCCCGAGGACCACGTTCTTGGCCGACACGTCGCCGACCGTCGACATCACGCCGCGCTTCCAGCGTTCGACGATCTCGGACGACTCGGGCTCGAAGTCGAACCCGTGCGACTTCGCCCACGACTTTCGGCGCCGGCCAAGTCCCCGGCGTTTGTCGAGGTCGACGTACAACAACACGGCCGCACCCACGAAACAGAGTGCGGACAGTGTGAACCAAAGCGGGACCATTGCGCCCCAGCCTACTGGTTGGTACCGGTTTCGCCCGAACTCGTGTTGATCACAAACCGGTCACGCCTCGTGGGCACCGTTCACCAGGCCCGTCGAGCAGACTGGTCGGGTGAGCGAACTCTCCGGCAAGGCCTTCCTCGTCGTCGGCGCGACCGGAGCCCTGGGCTCACGCATCGCCCGGTTGCTGGCCGAGCGGGGGGCCGACGTGACGGTCAGCGGCCGCTCGGCCGACGCCCTCGCGGAACTCGGCATCGCCGGCGCCCACGCCGTCGCCGCGGATCTCCGCGAACCGGACGCCCCCCGGGCCATCGTCGCCGCCGCGGCCGAACGCCACGGCCGGCTCGACGGTCTGGTGATCGCTGCCGGCGTGGTGGCCTTCGGCGCGCTGACCGAGGTCGACGACGACACCGTCGACGACCTGCTGCTGGTCGACTTCCTGGCGCCGCTGCGATTGATCAGGGCCGCGCTGCCCGTCCTGGAACGCGACGGGGTGATCCTCGGCATCAGTGCCGTGGTGGCGGAGAAGCCGATGGCCAACATGGCTGCCTACTCGGCGGCGAAGGCCGCGACGGCCGCGTTGTTCACCGCGGTGCGGGCCGAGGCGCGGCGGCGCAAGGTGCGCGTGGTCGACGTCCGGCCGCCGCACACCGAGACCGGGTTGGCCGGCCGTGCGATCGCCGGCGAGGCGCCCAAGCTGCCCACGGGGCTGAACCCCGACGACGTCGCGGCGCGCATCGTCGAGGCACTGGTGGGCACGGAGACCGACGTCCCCAGCACCGCCTTTTAACGCGCGAGCAGACACAAATGGCCCTCATTCGCGTGGAATGAGGGCCATTTGTGTCTGGTCGGCGGGGGTCAGCCCAGGATCAGGCCTTCGCCGTCCGCGGTGACGTTCACCGGGACCACGTCGCCGTCGTGCACGTCACCGGCCAGCAGCTGCCTGGCGAGCTGGTCGCCGATGGCCTGCTGAAGCAACCGGCGTAGCGGCCGGGCGCCGTACAGCGGATCGAAGCCGCGTTCGGACAGCCACTTCTTGGCAGGCAGCGACACCTCGAGCACGAGCCGCCGCTGAGCCAGCCGCTTCTGCAGCTGCCCCAGCTGGATGTCCACGATCGACACCAGCTCCTCGGGGTTGAGCCCGTCGAACACGATGACGTCGTCGAGCCGGTTGATGAACTCGGGCTTGAAGGCCGAGCGCACCGCGGCCATCACCATCTCCTCGGAGCCCCCGGCGCCCAGGTTGGACGTGAGGATGAGGATGGTGTTGCGGAAGTCGACCGTGCGGCCCTGGCCGTCGGTCAGCCTGCCCTCGTCGAGCACCTGCAGCAGCACGTCGAACACGTCCGGGTGGGCCTTCTCGATCTCGTCGAACAGCACCACGGCGTACGGCCGGCGGCGGACCGCCTCGGTGAGCTGACCGCCCTGGTCATAGCCGATGTAGCCCGGAGGCGCACCGACCAGGCGGGCGACGGAGTGCTTCTCGCCGTACTCGCTCATGTCGATGCGGATCATCGCCCGCTCGTCGTCGAACAGGAACTCCGCCAGCGCCTTGGCCAGCTCGGTCTTGCCGACGCCGGTGGGCCCCAGGAACATGAACGAGCCGGTCGGCCGGTTGGGGTCGGCCACTCCGGCGCGGGTCCGGCGGACCGCATCGGACACCGCCTGCACGGCCTTGCGCTGTCCGATGACGCGCTTGCCCAGCTCGGCTTCCATGCGCAGCAGCTTGGCGCTCTCGCCCTCGAGCATCCGGCCGGCGGGGATGCCGGTCCAGGCCTCCACCACCTCGGCGATGTCGTCCGGTCCGACCTCTTCCTTCAGCATCACGTTCTCGCGTGCCTCGGCGACGGGCAGCGCCGCGTCGAGCTTCTTCTCGACCTCGGGGATGCGGCCGTACCGCAGCTCGGCGGCCTTGGCCAGGTCGCCGTCGCGTTCCGCCCGCTCCGACTCACCGCGCAGCGTGTCCAGCTGCTCCTTGAGTTCGCGGACGACGTCGATGGCGCTCTTCTCGTTCTGCCACCGGGTGGTCAGCTCGGCCAGCTTCTCCTTGTGGTCGGCCAGCTCGGACCGCAGCTTCTCCAGGCGGTCCTTCGAGGCGTCGTCGGACTCCTTGGCCAGCGCCATCTCCTCGATCTCGAGGCGACGGACCAGCCGCTCGACCTCGTCGATCTCGACGGGCCGGGAGTCGATCTCCATGCGCAGCCGCGACGCCGACTCGTCGACGAGGTCGATGGCCTTGTCGGGCAGGAAGCGCGAGGTGATGTAGCGGTCGCTCAGCGTGGCGGCGGCCACGAGCGCGCTGTCGGTGATGCGGACGCCGTGGTGCACCTCGTAGCGGTCCTTGAGGCCGCGCAGGATGCCGACGGTGTCCTCGACCGACGGTTCGCCGACGAGCACCTGCTGGAAGCGCCGCTCCAGCGCGGCGTCCTTCTCGATGTACTTGCGGTACTCGTCGAGCGTGGTGGCGCCGACCATGCGCAGCTCGCCGCGGGCGAGCATCGGCTTGATCATGTTGCCGGCGTCCATCGCGGACTCACCGGTCGCGCCGGCCCCCACGATGGTGTGCAACTCGTCGATGAAGGTGATGACCTGGCCCGCCGAGTTCTTGATGTCGTCGAGGACGGCCTTGAGGCGTTCCTCGAACTCGCCGCGGTACTTGGCGCCGGCGACCATCGAACCGAGGTCCAGGGAGACGACGGTCTTGTCGCGCAGGCTCTCCGGCACGTCGCCTTCGATGATGCGCTGGGCCAGGCCCTCGACGATGGCGGTCTTGCCGACGCCGGGCTCGCCGATCAGCACCGGGTTGTTCTTGGTCCGGCGGCTCAGCACCTGCACGACGCGACGAATCTCGTTGTCGCGCCCGATGACCGGGTCCAGCTTGCCCTCGCGGGCGGCGGCGGTCAGGTCGGTGGAGTACTTCTCCAGCGCCTGGTAGGTGCCCTCCGGGTCGGGGCTGGTGACGCGCGCGCTGCCACGCACCTTGGTGAAGGCCTCCCGCAGCGCCTGCGGCGAGGCACCGTGCCCGGTCAGCAGCTTGGCGACGTCGGAGTCGCCGGTGGCGAGGCCGACCAGCAGGTGCTCGGTGGAGACGTATTCGTCGTGCATTTCGACGGCGAGTTGCTGCGCGGCGGTGACCGCCGAGAGGGACTCGCGCGACAAGTTGGGCGTGGAGTTGGCGCCACTGGCCTTGGGCAGGCGGTCGACGAGGTTGGTGGCCTCCGTGCGGATGATCGCGGGATCAACGCCGACGGCCTCGAGTAGGGGTGCTGCGATGCCGTCGCCCTGGGCGAGCAGCGCCGACAGCAGGTGGGCGGGCCGGATCTCCGGGTTGCCTGCGGCACTGGCCGCCTGCAACGCCGAACTGAGCGCCGCCTGGGTCTTCGTGGTCGGGTTGAACGAGTCCACGACACCTCCGTTTCTGTCTGGGAAAATGTTTCTCGCCTTGTCCAACGCCGTCAAGGTTGAGTCTGTTCCGCTCAAGTCTGACCAGTTTCCGGCGACCGGTCAACTGGGCGTCGTCAGCGGGTCCAAACTCGTCAACGTCTCGAGCAGTTCCGGCGCCGCGATCGGCGGGCTGAAGTGGTATCCCTGAGCCAGATCGCAGCCGTACTCCCGGAGCCGGTCGGCGACCGCCGCGGTCTCGACACCCTCCGCGACACACGTCACCCCGAGGTCGTGGGCGAGGTCGATCACCGCCCGCACGATGGACGCCGTCCGCCGATCCTCGAGGATGGGCATGACGAACTGCCGATCGAGTTTCACCTCGTCGACGGGGAGCTCCCGCAGGTAGTGCAGTCCGCCGAACCCGCTGCCGAAGTCGTCGACCGACACCCGAATCCCGCGCTCGCGCAGGCGGTCCAGCACCTGGCGAGCCTGGGGCAGGTCCTGGATGACGAGGTCCTCGGTGATCTCCAGCGTCAGCTCGGTCGCCGCCAGCCCGCGGTCGTCGAGGGCCGCGATCAACCGGTCGGGCAGGTCGGAATCGTCGAACGACGGCGCGAACAGGTTGACCGCCACGGGCACCGTCCGCCCGGCCTCTCGCCAGCGCGCAGAGTCCGCGAACACCACGTCGAACACCAACTCGGTCATCGGCGCCATCAGGTCGTGCCGGCGGACCAGCGGCAGGAACTCCGCGGGAGTCAGCAGGCCATGCTCGGGATGCGGCCACCGGACCAGCGCCTCCACCCCGACGACGTCGCGCCCGTCGACCCGTAGGTCGACCTTCGGCTGGTACACCATCGTCAGGTCACCGTGCGCGATCGCGTCCCGCAGGTCACCGAGCAGCCCGGGTCGCGGGGCGTCGTCCTCGGCCTGCAGACGACGCATCGGTCCGGTGTCCGAGGCGAAGGTCACCACCCCGGCACCACTGGTGCGCTTGGCGGCGTACATCGCCAGGTCGGACTGCTTGAGCAGGACGTCGGCCCGCAGGTCGCGATCGCGGGCCTGCGCGACGGACAACCCGACGCTGGGCCGGATGGGCAGCAGGTGACCGTCGACCAGGAACGGCTGCTCGAAGGCGTCCACGACGCGTTGGGCGACGGAGTCCGGCGTCTCCGGTCCCTTCTCGATCAGAATTGCGAACTCGTCGCCGCCCAGCCGGGCGATCGTGTCGCCGCTGCGCACGACCGATCGGATCCTCGCCGCGACGTCGACCAGGAGTGCGTCCCCCGCGGCGTGGCCCAGCCCGTCGTTGACCAGCTTGAAGTCGTCGAGGTCGAGCGTCAGGACCGCCAGCACGCCGAACAGTTCGCGCCGGTGCAGTTCGACGGCATGGTGCAGTCGGTCGTTGAACAGGTATCGATTGGCCAGCCCGGTCAGGGGGTCCTGCAGCGCCTGTTCGGCCACGACGGCGAGCAGGCGCTGATTCGAGCCCATCACCAGGAACTGACGCAACATGACCACGACCACCAGCGACACGGAGACCATCAGCACCACCGCGGACGCCGGTTTCGCGAGATCGGCGACCACGACGACACCGGCCACCGACAGCGGAACGTAGGGCAGCCAGAGGGTGTCGTGCACGGGAATGCGCCCGGCGCGACCCTGGCCGCAGCCCGCGAGCGCCCCCAGCCCCACCGCCAACAGCGAGGTGGCCCACCCGAGGTCGAGCAGGTGCCCTCTGCCCTGATCGCTGGCCTGCACGAGGTGGTACAGCACGTCGTTCGAGATGGACATCAGCACGATGCCCGCGGTCAGCGACGCCACCGACATTCGGGCGGCGCCCCTCGCCCGGATCATCACCAGCACGCCGACGGTGATCGCGACGAGGTCCAGGATCGGGTAGGCCAGCCGGACGGCGAACACGACCGGATCGGTCCGGCCGGCGTCGAACACCTCCCGCAGCACCACGATCCACGCAATCAGGAACAGGGACCCGGCGACGACCAGCCCGTCCATCAGCAGGCGCATCGTCGACGGCCCGGCGGGTCCGACGGGCAACAGCAGCAGCGCGACGCACGTCGCGATCGGGAAGACGATGAAGCCGGCGTCGGCCATGGAGGCGAAGGGCACCCCGACCGCACCGAGCGGCGACCGAAGGTCCGAGCCGGCGATGGCGGCGATCCAGGCGGCCGCACCGACGCCGACGAACGCCCAGGCTGCGCGCGCCCGCCCACCGTTGGACACCGCGGCCATCGAGGCCGAGACCAAGGCGAACAGGCCGAAGACCCCGAAGGCGACGTCGCTGACGACCCGCTCGACGGCGGGGCTGGTCGTCTGGCCCAGGAACCACTGAGCGATCGACCACGCGAGGAAGACGCCCCACAGGACGACGCCGACGGTGGCGGCACGGCGAGGGTCTGGCAAAGTCACTCCCCGCCCTCCCCAGCAGATCCGACGCAGCGTGGGCGTGGTCGGCCGCAATGTTTCCAGAACTGCAGCCACTTTACGAACGCGCGGCGACGACGGGTTCGCGCGGCGCCCCGGGGCGTGGGGGGCCACGGCACCGTCCCGACCCCTTTGCGACCCGGCGCACAGCAAACCGCTGGCGTCTTCACGAGCACGCCGCCGACGCGTAATGCACTGCCGCCCAAGCCGTTCGGTCGGCCGTCGGTGCAGGCGATTGACGACTCCGACGCGCCCGCGCCATTCTGCACTGGTGGCCGCGGCGCCTGCCCTACAGTCGAGCAGGCAAATCGACGAATGGGAGCCACGGTGGACATCGGCACGGTCACGGAGGTCATCCGGCACCCCCTCGACGTGCCGGGTCCGCAGTGGCGCCCCGGCGACGCGTGGCTGGCCGGTGGCACGTGGCTGTACTCCGACCCGCAGCCCGACCTCCGCCGGCTCATCGACCTCGCCCCGTTGGGTTGGGACACCCTGCAGGTGACCGACGACGGTCTCGAGGTCGGCGCGATGTGCACGATCAGCGCCCTCTATGCGCTCACGGCGCCCGCCGAGTGGGCGGCCGCACCGCTGCTGCACACCAGCTGCGAGGCATTCCTGGCCTCGTTCAAGATCTGGAATTCCGCCACGGTCGGCGGCAACGTCTGCATGGCCCTGCCCGCCGGACCGATGATCACCATGACGGTGGCGCTGGAGGCGACCTACGAGCTCTGGTCGACCACCGGCACCCGGCGCACCGTCGCCGCGGCCGACTTCGTCACCGGCAACCACGCGACCGTGCTGCAACCCGGGGAGTTGTTGCGCAGCATCCACATTCCGGCGAGCTCGTTACGCAAGCGCCACGCGCACCGCCGCTTCACCCTCACCAAGATGGGCCGGTCGACCATCTTCATGGTGGGCACCCAGACCCCGGGCACCGACGACCTGACGGTGACCGTCACGGCGGGCACGACACACCCGGTCCGCCTGACGTTCGACGCCATGCCGCCCGCCGGTGCCGTCGCAGCCGCCGTCGACGACATCGCCGCCGACCTCTGGTTCGACGACCCCAACGGCACTCCCGGTCACCGCAAGCACCTGGCGCGGCACTACGCCGAGGAGATCCGCACCGAACTCGACACGAGAGCCGCCCGATGACCTACACCGTGAACGGCGAGAATTACGACGCCGAGCCACATCCTGGCCAGTGCCTGCGGACCCATCTCCGGGGACTCGGCGTGCACGGCGTCAAGAAGGGTTGCGACGCAGGCGATTGCGGTGCGTGCACCGTGTGGCTCGACGGCAATCCGGTGCACAGCTGCATCACCCCCGCCTTCCGCGCCGAGAACCGCGAGGTCACCACCATCGAAGGCCTGGGCACACCCGGGAAGCTCCATCCGATGCAGGAGCAGTTCCGCAAGGCCCCCGGCTTCCAATGTGGATTCTGCACCGCCGGCATGATCATGACCGCCGCGACGTTCACCGACGAGCAGAAGCAGGACCTGCCCCGGGCGCTGAAGGGAAACCTGTGCCGCTGTACGGGTTACCGCGCCATCGAGGACGCCGTCCACGGGGTGGGCGCCATCGAGGACGCCAAGCCGGGGCAGGCGGTCGGGACCAGCGTCGGCGCACCGGCGGCCGTCGGCGTGGTCACGGGCACGGCCGAGTTCACGATGGACACCCAGATGGAGGGCATGCTGCACCTCAAGGTGCTGCACTCCCCTCACGCACACGCCCGGATCGTCGCGATCGACACGTCGGCCGCCATGGACGTGCCTGGCGTGCAACGGGTCTACACCTGGGAGGACGTGCCACGGAAGCGCTACAGCACCGCCATCCACACCGACCACCTCGTCGACCCCGACGACACGTACATGCTCGACAACGTGGTGCGCTTCGTCGGCCAGCGCGTGGTGGCGGTGCTCGCCGACACCGTGCGCGCCGCCGAGGAGGGCTGCCGTCGGGTCGTGGTGCAGTACCAGATACTGCCCGCGGTGTTCGACCCCGAGGAGGCGATGCGCGACGGCGCACCCCAGTTGCACAGCTACGACGACCCGTTCGCCCACGACAAGGACCACAACGTCCTGCTCGAACTGCACGGTGACATCGGCGACCTGGCAGCGGGATTGGCCGAGGCCGACGTGATCCACGAGGCCACCTACGTCTCGCCACGGGTTCAGCACGCCCATCTGGAGACCCACGGCTCGATCGCGTGGATGGAGGACGGCAGGCTCAACGTCCGCACGGCGTCCCAGTCCCCGTCGGTCGCCAAGCTCAAGCTGGCGCACCTGTTCAGTCTGCGGCCCGATCAGCTGCGCGTGTTCTGCACCCGCGTCGGCGGCGGCTTCGGCGGCAAGCAGGAACTGATCTCCGAAGACCTGCCCGCGTTGGCCGCCATGGAGACCGGGCGACCGGTGTCCTGGGAGTTCACCAGGGAAGAGGAGTTCACCACCGCCTCGCCACGGCATCCGATGACGGTCACGGTCACCCTCGGCGCCACGACCGACGGCACGCTGACCGCATTCGGCTATCGCAACGTCTCCAACACCGGCGCCTACGGCAACCACGGTGGCGAGACGCTGTTCGCGGCCGGCGCCGCGATCGCCCTGTATCGCTGTCCCAACAAGAAGTTCGACGCCTGGTCGGTGTACACGAACACGGTGCCCAGCGGCGCGTTACGCGGTTACGGCATGACGCAACCCGGGTTCGCGGTCGAATGCGCCATCCACGAACTGGCCGTCAAGCTCGGCATGGAACCGGCGGAACTGCGCCGCCGCAACGTCGTCCGCCCGGGTGACGCGCTGCTCGCGCTCGCCGAGCATGCCGACGACGTCGACTTCACCGAAGACGGCATCACCGAGTGCATCGACCTGGTGGACGAGGCACTCCGCCGGGACGGCAGCGGCGCGGACCTCGGCCCCGACTGGCTCGTCGGCTCGGGCGCCGCGACGTCGTTGCACGAGACCGCACCGCCGACCGACCACGTCTCCGATGCCTGGGCGACGCTGCGCGCCGACGGCGACTACGAGATCGCCGTCGGCACCGTCGAATTCGGCGAGGGCACCTCGACGGTGCATGTGCAGATCGCCGCGACGAATCTGGGGACCACGCCGGATCGCATCCACCTGGTGCAGTCCGACACCGACAGGACGGGTTTCGACACCGGGGCGTTCGCGAGTGCGGGCATGTTCGTCGCAGGCAACGCGGTGAACCATGCGTCGACGGCGCTGGCCAAGCGGATCCTCGGCTTCGCCGCCCGCCACACCGGGGTGCCGGTCGAGGACTGCGCGATGGACCACGACGGCGTGCTCTGCGGTGCCACCAGGCTCCCGTTGCGCGAAATCGTGGACGCCGCACACGCCAAGGGAATCCGGCTCACCGAATCGCGCAAGGCCTACGGGTCGCCGCGCAGCGTCACCTCCAACAGCCACGGCTTCCGGATCGCGGTGCACCGCGTCACCGGCGAGATCCGGATCCTGTACAGCGTGCACGCCGCCGACGCGGGGGTGGTGATCAACCCGGCCCAGCTGCGCGGACAGGTCGACGGCGGCGTAGCGATGGGCATCGGCTTCGCGCTCACCGAGAACTTCGACGTCGACGACGCCGGCGTCATGACCAACCCGAGCCTGCGGAACTACCGGATCCCCACCTATGCCGACGTCCCCAGGACGGAGCTGCTGCTGGTGGAATCGACTGACTCACTTGGGCCGATGAAGGCCAAGGGCATGGCGGAGTGCTGCATCAACCCCGTCGCACCCGCGTTGGCCAATGCGGTGGAGGACGCGACCGGGGTGCGTTTCCGCGACCTTCCGCTGACCCCGGAGCGCATCTACGACCGGCTGCCCTCGGCTGTCCCGACCCCGATCGCGTGATCGTGTTCTGAGTCGTCGTCCTCGTCGTCTTCTGGCGGCGTCACACCTTCACCGGCGCGCATGCCGACCTGTTCGCCGTAGTACCGGATGATCACCGCCAAGGTGGCCGCGACCGGTACGGCCAGGAAGGCGCCGATGATGCCGAACACGGTGCTGCCCAACGTCACCGCGAGCAGCACGATCACGGCGTGCAGCTTCATCGACTTGGCCTGCAACCAGGGCTGCAGGACGTTTCCCTCGAGTTGCTGCACCGCCAGGATCAGCCCCAGCACGATCAGGGCGTTGACCGGCCCGTTGGACACCAGCGCGATCAGCACGGCGAGACCGCCGGCCACGAACGCACCGACGATGGGGACGAACCCGCCGATGAAGGTGACGATGGCCAGCGCATAGGCCAGCGGAACCCCCAGGATCACCAGGCCGACCCCGATCAGCACCGCGTCGACGAGGCTCACCAGCGCCTGGGTGCGGATGAAGCCGCCGAGCGTCGACCAGCAGCGGGTCAGGACCTCGGCGAGGTGCGGTGCGGCCGGCATGCCGACGCTGCGGCGCAGCCAGGGGATGAAGTGCGGGCCGTCCTTCAGCAGGAAGAACGTCACGACGATCGCGGTGAACAGCGTGATGAGCGCCGATGCGGCGGCCCCGACGCCGGTGAACAGCCCGGAGGCGATCTGGGAGCTGCTGGAGTTCAGCCAGTCGTTGATGGCCGCGACGCCCGAGTTCAGCTGCGCTTCGCTGACGTTCAGCGGCGGGCCGGCGAGCCAGTTCCGCACCTGGACGACGCCGCCCTGGGCCTGGTCCGCCAGCTCTACCGACTGCTCGAAGATGGCCGGCGCGACGGCGGCGACGAGGCCCGCGACGACGCCCACCGCCACGAGGAGCACCAGCAGTACCGCGGCGGCCGGGGGCACGCCCTTCTCGCGCAGCCACCGCACCGGCGGCCACAGCGCCGTGCACACGATGAGCGCCAGCACCACCGGCAGGATGATCACCCAGGTCTTGCCCACCACCCAGCCGAGCACCCACAGTGCGGCCACCACCGCGATGAACTGCACCGCGACGGTGCCGCCCCGTCGTAGATGGGCACCGTAGATCGAACCGCGGGTTGGGGCCATGCCACAGCCTTACCCACTATCGCCGGAACGTCACCCGGCGCGCGTCAACGCCCGCCAAGGGGTGCGGGACCGCCCGCCGGCACCGGAAGCGTCGCCACCAGCGTCGGGTCGACGGTCGTCGCGTCCGGTGAGGTGCGCCCCAGCGTGTACTTGCGGACCTGCACCCCGGCCGGCGTCGCCCCGCCCACCAGGACGTCCGCGCCGCTCGTCGTGCTGGTCGTGGCGACCGTGACGCCCGAGCCGGGGAACGGGTCGAACGATGCGATCTGCGCGTAGGTGGCGTTCTCCTCGTGGTGGTTGGGGTTGTCCAGGTAGACGTCCGGCTGCCCGTCGAGGAGCGACCCGGTCGACCACGCCCGCACCGTGCCGGCACCGGCGAGCTGGCTGGTCACGATGCTCTTGGCGCCACCCTGGGCGCCCGCCACCCAGCCGGTCGAGAGGCCGACGCCACCCTGGTAGGCGTCGTCGTAGGCCATGAACTGCGACGTCATCCGCGGATCGGTCCGGCCGCCAGCCGAATGTCCCTGCGTCGCCGTGCCGTTGGCGCGCGCCCTCGCGGTCGGTTCGTAGAGGTCGTAGCGGAACGTCTTGATCAGCGGCGCCTCGCCGGCACCGGGTGCGGTGACGATGCTCTCCCGCCCGGAGCCCATCTCGACCATGCCGGTCGCCAGCGTCACCCCGGATTCGGAGCCGGGGTACGGCGTGAACGCCGAGAACACGTCGGGCGCCGTGCCGGATTCGCCGGGCACGGTGGACGAGAAGACCTTGATCTGCGACTCCATCCCCGGTCCGGAGCCCACGATGATGTTGTCGGCCCGCGCGTTCCCGTCGATGTCCGCGCCTGCGACCGTCACCCCGCCGGTGAAGTTCTCGTCGAAGGGCGCGAAGCGGGTGAGCTCGGTCTTGAACACGCCGTCGGTGGTGTCGTTGCCGTCATAGGCGACCACCTGGGGAGCCACCCCCTTGCCCGTGCCGACGACGAGGTCGAGGACACCGTCGCCGTTGACGTCGGCCATCGCCACCGACGGGGCTCCCTCGAAGTTGGGGAACGGGACGACTGTCTGCAAGACCTTGTCTCCGTTGCCGTCCCGAATCTGAACGGTCGCAGGCTTGCCCTTGGACCCGGGTGTCGCCACCGCGTACGTGGACACCTCGGGGATGACGTTGATGGTGGCCATCAGCCCGTTGTCCTCGTGGTTGAGGCGGTGACAGTGGATCACGTAGGTTCCCGGGAACTCGAGGAACTCCTGACGCAGCGTCAGCTTCGCCGGGGTGGTCACGACGTGCATGTCGTTGAAGATCGGGGCTGGGACGTTGACGTTGTCGACGCCCCACGGTTCGACGCCCGTCGTCCCCCGGTTCGGATCGTCGATCTCCATCACCTGAAAGTCGTTGACGTGGATGTGCATTGGATGCGCATCGTTGTTCTGGTTGGTGATCGTCCACTCTTCGACGGAGTTGAGCCGCGGCTGGATCAGCGGGACGTTCGGAAATCCGGCGGGCTCGAACATGTAGATGACGGCCTTGGGATCGTCGTGGCTGGCCTTGTCGCCGCCGATCGTGTCGGTGATCGTCATCGCCCGTCGCACGGCCGGCGTCATCACCGACGTGTCGACGAATGACGTATAGGCACCGAGGTTTTGGCCCGGCTCGAAGGCCGTGGTCCGGCCTGGGCCGCTGGTGTCCTGCGTGGCGCGGATCAACGTCTGCGTGGGGAAGACGAAGAAGCCGTCGGCGAAGCTGAGGTACTTGGGGTCGACGGTGAGCGTGCCGAGGACCGCGGGCGTGTTCTTGGTGCCGTCGTTGGTGTACACCACGCCGGGGAGCACGAGCGGCTTGGCTTCGGGGTTGGGCGGGAACTCCAGGACCAGGTCGCCCTCGGCGGGCATCGTGACGGCGATCGCATAGCGCGACCCCGGTGGAACGCTCAGCGTCGTCCCGTCTCCGAAGACGGGCCGTTGCACCTGGGTGTACGGGTTGCCGTCCTGCCCGACGATCGCGAACTTCGGATGCCTGCCCGTGGCGGTCTCGGTCAGTCGGACCGTCATGTAACCGATGTCGCTGATGTTGGCCACCGACCAGATCTCCGTCTGGCCCGGCTTGATCTTCAACTCGGGCTGAAACTGGCCGTTGACGGTGAACTGCACGTCACGCTCGTTGTCGGGCAGCGCGTCGTTCTCGGGGATCTTCAGCGTCGGGCTGTCGAAGCTCATCAGGTTCTGCGGGATGAACTGGGTCTGGCCGCGGTTGTTGTGCGGTGACAGTGGGCCGGCCCACCACGCGGTCAGGTACTGCGAGCCCTTGCTGGTGTCGGCGATGTTGACCGGCGCCAAGCTCGGTTGATAGGTCCCGTCGGCCAATTCGTTGCCCCTGGGCGGCGTCAGGGTGCTGACGAACTGCGGCCACGCGTAGTTGTTGAGCTGGTGGCCACCGCCCTTGCGGTCGAAGACGTAGTTGTACTGAAGGGCCATGTTGCGCATGGGAATGTCGTTCTGCGTGACCAGCGGCAAATTGCCGTCGGGGCGGCCGATCTCCAATAGCCCGGCCAGGCCGGCGTACGTCTGCTGCGTCGTCATCGTGTGACGGTGGCTGTGGTACCAGTACAACCCGTTGGGCATGTTGGCGGGCACGTCGTAGGTGTAGGTGTTGCCCATGCCCGCCGGGATCGACAGCAGCACGTTGTCGGCGTTGCCCGAGGGGCTGACGTGCAGGCCGTGGGTGTGCAGGTTCAGCGGCGCCTCGGTCAGCGTCGGCGGGTAGATGGGCACGTCACCGCCCTTGGGGGTGAATGCCGGGTCGTAGAAGTCCTTGATCGTCAGGTCTCGAAGGTCGTTGTCGTAGTGCACGATCAGGCGCTCACCCGGGTCTACCCGAAGGGTCGGCGCGGGATACAGATCGTCTCCCTTGGTCGAACCGTCCGAACTGCTGCCCTTGATCAGGTCGAAGCCGAACACCAGGAAGTTGGAGACGGGCTCCTTCACGGTGTCGAGGTTGACGGTGCCCTGGTGCGCCGACAGCCGCACCTCCAGGACGCCGTCCTTGCTGCGCAACCGGACCGGCTCGTGGAACGGCGCGGGTTTGCCGTCGGCCCCTGCGTTGACCCCGGCGGGCGGGTTGGTGGAGACCGGCTGCGAACTCGTCGAGCAGCTGACGAGCATGGCCGTCGTCGACACCACGACCAGCAGTGCGACGACCGCCCTGACCCGACGGACCACCATGACTCCCCCTGGTCGCGCCCGAGACGTCTGCCGGGCTGGGCGGAACAGTACAACCGGCCGCCCCTGCTTTGTTACGTTTGCCGCGATGCTGGCCGAACTGATCCCCCTGGCGCTGGTGGTCGCCCTCTCACCCCTGTCGATCATCCCGGGGGTCCTCGTCCTGCACTCACCGCGCCCGCGGCCGACGGGGCTGGCGTTCCTCGTCGGCTGGATCCTCGGGCTGGCCGTGGTGACGCAGATCTTCGTGGAGGTGTCCAACGTCGTCGGCGGCGGTCTGGACAAGCCACCGAGCTGGGCGTCGTGGGTGCGCATCGTGGCCGGCGGTGCCCTGATCGTCTTCGGCGGCTACAAGTGGGTGACCCGTGGACGCTCGGACCACTCGCCCAAGTGGATGAGCAGCTTCGCGAAGATCACCCCGCGCAAGGCGTTGGTCACCGCTATGGTCCTGGTCGTCGCGAATCCGAAGGTGTTGTTCATGTGTGCCGCAGCGGGTCTGGCGATCGGCACCGAGGGTCTGGGCCGCAAGGGGGCCGCCCTCGGCGTGCTCTTCTACGTCGTCATGGCCGCCTCCACGGTGGCGCTGCCGGTGCTGGCCTACGCGGTGTCCGGTGACCGGTTGCATCAGCCGCTGACCCGGCTGAAGGACTGGATGGAGGCTCAGCACGCGGCGCTGGTCGCGGGCATCCTGGTCGTGCTTGGCGTGTTGGTGCTCTGCAAGGGCCTCCACGGGGTCTGACCCCGGACACGCCCCTACACTCGAACGGCGTGGGACTCGACGATCGTGACGCGCTGGCGACGCTGCGCGATGCCTTCGATCCCGAGGGTGAGCTGATCCACCGGTTCTACACCCGCTGGTTCGCCGTCGACGGCACCGTCCGCGATCTGTTCCCACCCGACATGACCCGCCAGCGCACGGTCTTCGCCAAGGCGATGACGTGGTTGTTCGGCGAGCTGATCGCCCAGCGCGCCGACGAGCCGGTCGCCTTCCTCGCGCAACTGGGTCGCGACCACCGCAAGTACGGTGTCACGCAAGGACATTTCGACTCGATGCAGGACGCGCTGCTGACCGCGTTGCGCAGCCATCTCCTCGAACGGTGGGACGACCGGCTGGCCGACGCCGCGCAGCAGGCCGTCACGCTGATCGTCGGAATCATGCGCGGTGCGGCCGACGCCGAGAAGGGCCCGCCCTTCGTCGACGGCAGCGTCGTCGAGCACATCCGTGCCACCCGCGACGTGTCGGTGGTCCGGTTGCAGCTCGACGAGCCGCTGCACTTTCACGCCGGCCAGTACGTGACGGTGCAGGTGCCGCAATGGCCGCGGCGCTGGCGCTACCTCAGCCCGTCGATCCCGGCCGACCGCGGCGGGGCGATCGAATTCCACGTGCGATCCGTTGCCGGCGGCATGGTGAGCACCGCCATCGTCGGCGAGACCACACCCGGGGACCGGTGGCGGCTGTCCAACCCGCACGGCGCCATGCACGTCGACCGCAACGGCGGCGACGTGCTGATGGTGGCGGGCGGCACCGGCCTCGCGCCGTTGCGGTCGATCATCATGAATCTCGCGCGCTGGGGCCAGAATCCGCGCGTCCACCTGTTCTTCGGCGCCAAGTATCCCTGCGACCTGTACGACCTCGACACGCTGTGGCAGGTCGCCTCGACCAACCCGTGGCTGTCGGTGACGCCGGTGTCGGAGTACTCGACCAATCCGCCATGGGCGGCCGACTATCCCACCGTCGAACCGCCCCGCGGGTTGCACGTGCGCCAGACCGGCACGCTGCCCGAGGTGGTGACGCGATACGGCAGTTGGAGCGATCGCCAGATCCTGGTCTGCGGCGGACCCGCGATGGTGACGGCCACACGGGCGGCCCTGATCGCCAGGGGCGCCGATCCACGCCGCATCCAACACGATCCACTCGACAGTTGAGCGTGACAGAATCGCCGAATGTCTGAGTTCGAAGCCGTCACGCTGACCGACCCCTCGTCGTCGCTGACCGCGACCGTCGTCCCCATGGCCGGCATGATCATCACGTCACTGCGCGACGGGGAGCACGAGTTCCTGGGCCAGCGGCGCGGCCTGGACGCCTACATCACCGCAGGCAAGACCATGGGCGTGCCCATCCTGTATCCGTGGGCAAATCGGTTGAGCGCCAACGACTACGGGATCAACGGCGCCGTCGTGACGCTCACCCCCGGAACGGGTGGCGTACGCACCGACGAGAACGACGTGCCCATCCACGGGGTCCTCACGGGCTACCCCGGCTGGCTGGTCTCCGACCGGTCGGACAATTCGTTGCAGGCGGTCCTGGACTTCGGCGGGCGCCCGCGCCTGCTGGCCTCGTTCCCGTTTCCCCACGTCCTGACCCAGCGCATGACCCTCGAGGACCGCACGCTGACCGTCGAGACCACCGTGACGCCGACCACCGGGGCGTCGGTGCCGCTGTGCTTCGGCTATCACCCATACGTGCAACTGCCCGGCATCCCCCGGGCCGAATGGACGCTGACCACGCCGACCATGCGGCATCGGCCGGTGGACGACCTGGGCCTGCCCACCGGAGCGCACGACGACTGGGCGGGCACCTCGACGGTGCTGGGCTCCACCGTCTACGACGACGGGTTCGACCAGGTGCCCGAGGGTGCGGTGTTCGCCATCTCCGCCGACGACCGCAGGGTCGAGATCGCGTTCCTGAAGGGGTATCCCGCCACCCAGCTGTTCGCCCCGCCCAACGACGACGTGATCGCCATCGAACCGATGGCCGCGCCGACCGACGCGCTGCGCCAGGGGAACTACCGCTTCGCGGTCGCGGGCAAGCCGGAGACGACGAGGTTCTCCATCACGGCGACCTGATCAGCGCTTGCTGCGCGGCTGCCAGACCACCAGGGCCGTGCTCTTGGGCACGACGGCGAGGTCGCGACGTTGGTTGGCCCGCAGCCGCTCCACCTCGTCGGCCATCTCGGCCAGCCGCGACCGCAGCGCCTCGACCTGGTTGGTCAGTTCGATGATGCGCTTGATGCCGGCGAGGTTGACGCCCTCGTCCTGGGACAGCCGCTGCACCTCGCGGAGCAGGTCGACGTCGCGCTCGGAGTAGCGCCGGCCGCCGCCGGAGCTACGCTGCGGACTGACCAGGCCGAGCCGGTCGTAGGTCCGCAGCGTCTGGGCGTGCATGCCCGCAAGCTCCGCGGCGACCGAGATGAGGAAGGTGCGGGCGGCAGAAGTGGGGTCCTTCTTGCTCATCACGCACCGGTCCATCCGGCCCGCGGGTCGAACCCGCTTGCCCGCTCGGCCTTGGCGTAGGCCTCGAGTGCCTCGGCGGCCTCGCCCTCGACGTTCGGGGGGACCGCGACCTTCACCGTGACCAACAGGTCACCGTGACCGCCCGCCCGCTTCGGCACGCCGCGTCCGCGGACCCGCAGGATGCGTCCGTCGGACGTTCCCTTGGGCACCCGGACCCCGACCTTGCCTTCGAGCGTCGGCACGGAAAGCGTTGTGCCGAGCGCGAGTTCGTGAAAGCTGACCGGAACCGTGACGGTCAGGTCGTCCCCCGTCCGGCCGAACACCTTGTCGGGCCGCACGTGCACGGTGACGAACAGGTCGCCCGACGGAGCGCCCCGCAGGCCCGCCTCGCCTTGGCCGGCGAGCCGGATGCGCTGACCGTCCTCGACACCCGGTGGGATCCGCACGTTGATGGTGCGGGTCCGGGTGGTGGCGCCCTTGCCGCCGCACTCGTCGCACGGCTCCTCGATGATCGAGCCCGTGCCGCGGCACTCGGTGCACGGCTCGGAGAAGCCGAACGCACCCTGGTTGCGGTTGACCACGCCCGCGCCGTTGCAGCTCGGGCACACCTTGGGGCTGGTGCCCGGACGGGCACCGCTGCCGTGGCAGTTGGTGCACGGCGCCGGGCTGGTCAGCCGCAGCGGCATCGCGACGCCCTTGGTGGCCTCGAGGAACGACAGTTCGGTCTCGGTCTCCAGGTCGTTGCCCCGGCGCGGCCGGCTGGGCCGCGGCTGTTGGGCGCCGCGACCGAACAGACCACCGAACAGGTCGCCGATGTTGGCGCCGCCGGTCTGCGGGGCCGCGTCGAAGAGGTCGCCGAGGTTGAACTCGACGCCCTCGCCGCCGAAGCCGCCGAAGTTGCCGCCGCCACCGCCGCCGTTGAACCGACGACCGCCGCCGTTGGCGAAGAGCCGACGGGTCTCGTCGTACTCCTTGCGCTTGGCCTTGTCCAAGAGGACGTCCTTGGCCTCGCCGACCGCCTTGTACCGCTCCTCGGCAACCGGATTGTTCGGGTTGCGGTCGGGGTGATTCTCGGCCATCAACTTGCGGGCGACACTCTTGATTTCGCTGTCGCTGGCATCGGAGGAGACGCCGAGTTCTTTGTAGAAGTCCTTCTCAACCCATTCGCGCTGGACCATGCTGCGTCACCTCCCTTCCTGCCAGTCCTGTCGAACCATTGATCTAATTCTCGTTGCCGTTCGGTGCATTCTGAGCGTTCGACACGTCGCCCGTCTCGGGAACGTCGACCGAGTCGACCACCCCGACCATCGCGTGCCGCAGCACCGGGCCGTCGCCGAGGCGGTAGCCCTGACGCATGACGGTGCCGATCACCGGATTGCTACCGTCGCCGTCGTGCTGCACGGCTTCGTGCAGTGACGGGTCGAACGGGTCGCCCTCCACGCCGAACGCCACCAGGCCGATGGCCTGAAGCGCGGCAGTCAGCTTGTCCGCCACCGACTTCAGTGGGCCGGACTCGAGGTCACCGTGGCGCCGCGCCCGCTCGAGGTCGTCGAGTACGGGCAGCAACTGGGTGGCCGCGAAGGCCTTGCCTCGTTCGGAGGCCGACTGTTCCTGCCGAACCGAACGCTTGCGGTAATTGTCGTATTCCGCCTTGACGCGTTGCAGCGTCGCCTTGAGCTCGGCGGCCTCGTCGTTCTCGGGCGCCGGGTCCGGCGTCGACCCACTGGGGGCCGACGCCGAACCTGAACCAAATCCCGGGTCGCTGCGCTCCGGCACGCCGGAGTCTTCCCGAACCGCACCCGTCTCGGGATCGACGCGCCGTTTGTCGGTGATGGTCACCGGCTCGTGCGGATCGTTCGCCTGGGTCACTTGCGCTCCTGCTCGTCGTCTTCGACGACCTCCGCGTCAACCACGTTGTCGTCGGCCTTCGGTGCGGATCCGTCGGCTCCGCCAGCGGCGCCCTGCTCGGCCTGGGTGGCCTCGTAGATCGCCTGGCCGAGAGCCTGGGATTCGACGCCCAGCTTCTCCATCGCGGACTTGATGGCCGTGATGTCGGTGCCCTCGAGCGCCGACTTCGCTTCCCCGATCGCGGACTCCACCTTGGCGAGCGTCTCCTCGGGAACCTTGGAGCCACCCTCGGCTTCGCGCTGTTCCTTGATGAACTTCTCGGTCTGGTAGACGAGCGCCTCGGCGTCGTTGCGAGCGGTCGCTTCTTCGCGACGCTTGCGGTCTTCCTCGGCGTGAGCTTCGGCGTCCTTGATCATCCGATCGATGTCGTCCTGGGAGAGGCCGGAGCCCTCCTGGATCTTGATCGTGTTCTCCTTGCCGGTGCCCTTGTCCTTGGCAGTGACGTGGACGATGCCGTTGACGTCGATGTCGAAGGTGACCTCGATCTGCGGCGTGCCACGCGGGGCGGGCGGGATGCCGGTCAGCTCGAAGGAGCCGAGCAGCTTGTTCGCCGAGGCGATTTCGCGCTCACCCTGGAAGACCTGGATCTGCACCGACGGCTGATTGTCGTCGGCGGTGGTGAAGGTCTCCGACCGCTTGGTGGGGATGGTGGTGTTGCGCTCGATGAGCTTGGTCATCACGCCACCCTTGGTCTCGATGCCGAGGCTCAGCGGAGTCACGTCGAGCAGCAGGACGTCCTTGACCTCACCGGCCAGCACACCTGCCTGCAGCGCGGCACCGACGGCCACGACCTCGTCGGGGTTGACGCCCTTGTTGGGCTCCTTGCCGCTGAGTTCCTTGACCAGCTCGGTCACGGCGGGCATACGGGTGGAACCGCCGACCATCACGACGTGGTCGATGTCGGAGACCGAAACGCCGGCGTCCTTGATGACGGACTGGAACGGCTTGCGGGTGCGGTCCAGCAGATCCTGAGTGATCTTCTGGAACTCCGCGCGGCTGAGCTGCTCGTCGAGGAACAGCGGGTTCTTGTCCGCGTCGACCGTGATGTAAGGCAGGTTGATCGAGGTCGACTGGCCGGAGCTCAGTTCGATCTTGGCCTTCTCGGCCGCCTCGCGCAGACGCTGCATGGCCATCTTGTCCTTGGTCAGGTCGATGCCTGCCGAGGCCTTGAACTTGTCGACGAGCCAGGTGACGATCCGGTCGTCCCAGTCGTCGCCACCGAGGTGGTTGTCACCGGAGGTCGCGCGGACCTCGACGACGCCGTCGCCGATGTCGAGCAGCGAGACGTCGAACGTGCCGCCACCGAGGTCGAAGACCAGGATGGTCTGGTCCTTGTCGGCCTTGTCCAGGCCGTAGGCCAACGCCGCCGCGGTGGGCTCGTTGACGATGCGCTGCACCTCGAGGCCGGCGATCTGGCCGGCTTCCTTGGTGGCCTGACGCTGGGCGTCGTTGAAGTACGCCGGCACGGTGATGACCGCGTCGGTGATGTCCTCACCCAGGTAGGCCTCGGCGTCGCGCTTGAGCTTCATCAGGATGCGCGCGCTGATTTCCTGCGGCGTGTAGTCCTTGCCGTCGATCGCCACGGACCAGTCGGTGCCGATGTGGCGCTTGACCGATCGGATGGTCCGGTCGACGTTGGTGACTGCCTGGTTCTTCGCGGGCTGACCGACCAGCACCTCGCCGTTGCGCGCGAATGCGACGACGGACGGGGTGGTACGTGAGCCCTCCGAGTTTGCGACGACGACGGGTTCTCCGCCTTCGAGCACCGAGACGACGGAGTTGGTGGTCCCGAGGTCGATACCGACCGCACGAGCCATAGTTACTGCCTCCTGTATAGAAAAACGTTCTGGGGTCTGAGTGGACCGCGCTCAAGCTTGCCCCCGCGGATGCGGTGGTGTCAAGCGAGAGTTGAGCCTGAGTCACTCAAGTTGTCGAATGGGTCAACCGAGTGGGTGGACGATTCATTCCCGGGCGTCGGCGCGCACGCCGAGACTGCACCGGCGGTCGTGACGAGGCGCGAGACGTCACATCCGCCGCGGGGTCACCGGCGACTGGGACCGCACGTGCAGACGGGTGCGGTCGGCCCGGAACAGGTCGACGGAGTACTCGACCGCCCGGCCCAGCTGGTCGTAGCCGGTGCGCTCCAGCTTCATGACGGGCGTGCCCGCGGGCTGGTTCAGCAGCGCACCCTCGGGCGCGGACAGGGTGGCGATCTCGATGGACTCGTCGGCCACGCAGATCTGCACGCCGAATTGCGCGCGCAGGGTCCGGTACACCGACTTCATCTCGGTGCCGAGGAGGCCGACGAGCTCGGCCCGCAGGTACATCCGCTCCAGCGACAGCGTCTCGCCGTCGGCGTGCCGCAGCCGTTGCAACGCGACCACCTGGGCGCCCTCGGCCAGCCCGAGCGCCTGGGCCACCCGGGCCGGCGCCGGCACCAGGCCCGAGGAGATGACGGTGGTGCCGTCGCGAAATCCCTGCTCGTGCAGGATCTCTGGGATGCCCTTCACCGTGTTCAGGCTGCGCAGGATGCCCTGGCCGGGGCACAGCGGTCGCGACCCGTCCAGCGCGGCCTGCGGCGACACCCCGGTGAGGTAGGCGCCGCCGGCCCGGCCCCGCACCCGGCGGATCACCTGGTCTTGCTCCAGCCGGTCCAGCGCCTTGCGCACCGTGGTCCGTGACGTCTCGAGCCGCTGCGCCAGTACGCGTTCGGTGGGCAGTCTGGACTCACCGCGTTCGGCGAGTTCGCCGGCCAGCCGCACCAGGGCTTCGTGCGCGTGCTCGAGGAGGAGCATGGCCCGACGTTACCCACTGCGGACCAGCCCGGCAGGGGCCGAACGACCTTGTTACACGCGCTTAACGTGCGGCGGGACGAACCAGAAATGGTCTAGCCGCATCCTCGGACACCATGAGCGACGACCGTGCGGCCCGCATCGGCCTTGCTCTGCGATTGGCCGAGCGCGCCGGCGTCCTGTCCAAGCACTACTTCGAGGACGGCACCCTGTCGGTCCAGACCAAGCGGGACGGCACGCCGGTCACCGAGGCCGACCGCGAGATCGAACAGACGATGCGCGACGCCGTGGCGGCCCACTTCCCCCACGACGGCTTCGTCGGCGAGGAGTTCCCGGACGACGACGGCGACTCCGGCTACACGTGGATCGTCGACCCCATCGACGGCACGAAGTCCTTCGTCCGCGGTGTTCCCCTGTACGCCAACCTGATTGCGCTGCAGGAGGGCGACGAGATCGTGTTCGGCATCATCAACATGCCCAGCGCCGGCATCGTCGTGCACGCCGAGCGCGGCAAGGGCTGCTTCCGCAACGGCGCACCGGTACGGGTGTCCGACCGCACCACGCTGGACGGCGCCTACGTCATGGCCACGTGGCTGGAGGATTGGGAGCCGGAGGTCGTCGGGGACCTTCGGACCCAGGGGGTGACGGTGCGCACCTGGGGCGACGCCTTCGGTTACGCCATGGTGGCCTGCGGATTCGCCGACGCCGTGGTGGACTACACCACGCAGCCGTACGACCTGGCGCCGATGCCAGTGATCATCGAAGAGGCCGGCGGCCGGTTCTCCAGCCTCGACGGCCGACGAGTGTTCAACGGCGGCAACGGCATCGCCAGCAACGGGCTGATTCACGAAGCCCTCCGCACGTACGTGACCGCCCCCCTGGCGGGACATCAGGATCGACGAGGAGTTCGGCTATGACGTCATTCATCCAAGGGCTCAGTCGGCGGTCCATCGTCGCCTTCTTCGGGACGCTGTACGCCGTCGCCCTTCTGTTCGCGCTGTTCCCGCCGCTCTACCTGTGGGGCAGCGGCAGCAGATTCGCCGTCCTCGGAATCCCCTTCGCGATCATGTACTGGGTGATCGACGCCCTGGTGCTGGGGTTGACCCTCGCGGCCTTCTACGTCGTCGAAGACATCCGCGGCGAACTCGACGACGACTCGACCGAACCCGTCGCAGAGAGCCTTGGAGGCTGACATGTGGATCATGCTCGCCATGCTGGCGGTGTTCTACGCCATCGTCATCGCCATCTTGTACGTGACGCAACAGAAGACGGCACCCACCTTCGACGAGTACGCCGTCGGCGGCCGTAGCTACGGCCCCTGGTACGTGGCCATGAGCTACGTCAACTCGTGGTGGCCGGGATCCACGTTCATCGCCTTCTTCGGATTGGCCACCGGCGCCGGCGTATTCGGTCTGTACGGCCTGGCCTACTCGAGCCTTGGCGTGGCGATGATGTACTTCATGGCCACCCGCGCCTGGCGCTGGGGCAAGAAGTACGACCTGCGCTCCCAACCCGACCTGCTGGGCAAGCGCTTCGACTCCCCCGCGGTGCGCATCGTCGCCAGCGTCATCGGCATCGTGTCCATCTTTCCCTGGGTCGTCCTCGGGATGCAGGCGCTGGGAACGGTGTTCGAGCTCGCCAGCGACGGCGCCTGGTCGGTGACCACCTGCCTGATCGTCGGCCTCGCGGTCATCCTGATCCGGCAGTACTGGACCGTCCGGATGGGCATGCGCGGCCTGATCATGACCGACGCCTTCCAGGGCACCGTCGCCTACGTCTTCTCGGCCATCCTGTGCGTGGTGTTGCTGTCCGGAGTCGCGGGCGGCCCCATCAGCATCGGCCACCTGAACGACGTCGCCGACAAATACCTGGTGCTGCCGGGTGACGGGGACACGTACGGCCCGCTCTACATCTTCGCGCTGATCTTCACCGGCGTGGTCGGATCGCTCTGCTGGCCAACGAGTTTCCAGCGCATCTACACCGCCTCCAGCGTGCGGTCGGTGAAGTCCGGCACGTTGTGCACGGTGCTGATCTCCGGTGTCTTCTACACCCTGCTGATGTTGGTCGGCATCGCCGCGACGGTCATGCCCGACGTCGCCGACAGCCCGCAGGCGGGCTGGTTCACGATCATGAGCGACTACGGCGGGACCTGGCTGCTCGGCCTCGGCGTGACCATCGTCTTCGCCGCCTCCATGGGCCACATCGACGGCAGCGTCCAGGTGTGCGGGCTGCAGATCGCCAACGACCTGGTGAACACCACGAAGCGGCCGTTGACCGACAAGCGACTCACCCAGGTCGCGAAGACCTCGATGCTCGTCTTCATGATCGCCGCCGGCGTCGTCGCCTACGCCACGTTCAACATGACGCGGCTGCAACTGCTGGCCCAGATCTCCTACCAGGGCGTCATCCAACTGGCCGTGCCGCTGTTCCTCGGCATCTTCTGGCGCGGCGGCAACAAGCAGGGCGCGGTGGCGGGCATGCTGTCAGGCTTCCTGGTGGCGATGGTGATGACCTGGATCTACCCCGACGACGTCCGCTGGCTGGGTAGCTTGACCGGCGGTATCGTCGGCCTGGTGGTCAACCTGGCGGTGTTCCTCGCGGCGGCCGTGCTGGTCACCTCCGACGACGCCGACAAGGCCCGGGTGAACGACATGTTCGAGGCAGCCAAGACCAAGATGCGGATCGCGGCACCCACGCCGCCGGTGGCACTCGACGACCAGGTGCACGAGTTGGCCGAAGAACAACGATGACGTCGGACCTCACCGACGAGGCGTTCCTCGCCGACTTCGCCGAGTTGTCGGCGATCGGTGCGACCGCGGCCGGCGGGGTGGACAGGGAGGCCGCCACCGCGGCCGACGGCCGGGCCCGAGAGTGGTTGCGGGACTGGTTCGTCGACCACGGACTGCAGTGCCGGGTCGACGCGGTGGGCAACGTGTACGGCTGCGCCGAGATCGCGGCGGCCGCCCCGTGGGTGCTGCTCGGTTCCCACCTGGACAGTCAGCCCACCTCGGGCCGCTTCGACGGCGCCTACGGCGTGCTGGCCGGTGCCTACGCCGCGGCGGCGGTGGCCGCCCGGCCCGGTGCCGCGCGGTTCAACGTCGCGGCGGTCAACTGGTTCAACGAAGAGGGCTCCCGCTTCTCGCCGAGCCTGATGGGTAGCGCTGTCTACGTCGGCAAGACCACCGCCGACGCGGTTCTCGACGTCGTCGACGAGGACGGCGTCTCGGTCCGGGATGCCCTGACCCGCATCGGTTTCCACGGCCACGACGCCGCGCCGGCGGCCAATTCCTATGCCGAGATCCACATCGAGCAGGGCCGCACGCTGGTCGACGAGAATCTCGACGTGGGCGTGGTGACCAGCAACTGGGCGGCCTACAAGTACGTCGTCACGGTGCACGGCGAGCAGTCCCACACCGGCGCCACCCACATGCGGTACCGGCGCGACGCCCTCGTCGGCGCCAGCGAGGTGGTGCTGGCCGTCCGCGCGGTCGCCGACGAATTCGGCCCCGACACCGTGCTCGGCTCGGTCGGCCGGTTCACCGTGGAGCCCAACTCGCCGGTCGTGGTCCCCTCCCGCGTCCGGCTCGCCGCCGACCTGCGGGCCCTGGCGGCGGAGACGGTCGAGGCCGCGCACGCACGGTTCCTCGAGCGCGTCGCGGAGATCGACCGGGCCGGCGAGGTCCACGTCGAGATCGAGAGCGCCGCCTTCCGCCCCTCGACCCGCTACCAGGACTCCGGGATCGCGCTGGCCGGTGCCGCGGCCGACGAGCTGGGGTTGCGCTGGCGCACGATGCCCACCATGGCCGGGCACGACTCGGTCAACCTGAAGGACGTGGTTCCGACGGTCATGCTCTTCATCCCCAGCGTCGACGGCGTCTCGCACAACGAACGCGAATACAGCACCGACGCCCAGATGCTCGCGGGACTGCACCTGTTGACGTCCACCGCCCGGCGGATGGTCGCCGGGGCACTCGAGGCGGCGCCGGTCTCGTGAACGACGACGTACTGGACTCCCCCGCGGCCGTGGTGCGCGAGGCGTACCGCAACGGCGGCCTCACACCGGTCGACGTCCTGCGCGGCACCCTGGCGCGGATCGAGGCCCGCAATCGCGCCGTCAACGCCATGGCCTACGTGGACGCCGACGGCGCCGCGACCGCCGCGGAGGCGGCCGCCCGGCGCTGGGCCGCCGGCTCGCCGCTGGGTCCGCTCGACGGTCTGCCGGTGACCATCAAGGACAGCGTGCACGCGGTCGGAACGCCGTGGCGCCACGGCTGTGCCGCCAACGCCGACCTTCCCGACTCGACGTTCGACTCCCCGCCGGCTGCCCGGCTGAAGGAGGCCGGAGCCGTCATCGTCGGGAAGACCACCATGCCCGACTTCGGCATGATGGCCGCCGGCGTCAGCTCGCTGTACGGCGTCACCCGCAATCCGTGGAACCCGGCCCGCAGCACCGGCGGGTCGAGTTCCGGGGCAGGGGCCGCGCTGGCGTCGGGCATCGGCTTCTCGTCGGTGGGCACCGACATCGCCGGCTCCGTGCGGCTGCCCGCCGGGCACTGCGGTCTGGTGGCCCTCAAGCCCACCCAGGGCCGCGTCCCCCACACCGCCCCGTCGACCATGCGCTCGGCGGGACCGATGGGTCGCACCGTCGACGACGTGATGGACATGTTCGACGTGCTGTCCGGCGACGACGTCCGCGACCTGTGGAGCCTCGCCCCGTCGTCGGTCCCACACCGCGTGAACCGTTGCCGCCGAACGGTCTTCGCATCGGCGTGCTGACCGAACTCTGGGCGGGCTTCGGTGCCGACGACGCGGTGCTGTCGGTGCTCGCCGACGCCGCCGCCGCGCTCGGGGACGGTGGCGCCGCCGTCTCGCGCGTGGCACCGATCTTTCGCGACGATCCGTACCCCGCACTGGACCGGCTGTTCCAGGTGCGCGCCGCGGCCGAACTGGAGTCCATCCGCGAGGACCGTCGCGAGCTGGTGCACCCCGCCATCCGGGACTGGTGCGCGCCGGGCGCCAACCGCTCCGCCACCGACTTCACCCGCGACGGCGAAGCGGTGGCGCGCTCGGCGGAGCTCGTCCGCGCCGCCACCGCCGCCTTCGACTTCGTCGTCTCGCCGATCATCCCCACCGTCGGCTTCGCCGCCGACGAGGTCGGGCTCGACCCGTCACACCCGTTGGCACACTGCGGTTTCACGGCCTGGGCCAATCAGACGGCGCAACCGGCCGCGGCCCTGCGCTTCGGCTTCGCCGACGGCATGCCCGTCGGCATCCAAGTGGTCGGGCCGCGATTCGCCGACGCCGACGTGCTGCGTCTGACCAAGTGGCTCGAGGCCGCCCGGCCGGCCACGATCACCTGGCCCGCGCCGGCCACCGCCCACCAGGGAGGCCACTGATGCCCACCACCCCCATCGCCGACTCGTTGCACTCCCTCGGATTGTTCGTCGACGCCGACGTCACCGCCGACGCCACGCCCACGATGGCCAGCCCGAGCTGGTGGGGTGCCGACTCGGAGTGCTTCGACGTCCGCACCGGTGACGCGTCGATCTCTCCGGCAACGGTCTTCGTCAAGTCGATGATCGGCCACGCCGGTGCCTACGTCGACGTCGGGCAGGCGTTCGCCGCCGCCACCGAGGCCGGCGAACTCGGCGTCGGCCCCACGGTGCACGCCTCGGATCCGGCTGCGGGCATCCTGGTGCTGGAGAACCTGGTCGACACCGCCTCGACCGCGACGTTGAACGTGTTCGACGACGACGCCCGGCTCGAGGAGTTGATCGCCCTGCGCACGCGGGTGCACGCCTTCGGTGCGATCACCCGCTCCGCCACCGTCTTCGACGACATCCGGGCGCTGACCGCGCTCGCCGCGGCCAACTCCGTGGCCCTGCCTGCGGACTTCGACTGGATGGTCCGGATGCTGGCGATGGCCGAAGGACGGATCGTGGCAACAGGTTTCGACACCGCCCCATGTCACGGCGACGGCAACGTCTCCAACGTGCTGCTGGCCGACGACGGGCGGACACTGTTGCTGGACTGGGACGTGGCGGCGGTGATGGATCCGCTGCAGGACGTCGGCGTGCTGCTGGCCGAGGTGCGGCCCTTCGACTCGACGGCGCGGCAGGCCTTCGAGATGGCCTGGGGCCACTTCGATCAGGCACTGTTCGACCGGGCTCGGGTCTACGGCGTGGCCGACTGCGTCCGGTGGGGGCTGATCGGCGCGTACGCGGACGCGGCCCGGCCCGGCACCCTGGAGTACTCCAAGCTCTCCGACTGGCAGTTCCTCCGGGCCCGAGCGGGGTTGGGCGACGTGCACTTCCACGATCGGCTGGGCAGCCTGTGACCGGCGTCGAGGCGGTGCGCGACGCCACCGGAAACCGGACCGTCGGGACCGCACGCAACGAGACCGAGCGCAGCGTCGAGGCGGCGCTGGCCGCGATCGCACCGTGGCAGGGCAAGCGCCTCGAGTACGCCCCCGTGCTGGGCGGGCTGCAGAACAGCAACTGGCGAATCACCGTCGAGGACGACGACACCCGTTACTTCCTGAAGATTCCGGGGGCCGGCAGCGAGACGTTCATCGACCGCGGTCTGGCCAACGAGGCCGCCCGCCGCGCCGGGATCAAGGGGATCGGCCCCGAACTGGTCCACTTCGACTCCGACACCGGCGTCGAGGTCATCGAATTCCTGGAGGGCTACCGCGCCTGCACCAACGGCGACTTCAAGGACGTGACCATCCCCCGCCAGATCATCGACATCTACCGGGTGCTGCACGAGGGCGAACTGCTGACCACCACCAAGACGATGTTCGACATGATCGACGAGCACCTCGGGCAGGCCCGCGAACTCGGCGTGCGGCTACCCGAGGACGCCGACCTGATCCTCGGCGAGTACCGGGTGGCCAAGGCGGCGCTCCTCGCGTCCGGACTGGACTTGGCTGCGTGCCACAACGATCCGATGCCGGGAAACTTCCTGGTCGCCGAAGGCCAGCCGATGAAACTGGTGGACTACGAGTTCGCGTCCAACAACGAACGCGCCTACGAACTCGCGTTGCTGACCACCGAGATGTTCTACACCGAAGAGCTGATCAACGAGCTCGTCGAGGACTTCTACGGCCGGGCCGACTTCGGCCTGCTGGCGCGGGTGCAGGTGTGCGGCGCGCTGGCCGACACGAAGTGGGGCCTGTGGGCCTGCGTCAACCAGCAACTCAGTTCGGCGTGGGACTTCGACTACCACAAGTACGGGTGCTGGAAGCTGATGCGGGCGCGGCTCAAGATGTCCGATCCGCGCTGGCCGTTCTGGCTCAAGGCGCTGTAGTCAGAGCCGGTTTGGCGTCGGCCCAGGGCCGCGCGGCCTCGTAGTTCGCCGCGGCCCGCAGGACGGCGGCGTCGGCGCGGTGGGCTCCGGCGATCTGCAAACCGACGGGCCGGCCGTCGGCGGTGAACCCGGCGGGCACCGTGATCGCGGGGGTCGTGGTCATGTTGAACGGGTAGGTCAGCAACCAGCCGAGCAGCTGTCGCTGCAACGACTCTCCGTCGAGCCACTCGGGAGCGAACCGGTCGAGCGGGAAGGTGGGGGTGGCCAGTGTCGGGCTGACCAGGATGTCGTAGGTCCTCGTGAACGCGCTGAAGGTGTCCCACATCCTGCCGCGGAAGGCCTCGGCACGGCCGATCTCGACGGCGGTCAATGTCTCGGCCTGGGCGAAGATCTCGATCAGGTTGTCGTCGACCTGACCCTGCTGCGTCTTCCAGTCGAGCACGTCGTACTCGCACGAGTACCCCGGCACCCAGAGTCCCTTCCACATGGCCTCTTCCGGATCGCCCCAGTCCGGCGTCGCCTCCTCGACAACGGCGCCAAGGGTTTCGAAGGCCCGCACGGCCTCGGCGCACACCGCGACCACCTCGGGGTCGACGTGCCCGAGGCCCAGGTTCGGCGACCAGGCCACCCGCCAGCCGGTCACGTCGCCCTCGACGGCGGCGGCGTAGTCGACCCCGTCGGGTGGCACGCTGTTGGGATCGGAGTCCGACGGCCCGGCCATCACCGAGAACATCAGGGCGGCGTCGGCGACGGTCCGGGTGATCGGCCCGTGGAAGACGTGGGTGTAGTGCCGTCCGTCGAGAAGCGTGTGCGGGATGCGGCCCAGTGACGGCTTGAAGCCGACAACGCCGCACATCGCCGACGGGATGCGCACCGAGCCCGCGCCGTCGGCGCCCTCGGCGAGCGGACCCAGCCCGGCTGCCACGGCCGCCGCGGCGCCGCCGCTCGACCCCCCGGCGGTGTGCCCTTGGCGCCAGGGATTGTGCGTGGGGCCGTAGAGATGACTGTCGGTGCCACCGTAGTAACCGAATTCGGGTGCGTTCGTCTTGCCGAGGAAGAGGCCGCCGGCGTCCTTCAGCCGGGTGACAACCGTGGCGTCGTGAGTTCCCACGTTGCCCGCCAACGGTTTCAGGGACGAGTCCAACGGCAGACCGGCCATCGTGGTCAAACCCTTGATGGAGAACGGCACCCCGTGCAACGGCCCGCGGATCCGGCCCTCGGCCACCTCCTGCTGCAGGTCGGCGGCGTCGGCGAGCACCTGCTCGCGGTCGAAGTGGATGAAGGCGTTGAGCTGCGGGTTGACCGCCTCGATGCGGTCGGCGAAACCGGTGGCGATCTCCGTCGGACTCAGCGAACCGGTCCGGACGGCGTCGGCGAGCTCGGTGGCGGGCGTCCAGCACAGTTCGGTGTCGGTCATGCCTACAGCCTAGGTCGCCGACGGCGATGCCGCAGCCTCACGCGAGGCAAAAGAGCTGTCCAACAGTGTGTTACGTACATGTGTCCACCGATCGGTGGACACCGCGTTCATCCGGCTCATCCACCGGTCACCCGACAGACGCGAGGCCTCCGGCGCGACATAGTCGTGTCAACGCCGACAACGGCACCCAGACAAGAAGGAGCCACAAATGTTCACCATCGCCCGCAGCCTCGTCGCCGCCACCTTCATCGGCGGCGCCGCCCTCGGCCTCGCCGGAGTCGCCAACGCCGCCCCCAACACCCACTCCCAGGGCCCGGGTTACTCCTACAGCCCCGGCACCTACGCCACCCCGGCCCCCACCGTCGGCCCCGGCTGGTACGGCAACCACGGCCCCGCCTACATCGCCCACCTCAACGGCAAGTAAGCCCCACGAACCCATCAGGCCCTCCCCAACCAATCCCCGGGGGAGGGCCTGATGTACGTCAGCGACCGGTCAGCGCGTGCAGACCCTCGACGCACAGATCCCAGGCCGGCGTGCCGACGGTGATCGGGTCGAAGTGATCGCCGTCGAAGGTGTGCAGGGTCGTCGTGTCACCCGCTGCCGTCGCCGCGGCGACGAAGCCCTCGGACTGGTCGATCGGCACCAACGTGTCCGCGGTGCCGTGCACGCACACCGTCGGCACCCCCAGCGGCACCAGGGCCACGGGAGAGGCGGCCGCATACGCCTGCGGCACGAGCGCGGGCGAGCCGCCGAGATACGCGTCGACCGCACCGCCGCCGAGTCCGTCGGCCGAACCCCGCACGAGGTCCAGCACACCCGCCTGGAGCACGGCGCCGGCGAGCGAGACGGCGCCGCCGCGGCGCGCGGCCAGCCAGCCCGCCAGCTGCCCGCCGGCCGAATGGCCAAGCGCGACAACGCGGCCGAGGTCCAACCCGGCCGATCGCTGCGCCAGCCCGTCGACCGCCGCCGCGACGTCCTGACCGGTCTGCGGCCACCCACCGCCGTCGCCCACCCGGCGGTATTCGACGTTGAGCGCCGCGAAGCCGCGGCCCACCAGGTCGGCGGCCAGCGGGCGGCCGAGCTCGGCTCCGTAACTCGACCGCCAGTAGCCGCCGTGGATCACCACCACCACCGGCGCCGAGTCCGATCCCGTCGGCAGCGACAGTTCGGCGTACTGGCTGGGGTGCGGACCGTAGGTGAAGCGCATCGGTCCATCGTCGTCGCCGCGGGCGCGGGGCGCGCAGCCGGCCACCATCGCCGCCACGCCACCCGCCACGGCGATCGCGCGGCGCCGACTGAGAGAGGTCATCCACACAGCAAAGCAGACGCGGACCACGGGCTGGCCTCAGGCTGATTGCAACGCTGTTCGGCGCCAGTCGATCCTGCGAACCTTCACCGGTGATCGAACTGACCAACGTCACCAAGGCCTACGGGCGCGGTGACCAACGAACGGTGGTACTCGACGGCGTCACCTTCAGCGTGGACGCCGGGGAGATCCTGGCCGTCGTCGGACCGAGCGGCGCGGGCAAGAGCACGCTCGCCCAGTGCATCAACCTGCTGACGCCGCCGACGTCGGGATCGGTGGTCGTCAACGGTGAGGACCTGACGACGCTGTCGGCCGGCAAGCTGAGGGTGGCCCGCCGACGCATCGGCACCGTCTTCCAGGCCGCCGGGCTGCTCGAACGGCGCACGGCGGCCGAGAACGTCGCCCTACCCCTGGACTACCTGGGCGTCACCGAGGCCGAGACCACGCGCCGCGTCGCCGAACTGCTCGACCGCGTCGGCCTCGCCGATCGCGCCGGGCACTACCCCTTCCAGCTCTCCGGTGGTCAGCGGCAGCGGGTGGGCATCGCCCGTGCGCTCGCGCTTCGACCGTCGGTGCTGCTGTCCGACGAGGCGACGGCCGGGCTGGACCCCGTCACCACCGACTCCGTCGTCGACCTGCTCCGCGAACTCCGCGACGACCTGAACCTGTCCATCGTCTTCATCACCCACGAAATGGACACCGTGCTGAAGATCGCCGATTCGGTCGCGCGGTTGGACCACGGCCGCATCGTCGAGTCCGGCCGCATCGTCGACCTGCTGACCGACCCTCGGTCGTCGTTGGGCGCCGAGCTGCGCCCCCAGCGCTCCGATGCGCAACCGGCTGCCGGACAGCAGATCTGGAGCGTCGTCTACGACGACACCGACGTGCCCGCCGACTGGCTCGTCAAGGCGTCCGACGACCTGGGCGTGCCGTTGTCGATCCTCGGGGCGTCGGTTCAGGTGGTGGCGGGCGTCAGCGTCGGCGGGCTGACGCTGGGCGTGCCCGCCGCCCCGGGGGGCGACGTTCGGGGCGTACTCGCCCGCTACGGGCTGTCCGCCGAGCTCGCCGGCCACTCGCCGCGGACGCTGGAGGGCGTCGCATGACCGAGTCGCTGCTCGCCAACGCCACGGTTCCCGTCGGCGAACTCCCCGGTCTGCTGTTCCCCGCACTGGTGGACACCCTGACGATGGTGGGCATCGTCATGGCCATCGTCGTGGTGGTCGGTGTACCGCTCGGCGCCCTCGTGCACAATCTGGCGCCGGGCGGATTGTTCGAGAACCCGGGATTGCACACGGTGTTGAGCTGGATCATCAGCGTCGGCCGGTCGCTGCCGTTCCTGATCCTGATGGCGTCGATCATGCCGTTCACCAGGTTCGTCACCGGCACCAACATCGGCATCGCGGCGGCGGTGGTGCCAATGTCGTTGGCGGGCATCGCGTTCTTCACCAGAATCGTCGAGAACTCCCTGCGCTCGGTGCCGCCGTCGGCGGTGCAGGTGGCGCGCGCGTCGGGTGGGTCGCCCCTGCAGATCATCCGCACGGTTCAGCTCAACGAGGCCGTCCCCTCCATCATCGGCGGCCTCACGATCAACGTCATCGCGATGATCGAGTACTCCGCCATCGCGGGCACCATCGGCGCCGGCGGAATCGGCTACGTCGCAGTCACCTACGGCTATCAGCGATTCGACCAAGGCGTCATGCTCGCCACCATCGTAATCCTGGTGATCACCGTCGCCGCGATCCAACTGGTCGGGGACGCGCTCGTCCGGCTCACCACACCTCACCGCCGGCTCACTCTCACCGTCTAGCCCGAAAGGCCCACCATGACAACCACTCCCACCGCCTCACCGGAGGCCGACGACCACGGCTTCGAACTGCGCCGCCGACCGAAGTGGTTGTGGCCCGCCGTCGGTCTCGTCGTGGTCGTCGTCGCGGCCGTCGCCGTCAAGTTCCTGTACTTCGGGGACACCAAGTCCGCCAACGAGATCGCAGGCGCCACCCTGGTCGTGGCGACCAACGAGGGCAACGCGGCCGAACAGTCCCTGATCGAGTACATCGCGTCCGACGTCGCACCCCGGCATGGCATCAAGGTCGCCTTTCGCGGCCTCGCCGACAGCAACACCATCAACCGTGCGGTCAGCGACGGCGAGGTGGCCGGGACGATCTACCAGCACAGGCTGTGGCTGAGTCAGGTGCTCGAGGCCAACCCGGACTTCCGGGAGACGGCCGCGACACCGGTCTTCCGATGGGGCTTCGGCATCTGGTCGGACAAGTACACCGACCCGTCGCAACTTCCCGACGGCGCCAACGTGTCCCTCTACTCGGACCCGGCGAACGAGGCGCAGGGCCTGTGGCTTCTCGAGCGGGCCGGGCTCATCACGCTGAACCCGGCGGTCGACAAGTTCGAGGCCACCCAGAAGGACATCGTCGGCAATCCCAAGAACCTCACGTTCACCCTGCTGGACTTCGCCGCGCAGTCGCGGTCCCTGCCGGACCTCGACGCCGCCGTCGGCTACACCGAGTACTACCTGGCGGCGAAGGTGCCGCTGACCCAGCAGATCTTCGCGCCGCCCGCGCCGGACGAGTTCGCCGGCCAACTGACCATCGGCAGCAAGTGGGCCGACACCGACAACGTCAAGAAACTGGTCGAGACGTTCCAGGATCCGGCCGTCCAGCAGTACCTGGCCACCAACCCGGACGTGAAGAACATCCTGTTGCCACTCAGGTAGCGGTCGTACGATCGAACGATGGCCGACACCGGAGAACAAGACGCCACCAAGCTGGCGGGCGGAAACGTCGCCGCCCTGCTTCCCCGCACCGATCGCACGGTCGAGGAGGAACGGCTGCACCGCAAGCAGAACCTCGCCGCCGCCTTCCGGTTGTTCAGCCGGTTCGGCTTCGACGAGGGCGTGGCCGGTCACATCACCGCGCGCGATCCCGAATTCACGGACCACTTCTGGGTGAACCCGTTCGGGATGCACTTCGGCCACATTCGCGTGAGCGACCTGCTGCTGGTGCGCCACGACGGTGAGATCGTGCACGGCGACCGGCCGGTCAACCAGGCGGCGTTCGCAATTCACTCCCAGGTGCACGCCGCGCGCCCGGACGTCATCGGGGCGGCGCACTCGCACTCGGTGTACGGCAAGTCGTGGTCGACGTTGGGCAGGCTGCTCGACCCGATCACCCAGGACGCCTGCGCCTTCTACGACGACCACGCGCTGTTCGACCAGTACTCGGGCGTCGTCCTCGATCTCGAGGAGGGCAAGCGCATCGCCCACGCGCTCGGCGACCGCAAGGCGGCGATCCTGCGCAACCACGGATTGCTGACCGTCGGGCAGTCCGTGGAGGAGGCCGCCTGGTGGTTCATCACCATGGAGCGGTCCTGCCAGGCGCAACTGCTGGCCGAGGCCGCGGGCTCTCCCGTGCTCATCGACGACGAGATGGCCGCCCTGACCCGCGGCCAGGTGGGCAGCCACTTCGCCGGATGGTTCAGCTTCCAGCCGCTGTTCGCCAAGATCACCAGGGAACAGCCCGACCTGTTCGACTAGCGAGTCACTACCGCCACTTGCGTCACATCCTGCGTAGCCTTGACCCCAATGGACGTGCGGTGGAAGGTCTTGAGCGTGCTCGCGGCGGGCACGTTCCTCGTCGGCTGCCAGTCGACGGTCCCCGGCAGCCCCGAACCCAACGCCGGTAATCCGAGCGAACCCACCTTCCCCACGTCGACGCCGTCGCGGTCCAGCCCCACCCCGACGACCACGACGACCACCTCGGCCGTCGCCGCGCCGCCTCCGGCAGCCGAGACGCTGCCGCCGCAGAACGGCTACGTATTCATCACCACCAAGTCGGGCCAGACCCGCTGCCAGATCAACACTTCCGAGGTGGCGTGCGAGGCCCCGTTCACCAGTTCCCCGACGGTCGACGGCGCCCCGGCCAACGGCGTCCGGGTCACGGCCGACGGTCAGCTCAAGTGGGTGCTCGGCAATCTCGGCGACATCCCCGTCGTCCCCATCGACTACCGCACCTACACCGCGCAGGGCTGGACGATCGTCGCGACCGAGGACGGCACCCGCTTCACCAACGACGGCACCTCGCACGGAATGTTCGTCGCCATCGGCGGCGTCGACGCCTTCTAGACGTTTAGCCGAGGCGTCAAAGGGGGAAGACGCCAGCGGTGAACGCCCAGAACAGCACGGCCACCGACCAACCGCGCCCCGGACCCCACGTCTTCGTGATCTTCGGTGCCACCGGCGATCTAGCCAAGCGCAAGCTGTTCCCAGGCCTGTACCGGCTGGCGGCGGCGTCCCGGCTGCCCGAGGACTACGCGATCATCGGATCGGGCCGGCACTCGCCCGGCTCCGACGACGAGTTCCGCGACAAGGTCCGCGAAAGTCTCGAGGAGTTCGTCGATGACCTGGACGCCAAGGTCACCGACGACTTGTTGGGGCGGTTGAGCTTTCAGACCTCGGATGCCGACGACGGCAAGGATCTGGCCGCGGCGGTCAAGAAGGCCCACGACGGCCTCGGCGACGACGCCCGCACACTGATCTACCTGTCGATCCCGCCGAAGGCCACCCAGGCGATGATCGGCATGCTGGGTCGCGAACACCTCACCGACGACGCCCGCGTCGTAGTGGAGAAGCCCTTCGGCACCGACCTGGAGTCCTCCCGCGAACTCGACGCCGCGCTCAAGGACGTCATCAGCGAGGACCAGGTGTACCGGATCGACCACTTCCTGGGTAAGGAGGCGGTGCAGAACATCCTCGCGCTGCGCTTCGCGAACGGTTTGATCGAGCCGGCCTGGAACCGCGACCACGTCGTCTCCGTGCAGATCGACGTGCCCGAGACCCTGACCGCCGAGGGCCGGGGAGCGTTCTACGAGTCCACGGGCTGCTTCCGCGACATGATCTCCACGCACCTGTGCCAGGTGCTCGGCTTCATCGCCATGGAGCCGCCCGTACACCTCGACCCGACCGCTCTCCGCAACGAGAAGTCGAAGGTGTTCGCCGCGATGAAGCCGCTGGACCCCAAGCGCGTCGTCTTCGGCCAGTACGAGGGTTACCGCGACGAAGAGGGCGTCGCCGACGACTCGAAGGTGGAGACCTTCGTCGCCCTGGAGGCCTTCGTCGACACCGAACGCTGGCAGGGCGTGCCGTTCCTGCTGCGCACCGGCAAGGCCCTCGGCGCCACCCGCCGTACCGTCACGCTGACCTTCCGCACTCCCCCGATGGGTCGCTTCGGCGACAGCGAGTACGGCCCCAACCAACTGACGCTGGAGCTGAGCGACTCGCCGGAGTTCGGCGTCAGCCTGATGGCCAAGCGACCGGGACCGCGAATGGACTTGGTGCCGTTGACCTTTCATCTCGACATCGCCGAAGAGGATCCGGACGACGTGCCGCTCGAGGCCTACGAACGGCTGCTGCTCGACGTGATGCGCGGCGACCAGACGCTGTTCACCAGGGCCGACGAGGTGGACCGGCTGTGGCAGATCTGCCAACCGGTTCTGGACAACCCCCCGCCGACGCTGCCGTACGCTCGCGGTTCGTGGGGCCCGGACGAGGCGATCGAGCTGGCAGGCCCGGAAGGGTGGCACCTGCCCGATGCCTGACGACTGGCCCGCCATCGCGGACCACGGACTGATCGGCGACCTGCGCACCTGCGCCCTGGTGGCCACCAACGGAACCATCGACTGGTTCTGCGCCCCGCGCTTCGACTCGCCGAGCGTCTTCGGCGCGATCCTGGACCCCGAGCAGGGCGGCAGCTGGACCCTCTCCCCCGCCGGGGAGGTGTCCCGCACCCAGCAGTTCTACTTTCCGGACACCGCCGTCCTGATCACCCGGTTCCTCACTCCCGACGGCGTCGCCGAGGTGCACGACTTCATGCCCGTGCTCGGGGCGGGCGATCCGGAGCATCGCCAACGCCTGGTCCGCCGCGTCAGCGGCGTCCGGGGCACCATTACCATGCGGATGTGCGTCGACGCCAGGCCCGATTACGGGCGCGAGCGATGCGTCGCCGAGGACAGCGGCGACGGCGTGCTGATCACCGGTGACGGCGTGCGCCTCGGCCTGGTGGCGTCCACCGACCTGTCCATCGAGGAGGGCGACGACAACACCCGGGTGAGCTCGGAAGTTCAACTCTCCCAAGGTGACAGCGCGCTGTTCGTCCTCGAGATGCTCGACGGGGACGATCGGCCGTCGAGCAATGCGGTCGACCTGACCGACGATCTGCTCGACGCCACGACGTCGTACTGGCGGTCCTGGTTGCGCCAGTCGCGCTACGTGGGCCGCTGGCGTGAGATGGTGCACCGCTCGGCGATCACCCTCAAGCTGCTCACCCACGAACCGACCGGCGCCGTGATCGCCGCGCCCACCACCAGCATCCCGGAATTCATTGGGGGAAGCCGAAACTGGGACTACCGCTACGTGTGGGTCCGCGACGCCGGCTTCAGCCTGTACGCCCTGCTGCGCCTCGGCTTCACCGACGAGGCCCGCGCGTTCATCGGCTGGCTGTCCGAACGGCTGGGCGACGAACGCCAGCAGAAGGACGGCATCGGACCGTTGCGGGTGCTCTACGACATCGACGGCAACCGCCCCGTCGAGGAGACCGAACTCGACCATCTGCGCGGGTACCGCGACTCCAAGCCGGTGCGCATCGGCAACGCCGCGGTCGACCAGCTGCAGCTCGACATCTACGGCGAGCTCATCGACTCGATCTACCTGTTCAACAAGTACGGCGCCGGGATCAGCAGCGACGCCTGGGACGACGTCGTCAAGGTCATCGACTGGGTGATGGAGAACTGGGACCGCGACGACGCAGGCATGTGGGAGGTGCGCGGCGACCACCGCGCCTACACGACGTCGCGCCTGTTCTGCTGGGTCGCCCTGGAGCGCACCATCCGCATCGCCCGCCAGCGCGGACTGCCCGGCGACATCGGCGCGTGGTCGAAGACGCGCGACGACGTCTACGACCGCATCATGTCGCACTCCTGGAACCCCGACCTGCAGGCCTTCACCCAGGCTGAGCGCGGCACCGAACTCGACGCCGGCGTGCTGCTGATGCCGATGGTCAAGTTCCTCTCCCCGGCCGACCCCAAGTTCCTCTCCACGCTCGAGGCGGTCGAGAAGGACCTGGTCACCGACACGCTGGTGTTCCGCTACTCGCCGGAGACCGACGGCCTCGACGGCGCCGAGGGCACGTTCTCGCTGTGCTCGTTCTGGTACGTCGAGGCGCTGACGCGGGCGGGCCGCCACGACGACGCGCAGCTGGCCCTGGAGAAGATGTTCACCTACGCCAACCACGTCGGCCTCTACGCCGAGCAGGTCAGCGCGACCGGCGACCAGGTCGGCAACTTCCCGCAGGCGTTCACCCACTTCGCACTCATCAGCGCGGCGATCAACCTCGATCGTGCGCTCGACACAGGAGGCAGCTCGTGACAGTCGCCCAGCAGGAGCGCGCCGCGCTCGTCACCACCATGCGCGGCGCAGGCCCCGAACAGCCGACGCTGTGCGGGGATTGGACCACCCGCGACCTCGCCGCCCACCTGGTCATCAGGGAACGCCGGCTCGACGCCGCACCGGGCATCCTGGTGCCGAAGTTCGCGGGCTACACCGAGCGGGTGCAGAACCAGGTGGCCGCCGAGAACGACTGGAACGTGCTGCTCGACCAGATCGCGTCGGGCCCGCCGCTGCTGTCGCCGTTCAAGCTGCTCGACCCCTTCGTCAACGTCGCCGAGATGTTCATCCACCACGAGGACGTCCGACGCGCCGTACCCGGTTGGGAGCCAAGGGAACTCGACGCGGCGACGACGTCGTCGCTGGCGAGGCAGGTCAGCCTGATGTCGCGGATGACGATGTCGAAGACGCCGGCGCGGGTGACGCTGAAGACGCCCGACGGCACCACGTTGACCACCGTCGGCAAGGGCCCCGCCGTCACGGTGACGGGCGAACCCGGCGAGTTGCTGATGTTCATCTCCGGCCGCGATCAAGCCAAGCTGACCTTCACCGGAGACGACGCCGCCGTGCAGGCGGTGCGCGACGGCGACCGCGGGCTCTAGGCAACTAGGCTCTCCGGTATGGACTTCCGCGTATTCGTCGAACCGCAGCAGGGCGCCACGTATGCCGACCAGCTGGCCGTGGCCAAGACCGCCGAGGCGGCCGGCTACTCGGCCTTCTTCCGGTCCGACCACTACCTGGCGATGTCGGGCGACGGCATGCCGGGACCGACGGATTCCTGGGTGACCCTCGGTGGCATCGCACGCGAGACGTCGACGATTCGGCTCGGCACCATGGTCACCTCCGCCACGTTCCGCCACCCCGGCGTGCTGGCCATCTCCGTCGCCCAGGTCGACGAGATGAGTGGCGGCCGTGTGGACCTCGGTCTCGGCGCGGGCTGGTTCGAGGCCGAACACGAGGCCTATGCCATTCCGTTCCCGCCCCTCGGCGAGCGGTTCGAACGCCTCGGTGAGCAACTCGACATCCTGACCGGGTTCTGGAGCACCCCGGTCGGCGAGACCTACGACTACGCCGGGAAGCACTACACGGTCAAGGAGTCACCCGCCCTGCCCAAGCCCACGCAGTCGCCCTACCCGCCGATCATCATCGGCGGCGGCGGGCCCAAGCGCACCCCGGCCCTGACGGCGAAGTACGCCTCCGAGTTCAACATCCCGTTCGTCGACCTGGAGACGCTGAAGACGCAGTACGGCCGCGTCGCGGCGGCGGTCGCCGACGCCGGCCGCGCGCCCGACTCGCTGACGTACTCGGCGGCCTTCGTGGTGTGCGCCGGGCGCGACGACGCCGAGGTGGCGGCCCGGGCCGCGGTGATCGGTCGCGACCTCGACGATCTGCGCAGCAGTTCGCCGCTGGTGGGCACCCCCGGGGAAATCGCGGACAAGCTGGATCCATTCGCCGAGGCCGGCGTGCAGCGGGTCTACCTCCAGGTCCTCGACCAGTCCGATCTCGACCACGTCGAGTTCTTCGCCGCCGAGGTCATCCCGCAACTGGGCTGACCCCGGCCGCCACGATCCCACGCGGCTACCATCAACCCCGTGACGGACGCCGACCACGACGAGGACGAGCGGCCGTGGCACGAGCGAACGTCGACCGTCGTCGGAGCCAGCGTGGGCGCCATCGCGATCATCGGCGTCCTGTACCTGCTCATCTCGTACATGGTCGGCGGTTCCGACGAGCCGGGGTCCGACCAGCAGTACTACCCGGCCCCCAGCTTCTCCGACCGCAGTGCCGCGTCCACGACGTCGAGCACCAGCACCGAGACGATCACCAGCACCAGTCCGCCGGTCACCACCGACATCAACCCCGGCGACACGACCACCAGCAGCAGCACCGACACCACGTCGTCCACGCCCACCACCACGTCGTTCGACCCGTCCAACCTGCCGCGGACCCGGGCGTCGACGACCTACAGCGACGGCCGTCAGCGGCCGCGACTCAACGAGACGCGCACGCTGTACCCCAGGCCCTGACCCGTCGAGTGCACGCTTGTCGTACGCGTCGCCCGAGTAACCCCGTAAACAACCGTGCAGTCGGCGAGGGTTGCAGCAGCGGTCAGCGGCCCTGGGCGGCGAAGTCGGCCACCATCGCCTCGGCGCTGCGGACCGCGGCGCGGCACGCCCTGGTGGTGAACGGGTCGTTGAGCGGATGGTCGGCACGCCGCCGCCAGCGTTGGGCCGCCGAGAACGCCGCCCGCGGGCCGTCATACGGCGCGTCGGGGTGCAGGCCCAGGCGGCTGGCGGCGTCGGTGCCGGAGCCACCGATGATGCGGCGCAGCGACACCATTTCGTCGTCGTTCAGAGTCGTTGGGCGCGAACGCAACTGGCTCAGCAGGCGGAGCTCCTCGAACGCGTGGGTGTCGGCCAGCAGCGGTTCGATGTCGGCGAGGATGAAGGGCGTGGCGTAGATCGGGTTGTCCTCGACCACCCGGCGCAGGGACAGCAGCGCGGTGTGCGCCTTGAGCAGGTCCGACCGCTGGGCGAACTGCTGGTCGATCACGTCGCGCAGCGCGACCAACCCGCTGCGCTCGAGCAGCTCGTCGGCCAGGGCGACGGAGTCGGAGATGCCGGCCCGCAGCACCGCGATGGAGATCCGGATGCCGAACATGCCGAACCGCTCCAGCAGGGCGGCGCGGGTGGCGGCGTCGACGGGCAGCGACGCGTCCTCCCGGACGAACCGGTCCACCGACAGCATCGCCTTGGCCAGCTCGCCCGAGTCCACCGCAGACAGCTTCTCCAGCGCGACGAACTCGCTCTGCCGCAACGTCCGCGCGGTCAGCGCGAGCAATCCCGACACCGGCACCACGGCCTGGCAGATGCCCGTCTTGTCCATCTCGGCGGTGAACCGGGTGGCGACGTCCTTGGCGGAGAGCATCGCGTCGATGCGGCCTGCGCCGATCTCGTCGGCGCGCGACGCCACCCCGATCACGCCGAGTGCCCCCGCGGACCCGCCGACGAGGGTGCCGATCTGCTTGAGCAACCCGATGTCGGTGGCGTTCAGCGTGCGCAGCAGGAAGACCACGGCGTCCACGCGCGGCACCCCGTCGTCGGGCACCAGCAGGCGCAGCGTGCGCTCGGAGACGTCGCGTGACAGCGACGACGTGCCGGGCGTGTCGATGATGGTGGTGTCGACGAGCTCGGCGGCCGGCCATTCGACGTCGAGGTCGAGGACGTCGTCGGGGTCCAGGCTGGCGAAGTCGAACGTCAGCCCCCGGTCGCCGGGGTCGCGCGCGATGGGGACGTTGGACCGTCGGCCGCCACGGTGGTTGGCCGTCACCTTGGGGGTCGGCCCGTTGCGGAACCACGTCACGATGCGGGTGGCCTCGGTGGCGTCGGTCGGGGCGATGTCCTCGCCGACCAGCGCGTTGACCAGCGTCGACTTGCCCGCCTTCAGCGTCCCCGCGAGCGCGATGCGGATGGGCTGGTTGAGGCGCCTGCCGATCCAGTCCAGTTCGTGGTGCACGTCGGCCCGCTCCCGGTAGGCGGGGTCGTTCCGGTAGGCCTGGATGGTGCCGCCAAGGATCGCGCGCACTCGATCGCTGGTGCTCATGTCGGTTGCCCAGCTTAGTGACCGTTGCCGGGAACCTACGTAGCGACCGCTTCCGGCCGCGGCGAGAGGTTGACGGCGTGTTCGGTGACCTGTCGCAGGATGTTGAGCCGGCGCTCCAGTTCACGGACCCGCGTGTCGCGTTCGTCCATCTCCATCTTGGCCGCGGTGAGGGAGGCCTGAAGCGACTCGTTCAGGGAGCGGGTGGTCTGGTTGGCGATCTCGCGGTAGTGGTCCCGAAGCTGGCGCTGCACGCCCTTGAGCCGGTCGCGCGATTCCTTGCTGACCACGAAGGAGACGTCGTCGACGAACTTGCGGACGTTGGTCTTGGCTTCGTTGCGCACCCGGAGCATGCGGTTCTCCATGTCCTCCTTGTACGCCTTGCGGCCCAGCAGCAGTCCCGCCCCCAGCGACAGCGGGTTGAACATCCCGAGGCCGGCGAACGAGGTGAGCATGCCGAACATCAGGACGCCGCCGTAGGACCCCCGCATGCCGGTGACGACCTTGTGGCCCTTGCCAATTGGCTTGGCCTCCAGCCGGCTGAGCGACTTCATGTCACCGAAGCCGGCGCCCATGTCGCGGGCGTTGAGCTGCGGCATCTTGACGGCGTCGAGTCCGGCCTCCATGAAGGTGCGGCCCACCTCCTGGGCGAGCGCCTCGGCCCGCTGGTAGGCCCAGACGAAGTTGTCGCCGACGGCGGTGGCGATGGCGTTCTCCAACTCGGCGCCGATCTCGGCCCAGTGCTGCGTCGGGTCGACCTTGTCGATCTCGCGCTCGCTGTGCTGGGTGATGGCGCGGAAGCGGGCGCGCAGGTCGTGGTCGACGTCCGCGGTCAGGTCGTTGATGCCGTCGTTGAGCACCTGCTGCCACAACGCGGTGTGCTGCAGCGCGTCCTGCGCCTCCTGCTTGCGGCGTTCCAGGTCGGCGTTCAGGGCGTCGCGGGCCTCGGGATCGTTGATCGACGACAACTCCGTCTCGACGGTCATCGTCAGGTGTTCGGCCGCGGACCTGACCTCGGCGAGCACCTGGTCGCGGATCCGGTCGTTCTCGCGGCTGAGCACCTTCTCGCTGAGGAACTTCACGATCGCCGGGAAGTTGGACTCCTCGTTGAGTTCCTTGTCGTTCGTCGCGATCGCGTGAGACCGCAGCACCGAAGAGACTGGAGTCACCGGGACGTCCACGCCGGCCCGCCGCAGGTGCGCGACGTTGGCCGCGACGATCTCACGCCAGTGCGGGTAGAGGTCTGTCTTGGTCGCGAGAATGGTTGCCACCGGGCAGATCTCGACGGCCTGGCGGATGAACGTCATCTCGGGTTCGGTGAATTCCTGGCTGGTGTCGCTCACCATCAGCACCGCGTCGGCGTCGGGCAGCAGCCCCAGCGTGGCCGACAGGTGCGGCTGGCCATGACCGCCGACGCCGGGGGTGTCGACGAACGCCAGGCCGTTCTTCAGCAGCGGGCTGGGTGCGGTGACCTCGACGCGCAACACCTCGCGCCCGCCGGCCTGCGGGGCCCGGCGAAGGTCGTTGCGGACGTCGGCCATCGGGATCTCGACCCTCTCCGGCTCGGCCCCCTCGCCGCGCGCGACGATCAGCCGCGCCGTGGCCTCGTCGCCGTAGGAGACGACGGTCGCCATCGTGGTGGTCTCGTCGTCGCCGACGCGGGCGACGGGCACGTTGAGCAGCGAGTTGAGCAGTTGGCTCTTGCCCTGCTTGAGCTGGCCGGCGATGACCACGCGCACCTGGGGGTCGCTGATGCGCTCCTTGGCCGTGGCGAGTCGCTCGACCAGGTCGCCGCGGTCGTAGGCCTCGGCGATCTTGGTGCTGTGGTCGATCAACTCGACGATGACCTTCACTTTGCGAGGGTCGTTCGGTTGGGTCATCTCATCCTCTTCCGCCGCGGTCCACGGTAGGCGTGGAACTGGCGGGGACCCCTAGTGGAGTCCCCGCCAGCCCCGGTGGTCGATCAGAACGCGTCGAGGTGCGTGTCGTTGTGCGACGCCAGGTCGGTGTCGTTGTGCGACGCGATGTCCGTCGAGTTGCCCGACGCCACGTTGCTGGTGAAGCTGTGGTCGTCCACGTTGTTGTCGATCGAGTTGTCGGTGTGGGTCTCGGTCTGGGTGGAGACGTGGGTGTTGACCGAGTCGTCGGTGTGGTTGCCGCTGCCCAGGTCGCCACCGGCGGTGGTCTGGTTGCCGCCCACGGTCGAGCTGGTGGAGTGCGAGGACGTGTCGTTGACGATGATCGACCCGCCGCTGCCGCCGCTGCCCGCGTTGGCTTCGTTGCCGCCGTTGCCGATTCCGACGCCGAGCAGGCCGCCACCGCTGGAGCCACCGCTGGCGCCGGCGCTGCCGCCGTGGCCGCCGGACATGTCGTTGTCCTTGATGACGGTGCCCTCGTTGCCGGTGATGATGTCGCCACCGGAGTGCTGCGAGGTGTCGGTGACCTTGGTGTCGTTGCCCTCGCCGATGATGATCGGCGAGTGGCTGCCGCCGTCGATGTAGCCGGTGTTGGCGCTGTTGCCCTCGCCGACGACGTTGCCGTCACCGTTGACGCTGGTGGTGTCGATGTGGCCGGCCGAGCCGGTGTTCACGACGCCGCCGTTGGTGGCGCTGTTGCTGGTCTTGTCGCCGAGGGTGATGTCGCCGAAACCGAGGTTGAACGCGCCCTGCTGGGCGTTGGAGCCGGCGTGCTGGTCGGGGCTGAGCAGCGAGGTGTCGTTGTTGCTGGCCAGCTGGGTGTCGTTGTTGCTCGCCAGGTCGGTCTGCGGCGCGAAGGCCGTCTGGGGGGAGAACGCCGCGGGAATGTTGTGGTAGCTCGCGACCGCGTTCTGCAGACCGTAGACCGGGTCGCCGCCACCGAGCAGCACACCGGCGGGCGCGGCCGAGGCCGCGACGGCGGCGAACTGCTGGGCGCTGACGTTCTGCAGGCCGACCGAACGCAGCGCGCCCTCGGGGTCGGAGACGTAGTTGGCGGCCACTGCCGGGCTGCGGAACAGGTCGAGGATGTAGTCGAGGAGGTTCGTCATGGGAGTGCCTTCCGGTTGTGGGTGTCCAGGTCGTGTCGCCGTGCTCCGGCGATCTGTTCACTACGTTATGGGCCCGCCGGACACCCGGAAACGGGGACACGGCCCCTACCTCCCCCCGGCCGTTGCGGGGCGCCCTAGGGGTATGCGTTAGGGGATTAGGGGATGGTTGCGGGGGTTGGGTTTCCACCGTGCTGACCTGCACCAAGACGACGACAGCGCGGCCATTGCTGGCCGCGCTGTCGCGAGTGAGGTGAGGCTGAGCGCCCGGGATCAGGTGAAGATGTCGAATCCCGGGTCGTGCGGGTGGTCCAGGTGGTCCTCGAGCGGTCCGCCGAGGTCGTGCTGGCCGTCGTTCTGGGAGAGGTCCGCGGTGTCCACCGAGTCGCTCGCGGCCGCCAGGTGGAGGTCGTCGAGCGCGGGGCCGTCGACCGTCGGCACGTTCAGGTCGTCGAAGCCGTGGTCGACGATGGTGGGCGTGGAATCCTCCGGCAGCTCGATGACGTTGGCGACCGTGGGCACGTGATCTGCGACGACGTCGCCTCCTTGAAGAGGGAGATGGTCGTCGAAGGCGTCGAACGCCGCGGTCGCCGCGCCGCTGGCCCAGACGTTGTGAGCCGAGTCGAGGAGCGTGTCGGCGCCGGCCGGGACGCCGGCCGACGGCACCACCGCCGACATCGACTCAGCGACGACGGGGATCAGGTTGTCGACGTCGACGTGGGTGACGTCGGTCAGATTGGCGTCGGCGATGGTCTGGGCGGGGTTGGCCGCGTACTGGGCTGCAGCGTCCGGATCGCGTACCAACGACATCACGAAGTCGAGAAGTGAGTTCGCCACGGCGTCCCTCCTTTTCTCTGTTCGGGGGTCGGTGCAAAGCCGCCGCGAAGGTGCGGTGGCCACGGTTCAGCTCGAATGTTATCGACGCGGACGGCCGCGGTAATCGGTGCTGACGCCACCCCCGCCGGATGGGCGTTAGGGGCCGACGCATTAGGGGTTCGCAATCGTTAGGGGGATGTAACCCACGGCCGGGTGGCACGCCGCTATGGTGAGTGCTGATTTTCTCCGATCCCCCAGGGATGCGTCGTCTTCACGAGGAATAGCGGGACATGAGCGAACCACGGGACATGACAGCAGCACTCGGATTCTCCGTCGGATCCACGAACCTGGTGGCGGCCCGCGTCGGGTCCGCCCCGGTGACGCGACGGTCGGTCCTCGTCGTCTACCCCGACCGCGCCCCCGAGGTCGGGGTATTTCCCGGACCGAACCAGCCGGGGCTGGTGCTGGCGGGCTTCGTCGAGCGCGTCGGCGATCCGGTGCCGCTGGTGGCGGCGGACGGGTCGGCCCACCGCGGCGAGATCGTCTTGGTCGAAGCGCTCGACGTGATGGCCCGCGAGGTCGGCGGCGGCGCACCGGTGACGATCGCCGTGCCCGCGCACTGGGGACCGGGGGTGCTCGGCGCGTTGCGAAACGCCCTGCGCGCCAAGCCCGCTCTGTCCCCCGGCGGGGTGCCCGCGGCGCTGGTGCCCGACTCGGTGGCCGCGCTCGAAGGCCTGCGGACGGCACCCGGGTTGCCGTCGCAGGGCGTCGTCCTGTTGTGCGACTTCGGCGGTGGCGGCACCAGCGTCACCCTGGCCGACGCGGCCGCGGGGCTGTCGGTCATCGGCACCACGGTGCGGTACCAGGACTTCTCCGGTGACCTGATCGACCAGGCGCTGCTCAACCACGTCGTCACGGGCATCGCGGAGGCCAATTCCGCGGACCCAGCCAGCACCGCCGCGGTCGGGTCGCTCAGCCGCCTCCGAGACGCGTGCCGCGGCGCCAAGGAACGGTTGTCCGCCGACACCGCCACCGTCATCCAGGCCGAGGTCCCCGGCTACTCCTCCGACGTCCGCATCACGCGGCCCGAACTCGAGGGCCTCGTCGACGCACCGCTGGCGGGCCTGCTGTCGACCATCTCGGACACGTTGCAGCGCTACCGGATTCCGCTCGGCAGCATCTCCGCGGTCGCCACGGTGGGTGGCGGGGCCGCCATCCCGCTCGTCACGCAGCGGCTCTCGGAGCAGTTCCGGGCCCCGGTCGTCACGGCGCCGGTGCCGGTGCTGTCGATTGCCGCGGGTGCCGCGGTGGTCGGCGCCCTCGGCTTCGACGACGCGCAGACGGGGATGGCGCCCACCGGCATGGCGCCGAGCGTGGACGCGCCGACGGGTCTGGCGCCGACGATGGGCTGGGCCGCGGGGACGCCCCTGCCCGGGCAGGGCGATGCGGGCGACTCCGGGGCGTTGGCGTGGTCGCAGGACGACGACCTGCCGGCCAGCGAACCGATGCCCTACGCCGGAGGCGAGTACAGCTCGGAGTACTCGTCGACGGGGGCCCGGCCGGAGATGGCCTTCGCCCACGAGGAGGAGGACGACCTACCCGACTCCGAACCCCTGCCCTGGTACAAACGGCCGCCGATCCTCTTCGGCGCCGCCGCCGCGGCCGCGCTGCTGGCCGTCGGCAGTTTCGCCGCGGTGCAGCTGACCGGCAACTCGACCGACAGCGGCACCGTCACCGAGGTCGTCACCATCTCCTCGACCGGCGCGAACGGGCTCGTGACCACCAGCCTCTCGACCCGGACGTCGACCCAGGAGAGCGTCGCGCCGTCCAACACCACGACGGTCTCCAACTCACCGAGCTCGGGGTCGGAGACCACGTCGCCGACGAGCACCACGACCACCACGTCGCCCACGACCACCACCACGACGACGACCACGACGACCACCACCACCACCACGACCACCACGACGACGACCCCGCCGACGACCACCACGACCACCACCCAGCCACCGGTGACGACGACGACCCAGCCCCCGGTCACGACCACGCAGCCGCCGGTCACCACGACGCAGGCACAGATCACGACCACGCAGGCGCCACCGCCTCAGACGCCCACGACTCCGGTGATCGCCCCGGCGGCGCTTCAGCACTAATGGCCGTCAGCGACGCGGTCGCGACCTGGCTGTCGTCGCCGACCGAGCCGGCGAAGATCCTGGTCTCCGGCGGGGTGGGCACCGGCAAGACGACCGTGCTCGCCGAGATTCGCGCGGCGTTGCGGGCGGCCGGGGTGACCGTCGTCGCCCGGCCCCCACGGGTCGGGGATCCGGCGGGAGCGGCCGTCGTCGTCGACGACGCCCACCTGCTGAGCGGGCCGGAGCTGGAGCGGTTGACCGAACTGGTCGGCGACCCCGCCGCGACGGTCGTCGTCGCGGCCGAGCCGTTGTCGCATCAACCCGCGCTGGCCGCCCTGCGCACGGCGATGGCCCGTGAGGCCCCCGAACTCGTCCTCGCGCCGATGACGTCGTCGGAGGTGCACCGCGCCGCCGTCGAGATCCTGGGCGCGCCGCCCCCGGCCGATCTGGTCGGCAACGCCATGGCGGCGAGCGCGGGCCTGCCCTTCCTGGTGCGTCCCGCGCTGGCCGCCGGGAATGGCGCGGACGCCGTCGCACGGGCCACCCGGGTGGCGTTGATCGAGCGGTTGCGCCGGGTGGAGGAGCCGGTGCTCGACACGTTGCTGCTGTCGTCGCTCAGCCAGGAGCTCGGCCCGGACGACGTCGCCGCGGCGCTGGGGGCGCCTGGAGACGAGGCGCAGCGGCTGGTCGACGTCGCCAGGGCCAGCGGCCTGATCGCCCCCGCGCACAGCCACGCGTTCGCCGTCGCGTTGCACCAGGGCGTCGCCCAGATCATCGGCGCGGCGCGGCACCATCAGGTCGAGACGTCGCTGCTGCGAACACAACTCGCGCAGGCGACGCTGTCGGCCGACCTGGCCCTGCGCCTGGCCGAGCACGGGCTGCGCGACGCGGGGCTGGCGAAGGCGCTGACCGACCTCGCCGCCCGCAACCGGGACCGGCCCGCGAACGCCGCCCGGCTGTACCGCGCGGCCACCAAGGTCGGGGCCACCGAGCTCAGCGCCACCCTGGCCGACGCGCTGGCCCTGACCGGGGACTGTGCCACCGCGGGCCGGCTCGCCGACGAATTGCTGGGGTCCGAGGTGGCTGCCGAGCGGGCCGCGGCGGTCCGCATCGCGGCCAGCATCGCGTTGCACGACGGCCGCGCCGCCCAGGCGGCGGAGCTCGTCGGCTGGCTGGGTCCGTATCCCGACGCCGTCGTCGGGGCCGCGGCGGTCGTGTCGGCCCTCGGGGTCGGGGACGTCGCAACCGCCCGGGCCGCGGCGAACGCCGACGCCTCGGGGCCGCCCACGTCGACCGCCCGCGCCGCGCGCTCGGTCGCCGAGGGCCTGTTGCTGACCATCGACGGCGGCTATCCGGCGGCCGTCGCGCGACTGGCGCAGTCGGTGACGGAGCAGACGTCGGCCGTCGTCACCCCGGACACGTCGTCGGCGCTGGTGACGTTGGTGGCGATGCACGGCGGTGACTCCGTGCGTGCCCGCAGCGTCATCGGCAGGGCCGTGCGCGGCACCGGGGACGACGAGGGCTTCGTGGCCCGGCGGCACACCCTGCTGCTCGGCTGGGCCCGCATGCTGGACGGTCAGTTGGGTGCCGCCGCGGCCGACGCCGCCGCGGTCGCCGGGGTGGATCTGCACCGCCGGGACGCGCTGTGGGCCGCGTCGCTGCACACCGCCGTGGCGCGCCGCGCCGGCGACAGCGGTGCGGTGCAGAAGCACTGGTACGCGGCCATGGAGGTGCTCACCGAATACTCCATGGACCTCTACGCCCTGCTGCCGCTCGGTGAGCTGTGGGTGGCCGCCGCGCGCCTGCGACAGGTCGACCTGGTCAGGCCCGCCCTCGACGAGGCCTTCGCCGTGCTCGACGCCCTGGGCAACCCGCCCGTGTGGTCGGTCCCGCTGCACTGGTCGGGGGTGCACGCCGGCATCCTGGCGAATTCGCCGTCGTCGGTCGCACCGCACGGCCAGGCGCTGACCGCGGCGGCCGCCCACAGCTCCTTCGCCCGAGCCCTGGCGACCGCGGGCCGCACGTGGCTGCGGGTGCTGGCCAACCACGTCGACGCCGACGAGGTGACCGCGGCCGCCCGCGCCCTGACGCAGTTCGGACTGACCTGGGACGCCACCCGGTTGGCCAGCCAGGCTGCGCTGCACACCCCGGACGGCAAGGTCTCCGGGGCCATGCTGCAGCTGGCCCGCGACCTCAAGCTCGCCACCGGGGGTCCCGTGGACGGCGCCGAGGTCGCGGAGATGCCCGCCGCGGCCACGCCCCGGCCGGGGTCCTCGACGACGCGGGAGCCGCGGTTGTCGGATCGGGAGCGCGAGGTCGCCGAACTGCTGCTGCAGGGCATGCCGTACCGCGACATCGGCAGCCAGCTGTTCATCTCGGCAAAGACCGTGGAGCACCACGTGGCGCGCATCAGGCGCCGGCTGGGAGCCGAGTCGCGGTCGGAGTTGATGTCCATGCTGCGGGCCATCCTCGGGACGCCGAGTTGAGAACGCCGATTTTCGGCCCCTGCCGCGCGGTTTCGGCGAATGTGACTACTGCCACACGGGTGGCGGAGTCACCGTTCACGACGAGCGCACTAACAGCCGACGCCCAGGCAACCAACCGGTAGGTTAGGCCATCCTTCGTAGCGACGGCAAAGCGGCAGATGCCACTATGAGCTGGCATCTAGCGTAAGTTACCGCCGAGTAACAGGCTTCCTTACTTCGCGGTAACTTCAACCCGGGAGGCGCGCGTGGACACGCAAACCCTTATCAGGCTGACCCTTGGCCTTCTGCTGACCGCAATCGTCTTGGCGTTCGCCGCCAAACGCGTGCTGTTCCTCACGAACCTGATCCGTTCGGGCCAGCCGACGATCGACGAAGAGGCCCGCAAGGACAACCTCAAGGCGCGCATCACCACGCAGTTCACCGAGGTGCTCGGACAGAAGAAGCTGCTGAGTTGGTCCATCCCCGGCATCGCCCACTTCTTCACGATGTGGGGCTTCTTCGTCCTGTCCACCGTGTACCTCGAGGCCTACGGCGTCCTGTTCAACCCGAAGTTCGCCATCCCGTTCGTCGGACACTGGGACGCGCTGGGCTTCCTGCAGGACTTCTTCGCCCTCGCCGTGCTGCTGGGCATCATCGTCTTCTCGATCATCCGGCTGCGCAGCGAACCCAAGGAATACGGCCGCGACTCGCGCTTCTACGGCTCCCACACCGGCGGCGCCTGGCTGATCCTGTTCATGATCTTCCTGGTCATCCTCAGCTACGCGTTCTTCCGCGGCGCAGCGGTCGTGACCGAGAACCTGCCCTACGGCTGGGGCGCGTTCTTCTCCCACGGCATGGGTTCCTGGATGCAGATCTTCGGCGAGCCCGCCAACGAGATCATCGAGACCGTGGCGCTGCTGCTGCACATCGGCATCATGCTGGTCTTCCTGCTCATCGTGTTGCACTCCAAGCACCTTCACATCGGCCTCGCACCGGTCAACGTGACCTTCAAGCGCCTGCCCAACGGCCTGGGCCCGCTGCTGCCCATGGAGTACAACCGCGAGTACATCGACTTCGAGGATCCCGCCGAGGACGCGGTGCTCGGTCGCGGCAAGATCGAGGACTTCACGTGGAAGGGCTACCTCGACTTCACGACGTGTACCGAGTGCGGCCGCTGCCAGTCGCAGTGCCCGGCGTGGAACACCGGAAAGCCGTTGTCTCCCAAGCTCGTCATCATGAACCTGCGCGACCACCTGTTCGCCAAGGCGCCCTACATCATCGGCGGCGAGCAGAGCCCGTTGGAGAACACCCCCGAGGGTGGTCTCGGTGAGGACCTCAAGGGCGAGAAGCACTCCGACGAGCACCACGTCCCCGAGTCGGGCTTCGAGCGCATTCTCGGCTCCGGCCCCGACCAGGCCACCCGCCCGCTCGTTGGCACCCTCGAGCAGGGCGGCGTCATCGACCCCGACGTGCTGTGGTCGTGCACCAACTGCGGCGCCTGCGTCGAGCAGTGCCCCGTCGACATCGAGCACATCGACCACATCGTCGACATGCGCCGTTACCAGGTCATGGTCGAGTCGGAGTTCCCCGCCGAGCTCAACGGACTGTTCAAGAACCTCGAGCGCAACGGCAACCCCTGGGGCCAGAGCCCCAAGGAACGCACCAAGTGGATCGACGAGGTCGACTTCGACGTGCCCGTCTACGGCGAGGACGTCGACTCCTTCGACGGCTTCGAGTACCTGTTCTGGGTCGGCTGCGCCGGAGCGCTGGAGGACCGCGCCAAGAAGACCACGAAGGCCGTCGCCGAGCTGCTCGCGACCGCCGGCGTGAAGTTCCTGGTCCTCGGCAGCGGCGAGACCTGCACCGGCGACTCCGCTCGCCGTGCGGGCAACGAATTCCTGTTCCAGCAGTTGGCCGCTCAGAACGTCGAGACCATCAACGGCGTCTTCGAGGGCGTCGAGACCGTCGACCGCAAGATCATCGCGACGTGCCCGCACTGCTTCAACACGATCGGCCGCGAGTACCCGCAGCTGGGCAGCAACTACACCGTGGTGCACCACACCCAGCTGCTCAACCGCCTGATCCGCGACAAGAAGCTGGTCCCCGTCAGCCCCGTCAGCCAGGACGTGACCTACCACGATCCGTGCTTCCTGGGCCGCCACAACAAGGAGTACTCCGCGCCGCGTGAGCTCATCGGGGCCTCCGGGGCCACGCTGACCGAGATGCCGCGCCACGCCGACCGCGGCCTGTGCTGCGGTGCCGGCGGCGCACGGATGTGGATGGAAGAGCACATCGGCAAGCGCGTGAACCACGAGCGCGCCGAAGAGGCCCTGAACACCAACGCGTCGAAGATCGCGACCGGCTGCCCGTTCTGCCGCGTCATGATGACCGACGGCGTCGGTGACCGCGCCGAGGAGATGGGCAAGGAGGCCGAGGTCCTCGACGTCGCCCAGCTGCTGCTCGCCTCGCTGGACAAGGACTCGATGACGCTGCCCGAAAAGGGTTCCGCGGCAAAGGCCTTCGCGGCCCGCGTGGCGGAGCGCGAGGTGCAGGCACCCGCCGAGGCCGAGCCGGTCGTCGCCGAGGAAGAGGCCGCACCGGTGGCCGCTGCCGAGACGGCGACGACGGAGGCCCCCGCGGCGCCGGCCAAGGGCGGTCTGACCATCGCCAAGAAGCCGGGTCGCAAGCCCGCCGCGAAGGCCGAGGCCGCACCTGCCGAAGCACCGGCCGCCGAAGCGCCAGCCGCCGAGGCACCGGTCAAGGGTCTGGCCATCGCCAAGAAGCCGGGCAGCAAGAAGGCCGCCGCCCCGGCGGCCGAGGCCGCACCCGCGTCGGCTCCCGCTGCCGCAGAGCCGGCCGCGGCCGAGCCGCCCGTGAAGGGTCTGTCGATCGCGAAGCGTCCCGGCAGCAAGAAGGCGGCTGCACCAGCGGCGTCGGAGGCACCGCACGAGGGCGACTCCACGGTGGTGCAACCGGCGAACGTGACGCCCGACGAGGCGAAGGCCGGCACCGATCCCGAGGGCTCCGCCGACTCGGATCTGGGCCTCGAGAAGTCCGAGAAGCCCGAGCCCGCCGTGAAGGGTCTGGCGATCGCCCGACGCCCCGGGAGCAAGAAGGCAGCAGCCCCGAAGCCTGCGGAAGACGCTGCGCCGCAGGAGGCGCCGGCCGCCGAGGCCAACGGCGCCGCGGCGGCCGAGCCGGTGAGCGAGCCCACCGCCGAGGCCACGCCCGCCGAACCCGAGGCCCCGGTCAAGGGCCTGGGCATCGCACCGGGGGTGCGTCGTCCAGGAAAGCGCTGACGACGAGCCAAAACCATTGGACGACGATGAGACGATGGACGGCGTGAGTACCCATCAGGTGCCGTGGCATACGAGCAATCAGCCACGGCAACGCACGTTCGCGCAGTCCACGAAGCTGCAGGACGTCCTCTACGAGATCCGTGGACCCGTGCATCAGCACGCGTCCCGGCTCGAGTCGGACGGCCACCGCATCCTCAAGCTGAACATCGGCAACCCCGCCCCGTTCGGCTTCGAGGCTCCCGACGTGATCATGCGCGACATGATTGCCGCACTCCCCCACGCCCAGGGGTACTCCGACTCCAAGGGCATCGTCTCCGCGCGGCGGGCCGTCGTCACCAAATACGAACTGGTGGACGGGTTCCCGTACCTGGACGTCGACGACGTCTATCTCGGCAACGGCGTGTCCGAGCTCATCACGATGACGCTGCAGGCGCTGCTGGACAACGGCGACCAGGTGCTGATCCCCGCACCGGACTACCCGTTGTGGACGGCGTCGACGGCGTTGGCGGGCGGCACGCCCGTGCACTACCTGTGCGACGAGACCCAGGGCTGGATGCCGGACATCGCCGACCTGGAGTCGAAGATCACCGAACGCACCAAGGCGCTGGTGGTGATCAACCCGAACAACCCGACCGGCGCGGTGTACACCCGTGAAAACCTGCAGCAGATCGCGGATTTGGCCCGCAAGTACCAGTTGCTGCTGCTGGCCGACGAGATCTACGACAAGATCCTCTACGACGACGCCGAGCACGTCGCGATGGCGTCGGTGGCGCCCGATCAGCTGTGCCTGACGTTCAACGGACTGTCCAAGGCCTACCGGGTGGCGGGGTACCGCTCCGGCTGGCTGGCGATCACCGGACCCAAGGAGCACGCGGCCAGCTTCCTGGAGGGCATCAACCTGCTGTCCAACATGCGGCTGTGCCCGAACGTGCCCGCGCAGTACGCCATTCAGGTGGCCCTCGGCGGACATCAGAGCATCGACGACCTGGTGCTGCCCGGTGGTCGGCTGCTCGAACAGCGCGACGTCGCCTGGAACAAGCTCAACGACATTCCCGGGGTGTCGTGCGTCAAGCCACAGGGAGCGCTCTACGCGTTCCCGCGCCTCGACCCCGAGGTGCACGACATCCACGACGACGAGCAGTTGGTGCTCGACCTGCTGCTCCAGGAGAAGATCCTGGTGGTGCAGGGCACCGGATTCAACTGGCCCGCACCCGATCACCTGCGCATCGTGACGCTGCCGTGGGCCCGTGACCTCACCAACGCCATCGATCGGCTGGGCAACTTCCTGGCGAGCTACCGGCAGTAGCGTCCGGCCCGCGCACAGGGCCCGTCCCGCCACCACCTCTACCCTGTCCGAGTGGCGCACTCGCACTCGCACTCCATGTCCTCCGGCCCCGCGCCACTCGGCCCGATGGCGGCCAAGATCGTCGTCGGACTGCTCGTCGCGATCGGGGTGGCCGTCATCGGCGGGATGGCCGTGCTGTGGCCCAGCCATCAGGCCGTCGACGTCCCGCTGCCGTTCCAGAACGCCGCGGGCGGTGCCGTCACCACGGAGTCCGGCCGCGTGGTGTCCAGCGCGCAGGGGCCGTGCGGCAGCCCGTCGGCGGGCGGGGTGCTGACGTCGGCCCCGGTCGCCGCCCCACCCGGCGGCGGGGAGTGCGTCCAATCCCTCGTCGAGATCGGCTCCGGCCCGAACAAGGGCGCCGACACCCTGCTGGAATTCAGCGGTGGGCCGGGCCAGCCGACGCTGGCCGTCAACGACGACGTCCGCGTCAGCAGGCAGGTCGACCAGAACGGCACCACGACGTACGCCTTCTACGACTTCGAGCGCAGCTGGCCGCTGGGCATCGTGGCCGCCCTGTTCGCGATCGTGATCGTCGCGGTGGCCCGGTGGCGCGGGTTGCGCGCAATCGTCGGCATCGCGGTCGCGTTCGGCGTCCTGATGGTGTTCCTGCTGCCGGCGCTGCGCGACGGGGCCCCCGCCGTCCCCGTGTCCCTGGTGGCGTCCGGGGCCATTCTGTACGCCGTGATCTACCTGGCACACGGGGTGAGCCTGCGCACCAGCGCCGCGCTGCTCGGCACCCTGACCGCGCTGTTGCTCGCGGCCGGGTTGTCCTGGGCGACAATCGAACTCGTTCACCTGACCGGACTGTCGGAGGATCAGAACAACGAGGTCGCCGCGTATCTGGGCAACGTGTCGATCACCGGTCTGCTGCTCGCCGGGTTCATCATCGGCTCACTCGGCGTGCTCAACGACGTGACGGTCACCCAGGCGTCGACGGCGTTCGAGATCGCCGAGCACGGCGCCAACCGCCGCGCCATCTTCACCGGCGCCATGCGTGTCGGCCGCGACCACATCGCCAGCACCGTCTACACGCTGGTGTTGGCCTACGCCGGCAGCGCGCTGCCGTTGCTGCTGTTGTTCAGCGTGGCCAACCGGTCCCTGGGCGACGTGCTGACCAGCGAGAGCGTGGCCATCGAAGTCACGCGGTCCGCGGTCGGCGGCATCGCGCTGGCCCTGTCGGTGCCGCTGACGACGGGCATCGCGGCCGTGCTCGCGACACCGCAGACCCAAAAGGCCTAGAACGGGGTGGCGTCGAGCCAGGCGTTCCAGACCGCCTCGTCGCCGAACACCTCGAGGCCCGCGTCGGCGGCGGTGCGGCGACGGGTCAGCGCCAGGAACAGGTCGACCGCGCTGCCGCGTACCGCCGCCTCACCCTTGGCATGAGCGTGCGACCAGCCCAGACCGTCCTCGTCGTTGGTGATCGTCCACTCCCCCGTCGGGCCGAGCCCGTCGTCGGTGGCGTGCAGGTGCAGCGTCGTCCCCCGCGCCAGCGGCGGGTGGTGGCGGTCGGCGCCCGCGGCGGCGAGGGTGATCCACTCGCTGATGCCGTCGCCGGCGAGTTCGGCGGGCAGCTCGTAGGTGTCGCCGAGCGCCAGGACCGCGTCGGCGCGGTGCACCGTCGCCTCGTGCACGCGCCTGCGGATCCACCAGCCCGCCGGCTTGGGCCCGTTGAACGTCCACACCCTGGTCTCGGCGCCCACCCGGTCGACGGCGTCGATCACGGCCTGGGCGCCCGCGTTCAGCCAGTCGACCGCCCCGTCGGTGTCACCGGGCGGCTTGCCGCCCCGGACGTCGCGGGGGTCGAGCGGGTCGTGCCGGCGCTCGGCGATGATCTGAGCCGACCACAGATGACCGCGGCCGACGTGCTTGAGCAGCTGATTCATCGTCCAGCCGGGGCAGGACGGCACCGGAGTCTCGGGGTCGGCGGTGCGGATGACGTCACCGAGGGCCCGGGTCTCCCCGAGCAGCGTTGCGCGGAAGTCCACGCCTAAGAAGGTACCGCCGCACGCGCCTCTCCGAGCGTGATCGGCAACGTCGCCCATCCGCGCAGCACCCGCGTGTCGCGGCGACTGCCGTCTCCGGCGAGTCGCGCGTCCGGATAGCGGTCGAAGAAGGCCCGGAGGCCCACCTCGCCCTCGGCGCGGGCCAGCGCCGCCCCGAGGCAGAAGTGCCGCCCGCCGGAGAAGGAGAGGTGCTTGCCGGCGTTGTCGCGGGTGACGTCGAAGCGGTGCGGGTCGGTGAACACCGCGGGGTCGCGGTTGGCGCCGGCCAGGTACAGGATGACCAGCTCACCGGCGGCGATCCGGCGTCCCGCGACCTCCGTGTCGACGCGCGCGATGCGGGCGCTGAGCTGCACCGGCGACTCCAGCCGCAGGATCTCCTCGACGGCCCCCGGCCACAGCTCGGGGTCCGCTTGCAGCATCGCCAACTGGTCGGGGTGCTCGAGCAGGATCCGGATGCCGTTGCCGAGCAGGTTCACCGTGGTCTCGAACCCGGCGGCGAGCACCAGCCCCGCGGTGGCCCGCAGCTCTTCGTCGTCGAGCCGCGTCCCGTCGTCGCCGGCGGCGATGATCTGGCTCATCAGGTCGTCGCCCGGGTTGCGCTGGAGGTGGCCGAGATGTTGCTCGAGCCACGTGTTGAAGCCGTCGAGGCCGCGCTCCACGCGCAGGTACTGGTCCCACGACAGGCCGACGTCGAGGCTCGGGGCGGCCAGCTCGCCGAACTCGAGGATCCGGGGCCGGTCGTGGTCGGGCACGCCGAGGATGTCGCCGATCACGGTGACCGGCAGCTGGGCGCAGTAGGTCTCGACGACGTCGACCGGGTCGGCCGGGCCGGCGTCGACCCCGTCGAGCAGGTCGAGCGCCGCCTGCTGCACGCGTTCCCGCAGCGCCGCAACGGCTCTGGTGGTGAACACCGACGACACCGTCTTGCGGTAGCGGGTGTGCTCGGGCGGCTCCACCGACAGCATCGACGGCGGCAGCAGCGGGTGCAGCCGGCCCTTGACGCTGGTCTTCTGCTCCAGCCATCCCAGCGGTCCCGGCAGCGTCCGGCCGATCGCGGTGACGGAGAAGTCGTCGGATCGCAGGAGTTGATGTGCCAGGGCGTGGTCGGCGGTCAGCCACGCGGCGCGGCCACGGACGATCGTGCCGTGCCCGCGCAGTTCGTCGGCGAAGCCACCGGGATCGGCCCGCACCGTGGGATCGGCGATCAGCCGGCCCTGCATGTCGCCCCGCTTGGCGCCGAGGGACGCCAAGCTTCGAATCACCCCATGCAGCGCGAACCAGTGCACTCGCTGCTTGAACTTCGGCCGTACCGCCCGCGTCATGACCCGAGCTTAAGCACCGGTCGTAGATCGTCCAACCGGTCGAAGAGTTGCCAGACGTACGCCGAGGACCCGTTTTCGCGGTGGGCGTGCAGATCGGCCAGCGTCGGATCGTTGCAGTAGCCGTCGAAGGCCTCCTTGTCAGGCCACTCGACGAGGATCAGCACCTGGCGCCCCGCCACCTCGCCCTGGACGTTCTCCCGAAACTTGCCCAGCGCCACCACCTTGCCGCCGTAGCGGGCGACCTCGGCCACCGACCGCTTGGAGTAGGCCAGATACTCGTCGCGGTCGGCGACGTCGAACAGGTTGAGCGCGTAGACGGTCATGCCTTCACGCTACGACGCCGGAAACCTACGACGCAGAGCGCTCGGGCACTCGGCGGCCCAACGCGAACACCCGCCACCCCGCCGACTGCCACCTGTCCACGTCCAGGCAGTTGCGGCCGTCGACGACGACCTTGGCGCGCACCGTCGCGGCGAGCTCGGCCGGGTCGAGGTCGACGAACTCCTGCCACTCGGTGGCCACCAGCACGGCGTCGGCCCGGTCGCAGGCCTCGAGCGCCGACGACGAGTAGTTCAGCGTCGGGAAGATGCGCCGCGAGTTGTCCATCGCCTTCGGGTCGTAGACGTTGACGGTGGCCCCGTTGAGCTGCAGCAGGCCAGCCACGTTCAGTGCGGGCGAGTCGCGCACGTCGTCGGATTCGGGCTTGAAGGCCGCGCCGAGGACGGCGACGTTGGCTCCGAGCAGGGACCCCCCGCACGCGGTGGTCGTCAACTCCACCATCCGGGTGCGACGGCGCATGTTGATGCTGTCCACCTCGCGCAGGAAGGTCAGCGCATGGTTGGCGCCCAGTTCGCCGGCGCGCGCCATGAACGCGCGGATGTCCTTGGGCAGGCAGCCGCCGCCGAAGCCCAAGCCGGCGTTGAGGAATCGCCGCCCGATCCGCGGGTCGTAGCCCAGCGCGTCGGCGAGCATCGTGACGTCGCCGTCCACGGCCTCGCACACCTCGGAGATGGCGTTGATGAACGAGATCTTGGTCGCCAGAAAGGCGTTTGCCGACACCTTGACCAGTTCGGCGGTTTGCAGATCGGTCACCAGCAGCGGTACGCCGGTGTCGAGGATGGGCGCGTACAGCTGGCGCATCACGGCCTCGGCCTCTCGCGAATCCGGTTGCACGCCAAGCACGATGCGGTCTGGGTGCAGCGTGTCCTGGATGGCGAAGCCCTCCCGGAGGAACTCGGGGTTCCAGGCGATCTCGACGGTGATCCCCGGCGGCGCCAGCAGACGGGCCCGCTCGACCAGGTCGGCCGCCGTGCCCACCGGCACCGTCGACTTGCCTACGATCACCGCCGACCGCTTCAGTCGCGGCACCAGCGTGTCGATCACGGCGTGCACGTGGCGCAGGTCGGCGGCGTACTCCCCCTTCTTCTGGGGTGTTCCGACGCCGAGGAAGTGCACGTCGGCGAAGTCGACCGCCGCGTCGTAGTCGGTGGTGAACTGCAGTCGGCCCGCATCGAGGTTGTCCCGCAGCACTTCTCGCAGCCCGGGCTCGTAGAACGGGATCTCACCGGAGGCCAGCTTGGCCACCTTGCCCGGGTCGACGTCGACGCCGATCACCTCGTGACCGAGCTCGGCCATCCCGGCGGCGTGGGTGGCGCCGAGGTATCCCGTACCGAACACGGTGCATCGCATACCGCCTGCATATCCCGCTGCGGTGAGCTGAAACCCACGCGACACCGAGCGGCAGGCCAACGCCGGGTGACCGGTTGGCGTCAGGCCGTCAGCGGCCCGCCGGAGCGCAGAAGATCAGGAAGCAGTTCTGGCCGCCACCGCGTCCGGGCCCGTTGCCGGGACCGTCGCCACCACGGCCGGGCCGACCGTCGTTGCCGCCGGATCCGGGCCACCCGTTGTGACCGCCCGAGCCGGGCCAGTCGTCGTCGTGCGACGAACCCTGGTTGCTCGGCGGCTGCCACGGATTCTGCGGCTGCTGCCACGGCGGACGTTGCGGCTGTGGCTGCCACGGCGCCTGCTGCGGGTACTGCGGATATTGGTTGTACTGCGGGTACTGGTTGTACTGCGGATACTGCTGCACCGGCGGGTTGAAGATGTTGGGCAGCAGCGGCGGGACCACCGCGGGCACCGGCGGCGCGACCACCGGCGGGTCGGGTACCGGCGGCGCGGCCGGTGGATCGGGAGCCGGTGCGGGCGGCGCCTCCGGCGGCGCGACGTACACCTGGCGCTTCGGGGCCTGCTCCTGCTGGACGACCGGGATCGGCGCCTTGATGGTCTCCGCAGGCGGCGCGGGGGCAGGTGCGGCGGGAGCCGGGCTGGGCTGCGGCGCAATCTGCGGCAGGGGTGCCGCCGGCGCCGCGGCATTGGGCACGATCGCGCTTTGACCGGGATCGGGGCGCTGGTCGGCGGTCGGGCGAATGCTGACGGCCAAGGAGATGACCAGGGCGATGACGCCGATGACGAAGACCGACGTCAGCGCGCTGCCCACCAGGAGGAACGGCTTGCGGCCCTCCTCGGCAGCCGCAGGCGCCTGATCCTCGAAGCCCAGGTCGTCGAAGGGTGCCTCCGCTGCGGTGAGGCGCAGCTGCGTGTCGGCGCCGGCCAAGCCGGGGTAGTCGTTGCCCGCCGTCGCCCCGTCGGGATCCTGCGAGTAGGCCAGGCCCACGGTCGACGCGTCGAAGATCGGGGCGTTGGCCGCCGCGATCGCCGCGCCACGCGCCAGCGCCAGACCCGACTCCTCGGGGGCACTGACGGGCACGTCGACCAGGTCCTGCAGATGAGCCTTGACCGAGGCGACGTCGACGCCGGAACCGACGACGAACATGCCCTGCGGAGTCGAGTCCTGGGCGGCGGCGGCCGAGGCCATGTCGGACAGCACCGCCATGGCGTCGGTGCTGTGCAGGCTCCTGCTGAGCACCTTCACGATGGAGCCGTCGTCGGTGCGCACGACGGACAGCGTCGCGGTGTCGCGGTCGAGGAAGAGCAGCCCGGTGGTCTCGTAGCCCACCGCGCGGCCCGCGGTCTGGGCCAGGGCGCCGGCGGCATGCAGTTCGGAGACCAGGATCGCGTCCTCGACGCCTGCGGCAGCCAGCTCGTCGCGCAGCTTCGCGGCTTCTTCGTGGTCACTCCACGTGACGCCGATGGCCTTGAGTTGGTGGCCGCCTTCGCGTGCACTCTCCAACGTTCCGAGGACGGCGGCGACCACCTGCGAGGACGCGCTCGACGTTGCCGAGCCGTCGTCCGGCGTGACGTCGAAGGTGTCGTGGTCGACGATCTCGCCGTCGGCCTTGAGACCCTCGACCAGCACCAGTCGCACCGTCTTTGGCGTCAAGGACACACCAAGTACGATGTCCACGAACTCCTCCAAAGTCTTAGCTGTGCTTTGACATTCTGCTTTCACGAGGGCTTGAACGACATCGCGCGCCCCGATGTTTCATCGCCGCCACCCGGGCAGGCGTTACATCGGTTTCGTCGGCTTTCGCCCCGCGTTTTCGACCCTACCCGTGGCGGCTGGGTCAGTGCTTGACGAAGTTCTGGTAGGACTTCGACGGGGTCGGTCCGCGCTGGCCCTGGTACTTCGAGCCGACCTTCGCGCTGCCGTACGGATGTTCGGCGGGGCTGGTGAGACGCAGCAGACAGAGCTGCCCGATCTTCATTCCGGGCCACAGCGTGATCGGCAGATTGGCCACGTTGGACAGCTCGAGGGTGATGTGGCCGCTGAAGCCGGGGTCGATGAAACCCGCCGTCGAGTGGGTCAGCAGGCCCAGGCGACCGAGCGAGGACTTGCCCTCCAGCCGGCCGGCGAGGTCGTCGGGGAGTGCGCAGCGCTCCAGCGTCGACCCGAGGACGAACTCCCCGGGATGCAGCACGAAGGGTTCGTCTTCCTTCGGCTCCACCAGCGTCGTCAGGTCGTCCTGCCGCTGGGCCGGGTCGATGTGGGTGTAGCGGGTGTTGTTGAAGACCCGGAACAGGTTGTCGAGCCGGACGTCCACGCTCGAGGGTTGGATGAGGCTGTCGTCGAACGGGTCTATCGCCAGGCGGCCTGCGGAGATCTCGGCCCGAATGTCGCGATCGGAGAGCAGCACCCGACGAGCCTAGCGGGCGGGCCGTTCTCAGCGGGCTCCCGGCGTTCGTCCCTAGACTGGCGCCGTGCGATTCTCCGTGTGGCCATCGACGACTCAACCGTGGGACGACGTGCTCGAACTCGCCCAGTTCGCCGACGACGGGTTCTGGCATTCGGTGTACGTCGCCGACCACTTCATGTCCCCCGGCGACAAACCGGGTCAGACGAGCGACTGGCTGGAGGCCACCGCCGTGATGGCCGCACTGGCCACCGTCACGTCGCAGGTCCGGCTGGCCAACCTGGTGTTGTCGATGACGTTCCGGCATCCGGCCGTGCTCGCCAATCTGGCGGTGACGATCGACCGGATCAGCAACGGCCGCTTCACCTTGGGGCTCGGGGCGGGCTGGCAGGACACCGAGCACGAGCAGTACGGCCTCGCGTTGGGCGAACCCAGGGAGCGGGTCGACCGCTTCGCCGAGGGGCTCACGGTCATCTCGGGTCTGTTGACCGACGAGACGACGACGTTCGACGGGCAGTACTACCAGTTGGCCGACGCGCTGTGCGAGCCGAAGCCGGTGCAGTCGCCGCTGCCGCTGCTGGTCGGCGGAACCGGGCCAAGGATGCTGCGGCTGATTGCCCGGCACGCCCAGGAGTGGAACCAGTGGTCCTCCCCCGGTGAGTTCGGCGAACGCTCCAAGGCGCTGGACGGGGCGTGCGAGAAGGAGGGCCGCGACCCGGCCACCGTGTGGCGCTCGACGCAGGCGGTGGTGATGGTCACCGACTCCGCGGAGGCAGAGTCCAAGGCGAAGTCGGCCGCCGAGTCGATGCCGCAGCCAGTGGTCTACGGGCCGGCCGAGCGGATCGCCGAGGCCGCCGCGACGTGGCGGGACGAGGGCGTCGACGAGGTGATCGTGCCCGACTTCGGGATGCCGCAGGGTCCGGCGCGACTGGACGCCTACCGGGCGCTGGCGGAGGCGTTCGCGCCGCTGGCCTGACGGCGGACCGCGCCGCGGGAGGTGCTAGCCTTCGTGGTCACCAGCCTGGCTGGTCAGGCCGATGTAGTTCAATGGCAGAACATCAGCTTCCCAAGCTGAATACGCGGGTTCGATTCCCGTCATCGGCTCCACGAAATGCCCGTATGGGCGCCCCTGCTCTTTGAGCACGCACGCCGGTCACGGGGTCAGCGCCACACTCAAAGTCCGGCGAACCGCCGCGGCGTCACCGTCGATCTGGGCAACGGCCGCGAGGTCGTGGCGCTTCCACACACCGAGGTACAGCGCGTGCGCGTCGGCGGTGACCGACGCGACGGGATCGCCGTCGCCCAGCGTCCACTCGTCACCGGTGTCGGCGGCGACGAGCCGAACCGTCTCCGCGATCGGCGCGATCCGCTCCATCCGCAATTGGCGCGGATAGAACACCGACAGCACCTCGTCGACGCCGTCGGCCGCGAAGGCCGCAACGAAGGTCGGCGCCGCCCCCAGGGCCGCTTCCAGGTCGACGCGGTGCATCGCGTGCTCGTGGGCCTGCCGGCGAATCCACCAGCCCGCCCGGCGCGGCTCGGGCCCGAAGTTCCAGCACGGCTCGTCGGCGGTGATGGCGCGCATCGCGGTGAGGAAGTCGGGGATGCCGTCCACGAAGTCAGCCACCGGCGACGGGCCCACGTCCGGGGTGGGCTCCGGCTCGCGGCCACGCAGGATCGCGCGCACCCACGTCTCGATCACCCACAGATGACCCAGCAGTTCCGTCACCGTCCACCCGGGGCAGGTTGGCACCGGCCGGTCCAGGTCCGGGCCGCCCGCCAGGGCAACGGCCTGGATGGCGATCACGTCGCCTTGCAGCTGAACCAGCAGCGCGTCGTTGTCCACGGGGGCACACTACGGCGAGGCCCCGACGGCCCCAACTCTGCTTCCATTCCAGTCATGGCCCTCAGTTCGCGCATGCCCGACCTCGTCGAGTTCGAGGTGCTGCTGGCCATCGCCGAAACGGGCAGTCTCGGCGCGGCCGCCAAGAAGGTGGGCCTGACCCAGCAGGCGGTCTCGGCACGGCTCGCGTCGGTGGAGGCCCGCATCGGCGTGCAACTCGCGGTTCGCACGCCCCGCGGTTCGCAGCTGACACCGGCCGGCGTGGTCGTCACCGAATGGGCTCGCCAACTCCTCGACGTCGCACATCACGTCGACGCCGGACTGGCCTCGCTGCGCTCGGATGCCCGCAGCCACATCAAGATATCGGCCAGTCAGACCGTCGCCGAACAGCTGTTGCCCCGCTGGCTGATGTCGTTGCGAGCGGCGGCTGCGCGCCACGGGACACCGGTGCCGGAGCTGACGCTGACCGCCACCAACAGCAGTCACGCCGTCGCCGACGTCACCGACGGTGCGGCCGACGTCGGGTTCATCGAGAGCCCCTCGGCGCCTGCCGGTTTGCGCAGCAAGGTCGTGGCCTCCGACGAGTTGGTGGTCGTGGTGGCCCCCGATCACGAGTGGGCCCGCCGACCACGGCCGGTCAGCGCCGCCAAACTCGCTCAGACGCCGCTGATTTCGCGTGAGACCGGTTCGGGCACCCGCGACTCCCTGATTGCGGCGCTGCGGCAGTCCGGCTGCGACCCCACACATCTGGTGCCGCCGGTCTTGGAGCTGTCGTCGGCCGCGGCGGTCCGGGCGGCCGTCCTGTCCAGCCAAGCGCCCGCGGTGATGAGCCGGCTGACGATCGCCGACGACCTCGCCTTCGGGCGACTGCGGGAGGTGTCGACCCCCGAACTCGATCTGCGCCGCCAACTTCGGGCCATTTGGGTCGGCGGCCGCACCCCGCCGGCCGGCGCAGTCCGCGACCTCCTCGGCCACATCCACGGCATGCAGCGGCTGCAGCGCAACACCACCGGCGCCTGAGGTCGGCCGCACTCACAACGTGCGGTTGTGGGTCCACAAGGTCGCGGCCGCTACTGCGGAGCGCTCGGTACGCCGACCATGGAACGCGTGGCGCCGTCCGGCTCCACACCAGGTGCGGCGAGAAGGAGCTTCCCATGACGACGACGCATTACCGGTGGACGGTCCTCGGCGCCGGTCCCGCGGGGATCGCCACCGTGGGTCAGCTGATCGACCGCGGCGTGCCCGCGGGTGAGATCGCCTGGGTGGATCCAGAATTCGCGGTGGGCGACTTCGGCACCAAGTGGTCGGTCGTGTCGAGCAACACCCGCACCAGCAGCTTCACGCGCTTCCTGGAGTCGACGGCGGCGTTCGACTTCGACCAGGCACCGGACTTCGCCATCCGGGGCATCGACCCTCGGGACACGTGCGTGCTCGGCGCGGTGGCGGAGCCGTTGCACTGGATCACCGGGCGGTTGACCGACCGGGTATCCGCGCACGAGACGAGGGCCACCAAGCTGGAGTTGAGTGAGCGCCGGTGGACGGTACACACCGAACAGTCCGTCCTCACCTCCGACAACGTGGTCTTGGCGATCGGGGCCGACGCGCGCACCCTGTCCCATCCCGGACTGCGCGAAATCCCCCTGGACGTGGTGGTCGACGCGCAGAAGCTGGCAACCGAGGGTCTCGAGGGTGCGACGGTCGCGGTGTTCGGCGCGTCGCACTCGACGATGTTGGCGCTGCCGAACCTGCTCGACCAACCCGTGGCCAAGGTCGTCAACTTCTACCAGCACCCGTTGCGCTACGCCGTCGAGTTCGAGGGTTGGACGTTGTTCGACGACACCGGGCTCAAGGGCCACGCCGCCGCGTGGGCGCGGAAGAACGTCGACGGTCGGCTCCCCGACCGCCTGCAGCGATGTCACGTCGACGACGCCCGGTTCGACGAGTTGCTTGGACAGTCCGATCACGTCGTCTACACGGTCGGCTTCGAGCCGCGCCGAGTCGACGCACCCCAGTGGGGCCCGCTGCGGCACGATCCCGCCAACGGGATCATCGCCCCCGGACTGTTCGGCGTCGGCATCGCCTTCCCCGGTCATCGAGTGGACCCCACGGGCCACGCCGAACACCGCGTCGGCCTGGAGAAGTTCATGCAGCAGCTCGACCAGTGCCTGCCCATCTGGCTGCGCTACGGCACATGAGCGAGCTGGACGTGGAACGTCGGGCCGATCCCGACTGCCGCTTCACCCTCGCCAACGAACGCACCTTCCTGGCGTGGATCAGGACGGCGCTCGCCCTCATCGCCGGCGGGGTGGCGATCGCCCAGCTGCTACCGCCGTTTCCGGTGCCGTGGGGGCGTTCCGGGCTGGCGACGCTGCTGGTCGCGGCGGGCGCGGTGCTGGCGGTGGCGTCGGTGCGGCGTTGGCAGCGGGTGCAGGACGCGATGCGGGCCGACGAGACCATGCCGCCGACCCGTCTGCCGGCCGCCCTGACGGCGTTCCTGCTGGCGGTGTGCGTGGCGGTGCTCGTCATGGTCCTCGCCGGTCGGCCATGAGCGGCGCACTTCAGCGGGAGCGAACTCAACTCGGCTGGGAGCGAACCGCTTTCAGCTTCATGGCCGTCGGCATCCTGGTGGGCTTCCGCACCAGGGAGGCGCTGGTGCCCGGCCACTCCCTGCTCGCGGCCGTCGCGCTGCTCGCTGCGGCGGCGGCCCTGGTCCGTCGTCGCCGGCTGAGCGACCATGGTGCCGTCGTCACGCCGGCACGGCGCACCGTCGCACTCACGGGGGCCGTCACCGCGGCGCTCGGGGTGGCGTGCGCGGTCGCCGTCTGGTGGTGACCCGCCGACGGCGCGCGTCCCGGAGAAGACGGCGGCCGTCGACGACAATGGCATGCGATTCTTGTCGGTGTGAGGCTGTATACCTGATGTCGAACGGCCGTTCGATGCACGGAAGGGGTTGCGGTGGCACCGCGTAGTACGCGCAGGGCTCAGGTGGTGAGCCTGTTCGCTGGGGCCGGCGGTTTCGACATCGCCCTCGAACGCGCTGGCTGGGACGTCGTCACCGCGACCGACTACGCGGTCGACGCGATGGACACCCTCCGCGCCAGCAAGGCCGCCGGCATTCCGATCAAGGGCCGACGCGGCAAGCACCTCGCGAAGACCACGCTCATCGAGAAGGACGTCTCGACGCTGACCGCAGACGAGCTGCGGCCGCGCACGGCCGGCGCCGACTGGCGTCCCGACCTGCTGGCCGGTGGGCCACCGTGCCAGCCCTGGTCGTCGGCGGGTCACCAGAAGGGCCTGAAGGATTCGCGTGGCCAGCTGATCGCCCACATGATTCGTCTCGTCGACGAACTCCGGCCCCGCTACGTCCTGTTCGAGAACGTCCGTGGCCTCGTCACCGCCGTCGGTCCGAAGGGAGCCCCCGGCGAGGTGCTGCGCAGCATCCAGCGCGACCTCCGCGACCACGGCTACTCCAGCCGGGTGGCCACGCTCAACGCCGCCGACTACGGCGCCGCGCAACGCCGCGTCCGCCTCTACCTGATCGCCACCGCCGACCACGAGCTCCCGGAGTTCCCCGAACCCACCCATCACCGGTACGGCGAGAACGGCCTCAAGCCGTGGGTGTCGCTGGGAGAGCTCCTCGATTCGCTGCCGCCGGCGCACCACGATTCGGTCGTGCGGCCCAACGGGGTCGACGGCGACGCGCTGCGGCAGCTGACCCCCGGCAGCGGCCTGCGCACCAAGGGCCGCGTGATGAACAACCGCCCCAGCGGCCAGTGGGGCTACCGGCAGGACGCCTTCCTCGCCGACCTCGGCCTGCCGTCGCGCACCATCCGCACGGCGGCGACTCCCGACTGGATCAAATTGCCCGGCGACCACGATCTGCGACGCCTCACCTGGGAGGAATGCGCTGCGCTGCAGGGGTTTCCGCGGGACTGGCGGTTCGCCGGCAAGACCAGCAACTTCTTCCGCCACATCGGCAACGCCGTCCAGGTCGACGCGGTCGAGGCAATCGGGCGCACCCTGCTCGACGCGGTGCGCAACGGCCCCGTCGCGACACCCCCGCCGATGCCACCGTGGCCGGACTATCTGACCAAGCGCGTCCGCTACACCGAGGCGGAGCACCGGGTCAACGGAAGCCTGCGCACGCGGATCCTCGCCCGCGAATAGCGTGTCGGCCGGTCACCCGGCAGCTCAATGGCAGACTCGGCCGGGTGTCGCCATCGTTCGTCGCCCCGCCCCGGTGGACGGCGGCGGAACTGAAGGCCGCTCGCGACGCCTCGGAGGACGCCTTCACCCACCTCCGCCGCGAGGAGGGGCCGAAGGCCTTCGAGCGCATGTACAACCACCTTCGCCCACGCGTCGAGCAGGTCTTCGAGGCGTCCGACGACATCCAGAACCTCACCGGCGCAGTCTTCGAAGCCGATCCACACGCGTGGCAGGCCTGCCGCTATCTGTGCGGTCCGCCGATCAGCCAGGAGGACCTCTGGACCCTCGTCGGCGGGCCGAAGTTCCGTGCCGTGCCCCCGGCCTACGCCGAGGACACCGCGGAGGCGATCCGCGTGGTCGTCGACCCGGTGCGGTTTCCCTGGCTCGCGCAGGGCAGGCCGCCGTGGCCCGACGAGCGGGAACTGGCGATCATGGCGACGACCGTGCTCTGGGCCGCCCAGCAGACCGGTACGGAGCGGCGCGGTGAGGCCTCCTCCCGCCAGGAGACGATGACGGCCACGACGCTCGACGATGCGGGCCTGACGCTCGAAGCCTCCCGCGCGCCAATCCAATTCATCGACGACATGCCGCGGGGCGGTTACAGCCGGGAGCGCCGCCTCGCCGGGGCGAAGTGCGACGTGCCGGCCAGGCTGTTCGACGGCCGACTGCTCGCGCTCGAGTGCAAGGTGTCCAACGGTCCCAAGAACGGGTGGAAGCGCGTCAACCGCGAGGTGGGCGGCAAGTCCGACGCCTGGCGGGCGCACTTCGGATCCCAGGCTCTGACCGGGGTCATCCTCGCCGGCGTGTTCGACCTGTCCTGCCTCGTGACGGCACAGGACCGCGGGGTGATGATCCTGTGGGAGCACGACCTGAACCCGCTACGCGAGTTCGTCGAGTCAACCTCGGGCTGAGCGGCTTTCGACGATCCGCCGCACCGTCGCAGCGGCGTCTTCGGCCGATTCGTGTTCCCACACGCGGACGGGCAGCCAGCCGGCGTCGCGCAGTGCCTCGTCGGTCGCCCGGTCGCGCGCGCTGTTTCCCTCGATCTTTGCCAGCCAGAAGTCGTTGTTGCGCTTGGGTTTCGTCGAATGCAGCGGGCAGCCATGCCAGAAGCACCCGTCGACGAAGACCGCCACCTTGGCTCGGCGGAACACGATGTCGGCTTCGCGCCGCAACGCGGGCAGTGGCCGCTGGTGGATTCGGTACCTCAGTCCGGCCGCGTGCAGGCGCGACCGCAACGCTACCTCGATCGCCGTGTCGCGCCGTCGCTGCCGCTGCATGCGGGTCGACGTGGCCGGGTCGGTCTGCAGATCGAAGCCCAGAGGTCTGTCTCGGGACACCGCTCCACGTTAGCGCCGAAATCGGTTGCGCCGAGAACCCCGCGTGCGCTGCGATGACACCATGACCGCGACCTGGCCGCTGTTCGACCTTCAGGCGTCGACGCCCCGCCTGACGCTGGGCTACGTCACCGACGAGCTTGCCCTGGAGCTGGCAGACCTGGCCGCCCAGGGAATCCACGATCCCGGGAGCATGCCGTTCTCCGAGCCGTGGACCGACGTTGCCCCGCCGGAGCAGCAGCGCAACACCGTGCGCTACTTCTGGCGCTGCCGCGCCGAGACCACGGCCGAGCGTTGGAATCTCGTCCTCGCGGCACGGCAGCGCGACGGCACTGTCGTGGGCGTGTGCACGCTCAGCGCCGAGCACTTCCCCAGCACCCGCACCGCGACGACGGGGTCATGGCTCGGCCGGCGGTTCCAGGGTCGGGGGCTCGGCCGCGAGATGCGCCAGGCTGCGCTGCACCTCATCTTCTACGGGTTGGGAGGCGAGGTCGCCGCCACCCGCGCGTGGCACGACAACGCCGCCTCGCTGCGCGTGACGGGATCGCTGCCCTACACCGAGCGGAGCCCGGTCCAAGAGATGCGGCGGGGACGCCCCGACACGATGCTGGCGTTCGAGATGACCCGACCACAGTGGCAGACCATCCGCCGCGACGACGTCCACCTCGCGGGGGTCGTGCCGGTTCGCGAGTTCCTCGGCGTCGCGGCGGTGGGCTGACGTCTCGGCGCGTAACCACCCGTCAGCAAATTCAGCGGATACGATCGTCAGACTATGAAGCACGCCGCCGAGCCCGATGAGGAGCCGTTGGCCCCGCCGCCGGCCCCACCCCCCGCGCGATCGCCCTGGCGATGGGCCACGGCCGGCTTGGCGGTGGTCGCGGTGGCGGCGTCGGGGGTGGCCGTCTGGGCTCTGATGCGCCCGACGGCCGACGATTCGGCTGCGCCGACCGCTCAGCAGGTCACCGAGGCCAAGGGTAAGGCCTGCGAGGCGTACGCGAAGGTGCGCACCGCCGTCGCACTGCAAACGCAAGCTCAGCCGGGCGACGATCCCGTTGCCGCGCAAGCAGTTGCGGCCAACGCACGGCTGGCGATGGCCGTCGGCAGCCAGCATCTGGTCGACAATCTCAGTCCCGCCGTCCCCGCCGACTTGGCAGGACTGCTCCGGACTCTGGCGACCGACCTGCAGGACCTCACCATCGACGCCCTCGCCGGGACCGCCGACGGCGGAGCCGGCCAGGAGGGGCGGATGAAGGCCCTCGAGACCAACAGCGCCAAGATCGTCGAGCTCTGCAAGTGAGCTGACACCACCAGTCCTACGAACGAAGGCCGCCCCGGTGGAAACCGGGACGGCCTTCGTCGTTGGCTACGTCTACCCGTCGGACTTGTCCGACCCGCCGCTCGAGCCGGTGCTCGCACCGCCGGACGTCGTGGAGCCGCCGGCACTCTCCGAACCCGCACCGCTGGTGACGGCCGGACGGGCACCGGTACCGGTGAAGTTCTCGATCCCGCTCTTGATGGAGTCGGCGATCGACCGGAACGGCTTGAACGGATCGGCCGCGCCGCCGCCCCCGCCGGAAGTGGTTCCCGCGCTGGGCGTTCCGGTCAGCGGCACTCCGTTGACGCCGGGAATCTCGACCTTCGGCTTGGTGTCGCTCACCTCGGTGGCCGGAGTCGTCTCGACCTTGGGGGCCTCGGTGGCGTCGGTCTTCACGTCGGTCGCCACGTCGGTCGCAGGCTCGGTCTTGACGTCGGTCGTCACCGGCTCGGTGGTGGCGTCGGTCTCGGTGTCGGCGGGCGGCGGACCGCTGATCGTTTGGGTCGAGGCCACCGACCGCGCCGTTTGGGTGGGCGGGGTGGCCTTGAGCGCGAGCGGAAGCGGATTGGTGACCGGCGGGTCGATGGTGCCCGGGGGCGGCGGGGTGATGGCCGCGAATTCGGTCTCCGCGGCCGTCATGTCCGGTGACAACGAGATCGTGAGGCCTGGCGGGAAGATGCTGGTCCTGATCGTCGGCAGGAAGTTGAAGTCGAACACCATGGAGCCGATCGTGGTGGTGGTGTGCAGACCGCCGACGAAGAAGGTGTTGATCGGGCCGTTGCCGAAGTCCGCGGAGAACACGAATCCCGTGGTGCCCGTGTTCGTGATGAGCCCGGGGATGCCTGCGGACCACCGGCCGATGTCGACGGCGCTGTAGTCGTCGGGCTGTCCGCTGGACAGGAGTGTGCCGCTGGGCGCCTGGGTGAGCCCGATCGCCTTGAGGACGTTGAGGTTGAAGAAGGCCGGTCCCAAGTTGTTGTTGGTCTGCAGGAAGCCGGCGTGCGTGCCGACGAACGGGTCGTAGGCGGCGGCGTTCTCCACGAAGCCGATGGCTCCGGTGGTGTTGGCCAGTCCCGCCAACCCGAGCTGCCACTGATCCAGATCCGTGATGTTCGCGGTGGCTGGCTGAGCACCGTTGGGCGCCTGCTGCACGGTCGCGGACTTGATCGAGTTGTAGCCGAACGTCAGGGGGCCGAGCTGATTGGCCGTCTGCAGCACGGCGGCAGCGCCGAACTTGAAGCCGTTGGTGTACTGGCTGACCGCCGCCACCGTGGCCGCGCCCGTGCTGCTGATGGCGTTGCCAGGTGCCAGTGCCCAGGGGAAGGTCTGGTTGAAGTTGAACTCCAGCGGCTGGGCCGCGGTGCGAATGGCCGGCACGGTCGGCTGTTCCGGGGTAGCAGCGAATGAGCCATATTGACTGATTAGCAACGCCGCCGCACCGACCGCCGTGACCCCCGCGCCGACGGAAAGACTCCTGGTCCTCAACATGTTCTCCCCTTTGCCAACAGCTAAGCGCCGCCCTCGTGTGCGCTTAATTTACCCCCGCTCATCCGAATTGCAACCCGTTCAGCTAACTCGCATGTGCGCTTATTCGACTTTGCTGTCAAAAAGGCCTGAGCGTGCCGCCACAAGGGGAGGATGGGATCGGAACAATCGCTCGCCGAACCGGCCGCCATTCGCGAGACACCAGGTAGGCAAATGGCCGTCCGCGAGACCGTTCCACGCCAGCGGTCGACGATGTCGCAGTTCAGGGGCGTGCTTGGTCGTCGAAGTGCCACGACTACCGGCCGCGGCCGAGCGGCCAGCAGCAAACGATCATGATCGAGAATTTGCTGATCAACCTTGACTCCATCCGTCGAATCATGATCACCGTTAGCGAACACCTCGCCGATTGGCAGGCCATTCGTCGTGGTACTGCGACAAGCAGCCAATTCCATTAGCGTCATGGTTGGCCATTAGTTAGCAGAAGAATGCCGCCGGTCGTCCGTTCGGGAGTCGCTCATTTAGCTCGGCTGTGCAGACCCGTCGCAATGCGCCGGAGGTCCCTTTGCTGAGTGCGCCCGGGCAACAGCTACACACGACCGCCGCCCGAACGTCTAGGCTGGAGCCACCTACACGGGTAGGGGCCGAGCGACTCGCGAGGCCCTTGCACACGCGTCTTGGGCCCGGACCCTGCCGATTCGCGACCCTCGCCAGGGGGCCGTCCGAACCGATCAGAAACCGATGAACCGATGGCCATTGCCGACGTCGCCGAATACGCCCACCTGACCGAATCCGACCTCGACGCGCTCGCCGCGGCACTGGACGACATCCGCCGCGACGTCGAAGCCAGCCGCGGCGCCCGGGATCGGAACTACATCCGTCGCACGATCAACTTCCAGCGCGCGCTCGAAGTGGCGTCCCGGTTGACCATCGGCGCCACCCGGGGCAGGCGCGGCTGGTGGGTCGGCACCCTGGGACTCGCCGCCGCCAAGAGCATCGAGAACATGGAGATCGCCCACAACGTCGGTCACGGCCAGTGGGATTGGATGAACGACCCCGAGATCCACTCCACCACCTGGGAGTGGGACATGGCCGGCCTGTCGTCGCAGTGGCGGTACTCCCACAACTACCGCCACCACGTGAACACCAACGTCGTCGGCGTCGACGACGACCTGGGCTATGGCGTCCTGCGGGTCACCAGGGACCAGGAGTGGAATCCGAGCTACCTCTTCGCGCCGCTGCGAAGTGTGTTGCTGGCACTGGGCTTCGAGTGGGGCATCGCCCTGCACGACCTGTACTCCGAACACGAACGCGCCGACAACGACGTGCCCAAGTCGGTGCACAACCGCGCGCTGCTGCGCAAGGTCGGGCGCCAGATGGGCAAGGACTACGCCCTGTTCCCGGCGCTGAGCCTCACGCGGTGGCGGCGGACCCTGGGCGCGAACGTCACGGCCAACGTGCTGCGCAACATCTGGGCGTACGTGGTGATCTGCTGCGGCCACTTCGCCGACGGCGCGGAGAAGTTCGAACCCGAGACGCTCGAGGACGAGACCAAGGCCGAGTGGTACCTACGACAGATGTTGGGCAGCGCCAACTTCGACGCCGGACCCGTGATGGCGTTCATGAGCGGCAACCTCTGCTACCAGATCGAGCACCATCTGTTTCCCGATCTGCCGAGCAATCGCTACGCCGAGATCGCCACGCGGGTGCGCGCACTGTGCGCCACCTACGACCTGCCCTACACGACGGGTCACCTCGTCAAGCAGTACCTGATGACGGTGCGCACGGTCTGCACGCTGGCACTGCCGGATCGCTTCACCGAGAACGGGTTTCGCCCGCCGCGGCTACGTGTCGAGCAATTGCAAGAGGTACGCGCCGTATCCTGACTTCATCAACGAGTGAGCCCGCTCGACGAGTTGGTCGTCGTCGATGAAGCCGAGCCGCCAGGCCACTTCCTCGGGCACGCCGATCTTCAAGCCCTGCCGGCGCTCGATGGTGCGCACGTAGTCGCTGGCGTCGAGCAGCGAGTCGAAGGTTCCGGTGTCCAGCCACGCCGTGCCGCGCGCCAACACCTCGACGCCCAGCTTGCCCTGCTCGAGATAGGTCTTGTTGACGTCGGTGATCTCGTACTCGCCACGGTCGGACGGACGTAGCGACTTGGCGATCTCGACCACGTCGTTGTCGTAGAAGTACAGACCCGGCACCGCATAGTGCGACTTCGGGGTGGCCGGCTTCTCCTCCAACGACAACGCCCTGCCCTCGTCGCTGAACTCGATGACGCCGTACGCCGACGGGTTGGCCACCCAGTACGCGAAGATCGCGCCGCCGTCGACGTCGGCGAACCGGGCCAGGCTGGTGCCCAGGCTCGGGCCGTAGAAGATGTTGTCGCCCAAGATCAACGCCACCGAGTCGTGGCCGACGTGGTCGGCGCCGACGACGAAGGCCTGCGCGACCCCGTCGGGACGCTCCTGCACCGCATAGGTGATGTTGGTGCCGAACGTCGAGCCGTCTCCGAGCAGCCGGGTGAAGGCGTCGACGTCACCGGCGGTGGTGATGACCTGGATGTCGCGGATGCCCGCCATGATCAGCGTCGACAGCGAGTAGTAGATCAGTGGCTTGTCGTAGACGGGCAGCAGCTGCTTGCACACGCCCATGGTGATCGGATAGAGCCGCGTTCCCGTGCCTCCGGCCAGGATGATTCCCCGCATGCAAGCACCCTAGGACAGAAGCGGCACGCGGTCCCAAGCGCTAACCCGCGGCCGTCCCACCGCCACTCGGCGTCTCGGGCGCCGCGGTCGGCGGCACCGTCACGGTCTGCGTCACGGTGCTGGTGCTCGTGCTGGTGCTCGTCGACACGGTCGTGCTCGTGGTCGGCGTCGTCGTGGTGGTGGTCGTGGTGGTCGTCGTCGGCGAGTCGGTCGTGGTGGTCGTCGTCGGCGCATCGGTGGTGGTGCTCGGCGACTCGGTCTGCGTCACCGTCTCGGTGCCGCCGCCCGTCGGTGCCGGCACGACGGACCCGGCGTCCGACGTCGTCGTGGTCGCGCTGGTGCTCGACGACGTAGTCGACGTGGAACTGGAGTCGTCGCCGGTGAGGGAGACGATGGCGTAGACGATCAGCGCGAGGAGGATGACGCCCACGGCGCCGAGGCTGACCAGACCGGGCGGGGTCTTGTACCAGGGTCGCGGGGGCTCGACCGGAGGCTGCGGTTGGCCGTAGCCCTGCTGGCCGTAGTCGGGTTGTCCGTATTCGGGCTGCTGGGCGTACGGGTCCTGCGCTCCGTAGTTGGCCGCCATGGTCGGATCGCCGTAGGCCTGCGAATCACCGCCGCCGCGGGGGTAGCCGCCGTACTGCGTCGGCTCGCCGTCGGAGTAATACGGGTCGTCTTGGGGTCCGCGGGGACCGTCGTTGCGCGCCACGACGACCGATGTTACCCAGTGCGGCATCGGGTCTTGGGAGGCCGACACCGGCGGGGCGTGACGGCGACGCGCCGAAACGCTCAGTTTTTTTGAAGGTTTTTTTCAGGCGGTCTATACCACCTGGGGCGACGCCGTGGTCGGCTACCTTCCGGGCCCACCTCACATGGTCGTTAATTTTCCGGTTGAACGGCACTATAACGGTAATTATTCCGATCGCGGTGAGCCCTCCGGGAACGGCGACGAGCAGGCGCAGCAACCCCACTTTGCGCCGTCGAGTGCCACCGCCGCCCCGGCGCGTCCTGGGATTTCGCAGGCCAGGGCGTTGCCGCGAGGTGTCCATTCCTGAAAGCCCGAGTTGCCATCCGCCGTTTTTCGGAAAAGATGCAATGGCACCTCGACGGGAGGCGTACACGTAGTGGACACCGTCGGGACACATGACCAAGGGATCTCAGATGACGAAGATGCGCAAGGCGGTGACCGCGGCCGTCGTCGCGGCGCTGACCACATTCGGTGTCGCCGCGTGCGGGGGTGACACCGGTGACAGTAGCGGCGCCGGCAGTGGCAGCGGCGGCGGTGACGTCAACGTGACGATGACGTCGTTCCCCGACTACGTCGACCCGCAGCTGTCCTACACCGTCGAGGGCTGGGAGACGCTGTACAACGTCTACACCCCGCTACTCACCTACAAGCACGCCAAGGGCGAGGACGGCACCAAGGTGGTTCCCGGCCTGGCCGAGGCGATGCCGACGGTCTCCCCCGACGGCAAGACCTACAAGCTCAAGCTGCGCTCGAACATGAAGTACTCCGACGGCACCCCGATCAAGGCGTCGGACTTCACCTACGCCATTCAGCGCCTGTTCAAGGCCAACTCGGGCGGCTCGGTGTTCTACGAGACCATCGTCGGCGCCAAGGACTACGCCGGCGGCACGGCCAACACCATCAGCGGCATCGTCACCGACGACGCCACCGGCGACATCACCATCACGTTGACCGAGCCCAACGGCACCTTCGACAGCATCCTCGGCCTGACCTTCGCCGCGCCCGTCCCGCCGAGCACCCCGCTGGACAAGGACGCCACCAACAACCCGCCGCCCTCGAGCGGCCCGTTCATGATCTCCAACGTGCAAGCACCGCAGACCATGACGCTGGAGCGCAACCCGAACTTCAAGACCGTGAAGGACGCCGGCGCAACGGAAGTCGCCGACGCGAACGTCGACAAGATCACCATCACGCAGAACAAGAGCAACACCGCACAGGTCACCGACATCGAGCAGAACCGCGTCGACTACATGTCCGATCCGCCGGACGCCGACCGGCTCGCCGAGGTCAAGTCGCGCTTCGGGGATCGCTTCCGCATGGAGGAGTCGATCAACACCTACTACTTCTGGATGAACAACCAGAAGGCGCCGTTCAACGATCTGCGCGTGCGCCAGGCCGTGAACTACGCGATCGACCCCGAGGCGCTCAACCGGGTCTTCGGTGGCCGCCTGCACGCGTCGCAGCAGATCCTTCCGCCGGGCATGCCGGGCTACCAGGAGTTCAAGCTCTACCCGGGCCAGGACATGAACAAGGCCAAGCAGCTGATCGCCGAGGCCAACCCGGCCGACAAGGACATCACGGTGTGGACCGACGACGAGCCGGACCGCAAGCGGATCGGTGAGTACTACCACGACGTGCTGTCCCAGCTCGGGTTCAACGCCACGCTGAAGGTGATCTCCGGCGACGTCTACTGGGCCACCATCGGCAACCAGTCCACGCCCGACCTCGACACCGGCTTCGGTGACTGGTTCCAGGACTTCCCGCACCCGGACGACTTCTTCCGCCCGCTGCTCAACGGTGCCAGCATCCTGCCCACCAACGGCAACAACTACTCGCGGGCCAGCTTCCCCGAGCTCGACGCCAAGATGAACGAGCTGCGCACCAAGCAGCTGGAGGATCCGGGCGTGAAGGACCAGTACGCGGCGCTCGACAAGGCGTACATGGAGCAGGCGGCGTGGGCGCCGTACGGCAACGAGCAGTACACCACCTTCCTTTCTGAGCGCATGGACTTCGACAAGAGTTACCGCCATCTGCTGTTCAGCCAGGACTTCTCGTCCTTCGCCATCAAGTAATGGCTGCCCCCTTCGGTGAGGTGGAAGTGGCGGACGAGCCGCCACTTCCCACCGGAGTTCCGGCTGCCCGGATCCAGGGGCGTAGCCCCTGGTATCTGGCCGGACTTCGGTTGCGCCGCAACAAGGTCAGTCTCGGATTCGGCGTGCTCTTCATCGCCATCGTGCTGTTGTGCCTCGCCGCCCCGCTGTGGGCGGATCACGTGGCACACACCACCCCGGATGCCAACCACATCACCGACACGATCGACGTGGGCGGCCAGCAGGTCGACATCGTCTCGCCCGACGGCACGCCGATCGGTCCCGGGTTGCGCGGTCAGTACCTGCTCGGCGCGGACCAGAACGGGCGCGACGTGATGGTGCGACTGCTCTACGGCGGACGCACGTCGCTGTTCATCGGCGTGATCTCCGCGGCCATCACCACCGTCGTGGCGGTCGTGGTCGGACTGCTCTGCGGGTACTACCGCGGCTGGATCGACGCGATCCTCTCGCGGGTGATGGACGTCGTGTGGGCCTTCCCCGTGCTGCTGTTGGGCATCGCGCTGGGTACGGCGCTGGCGGTGGGCGGGCTGAGCCTCGGCTTCACCACCATCGCCGGTGACTCGGTGTGGATTCCGATCCTGATCATCGGCCTGGTGTACGTGCCGTACATGGCCAGGCCCATCCGCGGCGAGGTCCTCGCGCTGCGGGAGAAGGAGTTCGTGGAGGCCGCCGTCGCCCAGGGCAAGGGCTCGCTTCGCATCATGATCACCGAACTGCTGCCCAACGTCGTGTCGACCATCATCGTGTTCTTCACCTTGAACATCGCCAACGACATGCTGCTGGAATCAGCACTGTCCTTCCTCGGGGCGGGTGTCCGACCCCCCAGCGCGTCGTGGGGAACCATGATCGCCGACGGCTACCAGACCATCTACACCGCGCCGCACCTGACCATCATCCCCGGACTGATGATCGTGCTGACGGTGCTGTCGCTCAACGTGTTTGGCGACGGTCTGCGTGACGCCCTCGATCCCCGCGCCAAGATCCGACTGGAGCACTAGCCCCAATGTTTCGTTTCGTCGCCCGGCGACTGTCCGGGATGATCGCCGTGCTCTTTGCCATCTCGGTGATCGTCTTCCTGATCTTCAACGTGATCCCCAACTCCAACCCCGCCATCCGCATCGCCGGCAAGAACGCCAACCCCGAGCTCATCGCCCGGGTGAGTGCGGATCTTGGTCTGGATCAACCGGTTTGGGTGCAATACCTGACGTTGATGCGAAAGATCTTCACCGGGCAGCTGACGTCCTACGCCAGCGCCCAGAACGTCACCGACCAGATCTGGCGCGGTCTGCCCGCCACGCTGTCGCTCACCATCGGCGCCGCCGTGCTGTGGATGGTGCTGGCGGTCGTCTTCGGCTACCTGAGCGCGATCCACTCCGGCAAGTTCACCGACCGCGCCCTGACGATCCTGTCGCTGGTGGGCATCTCGATGCCGGTGTTCTGGCTGGCGGCGATCCTGCTGTACTTCCTGACCTTCAAGGTGCAGCTGTTTCCCACCAGCAGCTACGTGCCGCTCACCACCGATCCGTTCAGGTGGGCGTCGCATCTGATCCTGCCCTGGCTGACGTTGGCGGTGCTCTACGTCGGCTTCTACAGCCGGGTGCTGCGCTCCAACATGCTCGACGTGATGAACGAGGACTACGTCCGCACCGCCCGGGCCAAGGGTCTGCCCGAGCGCCAGGTGCGCATCCGGCACGTCCTGCGCAACTCGATGATTCCCATCGTCACGCTGTTCGGACTGGACTTCGGCGCGGTGGTCGGTGGCGGCGCCATCCTCACCGAAACGGTGTTCAACATCAACGGCGTCGGGCTCTACGCAGGGCGAGCCATCGGCAGTCTCGACCTGCCCCCGCTGATGGGCGTGACGATGTTCGGCGCGTTCTTCATCGTCTTCTTCAACACGGTCGTGGACATCCTGTATGCCTTCCTCGACCCCCGCATTCGACTCGGAGAGGCGGCACCCGCATGATGCTGTCGGTACGCGACCTCGCCGTACGCTTCGCCACGGACGGCGGAGTGGTACGGGCGGTCGACGGTGTGTCCTTCAACCTCGACAAGGGTGAAATCCTCGCCATCGTCGGGGAATCCGGGTCGGGCAAGAGCGTCACTGCTCAGACGCTGCTGGGCCTCACCCGGGCGCCCAACGCCACGATCACCGGATCGGTGGAGTTCGACGGCCAGGACCTCGTCCAGCTCGACGACGACGAGTTCCGCGAGATCCGCGGCAAGCGGATCGCGATGATCTTCCAGGACCCGATGACGTCGCTGAACCCCGTGTACCGGGTGGGCGACCAGATCGCGGAGATGATCCGGGCGCACCGCAAGGTCTCCAAGAAGGAGGCGGGCGAAACGGCCGTCGACCTGTTGCGATCGGTGGGAATCCCGAATCCCGAACGGCGCGCCCGCAACTACCCGCACGAGTTCTCCGGCGGCATGCGCCAGCGCGTGATGATCGCGATGGCCCTGGCGCTCGATCCCGACGTGCTGATCGCCGACGAGCCGACCACCGCGCTCGACGTCACCGTGCAGGCCCAGATTCTGCGCCTGCTCGACGATCTCAACCGCGAGCGCGGTCTGGCGGTCGTCCTGATCACCCACGATCTGGGCGTCGTCGCCGAGGTGGCCGACCGGGTCGCCGTGATGTACGCCGGTCAGATCGTGGAGGACGCGACGCTGGAGAAGCTCTTCTACGATCCCCAGCATCCCTACACCTGGGGACTGCTCGGGTCATTGGCGCGGCTCGACCAGCCCCGCCCGACGCGGCTGGCCCAGATCGCTGGCATGCCACCGTCGTTGCTGAATCCGCCGACCGGCTGCCGGTTCGCCGCGCGCTGCCCGCACGAGTTCGACAAGTGCTCGGAGCCACCGCCCCTCGACGGTGACCGCTGTTGGCTCGACCCCGCCGACAAGCGCAGACTGCGCGTGGTCGACGGCCAGATCGGCCTCCGAAAGGACGTGGCGTCATGAGTGGTGAGCCCCTGCTCGAGGTGACCAACCTCGTCAAGCACTTCCCGGTCAAGTCGGGAGTGATCGTCGACCGGGTGGTCGCCCACGTCAAGGCGGTCGACGGCGTCAGCCTGACCATCAACGAGGGCGAGACGCTGGGCTTGGTCGGTGAATCCGGTTGCGGCAAGTCCACTCTGAGTCGGACCCTCCTGCAGTTGACCGCACCGACGTCGGGATCGGTCAAGTTCCTCGGCGAGGAGTTGGTGGGCCGGTCGCGGCGCAGCCTGCGTCCGGTGCGACGACAGATGCAGATGATCTTCCAGGATCCCTACGCCTCGTTGAACCCGCGCAAGCGCGTCGGTCAGATCATCGGGGAACCCATGGAGTTGCACGGGTTGGCCAATGGCCGCGACGTCAGCCGGCGGGTTCAGGATCTACTGGACCGCGTCGGGCTCAGTCCCGAACACGCCAACCGCTACCCGCACGAGTTCTCCGGTGGCCAGCGTCAACGGATCGGGATCGCCAGGGCTCTCGCCCTGCAGCCCAAGCTGATCATCGCCGACGAACCGGTGTCGGCGTTGGACGTCTCGGTGCAGGCCCAGATCATCAACCTGCTCAAGGACTTGCAGGAGGAGCTCGGTCTGTCGTACCTCTTCGTCGCCCACGATCTGGGCGTCGTGCGGCACGTCTCGGATCGGGTCGCGGTGATGTACCTCGGTCGGATCGTCGAAAGCGCGCCTGCCGCAAAGCTCTACGACAGTCCGCTTCACCCGTATTCGAATGCCTTGCTCTCCGCGGTGCCAATTCCCGATCCGAAGCTCAACGTGGCCCGCGAACGGCTGGTCCTCGAGGGCGACGTGCCCAGCCCCATCGATCCACCGTCGGGCTGCCACTTCCACACCCGCTGTCCGTGGGCGACGGAGGTCTGTACCGTCGACGATCCTCGGCTGGAGGAGCTGGAGAGCGCTCACGTGGCGGCCTGCCACCACCCGCGGAACCTGGTCGCGCAGAACTGAATCGGGGCGTCGGCTACTTTGCGGGAGCCGGGGTGGCCGAGGCGGACGCCGCGGCCGCGTCGGCGGCGGCCTTGGCGGCCTTGCCCTCGGGGCTGGCCGCGGAGAAGCCGGGTGTCTTCGCCGACGCTTCGCCGTCGTCGCAATTCAACGACACCAGCAACTGGTCCGTCGCCGAGCCGCCGCTGTTCTCCGGCGGCGGCACCGTGCGGGCGACGGTGTTGGTGACCAGACAGTCGGGCCAGGCCTTCTGATCGCCCACGGTCGTCGAGACCACGGGCTTGAGGCCGGCGCCGCTGATCGCCGTCTGCGCGTCGCTGTACTTCTGCCCCACGACGTCGGGGGCCGAGCCCGCCTGTGCCACACCCGCTCCGAAGCACAGCACCGTCGACGCGGCCGAGGCGGCGAGCACCACGCCACCCACTACCCTGCGCATGTCAGGACCCACTCTTGGGGGGCGCGGCCTTGGCGATGGGTTCCACGGTCGTGGGGGTGGTCCACGTCGCGGTGGCGCCCATGGTCATGGCGTTGTCCGTCGGCTGGACGAAGGTGGTGTTGGCGGGTGCGTCACCCGAACCCGCCAGGTCGACGCCGCCGTTGGTGGCGTGCCCGTCGCCGAGGCTGAGGACCCCCAAGGTGACGAAAGCGGCGGCTCCGGCCAGTCCAAGCACTTTCACGCGCACACCGTCGGTGTGCATTCTCTTCTGGTTCATGGACAGATGTTGAACCGCTGACCCACGGACAGCCTGAAATCGAACTGTGACGTTGCTCCACGCCCCGCGGGGCTCACAGGAATCAGTAGGGCAGCTGTGGCGGCTGCTGATACACCGGAGGGGCGTAGGGCGCGTACGGGTTTGGTGCGTAGGGGTTGGGCGCGTACGGGGCGGGCTGCGTCGGGGCGGGGCTGGCAGGAACCTGAATTGGGATGGGTACCGGCACGAAGGGCACGGTGATGTAGCTGGTCGTCATGGTCGGCGTGCTCGACGTCGTGGTCGTGGTCGTCGTCGTGGTGGTCGTGGGCGTCGTCGTGGTGGTGGTCGGCGTCGTCGTGGTCGTGGTGGTCGGTTGCGTCGTGGTGGTGGTGACGGGACGTTCCACGGTGACGGTCTCGGTCGACGGCGGCGGCGGGGGTGGCGGCGGCTGGCTGGTCGCGGTGACGGCGTTCTGCGCAGGCGGCTCGGTCGACGGCGGCGGAGGTGGTGGTTCGATGCTGGTCGGGGGCGGTGCAGGCGGTGACGTCGCCGTGACGGGGACGGTGGTGGGGGTGGGCCGCGTCTCGTCGGTGGCACTGGTCAGGGCGATGGCGACGCCGCCCACCGCGACGAGGGCCACCACGGCCGCGGCACCGACGAGCAACTGGGGCAGGCGCAGCCACGACCGTGGCTCGTCGTCCTGGCGCGGGTGGTACTGCGCGACGACGCGCGTCGTGCCGGAGTCGGCGTACGGATCGGCATAGGGATCCTCCCCGGTGTACGGGGTCGGGTCGCCGACGGTGTCGTCGTCCTGGGACCACGCGAGCGCGCGGAACGTCGACGAGTCCGGCGGCGCGGCCGCAGCGCGGGTGGGGGCAGGCCAGGCGCCGGTGAGCAGCGGGCTGGGTGCCACGCCGGTCTGCGCGTCGGCGTCGGCTCCGTAGGCCGCGAACAACGCCGCACCGACCGCCGCGTCCAGCGCCGGGTGCGGCGTGGTGACGAACGTGTTCTGGTAAGCCTCCGTCAGCAGGTGGGTGACCAGCGGGATGCCTGCGCCACCGCCGACGGCGACGACGGCGGAGAGGTCGGCGGGCGCAATCCTGTTGCGCAGCAACGCATCGTCGAGTTCGGTGAGCACGGCCGCCAGTGGCTCCGCCATGAGCGCGTCGAGCTGGTCCCGCGTCACCGGCACCGTGGTCTGATGGCCGGGCAACTCGACGCGGATCTCCGCCGTCTCCGCCTCGGACAGACGTTCCTTGGCGAGCCGGCACTCCTCACGCAGCAGGCCCAGTGATCCGACCGCCGCGGTGCCCGCCGGGTCGACCTCGTTCGCGATGCCGTCGAGCACGTGGGCGAGCAGCGCCTGGTCGAGATGGTCGCCGGAGAAGTCGGTCATCCGCGTCGTCTCGAGGGGCTCGAAGGACGCCGTCGCGTCGGCGAGGGTGAGGCTGGTGCCGCCGCCGCCGAAGTCCAGCAGCGCGACCACGCCGCGCAGGGGGAGGCCGGGGTTGGCCGCCAACGCCGTCAGCGCCGCCACCGCATCCGACACCAGCCGCACGGGCACGCCGTTGGGCGACAGGTTCGGCGTGGTCCGCATGGCGTCGCGCAGCGATCGGAGCGTGGCGCCGTTCCAGTGCGCCGGCACCGCGAGGGCGATCTGCGACGACGCGTCGCTGCCCGCGTCGACGACCATGGCGTCGAGCGCCTCGGCCATCAGCAGTTCCGCGCGGTAGGAGGTGCCGTCCTGGCCGATCAGCGGCACCGGATCGCCGACGCGCTCGACGAATCCGCTGAGGACCTCACCGGCCCGGGACAGCACTGAGCGCCGGATGACGGGCTGGTTGCCAACTCGGGCGGCGACCAGGTTGGTCGTCCCGATCGACAACCCCAACGGATCGCTCATGACGCCGTCCACGATAACCCGCGCGGCGTCGCGGCCGTGCCAGACACTCCGCGGGAGGCGTCACCAACAGCGTTCTGCCACCGCCATTTTGGATTCATAGAGTACGCACAGCCGGGCCACGGGTGACGGCGGCCGTTGACGGTGCCGTCAACCTCGTTTGCGGCAAGACCATACACCTCGGGGCACCCTGTGTTGCAATGGCGAGATGGGTGACATCGAAGACATTCAGCGGGTCAAGTACCGGTATCTGCGCGCGCTCGACACCAAGCACTGGGACGAGTTCGCCGACACTCTCACCGAGGACGTCGTCGGCGACTACGGCGAATCCCTCGGCGAGGAGCACCACTTCACGGATCGGGCGACCCTCGTCGAGTTCATGCGCACCTCGATGCCCGCCGACGTGATCACCGACCACCGGGTCACGCACCCCGAGATCGAGGTCGACGGCGACGAGGCGACCGCCATCTGGTACCTGCAGGACAAGGTGATCGTCCCCAAGTTCGACTTCATGTTGATCGGGGCCGGTTTCTATCGCGACCGCTACCGGCGCACCCCCGACGGCTGGAAGATCAGCGTGACCGGTTACGACCGCACCTACGATGCGTCGTTCTCGACCAAGGCGCTCGACTTCAACGTGAAAGCCGGTCGCGCGGTAGCCCTTTGATCACTTCGACACGGCGATCAACGCGCCGGGGCGCAGCCACTTCATTATCGCGACCAGAGTGTCGTCGTCGATGCTGACGCACCCGGCCGTCGGCCCACCGTCGCTGGAGTGAAGGAAGAACGCGCCGCCGTTTCCGGGCACGCGTTGCTTGTTGACGCCCATCACCACGGCGTGTTCGTACTGCGGGATCTGCAGGTTCTCGGTGCCACTGCTCGGATTTGTGTCGAACGGGCACTGCGCCTTCTTGCACACCTGCATCGTGTTGTACGTGGGGCTCTTCATGTCGCCGTCCCACCAGTGGTCGGGACCGACCTGGACGTACTTCAGGCCGCCCCCCGGATTGGGCGCGGTGCCGAAGGCGAAGTCGAGGGTGAAGATGCCCATGGGCGTCAGCATCTGGCCGTCGTGCGTCTCCGGGGCCATCCCCTTCTCGCCGACGTGGGCGGGAATCCCCGCGGCGACGGCCTGCCAGCCGGCAGCGGTGCGTTCGTACACGTCGACCTTGGCGTTCGAGCCGCCGACGCCCACCACCGACACCACCTGGGTCGCGTTGCCGACACCCGAGGCGAACCACGGCGTCAACTCGGCGCGGGCGGCCGGCGCCAGAGCCAGCCCGACCACCAACGCGCACAGCGAGATCAGCAGTCGGCGCACGTCCTCAACGTCAACACACCCACAACTAGAGGTCAAGTAAAGGTTTAGCAACGATCCTCTAGCCAAGAGAAGAGTTGCGCCGAAAGCCCTTTCGCGACCCCGCTAGGTTGGGGGTCATGCATCCCCTGCGTAGGCGCATCAACCGGCACCGCGGCATCCGCCAGATCGGTGCAGGTCTGGGCACCCTGGACCGCGAGGTCTTCGAGGCCATCGCGGAGTCACCCAGCCCGCTGCTCGACCGCTTCATGCCACGGCTGACCGCCGCCGCCGACCACTCGAAGCTGTGGTTCGCGATCGCGGCCGCACTGATGGCCACCCGGCAGTCGTCGGTCCAGCGCGGCGCCGGACGCGGCATCGCGTCACTGGCCGTGACGAGCATGGTCGCCAACCAGGTGGCCAAGCGGGTGTGGAAGCGCCCGCGTCCGGAGTGGGCCGCGGTGCCCGTGCTCAGGCGGTCTCGCCGGATGCCCACCTCGAACTCGCTGCCGTCGGGCCACTCCGCCAGCGCGGCGGCCTTCGCCGTCGGCGTCGGCCTGGAGAACGCACCCGTCGGCCTCGGCCTGGCCCTGCTCGCCGGCATGGTCGGCGTGTCGCGCGTCGCGACGGGTGCGCACTACCCGGGCGACGTGTTGGCCGGCTTCGGACTCGGCGCTGCGATCGCCGTGGCGGGCGCCCGCATCGTGCCGCCGATCGTGGAGGCGCGGGTGCCGGTGGCCGACCCGCTGCGAATACCCACCATGAAGCGCCCCGACGGCGCAGGCGTCGTCCTCGTCATCAACCCCGCCTCCGGCAGCGGCACGGGCGCGCGGGTGATCGAAGAGGCTCGAGAAGCGTTGCCGCGCATGGAGATCGTCGAGCTGGCGAAGGAAGACGACGTCGTCGAGGTCCTCAGCTCGGCGGCCGAGCGCGCCGAGGTGCTCGCCGTCGGCGGCGGTGACGGCACCGTGGCGGCCGCGGCCGGGGTGGCCCTGGCCGCCGACCGTCCGCTGGCCGTCTTCCCCGGCGGCACGTTCAACCACTTCGCCAAGGACATCGGCTGCGACACCGTGGGCAGGACGGTCGAGGCCATCCGCGAGGGCAACGTCGCGTGCGTCGACGTCCTGCGCCTCAACGAGACCGGCACCGTGATCAACACGGCCAGCATCGGCGCCTACCCCGCGTTCGTCCAGCAGCGGGAGAAGCTGGAGCACCGCATCGGCAAGCCCCTGGCCGGCCTGTACGCCATGTTCCACACGTTGCGGCGCGGCCAACCGGTGCGCATCCAGTACGACAACAAGACCCTGCAGACGTCACTGTTCTTCCTCGGCAACTCGTCCTACCTGCCGTCGGGCTTCGCCCCCTCGCGCCGACTGCGGATGGACGACGGCCTGATGGACGTGCGCATCCTGGAGACCGAGAAGCGGTTCAGCACGCTGCGCATCGTGACGTCCCTGGCGCTCGGGCGGCTGGTCCGCAGCCCGCTGTATCACGAACTGCGGGTGCCCGAATTCAGCTTCCGCTCCGTCGACGGACCCACCCTCCTAGCCCACGACGGCGAACTCGCCGACGAGTTGGAGGAGGCGACCTTCACCGTGCGCTACCGGGCTCTGCCGGTGTTTCGACCGCTTCCGTGACCTCGGTCCGGGTGCCTCGCAAGATCAGCAGACACACCACGAAGTAGACGTAGCCCATCGCCCAGCCGGCGACGACGTCGGACGGGTGGTGGACGTTGAGCGCGACCCGGCCGGCCCCGACGGTGACCACGACGAGGACGGCTGCCGACACTGCCCACGGTCGCAGGTGCGGGCTCAGCTTCGGCAGGTACACGACCCCGACGGCGAGCAGCGCGGCCACCGTCCCCAGGGCGTGGCCGGACGGGAACGACGTCGACAGCGCGTCGACCAGGGCGGTCACCGGCCGGGGCCGGTCGGCCAGTTGCTTGAGCACCTCGGTCAGCACGGCGGACAGCTCGACGCAGACGATGAGGAACACCGCGGTGCGCACCTGGCGCTTGCGGAAGGCGTAGACGATCAGCCCGACGGTCAGGATGCGCATCACCACCGGCGAGAACACCGTGCACCACACGTCCCAGAAGGTGACCCAGACGGGGTGGTCGGCGCCGACGCGCCAGCCCGCCGCCAACGTCGACGTGTCGGCCGAGACCAGCCAGCGCCAGTCCTGAACCCAGCCGATCCACAGCGCTGCGTACACCGCGCAGCACACCCCGGCCAGCCACCAGCGCCTCGTCGAGGAATTAGTTGGCATCACGTGTAACACCCTTCACTACCGCACCGATGTATTGGTCAGAGCCCGCGCTGCCGTCACAACCCCGACTCTTGACGACAGCGCGGGCCCTTTTTCGCTTTTGCTGGGAACACGGTTGTCACAATGCCGAAACAACCTGGATTTACCTTGCAATTCATGACTCAAGAGCTGAGCAAGGAGCCTGACGCGCCCGTCGGGGCGGGTGCCGACGCGGGCCTGGACCAAATGACGGCCACCAAGGAGACCTTGGAGGACTACACGCTGCGCTTCGCGCCGCGTAGCTATCGCAAGTGGTCGACGCGGGTGGTCGGCATCTCGGCCCTCGGCGGCATCGCCTACCTCGCCGACTTCGCCATCGGCGCGAACATCGGCATCGCCTACGGCACCACCAACGCGCTGTGGGGCATCCTCATCTTCGCCGTGGTGGTCATGCTGACCGGCTTCCCGGTCGCCTACTACTCCGCGCGCTACAACATCGACCTCGACCTGGTCACCCGCGGCAGCGGCTTCGGTTACTACGGGTCGGTGGTCACCAACGTCATCTTCGCGACGTTCACGTTCATCTTCTTCGCCCTCGAGGGCTCGATCATGGCGCAAGGCCTGCAACTGGGCCTCGGCATCCCGCTGTGGATCGGCTACGCGGCATCCACGTTCGTCATCTTCCCGCTGGTCATCTACGGCATGAAGGTGCTTTCGACCCTGCAGGTGTGGACCACCCCGTTGTGGCTGATCCTCATGGTCGCGCCGTTCGTCTACCTCGTCGTGAGCCACCCGGAGTCGGTCAGCTCGTTCTTCGCCTACCAGGGTGAGAACGGCGTGCAGGGCTTCGACCTCGGCTCGACGCTGCTGGCCGCGGGCGTCTGTCTGTCGCTGATCGCCCAGATCGCCGAGCAGAACGACTACCTGCGCTTCATGCCGCCCCGCACGCCGGAGAACAGCCGCAGCTGGTGGACCTGGCTGTTCCTGGCCGGCCCCGGCTGGGTCATCTTCGGCGCCATCAAGCAGATCGTCGGACTGTTCCTGGCCGTCTACCTGATCGCCAACGTCGCCGACGGCGCGGGCATCGCCAACCAGCCGGTGCACCAGTTCCTGGAGATCTACCAGAACTTCCTGCCCCCGTGGCTGGCCATGACGCTCGCGGTCGTCCTGGTGGTCATCAGCCAGGTGAAGATCAACGTGACCAACGCCTACTCGGGCTCGCTGGCGTGGACCAACTCCTTCACCCGCATCACCAAGACCTACCCGGGTCGGCTGGTGTTCCTGGCCTTCAACCTGCTGATCGCCCTGGTGCTGATGGAAGCCAACATGTTCGACTTCCTCAACACCATCCTGGGCTTCTACGCCAACTGCGGCATCGCGTGGGTCGTCGTGGTGGCCTCCGACATCGTCTTCAACAAGTACCTGCTCAAGTTGTCGCCGATGCAGCCGGAGTTCCGGCGCGGGATGCTGTACGACTTCAACCCGGTCGGGTTCGTCTCGATGCTGGCCGCGGCCGGTCTGTCGATCCTGGCGTTCTTCGGCGGGCTCGGGGAGGCCATCCGGCCGTACTCGCCGCTGGTCGCGATCGTCCTGGGGCTGGTGCTGCCGCCGGCCATCGCCGTGGCGACCAAGGGCAAGTACTACCTGCGCCGCACCGACGACGGCATCGACCTGCCGATGCTCGACGAGCACGGCAACCCGTCCGACGCGCACCTCAAATGCCATGTCTGCCACCATGACTACGAGCGTCCGGACATGATCAAGTCCGCCAGCGCCGAGGGCTACATCTGCTCGCTGTGCCTGTCGACCGACAAGTCGGGCGAGAACGTCCTCCCAGCTCAAACGTAGAAGTTGCACGACGGGGCGGCCATGGTCGATATTCTGCGACCATGGCCGTCTTCTTGCGCAAGATGCTTGGCATCGGCAATCTGCCCGACGACATGCGCGCCCAGATCGAGTCCGAGGGCGTGCTGCACCTGGCCGAGTTCGTGCCGGTGACGTTCCGCTTCTCCGGCAACATCCCCGGCAAGGTGGCGAAGGGCAATCTCAGCAGCTACGTCGGCGCGCTGGCGCTGACGAATGAGCGGGTGCTCGGCACGCTCTCGACGGTTCCGAAGAAGGCCGGCCGGTCCGTCGACCATCGGTGGAACGACCCGCCCGGCACCATGGTTCGCGGCACGCTCGACGAGTCCGGGTTGACGCTCAGCGGCTCCGATCTGTCCTTCATCGACCCGACCTTCGCCGGTTCGGTGTCGCTGCACTACAAGTCGCACCTGCCGCCCGAGGTACTCGAGGCACTTCCCGAACGCGAGTTCACCTTCGACGTCCCGGCCAAGTTCGTCTACTCCGTCTGCGGAGTGCCCACGCGCTGAGTCAGCACCCGCGGACTGGTCTCGGTTATCGCGATGGTGTGTTCGGAGTGCGCGGTGTTCGAACCGTCCGCCGAGCGCAGCGTCCAGCCGTCCGCGTCGATGGTCAGCCGGTCGCTGCCGCGGCTCCACCACGGCTCCAGCGCCAGAGTCATCCCGGGCCGCAACAGCAGTCCGCGCCCCCGCCGTCCGCGGTTCGGAACGTGGGGGTCCTCGTGCATCGTCCGCCCCAAGCCGTGCCCGCCGAACTCGATGTTGACGCGGTACCCGGCGTCGGCGGCGACGTCGCCGATGGCGGCCGAGACGTCACCGAGGCGGCCGCCCGGGACCGCCGCCGCGACACCGGCGTCCAGGGCGCGGCGCGTCGATTCGACGAGCGCACGGTCCTCGGGATCGACGGCCTCCTCGTCGTCGGCGACGATCACCGTGACCGCGGAGTCGGCGACCCAGCCGTCGATCGACACCGCGAAGTCGAGGCTCAGCACGTCGCCGGTGCGCAGCACGTGATGGTGCGGCTTCCCGTGCAGCACCGCGTCGTTCACCGAGAGGCAGATGACGTTGCGGAACGGTCCGCGCCCGAAGGAGGGTGCGTAGTCCCAATAGCAGGACGTTGCGCCACGATCGGAAACCAGCTGGCGCGCATGCAGTTCGAGCTGCATCAGGTCCACCCCCGGTCGAGCCTCGCTCGACAGGGTGGCCAACGTCTCCGCGACGAATCGGCCCGTCACGCCCATCGCGTCGATTTCCTCGGCGGTCTTGAGTTCGATCACGCTCGACTCCCTCCCGGACTTCCTACCGAGACCCACGCTAGCGCTTCCAACGATCCTCCAATTCCGCGGCGCTACCGTCCCGCGATCACGTCCGTAGACCGTTGAGTCGATGACAATCAGGAGTGCTGCATGAGAGCTTCCGCCATGACCGGGGTGGCCGCGGCCGTCACCGCTCTAGCCGTGGTCGTGTCCGGCTGTGGGTCGGACACGAAGACCGCGGCGTCCAGCAGCTCGAGTTCGACCGCGTCGTCGTCGAAGAGCGCGACGAGCACGTCCAAGAAACCGAAGGTGCCCGCGACCACCGAGGCGGAGGCTCCCGGACCGAACCCGACGATCGCCGACTACATCAAGGAGAACGGCATCCAGGAGACCGGGGTCAAGATGGGTGATCCCGGCGCGCCCGCGGTCAACCTTCCGGTCCCGGACGGCTGGGAACCGCTCAGCCCGGAGGATGCACCGGAGTACGCGTACGGCGCGATCGTCTACACCGGACCGGAGTTCGAAGCCGATCCGCCCAACATCGTCGCGCTGATGTCCAAGCTGAGCGGCGACGTCGACCCGCAGAAGATCGTCGACCTGGCGCCGGGCGAGCTGAACAACCTGCCCGACTACACACCGGGCAACGAGGGTGAGACCAGCACGCTGGGTGACTATCCGGCCTACGTCCTCGGCGGGACATACACCCGTGACGGCGCAACGCGTTTCATCGCCCAGAAGACGGTGGTCATCCCGGCCGCCGACGGACTCTACGTGTTGCAACTCAACGTCGACGGTCCGGACGCGGCAGGCGAGGTCCTCGGCGCGGCGACCGAGAAGATCGACGGCGAAACCACGATCGGCTGACCCGATGGTCATGCAAGCGCGGTGGGAACCGCTGCCGGCGTGATCTGACTCAGTCGCCGTCCACGTACACCCAACGGCCGCCCCGCCGTTCGAAGCGGCTGCGTTCGTGCATCGACCCGTCGTCGTAGGCGGCGGTGAACTCGACCTCGCCCACTGAGTCGGCACTGCCGCCGGCGACGACGTCGGTGATCCGCAGACCCCTCCACACCACGTCCGCGTCGACGGTCACCGCCGTCGGCCGCGTCCGCGGATGCCAGGTGCGGAAGAGGTAGTCGGCCTCACCAGTGGCGTAGGCGGCGTACCTCGACCGCATGAGCTCTTCGGCGGTGTCCGCCTGCCGCGCGCCGTGGTGCAGCGGCTGACAGCACGCCTCGTACACGGCGCCACTGCCGCAGGGACACGGTCGACCAAACGAATCGCTCACGACTGCAGCTTGCCCCATTACACGAATTTCTCGCGGCTCACGGAACCGTTCCGCGGTCCCGGGCGACGGCGGAGCCCTCCGTCGCAGGGTGCGCCTGCCCGCCTCTGAGCGAATTGGCGGTTGCCCCAAACCTCCTGTGTCACATCGGTTTCAGCGGTCACAGACCCAGATTTCTTGTCGGTGGGTCGTACTAGTGTTCGAGTATGAGTTCGGATCGGATCACCGCGGCAGTCGCCTCGATGACCGCCGCCGTCGCCGAACTCGCCGACCTCGACTGCGACCAGTTCACCCACCTCGAACTCCTGGAACTGCTAGGCGAACTGGAAACCCTGACCTGGCGACTGCCCACGATCGGGCACCGGGTAATCGCCCGCCTGCACCGCGAAGCCTCCCCCGTCGAGCTGGGGGCCAAGTCGCTCAAGAGCGTGCTGACCCAACGGTTGCGCATCTCGGGCAAGGAAGCCACCCGCCGCCTGGCCGAAGCCACGCAGTTGGGCCCGCGGACCGCCCTCAACGGCGAACCCCTCCAACCGCTCCTGGCCCCCACCGCCACGGCACAATCATCCGGGTCGATCGGCCGCGAACACGTCACCGAGATCCGGTCGTTCCTCGACAAGCTCCCCACCCGGGTCGACCCCGACGTGCGGGAGCTCTCGGAGAAGACCCTCGTGGTCATCGGGTCCACCACCGGCCCCGACGAGGTACGCAAGGCCGCGGAGAAGCTGGCCGCCGCGATCGACCAAGACGGCCCCGAACCCGACGACCGCGACCGAGCCCGCAAGCGGTTCATTCGGTTGGGTTCGCAGCAGGCCGACGGCATGACGAAACTGACCGGGCTACTCGACCCCGAAGCCCGCGCCACGATAGAACCGATTCTCGCCAAACTGGCCGCACCGGGCATGTGCAACCCCGACGATCACGAACCCCGCACGAGCGGCACCCCGTCGCAGGAACAGATCGACGCCGACACCCGCTCACCGGGACAACGCACCCACGACGCACTCATCGCCCTGGCCCGCACCGCCATGTCCTCCGGTGAACTGGGCCAGCACAACGGGCTCCCGGTCACCGTCATCGTCACCACCACCCTGCAGGACCTGGAAGCCGCCCGCGGCAGCGGTGTCACCGGCGGCGGATCCCTGCTCCCGATGGCCGACCTGATCCGCATGGCGTCCCACGCCCACCACTACCTCGCGGTGTTCGACAAACACACCAACGAAGCGCTCTACCTGGGTCGGTCGAAGAGGTTGGCGTCCTTCGGGCAGCGGATCATGCTCCACGCGCGCGACCGCGGGTGCACCAAACCCGGGTGCACCGTCCCGGGGCTACGGGTCGCAGGTCCACCACACCCAAGGTTGGGCGAAGAACGGTCAGACCAACATCGACGAGGTCACCTTCGCCTGCGGCGGGGACAACCGCCTCGCCGAACACGGCTGGACCGTCCACCTCAAAGATGGGGTCGTCGAATGGCTCCCACCCCCGCAACTCGACGTCGGGCAAACCCGCGTCAACTACCTCCACCACCCCGAACGGCTCCTCGCCGAACCAGGGCCGTAAGCGTTGCGCGCCAAGGGCTGTGGCGCTAGATCGAGCCCGGCATCCCGGGAATTCCCCCAGCCATGCCGGGCATGCCGCCCGCGGGCGACCCTCCCTCGTAGGGTGCGCCGTCGGGCAACGAACTTCCCGGCAGACCGCTCCCCATCGGCGGTGGCATCGGCGGCGGCGCCGGCGGCATGGGCGGCGGAGTGTCGTAGACACCACCCTGGCACGCGAAGGACCATTGCTCCGTCGCGCAGGCGGGATCGTTCGGATCGGTGGGATCGGCGTTTGCCACCGCAGTCCCCCCGATGGCCGCCAACCCCACGATGGCGGCGACGACCGACGACCGAACCCATGGGTACGAGTTAGCTGCCATGGGTCCATGACAGCACACGACGGGCCAGGGAACCGGCGTTTCCGCCAGAAATTCGTTCGCTAGGCGCCACTCGATTCGAACGACGTGCGCGCAACGGTTGCCGAATCGTCGTCGAACCTGTTCGGTGTATCAACGATGACCGACAACGTGCTCCTCGTGCACTGGCACGACCTCGGACGGTATCTCGGCGCCTACGGTCACGACGACGTGTCCAGCCCCCGACTGGACCGGCTCGCCGCCGAGGGAATCCTCTTCACGCGCTCGCACGCCACCGCTCCCCTCTGCTCACCGTCGCGGGGCTCGCTGTTCACGGGTCGCTACCCGCAGGGCAACGGGCTGGTCGGGCTGGCCCACCACGGTTGGGAGTACCGCGCCGGGGTGCGCACCCTGCCCCAGATTCTGGGTGAATCAGGCTGGTACACGGCGCTTTTCGGCATGCAGCACGAAACCTCGTTTCCGGCCCGGCTCGGGTTCGACGAGTACGACGTGTCGAACTCATACTGCGAATACGTCGTCGAGAAGGCCACCACCTGGCTGCAACAGGCGCCGTCGACCCCATTCCTGCTGACCGCCGGCTTCTTCGAGACACACCGGCCCTACCCGCCGGAGCGCTACGTTCCCGCCGACGCCCACACCGTGGTGTTGCCCGGCTACCTGCCCGACCAGCCCGACGTGCGGGAGGACCTCGCCGACTTCTACGGCTCCATCGCCGTCGCCGACGCGGCGGTCGGCCAACTGCTCGACACCCTGACCGAGACGGGCCTGGACGCCACGACGTGGGTGGTGTTCCTCACCGATCACGGTCCTGCCCTCCCCCGCGCCAAGTCGACGCTCTACGACGCGGGCACGGGCATCGCGACGATCGTCCGGCCGCCGACGCGGTTCGGCGCACCGGGTCGCACCTACGAGGACCTGTTCAGCGGCGTCGACCTGGTGCCCACCCTGCTCGGTCTGCTCGGTCTGCCGACGCCCGACGACGTCGACGGGCTGTCACACGCGGCCAACCTCCTCGACGGGATCGGCGACACCGCCCCGGTCCGCTCGGAGGTCTACACGACGAAGACCTACCACGACTCCTTCGACCCGATCCGCGCGATCAGGACCACCGACTTCAGCTACATCGAGAACTACGCGACCCGGCCCCTGCTCGATCTGCCGATGGACATCGAGGAGAGCGCACCCGGCAAGGCGGTGGCCCCGTCGAGCTCGGCACCGCGCCCCAGCCGCGAGCTCTACGACCTGCGCACCGATCCTGGAGAGCTGAACAACCTGCTGACCGGCGTGGTGACGAGCGAGTCCGAGACCGTCGCCAACGAAATGTCGCTGCTGCTCAACGATTGGCGGGAGAAGACCAACGACGTCATCCCCTCCGAGTTCGCCGGCACGCGCATCTCCGCCAGGTACACCGAAACCTATATGCGCATCAAGGGAATTCAGTTGCCCAGCCGGTCCGCGCTGGCAGCCGAACGCGGGATCGACGACCAAGTCCGCACACCGCAATAGTTTGGCTCGTGACGAGTCGAATGGCACCGCCGCGGGCGAATATGCAACCCCATTTTGCTCCGGTTAGGCTCACGCGCATGGCCTCCCCGACGGCATATCTGGTGCTCGCCTCGCAGCGCAGCGGCAGCACGCTTCTAGTCGAGTCGCTCCGGGCGACGGGCGTCGCCGGCGAGCCGCAGGAGTTCTTCCAGTATCTGCCGACCACCAGCCAGTCACCTCAGCCACGGGAGTGGTTCGCCGACGCCGGCGACGAGTCGATCATGCGTCTGCTCGACCCGCTCGACGAGGGCAAGCCGGACCTCGCACCGCCGGAGATCTGGCGCGACTACATCCGCACCGTCGGACGCACGCCCAACGGCATCTGGGGCGGCAAGCTGATGTGGAACCAGACGCCACTGCTGATGCAGCGCGCCGAGGGGCTGCCGGACCGCTCCGGCACCGGCCTGATGTCGGCGATCCGCGACGTCGTCGGCTCGGACCCCGTGCTCGTCCACGTCTACCGGCCGGACGTCATCTCCCAGGCGGTGTCCTTCTGGCGCGCCGTGCAGACGCGGGTGTGGCGCGGCCGTCCCGACCCCGTGCGCGACGCCAGGGCCGAGTACCACGCGGGCGCCATCGCGCACGTCGTGACGATGCTCCGCGCCCAGGAGGATGCGTGGCGCTCGTGGTTCGCCGAGGAGGACGTGAACGTCATGGACGTTTCGTATCCCGTGCTGTGGCGCAATCTCACGGAGGTCGTCGGTACTGTGCTGGAGGCGTTGGGGCTGGATCCGCGGTTGGCCCCCGCGCCCGTGCTCGAACGCCAGGCCGACCAGCGATCCGACGACTGGGTCGAGCGCTATCGCAGGGATGCGGAGAGGGAGGGCCTGCCCACATGACCGTTCACACCCCCGACGCCACTCGGGTCGACGAGCTACGGCTGCTCGAGGCCGAGTCGGTGCACATCATCCGCGAGGTGGTCGCCGAGCTGCAGCGGCCGGTGCTGCTGTTCTCGGCCGGCAAGGACTCGATCGTGCTGCTTCGGCTGGCGGAGAAGGCCTTCCGGCCGTCGCCGCTGCCGTTTCCGGTGCTGCACGTCGACACCGGGCACAACTTCGACGAGGTCATCGAGTTCCGCGACCGCCGCCTGGCAGAACACGGCCACAAACTGATCGTCGGCTCCGTGCAGGAGTCCATCGACAGCGGTCGCGTGCAGGAGGTCGGCGGACCGGCGGGATCCCGCAACCGACTGCAGACCCGCACGCTGCTCGACGCCCTCGAGGCCGGCGGTTTCGACGCCGCCTTCGGCGGGGCGCGCCGCGACGAGGAACGCGCGAGGGCCAAGGAACGCATCCTGAGCTTCCGCGACGAGTTCGGTCAGTGGGATCCGCGGTCGCAGCGCCCGGAGCCGTGGTCGCTGTACAACGGCCGGATCAAGAAGGGCGAGCAGGTCAGGGTGTTCCCCCTGAGCAACTGGACCGAGCTCGACATCTGGCGCTACATCGAACTGGAGGGCCTGGAGCTGCCGTCGATCTACTTCGCGCACCAGCGCGAGGTGGTCGCCAGGGACGGGATCCTGCTCGCGGTGTCGAAGTACGTGCAACCCCAGGGCGACGAGACCTCCGCGGTCGAGTGGGTGCGCTACCGCACCGTCGGGGACCTCACCATCACGGGAGCCGTCCGCTCCCACGCCACCGACATCGCCGGTGTCATCACCGAGATCTCCGCGGCCACGGTGTCCGAGCGCGGCGAGACCCGCGCCGACGACCGCACGTCGGTGGCGGCCATGGAAGACCGAAAGCGCGAGGGGTACTTCTGATGACGTCGACCACCCGGCAACTGCTGCGCATCGCCACCGCGGGGTCCGTCGACGACGGCAAGAGCACCCTGATCGGCCGGCTGATGCACGACACCGACAGCCTCCCGCTCGACCACCTCGAAGCCGTCACCGACGACGAGGGCATCGCCGACCTGGCGGCACTGTCGGACGGCCTGCGCGCCGAACGCGAGCAGGGCATCACCATCGACGTGGCCTACCGCTTCTTCTCGACCGACACGCGCAGCTACATCCTGGCCGACACCCCTGGCCACGAGCGGTACACGCGCAACATGTTCACCGGCGCCTCCAACGCCCACGTCGCCATCCTCCTGGTCGACGCCCGCGCCGGCGTGCTGCGCCAGACCCGACGGCACGCCAGGATCGCAAAGCTGTTGGGCATCAAGCACTTCGTCGCGACGGTGAACAAGATCGACCTGGTCGACTTCGACCAGAACCGGTTCGACGAGGTCGCCGGCGAACTGCAGCAGATGGCCGCGCGCCTGGGCGGCGCCGAGCTGTCGGTCATCCCCATCGCCGCCAAGCACGGGGACAACGTCGTGCACCGTTCCGAGAACACCCCGTGGTATCCGGGACCGACGCTGCTGGAGTACCTCGAGGGCGTCGAACTGTCCGCACCGCAGCCCGAAGCCGCCAAGCTGCGCCTTCCGATCCAGTGGGTGTCGCGGCCGACGGCCGACGAGCGGCGGCGCTACACCGGGCGGCTGGCGGCCGGCACGGTCAGCGTCGGCGACGCGATCGTGTCGCTGCCCGCCGGCACCCGCTCGACGGTCACCGCCGTCGACACACTCGACGACGACCGCATGACGGCCGTTGCGCCCCTGTCGGTGTCGATCGAATTGGCCGACGACATCGACGTCGGCCGCGGCGACGTGTTCGTCAGCGGCGCGGACGACGCCGCGCTCCCCGTGCTGGCCCGCGAACTGGACGCGACGGTGTGCTGGTTCACCGAGACCCCGTTGCGGGCCGGTGACCGGATCGCCCTGAAGCAGACCAGCACGACGGTCCGCGCGACGGTGCAGGCCATCCACACTCGGCTGGATCCCGAGACGCTCGACGAGCTGGACAACCCGGTCGAGCTGTCCATCAACGACATCGGCGAGGTGACGCTGCGCACCAGTTCGGTGGTCGTCGCCGATCCCTACTCCGACAACCGGGACAGCGGCGCGTTCATCCTGATCGACGAGACGTCCAACGACACCATCGGCGCCGGCACCATCATCGAGCCGCGCGAAGTCATGCCGGGCTCCCAGACGCGCAACGACATCCGTTGGCATCCTTCATCTCTCGATCGCGACCACCGCTGGGCGACCACCGGCCAGCGCGGTGCCACCATCTGGTTCACCGGCCTGCCCGCATCCGGGAAGTCGACGTTGGCGGTCGCCGTCGAACGGGCACTGGTCGAGGCCGGTGACGTCGCCTACCTCCTCGACGGCGACAACATCCGCCACGGACTCTCCGACGACCTGGGCTTCACCGCCGGCGACCGTGCCGAGAACATCAGGCGCGTCGGCCATTTGACGCGGCTGTTCGCCGACGCCGGGGTGGTGGCACTGGCCTCGCTGGTGTCACCGCTGAAGTCCGACCGCGACCTCGCCCGGGCGCTCAGCGACGCGGCGAAGCTGCCCTTCGTCGAGGTGTACGTGTGCACGTCGGTCGAAGAGTGCGAGAAGCGCGATCCGAAGGGCCTCTACGCCAAGGCGCGAGCCGGTGAACTCAAGGGTCTCACCGGGGTCGACGCGCCGTACGAACCGCCGGAGAACGCCGACCTGGTGCTCGACACCGCCGGCGCCGACATCGACGACCTGGTCGCCAAGGTGCTCGAGGTGCTGCGGGTGACGCGCGACTGCGCCTAGGCGACACGTGCTGGAGCGAATTTATTCCCGCTTCGCATGCAGCGTAACGGCGTTCACGGGCTGGCTCATTCTGGTTGAGTTCGACGCATGACCATCAAACTTGGCTATCAGATCCCGAACTTCTCCTACGGCACTGGTGTCGAGCAGCTCTTCCCGACCGTCGTGGCCCAGGCGCGCGAGGCCGACGCCGCGGGATTCGACTCGGTCTACCTGATGGACCACTTCTATCAGCTGCCTGGTCTCGGGACCCCGGACCAGCCGATGCTGGAGGCCTACACCGCGCTGGGCGCCCTGGCGGCAGCCACCGAGAACGTACAGCTCGGCACCCTCGTCACGGGCAACACCTACCGCAATCCCACCCTGCTGGCCAAGGCGATCACCACGCTCGACGTGATCAGCCAGGGCCGCGCCATCCTGGGCCTGGGCGCTGGCTGGTTCGAGCTGGAGCACGATCAGCTGGGTTACGAGTTCGGCACCTTCACCGATCGGTTCAACAAGCTGAGCGAGGCGCTCGAGATCATCCTGCCCATGCTCGAGGGAGAACGGCCGACGTTCTCCGGCACGTACTACCGGACGCAGGAGGCGATGGCCGAGCCGCGTTACCGCGACCACATTCCGCTGATGATCGGCGGCAGCGGCGAGAAGAAGACGATTCCGTTGGCGGTCAAGCACTTCGACCACCTGAATCTGATCGCCGGATTCGACGACCTCCCCGGCAAGGTCGAGGTGGTCAAGCGGCGTTGCGAGGACGTCGGTCGCGACCCGGCCACCCTGGAGACCAGCACGCTCATCACCGTGATCGTCGACGAGAAGGCCACTCTCGACGACGTGCCGGAGGGCAGTCGGCAGCGCACCGCAATCGGTGCCCCCGAGGCCATCGCCGAGCAGATCAAGGCCAAGGTGTTCGACCAGGGCATCGGAGGCATCATCTTCAACATGCCGAAGTACACGCCCGGCGCCGTCGCGGCGGTGGCCGAGGCAGTGAAGCCGCTGCTTCCGGCGTGAGCTCGTGCCGGGGCCGGCTAGCCCACCTGAGCCACCACGAAGATCCGGCGGAACGGAAAGAACGTGCGCCCGTCCGGCCGCGCCGGGTACATGTCGGCCAGCACGGGGATCAGCTCGGTACGGAACTGCTGCCAATCCCGTTCTGCGAGCGCACTCCTGACCGGGGTCAGCGCGGTGCCGGTGATCCAGTCCAACACCGGGTGCTCACCGGTGAGTTCGTGCACGTAGGTGGTCTCCCACGTGTCGACCGTGCACCCGGCGTCGGCCAGCATGCCCGCATACTCGACGGCCGAGTCGACGACCTTGCCGACGCGAAAGGGGATGTCGCGCAGCGCGTCCAGCCACCGGGGACTGCTCGCCAGCTCGCGGACCGCGGCGTGCGACGGAGCGTCGAAGTTGCCCGGCACCTGCACGGCGATCCACGCCCCCGAGGGCAGCTCGCCGGCCCAACGGCGCAGCAACTCCCGATGCGACGGCACCCACTGCAGCGCCGCATTGCTGACCAGCACGTCGGTGTCGGGCCTCGGCGTCCACGCCGCCAGGTCGCCCAGGGTGGCGTCCAACCCGCGCTCGCGCGCCGCGTCGACCATCTCCTGCGAGCTGTCGACCGCCTCGACGACGGCGTCGGGCCAGCGCTCGGCCAGGGTCACCGTCAGGTTTCCCGGTCCGCACCCCAGGTCGACGACGCGGCGCGGCGATTCGGCACGCACCCTCGACAGCAACTCGTAGAACGGGCGTCCGCGGTGGTCTGCGAAGGCCAGGTACACGTCGGGATTCCACATGGTGACATCCTGTCTGACGATGGACGAGTCAGCCGCCGTACGTGCGATCTGGGAGCCGCTCGGGATACCGGGCGTCGTCGACGTCCACACCCACTTCATGCCCAAGCGGGTGATGGACAAGGTGTGGCAGTACTTCGACGCGGCCGGACCCCTCGTCGGGCGCGCCTGGCCCATCGCCTACCGCACCGACGAGGCCGACCGCCTTCGGACGTTGCGCAGCTTCGGCGTGCGGGCGTTCACCTCACTGGTCTACCCGCACAAGCCCGACATGGCCGCGTGGCTCAACCAGTGGGCGGCCCAGTTCGCGTCGACCACGCCGGACTGCCTGGCCACCGCGACGTTCTTCCCGGAGCCGGGTGCCACCGAGTACGTCACCGCGGCGATCGAGGGCGGTACCCGGGTGTTCAAGGCCCACGTCCAGGTGGGCGGTTACGACCCGACCGACCCGCTGCTGGACCCCGTCTGGGGCGTCGTCGCCGAGGCCGGGACGCCCGTCGTCATCCACTGCGGTTCCGGGCCGCAACCCGGGTTGCACACCGGACCCGACCCGATCCGGGCGGTGCTGGCCCGCCATCCCCGGTTGCGGTTGGTGGTCGCCCACATGGGCATGCCGGAGTACGCCGACTTCCTGGACCTCGCCGAAAGTCATCCCGAGGTCCGGCTCGACACGACGATGGCCTTCACCCCGTTCGTCGAGGAGACGCATCCGTTTCCGCCGACGGAGGGGCCGCGGCTGCTGGCCCTCGGTGATCGCATCCTGTTCGGCAGCGACTTCCCCAACATCCCCTACGGCTACGTCGAGGCGATGCGGGTGCTGACCGAGGTGGACGGCGCGGACGACGACTGGCTGCGCGGCGTGTTCCACGACAACGCCGCCGAACTGTTCGGGTTGGCCACTACAGCCGATTGACAGCGTCGGGCGGTTAGCTGCATCCGTGACTAGCCGGTGGCCGCGCTGGGGACGTGCGCTCCTGCTGGTGTCGACCGCCGCCCTGTACCTGCCGAACCTGTCCGAATCCGGCTACGGCAACGCGTTCTACGCCGCTGCGGCGCAGGCCGGGTCGCGGAGTTGGTCGGCGTGGTTCTTCGGGTCGCTCGACGCCGGTGGCTTCATCACCGTCGACAAGCCGCCGGCGTCGCTCTGGGTGACGGGTCTGTCGGTCCGCATATTCGGCCTCAACCCGTGGGCGGTGCTGGCGCCGCAGGCCGTGATGGGGGTGGCCGCGGTGGGGATGCTCGTCGCAGCGGTCCGCCGCGCGGTGCCCGACGCAGGGCAGGGCGCGGCCGCCGGCCTGATCGCCGGGGCCGTGCTGGCCTGCACGCCTGCTGTCGCCCTCGTGTTCCGGTTCAACAACCCCGACGCGCTGCTGGTCCTGCTGCTCGTCGTCGCGGCCTACTGCCTGGCCCGGGCCGTGTCCGTGGCGTCGTGGCGCTGGATGGCCGCCGTGGGATTGGTGATGGGCGCGGCGTTCCTCACCAAGATGCTGCAGGCCTTCCTGGTGCTCCCCGGATTCGGCCTCGCCTACCTGGTGGCCGCCCCGACGACGCGGCGGATCAGGCTGTTGCACGTCGCCGCCGGAGCGGGGGCGCTGGTCGTCGCCGCGGGGTGGTGGGTGCTCGCCGTGCAGCTGACACCGGCGGGCTCGCGGCCCTACGTCGGGGGCTCCACCGACGACTCCGTGCTCGACCTCGCGTTCGGGTACAACGGGATGAGCCGGCTGATCGGGCACGGAACAAGCGGGCGCGCAATGACACTCGGCCCCAAGAGCACGGCGACGGGTCTGCACCGGCTGTTCGTCACCGAGATGGCCAACGAGATCTCCTGGCTGTTGCCCGTCGCACTGTTCGCCGTGGCGTTCGGTGCCTACCTCGCCGCGCGACGGCGACTGGAGCGCACCGAGTGGGCGGCGCTCGTGTCGTGGGGTGGCTGGCTGCTGGTGACGGGTCTGGTGTTCAGCCTCATGGCCGGGACGATCCATCCGTACTACACCGCCGCCCTCGCACCGGCGGTCGCCGCGACGGTGGGGCTGGGCAGCGTGTGGGCCTGGCGGTGCAGGGGGGCCTGGAACGGCCGCCTCGCCATGGTGACCATGGCGGGTCTCGGCGCCTGGTGGTCGTCGACTCTGCTGCACCGCGACGAGTTTGGGCCGCGGTGGCTACCCGGAGTCCTTCTGGCCACCTGGCTGGTGGCGTCGGCGAGCGTCCTGGTGGGTCGACGCCTGCCCGTGACGGCGGGCGTCGTCGCGGGGGTGGCGGCAGCGATGACGGGCACCGTCGCGTTTGCGATCGCGACGGTCGCCACGCCCCATCACGGCGCGGTCCCCGTCGCCGTCGGTCCGCGGGGACAGACCAATCACACCGTCGGCGGCTGGACCGGTGACGAGGCCACCAACCCCACCCTGGCCGGCATGCTCGCGGCGACCACCACCCAGTGGTCGGCGGCCACCAACGGATCGCAGTCCGCGGCGGCACTGGAATTGGCCACCGGAACGTCGGTGATGGCGATCGGCGGGTGGAGCGGCGATCCGACGCCCACCCTCGCCCAGTTCGTCGACGACGTGCGGACCGGCCGGGTGGCGTACTACGTGGAGGCCGGCCGTGGCGGCACGGCACGAGCGGAGGGCCCGGTGATCCGGTCGGAGAACCACGGCCGGTCCCACGTCCGGGAGATCGCCGACTGGGTGGCCGCCCACTATCCGGCGACGTCGATCGGCACGTCGCTGGTCTACCGCCTCAGTCCTTGACCGCGCTGACCAGGCTGTTCGACGCCGCCATCGGACCGGCATCCGGGTCGTCGGCAGGGATGGGCCTGCCGACGGCGGCCAGGAGGTCGGCGAGCGGCGTCGGCGTGGCGTGCCAGCCGCGCGCACCGAACCACTCGTCGGCGGGCGCGATCTGCTCGTTGTAGATCAGGGTGAAGAAGGTGCCCTCCCGGCCGGCGTCGCGCTCCTCCCGCTGCTTGGCCTCGAACACCTGCTGGGGCATGGGCCTGCCCTCCTCCACGGCGACCCGGCTGCCGGGCGCCGACAAGCCGTCGATCCCGGCGAACAACTGATCCTGCGCGGCCGCGGGCAGGTAGATCATCAGGCCCTCGGCGATCCACGCGGTGGGCACCGACGGGTCGAAGCCGGCGTCGGCGAGCGCGCGCTGCCAGTCGTCGCGCAGGTCGACGGCAACCTCGCGTCGGTCGGCGCGCGGTGGGTCGCCGAGTTGGGCCATCACGTCTCGCTTGAACGCCAACACCTTGGGCTGGTCGACCTCGAAGATCACGGTGCCGTCGGGCCACGGCAAGCGGTAGGCGCGCGAGTCGAGCCCCGCTGCGAGGATTACGACCTGCCGCACGCCCGCGGCGACGGCGTCGGCGAAGTAGGCGTCGAAGTACGTGGTCCGCGCCGCCTGGAACGACACGAAGTGCCGGCCGAAGTCGCCGTCGAGGAGCTGGTTGCCGTGGCTGCCCGACGCGCGGCCGTCCATCATGTCCGACCACTCGCCCCCGGCCGCCCGGCAGAAGGCCTCGGCGTAGGGGTCCACCACCAGCGGTTCGGGACTCTGGGCCTCCAATGCCCTTGCCGCGGCGACGAACAGGGCCGTCGAGCCGACGCTGGTGGTGATGTCCCACGTGTCTCGTTCGTCTCCGCCGGGTCGCACGCAGCCGACGATACGCCCGCGTCCGGACTACACCAACGGGCGACCGGTCCTGATCCGCCGGTCGAGATCGGTGAGCAGGACGTTGAACGGAAACTGCCGCACGGGGCGCGGCACGAGGTGGGTGGCGGTGCGCAGCAGGGCCGTCAACCGGTCGAATCGACGCTGTCGAGCGGCGTCCCACGGCAACCGCATCTCGTCCCGGAAGCGTTGCGGCAGAAAGCCCGTCGTGATCAGCAGGGCAAGGTCTTCGTGGCGGCGCTGCAGCGGCCCCGGCAGCCGCACCCCACGGATGCGGCTCGCGGCGATCGGATACAGGTACTCCCGGACCGTGTCGTCGATGTGCACCTTGGCCAGCTGCCGCTCCCAGTACGCGTCGAAGGCGGCCCGGTCGGCGGGCCACATCTCCTGCGGTACCTGCAGCGTCGTCCCCAGCGTGCTGCCCTCGGCGTAGTGCCGGTCGGCGGTCTCGTCGTCCATCTCCCCGACGAACGTGCGATAGGAGTCGACGGCGCCCTTGTACAGGCAGGCCGCCACCCACATCTGCAGGTCCTCGTCGAAGGCGTTGTACGCCACCGGACTCTCCGCCGTGGAGTACACCTGCGCATGGGCCTTGTTGACCGCGCGGCGGAAGGCGGCCTTCTGCTCGTCGCTGCCCCGGCCGGCGACGGCGAGGTAGGTGAACGTGGTGCGCGCCCGCTTGATCGGGTGCAGGTCGACCCGCCCGCTCTCGACGCGGCTCTCCAGCACGCCGTAGCCGACGCCCGGCCTGGCCAGTTGCATGATCACGTTCGCGGGTCCGAGCAGCAGTCCCACTCCCAGCAGACCGTCGTCGATGGTGGGGCCGCGCCGCCTCGGTCTGCGCCGCGCCGCCGGTGCGGCGGGCGCGCCGATCGGGCGCTCGACGTGACTGTTGCCGACCGTCATGGACCACACCCCTCGTATCTGACAACTACTGTTTCCAGATATTGCTCCGGCGGTTCCCGGGTGTCAAGATCGACCCATGACCGACGTCCGGCCCTACCGCGGCGTGCAGGCGCGCGATCGCGTGGCCGAGCGCCGCCGCCGCCTGCTCGACGCGGGCCTCGAACTGCTCGGTGGGACCGACGGGCCGCCCGACCTCACCGTCCGCGCCGTCTGCGCCCACGCCGGCATCACCGCCAGGTACTTCTACGAAAGTTTCACCGACAAGGACGCGCTGGTCGCGGCGGTCTTCGATCGGGTGGTCGCCGACATCGCGGCCACCACCCAGGCCGCCGTCGCCGCCGCACCGCCCGAGGAACAGAACCGGGCGGGCATCGCCAACCTGGTCGACGCGGTCGCCGCCGACGCCCGCGTCGGACGGCTGCTGTTCAACCCCCGGCTGACCAATGCGGTGCTGGCGCGCAAGCGGTTCGAAGCCGGCGGCCTCTTCGCCCTCCTGTCCGGCGAGCACGCGGCGAGCGCCTACGCGCTACCGGACGACGACTGGACCAAGTCGGCCGCGCACTTCATCGTCGGCGGTGTGGCACAGACCATCAGCGCGTGGGTATCCGGCGACGTCGCACTCAGCCAGTCGCAGTTGGTCTCTCACCTCACCCGCATGCTGGACCTCCTCGCCGCGCGAGAACGGGACCGGCACTAGCCGTCGGCGGGTGAATTGCGCTATCCGGCAGCGGATTCTCTGGTCAACGAGCGAATCTGAAACTAACATCACCCAATCGGCACCCGGTTCCTCGACGAGCGCCAGAGAGGTCGTCACCATGACACCTGGAGTGCTGCGCGAGTTCGTGGCCGTGGACTCCCCCACCGCACGCCGGGCCGGTTCGGGCGGGCATCCGTGCCAGGGCGTCTACTACCGGGGCGTCGGCCGCAAGCCGAAGATCGGGATGATCGCCACCCACTATCAGGTCGACTTCTCCGAGCACTACCTCGCCGACTACCTGGCAACCCGCGGCATCGGCTTCCTGGGCTGGAACACCCGCTTCCGCGGGAACGAGAGCAGCTTCCTGCTCGACCACGCGCTGGTCGACGTCGGCGTCGGCGTCCGGTGGCTGCGCGAGGTGCAGCACCTCGAAACCGTTGTGCTGCTGGGCAGCTCGGGCGGCGGCTCGTTGATGGCCGCCTATCAGGCGCAAGCCGTCGACCCCCACGTCACGCCCATGGACGGCATGCGACCCGCCGCTGGACTCGGAGACCTTCCGCCGGCCGACGGCTACGTCGCCAGCGCCGCGCATCCCGGCCGGCCCCAGGTGCTGACGGCGTGGATGGACGGCTCCGTGGTCGACGAGAACGACCCCGTGGCCACCGACGCCAGCCTGGACGTCTTCGACGAGCGAAACGGACCGCCGTTCACGGCCGAGTTCGTCGAGCGCTACCGGTCCGCCCAGACCGCCCGCAACCACGCGATCACCGACTGGGTCTACGACGAACTGAAACGCGTTCGGGCAGCGGGCTTCTCGGATCGTCCGTTCACGGTGATGCGCACCTGGGCCGACCCGCGGATGGTCGACCCCACCCTCGAGCCCACCAGGCGTCCGCCCAACACGTGCTACGCCGGAATCCCCGTCAGAGCCAACCGGTCGGCGCGCGGCATCGCCGCGGCCTGCACGCTGCGCAGCTGGCTGGGCATGTGGAGCCTCCGCACCGCCCAAACCAGCGCGGAGCCACACCTGGCGCGCGTCGACTGCCCCGCCCTGGTCATCAACGCCGAGCAGGACACCGGGGTCTACCCGTCGGACGCCCGACGCATCCTCGACGCCTTGGCGAGTACCGACAAGACTCCGTGTTCGATCGACACCGACCACTACTTCACCACTCCCGGCGCGCGCAGCGAGCAGGCCGATACGATCGCGAAGTGGATCGCCAAGCGGTGGAAGTAGTACGAGTGCTCGCCCACTTCACCCCGGGCGACAAGGTTCGCGAAGTGCTTGCCCCCGAGGCTGATTGGCTCGACGTGCGCTTCTGCGACGAGGACGACGACGAGACCTTCTACCGCGAACTCCCCGACGCCGAGGTGATCTGGCACGTGCTCCGCCCGCTGTCCGGCGCCGACCTCGAACTCGCGACGCGGTGCCGGCTGGTCCACAAGCTGGGGGCGGGGGTCAACACGATCGACGTCCCCGCCGCGACGCGGCTGGGCATCGCGGTGGCCAACATGCCGGGTGCCAACGCACCCTCGGTGGCCGAGGGCACGGTGCTGCTGATGCTCGCCGCCCTGCGCCGCCTCGTCACCCTCGACACGGCCACCCGTCAGGGCCGTGGGTGGCCGTCCGATCCGGCGCTCGGCGAGACCGTCCGCGACGTCGGCAGTTGCACGGTGGGGCTGGTCGGCTACGGGAACGTCGCCAAGCGGGTCGAGGCGATCGTGGGCGCCATGGGCGCCCAGGTGATCCACACCAGCACCCGTGACGACGGCACCCCGGGCTGGCGACCCCTGGCCGCACTGCTCGCCGAGAGCGACGTCGTGTCGCTGCACCTGCCGCTCACGGAGAAGACGTCCGCCCTGCTGAATGCCGAGAACCTGGCGCTGATGAAGAGCGACGCGGTACTCGTCAACACCTCGCGCGGGGCGATCGTCGACGAGTGGGCGCTGGCCGACGCACTCCGGGAGGGCCGGCTCGCCGCCGCGGGACTCGACGTGTTCGCCGTCGAACCCGTGCCCGCCGACAATCCCCTGCTGGCATTGGACAACGTCGTCGTCAGCCCCCACGTCACCTGGTACACGGCCGACACCATGCGGCGATACCTCGCCGTGGGCGTCGACGACTGCCGCCGACTGCGCGACGGCGAGGACTTGGTGAACCTGGTAAACGAGGTGGCTGTCGCGCGGGGTTGACCCCCAGGTACGCTCGACCCCAACCCACCGGTTGATCAAGGAGCACCGCATGCCGATCGCGATCCTTTCCGAGCACAACGACCTCGCCGCCTCCGTCCGGGATCTGGTGAAGCGGGTCGCGCCGTCGGAGGTGCTGCACGAAGCCCTCGAGACGCCGATCTCCAACCCGCCGCCCTTCTGGAAGGCCGCCGGCGAACAAGGCCTGCAGGGGCTGCACCTGTCCGAGGACGTCGGTGGCCAGGGCTTCGGCATCCTCGAACTCGCCATCGTGCTCGCCGAATTCGGCTACGGCGCGGTGCCCGGACCGTTCGTCCCGTCGGCCATCGCGAGCGCGTTGATCGCCGCCAACGACCCCGGCGACAAGCTCCTCGAGGGCCTCGCCTCCGGTGAGACCATCGCCGCCTACGCCATCGACTCCGGTCTCACCGCGACCCGTCAGGGCGGCGGCCTCGTCATCCGCGGTGAGGTTCGCGCCGTACCCGCCGCCGCGCAGGCGTCGCTCCTGGTGCTGCCCGTGTCGATCGACAGCCGCGAGGAGTGGATCGTCCTCGACGCCGACCAGGTCGAGATCGAACCCGTCACGAGCGTCGACCCGTTGCGCCCGCTGGCCCACGTGCGCGCCAACGCCGTCGAGGTCGCCGACGACCGCGTCCTGACCAACCTCAGCCGCACCCGCGCCCGCGCCCTGATGTCGACGCTGCTGGCCGCCGAGTGCATCGGCGTCGCCCGCTGGGCCACCGACACCGCGTCGGAGTACGCCAAGATCCGCGAGCAGTTCGGTCGCCCGATCGGCCAGTTCCAGGCCATCAAGCACAAGTGCGCCAACATGATTGCCGAGACCGAGCGGGCGACCGCCGCGGTGTGGGATGCCGCCCGCGCCTTGGACGAGGAAGACGGTGAGAGCAACTTCGAGTTCGCCGCCGCGGTCGCAGGCACGCTCGCCCCCGTCGCCGCCCAGCACACCACGCAGGACTGCATCCAGGTGCACGGCGGCATCGGCTTCACCTGGGAGCACGACACCAACGTCTACTACCGGCGCGCCATCGTGCTCGCCGCCTGCTTTGGCCGGGCCGCGGACTACCCGCAGCAGGTGGTCGACGTCGCCACCAGCACCGGGATGCGTCCGATCAACATCGACCTCGACCCCGACACCGAGAAGCTCCGCGAGGGGATCCGCGCGGAAGTCGCTGCGCTGAAGGCACTTCCGAGCGAGGAGCGCGTGACCGCGATCGCCGAGGGCGGCTGGGTGTCGCCGCACCTGCCGACGCCGTGGGGCCGGGCCGCCCAGCCGATCGAGCAGATCATCATCGCCCAGGAGTTCTCCACCGGTCGCGTGAAGCGGCCGCAGATGGGCATCGCCGCCTGGATCATCCCGTCGATCGTCGCCTACGGCACCGACACCCAGCAGCAGCGCTTCCTCCCGCCGACGTTCCGCGGCGAGATGATCTGGTGCCAGCTGTTCTCCGAGCCCGGCGCGGGTTCGGACCTGGCGAGCCTCACCACCAAGGCCACCAAGGTCGACGGCGGCTGGCGCATCACGGGACAGAAGATCTGGACCACCGGTGCGCAGTACTCACAGTGGGGCGCGCTGCTCGCGCGCACCAACCCGTCGGCGCCGAAGCACGGTGGCATCACCTACTTCCTGCTCGACATGAAGGCCGAGGGCGTCGAGATCAAGCCGCTGCGCGAGCTCACCGGCAACGCGATGTTCAACACCGTCTTCATCGACGACGTCTTCGTGCCCGACGAGATGGTGCTCGGTGAGGTCGACCGCGGCTGGGAGGTCAGCCGCAACACGCTGACCAACGAGCGCGTGTCGATCGGCAGCAGCGAGCCGCCGTTCCTGGCCAGCCTCGAGCAGTTCGTCGAGTTCGTCCGCGATGGGCAGTTCGACCAGATCGAGCAGAACGAGGCGGGCAAGCTGATCGCCGAGGGGCATGCCGCCAAGCTGCTCAACATGCGCTCGACGCTGCTGACGCTCGCGGGCGGGGACCCCATGCCCGCGGCCGCGATCAGCAAGCTGCTGTCGATGAAGACCGGCCAGGGCTACGCCGAGTTCGGGGTGTCGTCGTTCGGCACCGACGCCGCGATCGGCGACCAGGGCGAGCCGTCCGGCAAGTGGGCGGAGTACCTGCTCGCCGGCCGGGCCACCACGATCTACGGCGGCACCTCCGAAGTGCAGCTCAACATCATCGCCGAACGCCTGCTCGGCCTGCCCCGCGATCCGTAACCCGCACCGACACTCCGCTCGTTGACGCGCTCCTCGGCGTGTCGCGTCAACGACCGTAGTTTCGGCGCATGAGCGCCGACATCACGCTGCGTCAACTGCGCTACTTCGCGGTGCTCGGCGAGGAGCTCAACTACCGGCGCGCGGCTGGGCGCCTCTTCATCACCCAGCCCGCGCTGTCGACGGCGATCAAACAGCTCGAGCAGCACTTCGGCGTGGTGCTGTTCACCAGGAACACCCGCGAGGTCGCGCTGACCGACCTCGGCGCGGCCTGGCTGCCACAGGTGCAGCAGGCCATCTCCGGCGTCGACGCCGTGGTCGAGAACCTCGTCACCCTGTCGGGAACGCGCAAGGGCGTGCTGCGCATCGGGTACCTCATCGGCACCGGCGCCGATCTGCTGTTCCGGGTGGTCCGTCACTTCGAGGCCGCCTACCCCGAGGTGACGGTCGAGCCCATGGAGTACGACTTCGCCGACCCCACCGCCGGGCTGGGCGACGGCAGCACCGAGGTGGCGATCATCCGTCCGCCGGTCGACCTGCCCGAGCACCGGATGCTGATGCTGGACGCCGAGTCGTGGGTGGTGTGCATGCCGCGCGACCATCGCCTCGCCGAACGCGCTGAGGTGTCCATCACCGAACTGCTCGACGACCCGATCGTGTGCGCTCCGCTGACCGCCGGCCCCTGGCGCGACTACTGGCTGGCAATGGACGTCCGGGGCAACCGGCCGCCGACCATCGCCGCGGTCGCCGCGACCTACGAGGCGGAGACGACGTGCATCGCCCGGGGCCTCGGCATCAGCTTCACGTCGTCGTCGGTCGCCCGGTTCTACGACCGGCCGGGCATCGTCTACGTGCCCATCACCGACCGACCGCCGAGTTACACGGCGCTCGCGTGGCAGCCCTCGTCCCTGTCACCGCAGGGAGACGCGCTGGTCAGGCACGTGCAGGCGCACTGGAGCTTCGGTGACGCGCCGGTCGACGAGGCCACTGATAACCCCAGCTTATGAGCAGATCAAAACAAGGAACTTCCGCAGGCCCGGCCGGACCGCTTTCCTGTCTCTAGGCGTAAATCGACACACCTGACCTGGAGCGATCATGACCGATGCCCTGGCTTCACCCACTCATTCGCAGACCCCCGCCGACCCGCCGAACGACGAGGACGCCCGACTCTCCGAGTTCGGCTACACCCAGAAGCTGGACCGCTCGGTCGGCAAGCTGGCGTCCTTCGCGATCGGCTTCGCGACCATCAGCGCCACCACCGCGGTGTTCACCGGCTTCGGGGCCGGCTACTTCACGGCGGGCGCGCCGTTCGTCTGGACGCTGCTGCTCGCCGCGGCGGTGTTCCTCATCTGGGTCTTCATCGCCGCGGACCTGACGGCGAAGATCCCGCTGGCCGGCTACGCGTACCAGTGGACCAGCCGCATCCACGGCTCGACCCTCGCCTGGTTCACCGGGGTGATGGCACTGGCCGGCTGGGTCTGCGGCATGACCGGCGTCGGGTTCATCCTCTCCGGATACCTCGGCGGACTGTTCGGCTGGGCGATGACCCAGACCGTGCAGATCCTCGTGGCCATCGGGGTGATGGCCGTCTGCATGCTCGTGAACATGTACGGCGTCCGCTTCGCCACGATGGTCAACAACATCGGTGTCAGCCTCGAATTCATCATCACCATCGGCGCGACGATCCTCGTCGCGATCGTCGCCTTCTCCGCACCCGAGAACCACCAGTCGATCTCGGTGCTGTTCAACGGCGGCACCTCCGAGGGCACCACGCCTTACATCGTCGCGTGGCTGGCCGCCTCGCTCGGGCCGTTCTTCGGCCTGATCGGCGTCGAGGCCAGCGCCGACGTCGCCGAGGAGACCAAGGACGCGCGCCGCGTCATCCCACGCACCATGTTCTACGCGCTGAGCGCCTCGATCGTCATCGAGTTTTTGATGTACGTCGTCTACGTGCTGGCGATCAAGGACGCCGCTGCCGTGGAGGCCAACTCGGGCGCCCCCATCGAGGAGATCATCACCCAGCAGGTCGGCCCGGTGATCACCAAGATCGTCGTCGCCGTGGCGCTGACCAACGTGATGGCCTGCATCCTGGCCAACATCCTGGTGGCCACCCGGCTGACCTATTCGATGGCCCGCGACAACATGCTGCCGTTCTCCCACGTCTGGCGGCACGTGTCCCCGAGCAACCGGACGCCCACCTACGCCGTGCTGGGACTGTTCGGCCTCTCGACCGCACTGCTGCTGCTGGCCCTGGTCAGCGAGAAGGCGTTCTTCCTCATCCTCGGACTGTCCGCTCTGGCCGTCTTCGCCACCTACGTGCTGCAGACCATCGCCCTGATCATCGGACACCGCCGCGGCACCATCCCCACCGCCGAGCCGGGCACCTTCGACCTGGGCCGGGCGCGGATGCCGATCTACGTCGTCGGCCTCATCGTCTTCACCTGCGTCTGCGCGGCGCTGATCTTCCTGCCGCAGTTCGCCGGCAACGGCTTCGTGTTCCTGGGGCTGGTCGTCCTGGCCGGCCTGTGGGCCGTCACCGGGCTGCGCAAGCGGCTGGCCGCCGGCGAGGCGGGCCCCAACTTCGCCAAGACCCACACCTCCTGAATCCGATTCGAAGACAAGGACATTCGACATGACTCTGACCACGGACATCGGCACCAGCAACCTGGTCGCCGTCGAACCCGGCGCCGCCATCCGCGAGGACACCCCCGCCGGCTCGGTCATCCAGTACAGCGACTACGAGCTCGACACCTCCAGCCCGTTCGCGGGCGGGGTGGCCTGGATCGAGGGCGAGTTCATCCCCGCCGAGGATGCCAGGATCTCGATCTTCGACACCGGGTTCGGCCACTCCGACGTGACCTACACGGTCGCGCACGTCTGGCACGGCAACATCTTTCGGCTCGACGACCACGTCGACCGGCTGCTCGACGGGGCCGGCAAGCTGCGCCTGGACGCCGGCATGAGCAAGGCCGAGATCGCCGAGATCACCAAGAAGTGCGTGTCGATGTCGCAGCTGCGCGAGTCCTTCGTGAACCTGACGATCACCCGGGGCTACGGAAAGCGCAAGGGCGAGAAGGACCTCACCAAGCTCACCCACCAGGTGTACATCTACGCCATCCCGTACCTGTGGGCGTTCCCGCCCGCCGAGCAGATCTTCGGGACCACCGCCATCGTGCCGCGCCACGTCCGCCGCGCCGGCCGAAACACCGTCGACCCGACCATCAAGAACTACCAGTGGGGTGACCTGACCGCGGCCAGCTTCGAGGCCAAGGACCGCGGCGCCCGCACCGCGATCCTGCTGGACTCCGACAACTGCGTCGCCGAGGGGCCCGGCTTCAACGTGGTCGTCGTCAAGGACGGGGTCATGGCGTCGCCGTCGCGAAACGCGTTGCCGGGCATCACCCGCAAGACGGTCTACGAGCTCGCCGACCAGATGGGCATCGAGGCCACCCTGCGTGACGTGACCAGCCGCGAGCTGTACGACGCCGACGAGATCATGGCCGTCACCACCGCCGGTGGCGTCACCCCGATCAACACCCTCGACGGCGAGAAGATCGGCGACGGCACGCCCGGCCCGGTCACCGTCGCCATCCGGGATCGCTTCTGGGCGTTGATGGACGAGCCCGGACCGCTGATCGAGGCCATCCAGTACTAGCCGCTGCCCCGCCGACTGCCCGCTTGTCGAACGCACACCTCGAGAGAGGGCGTGAACAAGCGGGCAGTCGGCGTGCGGGCTAACCCAGCGAGACGAGTTCCTCCACCGAATCCAGCGGCAGCATGCCCTCGACCCACGCGTTGACGTTCATGCTGGTGAGGTTGATGCCGCCACCGTGGTTGTCCAGGAAGGCCGTGTCGGCGGCGTCGCGGCCGGTGGCGATGCGCACCATCGTCTGCCGCGGTGCCAGACACGTCGCGTCCACGACGCGCCACATCCCGTCGACGTAGGCCTCGGCGACGGCGTGGAAGTCCATCGGATAGCAGCCCGGCGCGTACACCGCGACGAGGCGGGCCGGTACGTTGACCGCCCGCAGCAGCGCGATCACCAGATGCGCGTAGTCGCGGCACACACCCGTGCCCGCCAGCACCGTGTCGGCCGCACCGTCGATCGGATCGCTGGAACCCGGCACGTACTGCAGCCGCGTGCCCACCCAGGACGACACCTTCTCCAGCAACGCGGTCGACTTGGCGTCGTTGCCGAATTCCGTTGCGGCGAAGCCGTAGAACTTGTCGGCCTCCGCGTACCGGCTGGGCCGCAGGTACGTCGACAGGTCGATCTCGGTGACGGGCGCCGGGTCGGCCTGGCCGATGATCGTGGCCGAATAGTTCGCCAGCACCGTTCCCTTGCCGGCCTCGAACTTGTGGATGCGCGTGCCGTGCTGGCCGATCAGTTCGATGGGCTCGACGGCGTTGCCGTTGAGGGTGAAGGACAACTCCTCGGTCACCTCGGCACCCGGCTGGGGTGCGACGGCGATCTGGAATTCCAGTGTGGTGGGGTCGAATACCTCGACCTGCATCTGCGCGCCGACTTCACGTCTCATGGGCTTACCACGTCTTTCCGGTTGGTGTCAGGGGGAGGCGCGGTAAGCGCATCGTCTCGGCCCATCCTTACCCGGACGGACCGCCGCCAAAACAGAGCACCGGGCCAGATCACGTCGACGTGATGGCGACGAGTCTAGGGGACGATCGAGTCCACGTACCCACCGTCGACGCGGACCGCCGCTCCGGTGGTCGCCGACGCCAACGGCGAGCTCAGATAGGTGACCATGTTGGCGATCTCGTCGGGTTCGATCAGGCGTTGCAGCAACGACTGCGGGCGGTGCTTGCGCATGAACTCGCGCTGCGCCTCGTCCCACGGCAGGTTCTCGTCGACCAACTGGTAGACGAAGTCCTCCACCCCCGCCGTGTGGGTGGGCCCGGCGATGACGGAGTTCACGGTGACACCCGTGCCCGCGGCGTCCTTGGCGAAGCCCCGCGACACCGCCAGCAGCGCCGTCTTCGAGGTGCCGTAATGGATCATCTCCTCGGGGATGACGATCGCCGAGTCGCTGGCGATCTGCAGCACCCGTCCCCAACCGCGCTCGGTCATGCCCGGTAGATAGGTGCGGATCAGCCGGATCGCCGAGAGCACGTTCACGTCGAAGTAGCGGCGCCACTCGTCGTCGGAGATCTCCCGGGCGGGGGCCGCGCCGAAGATGCCGAGGTTGTTGACGAGGACGTCCACGGCGGGAAGTTGGTCGACCAGGCCCTCGACGCCCTCGGCGGTGGTCACGTCGGCCGCGATGCCGAGCACGTCACCGTCGGTGGCCGAGCGCAACTCGTCGGCCGCCTCGTCGACGCGGGCCGCCGTGCGTCCGTTGACGACGACGTGGGCGCCGCTCTGCGCCAATCCCTTCGCGATGGCCAGGCCGATGCCCTGCGTGGACCCGGTGACGAGTGCGGTCTTTCCTGTCAGGTCGATGTTCACTCCGGAGTACTACCACCACGGCGCCGGAGGTATTCCACGAACGCAGCCACGAGAGTTTGACAGGAGCGCGTGTCACCGTGGAATTCACTGCGTTCGACACCAGAGGAGATCATTGTGCGCCGGTTCGTCGTCACGGCCGTCATGGCGGTTCTGCTACCCGTTTTCGTGGGCATCGCCGGCGGCGCCGCCACCGCGAACGCCTTCTCCCGACCCGGCCTGCCGGTCGAGTACCTCATGGTCCCGTCCGCGGGCATGGGGCGCGACATCAAGGTCGAGTTCCAGAGCGGCGGCCCCGACTCCCCCGCCGTCTACCTGCTGGACGGCCTGCGCGCGCAGGACGACTTCAACGGCTGGGACATCAACACCCAGGCGTTCGAGTGGTACCTGAACTCGGGCCTGTCCGTCGTCATGCCCGTCGGCGGTCAATCCAGTTTCTACAGCGACTGGTACCACCCGGCGTGTGGCAAGACCGGCTGCCAGACCTACAAGTGGGAGACCTTCCTGACCCAGGAGCTTCCCGCGTATCTGGAGAGTCAGCGGCAGGTCAAGTCGACCGGCAGCGCAGCGGTCGGTCTGTCGATGGCCGGTTCGGCGGCGCTGACCCTGGCGATCTACCACCCGCAGCAGTTCATCTACGCGGGCTCGCTGTCGGGCTTCCTCAACCCGTCGGAGGGATCGTGGCCGTTCCTGATCAACGTCTCGATGGGTGACGCGGGCGGGTACAAGGCCAACGACATGTGGGGGCCGACGGAGGACCCCAACAGCGCCTGGAAGCGCAACGACCCGATGGTCAACATCCAGCAGTTGGTCAACAACGGCACCCGCATCTGGATCTACTGCGGCAACGGCACCCCCAGCGATCTCGGTGGCGACAACCTGCCGGCGAAGTTCTTAGAGGGCTTGACCATTCGCACCAACCGCACGTTCCAGGACAACTACATGGCGGCGGGCGGCAAGAACGGCGTGTTCAACTTCCCCGACGACGGCACGCACGACTGGCCATACTGGGGAGCGCAGTTGCAGGCCATGAAGCCCGATCTGCAGCGCGTGCTCGGGGCCACCCCGACCGCGAGTTCCTAGGGCAGAGAGGACCGTCATGGCCGACCGGGGCGTTACCGAGGCCAGGCGGGCGTGCGCGGTGAGCGTTCTGGGCGGCCCGACGACGCTGCTCGACATCGGCGGGCACCGCGTCGTCGTGGATCCCACGTTCGACCCGCCGGGGCCGCACGCCTACCTGACGAAGACGGCCGCACCCGCCGTCGACGCCGCGGCGCTGGGCCGGGTCGACGTGGTGCTGGTCAGCCACGACCAGCACCTGGACAACTTCGACGACGCCGGCCGGGAGCTGGCCGGGTCGGTGCCGCTCGTGCTCACCCACCCCGGTGCGGCTCGACGGCTGGGGTCACCCGCCCGGGGTCTGGCGCCCTGGGAGACCGTGGACTTGGGAGGTCTGCGGGTGCGGGCCGTCCCGGCGGTGCACGGCCCGGCCGACGGCGAGCGCGACGACGCCGGTTACGTCAACTGTGAGGTGACCGGCTTCGTGCTGTCCGGCGAGGGCCTGCCGACCGTGTACGTCAGCGGCGACAACGCCTCTCTGGCAACGGTTTCGGAGATCGCGCACACCGTCGGACCGATCGACGTCGCGGTGCTCTTCGTCGGCGCCGCCCGGGTGCCCTCGAAGCAGGACGGCCGTCCGCTGACCTTGACCAGTGCGCGGGCGGCCGCGGCCGCGGAGGTGCTGGCGCCACGGCTGGTGGTCGCGGCGCACCTCGACTCCTGGGCCCACTTCACCGAGGGAATCGAGGACGTCGCCGCCGCCTTCCACGACGCCGGCATCGCGCACCTGCTGGACCGCACCCCGCACGGCAGCTGGACCGACCTGGAGTACCTAGTCGGCTGACTTCTCCTCGGGCTCCATGTCCTTCAGCTCCCGCTTGAGGATCTTGCCCGTGGGGTTGCGCGGCAGCTCGTCGAGGAAGATGACCTCGCGCGGCACCTTGTACCGGGCCAGGTTGTCCTTCACGTAGGCCTTGATCGCATCTTCGTCGACCGAGGCGCCCTCGGTCTTGACGACGAAGGCGCGCAACCGGTGACCCCACTCGGCGTCCTCGACGCCGAGCGCCGTGGCCTCGACGACCTCCGGGTGCCCGCTGATCAGGTCCTCCACCTCGGCGGGGAAGACGTTCTCGCCGCCGCAGACGATCATCTCGTCGTCGCGGCCGCTGACGTAGAGCAACCCGTGCTCGTCGAAGTAACCGACGTCGCCCGAGGACATCAGGCCGTCGATGATCGCCTTGTGGCCGCCGCCGGTGTATCCCTCGAACGGGAACGTGTTGCCCACGAAGATGCGGCCGACCTCGCCCGGCGCCACCTCCTTGCCGTTGTCGTCGAAGAGCTTGACCTTCACGCCCTTGACGACGGGTCCCACCGTCGACGGGTTGATCGACAGGTCCTTGGGTCGGGCGATGGTCGCGAACGCGATCTCCGTCGACCCGTAGAGGTTGTAGACGACCGGGCCCAGGTCCTTCAGCGCCCGGGTGGCGAGCTCGCCGCCGAGCTGTGACCCTGAGACGAAGACGATGCGCAGACTCGACAGGTTCGGCTTGGGGCTGGTCTTCTCCAACTCGTCGAGGATGCGCGACAACATCACCGGCACCACCACGAGGGCCGTCACCCGATGCTTCTCGACGTCGGCGAGCACGGTGTCGGGCTTGAACCGTCGCCGCAGCACCAACGTGCTGCCCAACATCATCGCGATGGTCGCGTGCAGGAAGCCCAGCGCGTGGAACATCGGCGCGGGCAGCGACGTCACCTCTCCCGACTTGAACGGCACGTGCGACAGCACCCCGCCGATGGGCGCCAACGACGGTGGGCTGCTTCGGTTGGCGCCCTTGGGAGTACCGGTGGTGCCACTGGTCAGGATGATGATCTTGGAGTGGGCGCTCGCCTTCGGCGGCGGGCCGGACCTGCTGCGGCTGACCAGGTCGGCCAGCGTCTCGTCGGTGCTCTCCGACGGCTGGTCGGGCTTGTCGGGATTGGTCGGCAACGCGCGGAGCTTGCCCAACTCCGGCTCGGCCGCCGAGCACGCCTTCGTGTACTCGTCGTCGTGGATGATCAGCTTCGCGCCCTCGCGCTCCGAGACCTCCTTGATCTGCGGGCCGGAGAACTCGCTGTTGAGCAGGATCAGCCGGACGCCCACCTTGGCGGCGCCGTAGAGACCGATGAGGAACCAGCGGTGGTTGCGGATCAGCAGCGCCACCCCGTCGCCGCCCCGCACGCCCATGCCGATCAGCCCGTGGGCCACCGCGTTGGCCGCCTCGTCGAGTTCGGCGAACGTCAGCTCGCCGTCGTCGTCGATGACCGCCGTCCCGGTGGGATTGCGACGGGCGTTGAGCGCCGGGATCATTCCGATCTCGCCCCACCGCCGGATGTCGGCGAGCATGGCGGCGACGTTCTGCGGCGGCTCGACCTTCAGCGCACCCGCCTCGAACATCTTCCTGGCGTAGTGCAGCTCGGCCGAGCCGCGTTCGAGGTACTGCTGCACCTTGGCCGCGGCCTGCAGGGGTAGCTCTGTGAGGTTGGGCATGGGCCCACAATATGTGACCGGCGTCGCACGCGGGTCCGAGTGCACGTCGGAACCGCTGACTACCATCGTCGTCATGGCGTCTTCGCTGTCGATGGACATCGGCGGTCGCGTCCTGCGCGTCACCAATCCGGACAAGGTGGTGTTCCCCGGCCTGGACGGGCGGGCCGACGTCACCAAACTGGGCCTCATCGAGTACTACCTGTCCGTTGCCGACGGCGCTCTGCGCGGGGTGCGGGGACGGCCGATGATCCTCAAGCGCTTCGTCAAGGGCATCACCGAGGAGGCGGTCTTCCAGAAGCGAGCCCCCGAGAAGCGACCCGAGTGGGTCGACGTCGCCGAGTTGAAGTACGCCTCCGGCACCTCGGCCAAGGAGGCCGTGCTCTCCGATGCCGCCGGCCTGGCCTGGGCGGTGAACCTCGGATGCGTCGACCTCAACCCGCATCCGGTCCAAGCCCACGATCTCGAGCACCCCGACGAGCTTCGCGTCGACCTCGACCCCATGCCGGGGGTGGAGTGGGCGCAGATCGTCGACGTGGCGCTGGTGGCCCGCGACGTGCTGACCGACTACGGCCTGACGGCGTGGCCCAAGACCTCCGGTTCGAAGGGCTTTCACGTCTACGCCCGCATCGAGCCGAACTGGCCCTACCGACAGGTCCGCCTGGCCGCCGAGACGATTGCGCGCGAAGTCGAAAGGCGCGCAACGGATTTGGCTACCAGTCGCTGGTGGAAGGAAGAACGCGAGGGCGTCTTCGTCGACTTCAACCAGAACGCCAAGGACCGGACGGTCGCGTCGGCCTACTCGGTGCGATCGCGGCCGGATGCGCGGGTCTCGACGCCGCTGCGGTGGGACGAGGTGCCGGGGTGCCGGCCGGAGGCGTTCACCGTCGTCACGGTGCCCGAGCGGTACGCCGACGTGGGCGATCCGTGGGAGGGGATGGACGACGCCCCCGGCGGCCTCGAGGGGTTGCTCGCCCTGGCCAAGGAGTTGGGTCCGGCGGAGAAGGCCCCCAAGGGCGCTCGCCGCGGCAGTGGAGAGGCCGGTCAGCGAGTGTCCACGAAACCCCTCATCGAGATCGCCAGGACCAAGACCAAGGACGAGGCGCTGGCCGCGCTCGAGACGTGGAAGGCGACGTACCCGGCTGCCGCCGACCGGCTGACCCCGGTCGACGTCCTCGTCGACGGCATGCGGGGCCCGAGTTCGATCTGGTACCGCGTCCGGATCAACCTCCAGCACGTGCCCGAAGACCAACGGCCACCGCAGGAGTCGCTGCTCGCCGACTACTCCCCCTGGGAGGGTTACAAAGGCCATCAGGGGCCCCGGAACTGACCGCTTTCCGACGCGGTTTGCTGTCAGGTCCTCGTGGAAGTCTTAACGATGTTTTAGGACTTACTCCCCGGTACCTTATTTTGGCCCCTTACCTTGGGTTTCAGTCGAAGTGACGGCGACGCCGCCAACTCATCTCGGCAACTACCGAAGGGAGGCAGTGCCATGATCGCTACGAGCACTAGCTCATCGACGAATTCCCGCTTCCGCTATGGAAATCCGTCCGTCGAATGCAACGGCGCCGAGCTCCACAAGCAGTGCCGGCAGCTTGCCACCGTGCTGACCATCACCGGGTCGATCGACGAGGTGAACGTCGGCCAGGTGGTCGCCCAGGCCAAGGGCTGCATCATCGCGGAGAAGCCCTTCATCTTGGATCTCAGCGGCGTTACCTCCTTCGCTGCTCAGGGCATCGAGCTTCTCGACGCCATCGACGAGGCCTGCTACGCCGCCGGTGACGAGTGGTCACTGGTCATCAGCCAAGCGGTGTCGCGCACGCTGCGGCTGTGCGGCGTCGACGACGTCTTCCCGGCCACCCCGTCGGTTCCCGATGCGCTGCATCACTTCTCGGACGTCGCGGGCGAACGCCGGCGCATCCTTCCCATCCTGACCAAGTCCGCCTGAGCGAAAGAAGACACGACATGCTGATCGACGTTCGCTGGTTGCGCTTCCTCCTGCAGCGCCACAACAAGTCCGCCCTGGCTCAGCCCGCCCGCTGAACCTGGCGGCCTCCAACACTGAAGAAGCCCACCTCCGAGCATTGCTCGGGGGTGGGCTTCTTCGTTAACGCAGGTCGGTCAGCAGTTGCCGAAGTGCAGCAGTCCGAGCGGTCCGGTGACGCACGCGCCGCCGGGGTAGCCGTACCCGTAGCCGCCGTAGTCGTACGCCGGCGGTGGCGGAGGCGTTGGGCCCCAGCCGCGGCCGCGGTCCCACCGGGGTCCGCCGCCGCCCCACGGGCCCGGCCCGTGACCCCACCCCGGATCCTGTGCCCACGCCGAGTGCGTCGCGACGGGGGACGGTGCCGCGTTCGCGACACCCGAGCCGATCCCCAGGGCGGCGACGCCGAGGGCTCCGGCGATGGCTGTACCTGCGGCGATGGCCTTCACGTCGATCATCTGAACCTCGATCCAAAACCTTTGTGGGATAACGAAGACGGCAACTACTTATGTCGCCTTCCTATTCCCGCAGACCGATTCACCGCTCGCCGACCGCACGCTTCTTGACGGCCCTACTCGACGTTTGGGTACGACAAGCGTGCGTTCGCGCGTCGATTTCGCGGGATGTGGGTATGTCGCCTCAGCCACATCGAGACGACGACGTCACCACGAGGCTGGAGGCCGACGCATGGGTTCAACCGAGGAGGCCGCCGCCGGTTCGGCAGAAGCCCGCGAGAAGGCGCCGGGTCAGCTCACGGGTGCGGTCGTGATCGTCGCGCTGGTGTCGGCGGTGTCCGGCATGCTCTACGGCTACGACACGGGCATCATCTCCGGAGCCCTGCTGCAGATCACCAAGGACTTCGGCATCGAGGAGTCCTGGAAGCAGGTCATCGCCGCGAGCATCCTCCTCGGCGCGGTGATCGGCGCCCTGTCGTGTAGCTATCTGTCCGAAAGGCGCGGGCGCAGAGGCACTTTGGTGATGCTCGCGGTCGTCTTCGCCGTCGGCTCGCTCTGGTGCGCGGTCGCACCCAACCCCGAGCTGCTCTCGGCCGGACGGCTGGTGCTGGGCTTCGCCGTCGGCGGGGCCACGCAGACCGCTCCCATGTACGTCGCCGAGCTGGCACCGCCGAAGTACCGGGGGCGCCTGGTGCTCTGCTTTCAGATCGCCATCGGGGTCGGCATCGTCATTGCGACCATCGTCGGCGCCTCGGAGTCGATTCCCTGGCGGTGGTCGATCGGCGCTGCCGCCGTGCCCGCCGCGCTGATGCTGGTGCTGCTGCTGCGCCTGCCGGAGAGCCCGCGCTGGCTGGTCAAGCGGGACCGGGGCGACGACGCCCGGGACGTCCTGGACCGGGTGCGGCCCTCGGGTTACGACATCGACGGCGAGCTCGACGAGATGGCCGAACTGGCCCACGAGGAGAAGACGGCCAAGACCCGCGGCTGGTCGGGACTGCGCGCGGCGTGGGTGCGCCCGGCCCTGATCCTCGGCTGCGGAATCGCCATCTTCACCCAGCTCAGCGGCATCGAGATGATCATCTACTATTCGCCGACGATCCTGACCGACAACGGCTTCTCGGAATCCGTCGCGCTGGAGGTGTCGGTTGCGCTCGGGGTGAGCTACCTGGTGGCCCAGCTCGTCGGGTTGTCGATCATCGACAAGGTCGGCCGGCGACGCCTCACCCTCATCATGATTCCGGGCGCGGCGCTGAGCCTGTTCGTCCTGGGCGGGCTGTTCGTCTCCGGCAACAGCGGGCGGGAGTCGATGCCGTTCATCATCGCCTGCCTCGTGGTGTTCATGCTGTTCAACGCCGGCGGACTGCAGCTGATGGGCTGGCTCACCGGCTCGGAGACCTACCCGCTGGCCGTGCGACCCGCCGGCACCGCGGCCCAGTCGGCGGCGCTGTGGGGCACCAACCTGCTGATCACCCTCACGCTGCTCACGCTGATCAGCGGCATCGGGGTCGGACCGTCGATGTGGCTCTACGGGCTGTTCAACGTCGCGGCCTGGCTGTTCGTCTACTTCCGCATGCCGGATCTGACCGGCCGGAGCCTGGAGGAGATCGAGTCCAAGCTCGGCAAGGGTGAGTTCACGCCGGCGGACTTTGCGTCACGGACCTGAGTTCGTCGAGGGTCTGCTGCATCAGGGTGCCCAGGTCGGTGCCGTCGGAGTCGCCGAGCCAGCGGGCGAAGGCCACCTTGAACACGGTGACTCCCGCCTCGGCGGTCAGGATCGCCGCCGGATCGCCGACCCCGCGGCCGCGTAGGGCGTCGGCGACCGCGGCCGCCATCGTCGCCAGCTTGTGCAGTTCGCGTTCCTGGAGGCTGGGATTGGCGTCGATGACGGCTTGACGCCGCCTCGAGTGGTCGACGCGGTCCTCGAAGAAGGCGGTGCTGGCCCTGAGCGCCTCGGCGACCGCGTCCATCGGCGCCAGGGCCGGTGCGGCGCCGGCAACCGCGTCGGTGAACAGCGCGAGCAGTTCCTCGGTGCCGCCGAACAGCACTTCGCGCTTGTCGGTGAAGTAGCGGAAGAACGTGCGCTCGGTGAGACCCGCCCGCTCGGCGATGTCCGTCACGGCCGTCGCCTCGAAGCCGCGTTCGGCGTAGAGCTCCAGCGCCGCCTGCTGTAGACGGCCGAGCGCGTCCGGCTGCCATCTACCCATGAGCAGATGTTACGTGATGACAGTGGCTGACATCGGCGCTATGGTGGCGATGACAGTTACTGACATCAAGTAGAGGACTCACATGCACGTTCTGGTTACGGGCGCATCCGGGTGGATCGGCAGCGCCGTCGTCCCCGAACTCATCGGCGCGGGCCATCGGGTCGTCGGCCTGGCGCGGTCGCGGGCGTCGGCCGAGGCGCTGACCGCCGCCGGGGCCGACGTCCACGAGGGCAGCCTCGACGACCTCGCCGGACTGGGCGACGCGGCAAAGGCGGCCGACGGCGTCATCCACCTCGCCTTCAAACACGACCTGGCGTTCTCCGGGGACTTCGACGGCGCCGTGGCCGCGGACCGCCTCGCCGTCGAGACCATCGGACGCGCACTCGAGGGGTCCGACCGTTCCCTCGTCATCGCATCCGGCACCACCGGCGTCGCCTTCGGGCGCGTGGCCACCGAAGCAGACGGCCGCGACGCCGATCCCGACGGGGTCGGCGCGGTCGGGGGTCGCCAGGCCACCGCCAGGATCGTGCTGTCCATGGCGGAGCGCGGCGTGCGGTCGTCGGTGCTGCGACTGCCGCCGACGACACATGGCAAGGGCGACAACGGATTTCTCGCCACGCAAGTCGCCATCGCCCGCGACAAGGGCGTCTCCGGCTACGTCGGCGACGGGGCCAACCGGTGGCCGGCCGTGCATCGCTCCGACGCCGCGCGGCTGTTCCGGCTGGCGGTGGAGGCTGCGCCCGCCGGGTCGGTGCTCCATGCGGTCGACGACGAGGGCGTCCCAACCCGCGACATCGCCGAGGTGATCGCCCGGCAGCTGGGCATCCCCGCGGTGTCCGTCGCCCCCGACGACGCGGGTGCGCACTTCGGCTGGCTGGCGCCCTTCCTCGCTGCGGACGCTCCGGCGTCGAGTGTGCTGACGCGCGAGCTGCTGGGCTGGCAGCCCACCGGTCCCGGGTTGCTCGCCGACCTCGACCAGGGCCACTACGTCGACGTTTGACATGGGTTGACGGCGGGGTAAATAGCTGGCGTGATCGAATCCGACGACCTCGTGGTCAGTCCCGCCCGCGAGGGTGGACCCGTCTTCACGCCGCCGGTTGGCGACCCGTCCCTGGAACTCTTCGGACACGGTTGGTCGCCGACCAGGGCGACGTCGGCCGACGCTGGTTCCTACCGGGGCCGGCACCGCGCCGAGAACTAGCGGAGTCTGGCCAGGAGGTAGGGCGCCGTCCGGCTCTGGGCCGACGCGGCGACGTGTTCGGGCGTACCCGCCGCGACCACCCGGCCGCCGGCGTCGCCTGCGCCGGGACCGAGGTCGATGACCCAGTCGGCTCCCGCCACCACACCCATGTCGTGCTCGGCGACCACCACGGTGTTTCCCGCGTCCACCAGCAGGTGCAGTTGGCGTTCGAGCAGTTCGACGTCGGCCGGGTGCAACCCGGTCGTCGGCTCGTCCAGCACGTAGAACGTGTGTCCGCGGCGCGACCGCTGCAACTCCGAGGCCAACTTGATGCGCTGCGCCTCGCCGCCCGACAGCTCCGTGGCGGGCTGCCCGAGCCGCAGGTAACCCAGTCCGACGTCGCGCAGGGTGGCAAGACTCCGGGCCGCGGCGGGCACGTCGGCGAGGAACTCCGCGGCCTCGTCCACCGTCATCGCCAGGACGTCGGCGATCGTGCGGTCGCGGTAGCGCACCTCGAGGGTTTCGTCGGAGTACCTGGCCCCGTGGCACGTGGGGCAGGGAGCGTACGTCCCTGGGAGGAACAGCAATTCGACCGCGACGAAGCCCTCACCCTGACACGTGGGACAGCGGCCCTCGGCCACGTTGAACGAGAAGCGGCCCGCGCTCCACCCCCGCCGCCGGGCCTCGTCGGTACCCGCAAAGGCCTTCCGGACGGCGTCGAACATGCCGGTGTAGGTGGCGAGGTTGGAGCGCGGCGTCCGTCCGATCGGCTTCTGGTCCACGGTGACCAACCGGTCGACGGCCTCGACCCCGTCGGCCGTCACCCCGATGCTCGCGTCGAGGTCGACGTCGGCGACTCCCTCGTCGGCGTCGGCCGGATCGGCACTCTCGGATTCGGTTCCGGGAGAACCCAAGTGGCGGGCGACGACGTCCCCGACGACCTTGCAGACCAGGGTCGACTTGCCGGAGCCGGACACCCCGGTGACGGCGGTGAACACGCCCAGCGGAATCCGGACCTCGAGGTCGCGCAGGTTGTGGAAGGACACGTTGCGGAGCCACAGCTCTCCCGACGCCTTCCGGTCGGCGCGCGGCCTGGCCGCCGCGTCACCGAACAGATACCGACGGGTCACCGAGGTGGGCACCTCGGCGAGGCCGGGTACCGGCCCGCTGTAGAGCACCTCGCCGCCGAGTTCGCCCGCGCCGGGACCGACGTCGACGATCCAGTCGGCGCGCCGCACCACGTCCATGTCGTGCTCGACGACGAACAGCGAATTGCCTGCTCGCCGAAGCCGATCCAGGACGTCGAGCAACGGCTCGGCGTCGGCCGGATGCAGGCCCGCCGACGGTTCGTCGAGCACGTAGAGGACACCGAACAGGCCGGCCCGCAGCTGCGTCGCCAAGCGCAGGCGCTGAAGTTCCCCCGGTGAGACCGTCGGCGTCCGACGGTTCAGGCTGAGATAGCCCAGGCCGAGATCCAGCAGAACCCGGATCCGCGCGACGAGGTCCGCCGCGATCATCGTGGCGACCTCGGTGGACTCGCCCGATTCGATGGACTCGTAGGCCGCGTCGGCGCCCACCCGGTTGGCCGCGGGTTCGAGCGTGGCGGCCAGGTCGACCAACGGCATGGCCACCAGTTCCGCAATGGTGTGGCCGGCGAAGGTGACGGCGAGCGCCTCCGGCCGCAGCCCCGACCCGGCGCACACGGGGCAGTCCACGGCGTCGACGAACTGCAGCACGCGGCGGCGCATCATCGCGCTCTGGGAGTTGGCCAGCGTGTGACGGACGTGGCGCTCGGCGCTGGAGAACGTGCCGTTGTAGTAGTAGTCCGCGGTGACCGGATGGCGACTCGGATCGATCTCCACGGTCGGCTGGTCGTCGGTGAACAGGATCCAGTTGCGGGTGCGCTTGGGCAGTTTGCGCCACGGCACGTCCACGTCGTGGCCCAGCGTGATCAGGATGTCGCGCAGGTTCTGGCCCTGCCACGCCCCGGGCCACGCCGCGACGGCACCCTCGCGGATGGTCAGCGTCGGGTCGGGAACCAGCGTCTGCTCGGTGACGCGGTGAATCCGGCCCAGGCCGTGGCACTCCGGACACGCGCCGATGGCGGTGTTCGGTGAGAACGAGTCGGAGTCCAGGCGGATGGTGGCGCCGGCCGGGTAGGTGCCCGCCCGGGAGTAGAGCATCCGGAGCAGGTTCGAGAGGGTGGTCACGGTGCCGACGGTCGAGCGCGAGGTTCCGGCGCCGCGGCGCTGCTGCAGGGCGACCGCGGGCGGCAGGCCCGTGATGTCGTCAACCTTCGGGGCCCCGGCGGGCAGCAGCAGGCGGCGGGCATACGGCGCGACGGACTCGAAATACCGGCGTTGCGCCTCGGCGTAGACGGTGCCGAAGGCCAGCGACGACTTTCCCGACCCGGACACCCCCGTGAACGCCACGAACGCGTCGCGGGGCGCGGCCACGTCGACCGTCCTGAGGTTGTGCACCTGCGATCCGACGACGCGGACGAAGGGATCGACGTCTTCGGGGGGTGCGGCCACGTTGCCAGTGTGGGCGCAGCCCCCGCCAGGACCAAACGTCGCGAAAGGGTCACTGCCACAGGACGATGGCTGATCTTGATGAATTTCGGCAGGCCGCCACGAACACGGCCCACCGGTGGCAGGCTCGGTCGATGGCATTCACATTGACCTATTCCGACGGGCAAGAGACCGACTACGACGACGACACGGCGTGGGAGGTCGACGACGGCGTCCTGAAGATGGGGCGAAAGGGCGGCGAGTGGTCCGTCTACGTGTCCCCCAGCCACTGGGCCGTGCTGGAGGTGGGCGGCCATCGCCCGAAGGACGGCGAGGAGTCCGACGAGACGGCCGAGGAGACGGCGGCCGACGACACCGAGGACGCGGCCGACGACAAGGCCGACGATGCCAAGGACGAGGCCAAGGACGAGGCCGACCAAAAGGACTGACGGTCGGGGTTGACCCGATGTTGGGTGGGTACAGCGCTGCGGGTGACCACCTTCGGATACTTCCTGTCCTGTGAACAATTCGGCCCCAAGGAGCTCGTCGACCAAGCCCGACGGGCCGAGGCGGCCGGCTTCGACGCGCTGTGGATCTCCGACCACTTCCACCCCTGGAACGACGAGCAGGGCCAGAGCCCCTTCGTCTGGAGCGTGATCGGAGCCCTCTCCGAGGCGACCTCGTTGCCGGTGTCGACGGCGGTGACCTGCCCGACGATCCGCATCCACCCGGCCATCGTCGCGCAGGCCGCGGCGACCGCCGCGGTGCAGCACGACGGCCGCTTCGTGCTCGGGGTGGGCAGCGGCGAGGCGCTCAACGAGCACATCCTCGGTGACCCCTGGCCGTCCGTCGGTCTGCGGTGGGAGATGCTCGAGGAGGCCGTCGAGGTGATTCGACTCCTGCACCGGGGGGACGACGTCAGCCACCACGGTGTGCACTACGAGGTCTCCGACGCACGCATCTACACCCGGCCGGAACAGCCCGTCCCCATCTACGTCTCCGGCTTCGGGCCCCAGGGCGCCCAACTCGCCGGGCGCATCGGCGACGGTTACTGCCTGGCCATGCCCGACGCCGAACTGGTCAAGACCTTCCGCGAATCCGGCGGCGGCGACAAGCCGGTGCAGGCAGGCACCAAGGTGAGTTGGGACGCCGACGCCGACGCCGCGCTGTCGGTGGCCCACCGGCTGTGGGCCAACGAACAACTCCCCGGCCAGCTGGCGCAGACGTTGCCGCGACCGCGGGACTTCGCCGACGCCATGTCGCTGGTGCCGCGCGAGAAGGTGGGCGAGGCCCTGGCGTGTGGATCCGACGTCGACCAGCACGTCACGCAACTCTGGTGCCACGTCGACGCCGGGATCGACGAGGTCTACGTGCAGCAGATCGGTGCCGACATGGACGGCTTCTTCGCCGCGTACCACGACGAGGTGCTGCCGCAACTGCGCGGCTGATGTCGGCCCGTGAGGTACGCAAGCCGGATCGTCGTGGCGCTGGTGGTCGTGGTCAGCCTCGGCCTCCTGTTCCGTGCGTGTCCCGCCATCCGGGACGGCGTCCCCGGGCAGCTCGTGCAAGCCCACCGCGAGGGCGAATCCGCCGCGCGCACGGGACTTCTCGCCCTCGAGCTGTGGCGTGCCGAGCGCTCCAGCGGCCCCCTGGCCGCCGTGCAACTCGGTGACGCCGGTGAACAGATCACCACCGCACTGGGCGACGTCGCGGCCCTCGCACCCGACACGGAGGTGGACGCCGCGCGTCAGCAAGCCCTGATGGCGACCCTGTCCGACGCGGCCGCGGCCCTCGACGCCGCCGGTGCGGTGGTCCGGGGAGTGCCGACGTCCACCGACGTCGACCGCGAGTTGGCCCGTGCCGTCGGGGCCTTCGCCGATCGGGGCGGACCGTGAAGAAGCTGTTCGCCGTCGCCGTCGGGGTGCTCACGGCGATCGGCGGCTTCCTCGACATCGGCGACCTGGTCACCAACGCGGTCGTCGGGTCCCGATTCGGCATGGCCCTGGCGTGGGTGGTTCCCGTTGGCGTGCTGGGCATTTGCCTGTACGCGCAGATGGCCGGACGAGTCGCCGCCGTCAGCGGCCGGGCCACCTTCGAGATCATCCGCGACCGCCTCGGCCCCCGCTCCGCCCTGACCAATCTGTCGGCCTCGTTCTTCGTCAACCTGATGACCATCACCGCCGAGATCGGCGGCATGGCGCTGGCGCTCCAACTCGCCACCGACGTCGGGCCCACGCTGTGGATGCCGGTGGCCGCCTTCGCCGTCTGGATCGTCATCTGGCGGGTCCGGTTCTCGGTGATGGAGAACGTCACCGGCGTCACCGGGCTGTGTCTCGTCGTGTTCGCGGTGAGCGTGTTCCTGCTGCACCCCGATTGGGCCGACCTCGGGCGCCAGGCCGTCCTACCGGCGGTTCCCGCGTCGGAGTCGACGGCGACCTACTGGTACTACGCCATCGCACTGTTCGGTGCGGCCATGACGCCCTACGAGGTGTTCTTCTTCTCCTCCGGCGCGGTCGAGGAACGCTGGACCATCGACGACCTCGGCCGATCCCGGATGAACGTTCTCGTCGGCTTTCCCCTCGGCGGCCTGCTGTCGCTGGCCATCGCCGCGTCGGCGACGATCGTGCTGTTGCCGAGGGGAATCGACGTGACGTCACTGTCCCAGGTGGTCGCACCGGTCGTGATCGCCGGGGGCAAGCTAGCGCTCGCCTTCGTCATCGTCGGCGTCGTCGCCGCGACGTTCGGCGCCGCACTCGAGACGACCCTGTCGGCCGGCTACACCATCGCCCAATATCTGGGCTGGACGTGGGGAAAGTTCCGGCGGCCGGCGGAGGCCGCGCGCTTTCACGTGTTGATGATCGTCGTCCTCGTCGTCGGCTGCGCCGTGTTGCTCACCGGCGTCGACCCCATCAAGGTCACCGAGTACTCGGTGGTGTTCTCCGCCATCGCACTGCCCCTGACCTATCTGCCGATCCTGTTGGTGGCCAACGACTCCGAATACATGGGTGACTACGTCAACGGAAAGGTCACCAACGTGCTCGCGACGATCTACCTCGGCATCATCCTGGTGGCCTCGCTCGCCGCGATACCGCTGATGATCGTCACCGGAGCGGGCCAATGAGGGCCCGCCGCGGTCGCGACGAGCTGAGCCCACTGCCGTGGGACGGCCGGGTCGTCGACGCCCGGCTGCAGGTGCTCGACCGCCAACTCCACAACCATCGCGGCGACCCGATCGGCGTCGTCGACGACCTCGATCTCGCCGACGTTCCCGTGGGCGTACCCATCGACGCGGGCACGCCGGCTCCGCGGGCCGCCGCGCTGGTCACCGGGCACGTGCTGGCCACCCGCATCCTCGGCGGCAGCACGCCCACGTCCCGGCTCGTCTTCATCCCGTGGGATCTGGTGGACCGCCTCGGCGTGGTGATCACCCTGCGGCGCAACGATCTTCGGCCGGGCTCGCTGTGGGTGGAGAAGTGGCTACGGCGCCACGTGGTAGCACGCATCCCCGGAGGCCGTCATGCTCCTGAGTGACGTACTCGGACGCGCCGTCCTGGAGCACGACGGGACACCGGTCGGCACCGTGGTCGACGTCCGACTCGGTGGAGGACGGAGTCAGGGCGACGGGACCGGGGTGGGTCCCATGCGACTGATCGGCTTCGCCGTCAGCCCGCACACCCGGGCGTCGTACCTCGGCTACGAACGCACCGACGTCACCGCACCCGCCGTCATCTCGGCACTGCTGCGGTGGCGGCATCGGGGCACGTTCCTGGCCGCCTGGGCCGACGTCGGCCGCATCGACGCCCACTCGATCACGCTTCGGCCCGGCTACCACCGGTACTCCGCCCGGCTCGACACCCGTCACCGACACGTCGACGTTTGAAGGGGGTCGTAGCGGGAACGTCGCCTTGACCCGGGAAACCGCGTGTGAAGGAGGAGTGATGAGCGCAGGTTCGACGCCGACCGAGAATGCCTCGACCGGCGAACTGATCACCCAGCTGGCGGCACAGACTGAGCGCCTGGTGCGTGACGAGATCAGGCTGGCCCAGAAGGAATTTCAGGAATCGGCCAAACACGCCGGCATCGGTGCCGGATTGTTCAGCGTCGCAGGCGTATTCGCCGTCTTCGGCGTGGCCACGCTGATTGCGGCCGCGGTGGCCGCGCTCGCCCTCGTTCTGCCGGTGTGGGCGGCGGCCCTGATCGTCGCGGTCGTGCTGCTGGCGGTCGGCGGAATCGCCGCCTTGACGGGCAAGCGTCAGGTGCAGGAGGCGTCGCCGGTACCCCAGCAGACGGTGGCGAACGTCAAGGAAGACATCCACGAGGTGAAGGACGCGCGCCATGACCGAACCTGATTCGTCCCGTGCCGAGCCGGGTCCCGACGCGACGATCGACGACCTACAGGCCGACATCGAGGACACCCGCGCCGATCTCGGCGACACCGCGCGTGCGCTGACCGACAAGCTGGACGTGAAGGGTCGGGCCGGCGACGCCGTGGACGACGCCAAGCACCGGGTGGTCGAGAGCGCCACCACGCCCGACGGTTCGGTCAAGCCAGCACTTCCGGTGACGGCCGTCGCGATCGCCGTGCTGCTGCTCGGTATCGTCGTCTGGCGAAGGAGAAGGCGATGACCACGAACGCACCGTCAGCGACGGCGAAGATCCTCTACCGTCCCGTCGGACTGATCAGTTCCATCCTGGGCGGGTTGGTGGCCAGCGCCATCTTCAAGCAGGTGTGGAAGCGCGCCAGCCCCGGCCACAAGCCGGATCCGCCGACGGCACTGCAGACCGAGTATCCGTTCAAGGAAATCCTCCTGGCGGCCGCCGTGCAGGGCGTCGTCTACTCACTGGTGAAGACCGTGATCGACCGGCAGGGCGCACGCGTCTTCGAACGCTGGACCGGCGAGTGGCCCGGTAGCTAACGGCCAGTCCCTTCACAGCTAGACCCGGTGGTCCCCGTGCCACCATTTCGGCATGCCCACCATCCGTGCCGCCATGTCGGTCATCCCCCACGGCGGACCGGCCATCGCGATCTTCGTGGGCTGTCTCTTCGTCGCCGTCGTCGCGGCCGTCGTCGCCATGGAGATGAAGCGCAAGCCCGTGCCGTGGGCCGCGACGTCCTTCGTCGTCTGCCTGGTCGTGCTCAGCGCGGGCGTCGACGTCCTGACGCATTGAGTTCCCGTGAGATCGGTCACCGGGGGCTCGACCCTCTGCGCCGACGTGGCCGCTCGGGGCGCTGCGGACTACGGCGCCAAGCCTTCTCACAGCATCCGTCCAGGAATATTTAGCTTCGCTAACGTAGTTTCCGGTCGTGGAGCCGGCGATGCTCACCGCCGACGATTCGACAACCTGGATTTTCGAGGAGACCCCAATGTCAACTCCCACCGACACCCGTGACCAACGACTCGCCCGACGCTTCGAGGAGTTGACGTCCCCCTCGGGCTCCGGCGACGCCCAACTCGTTGCCGCCCAACCCGATCCGTCGATCGCGGCCGCCATGCAAGGCCCCGAGAAGATGCTTGCCGACGTCATCCGCATCGCGATGACCGGCTACGCCGACCGGCCCGCACTGGGCCAGCGGGCCGTCGAGTTCGTCCCCGACGAATCCGGCCGCACCGTCGCCTCGCTGCAGCCCCGATTCGACACCCTGACCTACCGCGAGACGTGGCAGCGGGTCCGTGCCCTGGCCGACGCGCTGGCCGGCAACCCCGTGCAACCGGGCGACCGCGTCGCAACGCTGGGATTCACCAGCGCCGACTACGCCGTCGTCGACATGGCGCTGCCCCTGACGGGAGCGGTGTCCGTCCCGCTGCAGACCAGCGCCCCCGTGGCACAACTCCAGCCGATCATGGTGGAGACCACGCCCGTGGTGATCCTCTCGAGCATGGACCACCTCGACGACGCGGTCGAACTCGCGCTCACCGCCCACGCGCCGCAGCGCCTGGTGGTGTTCGACTACCACCCCCGGGTCGACGACCACCGCGAGGCGCTGGAGTCCGCTGCCCGCCGGCTGGCCGACCTGAAGGTCGACGTCACGACGCTCCAGGAGGTCGTCGAGGGCGGCGCCAAGCACGCGGCCACGGCGGAGAACCCCACGGGCAACGCCGACGCCCTCCGACTGCTGATCTACACCTCCGGGAGCACCGGTGCACCCAAGGGCGCGATGTACACCGACCGCCTGGTGGCCAACTGCTGGCGCGGCTGGTTCAGCCCCGAATGGGACACCGAGAACAAGCTGCCCGCCATCACCCTGAGCTTCATGCCCATCAGCCACGTCATGGGCCGCGTGATCCTCTACTCCACGCTGGGCGCGGGCGGCACCGCCTACTTCGCCGCCAAGAGCGATCTCTCGACACTGCTCGAAGACCTCTCCCTGGTGCGTCCGACCAAACTCGACTTCGTCCCCCGGATCTGGGAAATGCTGTTCCAGGAGGTCCAGAGCGAGACCGACCGACGGGCCGGCGCCCGCGACGACGCCGACCGATCGGCCGTCGAGCAGGAGGTGATGGCCGAACAGCGCACCAGTCTCGTTGGTGGACGGCAATTCTCGGCGATCACCGGCTCCGCGCCGATCTCGCCCGAGCTGCATTCCTGGATCGAGGACTTCGTGGACGTCCACGTGCAGGACGGCTACGGCTCCACCGAGGCCGGCGTCGTGCTGGTCGACGGCGCCATCCGGCGGCCACCGGTGGTCGACTACAAGCTGGTCGACGTCCCCGAGCTCGGCTACTTCGCCACCGACCGCCCGCACCCCCGCGGCGAACTGTGGGTCCGGACCGCCGACGTCATCCCCGGTTACTACCAGCGGCCCGACGTGACGGCCGAACTCTTCGACGCCGACGGCTGGTATCACACCGGCGACGTCTTCGCGGAGACCGCGCCGGAGCACCTGACCTACGTCGACCGTCGCAACAACGTGCTCAAGCTCTCGCAGGGCGAGTTCGTCACCGTCTCCAAGCTCGAAGCGGCGTACGGCGGTCACCCGTCGGTCCGTCAGATCTTCGTCTACGGCAACAGCTCTCGTTCGTACCTGCTCGCGGTCGTCGTGCCGACCGACGACGCGCTCGCCGGCGTCGGCGGTGACGTCGCGGCCGTGAAGTCGGTGTTGGCCGAGGCGCTGCAGAGCGTCGCGCGGGAGTCCGGGCTGCAGGGATATGAGATCCCCCGCGACTTCCTCGTCGAGACCGCGCCCTTCACCCTCGAGAACGGTCTGCTCACCGGCATCCGCAAGCTCGCGCGCCCGAAGCTCAAGGAGTTCTACGGCGAACGGCTGGAGCAGCTGTACGTCGACCTCGCCGACGGTCAGGCCGACGTGCTGCGCGCGCTGCGGCGCGACGGGGCCCAGCGTCCCGTGGCCGAGACCGTCGGCCGCGCCGCCAGTGCGCTGCTGGGAACCGCTGCCGCCGACGTGTCACCCGACTCGGCGTTCACCGATCTGGGCGGAGACTCGTTGTCGGCGTTGACCTTCGCCAACCTGCTGCACGAGATCTTCGACGTCGACGTTCCCGTCGGCGTGATCGTCAGCCCGGCCAGCGACCTGGCGTCCATCGCGGCCTACGTCCAGGCGCAGCTGGCCGGCGGCACCAAGCGACCCACCTATGACGCGGTCCACGGTCGCGAGGCCACCGAGGTGCACGCGCGCGACCTGACGCTGGAGAAGTTCGTCGACGAGGCCACCCTCGCCGCGGCGCCGTCGCTGCCCCAGCCCACCGGTGAGGTGCGCACGGTGCTGCTGACCGGCGCCACCGGGTTCCTCGGCCGCTACCTGGCCCTGGACTGGCTGGAGCGGATGGACCTCGTCGACGGCAAGGTCATCGCACTGGTCCGAGCCAAGGACGACGACGCCGCCCGGGCCCGCCTGGACGCGACGTTCGACAGCGGCGATCCGAAGCTGCTCGCGCACTACCGCTCCCTGGCCGATCACCTCGAGGTGATCGCCGGTGACAAGGGTGACGCGAATCTCGGCTTGTCGCAGGCGACGTGGCAGCGGTTGGCCGACACCGTCGACCTGATCGTCGACCCGGCCGCGCTGGTCAACCACGTGCTGCCCTACAGCCAGCTGTTCGGACCGAACGTGGTCGGCACCGCCGAGCTGATCCGGATCGCCATGACCACCCGCATCAAGCCGTTCGTCTACATCTCGACGATCGGTGTCGGGGACGGCATCGAGCCCGGGCACTTCGTCGAAGAGACCGACATCCGGCAGATGAGCGCGACGCGAAAGGTCAACGGCGACTACGCGAACGGCTACGGAAACAGCAAGTGGGCGGGCGAGGTCCTGCTGCGCGAGGCCCACGACCTGTGCGGCCTGCCGGTCTCGGTGTTCCGGTGCGACATGATCATGGCCGACACCACCTACGCGGGACAGCTGAACGTGCCGGACATGTTCACCCGGATGATGCTGAGCGTGGTGGCGACGGGCGTGGCCCCGGCGTCGTTCTACGAGTTCGACGGCGGCGGGAGTAGGCAGCGCGCCCACTTCGACGGTCTGCCCGTCGAGTTCATCGCCGACGCGGTCGACACCATCAGTGCCCACGTCACCGGGTTCGAGACGTTCCACGTCATGAACCCCTACGACGACGGCATCAGCATGGATACCTTCGTCGACTGGCTCGTCGAGGCCGGCCACCCGATCGTCCGGATTCCCGGATACGCCGATTGGCTGGCACGCTTCGAGACCGCGCTGCGGGCGCTGCCGGAAAAGCAGCGTCAAGCCTCCCTGTTGCCGCTGCTGCACAACTACGGATCGCCGCAGCATCCGATCAACGGGTCGCTGGCACCGGTCGACCAGTTCCGTGCCGCCGTGCAGGACGACAAGATCGGCCCCGACAAGGACATCCCCCACCTGACGGCGCCCGTGATCGTCAAGTACGTCACCGATCTGGAGCTGCTCGGGCTGCTCTGACCCGCCACACGAATATGCCCACCTCTGAGCGCCTTTGCTCGGAGGTGGGCATTCGTGTCGGTGGCTGCGCTGGGCAGCCCCGCCCTGCTATCTGATCAGTAGTTGTTGCAGCTGGTCGCCACGGACATGATCAGCCCGTTGAACTGCGCCGCCTGCGGGAAGCTGCGCACGAAGTCGATCTTCTGCTGGCGCTCCGGCGACCCGGGAGGCGAGGCGACGAGGCCCTGGAGGAACCCGTTGGCGGCCGGATCGTTCTGCAGGGCGGCCGTCGCGGCCGGATCCTGAGCGTTCGCCGCGGCGATCACCTGAGGGTAGGTGCACGTCGAGTTGAGGATCACGGCGTCACCGGGAGCCGCCGAGGCGATCCCGCTGCCCGCCATCGCGGCGAGAGCCAATCCACCCAAACCAGCGGCCATCTTCGTTGTAAAAGTCATTTCGTCCACCTTCCGACACGTGTATGCGACGGCATCATCGAAGTGTCGTCACGAGTTTAACCGTCCACGACGGCCCTCGCGTTACATCTTCCCGGTGGCAAATGGGACACACCTCGACGACGCCTTCAATTTGGTTAGCCACAATAGCTATTTTGCCGCACATGGCCGGTGCTAAACCCGCCCCGACGGGCAGTCGAGCAACTGGCGGCCTGGCCGACCCGAATTAACTAACTTTCTCCACCGTCACCGAGTGATCCAGCCCACGTCATCGCGGCACCTGAGCCGAACAGCCCCGGCAGCCCGCCGGAGTGCAGGAACACCGTCCGCTCACCGGGTCGGACGTCGCCGTCGCGGACCGCCTCGACGAGCCCCGCGAGGGCGCGGCCGGTGTAGACGGGATCCAGAATCAACCCCTCCGTTCGCGCCGCCAGCGTCAGCGCGTTCATCACCGGCTCGGTGAGCGTCGAATAGCCCGCGCCGACCTGTTCGGTGCGCAGCCGCAGGGCGGGCGGGGCGTCGCCGCCGCGGGACCCCATCCCGGCGAGCAGGTCCGCGACCCTGGCCTCGGGATCGGGCACCGCCCCGGTGTGCACCCCGAGGACGCGCCCGGCACCGAGGGCGTGGACGAGACCGGCCGCGGTGCCACCGGAGCCCACCGCCACCACCACCTGAGCGAGGTCGGGCATCTGGTCGAGCAACTCGTGACCGGCGTCGACATAGCCGCGCGCCCCGATCGCACTCGACCCGCCAAACGGAATCTGGCCGGCCGGGCGACCGTCGGCGGTCAGTTGCTCGGTGATCTGCGCCGCGCGGTGCTCCAACCCCCCCGAGTCGACGTCGCCCGCCCACACGATCCTGGCGCCGAGCATCGAATTCAGCGCGAGGTTGCCCGCGACGGGACCACCGGTGCCGGCCAGCACCAGCACGACGTCGAGGCCCAACCGCGCCCCGGCAGCGGCGGTCAGCCGGGCGTGATTGCTCTGCGCGGCACCCGTCGTGACCAGAGTGGTCGCCCCGTCGGCGACTGCGGCGGCCACCGTGTACTGCAGCTTGCGCACCTTGTTGCCACCGCCGCCGAGCCCCACGAGATCGTCACGCTTGACCCACAGGTCGTCGGGCTCGAGGCCGAGGGCGGACGCCAATCGAGGTGCCGCCTCGAGCGGCGTCGGCAGGGTGCACAGATCGATCCGTTGGTGGTCGCTGGACGGCGACGTCACGGCGTCAGCATGATCTTGATCGCGTCGTCCTGCTTCTTCTGGAAGATGTCGTAGGCATGGGGTGCGTCGTCGAGCGGCAGGACGTGGCTGGCGAAGCCGTCGACGCCCAGCGGGTCGTCGTCGGTGAGCAGCGGCATGATGTCGTCGACCCAGCGCTTGACGTTGGCCTGACCCATCCTGAGCTGAATCTGCTTGTCGAACAGCGTCAACATCGGCATGGGATCCGCCATTCCGCCGTAGACGCCGATCAGCGAGATGGTGCCGCCGCGCCGGACGACGTCGATCGCCGAGTAGAGCGCCGCCAGCCGGTCGACGCCCGCCTTCTGCATCATGGGCTTGGCGAGCGCGTCGGGCAGCAGCCCGGTCACCTGCTGGGCCATCTTCGCCACCGGCGAGCCATGGGCCTCCATGCCGACCGCGTCGATCACGGAGTCGGTACCGCGACCGTCGGTCATCGAGCGGATCGCGTCGCCGACGGCGAAGTCGATCTCGTTGAGGTCGACCGTCCGGATGCCGCGTGCGGCGGTGCGGGCCAACCGCTCGGGCACCAGGTCGACCCCGATCACGTCGTAGCCCAGGTGGTGCGCGATGCGGGCGGCCATGTCGCCGATGGGCCCGAGTCCCAGCACCGTCACGGAGCCGCCGTCGGGAATCCCCGCGTAGGCCACCGCCTGCCAGGCGGTGGGCAGAACGTCGGACAGATAGACGAACCGCGAATCCGGCGGCCCGTCGGGCACCTTGATGTGGGTGAATTGCGCCTGCGGCACCCGCAGCAACTCGGCCTGTCCGCCGGGAACGGCACCGTAGAGCTCGGAGTAGCCGAAGAGGGCGGCACCCATGCCCTGGTCGCGCACCTGCGTGGTCTCGCACTGCGTGTAGAGATGCGCGTCGCACATGTAGCAGTGCCCGCAGGAAATCTGGAACGGAATCACCACCCGGTCCCCCACGGCCAGGTTGGTCACGTCCTTGCCGACCTCCCGGACGACGCCCATCGGCTCGTGCCCCAGGATGTCGCCGGGCGTCATGAAGGCACCGAGAACCTCGTAGAGATGAAGATCCGAGCCGCAGATGTTGGTGGACGTGATCTCGATGATGGCGTCGTTCGGTTCCTGGATCTTGGGATCGGGAACCTGCTCAACCCGTACGTCGCGCTTGCCGTGCCACGTCACTGCCTTCACGTCTACTCCGTCCGCCGTCTGCCCAATGTCGGGTGCCAGGCACGTACCCGCGTGCGGGACGGCAAAACGCGCCGGGGACGGCGGTGGCCCCGGCTAGGAGGTGAACGGTGGACGCCGACGACGGTCGGCGGCGCTCATTCTGCTTCGAGGTCTTCGGTGTCGACGAAGAGCAGGTTGTCGTCGTCGAGCATGACCGCCCAGCGGCGCGCGGGTCCGGCGATGCGGTTGCCGCCGATTTCGACCGGGATTCCGATGGATTCACCGAAGTCGTCGACGATCACCCCGTGCGCCTCGCGATCGGAGCTCGGGAACACGCGAACGCGAGTGGTAATGCCGACACCGGCGGGCGCGTCGCCCTCACCGCTGGCCGCGTCGTCGCTCATCTTCGTTCCCCCGTCTGTCAAAGTTTCCCCGACAGTTCACATTCTGAACCACGGCACGGCGGAGCAACAATACTTCGGCGGATATGACATTTTCGTCACGCCGCAGGAATTCAGTCACCCGGGGTCCCGGGGCGCCTGACGAATGGAGCGCCCTTGGGGGCTTGATGCCAAAACCGCCAAGGGCTTGAGGGAACGCAGGCCGGCCTGCGTGTCGCTCCACCTTCAAAGCTACACCTCTACCGACCAGTTTCCTTTGTTAGCTGAGACTTTGGTCGACCCCGAGTTCTCGCAGTCGTGCGCGGTAGAGGTCGACGTTGGCCAGTTTCACGCCCTCGTAGCCACGGACGACGTCCGGCAGCGCGGCGACCTCGACCGCACGGTCGTAGTTCGCGCCGTCCAACCCGGCGGCCAACTCGGTCACGATTTGCTCGTAGTGGTCACGAAGCCGGCGCTCCACCCGGCGCACGTGGGCGTAGCCGAACGGATCGAATGCAGTGCCGCGCAACCGCTTTCCCTTCGCCAACATGCGCAGCGCCACGTGCGACCGTGGGCCGAGTCCGATCTTCTTCTCCCGGCCCAAGACTCGCAGCATCGGCGGGTGCAGCCGGTAGGTCAGCTTCTCGCCGTTCGGAAACTCCTCTCGAACGTGGTCGACGAACCGTGGATCGGTGAGCAGCCGGGCGACTTCGTACTCGTCCTTGTAGGCGGTGAACTTGAACAGCCCGCGGGCGACGGCTTCGCTGAAGTCCGTACGGTCCGAGGCGGCGCGCTCCGCCGTCCACACCGCGTGCATCGCCATGACATACCGGCGGGCCACCCGCTCACCCTGAAACTGGACGAGGTCGGCCGCGCGACGCGACACCAGATCCCCGAGCCGACCGGTGAAGGTGGTGCCCGCGAAGAGATGCGCGGGCGGGCCTGCCGGCTGACGCGTCCGCGCGGGCATGACGGCGTCGCCGAAGCGAGACGGGTCGGCGACCGCGACCCGACCCCACCGGAAGGCCGCCAGGTTGGCGTCGACCGCGACGCCGTTGATCCGGATGGCCTCCTCGACGCACTCCGCGGGCAGCCGCAGCGCCCCGGTCTGATGAGCGGCCCCGATCAGCAGGAAGTTCGCCGCGGCCGTGCTGCCGAACAAGGCCTGAGCGGCCTCCAGCGCGTCGAAGGAGTGCAGGCTTCGCGACACCCGGCCCAGCCGCTCCAACAGGTAGGGCGTCTCGGGATACCGAATCGACTTGTCGTAGACCATCGCACCGGTGGGCGTCTTGCTGGTCGACGCGACGGCGATCGTCCGGGCGGCGTCGCCGTACGCGAGGTTCTTGGCGTCCACCGCGGCCAGCAGGTCGAAGGCGACGATGCAGTCCGCGGCGCCCGGCGTGAGCCGGTTGGACGGTTCCAGCCGGCCCGCGGCGAACCTCAGGTGCGACACGACGGGTCCGGCCTTCTGGCTCAGGCCGATCTGGTCGAGACTCTCCACCTCGTAGCCGGCCCGGAGCGCCGCCGTCGCCAGGACCTGGTTCACGGTGACGATGCCGGTCCCGCCGATGCCGGCGAAGAAGACGTTGTGGGTGGAGGTGATCGGCTCGACGTCGACGTCGGGCAGCCGTGGCGGCGCCGCGGGCGCACGCTTCTTCGTCGTACGGGAAGCGGGTTCTACCTCGACCGTGACGAACGACGGACAGTCGCCGTCCAGGCAGCTGTAGTCGGTGTTGCACGACGTCTGGTCGATCCGCGTCTTGCGGCCGAGGTCGGTGTCGACCGGCTGCACCGACAGGCAGTTCGACTTGACGCCACAGTCCCCGCACCCCTCGCACACCGCCTCGTTGATGAGGACGCGGGTGGTGCGGGTCGGCAAGGTTCCGCGCTTGCGTTGCCGCCGGGCGTCGGCCGCGCAGTGCTGGTCGTAGATCAGGACGGTGACGCCCTCGACTTCGCGCAGGCGCTTCTGAGCCTCGTCGAGTCGGTCGCGGTGCCAGAGGACCGTGCCCTTGGCCAGCGCACGACGGTCGTGACGCTTCGGCTCGTCGGCGCAGACGATGATCTGCTTGACGCCCTCGGCGGTCAGCTTGTGCGTCAGCCCCGCGACGGTCAGCCCGCCCTCGGCGTTCTGCGCACCGGTCATCGCGACGACCTCGTTGAACAGCAGCTTGTAGGTGATGTTGACGCCGGCTGCGACGCACGCCTGCACGGCGAGTTGGCCGGAGTGGAAGAAGGTGCCGTCGCCGATGTTCTGGAACAGGTGCTTGACGTCGGTGAACGGAGCCTGGCCGATCCACTGGCTGCCCTCACCGCCCATCTGGGTGAGGCCGGTGACGGCGCTGTCGGTGCGATCCGACATGGTCACCATCGTGTGGCAGCCGATCCCGCCGCCGGCCAGCGAGCCCTCGGGCACCGCGGTGGAGCGGTTGTGCGGGCAACCACTGCAAAAGTAGGGCGCCCGGGTGGCGGTGAGGACGTCCAGCGACAACGCGGGGGGCGGCGGCGTCTTCAGGTCGAGCCGGCCGGCGAGAACGCGGCGCAGCGGGGCGGCCAACCGGCCCGCGGTGAGTTCACCGCCGGCGGGGATCAGCAGTCGCCCGGCGGCGTCCTTCTTGCCGAGGATGCGTGGCGCGTCGGTGGTGCCGTAGAGGATCTCGCGCACCTGGGTCTCGACGAACGCCGTCTTGTCCTCCACGACGAGGATCTCGGCCAGGCCGTCGGCGAAGGACGTCACGGCGCCCGGTCCCAGCGGACTAGGCATGCCGATGCGCAGCAGCCGCACACCCGCCCGGTAAAGCGCCGCGTCGTCAGCGCCCAGGTCGGCGAGTGCCTGACGCACCGCGTCGAACGTGGGTCCGGTGGCGGCGATGCCGATGGTCGCGTCGGGCGGGTCGAGCTCGACGACGTCGAGACCGTTGGCGGCACCGTAGGCACGCACCATCTCGGCGCGGGGACCGTACAGATCTGCCTCGGCGTCCAGACTGCTCGAGGGGGCGGCCATCGGCCGCTGCCGGTAGGTGAACGGCCGGCCGTCCCACTGCACGTCGGGCACCACGACGTCGACGTCGGCGATGCTGCCGTCCACCGACCAGGCGCCGTCGGCCACGTCGGCCACGATCTTGAGCGCCACCACGCACCCGGAGGCCCGCGACATCGCCACCCCGTGCATGGCCATCGTGACGATCTCGCGGGCGTTGCGCGGAAACAGAACCGGTATGCCGAGCGCGGCCAGCGACCGTTCACTGACGGCGGGCACGGTCGACGACTTCGACGCCGGATCGTCCCCGACCAGAATGAGCACTCCCCCACGGGGATTCACGCCGTACATGTTGGCGTGCCGCAGCGCGTCGGTGGCTCGGTCCAGGCCCGGCCCCTTGCCGTACCAGACGCCGACCACGCCGTCGTACGTCGGCGCGGAAGTGGAGAGCCCTGCGGACGCCGCGAACCCGGCCAGATCGGCCTGGCTGCCCCACACCGAGGTGGCGGCCAACTCCTCGTTCAGGCCCGGCACGAAGGTGATGTCGTTGGCCCGAAGCACCTCCGGCATGCCGGCGAGCATCCGGTCGACCCCACCCAGCGGGCTGCCCTGATAGCCGGAGACGAACGTCGCCACGCGCCGCCCGGCGCGGGCGTCGCGCTCGTGCTGCTCTACCAGGGCCCGGGCGATCGCCTGAACGCCGGTGAGCACGACGGCGCCCGATCCCGCGCGGTAGCGGTCGCCCAACTCGTAGGGCTGACGGTCGGCGGGGCGGGTGTCGAGATCGGTCATTGGGGGTCACCACCTTGCTCGTAGTGCGCGTATTGCTGCCTCAAGCGAACCATTGGGACGCATAGTGAGCAAGCAAGGACACCTTTGTTGAGCATGTTGCCCACTATCGGCGAACTGTGACGTGGAATACTGGGCGACATGGCGAAGCTCGACCGCACCGACGCGCGAATGCTCCTGGCGATGTGTGAATCCCCGCGGGCGACCGGCGTGCAACTTGCAGCCGCGCTCGGACTGGCCCGCAACACCGTCGCCGCGCGGTTGCAGCGGTGGGACGACGAGAAGGTCCTCGCCCCCGTCGACCGCTGCGTGTCACCGCGCGATCTCGGCTACCCGCTGAAGGCCTTCATCACGGCGGTCGTCGACCAGCATCGCCTCGACCGGGTGCTCGCCGAATTGGAGACCATCGCGCAGGTCACCCAGATCACCGGCCTCTCCGGAGCGGCCGACCTGTTGATCGGCGTCGTCGCCACCGACGCCGACGACCTCTACCGGGTCGCCGGGCTGATCCTGGCAGTGCCGGGCGTCGAGCGCACCACCATGTCGGTGGCGATGCACGAGGTCGTCGCCTACCGCACCAAACCGCTGCTCGAAGAGCTCGCTAGGCCCTAGCCAGCTCGTCGATTCGCTTGAGCGCCACCGCACATACGGGCAGGTAGGCCGGTGCCCACAGCGGCACGCCGAACGACACGCGACAGCCCTGCGAGTGGCTGGTCACCACGTGGCGCGTCGCGGACACCCCGAGGACCTTCCACGCCCACGCGCTGCCCTCGTCGAACTCGGTGATCTCGAACGGAAGCGGCACCCCGATCGGCGTCCACACCTTGCCGCGGGAACCCAGCCGCAAGGGCCCGGCGTCGTCGAGTTGAGCGCCCTGCACCGTCGGACCCCACTTCGGCCACGCGGACAGATCGGTCAGCACCCGCCACGCCGCCTCGGGAGGTGCGGCGATGGTGCGCGCCGTGGTCAGCATTCGCCTGCGCCTAGAGAGCTCATCGACGTCACTCTTCCCCGCCGCGCGGGCGGCCAAACCGTCAGGCAGCCTGGGCGGCCTGCCACGACTCCAGGAAGCGGTCGACCCATTCCGCGGAGACGAACTCGCCGAACCGACGAGGATGGTCGATGACCTCGTGCTCGCGTCGGCCCCGACCGTCCGTGCTGGTCACGACCACCGGGCCCACGAAGATGTTGCCCGCGAAGGCGAAATGGCGTGGCTCACCGGGGCTGGTTTCGACCTCGACGAAGTAGTCCACGTGCCCGGCCTGACCCGCAACGCGCCTAAAGTGGCGAACTGCCGGATGTCTGTCTGTCACCGATTTCGACCCCCTTGGCGCCCCAGATTGCGGTATCGAGACGTTGCCGTCAACGGTGTTGACATAAGGAGCCCACGCCCGTGTCCGAATCGCGAAGGCAGCGCGCCGCGGGTACGCGACGCCGGCGCACCTCCAGAGGAACCGAGTTGTCGCGCGAGGTCTACGTCGACGCGGCGGCCAACCTGATCGAGAACCGGGGTGCGGCGGTGCTGAGCGCCCGTACCCTCGCCGCGGCCGTGGGCGCCGACCCCACGGCCCTGTACCGCTACTTCACCGGCGTCGACGACGTGGTGCGGGCGGTCGCCGATCGAATGATCGGCATGGGCCTCGACCGCTGGTCCCCCGGAACCGACTGGCTGGAGTCGCTGGCGGGGCTGGCCCGGGTGCTGTTCGCGGTCTACGCGCAGGACTTTCCCCGCGCGGGGTTGGCGGTCGCGAGCCGGGCGACCGGCCTACCCAACGAGATTCGCGCCGTAGAGCTCACGCTGGGATTGCTCCGCGACGGCGGCTTCGACGAGGAGTCCGCGGCGCGGTGGTTCGGCGCCATCTCGGGCTTCGTCCTCGGTCAGGCGATGTTCGAGGGCGCCGTCGCCACGCTGCCCGCGGACATCCAGAGCGCCGACAAGGCATCGTGGCAGGACCTGGCGACCCGGGTACCGGACGACGGCCATCCCCACACCCAGGCGGCGGCGTCACACCTGGGTGCCTTCATGGTGCGGTCGTCGTTCGAACTGGTCCTCGAACTGATCCTCAAGGGCCTGGCCGCGTCGGCACCCTAGTGCCGGAGGTCAGCCCGCGGCGACGACGTCGCGCTGGTAGTGCCGGTCCCGCACGTCGGTCAGGAACCGCGAGATCTCGACCGCAGCGCGCCTGGCATGGGAGGAGTCGACCAGGTCGAAGGCGTGGCCGGCACGCGGAATCTCGGAATAGTGCACAGGATTTCGCGAAACCGCCGCAAGCGCGGCGTGGAACTGCCGCGCCTCGTCGACCGGGATGATGGCGTCGTGCTCGCCGTGGATGAGGAAGAACGGCGGTGCGTCCGCCGTGATCCGCGCCATCGGAGAGGCCGCGGTGAAGACGTCCGGGTGACGCGCCTGACTGCGCCGCACCACGACTCGCTCGAGGAACCCCTGGAAGTTCCGCCGCATCGGGGTGGAGCGATCCTCCCAGTCGTAGCGCCCGTAGATCCCCACGACGGCGTCGACCGAGGTGTCGGCGTCCTCGGCGAGTTCACCGCGGAAGGTCGGGTCGCCGGGAGTGAGGGCGGCCAGCGACGCGAGGTGCCCACCCGCCGAACACCCTGCGACGGTGACGAATTCGCGGTCGCCGCCGTACTGGTCGACGTTCGCCCGCGCCCACGCGATGGCGGCGTTGACGTCCTGGACGTGACGGGGCCAGCGATGCACCGGCGAGACGCGGTAGTCCATCGTCAGACACACCCAGCCCTGCGCCACCAGGTGCGCCAGCAGCGTATGCCCCTGGAGCACCCGCGTGCCCTGCACCCAGGCGCCGCCCGGCACGAACAGCATCACCGGCGCGTCGGGCGGCAGGTCGGGGCGCCGCCACACGTCCAGCAGCTGAGAGGGGTGGTTGCCGTACTGAATCGAGCTGGCGTACAGGCACTTCCGCTTCTGCCCGCGGGCACGCAGATACGGCGGGACGCGACCGGCGCTCGGGGCACCAGGCTCCTCGGCGACGGGGGCGGCGGCGACGGCCGTCCGCCGACTGAGCGCCGCGCGCGCCGCTGCGGGTGCGTAGTGGCCGCCCCACAGCGCCAGAGCCGTCAAGCCCGCGAACGGCTCCAGGTGCTTGCCGATCACGGGCAGCGACGAGTACGCCCGCGTCGTGGCGAGCACCACGTCGACGGGATGTAGTCGCGCCATCCGTCGGGTCATCGAAGAGGTCATGGCGTGCGCCTTCCACTGCCGGACAGGAGTCGGACGCCGACTGGGCTGCAGCGCTGACGTGGCCCTTACCCGTCGGCGACCGGGCCGAAACGCGGCGCTGCGTACTGTCGAGCGATGAGCAACGGTCGGACGCGGGTGCTGATCATCGGTGGCGGTTTCGGCGGGCTGTTCTGTGCGCGCCGCCTCGGCGGCGAAGACGTCGACGTCACTCTGCTCGACCGGGCGGCCTGCCACGTCTTCCAACCCCTGCTCTACCAATGCGCCACCGGAACGCTGAGCATCGGCCAGATCAGCAGATCCCTGCGCGAGGAACTGGCCGACCACCGCAACGTGACCACGCTTCTCGGCGAGGCCGTGGACGTGGACGCCGAGGCCCGCCGCGTCACCGCCCGACGACCCGACGAGAGCACCTTCGAGCTGGACTACGACGTGCTGGTGGTCGCCGCCGGCATGCGGCAGTCCTACTTCGGGCGCGAGGACTTCGCGAAGTGGGCGCCGGGAATGAAGACCCTCGACGACGCGCTGACGATCCGCCGCCGGTTGTTCGCCGCCTTCGAGATCGCCGAGACCCTCGCCCCCGGCGCGGAACGCGACGGATGGCTGACCTTCGCCATCGCGGGCGGCGGTCCCACGGGGGTGGAGCTTGCCGGCCAGATCCGGGAGATGGCGACCCGCGCGCTGGCCCACGAGTTCCACAGCATCGAACCCGAAGACGCGCGCGTCCTGCTCTTCGACGGCGGCTCGTGCGTCCTCGGCGGCTTCGCGCCCGGGCTGGCCGCCAAGGCCTCGACGATCCTGGAGGAGCTCGGCGTCGAGATGCACATGGGCGTGCACGTCACCGACGTCCGTCGCGAGGGAATCACCGTGACCCCGAAGGCCGGCGGCCCCAGCCAGGACCACGCCGCGCGGACGGTGCTGTGGACCGCGGGCGTGGAAGCCGTGCCCTTCGCCAAGCGGGTCGCCGAGGTGCTCGGTGCGACGTCGGATCACGCAGGCCGGATCGCGGTCGAACCGGACTTGACCGTGCCGGGGCACCCCGAGGTCTTCGTCATCGGCGACCTCGTCGGACGGGACCACCTGCCGGGCGTCGCCGAGAACGCCATGCAGGGCGGCCTGCACGTCGCGGCCTGCCTACGACGCGACCGGCGGGGCCAGCCGCGCAAACCGTTCCGGTACCGGGACCTGGGCTCGGCGGCCTACATCAGCCGCGGTCACGCCCTGCTGCAGGCCGGTCCCGTCAAGCTCACCGGCGTGTTGGGCTGGCTCGGTTGGGGTTTCATCCACATCGCCTTCCTCACCGGGGTGCAGAACCGCGTCAGCACCGTCGCCACCTGGCTGGCGACCATCGCGCGCGCCCGGCGCACCGACCGCACGTTCATGCTGGGCAGCGCGACCACCCCGGAACAGCCCTACACCTGGTCGGCTTGCGGTCCGGTGTCACCGCGCGCGGTCGAACCGTCCTGAAAACCTGGTGGTTGACGGTCGATTCACGGGGGTATCCCATCGGGGCAGGCGGTCATGGGGCCGCCCTGGACGAAAGGCCCGGCCGATGAGCGTGGTCGAACGAGGCACCGCACGGTGCCCGCGGTGCATGGTCCAAGCCGACTACTCGTTCCAAGAGGGCGACGGCGGCTTCCTGCGCTACGAGGTGTCCTGCCAACCCTGCGGCTACGAGTACGTGGAGGACTGCACGTCCCCCGCGATCCCGGCGGCCTGATCCACCTTCTCTCCCGGAGTTCTCATGGCCGACATCACCAGGCTGATCCTCGCCGACCACGAATGGTTCCGCGAACAGTTCGCCAAGCTCGACTACCTGGAGGCCCAGGAGACCCCTCGGCCCGAGGACCTCGAGCGCGTCTGGCGGCCGCTGGGCGACAAGCTCGACGTGCACGCCTATGCCGAGGAGTCCATCTTCTATCCGCAGCTGCTCAAGCGCGGAGAGGACGACCCGGAGGGCGAGACCCTCGACGCGATCGGTGATCACAACGACATTCGTGACGGCGTCCGGGACGCGAACGACGCCGAAACCGGCTCCGACGAATGGTGGGCTGCGGTGGGTAGGGCCCGCAAGGCCAACGACGAACACATGGGCGAGGAAGAGCGCGAGGGACTCTCGGACTTCCGCAAGCACGCTCCCGTCGGCCTCCGCGAGGCGCTGGGCCGTCAGTACCACTCCTTCATGACCACCCACCCCACCACCCGCGGCCTCGACGTCTCCGACCGTGATCCACAGGCCTACGTCGACTCGGTGGAGACCGACTCGGGGCCGGGGACCGACTCCTCACTGGGCATCGGAAGCCTGAAGGGCAAGTGACCCCGCCCCTCACCTCATGGGAGTGCGCCCGATGGCGCATGCTTGGGCGATGAGTCGTCCACCCGGCGAGCACTGACATGACGCTGCACGATCAGCTGATGGCGGCGGTCGGCGAGCACCGCGGACTGGCCGCCGCCGACCAACTCTGCGTGGCGTGCGTGATGCTGTTCGACGTCGACGCGGCAGCAATCTCGGCAGTCTTCGACGGGACGAACATGGGCACGGTCGGCGTCTCCAGCTCCTCGGCCCGTCGATATGACGAGTTGCAGTTCACCTACGGCGAGGGGCCGTGCCTGGACGCGGTCGAACTCCGGGCCCCGGTGGCCTGCTCCGACCTGGCGCATCCCCGCGAGCTGAGGTGGCCGGCGTTCCGACCGGCACTGGTGGCCGACACCATCCGCAGCGTCTACGCCGCGCCGGTCGTGGTGGCGGGCGAGTACGTCGGGGCGCTCGACCTGTTCCGAACCCTGCCCGGCGACTGGCCCGCCGAGACGTCGGCGGGCGCTCTGATGGTCGCCCAGCTGGCGACGGTGCCGTTCATGGATCTGCTCGCCGAGGATTCGGTGGCCGCCATCAGCGACCCGACCAGCGACGCGTGGGCCGAGCTGTCTCAGTTCGCGCGGGCCGAGGTCAGCCAGGCCACCGGGATGCTGGTCGCCCAGCTCGACGTCACCCCGTCCCAGGCGCTGGTTCGGCTGCGGGCGCACGCCTACGCCACCGGGCGCAGCGCCACCGACGTCGCCCGCGACATCATCGAGCACCGCCTGCGACTGGACGCCGACTGATGCGTCCGACGACGGGAGAGACGACTGCCGGAGCGGGTGTGCGAACGTGACGGAGCTGCCCCGTGAAACGCAGGTCCTCGCGGCCGTGGTCACCCTGGTCGACACCCTGCTCGAGGACTACGACGTCGTCGAGCTCCTGACGCAGCTCACCGAGAGCTGCACCGAGGTGCTCGACGTCCATGCGGCCGGCCTGCTGCTGGCCGATCCGCTCGGCGAGCTGCATCTGATGGCGGCCACGCCGGAGAGCGCACGGGACTTCGAGCTGTTCCAACTGCAGGCCGAACAGGGACCGTGCCTGGACTGCTTCACGACGGGGCAGCCCCTGTCCGTGGCGGACCTGAACACCGCCGCGGACCGCTGGCCCCGCTTCGCCGACGCCGCCACCCGCGCGGGCTTCGCCTCGGTGCACGCCCTGCCGATGCGCGCGGGCGGCACCGTGCTGGGCGCCATGGGGCTCTTCGGGACTCGGACCGGCGAGCTGAACGCGGCCGACCAGCTCGTCGGCCAAACCCTCACCCACGTCGCCTGCGTGGCGATCCTGCAGGAACGCTCGCCCAGCCCGGCCACGGTGCTGCCGCACCTGCACCATGCCTTGAAGAGCCGGGTGGTGGTGGAGCAGGCGAAGGGTTATCTCCGGGAGCGTCTCGGCATTTCGGTGGAGTCGGCGTTCGTCCTGCTGCGGCAGTACGCCCGCGTCCACGGCGAGCACATGAGCGACGTCGCCCGGCGTCTGATGACCCATCCGGCCGAGCGGGGTCCGATCCTCGACGCCATGCGACGCCTCCACGTCTGATCAGCCGCCCGCGCCTCGAAGCGTGGGCTGCTGCTGGGTGATGCAGTGGACGCCGCCGCCGCGAGCGAAGATCGGCCGCGCGTCGACGCTGACCACCCGCCGACCCGGGTACGCCTCTCCGAGCAGTTCGTTGGCGCGTTGGTCGGAGACCGCCTCGCCGAAGCCGCAGGCGATCACGCCGCCGTTGACGACGTGGTGGTTGACGTAGCTCCAGTCGACGAAACCGTCGGCGTCGCGCAGGGTTTCGGGTGCGGGCACGTCGACGACGTCCCAGCTGCGTCCCTCGGCGTCGGTGGTGCCCTCCAGGGCGACCCGCAGCTGCCGGGTGACCTCGTGGTCGGGATGCGCGGGGTCGGTTTGGGCGTGCACGAGCAGTCGGCCGGGTGAGGGAATGGTCGCCACTATGTCGACGTGCCCGTTGGTGCCCAGACTCTCGTAATCCCTCGTCAAACCCCGCGGCAGCCAGATCGCGTGCGTCGCTCCGATCGTGCGCGCCAGCTCCGCCTCCACCCGACGCTTGTCCACGTAGGGGTTTCGGCGCGGATCGAGCTGGACGGTCTCGGTGAGCAACACCGTGCCCGCGCCGTCCACGTGGATGCCGCCGCCCTCGTTGACCAGTGTCGAGCTGACGATCTCCGCGCCGACCAAGGGTGCGACCACCCGGACCACCTCGGCGGACTTGGTCCATTCCGCCCAGTCCGGCGAACCCCATCCGTTGAACGTCCAATCCACTGCCCCAAGCACATTGGGGCGATCGTCGTCGACGACGAAGGTCGGACCGAAGTCCCGCATCCAGAATTCGTCGAGCGGCGCCTCGACGATCTCGACCTCGGCGGACAACATCCGTCGGGCCCGCTGGACCTCAGAGGGGTCGACGACCATGCTGACCGGTTCGAAGTCGGCGACGGCGTGCGCCACGGCGGTCCAGGCCGCGTAGCACTCCTCCTTCGCCGCGGTGGTGTCGCCCATCGTGTAGCCCTCCCGCGGGAAGGCCATCCAGGTCCGGTCGTGGGGAGCCGTCTCCGATGGCATGCGCCAGGACATCAGTACCGTCTTTCTCGAGTGAGCTTGGTGCGCAACGCGATCACCGCGCGCGCGTGGGTCGCCGCGCCCGGCCAGGCGGCCGGGCCGACGCGACGAGCATCGACAGCCCGCGCTCGAAGGCGCGGGTGGCGATGGGATCGTGTGGGTCTTCGTCCTGCAGCGTCTCGTAGGCCGCGGCCAGGCGGGGAAAGCGCTCTTCCTGACCGACCGGATCGAACACCACGCTCGGACCCGACATGTCCAGCACGCTGCCCAGTATGAAGGACTCGAACGCGGTCAGCAGGGGCAGCACCTCCTCGCTCGGCCATCCGACGGCCTCGGCGGCGACGGCGAAGTCCTCGTACTCCGCCAGCAGCACCGGCGCGGAGGCACGGGTGGTCATGAGCAGCGGCACCGCGCGGTGGTGCCGGGCGAGCGCCAACCGGTAGGACCTCGCCCAGGCGACGAGGGCGTCCTCCCAGGGCAATTCGCGCAGCGGCACCGAATCGATGTTGGCCGACACCAGGGCGCGGAGGTCTTCGATCATCGCCGCCCGGTCGGCGACGTGGTTGTAGAGCGAGGTGGGATTGACGCCCAGCTTCTGGGCCACGCGGCGCATGCTGGCGCCCTCGATCCCGTGCCGGTCGACCAGGGCCAGGGCGGTGCGGGCAATCAGGTCGCGACTGAGGATCGCGCGCGGTGGTCGTGCGATGGCCGTCTCCTCTCGATGGCGGTCCGCCATTCCGTAAACCTACAGTGTATGTTTTAGAGCTGTCATGATCACCGCCCCGTTCACCGTCGCCGAGGCGAACGTCGACCGCATGCACGCCGTGCTGGGGGACGGCACGGTGACCAGCGTCGAGCTGGTGGCGCGCTATCTGAACCGGATCGGCCACTACGACCGGTCCGGGATCGCGCTGAACTCGGTGCCGGTGCTCAATCCGTCGGCGTTCGACGAGGCCCGTGCCTCCGACGTCCGCCGGGCCCGTGGGCAGACCCTCGGTCCGCTGGACGGCATACCGTTCACCGCGAAGGCCAGCTACAAGGTGCGCGGCCTGCCGGTGACGGCCGGTTCGCCGGCGTTCGCCGACCTCGTCGCAGACGACGACGCGTTTGCCGTCGCCCGGCTGCGCGCCGCCGGAGCGATCTGCCTGGGCCTGACCAACATGCCACCCATGGCGGCCGGCGGAATGCAGCGGGGCCTCTACGGACGCGCCGAAAGTCCCTATAGCGCAGATTATCTCACCGCAGCCTTCGGATCGGGATCGTCCAACGGCTCGGGCACCGCGACGGCGGCGAGCTTCGCCGCCTTCGGGCTGGCCGAGGAGACGTGGTCCTCTGGCCGGGCCCCCGCCTCGAACAACGCGCTGGTCGCCTACACCCCCTCCCGCGGAGTGATCTCCGTGCGCGGCAACTGGCCGTTGGTGCCCACGATGGACGTCGTGGTGCCCCACGCCCGCTCGGTCGACGACCTGCTCCGCGTCCTCGACGCCGTCGTGGCCGACGACCCCGTGCTCGAGGGTGACCTGTGGCGTCGGCAGGAGTGGGTCGCCCTGCCCGCGGCGTCCGCGGTGCGACCCGACTCCTACGTCGACCTGCCTCCGCTGCCGTTGAGTGGTCTACGGCTCGCGGTCCCACGCATCTACGTCAACGACGACCCCGCCAGCGCTCACCCGATCCACACCCGCGACTCGGTGATGACCCTGTGGCGGAGCATGCGTGACGACCTGGTGGCCGCGGGGGCGGAGGTCGTCGAGACCAACTTCCCCGTCGTGGAGAACTACGAGGGCCTGCATCCGCACTCGCGGACCATGGTGGACCGCGGGTTGGTTCCCGCCGAATTCCTCGAGCGCGAACTGGGCGACCTGTCGGTCTGGGCGTTCGACGGCTTCCTGCGGTCGATCGGCCAGCCGGGCCTGAGCGGCATGGCAGAGGTGGATCCCGCGCGCATCTTCCCGGCGCCCACGGGCGCCCTTCCCGATCGGTACGGCGTCCTCCCGTTCGACGTCGCCTACGACCTCGCGGACTACGTGGACCTCGCCACGGAGGGGGTGACGCCGTGGCACGACATCCCGTCGGTCGAGGCGGGAATGCGCGGTCTCGAGGAGACCCGCCGCGTCGACTTCGAGGACTGGTTGCGCGCCAACGGGTTCGACGCGGTGATCTTCCCGGCGGCCGCCGACGTCGGACCTGCCGACGCCGACGTCGACTCAGCCTCCGCGGACGTCGCCTGGCGCAACGGAGTCTGGGTGTCCAACGGCAACCTCGTCCCGCGCCACCTCGGCATTCCCACCGTGACCGTCCCGATGGGCACCATGGCCGACACCGGAATGCCGGTGGGCCTGACCATGGCCGGTGCCGCCTATGCCGACACCACGCTGTTGCGCCTCGCGCGGTCCGTCGACGCAATCCGGGCACGGCGCGTCGCCCCGCCCCGCACACCCGCCCTCGACGACGAGCAGGTCTTCCACCGCCCCCGCCGCGGCGCCGACGGTGAGTTCGCCGTTGCCGTCCACGCCGCCGACGAGTCGCGCTTCGTCGTGGAGGTGGCGGACGGTGCGGCCGCGGAACTGGAGGCCTTCGTCGACGGGGTGCGGGTGCGGCTCGACGACACCGAAGGCGTTGTCACCGGCGCGCTTTCGCGAATAAAACCCAACGCTCCGCACAGCGAGTGGCGGGCACCGTACGGACCGCTGATCGTCGTCGTCGCGCGCAACGGCGACGGCGCCGTTGCCGGGGCTCTCGCCACCACCGCCGGGTCGCCGCTGTGAGCGCCTGCCGCACCGTCTTCGAGAGAGAGTGAGGACACCTCCATGACCGAACAGGTCTTCGACTTCTTCGCCAACCCCAAGCTGCCCACGCCGACCCTCGAGGTCGACGAGGTTCGGCGACTGATGGACGAGACGTTCGGAATGGCGTGCACCGTCACCGAACTGGGCAGCCAGCAGGACCAGAACTTCGTGGTGTCCGACGTCGCGAGCACCGCGCCGATCGGCGTCCTCAAGCTCAGCAACCCCGTCTTCAGCGAGTCGGAGATCGACTTACAGGGCCTGGCCGCCGCGACCGTCGCCGAGCGGGAGCCGACGCTGCGCGTCCCCCAGGTGGTCGACGGGCCGCACGGGCCGATGTCCGCGTGGTGGAGCACCTCCCAGGGCCGCATCCACGCCCGCGTCATCACCCACGTCTCCGGCACCACCCTGACGGGGTCGGGCTACCTCTCCCCCGCCACCGTCGCCCGGATGGGCGAGCTCGCCGGAAAGGTCAGCGTCGCGCTCGCCGACCTCGGCCACCCGGCGTCGGGCCGCGTGCTGCAGTGGGACCTGCGCCACGCCGAGCGCGTGATCGCGACCCTCGCAGCCGACGAACCCGACGCGGAGGTGCGCCAATACGCCACCGCGGTGGCCGAATCCGCACAACGGCGAGTGGACGTGGTCGCCACCGGGCTGCCGACCCAGCTCGGCCACTTCGACATCACCGACGACAACGTGATCGGCGAACCCGGGGCGCTGCCCGATGCCGTCATCGACTTCGGCGACGTCGCCGAGTCGTGGGCCGTCAACGAAATCGCCGTCACCGTCTCCTCCCTGCTGCACCACGACGGCCTCACCCCGGCCGACACACTGCCCGCCGTCCGTGCCTTCCACGCGTTGCGTCCGCTCGGCGACGACGAGGTCGACGCGCTCTGGCCGCTGGTCGCCCTGCGCGGGGTGGTGTTGGCGCTGAGCGGACGTCAGCAGGTTCGCCTCGACGCGGGGAACGCCTACGCCGACGCCGCGCTGGATCGCGAGTTCCGGATCCTCCGGCAGGCGGCGTCGGTGCCGTTCGAGGTGATGGGCGAATGCATCCGTCGTGCACTGGGTTTCGCGCCGCGCCCCCACCCGGTGTGGACCGCGGCCCCCCTGGTCGGCGGCGTGGCCGACGCGGCAATCCTCGATCCCGGCACGACCTCGACGCTCAACGACGAGGGACGCTGGCTGGATCGAGGCGCGCTCACCACCGCCGCGCTGGCGGCGCTGGACGGCGGCGCAACCGCGGCGGTCGCGCCGGCTTGGCGACCGCGGCTGACCGGAGCTCCCGTGCGCACTCCCGCCGCACCGGCCACCGTGCCCACCACGCTCACCGTGTGGCTGGCCGAGGACACGGCCGTCACCGTCCCGGCCGACGGTCGGCTCGAGTCCACCGAGGACGGCGTCACGGTCGTCACCGGCGCGCACGCCGTGCGATTCACCGGCATCCCGGGCGCGGCGAAGGATCGCGGCCGGCTGCCGGCGCGCACCCCCATCACGGTGCAGTTCACCCGTGGCAACGCCGGCGAGGTGCCGCACCTGGTAGAGGCCGGTTACGCCGCCGGCTGGCACACCCTCGCCGGCGACCCCGGGCCAGTGCTCGGCGTGGCGGCGACGGTCGTCCAGGACGAGGACGACACCCTCGCCCTGCGCGAGAGCGTGCTGGCCGACGTGCAGGAGCACTACTACGCCCACCCTCCTCGCATCGAGCGGGGATGGCGCGAGTTCCTGGCCGACGTCGACGGCCGCGTCTACCTCGACATGGTCAACAACGTCGCCTCCGTCGGGCATGCCCACCCCCGGGTGGTCGAGGCGGCCCATCGGCAGATGCATCTGCTGAACACGAACTCCCGCTTCAACTATCGCGTCATTGCCGAGTACGCCGACCGGATCTCCGCGACGCTGCCCGACGAACTCGACACCGTGTTCTTCGTCAACTCCGGTTCGGAGGCAACCGATCTCGCCATCCGCATCGTCATGGCCGCCACGGGTCGCACCGACGTCGTGGCGATGCGCGAGGCCTACCACGGTTGGACGTACGCCAGCGACGCGGTCTCAACCTCGATCGCCGACAACCCCAATGCGCTTGCCACGCGCCCGGATTGGGTGCACACCGTCGACGCGGCGAACTCCTATCGTGGCGTGCACCGCGGCCCCGACGCCGTCCGCTACGCCCCCGAGGCGGTACGGGTGATCGACGACCTGGCCGCCGCGGGAACCCGTCTCGCCGGCTTCATCTGCGAGCCCTACTTCGGCAACGCCGGGGGCGTCCCGCTCCCGGACGGCTATCTGAAGGAGGTGTACGCCGCGGTGCGCAGGCACGGCGGCCTGGCGATCTCCGACGAGGTGCAGGTCGGCTACGGCCGCCTCGGCGAATGGTTCTGGGGCTTCCAGCAGCAGCAGGCCGTCCCCGACGTGGTGGCCGTCGCAAAGTCAGTGGGCAGCGGCCAACCGATCGGAGTCGTCGTCACCCGTCGCGACGTCGCCGAGCGCTACCGCACGGGCGGATACTTCTTCTCCTCCACGGGTGGCTCACCGGTCTCGTCGGCGATCGGTCTGGCCGTGCTCGACGTGATCGAGCAGGAGGGCCTGCAGGAGAACGCGCGGGTCGTCGGCGCACACCTGAAGGCCCGCCTCCTCGCGCTGGCCGACGAGCATCCGATCGTCGGCACCGTCCACGGCTCCGGCCTGTACCTCGGCCTGGAATTCGTGCGCGACCGCGACACTCTCGAACCCGCCACGGCGGAGACGGCCGCCATCTGCGATCGCCTGCTCGCGCTCGGCGTCGTCATGCAACCCACCGGCGACTTCCAGAACGTCCTGAAGATCAAGCCGCCGCTGTGCGTGTCGAAGGACTCGGTGGACTACTTCGTCGACTCCCTCGAACGGGTCCTCGCGACCGGTTGGTGAGACGGCGGGCGCCCCCATCGGCGCAATGCCCGTTGCCAGCCCCGGCAGGGCACGTAGCCTGGACGGCGTTCGATGAGCGCGCGGGAAGCAGGGCATGACGACGGGTCGCACGGATTCCACCGGCGCGCGCTCCGACGACGCGCAGGTCTTCCAGGAGCGCCTCGCGCGCCTGGCGGAGATGTCGTCGGACGGCATCTGCGTCCACGCGGACGGCAGAATCGTGTTCGCCAACGCCGCGGCCGTTCGCTGGATGAACGTGGATCCGGCGGTCGGACTGATCGGCCGCAGCGTCTCGGAGTTCGTCCACGAGGACTCCTACCCCGCGGTCGAACGCCGCCTTCAGGGTCTGCGCCGCGAGGGCGACTCCTCGACGCCGTCGGAGGTCGTGATGGGCCGACCTCGGCGATCCGCGCGCGACGTCCAGGCCACGTCGATGCGCGTCGACTGGGACGGTCGGCCCGCCATCGTCACCACCTTCCGGGACTTGACCAACGCCAAGGCGGCCACGCTCCTCAAGTACCAGGCGGCCCTGCTCGACCACGTCAGTGACGCGGTCGTCGGCGTCACCGAAGAGGGCGTCGTCACCAGCTGGAACGCTGCCGCCGAGACGATCTACGGCCGCAGCGTCGGTGACGTCCTCGGGCTGCCGGTGAGCGACGCGGTCGGAACCAGCCTCGACGCGCGGTCGGTCCTGGAACTGGGCGGCGTCCTGCACACCACGCACTTCGCCGCCGACGGCGCCACCCGATCGGTTCGCGTCTCGGCCGCCGAAACCGACAACGGCTTCGTCTTCGTGTGTGCGGACATGACCGCCCTGCGCCTCGCCGAGCGTCACTTCGAGTCCGTCGTGATGGCCATGGACGCCGGCGTGGTGGTGTTCGATCCGGACGGCGTGATGACCTCGGCCAACCCGACCGCGTGGCGCATCTTCGACGGCGTCACCGAGGGCACCGCGCCGTTCGCCGCCGACATCCCCATCTTCGACCAGGACGGCGAACTGATCGTCGGAGAGCACAAGGCGATTCGGCTGACGATCGAATCCGGTGCACCGCACACCGATCACGTGATCGGCGTCGACCGCCAGGACGGCCGGCGGCTCTGGCTGTCCATCAGCGTGCGCTTGCTCAACCAGCAGGACCCGCCGCGATCGCCGATTCTGTGCACCTTCGTCGACGTGACCGCGCAGATGCTAGCCCGGGAGCAATTGGCCCACGCCGCCGATCACGACACCATGACCGGTCTGCCCAACCGGGCCTACGCACTGGGTCGGCTGGCGCGCGCGATCGCACCCGACGCCGACCGTCGCGTCCATGCGGTGTTGTTCGTCGACTTGGACAAGGTGAAGTTCGTCAACGACTCGCACGGGCACGTCGCCGGCGACGCGGTGCTGACCACGGTCGCCACCCGCATGCGCGACACCCTGCGCGACCACGACGTGATCGCTCGACTGGCCGGCGACGAGTTCCTCGTGCTCCTCTTCGAGCCCGCCGACCGACGGGCCGTCGACCAGCGGATCCGCGAATTACACTGCGCGGCAGCCACTCCCGTGTCCTACCGAGATGCCACCATCACCGTCACCGCGAGCATCGGAGTGGCCCTGGTGGAGCCCGTCGACCACCGAGATGCGCTCGAATTGCTTCGCGACGCCGACGCGGCGATGTACGCCGCCAAGGCGATTGGGCCGGGGCAGACCCGTTTCGCGCCCGGGCCATGAGCGTCGGTCACGTCGGCACGAGCCCGCCCGCCGCCAGCACCACGACGTCGACGGCGGCGATGCCGAACGCGGCGGCGAACGGCACCCGACCCTCGCCGCGGGCCCCGATCACCGCGAGCACGACGGCGGCAGCCAACCCGCCCACGCCCACCCAGAGGCGGCTGGACGCGACGACCAGTAGCACGGACGCCGACAGCAGCAGCGTCAGCGCGCACGTGCGTACCGCACCGGCGCCCCAGCGCGCGGCCACCCGCTGAGGCAGGCCGCCGACGCCCGCCGCCCGGTCCGCGGCGAGATCGGGCAGCACGTCGGCGAAGTGACCGCCGAGCCCGACCAGGGCGGCCGCCGCGGTCACCGACCACGCGGGCACCGGGTGGCCGGGCAGGGTGCTGAACGCGTACGCCGGGAGCGGACCGAACCCCAGGACGTAGGCCAGCCCGGACGCCGGGCTGGACTTGAGACCCAGGTTGTAGGCCCATGCGGCGCCGATGATGACCGCCAGCAGAATCACGGTCGGCACGCTGATCGCCGCCGCCATCGCCAGCGCGGCGACGAGTGAGGCGTACGCCGCGATCCACACCGTGCGCACGCTGACGGCTCCGGTGACGACCGGCTTGTCCGTGCGGCCCGCCGCAGCGTCCCCCAATGCGTCGCAGGCGTCGTTGCACCAGCCGATCGACAGCTGGCCGGCCAGCATGGCGGGGCCGGCCAGCACGGGCCCGAAGCCATGCGGCGCCGCCTGTGCGGCGACCACGGCGACCAGAACCGAGATGGCCAGCGACGGCCACGGATGGCTGGTGACGAACAGGCCCCGCGCACGGTCGGCGAAGGAAGGCTCGGCGGGGTGTTCCATGGGGGTCTGCACCGTGGTCGTCGTTTCCGCTCCGGAGGGCGCTTGCCGATCGTGGCAACGGGTAAGCGCGACATGAACCGCTGACGTAGTGGTGAGTGCCCCGCGACGGAAGGTCCTAACAGTGAGACTTGCCCTGCGAGGCGCCAACCCCCTCGAGTGGCTGGCGCTGCGGGTGGGCCTCGTGCCGACCGCCGCCGGGGAGGCCTGGGGCGGAATGGCCCTGTCGGCGGTCCTCATCGCCGGCGTGCGTACCGGCATCACCGCCCGCCTGGCTCGGCAACCGGCCACGGCGGCGCAACTGGCCGCCGATCTGAACTTGGACCCGGTGCCGACTCGGATGCTGCTGGACTGCCTCCGGTCGGCGGGCCACGTCACGGCGCGCGGTGACCGCTACCGGCTCAGCCGTTCCTCCCGGCGCTGGCTCGACCCGGACTCTGCGCTGTCGGTGGCGCAGTACGTCGCGGGGACGTCGGACTACTGGGACTGGTGGTCGGACCTGCCGGAGGTGACCCGCAGCGGCCAGCCCGCCGGCCACCACGACGCGCCGCCCGGCGACCCGTACTGGCGGCGCTACATCGCCGGACAGCTGGAGCTCGCCCGGCTCAGCGCCAAAGAGGTGGCGAAGAAGCTTGGCTTGCCCGATGATTCGCGATCGCTGCTGGACATCGGCGGAGGGCACGGCTGGTACTCGGCCGAGCTGTGCCGGCGCCATCCGACGTTGACCGCGACCGTCTTCGACCTACCGGGCAGCGCGGAGATCGGTCGGGAGATCATCGCCCGCGCGGGGATGTCCGACCGGGTGGTGCACCGGGACGGGGACGCGACGACGGACGACCTGGGCAGCGGGTACGACGCCGTGCTGTGCTTCAACCTCCTCCACCACCTGTCCGCCGAGCAGATCGTGGCGCTGTTCACCCGCATCCACGATGCGCTCGCGCCCGGCGGGACGCTGGCCGTCATGGACGCGTTCGCCGAGCCGAGCCGGCGCACGTCGGCCCAGGCCAACGTCCTCGGTTTGTTCATGTACCTCAGCTCCGGGTCTCAGGTGCACACTCCGGACCGTTTGCACGGCTGGCTCCGCGACGCCGGATTCGGAGCCCCCCGCCGAATCCCCATCATCCGGATCCCCGGGCAGGCCATGTACGTGGTGAGGAGGGAAACCGACGGGTCACCACCGAGTCATGGCTAACATCGCAGGTATGAGCAGCTCAGGGGACAAGTACCCTGCGCCCGAAGTCGTCCTTCTCATCGTGTTCGTCGGCGCCACGATTCTGATCGTGGTCACGGGTTACCACCACCCCGGCCTGGCCCTGGCCGTGTGGTTGGGTGTCGGGTACGCGCTGAGCGGCGTCAGCCGCCTCGTTCGCCAAGTCCGTCGCCTCGCCAACGGCGAACGGAGATAAGGTGATTGACCTTCGTCGACCACCAGCACTGCTCGACGTCCACGGAGGTAATGGGTGATGGATCCGGCAACGGCCGACGCGTCGAGGCCCGTCGCCGTGGTGACGGGCGCAGGCAGTCCCACCGGCATCGGGTTCGCCTGCGCCCACGCCCTGGCGCCGACGCACGCGCTGCTGATCGCGGCGACGTCCTCGCGGATCGACGACCGCGTCGCCGAACTGGTTTCCGCCGGCGCGACGGCGGTCGGCTTCGTCGGCGACCTCGGCGACTCCGCGGTTGCACGGCGCCTCGTCGCAGACACCCTCGAGCGCTTCGGCCGACTCGACGTCCTCGTCAACAACGCCGGCATGACGGCCACCACGGGCAGCGAGGAACAGACGCCGGCCGAACTCACGTCCGACGACCAGTGGCACGCGGCGATCTCCCGCAACCTCGACACGAACTTCTTCGTCACCCGGGCCGCGCTGTCCCCCATGGCGGAGCAAGCGTTCGGGAGGATCGTCAACGTCGGTTCGGTGTCGGGTCCGGTGATGGCCTACCGGGGAGACGCCGCCTATCACGCGGCGAAGGCTGCCCTGGTGGGGTTGACGCGATCGATTGCGGTCGACCACGCCCGTCGAGGCATCACCGCGAACCTCGTTGCGCCCGGTTGGATTTCGACGGGATCGGCCACCGAACACGAGAACGCGATGGGAGCGGCCACCCCCATGGGACGCTCCGGGCGAGCAGACGAGGTCGCCGCCGTCGTCGCGTTCCTGGCCTCCGCTGCGGCGTCCTACGTCACCGGCCAGGTCTTCGTCGTCGACGGCGGCAACTCCATCGCCGAGGAGCGGGGAGCGTCGGACCACCCCGCGGTCTGACGACGCCCCTACACGTCGTCGTGGCGATGCACCACGTCACCGCCGACGACGGTGAGGTGCACCGGTACGTCGACGAGATCGTCGGCGTCGACCGCGACCGGGTCGTCGGCCCACAGCGCGACGTCGGCCTTGAAGCCGACCTCGATCTTGCCCAGCTGGCTTCCGTCACCCTGCGCGGCCGCCGACCACGTCGTGAAGCCGTCCAGTGCCTCCTCGGCCGTGAGGCGCTGATCCGGTTCGAAGACGAAGCCGTCGCGCTCACCTGGAGTGCGGCGAAGTCTGGCCCACGCCATGCCAATCCGCGCGTCGAGCTGCGCGACCGGCCAATCGGAGCCCAGGGCCACCGGCGCCCCGGCTCGCATGATGTCTCGGATGCGCCACGCGCGCGTGGTGCGCTCCGGCCCGAGCCGAGTCGCCCACGAGTCCGAGCCGTCGGCCTTGCGCCATTGGAGGTGAAGTGGCTGCATGGACGCCGTGATGCCGGCGGCGGCCAGTCGCGGCAGGTCCTCGTCGGCGAGGTACTCGAGGTGCTCGATGCGGTGTGGCACACCATTCTTCGCGATCACGCCGACCGCCAGGTAGGCGTCGATGGCCGCGCTGATGGCGCGGTCGCCGATCGCGTGGGTGGCAATCTGAAAGCCCGCCGCGGCATAGCGTTCGACGGTCTTGGCGTAGTGGGCGGGGTCCGGCCAGAAGGGCAGCAGTCCCTCACCCATGGTGTCGGGCTCGGAGAGCCAGCCGGTTCCCGTGTCGATGACACCGTCGAGGAACATCTTGATGACGCCGCCGCGCCAGTGGCGACCCTTGCGGTCCCGCAACGAGATGAACTCGGCGATCCCGTCGTCGTCACGCTCCGGACCGTGTCGCAACGCGGTCACCAGCCGGACCGGAAGACCGGGCCCGGTCTCTGCCATTTCCTCGAGGAAGTCGATGGCCTCGGCGTCGCCGTCCATGACGCAACCCCCGGTGATGCCCGACGAGTTGAGTTGCGCGAGGACCCGTCTGCTGATTCCGATGCCGTCGGCCCGGGTCAGCACCGGCGCGGCCGCCAGGACGTGGTCGTAGGCGGTGGCCTCACGAACCTCACCGGTCGGACGGCCGTCGTCGTCCAGGACGATCTGTGACACGTCGTCGAAGTGGACCGCGCCGGTGACACCCGCTCGGGCCAGCGCCTCCGACGAGGCCAGCATGGTGTGCATGTCGAAGAAGAACACCGCGGTGGGCAGCCGGTGAACGGCGTCCTCGATCTCCTCGGCGGTGATCGTGCGGCCGGCGAAGACGCCGTAGTCCAGGTTCCAGCCGCGGAGCCAGGCCTGAGGATCCTCACGGAGGATTCGGTCGGCTTCGGTCCGTAGCCGCTTGAGGAATTCGGGCATGGTGGTGACTCCACCGAAGTCCACTCCCCGTGTTGCCGCCGCACCCATCAACGGATGGATGTGTCCGTCGATGAGCCCCGGCGTCAAGGTGCGGCCCCCCGCGTCGACCACTTCGGTTGTGGCACCACGCAACTCGAGGACGGATGCCAGCGATCCGACGGCGATGATTGTGTCCCCGTCGAAGGCTACGGCTTCGGCCCGCGGCTGCGCCGGATTCTGCGTGCGGATGTTCGCATCCCGAATGATCATCGATGCCGTGGTCGCCATGTGACTACTTTCGTCGGGATGGTTTCGAGGGTAACGCGGTGCTCGAGAGCTAAATTAATGGGAGTAAATAAGGCTGGCCGGACGTTACCGCGGGCGGCTGATTCCGTCAACGGATCGCCTACCCTGAGTTCATGAGCTCAGCATCGCCGAGGCGCGCCGGCCGGCCGAAGCAAGCGATCCTGACGCGGGACCTCATCATCGACACCGCCGTCGAACTTTCGAAAGAAGCTGGGGCCGAGGGTTTCTCGATGAAGGAGCTCGCGAAGCGCCTCGGCGTGCAGCCGCCCGCGCTCTACAACCACGTCGCCAACCGCCACGAGGTGGTGAACGCGATGCGCGGAAGGCTCGCCTTGAGTTTCGAGGTAGACCACTTCGACGACCTGCCGTGGTACGACGCGCTCGTCCCGTGGGCCTGGGCCTACCGCGACGCCTTTGCCGCTCATCCGCAGACGATCGCGCTGCTCGCCATCCTGCCCCTCGGTGACGAAGAAGCGGTCTTCCTCAACTACGAAACCATCTTCAGCGCCCTCCACCGCCAAGGATGGCCCGTGTCGGAACTCGCGTCGGCGGTCATCGCGCTGGAGTCCTTCATCATCGGGTCGGCACTCGACGTCCTCGCACCCGAGGACAACCAGGCACCGGGTTCCCTCGCGGACCGAGCGCCGACGATGCACGCCGCACTCGAGGCCCGCAAGGCGGCCGCCAAGGCGCAAGGAGCCACCGCCGCCGACGTGACGTTCGGCGTCGGATTACGCCTGCTCGTCGACGGAATGCGAGCTCGCCTTCGGCAGTTCGAATCCGACTGAACCGGCCCCGACCACCGGCGAATTTCTACGCGAGGCTAACGACATCGCCGCCATCTCCGATGAAGAGATAGAGGTACGTCACCTTCAGGCCGAGTGGTGGTACCGGAAGACCATCAAGCAGAGGTCTGTGGATGCCGGCGCGGAGCGCGACCCCTCCCGCGGCGAATCCGAGAATTGTCCATGGATGGCGGCCGACAACGGCGCCATCGGGGTCACGTTCCCACTGGGGGTGTAGATGTTGAGTTCGACCGACACCAGCCGCGACGTCGTCACGCAGGTTGCGCAGAAGAAGGCCGCACTGCTGTCGACCGTGCGCACGGCCCACGAGCGGTTGGCGGCGGCGACCGCGACTGGACGACCCTCCGACATCCAGGGGGCACAGCATCGGCTGCAGGTCGCCGTGGACGCCGCGCGCGATGCCGACGCAGCCTGGGGAGAGATCGGTGACGCGCTAGGCGTGGCACGCGGCAACGCCTACCAGCGCCATCGCCATCGCGCTGCCCGTGACCCCGAGTGAACCGCCCACACTCGGTGACGTGGGAGCGGTTGAGTGTGCGCCGTCAATCGAGCACTCTCAATCGAACGTCAAACCCATCAGGTATCGGTCGACGGGGCTGGTGGCGGCCGGGTTGACGTCCAATGCGAAGGGAAGTTCCGCGACCAACCGTTCGGCGATGGCATGCAGTTTGACGTTGAGTTCCTGGGAGCGCCACCGCAAGATGCCGAACGCGGCGTCGGCGTCGATTCGGTAGACCGCCATCAGCATGCCCTTGGCCTGGTCGATGACTTGGCGGTGTCGAAGGATCGACTCCACTTCCTCGCTGATGGACTGTTGCAAGTCGGTGGTGAAACTGTCGGTGACGTCGATGTAGAAACCACGGGTGGCCACGATGCGTCCGTCGTCGTCGGTGACGGCGTCGCCCACGACGACGACCTTTCGCGTCTCGCCGGAGGCGGTGATGATGCGGTGCCGGCTGCTGAACGGTGCCGAGGATTGCGACAGCAACGCCCGCACCTCGACCAGGTCGTCGGGATGCTTGTGGCTGAGCACCAGGTCGGTGGTCGGGACGACCTCGCCGGGTTCGTAGCCGTGCATCCGGGCGACCGTGTCGGACCACATCCAGGCATCGGTGTCGTAGCGATACTCGTAGCGTCCGGTCCGCTGCGGTGGGCCGCCCATGATCGCCTTGTCCAGGCGACTGGGTCGCTGACCGTCGACGCCCATCTCCGCGGCGTCGACCGCCGCTTGACTGGGGAAGCCGCGCGTCGTCTGAGACTGATCGTCAACGGACATTTGCCCACGATAGTCGGCAATGACGGCTTCGCTGGCGATCGCCCACGACGAATTCAAAAGAACGGTTTCAGTGCCCGCGCCATCACCTACCCGTCACGAGCATTGGGACACTGGCGTCGTGAGTAACAGCGAACCGCTGCTGGGTCCGGGCCTCGTCGTCGTCTGCGTCGTCATGGCGGGAGCCGCGGGACTCGTCTCAAAGTTCGTCCTCCGCGGTTCGCTGTGGCCCGTACCTGGCGCGGCCGTTCGCGCGGCAGTGCAGCTGGCTGCAGTCGCCACCGTGCTGGCTGCCGCGATGTCTCGGCTGTGGTCCTCGATGCTGGTGCTGGCGGTCATGTTCGTCGTGGCTACGGTGACCGCGGCCCGCCGCAGCGAGGCCAACCATGGCTCGCCATGGCTGACGGTGTCGCTCGCGGCTGGAATGACCTCGGTCATCCCGCTTCTGCTGCTGACTCGCGTGGTTCCGTTGACTGGGGTCGCGCTCGTACCGGTATTCGGGATCGTGCTCGGCGGCACGATGAGCGCCGCCGGGGTGGCCGCTCGCCGTGCACTCGACGCGCTGGGTCAGCGCTCTGGTGAAGTCGAGGCGGCGTTGAGTCTTGGCCTATCCGAACGAGACTCGCGCATGGAGGTGATCGAGCGGCCGCTCAGCGATGCCCTGCTGCCGAACCTGGACCAAGCCCGCACCGCCGGGCTGGTCACGTTGCCCGGCGCGTTCGTCGGCGTGTTGCTGGCGACGGGATCCGCGGCGCAAGCCGGCGCGGTTCAGGTGCTGGTCTTGATCTCCCTGTTGCTCGCGCAAGCGTGCGGGGTGGCGGTCACCGGTGAACTGGTCGCGCGCGGCCACATAGCCCGCCGTGCGTCGGCTGCCCCCGTGTCTCGAGGTTGGAGTCACCGCATCGCTCGGCTCATACCCGTGGTCGGCCGCTGACGGTACCCAGTCCGTGCCCAAGACGTGGCCGCTAGCCTCGCTCTGAAGTTTCGTGGTGGTCCCGACCCCACGACGACGGCTTATTCGGTCCACTCGGGGCAGACCTTGTCGGGCGGGTCGAGCAGGCTTGGGCATGTCTGCGACCCGAGGTCGTACACCCCGTATCCCGGCGGGTCGTCGGGCCTGCCGAATGGTGTGCCCACCCCCGGTCTCCCGAGGTGGTCCCAGTGGACGCGAGTGCCCGGCAACACGATCGAATAGCCGTCGGGGTCGGGCAGCACGGGGCGAACACAGCGCGCAGGACGCAGTAGAGGCCGTCATCGGAGGGGCTGAGCGGTCGGCACCATCGGCCCAAACAACGGCGGCAGCGTCAACGCCGGGACCGGCACTCCGGGAAGGCTCGGCGTGAACGGTCCTACCGGTGCCCCCGGCTGCAGTACTGCCGGCGCTCAGGGAGTTGGCGGCACGGGTGGCATCGGCGGACTCGGAGGTAGCGGCGCCACGGGCAAGACCCCCCGCCGGCAGCAGCAGCTCTGACAGCGCCGGCTGAGCCGACGGCTGACGCAGGCGGCATCGCATCGCAAGAGTGGCGCGCCCGACGGGGCGTCCGGTGCGGCCACTACCGCGTGGTCGGCTCGGAGGTACACCTCGTGCCGTCGACTACTGCAGTCGTGGGGTCGCGCGGACGTGGACTACTGCAAAAGTGACGAAGGACTACTGCACTTGCATGCCGGCGCACGATTCGGCGCCCGTAGCGATGGTTCGTCCGCTACGTTGACCATCGGCGCCGTCAATTAGCAAAACAATGAGCGCCCGGCAGGCCGTCCCAGACCCCATCTGTCAGCGCGTGTTCGCGACGTCGGATGACCGGTCCAGGGCGGCCGCTGGTTGGCGTGGTCTGGCGGTACGGCGTGTCCCGCTATGGAATCGTGTAACTCGAAGGGGACCCCCGTGGCGGGACGGCATCGCACCAACGGCCAACACAGCAAATTCACAGCTGATGTTGACGGGCGCCGGGTGCTGCCGGTGTCGAGTTGGTTGACCGCTGGGGCGTTGAGCGTCGGGGTGGGGGCGGCGATGCTCGCCGGTGCCGGCGCGGCGCAGGCCGACACCACCGCCTCCGACGCCGGATCCTCCTCGACTGCCCACCAGGGCGGTTCGGGTGATTCGACGGGCACGGGCAGCGGTGCGTCGCCGTCGAACGGTGCGTCGTCGAGCTCGACGAGCCAGGCGACCGGCACGACCTCGTCGCAGAGTGCTGCCGGCACGTCGACTGCTGGCGAGAACGCCCTATCCTCGGCGTCGTCGACGGTGACGGGGCGGCCAGAGTCGTCGGAGTCGGGGGCGTCGACCTCGGGTGTCTCCGGGAAGTCGGGTACCTCCGGTCGTCCGGGCGGGCACAGCCGTCACGACGCCGATGCGGGCACCACGTCCACGGTCACCGGTGACCAGGGCGCCACGACCGACTCCGGTTCCGGCCACCGAGCAGCAGGCACGGCCGGCACCGACGCCGACGACACACCGACCACGTCTAAGCCTGAGGCCTCCGCGACGTCGTCGACCGGTACGACTGGCATGACGAAAACCGTTGCCAACGTGCAATCTTCACTCGCCACGACTCTGACGAGTAGTGCCGTGGTGGCCCCCCGGATCACTGCCACGGCGCTGGCCCCGCAGCCAGCCGTGGCCCCACCGGATCTTGGCGCACTGATCAACGGGATCTTGGCGGTGTTCATCAGCAACGGCACCGCCGCGCACCCCAACGCCGGGTTGCTGCTGGGTACCGGATACAGCTACACCGGGGACAGCTGCGCAAGCGGCGTGGCGTGCGCCGGCGGCAACGGCGGCCTGCTGCTCGGCATTGGAGGCAGCGGCTTCGCGGGCGGCGCCGGCGGTGCGGTCGGGGTGCTCGGCAACGGCGGCAACGGTGGGGCCGGGGTGACGGGCATCAACGGCGGTGCGGGCGGGCGCGGCGGCAACGGCGGCCTGCTCATCGGCACCGGCGGCGCCGGCGGCACCGGGGTGGCCGGTGTCAACGGCGCCAACGGCCTCACGGCCGGCCAGTCCGGCGGCAATGGTTCTGCCGGCGGAAGGGGTGGGGCCGGTGGCACCGGCGGCCTGCTGCTGGGCACCGGCGGCACCGGCGGGTCCGGTGGCAGTGGTGGTGCCGGCGGTAACGGCGTCGCAGGCGCACAGGGATTGGCGGCCACCGTGGCCGGAGCCACCGGTGGAGTCGGCATGGCAGGTGGATCCGGTGGCACGGGCGGCACGGGTGGCGACGCGGGCGCGGGCGGCGGCGCAGGGCTGATTGGCGCGGCCGGGACCGCCGGTGTCAACGGCAACGGTGGGCGTGGTGGTAACGCCGCCACCGGCGGCGCGGGCGGCCAGGGTGCCAACGGCGCCAATGGATCTGACGGTGCCAACGCGATCACCGCCGGTGCCAACGGTGGTGCGGGCACCGCCGGCGGCGCGGGTGGCGGCGGCGGTGCCGGAGGCGCTGCCGGCCTTGCCGGTGTCGGTGGTGCCGCAGGCACCGGCGGCAGCGGCGGCGGGCGCGGCGCCACTGGCGCCACTGCAATCCAAGGCGTGGGCGGCGCCGGTGGCAATGGCGGGCGCGGCGGCACCGGTGGGCGCGGCGCGGCAGGTGTAACCGGCGCGGCGGGCCCAGTGCCCGGCGCGGACGGCGGCACCGGGCAGGCCGGTGGCAGCGGCGGAAATGGCGGCATTGGCGGCAACGCCGGAAGCGGCGGCGCCGGCTCGACTTTGGGCGCCTTGGGAGTCAACGGCTTTGGGGGCGCGGGTGGTGACGCCGGCACCGGCGGTATGGGCGGTCGGGGTGCCGACGGCACCGACGGGCACGACGGGGCCGACGCGACGACGGCCGGTGCCAGCGGTGGTGCGGGCACCGCGGGAACCAACGGCGGCAACGGCGGAGTCGGCGGTGCAGCCGGCCTCGCAGGCATCGGTGGTGCAGCAGGCACCGGCGGCAGCGGCGGTGGCGGCGGCGCCAACGGGGCCACTGCCGTTCAAGGCATGGGTGGCGCGGGTGGCAACGGTGGCCGCGGCGGTACCGGTGGGCGCGGCGCGGCCGGTGTAACTGGGGCCGCGGGTCTTACGCCTGGTGCGGACGGGGTCACGGGGCAGGCCGGTGGCAGCGGCGGCACCGGAGGCAACGGAGGCAACGCCGGGGTCGGCGGTGCCGGATCGACGATCGGGGCGGCCGGGGCCAACGGCGACGGCGGCAACGGTGGCAATGGCGCTGCGGGAGGGGACGGGGGCTCAGGTGCGGCGGGCTATGACGCCGGCAGTGACCCAGCCGCCGTCGGAACCGGCGCGAACGGCGGCAACGCCGGCAACGGCGGGTCGGGCGTTACCGGTGGCAGCGGCGGTGCCGGAGGCAACGCCGGCACGACCGCGGGCAGCGCGATCGCCGGCACCAACGGTAACGGCGGCAATGGTGGTAACGGCGGTGCTGCCGGCGCGGCGGGCAACGGCGGATCCGGCGCAACCGGAGGTACCGCTCACCCCACAGGCGGCAATGGTGGCAACGGCGGCAACCCCGGCGCCCATGGGATGGGTGGCAGCGCCGGGCCGGCCGGCACCACACCCGGCGGCGGCGGCAGCCGCGGCAATGTCGGTCTCGCCGGAACCGCGGTCACCGGCCCGGTCGCCAACAGCGGCAACGGTGGGGCCGGCGGCCAAGGTGCGGCCGCCGACGCCAACGACGGCACGCCCGGCACCGGCGGCAACGGCGGCAATGCCGGCCTGTACGGCAACGGCGGTACGGGCGGCACCGGCGGGACCGGTGCCACTGGCGCGGCCGGGATGCCGGTCACCCCCAATGGCACCACCGCGGCCAATGGCAGCAGTATCGGCAGCTTCAACGGGGCAGTCATAACGGGCAGCAACGCGACTGCGACCGGGGCGAACGCAGGGGACGGCGCCGCCGGGACCTACGGGCAAAACGGTGGCAACGGCGGCAGCATCGCTTACTACAACGGGGCAGTCGTCAGCGACGGCGGCAACAACACGGCAACCGGCGGCAACGCCGGTAACGGCGGCAGCGGCGGTAACGGAGGAGGCAACGGCGGCAACGGCGGCAACATTGGGCCCGCGGACGGGGCAATCGTCTCAGACGGCAGCAACAACACGGCGATCGGTGGCAACGCTGGCAACGGCGGCACTGGCGGAGCCGGTTTGCCCGGAAGCAGCGGCGGCCCGGGCGGGGCGGGCGGCACCGGCGGCATGGCCGGACAGCTCGGCGGCACCGGCGGCATTGGCGGCACCGGCGGCATTGGCGGCACCGGCGGGACGGGCGCCACCGGCGGCACCGGCGGCACGGGCGGCAGCATCGGTTTCAACAACGGGGTGGCTGGCGGTATCGGCGGCAATGCCGGCAATGGCGGCAACGGCGGGACCGGCGGGTCGGGTGGCAGCGGCGGCACCGGCGGTAGCGGTGGCACCGGCGGTTCCGGCGGGGACTTCGGCACAGCGGGCGTCCGCGGCCTCGACGGCACCGGCGGCCCGGGCGGCACCGGCGGCAGCGGCGGCACCCCCGGCGCCGGCGGCACCATCGATTTCAACAACGGCGCCGTCGATGGCACACCGGGGCGCAACGGAGCCACCGGCAGCCCAGGAGCAGTCGGCGCCATCGGGCCCATCGGGTCGACGGGCACGGTCGATCAACCGCCGGTCGCGGTCAACGACACCGCCACCGTCGCCGAGGACAGCGGCACCACCGTGATCACGGTGCTGGCCAACGACACCGACGCCGACGGCGGACCAAAGGTCATCACCGCGGTCACCCAACCCACCCACGGCGCGGTCACCTACACGAGTACCACCGCCAGTTACACACCCACGGCGAACTACAACGGCACCGACAGCTTCACCTACACCCTCAACGGCGGCTCCACCGCGACGACGACCGTCACGATCACCCCGGTCAACGACGCACCCGTCGCAGTCAACGACGCCGCCACCGTCGCCGAAGGCGCCACCGCGTCAATTGCGCTGACTGCCAACGACACCGACGTCGACGGCACCGTCAACCCGACCACGATCGTCATCGTCAGGCAGCCCACCGCCGGAACCGTCGTGGTCAACACCAACGGCACCGTCACCTACGCCTCCAACGGTGCCGAAGTGACGTCGGACAGCTTCACCTACACCGTCAAGGACAACGCCGGCGCGGTGAGCAACGCCGCGCTCGTCACCATCACCATCACACCGGTCAACGACGCACCCGTCGCCGGCACCGACGTCTACACCGTCGCAGGAAACGGCGTCCTGACCGTCACCGCACCGGGCCTGTTGGCCAACGACTCCGACGCCGAGGGGAGTGCGATCGGCATCGTTGCGGGAACCCAACCTCAACACGGCACCCTCACCCAACTGGTCAGCAACGGCGCCTTCACCTATCGCCCGGCCAGCGGCTACGCCGGGCCGGACTCGTTCACCTACACGGTGTCCGACGGCACGGCGTCCACCGTCGGGACCGTCAGCATCACCGTGTCCGCCACCCTGAATCAGCCACCCGTCGGAGCTGCCGATTCGTACACCGTCACGGAGGACGCAACTCTGACCGTGAACGCCCCCGGCGTCCTCGGCAATGACACCGACCCCGATGGGCAAGCGCTAACGGTAGGTGCGGGTACGGCCACCGCGCACGGCACGTTCACGCTCAACTCCGACGGGTCCTTCGCCTACACCCCTGGGCCCAACTTCAACGGCACCGACTCGTTCACCTACCAAGCCACCGACGGGGCTGCCACCACGGCTCCGGTCACCGTCACCATCACGGTGACCGCAGTGAACGACGCCCCGACAGCAGCCAACGACACCATCCCCATCGCCAAGGACAGCTTCGTCGCGTTCTCCTTGGCCAACAGATCCACCGACGTCGACGGCGACACGCTGACCGGCACCCTGATCGACACCACGCAGCACGGCACGCTGTTCTTCGACGGCACGCAACTCGCGTTCAGCTACAAGCCCGTCACCGGCTTCGTCGGTCAGGACTTCTTCACCTACAAGGTCAACGACGGGACCGTCGACAGTGCGGTCGCGACGGTAACGCTGGTCGTCACTTAGACGCGCCGGCGCCCCGCCGCCGCTACCTCAACGATGCCGCGGCTCTTCGCACCGCGGCGGTGACCGCGTCGACGACCGGGCTGTCGAGCTTCCAGCACTGCCAGAACAGGGGGACGTCGAGGAACGCGTCGGCGATCCGGACGAACGTGCCGTCGGCCAACGCCTTCGCCGCGGCGCGCTCCGGGTACATCGCCCATCCCAGGCCGGCCGTGGTCGCCGCCGCGAAGCCGTCGGTGGTGGGCACGTAGTGCACCGGACGCGCGACCGTGCGGTGAAACAGTTTGCGTAGCAACATGTCCTGCAGTGCATCGTCGTGATTCCACGCCAGCGACGGTGCCGACGCCATCGTCGCCGCGATGACACCGCCGCGCAGATGCCGATCGACGTAGCCGGGACTCGCCACCGGGAGATACCGCATCACCCCGAGCGCCTCGGTACGGCACCCGGACACCGCGGTGCGCTCGGTGGTGACCGCACCCATCACCGCCCCTTCTCGCAACAACCGGGCAGACCGGTCCTGGTCCTCGATCCGAACGTCGAACAGCACCCGCGGCAGCACGCCGAGCACGTCGGTGAACCACGTCGACATCGAGTCGGCGTTGACCGCCAGCGCCACGCGCGTGAGCCGGTCGGGCGCACCGGTCATCTCCGTGAGCGCCTCGGACTCCAGCATCGCCGTCTGGGCCGCCAGCCGCAGTAGCGGTACGCCCGCCGCCGTTGCCGTGCAGGGCTTTTCACGGACCACCAAGACCTGACCGACCGCGTGCTCCAACGCCTTGATGCGCTGACTGACGGCCGAGGGCGTCACGTGCAGCCGTGACGCCGCGGCGTCGAAGGAACCCAGTTCGACCACGGCCGCGAAGGCCGCCAGCTGTTGGGCGTCCAGACTCACATTAGCGATTCTAATGGTTCGACAGAATGATTAGCTGTACCGCTGGTCGCCCCGCTCGTAGCGTCGGGGCATGCACTCACCACTGGTCGTCGGCTTCCTGGCGTCGTCCGCTCTGATCGCAGCCATCGGCGCCCAGAACGCCTTCGTGCTGCGCCAAGGCATCCGGCGCGAGCACGTCCTGCCGGTGGTCGCCCTGTGCACGCTGTCCGACGCCGTGCTGATCGCCGCCGGAATCGCGGGCGTCGGGGCACTGATCGCCGCGCACCCGGTGGCGCTGAGCGTCGTCACCATCGGCGGCGCCGCCTTCCTCGTCGGGTACGGCCTGCTGGCCGCCAAGCGCGCGTGGAAGCCGTCGGCCTCGACCCTGACGCCGTCGACCGCGGCACCCGCCCGGCTGGCCGGGGTGCTGCTGACGTGCGCCGCGCTGACGTTTCTGAATCCGCACGTCTATCTCGACACCGTCGTGCTGCTCGGTGCCCTGGCCAACGAGCAACGGGACGGCCGCTGGCTGTTCGGCGTCGGCGCGGTGACCGCCAGCGCCGTCTGGTTCGTCTCGCTCGGCTTCGGCGCGCGGCGACTGTCCGGGCTGTTCGCCAAGCCGGTCACCTGGCGGGTTCTCGACGGCGTCATCGCCGCCACCATGATCGGACTCGGCGTGATGCTCGCGACCCGCTAGGGCCCGACCACGACCCCGAAGAGATTGCCGGGGAAGCAGACGGCCCCGTTGCACCACGTGCCGTAGGAACCCAGCCCGGGTTGCACCGGAGGCGGGGCGTCGGTTCCGCGGATGTCACCCTGGGCGCACACGACCGTGCCGCTGGAGTCGTTGCAGCCCGCGGCGGCCGTCGGTGCTGCGACGAGGCCGGCCGCGGCGATGCCGAACGTCACGACGGTGACGGCCCAGTACGGACGTTTGCGCATGATGACTCCCAAGGTGTTCCCCAAGCATGCTCCCGCACGAGCCATCATGGTGTCCATGAGCCCAAACAAGTCCGTCTTCATCACCGGTGCCGCAGCCGGCATCGGCCGCGCCACCGCACTCTCGCTGGCGAAGAAGGGATACGTCATCGGGGCCTACGACATCGACGAGGTGGGCCTGAAGACCCTCGCCGACGAGATCGAGGATCTCGGCGCCACGGCGTTCACCGGACATCTCGACGTGACCGACGCCGAGGAGATGGCGCAGCGGGTCGGCGAATTCGCCGCCGCCGCAGGCAACCGGCTCGACGTCATGATCAACAACGCGGGCATCCTGATCGCCGGTCGCTTCGAGGAGATCCCGGTCGCGAGGCATCACAAGGAGATCGACATCAACACCAAGGGCGTGGTGAACGGTCTGCACGCGGCCTTCCCCTACCTGCGGACCACGCCGGGGGCGGTGGTGGTGAACATGGCGTCGGCGTCGGCAATCTACGGGCAGGCCGAACTGGCGAACTACAGCGCCACCAAGTTCTTCGTCCGCGCGGTCACCGAGGCCCTGGACCTGGAGTGGAAGCGCTACGGCATCCGGGTGATCGCGATGTGGCCGCTCTACGTGCAGACGGCGATGACCACCGACGTCCGCACCGGGACCACCGACTCGTTGGGCATTCGCCTCACCGCGCAGGACATCGCCGACGACATCGTGGCGGCCGTCGACCCCTCCTGGCCGCGCCGGCTGATCCACCAGGTGCACTTCCCGGTCGGCTCGCAGGCCAAGACCCTGGCCGTGGGGGCCCGGTTCTCACCGGCCTGGCTCACCCGGCTGGTCAACAAGCGCCTGGCCCACAGCTGACGTCGACCGTCGAATTGACACCTGTCAAGTCGACTTCTAGTTTGACGGCATGGCCCAGACGGACACCGACACGCCCCTGATCGGTCTCTCTACCAGGCCCCACCCCGCCCGCCTCGTCGCGGCCACCTACCCGGTGCACGGGTCGGTGGAGGCGCGCTACGGCGACATGGACGCCAACGGGCACCTCAACAACCTGGCCCTGGAATCGCTGCACGAGAACGCCCGGGCGCTGCTGAACGCCCGCGTCCTGCCCGGCGTCTACGACGGCGCGGCACGGCATATCCGCCTCGTCTCGGCAACCAACGTCGTGCACTTCCTCAAGGAGGCGTACTGGCCCAACACCATTCGCACCGGGATCGGCGTCGGCAGACTGGGCCGCACGTCGTTCGTCGCCTCGACGGCCCTGTTCATCGGCGGTGACTGCATCAGCCTGTGCGACACGGTGCTGGTGACCCTCGACGAGAACGGCCCCACCCCGATCCCGGAATCCGCTCGCGCGCAGTTGGAGACGCTCAGCCTCTCGGGATAGTCAGCTCTTCTTGCTGGGAATCACGATCACGACGATGAGCGTGAGGATGCTGAAGAAGAGTCCGAGGATTCCCCAGCCAATCGCGCTGCGCCCCTTGGTGCCGGCGATCACGGCGCAGATGATGGCGGCGATGATGCTGCCGATGGCGACGAAGATGCCCTTGATGCCGCGCAGGATGAACCCCGCCGCCTCGACGTTGTCCGAAGCAAGTAGTACGACGTTGTTCAACATGCCTGTGCCTCCGCGATGAGCCTCGATCCGGCGAGGAACGCCGGCCCCCTCGCATACCCGCGTCCCCACACCCGAACCCCATGCCGCCGGATCGCCAGCAAGCTCACAGCCACGCGTCACGAATTCGCGAGGACGTCGACCGTCGTTCGCCACGGCGTCGCCCGCGCCCTGTGGACTGACGAGCGTCCGATGACCACGCGCGGAAGGACCCACCCATGTCAGAGCTCACCGTACCGAGGCCGCCCCGGACGATCGCGATCCGCCACGTGCTGGAGCGCCAGCTCGACGCCGGCCATGACCTGGGCGCCCACCTGGTGGGCGCCACGACCGACCTGTCGGTGTCACTGGCGCACGCGCCGTCGGCCGTCGTCGACGAGATTCGCAGTGGCGCAACACTGCCCACCGCGCTCGGCCAGTCCGGCGCCGAACTGCGCGGCGCCGTCCTCGGCACCGGCAACCGGATGCGCGCCGCCATCGGCGAGTACGTCGGAACCCAGGCCACCCTGCCCAACGCCGTCGTCGTCGGCGCGGCGGACGTCGCCGAAGCCGTCCTGCGTGCGCAGGGCGCCGTCACCGCCACGGCCGTCGACTCCGTGTTCGCCGTCGCCAGGACCGCGGCCCGCGGGGGCGACGTGGCCGGCGAGTTGAACCGCGGACGACGCGAGATCGCCGCGCGCACCGACCTCGCACGGACCGACGTCACCGGAGCCTGGGAACGTGCCGCCGAGGAGGTCCGCGGTGCGGTCACCGACGACGACGACTACCTCGAGCCGCTGTCCGCCGACGACTGAGCCGGTGTGTTCGGCCGACCCGTCGCCGAATGGCGAGTTACGCTCGCCGCGTGTCACCATCCTGGTCCCGACGGAGTTTCCTGGCCATGTCCGCGGGCCTCGCCCTCACCGCCGTGGCCTGCGGCTCCGACAAACCCGGCACGGTAGCCGGCGACGGGTCGGTCACCGTCACCCACGCCTTCGGCGAGACCAAGATCCCGTCCGCGCCCAAGCGCGTCGTCAGCGCCGGGCTGACCGAGCAGGACGACCTTCTCGCGCTCGGGGTCGTACCGATCGCCGTCACCGACTGGTTCGGCGGTGAACCATTCGGCACGTGGCCGTGGGCGCTGCCCAAGCTCGGCGCCGCGCAACCCGTCGTGCTCAATCTCGCCGGCGGCATCCAGGTCGACCAGATCGCGGCCCTCAAACCAGATCTCATCGTCGCCACCAACGCGGGCCTCGACCAGGACACCTACGCCAAGCTGTCGGCGATCGCTCCGACCGTCGCGCAATCCGGGCAGAACGCCTTCTTCGAGCCCTGGCGCGACCAGGCGAACACCATCGGCCAAGCGGTCTTCAAGTTCGACGAGATGACCAAGCTCGTCGCCGACGTCGACGCGAAGTTCGCCGACCTCGCCAAGAACAACACCGCCTTCAACGGCAAGAAGGCCGTGCTGGTGAACGCCACCACCTTCGACGGCGACTACGACGTCACCCCGGCCGGGTGGCGCACCGAGTTCCTGACCCAACTGGGCTTCGCCGTCCCGGACGAGGTCAAGGGCTACGTCAAGGACGACCAGGCGCGGGTCCCGCGCGACAAACTGGCCTCGGTGCTCGACGCCGCCGACGTCGTGATCTGGACCACTCAGGGCGACGAGGAACAGGCGGCGCTCGTCGCCGATCCCACCTTCGCGACGCTGAAGGCGACCCGCACCAACCGCAACGTCTTCACCGGCAAGGAACTCGCCGGTGCGCTGGCGTTCTCGTCGGTGCTGTCCTACCCCGTGGTGGCCGATCGGTTACCGCCGATGCTCTCGAAGGTGCTCACCTGACAAGATGACCGGGTGACAACGCCCGAAACCACCGACCAGCGCCCAGGATTCGCACAGGTTGGGTCCGCCTACTATCCGGTCCTCGTCGCCGTGTTCACGGCCCTGGTCATCATCTCCAACGTGACGGCCACCAAGGGCGTCGCGTTCGGCCCGATCCTGACCGACGGTGGCTTCATCGTCTTCCCGCTGACCTACGTGATCGGCGACGTGCTGAGTGAGGTCTACGGATTCAAGGCGGCCCGGCGGGCAATCATCCTCGGCTTCTCGATGAACGTGCTGGCCGCACTGGCGTTCTGGGTCACCATCTACCTGCCCGCCGCCGACTTCTACGAGAACCAGGCCGCGCTCGAGAACGTGGTGCACGCCTACACCCAGCTGATCGTCGCCGGGCTGGCCGGATTCCTCGTCGGCCAGACCATCAACGCCTGGGTCGTCGTGGCGATCAAGGAACGCACCAAGGAGAAGCACCTGTGGGCGCGCCTGGTCGGGTCGACGTTCGCCGGCCAGCTCGGTGACACGCTGGTGTTCTGCAGCATCGCCGCAGGCGCCATCGGCATCACCACGTTCAAGGACTTCGCCGTCTACACCGCGCTGGGGTGGATCTACAAGACCGCCGTCGAGGTGGTGCTGCTGCCCATCACCTACCGGGTGATCGCGGTGATCAAGCGCCGGGAACCGACGTACCAGCCGGCCGTCTAACTTGGGGTACCGATGATTCACGACTACGGGGACCAGGCGCTGCTGCTCGACGTCGACGACACGGCCGACGTCCTGGCGTGGTGCGACGCGGTGCGCCGCGCGGAGTTGCCCGGCGTCGTCGAGGTGGTCCCCGCCGCGCGCACGGTGCTGCTCGTGCTCGCGGGGCCGCGACATCAGGCGCCGACCAGGGCCCGCCTCGGGGGGCTGCAGGTGGAACGCTCCGACATCACACCGGCCGTCCCCGGCGCGGAGGTCACGATCGACGTCGTCTACGACGGCGAGGACCTCGACGAGGTGGCGCGCCTGACCGGCCTGTCGTCCGACGAGGTCGTGGCCGCCCACACCGCCGCACCGCTGCGCGTCGGCTTCGGTGGTTTCGCACCGGGTTTCGCCTACCTCGTCGGCGGCGACGAACGATTGCACGTGCCCCGCCGGGCCGAGCCACGTACCAAGGTGCCCGCCGGATCCGTGGGGCTGGCAGGCGAATTCAGCGGCGTCTACCCGCGGGAGTCCCCCGGCGGCTGGCAGCTGATCGGCCGCACCGACGCCGTGCTGTGGGACGTCCACCGCGATCCCCCCGCCCTCCTGGTGCCCGGCAGCTGGGTACGGTTCCGGGCCGTCCGATGACGACACTCGAGATCCTGGCCACCGGCCCGCTGGCGCTTCTCGAAGACCTGGGCCGCCCCGGTCTCGCGCACCTGGGCGTCACCCGCTCCGGCGCCGCCGATCGGCAGTCCCACACCCTGGCCAACCGGCTGGTGGCCAATCCGCCCGACCGCGCGACGATCGAGATCACCTTCGGCGGGTTCTCCGCCCGCGTCCGTGGCGGCGACGTGGCCGTCGCCGTGACCGGGGCCGACGCCGACCCGTCGGTGGACGGAGTTGCCTTCGGGATCAACAGCATTCGCCACGTGCGTGATGGTCAGGTCATCTCATTGGCAACCCCGCGCTCGGGGCTGCGCAGCTATCTGGCGGTGCGCGGCGGCGTCGACGCCGAGCCCGTCCTGGGCTCCCGCAGCCATGACGTGATGTCGGCGATCGGACCTCGGCCGCTGCGGCCCGGCGACGTCCTGCCGGTCGGCCCGCACGCCACGGACTTCCCCGAACTCGACCAGGCGCCCGTCGCTCCCATCACCGGGGACGTCCTCGACCTCGTGGTGGTGCCGGGCCCGCGCGACGACTGGTTCACCGATGCCGACGCGCTGGTGCGCACCGACTGGGTGGCGTCGGAGCGCAGCGACCGCGTCGGGACGAGGCTGACGGGCACCCCGCTGGCACCCCGCTTCGCCGACCGACAACTGCCCAGCGAAGGCGCCACCCGTGGGGCAATCCAGGTGCCGCCCAACGGCTTACCCGTCGTCCTCGGGCCCGATTACCCCGTGACCGGCGGTTACCCGGTGATCGGCGTCGTCCTCGACCGCGACGTCGACCGGATGGCACAGGTTCGGCCGGGCCAGCACGTCCGGTTGCACTGGTCGCGCCCGCGCAGCTGACGGTTCTCTTCGCCGTCGCACCCTGGTAGGAACGAGGGGTGCTCCACACCGCGCGCCTGGTTCACACGTCCGATCTCGACGGCGAGACGCGGGAGGACGCGCGGCGCATGCTGGTCGACGCCTTCGCCGACGGCGAGGTCGACTTCACCGACGCCGACTGGGAGCACGCCCTCGGCGGCATGCACGCGTTGATCTGCGTTCGGGGCGCGTTGATCGCGCACGGCGCGGTCGTGCAACGCCGGCTGATCCACCGCGGCGCCGCCCTGCGCTGTGGCTATCTGGAGGCCGTCGCCGTCCGCGAGGACTGGCGGGGCCAGGGTCTGGCGATGGCGGTGATGGACGCCCTGGAACAGGTGCTGCGCGGCGCCTACGAACTGGGGGCGCTCAGTGCGTCGGAGGCCGGCAGGCACATCTACGGGACGCGGGGATGGCAGCCGTGGCAGGGCATGACGTCGGTGCTGTCGCCGGCGGGCGTGGTCCCGACGCCCGAGGACGACGCGTCGATCTTCGTCCTGCCCGTGACCGCGGACCTCGACACCACCGGCGAGATCACGTGCGACTTCCGCGAGGGTGACGTGTGGTGACCAGCGGATACGCATCTCACCGAGGGGTGCCGGCGGCGGTGAGCCGACGTTCACCGCCGAGTCATGATCGCGCCACCGCGACATGCGTCGGCAACGGCCACGAAACCAAACGGCAACACGCGGTGCCTTGACTGGTGCCATGCCCGAACCCGATTGGGCACCACTGACCGGATTCCGGGTGGCGGTGACCTCAGCCCGACGTGCCGACGAGCTGAGCACCCTGCTGCGCCGCCGCGGGGCGACCGTCACCAGCGCCGCCGCCATCGAGATGGTGCCGCTGCCCGACGACGACGAACTGCACGTGCACACCGAGACGTTGATCGCCGCGCCGCCCGACGTGGTCGTCGCGACCACCGGCATCGGGCTGCGGGGCTGGATCGCCGCCGCCGACGGCTGGGGACTGGCCGCGGACCTGACCGCCGCGCTGAGCCAGGCGCGCATCGTCTCGCGGGGACCCAAGGCCACCGGTGCGCTGCGGGCGGCCGGGCTGCCCGAGGAATGGTCGCCGGAGTCCGAGTCGTCCCGCGAGGTCATGCAGTACCTGCGCGAAGGCGGCGTCGAGGGCCTGCGCATCGCCGTCCAGTTGCACGGGGCCACCGCCGAGTGGGACCCGTTTCCCGAATTCCTCGACGAACTCCGCGCCGCGGGTGCCGAGGTGGTGCCCATCCGCGTCTACCGATGGCACCCCGTGCCACGCGACGGCGCCTTCGACACGCTGGTCGCGGGCGTCGCCGAGCACAAGTTCGACGCCGTCAGCTTCACCTCGGCACCGGCAGTGGCCGCGACGCTGATGCGGGCCGTCGAGATGGGCGTGGAGGACAAGGTGCTCGACGCCCTGCGGACCGACGTCCACGCGATGTGCGTCGGCCCGGTGACGGCACGCCCCCTCGTGCGCCTCGGGGTACCGACGTCGGCCCCCGAGCGGATGCGACTGGGCGCCCTGGCCCGCCACATCACCGACGAACTTCCGCTGCTGCAGTCGCGGACCGTCACCGTCGCCGGCCACGTCCTGGAGATCCGCGGCACCTGCGTACTGGTCGACGGCGCCGTCAAGGATCTGCCGCCGGCGGGCATGGCCACCATCCGCGCGCTGGCCCACCGGCCGGGCCAAGTGGTGTCACGCGGCGATCTGCTCGGTGCGCTGCCGGGCGGCGGCACCGACACCCATGCCGTCGAGACCGCAGTGCTGCGGCTGCGAACGGCGTTGGGCGACAAGAACATCGTGACCACGGTGGTCAAACGCGGCTACCGCCTCGCCGTCGACGACGGTGCCGCGTGAACCCGCTGCTGGTGGCCCACGGCACCCGCAAGGCGGACGGGGTGGCGATGATCGCCGACCTGGCCGACCGGGTGGGCCGACAGCTGGGCCAACGGGTGCGCACCGCGTTCGTCGACGTGCTCGGCCCCACCCCCGCCGACGTGCTGGCCGAACTCCACGACGAGCCCGCCGTGCTGGTGCCCGCCTTCCTCGCCAGCGGCTACCACGTGCGCGTCGACGTACCGGCCTTCGTCGCCGCCAGCGGGCACCCCGACGTGACGGTCACCGATGCGCTCGGCCCGTCGGCCGACATCGTCCGGGTACTGGTCGACCGTCTCGTCGAATCCGGTTGGCGCTCAACGGACTCGGTCATCATGGCGGCGGCAGGCACCTCCGACGACCGCGCCAAGCGAGACCTCCGGGTGACGGCCACGCTGCTGTCGGCCGCCATCGGTGCGCGGGTCGAGCTGGCCTATGCGGCCACCGGCGAACCCCGCGTCGCCGACGCCGTCGCCACCCTGCGCTCCCGTGGCGCCGACCGGGTGGTCGTGGCGTCGTACCTGCTGGCCGACGGACTGTTCCAGGACCGGTTGCGCCAGTCGGGTGCCGACGTGGTGACCGCCCCGCTGGTCACCCATCCCGGCGTGGCGCGGCTGATCGCCCGCCGGTTCCGCCGGGCGCGGTTGCCGATCTCCGCCTGACGGCGCGCCGACACCACGGTTCTTGACGGATTCGGCGCGAATTTCGTCATCTTCCGTAGTGTCGGCGGTGAGATGGCTCTGGAGACCTATCGATACCTCCGCGGCGGCATGGCGGTGATGATCGTGCTGCTCGGCACCGCGGTGCTCGTCGAACGATTCCGCGCCACCTGCTGGCAGACCTCCGTGAGCGCCTACTACTACACCTCGGCGCACGCGGTCTTCATCGCAGCGCTCTGCGCGCTGGGCGCGATGCTGATCGTCTACAAGGGCGGCAACGACACCGAGGACGTCCTGCTGAACCTGGCGGGCATCCTGGCCTTCGTCGTCGCCATGGTGCCAACGTCACGGCCGCTACTGCTCTGCGGCACAGCCGATCTGGACGTCGTCGGCCAGTACGCAATTCCGAATACGTGGACCGTCGTCGTCGCCCTGGTGGTGTCGCGCGTCGCGTCGTGGTGGATGTACCGCCGCACCGGCACCCGCCCGCGGCGCAGCGCGCTCGGGTCGGCGGCGCTGTGGCTGCAACGCGCACTGCTGGCGATCGGGGTGGGGGCGTTGGCGTTGGCGCCGCGGTGGTTTCGCGACAACGCCCACGGCGTGGCCGCGGTGGCCATGTTCGCGGCGATCATCGCCACTGTCGCGATCACCGCGCTCGTCGTGGAGGCGGGCCGCTACCGCCGGGTCTACCAGTCCATCCTGATCGCCATGGTGCTGACCTTGGCGGCGGCGGTGGCCCTGCACCAGTTCCTGGACGGGTTCAACCACGCCGTCATCGTCGTCGAGGCCGCACTGGTCGCCGAGTTCGCCGTGTACTGGATGGTGCAGACCGTCGAACTGTGGGGCACCACCACGCGCGTCAGTCTGCTGGCGCAGCGCGACACCCGCCTGCTGCGCGCGCTCTAGTCCTGAGCGACTACCAGGTGGTGGTCGACGGCTCTAGCACGCGGCTCCGACGTTTCCGGTGGCCTAGGCGGGGTTGTCCACAGGATGGTGAGTTATCCACAGAACGCCTGTAGCAGAACGACTTTCGTCAGACAGCCACCATAGACTGGGACCATGTTCGACAGTCTGGTGGACGCGACGACCGGCACCTCGGGTGCCGGGGCGCTTTCGGCGTGGGCGCGGGTCGAGAACGGCGCCAGTGCGCGTCGGGTGGCCGCGATGGCCGCCATGCTCGAGACCGCGTACGCCGCGTCCGGGTCGGCGGACCGCGACCAATGGGTGCCTGGACAACGTCGACGCCGTCGCTGTGAGCGCGAGGCGAACGAGCCGCGCACCCAGAACGACGATTCAGGACGCTAGCCTCCCACTTCCACGCAGCCGTCGTCGGTGACCCTGGTCCGGTAGACGGGCAGGGCCACCGCGGGATCGTCGAGGCACGTGCCGTCGTCGAGGGCGAAGGCCTGCTTCTTGATCGGCGACTGCACGCACAATCGGCCACCACGGTCGCCGACGATGCCCCGCGACATGACCGCCGCCCCCGAGAACGGGTCGACGTTCCCGATCGCCCACAGCGATCCGTCGTCGACCCGGAACAGCGCGACCTGCACGCCGTCGGGTAGCAGGACCCCGACGCCGCGGCCCGGCAGCAGTCGGTCGTAGTCGCAGGCCGGCGTCCAGACCTGGACGTCCCTGGCGTCGTCGAGCAGTGTCACGCGCGTTCTCCTCTGCGGACGGACGGCATGCCCAGTCCCGTCGTGGTTCCCGCCGGCACCTTGCGGCCCGAGCGTTCGGTGAATTCGATGGTCGGGTCGGCGACGTCGGGGGCGTTGACGAACGAGACGAACCGCGACAGCTTGTCGGGATCGTCCAGCACGCCCTTCCATTCGCAGGCGTAGCCGTCCACGTGCCTGGCAATCGCCGCCTCGAAGTCGGCCGCCAATCCGAGCGAGTCGTTGCACACCACGTCGCGCAGGTGGTCGATGCCGCCCTCGAGACCCTCCACCCACGGGGCGGTGCGCTGAAGCCGGTCGGCGGTGCGCAGGTAGAACATCAGGAAGCGGTCGACGTACCGGACCAGCATTTCGTCGTCGAGGTCACCGGCCAGCAATTGGGCGTGTTTCGGTGTGGCGCCACCGTTTCCGCCGACGTAGAGATTCCAGCCCGTCTCGGTGGCGATGACGCCGACGTCCTTGCCCCGCGCCTCCGCGCATTCGCGCGCGCAGCCGGACACCCCCATCTTGATCTTGTGCGGCGCGCGCAGCCCGCGGTAGCGCAGCTCCAGATCGATGGCCATCTGTACCGAGTCCTGCTGGCCGTAGCGGCACCAGTCGCTGCCGACGCAACTCTTCACCGTCCGCAGCGACTTGCCGTATGCCTGACCGGATTCCATGCCACCGTCGACCAGCCGGCGCCAGATCTCGGGGAGCTGGTCGACCGCAGCGCCGAACATGTCGATGCGCTGACCGCCGGTGATCTTGGTGTACAGCCCGAAGTCGCGGGCGATCTCGCCGATCAGGATCAGCTGCTCGGGGGTGATGTCGCCACCGGGGACCCGGGGCACCACGGAGTAGCTGCCGTTCTTCTGGATGTTGGCCAGGAAGTGGTCGTTGGAGTCCTGCAGCGAGGCTTCTTCGCCGTCGAGGATGTGGTTCGAACTGGTCGAGGCCAGGATGGAGGCGACGACCGGTTTGCAGACGTCGCAACCGCGGCCGGCGCCGTATCGGGCGATCAGACCCGAGAAGGTCCGGATCCCCGACGCCGAGACGATCTCGAACAACTCGGCACGGGACTGGGTGAAGTGCTCGCACAACGCCTTCGACTGTTCGACGCCCTGCGCCTCGAGGAGCTGCTTGAGCAACGGAATGCACGAGCCGCACGACGTGCCCGCCTTGGTGCAGCTCTTCAAGGCGGGCACATCCGTGCAGCCGTCGGCGATCGCGTCGGTGAGATCACCCTTGCTGACGTTGTTGCACGAACAAATCTGTGCGGCGGAGGGCAGCGCGCCGACGCCCAATCCCGAATCGTCTAAGTCGCTTCCGCGTGGTGCGATGATGGCCAGGGGGTCACCGGGCAGCCGTTCGCCCACCATGGGCCGCAGCACGCCGTAGGCGGTGACGTCGCCGACCAGGATGCCGCCGAGCAGCGTGGCGGCGTCATCGGAGAGCACGAGCTTGGCATAGGTCTGGTTGACGGCGTCGTTGACCACCACCTCGAGGCAGTCCGGCGTGGCGCCCATCGCGTCACCGAAGCTTGCGACGTCCACGCCGAGCAGCTTCAGCTTGGTGGACATGTCGGCCTCACCGAATTCGGCTGCGCCGCCCAGCAATCGGTCGGCGACGACCTCGGCGCTGGTGTAGCCCGGCCCGACCAGTCCGTAGCAGCGGCCGTCGATCGCGGCGACCTCGCCGATCGCGTACACGTCGGGGTGGGCCGTCGCACAGCCCGCGTCGGTGAGCACGCCCCCGCGCGCGCCGACGGACAGCCCGGCGGCACGGGCCAACTCGTCGCGGGGCCGCACGCCCGCCGCGAAGATCACCACGCCTGCGTCGATGGTGGACCCGTCGCCCAGGATGACGCGCACGCCGCCGTCGCGGCTCTCGATCGCGTCGGTGCCGACGTCGACGTGCACCACGATGCCCAGCGCGCCGACCATCCGGCTCAGCAGCGCGCCACCGGCCTCGTCGAGCTGCTGGCTCATCAACCGCGGTGAACGCTCGACGACGTGGGGCGTCATGCCGAACTGACGCAACGCGTTCGCGGCCTCCAGCCCCAGCAGCCCGCCGCCGATGACCACGCCCGCGGCTCCGTCACCCGCAGCCACGGCGTCCGCCCGGATCGCGTCGAGGTCGTCGAGGGTCCGGTAGACGTGGCACTGCGGAAGGTCGTGGCCGGGCACGGGCGGAACGAACGCCGACGAGCCGGTGGCGAGCACCAGCGCGTCGTAGGAGATGCGCCTGCCCAGCAGCGTCGTCACGCACTTCGCGGCGGTGTCGACCTTGGTCACCCGGTCCCGCAGGATCAGCTCGACGCGGTCGTCGGCGGCGTAGTCATTGCCGGGCAGCGCCAACCGGGTGCGGTCCCAGTGCTCGGTGTATCCGGTCAGACCGACCCGGTCGTAGGCGGCGTCGCGCTCCTCGGCCAGGACGGTCACCCACCACACGTCGTCGCCGTCGCGCGCACGCAACGCCTCCACGAACCGGTGACCGACCATGCCGTGCCCGACGACGACGACACGCCTCTGCGAACCCATGGGCGTCACGCTAGGGAGCCGAGATTGCCATCATGTCGCGTCGCGTGAAGGCGTCGTCACGGTGTGCTCACCCGGCGTCGCACCGCCTCGTGAGCACTCAGACGTGGCCGGCGTTGGTGGGGGTCGTCGTGCCGTAGGGATTGGCGGGGGTCGTCGAAGTCGACACCGAGGTTGGCTCGTCGGTTGCCGGGTCACCCGTCGTCGGGGCGTCGGTGGGCGCCGGCCCGCCACCGTCCTCACTGGTCTGCACGGATGGCACCGCGTAACTCGTGGACGTCGACGACGTCGTGTACCTCGTCTCCGACGTTCCCGCCGACGACGACGCGGGCAGTTGAACGTCGGGGGCGACGGACGGACCCGACATGCGGACCACCGCCACCACCAGCACGGCGAGCAACGCCACGGCGGCGGCGCCGGCCGCCCAGACTGCGCCCGGATGCTCGTCCACGGTCGCGGATGGTAGGTCCGTCAGGCGAATGGCCGGTGAACGGCGCTGCTGAACCGCGAGACATAAAGGTTGGCGACGACACGCCGCGTGACGCCGCCAACGCTTATGTCTCGAACCGCGACGCCCTTACTTCCAGCGGGCCAGCAGCGTCTCCGCGTGTCCGGACAGAACGCGTTGGAAGAATGGCCCGAAGCTGATCCGGCCCACGCCCAGCGGACCGAACGAGTCGGGGTCGTCGGTGTCCGGCAGGGCAATGGCGTTCACCGGCAGGGGCAGCTCGGACGTCAGCCGGCGCATGGTGTCGTCGTCGTGACGTCCGACGGGGTACAGGCTGTCCGCGCCGGCGTCGGCCGCCAGGATCAGCCGCGCGATGGCGCGGTCGACGCGATCGGAGTCCTCGCCGTCCTTGCGGACGAACAGATCGGTGCGCGCGTTGATCACCACGTGCACGCCCGCCGCCTCCGACGCCGCACGAAGCTCGCCGACCAGCGCGGCGTGCTCCTCGGGGGTGCGCAGCCGCTTGCCCTCGGAGTGCACGGTGTCCTCGACGTTGAGCCCCACCGCGCCGGCCTCCAGCAGCCCGTCGATCAGGCGTTGCGCCGGCTCGCCGTAACCGGACTCGACGTCCACCGAGATCGGCACGTCGACTGCGCCGGTGATCTGCGCGACGCGCGTGGTCAGATCGTCGAAGGACATGCCCTCCCCGTCTTCCTTGCCCACCGAATCGGCGACCGGATGACTCCCCACCGTCAGCGCGGCAAAGCCCGCGTCGACCGCCAGCTTGGCCGACCAGGCGTCCCACACCGTCGGCAAGATCACCGGGTCACCGGCCACGTGTAGTGCCTTCAGCGCCCTCGCGCGCTCCTGCAAAACCTCTTTGGACATTTGCCAACCCTTCGCTCGCGGACGTGACCTGTCTCACTCTCAAGTCCGAGAGTGACTACCATCAATTGTCGTACTGTGATCCGTGACACCCTTCAGCCCAAGGAGGTCAACTCCGTTGTCCACAACCACCGAACTCGACCAGCTGCACGAGCTGATCGGAGGCCTGCGCCGCTGCGTGTCGTCACTCGCATCACGCTACGGCGACAGCGCGGCGATGCGGCGCATCGTCAACGACGCCGAACGCATTCAGAACGACATCGACCGGCTCGACATCGACGCCGAGGAGTTGAACCTCGTTCGCGGGGTAAGCCACCACCACCATTCCGTCGAGAAGATCGGCATTCCCGACACCCAGTACGCCAGTGACTTCTGGCAGGACGTCGACGACGAGGGCCCCATGAGCCCGTCGCCGTTCGACTGACGCGCCAGCGCACCAACCCCGACATTTCAAAGATGAAGTGAGGCAGACCCCTTGAGCGCACCCACCGCCGACCGCAGCGACCCAGGGGGCACGGGCGTCTTCTCGCCCACGCGAGCCCAGATCTCGCAGCGCACGCTCCGCACGGACTCGTGGTGGAAGTCGCCGCTGATCACCGATCTCGGCTTCGCCGCGTTCGTGATCTACGCGACGGTGCGGGCGTTCATGCAGAACAACTACTACGTCGCCGACTACCACTACCTGACGCCGTTCTACTCGCCGTGCTTCAGCACCGGCTGCGTCCCGGAGGCCAGCCACTTCGGCCAGTTCCTGCCCGATGTGTGGTGGCTGCCGTACGCGGCGCTGTCGCTGCCGTTCCTGCTGCTGTTCCGGCTGACCTGCTACTACTACCGCGGCGCCTACTACCGCTCGGTGTGGCAGTCGCCGACGGCGTGTGCCGTCGCCGAGCCGCACGCCAAGTACACCGGCGAGACGCGGCTGCCCCTGATCATCCAGAACACCCACCGCTACTTCTTCTACATCGCCGGAATCATCTCGGTGATCAACACCTACGACGCCGTCGAGGCGTTCCACTCCCCCAGCGGCTTCGGATTCGGTTTGGGCAACGTCATTCTCGTCGTCAACGTCGTGATGCTGTGGGTCTACACGCTGTCCTGCCACTCCTGCCGCCACGTCGTCGGCGGTCGGCTCAAGCACTTCTCCAAGCATCCCGTGCGGTACTGGCTCTGGGGCCAGGTGAGCAAGCTCAACACCCGGCACAAGCTGTACGCGTGGATCACGCTCGGCACGCTGATGCTCACCGACTTCTACGTGATGCTGGTCGCCAGCGGCACCATCAGCGACCTCAGATTCATTGGCTGACAACATGATCCACGACTTAGCGAGGGTTTTACATGGCTGAACTCGAACGGCACGAGTACGACGTCGTCGTAATCGGCGCCGGCGGGGCGGGACTGCGCGCGGTGATCGAAGCCCGGGAACGCGGTCAGCGCGTCGCGGTGGTCACCAAGTCACTGTTCGGCAAGGCCCACACCGTGATGGCCGAGGGCGGCTGCGCGGCGGCGATGAAGAACGTCAACTCCAAGGACTCCTGGCAGACGCACTTCGGCGACACCATGCGCGGCGGCAAGTTCCTCAACAACTGGCGGATGGCCGAACTGCACGCGCAGGAGGCACCCGACCGGGTGTGGGAGCTCGAGACCTACGGCGCGCTGTTCGACCGCACCAAGGACGGCAAGATCAGCCAGCGCAACTTTGGCGGGCACACCTACCCGCGGCTGGCACACGTCGGCGACCGGACCGGTCTGGAGATCATCCGCACCCTGCAGCAGAAGATCGTGTCGTTGCAGCAGGAGGACTTCCGCGAACTCGGCGACTACGAGGCCCGCATCCGGGTCTTCCACGAATGCTCGATCACCGACCTGATCCTCGACAAGGGTCCGCGGGAGAACGCCAGCGCCGACCACGACGCAACCGGCGCCGCCGGCGGGCCCACCGGCAAGATCGCCGGCGCCTTCGGCTACTGGCGCGAAACCGGCAACTTCATCCTGTTCGAAGCCCCCGCCGTGGTCCTGGCCACGGGCGGCATCGGCAAGTCGTTCAAGGTGTCGTCCAACTCCTGGGAGTACACGGGCGACGGCCACGCCCTAGCCCTGCGCGCGGGCTCGTCGCTGATCAACATGGAGTTCATCCAGTTCCACCCCACCGGGATGGTCTGGCCGCTGTCGGTGAAGGGCATCCTGGTCACCGAGGGCGTCCGCGGTGACGGTGGAGTGCTGAAGAACTCCGAGGGCAAGCGCTTCATGTTCGACTACATCCCCCCGGTGTTCAAGGGCCAGTACGCCGAGACCGAGGAAGAGGCCGACCAGTGGCTCAAGGACAACGACTCGGCCCGGCGCACCCCTGACCTGCTCCCCCGCGACGAGGTGGCCCGTGCCATCGTCGCCGAGGTCAAGGCCGGGCGCGGCACGCCGCACGGCGGCGTCTACCTCGACATCGCCTCCCGCATGCCCACCGAGGAGATCAAGCGCCGCCTCCCGTCGATGTACCACCAGTTCATCGAGCTGGCCGAGGTGGACATCACGAAGGACGAGATGGAGGTCGGGCCGACCTGCCACTACGTGATGGGCGGCATCGAGGTCGACCCCGACACCGGTGGCGCGGCGACGCCCGGACTGTTCGCCGCGGGCGAGTGCTCCGGTGGCATGCACGGCTCCAACCGCCTCGGCGGCAACTCGCTGTCGGACCTGCTGGTGTTCGGTCGGCGGGCCGGGCTCGGCGCGGCCGACTACGTGCGCGCGCTCGACGAGCGGCCCAAGATCTCGCAGGACTCTCTCGACGAGGCCGAGAAGATGGCGCTGGCGCCCTACGAGCCACACGAGAACGCCGAGAACCCGTACACGCTGCACGCCGAACTGCAGCAGTCGATGAACGACCTCGTCGGGATCATCCGCAAGGAAGACGAGATCCACGAGGCGCTCGCCAAGCTCGAGGAGCTGCGGGGCCGGCTGCAGAACGTCGCCGTCGAGGGTGGGCGGGTCTACAACCCCGGCTGGCACCTGGCGATCGACATGCGCAACATGCTGCTGGTCAGCGAGTGCGTGGCCAAGGCCGCACTGCAGCGCACCGAGAGCCGCGGCGGGCACACTCGCGACGACCACCCGGCGATGGACTCGAACTGGCGCAACACGCTGCTGGTGTGCCGGACGACGGAGGCGGCGACGGCCGAGGCGATGGTCCCCAGCGTCACCGTCGAGGCAGAGGAGCAGGTGCCCATGCGGCCCGACCTCCTCGAGGTCTTCGAGCTCTCCGAACTCGAGAAGTACTACACCGACGCCGAATTGACCGAGCATCCGGAACGGAAGGGCTGACATGGCTGCCTATGAAGCGAGCATGCGGGTCTGGCGCGGCGACGACACCGGGGGCGAGCTCAAGGACTACACCGTCGAGGTCAACGAGGGCGAGGTGGTGCTCGACATCATCCACCGTCTGCAGGCCACCCAGGCCAACGACCTCGCGGTGCGGTGGAACTGCAAGGCCGGCAAGTGCGGGTCGTGTTCGGCCGAGGTGAACGGCCGTCCGCGGCTGATGTGCATGACGCGCATGTCCACCTTTGGGGAGGACGAGGTGGTCACGGTGACCCCGCTGCGCACCTTCCCCGTCATGCGCGATCTGGTGACCGACGTGTCCTTCAACTACGAGAAGGCGCGCCAGATCCCGTCGTTCACCCCGCCGAAGGATCTGCAGCCCGGTGAATACCGGATGCAGCAGGAGGACGTGAACCGCAGCCAGGAGTTCCGCAAGTGCATCGAGTGCTTCCTGTGCCAGAACGTCTGCCACGTGGTGCGAGACCACGAGGAGAACAAGGAGAACTTCGCCGGCCCGCGCTACCTGATGCGGATCGCCGAGTTGGACATGCATCCGCTCGACACCGTAGACCGCAAGGACCTGGCGCAGGAGGAGCACGGCCTCGGCTACTGCAACATCACCAAGTGCTGCACCGAGGTCTGCCCCGAGCACATCAAGATCACCGACAACGCCCTCATTCCGATGAAGGAACGCGTGGCCGACCGCAAGTACGACCCGATCGTGTGGCTCGGAAACAAGCTGTTCAAGCGCTAGCGGCGTAGGCTTGTCGGCAGTCGAGACCCCACCTTCAACGAGGAAGGCCAGCCGTATGACTGCCGGAGTAACCAAGAGCGTCAACGAGATTCGCACTGCGATCCGCGAACTGAGCGCACGTGCCGAGCTGGCCCGCAAGGAGGACCGACTCGGCGACGCCGCCGAGCTGGACCGCCGCGTCGAGGGTTACCGCGACGAACTCGGCGCGCGTCCCTGACTATTCGCCGAGGCGGCGGAACGCGCTGCGGTGAAAGACGATGGGCGCCGGGATGTCGGGTCCGTCGTGCACCGTGATGTCGTGCACCCGTAGCACCACGATCGTGTGATCGCCGGCGAGCACCTCCTGCTCGATGGCGCTCTCCAGCCACACGCTGGTGCCGTGGATGAACAGCGCACCCCGGTCGGAGGTCGTCGTCTCCAGCCCGGCGAACCGGTCACCGGTCTTGGCGGCCAGCGTCTTCGCGGCGGTGTCGTGCGATTCGCCGAGCACGCTGATCCCGAGGAACGGCAGATCCTTGAGCTTCGGCCACGTCGTCGACGTGTTCTGCACGCAGAACGACACCAGGGGCGGGTCGAGCGACACCGGGACGAAGGTGCTCGCGGCCAGGCCCACCCGGACGCCGTCGACCTCCGCGGCGATCGCGATGACACCCGTCGGGAAGTGCCCGTACGCCTCGCGCAGGGACATCGGGCTCAGATCGGTACCGGTCATGAGGTCTCCATCTTCACACGTGCCCGAGCGCTCGGGCCACGGACGGGCGACACCCCTCCATGATCGTCGCGCCGTAGGTCGTTGGCCAGCCTCACGATCGCCGTGAACGCAACTCCCCACAACGAATGCCCAGGTTTGCTGCGTTGCGCCACTCAGGAGTGCGGACTGTAATCTGACGCGCATGCCACAGCCGACCCTCCTGGCCTTGTTGCGTGAGCGCGCCGGCCTACAGCCCGACGACAAGGCGTTCACCTACACCGACTACGACCAGAACTGGGACGGCGTCGCAGAGACCCTGACCTGGGCCCAGGCCTACCGGCGCACGCTCAACGTCGCCCACGCGGCCGGCCAGCACGGGTCCGTCGGCGACCGGGCCGTGATCCTCGCTCCCCAGGGCCTCGACTACATCGCCGCGTTCCTCGGCGCGATGCAGGCCGGGTTCATTGCGGTGCCGCTGTCGGTTCCGGCCTTCGGCGCCCACGACGAACGGGTCAGCGCGGTGCTGGCGGACACGTCGCCCACGGTCATCCTGACCACCAAGGCGGTCGCGCCGAGCGTCACCGAGTACCTGGGCGACTCGGCGGGCGACAGCGCACCGACGGTGATCGCCGTCGACGCCCTCGACCTGGACGCGCGCAACGGTTCCGGGCCCCGGATCAGGAATGCGCCGGAGACCGCCTACCTGCAGTACACCTCGGGCTCGACGCGCCTGCCCGCCGGCGTGATGATCTCGCACCGCAATCTGCAGTCCAACTTCGAACAGTTGATGGCGCACTACTTCTCGCAGTTCGGCGGCGTCGCCCCGCCGGACACCACGATCGTGTCGTGGCTGCCGTTCTACCACGACATGGGTTTGATCCTGGGCATCTGCGGACCCATCCTCGGCGGCTACCGCAGCGAGCTGACCAGCCCCATCGCGTTCCTGCAGCGGCCAGCCCGGTGGGTTCAGGCGCTGGCCACCCACAGCCACGTCTTCTCGGCGGGACCCAACTTCGCCTTCGAGCTGGCCGTCCGCAAGACCACCGACGACGACCTCGCGGGGCTCGACCTGGGCGGTGTGCTCAGCCTGGTCAGCGGTGCCGAACGGGTCCATCCCGCGACGTTGACCCGGTTCGTCGACCGGTTCGCCAAGTTCGGCTTCCGCGAGGACATGATGCGCCCGTCGTACGGCCTCGCCGAGGCGACGGTCTACGTGGCGAGCCGCTCGTCCGGGCAGGCCCCCGAGATCGTGCAGTTCGACGCCGCGGGGCTGGCGGGCGGCACCGCGACGCGCAGCGCCGACGGCAGCCCACTCATCAGCTACGGCGTCCCCGACTCCCCCTACGTCCGCATCGTCGACCCCGACACCTGCGTCGAGCGCCCCGAGGGCGGCGTCGGCGAGATCTGGGTGCACGGCGAGAACGTCGCCCTGGGCTACTGGCACAAGCCCGAGGAGACCGAGCGCACCTTCGGCGGCAAGATCGTCGCCACCACCCCGGACACCCCCGAGGGTCCGTGGCTGCGCACCGGCGACCTCGGCTTCATCTCCGAGGACGAGATGTTCATCGTCGGCCGGATGAAGGACCTGTTGATCGTCTACGGCCGCAACCACTACCCCGAGGACATCGAGGCCACGGTGCAGGAGATCACCGGTGGACGGGTGGCGGCGATCCCGGTGTCGGTGGACCACGAGGAGAAGCTCGTCACCATCATCGAGATCAAGAAGCGCGGCGACTCCGAAGAGGAGGCGATGGCCAAACTCGGTGTCGTGAAGAACGACGTCACCGCCGCCATCTCGGCGCACCACGGGCTCAACGCGGCGGACCTGGTCTTGGTCCCCCCGGGTTCGATCCCGACCACCACCAGCGGAAAGGTGCGCCGCGCCGCGTGCGTCGAGCACTACCGCACCGGACAGTTCACCCGGGTGGACGCCTAGCCGATCCGTGTGGATCACACTCCTGGTCATGGCCGTCGCCGTCAGCCTGGAACCGTTTCGCATCGGGTTGACGGCGCTGATGCTCAACCGGCCGAAGCCGTTGAGTCAGCTGTTCGCCTTCCTCTGCGGGGGCTTCGCGATGGGCATGACCGTGGGGCTGGTCGTGCTGTTCGCGCTGCGTCCGGCGCTTCTCGGGTCGCGCCACTTCACGCTGCCGACGGTCCAGATCGTGATCGGCACGCTCGCCCTGCTGGTCGCCGCGGTGATGGCCACCGGCGTTCGGCTGCGTCGTTCCGATGCCCCCGGGCGCGCGTCGACGTGGGCGCGACGACTGGCCGACGGCAGCTCGCTGTGGGTGGCGGCGGTGGCGGGTCTCGGCATCGCCCTGCCCTCGGTGGACTACCTGGCGGCGCTCGCCGTGATCCTCGCGACCGGCACGTCGGCGTCCACGCAGATCGCCGCGCTGGTGGCGTTCAACGTCGTCGCGTTCGCCCTCGTCGAGATCCCGTTGGTCGCCTACCTGGTGGCCCCCGACCGGACCCGCACGACGATGGCACGCCTCAACGCGTGGCTGCGGTCCCGGCGACGCCGCGACGTGGCCGCCCTGCTGGCGGTGGTCGGGGCCGTCCTCCTCGGCGCCGGGCTGGTCGGGCTGTGACGGGCCGCCAGAGGATTCACAGCCCGACGGTGGCCGTGGAGTGGTGCGTCGCTCATCCGGCTGCAGTAGCCTGGAGCCCGAAATCCGGTCCGAGACCGATATTTTGGCGCACGAGCGTCAATTGGCGGGATCGGGCAATCGAGGAAGAAGACCTTTGAGACGACTACTCGCAGGAGCGATGGCGCTGACGGTCGTCGGAACCGCTGGCGGATGGGGAACGGGCGCCGCCCTGGCCGACCCCGCGAATCCCGTCCTGCCGCGACCGGTGCCGTCCCCGGTGGGCGACGCGTCGACGGCCAAGGAGGTCTACGCCCTCGGCGGTGCACGGCCGCCCGGCATCCCCTGGGTCGACTACACCAACCGGGCCGGAAACGAGTACTTCCCCGGCGCCAAGCGCGACCTGATCGACTACCCCGCCGGCGCGCCCTTCAGCTGGGTCCCGTCGATGTTCCTGCCCGCCGGGTACAAGCCGGACCGGGTGACCATCGGCGTCGCCGCCAAGGACGCCACCAACAGCCTGGACAAGGCGATCCGCAACGGTGACCAGCCCGCGGCCGCGGTCGGCCTCTCCCAGGGCACCCTCGCGCTGGACCAGGAGCAGGTGCGGTTGGCGAACGACCCGCACGCGCCGTCGCCGGACAAGCTGCAGTTCACCACGATCGGCGACCCGACGGGCTATCACGCCTTCGGCAAGAGCTTCCTCGCCGGCCTCTTCCCGCCCGGGAGCTACATCCCGTTCATCGACTACACGATGCCCAAGCGCGTCGACAGTCAATACGACTCGAACCGCGTGATTGCGAGCTACGACGGACTGTCCGACTTCCCGGACCGCCCGGACAACCTCATCGCCGGCGCCAACGCGTTTGCCGCGTCGGCGATCGTGCACACCCCGGCCGCGTTCACCGGCCCGGGCGACGTCCCGCCGCAGAACATCAGGACCACCGTCAATTCCCGGGGCGCCACGGAGACCACGTACCTCATCCCGGTGAACCACCTGCCGCTGACGCTGCCGCTGCGCTACATCGGCATGTCCGACGGGTTCGTCGACCAGATCGACAGCGTCCTGCAGCCGATCGTCGATGCCGGGTACTCGCGCAACGACAACCCGATGGACCGGCCGACGTCGGTCGACCCGGTGCACGGCATGGATCCGATCGGCATCCTGGACCCCGCCACCCGCGACACCATCGAGGGCACGTTCGCCCAGGTGCGAAGCTTCCTGCCGCCGCTGCCCTGACAGGCACGTGTCACACCCCGCCTCCCCGGGCCCGGGTGATGCCCTCGTCGGACCGTTAGGCGATGTCCGAGGCACGCGGTAGCGTCACAGCAAACTGGCGGAGGCGGGGAGTTACCGGTGATGTGGCGTATTGGTTTCGCGGTGTCGTGCGCATTCCTGGCCGGCGGACTCGCGTCCGGAGTCGCGTCGGCTGATCCTGGTTCGCCAATTTGTTCACCGACACCAGAGGGCCTAGGGCCCTTCCTCCGCGGAGAGTGCACTCTGCCGTTCAATCCGGTGCCAGCGGCCAACGACAAGTACATCGACTATGGCACGAATCAGTGGAACTGCGAAAGTGCGGCCCGACAAGCAAACGCGGGCGGCAACAGTGGTTCGTATTGTTACGAAACGGGTCCCGGCCACTACACGCTGTACTTTGCGGGCTGACGCCGACGGCGGAACAGACGCCTGGACAACGCCGCCCGCATCGCGCGCCGGCGAGACGAACTCTATGCCCAGCGCGGCACGAATGCGCAGACGCGTGCTCCTCAACGCGGCGCGGTCCCATGAGATCGACGTTCGCAAGTGGCGCAACGACATGTGCCGCACGATGCTCGTCCTGAAGGGCGGCTAGCCGAGCCGCCGTTCTAGCTCTCGGCGACCGCGTCGAACACCGTCTTGGGCTCCTCCTTCGGCGCCCGCGACTCCCACGGCCGCGACGGCCACCAACTGGCGCGGCCGACGAGCGCCGCGATCGCGGGCACCGTGATGGAGCGCACCAGGAACGTGTCGACCAGGATGCCCACGCCGATCACGAAGCCGCCCTGCACGACGACGCCGATGCTGGAGAACAGCAGGCCGAACATCGAGGCCGCGAAGATCAGCCCGGCGGCGGTGATCACGCCGCCGGTGGACCGCACCGTGCGGATGACGCCGGACCGCATGCCACCGCCGGCTTCCTCACGCAACCGCGAGGCGAGCAACATGTTGTAGTCGGCGCCTACGGCGACCAGCACCACGAACGCCAAACCTGGCACGCTCCAATGCAATTGCTGCCCGAGGAACACCTGGAAGAACAACACGCCGATACCGAGCGCCGACAGGTACGACAGCACCACCGACCCGACGAGGTACAGCGGTGCGACGACGGCCCGCAGCAACAGCATCAGGATGAGCAGCACGACGATGACGGTCACGCTGACGATCAACTTGATGTCGTGGTCGTAGTAGTCGCGGGTGTCCCGCAGCGTGACGGGATAACCGGACATCGAGATCGTCGCGTCCGACAGCGACGTATTCGGTTGCGCCCCCTTGGCCGTCGCGAGAATCGCGTTGACCTGGTCCATGGCCTCGGTGCTGAACGGGTTCAGATCGGTCTGCACGAAGTAGCGCACCGCGTGCCCGTCGGGTGAGATGAACAGCTGCGCCATCTTCCGGAAGTCGGCCGTGCCGAGTACCTGTGCCGGGATGTTGAATCCCGCCATCGACGGATCGGATGCGTTCTGCCCCATCGACATCAGGAAGCTCGACGCCTGGTCGAGTCCGATGCCCATGCGCTTGGTCTGGTCGACGAGCAGCGTCACGCCGTCGGCGATCTGTCGGCTGGCACCCGCGAGGTCGTTGGCCCCCTTCTGCACGACGCCCACCTGGACGCGGGCGCTGCGGGCGTCGGTGATGCCCAGCTTGTTCAGCGACGTCACCGCTGTCTGCAACGTCTTGCTCAGACCGTCGACGGTGGCCGAGAGCTTCTGCAGCGGACCGGTGTCCTGCAATTGCTTGGCCAGCGCGACCATCTTGTCGAGCGTGCCGTCGTCACGCGCGGTCCGCAGGCGGTAGAACTGGCCACGCGCGGTGACGCACACCGGGTTCGCATTGCAGACCGGGCTGGCGTCGAGGGAGTCGATCACCGGGTCCAGCCAGACGAAGTCGGCGTTGTAGTTCGCGAAGCTGCGCTCCATGAGCTGACCCAGCTGCCGCATGCCGTCGATGATCTTGGAGGCGTCGCCGAACTGACCGAGGGTGGTGCCGCCACCGAACTGACCCTGCACGGTGGCCAGCGCGTCGATGAGGCTGCGGACGCTGCCGATCGACTGGTTCACCTGGCCGCGGACGTCGCCGAGACGGTTCGCCATCAACCCCGCACCGGAGGACAACCGGTTGAGGTCTCCGGTGCTGCCGCTGATCAGGTCCGACGCGCCGCCGAGTTGGTTGCCGACCTGACCCGCCTGATACGTGGCCCTGGCCTCCTCGAGCGACTCGCCCGTCGGCCGGGTGACCCCTCGGACCATCGCAACGCCGGGGATCTGACTGACGCGCTGCGCCATCTGCTCGAGATCCGCGAGCGCGCGGGGCGTCCGCAGGTCCTGCGGCGAGGTGATGAACAGGTATTCGGGAATGGTCTGGTTGACCGGAAAGTGGCGCTCCAGCGCGGCGTAGCCCACCGAGCTCTCGACCGAGTCCGGGAGCTGTTTGCGGTCGTCGTAGTTGAAGCGGACCAGACCTGCGCTGCCCGCCAGCGCGAGCAGGATCACCAGGCTGGCCACCAGCGCCCGCGCCGGCCGACGCACGATGCGCACGCCCGTCCTCCGCCAGAACCGCGCGGTGAGCTCGCTGCGCGGCGCAATCCAGCCCCGCGGTCCGGCCAGCGTCAGGATCGCGGGGAGCAGCGTCACCGCGGCGAGGAACGCCACGGCGACGGCGATGGCGAGCGCGACGCCGACTGTCGAGAACACGCCGAGCTTCGCAAAGCCCATGCCGAGGAACGTGACGCCGACCGTCGCCGCCGACGCCGCGATCACCCGGCCGATCGACACGAGGGCGCGTCGCACCGCCAGCAGCGGATCGTCACCCTGACGTACGTAGTCGTGATACCGACTGATCAGGAAGACCGCGTAATCGGTTCCGGCGCCGGCGATCATCGCGCTCAGGAACACGATCGTCTGGTTCGAGATCGCCAATCCGGTAAACAGCGAGATCGCGGCGACCGCGCCCTGCGCCGTCATCAGAGACGCGCCGATGGCCGCCAGCGGCAGCATCATGGTGACCGGGTTGCGATAGATCACCGCCAGGATGAGCAGCAACAGCACCGCGATGGCCAGCTCGATCGGCAGCCGGTCGTTGGCGCCCGCGATGGTCAGGTCGGCCACGGTCGACGCGGGCCCCGTCACGTTCGCCGTCAGCGAGGTGCCGGCGACGGTGTGGTCGACGATGTCGGAGACCCGCGTGTAGGCCTCATACGACTCGGGCGTGCCGAGCTCTCCGGCCAGACCGACCGGCAGAATCCATGCCTTGCCGTCCTTGCTGGCCAGCACCTGCCGCAGTTCCGGGGTGGTGACGAAGTCCTGGATCATCTGGACGTCGGCGTTGTCCTGGCGCAGCCGGTCGACGAGCGTGCCGTAGACCTTCTCGTCGGCCGGGTCCAGACCCTTGTCGTCGGTCAGGAGGACGACGAGGACGTTCTCCGAGCCGGCTTCCTTGAACTTCTCCGTGATCTCGCGGGCCGCCGTGGACGACGGGGCGTCGGCGGGCAGGATCGCGACGGGATTGCGTTCGGACATGACCGTCAGCGACGGAACCGCCAGGGGCATCGCGAGCGCGAGTACGGCCCAGCACCCGATGACGATCCACGGCCACCTGGTGACGAATAGACCTAGCCGTTCGAAGATGCGGATACCTCCGGTTTACGCGACATTGCGCCAGTGCCCACTCTCGGCCACGCGCTCGAACACGGACTTGAGCGCGGACAGATAGGTCGCCACCGACGCCTGCGCCTCGGGATTGTCGGGGAACATCACGGCGACCGCGGTCTCGTTCTCGACCCGCATCACGTAGATCGACAGCTGGTAGGAGAACCGGCCGTCACTGAAGATGCCGATGTTGAGATCCGACAGGTCCGCGGTCAGCAGCACCGAGAGCGGGGCCGTCCCGGCGTCGAGGAAGTTGACCACCGGGAAGTTGGGCCGCGGCTTGGCCAGGTGCGGTGCCAGCTCGAGGACGCGGCCGTAGGGCACCTCCGCCAGCGTCAGGCCGGCGTCGAACGAGACCTGCGCGGTGCGGGCGGCTTCGCCGAAGGCCACGCCCGCGATCGGCACGGTGATCGGGATCAGTCCGGTGAACCAGCCTTGCGTCACGGCGTCCTTCGGCGTGCGGCGCGTGTCGCTCGGGGTCAGCCCGTAGTAGGTGTCGGCGCCGGTCAACTCGTGCTCCGCCAGGGCGCCGCAGGCCATCACTCCGCCGATGAAGCGGGCGCCGGCCGCGGTGCACGCGGACTCGAATCGTGCCGTCTGGTCGGCGTCCATCATGGTGACGGTGACGATGTCGCCGGGATCCAGCACCGACGGATCACCGAGCGGCAGCGGGAATTCGGGCATGTTGCCCTGGTTGCCGTCGGCGAACTCGACCCACGCCTTCACCTGAGGTGACTCCAGGGTGAGCGCGTCGAGGTACTTCGCCTGCTTCACGCAGAACTCGTCGTAACTGCCGGCCTCGGGCAACGGGATCGGCGGATGCCCGCCGACCAGCGCCAGGTACATCATGTGGAACTCGATGAGCGTGGTCCCGACGATCATCGCGTCGACGTGTACGTGGTCAATGCTCGCGAAGAACGTGAAGTGGTCCTCGCCCTGGACGATGCCGAACCGAAAGCAGTCCCATTGCAACGGGTCCGGGGTCTGCAGCAGCAGGTCGCGCGCCTCGTCGAGGGTCAGCTCGCCGTGGCGGACGGGCACCACCTCGATGTCGAGGGGATCGTCGATGGTCCGCCGTCCGATGGGTCCGTCGCCGTCGTAGAAGAACTGGCTGCGGTAGGTGTCGTGCCGCCGAAGATGCGCGTTGATGACGTAGGTCATCGCGCGGACGTCGCACTGCCCCGGCGCGTCACAGCTGACGATCATCAGCCGCGAGTAGTCCAGCCCGAGGGCCTTCTGCTCGTAGTAGCCCCGGATGTGCTGCCCCTGCATGTAGCTGACGGGCACCTCGCTCAGCGGTGCCCGCGACATCGCGGCGAGTGCCGCAGGCGACGGCTGCCACGTGATGGCCTTGCCCGCACTCGGTTCCCAGTCGGTGAGCGTCCCTACCGACAACGGCCCTACCCGCAACGTGTCCTCCTCGGCTTCACACCCCGACCCCCTCGCATCACGAGGTGGCCAGGGCCGCTTCCTTCGTCTCAAGTTGTTCGCACAGATGGTCGGCGAGTCCGCGGACCGTCGTGATGTGCGTCGGCTGGATGCGCACGCCCGTCTCGGTCTCGATGCGGGTGCGCAGTTCCAGGTTGCCGAGCGAGTCGAGACCATAGTCCGACAGCGGCCGGTCCGGGTCGATGCTACGGCGTAGCAGCAGACTGATCTGGTCGGACACCAGTCGCCGGATGTGGCTGGGCCATTCCTCGCGCGGCAACGCGTTGAGTTCGGCCCGGAACTTGCCGGTGTCCTTCTGCCCCTGGCTCATCGACTGGAAGCCCGAGGCGAACGTGCTGCGCTGCGCGAACGAGGTGAGCCACGGCGTCCCCATCAGCGGCGCGTAGCCGCTGTAGACGCGGTCGTGACTGAGCAACGCCGTCATCGCCCGGACGCCCTCCTCCGGGGAGATCGACACCCCGAAGTCCTCGGCGAACCCGGTCGCGCGGCCCACCTGGGCCCACGCTCCCCAGGCGATGGCGGTGGCGGGCCTGCCCTGTGCCGTGCGCCAGTGCGAGAACGCGTCGAGCCAGCTGTTGGCGGCCGCGTACGCCGCCTGGCCTGGGGAGCCCACCAGCGCGGCGGCCGAGGAGAACGAGCAGAACCAGTCCAGCGGCCGAACGGCTTCGGCAGCCTCGAGCGCATGGTGAACGTGCCACGCCCCCAACACCTTCGGCGCCCAGCATCGGTCGATCAGATCTGCGGTGACGTTGGTCAGCGTGGCGTCCTCCACCACTGCCGCGGCGTGCAGCACCCCGCGCACCGGAAGCCCGGTCGCGGTCGCCGCGGCGACGAGACGGTCGGCGGTGCCCGGCGCGGCGACGTCGCCTAGTTCGACGACGACGTCCGCCCCGGCCGCGCGCATGCGGTCGATCGCCTCCCGTGCCTCAGCACTCGGCGCCGACCGGGAGTTCAGCACGATGCGGCCGCAACCCGCGGCCGCCATCTCACCGGCCAGGTACAGCCCGAGACCGCCGAGACCACCGGTGACGAGGTAGGCGCCGTCGGGACGGAACACCTTGACCTCGCCGGGCGGCACCACGGCCACCGTGCTGGCGTCCCGCGGGACGTCGAGCACGACCTTGCCGCTGTGGCCGGCGCCGCCGATGAGCCGGATCGCGGTCGCCGCGTCGTCCATCGGGTAGTGCGTGACGGCGGGCATGGGCAGCACGCCCTCGGCCGTGCGCTCGTACACCGTGCCGAGCAGCTGCCGCACGGTCTCCGGGTGGGAGTGCGTCATCAGGGCAAGGTCGACCGCATACAGCGACAGGTTGCGCCGGAACGGGAACAGTCCGAGCCGGGTGTCGCCGTAGATGTCGCGCTTGCCGATCTCGACGAACCGCCCGCCGAAGGCCAGCAGCTCCAGACCCTCGCGTTGCGCGGCCCCCGGCAGGGAGTTCAGCACCACGTCGACGCCGTAGCCGTCGGTGTCGCGACGGATCTCCGCCGCGAAGTCGATGCTGCGCGAGTCGTAGACGTGCTCGATGCCCATGTCGCGCAACAGCTGTCGCCGATGTGGGCTGCCGGCGGTCGCGAAGATCTCGCACCCCTCGGCGCGGGCGATCGCGATCGCCGCCTGGCCGACGCCGCCGGTGCCCGAGTGAACGAGCACCTTGTCCGCCGAGGTGATCCTGGCCAGGTCGTGCAGGCCGTACCAGGCCGTGGCGGACGCGGTCGGGATCGCCGCGGCCTCGGCCAGCGGGATGCCGTCGGGCAGGGTGATGGCCAACCGGGCGTCGCACGTGACGAACGTGCTCCAGCAGCCGTTGGGCGACATGCCGCCGACGCGGTCACCGACCCGGTGTCCGGTCACGTCGGGCCCGACGGCGGTCACCACGCCGGCGAAGTCGATGCCCAGCTGCTGCCGGTAGCCCTCGAAGGTGGGGTACCGGCCGAACGCGACCAGGACGTCGGCGAAGTTGACGCTGGAGGCGCTGACCGCAACCTCGATCTCGCCGGCGCCGGGTGCGACCCGCTCGAAGGCGGCGAACTCCAGCGACTCGACGTCGCCCGGGTTGCGGATCTGCAGTCGCACGCCCTCGCGGTCGTGCTCGACGAGCGTGGTCTGCCGCTCGGCCGCACGCAGCGGGCCGGGGCGCAGGCGGGCGGTGTACCACTGCCCGTCGCGCCATGCGGTCTCGTCGTCGTCCGCGCCGCCACGCAATTGCACGGCGACCCGGCCGGCCTCGGTGGACCCGTCGACGTCGATCTGGGTGGCACCGAGGTGCGGGTGCTCGGAGTCGATCACGCGCATCAGTCCGCGCAGACCGCCCTGCTCGAGGTTGGCGACGTCGCCGTCGAGCACGCTGGCGGCGTTGCGGGTGACCACGAAGAGCCGGGGCGACTCCCCGGGCAGCTCGGCAAGCACGCGGGCGACGTCGACGACCTGCGCCACGTAGTCGCGGCCGCGCAGGGCACCCGACTCGCCGAACGAGCCGGCGGGTGAGTCGGTCACGACGACCACGCCGCCGATTCCCTTGAGCCGGTCGTCGCCGATCGCCAGATGTGCGCCGAGACTGGCCATGTCGGTCGTGGTGCACTGCGATCCGTCGGCGGTCAACACCTCCGACAATTCCGCCACGAACGGGCTGGGAAGCTCGGAGATGCCGAGCAGCAACCACGACGCAGGATCGGCCTGCGACGCGTCGGGCAGTTCGGCCGGTTCCCACTCGATGGTGAGCAGTCGTTCGTTGAGCGTGCGGGCGGCGTGCTCGCCCTCGGACGACGCGCCCGCCAGCCGCAGACCCTCGACGCTCAGCAGAACCGTGCCGGATTCGTCCAGCACGTCGAGGTCGGCTTCGCACTCACCGGGCCGGGACGACGTCACCCGGGTCAGGCAGTAGTGCGCGTTGCGGGTGGGATGGTGGCAGCGCAGCCGGCGAACGCCGACGGGCAGCAGAAGACCGCCGCCGCCCGCGCTCTGCACGTCCGGGTGCACGACGACGGACTGGAAGCAGGCATCCAACAGCGCAGGATGCGTTGCGTACGAAGCTTGTTGGGATCGTATGAGACCGGGCAGCGCCACCTCGGCCAGCACCGACTTCACGACGCCCTCGGCGGTGCGCACCGCGGACAACCCCGAGAACGCCGGGCCGTACTGGATGCCGACGCCGTCGAAGGCCTTGCGCAACTCCGAGCCGTCGATGCTCACCGGATGGTCGGCCAGCAGTGCGGCGACGTCGTACGCCGGTGGGAGAACGGGAGTTTCGTCGAGGGCGTGCAGGATTGCCCCGGACCGCCGGATGCGATCGCCGTCCGCATGGGTGTCGACCGCGAAGTCGAGCACTCCGGGCGCGACGACGGTCGCGCCCGCCGAGATCGTCGTCTCCGCGTCGAGCAGCAGGGTCTGCTCGAAGCGGACGTCGCGGACCTCCGAGGCGTGGCCCAGGACCGAGCGGGCGGCGGTGATCGCCATTTCGCAGTACGCCGCGCCGGGAAGCGCTGCGACACTGTGAATCTGGTGATCCTCGAGCCACGGGTGCGCCGTGGTGCCGACCTCGCCCTGCCAGACGTGGCGCTCGGGCTCCTCGAAGAGGTGCACGTGCGCACCGAGCAGAGGATGCACGGCCTGAACCGACGCCCCGTGGGCCTGCTCCCGGTCGTCGCGGCTGAGCATCAGGTCGCGGTGCGTCCACGTGGGCAGCGGTGCGTCGACGAGTTCGCCGTCGGGGTAGGTGACGGAGAAGTCCACCGCGGCACCGGCGGCGAAGACGGCTGCAACGAAACCGCGCAGTCCGTCGGGTAGTTCCTGTTCGCGCCGCATCGCCGCGAGCGCCGCGATCGGCATGTCGAGGCTGCTGGCGCTCTGCTGTACCGCGTGGGTCAGGAGCGGATGTGGCGCCATCTCGGCGAACACCCGGTAGCCGTCGTTGAGCGCCGCCTGAACGGCCGCGCCGAACCGGACCGTGAAGCGCAGGTTGTCGGCCCAGTAGTCACCGGTGAACGCGGGGCGGTCCCGGGGATCCCACAGCGTCGCAGAGTAATACGGAATCTCGGGCTTTCTGGGCTCGAGATCCTCCAGGGCGTCGATCAGGTCGTCGAGGATCGGGTCGACCTGCGGTGAGTGCGAGGCGACGTCGACCGCGACCTCCCGCGCCATCACGCCGTTGGCCTCCCAGGTGGCAACCAGATCGCGGACGGCCTGGGTGGTGCCGCCCACCACGGTCGACGTCGGCGACGCCACGACCGAGATGACGACGTCGGAGATGCCACGGATCGACAACTCCGAGAGCACTTGCTGCGCAGGCAGTTCCACCGACGCCATGGCACCAGTACCCGCGACCCGGTTCATCAGCTTGGACCGGCGGCAGATGACCCGCAGCCCGTCCTCGATCGACAGGGCGCCGGCGACGACGGACGCCGCGGCCTCACCGAGGGAGTGGCCGATGACCGCGCCCGGCACCACGCCGTAGGACTTCATGGTCTCGGCGAGCGCAACCTGCATCGCGAACAACGTCGGCTGCACGCGGTCGATGCCCGTCACCGTCTGCGGCGCGGTGATGGCTTCGGTGACCGAGAAGCCGGACTCGTGGGCGATCACGGGCTCCATGGCGGCCACGGTCGCGGCGAACACCGGCTCGGTCGCGAGCAGTTCGGTGCCCATCCGCGGCCACTGCGAGCCCTGACCGGAGAACACCCACACCGGGCCGCGGTCGTCCTGCCCGACCGCGGGCTCGACCGGAACCTCGCTGCCTGCCACGTCGCGGAGCGCGACGACCAGGTCGTCGGCGTTGCGCGCCGTCACGGCCGTCCGCACCGGCCGGTGGGCCCGCCGGCGCGACAGCGTGTAGCCGAGATCGGCCAGCGAGACGTCCGACTGGGTCTCCACCCAGTCCGCCAGCCGCCCGGCCGTGACGCGGAGTTGCTCGGCCGAGGTGGCCGACAGCGGGAGCAGACGCGGTTCGGGCTCCCCCGACGCCGCCGCGGCGGGCGCGCCGAGCCGGTCCGGAGCTTGCTCGAGAACGGCGTGCGCATTGGTGCCCGACATGCCGTACGAGGAGACCGCGGCGCGGCGCGGCCGCTCGCCGTCGTGCGGCCAGGGGGTAACGGTCGTCGGCACGAACAGGCCCGTCTCGATGGAGGCGATCTCCTCCGGCAGACGGTTGAAGTGCAGGTTCTGCGGCACCACGCCGTGCTGCAGCGCGAGCACCGCCTTCATCATCCCCAGGGGGCCCGAGGTCGACTGCAGGTGACCGAAGTTCGTCTTCACCGAACCGAGGACGGTCGGGCCGCCGGTGCCGTATACCGCGGCGAGACTGGCGTATTCGATCGGATCGCCGACCGGCGTGCCGGTGCCGTGGGCCTCGACGAAGCCGATGGTCGCGGGGTCGACCCCGCCGGCCGCCAAGGCCGCGCGGTACACCTCGACCTGCGCGTCCTCCGACGGCGTGGCGATGTTCGGAGTGCGGCCGTCCTGGTTGGCCGCGGTGCCCTGCACGATCGCCAGCACGCGGTCGCCGTCGCGTTCGGCGTCGGCCAGGGGCTTGAGGATGAACATGACGACGCCCTCGCCGGACACGAAGCCGTCGGCGTCCACGTCGAAGGTGTGGCAGCGACCGCTGGGCGACAGCATTCCCTGCAGCGAGCCGGCGATGGACTTGCGGGGCTCGAGCGCGACCGCGACACCGCCCGCGACGGCGAGGTCGCTCTCGCCCTCGTGCAGGCTGCGGCAGGCCAGGTGGATCGCCATCAGACCCGACGAGCAGGCCGTGTCGACCGTCAGCGCGGGGCCGTGCAGTCCGAGGGCGTAGGACACCCGGCCGGAGGCGAAGCTGTTGCTGGTGCCACTGAAGCCGTACGGGCCCTCCGCGGCGCCGATGTCCGCCGAGAGCAGTTCGTAGTCACCGTGGGTCAGGCCGACGAACACGCCGGTCTGCGTCTTGGCCAGTGACGACGGGTCGAGGCCGGCGTGCTCGAACGCGTCCCAGGACGTCTCGAGCAACAGTCGGTGCTGGGGGTCGACGGCGGTCGCCTCCCGCTCGGTCATGCCGAAGAAGTCACAGTCGAAGCCGCCGACGTCGTCGAGGAAGGCACCCCACCGGGTGATCGAGCGGCCGGGGACGCCGGGCTCGGGGTCGTAGTAGACGTCCGCGTCCCATCGGTCGGCGGGAATCTCGCCGACCAGATCGTCGCCGCGCAGCAATGCCTCCCACAGAAGCTGCGGGGAGTCGATTCCTCCTGGCAGCCGGCAGGCCATGCCGATGATGGCAACGGGTGTCGCGGTCGCGTCACGCAAAGTGCGTTCTCCTCTTATTCGCGCCGATGTGAGTGCCACCTCGATTGCCAGGCAGACGCCTTGAGGTCTCGGCGCTGAGACACTCCTCGGTGCCGCACGGCACCGGGCTCACATTTGATCTTCGTGCAGCGGTAGCTTAGCGACTCGAACTGACTGAGGCGCGTTCGCACGTCAGTATGTCCGAGTGGCGCCAAAGCCGTGGTGCGCGTGAGGTTTGAGGGCCTCGTGTAACCAGCGGTGAAATCGCGCGGACCATTGGAAACTGCTGTGAGTGGGCCGGACGAGTTTGCTGGCCGCATCGGGCGTGGCACGCCACGGAACCGGCCGCGCGCAGCCCGGCGCCGCCGCGCCAAAATTAACCACTGCGTCGAACTAGGTAGCCCAGCGGGTGGCTTCGACCTCGTCGGGCAGCGGCGTGTGCAGCGGTACGTCGAGGCCGTCGTAAATGCCGGGCTTCTGGGTGGCCAGCCACTCGACGGCCCCGAGCAGGCGGTTGGCGGCGGTGGTGTTGCCGCCGTCGGCGCGGGTGCCGCCCCGGACGTCGGCGCGGCTGACGATGGTGAGCTGGGGGTCGCCGTCGACGAACACGCGGTGGTCGCCGACGCCCTCGTCGGGCTGCGGCCAGTCGGGCGCGCAGGCCGGGTCGATGCGGGTGACGTGGTCGACGACGATGCGCTCTCGGCCCCCGGACCAGCCGATGATCTTCAGCCAGAACGCGCCCTGCGTGCCCTTGCCGAAGTGCCCCATCACGTTCTCGACCGACTCCTCGAGCGGCCGTCGTTCGACGACCTCCGTGATGTCGTCGATCTCGAGGCCGAGACCCCGGCCGATCAGCCGGATGTTGCCGCCCCAGACCATCGTCGGGACTGACGGCAGCAGCATCATCGGCACGTCGTCCATCGATCCGCCGAACCCGCAGCTGACCCGCACGGCGTGGGGCTGGTCGTAGGTCGAGTAGTCGAAGATCTCCTGGCAGTAGATGGTCTTGATCCGCGTGCAGAGGCCGGCGGCCATGACGGCGAGGGCGTCGTTGGCCCAGCCGGGGTCGACGCCGCTGACCAGCAGCGTGGCGCCGCCGTGCTCGGCGGCGGCCGTCAGGCGGTCCACCCATTCGCGGGGCGCCGAGCGCGGGTCGTAGAGGGAGTACAGCGACGGCGTGACGACGTGCGCGCCGGCCCGCAGGCACCGCTCGATGTCGGCGACGGCGTCGTCGGGGCGGATGTCGCCGGAGGCCATGTAGGCGACCGCGTCACAGTCGGCGAGCGCGGCGTCGACGTCGTCGGTGGCGCGGACTCCGGTGTCGTCGGGCAGCCCGGCGAACGTGGCGGCGTCGCGGCCCACCTTGGCAGGCGACGAAGTGATCACCCCGGCCAGCGTCAGCCCCGGAAACGCCAGCGTGGAGCGGATCGCCGTCGACCCCATGTTTCCCGTTCCCCAGACCACCACACGCCTCATGCGCCTCACCCTAACGGGCGTACTGGGACCCCTCGTGGCAGACATCACATCAGGCGGTCGTTGCAGGTCAGGATGCCCGGCGACGCCCGGGGACCGGCCCAATCAACCGTCGGGTTGGTTAGCCAGCGGAAATTTGCTCGACACTGCTTTGCGAACAAGTTACCAGCCGGTATAGTTGGTGGCAGTTACTGGTGGGTAACTTAGCCCGAGTACCCAACCGCAGACGGCATCTCATCGAGGAGAATTCGTGAGCCATTACAAGAGCAACGTCCGTGACCAGCTGTTCAACCTCTTCGAGGTGTTCGGTATGGACAAGGTGCTCGGCGAGGGACCCTACGGCGACCTCGACGGCGACACCGCCCGCGAGATGCTAGCCGAGATCACCCGGCTGGCCGAGGGACCCATCGCCGATTCGTTCGCCGATGGCGACCGCAACCCGCCGGTGTTCGACCCCGAGACCCACACCGTGAAGCTGCCCGAGGCCTTCAAGAAGTCGGTCCGCACCATCATCGACGGTGGCTGGGACAAGATCGGCCTCAACGAGGAACTCGGCGGCATGCCGATGCCCCGCGCGCTGCAGTGGGCCCTCATGGAGAGCGTGCTCGGCGCCAACCCCGCCGTCTACATGTACTCGATGGGCGCCGGCTTCGCGCAGATCATGTACAACCAGGCCACCGAAGAGCAGAAGAAGTGGGCCATCCTGGCCGCCGAGCGCGGGTGGACCTCCACCATGGTGCTCACCGAGCCCGACGCCGGTTCCGACGTCGGCGCGGGCCGCACCAAGGCCGTCCAGCAGCCCGACGGCACCTGGCACCTCGACGGCGTGAAGCGCTTCATCACCTCCGGTGACGCCGACGATCTCGGCGAGAACATCCTTCACCTCGTCCTCGCCCGTCCCGAGGGTGCCGGTCCCGGCACCAAGGGCCTGTCGCTGTTCTTCGTGCCGAAGTACCACTTCGACTTCGAGACCGGTGAGCCCGGCGAGCGCAACGGCGTCTACGTCACCAACGTCGAGCACAAGATGGGCCTGAAGGTCTCCGCGACGTGCGAGCTCTCGCTCGGCCAGCACGGCACCCCCGCCGTCGGTTGGCTCGTCGGCGAGGTGCACAACGGCATCGCGCAGATGTTCGAGGTCATCGAGCAGGCCCGAATGATGGTGGGCACCAAGGCCATCGCCACGCTGTCGACCGGCTACCTCAACGCGCTCGAGTACGCCAAGAGCCGCATCCAGGGCGCCGACCTGACCCAGATGACCGACAAGACCGCGCCGCGCGTGGCCATCACGCACCACCCGGACGTGCGTCGCTCGCTGATGACGCAGAAGGCCTACGCGGAATCGCTTCGCGCGCTGTACCTCTACACCGCGACGTTCCAGGACGCCGAGGTCGCCAAGGCAGTCCACGGCGTCGACCCCGAGCTGGCCGGCAAGGTCAACGACCTGCTGCTCCCGATCGTCAAGGGCGTCGGCTCGGAGCAGGCCTACGCCAAGCTCACCGAGAGCCTGCAGACCTTCGGTGGTTCCGGCTTCCTGCAGGACTACCCGGTCGAGCAGTACATCCGCGACGCGAAGATCGACTCGCTGTACGAGGGCACCACCGCCATCCAGGCGCAGGACTTCTTCTTCCGGAAGATCGTCCGCGACAAGGGTGTTGCGCTGGGCTACGTCGCGAACGAGATCGAGCAGTTCGTCAAGAACGAGTCCGGCAACGGTCGCCTCAAGGCCGAGCGTGAGCTGCTGGCGAACGCCTTGGCCGACGTCCAGGGCATGGCCGCCACGCTGACCGGGTTCCTGATGTCGGCGCAGGAGGACTCCGCCAACATCTACAAGGTGGGCCTGGGTTCGGTGCGCTTCCTCATGAGCGTCGGCGACCTGGTGCTCGGCTGGCTCCTGCAGAAGCAGGCCGTCGTGGCCATCGCGGCCCTCGACGAGGGTGCGACCGGCGCGGACAAGTCCTTCTACGAGGGCAAGATCGCCGTCGCGTCGTTCTTCGCCAAGAACTTCCTGCCCCTGCTGTCCAGCACGCGTCTGGTGCTGGAGAACATCGACAACGAAGTGATGGAACTCGACGAGGCTGCGTTCTAAGTCGATTCACGCGCTCGAGGCCCCCGCTGCGGCGGGGGCCTCTTGCGTTTCACATGCGGCGAACAGCAAGCGCCCAGGTTTCATTGCCACCATGTAAACGTGCACTTCTTGGCCGCCGATGCCCCCGCGCCCTACCGCCACGGACTGTCGCTCCTGCAGGGCTGGCTGCCGCTGACCATCCAGATCGTCGCTGTCGTCGTGCTGGTCGTCGCGCTGGGCTGGCGGACGCGTCGCTGGTGGCTGATCTGGCTACCCGTGGCCGTCCTGGTCGGACTCGGGGCGGCCGCCTGGACGCACTGGTACGTCGACTCCCAGGGCATGGCGGGTGACCCCGCGCCCGACTCGCTGTGGGTGTGGACCGGGGTGACCGGATTCGCCCTCGTGACCGCGATCGTCGGCTGGCGTGGCGTGAAGTGGCGCCGCGTCGCCGCGGTGGCCGCCGTGCCCCTGTGCCTGCTGAGCACCGGCCTGGCGCTGAACACCTGGGTCGGGTACTTCCCCACCGTGCAGATCGCGTGGAACCAGCTGACCGCCGGCCCGCTGCCCGACGAGACGGACCTCGACACCGTCACCGCCATGCAAAAGGCCGGGACCGTGCTCGACCACGGCAGCGTGGTACCGGTCGACATCCCCTCGGCCGCATCGGGTTTCAAGCACCGCACCGAGCTGGTCTACCTACCCCCGCGGTGGTTCGCCACCAACCCGGCGCCCAAGCTGCCCGTGGTGATGATGATCGGCGGCGAGTTCAACACCCCCGCCGACTGGCTGCGCACCGGCAACGCCGCGTCCATCGTCGACTCCTTCGCCCAGTCCCACGGCGGCAACGCACCCGTGCTGGTCTTCGTCGACTCCGGCGGTTCGTTCAACAACGACACCGAGTGCGTCAACGGCACCCGCGGCAACGTCGCCGACCACCTCACCAAGGACGTCGTGCCGTACGTGAACGCCACCTTCGGCACCAGCCCCGCCAGCGCCGACTGGGGCATCGTCGGCTGGTCGATGGGCGGCACCTGCGCCGTCGACCTGACCGTCATGCATCCCGACCTGTTCAGCGGCTTCGTCGACATCGCCGGCGACACCGGGCCCAACGCGGGCACCAAGGAGCAGACGGTCGCCCGGCTCTACGGCGGCGACGAGTCGGCCTGGGCGCGGTTCGACCCGTCGACCGTGATGGCCAAACACGGCCCCTACCAGGGGGTCTCGGGCTGGTTCGCGATCTCCACCGACGCGCCGAAGAAGTTCACCATGCCGCACAGCGAGGGCGCGGTCGGACTCGGCGGGCGCGACGCGGACGGCATGCCCACCGATCAGACGCAGGCCGCCAACACGCTGTGCGGGTTGGGCAAGACCAAGGGCATCGCGTGCTCGGTGGTGCCGACGACCGGTCGCCACGACTGGCCGTTGGCCACCCAGGTGTTCACCGCGGCCCTGCCGTGGTTGGCGGGCGCGATCCACACCCCCGGCGTGCAGGCCGTGCCGCTGCCGCCGGGTGCGCCGGTCGCCAAGCTCTGATCAGGCGTCGAGGGCGCGCAGCGTCGCGCGGGTGCGGGCCCGGCCCTCGGGCGAGGAGTCGAACGTCGCGGCGACGTACTCGTCGACCCCGGCCGCGCTGAGTTCGTCCAGCCGATCCCGGACCGTCGCCTCGTCACCGATGATGGCGGCGTCCTCGGGCCCGGCATAGCCCTCGCGGTCGAGCATGGCGCGGTAGGACGGCAGCACGCCGTACATCTTGAACTGCTCGGCGGCCTGTGTGCGAGCACCGTCGACGTCGTCGGTGACGCTCACCGGAAGCGCTGCCACCACGCGGACGGCGTGTTCGGAGCGACCCGCGTCGGCCGCCGCCTGCCGCAGCGTGGGGGCGACGTGGCCGGCGAGCGTCTTCGGTCCCGTCATCCAGGTGCACGTGCCCGACGTTCGGCGGCCGGCGATCTTGAGCAGTTGCGGGCCCAGAGCCGCAATGTAGACGTCGGGCTTCGGCGCCCCGGCGATCATCAACGCTCCCCTGGTGGTGACCGTCTGACCCGTCGCGTCGGCGGCGTCACCGGCCAGCAGCGGCAGCAGACCGTCGAGGAATTCGTTGAGCCGGCGCACCGGCTTGTCCCACGGGATGCCCCACATGCCCTCGGTGACGGCCTGATGCGTCATGCCGAGGCCCAGGATCAGGCGGCCGTTCGACACCAGGTTGACCGTCAGCGCGCGCTGCGCCATCTGCATCGGATGCTGATTCTGGATGGGAACCACGCCGGTCGCCACCTCGATGTCGGGCACCTCGCGCAACGCCACCGCAAGAACGGTGAGAAGGTCTGGCTCATAGGGCATTTGGCTCATCCACACGCGGCGGAAGCCCTCCTCGCGCAACATGGCGAGGTTCCGTACGCACGCGTCGACCGGATTGTCGCGACCCGCGTCGCTGAGTTGACCGAACATGGAGATCTGCACGCACCCATCGAAGCACGAGCGCGTCCTGTTCAATGACCACCCATGACCGCACCAACCGTGGAGACCGAAGCGGCGCGTCTGCAGAACTTCGGACCCAACTGGTTCGCGTCCGTGATGGGCACCGGGATCGTCGCGACCGCGGGCGCCGGGTTGCCGATCCACGTGCCGGGGCTGCACGTCTTCTCCCGGGTGGTCTGGGTGTTCGCGGCGGTGTTGCTGGTGGTGCTGCTCGTCGCGGTGACCGTGCAGTGGGTCCGCCATCCGACGGTGGCCCGCAGCCATTCCCACAATCCGCAGATGGCGCACTTCTACGGCGCCTGCCCGATGGCGTTGATGACCGTCGGGTCGGGCGCGATCCTGATCGGCAAGGACCTGCTGGGGGCACGCGTCGCGGTCGACCTGGCGTGGGTGCTGTGGACGGCGGGCACGGTCGGCGGCCTGTTCACCGCGGTGTCGATCCCCTTCGTCATGTTCACCCAGTTCAACGTCGAGCCGGACGCGGCGTTCGGCGGGTGGCTGATGCCGGTGGTCCCGCCGATGGTGTCCGCGGCGGCCGGCGCGCTGCTGATTCCGCACATGGCGCCGGGCACGGGACGCACCACGATGCTCTACGGCTGCTACGCGATGTTCGGGCTGTCGCTGTTCGCCGGTCTGATCATCATCAGCATGATCTGGAGCCGCCTCGCCCACTACGGCACCTCCGGCACCGCACGCGTGCCGACGCTGTGGATCGTGTTGGGCCCCTTGGGTCAGGGCATCACGGCCGCGGGACTGCTCGGCAACGCCGCGGCGCTCGCGGTGCCTGCCGACCTGGCCAAGGCGATGAACCTCTTCGCGGTGCTCTTCGGCGTGCCGGTCTGGGGTTTCGCGCTGCTGTGGATCGTCTTGGCGACGTCGCTGACGGTGCGCACGCTGCGGCGCGGCATGCCGTTCGCGCTGACGTGGTGGAGCCTGACCTTCCCGGTCGGCACGTTCGTCACCGGCACCACGCAGTTGGCCGCGCACACCGGTCTGCCCGCGTTTCGGGTGGCCGCGCTGCTCGCCTACGCCGGGCTGCTGTGCACCTGGGGGTTGGTCGCGGTGCGGACGGCCAGGGGCAGCGTCGGCGGCAGCCTGTTCGCGCCGCCGCCGGCGAACGCGGGGCCGGTGCGGGCGAAGAAGGATCCGCCCGCCACCGTCTGAGCATGAAAGAAGCCCCGTGTTGCCGTCGGGTCGGGGGGTCAGACGGCAACACGGAGCTACTAGGGCTATCGACGCGTGATCGGGGGGCGTTACACCCCGTGATCTACGCCTCCAGGATCGCGGTGACGCCCTGGCCGCCGGCCGCACAGATGGAGATGAGGCCGCGCACGGGCTTGCCCGTCTGTGCCTTCTTCTCCGCGAGCTGCTTCGCCAGCTGGGCGACGATGCGACCGCCGGTGGCCGCGAACGGGTGGCCCGCCGCGAGCGAGGATCCGTTGACGTTGAGCTTGGACCGGTCGATGCTGCCGAGCGCCGCGTCCAGACCCAGCCTCTCCTTGCAGTACTCCTCGGACTCCCACGCGCTCAGCGTCGCGAGCACGACCGAGGCGAACGCCTCGTGGATCTCGTAGTAGTCGAAGTCCTGCAGCGTCAGCCCGTTGCGGGCCAGCAGCCGCGGCACGGCGTAGGTGGGCGCCATCAGCAGACCGTCGGGTCCGTTGACGTAGTCGACCGCCGCGGTCTCGCCGTCGACGAAGTAGGCCAGCACCGGAATCGAGTGCGCCTGAGCCCATTCGTCGGTGGCCAGCAGCGCCACCGAGGCGCCGTCGGTCAGTGGCGTCGAGTTGCCCGCCGTCATGGTGGCGTCGCCGTTCTTCACCCCGAACACCGGCTTGAGCTTGGCCAGCTTCTCGGCCGACGAATCCGGCCGCAGGTTGTTGTCGCGGTACAGGCCCAGGAAGGGGCTGACCAGGTCGTCGAAGAACCCGCGGTCGTACGCCGCGGCCATGTTCTGGTGGCTGGCCGCCGCGAGGGCGTCCTGGTCGACGCGCTTGACGCCCATCTCCTTGGCCGTGATGGCGGCGTGCTCGCCCATCGACAGCCCCGTGCGGGGCTCGCCGTTGGTGGGGATCTCGACGCCGACGGCGGCGGGCAGCTTGCCGACCAGCTTCAGGCGGTCGACGGTGGACTTCGCGCGGCGCAGACCGAGCAGCACGCGGCGCAGGTCGTCACCGAACGCGATGGGGGCGTCCGAGGTGGTGTCGACGCCGCCCGCGATGCCCGACTCGTACTGCCCGAGGGCGATGCCGTTGGCCACCGCGATGGTGGACTGCAGACCCGTGCCGCACGCCTGCTGCAGGTCGTACGCCGGGGTGTACGGGGACAGCGCGCTGCCGAGCACGCACTCGCGCATCAGGTTGAAGTCGCGGCTGTGCTTGAGCACCGCGCCGCCGACGACGGCGCCCATGCGCTCGCCCTTCAGTCCGTACCTGTCGACGAGGCCCCCGAGCGCGGCGGTGAACATGTCCTGGTTGGAGGCGTTGGCGTAGGCGCCGTCGGAGCGCGCGAAGGGGATCCGGTTTCCGCCGAGGATGGCTACTCGTCGGGCTGCCTTGCTGGGCGACTGGGTGTCGGCCACGTTCATCTCCGTTGGTTGAATGTGGTTGCTGGTGTCGAGGGTCATACTACCCACGGTTCTTACTCTGGAGTAAGTTCGTGACCGATACGACAATCTCGCGCGGTCATGGGTACCCCAGTCCCGCACGCACTACCCGTCTCCTCGAAAGGCAGCTCTGTGGCTTCCGACCTGTTCTCGCAAGTGGTCAACTCCGGTCCTGGCTCGTTTCTGGCCAAGCAACTCGGCGTTCCGCAGCCGGAGACCCTGCGCCGCTACCGGGCGGGCGAGCCGCCGCTCGCCGGTCCGCTCCTGATCGGCGGCGAGGGCCGTGTCGCCGAACCGTTGCGCAACGCGCTCGCCGAGGACTACGACATCGTCGGCAACAACGTCGGCGGCCGCTGGGCCGACACCTTCGGCGGCCTCGTCTTCGACGCCACCGGGATCACCACGCCCGAGGGCCTCAAGGCGCTCCGCGACTTCTTCACCCCGGTGCTCCGCAACATCGGCTCCAGCGGTCGGGTCGTCGTCGTCGGCACCACCCCCGACCAGACGGGCAGCGTCGACGAGCGCATCGCGCAGCGAGCGCTGGAGGGCTTCACCCGCTCCCTCGGCAAGGAACTGCAGCATGGCGCGACCATCGGGCTGGTCTACGTGGCCGCCGATGCGAAGCCCGCCGCCACCGGCCTCGAGTCCACCCTCCGGTTCCTGCTGTCGGCCAAGTCCGCCTACACCGACGGCCAGGTGTTCTACGTCGACGCGCAGGACTCGGAGCCGCCCGCCGACTGGGACAAGCCGCTCGACGGCAAGGTCGCGCTGATCACCGGCGCCGCCCGTGGCATCGGCGCCGAGATCGCCAAGGTGTTCGCCCGCGACGGGGCCAAGGTCGTGGCCATCGACGTGGAGAGCGCCGCCGACGCCCTGGCCGAGACCGCCACCAAGGTGGGCGGCACGGCGCTGGCCCTCGACGTCACCGCGGCCGACGCGGTCGACCGGATCGCCGAGCACCTGCGCGAACACTACTTGGATTCTTCGGGCGGGAAGGCTCACATCCTCGTCAACAACGCCGGCATCACCCGCGACAAGCTGCTCGCCAACATGGACGACGGGCGCTGGGAATCGGTGGTCGCGGTCAACCTGCTTGCCCCGCAACGGCTTGCCGAGGGACTGGTGGACAACGGCACGATCGGCGAGGGTGGCCGCATCGTCGGCCTGTCCTCGATGGCGGGCATTGCCGGCAACCGCGGGCAGACCAACTACGCCGCAACCAAGGCCGGCATGATCGGCATGACCCAGGCGCTGGCGCCCGTCTTCGGCGAGAAGAACATCACCATCAACGCCGTCGCACCGGGCTTCATCGAGACCAAGATGACCGAGGCCATCCCGCTGGCGACCCGCGAGGTGGGACGTCGCATGAACTCGCTCTTCCAGGGCGGCCAGCCGGTCGACGTCGCCGAGGCCATCGCCTACTTCGCCAGCCCCGCGTCGAACGCCGTCACCGGCAACACCATTCGCGTGTGCGGCCAGGCCCTGCTGGGGGCGTGAGATGACCCAACCGAGTGGCGTGACGAACATGGCGTTGGCCGCGGCGGGAGCCCTGCCGTTCGTCTCGCGGGGCAACTCGCTGCCCGAGCGCACGGTGACGATCTCCGACGTGGCGATCAACCCGGCCAACGTGTCCCAGTACGCCGCGGTGACGGGTCTGCGCTTCGGCGACTCGGTGCCGCTGACCTACCCGTTCGCGCTGACCTTTCCGTCGGTGATGTCGTTGGTGAGCGGCTTCGACTTCCCCTTCGCCGCAATGGGTTCGGTGCACGTCGAGAACGAGATCACCCAGTATCGGCCCATCGCGGTCACCGACACGGTGGACGTCAAGGTGCACGCGGAGAATCTGCGCGAGCACCGCAAGGGCCTCCTGGTCGACCTGATCACCGAGATCAACGTCGGCAACGACCTTGCCTGGCATCAGGTGACGACGTTCCTGCACCAGCAGCGGACCAGCCTGTCCGACGAGCCGAAGCCCGAGCAGCCGCGCAAACGGCAGAAGTTGCCGCCGCCGAACGCGATGCTCCAGATCACCCCGGGACAGATCCGGCACTACGCGTCGGTGAGCGGGGACCACAACCCGATCCACACCAGCTCCATCGGCGCCAAGTTGTTCGGGTTCCCCACCTCGATCGCGCACGGGATGTTCTCCGCGGCAGCGGTGTTGGCCAACGTCGAGGGGCAGCTTCCCGGTGCGGTGACGTACTCGGTGCGCTTCGGCAAGCCGATCCTGCTGCCGGCCCGCGTCGGTCTCTACACCGAAAGGGTCGCCGACGGTTGGGATCTGACGTTGCGCAACCTGTCGAAGGGGTATCCGCACCTGACGGCGTCGGTGCGGGCGCTCTAGCTCGGGTACACGAAACGTGGGTCGACGTTCTGCGCCTCGTACAGCCGCTTGTACGGTCCGCCGGCGGCGATCAGCGAATGGTGGTCGCCCTGCTGGGCGATGCGACCGTTCTCGATCACCAGGATGCGGTCGGCGACCGCGGCGATGAAGTCCATGTCGTGGCTGATCACCAGGCAGGTGCGGTCCTTGGCATAGCCGCGGATTACGCCGGTGAGCAGGGCCCGCTGTCCGGCGTCCAGGTTCTCGGTCGGTTCGTCGAGCAGGAGCACCTCCGGGGTGCGCAAGAGGCAGCGCGCCAACGCGATCAGGCGTTTCTGCCCGCCGGAGGGCACCTGCACGTCGACGACCGTGTCGTACCCGTCGTGCATCTTCTTCGGGTCGGTGACGACGGCGTGCACGTTGGCGCGACGGCACGCCTCCTCGATCTCGGCGTCGGTGGCCTCGGGCCGCGCCAGCCGGATGTTCTCGCGGATCGTGTCCTTGACGAAGAAGGGGAACTGGGCCAGCTTCGACACCTGCTCCCGCAACGAGGCAATCGTGACCTCGTCGATCGCGTGACCGTCCAGCAGGATTCGCCCCCGCTGTGGGTCGAGGAATCGCAGCAGCAGGTTGTAGACCGTCGACTTCCCCGATCCGATGCCACCCACCAGGGCCACCGTCTCGCCCTCCGATATCGAGAACGAGATGCCGTCGAGCACCTTCTGCGTGGGCGAGTAGCCGAAGGCCACGTCCTCGAACACCAGGTTGCCGCGGACCTCCCCGAGCGACGTCGCGCCCGGGGCCTCCCGAACCGTGGGACGGGTGTCGAGCAACTCGTAGGTCGACGCGGCACTCGGCGCCACCGACTGATAGGTGGTGTAGGCGCCCATGACGCGTTGTGCCGCACCGAACATCGTCGGCACCATCCCCGCGAAGACCATCAGTCCCGCGAACGTCAGACCGAAGCTCGAACTGAACCCGATGCCGACCAACAAGACCACCACCGTGCTCAACGCGATGAACACCTGCGATCCATTGGCGGTGGCCTGCATCCACATCGTCGTCGACGCGTCGCTGCGGGCGGCGTCGTCGGACACCTTCCGAAAGCGTCTGCTACGCAACGGTTCCGCGTTGAACAGCTGAATTTCGGCGATGCCACTGATCGTCTGCTCGAGCTCCGCCCCCATCGCGCGGTCCGCGGACATCGTCCGGCGCACCGCCGCCTGCACGTAGGCTCCGGCGACCTTCAGCACGAGCAGTGCCACCGGCGTGAGGACGAGCGCGGCGACCGTCATCTGCCACGACAGCGCCACCAGGTAGCAGACCGCCACCAGGAGGACCAGGATGTCGATCAGCGGCGGCAGCAGACATCCCGTCAGCAGTCGTTGCACGCCAACCGATTCCGTCGTCACGCGCTGCATCAGCGCCCCACTGCGGGAAGCAGTGAAGAAGTCGAGCGACAGCGTCTGGAGGTGGTCGTGGACCCGCTGGCGGATGTCGGTGACCAGCGTCCGCTCCACCTTCGTACCGACCCAGGCGTTCACCAGGTACATCAGCTGGGTCAGCACCAGCGCGCCGGCCCACACCGTCAGCAGGACGGCGAACGGCACCGAGCCGGCCACGCCGCCGAGCGGTCCGTCGGACCGGGCGACCAACGGGCCCCGCTTGTCCCACACCTCGGTGAGGTTCCCGTTGGTCCCGGCGTCGGCGACGACCTGCATCATGGGACCGAACGCCGCGGCGCTGACGTAGGGCAGGGCCGAGGCCAGCGCGCCAACCACGAACAGCGCCGCGATCGAACCGCGAACGGCGGGCAGCATGCCCAGACTTCGTCGGATCAGACGGGTTGGGCGTACCCCCGGCTCCACCACGTCGACCATGGGATTACCTCTTCTGCCGGGCCGGGTCCGTGGTCGGACGCTACGTCACCTGGCAGGCGCCCGTCGCGGAACGCCAAGCTCAGCCGGCGGTCGCCGAGGCGGGCGTGTCGGCGGGCCTGCCCTTCAGGCCACGCCAGAACAGGTTGATCATCAGCTCGGCGGCCTCGTGCACCTCGGCGTCGCCGGTGCTGACCCGCGCCGCGACCGCCTCGCCGGCACCCACCAGTGCAACGGCCATCATGTCGAAGTCGGTGTCGGGCTCGGGATTTCGCGTCCCGGACTGCAGCAGCCTGCCGACGAGGTCGACGATGCGCTCGCGCCCTTCGCGCACCGTGTGGGCGAACGCCTGCGAGCTGGTGGCCTGGGTGTAGAGCACCATCCACGACGCCCGGTTGGTGTCGATGTAGCTCAGGAACGCCACCACCGCGTTGCGCAGCAGGTCCCTCGGAATCTGACTGAAGTCGATCTGCCCGCGGACCGTGTCGACGAAGCGCGCCAGCTCGCGATCCAGGCAGGCGCCGAACAGTTCTTCCTTGGATCCGTAGTACAGGTAGAGCATCGGCTTGGAGATCTCGGCTTGCGCGGCGATCGCGTCCATGGACGTCTCGTGATAGCCGTTCACCGAGAACATCTGCACGGCAGCGTCGAGCATCTGCTGCTCACGCACCGCGCGCGGCAATCGCTTGGTTCCACCGGCCATCAGATCAGAGTAGGCAATGGCGAGGCGTTCAGCCTCCGCAGCGTGGACTCTTGCCCTTGAGCGCCGCGATCCGCAGCACCGAGGCGTCGACGTTCTTGGGGTCCAGTTCGCCGGCGGCGACGGCGGCCTCCAGTGAGTCGAGCACCCCGGGCACCTCGTCGGTGGTGATCCACAGCGCGATGTCGGCGCCCGACTGCAACGCCTTCAGCGCCGCCTGAGCGACGGTGTAGCGCTGGTTGATGGCACCCATGCTGGAGATGTCGTCGGTGAACACCACGCCGTTGAACGGCAGGCCGCCGTACCCGCCGGTGCGCAGCAGAGAGTAGGCGGCGGGGCTCAGGCTGGCCGGGTCGGTGCCGGTGAGTCCGGGGACCTGCATGTGCCCGACCATCACCGCGGTGCCGGGCACCTGGGCCAGCTCGCGGTACGGCACCAGGTCGTCGTTCATCAGGTCCGACAGCGGCGGCGTCACGACGCCTCCCTCGTGCGAGTCGCCCGAGGCGTGGCCGTGGCCCGGGAAGTGCTTGAGCACCGGCGTGACGCCGGCGTCGAGCAGCCCCCGCGCATAGGCGCCGGCGTATTCGGTGACCTTCTGCGGGTCGGCGCTGAAGGAACGGTCACCGATGACGGTGTCGTCGTCCTGGTCGGAGACGTCGGCGTCGGGCGCGAAGTCGACCGTGATGCCCAGCTCCTTCATCGCCTTGCCGCGGGCCAGCGCGATGTCGTGGACTTCCTGCGGCGAGACGGTCCGGCCGAGGACGCGCGCCGACTCCTGCACCCCGATCAGGCTCTTGAGGCGTGAGACCCGGCCGCCCTCCTCGTCGGTGCTCACCGCCAGCGGCAGGGCGCCCGCCGAGGCGGCGATCTCCTTGAGCGGGTCGCCCAGCATCGTCAGGTCGGTCCAGCTGCCGATCATGATGCCGCCGACGTGCTCCTTGGCGACCACCGCGCGGGCGTCGTCGGCGCCGGTGACGCCGACCATCAGCATCTGCGCCAGCTTGTCGCGCATGGACATGGCGGCCAGCAGCGCGTCGCCGTCACCGCAGACGGGGGGCTCGGCCGGGGTTGGCTGCGTGGGGCCGGCGCTCGGCGACGGTGTCGGGGCGGCGGCCGTGTCGCGCTGTCTGACGACGTACACGCCGGCCACCACGACGACGGCGATGACGAGCAGCCCGACGACGATCGACACGACGGTCTTCCGTTGGCTGGAACCGGTCGAGTCTTCTCCTGCGGTGGGGCCCAACGGCATGGGGCGAATCGTAGCGGCTGGGTAATCTCCGAAGCATGCCGCTGCGATCCGGGGACGTGTTCGCGGGCTACACCGTCGTGCGGCAGCTCGGCGAGGGCGCCAGCGGTGCGGTGTACCTCACCGCGCACCCGCGGACGCTCCGCCAGGACGCACTGCGCGTGCTGCCGGCGGCGGCGTCCGCCGACCCGGACTTCCGGGCCCGCTTCCACCGGCGAGCCGAGATGGCCGCGACGCTGTGGCACCCGCACGTCGTCGGCGTGCACGCGCACGGCGAGTTCCAGGGCCTGCTGTGGGCGTCGATGGACTACGTCGACGGCAGCGACGCGGCCACGTTGGTCCGCGATCGGTACGACACCGGGATGCCCGCCGACCAGGTCCTCGACATCGTCACCGCCATCGCCGACGCGCTGGACCATGCGCACGCCCGGCGGTTGACCCACGGCGACGTCACCGCAGCCAGCGTGCTGCTGACCAACGAGCGGCGCCGGCGCGCGTCGCTGACCGACTTCGGCGTGCCCCGGGGCGCCGAGGACGCCAGGGCCGACCAGTACGGGCTCGCCGCCACCGCTCGCCACCTGCTCAGCGGCGTGGCCCCGACGCCGGACGTCGGACCGCTGGGCGCCACCCGGCAGGACCTGGCCGCCTACGATCCCGCGTTGCTGCGGGCGCTGGCACCCGACCCGCGCGACCGCTTCGACGCGTGCCTCGACTTCGCGGCGGCGCTGCGGGACGCCGCGACCGCCGCCACGCAGGCCCAGCCGATCGCCGATCCCGCCGCCTTCGCCCCGACCGAGCACCTCGCCAACCCCAAGACCGGGTCGGGCCTGCCCGAGGTGTTCGTCGCCGCGTGGTCGGCCGAGGAGCCCGACCCGCTGGCCGAGTTCGAACCGGAGGTCGACCCCGAATTCGCGCCGACGATGGCGGCCGGTCAACTGCCGCCGCCGTATCCCGTCGCGCCCTATCCTGCCGAGCAGTACCTCGACGACCCGTACGAGCGCGACTCGTACCCGCCCGAGCCGGAGTTCGACCCGCCCGCCTCGCGTCACGGGCGCATCTGGGCGGTCACCGGGGTCGCCGCGCTGCTGGCGCTGGTCGTCGTGCTGGTGGTCGTGGTGGTCAGGGGCGGAGGCGACGGACGCGAGGCCGCTGGCACCGCCACGTCGTCGTCCGCCGCGGCACCGTCGTCCCCGGTCGACGCCGCACCCACCACCGGCGTCGGCGGCCGCCCCCGACCGGCGGAGATCCGCGGTGCCGACCCGACCGGCGAGGACTGCGAGGGCGGGTTTCAGATCACCGGCCAGGCCGGGTGGGCCAGCCAGGGCGTGCGGGGCAGCCCCGCCGCCACGTGCGCGTTCGTCGGCAACGTGCTGAAGGCCTACTGGAACGACGCCGACCCCAGCCGCGACTCGCGGTCCGTCGTCGCCGCCGGGGCGATTCCGTGCGGCGAGGGCGCCGCCTGCGTGGGCGACGACTTCTTGGTGACGTGTTCGGCGGAGGGCTCGGATCCGTGGATCACCTGCCGCGGAGGCCGCGACGCCGTCGTGGTCCTGTACTAGGCGCGGCGCCGACGAGTGCTACCTTGGCCGGGTGGATCGGTTCGTCTTGCCCGCTGCGGCCAGCATCGTCGTCGGGTTGTTGCTGGGTGCTGCCGCCATCTTCGGCGTGACGCTCATGGTGCAGCAGGACACCAAGCCTCCGCTGCAGGCCGGCGATCCGGGGTCCTCCGTCCTCAACAGGGTCGAGTACGGCGACCGGACCTAGTTCCTGTCCGCCGCACCGCCTCCGTCCGACCCCGTCAGCCGTCGCTGGCTGTGGCTCGTCGCGGTTCTCTCACTCGCCCTCACCTTCGCCCAGGCACCGGGCCGCACGTCGCCGGACACCAAGCTCGACCTGACGGCCAACCCCCTGCGGTTCCTCGCCCGCGCCGCCGATCTGTGGAACAGCGACCTCCCGTTCGGTCAGGCGCAGAACCAGGCCTACGGCTACCTCTTCCCCCACGGCGCGTTCTTCCTCGCCGGTGACCTGCTGGGGCTGCCCGGCTGGATGATTCAGCGGCTGTGGTGGGCGCTTCTGCTGGCGGCGGGTTTTTGGGGCGTCCTCCGGCTGGCCGAGACGCTCGGCATCGGCAGTCGCAGCTCCCGGGTGGTGGCCGCGTTGGCGTTCGCGTTGTCGCCGCGGGTGCTGACGACGCTCGGCGCGATCTCCTCGGAGACGCTGCCGATGATGCTGGCGCCGTGGGTGCTGCTGCCGGTGATCGTGGCGCTGAGGGGGCACGGAGCCGGGCTGCCGGCGACATCGGGCAAGGGCGACGTGCGGGTGCTGGCGGCCCGCTCGGCGCTGGCCGTCGCGCTGATGGGCGCGGTGAACGCGGTGGCGACCCTGACGGCCTGCCTGGCCGCGCTGATCTGGTGGGCGGCGCACCGTCCGAACCGGCTCTGGTGGCGGTTCACCGGGTGGTGGGTGCTGTCCGGCGCGCTGGCCGTGACGTGGTGGGTGGTCGCGCTGCTGATGCTGGGCCGCGTCAGCCCGCCGTTCCTCGACTTCATCGAGTCCTCCGGGGTGACGACGCAGTGGTTGTCGCTGGTGGAGGTGTTGCGGGGCACCTACAGCTGGACGCCGTTCGTGGCGCCGAACGCGACCGCGGGCGCGTCGCTGGTCACGGGATCGCTCGCGGTGCTGGCGACCACGCTGGTGGCAGCGGCCGGGCTGGCGGGCTTGGCGTTGAAGTCGATGCCCGCGCGCGGCAGGCTGATCGCGATCCTGCTGGCCGGCGTCTCGTTGCTGGCGGTCGGCTACTCCGGCGGCCTGGGCAGCCCCTTCGCGCACTACGTCCAGACCTTCCTCGACGCCGACGGCACGCCGCTGCGCAACGTGCACAAGCTGGAACCGCTGATCCGGCTGCCCTTGGTGCTCGGCGTCGCGCACCTGTTGGGCCGCATCCCGCTGCCCGGCAGCGCCCCGCGGCGCGACTGGGTGGCGGCACTCGCCCACCCCGAACGCGACAAGCGGGTCGCCGTCGGCGCCGTCGTGATGGTGGCCCTGACCGTGGCGACCTCGCTGGCCTGGACGGGACGGTTGACCCCGCCCGGCACGTTCACCGCGATCCCCCAGTACTGGCACGACGCCGCGGACTGGCTCGACCAGCACAACGCGCCGACCCCGGGTCGGGTGCTGGTGGTCCCCGGCGCGCCGTTCGCCACGCAGACGTGGGGCAACAGCCACGACGAACCGCTGCAGGTGCTGGGCGACAGCCCATGGGGCGTGCGGGACTCGATTCCGCTGACACCGCCGGAGACCATCCGCGCGTTGGACTCGGTGCAACGGCTCTTCGCCGCCGGCCGGCCGTCGGTGGGACTCGCCGACACCCTCGTCCGGCAGGGGGTGTCGTACCTGGTGGTGCGCAACGACCTCGATCCGGAGAGCTCGCGATCGGCCCGCCCGCTGCTGGTGCACCGCGTCGTGGACGGGTCGCCCGGACTGACGAAGGTCGCGCAGTTCGGCGAGCCCGTCGGCCCCGGCACGCTGAAGGGGTTCGTCACCGACAGCGGGCTGCGGCCGACCTATCCGCCGGTGGAGATCTACCGCGTCGACGGCGCACAGCCGTTGCGCCCGTACCTGACCGACGCCGACGCGATGGCCCGCGTCGACGGCGGCCCGGAGGCGCTGCTGCGGATCGACGAACGGCGCCGGCTGCTCGGCCAGCCGCCGCTGGGACCGATGCTGCTGACCTCCGACGCCCTGGCCGCCGGCCTGCCCGCGCCCGTCGTCACCGTCACCGACAGCCCGGTGGCCCGCGAGACCGACTACGGCCGGGTCGACGACCACTCGTCCGCCGTTCGCGCGCAAGGGGATTCGCGCAACACCTTCAACCGCGTGATGGACTACCCCGCCGGCGGCGCAGGCATCGTCTACGGACGCTGGCCCGGTGGCAAGATCACCGTGTCGAGCTCGGCGGCGGACTCCACGGCGCTGCCCAACGTGGCCCCCGCCGCTGGCGCGGCCGCCGCCGTCGACGCCGACCCCGCCACCAGTTGGGTGTCCAACTCGCTGCAATCGGCAGTGGGCCAGTGGCTTCAGGTCGACTTCGACCACCCCATCACCAACGCGGCCGTCAGCATCACCCCGAGTGCGACGGCCGTCGGCGCCCAGGTGCGACGCATCGAGGTCTCGACCGCGACGGGTACCAGCACCCTGCGCTTCGACCAGGCCGGCAAGCCGCTGTCGGCGGCGCTTCCGATCGGCGAGACGCCGTGGGTCCGGTTCACCGCCGTCGCGACCGACGACGGCTCGGCCGGTGTGCAATTCGGCATCACCGACTTCACCATCACCCAGTACGACGCGTCGGGCTTCGCGCAACCGGTCAGCCTGCGGCACACCGTGGACGTCCCGGCGCCGCCACCGGGTTCGGCCGTCGCGCAGTGGGATCTGGGCTCCGAGTTGCTGGGCCGCCCCGGATGCGCCGACGGTCCCGACGGGGTGCGGTGCGCCGCGACGATGGCGTCGTCGCCCGAGGAACCGGTCAACCTGAGCCGGACACTGTCGGTCCCGCAGGCGACGACGGTGACGCCGACGGTGTGGGTCCGCGCCCGCCAGGGTCCCAACCTCGCCGACCTCGTCGCCCAGCCGAACACCGCGCGCACGCTCGGCGACGCCGACGTGATCGACGTGCTCGGCTCCGCCTACGCCGCGAGCGACGGCGACCCGCGAACGTCGTGGACCGCACCGCAGAACATCGTGCAGCAGCGGACCGCGGGCAACCTGACCCTGAAGCTGCCGCGACCGACGGAGGTCGCCGCGCTGCGGCTGACGCCGAGCCCCTCGGAACTGCCCGCCCACCCCACGATCGTGGCCGTCGACCTCGGCAACGGCCCGCAGATCCGGACGTTGACACCCGACGGGCCGCAGACCGTCCGCCTGGCACCGTTCGTCACCGACACCGCGAAGATCTCGATCCTGGACTGGAACGACGTCATCGACCGCACCGCACTGGGTTTCGACCAGGTGAAGCCACCGGGGCTGGCCGAAGTCACCGCACTCGACGGTCGAGGCGCCCCGATCGCCGCGCCCGACCCGGCCCGCAACCGTCAGCGCGCCATCACGCTGCCCTGCGGCAAGGGTCCGATCATCGGCATCGCCGGACAGTTCGTCCAGACGTCGGTGTCCACCACCGTCGGCGCGCTGCTCGACGGTGCGCCCGTCGCCGCCAAACCCTGCGGCACCTCCACCATTGCCGTACCCGCCGGGCAGCAGGAGCTGGTGATCAGCCCCGGTCCCGCGTTCGTCGCCGACGGCGTGCAGCTGGCCGGCCCGTTGGCCGCCCAATTGCCCGTCGCGCCAAACACTCCCGCGACCACCACGCAGTGGGCGCCCGACCACCGGCAGGTCGAGGTCGCCCCGTCGCCCGGCCGGCGGATCCTGGTGGTGCCCGAGAGCGTGAACCGGGGCTGGACGGCGCACACGGCGGACGGCACCGCGCTGACGGCGGTCACGGTCAACGGCTGGCAGCAGGGCTGGCAGTTGCCCGCCGGGACGTCGGGCACCGTGACACTGGACTTCGCCTCCAACACCACCTACCGGATCGGCCTCGTCGGCGGTCTGGCGCTGCTGCCGTTGCTGTTGCTGCTCGCCTTCCTGCCGGTGCGTCGCGTCCGCGAGCCGGAGCCGGGCGCCGAACCGTGGCGGCTGGGTCCGCTCGGCGCGGGCGCCGCGGTGCTCGTCGTCGGCTACCTGGTCTCGGGGTTCGTCGGCGTCCTGGTCCTTGGCGCCGCGATCGGGGTACGGCACCTGCTGCGCACGCGGCCGGACGTCTCCGACCGGCTGACGCTCGGCCTCGCCGCCGGGGGACTGACCCTCGCGGGCGCGGTCCTCAGCCGCTACCCCTGGCGCTCGGTCGACGGGTACATCGGCCATGCCTGGGGCGTGCAACTGCTGGCGCTGATCTCGGTGGCCGCGCTGGCGGCATCGGTGGTCCCCATTTCACCGTCGCGGCGCGAGAACGTCCCTAACATCGACTGAGTGCCCCTCAACACCGCGCGCGGAGCCGTCGACGTCGCCGATCTCGGGGTCACGCTCATGCACGAGCACGTGTTCATCATGACGACCGAGATCACGGAGAACTATCCCGAGGGGTGGGGTGACGGCGCCAAGCGGGAGGCCGACGCCATCGCCCGGCTCAACGAGCTCAAGTCCCGTGGCGTCGACACCATCGTCGACCTGACGGTGGTCGGACTGGGCCGCTACATCCCGCGTATCGCCCGGATCGCCGCGGCCACCGAACTCAACATCGTCGTCGCCACCGGGCTGTACACGTACAACGACGTCCCGATGTACTTCCACTACCTCGGCCCCGGCGCCCCGCTCGGCGGTCCGGAACCGATGGTCGACATGTTCGTCCGCGACATCGAACACGGCATCGCCGACACCGGCGTCAAGGCGGCAATCCTGAAGTGCGCCACCGACGAACCCGGCGTCACCCCCGGGGTGGAACGGGTGCTGCGCGCCGTCGCCCAGGCGCACCGGCAGACCGGTGTCCCCATCTCCACGCACACCCACGCGGCGACCCGCCGCGGCCTCGACCAGCAGCGGATCTTCGCCGAGGAGGGCGTCGACCTCGGTCGCGTCGTCATCGGCCACAGCGGGGACACCACCGACATCGCCTACCTCGAGGAGTTGATCGCGGCGGGGTCCTACCTCGGCATGGACCGATTCGGGGTCGACGCGTTCCTGAGCTTCGAGGATCGGGTCGACACGGTCGCCACGATGTGCGCACGCGGGCACGCCGAGCGAATGGTGTTGTCCCACGACGCATCCTGCTACTTCGACGCCCTGCCCGAGGCCACTCTGCCCGTGGCCCTGCCCAATTGGCACTACCTGCACATCCACGACGACGTACTGCCCGCGTTGAGACAGCGGGGCGTCACCGAGGACCAGATCACCACCATGCTGGTCGACAATCCGCGCGCCATCTTCTCGACCCGGGGAGGGTACTGACGTGGTCACCGGCTTCCCGCCGATCAGCACGCAGGTCTCGGCGCTGGCGGCTGCCGACCCCGACGCCCCCGCCGTGACCTGCGAGGGCCGCACCCTGACCCGCGCCGAACTCGACGCCTCGACCAACCGGCTCGCCCGCGCCTACGCCGAACGGGGCGTCGGGACAGGCGATTACGTGTCGATCGCGATGGGAAACTCGATCGGCTGGGTGGAGTCGGTACTCGCCTGCTGGAAGCTGGGCGCCGTGCCGCAGCCGTTGTCGGCGCGACTGCCCGACGTCGAGTTCGCCGCCATCCTGGACCTGGTGCCGCGCGCACTCGTCGTGGGCCGCCCCGACCCGCGCGGGGTGGCACCGAGCGTGCCCGCCGACTTCGTGCCCGACGCCGCACTGTCCGACGCCCCGCTGCCCGAGGCGGTGTCACCGGTGTGGAAGTCGATGACCTCCGGCGGCAGCACCGGCCGACCCAAGCTGATCGAGGCGGGCGGGGACAGTCGCCTGCCCGCGGCGATCGGCTACCCGCTCGGCATGGAGCACGGTGACGTCAACCTGATGTCGGTGCCGCTGCACCACAACACCGGGTTCACCACGGCAGCAGCGGGTTTGCTGCTCGGACACCACCTGGTGGTGATGCCCCGCTTCGAGCCGGACGAGTTCCTGCGCCTGGTCACCGAACACCGCGTCACCTACCTGGCCACCGTGCCGACCGTGATGCAGCGGCTGCTCCCGGTCTACCGCGCCGACCCCGACGCCTACGACCTGTCGTCGATTCGCCGCTTCTGGCACCTCGCGGCGCCGTGCCCACCGGTGATCAAGCAGGCGTGGATCGACATTCTCGGACCAGAGGTGGTGTGGGAACTGTACGGCGGCACCGAGCTTCAGGCGCTGACGTTCGTGTCCGGCGCACAGTGGCTGCGTCACCCCGGGACGGTGGGAACCGTCGTCGCGGGTGAGATGAAGGTGCTCGACGACGACGGCGACGAGTGTCCGCCCGGCGTGGTCGGCGAGCTGTACATGCGGCCTGCGCCCGGAAGCAGTCCGACCTACCGGTACGTCGGGTCCACGGCGAAGAGCCGCGACGGCTGGGATTCGCTCGGCGACCTCGGCCACTACGTGGACGACGGCGGCGAACGCTTCTTCTTCCTCTCCGACCGGAGCGTCGACATGTTCACCGTGGGCGGTCGCAACGTGTATCCGGCGGAGATCGAGGCCGCGCTGGCCGAGCACCCGGACGTGTTGTCCTGCTTGGCCGTTGGCGTCCCCGACGACGATCTGGGCCAGGTGCCCTACGCACTGGTGCAGGCCGGCACCGAGCTGAGCGAGTCGGCGGTGATCGCCTTCCTCGCCGAGCGTCTGGCAGGGTACAAGGTGCCGCGCACGGTCGAGTTCGTCGACCGGCCGCTGCGTGACGACGCGGGCAAGGCGCGGCGGTCGGCGGTGCGCGACGAGGTCATCTCGCGCGCCAGGGCCTGACGCCGATCCCACGAGTGTGGGGGCTGTGCACGGGAATGAGCCGATGCGCCTGCACGAGCCACACAGTCGCTAGCGGGCGACGGCGGGCTCCGGCGCGTCGGTGACCGAGCTGTCCAGCGGCGTCACGTCGTGCCGCCTCTCCCACCGTCGCAGCGCATTCCGGCACGGCGACTCGACCAGCGCGTAGCTCACCGCGGCGAGCGCGAAGCCCAACACGAGTGTCAGCGCCAGCACCACCGGCATGTGCCCGTTGAACGGGAACTCCCCGATCATGGGGAACACCATCGCCAGGGCCGCCAGGTGCCAGACGAACAAGCCGTAGGACCAGCGGCCCAGCGTCACCATCGTCGTGGTGCCGAGAATCCGGTGCGACGTGCCCGGCGCGTCCAGCGCCAACGGCGCCAGCAGCGCCGCCGCGACCACCGCGCCCATCGACACCTTGATCAGGAACTGCCCCAGCGTGCCCGGCGCCAACCCGGCGGGCCCAGCCATCGGGGACGCGGCCAGACCGAAGGCGGTCAGCGCGATCGCGGCCATCAGAACCCGGCGGCGGGCCAGGCGGTGCACCCACCCGACCGGGCTCACGGTGAGCTCGGCGATCAGCATGCCCGCGGCGAACCACGAGAAGAACGCTGGCGGCCACGTCAGCGGGTTCACCCCGAAGGGCACCGAGAACGGAATCAGTCCCCACGCGAAGCTGGCCAGCGCGACGCCGAGGATCGCCGGAATCCGGGCGCGCACCGGCAGCCGCCGGGCCAACAGCGCCAGGAACGGCAACGCCAGGTAGAAGCTGACCTCGACCGACAGGCTCCACATCTGCGTGAGCCCCGACGTCAACGTCAGCGGCACGTAGATCTGCGTCAACGTCAGGTTGGCCAGCCACACCGTCAGATCGGGATCGGAGTCGGGGAACAGCAGCAGGATGAGCACCACGGCGACGAGGTAGCCCGGCATGATGCGCACCAGCCGGGAGCGCAGGTAGTGCCCCGTCGGCGGGGTGTGCCGCAGACCGCGCGCCGCAGCGGCGTGACCACGCCACAGCAGGAAGCCCGACAGCGCGAAGAACACCGCGACCGCCAGATCGAAGCGGCCCAGCACGCGACCGGTGCTCCACGTGGTGTGCCCGGTCTGGAAGCCGACGTGGGTGATCACCACGCCGATCGCCGCGCACGCCCGCATGCCCTCGACGGCGGGCAGGAAGCTGCGCGTGCCGGACACCTCTTCCTCGCTCACGCGTGCCTCACTCACGACGCTCAGTGTGCCCGATGGCCTTGCAGTCGACACCGGCCTCACCATGGACTGTTAGGGTCGAGCAGGTTTGCCTCAACTGCCTTCGAGGCAGGTGACGGCGTTAGTGGAGTCGTCCCAGGACGAGAAGGAGGCACGGTTTGAACCGCGCTGTAGCGCTGCGCATCGCAGCGTGCGGGCTCATGGGTCTCGGTGCCGCCCTGTTGATCGCAGCTCTGCTGCTGTCCACGTACACCAAGGGCAAGATCGCCAAGATTCCGCTCGACATCGACACCACGTTGGTCAGCGACGGGACCGGTACCGTCTTCGACCCCGACTCGCTGAACACCCAGAAGTTCGTCGTCGACCGGGACGCACCCGTGTCGTTCCAGCAGCAGATCAGCGTCGAGTCGCCGTCGAACGCCGACGTCGTGACCCTGCAGGTCGGCAACACCGTGCGCCGGACGGACAAGCAGCAGGACAACGGCCTGCTGCTGGCGCTGGTCGACACCGTGACCCTCGACCGCAAGACCGCCCTGGCGGTGTCCAGCGACACCAACCCCGGTGGTGCGGTGCAGAAGCCCCGCAGCATCGACGACACCCAGCCGCCGACCAACGTCGCCCTGCCGCACGAGGGTCTCGCCTACCGCTTCCCGTTCGACACCGAGAAGAAGACCTACCCGTACTTCGACCCGATCGCGCAGAAGGCGTATGACGCCAACTACGACGGTGAAGAGGACGTCAACGGGTTGAACACCTTCCGGTTCACCCAGAACATCGGCTACGACTCCGACGGCAAGCTGGTCGACCCCGTCAAGTACGCCTCGCTGTACGGCGACGACGCGGACAGCGTCGTCTCGGCACGCGCCGAGCTGTGGGGCCTGCCCGGCGATCCCGACGAGTCGATCACCATGACCCGTTACTACGCCGCGCAGCGCACCTTCTGGGTGGACCCCGTGTCGGGCACCATCGTGAAGGCCCAGGAGCACGGCTATCACTACTACGCCCGCGACGCCCTCAAGCCCGAGGTGACCTTCGCCGACTACAAGGTCACCTCCACCGAGGACACCGTGGAGTCGCAGGTGGCCAGCGCCCGCGACGAGGGCGACGTCGTCGCCCTCTGGGGCCGGATCCTGCCGATCACCTTCACCGCCGTCGGCCTGCTGGCTCTCATCGGCGGCGTGCTGCTGGGCTTGTTCACGCTGCGCGCGCAGTCCGCGTTGATCGATCCGGGCCTGGACGACACGGGTCACGGCTTCTTCGGACGGCGTCCGACCGACACGGGGCCGATGCCCGCCGCCGAGGCGGCGACCGAGAAGATACCCACCCAACGACCGTCGGATCTGCCTCCAGACCGACCGGTCTGATCGCTCGCACCCGGTGGTCGGTGCCGACGTATTCGCTGGCACTGACCCTCGCGATCACGGCGCCCCTGCTGGCGCCGGGTTATCTGCTCCTGCGCGACGCGGTGTCCACCCCGAGGGCGTACCTGACCGACGCCGCAGTGGGGCTCACCGAGGCCGCGCCCCGAGCCCTGCCGCAGGACTTCTTCGTGGCGGTGGCCTCCCACGTCGTCGACGGCGGCGTCGTCGTCAAGGTCCTGCTCGTCGTCGGCCTGTGGCTGGCGGGGTGGGGCGCGGGCCGGTTGGCCGAGGTCGTGGTCCCCGCCGCCGGCCTTGGCGGGCAGTTCGTGGCCGCCACGCTCGCGGTCTGGAATCCGTACGTCGCCGAACGGCTGCTGCAGGGCCACTGGAGTCTTCTGGTCGGGTACGGCTGCCTGCCGTGGGTGGCGGTGGCGGTGCTGCGGCTGCGGGATTCCGGTGGCGGAACTGGCTGGGCGGTCCTGTTCTGGATCGCCGTCGCCGGGCTGACCCCGACCGGTCTGATGCTCGCCGCCACCGTGGCGCTGACGACGTGCCTGGCGCCCGGAGTGGGCCGGTCCCGGCGGTGGTGCGCGGCGATCTCGCTGGGCGCGGCCGTGGTCGGCGCGCTGCCGTGGCTGGTCGCCCCGATGGTGTCCGGATCGCTGTCGTCGAGCCAGGCGGCCGGCGTGACCGACTTCGCGGCCAGGGCCGAACCCGGTTTGGGCACGTTGGGCAGCCTCGCGGGCCTCGGCGGCATCTGGAACGGCCAGGCGGTTCCGAGCACCAGGATGACGCTGTTCGCGCTGTTGGCCACCGGCGTGCTGCTCGCCGTGGTCGTGGTGGGTCTGCCGACGGCGGTGCGACGGCCGGGCGCGCGTCCGCTGCTGGTGCTCGCCGTGGTCGCCGTGGTCGCGCCCGCGGTGATGGCGACGGGGCCTGGGCTGGCCGCGGTGGAGGCGCTCGTCCGCGCCGTCCCGGGCCTGGGGGTGCTGCGCGACGCGCAGAAGTGGGTGGCGCTCGCAATGCCCGGCTACGCGGTGGCCGGCGCGGCGGCCGTCGCCACGATGGCGCGCCGGGTGCCGCGGGGCGCGACGGCGGCGGTGTGCTGTCTCGCCCTGGTGGCCGTCCTGCCCGACCTCGCGTGGGGCGTCGGCGGGAAGGTCGCCTCCGTGCGCTATCCGGCCGGGTGGTCGGCGGCGGCCGCGGTCGTCAACGCCGATCCGGCGCCGGTGGCGGTGCTGCCCCAGATGAGCATGCGCCAGTTTCGGTGGGCGGGCCCCGCCCCCGTGCTGGACCCGCTGCCGCGCTGGGTGTCGGCCGAGGTGCTGACCTCCGGCGACCTGAACATCGGCGGGCGGACGGTGCCCGGCGAGGGCAGCCGCGCGCGGGAGGTCGAGCGGCTGGTGCTCTCCGGCGCGGGGGCCGACGAGTTGGCCGCGGCGGGTGTCGGCTGGGTGGTGGTCGAGGGAGGGTCGCCGAAGCTCTCGCTTCCGGTCGCCTACGCCGACGACGACGTCGCCGTCTACCGGGTCGGCGGCGACCGACCCGCGGCGTCGCACCGCGGCACCATGATCGCGGCGCACCTGGCCTGGCTGGCCGCCCTGCTGGCCGGTGCGGCCGGGATGACCGCCGCGCGGCGCAGGAGTGCGGTTCACTAGGCGCCATGGGTTGGCTCAGCGAGTGGTGGCAGGCCGAGGTCGTCGACGGCTACAAGGGCCCGCTGCTGCTGAGCTTCACCGCGTTCGTGGTGACGTTCCTGACCACCCGCACCATCACCCGGCTGATCCGGGCGGGCAAGGGGCCCTTCCACAACGTCAGCAGCGGTGGCGTGCACATGCACCACTCGACGCCGGGCGTGGTGCTGCTGATCGTCGGCGGGTTCACGGGCGTGGGATCCCCGCCGCTGTCGGTGTGGACCTACCTCGCGGCGCTGTTCGTCGGTGTGGGCGCCTCGCTGGTGCTCGACGAGTTCGCGATGATCTTCCGGCTTCAGGACGTCTACTGGACGCAGGAGGGCCAGCTGTCGGTGAACGTGGTGACGCTGGCCGCCGCGTGCGTGGGCCTCGCCACCGTGGGGGTGTCGCCGGTTCAGGTGCGCGACCTGCCGCCCGAGTTCGCCGCATGGCGGTACGCGGCCGTGGGACTGCTGCTGGTGAACTTCGCCCTGGTCGCCGTCGCCGCGCTCAAGGGCAAGTACCCCACCGCTCTGATCGGGCTGTTCGTCTCCCCCGTCGCGTGGGTGGCCGCCGTGCGACTGGCGCGTCCGACGTCGCCGTGGGCCCGCTGGCGCTACACCCCGAAGAAACGGGCGCGGGCCGTCCGCCGGGCCGCCGCCTTCGACCGCCGGTGGGCGCCGATCCGGCGGCACTGGGACGACTTCATCGGCGGGACACCGACACTCGCGAACCCGGCCTCAGATCACTCCGCCGACCAATCGGCCGTCGACCACTGACTCCAGCACCACGCGCATGGCGTCGGCGCTTTGGGCCCAGGAGAATTCGCCGCTGCGCAGCTGGGCCTTGACGCCGAGTTGCTCGCGCAGCACGTGATCGGACAGCAGCCGGTCCAGTCGTGAGACCAACTCCGCGTGGTCGTCGACCAGCAGGCCGGTGACGCCGTCGACGATGGAGTCCGTCAGGCCGCCGGAGGACCGGTACCCGATGGTCGGGACGGCGTGTTGCGCCGCCTCCGTCACGGCGAGCCCCCACCCCTCCTTGCGCGACGGCAAGACGTGCACCCAGCATCGTTGCAGCACTTCGTGTTTCGCGCAGTCGTCGACGTGGCCGTGGAACGTGACCGCGTGCGTGATGCCGAGGCGGGCGGCGTGCGCGACCAGCCGCTCACCCCACCAGCCGCCGCCGACGACGTCGAGGTGCAGGTCCGGTGTCCGCGGCAGCAGTTCGGCGACGGCGTCGAGCACGTCCTCGATCTGCTTGTGCGGCACCAGCCGCGACAGCACGGCCACCCGGGGCGTCGTCGACCGTGGCAGCGTGAGGGTCTCGGCGGGCGCCTCGTCGAGCCCGTTGCGCACCACGGCGACGCGGTGCGGGTCGACGCCGAGGTCGGCGAGATCACGGGCCGACGGCAGCGACACCGTCACGTACTGGTTGGCGCGGTGCAGGCGCGGGGACAGCGTCGATTCGACGAACCAGCCGAACCTGCTCATCAGCGGGCCGGCGACCGGCCACTGCTCGCGGTGGCAGTGGTGAACCAGCACCACCGACCGCCGCCCGAACGCCAGCCGCGCGAGGAACGGGATGCCGTTCTGACTGTCGATCACCACGTCGGGCCGCACCCGCCGTAGCGGGCCGAGCCCGGCGCGGGACGCCACCATCGCCAGCCCGGCCCGGACGTACACGCCGTAGCGGCCGCCACCTCGGCTGACGGTGACGCCGTCGAGCACTTCGCGTCGGGCGGCGCCCGGATAGCGGGCGGTGCGCAGGGTCACCTCGACGCCGTCGGCGGCCAGTTGACTGCCGATGCGCTGCAGATAGGTCTCGCTGCCGCCGCCCTGAGGGTGCCCGGTATCGCGCCAGCACAGCAGCAGCACGGACTTCAGCGGACGGTCGGACATCGCAGACCAGCTTAAGCCCCCCGCGAGTGGCCAGTCATGACGCGGTTGGCCGCCCGATCCGTGTGACAACTGGCCACTCGCGGCTGAATACAGTTGGTCCATGCGCGCCACCGACCCCTTCGCCAGGCACGCCACGCTGGCGCGGTCGGTGCGGCTGCTGAGCGAATTCCGCTTCGAGCAGAGCGACCCAGCCCGGTTCTACGGGGCTTTGGCCGACGACACCGTCGCCCTGGTCACCGCCCTGGTCGACGGCGACCCGACCGGTCTGACCCTGCTCGACGTCGGCGGCGGCCCGGGGTACTTCGCGTCGGCATTCGAGGCGGCCGGCCTGCACTACCTGGGCGTGGAGCCGGACGCGAGCGAGATGCACGCCGGGCCGGCTGGCGAGCCGGGCGCGGGCACGTTCGTCCGGGCGTCTGGCCTTGCGCTGCCGTTCGCCGACGACTCCGTCGACGTCTGCCTGTCGTCCAACGTCGCCGAACACGTGCCCGACCCGTGGCGGATGGGCCGCGAGATGCTGCGCGTCACCCGGCCCGGTGGGCTCGTGGTGCTGTCGTACACGGTGTGGTTGGGCCCGTTCGGCGGCCACGAGATGGGGCTGACGCACTACCTGGGCGGGGCGCGCGCCGCCGAGCGATACGCCCGCAAGCACGGCCACCGACCCAAGAACGACTACGGCTCGTCGTTGTTCGCGGTGTCGGCCGCCGACGGCCTGGCGTGGGCGGAGAGCACCGGGATGATGGTGGCCGCTTTTCCCCGCTACCACCCGCGATGGGCGTGGTGGATGACGCGGGTCCCCGTCCTGCGGGAGTTTCTGGTCAGCAACCTGGTGCTGGTGTTGCAGCCGTCGTGACGGCCCGAACTGCAACCTGTTCTCGTTTGGCCCGTCGATGGGTAATGTGACGTCCATGACACAGAGCACTGCCTTCAAGACCGACTGGGACAAGCTGTTCATCGGCGGCAAGTGGGTCGAGCCGTCGACCTCCGAGGTCATCGAAGTGCACTCCCCGGCCACGGGCGAGCTGGTCGGCCGGGTTCCGATGGCGTCCGAGGCCGACGTGAACGCCGCCTGCGCCGCCGCGCGCAAGGCCTTCGACGAGGGTCCCTGGCCGCACACCTCCCCGGAGGAGCGCGCCGCCGTGCTCGGTGCCGCGGTGAAGATCATGGAGGAGCGCGCCGACGAGCTGAAGTTCCTGCTGGCCGCCGAGACGGGGCAGCCGCCGACCATCGTCGACATGATGCAGTACGGCGCCGCGATGTCGTCGTTCAACTACTTCGTCGGGGCGGCCGACAAGTTCACCTGGCAGGACGTCCGCGACGGCATCTACGGCCAGACCCTCGTGCTCAAGGAGCCGGTCGGCGTCGTCGGCGCGGTCACCGCCTGGAACGTGCCGTTCTTCCTCGCCGCCAACAAGCTGGGCCCCGCCCTGCTGGCCGGCTGCACCGTGGTGCTGAAGCCCGCCGCCGAGACGCCGCTGTCGGTGTTCGCGATGGCGCAGATGTTCGCCGAGGCGGGCCTGCCCGAGGGCGTGCTGTCCATCGTGCCCGGCGGTGCCGAGACCGGTCGCGCGCTGACCGCCAGCCCCCTGCTCGACAAGTACACCTTCACCGGCAGCTCCGCCGTCGGCAAGGAGGTCGCCAAGATCGCGGCCGAGAACCTCAAGGCCTGCACGCTGGAGCTCGGCGGCAAGTCTGCGGCCATCATCCTCGAGGACGCCGACCTCGACTCGACGCTGCCGATGCTGGTGTTCTCCGGGCTGATGAACTGCGGGCAGGCGTGCGTCGGGCAGACCCGAATCCTCGCGCCGAGGTCGCGCTATGACGAGGTCGTCGAGAAGCTCTCGGCCGCCGTCGCGGCGATGCCGGTGGGGCTGCCCGACAACGCGGGCGCCATGATCGGCCCGCTGATCTCCGAGCGGCAGCGGGAGCGCGTCGAGGGCTACATCAAGAAGGGCGTCGAGGAAGGCGCCCGCATCGTCACCGGCGGCGGACGGCCCGAGGGGCTGGACGACGGCTGGTTCGTCGAGCCGACGGTGTTCGCCGACGTGGACAACTCGATGGTCATCGCGCAGGAGGAGATCTTCGGCCCCGTGCTCGTGGTGATCCCGTTCGACGACGAGGACGACGCGATCCGCATCGCCAACGACTCGGCGTACGGGCTGGCGGGCAGCGTCTACACCACCGACTTCCCGAAGGCGTTGGAGATCGCGAAGAAGATCCGCACCGGCACGTACGCGGTCAACATGTACGCCTTCGACCCCGGTGCGCCGTTCGGTGGTTACAAAAACTCGGGCATCGGCCGCGAGAACGGACCCGAGGGCATCGAGGCCTACTGCGAGGCCAAGAGCGTCCTGCTGCCGTTCGGGTACACGCCCTAGCTTCACTCTGCGTCCACTGCGGGAAAGTACGAGTAACCCCCGCAGTGGGCGCAGAGTCGCGTCAGAAGGCGTCGTCCGCCAGGTCCATCGCCGCGAGTTCGGTGTTCTCCACGGCACGACGGTCGGCGCTCAGCCGGGGTAACACGTTGGTCGCGAAGAACGTTGCCGCCGTGACCTTTCCGCGGTAGAAGGCGCCCTCCCGATCGGAGGGTTGGCCGTCGAGCGCCGACAGCGCGACCTCGGCGTGCCACAGCAGCAGCCAGCCGATCAGCAGGTCGCCCACCGACAGCAGGAACGGCACCGACTGCAGCCCCACGCGGTACACCTCGCGGGCGTCGTTGCTAGCCGCGACGTAGTAGCCCGTCAGGGTGGCCACCATGGCCTGCACGTCGGCCACCGCGGTGGCCAACATGCTTCGGTACGTGGCCAATTCGGGCCGACCGTCCGGCCGCTCGACGAAGGCCGTGATCTGGCCGAGGACGTGCTCCAGGGCGACGCCGCGGTCGCGGGCGATCTTGCGGAAGAAGAAGTCCTGAGCCTGGATCGCGGTCGTGCCCTCATACAGCGAGTCGATCTTCGCGTCGCGGACGTACTGCTCGAGCGGGTAATCCTTCAGATAGCCCGAACCGCCCAGTGTCTGCAGGGATTCCGAGAGATACTGATAGGACCTCTCCGACCCGACGCCCTTGACGATCGGCAACAGCAGGTCGTTGACGCGCCGGGCGACGTCGGCGTCGGCGCCCGACACCAATTCGGCGACGGCGTCGTCCTGGTGGGCGGCGGTGTACAGGTAGACCGCTCGCAACCCCTCGGCGTAGCACTTCTGCATCAGCAGGGAGCGTCGCACGTCGGGGTGGTGAAGGATGGTCACCTTCGGTGCCGTCTTGTTCGTCATCTGCGTCAGGTCGCTGCCCTGCACCCGCGTCTTGGCGAACTCCAGCGCGTTGAGGTAGCCGGTCGACAGCGTCGCGATGGCCTTGCCGCCCACGGCCATTCGGGCGAACTCCATGACCTTGAACATCTGGACGATGCCCTCGTGGGTGTCGCCCACCAGGTACCCGACCGCGGGGGTGCCGTGCTGGCCGAACGTCAGCTCGCACGTCGCCGAGGCCGTCAGCCCCATCTTGTGCTCGAGGCCGGTGACGTAGACGCCGTTGCGCTCACCGGGAGCCGCCGTCTCGGGGTCGGGCAGGAACTTGGGCACCAGGAACAGGCTGAGGCCCTTGGTGCCCGGCGCCGCGCCGACGGGGCGCGCCAGCACCAGGTGGGCGATGTTCTCGAACAGGTCGTCGCAGTCGCCGCTGGTGATGAAGCGCTTGACGCCGTCGAGGTGCCAGGTGCCGTCGGGCTGTTCGACGGCCTTGGTGCGCCCGGCGCCGACGTCGGAGCCCGCGTCGGGCTCGGTGAGCACCATCGTGGCACCCCAGTTGCGCTCGACGGCCAGTGCGGCCCAACGCTTCTGCTGTTCGTTGCCGACGTTGAACAGGACGTCCATCATCGGTGGGCCGTCGAGGTAGAAGAACGCCGCGGGCAGTCCGCCCACCAGGAACTCGTTGATCGCCCAGCGGACCATCGCGGGGGCGGGCAGCCCGCCGATGCCCTCGGCCAGACCGATGCGCGTCCACTCGCCGCGCTGCCACGTCAGCACCGACTCCTTGAACGCCGCCGGCAGGCTCACCGAGTGCGTCTGTGGGTCGAAGGTCGGCGCGTTGCGGTCGCTCTCTTCGAACGAGGCGGCCAGCGGGCCCTCGGCTTGGCGAGCGGCCTCGGCCAGCATGCCGAGGACGTCGTCGACCTCGAGACCACCGAATTGTCCGCTGCTGAGCGCCTTTTCGAGCCCGAGCACGTCGACCAGGTTGAACGCCAGGTCGCGGACGTTGGCTTTGTAGTGACTGATTAGAAGGCTCCCTCGTCGAGGTCCATGATGGCCAGGTCGACGGTGTCGACGATCTTGCGTTCGGCGGTGAGCCGGGGCAGCACGTTGGTGGCGAAGAACTTGGCGGCGGTCACCTTTCCGCGGTAGAACGCGCGGTCGCGTTCCGACGGACCGCCGTCGAGTGCCTCCAGGGCGATCTCGGCGCCGTGCAGCAGCAGCCACCCGATGAACAGGTCGCCGACGGCCAGCAGGAACGACACCGAGCCCAGGCCCACCCGGTAGAGGTCGCGGGAGTTCTGTTGCGAGGAGATGAGATACCCGGTCATCGTGCCGACCATCGCCTGGACGTCGGCCAGTGCCGTCGCCAGTCGCGCGCGACAGGCGGCGAGTTCCGGGCGTGCCGACTCCGCGTCGAGGAACGCCTGGATCTCGCCGGCGACGTGGGCGAGCGCGCCGCCCTGGTCGCGGGCGATCTTGCGGAAGAAGAAGTCCTGCGCCTGAATCGCCGTGGTGCCCTCGTACAGCGAGTCGATCTTCGCGTCGCGGATGTACTGCTCGACCGGATAGTCCTGAAGGAAGCCGGAACCGCCGAAGGTCTGCAGCGATTCGGTCAGCGTCTGGTAGGCACGCTCGGACCCGACGCCCTTGACGATCGGCAGCAGCAGGTCGTTGACCCGGCCCGCCATCCCGGCGTCCGCACCGGATACCACGTTGGCCGCCGCCTCGTCCTGATGCGCTGCGGTGTACAGGTACAGCGCGCGCAATCCCTCGGCGTAGGCCTTCTGCGTCAGCAGCGCCCGGCGGACGTCGGGATGGTGCAGGATGCTGACCCGCGGAGCGGTCTTGTCGGTCATCTGGGTGAGGTCGGCACCCTGGATGCGGGTCTTGGCGTAGTCCAGGGCGTTGAGGTAGCCGGTCGAGAGCGTGCTGATCGCCTTGGTGCCGACCATCATTCGCGCGTACTCGATGATCTTGAACATTTGCGCGATGCCGTCGTGGGTGTCGCCGACCAGGTAGCCGACGGCGGGGGTGCCGTGCTGGCCGAACGTCAGCTCGCACGTCGCGGAGACCTTGAGGCCCATCTTGTGCTCGAGGCCGGTGACGTAGACGCCGTTGCGGTCACCCGGCGCGCCGGTCTCGGGGTCGGGCAGGAACTTGGGCACCATGAACAGCGAGAGGCCCTTGGTTCCCGGTCCGGCACCCTCGGGCCGGGCCAGCACCATGTGCACGATGTTCTCGAACAGATCGTCGGAGTCGCCGCTGGTGATGAAGCGCTTCACCCCGTCGAGGTGCCAGGTCCCGTCGGGCTGTTCGACGGCCTTGGTGCGCCCGGCGCCGACGTCGGAGCCCGCGTCGGGCTCGGTGAGCACCATCGTGGCACCCCAGTTGCGCTCGACCGACATTGCCGCCCAACGCTTCTGCTGGGCGTTGCCCTCCTGGTGCAGGATGCTGGCCAGCACCGGCCCGGCGAGGTACATGAAGGCCGCCGGTTGCGCGCCGAGCGGAAACTCGTTGATCGCCCACGCCAGCATCGACGGCGCGGGCACACCGCCCACGTCCTCGGACAGGCCGATGCGGAACCACTCCCCCTGCTGCCAGGACCGGAACGACTGCTTGAACGTCGCGGGCAGCGTGACCGCGTGGGTGTCGGGGTCGAATGTCGGCGGGTGGCGATCGGAGTCGGCGAACGACTCGGCCAGCGGGCCCTCGGCCAGGCGCGCCGCCTCACCGAGCATGTCGCGGATCGAGTCGGCGTCCAGGTCGCCGAACTCGCCGGTGGCGAGCACCTTCTCGAGTTGCAGGACCTCGAAGAGATTGAACTCGAGGTCGCGCACGTTGCTCTTGTAGTGACCCACTGCTGCGCCTTTCACGATCGAACTGCGCCCTGAGCGTAGTCCGATCGGGCCCGGGCGGCCAGCAAACGGTAGCCGCTGCAGATATGCGCCGCACCATAGTGGTGGACGCCGCCCTGTGATGCGGAATACAGTTCACCCTGCTCGGCGTTGTCCCCACTATGCTTGACACCATATTCAGGGAGGCAGCCATGTGGGTCGTCGAGGTCAACGTCCTGGGGCGCCGATTCAGCTACACCGTCGCCGACCGGCACCGGCCGTTGCCGGGCACCGCCCGGGTCGCGCAGTGGCGCGACCGGATGCACCGTCAGTCGGGTGCCGCCGCCTGATGCCCTCCCCCGTCGACGTTCGCCGCGCCACGCGGGGCACGACACGTGACCGCATGCTGTCCGCCGCCGCGCAGGTGTTGCGCGAGAAGGGTGCCGCCGGGGTCACGATCGACGAGGTCCTGGCCCGCAGCGGGGCACCCCGCGGGTCGGTCTACCACCACTTCCCCGGCGGCCGTAGTCAGTTGCTGACCGAGGCGCTGCAGTTCGCGGGCGACGCGATCACCGGCCTCGTCGACGACGCCGCCGCCCAGGGCTGCACCGCGCTGCTCAGCCACTTCGTCGCCTTCTGGGAGCGCACCCTCGCCGAGAGCGACTTCGCCGCCGGCTGCCCGGTGGTCGCCGCCGCGATCGGCTCGGCCGACGCCGAGCCCGCCCTGACGCCCATCGCCGGTGACATCTTCGAACGTTGGCGGGCCGCGCTGACCCGCGCGTTCGTCGCCGACGGCTTCGACGAGGCCGACGCCGGATCGTTGGCCGTCACCAGCATCGCGGCCTTGGAGGGCGCCGTCGTGCTGTGCCGCTCGACCCGAACGGCGGAGCCGCTGCACGAGGTGGCGCGGCAGGTCGAGTTCCTGATCAAGTCACGGGAATTCGTGCACCGGTTCGGGCTGCCCTCGCACCCCTAGGGTGCCAGCAGGATGCGGCTCAGCTGGGTCGTCGTCGCGACGCCGTCGTCGTAGCCGCCCTCACCGCCGAGGGCGTTCATGACGGCCAGCGTGTAGCGCTGGCCGGGCCCGGCGAAGCCCACCGAGTTGACCACCCAGCCGCCCTGCTCCTGCGACCATCCGTTCTTGTTGCCCGGCGCCATCGCCGGACCGGCGCCCCACACGCCCCACTGCTGGTCGGGGTCGACGCGCTGCATCTCGGCCACCACGGCGGCCGCGTCGGCGGGGCGCAGCCCGGTCAGCACGTAGGTCATCAGCCCGTCCAGGTCGTCGGCGGTGGCCTTCTGAAAGCCCCAATACGGGAACATCTCGCTGAAACCGCGCTGCGGCACCACGTTCGGCATCCCGTAGCGCGGGAAGTCGGCATTGAACGCGTTCGCCGGTCCGCCATAGCGCGACCACAGCGCGTCGGCGGCGTCGTTGTCGGAGTTGCGCAGCATGGCGACCATCAGTCGGCGGTCGGCATCGGTGAGGGCGATCGTGCCGGCTTGCTGCCTGGTCAGCAGGTCGGCGACCATCGCCAGCTTGATCGTCGACGCGGTCCAGATCGCCGTGGCGGCGTCGGCGTTGCGGTAGGTGGCTCCCGTCGCGCGGTCGCGCAGCACGAATCCGACTGTGCCAGGACGACTTTGCAGATACTGCTCGGCCGTGGCGATGCGCTGCCGGAGGTCGCAGTCCGACGTGTCGGTGTCGCAGGGCGCACCGGTCGACGTCGGAGCGCCCGACATCAGGGCCAGCAGTGCGACGACGAGGACGATCGTGAAACGTCGCATCGGCTGTGGGGGCTCCTCGTCGTGGGGTCGGTCGGGTCAGTGGTGGCACAGCACGTTGACGACGACGGGCGCCGCGATCGTCGCCGCGATGACGGCCGAGGTCGCCACCCGGTGACACCACCGCGTCGACCGGCGCGCGGGCTCCAGCAGCCGGTGAGCGCGAACGGCCGTCGCCGTGGCCGCAACGGCAAGTCCGTTCGCCGGCGGGGGCGGCGACGCGAGCGCCAGCATGCCCGCCACCAGCGGTCGCGCACCGTGCCGCCGAACCGCCCTGTCGTCGGCGCACATCTCCAGCAGGTCGGCGACCGCGGCCGCCCCGCGCGTGAACAGCGGCAGCTGCGCGAGCGACGCGGCCAGTGCCCGCAGCACCATCAGCAGCTGGTGATGCCGGCCGGCGAGGTGCGCGTTCTCGTGGGCGAGCACCGCGTCGAGTTGCGGCCCGTCGAGTGCCGCCACCGCCGCCGTGGTCAGGACGATCGCATGGGGCCTGCCCACCACGCAGTAGGCCGCGGGCCGGTCACCGCTCACCACGACCACGCCCTCGGCGGCCGTGGGCGTGCCGACCATCCGGGCGGCGTCGGCGTGCTCCGCGCTGCTCGTGCGCAGCCCGCGCACGGTGCGGCCGACGCCGAACGCCACCGCCGTGGAGATCGCCAGGCCGACGAGCAGAAGCGCTGCGGCGCCAGGGGTTGCCAGCGTCGCCCGGCGTTCCGCGACGCCCAGGAGTTCCAGGCACAGCACGACGGCCGACGGCGTCGGACCGCCGCCGACGAGGGGCACGACGACGACGACCATCGCCGCGACCCAGGCCACCACGACGCCGGCCATCGCGGTCAGCCACGCGGCGACGCCCAGGCGTGGTGCCGCGCCGCGGCGCGTCAGCCGGGTCAACGCCGGCGGCGCGAGCCAGGCGACCAACGCGCCGTACAGCAGCAGGTAGACGGCTCCCGTCACGTCCGGCGCCTGGTCCCGCCGCCGAGCCGCAACGCGGCCTCCAGCTGCGCCGACTCCTCAGCGGTCATCTGGCCGACGAAGAAGGCGAGCACCGCCTCGGTGTCGCCGCCCGAACTGAACGCCGCGCGCATCAGGTTCGCCGACCGTTCCTCGCGCGTCATCGTGGGCCAGTACCGGTACGCCTTGCCCTCGCGATCTCGCCGCACCCAACCCTTGCGGTGCAGGTTGTGCATCGTGGAAAGCACCGTGGTGTAGGCGATCTGGCGAACCCCGGCGAGCTCGTCGAACACCTCTCGGACGGTGACGCCGCTCTCGCGGGCCCAGACGCGGTCCATCACGGTCGCCTCCAGATCGCCAAAACCCCGCTGCTGCATCGTCACCTCCCACGGATCGCACCGTCGAATCTAGCCGCCGCCACCCCGTTCGGACACTCCCCACCGCGCACATACGAAGTCGCCGTTGCGGCCCACCTCGCGCAGCGACCACTCGGTGCGTACCGGCAGCACCGGCACACCCGAACCCAACGAGCACGGCGCGTAGGACACGATCATCTCGTCGACGAGCCCGGCGGCGACGAATTGCGCGGCCACGTCGCCACCGCCGACCACCCACACGTCCCGTCTGCCGGCGGCTGCCACCAGCTCGGCGTGCAGGTCGGCGACGTCACCGGCGAACGTCGTGACGGGGTGCCCGTCGGCGACGATGCCGGGCCGGTGGGTGAGCACCCAACTCGGCTGGTCGTACGTCCAGGCGCCGGGCTGGTTGGCGACGATCCACTCGTAGGTGGACGCCCCCATCACCAGCGCGCCGACCCCGTCGGCGAACGCCTCGTAGCCGAAGTCGCCCCGGGCGTCGATCGTCCTGGAGGTCAGCCAGTCCAGGCTGTCCGCGTCGTCGACGACGAAGCCGTCCAGGCTCGACGCGGTGTAGTACACGGTTGCCATCTCAACTCCTCCTCATCCAGTCCAAGGGATCACCGGTGCCGGCGAACACGCCGTGCCGCTTCAGCATCGACCGGCTCAGCTCCCGCCGGTGCGCCGAGTAGACCAGCACGTGGGCGACGATCCCGTAGAGCTGAAACGACTCCGGCGGGTCGCACAGCGCGTCGATGACGGTGTCACCCAGCCGCCCGCGCTCGGCGTGGTCGGCCACCATCGCCGTCCAGCGGGCCGCGATCGCGGCGTGATCGTCGAGAAGGTCGGCCGCCGAACCCACCCCGGGCCGTACCGGTTGGTCAAGGCCCTCGATGCTGGCCAGCCACACCTCCTTGGTCCACACGACGGCGCCGAGCACCGCGGCGACGCTGGGTTCGGGGCCGTCCCAGTCGAGCACCACCTGTCCGGGCGAAACCTCCTGTCGCCATTGGTCTTCGGTGAGCTCCGTGGCCGCCTCGATCAACTGCGTCGTGTCGGCGACGTCGTGGGCCACCATCAGGTGGGACACGTCGGGTGCCGGGGCGTCCTCGGCGCTGCTCAGCCACAGCGACTCCGGCGGATGGAAGTGCAGGCCGTTCGGGGCGGGCAGCCAGAACTCGACGTCCCCGGCGCGTGACGGCGGCACGCCGTAGGACCGCCGAAAGGCCCGGGAGAACACCTCCGGTGACGACCAGCCCTCCTCGGCGGCCACCACCGCCACGCCCTCGCCGCGTCGGAGTCGCCACGCGGCCCGCTCGAGCATGACCCGCCTGCGTATCGCGGCGGGCGGTTCACCGGCCAGCCGGCTCACCTGGCGGGAGAAGTGGAACTCCGAGGAATGGCTGCGCTGGGCCATGGCCGCCACCCTCGGGTGGCCGTCGTCGACGACGGCGTCGAGCAGTTCGCGCAGCCGGTCGCGTCCCGGCGGGCAGGAGCGCAGCGACTCGGGGGGTCGATCCGGCGGGGAGGGTGGCTTGGGCAGTTCGCTCACAGTCATCGAGTATGGCCGTGCGCCGCGGTGGGCGACATGACGATTCCTGCTCCGCTGCCGCACTACACTCGGTGCGCAGATGAGCGAATTCGATGCGTTGCGTGCCGACGACGACGACCTTGCCGCGCTGCGCACGGCGGTCCGGGCGTTTCTGACCGCCGACCGGGAGACCTTCGGGTGGATCCCGGCCGTGGATTGCTGGCTGTCCAGCTGGGACACCGACTTCAGCGTCCGGCTGGCCGACGCGGGGTTCATCGGGCTGACCATCCCTGCCGAATACGGCGGACGCGCACCGACCGACGGAAGCGGGTACCTGCGTCGCTACGTGGTGACCGAGGAACTGCTGGCCCACGGCGCACCGGTGGGCGCGCACTGGATCGCCGACCGGCAGGTCGCCCCCGGCCTCATGGCGTACGGCACCGAGGAGCAACGGCGACGCATCCTGCCCCAGATCGCGGCCGGCCGGCTGTACTCGGCCATCGGCATGAGCGAGCACGGCGCCGGCTCCGACTTGGCGGCCGTCCAGTCCCGGGCCACGCGCGACGACGAGGGCTGGATCCTCAACGGCACCAAGGTGTGGACCAGCGGGGCGCACCTGGCGCATCAGATCGTCGTGCTGGCCAGGACCAGCCCGCTGGATCCCGCGCATCGGCACGCCGGCTTCAGCCAGTTCGTCGTGCCCACCGATCTGCCGGGGATCACGATGAGCCCCATCGTCCTGATGAACGGTGAGCACCACTTCAACGAGGTGCAGTTCGACGACGTGCGGCTGACCGACGACGACGTGCTCGGCGAGATCGGCGCGGGGTGGCATCAGGTCACCTCGGAGCTGGGCTTCGAACGCAGTGGCCCCGAACGCGTCCTGTCCACCGCCACGATGCTCTTCGAGGTGATCTCGGCCGTCGGCCGCGGGGACGTCGACGACCGGACCGCGGCGGCCGTGGGCGACCTCGTCGGCCGGATGGTCTCGCTGCGCCAGATGTCGATATCGGTGGCTCGCGCACTCACTGCCGGCGAGGACGCCAACACCCGCGCGGCGATGGTCAAGGACCTGGGCACCCGGTTCGAACAGGACTCGGTGGAACTGGCGGCCGACCTGGTCGACGGCGTGACCGGACCCGACGGCGCGCGGCTGCGTGCGCTCCTGGCCACCGCCCGGGTGCACTCGCCGCTGTTCACGCTGCGCGGCGGCACCAACGAAGTGCTTCGCGGCATCGTGGCGAAGGGAACGAGGGCGGCGACGTGAACGACGAACTGATTTCGCTCGTCGACGAGATCGGCCGCCGGTCCTTCGACGCGCACGTGGGGCCGCGCGGGCTGCCCGAGCCACTGGACGCCGACCTGTGGCGGGTGTTGGAGACCTCCGGGCTGACGAGGCTGACCAGCGAGCAGGACGCCGATCCGGCCGACGCCGCCGTCGTCCTCGGTGGGCTGGCCCGCTACGCGGCCGCGGTGCCCGTCGCCGAAACCGACGTTCTCGCAGCGTGGTTGGCCGCCCAAGCGGATCTGCCGGTCCCCGCCGACGGCCCCCTGACGGTGGCGATCGCCGACGTCGACCCCCGCGGCGACCGCATCGCCGGCACCGCCTTCGACGTCCCGTGGCCGGCCGCCGGACCGGTCGTCCTCGCCGCCCGCAGCGCCCACGCCACCGTCGTAGCGGTGCTCCCGCCGGGTCCCGTCACCACCTCCCACAACCTCGCCGGCGAACCCCGCGGCGACGTCCCGTTCGACCTGGCGGCGACCGACGTCGTCCGGCTCTCCCCCGACGTGGCGGACGAATTGGTGCGACGAGGCGCGTGGGCGCGGTGCGTACAGATCGTCGGCGCCTTCGACTTGGCGGCGCGGCTCACCGTCGGGCACACCGGCGAGCGCGTGCAGTTCGGCCGCACGCTCGACGCGTTCCAAGCCGTCCAACACTCACTGGCCGCTCTGCACGGCGACGTCGAGAGAGCCCGCGCGGCAACCACATTGGCGACGTACGCGGCGGTCGACCACGGCTTCGGCAGCCCGCAGGCCGACTACGCGGTGACCGCAGCGAAGGTCGCGGTCGGTCGCGCCGTCGGACCCGTGACGACGATCGCCCACCAACTGCACGGCGCCATCGGCGTGACCCTCGAACACCAACTGTGGTTGGCGACGATGCGCGCGCGAAGCTGGGCCGACGAATTCGGCACCACCGGCTGGTACGCCACCCGGCTCGGTCGGATGGCGCTGGCAGCGCACGACCCGTGGGACGTCGTCGTCGGCCGGGCCTACGAGTCGAGCAGCTGACCCACCCGGCTCACCACGGGTCTCGTGACTAGATGCCGCACCGGGGCCGACCGGATCTAAGGTGAGTCATGAAGAAAATGACGCCTACGGCGTGCGTTGCCGCGACGGCCGCCCTGATTTCCTCGGCGGTAGCGGCGGCCCCGCTCGTCGGCGCCGCTCCGGGCACGGCGAGCTCGGCCATGCCGATGACGAGCCAGTGGCGGGCATGTGACTTCTCGAAGTTGGCGTCGGTCTCCGCCGTGGGCGACGCGAGGGCCGTCGCCCACGTCCGCACGGACGGCTCCGGCACGTTGGTCGCGACGGTCGACGTCGCGACCGCGCTGCCCAACACCCGCTACGACGTCCGGGTGATCCAGACGCCGCGGCCGTCGGCGTTTTGCGGCGCGGGTGCGCCGGGCGTGGTCACCGGCTCGCTCCAGACCGACGGCGTGGGCGGTGGTTCGACGACGTTCGGCGGCCCGATCGCCGGCAGCGCGACCGGGGCCTGGGTGGTCCTCGAGCGCCCGTCGGCATACGCGCAGCTCCCGGCCGAGTTCTACACCACGACGTTCGTCGCGTCGGTCTGAGGATTACCACGTCCGAGGGTGCCCCGGGTAACCTGAAACTAGAACACGTTCCACTTTCAGCAGGGAGCACCCGTGAACGCGAACGACAATGACCCGGTCGACCTCGAGCCGACCGCCGTCACGAAGTGGGATCCGGGCCTCACCGAACGCGTGATGGGTCTCCTGCGGCCGCTCATCAAGGGCTATCACCGGGCCGAGGTGCACGGCCTCGAGGACTTCCCGCAGGGCGGCGCCCTCGTGGTGGGCAACCACTCCGGTGGGTTGTTCGCGATGGACGTCCCGGTGTTCGCGACCGGCTTCTACGAGAAGTTCGGCTTCGGCCGGCCGGTCTACACGCTCAGCCACGACATCATCTTCACGGGCCCGACCGGCGACTTCTTCCGCAAGACGGGCTTCATCCCCGCCAACCACGACAACGCCGACGAGGCGCTACGGGCCGGCGGAGTCGTGATCGTCTTCCCCGGCGGCGACTACGACGTGTACCGGCCGACCCGATCGGAGAACCGGATCGACTTCGGCGGGCGCACCGGCTACGTGCGGGCGGCCCTGAACGCCGGGGTGCCGATCGTGCCGTCGGTGTCGATCGGCGGCCAGGAGGCGCAACTGTTCCTGACCCGCGGTGAGGGCATGGCCAAGGCGCTGCGCCTCGACAAGTTGCTGCGCGTGAAGATCCTGCCCCTCTCGTTCGGCTTCCCGTTCGGCCTGTCGGCGGTGCTGCCGCTCAACGTGCCGCTGCCGACCAAGATCGTCACCCGCGTCCTGCCACCGATCGACGTGGTCGCCGAGTTCGGCGAGAACCCCGACGTCGACGAGGTCGACGCGCACGTCCGTTTCATGATGCAGCAGGCACTCGACGAGCTGGCCAAGCAGCGACGACTCCCCGTGGTCGGCTGACCGGATCATGGCGCTGACAGATCCGCTCACCACCACCATCGGCCTGGTCTCGACGATGGTGCGCGCGGGTGTCATCGCCCCGCTGCGCCCGGACAAGTATCTGCGCATCGGCGCCGCGATGGCACGCGAGAACATGGGCATCACATCGGGTTTCGCGAGCGCAGCGCAGCGGTGCCCCGATCGTGCCGGCCTCGTCGACGAGCTGGGCACCCTCACGTGGCGTGACCTCGACCAGCGGGCCGACGCGTTCGCCGCCGCGCTGCAGGCCCTCCCCGGCGGCGCGCCGCGGACCGTCGGCATCATGGCGCGCAACCACCGCGGCTTCGTGGAGTCGCTGATCGCCGCCAACCGCATCGGTGCCGACGTGCTGCTGCTCAACACCGCCTTCGCGGGACCGGCTCTCGCGGAGGTCGTCTCGCGCGAGGGCGTGGACGCGGTGGTCTTCGACGAGGAGTTCACCCCCATCGTCGACCAGGCCCTGGCCGAGCGCCCCGAGGCGGTCCGGATCGTGGCGTGGCGGGACGGCACTGACCACGAGCTGTCGGTGGAGACCATGATCGGCGAGCACTTCGGCCGTCAGCCGAAGCGGGCGAACGCCAAGTCGAAGGTCATCCTGCTCACCTCGGGCACGACGGGAACACCCAAGGGCGCCAGCCACTCCGGCGGCAGCCCGCAGACCCTCAAGGGCATTTTGGACCGCACGCCGTGGCGCACCGAGGAGGTCACCGTCGTCGTGGCCCCGATGTTTCATGCGTGGGGCTTCGCGCAACTCGCGTTCTCCGCGATGATGGCCTGCACCATCGTCACCCGGCGCAAGTTCGACCCCGAGGCGACGCTGCGCCTGGTCGACCGCCATCAGGCGACTGGATTGTGCGTCGTCCCCGTCATGTTCGACCGCATCATGGCGTTGCCCGAGGACGTGCTCTCGCAGTACAGCGGACGCTCCCTGCGGTTCGCGTCCGCGTCGGGTTCGCGGATGAACCCCGACGTGGTGATCGCGTTCATGGACCGCTTCGGCGACGTCGTCTACAACAACTACAACGCAACCGAGGCGGGCATGATCGCCACGGCCACGCCCGCCGACCTGCGCGCCGCGCCGGACACCGCGGGAAAGCCGGCCGAGGGCACCGACATTCGCATCCTCGACGTCGAGCGACGGGAGGTGCCCACCGGTGAGGTCGGCACCATCTTCGTGCGCAACTCCTCCCAGTTCGACGGCTACACCTCCGGTGCCACCAAGGACTTCGAGGGCGACTACATGTCCAGCGGCGACGTCGGATACCTCGACGCCGACGGGCGACTGTTCGTCGTCGGCCGCGACGACGAGATGATCGTCTCGGGCGGCGAGAACGTCTACCCCATCGAGGTGGAGAAGGTGCTGGCAGCCCATCCGGCCGTCGCGGAGGCCTCGGTGCTCGGCGTGGACGACGAGGACTACGGGCAACGACTGGCGGCCTTCGTGGTGCTGACCGACGGGTCGGCGACGACCGACGACCTCAAGGCCCACGTGCGCGCCAACCTGGCGAACTTCAAGGTGCCGCGCAGCATCACGGTGCTGGAGAGTTTGCCGCGGGGCAGCACGGGAAAGATCGTTCGTCGTGACCTCCACGCGCTTCTCCAGACGGACGACCATGCGACGTAGACACCCCGTGCTGCGCGCCGCCGTAGAACTGCTCAACGCCGCCAACGCCGTGCAACCGCTCGGCCGCGAGGGCTACGTCACGATCCCAGTGTTCTTCCTGGGCTGGCCCACCGGCGAGGCGGCCCCGGTGGTGGCCGGTGCGTCGATGGTGGACGCGGCGCGCCGCGGGCTGCGCGGCGACTTCGCCGGCAGGCGGGGACGTCTTGCGCTGGGGTTGACCGCATTGTCGTGGGCCACACTGGGATTCGTATACTACCGCAACGCGAGGTCGCAGGAGAGCTTCGAGGCTCCGCTGCGGGACACCCTCGGCGACGACTACGCCGCCATCGCCGCCGAGGAGCGTCGCCGGCGCCGCGGTGGCGTGCTGCGGACGTCCTGGGCGCGGCGGCAGTACGTGAAGAAGAACGACGTCATCCGCTACGGTCCGCACCGCGCCAACGTCGCCGACGTCTGGCACCGCGGCGACCTGCCGCGCGACGGCAAGGCCCCCGTCCTGCTCCAGGTGCCCGGTGGGGCCTGGGCGATCGGCATGCGCCGTCCCCAGGCCTACCCGTTGATGACGCACATGGCCGAACGTGGCTGGATCATCGTCTCGATGGCGTACCGGGTCAGCCCGCGCAACACGTGGCCGGCCCACATCGTCGACGTGAAGCGGGCACTGGCGTGGATCAAGGAGAACATCGCCGAGCACGGCGGGGATCCCGACTTCGTGGCGATCACCGGTGGCTCGGCCGGTGGGCACCTGACGGCGCTCGCCGCGCTGACGCCCAACGAACCGCAGTGGCAACCGGGTTTCGAGGACGCCGACACGTCCGTGGCGGCCGCGGTGCCGATCTACGGCCGGTACGACTGGTTCACCAGAGAGGGCAGCGGCAGGCCCGAGTTCATCGCGATCCTGCAGCGCTACATCGTCAAGAAGCGGTTCCGCGAGCACCGCTCGGACTACCTCGACGCGTCGCCGATCACGAAGGTGCGCGCCGACGCGCCGCCGTTCTTCGTGTTGCACGGCACCGACGACTCGATCATCCCGGTGCAGGAGGGACGCGCATTCGCCGAGGCGCTGGAGCAGGCGTCGGACAATCCGGTGGCCTACGCCGAGATCCCGCACGCCCAGCACGCCTTCGACTTCTTCGGCTCACCGCACGGGCACTTCACCGCGACGGCCGTGGCCCACTTCCTGGACTGGGTGAAGGCCAAGCGAGGCTAGGTCAGGGCAGGACGGTGTGCATCAGCATGACGTTGTAGGCCGACCACAGCGACAGGTTGTAGTACAGCTCCTTGCCCGTCGACCACGGGTGGAGGTAGGGCGCGTAGATCCCGCCGGGAAACTCCATGTGGCTCACCAACATCGACTCCGGGCTCCACGGGCCCTGCGGGGTCGGCGAGGTCCGCATCACCACGTCGTTGGCGCCGTTGCAGTACAGCGCGAGGTACTGCTTGAGGTAGGTGTTGTACTGGGCCGACATCTCGCCCACCGGGCCGGGGATCACCGGGGTCGCCGCGGCCGGGTTGGCGGGCACCCACGCGCCGCTGTCACCGTTCCAGTACTCGTACTTGCTCAGATCGGGGATCAGACCGGGTGCCACGCGCGCCACGTACGCCGAGCCGCCACGACCGTTGGGCGTGCCGTAGGTGTACACGTACTGGTCGCCAGGCCCGGGCTTGAGGAACGCGCCCATCTGGAAGTTCTCGTTGCCCGCGCCCGGCGTGCGGATGGTGCCGGGGTAGACGCCCCACGTCTCGCCGTTGTCGGGTGACATCGCGATCGCCGAGTAGTTGGTGGTCCACGCGCCGTTGGCGTCCCAGCTGCGGATCGACATGAAGTTCAGGTACTGCTTGCCGTCGGCCGCGATGCCCGCGGTGGGGATGATGCCCGTCTCCTGCGGCGCCTGCCCGATGGTGTTGACGATCTGCTTCGAAATGCCGGGCCGCCACACCGGCGAGCCCGAATACTTGTTGGCCACCACGCCATTGGGCACGGCGACGGTCTTGGACAGCGAGCGGTCCTGGCTGCGGAACAGCGCGTTGTACCGCCACTGCTTGCCGGGGATGCCGCAGTAGCCGTTGGTGTCGCCGAACGCCATCAGCACCTGGTTGTTGGCTGCGTCGCCGTTGTCCCACATGATGCCGAGGTCGGTGCCGGTGATGGCAAACCGCTTGATGGTGTCGTTGGGGCTGTCCGGGCCGGTCACCCACCCCACCAGTGCGGTGCCGGGGGGTGCCGTGGACACGGGTGCGGGGGCCGCGACCGGGGCGGGGGCCGGGGCCACCGGCTGAGTCGCCGTGCCGCCGGGTCGAGGCGAGGGCACCACGCCGGCCTGCTGCTGCACGGGCGCAGGGGGCGGGGTCAGCGCCTTCAGCAGCGCCGGCAGCAGACCGAGCTTGGGGAGCGGCGCGGCGTCGTTCGCACCTGCGGGTTTGTGCCCGATCGGCCGGTTGAACGGCGAGATTCCCGACGGGCTGGGGATCTGGAACGCCTGGCCGGGCAGCGGCTGGGCCTGCGCGGCGGCCCCCTCGCACGGCTCGGCGCTGGCCGGTGGCGCGACGCCGACGACGGCGCACAATCCGATCACGGCCGCCGTCGCCACCGAGGCGGATGCGGTACGACGACGCGGCGACATGGGACACCTTCCACGAAGGACGTCACGGTGACGCCAGCAACTTCTGCTGTGACGATAGTGACCCGTGGGGCGGTTGAGTTCGGTGAGTCATGGCTTGATACTCATCCGTGACCGTGTCGCAACCTTGCCGCGTCGAGTGGCCACCTGTGGCACGGTTTGCGGCGATGGACGTGGCGTAACTGGCCACTCGCGGGTCGGCTAGGGCGCCATCGCGCCGGCGACGACCGTCAGCTCCTCGGAAAGCCCAGCCGCGCGGCGGATCTCGACGAAGGCTTCGACCATGGCGTCGGTCAGCTCGTGGGCGTCGGCGAGCGTGGCGCCGTCGGACAGCACCGAGACGTTGAGCTGGTCGACGTAGCTCCACACCGTGATGTTGAGCCCGCTGCCGGTGGTCAGCGGGCCTACCGAGTAGATCTCCGTCACCAGGGCACCGCCCACCCGGCCGTGCTCCCGCGGACCAGGCACGTTCGAAATGGGCAAGTTCAGCACCTTGTTCTGACCGTCCTTGGTGGCCAGCCAGCGGAACATCGCCTCCGCCGGCGCCGGCGGGAAGTACGCCGACCACCGGCTCACCAACTCCGGACCCATCAGGTCGTGGGTCTCCTTCGCCGACACCGCGGCGGCGTGCACGGCGCGGACCCGCTCCAGCGGATCGGCCAACTCCACCGGCAACGTCATCATCACGCCCGTGAAGTAGTTGCCCGAGATGCGGTCGCGGGAGAAGTCGAAACTGACTGGGACGGAGGCCAACAGCGGATGGTCGGCATGCCCGTCGTACTTCTCCAGCAGCCCCCGCAACGCCCCGGCCGAGATCGCGAGCACCATGTCGTTGATGGTGACGCCGAGGTGCTTGCCGGTCTGCTTGACGTCGACCAGCGGCAGCGTCGCGGTCGCGAACCTACGGGTCGCGTCGACCATGTGGTTCATGAAGGTGGGCGGCGGGATGAACGGCCGGGTGAGCTCCGGACCCAGCTTGCGCGAGCTCTTGCGGACCCGGCTCAACCCCTGGGCGGTGTACCGCATCGTGGCGGGCAACCGCCCGATCTGGCGCAGGTGATCCCCGAAGGCCGTGCGCACCAACTCCGCCTTCGTGGGCGCGGGATCCGTTGCGTACGAGTCGCGGTCGTCGGGCGCGGTCTGCAGGTCCATGCCGCGCGCCATCAGGTTGGCCGAGGCCACGCCGTCGGCGAGGGCATGGTGAATCTTGCCGAGCACGGCGATCCTGCCGTCGGCGAGACCCTCGATGAAGTACATCTCCCACAGCGGCCTGCTGCGATCCAGCGGCGTGCTGGCGATCCTGCCGACCGCGTCGTCGAGCTCGCGGCGCCCGCCGGGGCTGGCCACCCGGTAGGGCCGGATGTGGTAGTCGAGGTCGACCTCGCAGTTCTCCCGCCACATCGGATGGTGGAACTTCATCGGGATGTCGACCAACTCGTACCGGAACGGGTCGAGCTTGTGCAGCCGGCCGTGGATGACCTTGCGGAAGTCCTCGACGCCGAACGTGCGGCCCTTCAGATCCTCGAGTGCGATGACCGCCAGCTTCAGCGTGTGCATGTGCACGGTCGGCGTTTCGCTGTACAGAAGTACCGCGTCCCAGCCGCTGAGCCTCTTCACGCGGTTATATAACCGCCCTTGCCCCCGCCGCCGTCTGGTTTCGGTGAACTTCGTTGAGGAACAACCCGATCGCGGTCGCCGTCGACCCCGTCCTGGCTCCGTCGGTCATGTCGAAACCGTGCCCGGCGCCGGGCAACTCCACGTATCCGACCACCGAACGCGACTCCGCGCGCAGCTTCTGGACGAAGTCTCTGGCCTGCTGCACGGGAATGACGGTGTCACCGCTGCCGTGGATCACCAGGAACGGCGGCGCACCGGCGTGGGTGCGGGCGATCGGCGACGCCTTGCGGAAGATCTCGGGGTGCCGGGCGATCTTGCGCTTCACCACCACCCGTTCCAGGAAGTCGACGAAGCGGGCCCGCTCGACGGTGGACTTGTCCACCCAGTCGTAGCGGCCGTAGATGCCGACGACGGCGTCGACCGAGGTGTCGGACCCCTCGGGAAGGTCGCGCTGCATCTCCGGGTCGTTCGGGGTCAGCCCGGCCAGCGCGGCGAGGTGACCACCGGCCGACGTACCCGCCACGGCGACGAAGTTGCGGTCGCCGCCGTACTTGTCGACGTTGGCCCTGGCCCAGGCGATCGCGGTCTTGACGTCGGTGATGTGTTGCGGCCAAGGATGATTCGGCGCGACGCGGTAGTCGATCGACAGGCATACCCAGCCCATCTCCACCAGGTGGGACATCAGCGCGTAGCCCTGCAGGATGCGGCCGCCGTGGACCCAGGCGCCACCGGGCAGGAAGATCATCACCGGTGCGGGCTGCGTGGGCAGCTCCTTGGGGCGCCATACGTCCAGCAGCTGAGTTGGGCTGTCGCCGTACCGAACCGAGGACCGGTAGACGTTGCGCCGGTGCTCGAGGGCCTTCCACACCGGCGGGGTCCGCTCGGGCGCGGGCCAGGTGATCTCGAGGTCCTTCGCGGGCACCACGCCACGCAGCGCGGCCTGGGTGACGGAGGCAGTCGCGTCGCGCTGCTGCTTCTTCACCTCGCCGATGCCGGGGGTGAACCACGACTTGACCGCGGCACCCACGAAGTCCGGCGTGTGCCGCACCCCCCAGATGCATCCGGCGGTGGCGCCGCCGAGCGGTTCGAGGTACTTGCCGACCACGGGCAGCGAGGTCGCGGCGACGCTGGCCGCCAGCAGGTAGTCGGCCGGCCCCGCCTCCATCAGCCACCGCACCCGCGTGGTCAGGGTGGGGCCGGGGTACCGGGTGTCCGGTCGAGCCGTCATTTCGCGAGGGTACCCCTGTTTGCCGGGGGTACACGACACTCTGCGGGATTTGTCTACTGGCTACTCGGTGGGGCTGGAGCCGGCAGACGACGCAGCACGCAACCGAGACACGGAATGACGTCGAAGCCGGTCACGGTACGGCTGCAGACGTGGCGTCCTCTCGGCGGCTGTGCCACGCTTGAGGACGTGGCTAGCGCATCCGGCCAGTCCATCGTCGTGGGAAGCAGAGTCGTGGAGAGCGGGTACGTGCCGACACCTCGACGGAGCCGGGCACGATGAGAACTCCGCAGACGGGAAGCAGTGTCCCGGACCTCGCGTCCGTGCTCGCCGCGCTCGACGAGAAGTGCCAGGGCCCCGAGGGCGAGTCCAAGCGACTGCAGGCCAGGCCGCACCGCCGCGGAATCCTGACCCTGGTGATGATCATGCTGCTCGTCGGCGGGGTGATCCAGTTGATCACCTCCACCCCGGAGGCGCCCCGGACCGCCGACGGCGGCAGCCGCGCCAGCATCGTGTTCAGCAACGCGGGCACCGGCACCTGCCTGAGCTGGCCCCCCGACGCCCCCGACAAGCCGTCCTTCGTGCAGTGCCGCTCCGACCACATGTTCGAAGTCGCCAAACCCGTCGACATGAACGGCTTCGGCGAACCGTGTCAGCTCGCGGTCCGCGAGTATCTGGGCACCCACTACGACCCCAACAGCCGCTTCACCATCAGCGTGCTCTGGGCCGGAGACGCCGACGGCACCAACACCGGGGCGCGCAACCTGCTGTGCGGGCTGCAACTGCTCGGCAAGGACGGCAAGCCGGTGCCCTTCAAGGGCCGCATCGTCGACGTCGACCAATCGAAGACCTGGCCACCGGGCACCTGCCTGGGCATCGACGCGGCGAACCGTTCCACCGACGTCCCCGTGGACTGCTCGACGCCCCACGGCCTCGAGGTCACCGGCTCGGTCAGCCTGGCCGACCGGTTCACGGGTGCCCTCCCGTCGGAGTCCGAGCAGCGTTCGTTCATCACCGAGGCCTGTACGCGCGCCACCGACGCCTACCTGGCGCCGGCCCGGCTGAGCACGTCCGGACTGTCCCTGGGCTTCGACCCGGTGTCGGCCACCAGCTGGGCGGCGGGCAGCAAGCAGGTGTCGTGCGGCATCGGCAAGCCCGCCGAACAGGGCTGGACGCCTCGGACGGGCAGCGTGCGGACGTCGTCACCGGCCGATCTGCCGCCTCCGCCGGCACCGTCGCCGCCACCACCGCCTCCGCCGCCGCCCAGTGCGTCGGATCCCCCGCCGCCACCGGTCTACGAAGAGCCCCTGGTTCCGATCGGCCCGCCGCCGAGCGAGACCGCACCGCCGGCGCCGACGACCACGGCCGCATCCCCGACGGAGTCGCCGACCTCCACGGCGCCACCGCCCGCGGAGACCCCGCCTGCGGAGTCACCGACGACGACGGCCACCGCGCCACCGCTCGGGCCGCCACCGGGACCGGCGACGCCGCCCAGCGATACCAGTACCGCCTCACCGCCGGGCATCCTGGAGATCCCCGGCCTTCCGCCGATCACGCTGCCCGGCTACGTGCCGCCCGAACCCGCACCCGCCGCCGCGGGCTAGTCAGCGGACGGCGGCCGTGGAGCGAATGCGCCCCAGTGCCGTCAACGCCAGCAGCGTGACGAGCAACAGCACGGTCGTGCTCGCGGCGGCCTGGAAGGCCTGACCGCGGTCGGTGAGGGCGAAGATGGTGACGGGCAACGTCTTCCACGTGGCCGGATACACCATCACCGTCGCCCCGAGCTCGCCCATGGACAGGGCGACCGCGAGGCCGGCGGCCGCCCCCAGCGCCGGGAGCAGCAGCGGCAGCGTGACGCGGGTCAGCACCCGAACCGGCCCGGCGCCCAGCGATTCCGCCGCCTGACGGTACGCGGGGTCGAGGCGGTCCAGGGCGGCCGAGACGGCGCTGAAGGCGAAGGCGAGCACCAGGACCGCGTGCGCGAGGATCACGATCCACCGGGTGCCTCCGAGCAGCAGCGGTGCGGCGTTGAAGGCGATCACCAGGCCGAGTCCGAGAGCCACCGACGGCACGGCGATCGGCAGGTGGAACACCGCGTCGACGATCCGGGCCAGCCAGGGCGGTGCCTCCCGCGACGCGAGCGCCGCCCACGCACCGAGCACCAGCGCGACACCGCCTGCGACGACGGCGGTCTGCAGGCTCACCGACAGGCTGGCCAGATTCTCTCCGGACAGCGCGCCGCCGAGGCGGTCGAGGCCCAGGTCGGCCGGGAGGGCGCCGGTCCACGACCCGGCCAGCCCGGCGAGCGCCACCGTCGCCAGGGGGGCGACGAACACCACCACGACCACGACCGCGAAGAGGCCGATCAGCACGGCCCTACTGCGACGGTTCCACAGCAACATCGGTTGACGCCCTTCCTCGTTGGGCCATCAGGCGGGCGAACACCAACCGGTAGACGCCGTAGAGCGTCAGCGACAGCGCGATCTGCACGGTGGCGATCACCGCCGCCCCCGGCAGGTCGAACGTGACGATGCCCCGGGTGTAGATCAGCACCGGCAGCGTGGTGACGCCCTTGGCGCCGGTGAACAGGACGATGCCAAACTCGTTGAGCGTCAACAACAGAACCAGGCTGCCGCCCGCCGTCAGGGCGGGCCAGGCCTCCGGCAGCACCACCGAGCGCAACACGCGCAACGGTGACGCGCCCAGGCTGGCCGCCACGTTCAGTTGCGCCCGCGGCAGCATCGAGAACGACGCCAACAGCGGCCGGATGACGAACGGCGTGAAGAACGTGATCTCCGCGGCGATCACCCCGGCCGGGGTGTAGAGGAAGTTCAGCACGGGGGCACGGTCCCCCGTGACGCCGGCGATCGCGGCGTTGACCGCACCGGCGGTGCCGTAGAGGAACGTGAAGGCCAGCGTGACCAGGAACGACGGCAGCGCGAGCACGGTGTCGATCAGCCGACCGACGAGGCGGCTGCCCGGGAAGGGTACGAACGCGAGCACGACGGCCAGGAACGTGCCCAGCACCAGGCAACCCAGCGTGGCGGCCGCGGCGATGGCGACGGTGCGCCACAGCGCGTCCCGGAACGCCTCCGACGCCAGCACGCTCGCCCAACTGCTCTGCGTGCCAACGCCCGTCACCGACTCCAGGCAGACCCGGATCAGCGGGTAGACCGCCACGAGTAGCACGATCGCCAGGGGCGGTACGGCCCACCACACCGCCGCCGACCGCGCCGCGGGCGGTCGGACGGGTGCGTCCGACGACTGCGCGAGCAGCGCGGTCACGGGGACTGCACCAGCACGCCCGCGGGTTCGGGAAAGCGCAGGCCGATCTCGGCCCCCAGGTCGTAGGTCACCGCGCCGGGCACGTCCACGTCGAGCAGCTGGTCGGGCAGTCCGTGGACCGACACCACCAACCGGGTGCTGGCCCCGCGCCACACCGCCGCGTTGACCTTGGCGCGCAGGGCATCCCGGTCGCCGAGCACGACGACCTTGATCGCATGCGGGCGGATGCACAGCAGCGCCTTGGATCCCGGGGCCCAGTCGACCTTGCCGACGGCCGGCTGGGGCGCCTCCGCACCAACGGTCTGGTGCGCGACGGACACCAGCGCCGAGGTTCCGATGACGCGACCCACGGTGCAGGGAATCAGGTTGGCGCCACCCAGGAACGCGGCGGTGAAGCTGCTGGGCGGCCGTGACCAGAGGTCCTTCGCGGTGCCGACGTCGGTCAGGCGCGCCTGGTTCATGACGACGATCCGGTCGGCCAGGGCGAGTGCCTCGCCCTGGTCGTGGGTCACGTACAGCATCGCGGTGTCGGGCAGCGCCTCCTTGAGCCGCTGTAGCTCGGCGAGCATCGACTGCCGCAGCTGGGCGTCGAGGGCGGCCAACGGTTCGTCGAGGAGGAGCACACGCGGCCGGATCGCCAGGGCTCTGGCGATGGCCACGCGCTGCTGCTGCCCACCGGAAAGCTCGCGGGGCAAACGGCTTTGGAAGCTGGCCATGCCGACCATGTCCAGCGCTTCGGCGACCCGGGCCGCGATCTCGCCCCGGGGCACCCGGTGCGACTTGAGGCCGAAGGCGACGTTGTCGGCGACCTTCATGTGCGGAAACAGTGCGTAGGACTGCAGCACCACCCCGATGCCGCGCCGGGCCGGCGACAGATCGGTGACGTCGCGGCCTGCGAGGCGGACCGCGCCGGTGGTGGGCCGGACGAAGCCGGCCAGCGCGTTGAGGGCGGTGGACTTGCCGGATCCGCTGGGTCCCAGCAAGGCCACCGTCTCCCCCGCGGCGACGCGCAGGTTGAAGTCGACCAAGGCGGCCGTCGCCTTCTTGCCACGGCCGTAGGCCACGCCGACGCGGTCGAAGACGATCGCCGGCGGCGTGTCCACGCCCAGGCGGACGGTGTCGGCCGTCGCCGCGCGTGCGGCGCGAGTGGCCCTGGTGTCGGCCATCGTCAGCTGCCGGTGGCCCGCTGGTACGCGGCGACGTCGGCGTCGAGGTCCTTGAGCACGGCGTTCCAGTCCGGCACCCACACGTCGACGCCCTCGAGCACCGCGGCCGGGGTGTTCGGGGCGGCCGCGCCCTGGGACGACGAGACCAGGGAGCTGAGCACCGGGATTCCCAACGCGTCGGGTGCGACGGTCTTCTGGACGTCCTCGGAGACCAGGAAGGCCAGCAGCTTCTTCGCGGCGTCGGCATGGGGCGCACCCTTGGTGACCCCGGCGACGTAGGGCAGGGAGACGGTGGTCTTCGTGCCGTCGGCGGCGGCCGGGAAGAAGACGGTGAACGTTGACCCGTCGTCCTTGATGGAGCCGAGGTTCATCTGCACGTCGCCGTTGGCCACCAGCAGTTCGCCGTTGCTCACCTTCGGTTGCAGCTTTCCGGTGGACGACGACGGCCCGACATTGTTGCCCTGCAACGTCTTCAAGTATTCCAGCGCCGCTGGCTTGCCCATCAGGTGCTGCAGCAGGACCAGCACCGCGGTGCCGTCGCCGGCCTGCCCCGGCGTCGAATACTGCAGCTTGCCCTTGTATTCGGGTGCCAGCAGGTCGTTCCAGGTGGCGGGTTGCGGGTTCGCACCGGGGTTGGCGATGAAGCTCAGTGCGTTGTCCACCACCGGCAGGTAGTGACCGTCCGGACCCACCTGGGCGGCCGCGATGCCGCTGACGTCGACGCCGCTGGGCTGCAACAGACCCGACTGGTCGGCCTTCTGGATGAACGGCGGCAGGGTGACCAACAGGTCCGCCTGCGGGTTCGACTGTTCCTTCTCGACGCGTGACACCACCTCGCCGGAGCCTGCTTCCACCAGGTTGACGTTGACGCCCGTGTTCTTGGTGAAGGCGTCGAACTGGGTCTTGTACCAGGTGGCCAGACCGTCGGCGCTGTACACCGTGATGGTCTCGCCGCTGCCCGATCCGGACGATCCGGTGCCGCCGCACGCCGTGAGGGCGGTCGCCAGCGTCGCGGCGGTCAGGGCCGCCAGAATGGTGCGAAGCGTCATGTCTCAGTCCTAGGGTTGGCGGGCGAGGATCAGGTCGGCGAACTCCGACACCGTCGGCACCACGTGGGTGGCGCCGGCGTCGTACAACTGCTTCTCGTCGTGGGCACCGGTGAGAGTGCCTGCGGCGATGGAACATCCGGCCCGACGTGCGCTCGCGACGTCACTGGTGGTGTCGCCCAGCGCGGCGACGTCGCCGACCCCGTCGACGTCCAACCGCATCAGGGCGGTCAGGATGAGGTCCGGGTAGGGACGGCCACGCACGCCTGCCCCGGGGGCGAGCGCCAGGTCGGCGACGGACTGCCAGCCCAGCGCGGCCAGCAGCTTCTCCTGGGTGACGGCGCTGAAGCCCGTCGTCAGCGCCACCTTCACACCGGCGTCGCGCAGGCGCGTGATCGCCTCGGCCGCACCGTCGATCGCGGTGGCGTGGCCGTCGTCGATCGCCGCCGAGTAGGCGTCCTCGAAGGCGGCATTGGCCCGCTGGGCTCGTTCCTCGGTGCCACACAGCGCGCGGAACACGACGATCTTGGACTGGCCCATCGTGTCGAGCACGTATTGGCGGGCGCGATCGCGTTCCGGCCCGTCGGCGGGGATGCCCACCGCGGTCGCAGCCGCCTCGAACGAACTGATCACCAGACCGTCGTCGGCCACGGTGGTTCCGGCCATGTCGAGCACGGCGAGCTGAATCACGTTCTCCCTCATAGTTCCACCAGATCGGCGGTCTGCTCGGCGACGACCGGACCGAGCGTCATGCCCCGGCCACCGGGACCGGTGATCACCCACACGCCGTCGGCGGCCGCGGTGCGGGACACCAGGTGTCCGGGGTCGACGCACTGGCTGTACACGCCCGCCCATCGGCGTCGGATCGTGGGCAGCGGCCGGCCCAGGAATTCCTCGACTCGCGCGGCGAGGTAGTCATACGGCGCGTCGTCGACGTCGAAGGGGAACGGCTCGTCGTACTCGTGGGTGTCGCCGATCGTCAGCCCACCGTGCAGACGCTGCACGCACAGCAGTTGCATGCGCCCGCCGGCCGCGACGAGGTCCTGAGGTTCGTTGTCGCGCAGCGCATCCAGTGAGGTACCCGCGAATCCCGGGTAGTAGCGGAAGCTGTCGCCGTCGGCGATGGCCGTGGTGAGCGGTTCGCCGAGTGGATCGGTCTGCATCATCTGCAGCCGCACGCGCCGCACCGGCAGGTCACCGGCGACTTCCCGGGTGAGGCCGCCGTGCGCGGCGCCGGGGCAGATCAGGACGAGGTCGCCCTCGTGGCGTCGGCCCCGGTCGTCGCGTACGGCCGTGCCGTCCACCGAGCGCGCCTCGGTCCCGGGCAGGAACTCGTAGCGGCCCGTGCCGGCGAGGTGTTCGCGGATGGCCGGCATGGCCTGCCGTGACTCGACGGCGGCGTCCCGCGAGCAGTGCAGGGCGGCCAGGAACGTGCCCCGCAGTGCGGGATTGAGCGCGCGGGCACCGTCGGGGTCGAGGAGCTGAAATCCGCGGTCACCGGCGTCGGCCCGCCCGGCGACCTGTTCGGCGACGGCGACCTCGCGCGGGGTCCGCAGCAGGGTCAGGGAGCCGGTGGGGCGGAACCCGACGCCGGGGACGTCCGCTCCGATGCGCTCCCAGAGTTCGCGGGACCGCAGCGTGGCGGCGAGTTCGTGCTCCGCGCGGCCGGAGACCCAGACGAGTCCGAAGTTGCGCACGGTGGCACCGCGGGCCTCGGTCTCGCGCTCGAGGTGGGTGACGTGGTGGCCGCGCCGGACCGCCTCGAGGGCGTGGGCGGTTCCGAGGATTCCACCGCCGATGATCGTGACGCGCATGGTGAGTGACCTTTCAGACTCGGGGCTACGGGCTGCGGAAGCTCCGGTGTTGGGGACCGGAACGGCAGATGAACAATTGGTATAGACCAATCGGAGGTATGCTGGCAACCGTGGACGCGCTCACCGACACCGCCCGCCTCCTGTCGTCGCTACGCGACGTGTGGGACGAGGAGGCGGTCGACGAACTGGATCACGCGCTGCAGTCGGCGACCCGCGCCGTCGCCGACGGCGCCGACGACGAATTGGTGCTGGCCGCCGCCCTGCACGACGTCGCGCACAGCCCGTTCTTCGACGCGGCATCGGCCCGGCGCCATGACGAGACGGCCCGGCACTGGCTCGCGCCACGGTTCGGCGAGCGGGTCGGCTGGCTGGCCGGCCAGCACGTCGCGGCCAAGCGGTACCTGGCGGCGACCGACCCCGACTACCGCGCCGCGCTCACCCCGACGTCGGTGGCATCCCTTCGGGAGCAGGGCGGCGCCGGCGTCGACGCCGAACTGATCGCGCACCCCTGGTGGCCCGACGCGGTGCGGTTGCGCCGCTACGACGACGCGGCCAAGGATCCCGACGCCGACGCGACGATGACCATCGAGGACGTGCTCGTCGTCGCCGAACGCACTGTCCGCCAACGGGCGTCGCGATGAGTAAGCCGTACGCCATCCGCACCGCCCTCGAGGACGTCCTCGACGGGCTCGTCGAGGGCGATTCGTTTCCCCCCGAACGCGAGCTGGCCGTACGCTTCGGCGTAGCGAGGGAGACCGTGCGCCAGGCCGTGCACGAGCTCCTGGTGGAGGGTCGCGTGGAACGGCGCGGCCGCGGCACCGTGGTGTCGAAACCGAAACTGGTGCAGCCACTTTCACTGAAGTCCTACACCGAGGGCGCCCTGCAGATGGGACGCAAGCCCGGCCGTCTGCTCGTCACCTGGGAGGACGTCGAGGCCACCCCCGATCTCACCACCGCCCTCGACGTCGCCGACGGCGCCGCCGTCATGCACCTCGAACGCATCCTGCTCGCCGACGGGCAGCGCATCGGGCTCGAGAGCACCTACCTGCCGCGGCATCGCTTCGGCGCGTTCACCGAGACCTTCGACCCGACGACGTCGCTGTACGCCGCCATCCGGGCGACCGGAGTCGAATTCGGTTCGGCGGTCGAGCGGGTCGAGACGGTGCTGGCGTCCCCCCGCGAGGCAACTCTGCTGGAGTCGACGACCGCCATGCCGATGCTGCGACTGCAGCGGCGATCGGTCGACACCCAGGGCCGGCCCATCGAGGTGGTGCGGTCGCTCTACCGCGGCGACCGGGTGGCGTTCGAAGCTCTGCTCGGCGATCGGGATTAGACGCGCGGGCACCCGCCGGTCAGTAATGTCGGATCCGTGGCCGACTTCCATCCCGATCTGGCGCGCTCCGCCCGGTTGATCCCCCGCAGCATGATCACCCCGAACTCCCTGCCGGTGTTCCGGGTGGCGGCACGGCTGATGGACCGGCGCACCCCGCCCGACGTCGAGGTGCTGCGACTCTCCTCGGGCGCTCGGGTGCGCCTGCACCGGGCCCCCGGATCGGCGACGAAAGGCCCTGCGCTGCTGTGGATTCACGGCGGCGGCTACGTCATCGGCAGCGCCGCCCAGGACGACGACCTGTGCCGCCGGTTCGCCCGTGAACTGGGTGCCACCGTTGCTGCCGTCGACTACCGGCTGGCCCCGGAGTATCCGTACCCCATCCCGCTCGAGGACTGCTACGGAGCACTGCGGTGGCTGGTGGACCTGCCCGCCGTCGACTCCGCGCGCGTCGCGATCGGCGGCGCCAGTGCCGGCGGTGGACTGTCCGCCGCGCTGGCGTTGCTGGCCCGCGACCGGCGCGAAGTGAGCGTCGCGGCGCAGCTGCTCGTCTACCCCATGCTCGACGACCGCTCCGCCACGCAGGAGGGTCTCGACGACCACCGGCACCGGCTGTGGTCACAGAAGTCGAACGTCTACGGCTGGTCCAGTTACCTCGGCGACGCCGACCCGAACGTGGCCGTACCCGCTCGCCAAGCCGACCTCGGCGGCCTGCCGCCGGCGTGGATCGGCGTCGGCACCAACGACCTGTTCCACCGGGAGGACCTCGCCTACGCCGAGCGCCTCACCGCCGCAGGCGTGCCGTGCGAGGTCGAGGTCGTGCCGGGCGCGTTCCACGGCTTCGACGGCGTCGTCCCCAAGGCACCCGTGTCCCGGAACTTCTTCGCCGGCCAGGTGACCTGGCTGCGGCGGCAGCTCACGCAGACGGAAACGGCCCCGTCCTAAACCCGTCGCCACCCAGGGTGATGCTCCGCCGCGCGGCGTTCTGTTCGTGGGGCTGCCCCAGCGGGATGGCACTGACCCGGTCCAGCCGGTCGTAGATCTCCGCGCCCAGGTCGACGTCGAGCGCGGCGAGATAGTCGTCGAGCTGGTCCACCGTGCGCGGGCCGATCACGGGCACCACGCCCGTCGGCGACCGCCGTGCACGTTCCAACAGCCAGGCGACGGCCACCCGGGCCGGTGGCACGCCGAGCGCGCTCGCGGCGTCGAGCACGGCGTCCACCGTCGCGGCCTTCACCGGCTCGTCCTCGGCGTGCACCAACCGATTCCACTCGGTCAGCCTGCCCGCGCTACTGCTCCGGTACTTCCCGGTCAGCAGGCCGCCACCCAACGGGGACCAGAGTGCGGCGCCGACGCCGAGCGCCTCGGCCATCGGCAGATTGTCGCGGTCGCCGCTGCGCTCGACGAGGCTGTACTCGAACTGCACGGCCGAGATCGGCGTCCACCCGCGCACGTCGGCCAGCGTCACCCCGCGCGCCGTCAGCCACGCCGGAAAGTTCGACAGGCCGGCGTAGAGGATCTTGCCCGCGGCCGCGAGGTCGTCGAACGCGCGGACGATCTCCTCGACCGGGGTGACGAAGTCCGGGAAGTGCACGTAGAGAAGGTCGAGGTAGTCGGTGTCCAGGCGGCGCAGACTGTCCTCGACCGACCGGACCATCGCCCGCCGGCCGTTGCCGGTCTGCAGCACGCCGCTGCCATCCGGCGTCGCGCCGCCGATGGCGAACTTCGTGGCGACGGTGAACCGATCCCGCCGGCCCGCCAGGATGCGGCCGAGGTTTTCCTCCGACTCGCCGACCTGGTAGCTCGCGGCCGTGTCGATCGCCGTGCCGCCGGCGTCGGCGAAGCGGTCGACCAGCGCGCGGGACGTCTCGGCGTCGGCGCCGTACCCCCAGCGCGTCCCGAAGTTTCCCGCGCCGAGGGCCAGGGCGGACACGCGCAGGCCGTTGTTGCGGCCGAAGGTGAAGTGCTCCATCTCCGGTCCAAGCCGAGCCACGCTGGGTTTATTTCCGAATACTCAGATCCGGCCCGTCGTCAGCCCTTGAGGAACGCCAGCACGTCGGCGTTGATCACGTCGGCGTGCGTCGTGGGCATGCCGTGGGGAAAGTTGTCGCGGTAGGTCTTGAGCGTTCCGTTGACCAACAGTTCGGCCGACTTCGGCCCGGCCGCCACGTACGGCACGATCTGGTCGTCGACGCTGTGCATCACCAGGGTGGGCACGGTGATCTTCTTGAGGTCCTCGGTGAAGTCGGTCTGCGAGAACGCGACGATGCCGTCGTAGTGCGACAGCGCGTCGCCCATCATCCCCTGGCGCCACCAGTTCTCGATGATCGCCTCCGACGACTCCACACCGGGCTTGTCGAAGTTGTAGAACGGACCCGACGGCAGGGCCCGGTAGAACTCCGACCGGTTCGCCGCCAACTGGGCCTGCAGACCGTCGAACACGCTCTTGGGCAAGCCTTCCGGATTGGCCTCGGTCTGCACCATCAGCGGCGGCACGGCGCTGATGAGCACGGCCTTGGCCGCCCTGCTCTCACCGTGGCGGGCCAGGTAGCGGACCACCTCACCGCCGCCGGTGGAGTGCCCGACGTGGACGGCGTCGTGCAGGTCGAGGTGTTCCACCACGACGGCCAGGTCGTCGGCGTAGTGGTCCAGGTCGTGACCGCCCGGGGTCTGGGTGGAGCGGCCGTGGCCGCGGCGGTCGGCCGCGATCACGCGGTAACCCTGAGCCAGGAAGAAGAGCATCTGGTTGTCCCAGTCGTCCGACGACAGCGGCCAACCGTGACTGAAGACGATCGGCTGGCCCTGGCCCCAGTCCTTGTAGAAGATGTCGGTGCCGTCTCCAGTGGTGACGAAAGCCATTGCGGTGCCTTTCGGTTGAGCGGGGGAACTAACGGGGGTCGACTGGGTTCAGGCGTCCGACGACCAGCGGATCGGCCGGGGTGAAGGGGAACGTCGGAAGGTCGTCGAGGTGGGTGTCGAACGCGGCGGCGAGCACCTCACGCGAGTAGGCGCTGGCCGATGCACGATAACCGATGTCGGCGGGGAACGGCTGGTCGAAGAAGATCAGGAAGTGCCAGTCGTCGTGGCCGATGTTCTCGATGTGGTGCGGGTAGGCCCGCGGGATGAAGTACATGTCGCCGGTGGTCATGTTCCACGTGTCGAGTGTGCCATCGGGATTCATCACGGTCATGCGGGCGTCGCCGTGCTGGACGTAGCCCATCTCGGCGGTGACGGGATGCCAGTGCGGCTCGCGCATGCCGTCCTCGGTGACGCGCAGGGAGTACATCGAGATGTCCTTCAGCGCGGGCCAGTACTGGTCGCGGGCGAAACGGGCGCTGCCGCTGACGTAGTTGAGGCTGGGCGGCTGGGCCTCGACGTCGAACTTGTGGGGGTCGCCCAGGTACGCGCTCGCCGGAATCTGCGGATCGCCGATGCGGGCGGCGAGTTTGTGATCGGTTGTGCTGCGCCGGATCTTGGCGAAGTCCGAGGACGGCAGGTCGTAGGTGTTGCCGAGCACGGCGTCGGAGAAGGCGCCCAGCGTGGCGCCGAAGCCGAAATCCTCGGGACGCTCGTTGCGGAAGGCGATGATGAACTCGGCGACGTCGTCGCCGATGTTCTCGATGTGGTGCAGCGACCCGGACTCGGCGTGGAACATCTGTCCGGCGGTGACGACGAAGCTGGAGAACTTGCTGCCGGTGTCGAGGATCGACACCAGCGCGGTGCCCGACACGCAGTAGGTCAGCTCGTCGGCATTGGCGTGCCAGTGCGGCGTGCGCATCGCGCCCGGGTTGAGCAGCACGCGCTTGATCGACAGGTTCTTCAGGATCGGCAGGTTGTCGGCGGTGACCCGCCGCATCGAGCCCAGGTCGGACTCCTCGACGATCTCGCCGTCGAGCAGCGAGAGGGTGTGGGTGCTGCGGGTGATCGACGTGGTCATGACTGCGCCTCCTCGGTAAGCGGGTCCGCCCATTCGGGCTGTGCCACTTACCTTGCTCCACCCGGGACTGCGGCGCGACGGCGCTGGCCGCAATTCGCACTACCGGCTAGCCCCCACCGTTCGGCCCGGCTCAGAACTGCAGGGCCCGGTACCGCCAGTCGAGCACCTGTCGGTCGGGCTCGCCGACGGCGTAGACCAGGGACCGCAGCGACAGCACGCCGCCGCGTCCGTCGGACGACGACCGCACCGCCTCGACGTGGACCTCGCTGTAGAGGGTGTCGTCCTCGCGTACCGGCCCGGTGTGGTCACAGGAGTCCCACCCCAGAACGGTGACCAGGTTCGGCATCAGTCGCGTGGCCTGCGCCAGCGCCAGCCCGATGGTGTGCCCGCCGTAGACCAGCCGGTGCCCGTTGACCCGCCAATCATGGTGTGTGGCAGCGATGTTGAGACTCAGCCGTGCGAGCTCCGGCGCGCTGCTCACCACGTCGCCGGTGCTCGTCAGCACCGCGCCGACCATGCCCGGGTCGAAGTGCGGGCCGGGAACCCGGGCGCGGAAGGCGTCGGCGTCCCACTCGGCGGTCGGGTCCGTCGACGTCCCCGCGTCGATGCCGATCGTCGACAGGTCGTCGGCGTGCCCGGTGTCGGGCGCCTGCGGACTCAGCGGCAGCATCGCGCACCGGTAGAAGTCCAGCACCAGCCGGTCGGCCTGGTCGATGGTCGTCATCCGCAGTGCCGCCAGCCCGGTTCGGTCGCGACCGGGCTTGGTCGAATTCTGCTTCAGCCCAACCACTTCGGTTCGGGTGTAGAGCGTGTCGCCGATGATGGGGTACCGGAAGTACGCCAGCCCGCGGTAGAACAGGTTGGCCTTCACCCGCTGGGTGGCCAGCGTGCTCTGGCCGATGGCGACGTCGCTGACCATCGCCGGGTGCGCCAGCGCGGCCGTGGCTCCGGTCACCGCGCGGGTCAGCCCGGCGTCCAGGGGCATCCGCATCGGGTCGCCGAGGATCGACTGGTGCACGGCGGCGGTGCCGGGCGTCAGCGTCATCGACGGCGCCCGGTCGAACACCTGCCCGACCGCCAGGTCGTCGAAGAACGGCGCGGACGATATTTGGCCGGACAAAGTCACAGCGTCACATGCTGGCAGTGCGGCCGACGACGTGTCAATATGGCCGTACAAATGGAACTCAACGACGAAGAACTCATGCTGGTCGCGACGGTGCGCGCGTTCGTCGACCGCGACGTCAAGCCGACCGTGCGCGACGTCGAGCACGCCAACACCTATCCCGAGGCGTGGATCGACCAGATGAAGCGCATCGGCATCTTCGGACTCGCCGTGCCCGAGGCGTTCGGGGGCACACCGGTGTCGACGCGGTGCTACGTCCTGGTCACCCAGGAACTGGCGCGCGGCTGGATGAGCCTGGCCGGCGCGATGGGCGGCCACACCGTCGTCGCCAAACTGCTCGACCTGTTCGGCACCGACGAGCAGAAGCAGCGCTACCTGCCCGCCATGGCGACCGGCGAACTCCGCGCGACGATGGCGCTCACCGAACCGGGCGGCGGTTCGGATCTGCAGGCGATGACCACGGTCGCCCGTGCCGACGGCGACGAGTTGGTGGTCAACGGCGCCAAGACCTGGATCACCAACGCACGCCGCTCGGGGCTCATCGCGCTGCTGTGCAAGACCGACCCGCATGCCAACCCGAAGCACCGCGGCATGTCCATCGTGCTGGCCGAACACGGCCCGGGACTGGCGGTCTCGCGGGACCTGCCGAAGCTCGGCTACAAGGGCGTCGAGTCGTGCGAACTGTCGTTCGTCGACTACCGCGTGCCGACGACGGCCGTCCTGGGTGGGGTGCCGGGCAAGGGCTTCGGGCAGATGATGAAGGGCCTCGAGACCGGCCGCATCCAGGTGGCCGCCCGCGCGCTCGGCGTCGCCACCGCCGCCTTCGACGACGCCCTGTCCTACGCCCAGGAACGCGAAAGCTTCGGTGAGCCGATCTGGAAGCATCAGGCCATCGGCAACTACCTGGCCGACATGGCGACCAAGCTCACCGCCGCCCGTCAGCTGACGCTTCACGCCGCCGACCGCTACGACAGCGGTGCGCGGGCCGACCTGGAGGCCGGGATGGCCAAGCTGTTCGCCTCGGAGGCCGCGATGGAGATCGCCCTGAATGCGGTCCGGATCCACGGTGGCTACGGCTACTCCACCGAGTACGACGTCGAACGCTACTTCCGCGACGCGCCGCTGATGATCGTCGGCGAGGGCACCAACGAGATCCAGCGCAACGTCATCGCGGTCCAACTGGTGGCCCGCGGCGGGATCTGACCGTGCGCGCCCCACCCGCGTATCAGGCTCTGCGGCAAGCACTTCGGGACGACATCGCGTCCGGTACCTACTCCGACGGCGTCCGCCTACCCACCGAATCCGAGCTCGTCGCACGGTACGGCCTGTCCCGGCAGACGGTGCGGCGCGCGTTCCAGGACCTCGTCGCCGAAGGACTGGTGTACCGGGTGCCGGGCCGCGGCACCTATGCCCGCGAGGACGGGCACCGCTATCTACGGCAGCTCGGCTCGATCGAGGACCTGATGAGCCTGTCCGACGACACGACCATGGAGGTGCTCACCGGGCTGCGGCGCCGCGTCGACGTCGAAGCGGCCAGCCGGCTTCGGCTCGACGACGACGTCGTGCACACCGTGGTGCTGCGTCGCCTGCACGGCGTCAACCCCGGCGTGCCGTTCGTCCTGACGCGGGTGCACCTGCCGGAATTCGTGGCCAGGCCGGTGCTCGAGTCGCGGGAGCTGACCGACGGTGCCGTCAGCACCAGCACCGTGATCGGGCTGACGGAGCCATACCTCGTTGCGCCGATCACCGAAGCGGCACAGTCGATCACGGTCTCGGTCGCCGACGACGAGGTCGCCGCGGCGACGGGCTGCGAACCGGGCCACCCGATGCTGCGGGTCGACCGGCTGTACTCCGACGCGTCGGGGACGCCGGTGGAGTTGGCCGTCAGCCACTTCCTGCCGGAGCAGTACACCTACCGGGTGACGCTGCGGCGCTCCAGCTGAGCCCCCTCAGCGCGAATACTTCTCGATCAGCGTCTGCTTGTAGAGCTTGCCGGTGTCGGTGCGGGGCAGCTGCGCCTCGAACGAGATCGAGCGCGGACACTTGTAGTGCGACAGGCGATCTCGCAGCCAGCCCAGCAACTCCTCGGCGAAGACGTCGGTGGCGTCGGCCTGGTCGACGGTCTGCACCACGCCCTTGACCCGCTGCCCCATGTCGTCGTCGGGAATGCCGAACACCGCGGCGTCCATCACCCTGGGGTGGGTCACCAACACGTTCTCCGCCTCCTGCGGATAGATGTTGACCCCGCCGGAGATGATCATGTGGTGCCGCCGGTCGGTCAGGTACAGGTAGCCGTCCTCGTCCAAATACCCGATGTCCCCCACCGTCTTCCAACCGTGGGAGTCACGCGAGGACGCCGTCTTGTCCGGATCGTTGAGGTATTCGAAGTCGGCGCCGCCCTCGAAGTAGATCTCGCCCGCCTGCCCCGCAGGCAGCTCGTTGCCGTCCTCGTCGAGGATGTGCAGCGGCGTCATCATCGACCTGCCGACGGAGCCGGGGTGGGTCAACCACTCCTCGGCGCTGATGAGCGTGGACCCGATGGCCTCGGAGGACGCGTAGTACTCGTCGACGATCGGCCCCCACCAGTCGATCATCTGCTTCTTGATCTCCACCGGGCACGGCGCCGCGGCGTGCATGACGCGTTCCAGGCTCGAGACGTCGTAGGAGGTCCGGACGTCCTGGGGCATCTTAAGCATGCGGGTGAACATCACGGGCACGAATTGACCGTGCGTCACCCGGTACTTCTGGATCGCCTCCAGCGTGCCCTCGGGGCTGAACTTGTCCAGGATGACGGTGGTGATGCCAGCCGCCTGGGTTTGCATCGACCAGACCGACGGGGCGGTGTGATAGAGCGGAGCCGGGCTCAGGTAGACCGCGTCGGGCCGCATCCAGAAGCCGATCAGCGCCGCCGTCAGGCCGGGCACCTCAGCGGGCGACTGGTGCGTCAGCGCGCGCTTGATGCCCTTCGGCCGGCCGGTCGTGCCGGAGGAGTATTGGAGCAGGTCGCCCTCGATCTCGTCGTCGATGGGCGTGACCGGCTGGCCCGCAATGCATTCCGGGTAGCTCTGCCATCCGTCGAGTTCACCGTCGACGATGAGCCGGACCGCGGGGAGACCGTTGGGCAGCTCGGCCTCCAGCCCGGCCAGCAGTTCGCGCAACCCACCCGATCCGACGATGGCCTTGGCGCTGGAGTTGTCCACGATGTAGGCGACCTCGGCCGCCGTCAGATGGGTGTTGATCGGCACGTAGTACAGCCCGGCGCGACGCGCGGCCCACATCACCGCATGGAAGTGTTCGCTGTTCTCCATCAGCATCGCGACGGCGTCGCCCTCGACCAACCCGGCCGACCGAAAGAGGTGGGCGAGCTGGTTGGCCCTGGCCTCGAGCTGCCCGAAGGTCACCACCGTCCCCGACGGATGCATGATGATGGCCGGCTTGTCGGGGGTCGCTACGGCGGTGTCGCGGATCTGCATGACGTGACTCTACGACGGCCCGACTTGACGGGTGTCAACTAGGGTCGCAAACCCCCGCCACCAGACACATAGGGCCCTGAATCCATGGGATTCAGGGCCCTATGTGACTGCTCGCGCAGAGGGAGTTAGTCGGCTTCGGCCAACCGCGTCTTCAGCGCGTCGAACTCGTCCTTGATGCCCGTCGGCAGCTTCTCGCCGACGAACTCGAACCACTCCTCGATCAGGGGCAGTTCCTTGCGCCACTCGTCGGCGTTGACCGCGAGCGCCTCGTCGACGTCGGCCGCGTTGACGTCCAGGCCCTCGAGGTCCATGTCCGCCGCCGTGGGCACGATGCCGATGGGCGTGCTCTTGCCGTCGGCCGTGTGCTCGATGCGCTCGACGGCCCACTTCAGCACGCGGCTGTTCTCGCCGAATCCGGGCCACAGGAAGCGGCCGTCCGCGCCGCGGCGGAACCAGTTGACGAAGAACACCTTCGGCATCTTCGACTCGTCGGCGTTCTTGCCGATGTCGATCCAGTGCTGGAAGTAGTCGCCGACGTTGTAGCCCAGGAACGGCAGCATGGCCATCGGGTCGCGACGCACGGTGCCGACCTTGCCCTCGGCCGCGGCGGTCTGCTCGGAACCCAGGGTGGCGCCGATGAACACGCCGTGCTGCCAGTCGCGCGCCTCGGTGATCAGCGGGACGGTGGTCTTGCGGCGGCCGCCGAACAGGATCGCCGAGATCGGCACGCCCTGCGGGTCGTCCCACTCGGGGGCCAGCGTCGGGCACTGCGAGATCGGGGTGCAGTAGCGCGAATTCGGATGCGCCGCCTTGCTTTCCGTCTCCCGCAGGATCCAGTCGTGGCCCTTCCAGTCGATCAGGTGGTCGGGCTCGCCCTCCAAGCCCTCCCACCACACGTCGCCGTCGTCGGTCTTGGCGACGTTGGTGAAGACGGTGTTGCCCCCGGCGATGGTCTTCATCGCGTTGGGGTTGCTGCTCCAGTTGGTGCCCGGCGCGACGCCGAAGAAGCCGAACTCGGGGTTGACGGCGTAGAGCCGGCCGTCCTTGCCGAAGCGCATCCACGCGATGTCGTCGCCGACGGTCTCGGCGCGCCATCCGGGGATGGTGGGCTGCAACATCGCGAGGTTGGTCTTGCCGCACGCCGAGGGGAACGCCGCGGCGATGAAGTAGGCCTTGTTCTCCGGGCTGATCAGCTTGAGGATCAGCATGTGCTCGGCGAGCCAGCCCTCGTCGTGGGCCATCGCCGACGCGATGCGCAGCGAGTAGCACTTCTTGCCCAGCAGCGCGTTGCCGCCGTATCCGGAGCCGTAGCTCCAGATCTCGCGGGACTCGGGGAAGTGGGTGATGTACTTGGTGTCGTTGCACGGCCACGGCACGTCGGCCTGGCCCGGCTCGAGCGGAGCTCCGATCGAGTGCAGCGCCTTCACGAAGAAGCCGTCGTCGCCGATCTTGTCCAGGGCGGCCTTGCCCATCCGCGTCATGGTCCGCATGGAGACCACGACGTACTCCGAGTCGGTGATCTCGACACCGAGCTTCGGATCCTCGGCGCCCAGCGGTCCCATGCAGAACGGCACCACCCACAGGGTGCGGCCGCGCATCGAGCCGCGGTAGAGACCCGTCATCAGCTCCCGCATCTCGGCGGGGTCCATCCAGTTGTTGGTCGGGCCCGCGTCGATCTCGCGCTCCGAGCAGATGTAGGTCCGGGACTCGACGCGCGCCACGTCGGACGGGTCCGACAGCGCCAGGAACGAGTTGGGCTGCTTCTTGTCGTTGAGCTTCTGGAAGGTGCCCACCTCGACGAGGTGAGCCGTCAGCCGCTCGTATTCCTCGTCGGAGCCGTCGGCGAACATCACGCGGTCTGGTTCGGTGAGCTCGGCAACCTCGCGAACCCAGGCGAGCAGCCCCTCGTGTTTCGTCGGTGCGCTGTCCAGACCCGGAATGGTCGCTGAGGTCATCTAAATCTCCTGCTCGGCGGTCTCGGTGAATGCCTTGCTCGAGGTTAACGTGGGTGACATACCCGCGGTTAATCGGTCGTATGTCCGTTGTCTCACAGGAACGATTCAGATGAGCGTTTCCGGCGAGATTGGCGGAAAAAACCTCGAATCAACACCATTCATACTGGTCAGTAACATCATGGCGCGTCAATTGGCGGCTCGGCAAGACCTCTTTTCGCGGCACCGCGGGGGCCGCCGGCGCCCACTGCGACTCGGCGGCCAGCAATCGCTCGGCAACCATCGCCTCGCCGTGCCACCGGAGGGCGGCGACGACCTCCACCACCCACCGGTCGAGCACCGCACGGTCGTGCAGCAAGCCCCGCGCCCGCACCACCCACGCCACCAGGGCCAGGCCCGCTGCCGTCCCGGCCGCCCACCCCACCGCCGACGACCCGGGCACCAGCCCGGCCAGCAGGCGGCTGGCCGCCACCGCGATCCCCAGCCCGAAGCCCACGCCCAGCACCGCCACCAGCCGGCCCTCCAGCCCACGGGACGACGTGGTCGGCCGGCTCGGGTCGGGCGGCGCGGGAGACGGGGGGTCGGGCGCAGCCACGACCCCCAGTTCGGCCGCGGCCGCGTCGACCGCCCGGTCGACCTCCTCGCCCACCGCGACGTGGAAACCGTGCGACGCGGCCCGCACCAGCGCCTCGAACCCGGCCGATCCGCCCACGCCGACCTCGGCGGCCGCCTCCCTCAGCTCGTCGCGCAACGCCGCGCTTCGATCCCTGACGACGCGCAGCAGCCGCAGCCGGGTGCGTTGCAGCACGCGCCGGGACTCGGTGGGGTCCGGCCCCCTCCGGGCGGCGGGGACGCGACGACGGCTGCCGTGCAACGGGATTCGTTCGAGTTCACCGCGCAGCAGGGCCACCAGGTCGTCGACCCGGGCCTCGCCGAGACCCGGCGCGGCGGCCGCGCCCACCCACGGCGTCGACCGGTACCGCGCGTCCCACGACGCGACGAGCGCCCGGTTGGTCGCGAGGACCTCGCGCCACCCGCGGTGCGCGTCGACCTTCGACACCACCGCGATCACCGGATCGGTGCGCGCCGCCGCCCGCTCGACGGTCGCCCAGTCCGACCGCGTCACCGGTGCCGCCGCCGAGACGACGGCGAGCACGGCGTCGGGCGCGCGCCCCGCCGGGTCGGCCTCCACCACGACCACGTCGGGCAGCCGGGCGCGTAGCGCGGCCGCCACGCCACCGGATCCGCTGGACGGCGGCCCGACCACCCGCACGACGCGGTCGCCCGACGTCACGCCCGCTGCCCGTCCCACAGCCGAAGAGAGCCCCTGACGATGTCGGCACTGCACTGCCGGTGCAGCGCGGTGACCGGTCCCCGGCCGTAGCGGCGCCACTTCCTGGCCCGGTCGAGGTGGGCGGCCGCGGTGTCACCGGAGTCCACCGACAGCCCCGCCGCGACCACCACGTCGACGGCGGCAGACATCGTGGCCATGGCCGTCACGTCGGCGGCCAGCAGGTCGGACACGGCTCCGTCCTCCACTCGTCCCGCCAGCGCCTGCAACTCGGCGATCGCCCCGCGCAGCCGGCGGTACCGGACCGGCGCCGCGACCACGGCCAGGGCGGCCGTCACCTCGTCGACGTTGCCGACCCGCGCCAGGTGGGACGGCAGCGTCTCGGCGTCGCACCCCTCCTTCAGCGCCAGCACGGCGTGCGCCACGCCGAACCGGTCGAGGCGGGCCAGCAGCCGGGCGCGGACGTCCCGGGCCACGGAATGCGGGTCGTCGACGAACGCGTCGACGCTGACGACGTTCGGCGGCTCGGTGACGAAGCGGCGCAACGCCGTGACGAGGTCGTCGTCCAGATCGCCAGGAGAGTGCAGCGCGGCGAGCAACCCGACGACGGCGACGGCGGGGATGCCGGTGCGCCGGCGCACGGCCTCGGCGCGCCGGCGGGCCACCGCGATCGGACCCTCGGGCCCGGTCCCGGCGAGGTCGGCCTTGGTGAGTACGAGCAGCACCGGCCGACGCGCGGCCCGCGCCAACGCCAGATCTTCGGGCTTGACCGCCTCCGCGACCACCAGCACGCAGACCTCTCCGTCGTCACAGACGGTGATCCCGCGGCGCCGCAGGGCGGTCGTCACCCGACCCCGGCCGACGCCGTCGCGGCCCGTCACCGCGACGCTCACCGGCCGGGCGAGCCGGTCCGCGACGCCCCCGAGCGCCGCGCCGCACGAGATCTCCGCCACTGTCTCCACGGCCCCGATGAATGCCATCGTCACGATTGCCTCCCCCGGATTTCATCGTGGCACCGCCGCGCACCCCCGCCGAGCGGCAAATTCGTGCGTTCGCGCCCTAGCGGCTCTAAGCAACTGTTGGGTATCGAATTGCACCACGATGCGGGCACACCGGCCCGGATGAGCGACCATGGACGGATGCACGTGCAGCGCGAGGACGCCGAGCCGTCGGTGTCCGACGACGAGTCTGGCGCCGCGCACGCCCCCCGCCGCGTGAGCAGCTTCCGTTCCCGGCGGTCGGCGCTGTCCGGTTTGCAGCGGGAGACATGGGATCGTCGCTGGCCAGAGCTCGGAATGCTGGTCCGCGACGCCGACGGCAACCTCGCCGATCCCGTCGACGCGCAGGCCTGGTTCGGACGCTCCGCACCGCTGGTCCTGGAGATCGGCTGCGGCACCGGCGTCTCGACGTTGGCGATGGCGGCCACCGAACCGAACCTGGACGTGATCGCCGTCGAGGTCTACAAGCGCGGCCTGGCCCAACTGCTCAACGGCCTGGACCGGGAAGGCCTGGACAACGTCCGCCTCATCCGCGGCGACGGCGTCGACGTGCTCGAGCACCTCCTCGGACCGGGCTCGCTCACCGGCGTCCGGGTCTTCTTCCCGGATCCGTGGCCGAAGGTCCGCCACCACAAGCGCCGGCTGCTGCAGCCCGAGACCGTCGCCCTGATCGCCGACCGACTGCGCCCCGGCGGGATTCTGCACGCCGCCACCGACCACGCGGGATACGCCGCACAGATCGGGGAGGTCGGCGACGCCGAGCCCACACTGCGCAGGCTGAGCGACTCGCTGGTGAACGAGGACGGCACCGACCTGCCCATCTCGGTGCGCCGACCGGTCACCAAGTACGAGGACAAGGCGCAACGGGCCGGCAGCGCCGTGGCCGAATTCCTCTGGGAGAAGCGCGCATGAGCCTCACCGAGGACTTCGGCATGATCGACGACGACGTGGCCGACGACGAACTCGAGGACGAGATCGAGGCCCTGACCGTGGCGCCCGACCCGCGTGCCCCCCAGCGGGTGCTGCTGGTGTGGGACGCGCCGAACCTGGACATGGGACTGGGCTCCATCCTCGGCGGTCGCCCGACGGCCGCCCACCGGCCGCGGTTCGACGCCCTGGGCCGCTGGCTGCTAGCCCGCACCGCGGATCTGTCGCGGGAGCGCGCCTCCGACGAGCCGCAGGTCACGTTCGAGCCCGAGGCCACGGTGTTCACCAACATCGCGCCCGGCAGCGCCGACGTCGTCCGGCCCTGGGTGGAGGCGCTGCGCAACGTCGGTTTCGCGGTGTTCGCCAAGCCCAAGGTCGACGACGACAGCGACGTGGACAGCGACATGCTCGACCACATCGCGCTGCGCCGCCGCGAGGGCCTGGCCAGCGTGTTCGTTGCCTCTGCGGACGGTCAGGCCTTCCGGCTTCCGCTGGAGGACATCGCCAGGGACGGCATCCCCGTCAGCGTTCTCGGATTTCGCGAACATGCGAGTTGGGCGCTAGCGTCGGATACCTTGGAGTTCGTCGACCTCGAGGACATCTCTGGTGTCTTCCGGGAGCCTCTACCGCGAATCGGCCTTGATTCGCTGCCCCAGCAGGGGGCGTGGTTGCAGCCGTTCCGGCCGCTGTCCTCGCTACTTACCTCACGCTCGTGAACGATTGAGATCGACGCAGCGGAGGTAGAGAACTTGAAGAAGATCAGTTAGGAGCTCACGTGTTCGCCTGGTGGGGTCGGATGGTGTACCAATTCCGATACTTGGTAATCGGAATCATGGTGGCGCTGTGCCTTGGTGGCGGCATCTACGGCGCGAGCCTAGGTCAGCACGTCACCCAGAGTGGGTTCTATGACGAGACCAGTCAGTCGGTCGCCGCGTCGGAACTGGCAGACGACGTCTACGGACGTGACCGGCTCAGCCACATCGTGGCCGTGCTGGACGCGCCCGAGGGCAAGAAGGCCAACGACCCGCAGTGGTCCAAGCAGATCAAGAGCGAGCTCGACAAGGTCGTCGCCGACCACCCCGACCAGATCCTGTCCTGGCAGGGCTACCTGACCAACCCCACGGGTGACCCGACCACCAACAAGGCGCTCGCCAACGACGGCACCCGCACGTTCATCGTCATGCCGCTCAAGGGCAACGACGACGACACCATCCTCAAGAACTACAAGGTCATCCAGCCGGACCTGCAGACCGTCGACGACGGCAAGATCCAGCTCGCCGGCCTGCAGCCCATCGCCAGCGAGCTGACCGGCACCATCGGCGACGACCAGAAGCGCGCCGAGGTCGCCGCCATCCCGCTGGTCGCCGTCGTGCTGTTCTTCGTCTTCGGCACCGTCATCGCCGCGAGCCTGCCCGCCCTCATCGGTGGCCTGACCATCATGGGCGCGCTCGGCATCATGCGGTTGGCCGCCGAATTCACCCCGGTGCACTTCTTCGCCCAACCGGTCGTCACGCTGATCGGCCTCGGCATCGCCATCGACTACGGCCTGTTCATCGTGAGCCGGTTCCGAGAGGAACTCGCCGAGGGCTACGACACCCCCGCGGCCGTGCGCCGCACGATGATGACCTCGGGTCGCACCGTCATGTTCTCCGCGGTGATCATCGTGGCCTCGTCGGTGCCGCTGCTGCTGTTCCCGCAGGGCTTCCTCAAGTCGATCACCTACGCCATCATCGCCTCGGTCATGCTCGCCGCGATCATGTCGAACACGGTGCTCATCGCGGCGCTGGCCGTCCTGGGCCACCGGGTCGACTCGATCGGCGTCGGCTCGCTGACCAAGTTCGCGTTGCCCAACGCCATCCACTCGGACCCGTCGAATCCGAAGAAGAACACCCTCGCGCTGGCCGCGATCCCGACGGGCATCCTGCTGCCACCGATCGGCATCGCCGTCGGCCACATTGCCCGCAACCAGATCAAGAAGACCGGCGAACAGGGCGCGAACCTGGCCTATCTGGGCCTGGTGTTCGCCTACCTCGGCCTCTACGGCGGCCTCGCCTACGGCTGCTACGCGCTGCGCGACGAAGGCGTCATCGAGGGCTCGCTGTTCTGGATCCTGCTCGGCATCGTCATCTTCTGCGCGACCGTCACCGCGATCCTCGTGCTGGCCCGGTTCGTCCCGCTGATTCGCCGGATCACCCTCTGGTGGCTGAACTTCCTGGCCGAGAAGACCCAGAAGACCAAGACCCGCGAAGAAGTCGAGAAGGGCTTCTGGGGCACCCTGGTCAACAAGGTGATGAAGCGCCCGGGTGCGTTCGCCCTGCCCATCGTCATCGTGATGATCCTGCTGGTCATCCCGTTGGGCCAGCTGGCCCTCGGCGGCATCAGCGAGAAGTACCTGCCCCCGGACAACGCGGTGCGCCAGGCACAGAACGCCTTTGACTCGAGCTTCCCCGGCTACCGCACCGAGAAGCTGACCCTGGTCGTCCAGGGTGCAACGCCCGAACAGCTGGCGCAGGTGAAGAACGAGGCGTCCCAGATCACCGGCTTCACCGGCACGTGGGACGAGCGTCCCGTGGCTCCCGACGTCAAGGATCCGAAGATCCCGATCGGCACCGACGGCCAGCCGCACCCGTGCCTGTCGAAGGACCTGCCCTGCGTCCTGCAGAACGGCCTCGAAGTACGCAACGACGCCGCCAAGAAGATCGACGAACTCCGTGAGATGTCCGCCCCGAAGGGCGTGACGATCTGGGTCGGCGGCACCCCTGCGCTCGAGCAGGACAGCATTCACAGCCTCTTCGCGAAGCTGCCGCTGATGGTCGTCGTCCTGATCCTCACCACCACGGTGCTGATGTTCCTGGCGTTCGGCTCCCTGGTGCTGCCCATCAAGGCGGCGCTGATGAGCGCACTGACCCTCGGTTCGACGATGGGCATCCTGACGTGGATGTTCGTCGACGGCCACGGGTCGGGGCTGATGAACTACACACCGCAGCCGCTGATGGCCCCGATGATCGGTTTGATCATCGCCGTCATCTGGGGTCTGTCCACGGACTACGAGGTCTTCCTGGTGTCCCGAATGGTCGAGGCCAGAGCGCGTGGGCTCTCGACGGCCGAGGCGATCCGCGTCGGCACCGCGACCACGGGCCGGCTCATCACCGGCGCCGCGCTGATCCTGGCGGTGGTCGCGGGTGCGTTCGTGTTCTCCGACCTGGTGATGATGAAGTACCTGGCCTTCGGCCTGCTGCTGGCGCTGCTGCTCGACGCCACCGTCATCCGGATGTTCCTGGTCCCGGCGATCATGAAGATGCTCGGCGACGACTGCTGGTGGGCACCGCAGTGGATGAAGCGCATCCAGGAGCGGCTGGGCCTCGGCGAGGTCGAACTGCCCGACGAGCGCAAGCGTCCCACTGCCCGCGAGGCCGAGGTCGACTCCGAAGCCCTCGTCGGTGCCGGCGCACCCATGCGGGCGCTCCCGCCGCACGACCCCACGCATCCGCAGCCCGGACCGCGGTCTGTCACCACCGGCAAGGTCGCGCCGCAACGCGTCAGCCCGCCGTCGGCGGCCGGCACCACCCGCCTACCGACGGCACCTCCGGCGCCCGCCGCCGAGCCGCCGACCACGCGGATGCCTGCCGCCGCGCCCGTCGACCAGACGACCCGGATGCCGGCTCAGACGGAGGCACCCACCACGCGCACCCCGCGGGTGGACCCCGGCCGCACGCCTGCTCCGGCGCGCGGATCGGCCCCACGTGGCTCCGAGACCGCCGGCAATCGGGAAATCGAATCCTGGCTGGGCGACCTGCGCGGTGGCGCACCCCAGGGTGACGCCAAGCGTGCGCCGACGGCCGGTCGACGGCAGCCCCCGCCGCCGCCGGTCACCGAGCCGCCGACCACCGCGATCCCCGTTTCTCGGCCGTCGGAGTCCGATCAGACCGAGAAGATCGACACCCGTGAGACGGCCGAGGACGCTCCCAAGCGTCGGGGCGGTGGCATGAGCGCCGCCGACCTGCTGCGTCGGGAAGGCCGGCTCTAGCCGTCGCCCTTGGTCGGCACGTCGTCGGTGGCCCCGGCGACGGCCGGTCCGGTGTCGGCGGCCAGCGCGGCCTGCTCTTCGGCCGGGTCGTCGGCGAGCAGGACGCGCATCGCGCTGTTGACCACGGCGACGATCGGCACGGCCAGCAGCGCGCCCACGATGCCGGCGGTGACGCCGCCCGCGGTGATCGCCAGGACCACCGCCAGCGGATGCAGCGACACGGCCCGGCCCATCACCAGCGGCTGCAGCACGTGCGCCTCGAGCTGCTGCACGGCGATGATCAGCCCGAAGGTGATCAGCGCGTAGACCCAGCCCTTGGCGATCAGCGCGACGATGACGGCCAGCCCGCCGGTGAGCACCGCGCCGACCAGTGGGATGAACGCACCGAGGAACACCAGTGACGCCAACGGCAAGGCGAGCGGGATGCCCATGATCGCCAGACCGGTCCCGATGCCGACCGCGTCGACGAACGCCACCAGGAACGTGGCGCGCACGTAGCCGATCAGCGAATGGAAGCCCGCCCGGCTGGCGTCCCGGACCCGGGGGCGCACGGTCTTCGGGAAGATCTTGGTGACGAACGCGAAGATGTGCCGGCCGCCCTGCAGCAGGAAGATCAGCGTGAACAGCATCAGCAGCGCGCCGGTGACGATCTCGGTGATGGTGCCCGCGGTCGACAGCGCGCCGCTGGTCAGCTTCGACTGGTTGTTCTTGAGCGCCTCGATCGCGGTGTCGGTCGCACTCTTGATCTGGTCGTTGCTGAAGTGCGACAGCAGGCCGGTGTTCAGCGAGTTGCGCGCGTTGGTGATGCTCAGGGTCACCTGGTCGACCAAGGCGGGTGCGCCCTGGATGAATTGGCTGACGACGAAGGTCAGGAGGCCGCCGACCACCACGATGCTGCCGACGATGACGGCGGCGACGGCCGCGCCTCTCGGCAGTCCCCGGCTGTCGAGGAAGTCGACGAGCGGCAGCAACATCGCCGTCACCATCGTCGCGAGCAACACCGGCACCACGATGACCTCGAGGCGCGACACCACCCAGACGACGGCGACCAGGGCGCCGAGGATGATCAGCAGCCGCCACGACCACGCGGCGGTCTTGCGGACGACGGGGTGAACCGATTCGTCGGCCCCCGGGTCGAGGGAGAGTGAGGTGAGCGGCGGCGCGGGGGTCTCTGACGACCGGGAAGGCATCCCGGTAGCGTAACGACTCGCCGCGCCCGTTCTGGCAAAGCTCGCCGGACGACGGGACGCCGTTACCCTGGACCCCGTGTCGCAGGATGCCGTCCACGGAGCGACCGGGGAAGCGACCCAGGAGTCCCGTCCACGCGGAAAGTACCGATGGGTGCGCTGGCTACTCGTCGGCATCGCCGTCAGCGTGCTCGCCGTCGAGGTGGTGCTGGTCTGGGATCAGCTCGCCAAGGCCTGGCGGAGCCTGCTGTCGGCGAACTGGTGGTGGGTGCTCGCCGCCGCGTTGGCGGCGCTGGCGTCGATGCACAGCTTCGCCCAGATCCAGCGCACGCTGCTGAAGTCCGCCGGCGTCGTCGTCCGGCAGTGGCGTTCGGAGGCCGCCTTCTACGCCGGCAACGCCCTCTCGACGACGATGCCGGGCGGCCCCGTCCTCTCCGCGACGTTCGTGTACCGCCAGCAACGGTTGTGGGGCGCGTCGCCCATGGTCGCGTCGTGGCAGCTGGTCATGTCGGGGGTCCTGCAGGTGGTCGGCCTGGCGCTGATCGGCGTGGCGGGCGCCTTCCTGCTGGGGGCCAGCAAGAACCCGTTGTCGCTGATCTTCACCCTCGGCGGGTTCCTCGCCCTGCTGGTGCTGGCGCAGTCCGTGGCCGCCAACCCCCAGCAGATCGACGGCATCGGCGTGCGGGTGCTGTCGTGGTTCAACTCGCTGCTGGGCAAGCCCGCCGACACGGGTTTGACCAAGTGGCGCGAGATCCTCTGCCAGCTCGAGTCGGTCAGCATGAGCCGGCGGACGCTCGGCACGGCGTTCAGTTGGTCGGTGTTCAACTGGGTCGCCGACGTCGCCTGCCTGGCGTTCGCCGCCTACGCCGCCGGGGGCAAGCCGTCGCTGGCCGGTCTGACGGTCGCCTACGCGGCGGCGCGCGCGGTGGGCTCCATCCCCCTGATGCCCGGCGGGCTGCTCGTCGTCGAGGCCGTTCTGGTGCCGGGTCTGGTGTCCAGCGGGATGACGCTGGCTTCGGCCATCTCGGCGATGCTGATCTACCGGCTGGTGAGCTGGATCTTCATCTCGTCCATCGGCTGGGTGGTGTTCTTCTTCCTGTTCCGCACCGAAAGCGCCATCGACCCGGACGCCGCACCCGAGTCCGACGCGGGTGAGGGCGGGGCGACGCCCGCGGAGTTCAGCCCCGACCCCGAGGTGCCCTACGAACCGGAGACGACGCACGGCCCGGAAGCCGGCCGCGACTCCGAGGGCCGGCCCTAGGATCGGCGGATGCACCGCATCGGCAACGGCACCGTCGCGATTCTCGGAGCGGCGGCCCTGGTGACGGCGTGCGGCAGCCCCACGCAGGGTCCGCCCACCTCCAGCAGCGCGGCGCGCCCGTCGGCCGGGACGTCGACGACGTCGCCGCCGGCCGCTCAAGCCACCCCGGTCCTGGCCAGCGTCGTCGCCGCACCCGTGCCGGTTCCGACGACCGACGGCAAGCGCCATCTCGCCTACGAGGTGCAGCTGATCAACGCACTCGACGGTGACGTGACGCTGAAGTCGTTGTCCGTCAAGGCCGGAACCACCGAGCTGCTGACCTTGACCGGCGACCGGCTGGCGTACTGGATGCGGGCGCTCGGTGCCACCCAGACTCCCACCACGACGCTCGGGCCGGGCCGGGCCGGAATCGTCTGGCTCGACGTCGTCCTCGACCAGTCGGCACCGGTCCCGACCGAGCTGTCGCACACCATCGTCGCCGATCTGGCCACGCCGATGCCGCCGCTGCTGCCGGCCACCGTCACCGAGAACGACGTCGCCCCCGTGACGGTGTCCACCGAGAAGCCCGTGGTGATCTCACCGCCCCTGGACGGCCCCCGCTGGCTGGACGGCAACGGCTGCTGCGACATGACGGCCCACCGGATGGCACTCAACCCGCTCGACGGAAGTCTCTGGGCCGCAGAACGATTCGCCGTCGACTACGTCCAGCTCAGCGCCGACGGGACGATCTTCACCGGCGACCGGACCCGACCCGAGAGCTACCCCTACTTCGGCGCGAACGTCCACGCGGTCGCCGACGGACCCGTGGTCGCCGTGCTCGACGGGCTGCCCGAGCAGGTGGCGGGTACCGGGCCCGTCGGCCTTCCGCTGGACCAGTACGCCGGCAACCACGTGGTGCAGGACATCGGCGACGGCCACTACGCGCTGTACGCCCACCTGAAGACCGGCAGCGTGAAGGTCGAGCCCGGCGACTCGCTCAGCACCGGACAGGTGATCGCCAACCTCGGCAACACCGGCAACACCGACGCGCCGCATCTGCACTTCCACGTGATGAGCACACCGGACCCGTTGCGGTCCAACGGGTTACCGTTCACGATCAAGAACTTCACCCTCGACGGAAGACTGGCTTCGATGGATGCACTCGACCCCCTGCTCGCGGGTCGACCCGCGCCGATGGCGCCGGGGGCGACGCCGCGCGACGAGACGGACCTCGGCCCGCTGGTGCTCGACGTGATGACTCATGCCGCGGGCTGACCGCAGGGCGGTGGCCGCCGCCGCCGCGGCCGACGCGGTCTGCATCTTGGTGTTCTGTGCCATCGGCAGGCGCAGTCACGCCGAGGGCATCACGGTGGCCGGCGTGGTCGAAACGGCGTGGCCGTTCCTCGCGGGCACCGCGCTCGGGTGGACGGCGGCCAAGGCGTGGCGCAGGCCGACGACGTTGGCGCCCACCGGGCTCGTGATCTGGCTGAGCACCGTGGTCGTCGGAATGATCTTGCGCAAGGCCACCTCCGCGGGCACCGCGTTCAGCTTCGTGGTGGTCGCCTTGCTTTCGACCGCCATCCTGCTACTCGGTTGGCGCCTCGGCGCAAGGGTCCTAGCTCGCCGCTGAGAGCGTCGGCGTCCGAATCCGGTTCCGGCTCGGGCGACGTCGAGACGGTCAGCGTCGCACGCAGCCCGCCGAGCGGGCCGTCGGACAACTCGATGCCGCCGCCGTGCAGTTGCGCCTGCTGAGCCACCAGCGCCAACCCCAGCCCGGAACCACCGGGGGTCGCCGTACTGCCGCGGGCGAATCTGCCCATCACGAACTGGTGTTCGTCGGCGGGCAGCCCGCACCCGTCGTCGTCGACGACGATGGTGAGCACCTCGCCGCGGCCGCCGCTCCTGGCGTGCCGATGCGCGGCCAGCACGATCGTGGTCGCGCCGCCGTGCGCGATCGCGTTGCGCACCAGGTTGTCCACCGCGAGCCGCAGCCCACCGGACCAGCCCCAGATCGCCCCGATGGCGTCGTCGCTCTGCACCACGATCTGCACGTCGCCCGCCCGGGCGTTCTCCCGGGCCACCCGGTCGAGCATGTCGGTGACGTCGATGAGTTCGCGATCCTCGACCTGGGCCAGCTGACCCGACGCGAGCTGACCGAGGGCGGTGATGATGGCCTCCACCCGCCGCTGGGCGCGCGCCAGGTCGCCGACGACCTCGTCGCGCTCCTCGGCGGGCAGGTCGTGGATGCGCAGCGTGTCGAGATCGGCGCGCATCGCGGTCAGCGGGGTGCGCAGCTCGTGTGCCGCGTTGGCCGCGAAGTCCTGTGCGGCCTGCAGCGAGTTGGTGGTGGCCAGCTGTGCCGCGGCGAGGCGCTCGAGCATGCCGGCCATCGCGTCGGAGAGTTCCTCGGCCTCCCGGGCACCCTTCACCGCCGTCATCCGGTCACTGCCCTTGCCGAGCCGCATCGTCTGTTCGGTGAGCCGGCGCAACGGCCTGATCGCCGGACCCGCCAGCATCCAGCCCAACCCACCGGCGATCAGCACGGTCACCACGCCGACGGCGGTATACAGCGGGATCCGCGCCCGGTTCAGCAGGATGCTGTCGGCCCGGATGCCCACCGACATCAGCACCCCGCCCTGCTGGTCGACCGGAATGGTGCGCACCCGGTACTCGACGTCGTTGACCTCGACGGTCTCGGTGCCGGGCGGCAACTGCGGCAGCTGGAAGCCGCGCTGGAACACCACCTGCCCGGACGAACGCTCGCGGCCGGTCTGCAGCACGCCATTGGTCTGGTCGTAGACGCTGGCGTCGACGATCGAGTCCAGCCGCCGGTCGAGCTGGGCGGCGTCGTTGTTGGCCAGGACCACCGACGTCAGGACGGTGAACACCGCGACCACCGCGGCGGCCGCGGCGGCCGAGGCCAACGCGACGCGCGTGCGCAGCGACGCGGACCTGCCGAGACGATGCAGTGGCACCTCAGGGCTCGTCGCGCAGGACGTACCCGATCCCGCGGACGGTGTGGATCACCCGGGGGTGGCCCTCGCGCTCCAGCTTTCGCCGCAGGTAGCTGATGAACACGTCGGCGACGTTCGTGTCGACTTCGAAGTCGTAGCCCCACACCAACTCGAGCAGCCGCTGCCTGGTCAACACCACGCCCGCATTCTCCGCGAGCACGGCCAGCAGGTCGAACTCCCGCTTGGTCAGCTCGGCGCGCTCACCCTCGACGAACACCAGCCGCCTGGCGGTGTCGATCGTCAGATGGCCGACGGTCATGGTGTCCGGCGAGCGCTCCGAGAGACTCGACCGGCGCAACAGCGCGTGCAACCTGGCCACCAGCTCGCCGAGGTCGAACGGCTTGGTGAGGTAGTCGTCGGCGCCCGCCTCCAGCCCGGCGATCCGGTCGTTGACCGTGTCCCGCGCGGACAGCACGCAGATCGGGATGTCGTTGCCCAGCGCCCGCAACGCCGTCACCACCGCGACGCCGTCGAGTTCGGGCATCTGCACGTCGAGCACCAACGCGTCGTGTGACTCGTTGGAGAGCAGCCGCAGTGCTTCCTTGCCGGTCGCCGCGACCCGCACGTCGAACCCCGAGTGCCGCAGTCCGCGAGACACGGACGTGCGGACGTCGGGATCGTCGTCGACCATCAGCACCGTGCGACCCGCGCCCTCGAGCGCGGTGGGTTCTGCCACCCGCACCCGGGTTACGGAATTGCAGGCGCGGGAGCGGCGCCGCAGCGATTCTTCAGGTCGACGAGGGGCTGACGGATGCCCGTCAGATCGGCCTTGGCCATCGGGTTGGCGTTCATGTAGTCCGCCACCTTGGTGCGGATCTCTTCACGGGGCAGCCCCTCGAGGCTGGTGAAGAAGTAGTTCACGTCCGGGTGGGTGAACAGGTATGCCGACGTCGACGCCGACACTCCCGACGACACGCCTGCGAGATCCGCGGCGGAGCAGTTCGGGGGGTTGAGGGCCGGATCATCTGCCAGGGCAGACGGCAGCGTTCCGAACAACATCGCGCCTGCGATCGCACCGGCGCCCATGGCACCAGCTACCGCACGTCGCCCAGCACGGGCCGAGACTGACATGTTCAAGCTCCTTCTTCGAATGTGCACGGTTCTTCACGATGCCGCCGCGACCACGCGTTTGCGTGGTTCCGACATCGGAAAGCTAAGCAGAATCGGTCGCGAGTTTCTCGCCTTGCGTCCAAACCGACGCCGAAAGCCCCGAACATCCAGTTCACGTCGACCTCGTGAACACGCAGAAGGGTCGCTGAGGACTACCTGGGAGTGGTCGTCGCGGGTCCCGGCAGCGGACCGGTGCCCGGCGCGACGACGGCCGCGGGGGTCGACTGGCTTGGCAGCGCCACCCCGGGGACCCCGGCGCCCTGCGCCGTCGAGAGCGCGCTGGGCAAACTCCCCGGCAGCGCACCGGCCTGCGACTGCGCCCCCTGCAGCAGACCCATCACCTGCGGCAGGTTGAACGGCAGCCGGCAGCGCGCCGACAGTCCCTGCAGCGGAGCCTGCAACGCCTCCATGTCCTTGGCCGCCTGCGGGTTGGCGTCGAAGTACGTCTTGAGCGCCACGAGCGACTGCGGCCCGGACTGCTGCTGCGAGATCGTGGTCAGCGCGGTGTTGGTCTGCGGATGGGCGTCGAGGTAGTTCCCCGTGGAGGTGGCGACCGACCCGATCGTGCGCGCCACCTCGCTGGCCGCGCAGGGGTCGGCGGCGGCGGTGGCCGACGGGGCCGACGGGGTCGCCATGGCGGCCACGACGGCACCACCCACGGCAGATGCAGCGAACACGCCACCGAGGCAGCGTCGAACGGCGGTGGTGGTCTTCATGGGTGGCTCCTCAGCTAGTACACGAGCCCAATTGCCACGTGAGCGCACGAATGACAGGCAATCGGATCCCCGACCCAGACACGGTCAGGGCCCATGATGCCATCACCGACGGCGTAGCTACCAATCGGCACAGCAAATACCCAGGTCGGTTCGCCACCGGCTCGGCACCCCGTCCCCCGGTCGCAAGGGTCGGCAACCCTACCTCGTGCTGCGGTACGCTCCCTCTTTGAAACGCATGGAGCAACCCGGGGAGTAAGGCAGGGGACAGCCATCCAGCAGTTCATGTTGCGGCTGAGCAGCAAGCTGCGTAGATACCGCTGGGCCGTGTTCATCGCGTGGCTGCTTCTGCTGCTTCCGTCGGTGTACCTGGCCCTGAATCAGTCGGGCAATCTCACCGGCGGCGGTTTCGAAGTAGCCGGCTCGCAGTCGCTGAGCGTCGAGCACGCCATACAGGACCACTACCCGGACCAGGGTGCCTCGCCCCTGGCCCTGGTCGCCGCTCCGCGCGCGGACGCCTCGTTCGACGACATGACCGCGGCGGTCGGCCAGCTCGAGCGCATCGCGGCCGAGGTTCCCAGCGTCAAGGTGATGCCCAACCCGCAGCAGCCCCCGCCGCAGCCGGACCGGCCGTACGTCCTCTCCCTGCAGACCGACTTCAACAGCGGCAGTTCCGACGTCGCCAAACAGCTGCGCAAGAAGGTCGGCATCAACGGCGACCAGCCGGGGCAGATCGAGAACGGCCACGTCAAGCTCTACGTCATCGGCCAGGGCGCGCTCGGCGCCGCCGCCAGCGAGGCCACCAAGCACGACATCGCACAGGCCGAGAAGTGGAACCTGCCGATCGTCCTGATCGTGCTGCTCGCGGTCTTCGGCTCGCTCGCCGCCGCCGCGGTGCCGCTGGTGCTCGGCATCTGCACCGTGGTCGTCACCATGGGCCTGGTCTACCTCCTGGCGATGGTCACCCAGATGTCGGTGTTCGTCACCTCGACGGTGTCGATGTTCGGCATCGCGCTGGCCGTCGACTACTCCCTGTTCATCCTGATGCGGTTCCGGGAGGAGTTGCGCTCGGGCCGCGACCCGGCGCAGGCCGCCGACGCGGCGATGGCGACGTCGGGCCTGGCCGTGCTGCTGTCGGGTCTGACGGTCATCGCCTCGGTGACCGGCATCTATCTGATCCACACGCCCGTGCTCGCGTCGATGGCCACCGGAGCGATCCTGGCGGTCGCGCTCGCGGTGCTGACCTCGACGACGCTGATCCCCGCCGTCCTTGCCACCTTCGGCAAGGCGGCCTCCAAGCGGTCGTCGTACCTCCATGTCTCGCGTCGACCGGAAACCACGCAGTCGCGGTTCTGGACCCGCTGGGTGGGCTGGGTGATGCGGCGTCAGTGGATCTCCGCGCTCGGCGCGACCCTGGTTCTCGCCGTCCTGGCCGCCCCGGCATTCGCCATGACGCTCGGCAACAGCCTGCAGCGCCAGTTCGACCCCACCCACGAGATCCGCGGCGGCATCAGCGCAGCGGCCCAGGCCCTCGGTCCCGGCGCGCTCGGCCCCATCAAGGTGCTGGTGACCTTCCCGAACGGCAACGCCAACGGGTCGCAGAACACGGGCGCGCTCGACGCCCTGCAGCAGAAGATGAGCCAGGGGCCCGACGTCGCGACGGTGTCCCCGCCGGTGTTCGCCAACGACAACCGCAGTGCGCTGCTGTCGGCGGTGCTGTCCATCGACCCCGAGGATCCGGCCGCGCGCGACACCGTCGACTGGCTGCGCGCGGAGCTGCCGGCCGCCACCGCGGGCTCCCCCGCCGTGGTCGACGTCGGCGGACCGACCGCCCTGCTCAAGGACTTCGACCGGCGCGTGGCCACCACGCAGCCGATGGTCTTCGTCTTCGTCGCGCTGATCGCCTTCGTCATGCTGCTGATCTCGATCCGCTCGGTGTTCCTGGCGTTCAAGGGCGTCCTGATGACGTGCCTGTCGGTGGCCGCGGCCTACGGCAGCCTCGTCGTGGTGTTCAAGTGGGGCTGGCTGGAGGCACTCGGTCTCGAACCGCTCGGTTCGCTGGACAGCACCATCCCGCCACTGGTGCTGGCGATGACCTTCGGCTTGTCGATGGACTACGAGATCTTCCTGCTCACCCGCATCCGCGAACGGTTCCTGCAGACCAACAACACCCGCGACGCCGTGGCCTACGGCGTCAGCACCAGCGCCCGCACGATCACCAGCGCGGCGCTCATCATGATCGCGGTGTTCGTCGGGTTCGCCTTTGCGGGCATGCCGCTGGTGGCCCAGCTCGGCGTGGCGTGCGCCGTCGCCATCGCCGTGGACGCGACGATCGTCCGCCTGGTGCTGGTGCCCGCGCTGATGGCCATGTTCGCGCAGTGGAACTGGTGGCTGCCCGGCTGGCTGGATCGCATCCTGCCGTCGGTGGACTTCGAGAAGCCGCTGCCCAAGGCCGACATCGGCGACCTCGTCGTCATTCCGGAGGACATCTCCACGATGGGGCCGTCGGGCGCCGACATCCGCAGCGTGGTGAAGTCCGCGGCGAAGCTCAAGACGCTGGCGCCGCAGACCGTCACCGTGGCCGACCCGCTGGCGTTCAGCGGTTGCCTCCCGCTCGGCGGCTCGATCGCCGCGCATGTCAAGGGCGGTGACGAGCCGCTGGCCAAGCTCAAACCCGGCGGCGGGCAGGAGCGAAGCGACACGGGAAGATTTGGCGACACGTTGCGGTTGAACACCGCCCACCACGGCGGCGGCCGGACGGCGCGGCTCGCCGCGGCGCGCAACGGCAAGAACGGCGGCCGGTTCTTCCCGCGTCAGCCCGTGCATCCGGTGACGATGTGGCGCGGTCGGCTCGCGGTGGCGCTCGACGCCCTGGCGACCGCGGCCGACGAGGACCGGCCCACGGTGCGACGGCGCAGCCCGATGGAGACCACCAACGTGCTGCTGCCCACGGGCGACCGGCTGGAGATTCCGACGGGCGCCGAGACCCTGCGGCTCAAGTGCTACCTGATCATGTGCCGCAACAACGCCAGGGACTACGCAGAGTTTGCCGATCTGGTCGAGTCCATGGAGACTCAAACCGCGGCGGTGGTGCTGGCCGAAATGGACCGGTACTACTCTGGAGAACGGTTGAGAAACCAGTGGGTGGCTACTCAACTCGTACGGCGGTTGGCCGACCCACACCCGTCGGACGACGACGAAGACTGGATGGGCGTCGAGGCGGAGTCCGACTGGGCACACGTCAGGCAGCGCTGCTTGTCAGTGGCAGTTGCGATGTTGGAGGAGGCGAGGTGACGTTGACTTCGGATACGCGCGGCGATGCCGCCGGTCGCCCCAGGCCCGCCGCGAACGCGCCCCGGAGGCGTCCCGCCGTCGACCAGCGACCCGTCGAATTCTGGCCCACGTCGGCCATCCGCGAGGCCCTCGAAACCGACGACCTGACCGTCTGGCAGCGCATCGTCGTCGCCATCAAGCGCGACCCCTACGGCCGAACGGCCCGTCAGGTCGAGGAGGTCCTCGACAACGCGCCCCCGTACGGGGTCTCCAAGGCGCTGGACGAGGTCCTCACCCGCACCCGCGCACATCTCGAGGCCAACGAGTGCGCCGAGGTGGGCCGCCACATCCACATGCTGCTGCAGCGCTCCGGCCTCGGCCAGGACGAGTTCGCTTCGCGCATCGGCATTCCGGCCGACCAGTTCGCGGGCTACCTGCAGGGCACGAACAGCCCAGCGGCGTCGCTGATGATCAGGATGCGCCGGTTGTCCGACCGCTTCGCCAAGATGCGCAACGGCCAACCCGACTGACTAGCGGGAGTTGATCGGCGACAAGTCGTCGACCAGCCAGCGTCCGTCCTGCTTGAGCAATGAAACCCGCAGCGGCAGAGCGACACTCGAGGGTTGCCTACCCAGGGCGTTCTGCGTGCCTCGCATGATCACCGCGACCACCGCGGCCTCCGGACCGATCGCCTCGACGCCCGCCGACACGGTGCTCGCCGAGACGGTCAACCCCTTGCCCGTCAAATCCTTTGCCATGGAGTCGAATTCGGCACGGAAGCCCTCGGCGCCCTTCGGCGTCATCAACGCCGTCAGCCGGTCGACGTTGGCGCTCGGATTCTGCGGGGTGAAGGTCGCCGACGCCTCGGCCGCACTGCTGGCGATGCCCACCACCTCGGTGATGTCGCGGTTCATCTGCGCCTGCGGCGCCGTCCACCGCGTGTAGCCCACCAGAACCGCCGCCACCAGCGCGACGGTGGTCAGGCCCACCACGGCCAGCCGCAGACCGGGGCCGTCGTCGTCGGTGCCGACCGTCACTCCGTCGCGTCGCCACAGCACGGCGTTGACCACCACGGCCTGCACGATCAGCAGGCACAGCACCGAGCACACCGCCACCCACCACAGCGGCCAGGAGAGCGCGACGCCGAGGTACACCAGCGCCAGAATCGCCCCGAGCGGGGCCAGCACGTCGAACGCCAGCACCCGTAGACGATTCCTCATCGGACGGTCTCCAGCCGCGACACCAGCAGGTTGCCGCCGACGTCGGAGATGGCCAACCGCAGCGCCCAGTGCACGGTCAGCGGCTTGGCGCCGGCGTTCTGGCTGACCGACGTGGCGACGACGAGGACGTTGTCGGTGCGCGAGGACACCGTGGCCAGTTCGGGCTGCGGTACCGGCGGCAGCCCCGGATCGCCGGGCTTGGCGTGGTACAGCGACTCGATGGCCACCGACTCGACCTGCCCGACCGTCTGGGACTGCAGCTTCTGCACCACCTGGCTGAACGGCTCGACCGCGGTCTCGAAGTTCGCGTTGAGCTGGCCGACGGTGCCGTCGTGCAGGGTCTGCATGCTCTGGACGACGGTGCCGGAGTTCATGTTGATCAGGACGCCGGTCCAGTCGGCGGCGGCCTGCAGCACGCGGGTCTGATAGGACCGCTCGTCGACGTCGTGGCGGTGACCGTTCCACAGCAACACCGCCAGGACGACCGCTGCCACCGAGACGAGGCCGAGAACTGCAGAACCGATCCCGAACCCGCTCGTGCCACCGCTGGCAACCGGGGTGGGCTCGTCGTCGAGCTGGTCTGGCATGGCCGTGAGGGTACCCGGCCCCCCGAGACGGCCGCGGCTGGCAGGATGGTCGGGTGACGTTAGAAGCTACCCACTCCGGCATCGACCTGTCCTTCGTCGACGGCGACACCCGCCCACAAGACGACCTGTTCGGCCACGTCAACGGCCGCTGGCTGACCGACTACGACATTCCCGCCGACCGTGCCACCGACGGCGCCTTCCGGCTGCTGGCCGACCGGGCCGAGGAGCAGGTGCGGGACCTGATCGTCGAGGCCGCTGCGGCCGACGCGGCGCCCGACACCGACGAGCAACGCGTCGGCGACCTGTACGGCAGCTTCATGGACACCGAGGCGGTCGCACGCATCGGTGTGGCGCCGCTGCTCGAGGAGCTCGCGACGATCGAGGGCGCGGCCGACCGGTCCGCACTGGCGGCCGTCCTCGGCGGGTTCCAGCGCACCGGCGTCGGCGGCGGCACCGGCCTGTACGTCGACACCGACTCCAAGGACTCGACGCGCTACCTGCTGCACCTCTCGCAGTCCGGGCTGGGGCTGCCCGACGAGTCGTACTACCGCGACGCCCAGCACGCCGAGATCCTGGCCGCCTATCCCGGCCACATCACGCGGATGCTGGCCCTGGCCCTCGGCGAGGAGCCGCAACCGAACGAGTGGGAGGCCACGGCCGCCCGGATCGTGGCGCTGGAGACCAGGATCGCCGCTGTCCACTGGGACGTGGTGAAGCGTCGCGACGCCGACCTGACCTACAACCTGCGCACCTTCGCCGACCTGGTGGCCGAGGCGCCGGGGTTCGACTGGGAGTCGTGGCTCACCGCGATCGGCACCACGCCGGAGGCCGCCGCCGAGGTCGTCGTGCGTCAGCCCGACACCCTCACGGCGTTCGCCGCGCTGTGGGCCGAAGGTGACTTCGAGGACTGGAAGTGGTGGCTGCGGTGGCGGTTGATCAGCGGGCGGTCGGCGATGCTGACCGACGAGCTGGTGGCCGAGAACTTCGACTTCTACGGACGTACCCTCAGCGGCACGCAGGAGATCCGCGACCGCTGGAAGCGCGGCGTCGCGCTGGTCGAGAACCTGATGGGCGACGCGGTCGGCAAGCTGTACGTGGAACGGCACTTCCCGCCCGACGCAAAGGCGCGGATGGACGAGCTGGTCGCCAATCTCCGTGAGGCGTACCGCGTCAGCATCGACGACCTCGAGTGGATGACGCCCGAGACGCGCGAGCGGGCCCTGGCCAAGCTGGACAAGTTCACCCCCAAGATCGGCTATCCGGTGCGGTGGCGCGACTACCCCGATCTGGTGATCGACCGGGCCGATCTGTACGGAAACTACAAGCGCGGCAACGCCTCCGGCTACGACCGCGAGCTGGCCAAGCTCGGTGGACCGGTCGACCGCGACGAGTGGTTCATGACGCCGCAGACGGTGAACGCCTACTACAACCCGGGCATGAACGAGATCGTCTTCCCCGCGGCAATCCTGCAGCCGCCGTTCTTCGACGCCGAGGCCGACGACGCCGCCAACTACGGTGGCATCGGCGCGGTCATCGGTCACGAGATCGGCCACGGCTTCGACGACCAGGGCGCCAAGTACGACGGCGACGGCAACCTCGTCGACTGGTGGACCGACAGCGACCGCACCGAATTCGGTTCGCGCACCGAGGCGTTGATCGCCCAGTACGAGACGTACGTGCCGCGGCAGCTCACTGGTGCGCAACACGTGAACGGCGCGTTCACCGTCGGCGAGAACATCGGCGACCTCGGCGGGCTGTCGATCGCGCTGCTGGCCTACGAACTGTCACTCGGCGGTAAGCCGGCGCCGGTGATCGACGGGCTGACCGGCGTGCAGCGGGTGTTCTACGGATGGGCGCAGGTGTGGCGCACCAAGTCCCGCGACGCCGAGGCCATCCGTCGGCTCGCGATCGACCCGCACTCACCGCCCGAGTTCCGGTGCAACGGCATCGTCCGCAACCTCGACGCCTTCTACGACGCGTTCGAGGTGGCGGAGTCCGACGAGCTGTACCTGGATCCGGCTCAGCGCGTGCACATCTGGAACTAGCAGCCCCGAAACGACGAACGGCCGCCCCGATCGGGGCGGCCGTTCTCGTGGACGGAGTCCTACATCTGCCAATCCTGGGCGCCGTCGTTCTGGCTGTAGAGCCCGACGGAGTTCTTCACGACGACCGGGTCGCCGCTGCCGAAGTTGTCGAAGAACCACTGCGCGTTGGCCGCGCTGAGGTTGACGCAGCCGTGGCTGACGTTGCGCTTGCCCTGGTCGGCGACCGACCACGGAGCGCTGTGGACGAAGATGCCGCTGTTGTCGATGCGGACCGCGTCCTGAACCTTCAGCTTGTAGCCCTGCGCGGAGTTCACCGGGACGCCGTAGGTCGAGCTGTCCATGACGATGTCGTTGAACTTCTCGAGCACGTAGTAGGTGCCGTTGGGAGTGTCGTTGCCCGACTTGCCGAGCGAGACCGGGAACGTCTTCTCCAGCTTGCCGTTGCGCATGACCTCCATCTGATGCGTGGCGTTGTCGATGGTCGCGACCAGCGATTCACCGGTGCGGAAGCTCGACTTGGCGCCACCGGCGTCGATGTTGACGGTGGTGTTCGCCGGCCAGAAGTCGATCGGACGCCAGCGCAACTGGGTGTCGCTGAGCCAGTAGAACTTGCCGGGCACCGCCGGGACCGACGAGACGTGCACCGCGGACTGCGCCATCTGACGGTCCGCGATGGGCCGGGCGAAGTTGATCGCGATCGGCTTGGCGACGCCCACCATCGAGCCGTTGCTCGGGTTGAACGACGGGGCCGCGAAGACCGGCGGCCCGGTGTACGGGGTGGGATCCTGTCCGGCGGGCGTGCCCTCGGGGATCACCGTGGGTGCGGGCGCGGGTGCGGCCAGCGGGTTGAACGGCGCCGGCGCGTTGGGATCTGCGGGCGGCGGGAAGCCGAACGGCATCGGGGCGGGCGGCGGCACGTCCCCGAACGGGGGCGGGGCCGGAGCCTCGATCGGCTGCGCGTCGATTGCCGCCGGATCGGGGTTGACCTCGGGGTCGGCCCAGGCAGATGGGCTGCCGATGACGAAACCGCCGACCATTCCAGCGGCGACGACCGCCGTGGCAAGCCGCTTGATTGTTTCCCGGCGCATGCGCCACCTCCAATACACGAGTGAATCCAGTGTCGCACAGCGCGGCGACCAGGTATTTCCGGCGACGAGCGCCCGACCACCACCGTCGCACCACGTAGGCGGCACTGACCTGCTTGTTCGTCGGATCCCGACGGCGGATCGTTACCTTGCTCGCAGCCGAACTCTCAGGACTTGACCAGCCTGGCGATGGCGGCCGACGCCTCGGCCAGCTTCTTGTCGGCCTCGGGACCACCCTCGGCGACGGCCTGGGAGACGCAGTGGCCGAGGTGCTCGTCGAGCAGTCCCAGCGCGACGGATTGCAGCGCACTGTTGACGGCGCTGATCTGGGTGAGGACGTCGATGCAGTACTTGTCGTCCTCGATCATCTTGGCGATGCCCCGCACCTGCCCCTCGACGCGCCGCAACCGCTTGGCGTAGTTCTCCTTGTGCGGCGAGTAGCCGTGCGGCGCTGCGTCCTTCGTCGGTTCGTCCGTCATTGCGCGGCCACCATCTTCTTCATCTGACCGATCTCGGCCTGCTGGGCCGTCACGATCTGCTGGGCCAGCGCCTTGGCGTCGGCGTTGGCGCCGTCGGCCATCTCGGTGTTGGCCATCTCGACGGCGCCCTCGTGGTGGCCGATCATCGAGGTGAGCCAGAGCTGGTCGAACTCGGCGCCCTTGAGCGTTTGCAGCTTCGTCATGGCGTCCTGGTCGACCATCCCGTTCATGGCGCCCATGTCGTGGCCCTCGTGTCCGGCGGCGTCGCCGGCGTTCCACTGCTGGAGGAAGCCCTTCATGGTCTGGATCTCGGGGCCTTGCGCCGCCGAGATGTCGGCGGCGAGCTTGATCACCTCGGGATTGGTGGACCGCTGCGGGACCAGGGCGGACATCTCCACGGCCTGCTCGTGGTGCGGAATCATGCCGGTGACGAAGGTGACGTCGGCGGCGTTGTTCGGGGCGGCCGCGCCGGCCTCGCTGCCGTGAGTGTGGTCGGTGTGACCGTCCGACGACGTCGAGCTGGGGCTGGTACAGGAGGACACGAGCAGGGCGGTGGCGAGGGCGGCCACCAGAGCGATCAACGTCTTCATGAAAGCCACCGTACCGGATACCCCACCGGGGTATCCGAAATGGTTTGGTCGGCGAACGACCCGAAGGCATACTTGACCGATGCCCTCAGATGCGTCACAGCCCGACATCAAGCCCCGTAGCCGCGACGTCACGGACGGTCTCGAAAAGACCGCCGCCCGCGGCATGCTGCGGGCCGTCGGCATGGGCGACGACGACTGGGTGAAGCCTCAGATCGGCGTCGGATCGTCGTGGAACGAGATCACGCCGTGCAACATGTCGCTGCAGCGACTGGCGCAGTCCGTCAAGGGCGGCGTGCACTCCGCCGGCGGCTACCCGCTGGAGTTCGGCACCATATCCGTCTCCGACGGCATCTCGATGGGCCACGAGGGCATGCACTTCTCGCTGGTCTCCCGCGAGGTGATCGCCGACAGCGTCGAAACCGTGGTGCAGGCCGAGCGCCTCGACGGCACCGTGCTCCTGGCCGGCTGCGACAAGTCGATCCCCGGCATGCTCATGGCCGCCGCCCGCCTCAACCTGGCGAGCGTCTTCTTCTACAACGGCTCGATCATGCCCGGCGTCGCCAAGATGACCGACGGCACCGAGCGCGAAGTCACCATCATCGACGCCTTCGAAGCCGTCGGCGCCTGCGCCCGTGGGTTGATGTCCCGCGCGGACGTGGACATCATCGAGCGCGCCATCTGTCCGGGCGAGGGCGCGTGCGGCGGCATGTACACCGCGAACACCATGGCCAGCGCCGCCGAGGCACTGGGAATGTCGTTGCCGGGCAGCGCATCCCCGGTGGCCATCGACAAGCGCCGCGACGAGTACGCCCGCCAGTCGGGCGAGGCCGTCGTCGAGATGCTGCGCCGCGGCATCACCACGAGTGACATCCTCACGCTGGAGGCGTTCGAGAACGCCATCGCCGTCGTGATGGCGTTCGGCGGCTCCACCAACGCCGTGCTCCACCTGCTGGCGATCGCGTGGGAAGCCGGCGTCAAGCTGACGCTCGCGGACTTCACCCGCATCGGCCAGAAGGTGCCGCACCTCGCCGACGTCAAGCCCTTCGGCCGCCACGTGATGAAGCACGTCGACGAGATCGGCGGCGTGCCCGTCGTCATGAAGGCACTGCTGGACAACGGTCTGCTGAACGGCGACTGCCTGACCGTCACTGGCCGCACCATGGCCGAGAACCTCGCCCACATCGAACCGCCGGACCCCGACGGCAAGGTGCTGCGCGTGATGAGCAACCCCATCCACCCGACGGGCGGCATCACGATCCTGCACGGGTCGCTGGCTCCCGAGGGCGCGGTGGTCAAGTCGGCCGGCTTCGATTCCGACGTGTTCGAGGGCACCGCACGGGTCTTCGACGGCGAGCGGGCGGCGATGGACGCACTCGAGGACGGCACCATCACCAACGGCGACGTGGTGGTCATCCGGTACGAGGGCCCCAAGGGCGGACCCGGCATGCGCGAGATGCTGGCCATCACCGGCGCCATCAAGGGCGCGGGACTCGGCAAGGACGTGCTGCTGATGACCGACGGCCGGTTCTCGGGCGGCACCACCGGTCTCTGCGTCGGCCACATCGCGCCGGAAGCGGTCGACGCCGGCCCCATCGCCTTCGTGAGGGACGGCGACCGGATTCGGCTCGACGTGGGCACGGGCACGCTGGACCTGCTCGTCGACGCCGACGAATTCGAGGCTCGCAAGGAGGGTTTCACCCCACCTGCGCCCAAGTACCCCACCGGGGTGCTGGCCAAGTACCGCAAGCTCGTGGGCTCGGCCGCGACCGGCGCGGTCTGCGGCTAGCCGCTCAGTCCAGGGACCGCGAGGCCGTTCGCAGTTCGTCGAGCGCCGCGAGGGCGTACTCCGCCAGGCCGCGTCCGTCGTGCTGCTCGGTCTCCGACCAGCGCGCGTAACCCTGCTTGAAGGCGAGCACTCCGAGCTCGCCGGCCAGGTGCGCGGTCATCTCGGGGACCCCGCGGGCCCGCAGGGCCGTGGTCATGGCGGCCGCGAGGCTGACGGTCTTCAGCGCGTCGCGCTCCTGCAGTTCGGTGCTCGCGGCGACGGCCGCCTTGATGCGCGGGCCCAGTTCCCGGTTGTCCGGGCCCATCATCGTCGAGGCGCGTTCGAGGCCGGCCGCGACCGCGACCATCGGGCTCGCGTCGGCGGGCGCCTCCGCGACGCCCTCGGCGAGCAGCTCGCACATGCTCTCCTGACCGGCGACGAGTAGTTCCCGCTTGTCGGGGAAGTGGCGGAAGAACGTGCTCTTGGTGACGCCGGCCCGCTCGGCGATCTGCGCGACGGTCGTGGCGTCGTACCCCTGCTCGGTGAACAGGTCGACGGCGGCGAGCACGAGTCGCTGACGCGCACCCGGTTCCCATCGGCCCATGGCCACATCCTAGGCGACGGGACTTTTGTCCCATCACGTTGTACGGTGACGGGACAAAGGTCTCATCACAACGTCTGGAGTGTCACGTGCACGTCTTCGTCACCGGGGGTACCGGCACCATTGGGTCGCCCGTCCTCACCGAGCTCCTCGGCAACGGCCACACCGTCCTCGCGCTGGCCCGCTCGGACGCCTCGGCCGCGTCGTTGACCGCCGCAGGCGCCGAGGTTCTGCGCGGCACGCTCTCCGATCTCGACGTCCTGCGGGACGGGGTCCGCCGGGCCGACGGCGTCATCCACCTGGCCTTCGGACACGAGGCGGCCACCCCGGACGCACTGGCGCACGAAATCGTCACCGAGAGGGACGCTTTGACGGCGATGGGTGACGAGCTGCGGGGCACGGACCAGCCCATCGTCGTCGCCTCCGGCACGCCGTGGATCGCGGGACGCGCGTCCACCGAGGCGGACCCGCCGCCGACCGAGGGGCCGGTCGGGGGTCGAGGCCGCGCCGTGCTGGCACTGCTGGCTCTCGCGTCCGACGGCGTGCGCAGCGTCGCGGTGCGCATCCCGCGGACCGCGCACGACGACGGAAACGGTGGATTCGCAGGGCTTCTCACCACCACGGCACGGCGCACCGGGGTCGCCGGCTACCCCGGCGACGGCACGCAGCGCTGGCCCGCCGTCCACGCGCGGGACGCCGCCGTGCTGTTCCGGCTGGCCCTCGAGTCCGCGCCGGCGGGCACGTCGTGGCACGCGGTCGACGAGGAGGGCGTCGCGGTGCGCGACGTCGCGGCCGTCATCGGACGCCGATTGGGACTGCCGGTGCAGCCGGTGCCGACGGCGGAGTTCGGCCCGTACGGGGACATCTTCCTACTGGATCAACCGGCGACGAGTCATCACACCCGTGACGTCCTCGGCTGGCGCCCCACGCATCCCGGGTTGCTCGCCGATCTCGAGAACCTGCGTCCCTAGTCCGCGGTCGTCGGTGGTGGTCGGACACCGTGTGAGTAGGGTTTTCGGCATGACGACCGGCGGCCCTCCCGACCTCCATCCCGCGCTTGCCGTCCTGGCTCCCCTGCTGGGCACGTGGGCCGGCGCCGGCGCGGGTGAGTATCCGACGATTCCGTCGTTCGACTACCTCGAGGAAGTCACGTTCGGCCACGTCGGCAAACCGTTCCTCGGCTACGGGCAGCGAACCAAGGCCGCCGACGACGGGCGACCCCTGCACGCCGAGACCGGATACCTGCGGGTGCCGTCAGCGGGCCGCGTCGAGTTGGTGCTCGCGCATCCGACGGGTGTCACCGAGATCCAAGAGGGCACGGTGACCGTCGACGGCGAGGTGGTCGAACTCGAGCTCACGGCGACCTCGATCGGGCTCACCGCGTCCGCGAAGGACGTTACCGCCCTTGGCCGTTCGTTTCGCCTCGACGGTGACGAGCTGACCTACAGCCTTCGCCTGGGCGCGGTGGGCCAACCCCTTCAGCATCACCTGTCCGCGACGTTGCACAGGAAGACGGCATGACGACCGACGGACGGATCCGAGTTCCGGGCGATCTCGACGCGGTCACCTCCCGCGGCGACGAGGACCACTCCGGGGTGGACGCCTCGGCGCTCGAACGCATCTGGCAGGCCACCCGCCACTGGTATTCGGCCGGCATGCATCCCGCCATCCAGGTGTGCGTCCGCCACCGCGGCCGGGTGGTGCTCGACCGGGCGATCGGGCACGGGTGGGGCAACGGTCCACAGGACCCGGCGGACGCCGAGAAGATTCCGGTGACCACCGAGACGCCGTTCTGCGTCTATTCGGCGGCAAAGGCCATGACCACCACGGTCTTTCACCTGCTGGCCGAGCGCGGCGTGTTCTCCCTCGACGACCGGGTGTGTGAGTACCTGCCGGGTTACACCAGCCATCGCAAGGATCGCACCACCATCCGCCACGTGCTGACCCACAGCGCGGGCGTGCCCTTCGCGACCGGCCCCAAACCGGACCTGAAGCGCATGAACGACAGCGATTACGCCCGCGAGATGCTCGGCAACCTGCGGACCATCTATCCGCCGGGGATGGTGCACGTCTACCACGCGCTGACGTGGGGGCCGCTGACCCGGGAGATCGTCTCGGCTGCCACCGGCAAGGACATCCGCGACGTGCTCGCCCAGGAAATCCTGGACCCCCTGGGCTTCCGGTGGACCAATTACGGCGTCGCGCCGCAGGACGTTCCGCTGGTCGCGCCGAGCCACGCCACCGGCACGCCCCTCCCCGCGCCGATCGCGGCGGCCTTCAAGCTGGCCATCGGCGGCACGACGCACCAGATCATTCCGTTCACCAACACGCCCAAGTTCCTGACCAGCGTGGTGCCGTCGTCGAGCACGGTGTCGACGGCCCACGAGCTGTCGCGCTTCGCCGAGATGTTGCGTCGCGGAGGAGAACTCGACGGCGTACGCGTCATGGCACCCGAGACGTTGCGCGCCGCGACGAGGCAGGCACGGCGGCTGCGGCCCGACCTCGCCATGGGATTGATGCCCCTGCGCTGGGGCACCGGATACATGTTGGGGTCCAAGCGCTTTGGCCCGTTCGGGCTGAACGCTCCGGCAGCATTCGGCCACACCGGCCTGGTCGACATCGCCGTCTGGGCGGACCCCGAACGCGACCTGGCGGTGGGGGTGGTCAGCAGCGGCAAGCCGGGCGGCCACCGCGAGGCAAAGCGGTATCCCGCCGTACTCGACGCCATCGCCGCCGGATTCCCCCGGGTGGCCGCGGGTTAGCCTGTCCGGATGGCCAAAGTCGAGCTGTCCCGCAAACTGTCCATCAGCCCGGAGCAGGCGTGGTCGCACGTCGCCGACCTGTCCTCACTCGGGGACTGGCTGACGATGCACCAGGGCTGGCGCTGCGACCTGCCCGACGAGCTCGCCGTGGGCACCAAGCTGGTCGGCGTCGCGGGCGCCAAGGGCATGCGCAACCGCGTCACCTGGACCATCGAGGACTACGACCCGCCGAATCTGATCGGGATCACCGGCGACGGGGTCGGGGGCACCAAGTACAAGTTGCGCATGACGGTCAAGCCGCAGTCCGCGGGTTGCGAGTTCAAGGTGAAGGTCGACCTCGGCGGGGCGCCGCTGTTCGGTCCGGTCGGCATGGCGGCTGCCCGCGCCGTGAAGGGCGACATCGAGAAGTCGGTGAAGAAGTTCGAGGAGCTCTACGGCTGACCCACCCCGCGCCGAGTGGCCAGTTGTCGCACGCAAATCGGCCCGAAACGCGCATCAAGTGGCCACTCGGCGACGCGGTCAGCGGATCGCTTCGCCGTACACCTTCTCGACCGTGAGCGTCATCAGCACCCGGCGGTCGGACACCATCACCGACCGGTACTCGTCCCAGTCGGGGTGCTCCCCCGCCGCGGCGCGGTAGTACTCGACGAGGGCCTCCACCTCGGGGCCATGGGGGTCGGTGCCCGGCCCGGTCAGCGTGACGGTGCCCTCGGCGGTCGCCCACGACCAGCCGTCGCCGCTGGTGACCTCGATCGCCGCCCGGGGGTCACGCCGCAGGTTGGCGGTCTTGGCGCGACCCTCGGTCATCGAGACCTGCACGACGTCGGCAGCCTGGTCGTAGTACGGGGTCACCGGCGACAGCTGGGGCAGCCCGCTGGCCTTGATGGTGGCCAGGACGCCGAGTCGCGCGTCGGCCAGCAGGGTTCGCGGGTTGAATGAGGAGCTGGTCATGTCAACCCCAACCCGTGACCGGGCACACACTATTCCTCTGGAGAGAGCCATGGCGACCGACGAGACGTTGCGCGACGACCTGGCGGAGCTGGCGCGCCGCCGGGCCCTGACCGAGGACGCCGCCAGGCCCGATGCCGTCGAGCGCAGGCATGCCGCGGGTGGACGGACCGCCCGGGAGAACGTCGCCGACCTGGTCGACGACGGGTCGTTCGTCGAGTACGGCCGGTATGCCATTGCCGCGCAACGGCTCCGGCGTGACGTCGACGATCTGATCGCCCGCACGCCCGCCGACGGCATGGTGGCGGGCACGGCCACGGTCGACGGCGCGGCGTGCGCGGTGCTGGCCTACGACTACACGGTGCTGGCGGGCACGCAGGGCGCGCTCGGACACCGCAAGAAGGACCGGTTGTTCGACGTGATCGAACGCTTGCGACTGCCCACGGTGTTCTTCGCCGAGGGCGGCGGCGGCCGGCCCGGGGACACCGACTACCCCGTCGTCTCGTCCCTGGACGTGCGCGCGTTCAAGCTCTGGGCGGCGCTCTCGGGTGTGGTGCCGCGGATCGCCGTGGTCAGGGGGCGGTGCTTCGCGGGCAACGCGGTCATCGCCGGTTGCTCGGATCTGATCGTCGCCACCGAGGACGCGTCGATCGGCATGGGCGGGCCGGCGATGATCGCCGGCGGCGGACTCGGCACCGTGGCACCGGACGACGTGGGTCCGATCTCGGTGCAGGCACCCAACGGCGTGGTCGACGTGGTGGTGGCCGACGAGGCGGCGGCGACCGCGACGGCCAAGAAGCTGCTCGGCTACTTTCGTGGCGTCACCACCCCGGGATCATCTGCGGACCAAACCGCGCTGCGCTCGATGGTTCCCGAACGCGCCCGCCGCGCGTATCACGTCGGTCCCATCATCGAGACGATCGCCGACGAGGGCTCCGTGACGTTCCTCAGGGAGCGGTTCGCACCGGAGATGGTGACGGCACTGGCCCGCATCGAGGGCCGGCCGGTGGGCGTACTCGCCAACAACACCCGCGTGATGGCGGGCGCGATCACCGCGGGAGCGGCCGACAAGGCGGCCCGCTTCCTGCAGCTGTGCGACGCGTTCGGTCTTCCGGTCGTCTCACTCGTCGACTGTCCGGGTTACATGGTCGGCCAGGCCGCCGAGGCCGAGGCGCTGGTGCGCCACGGTTCCCGCCTGCTGGTGGCGGGGGCGTCGATCCGGGTGCCCCTGGTGGCGGTGATCCTGCGCCGCGGGTATGGCCTTGGCGCACAGGCGATGTGCGGGGGCGGTCTGCACGAGCCCCTGTTGACGGTGGCGTGGCCGGGTGCCCACCTCGGCCCGATGGGTCTGGAGGGCGCGGTCCGACTGGGACTGCGCAAGGAATTGGAGGCCATCGCCGACGACGACGAGCGCGAGGAACGAGTCCGCCAGGCGACGGCCGCGGCTCAGGAAAACGCGCGGGCGCTCAACGCCGCCGCTCTGTTCGAGATCGACGACGTCGTCGACCCGGCCGACACCCGACGGTTGATCGCCGCGACGCTGGCCGCGGCCGCGGAGCACCCGTTGGATGCCCCGCGGCCGCGGTTCGTCGACACCTGGTAGATCAGCCGGCCATGAATTCGGCGTAGGCGGACTGCAGGTCGGGCGGCAGCACCGAGACGTTGCACGCCCTCTGGGTGTCGCCGATCGGGGCGATGATGCCGCGCAGGTCGTAGTACTCCTGCGGGTTGGCCGTGAAGTAGTTCCGGATGTTGGCGGCCGCTTCGTCGCGCGGCTGGTTGCGTGCGGCGGAGACCACCTGGTCGGCACCCGGGTGCGCCCGCAGGTAGTCGCGGGCCGAGCCCGTCACGGAGCTGACGGTGTTGGCAACGCCCTGTCCGCTGCAGTCCGGCGCGGCCGACGCCACCGGCGCCGCGATGGTTGCGGCGGCAACTCCGGCGAACAGTCCGCCGACCACGAGGCCGACGGTCCCACGACGCATGGGCGAAATGGACATACCACTGAGTTTCATGATCGATTTCTTCTTGGGGGGTACGTGTGAAAGGAGCCGTGTACTCGACCCGAATTCCACGGTACCCAGCCCGCGGGCGCCTATTCGGGACGGATGAGTTCGCATTCGCGGGCGCCCTGCCAGGCGTTACGCGGAATATAGTGAAGTCGACGACAAATCCGGTCGAATTCGCTGAGCGATTGGACAAGATCTTCAAAGACCGGCCACGTTTCTTAAGTGATCGTGATCTGACCCCCTGAACGCGTGATCGAATCGTTATGCGGCGTCATCGGGAAATGTCGGAAAAGGCGTCCCGAACACACTGTCTCAACCACTCGTGCGCGCCGTCGGCGTCATACCTTGGGTGCCATGCCAAGCTCACGTCCAGCGTCGGCAGGTCCAGCGGAATCTCGAAGGACCGGAGCCCGAAGGCCGCCAGGGTGTCCCGGGTGATCGCCAGCGGCGCGACGCCGACCAGATCGCTGTCCTGGATGAGGTGAAACGCGGCGAGCGCGGTGGGCGTGCAGACGGCCACCCGTCGGCGCAGACCCCGTTCGGCGAGGAGGTCGTCGACCGGCCCGGTGAGGCGGCCTCGCCGCGAGGACACGACGTGTTCGGCGGCGGCGAAACGCGGCAGCGTGACGCGCGTGCGGTCGAGCGGATGACCGGCCCGCACCACGCCCACCATCCGGTCGGAGAACAGCGGCTCGATGTGGGTCTCCGGGTGGGTGCGGCGCATCTGGCCCAGTTCGAGGTCCACGCTGCCGTCCCGCAGTGCATCGGTGTCCTCGTGGCTGTCGCCGACGAACCGCAACGTCACCCCGGGCGCCTCTCCCCGGATGCGCGACACCAGCCGGGCGCCGATCCCGTTGGACAGCAGGTCACCGATTTGCACGGAGAAGGTGCGGCGGAGACTGGCCGGGTCGGCTTCCTCCGCCGCGCTCATCAGGCTGCGGCCCTGTTCGACCAGCTCGTGCACCCGGCTCTTCATCGCCAGGGCCCGCGGCGTCGGCACCAGGCCTCGTCCGGCGCGTACGAGGATCGGGTCGTCGAGCATCCGCCGCAGGCGCGCGAGCGTCCGGCTCATCGCGGGGGCGGAGGTGTGCAGCCGGTGCGCCGCGCCGGTGACGCTGCCCTCGTCGAGCAGCGCGTCGAGGGCGACGAACAGGTTGAGGTCCACATTGGATTCCATTTCAGGCAACCATTCCTTACCAAGCATGCACTGGACGACAATCGGCCTCGATCGTACGTTGGTGTCCATCACCACGACGAGAGGTTCGACACCATGACGTCCACCCTGCACGCCGAATCCGTATCCGTTGTCCTGCAACGGATGTTGGCCGCCGAACGAGATCACGATCCACGGGCGTTCGCCGCCACGGGCGTCGACGGGTTTCCCGCCCACCTCAGCGCGGCGCGACGCGCCGAGCTGTTCAAGGACGTGTACATGTCGGTGTCGTCCGACGGCGGCACGCTGCTGTACCTGCTGGCCAGGGCAACCGGCGCCCGCACCGTCGTCGAGTACGGCACGTCGTTCGGCGTCTCCACCATCCACCTCGCCGCGGCCGTGCGCGACAACGGCGGCGGGACGGTCATCGGCACCGAGCTGCAGCACGACAAAGCCGTTGCGGCCCAACGCAACTTCGACGAAGCCGGGGTGTCGGATCTGATCGACCTTCGCGTCGGCGATGCACTCGAGACCCTCGCCGAGGTGCCGGACGCCATCGATCTGGTGCTGCTGGACGGCTGGCCGGATCTGGCGCTACCGGTGCTGCGACTGCTGGAACCGTCCCTGCGTCCCGGCTCGCTGATCCTGGTCGACGACGTCGACATGGATTGGGGCAGTGACGTTCACGGTCCGTTGCTGGCTCACCTGGGCGATCCCGCCCACGGTTACCTGTCGGTGAAGATCCCGACGGGCGACGGCATCCAGGCCTGCGTCCGGTTGGGCTGACGTCACGTCAGGGGCGCACGCCGCCGTAGATGCCCCGGCGCACGATCAACGGTTGCAGAACCCGGCCGACCGACCACGCCGGGAACCGGACCGCGCGACCATCCGGGGTGAAGACCTCCAGGCCGTCGGGCTGGGCTCCCAGCACCGAACCCCACCGCCGCGTCGGGGCCCGGTAGTCGCGGAGCGGCCCGCCCGCGAAGTCGGCTCGCACGTTGTGGGCCAGCAGCCCGTCGGCACGGTTGCGGGCCGAACTGCGCAGCGGGTCGGTGGCGGCGACGTCGCCGATGGCGAACACCCCGGGCCGGCCGGCGACCCGGAGATCGGGCGTCACCCGGACGAAGCCGTCGTCGTCGGTCATGTCGGACGGCAACCAGCCGGTGTTGGGGGTCACCCGACCGATCGCCCACAGCACCGCGTCCGCCGTCACGGGCTCCTGCCCGGTGCTCCACTGCACGGCTCCGGTGGTGATCTCGTCGCAGCCGAAACCGTCTGGCACGACGGCGCGGTGACCGCCGTGCACCCCCACTCCGAGGTCGCGGAGCCGGCGGTGGATACGGGCCCAGACCCTGGGATGGTGTGTGGGCAGCGGACGTTGGCCCGGGTGGTACAGGTCGACGCGGGTGTGCGGCCAGGTGCGGGCGAGGTTGGCGGCACTGCTCACCGCCGCGGCGCCACCGCCGATCACGACGACCGACGTCGCGTCGGCGATCCGGGCGTGCGCGGTGCGCAGGTCGGCGGCGACGTCGTCGGCGGACTGCAGCGTCGGCCGGCGCCAGAAGCCGTTGGTGACGCCGGTGGAGATCACCAGCGCGTCGTAGTCCTCGGTCGCGGACGTGCCGTCGTCGCGTTCGACGACGACGCGGCGGGCGACGGGGTCGACGCCCACGAGCCGGGCGTGGACGGTGCGCACGCGGTCCAATCCGCGGAACCGGTCGAACGCGATGCAGTAGTCACGTGACCAGTCGTCGGGCCGGCTGAGCCGCAAACCCAGCTCCTGACCGCTGACCAGCGCAGGCTTGGCCGAGATGCCGACGACATCGACGTGCTTCGCCAGCCGGATCGCGGTGAGGATGCCGCTGTCGCCGAGCCCGGCCACCACGACCCGCTTCCTGGTCACGGCAACGCCTTCGGCGGCCAGGGCACGAAGCGCGACACCCGGTCCACCACGCTGCGGTACGCCGGCCGCCGCTCGAGGCTGCGTGCCTCCATCATGGGGATGCTGGCGCCGAGGAACATCGCCAGGATCGCGACCGCGCCGAGCATCAGCCACCAGGCGTCGGCGGGCGCCGCCGCGACACCGAACAGGCCGACGGCGAACCAGAAGCCGAACTCCCCGAAGTAGTTCGGGTGCCGAGACCAGCCCCAGAGACCGCGGTCCATCACCTGCCCCGGCTCCCGGTCGCGCACGAAGCGGTGCATCTGAACGTCGGCCAGCAGTTCCAGGGCGACCGCGCCGAGCCCGATGACGAAGGCCAGCCAGCCGAGCCACGCGATGCCCGGGCCGGGCCGGGTGACGGCCACGTAGGCAGGCACCATCGCGAGGAATACCTGACACGTCGGGACGAGGTGGATGGCGACCAGGTCGGCAACCGGCTCGAGGCGCCCCGCGCGCTGCTTGAACATCGGGTAGCGCCAGTCCTCGTGGTGCAGGCCGGGAAAGGCGTAGACCCAGTTGGCCGTCAGTCGAATCGCCCAGAGCAGCACCACGATCGCGACCAGCCAGCAGCGCAGCTGGTCCACACCCGGCCCGGCCTGACTCCACCAGTAGAAGAGCAGCAGTGGCGGGACGACGCTCCAGTACGCGTCGTAGAAGCTCGAGTTCCGGTAGGCCCTGCTGAAGCCGAAGATCACGAGGGTGCCGAGGAGGTCGGCCAGGAGGGTGTCCAGCCACGGCTGACCGGTACGGGGACCCCACGCCAACCAGGCCGCGCCGACACCGACGGCGACGACGTAGGCGACGGTGACGATCGCCAGTGACCGCGTCTTACTCATTGGCCCCTCGGGTTCCGGAGAGCCAAAAATGTAACACGTTCTAGTTGTCGCGCGGCCTACGACGCCAGGTCAGGACGTGCGTCGTCGACGCCCCACTGCGCGAGGTGAGCTCGGCGCGCAGCACCAGCGCGCCGTCCTCGAGTCGGCCGTGCCGCACCTGCGTGCCGCCCACCCAGTTCGGGAGCAGCGACACCTCGACGTGATGGGAGACCACGCTCGCCGCCTCGTCGAGGGTGAAGGGGCCGCTGTAGCAGAGGTAACCGCTTGCGGCCGCGGCCATTTGCCCGGGCGTGCCACCGTCGGTGGCGGCCTTGTCGTAGGCGGGCCGGTCGCGGCGCATCAGCTGGGCGGACATGTAGCCGTCGGAGGTGTACATGATGATGCCCACGGGGTTCGGGCCCAGGGGCTCGTCGACGCCGACGTCGGACTGGGAGACGTAGGACTCCAGGTGCCACGCTCCGAGCAGATCGTCGCGGCGCATCAGCCGGCCCACCCTGGTCGTGCGTCGTCGAACGGTGTGCTCATACGTCCAGCCTAGAGCGGTCATGGGCTCGTGAATCGCGTCGCGCCGTCGTCGTTCTGGCACTCTCGAAGGGTGGAGACACCCTCGGTCGAGCCCGAAGATCCGTTCGACGTGGCCATCGACGAGGCGGTGAACTCACTGCCCGCCGAACTGCTCGCCGCGATGGGCAACGTCGAGATCGTCGTCGAGGACGAGCCTCCCGCGGGACAGCGACTGCTCGGCCTGTACCAAGGCGTCCCCCTGACCCGACGGACCACGGCGTACAGCGGGGTTCTGCCCGACAAGATCAGCATCTTCAGGGGCCCGATCACGCGTCTCTTCGCCGCCGACCCGGACCGGCTGCACCGCGAGATCAAGCACGTCGTGCTCCACGAACTCGCCCATCACTTCGGCATCAGTGACGAGCGGCTCGTCGAACTCGACCGCTACTGAATCGGCGGCGGCGCGTCTCCGTCGTCGTTTCACGGGTTCGGTGCTCGGGTACCAGAAGACCGAGGCGCTCAGCCCAGCGCGCCGCCATTCGTAGTCCGATCGATGAGGTATTCGCATGTCCAACAGCGACAGGACCATCAGCACCAACCAGGACGTCGTGGCGTTCCTGACCGAGCAGCACGAGGCCATCAAGAGGCTGTTCGTGGAGACCCTCGACGCGGCCGACGCTGCGACGCAACAGAAGTCGTTCGACGCGCTGCGCACCATGCTCGCCGTTCACGAAACCGCCGAGGAGATGATGGTGCACCCCCGCGTGCGCCGCAAGGTCGCCGGCGGCGACGAGATCGTCGACGCGCGCCTCGCCGAGGAGCACGAGTCCAAGGTTGCGCTCGCCGAGATCGAGAACCTCGAGTGTGGCACCGCCGAGTTCAGCAAGGCGCTGATCCACCTGCAGGCCGCGGTGCTGCAGCACGCCGAGAAGGAAGAGACCGAGGAGTTCCCCCGCCTCGAGGAGGAACTCGACGCCAAGGAGCTGAAGAAGCTGACCGACGCCGTCGTGTTCGCCGAGCGCATCGCCCCGACGCATCCGCATCCCGGCGTCGAGTCGGGTGCCGTCAACTTCGCGGTGGGACCGTTCGCCTCGCTGCTCGACCGCGCGCGTGACGCGCTCAAGGGCTCCGCGGCCTGACCCACCTCGCCGACTGCACGCATGTTCACGGGCGCTCTCGACGTTCCGGTTCACCATGCGTGCAGTCGGCGTACCACCCCCCGGTGTCGCTTGACGGGTGTCGACTTCTATCGTGACTAGATGAGCAACGTTGCTGATGCCGATCGGGTCGCCGACCTCGCGAGGTCCGTCGTCGCCGATCACGACCCCACGTCGGTTCCCATCCAGGACTTCCTCGGGGCGTGTTACGACGCCGGACTGTCCTGGGTGAACTTCCCCGAAGGCCTTGGTGGACTTGGTCTTTCGCGCGGAAACCAGGCGGTCGCCGACCGGATCCTGCAGGGCGCGGGCGGACCGGTGCCCCTGGGCCTGAACCCGATGGGCTACGGCATGGCGGCCCCCACCATCCGCGAGCACGCCCTGTCCGACGAGGTCAAGAAGTCCTGGTTGCGGCCGTTGGCCACCACCGAGGACATCTGGTGTCAGCTGTTCTCCGAGCCCGGCGCCGGCTCCGACCTGGCCGGCCTCGCCACCTCCGCGGTGCGCGACGGCGACGACTGGGTGGTCAACGGGCAGAAGGTGTGGACCAGTCTCGCGCACCGGGCGCGATGGGGCCTGCTGCTGGCCCGCACCAATCCCGACGTGCCAAAGCACAAGGGCCTCACCTACTTCGTCGTCGACATGCACTCGCCCGGGGTCGAGACGCGGCCGCTGCGCCAGCTCACCGGCCAGGCCGAGTTCAACGAGGTGTACTTCTCCGACGCGCGCATCCCCGACGCCCACCGTCTCGGCGAGGTCGGCAACGGCTGGGGCGTCGCGATGACCACACTGATGAACGAGCGCAGCGCCCTCGGCGGCAGTGGCAGCCGCCGCGGCGCGGGCACCATCTCCGAGGCGGTCTCCCTGTGGGCCAGCCGGCCCGAGCGGCAGACGCCCGTCCTGCGCGACAGGCTGACCCAGCTGTGGCTACGGTCCGAGGCGCAACGCCTGACCTCCGAGCGGTCCCGGGTGTCGGCCACCGTCGGCGGACCGGGTCCCGAGGGTTCCATAGGCAAACTGGTCGGCGCCGAACTCAACCAGCAGATCTACCAGTTCTGCATGGATCTGCTTGGGCCGGAAGGCATTCTGTACCACGGCTACACCAAGCCGGAAGCGGGGCGCGAAGACTCCGACTGGCGCGGTCCGATCCAGCAGCGCTATCTGCGCAGCCGCGCCAACACCATCGAAGGCGGTACGTCCGACGTGATGCGCAACATTCTCGGCGAGCGGGTCCTCGGCCTGCCCGGTGACCTGCGTGCCGATGCCGGCATGCCGTGGAAGGAGATCCCCCGTGGCTGAGACGCTTGCGGAGCAGCCGCGCGCGGAGTTCATGTTCACCGACGAGCAGCAGCAGTTGCTGTCGGCGGTCCGCCGGTTCGCGGCCGAGAACTTCGACGAGCAGACGGTGCGTCGGCTCATGGAGTCCGACCCGCCCTTCGACCCCACGGCGTGGAACCGGCTCGGTAGCGAGCTCGGCGTGCTCGGGCTCTCGGTGCCCGAGGCCGACGGCGGCGTGGGCGGCACCCTCGTCGACCAGGCCGTCGCCGTCGAGGAACTCGGTGCGGCGCTGGCCTGCGGACCGATGTTCGGCACCGTCTTCCTGGTGATCCCCGCCCTGGTGGCGGCCTCCGCGGGCCCGGTTCGCGACGACCTGCTGGCCGAGCTCGTCGAAGGTCGCCGCACGGCCGCGTTCGCCGTGCCCGACCGGGCGGGCGCCTTCGACGCCGCCGCCATCACGGTGACCGCGTCCGGTTCGGACGACTCCGTGACGCTGAGCGGCACCGTCACCGGCGTCGTGGACGCGGGGGCGGCCGACGACCTCCTCGTCGCCGCGGTCGGCGACGGTGGCGTCAGCCTGTACGCCGTGGCCGCCGACGGCACGGGCGTCGAGCGGACCAACCAGCTCACCGTCGACCTCACCCGGCCCCAGGCCGTCGTGACGCTGAGCGACGCGCCCGCGCGCCTGGTGGCCGGACCCGACGAGGCGGACCGCGTCATCACCCACGCCTTCCAGGTTGCGTCGGCGCTGCTGGCCGTCGAACAGGTCGGCGCCGCTCAGCATCTGTTGGACGTCGCGGTGCAGTACGCCAAGGACCGTCTGCAGTTCGGGCGGCCGATCGGGTCCTTCCAGGCCGTCAAGCACCGCTTGGCCGACATGATGGTCGACCTCGAACACGCCCGGTCGACGGCCTATCACGCGGTGTGGGCGCTGACCGAGGGCTCGGACGACCCGGCGCTGGCCGCCAGCATCGCCCAGGCGACGTGTTCGGCCGCGTTCAGCCGGATCGCCGCCGACGCCATCCAGACCCTCGGCGGCATCGGGTTCACCTGGGAACACCAGGCGCACCTGTACTTCAAGCGGGCGACGGTCGACGCCGCCTTGCTGGGCAGTGCCGAGGAGCACCGGTCGCGGGTGGCCGACATGATCCTCGACACCGCGTCGGCCGAGAAGCCGCCCCGCGTCGCCGACGGCACCCACGGCTAGCCTCGAGACTGCGTCCACGGTCGTTGAAACCACGCAATGACGACCGTGAGCGCAGTCTCGGCGTAGGCGGCAACCCAAGCGGGACAGCTCACCACAGCGCGCGGTAGTTGACCAGCGCCCCGGCGATCAGCACCAGGCCCACGCCGAAGAACAGGATGCGCACGATCACCGGTCCGAAGCGGGTGGTCGCCCGCACGATGGTGCGCTGCGCGCGTCGCGCCCGGATCGTCCGCCGCGTCGAGAGCGCCAGCACCAGGAGTGACGGCACCAGTGCCACCGCGCAGTAGGTCAGCACGATCAGCGGCCACGACGACGGCAGCGGGTTGCGCGCGGACACCATCGTCAGCGACGTCAGGTAGGGCACCGACGTCGCGGACTGACCGAACCCGATGACGAGTCCGACGATCGCGAACAGCCACGGATTGCGTCGCGTCAGGTTCAGCGCCCACAGCGGCGGGGTGGGGCGCGCCGAACCGGACAGGCTCGCGACCGCGACCAGGACGACGCCCAGCACCAACTGGCCCCAGTACCGCAGGGTCGGCGTCACCTCCAGGTCGACGCGGTCGGTCAGGAGGTTCAGCCCGAGCACGGTGAGCATGCCGAACGTGGACGTCGCCGCGAACACTCCGCCGATGAAGCTCAGCCCGCCGGGCAGCGCCGACCTGCGGCTCAGCCTGCTGTCGTAGACGACCGCCGAGGTCACTCCCAGGTTCAGGACGTTCAACGAGTCGAGTAACGCGAAGCCCAGCAGCGGTAGCAGTAGTCCCAGCATGACCTGACGAACCTACGGGAGCGAGCTGAAGAGCGGGTAACCCGTCGAAGTGCAGACGTTCCTCCCCTACCCCGACTTCGCCGAATCGGCCGCCGTGCTCGACTCCCGCCGGCTGGGCAAGCAGCGCGCCGAGACCATCCAGGTGCTGCGGGCGCTCACGGTGCCCGGGTACGGCTGGCGGCGACATCCCGCGGCGGCCATGTGGGCCGGCTACGAGGAGGCCCTGGTGCGCTACGGCCTCGTCGTGGCCGACGAGTGGATCCGCCGGGGACACGCCGACACGACCGCCGCCACGTTGCTCGCCGACCTGCACGCCGGCACCGAGATCGCGGTCGTCCGCGACCAGGGCGAATTGGCCGACGCGGCCGAGTTGCCGCCGTGGCTCGGCGACCCGGACTTTCACCGCAGCCACCAATCCGCACTCGCATCCAAGGACCCGGCGCACTACCGTCACCACTTCCCGGACGTGCCCGACGGGCTGCCGTACGTGTGGCCGCCGTCGGACCGGCAACGACGGGTACCGCTCGACGGCGGGGCGTGAACACGGCCCGTTCGGGTACCCCTTCGGCGACCTGCCCCGCGAAAGGACCCATGACAGCAGCACGATCCCATCTCGACCAGCCCGCCTTGGCCGAGGCCCAGCGCGTCGTGAACGCGGTGGCCGGCGCGTTCTCGGCAAAGGTGGTCGGACAGCATCACCTCCGCGAATCCATGCTGATCGGCGTGCTCGCCGGTGGCCACGTGCTGGTCGAGAGCTTGCCGGGGCTGGCCAAGACCACCGCCGCGCGGGTCGTCGCCGAGTCGGTCGGCGGGGAGTTCCGCCGCATCCAGTGCACCCCGGACCTGCTGCCCAGCGACATCATCGGCACCCAGATCTACGAGGCGGCGACCAACTCCTTCGTCACCCGGCTCGGGCCCGTGCACGCCAACGTGGTGCTGCTCGACGAGATCAACCGTTCCAGCGCCAAGACCCAGAGCGCGATGCTGGAGGCCATGGAGGAACGCCAGACCACCATCGCCGGCGTCGTCTACCCGATCCCGGAGCCGTTCCTGGTGATCGCCACCCAGAATCCGGTGGACCAGGAGGGCACCTATCCGTTGTCGGAGGCCCAGACCGACCGCTTCATGCTCAAGGAGGTGGTGCACTATCCGTCGATCGACGACGAGGTGGAGGTCATCTCCCGGATGGACGCGGGCCTCTACGACAAGGACCACCGCACCGTGCCGGTGGTCAGCCTCGACGACGTACGCCGGGTCCGGCAGCTGGTGGCGTCGGTCCATATGGACCGGGCGCTGATTCAGTACGCCAGCCAACTCGTCGGCGTGACGCGCGAGCCGGAGGCGCATCTGTCCCCGGGGATCGCGCGGCTGATCGAATACGGCGCCAGCCCCCGCGCCACCATCGCGTTCTGCCGGACGGCGCGGGCCCTGGCCGTGCTGCGCGGACGTACCCACGTCGTGCCCGACGACGTCGCGAAGATGGCGCACCGCGTGTTGCGGCACCGGCTGATCCTGGGCTTCGAGGCGGCCAGCGCCCGCGTCACGCCGGACGTCGTGGTCGACGCGGTCCTGCAGGCAGTGCGGGTGCCGTGAGTGGGCGTCCATCTCGACCGCGCCAGGACGTACTTCGGCCGCGACGCCAACGGGCTGCTCGAGGGCGGCCGGTACGCCTTGGTGCACACCCGCAGCCTCGAGTTCGACGACCTGCGTCCGTACGTGCAGGGCGACGACGTCCGTGACATCGACTGGAAGGCGTCGGCCCGGTCGGGCCAGGTGCTGATCAAGCGCTTCGTCACCGAGAAGCACCACAAGATCATGGTGGTGGCCGACGCGGGACGGAACATGTCGGCCGCGGCGCCGTCCGGGGAGCCCAAGCGCGACGTCGCCGCCAACGTCATCGGCGCCATGGGGCTGATCACCCTGCGGCGCTCCGACGAGATCGGCATGGTGTTCGGGGACGCGCGCGGCAGCGTCGACGTGCGCCTGCGGCGCGGCGAGACCCACGTCGAGCACATGCTGCACCGCTTCCACGACCACGCCACCAGCCGACCGTCCGCCAGTCGGATCGTCGCGCAACTGGATTGGGTTGCGCGACACCAACGGCGACCGCTGCTGTTGTTCGTGGTGTCCGACGAGCCGGACCCCGACGACCGGCTGGCCGAGGTGCTCACGCGGCTCACCGCCAGGCACGAGGTCATGTGGGCGATGGTCTGCGACCAGCCGGCGATCGGGTCGTCGGACGACGAGGGCGACGGCTTCGACGTCTCCGACGGCAGCTTCGTCTTCGGTGGTGCCGCGCTGGGCTCCCGCGTGGTGGAGGCCTATCGGCGCGCCGAAGCACAACGCCGCGAGAGGCTTTCGGAGTTCATGGTGGGCCACGGCGTCCCGCATGCCGTGATCCGGGGCAGCGCGGCGATCCGCAACCAGTTGATCGCGATGACCGAGGTGTACGCCCGTGCCGGATGACCTGCTGCGCCACGTCATCGGCCCGACGCCATATTCGTCGTCGTGGCTGTGGCTGGCCGTCGGGCTGACGGTTCTCCTGGTCGCCTGGTACGTCGGCGTGTTCGTGGTGACGATGCCGCGCCGGCGGTTGCGCGCGGTGCCGTTGGTCGGCGCGACCCGTGATCGGATGATCCGCTTCCGCGCCGCGCGCAACGTCCGCGCCATCGGTGACCGCTACCGGGCCGGCGACCTGGCCGCCGCACCCGCCGGGGAGGCCGTCAGCCGCGAACTGCGGCGCTTCCTCCACCAGGTCAGCGGAGTGCGGGCGGAGTACATGCAGGTAGACGATCTGCAAAACAGCGAAATCGCCTCTGCCGCACCGGTTTTGGCCGCTCTGGTCGACGTCCGCTTCAACACGGCGTCACGACTGGACGTGAGCGACCTCAGCCGCGACGCCGAGGAGTTGATCCGCTCGTGGGCCTGACGTGGATGCTGGTGGTCATCGCCGGTTGCGTGGCCCTGGCTGGCTGCATCGCCGCGGTGCTGTTCCGGCCGATGGGCGCCCAGCGGCGGCAGTTGCGTCCGCTGGCCAACACCGCGCGCCTGACCCTGCTGCCGGCGTACGCCCGCGCCGTCCGGGCCCGCACGGTCGCGGCGGTCGTGACGATCGTGCTGTTGACCGTCATGCTCGCCGGTTCGGTGATCGTCGCGGCACGGCCCACGGGATTGCCCACCACGGCAACGGCTTTCGGTGGTGGTGATCCCGAAGACGTCATGCTGTGCGTCGGAGCCCCGCCGACGGACCCTGCGGTCGCCGCGACGCTGGGGTACTTCGCGGGCCAGGTGGACGCCTTCGGCACCCAGCGCATCGGGTTGACCTCGGCGAACCGCCGCGTGATCCCGTTGACGCGGGACTACCAGTACGCCAAGCAGACCCTCTCGGACTACGCCCGGCCCGCCGACCAGCGCGGGGACGCGGCGCCGCTCTCGGCCGCCGTGACCTACGTGGACTACACCGCGAACCTCGACGACCTGCTCACCCTGTGCCTGACCGGCTTTCCCGGCTTCGAACAGCCCGCCGCGCAACGCCGTTCGCTGATCTACGTCGGTCCCGACTCGGCACCGGCGGGCAATCCCGCGCTGTTCTCCCCCGACCGGCTCCGCGAACTCGCCGTCACGGGTGCGGTTCAGGTCAACGCCGTGGTGACCGGGCAGGCTTCCGGCGCCCTCTCGGCGCTGGCGGGTGACACGGGTGGACGCGCGCTGTCTGCGGGACCGAGTGTGGCGGCGAGTCTCGACGACATCCGGGACCACCCGCCGGCGGCCAAGTTCAGCGGTGACGACGACGGTGACGCGGCACCGGAATCCCCCGACGTGCCGGTGGTGATCGCGCTCGCGGCAGCGCTGGCCTTGGCCGGCTGGCCCATGGTGCAGCGCCGATGACGTTCCAACCCGTGTTGCCGCCGTTGCTGCTGGCCGCCGTCGCCGTCATCGTCGTGGTGGCGCGCGTCGTCGCGCTGCGCCGGCTGTCCCCGGCGGCCCGCACCCGGGGAGCGCTGTGGCGCTGGGGTGGACTCACCGCGGCGGCGCTGCTGCTCGTGGTCTCCGCCGCCCGGCCGGTGCTGGACCCGGCCGACCCAGACACCCGCGTCGCCGACTCGCAGGCGCCCAACGTGTTCGTCGTCGTGGACCGGTCGCCGGACATGGACGTGCGGGACGGACCCGACGGTGCGTCCCGGATGGCCGCGGCGCGGACCGACGTCGCGGCAGTGCTCGACCGCTACCCCGACGCCCGCGTCGCCCTGATCTCCTTCGCGAGCCGGGCGTCGTTGGACTGGCCGCTCTCGGCGGACACCTGGAGCCTGCGGCCGGTGGTGTCCACGCTCACGCCGTATGCCGCCGGGCCCGACGCCGCCAGCGAGACCAATGCCGGGGCGGCGGGAAACATGCTGCGCTACCAGCTGATTAGCGCGGTGCAGCAGTACCCGCGGGCGCGCAACCTGGTCTTCTACCTCGGGGCCGGCGCCCCCGAGGCGGCGCTGCCGCCGCGCGACTTCAACCTGCCCGAGAACGCGGTCGACGGCGGGGCGGTGCTCGGGTACGGCAGCCTCGCGGGCGGCCCCGTTCCCGGCACGGACGTCACGCGGTCGGCGGTGGACGAGGCCACGCTGCGCGGCGTCGCCGACCAGATCGGCGTCCCGTACGCCCTGCGCAGCGGCGCCGACGGACTCGACTCGGTGCTGCCCGCCGAGCCCGCCGAGCCCGCCGACCAGACCACGGCCGGCGGCGGAAACGCGAGCCGCACCGAGCTGTACTGGGCGCCGGCCGCCCTGGCGGCGCTGCTGGTGCTCGTCGAGCTCTACCACGTGCTGCGGGAGTTCCGTCGCACCCGGCAGACCATGACGGACGTGTCCGTATGAGCCAAAGAGCTTGGTGGCGAAGGGGTTCGCTGAGGACGCGGTTGCTGGTGGCGTCGGCGCCGGTGTCCCTCGTGGTGGTCCTCGTACTGCTGAAGCTGTGGACGGTCGTCGTCGCGAGCAGCTCGGCCCCCGCCGACTTCGCCGCGCGGGACGCCGACGCACTCCGCGCGGACACGTCGACGCTGAGCGTCCTCGACGTGGTGGAACCGGCCCGGACCCGCTTCGTCGCAGGCACACTCGCCGTCCTGGAGGACCGGCTCACCGACGCCGACGCACAGTTCGCCCAGGCCCTCGCGGGCACCGACGGGGCAGATTCGTGCCCGGTACGGGTCAACCTCGAACTGGTCCGGGAGACCCTTGGCGACCGCGCGGCGGAGAAGTTCGACGGGGCGGCCGCCGGCTGGTACCGCAGTGCGCTGGCCGTCGTCGACGCCGCGCCCGCCGGCTGCTTCACCGGCAGCACGGACGCCGACCCCGATCGTCGCGCCGTGCTCGAGGCCACGGTCGCCCGTCTCAACGCGAAGCTCGAGGCCGTGTCGGTCGCGCCGCCGCCCCCGCCTCCCCCGCCGCCACCGGCCGCGCCCCCGCCTCCCCCGCCGGCAGGGGCGGCGACGTCCGGACCGACCCAGCCCGACGAGCCACTGCGGCTCAATCCCGGCACCGGCGATCCGTTGGACCGGCTCCAGCAGATCCTGCGGGACGCGGCGGCGGCCCAGAACGGCGGTTAGCCCCGGCGCGCTCTACCCTCGGGGGGTGGCAACGGTATTGACGGTCAACCGCACGCAGATCGACGCGGACGGCGCCAGCCCGAAGACGGGCATCGACAAGCGTCCCGTGAGCGGGTCGATCACCGTCCGGGCGCCGGGGCCGATGCGCGGCGGCCTTGGCAGCGGGATCGTCGACGACGTGATCGGCAACCGGAAGCTGCACGGTGGCGACGACCAAGCCGTCTACGCCTACGCGCGTGAGGATCTGGACGCATGGGCGACGAAGCTCGACCGCGAACTCACCAACGGCATGTTCGGCGAAAACCTGACGACCACGGGAGTCGACGTCACCGGAGCGGTGATCGGTGAACGTTGGCGGGTGGGCGACGACGGCGTGCTGCTGGAGGTCACCAGCCCGCGGACGCCGTGCAAGACCTTTGCCAAGAGGCTCGGAATCGACGGCTGGATAAGGACGTTCGCCCGCGGTGGCACGCCGGGCGCCTACCTGCGCGTGCTCGAACCCGGGTCTCTGAGCGGTGGCGATTCCGTCGAGGTGGTCGACGTGCCGGGGCACGGCATCACCGTCGGCTTCGTGTACCGCGCCCTGCTGGTGGAGAAGGATCTGCTACCGGAGGTCCTTGCCGCCGACGCGCTACCCGAAGACATCAAGGCGCTCGCGCGTCGTCGCGCAGCGGCCGTCACATAGCAAGAGGGGCACCCGTTTCCGGATGCCCCTCTCGACGAGTGCCGTGACTAGCGGCCGTTGCCCACGATGGGCGCCGGCGGCCGGTTGACCTGCTGCTGGATGTCGTTGATCCACTGGTGATGGTCGATGCCAGCGGAGTAACCGACCTGTGCGGGGTTGGCGACGGGCGCCGCGGCGGCGGGCCCGGCCAGCCCGACGAGGGCAGCCGCGAACGCGGTGGCGGTGATGGTGGCAAATCCGAACTTCTTCACGGTCGTAGCCTTCTTTCTAGATCCTCTTGGTGTTCTGGTGTGTGTAACGCGCAGATCAGCGTGGTAATTCCACTGGCGGAATTTGACCGCCGCGTGGCAGCAATGCGTCAGCGCGATCGATACCTAGCCTAACTAGCAAACAACTTTCGACGCGTCACCCCGGTCGGCGACCCGCGTCCACCCGCGTCGCGCATGATGGGGTCGTGAGCACGAGCCTCGGCGTGATCTTCCGCCCCGACTTCCCCCCGCACGACCTCAGGCGCATCGCCAGCGCGGCGGAGGCCGCGGGCGTCGACGAACTGTGGCTGTGGGAGGACTGCTTCCAACAGGGCGGCATCGCCCAGGTCGCCGTCGCCCTCGCCTGTACCGAGCGGCTCAACGTCGGGATCGGACTCATTCCGGCGCCCTTGCGCAACGTCGCCGCGGCCGCGATGGAATTCGCGACGTTGGACGCGACCTTCCCCGGCCGCACCCGAGTGGCGGTCGGCCACGGGGTGCAGAGCTGGATGCGGCAGGCGGGGGCCGCCGTCGAGTCGCCGCTGACCCTGCTGCGCGAGTACGTGACCGCGCTGCGCGACCTGCTGGCCGGCGAGGAGGTCACCACCGACGGACGCTACGTGCGGCTGTCGGAGGTACGGCTCGACTTCCCGAGCGCGGGTCCCTACCCCATCCTGATCGGAGGCACCGGGCCCAAGACCCTGCGGCTGGCCGGGGAGATCGCCGACGGGGTCCTGCTCGACAGCAGGTACTCCACGCGGACGGTGAACGACGCGCTGCGGCACGTCGCCGACGGGCGCGCCCAGTCGACCCGGGCGTTCAGCACCACGCTGTTCCTGGCGTGCGTGCCAGGTGACGGTGCCAGCCGACGCCTCGCCGAGGAGGCGGCGCGCCAAGACGTTCCCGACGGCGGCGTATACGGCGTGGGCGGAGACGCCCGGCAGATCGCCGACGGGCTGACGCCCTACCTCACCGCCGGGGTGGACGCGATCGCATTGCAACCGCTCGACTCGGTGGACGGCATGGCCGACTTCATCGCGACGGCCGCGAAGGTGTGCACCCTCGTGCCGTGAGGTCTACCAGCGGTTGCGGTGGATGATGATGAGCTGAGGCTGCTGCTGCACCACCGGAGCGTTGGCGGTGATCTGGCTGTTTCCCGGCGAGACGCACTGCGTCGCCGAGCCGACGTCGGTGCAGCTGAGCGGCGACGCGGCGGCCGTGGGAGCGACCGCAATCGCGAGAGCTGCGCCAGCGGCGACGGCGAATGGGGTCAAGTGACGAGCTGTGAAGTGCATTACCAATCCTTCGAGCCGCTGTCCGCGGCGATCTTCCTCTTTCTTACGTAGTCTTCAACGACATTGAGGCGCAGCCCATTCCGTCGCCCACCCGCCATGTGGCACCGGACACACACGGAATGAAAACCCCCGCGATGCAGGTTCAACCCTTTAGACCGGCACGAAGGAAACTCCGAACCGGAAGAGCGTCCGGATCGTGGCAAGAAGGCCACGACTCGAACACGTTCGACATGAAGGGATGACAATCATGAAGAAGATTCAGAAGCTGGGCTTTGCCTCGATCGTCGCCGGTGGACTCGCCGCCAGCGCCCTTGGATTCTCGGGTGCCGCGCAGGCCGACATCGACCACCACGCGTTCATCAACGACATCACGCAACAGGTAAACGTGCCGCACGTCGACACCACGGTTCACCAGAGCCGCTAACGCCGACCACGAAGGGGGCATCCGCACCGCGGATGCCCCCTTCGTCGTGTCCGGGCTACGACCGGGTGATCGCGTCGATCGCGCGGTAGATGCGCTGCTCGCTGACCGGTCTCGCGGTCCCGAGCTGCTGGGCCCACAGACTCACCCGGAACTCCTCGATGAGACGTGCGACGTCGCGCACGTCGTCGGCCGCGGCCCTGGCCGGAGACAGCGCCGAGCGCACGTCGTCGTACGCGTCCTGCAGCTGGTGGACCCGGTCCATCCGCTCGCGGTCGGCCGCCAGACCCTGCGGCAGCCGTTCGAGGCGTCGGCTGACGGCCGTCAGGTAGCGCGCCAGATCCAGCAGGTGCGTAGTCCCGGTGGCGGTGACGAAGCCCGGCGGGAGCAGCGCCGCCAGTTGTGCGCGGATGTCGGCGACGGCGTCGGCCTGGGCGGGTGACGGCGACGCGGGCAGCGCCACCTGGACGTCGTGCAGGGCCGCCAGCACCCGCTGCACCCGGGTGAGCACGTCGCGCGTGGTGGGGGCGAGGGACGCCGCCACCCGGTCGCGCAGGGCCGTGAAGTCGGCTCGGCTCCACACCGGCGTGGGTGCGAGTGCCGCCACGGCCGCGTCGGCGCAATCGTCCAGCAGTGCGGCCAGCGAGCCGTCGGGATTGGTGCCCAGCACCAGCCGGGTCCGGGTGTCGAGCTGTTTCTCCAAGGCCTTCGTCGGCGACGGCACCGACAGCCGGAGCAGGCGCCGGGTGCCCCTCCCCATGGCGGCGCCCTGCTCGGCGGCCGTGGCGAACACCCGCAGGCTGACCGACGCGCCGTCGTCGACCAGGGCGGGGTAGCCACGGACGGCCCGGCCACCGCCGGCCGTCTCGACGACGCGCGGCAATTCGTCGAGGTCCTCCGGCCAGGTCCGCAGCCCGGTCCGTTCGAGGTCGCCGGCGAAGGCCTGGGCCACGGCGTCGCGCACCGGCGCGGCGAGCTTCTCCTGAAGTGCTTCGAGGTCCTTGCCGCGGGCCAGCTCGGTGCCGTCACCGGCCTCGACGGCGAAGGTGACCCGCAGGTGGTCGGGCAGCTTGCCGAGGTCGAAGGCGTCGACGGGAACCAGCACACCGGTGCGGCGGCGCAACTCCCGCTGCAAGGCGTCCAGCAGCGATCCGGCACTCCGATCGAGGGACCCGACGACGGCCCGCGCGGTGTCCGGAGCGGGGACGAAGTTGCGCCGCAGGTCCTTCGGCAGGGACTTGATCAGCGCGGTGACCAACTCCTCGCGCAACGCCGGTACGTGCCAACCGAATTCGTCACCGCCGAGCCGGGCCAGCACCTCGACCGGGACGTGCACCGTGACGCCGTCGTCCTCCCGGCCGGGTTCGAAGCGGTAGGTCAGGGGCAGCGAGACGTCGTCGGCCTCCCAGGCGTCGGGCTGGTCGGCGTCGGCGTCGTTGCGCAGCAGGTCGTCGCGGGTGAACGTCAGCAGATCCGGAGTGCGGTGCCGCTGCTTCTTCCACCACCCGTCGAAGTGCCGCGCCGACACCACTTCCGGCGGCACCCGGGCGTCGTAGAAGGCGTGGATCTCGTCGTCGTCGACCAGCAGGTCGCGCCGCCGGGCCCGCTCCTCCAACTCGGCGAGTTCCTCGCGCAGCCGGGCGTTGTCGCGGAAGAAGTGGTGGCGGGTGTCCCAGTCGCCCTCGACCAGGGCGTGCCGGATGAACAGGTCCCGCGCGATCACCGGGTCGACCTGTGCGTACCCGATGCGTCGGCGGGCCACCAGCGGCAGTCCGAAGAGGGTGACGCGTTCGTAGCCCATCACCGCGCCACGCCGGGCGTCCCAGTGCGGTTCGCTGTAGGTGCGCTGCACCAGATCTCCCGCGACCCGCTCGACGACCTCGGGCTCGACGCGCGCCGCGATCCGGCCGAACAGTCGGCTGGTCTCCACCAACTCCGCGACCACGACCCAGCGCGGCGGCTTCTTCGTCAGCACCGAACCGGGCGCGAGCACGAACTTCGAATTGCGCGCGCCGGCGTAGTCCCTGCCGTCGCCCTCGCGCAGACCGACGTGGGACAACAGTCCCGAGAGCAGGGCGGCGTGCACCTTCGCCGGGTCGGCGGGTTCCTGGTCGTCGCTCTCGCGGATGCCGAGGTCGCGCGCGATGCTCCGCAGCTGCCCAGCCAGGTCCTGCCACTCCCGGATGCGCAGGTAGTGCAGATACTCCGTGCGGCACATCCGCCGGAAGGCACTGCCCGACAACGCCCGTCGCTGCTCACCCAGGTAGCGCCACAGGTTCAGGTAGGAGGTGAAGTCGGAGAACTCGTCGGCGAACCGGGCATGCTTCTGCCGCGCCGCCTCCTCGTGATCGGAGGGCCGCTCGCGCGGATCGGGGATCGACAGCGCCGCGGCCAGCACCAGCACCTCGCGAACGCAGCCCTCGGCGTCGGCGGCCAGGATCATCCGGCCGATGCGGGGGTCGAGCGGGAGCTTCGCCATTCGGCGGCCCAGGTCGGTGATCGCACCCTCGCCGTCGAAGGCGCCGAGTTCGCGCAGCAGTTGGACGCCGTCGCGGATGCTGCGCGCGTCCGGCGGATCCAGGAACGGGAAGTTCTCGATGTCACCGAGGCCGAGCGCCGCCATCTGCAGGATGACGGCGGCGAGGTTGGTGCGCAGGATCTCCGGATCGGTGTAGCGGGGCCGGAGTTCGAAGTCGTTCTCCGAGTACAGCCGGATGCACACGCCCGGTGCGGTGCGCCCCGAGCGGCCCGCGCGCTGTGCGGCCGACGCCTGTGAGATGGGCTCGATGGGCAGCCGCTGCACCTTGGTGCGCCTGCTGTACCGCGAGATGCGGGCCAGGCCCGGGTCGACGACGTAGCGGATGCCCGGCACGGTCAGCGACGTCTCGGCGACGTTGGTGGCCAACACTATTCGCCGCGCCGACCGACCCGGTCGAAACACCTTCTGCTGCTCGGCCGTCGGCAGCCGCGCGTAGAGCGGCAGCACCTCTGTCGTCGGGTGCAGCGCGTCGCGGAGCGACTCCGCGGTGTCCCGGATCTCGCGCTCGCCGGACAGGAACACCAGGACGTCACCCGGCGGCTCGGCCTCCAACTCCCGGACGGCGTCGACGATCGCCTCGGTCTGGTCCCGCACCTCGGTGCGGATCACGTCGTGGTCGGGGTCGTCGGGATCGTCGTCGTCGGCGACCTCCACCGGGAGTTCCAGTGGGCGGTAACGGATTTCGACCGGGTAGGTGCGGCCCGACACCTCGACGATCGGCGCTCCCCCGAAGTGCGCCGCGAACCGGCCCGGCTCGATCGTCGCCGACGTCACGATGACCTTCAGATCGGGCCGACGCGGCAACAGCTCCCGCAGATAGCCGAGCAGGAAGTCGATGTTGAGGCTGCGTTCGTGCGCCTCGTCGAGGATCAGCGTGTCGTAGCGCAGCAGCCGACGGTCGCGCTGGATCTCGGCGAGCAGGATGCCGTCGGTCATGAGCTTGACCAGCGTGCGGTCACTGGCGTGGTCGTTGAACCGGACGGTGTAGCCGACGGCCTCGCCGAGGGGGACGTGCAGCTCGTCGGCGATGCGCTGGCCGACGGTGCGGGCGGCGAGCCGGCGCGGCTGGGTGTGGCCGATCGTGCCGCGGATTCCGCGACCCAACTCCAGGCAGATCTTCGGCAGCTGGGTCGTCTTGCCCGACCCGGTCTCGCCGGCGACCACGACCACCTGGTGATCGCGGATGGCGGCGGCGATGTCGTGGCGCTTGTCGCTGACCGGCAGGTCGGGATAGGAGATCTCCGGCACGGCCGCCAGGCGGGTGGCGACGAGGGCCTCCGCCGTCGTGAACTGGGCGGCCAACTTCGCCAGGGCCTCCGGGTTGGTGCCGTGGCCCCGCAGCCGACGCCGCAGCCGGTCGGCGTCGCGAATCGTCAGGCCGTCGAGGCGCGCACGCAAGTCGCGTAAATCGTCGCCGGACACTCGGTCAAGGATAGGCGGTCGGTGACGGACTCTCAGCGGCGCCAGAAGTCGTACTCGTCGCGGCCTGGCCGGAACCCGGCCGCCTCGACGACGTCGCGGGCCACGTCGAACTGGTCCCCGACGCGCACGGGCACGTGGGCGTCGCTGCCGAAGGACACCGCCCCGCCGCCCTCCTCGTACCACCACCGCATCAGGGCCACCGACGCGAGCGGGCTGGAGGTGTTGATCTCCAGCGGACGCCCGGAGCTGGCGAGCGCACGGAACACCGTCCGGTACTCCTCCTCGAAGTCGGCCTCGCGGTACTGCCCCTCGCGGGCCGCGGGCCAGTAGCGCCGCGGTTGGTAGTCGCAGTGGGCCAGCACCTCGAATACGTCGGACCCCTCGACCAGGCGCAGCAGCTCCGCGAAGTAGTCCCTGACCACCTCGGCGGCGGGCCGCGACCGGAAGACGTGGTTGGCGTAGACCAGGTGGCCGTCGTGGACGATCGAGTGCAACGACCCGAGCACCCGGTCGAAGCGCCCCGCCCTCAGCACCGCCGCGACGCTGCCCGCGAACAGGTGGGGCTCGCCGGCCTCGATGCCGGTCAGGATGCGCAGCTCCGGGAACTGGTGACGGCAGCGCTCGATGCTGGCCAGGTATTCGTCGACGTCGACCGGCAGCACGCGCTTGCGGGTGCCGACCAGGGCGCCGGTCGGCGGGTGGTCGTGGTCGCCCCAGTCGGTGAAGTCGACGTGTTCGGTGAAGGCGACCGCGGGCAACCCGATCTCGACGGCGCGACGGCAGGTGTTCACCATGGAGGCGTCCGGGCCGGTGTCCCACGAGAACTCGGTGTGGACGTGGTTGTCCGAGGGAAGAGTCACGCAACCCACAGTGGCATGGTCGACCGGCTTGGGTATGAACGAGTGATGGCTCCGAACCGAATCCACCGGACGGTGGTCGCGGTTCTGCTGACCGTCCTGACGGCGTCGGCCTGCGTCGACCCTCCACCCGCTCCGATCGCGCCGGAAGCGTCGTCCACCGCGGCCCCGCCGCCACCCGGGGCGCCGCCAGGGTCCGGACCGCGGTACGTCGCGATGGGCGACTCGGCCGCGGCGGCGCCGCTCGTGCCCGAGCAGGCCCAGCCCGTGGGGTGCCTCAAGTCGACCAACGACTACCCGTCCGTGCTGGCCCGCCGCATCGGGGCGGCGTCGTTCGCCGACGTGACGTGCAGCGGGGCGCGCACCCAGGACCTCGTCTCGCGTTCCCAGCCCACCCGGACCGGTGCGGTGCCGCCCCAGCTGGATGCGGTCGCGGCCGACACCCAGCTGGTCACGGTCACGATCGGCGGCAACGACGTCGACCTGCCGACCATCGCGGCCAAGTGCCGTCGGACCAGCCTGGACGTGCCGCCCTGTTCACCCGAGCTGGTGGTCGACGGCGTGGACTCCATCTCCGCGGCCATCGAGGCCGACGCCGACGAATGGTCCGACCTCGTCGACCAGATCCGCGAGAAGGCACCGTCGGCCCGGGTGATCCTGGTGGGCTACGGCACCTACGTCCGCCCCGAGGGGTGCTTCCCGGCCGAGCCCATCAACCCGGTCGACGCCGCCTACTTCCAGGCCAAGGTCGACGAGTTGGACGAGCGGTTGGCTGGGGTGGCCACCGATCGGGGCGTCGACTTCTTCGACGTCCGGCCGCTGACGGTCGGGCACGACATCTGTGCCGCGCCGCAGGATCGCTACGTCGAGGGTTTCGCGCCCGTCAGTCCGGCGGCTCCGCTGCACCCCAACGCGGCGGGCGCCAACGCGGTGGGAACGGCGCTGGCGGACTACGTCGCCGCGGGAGGGTGAGTCAGCGGTCGGGTGACCAGTAGTCGAGCATCTCCGCGAAGGTGTCGAACGCGGGCCGCGACACGCCGTAGGTGGCCTCGAAGTGGATGCTCAGAGGGAAGCCCAGGTCGGCGACCCCGTCGAGCACCCGCTTGTAGAGGTCCAGCATCTGCTTGCGCTTGACGGCCGGGTCGGCGGCGGCCAGTTCCTTGACGAAGGCCTGCTCGGCGGCGACGGCGGCGTTGCCCGGATCCTGAATCAGCCAGTTGACGAGGCCGACGTTGGTCTCCATCTTCGGCACGAAACCGAAGGACAGCAGGATCTCGGGGCGGTGCTCGGTCTTCTTGGCGAAGTCGGTGAGGAAGCCGACGATGGCATCGGAGTAGAGCAGCTGCGTCATCCCGTAGGTCGCGCCCTGGTCGCACTTGAAGTTGAACCGACCGTGCTCGCCGTCACGGGTAGGGATGAGGATGGCGCCGCGGTTGGGCACGACGTCCGCGTAGATCGACAGCGCGTCGGTGGGCGCAACACCGGCACCGTCGCCGTCGGCCATCGTGCGCGGGACTCCGACGAAGGCGATGCCGTCGAAACCGGCGGTCAGCAGCTCGCCGAGGCGTTGCTCGAGGGCCGGCTGGTCGAGGAACGACGTCACCTGCGTGCACAGCCCGTTCATCTCCGGCAGCTCCGGCTTGATGATCGACCAGTACTCGAGGACGTCGAGCTTGGGCTTCATCTCGATGGGACGGTCGCCGTCCTCCTCGATCATGCCGGGGATCATGACGTGCCTGATGCGCCCCTCGATGCCGGCGTCCGCGGCGAGTTGCAGCACCTTGTGGGCTTCCTCGACGGCGTAGGACGCGCCTCGGTCGACGTTGGGCGGGACGAGTTCCAGCGCGATGGTGTTGAGGGCCAAGGGACTGCTCCAATTCACATCATCGAATTCGCATCGGGTGGCATGCCGGAATGAGTGACGCTCCGTTGCGCATGACCCGAGATTTGCGGGCCGTCGGGACGACACCCTACCGATTCGCCCCGGGTGCCCGACTTCACACCGGCGCACACCGGTACAAGTTAGGCAATGCTAGCCTTGCCAAATGCGGATTTTCAGTCGCGCATTACGCGCTCCTCGTGCCCTGGCCCTCGCCTCCACGGTCCTCCTCGGGGCCGGCCTCGTCGCCGGATGTGGCAGCTCGTCCACGCCCGCGAACGAGACGACGTCCGCTGCGGCGGCCGACACCGTCACCGTGTCGCACAAGTTCGGTGAGACCAAGATCCCCGCCGACCCCAAGCGCGTCGTCACCGCCGGGTGGATCGACCAGGACTTCGTCCTGTCCCTCGGCGTCGTGCCGGTCGGCAGTCGCGGCGGCTACTTCGAGAACTACGACGGCTTCCCGTGGGTGCAGCAGGAGACCGGCGGCAAGGGCGTCCCCGCCATCGAAGGCGACTCCATCAACTTCGAGGGCATCGCCGCGGCCAAGCCCGACGTCATCTTCGCGATCAACGAGACCGTCGACCAGAAGACCTACGACCGGCTCTCGCAGATCGCCCCCACCGTCGTGCAGTCCGCGGACTACCCCGACGAGGAGACGCCGTGGAACGTCCAGCTGATGACGACCGGCAAGGCGCTCGGCCGCGAGGAGCAGGCCCAGAAGCTCGTCGACCAGGTCAACGCCAAGTTCGACGAGGCCAAGGCCGCCCATCCCGAGTTCGCGGGCAAGAAGCTGGTGTCCGACTTCACCTCGGAACCCAACGCGCACTACCTGATTGGCAAGGGTGACCCGCGCAACGCGATCTTCGAGGGCCTCGGACTCGACACCGGCGACACCATCGGCGACGTCTCGGAGGAGAAGCTGAACCTACTCGACGGCGAGGCGCTGTTCGTCAACGGCCTCAGCAAGGAACAGATGGCCGACGTCCCGGCGTTCCAGCGGCTCAACGTCGTTCGCGACGGCCGGACCCTGTACGCGGGCTCGGACTCCACCCTCAGCGGTGCCATCGCCTTCGGCGGACCCAACGCCATGATGTACGCACTCGACCTGCTGGTCCCCCAGCTCGGCAACGCCTACACGGGCAAGCCGGTGGAGGACCTCTCCGACGCCTAGCCCCCTTCTGCGCGCCACCACCTCTGTGCGAGCAGACGCAAACGGCCCTGAATCCACGTGATTCAGGGCCCTTTGCTGGAGCCGCTTGCGGACTGGTCGCGGGGTCAGCGGGTCAGTCCGCCAGCTCGGCGGCGATGAGCGGGCCCAGCCGGTCCAGGACGTCGGCGTCCATCAACTCCGAGTGGGCGCAGTCGATGGCGACCACCTTGAGCTCACCGCCGACGTGCTCGCGCCAGCCGGCCGAGGCCACCCCGGTCAGGTTCATCTCCAAGCGCGTGGCGTCGACGAAGAACACGTCGCCGTCGTAGCGGCCGTAATCCGCGTTCGCGGTCAAACGCTCTGCGGCGACGTAGTTCTCGACGACCCGCGCGATCTGCGCGTCGTCGAGGATCGAGATCGCGTCGCCGCTGGTTCGCACCAGTTCGACGGCCTCGTCGACGGTGACGGTCGCAGCCGGGTCGACGGGGAAGCCCATCTCCCGGAGCAGGCCCGCCAGCACGGTCGCCGGGTCGAACTCGTCGGCGTCGGCGACCACGTCGGTGCGGGCGTCGAGCATGCCCACGAACGTCACCTCGCGGCCGCGACGGACGAGTTCCTCGGCGACGAGCAGCGCCATCGACCCGCCGAACGACCACCCGAGGAGCCGGATCGGCCCGCGCGGTGCGACGTCACCGACCCTGTCGGCGTAGTCGGCGGCCAGGGTGCCGATGCCCTCGGGCAGCCGGCCGTCGTGGAACAGCGGCGACTGCAATCCGTACAGCGGAACGTCCTGCGGCACATGTCTCTTCAGCCCGGCGAACTGCCAACTCAGCCCGCTGGCCGGAGCCAGGCAGAACAGCGGCGCCGCCGAGCCGGTCGTCCGCAGCGGCAGCACGGGCGCCAAGCTGTCGGCACTCCCGCCGGACTCGTCCAACAGGGCCGCCACCTCGGCCACGGTCGGGGCGACCATCAGCGTCGCCACCGGCACGTCGACCTGGAACTCCCGGCGGATGACCGATGCCAGCCGGACCAACAGGAGCGAATGGCCACCGAGGGTGAAGAAGTCGTCGTCGACGCTCGTCACCGCGACCCCGAGCACGTCGGAGAACAGCTCGCAGAGGCGCTGCTGCACCGCGGTGTCGGCGGGTCGTCCAGCGCCCGAGGCGATCTGCGGATCCGGCAGCGCCCTACGGTCCAGCTTGCCGCTGGGCGTCAACGGATACGCCTCCACTGCGACGAACGCCGACGGCACCATGTGGACCGGCAATGAGCCGAGCGCGTGTGTCCGCAGCGCGTCGGCATCCGGCGTCTCGGTGCCCCCGGCGGGCAGGTAGTACGCCACCAGCAGGTCACCGCGGACGACCACGCGCGCCGAGGCCACCGCCGGGTGCGTCCCCAGCACGGTTTCGATCTCGCCGGGCTCGATCCTGACCCCGCGCAGCTTGATCTGGTCGTCGGTCCGGCCGAGATACTCCAGCATGCCGTCGCGCCGCCAGCGCACGGCGTCACCCGTCCGGTACATCCGTGCCCCCGCCTCGAAGGGATTGGCCACGAAGCTCGCGGCGGTCAGCCCGTACCGGCGAAGGTAGCCGTCGGCCAGTTGGACGCCGGCCAGGTACAACTCGCCGGGAGCGCCCACCGGGACGGGGTTGAGGTACGCGTCGAGCACGTACGCGCGGACGTTCCAGCCCGGCACGCCCAGCGCGACCGGGCCGCCGTCGGCGGTCCATCCGAGGACGTCGACCGACGCCTCGGTGGGGCCGTACAGATTGTGCAGCGGCACGCCGACGACGTCGGCCACCCGCGCCGCGACGTCGGCCGACAGCGCCTCTCCACCCACGGTGACGCGGGTCAGCGACGTGCATTGCGCGGCCCGCGGCTCCTCCAGGAAGAGCTCGAGCATCGACGGCACGAAGTCGACCGCGGTGACCCGTTCGGAGACGATGGTCTCGGCCAGGTAGGCGGGATCGCGGTGCCCGCCGGGGCGGGCCACCACCAGGGTGGCGCCAACGCTCAACGGCCAGAACACCTCCCACACCGAGGTGTCGAAGCTGATCGGAGTCTTCACCAGCATCCGGTCCTCGACCGTCAGCGGATACGCGTCCTGCAGCCAGGCGATGCGGTTCACGATGCCCGCGTGCGGCACCGCGACGCCCTTGGGCCGTCCCGTCGAACCAGACGTGTACAGCACGTACGCCACCTGCCGTGGGTCGACGGCGACCGGCGGCGCGGCTGCCGTGTCCACGCTGGCGCACACCACCGTGTACGGGTCGTCCAGCACTACGGCCGGCGCGGCGTCGGCCACCATGAACGCCAACCGGTCCGGCGGATAGTCGGGGTCCAGAGGCAGGAATGCCGCACCCGACTTCGCGACGGCGACCAGGGCGACGATCAGCTCCACCGACCGGGGCAGCGAGACCCCGACGACGGCGCCCTGGTGGGCGCCGTCGGCGACGAGTTGGGCGGCCAGGCGGTCCGACCATGCGTCGAGCTCGGCATAGCTCAGCTCCCGGCCGTCGAACACCACGGCCGTGGCGGTCGAAACCACGGCCGCTTGCCGAGACACCAACGCGCCCAATCCCGTTGGCGCCACGTCGCGGCTGGTGCGGTTGCGATCGGCTACCAGGTCCTCGAACTCACCGTCATCGAGCAGGTCGACGCCCCCGATCGCCGCGTCGACGGCGGTCGACGCTTCGCCCAGGATCCGCACCAACCGGGACGTCAGCGTCCGGACCGACGACTCGTCGAACAGGTCGGCCCCGTACTCGGCCAGGATCGTGGCACCGACGTCCACTCCCCCGTCGACCACGGTGAAGCCGAGGTCGAACATCGCCGCCGACGAGTCGGCGTCGAGCCACTGCGTGGGCAGACCGAACATGTCGGCGTCCACGCCGTCGCGACGGTGATAGCCGACGAAGACGCCGAACAAGGGGTTGCGGCCGGCGACGCGTGGCGGGTTGAGGTCCTCGACGAGGCGTTCGAAGGGCAGCTCCTGGTGGGCGAAGGCCGCCAGGTCGGCCGTCCGGACCCGGGTCAACAGCTCGGCGAACGTCGGGTTGCCCGACAGGTCGACCCTCAGCACCACGGTGTTGACGAAGAATCCGATGACGTCGTCGAGGGCCGCGTCGGACCGGCCCGCGACCGGTGTCCCGACGACCACGTCGTCACCAGCGCCCAACCGGTGCAACAGCACGGCCACCGCCGCATGCACCACCATCAACACGCTGACCTGGTGCTCGCCGGCCAGGTTGCGAACTGCCGCAGCCACTTCCGGCGGGAGGTCGACCGTGACGGTGCCGCCGACGCCGCTGGGACGGATCGGCCGTGGCCGGTCGGTCGGCAGGGCGAGTTCGTCGGGTGCGCCGGCGAGCGCCGCACGCCAGTAGGTCAGCCGGTCCTCGCCGATGGACGCCAGCAGCTCGTGCTGCCACAGCGCGTAGTCCGCGTACTGTACGGGCAGGTCGGGCAGGTCGGGTGCCCTGCCGGCCACCCGCGCGGAGTACGCGCGGTTCAGGTCGGCGACGAACGGCGCGTCCGACCACTCGTCGGTGGCGATGTGGTGCAGCAGCACGACGACCGTGTGATCGTCGGCGCCCACCCGGATCACGTCGACCCGCAACGGAATCTCCGACGACAGGTCGAAGGCGTGCGCCGTCGACGCCGCGATCTGCGCCGTGACATCGGTCTCGACCCGCTCGAGAACCCGCAGCGGAACGGGGGTCCCGGCGGGCAGGATGCGTTGGAACGGGACGCCGTCGCGATCACCGAACACCGTCCGCAACGATTCGTGGCGGTCGACGACGTCGCCGAGCGCCGCGCGCAGCGCGTCGGCGTCGAGCGGGCCGCGGACCCGGAACACCAGCGGATAGTTGTAGGCCAGTCCGGTCTCGCCGAGGCGGTCCAGGATCAACAGGCGTTCCTGCGCCGGTGAGGTCGGGATGACCTCCGGGCGTTGGCCGGCCGTCAGCGCCGGCCGGGGCGCCTGCGCCGTCGGCTGCGAATCGACGAGGGCCGCAAGCGCACCGACGGTCGGGGCGTCGAACACGTCGCGGATCGACGTCTCGACACCGAGCCCAGCCCGAACGGCACCGATCAGTCGGATGCTCAGCAGCGAGTGGCCCCCGAGGTCGAAGAAGTCGTCGTCCACGCCGACCTCGTCGAGTCCCAGCACCTCGCCGAAGATCCGGCAGAGCGCCTCCTCCGTCGCCGACTGCGGCGCCCGGCTCGGCGCGCGTTGGGTGGCGGAGTCGACCTGCGGCAGGGCGCGGACGTCGAGCTTTCCGTTGTCGGTCAACGGAAGTCGGTCGAGCACCGCGATGGCCGAGGGCACCATGTAGCCCGGCAGCGCACCCTTGAGATGGGTGCGCAACTCACCCACCAGCGCAGCGGCGTCCTCGTCGGAGGGCGTCGGGCCACCCGCGGGCACCACGTAGGCGACCAACCGATGCGACCCGGAGGTCTTCGGGTCGGGGCGGGCGACCACCGCGACCTGCGCCACCCGGGGATGGTCGGCGATCGCACTCTGCACGTCTCCGACTTCGACGCGGTAGCCGCGGATCTTCACCTGATCGTCCGTGCGGCCGAGGAAGTCGAGATTCCCGGCCCGGTCGTCGGTGGCGGGGCGCCGCACGACGAGGTCGCCGGTCCGGTACATCCGGCCGCCGGCCTCGAAGGGGTTGGCGACGAAGCGGCCTGCGCTCAGACCCGGCTGACGGAGGTATCCCCGGGCGAGCCCCGCACCGGCGATGTACAGCTCGCCGGCGACGCCGTCCGGCACGGGCCGCAGCCACTGGTCGAGGACGTGCGCCCGGGTGTTCCAGATCGGCGTGCCGACGGTCGGCGTGGCGCTGTCGTCGGTGCCGCCGCCGAGGGTGTTGATGGTGTATTCGGTGGGTCCGTACAGGTTGTAGCCGTAGCTGGTGTCGCTGTCGCGCAACCGGTCCCAGACCGCGGCCGACACCGCCTCGCCGCCGAGCAGCACCAGGACCGGCGGGTGGCCGGTCCGGTCGAGGAGACCCTGGTCGAACAGCAACTGCGCGTACGTGGGCGTGACATTGACGACGTCCACGTCGCGCTCGTGGCAGTAGGACACCAATGCCGTTGCGTCCCTGCGTAGGTCCTCGTCGCAGACGTGCACCTCGTGGCCCTCGACGAGCCACAGCAGCTCCTCCCACGACATGTCGAAGGAGAACGACACCGTGTGGGCGATTCGCAGCCGCCGCCCACCCGCCTTGGCGATGGCCGGCGCGAAGATGGCCTCGCGGTGGTTGAGGTGCATGTTGGTCAGGCCACGATGCGGGGTGACGACGCCCTTGGGCTTGCCCGTCGACCCCGAGGTGTAGATGACGTACGCCGGATGGTCCAGCGACGGCGTCACACCGTCCCAATCGGATGCCGCGGCGGCCAGCCGGGCGGCCACGGCCTCGTCGTCGAGCGCCACGACCGGGCAGTCCGGGAGGACCACGGCGGCGATGCGCGACGCCACGGCCGCCGTCGTCAGCAGACGGACCGGTTCCGCGTCGGCGAGCATGACGGCCAACCGCTCGTCCGGGTAGTCCAGCTCGAGCGGGAGGTAGGCGGCGCCGGCCCGCAGCACCGCGAACAGCGCCACGACCGCGTCGATGGAGCGCGGAATGGCCAGCGCGACGGTCTGTTCGGGGCCGATGCCGTCATCCCGGAGCAGCCGAGCCAGCCGGTTGACGCGCTCGTCCAGGTGCCCGTAATCCACGCTGTCGTCCCCGCACACCAGCGCCGTCTCCCGTGGCGACGCCGCGCACCGCTCGGCCAGCAGGTCCACCACCGTCGCGGCGGGAAGGTCGTGCCGCGTCGCTTCGTCGTGCGCCGCCAGCGTGGCGACCTCCGCCGGCAACGGCATCGGCACCGCCGCGAGAGCCGTTGTCCCGCTGACGATGTGGAGCATGGTGTGACGCAGCCGGTCGAGCAGCCGCTGGGCGTCGGCGCGGTCCACCACGTCCGGCCGGTATTCGAGCTTGACCCACAGCTCGCGGCCGGGAGAGGCCACCCAGGTCAGCGGGTAGTGCGACGCGTCGACCGAGTCGTGGCCGACGATGCCGTACTCCGACTCCATGTCGGTGAAGGTGTCGTCGTCGAGGAAGTTCTGCAGCACGTAGAGGCTGTCGAACAGGGGGCCGCTGCCCGAGCCCAGTGCGCGCTGGATGTCGCCGAGGCCGAGGTACTCGTGGTCCATCAGGGCCAGGCGTTCGGACTGGACCGCCCGCATCGTCTCGGTGACCGAGCGGCCCGGATCGAGGCGCACCCGCGTCGGGACGGTGTTGAGGAACAGCCCGATGACGTCCTCGATGCCCTCGAGGTCGGTGGGTCGGCCGGCCACGGTGGAGCCGAAGACGACGTCGTCGCTGCCGGTTTCGTACGCGAGCACCATGGCCAGCGCGGTGCTCACGAGGGCGTTGAGGGTGACGCCCGCGTCGCGGGCTGCCGTCAGCAGCGTCGCGGTCTGGTCCTCGGTCAACGTGAAGTCCAGACGCAGCGCCAGGGTCGGCTCGGTGCCCACGGCGGCGGGGACCAGCAGCGTCGGTGCGGCGAGGTCGGCCAGCGCCGTGGCCCACCGCGCCGCCGACGCGTCCCGGTCCTGACCGTCCAGCCAGCGCAGGTAGTCGGTGAAGTGGGCGGTCGGCTGTGGCAGGTCGGCCGCGACACCCGTTCGTGCCGCGGCATATTCGGCGAACAGTTCGCGCAGCAGCTGCTCGCGGGACCAGCCGTCCAGCAGCAGGAAGTGATAGCTGAAGATCAGGCGGTCGCGGCCGGTGGTGCGGGCGATCGTCATCCGTGCCAGCGGCGGTGAGTCCAGGTCGAAGGTGCGCAGCCGATCCGCCGCGGTGATCTCGGCCAACCGGGTCTCGAGGTCGGCGGTGGGCACGTCGGTGAGGTCCAGCAACTCCGGCTCACAAACCGGATCCTTCACGATCGCGGCCACCGGATGCGGCAGACCGTGGGCGAGGAAGGCCGAGCGCAGCACCGGGTTGCGCGCCATCACCGCCGAGTACGCGGTGCGCAGCGCGTCGGGGTCGACGGGTTCGGTGAACTCGAAGACGTTCTGCACGATGTACACCGCGGCCTGGGCGTAGCTGGCTTGGAAGTACACGCCCTCCTGCAGCGGCGACAACGGCCAGATGTCCGCCACGGCAGCCGACGTCGCGGCGGTCACCCGGTCGACGTCGGCCTGGGACAGCTCGACGAACGGCAGGTCCGACGGCGTGAGGGACGGCGCCGACGGGCCGCCCGCGAGCTGACCCAGCTCGCGCAGGACCGCCAGCCACCGCTGCGCCAGGTCGGCGACGGACTCCTCGTCAAATTCGCCGTCGGCATGGGTGAGCGTCGCTCGCAGCACCGGTCCGTCGACGGTGTCGTCGCAGATGGCGTTGATCTCCAGCAGGTACGGCGTGCCGAGGTCGGGGTCGGGGGCACCGCGCAGCGCGGCCACCTCCGGTGCCGAGTCCCAGTCCGCGGTGCCGTCGGACGCCCACCTGCCCAGGTAGTTGAACAGCACCTGCGGTGCGGGCAGGCGCCCGAGCGCAGCGGCGGTGCGGGGGTTGCAGTAGCGCAGCTGACCGAATCCCAGACCGCCGTCGGGGGCGGCGCGCAGCCGCTCCTTGGTCTCCTTGAGGACGGCGACGTGATCATCGGACGCGTTGGCGGGCAGCCGAACCGGCGCAATCGAGGTGAACCAGCCGACGGTGCGCGACAGGTCCAGACCCTCGCCCCACCCGTCTCGGCCGTGCCGCTCCAGGTCCAGCACCAGTGGGGCCTCGGGGTCGGTGCCCCGGCCGTCACGCCAGCGACGCACGGCGACCGACAACGCGGCCACCAACGTCTCGGTGACGTCGGCGTTGGCCATCGCGGGCACCGACGTCAGCAGCGGCACCGTCTCCGCCGCGGTCAGCCGTACCTCGTGGTCGCGGGTCGCGGCCACCGTCAGGCCCACCGTGGTGGCCCGCTCGTCGAGTCCGCCGCCCGGGGCGAGCGTCGAGGTCCAGTGTTCGAACTCCGTCAATCGGGCTGCCTGCTGGGCACTTTCGTTGACGGTCCTGGCGTAGGACCGGATCGACGTCGGCACCGCCGGCAATGTAAGTCGGCTGCCGGCGCGCACCTGGTCGAAGGCCTCCGCCAGATCGTCGACGAGGATGCGCCAGGAGACGCCGTCGACCGCGAGGTGGTGCACCGTCAGCAGCAGGCGCCCCTGCCGTTGCCCGCCGAGGTCGAACCACACCGCGTCGACCAGGGTCCCCGCCCCGGGGTCGAGGCGGCCGGCGGCCGCGTCGGACTCCACGCCGATCGCGTCGGCGAGCTCGTCGTCGGTGAACCGGGCGGCGTCGACGCGCACGACCGGCACCTGTTGCGCCACTGCCACTTCCAGCGACCACAGCATGGGCGCGGGCCGGTGCAGTCGCAGTCCGAACGCGTCGTGGCGCGCGACGACCGCGTTGACCGCCGCCTCGAGCTGCTCGGCCGTCGCTGCGGCCGGTGCGAGCAGCAGCTCGGCCTGGTTGAGCCGGTCGACGCGGCCGCCGAGCTCGGCCAGCCGCTGCACGATGGGCGTCACCATGACCTCGCCGAGATCCGGTCCGGCGTGGGCGCCGTCGTCGTCGACCACGGTCTGCCGTGGCGCCACGGCGTCGGCCGCCGCGGCGAGCGCGCCAGGCGTCCGGTTGACGAACACTTGCTGCGGGGTGATGCGCAGGCCTTGGCGCCGTGCCCGGTTCACCAGCTGGATCGCGACGATGCTGTCGCCGCCCATGGTGAAGAAGTCGTCGTCGACTCCCACCGGGGCGCCGAGGATCTCGGAGTACAACGCGGCCAACGACTCTGCGGTACTGCCCGTGGCGGGCGGCTCGACGGGGACCGGTGCTTCTGCGGGTGCGGGCAGCGCGGCGCGATCCAGCTTTCCGTTGACCGTCAGCGGCAACGACTCCAGGACCACCAGCGCCGTGGGCACCATGTAGTCGGGCAGCCGGGTGGCCAGTCGGGCACGGACGTCGGTCATGTCGAGCTGGGTCCGCCCGACCACGTATCCGACCAGTCGACTGCGGCCCGTCTCGTCCTGACGGACGGCGGCGGCGGCGTTCGCCACGTCGGGGAGTGCGGCTAGCGCCGACTCGACCTCACCGAGCTCGATCCGGTAGCCGCGCACCTTGACCTGTTGGTCCGAGCGCCCGACGTACACGAGCTGACCGTCCTCGGTCCACGTCGCGGTGTCGCCGCTGCGGTAGAGCCGCTCGCCGTCACCGTCGAACGGGTTGGCCACGAACCGGGACGCCGTGAGACCGGGCTTGCCGACGTATCCGCGGGCGATCTGACCGCCGGCGACGTAGATCTCGCCGACCACGCCGGTGGGCACGGGCTGCAGGGACTCGTCGAGCAGATGCATCCGCAGCCCCGGGATGGCGTCTCCGATGACGCTGCCGGCCGCGTTGGTCGCGTCGACGACCTCGAGCGGGCGGTGCGAGACGTGTACGCAGGTCTCGGTGATGCCGTACATGTTGACCAACCGCGGCGAGGTGGCGTCGTGCCGTTCGTACCAGGCGGTGAGTCGGCTGGCGTCCAGTGCCTCGCCACCGAAGACGACGTAGCGCACCGAGCCCAGGGACGACGCCGGTCCCTGCCGGTCGGCCTCGATCAGCGGGTAGAACGCCGACGGGGTCTGGTTCAGCACGGTCACCCGTTCGGCCGACAGGAGCTCCAGGAAGCGGTCGGGATCGCGGGCGACGGCCTGCTCGACGACCACCAGGTGACCGCCGTGCAGCAGCGGACCCCACAGCTCCCACACCGAGAAGTCGAACGCCGCGGAGTGGAACATCGTCCAGACGTCGTCGGATCCGACGTCGAACAGCGTTGCGGTGCCGTGGAACAACGCGGCGACGTTGCGATGGGTGACCGCCACGCCCTTCGGCAGACCGGTGGAACCGGAGGTGTAGATGACGTAGGCCGCGTGGTCGGCGTCCAGCGCCGGGGCAGGAGGCGTGCCGTCCTCCTGCCGGGCGGCGTCGTCGACGAGCACCACGGGCGTGGCCGCCGGCGCGACCCCGTCGGGCAGCCGGTCGACACGGTCGACCAGGAGACAGACCGGTGCCGCGTCGGTGACGATGTGCCGCAGGCGCGCCTCCGGTGAGTCGACGTCGAGCGGCACGTACGTCCCGCCCGCCTTGACGACGGCGAGCAGCGCGACGATCAGGTCGAGCGACCGGGGCAGCGCCACCGCCACCCGGGACTCCGGGCCGACCCCCAGTCCAGCCAGCGTGGCGGCGACGGCCGACGCCCGCTGGTCGAGCTGGGCGTAGGTGAGGCGGTCGGGTCCGCAGCTGACCGCGGTGCGGTGGGCGTGCGCGGCGGCCGCGGCGGCGAACGCGTCGACGAGCGTGCGGTCGGGGCCCGGGCGGGACTGCGTGGCGGCGACGAGGCCGCGTTCGGCGTTGGTGCGCAGGTCGACCTCGCCGACGACGGTGTCCGGCGTGTCGGTGAACGCCGCCAGGATGCGTTCCACGCGTTCGGCGAAGCGGTCGGCCTGGGCGGCGGTGACCGCTCCGGTGTCGTACTTGATCTCCACCGTCAGGCGGTCGTCCAGATAGGCGACCAGTGACACCGGGTAGTGCGGCGAGTCGATGCCGGTGAAGCCCTGGAACCGGAGGGCGCGAGCGTCATTCGTCGGCTCATCGGCCACCGTCGGGAAGTTCTCGACCACCACCATGGTGTCGAAGAAGTCGCGAACCCCGGCGAGCCGGGCGAGTTCGGCGAGGCCCAGGTGCTGGGCGTCCAGCACGGCGCTCTGCTGTTCCTGCAGTACCGCCATGGCCGCCGCGACCGTCGTGTCGTGTTCCCAGGCCATCGGCACCGGCACCGTGTTGATGAGAAGCCCGACGATCGAGTCGGTGCCCGCCAACTCGCCGCCGCGACCGGAGACCGTCGACCCGAACACCACGCGGCGTCGGTTCAAGAGCCGCCCGAGGAGCAGGCCCCACGCCCCGTGCACCACCGTGCCGAGGGTGACACCGCGCGCCCGCGCCGCCCGCGTCAGCGCGGCGGTGTGGTCGACGGACAGGCGACGCACCGCACTACGATGCGCCCCAACCGATGTCGGCTCGTCGAACAGCCGGGTCGGCTCGACTCCGGCCAGTGCCGTCGCCCAGGCGTGCCGGGCCGCCTCCTGGTCGCCGCCGCGAACGGCGTCGACGTGATCTCGCAGCGTCCCGGTCAACGGCGTCAGTCCCCGACCGACGCCGAGCGCCGCGTTGTAGTGCGCGACCACGTCACCGAACATCACGGGGTAGGACCAGCCGTCGGCAACGATGTGGTGCATGGTCTGGACCAGCCGGTGGTCCTGGCCCGTCAGCGACACCAGCGCGTAGCGGACCAGTGGCGGCGCGGCGAGGTCGAAGGGACGCGAGAGTCGTTCTTCGGCAACGGCGTCGAGACGCTCGCGCGCCGACCGCTCGTCGAGGTCCGTCGCGTCGACCACGTCGAGGACGACGGGCACGTCTGCCCAGATGACCTGCGCGATCCGGCCGTCGCGCAGCTCGTGGAATCCCGCTCGCAGCGCCTGGTGGCGGGCGACGACGGCACTCAGGCTGGCGCGCAACGCCTCCGGGTCCAGCGGACCCGACAGCTCGGCGATCTGCTGCACGCGGTAGGTGTCGACGTAGTCCTCGGATTCCGCACCGAGTGCGCCGTGGAAGTACATGCCCTCCTGAAGGGGCAGCAGCGGTAGGACGTCCTCGACGGGCCCGATCGCCTGCCAGTCGTCCAGGTCGTCCTGGGTGACGTGGACGAGCGGAAAGTCCGACGGGGTGTGACCGGCCAGCGCGTCGCACCGGGTCAGTGCCGTCAGCGCGGCCGACCACAGCGTCGCCAGTTCGTCGACGTCGGCGCGGTCGAGCAGGCCGCTCGGCCAGGCGAGCGTGACGGTCAGTCGGGTGCCACCGGGACCGTCCTCGGCAATGGCGTTGATCTCCAGTGCCACCGCGGGATTGGTGGGGTCGACGCCTTCGCGAAGCCCGCCGAAGTCGGCGACGGGTTCCCAGGCCCTGTCGCTGCCACCCGAGAAGCGCCCCAGGTAGTTGAACAAGATCTGCGGTGCGTCGCCGCGGACGGGCCGGTCGGCGTCGAGGTGGCGCAGCACGCCGTAGCCCAGCCCGCGGCTGGGCGCCGAGCGCAGTTGCTCCTTGACGGACTTCACCGCGGCCGCGAGCCGATCGCCCGCTTCGAGCACGGCGCTCCACTCGAGCGGGCCGGGGTCGACGCGCACCGGGTGGATCGCGGTGAACCACCCGATGGTGCGGGACAGGTCGAGGTGCCCGGCCACGAGTTCGGGCTCGCGCCCGTGGCCCTCGACGTTGAGCACCGCCGCCGTCACGTCGTTCCCGCGGTCGGCGCGCCATTGGGCCAACGCCACCGCCAGCGCGCCGAGCAGCACGTCGTTGACCCCGCCGTGGATGGCCGCGGGGACCGAGGACAGCAGTGCCGAGCTGACCTCGGCCGGCAGCGAAAAGGCCTGCGAGCGCACGGTCTGCGCCACGTCGACGTCCGCGTCCAGGGGTCGGTGGCCGAGATCGGGGTCGGCCGTGGAGAGCACGTCGTTCCAGTACGGCGCCTCGGCGTCGAAACGGGTGGCGGCGATCGCGTTCGACCACGTGCGGAACGACGTCGGGACGGCGTCGAGGGCGGCGGGCCGACCGGCGACGACGTCCGCCCAGGCGGCCGCCAGATCCTCGGTGACGACGCGCCACGACACGCCGTCGACGACGAGGTGGTGGACGACCAGCAGCAGCTGGCCGGCGGCGCGGTACCAGACCACGCGGATCATCTGCCCGTCCTCGGGGGCCAGTTCGGCGGCCGCGTCGGTGGTGGCCGCGGCGACGTCGGACGCGGTGAGAACGCCGTCACGGACGGCCAGCACCGAGGCCGCCGACACGGTCTCCGGCGGCACCGACAACGTCCAGCCGTCGGCGCCGACGTCGAGTCGCGCGCGCAGCATGTCGTGGGTGTCGAGCAGAGCCTGCAGCACGGCGTGAAGCTGATCGTGCGTGATGCCGGCCGGCGTCGCCAGCACCATCGACTGGTAGAAGTTGGCCAGCGGCGTTCCGGCGTCGGCGGTCTCGGCGAGCATGGGCGTCGCGGCGACCGCGCCGACGCCGCTGTCGGGCTCGGCGGCCGCCGCCGGCGCCGTCGTCTGGACGGCGGCCGCCAGCGCCGCCACGGTCCGGCGGCGGAACACGTCGCGCGGGGTGAGGTGCAGCCCCGCCTTGCGTGCCCGGCCCGACACCGCGATCGACGAGATGCTGTCACCGCCGAGGGTGAAGAAGTCGTCGTCGATGCCGACCTGCGGCAGGCCGAGCACCTCGGCGAAGACGTTGGCCAGCAACGCCTCCCGGTCGTCCCTCGGGTCGCGGGATTCGCCGGCCGCGGGCACGACGGGCTCCGGCAGTGCGCGCACGTCGAGCTTGCCGTTGACCGTCAGCGGAATCTCGTCGACGAACCCGTAGAGCGCGGGCACCATGTAGTCGGGCAGGGTGTCCGACACCGCGGCGCGCAGTTCGGCGGCGAACGCTTCGCGGTCGGGCCTCGGGTCGTCCTGGACGACGTAACCCACCAGCTGCTTCACCGACGCCGACGGGCCGGGGCGCGCGACGGCGACGGCCTGCCGCACGCCGGGCAGGGCGGACAATGCCGCGGCGACCTCGCCGAGCTCGACCCGATAGCCGCGGATCTTCACCTGGTCGTCGCTGCGGCCGAAGAAGTCGAGCGTGCCGCCGGCGTCCGGCCGACGGGCGACCAGGTCACCCGTGCGGTACATCCGAGCGCCCTCGTCGAACGGATCGGCGACGAAGCGGTCGGCGGTGAGCCCGGGTCGGTCGAGGTATCCGCGCGCCAGCCCGGCGCCGGCGATGTACAGCTCGCCGACCACGCCGTCGCCCACGGGACGCAACCAGGAGTCGAGCACGTAGGCCCGTGTGTTCCAAATCGGTTGTCCGACGGTAGGGGTGACGCTGTCGTCGGTTCCGGCGCCGAGGGTGTTGATCGTGTACTCGGTGGGACCGTAGAGGTTGTATCCGGTGCCGTGCGGAAGGTCGCGGAGCCGCCGCCACACCTCCTCGGACACGGCTTCACCGCCGAGCAGGACCAGCGTCGGCGCATGCGAACCCGCGTCCAGCAGCCCCTGCTCGAACAGATGATGGGCATAGCTGGGCGTCACGTTGACCACGTCGACGCGGTGCTCGTGGCAGTAGGCCACCAATGCGGTGGCGTCCCTGCGTAATTCCTCGTCGCAGACGTGCACCTCGTGACCCTCGACGAGCCACAGCAGTTCTTCCCAGGACATGTCGAAGGAGAACGACACCGTGTGCGCCACGCGCAGCCGTCGGCCACCGGCCTTGGCGATCGCGGGCTCGAAGATCTCGGCCCGGTGGTTGAGCTGCATGTTGGTCAGACCGCGGTAGGGCGTCACCACGCCCTTCGGGCGCCCGGTGGACCCCGAGGTGAAGATGACGTATGCCGGATGCTCGAGGCGTTGGGCCCCAACGCTTCTGGCGAACGCGCCGAGTTCGGCGTCGGTCAGCTTCTCGGTCGACGCGCGCGACAGTTCGTCGCGGACGGCCGGGTGGTCGAGCCGCAGGACGTGTCCGCCGAGGCGTTCCTGGTGCGCGGCCACCTCGACGCTCGCGCCGTGACAGACCAGCAGCACCGGGCCGGCGTCGTCGAGCATTCCGGTGAGCCGGGCGACCGGATAGTCCCGTTCCAATGGCAGATAGGCGGCGCCGGTGCGCAGGACGGCGAACAGCGCCACCACCATGTCCACCGACCGCGGGAGTGCCAGCGCGACCACGCGCTCGGGACCCGCGCCGCCGGCGAGCAGGCGGCGGGCCAGTTGGTTGATGCGCCCGTCGAGTTCGGCGTAGGTCAGCCGGGTGTCGCCGAAGACCAGGGCGGTGTCGTCGGGGCAACCGCGGGCCCGCTCGGCGAGCAGGTCGGCGATGGTGTCGTCGCCCGTGTCGTGTTCGGTGGACCGCCACTGCGCGGCGAGTGCGTCCCGCTCGGCGGGAAGGACCAGGTCGAGATCGCCCACCGCGGTGTCCGAGTGGGTCAGGAGCAGGTCGACGGCTCGGACCAACCGCTCGACCATGGCCGCCGCGGCCGCCGCGTCGACGACGTCGGGCCGATATTCGAGTTTGACGGTCAGCCGCTCGCCGGGGGTCAGCACCCAGGTCAGCGGGTAGTGCGTGGTGTCGACGAAGTCGACCCCGACGATGCCGTGCTCGCGCTCGAAGTCGGTGAACGTGTCGTCATCGAGGAAGTTCTGCAGCACGTAGAGCGTGTCGAACAGCGGCTGATGGCCGGTGCTGCGGGTGATGTCGCCGAGCCCGACGTACTCGTGTGCCATCAGGTCGAGGCGGAAGTCCTCGACGCGCCGAAGGACTTCGGCGACGGTGGTATTCGGCGTCGTCTCCACGCGGACCGGGACGGTGTTGAGGAACTGCCCGATGACGTTCTCCACGCCGGGAAGTTCGGGTGGCCGGCCCGCCACGGTCGTGCCGAACACGACGTCGGTGCTTCCGGTCTCGAACCCCAGCACCATGCCCAGTGCCGTGGTGAGGACCGTGTTGGCCGTCGTCGGCCGGGTTCTGGTGTGCTCCTCCAGGCGGGCGGTCACCTCGTCGGACAGCTCGCCGTAGACGCGTTGCGGCAGGACTGGTTCGCGGCCGACGGCCTCGGGTGCCACCAGCGTCGCCTCGGCCAGCCCGGCGAGGGCGTCGGACCAGGCCCCGATCGACGCGGCCTGGTCTTGGTCGTCCACCCACCTGAGGTAGTCGACGTAGGTGCTGCCAGCCGAGGGCAGCGCCCCGCGAATACCGCGGGAGTCGTAGAGCGCGAACAGCTCCCGCAGCACCAGCTCACGGGACCACCCGTCCCACAGCAGGAAGTGGCAGGTGAGCAGCAGCCTGTCGCCGACCCCCGGCCGCCGGATCACCGTCAGCCGCACCAGCGGCGGCATGCGCAGGTCGAACGGCTTCTCGGCGTCGGCGCGCATCACCTCGGCGAGCCGGTCTGCGGCCGGCTCCGGGGTCAGGTCCGACAAGTCGACCAGTGCGACGTCGGCGGGTACGAAGCGACCGACGTACTGCACGGGCCGCACCAGATCCTCACCGGTGAAACCGGCCCGCAGGTTGTCGTGGCGGGACAGCAGCGCACCGAACGCCGTGCGTATCGCGTCGACGTCGAGCTGGCGGTCGAAGTCGAAGACGTTCTGCGCCAGATAGGTGTTGACGTCGTCGGTGTAGGTGGACTGGTAGTAGACGCCCTGCTGCAGCGGCGAGAGCGGCCACACGTCCTGCACCTCGACGGGACACGCGTCGACCAGGCGGGCCAGCTCGTCGTCGGCGAGGCCGTGCCACGCGGCGGACGGTGCCGGGGCGGACTCGGGCGCGGGCGCGTCGGCGGGGCCGCGGGTGGCCAAGGCGTCTTCGAGCGCACGGGGGGTGCGCAGCTCAAACAGCTCCTTGGTCTGGATCGCCACGCCCGCGCCCGTCAGGCGGTTGACCACCCGGAGCGCCAGCAGGCTGTCGCCACCGAGGGCGAAGAAGTCGTCGTCGATGCCGATCGCGCCCGAGATGTTCAGCGCGTCCCGGAAGGCGTTGCAGATCAACGATTCCCGCGCAGTCCGCGGCGCGACCTTGGAGGTCGACAGCACGGGTTCGGGAAGCGACGTGCGGTCCCGCTTGCCGTTGGGCAGCAGCGGGATCTCCGCGAGTGGGGTCACCGTCGCGGGCACCAGGTGAGCGGGCAGCCGCTCGGCGAGGGCGGCGCGGATCGACGCCGGCTCGATCGGCGAGTCGCCGCGAGCCACGACGTAGGAGTCCAGCCGTGCCGACCGTCCGTGGTGCACGGTGACGACGGCGTCGGCGACGCCGGGCAGGTCGGCCAGTGCCGCCTCGACCTCCCCCAACTCGACGCGAAAACCGTTGATCTTGACCTGGTCGTCGCTTCGACCGACGAACGCGACGTCGCCGTCCGGGGTCCACCGGGCGAGATCACCGGTCCGGTAGAGCCGTTCGCCGTCCGCGCCGAAGGGGTCGGCGACGAAGCGAGCGGCGGTGGTACCACTCTGGTCCAGGTAGCCCCGGGCGAGTTGGACTCCGCCGACGTAGATCTCGCCGACGGCACCGGGCGGCACCGGTGCGAGGTCGGGTCCGAGCAGCAGGATGCGCACACCGGGCACGGGGCGTCCCAGGGTGGTCGGACCGCCGCCGGGCACCGGCCCGGCGAGCACGTCGCCCGCGACTTCGGACGACCCGTAGGAATTCACGATCTGCGCGTCCGGCGACACCCGCCGCAGCGCGGCCACGGTGCCGTCGTCGAGGGCCTCGCCACTGCAGATCCAGCGTCGGACGTGCCCCAGACCCGTGGGCGCCGACTCGACCATCGCCACGGCCAGGCTCGGCACGACGAGAAGTTGGGTGGCCCCGGCCGATTCGACCAGGGCGGCGAGTGCGGCCGCGTCCCGGGCGGTGTCCTCGTCGGCGATCACCGTGGTGGCGCCCGCCACCAGCGCACCGAGCAGTTCGGTGGAGCCGTCGACGAAACTCGTCGAACTCCGCGCGACCCGGACGTCGTCGTGGTCGTGCGACCACGCGTCGGCTGCCCACGCGAGCCGGTTGGCCAGGGCGCCGTGGGTTCCGACGGTGCCCTTCGGCCTGCCGGTACTGCCGGAGGTGTAGACGACGGACGCGGCGTCGTCGGGTCCCACGTCGACGCGTGACCCGTCCCGGTACCCGGCGTTCGCGTCGACCGACACCGTCGGCAGCTGGTGCGGTGGCAACGGTCGGCCGTCGACTACGATCACCCGCGGGCGGGCGTCGTCGAGCATGAAGCTGATGCGCGCGTGCGGGTAGTGCGGATCGACGGGCAGGTACGCAGCGCCGGAACGCAGTACGCCCAGCAGGGCGACTGCCAGGTCGGTGGTGCGGCCGACGGCGACGGCCACCACGTCCCCGCGGCGGACGCCGGCCTCGGCCAGGGCACCGGCCAGCCGGATCGCCTGGCCGTCCAGTTCGGCGTAGGTCACCCGGCCCTCGCCGTCGGCGACGGCCACGGCGGTCGGCGTGCGGCGCACCTGGTCGTCGAATGCGTTCAGGACGGTGCCCCGCCACGCGGGTGCGCCGATGCCGGCCGCCAGCACCGCGTCGTACTCGGCCGGGGTGAGCAGTTCGACGTCGCCGCACGCGGTGTCCGCGGAGTCGACGATCGTGGTGAGGATTCGTTGATAGAACGCGAGCACGCGCTCCGCCGTCGCGGCGGCGACGACGCCGAGGTCGTGAGTCAGTGCGACGGTGAACGGCTCGCCCGGCTTGACCATGAGGGTGAGGGGATAGTGCGGCGCCTCGACCACGTCGAGCGAGGCGACCCGGATGCTGGCGCCGGGATGGTTGGCGGCGGGGTGGTTCTCGACGACGACCAGGGTGTCGAAGAGGTCGGTGACCCCGATGGCCTGCTGGACGTCCGCGAGCGCCACGTGGTGGCCTTCGAGCAATGCCGTCTGCGCGTCGGCGAACCGGCGGACGACAGTTTCGAGGGATTCACCCACGGCCCAGTGGGTTCGGGCCGCGACGGTGTTGATCAGCAGGCCGACCATGTCGTCGATCCCGGGAACGTCGACCCCCCGGCCCGAGACCGTCGAACCGAAGACCACGTCGGTGCGACCGCTGAGCCGGCCCACCGCGATACCCCACGCCGCGCCGACCACCGCGCCGACGGTGACGCCGTGGGCGCCCGCCCAGTCCGCGAGCCCGGCGGCGAGGTCCGCCGGCAGCACCGCACCGACCTTGCCGAAACCGACGTCGACGGACGTGCTGGGCGGCAGGGCGTCCGCGAGTCGGGTCGGCTCGTCGACGCCGCCCAGCTCGGTGCGCCACGCGTCGAGCGCCTCCTCGACGGGCGCCTGGGCGACCCAGTTCAGGTAGTCCCCGTAGCGGGGCGCCGTGGGCAGGGCGGCCGCCGGATCGTCGTGCAGTGCAGCGATTTCCCGTAGCACGATGGGCACCGACCAGCCGTCTGCGACGACGTGGTGGACGGTCTGCATCAGGACGTGACGCTGCGGTGTCAGCCGCACCAGCGCATAGCGCATCAGCGGCGGCTGGGCCAGGTCGAACGGCCGGCGCTGCTCGGCGGCCACCTCCCGGACCCGGGCGGCGGCGTCGTCGGCGTCGGTGTCGGCGAGGTCGACGAAGAGCCAGGGCATGTCGCGGGCGGGCCCGATCACCGAGACGACGTCGCCGCCGGGCGTGGCCCGGAAGGCCGCACCGAGGTGAGGGTGCCGCGCGAGGATGGCGTTCGCCGCGGCGTGCAAGCGCTCCGCGTCGACCGGGCCGGCCAGCTCGACGATCTGCTGGACGACGTACGGGTCGTCGTCGGCGTAGGTGGAGTGGAAGTAGATGCCGGCCTGCAGTGGCGACGGTGGCAGAACGTCCACCAGGGCACCCATGCCGGCCGCGAGCGCGTCCACGTCGGACTGGGTGAGTGTGACGAGCGGAAAGTCCGAGGGAGTCGGACCACTTACCGCGCCGTTGACCGCAATCGCCTCCAGGGCGTCCTTCCACAGGCGCGAGAGCTGCTCCACGCGTGCGTGATCCAGGATCCCCGACGGCCAGCTGAACGTCGCCTCCAGTCGCGGTCCCTCGCCGGTTTCCACGGTGATGGCGTTGACCTCGACGGCCCTCGGCAGGGGCATGCGGGGGTCGCGGTCCTCGGCCACGACGTCTTCCGCGAGGGTCCACGGTGCGTCGCCCGCTCCACCGAACCTGCCGAGGTAGTTGAACAGCACCTGTGGCTGGACCGCCAGGTCCGGGCGCGCCCGGCCCGACAGGTAGCGCAGGGCGCCGTAGCTCAACCCGTTGCGCGGTACCGCGCGCAGCTGGTCCTTGACCGCCTTGACGGCGTCGCCCAGTTCCCGTCCGCCGGAGGTCAGACGGTCCCAGGCCGTCGCACCGGGGTCGACCAGGACGGGGAAGAGGGTGGTGAACCAGCCCACCGTGCGGGACAGGTCCAGGTGTTCGCCTGCCGCACCGAGGTGTTCGGCCTCGCGGCCGTGTCCCTCCAGTTCGAGCAGCACTGCCGACGACTCGCCGCCACGCCACTCGGCGATGGCCACCGCGAGGGCGGCCACCAGCACGTCGTCGACGCCGCCACGGATCGCGTTCGGCACCGGTCCCAGCAGCCGGCCCGTGACCTCCGCGCCGAGGCGCACCGTCAGCCTGGCCTCGGTCGCGACCACGTCGACCGCCGGGTCCAGCGGTCGGCTGCCGATCGCCCGCTCGTCTGCCGCACCGGCGACGCGGAGCCAATGGTCCTCGTCGGCGGCGAACGTGCCGTCCGCCGTGGCGGCGCGGAGCTCGTCGGACCACTGCCGAAGCGGGTTGTCCGCCTTGGTGAGTGAAATCGGCTGCCCGGCTGACACGTTCGCCCAGGCGGCCGCGAGGTCCTCGCCCAGCAGGCGCAGCGACACGCCGTCGACGACCACGTGGTGCAGCATCAGGATCAGACGCCCGGGCCGGTCGGCGCCGGCGTCCAGCCAGACCACGTCGACCATGCGGCCGTTGCGCGGGTCGAGGCGGGCCACCGCCAGCGACCGCTGCTCGGCGGTCACCGCGTCGGCGTCGCCGTCGAGCGGCACCCGGAGCAGCACCTCGGCCGCCGTGACCGATCCCGCGGCGGGGATCGTCAGACCGGCCGGGTCGACGGTGCCGATGCGAGCGCGCAGGACGTCGTGGCAGTCGAGCAGGGCGTCGACCATGGTGGTCAGCGCCGCCGTCGTCAACCCGGCGGGGGTGTGCAGCGTGACGGACTGGAAGAAGCCGTCCAAGCCGTTGCCGACCTCGTCGAGCCACGCCAGAATTGGTGTCGGGGCGATCTCCCCCACCGGGTCGACGGTCGCCGAAGTGGTTGTCCCCGAGTCGATATCGGTCGCAGCGGCCGCCAAGGCGGCCGGGGTGCGCGAGGAGAACACGTCACGTGGGCGCAGCCGCAGACCAATCTTGCGGGCACGACTGATCAGGCCCATCGCCACGATGCTGTCGCCACCCATGGCGAAGAAGTCGGTGTCGGCACCGACGCTGGGCACGCCGAGAAGTTCGGCGAAGATGTCGCAGATGGCCCGGGTGCGTGGGTCGGTCGGCGCAGCGGCGGCGCTCGGGGCCGCGGCCGGCGGGGCGGGCAGCGCGCGCCTATCCAGCTTCCCGTTGGCGGTGACGGGGAACTCGTCGAGCACCATCACCGCGGCGGGCACCATGTGCTCGGGCAGCTTGGTCGCACACCAGCTCACCAGGTCGTCGGCGTCGACCCCGGCGGTGGAGACGACGTAGCCGGTCAATTGTGCGCCGCCGGAGGGGGTTTGCCGCAGGATGACCGCAGCGTGCCGCACCGACGGATGCGACGCCAGGACGACCTCGATCTCCTCGAGCTCCACCCGCATTCCGCGGATCTTGACCTGGTTGTCGGCGCGCCCGAGGAACTCCAGAACGCCCTCCGCGGTCCAGCGCGCGAGGTCGCCGGTGCGGTACATCCGCGAGCCGTCGTCGTCGAAGGGATTGGCGACGAAGCGCGATCCCGTCAGCGCGGGTGCGTGAATGTAGCCCCGCCCCAGCAGGAATCCGGCGGCATACAGTTCTCCGCCGACACCGACCGGAACCGGGCGGAGATCGTCGTCGAGGACGTAGAGCTGGGTGTGCGGATTCGGCCGTCCGATTGAGGTCTCGATCCGCTCGGCACTGTCGCGGTAGACGACGTGCGAGACGCCGATGGTCGCCTCTGCCGGTCCGTAGCCGTGGTAGAGCGTCGTGCTCAGTTGGGACCGGAACCGGTCGAACAATGCCGGCGTCAGCACCTCGCCGCCGCACCAGACGTGCTTCAGCCCGGACAGCAGGCTGGTGCCCTCGGAGAGGTCGAGGAGCACGTCGAGCATCGACGACACCAGGTAGACGAAGGTGACCTTCTCACCCGAGATCAGGTCGAGCAGGTATTGCGGGTCGCGCTCCCCGCCGGGATCGGCCACCACCACGTAGCCACCGGACACCAGCGGCAGCAGAATCTCGTTGACGGAGATGTCGAACGACAGCGGCGCCTTGAACAGCGACGCGTCCCCGGGGCCGAATCCGAGGACGTCCTCGACCTGCCAGGTCAGTCGTTCGGCGATGGCCTCGTGGCGGATCATCGCACCCTTGGGCTTGCCGGTGGACCCCGAGGTGAAGATGACGTACGCCAGCTGGCTGCCGTCGACGGTGGTCGGCGGCGCCGTCGTCGGGTGGTGTTCGAACGCCCATGCCTCCAGGGCGATTTCGACGGCGGTCGGGTCGCCCGCCTGGGCCGTGCCCGGCGCGACCACGACCGAGGTGGCCCGGGTGTCCGCCAGGACCTGCTGCCTACGCTCGGCCGGCCACTGGGGGTCGACGGGAACGAAGGCTCCGCCGGCGGCGAGAATCGCCATTGCCGCCACCACCATCTCGGCCGACCGGGGCAACGCGATGGCCACCATCTGTTCGTGCTCGACGCCCGCGGCCCTCAGGTGATTCGCGAGTTGGTAGGCACGGTCGGCCAATTCGCGGTAGGTCAGTCGCACGTCTCCGGCGACGACGGCCAGCGCGTCGGGGGTTCGGTCGACCTGCCTGGCGAAGGCCGCAGGCACCGTGGTGGTGGTGTCGGGCCAGGTCGCATCGTTCCACTCGCGCAACAGGTCCAAGCGAGCGCTTGGGGTCAGGCCGTCGATCTCGGTCGTCGTCATGTCGTACTACTCCCCGCGAGAATGGTCTGCTGCCCAGGCGCGCCACAGCTGGGCGTAGCGCCCACCCGCCGCGACCAGGTCATGGTGGCTTCCTTGTTCGACGACCCTGCCCTGGGCCATCACGATCACCCGGTCGGCCGACGCGGCCTGGGTGAGTCGGTGCGCAATGATCAGGGTCGTGCGGCCCGCGGTCACCGCGGCGGCCGCACGCTCCAGTTCGCGTGCACCCTGACTTCCGGCCTCGGCGGTCGCTTCGTCCAACACCGCGACCGTGGGGTCGGCGAGCATCAGGCGGGCCAGCGCGAGTTGTTGCGCCTGAGCCGATGTCAGCTCGTGGCCGCCTTCGCCCACGACCGTGTCGAGCCCGTCGTCGAGTGCGTCGACCCACTCCTCGGCCCCGACCGCCCGCAGCGCGTCGCGCACCTGGTCCTCGGTGGCATCGGCCTTCGCCAAGCGGAGGTCGTCGACGAGCGCGCCCGCGAAGACGTGCACGTCCTGGCTGACGATCGCGATGTGCCGACGGCGCTGTTCGGGCGTCAAACTGGACACGTCGACCCCGCCGATGCGCACGGCCCCCCGCGCAGGGGTGAGTGCGCCGGCGGCAATCCCGGCCACCGTGGACTTCCCGGCGCCCGTCGACCCGACCAACGCCACGCGCTCCCCCGGCTCGACTCGGAGGCCGACGCCGTGCACGACGGTGTGCTCACCGTCGTAGCTGAAGTGCAGATCCTCGAGGTCCAGGGATGCATCCCCCGGCTCCGATCCCGGCTCCGTCGGTCGCGCTACCTGGAGCGGCATGGTGACCAGCCCCACCAGGCGGGCCAGGCTCGCGCCGGCGTCCTGGGCTTCGTCGAAGGTGAAGAGCAGCTGGCTGATCGGACTGAACAGGCGATGGAACAGCAGCGCGGCGGCCGTCGTCTGACCCACCGTGCCGGCGCCGGTCTTCACCAGCCAGAAGCCCGTCACCAGGATGACGGCCAATCCGATGAACTCGGCGCGGTTGATGCGGCCCACGAATCGGGTGAAGAGCGTGAACACGGCGAGCGAGATGTCCCGGACCCGAGCGGACGCCACCTGGATCGCGCTCTGGTGCTCGGCGTGCAGGCCGTAGGCGTGGACGGTCGCCGAGCCGATCATGCTCTCCATCAACACCTGTGAGCGTTCGGCGATGGCCCGCCGCTCCTCGGCGTACCGGGGTGCCGAGCGCGGCAGGTACCACCGCAGGGCGAACACGTAGAGCGGGACCGCGACCGCACCGGCGAGTCCCAGCCGCCAGTCCAGACCGGCCATCGCGGCCAGGGACAACACGGCCAACAGGATCGACGAGAACATCGTGGGGATGACGTCGGACACCGCCTTGCCGATCGTCGCGACGTCGGTGCTGACGCGCGAGAGAACGTCACCGCGTCCGACCCGCTCGACGGTCGCCGTCGGCAGCGACAGCGCGCGTTCCACGCCGGCCTCGCGCAGGTCGGCCAGCGCGACGGCGCCGAGCCGGCCGATGAGGTAGTTCGACAACCCGGTCGTCAGCCCACCGACCACGGCGGCCGTGGCCACGACGACACCGATCACGACGATCACCGAGGGCGGCGATCCGTCGATGATGCGGTCGACGAGCACGCCGAGCATATAGACGGGCAGCACGGCCGTCGCGGCGGCGATCAGCCCGACGAGGACCGTCAGGAGTCCGGATCCCGCGCGGCTCCACAACTCTCGGCGCAACCATGCCCACGTCTCGCGTCCGGTTGCGACGGGCAGGATGTCACCGTCGGCGACGGTGGTCCCCGTCATCGCAACACCGCCGACCGGTAGTCCGGGCGTTCCATCAGCTCGGCATGTGACCCGGTGGCCACCACCCGGCCGCCCTCGAGGAACACCACCCCGTCGGTCGCCGCGAGCAGCGCGGGACTGCACGTCACGATCAGCGTCGTGAACGCCCGCGCCCGGGAACCGTGGCGAAGCTCGGTGATGCCCTGAGCCACCGCGCTTTCGGTGACGGCGTCCACCGCGGTCGTCGGCTCGTGCAGGACCAGGACGGGCGCGCGCCGCAGCAGCGCCCGGGCGAGCACGAGCCGCTGCCGTTGCCCGCCCGAGAGGCTGGCGCCCCGCTCGGTGACGCCGTGGTCGAGGTTCCCGCCGTGCACCTCGACGACCTCGACCGCGCACGACGACCTCAGCGCGGCGTCCACGTGGTCGTCGTCGGCCCCGGCGTCCCCGCTGAGCAGATTCGACCGCATCGATCCCGTGAACAGATCCGCCCTGTGCGGTTCGACCAGAAGCGCCCGGCGCGATTCCCCGAGGTCCAGATCCTCGAGTGTGACGCCGCCAATCCGGACCTCCCCGTCGTACTCGCCCGGAACCAGTTGTCCAGAGAGCACTTTGACCAGCGCGTCGGCATCCGCGGACCGGGCGGCGACGAGGCCGACCATCGACCCTGCCTCGACCGACAGCGTCACGCCCTCGAGCGATCCGTGCCGGAGGTCGCGTAGTTCGAGTGCGTGTGGACCCGAGTTCAGGCTGGCCGACCCCGGCGACAGCGCGACCGGCGCGTCCTCGACCCAACCGACGCGCACCGCCGACGCGCGGGCCTCGGCCACCCAGCTGGGCACCTCGGCCATGGTGTTGAACGGCTCCAGCAGGAATTGGGCCAGCCCGATCACGGTCACCAGTTCACCGATCGAGATCTGCCCGCGCAGCGCGAACCAGCCTGCGGTGACGGCGACCCCGACGGCCAGCAGTGAGCTCGTGGCGGTGGAGACGCCGACGAACACGCTCTGCGAGCGGGTCGCCCGCAGCGTGGCGGCCAGGGCTTCCTGGCTGACGGCGCGGTACCTGCGCCCGGCGGCATCCTCCGCGCCGATGCCGCGCAGGGGTCGCAGCCCGGCGACGAGGTCGGCCGACATTGCGGTCGCCTTGCCGGCGAGTTCCTGCTGATCTGCGACCCGCCGGGTGATGACCGGCCCACCGAAGTGCAACAGGTACAGGATTACCGGCGTGCCGACGAGCACCACCAGGCCCAACGGCACGTCGATCGACAGCAGCACGCCCGCGCAGACCACGATGGCGGTGACCGATCCGGCGATGCGCGGGACGTAGTCCAGGAGATAGGACGTCTCGTCGGCGTCCGTGCCTGCGATGGACAACAATTCGCCGCTGCGCAGTGGGGTCCGCAGCCGGAAGGGATGCAGGATCCGCGAGGAGAGGTCGACCCGGAGCTGATGGCCCTCGGTGGCGATGGCACGCATCAGGTACCTGGCGCCGCTTTGGTAGCAGAACGTCAGCAGCAGGAACAGTGTGGCGAGTGCGGCGATCCACACGATCAGCTGGCCGACGTCACCGGTCTCCACGGCGCGGCCGATGACGACGCCGATCATCACGGGAACCATGGCCTCGCACAACTGATGGCCGCAGATCAACAGCGAGCCCACGGTGAGCAGCCGGGCATTGCGGGTGACGGTTCGCCGCAGGATCGCGCTGCCCGTACGCGCTTCCTCGCTTGTCGTCGACGAATCCGTGATCGTGGCTACGATGTCGAGTCAGCCCCTGGTGATGCCGCCGCCATGCGCAGCCGAAGACTCTTCGGACGCATGTCGGTCCAGTTCTCGTCGACGTAGTCGAGGCAGGCCTGCCGGCTCGCCCCGCCCTCGGCCCCGAAGACGATGGTCCAGCCACCGGGAACCTGCTTGAACGTCGGCCACAGCGAGTGCTGATCCTCGCCGTTGACGAGCACGTAGAAGTTGGCCGTCTCGTCGTCAAATGGATTGCCCGACATGTGCTCTCCTCATCGATGACCTTGGGGTGCCGTCGCGGAACCGGGCACACCCTTGGCGCGCCCACCCGAACCACGCCACCATATCAAAGGTTAGGCTAGCCAAATCTAGGTACACATTGGGAGGTGGATCATGCGGGTAGCAACATTCGGATACCAAACCTGGGGTCACAGGACCTTGGAAGCGCTCGTCACGTCGCATCACGACGTCGTCCTGGCGGTTACGCATCCGCCGAGTGATCAGCCGTACGAATCGATTTGGTCGGATTCCGTCGAGGAACTGGCCCGCCACCACGGCATTCCGGTGCATCTGGCCCAGCGGCCCGACGAGGAGTTGATCGAACGCGTCCGTGACGCCAAACCGGACATCATCGTCGCCAACAACTGGCGTACCTGGCTGCCGCGGGAGCTGTTCGACCTGCCGCCGCACGGAACGCTCAACCTGCACGATTCGCTGTTGCCGAAGTTCACCGGCTTCTCGCCGGTCATCTGGGCGATGATCAGCGGCGCAACGGAAGTCGGGCTCACGGCCCATCGAATGGACGACGAACTCGACACCGGTGACATCGTGCTCCAGCGGTCCATTCCGATCGGGCCGACCGACACCGGGACCTCGCTGGTCCGCGCAACCATCGACCTCATTCCGGACGTGCTGATCGAATCGCTGGACCTCATCGAGCAGGGCACCGCCACCTGGACGCCCCAGAACCTCGACGAGCGCACGTTCTTCCACAAGCGGTCGGCCAGGGACAGCATCGTCGACTGGCGTTGGTCGGCAGAGGATTTGGACCGATTCGTCCGCGCCCTGTCCGACCCGTACCCGAACGCCGTCACGTATTGGCGGGGCCAGCGGATCCGCATCCTGCGCGCGTCGGTGTCGCGCTGCCGCTACGGCGGCACCCCGGGGCGGGTGTTCATCGCCGAGGGTGACGGCATGGTGATCGTGGCGGGCCCGCAGGCCCATCGCGGGGACGCGCCCGGGCTCGTCGTCGAGGTGGTTCGCCTCGACGACGGCACCGAGCTGCCCGCGCTGGAGTTCTTCGGACGCGGTGGCGGTTACCTGACCGATCAGCCCTAGCCGGCGGCGGTAGTGCCGACGGTGCGGCGGCGAGACGGCCCGAAAACCGGGTCCGTCGCGATGGATTCGACGATCTCGCCGCACCGTACGGCAATGTTGGAGATCAGCGACGAGCTCAGCCCGTGGGTGTGCTCGGTGCCGCCCTGCAGATAGATCGCGCCCGGCACGTCACGTGCGGTCCGCAGCCGGTAGTCGCGTGCCACCTCGGGCCCGTCGGCCGAGAACACCTTCGGATCGCACAGATCGCCGAGGATGTCGGGCAGCGACATGGGCGTGAAGCCGGTGGCGTAGACCACCGCGTCACAGTCGAGCGTCTCGACCGCCTTCGTCGGATGGTGCTCGACGACGACGTGGACTCCGGACTCGTCCTCGGTCGCCGACTGGATGCCCGACGCCCCGTGGAAGTACAACCGGCGATTGCCGGCCACCCGCTCAGCGTATTCCCGGGCGTAGAGCGCCTCGATCAGCGGCAGGTCGACGCACGAGTAGTTGGTGGCTCGGTGGTAGTCCAGCAGCCGCTGGCGCACCGTCGGCTCGGCGGTGTAGAAGTCGTCGACCGCCGCGGGGTCGAAAACCCGGTTGGCATAGGGGCTGTCGTCGGCCGGGCTGTAGCCGTACTTTGCGAACACACCGTGCACCTCGGCGTCCGGGTAGGTGGTGTGCAGGTAGTCGGTCACCTCCGCGGCACTCTGCCCCGCCCCCACCACGACGAAGCGCCGATGCGCGATCGACGGCAACGTCTGCAACTTGTCGAGCACCTCGTGATTGTGAAACTGGCGCGACGTCTCGGTCACCCCGCCCGGCAACTGGGGCCGGAGCCCGCCGGCGAGGACCACGGCCCGGGCGCGCAGCGTTCCGCCCGTGACCCCGTCGAGGTCGACGGCCAGGCAGTCGCCCTCGTCGCGGACGGCCACCGCCCGGGTGCCGTAGTGCACCGTCGCCGACACCCTCGCCGCCGCCCACTCCAGGTAGTCGTGAAACTCCAGCCGCGTGGGGAAGAACGTCTGGTGGTTGATGAACTCGTTGAGACGGCCACGCTCGGTCAGGTAGCTCAGGAACGTGTAGCGGCTCCGCACGTTGCGCTGACTCGCCAGGTCCTTGAGGAACGAGATCTGCATGGTCGTGCCGGGGATCAACATGCCGGTGTGCCAGCCGAATTCGGCTTTGGACTCGATGAACTCGGCGGTGATCGCCTGCCCGTCCGCGCACGACTCGTTGTGCTCTTCGATGGCGATCGCCAGACCGAGGTTCGACGGCCCAAAGCCGACGCCGACGACTCCCAGGACGTCGTCGTCGGTGCGTGGTCGGTGGTTGCCGTTCACGGTCATCGTCATCACCGGCTCGCCAGTTGGTCGACCGACCCGGGGACGGGCTGGGCCGGGTCGTCACCGAGGGCGACGATCCGGTTGCGGTCGTCGACGTGGACGACGCGTGGTGCGTGGCGCGACACCTCGCGCTCGTCGAGTCGCTGGAACGACATGATGATGACGAGGTCACCGGGGTTGATCAAATGGGCTGCGGCGCCGTTGATTCCGATGACGCCGGAGCCGGCTGTGCCGGTGATCGCGTACGTGGTGATGCGCGCGCCGTTGGTGACGTCGACGACGTCGACCTGTTCGCCCTCGAGGATGTCCGCGGCTCGCATGAGGTCCTGATCGATGGTGATCGAACCGACGTAGTGCAGGTCCGCCTGGGTGACGGTGGCGCGATGCACCTTGCCGCCCAGCATGGTTCGGAGCATTGCTTGCCCTCCAGCGTTGTTGACGTCCGTGGCGACCGACGCGTCGACAGCCGGCCGTTAGAGAGGTTACCCTAACCTTAGAAGGTTCACAGGCTCAGGTCTACCCCCGCCCCGGGTCGTCAGCGGCGGGTGGAGTCCTGCCTCCTGGCGCGCATTCGGGCCGACGCCCGCGGCACGACCAACGGCGTGCCCGTCTCCGGGTCGTCGATCACCTGACACTTCAGCCCGTACACCTCTTCGACCAGGGCCGCAGTGATGACCTCGGCAGGGTTTCCCTGCGCCACAATCGATCCAGCCTTCATGGCGATGATCTGGTCGGCGAACCGGCAGGCGTGATTCAGGTCGTGCAGCACCGCGACGATGGTGCGGCCCTGCTCGGCGTTGAGGTCGCCGAAGAGGTCGAGCAACTCGATCTGGTGGGCGATGTCCAGGAACGTGGTGGGCTCGTCGAGCAGGATCAGCGGTGTCTGCTGCGCCAGCACCATCGCGATCCACACCCGTTGGCGCTGGCCACCCGACAGCTGGTCGACCGGGCGCCCCGCGATGGCGGTGACCCCGGTCGCCGCCATCGCGTCGGCCACGGCCTGCTGGTCGTCGCGGCTGAACTGCCGCAGCATCGTCTGGTGGGGGAAGCGTCCCCGGGTGACCAGGTCGGCCACCGTGATGCCCTCCGGTGCGATCGACGATTGCGGCAGCAACCCGAGCTTCCTGGCGACGTCCTTCGTCTTCAGTCGCGTGATGTCGGATCCGTCGAGGATCACCTGCCCCGCAGCGGGACTCATCAACCGGGCGAGTCCGCGCAGCAGCGTCGACTTGCCGCAGGCGTTCGGGCCGACGATTGCGGTGACCGCCCCGGCGGCGACGTCGACGGTGAGTCCCTCGACGATCGCCGTCCCGCCGTAGCCCAGCGACAGGTCGCGGGCACCTAGCCGCACGTCATCGGTCATTCCTGGCCCTTCCTATCGACGACGAGCCTGGACGACGAGCAGGTAGACGAGGTACAGCCCACCCAGGGTCACCGTCACCGCGCCCACCGGCAGCTCGGCGGGCGCAAAGATCTTCAGTGCAATCAGGTCGCTGCCCAGCAGCAGGAACGCGCCCATCGCCGCGGCCGACATCAGCCCCACCCCCGGGGCGCCGGTGAGCCTACGCGCCAGCTGCGGCGCCGCCAGTGCCACGAACGAGATTGGTCCCGCGGCGGCAGCGGCCACCGCGATCAGCAGCACGCCAATGCCGAAGTAGGCCAGGCGTACCCGGCCCGGGCGGATGCCCAACGCGCCGGCCGCATCGTCACCCATTTGCAGAATCGGCAGCTGCGGTCCGACGATCGCCAGCATGGCGACGGCGACCGCCAGACCGCCGAGGACGGGAAACACCTGCGCCCACTCCAGGCCGTTGAACGAACCCTGCTGCCAGATCGACGCGGTGATCGCCTGGTGCAGGCGAATCTTGAGGATGATCCACTGGCAGACCGAGCTCAGCACCGCGCTGACGGCGATCCCGACGATGATCAACCGGAAGCCGGCCAGCCCGTTCTTGTAGGACAGCAGGTAGACGACGACGGCCGTGAGGAGTCCGCCGACCACCGCGCTGATCGACGTGGTGTAGTAGCCACCGCCGAGGACGGCGATCGCGACCAGCGCTCCGGTGTACGCACCGAAGTCGAACCCGATGACGTCCGGGCTACCCAGCGGGTTGCGGGTGAGCGCCTGGAAGATGGCACCCGAGACGCCCAGCGCCGCACCGATCAGCAATGCCAACAGGATTCGCGGCATCCGCCACTCGAGCACCAGCACGCTGGCGAACGACGTGTCCTGACCGAGCAGGATGGCGACCACCTGCCCGGGCGGCACCGGATACTGCCCGACCCCGAGCGCCAGCACGGCCAGCCCCAGCGACGCCAGCCCCAGAATCCCCAGCACCACCACGCTGCGCCACGCGGCCCGCAGCGCGAGACCGGGTTCTCGACGGACGATCAGCTGCCGATGACCGAAGTCGACGGTGTCGAGGGGACTCACAGTGCCGCCGCGTCCTTGCGTCGCACCAGCCAGATCAACACGGGTGCGCCGACGAATGCCGTCACGATGCCCGCGGGCAGCTCCCCAGGTGGCACGACCACCCGGCCGACGACGTCCGCGGTGAGCAACAGCGCGGGCGCGACGAACACCGAGTAGGCGCAGATCCACCGCCAGTCCGGTCCGGTGAACCACCGCACCGCGTGCGGCACCATCAACCCGACGAACCCGATGGGTCCCGCCCCCGCAGTGGCGGCGCCGGCCAGCAGCGTGACGGCGAGGAGACCCACCACCCGCGTCCGAACCACGTTGCCGCCCATGGCCACGGCCAGCTCGTCGCCGAGGGCGACGGCGTTCAGCCCGCGACTGACGTAGAGGCACATCGCCGTCCCCAGCACGATGAACGGGGTGATCACGCCGACCACGGCGAGTGTGTGGCCGTCGAGGGCGCCGGCGTCCCAGTACCGCATCGAGTCGAACGCCCGGGGGTTGCGCAGGCGGATGCCGTAGGAGATCCCCTCCATCACCGCACCCGCGGCGACGCCCGCCAGCAGCATCCGCACGGGGGTGGCGACGGCACGCCCCGTCATGCCGATCACGTACACCAACGCCATCGCGACGAAGGCCCCGACGAACGCGAACCACACGTACGACCAGACCGATCGGAGCCCGAGAAAGGCGATCGCCGCGACGACGAACAGGCCCGCACCGGAATTGATGCCAAGAATCTGAGCGTCGGCCAACGGGTTTCGCGTCACCCCCTGGATCAGCGCGCCGCTCAGCCCCAGCGCAACGCCGACGACGATGCCCAACAGGGTCCGCGGGATCCGCAGCTCCTGCACGATCCACTGGTTGCCGGTGTCGGTGTAGTCGACGACGGCGTGCCACACCGTGGCCAAGCCGACGTTCTCCGTGCCGATCGCCAGACTCAGCAGACACGTCAGCGCCAGCACGGCGGCGGCGACCAGCAGGCCCAGCGCGTGACGCCGGCCGCGCGTCGCACGGTCGGTGCCGGGTCCGGGGTCGAGCGCGGCGACGGCCAACGGCTAGAGCCCGACGCTCTCGAGGGCGAGATCGAACTCCTCGGCGGCGAGCTTGTCGCCCTTGCCCTCGGCGAGCGCCTTCTCGTAGACGGCCACCATCTCGTCACTCACCTCCTCGAACCGGCGGTCCCACGTCTCGGAGTCGAACCTCCAGTAGCCGACGATGTCGTACTGGTCGGCGCTCCAACCGTGGTCGGCCCGCAGATGCTTTCGCACCTCGCGCGTGGTCTGGGCCTCTCCGGCGAACCAGCAGTACCCACGCCCGTCGGCATGAACGTGTGCGCGCGCCAGCTCGGTGAGTCGGCTTGCGGCGTAGCCATTTCCGCTGCCGATGGTCGTGACCACCGGGAGGCCCGGGGGAATCGCCAGGTAGTCGAGATCGGATTCGTCGGCGACCTCGACGATGACCGAGGCCCGTGTCCCGTCGGGTAGCTCGTCGAGGATGCGGGCCAGTGCGGGCAGTCCGGACAGGTCCGCGATCAGGAGCTGCCAGTCGGTGGTGGCCTCGGGCCGGTACCAGCTGCGGGCATGGTCGAGCACCACGCGGTCGCCGACCGCCGCCCGCCGCGCCCAGCCGCTGGCGATGCCCCGCTCGTGTAGGACGAAGTCGCACGTCAGCTGGTCGTCGCCGGGACCCCGGCGACGGACGGTGTAGTTGCGCCCCTCGTCGTCGTCGGGCACGTAGACGCCGAGCGCCTCGTCACCCGCACCGGGCAAGTTCAGCTGGGCCAGCCGGGGAACGTCGAAGACCACGCGCCGCATTCGGGGTCCGTCGACCACCTCGGCCACGAACGCTTCCACCACATCCACGTAGTGCAGGCTAACCTAATCGCCCTTTGGTGGGCGACCTGCGCTTGCGGTTTACCGCACCGCCGCGACCGGGTACAGCCCGTCAATGGTCAAAGCATTTGGATACCGCAGCAATGGTGGGCCCGAAGTCCAGCAGTTCCTCGACTTGGACATGCCCACGCCGATGCCCGGGGAGTTGCTGGTCGAAGTGCGATCCGCCGGAGTCAACCCGGTCGACTGGAAGATCCGCTCCGGAATGTTCGGCGCTGCGAGCGAGGGTGACCTGCCCGCCGTCCTCGGCAGCGAGGTCTCCGGTGTGGTGCGAGGCGTCGGCAAGGACGTCGACGGCTTCGCCGAGAACGACGAAGTGTTCGGCTCCGTGGCATCTGGCTCCGGTGCCTTCACCGAGTACACGCTGGTGACCGCCGGCGCCGCCGCACGCAAGCCGCCGCAGGTGTCGTTCAACGACGCCGCGACCCTGCCCGTGGCCGCGGCCACGGCCTATGACGGCGTGACGCAGCTGGGCCTCAAGGAGGGGCAGACGCTTCTCATCAACGGCGTCGGCGGCGGTGTCGGAGTGGCGGCCGCTCAGATCGCCCGGGATCTCGGCTTGAACGTCGTCGGAACCGGTAGTGAAGACAAGCGCGCCATGGTCGAGACTCTCGGCGCCACCCTGGTGCCGTCGGGAGACGGCGTTGCCGACCGGATTCGGCAGATCCTGCCCGACGGCGTCGACGCGATCTTCGACCTGGCTGGTGGCGACGCGCTGCGTGCCGTGGCCGAATTGCTCTCGGACCGAACGAAACTGATCAGTGCCGGTGACTTCTCGGTCGGCGACCTCGGCGGCCACCCGATCGAGCGGGACCGCACCAGCCGCGTCCTCGAGATCGTTGCCGGACTCGTCGCCGACGGGAAGCTCGACCCGCACGTCGAGGACGTGCGCCCGCTCGACGAGGCCGCGGACGCGGTCGCCGCGGTGGAAATCGGCCATGCTCGAGGCAAAGTGGTCATCGCGGTCAGCTGACCGCGTGACCCCACATTAGGAGCCCACATCACCGAGCGGACCGTTCTGATCAGCGGAGCTGGCATCGCGGGACCGGTCCTCGCCCATTGGCTCGTACGATTCGGCTTCGCGCCGACGATCGTCGAACGGGCGCCGGAACTGCGCGACAGCGGTCAGAACGTGGACGTTCGCGGAATCGGCCGCGAGGTGTTGCAGCGCATGGGTTTGGAGGAGCGCGTCCGGGCGTCGGGCACGGGCGAGGTCGGCCTGCGCTTCGTCGACGACCGCGGCCGATCGGCGGGTGAGTTCCCCGTCGGCGACTCCGCCACCGGTGACGGCCCGACGGCCGAGCTGGAGATCCTGCGCAGTCAGCTGTCGCGTCTGCTCGTCGACGAAGCGGGCGACGCCGAGTTCGTGTTCGGCGACCGCATCGAGTCGGTCGAGCAGGACGAGGCCGGAGTGGACGTGACCCTCGCCGAAGCGGGCACGCGCCGCTTCGATCTGCTGATCGTGGCGGAGGGCATTCGGTCGACGACCCGCAACGCCGTCTTCGGCGGCGAGCCGGACTATCGCGATCTCGGCTTCTACACTGCCTACTGCACCGTGCCGAGGATCGCCGGCGATGACCAGTGGTGGCAGTGGTACACCACCACCGGCGGGCGCTCGATCCACCTACGGCCCGACAACGTCGGATCGACCCGCGCATCTCTCAATTTCCGTTGTCCCCCAGATGGTCTGGACTACCAGAGTCGCGACGACCAAGTCCGGGAGCTACGAAGGGTGTTCGGCGACGTCGGCAACGCGGCGCCGCGCATCCTCGACGCGCTGTCCGATGACCCGTCCAGCCTGTACCTCGACAGAATCGCGCAGGTGCGGATGCCGGCGTGGTCCAAGGGGCGCGTGGCGGTGGTGGGCGACGCCGCATACTGCGCCACCCCGGTCAGCGGGATGGGGACCAGCTTGGCCCTCGCCGGCGCCTACCTTCTGGCCGGAGCCCTCGGTGCGACCGACGACCATGCCGAGGCGTTCGCGTCCTATGAGCGGTACGCGAGACCGTTCGTCGACGAAGCGCAGAAGCTGCCGCCGGGGGTGCCGAGAATTGCCAACCCGACGAGTCGCCTTGGCGTGCGGCTTCTTCGGACGGCCACGAGAGTCGCCGCCAGCGCACCGGCTCGGGCCCTGACGTCACGGCTTACGTCGTCGTCTGCGGACCGCGCTCGTGTGTTGCCGGACTTTCGGCCGTCCTGAGCGAGGATGAGCGGGGCTCCGCGGCGGAAGGTGCGCGTGCCCGCCTCTGAGCGAATTGCGGGCACATCGGGACGAGGAGTCGTGCCAAGTTTGCCCTGGCGGCCGGCGGCTCACGGAACCGTTTCACGGTCTCGGCCGCCGGCGGAGCTCGCCGGCGCATAGTGGCCGTGCCCGCCTCTGAGCGAATTGAGGGCACATCGGGACGAGGGGTCGTGTCACGGATGGCCTGGCGGCCCGCGGCTCACGGAGCCGTTTGACCGTCTCGGCCGCCGGCGGAGCTCCCCGGCGCATAGTGCGCGTGCCCGCCTCTGAGCGAATTGAGGGTTGCCCCAAACCTCCTCTGTCACATCGGTTTCAGTGGTCACCGACCCGACTTTTTTGTCGGTGGGTCGTACTAGTGTTCGAGTATGAGTTCGGATCGGGTCACCGCAGCAGTCGCGGACTACCGCGCGGCCGCTGCCGAACTCCTGGAACGCTCCTTCGAGGAGTTCACCCACCTCGAACTCGTCGAGTTGTTGGGCGAACTGGAAACCGTGACCTGGCGGATGCCGACGGTGGCGCACCGGGTGATCGCCCGGCTGCACCGCGACGCCTCCCCCGTGGAATTGGGGGCCAAGTCGTTGGGAAGCGTGCTGACCCAACGATTGCGACTCTCCGGGCGGGAAGTCCGTCGGCGGATCAGTGAGGCGGAGGACCTGGGGCCGCGGACCGCGCTGAACGGCCAACCCCTGGGCCCCAAGCTGACTCCGACCGCGGCCGCGCAAGCCGGTGGGGCGTTGGGACCTGAACACGTCACCGAGATTCGGTCGTTCCTCGACAGGCTTCCCGGGTGGGTGGACCCCGAGGTGCGGGCGCTCTCGGAGCAGACGTTGGTGCACATCGGATCCGGCAACGGTCCGGAGGAACTGCGGCAAGCGGCGAAGACACTGGCCACGGCGATCGACCAGGACGGCCCCAAACCCGACGACGTCGAACGCGCCCGCAAGCGGTTCCTCCGACTGGGGCCCCAGCAAGCCGACGGAATGAGCCGCATCACCGGACTGCTCGACCCCGAGGCCCGAGCCACCATCGAACCGATCCTCGCCAAGTACGCCGCACCGGGCATGTGCAACCCCGACGATCACGAACCCAGAACCTCGGGGACACCGACCGAAGCCCAGATCGACACCGACACCCGCACCTTCGGGCAACGCACCCACGACGCACTGATCGCGGTGGCTCGCAACTTGCTGTCTTCCGGTGAACTGGGTCAGCACAACGGCCTGCCGGTGACCGTCATCGTGACCACCACGCTGCAAGACCTGGAAGCCGCCCGCGGATCCGGTGTCACCGGTGGTGGGTCACTGTTGCCGATGGCCGACCTGATCCGCATGGCCTCCCACGCCCACCACTACCTCGCGGTGTTCGACAAGCACACCAACGAAGCGCTCTACCTCGGTCGGACGAAGAGGTTGGCCTCGGCCGCCCAGCGCATCGTGTTGCACGCCCGGGATCGTGGCTGCACCAAACCGGGCTGCACCGTCCCGGGCTACGGGTCGCAGGTCCACCACACCACCGGCTGGGCGAAGAACGGGCAGACCAACATCGACGAAGTCACCTTCGCCTGCGGCGGGGACAACCGCCTCGCCGAACACGGCTGGACCGTGCACCTCAGAGACGGCGTCGTCGAATGGCTCCCACCCCCGCAACTCGACGTCGGGCAAACCCGCGTCAACTACCTCCACCACCCCGAACGGCTCCTCGCACCGAGGGATGACGAGACCGCCGCGTAAGTGGTTGGCGCTCACCGAGGCAAGCGCGCTAGAGCGAGAAGTGGTCGTCGATGATGCCCAACCACACCTGCGCCGAGTCGATCGCCACCTTCTCGCTGATGAACGCATGCTGGGTACCGGTGTACACGTCGCGGAACGCCCGCTCGAGCCTGCTGCCCTCGCGGATCGAACTGGTGCCCGCGGCCAGGTGCGCCCACTGCGCGCACTCCCGCGCGACGTCGGTCGCGTAGACCGCCGCGACCCGCATGTCGACCCGCAGTACCGGAGTCAGATCGTCCCCCGCTGCGACAGCCGCCTCGGCGGTGGAGAAGGCGTCGAGCACCAGAAGTCGCGCGGCACGCCACGCGGCGACGTGGTGGGCGAGGTCCTTCTGGAAGGTGGGCCGGCTCGCGAGCGACGCCATGTCGCTCATCCGGTACTTCGCGGCGGCCAGGTCCTGAACGTCGTCGAGCATGCTCTTGGCGACGCCGAGCGCCCACGCGGCGTGGCCGGCCGCGGTCACCGGCATCATGCCCATCCGCCCAGCCGGCGACGTCCCGCGCAGCGGCGACGTGGTGAACAACCGGAACGTCCGACGCTCCGGCACGAAGACGTCGGCCACCTCGTAGTCGTAGGACCCGGTTCCCCTGAGCCCCTGCACGTTCCACCCGTCGGTGAAGGTCACCTCGGCGCGTGGCATCAGGGCGATCATCAGTTCCGGAATGCCCTCGCTGATCCAGCGCATCTCGCCGGCGTCCATCGGGAGAAAGCCGGCGGCGACGTACTCCGAATGCCCGGTGCCCGACCCGAAGCTCCACGATCCGGACAGGCGGTAGCCGCCCTCGACCACGACACCCTGACCGTTGGGCGCGAACTGCCCACCCATCGTGACGTGATTGTCGTTGGCGGTGAACACCTCCGCGAAGCCGTCGTCGGGAAGGTAGGACGCCGCGGCGAACGACGACGGCAGGTTCGCGATGCCGGTCCAGCCGAATGAGCCGTCCTGCCAGGCCATTTCGACCCACGTCTCGATCATCTCGGCGAACGTGGGCTCGACACCGCCAGCCGGCACCGGATTGAACGCGGTCATCAGGCCGGTCGACCACAGAGCGTCGACGAGCGGAGGCGACATCGTGCGCAGGCGTTCGGACTCGGCGGCCTCGCCACGCACCAGCTCGCGCAACCCGCGCGCGGTCCCCACCAGGTCGTCCACCTGCATCTGCGTGGTCATGTCAGCACGCTACCGCCGCCCGCGGCGACGATGAACAGTTTTGGAAAACTGTTCATCACTCAGGCCGGGGCGGCCACCATGCCGCGATGCAGCACGCGATCGCCCACGACGCCGTCGTGGTCGGCCTTGTGCAGCACACACCGGTTGTCCCACATGACGACGTCGCCCGGCGACCAGGCATGCCGGTAGACGTTGTCGTCGCGCGTCGAGTGCTCGAACAGGTACGCCACCGTGGCCGCCGCGTCGTCCGCCGACATCCCGCTCACCTCCGCGCACCGCTCGGGCGTCGACAGATAGAGGGCGGTCCGGCCCGACACCGGGTGCGTCAGGAAGATGGGATGCGTCGCCGCGGACTCCTGCCGCCCGTCGGGCGTGACCCCGGTGACGACGTGGGTGATGGTGCGCCCCTGGAGGACTTCGCGGAGGTGCCGGGGCAGCGTGTCGTAGGCCGCGTACTGGTTGGTGAACAGGGTCTGTCCGCCCTTCTCGGGGACGGAGACCGCCCGCAGTGCCGTGTAGGCAGGCGGATTCGAGATGTAGCTGGTGTCGGTGTGGAAGGTCGACCTGGGCGGTCGGGTGCGACCCACGTTGGTGACGACGTTGAGCTCCGGTCGCTCGGGCACGGGCGTCTCCCCGACGGTGAACACGGTCTCGCCAAACCTGCGCACGAACCTCAGGAATGCGTCGTCGTCGAGTTCTTGGCCGGGCAGGACCACCACGCCGTGGGTGGCCAACGCGGTTCGGACGTCGTCGATTTGGGCGTCGTCGAGTTCGTCGACCCTGGCGTCGGTGATCCTGACACCCACGGGTGTCAGCGGGATGAACGCAGGCATGGCGTCCCCTCGTCGTCGAGTTCGGTCAGTGCCGTCGCGAACAGGGTCGCGACGTCGACGCCCGCGGCGGCCGCCATGACGGCGATCACGCTCGTCGGAGCGAACGAGCAATACGGTCCGGCTTCCAGGAACCACGGGACGCCGTCCGGGTCGATTCGGAAGTCGAACAGGCTGTAGTGCCGGCAGCCGAGCGCGACGTGGCATCGTCGCGCCGCGGCCCAGACGCGTTCGGTGATGGGGTCGTCCTTCGGAACGATCCACGCGCGGGACGGGTCCTTGGCCACGAGGTAGAGATCCCCGTCGGCGGTGCGGTCGAGCTTGTCCTCACCGAGCCGAACCGGCTTGGCCGCGCTGACCGCGTACTCCTCCAGAGGGAGGCAGACCAGTTCCCCGTCGCTGACGATGATGCCGCACCGGACTTCTCGCCCGAGTTCGACGTACGACTCGACCAGCGCGGCGCGACCATGCGCACTGGCGAGGTCGATCGCGGCGTCCAATTCGCTGGCGTCACGGACCAGCGTCACGCCCGCGGAGTTGTCGGCGTCGACCGGCTTCACCACCACTGGCAACGGCAGCGACGACGTCTCACCGGCGGCCAGCACTTCTCCGACGGGCACCGGGACACCGGCGGCGGCGACGATCGCCCTGGCCTTGGCCTTGTCGGCGGCGATCGCCATGACCTCCGGCGGGTTGCCGACGTACGGGACGCCGAGCACGTCGAACAGCGCGCGGTAGGCGGTCATGCCTGGGAGACAGAACATTTGGGGCACGACGACGTCGACCGGCGCGGCCTGCAGGTGACCAACGGCCTCGGCGAGCGTCATGGGGACGGCCGCGGCGATCGAGTCGGCGTCGAGGCCGGCGGGGAAGCGCCAGCATCCGTCGGGCGACACGTAGGCCACCCGCATCTCGTACCGGTCGTCGTCGGCGAGCGCCTCGACGCACGCGCCGGCATACAGCCGAGACAGGTCGGCGTAGAACTCGTCGACCGCGGAGCCGACGAGCTGTAGGACAGTTCGCCTCATTCAGTCACCCCCCGGCTCGACGAGCTTGCCGATGTTGAAGTCGATCCGGCTCCAACCACGCCGGGCCCTGAGGTTGGCCACCAGCAGCGTGGGAATCTGCAGATGGTGAACGGCCAGATAGGGCAACGGATCCCACCACGCGAAGATGGCGTCGGTGCCGCGCAGGATGGTCGCGAGCCGGGCGGCCTTGCCGGGTTGAGTCAGCAGTCGCCAGATCTCGTGGTAGATCCAGTAGGTGGGACGGGCGCCCGGTCGCGGGGTGATGACGGGGTGGCCCTCGTCGAGGTAAGCCGACGCGACCTCGGGATGGTCGTAGAACATCGTGATGGCCGAGTGGGTGCGGGGGTTGCACTCGATCGCGTAGGCGTGGCCGTCGGCCGCCTCGATGAAGTCGAAGGAGGCCTGGCCGGTGATGCCCGTGGCGGCCACGAAGTCCTCGACCCACGAACGGATCTCGGGCTTGTCGACGTTGGCGTAGTTGATCTGGAACGCCGACGATTCGCAGCAGCCGTACACCTGCAGCCGACCGTTGCGGACGGTGCCGTGCGTGCAGTACTCCTGGCCCTCGACGAACTCCTGCAGGATCCACGGGTCGTCGGCCGAGATCGGCAGTGACCGCGCGAAGGCGGCGTTGCGCTCGGGCGTGCGCGCCGACAGCGGCGTGAGGTCCATGCGGCCGACGGGGTTGTAGGCGATGCGCTTGAGGATGTACGTGCGTCCCGGCGGGAAGTCGAAGTCGACGACCTGCTGCGGATCGGTGACGCGGTGGAAGTCGGGCACCCGCAGGCCCAGAGCCGCTGCCGTGCTGGAGAACTCGGTCTTGTCGTCGAGCGTTTGGACGGTCTCGGAGTCGACGTGCACGACGTCGCAGAAGTCGCGGATCAGTTCGCCCGCGCGTGCGTCGTGAAAGCTGCCGGCCGGACTGGACACCGGGACGAACACGTCGGCGCGTTCCAGGACGGCGACGTCGCGGACGGCCTCCGCGTAGCCGCCCGCAGTGGGTTCGGGAACGCAGTGGAACGCGTCGACGGCGCGCGAGAACCGGTGCCCGGTGAACCGGTACTTCTTCGACTCGACGAGCACCACCCGATGCCCGGCCGAGTGGAACGACCTCGCCAGTTGCAGCGCCTTGGTCATCTTGCCGCCGCTGATCAACACCGTCCGTCTGGGCCCGTCGGCACTGTGCGCCAACGGATCCCGACGGCGCATCGTCAACGCCACCGCAGTCAGCGCGAGGTCGACGGGCAGCGTGAGCAGCAGTACACCGAAGGCGACCACCGTCTTGCCGGCGTTGGCCGCCCTCAGGCTCGACGCGGAGCCCGGTGTTCCGACGTCGAGCAGCGCCGTCACGGCGTCCGCCGGATGAGGGTCAATCCGTCCCGCAGCGGTATCAGCACCTGCTCGACCCGCGCGTCGTAGGTCAGGGCGGCGTTGAAGCTGGCGATCGCAGCTCCGTTGACGGTGAGGTCGGTGTCGCCGTAGGGCTGACCCTGCATCAGCGTGTTGTCGACGGCGATGACGGCCCGTGGCGACAGAAGCTCACCGGCGAGCAGGAACTCGACGTAGTCGAGGTACCCCGCCTTGTCGGCGTCGACGAACACGAAGTCGAAGGGCGCCTCCGCCGACTCCGCCAGCCCTCTGAGCGACTCGAGCGCCGGACCCACCTTCACGGTGATCTTGTGCCCCGCCGGTGAGCCGTCGAAGCACTCCTGCGCGAAACGTGCGACGTCCTCGTCGATCTCGCAGGCCACCACGACGCCGTCGTCGGGCAGTGCCTCGGCCATCGCCAAAGCCGAGTAGCCGGTGAACATGCCGATCTCGAGCACCCGCCGGGCGTCGGCGAGGTGCACCAGAAACTTCAGCACCTGTCCCTCGACGTGACCGGAGAGCATCTCCTGCTCCAGCCGGCCGCCACCGGCCTCCGGAGCTGCCCAGTCGGTGCCACGGGTCCGGCGGGTCAGTTCGGCGAGAGCCGGCGACTCCGGGGTGGTGCACTGGTCGAGGTACGGATCGAGACCGGCGGCCAGGTCGCGGGCGCGCTGCAACCGGTCGAGCACCGACGCGTCGACCACCCTGACCTCGGCGAGCTGACGGCACACCTCGCCGAGCTCGTGGGCCAGAATGGTCGACGGTGTCACCGGCCGCGCCGTCGACGCGGCGTCGTCGTCGAGCACCGCAGCGTCGTTCACGACTCGTCGCGCGGATCGGCCAGGGTGAACACGTCGACGCCCTCGCCTCCCCGCGGATAGTCCAGGCAGATCTTCTTGTGCAACGTCAACGTGTCGGCGAGTTCGGCGACGGTGAGGTCGTTGAGGAAGCTGCACTGACCGATCGGGGTCGGGATCGCCGCCCGCAGCAGACCATCTCGGGTCTTGAGGATCGACGCCGTCGCCTGCTCGAGCAGCTCGGGGGTCAGGTACTTGCTGTCCAGCGACAACCCGAGTCCGCTCATCACGCCCAGCACCCGGTCGCGGTCCTCGACGGACAGGTGACCGCGCTGCTCGGCGAGCGTGGTCGACAGGGCCATGTCGACGTTGATGGCGTGCCCGTGGAAGAACGGCACCGGCGGGGTGAGTTCCAGTGTCGGGCTCCAGGTGTGACCGAAGGCGATCACCCGGTCGAGGTCGATCTCGTGGAGGTTCGGCGCCTCCAGCTCGAGCATCGTCGCGATGGCCTGATGGGTCAGACGGTCGGCGGCGTCGCGCAATTCGGCGGTGCCGTCGAGGTAGCCGAACCTGGTGGCGAGCAGTTCGGGGCCGTACTTCTCCAAGAGGCCGAAGATCTCCGCGTTGCCGACGACGGCGATCTTGATCAGCTCGGCCATGCCGTTGCGAACCTGGTCCTCCGGCAACGTCTTCAGGAACGAGAAGTCCAGAAGGACCTTCTGGGACGCGTGATAGGCGCCCAGGCGGTTCTTGTGCTTGCCGTAGTTGACGGCCACCTTGATCGACACGCTGGCGTCGATCAGACCGATCAGCGTGGTCGGGATCCGGATGTACGGGGTGTTGCGCCGATAGCTGGCACAGGCGTACCCGGCGACGTCGGTGGTCAGCCCGCCGCCGACCACCAACACGGGTTCGGTTCGTACCAGCCCGAATTCGTCGAAGCGGCCGACGATCATCTCGAAGGTCTCCAGCGACTTGGCCGTCTCGCGGATCTGCACGGGGACCACCGTCAGATCGATGCGGTAGTGGTCGAAGTACGTCTGGATCGCGTCGCCGTAGATCTCGTGCACCGACTCGTCGACGACCATCAATGCGCGGCCGTAAGGACGATAGCTGTCTGCCAGCTCTGGATTGTCGATGGCGAATACGCCGTCGACGTACACCAGGTCGTACTCGATCTTTTCGTAGCCCTTGACGTGAAAGGTCCGGTCGCTCACCGTCACCGTGGCTTGCATGTTGCTCATCGTGTTCCTCCGTGTCGCGGGATGGACGGGGTCGGCTTGAGGGTTCAGGACCGCGAATCGGGTGCGGTCAGGCCGAGGATCTTGGTGGCGTCGAGGGAGTCGACGGTCTCGTCGGCGGCGCTGAAGTCGCCGCCCGCGGTGTTCTCGTTGGGAAAGGCGATGCACGTGATGCCGGCCGCCGTCGCCGCGCTGACTCCGCCGACGTTGTCCTCGATGGCGACCACGTCGCCCGCGTCCGCGCCCAGGGTCTTCAAGGCGTACTCGTACACCTCGGGGTTGGGCTTGGGGCTGGACACCGAGTCGCGGTTGACGATGAGGTCGAACATCTCGGCGCTGATGTGCGGCTTGAGGGCAGCCAGGAGCGCGTCGATGTTGCCCTGCGAGGTGGTGGTGACGAAGCCCACCTCGTGGCCGCCGCGCTTGGCTTCCTCGACCACGTCGACCACGCCGGGCCGGGGCGAGATCGAGGACGAGCCGAGGAGTTCTTGGAAGATCTCCGACTTCTTGGCGTGGACGGCCGCGGCGTCGACGTCGACGCCCTTGGTGGCCGCGAACTGCTCGATGCGCTGCGCACCACCGTTGGAACTCAGCATCGAGGTGTAGTCGTCGCGGGACCACTCCCAGTCCAGACCGTAGGCCTGGAAGGCGTCGTTGAACGCACGACGCTGCAGCTCGGAGGTGTCGGCGAGGGTGCTGATGGAGCCGAAGAGGATCGTTGACATGGGGTTCCCTTACCTGTCGAAGTCGGTCGACACGGCGCCGTCACGTAGCGCTGGCCGTCGAGAAACCGAATTCCCAGTACACTAATGGTCTAAACGTTCAATAGTGGAAGGCAAGACCAATACTGGATTGGGAGTGCATCAGTTAACTTCTCGTTCAGGTCCGTCAATTCTTGGCGGCCAGAGACACAGGGAAAGTGACGGGCTCCAATGGCATCCGGCGACGGCAGCAAGGCAGGCGACACGGGCGAGGACGCCAGGGTGTCGCGCACGCGCGCCGACGTCGCGCGCGCCGCGCTCGAGGTGCTCACCACCGACGGCTCGGATGCGGTGACCCACGCCCGCGTCGCCGAGGTGGCCGGGTATTCGAAGACGACGCTCTACACCCATTGGCCCGCACGCGTGGACCTCATCGCCATGGCGATCGAGAGCCTCGGCGACATGCCGCACCACGAGCGCACGGGCGTCCTGCGCGACGATCTGATCGGCGAACTCAAGGTGTTCCGCGCCGGTGTGCTGGACATGCGACTCGACCGCGTGCTGGCTGGGATGGCGGAGTGGGCGTCGGAGGAGCAGATGGCGCGCATCCGGCAGAAGGTGAACACCGACGGGCAGCACCAGATGTTCGAGATGCTCGGTGAGCTCTTCGACGGTCCCGCCCTGGACGCCGCGGTCTCGATGCTCACCGGCGTCGTCGCGTGCCCGGCCATCATGTTCGGCACCGTGCCCGACGACGCGGTCATCGAGGCGGCGGTCGACGTCGTGCTCAACGGCCACGAGCGTTCGCGCAGCTGAGCTCGCGGACTACCCGGGCGGTTCGGTCGGGTCCGGATCGGGCGGCGGCGCGTTGCCGAGCCACTCCTTGAGACGCGCCAGTTGACTGACGATCAGGCCAGCTCCCAGTAGCAGTGCGATCGAGATGACGATGACGGCGGTCAACGGGCCCTCCTAGACTTCGCCCCAGCCTAGGCATCCGTTGCCGCCACGACGGCGGAACCGCCGCGCTGGTTAGAACCCGTACAGGTCCTTCAGCGCCCGGATCGGCTCGGCGCCGTGGATCGCCGCACGCATCGAACTCTCGACGGACTTGTCGGAGACGAACAACATCTCGTCGCCGGCCTGCAGCACCTCGCCGGGTGTCGGCACGTGCACGCTGCCGTCGCGGACCAGCGTGACCATGGCGGTGTTCTCGGGCAGGTCCAGATCGCCGATGCGTTGGCCGACCAGCGGGTTGTCCTGCGGCAGAGTCAGTTTCGCGAGGTCGGCCTGACCCTCGCGCAAACCCATCAGCCGCACCAGGTGCCCGACGTCGATGGCGCCCTCGACGCCCGCCACCATCGCACCCGGCGTCGAGACGGCCACGTCGATCCCCCAGGCCTGGGTGAACAGCCACTCGTTGCGGATTTCGTTGATGCGGGCGACGACTCGCGGCACCCCGAACTCGGACTTGGCCAACAACCCGACGACGAGGTTGGCCTTGTCGTCACCGGTCGCCGCGATGAGCACGTCGCAGGTCTCCGCGCCGGCCTCCTCCAACGTCGCCACCTCGCAGGCGTCGGCGAACAACCAGTCGGCGTCCGGCACGACGTGCGGTTCGAACTTGCGGCGTTCGCGTTCGATCAGCAGCACCTTGTGGCCGTTGTCGAGGAGCTCCTGCGCCACCGAGCGACCGACGTTGCCGGCGCCGGCGATCCCGATGCGTGTCTTCCGCTCCCCCGCCACGCCTCCATCTTCGTCCATCCGAGGCCGTGGCGTCGCCGAGCACGCACGACGACCGGGCGTCCTACTGAAATACTGACCGCACTGCCCGTCCGCCCAGCCCCGCACACGTCCGAACGGAACGCCTTGAGCCTGCACGAGCTGTACCTGGCCTTGCTGGTGGGCGGCTTCGTGCTGCTGGCCAGCATCGTCGGCACGCGCGTGGCCACCCGGGTCGGCTTCCCCAGTCTGCTGCTGTTCCTGCTGGTCGGCGTCGCCATCGGCGAGGACGGCCTGGGCCTGCAGTTCGACGACGTCGAGTTGGCCCGCAACATCGGCACCGCCGCGCTGGCCGTCATCCTGGTCGAGGGCGGCCTGACGACCCGCTTCGCCGACATCCGCAAGGTGATCGCCCCCGCGGGGGCGCTGGCCACGCTCGGCGTGGTGATCAGCCTCGTGGTCACCGCCACGGGCGCGCACCTGCTGCTCCGCATGGACTGGCAGCTCGCGCTGCTGCTCGGCGCCATCGTGTCCTCGACCGACGCCGCCGCGGTGTTCTCGGTCCTGCGCGTGCTGCCGCTGCCGCGCCGGGTGGCCGGTCTGCTCGAGGCCGAATCGGGCTTCAACGACGCGCCCGCGGTCATCTTCGTGCTGATGTTCAGCGCCGTGCCGTTCGTGTTCGAGCCGGAGACCGCCGTCGCCGACCTGGTGTACGAGTTGCTGGCCGGCTCGGCGATCGGGCTCGGCTTCGGCTACTTCGGGGCGCTGTTGCTGCGCCGGGTCGCCCTGCCCGCGTCCGGGCTCTACCCCATCGGGACGTTCGGGATCGGCATCGTGGCGTTCGCCGCGGCGGGCACCGTACACGCCTCCGGCTTCATCGCCGCCTACCTCGCCGCGGTGGTCCTGGCCAATTCCGGGCTGCCGCACCGGTCGGCGACGCGGTCCTTCGCCGAGGGTCTGGGCTGGCTTGCCCAGATCGGCCTCTTCGTCCTCCTGGGCTTACTGGTCGACCCGAGCGAGCTCGCCTCGGACATCGTGCCCGCGATCGTCGTCGGCCTGGTGCTGCTGCTCGTCGCGCGGCCGCTGTCGGTGGTGGGATCGCTGGCGGGATTCGGCGTCCCGTTGCGCGAGAAGGTCTTCCTGTCCTGGGCCGGCCTGCGTGGCGCGGTGCCGATCGTGTTGGCCACGTTCCCGATCGTCGCCGGCGTGCCCGACAGCGACCGCCTACTCAACGTCGTGTTCGTCCTGGTCCTGGTGTTCACCCTGCTGCAGGGGCCCAGCCTGCGCCCGTTGGCGCACGCGCTGCGGCTCATCCCGCGCGACTCGCCCCGCGAAATCTACGTCGAGTCCGCGCCGCTCGACGTGCTCGAGGCGGAACTGCTGACGCTGACGGTGCGCCCCTCCTCGCGGCTGCACAACGTCACCGTCCTCGAGCTACGGCTGCCCGACCCCAGCGTGATCACCCTGATCATCCGCGACGGCCATACCTTCGTCCCGCTGCCCGACACCCGCATCGAAGCCGGCGACGAGCTGCTGATCGTCACCACCACCAAGACCCGGGCCTCGGCCGAACGCAGGCTCCGCGCCGTCAGCCGTCGAGGAAAGCTCGCCTACTGGTTCGACGAGTACGGCGAGCCGGACTAACGCCCGCCGACTCTGCGGCTACTGCGCAGAAGTGCGAGTAGGCGCCACGGTGAACGCAGAGTCGAGGCCTCACTTGCCCGGCAGCGTGGCCGCCACCCGCGGGCAGGAGTCGTGGTCCTGCAACTCTTCTCCCGCGGCCTCGTTGCCGGTCGCGGCGTCGGCCCGGTCGGTCAGGACCACGAAACCCGGCTGGCCGTCGGCGTCCACCGAGCCGGCCACCACCAGGGTGCGAGAAGCCATGTCGTCGCGCGCGCCGGTCACCCCGTCGGCCAGCAGGTCGAACGGGTTGGGCCCCAAGTCGTCGCCGGCGACGGACATGGCGTCGTACCGATGCCCGGCCAGCTCGACGGGGAAGGGCGCCCACGCCGAGCCCACCGCGCTGCCGTAACGGGTCAGGGCGTCGTGCACGTCGGGCCGCAGGCAGTCGACGTGGATGTGCAACTGGTCCTGCGACCGCGCGACCGCCGAGTTGATCGCCAGGCTCATCCACTGTCGCGGAAGTTCCGCGCCCGCCCGCTCGTCGACGAAGGACCTCGCGCGCCATGCCGCCGCGAAGTAGTTCGGCGCGGTGGGGGCGAGGATCGCCGGATCGTCTATGCCGGAGGACCTTTCGGTCGGGATCAACAGAAACTGCGTGGCGCCGACGAGGTCCTTGAGCACGGCGGAACCTTCCGCGAGGTCGACGCGGGCGCACGGCGCGGGGTCATCCTGCGCCACCTGGTTCGGCACGCACTGGCCGGACACGATGTTCCACAGCGCGCTCGGGTCTGCGTGAACGGCTGCCGAGGTCGCCAACGCGACGACGAGTGACACCACCACCATCAGACCGGTTCGCACGCCTGCGATCCTGTCAGACGACCGCCGCGGGTCGCACGAGGTAGGGCCCGACGTTGCGCATGGCCTGGCGCACGTAATCGTCCTTCTCGCCCACCGGCGCCACGTAGTGCAAGGCGCTCTCGGCCGCCTCGACGTCGACCAGTCGGGCGATGAGCCACGCGGCCAGATAAGGCGACGCCAGACAGCCGCCCGCGGTGGCGACGTCCCCCCTGGCGAAGAACGGTTGGGGCAAGACCTCCACTCCGGCGTCCAGGACCCACGGCTTCGTCGTCAGATCCGTGCACGCCGGGACGCCGTCGAGCAGTCCGAGCTTGGCCAGCACGAGGGTTCCCGAACACTGTGCCGCCAGCAGTTGCCGGGCCGGGTCCAGGCGCAGCCGTGCCATCAGCGCGCGATCGGCGACGACCTCGCGGGTCTGCATGCCGCTCCCGACGAGCACGGCGTCGGCGGTACAGGCCTCCTCGAGGCTGGCCATGGATTCGACGACGACGCCGTTCATCGACCGGACCCGCGGGGTCGGGCTGGCGATGGACACCCGCCAGCCCGGCAGCTTCACGCGGTTGAGGACGCCGAGTGCGATGAGCGAATCGAGTTCGTTGAAGCCCTCGAAGGTGAGGATGGCGATGTGCATGGCGGCGATCGTATGGTTCCGTGAACGTGACAATCAAAGAATTGTCATGCATACAATCGCCCGGTGGCGCCGTCGAGGTACAAGGGTGTGGTCGACTCGATGGCCGCCGACATCCGCTCGGGTCGGCTTCCTGCAGGCACCCGTCTGCCGACCCATCGCCGGCTGGCCGCCGCGGAGGGGCTCGCCGTCGTCACCGCCTCGAGGGTCTACGCCGAACTCGAGGCCATGGGGCTCGTCAGCGGCGAACGCGGCCGCGGCACCTTCGTCCGCGACACCACGCTGTCCCCCGGCCATGGCGTCGACCAGAAGACGCTCGGCACCGACGTGGCCGACCTGAACTTCAACTACCCGTCGCTGCCCGGCCAGACCGAACTCTTGCGACGGGCTCTTCGCGACCTGGCCTCCGGGGGCGACCTGGCCGCGCTGCTGCGCTACCAGCCCCACGGCGGCCGGCCTCACGAACGGCACTCGGCCGCAATTCATCTCGGCCATCGCGGATTGCGGGTCGACGCCGAACAGGTGCTGCTGGTCAGCGGGGCGCAGCACGGGCTGGCGGTGACCGCGATGGCGCTCTTGCAGCCGGGTGACGTCGTCGCGGTGGACGCCGTGACCTATCCCGGGTTCAAGGTCCTGGCCGAGAGCCTGCGGGTCGAGCTGGCACCGCTGTCCGCCGGAACCGACGGCACCGACCTGGACGCCCTCGACAGATTGTGCGCCACCCGACGGGTCCGCGCGGTGTACGCGATGCCCACGCTGCACAACCCGCTGGGATGGGTGACGACCGACGCCCATCGCGACCGCCTGGTCGAGATCGCGCGGCGTCGCGGCCTGCGGATCATCGAGGACGCCGCCTACGCTTACCTGGACGACCGCCCGCCGGCGCCGCTCGCCGCGAGGGCACCCGAACTGACCGTGTACGTGACCGGTCTGTCCAAGAGCGTCGCGACCGGTCTTCGAGTCGGATTCGTGTTCGCACCAACGGAATTGGTCCCGCCCCTGGAGCGGGCGATCCGCGCCACCACCTGGAACACGCCTGCCGTGATGACCGCGATCGCCTGCCGCTGGCTCGACGACGGCACCGTCGCCCGCCTCGAGACCGCCATGCGCGCCGACGCTCGGGTCCGACAGTCGATCGCCCGCGACGTGCTGGCGGGCCTGCCGGTGATCGGCCACCCGGCGTCGTACTTCCTGTGGCTTCCCCTGCCCGAGGAGGTGCGGGCCGACAGGGTCGCGGCCGCGCTGGCAGACCAGCGGGTGTCGGTGGCCACCGCCGAACCGTTCGCCGTCGGCCACGTGCCGCAGGCGCTTCGCATCGCCCTGGGCTCCGCCGCGCCCGACGTCCTGCGCGACGCCCTGGGCACGGTCAGACGGGTCGTCGACGACCAGACGCATCTCTGACGTCTCAGGAACCATGCCCCGGAGGGCGGTTCGACCGGTGCGGGTCCGGGTACCTCCGGTGCACTCGTCTCGTCACAGCCCTAGGAGTGGACATGATCGGAACAATCATCGGCGCCATCGTCGTCGGTCTCATCGTGGGCGCCCTCGCCCGTCTCGTCATGCCGGGCAAACAGAACATCGGCATGATCATGACCATCGTGTTGGGCGCCGTCGGGTCCTTCCTCGGCACCTGGGTGGCCTACAAGCTCGGATACTCCAATCAGAACGGCGGCTTCAAGATCGTGCCGTTCCTGGTGGGCGTGATCTTCGCAGTCGTGCTGATCGCCGGCTACCTCGGCATCACCGGTCGTCGCGGCGCCAAGACCCGCTGACGCCATGACCACGGCAAAGGATCTGCACGGGGATCCGCACGTCGAGCGGTACCTCGAGACCAACGGCGAGGACGGCTACCACTGGCGCAACGGGACCAAGATCCTGATCCTGTTCACCAAGGGCCGCAAGTCCGGCGAGCAGCGCAGCCACGCGCTGATCTTCGAGGACTGGAACGACGCACACCTCGTCGTCGCGTCCAAGGGCGGCACCGACGCCCCGCCCGCCTGGTTCCTGAACCTGCAGGCCGACCCGAGGGCCGAGATCCAAATCAAGGGCGACCGCTTCCCGGTGCACGCGCGCGTGGCCACCGAGGAGGAGAAGCCCGAGATGTGGGCGAAGATGACCGCTGCGTGGCCGGACTACGACGACTACCAGAGCAAGACCGACCGGGAGATCCCGGTGGTCGTGCTCGACCGGATCTGAACTAGGCCACGGCGTCTCGGCGCGAGAGGTTCTCCTCGACCTCCTGCTGCCACACCCCGTAGGCGTGCGTGGTGTCGACCTCGAGTTCGAAGCGGTCGACCATGTCGTCGGTGACGTCGCCGACGTCGACGTAGAACTGCTCGTACCACCGCCGGTGCTGATAGACCGCGCCGTCCTCCTCGGTGAGCAGCGGGTTGTCGATGCGCGTCTTGTGCTTCCACACCTCGACGTCGTCGAGGAAGCCCTCGCCGAAGTTCTTGCTCAGCGTGGCGGCCAGTCGGGTGGCCTTGTCCTCGGGCAGGCCGTCGATCTTCTGGACCGCGACGCCGTACTGCAGGACGAACGAGTTCTGCGTCACCGGGTAGTGGCAGTTGATCAGCGCCACTTCGAGGGTGAAGTCCGGGGCGACGTCGTTGTGCAGCCAGTTGATCATGTAGGCAGGCCCGAAGTAGGTCGCCTCGGACCTGAGATTCGTGCCCTCCCAGAGCTTGTCGTAGTTCTCGGTGGTGTCGGGGCGCGCCTTGGACTCCATGAACTGGCTGGCGGTCTGACCCTCGATCACGTTCTTGAAGTACGTCGGGTACGCGCGGTGGATGTAGAAGAAGTGGGCCATGTCGACGTTGTTGTCGACGATCTCCCGGCAGTGTGACCCCTCGATGAAGATCGAGTTCCACGTCCACGGGGACCACTTGCCCTCGTCGTACCCGTCGATGGTGGGCGGCGTCAGTTCGGCGGGCGGCGTCGAGCCCTCGGGGTCGTGCCAGACCAGGAGCTGGCCGTTGACCTCCTGGCTCGACCACTTTCGCGTGCGCGCGAGCCGCGGGGTGCGGCGGGCATAGGGCACCTCGACGCACCGGCCCGTCGAGCCCTGCCAACGCCAGTCGTGAAACGGACACGCGACCGTGTCGCCCTTGACGGTTCCCATCGACAGGTCGCCGCCCATGTGCCGGCAATAGCCGTCGAGCGCGTGAAGCTGGCCGTCGGAGTCGGCGAAGACGACCAGGCGCGTGCCGAAGGCGTTCACCCCGTGCGGCGCGCCGTCGCGGAAGGACTCCGCCAAACCGAGACAGTGCCATCCCCTGGCGAATCGCGTCATGGGCGTGCCCGCGTCGATGTCGCGGATCTGGTCAACGGCAGTCATGGTGCATCCTTCCGGCGGGCTGGCCGACGACCGAGTTAAGCACATCCGCTTAATCCGTGTCGAGGAACGCCTAGGATCGGCTCGTGGATCGTGGAACCCGGTCGAAGGACGCGCTGCTCGACGCCGCCGAGAGGCTCATCGCCGAGCACGGGTTCGAGGTGCCGCTGCGCGACATCGCCAAGGCGGCCGGCCAGCGCAACAACTCGGCGGTCAACTACCACTTCCGTAGCAGGCAGGACCTCGTCGACGCCGTGGTGGCCCGCCGCCTGCTGCCCATGGAACTGGAGCGCGAACGCATGCTCGGCGAACTCCAACCCGACGCCGACGCGCACGCGCTGATGCGGGTGCTCGTCCTGCCGCTGCTGCGGCTCGAGAGCACGCACTACGCCCGCTTCCTTCAGATGGTCGGACCCCGGTTGCGAACGGAGCCAATGAATTCCGCCGAAACCGCCTGGCCGCGGGTGCTCGACGCGCTGTCCCACGCCGTACCGGGCGCCGACCGCAGGACGCGTCACCGCCGCGTCGCCGCGGTCGCCACCGCGATGTTCGCCCTGGCCGCGGAGCACGAGCGGGCGGCGCAGGACGGCGCCGATCCCGGAGATCCCGAGGAGATCGTGCACATGCTCGCGGCCATGCTCACGGCCACCGCGCCCCGGCTCGTGTGACGCTAGAGTGCGACGATGACCCAGGAGCCGTTGGTGCCGGATGACTTCGACGTGCCACGCGAGTTGCGGGCGGCACGATTTCGGCTCGAACCGCTTGGCCCAGAACACAACGCGTCTGATCTCGACGCCTGGACCTCGAGCATCGACCACATTCGGCGAACCCCGGGTTTCGAGGGCCGCGACTGGCCACCGGAGGGCGGCTTGCCGTCGGAGGCCAACCTCGACGACCTGGTTCGGCACGCCGACGAATTCGACCGTCGGGTCGCCTTCGCCTACACCGTCCTCGCGCCCGAGGCCGAACCCCAGAACGTGATCGGGTGCCTCTACGTCGACCCCGGACCGCGGCCCGGCGTGGCGGACGTGCGGTCGTGGGTGCGCGCCGACGTCGCCGATCTCGATCTCGTTCTGCGCCAGGAGGTTCGGCAGTGGCTCGCCGACGTCTGGCCGTTCGACGAGGTGCTCTACGCCGGCTGACGCACTAGGAGGCCGGGTCGAGGATCGCCTTCACGCAGTCCGGGCTGCGCGCCGCCACCGCGGCGTAGGCGTCGGCCGCGGCCGTCAGCGGGAAGCGGTGGGTGAAGATCCCGTCGGTGCGCAGCGACCCACTCGTCACCAGCGGAAGCAGGTCGACCCACGTCTGCTGGATCGGGGCGGTGGTCATGCGCAGGGTGAGGTTGCGGATCAGCGCCATCAGGATGGGCAGCGGGTAGGGGTTGAGGTCGTGCACGCCGAGGACGGACACCGTGCCGTCGGCGCGCACGCACGCCAGCGCGTCGTTCAGGGTCACGTCCAGCGCAACGGTGTCGATCACGCCGTCGGCGCCGCGGCCACCGGTGTGCTCGAGCACCGCGGCGACGGTCGGACCCTCCAGTGCGGTGGCGCCCGAATCCGCCGCCAGCGCGCGTCGGCCCGCCACGGGGTCCGCGGCCAGGACGGTGCCCGCGCCCTGGGCGAACGCCGCCCGCACCGCGCAGAGCCCGACGGCGCCGAGGCCGATCACGACGACCGTCCCACCCGGCGGGATGTCGGCCTTCTTCGCGCCGATCCACCCGGTCGACAGATTGTCGGTCAGCAACAGGGCGGCCTCGTCGTCGACGCCGTCGGGAATCCGGAGGAGCTGAAAGTTGGCGTTGGGCACCGCAACCGCGGTGGCCTGGCCCCCACCGAGCACGCCGGAACCGAAGATCTGCATGCCGTGCACACACGTGACGGGGTTGCCCGTCGCGCAGCCGGTGCACTTGCCGCAGCCGGTGACAGAGGCGGCCAGCACGCGGTCGCCGACGCGCACGTTCGACACCTCAGGACCGACTTCCATAATGGTGCCAACGAATTCGTGGCCGACGGCCACCCCGTCGCCGACCGGCAGATCGCCGTCGTAGAAGTGCAGATCGGATCCGCAGATCGCCGTCGACTCGACGCCGACCACCGCTCCGTCGGCTCCCGGCGGGATCGGATCGGGGGCGTCGCGGACCTCGACGGCGCCGGGACCGGTGATGACGACGTTGCGCATCGGGCCGACGCTACCGCCGGGCGGCGTCCGGAGGCGGGTAACGCCAGACTTCGACGCGACAGGACGACTGACCTGATCCGACATCCGGTCTCCCACTGTCTCGACGAGACCCGGCGCCGATCAGCCGGGAAGTCGAGTAGATCTACCTAGAAGGTGCTGATGCAGAGTGGTTTCCATGAACGCATTCAACGAAATTTCCAAGAGCACCGCCGCTTTCTTCGTCCAGGCGGGCGCGTCATTCGGCGTGAGTTTCCTCGGAGCAATCGGCGGGATCTACTTTCTGCCGCTGGACCCTTGGCAGAGAATGTTCCTCGGCATGACGGTGCTGTTCCTCGTCGCCAGCTCGTTCACCCTGGCGAAGGTGATCCGCGATCAGCAAGAAGCCTCGACCATCCGCGTTCGCCTCGACGAGGCGCGGATGGAAAAGCTCATCGCAGAACACAATCCGTTCAGCGCGGCATGACGCGATTCACGCGTTGACGTTGGCCACGTCCCAGGGCGCCTGGGGAAGTACGTCACCGGTTTCGAGCAGCGACTTGAGGTTGGCGAGGACGGCTGGCCATCCATTCGAAATACCCTCATACATGGCCTTGTTCGCCAGGTTCTCATGGCTGACCGTAAGCCGGACGATGTCTTGATGAGGCTGGACCAGGAACGTGACGACCGACGGTCCGCCGGGCTTGTCCTCGTCGGGCGCGTCTTCGAAGGTGATTACCAGGCGCGTGGGCGGCTCGGCTTCGAGCACCTTGCCGACGACGTCGGCACGTTCTGATCCATCGGTCCGTCGGTGCTCCCAGGGCGAGCCAGGCTGCCAGTCCGACACGTTGGCGTGTCCCCAGTACTTGGCCGTCAGATCGGCGTCGGTGAGCGCGTTCCATACCTGTTCCGCGGTCGCGCGGATGTATGTGACGTAGACGTAACTCGGTACAGCGGTTCCTGTTTCGGTCATGGCGTACTCCTCTGCTCGGTTTCTGATGTCGCTCAGCATCTGCAAGCGCGGTTTCTCGAATCCCGAGATCCAGCGCTCCTCGACCTCGTGTATGGGCACGGGATTGAGGTAGTGCAGGCGTTCACGACCCCGGCGTACGACGGCCACCAGGTTGGCCTTCACCAAGACGTCGAGATGCTGGGTGGCCGACTGACGTTTCATGTCCAGGGGATCGCACAATTCACTCAGGGTCTGGCCATTGTGGTCCCGCAGTCGGTCGAGCAGCATCCGCCTGGTGGGGTCCGCGAGCGCCTTGAAGACCGCGTCGATCTCGCGGGTCTCCTCTGTCACGACCAAATTATGCAGGTGTCTACCTGCATATGTCAACGGCAATCCGACAGCGGCGGGCAGACGCAACCGCCGAGCCTGCGCCCCGAGGCAGGTAATGACAGACCCTCGCACTCGACGTCGTCCAGTCGTACCGTCGATGAAATGAAGCACATCAGCCTCGGAGATCTCGACGTCGCACGCATCGGCCTGGGCGCCATGGGCATGTCGGCCGCCTACACCGGGGCGGGCGCCGACGACGCGGAGTCCATTCGCACCATCCAGCGGGCCGTCGACCTCGGTGTCACCCTGTTCGACACCGCCGAGATCTACGGCCCGTACGTCAACGAGGAGCTGGTCGGCCGGGCACTCAAGGGGCGGCGCGACGACGTGGTGCTGGCCACCAAGTTCGGCATGGTCTCCCACGCCGGCGGGGGGCCAGGGCAGCTGGACAGCAGCCCGGCCAACGTCCGCACGGCGGTGGAGGGATCGCTCCGCCGGCTCGACACCGACCGGATCGACCTCTACTACCAACACCGCGTCGACCCGGCGACCCCGATCGAGGACACCGTCGGCGCCCTGGCCGAGCTGGTGGCCGAGGGCAAGATCCGGCACATCGGGCTGTCCGAGGCCGGCGTCGACAACATCCGCCGCGCGCATGCCGTGCACCCGATCACGGCCCTGCAGTCGGAGTACTCGCTGTGGACCCGTGACGCCGAGCCCGCCGTGCTGCCGCTGCTGCGCGAACTCGGGATCGGGTTCGTCGCCTACTCCCCGTTGGGACGCGGCTTCCTCACCGGGCAGATCCGGTCCACGGCCGACTTCGACGACTCCGACAGCCGAAAGACCAACCCCCGGTTCGTGGGCGAGAACTTCGAACAGAACCTGCGCGCGGTCGACGAGGTGACGGCCATCGCGGCCGACGTGGGCGCCACCCCCGCTCAGGTGGCGCTGGCCTGGCTCCTGGCCCAGGGTGACGACATCGCGCCGATCCCCGGCACCAAGCGCACGTCCCGGCTCGAGGAGAACGTCGCGGCCGACGACGTCGTGCTGACGCCGGAGCAGGTTCGGAAGCTGACCGAGGTGTCCCCCGCGGCGGGCGAGCACCACAATGAGCAGCAGATGAAGTGGATCGACCGTTGAGCCCCCGCTCCGTACCCTGGACGAGGTGAGCGCAGCACAGTCCACCACCGTCCTTCGGGACAGCCAGTTCGCGCGGGACCTGCCGGAGATGGCGATCTCCTGGCGGGCTGCCGAGGCGCCCGAACCCCGCCTGCTGGCCCTCAACGAGCCGTTGGCCGCCGAACTCGGCCTCGACGCGACGTGGCTGCGGAGTCCCGCGGGCCTGCGGCTGCTGGTCGGTGCCGAGGTGCCCGACGGCGTGACGCCGGTGGCGCAGGCCTACTCGGGCCACCAATTCGGCGGCTACACACCGCGTCTCGGCGACGGGCGGGCGCTGTTGCTCGGCGAGCTCGAGGGCTCCGACGGTCGACGACGCGACCTGCACCTCAAGGGCTCCGGCCGCACCCCCTTCGCCCGCGGCGGCGACGGGCTGGCCGCCGTCGGCCCGATGCTGCGCGAGTACGTCGTCAGCGAGGCCATGCACGCGCTCGGCATTCCGACCACGCGCGCGCTTGCCGTCGTCGCCACCGGAGCCGAGGTGTGGCGGGAGACCGCGCTGCCGGGGGCCGTCCTCGCCCGCGTCGCGAGCAGTCACCTGCGCGTCGGCAGCTTCCAGTACGCGGCCGCGAAGGGCGATCTCGACCTGGTGCGGCGACTCGCCGACCATGCGATCGCCAGGCACTACCCCGCCGCGGCGGACGCCGAGCAGCCGTACCTGGCACTGTTCGACGCGGTGGTCGCCGCGCAGGCCGAACTGGTGGCGCGGTGGATGCTCGTCGGCTTCATCCACGGGGTGATGAACACCGACAACATGACGATCTCGGGCGAGACGATCGACTACGGGCCCTGTGCCTTCATGGACGCCTACGACCCCGCGACGGTCTACAGCTCGATCGACCACGCGGGGCGCTACGCGTATGCGAATCAACCGATCGTGGCGCAGTGGAACCTGGCCCGCTTCGCCGAAACCCTTCTGCCGCTGATCTCCGAGGACCAGGAGCGCGCCGTGAACGTCGCGGTGGAATCGCTCGGCCGGTTCACCGCGGTCTACGACGCCGCCTGGGCAGCCGGCATGCGCGCCAAGTTGGGCTTGGGGGCAGACGTCGCCGACACGGTCGTGACGTCGACCGCCCAGGATTTGCTGACGCAGATGGCCCAGAGCCGCGTCGACTACACGTCGTTCTTCCGCCACCTCGGCACCGCGGCGCGCGGCGACGCCGAGGGCGCGCGTGGGCTGTTCGTCGACCTCGCCGGATTCGACGCCTGGCTGGCACGATGGCGCGACCTCGGTCCTGACGCCGACGTCATGGACCGGGTCAACCCGGTCTACGTTCCGCGCAACCACCTCGTCGAGGAAACCCTGGCCGCCGCCACGGCCGGAGACCTCGATCCGCTCGGCAGGTTGCTCGACGCCGTCGCGGCGCCCTTCGACGAACGGGCTGACCTCGACCGATACGCGGCTCCGGCCCCCGACGACTTCGGGCCCTACCAAACGTTCTGCGGTACCTGAGTGCTCGACGTCGCGAAGATCACGTAGTTCCAGCAGGTTTGCATCGGCGAATATTAGGCAAACTAGCGGCATGACTTTGCGCTCCCTCACCCCAGTCCTCGGTGTCGCGGCAGCTCTGACGTGGTCTCTGGTGAGCGGTGCCGCTCCCGGCGCGTCCGCCGAACCACTGCCCAGCGCCTCCAATCCCGGATGCTCCGACGTCGACCTCGTCTTCGCGCGCGGCACCGGCGAGCCGGCTGGACTCGGGTTCGTGGGCGACGCCTTCGCGGACTCCCTGCGCAACAAGCTGGGCAACAAGTCGATGAACGTCTACGCGGTGCAGTACCCCGCGACCATCGACTTCCCGAGGGCCGTCGACGGCATCAACGACGCCGCCGCGCACATTCAGGCCACCGTGGCGAACTGCCCCAAGACCAAGATCGTGCTCGGCGGGTTCTCCCAGGGCGCCGCCGTGGCGGGATTCGTCACCGCCGACGTCGTGCCGCCGGGCGCCGCAGACTCCGGCGTCACGGGTCCGCTGCCCCCGACCGTCGCCGACCACGTGGCCGCGGTGGCCCTGTTCGGCAAGCCGTCGCCACGCTTCATGAGCTTCGTCAACCAGCCCGACATCGTCATCGGCCCGAAGTACGCCGGCAAGACCCTCGACTCGTGCGTGCCGGGGGATCCGATCTGCTCCGACGGCGGTGACTTCTCGCTGCACAACCAGTACGTCGGCGACGGCCGGGTGGACCAGGCGGCCGACTACGTCGTCGGCAAGCTCGGGTACGCCGTTGCGACTCCGCCGCCCCCGCCGCCGGCGGACGCCCCGCTGCTGCCGCCGCCGCCACCGGTGGACGCGCCGCCACCTCCGGCCCCCGACGCCGCCCTGCCGCCGGCGCCTCCGGCACCGGCCCCCGCGCCTGCGCCTGCGCCGGTCGCCGCCCCGGTTCCCGCGCCCGGAGCACCGCTGCCGGCCTGAGCCGCAACGCCTTTCAGCGCCGCAACAGGCGTAGCGCCGCCAGCAGCTGCCAGCCGATGATGGTGTAGACGCAGGTCCGTTCCCACACCGCACCGGGGAGGACCACCGTCGTCGAGGCGGTCACCGCCCCGACGGCGAGCAGGGCGAACGCCAGGAAGCCGACCGCCGCGATTCCGACGGACGCCGTTCGGTACCAGCGCGATTCGCTCACCAGTCGGTACCCGGCGAGGATGGCGGCGTTGCCGCCCACGATCGCGACCGTCGCCGCCGTCACGTGCACCCAGGCGATCCCGGCACCGCCGCTGGGCACCATCGCGACGCCGACGTTGCCGACTGCGTTGGCCGCGGCGCATGCCACGAAGACACGGCTTCCGGGGCCGCGCCGGGTGCGGGTCAACGCCACCGCCGCCGCGAGGAACAACGTGCCCTGCACCGCGAATGCCGTATTCATCAACGGGCTCAGCGGTGAATCGGGTCTGCCGAGGTCGCTGATGAAGTTGGTGTCGTAGCGGTACCCCGGGAACGCCGCCGCGGCGATCGCTTCGAAGGCGAGGTAGACCGCGCCGCCAAGCGTCCAGCAGGCCGCGGCGATCCGGCCCGTCACGGCGAAACACCGAGTGCGACGGTGAGTTCCAGAACCGTCCGGGGATCGTCGAGCCGGTCGCCGTAGAGCTCTCGCAACTGCGTCATGCGGTACCGCACCGTCTGCGCATGGACGAACAGGTCGGCGGCGACCGCCTCGCGCTGCCCCCTGTGCAGAAGCCACGACCGCAGCGTCTCGGCCAGGCGCTCCGCGGTGGTGGGCCGTAGGTCGGCCAACGGCGCGAGGGCATGGCGGCGCAGGTCGGCGGCGGCGTCACGGTCGGCGGTCAGCACCAACTCGACGAGATGCTCCTCGGTGTCGACGATGTCCTCGTCGACCGCCAGCTGCCGGGCTCGCAGCGCACGCCGGTATGACGACTCCACCAGCGCCCACGGCCGGGCCGGACCCACCACCGCCCGCCGGCCCTGCAACGCCGACCTCAGCTGCCCGCGGTGCCTGCCGTCCAAGTCGGGAACCAGCAGCACCGCAAGGGATTCCGCAGGATCGACGCCAGGCAAGTCCTCGCTCAACTGCAACGTCGACTGTCCGAAGCGGGCCGCCAACCCCCGGGTCTGAGCCTCGGCGACCAGGATGGCGGTCAACGTGTCCGGTGGATGCCAGTCGGCCTCCTCGGCGCTGGTCCTCAACGTCTCGGCGGGCGCTCCGGCGATCAGCTGCTTGGCCAGCCTGTCGAGATAGCGCTGGCGGACGCGCCCCGTGGTCGCCAGCTCGTCGGTGTGGCCGGCGACGCTGGAGGCCGAGAGTTCGTCGATGAACGCGAACACCAACTCGGCGAAGCGGGCCACGGTCTCGGCGTCGAGCCCGGCGGCCACGGCCGTGGACGACAACTCCCGCCACGCGACCCGGGCGCCGACCCGATACGCCGAAAGCAACGCGTCCATGGTGCGGCCTTGACGGGCCTCCCCTCGCCCCAGTTCGTAGGCCCCGTCCAGAGCGGGGGTCAGCGTCGCACTCGGGTCCGAGTCGTGCGACCGCACGGCCAGCCGCAGGAACGCGCCGAGGGCCATCTGCACGGCGTTCTCGATGGTGTGGCCCATGGGGCCGCTGAAGGCACGGGTGTAGCTGGGCACCTCGACCGTCACCGCCGTCACCGTGCGCTCGGCCATCCGCGGCAGGACGCCCCGAAGCGCCTCGGCCATCTCGTCGGAGAGGTCGAGGCCAGTGAAACGAACCGCTGATTCGGACAAACTGTTCCTCGTGAACAAATAGGAGGGGATTATTCACCCCTGACAACCAAGACTTTATACCTGCGCCTCAGCCACAGTGGAACGATGACGACGACAGCACCTCGACCGACCGCCGTCGGCGCGCTGCGGGCCCGGGTCATCAGGTTCGCCGAACGCGTGACCACGCCATTGGTCCCCGCCGACTACCTCGACGTCATCGACCCCCTGCGCTCCAGCGCCGACCTCCGCGGCCGCATCGTCGCCGTCCATCCCGAGACCCGCGACGCGGTGTCCGTGATCATCAAGCCCGGTCGGGGCTGGCGGGGGCACACCCCGGGCCAGTACGTCCGCATCGGGGTCGACGTCGACGGCGTCCGCCAGTGGCGGGCCTACTCACTGACCTCCGAGGTCGGCCGGGCCGACGGCTGCATCGCCGTCACCGTCAAGGCGATCCCGGACGGCAAGGTGAGCAATCACCTGGTCCGCCGCGCCACGCCGGGCACCATCGTCCAACTCGACCAGGCCGCAGGGGAATTCACCCTCGGTGAGCGCGCGCCCGCCAAGATCCTCTTCCTCACCGCGGGCAGCGGCGTCACACCCGTGATGGGGATGCTGCGCAACATGGCAGCCGCGGGCTCCGACGTGGTCGTCGTGCACTCCGCCCCCACCGCCGACGACGTCATCTTCGGCGGCGAACTCCGGATGATGGCCCGCGAGGGCCGAATCCGCCTGATCGAGAAGCACACCGACGTCGACGGCATGCTCGACGTCGCGCAGCTCGACCAGCTCGTCGACGACCTCGCCGACCGGCAGACGTGGGCGTGCGGACCGGCCGGCATGCTGGACGCCCTGGAAAGCCGTTGGGCCGCCGACGGAATGGCCGATCGCCTGCACACCGAGCGGTTTCGTCCCACCATCATCACCGCGGGCGACGGCGGCGAGGTCACCTTCTCCACGTCCGGCACGGTCGTCGAGGCGACCGGCGCCGAAACCCTTCTCGACGCCGGCGAGGCCGCGGGCGTCCTGATGCCCTCGGGCTGCCGGATGGGCGTCTGCTTCGGCTGCGTGGTCCCCCTGCGCCAGGGCGCCGTCCGCGACCTGCGCACCGGCGACCTCACCACCGCCTCCCCCGGCGACAACGTCCAGATCCAGACCTGCGTCTCTGCCGCCGCGGGCTCGTGCGACATCGAACTCTGACCAGGAGATCCGACATGACCATCACCCAGACCGTCACCACCAACCCCGCCGCGCACCTCACGGCCGAGGACGTCGAGAACCTCGGTCGCGAGCTCGACGCGATCCGCGAACAGGTCGTCGCCAGCCGCGGCGAACGCGACGCCGCCTACATCCGCAAGGTGATCGACGCCCAGCGCAAGCTCGAACTCGGCAGCCGCGCAGTCCTGCTGTTCTCGCTCTTCCCGCCCGCCTGGTTCGTCGGCACCGTCGGACTGTCGATCTCCAAGATCGTCGAGAACATGGAGATCGGGCACAACGTCATGCACGGCCAGTGGGACTGGATGCGCGACAGCAAGATTCACTCCACCACCTGGGAGTGGGACAACGCGTCCCCCGCCGAGATGTGGAAGCACTCGCACAACGAGGTGCACCACACCTACACCAACGTCCGCGGCAAGGACCACGACCTCGGCTACGGCATCATGCGCGTCGACGAAAACCAGAAGTGGGTGCCCTTCTACCTCGCGCAGCCGCTGTGGAACTTCATCAACGCGTGCGTCTTCGAGTACGGCATCGCCGCCTACGACCTGCAGATCGGCAAGTACCTCAAGGGCCGCACCGACAAGGCAGAGTTTCAGGCCCGCGGCAAGCGGGTGCTGGCCAAGATCCGCAAGCAGGCCACCCGCGACTACGTCCTGCACCCCTTGCTGTCGGGCCCGTCCGCGGTGAGCACGTTGACTGCGAACCTGACGGCCAACCTGGTCCGCAACCTGTGGACGCACTCGGTCATCATGTGCGGCCACTTCCCCGAGGGCGTGCAGACCTTCGAGAAGAACTCGATCGACGGTGAGACCCGCGGCGAGTGGTACCTGCGCCAGATGCTGGGCTCGGCCAACATCTCGGGAAGTCGGTTGATGCACTTCATGAGTGGCAACCTGTCCTTCCAGATCGAGCACCACCTGTTCCCCGACCTGCCCAGCAACCGGTATGCCGAGATCGCACCCAAGATCCAGGAGTTGTTCGAGCGCTACGGCTTGACCTACACCACCGGGTCGCTGCCGCGTCAGGTCGGCTCGGCCTGGAAGCAGATCGTCAAGCTGTCGCTGCCGAACGACTTCAAGATCACCGACGTGCTGCGCCGGCGCCGCCCCGCCGCCACCGAGCGCCCCGAGCCCGAACTCCGCGCCGCCTGAGCGATTCGTGCACCCGCACCCGCGCTCACCGCGGGCAAGGGTGCACAAATCGCTGGGGGCAGAAAGATTGTGAGCACTCGCAATCTTATGTAGGGTGCGTCACATGCCCTATGACGTGATCGTCCGCAACGGACTGTGGTTCGACGGCACCGGTGCCCCGCCGCGGGTGCGCACTCTCGGCATCCGAGGCGACGTCGTCGCCGCCGTGTCCGAGGAACCGCTCGACGAGACGGGCTGTCCCGACGTGATCGACGCCGCGGGCAAGTGGGTACTGCCCGGCTTCATCGACGTGCACACCCACTACGACGCCGAGGTGCTCCTCGACCCGGGCTTGCGGGAGTCCGTCCGGCACGGCGTCACGACCGTCCTACTGGGCAACTGCTCGCTGTCCGCGGTGTACGCGACCAACGAGGACGCCGCCGACCTGTTCAGCCGGGTCGAGGCCGTGCCACGCGAATTCGTGCTGGGCGCACTGGACGACAAGAAGTCCTGGACCACCGCGGCCGAGTACGTCGACGCCCTCGACGCCCTGCCGTTGGGCCCGAACGTCAGCTCGCTGATCGGGCACTCGGACCTGCGCACCTCGGTACTCGGCCTCGGTCGCGCGACCGACGAGAGGACGCGGCCGACCGCGGCCGAGTTGCACGCCATGACCGCCAAGCTCGCCGAGGCGCTCGACGCGGGCCTGCTCGGCATGTCCGGCATGGATTCGGCGATCGACAAGCTCGACGGTGACCGCTACCGGTCCCGCGGGCTGCCGTCGACGTTCGCGACCTGGCGGGAGCGTCGCGCCCTCATCGCGGTACTTCGCAAGCGCCGCAGGATGTTACAGAGCGCACCGGACGTGGCACGCCCGTGGACGGCGCTGTTGTTCTTCCTGTCCAGCAGCCGGATGCTCGGCCGTCGCGACGGGGTGCGGATGAGCCTGCTGGTCTCCGCCGACTCCAAGGCGGCGCCGGGCGCGGTCGGGGTCTTCGGCAGGGGCACCCGGCTGCTCAACCGGCTCCTGGGCGCCAGCGTCCGGTTCCAGCATCTTCCCGTGCCCTTCGAGCTGTACTCCGACGGCATCGACCTTCCGGTGTTCGAGGAGTTCGGCGCCGGCACCGCGGCGCTGCACCTGCGCGACCAGTTGCAGCGCAACGAACTGCTCGCCGACGTCGACTACCGCCGCGAGTTCCGACGGGAGTTCGACCGCAAGAAGCTCGGTCCGACGCTGTGGCACCGCGACTTCCACGACGCCGTGATCGTCGAATGCCCCGACGAGACGTTGATCGGCAAGAGCTTCGGGACGATCGCCGAGACGCGTGGACTGCATCCGTTGGACGCCTTCCTCGACGTGCTCGTCGAGAACGGCGAGCGCAACGTCCGCTGGACCACCACCGTCGCCAACCATCGCCAGCGTCAGCTCGACAAGCTCGCCACCGAGCCGACGGTGCACATGGGCTTCTCGGATGCCGGCGCGCACCTGCGGAACATGGCCTTCTACAACTACGCGCTGCGGCTGCTCAAGCGCGCGCTCGTCGCCGAGCGGGCCGGTCGGCCGTTCATGACCCTCGAACACGCCGTGCATCGCCTGACCGGCGAGGTCGCGGACTGGTTCGGCCTCGACGCCGGCCGGCTGCGCCAGGGCGACGCCGCCAACTTCGTCGTGGTCGACCCGGCCGGGCTGGACGACGCCGTCGACGGCTATCACGAAGCGCCCGTGCCGTTCTACGGCGGGCTGAGCCGCATGGTGAACCGCAACGACGCCGCCGTGGTGGCCACGGCCGTCAACGGTCAGATCGTCTTCCGCAGTGGCGAATTCCGGGAAGGCTACGGACGGACCACCAAGTCCGGTCGCTTCCTGCGCGCCGCGGGCGCACCTCGGCCCACCGTCGCCGCCGCGCACGCCTGAGGTGGCCAGGACTCAACGGGAGCGGCGCGAGGAGACCGTCGCCCGCCTGCTGGACGCGAGCATCGCCACGATCGTCGACGTCGGCTACGCCAAGGCCTCGGCGGCCGTGATCACCACGCGCGCCGGGCTGTCGGGCGGGGCGCTCTTCCGCCACTTCGACACCATGGGCGACTTCATGGCGGCGACGGCCCACGAGGTGATGCGCCGCCAACTCGACGCGTTCGGCAAGAAGATCGCCGAGATCCCGGCGGCCCAGCCCCCGCTCGAGGGCGTCCTGCACGCCATGCGCGACATCACCGGCAACGACACCAACGTGGTGATGTACGAGCTGCTGATTGCCGCGCGCACCGATGAAAGGCTCAGTGGCACACTGCAGGAGGTGCTCCAGGAGTACAGCTCCCGGATCTTCGACACCGCCCGCACGCTGCCTACGGCCGACCAGTATCCCGAGGATGCGCTCGCCGCGGTCGTGGCGCTGCTGACCAACTCCTTCGACGGCGCGGCGATCGTTCGTCGCATTCTGCCCCAGCCGGAGATCGAGGCGGGCCGCATTCCACTGCTGCTGTCGCTGCTCTCCCCCACCGAACCGAGGAACGATGACTGAACGCATCAGCCAATTCGCCAACGACGGCCTGACGTTCGCCGTCACCGACGAGGGACCACTCGACGGTGACGTCGTCGTGCTGCTGCACGGGTTTCCGCAGACGTCGACGTCGTGGCGCGCGGTGTGCCGACGGCTTCACGCCAGCGGACATCGGACGCTGACGTTCGATCAGCGCGGCTACGCACCGACCGCCCGGCCGCGGGGTCGCCGCGCCTACCGGATGAGCCGACTGGTCTCCGACGTGGCAGCCCTGGCCGAGGCGACGGGTGCCCCGGTGCACCTGGTCGGGCACGACTGGGGTGCCGCGGTCGCCTGGTCCGTCGCGGCGGGACGCCCCGACGTGGTCCGGACTCTGACGGCGGTCTCGGTGCCGCATCCAAGGGCGTTCCTCGGGTCGATGCCGATCAGCAGTCAGATCCTGCGCTCGTACTACATCGGGCTGTTTCAGCTGCCGTGGCTTCCGGAGCGCGCGTGCCGCAATCCGCGGCTGCTGGCCCGGATGCTGGGCGGCACCGGGATGACGTCGGAGCAGATCGCCACGGTACGTAGCGAAGTCGTCGACGGCGGGGCATTGACGCCGAGCCTGAACTGGTACCGAGCGATGCCGTTTGCCGGTCCCAAGTACGCCAAGAAGGTGGCGGCTCCGACGACGTACGTGTGGACCACCGGTGACACCGCACTCGGCAGGCGCGGCGCCACGATGTGCGCACGGTTCGTGACGGGCCCCTATCGCTTCGAGGTCGCCGGGGGCTCGCACTGGGTGCCCGAGGAGCAACCGGAGCTGTTGCACGACCTGATCGTCGACCGCGTCTCGGGCTGACGAGTCCGGGACGACATGTAAACCCCGTGTTACGCCCATGTTGCGGATAGAGTGTGGGCATGGACGACAGGTCGGTGTTCTCAGAGGTCGCGGCGCTGCGTGCCGACACGATGCGGGCGGTCCTTTCGCCGGCCGCGCTGGAGATCCACGTCCGCGTGGTCGACCACCTGGCGCACACGACCGGGGCGAGCTTCGTCTCCGACGAGAGTCTCGACACCCTGGCTCACGGCCGGGTCAGCACCATGGCCGCGATCGAGTTGTCGCTGGCCGGGTGGTGGCGCCGGTTGGACGGCGGCTACGTGATCGCCGACCAGGAACTCATCGACGCGCTGTCGCACCATCCGGCGCGGCGACGGATCGGTGCGACGTGCCGACGGTGGTGGCGATTCCTCAACAGCGAGTCAGTCATCCCGCTGTAGCTCGTCAGACTCCGGGCCTGGCCAGCCCGAGATGGTCGCGCAGCGTCGTGCCGGCGTATTCCGTACGGAACCGGTTGCGGCGCTGCAGGATCGGGATGACGTGGTCGACGAATGCGGTCAGCTCGTATGGAAGCGTCGAACCCATGATGGTGAATCCGTCGACGGCCCCGGCGTCCTGCCACACGAGCACGTGCTCCGCGAGTTGCTCCGGCGTGCCGACGAAGTGCGTGTGTCCGGCGCCGCCGCGGACGCGCTGCGCCACCTCCCGCAACGGCGCCTCCGGCTGGGCACGCGCCGCGGCGTAGAGCTGGTCGGTTCTGGTGGATTCCGACGGCTCCTGCCAGAGCGACGCCGGCAACGGCGCGTCGGGGTCGTACCCATCTGGATCCAGCCCCGCCGTGTACAGCGCGTTCTGCCAGCGGAAGTCGCTACTCGAGAGCTCCTCGAGCCGTTGCGCGCGGGCGCGGGCCTCGGCTTCGGTGCCGCCGAGGGTCACCATCAACGCGGGCAGCACCAAGACCTGGTCGGGATCGCGGCCCTGCGCGGCGGCCTTCGCGTGCAGATCGGAGCGGAAGGCGACGGCGGCCTCCAACGAGGGAGGCCCTGAGAACGCCATGTCGGCGTGCCGGGCCGCCAGCTCGACCCCGGCCCCCGATTGTCCGGCCAGCACCAGGACCGGCCGGCCCTGCGGTGAGCGAGGGAACGGCTGGATGCCCTCGACGTCGTAGAAGCGCCCGTGGAAGCGGGGAGCCGCCAATTTGCTGCGGTCGGCCCAGACGCCGCCCTCGCGGTCGCCCACGATCGCGTCGTCGGCCCAGCTGTCCCACACCCGGGCCGCCACCTCGACGAACTCACCGGCGCGCGCATACCGGTCGGCGTGGTCGGGATGGCTGCGCTGCCCAAAGTTGGCCGCGGCCAGGGGCGTGACGGTGGTGACGATGTTCCAACCGGCGCGGCCACCGCTGAGGTGATCCAGCGTGGCGAACCGGCGGGCCAGCTCCCACGGCTCGTTGTACGTCGTCGACCCCGTGCCGATCAGCCCGACGTGCTCGGTGGTCGCGGCCAGCGCCGACAACACGGCAATGGGGTCGAACTGGACCTGGGGCAGATGCGTGGCGCGGTAGTCGGCGATGGCGATGTTGTCGGCCAGGAAGATGGAGTCCAGCAGGCCCCGCTCGGCGGTGCGCGCGATGTCGGCGTAGTACGGCAGCCCCAGCACGTTGCGGACGTCGTCCTCGGCGAGACGCCAGGCCGATTCGTGGTACCCGTTGGGCCAGATGAAGGCGTTGAAGTGCAGTGGTCGTTGGCTCATCAGGCCAAATACGCTAGGCGTATGCGGCACCCGAGGGCAAGTTCACAGGTTTGTCGATTCGCTTGCCCAACAGCGCAATCCACGCATTCAGCCCGTCGACGGCACCACGGGAGGCGCCCGTAGCCGCGACGTGCCGGGATTCCAGCAGTTCGACGACGCGACGGCATCTGGCCACTTCGGCGGCGAGTTCGGCACTGGGAGCCGCCCACAGCCGGTCCTCCGGCCAGCGGCTGTAGAACGCCGCCGACTCGTTGAGCAGCACGACGAGTTCCGGGGTTGACCTCCGGAGGAGGCGGCGCCCGGTCCGGACGGCCACCCCGGCGGCCAGCAGGGCCAGGAGGGAGGCGACGGTGAACACCCAGCCACCAACGGCGACCTCACTCATCGGCACCGGCGCTGGCATGACCGGAGTTTACTGCCGAACGACGACGTCGCACCGCCCTTTGCCCGATCGAGTCCGAACGCGGGTTCGGCGACGGGCCGCCGACAGGGTAGAAAGCAACCATGGCTGACGTGAATGTGATGGATTTGTTCACCCTCGAGGGCAAGGTTGCGATCGTCACCGGCGCCTCGTCGGGTCTCGGCGTCGCGTTTGCCCAGGCGTGCGCCCAGGCCGGTGCCGACGTGGTGCTGGCCGCCAGGCGCACCGAGAAGCTCGGCGCGACAGCCGACTTGGTGTCGGCTGCCGGCAGGCGGGCGCTGACGGTGCAAACCGACGTCGTCGACCCCGAGCAGTGCCAGGCGATGGTCGACCGCGCAATGGAGGAGTTCGGGCGCGTCGACGTGCTGGTCAACAACGCCGGCATCGGCACGGCGGTACCGGCCACCCGCGAGACGCCCGAGGAGTTCCGGGCGGTCCTCGACGTCAACCTGTACGGCTCGTATTGGGCCGCCCAGGCGTGCGGCAGGGTCATGCAGCCGGGCAGTTCGATCGTCAACATCTCGAGCATCCTCGGCCTGACGACGGCACGTCTCCCGCAGGCCGCCTACAGCGCAAGCAAGGCCGCGATCGTCGGCCTGACCCGAGACCTGGCTCAGCAGTGGGGTTCTCGCAAGGGCATCCGGGTCAACGCCATCGCACCGGGATTCTTCAAGTCGGAGATGACCGACGAGTACAAGCCCGGTTACCTCGAGTCGTTGAGCGAGCGGTTCGTACTGCCGCGGATGGGCGATCCGGCCGAGTTGGCCGCGACGCTGGTCTGGCTGGCGTCACCGGCCGCGGGATACGTCACCGGGCAGACGATCGCCGTCGACGGCGGGATCACGATCACCTAGCGGCGAGATTACCTCCCTAGGGGTGTACCGGAGCAGCCCTAGGGAGGGTGGACTGGTGTCAGCGTCGCGCACTCGCTCGACCTCCCGGTAGCAAGCGCCTCCCGGGGCGCCAATCGGAAAGGCTTACACCATGCTCGGACTCATCATCAGCATCATCGTCGTCGGACTCATCGCCGGAGCGGTCGCCCGACTGCTCATCCCCGGCAAGCAGAGCATGTCCGTCGTCATGACCATCGTGCTCGGCATCGTCGGCTCGTTCGTCGGCGGATTCCTCGGCTACCTGCTGTTCGGCAAGGACGCCGAACACGGCTTCCTGCAGCCGTCGGGCATCATCGGATCCATCATCGGCGCGGTCATCGTGATCCTCGTCTGGAGCCGGGTCGGCAACCGCAGCTCCACCCGCACCCGGTAAACACCCCCGACACGACGATCGACCCCGGCAATGTCGCCGGGGCCGATCGTCGTCGTGGTCGCGGTTACGCCGCGACCGTGTCCTTCTGCATCTCGCGCAGCGCCGTCCGCAGGCCCCGTCGCCGGCCGGTCTCCGGGTCGACCCCGAAGGTGTCGCGCATGCCGCCGCGGATCCGGAACTTCAACTCGGAGTTGGTTTCCGGCGCGTCGTCGGGCGTGCCCTTCAGGAATCTGTTGGGCAGAGCCAGCTTCAGGATCGTCCAGAACGACTGGCCGTACTGCCGCAGCAGCGGACCGGTCGTGTACGGCAGGTCGTACTTCTCACACAGCGCCTGAACGCGTTCGGAGATCTCGGCGTACCGGTTGCTGGGCAGGTCCGGGAACATGTGGTGCTCGATCTGGTAGCAGAGATTGCCACTCATGAAGGCCATCACCGGACCGGCCTTGAAGTTCGCCGACCCGAGCATCTGACGCAGGTACCACTCGGCCTGCGTCTCGTTCTCGAACTCCTCCTGGGTGAACTTCTCTGCGCCGTCGGGGAAGTGGCCGCAGAAGATCACCATGTAGGACCAGTAGTTGCGGATCAGATTCGCCACGGCGTTGGCGCCCAGGGTGTGCTTCCACGCCGGGCCGGTCAGGGCCGGGAACACGACGTAGTCCTTGCCGACCTGCTTGCCGACCTTCTTGCCGATGATCTTGAGGTCCTTGCGCACCTCGGCCATCGACTTCTCGCCCTTGCGCCACTTGGTGGTCTCCACCCCGTGCAGGGCCACGCCCCACTCGAAGAGCGTACCGAGCAGGATGTTGTAGATCGGGTTGCCGATCATCCACTTCTCCCAGCGCTGGTCGCGCGTGAGTCGCATGATGCCGTAACCGATGTCGTCGTCCAGGCCGACGATGTTGGTGTACTTGTGGTGGATGAAGTTGTGCGACTTCTTCCAGTGCTGAGTGGGCGAGGTGGTGTCCCACTCCCACTCGGTGGAGTGGATCTCCGGGTCGTTCATCCAGTCCCACTGACCGTGGGTGATGTTGTGGCCCAACTCCATGTTCTCGATGATCTTCGCGGTGGCGAGAGCGGCGGTGCCCGCGGTCCAGGCGAGCTTGTCCCGGCTGGCGAAGAGTGCGATGCGCCCGAAGGCGGCCAGTCCACGCTGCAACTGGATGGTCTTGCGGATGTACTGGGCGTCGCGCGCCCCGCGCGATTCCTCGATGTCGGACCTGATTGCGTCGAGCTCGCGACCGAGTTCCTCGACGTCCTCGGGCGTCAGGTGGGCGTATTCCTTGATGTCACTGATTGCCATGTCGACTCCTAGATGTTGAGGGTGCAGTCACCGGATGCCGCGGAGACGCAGGTCTGAATGCGATCGCCCTCCCCGTGCTCGTTGCCCGATCGGAAGTCCCGGACGTTGCCGGATTCCAGTGGCAGCACGCAGGTTTGGCAGATGCCCATCCGGCAGCCGAAGGGCATCTGGATGCCGACCTTTTCGCCGGCCTCCAAAAGCGAAGTGGCGCCGTCCACTTCGATGGTCTTGTCCGAGATCGCGAAGGTGACCGTGCCACCCTCGCCTCCCTTGTCGGTGCGGGCGATGACGAAGCGCTCCATGTGCAGGCTGTCCTCCGGCACGCCGGCGTCGGCCCACACCTTCTCGAGCGTGTCGAGCATCGCGGGCGGTCCGCACGCCCAGGTTGGTCTCTCCTTCCAGTCCGGCACCAGCCGGTCGAGCTCTGCCTCGAAGTTGAGATGACCCATCTCCTCGGTCAGCTGAAGCAGCAATTCGTAGGTCGAGGGACCGCGGTCGAGATCCTGCAACTCGTCGTGGAAGATGACGTCCTTGGCCGACGGCGCCGAGTGGATGTGGACGACGTCCGAGGTCTGCCCTCGCTGTGCCATCGACCTCAGCATCGCCATCACGGGGGTGATCCCGCTGCCCGCGGTCACCAGCAGCATCTTCGCCGGCGGAGGATCCGGCAGGGCGAAGTCGCCCTTGGGCGATGCCAAGCGAACGATCGTTCCGGGCTCCACACCGTTCACCAAGTGAGTGGACAGGAAACCCTCGGGGGTCGCCTTGACCGTGATGGAGATGAGCTTCTTGTCGCGGACCGGAACCGACGTCAGCGAGTAGGACCGCCAGTGCCACTTGCCGTCGATGCTCAACCCGATGCCGACGTACTGACCGGGTTGGTACTCACCGGAGAAGCCCCAGCCCGGCCTGATGACCACGGTGGCGGTGTCCTCGGTTTCCTTCTGCACGTCAACGACTTCGCCGCGGAGCTCACGCGCCGACCACAGCGGGTTGAGCAGCGTCAAGTAGTCGTCGGGCAGCAGCGGCGTGGTCGCCCGTGCGGCCAGTCCGCGCAGCAGGTTCGTCGGCGATCCGGTGCCCGCCTCCACGTTGCGGGCCGGTTTTTCGGTCCAGCGGACCAGGTCGCGCAAATTCAGAGCCATCGTGCACCTCGGGATCCGTCGATGGGACAGCGGCGCTCAGTTGGTGAACACCTGTACACCCAATACCCACCGGTAACCAAAGTCAACCCGACTGCGGCGAACTAGGGGCCTATTTGCCGGAATCCGTAATACTCGGCGGAGTGACGGCCTCGACCTCCACCTCGACCTCCACGCCCGTGTCGTGCTTCGTCGACCGCATGAAGTCGTCGATGATCTCGGCGACCTCGTTGGGCGCCTCCACGTGCGCGAAGTGCCCGACGCCGGGCAGGACCTCCAGCCGGCCACCGGGCCGCGCCGCCATCGCCGCGTGGCCGTGCTCGACGGGAATGATCTGGTCGTCCTCGCCCCAGATGGCCAGCGTCGGCAACTCGGACCGCACGTGCAACCGGTTGAGCGCGCTCACCGCCTGACCGCGGTAGTCCACCACCGAGCGCAGGGTGCGCAGGAAGGCGTCGCGCGTCGGGCGATCCGAGAACGACGAGTAGGCCCGCCAGATCTCGCTCGCCCGCGGATTCCGCATCCCCGACGCGGTGAACCACGACCCAATCTTGTTGCCCACCTTCAGGACGGGCGGTGGCGCAATGATGGGCAGCACGAATTCGGCGCCCGGCGCCGACAACAGGCGCAGGATCAGGCCGACGTCGGAGCCGAGACCGCCGCTGCTGATCAGGATCAGACGTTCGCAGTAGTCCGGATGCTGATAGAGGAACTGCATAGCCACGCCGCCGCCCAGGGAGTGCCCGACGATGGTCGCCTGCGCGATGCCCAACTCGTCGAGGAGGTCCCGCAGCGACACCGCGAACGCGCCGAGTGAGTAGTCGCCACGGGGCTTGACCGACTGGCCGTGGCCCAGAAGGTCGGGCGCCACCACGCGGTAGTTCTTGGCGAGCCGCGGGATCAGGTCGCGCCACGCGTCCGAACTCCCGGCCATGCCGTGGATCAGAAGGAGGACCTCGCCGCTGCCCTCGTCTCGATAGGCCACCTGCTCACCGTGCAGGTCGAGGAATTTCACGTCATTCATGGTCGATCTCTCCGCTTCGGTTCGATCTTCGAGTGAGTGCCACTACTCGCCGGTAACTTCGAGCATGGCCGATCGACGCGAAACCGTCAACGCACAGTTCAGCGGGCTCGCTTCGCCAACCGCTCGGGATCCAGGATCAGGACGCTCTTGCCCTCGACGCGGATCCAGCCGCGCTGACTGAAGTCGGCGAGGGCCTTGTTGACCGTCTCGCGCGAGGCGCCGACCAGCTGGGCGATCTCTTCCTGCGTCAGGTCGTGGGTGACGCGCAGCGCGTTGCCCTCCTGCGCCCCGAAGCGTTGCACCAGCTGCAGGAGCTGCTTGGCGACGCGGCCGGGCACGTCGGTGAAGATGAGGTCGCCGAGGTTGTTGTTGGTGCGGCGCAGGCGCCGGGCCAGCACGCGCAGCAACTGCTCGGCGATCTCGGGGCGACCGGCGATCCAGGTGCGCAGCGCCTCGCGATCCATCGAGACCGCACGCACCTGCGTGACCGTGGTGACGCTCGAGGTCCGCGGGCCGGGATCGAAGATCGCGAGCTCCCCGAACATGTCCGACGGACCGAGGATGGTGAGCAGATTCTCGCGGCCGTCCGGCGCACTGCGAACGATCTTCACCTTGCCCGAGACGATGATGTACAGCCGGTCACCGGGTTCGCCCTCGACGAAGATGGTGTGTCCCCGCGGGAAGTCAACGGGTTGAAGCTGACTCGCGAGAGCGGTCACCGCGCTGGGCTCGACCCCCTGGACGATTCCGGAACGGGCCAGGGTGTCCTCGACGTTGCCGGGGTCGACCGTCGACTTCATGCCAGCCCCGGGCGAGGGGCGGTGCATCTCTCGATGTGCGCGCGCATGCCTGTGAGCGTGGCGGTGACGACCGGGTTTGTAAAGCACCTAGCGCCAAATGGACGCGCCGAGTGGCCACCTACGACACGCAAACGGCACTCAACCGTGCGGCAGGTGGCCACTCGCGCGGGCGTCAGACGTCGGTGGTGACGTACCGGGTCTTGACCGGCGGCGCGGCCAGCAGCGGCGGCAGGTCGTTGATCTTGCCCTCGCCTGCGCGGAAGGCACGGTAGGCCTCGTCGTCGGCGACGGTTTCCCAGACCTCGTAGATGATCCAGTGCGCCTCGTCCTCCTCGTCGATGAGCGCGTCGATGACCTGGGCCCCCTTGAACGCACGGGTCTTGACGAGTTCGCGGGCGAAGACCTCGCGCGCCTCGGCAACTGATTCGGGCTTGAATCGCAGCTCGAGCATGACGGTGACGGACATTGGCGGTCTCCTGACGTGTGACGGTGCTTCTCAACCTTCTCAGACCGCCAGACCGACGGTGACGTCACCACCCGTGGGATCGGCGTCGGCCACCAACGACCACGGCGCACGATAGATCCGGCCGGGCGCCGCGGGCCACGGCGTGCGCGCCGTTCCGACGGTGCGACCGTCCTGCTCGGCCCGCAGCCGTGGGGCGCGGTGGTACTCGTCGACCCAGAACAACAGGTCACCGCGAGGTGCCACACCACCACCCGGGGTGACCAGTTGCGGTGTCACCCAACGCATCGGCGCACGGGCACGCACCCGGACGCCCGTCGGCGCCGGGCGTCCCCCGGCGAGCCACTCAACGACCCGGGGCGCCACGTGGCGGCCGTCGAGGGCGGCGGCGTCGGCGGTGTCGACGGGGTGCACCAGGTTTCCGACGGCGAACACCCCCGGCGTGCTGGTCCGCAGACTCGCGTCGACGACGGGACCGCGCGTCGCGGCGTCCATCACGAGGCCGGCGGTGCGGGCGAGCTCGTGGTCGGGGATCCAGTCGCCGGTGGTGACGACGGTGTCGCAGTCGACCGTCGTGCGCGCACCGGTGTCGAGGTTCTCCACGGTGACCGACCGCACCCGGGCCTTGCCGTCGATGCTCACCACACGGCTGCGGGTCAGGATCGGTCCGCGAAGCAGCGCACGGCCGGGGATCCGGAAGGCCGCGTAGGACTCCGAGTGCGGATAGGCGCTCACCATTGCGACCGTGGCGCAACCCGATTCGCGCAGGGTCAGCACCGCCGACCAGCTGACCAGTTCGGCACCGACGACGACGGCGCGGCGGCCCACCGCCGCGTGCTGGACGTGGACGAGGTTCTGCAGTTGTCCGGTGGTGTAGACACCGTCGGGCCGGTCACCGGGAATCAGCCGCGCGGGACGGGGCCGTTCCCTGGCGCCGGTGGCCAGGACGACGGCGTCGGCCTCGACGGTCCGGCGACCGCGCGGCGACGTGATCTTCAGGGTGCGCTCGCCGGCCCACCCGGTGACCATGGCCTCGGTCTCCAGCCGCGCACCGGCGTCGCGCGCGGTGTCGGTCAGCGTGCGGGCGTACGTCGGGCCCGAGACGAAGCGCTTGAGGTCCCGCATCCCGTAGCCCAGATGGTCGCTGTGCCTGGGGATTCCGCCGGTGTGGGCTTCGCGTTCGAGCACCAGCACCTCGCCGTCGACGATCGGCGCCAGGGCTGCGGCCGCGGTCAGCCCCGACGGGCCGCCGCCGATGACGGCCACCGCCACCCTCACGGCGCGGCCTCGAGCAGCGCCTGGGTGTGTGCGCCGCAGTAGAAGCCCTGGCAGCGTCCGTTGAGCACCCGGGTGCGGCGGCGGAGGCCGTCGAGGTCACGCGGCGGGATGGTCGAGGCGAACGCGTCGCGGATCTCGCCGGCGGTGACCCGCTCGCAGAAGCACACGATGCGGCCGTACTCCGGGTCCGCGGCGATCCGTTCGGCGTCCTGGTACGGCCGGGTCGTCGCCTCGCCGATGTTCGGCATCCGGGGCGCGGGCGGCAGCGTGTCGCGCGGCGTCAGGTCCAGGTCGGTGTCGGCCAGCAGACCCAGAAGGTGTTCCGCCACCGCCATTCCCGCGGTCAGGCCCGTCGATCGGATGCCGCCGACGAGGACGTAGCGCTGGTCGCGGTCGACGTCGATCAGATAGTCGTCGCGGTCGATCGCGGCCCGCAAGCCCGCGTAGGCCGCGGTGACCTCCTCGTCGAACAGGGTCGGCATCAGCGCGCGCCCCTTGCCCAGCAGGAACTCGAAACCCTCCTCCGAGGTGCCGGTGGCGCTGCGGTCGGTCAGGTTCTCCGACGTCGGTCCCACCATGACGTTGCCGTAGATGGTGGGGCTGACGAGGACGCCCTTGCCGCGCGAGGAGGGCACGGCCAACACGATGCACGGGACCATCGGCCGGGTGAGCTTGTCGAACACCAGGAGTTCGCCACGCCGCGGGGTGACCGTGAAGCGGTCGTAGCCGAACGCCCGGTCGAGGTGGTCGGCGCCGAGACCGGCCGCGTTGACCACCCACCGCGCGTGGACGTCTCCGCTCGTCGTGACGACGGTGCTGTGGCCGTCGCGGCGCACCACGTCGGTGACCATGGCACCGCGACGCAGTTCGACCCCGCGGCGCACGGCCTCGGTCGCCAGCGCCAGGTTGGTGGTCCAGCTGCAGATGATCGACTCACCGGGCACGGTCAGGCCGGCCAGGGCGCCGGGGCCGAGGTCGGGCACGCGGCGGTACACCTCGTCGGCCGGGACGATCTCGCAGGCGTGGTAGCCGTTGCGCTCGGCCTTGTCCCGGAGCTTGGGCAGGGCGTCGCGCTCCTCGTCGGTCCACGCGACGAGCAGCGCACCGGTGCGTTCGACGGGGATGCCGACCCGCTCGGCGTACCCGCCCAGGAGGTCGTAGCCGCGGGCGACCAGCCGCGACTCCAGCGTTCCCGGCGTGGCGTCGAAGCCGGTGTGCAGCAACGCGGTGTTGGCCTTGCTGGTGCCGTCGCCCACGTCGTCGCGACCCTCGAGGAGGGTCACGCTCAGGCCGGTGCCGCCGAGGTCGCGCGCAATGGCACTGCCGACGATGCCCGCGCCGACGACGACGACGTCGCGAATGTCGTTCGGGGTGTTCATGATCGATCCTCACTCGGGGTACGGACGGCGTCGGCGGCGTGCCGCCAGCTGGCCAGGTACTCGGCGGCTCGCGCGTCGGACCACTGCGGTTCGTAGGTGTGCTCGGGCGTCCAAGTGCCGACGACGTCGGCCGGGCTCAGCGTCGGGTCGAGTGCCAGCCGCGCACACGCCGCGGCGCCCAGTGGAGTGGCATGCGCGGACGGGTAGACCTCGACGGGAATCCGGGCGAGGTCGGCCTGGGCCTGCATCAGGGCCGTCGAGCGCGTCAGCCCGCCGTCGACCCGCAGCCGCGTCAGAGGTCTCCCCAAGTCCTGGGCGACCAACTCCGCGACGCAGGCGACCTGGGCGGCGATGCCCTCGAGCAGGGCCCGAACCAGGTGTCCCCGACCGCTGCTGAGCGTCATGCCCGTGAACGACGCGGTTGCCTGGGCGTCCCACCACGGCGCGGCCAGGCCGGCCAGCGCGGGCACGCAGAGGACGCCGGCGGAGTCGTCCGCCGCCACCGCGTCGAGCTGGTCGGCGGCGGGGATCAGCCCGAGGTCGACGGCCCACCGCACCGCCGAGGCGGCGGTGTACACCTGCCCGTCGGCGCAGTACGACGTGTGGTCGCGCAGCGTCCAGGCCACCGAGGTGGTGAGCCCCGCCGTCGAGCGGACCGCGTCGTCGCCGAGCTGGGCGAGCAGGAACGCACCGGTGCCGAACGTGCACTTCGCCGCGCCGGGCTCCAGACAGGCTTCGGCGAGCAGGGCGGCTTGCTGGTCGACGACGAGACCGGCGACGGGTATCGGCGAACCACCGAATGCCGTTGTCTCACCGACGATCTGATCGCACGCGACGATCTCGGGCAGCGGCTCGTCGGCCAGGCCGAACAGCTCGAGCAGCTCGTGGCTCCAGGTCACCGAGTCCAGGTCGAGCACCAGCGATCTGCTGGCCGTCGAGGCGTCGGTGACGAAGGCACCGCAGAGCCGGTGCACCAGCCAGGTGTCGGTCGTGGTGACGACGCCGTCGCGGGTCAGGTTCGCCCGGATCCACGCCATCTTCGGCGCGGAGAAGTACGGGTCCAGCACCAGACCGGTCCGCCGGGCGAGGTCGTCGGCCGACGCGCTGAGTTCCGCGCAGACGCTCTCGGCACGGCGGTCCTGCCACACGATGGCCTGGCTCAGCGGCCGACCCGTCGCGCGGTCCCACGCGAGCACGGTCTCGCCCTGGTTGGCCAGTGCCACGGCGGCGACGGGGACCCCCGCCTCGGTCACGGCCCGACGTCCCGCGTCGACCACGGACTGCCAGAGCGCCTCGGGGTCCTGCTCGACGCCCCCGCCGGGCAGATAGACGGGACGCAGTGCGACCTCCGCGATCGACACCACGCGACCGACGGCATCGACGACGATCGCCTTGGTGCCCGAGGTGCCCTGGTCGACGGCCAGCACGTGGGTCATGGCCGGTGTGCGCCCGCCTCGTGGTCGAGCACCGCGTCGATCGAGTGCTGATCGGGCATGGCCAGGCCACCGCGTCCGCGGCGGGCCAGCAGATAGCCGAGGTACGCCGCACCGATCACGACCATCACGATGACATAGAGCCAGGCGTCGGCGAAGCTGGCGTCGCGGAAGAGCGCGAGTTCGAAGACCAGCCAGACCACCGCGACGACCAGGATCGGCTTCTCCCACGCGCCCAGGTCGAACTTGCCGTTCACGGGGAGGTCCTTGCGCCTGACCAGGTAGAGCACCACGGTCGCGGCGTAGATGATCGCCGGCAGCAGCGTGGCGGCGCCGAACAGCGTGAACAGGGCGTCCTCGGACTGCGAGAAGATCGCGAGGATCAGTTCGGCGAGCACGAAGAACAGCACGGTGGCCCGCAACGGCGTGTGGAGCCGCGGCGAGACCCGACCCCACTGCTGCCAGCCGGGGAAGCGTTCGTCGCGAGACATGGCCCAGGTCAGGCGAACTCCCGTCATCATGATGACCAGCCCGCACGCGAAGATGGCGATGACGACCATGAGGAGGAGCAGCGTGCTGACCACCGAGCCGAGCGTGTCGTGGATGACGTCGGCGATCGGGGTGCCGGACTCGGCGAGGGCCACGGGGTCGCCCGCGGCCAGCGTCACGGCCACCAGGAACACGAAACCCAGTACGCCCGAGGCGAACACGGCCTGGCACATGGCCCGCGGCACCACCCGCTCCGGATCGTTGGTCTCCTCGGCCAGGTTGGCCGCCGACTCGAACCCGACGATCGTGAAGGCGCCGAGCAGGAAGCCCAGCATCCACGGCCCCGCCGAGGTCCAGTCACCGAAGCTCCAGAAGCCCTCCGGCGCAACGGCTCCCTTGCTGAACAGGTTGGCTCCGTTCATGTCACCGCGCACGGCCGCGACCACCAGCAGCAGCACCGTCAGCGTGACCATGCCGACCAGTTCGAGGGACACCGCCCCGTTGTTCACGCGCTCGGTCCACTTGGTGGACGACGCCAGCAGCACCGCCTGCAGCAGGAGCACCAGCGCGGTGACCCCCCAGGTGACGGCCGGGGTGCCCTCGTAGTCGAGCAGCACGGGTAGCACGGTCGAGGCGATCGTGTAGTCGACCGCGACGACGACCACGGCCAGGAAGGTGAAGGAGATCCACCCGACGATCCAGCCCAGGATCGGGTTGGCCAGCCGCGACATCCATTGGTAGGCATAACCGGTGACGGGCATGCGCGAGGCGATGGTGCCCAGGACGAACGCCACGGCGAGCTGGCCCACCACCGCGATGGGCCACGTCCAGATCCCGACGGGACCCGAGGAGTTCAGCACTGCGCCGTAGGTGGTGAAGATGCCGGTCGCGATGGAGACGAAGGCGAACGCCACCGCGAAGGACGCGAACTTGCCGGTGTGACGCTCCATCGACTGCTTGTAGCCGAACTGCGCCAGTTCGGCCTCGTCACCTCCGCGGAGGCGTGGCTGCGGATCGGTCATCGGGCTCCTCCAAGGTGGTATAGACCATGCGGTTGTACCAAAGTATGGGAGCGGGTCCCTGCGCCGTCAACCCCGGACGTCGACTCGTAACACGCCGGTGGACTAGACCAAGTGGCTACCCTGCATGGGTGACGGCGTCGAGGAGCGGGCGGAGGCCCTCGACCACCCCGCGCTACATCGCGATCGCCGCCCACGTGCGGGACCGCATCCTGGTCGAGCAGCTGGGACCACACACGTTGTTGCCGTCGGAACGCGAACTCGCCGAACTCCACCAGGTGAGCCGGATGACTGCCCGGCAGGCGTTGTCACTGCTGGAGAACGAGGGCGTGGTCTACCGGCGGCCTCCGCGCGGCACGTTCGTCGCCGAACCCCGCGTGCGGTTTCACATCGGCAGCTTCTCCGAGGAGGTCTCGCGGCTCGGGCGGCACCCGGCCGCCAAGCTGCTGTGGGCCGAACACCAGGAGCCGACGCCGTCGGTCCGACTGGCCCTCCAACTCGGCGACGGCGCGGCGGTGCACGTGTTCCATCGCCTGCGCACCGTCGACGACGTGCCGTTCGCGTTGGAGACGACGTTCCTGCCCGCCGACCTGACCCCGGGCATCCTCGACCTGGCCGACGAAGGATCCCTCTGGGCGACGCTGCGAGACCGGTACGGCGTCGAACTGAGCCGTTCGACGGCCGTGCTGGAGTCCATCGTGCTCGACGACTCCTCCAGCGCGCAGCTCAACGTCCGGCCGGGCTCGGCGGGCACCCTGCTGACCAGGACGACGTTCGACGCCGGCGACCGACGGGTGGAATTCGCGCGCGACGTCTACCGCGCGGACCGGGCGTCCTTCGAGGTGTCGGTGGACCTGTCCCAGTCGTGATTCGTGGGAAGCACTGTGGTGCTCCGCCCGGCCGTGCGGCGCGGGGAGAATGTGGGCGTGCTCAACGTGCTCGCCGCCGGCGCGGCCCCACCACCTCCGACCTGGTCGACGGTCGTGCTGGCGCTGGCCGGCGTGTGGTGGGTGGCATTCTTCGTGGCCTCCTTTCGGGCGACGACGTTGCGCGTCGAGCGACGCCTCTACTGGCTCGGACACGGTGGCGCTGCGGTGCTGGCCGCCCTGGCGGTGAGCCATCGCGGCTGGCCTGCGGTCGTGGGCGTGACGGGTCTGGTCACCTTCGTCGCGCTGCTCTACGCGGTCCTCAACACCCCGTACCTGAAGATCGGCGACCGGCTGATCACCGCGTCCGAGTCGGACCGCCGACGCGACGAACGCGACCGCGGCATCGACCCGCGCCCGGCCGCCCTGGAGAACTACTCGACCTCCACGCCGGGCGCCTTCTGGTGGATCCTCGCGGCTCTCACCGCGCTGTCGGCGATCAGCTTCGCGCTGCCCGCCAGAGACGGCAGCGCCGATTGGCGGTCCTGGGTCGGGCCCGTGTTGATCGCGGTCATGGCGCCCGGCGTGGGCGTCCTCGACGGGCGGGGCGCTTCCCCGTGGCGCGCCGGCAATGGGTCCCGGCCGCACTGGCGGTGCTGGCGGCCATCCCGCTCTACGGCGTGCCCGTCGTCCTCTACGCCGCGGGGTACCTCCTCGGTCGGCGGCTGTCCGTCAGCTACGGCTAGCCTCACGGCCGCGCCGGCCGGCACGCGAAGCGCGACGGCCAGTGCGCACCGGAGCCGCCGCGGTGACGTGACGGCCGTCAGGTGATGCAGTAGCCGCCGTCGACCGGAAGCACCACGCCCGTCACGTAGCGGGCCGCATCGCTGCACAGGAATGTCACCACGTCGGCCACGTCGTCACCGTCGGCGAACCGCTGCAACGGAATTCGGGCCAACTTCTGGGCACGAACGTCTTCCTGGTCGAGCAGCGCCGCGGTCATCGGCGTCTCCACGTAGCCGGGGGCGACGGCGTTGACCCGCACCCCGAGGGGACCTAGCTCGACGGCCAACCCCTTGCCCAGGTGGGTCAGTGCAGCCTTGGTGGCGCCGTAGGGGACGATGCCCGCGACGGCGCGGTCGGCCGACGACGAGGCGACGTTGACCACGCAACCGCGGCTGGCGATCAACGCCTTCACGGCTTGTCGCGTCAGACGGTAGACGGCGGTGAGGTTGACGTCGACGAGGCGTTGCCAGCCGTCGTCGTCGATGTCGACCGCGTCGGTGCGCACTTGCACGCCCGCACCGTTGACCAAGACGTCCAGGCGGCCGCCCTTGTCGAGCGCCTCGGCGACGAGCATCTCGGTGAACGCCCCGTCGGTGAGGTCGCCGCACAGTCCGTGGCCGCCGACTGCGGCCATGACCCCGCCCACTGCCGGAGCGGCGTCGGCGCCGACGACCAGTGCTCCCTGGGCGCTCAGCGCACGCGCGATGGCCGATCCGATTCCCCCGGCAGCGCCGGTGACGATCGCGACCTTGCCGTCCAGCGTGGACGCGGCGAGTGTCATTCCAACTCCTTTTGTAATCGCTTACACAACCCGACAGGCGTGCTGACTCCGTTGCCAACCATGCAAGTCAACCGTAGGCTCGTCCACACTCGCCCGTCAAGAAAGCGATTACAATCATGACCGAACTCTTCCTGCCAGGCCCCGACCACTCCGTCACACCCTGGCGATTGGGCCCGCCCGCCACGCTCGACGTCAGCAGCACGCCACCCACGAGCCGCGCGGTGTACGCCGCCGCGCACGTCGTCGCCGACGCATGGGACGCCTGCGCCTCCTCCGGACCGGAGGCCGTCGACTGGGACGCCACCATGGCGCTCCGCCACGACCTGTGGGCCCTGGGCCTCGGCGTGGCCGAGTCCATGGACACCGCCCAGCGCGGCATGGGACTCGATTGGCCGGGCGCACGCGAACTGGCCCTGCGCACGCTCGCCGAGGCCCGCACCGTAGGCGGCAAGGTGGTCGTGGGCGTCGGCACGGACCAGTTGACCGCCACGACACCAACGTTGACGCAGATTCGCGACGCCTACCTCGAGCAGGTGGAGACGGTCGAGGCCGCCGGCGGTCAGGCCGTGATGATGGCCAGCCGTGAGCTCGCGCGCGTCGCCGACGGGCGGGGGGCCTACCGGGCGGTCTACGACGAGGTGCTGTCGGCGGCGACCCAACCGGTCGTGTTGCACTGGCTGGGTTCGGCCTTCGACCCGGCACTGGCCGGCTACTGGGGTCATGAAGAACCGAAGGAAGCCCTCGACGACGTGCTCGGCGTGATTGGCGACCACCTCGACACCGTCGTGGGGATCAAGGTGTCGCTGCTCGACCCGGCGCTGGAAGTCTCCCTGCGGGAACGCATTCCCTCGCCCGCACGGGTGTTTACCGGGGACGACTTCAACTACGTCGACCTCATCGTCGGCGACGGCGTCCACAACAGCGACGCGCTGCTGGGCGCCTTCGCCGTGATCGCACCCTTCGCCTCCGCGGCCTTCGCCCGCCTCGACGTCGGCGACGAGGCGGGCTTTCGCGACGTCCTCGGTCCGACGGAGGCGTTGAGCCGGTTGGTCTTTGCCGCACCCACCCGGTTCTACAAGGTCGGAGTGGCGTGGCTGGCGTACCTCAACGGCAAGCAGCACCACTTCCGGATGATCGGTGGTCTCGAGTCCGGACGCAACCTCCGGCACCTGGGCGACCTGGTGCGCGCCGCCGACGCCATCGGTCTGTTCGACGACCCCGACCTGACTGCGCGGCGGGCGCGCGCCTACTTCGGCGCGCACGGAATCGGCTGACGGCAGTGGATCTCGCCGAGTGCAGCCTCAATTCGATCACCGCACGCAGCGCCGGCCTGGACGACCTGGTCGGCCTCGCCGCTGCGCATGGATTCGGTGGCGTCGGCCTATGGCGGGATGTGCTGGTCGGCGTCGACCTGACCGCGGCATCGGCGCGCATCGCCGATGCCGGACTGCGCGTCACGTCGGTCTGCCGGGGTGGGATGTTCCCCCAACCCGACGAGCCGAGCCGGCGCCGGACGTTCGACGACAACCGCGAGGCCGTCGACCAGACCAACGCGCTGCGTGCCGACTGTCTCGTCCTGGTCTGCGGCCCTTCGCATTCCACGCTGGCCGACGCCCGCGCACAGGTGCGCGACGGCATCGCCGCCCTGGCCCCGTACGCCCGCGACGCGGGCGTGCGGCTGGCGATCGAGCCCTTCCACCCCATGCTCGCCGCCAGCCGGTCGGTCGTCACCTCGATCGGCGAGGCGAACGCCTTGGTCGAGGCACTCGACGACGACGTCGTGGGGCTCGCCGTGGACGCCTATCACCTCTGGTGGGATGCGGCGCTCACCGAGCAGATCCGTCGGGCGGGGTCGTCGATCAGCTGCGTGCAGTTGGCCGACTGGGTCACGCCCATCCAGGGCGAGCTCTCCAGCCGCGGGATGCCTGGCGAAGGTTGCATCGACATGGCAGCCTTCGTCGCGGAGTGCCGCGCGGCCGGCTACCGGGGCCTGGTCGAGGTCGAAGTGCTCAGCGACGACTGGTGGGCCGAACCGGCAGCCGTCTCGGTGCGCGCCGCAGCCGCCGGCCTTGCCGCGCTCTAACGTGGTAACCCGGCCGAGGAGGAGACCAGGCGATGACGGGTGACGCGGACGAGGTCCGCAAGACGGTGAAGCGCCGACGCGCGCGCACCAGCTCGAAGGCGACGATCGACGTGGTCGCCCACGAGGCCGGCGTCTCCACCGCGACGGTGTCACGCGTGCTGAGCGGCAGCACCGGCGTCAGCACCGAACTGGTCGACCGGGTGCAGCGGGCCGCGCGGGCACTGTCCTATCAACCCAACGGAGCTGCCCGCGGACTTGCCTCGGGAAGCCTGCGCAGCCTCGGCGTCATCGTCCCCGACCTCGGCAACGCGTACTTCTTCGACGTCGTGAAGGCCATGCACCGCGCTGCCCTCCTAGATGGCTACCGCCTGATGATCGCGGACTCCGACGGCGAGGTCGACACGGAACTGTCCACCGCGCGAGACCTGCTCGGCCAAGTCGACGGCCTGGTGTTGATGTCGCCGAGGATGACCACGACGGGTCTCAAGGAGCTTGCCGGTCAATCCACCCCGGTGGTGCTGATCAACCGCGTCGAACTCGGGGTCGACCTGCCGATGGTGGCGGCCGACAACGTCACGGCGATCATGGATCTGTGCGCCCATCTGGGCGGTCTCGGCCACCGTCGGATCGCCTATCTCGCCGGATCGGAACTCGCCTGGCAGAACCGGGAGCGCTGGAGCGCCGTGCAGACCGCGGCGAAACTCCTTGGCATCGATGCCGTTTCGGTTCCGGGTGACGGAACCATCGAGGGTGGTCACGCCGCGGTCTCCGAGGCCCTGGCTCGGGACCGGACCGCCCTGGTCTGCTTCAACGACCTGTCCGCGCTGGGTGCGGTCTCCGCGCTGCGCGACCTCGGCCTGACGGTGCCCGGTGACGTGTCGGTGAGCGGGTTCGACGACATCGACATCGCCCGCCACGTGAACCCGCGGCTGACCACGGTCGTCAGCCCCAAGGCCGAGATCGGCGCCCGCGCGTGGGAGGCCATGCGCACGTTGCTGGCCGGTGAGACCGTCGTCTCGTCGCCCGCCCTGCCCGCCCACTTACTCATCCGCGACTCGACCGGCCCCGCTCGCACCTAGACGGTCCTCGCGCGCGGCGGTCACCGCGTCCCGCGGGTCGTCGAGGTCGCGGTTGGCCGGATCGGGGGTGACGAACGTCGTCGCAATGGTGATGAGCGTCAGGATCGCGAGATAGGCGGCGATGAAGACCCATGCTCCCAAACCTGCACCGGGAACGCCGGATCCGCCGTCGCTGGCCACCACGAGCGAGATGATCCAGGCGCCGATCAGGGGCGCGATGCCGCCGGAGATCACCGCCGACAACTCGCGGGCCATCGAGACGCCAAGGTAACGCTGCTTGGCGCCGAAGAGCTCGCTCATGAAGGCGCTCTGGGACCCGAACATCCCCCACGTGCCGATGCCGAGCCCCAGGGAGATCACCACGATGGTGACGACGGTGCTGCCCTGACTCAAGGCCCACCAGATCGGAAACGCCGTGACGAGTTGGAAGATCGCGAATCCGCGATAGGTCGTGACGCGTCCGAAGCGGTCGGAGAGTCGGCCCGCGACGGGGACCATGACGGCGCCTAGGGTCGCGGCGAAGACCAGTGACAGCGCACCGATGGGCCCCTTGATGCCGACCGCGGCACTGGTGACGTAAGCGACGGCCAGCGCCTGATACATCGACGACGAGCCGTTCTCGGCCAGCCGTAGTCCGATGCCGCGCAACAGGCTGGGCCGAGAGTGCTTGAGCAGGTTGGTCAGCGGACGCTCGTCGACCTGGTCGCGCACCTCGAGCTTCTTGAACGTCGGCGATTCCTTGAGGTTGAGCCGCAGGTACATCGCCACCCCGAGGATCAGGATGCTGGCCAGGAACGGCAGCCGCCACAACCACGTCTCGGTGATCGCACCGTGCCCGCGGTAGACCAGGAAGTACACCAACGCCGCGGCGACGGTGCCCACCTGCACCCCCATGAACGGCAGCGAGGCGTAATACCCGCGGCGGCGCTTCGGCGCGTACTCCGTCATCAGGATCGACGCGCCGGCCATCTCCGCGCCCGCACCGAGGCCCTGCAGCACGCGCAGCACGATGAGCAGGATCGGTGCCCACAGGCCCACTCCGCCGTACCAGTCGCCGGGGTTGACGTCGTAGGTCGGCAGCAGCCCGATGCCGGTGGAGGCGACGCCCATCAGGCTGATGGTGGCCAGCAGGACGAACTTTCGGCCGACGCGGTCACCGAGCCGACCGAAGAACAGCCCGCCGAGCGGTCTGACGGCGAAGCCGATGAAGTACGTGGCGAAGCTGAGGATGAGTCCGGTGGTGGGGTTGTCGCTGGGAAAGAACAACGGCCCGAACACCAGCGCCGAAGCAAGGGTGTAGAGCGCGAAGTCGTAGTACTCGAGCGCACTGCCGACCGACGCGCCCAACGCCGCGCGACGGAGGTCCCCGGGCGTGACCGCGGTGTCGGTGAGTGCGTCGTCGGCGGTGGAGTTCATCGTCATTGAAGTGTCCTTCCGTTTCGTGCTCAGGAGTTGGTGAATTCGGGGGTGGTCTTCGAGCGGAATGCGGCGACACCGTCGGCGAAGTCCCGGGTGGAGGCCGAGAACCCGCTGGCCATCGCCTCCAGGGTGGCCGAGGGCGCGCCCGCTGCGGCGGCGTTGACGAGTTGTTTCGCCAGCTGCACCGCGATGGGGCCACCACCCAGGACGGCGTCGACGAGACCGCCCGCGAGCGCGGGCAATTCGGCGGCGTCGGCGACGTCGGTGAGCAGTCCCCACTCCTTCGCGGTGGCGGCGTCGAGTTGGCGACGGGTGAAGATCATGTCCTTGGCGCGCGCCGCACCGACGACCTGGGTGAGTCGTTCGGTGCCGCCCCACCCCGGGATGGTGCCCAGCGCGGTCTCCGGAAGTGCGAAGCGCGCGTGGGTGGCGCCGACGCGCAAATCGCACGCCAGCGCGAGTTCGAGACCGCCGCCCAGGGCCAGTCCGTCGACGACGGCGATGGTCGGCTGGCGCAACTGGGCCAGGGCGGTGAACACCCGATGACCTTCGGCGATCCAGAGCTTCCACATCTGCGGCGCCGCCAACGCCGAGAACTGGTCGATGTCGGCGCCGACGCTGAAGACCTTGGAGCCGGCGGTGGTCACCACGACCACGCGGACGTCGGAGGCGTCGATGGCGCGCAGGTGTTGGTAGAGCTGCTCGAGCATGTCCAACGTCAGCGCGTTCAGTTTGGCGGCGCAGTCGACCACCACGGTCGCGACGGTGCCTGCGGCGTCGTGGTGCACCGTCACGGCGCCCTCTGCGGCGGTCACCGCAGGCCCACCAAGCGGGGATGGGCGGCCTGTACCGCCAGCTGCAGACCACCGGCCTCGGGGCGGAACATCCAGTCGGGCATCGTGCGGAGGTCCTGGTCGACGAGCAAAGGGAATTCGCTGCGGTTCAACACGTCTCGCTGCAGGTCCACGCCGGGTGCCAGTTCGACGACGGTGAGGCCCTCGGGGCGGAGTTCGACGACGGCCCGTTCGGTGACGAACAGCACCTTCTGGCCGTTGGCCAGTGCACGCGGTCCGGAGAAGGTGGGCGAGTCGACGTCGTGGACGAACTTCGTGTGAGGGCCGTCGGTGCGGATGTCGAGGGCACCGTCGCGGACGCCGACGTCGCGCCGGCCCGCGGTGAACGAGCCGACGAAGACGATGGCCGGCGCCGAGGACGTGATGTCGGCGAAGCCACCGATCCCGGCGGTGACGTGGCGTCGCTTCGGCAGGCTGTGCACGTTCACGTTGCCGAAGCGGTCGATTTCCAGGAAGGACAGCAGGGCGTGGTGAAATCCGCCGCCCTGCAGCAGGGTGAACTGATCCGAGCTCTGCATGATGGCGTCGGGATTCTGGGAGACCCCGAAGACGAAGTCCAGCAGCGGAATCCCACCGACCGGCCCCTGTTCGATCACCCACGAGACGGCGTTGGGCTGGCCTTCCTCGACCAGGATGTGGGGCACCAGTGCCGACACCCCGAAGCCGAGGTTGGCGGTCTCACCGGCCCGGAGTTCGCTCGCCGCGCGGCGGGCCATGATCTTCTCGAGCGTGAACTCCACCTTGGCCAGATCGCTGAGCGGTCGACGCAACTGCCCGGAAAGGGCGGGGTCGTAGAACGTTTGGGTGGTCTGCAGCTGATCGGGTGCGACGACGAGCGCGTCGACCAGGATCCCGGGCACGCGGACGTCCCTCGGCGACAACGATCCGCCCTCGGCGACACGCTTGACCTGGGCGATCACCAGGCCGCCGGTGTTGTGTGCCGCGTACGCCAGGTCGAGCGCGCCCAGCGGCGAGGCTTCCTCCTCGAAGGTGAGGTTGCCGAACTCGTCGGCGGTGGTGGCCCGGATGATCGCGACGTCGGGCACGATCGCGTCGTAGAAGAGGTATTCGCATCCGTCGTGTTCCTGCACTCGGACACCGTGTTCGGGGGTGATCGCGTTCATCCGGCCCGCCCCGTGGCGGGGGTCGACGAAGGTGTCGAGGCCCACCGCGGACAGCACGCCGGGCTGCTTGGCGGCCGCCGCGCGGTGCAGTTGGTAGAGCACTCCCGACGGCAGGTTGTAGGCCTCGACGGCGTTGTCGTCGATCATCTGCCAAATCAGGGGTGGTTCGGAACTCGACGGCCCCGAGGGGTAGGAGCCCGCGATGATTCGCTTCAACAGTCCCGTGCGGGCCAGATGGTCGACGCCCCTGATGCCCCACATGTCCCCCGCGGCGATCGGATGCACAGTGGTGAGTTCGCGCGGGGTGGCGGTCTCCGCGAACCGTTGCCCGATGCCGGCCAAGACGGCATCGGGGCAACCGAGACCGGAGGACGAGCTGACCGTGACGACGTCACCGTCGTGGATCAGGTTGGCCGCCTCTCGGGCGGTCAGCTGTGGCGGGGTGTGCATCTCTACTCCTTGTAAGCGCTTACAGATCAGGTGGCCGGGTTGCCGTTCGATCGAAGTGGTCAGTTCAGGCGGGGACGCCAGGCCGCGGTGGACGCCCGAACCCGCAGGGCGGGTTCGATCAGCAGGTGGGAGACCTCGGGTGAGCGACCGCCCTCGAGGAGCGCCGGCGGGGTCGCCAGGCGTTGAAGGATCAGTTCCCCGCACTTCTCGCCGATCGCGGTGGGGAACGTCGCCACCGTGGTCAGCGGTGGCGTGCGATGCGCGGAACCCGGGATGTCGTCGAACCCCCCGACGGCGATGTCGCGACCGGGTTCCAGACCGCGGCGCTGAAGTTCGGCGTAGACGCCGACGACGACGATGTCGCTGTAGGCCACGATCGCGTCGGGTACCTGGCCGCCGTCCAGCAGCCGCCGCGTGGCCTCAGCGCCACCGGCGGGCGTGGCCTCACCAAACAGACCGTCCGCCGACAGCATCGTCATGGCGCCCCCCGCCGACGCCACGGCGAAACCCTCTTCGCGCTCCCGCCGGGCGGAGGTGAACTGCGGGCCGCCGACGAACGCCACGGTGCGCACGCCCAGCGACCGCAAGTGGTCACCCATCAGCCGGCCGGCGGTCACGTTGTCGGCGCCGACGTAGTCGTGGGTGAGGTTGAAGTGGCGCGCCAGCAGGACGATTGGGACACCACCGGAGGTCTGCAGGGCGTCGATCTCCGCCGCCTCGGTGTTGCCGGCGGGCAGCAGAATCAGGCCGTCGACGCTGCGCTCGATCAAGCGGTCGACCAGCCGGCGTTGCCTCGCGGTGTCGTCGCGGCTGTAACCGATCAGCACCGCGTAGTTGGCCCGGTCGGCGACGTCCTCGAGGGTCATGGCCAGCTCGGCGAAGTACGGGTTTTGCACCTCGGTCACGACGAGGCCCAGCGTCATCGACCGTTGGGTGCGGAGCATCGCGGCCTGACGGTTGTATACGTAGCCCAGCGCCTTCATCGACTCTTGAACGCGGAGCCGCGTCTTGGCCGACACCTGCGGACTGTCGTTGAGCACGAGGGAAGCCGTCGACCGGGACACGCCGGCGTGCCGACTGACGTCGTCGAGGGTGGCCCGTGCCATGACTACCCCCTCAACCATCCGGTGTGATCCAGTTCACCGCCATGCTAGCGCAGAAATCGAATCGATCCAATAGGCCCTGAGCTGGCGATTTACGGGACGGATCTCGGGTCGGTCGCCGAAACGCTACATTTCGTTGGATCGATTCGACGACAGTTCCTCGACCGCCATCTCGCGCAACTCCACCTTGCGCACCTTCCCGGTGACCGTCATCGGGAACTGGTCGACGGTCCGGACGTAGCGCGGAATCTTGTGCCGGGCGAGCCGGTCGGCGGCGAAGGCGCGGACGTCGTCGGCCGTGAGCCCGGAAGCGCCGTCGCGCAACACGATCCACGCCATCAGCTCCTCGCCGTACTTCTCGTCGGGCACCCCGACCACCTGGGCGTCCTGCACGTCGGGATGGGTGTAGAGGAACTCCTCGACCTCGCGCGGGTAGACGTTCTCCCCGCCGCGGATGACCATGTCCTTGCTGCGCCCGGTGATCTGCACGTACCCGGCGTCGTCCATCACGGCCAGATCGCCGGTGTGCATCCACCCGTCGCCGTCGATCACCTCCGCGGTCTTCTCCGGCAACTCCCAGTAGCCGAGCATGACGCTGTAGCCGCGGGTGCACAGTTCGCCCACGGCGCCACGATCGACCGGATCGCCGGTGTCCGCGTCGACGATCTTGATCTCCAGATGCGGGCCCACCCGGCCGACGGTGCCGACGCGCAGTTCGATCGCATCGTCGGTCCTGGTCTGGGTGCTCACCGGTGAGGTCTCGGTCATGCCGTAGCAGATCGACACCTCGTCCATGTGCATCCGCGACACCACCTGGCGCATGATCTGTTCGGGGCACGGCGAGCCGGCCATGATGCCGGTGCGCAACGACGACAGGTCGAATTCGGCGAAGTCCTCCAGGGCCAACTCCGCGATGAACATCGTCGGCACGCCGTAGAGGCTGGTGCACGACTCCGCCTCGACGGCGGCCAGCGTCGCGGTCGGATCGAAGCTGGGCGCCGGGATCACCATCGCCGAACCATGTGTGACACAGGCGAGTACGCCCATCACCATGCCGAAGCAGTGGTAGAACGGCACCGGGATGCACACTCGGTCGGCGTCGGTGTAGGCCAGCAGCTCGCCGACGAAGTAGCCGTTGTTGAGGATGTTGGCGTGCGAGAGCGTCGCACCCTTCGGCCGGCCCGTGGTCCCGGAGGTGTACTGCACGTTGACGGCGTCGCCCGCGGCGAGCGTCGTGGCGACGGCGTCGACCCCGTCGTCGTCGGCGGCGAAGAGATCTCCGAAGGCGTCGGTGCCGAACAGCACCACGCGTTCCAGGCCCGGGCACGACGGCGCCACGTCGGCGAGGATGCGCGCGTAGTCGGAGTCCTTGAACGTCTGCGCGGCGAACACCCACCGCATGCCGGCCTGGTTGACGACGAACTCGAGTTCGTGGGCACGATAAGCCGGGTTGACGGTGACGAGCACGACGCCGATCTCGGCGGTCGCGAACTGCACCAGCGTCCACTCCCAGCGGTTCGGCGACCACACCCCCACACGGTCTCCCGGACGCAAGCCCGCCGCCAGCAGTCCGGCCGCCAGACGCCGGACCTCCTCCCGGAGTTGGGCATACGTCCACCGGCGACCGGCGGGCACGTCCACCACCGCGTCGCTGTCGGGCCACCGGTCCGCCGCCCGGGCCAACGCCTGGCCGATGGTGTCGGTCAGCAGGTCCGGTGTGGTCTCACCGCGGGCGTAGGACGGTGTCATCGGCGCCTTTCCCTCTCCACGCGAGTGCCAACTGCACCCGCGACTTCACCCCGAGCTTGCGGAACACCGCGCGCAGATGGGTGTTCACCGTGTTGGTCGACACGCTCAGTGCCTCCGCCGCGGAGCGATTGGTGTACCCCGTGCTGATCAATTCGACCACGCGCAGCTCGGTCGGAGTCAGCGACGCCCATCCACTGTGCGGACGCGGTGCCGGCGGATTCAGCCGAATATTCCGGATACCCTGTCCGCGAAGCAGATTCGAGATGACGCGCCCGGCCGACGTGGCCCCGACCCGTTGGTAGATCTCGGCAGCCTCGACCAGGGCGTCCACCGCCTGTTCCGATCGACCCTGGCGCAGCAGCGCCGATCCTCGATCCTTCAGGGCGTCGGCCAGCAACATCGGGCGCGGCGACTGCCGCAGCGTGCTCACCGCGGCGTCGAGCACGTCGGGGTCGTCGGCCACCAGGCCGCGTACGTGCAGCGCCACGCCGTCCAGGCTCGCAACGCCGGGATTGCGCCGTGCCGCAAGGTCGGCGAGTCGCGACGCCGCGGCCACCATGTCCCGGTCACCCGCGGCCAGGCCGATGTCGGCCAGGATCCTCATCCACGGCGGCGTCCACGGCCAGGGGTCGCGGACGTCCTCCGCGCGGTCGAGCAGCGGACCCAGGATCTCCAGGGCTCCCGCCAGGTCGCCGGACCCCGCCTTCATCCAACCCCGCATCAACCGAGCGCGCGGCGACCGGTCACCGTCGGACAGCCGACAGTCGTCCTCGATCGGCACCAACAGCTCGGTGGCCCTGCCGATTTCACCTCGATAGCTGGCGACGGCCGCGAGCACCATGCGCGCGTTGAGTCGGTATCCGTGGTTGTCGGTCTCGTCGGCCAGCCTCAGCAACGTGCGCGCGCCCGCCTCGGCGGCGTCGAACCGGGCGAGGTTGTGGTCCTGCCACATCTGGGCGTACAGCATGGACGGCAGCAGCTCGTCGACGTCGTCCCGGGCCTCGCGAATCTTGGCCAGCAGGGCTTCGGCGTCGTCGTAGGCGTCCAGATGCTGAAGGGTCCGGATCTCCTCGATCTCGTAGGCGGTGTCCGAGAGCCGCCGTAGGTCGGCGAAGCGGTCCAGCGCCAACCGGTGCCGGCCTTCGTTCCGGGCCGCCTCGATCAGGGCGATCACCGCAAGCCGTTGGCAGTAGTCGTCCCCGAGCCTCGAGCCCTCCGCCAGCGCCGCCTGCGCCATCGACTCCGCTCGCGCCGCCGACTTGGTCCGCGAGGCGGCCAGGGCCTGCGCCGCCGACAGCTGGGCCCGCAGTACCGCCGACAGCCCGGTCAGGGCCAAGGCCGCACCGGCCCGGCGTTCCATCCGAACGCAGTCACCCAGGCACCACAGGGCGCGGCACGCCTGCAGCTCGATCCGCGCGACGACCTCCGGCTCGGTGGCCACCTCGAGCAGGCGGTCGGCCACCGCGAGCGCCCGGCTCTCCCGCTGCACGTTGACCAGCGTCTCGACCGTGCGGGTGCCGGTGACCAACCACAGCGGATGCGCTGGTGTCGTCAGAGCGAACGCCTGCTGAGCCAGCTCGGCGGCCTGTTCCGGCATCGACACCAGACACTCGCTCGCCGCCCGCTCCAGCGCGAGCACGGCCTCCTCGTCGTTCTGCACGGCGCTGACCCGAAAATGGGTCGCCGAGACCAGTGCGGGTCGGCCCTCGCCGACGAGGTAGCGGGCGGCGGACCGATGCAGCGTGCGGCGGTCGTCCGGGGCGACGTCGGCGTACACCGCCTCCCCGACGAGGTCGTGGGGCAGGAAGACCTCGTGGTCGGCGGTGCCGAGCAGTCCGTGGTCGACGCCCTCGCGGACCAGCAGACCCACCTGCGCGTCCGACAGGTTCCCCAGCAGCCGTCCCGCGTCGGACGCGTCGAGGGGCCGGCCCCACACGGCGGTCAGCCTCACCAGGGCAGCGGTCCGCTCCGACAGTTCGTTCATCCGCTCGCGCACACCCGCCGACAGTTCGGCCGCCAGGCCACCGACGCCCTCACCGCGTTCTCGACGCCTGGCCAGCCCGTCGAGCACCTGCACCGCCCAGAAGGGATTGCCGCCCACGCCGTTGAGGAGTTTCTTGACGTGGTCGGACGGTTCCGCGCCGAGCCGATCCGAGGCGAGGCTCACGATGTCGTCGGGACCCAACGGCCCCAACGTGATTCGCGTGACGGCAGTGACGTCGTCGGTGCCGGCGATGACCTCTTGAACCGGTCCGGTCGGCGCCCACCGGCTGGTGAGCACCCAGACCACGGGCGATCCAGCCAACCGAGACGGCAGCACGCGCAGCGCGAACCTCGTCAGCCGGTCGGACCATTGCACGTCGTCGACGGCAATCAGCACCGGCGTGCTCAACGCCATCTCCTCGAGCAGGGAGCTGATTCGGTCGACCAACCACAGCGGCTTGTCGTACAGCGGCGCAAGACTGGCGAACGCCTCGCCGGGCAGCAGCGGTTGACGCCCCGACCGCAGCGACACCAACAGCGGCGCGCCCGGCGCGATCTGGTCGCCCTGCTCGGCCTTGCCGCTGCCGACCGAGAATCCAGACCGAGCGGCTTGTTCGACGACCGCTCGCAGGACGGCGGACTTCCCGATGCCGGGCTCGCCACTGATGACGATCAGGGCGCCCTGGCCGGTGCTGGTGGCGCGACGCAGAGCCACGAGCGCGCGCGACATCGCGTCGCTCCGTCCCCTGAGCACCGTCTGCGCCATGTGGTTCCGTCCCGTCCGACCGCCGCGGCGAGGTCTCGCATTGCAGAACGCCGAATGTCCACCAGAATTCCCACGCAAGGACGCCGGTGCGGCGCCTCTCATCCGTTTGGATGATATTGACGATGACCACGTGTCCGCGGCGGTTCCGCGAAGGTTCCGCACCCGTCGCCGGAGGGTCCTCGCGGGCGTCGACGGGGTGCGTCGAGGCGCTGGCGACGACGCATCGGGCCTCCGGACCGAGACCGACGTGCAGCGACCCCGTGCCGCGGGCTGGTCGAGCAAATGGGCCGACGAGCCCAGTCAAGATCGTCAATTCGTGCGATGGGCAGGCCCGCCCGCGAGTGGTTGAGTCATCCCCGTTCGTGATGTTACTCGCAAGTAGGTTCCGCTGTGTCGGAGCTCACATCAAGTCAAGGAGTTCCCATGCAAGCTGCCGTCCGTCGCCCACACGTCGCCGCCGGGGTCGCGCTGGTCGGAGCGAGCGTCATCGCCGCCGCCGCGGTCACGCCGATGCCGGCCATCCACCTGCCCGACGTCGCGCTGCCGTCCATCCACGCCACCGAGGTCGGACTCGCCGCCCTGGCCAACCCCCTCGACGCCTACGCACAGGTCTTCCAGACCGCGCTCGCCAACACGAACACGCTCATCCAGAACACCGTCCCGGGCCAGCTGCTCAACCAGATCCTGCAGAACCAGGTCAGCAGCGCCGCCACACTGCTCAACGGGCTGTCGACGACCGGCGGCGGGATCGCCGCCGCGGCGTCGCAGGTGCCGGCGGCGCTGACCACGGCCGTCAGCCAGCTCGCCGCGGGCAACGTCGAGGGTGCGGTGAACACGCTGCTGGGAGTCCCCCTCGGACTCGCCGCCCCCGCGCTGAACCTGCTGCCGGTGTTGCAGACCGTGCTCACCCAGCCCCTGACGAACCTCGTCAACGTGATCAACGCGTTCACCCGCGACCCGCAGCTCACGCTCCTCGCCGTCAGCGGCTTCATCGCCCCGCTGATCAGTGCCCCCGCCGCCGCGGCGGCCGCCATCCAGAACGTCGTCAACGCCGTCGGCACCGGCGATCTCGGCGCGGTGGCGAACGCCGTGTTCACCGCCCCCGCCACCATCGCCGACGGCATTCTCAACGGCGGTTACGGGCCCAACCTCGGACCGCTGGCCGGCTTCCCGGACGGGTCGGGACTCGTCGTCAAGGCGGGCGGGCTCCTTGCTTCCTCCCAGATCACGGTCGACGGCAGCGGCAACCTGGTGGTCACCACGGGCGGTCCGTTCTACGCCCTCCAGCAGGTGCTCAAGATGATCACCGACGCGATCGCGCCGCCCGCCCCCGCTGCCACCATCGCCAGCCTGCCGTCGACGACCGCGGCGACCGTCACCCTGACCACGGCCACCGCCCCGGCCAAGGCGCCCGACGAGGCCACCACCCCGGACGCGACCGCACCGGCGGCCACCACCGACAAGGGGTCCGCCACCGACGAGACCTCGAGCACCCCCGCCAGCACGAAGGACGGCAGCGAATCAGACACCAGCACAAAGGATTCCACCGCGTCGACGTCGACGCCAGCCACCTCGACGAAGACTCCGACCGAGACGTCCTCGTCGACGCCGTCGGCCACCACGAAGCCGACGACGTCGACCCCCGACGTGACGACCGGCAACAAGGTCGAGCCGGGGTCGTCCGCGGGTGCGGACGCACCCAAGTCGAGCGGGTCGAGCACCACGACGCCGACGAAGGACGGGGCGTCGAGCGAGCAGTCGACGGGCGCGGAGAAGACCTCGGACAAGGCGTCTGACAAGGGCTCCGAGAAGGGCTCCGAGAAGGCCGCCGACTCCTCGTCGAAGGGAAGTTCCTCCTAGCCGACGGCCAGGGTCACCCGAGACGTCCCCTCCACCCCCGGGTGGAGGGGACGTTCGTCGCCAGATAGTCGAACACCGTCTCGCACACGACGTCGGCGCCGCTCACCACGACGTGGTGGACGGGCGCCGTCATCGCCCGCGCGAAGTTGGCCGCCTGACCGGGCAGCGACGCGTCGTCGCGGTTCTCCAGCACCAGGACGGGCGTGCTGATCCGGCGGATGTCGTCGGCCGTCAGGGTGTAGTCGGCGGTCCTGCGGACGTACTCGACGGCCGTCCCCTCGCCGAACACCCGTTGACCGGTGCTCAGCCCCCGCCGCATCCGTGGATCCTGCCGCATCAGCGCGTCGAGCAGGGGCGCCGCCTCGTCGTCGCGCTCGTCTTCGATGAGCTCGAGGATGGGCTCCGGGATGTGCGGGGACGAAGCGTAGAACGTCGTCATGCCGTCGTTGCAGACGATCGCAGCCGCGCGGTGGTCGTGGGCCGCGTACCGGGCGACCAGATAGCCGCCCAGCCCGTGACCGAAGTGCACGATGGCGCCGGCGTCGACCTCCGGGATGGTTGAGGCGAAGTCGACGACCGGGCCGAGCACGTTCTCCCAGTCCGGGCGCATGGTGACCCGTCCGTCGCGGAGCATGGCCCCCTGCCCGGGTCCGTCGTAGGTCAGGAAGTTGTACCCGCGCCGGAGTGCGGCCGCCCCGATGACGGCGTACCCGTCCTCGCACCGTTCCCCGAAACCGTTGGTGTAGATCATCGTTGGCCGCGGTGGTCCCCCGGGGTCGACGAGGGACAGGTAGCCGGGCATCGACCCGCCCCGGTACGGAATGCTCACCGCGCCGAGCAGCTCGTCGTCGCGGACGGTCGACTGCTGGCTCATGTCTTCGATCGTGTCGTGACGGACCGCCGACGTCGACGATGCCTTCCCCCAGCCGATCTACCGGCTAGCCGGTATTGCCACCTGTCTAGGCTCGAGGAATGGCAGCACCCAGTCGCATCACGGCCGAGTTGATCGTCGAGTGCTTGGAGAACGAGGGCGTCACCCACGTCTTCGGCATTCCCGGCGAGGAGAACATCAGGCTGGTCGACGCGCTCTCGCGGTCGTCGATCGAGTACGTACTCACCCGGCACGAGCAGGGTGCGTCGTTCATGGCGGAGGTGTACGGCCGCCTGACCGGCCGGGCGGGGGTGTGCTCGGCGACCTTGGGACCCGGCGCCATCAACCTGCTGCTCGGTGTCGCCGACGCAACCACCAATTCAACTCCCGTGCTTGCCCTTTCGGCTCAAGTTGGGATGCGCCGCAGCTACAAGGAATCGCATCAGGGTGTCGACCTGGTGTCGATGTTCGCACCGGTCACCAAGTGGTCGGCCCTGGTCGCGACCCCGGGTGCGGTGCCCGAGATGGTGCGCAAGGCCTTCAAGCTCGCCCAGACCGAGCGCCCCGGCGCCGTCTACCTGGCGGTGCCGGAGGACGTCGAATCCGCCGACGTGCCCGAGGCGGCGGTGCCGCTGCGGGTCAACGTGCCGCGACCCGACGATCCGTCGGCCACGCAGATCGCCCGCGCCGCCGACATCCTGCGGGCCGCCCGCAACCCGGTGGTGCTGGCCGGCCACGGCGCCGCCCGCACCGATGCCTCCGCCGCGGTGCGCCGCTTCGCCGAGACACTCGCCATCCCGGTGGCCACGACGTTCCACGGCAAGGGCGTCATGCCCGACGACCATCCCCTGGCCCTCGGCGCGGTCGGCTTCATGCGCCACGACTACGTGAACTTCGGCTTCGACCAGGCCGACGTCATCGTCGCCGCGGGCTACGAGCTGCAGGAGTTCGACCCGGTCCGCATCAACCCGCGCGGTGACACGAAGATCATCCACGTCCACCGCTTTCCGGCCGAGGTCGACGCGCACTACGACGTGGCCGTGGGGCTGCACGCCGACATCGGGCGCTGCCTCGACGAGCTGGCCGCGGCGGTGCAACGAGAACACCCGCCGACATCCGGGCAGGAGCGCATCCGGGAGCTGCTCACCAAGGAGCTCGACAACGGCCGCGACGACGACAGGTTCCCGCTCGCGCCGGCCCGCATCGTCGCCGACACCAGGGCGGCGCTGGACCGCGAGGACATCGTCCTCGTCGACACCGGGGCACTCAAGATGTGGATGGCACGGCTCTACCCGACCTACGAACCCAACACATGCCTGATCTCCAACGGCCTGTCCACCATGGCCTGGACGCTGCCCGGGGCGATCGCCGCCAAGATCGCCCGGCCCGAGGCGAAGGTGCTGGTGGCCACCGGCGACGGCTCGTTCCTGATGAACTCCCAGGAGATCGAGACCGCACTGCGCGTCGGCACTCCCATCGTCATCCTCATCTGGGTCGACGACGCCTACGGATTGATCAGCTGGAAGATGGATCTGGAGATCGGCCACAACGTCGACACCCGGTTCGGCAATCCGGACTTCGTCGCCTACGCGGAGAGCTTCGGCGCCAAGGGATATCGCATCGCGTCAGCCGGCGAGCTGCTGCCCACCCTGCGCGAGGCGCTGGCGGCCGACACGGTCAGCGTCATCGCCTGCCCGGTCGACTACAGCGTCAACAGCGCTCTCATCGAGTCGCTGGGTGAGCTGGACGAGTCCTGGTCATGACGCTTCGCACCAGGTAGCAGACGGCGCTGAGCAGGTAGAAGCCCGCCACCAGCAGCAGCCAGCGCGCGAGGTAGGGCTCCTGGGTGAGGCCGGTCGCCGCGTTGTAGGTGAAGGCGCCCTGCTCGATGATGCCGGGCAGGAACATGGCGAACGTCAACGCCGATGCGAGGGTAGGCATTCGGAGATAGTTCACGATCGGTACCCGGCGCGTGTTGTCGGGGTCGGCGCGTCGGCGCCCCTTGGGCAGCAGCCGTTCGGCCAACGCGTAGAGCGGGAACAGGATGAGGTCGTGGCCGATGACCGCCACGGCGAACCACACCGCGATCGACTGCCACCAGACCCGGGGGTTGAACAGCTGGTCGACCCCGAGCACCGAGATCGTGTAGGCGCCGAGGGCCAGCGCGGCCACCAGCACGATGAGGTGCAGGACGTGGTCACCGTAGAGGCGCTTGAAGACGGTCATCAGGACTCCCGGAATTCGATGGAGGCCACCCACTTGGTGCAGTGCACCCCGGGAAGGGCCGGCACGATGATGCGGGCCGGGTAGCCGTGATCCAGCGACAGATCCGCGCCGTTGACCCGGAAGGCCAGCAGCGCATCGGGATTGAGCACCTGATTGCGCTGCAGCCGGGCGTGGTTGAAGGCGCCGAACCGCTCCAGGGAGGAGACCACCGCCGACCCCGGGGTGGGCCGGCCGGCCGCGGCGGCGAGGTCGGCGAGCCGCACCCCGGTCCAGGTCTCGACCGTGGACCAGCCCTCGACGCAGGCGAGCGGCAACTCGACGGTGTGCTGCGGCATCGCGGCCAGCGCCGCACGGTCCAGGACGACGGGGTTGGCGCCGCCGAGCAGCTGCAACCGCCAGCGGTCACCGGTCAGGGCGGGGTCGATGCGGGCGGTCGCCGCCGTCCGGTTGATCTGGAAGTCGTTGGGACCGTCGCCGTAGCTGCGGCCACGCGGCAGCAGCACCGCGAACTGACGGGTCCAGCCGCCGATGGTCTGCCCGGCGGTCAGCACCGCCACCAGCAGCGCGCCACCGCCGACGACCACGAGAACTCCCCGACGGCTCAGCGTGGGCGGGTCCGGATCGGGCGCCACCAGCCCGTCCTCGTCGAGCGGTTCGGGCACGGTGTCGGCGCGCGAGGTCCGGAGTTCGGCGACGAACGAGCGGGATCGCAGACTCCGGATCATCTTGGGCAGCTTGATCGCCACGTGGGAGACGAAGCCGGCGATGAACACCCATGCGCCGAAGTAGTGCGCGGTGTAGAAGCTGAACCCGAAGATGTAGTCGTACTGGATGTTCAGCACGCCGGTGACGATCTCGAACAGAACGCCGCCGACGATCATCAGCAGCGAGATGCGTTCGAGCACGCTGGCCAGCGACCGCGCGGGCGGCCAGGCGAAGAGCCGCGGGATCACCGACCACAGCTTGGCGAGCACCAGCGGGATCATGATGAGGCCGAGGCCGACGTGCAGTCCCTGGTTCAGCCGGTACAGCCAACTGGGGTTGCTCGGCCAGTCGAACGACGGCAGCTTGAGCCACCCGACGTCGAACGGGATGGCCTGCCCGAACTTCGGCCCGTACGCGATGTAGGACAGCAGGCCGGTGACGATGACGATCGGCAGGACGACGAGCAGAGCGGCGGCGAAGACCGACGTCAGCCACGGGCCGCGGAGCGGGCTGCGCCATCTGATCCGGGACAGCCCGGGGGGCGGGTGTTCCTCCAGCGTGCGCCAGAGTCCAGCGGGAAACCCGCGGCGTTGGGGTTGGTCGGGATCGTCCACGTGTACCCATTCGTTGCCGTTGTCGGAGCGGATGTCGACGCTGACTCCGCGTCTCAGTGTCACCTCGTCCCCGAGGCGTTACAGGCCAATCCCCGATCACCGCGAGACATCGGCGGCGAGTGCCACCAGGATCTCGACGACGGCAGCGACGGCCGGGCGCGTGGTCGCACCGGTGCGCGTCACGGCCTCGATGCGGCGCGCGGCCCGCACCCCACCCAGCGGCTTGCGCACCAGGTCACGGACCCCGACGGCGTAGCGCGGCATGAGCGCTATTCCGACCCCGGCGAGCACCAGCTCCTCGACCACGCGGAAATCGTTGACACGTTGCACGATACGAGGCTGCACTTCGGTCACCGCGGCCAGTGATCGCATCACGTCGTCGACCACGAGACCGCCCTCGACGCCCACCCACGACTCGTCGGCCACGTCCCGCAAGGCCACCTCGTCCCGATCCGCGAGGCGGTGGCCGGGCGGCAGGAGCACGTCGAAGGGTTCGCGCAGCAGCACGGTGGTGTCCAGCCGCGGGCTCAGCACGGTGGTGTCGCGGGCGTCGCGGTGCACCACCACGACGTCGGCGTCGGCCAGCAGCGCGGGCGCGTTGGCCGCCGGCTGGTCCAGGTCGCGGCCGAGCACCTCCACGCCGATCTCGGCCGCACGGGTGATGAGGCCCCCCAACAGCATTGCCGCTCCCGACGGGAACATCACGACCCGGACGGTGCCACGGGGCGTCGTCCGGTAGCCGTCCATGTCCGCGTGCGCGCGATCCAGGGCCGCGAGTACCTCGTCGGTGCGGGCGACCAGAGTGCGACCCGCGTCGGTGAGCCGGACCCGGCGACCGTCCGGCTCGAGCAGCGGCACCCCGGCCTCTCGCTGCAGGATCTTGAGCTGCTGGGAGACCGCGGACGGCGTCAGCGACATCGCCCCAGCTGCGGCGTGGACGGTGCCGCGCTCGGCGAGCTCCCGCAGCAGCCGCAGGCGCTCGACGTCCATGTAGTAACTCTACTCATTGACTGAAGTTTGTTTCGCTTGTCTACCGAGATGCGCCCGATCACGCTTGACCCCGTGACTCACCGGACGAACCCACGCACCGTCGACCTGGCTCTTCTGGCGGTCGCCCTCGCGTGGGGGTCGAGCTATCTCGCCGCGAAGGAATCCGTCACCACCGCCGCCGTATTCGCCTTCCTCACACTCCGATTCGGAATCGCCGCCGTCGGGCTCGGCCTCGTCGTGGCACCGCGGCTGCGCGGGCTCACCCGATCCGAAGTGGCGTGGGGCTCGGTGTTCGGCGCGATCCTCAGCGTGGTGCTGGTACTGGAGACGTTCGGTGTCACCAAGACCTCCGCGGCCAACGCCGGCCTGATCATCTCGCTGACGATCGTCGTCACGCCCCTTCTCGACCGACGCACTCGGATCCCCGCCACGTTCTACTGGTGCGCCGCCGTCGCAGTGGCCGGGGTGGGCCTCCTCACTCAGAACGGCGGGTTCGCCGCGCCCGGCCTCGGCGACCTGCTGATGCTGTTTGCCGCCGTGGTCCGGTCAGTGCACGTCATCGTGATCTCGCGGGTGTCGGCGGGTCGCGCGCTGGACCCCGGCCGCGTGACGCTCGTCCAGTTCGCGGCCGCCCTGGCGGTCTTCGTCGTGCTGTCGGCGATCACCGGACGCGGCGTGGTCGACGTCGCCACCGAGATGACCGCGCACTCCTGGCTGCTGGTGGTGCACTTGGCGCTGTCGTGCACGGTGTTCGCATTCGTGGTGCAGATGTGGGCCGCACGCCGCACCTCCGCCGCCCGGGTGAGCGTGCTGCTGGGCACCGAACCGCTGTGGGCGGCGGTGATCGGGGTGACGGTGGCCGGCGATCCCGTGACGGTCGTCGGGGTGGTCGGGGCCGGATTGATCCTGACGGGCACCTACCTGGCCAGACGCGTCGAGGCTCAGGCCGGCCGGGCCGACCAGACCGCTGCCGCGGAGGCGATGACGTCCACGGCGCCACGCAGTTCCTCGTCGAGTCCACCGCCGACCACCGTGCCGATCGCCGCGGCTGCGCGCTCCGACGGAGTCCCCGAGGCGGACGGGCGGCCTTCGTCGGCAGCCAACGCACCCAGCTCGGTCAGCTCGATCATCTCGGCGTCGAGCTCGAGGCGTTGGAGATTGGTGCGCAGCTGAGCGGCGCCCGGCACGGGATCGACCTTGAGCCGCCGTCGCACCGACCGCAACGGCCGGACCACGTCTCGGTGCCAGCCGCCGACCCGCTCCATCGCCGACCCGAGGCCCGCGTCGGTGAGACGCTCGGCGCGCATCGCACCGACGTAGGCGGCGAACAACACGACGTTCACGTCGACGTCGAGGCGGTCCTGCAACGCCAGGCACGCACCGGAGACCCCGTCGGCGGCGTACACCCCCACCGCGAAGTCGCTCAGAGAGGTCGTCACGTGCCTACTTCGCCGTGAGCATCACGTACTGCGCCGACAGCTGCTGGTGGACGTCGGCCAGCTGCTGGCTGCGTGCCTCGATCGCGTACCGGCCGGCGGGCGCCACGCAGTAGAACGCCTGCGGCAGCGCGTAACAATGGCTGTCGGGCAGAGCGGTCACCGTGTCGGCGATCGCCATGCCGTCCGACGTCATCTCCTGACTGAACGCGTTGATGATCATGATCGCCGCACCGTCGTCCTTGGTCTGGTAGACGTTCGTGTTCCCCATCGCGACCTCGGTGGTGCCGGTGTCGGAGAACAGCGTCTCGGAGGCGAGCGGATTGCTCTGGAAGTGCTCCGCTCCCCTCGTCGCGTACACCGCGTTCTTCGCAGGCTCGGAGACGGCGGCGGGCAGCGTCTTGGCGAGCAGCCCGGTCGGATCGAGCGGCACGGCGCCGAGATCGCCTGCGGGAGTGAACTCGTCGATCCTCGGTCCCTGCGCGTCGATCGCCTTGGCCACCAAGCCCGTCGCACGGTCGACGCCGTCGACGGACTGCACGAAGTGCATGAACACGTACGCGCCCCGCGGGGTGAAGGAGCGCACGGTGGCACTGGTCTTCGTGGAGCCGTTCGGGGTGAACGGATAGGTCGAGGCGACGGCGTCGGTATGACCCGGCACGGCCACCACCGTCGGTGTGATGCCCTTGATGGCCTGCCGGGCAGCGGCCTCACCCATCGCCTTGCTGGCGGCCGTCGCGGCCGCCGGATCGGGAAAGTGCAGCACGGCGTTGACCATCGCCTCCCGGTCCGGATCCTGTCGCGCCGAGGCGAATCCGTTGATCATGCCGGCCTGGCCCGCCGCGGTGGCGATTCCCTCCGGACCCAACTGCTTCAGCACGGTGGCCGAATTCAGCACGTAGTAACTGTTCAGATAGGTGCCGACCAGTTTCTCGTCGACCTCCCAGGGACCGATGACGAAGTCGGCCAGGTGCTGGGCGTCCGACACCGCCCCCAGGGCGGGGTCGCCGGCGACGCCCAACGGCGGACGCGGTGCCGTCGGATACCTCCCGACGTCCAGAAGCGCCGGGTTGACGACCGGTCGCGGGGCGGCGGTACTGCTCGCCGAGCTCGAACTCGGCATCGCGGACGTGGAGGTTCCGCCGCCCGAGCCACCACAGCCCACGACAATCAGCGCGCAGGCGCCGACGACGCCGAACGTCAAGCCGCGTCCCATGGTGGTCTCCCCTCGTCCCGAAAGACACCAACCTAGTTCGCCTTCGTTCCCCGACGCACGCTTTGGGCGTCGAATCGCCGCGCGTCGGTTACGACGTCAGGACGTTCAGCAGTCGCAGGTCCGACACGTACTTGCCGATGAAGTTTTCGGTGAGGTGTGGAACGTCCTGGTCCACACCGATCTTCGCGGCACGCACGGCCGCCTGGAACGCCCCGGCCGGGGCCAGTGAGCCCTGGACGGGTGTCTCCGGCCGGCGGTAGGCGTGCAGCAGCGGCAGCACCGACTGTTGTCGCTGCTGCTCCGGCAGCGCGCGGAGAGCGGTCTCGAAGCGCCGGAACCACTCGTCGTAGTCCTCGATGCGGGAGATGGGATGGCCAGACTCGACCAGCCAGTCGACGAAGACGTCCAGCGAGATCCCGTCGTCGTGGGGGTTCATCACGTCCAGGGACCGGAACCCGGACTTCGTCTCGGCGCCGAGCGTCGTGATGGCGTCGGCGACGAAGTCCACCGGCAGACCGTCGTAGTGCGATCGCTGCCGGTGCCCGTCGGCGTCCCTGACGTAGAACGACGTCGGCGCCAGACCCGTGGCGAGCACGCTGAAGATCAAGCGGGTGAACATGTCTGGGACGTTGAGCTGACCCGCGTAGCTCTGGTGGGCGAGGATCATCCCCGACCGGAAGACCGTAACGGGCAGGCCGCACAGATCGTGGGCCTCCCGCAGCAGGACCTCCCCCGCCCACTTGCTGTTGCCGTAGCCGTTCGCGTAGGAGTCGTCGACGGGGCGCTCGGCGCTGACGGTCCTGATGTCGCCGTCCTCCTCGAAGCGAGCCGGGTCGACGGTCATCGCCACCGACACGGTGGACACGTACGCCACGGGCTTGAGCCGCGTCGTGATCGCCAGGCGGATCACCTCCGCGGTGCCGACGACGTTGGGGCCGAACAGCTGTGAGTAGGGCAACACGTGGTTCACCAGCGCCGCCGGGTGCACGACGAGGTCCACGTCGTCCGCCAACCGTTGCCACGCGCCCTCCTCGAGGCCGAACCGCGGCTGGGCCACGTCACCGACGATCACCACCAGGTGTTCGGCGGCGAGCCGACGGAAGCGGTCGAGTAGCTCCGGGTCCTCGCCGTCGAACACGGCCTCCAAGCGCGCCCGCGCCGACGGGACGTCGTCGCCCCGAACGAGGCAGATCAGGGTGCCGTCGACGGTCGACAGTCGCTGCAACCAGTCCAGGGCGAGGAACTTGCCCAAGTATCCGTTGGCGCCGGTGAGCAGCACCGTCCGCGGATCACCGGTCGAGACCGGAGGTAGCGCAACGGCATTGGACAGCAGCTCGGCCGGAAGGAATTGGTCGAGCGTCAGGTCCGACGCGCGGACCACCGTGGCGCCGACGCCGTGGACGCCGGCGAAGGTCGCTCCTGCCGACCCCCCGGACCGTTCGCGTTCCACGTACGCGGCGACGTCGGCCAGCGTCGTGGTCGGGCCGATGATGACACCCACCGGCATCTCGACGCCGAAGACGTCCTGCAGCAGATTGGAGAACGTCAACGCCGACAGCGAGTCGCCGCCGAGGTCGAGGAACTTGGCGGTGGGATCAGGTGCGCTGCCCGAGATGCCCAGCAGCGCTTGCGCGGCTTGCACGACGGAGTCGACGACGGGCTGGTTCGCGGCTGCGTCGAGCAGCGCGCGCAACTCGTCTGCCCTGGCGCCGTCGAGGTCGGCATAGGCCTGCTCCAGGGCGGCGCCGTAGTGCTCTTTGAGCTTGGGCCGCAACAGCTTTCCGACCCCGGACAGCAACCCGTTGGCAGCGCTGAACGGGGTGTCCTCGACCAGGATGTCGGCGGGCAGCTCGTACGATTGCAGCTCCGCCTCGCGCGCCGTCTGCGACAGCGTCTGCAACAGGGCCGTCTTCAGCCCGGCCGGATCGCCGTCGAACCGCGCGAGGGCGTCGTCGGTCGGCACGACGACGGCGAGGAGTGCGGCGCGTTCACTGTTGCCGTACAGGAAGATCTGGCGCACCAGGGCGGCGCCGGCGTAGACGGCCTCGAGGTTCGCCACCGCGACGAACTCGCCCTGGGACAGCTTGATGACGTTGTTGCGCCGGTCCACGTAGACGAGGTGGTCCGGGGCGATCTCCGCCATCACGTCGCCCGTGCGGTAGTACCCGTCGGCGTCGAAGACCTCGGCCGTCACCTCCGGCCGCTTGTAGTACCCGGGCGTGGCGCCGTTGCTCTTCACCAGCAGTTCGCCGCGGGGGTAGGGCCGGTCGGTGTTGAAGTAGCCGAGCTCCGGCACGTCGACGAGCTTGTAGTCGATCACCAACGGCCGCACGATGATTCCGTCGGTCGTGACCGCGCCGATCTCGGTGAGCCCGTAGGCGTCGGTCAGTGTGGCGTCGAGGCAGGACTCGATGAACGTCTTCATCTCCGCGGACAGCGGTGCGGTGCTGACGAAGCCGCCGACCACGCGGCCGCCGAAGACGTGCTCGCGCAGTTCGGACTTGGCGAGGGTGTCGGCCGTCGTCTCGTCGACGCCCTGGGCGACCAGCCGTTCGACGCTCTGCTGATAGCGCTGGAACAGCATGTCCACCACGCGGGGCACCAGGCCGACGTCGGTGGGGCGCACCAGCGACCAATCCTCGAACAACGTCGACAGGTCACTCTCGGGCACGAAGTAGCTCGTGCCACCCGCCTGGAAGGCCGACGACAGCGGTATCCGTCCGCCCAGGTGGTTCAACGGGAGGAAGTTGACGTTGAGCACCGGTGCGTCCGGCGCCTTCAGCGGCAACGTCCACAGGGTGGCGACCATCTTCTCGGTCCACATGGCGCCCTTCGGCGCACCCGTGCTGCCCGAGGTGTAGAGGATCATCGCCAGTCGGTCTTGGTCGCCGCCGGTGTAGGGCGGCGTCGCCGGCAGGGCGCGTCCCCGCTCCACGGCGGCGTCGAGGGTCTCCACCACCACGTCCATGCCCTCGGCGGCGAGGCGAGCCGTCGCGGCGGCCAACCGGTCGCGGTCGTCGTCGACGTCGGCCGAGAAGTCGAACACGACCAGCCGCCGCAGCGACGGACTGCCCAGCGCCGATTCCACCGCGAGATCGAGGTAGGCGGCGCTGACGGCGAGGACCACCTGCTCGGTCTCGGCCAGGATCGGCTGCAGCCGCGACACCGGCGCGTTGTGCTGCAACGGCACGGCGACCAGACCCAGATAGCCGCAGACGAGGTCGACCGTCAGGTAGTCCCCGCTCGCAAAGCCGATCGTGGCGACGAAGTCCCCCGCCTGGACGGGCGCATCCGCGGCCTGGCTCCACGCGCTGGCGACGGCGGTGACGTCGGACCACAGCTCGCGGTAGGACGTGGTGTCGAATTCCGGCCGGAGCAAGGCGACGCCGCGGCCCGTCGCGGGATCGGTGACGACGGAGCGGGCGCGGCTGCCGATCGCCGGACGATCCCCGTAGCCGTCGACCAGGGTGGCGAGCACCTCGGCGAGCCGAAGGCCTGGCTGCCGAGCGGCGGTGACCACGTCGGGCTTCGGTGCGGCGCGCTGAATCTGCGGGTCCTTCGCGAGGAGTGCGGCGGTCCGGTCGAGTGCCGCGGACTGGGGGGATACGTCGATCGTCATCGCTACCTCGCGCTTCGTGAGCCGCATATATGCTGACTGCGCCTCGGGTAAGTCAGACCCTACGGCGCTGGCTTTACCGATGGCAAGCCAGCGTGGCATCATGAATGCTGTGAGTTCCATGACGTTGACGGGTGTGCTCGCCGATCGCGACGGCTGGTCGGCAGCCAACTGCACGATGGCCGCCGCCCTCGACGTCGTCGGCCGGCGGGCCAGCATGCTGCTGCTGCGAGAGGCGTTCTACGGGGCCCACCGCTTCGACGAATTCGTCCGTCGGGCCCAGGTGAGCGAACGGATCACCGCGGCTCGCCTCAAGGAACTCGTCGACGAGGGCCTGCTCGAGCGGCGGCCGTACCACGTTGCCGGACAACGGAGCCGCGAGGACTACCACCTCACTCAGAAGGGCGAGGAACTGCTTCCGGCGCTACTCGCGCTGATGCAGTGGGGCAACCGCTGGACGCGGACCGACGGCGGTCGCCTTGCCCTAACGCACGCCGACTGCGGCAGCCCCGTCGGGGTCGAGGTGCGCTGCGAGAACGGCCACGCCGTCACCGTCGACGACATCGAAGCGTCCGTGCGACGCCGCGACACCCCCTCCTGACCTACCGTGTCGGCATGAGAATCTTCGCGTCCTGCGCGCTCAGCGCCGCCCTGGTTCTGACCGCCACCCCGATCACGGCCGTCGCCGACGCACCGAGCCCGCTGTTCGCCCTGGTCGACGCAGCCGCCCAGCGCCTGCAGACCGCCCAACCGGTCGCCGCCTCCAAGTGGATCACCGGCGGCTCGATCGAGGATCCTGCCCGCGAACGACAGGTGATCGACGCCGTGACGACGGCGGCCAAGACGCAGAACGTCGACACGGACTACGTCGGTCGGGTGTTCCGCGATCAGATCGACGCCACCGTCGGCGTCGAGTACGGGTACTTCAGCGCGTGGAAGCTCGATCCCGCCGGCGCCCCGACCACCGCGCCCGACCTGTCTGAGTCCCGGTCCGCGATCGACGGGTACAACCGCACCATGGTGAACGAGATTGCCGCACAGCAGGACTCGTTGCATTCCCCGTCCTGTGCAGGCGATCTGGAAGCCGCCAAGGCCGCCGTGGTGGCCAGCCGCGGCTTGGACGATCTGTACCAGCGCGGCCTCACGCACGCGACGGATTCGTACTGCCGGTGAACCGTCGGGCGACATCGGGGTGAACACCCCGTTGACCTGGGTTAACGGGGTGCTCGGCGATTAGGCGTTCGGGGTCGGGACGGTTTACTCTTGCGCGCGGTCCGTCGTCCGACACAGGAAATTTCTCATGACTCTTCAGCCCACTCTGCGGCGCGCACACAGTTCCTTCGGCTCTCGTAGGCACCGCGTGATGCCCCGGATGAGTTGTCCCACGGTGGGTCAGAGCTTTGACATCGAGATCCGCCGCGAGCTGGACGGCTGGTCGATCCAGATCCCCGAGATCAGTGGTGCGACGCACGCGCGCCGGCGCGACACCGTGGAACTGGCGGCCCGGGAGTGCATCGCCGCCCTGACCGGCATCCCGATCGGGTACGTCTCCGTCTTCGTCGCCAGGGAAACCGTCGGCGCCGAATAGCGTTCGTTCGCCCGTCAGTTTTCTGGCGGTGGTGGTTGGGGTTCGAAGGGTGTGTACCACCACCACTCGGCCCGCTCCCCCAGCGGACCGCGGCACGGTTTCACCGCCGGTGGCGGTCCGGTGGGAGTGCGCGCCAACGATCCCGGGTTGAGCGGTTCACCGTCCGCGTCGGTCACGACCAGGTGGCCGGCGGGGCCGGTGATGGTGATGCCGCCGCTGTGATGCAACCGGTGATGGAACGGACACAGCAGCACCAGGTTGTCGAGTTCGGTGGGCCCGCCGTCCTCCCAATGCCGGATGTGATGGGCGTGCAGACCGCGGGTGGCGCCGCAGCCCGGCACCACGCAGCAGCGGTCGCGGTGCTCCAGCGCTCGGCGCAGGCGGCGGCTGATCTGCCGCGTCGCCCGACCGGAGCCGATGACCTGGCCGTGGCGTTCGAACCAGATCTCGCAGTCCGCCTCGCACATCAGGTACCGGCGGTCACCGTCGGACAGAAACGGCCCCAGATGTAATGCGGCGTTGCGGGTCTCCACGTCCAGGTGCACGATCACGGTGGTGTGCTGACCGTGGGGGCGCCGCGCCACGTCGGCGTCCCAGCCGGCCTCGACCAGGCTCATGAATGCGTCGGTGGCATTGGGGAAGGGCGGCGTCTGCACCGACGGACCGTCGTCGCCACCGGCGCCATCGTGGTCGCCTTTCCACGCCGCGACCAACGCATCCCGATGAGAATCCAGTGCGGCGTCCAGCTTCGCGGCCTCCAGCTTCGGCAACCGAATCCGATACGTCGTATGCGTCTCGCCCACGGTCTTCGTCAACGACCGCTCCGGCTCCGGCTTCCGGTCCGCTTCAGGACGGGGTTCGAGTTTGATCGCGAACCGCAACTGGGTGACCGTGGCCACCGACGCCAACTGGGCGTAGTGCTCGTCGGACCCCTCCCCGGCCCGCTCGGCAATCACCGCGACCTGATCCAGGGACAGTTGACCCTCGCGCATCATCGCCGCACACCTCGGGAACTCGTTCAACCTCCGCGCCACCGTCACGATCGTCTCCGCGGTGTGCGGCGAAGTACCCAGCTTCCAGGCCACCAACGCCGGTACTGACCGGCAGCCGGTGGCACCCCAGATCCCGTCACCCTCGATTTCCGCGGCGATCTCCACCAACCGGCTGTCGATCGCGTTGCGCTGCCCGGCCAACTCCTCCATCTCCCCGAACAACACCTCGAGACGCTCCTTGGAAGTCAAAGACGTTGCGGGCGAGGACATGCCACCATCATAGAAGCGGGGTCCGACAAGAACCCGAGTCGCGGGCCACCTACACCCGCGTCACCCGATTCGCCGTCGAGACGGCGTAGGCATGCATCGGCAAGGCCAACCCCGAGGCCAGTCCGGCCACGACCAGCGCGGCGACCGCCCCGTCCGAGGCGAGCACCGTCAGGAGGTCGGGTGTCGGCGCGGAGGCGAACCGGACCAGCCCGCTGAGCATCCGGAACACGTAGACGCCGGGGACCAACGCCACCACGGACGCGAACCCGATGGCCGCGAACGGGATTCGCAAGTGATGCGCGATCGGCACCAGGAGGACGCCGGCGATCAACGCGGACACGAACGCCGCGGTGGCGAGGTCGACGTGCCACGCCACGAGCGCCCACCAGTGCGCGGCGTGCACCAGCATTCCGACCGCCACCGGCCAGACGATCATCCGGTAGGGCATCGAGAAGAAGATCGGATAGGACCCCGCGGCGACACCCGCGGCCAACACGTCCACGGCGACGGGCACGGGAGCGCCCGACTGCCCCACCGCGATGTCGAGACCACCCGCCGCCAGCCCGAGAATGAGCCCGGTGGCGACGGCCGTCAGAACCAACGCCGCGAAGCCCAGCCGCGCCATGCCCAACGACACGCGCAGCGACAGGAGATCCAGTGCGCCGTTGAGGATGTGCGGTCCCGGCACCAGGACCATCGCCGGGCAGAGCACCACCAGGCCGGTGGCGTCCGCCACGTGGAGGCGGTCGGCGACGACGCCGACGAGCCCTGCGATCAGTGCCGCGACGAAGGCCTGGGTGAGCGCCTCGCCGTGCAGTCTCGCGACACCTCGGCGGGCAAGCCCACCCAGTGCCGCACTGAGGGCTGCCACCAGCACCACGGCCGGCTGCTGTGCCCCGAAGATCACCGCGAGGGCACCCGCCCCGGTCGCGCAGGCGGCGCTGAACAGTAGCGTGTTGGACACGGGTTGTGCTCTGGCCGAGGTCAACTCGCCGCGTACGGCGTCGGCGTCGAGCGGGCCGTCCTGCGCCCGGTCGACCACCGTCATCGTCGCGGCGACCCGCCTCATGTTCACGCCGGTCGGTGACCCGGCGGCGACGCGGACGGTGCCGCCGGGTCCGACCAGCTGAAGCGACGCCCACGTGGGGACCAGCGTTCCGTTGGCACCGAGGCCCTGGTTCAGCCGGTCGACGGCGGCCAGCGTCATGCCGGTGGACTGGCCGCTGGCGTGCAGCACCGCCGCGGCGTCGAGCACGAGATCGGACGCCGGGTCCATCAAGCGCCGCCCACCCCGTCACCCACCATGCTCTTCGGATCCACGACCGAGTCGAACTGCTCGGCGGTCACGTGTCCGGACGCCACCGCGGCCTCGCGCAGAGTGGTGCCCTTGGCCAACGCGTCCTCGGCAATGTGCGCGGCATTCTGGTAGCCGATGACCGGGCTGAGCGCGGTGACCAGCATCAGGCTCTCATCGACGTACTTGCCGATCCGCTCGGTGTCGAGAGTCGTTCCCTTGACCGAGAATTCGAGGAACTTCGCACAACCGTCGCCCAGGATGCGGGCCGAGTGCAGGAAGTTGTTGATGATGACGGGCCGCATCGCGTTCAGCTCGAAGTTGCCCTGTGACCCGGCCAGCGCCACCGCGGTGTCGTTGCCGATGACCTGGATCGAGATCATGACCAGGGCCTCGCACTGGGTGGGATTCACCTTGCCCGGCATGATCGACGATCCGGGTTCGTTGGCGGGCAGTTGCAGTTCGCCGAGTCCGCACCGAGGTCCGGAGGCGAGCCACCGCATGTCGTTGGCGATCTTCATCAGTGCGACGGCGAGACCGCGCAGCGCGGCGTGGGCGCGGACCATCGCGTCCAACGATCCCAGCGCGGCGAACTTGTTGGGCGCGGTGACGTAGTCCGCGCCCGTGAGGCTGGCGAGTTCGGCGGCGACGTCGACGCTGAAACCCGCCGGGGCGTTCAGGCCGGTACCCACGGCCGTGCCGCCGACCGCCAACTCGAGCAGACCCTGCCTGGCGTGGCGCAACTCGGCGATGCAGGCGTCGAGCTGTGCCGCGTAGCCTGACCACTCCTGGCCGACGGTCAGCGGCACGGCGTCCTCGAGGTGGGTGCGGCCGATCTTCACGACGTCCGCCCATTGCGTCGACTTGGCGTCGATCTCGCGCTGCAGCGCCTCCACACTGGGGATCAGCCGGTCGTCGAGTTCGGTGACGGCCGCGACGTGCATGGCGGTGGGGAACGTGTCGTTGCTGCTCTGCCCCATGTTGACGTGGTCGTTGGGGCCGACGGGTTGCTGGCTGCCGAGTTCACCGCCCAAGAGCTGAATTGCCCTGTTGGACAACACTTCGTTGACGTTCATGTTGCTCTGGGTGCCCGAACCGGTCTGCCAGACGAACAACGGGAACTCGTCGTCGAGCGTGCCGGCGATGGCTTCGTCTGCAGCCTCCACGATGACCTTGGACCGCCAGTCCTCCAGTCGGCCCGACCGCTCGTTGACCAACGCACACGCCTTCTTGACCTGACCGTAGGCGCGGTACACCTCGATGGGCATGTGGTCGTTGCCGATGGAGAAGTGCTCCAGCGAGCGCTGCGTCTGCGCGCCCCAATAACGGTCGGCGGGCACGTCGACCGAGCCGAGGCTGTCGAACTCACTGCGCATCCCGGTGGCGTCGATGCCGACCGGTGCCTCGGTGTAGGTCGGGACGACCTCGGGGGTGGGGTTCTGCATGGCGTTCTCCCTTCGACGGTTCATTGTGGGACGTAGTGGGCGGCGTGGCGGTGACGCCACTCCGCGATCACCACGACGGCGACCACGGACAGCAGGCACCAGACGGGCGCGACGACCGGCACGGTGGCGAGCGTCAGCCCCCCGCAGGCGGCGCCGGCGACCGCGGCGAGCAGCGCCGCCAGCCCTGCGGCGTCGGCTCGCGACGGCTTCGACAGCGTGCGGTTGGCGATCAGTGCGGTGAGCGTGCCGGTGAGGTACGTGGTGGCCAGGGTGACGCCGAGCCCGCGCACTGCCGCTCCCTGCAGGCCCATGCTCGCCGCCGCCGTCGCCAGCAGCACCATCTGCACGACCCCACTGGGAGCGGCTCGGGTGAGGGCCCACCCGACGGCCAGCGAGACCTGCAGTGCCAGTTGGATCGCCAGCACGACGGTGACGCGGCGGGGCCACACCGCGTGGTCCGGCTCCCTTGGCCCGGTGACCGCGCTGCCGACGGCGACGCCGACCACGTAGCTGACGACGGCGACGACGGTGTGCACGATCGTGGCGACGTCGGCGCGGGCCAGGCCCAGCCCCATCAACGCCAGGTTTCCCGTCATCACGCTGGCGAACACGCCACCGAGGCGCGCCAGCACCAGCACGTCGAGCGCGCCCGTCCCGAAGGTCAGTACGGCGGCGACGACGACCGCCAGCCGCTGTTCCCGATGCATGCCTTCAGTCTGGGTCGCCGAACCGGTGGTGTCGTCCCCGGTGGCGCAACCGCCGGGTGGGGGCTATCCGGTAGTGCGCACCCGCTGCGCGGCGAGTCGTACGGGCGCGTTGTCGGTGCCGTAGCCGTCGTAATCGTCGACGCGCTGGACGAATTCGAAGAACACCGACCCGACGGTGCGGGTGTAGAAGTGCACGAAGGCCCCGGCGGGGCTGCGGTCGTAGAGCAGGTCGAGCTCGCGCAGTTCGGCGACCGTGTCCGCGTCGACGCCGAAGCGACCCGCCACGTAGTCGTAGTAGTTGTCCGGCACGGCCAGGAAGCGCAGGCCGCGAGACCGCGCCGCCCGGGCGACGGCGACGACGTCGGTGCAGGCGAACGCGACGTGCTGCGGCATGTCGGCCGTCTCGAGCACCTGGGGTGCGACGTTGAGCGGCAACCGGATCGAGCCGTCGTCGGTGCGCATGACCTGGCTGCGCACCAACCCCTTGGGCCCCGCAACTTCGGTGGGGGCGTCGGCGGCCAGGCCGAAGACACTGGTCAGGAAGAGGACGGCTTCGTCGGAGGTCTGCCACGGCACGGCGAGGTTGACGTGGTCGACCTGCCGGAGCAGCCCGTCGGACGCGGGCGGGAGGCCGTTCTCGAACTCGGCGACCCACGGCGGCGGCGAGCCGGCCGGCGGCGCGGTGACCCAGAAGAACTCGGTGCCCTCGGGTGCGACGGCACCGCCGAGGACCTGTTCGGCGGCGTAGGTCCGCCGGTAGGCCGCGGGCGCCATCAGGTCCGCGGCCCGGCGCGAGGTGGCGTCGGCGTCGGGTACCTGCAGGCCCACCGCTGCGACATGCGGCGCCAGGTCGCGGGCCTGATGCTCGTTGAGCACGATGCGGACGTCGCCGGAGGTCCACAGCGACACCGGCTTGGTGCGGTGCCGGCCACTCGGCACGAAGCCCAGTTGGTCGAGCAGGATTTCGACGTCGCTGGTGTCCTCGGCCTTGAGCTCGACGAAGTCGAAGCCCACGGGCGGTTTGGCGTCGGCCACCGGGGTCAGGCTCGCGCCGCGTCCCACCCCGGGACGCGCGGCGACCTTGTCCTGCAACCACACCAGCGAACGCAGGGCGTGTACGGCGGTCCGGTCCGGGTCGGTCTGCCGAAAGGTGTCGTTGAAGACCTCCAGCGACAGGGGTCCGTCGAAACCCGTGTTGAGGACGTGGGCGACGAACGTCGCGAGGTCGAAGTCGCCCTCGCCGGGGAACAGCCGATGGTGCCGGCTCCAGGACAGCACGTCCATCGACAGCGCGGGGGCGTCGGCGAGTTGGAGGTAGAAGATCTTGTCCGCGGGAATGTCCTCGATGGCGGCCGGGTCGTGTCCGCGCGACAGCACGTGGAAGCTGTCGAGGCACACCCCGACCGCCGGGTGGTCGGCCAGTTCGACGATGCGCCAGGCCCGCCGGTAGTCGTCGACGAAGCGGCCCCAGGCCAGCGCTTCGAACGCCACCTTGACGTCATACCGGGCGGCGACGTCGCCGAGGCGGCGCAGCTGCTCGGCGGAGTGCTGGTCCGAGTCGACGGTCGCGGTGGCCACGTTGCTGCAGACCAGCACGGTGCCGATGCCGAGGCGCTGGGCGGTGGCGAAGGTGGCTCCGGCGCGGCGCAAATTCTCGGCAAAGGTCGCTTCGTCGACGCCCTCGATGTCGCGCAGCGGCTGATACAGGTCCAGAGACAGCCCCAGCCGACGAGCGAGACCACGGATCTCCTCGGGACTGTGATCGCTGGCGATCAGGTCGGGCTCGAAGATCTCGACACCGTCGAAACCCGCGGCGGCGCAGGCGTGCAGTTTCTCGACCAGTGATCCGCTGATCGACACGGTGGCGATGGACGTCCTCATGGTGTGCCTCCAATCACAATTCAATGTACTAAACGGTTCATACATTCGGAAGGGCAACGACCGAGGACGTCACTCGGGGCGCAGTAAGCTGCGGTCGTGACCGTCCCCGAGCCGAAGCGGGAACTCCAGCGCGACGCCGAGCGCACGCGCGCCGAGGTGCTCGCCGTGGCGACCGAGGTCTTCGCCGAATCGGGCTACTCGGGCGCCCGGGTGGACGAGATCGCGCAGCGCACCCGCACCACCAAGCGGATGATCTACTACTACTTCGGCGGCAAGGAAGGCCTCTACCTGGCCGTTCTGGAGGGCGCCTACCGCGGCATCCGCGAAGCCGAACAGAAGCTGCAGGTGGACCACGTCGACCCGGTGGTGGCGATGCGCCGACTGGCCGAGCTCACGTTCGACCACCACCTCGACCACCAGGCCTTCATTCGGCTGGTCTCGATCGAGAACATCCACCGCGGTGAGTTCATCGGCCGGATCGACTCACTGCGCTCCATCTCCAAGCCGGCCACCTCACTACTCGAGGACATCCTCGCTCGCGGCCGCGACCAGGGCGCCTTCCGCGCCGACGTCGACGCGCTCGACGTCCACATCGTGATCAGCTCCTATTGCGTCTTCCAGGTCGCCAACAAGCACACCTTCGGCTTCCTCTTCGGCGTCGACTTCACCGAGCTCACCCAACGTGCGCACATGCGCAGGATGATCGGCGACGTCGTCGTCGGCTGGCTGACCTCGCACTGACGCGAGACCCCGCTCACCAATCGAGGGTTGACGAGACCCACGCCACACTGTTCTACTTCTTGTACGTACCAGTTAGTACATTAGAGAGCGGTGCACCGTGGCGACCGAGCCAGCAACCAGACCCTTCCTCGTGGGCCTCGTCGGCGTCGGCGTCGGCCCGTCCCTCACCCCGGCGCTGCACATGGCCGAGGCCAAGGCGCACGGCCTCGACTACCTCTACCGCACGGTCGACCTGACCGAGATGGGCGTCGCACCCGACCGGATCGGCGAGGTGCTGACCTGGGCCCGCGCCCTCGGCTTCGACGCGCTCAACGTCACCCACCCGTGCAAGCAACTCGTCATTCCCCACCTCGACGAGGTCGACGCGGCGGCCGCCACCCTCGGCGCGGTCAACACCGTGGTCTTCGACGGGTCACGGACCGTCGGCTACAACACCGACGCGCCCGGCTTCGCTACCGGCTTCGCCGAGGGACTGCCCGACGCCGCAACCGGGGACGTCGTGCTCCTCGGTGCGGGCGGTGCGGGCACCGCCGTCGGACACGCCCTGCTCGACCTCGGCACCGGCCATCTCACCGTCGTCGACGTCGACGTCGACCGCGCCACCGCGCTGGCCGGCGAACTGTCCGCCCGGCACCCCGAGGCACGGGTCGACGCGTCGGCCTTCGACAAGTTGGCCGTGCTGCTTCCCCACGCCGACGGCGTCGTGCACTGCACGCCCACCGGAATGGCCGACCACCCCGGCCTGCCGTTCGACGAGGCCCTCCTGCATCCGGGACTCTGGGTCGCCGACATCGTCTACCGGCCGCTGGACACCGCGCTGCTCACCGCCGCCCGCCGCGCCGGCTGCCGCACGCTCGACGGCGGCCACATGGCCGTGCACCAGGCCACCACCGCGTTCGAACTGATCACCGGCGTCACCCCGGACGCCGCCAGGATGTCGCGGCACTTCCGCACGCTCGTCTCGTGATTCGCCCCCGAAGATCGTCAAACGCAGGGAACCTAGGAGGATTCCAATGACCGCAATCCACCAGAACACGCCCGGCGGTACGCCGCCGGGTGGACCGGCGCGCACACCCAAGCGGGCCGCCCTGGCCAGCTTCATGGGCAGCGCCGTGGAGTACTACGACTTCTTCCTCTTCGGTCAGGCCGCGGCGCTGATCTTCCCGAGGGTGTTCTTCCCCGAGGGTGGCGGGCAGGCCGCGCTGCTGATGTCGTTCGCCACCTTCGGCGTCGCGTACTTCGCCCGGCCCGTCGGCGCGTTCGTGCTCGGCCACTTCGGCGACCGCATCGGCCGCCAGAAGGTGCTGATGTTCACCATCGTGCTGATGGGCGTCTCCACGTTCGCGATCGGCTGCCTGCCCACCTACGGCACGGCCGGCTACCTCGGGCTCAGCCTCCTCGTGCTCTGCCGTCTGCTGCAAGGCTTCTCGGCCGCGGGCGAGCAGGCCGGAGCCAGCTCGCTGACCCTCGAGCACGCCCCCGACGACAAGCGCGCGTTCTACACGTCGTGGACGTTGACCGGAACCCAGGGCGGCCTCATCCTCGCGTCGCTGGTGCTGATCCCGTTCGTCTCACTGTCCGACGAGGACGAGCTGTCCTGGGGCTGGCGAGTTCCGTTCTGGCTCAGCGCGGTCGTCGTCCTGGTGGCCTACTTCATCCGCCGCAAGCTGCACGAGACGCCGGAATTCGAGGAGGCCAAGGCCGCCGGCGCCATCGCCAAGATGCCGCTGAAGCCACTGGTGAAGGACCACTGGCGCGACGTGCTGCGCGTCTTCTTCTGCGCGTTCATCGCCGCGGTGTCGACGGTCTTCGGCACCCTGGCCATCGCCTACGGCAAGAAGGTCGGGCTGCCCGCCGACATCACCCTCTGGCTGGTGGTCGTGGCCAACGTCGTCGCGCTCGGCACCCAGCCGCTGTTCGGCATGCTCGCCGACAAGATCGGCCGAAAGCCCGTATTCGTCTACGGCGCACTGTCTTCCGCGGCGCTGATGCCGTTCTACATGCTGTCGATGAGCAACGACGACCACACCCTGACCTTCGTGCTCGCCATCGCGACGTTCGCGTTCGGCTACGGCGCGGCCAACGCCGTGTGGCCGTCGTTCTACAACGAGATGTTCAGCACGAAGGTGCGCTTCTCCGGCGTGGCGATCGGCACCCAACTCGGCTTCCTGGTGGCCGGCTTCGCGCCGACCATCGTCACCGCGCTCGGCGGCATCCGCGAAGGCGGCTGGGTCGTCATCGGCGCCTTCACCGCCGTCGTCTGCGTCATCGCGGCGGCATCGGCCCTGACCGCCCGCGAGACCAAGTCGGTGCCGACCCCGCTGCTGGGCACCCCAGACGCGGCCGAGCGCAACCTGGTCACCCACTAACGAGAGGCGAACGCCATGTCCAGTGCGGCAACCAGTTCCGACCGCGCCGCCACCAGCCAGGCCGAGGTGAGCGCGGAGATCGAGGCCATCGAGTCCGCCTACCAGCGGTCCGGGGTGGAGGAGACTCAACCGCGGTTGGACTACGCGCCCTACCGCAGCAGCGTGCTGCGCCACCCGACCAAGGACCTGCACCACGCCGACCCGGAGGGCGTGGAACTGTGGACCCCGTGCTTCGGGCCGCGCGACGTCGGTGCACTGGAGTCCGACCTCACGATCGGGCAGCGCGGGGAGCCGATCGGCGAGCGGATGGTCGTCACGGGCCGCGTCGTCGACGGTGACGGCCGCCCGGTGCGCCGCCAGCTGGTCGAGATCTGGCAGGCCAACGCCGCGGGCCGGTACATCCATCAGCGCGACCAGCATCCCGCGCCGATCGACCCCAACTTCACGGGGACCGGCCGCTGCCTGACCGACGACGAGGGGTACTACCGGTTCACCACCATCAAGCCCGGACCGTATCCGTGGAAGAATCACCGCAATGCGTGGCGGCCTGCGCACATCCACTTCTCGCTCTTCGGAACGGAATTCACCCAGCGGATGGTCACGCAGATGTACTTCCCCGGTGACCCGCTGTTCGCGCTCGATCCGATCTACCAGGCGATCACCGACCGCAAGGCCCGGGACCGGCTGGTGGCAAGCTACGACCACGACGTCACCACCCACGAGTGGGCCACCGGGTACCGCTGGGACGTCGTGCTGACCGGCGCGTCCCGCACCCCGGTCGAGACCGCGGAGGACGAGCACCGATGACGACCCTGCTGACCGCCACCCCCGGGCAGACCGTGGGCCCGTTCTTCGGCTACGCCCTGCCGTTCAACCGCGGCTCGGAACTGGTGCCGCCCGGTTCCCCCGGCGCCATCCGGTTTCACGGCGTGGTCACCGACGGCGACGGCGCCCCGGTGCCCGACGCGCTGCTGGAGATCTGGCAGACCGACGCCGACGGCCTCGTGCCCACCGCGAGCGGCGCGCTGCACCGCGACGGCTGGACGTTCACCGGCTGGGGCCGCGCCGCGACCGACGACGAGGGCCACTACTCCTTCTCGACGGTGCCGCCCGGGGCGACGAAAGCCGGTGCGGCACCGTTCATCCTGGTGACGATCTTCGCCCGTGGGCTGCTGAACCGGCTCTTCACGCGGGCGTATCTGCCCGGGGAGCACCTGGCCGAGGACCCGCTGCTGGCCTCGCTGCCCGCCGAGCGGCGCGACACCCTGATCGCGAGCCCGGATCGCGACGGGCTGCGGTTCGACGTCAGCCTGCAGGGACCACGGGAGACGGTGTTCCTGCGCTACCCGGGCCACCGGGCGTGACCGACCCGTTCTGGCCGGGGGACCACCTCGCCGCCGACGCCATGAGCGGCGCCGCCTTCGTCTCGGCCATGATCGCCGTCGAGCAGGCCTGGCTCGACGGCCTCGTCGAGGCCGGGATCGCCCCCGCCGCAGCCTCCTTCACGCTCGACACCGAGGTGGACGCCGAGCGGGTCGCCCGCAGCGCCGGCGCCGACGGCAACCCCGTCTCCCCCTTGGTCGCCCTGCTGCGCGAACGCACCCCCGAGCCGACGTCACAATGGCTGCACCGCGGGCTCACCAGCCAGGACGTCGTCGACACCGCCCTGATGCTGTGTCTGCGCGACGTGCTGAACCGCCTCACCGACGAGGTCGCCGCCCAGATCCAAGCCTTCGTGACGCTGACCGAAACCCACCGTCGCACACCGATGGTCGCCCGCACCCTGACCCAGACCGCGCTGCCCAGCACCATCGGGGCCAAGACCGCCGCCTGGCTGACCGGCCTGCTCGACGCGGCCGACCCGCTCGACGCCCTACGGGCCGGCCTGCCCGCCCAACTCGGCGGAGCCGTCGGGACCCTGGCCGCGGTCGTCGAATTGACCGGCTCCGTCGACGCCGCGCTGCACCTCACCGCCCAGGTGGCCGATCAACTCGGGTTGGCGGCCGTCCCACCGTGGCACACCACCCGCGCGCCCCTGACCCGCATCGGCGACGCACTGGCCGGGCTGTGCGACGCGTGGGGCCACGTCGCCTCCGACGTGGCGACCGGAAGCCGCACGGAGATCGGCGAATTCGCCGAAGGCAGCGGTGGTGGATCGTCGACCATGCCGCACAAGAACAACCCGGTCCGCTCGGTGCTGATCCGCCGCGCCGCCCTGACCGCCGGTCCGCTGGCCGGCACGCTGCACACCGCCGCCGCCCTCAGCGTCGACGAGCGCGCCGACGGCGGCTGGCACGCCGAGTGGGCGACCGTCGCGACCCTGGCGCGGCGCACCGTGGTCGCCGCGGTGCACACCACCGAACTGCTCACCGGCCTGCGGGTCCACCCCGACCGGGCCGCCGCCAATCTCGCCAACGCCGGCGACCTTGGCGCCGAACAACGCACCATGGCGAAACTCACCGGACAGCAGCCCAATTCGACGTACCTCGGCGTCACCGACCGACTCGTCGACGCCACACTGGACCGCGCCGCCCACTACCTCAAGGATGTGCCATGACCGTGCCCCGCCTCGTCGGCACCGACGTCGGCGGCCCCGCCGACGCCCCCGTCCTGCTGCTCGGGCCGTCGCTGGGCACCTCGGCCGACACCCTGTGGGCCCCGGCCGCCCGACACGTGCGGGCCCACCTGCGCGTAGTGGCCTGGGACCTTCCCGGCCACGGCCGCAGCCCCGCCGCCGAACCGTTCACCGTCGCCGACCTCGCCGCGGCCGTGCTGGCCCTGGCCGACCGGCTGGGCGCCGAGACGTTCCACTACGCGGGCGACTCCGTCGGCGGCGCCGTCGCACTGCAGCTCCTGCTGGACGCCCCGCACCGGGTCACGTCGGCCACCGTGCTGTGCAGCGGCGCGAAGATCGGCACCGCCGACGGTTGGCACGACCGCGCCGCCACCGTCCGCGCCGGCGGCACCGCCGCGGTGCTGGCCGGTTCGGCCGGACGCTGGTTCGGACCCGGGTTCGTCGACCGCCAGCCCGACCAGGCCGCCGCCCTGCTCGCCGCCCTGCGCGACACCGACGCCGAGAGTTACGCCCAGACCTGTGAGGCACTGGCGGCGTTCGACGTCACCGACCGGCTCGCCGAGATCGACAGGCCCGTCCTGGCCGTCGCCGGCTCCGACGACGTCCCGACGCCTCCGGAGTCGTTGCAGCGCATCGCCTCCGGCGTGCGCCATGGCCGGCTGGTGGTGCTCGACGGGATCGGGCACCTGGCGCCGGCCGAGTCACCGATCGCGGTGGCCCAGCTGATCGCCGCGCACTGCGGCGTCGACGCCGCCCGTCCCGACACCACCGCCGGGGTGCACGACGCGGGCATGGCCGTCCGTCGCGCCGTGCTCGGCGACGCCCACGTCGACCGCGCCGTCGCCGCCACCACCGACTTCACCGCGGACTTCCAGCAGATGATCACCGAGTACGCCTGGGGCACCATCTGGACCCGCCCCGGCCTCGACCGCCGCAGCCGCTCCATGATCACCCTGACCGCACTCGTCGCCCGCGGCCACCACGAGGAACTGGCGATGCACGTGCGCGCCGCCCGCCGCAACGGCCTCACCGAGGACGAGATCAAGGAACTGCTCATGCAGACCGCGATCTACTGCGGCGTGCCCGACGCCAACACGGCGTTTCGGATCGCGTCGGCCGTGCTGGCCGAACCCTGAGCCCTGCACCACCGCGAGTTGTGGCGTCCAAGGAGCGCTCACCGCTCCTCAGACACCACGAATCACTCGGTGAAGACGGGAATCGGACGCACGGCGCGGAGCATCACCACGGGAATGTGCCGCGTCGTCGACGTCTGATAACCCAGGTAGGGCGGATACAGGTGCGTCATGTACGCCCACACCTGATGGCGCTCCTCGTATTCGGGTTCGCGCCACGTGGCCTCGAACGCCTGCGTGGCGATCTGCACGCCGATCGTCTCGCTCTCCCGGATGTTGAGGTACCACTCGGGGTCGGTGTCGGCGCCACCCTTCGACGCGACGATGACGATCTCCCCGCCGACGTTGCCGTAGATGAGCGGCCTGACGTACGGCGTGCCCGACTTGCGTCCGGCCACCTTGATCAGGCAGTGGGTCGTGATGGCGTGGCCGCCGGCGGAGCTGAGGTCCAGGATGTGGCCCTCCGCGCCGCCCGAGGCGAGATACGCCTTGAGGTGATCGTCCATGAAGCTCATGGGTGGTCCCTTCCGACTCGGTTCAACCCGCCTCGGCCGAACGCGGCAGCGCCCGGATGGCGGTCCGGATGGCCAAGTAGATCAGGGTCGAGGTGACGATCCAGATGGGCCACCCCATCACGACGCGAGCCGCGGCCAGCAGCTCGGCTTGATCGGTCTGATACAGGTAGTACTGCACGCCGAATCGCGCCCAGGACGCGACCGCCATCATCACCGTGACCAGGTCGAAGGCACGGCGGACGCGGCGCACCCGCCGCCAGCTGTCGTCCCGGCCGGTGATCCACGCCCAGCCGACGCCGATGAGCGGTCGGCGAACGAGTACCGACACCGTGAACAGCGTTCCGAGCAGGACGTAGGTCACGATGCCCGGCAGATAGAAGTCCTTGGCGCGACCGGTCACGAAGGCCGCGCCGGCCCCGACCGCGACGGCGGCGAAGCCGAACAGCGCGGGACGGACGGATTCCCGGCGGATCAGCTGCCAGACCATGATCAGCGCGGCGATGCCCAGTGCGATCGCCAAGGCCCACTGCAGCGACACCACGACGTTGGCCGCGCCGAAGGCGGTGACCGGAAGCGACGTGTAGATCAGCCCCCGGATGCCGCCCGCCCGGACGAGCAGCGAGCTCAGCGGCGTCGAGGCGTTCACCTCGCCGAGGGTACTGACCGCGGGGCGCCGACCGCCGGGCGTGCGAGGCCTCACACCGCCATCCCGGCCCGGCATGCATGATCCGGCCGCGACCGGGAACCGACCGAACATGTCTCGATATCTGTATGCCCTGGGCGCCTTCAGCCACCGCAGGCGCTGGTGGGTGCTGGGCACGTGGCTGGCCGTCCTGATCGCCGTCGCCGCCGCGGGCCTTGGCCTTGGCGGCGAGCCGACCGATGACTTCAGCATTCCCGGCACCGAGTCGCAGCGCGCCGTGGAGACGCTGTCACAGAAGTTGCCCGCCTTCGGCGGCGCCCAGACGCAGATCACCTTCGCCGCCACGGGCGGCGCCAAGATCACCGACCCCGCCCCGGCCGCGGCCGTCGACGCGGCCGTCGGCAAGCTGTCCACGGTGCCCGGCGTCGCCGTGGCGGCCGGGCCGGCGCAGACCCGCCAGATCGCGCCGGACGGCCGCGTCGGCCTGGGCACCGTGCAGTGGAAGGTGCCGCCCGGCGACGTCGACGAGGCCGCACTGGACGCGGTGGAGTCCGCGGTGGCCCCCGCTCGAGAGGCCGGCCTGCAGGTCGAGTTCGGCGGCAGCGTGTTCCCGGGTTTCAAGGCGGAAGTGCCGGAGCTTCCGGAGATCATCGGCATCGTCGTGGCGTTCCTCATCCTGGTGGTGACCTTCGGCGCCGTCGTCGCCGCGGGCCTGCCGATCGTGACCGCCTGCATCGGGGTGGGCATCGGCGCGCTGGGCATCTTCGCGACCGCCGCCGTGGTCGACGTGCCCTCGGCCGCGCTGTCGCTGGCGTTGATGCTCGGGCTCTCCTGCGGCATCGACTACGCGTTGTTCATCCTGCACCGGCACCGCAACAACCTGCTCCTGCTCAAGCCGGTCGACGAGTCGATCGCGCTGGCCGTCGGCACCGCGGGCAGCGCGGTCGTGTTCGCCGCGGTCACGGTGATCATCGCGCTGTGCGGGCTCGCGATCGTCGGCATCCCGTTCCTGACCTACATGGGTCTGGCTGCGGCCGTGTCGGTGCTCGTCGCGATGCTGATCGCACTCACGCTGCTGCCGGCACTGCTGGGCTTCGCGGGCCACCGGGTGGCGAAGTTCGTCTCGACTCCGCTGCGTCCCGGGCACGCCAAGGAGGTCGCACAGGTGGCCGCCTACACGCCGCACCGCACCCTCGGCGCCAAGTGGGCCGACGTCGTGGTGCGGTTCCGCGCGCCGCTGCTGGTGCTCGGCACCGCGGCCCTCGTCGTCATCGGCCTGCCCGCGCTGGGGATGCACCTCGGGCTGCCCAGCGGCGCGTCGCAGCCCGAGTCGAACACCTCGCGCCGGGCCTACGACCTGACCGCCGAGCACCTGGGCGCCGGCTTCACCGGTCCGCTGCTGGTGGTCGCCGACCTGAGCCAATCCTCGGACCCCGCAGCGGTTTCGACGATCGCGGCGAACCTGGCCCGGGAGGACGGGGTCGCGGCGGCGGCGCCGGCCGCCAGCGAGAACGGCACCGCCGTCATCCAGGTCATCCCGACGACGGGACCCAACGACACCGCGACGGCCGACCTGGTGACCCGCATCCGGGCCGACCGCAGCGCCATCGAGGGCGACACCGGCGCCTCGATCCTGGTCGGCGGCACCACGGCCTCCAACATCGACACCTCCGCCAAGCTCGCCTCCGCGCTGCCGGTCTTCCTGCTGGTGGTGGTCGGGCTGGCCTTCGTCCTCCTGACGGTGGCCTTCCGGGCGGCGCTGGTGCCGCTGACGTCGATCGTCGGCTTCCTGCTGTCCGTCTTCGCCGCCATGGGCGTGCAGGTGGCAATCTTCCAATGGGGCTAAGGCGCGGACCTTCTCGGCATCACTCCGGGTGAGACCATCAGTTTCCTGCCGATCATCGTGCTGGCCATCGTGTTCGGGTTGTCCAGCGACTACCAGGTGTTCGTGGCGTCACGCATCAAGGAGGAGGTCGGATGCACCGACGACGCCCTGGCCGCCGTCCGCAGCGGCGTCGGACTGTCCGCCCGGGTCGTCAGCGCGGCGGCGCTCATCATGTTCGGCGTCTTCGTGGCATTCCTGGCCGGCGGCGACCCCATCATCAAGTCGGTCGGGCTCACCCTGGCCGTCGGGGTGTTCCTCGACGCCTTCGTCGTGCGTCTCACGCTGATCCCGGCCGTGATGGGCATCCTCGGCGACCGGATGTGGGCGCATTCGACGTGGTTCGACCGCTACGTGCCCGACCTGGACATCGAGGGCGCGGCGCTCGAACGGGACCGGACACCCGCCGAGGTGTCCTGACCCGGCACCTAGACTCCTCGGGTGCCCGCCATCCCCGTCATCGCCCTGACCGGGTACCTCGGTGCCGGCAAGACCAGCCTGCTCAACCACGTGCTGCGCGCGCCAGGTGCGCGAATAGGGGTGGTCATCAACGACTTCGGCGACGTCAACGTCGACGCCTCCCTGGTCACGGGTCAGGTCGACGAGCCCGTGTCGATCGCCGGCGGTTGCGTCTGCTGCCTCGACGACGACAACGGGCTGGACGAGGCGCTGGAGAAGCTGTCCGACCCGCGGTTGGCGTTGGACGCGATCGTGGTCGAGGCCAGCGGCCTGGCCGACCCGGTCGCGGTGTCGCGGTTGATCCGGTTCAGCGGCGTGGAGCGGATCCGGCCGGGCGGGGTCGTCGACGTCATCGACGCGGTCACCCACTTCGACGTCGTCGACCGCGGCGGCGCCCCGCTCGCCAGGTACGGAGCGGCGTCGCTGATCGTGGTGAACAAACTCGACCAGCTTCCGGCGGACAGCCGCGACGCCGAGGTCGCCCGCATCGAGGCGCGGATCCGCGAGCGCAATCCGGAGGCCCACGTCGTCGGGGCGATCGGTGCGCGCATCGACCCCTCGCTGCTGTACGACACGGACGACGCCGACGACGGCTCGGGCCAACTGTCGATCCGCGAGCTGCTGCTCGACGCCCACGCCGATCAGCCCGACCACGTGCACGCCGCGTCGGTGACCGCCGTCAGCGACGGCTGCGTCGACCCGGGGGCGTTGCTCGACCTGCTCGAGGAGCCGCCGGCCGGTGTCTACCGGCTGAAGGGCACCGTGGCCGTCCGCGCCCGCGAGCGGGTGCGCAACTACGTCGTCAACGTGGTCGGGTCGTCGGTGCACGTCGCGACGGCGCCGCCGCGGGCCCGCGCCAACAGCTTGGTCGCGATCGGCACCCACTTCGACGTCGACGAGGTGCGCCCCCGGGTCGAGGCGGCGCTGCGCCCCCATGACGGCACCGCCTCCGCGGTGGGCATGCGGCGGTTGCAGCGGTACCGCCGCCTCAGCATCTAGCGGCGCCAGAACCGTTGCGGGCGGGCGTCTTCGGCTGGCCCGGGCCGGGACTGCAGGCGGCACAGCACCCCGAAGTGGTCGGAGGGGAACACGCGCGGCAACGCGGGTGAGATGGGTTCGGTCCCCAGCAGCTCGACGTCGGTCGCCGTCCACCCGTTGCCCTTGAGGAGCACCCGGTCGAACCTCACGTGGCGCTGCTTGTTCTTGCTGTCGAGCCGCATCAGGTTGATCGTGGTGTCCTCGGTGAAGCCGTCGTCGTCCGGTCGCAGCAGGGGCCAGAGGTCGCGATACGGCGGCCCGATCCGGTCGTTCTCCGCGTCGCGCATGTTGAAGTCGCCGAGGACGACGGCGTTCTCGGTCCGGCGGAGTGCGCCGAAGACCCGGCCCAGTTGCCGGGTTCGCAAGCGGGCGGCCGCCTTTCCGCTCTCCAGATGCAGCCCGACCACGGTCAGGGGCTGGCCGCCGGTGTCGAGTTCGGCGGTCAGGAAGCCACGGGCCAGGTTGGTGGGCACGCGGGTGTAGGTGACGTTCGAGATCGGCAGCCGCGAGAGCATCAGCATGCCGTAGTTGCCGACGTCGCCGCCGGTGACCTCGGCGCGCCGGTACCGCACCCGGATCCACGGTTGGGCCAGCAAGATCTCCAGCGCCGCCGGCGTGACCTCCTGAAACACCATGACGTCGGGCACCTTTCGCGACAGCACGTCGGCGATCGCCCGGAAGCGCTCCTCGGCGTGGAAGTCGCTGAACCACACGTTGAACGTCGCCACCACCAGCTCGTCGCGGGCGACCGGCGCGGCGCCACCGCCGTCGACCCATCGCTTCGACGCCACGTCGAACGAGCCGACGCGCACCCTGCGGCGTCGCGACCTCACGCTCGGCGCAGGGTCAGCACCGTGATCTCACTCGGTGCGAAGACGCGGAACGGCGGACCCCAGAACCCGGTGCCCCGCCCGGTGTAGAGCTGGGTGCGCTCGCCGTGGCGGCTGAGGCCCTGCACCACGGGCTGGTCGAGCCGGACGAAGAAGTTGAACGGCCAGATCTGGCCGCCGTGGGTGTGCCCCGAGATCTGCAGGTCCACCCCGGCCGCGACGGCGTCCGGGATCTGCTTGGGTTGATGCGCCAGCAGGAGCACCGGCAGGTCGGGGTCCGCACCGGCCAGGGCGGCCGGCAGGTCGGCCCCGTGACCGGTGACGCCGGAGCCCTTGGCGGTCGCGTCGTCGACGCCCGCGACCACCAGCCGGTCACCCCCGCGCTCGAGCACGACGTGCCGGTTGTGCAGCACGTCCCACCCGATGTCGGTCATGTAGCGGATCCACCCCAGCGCCTCCCCGTAGTACTCGTGGTTGCCGGTGACGTAGACGCGGGCGAGCTTGCCGCGCATGGCCTTCAGCGGCGCCGCCTGCGGCTCGCGCATGGCGACCGTGCCGTCGGCGATGTCGCCGACGTGGCACACGAGGTCCGCGTCGAGGGCGTTGACGCGCTCGGTCACCCCTGCCGACCACCGGCTGCGGTCGATCGGACCGTAGTGGGTGTCGGTGATCATCGCGACGCGCAGACCGTCGAAGCCGGCTCCGAGCCGCGGCACGACGACGTCGACCGCCCTTACCCGCGGGACGCGCATCGCCTCGTAGTGACCCCAGGCCAGCGCCGCGACCGTCACGGCGACGACGGCAACGGCGACGACGCGCGATCTGGTCGGATCCGCCACGTCGCCGAGCGTCAACGCCAGCCGCAACGGCAGACCCAGCACCGCGACGACGAACAGCACCCACACCGAGCCGAGCAGCGTGTCGGCGGCGACCGCGGGCCAGTCCGGGCGGTGCCCGCCGTGACCCAGGATCATCAGTGCGGGCAGCGCGACGAAGGCCGCCACGAACAGCACGGTGCCGACGACCACGACGACCGTCGGCCAGCGCGTCTGCGCCGCCAGCAGCGTCCACCACGGCACCCCGGTCAGGATCAGCGAGATGACGACGGGGACGAGGCTCAGCCACCACCGACGGCGTCGGCGAGCGTGCGGCGCAGGCTCGGTCTGCGTGGACTGGTGGTCTGACATGGCGGAGCGCCTCGATCCGGGTCGTGGGTTACCGCCGAGGCTACCCACTTCCCCGCCCGTGGACCGCTCAGCGGATGACGGCCCCGTCCGGAGCGTCCGGATCCTTCTCGACCGCGATGACGAAGTCGTCGCCGTGCTCGACGACGCCGGCGATCACTGCGTCGTCGATGGCCTCGGCGGCGTACCGGCGCCGGACCATCATGGGGTCGGTGCGCAGATCCTTCACCAACGCGACCGCCAGGCCCACCATCACCAACACGAACGGCAGCGCCGCCAGGATCGTCAGCGACTGCAGACCGGTGAGAGCGTCGTCACCGCCGACGAGCAGCATGACCGCCGCCACGGCTCCCGTTGCGGCGCCCCAGAACACGACCGTGGCACGCGACGGTTCGATGGTGCCGCGCTCGGACAGCGACCCCATCACGATCGACGCCGCGTCGGCACCGGAGACGAAGAAGATGGCGACCAGCACGATCACCACGATGCTGGCGACGGTGGCGAACGGGAACTGGTCCAGCAGCGTGAACAGCTGGCCCTCGGTGGTGCCCTCGCCGGCGAGGTCGACGCCGCCCTGCTGGATGCTGATCGCCGCGCCGCCGAAGATGGCGAACCAGATCAGCGACACCACGCTGGGCACCAGCAGCACACCGGTCACGAACTGACGGATGGTGCGGCCGCGGGAGATGCGCGCGATGAACATGCCGACGAAGGGCGTCCACGACAGCCACCACGCCCAGTAGAAGACCGTCCAGCTCTGCAGCCAGGTGTCCACCGCGGCGCCCTCGGCACCGCTGCGGGCCGACATCATCGCCATGTCCTGCAGGTAGCTGCCCAGCGCCGTCGGGATCACGTTCAGGATGAAGACCGTTGGGCCGACGATGAATACGAACGCCGCGAGCGCCAGGGCCAGCACCATGTTGATGTTGGACAGCCACTGGATGCCCTTGGCGACGCCCGACACCGCGGAGAAGATGAACGCGACGGTGAGGACGGCGATGATGACGACCAGCACCGCGTTGCCCGTCGCGCTGAATCCCGCCACGATGTTGAGGCCGCTGCGAATCTGCAACGCGCCCAAGCCAAGTGAGGCGGCCGAACCGAACAGCGTCGCGAAGATGGCGAGCATGTCGATGACCTTGCCGAGCGGTCCGTTGGCCTTGTCGCCGATCAGGGGTGCGAAGGCGGCGCTGATCAGCTGCAGGCGGCCCTTGCGGTACACGCCGTAGGCGATGGCCAGGCCCACGACGGCGTAGATGGCCCACGGATGCAGGGTCCAGTGGAACAGCGTTGTGGCCATCGCGGTCTGCATGGCTTCGGGGTTTCCGGCTTCACCGGTGCCCGGTGGGGGCGTGACGAGGTGCGAGAGCGGCTCGGCGACACCGTAGAACATCAGCCCGATGCCCATGCCGGCGCTGAACATCATCGCGATCCACGAGATCGTCTTGAACTCGGGCTCCTCGTCGTCGCGGCCCAGCGGGATCGCACCGAAGCGGCTGACGGCCAGCCACAGCACGAACAGCACGAACGCCGACGACGTCACCACGAACAGCCAGCCGGTGTTCTCCATGGTCCAGGTCAACGCCGATCCGGACACGCTCTTCAGCGACGGGGTGCTGACGAAGCCCCAGACCAGGAAGCCCAGCGCGATGACCGCGGTGACGCCGAACACCACCCAGTCGACGCCGCGGCTGCGCGCCTGAAATTCCTCGTCGACGGGGACGTCGAGCGCGGGGTGCGGGATCACGCCCCCCGAACCGGTCTGCAACACCGACACGACACGGCGGCGTTTGCGGTGTTCGTCGGGCTGGTCGGATCGCTGCAGGTCGGGTTTCGCGTCTGTCGTCACGTGAGCTGCCTTCGGTTAACGGTCGGCATACGGGCGAGGAACACACAACTCCCTCACAGGTGGTCCGTCAACCTGAGAAGAATTGACGCCGCCGTCAAACGCGACTTGAATCAGGCGCCGGAGTCCAGCGACAGGTGTTCGTGGACGCCCAGCCACCGCCCGTCGGCGCCGCGTCGCAAGACGATGGTCTCGCGTTCGCGTTGTTCCTCGTCGACCCCGGCCAGCCGGGTGCGCACCGAGTGGGTGAACACCGCGACGTCGTCGGTCACCAGATCCAGCCGGGGATGCAGCGACGTGCACGACAGCACCCGGAAGCCGTCGCGCTCCCACGCCGCCCACGCGGCCTCGTAGGCCGCCCGCGACGGCAGCAGCTCCGGTTCGGCGTGGAACAGGAACGTCGCCTCGGGCGCGAAGCCGGCGAAATAGCGTGCGGTGTCGTGAGATCCGAACGCCGCGATGACGTCGACGGCCGCCTGCATCGCCGCGGCGGTGAGCTCATCGGTGTTGGGCATGCTCGCAGCCTAGGTCGTCGGGACTCAGCGGACGACCGTCACGTACTCCATCGTCGGGTCCGACGCACTGATCGGGTTCCCGCGGTCGCGCAGCGCGGTCAGCAGGCCCAGCACGTCGGCGTCCAGCCGCTCCCCCGGCATCACCAGCGGAATCCCCGGCGGATACGGCGTGACGGCCTCGGCGGCGACCCGCCCGGCGGCGTCGGTCAGCCGCACCGGCTCGGCGTCGGCGAAGTACGCCTCCCGCGGCGTCAACACCGTCGTCGGCCGCAGCGCCAGCACGTCGGCGACCATGGCTCCGTCCACCCCCGCGGGCCGCGTCCCGGCATACCGGGCGACCTCCGCGAAACCGTCGACCAGCCGGTCGACGTCGGCCTCGGTGTTGCCGATCGTCGTGATGCACAGGACGTGTCCGGTGCCGGCGAGCTCCGGCTGGACGCCGTGCACCGCGTTGAGCCGCGCGACCACGTCGCGGGCGGGCAGGGCGAGGCCCCGCGTCCCGACGAGCAGCTTGGTCTCGTCTAGTTGGTGCAATCCGGTGCCGGCGCCCGCCAGATGCTCGGGCCCCAACACCGTCAGACCGGGGATGGCCGCCAGGCGTGCCGCGGTGCGGCGGGCGCGGTCGAGCGCCTCCTCGAGCAGTTCCCGCCCGTGCTCCGCCATCTGGCGGCGGGCCAGGTCGATCGACGCCATGATCGCGAAGTGCGGGCTGGTGGTCTGGATGAGCTGAAGCCCGCGCCGCACCGTCGCCGGGTCGAGCTGAGCCGGGTCGACGTGCAGCACCGCGGCCTGGCTCAGCCCGGACAGGATCTTGTGGACCGACTGCACGGTGGCCGCCGCCCCGGCCCGTTCACCCGGCGTGGGAAGGTCGGGATGGAAGGCGAAGTGCGGTGAATGGGCGCCGTCCACCAGGAGTTTCGCGTCGTACCGGCGGCACAGGTCGGCCAGGGCCTCGACGTCGCCGGTGGTGCCGTAGTACGTCGGGTGCAGCACCCAGAGCGCCTTGGCCGCGGTCTCGTCGAACGCCCGCTCGACCACGTGCGCGTCGAGTCCGTGGGCGACGCCGAACGCGTCGTCCCAGCGCGGTTCCAGCCAGACCGGTCTGGCGCCGACCTGGACGAGGCCGGCGAGGACCGACTTGTGGGCGTTGCGCGCCACCAGCACCGGCTCACCGGGGCGCAACGCCGACAGCGCCACCGCGATGTTCCCGCTCGTCGACCCCTGCACCAGGATGAAGCTCTTGCCGACGCCCCAGGCGTCGGCGATGAGCTCCTCGGCCTCGGCGATCGGACCCTCGGGGCAGTGCAGCGTGTCGGTGTCGGGAAGGTTGTTCAGGTCGACGTCGGCCAGGTGGGCGCGGAACCACGGGTCCAGGGTGCGGCCACCCTTGTGGCCGGGACTGTAGAACGGCGCCTGGTCGCGTTCGACGAACTGCTTGAGGGAGTCGAAGAGCGGTGCCGCGTGGTGCCTAGATCCCATAGACGCGTTGGGCATTGGTGACGCCGATCAGGTCGACGACGTGGATCGCGTCGGCGTCGGTGCAGTCACCGGCGCGCACCCACTCGCCGAGCACCACGCCCATGGCCCGGCGCCACAGCACCGATCCGAGAACGTGCAGTTCGGGCGGTCCGAACGCATCCGAGGAGTACAGCTGCTTGGCGAACGGCGCGGTCTCCATCGCCTCGGCGACCAGACCCGTCGACCGCGCCCCGAGGTAGTTGACCGCCAGACCGACGTCGAAGTTCACGTGGTCGAACGCCTGCGCCAGATAGCCCGCCTGGCGCTGAAAGGGGTAGCAGTGCAACAGCATCACCGGGACGGGCGTCATGGTGCGCAGCAGCGGCAGCAGCAGCATGGGGTCGCTGCGGTGCAGGTCCATGTCGCGGTCACCGAAGCCGACGTGCACCTGGATCGGGAGCCCGTGCTCGGCGGCCTCGTGGACGCCGAACGCGATGAGCAGGGAGTCGTCGACGCGCAGGGGCCGGCCGCCGGCCAGGAAGTCCCTGGCGTGCGCGACCACCTCGGCGTCCGACGGGCGGCTCCAGTCGACGTCGAATCCGACGCGGTAGGCCGCAATCGTCTTCGTGCCCACCACGTGTGGGTCGTCGACCGCCGCCTTCAGCGCGGCCCGGAACGCGTCGGGGAAGTCCTGGGCCGACGTCCCGCCGTCGAGGAGGTCCTCGGTGAGCCGCTCCAACCGCAGGATCTCCGAGGACGCCACGCCGCTGAGTTCGGTCAGCCGTTCCGGCGTCGTGATCAGGTCGCCCTTGAACCCGGTGTCGACGACCCATCGGCTGACCCGCGCCGCCGGCAGCATGATGCGCGAGAGGTCGTCCGGGGAGAACTCGCTGCGCCGCGCCCAGTAGTCCTCGGCGCTGGCCAGCGGTTCGAGCCCCAGCAACGGCGCACACCACCGTCGGATGGAAAGCCCCAGCGGAGAGTCGAATTGGGTCATGAAGCTCGGAACGGGATCGGTGGACCCCTCGTTGATCGAGGCCTCGAAGTCGGCGCGATCCACGGGTTGACTGAACGTGCCGTGCACGTGGTGGTCGACCAGTTCGACGCTCTGCAGGTGCGCGGCCAGGGGCTCGGGCACGTCGCCCCGGACCCCGGCGAAGACGTCGGGTAGTTCACCAGCCTGCATATCGAGCCACCTCCTCGGCGTTCACGCGTCCCGCGGCCGCATCGGCGATGGCCGCGCCCAGGATTTCGACCGCCCGCCCCGCCTCGGCTTCGGTGAGCACCAGCGGTGGCGTGATCTCCAGGACGTTGCCACCCACGTAGTAGACGACCGCTCCCAACTCCCACGCACGGTAGACCACCTGCGCCGCCAGCCGGGGATCACGCTCCCCGGTGCCCGGGTCGACGAGTTCCACACCGATCGCCAGCCCCCGACCGCGCACGTCGCCGATGCGGTCGGCGCCCGGCGAGCCGGCCAACGCACGCAGCCCGTCGGCGAGCATCGTGCCGACGGTGGCCGCCCGACCGGGCAGGTCCTCGCCGACGATGGTGGCCAGCACGGCTCGGCCCGCCGCCGTGCACACCGGGTTGCCCGCCGTGGTGAGAAGCGCTGCGGCGGGCGGGTTGTCGAGGATGTCGGCGGGTCCCACCGCGGCCGACAGTGGCAGGCCGCCGCCGAGCACCTTGCCGAAGGTGACGATGTCGGGTTCGATGCCGTCGTGGGTGAAGGCGTGCAACGTGCCCGGCCTGCCGAGGCCCATCTTGACCTCGTCGCAGATCATCGGCACGCCGTGTCGCCGGCACAGCTCGTGCAGTTGGGCGAGGAACCCGTCGGGCGGCACGACCAGGCCCCCGTCGGACAGGATCGGCTCGACGATGAGGCAGGCGATGGAGCCGGTGGCCAGGTGTTCCTCGGCCGCGGCCAGGCAGGTGGCGACGTCGGCCGTCACCCCGTCGGGCCCGGGACGAAAGGGGTTGGGGTAGGCCAGGAACACCGCGTCCGGGTCGGCGGGCGCACCCGCGTCGACGTGCACGCCGGAGACGCCCATCGCGATCCCGACCCCGCCGTGGTAGCTGTGCTCGAAGGCGATGACGGTCCGCTTCCCGCTGGCGTGCCGGCACGCGCGCAGCGCGACGTCGTTGGCGTCGGATCCCGCGTGCCCCAGGTAGACCCGCCGTTCGCCGCTGCCGGGGACCAACGCCAGCAGATCCTCGGCCAGCCCCACCGAGTCGGGGTGCACCGCCGACAGGCCGCCCGACCCGGGGGCGTCGCGGACGGCGCGGCTGACCGCCTCCACGACGGCCGGGTGGCCGTGCCCGAGACCGCTCGCCGTCCAGGTGGCCGACAGGTCCAGCAGTTCGCGACCGTCGGGGGTCACCAGCGTCGAGCCGTGCCCGGACACCACCTCCAGCGGGAAGAACCGGAGCTTCTCGATGCCGGCGACCGCGGCCTCGTCCCGCGCGTAGAGAGTGCTCATTCCGTGGCGGCCAGCTCGGCGCTCAGCGACGCACCGACCCGCTTGGCGATGCCGGACGCGGCGATGGCGATGACCAATCCGACCACGCACCAATACAATCCGAGCATCGGCGCCGCGGCCCAGTCCGTCGCGTCCTTGACGTTGAACCACAGCACCACCGCGATCACCACCGCACCGAGCAGCGGCAGCGCGATGCCGAGAACCTTGCCGCCGCCACCGTGTACGGGGACGAACTTGGGTGCGCCGACGAACCAGGCGGCGGCGAGTTCGACCAGCAGGTAGCAGACCATCAGGCACACCGAGCCGGCGACGGCGAACAGGAAGTACGTGTCGATCGCCGGGTTGCCGGTGCCCATGTCGGGCCAGCGGAAGGCACCGCAGAGCAGGTCGACCACCAGGGCGACGCCGACCACCAGCCAGGTGGCGAAGCGGGGGCCGCCGGTGCCCTCGTGGATCTGCGCGAGTGCCTTGGGGCCGAAGCCGTCCCGGCCGAACGCGTAGAGCATCCGGCCCGACGTCGCCGAGCACGCCAGGTGGCAGCCGAACGCCGAGACGATCGCGGTGAAGATGATCAGCAAGCTGAACCACTGGCCGATGTAGGTGTTGCCCAAGTCGCCCAGCGTGTTTCCGGAGCTGCCGAACGCCTCGAGGCCCGCGGCGTCGGTGCCGAAACCCACCACCTGCGCGAACATCACCACGACGAACAGCACACCGGTCAGGATCAGCGTGCCGGCCAGGGCCCGGGGGATGTTGCGGCCGGGGTCGTCGGTCTCCTCGCCCATCGACGCGCACGCCTCGAAGCCGGCCCAGGACAGGAAGGCCGCGACCACGCCGCTGATCACCGCGGAGCTGGAGACGCCCTCGAAGGTGAAGGCGCTGAAGTCGATTCCGGTGGCGGGCGCACCGCCGCGGGCGAAGATCACCACGACCAGCACCACCATCGCGACGATGCCGACGCCCTCGATGCCGAGCAGGATCTTGCCGAGCAGGCGGACGTCACGACCGGACAGCAGGAACGAGATCACCGCACCGACCGCGACGACGGCCAGCCAGGGCAGCTGGTACGGCGTGTCGTCACCCGGCTGCAGCTTCGCGACGAACGCGTTGACGAACGCGGCCGTCAGCGCCAGCGTGCCGATCGCGAAGCCGGCGTAGGCGCCGAGCATCGCGAAGCCGGAGAAGAATCCGGCCCGCGGCCCGATGGTCCCGCCGACCAGACCGTAGGCCGAGCCGGCGTGGTTGAGGTGCCGGGTGAGCCGGACGAAGCTGTACCCGACCAGCGACACCCCGACCAGGCCGATCACGAAGACCAGGGGGATGGCCTTGCCGACCGTGGCGATCAGTCCCTGACCGTTGCCCGACATGGCCAGCGTCGGCCCGACCAGGGCGACGGACATGGCCAGCGCCACCCAGAACGGGAGGCGGCGGTGCGGAAGGTGACCGGCCTCCTCCGACGGCGTGGCCGGTGACGTATTGGTGCTCATCGATGTCTCCTTGGGTTCGTCGCGGGTCGTCGTCGGTGGGGCGGTGGTCGGTCGCTGGTCAACAGCTCCACGCCAGGCGCAGGGCCCGGGTGGTCTCGACGGGTGGCCGGCCGCCGAAGGTGGCGATCTCGTGCCGCCGCACGGCCACGACGGCTTCGATCACCTCCGGCGTCAGCAGCTCCGCGGCAACGTTGGACCGTTCCAGGGCGTCGACGGCGGAGGCTTGGTCGGTGGCCAGCGGCGGTGGCGCGGTGGCGGACTGCGCGGGGTTCTCGGGCACCTCGGCCGGTAGCTCGAGTCCGCGGTCGACGCCCCGCAGCGCGCTGCCCAGGAAGGCGGCGGCGGCCAGGTAGGGGTTGGCGCTCGGGTCGATCAGCTTCAGCTCGGCGTTGGCGCCGTGTGGGCTGCCGGGCGTGGCGGCGACGAACCGCACGGCGGCTTCGCGGTTCTCCAGACCCCAGCACGCCACCGCGCCGGCCCAGTTGCCCGGCTTGAGGCGCAGCGCCGACAGTGCCGAACCCGCGTACACCCCGATCAGGTCGGGCAACGCGTCCACCACGCCGGCGATCGCCGACGCGCCGGCCGGCCGGATGCCGTACGGCCCCTCGCCCCCGGAGAACAACGGGCCCTCGTCGTCGGCCAGGGACAGGTGCAGGTGCGCGCCGTTGCCTGCGGCGCCCTCGAAGGGCACCGGCGCGAACGAGATTCGCAGCCCGTGCCGGGCCGCCGCCCGGCCGAGGACGATGCGCGTGAGGATGACGGCGTCGGCGGCGGCGACGGGGGTGGTGGGCGCCAACGACACCTCGAGTTGGTCGTGGCCGTATTCGGTGTGGATCTGCTCGATGCTCAGGCCCGCGCGGTCGGCGGTGGTGGCGAGGTCGACCAGGAACGCCGAATGATCGAGCGACGTGCGGATTCCGTATGGCGACCAGGGTCCCGTGGAGGCCGGTTCGCCGTCGGCGGCGAGCATCGTGCACTCCAGTTCGGCGCCCACCAGGGCGGTCAGCCCTCGGTCGGCGGCGGCACGTTCGGCGCGCGCCAGCGCGTCGCGCGTGCACAGCGGGGCCGGGTCGCCCGTCTGGTCGGTGAGGTTGCCTGGCGCCCAGGCGATTCCGGCGTCGACGACGCGGACGGTGGCCGGGTCGATCCGGATCCGCAGATCACCGGCGACGCCGATGGTCGGGGTGAAGGCGATCCCGGTGTCGACGCAGAAGACGCTCCATGACGGGGACACGCCCATTCCGGAGCGCTGGAAGTCACCGAGCCGGCGCAGCGGGACGTACTTCGCCCGGGTGACGCCGGCCGGATCGGTCACCGAACCCGCCACCAGCTCAACGCCGTTGGCGCGCAGTTCGGTGATGAGGTCGTCGATCGACACTGGTTCCATTCCCCTCTCGAGTGCTGGGTGCCACGTGAGTCTGCGAGAAATCTATGTCATGAATGTTTCAGATTCTTTAAATTCGTCGGTTTATGGTTGATTCGTAAGATCATGAATCGGAGGATGCCTGCATGTGTCGACTCTTGGGTGTCGTCTCGCGAACGCCGGTGTCCATCGCCTCCGCGGTCGGGGACACGGTGCTGACGGACTTCGTCGCGCTGACGAAGATCCACGGCGACGGCTGGGGCGTCGCCGGGGTCGACCGGGTCGGTGACGTCCCGCGCGTCACCGTGTCCGCGGGCAGCGCGCTCGACGACCCCGACTTCGCGGCCGCCGTCCACGACCCCCGCCCGACCGCGTCGCTGGTTCACCTGCGCTGGGCCACCAACGGACTCGCGGTGGAACCGCGCAACTCCCACCCCTTCCTGACCGATGGACTGGCGATGGCCCACAACGGGTCGATCAAGCCGATGGACACGCTGGACGGTCTGCTCGAGCCCGCGATCGCGGCGTCCGTGCGCGGCACCACCGACAGCGAGCGCTACTTTGCGCTGATCCGCCAACACCGCGCTGCCGCACCGAGTCTCGCCGAGGCCGTGCGGCGGGCCGTCGCCCAGCTGCGGCAGACCCATCCCGACGCCAGCCTCAACGCGCTGCTCCTCGGCGAGGAGCAGCTGGTCGTCGTCCACGCGCATGCCCACAGCCGCTTGCTCGACGAGGACATCGAGGAGATCAGCGCGACCGATCTGCCGTCGGAACACCTCGAGGACTACTTCGCCCTGCGGATCGCGCGCCTCGGCCAGGACGGCGACGCCCGGGTGGTGGTCGGGTCGACGGGGTTCGGCGACCTGCCGTGGGAACCGCTGCCACCGGAGTCCGTCGTCGCCATCTCGTTGCACGACCTGTCGACGACGACGCACCCCCTCGTCGTGCCGGACGCGACGAGACCGACGTGACCGAGGAGAGCGTGGCCGCGCGCGCCGGCGCCGCCCTCCCGTCGTTGAGCAAGGCGGAACGCCGGGTGGGTCGGGCGCTGCTCGCCGACTATCCGAGCGCCGGGCTGGCCAGCGCCGCCCGGCTCGCCGAACGCGCCGAGGTGAGCCCGCCGACCGTGCTCCGGTTCGCGCAAACCCTTGGCTACGACGGGTTCACCGATCTGCAGGTCGCGTTGCGCGCCGAGCTGACCGCCCGGTCCAACGGGCCGATCACCCGATTGTCGGCGGGGCCTGCCGGTGCCGACGCCGACGCCGGTCCGCTGGACCGGCTGCTGCACCAGGCGCGCGCGCAGAACGAACGGGCCGAGGAGACGCTGGCGCAGCTGCCCGCCCCCGCGGTCGAGGCCGCCATCGCCCTGCTGGCCGACACCAGCCGACCGCTCTATCTGCACGGTGGGCGGTTCTCGCACCTGCTGGCCATGCATCTCGCCGCGCACCTGGAGCAGTTGCGGCCCGGCGTACGGCTGCTCGCCGATCCCAGCGGTCGCGATCTGGGCACCATGATCGAGCTGACCCGCCGCGACGTCGTGATGCTGTTCGACTATCACCGCTATCAGCGCAGCGCCGCCGATCTGGCCGCCCGGGTGCACCGGGCGGGCGCGACGGTGCTGCTGGTCACCGACGACCTGGCGTGCCCGGTCGCCCCCGAGGCCGAGGTGGTGCTGACGGCGTCGAGCACGGTCGGCACCACCTACCAGAGCATGGCGGCTGGCTTCCTGCTCACCGAGTTGCTCATCCCGCTGGTGATGGACGCGGTCGGCGAGCCCGCCCGCACGCGCATGGCGCTGTGGGAGGAGCAACGCCGCAGCGAACTGCTGGGCTGACCCGTCGCGAGTGGCCAGTTACGCCACGCGACAGGGGATTTGGCGCCACGGAACTGGCCACTCGGGGTGACTAGCCGGCGGTCACCGCGGTGGCCGCATCCCGTGGCAACCGGAAGGACTCGACCACGGTGAGCGCCATCAGCGCGCCGAGGACCAGGAAGGTCCACGCGTACGCGGTGTGCGGGGCCGCCGCCAGCGGCGTGAAGGTGCTGAGCAGCACTGCCGCCACGGCGATCCCGAGACCCGAGGCCAGCTCCTGCACCGCCGCGTTGAGGGTGTTCGCATGCGTCAGCCGCTCGCCGGCGACGTCGGAGAAGGCCAGCGTGACGTAGGCGGTGAAGCCGACCGAGCGCAGGGCGCCGCTGAGGAACAGGACCGCACCGATGACGGCGACCGGCGTCGTCGGCCCCAGGCTGGCGAGCAGCCCGTAGCTGCCCACCGAGAGCACGCCGTTGACGATGAGCACCCGGCGAATCCCGAAGTGCCGCATCAACGGCGTCGTCGCCGGCTTGATCGCGATGTTGCCGGCGAACAGCACCGCGACCAACAGGCCCGACAGGAACGGCGTCCACCCGAACACGAGCTGAAACTGCAGCGGCAACAGGAACGGCACCGCGGTGATCACCAGTCGGTACAGCGATCCGGCGGTCACCGTGATCCGCAGGGTCGGCACCCGCAGGACCCGCAACTCGATCAACGGATGGCGGGTGCGCAGCAGGTGCCAGGCCGCGACGGCCAGCAGCACGACGGCCGCCGCACCGCCGAGGGCCACCAGCAGCCAGTCGGTGCCGGCGACCCGGATGCCCTCCAGCGCCATCAGCGCCGCCGCGATGCCCGCGCCGAGGACCAGCAGCCCCCGCCAGTCGAGCGGCCGACGCACCGGATCCCGCTCCCCGCGAATGAGTCTGAGCGACAACAGGAATCCGACCACGCCGATGGGAATGTTGACGAAGAAGATCCATCGCCAGGAGCCCAGGGTCGCGATCGCGCCGCCGAGGACCGGCGCCAGCACCGGCGCCGCCAGCGCGGGCCACGTCAGCAGCGCGATCGTCCGCACCAGGTTGGCCTTGCCACTGACCCGTAGCACCGCCAGTCGTCCGACGGGCACCATCATGGCTCCGCCGACGCCCTGCAGGATGCGCATCCCGACGAGCATCGGCAGGGAGACGCTGAGCGCACACCCGATCGACGCCAGGGTGAAGATGCCGATGGCGGCGGCGAAGACCGGCCGGGCACCGAAGCGGTCGGCCACCCATCCGCTGGCCGGGATGAGCACCGCCAGGGTGACGAGGTACGCCGAGATCGCGAGGTTGACGTCCACCGGGTCGACCCCGAACGACGACGCGATCAGCGGTATCGCCGGGGTAATGATCGTGGCGTCGACGATCTCCATGAAGAAGGCACCGGCCACCAGCAGCGCCATCCCCCGGGGGAATGGCGCCGGTACGGCGGGCGGGTCGGGCGACGGCACGGCTGTCACCGTAGTCAGACCTCACCCGACGCGGGGAACCACCGCGTCCGGGTACTCGGGCAGACGCAGGTCGTCGGCCGCCACGCGGACCAGTCGCTTGCCCGCCAGCTTCATCGCACCCCGGCCGACGGGGCCCGCCGCGACCCGGGCGACGGTGTGCAGCGCCCTGATGCCGGCCGCCGTGCGCGGGTTGGCCCGCCGGACGGTCTTCATGACCGCCTGCGGCGCAGCGGTTTCGACGTGCGGGCGCATCAGGTGCTCGTAGCGCTGCAGGGCAGCCGGGTGGTCGTCGCCGCGGGACAGTTCACCGGCGAGCACGTAGGCGCCGATCAGTCCCAGGCTGGTGCCGCCGCCGCCGAAGGTCGCGTTGGTGTACGCGGCGTCGCCGAGGAGCGCGACGCGTCCCCTGGTCCACCTCGAGGAGCTGACCTGGCCGAGCGCGTCGAAGTACATTGGCGCGTCGTCGAGTTCGGCCAGCACGCGCGGCGCGAGGCCGCCGACGTCGGCGAAGGTGCGGCGCAGGATGGCGACCTGGTCGGCGCGGCGGAGGTCCTCGAGTCCGCGCACGTCGGAGATGAACGTCAGCACCGCCCTCGACGTTCCGAGGTTGTCGGGCCGGACGTGCACGGCCAGGTTGCCCGGCGCCTGCTGCCAGTTCCACCACTGGTCGTCTCCGGCCAACCGGGGAACGGTGACGTAGGCGAAGTACATGCCGAGGTCGTTGACCTGGGTCGGGGTGACGAACCGTCGGGAGGTGGAGCGCAGGCCCTCGGCGATGACGACGACGTCGGCGTCGACGTTCGTCCCGTCGTCCAGGGCCGCCGTCACGTGGTCGCCGTGATCGGTGAGGTCGGCGATCCGCGTGCCGAAGCGGTAGTCGGTGTCGTTGCGGGTGTGCTCGATCAGGATTCGCGACAGTTCGCCCCGCAGGATCTCCAGTTCGGCTGTGGGGCCGTCGGATTCGCCGGGGCCACCCATCGGAAAGGACGCCGCCGGCGAGCCGTCGGAGTCGACGAAGCGCATGCCGACCTCCCCGGTGTTGGCCGCCCGCACGTCGGCCTCGATGCCCATGCGGCGCACCACCTCACGGGCGGTGCCACGCACGTCGACGTTCTGGCCCTCGCTGCGGGCCTGAGGGAAGCGCTCGAGGACGGTGGTCCGCCACCCCCTGGCGGTGAGTTGATGGGCCAGGGCCGGTCCGGCGATGCCCGAACCCGAGATGACGGCGTGGCGAGTCACGAGATGGTGTCCAATCTGCGAGGATTTACCTAGAATACCGTAATACACGTATCTCGAAGTATCTGCCCACGGGAGGGCTTGGTGACACAGCACGAGCGCGACGCGACCGGCCACTGGCTGGCCAACCTGAGTGGACCGACGCTCGCCATGCGTGGGTTCCTCGAAGCGCACGACGAACTCCAGCGGCGGCAGGCGCGGCGGATGGGCCTCAACGCCACCGACATGCAGGCCCTGCGACTGCTCGAGGTGCACGGACCGATGGGCCCCACGGAGCTGGGCCGCCGACTGGACCTGCGGTCGGCCTCGGTGACCGTGCTGCTGGACCGCCTCGAGTCCGACGGGATGGTCGAACGCGTCCGTGACGTCCACGACCGCCGCCGGGTCACCGTGCGGGTGCTGCCCCACGCGGTCGACCAGCTCTTCGACACGTGGGCGCCGATCGTGCGCGCCCTCGACGACGTCGGACACGCCCTGACCCCCGCCCAGCAGAAGGCCGTCTGCTCCTTCTTCGATCAGCTCGTCGGCGTCATGACCGGAGGCGAGCCGGCGCCAGACGCGTGACGTCGAGCCCGCGGTCGGCGAGATCCGCCGGAACGGGTTCGTCGAGCACCAGGGCCGCGGCCAGCCGGGCGGTGGCCGGTGCGGTCTGAATGCCGTAGCCGCCCTGCCCCGCGAGCCAGAAGAAGCCCGCGGCATCCGGATCCTCGCCGACGACGAAGTTGCGGTCCGGCGCGAACGTGCGCAGGCCGGCCCACGACGCGCCGATGCTGCGCACCCCGATCGTCGTCGTGGCGTTGATGGCGTCGATGGCCCTGGCAATTTCGAGCTCGTCCGGTTTGGCGTCACTCGGCGGGCATGGCGTCTCGTCGGCGGGCGAGCACAAGAACTGCGCCCCTGCGGTCTTGACGTAGAAGGACTGGTCGACGTCGCTGCAGTTGGGCCATTCCCGGCTGGCCTCGCCAACCGGCGAGTCGACCATGAAGATGGTGCGCCGCAGCGGCGTCAACCCGACGGGCCGCACGCCGGCCGCGGTGGCCAGTACGTCGGCCCACGCGCCCGCGGCGTCGACCACCACCGGCGCGTGATGGCTGCCCCCGTCAGCGGCGGTCGCCGTCCACGTGTCCCCCACCCGCTGCAAGGACACGACGTGGGCGGTCCGCACGATCTCGGCTCCGTTGCGGCGCGCGCCGCGCACGTAACCCTGGTGCAGGGCCGCGACGTCGAGCGCCATCGCCCGCGGTTCGTACATTCCGCGTTCGACCACGTCGGGCCGCAGCAACGGGAACAGCTCGTGGCAGCGGTCGCCGTCGAGCAGTTCGGCGTCGCCTACCTGGCGGAGGACGGCGGCGTGCATCCGCTCGATCACCTCGGCGCGACCGGTGGTCGCGAATTGAAGGGACGGCCGCGGTGTCATCAGCGTCGACTCGAAGACCTCGGGCGGATCGGCGAAGAACGCCCGGCTGCCCGTCGTGAGGGCCCGGATCTGTTCGCCGCCATAGGTTTCCAGGAACGTCGCCGCCGACCGGCCCGTCGTGTGATAGGCCAGCGTCGGCTCCATCTCGAGCAGCGTGACCCGCACCGAGCGCGAGAGTTCGTAGGCCGCCGACACCCCGGCGATTCCGCCGCCCACGACGAGGACGTCGGCGCGGGTGTCGGTCGAAGTCATGACAGCAGCTTCCCAGACTGCACGTATCCTCGGGTGGCATGAGGCATAGACCATGAGTGCGGGCTTGTTCGGCCTTCTCGACGACGTGGCCGCCCTCGCGCGGCTCGCGGCAGCCTCGGTCGACGACATCGGCGCCGCGGCGGGGCGCGCCACGGCGAAGGCGGCCGGCGTCGTCATCGACGACACGGCCGTGACGCCTCAGTACGTGCACGGCATCACCGCCGACCGCGAGCTGCCGATGATCAAGCGGATCGCGCTCGGCTCGCTGCGCAACAAGTTGCTGTTCATCCTGCCCGCCGCGCTGCTGCTCAGTCAGTTCGTGCCGTGGCTGCTGACGCCGATCCTGATGCTGGGCGCCACCTACCTGTGCTTCGAGGGCGCCGAGAAGGTGTGGGGGCGCATCAGAGGACACGACGCGCACGCGGCGCCGACCGCCGCGGTCGGCGAGGACGCCGAGAAGCAGATGACCAGCGGCGCCATCCGCACCGACTTCATCCTGTCGGCCGAGATCATGGTGATCGCCCTCAACGAGGTGGCCGACCAGTCCTTCTGGCCGCGGCTCATCATCCTCATCGTGGTCGCCTTCGTGATCACCGCCGCGGTGTACGGCGTGGTCGCGCTCATCGTGAAGATGGACGACGTCGGCCTGGCGCTGACCCAGCGCGCATCGGCATTCGCGAAGAAGGTCGGCCACGGTCTGGTGGTCGGCATGCCGAAGCTGCTGACCGCCCTGTCGGCGATCGGCACCGTCGCGATGCTGTGGGTCGGCGGCCACATCCTGCTGCTCGGCACCGACACCCTCGGTTGGCACCCGCCGTACGGATTCGTCCACCACCTCGAGGAGAACGTCCGCCACGCGACCGGAAGCGTCGGCGGGCTGCTGGCGTGGCTGGTGAACACCGGCATCTCGGCGGTCATCGGGTTGGTCGTCGGCGCCATCGTGGTGGCCGTCGTCCACGTGCTGCCGTTCGGCAAGAAGGAGCACTAACCCACCCCCGCCGAGTGTGGACTCGTGCCACGCCCGACGGCAGATCGGCGTGACACAACTCCACGTTCGGCGAGAGATCTAGGGCCGCGCGAGCACCATCATCGCGACGTGCAGCGACGTCCTGGACTCCGCGTCGTCGAGGTCGACGCCCAGCAGCCGCTCGACGGCCGCCAACCGCGCGTAGAGCGTGGGCCGGGACAGGTGCAGCCGCTTGGCCAGGGCCGCCTTGTTGCCGCCCTCGTCGAGATACGCCGCCAGCAGGTCGAACGTCTCGTCGCCGTGCTTGGCGCGCCGCTCCAGCAGCCCGCGTAGCTCCGTCTCGGCGAACGCCTGCACCCGCGGATCGGAGCGGATGAGGGCGATCAACCCGCGCAGCCGCACGTCGGCCGCCCGGAAGAACGGCTTCGCGTCGGGGCGGTGCGGCATCGCCAGCGCCACCTCGGCGACGTGCCCGGACTCGGCGAGACCACCCGCGGCGTCGACGAGGCGGCTCGACTGCGGACCCACCCCGATGACGCACGTCGAGACGCCGTCGACCGCGACCACCGCGCGGCGCATCGCGGCGGCCACCTCGACGAGCACCCGCTCGGTGCCGGGGTCGCCGCGGACGGCCATCGCCGTGGGCTGCGGCGCCAGGATCAGGTCGACCTGACCGTCGTCGCGGCTGGCGGTCAGGACGCTGTGCCCGCCGGACCGGATGGCGTGGACCAGCGCGTCCAGCGTCCGGCTGCGGCGCTGCTGGATCAGCAGCTGGTTGGCGTTGGCGGCCTCGGGCACCCGCACGGTCATCGGCACGTAGGTCAGCGCCGGCCGCACGCCGAGGGCGTGCGCGCGGGCGGTCGCCTCGCCCTCGTCCCGCAGCCTGCCACGCAACAGGTCGTCGACCAGGCCGCTCTGCGCGCGGAGCTCCAGGGACGTGCGGTCCTGCTCGACCATCCGGTGCATCGCCAGCGCCTGGGCCGCCCGCTCGAGGGTGGTCGCGACGCGGTCGTCGGCCTCGGCGCCCTGGCGTCGTCCCGTCGGCGCCACCAGCCGGCCCCACTCCTGCCGATACGGGCCGACGGCGCAGGTCACCCACGTGCCGACGCCCAGCCGCGACCGCCGCTCCCAGTCGTCGAGCAGCTCGGTGAGCGAGAGCCCCCGCCGCACGAAGGCCAGCGCCTGATGGTTCAGGTCCTCCAGCACGATCGGCATGTCGAGCATGTCGGCGGCGGCCGCGACGATCTCGTCGACCGAGGCCCGACGCATGCTCAGGTTGGTGAACGCCTCGTGCACTCGGCGGGCGTAGTCGACCTCCGCGTACTGCTCGGCCACGATGCGGCGGTGCACCTCCTCGGTGACCTCCACGAAGCGGACCGGACGGTGCAGCGCGACGACGGGCAGGTCCAGGTGTGCGCCGGCCGCCACCACCGAGGGCGGCACCTCGTCGACGTGCACGCCCAGTTCGACGACGAGCGCCACCGCGCCCGCGCGGGCCAGCTGCGGGAGGTAGTCGTCGCGGTGCCGCACGTCGGTCAGCGCCTGCCCCGTGGTCAGCACCATCTCGCCGCCCTCGAGCAGGTTCGACAGGTCCGGCAGGTCGCTCACGTGCACCCAGCGCACCGGTCGGTCCAGCGCGTCGGGGCGGTCGGCGCCACAGATCAGTTCGGGGTCGCCGGCCCGCAGCACCGGCAGCGCCAGGATCTCCCGCACGGTGGGCTGCACTTACACATCGTAAGTTCTCATGCCGAATTCGTTGCACATCGTCGGCCAGCTCTCGGCCTCGCCGCCCCCAGACTCGAACGCATGACACTCAGCACCCGCGTCAAGACCATCGCCCACTGGGCCGACGGCAAGGGCTTCGCCGGATCCGGCGACCGCACCTCCCAGGTCACCAATCCCGCCACCGGTCAGGTCACCGGCGAGCTCGCCCTGGCCGACGTCGCCGACGCCCGCGTCGTGATCGACGCCGCCGCCGCGGCCTACCCTGCCTGGCGCGACACCTCGCTGGCCAAGCGCACCACGATCCTCTTCGCGTTCCGAGAGCTGCTCAACGCCCGCAAGGGTGAGCTGGCCGAGATCATCACCAGCGAGCACGGCAAGGTCGTCTCCGACGCGCTCGGCGAAGTCAGCCGCGGCCAGGAGGTCGTCGAATTCGCCTGCGGCATCGCCCATCTGCTCAAGGGCGGCATGACCGAGAACGCCTCGACCAACGTCGACGTCGCCTCCATCCGCCAGCCGCTGGGCGTGGTCGGCATCATCAGCCCGTTCAACTTCCCGGCCATGGTGCCGATGTGGTTCTTCCCCATCGCCATCGCCGCGGGCAACACCGTCGTGCTCAAGCCCAGCGAGAAGGACCCGTCGGCCGCGCTGTGGCTGGCCGAACTGTGGGCCGAGGCCGGTCTGCCCGCGGGCGTGTTCAACGTGCTGCAGGGTGACAAGGTCGCCGTCGACGAACTGCTCACCAACCCGTCGGTCAAGGCGATCAGCTTCGTCGGCTCCACGCCGATCGCGCAGTACGTCTACTCCACCGGCACGCTGCACGGCAAGCGGGTTCAGGCCCTCGGTGGCGCCAAGAACCACGCCATCGTGCTGCCCGACGCCGACCTCGACCTGGCCGCCGACGCGATGATCAACGCCGGCTTCGGCTCGGCCGGCGAACGCTGCATGGCCATCAGCGCCTGCGTCGCCGTCGGTCCGATCGCCGACGAACTCGTCGCCAAGATCGCCGACCGCGCCAAGGGACTCAAGACCGGTGACGGCACCCGGGACGCCGACATGGGGCCGCTGGTCACCAAGGCCCACCGCGACCGGGTCGCGTCCTACGTCGACGCCGGCGAGGCCGACGGCGCGACCATCGTGGTCGACGGCCGGGGCATTTCCGTCGACGGCGAGGACGACGGCTTCTGGCTCGGCCCGACGCTGATCGACAACGTCACCCCCGAGATGAGCGTCTACACCGACGAGATCTTCGGCCCGGTGCTGTCGGTCGTGCGGGTGAGCTCGTACGACGAGGCGCTGAACCTGATCAACGCCAACCCCTACGGCAACGGCACCGCCATCTTCACCAACGACGGCGGCGCGGCTCGGCGGTTCCAGAACGAGGTCGAGGTCGGCATGGTCGGCATCAACGTGCCCATCCCCGTCCCGACGGCCTACTACAGCTTCGGTGGCTGGAAGAGTTCGCTGTTCGGCGACACCCACGCCCACGGGACCGAGGGTGTGCACTTCTTCACCCGTGGCAAGGTCGTGACGACGCGCTGGCTCGACCCCAGCCACGGTGGAATCAACCTCGGCTTCCCGCAGAACGACTGAGTCAGGAAGACTGAATTCATGACGACTTTCGACACCGACCTGCTGCCTAGCGGCCAGGACCTCGCGACGGCCAAGGCAGAGGCCGCCCACGCCTACGAACTCGACCGCAAGCACGTCTTCCACTCGTGGTCGGCGCAGGCGCAGATCACGCCGATGACCATCGTGGCGTCCGACGGCCAGTACGTGTGGGACGGCAACGGCAACAAGCTGCTCGACTTCTCCGGGCAACTCGTGTTCACCAACATCGGCCATCAGCATCCGACGGTGGTCAAGGCCATCGCCGAGCAGGCGGCCAAGCTGTGCACCGTGGCGCCGCAGCACGTCAACGCCGCGCGCTCCGAAGCGGCCCGGCTGATCGCCGAGCGCACCCCCGGTGACCTCAACCGGGTGTTCTTCACCAACGGTGGCGCCGACGCCGTCGAGCACGCCGTCCGGATGGCGCGGCTGCACACCGGCCGCTACAAGGTGCTCTCCCGCTACCGCTCGTACCACGGCGGCACCGACACCGCGGTCAACCTGACGGGCGACCCGCGCCGCTACCCCAACGACTACGCCAGCAGCGGCGTCGTGCACTTCAACGGCCCGTTCCTGTACCGCTCGTCCTTCTACGCGGAGAACGAGCAGCAGGAGAGCGAACGCGCGCTGGAGTACCTGGAGCGGCTGATCCAGCACGAGGGTGCGTCGACGTTCGCGGCGATCATCCTGGAGTCCGTGCCCGGCACCGCCGGCATCATGGTGCCGCCGCCCGGATACATGGCCGGCGTCCGGGAGATCTGCAACAAGTACGGCATCGTGATGATCGCCGACGAGGTGATGGCCGGCTTCGGACGGACCGGCAAGTGGTTCGCCATCCAGCACTTCGACGTGGTGCCGGACCTCATCACCTTCGCCAAGGGCGTCACCTCGGGCTACGTGCCGCTGGGCGGCGTGGCGATCAACGACGCGATCTACTCGACGTTCGCCGACCGCGCCTACCCCGGCGGGCTGACCTACTCGGGCCACCCGCTGGCGTGCGCGGCCGCCGTCGCGACGCTGAACGTGATGGAGGACGAGGGCATGGTGGCCAACGCCGCCCGCATCGGCTCGGAGGTGCTGGGCCCCGGTCTGGCCGACCTCGCGGCGCGCCACCCGTCCGTCGGCGAGGTGCGTGGGCTCGGTGTGTTCCAGGCGATCGAACTGGTCGCCAACCCGCAGACGCGGGAACCGCTGGCCCCCTACGGCGGATCCAGCCCTGCGATGAACGCGGTGATCGCGGCGTGCAAGTCCGGCGGCCTGCTGCCGTTCGCCAACTTCAACCGCATCCACGCGGTGCCGGCGTGCAACATCTCCGACGCCGAGGTCGCCGAGGGACTCAAGATCCTCGACGCCGCGCTGACCGTGGCCGACGGCTACGTCGCCTAGATGTGATGTCCAGGGAGGTTGGTCAGTCGGGTGACCGGTGGGCGGCCTCCGATGGCGGAGTGGGCTCGGTGGTGATTGTAGAAGTGCAGCCAGCCCGGTAGGGCTGTGTTTCGTTGTTCGGTTGATTC
>NZ_NPKR01000021.1 GCF_008329535.1 Mycolicibacterium sp. P1-18
TTTTTTTGCCAGTTTTGACTGGTTGTTGGATATCGGATTTCTCTGATTTGCGATGCACCTGACTTTGGTTGGGTTGTTTTTGTTTGGAGAGTTTGATTCTGGCTCAGGACGAACGCTGGCGGCGTGCTTAACACATGCAAGTCGAACGGAAAGGCCCTTCGGGGTACTCGAGTGGCGAACGGGTGAGTAACACGTGGGTGATCTGCCCTGCACTTCGGGATAAGCCTGGGAAACTGGGTCTAATACCGGATATGACCACATGATGCATGTCGTGTGGTGGAAAGCTTTTGCGGTGTGGGATGGGCCCGCGGCCTATCAGCTTGTTGGTGGGGTCACGGCCTACCAAGGCGACGACGGGTAGCCGGCCTGAGAGGGTGACCGGCCACACTGGGACTGAGATACGGCCCAGACTCCTACGGGAGGCAGCAGTGGGGAATATTGCACAATGGGCGCAAGCCTGATGCAGCGACGCCGCGTGAGGGACGACGGCCTTCGGGTTGTAAACCTCTTTCAGCACAGACGAAGCGCAAGTGACGGTATGTGCAGAAGAAGGACCGGCCAACTACGTGCCAGCAGCCGCGGTAATACGTAGGGTCCGAGCGTTGTCCGGAATTACTGGGCGTAAAGAGCTCGTAGGTGGTTTGTCGCGTTGTTCGTGAAAACTCACAGCTCAACTGTGGGCGTGCGGGCGATACGGGCAGACTAGAGTACTGCAGGGGAGACTGGAATTCCTGGTGTAGCGGTGGAATGCGCAGATATCAGGAGGAACACCGGTGGCGAAGGCGGGTCTCTGGGCAGTAACTGACGCTGAGGAGCGAAAGCGTGGGGAGCGAACAGGATTAGATACCCTGGTAGTCCACGCCGTAAACGGTGGGTACTAGGTGTGGGTTTCCTTCCTTGGGATCCGTGCCGTAGCTAACGCATTAAGTACCCCGCCTGGGGAGTACGGCCGCAAGGCTAAAACTCAAAGAAATTGACGGGGGCCCGCACAAGCGGCGGAGCATGTGGATTAATTCGATGCAACGCGAAGAACCTTACCTGGGTTTGACATGCACAGGACGCTGGTAGAGATATCAGTTCCCTTGTGGCCTGTGTGCAGGTGGTGCATGGCTGTCGTCAGCTCGTGTCGTGAGATGTTGGGTTAAGTCCCGCAACGAGCGCAACCCCTATCTTATGTTGCCAGCGCGTCATGGCGGGGACTCGTAAGAGACTGCCGGGGTCAACTCGGAGGAAGGTGGGGATGACGTCAAGTCATCATGCCCCTTATGTCCAGGGCTTCACACATGCTACAATGGCCGGTACAAAGGGCTGCGATGCCGTGAGGTGGAGCGAATCCTTTAAAGCCGGTCTCAGTTCGGATCGGGGTCTGCAACTCGACCCCGTGAAGTCGGAGTCGCTAGTAATCGCAGATCAGCAACGCTGCGGTGAATACGTTCCCGGGCCTTGTACACACCGCCCGTCACGTCATGAAAGTCGGTAACACCCGAAGCCGGTGGCCTAACCCCTCGTGGGAGGGAGCCGTCGAAGGTGGGATCGGCGATTGGGACGAAGTCGTAACAAGGTAGCCGTACCGGAAGGTGCGGCTGGATCACCTCCTTTCTAAGGAGCACCACGAGATTCAGGCCCGCCCACGACTGTGGGAGTTCGGTGATCTGAACGATTCGTTGGATGGACCCGTCGCCCGTCACTGGGCGTATCCGTAGTGGAGCAGGTTCTGGTGCATAGACAAACGAGATTTCTGGTGTTCCCGCTGATGCGGGGCGCCGGCCACCAAACACACTGTTGGGCTTTGAGACAACAGGCCCGTGTTTCCCTGGCCACTGCGTGTGGTGGGAGGTGTGTTGTTGCCCCAGGTTTTGGTGGTGGGGTGTGGTGTTTGATTCGTGGATAGTGGTTGCGAGCATCAACTCGCAGCAGTCGAGGTTCTCCTTCCTTTCGGGGTGGGTGAGCTGAGGGTGGTGTGGGTTGTTGTGGTGTAATTTCGATTTTGTTGAAAACAATTGGTTTTTGTGTTGTAAGTGTTTAAGGGCGCATGGTGGATGCCTTGGCATCAGAGGCCGATGAAGGACGTGGGAGGCTGCGATATGCCTCGGGGAGCTGCCAACCGAGCGTTGATCCGAGGATGTCCGAATGGGGAAACCCAGCACGAGTGATGTCGTGTTACCCGTATCTGAATTCATAGGGTGCGGGAGGTAACGCGGGGAAGTGAAACATCTCAGTACCCGTAGGAAGAGAAAACAATAGTGATTCCGTGAGTAGTGGCGAGCGAAAGCGGAGGATGGCTAAACCGTATGCATGTGATACCGGGTAGGGGTTGTGTGTGCGGGGTTGTGGGACCTTATTTTCTGGGGCTACCTCCCTGGAGGGCAGTAAGAAAGTGTCGTGGTTAGCGGAAGTGGTCTTGGGATGGCCTGCCGTAGACGGTGAGAGCCCGGTACGTGAAAACCCGACGCCTGCCTTGATTTGTGTTCCCGAGTAGCAGCGGGCCCGTGAAATCTGCTGTGAATCTGCCGAGACCACTCGGTAAGCCTGAATACCTTCTGATGACCGATAGCGGATTAGTACCGTGAGGGAATGGTGAAAAGTACCCCGGGAGGGGAGTGAAATAGTACCTGAAACCGTGTGCCTACAAGCCGTCAGAGCCCTCTCTTGAGTGGGGTGATGGCGTGCCTTTTGAAGAATGAGCCTGCGAGTCAGGGACATGTCGCGAGGTTAACCCGTGTGGGGTAGCCGCAGCGAAAGCGAGTCTGAATAGGGCGTATCCGCACAACAGTGTGTGGTGTAGTGGTGTGTTCTGGACCCGAAGCGGAGTGATCTACCCATGGCCAGGTTGAAGCAGCAGTAAGATGTTGTGGAGGACCGAACCCACTTAGGTTGAAGACTGAGGGGATGAGTTGTGGGTAGGGGTGAAAGGCCAATCAAACTCCGTGATAGCTGGTTCTCCCCGAAATGCATTTAGGTGCAGCGTTGCATGGTTCTTACCGGAGGTAGAGCTACTGGATGGCCGATGGGCCCTACAAGGTTACTGACGTCAGCCAAACTCCGAATGCCGGTAAGTCAACAGTGTGGCAGTGAGACGGCGGGGGATAAGCTCCGTGCGTCGAGAGGGAAACAGCCCAGATCGCCGACTAAGGCCCCTAAGCGTGTGCTAAGTGGAAAAGGATGTGCAGTCGCGAAGACAACCAGGAGGTTGGCTTAGAAGCAGCCACCCTTGAAAGAGTGCGTAATAGCTCACTGGTCAAGTGATTGTGCGCCGATAATGTAGCGGGGCTCAAGCACACCGCCGAAGTCGCGGCAACGAGCACACCTTCGGGTGTGACGTTGGGTAGGGGAGCGTCCTGCACGCCGGTGAAGCCACCTAGTGATGGTGTGGTGGAGGGTGTGGGAGTGAGAATGCAGGCATGAGTAGCGATAAGGCAAGTGAGAACCTTGCCCGCCGAAAGACCAAGGGTTCCTGGGCCAGGCCAGTCCGCCCAGGGTGAGTCGGGACCTAAGGCGAGGCCGACAGGCGTAGTCGATGGACAACGGGTTGATATTCCCGTACCCGTGTGTGCGCGCCCGTGATGAATCAGCGGTACTAACCGCCCAAAACCAGGATCATTCAATCCCTTCGGGGTGCGAAGTTTCTGGGGCTGCGCGGGACCTTCGCTGGTAGTAGTCAAGCGACGGGGTGACGCAGGAAGGTAGCCATACCAGTCAGTGGTAACACTGGGGCAAGCCCGTAGGGAGAGACCTAGGCAAATCCGGGTCTCACACATCCTGAGAGGTGATGCATAGCCGAGTGAGGCGAATTTGGTGATCCTATGCTGCCGAGAAAAGCCTCTAGCGAGCACACACACGGCCCGTACCCCAAACCGACACAGGTGGTCAGGTAGAGAATACCAAGGCGTACGAGTGAACTATGGTTAAGGAACTCGGCAAAATACCCCCGTAACTTCGGGAGAAGGGGGACCCCTTACTGTCATGGCCCTTGCGGCCGGCAGCGGTGGGGGGTCGCAGAAACCAGTGAGAAGCGACTGTTTACTAAAAACACAGGTCCGTGCGAAGTCGCAAGACGATGTATACGGACTGACGCCTGCCCGGTGCTGGAAGGTTAAGAGGACCGGTTAACCCTTCGGGGTGAAGCTGAGAATTTAAGCCCCAGTAAACGGCGGTGGTAACTATAACCATCCTAAGGTAGCGAAATTCCTTGTCGGGTAAGTTCCGACCTGCACGAATGGCGTAACGACTTCTCAACTGTCTCAACCATAGACTCGGCGAAATTGCACTACGAGTAAAGATGCTCGTTACGCGCGGCAGGACGAAAAGACCCCGGGACCTTCACTACAACTTGGTATTGGAGTTCGTTACGGTTTGTGTAGGATAGGTGGGAGACTGTGAAACTCACACGCCAGTGTGGGTGGAGTCGTTGTTGAAATACCACTCTGATCGTATTGGGCTTCTAACTTCGAACCGTATATCCGGTTCAGGGACAGTGCCTGGTGGGTAGTTTAACTGGGGCGGTTGCCTCCAAAAAAGTAACGGAGGCGCCCAAAGGTTCCCTCAACCTGGACGGCAATCAGGTGTTGAGTGCAAGTGCACAAGGGAGCTTGACTGCGAGACGTACATGTCGAGCAGGGACGAAAGTCGGGACTAGTGATCCGGCACCCCCGAGTGGAAGGGGTGTCGCTCAACGGATAAAAGGTACCCCGGGGATAACAGGCTGATCTTCCCCAAGAGTCCATATCGACGGGATGGTTTGGCACCTCGATGTCGGCTCGTCGCATCCTGGGGCTGGAGCAGGTCCCAAGGGTTGGGCTGTTCGCCCATTAAAGCGGCACGCGAGCTGGGTTTAGAACGTCGTGAGACAGTTCGGTCTCTATCCGCCGCGCGCGTCAGAAACTTGAGGAAACCTGTCCCTAGTACGAGAGGACCGGGACGGACGAACCTCTGGTCTACCAGTTGTCACACCAGTGGCACGGCTGGATAGCTACGTTCGGACAGGATAACCGCTGAAAGCATCTAAGCGGGAAACCTCTTCCAAGACCAGGTTTCTCACCCTTTGAGAGGGATAAGGCCCCCCGCAGACCACGGGATCGATAGACCAGACCTAGAAGACCAGTAATGGTTGCAGGGAACTGGCACTAACCGGCCGAAAACTTACACACACCCAAAAAGGAAACCAATTGGGTTTGACAAAGGCGTGTAACACCACATTCGCACCCAGTGTGCGCTCGCAACCACATCTCGTTCACGAATCGAACAGACCACACCCCACCACCAAATAATCTGTGGGGCTGAAAATAAAATAGAGTTACGGCGGCAACAGCGGTAGGGAAACGCCCGGTCCCATCCCGAACCCGGAAGCTAAGCCTACCAGCGCCAATGATACTGCCCCTTCGGGTGGAAAAGTAGGACACCGCCGAACACCCTTTCACCTAAGGCCCCCAACACCGTTGGGGGCCTTAGGCATTTCCAGGG
>NZ_NPKR01000002.1 GCF_008329535.1 Mycolicibacterium sp. P1-18
ACCGACAAGCCCGAGCTGGAACCGCTTTTGGCCACCGAGTGGACGGCCTCGCCGGACAACAAGGTGTTCACCTTCAAGTTGCGGGAGGGCGTGAAGTTCCACGACGGCACGCCGTTCACCTCCGCGGCGGTGAAGGCGTCCTTCGACCGCAGGCTCGCGGTCAACCAGGGCCCGGCCTACATGGTGGCCGACGTCGACTCCGTAACCACCCAGGGCGATTACGGTGTCACCATCACGCTGAAGGCCCCGAACTCGGCGTTCCTGGACTACCTGGCTTGCGCGTACGGTCCGCGGATGCTCAGCCCCGAGGGGCTGAAGAAGAACGCCGGCTCCGACAACGCGCAGGGCTATCTGACCAATCACGATCTGGGCACCGGCCCGTTCACGCTGACCGCGGCCGAGGTCGGATCGCGTTATGCGCTCGAGGCGTACCCGGAGTACTGGGGCCCCAAGCCGTACTTCGAGAAGGTGGAGATCCCGGTCATCACCGACGTCTCGGCGCAGCAGTTGCAGTTCAACAACGGCCAGGTCGCCGCGATCCTGCACGACCTGCCGTCCTCGGCCGTGCAGTCCTATCTCGACAACAAGTCGTTCGCGAACTACTCACTGCCGACCATGATGTCGAACTACCTGTACGTCAACCCGCACAAGGGGATGATGACCGACGCCAAGAATCGCACCGCGGTGCTGCAGGCCGTCGACGTCGACGAGCTGGTCAAGCAGACCTACTTCGGGCGTGGCAAGGTTGCCGAGCAGATCTACCCGGGCAACGTGATGGACCCGCAGTATGCGAAGCAGTCCGTGCCGCACGATCCGTCGGTGCTGACGGCCCTGGCGGCGAGCCTGCCCGCCGACCAGAAGAACGTCAGCATCGGCTACGACTCGAGCAACCCCGACAACCAGTTGGTGAGCAACCTGATTCAGACTCAGCTGGCCGCGGCCGGACTGACGGCCAAGGTGCAGGCGTACCCGACGTCGGAGACCTTCGGCTGGGTCGGAACCGACGGCCAGACCGCTCCGGAGATCTTCGTGGCGCTGGCGTGGCCGGATGCGCCGTCGCCCTACACCTGGGGTCACATCTCGTGGGACGCGTCGGGTGGATTGAACTACCTGGGCTGTTCAGCGCCGCCGGTGAGTGACGCACTCGCGAAGGGCCTGCCGGACGGGTCGCCCGAGGCGTTCTCCCAAGCCGGCCTCGAGGCGGTGAAGACGGGTTGCTGGCTGAACATCGCCAGCGTCGACGACTTCGTGGTGGCCCAGCCGTGGCTCAAGGGCGTCGAGCAGGCCCACGTCGTGACCAATCCGAACTCGCTGCGCCTCGCCGCGCTGTCGGTGGGCTGATGGCCGGGCTGACGAGCAAGAGCGGTGTCCGCAGGATCGTCCTGTTCACCCTCGGCTGGGAGGACCTGCCGAAGTCGGTGTCGGTGTACGGCGCCCCGGAGGAGCAGTTCCGGTGCCCCGTGCCCGGGGTGCTGCTGCAGACCGACGGCGGGTGGGTGTTGCTCGACACCGGGTTCAACACCGCGCTGATCCGTGATCCGGCCCTGCACCGACGGTACTTCCCCTCGATGGAGTATCAGCCGCTGCTACCCGGACCCGGTGAGCCGATCGAGGAGTCGCTGCTCGAGATCGGCGTGGACATCGACGACATCCATCTCGTGGCGCTGTCGCACCTGCACGTCGACCACGCTGGGGGACTGAAGCTGTTCGCCGGAAGGGTTCCCGTGCACGCGCAGCGTCGCGAGCTGGAGTACGGCCTGTCGAATCACCCAGTACCGCAGAGCCATGCGATCTTCCGGGTGGACTTCGACGATCCGACCATCGACTGGCGTCTGGCGGACGGGGAGGCCGACATCGCGCCGGGGATCACCGCGATACCCACCTACGGGCATACCCCGGGACATCAGAGCTTCATGGTGGAACTCGACGAATCGGTGGGCGGCGGCGGGTTCGTATTCGCCTTCGACGCCGCAGATCTGACCGAGAACATCGAACACGAACGGGCCATCGGCGGCTACGTCGACGTGGAACCGGAGGAGACCGTCGAGCCCATCCGTCGACTCAAGGAACTCGCGGCGCGCAAGGGCTATCCGCTGATTCCCGGGCACGACCCGCACGTGTGGCCCGAGTTGACCACCCACTTCCACGACCGCTTCGGTCCGGTACGGGCGTAGATGGACGTCTCGATGGCCGAGTGCACCGGGCTGTGGCGGCGCACCCTTCTCGTCGGCGCCGACGGATCGCGGGACGCCGGCGGCGACGTTCGGTGGCTCCAGGGCATCACCGCCTACGTCGACTCCCGCGGTTTTGGCGGTCCACTTCATCAGCGTGACAACGTGTTCGAGTGGCATCGCGACGTCGACCTGGAACCGCCGGGGCCGTTTCCCGACGCCGGGGCGATGCACTGGGACGGGGACGTCCTCGTCGAGACCGGCGTGCACGAGGACTACTCCGAACACTGGGTGCGCGACGTGGACTCGGCGGGTCCGTGCGCGGCGGCCTTCCTGACGTCTCCCACCGGGGCACGCGGCCTGCTGATGCGCGTCGGTGACCTCTTCGGCTGGGCGGGCTCGGGTGCGGTGGTGATCGGCGCGCTCGGCGGGGCGGAGTGGACCAACTTGGAGATCGAACCATCGGATGACCACGTCGACGCCGTCGGCCAGCGATGGAGCGTCGAACGAAGCGAAGGGACGTCAATCGCATGACGGGCATGACCTCATTCACCTCGGTACCCATCGTCGACGTCAGCGGTCTGCGTTCGTCGGACGCCGACGAACGTGACCGGGTGTCGGCCGAGATCGGCAAGGCGGCAAGCGAAGTCGGCTTCTTCTACGTCAGCGGGTCCGGCGTCGACGAGTCGACGTTCGACCGCATGCTCGAGGCCACCAAGGAATTCTTCGCGCTGCCGCTCGACGAGAAGATGCGCAGCTACATCGGTCTGTCGCAATGCCATCGGGGCTACGTGCCGGTCGGCGAGGAGGGCGTCGAAAACGGCGTGCCCGACCTGAAGGAGGCGTTCGACACGGCGTTGGATCTGCCCGCCGACGACCCCGACCACCTGGCCGGCAACCCGATGCTCGGTCCGAACGCGTGGCCGGAACTGCCCGGCTTCGCCGAGGCGGTGACCGCCTACTACGACGCGGTCCTGGAGGTGGGTCATCTGCTGCTGCGGGCGTTCGCCGTTGCGCTCGGCGAGGATCCCGACGTCTTCTCCCGGCACGCCACCAAGACCCCGAGCCAACTGCGGCTGGTGCACTACCCGTACAACCCCGACGCACGGGACGGGATGGGCATCGGCGCGCACACCGACTACGAGTGCTTCACGCTGCTCAAGCCGACGGCGCCCGGACTGGAGGTGCTCAACGGCGCGGGGGAGTGGATCGACGTCCCGCCGGTGCCCGGCACCTTCGTGGTCAACATCGGCGACCTGCTCGAATTGTGGACCAGCGGTGCGTTCGTCGCGACCAGCCACCGCGTCCGAAAGGTCGCCGAGGAGCGGTACTCGTTCCCGCTCTTCTTCAACGTCGACTACGACACGGAGGTCAAGCCGCTGCCGCAGTTCGTCTCTCCCGACCTGCCGCAGCGGCCGCCGCTGAAGGCCGGGGAGCACCTGTTCGCCCAAACCGCACAGAGTTTCGCGTACCTGCGACAGCGGGTCGAGAGCGGTGAGCTGGTGCTGCCGGAAGGATCGCTGAAGCTCAACCAGTTCGGCCAGCAAGCACTCTTGGGCGTGGAGTGATCCTCGTGCACCACACCGAACAGCCAGCCACCACGCCCGCCCTCGAAGGAGCCGCACGATGACCGTCAAATTCCGCGCCCTTGCAGCCGTTGCCGCAACGGCCGTCCTCGCGTTGACCGCCTGCGGCGGTTCGGATTCGGGCAGCAGCACGCCGAATGCCGCGCCGACCGACAAGGTGTTGCACCTGTCGTTCCTGCAGGATCCGGGGCAGCCGCCGGACCCCGACGTCTACTACGCGGGTCAGGGTCTGCTGTTGACCACCAACACCTACGAGGGTCTGCTGCAGTACAAGGGCGGGACCGACAAGCCCGAGCTGGAACCGCTTTTGGCCACCGAGTGGACGGCCTCGCCGGACAACAAGGTGTTCACCTTCAAGTTGCGGGAGGGCGTGAAGTTCCACGACGGCACGCCGTTCACCTCCGCGGCGGTGAAGGCGTCCTTCGACCGCAGGCTCGCGGTCAACCAGGGCCCGGCCTACATGGTGGCCGACGTCGACTCCGTCACCACCCAGGGCGATCTCGGTGTCACCATCACGCTGAAGGCCCCGAACTCGGCGTTCCTGGACTACCTCGCCTGCCCGTATGGTCCGCGGATGCTCAGCCCCGAGGGGCTGAAGAAGAACGCCGGCTCCGACAACGCGCAGGGCTATCTGACGAACCACGACCTGGGCACCGGCCCGTTCACGCTGACCGCCGCCGAGGTGGGCTCCAAGTACGAACTCACCGCCTTCGGTGACTACTGGGGCACCAAGCCCTACTTCGAGAAGGTCGAACTCCCGGTCATCACCGACGTCTCCGCGCAGCAGCTGCAGTTCAACAACGGTCAGATCGCCGCGATCCTGCACGACCTGCCGTCCTCGGCCGTGCAGTCCTACATGGACAACAAGGCGTTCACCAACTACTCGCTGCCGACCATGATGTCGAACTACGTCTACCTGAACCAGCGCAAGGGCATGATGACCGACGTCAAGAACCGCACCGCGGTGCTGCAGGCGATCGACGTCGACGAGCTGGTCAAGCAGACCTACTTCGGGCGCGGCAAGACCGCCGAGCAGATCTACCCGCCGAACATGATGGCCGCCGAGTACGGCAAGCAGACGGTGCCCCACGATCCCTCGGTGCTCAGCGGCATCGCCGCGGGTCTGCCCGCCGACCAGAAGTCCGTGACGATCGGGTACGACTCCAGCAACCCGGACAATCAGTTGATCAGCAACCTGATTCAGACTCAGCTCGCCGCGGCGGGTCTCGACGCCAAGGTGCAGGCCTATCCCACCTCCGAGATCTACGGCTGGGTCGGGTCCGACGGGCAGTCGGCGCCGGACATCATGACCTACCTGGGCTGGCCGGACGCACCGTCGCCGTACACCTGGGGCCACATCTCGTGGGACGCCACGGGCGGCTTGAACTTCTTCGGATGCTCGGCGCCGCCGGTCACCGATGCCCTGAACAGGGGCCTTCCCAACGCGTCGCTGCCGGACTTCTCGACCGCCGGTGAAGAAGCCGTCAAGACCGGCTGCTGGTTGAACGTCGCCGACGTCAACGACTTCATGGTGGCTCAGCCCTGGCTGAAGGGCATGGAGCAGGCCCACGTCGTGACCAACCCGAATTCGCTTCGGCTGGCCGCTCTTTCGGTGGGCTGATGGCGACGCTGGTCCGCCCCGGCGGCGTGCGCCGGATCATCCTGCTGACGCTGGGCTGGGAGGAACTGCCGAAGTCGGTGTCGGTCTACGGCGCCCCGCCCGGGGAGCGGATGCGAGAGCCCGTGCCCGGGGTGCTGTTGCAGACCGACGGCGGGTGGGTGCTGCTCGACACCGGCTTCAACACCGCGCTGGTGCGGGACCCGGCGCTGCACCGGAGGTTCTTCCCGACGGTGGAGTACCGCCCGGTGCTGCCCGGCCCCGGCGAACCGATCGAGCAGCGGCTCGCCGAGGTGGGGGTGGACTTCGACGCCATCCACACCGTAGCCGTCAGCCACCTGCACCACGACCATGCCGGCGGGCTCAAGCTGTTCGCCGGCAAGGTCCCGGTACACGCCCAGCGCCGCGAACTCGAGTACGGGTTGTCCAATCATCCGGAGCCCGAACGCAATGCAATCGTCCGAGTGGACTTCGACGACCCCACCATCGAGTGGCGTCTGGCCGACGGAGAGGCCGAGATCGCGCCGGGGATCACCGCGATCCCCACCTACGGACACACCCCGGGGCATCAGAGCTTCATGGTGGAACTCGACGAGTCGTGCGGGGGTGACGGGTTCGTGTTCGCCTTCGACGCCGCCGACCTCACCGAGAACATTGAGCACGAGCTCGCCATCGGTGGCTTCATCGGCGTCGAACCGGAGGAGACCGTGGAGCCGATCCGCCGGCTCAAGGAACTCGCGGCGCGCAAGGGCTATCCGCTGATCCCCGGACACGACCCGCACGTGTGGCCGCAGCTGACCACCCACTTCCACGACCGCTTCGGCGCGGTCGTGGGCGGGGAGTCGAGCGTCAGTTGATCGGGGCGTTGACGACTACGAGGTCGTCGAGGATGCCGCGGGCGGCCACGACGTTCTCCCCGGTCTGCCAGACCTCGTCGTTCACGACGTAGACGCGGTTGTCGCGCACCGCGGACAGCCTCTTCCACGCCTCGCTCTCGAGCACCTCCGGCGCGCGGGCCTTGGCGGCGGGGGAATCGAAGGACAGGAAGACGACGTCGCCGTCGGCCGCCGAGAAGTCGGTCGACTTGGACACCTCGGACGTGCCGATCTCGTCGTAGGGCTTGTCCTTGAAGCGCTGCGTCGCGGGGCGGTCAGCGCCGACCGCGCCCAGGACGCTCGCGGGGAAGTCGTCGACGCCCAAGACGCGCAGGGTGTTCTCGGTCAACTGCACCACCGAGACCTGGTAGTGGGTGGCGTCGTTGTCGGTGCCCACCTTGTCGGCGGCGCGCTCGAATCCGTCGACCAGCGCGTTGGCGGCACCAGCGCGACCCGTCGCGGCACCGACGGTGCGCAGCACGTCCTGCCAACCCGGGCCCGGGGCGCCGGTGAACACCGTCGGCGCGATCGCCGACAGCTCGCCGAAGGCCTCCGGGGTGAGGGCCTCGGAGCCGAGGACGAGGTCGGGGTTGGCCGCCTTGATCGCCGCGAGGTCGGGCGACGAGCGGTCACCGGCCGCGGGCACCTCGTGGATCACCGTGCCGAGGTAGGACGGTTGGCTCGAGGACCCGTCCCGCGAGGCGGCGACCACGATGCGCGACTGCAGGCCCAGGGCGCACAGGGCGTCGAGTTGGTCACCGGAGAGCACGGCGATGCGTTGTGGGTCGGGGGCCACCTCGGTCACCCCCGCGGCGTGGCGCACCTCGCGATTGGGCGGGTCGTCCAACGGAGCCGGCTCGGGCGCGCACGATTCGTCGGGTCTGCGCTGGTTGCCGAGGACCGAGGCCCCGGCAACCCTGGTGGTGCTCGTCACCGGAGAATCGGCGGGCGGCGCCGCACCCGGGGCGCCGGGTTGGCTCGACGAGCCCCCGCAGCCGGTGGCCAGCGTCGCCACGACCGCCGTGGTGACGGCCGCCGCGGCCGCGATCGGACCCATCCGCGAGCTCAGGAACGCCACGCCGCAGACGGTACCAAGCCGCGGGCCGCCCACCTGCCCGCCGACCACGTCCGGGCCGTTCGAGCCTGGTCACGAGCCGTCGGGGACGGAGTTCTTACCAAATACGACACTTTGTAGGACCCATGGCGCGACACCGCCCGGCTGGGGATAAGATCGCCTACGAACCCTCGGGTTCGCCCGACGATATTTTGGAGGACCTGTTGGTAGCCGAAGCGCCCCCAATCGGAGAACTCGAGGCACGCCGCCCGTTCCCGGCCCGGATGGGCCCCAAGGGCAACCTGATCTACAAGCTGGTGACCACCACCGATCACAAGCTGATCGGCATCATGTACTGCGTCGCCTGCTTCGTGTTCTTCTTCATCGGCGGCCTGATGGCGCTGTTCATGCGCGCCGAACTGGCCCTGCCGGGTCTGCAGTTCCTCAGCAACGAGCAGTACAACCAGCTGTTCACCATGCACGGCACGGTGATGCTGCTGTTCTACGCGACGCCCATCGTGTTCGGCTTCGCCAACCTGGTGCTACCGCTGCAGATCGGCGCGCCCGACGTGGCGTTCCCGCGTCTCAACGCCTTCTCGTTCTGGCTGTTCCTGTTCGGCGCGCTCATCGCGATCGCGGGTTTCATCACCCCCGGCGGTGCCGCCGACTTCGGCTGGACCGCGTACTCCCCGCTGACCGACGCCATTCACTCTCCCGGCGCGGGCGGTGACCTGTGGATCATGGGTCTGGCCGTCGGTGGTCTCGGCACCATCCTCGGTGGCGTGAACATGATCACCACGGTGGTCTGCATGCGCGCACCCGGCATGACGATGTTCCGGATGCCGATCTTCACGTGGAACATCCTGGTGACGTCGATCCTGGTGCTGCTGGCGTTCCCGCTGCTCACCGCGGCGCTGTTCGGTCTGGCGGCCGACCGCCACCTCGGTGCGCACATCTACGATCCGGCGAACGGCGGCGTGCTGCTGTGGCAGCACCTGTTCTGGTTCTTCGGCCACCCAGAGGTCTACATCATCGCGTTGCCGTTCTTCGGCATCGTCTCGGAGATCTTCCCGGTGTTCAGCCGCAAGCCGATCTTCGGCTACACGACGCTGATCTACGCGACGCTGGCCATCGCGGCGCTCTCGGTCGCAGTGTGGGCCCACCACATGTACGCCACCGGCGCGGTGCTGCTGCCGTTCTTCTCCTTCATGACGTTCCTGATCGCCGTCCCGACGGGCATCAAGTTCTTCAACTGGATCGGCACGATGTGGAAGGGTCAGTTGACCTTCGAGACACCGATGCTGTTCTCGGTCGGCTTCCTCGTCACCTTCCTGCTCGGTGGCCTGTCGGGCGTGCTGCTGGCCAGCCCGCCGCTGGACTTCCACGTCACCGACTCGTACTTCGTCATCGCGCACTTCCACTACGTGCTCTTCGGCACCATCGTGTTCGCCACCTACGCGGGCATCTACTTCTGGTTCCCGAAGATGACGGGCCGCCTGCTCGACGAGCGCCTCGGCAAGCTGCACTTCTGGTTGACGTTCATCGGCTTCCACACCACGTTTCTGGTGCAGCACTGGGTCGGCGACGAGGGCATGCCCCGTCGGTATGCGGACTACCTGCCCAGCGACGGCTTCACGACGCTGAACATCATCTCGACGATCGGTGCCTTCATCCTCGGCATCTCGACGATCCCGTTCGTGTGGAACGTGTTCAAGAGCTGGCGCTACGGCGAGCCGGTCGTGGTGGACGACCCCTGGGGCTACGGAAACTCCCTGGAGTGGGCCACCAGCTGCCCGCCGCCGCGGCACAACTTCACCGAACTGCCCCGGATCCGTTCGGAGCGGCCGGCGTTCGAGCTGCACTACCCGCACATGGTGGAGCGGATGCGCGCCGAGGCTCACATCGGTGGCGGACCGCACCCGTCCGGTGGTGACGTCACGGAGATCGACGACGTCCAGGTTCGTTCCTGATCGAGTCGTAGAGCGCCGTACGCAGTAATGAGTGGATCAAGCGTGTCGGTGTTGATCACCGTCACCGGGGTCGATCAGCCAGGTGTCACGTCGGCACTCTTCGAGGTGTTGTCGCGTCACAAGGTGGATCTGCTCAACGTCGAGCAGGTCGTCATCCGCAACCGGCTCACCCTGGGTGTGCTGGTCGCGGGTCCGGCCGACGTGGCCGGGGGAGCGCTGCTGCGCGACGAGGTGACCACGGCGATCCAGGCTGTCGGTCTGGACGTCACCATCGAACGCAGTGACGACCTCCCGGTGCTCGAGGAGCCGTCGACGCACACGATCGTGGTGCTGGGCCGGCCGATCACCGCCGAGGCGTTCGGCGTGGTGGCCCGCGAGGTCGCCGGGCTGGGCGTCAACATCGACTTCATCCGTGGGGTGTCGGACTATCCGGTCACGGGTCTGGAGCTGAGGGTCTCGGTGCCGCCGGGCGCGGCGTACGGGCAGCTGCAGACGGCGCTGGCGCGGGTGGCCGCGGCCGAGGGCGTGGACATCGCGCTCGAGGACTACAGCTTGTCGCGACGGGCCAAGCGGCTCATCGTGTTCGACGTCGACTCGACCCTGATTCAGGGCGAGGTCATCGAGATGCTGGCCGAGCGGGCCGGCGCGCTGGCCGCGGTCGCCGAGGTGACGGATGCGGCGATGCGCGGCGAGCTGGACTTCGCCGAGTCGCTGCACCGGCGGGTGGCCACGCTGGCCGGACTGCCCGCGAGCGTGCTCGACGAGGTGGCCGACCAGATCGAGTTGACCGCGGGGGCGCGGACGACGATCCGGACGCTGCGCCGCCTCGGCTACTACTGCGGCATCGTCTCCGGCGGCTTCCGTCAGGTGATCGAGCCCCTGGCACACGAGCTGATGATGGACTTCGTGTCCGCCAACGAACTCGAGATCGTCGACGGCGTCCTGACCGGACGGGTGGTCGGCAACGTCGTCGACCGGCCGGGAAAGGCCAAGGCGCTCAGGGACTTCGCTCAGCAGGTCGGCGTTCCCATGGAGCAGACGGTCGCCGTCGGTGACGGTGCCAACGACATCGACATGCTCGCCGCCGCCGGCCTCGGCGTTGCGTTCAACGCCAAGCCCGCGCTGCGCGAGGTGGCCGACGCGTCGCTGAGCCATCCCTATCTGGACACCGTGCTGTTCATCCTGGGCGTGACCCGCGGTGAGATCGAAGCGGCGGACGCGGTCGACGGCACGCTGCGCCGCGTCGACATCCCCGACGACTAGCTGACCCTTTCGCGACCAGACGCAAACATGCGGCGAGGCTCGGCGTGTCGCGCACTTCTACGTCTGCTCGCGGGGGAGTGGGGTGGCAGTCAGACCACCACGGCGCCGAGGTCGCGGCTGGCCGGGCCCGTTCCGGTCACGCTGCGCCAGGCGCGGGCCAGGAGTTCGACGGCCTCGCTGAGCTGGTCGTCGGGCAGCGTGTACGGCACCCGGATGAATCGCTCGAGGGTGCCGTCCACGCCGAAGCGTGGGCCCGGCGGAATCTCCAGACCCATCCGGGAAGCGGCCGCGGACAGCGCCGAACTCATGGGTGCGGGCAGCCGCACCCACAGCGACATCCCGCCGCGGCTGGGGTCGGGAAGCCAATCGGGAAGGTGCCGTGCCAGCAGCTCCAGCAGCAGCGCCCGCCGTCCGCGCAAGATCTCGCGCCGCTCCAGTAGCAAGTCGTCGGCGATGCCGAGAAGCCTTGCCGCAGCGAGCTGTTCGATGATCGGGGTGCCCATGTCGACGGAGGGTCGCATGGCGCCGATCGTGGTCAGGGTACTGCGCTCGGCGCGGATCCAGCCGATGCGCAGACCGCCCCAGCACGACTTCGACATCGACCCCACGGTGAGCACCAGATCGCGCCGCGAGGTCATGGACGCGGCGAACGGCGGCGGTACCGCCTCGTCGAGCCACATGTCGGTGATGGTCTCGTCGACGATCGTCCGGGTGCGGGTCTCGGCGATGATGTGGGCCAGGCGCCGTCGGCCGTCCGGCGGCAGCGTCATCCCCGTCGGGTTGTGGTTGTCCGGGATCAGATAGGCGAGATTCGGGGAGAGCTGACGTACCGCCGCGTCGATCGCGTCCAGTTCCCAGCCCTGATGGGTCATCGCCACCGGCACCGGTCGCAGACCTCGGGTGGCCATCAACGCGAGGACGCCATGGTAGGTCGGCTGCTCGACGAGCACGCGGTCGCCCGGCTGGGTGTAGGTCGCCATGATGAGCCCGATGGCGTTCAGGGCGCCCGTGGTCACGACGATCTCGTCTGGCTCGGTGGGAAGCCCTCGGCGGCAATACCTTTCGGCGATGGCCTCCCGAAGGGGTGCGACGCCGACGAGTTCGATGCCGATGTCGTGCAGGTACGGCATGACTTCGCCGGCGGCCTCGACGAACGCGCGGGACACCGCGGCGGCCGGCGCAGCCAAGGTCGCGGCGGCGAGGTTCGCCGAGGCCGTTCCGACGATGGTGGGGGAGGTGGCGCCGTCCGACACGGGCAACGCCGTCGTGCTCCGCGCACCTTGGCGCCCCCTGAGATAGCCGTCCTCGCGCATCTGGGTGTACGCCGCGGTGACCGTGGTGCGTGAGACGCGCAGGGCGTCGGCGAGGGCCCGCTCGCTGGGCACCTGCGCACCGACCGGCAGTCGGCCGTCGACGATCAGCATGCGCAACCCGTCGGACAGCCCCTGATAGGCGGGCCCGCTCGCGCTGGCGGTGCGCCAGTTGCCCAGTTCGCGGGCCAAGAGGTCCACATCAAGCCGCCGGCCCGCCAGTTCTACGCTCATTGAGGCCAGTTTGCCCCAACTGGATATTGATGGCAAGGCCAGTCGACGTCCAGAATCGACTCATGGCACAGCACTGGACCTCGAGAATGACGCGCAAGGCACGCGAGTTGGGCCGCGTCTACCGCAATTCACCCCGGATCGGCGACTTCGTCTCCGAGGACTCGGACTCCCGCCGGGTCCGCAACGACCTCGACGCCATCCGCGCCCGCTTCCCCGACCACGCGTGAAGCGCGGCTTCGGCCGCGGGGCTGCTCTACTCGTCGGCCTCGTCGGCTACGGCTTCTCGATGGCCGTCATGGTGCGCTCGGGATTGGGTCTGGACCCCTGGGACGTCTTCCACCAGGGGCTGGCCAACCACACCGGCATGACGATCGGCGTCGCGACGGCCGTGGTCGGCGTCGCCGTGCTACTCGCCTGGATCCCGCTGCGCAACCGGCCCGGCATCGGCACCGTCGCCAACGTGATCGTCATCGCGGTGACCGTCGACGCCGCGCTGGCCGTTCTGCCCGAGCCCACGGGCCTGCCGGTCCGCGTCGCGATGATGCTCGGTGCGGTACTGCTCAACGCCGTCAGCACGGTGCTCTACATCGCCGCGGGTCTTGGCCCGGGACCGCGCGACGGCCTGATGACCGGCCTCGTGGCACGCACGGGGCTGTCGGTGCGGCTGGTCCGCACGTCCATCGAGGCGACCGTGCTGGCCGTCGGGTGGCTGCTCGGCGGCACCGTCGGCATCGGGACCGTGGTCTACGCGTTCGGCATCGGCCCGCTGGTTCAGCTCACCCTGCGGCTGACGCCGAAGCGGTGGCTCGCCGTGAGCGGGTGGGCCGTCACGACGCCCCGCCTGACTACGATGAGCGAGTGCCAGCCGACCCCAGCGACCGAGAAGAAGACGTCGACCCCGACCTGCTGATCGACTTCGCCAAGGTCACGCTCCGACGCGGTGGCAAGACGCTCGTCGGACCCGTCACCTGGGCAGTCGAGCTCGACGAGCGCTGGGTCGTCATCGGCCCCAACGGCGCCGGCAAGACCTCGTTGCTGCGCATCGCCGCGGCGATGGAGCACCCGTCGACCGGCGCCGCGTACGTGCTCGGCGAGCGGCTCGGCAAGACCGACATGTCCGAGCTGCGGGCCCGCGTCGGGTTGAGCAGTTCGGCGTTGAGCCAACGCGTCCCCGACGACGAGGTGGTCCGCGATCTGGTGGTGTCCGCCGGATACGCGGTGCTCGGGCGGTGGCGCGAGAAGTACGAGGACGTCGACTACGAGCAGGCCGTCGACATGCTCGAAAGCCTGGGCGCCGAACATCTCGCCGAACGCACCTACGGCACCCTGTCGGAGGGCGAGCGCAAGCGGGTACTGATCGCGCGGTCGCTGATGACCGATCCGGAACTGCTGCTGCTCGACGAACCGGCCGCCGGTCTGGACCTCGGCGGCCGCGAGGAACTGGTGTCCCGGCTCGCCGATCTCGCCGCCGATCCCGACGCCCCCGCCATCGTGCTGGTGACCCACCACGTCGAGGAGATCCCGCCCGGCTTCAGCCACTGCCTCCTGCTGTCGGAGGGCAAGGTCGTCTCGGCGGGTCTGCTGCCCGACGTGCTCACCGCCGAGAACCTGTCCGCGGCGTTCGGCCAGTCCATCGCCCTCGACGTGATCGACGGCCGCTACTTCGCGCGACGCACCCGCAGTCGCGCCGCGCACAGGAGGAGAGCCCAGTGACCAGCCCGGTGACGGAAGCCGATCCGCTCGTTCCGAGGCCCGCGGCCACGGTGATGCTCGTCCGCGACGGTCGCGGCGCCCTCGCCGGCGACATCGAGGTCTTCCTCATGCGCCGCCACGCCGCCATGGACTTCGTGGCCGGGGTCATGGTGTTCCCGGGCGGCGGGGTCGACGAGCGCGATCGCGGCGCCGACATCGCGTGGTTCGGCCCCGAGCCGTCGTGGTGGGCCGACCGCCTCCACGTCGACGCCGACCTCGCCGAGGCGCTCGTCTGCGCCGCCGCCCGCGAGACGTTCGAGGAGTCGGGGGTGCTCTTCGCAGGCCCGGCCGGCGATCCCGACCAGATCGTCGGGGACGCCTCGGTGTACGGCGAGGCCCGCATCGCGCTGGCCAACAACTCGCTGTCGTTCGCCGACTTCCTGCGCACGGAGAACCTGGTGCTGCGGGCCGATCTGCTGCGGCCCTGGGCCAACTGGGTGACGCCCAAGGAGGAACGCACCCGTCGCTACGACACGTACTTCTTCGTCGGTGCGCTGCCCGAGGGTCAGCGGGCCGACGGCGACAACACCGAGACCGACCAGGCGGCGTGGGTGACCCCGCAGGCTGGTCTCGACGACTTCGCCGAGGGCCGGTCGTTCCTGCTGCCGCCGACCTGGACGCAACTGGACTCGCTCAACGGGCACACCGTGGCCGAGGTACTCGCCGTCGAACGCCAGATCGAGACCGTCGAACCGCACCTGGCGGCCGACAAGGACACCGGCAACTGGGAGATCGAGTTCTTCAACAGCGACCGCTACAACGCGGCACGCAACCAGCGGGGGCCGGCCGGGTACGACAAGTCGTGAGGGAGTTCGTCAGCGCGCACGTCCAGGACGGCATCGGCACCCTGCTGCTGTCGCGCCCACCGACGAACACCTTGACCCGGCAGATGCTGCGCGAGATCACTTCGGCGGCAGCCGAACTCGGTGAGAACGCCGACGTCGCGGCCGTCATCGTCTTCGGTGGCCACGAGATCTTCTCCGCCGGAGTCGACGTGCCGGAGGCGCGCACCCTGGACGCCGACGCCACCACCGTCGCCGCGGCGGTGGCGTTGCGGGCGGTGACCGCCGTCGCCGACATCCCGAAGCCGACGGTCGCCGCGGTCACCGGGTACGCGCTGGGCAGCGGGGTCACCCTGGCGTTGGCGGCGGACTGGCGCATCGCCGGCGACAACGCCAAGTGGGGTGCCACGCAGATCCTGGAGGGACTGACGCCGTCGGAGGACGAGGCCCGGCGGCTGGCCCGTGCGATCGGTGACTCCCACGCGAAGGAACTGACCTTCAGCGGGCGCTTCGCCCATGCTCCGGAGGCCCTCGAATTGGGTCTGGTCGACGAGCTGGTGGCCCCGGATCACGTGTACGACGCCGCCGTGGCGTGGGCGCGGCGGTTCGTGGACGTCCCGGTGGAGACGTTGGCGGCGGCCAAGGCGGCATTTCGCCCGGCCTCGCCGGGCCGTTAGGCTGCCCTACATGACGAGTACCGACCGCGAGCCGGCCCCCAACCCGCACGCCACGGCCGAGGAAGTCGAGGCGGCCCGCCACGACACCAAGCTGGCGCAGGTGCTGTACCACGACTGGGAAGCCGAAACCTACGACGACAAGTGGTCGATCTCGTATGACCAGCGGTGCATCGACTACGCGCGGGGCCGCTTCGACGCCATCGTGCCCGAGGAGCTGCAACGCGAGTTGCCCTACGACCGGGCCCTCGAGCTGGGCTGCGGCACCGGCTTCTTCCTGCTGAACCTGGTGCAGTCGGGGGTCGCCCGCCGCGGCTCGGTCACCGACCTGTCGCCCGGCATGGTCAAGGTCGCCGTCCGCAACGGCCAGGGGCTCGGACTCGACATCGACGGCAAGGTCGCCGACGCCGAGGGCATCCCGTACGACGACGACACCTTCGACCTCGTCGTCGGGCACGCGGTCTTGCACCACATCCCCGACGTGGAACTCTCGCTGCGCGAGGTCGTGCGGGTGCTCAAGCCGGGTGGCCGGTTCGTGTTCGCCGGCGAGCCCACCACCACGGGCAACGTGTACGCACGCAACCTGTCGACGTTGACCTGGCGGGTGGCCACGACCGTCACCAAGCTGCCGGGGCTCGACGGCTGGCGTCGCCCCCAGGAGGAACTCGACGAGTCGTCCCGCGCGGCAGCGCTCGAAGCCATCGTCGACCTGCACACCTTCGAGCCGGCCGACCTGGAGCGGATGGCCACCAACGCGGGCGCCGTCGAGGTTCGCACGGCCAGTGAGGAATTCACCGCGGCGATGCTCGGCTGGCCGATCCGCACCTTCGAGGCGTCGGTGCCGCCCGGTCGATTGGGTTGGGGCTGGGCGAAGTTCGCCTTCAAGAGCTGGACGTCGCTGAGCTGGGTCGACTCCAACGTGTGGCGCCACGTCGTGCCGAAGGGCTGGTTCTACAACGTGATGGTCACCGGGGTCAAGCCGTCCTGAAGGGCGGTGGGCTGAGCTTCACCCTCGACGACGTCGCGTATCTCGCCGGCGGCGAGGGTCGGGCGGCGCTCGCCGAGGTCGACGCGCTCGCGCTGACCGACGCCAGCCGCATCTCCGACATCGCCTCCACGCGTGCCCGTTTCGGTGACCGGGCGGCCGTCCTCGTCGAGACGACGCTGCTGCGGCGCAAGGCGACGGTCAAACTCGCCGACGCCCGCCGGTGGTTGTTCACCCGGGAGGCACTCGAGCAGGCCACCGCCGCCGCGGTGGCCGCGCACCGTGCCGACCGGCTGACCGGGCGTGCCGTTCACGACGTGACCTGTTCGGTCGGAACGGAACTCGCGGCGCTGGCGGGTCGCGCCGACCGGATCGTCGGGAGCGACGTCGACGAGGTGCGGGTCGCGATGGCCCGGCACAACCTGGACGGCTCGGCGGTCCTGCTGTGCCGCGCCGACGCGCTGTCCCCCGTCACCCGGGACACCACCGTCGTCGCCGACCCGGCACGACGAAGCGGCGGCCGCCGCACGTTCGACCCGCGCGACTACACCCCCGCACTAGACGACCTGCTCGACGTCTACGCCGGCCGCGACCTCGTCGTGAAGTGCGCTCCCGGCATCGATTTCGACCAAGTCCGCCGGCTCGGCTTCGACGGCGAGATCGAGGTGACGTCCCTGGGCGGCGGGGTCCGTGAGGCGTGCCTGTGGTCGCCGGGGTTGGCCACCCCCGGGGTAACCCGGCGGGCCACCATTCTGGACCGCGCCGAACAGATCACCGACGCCGAGGCCGACGACTGCCCCGTCGCGGCGCCGGGACGCTGGATCGTCGACCCCGACGGCGCCGTGGTCAGGGCGGGCCTGGTGCGGCACTACGGTGCCCGCCACGGACTGTGGCAACTCGACCCGGCGATCGCCTATCTGTCCGGTGACGAACTGCCCACCGGCGTACGGGGATTCGAGGTGATCGCCGAATATGGGCTCGCGGAACGCACGCTGCGCCAAGAGCTCTCCGCGCGCGACGTCGGCGCGCTGGAGATCCTGGTCCGGGGCGTCTCCGTCGACCCCGACGAGCTACGGACCCGGTTGCGGCTGCGGGGTTCCGAGCGGCTGTCGCTGGTGATCACCCGCATCGGGGCCGGAAGTGCGAGCCGAACGGTGGTCTACCTGTGCCGGGCCTCCCGCTGATCCCGCGGGTAGGGTGGCGTCGGCGGCGCCGGTGCCGCACGTCGATGGAGGCTCGATAGATGCGCATGTCCACACTGGCGTCGGCGGTCTCGGCGGTTGCAGTGCTCGCCTGGTCTGGCCTCGGGGTGGCCGCGGCGGCGCCGTTCACGTGCGCCGACCTCGACGGAGTCCTCGACGCCAGCCAGATTTGCCAGATCCAGGCCACCGACCCCGGCTACTCGGTGAACATCAGCTATCCCGTCGACTATCCCGACGCCACACCGGTGTTCGACTACGTCAAGGAGACCCGCGACGGGTTCCTCAACGTGGCCAAGACGCCCGACTCCCGGCTGATGCCCTACGAATTGGACACCACCGCCACCCGCTTCGGCTCGACCGCCCCGCCCCGTGCCACCCAGAGCCTCGTGTTCAAGACCTACCAGGGCGTCGGCGGCGCCCACCCGACGACCTTCTACAAGGCCTTCACCTGGGACCAGGTGCTGCGCAAGCCGATCACGATCGACACCCTCTTCCGGGCGGGCACCGCGCCGTTCCCGGTCATCCTGCCGCTGGTGCAGGCCGAGGTGGACAAGCAACTGGGCCAACCGGTGACCATCTCACCCGGCGACGGCCTGGACCCGACGAAGTACCAGAACTTCGCCGTCACCGACGACTCGCTGATCTTCTTCTTCAGCCAGGGCGACATGCTGCCGGAAGCCGCCGGGGCGCTGCAGGTCGCGATCCCGCGCGGTCCCGTCGCCGCCATGCTCGCCTGACGCGGTCACGCCGGAGCGAACCCGAAGACCCGTCCGTCACTGGTGGCCGTCACGATGCGTCGGTCGTGGCCGATGGACACCCCGACCGGATAGCCCGTGGCGCCGGGCAGCGGATAGCTGTTGAGCGTGTGCCCGTCCGTCGGGTCGAACACCAGCAGCGCCATGCCCTCGCCGGCCCGCGCCACCGTGTACGCGGCCGGACCGGCCAAACTGGAGGTCGAGAGCGGTTCGACGTCGTCGCGCGTCCACGCGACCTCCCCGCGGTCGCCGCCGTCCTTGACGCCCACCAGCTTCGTATCCGGGCCGCCGCCGGCGACGATGAGGCCGTCCGGCGACACCGACGGCGGGGTCTGCGGCTGGAAGTTCAGCGGCACCGACCACTTCGGCGTGCCGTCGGTGGTGTTGAGCGCCCACAGGCGCCCGTCGCGGCCGTTGACGTAGACGGTCGCGCCGTCGGCCGACAACACCGGGCTGTTGAGCGGTCCGCCGCCCACCGCCGTGCTGGTCCAGTCCCTGGACAGCAGCGGCGTCTGGCCCGGCCGGTACCGCAGTCCCACCAGCTCGGGGGCGGGGGCGTCGGGTAGCCACAGCGACGTCACGACGATGTCGGAGGCCGCCGAGAACGCCGGCGCCGCGGCCACCGGGCACCCCGACCGGCCCAGCTGACAGTCGGCGAGGCCGCGCTCGGAGTCCTTCGGGTCCACGCCCTCCACCAGGTCCAACGCCGTGCCGACGACGGTGCCGCGATGCGCGTCGTAGACCAGGACCTGACCGAGGTGCGTCACCACCAGTAGTTCACCGGGGGACAGCAGCCGCGGCGTCTGCGGCAGACCGATCACCGGGTTGCGCCAGCGGATCCACTGCGTGGGTGGAAAGGAGAGGATGGCGCCCGGCTGCCCGACGTAGAGGTTGTCGAAGCCGTCGAACAGGGGGCTGGAGATCCCGCCGCCCTGCCACAGCCGGCTGCACCAGCGCTGACGGGCCCTGTTGTCGTTCTCCCACACCATCAGCGAGCAGCCACCCGCGGACTGGGCGTTGACGGCGAGATAGTCACCGGAGCTCAGGGCGGCCTGCGACTGCACCTGACCCTTGACCGAACGGATCCAGTCCAGGCGGAGCGTGCGCGCACCCTCCACCGGTGAGGAACTGCTGTTGGCCGCGTCGCCGTACTGCGCCGACCATCCCTCGGCGGGATGGGCCTCGACCCACGAGTCGGTGTTGCCACACGCGCTCGTCCCAAGCGTCACAAGAACCGCGGCCGCGGCGGCTGCCATCCGGCGCGCGGTCTTTCCAGGAGCAGACATCGAGTCCCGACCCTATCGGAGAGCGCGCGGCGGAAGTCGCCAGCGGAGCCACCCGGCGAGCCGGAGAGCGGCGGCCCGGGTGCGTTGCTCAAGTAGGCTGTGCCGCCATGACCACGATGTGGGGCGCTCCGATTCACAAGCGCTGGCGGGGCTCGCGGCTGCGCGACCCGCGGCAGGCCAGGTTCCTGACCATGGACTCACTGCGGTGGGTCCTCGCCAACAAGGCGTACTCGCCCTGGTATCTGGTGCGCTACGTCCGGTTGCTCAAGTTCAAGCTCGCCAACCCGCACATCGTGACGCGCGGCATGGTGTTCCTCGGCAAGGGCGTCGAGATCCAGGCGACCCCCGAACTCTCCTACATGGAGATCGGCCGCTGGGTCCACATCGGCGACAAGAACACCATCCGCTGCCACGAGGGCTCCCTGCGGATCGGCGACAAGGTCGTCCTGGGCCGCGACAACGTCATCAACACCTACCTCGACATCGAGTTGGGCGACTCGGTGCTGATGGCGGACTGGTGCTACGTCTGCGACTTCGACCACCGGATGGACAGCATCGAACTGCCGATCAAGGACCAGGGCATCGTGAAGGCGCCCGTGCGGATCGGTCCGGACACCTGGGTCGCCACCAAGGTCACGGTGCTACGCGGCACCAGCGTTGGACGCGGCTGCGTGCTGGGCGCCCATGCGGTGGTCAAGGGGGAGATCCCGGACTTCTCCATCGCGGTCGGCTCGCCCGCCAAGGTGGTCAAGAACCGCAAGCTGTCCTGGGAGACGTCGGCCGCCCAGCGCGCCGAACTGGCGGCCGCACTGGCCGACATCGAACGCAAGAAGGCTGCCCGCTAGTCCACGTCAACCCCGGTCGGGCAACGCGTGCTCCACGATCAGCGCGCGCCGATGTGGCTCGCGCTCACGGCGTTTCGCCGAGAGGTAGACCTGGGCGGTCTCGGCCGCCACGGTGTCCCAGTCGAACGCCGAGTCCAGGCGTTCCCGTGCGGCGACCGCATGGCGCTGGGCGGCGGCGGGATCGTCGAGCACCGCGCGCACCGCGGTGGCCAGCGCAGCCACGTCCCGCGGCGGGAAGGACCTGCCCGTCTGCCCGTCGATGACTGCCTCGCCGAGCCCGCCGACGTTGGAGGTCACCAGGGGAGCGCCCGTGGCGGCTGCCTCCAGGGCGACGATGCCGAACGGTTCGTAGTGGCTGGGGAGCACCGCGGCGTCGCAGCCGTGCAGGAGCGCGACCAGCTGCTCGTGGTCGACGCGCCCGACGAAGTCGACGGCCTTGAGCACCTTGTGCTTTCGGGCCTGCTCGAGCAGCCAGTCCTGCTGGGTGCCGTCGCCGGCGATGGTCAACGTGGTTCCGGGATGGGTCCGTCTTACCCGCGGCAGCGCCGCGATGGCGTCGTGCACGCCCTTCTCGTATTCGAGGCGGCCGAGGTAGAGCAACCGCGCCGGTCCCCGGCGTGGGGTGCGACGCGCGAAGGGCCAGAGGCCGGCGTCGATGCCGTTGCGAATGACGCGCGACTCGGACAGCCCGGGACCGAACAGCGCGGTGATCTCCTCACCCATCGACGCCGAACACGTAATGAGGGAATCGGATTCGCGCACCAACCAGGATTCCACCGCGTGCACCTGGCGGCTGATCTTCCCCGACACCCACCCCGAGTGCCGACCGGCCTCGGTCGCGTGGATCGTCGAGACCAGCGGAACGTCGAAGTGCTCGGCGAGGGTGATCGCGGGATGGGCCACCAGCCAGTCGTGGGCGTGCACCACGTCGGGGCGCCACTTCAGGGCCAGCCCGGCGCGAACCATCGAGTGCCCCATGGCAAGAGTCCAGGCCATCATGTCGGTGCTGAACTCGAATTCGTGCGGATCCTCCGCCGCGGCGATCACGCGCACGCCCTCGCTGACGTCGTCGCCCGAGGGGTGGGTGCTGGGGTCGGTGCCGGTGGGGCGCCGGTTGAGGACGACGACCTCGTGGCCGGCGTCGGCCAGGGCGGTGGCGAGATGGTGGACGTGACGGCCCAGGCCGCCGATGACCACCGGCGGGTACTCCCACGAGACGAGAAGAACCTTCACCGGGGGAGTCGCCTGGCGTCGAGGGCGCCGAACAGACCGTCGGCCCGATTCCAGCCGGCCGCAAGGCGTTCGGCGTGCTCGCGGCGGCCCGCCCCAAGTGCGTCGGCGATCTCGCGGGTGGCGTGGGCGTGCAGGTGGGCGCGGTAGCGGGCGTACTCGGCGGCGGTGTCCTTGCTGACCATGAACGGCCAGTCGCTGGACACGGTGAGCAGGGCTTCGCGCAGGATCTGGTCGGCGACGACGTCGCGCGGGGTGGGCACGCCCACCGCCGCGTGCTGGGTCAGCGCCTTGTCCACCGCGGCGAGCGCGGTGTCGACGACTTCGGCGTTGAGCCGCACCAGATCGGACACCTGGTTCCCATTCCACACCTGCCAGTTCTTGCCCGAACCCCATGAACTGGGCGGCAATTCGACGGGGGCGCCGACGTATCCGCCGTCGACGGCGTCGGACAGCGTGCCGACGCGGATCCCGGCCTCGGGCAGCGCGCGCAGCACCCGCTCCAGCCAGACCGGTCCCTCGTGCCACCAGTGTCCGAAGAGTTCGGTGTCGAAGGCCGCCACGACGTGAGCGGGGCGCCCGATGCGCTCGGACTCGGAGGTCAGTCTGCGGCGGACCGCGTCGACGAAGTCGGCGACGTGGACGTCGACCGCGTGGTCGGCGCGCTCCGGTTCGTAGGCGGCCTTGTCCTCCGACGGCACCGCACGCCCGGTGACCCGGGCCGGTTTGAGACCGGTGAGGTGGTCGTAGGTGTGGAAGTCGCGATACGCGGCGTGGCCCGGATAGCCGGACTTCGGCGACCACACCCGATAGCTCACCGTGAGGTCGCGGCCGAAGGCGACGACGTCGGTGTCGGCGACCGGGCGGCCCAGCGCGGTGTCACCGTGCAGCGTGGGGCCGTCCACCATGAAGTGCGTGACTCCGGCGGCCGCGTAGTCGCGCTCCAGTCCCGGTGAGTAGGCGCACTCCGGGGCCCAAATTCCCTGGGGGACATGGGCGAAGCGCTGACCGGCGTCGGCCAGTCCCTCGCGCAGCGCGAACTCGCGCAGCCGCGGGTGCAGCAGCGGCTGGAACGGGTGCGCCAGCGGACCGCCGAGCAGTTCGATCGCGTCGGCGTCGATCAGCTGGCGCAGCAGCGGGCTGCCGCCGTGACGCCAGTGCGAGGAGAAGTCGTCGAGAGCGCGGCCCGCCTCCTCCTGCTCGCGAATGCCGAACGCGCGCAACGCCTCCGGAGACCGGTAGCCGGTGCCTCCGGCGCCGCGGTGAACCGCGGCCTCCCGTCCGCGGAGCTGCCAGTTCGCCAGCCAGCTGTGCATCCCGGTGAGGCTGTAGGGATCGTCGAGCTGGGCGGCCACGACGGGCGTGACGCCCAGGGTGAGTAGATGGCTGCGGCCCTCGTCGGACAGGCGGCGCAGCAGGCTGACCAACGGCAGATAGGCCGTCGCCCACGACTGGTAGAGCCATTCCTCGCCGACCGGCCACCGACCGTGGTGCGCCAGCCATGGCAGATGGGTGTGGAGGACGAGGGTGAACAGACCCGGCGTTGCGGGCTGCGGAGGGCGGGAGCGAAGCGAACCGGGAAGGGCCTGTGCGCTCACGGGCGCACCGCGATGGCCACCAGATCCAGGCTCTCGTCGATGGCACGCTCGGTGGCGTCGAGCAGGTCGAAGTCCTCGGTGCGCACCGACGCGACGTCGGCCAGCAGATCGTCCGACCACGGCGCGTTGGCCACGGCCCGCGCGATCTGCGCCTCGATGATCGACCCGCCGTGCCGGGCGTCGAGCTCGGCGAGGCCGGCGCCGTGGAACACCCCGAGCATGGCCTCGACGCGGAAACCCGAATCGGTGAGCAACTCGGTGAGCTCGGCGGCGTTCAGTTCGCGGGTGTGGAACGGGTTGACGGGGGTGTCCCGGCCGGGGGAGAAGGTGATGCGATTGGGCGTCGACATCAGCAGCACTCCGGACGGCCGGAGTACGCGGGCGCACTCGTCGACGAACTGTTTCTGATCCCACAGGTGCTCGATCACCTGGAAGTTCACGACGACGTCGACGGAGTCGTCCTCCAGCGGCAGCTCGGCCAGATTGCCTTGGCGCATGTCGACGCGGGGGTAGCGGGCGCGGACGTGGGCCACCGCGGAATCGTCGTAGTCGAGCCCGACGACGTGGCGTGCCACGCCGGCGATGAGGTCCGCTCCGTAACCCTCTCCGGACCCCGCCTCCAGGACGTCGCGATCGGCGCAGCGCTCCAGGAGCCGCTGGTACACCACCTCGTGCCGGCGGAACCAGTAGTTCTCCTCGGCCAACCCGGGGATGGTGCGCTCTCCGGTCAGGGGAAGGTCGTCCGCGCTCGAGAGGACGGCGTCGGACGAATCGGAATGGGTAAATGCGCTCATTGCCAACGCAGGCTAACCCAGCTATGGCCATTGTCACTTGTTCGCAAGGTTCATAAGCCGGTGGAAGGGGCAGAAGGTTAACTAACACCGGTTAAGGTGAGGGTGCATACCGCCCCAAGTTACCGACTAGTAACATGATGGCTGTTGTATCAACTGTGATATGAGCAGGCCGGCTGAGGCCTCATCGAGGAGGACGAACCACACTCATGACGAACATCGTGGTCCTGATCAAACAGGTTCCTGATTACGAGGATCGGCATCTCACCGACGGTGACTGGACCCTTGACCGGGCCGGCAGCGATCCGGTGCTGGACGAGATCAACGAAAAGGCCGTCGAGGTCGCGCTGCAACTCAAGGAGAAGCACGCCGACGCCGACTACAAGGTGGTCGTGCTGACCGCCGGGCCCCCGAGCGCAGAGTCGGCCATCCGCCGGGCACTGTCCATGGGTGCCGACTCGGCCTACCACCTGGTCGACGACGGCCTCAAGGGCTCCGACATGGTGCAGACCTCGTGGGCACTGGCCCGCTCGCTCGGCCAGATCGAGGACATCGGCGTGGTGATCGCCGGCAACGAGACCAGCGACGGCGTCGGTGGCGCGGTTCCCGCGATCCTCGCGCAGTTCCTGGGTCTGCCCCAGCTGACGACGATGCGCAGCATCGAGATCGCCGACGGCAAGGTCACCGGCGAGCGCGAGACCGACGACGGCGTCTTCGGACTCGAGGCGACGCTTCCCGCGATCGTCAGCGTCAGCGAGAAGATCGTCGACGACGCCCGCTTCCCCTCCTTCAAGGGCATCATGGCCGCCAAGAAGAAGCCCGTGGAGACGCTGACGTTGGCCGGGATCGGCGTCGAAGCCGACGAGGTCGGCGGACAGTACGCCGGGTCGACGGTCGTCACCGCCACCCCGAAGCCGCCGAAGACGGCAGGCGAGAAGGTCACCGACGAGGGTGAGGGCGGCAAGCAGATCGCCGACTACCTCGTGGCGCAGAAGATCCTCTGAGCGTCGCCGACCCGTCCCAGACCCACACTTCCTAGAGAGCGATCGAGAACCAATGGCTGAAGTACTCGTGCTCGTCGAGCACGCCGAAGGAAAACTGAAGAACGTCACCGGGGAGCTCATCACCGCGGCGCGCGCGCTGGGCGAGCCCTCCGCCGTGGTCATCGGTGCCCCGGGCACCGCGGAGAAGCTGACCGACGGCCTGAAGGCCGCCGGCGCGGAGAAGATCTACGTCGCCGAGTCCGACATCGTCGAGCAGTACCTCGTCACGCCCAAGGTCGACGTGCTCAACGCGCTGGTCGAGTCGGCGTCGCCGGTGGCCGTCGTCGTGGTCGCCAGCGCCGAGGGCAAGGAGATCGCCGGTCGCGTCGCGGCCGAGACCGGTTCCGGCGTGCTCATCGACGTGGTCGGCATCAAGGAGGGACCCATCGGGATTCACTCCATTTTCGGTGGTGCCTACACCACCGAGGCCAAGGCCGAAGGCGACGGACCCGTCCTCGCCCTGCGTCCGGGTGCCGTCGAGGCCGAGCCGACTGCCGGCGCGGGTGAGGTCGTCACCGTCGAGGTGCCGGCACCGGCCGAGAACGCCACCAAGATCACCTCCCGTCAGCCCGCGCAGAAGAGCGCGCGTCCGGACCTGGCCGAGGCGAAGATCGTCGTCGCGGGTGGCCGTGGCGTCGGCAGCAAGGAGAACTTCGGCATCGTCGAGGAACTCGCCGACGCGTTCGGTGGCGCCGTCGGCGCCTCCCGCGCCGCCGTCGACTCCGGCTTCTACGAGGGTCAGTTCCAGGTGGGCCAGACCGGTAAGACGGTTTCGCCGCAGCTGTACCTGGCGCTTGGCATCTCCGGTGCCATCCAGCACCGCGCCGGCATGCAGACCTCGAAGACGATCGTCGCCGTGAACAAGGACGAGGAAGCGCCGATCTTCGAGATCGCCGACTACGGCATCGTGGGCGACCTGTTCAAGGTCACCCCGCAGCTGACCGACGCGGTCAAGGCTCGCAAGGGCTAACCCCCACCGTTCGACGCGACCCCGGTGCACTTCGGTGCGCCGGGGTTTTGCGTTGTCGGGACCCCTGATGCGTCGGGACTACGGACTTTCCAGGGTTCGAATGACCCCCACCCGGTGCGAGAGTCGACTCGTCACATCGAGGAAGGGTTCGACACATGAGGATCACAGTCATCGGGGCCACCGGAAAGGTCGGCTCGAAGGTGGTGGAGCTGCTCCGCGCCGACGGGCACGACGTCGTCGCGGCGTCCCGGGAGACCGGGGCCGACGTACTCACCGGCGCCGGGTTGAGCGAGGCGCTGACCGGCGCGCAAGTTCTGGTCGACGTGGTCAACTCGCCGTCCTTCGACGACGGCCCGGTCATGGCGTTCTTCACCGCCTCGTCGGCCAACCTGGTCGCCGCCGCGAAGGAGACCGGCGTCGGGCACTACGTCGCGTTGTCCATCGTCGGGGTGGACGACCTGCCCGACAGCGGATACATGCGCGCAAAGGTGGTGCAGGAGAGGACGATCGTCGACTCGGGTCTGCCCTACACGATCGTGCGGGCGACGCAGTTCCAGGAATTCGCCGAAGCCATCACCGGGTCGCTGGTGGTCGACGGTGAGGTGCGCGCCCCCGACGCACTCATTCAGCCGATCGCGGCGGCCGACGTCTCGGCCGCCGTGGCCCGCGCCGCCGTTGCCGCGCCCGTCGGCGGAACCGTCGACGTCGGTGGACCCGACAAGATCTCCTTCGCCGACATGGCGCGGGCCGTCCTCGAGCACCAGGGCGCCGACACACCGGTGGTCGTCGACCCCGACGCCACCTACTTCGGCACGCGCGTCGACCAGCACAGCCTGGTCACCGGCCCCGGCGCCACCCTGGCTTCCACGCGCTTCTCCGATTGGCTCGTCGCCCGATGAGCGACGGCGAACTCAGTGGCCGGACGGCGCTGGTCACCGGCGGCACCGCGGGCATCGGACTGGAGTCGGCCCGACTGCTGGCCACGGCGGGCGCCGCGGTGACGATCAGCGGACGGGACCCCGAGCGCGGCGAGAAGGCGGTGGCCGAGATCGGTTTAGGAGTGCGTTTCGTCGCCGCCGACCTCTCCGACCTGGATTCGGTGACATCCCTTGCCCGGCAGTGCGGTGACGTCGACGTCCTCGTCAACAACGCCGCGAGCTTTCCCGGCGCGTCGACCGTCGACCAGGACCCGGCGTCGTTCGAGCGGACGTTCGACACCAACGTCCGCGGGGCGTACTTCCTCGTCGCCGCCGTGGCGCCCGCCATGCTGGCCCGGGGAAGCGGCAGCATCGTCAACGTCACCTCCATGGTCGCGTTCAAGGGGGTCGCGGGAGCCTCGACCTACAGCGCGTCGAAGGCGGCCCTGGAATCGCTGACCCGTACGTGGGCAGCGGAATTCGGATCCCGGCACGTGCGGGTGAACAGCGTCGCACCGGGCCGACCGCCACCGAGGGCGTCGCCGCCGAATGGGGCGACGTCAACGAAGAACTCGGCCGCGCCCTGCCCCTCGGGCGGACCGCCGACCCTCGCGAGATCGCCGAGGCGGTCCTGTTCCTCGCGTCACCGAGATCCAGTTTCCTCACCGGTTCCACGCTGCACACCGACGGCGGCGGCGCGGCCGTCTGACCCTTCCGAAGGAGAACACGATGCACGACACCACGACGTCCGACGGGCAGCCGAGTCCCATCACCGTGATCGACAGCGTCACACCGCCGTTCATTCCGCAGAACGCCGAGGTGATGACCGTGGTCATCGAATGGCCGGCGGGCAGCCCGGGGGCGCCACCGCACCGGCACCCCGGCGGTCCGGCGTTCGGATACGTCATCGAAGGCGAGATGCTGTTCGAACTCGAGGGTGAGGCGCCGCGGGTGGTCAAGGCCGGCGAGGCATTCTGGGAGCCGGGTGGCGACGTCATCCACTACTCCGATGCCAACAACCGCGACGACGGCCCGCTGCGCTTCGTGGTGAACATGCTGTGCGTCCCGGGTCAGCCCATGCTCGTCTACGTCGACGCCGACGAGCTGGAACGGGTGAAGGACCGGCGGGTGGCCCGCGCGCTGCCCTGACCGTTCGGGCGCAGACGTAGGGTTGCGCCGTGGACTTGCTTCTCGGAATCGACATGGGCACCGGAAGCACGAAGGGCGTCCTGGTCGACACGGCGGGCGTCGTGGTGGCGTCCGCGTCGATCCCGCATTCGATGAGTCTCCCGCGGCCGGGATGGGCAGAAGTCGACGCCGAGGCCACGTGGTGGCGCGAGGTGTGTGAGATCAGCAACCGGCTGACGCGCGAGGTGCCCGCGGGCTCGACCGTGGCGGCGATGTGCGTCAGCGGAGTCGGTCCGTGCCTGGTGCTGTGCGACGACGACCTCAACCCGCTCCGCCCGGCGATCCTGTACGGCGTCGACACCCGGGCGACGGCCGAGATTCGCTCGCTCACCGAGGAATTCGGAGCCGACGCGATCCTGCAACGGGCCGGGACACTGCTGTCGAGTCAGGCGGTCGGGCCGAAGCTGGAATGGGTCCGGCGACACGAGCCCGACGTGTTCGCGAGGGCGACGGGGTGGTACGGCTCGAACTCCTACATCGCCGCGAAGCTCACCGGCGAGTACGCGATCGACCACCACACCGCCAGCCAGTGCGACCCGTTGTACGCGACGAGTGACTTCGAGTGGAACGTCGAATGGGCCGCGCGGATCTGCGGACATCTGCCGCTACCCCGATTGGTGTGGCCCCAGGAGGTCGTCGGGCGGGTGCACGACGCGGCGGCCGCAGCCACCGGAGTTCCCCGGGGCACGCCGGTGGTGGCCGGCACGGTGGACGCCTATGCCGAGGCGTTCTCGGTGGGCGTCCGCAATGCCGGGGACCAGATGCTGATGTACGGCTCGACGATGTTCCTGGTGCAGATCATCGACGAGTATCACAGCGATCCCGCGCTGTGGACTACCGCGGGCATCGAGCGTGGATCGTTGGCATTGGCGGCCGGTACCTCCACGGCGGGCACGATGATCGGCTGGTTGCGAACCATCACCGGCGGTGCGTCCCTCGAGGAGTTGACCGCCGAGGCGGCGGCGGTCCCGGCCGGGTGTGAGGGGTTGATCGCCCTGCCCTACCTGGCGGGGGAGCGGACTCCGGTGTTCGACCCGGACGCCCGGGGCCTCTTCGCGGGCCTGACCCTGCGCCACGGCCGCGGACACTTGTTCCGAGCCGCGTACGAGGGCATCGGCTTTGGGGTCCGGCAGATCCTGGAGATGTTCGACGACGCGCACACCGGCCGCCGGACCGTGGCCGTCGGCGGCGGGTTGCGCAGCTCGGTCTGGGCGCAGGCGGTCAGCGACATCACCGGCCGTCCGCAGTTGGTCGCCGAGCAGGGGATCGGTGCCAGTTACGGCGGTGCGCTGATGGCCGCCATCGGTGTGGGACTGGTTGCGCCGCAGACCGATTGGGCCACTATTACCCACGAGATCACCCCGAATCCGGACCACCGCGCGCTGTACGACGAGCTGTACGGCCTGTGGCGCGAGCTGTATCCGGCCACTAGATCGCTGGTGCACGGATTGGGTGCGCTCGGCAGGTAGTTGTCGGACCCCCTTCCTATGATGGGGTCATGTCCTCTACCGCAACGTCTTTGAGCCCCAAGGAGCGTCTCGAGGTGTTGTTCGGGGAGATGGAGGAGTTGGCGGGGCAGCGCAACGCAATCGACAGCCGGTTGGTGGAGATCGCCGCGGAGATCGAGGGTGACGGGATCTGGGGTGCCACTGGGTGCCGGTCAGTACCGGCGTTGGTGGCGTGGAAGTTGGGCGTCAGCCCGCACACCGCGGAGACGATCGTGACCGCCGCCCGGCGACTCGAGGAGTTCCCGCGGTGTGCGGCGATGATGCGCGAGGGTCAGCTGTCGTTGGATCAGGTTGGCGTGATCGCCGAGCGCGCCGGGGAGGGGTCCGACGAGCACTACGCCCAGTTGGCGTCGGTGGCCACGGTGACGCAGTTGCGGTTCGCGATCAAACTCGAACCGCGACCCAAGCCTGATCCCCGGGCGGAGCCGGAGCGGTCGTTGACGAAGAAGGTGGGCGAGACGCACACCACGTATCGGATTCGGTTGCCGAAGCTGGAGGCCGCGAAGCTGGACGCCGCACTGGATTCTCATCGGGATGCGTTGGTCGCGGCGTGGAAACGCGACCACGACGGTGACGGTGACGCCGGTGACGACAATGGTCCGTCGGTGGAGGTACCGCCGTTCCCCAACACGGTGGATGCGTTCATGAGCGTGGTGGAGGCCGGCTGGGACGCCGACGTGGCGCGACGCCCGCATGGGCAGCACACCACCGTGGTGGTGCACCTCGACGTCGAGAACCGCAAGGCCGCCCTGCATCTGGGTCCGTTCCTGTCCGACGGTGACCGCCGGAACCTGATGTGCGAGTCGGACTGCGAGATCTGGTTCGAACGCCACGGCCAGGTGATCGGGTCGGGGCGGGGAACCCGGCAGATCAGCCGCCGCCTGCGCCGCGCCCTCGAACACCGCGACCGCTGCTGCGTGGTGCCCGGCTGCGGCGCCACCCGCGGATTGCACGCCCATCACATCCGGCATTGGGAGGACGGCGGGCTTACCGAGTTGGACAACCTGGTGCTGCTGTGTCCGTTCCACCACCGCCTGCATCACAGCGGCGGCATCACCATCACCGGTCCGGCCGGCCACCTGGTCGTCACCGACGCGGACGGTGAACCGCTCAACCCGGGATCGTTGGCGCGCACCCCGACTCAGCCGCCACCGGCGGTGAAACCGTGCCGCGGTCCGCTGGGGGAGCGGGCCGAGTGGTGGTGGTACACCCCGTTCGAACCCCAACCACCACCGCCGGACAACTGAGCGGACCGTCGCCAAAAGCCCTGAACTGAAAGGTGTTCACGCACCCGCGTGGACGAGCCGCCCGCGCGAAATCAACGATGCCGTCTGCTTGAGGCGTTGGGCGCGGATGCTCACGTCGTAGCTTCGAATGTGCTCGACGGCCGCGAACTTACCGGACAGATAGCCGTACAGGTGCCGGACGTCGCGGCAGATGGCGATGGCCATGAGGTTGTTTTGACCGCTGAGCGCGGCCACGGAGGCAATCTCGGCGTGGGCCGCGATCTGCCGTCCGACGCCGTCGAGGTGCCGGGGCGCCGTCGTCAGCCAGATCATCGCGTTGACCTCGAAGCCGAGACGTTGGGGCAGGACGTCGAGGTCGTAGGTCAGGGTGCCGGCGGCCTCGAGTGCGGTGAGGCGGCGTACCACGCGAGGGGTCGACCAGCCGGTGTCGTGGGCCAGACGCGAGTGGGGCGCGCGTCCGTCTGCCGCGAGCGCGTCGAAGAGTGGCTGGTCCTCGGCGGTCGGCGCAGCGGGCCGGACGGCGGGGGATGCAGGTGTCGACCGTTCGAGGACGCGACGGACCTGATCGGGATCCAGCGTATGACCGTAGGCGGTCCACGGCTCGGTGCCCGCCTCGCCGAACGTGTGGAGGATCAGGTCGACGTCGAGGTCGATCACCGACGTGGTTCTCGGCAGTCGGCCCAGGAGTCCGTCGGGGCCCTCGGTCAAGGGTGCGCGGACGACGCAGACCAGCTCGCTCCAGCCCGAAAGAATGTTGGCGTGAGTGACTTCCGGTCGCCGCACCAGCGCGTCGACGAGGCGAGGCATGTCGTCTGGCTTGGCGTGAACGCGCACCACCCACTGCGCGTCACCGTGGACCCTCGGGTTCGGCACACCGACCACGCGCAACGCTCCGTCGCGCCGCAGGCGGTGGTAGCGGCGGGCCACGGTCTGCTCGGGTGCGTCGACCGTGTCGGCGATCAGACGGAAGGACGCCCGGGGCGACAACTGGAGCGCGTGAATGATATGTCCGTCGAGCGCGTCGATCACGAGGATGATGCTACGCAGTGACGGCAAATGGTGATGATTTCTCATCGCTTTGGGCCAGATCGTGGCTGAGGGCCGTGGCCGGCTGGCAGGCTCGGATGCATGACCTGGACAGACGACACGATCCTCATCACCGGCGGCGGCAGCGGTATCGGTGAAGGTCTCGCCGTCGCCCTGCACCGGGCGGGCAACCACGTAGTCGTCGCGGGGCGTCGCCCGGAGGCGTTGGAAGCCGTGGCGCGCCGACATCCCGGTATCTCCTGCCTGCCGCTGGACCAGAGCGACGCCGGCGCCGTGCGCGCCTTCGCGGAGGAGGTCGTCCGACGGCATCCCCGGCTGAACGTGCTGGTCAACAACGCGGGAATCATGCGCACCGAAGATCTGCAGGCACCGGATCCGGACGTCGTCGACGACGTCGTCTCGACGAACCTGCTCGGTCCGCTGCTACTGACTGCGCATCTCCTACCGGCGCTGAGGCGCAGGCCGTCGGCGGCGATCGTGAACGTCACCTCGTCCCTCGCCTTCGTGCCGAAGGCCACCCTTCCCACCTACTGCGCCACCAAGGCGGCAATGCACTCCTACACCGAGTCGCTGCGATACCAGTTGCGGGACAGTGGCATTCGGGTGATCGAGATACCTCCGCCCCGGGTGTACACCGACGGGTCCGCGGACGACGACCACGGAGTGGGTGTCGACGCCTTCGCGCGCGACGTCGTGTCGCAGCTGGTCTCCCATCCCGAGGCGCAGGAGATCGTCGTCGACGCCGCCAGGCTGCTGCGGTTCGCCGAACGCCGTGGGGACTACGAAAACGTCTATTCCACAGTCAATTTCCATGATTCGAAGGGAACCCCATGAAGATCGGTATCGGACTGCCCAACCACGTCGCCGGAGTCGGCGGGACGGCGGTCGTGGAGTGGGCACGCCGCGCCGAGCAGCGCGGATTCCACGCAGTGACCACGATCGACCGACTGATCTACCCCAGCCTCGACTCCGTCACCACCCTGGCGCTGGCCGCAGGTGCCACCTCGACCGTCGGCCTGGTGACCAACGTCCTGCTGGCACCGCTCTACCCGCCGGTGCTGCTGGCCAAGCAGTTGGCGACCCTGTCGGACGCCTCCGGCGGTCGGCTCGTCCTCGGGGTCGGAGTGGGCGCGCGACCCGACGACTATCGGCACGCCGGAGTCGAGTTCGACTCGCGCGGTCCAATTCTCGACGACGCCGTCGTCGTCTGGCGGCGGGTGTGGTCGGGCGGGCCGTTCGAGGGTGCGACGGCGTTGTGCCCGGCGCCGGTGACCATTCCGGTGCTGTTCGGGGGCAAGGGGAAGCCGACCCTGCGAAGGGTGGCGACGCTCGGCGACGGCTGGGCCGGCGGCGCCGTGCGCGACTACGAGACGCAGGCGTCGTTCACCGAGCAGATCCGCGCCGGGTGGCTCGAGGCGGGCCGCTCGGGTCGGCCACTCCTGCAGACGTCGGTGAACTTCGCGCTCGGTGACGAAGCCGTCGTCGCCGACGGTCGCGACAACCTGGGCCGGTACTACGGCAACAAGCCGGAGTACGCGGCGCTCAACGTCGCCGACATGGTGCACGCGCCCGAGGACGCCCACGGCACCGTGCAACGGTACCGCGACATGGGTTTCGACCGGTTGCTGTTCCATCCGAGCGTGGCCTCGCTGGATCAGGTCGACCGGCTCGCCGACGCCGTGCTGTAGCCGCCGCCGGTCAGTCGGTCAACGCGGGGCTGGTCAAGATGTCGTTGGCCGTCACCGGGTCGGTGATCAGTCGGTTGAAGTAACCGCCGCGCGCGCCCGCGATGATCGATTCGACCTTCTCCTTGCCGATGGCGACGGCGATCGTTGCCGGAATGTGGCGCAGCACTTCGAGTTCGACGGCGATCAGGCGGTCGCCGTTCTCGAAGTCGACCGGTCGGCCGTCCCGATCGTAGAAGCGGGAGCACACGTCGCCGACGGCGGAACGCAACGACGTCGAGCCCGTCGGGACGAACCGGGGGATGTCGGAGCGGGTCAGTGGGGGAGCCCCGATGCCCATGAGGGCACACCGCGCGTGGGGCCAAAGGTGAAGCACCCGTTGGATGCTCGGATCGTTCAGCAGCGACTGGTAGAGCTCGACGCCGGGCAGGCCGGGAGCGAAGAGGTAATTCGCCCGGCCGCCGATGCGGTTGGCGACCAGGCGCGTGATCTCGTTGGTCTGATACCACTCCTCGGGCTGGTCGTGGCCGCCGACGGTCGGGGCGACGACGACGCCGGGCAGCGGCGTCAGCTCGCACTGGGCCACCTCGTAGACCGTGCGCCCCGACGACACCAGGAGCACGTCGCCCGGCAGCAGCCCGGCCTCGCCGAGCGCGCGGGCCACGGCGGGCGCGAGCACGCGTCCCATCACGTCGACGACGGTGCGGCCCGAGCCGGGTGCCGGGAGCGCTGCGCTGAGGTAGACCGACGTGACGTTGAGTGCGCGGGCCAACCGGTCGGCCAGGTCGCCGGTGCGTGCCTCGGCGGGCGGGACCACCTCGATGCGAACGATGCCCTGCCGCTTGGCTTCCGACAGAAGCCTGCTGACGGTGGCGCGGCTGGTGCCGAGTTGGTCGGCCACCTCGGCCTGGGTGGCGTCGTCCTCGTAGTACAGCCGGGCCGCGGTGTACAGCAGCGAGGCCGCGAAGTGACTGGCCTCGCCGTCCTGAGGAGCGGCGTCGACCGGTTCATTCGCCGGCGTGGGCTGAGCCGACCTGGGCATGGACGCAGTATGGCACCGCGTCGGAGGCGCTGCACATCTGTTCAGAGAAGAATCTTGCTGAACAATCGTTCTGGACAAATGTGCAGGTGGTCGATAATGTGACCTCAGCCACAGCCGAAGGAGCTCCTGAAATGCCCGAACAGATCCCCGAGAAGATGCAGGCCGTCGTCTGTCACGGACCCAATGACTACCGCCTCGAAGAGGTCGCCGTTCCGCAGCGCAAGCCCGGCGAGGCACTCGTCCGCGTCGAAGCGGTCGGCATCTGCGCCAGCGATCTGAAGTGCTACCACGGAGCAGCCAAGTTCTGGGGCGACGAGAACCGTCCCGCCTGGACCGAGACGATGGTCATCCCCGGCCACGAATTCGTCGGCCGGGTCGTCGAACTCGACGACGAAGCGGCCAGCCGCTGGGGCATCGCGGTCGGCGACCGCGTCACCTCCGAGCAGATCGTGCCCTGCTGGGAGTGCCGCTTCTGCAAGCGCGGGCAGTACCACATGTGCCAGCCGCACGACCTCTACGGATTCAAGCGTCGCACCCCTGGCGCCATGGCCGGGTACATGACCTACCCGGTAGAAGCCTTGGTGCACAAGATCTCCGGTGACATCCCGCCCGCGCACGCGGCCTTCGTCGAACCGCTGTCGTGCTCGCTGCACGCCGTCGAGCGCGCCCAGATCACCTTCGAGGACACCGTCGTGGTGGCCGGTTGCGGTCCCATCGGACTCGGCATGATCGCCGGCGCACGCGCCAAGAACCCGATGCACGTCATCGCGTTGGACATGGCGCCCGAGAAGCTGGCGCTCGCCAAGAAGTGCGGTGCCGACATCACGATCAACATCGCCGAGGAAGACGTCGAGAAGATCGTCAAGGACCTCACCGGCGGCTACGGGGCAGACGTCTACCTGGAGGGCACCGGCCACCCGTCCGCCGTGCCGCAGGGCCTCAACGCCCTGCGCAAGCTCGGCCGGTACGTGGAGTACGGCGTCTTCGGCAGTGACGTCACGGTCGACTGGAGCATCATCAGCGACGACAAGGAGCTCGACGTCCTCGGCGCGCACCTCGGCCCGTACTGCTGGCCGGCGGCCATCAAGATGATCGAGTCGGGTGTGCTGCCGCTCGACGAGATCTGCACCCACCAGCTTCCGCTCAGCGACTTCCAGAAGGGTCTGGACCTCGTCGGCAGCGGCAAGGAATCGGTCAAGGTCTCCCTGATCCCGGCGTAGTCCCACATCCCGCGCAGGACCCCACGAAGGACACGAAGATGAGTCGAGATCGCAGCTCAGGCCTATTCCGGGGCAACCCGGGTGGCCCCCAGATGTCACGGCGAAACATGTTGGCGGCCATGGGCGTTGCCGGAGCCGCCGCCGCCAGCCTGCCCGTGCTGAGCGCGTGCGGGGTCGGCGGCAAGGCCAGCGCACCCAACGGAGCCTCCGCGGTCTCCGGTGGCTTCGACTGGAAGAAGGCCTCCGGACAGACGCTGAACCTCCTGCAGACGCCGCACCCGTACCAGCTGTCGTATCAACCACTGCTCAAGGAGTTCAGCGAGCTCACCGGGATCACGGTGAACGTCGACCTGGTGCCCGAGGCCGATTACTTCACCAAGTTGAACACCGAACTCGCCGGCGGCTCGGGCAAGCACGACGCCTTCATGCTCGGCGCCTACTTCATCTGGCAGTACGGTCCGCCGGGATGGATCGAGGATCTCAACCCGTGGCTGCAGAACAGCTCGGCGACGAGCCCCGACTACGACTTCGAGGACATCTTCGAGGGTCTGCGGACCTCCACCCGGTGGGACTTCGTCAACGGCAACCCGTTGGGCACCGGCGGTCAGTGGGCCATCCCGTGGGGCTTCGAGAACAACGTGGTCGCCTACAACAAGCGCATCTTCGACGAGAAGGGCATCACCAAGCTGCCCGACAACTTCGACGACTTCATCCAACTGGCGGTCGACCTGACCGACCGGGCGGACAACCGCTACGGCATCGCCACCCGCGGGTCGAAGTCCTGGGCCACCATCCACCCCGGCTTCATGACGCAGTACAGCCGGGCCGGTGCGGTGGACTACACGTTCAACGGTTCGGAACTCATCGCCGAGATGGACAGTGACAAGGCGATCGACTTCACCAAGAAGTGGATCGACATGCAGCACCAGGCCGGGCCGACGTCGTGGACCACCTACGACTACCCCAATGCCACCGGAGATCTGGGCGACGGCAAGGCGATGATGGTGTTCGACGCCGACAGCGCCACCTACCCGAAGAACAAGCCCGGGGCCAGCAAGGAGGCGGGCAACATCGCCTGGTACGCCGGGCCCGCCGGGGCGGACGGCAACTACAAGACCAACCTGTGGACGTGGAGCTGGGCGATGAGCGCCAACTCCCGAAACAAGCTGCCCGCCTGGCTGTTCATCCAGTGGGCCACCGGCAAGGAATCGATGAACAAGGCCGTCGAGGGCGGCACGTACGCCGACCCGGTGCGAAAGTCGGTGTTCGACACCACCTTCAAGAGGGTCGCCGCCGACCAGTTCGGTTACCTGGAGGCCTTCGAAACCGTGATCGGCCAGTCGAAGATCCAGTTCACCCCGCAGAAGAAGTTCTTCGACACCACGCAGAACTGGGCCGTAGCCCTGCAGGACATCTACGGCGGTGACGACGCTGCGACGCGACTGCGCAGCCTCGCCAAGACCAACACCTCCAAGGTCAACCTCTAGGAGTTCTGGCAGACATGACCACCCAAACCCCCAAGGCGCCGGCGACTTCGCCGGATCGGCCTGCCGCTGCGCAGCAGCGCAACCTGCCCGAGGTGCCGATCTGGCGCCGCAAGCTCCGCCCCTACCTGCTGTCGATTCCCGCCCTGGTCATCGTCATCGGCATTCTCTACCCGTTCGTGGTCGGCGCCTACTACGCCTTCCTCAACTACGCGGCGGTCAATCCGAACCCGCACTTCATCTGGTTCGACAACTTCAAGTCCGTTCTCGGTGACCAGGTGTTCTGGTACAGCGTGCGGACGACGGCGATCTTCGCCGTGCTCGCCACCCTGGTCGAGACCGCGCTGGGAGTCGGCCTGGCCCTGCTGCTCAACCGGTCGAGCATCATCGGCAAGATCTTCGAGAAGGTCTTGATCCTGCCCCTGATGATCGCCCCCGTGATCGCAGGCGTCATCTGGAAACTGATGTTCAACCCGCAGTTCGGCGTTCTCAATCACGTTCTGGGACTGGGCAACACCTTCGACTGGTTGTCCAGCAGCAACGCCCTGTTCTCGGTGATCCTGGTGGACCTGTGGATCTTCACCCCGTTCGTCGCGATCCTGGTGCTGGCCGGCATCCGGTCCCTGCCCAAGGAACCGTTCGAGGCGTCCGAGGTCGACGGTGCGAGTTGGTTCTTCATGTTCCGCAAGCTCATGCTGCCGATGCTCTGGCCGTACATCCTGGTCGCGGTCATCTTCCGCTTCATGGACAACCTCAAGGTCTTCGACCACATCTACGTGCTGACCGCCGGCGGCCCCGGCGTGGCGACCAGGACCCTGCAGATCGGCGCGTTCGAGGACTCGATCATCAACCTCGACTACTCGCGAGGCAGCACCTACATGCTGCTGCTCTGGATCATCGTGTTCATCACCGCGCGCTATCTCGTCAGCGTGCTCGGCAAGGCGCAGCGTCGTGCTGCGGGAGCGGAGTCCTAATGGCACTCGCGAAGTTCAAGCCCACCCGCAGTGAACTCCTGCCCGGCCAGAAGCGGCTCGGTGTCGGTTCCGTCGTCGCCGACATCGGGTTGATCGGGTGGTTCGTCTTCTCGCTGTTCCCCATCGTGTGGATGGTGATCCTGGCGCTGAAGAACGCCGAGGAGCAGACCAGCACCTACTTCCAGTTCAGCCCGAGTTGGTCGAACTTCGCCACGGTGCTCTCCGACAAGGGCACTCAGATGACGAGCGTCGACTTCAAGACCGCGATGCTGACCAGCTTGATCAACTGCGGTGGCGCCGTGATCGTCTCGCTGGTGATCGGCATCCCGGCGGCCTATGCGGCCGGGCGCTGGAAGTACAAGGGCAGCAACGACTTGATGTTCCAGATGCTGTCGTTCCGGTTCGCCCCGGAGCTGATGGTGATCGTTCCGCTGTTCGTCATCTACAACCAGATCGGGCTGTTCGACACCAAGGTCGGGATGATCTGGGTGCTGCAACTGGTCACCATGCCGCTGGTGGTGTGGATCCTGCGGTCCTACTTCGAGGACCTGCCGGAGGACCTGGAGCAGGCGGCACTGCTCGACGGATACAGCCGCACCCGGGCGTTCGTCATGGTGGCGCTGCCCATCGTGCGACCCGGCATCGCGGCCGCCGCGCTGCTGGCGTTCATCTTCGCCTGGAACAACTACGTCTTCCCGCTGATCCTGGCCGACAGCAACGCCGGCACGGTGACCGTCGCCATCACCAAGTTCCTCGGCGGCGGCGGGCAGGCGTACTACAACCTCACGGCCGCGGCGGCGATCATCGCCGCGCTGCCACCACTGATATTGGCGCTCACCATCCAGAGATATCTGGTGCGGGGCTTGTCCTTTGGGGCGGTGAAGGCCTGATGGCTACGTTGACCCTCAAGGGGCTGTCCAAGTCCTACGGAAAGACCCAGGCGGTGCGTGACCTCTCGGTCGACATCGCAGACGGCGAGTTCTTCGTCATCCTCGGGCCCAGCGGCGCGGGGAAGACGACGACGCTGAAGTCGGTGGCCGGCCTGGTCGACGTCGACGGCGGCTCGGTGACCATCGGCGGCAACGACGTCACCCTGGTCGAGCCCTATCACCGCAACGTCGCCATGGCCTTCGAGAGCTACGCGCTCTACCCGCAGAAGACGGTCAGCGAAAATCTGGCGTCGCCGTTGAAGTCCGGACGGACGGGCAAGTACACCGACGCGCAGCAGAAGGAGCGCATCGACCAGGTCACCACGACACTCGGAATCAACCACCTGCTCAAGCGGTTCCCCCGGGAACTGTCCAACGGCCAGCGGCAGCGGGTGGCCCTCGGTCGGGTGCTGGTGCGGCCCGCCGACGTCTATCTGCTCGACGAACCGCTCAGCCACCTGGACGCGAAACTGCGGGCCGCGATGCGGGCCGAGCTCAAGCAACTCGGCGCCATGTCGAAGACCACCACGGTCTACGTCACCCACGACTACCAGGAGGCACTGGCCCTCGGTGACCGCATCGCGGTGCTGAGGGAGGGTGCGCTGGTGCAGATCGGCACCCCGGAGGAGATCTGGCGCCGTCCCGCCGACACCTTCGTCGCCCGTGCGCTAGGGCAGCCGGAGATCAACCTGCTCGACGGCGAGGTCGAGGACGGCCGGATTCGGCTGGGCGGCGGCGCGTTCGACGTGCCGGTACCGGCCGGAGTCGACGTCCGCGGGGGAGACCGCGTGCGGGTGGGCCTGCGGCCCTGCGACCTCCACGTGATCGCCGGTCCGAGTACGGACGGTGCCGCGCCGCGGTTGACGGGCACGATCACCCTCGCCGAACGGCTCGGTCGCAACATCGAGCTGACGGTGGACATGGGCGGCGAGCAGTTGATCGTGCTGGCCTCCGGACGCGAAGGCGTCGACGAGGGCGGCCAGGTGTCGATGACCGTGGCCGAGCACGACATCCACGTGTTCGCCGCGGGGGAGGGTGACACCTCCCGACTGGGCGCAGGGCACGAGACCTTGGAGGCAGCACAGTGACCACCACGACCACCGCGGCGGCGGGTCCGACCACGGCCACGGCCCAGAGCCTGACCCTGACCGACCTGGTGAAGACCTACATGGCCAAGGGGCGTGAGAGCTTCGCCGCGGTGAAGGGCATCAACCTCGACATCGCGCCGGGTGAGCTGATCGCGCTGCTGGGTCCCTCCGGCTGCGGCAAGACCACGACCCTGCGGATGATTGCCGGGCTGGAGACCGTCACCAGCGGCTCCATCAAGATCGGCGACCGGGAGATCTCGCAGCTGCCCGCGTCCAAGCGCGGAATCGGCGTCGGCTTCGAGAGTTACGCGCTGTACCCGCCGATGTCGGTGCGCGAGAACCTGCTCTACGGACTCAAGGCGCGCAAGGTCAAGGGCGCCGATCAGATGGTGTCGTCGATCAGCACCCGGCTGGAGATGGACGACCTGATGGACCTGCGTCCCGCGGGGCTGTCCAGCGGCCAGAAGCAGCGCGTGGCACTCGCACGGGCCCTGGTGCGCAACCCACCCGTGCTGCTGCTCGACGAGCCGCTGAGCCACCTCGACGCCTCGGCCCGGCAACGGGTTCGGCGCGAATTGAAGGTGCTGCAAAGAGAATTCGGCTACACCACGATCGTGGTCACCCACGACCAGGTGGAGGCGCTCTCGCTGGCCGACCGACTCGCCGTGATGGACGCCGGGGTGGTGCAGCAGTTCGGCACGCCCGACGAGGTGTTCGACGACCCGGCCAACCTGTTCGTCGCCCAGTTCGTCGGCGAGCCGCAGATCAACGTGGTCCGCGGCGTGGCAAGGTCCGACGGCGGCAAGGTCCGCGTCGAGATCGGTTCGGGCTCGGGGTCTTTGGAGACCACCGTGACCGGCGTGGCCGACGGCACCGAGGTGTCGGTGGGCATTCGGCCGCAGGACGCCACCATGTCGGCCGGGCAGGGGACGGGGTTGCACACCACCGTCGCCTACTTCGAGCACCTCTTGGAGTTCGGCCTGGCCACCACGACGGTGGCCGGGGTGGAGGAGGGCATCGTCGTGCAGACGCCCGCGCAGGAACGCTACGAACCCGAGCAGACGGTTGTCGTCGGTGCACCGCCCGAGCGGGTGTACCTCTTCGACACCGAGACCGGAGATCGACTGCGATGACGAAGTTGTTCAACGACCCGGCGCGGTTCACCGAGGACATGCTCGTCGGCTTCCTGGACGCCAATGCGACGTACGTCGCGGGCGTCCCCGGCGGCGTGGTGCGCGCGCACGAGACTCCACCGGGCAAGGTCGCCGTCGTCATCGGCGGCGGCTCGGGGCACTATCCGGCGTTCTGCGGAACGGTCGGACCGGGCTTCGCCGACGGCGCCGTGGTGGGCAACATCTTCACCTCGCCGTCCGCCGAGGAGGCCGCGTCGGTGGCGCGCGCCGCCCACGGTGACGCCGGCGTGCTGCTGACCACCGGCAACTACGCGGGCGACGTCATGAACTTCACGCTCGCCGTCACCCAGTTGCGCAGCGAGGGCATCGACGCCGAGTACTTCGCGGTCACCGACGACGTGGCCAGCGCGCCGAAGGGCGAGGAGGCCAAGCGCCGCGGCATCGCCGGCGACTTCACCGTCTTCAAGTGCGCCAGTGCCGCCGCGGAGGACGGGCTCGACCTGGCCGGCGTGGTCCGTGTCGCGGAAGCCGCCAACGCGGCGACCCGCACACTCGGCGTGGCCTTCGACGGATGCACGTTGCCCGGTGCGGACCATCCGCTGTTCACCGTGCCCGAGGGACACATGGGACTTGGGCTCGGCATCCACGGTGAGCCCGGCGTGGCCGACGAGGTCATGCCGACCGCCGAGGAGCTGGCGCACACCCTCGTCGAGGGCGTGCTGGCCGACTACGCCGACTCGGGCTCCACCCGAATCGCGGTGATCCTCAACGGGCTCGGCCGCACGAAGTACGAGGAGCTGTTCGTCGTGTGGGGCACGGCGTCGCGATTGCTGCGGGACCGCGGCTACGAGATCGTCGAGCCCGAGGTCGGCGAACTGGTCACCAGCCTCGACATGGCAGGGTGCTCGCTGACGGTGATGTGGCTCGACGACGAGCTCGAGAAGTACTGGACGGCACCGGCCGACACCCCCGCGTACCGCAAGGGCGTTGCGGGACAGCGTGATTTGGGTGAGCGGCGCAGCGACGCCGCCGCCGACGCGGCCGCCCCCACGCAGGACGTGGCGGAGCTCGCCGACGACGACGGACGGGCCGGCGGGCGGTTCGTCGTGAGGGCACTCGACGCCGTGGCGGGCATGCTGGCCGGCGTCGAAGAGGAACTGGGCCGCATCGACGCCGTCGCCGGAGACGGTGACCACGGTCGCGGCATGGTCAAGGGCTCCTCGGCGGCGCGCGTCGCAGCGGCCGCGGCCGCCAAGAGCGGTGCGGGCCAGGGTTCGGTCCTCGCGGCGGCGGGCCGGGAGTGGGCCGCGAAGGCGGGCGGGACCTCCGGGGTGCTGTGGGGCGCGTTGCTCAACGCCGTCGGCGCCCGGCTGGGGGACACCGGGCGGCCGGACTCGGACACCGTCGCGGCGGCGATGAGGGACGGCTACGACGCCCTCATCCAACTCGGCGGCGCCTCGCCGGGAGACAAGACGATGCTCGACGCCATGCTTCCGTTCGTCGAGGAGCTGCAGCGCCGGGTGTCCGACGGCGAGTCGTGGCAGGCTTCATGGCGGGCCGCCGCTCAGGTCGCCACCGATGCGGCTCGCGGCACGGCGGAGATGCGACCACGAGTCGGACGGGCCCGACCGCTCGCAGAGCGCAGCGTCGGAACCCCCGACGCCGGCGCGACGTCGTTGGCGATGATCGCCCACACCGTCGCCGACTGCTTCGCACCCAAAGCCGAGGGAGAGACTCGATGACCGGACTACGAATCGTCGTCGGATGCGACGACGCTGGATCCGAATACAAGGAGGCCCTCAAGAGGGACCTGATGGCCGACGACCGCGTCTCCGACGTCACCGACGTCGGCGTCGGCACCGACGAACACACGGCGTACCCGCACGTCGCGGTCGCCGCTGCCCGGCTCGTCGCCGAGGGCAAGGCCGACCGCGCACTGCTGGTGTGCGGAACCGGTCTGGGCGTCGCGATCAGTGCCAACAAGGTCCCCGGAATCCGCGCAGTCACCGCGCACGACGGGTTCTCGGTCGAGCGGTCGGTGCTGTCGAACAACGCTCAGGTGCTGTGCTTCGGGCAACGCGTGATCGGGCTCGAACTGGCCCGGCGACTGGCTCGCGAATGGCTGGGCTACGAATTCGACCCGAACAGTGCCTCGGCCGAGAAGGTCGACGCAATCTGCAGTTACGAATCGGAGTCCGTCGCACCCTGATCGGGTCGTGCGCAGTTTGCGACCAAATTTGTTGTGACAGTGAAGTCGGGGTTCCCGGCTTTCCCGCAGTTGAGCTGGACTTTCGGTTCCGGAATTCTTGGTCAGCGACGAAATGTGGCGGTGACGTGCGAATCGAGTGGCGGGCTCCGGCCGTGATTGGTGACATGACGCGGAAATGACGATGTTTGCCATTGTTGGTCAACGCATCCGTTTCACGGCACAATCTCGGTAGCTGGGCCCAATGATGTGGGACGATTGTCGGTAAGTGCCCGCCGTCTGGGCCGCAAGCTGGTACGAGGAGGTCGCCTTGCCAACGCCCATGCGCATCGCTGCGGGCGCCTGCGTGCTCTCGACCGGTTTCATGATCACCGGTGCCGGGGGAGCGGTCGCCTCGGCGGACGTCGACTCCGACGGCTCGTCGCCCACCACGTCGAGCGGCGCAACCACCGGCTCGATCGGCACGTTCGCCGACAGCGTCCGCAAGGCCGTCGAGAACTCGTTGCAAGGCACGGTGCAGGGTGTCACCGGCACGCTGAGCACCCTCGCCAAGCCCGGCCAGATTCCGTCGAGCATCCCCAAGTCGCCGAGGACCACGTTCGGCGGCAGCCCCACGGTCCACGGCAGCACGGCGCCCACCACCGCCCCCACGTCCGACGCCCCGGTGGAGCAGAGTCCGACCGCACCCGAGCAGACCGCACCCGAGCAGACCGCACCGGTGCTGACCACCCCCGAACAACAGGCGGACCCGGCCCCCGTGCCGGCGCCGCCCGTCGTGGCCCCGCAGCCCGGCCGAAACCCGGCCGCGCCGGTGGCGAACGCCGTCGCCTCACTCGCCAACTCGATTGCCGCGGTCCCCGGCGTCGTCGTCGCCCTGCCCGGTTCGACGACACCCGTCTCCGACGTGCTCGCCTCCCTGCAGAACGTCATCACCTCCGCCGGCGACGCCGGCACGTCGCTCACGATGCTGCCGTCCGACCTGGCCGGTCTCCTCGGCGTGGGCACCGGGGTGCCGACTCCCTCCATCGGAGCGGCGACCGGCCTGCCCCGGCAGATGAGGACCGTCGCCGCCGATCCCGCGGTGCCCGTGTGGTCCGCGGCACCCGACCTTCCCGCCCTGCTCGGCGCGACGGGCGGTCCCGTCCCCGCCGCGACCGGCGTTCCAGCCGTCTCGACGGACGTCTTCACCAGAGGCCCCGTCAGCACTCCCGCCGTCGAGGCGCCGCCGGCGAGCAACCCGGAACCGGCCGGCAAGAACGACACGCTCTCCAAGGTGGAGCACGCCATCGGCGCATTCGTCGCCACGGTGTCGCTGACCGCGCTGGCCGCCTGGGCTCTGCCCGGAATCCTCGGACTGCTCACGACGTGCGCCGCGGGCATCCGCGTCGGTTACCGCCAGGCCAAGGCCGCGTCGGCGTTGCCGCACACGGCGCTCTCGCGGTTCGTCGGCTCCGGACCGGTCGGCGTCGTTCGCTCCAGCTCTCAGGTCGAGATGCGTTCGCGCACGTCGCGCGTCACGCAACCCGCCGCACGGAAGGCGCACGCTCGGCCGGCCCTGCGCGTCGTGGGCGCGGAATCCTCGAACACGCAGGTGCTCGACAAGGCCGTCTAGGCCGCCGAGGTCAACTCGTCACCTGGCGTGCATTGACACGTCACGCGGTGATTGCTCAGTCGCTGTCCAACTGAAGCACCGTGGCCGCCATGAGCACTGCCTCCGTACTCATCGCCGCTGATCAACCCACCGCCGGATCGCCCAATGCGGCGACGACGCCGCGCTACACGCTGTTGCTCTCCACCGATCCCACGCTCGTCGACGACGCCCAACGCCTGCGTCACGAGGTGTTCACCTCAGAGCCCGGATTCGACCTCGTCGGGGGACTCGACGGGCGGGACTCCGATCGCTTCGACGAATACTGCGACCACCTCCTGGTCAGGGAGGACCAGTCCGGCGAACTCGTCGGCTGCTACCGGATGCTGCCGCCTCCTGGCGCGATCGCCGCAGGCGGTCTCTACAGCGCCACCGAGTTCGACGTCGCCGAACTCGACCCGCTGCGGCCGTCCCTGGTGGAGATGGGGCGCGCCGTGGTGCGCGCGGATCACCGCAACGGCGGTGTCGTCCTGCTGATGTGGGCCGGCATCCTGGCCTACCTCGACCGCAGCGGCTACGACTACGTCACCGGCTGCGTGTCGGTACCCGTGCAGGGCGCCCCCGACGAGACGCCGGGCGCCCAGATCCGGGCCGTCCGCGACTTCGTCCGCACGCGTCACCGCTCACCGTTCACCGTCCACCCGCACCGGCCGGTCGTCCTGGACGGCAAGGGACTCGACGAGATCGTGCCACCCGCCCGCGCCACGCTGCCGCCGCTGATGCGCGGGTACCTGCGGCTGGGTGCCGAGGTGTGCGGCGACCCGGCCCACGACCCCGACTTCGGCGTCGGCGACTTCCCCGCCCTGCTCGACAAGCGCCACGCCGACGTCCGCTACCTGCAGCGCCTGCGCTCGGTGTCGCAGGCGAGCGAGCTGACCGACGGGGCGCCCCGATGAGCAGTCACGCGGTGGTCGACAGCCCGTGGCTGCCCAGGGCGTCGTGCGACGCGTCGTGCGTTCGGTGCGAGACCGTCGGTGGGGTGCGCCGCGTCGTGATGGTCGTGCGCACGGCGGCGCGCGTCGTGTGCGCACTGCTGGTGCTGCCCACCGCGGTCCTGCTCGCGTTGCCGCTGCCCGGCAAGGCGCGGGCCCAGCGCCTCTACTGCCGGCTGATGCTGCGCTGCCTCGGCGTGCGGGTCACGACGTCCGGCGGCCCCATCCGCAACCTCAGCGGCGTGCTGGTGGTCAGCGGCCACGTCTCGTGGGTCGACGTCTTCGTGATCGGCGCGGTACTGCCCGGATCGTTCGTCGCCCGCGCCGACCTGGTCGAGTGGCCCGCACTGGGCGTCCTCGCCCGGCTCATGAAGGTGATCCCGATCGAACGCGCCAGCCTGCGCCGACTGCCCGAGGTCGTGCGCACCGTCGCCGACAGGTTGGCCGACGGCCAGACGGTCGTCGCCTTCCCCGAGGGCACGACGTGGTGCGGCGTGGCCTACGGCTCCTTCCGGCCCGCGATGTTCCAGGGCGCCGTCGACGCCGGCCGACCGGTGCAGCCGCTGCGGCTGAGCTATCACCACCGCGACGGCCAGCCGTCGACCATTCCCGCCTTCATCGGCGACGACTCGCTGCTGCAGTCGGTGCGGCGCGTGGTCACCGCCCGCCGGACCGTGTGCCGGGTGCGGGTGCAGTCGCTGCAGCTGCCCGGGGACGACCGCCGGGAGCTGGCGGCCAGATGCGAGGCCGCGGTGCGTGGCGACACGGTCCTCGAGGCCCGTCCGGCCCATGGGCGTGCGCTGGTCGCCTGAGGCCGACCGGCCTGCCGGTATCCTTGACGGGCCATGACCGCCGTCTACCTGGATCACGCCGCCACCACCCCGATGCACCCCGTCGCCATCGAGGCCATGACGGCAGCCCTGGCCACGGTCGGCAACGCGTCGTCGCTGCATACCGCCGGTCGCGCGGCCCGTCGCCGGATGGAGGAGGCGCGCGAGACGCTCGCCCAGCTCCTCGGCGCCCGCCCCTCGGAGATCATCTTCACCGCCGGCGGCACCGAAAGCGACAATCTCGCGGTCAAGGGCGTCTACTGGGCGCGCCGCGACGCCGATCCCCGGCGCCGCCGGATCGTCACCACCCCGGTCGAGCACCACGCGATCCTCGACGCGGTGGAGTGGTTGGTCGAGCACGAGGGCGCCGAGGTCACATGGCTGCCGGTCGGCCCCGATGGCGGGGTCACCACCGCAGCCCTCCGCCAGGCACTCGAGGACCACGACGACGTCGCCCTGGTGACGATCATGTGGGCCAACAACGAAGTCGGCACCATCATGCCGATCGCCGAGCTGGCCGCGATCGCCGCGGAGTTCGACGTGCCGATGCACAGCGACGCGATCCAGGCGATCGGCGCGCTGCCGGTCGACTTCGCGGCCAGCGGACTGTCCGCAATGAGCATCGCGGCCCACAAGTTCGGCGGTCCCACCGGTGTCGGCGCGCTGTTGCTGCGTCGCGACACCGCGTGCGTTCCGCTGCTGCACGGCGGCGGTCAGGAGCGCGACGTGCGCTCTGGCACCCCCGACGTGGCGGGCGCGGTGTCGATGGCCGCGGCAGCCCAGGTGGCCGTCGACGGCCTGGAGGCCAACCGCGCGCGGATCTCGGCTCTGCGGGACAAGCTGGTCGACGGGGTGCTGTCGGCCATGGCCGACGTCGACCTCAACGGCGCCGACGGCGACGCCCGGCTTCCGGGCAACACCCACTTCACCTTTCGCGGCTGCGAGGGCGACGCCCTGCTGATGTTGTTGGACGCCAAGGGCATCGAGTGCTCCACGGGATCGGCCTGCACGGCCGGCGTGGCCCGCCCGTCACACGTTCTCATCGCCATGGGCGCCGACCCGGTGAGTGCGCGCGGTTCCCTGCGATTCTCGTTGGGGCACACCAGCACCGAGGCCGACGTGGACGCCGTGCTTGCGGTGCTGCCCGCCGCGGTGGACCGGGCCCGGCAGGCCGCGCTGGCCAGTGCGGGACAGAAGTAGACATGCGCGTCCTGGTTGCCATGAGCGGCGGCGTCGACTCGTCGGTGGCCGCGGCGAGGATGGTCGACGCCGGCCACGACGTCGTGGGCGTCCACCTCGCGCTGTCGTCGGCGCCGGGCACGTTGCGCACCGGCTCCCGCGGCTGCTGCTCGAAGGAGGACGCGGGTGACGCCCGGCGCGTCGCCGACATCCTCGACATCCCGTTCTACGTCTGGGACTTCGCCGACCGCTTCAAGGAAGACGTGATCGACGACTTCGTCGCGTCCTACGCGCGCGGGGAGACCCCGAATCCGTGCGTGCGGTGCAACGAGAAGGTCAAGTTCTCGGCCCTGTCGGAACGTGCGCTCGCGCTCGGGTTCGACGCGCTGGCCACCGGCCACTACGCCCGCCTCGACCGCGGCCGCCTGCGTCGCGCCGTCGACGGCGACAAGGACCAGTCCTACGTTCTCGGCGTGCTGAACGCCCGACAATTGTCGACCGCCGTCTTCCCGGTCGGGGACACCCCCAAGCCGCGAATTCGCGAGGAGGCCGCCGAGCGCGGCCTGATGGTGGCGGACAAGCCGGACAGCTACGACATCTGCTTCATCCCGTCCGGTGACACCAAGGCGTTCCTCGGCGCGCGCATCGGCGTGCGGCGAGGTGCCGTGGTCGACGAGGGCGGCGCCGTGCTGGCCGAGCACGACGGCGTGCACGGCTTCACGATCGGACAGCGCAAGGGCCTCGGCATCGCCGGACCCGGACCCGACGGCCTGCCCCGCTACGTGACGGCGATCGACGCCGAGACCGGCACGGTGCGCGTCGGCGCCGCCACCGATCTCGACGTGTGGCACCTGGTGGGCGAACGACCCGTGTTCACCGCCGGGTCGCCGCTGGAGGGGCCCGTGGAGTGCGAGGTGCAGGTCCGTGCGCACGGCGGTCTGGCGGCCGCCGTGGCGGAGGTCCGCGACGGCGCCCTGGTCGCCACTCTGCGCACCCCCCTGCGCGGGGTTGCGACGGGCCAGACGATGGTGCTCTACCGCCCCGACCCCGAGGGCGACGAGGTTCTCGCGAGCGCCACGATCGCGGTCGCCGACCAGCAGCGCTAGCCGGGGATGCGCTCCAGGATGTTCGTCATCACGATGTCGGGCACCGACTGCGGGTAGGCGCAGAACGTGACCTCCACCAGCACCACCGACTTCAACCGGTAGTCCCGTCCGCACTCGCTGCTGGTGCGGGTGCGGATGGCGTCGACGTTCGCCGTCCACTCTCCGACGTAGCCGGCGGTCGACGAGCCGCACGCGTCGACCCGCCCGACCAGGCCGTCGAACGCCTCGCGCGCCGCTGCGACGTCCCGGTACGCCCCAGCGCCCTGCGAGATCAGGGCTCCCTCGGGCGGATTCTGGTAGGTGGTCTTGTGGAAGTCCTCGAGTCGGCGACCGAACGTCTGCGTCTCGGCGAAGAGCCACGCGCACTGGGGTGGCACGCGGTCGGCGAGCACGTCGACGTCCACGGGTGACTTGCCGTCCATGCTGGGGATGATCGTGAGATCGTCGCCGCCGCCGGTGATCGCCCGCATCCGGGACTGGTCGAGGAGGACGTCGTCGGCGTCGACGGGGGATCGGGACGGTTCGTCGAATCCCGGTGGGGAGGCCACGGGCGTCCCGGCGACGGTGGTGCTGCATCCGACCGCGAGCACGGCCGCGCAGACCGCCAGCGGCAACCTCGGACGGGACGCGGACATGCCCGACGGTAACTCGTCACCCCGGTGATCGAATAGTGTTGGCTCCGTGAGCGTTTTCGTCGCGGCAACCGGCATCGGATCCTGGCCAGGCACGACGGCCCGTGAGGCAGCCGAGGTGGTGGTCGGAGAGCTGCACGAGTTGGCCCATCTCGTCGAGCTGCCCGCCCGCGGTGTGGGGGCCGACACGATCGGCCGCGCCGGCGCCCTTCTGGTCGACGTCGGCATCGACACCGTGCCCCGCGGCTACCGCCTGGCCCCCGGCCGAAGCTCCGCCCTGCGCCGCGCGGTCAGCCTGCTCGACGAGGACGTCGACGCCCTCGAGGAGGCGTGGGAGCGAGCGGGCCTGCGCGGTGGGTCGCGCACCGTGAAGGTCCAGGCGCCGGGGCCCATCACGCTGGCGGCACACCTCGAACTGCCCAACGGTCATCGTGCGATCACCGACGCCGGGGCGGTCCGCGACCTCGCCGACAGCCTCGCCGAAGGTGTCGCTCGGCACCGCTCGGAGCTGGCCCGCCGGCTCGACGTGCCGGTCGTGGTGCAACTCGACGAGCCGTCCCTGCCCGCCGCGTTGGCCGGGCGCCTCACCGGGGTGACGAGTTTCTCCCCGGTGCATCCGGTCGACGAGGCGGTGGCTCAGGGCCTGCTCGACGGCTGTGTCGAGCGCATCGGCGGCGAGGTGGCGTTGCACTGCTGTGCCGCCGACCTGCCGTGGAAGTTGTTGCAGCGCAGTACGTTGACTGCCATCTCGGTCGACGCCGCCACGTTGTCCGCGGCCGATCTGGACGGCATCGGAGAGTTCGTGGAGTCGGGTCGCGTGGTGATGCTGGGGGTGATCCCGGTGCAGGCGCCCGATCGTCCACCGTCACCGCAGGAGGTAGCCAAGGCCGCCGCGTCGATCACCGACCGCCTGGGCTTCTCCCGTGAGATTCTCCGGGACCGCACCGGTGTCACGCCGGCCTGCGGTCTCGCCGGCGCGACGGTCGACTGGGCCCGCACCGCGATCGAATTGGCGCAGAAGGTGGCCGACGGGATTTCCCAGGACCCCAGCGCAGCGTAGGGTTTGCTCAGTTACCCCAATCGGTCAGGGAGGGCCGTGGTCACCTCGACGATGCGCCTGGCGGCCGGTGTCGCCGTTGCCGTGGCGATCACCGTTGCCGGTGGCCCCAGCGTGGCCGTGGCCGTTGCCGACCCCGGGTACGCCGGACCGTCGAGCCACTCCCGCGACGGCGGACATTCCCGCGGTGAGCGCCACTATCCGCGACGTCCCGTACGTGATCGTGGGCCACGGGGCGACGACCGTCCCGACCGCCCCGGCAGCCGTCCCGGCGGGCAGGTCACCCCGGGCCTGGTCTCGGCGCCCCTCGCGCCGACACCGGCGACGTCGGGCGGGGGTGTCTCGATTGCGGCGCCCGCCGCTCAAATCGTCGTGCCCGTGTCCCCGCCAACCGCCAGGACCGGCCGCGGTGGCGTCGGTCCCGTGCGCCCGGCGGCCACTCGTCCGACGCCGCGCGTCGTCGTCGGCAACGGACGTCCGCCGGCCCCGGTGCGCGTCCCCGTCGACGCCGCCGCCCCGCCGGTCCCGCCGCGTGCGATCGTGGCGGTGCCGCCGCCCGTCGCGCCGATCGCCGTGACCGTCGCGGCGCCCGCGCCCATGACGGTTCGGACCGCGCCCGCACCACGGTTGCACCTACCGGCGCCCCGGCCGTGGGAGGCGGTGCGGCCGGGCTGGCCCACCGGCACCATCTTCGGCATCGCCGGTCTGCTCCTGGCGCCGATCGCCGGAATGTGGCTCGGTCACCGGCAGGCCCGCGCGAGCAAGTCGGCCTCCCAGCTCGTCAGCCGGTAGGGCCCGCCTTCGGCGCGTAGAGCTGGATGAGGTTGCCGCACGTGTCGTCGAACACCGCGACCATTCCCTCCCCGACGTCGACCGGTGCCTGGGTGAAGACGACGCCACGCTCGACCAGGCGACGGTATTCCGCGTCCAGGTCGTCGACGACGAACTGCGCCAACGGAATTCCGTCGGCGACGAGGGCCTCCCGGTACGGCTTCACCGCCGGGTGTCGGCTCGGTTCCAGCAGCAGCTCGGGCCCGTCGGGTGAATCCGGCGACACCACGGTCAGCCACGAGTCCGGCCCGAGCGGGACGTCGCGGCGCGTCACGAAACCGAGAACGTCGGTGTAAAACGCCAGGGCCGCCCGTTGGTCGTCGACGAAGACACTCGTCAGGTGGATCTTCACGACGTCCGCAGATCCTTCCGCAGAATCTTGCCCGACGCGGACTTGGGGATCGCGTCGATGAAGGCCACCTGCCGCACCTTCTTGTAGGGGGCGACGTTCTCGGCGACGAAGTCCATCACCTCGCGCTCGGTCAACTCGGCCCCGGATTGCTTGACCACGAACGCCTTTGGCACTTCTTCACCGGACTCCGAGTCGGTGACGCCGATGACGGCGGCATCGGCGACGGCCGGATGGGTCAGCAGCACCGCCTCCAGCTCGGCAGGCGGAACCTGATACCCCTTGTACTTGATCAGCTCCTTGAGCCGGTCGACGATGTAGACGCATCCCGACGAGTCGACGCGGGCGACGTCCCCGGTGTGCAGGAATCCGTCGTCGTCGATGGTCGAGCGGGTGGCCTCGTCGTTGTTGAGATAGCCGGGCATCACGTTGGGACCCTTGAACCACAGCTCGCCGGTCTCGCTGAGTCCTGATGCAGGAGGGTCGATTTCGTTACCGGCCTCGTCGACGATCTTGCTGACGGCGTTCGGCACGGTCCATCCGCAGGAGCTCAACGGCGCGACGGTGCCGATGAGATCCAGGCCGCCGTCGAAGGGTGCGACGTGGCTGACGGGGCTGAGCTCGCTCATCCCGTAGCCCTGTACCACCTGGCACCCGAGCCGCTCCTTGACGGCACGACCCAGGTCCTCGTCCAGCGGCGCCGCGCCGGACATGATCCCGCGCAGGCTCGACAGATCGTACTTCTCGACGACGGGATGCTTGGCCAGGGCGACCGCGACGGGTGGCGCGATGAAGGCGTACGTGCACCGGTGAGTCTGAATGTTCTCGAGGAACTCTAGCAGGTCGAAGCTGGGCATGATGACCAACCGGGCGCGGGCGTGCATGGCGGCGTTCAGGAGCACCGTCATGCCGTAGATGTGGAAGAAGGGCAGCACGGCGAGGATTCGGTCGTCGGCCCGCATGCCCTGCAGGGGACGGATCTGGGCGACGTTGGCCGCCAGGTTGTGGTGCGTGAGCATCACGCCCTTCGGATTTCCCGTCGTCCCCGAGCTGTAGGGCAGCGCCGCGAGGTGCGTGGCCGGGTCGAACGTCACCTTCGGCGCCGTCAGCGCGGGGCCGAGCAGGTCTTCCGCGTTGGGATGTCCGTCGGTGGCCTCGCCCGGACCGTCGAGCACGACGACCCGGTCGGCGGAGAGCCCGATCGAGGCGGCGCCGTCGGCGGCCTGAGCGACCAACGGGGTCACCGTGATCAGCATCGACGCCTTCGCGTCGGTCAGCTGCTTGGCGATGTCCTTGGCGGTGAACAGCGCGTTGATGGTGGTGGCGGTGGCGCCGGCGCGCAGGATGCCGTGAAACGCAATCGCGAACGCCGAACTGTTGGGGGACAGCAGTCCGACGACGTCGCCGACGCCGATGCCCCGGGCGGCCAGCGCTCCCGCGAAGGCGTCGACGCGGGCGAGCATGTCGCGGTACGTCGTCTCGGCACCGGTCTTGGCGTCGACCAGCGCGACGCGCTCGGCGTCCTGGTCGTCGAGGTCGGCGAACAGGTAGTCGTACAGGTTGGTGGTGGGAACGTGGACCTGGGGGAAGGGGCTCGAGAAACTCATCGTGCCTCCGATCGAACCATGGCCAACTGTGTGCCGGTCAACGTTCGTCCAGCTCCTTCCGAAACCTCGCGGGTGCGACCAACCGGTAGGAGGCGTCGACGAGTTCGCGAACCTCGTTCCAGTCCACCGTCGCGACGGTGAAGTCCAGACCCAGCCAGCCGGACACTCCCACGTAGGCGGGGTAGAAGAACCGTTCGTCGCGTTGGAGTGCGGCGCGGTCGGACTCCTCCACCTTGACCATCACGCACTGGTTCACCGCGGTCATCTCGCCGGTCTGCTTGGTGCTGCCGCCGTACACGGCGAACATCTTGGTGGCGAAGAAGCCGGGCCTGCCGTGGGAGACCTTCTCGTGCGCCCCGGGATAGCCGAGGGCGATCTCGCGCAGTTCGGGCAACCCGGGATCGTCGTCGTCGAACATGACCGGATGCGGCACGACGCCAGGGTATCGCCCGATCTGAAGTGTCCGTGCCCTCCGATAATCTGCCAGGGTGAGCTCACCCGACGCCGACGTCCGTCGCGAATGGCAACAGCTGGCCGACGACGTGCGCGGTCACCAGTTCCGTTATTACGTCAAGGACGCGCCCATCGTGTCCGACGGGGAGTTCGACCGCCTGCTCGGCGAACTGAACGCCCTCGAGGAGCGCTACCCCGAACTGCGGACGCCCGATTCGCCGACGCAACTCGTCGGGGGAGCCGGCTTCGCGACGGACTTCAGTTCGGCCGACCACCTCGAACGAATGCTGAGCCTCGACAACGTCTTCACCCGGGACGAGCTGGTGGCCTGGGCGTCGCGGTTGACCTCCGAGATCGGCGCCGACCCGGAATTCCTGTGCGAACTGAAGATCGACGGCGTGGCGCTGGCGCTGGTGTACCGCGACGGCGTGCTGGTCCGCGCGGCCACCCGCGGCGACGGCCGCACCGGTGAGGACGTGACGCTCAACGCCCGCACCATCTCCGACATCCCGGAACGCCTGGCCTCCAGCGACGACCATCCCATTCCCGCGGTCCTGGAGGTGCGCGGCGAGGTGTTCTTCCGCCTCGCCGACTTCGAGGACCTCAACGCCGGTCTGGTGGCCGACGGCAAGGCGCCGTTCGCCAACCCGCGCAACAGCGCCGCCGGCTCGCTGCGCCAGAAGAATCCCGCGGTGACGGCGCGGCGCAAGCTGCGGATGATCTGCCACGGCCTGGGCCGTGCCGAGGGCTTCAACCCCGTGACCCTGCACGACGCCTACCTGGCGTTGAAGGCGTGGGGGCTGCCGGTGTCCGACCACACCTCCCGGGTCACGGGCATCGACGCGGTCGCCGAGCGGGTGGCCTACTGGGGTGAGCACCGCCACGACGTCGAACACGAAATCGACGGACTGGTGGTGAAACTCGACGACGTGGCGCTGCAGCGCCGGCTGGGCGCGACCTCGCGGGCCCCGCGGTGGGCGATCGCCTACAAGTACCCGCCCGAGGAGGCCACCACCAAGCTGCTCGACATTCGGGTCAACGTCGGGCGCACGGGGCGCGTCACGCCGTTCGCCTACATGGAGCCGGTGAAGATCGCCGGGTCCACCGTCGGGTTGGCGACACTGCACAACGCCTCCGAGGTCAAGCGCAAGGGCGTCCTCATCGGCGACACCGTGGTGATCCGCAAGGCCGGCGACGTGATTCCCGAGGTGCTCGGTCCCGTGGTCGACGTCCGCGACGGCTCCGAGCGCGAGTTCGAGATGCCGACCCACTGTCCGGAGTGCGGCACCATGCTGGCCCCCGCGAAGGAGGGCGACGCCGACATCCGCTGCCCCAACTCGCAGACCTGTCCCGCGCAACTGCGCGAGCGGGTGTTCCACGTCGCCGGGCGCGGCGCGTTCGACATCGAGGGACTCGGGTACGAGGCCGCGATCGCGCTGCTGCAGTCGGGCGTGATCACCGACGAGGGCGACCTGTTCACCCTCACCGCCGACGACCTGCTGCGCACCCCGTTGTTCACGACGCAGAAGGGGGAGGTCTCGGCCAACGGCAAGCGCCTCCTGGCGAACCTGGACAAGGCGAAGCAGCAGCCGCTGTGGCGGGTGCTGGTGGCGCTGTCGATCCGCCACGTCGGGCCGACGGCGGCCAGGGCGCTGGCCGGTGAGTTCGGCAGCCTCGAGGCCATCGAGGCCGCCACCGAGGAGCAACTGGCGGCCAGTGAGGGCGTGGGGCCGACGATCGCCGCCGCGGTGATCGACTGGTTCACCGTCGACTGGCATCGCGCCATCGTCGACAAGTGGCGGGCGGCCGGCGTGCGGATGCACGACGAACGCGACGAGAGCATCGCGCGGACGTTGGAGGGCCTGTCGGTGGTGGTGACGGGCTCGTTGCCCGGGTTCTCCCGCGACGAGGCCAAGGAGGCCATCCTGGCGCGTGGCGGCAAGGCGGCCGGTTCGGTGTCGAAGAAGACCGCCTACGTCGTGGCCGGCGACGCGCCGGGGTCGAAGTACGACAAGGCGATCGAGCTGGGAGTTCCGGTTCTCGACGAGGACGGCTTCCGGCGGTTGCTCGAGGACGGCCCCGACGGCGTCTGATCGCCGGTTTGTCGCGGGCCTCGGGGGGAATGCCTGGGGGACCCGACTTCGAGGAGGCTGACGATGGCAGCGATTTGCGACACCTGCGGCAACCACTACGACAAGGCGTTCACCGTGACGTGGGTCGACGGCCGTACTGCGACGTTCGACAGCGTCGAGTGCGCCGCGGCCCAACTGGCTCCCGAGTGCGCACACTGTGGGTGCCGGATCCTCGGCCACGGCGTCGAGACGGAGGACGCGATCTTCTGCTGCGCGCACTGTGCCCGCAAGGACAGCAACGCCGACGTCAACGACCGCTTTCCGGTGCCGGCCGGCGGCTGACCGTCAGCGCAGGATGGTCGCGACGATGCCGCTGAGGTAGCCCAGCCGGGCCACCTCCGACGGGCGGAACGCGGGTCCGCCGGGTCGGCCGAGAACCACCGCGGTGGCGTGGTCGCCCAGGGGCGCCGCAGCCAGTGTGGTGTCGAAGTCGCGCCACACCCGAGGGACCCACTCGGCCGTGCCGTCCAACGCCTCGGCGTGCTCCAGTGGCAGCCAGGGCGCCGACTCGGCGGCGGTCTCGGGCACCCCGTGGCTGCCCGCCACCATCTGGACCCCGTCGTCCTCCCGCCGCATGACCATGCACCAGCCCACCCGCAGCACCTTGGGCGCCTCGTCCACCAGCACCTGCAGCTTGGTCTGCTTGCCGCGCGCTGCGGCGATGTGGTCGATCAACTCCAGCTCGCGGTGGGCCTCCAGCAGGCCGGTGTGCGGTCGAATGCTGTCGACGTAGACGCCGTGGAGCTTCTCGGCGGCCGTGATCAGCATGTCCGGCATGGCGCCTGGCGGCAGGTCGACGACCAGGTCGTCCACGGCGTAACCGGCGGCGCGCTCCACGACGTCGAGCGAGAGGATGTCGGCTCCGACCGAGCCGAGTGCCACGGCCAGGGAACCCAGGCTGCCCGGCCTGTCTTCCAGTTCGACCCGCAGGAGATATGACGGCACGGGCAACACTGTTTCACGGAGGATGGGAGCGGAGCGACTCGAAAGCCGCCCCGGGCAGGCTCCGGCGAGACCCGCCAACCGCGGTGACTAGGCTTCGGTGTCGTGTCGCAGATCTCGCGGGACGACGTCGCCCACCTGGCACGTCTGGCCCGTCTCACCCTGACCGACGGCGAACTCGACGGTTTCGCCGGCCAACTCGACGCCATCTTGGAGCACGTCAGCCGAATTCAAGCGGTCGACGTGACGGGGGTGGAGGCCACCGACAATCCCCTCAAGGACGTCAACGTGACCCGGCCCGACGCCGTCGTACCCAGCCTCACCCAGGAGCAGGCGTTGTCCGCGGCTCCCAACGCCGTCGACGGCCGGTTCGCGGTGCCGCGCATCCTCGGGGAGGAGCAGTGAGCGACCTGATTCGACTGGACGCCGCCACCCTCGGCGCCAAGATCGCCGACAAGGAGGTCAGTTCGACGGAGGTCGTCCAGGCCCACCTCGACCAGATCGCCGCCACCGACGACCGGTACCACGCCTTCCTGCACGTCGCGGGTGACGAAGCGCTCGCCGCGGCGGCCCGGGTCGACGCCGCCGTCGCCGCCGGCGAGTCCCTGCCCTCACCGCTGGCCGGCGTCCCGCTCGCACTAAAGGACGTCTTCACCACCGCCGACATGCCGACCACCTGCGGCTCGAAGATCCTCGAGGGGTGGCGTTCTCCATACGACGCGACCGTGACCGTGCGCCTTCGGGCGGCGGGCATCCCCATCCTGGGCAAGACCAACATGGACGAGTTCGCCATGGGCAGCTCGACGGAGAACTCGGCCTACGGGCCCACCCGCAACCCGTGGAACGTCGAGCGCGTGCCCGGTGGCTCGGGCGGCGGCAGCGCCGCGGCACTCGCCGCCTTCCAGGCGCCGCTGGCCATCGGCTCCGACACGGGTGGCTCCATCCGTCAGCCGGCGGCGCTCACCGCCACCGTCGGCGTCAAGCCGACCTACGGCACGGTGTCGCGTTACGGGCTCATCGCCTGTGCGTCGTCGCTGGACCAGGGCGGTCCTTGCGCACGCACCGTGCTCGACACGGCCCTGCTGCACCAGGTCATCGCGGGCCACGATGCGCGGGACTCGACCTCGGTCGCGGCCGCGGTCCCCGACGTCGTGGCGGCCGCCAGGGCGGGTGCTGGCGGGGATCTCGCCGGTGTCCGCGTCGGCATCGTCAAGCAGCTGCGCAGCGGTGAGGGCTACCAGCCGGGCGTGCTGGACTCGTTTAACGCTGCGGTCGAGCAGCTCACCGCGCTGGGCGCCGAGGTCAGCGAAGTGGACTGCCCGAACTTCGACTACTCGATGGCGGCCTACTACCTGATCCTGCCGTCGGAGGTGTCGAGCAACCTCGCCCGCTTCGACGCGATGCGCTACGGGCTGCGGGTCGGCGACGACGGCACCCACAGTGCCGAAGAAGTGATGGCGATGACCAGGGCCGCCGGATTTGGTCCAGAAGTCAAGCGTCGCATCATGATTGGCACCTACGCGCTGTCTGCCGGTTATTACGACGCGTACTACAACCAGGCGCAGAAGGTGCGGACGTTGATCGCCCAGGACCTGGAGCGCGCCTACCAAAGCGTCGACGTCCTGGTCTCGCCCGCCACGCCGACCACGGCGTTCCCCCTCGGCGAGAAGGTCGACGATCCGCTCGCGATGTACCTGTTCGACCTGTGCACGCTGCCCCTGAACCTTGCCGGGCACTGCGGAATGTCGGTCCCGTCGGGGCTCGCCGAGGACGACGGATTGCCCGTTGGCCTGCAGATCATGGCGCCCGCACTGGCCGACGACAGGCTCTACCGCGTCGGTGCCGCCTATGAGGCGGCCCGCGGTGCGCTGCCGACGGCGATCTGACGGGGGAGGATAGAGGCATGCGGATTGGAGTTCTCACCGGCGGCGGCGACTGTCCCGGCCTGAATGCGGTCATCAGGGCCGTCGTGCGGACCTGCGACGTGCGGTACAACTCGTCGGTGGTCGGGTTCCTCGACGGCTGGCGGGGCCTCATGGAGGATCGCCGCATCCAGCTCGCCAACGACGATCGCAACGACCGGCTGCTCTCCAAGGGCGGCACCATCCTCGGCACCGCCCGGGTCAACCCGGACAAGCTGCTGGCCGGCCTGGACCAGATCAAGCAGACGATGGAGGACAACGGGATCGACGTCTTGATCCCCATCGGCGGCGAGGGCACCCTCACGGCGGCGCACTGGCTGTCCGAGGAGAACGTGCCCGTCGTCGGCGTGCCGAAGACCATCGACAACGACATCGACTGCACCGACGTGACCTTCGGCCACGACACGGCGCTCCAGGTCGCCACCGACGCGATCGACCGGCTGCACAGCACCGCCGAGTCCCATCAGCGGGTGATGCTCGTCGAGGTGATGGGCCGCCACGCGGGCTGGATCGCGTTGAACGCCGGGCTGGCCTCCGGTGCGCACATGACCCTCATTCCCGAGCAGCCCTTCGACGTCGAAGAGGTCTGCCGGCTGATCAAACAGCGCTTCGTCCGGGGTGATTCGCACTTCATCTGCGTCGTCGCCGAGGGCGCAAAGCCGGCCGAGGGCTCGATGCAGCTGCGCGACGGCGGCATCGACGAATTCGGCCACGTGCGGTTCACCGGCGTGGCCCACCAGTTGGGCGTCGAGATCGAGAAGCGAATCAAGAAGGAAGTGCGCACCACGGTGCTGGGCCACGTCCAGCGCGGCGGCACCCCGACCGCGTACGACCGGGTGCTGGCCACGCGCTTCGGCGTCAACGCCGCCGACGCGGCGCACTCCGGCGAGTACGGAATGATGGTGTCGCTGCGCGGGCAGGAGATCGGCCGGGTCCCGCTGGCCGAGGCCGTCAAGCAGCTGAAGCTGGTGCCGCAGGGCCGCTACGTCGACGCCGCCGAGTTCTTCGGCTGAGCCCTTCGGGCCCACTAACTAGGATCGAGTCATGACTGTCGCCACCGCCGAACTCGTCGACTACGACGAGGTCATCTCGCGCTACGAGCCCGTGATGGGCATGGAGGTCCACGTCGAACTGTCGACGGCGACCAAGATGTTCTGCGGCTGTGCCAACAACTTCGGCGCCGAGCCCAACACCAACGTGTGCCCGGTGTGCCTCGGCTTGCCGGGCGCGCTCCCGGTCGTCAACGTCTCGGCCGTCGAGTCCGCGATCCGCATCGGCCTCGCGCTGAACTGCCAGATCGCCCCGTGGGGTCGCTTCGCGCGCAAGAACTACTTCTACCCGGACCAGCCGAAGAACTACCAGATCAGCCAGTACGACGAGCCCATCGCCGTCGACGGGTACCTCGACGTCCCCCTCGACGACGGCACCACGTGGCGCGTGGAGATCGAGCGCGCGCACATGGAGGAGGACACCGGCAAGCTGACGCACCTCGGCAGCGCCACGGGGCGCATTGCCGGTGCCACCACGTCGCTGCTGGACTTCAACCGCGCCGGGGTGCCGCTGGTCGAAATCGTCACCAGGCCCATCGAGGGCGCCGGTGCGCGCGCCCCCGAGATCGCCCGGTCGTACGTGACCGCGCTGCGGGATCTGTTGCGCGGCTTGGACGTCTCCGACGTCCGGATGGATCAGGGATCGATGCGCTGCGATGCGAACGTCTCGCTGAAGCTGATCGGCGCCCCCGAGTTCGGCACCCGGACCGAGACCAAGAACGTCAACTCCCTCAAGAGCGTCGAGGTGGCCGTCCGCTACGAGATGCGGCGCCAGGCAGCGGTTCTCGACGCGGGCGGCGAGATCATCCAGGAGACCCGGCACTTCCACGAGGACGGGTACACCAGCGCCGGCCGCCGCAAGGAGACCGCCGAGGACTACCGGTACTTCCCGGAGCCCGACCTAGAGCCGGTGGCGCCGAGCACCGAGCTCGTCGAACGGCTGCGGGGCACCATCCCCGAGCTGCCGTGGTTGCAGCGCAACCGGATTCAGCAGGACTGGGGCATCTCCGACGAGGTGATGCGCGACCTGGTCAACAACGGTGTCATCGACCTGGTCACCGCCACGGTCGCGGAGGGCGCCTCGAGTGAGGCTGCCCGCGCGCTCTGGGGCAACTTCCTGGTCCAGAAGGCCAACGAACGGGGCGTCACCGCAGCCGAATTGGCGATCACTCCCAAGCAGGTCGCCGCCGTGGTCAAGCTGATGGACGACGGCAAGCTGTCGAACAAGCTGGCCCGCGAGGTCATCGAGGGCGTGTTGGCCGGCGAGGGCGAACCCGAGCAGGTGATGACCGACCGCGGTTTGGCGGTCGTGCGTGACGACTCGGTGATCCAGGCCGCCGTCGACGAGGCGCTCGCCGCCAACCCCGACATCGCCGACAAGATCCGCGGTGGCAAGGTGCAGGCCGCCGGCGCGGTGGTCGGCGCCGTCATGAAGGCCACCAAGGGTCAGGCCGACGCCGCCCGGGTCCGGGAACTGGTGCTGGCCGCCTGCGGCGTGCAGGCCTGACGGGCGAACCGACGGCGGCGGGGCGCGTAGCCCCGCCCCGCCGGGCTAGGTGTTCTCGGCGTTGGTCCGGGGGAATCCGCCGCCCTGCGGGAACAGGGGGAACACGACGTCGTCGACCTTGTCGGCGTCACCGGAGGTCCGGTTGATCGTCGCACCCCAAACGTTGCCGTCCGGCGAGAGCTTCAGAGCCCAGGCGTGACCGTGGGTGTCCTGGCGGACCACCTCGGGGTCGCCGGTGACGGCGCCGGTGTCGGGGGCCATCCGCACGGCGACGGTCTGCTTGGTGTTGACCATGTTGACCAGCACGCTGCCGTCGGTGACCGCGCACCCGGCGATGCCGGGCTTGTCCGGCCACGTCCACACCGTGGAGACGACCGAGTCCTTGGTGATGCGCTGCAACCGGTCACCGGTCGGTGTCCGATCGGTGACGTATTGGGAACCGTCGGCACGGTCGATGCACAGTCCGCCCGCGCCGCCGATTCCGCTGAGCGCCGTCGTCGGGGGAGCCTGGTTCACCGTCGTCGGCTGTTCGATGCGAATCAGCTTGCCGGCCAGCGAACCTGGATTGGTGGCCTGGGCGGGGTCACCGGCGTCGCCGGTGAGCAGTTCCAGCGTGGTGGGGCTGGTGAACATCAGCGCGCCCATGTTGTTGGTGGCGCCCTTCGGGATGCCCGTCAGAATCGGCTTGGGGACGTCGCCGTCGGCGATGCGGACGATGCGGTTGTCGCTCGGCGTGCTGACGTAGGCGTACATCAGCTTGTCCTGCGAGTACGTGGGGGACAGGACGATGTCCATCAGGCCCCCGTCGCCGGAGCCGTCGACCGGAATCACCATCTTGACCTTGGGTTCGGCGTTGGTCGCGATCTCCTTGACCGCACCGGTCGTCCGCTCGGCGACCAGCGCCGACTTGCTGTCCGGGCCCATGATCAGACCGCTGGTGCTCTCCAGGCAGCCCTGCATGACGCCCTTCGCGTCGCAGACCTTCGGGAACGGCTGGCCGGGCAGCGGGGGCGGTGGTGGCGGCTCCTCGCTCGGGGGCGGCGCCATCTCCGGCTGGGTGGTGAACGGTTGGGACTGGTTGTCGTCGAAACGGGCACAGCCCGAACCGACCAGCAACGCCGCGCACAGCAGCACCAGCACTCCTCGTGATTGCCGGTGCACACTCATGCCCGCCAGATTACGGATCGCCGGGCAGTGCGCGCCACGTCGGTCGGTGCGACGCATGGTCACGGCTTGGCAATAACGGCGGGAAAGCGCCGCGCCAATCCACGATTCGCACGTAACTAGCACTTACGCTGGGAAACGTGACCAGTACTTCTCACGATCCGCGCGCGTGGCAGAGACCTGAAGACTCCGCCGCGCGTCCTGCGTCGGCACGCCTGGTCGACCCGGAGGACGACATCCCCTCCTCGACGTACGCGGGCGACTTCGAGACCACCGCGATCCCGCGGTACGACTCGAACACGCCCAACCCCGAGCGCACCGGCTACGGGTTGCTCCACGAACCCGAGCCGCTGCCCTACGTCCAGCCGGCGGCGGGCAAGTACCAGACCCCGTCCGCCGAGCCGACCGAGATCGAACCCGACGTGGGTTTCGGTCCGGCGGATCAGCAGGGCCGCCGGGGTACCCAGGACCTCGGCCTGATGGTGCTCCGCATGGGTCTGGGTGCGCTGCTGATCGCCCACGGCCTGCAGAAGGCATTCGGCCTGTGGGGTGGCCAGGGATTCAGCGGCTTTCAGCAGTCCCTGGTCGACATGGGCTACCAGCACGCCGACGTCCTGACCTACGTCGGCGTCGCCGGGCAGATCGGTGCGGGCGTCCTGCTGGTACTCGGCCTGTTCACCCCGGTGGCTGCCGCGGGGGCCGTCGCCTACCTGATCAACTCGCTGCTAGCCGCCGTCGCGGCGCAACCGGACAAGGGATACTTCGCCTTCTTCCTGCCCGACGGCCACGAGTACCTCGTCATGCTGCTGGTGCTGGCGGCCGCGCTGGTGCTCACCGGCCCCGGCAAGTACGGCTTCGACGCGGGCCGTGGCTGGTCGAGGCGCCCGTTCGTCGGGTCCGCCGTGGCCCTGGTGCTCGGCATCGGCGTCGGAGTCGGCGTGTGGGTGTTGCTCAACGGCACCAACCCGCTCGCCTGACCCCCTACGCGTACGGGTTGGGCACGCGGCCGTCGGTCGCCGCGGTCAACTCCGGCAGCGTCGCGAACGTCACCGCGGGCAGGCGCACGTCGGATCCGTCCTTGAGGTGGGCCGACGCCCAGGCGCTGCGGTCGAATCGCAACCCGTCGACGTCCTCCCACGACACCGTCCGGCTGCCGATCAGTGTGCGGGCCGTGACGGTGTCGCGATCGGCGGTCGTGCGGTAGCGGGCGATCGCCAGCGACGCCACGACCGGGAGGATCAGCAGCACGGTGAACCACGTGGGATTGGCCAGCACCACGGCCGTCAGTCCGAGGGTGAAGATGGCGACCGCGAAGTGGGCCATCGGCGAGATCCGGATGACGACCGGCGCGGTGGATGCCGAAGCTGAGGAAGAACTCACCACACCATCCTCCCAGCCAGCCCGGCGCCGATGCCGGTGGCCCCGCACCCGGTGACGTCGCAATTTGACCTGTGAGCAGTATGGAGGCTACCGTCGCTGGTTATGAAGACCGTCTCGATTCTCGTAGTACTTGGTTCGCGCGTTGGAGCGTAACCCGACTGAGTAACCAGTCAGAGCCTACGAGCCGACGCGCAACCCTCGTGCAGCATCCGCTGACGGGGGTTTTTTGTTGCCCGAGAACCCGTATCACCCAAATGAGGACGTAGAGGACATCGTGAGCGCACCGACCACGCGACCACCGGAGCCGGGCACCCGAGCCAACGGCACGCCGGCAGTCGCAAACCCGCCCGCACCGCAGCCGAGAAAGGTTGCCCCGGAACGCATGACGGGCGCCCAAGCCGTCATCCGCTCGCTCGAGGAACTCGACGTCGACGTGATCTTCGGCATCCCCGGTGGCGCCGTGCTGCCGGTCTACGACCCGCTGTTCGACTCGATCAAGCTCCGGCACGTCCTGGTCCGTCACGAGCAGGGCGCCGGACACGCCGCCAGCGGGTACGCCCACGCCACCGGCAAGGTCGGCGTGATGATGGCCACCTCCGGCCCCGGTGCCACCAACCTGGTGACCCCACTGGCCGACGCGCAGATGGACTCGATCCCCGTCGTGGCCATCACCGGGCAGGTCGGCCGCGCCCTCATCGGCACCGACGCCTTCCAGGAAGCCGACATCTCGGGCATCACGATGCCGATCACCAAGCACAACTTTCTGGTCCGCAACGGCGACGAGATCGCCCAGCAGATCGCCGAGGCGTTCCACATCGCACGCTCCGGCCGTCCCGGCGCCGTGCTCGTCGACATCCCGAAGGACGTGCTGCAGGCGCAGTGCACGTTCAGCTGGCCGCCGAAGATCGACCTGCCCGGGTACAAGCCGAACACCCGGCCGCACAGCAGGCAGGTGCGCGAGGCCGCCAAGCTGATCGCGGCGTCGAGCAAGCCGGTGCTGTACGTCGGCGGCGGCGTGATCCGGGGCGAGGCCTCCGCCGAACTGCTGGAGCTGGCCAACCTGACCGGCATCCCGGTGGTCACCACGCTGATGGCCCGCGGCGCGTTCCCCGACAGCCACCCGCAGAACCTCGGCATGCCGGGCATGCACGGCACCGTGGCGGCCGTGGGCGCGCTGCAGAAGAGCGACCTGCTGATCGCGCTGGGCACCCGGTTCGACGACCGCGTGACCGGCAAGCTGGATTCGTTCGCGCCCGACGCGAAGGTGATCCACGCCGACATCGACCCCGCGGAGATCGGCAAGAACCGCAACGCCGACGTGCCGATCGTGGGCGACGTGAAGAACGTGATCTCCGACCTGCTCGACGCGCTGCGGCGCGACGGCACCGACTCCGCCACGCTGGATCTCGACGAGTGGTGGGCATACCTGCGCGGCGTCCAGGAGACGTTCCCGTTGAGTTACGGACCGCAGAGCGACGGCAGCATGAGCCCCGAGTTCGTCATCGAGTCGCTCGGTCGCATCGCCGGTCCCGACGCGGTGTACGTGGCAGGCGTTGGGCAGCACCAGATGTGGGCTGCGCAGTTCATCAAGTACGAGAACCCCAAGACGTGGCTCAACTCCGGTGGTCTCGGCACGATGGGCTACGCCGTGCCCGCCGCCATGGGTGCGAAGTTCGCGCGGCCGGAGGCCGAGGTCTGGGCCATCGACGGTGACGGCTGCTTCCAGATGACCAACCAGGAGTTGGCGACCTGTGCCGTCGAGGGCGCGCCGATCAAGGTGGCGCTGATCAACAACGGCAACCTGGGCATGGTTCGGCAATGGCAGACGCTCTTCTACGAGGAGCGCTACAGCCAGACCAACCTGTCCACCCACAGCCATCGCATCCCGGACTTCGTCAAGTTGGCCGAGGCGCTCGGCTGCGTCGGATTGCGTTGTGAGCGAGCCGAAGACGTCGAGGACGTCATCAACCAGGCTCGGGCCATCAACGACCGTCCGGTGGTCATCGACTTCATCGTCGGCGCCGACGCCCAGGTGTGGCCGATGGTGGCCGCGGGCATGAGCAACGACCAGATCGAGGCGGCCAGGGGCATCCGGCCGTTGTTCGACGATCAGGGCAACGAGGGGCACGCCTGATGGCCATCAAGACCCACACCCTGTCGGTGCTCGTCGAGGACAAGCCGGGCGTGCTCGCGCGCGTGGCGTCGTTGTTCTCCCGGCGTGGCTTCAACATTCAGTCGCTGGCCGTCGGTGCCACCGAACAGAAGAACCTGTCCCGGATGACGATCGTCGTCTCGGTGGAGGACTTCCCGCTCGAGCAGATCACCAAGCAACTCAACAAGCTGATCAACGTGATCAAGATCGTCGAGCAGGACGAGGACAACTCGGTCTCTCGGGAACTGGCCCTGATCAAGGTCCGTGCCGACGCGGCGACCCGCGGACAGATCATCGAAGCGGTGAACCTGTTCCGCGCCAAGGTCGTCGACGTCTCGGCCGAGTCGCTCGTGGTCGAGGCCACGGGGACGCCTGGCAAGCTGGAGGCGCTGTTGGCGCTCCTGGAGCCCTATGGCATTCGAGAGATCGCGCAGTCCGGCATGGTGACGCTCGCCCGCGGACCGCGCGGCATCTCCGGCGTCAAGTAGTCAACCGTTCGCAACGCAGTAGAGACCAGGAAGAGCAAGGTGGCATTACACAATGGCAGTTGAGATGTTCTACGACGACGACGCAGACCTGTCGGTCATCCAGGGACGCAAGGTCGCCGTCATCGGCTACGGCAGCCAGGGGCATGCGCATTCGCTGTCGCTGCGTGACTCCGGCGTCGAGGTCAAGGTCGGCCTCAAGGAGGGCTCCAAGTCCCGCGAGAAGGTCACCGAGCAGGGTCTCGAGGTCGGCACGCCCGCCGAGGTCGCCAAGTGGGCCGACGTCATCATGTTGCTGGCGCCCGACACCGCTCAGGCCGAGATCTTCAAGAACGACATCGAGCCGAACCTGGTCGCGGGCAACGCCCTGTTCTTCGGTCACGGCCTGAACATCCACTTCAACCTGATCGAGCCGTCCGACGACATCACCGTCGGCATGGTTGCGCCGAAGGGTCCGGGTCACCTGGTCCGCCGTCAGTTCGTCGACGGCAAGGGCGTGCCCTGCCTGATCGCCGTCGACCAGGACCCGACCGGTGAGGGTCAGGCGCTGGCGCTGTCCTACGCCAAGGCCATCGGCGGCGCCCGCGCCGGCGTCATCAAGACCACGTTCAAGGAAGAGACCGAGACCGACCTCTTCGGTGAGCAGGCCGTGTTGTGCGGCGGCACCGAGGAATTGGTGAAGGTCGGTTTCGAGGTCATGGTCGAGGCGGGCTACGCCCCCGAGATGGCCTACTTCGAGGTGCTGCACGAGCTCAAGCTCATCGTCGACCTGATGTACGAGGGTGGCATCGCCCGGATGAACTACTCGGTGTCCGACACCGCGGAGTTCGGCGGCTACCTGTCCGGTCCGCGCGTCATCGACGCCGACACCAAGGAGCGCATGCGCGCCATCCTCAAGGACATCCAGGACGGCACGTTCGTCCGGGAGCTCGTCGCCAACGTCGAGGGCGGCAACAAGCGCCTGGAGAAGCTGCGCAAGGAGAACGCCGAGCACCCCATCGAGGTCACCGGCAAGAAGCTGCGCGACCTGATGAGCTGGGTCGACCGGCCGATCACCGAAACCGCTTAGCCAGCCCGATTTCGGCGCGTAAACGTTCGCTCGACGATCGTTTACGCGCCGAAGTCATGTCTGGGCCAGGATGCGGTCGGTCAGTTCGACCGGATGCGACAGCATGGCCATGTGCCCGCCGGGGGTGACCTCGGGTTCGACGCCGAGCCGGTCGGCGACCACGCCGCGCATGAAGTCCGCCGGAAAGAACCGGTCGTCGGCGAACAGCACGAACCTCGTCGTGACCGGCGGCAGCTCCGGCGCCGGCCACGGGGCCACCGTCGGGGTCGACGACTGACCGCGGGGCACTTCCGCAGCGACGACGGAAGCGTCGACGCCGTTGTAGTAGAGCTCGTTGTCGTCGTCGAGGTCGTACCCGCCGGCCGAGGCCGCCGCACGTTGAGCGGCAAGGCATTCGGTGGCGGCCCACCAGTCGGCCGGCCGTTCGCCGGGCCGGGGGATCATGGCCGAGGCGTAGACCAGCGCCGACGCCCCCACCCGGGTGCACGCGAGCGCCCCGGTGAAGCCGCCGAAGGAATGCGCGACGACGACCGGCGGTTCCCCGTCGTCGCGGTGCGCGGCCACCACGGCGTCGGCGTAGGCGTCGAGATCGGCCGTATCGTCCTCGCACGGCAGGTCGACGGCGATCCCGCGGTGCCCGCGACGGGCGAGCTCGTCGACCACGAAGCGCCAGCACGACGGATCGCAGCCGCCGCCGGGCACCAGCAGGAAGGTCGTCACGGAGCCAGGCTCGGCAACGTCGTCAGTCCGAATTCGCGGCGCAGCAACGTGCGTGCCGCGTAGTAGCCCGCCATCCCGTGCACGCCCGTCCCCGGCGGCGTGGCCGACGAGCAGAGGTACGCCTTCGGGATCGGCGTGGTCCACGGGTCGAGCCGCAGCGTCGGTCCGATCATGGCACCGAACAGCGTCGCGCCGCCGACGATGATGTCGCCGCCGACGTAATTCGCGTTGTGGTCGGCCATTTGGGCCGCGGGAACGCATCGCGCCGCCACCACCAGGTCGCGAAAGCCGGGGGCGGCCCGTTCGAACATGTCGGTGATCGTCTCGACCAGGTTGGCCGTCGAGCCCGAGGGGACGTGGGCGTAGGTCCACAGCGGCCGGCGCCCCTGCGCGTCGATTCGCGACGGATCCGTCACGTGCGGCAGGGCGGCCAGCGTCATCGGCCACTCGGCGTGGCGACCGGCGTTGACCTCCCGTTCGGCCAGGGCCATTTGCACCCGGCTGCCGCCCATGTGCACCGTCGAGGCGCGCCCGACGCGCTCGTCCAGCCACGGAATCTCACCGGAGAGCACGAAGTCGACCTTGCACACGCCGGGACCATATCGGTAGCGGCGCAACGCCTTTGCGTACCGCGACGGAACGGCGTCACCGTAGACGTCCAGCAGCGCGGTCGGCGCGGTGTCGTAGACCACCACGCCCGCCGGGGGAGTGGTCACGGGTTCGCCGACCACCACGTCGCCGCCATGCGCGCGCAGGTCCGCGATGAGCGCGTCGGCGATCGTCTGGGTGCCACCGACGGGCACGGGCCATCCGGCGGTGTGTGCCACCGTCCCCAGCATCAACCCGGCCCCGCTGTTGACCGGGGACGGCATCGTCGAAATCGCATGTGCGCCAACCCCGGTGAACAACGCTCGCGCGTCCTCGCCGTAGAGCGTCCCCCACGCCGGGCTGCCCTGGGTCAGCACGCGCAACCCCGTGCGCACCGTCGTCACGAGGTCCGGCGGCAGCGAGCGCTTGTCGCCGAGGAAGAAGCCCAGCACGCCGTCGACGTGGTCGACCAGCGGACCGAAGAGCCGCCGCCACGACGCGCCGTCGTCGAGCTCGGCGCACGTCCGGTCCAGTGAGCGGTACGCCACCGCGGTCGACCGGCCCGGCAGGGGGTTGGCATAGGAGATCTCCGGCGCCGTCAACTGCACTCCGCGCGCGGCGAGGTCGAACTCGGCGAAGAACGGGGACGCCACCCCGAGCGGGTGCACGGCCGAGCAGACGTCGTGGCTGACGCCGGGATACTCGGGATCGGGCATGGTCCGCGCGCCGCCGCCCGCGGTGGGCTGTGCCTCCACCACGCGCACGCGCAGGCCCGCCCTGGCGCAGACGACCGCCGCGCTCAGCCCGTTGGGTCCACTGCCGACCACCGTGACGTCCATAGAGTAATTACAGCCCACTACTCTGTTCGCGTGAGCCTGCCCGTTGTATTGATCGCCGACAAACTCGCCGAATCGACCGTTGCCGCCCTGGGAGACCAGGTAGAGGTGCGCTGGGTCGACGGCCCCGACCGGGAGAAGCTGCTGGCCGCGGTCCCCGAGGCCGACGCCCTGCTGGTGCGATCGGCGACGACGGTGGACGCCGAGGTCATCGCCGCAGCCCCCAGGTTGAAGATCGTCGCCCGCGCCGGCGTCGGCCTCGACAACGTCGACGTCGACGCCGCCACCGCACGCGGTGTGCTGGTGGTCAACGCGCCGACGTCGAACATCCACAGCGCCGCCGAGCACGCGCTGGCGCTGATGCTGGCCGCGGCCCGCCAGATTCCCGCGGCCGACGCGACGCTGCGCGAGCACACCTGGAAGCGGTCCAAGTTCTCCGGCGTGGAGATCTTCGGCAAGACGGTCGGCGTGGTGGGCCTCGGCCGCATCGGGCAGCTCGTCGCGCAGCGGCTGGCCGCGTTCGGCGCCCACATCACCGCGTACGACCCCTACGTCTCGCAGGCGCGGGCCGCGCAGCTCGGCATCGAGCTGCTCTCCCTCGACGAGCTGCTCGGGCGCGCGGACTTCATCTCCGTGCACCTGCCCAAGACCAAGGAGACCGCGGGCCTCATCGGCACCGACGCCCTGGCCAAGACCAAGCCGGGTGTCATCATCGTCAACGCCGCCCGTGGCGGACTGATCGACGAGCAGGCGCTGGCCGACGCCATCAAGAGCGGCCACGTCCGCGGCGCCGGTCTCGACGTCTTCTCCACCGAACCCTGCACCGACAGCCCGCTGTTCGAGCTGCCCGAGGTCGTCGTCACGCCCCACCTCGGCGCGTCGACCGCCGAGGCGCAGGACCGCGCCGGCACCGACGTCGCGGCCAGCGTGCGGCTGGCGCTGGCCGGGGAGTTCGTGCCCGACGCCGTCAACGTCGGCGGCGGCGTGGTCGGCGAGGAAGTCGCGCCGTGGCTGGACCTGGTGCGCAAGCTGGGGCTGCTGGTGGGCGCGCTGTCCGCCGAGCTGCCCACCAACCTGTCCGTCCAGGTTCGCGGTGAGCTGGCCGCCGAGGAGGTCGAGGTGCTGAAGCTCTCGGCGCTGCGCGGGTTGTTCTCCGCCGTCATCGAGGACCAGGTGACCTTCGTCAACGCGCCGTCGCTGGCCGCCGAGCGCGGCGTGGAGGCCGCCATCACCGCGGCATCGGAGAGCCCCAACCACCGCAGTGTCGTCGACGTGCGTGCCGTGGCGGCCGACGGGTCCACGGTCAACGTCGCGGGCACGCTCTCGGGTCCGCAGCAGGTGCAGAAGATCGTCCAGATCAACGAGCGCAACCTCGACCTGCGGGCCGAGGGCGTGAACCTGATCGTCAACTACAGCGACGTACCGGGGGCGCTCGGCACCATCGGCACGCGACTGGGCGGCGCCGGGGTCAACATCCTTGCCGCCCAACTCAGTCAGGACGCCGACGGTGACGGCGCGACGATCATGCTGCGGCTGGATCGCCAGGTGCCCGGCGACGTGCTGACCGCGCTCGGCGCCGACGTCAGCGCCACGACACTGGAATTGGTGGACCTGTCATGAAGTTGGCCGTGATCGCCGGGGACGGCATCGGACCCGAGGTCGTCGACGAAGCGCTCAAGGTGCTCGACGTCGTCACGCCGGGAGTCGAGAAGACGACCTACGACGTCGGTGCCCGGCGCTATCACGCCACGGGTGAGGTCATGCCCGACGGTCTGGTCGACGAGCTGCGCACCCACGACGCGATCCTGTTGGGCGCCATCGGCGATCCGTCGGTGCCCAGCGGCGTGCTCGAGCGCGGGCTGCTACTGCGGATGCGGTTCGAACTCGACCACCACGTCAACCTGCGCCCGTCGAAGCTGCACGCCGGCGTCACCAGCCCGCTCGGTGAGGTGGACCTCGACTTCGTGGTCGTCCGCGAGGGCACCGAGGGCCCGTACACCGGCAACGGTGGCGCGATCCGCGTCGGCACGCCGCACGAGGTGGCCACCGAGGTCAGCCTGAACACCGCCTTCGGCGTCGAGCGCGTGGTGCGCGACGCGTTCGCGCGGGCGGCCAACCGCCGCAAGCACCTGACCCTCGTCCACAAGACCAACGTGCTGGCGTTCGCGGGCAAGCTGTGGTCGCGCATCGTGGCCGACGTGGGCCGGGAGTTTCCCGACGTCGAGGTCGCCTACCAGCACGTCGACGCCGCCACGATTCACATGGTCACCGACCCGGGGCGCTTCGACGTGATCGTGACCGACAACCTGTTCGGCGACATCATCACCGACCTCGCGGCAGCGGTGTCCGGTGGTATCGGGCTGGCCGCGAGCGGCAACATCGACGCGACGGGAACCAACCCGTCGATGTTCGAGCCGGTGCACGGCAGCGCCCCGGACATCGCGGGCCAGGGCATCGCCGATCCCACCGCGGCGGTCATGTCGGTGGCCCTTCTGCTGGCGCACCTGGGCGAGGACGCCGCGGCCGCGCGGGTCGACGCCGCGGTGGCCAAGCACCTCGCCACGCTCGACGGCGCGACGCTCTCCACCTCCGAGACCGGCGACCGCATCGTGGGCCTGCTCTGATCTGATCGCCACATACTCAGGCTGATCCAAAGGGTGGAGACCGGCCGTCCCCGCTCCTAGCGTCGAAGTGTCAGACGCGAGGAGTATGGATTGACCACGGAAACCGTTCGCAGGGACACGGATTCGGCGCTTCACCCGCTCGACGACCCCATTCGGTCGTCGTTGCGCGGTGCCCACGCGCGGTTCGCCGTCTGGTCCGGACGCATCGCCAGGTACGACCAGGAGGTGGCCGGGTTCGTCGGCCACCCGCGCCATCTCGACGAGCGAGATTGGGCGGACCTCGCGGAGTTGGCCGGTCCGGCCGCGGAGGTGTCGTTGCGCGGAGCGTACGTGCCGCCCGCCGGCTGGGAGCTCCTCGGCCGGATGGGGTCGGTGCAACTCGACGGATCGAACCTCGAGGTGACTCCCGACCCGGACGCCGTCGTCCTCGAATCCGATGACGTACCACGGATGCTGGACCTCGTCGCGCGCACCGAACCCGGTCCCTTCCGGGTGCGAACGATCGAGATGGGGACGTATCTCGGGTTCGTCGACGGCGGCCGGCTGGTCGCGCTGGCCGGCGAACGCATGCACCCGCAGGGATGGACCGAGATCAGCGCCGTGTGCGCCGATCCGCGATACCGCAAGCGAGGTCTGAGCACACGACTGGTCCGCGCGGTGGGACACGGGATCCGCGCGCGGGGTGAAATCCCGTTCCTGCACGCCAGAGCCGACAACGTGTCGGCGATCCGGCTGTACGAGTCTCTGGGTTTCACGCTCCGGCAGCGCTCGGTGCTGACGCGGGTCCGCACCCCCGGAGCGGGTGAGCGATGACCGCCGTGGCACCGAACGCAGCCAACGCCGCCGTCGACGACGATCCGGGTCTGGCTGCGGAGTCCCTGACCGTGGCGCGCACCTGGCATCCGTGGCGATGGGTGATCGGCGTGGCGACGCTGGTGGTCCTCGCCCAGTTCGTGCACGGTCTGGCGACCAACCCCGGATGGGACTGGGCCACGTTCGCCCAGTACTTCACGGCCAAGTCGGTGATGGCCGCCCTCTGGCTGACGATCCAGTTGACGTTCTGGGGCACCCTGATCGGCTTCGCCCTCGGCATCGCCATCGCCGCGGCCCGGCTCTCGCACAACCCCGTGCTGCAGGTGATTTCGTGGTGCTACGTCTGGGCGTTCCGGTCCATCCCGCTGATCGTGCAACTGCTGTTCTGGTTCAACATCGCCTACCTGTACCGGACGTTGAGCGTCGGTGTTCCGTTCGGGCCCGCCTTCTTCAGCTTCGACGTGAACGGCGTGATCAGCGGTCCGATGGCGGCGATCATCGGTCTGGCGTTGCATCAGGCCGCCTACTCGGCCGAGATCGTCCGCGCCGGGATCATCTCCGTCGACCAGGGTCAGCTCGAAGCGTCTGCGGCGCTGGGCATCCCGAAGCGCCGGGAGTTCTTCAGGATCGTCCTTCCGCAGGCGATGCGCGGGATCCTGCCCAACGCGGCCAACGAGGTGATCTCGCTCTTCAAGGGGACGTCGATCGTGTCCGTCATGGCGATCGCCGAACTGTTCTATCAGGTGCAGGTGATCTACGGCCGCAGCGGACGGGTGGTGCCGCTGCTCATGGTCGCCACCGTCTGGTACATCGTGCTCACCTCGTTGCTGTCGATCGTGCAGTTCTACGTCGAACGCCATTACGCGCGTGGCGCGCTGCGGACGGTTCCGCTGACGCCCGTCCAATCGCTCCGGAGAAGGCTTGCGTCCCTTCCACTGTCGCCGCGGGGAGCGACGCGGTGACCGGGTACGCGGTCGAGGCGCGGGGCGTACGCAAGTCCTACGGGACCCTGGAGGTCCTCAAGGGCGTCGACCTGTTGGTGCGCCCCGGTGAGGTCACCGCGATCCTCGGGCCGTCGGGTTCGGGGAAGTCGACCCTGCTGCGCGTGCTGAACCACCTCGAGAAGGTGGACGCGGGTCTGGTCAAGGTCGACGGAGAGCTGGTCGGCTACCGACTCAAGGGCCGCACCCTGCACGAACTGAAATCGCGCGAGATCCTGCGGCAGCGCAGTCGGATCGGCTTCGTGTTCCAGAACTTCAACCTCTTCCCGCACCTGACCGTGCTGGAGAACGTGGTGGAGGCGCCGGTCTCGGCCCAGGGGCGACGCCGTGCCGAGGTGCAGGCGCATGCCCTCGAACTGCTCGAGCGCGTCGGCGTCGGCGACAAGGCCCACGACCATCCCCGTCGGCTCTCCGGCGGTCAGCAGCAGCGCGTCGCGATCGCCCGCGCACTCGCGCTGCGTCCCAAGGTGATCCTCTTCGACGAGCCGACCTCGGCCCTCGACCCCGAGTTGGTCGGGGAGGTGCTCGAGGTCATCCGTCAACTGGCCCGCGACGGTGCGACGCTCGTCATCGTCACCCACGAGGTCGGGTTTGCCCGCGAGGTCGCCGACACCGTCGTCTTCATGGATGGCGGCGTCGTCGTCGAGCAGGGCCCACCCGAGGCGGTGTTCGACCACCCCGAGCACGCCAGAACCCGTGAATTCCTGTCCCACGTCCTTTGACGTCCGACCACCGAGAGAGCTGAATCGTGAGAACACTTCGTGCTGCCACGGCCATCCTCGTCGCGTCGACCTCCGTCGCGCTGCTGGCCACGTCCTGCAGCGAGCCGACGGTCGGCGACACCGTGACCGCTGACAACGGGCAGACCTTCGACCTCACCCCCGAGCAGAAGGGAAGGATCACGACCGAGAAGGTCGACGCGATCGCCGCGCTGGTTCCGGCACCGATCCGTGACCGCGGCGTCCTGCGGGTCACCGCCAACGTCGGATCCACGCCGCCGCTGGACTTCTACGCCAGCGACAACGCCACCATCGTCGGCAGCGAGGTCGACGTCGCGCACCTCGTCGGCGACGTCCTCGGGCTCAGGGTGGAGAACTCCAACGCCGACTGGGCGCAGAACTTCGTCCGGATCGACTCGGGGGAGGCCGACGCGTTCATCTCCAACGTGACGGTCACCGAGGAGCGCAAGGAGAAGTACGACTTCGCGACCTACCGGTTGGACAATCTGGCCCTGGAGGCGCCCGCCGACTCGACGTGGACCTACCACGACCGGAAGGACATCGCGGGCAAGCGGATCGGTGTCACCTCCGGCACCAACCAGGAGCAGCTGCTGGTCGACTGGAACGCCCGGAACGCGGCCGACGGGCTGACGCCGGCGCAGATCGTGTACTACCAGAACAACGCCGACTACTACCTTGCGTTGGCCTCCAAGCGAATCGACGGCTATCTGGGTCCCAACCCGTCGGCGGTGTATCACTCGGCGAGCGCCAAGGAGACGAAGATCCTGGCCACCTACTCCGGTGGCGGTGACGCGTTGCAGGGCGAGATCGCGGTCCTGACCAAGAAGGACGACGGATTGATCCAGGCGGTCAACCAGGCCCTCAACCACGTGATCCAGAACGGCACGTACCGCAAGGCGCTCGACCGCTGGGGTCTGGGCGGCGAGGCGGTCCCGCGGTCGGAGATCAATCCGCCGGGGTTGCCCAGGACGTCGTGACGGCGGCGTCCGCGCGGCGATTTACCGGCGGCGCGATGTAGGTTCGGCGTCATGGCGACCACCAGGCTGCGGTCGGCGGTGACGCTCACCCACCAATGCTGGTTGTTCGTCGTCGGATCGGCGTTCTTCGCGGCGGCCACGGTGCCCGGGGTGGCAGCCGTGGCCGGTGCCGGTGCGGCCAACGCGCTGTGCTTCGTCGGCTCCTGGTTCTTCACCAGCGCGGCATGGATCCAGCTGGTGCTGGCGCGGCCCGAGGGCAGCGTCGAATGGCGCTGCGCCGCGGTGCAGTTCGGTGGCACCGTTCTGTTCAACGTCAGCACCGGTGCGGCGGTGTGGGCGCACGAGGTGATGGCCGAGCGCAGGCTGGTGTGGGCGCCGGACGCGACGGGATCGCTCGCCTTTCTGGTCAGCGCCGCGCTCGGCGTCGTCGCCGTCACGGCCAGCGTCGGTGCCTGGCGGCCGGCGTCCCGTGACTGGCAGGCCGGGTGGGTCAACATGATCGGCTGCATCGCCTTTGGGGCAAGTGCGGTCGGGGCGTTCGTGTCCCGGTCGGGGAGCGTCGCCGACCAGGCGCTCGCCAACCTCGGCACGTTCCTCGGGGCGCTGTGCTTCCTCGCCGCGGCGCTGCTGGTGCTGCCGCGGCGTCAGGTCGTCGGTGCTTGACGTCGCAGCGGATCGGCGTTCACGGGCACCCGTGGCAGTGCCACCAACGGGAACAGCGCACACACCGCGAACGCCAGCGGGTAACCGGCGACGGTGATCAGCGCGCCGAACACGGGCGGCACGATGCCTGCGGTCAGCAGTTGGCTGGTGTTCTGCGTGCCGAGGGCCCGGCCACTCCAGAACGGTCCGGCGATCTCGGCGATCGCGGTGAAGGCCAAGCCGTTGTCGGACACGGTGATCACGGACGCCACGACCATCACCGCGATGGAGAGGGGGGAGTGGACGAGGTCGGTCGCGGCGAGGAGGGCCATCGCGACGGCCGCGCCGATGGCGATGGTGCGGATGGGATGCAGCCGCGAACCGGCCTTGTCCGACCACCTGCCGGCGGCGATTCTGCCGCCCGCGCCGAGGATCTGGGCGAAGGTGACCATCGCACCGGCCGAGGCCGCCGACCACCCGCGGTCGGTCATCAACCACACCAGGGTGAAGGTCCACACCACGCACTGCGGTACGACCAGCATCACCGAGACGGCGTGGATGCGCCACAACGTCGACGACCCGCGATAGGGATTCACCAGATCCTCGGCGGGCGCCTCGGCCCGGGGCGGCCGCGGCGGATCGAGGACGCCGATCGCGCTGACCACGGCCGCCACGGCGCACGCGATCGCCGGGAACGTCAGCGCCGCCGAGACGCCGCCCCCCTGGGCGAGCTGTGGAATCACCAACGCGCCCAACCCGACCCCCAGGGGTTGTGCGGTTTGGCGGATGCCCATCACCAGGCCGCGCTGGTGGGGCGGAAACCACCCGACGACCAGGCGCCCACTGGCCGAGTTGCTGCTCGCGGCCGCCATGCCGCCGAGGAACAGGAACACGCCCACCGCGACCAGGGAGTCGACCGAGGCTGCGGCGAAGGCCGCGGCGGCGGTCAGCGCCGATCCGACGGTCAACACCGTGCGTTCGCCGAACCTGTCGACCAGATACCCCCAGGCGATCAACGTGACGACCATCCCGAAACTGGGAAGCGCGGACACCAGGCCCGCTTGCGCGAGGTCGAGCCCACGCTCGACGTGCAGGGTCGGGATGAGGAACGCCACCCCGTTGATGAAGACGTTGGCGCACAGGGTCGTGGCGAGCGCGATGACCAACATCGACCAGCGGCGTGCGGTCCCGACGACGTGTTCGGACATGCCTCCATCGTGGCACGATGATCTCACCATGCCGAATGCGTGTCTCAACAAGTGGGATCGGCAAATGAGAATGCGCCTTCGTCGGCTGTGGCGCGGCAAGGCCAGTCGGTGTCGGGGGAACGGCGAAATGCTCCGGCGATGTGGGCGGGAACGGCCGGTGTCCTAGGGTGGGAAAAATGCGCCTCGGTCGAATTGCCAGTCCAGATGGGGTCGCCTTCGTAAGCATCGAAGGCGACGTCGCGAACGGTGCCCTCGAGGCACGGGCCCGCGAAATCGCCGAACATCCATTCGGCACTCCGACGTTCACCGGCCGGTCCTGGCCACTGGCCGACGTGCGACTGCTCGCACCCATCCTGGCCAGCAAGGTCGTGTGCATGGGCAAGAACTACGCTGCCCACGCCGCCGAGATGGGGGGCGAGGCGCCGGAGGATCCGGTGATCTTCCTGAAGCCGAACACCGCCATCATCGGGCCCAACGTGCCCATCCAGCTCCCCGCGGACGCGCACCCCGTGCACCACGAGGGCGAGTTGGCGGCCGTCATCGGACGGCCGTGCAAGGACGTTCCCGCGTCCAAGGCCGCCGAGAACATCCTCGGGTACACCATCGCCAACGACGTCTCGGCGCGCGATCAGCAGAAGAAGGACGGGCAGTGGATGCGTGCCAAGGGGCACGACACCTTCTGCCCGGTCGGTCCGTGGATCGACACCGACGTCAACCCGTTCGATCTGGATCTGCGCACCGAGGTCAACGGTGAGATGCGGCAACACAGTCGAACCTCGCTGATGATTCACGACATCGGCGCCATCATCGAGTGGGCCTCGGCGGTGATGACTCTGCTTCCCGGTGACCTGATCCTGACGGGAACGCCGGAGGGCGTCGGTCCCATCGAGGACGGCGACACCGTCAGCATCACGATAGAGGGCATCGGAACTCTCACCAACCCCGTTGTGCGCAAGGGCAAGTCATGACCGCCGAGGTACGAGTCCGGTTCTGCCCGTCACCCACCGGGACGCCGCACGTCGGACTGGTGCGCACCGCCTTGTTCAACTGGGCCTACGCCCGGCACACCGGTGGCACCTTCGTCTTCCGCATCGAGGACACCGACGCCGCGCGCGACAGTGCCGAAAGCTACGCCGCCATTCTCGACGCGCTGCGCTGGCTGGGTCTGGACTGGGACGAGGGGCCGGAGGTCGGCGGCCCGTACGAGCCCTACCGGCAGTCCCAGCGCAGCGAGATCTACCGTGACGTCGTCGCCAAACTCCTCGAGGCGGGCGAGGTGTACGAGGCCTATTCCACGGCCGAGGAGGTCGAGGCCCGGCACGTCGCCGCCGGCCGCAATCCGAAGCTGGGTTACGACAACCACGACCGCACCCTGACCGACGAGGACCGCGCCCGGTTCGCCGCCGAGGGGCGCGCACCCGTCCTGCGACTGCGGATGCCGGACGAGGACATCACGTGGAACGACCTCGTCCGCGGCCCGACGACCTTCGCGGCGGGCATCGTGCCCGACTTCGCGATCACCCGCGGCAACGGCGATCCCCTGTACACCTTGGTCAACCCCGTCGACGACGCCCTGATGAAGATCACCCACGTCCTGCGCGGCGAGGACATCCTGCCGTCGACTCCACGGCAGATCGCGCTGTACCAGGCCTTGATTCGCATCGGCGTCGCCGAGCGCGTGCCCGAATTCGCGCACTTGCCAAGCGTTCTGGGCGACGGCAACAAGAAGTTGTCGAAGCGCGACCCGCAGTCGAACCTGTTCCTGCATCGTGATCGCGGCTTCATCCCCGAGGGCCTTCTCAACTACCTTGCGCTACTGGGCTGGGGGATCGCCGACGACCACGATCTGTTCAGCCTCGACGAGATGGTGGCCGCCTTCGACGTCGCGAACGTCAACTCCAACCCGGCCCGGTTCGACCAGAAGAAGGCCGACGCGATCAACGCCGAGCACATCCGGATGCTCGACGTCGCGGACTTCACCTCGCGGCTGCGGGACTACTTCGTGGCGCACGGCCACGACACCGGCTTGGACGACGCCGGGTTCGCAGAGGCGGCCGCGCTCGTGCAGACGCGCATCGTCGTGCTCGGCGACGCGTGGGAGCTGCTGAAGTTCTTCGACGAGGCGTCCTACGCGCTCGACGAGAAGTCGGCGGCCAAGGAGTTGCGAGCCGAGGCCGTACCGGTGCTGGACGCGGCACTGGGGGCTCTGGAGGAGCTGGCCGACTGGACCACCGCCGGCATCGAGGCGGCGCTCAAGGCGGCGCTGCTGGACGGCCTCGAGCTCAAGCCGCGCAAGGCGTTCGGCCCGATCCGGGTGGCGGTCACCGGCTCCTCGGTCAGCCCGCCGCTGTTCGAGTCGATGGAACTGCTGGGCCGTGACCGCAGCGTGGCCAGGCTGCGGGGCGGACGTGACCACGCGTTGGCGCAGGCGTGAAATCGAGCGCCGAAATCTTTGGTAGTGTGCTCGTCGGTCGGTGATTGCAGACGCTGGTTCGCTCCAGCGGTTGCTTAGCCGCCGGCACGCCGGTGACCAGCGGTTACGGGCGGCAATTGGGGTATGGTGTAATTGGCAACACAGCGGTTTCTGGTACCGCCATTCTAGGTTCGAGTCCTGGTACCCCAGCCAATTCCGGTAGGTCTGCACGGGGCGTCGAGCGATTAGGTCGACGCAGTTCACCTGAGCTATGCTGGCCAACCGGAATTAGTTCTAGCCCCCGTCGTCTAGCGGCCTAGGACGCCGCCCTCTCACGGCGGTAGCGTGGGTTCGAATCCCATCGGGGGTACCACCGGTGAAGGCGCTCATCCCTTGGATGGGCGCCCTTCGTCGTTCCGGGGCCCACGTGACGGCGTCATAGCCGTTTGGTGAGGGCGTCGGCCGCGGCCAGGAGATCGGCCGCCCACCGTGCGCCGGGCCGCCTGCCCATCCGGTCGATGGGACCCGACACCGAGATGGCGGCCACCACCGACCCGCGGGCGTCCCGCACCGGCGCAGACACGCTTGCCACGCCGGGTTCCCGTTCGGCGGCGCTCTGCGCCCAGCCTCGCTTGCGGACCTCCGCCAGGGTGCGGTCGGTGAACTTGGCCGTCGGAAGCACGGACTGTTGCGTTGCGGGGTCGCTGTAGGCCAGGAGCACCTTGGCCCCCGAGCCGGCCGTCATCGGCAGGCGGGTGCCGACGGGCACGGTGTCGCGCAATCCGGCCGGCGGTTCGAGGGCCACCACGCAGACCCGGGACATGCCCTCGCGTCGATACAGTTGCACGCTCTCGCCGGTGATCTCGCGAAGCCTGGGCAGGACCGCGGCGCTTGCCGCCAGCAGCGGATCGTCGACCCGACCGGCGAGCTCGTTCAGGGCGGGCCCCAGGCACCACCGACCGTCGGTGTCGCGGGCCAGCAGTCGGTGCACTTCGAGGCCCGCGGCCAACCGGTGGGCGGTGGCCCGGGGCAAGCCCGTGCGCTCGCACAGATCGGCGAGGCCGCAGGGCGACTCGGCTATGGCGTGCAGTACGCCCACCGCTTTGTCGAGCACGCCGATGCCGCTATCCTGTCCCATAGGGAGATACTAGCGTCCCGAATGTTGAGACGCCCCGCACTGAGACCCAGTGCGACGGCAGCGCCCTCTGCCGTCGCCCGAAGGGATGAAAGATGGTCATGACCGGAACCCCAGGCGCACCGCGCACCATGGCAGAGAAGGTGTGGGCCGACCACGTCGTGTCTCACGGCGCGGGACAGGACGCCGCGCGCGAACCCGATCTGATCTACGTCGACCTGCACCTCGTCCACGAGGTGACCAGCCCTCAGGCATTCGACGGACTTCGCTTGGCGGGACGGCCGGTTCGGCGCACCGATCTGACGATCGCCACCGAGGACCACAACGTGCCGACCAAGGACATCGACAAGCCGATCGCCGACCCGATCTCGCGCACCCAGGTGGAGACGTTGCGCCGCAACTGCGCCGAATTCGGCGTCCGCCTCTATCCGATGGGCGACGTCGAGCAGGGCATCGTCCACATCATCGGACCGCAACTGGGCCTCACCCAACCGGGGATGACGATCGTCTGCGGCGACAGCCACACCTCGACCCACGGTGCGTTCGGCGCCTTGGCGATGGGCATCGGCACCTCCGAGGTCGAGCACGTGCTCGCCACCCAGACATTGCCGTTGCGGCCGTTCAAGACAATGGCGGTCAACGTCGACGGCGTGCTTCCTCCGGGAACCAGCGCCAAGGACGTGATCCTGGCCGTCATCGCGAAGATCGGCACGGGCGGCGGGCAGGGCTACGTCATCGAATACCGCGGCAGCGCCATCGAAGCGCTGTCGATGGAGGGGCGGATGACCATCTGCAACATGAGCATCGAGGCAGGCGCACGCGCCGGCATGGTCGCGCCGGACGAGACCACCTTCGCCTACCTGAAGGGCCGTCCGCACGCCCCGGCGGGCGCCGACTGGGACGCCGCCGTCGAGGCGTGGAGCCAGTTGCGCACCGACGACGGAGCCGAATTCGACACCGAGGTGTACCTCGACGCGGCCGAGTTGAGCCCGTTCGTCACCTGGGGCACCAACCCGGGTCAGGGCGTCCCACTGAGCGCCTCGGTGCCCGACCCAGAACTGATGTTCGACGAAGGGGAGCGCCAGGCGGCCGAGAAGGCCTTGGCGTACATGGATCTTCAGCCGGGTACCGCGATGCGCGACATCCCGGTCGACACGGTGTTCGTGGGCTCGTGCACCAACGGCCGCATCGAGGATCTGAGGATCGTCGCGGACGTCCTGCGCGGCAGGAAGATCGCCGACGGAATGCGGATGCTGGTCGTGCCGGGGTCGATGAAGGTCCGCGTCCAGGCCGAATCCGAAGGGCTGGGCGACATCTTCGTCGCGGCCGGGGCCGAGTGGCGGCAGGCCGGCTGCTCCATGTGCCTCGGCATGAATCCCGATCAGCTCGCACCGGGGGAGCGCTGCGCGGCGACGTCGAACCGAAACTTCGAAGGGCGCCAAGGCAAGGGTGGCCGCACCCACCTGGTCTCGCCTGCGGTGGCCGCGGCGACGGCCGTGCGCGGCACCCTGTCCTCACCCGCCGACCTGACCCAGAATCGCTAGGAGACAGCCATGGAAGCCTTCCGTACCCACACCGGGATCGGCGTTCCGCTGCGCCGGACCAACGTCGACACCGACCAGATCATCCCCGCGGTGTACCTGAAGCGGGTCACCCGAACGGGTTTCGAGGACGGGCTGTTCGCCGCCTGGCGCAACGACCCCTCGTTCGTCCTGAACCTCCCGCCGTTCGACAAGGGTTCGGTTCTGGTGGCCGGTCCCGACTTCGGCACCGGGTCCTCCCGCGAGCACGCCGTGTGGGCACTCATGGACTTCGGATTCCGGGTGGTGATCTCGTCCCGGTTCGCCGACATCTTCCGCGGGAATTCGGGGAAGGCGGGACTTTTGGCCGCCGAAGTCGCGCAAGACGATGTGGAAATCCTGTGGAAGTTGATCGAGCAGCAACCGGGCCTGGAAATCACTGTGGATCTGAAGGATCGAAGCATCCACGCCGGAACGGTCATGGTGCCGTTCACGATTGACGACTACACCGCGTGGCGACTGCTCGAAGGCCTGGACGATATAGGCCTTACGCTGCGCAAACAGGACGACATCACCGCCTTCGAGGCGAGCCGGCCGAGCTGGAAGCCGCGCACCATTTCGGTGTGACGGCGGGCCAAAAAGGGCCGAAATCACCCCCAGCAAGCCCGTTTTGGGACCGCCGTACCACCGGTGGTGTGGGGCAACCCGATTGCCGAAATTGGTGCCAGCTATTCCCGAAATTGGGCGTGGCTCTTGGAAATCAGCGGTGTAAAGGTTTACCGTAGCTTTCAGTTGGCTCAAGGTGGGCCACAGGCTTCGGAGGTTTTGCATGAACAAGGCAGAGCTCATCGACGTCCTCACGGACAAGTTGGGCACCGATCGTCGGCAGGCGACCGCCGCCGTGGAGAACGTCGTCGACACCATCGTGCGTGCCGTCCACAAGGGCGACAGCGTCACCATCACCGGCTTCGGCGTGTTCGAGCAGCGTCGCCGCGCCGCCCGTGTTGCGCGAAATCCGCGCACCGGTGAGACCGTCAAGGTCAAGCCGACGTCCGTCCCGGCATTCCGGCCAGGGGCACAGTTCAAGGCCGTTGTGTCTGGCGCACAGCGTCTCCCGTCGGAGGGTCCCGCCGTGAAGCGCGGTGCCACCGCCGCACCCGCCAAGAGGACCGCCGCCAAGAAGGCAGTCAAGAAGGCCGCGACGAAGGCTCCGGCCAAGAAGACCGCCGCCACCAAGGCGCCGGCCAAGACCGCTGCCACCAAGGCGCCGGCGAAGAAGACCGCCGCCACGAAGGCGCCGGCCAAGACCGCTGCCACCAAGGCGCCGGCGAAGAAGACCGCTGCCACCAAGGCGCCGGCGAAGAAGACCGCTGCCACCAAGGCTCCGGTCAAGAAGGCTGCCGCCACCAAGGCGCCGGCGAAGAAGACCGCTGCCACCAAGGCTCCGGTCAAGAAGGCTGCCGCCACCAAGGCGCCGGCCAAGAAGACCACCGCCACCAAGGCACCCGCGAAGAAGGCCCCCGCCAAGAAGGGCCGCAAGTAGCAGCAGTTCCGGATTCACCTCCGGTACAAGGCACGCCGTGGATCGCTCAGATCCACGGCGTGTCTGCGTGTGGACTACCCGTCGGCGGCCAGCGGGCTGCCGATGTGGTCGGCGGCGACCAGCGTGTCGTCTGCCAGCGACAGCACCCACGTGCTGCCCTTGCGATTGCGTGACTTGTCCGGCCGAACCCCGTCGCGGTCACACCACCATGCGATGAGATCCGGAATCACCTTGCCCTGCGAGCAGACCACCGGAGTGCCGTCGGTCGTGGCGATCTCCAGGAGGCGCCGTCGGGCCGGGCCGTGACTGTCGGCATACGCCTCTTCGGTCAGCGTGGGCTCGTCGTGGATCGGCACGCCCAACTCCTCGGCGAGCGGGCCGACCGTCTGCTGACACCGCACTCGCGGAGCGGCGTGAACCTCGGTGGCGCCGAAGGCCAGCAGCTGCCCCACCAGCGATTCGGCCTGTGCGCGACCGTGCTTGTCCAAGGGGCGATCGTGGTCGTCGCCCTTGTATCTGGCCTTGCTTCCCGCGGTGCCGTGTCGGACCACCAGCACCGTGCGGGTGTCGGCCGGCTTCTTGGCGAAGCGCCGCAGCACCTTACGGTCGTGGGGATACTGCAGACGTCTGAGGGCGTCTGCGGGGGACAGCCAGACGAGTTCGTCGACCTCGTCGTTGCGGACGAACTCGCCGCCCACCGCGCGGGCGGCCCAGTACCGCACGTGTTTGACGCCGGACTCCAGCGGATAGCTGACCGCCGCGAGTCGCCGGCCCAACTCCGATGCGTAGCCGGTCTCCTCGAGGACCTCGCGCACCGCGGTCACGGGTTCGGTCTCGCCGGGATCCACCTTGCCCTTGGGCAGTGACCAGTCGTCGTAACGCGGTCGGTGCACGACGGCCACCAGTGGTGCGGCGGCGGCACCGGAGCCCTCGTCGTCGGGGCGCCACAGCACCGCCCCCGCCGCGGACGTCACCTTGGTGGCCGTCGACGACGGCGATTTCTTCGTCACCTCAACTCCTGCAGGTCATTCGAGAACGTGACGATCAACACGCCACCCGCCGGCCATCCGACGGCGTCACGGATGCCGGTGACGTTCCATCAGCGAGACCTGGTGGTCCCGCACCGTCTGACCCTCGTGCGGCGACGCGGTCCAGTGACCGTCGGGCGCCAATTCCCAACACCTGGTGGTCGGGTCCATGGCGGACTCGAAGACGTCGTTGAGTTGATCGGACAAGCGCGGATCCTTCACCTGTGCCATCACCTCGACGCGACGGTCCAGATTACGATGCATCATGTCGGCACTGCCGATCCAGAACTCGTCGATGGCGCGAAAGTGAATGATTCGCGAATGCTCGAGGAACCGCCCGAGAATCGACCGGACGGTGATGTTCTCGGAGAACCCCGGCACTCCCGGCCGCAGTGCGCAGATGCCACGCACCACGACCTCCACCCGCACCCCTGCCTGGGACGCCCGGTAGAGCGCGTCGATGACCTGCTCGTCGACGAGTGCGTTGGCCTTCACCCGAATACGCGCCTCGGCACCGTCCCGGTGGGCGGCGATCTCACGTTCGATGCGCTCGACGATGCCCCGGCGGACGCCGTAGGGGGCCACCAGCAGATTGCGGTAGGACACCTTGCGCGAGTACCCGGTAAGGGAATTGAACAGATCGGTGAGGTCGGCGCCGATGTCGGGCGAGGCCGTCAACAACCCCACGTCCTCGTAGAGTCGCGAGGTCTTGGGGTTGTAGTTGCCCGTGCCGATGTGGCAGTAACGCCGAATGGTCGAGCCCTCACGGCGCACGACGAGGCATGTCTTGCAATGGGTCTTGAGGCCGATCAGGCCGTAGACCACGTGAACCCCGGCCTGTTCCAGGGCGCGGGCCCACTTGATGTTGGCCTGCTCGTCGAAGCGGGCCTTGATCTCCACCAGCGCCACGACCTGCTTGCCGGCCTCGGCGGCGTCGATCAGAGCGCTGACGATCGGCGAATCGCCGGACGTGCGGTACAGGGTCTGCTTGATGGCCAGCACGTTCGGGTCCGCGGCCGCCTGCTCGATGAAGCGTTGCACCGTCGTGGAGAAGGAGTCGTACGGATGGTGCACCAACACGTCCCCGTCGCGCAGCGTCGCGAAGATGCTCTTCGGCGTCTCCCGTTCGCCGAACGCCGGCGGCGTCGCCGGCACGAAGGGCGGGTCCTTGAGGGCGGGCCGGTCGACCCCGTAGATCTGCCACAGCGACGACAGGTCCAGGAGGCCCGGCACCTCGATCACGTCGCCCGGGTGGACGTCGAGCTCGCGCAACAGGAGTTCGAGCATGTTCTCGGTCATGTCGTCGGCGACTTCCAGCCGCACCGGCGAACCGAAGCGGCGACGCGCGAGTTCGCGCTCGAGGGCCTGCAACAGGTCCTCGTCGCGATCCTCCTCGACCTCGAAGTCGGCGTTGCGCGTGATGCGGAAGGCGTGGTGCTCCACGATCTCCAAGCCGGGGAACAGCACCGAGAGGAACGCCGAGATGAGTTCCTCCATCGGGAGGAAGCGGATGGCCGCGCCGCCCTCGCGCGGGCCGAGTTCGACGAAGCGGTCCACGTTGTCGGGGACCTTGATTCGCGCGAAGTGCTGCGTGCCGTCCTCGGGCTGTCGGACGGTGATCGCCAGGTTCAGGCTCAACCCGCTCACGAACGGGAACGGATGCGCGGGGTCGACGGCCAGGGGGGTGAGGACCGGGAACACCTGCTCGTGGAAGTACACCGACAGCCGCGCGCGCTCGTCGTCGTCGAGCTGCGCCCACGTCACCACGATGATGCCCTCGTCGGCGAGCGCGGGTCGCACCGCCTCCATGAACACCTTGGCGTGCCTGCTGGCCAACTGTTGCGTGCGCTCGCCGATGCGCCGCAACTGCTCCCGCGGCGACAATCCGTCGGCCGAGCGAACGGACAGGCCCATCTCGTCGCGGCGCTTGAGGCCGGCGACGCGAACCATGTAGAACTCGTCGAGATTCGACGAGAAGATCGCGAGGAACTTGGCCCGCTCCAGCAGTGCCAGCGACGGGTCGGCCGCCAGCGCGAGCACGCGCGAGTTGAAGTCGAGCCAGCTCAGTTCGCGGTTGAGGTAGCGGTCGTCGGGCAGGGCCTCCGACTCGGCGGTGTCGACTACGCCCGTCGTGGTGGCCGGCGGGGCGTCGGGCGTGCTGCCGTCCGATGCCCAGCCCGCGTTGGAAGGTCGTGTCTCGGCTTCGGTCACAGGAGAGATCATCCCCCATGGCCGGTCGCGGGTGCTAGGTGCCGCCGACAGTGTTCTTGGTGACCGCCCCCACCCCGAGGCCCAGAGCCGTCGCCAGATCGTCGGGGGTGTCGATGTCACAGCGCAATCCCGGCCATTCGCCGGTCAACTCGACCGCACCCGAATCCCGGTGCCGCCGTGCCGAATCCGTACCCAGCACGGGGTTCAGGGGCACACCGAACGCGAAGAGGGCCGAGGTGCCCGTCCCGTGCCGGTCGCTGACGAAGCTGCGCTGGTGGTGCCGGGCCTGGGCGATGGCCTCGGCGAGCTCGCGTGGTTGCAGCGCAGGCAGATCGCCTTGCAGCACGCCCACGTTCGGGGTCTCGGCGCGGATCGCCGCCTCGGTGACCGAGATCGCGTTGTTCAGCGGGTCGGGGTGCCCCAACGGGGTGGGGTCGACGAGCACCCGGGCGCCGAGCTCGCGGACGGCCTCGGCCGCCACGGGGTCGGGGGTGACGACCGTGATGGTGCGCACCGCCATCACCGACGACGCGGCGGTGATGGTGTCGAGCAGCATGGCCAGCACGACGCCCTCGCGGTCGCCGGGGGTGAACGCCGAGGCGAGGCGCGTCTTGGCGGCGCTCAGTCGCTTGACGGCGATGATCAGCCCGAGGTTGGTCGTTCGCGCGCTGCTGGGACCGCTCATGCCCGTCATCCTGCCAGCAGCGCAAGTCAGGCTAGATTTGTTCCCGTGGTCAAGGCAGCGGTGATGGGTGCTGGGGCGTGGGGTACCGCTCTGGCCAAGGTGCTCGCCGACGCGGGCAACGAGGTCACCCTGTGGTCGCGGCGTGCCGAACTGGCCGAGGAGATCAACGACACCCACCGCAACAGCCGCTACATCGGCGAGGTGGAACTGCCCGCGTCGATCCGCGCGACCGGCGACGCCGCCGACGCCCTCGACGGCGCCTGCACCGTGCTGCTCGCGGTGCCGTCGCAGACGTTGCGCGCCAACCTGCAGCCGTGGCGCGACCACCTGGGCGCCGACACCACCCTGGTCAGCGTCGCCAAGGGCATCGAACTCGACACCCTGTTGCGGATGAGCCAGGTGATCGTCCAGGTGACCGGGGTCGACCCGTCGCGGGTCGCCGTCGTGACCGGCCCCAACCTCGCCCGCGAGGTGCTCGACGAACAACCGGCCGCGACGGTCGTCGCGTGCACCGACTCCGGTCGCGCGGTGACCCTGCAACGCGCCTTCTCGACCGGGTACTTCCGGCCCTACACCAACTCCGACGTGGTCGGCGCCGAGATCGGCGGCGCCTGCAAGAACGTCATCGCGCTCGCCAGCGGCATGGCGGCCGGGGTGGGGCTGGGGGAGAACACCGCCGCGGCGATCATCACCCGCGGCCTCGCCGAGATCATGCGGCTGGGACTTGCCCTGGGCGCCAAGGGCGCCACGCTCGCGGGTCTCGCCGGCGTCGGCGACCTGGTGGCCACCTGCACCTCGCCGCAGTCACGCAACCGGGCGTTCGGGGCGCGCCTGGGCCGCGGCGGGACGATGGAGTCCGCACTGCGCGACGCGGGCGGGCACGTCGCGGAGGGCGTCGCCTCGTGCCAGTCGATCCTGGCGCTCGCCACGAGCTACGACGTCGAGATGCCGCTCACCGACGCCGTACATCGCGTGTGCCACCGGGGTTTGTCCGTCGACGAGGCCGTCGCACTGCTCCTCGGCCGCAGCACCAAGCCGGAGTAGACGTCATGAGCGGTCAGTACGGAGACTCCACCCGCAGCGTCAAGGCGACTGCCTCACAACACGTTCCGGGGCAGCCGGTCTCCTCGCCGCCGGTTCCCGTCTCGGCCTACCACCTGTCGGCCGACGAGTCGCAGCCCGGCGACACCTACGGGCGCAGCTCCAATCCGACGTGGCGCCAACTCGAGTCGGCGCTCGCCGAGCTCGAGGGGGCGACGTCCGCGCTGGCCTTCGGTTCCGGCATGGCCGCCATCACCTCGGTGCTGCGCGTCCTGGCCAAACCGGGCATGACGCTGGTGGTCCCCGCCGACGGTTACTACCAGGTGCGCCTGTACGCCGCCGAATACCTCGCCCCCCTCGGCGTGACCGTCCACGAGGTGCGCGCCGGCGACATGGTCCAGGCAGCCGAGTCCGCCGACGTCGTCGTCGCCGAGACACCGGTCAACCCGACGCTCGACGTCGTCGACCTGCACGCCTTGGCGCTCACCTGCCGCAGCCGCGGCGCCACCCTCGTCGTCGACAACACCGCGCCCACACCCCTTGGGCAGCAACCACTCTCGCTGGGCGCCGATCTGGTGGTGGCCAGCGCCACCAAGGCGCTGTCCGGCCACAGCGATCTGATCGCGGGGTACGTCGCGAGCTGCCACGCCGACGTGATGGCGGCCGTGGAACGGGAACGGCTGCTGGGCGGTGCCATCCTGGGCCCGTTCGAGGCGTGGCTGGCGCTGCGCAGTCTCGGCAGTGCCGGGCTGCGCTTCGAACGGCAGTGCCACAACGCCCTCGCGGTGGCGCTGATGCTTCGGGAGCACCCGGCGGTGCGCTCGGTGCGGTACCCCGGACTGCCCGAGGATCCGGCCCACGCGGTGGCGTGCACCCAGATGCGGCGCTTCGGTGGCCTGGTCGCCTTCGAACTGGCCGCCGCCGCCGCCGTGCACCGGCTGGTCGAGCGCAGCGACCTGCTGGTCGCCGCCACCAGTTTCGGGGGGCTCCACACGTCGGTGGACCGGCGTGCGCGCTGGGGTGACCCCGTGCCCGACGGGTTCGCGCGGATGTCGCTGGGCATCGAGGACACCGACGATGTGATCGCCGACATCACCGCTGCACTGGCCTAGCGGTAGCCTCTCTAGGTTGTGACCGACAGCTCGAGCCCCCGCGTCCGCGTCGCCGTCGTCTACGGCGGACGAAGCTCCGAGCACGCCATCTCGTGCGTTTCGGCTGGCAGCATCCTGCGCAACCTCGACCCGGAGCGCTTCGACGTGGTCGCCGTGGGCATCACGCCCCAGGGATCCTGGGTGCTGACCGACGGTGGACACGAGTCACTGGCCATCACCGACGGCCGGCTCCCCGAGGTCACCGACGCCGCAGGCACGGCCCTCGCGCTCGCCGCCGACCCGGGGCGTCGCGGCGAACTGGTGTCCCTCGGTCAGGGCTCCGGTGACGTCCTGGCGGCCGTCGACGTGGTCTTCCCGGTGCTGCACGGACCGTATGGCGAGGACGGCACCATCCAGGGACTGCTCGAACTCGCCGGGGTGCCCTACGTCGGCGCCGGCGTGCTGGCGAGCGCGGCGGGCATGGACAAGGAGTTCACCAAGAAGCTGCTGGCGGCCGAGGGTCTGCCCATCGGCGACCAGGTGGTGTTGCGCGCCCACGACGAGACCCTGGAGCTGGAGGACCGTCAGCGGCTGGGCCTGCCGGTGTTCGTCAAGCCCGCGCGCGGCGGCTCGTCGATCGGCGTCAGCCGCGTCACCTCCTGGGACGATCTCGCAGCGGCCGTCGCCAACGCACGCCGCCACGACCCCAAGGTGATCGTCGAGGCCGCGGTGCCCGGTCGCGAACTGGAGTGCGGCGTGCTCGAATTTCCCGACGGTCACGTCGAGGCCAGCACCGTCGGGGAGATCCGGGTAGCCGGCGTCCGAGGCCGCGAGGACGCGTTCTACGACTTCGCCACCAAGTACCTCGAAGACGCCGCCGAGCTCGACGTGCCCGCCAAGATCGACGACGAGACCGCCGACCAGATACGGCAACTGGCGATCAAGGCGTTTCGGGCCATCGACTGTCAGGGCCTGGCCCGCGTCGACTTCTTCCTCACCGACGACGGCCCGGTGATCAACGAGATCAACACGATGCCGGGCTTCACCACCATCTCGATGTATCCGCGGATGTGGGCCGCCAGCGGCGTCGACTACCCGACGCTGCTCGCCGCTATGGTCGACACCGCGGTGGCGCGGGGCACCGGCCTGCGTTAACGCACCGGTCCCGGATCGGGCGTGACGGCAGGCATCGCCTTGGCCACCGCGGTCGACAGCAGCTGGATCGGCGTGGCCCCCGAACCCTCGGGCAGCGTCAGCGCGACGTAGACCGGCCGGTCGACGGCGACCCACGTGGTGCGCCCGTCCCCGGGGATGCGGAACCACAGCACGTCGTCCACGCCCTGCAGTGGCGCGCTGGCGGAGAAGTCGTCGGGCCGGTCGATGCCGCACCGCAGGACCACGAGGTCGCCGCCGGGTTCGGCCTGCCAGGCGGCGGTGCTCAGCGGCACGGGTGCCATCGCCTCGGCGCGGTGGTAGTCGTCGAGGTCCTGGGGAAGGTCCTTCATGAGGGCCTTGCAACCGTCGCTGTCGGCCTGCGGCGCGGGTGCCGCGGCGATGGCGACGGGCGCCGGCGGGGGAGTCGCCTCCCGGGTGGCCGCCACGACCAGCAGGCCCACGACCGCCGCGACCGCGACGCCCACCGCCGCGATCAGCACTCGGCGGGGTGGCCCGTCGGATTCGGTCTCGGGATCTGCTGGGGGAACGGACTCGGTCACCACTGCACTCTAGGAGTGCATCGCCTCGGCGATCGGACAGGTCAGGGTACGGGTGATCCCGGTCACGCCCTGCACGCTCGGCACCACGACGGACTGCAGCTCGTTCGCCGTCTCGGCCGCCACGCGGACCACGACGTCGTAGGGGCCGGTGACGTACTCCGCCGACGACACCCCGGGCAGCGCACCGAGCTGCTTGGCCACGACCTCGGCGCGACCGACCTCGGTCTGAATCAGCATGAATGCCTCGACCACTCGCGCCGTCCTCCGTTCGGGCTGCATAGACTCCACGCCGCAGGCGCCAAACCTACCGCAGGTCGCGCCGGTGTTCAGGACAGGCAACCAAGAGGTGACATGGCTGACGAGGAGCGCGCCGAGACGCTGGCCGACCTCGGCGAGTTCACGGTGATCGACCGGCTCGTCCAGGGGCGCGTGCATCCGCCGGGCGTCCTCGTCGGCCCCGGCGACGACGCCGCGGTGGTGACGGCGCCGGACGGCCGGGTCGTGGTGTCGACCGACATGTTGGTCGAGGGCAGGCACTTCCGGCTGGACTGGTCGACGCCGCACGACGTCGGCCGCAAGGCGATCGCGCAGAACGCCGCCGACGTCGAGGCCATGGGGGCGGCGGCCACGTCGTTCGTCGTGGCGTTCGGCGCGCCGGCGACCACGCTCGGGGCCGCCGCCGAGGAACTCTCCGACGGAATGTGGACCGAGGCCCGCTCGTTCGGTGCGAGCATCGTCGGAGGCGATCTGGTCGCCGCCTCGCAGTGGGTGATCTCGGTGACCGTGCTCGGCGACCTCGCGGGTCGGCCGCCCGTGCTGCTCGACGGCGCCCGACCGGGTGACGCGGTGGCCGTCGTCGGTGACCTCGGCCGGTCAGGAGCCGGATACGTCTTGTGGCGCAACGGCATTCGCGACTTCGACGACCTGCGGCGGAGTCACCTGGTGCCGTCGGTGCCGTACGGGCAGGGGCGGGCGGCCGCCGACGCCGGCGCCACGGCGATGACCGACGTCTCCGACGGGCTGCTGGCCGACGTGGGACACGTGGCCGACGCCTCCGCCGTCGGCGTGGATCTGTCGCGGGCCGCCCTCGCGGGCGACCACGACGTCGTCGCGGCGGCAGCCGCCGCCGTCGGCGAGGACCCCTGGGGTCTGGTGCTCGGCGGCGGTGAGGACCACGCGCTCGTCGCGACGTTCCCGGGCGCCGTGCCGACCGGCTGGCGGACGATCGGCGTGGTGGTCGACGGCCCGGCGCGGGTGCTGGTCGACGGGTCCCCGTGGACCGGCAGCGGGGGCTGGCGGTCGTTCTGACCGCACGGGCACGCTAGGTTGACCTCTCGTGACTGCGCGCCCCCTCTCCGAACTCGTCGACCCCGGCTGGGCCACCGCCCTGGCCCCCGTCGAGGACCACGTCGCCCAGATGGGCGAGTTCCTTCGCTCCGAGATCGCGGCGGGCGAGCGTTACCTGCCCGCGGGGGAGAACGTGCTGCGCGCCTTCACGTTTCCCCTCGAGAGCGTGCGCGTCCTCATCGTCGGGCAGGACCCGTACCCGACTCCGGGACACGCCGTCGGCCTGAGTTTCTCGGTGGCGGCCGACGTGCGTCCGCTGCCGCGCAGCCTGGACAACGTCTTCAAGGAGTACGGCACCGATCTGGGCCATCCCGCGCCGAGCTGCGGCGACCTGACGCCGTGGGCGGAGCAGGGCGTGATGATGCTCAACAGGGTGCTGACGGTTCGGGCGGGCACCCCGGCGTCACATCGTGGCAAGGGTTGGGAAGCCGTCACCGACTGCGCGATTCGTGCGTTGGTGTCGAGGCCGTCGCCGTTGGTGGCGGTGTTGTGGGGTCGCGACGCGCAGACGCTGAAGCCGATGCTGACGGGTGCGCACTGCGCCACCATCGAGTCGGTGCATCCGTCGCCACTGTCGGCGTCGCGGGGGTTCTTCGGCTCCCGTCCGTTCAGCCGCGCGAACGAGCTACTCGCGGAGCTGGGTGGAGAGCCGGTCGACTGGCGCCTGCCCTAGGGGCAGGTCGCACGGTCGACGACGGTGAAGAAGGGTGGAGCGGCAATCAGCCGCGCGCGACCTTGCCGGCCTTGATGCACGAGGTGCAGGCGTTGATGCGCTTCTTGTTGCCACCGGGGCGGGAGACGGCGTGCACCGTCTGAATGTTCGGGTCCCACCGGCGGTTCGTCCGACGATGGGAGTGCGACACCGACTTGCCGAAGCCGGGGCCCTTTCCGCAGACATCGCAAACCGCAGCCATGTGAAACTCCTTGATCGGTACTGGGGGCCAACGACCGCAACGCGGGTGACCCAACAACCTGACCAGGATACCGGCCGCCCCTGCTATCGCCAAAACGGTGTCCACCGACGCCCAGGCTCGTGGATGACCGCAGCGAGTGCGGGGACCCGTCGGACACACTGGTTAGGCTGGCTCGCACGCGGCCGCGTTGAGTAGAGGGAGAGGCGGTTGGGGATGTCCGCACGCCGGCTCGACGCCACCGCGTTGAGCGAATGGGCGCACACCGCCGTCGACCACCTCATCGCGCGCACCGACGAGATCAACCGGCTCAACGTCTTTCCCGTCGCCGACGCCGACACCGGAACCAACATGCTGTTCACCATGCGCGCGGCCGGGGCCAGGGCGGAGTCGCTGCACACCACCGACGTGGCCGCGGTGGCCGCCGCGCTCGCCGAGGGCGCCCTTCAGGGAGCGCGCGGCAACTCGGGGGTGATCCTCTCGCAGATCCTGCGCGGTCTCGCCGACGTCGCAGGCGGCGCCGCCGAGGAACGCGACGGGGTGCTGGCCGACCTCGACGGGCCGCTGCTGGCGTCCGCGCTGCGTCACGCCGTCGTGCTCGCCGACGCCTCCGTCAGTGAGTCCGTCCCCGGCACCATCGTCTCCGTGCTGGCCGCCGCCGCGCGCGCCGCCGAGGGCTCGGCCGCCGACGGCTCGGACGTCGGGCAGGTCGTCGCGACGGCCGCCGACGCCGCGGTGGTCGCGCTCGAGAAGACCACCGAACAACTCGACGTGCTGGCCGACGCGGGCGTCGTCGACGCCGGCGGTCGCGGGCTGCTCGTCCTGCTCGACGCCCTCACCGCCACCCTCACCGGGCATACCCCGCACCGCGCGACCTACGAGCGCTCCGGGCCCGACGTGCCACCGGCCGACGTCTCGGCCGGGGCGCCACCGCAATTCGAGGTGATGTACGTCGTCGACGGTTGCGACCACGTCGGCCTCGACGACCTCCGGCTTGGACTGGAACGCCTCGGCGACTCCGTGACCATCGCGGCGTCCGGCACCGACGGCCGCTACTCCGTGCACGTCCACACCGACGACGCGGGCGCCGCCGTCGAAGCGGGGCTGAGCGCGGGCACCCCCAGCCGGATCCAAATCACGGCCCTTACCGGCGGCGGCTCCCGGCCCTCCGGCGGGTGGACCCGAGACCGGGCGGTCCTCGCGGTGGTCGACGGCGACGGTGCGGCGGCCCTGTTCGAGGGCGAGGGTGCGCACGTCCTGCGGCAGGACGTCGACGCCGCGATCAGCGCCAACCACCTGCTGCGTGCGCTGATCGACGCGGGCGCGGCGCAGATCCTGGTGCTGCCCAACGGTTACGTGGCCGCCGAGGAATTGGTGGCCGGATGCACCGCGGCGATCGGGTGGGGCATCGACGTGGTGCCCGTGCCTGCGGGTTCGATGGTTCAGGGCCTGGCCGCGCTGGCCGTCCACGACGTCGCCCGCCAAGCCGTCGACGACGGGTACACGATGGCCCGGGCCGCGGCCGGCGCCCGGCACGGATCGGTGCGCGTGGCGACCGAGAAGGCGCTGACGTGGGCGGGCGCGTGCCGGCCGGGGGACGGCCTGGCCATCTCCGGGGACGAGGTCCTGATCGTCTCGCGCGACGTGACGGGCGCGGGCGCCGGGCTGATCGACCTGCTGCTCAGCGCCGGTGGCGAACTGGTCACGGTGCTCACCGGCGACGGGGTCGACCCCGCGGTGGGCGACGCGCTGCGCGACCACGTGCACCAACACCACCTCGGCGCCGAACTGGTGACCTATCACACGGGTCACCGCGGCGACGCCCTGCTGATCGGAGTGGAGTAGATGGTCGCCCTCAGCGACTCGCTGGACCGGGTCATCGGCGCGAAGTCCGCCAAACCGCTGGAGGAGCACCTCGGCCTACGGACGGTCGACGACCTGCTACGGCACTACCCCCGCGCCTACAGCCACGGCATCTCGGTGCTCGAAGAGGACTGGGAGCCGCCCCGGGAGGGCGAGCACGTCACCTTCGTCGACCAGATCGCGAAGGCCGACGTCCGCTGGACCAACCGGCAGCCCAAGCGCGAGTTCCTGGTCATCACCCTGGCCAACCGCAAGCCCAGGGTGACGGCCACCTTCTTCAACGCCAGGTTCACCAAGAAGATCCTGGTCGAGGGCACCCGGCTGATGCTGTCGGGCGAGGTCGGGTTCTTCAACGGCGCGATGCAGCTGACGCACCCGGCGTTCCTGGTGCTCGAGGGCTCTGGTCAGGGCAGGGGCAGCAAGTCGCTGGCCACGATCGCCGAGACGTCGCGCTCAGCGGACGGGGAGATGCTGCTCTCGGCGTTCGAGCGCGACTTCTTCCCGATCTATCCGGCCTCGGCAAAGGTGCAGAGCTGGGACGTCTACGCATGCGTGCGGCAGGTTCTCGACGTGCTCGACCCCGTCGACGATCCGTTGCCCGAAGCGCTGCGCTACCACTGGGATCTGATGTACGAGGAGGAGGCGCTGCGGGCCATCCACCTCGGTGAGCGTGAGCAGGAGAGGGAACGCGCGCGGGAGCGGTTGGCCTTCGACGAGGCCGTGGGGCTGCAATGGGCGCTGGTGGAACGCCGGCACGGCGAGCTGAGCGAGGCGGGTCCGTCGGCGCCGCCGCGGGCCGGGGGACTGGCGGCCGCGTTGAACCAGCAGTTGCCGTTCGACCTCACCGAGGGCCAGCGCGACGTGCTCGACGTCCTGACCGTCGAACTCGCCGACGTCAAGCCGATGCACCGCATGCTGCAGGGCGAGGTGGGCTCGGGCAAGACGATCGTCTCGGTGCTGGCGATGGCGCAGATGGTCGACGCCGGATACCAGTGCGCGTTGCTTGCGCCCACGGAAGTGCTTGCCGTTCAACACTTCCGGTCGATCCGCGACGTGCTCGGGCCGCTGGCGTCGGGCGGGGAGCTCGGCGGTCTGGACGGGGCGACCAGGGTCGCGCTGCTGACCGGGTCGATGACCGCGCCGCAGAAGCGCGAGGTGCGCAGCGAGGTCGCCAGCGGCGCGGCGGGCATCGTCATCGGCACCCATGCGCTGCTGCAGGACGCCGTCGAATTCCACAATCTCGGCATGGTCGTCGTCGACGAGCAGCACCGGTTCGGCGTCGAACAGCGAGACCGGTTGCGCGCCAAGGCGGTTGCGGGCATCACGCCCCACCTGCTGGTGATGACGGCGACGCCGATTCCGCGGACGGTGGCGCTCACCGTCTACGGCGATCTCGAGACGTCGGTGCTGCGCGAGCTGCCGCGGGGCAGGCAACCGATCACCACCAACACCATCTTCGTCGGCCAGAAGCCCGCGTGGCTGCAGCGGGCGTGGCAGCGCATCATCGAAGAGGTCGACGCCGGTCGGCAGGCCTACGTCGTCGCGTCGCGCATCGACGAGAACGACGGTGTGACAAAGGATTCCGGCAAGAAGAAGCAGGCCGTCAGTGACGCGGGTCCGCCGACGACCTCCGTCGTCGAGCTGTTCGAGAAGCTCGGCGCCGGCCCGCTGCGGGGTCTGCGCATCGGGCTGATGCACGGCAGGCTGCCCGCCGAGGAGAAGGACGCCGTCATGATGGCGTTCCGTGCCGGTGAGGTCGACGTGCTGGTGTGCACCACCGTGATCGAGGTCGGCGTGGACGTCCCCAACGCCACCGTGATGGTCGTGATGGACGCCGACCGGTTCGGGATCAGTCAGCTGCACCAGCTGCGCGGCCGCATCGGCCGCGGTGCCCATCCCAGCCTCTGCCTTCTGGCGACCAACCTTCCCGAGGACTCCAAGGCGGGCGCACGGCTCAAGGCCGTCGCCTCCACCCAGGACGGCTTCGTGCTCGCCGACCTGGACCTGGAGGAGCGGCGCGAGGGCGACGTCCTGGGACTGAGCCAGTCCGGCCGTCCGATCACGTTGAAGATGCTGTCGCTGGCCGAGCACCGCGGGATCATCGAAGCCGCCCGGACGTTCGCCGAGGAGGTCTACGAGACAGACCCGAAACTGGTCGACCACCGCGGAATCGCCGTGCTGGCAGCGCCGTTCGCCGAGACCGAGCGCGTCGAGTACCTGGACAAGGCGTGAGGTCGCGCGGCTGGTTGATCGCCGCCGTGGCGGTGGCCATCCTGGTGGCGGTGCAGGTGACCACGGCCGCCAGCCGCGAGGACCGGTTCGTCGCCGGCGCCGACGTGCCGACGGTCGCAGCCGGGGTCGACGTCCTGGCGGGAATTCCGACGATCCCGGCGCGGGTGCGGGAACACGACTACCGGCGGGCTGCCTTCGGTGAGGCCTGGACCGACGACACCACCGCACCCGGTGGACACAACGGCTGCGACACCCGCAACGACATCCTCGACCGCGACCTGGTCGACAAGACCTTCACGGCCATCTCGCGGTGCCCCACGGCGGTCGCCACCGGCACGCTGTACGACCCGTACACCAACGCCACCGTCGCCTTCACCAGGGGAAATCAGGTGGGTGCCTCGGTGCAGATCGACCACATCGTGCCGCTCGCACTGGCCTGGGACCTCGGCGCCAGGAACTGGACCGACGACATGCGCCGGCGCTTCGCCAACGACCCCGCGAACCTGATTGCCGTGCAGGGCAAGGCGAACCAGGACAAGGGCGACTCCGAGCCGGCCGACTGGATGCCGCCGAACCACGCGTTCTGGTGCCAGTACGCGGTGCAGTTCGCCGCGGTGCTGCGGGGTTACGCGCTGCCCGTCGACGACCGGTCGGCGGTGGTGTTGCGCGACGCCGCGAGCACCTGCCCGGTGGGTTAGCTCCCGGTGTAGGTGGCCGGATCCGGGCGGAAGCGGGTGCCCTCGTCGAGACCGTTGAGCGCGTCCATGTGCTCGGTCGCAAGCTCGAACTCGAACACGTCGGCGTTCTCCACGATGCGCTCCGGCGTGGCCGAGCGGGGGATCACCACGTTGCCGAGCTGCAGGCTCCACCGGATCAGCACCTGGGCCGGGGACTTGCCGTACTCGCCGGCGATCGACGTGACCGTCGGGTTGTCCAGCAGACGGCCCACGCCCAGGGGCCCGTAGGCCTCGGTGACGATGTCGTTCTCGGCGTTGGCCGCGCGCAGCGCCGCCTGGTTGAGCAGCGGATGCAGCTCGATCTGGTTGATCGCGGGCGCGACGTAGGACAGCTCGATGACGTTGGACAGGTCCTCGGCCGAGAAGTTGCACACGCCGATCGACTTGGCGAGGCCGTCCTCGCGCAGCTTCAGCATCCCGCCCCAGCTGTGCAGATAGACGCCCGGGTCGCCGCCCGGCCAGTGGATCAGGTAGGCGTCGACGTACTCGGTACCGAGCTTGTCGATGCTGGCCCGGCACGCGTCCTGCGCCGCCCGGAAGCCCTGGTCGGTGGTCGCCAGCTTCGTCGTGACGAAGATTTCGGCACGGGGCACGCCCGATGCGGCAATGGCACGACCCACCGCCGCCTCGTTGCCGTAGGCCGCCGCCGTGTCGATCAGCCGGACGCCGATCTCCAGCGCGGTGGCCACGGCGCGTTCGGTTTCGGCGTCGGACAGCTCGCCGACGCCGATCCCGAGCGACGGGATGCTGTTGTCGTCGTTGAGTGCCACCGCTGGAATTGCCGCCGAGGTCATGTCACCTACCCTGTGAAGTTGAAGGTCCGTGGATCGGGACCCAGTCGAGTCCCGTCTTCGAGCGATGCGATGGACGCCAGGTCCTCGTCGCCGAGTTCGAAGTCGAACACGTCGACGTTGCTCGCAATCCTGTCGGGGTTCACCGATTTCGGGATGACGATATTACCGAGCTGGACGTGCCACCTAATCAGCACCTGTGCTGGCGTTTTCCCGTGGGCCTCGGCAATGGTGACCACCGTCGCGTTCTCCAGCAGCGAGCCCTGTCCCAGGGGGCTCCACGCCTCGGTGGCGATGCCCATCCTGGCGTGCACCTCCCGCAGCTCCCGTTGTGGCAGAAGGGGATGCAGCTCGATCTGGTTGACCGCCGGCACGATCCCGGTCGCGTCGACCAGGGTGCTCAAGTGCTCGGGTTCGAAGTTGCTCACGCCGATCGAGCGAATTCGGCCCTGGTCCCGCAGATGGGCGAAGGCCTTGAACGTGTCGACGAAGCGGTTGACCTCGGGCAGCGGCCAGTGCACGAGGTAGAGGTCCAGGTAGTCCAGCCCCAGCTTCTCCATGCTCAGGTCGAACGCCCGCAGCGTGGAGTCGTACCCCTGGTCGGCGTTCCACAGCTTGGTGACCACGTAGACGTCGTCCCTGGCCAGACCCGACGTGGCCGCACCGGCGAGGGCCAGGCCCACCTCCGCCTCGTTGCCGTACGCCGCCGCGGTGTCGACGTGCCGATAGCCTGCGTCCAGCGCGGCGCCGACGGCGCGTTCGGTCTCACCGGCCGGGGTCTGCCACACTCCCAGGCCAATGGTGGGGATCGACTGCCCGTCGTTCAACGCGACCGAGGGAACCGACGTGTTCGAAGGAGATGCCATGACGGGAAGTCTGCCAGCCGTACCTGTGCCGCACGCGGAGGCCGCGCTTCCCGGGCCGGCCCGGTTGAGGTTCACCAACGCCTCCAGCCGGGTGATGCTACGGCTGCTGCCGCACCTGCCCGATGCCGTCATGCGGCTCCTGCTGGGGCGTCGCACGATCACGGTCGACGGCAACACCCTGGACACGACGCTGCAGTTCATGCTTGCCGCGCAGCGTTCGGCGGGCATCAACGGTCTGGTGGCCAGCAGCGACGTCCTGGTCGCGCGGTCCCAGTTGCGCACGCTGTCGGCGATGATCGACGCCGGCATCGCCGTCGGCGTCCGGGACGATTCGATTCCCGGACCGGCGGGGCCGCTCCCGGTGCGGCACTACACCCCGGTCGACGCGCCGACCGGTCGACCGGCGCCCCTGCTGGTCTTCTATCACGGCGGCGGCTTCGTCGTCGGCGACCTCGACACCCACGACGCCCTGTGCCGGTTGTTCTGCCGCGACGCCGGCGTCCACGTGATGGCGGTCGACTACCGGCTGGCCCCGGAGCACCCCGCACCCGCCGCGGTCGACGACTGCTACGCGGCCTACCGCTGGGCGCTGGACCACGCCGCCGAACTCGGCGCCGACCCGTCCCGGGTGGCCGTCGGCGGCGACAGCGCCGGCGGCAACCTCTCGGCGGTGGTGTCTCAACTGGCACGCAACGACGGGATCGCCCTGCCCGCGCTGCAGGTGCTGCTCTACCCGGCGACCGACTTCAGCAGCGACACCAGGTCGAAGACCCTGTTCGCGGACGGCTTCTTCCTCACCAAGGCGGACATGGACTGGTTCCGGGACAATTACGTGTCCGGGTCGACGCTGGACGCCGGCGACCCGCGCATCTCGCCGCTGCTGGCCGAGGACCTCTCCGGTCTGCCCCCGGCGATGGTGCTCACCGGGGGCTTCGACCCGCTGCGCGACGAGGGCAACCAGTACGCCGAGGCCCTCGCCGCGGCGGGTGTGCCCGTCGACCACCGGCAGTTCGGTCCGGTGGTGCACGCGTTCGCCAACTTCTTCCCGCTCGGGGGCGCCAGCGCCACCGCCACCGCTGAGGTGGTCTCCGCAGTTCGGGCGCACCTGAGCCGGGCCTGAGGAAGCCGCCGCGCGCCGCCGGTACCCTAGGGCCGTGGCCACGAAACCCAAGAAGACCGCCAGCTACGACCTGAAGGCTGCGGACCGCAAGCGCAACGTGATGATTCAGGTCGGGCTCACCGCTGTCGTGATCATCTTCGCCGTGGCCCTGGTCGCCTACATCGTCACCTCCGGCAGCACCAAACCCGCAGGCGGCGAGGCGAAGTCGATCCGCGTGGCGACCAGCAACGTGATCACCAAGGAGGGCACCACCGAGCCCAAGGCCGTGGTGTCGCTCTACGAGGACTTCCTCTGCCCGGTGTGCGGAAACTTCGAGCAGACCTTCGGCCCGACGATCAGCAAGCTGATCGACAGCGGCGCGATCGCGACCGACTTCTACATGGTGGCGATCCTGGACCGCCCGGCCAACCAGAACTACTCGTCGAGGGCCGGCGCGGCCGCCTACTGCGTGGCCGACGAGGACACCACCCCCGACAAGCAGGCCTTCCGCCGGTTCCACGCCGCGATGTACGCCCAGCAGCCCAGCGAGACGGGCACGTCGTTCCCCACCAACGCCCAGCTGATCGAGACCGCGCGTCAAGCCGGGGTCGTCGGCAAGGTGCCGGAGTGCATCAACAACGGCCGCTACCTGGACATGGTGAAGGGCCTCGCGGCCGCGACCACCGTCACCGGCACGCCGACCGTGCGCATCAACGGCGAGGACTACAAGTTCTCGACCCCCGACGCGTTGGTGGCGAAGATCAAGGAGATCGTCGGCGACATCCCCGGCGCGACCCCCGCCCCCGCCACCCCGACGGCCACGGCCCCGGTCGCCGCGCCGCCGGCCCCCGCACCGACCGGGAGCCCGACCCCCACGACCACGCGATGACCACGACCGCCGCGGACGAGACCGCCTCGGACCTGCCGGCCCGCTCGGGCGTCGGCACCCGGGTGCGGACGCCCAGCGCGGTCTGGGTGCTGATCGCCGGGATCGTCGGTCTCACCGCGGCCGTCACGCTGACGGTCGAGAAGGTCAAACTGCTGGAGAACCCCGCCTACGTGCCGTCGTGCAGCATCAACCCGGTGCTGTCGTGCGGCTCGGTGATGGTCACCCCGCAGGCGTCGGAATTCGGTTTCCCCAACTCGTTGCTCGGCATCGTGGCGTTCACCGTCGTGGTCGTCGCCGGCGTGCTGGCAGTGGCGAAGGTGGCGCTGCCGCAATGGTTCTGGAGTGGGCTCGCCGCCGGAACGCTGCTCGGCGTCGTCTTCGTGCACTGGCTGATCTATCAGAGCCTCTACGTCATCGGCGCGCTGTGCCCCTACTGCATGGTGGTGTGGACGATGACGATCCCGCTGCTGGCGGTGGTGTCCTCGATCGCGCTGCGGCCGTTGGCGGGCAACGGCTTTGCCCGCGCCGTGTATCAGTGGCGCTGGTCGCTCGTCGCGCTGTGGTTCACCGGGCTGATCCTGCTGATCCTGGTCCGCTTCTGGGCGTACTGGTCGACGCTGATCTAGACCGGGCCGGGTGACGGTCGCGTTAGGGTAGCCCGCGTGATCTCCAAACTCCTGGTCGCCAACCGCGGTGAGATAGCCATCCGGGCGTTCCGAGCCGCCTACGAGATGAACATCGCCACGGTGGCGGTGTACGCCTACGAGGACCGCAACTCGGCGCACCGGTTGAAGGCCGACGAGTCCTATCAGATCGGCGAGCCCGGCCACCCCGTGCGGTCCTACCTCTCGATCGACGAGGTCATCCGCGTGGCCCGGCACTCCGGGGCCGACGCGGTCTACCCGGGCTACGGCTTCCTGTCGGAGAACCCGGAACTCGCCGCGGCGTGCGCCGAGGCGGGCATCACCTTCGTGGGGCCCGGTGCCCACGTCCTGGAGCTGACGGGAAACAAGTCGCGGGCGATCGCCGCGGCCCGGGAGGCGGGTCTGCCGGTGCTGGCGTCCTCGGCGCCGTCGGACTCGGTCGACGAGCTGGTCGCCGCGGCGGCCGGCATGGAGTTCCCGCTGTTCGTCAAGGCGGTGTCCGGTGGTGGTGGCCGCGGCATGCGGCGGGTCACCGATCCCGACGCGCTGGCCGAGTCGATCGAGGCCGCCAGCCGCGAGGCCGAGTCGGCGTTCGGGGACGGGAACGTCTACCTCGAGCAGGCGGTGCTCAACCCCCGTCACATCGAGGTGCAGATCCTGGCCGACGGCAAGGGCAACGTCATCCACCTCTTCGAGCGGGACTGCAGCGTGCAGCGCCGCCACCAGAAGGTCATCGAGCTGGCGCCGGCGCCGAATCTGTCCGACGAGCTGAGGGCCACGATGTGCGCCGACGCGGTCGCCTTCGCCCGGCAGATCGGCTATTCGTGCGCCGGGACGGTGGAGTTCCTGCTCGACGAGCGCGGCAACCACGTGTTCATCGAGATGAATCCCCGCATCCAGGTCGAGCACACCGTCACCGAGGAGATCACCGACGTCGACCTGGTGGCCAGCCAGCTGCGGATTGCGGCGGGGGAGACGCTGGCCGATCTTCGGCTGAGTCAGGACTCGATCCAGATTCGCGGTGCGGCCATGCAGTGCCGCATCACCACCGAGGACCCGGCCAAGGGCTTCCGCCCCGACACCGGGCGCATCACCGGCTACCGGTCCCCGGGCGGGGCGGGCATCCGGCTCGACGGCGGCACGACTCTGGGCGCGGAGATCGGCGCGCACTTCGACTCGATGCTGGTGAAGCTGACGTGCCGCGGCCGGGACTTCTCCACCGCGGTGGCGCGGGCGCGACGGGCGTTGGCGGAGTTCCGGATTCGCGGGGTGTCGACCAACATTCCGTTCCTGCTGTCGGTGGTCGACGATCCGGACTTCCGGGCCGGGCGGGTCACGACGTCGTTCATCGACGAACGGCCCCAGTTGCTGACCGGGCACGCCTCGGCCGACCGCGGCACGAAGATCATCAACTACCTCGCCGAGGTGACGGTCAACTCGCCCTACGGCGACCGCGACCGGGTCTACCCGCAGGACAAGCTGCCCGAGGTCGATCTGGAGGCACCACCGGCGACGGGCAGCAAGCAGCGGTTGGTGCAACTGGGCCCCGAGGGCTTCGCGGCGTGGCTGCGCGACTCGCCCGCGGTGGGCGTCACCGACACCACCTTCCGCGATGCCCATCAGTCGCTGCTCGCCACCCGGGTGCGCACCTCGGGTCTGCTGGCGGTGGCGCCGTACGTCGCGCGGCTGACCCCGGAACTGCTGTCGCTGGAGTGCTGGGGCGGGGCGACCTACGACGTCGCCCTGAGGTTTCTGAAGGAAGACCCGTGGGAGCGGCTCGCGGCGCTGCGGGAGGTGGTGCCCAACATCTGCCTGCAGATGCTGCTGCGGGGTCGAAACACCGTCGGCTACACGCCGTACCCGGAGACCGTGACCGCGGCGTTCGTCCAGGAGGCGACGGCCACCGGCATCGACATCTACCGAATCTTCGACGCGCTCAACAACGTCGACTCGATGCGCCCGGCGATCGACGCCGTCCGGGAGACGGGCACGGCGGTCGCCGAGGTGGCGCTGTGTTACGCCGGTGACCTGTCCGACCCCGGCGAGACGCTCTACACGCTGGACTACTACCTGCGCCTCGCCGAGGAGATCGTCGAGGCGGGTGCGCACGTGCTGGCCATCAAGGACATGGCCGGCCTGTTGCGGGCCCCCGCGGCGACCACTCTGGTCTCGGCGCTGCGCAGCCGGTTCGACCTGCCGGTGCACGTGCACACCCACGACACCCCCGGCGGCCAGTTGGCGACCTACACCGCGGCGTGGCAGGCGGGTGCCAGCGCGGTCGACGGCGCGGCGGCGCCGTTGGCGGGCACCACCAGTCAGCCTGCGCTGTCCTCGATCGTCGCCGCGGCGATGCACACCCCGTACGACACGGGACTGTCGCTGCGCAACGTATGCGATCTGGAGCCGTACTGGGAGGCGCTGCGAAAGGTGTACGGGCCGTTCGAGAGTGGGTTGCCCGCGCCGACGGGGCGGGTGTACAGCCACGAGATTCCGGGCGGTCAGCTGTCCAATCTGCGTCAGCAGGCGAATGCGTTGGGGTTGGGCAACCGGTTCGAGGACGTCGAAGACGCCTATGCCGGGGCCGACCGGGTGCTCGGTCATCTGGTGAAGGTGACGCCGTCGTCGAAGGTGGTGGGCGACCTGGCGCTGGCACTGGTCGGCGCGGGCGCCACGGCCGACGAATTCGCCGCCGACCCAGAACGATTCGACATCCCCGACTCGGTGATCGGATTCCTGCGCGGCGAGCTCGGAGACCCGCCCGGCGGCTGGCCGGAACCGTTGCGCACCAAGGCGTTGGCGGGCCGGTCGCCGGCCAAGCCGGCCGCCGAACTCAGCGCCGAGGACGAGGCCCTGCTGGCCGAGCCCGGTGCCGTCCGACAGCGGACGCTGAACCGGCTGCTGTTCCCCGGCCCGACACGGGAATTCGAGGAGCACCGCGAGGTCTACGGCGACACGTCGCGATTGAGCGCCAACCAGTTCTTCTACGGTCTGCGCTACGGCGACGAGCACCGCATCCAGATCGACCGCGGCGTCGACCTCATCATCGGGCTGGAGGCCATCTCCGAGCCCGACGAGCGGGGGATGCGCACGGTGATGTGCATCCTGAACGGGCAACTGCGTCCGGTCGTGGTGCGCGACGAGAGCATCGCGGACACCGTGCCCGCGGCCGAGAAGGCCGACCGGACCAACGCCGACCACGTCGCGGCGCCGTTCGCCGGGGTGGTGACCGTCACCGTCGAGGCCGGTGCCACGGTCGAGGCGGGGGAGACGATCGCCACCATCGAGGCCATGAAGATGGAGGCGGCGATCACCGCCCCCAAGGCCGGCACCGTCGACCGCGTGGCGGTCTCGGCCACGGCGCAGGTCGAGGGTGGCGATCTCCTCGCGGTGATTTCCTGACGAGGATCATCGGGGGCCGGTTCGGGGGCCGTCGCCTCGCGGTGCCGCAGGGCCGGTCCGGCACGGGTACCCGCCCCACCACCGACCGGGTCCGTGAATCGCTGTTCAACGTCCTGGTCGCCCGGCTGGACTTCGACGGCTGCGCGGTGCTGGACCTGTACGCAGGCTCGGGAGCGCTTGGGCTGGAAGCGCTTTCGCGGGGGGCCGACTCTGCGGTCTTCGTCGAGGCCGACCGGCGCGCGGCGGCCGTCATCTCCGAGAACGTGGCGGCGCTCGGCGCGACGGGCGCGAGGGTGCGGTGCGGCACCGTCGCCTCGGTGCTGGCGACGCGCACCGACCGCCCGGTGGACCTGGTGTTCGCCGACCCGCCGTACGAGGTGTCCTCGGCCGACGTGGCGGACGTCCTCGCCGCGCTGGTGGACGGTGGCTGGGTGGCGTCCGGCGCCGTCGCGGTCGTCGAACGCCCGGCGTCCGCGCCCCCGCTGGCGTGGCCCACCGGATGGACGGTGGGCCGCGACCGCCGCTACGGAGACACCCGCCTGGAGTTCGGGGCGATCGCGTAGCGTCGTCGGACATGACTGGCGCCATTTGCCCGGGCTCGTTCGATCCCGTCACCCTCGGTCACGTCGATGTCTTCGAGCGGGCCTCGGCGCAGTTCGACGAGATCGTCGTCGCCGTGCTGGTCAACCCCAAGAAGTCGGGCATGTTCACCACCGACGAGCGCATCGCACTGATTCAGGAGTCGACCGCGCACCTGCCCAACGTGCGGGTCGAGAGTGGCACCGGGCTGGTGGTGGACTTCGCGACGTCCCGGGGCATGTCGGCGATCGTCAAGGGGCTGCGGTCGGGCACCGACTTCGAATACGAGTTGCAGATGGCGCAGATGAACAAGCACGTGGCCGGCGTCGACACGTTCTTCGTGGCCACCAACCCGCGGTACTCGTTCGTCTCGTCGTCACTGGCCAAGGAGGTCGCCCAGCTCGGCGGCGACGTCTCCGAGCTGCTGCCCGAACCGGTCAACGCGGCCCTGCGGTCCAAGCTCACCGCCCGCTGACCCTCGCCCCCGCGGGGGGCGTGGCGTGGTGGGCGAATGCGCGACTCACCGGCGTGGCCTCCCCAGTCACACGAGTAACACCAGGCACACTGGTAACGACCAACTAGGCCGGGAGGGTGTTGCCGTGTACCGAGTATTCGAGGCGCTTGACGAGCTCGGAGCCATCGTCGAGGAAGCCCGCGGTGTGCCGATGACGGCCGGCTGCATGGTTCCCCGAGGCGACGTGCTCGAACTGCTGGACGACATCAAGGACGCCATCCCCGGCGAACTCGACGACGCCCAGGACGTGCTCGACGCCCGCGACGGCATGCTGCGCGACGCGAAGGCCCACGCCGACTCGATGGTGTCCACCGCGACCGCCGAGGCCGACTCGCTGCTCAACCACTCCCGCGGCGAGGCCGACCGCATCCTCGCCGACGCCAAGGCCCAGGCCGACCGCATGGTCGCCGAGGCTCGGCAGCACAGCGAGCGCATGGTCGGCGAGGCGCGCGAGGAAGCCACCCGCATCATGTCGACCGCCAAGCGCGAGTACGAGGCCAGCACCGGTCGGGCCAAGGCCGAAGCCGACCGCCTGATCGAGAACGGCAACCTCTCCTACGAGAAGGCCGTCCAAGAGGGCATCAAGGAACAGCAGCGGCTGGTGTCGCAGACCGAGATCGTGCAGACCGCGACCTCGGAGGCCACCCGCCTCATCGACACCGCCCACGCCGAGGCCGACCGCCTGCGCGGCGAGTGCGACATCTACGTGGACAGCAAGCTCGCCGAGTTCGAGGACTACCTCAACGGCACGCTGCGCTCGGTCGGACGGGGACGCCACCAACTGCGGACCGCCGCGGGCACGCACGACTACGCCCAGCGGTAGACGCCCGAGCGGCCCCCCGCTCGGATTCGGGCCGCGTGGGACCGTCGCCGTAGGATTGACGAATGGCCGGATCCAAGCGTGGTGCCCGTGACCGCACGAGAGGCGGCCACAAATCGCCCTTCGTGCTCGACGTCTCGCGGCTGGGCATGCGGCCCGGTTCGATGATCACCTACTCCGAGACCGTGCCCGCGCCGTCGCGGATCGGCATCGAGCTGATCGCCATCCCCGAGGGTGCTCCGGTGACCCTCGACCTGCGCCTCGAGTCGGTGTCCGAGGGCGTCCTCGTCAGCGGCCCGGTGACGGCGCCGACGAGCGGTGAGTGCGCCCGCTGCCTCACCCCGGTGACGGGTGACGTCGAGATCTACCTGACCGAGCTGTTCGCCTATCCCGACAGCGCCACGGAGGCCACCACCGACGACGACGACGAGGTGGGACGCGTCGTCGACGACACCGTCGACGTCGAGCAGGCCATCATCGACGCCGTGGGAATGCAGCTGCCGTTCTCGCCGGTGTGCCGGGACGACTGCCCCGGCCTGTGCCCGGAGTGCGGAGTTCCGTTGGCGGAGTTCGAGAACGACGCGGAGCCGCACCGCCACGACGTCATCGATCCGAGGTGGGCCAAGCTCGCGGCGATGAAGACCGTCGAGGAGGATCCGGCCGCTGGGGATCGCGAGTGACGGTCGACCGGACACCACTGCTCGAAGCGCTCGGCGTCGACCTCCCCGACGAACTGCTGACCCTCGCTCTGACGCACCGCAGCTACGCCTACGAGGCGGGCGGCCTGCCCACCAACGAGCGCCTCGAATTCCTCGGCGACGCCGTGCTCGGACTGGTCGTCACCGCCGAGATCTTCACCAAGTACCCCGACCGCAGCGAGGGCGAACTGGCCAAGCTGAAGTCCGCCGTGGTCAACACCCAGGCGCTGGCGGGGATCGCCAGGACGCTGACCCCCGACGGCCTCGGCGCCTACCTGCTGCTCGGTCGCGGCGAGGTCGGCAGCGGCGGCGCCCACAAGGCCAACTTGCTCGCCGACGCGGTGGAGTCCCTGCTGGGCGCGACCTACGTCCAGCACGGTCACGAGGTGGCCCGCGACGTCGTCATCCGGCTGTTCTCCGAGGTGCTGGAAGCCGCGGCGAATCTGGGTGCGGGTCTGGACTGGAAGACGAGCCTGCAGGAGTTGGCGGCGGTCCGCAGGCTGGGCGTCCCGGCCTACGTGGTGTCGTCGACGGGCCCGGAGCACGACAAGCACTTCACCGCACGGGCCGTCGTCGGCGAGGACGACTTCGGCCACGGCCAGGGCCGCACCAAGAAGGAGGCCGAGCAGCAGGCGGCCGCCGCGGCCTACAAGGCGATCGAGGCGCTGGGCACCGAAGCTCGGGATGCCTGAGCTACCCGAGGTCGAGGTCGTCCGGCGCGGCCTCGCCGCCCACGTCGTCGGCCGCACGATCACCGCCGTGCGGGTGAACCATCTACGCGCGGTGCGCAGGCACGTAGAGGGCCCGGCCGACCTGACCGCGCGGCTGCTCGACAACGTCGTCACCGGGACGGGCCGGCGCGGCAAGTATCTGTGGCTGACCCTCTCCAGCGGCGAGGCCCTGGTGGTGCACCTCGGAATGAGCGGGCAGATGCTGCTGGGGCCCGTGGCGAAGACCGAACACCTCCGTGTGGCGACCCTGCTCGACGACGGGACGGCCCTGAGCTTCGTCGACCAGCGCACCTTCGGCGGCTGGATGCTGACCGAACTCGTCACCGTCGACGGCACCGAGGTGCCGCTGCCCGTCGCGCACGTCGCACGCGACCCGCTGGACCCCCTGTTCGACCGGGCAGCGGTGGTGAAGGTGTTGCGGGGCAAGCACTCCGAGATCAAGCGTCAACTGCTGGACCAGACCGTGGTGTCGGGCATCGGCAACATCTACGCCGACGAGTCGCTGTGGCGGGCCAAGGTCAACGGCGCGCGCATCGCCGAGACGCTGACCAAGCCGACGCTGACGGCCCTGCTGGGCCACGCCTCCGACGTGATGACCGACGCGCTCGGTCAGGGCGGTACGTCGTTCGACTCGCTGTACGTCAACGTCAACGGCGAATCGGGCTACTTCGACCGGTCGCTGGACGCCTACGGCCAGGAGGGCCGGCCGTGCCGGCGCTGCGGCACGCCCATCACGCGCGAGAAGTTCATGAACCGGTCGTCGTACTACTGCCCGAAGTGTCAGCCGCGACCGCGCCAGCCACGATCCCCTCGACCACGATCGACATAGGAGACGAGACACCATGACCGATCTCTGGGTAGAGCGCACCGGCGTGCGCCGCTACACGGGCCACAGCAGCCGCGGGGCGGAGGTGCTCGTGGGGTCCGAAGACGTCGAGGGCGTCTTCACCCCCGGCGAGCTGCTCAAGATCGCGCTCGCCGCGTGCAGCGGCATGAGCAGCGACCACCCCCTGCGGATGCGCCTCGGCGACGACTACGCGGCCACGGTCCACGTGTCCGGCCCGGCCGACCGCGAGCAGGAGCTCTACCCGCTGCTCGAGGAGCGGCTCGAGGTCGACCTGTCGGCACTGTCGGAGGAGGAGATCCGCAAGCTCGTCGTCATCGTCGAGCGGTCGATCGACAAGGTGTGCACCGTCGGCCGCACGCTCAAGGCCGGCACCGAGGTGACCTTCGAGGTCACCCAGAAGTGACCCAGCCGTCCGACCGGGAGGTCCGCCTCAGCGCGTGGGTGCACGGTCGCGTGCAGGGCGTCGGGTTCCGGTGGTGGACGCGGTCGCGGGCGCTCGAACTCGGACTGACGGGGTTCGCGGCGAACAAGGACGACGGTCGCGTGCACGTCGTCGCGCGCGGCCGCCGCGCGTCGTGTGAGCGGCTGCTGGAATTGCTGCGCGGGGGCGCCACGCCGGGCAGTGTCGACCTGGTCGTCGACGACTGGTCCGAACCCGGCGAGCCGATCGAGGGCTTCACCGAGCGATAGCAACCTCGCAGGTAAGCTCGCACGTCATGCATCTGAAGAGTCTGACGCTGAAGGGCTTCAAGTCCTTCGCCTCGCCGACGACTCTTCGCTTCGAACCGGGCATCACCTGTGTCGTCGGACCCAACGGGTCGGGCAAGTCCAACGTCGTCGACGCCCTCACCTGGGTGATGGGCGAGCAGGGCGCGAAGACCCTGCGCGGCGGCAAGATGGAGGACGTCATCTTCGCGGGCACGTCCTCGCGCGCTCCGCTGGGCCGCGCCGAGGTGACGCTCACCATCGACAACTCAGACAACGCCCTGCCGATCGAATACTCCGAGGTGTCGATCACCCGGCGGATGTTCCGCGACGGCGCCGGCGAATACGAGATCAACGGCAGCAGCTGCCGGCTCATGGACGTCCAGGAACTGCTGAGCGACTCCGGCATCGGCCGCGAGATGCACGTCATCGTCGGCCAGGGCAAGCTCGCCGAGATCCTCGAGTCGCGACCCGAGGACCGGCGCGCCTTCATCGAAGAGGCCGCCGGGGTGCTCAAGCACCGAAAGCGCCGGGAGAAGGCGGTCCGCAAGCTCGACTCGATGTCGGCGAACCTCAACCGCCTCACCGACCTGACCACCGAGCTGCGCCGTCAGCTCAAACCGCTCGGACGCCAGGCCGAGATGGCGCGGCGGGCGCAGACCATCCAGGCCGACCTGCGTGACGCCCGGCTGCGCCTGGCCGCCGACGACCTGGTGGCGCGGCGCACCGAGTTCGCCGACACCAACCAGGCCGAGACGACGCTGCGGCGCGAGCACGACGAGATCACGACCCGGCTGGAGACCGCGACCTTCGAGCTGGACGCGCACCAGACGGCGGTGGCCGACCTGACCGGCCGGGCCGAGGCCGCGCAGCAGACGTGGTTCCGGCTGTCGGCGCTCGCCGAACGCGTCAGCGCGACGGTGCGGATCGCCAGTGAGCGCACGCAGCTCCTCGACTCCGACGTCGAGGCATCGCTGGGCCCCGATCCCGACGAACTCGACGCCGAGGCCGAGATGGTCGCCGAGCACGAGCAGGAGCTGCTCTTCGAGCTCGCGGAGTGCCGCGACCGTCAGGAGGCGGCGCGCGCGGAGCTCAGTGAGCGTGAGCGCCTCGCGGCCGAGGCCGAACGCGCCCACCTCGCCGCCGCCCGCGCCGAGGCGGACCGCCGCGAGGGGCTGGCCCGGCTCTCGGGCCAGGTCGACACCATGCGGACCCGCGTGGAGTCGATCGACGAGGGCGTGGCGCGGCTGACCATCAGCCTCGAAGAGTCCGCGATGCGGGTCGAGCAGGCCAGGACGGACTTCGAGACCGTGCAGGGCCGCGTCGGCGAACTCGACGCCGGCGAGGTCGGCCTCGACGACCAGCACGATCGCACGGTCGCCGCCCTGCGCCTCGCCGACGAGCGGGTCTCCGAACTGCAGGCCGGCGAACGCGCCGCCGAACGCCAGGTGGCGTCGCTCCGGGCGCGCATCGACGCCCTGTCCGTCGGCCTCGACCGGCGCGACGGCGCCGCCTGGCTGCAGAAGAACCACGACGGCTCGGGCCTGTTGGGCTCGGTGGCCGCGATGCTCCGGGTGCGCTCGGGCTACGAGGCGGCGGTCGCTGCCGTCCTCGGTGCGGCTGCGGACGCGGTCGCCGTCGACGGCTTCGGTGCGGCCAGGTCGGCCGTCGCCGCACTCAAGGCCGGCGACGGCGGTCGGGCCGCGATCGTCCTGGGCGATTGGCCCGAAGTCGAAGGATCGCAAGGCAATTCGGAGTTGGACCTGCCCGCCGACACCGTCTGGGCGGTCGACCTGGTCGAGCCGTCGGAGCGGTTGCGCGGTGCCACCGCGGCCATGCTCGCCGACGTCGTCGTGGTGCCGGATCTCACCGCGGCGCTCGACCTGGTCGCGGCCCGCCCCCGGTTGCGGGCGGTGACCACCGACGGGGACCTGGTGGGCGCGGGCTGGCTCACCGGCGGGTCCGACCGCAAGCCCAGCACGCTGGAGATCACCGGCGAGATCGACAAGGCCCGCTCGGAGCTGGAGGCCGCCGAGCGACAGGTCTCCGAGCTGTCGGCCGCGCTGTCCGGCGCGCTCGCCGAGCAGGTGGCCCGCCGCGACGCCGCCGAGGACGCGCTTGCGGCGCTCAACGAATCCGACGCCGCCATCTCGGCGATCTACGAGCAGCTCGGCCGGCTCGGCCAGGAGGCCAGGGCCGCCGAGGACGAATGGCAGCGGCTCAACGGTCAGCGCAACGAGCTCGAAGCCGGCCGGATGAAGACCGTCGAGGAGATGGTCGCCCTCGAGGAGCGTCTGCACAACGCCCAGGAGGTACCCACCTTCGACTCCGAGCCGGTCGACCGCCAGGAGTCGGTGGCTGCCGCGGAGGCCGCGAGGACCGCGGAATTCGAGGCCCGGCTGGCGGTGCGCACCGCCGAGGAGCGAGCGAATGCCGTTCGGGGACGGGCAGATTCGCTGCGCCGCGCCGCGACGGCCGAACGCGAGTCGCGACTGCGCGCCCAGCGGGCCCGCGTCGCCAGGGAGCACGGAGCCGCGGTGGCGGCGGCAGTTGCCGAGTCGGGCCGGCTGGTCGCCGCACGGTTGGCCACCGCGGTCGCCGTCGCCGGCCGCACCAGGGACGGCCTGGCCGCCGAGCGCAGCCATCGCGCCGAGGCGCTCGACCGGGTGCGCCACGAGGTGAACGAGCTCAGCGCCAGGATCACCGCGCTCACCGACTCGCTGCACCGCGACGAGGTCGCCAAGGCCCAGGCGGCGCTGCGCATCGAACAGCTCGAGCAGCACGCGCTCGAACAGTTCGGCATGGCGACCGACGACTTGGTCGCCGAGTACGGGCCGCACGTGCCCCTGCCGCCGACCGAGCTGGAGATGGCCGAGTACGAGCAGGCCAAGGAACGCGGCGAGCAGGTGACCGCACCCGCGCCGATGCCCTTCGACCGCCCGACCCAGGAGCGGCGGGCCAAGAAGGCCGAGCGGGAGCTCACCGAGCTCGGCAGGGTCAACCCCCTCGCGCTCGAGGAGTTCGCGGCCCTGGAGGAGCGCTACAACTTCCTCTCCACCCAGCTGGAGGACGTCAAGGGCGCCCGCAAGGACCTGCTCGACGTGATCACCGACGTCGACGACCGCATCCTGCAGGTCTTCACCGAGGCCTACGCCGACGTGGAGCGCGAGTTCACCCAGGTGTTCGCCACGCTGTTCCCCGGCGGCGAGGGGCGACTGGTGCTGACCAACCCGTCGGACATGCTGACCACGGGCATCGAGGTCGAGGCCCGGCCGCCGGGCAAGAAGATCAAGCGGCTGTCCCTGCTGTCCGGCGGCGAGAAGTCGCTGACGGCGGTCGCGATGCTCGTCGCCATCTTCCGGGCGCGACCGTCCCCCTTCTACGTCATGGACGAGGTCGAGGCCGCTCTCGACGACGTCAACCTGCGGCGTCTCATCAGTCTCTTCGAGCAGCTTCGCGAGGTCTCGCAGCTCATCGTCATCACCCACCAGAAGCCGACCATGGAGATCGCCGACGCGCTGTACGGCGTCACGATGCGCGAGGACGGCATCACCACCGTGATCTCGCAGCGGATGCGGGGCCAGGAACTGGCCACCACGACGCCCTGAGTCGACCACCTGACTCAAACCGGGGATCCCACCCTGAGAGAATGACCCGGTGACACAAGGTCAGCTGTTAGGTCTCTACATCGCCCTCGCGGTCATCGCCGTCCTCATCCTGGTGGCGCTCGTCGTCGGGTTGGTGCGCTACCGGCGGCGGCGGATCAGCCTGTCGTCGACCGACACCGCGGAGCTCGAGAAGCCCGTCGACAAGTCGGGCGGGTACACGGCGAAGTCGACGATCTCGTTCACCGAGGCTCCGACGTCTGCGAAGAGCCCGGCCGCACCGCCGCCGACCAAGCCGAAGCTCCTGGACGTCGAGGGTCTTCCCGCCGTCGGCGACGACGCGGCGATCCCGCGCGACGCGCCGAAGCGGTCCATCTCCGAGGTGCAGCTGCCCGAGCCGCAGGCGCCCGAAGCCCCTCCCCAGGAGCCCGAGGCGCCAGCAGTACCCGAAGTACCCGAAGCCGAGGTCGAGGCGCCCCCGGCCCTGCCGGAGATCGACCCGATCGCCCCCACCGACGGCCGGCTGGAACGCCTGCGCGGGCGACTCTCCAAATCGCAGAACGCGCTGGGCCGCAGCATGCTCGGACTGCTCGGCGGCGGCGACCTCGACGAGGACTCCTGGGAGGAGATCGAGGACACTCTCCTGGTCGCCGACCTCGGTCCGGTGGTCACCGAGTCCGTGGTCACCGCGTTGCGCGCCAAGATGGCCGCCGCCAGCGTCCGGTCCGAGGCCGACGCCAGAGCCGTCCTGCGGGAAGTCCTGATCAACGAACTACGCCCCGACCTGGATCGCGCGATCCGGGCCCTGCCGCACGCCGACAAGCCCTCGGTGCTGCTGGTCGTCGGCGTCAACGGGACGGGCAAGACGACGACGGTCGGCAAGCTGGCCCGCGTCCTGGTCGCCGACGGGCGCCGCGTCGTCCTGGGGGCGGCCGACACGTTCCGCGCCGCGGCGGCCGACCAGCTGCAGAGCTGGGCGGTCCGGGTGGGCGCCGAGGTGGTGCGCGGCCCCGAGGGCGCCGATCCCGCGTCGGTGGCCTTCGACGCCGTCGACCAGGGCATCGCCACCGGCGCCGACGTGGTCGTCATCGACACGGCAGGCCGGCTGCACACCAAGACCGGTCTGATGGACGAGCTCGGCAAGGTCAAGCGGGTGGTCTCCAAGCGCGCCGTCGTCGACGAGGTCCTGTTGGTGCTCGACGCCACGATCGGTCAGAACAGCCTGCCGCAGGCCCGGGTCTTCGCCGAGGTGGTGGAGATCACCGGCGTCGTCCTGACCAAGCTCGACGGTACGGCCAAGGGTGGCATCGTCTTTCGCGTGCAGCAGGAACTCGGCGTCCCCGTGAAGCTGGTCGGCCTCGGGGAGGGGCCCGACGACCTCGCGCCGTTCGAACCCGCCGCGTTCGTCGACGCACTCCTCGGCTAACTCGGTCCACCCACCTCAGGCTGCTGACGAGGCGGTTAACCCGGACGAAACGCAATCGCCCGATCCGTTCACATCGGCGAAACACGGGCGGCTCATCCGCGAAACAACGAGTGCGCAAAGTCTTGGCCTAGGTCATCGGTGACTAACCGTGGCATGGGCGAAGGAGGAAACTGGGAGTGGACGGATTTCCGATAATGGGTGCGCCGGACACCGGCGACACGGCATGGATGTTGGCCAGCGCCGCACTCGTGCTGTTGATGACCCCAGGGCTGGCCTTCTTCTACGGCGGCATGGTTCGCGCCAAGGGCGTGCTGAACATGCTCATGATGAGCATCAGCTCCATGGGCGTGGTCACGGTGCTGTGGGCGCTGTACGGCTACTCGATGGCCTTCGGCAACGACAAGTTCAACTTCGTCGGCGACCCCACGCAGTACTGGGGTCTCAAGGGCATCATCGGCGGTAACGCAGCGGCCGCGGTGGCCGCCGACCCCAGCGCCGGCGTGGAAGCCTCTGACGCCGTGAACATTCCGTTGGCCGGAACCATCCCGATGTCGGTCTTCGTGGCCTTCCAGTTGATGTTCGCCATCATCACGGTCGCCCTCATCTCCGGCGCCGTGGCCGACCGCCTGAAGTTCAGCGGCTGGCTGCTGTTCTCGGGCCTGTGGGTCACGGTCGTCTACTTCCCGGTCGCACACTGGGTCTTCGCCTTCGACGGGTTCACCGGTGAGAAGGGTGGCTGGGTCGCCAATCAGTTGAAGGCCGTCGACTTCGCCGGTGGTACCGCGGTCCACATCAACGCCGGCACGGCCGGTCTGGTGCTCGCCATCATCCTCGGCAAGCGCCGGGGCTGGCCGGGATCGCCGATGCGGCCGCACAACCTGCCCTTCGTGATGTTGGGTGCGGGCCTGCTGTGGTTCGGCTGGTACGGGTTCAACGCCGGATCCGCCGTCGGCTCAGGCGGTTTGGCCGGTGCGACCTTCGTCACCACCACGGTCGCCACCGCCGCGGCAATGCTGGCCTGGCTCGTGACGGAGAAGATCCGTGACGGTCACGCCACCTCGCTCGGCGCGGCGTCGGGCATCGTCGCCGGCCTGGTCGCCATCACCCCGTCCTGCTCCTCGGTGAACGTCGTTGGCGCACTGGTGATCGGCGTCGTCGCGGGTGCGGTCTGCGCGCTCGCCGTCGGGCTCAAGTTCAAGCTGGGCTTCGACGACTCGCTGGACGTCGTCGGCGTCCACCTGGTCGGCGGCATCATCGGCACCCTGCTCGTCGGCCTGGTCGCCGCTCCCGAGACGGGCGCCGGAGTCGCCGGCCTGTTCTACGGCGGCGGTGTCGACCAGCTGTGGCGTCAGGCCGTCGGAGCGGGCGCGGTCCTGCTGTACTCGGCCGTCGGCACGGCCATCGTCGCCTACATCGTCAAGTTCACGGTCGGACTGCGACTGGACGAAGAGGAAGAGCACAACGGCATCGACGAAGCTGAGCATGCGGAAACTGCTTATGAACTCGCGTGATCGGGAACAATCGACAGTGATTCGGAAGGAAACTGACTAAATGAAGCTGATCACCGCGATCGTCAAGCCGTTCACCCTCGAGGACGTCAAGACGGGTCTCGAGCAGGCGGGCATCCTCGGGATGACCGTCAGCGAGGTGCAGGGCTATGGCAGGCAGAAGGGTCACACCGAGGTGTACCGGGGTGCGGAGTACTCCGTCGACTTCGTGCCGAAGGTGAGGGTCGAGGTCCTGGTGGACGAGGCCGCCGTCGACAAGGTGGTGGACGTCATCGTCCAGGCCGCGCGCACCGGCAAGATCGGCGACGGCAAGGTGTGGGTCAGCCCGGTCGACACGGTGGTGCGCGTGCGCACCGGCGAGCGTGGGGCCGACGCCATTTGACGTCACGACCGGTGATCTAGGCGTCGTCTCCCGGACACGCATCGAGCAAGTGGTTGACCGATGACCAACAGCGAGTCCGGGGAGGACCGAGATGACCAAGCAGACACCAGATCCCGCCGCAGGCGCCACTCGTTGGGTGGCGCCTGCGGCGGGATCGTCGCGTCCGGCCAAGGACCTGGCCACCGCCGCCGAACAGCTGCTCACCGGCGGCGCGCGACTGGACTCCGCGGCGCTGCGTGACGCGCTGCTCGATCTGCACGAATTCTGGCTCACCACGAAGGCTGCCGAGATCGGCATCACGGCCACCAGCGGGTTCGCCATCGTCGCCACCGGTGGGCTGGGCCGCGGCGAGCTGCTGCCGTACTCCGATCTGGACCTGACGCTCGTCCACGACGACATGCCCCGCGACGTGGTGTCCCAGGTCGCCGAACTGCTCTGGTACCCGTTGTGGGACGCCAACATTCACATCGACCACAGCGTCCGCACGGTCCCCGAGGCGCTCAAGGTCGCCAGCGAGGACATCTCCGCGGGGCTGGCCATGCTCGACGCGCGACACATCGCCGGTGACTCCGACCTGTCCAACCTGCTGGTCGGAGGTGCGCGGCGTCAGTGGCGCACCGGGATCGCCCCGCGCTTCGAAGAACTCGTCGCGCACACGCGGGCCCGCTGGGACCGCAGCGGGCAGATCGCCCACCGCGCCGAACCGGACCTCAAGAACGGACGCGGCGGCCTGCGCGACGTCCAACTGCTCAACGCGCTCGCCATCGCACAACTCGCCGACGCCTATCCGAGCCGATCGCTGGCCTCGCCGACCGGGTCGCTGGGCGACGCGCACCTCGCACTGCTCAACGTGCGCACCGAACTTCACCGCGTCTCGCGCCGCGGCCGCGAAATGCTGCTGGCGCAGTACGCCGACGAGATCGGCGCCGCCCTGCACATCGGCGACCGGTTCGACCTCGCCCGGATGCTCAGCGACGCCGCCCGCACCATCAGCTACTACGTCGACGCCGGCATCCGAACCGCGTCGAATGCGTTGCCGCGCCGCGGTTTGGCCGTACTGCGCCGACCCGTGCGACGCCCGGTCGACGAAGGCGTCATCGAATACGGCGGTGAGATCATGCTGGCCCGCGACGCCCGGCCAGAACGCGATCCCGGGTTGATCCTGCGCGTCGCCGCGGCCTCGGCCACGACCGGACTGCCGATGTCGTCGTCGACTCTCGCCAGGCTCGCCGAGACGGCGCCCGAGCTCCGGACCCCGTGGCCCCGCCAGGCGCTGAAGGACCTGCTGGTGATGCTGGCCGCGGGTGGGGCCACCGTCTCCACGATCGAGGCGCTGGACCGAACTGGGTTGTGGGGCAGGCTCTTTCCCGAATGGGGTGCGGTGCGGGACCTGCCGCCCCGCGACGTCGTCCACATCTGGACCGTCGACCGGCACCTCGTCGAAACCATCTCGCGGGCAAGCGCGTTCACGACGCGGGTGTCGCGGCCCGACCTGCTGGTGCTCGGCGCCCTCGCCCACGACATCGGCAAGGGGCGCGGTGGCGATCACAGCGTCATCGGCGCCGACCTGGCGACCCAGATCGGCACCCGGCTGGGGCTGTGGCCGTCCGACGTCGCCCTGCTGTCCAAGATGGTGCGCTACCACCTCCTGCTGCCCGACACCGCGACCCGGCGCGACCTGCAGGACCCGAAGGTGATCGCGTCGGTGGTCGACGCCCTCGACGGTGACCTGGTGCTCCTCGAGCTGCTGCACGCGCTCGCCGAGGCCGACTCGCTGGCCACCGGGCCCGGCGTGTGGGGGGACTGGAAGGCGTCGCTGATCGGCGATCTGGTGCGCCGCTGCCGGATGGTCATGGCGGGGGAGCCGCTGCCCACGCCCGATCCGATCGATCCGCGCCACGTGTCGTTGGCCGCCGATCGCGGCGTCCACGTCGAGTTGACGGCGTCGGACAGCGCGCACGTCTTCGACGTCGCGATGATCGCACCCGACCGCCGCGGACTGCTGTCCAAGGCCGCCGGGGTGCTGGCGCTGAACTCGCTGCGGGTGCACTCGGCGTCGGTCACCATCCACGAGGGGGTCGCGATCACGACCTTCGTCGTCTCACCGCACTTCGGCGCGCCGCCCGCCGCCGAGCTGCTGCGCGAACAGTTCGTGCTCGCGCTGGCCGGCGATCTCGACGTGATCGGCTCGCTGGAACGTCGCGACCGCGAGAGTGCGACCGTCAACACCACCAGGGCCGGGGACATCCCGGACGCCGTGCCGATCAACGCTCCCGCACCGCCGCGGATCCTCTGGTTCGACGGCACGTCGCCCGGGGAGTTCGTGCTGCAGATCCGCAGCACCGACCGGGCCGGGCTGCTGGCCCGGCTCACGGCCGTCGTCGAACGCGACGGCGTCGACATCGCCTGGGCCAAGGTCACGACGCTGGGGTCGACGGTCGTGGACGCCTTCGGCATCGTGGTGCCCGCGCTGGCGGCCGACGAGGAGGCCGGGGACATGACCCGCGACGTGTCCGAGGCCCGCAAGGAACTCGAGCGCGACCTCTACGCCGTGCTGCCCACGCCCGCCCCGCCGAAGGCAGTGCCGGAGGCCAGTTAGTGGGCCGCCAGCTAGGCTAACCACGTGTTTGAATCGCTTTCCGACCGATTGACCGGGGCCCTCTCCGGCCTCCGTGGCAAGGGCCGGCTCACCGACGCCGACATCGACGCCACCGCGCGCGAGATCCGCCTGGCCCTGCTCGAGGCCGACGTCTCCCTTGCCGTGGTGCGGGCCTTCATCGCCCGCGTCAAGGACCGCGCCAAGGGCGCCGAGGTATCGGGGGCGCTGAACCCGGCCCAGCAGGTCGTCAAGATCGTCAACGACGAACTCGTCGGCATCCTCGGTGGCGAGACCCGCAAGCTCGCCTACGCCAAGACCCCGCCGACGGTCGTCATGCTGGCCGGCCTGCAGGGTTCCGGCAAGACCACCCTCGCGGGCAAGCTCGCCAAGTGGTTCAAGAACCAGGGCCACACCCCGCTGCTGGTGGCCTGTGACCTGCAGCGCCCCGGCGCGGTGAATCAGCTGCAGATCGTCGGCGAGCGCGCCGGCGTCCAGGTGTTCGCCCCGCATCCCGGCGTGTCGCCGGGCGGCGAGGACATCGCGGCGATGAAGGCGGGCGACCCCGTGTCCGTCGCCGCCGCCGGTCTGGCCGAGGCCAAGGCCAAGCACTACGACGTCGTCATCGTCGACACCGCGGGACGCCTCGGCATCGACGAGGAGTTGATGAACCAGGCGGCCGCGATCCGCGACGCGGTCAACCCCGACGAGGTGCTGTTCGTCCTCGACTCGATGATCGGCCAGGACGCCGTGACCACCGCCGAGGCCTTCCGCGAGGGCGTCGGCTTCACCGGTGTGGTGCTGACCAAGCTCGACGGCGACGCCCGCGGTGGCGCCGCGCTGTCGGTCCGCGAGATCACCGGCGTGCCGATCCTGTTCGCCTCCGACGGCGAGAAGCTCGACGACTTCGACGTCTTCCACCCCGACCGGATGGCCAGCCGCATCCTCGGCATGGGTGACGTGCTCACCCTCATCGAGCAGGCCGAGCAGGTCTTCGACGCAGAGAAGGCCGAGGCCGCCGCCGCGAAGATCGGCTCCGGCGAGCTGACCCTCGAGGACTTCCTCGAGCAGATGCTGATGATCCGCAAGATGGGGCCCATCGGAAACCTGCTGGGCATGCTGCCCGGCGCCGGTCAGATGAAGGACGCCCTGGCCGCGGTCGACGACACCCAGCTCGACCGGGTGCAGGCCATCATCCGCGGCATGACGCCCGCCGAGCGGGCCGACCCGAAGATCATCAACGCCTCGCGACGGCTGCGCATCGCCAACGGATCGGGTGTCGCGGTGGCCGAGGTGAACTCGCTCGTCGACCGGTTCTTCGAGGCCCGCAAGATGATGTCGCAGATGGCCGGGCAGATGGGAATGCCGTTCGCGCGCAAGGGGTCCTCCTCGCGCAAGGCCGCCAAGGGCAAGAACAAGCAGGCCGGCAAGAAGAAGGGCCGGGGGCCGACTGCCCCCAAGACGCCGAATCCCTTGGGCGCTGGTGGCATGCCCGCTGGTTTCCCGGACCTGTCCAACATGCCGAAGGGTCTCGACGAGTTGCCGCCGGGGCTGGCCAACTTCGACCTGTCCAAGCTGAAGTTCCCCGGCCAGAAGTAGCGTTGCGCCTCCACCTTCGTGGTCGCGGCCTGCCCGACGGAGAACCCGTCGAGTGGTGGGTCGCCGACGGACGGCTGAGCGCCGAACCCGTCGCCGACGCCACGACGGTGTTCGACGGCGGCTGGATCATCCCCGGTCTCGTGGACGCACACTGTCACGTCGGGCTGGGTGCCGACGGGCCGACCGAGTTCGACGAGGCGGTCACCCAGGCCGAGACCGAACGGGACGTCGGTGCGCTGCTGCTGCGCGACGCGGGCTCGCCGGTCGACACCCGCAGCATGGACGACCGCGACGACCTGCCCCGCATCATCCGGGCGGGCCGTCACCTCGCCCGGCCGAAGCGCTACATCCCGCGGCTGCCGATCGACGTCGAGGACGAGTCCCAGCTGCCGGCCGTCGTGGCCGAACAGGCCCGGTGGGGCGACGGCTGGGTGAAGTTGGTGGGGGACTGGATCGACAGGGGCGTCGGCGATCTTGCGCCGCTGTGGTCCGACGACGTGCTGGTCGAGGCGATCGCCGCCGCGCACGCCGAGGGCGCCAGGGTGACCGCGCACGTCTTCGGGGAGGACGCGCTGCCCGGGTTGGTCAACGCTGGCATCGACTGCATCGAGCACGGCACCGGCATCACCGACGACGTCATCGCCCTGATGCTCGAGCATGGCACCGCTCTGGTGCCCACGCTGATCAACATCGAGAACTTTCCCGGCATCGCCGACGCCGCGGCGAAGTACCCGACCTACGCCAAGCACATGCGCGACCTGTATGCCTCCTGCTCGGCGCGGGTGGCTGCCGCGCACGACGCCGGGGTGCCGATCTTCGCGGGGACCGACGCCGGAGGCACGGTCGCCCACGGGCGCATCGCCGACGAGGTCGCCGCGTTGGCAACCGTCGGGATGAGTCCGACGGACGCCCTCGGGGCGGCGTGCTGGGATGCCCGAGCCTGGCTGGGCAGACCCGCACTGGAGCACGGCGCGTCGGCCGACCTGGTCGGCTACGCCGAGGACCCCCGATCGCCCGGGGTGCTGGACCACCCGGCGACGGTGATGCTGCGCGGCCGGGTCTACCGCTAGTACACGTCCCGGACGTAGCGGTGGGTCTTGACGAGGTCGTTGACGTAGGCGTGTGCCGCCTCGGCATCCATTCCGCCGCAACGGGACACGATGTCGCGCAGCGTCGTGTCCACGTCGCGCGCCATCCGCTTCTCGTCACCGCACACGTACACGTGGGCCCCGTCCTGCAGCCAGCCGAACAGCTCCGCCGAGTTCTCCCACATGCGTTGCTGCACGTACTGCTTCGGTCCGTCGACGCGGTCGCGGGAGAACGCGAGGTCGAGTCTGGTCAGCGTGCCCGACGCCACGAAGTCCTCCAGTTCGTCGCCGTAGAGGAAGTAGGTGGCGCGGCGGCGGTCCCCGAAGAACAGCCACGACCGTCCGGTGGCGGCGGTGGCCCGGCGCTCCTGGAGGAACGCGCGGAACGGCGCAATGCCGGTGCCCGGACCGATCATGACGACGGGGACGTCGGCCGCCGGAAGCCGGAAGGTGTGATTGGGGCGCAGGTGCACCCGCAGTACGTCGCCGCGTTCGGCGAGGAACGTCGAGGCCACCCCGCCGTGGCGGCGACCCTGGGAGTCGTAGCGCAGGGTGGCAACCGTCAGGTGCACGTGGTCGGGGTGCACCAGCGGGCTCGACGCGATGGAGTAGTCGCGAGACTGCAACGGCCGCAGGGTGTCCAGGAATTCGTCGAGCGCGAGATCGGCGAGTCCGAGCAGGTCCAGGACGTCGCTGCCGTCGTCGGGCCAGTCTGCCCCGACCAGCGATTGCAGGGTTCGCGACGGGGTGCGAATCTCGAAGCGCTCGGAGAGCAGCACTCCGAGCGGCTCGTCGTGGTCGGCAACGGCGTGATCGCCGTCGACACCGAAGTGCGCCAGGATCGCGTCGACGAGCGCCGGATCGTTGGTCGCGTGCACGGCGACGGAATCGCCCGCGCAGTAAGCGAAGTCATGACCGGTGAGGTCGACTTCGTAGTGGCGGACCTCGCGATCGGATTCCGGTGCGGTCAGCAGCCGATTCGCGGACAACCGTGCCTCGACGGGGAGGTGCCGGTCACGGGGCGTCGCGACGGGCTCCGTCGGCGTCACCGGGGTGCGGCTGGTCTGCAACAGCTTGACGACGTCGGTGGTCCACGCCCCGGCGGGTTGCTCGTAGGCTCCGTCGACGTCGACGCGGTCGGTCAGTCGCGTGGCGCCGAGCGCCTCGAGTCGCTCGTCGAGCAATTTGCCTGCGTTGCAGAAGAATTCGTAGGACACGTCGCCGAGGGCCAGCACCGCGAAGCTCAGGTGCTCGAGCCGCGGCGCGTCCGCGGCGCTCAGCGCCTCCCAGAACAGCGCGGCGTCGTCGGGAAATTCGCCGTCGCCGAACGTCGAGCAGACCACCACGAAGTGGGTCGCGGACTGCAAGTCGGCGACGTCGACCTGGTTGAGTTCGACGGCTTCGGTCTGCACGCCGGCGGCCGTGACGGCCTCGGCGAACGACATGGCGGCGTCCTCGGCGTTCCCCATGTCGGTGCCGAAGGCAACGAGCAGCGAAAAGGCTTGGTGGCCGGTCACGTTGGCTCCCTGGTCATGGCGCGGACGGGCCGCGCGGATGAGATTAGGGTGACCTTAGTTGACGGTGGGCGGCGGTGGGGGGCTCCCTCTTCGCCTCAGGCCGGCTGGCCGAAGCCCCAGTCGAAGAGACTGACGGCCTGTCCGTACAGATCGCCGGATCCGTACATCAGCACCACCAGCAGGCGACGTCCGTTGCGTCGGGCGGCGGTGACGAGCGTCTTGCGTGCGAGGTCCGTGTAGCCCGTCTTGCCTGCGAAGTCGCCCGGGTAGCGCGTCAGCAGTTCGTTCTGCGCCGTCAGTGTCTTGCCGGGGAAGGCCGCGGTGTGGGACTGGAAGATCTGGGCGATCAACGGATACGTCAAGGCCTTGCGATAGATCAGCGCCAAATCGTAGGGGGTGGTGAGGGTTTCCCACCCGGGGCCGTCGAGTCCGGACGGTGACGACGCGCGCGTGCTCTTCGCTCCGAGCGCGCGAGCCTTGGCGTTCATCGCGGCCACGGCCGCCCGCTGTCCGCCCAGCATGTCGGCGAGCATGTTCGCCGCGTCGTTCCCCGACACCATGAGCAGGCCTGCAAGCAGTTGGGTGGTGGTGTAGGCCTGACCCGGCACCAACCCCACACACGAACACTCCACCTTGGTGTGGCTCTGGTTGGCCCGGGCGAAGGAGTTCGGGTTGAGGTGGTCCAGCACCACCATGGCCAACAGCGGCTTGATGGTGCTCGCGGGCGCCCGTGGAACGCCGGGGTCCCGGCTGCCGAGCACCTGTCCGCTGTCGAGGTCGGCGACGAGCCAGGCCTGAGCCGGACCGTTGGGCGGGGCCACGACGGCGCCCGCGGGGGCACCGTCCGGAAGCGCTGAGGCGACTGGCGCCGTCACCACCGTCACCATGGCGAGGACCGTCGCCGCGAACAGTCTCCGCACATGGCGAGCGTATGGACCGCAGGTCTCCGTCGGGTATCAGAACGGCGGTGGTTCCGGCTCCTTGGGGAAGGTGTCGTCGTAGACGAGGTCGTCGTCGGCCACGTACGGCGGCGCGGCACGCGCCATCCGTTGACGGTGATTGCGGTGTCGTTCCGCGGTGACGGCGGCAGAGCGGTCGCGGGCGCGGGTGCGGCGGCGTCGAGGCATCATCATCGTCCGGTCTCCGCATCGCGACTCGTCGGGCCTGACGACGTCGATTGCTCCGGTCGGTGCGCACAGCGACGGGAAGAGCAGTGCGCTGCCCGGGTGGGTGACGTACCGACTCCCATTTGGGGCCGTCCAGATCAACGTTCCATCGGGCAGTTGCTCGTCCCGCCACCCCCAAAACGTCTTGAGCAAGTGATGGGTGCGGCATTTGCACGACAAGTTCGAAGCATGCGTCGGGCCTCCGGCGCCATGCGGCACGACGTGGTCGAGGTCGCACGCGGCGGCTGGTACCGCACAGCCGGGAAAGCGGCACGTCAGGTCACGCAGCCTGACGAATTCGGCCAGCGCTCGCGACGGCACGTATCCCGGCTCGGCGGACGCATCCCGTGGATGCACCAGTGGTCGTATCCGGGCCGAGCGAGCCAGCTCGGCGATCACCTCCGCCGGGATCAGGCCGTCGAACCCGACGAGCACTCCGGGAAGTGCCCCGGTACCGGCGACGGTGGGCGCCTCCGCCACGACGTGGATGACTACCGGACTGGCGGCTCGGCCGCCGGCCGGGCAGTCCTTGGACCCGCACTGGCATCCCAATCGATCCGCGCCCGCGGCCATCGCGCCGAAGGAGTCGGCGCGGCGCTGGGCAACCGTCCTCGGGTCGTCGTCGCACACGGTGGCAGCCAAAGCCGTCAGCCGCTCGGCCACGGCGTGCCCGTCCGATCCGTAGACGGTCGCATGAATTTCTGCCAGCCCGTTGTCGACGTCTCCAACGAATACTTCGCGGTCGGCGATCCGATCCCGTCGTCGCCGGACCGCGTCGGCGTCGACTCGCGCAACGATCCGGTCGATACGGGCGGACAGCTGGCCGCGGCTCGCCGATCCCCACCGCGGTACGGCGGAGGCCAGCTCCCGGTCCACCTCGGCGAGGATCTCGTCATCCTGGATCAGCCCCGTTCTGAACACGCAGGCGCGAAAGGTGTCCTCGTCGATGTCCCCGGCGATCAGCGCTCGCCCCAGCATCGGAAGCTGTTCGCGCAACGCGCGGGCGTAACGCAAGTGACTGGCTGCCAACCCCTGGCTGATCGACAGCGCAGCGGCGACCTCGGCCGTCACGGCTGTCTCGGCGTCTACGGCCCAGTCCGCGGATTCCTCGGATTGGGATCGGCGCAGTGCGAACAACTCGCCGATCGCCGCGAGGCGTTCCCCGGCCGCGCATGCCTCGGCCCGCGCCGCGGAACACACCCGCTGCAGCAGTGCGAAGGGTAGACGTTCATCATCGAACATGTGTTCGATTATGCCATCGGGGTCCGACAAACCTCGGCGGCCTACAGCGTGCCGACCCCCGCCGACCCGTCCTGCGCGAAGCCCCAATCGAGGAGGCCGGAGGCCTGATCCCAGTACGTCGGCCCACCCTCGACGACGAGCCCGTACATCATCGCGACCACCAGCCGCCGACCGTTGCGCTCGGCAGCGCCGACGAAGGTCTTGCGGGCGGGATCGGTGAACCCGGTCTTGCCGCCGAGCATGCCCGGGTAGCGGCCCAGCAGCTCGTCCTGGTTGTACAGCGTCACGGGTCCGTCGGCGCCGGGGAACGTGGCGGTGGGCGAGGACGTGATCGCGGTGAACACCGGGTTCTGCAAAGCGGCGCGGAAGACGACGGCCAGGTCGTGCGGCGTCGTGTAGCCGTCGATGCCGGGGCCGTCCAGACCGGACGGCGACCCCGCGCGGGTGCCGGTGGCGCCCAGTTGCAGCGCCTTGGCGTTCATCTTGGCCACCGCGACGTCGGTGCCGCCGAGCATATGGGCCAGGGTGTTGGCGGCGTCGTTCCCCGAGACCAGCAGCAGCCCGTCGAGCAGCTCCTGGGTGGTGTAGACGTGGCCGGCCGTCACGCCGACGCAGTTGCATTCGGCCGTGGCGTCGGCCGGGGTGGCGATTACCGTGGCGTCCAGGGGTAGCTCGTCGAGCACGACGAGCGCCAGCAACACCTTGATCGTGCTGGCGGGTGGGTGCGTGACGTACTGGTCGCGCCCGGCCAGGATCTGGCCGGAGTCGAGGTCGGCGACGATCCACGCCGGCGCGGGTCCGGCCGGAATCTGGACCGCCCCGGCGGGGGCGACGTTCACGTCGGCCGACGCCATGGGAGTGAACAGCACCGTTGACGTGGGGAGAAGCGCCGCGATGGAGATCGCCAGAGCACCGAGGAGCCGAGCCATGGTCGCCCAGCCTACGGTCCGGCGCAGGGGTGAGCCACGCCACGGCCGGTTTGACGTAGCCACAATCCGGCTACACCTGGGGCGCTCGAATACCCCCACGTGCCCGTTGACACACCGAGGAGTCGATCACCATTTGTGGCATTGCCGGCGAAATCGCTCACGGCCGCGCGGCCAATCTCGCAGCCATCGGCGCGATGACGGACTGCATGGTGCCGCGTGGTCCCGACGGCGGCGGGGCCTGGTCCAGCGCGGGAGTGGCGTTCGGCCATCGCCGCCTGGCGATCATCGACTTGTCCACCACCGGTCACCAGCCCATGCACGATCCGGAACTGGGTCTGACGGTCGCGTTCAACGGCTGCGTCTACAACTACCCCGAACTCCGGCGCGAACTCCTGGGCAAGGGTTACCGCTTCTTCTCCCACAGCGACACCGAGGTCATCCTCAAGGGTTATCGCGAGTGGGGTGAGCGCGTCGTCGACCACCTCAAGGGAATGTTCGCCTTCGCCGTGGCCGAGACGAATACCGGACGCGTCGTGATCGCCCGCGACCGGCTCGGCGTCAAACCGCTGTACTGGTGCGAGGTCGACGAGGGCGGCGGCACGGGCGCCCTCCGCTTCGCGTCGTCGCTGCCGGCGCTGGTGGCCGCCGGCGGGGTGGACACCGACCTGGATCCGGTTGCGCTGAACCACTACCTGAGCTTCCACTCGGTCGTACCCGCGCCGAGGACCATCCTCAAGGGCGTCCGCAAGCTCGAGCCGGGCACGATCATGCGCATCGAGCCCGACGGCTCGCGGTCGACGCACACCTACTGGGAGCCGGTGTTCGAGCGGTCCGCCGAACGCGCCAACTGGTCGGAGACCGATTGGCAGGACGCCACCCTCGGGTCCCTTCGCACGGCGGTGGAACGCCGCCTCGTCGCCGACGTCCCGGTGGGCTGCCTGCTGTCCGGCGGCCTGGACTCCAGCCTGATCGTCGGGCTGCTGGCCGAGGCGGGTCAGCACGGGTTGGCCACCTTCTCGATCGGTTTCGAGGCCGCGGGCGGCGAGGAGGGCGACGAGTTCAAGTACTCCGACGTCATCGCCCGGCACTACGGCACCGACCACCACCAGATCCGCATCGACACCGCCCGCATGCTGCCCGCCCTGACCGACACCATCGGCGCCATGAGCGAGCCGATGATGAGCCACGACTGCGTCGCGTTCTACCTGCTGTCCCAGGAGGTCAGCAAGCACGTCAAGGTCGTGCAGTCCGGACAGGGCGCCGACGAGATCTTCGCGGGCTACCACTGGTACCCGCCGATGGCGCACGCCGCGGACGACGACGTCGACGGCGCGCTCGGGCGCTACCGCACGGCATTCTTCGACCGCGACCACGCCGGCCTCGACACGCTGCTGGCTCCCGCGTGGCGCCTCGACGCCGACGTCGCCGGCGACTTCGTCCGCGAGCACTTCGCCCACCCGGGCGCGGCCACCGCGACCGACCGGGCGCTGCGGCTGGACACCACGGTGATGCTCGTCGACGACCCGGTCAAGCGCGTCGACAACATGACGATGGCGTGGGGGCTGGAGGGCCGCGTGCCGTTCCTCGACCACGAGCTCGTCGAGCTCGCCGCGACCTGCCCGCCGGAGCTCAAGACCGCCTACGACGGCAAGGGCGTCCTGAAGGAGGCTGCCCGCAAGGTCATCCCGCACGAGGTCATCGACCGGCCGAAGGGTTACTTCCCGGTGCCCGCGCTCAAGCACCTCCAGGGCCCGTACCTCGACCTGGTGAAGGACGCGTTGCACGGCTCCGCCGCCCGTGACCGTGGGCTCTTCGCGCCCGCCGCGGTCGACGACCTGCTCGCCGATCCCAACGGGAATCTGACGCCGTTGCGCGGGAATCCCTTGTGGCAGATCGGCTTGCTGGAGCTGTGGCTGGCCCGCCACGTCGACGGGGTCAAGTGACCATGACCGTCGTCCAGGACCTCGGCTGGGGACGGTTGGTCTTCGGGCAGACGTGCGAGGATCCCGAACAGTTCGGCACCGCCCTGCGGGCCGAGGCCAGCGGGCGGCGTGACATCGGGATGTACCTCGACGCCCCGCACGTCTTCGTGGCGCTGCACCCGCAGGAGTTCTTCATCGACCCGAGCTTCACCTACCGGGTCGACCTGACCACGCCGTTGCACTACGAACCCGCACCGGTTCCCGGGCTGTCGGTACGCCCGGTGGCCAGCATCGACGACTGCGCCGCGATCAACCAGATCTACCTGCAGTGCCGCATGGTGCCCGCCGACGTCGACCTGATGTGGGACAACAGCCAGAACGAGCCGCACATGGTGTACCTGGTGGTCACCGACGACGACACCGGCGCCGTCGTCGGGACCGTCACGGGCATCGACCACTTTCAGCTGTTCGGCGACGAGGAGAACGGCTCGAGCCTGTGGTGCCTCGCCGTCGACCCGACGCTGTCCCGGCCCGGGGTCGGGGGACTGCTCGTCCGGTCGCTCATCGAGGAGTTCGTCCGGCGGGGACGCAGTCAGATGGACCTGTCGGTGCTGCACGACAACGAGGGCGCGATCGCGCTGTACGAGCGGATGGGCTTCGTCCGGGTGCCCGTCCTCGGGGTCAAGCGCAAGAACGCCATCAACGAAAAGCTGTTCGCCCCAGCCAAGTCCGAAGAGGAACTCTCCCAGCTCAACCCGTACGCCCGGATCATCGCCGACGAGGCGATCCTGCGCGGGATCGCCGTGCAGGTGCTCGACGCCAAGGGCGGCTACCTCAAGCTGACGCACGGCGGCACCAGCGTCGTCACCCGGGAGTCGCTGTCCGAACTCACCAACGCCGTCGCGATGAGCCGGTGCGACGACAAGCGGGTGGCCCGCAGGGTCGTCGCGGAGGCGGGCATCCGGGTGCCCGAGGGGCGCACGGCCACGTTCTCCGACGACGACCACGACTTCTTGCAGAAGGTGGGCTCGGTGGTGGTCAAGCCGGCCCGCGGCGAGCAGGGGGCTGGCATCACCGTCGGCGTCACCCGGCCCGAGGACCTCGACCGCGCCGTGAAGCTGGCCGCCGAACACAGTCCCGACGTCCTGCTCGAAGAGCTGTGTCCCGGTGAGGATCTGCGCATCGTCGTCATCAACGGCAAGGTGATCGCCGCGGCGCTGCGTCGCCCGCCGGAGGTAGTCGGCAGCGGCGACCACACCATCCGCCAACTCGTCGAGGCCCAGAGCCGCCGCCGGGCGGCCGCCACCCACGGGGAGTCGGTGATCCCGGTCGACGACCTCACCGTCGACACGGTGCGGGAGGCGGGCTGGGAGCTCGACGACGTGCTGCCGCTCAACGAGCGTCTGACGGTGCGGCGCACGGCCAATCTGCACACCGGCGGCACGATCCGTGACGTGACGGACGATCTGAATCCGGTGCTAGCCAAGGTCGCCGTGGACGCGGCCGACGCGATCGGAATTCCAGTCACGGGCATCGATTTGATCGTGCCGTCCGTCGCCGGCGAGGAGTACGTCTTCATCGAGGCCAACGAACGTCCCGGGTTGGCCAATCACGAACCCCGGCCGACGGCACAGGCCTTCGTGGACCTGCTCTTCCCGCGTACGGCGGCGACGCCGTGGGCCTGGCAACCCGCTCCCGTGCCCGAACACGACGGTCGGGACTGACGCTCGCTAGGCTGCGGCCCGGACACCGCGCCACCCTCGAACCCGAAAGGGCCACCTTGACTGAGCTCGCCTCGACCACCGCCGCACGGATGAGCGCCGACGACCGGAGTTGGATGGTCGACACGCTGCTCGCCCTGTTGCAGACCCCCAGTCCGTCGGGGCGGACGGACGCGGTGATGCAGTTGATCGGTGGCATCCTCGACCAGCTCGGCGTGCCGTTCACCCTCACGCGCCGCGGTGCGCTGACCGCCGAACTGCCCGGTGAGTCGGCCACCACCGACCGGGCGATCGTCGTCCATGCGGACACCATCGGCTGCATGGTCCGCGACCTCAAGGACAACGGCCGCCTCGAACTCGTTCCGGTGGGCACCTTCTCCGCACGCTTCGCTGCGGGCGCCCGGGTGCGCATCTTCACCGACGACAGCGACGACTTCATCACCGGAACGGTCATGCCGCTCAAGGCATCCGGGCACGCCTACGGTGACGAGATCGACACCCAGCCCACCGACTGGGAGCACGTGGAGGTCCGCGTGGACCGCAACGTGTCGACCCGCGAGGACCTGGTGCGCATCGGGCTGAACGTCGGCGACTTCGTCGCGTTCATCACCAGCCCCGAACTCACCGAGGACGGCTTCATCGTCTCCCGACACCTCGACGGCAAGGCGGGCGTGGCCGTCGCCCTGGCCCTGGCCCGGAAGGTGATGGCCAAGGAGATCGTGCTGCCGCACCGCACCACGATCATGGTGACCATCACCGAAGAGGTGGGTCACGGCGCCAGCAGCGGGTTGCCGCCGGACGTCGCCGAGCTGGTGTCGGTCGACAACGCCGTCTGCGCGCCCGGCCAGCATTCGCTCGAACACGGCGTCACCATCCCGATGGCCGATCTGCACGGGCCCTTCGACTACCACCTGACGCGCAACCTGCTGCGCCTGGCGAAGGAGAAGGGAATCGCCCACGCGCGGGACATCTTCCGCTTCTACCGGTCGGACGCCGCGGCCGCGATCGAAGCGGGCGCCAACACCCGGGCGGCGCTGGTCGCCTTCGGGCTGGACGGCAGCCACGGCTGGGAGCGCAGCCACCTCGATTCGCTGGAGGCGTGCTACCTGTTGCTGGAGAGCTGGCTCGAGACGCCGCTGACGTTCGAGGCGTGGGACGCCAAGCCCTCGGGCAAGCTCCGCGACTTCCCGTCGTCGATGCAGCCCGCCCCGAGCGAGCAGTGGGTGCCGCTGTCCCGCGGCGACCACACCGAGCCGGGCGACGTGTCTCCGGGGGAGCACTGGCCGCCGTCGGAGGGTCCGCAAGCCTGACACCGGGCCGAGGTGTTCAATCGAACCCATGCTGAGTCTGGAAGAGATCTCCGACCGCCTCGAAATTCAACAGCTGCTGGTCGACTACTCCACGGCGATCGACACGCGCCGGTTCGACGACCTGGACCTCGTGTTCACCCCGGACGCCTACATCGACTACCGCGCGATGGGCGGCGTCGACGGGACCTTTCCCGACGTGAAGAAGTGGCTGTCGGAGGTGCTGCCGAACTTCCCGGCGTACTCGCATCTGATCGGCAACTTCGACGTCCGGGTGTCGGGCGACGAGGCCACCTCGCGGATCCTGTGCTTCAACCCGATGCAGCTCGCCGCCGACGGTCAGGTGCTGTTCTGCGGGCTCTGGTACGACGACGAGTTCGTCCGGACGGCCGACGGATGGCGGATGACGCGCCGCGTCGAGACGAAGTGCTTCGACCGCGTCGTCTGACGCGATTTCCGCCGATGGGGCGTGGTCTGGCACAATGGGCGGCTGTCTGACGGGCGACCCCGGTTCGACGCGAGATCGGTGTTTCCGCCACTCGCTCGATGCGCTGCCCGTCGGTCACACACGCAAGGCAAAACCGGACCGGGCAATCCGCCCGAGTCGCTGAATTGCAAGCGTGGCAATCACAGGAGAATTCGTTTCACCATGGCTGTCAAGATCAAGCTCGCCCGTTTCGGCAAGATTCGCAACCCCCAGTACCGCATCTCCGTCGCCGACGCGCGCAACCGCCGCGACGGCCGCGCCATCGAGGTCATCGGCAAGTACCACCCGAAGGAAGATCCCAGCTTCATCGAGATCGACTCCGAGCGTGCGCAGTACTGGCTGAGCGTTGGCGCGCAGCCCACCGAGCCCGTCCTCGCGCTGCTGAAGATCACGGGTGACTGGCAGAAGTTCAAGGGTCTGCCGGGCGCCGAGGGCACCCTGCGGGTCGCGGAGCCCAAGGTCAGCAAGCTGGACCTGTTCAACGCCGCGCTCGCCGCCGCCGACGACGCCCCCACGGGTGACGCGACGACCGCCAAGAAGAAGAAGGCGCCCGCCAAGAAGGCCGACGACGCCGCACCGGCTGCTGACGAGGCCGCCGAGGCGCCCGCCGAGGCCGCAGCCTCCGACGCCGCCAGCGAATGAGCACTGTCGTCGTCGACGCCGTCGAGCACCTGGTGCGTGGCATCGTCGACAACCCCGATGACGTCCGGGTCGACATGGTGACCAACCGCCGCGGGCGCACCGTCGAGGTGCACGTGCATCCCGACGACCTCGGCAAGGTCATCGGTCGTGGTGGCCGCACCGCGACGGCGCTGCGCACGTTGGTCGCCGGCATCGGTGGCCGCGGCATCCGCGTCGACGTCGTGGACACGGATCAGTAGAAGTCCAGTAGGCGACTCGACCATGGACCTCGTCGTCGGACGTGTCGTCAAGGCGCACGGAATCGGCGGCGAGGTCGTCGTGGACGTCCGGACCGACGATCCCTACGACCGCTTCGCGCCCGGCAACGCACTGCGGGCCAGGGCGCGCGACAAGACGGAGAGACGATTCGTCGTCGATTCCATGCGCGAACACAGCGGGCGACTGCTGGTGCGGCTGGAGGGCGTCGCGAGCCGTGACGCGGCAGATGCGTTGCGCGGCAGCCTGTTCGTCGTCGACGCCGCCGATCTGCCCGAGATCGAGGATCCCGACGAGTTCTACGACCATCAGCTCGAGGGCCTGCGGGTGCGCACCACGGCCGGCCACGACGTCGGCGTGGTGGCCGAGGTGCTCCACACCGCGGCGGGGGAGATCCTGGCGGTCCGCCCGACCGAGGGCGACGGTCCCGAGATCCTGGTGCCGTTCGTCGGGGCCATCGTGACGTCGGTGTCCCTGGCCGACGGACTCGTCGAGATCGACCCACCCGAGGGCCTGCTGGACCTGGACTCGATCTAGTGCGCCGCCATGCGTGTTGACGTCCTGACCATCTTTCCCGATTACCTGGAACCGCTGCGACAGTCGTTGCCGGGCAAGGCAATCGACAACGGGATCCTCGAGATCGCCGTCCACGACCTCCGGCGCTGGACGCATGACGTGCACCACTCGGTGGACGACTCGCCGTACGGCGGCGGTCCCGGCATGGTCATGAAGGCGCCCGTGTGGGGTGCGGCCCTGGACGAGATCTGTACGCCAGACACGCTTCTCGTCGTCCCGACCCCCGCAGGCCGACCGTTCCGGCAGGTCGACGCGCAACGGTGGAGCACCGAAGGGCACCTGGTGTTCGCATGCGGCCGCTACGAGGGCATCGACCAGCGCGTCGTCGACGACGCCGCCCGCCGGATGCGGGTCGAGGAAGTGTCCATCGGCGACTACGTGCTGACCGGTGGGGAGTCCGCGACCCTGGTCATGATGGAGGCCGTGGTCCGGCTGCTTCCGGACGTCCTCGGCAATCCCGCGTCGCATCGGGACGATTCGCACTCCGACGGCCTGCTCGAGGGGCCCAGCTACACCAGGCCGGCGAGCTGGCGGGGACTCGACGTCCCGCCGGTGCTGCTGTCGGGCGATCACGGGAAGGTCGCCGCGTGGCGTCGCGAGCAGTCACTGCAGCGCACTCGGGAGCGTCGCCCGGACCTGCTCGCCGGCGACTAGACCCGGCTAGATGCGCCCGTCGGGGAACATCGTCTTGACTGCCTGGGTGATCGTGTTGCGAGCGGCCGTCGAACTGGCGGCCTGCATCGAGCCGATCACCATGACGTAGCGGCGGTCGGGCCCGATCACGCCGGTGGACAGGTGCATCCAGTCCGAGCCGATGCAGCACATCCAGCCCTGCTTGACCGCGACGGGTTCGGCGAACAACCCGTCGGGGATGCCGAACCGCTGTGGATACACGCCACCGGGCTGCGTGCCGTCCAGGGCCATCGGCGCCGACTGCGCCAGATTAGCGAGGATCACACTGGCCTGCTCCGGCGGCAACCCGCCGGTGCCCGACATCATCATGTCGTAGTAGCGCACCAGGTCCGCGGCCGTGCTGATGGTGTTCCACCACCGGCCGTTGCTGGGCGGCCGCGTCGACGCCAACCCGTACCGGGCCGCGACGCGCGTGACGATCGCGTTGCCTCCGCTGCGGTTCCAGAACACCTCGGCGGCGCTGTCGTCGGACTGCCGCAACATGCGGTCGAAGTTCACCCGGTCCTCGGGGGAGAGCTGGGTCTGGCCCTTGGACACCTGCAGCAGCAGGTCGTCGGCGATGAACAGCTTGACCACCGAGGCGATCGCCATCGTGGTGGAGTTTCCGTTCGACACCATCTGGCCGGTGTTGCGGTCCAGGACCAGCGCGGTGATGTCGGCTCCGTCGTCGGCGGCGTCGGCCGTCGCCTGGCGCTCCCGCGCCTCCAGGCCAGTGAAGGCGGCCGACGGCTGGTCGGGCGGGGGTACCGGTAGGGGCGCCATGCTGCCCAGCGGCGCGACGACGGTCAGCGCGGGCGTGGCGGGTGCGGGTGGGGTGCCGTAGACCCTGGCCTCACAGCCCGACGCGACGGTCACCGCCGTGGCCGTGAAGGCGGTGACCATCAGCAGCTTCGACGGCCGCCGGAACATGGCCCTCCTGAGCGAATGAGGTGGATCGGGGACGCCCGGACCACGTGGTCAGTGAGCGCTACCCTCAATGGGTACCCTAACCGTTGGCGGTCCACGCCGCGGTTCGGCGAGCCACGATTTCGTCGGTACGCCGCTCATCTGGCACAATCGAGCAGTTGCCTACGTACGGCGGGGATCAGTCGTCCCCACCTGGTGCGAGAAGCACGAAGACCTCGGTCCGGTGACACGTCGCACGCCGACGTGATGCCCACGGCCGCAACCGAGATCACGATCACATGATCCGAACCACGAGGAAGTGTCACCGATGAACACCCTGGACTTCATCGACCAGCCGTCGCTGCGCGACGACATCCCAGCCTTTGGTCCTGGCGACACCGTGAACGTTCACGTGAAGGTCATCGAGGGTTCCAAGGAGCGCGTCCAGGTCTTCAAGGGCGTCGTGCTGCGTCGTCAGGGCGGCGGGGTCCGCGAGACCTTCACCGTGCGCAAGGAGAGCTACGGCGTCGGCGTCGAACGCACCTTCCCGCTGCACTCGCCGAACATCGACCACATCGACGTCGTCACCCGCGGTGACGTGCGTCGCGCCAAGCTGTACTACCTGCGCGAACTCCGTGGCAAGAAGGCCAAGATCAAGGAAAAGCGCTGATCGTCGGCGGCGGCACGCCCGGACGGGTGTGACGGTTGGACCCCGAGCAGCGCGGCGCCGAGCGCCGCGCTGACTACTCTGAGGGCGTGACCGGATCCGCTGACGCTCCCGATGCCGCCGACGAAGACCTTCACGACGACACCGACGAGGATCCGCCCAAGAAGAAGCGCGGCGCCGTCCGCGAAGCCGCAATTCTTCTGAGCATCGCGCTGGTCCTGTACTACGTGATGCTGACGTTCATCGCCCGGCCGTATTTGATTCCGTCGGAATCGATGGAGCCGACGTTGCACGGCTGTGCCGGGTGCGTCGGCGACCGGATCATGGTCGACAAGGTCACCTACGACTTCACGACGCCGGAACCCGGCGACGTGATCGTGTTCAAGGGTCCGCCGGCGTGGAACATCGGCTACAAGTCGATCCGTTCCGACAGCACCCCGATCCGCTACCTGGAGAACGTGTTGTCGTTCGTCGGCTTCGTGCCGCCGGACGAGAACGACCTCGTCAAGCGCGTGATCGCCGTCGGCGGCCAGACCGTCGAGTGCCGTGCCGCGACCGGGTTGACCGTCGACGGCAGGAAGCTCGTCGAGCCCTACCTCGACGTCAACACGATGATGGCCGACCCGCAGATCTACCCGTGCCTCGGCAACGAGTTCGGTCCCGTCAAGGTGCCGGAGAACCGCCTGTGGGTGATGGGCGACAACCGCACCCACTCGGCCGACTCCCGGGCCCACTGCACCAACCTGCCGGCCGACGCCCAGAAGGGTCTGCTGTGCACGGGCGACCCGATGGCGGGCACGGTTCCGGTCGACAACGTGATCGGCAAGGCGCGCTTCATCGCCTGGCCGCCCGGGCGCTGGGGCAGCGTCTCGGCCGTCAACCCGCAGACCACGCAGTAGGAGCCGTCTTGCCGGCGACCTGGCCGCCTCGAGCCGTCATCCGCAAGTCCGCGGGCCTTCGCACGATCGAGTCCGCGCTCTACCGGGGCGGGCTGGGTCCGGTCGCCGGGGTCGACGAGGTGGGCCGCGGGGCCTGCGCGGGGCCGCTCGTGGTCGCCGCCTGCGTGCTGGGACCCAACCGCCTGGAGAGCCTGGCGGCGCTCGACGACTCCAAGAAGCTCAACGAGCGCGAGCGGGAGCGGCTGTTCCCGTTGATTCGGCGCTACGCGCTGGCCTACCACGTGGTGTTCATCCCGTCGACGGAAGTCGACCGGCGCGGAGTGCACGTCGCCAACATCGAGGGCATGCGCCGTGCCGTCGCGGGGCTGCCGTTGCGGCCGGGATACGTTCTGAGTGACGGCTTTCGGGTGCCGGGACTGCCGATGCCGTCGCTTCCGGTGGTGGGCGGCGACGCCGCGGCGGCCTGCATCGCCGCCGCCAGCGTGCTCGCCAAGGTCAGTCGGGACCGGCTGATGGTGCAGATGGAGACGCGGCATCCCGGCTACGGCTTCGCCGTCCACAAGGGGTACAGCACGCCGTTCCACACCGCGGCGTTGGCCGAGCGGGGCCCCTGCGCCGAGCACCGGTTCTCGTTCGTCAACGTGCGTCGGGTGTCGGTGGGGGAGGCCGGGCAGCATGCCGAAATGGGCTGAGGAAAGATGTACATCACACCGACCGAAGGACCACTGAACCGATGAGTGCCGAAGATCTCGAGAAGTACGAAACCGAGATGGAGCTCTCGCTGTACCGCGAATACAAGGACATCGTGGGGCAGTTCAGTTACGTCGTGGAGACCGAGCGCCGGTTCTACCTCGCCAACAGCGTCGAGCTCGTGCCGCGTAACGCCGACGGCGAGGTGTACTTCGAGCTCCGGTTGGCCGACGCATGGGTGTGGGACATGTACCGCCCGGCCCGCTTCGTCAAGCAGGTCAGGGTCATCACGTTCAAGGACGTGAACATCGAAGAAGTCGAAAAGCCCGAGCTTCGGCTGCCCGACTGACGTGCCGGCTGCGCCGACCGCCGTCGTCACCGGGGCCAGTCGTGGCGCCGGCCGCGGGATCGCGACCGCGCTGCTGTCGGCGGGGTGGCGGGTCTACCTGACCGGGCGGACCGTCACCGACACCGGTGACGGCGGAATCCCGGTCACCGTCGACCACCGCGACGACGCCCAGGTCGCCGCCCTGTTCGGCCGCGTGGCCGACGAATCCGGAACGCTGGACCTGCTGGTCAACAACGCCGCCGCGATCAGTGACCACCTGACCTCGCGCAAGCCGTTCTGGGACAAGCCGCTCGAGATGGCCGACGTGTTGGACGTGGGATTGCGGTCGGCCTACGTCGCGTCGTGGCACGCCGCGCGGCTGATGGTGCCCGCCGGCCGCGGGCTGATCGCGTTCACCTCGTCACCGGGGTCGGTCTGCTACATGCACGGACCCGCCTACGGCGCCCAGAAGGCGGGGGTCGACAAGCTGGCCGCCGACATGGCGGTCGACTTCGACGGCACCGGGGTGTCGACGGTGTCGGTCTGGATGGGCATCCTGCTCACCGAGAAGTTCCGCAGCGCGTTCGACGGCCACCCCGATGCGCTGGCGGAGACGGCCAAGCACGCCGAGACCCCCGAGTTCACCGGCCACGTGCTCGACGCCCTGTGGCGCGACCCGGAGCTCGCCGAACTGAGTGGTCAGACGTTGATCGGGGCCGAGGTCGCGACCCGGTACGGCATCACCGACGTCGACGGCCGCCGGCCGCCGTCGCACCGGGCGGCGCTCGGCGCGCCGAGGATTCCGTCGACTGTGGTGATGCGCTGACCCGTGCGGGTCCCGGGCTTGCCACACTGGTGGCATGCGCAAGACACCGCAGTGCTGGCTCACCGACATGGACGGCGTTCTCGTACACGAGGAGCGGGCGCTCCCCGGGGCCGCCGAATTCCTGCAGAAGCTGACCGAGAAGGAACGTCCCTTCCTGGTGCTGACCAACAACTCGATCTTCACCCCGCGCGATCTCGCGGCGCGACTGCTGCGTTCGGGCCTCGAGGTGCCAGAGGCCGCGATCTGGACCTCGGCGCTGGCGACCGCCGCGTTCCTGCACGACCAGTTGCCCGGCGGATCGGCGTACGTGATCGGCGAGGCGGGCCTGACCACGGCCCTGCACGAAGTCGGCTACACGCTCACCGACACCGGACCCGACTTCGTGGTCCTCGGCGAGACGCGGACCTACTCGTTCGAGGCGATCACCAAGGCCATCCGCCTGATCGGCGGTGGCGCCCGCTTCATCGCCACCAACCCCGACGTCACCGGGCCGTCGGCGGAGGGGCCGACCCCGGCGACCGGTTCGGTTGCGGCGCTGATCACCAAGGCCACCGGCCGCGAGCCCTACTTCGTCGGCAAGCCCAACCCGATGATGTTCCGCAGCGCGCTCAACCGCATCGAGGCGCACTCGGAGAGCACCGTCATGGTGGGCGACCGGATGGACACCGACGTGGTGGCCGGCATCGAGGCCGGGCTGGAGACCATCCTGGTGCTCACGGGGTCGACGGCCGTCGCCGACATCCAGAAGTACCCGTTCCGGCCCAGCCGCGTGCTGGACTCCATCGCCGACACCGTCGAGCTCATCTGACCGTGACCGCACCGGATGCCGCCAGGCCGTTGGCCGGGGTGCGGATCGTCGAGATCTCCAGCTTCGTCGCCGTCCCGCTGGCCGGGATGACGCTGGCCCAGCTGGGGGCCGAGGTGGTCCGCGTCGACCCGGTCGGCGGAGCGGCCGACTACCACCGGTGGCCGTTGACCGCCGACGGCGAGAGCATCTACTGGGCCGGGCTCAACAAGGGCAAGCTGTCCGCGGCGGTGGACGGCCGCTCCGCCGAGGGTCGGGACCTGATCACCCGGCTGATCGTCGACTCCGGCATTCTCATCACCAATGCCGCTGGGCGGCAGTGGCATTCGTATGACGGCCTGGTGGCGTCGCGCCCCGACCTCATCCACGTCGAGGTGACGGGACGGGCCGACGGCGGCACCGGCGTCGACTACACCGTCAACGCCGGTCTCGGCTTTCCCGCGGTGACCGGACCGGTGGGTTTGACCGAGCCCGTGAACCACGTGCTGCCGGCCTGGGACGTCGCCTGCGGGCTGTACGTGGCGCTCGCGGTCACCGCCGCGCTACGGCACCGCGACGCCACCGGAGAGGGCCAGCGCGTCGGCGTCGCGCTGGAGAACGTCGCTCTCGCCACCGCGGGCAACCTCGGCTTCCTCACTGAGGTGATGGTGAACGGAGAATCGCGGCAGCGCCTCGGCAACTCGATCTACGGGCAGTACGGCCAGGCCTTCGTGAGTGCCGACGGCACGTCGTTCATGGTCGTCGCGCTCACCGGACGGCACTTCCGGGACCTGACCGAGATGACCGGAACGGCGAAGGCCGTTGCCGCCCTTGGCGATGCGCTCGGCGCGGACTTCGGTGACGAGGGGCAGCGCTACCGCCACCGCGATGCGCTGACGGGTTTGTTCACGGTGTGGTTCACCGACCACACCGCCGAGGAGATCGCCGCCGCACTGTCCGCGACGTCGATCCTGTGGGAGCGCTACCGCACCTTCGCCGAGACCGTCGACGACGCGAAGGTGACCGACAACCCGTTGTTCAGCGCGCTCGAGCAGCCGCGCATCGGCACCCATCTGGCGGCTGGACTTCCGCTGGCCGTCAACGGATCCCACCGGCCCGCGGTGCCGGCTCCCGAACTCGGCGATCACACCGGGGCGCTGCTCCGCGACCGGCTCGGGCTCTCCGCCGAGGAGATCGACCGGCTGACCAGGGCGGGCACGGTCTCGTGAGCCGGCTGCTAAGGCTGCTCGACGTTCGGCCGGCCGGTGCCGAGGATTCGTGGACCGGCCCCGCCAGTGGCCCCGAGGGCAAGCGTGCGTACGGCGGCCAGTTCATGGCGCAGTCGCTGGCCGCCGCGGCGCGCACGGTCGACCCCGACAAGCGGCCCGTCAACATGCATCTGCAGTTCCTGCGCGGCGGTGAGGCCGGCGCTGACGTCGACTACGCCGTGGAACGCGTCTTCGACGGCCGGACCGCGGCCGCCCGGCGGGTGGTGTCCCGGCAAGCCGGGCGGGTGACGACCGTGGCCAGCGCCTCGTTCTCGCTGCCGTTGCCCGGCCCGGAACACGGCCGCGTGGCCGTCCTCCCCGAGGATCCCGAGGCCCTGCCGCGCACCGGACCGCCGGGACCCGCGCCGTCGATGCCGTTGGACGAGATCGACGTCCGCGTGGTCGACGACCGGTCGACGGGCGAGTTCGTCCGGCGGCTCTGGTGGCGGGTCGTCGTGCCCGTGCCCGACGACCCGCTGCTGCACGACGTGATCGCCGCGTACGTGTGCGACGTCTACATGATCGACCCCGCGCTGCAGGTGCACGGCCACTCGATGACGGCCCGGACCCACCGCAGCGGGACGACGGACTCGTCGATCTGGTTTCACCGACCGGTGCGCGCCGACCGGTGGAATCTGCTGGAGACCAGGTCGCCCGCGGCCGCGGGCGGTCGTGGCGTCATCACCGGCAGCCTGGTCGGCGCCGACGGCGCCATTGCGGCCACCGTCGCGCAGGAGGGACTCATCGCCGAGCGGGAGCAGTAGCGCTCGTGCTCGTCAGTCGTGCGCTGAGCGGGCCAATCCTCCTGCGGGCCAGGGTCAGCAGCAGTGTCAGGAGCACCCCGGTCAGCAGGGACGCGACGACCCCCGCGAGGCGGTGCTCCCCGAACAGCGGATACACCTGGTAGTGCACCAGGTAGATCAGCAGCGACGCCTCGGCCAGCACGCCCGCCACCACGGTGAGCGCCGAGGGGCAGCGGATGGCGGGCAGCCAGATCAGCAACGCCAAGCCGGTGAACACCAGAAGTTCCCGTTCGGAGTTGCCGAAGTAGCCGACGATGCCGACCGCCAGCATCGCGGTCACGGCGCCCCGCTGCCACCCGGTCGAGGCCTTCGACGCCGCCCAGCCCACGGCGAAGAACCAGAACGCCAGCACGGTGAACCAGGCATCGCGACCCATGCCGAAACCGTCGAAGCGCAGCACCAGACCCACCGCGAGGACGGCGCACGCACACGCGAACGGGTGTCGTCGCTCCACGCGGTCGGCCAGCGGTGCCGCGCACGCCAGCGCCAACGCCACCAGAATCCACACCAGCACTTCGACGAACCACAGCCGGCCGGCGGTCATGCTGTCGCCAGGGCCGAGGAACTTGTTGGCCAGCAACAGGTTCGACGCGGTGTAGTCGTCGGTGACCACCAGCGCGACGGCAACCCAGACGATCGACGGCACGGCGATCCACGCGATGGTGGCGGCCAGGTGCCGGACGCGCTGGGTGCGGGGCAGGGGCGTCAGGCAGAACCGCCCGAAGTTGTAGCCGGCTACCCCGAGCAGGACGTGCGCGCCGCCCCACAGCGTGTACAGCCCGGCGTGCGAACCGACCACCAGCACGATGGCGACCGCCCGAAGGGCGACGCTGGTCTCCAGCGTGGTGCCCCACCGCCGCCGAGACCTCCGCGAGGCCTCCAGGTCGTCCAGCGACATCCGCGGCCAGTCGGTGGGCAGATGGCCGAGCGCCCGCTCCAGCCGCACCGACATCGCCACGTAGGACAGCGAGTTGCCACCGAGGTCGACGAAGCTGGCCCGCGGGTCGACGGCGGCGGCGTCGAGGTGCAGGACGTCGGCGAACAGACCGGCCAGATCGGGCACGTCGGGCGACGACGCCGCGCCGAGGTCGGCCAGCGCGCGCACGGCCGGCAGGTCCGGCTTGCCCGACGGCAGCCGCGGGAGCTCGTCGACGTCGAGCACGCGGATCGCCGAGCGAGGCAGCCCGGAGGCGCGGGCGGCGACGGCTGCGACGTCGCACCCCGTGGCCCGGTCGTCCGTCGCCACCACCAGCGCGCCGTCGTGGTCGACGCAGAGCGCCGTCACGTTCGCGGCCGCCAGGGCCGACTCCACGCGCTGCAGGTCGATGCGCAAGCCGTAGAGCTTCACGAAGCGACTGATGCGCCCGACCACCTCGTAAAGACCGGCGGGGGACCGCCGCGCGAGGTCACCGGTGTGAAGCGCGTCGACGGTTCTGCCGGTCGCCAGGTCGGCCGGGGAGTGCGCATAGCCCATCATCACGCCGGGGCCGCGGTAGACCAGCTCACCGGTGTGGCCTTCGATCCCGTCCACGGGGACGAGGTCGAACGCGCCGCCGGGGATCGGCACCCCGATGGAGCTGGGGTGGTCGTAGGCGAGTTCTGGTGGCAGATAAGCCATCCGGGCCGTCGCCTCGGTGGCGCCGTACATGACGAACAGGTGCCAGCCGCGGCGCCGGCCGAGTTCGGCGAACCGGCGGACGGCGTCGGGAGCCAGTCGGCCGCCGGCCTGGGTGAGGTAGCGCAGACGAGGCAGCGCCATGTCGTCGAAACCGATGCGGTCCAACAGGTCGAAGGTGTGCGGGACGCCCGCGAAGGTCGTCCCGCGGTGCGTCCGGAACAGGTCCCAGAAGCGGTCGTCCACCACCGAGTCGTCGGTGAGCAGCAGCCCGGCGCCGCGCACCAGGTGGCTGTGGATCACCGACAGGCCGTAGCAGTAGGACATGGGCAACGTGGTCGCGGCGCGGTCGGTGTGACGGATGTCTAGGTAGGACGCGATGGCCTCGGCGTTGGAGGACAGGTTGGTCCTGGACAGACGCACCAGCTTCGGTGACCCCGTGCTGCCGGAGGTCGACATCAGCATGGCCAGGTCGGGGTGCAGCTCGTGGGCGGGAGGGTGGCGGTGCCGCACGGTGCCGTCGCGGACGACCACGTCGGGGTCGTAGGCGTCGACCATCGCGGCGTGGTCGGCTCCGGCCGGCACGGGCAGCACGACGTGTCCGCCGGCGAGCGCGCCGAGATGGTGGACCAGTGAGTCGACGTCGTTGCGGGCCTCCACCAGTACCAGTCGGCGTCGCGAGCCCAGGTCCGACGCGCTGGCGGCGACCTGGTCGGCGAGCTGGCGGTAGGAGATCCGTCGGTCGGCGGTCAGCAGCGCCGCGTCGTCGCCGCGGGAGGCGAGGTGGCCGACCAGGTCGGTGAACATCACGGTCGCTCGTCGAGGACGGCCGCCGTACCGATCACGTCGACGCGCACCTTGACGTCGACGCCCGGCGGGTCGATCCCGTGCTGCCGGACGCTGATCGGTTCGCCTGCCCCGGCGTCCACGGTCAGCAGCACGTCACGACCGCGGAACTCCGAGGACAGCACGGTGCCGACGCCCGTGCCGCCCTCTCCGTCGGACACCGTGCTGGCGACCAGTTGCTCGGGTCGCAGCAGGAGCGTCGCCGGGCCGTCGGCCGCGCCGTCGCGGACGGGCACCCGGCCCAGCGCGCAGTCGGCGACGCCCGCGGTGATCGTCCCGGGCAACAGCACGCAGTCACCGAGGAACTGGGCGGTGAACACGTCGCCGGGGGCGAGGTAGACCTCCTGCGGGGTACCGACTCTGGTGAACCGGCCGTCACGCATCACGGCGACCTGGTCGGCGATCGAGAGGGCCTCCTCCTGGTCGTGGGTGACCAGCAGCGTCGTCACTCCCGCCTCGGCGAGAAGCCGGGCGACCGCCGCGCGGGTGGACGAGCGCAGGCCGGTGTCCAGCGCGCTGAACGGTTCGTCGAGCAGCATCAGCGCGGGCTCGCGGGCCAGCGCCCTCGCGAGCGCCACGCGCTGCTGCTGGCCGCCGGAGAGTTGGTGGGGCCGGCGCCGCGCCATGGACGCGTCGAGGGACACCGTGGCGAGCAGTTCGGCGACTCGCGCCCGGGTGCTGCGCGCACTGCCGCTCAACCCGTACGCGATGTTCTGCCCGACCGTCAGATGGGGAAACAGGGCACCGTCCTGCGCGACGTAGCCGACGTCACGGCGGTGTGCCGGGACGCCGTGGCCGGCGTCGGCGACGGGGCGGCCGGCGATGGAGATGGTGCCGGCGTCGGGCGTCTCGAAGCCTGCGACGAGGCGCAGCAGTGTGGTCTTGCCGCAGCCCGACGCGCCGACGACCGCCGTGACCGTGCCCGCCCGCACGCTCAGGTCGACGCCGTGCAGGACCTCTTGTCCGTCGAAACCCTTGGCCAGCCCGGCGATCTCGAGCGCATCGGCCGTCACAGCGCGGCCGCCCTCGTCGACTGCCGGAACAGCACCAGCGTCACCGGCACGGACAATCCCACGAGCAGGAGGGCGTACGGGGCGGCGGCCGCGTAGTCGAGCTCGCTGCTCAGCGACCAGAAGCGCATGGCCAGCGTGTTGGTGCCGGTGGGGGCCAACAGCAGGGTGGCGGTCAGTTCGGTCGCGACGGCGACGAACACCAGTGACGCGCCGGCCGCGGCGGCGGGAGCGGTGAGCCGCAACGTGACTCGCACGAAGGTTCGGGTCGGGGACACCCCCAGGGAGCGCGAGGCCTCCTCGATCCCCGGCGGAATCTGGGCCAGCCCGGATCTGAGGTTGACCATCGCGCGGGGCATGAACAGCAGCACGTAGGCCGCCAGGACCAGCGCGACGGTCTGGTACAGCGGTGGTGCGATGCGGATCGCGACGGTGATCAGGGCCAGGGCGGTGACGATCCCCGGCATGGAGCTGGTGACGAAGTTGGAGCCCTCGACGAACCGGGCGAAGAATCCGCGGTACCGCACCGCGACCCAGGCGAACGGGAAGGCGAGCACGGTCGTCGCGGCAGCGGCCACCGCCGCCAGTCCCGCGGTCTGCGCGGTCGTGGAGATTATCTCGCCAAGGTCCCAGACCGCCGGTCCGCCTATCCACAGCCAGCGGACGATCGTCCACGTCGGCACCCCGAGGGACAGCGCGGCGAGGAGGGCGAGCGCCGCCCAGGCGGGAATCGCCCTGCCCGCCAACCGATGCGGTGAGAGGTGCCGAGCGGCCCCCGAGCCGATCCTGGCGTACCGCGCAGTCCCGCGGGCGCCGGCCTCGCCGGCCAGCAGGACCAGGCAGAGCAGCACCAGGACACCGGCGAGGGTGCTGCCCGCGGCACCGTTGAAGGTGGCCTGGAACTGTTCGAAGATCGCCGTCGTGAGGGTGGGGAACCGCAGCATCGCGAATGCTCCGTACTCGGCCAGCAGGTGGACGCCGATCAGCAGCGCGCCACCGAGGATCGCAAGCCGCAACTGGGGGAGCACCACCCGCCAGAAGGCGCCCGCCGGGCTGGAGCCCAGCGCCCTGGCCGACTCCTCCATGGCGGGGTCGAGCCTGCGCAGCGTCGCCGCGGCGGGCACGTAGACGAACGGGAAGTATGAGGTGGTCGCTACGAGAATTCCGGCCCAGAAACCGTGTAGCGACGGCACCAGGCTGACCCACGCGTAGCTGTTGACGAACGCGGGCACCGCCAGGGGCGCGACGAGCAGCGGCCGCCAGAGCGAGCGTCCCGGTACGTCGGTGCGCTCCACCAACCACGCCGCGCCGACGCCGAGCACCACGCACAGCGGGACCGTCACCACGACGAGCCCGACTGTGTTGACCAGCAATTCGAGGACCCGGGGGCGGGCGACGAGCGCGTAGACCTCCGACGGTCCGGTGACGATTACCGACCAGGCGACGTACCCCAGTGGCACGAAGGTCGCCGCGACCAGCACCACCACGGCACCGACGAGCCCGGGACCCGGCCGCTCGACGGGTGCCGGGCGGCGCGCCGCCGGGACCGTGTCGGTGATCATCGCACCATCTAGAGCAGGCCGGCCTTCGTCATCAGGTCGGTGACCTTCTTGGCGTCGAGGTCCGACGGGTTGACCGCGGGCGCCTGCAGGTCGGCCAGAGGCACCAGAGCCGGGTTGGCGGGCACGGCGCTGGCCACCGGGTACTCGAACGAGGTGCCCTTCTCGAGCACCTCCTGACCGGCCTTGCTCGTCACGAAGGCCAGGAACTTCTGCGCGTCGTCCTTCTTCTTGCTCGAATTCAGCACGCCGCCACCGGAAATGGAGACGAAGGCCCCGGGGTCGGAGTTGCGGAAGTAGTGCAGCGCGGTGTTGCCGCTGATCTCCTTGGTCTTGGCCTGATCGCGGAACCAGTAGTAGTGGTAGATGATTCCGCCGTCGACCTCACCGGCGTCGACCGCGCGCAGCGTCGCGATGTTGTCCTGGAAGATCTCCGCACCCGACTTCATCCCGGCCAGCCACGCCGACGTCGCCTGCTCCCCGGTGAGGTCGAGCATGGCCGCCACGATGGCCTGGAAGTCGGGCTTCACGGGTGGCGCGCCCCAGCGGCCCTTCCACTCGGGCTTCTCGAGATCCATGATCGACTTCGGTAGCTGAGCCTCGGTGAGCTTGGACGTGTTGTACGCGAAGACCGTGGTGCGCGCGGCGACGCCGGTCCACTTGTTGGTGGCGGGGCGGTACTGCGCGGGCACCTGCGCGACGGTGGCGGGGTCGACGTCGGCGAACAGACCGGCTTTCTCGACGGCGGCCATCGCGGGGGAGTTCTCGGTGAGGATGACGTCGGCGGGCGACGACGCGCCCTCGGCGATCAACTGGTTGCCCAGTTCGGTGTCGCCGCCCTGGCGGTAGGTCACCTTGATGCCGGTCGCCTTGGTGAAGGCGTCGATCCACTCCTTGGTCAGCGACTCGTGCTGGGCGTTGTAGATCAACAGTCCGTCGGACTCGTCGGACGTCGAGGAGCATGCCGTCGCGCTCGTGACGAGGGCGACGGCGGCCAGCAGAGCGCCGAGTCGCCTCCAGGGTGGTCGCATCGGGTACATCCCTTCCGGCCGGAGTCGTGGCCCGGCGGTGGTCAACAGGTGAGGGTTACCTAAGCAACATACCTGGGCCCAAGAGTGAGAAGTTTCGTTGCCGGGACGACGGGTCGCCGAGTCTGTACGTTGACTGAGATCCGGCAGGCCCGCTCGACAGTGGAGGAATCACCGTCATGAATCTGTTCGCCACCACCGTGCGCCGCGGCGCGATCGGCCTCGTCGGAGCGTGCGCGGCCGGAGCCGTCGTCGTCGGTGGCAGCGTGCTGCCCACCGCCGGTGCGGTGCCGTGCAAGGCCAGCGGATTCGCCGCGACGGCCAGCGGCGTGCTGAGTTCGGCGGGCGCCTACCTGGACGCCCATCCACCTGCCGACGACGTGCTCACCGCCGCTGCCAGCCAACCGCCGGAGGTGGCGCGGTCGTCGGTCCGCGGTTACTTCCTGGCCCATCCCGGCGAATTCCTCGACCTGCAGCGCATCGTGCAACCGCTCAAGGACGTCAAGACTCAGTGCGGCGTCGACCTGTCGCCGAGCCAGTTGGCGTCGTTGTTCGAGGCCCTGGCGGAGTAGGTCCCGCGGCCTCGGGTCCGAAGACGCCGGCCTGCACGCCGGCCATGGTCAATGCCACCGAGCGTCGGACGTCGGCCGCCGAGATCGGTGCCGTGTCGGTAAGGAAGCGGTAATACAACGGGGCCGACAGATGGCGGATCACCTCGCGCGCGTCGACGCCGTCGGGGGCCTCGCCGCGGTCGACGGCGTCGATGACGACCGGCGACACCTCGTCGACGCGCTTGCGGTAGAAGGCCGCCAGCGCCTGAGCGGTGGTCGGGTCGGACGTGGCCGTGGCGATGATCGCCTTGAACAGCGCGCCCTGGCGCGGATCGGTCAACGTGCGCCGGATCAGCTTGGCCGCGGCCAGCAGGTCGGTCGACAGCGCGCCGGTCGCCGGGCGCCGCGACGACGTGTCCGCCATGTCGACCAGCAGATCGGCGACGAGTGCCGCCACCGTGCCCCACCGCCGGTAGACGGTCGACTTGCCGACCCCGGCCCGCTGGGCGACCGCGGCCAATTCGAGGCCCTCCAAGCCGGTTTCGACGAGCAGGTCGGCGGCGGCGCGCAGGACCGCGTCCCGGACGGCGGCCGTGCGGCCGCCAGGTCTGGTCACGGCGGTCATGTCCTCATCATAACGGGACTCCGGTGTCGTTAAGCCCGGATCGGTGTTAACCTACTAACGGGAACATCGTCTCGTTAGGAGTTGGCGTGGAGTATCGGCAGGTGGGCAATTCGGGACTCGTGGTCTCCGAATTGAGTTTTGGTGCAGCCACGTTCGGCGGCCGCGGCGACTTCTTCGAGGCATGGGGTTCCGTCGACGTCGACGAGGCGCGTCGCATGGTCGACGCATGCCTGGACGCCGGCATCACGCTGTTCGACACGGCCGACGTCTACTCCGACGGCGCGTCGGAGGAGGTGCTCGGGGCCGCGCTGAGGGGACGGCGCGACCAGGTGCTCATCTCGACGAAGGCGGGCCTGCCGCTCGGAGCCGGACCCGGCCAGGCGGGCACCTCGCGCTCACGGCTCGTCGAGGCGGTGGAGAACGCACTGCGCCGCCTTGACACCGACCACGTCGACCTCTTCCACTTGCACGCCTACGACGCGCACACCCCGGTCGACGAAGTGCTCGACACGCTCGACCGGCTCGTCGGCCAGGGCAAGATCCGATACGCCGGGGTGTCCAACTTCTCGGGATGGCAGCTGATGAAGTCGCTGTCGGCCGCGGATGCCGCGCACCGGTCGCGGTACGTCGCGCATCAGGTCTACTACTCGCTGATCGGGCGGGACTACGAGTGGGAACTGATGCCGCTGGCCGTCGACCAGGGCGTGGGTGCCCTGGTGTGGAGTCCGCTGGGCTGGGGGCGCCTCACCGGTCGCATCCGGCGCGGCGGTGCGGTGCCCGAACGCAGCAGGTTGCACGCGACGGCAGACGCGGGGCCACCCGTGGACGAGGGTCTCCTGTTCGACGTGGTCGACGAACTGGACGCGATCGCCGAGGAAACCGGCCGGACGGTGCCCCAGGTGGCGCTGAATTGGCTGCTGCGGCGGCCCACCGTGTCGTCGGTGATCGTCGGCGCGCGCGACGGCGCCCAACTGGCCGAGAACCTCGGAGCCGTGGGATGGGTGCTGAGCGACGAGCAGGTGGCGCGGCTCGACGCGGTCAGTTCCAGGGAGGCGCCGTACCCCTACTTCCCGTACCACCGGCAAGCCGGGTTCGCCCGGCTCAACCCGCCGATGTTCGCTCGGACCTAGGCGGGCAGGTCCGTGTACTGCAGCGTGAATCCGTCTGCGCTGAAGGTGAATCCGTTGCCGGACACCTCGCTGGCGCAGGAGATCCCCGTGGCCTCCTGCACGTTGCAGCGGAAGCCGGACACGATCAGCACCTTGCCGAAGGGCAGGACCGCCGCCGGACCCGGAACCAGCGAATAGCCCGGTGCGTCGAGCGTCGCGAACCGCGGATCGCCGAGCCGGCCCACCTGAATGGCGTTCGGCGCCGCGTCGGTTCCGTCGGGTCCCGGCACCTCGTCGGGCGCCCCCGTGATCGGAATCGTCGACCCGGTGGCGGACTGACACCCCGCCGTGTCCCGCGGCACGATCGCACACACCCACCGCTTGCTCGGGCTGGTGAAGTAGTAGGCGGTCTGCCCGTCGGCCTGGGGTGCGGCGTAGTCGAAGGCGTTGACGAGAGCGTCGTTGGTCGGGCGGTCCGCCAGCGGAGGTGGCGGCGTGGTGCTGGTCGCGATGGTGGGCCGGGGCTCGTCGTTGTTGACCACGGTCCCGGAGTCGCAGGCCACGAGTGTCGAGGCGACCACCGCGAGGGGCAGTGCGGACACGAGGGCCCGGTGATGAGAGCGGCGTGCCATGGCGCACATCATGGCACGACGGTTCTGGAACGAGATCTCGTCGACGGGTAGGGTCCGGGCATGGCGCGCCCCCGGACGTTCGACGAGCGGGACGTCGTCACCGCCGCACGCGACCAGTTTTGGGCCGCCGGATACGCGGGGACCTCGGTGGAGGACCTGACCGAGGCGACCGGCCTCGGCCGCGGCAGCCTCTACGGCGCCTTCGGCGACAAACACCACCTGTACCTCCGTGCGCTCGACGACTACTGCGCCGAGACGCTGGCGTCGGTCGCCGCCGACCTGACCGACCCCACCGTGCCCGCCTACGCCCGCCTCGTCGCCCACGTCGGCGAGGTCGGCGGCGCCACCGCCGAGGACGCCGCGCGCGGCTGCCTGCTGGCCAAGAGCGCAGCCGAGCTGGGCTCCACCGACGAGGACGTGGCGCGTCGGGTGTCCGACACCATGGAGACCTACCAGCGTCTGCTCGCGGACACCGTCGCGCAGGCGCAGCGCGACGGCGACCTGGACGCGGGCACCGATCCGGATCGGTTGGCGTTGCTCGTGCTGACCTTCATCCGGGGCGCCGAGGCGCTGGGCAAGTCGGGATACGGACCGGCGCTCCGGCAGTCGGCGGCCGAGCAGTTCGTCGCCCTGCTGCCACGCCCACGTTGAGGCGCCCGGCAAGACGAACGCGAAGCTTTCCCGGACGGTACGGCGTTGTCCGCTGCCGCTGTGCCCGTTAGCTTTTCGTTCATGACAACAGTGCTGATCACGGGATGCTCGTCCGGCTACGGCCTCGCCACCGCGCAACGGTTCCTCGACGAGGGCTGGGACGTCGTCGCCACCATGCGCACCCCGCGTCCCGACGTCCTGCCGGCGTCGGACCGGTTGACGCTCCTGGCGCTCGACGTCACGGACCCGGCCAGCATCGCCAACGCCATCGAATCCGCCGGGCCCGTCGACGTCCTGGTCAACAACGCCGGCATCGGCGGTATCGGTGCGTTCGAGTCGATGTCGATGAGCACCGCGCGAGAGCTGTTCGACACGAACACCTTCGGCGTCATGGCGACCACCCAGGCCGTCGTCCCGCAGATGCGGGCGCGCGGTTCCGGCGTCATCGTCAACGTCACCTCGAGTGCCACGCTGGCAGCCATGCCGCTGGCCGCGGTCTACACCGCCAGCAAGTCCGCCATCGAGGGGTTCTCCGGGTCGTTGGCGTTGGAGCTGGGCTTCTTCGGCGTACGGGTCAAACTCGTCGAGCCGGGTTACGGACCGTCGACCGCATTCACGAGCAACGGCGCCGAACGCATGGTCGAGATCCCCTCGGAGTACCTGCCATTTGCGGCGCCCATCCTCGACTCGTTCGCTACGCCGGGTGAGGTGACCACCCCCGGCGACGTCGCCGACGTGGTGTTCCGGGCCGCCACCGACACGTCGGACCGGCTGCGGTTTCCCGCCGGGCCCGATGCGGTCGCGTTGGCCCAGTCGGGCTGAAGGCCCCGGCCGTAATGTTTCAGGCGGCCGGACGCGTCCTCCTAGGCATGACGGTGAACGGGCGAGGACGAGTGATCGTGACCGGTGCGTCCAGCGGGATCGGGCACGCCACGGCGCTGCATCTGCGAGACCTCGGCTTCTCGGTGCTGGCGGGTGTGCGCCGCGAGGAGGATGCCGAGCGACTGCGCGATCATGGCGTGATCCCGATGCGTCTCGACGTCACGGTCGCCGAACAGATCGCGGCTGCGCGGGCGCAGTGGGGCGACCAACCGTTGGCCGGGCTGGTGAACAACGCCGGGTTCACGTGCAGCGGGCCACTCGAGTTCGTGCCCGTCGAGGAGCTGCGCCGGCAGTTCGAGGTGAACGTCGTCGGCCACTTGGCCGTCGTCCAGGCGTTTCTCGACGCCCTGCGGGCGGGCCGAGGTCGCATCGTCAACATCGGATCGACGGCGGGGTTGCTCGGAACGCCGATCACCGGGCCCTACGTGGCGTCGAAGTTCGCGCTGGAGGGCATGACCGACGTGCTGCGGCGGGAGCTTCGGCCGCAGGGCGTCGACGTCGTCATGATCGAGCCCGGAGGCGTCAAGACGCCGCTCATCGGCAAGGTCGGCGAGGACTTCGAACGCTGGCACCGCGACGGTCCGCCCGAGTTGGTCGAACGGTACGGCGCGATGATCGCCACCGCGCTGGAGTTCACGACGAAGATCGACCGGCACACCGGGGTGGACGCCGGCGTGGTGGCCCGGGTGATCGGCACGGCGTTGACCGCGCGGCGGCCCCGCACGCGCTACCTGGTCGGTCGCGACGCGGTCGCCGCCGCGATGGCCAAGTTCGTGCCCGACCGCGTGGTGGATCGACTGCTCGTGAGCATGATCAAGTCATAGGACACCCGCTAGCGTCTGCGGCATGGGCGACGTCGAACCGCTGGAGCAACTGATGTCGCTGCTGCGTCCCGAGGCGGTGCTGGCGAAGGTCATCACCGGCGCCGGGCTGTGGGGCGTGCGCAAGCCGCGCTACGGCGACCCCGCGTTCTGTCTGATGCTCGACGGGTCGTGCGTGCTGGAGCCCGAGGGCCTCGACGCGGTCGAGTTGCGGCGCGGGGACTTCCTCCTGTTCCCGCGGACGCCGGGGTTCACCATGAGTGGAAGCGCCGAAGCAACAACCGATTTCGCGCCGCTCGACCATTCTCGTGACACCCACCACGGCTCGGTGTCGGAGCCGGTCACCATGCGGATGCTCGGCGGATACTTCCGCTTCGACCCCTCGAGTGCGGCTCTGCTGGTGGCGCTTCTCCCGCCGGTCGTCCTGGTCCGGGGTGGACAGCCCGGGGCGGCCAGGCTGACCCGGCTCGTCGAGCTCATCGCCGAGGAGGCGGACACCGACGGGCCCAGTCGCGACGGGATCCTCAAGCGCCTCGTGGAGGTGCCGCTGATCGAGGCCACCCGGGTTCCCGCCGGGTCGGATCTCGGCAGCGGCGGCAGGGGACTGATCGCGGGACTGTCCGATCCGGTGCTCGCGCCGGCCCTGCGAGAGATGCATGCCGACGTCGCGCGCGGCTGGACCGTGGAACGTCTCGCCGCGGTCGCCTCGGTGTCGCGCGCGATGTTCGCGCAACGGTTCACCCGGACAGTGGGATTGACGCCCATGCAGTACCTGCTGGAATGGCGCGTGGCGTTGGCCAAGGACCTGATGAGAACCGAGGCGCCGTCGGTGGCTCGACTGGCCCAGCTGGTCGGCTATCAGTCCGCGACCGCGTTCACGACGGCGTTCACCCGGGTGGCCGGCTGCTCGCCGAGCGAGTTCGCCCGGGGCGCCTGTGGATGAATCGGCGTCTGTGGATGAACCCCTGACGCCGGGGGTCCGGTGTCGGTGCGGCTCCGCATGGTGTGGGCATGACGGAAACGTGGACGCGGGCCCAGATCGGCGCTCTCGGTGAGCAGCTTGCGGTCGACTATCTGACCTCGCACGGCATGCAGGTGTTGACCCGCAACTGGCGATGCCGATACGGGGAGTTGGACGTGATCGCTACCGACCCCACCGCGGGGGACGCGGTGGTGTTCGTGGAGGTGAAGACGCGCACCAGCGACCGCTTCGGCGGCGTCGAGCAGGCGGTCACCCCGCAGAAGGTCCGGCGGTTGCGCCGACTGGCGGGCCTGTGGCTGGCCGCCCAGGACCGCCGGTGGTCGCACGTGCGCATCGACGTGGTCGGCGTGCGTATCGGGCGGACCAGGACGCCGGAGATCACCCACGTGCGGGCGGTGGGGTGATGGCGCTGGGACGGGCGTACTCGGTCGGGGTCCGCGGCGTCGACGGAGCCATCGTGGAGATCGAGGCGGACATCACCAACGGGCTGCCGGGAGTGCATCTGGTCGGGTTGCCGGACGCGGCGCTGCAGGAGGCGCGGGACCGGGTGCGGGCGGCAATCACCAACTGCGGCAACGAATGGCCGCAAACCCGGCTCACGCTGGCCCTGTCGCCGGCCACCCTGCCGAAGATGGGTTCGGTGTACGACATCGCTCTCGCCGTGGCCGTGATGTCCGCCGAGAAGAAGACGCCCTGGGCGCGCTTGGACAAGACCGTACTGCTCGGCGAGTTGGCCCTCGACGGGCGGGTCCGACCGGTCAAGGGCGTACTGCCGGCAGTGCTGGCCGCGAAGCGGGAGGGCTGGCCGTCGGTCGTGGTGCCCGTCGACAACCTGGCCGAGGCCAGTCTGGTCGACGGCATCGAGGTGTGGGGAGCCAGGACGCTGCGCCAGGTGCAGGCGTGGTTGGCGGGCAAGGGCAACCTCGACGACCGCGTGGCGCCGGCGGCGGCCGAGGAGGAATTGGTACCCGACCTCGCCGACGTCGTCGGCCAGACACACGCCCGGTTCGCCGTCGAGGTCGCCGCCGCCGGGGCTCATCACCTGCTGCTGACAGGACCGCCGGGAGTGGGCAAGACCATGCTGGCGCAACGCCTTCCGGGCTTGCTGCCTCCGCTGACCCACGGGGAGTCCCTCGAGGTGACGGCCATCCACTCGGTGGCCGGCCTGCTGTCTGGGCGCACGCCGCTGATCACTCGGCCCGTGCTCGTCGCGCCGCACCACACGTCCACCGTCGCCGCCATGGTGGGCGGCGGTTCGGGCCTTGCACGTCCCGGGGCCGTGAGCCGCGCGCATCGCGGGGTGCTCTTCCTCGACGAGTGCGCCGAAATCAACTCCAGCGTGCTCGAGGCGCTACGAACCCCGTTGGAGGACGGCGAGATTCGGCTTGCCCGCCGGGACGGTGTGGCGCAGTATCCGGCCCGGTTCCAGCTGGTGATGGCGGCCAACCCTTGTCCGTGCGCACCGGCGAAGTCGAGTGACTGCGTGTGTCCGGCGGTCGTCAAGCGCCGGTATCTCGGCAAGTTGTCCGGCCCGCTGATGGACCGCGTGGATCTGCGGGTGGAGGTGTACCCGGTGCCCTCGGGGTCGATCGGGTCGACCGAGGGCGAGTCCACCGCCGTGGTGCGCGCTCGGGTGGCGGCCGCACGCGACGCCGCGGCGGCGCGATGGGCGCCGCACGGGGTACGCACCAACGCCGAGGTCAGCGGTCCGCTGCTGCGCCGACGATTCCGGCTCGACCGGACGGTGATGGCACCGCTGCGATTGGCGCTGGACACAGGCGACCTCAGCGTCCGCGGCGTCGACCGAACCCTGCGCGTTGCGTGGACGCTCGCCGACCTGAAGGGCCGCACCATGCCCGTGCTGGAGGACGTCAACACCGCGCTGAGCTTTCGGCAGGCCGGAGGTGCGCGATGACCGACGACGACCGGGCCTGGGCCTACCTCTCGCGCGTCGTCGAACCACCGTCGCGCGAGCTGGCCGCCTTGGTGGCGCAGATCGGACCCGTGGACGCCGTGGCGTGCATCAAGAGTGGCCGACTCGACGACGACAAGCTGACGAGGCTCACCGAGGCGCGGCGCGACGTGGACTGTGCGGCAGCGGACTTGGACACGCTGGCGCGGCTGGGCGGACGACTGGTCACGCCCGAGGACCCCGACTGGCCGCTGTTGGCCTTCCGGTCGTTCAACGGTCCGCCCGTGTGCGACCGGCCGGCCGGCGTCGCGCCGCTGGTGCTGTGGATGCTCGGGCAGGACTCCCTGGCCGACGTCGCCGACCGTTCGTGCTCGATCGTCGGGACGCGGGCGGCGACCTCCTACGGCGAACACCAGGCCGCGGATCTGGCTGCCGGGCTCGCCGAACGCGACGTCGCGGTGGTCTCGGGCGGGGCGTTCGGCATCGACGGCGTCGCCCACCGGGCCACGCTCGGCGCCGAGGGGCTGACCGTGGCCGTCCTCGCCGGCGGGGTCGACGTGCCGTACCCGTCGGCGCACACGGCGATGTTGCGCCGGATCGCCGAGCAGGGGCTGCTGGTCAGCGAGTATCCGCCCGGCGTACGTCCCGCCCGCCACCGGTTCCTCACCCGCAACCGACTGGTCGCCGCACTCTCGGGAGCGACCGTGGTGATCGAGGCGGGGCTGCGCAGCGGTGCCGCCAACACCGCGTCGTGGGCCGAGGCTCTCGGCCGTCCGGTCTGCGCCTATCCGGGACCGGTCACCTCGTCGGCGTCGGCCGGGTGTCACGTCCTCATCAGGAACGGGGCGCTGCTGGTGACGCGGGTCGAGGAGGTCGTCGAAGTGGTCGGCGCCGCAGGCGAACTCGCGCCCGAACCCAAGAGACCGGCTTCGCCGTTGGACGGGCTCAGCGACGTCGAACTGCGCGCATACGAGGCCCTGCCCCGACGGGGCGCGCGCACCGTCGACGAGTTGGCGGTGGCCGCGGGTTTGCCGGCGACCGAGCTGCTGGGTCCGCTGGCGACGCTGGAGCTCGCCGGCCTGGTGCGTCGTCAGGAGGGGAGGTGGCGAATCGCGCTCCGGTAAGTTGGCTGCATGTACGGCGTCGGAGCGTGGGGCCGGTGCACGGTCGCGGCGATGCTCGTCGCCACGCTGACGCTGGCCGGATGCCGCACCGCCGAGGCCGAGCCGGTGGTACCCGCCGACGGCTACGGCTTCAGCGTCGGTGCCACCCAAATTTGGATGAGCGCCGAGGATGCCGAGCGCGAGCTGGACGCGGCCGCGCTGACCAATGCGCGGTGGATCCGGGTGCACGTCGACTGGCACGCGATCGAGAAGGTCAGGGGCCAGTACGACTGGGGTTACGTCGACCGCTGGATCGACGGCGCCCGGGCGCGCGGCATGCGAGTGCTCGGCCTGATCACCAACACGCCGGACTGGGCGAAGGCCCCCGGCACCGCGCTGTACGCCCCGCCGATCGACGTGGCCGACTACGCGACCTTCGCGGCCGCCGTCGCCAAGCGCTATCGCGACCGCGTCACCGACTGGGAGATCTGGAACGAGCCGAACCTGCCGCGGTTCCTCGGCTTCGCCGAGAGCCGGGCCGCCGTCTACGTCGGCCTGTTGAAGGCCGCCTACCCGGCCATCAAGGCGGTCCAGCCCAACAGCAACGTGATGTCGGCGGGTCTCAGCCCCGCCGTCGGCGTCGACGGGCCCGCCAACTTCCTCAACGACATGTACCTCAACGGCGCCAAGGGCTACTTCGACGCAGTTGCCATGCACCCCTACGTCTTTCCCACCGGTCTGGCCGCCGACCCCGACAACGCCTGGTCCGACCTCGCGCGCGCCCATGACGTCATGACGCTCAACGGCGACGGCGACAAGAAGGTGTGGATGACCGAGTTCGGCGCGCCCACGTCCGACCCGGCCGCCGAGGGCGTCAGCCAACAGGAGCAGGCCAAGCAGATCCTCGACGTGCTCGCCGGGCTCGCCGCCGCGGGGTGGGCCGGGCCGGCGTTCGTCTACAGCATCCGCGACGTCGACACCGCCAACCGCGGCAACCGCGAGGACAACTTCGGGGCTTTGCTGACGACGGACTTCCAGCCCAAGTTCACCGCGAGTGTGCTCGCACGGTAGCCAGCCACCCGGCGTCGGCCGCTCGTATAGTCGGAGTCGCCAACCGACGAGTGCAAAGAGGTGACTGTGGCAGCCCGTCCGATCCACGTCTTCGAAGTGGTGCGCAGTGAACGACTGACGCCGCACATGATCCGAGTGGTCCTCGGCGGGGGTTTCACCACGTTCACCCCCAACGACTTCACCGACGCCTACGTCAAGATCGTGTTGCCGCGGTCGGGGACCGACGTGTCGGCGCTGCCGGCGCCGCTGACCCTCGACAGCTTCAAGGACCTGCCCGAGGCACACCAGCCCGTCGTCCGCACCTACACCGTCCGCAAGGTCGACCGCGAACGTGGCGAGATCAGCATCGACTTCGTGGTGCACGGCGAGTTCGGAGTGGCGGGCCCGTGGGCGGCCTCGGTCCAACCCGGCGACCCGGCCTACCTGATGGGTCCCAGCGGTGCCTATGCGCCGGATCCCGCCGCCGACTGGCATCTGCTGGCCGGCGACGAAGCGGGACTGCCGGCCATCAGCGCCGCGCTCGAGGCCATGGCGCCCGACGCCGTCGGGCTGGCCTTCATCGAGGTCAGCGGTCCGGACGACGAGATCGAACTGGTCGCCCCCGACGGCGTCCAGATCCGCTGGATCTACCGCGGGGGCCGCGCCGATCTGGTGTCCGAGGATCGGGCCGGTGACCACGCGCCCCTCATCGAGGCCGTCAAGGAAGCCCTGTGGCAGCCGGGCCAGGTCCAGGTCTTCATTCACGGTGAGGCGCAGGCCGTCATGCACAACCTGCGGAGCTACGTCCGGAAGGAACGCGGCGTCGACGCGAAGTGGGCGTCGATCTCCGGGTACTGGCGACGCGGCCGCACCGAGGAGACCTTCCGGCAGTGGAAGGCCGAGCTGGCTAAAGCGGAGTCTCAGTCCGCCGGCTGACCCGGACTGGCAGGCTTGGGTCATGGCATTCGGTGACTACCAGCTCGAGATCTACCTTCAAGGCCTCTCCGGAGTGCTGCCGTCGTATCCGATGGCGTTCGCGGAACTGGAGGCCAAGGCCCAAGCCGCCATGTCTCCGTCACTGTGGTCCTACGTCGCCGGCGGCGCGGGTGACGAGCGGACGCAGCGGGTCAACGTCACGGCGTTCGAACGGTGGGGCCTGGTACCGCGAATGTTCGTGGGTGCCAAGGAACGCGACCTCTCGGTCGACCTGTTCGGGTTGACGCTGCCGTCACCGTTGTTCATGGCGCCCATCGGGGTCATCGGCCTGTGCGCGCAGGACGGACACGGCGACGTGGCCGCCGCGAAGGTCGCCGCCCGCACCGGCGTGCCGCTGATGACGTCGACGTTGACCACCGACCCGTTGGAGGACGTCGCCGCCGAGTTCGGCGACACCCCGGGCTTCTTCCAGCTCTACACCCCGACCGACCGCGACTTGGCCGCCAGCCTGGTCTCGCGGGCCGAGGCGGCCGGCTACAAGGGCATCGTCGTCACGCTGGACACCTGGGTGCCCGGCTGGCGGCCGCGCGACCTGTCGACGTCGAACTTCCCGCAGCTGCGTGGGCACTGCCTGTCCAACTACACCAGCGACCCCGTGTTTCGCGCCTCGCTCGCCCAGACGCCGGAGGAGAATCCGCAGGCCGCGATCCTGAAGTGGATCTCGGTGTTCGGTAACTCGTTGTCCTGGAACGACCTTCCGTGGCTGAGATCGCTGACCTCGCTGCCGCTCCTGGTCAAGGGCATCCAGCATCCCGACGACGCGCGCAGGGCGATCGACGGCGGCGTCGACGGCATCTACTGCAGCAATCACGGTGGACGCCAGGCCAACGGCGGACTCCCGGCGATCGACTGCCTGCCGGGCGTCGTCGAGGCCGCCAACGGGGTGCCGGTGCTGTTCGACTCGGGCATCCGCAGCGGCGCCGACGTCGTGAAGGCGTTGGCGCTGGGCGCCACCGCGGTCGGCGTCGGCCGGCCGTATGCCTACGGCATGGCGCTGGGCGGCGTCGACGGCGCCGTCCACGTGTTGCGATCGCTGCTCGCCGAGGCGGACCTCATCATGGGGGTCGACGGATACGCCACGCTCAAGGACCTGGTGCCCGACGCGCTGCGCCGCGTCGATTCGGCGGAGGTCTCGCGATGAGGGCCGTGCGCTGCCTTGACGGTGATCTCGAGGTCGTCAACGCCGCCGAGCCGCAGCCGCAGAAGGGGCAGCTGGTCGTGGCGGTGAAGCGGTGCGGCATCTGCGGTTCCGACCTGCACGCCCGCCACCACGCCGGTGAGCTCGAGGACGTCATGAAGGCCGTCGGCTACGAGGACTTCATGCGGGCCGACACCCCCGTGGTGATGGGTCACGAATTCTCCGGCGAGGTCGCCGAGCGAGGTCGCGGGGTCGGCAAGGAGTTCGCGGTCGGGACGCTAGTCGTCTCGTTCCCGCTGCTGCGCGCCGCCGGCGGAGTGCACCTGACCGGGCTGTCACCGTTGGCGCCGGGGGGTTACGCCGAGCGGGTGCTCGCCGAGGCCGCGATGACCTTCGCGGTCCCGAACGGGCTGTCGGCCGACGTCGCCGCGTTGACCGAGCCCATGGCGGTTGCCCTCCACGCCGTGCGGCGCAGCGAGATCGGCAAGGGTGACGTCGCGATCGTGATCGGCTGCGGGCCAGTCGGTCTGGCCGTCATCAGCCACCTCAAGGCCTCCGGGGTGAAGACCGTCGTCGCGAGTGACTTCTCCGTCGGCAGAAGGGCTTTGGCGTCCAGGTGCGGCGCCGACGTCGTGGTCGACCCGGCGGTCGACTCGCCCTACGAACGTGCGGGGACGAAGGGCATGATCACCGAGGCCCCGGCCCTCTACGAACTCGGCATGGGGTCGATGGAGAAGCTGCGCAAGCTGCCGGGGTGGTCCCACGTCTACCGGGCCGTCGACGCGCTCGGTGCGGCGGGGCCCAAGCGACCGGTGATCTTCGAGTGCGTGGGCGTCCCCGGCATGATCGACGGCGTCATCGGCGCGGCGCCGCTGAACTCCCGCGTGGTGGTGGTCGGCGTCTGCATGGGGCAGGACAAGCTGCGGCCCGCGATGGCCATCAGCAAGGAAGTCGACCTGCGCTTCGTATTCGGTTACACGCCTTTGGAATTCCGCGACACCCTGCACATGCTGGCCGACGGCAAGGTCGACGGCTCGCCGCTGCTCACCGGGACCGTGGGGCTGGACGGCGTGGAGGCGGCGTTCGACGCGCTCGGCGATCCCGAGACGCACGCCAAGATCATGATCGATCCCGAGAGCGCGGCCGTGGCCCCCTGACCGCCCAAACCACGTCACCGTGTGGTCTCGAATCGGCGACACGGCGCACGCTGACCGCCACGCGCCCCACCGGTCTGCCACGGTGGGGGAGTGGCAGCGGCGATCGAGGTGGTGCTGGAGGAGTTCGACGAGTACCTGGCGTTGCACCGCGGCCGGTCGCAGCACACCCGCCGCGCCTACCTCGGCGACCTGCGCTCGCTGTTCGCCTTCCTGGGTGAGCACCCATCGTTGGACGCCCTCACGCTCCCGGTGCTGAGGTCGTGGCTCGCCGCCCAATCGGCCGGGGGCGCGGCGCGGACGACGTTGGCCCGGCGCACCTCGGCGGTCAAGACGTTCACCGCCTGGGCGTGGCGGCGGGGCCTGCTCGAGGGGGATCCGGCAACCCGGCTCCAGGTGCCACGGGCCCGCCGCTCCCTGCCCGCGGTGCTGCGTCAGGACCAAGCCGTCGACGCCATGAACGCGGCCACCTCGGGCGCGCAGCAGGGCGACCCGATGGCCCTGCGCGACCGGCTGATCGTGGAGACCCTGTACGCCACCGGGATTCGCGTCAGCGAACTGTGCGGTCTCGACGTCGACGACGTGGACACCGGGCAGCGGGTCCTGCGGGTGCTGGGCAAGGGCGACAAGCAACGCACGGTGCCGTTCGGCGAACCGGTGCTCCGGGCGTTCACCTCGTGGGTCACCGACGGCAGGCCCGCGCTGGCCACGTCGACCTCGGGCGCCGCGCTGCTGCTCGGCGCCAGGGGTGGCCGCATCGACCCGCGGCAGGCCCGCACCGTCGTGCACCAGACGATGGCCGCCGTCGACGGGGCACCCGACATCGGTCCGCACGGGCTGCGGCACAGCGCGGCGACGCACCTGCTCGAAGGCGGGGCCGACCTGCGCGTCGTCCAGGAGCTCCTCGGCCATTCGTCGCTGGCGACCACGCAGCTCTACACCCACGTCAGCGTGGCGCGCCTGCGAGCGGTGCACGACCAGGCGCACCCACGGGCTTGAGCCGCAGCTCGGTGGTGACCACCAGACCGACCGGGTCGACGTAGTCGGCGCGTGACGCCGGCCCCCACATCGCACCCCAGTGCAGGCACGCGGCGGCACCGCAGCCGGGATGGCCCGCGAGCAGCCGCCCGACGGCGCTGCCCGCGGCGACCAGTTGGCCCACCCGCACCACCGCGTCGACCGGTTCGTAGGTGGTTCGCAGCCCGCCGGGATGGGCGATCGAGATCAACGGCCGGCCCGCCAGCTCGCCGGCGAACACGACGGTGCCCGCGGCCGCGGCGTACACCGTCTGTCCCGTTGCCGCGGCCAGGTCGACACCGCGGTGGCCCCGGTTCCAGTTCGGTGCTGGCCCGTCGAACGCCCGCGTCACCGCCGGTGTCGGCCGCAGCGGCCAGCTCAGCCGGTCGTCGGTGGCGCGAGCCGGGACGGCGGTGACCAGGCCGACGACCGCCAGCAGTGCCAGGAACTTCATCGCACCAGTTCAGCGCGTTCAACGGGCCGGCGGAAGGCGTCGGTAGACATCTGTGGATGAAATGATTGCTGGACACCGCTGCGTGGCAAGAGCACGCATGTCAACGGTGTAAACTCAGTCCCGCAATCTGCATAAGTGGATTGACTTCGCGCGCCCGTGCCGCAGCCTCGAACGTCAAGGTCGCACACGCATGCCGGTTGGTCCCGAGAAATCGGGTCCGGCACGCAACGGGCGCCAGGGTCCGGCGTCACCCGATGCCGGACGGCAACCGACTGAAGAAGGATCAAGCCATTATGGCTGTCGTAACGATGAAGCAGCTGCTTGACAGCGGCGCGCACTTCGGGCATCAGACCCGTCGTTGGAATCCCAAGATGAAGCGATTCATCTTCACGGACCGCAACGGCATCTACATCATCGACTTGCAGCAGACGCTGACGTACATCGACACGGCGTACGAGTTCGTCAAGGAAACCGTCGCCCACGGCGGCAGCATCATGTTCGTCGGCACCAAGAAGCAGGCGCAGGAGTCCATCGCCGACGAGGCCACCCGTGTCGGGATGCCCTTCGTCAACCAGCGCTGGCTCGGTGGCATGCTCACCAACTTCCAGACCGTGCACAAGCGCCTTCAGCGGATGAAGGAGCTCGAGGCCATGGAGCAGACCGGTGGCTTCGAGGGTCGCACCAAGAAGGAAATCTTGATGCTGACGCGCGAGAAGAACAAGCTCGAGCGCAGCCTCGGTGGTATCCGGGACATGCAGAAGGTGCCCTCGGCGATCTGGGTCGTCGACACCAACAAGGAGCACCTCGCGGTCGCGGAAGCGCGCAAGCTGAACATCCCGATCCTGGCGATCCTGGACACCAACTGCGATCCCGACCTCGTCGACTACCCGATCCCGGGTAACGATGACGCGATCCGCTCGGCCGCCCTGCTCACCAAGGTGATCGCCTCCGCGGTCGCCGAGGGGCTCAAGGCCCGCTCGGGCGCCGGCGCCGACAAGGGTGCCGCCGAGGGTGGCGCCGAGCCGCTGGCGGAGTGGGAGCAGGAACTGCTCGCCACCGCCACCGCACCGGCGGCTGCCGCTCCCGCCGAGGCGGGTCCGGTCGCCACCGAGACGACCACTGAATCTTCGTAGGAGAGAGAAATTGGCGAACTACACCGCTGCCGACGTCAAGCGACTTCGGGAGCTGACCGGCTCGGGCATGCTCGACTGCAAGAACGCCCTGGTCGAAGCCGACGGTGACTTCGAACGGGCCGTCGAGGTCCTGCGCATCAAGGGTGCCAAGGACGTCGGCAAGCGTGCCGAGCGTGCGACGGCCGAAGGTCTGGTCGCCGCCAAGGGTGGCGCACTGATCGAGCTGAACTCCGAAACGGACTTCGTCGCGAAGAACGAGGAGTTCCAGTCGGTCGCCGCGCAGATCGTCAACGCGGCTGCCGAGTCCAAGGCCGCCGACGTCGACGCCCTGAAGGCGGCGAAGATCGGCGACAAGACCGTCGAGCAGGTCATCGCCGACCTGTCGGCCAAGATCGGCGAGAAGCTCGAACTGCGTCGCGTCGCCTACTTCGACGGCACGGTCGAGGCGTACCTGCACAAGCGGTCGTCGGATCTGCCGCCCGCGGTGGGCGTGCTCGTCGAGTACACCGGCGGCAACCCGGAGGTCGCGCACGCCGTGGCTCTGCAGGTGGCGTCGATGAAGGCCAAGTACCTCACGCGTGAGGACGTCCCCGCCGAAGCCGTCGCCAACGAGCGCCGCATCGCCGAGGAGACCGCTCGCGAAGAGGGCAAGCCCGAGCAGGCCATGCAGAAGATCATCGAAGGTCGCCTGACCGGCTACTTCAAGGACGTCGTCCTTCTGGAGCAGTCGGCGATCTCCGACGACAAGAAGAGCGTCAAGGCGCTGATCGAGGACGCCGGACTGACCGTCACGCGGTTCGTCCGCTTCGAGGTCGGCCGCAGCTAACCGCAGCACACGAGGAGACCCCGCGTCTCCGCCGGCGATCCCGGCGGACGCGGGGTCTTTTCATTTCCGGGCATTGCTAGCGTCGCAGCATGACCCTGGTTTCGGCATTCGACGACGACGCACTCGGACGACTCGACGCGGTGGGCCTCACCGAGGCCCTGGCGTCCGGCGCGGTGTCCCGGGTGGACGTCGTCGAGGCCGCCATCGCCCGTACCCAGAAGGTCAACCCCCAGCTGAACGGTCTGGCCTACGAGGCCTTCGACGGCGCCCGGGTCCGCGCCGCGTCGCGAACCCGCTACGGCGGTTTCTTCGACGGGGTGCCGACCTTCGTGAAGGACAACGCCGCCGTCGAGGGGATGCCGACGATGGAGGGCACCGACGCGTGGGACCCGCGCCCCGAGCGCGCGCACGGCGACTTCGCCCGCACCTACCTGTCGACGGGCCTGGTGGCGCTGGGCAAGTCCCAGTTGTCGGAGTTCGGTTTCAGCGCCGTCGCCGAGCACGCCCGGCTCGGGGCGGTCCGCAACCCGTGGAACACCGATTACACCGCCGGGGCGTCGTCGTCGGGCTCCGGCGCCTTCGTCGCCGCGGGCGTGGTGCCGATCGCCCATGCCAACGACGGCGGCGGGTCGATCCGCATCCCTGCGTCGTGCAACGGACTGGTCGGACTCAAGCCGTCCCGCGGCCGGCTGCCCCTCGACGCGGACATGCGCCAGATGCCGATCCGGATCGTGGCCAACGGAGTCGTCACCCGCTCCGTTCGCGACACCGCGGCGTTCTACCGCGAGGCCGAGAAGGTGTGGCACGGCTCGAGGCTGGCGCCGATCGGGGACGTGACCCGCCCGGGGCGCGCCCGGCTTCGCGTGGCCGTGTTCACCAAGTCCGTCAAACGCGAGTGCAGTCCCGAGGTCCGCGAGCACACCCTGCGCGCCGCCGGACTGCTCGAACGGATGGGGCATCACGTCGAGTATCTCGACGCCCCGCCGGTGCCGGCGTCCTTCATCGACGACTTCCTGCTGTACTGGGCGCTGCTGTCCTTCGCCCTGGTGCGCGGCGGCACGAAGCGGTTCGGTCCGACGTTCGACCGCGACAAGTTGGACAACCTCACGCTGGGGCTCGAGGCCTTCGCGGCGGCCAACCTGCGGCGGCTCCCGGCCGCGGTCGTCCGGCTGGCGACGCTGCGCCGCCGGATGCTGGCGCAGGTTCGGGACTACGACGTGCTGTTGACGCCCACCCTCGCCGAGGTGCCACCGCTGGTGGGGCACCTCGACCCGACCGCCGACTACGACCAGATCGTCGAGCGACTGGTCGACTGGGTCGCGTTCACGCCGCTGCAGAACGTCACGGGCGACCCGGCGATCTCGTTGCCGCTGGGCCAATCGGCCGGTGGGCTGCCGATCGGGATGATGTTCAGTGCCCGGCTGGGCCGCGAGGCGACGCTGCTGGAGCTCGCGTACGAGTTGGAGGAGGCCGTGCCCTTCCCTCTGCTCGCCGAGGCCGCCGGTGCGGAATCCGACGCCCAATTACGCTGACGGACGTCAATTTACGATTCCAGCCCCGTGGTGGTCGACGAAATCCGTTGCGGGCGTGACACAGCGCCGTAATGGGACTTAGGTCGAGTTAACCTTCCGGACATCACGGGTAGCCATCGAAGAAACACGGCGCGCTGAACATCGCCTGTGTGGACCCCACTGCGGCGACGACCCTCCGATCACCGGCGATCGCCACTGCGTCCGGGAACACCTTCGGGTACCTGGTCCGGTTCGCGCTGGCGAACATTCGTCGCCGCCCCGAACGATTCGTGCTCTCCGTCCTCGGCATCGCACTGGCGATAGCGTGCGTCACGATCGTCCGCACCATCTCGTCGAGCTTCGCCATCACCGGCGCCGACTCGGTGACCGACGTGCTCGGCGGTGCTCAGCTGTGGGCGGTCCCGGCCGCCGGCGTGCACTTCGACCCGGACGCGCAGGCGCTGGTCGCCGACGGCGCCGCGCCGGAGCTGACCCTGCCCGCAGGGTGGCGGGGCATCCACACCCTGTCCGGCGTGACGACCGTCGACGGCAACTCGGTGTCGTTGCGCGGCAGCGACCAAATGCCCTCGGGTCAAGTCACTCTCGGCTCGGCGCTGGCCGACCGTCTCGGCGCGGCTCCCGGTGGCCGGGTGGAGATCGGCGGCCAGAGTCTCGTCGTCGGCGTCGAGGGTGACGGACAGTCCGCCGTCGTCTCGACCGAACTCGCACGGTCGGTCGTCGGCGAGAAGGGGTGGTGGACGGTGTTCGCCCCCGACGGCAAGGAAAAGGACCGCACCCTCGCGCAGACCTTCGGTGCGGCGACGGGACTGCCCTTCACCGCCGACCCCGCGGTGCTGCCCGACGCCGGCGGCCAAGGCCTGATCTACGACACCGTCGGCGGCAGCGGGCCGCTGACCTTCGAGCAGAAGTTCTCGGCGCTGTTCTCCGGCAAGGTGACCAGCTCCACCCTCGGCCTGATCTCGACCATCGGACTGGGGCTCGGCTTCGTCATCGCGGTGTCGTCGTTCCTGGCCGCCGTGCAGGAGCGCAAGCGCGAATTCGGCATCATGTCCAGCATCGGCCTCGCCGACGAGGTGCTGTACTTCTTCCTCGTCGAGTCGGCCGTCGTCTTCGTGGTCGCCTACCTGGTCGGCATCGCCGGGGCGGGAGCCGCAGTGGCATTGGTGATTCCGGGCATCGCGACACCGACCGCGTGGCTTCAGGCCTCGGCGATGGTCGCCGCGTTCCTGCCGGCGATGGCGATCGTCGGGGCGCTGGTGCCGGTGCACCGGTTGTTGCAGCAGCGACCCGTCGACCTGTTGGGAGACCGATGAGCGCTCGCGCGAAGAGAATGGGGCTGAGCTAGATGTTGACCAAGGGCCTGGCCTACGGCTGGCTTGCCGCGCGCCGACGGATCGGCGAAATGATCCTGCCGGTCGTCACCACCGCCACGGGTGCCTTCCTGGTGGTTCTGGTGTTCGGCATGCAGGACGGCATTCGGGCGCAGTCCGCCTCGCTCGGACACGCCGACGAGATCGGCCGCGCCGTCATCCTGATCTCGGTGACCGTCCTGCTGGTCGGCGTCGTCGAGGTGGCCGTCGCCACGACCAGGACGGTCGCCCACCGCACCAGGGAACTCGGCGTGCTCGGCGCGAACGGCGTGCCGCGCAACCCCGTCGTCGCGGCACTTCTCGTCGAACCGTTGGTGGCTGCCGTGCTGGGCGCGGTGGTCGGTGCGGCACTGGCCGGCGCCGTCGCCATGGGGCTCGGGGCAACGGGTTTCGTGCCCACGGGAGTCGCGGTCGGCGGACTGCTTCTCGGTGGCGGCATCGCCGTGGTCGTCAGCATCGTCGCCGCGCTGGTCACCAGCGTCGTGCCTACCTGGACCGCAGCGTCGCGGCCCCCCATTCGCTCGCTCTCCGGTGGAGGTTGATTCATGACGGTCGTCGACGACGAGAACACGGCGGAGCAGGCCGCGGCGACAGCCGTGCCCAGCGAGGCGGCGACACCGGTGATCGAGGTGTCCGACGTGTGGAAGCTGCACAAGCTGGGCGACGAGGTGGTCAAGGCGCTCGTGGCCGCCGACCTACGGGTGATGCCCGGTGAGTTCGTCTGCCTGATGGGGCCCAGCGGAAGCGGAAAGTCCACGCTGCTCAACATCATCGGCGGACTGGACCGGCCCACCAAGGGGTCGGTCTCGGTCGCGGGCAAGGACACCGGGCAGCTCACCGAGAGCCAGTTCGCCGCGCTGCGGCACGACACCATCGGCTTCATCTTCCAGAGCTACAACCTGATTCCGTTCCTGTCGGCCGTCGAGAACGTCGAACTTCCGCTGATGTTCGAGCCCTATGACCGAAAGGCATTGCGCAAGAGAGCAATGGAACTCCTCGAGCTGGTCGGGCTGAGCCACCGGGTTCACCACCAGCCGACCAAGATGTCCGGTGGTGAACAGCAGCGCACGGCCATCGCGCGCTCGCTGATCAGCAATCCGACGTTGGTCCTCGCCGACGAACCGACGGCGAACCTGGACCACAAGACGGGCGAGACGGTCGTGCGCATGCTGCGCGACCTGTGCTCGACCATGGGCGTCACCGTCGTCGCCAGCACCCATGACCCGATCGTCGCCGAGGAGGCCAGTCGGGTCGTCCGGATGCGAGACGGCCAGATCGTCAGCTGATCCTCCTCACCCGACGAAATCGAAGGAACCACTGTGACTCAAGAAATGGAAGCCGCGCGGCCGTCGGGCACCGCCGAACGCGACGCGTTGATGACGACCGAGCTCGTCCCCGAACAGATCCTGCCCAAGGTGATGAGCACGTTCGGCCTGACCTCGGCCTACGTGTTCATCATCTGCTGGGTGACGGGGTCCTCGGTGATGGCCGCGGGTGGCTGGACGGCGATCCCCATGTGGGTGCTCGGCATCGTCAGCTTCCTGGTGCCCGCCGGCATGGCCGTCGTCGAACTCGGAAACCTCTGGCCCGGCCAGGGTGGGGTGTACATCTGGGCGCACCGGACGATGGGTGAAACCTGGGGATTCGTCGGTGGTTACCTGTCCTGGGTGCCGGTAATCCTCAACGCGGCATCCTCGCCCGCGGTGGTTCTGCAGTTCCTGCTGTTGGCCTTCCACACCGAGCTCGGGCTGACCACCAGCATCATCCTGCAGCTGGTGATCCTCTGGACGGTCGTCGGACTGGCGCTGGCCAAGCTCGCCGCCAACCAGAAGATCATGAACGTCGTGTTCGTCGTCTACGGCGTGCTGACGCTGACGATCTTCGTCTGCGGTCTGCTGTTCGCCGTCAAGAACGGCTCGGCCACCCCGTTCGACTGGCACGAGGCGACGGTGCCCAACTTTGCCGTCGCGGGCTTCCTCTACGGCACGGTGCTGCTGTACCTGCTCGGCGTCGAGACCCCCTACAACATGGGCGCGGAATTCCTCTCGGTGCGCAAGAGCGGCCCGAAGATGATCCTGTGGGGCTCGACCGCGCTGGTGGCCATCTACCTGCTGACGACGCTCGGCACGATGATGGCGCTGCCCGGCGACCAGATCGACCCCGTCACCGGAGTCATCGGCGCGCTCGGGATGTCCGGCTTCCCCGGTCTGATGGAGATCTGCGCGATCGTGCTCGCCGGCATCATCATCGTGGCGCTGATGACCTACCAGGTCGCCTACTCACGACTGATCTTCGTCTCCGGCCTCGAGCGGCACCTGCCGCGCATCTTCACCCACCTCAATCCCCGTACCCGAAACCCGGTGACGGCCATCCTGATTCAGGGTGTGCTCTCCTCGCTGATCCTGGTCGGGCTGTACTCGCAGAGCAGCATGGCGAACGTGACCATCTACCTGCAGGGCGGTCTGAGCACCGTCTGGCTGCTGTCCGGCTTCTTCTTCCTGATTCCCGTGGTCATTGCGCGCAAGAAGTACGCCGACCGCTACGAGAACGAGAAGTTCTGGCGCATCCCCGGCGGCATGGTCGGCGTGTGGATCGTCGTCGTGGTGGGCACCGTCGCCACGATCGGCGGCGTGTACTACTCGTTCGTGACACCCTGGATCGACGTGCCGCAGTCCACTTGGATGACCTGGGTCGGCGGGATCAGCCTGGGCATGTTCGCCCTGGGCCTGGTCGTCTTCGTCTTCGGCAAGCGCTCGGCCCGCAAGGTGAGCAAGGAGGACTCGCTGGCGCACCTGGCGGTCTTCGACCTCAAGAAGTCCGAAACAACCACCGACGGAGTCTGAAGAACATGACACTCGACAGCACCACCCGGTCCGCCGACGCCACCTCGGGCGCGACGAGCTATCCGCTCGACCCGCTGACGGGCGAGGAGATCCAGTCCGCGGCGGCGATCGTGATGGCCTCCGAATACGCCTCGCCCACGCTGAAGTTCGTGATGATCCAGCTGGCGGAGCCGGCGAAGACCGCCGAGCTGACGTTTGCCGGCGCCGACGTACCCCGCTGCGCGTTCGCGATCATGTACGACGCGGCCGCCAAGCTGATCTACGAGGCGGTGGTGGACCTCGGCGCCAGCATGATCGAGTCGTGGAAGGCCATTCCCGGCCGCTTCCCGTCCTATCTGGTCGAGCACATGACCGGCGTGGAGGAGAAGGTCCGCGAGGACCCGCGCTGGCAGGACGCGATGCGCAAGCGCGGCATCACCGACTTCGGCCTCGCGATGATCGACCCGTGGCCGGCCGGTTATTACGGCGCGGGGGACCACTACGACAACTCGCCGCTGATCTGCCGGCCGTTGACGTTCATGCGCGCCGCACCGTCCGAGCACGGTTACGCGCGCCCGGTCGAGGGTCTGATTGTCACGTTCGACCTCGACAACATGGAGATCCTCGACATCGAGGACCACGGCGTCGTCCCGATGCCGCCAACCGCGGGCAACTACGACGAGCGGTTCATGTTCGACCCGAACAACCGGCCCGCGTTCACCGAATTCCGTTCCGACGTCAAGCCGATCGAGATCACCCAGCCCGAGGGGCCCAGCTTCACCGTCGACGGGTGGAACGTGACGTGGCAGAAGTGGTCGTTGCGCATCGGCTTCAACCCGCGCGAGGGCGTGACCATCCACGAGGTGACCTACACCGACCGTGGTGAGACCCGCCCGATCATGTACCGCGGGTCGCTCTCGGAGATGGTGGTGCCCTACGGCGACACCTCGCCGACGCACTGGAACAAGAACGTCTTCGACATGGGCGAAGTCGGGATGGGCTTCTCGGCCAACCCGTTGACGTTGGGCTGCGACTGTCTCGGCGAGATCCACTACTTCGACGGCACGGTCAACGACTCCGACGGAAACCCCGTCACCATCCCGAACGCGATCTGCATGCACGAAGAGGATTACGGAATCTCCTGGAAGCACACCGACTTTCGCACCGGGGAGGTCGAGGTGCGGCGCTCGCGCCGGTTGGTCGTCTCGATGATCTGCACCGTCGGAAACTACGAGTACGGATTCTTCTGGTACTTCTACAACGACGCGTCCATCGAGGTCGAGGTCAAGCTGTCCGGCGTGCTGACCACCGGGTCGATCGCCGAGGGGGAGGTGCCCCGCTGGGGCAAGCTCGTCGCCCCGGGCGTCTACGGTCCGAATCACCAGCACTTCTTCAACTTCCGGCTCGACATGAGCGTCGACGGGCCGGGAAACAGTGTCTACGAGGTGGATTCGATCCCGGAGCCCGACCCGGCGCTCAACCCGCACCACAATGCGTGGATCACCCAGGACACCCTGGTGGCGTCGGAGGCCGACGGCGCCCGCGACTGGGACTGGAAGACCGGTCGGTACTGGAAGATCACCAACCCGTCCAAGACGAACGAACTGGGCAGTCCGACGGCCTACAAGCTGGTGCCGAAGGACATCGTGCCCGTCATGGTGCAGGAGGGCTCCTACATCTACGACCGGGCACGGTTCATCCAGCACAACCTGTGGGTGACCAAGTACGACGAGGCCGAGAAGTTCGCCGCGGGGGACTACATGTACCAGTCGGCCGACGCCCAGGGGTTGCCGGACTTCGTCGCCGACGACGCGCCGCTGGAGGACACCGACGTGGTGCTCTGGTACACCCTGGGCGCGCACCACGTGGTGCGGCCCGAGGACTGGCCGGTGATGCCGTGCGCGTACACGGGCTTCCATCTCAAGCCCATCGGCTTCTTCGACGGCAACCCGGCACTCGACATCCCGCCGACGCCGCCGAAGGCGTGCCACGGTGCACACCACGCGGGTCTGCCCGTCGCGGAGCGGGCGCTGGAGTCCTAACCCAGTTCGGCGAGCAGGCGCCGGAAGTGACGCCGGTCCTGCTCGCTCAATGGGGCCAACACCTTTCGCTCGGCGTCCTGCACGCCGGGGTCGACGTCGACGAGTAGGGCCGCGCCCTCGCGGGTCAGTTCGGCGGGCAGGGACCGTCCCGACGCCACGGCGGCGGGACGGGTGACCAGGCCGCGGTCCTGGAGTCCGCGCAGCACCATGTTCATGGCCTGCGGGGAGACGTTGGCGTCACGCGCCAGTTCGGCGTTGGACCGGCCCGGCGAGTGCGACAGGATCCGCATGCAGATGTACTGCGGGAAGGACAGATCGAGCGGTTCGAGCACGCCGGCGATGACCTCGTTGCGGAGCGCGGCCGCGACCCGTACCAATAGCAGGCCGAGCGGTTGGTCCTCGCGTGCGCTCATGTCAACCATCTTGACACATATCAACCACATTGATAAGCATGACGGTATGAGCAATCCCCTCGAAGTCATGTTCGACGCCGCCTACCGGGGCGAAGCGGAGCAGCTGGGTCTCGGCACCAAGCCGCCGTGGAGCATCGGTGAGCCGCAACCCGAAATCGCCGCGCTGATCGACGCCGGAAAGTTCCACGGCGACGTCCTGGACGCCGGCTGCGGCGAGGCCGCCACCGCACTGGAACTCGCGGCCCGCGGGTTCACCACCGTCGGACTCGACCAGTCCGCGACCGCGATCGAATTGGCACGTGCCGAGGCCGCCCGGCGCGGTCTGACCACCGCGACGTTCGACGTCGCCGACATCAGCGCGTTCACCGGATACGACGGACGCTTCGGCACCGTCGTCGACTGCACGCTCTTCCACTCCATGCCCGTCGAACTGCGCGACGGCTATCAGCGGTCCATCGTCCGCGCCGCGGCGCCTGGCGCGTCCTACTACGTCCTGGTGTTCGACCGTGCCGGGATGCCCAAGGACGTCCCGATGAATCCCGTCACCGAGGACGAACTGCGCGCCGTGGTCTCCCCGTACTGGGTCGTCGACGACGTCAAGCACGCCCGCATCCACGCCACCGCCGCTCGGAATCCCGCGGCGTCTGACGACTTCGCCGGCGCCGGCGTCCGCGACGAGGGCAACGGTCGCGTGTCGATGCCCGCGTGGCTGCTGACGGCCCATCTGGGCTGACGCTCACCCCTTCGCTCTGCCGATCCAGCCGTTTGGCAGGATTGGGGGCACTCGCGTGCGGACCGAAGGAGTGTCATGGCGGAAACGGTCCTGGCGGACCCCACTGAGCGGCCGGGTTATTCGCGTGTTCTGCTCAAGCTGGGTGGCGAGATGTTCGGCGGCGGACAGGTCGGCCTCGATCCCGACGTCGTCGCCCTGGTGGCCCGGCAGATCGCCGAAGTGGTGCGCGGCGGCGTGCACGTCGCGGTGGTCATCGGCGGCGGCAACTTCTTCCGCGGGGCGCAGCTCCAGCAACGCGGCATGGAACGCAGCCGCTCGGACTACATGGGCATGCTCGGCACGGTGATGAACAGCCTTGCGCTGCAGGACTTCCTGGAGAAGGAAGGCATCGACACCCGGGTGCAGACCGCCATCACCATGGGTCAGGTCGCCGAACCGTACATCCCGGGTCGCGCCCGTCGTCACCTGGAGAAGGGCCGCGTCGTCATCTTCGGTGCCGGCATGGGCCTGCCCTACTTCTCGACCGACACCACCGCCGCGCAACGCGCGCTCGAGATCGGCGCCGAGGTCGTGCTGATGGCCAAGGCGGTCGACGGTGTCTACACCGACGACCCCCGGACCAACCCGGACGCCGAGCTGCTGAAGTCCATCACCCACCGGGAAGTCATCGATCGCGGGCTGCAGGTCGCCGACGCGACGGCGTTCAGCCTCTGCATGGACAACCGCATGCCCATCCTGGTGTTCAACCTGCTCGTCGACGGCAATATCGCGCGGGCGGTGGCGGGTGAGAGGATTGGGACGCTGGTCACCACCTAACGGGTGGACGAGCGACACCGACGGGAGACGATGAAGTGATCGACGAAACCCTCTTCGAAGCCGAGGAGAAGATGGAGAAGGCGGTCTCGGTCGCCCGGGACGACCTGTCGTCCATCCGGACCGGTCGCGCCAATCCCGGCATGTTCAACCGGATCAAGATCGAGTACTACGGCTCGCCGACGCCGATCACCCAGCTCTCCAGCATCAACGTGCCGGAGGCGCGGCTCGTCGTCATCAAGCCCTACGAGGCCAACCAGCTGCGCCCGATCGAGGACGCGATCCGCAACTCCGACCTGGGCGTCAACCCCGGCAACGACGGCAACGTCATCCGGATCTCGATTCCGCAGCTGACCGAGGAGCGTCGCCGCGACCTGGTCAAGCAGGCCAAGGGCAAGGGTGAGGACGCCAAGGTCACCGTGCGCAACATCCGCCGCAAGGCCATGGAGGAGCTCGCGCGCATCAAGAAGGACGGCGAAGCGGGCGAGGATGAGGTCGGCCGCGCGGAGAAGGACCTGGACAAGAGCACGCAGACCTACACCGCCCAGATCGACGAGCTCGTGAAGCACAAAGAAGGCGAGCTGCTGGAGGTCTAGGTCGCAGCAGACCTCACCTTCAGCAACAGCACGGTGGCAGACACCGACACGGCGTCCACCGACGGGCCCGAAACGCCGGCCCCCAAGAAGAAGGCGGGCCGGGCCGGACGCAACCTCCCCGCCGCCATCGGCGTGGGAGCGTTCCTCGGCTTCGGCGTCATCGCCATCCTGGTGTTCGCACCGCTGGGCTGGGTTCCCGTCGTGGCGGTCGCGATGGCCGTCGCCACCCACGAGGTCGTGAAGCGACTGCGGACGGCGGGGTATTCGATCCCGATCGTGCCGCTGCTCGTCGGCGGTCAGGCCATGGTGTGGCTGACGTGGCCCTTCGGCCCCGCGGGTGCGCTCGGCGCGTTCGGCGCCACGGTCGTGGTCTGCATGATCTGGCGGTTGCTCTCCGGCGGCATGAAGAACGCCCCGGTCAACTACCTACGCGACGTCACCACGACGATCTTCCTGGCCGCCTGGATCCCGCTGTTCGGGGCGTTCGGCGTCCTGCTGGTCTATCCGGAGGACGGCCGCTGGCGGGTGCTCTGCCTCATGCTCGGCGTCGTCTTCTCCGACATCGGCGGTTACGCGGCGGGCGTGCTGTTCGGCAAGCACCCCATGGTGCCCGCGATCAGCCCGAAGAAGTCCTGGGAGGGCTTCGCCGGGTCGCTGATCTTCGGCACCGCCGCCTCGGTGCTCGCCGTGGCGTTCCTGCTGGAGAAGCCGGCCTGGGTCGGCATTCCGCTGGGCCTGATGCTGGTGGTCACCGGCACGCTCGGCGACCTCATCGAGTCGCAGGTCAAGCGCGACCTGGGCATCAAGGACATGGGCACGTTGCTACCCGGCCACGGTGGTCTGATGGACCGGCTCGACTCGGTCCTGCCGTCGGCGGTCGCGACGTGGGTCGTCCTGACGCTTCTTGCCTGAGGAATTCAGCCAGCAGGCCGCCGCGCCGAGTACCAGCCCGACCCCGACGCCGACGTCCACCCGCTGGCCCAGCATCAGCCAGGACAGGACTCCTGCGACGGCAGGGATGACGCAGAACAGCATCGACACCGCCGCCGCACCATGCAGGTTGATCGCCCGCACGTACAGCGAGACGCCCAGCGTCGCGTTGAGCAGCACCACGCCGGCCACCGCGAACGCGGCCTTGGTCGGATCGTGCACCGCGAACGGCGTCGTGAACGCCAGCGCCAGCGCCGGAACGAGCGCGACCGCGTTCTGCACGGCGGTCGAGGCGCGGAAGTCGACGTCGGCGCAGAACCGCTGCTGGTAGACCCCGCCGGCCGCCAGGCCGACCAGCGCGACCAACAGCAGCAGGACCGCCGGGTCGACGCCACGCTCGGAGATCAGCCGGCTGGCGCAGGCGGCCAGCACCGCCACGACGCCCAGCACCAGCGCCAGGATCCGTCGCGGCGTCAGGCGATCGCGCAGGAAGGCCGCGGCGAGCATCGCCGTCGCGACGGGGTTCATCGCGACCACCACCGCGCACAGCACGGCCGGCGCGCCATGCTGGATGGCCAGGTACAACGCGCAGAACTGCACCGCCTGCATCAGCAGACCCGTCACGGCGACGTGGCCCAGCACGCGCCCCCTCGGCCAGCGCACCTTGGCCAGCGTGGCCCAGACCCCGAGGATGGCCCCGGCCAGAGCGAAGCGGAACGCCAGTACCGCCATCGGCGTCATCTCGTTGACCGCCAGGTTCCCGATCGGATACCCGAGCGCGTAGAAGAACGTGACGGCCGCCGCGGTCTGCATGGGCATGCGGGTGGGGGACATGTTTCTCATCGTGGGGACGACGCTGGTTGCCGTCCAACGAATATCGGCGATCAGGTTCGATCGCATCGGCTGATCGGTTGAGCGAGCATGGCCATCCCGGTGGCGCGACGACGACGTTCTTTGATCGTCGATGCTGATCGGAGTACCTTGGCAGGGTGAGTCAGGTCCTGGACATTGCGCCGCTGCGCAGCGTGGTGGCCGTCGCCGACTGTGGCGGATTTCACCGTGCCGCGTCGGTTCTGCACCTCACCCAGTCGGCCGTCAGCCAGCACGTCCGCCGGGTCGAGGCGGTCGTCGGGGGACCGGTCGTCGAGAAGTCCGGCCGTGGCGTCGCCTTCACCGAACTGGGGCATCGACTGCTGGGCCACGCCCGCACGATCCTCGCCGCGCACGACGCCGCGCTGACCGATCTGGGCGCCGCAGAGGAGCGGGTGCTGCTGATCGGCGCGACCGAGCACGGCGCCGACGTCATGCTGCCCGGCCTGACCGGAGCGCTGGGGCAGCGGCTGCCCGAGTGGCGGCTCCGATTCCGACTGGACCGCAACGTGTTGCTCGCCGACGCCATCGACCACGGCACCGTCGACCTGGCCGTGATGCTGGACGGCTCCGGCCTCGACCCGGCGAACGCGTCGGGAGTCGTCGCGCTGAAGTGGGTGGCCGGTCGCGCGTTCGCACTGCCGGCCAACGATCCGCTGCCGGTGGTGATGTTCTCCGAACCCTGCACGCTCCGCGAGCCGACCTTCGCCGCGCTCGACCGCATGGGCATGCCGTACCGCGTCGCCGCCGACAGCTCCGATCTGTCCGGGTTGTTCGCCGCGGTGCGTTCCGGCCTCGGCGTGGCGCTGCTGCCGATGATCGGACGGCTGCCCGACGGGCTGTGCCTCGCCGAGGGACTGCCCCCAACCAGCCGCGCGACGGTGTTCGTGCGGGGCCGCGCCGGGGTGGACGCCGGTGCGCTGGCGGCCGTCGAGGGAGCGGTCCGCGACGTTTTGAGTGAACAGGCCTGATAATGAGCGAGACCATGAAGCTTCCGTTGGTGTTCGACGCGCCCTCCCGTGGGAAGCCCCCGCGGCACTTCGCCGACCTCGACGACGACGCGCGCGGTGCCGCGCTCGCCGAGCTGGGGCTGCCCGCCTTCCGCGGCAAGCAGCTGGCGAATCAGTACTTCGGGAGGCTGATCGCCGACCCGCACGCCATGACCGATCTGCCCGCCGCGCTGCGTGATCAGGTGGCCCAGGCGCTGTTCCCCCGACTGCTCGACGTGGTGCGCTCCGTCGAATGCGACGGCGCCGAGACCCGAAAGACGTTGTGGCGCGCCCTCGACGGCACCACGATCGAGTCGGTGCTGATGCGCTATCCGAACCGCAGCACGCTGTGCCTGTCGTCGCAGGCGGGTTGCGGCATGGCGTGTCCGTTCTGCGCCACCGGCCAGGGCGGCCTCACCAGAAACTTGACCACCGCCGAGATCCTCGAACAGGTTCGGGCGGCGTCGGCGGTCATGCGCGACGATCACGACGGCAGGCTGTCGAACATCGTGTTCATGGGCATGGGCGAACCCCTGGCCAACTACAACCGCGTGCTCGCCGCGGTCAAGCGGATCATCGCGCCGGCCCCGCACGGGTTCGGCATCTCCGCGCGCTCGGTCACGGTGTCGACCGTCGGACTGGCGCCCGCCATCCGCAAGCTGGCCGACGAACGACTCGGGGTGACGCTGGCACTGTCGCTGCACGCCCCCGACGACGAGCTGCGCGACACCCTGGTGCCGGTGAACAACCGGTGGAACGTCGGCGAAGCCCTCGACGCCGCAAGGTATTACGCCGACGTGACCGGTCGCCGCGTGTCCATCGAGTACGCGCTCATCCGTGACGTCAACGATCAGCCGTGGCGCGGCGACCTCCTGGGCAAGAAGCTGCACGGAGCGTTGGGTTCCCTGGTCCACGTCAACGTCATCCCCCTCAACCCGACGCCCGGCAGCAAGTGGGACGCCAGTCCCAAGCCCGCCGAGCGGGAGTTCGTCAGGAAGGTCCGCGAGCGGGGGGTGTCCTGTACCGTTCGCGATACCCGTGGTCGTGAAATTGCCGCCGCCTGCGGTCAACTCGCCGCCGAGGGCTAGCGAATGAGGTAGCGATGCGACGGCTCAACGGTGTAGACGCCCTGCTGCTGTACACCGAGGCGCCCGAGATCCACATGCACACCTTGAAGATCGGCATCCTCGACGTCTCCGAACTCGAGGGCGGGTTCACCTTCGAGCTGTTCCGTCGGGTGGCCGAGCCGCGGTTGCTTGCCCTGGCGCCCCTGCGCTACCAGCTCGTCGACATCCCCCTGAAGCTGCACCACCCCATGTGGGTCGAGAACCCGGGGATCGACTTCGACCACCACGTCCGCCGGGTGTCGGTGCCTGCCCCGGGCGGACGCCGTGAACTCGACCAGCTCATCGGCGAGATCGCCGGCACGCCACTGGATCGCGACCGGCCGCTGTGGGAGATGTACGTCGCCGAAGGCCTCGTCGGCGACCGCGTCGCGATCATCCACAAGGTGCACCACGTGCTGGCCGACGGCGTCGCCTCGGCGAATCAACTGGGCTGGGCCATCCAGGCCGAACCGCCCGCGTTCCCCGCCAAGGCGATTCACACCGAGGCGCGGGAGCGGACGAAGAGCGGCCTCGTGGTGGCCGCCGGCCGCGACCACGCCCGCCAGATCCGGCGGCTGCCGAAACTGCTCGCCGACACCGCGAGTGGTGTGTCGCGGGTGCGCCGCCGGGTCAAGGAACGCGGCAGGCATCCCGAGCTGGCCGCCAACTTCGCGCCGCCGCCGACGTTCATCAACCACGTCGTGTCCCCGACGCGCCGGTTCGCGACCGCTCCGCTGGCGTTGGCCGACGTCAAGGAAGCGGCGAAGACACTCGGCGTCACCATCAACGACGTCGTGCTGGCCACGGTCGCCGGGGCCCTGCGGGAACTCGTGCTGAAGTACGACGGTGCCGCCGACACGCCGCTGATCGCCGGGGTGCCGGTCAGCTACGGCGATCCGGATCGCTTGGCGGGCAACGAGTTCACCTACATGACACCGTCATTGGCCGTGCACGTCGCCGATCCCGTCGAACGCGTCCGGCTGACCGCGACGGCGACGGCGATCGCCAAGGAGAACAACCAACTGTTGGGTCCCAGCCTGATCCCCAGCTGGCTCAACTTCCTGCCGCCGGCGATGGCGCCGCCGGCGTTCCGCTGGCAGTCCAAGCGGATGGAGTCCAGCCTGATCTTCAACCTGACGGTCTCCAACGTGCCGGGCCCGCGGGAACGAGGGTCGTTCGGGGGAGCGGTGATCAGCGAGATCTACTCCGTCGGCCCGCTGGTCGCGGGCAGCGGCATGAACGTCACGGTGTGGAGTTACGTCGACCAACTCAACGTCTCGGTGCTGACCGACGATCTGACGACGGACGACCCGCACGAGGTCACCGAGGCGATGTTTCGCTCCTTCGCCGCACTGCGCAGCGCCGCGGGGTTGTCGGACGTCCTCACCGAGGTGCGCGACACGATGCCGCTCGCGGCGGCGACGGTGTCCGGCTAGCGGGTCCAGCCGCGACGGCGCAGCCACCAGTCGCGGAACACGATTCCCCAGATCGCGAGCGCGAAGCCGATCAGGAAGATGTCCTCGACGTGGCCCTGGTGGTTGCCGTGCGTCATCGCGAGCATGAAGAAGCCGGCGAGAATGCCGCCGATCTGGATCGCCCGGTGACTCTGCTTCGACCAACCCCAGTTGGCCGAGGGCACGTCCTCGACGTCAACGCCGGTATGCCGTTCGACCTCGGTGTTCGCCACGCTAGCTCCTCAGGGGGTCCGGTCAACTGCGCCCATTCTGACATACGACAGTCCGTCGTATTTAGCGGACGGCCTCGTATCGCCGCAGTGCCTCGAGGCGCTCGGCGGCATGGTCGACCATCGGCTCGGGATAGTCGTCGCCGCCGAACTCGGGCACCCAGCGCTTCACGTAGGCGCCGTCGGGATCGAACTTGTTGCCCTGGGTGGTCGGGTTGAACACCCGGAAGTACGGCGCGGCGTCGGTGCCGCAGCCCGCGGCCCACTGCCAGCCATGCTGGTTGCTGGCCATGTCACCGTCGGTGAGCTGCTCGAGGAACCAGCGCGCCCCCCACTGCCACGGCAGGTGCAGGTCCTTGACGAGGAACGACGCGGTGATCATCCGGACGCGGTTGTGCATGAAGCCGGTCTCGGCCATCTGCCGCATGCCGGCGTCGACGATCGGGAAGCCGGTCTTGCCGGCCTTCCACGCCTCGAAGCGCTTCGTGGCGTCCTCGTCCTCGTCCACCTCGATGCGGTCGAAGTTCTTGTTCCAGTTCCACCACGTGCTGTCGGGCCAGCAGTAGACGACGTTGGCGTAGAAGTCGCGGAACGCCAGCTCCCGCAGGTAGGCCTGCGCGCCGGCCCCGCCACCCAGATCGGCGGCCATCGTGCGGGGATGAATGGTGCCGAAGTGCAGATGAGCCGACATCCGGCTGGTGCCGTCGTGGTCCGGCCGGTTGCGGTCGTCGGCGTAGTCCTCCAGCGTCGAGGAGACGAACTTCTTCCATCCCTTGCGTGCCGCCGCCTCACCGGCCGGGTGATCCAAGTTGGCATCTCCGGCGGGCACGTCGACTCCGCCACCCACGTCGGCCGGGTCGATCCACCGTGCCGACTTCGCGCCCGTGCGAGCCGGCGCACGCCAGCCGTGCGCCTTCCACGCCGTGTAGAAGGGTGTGAACACCTTGTACGGCGTGCCGTCGTCCTTGGTGACACGCCCGGGGGAGACGAGGTAGGGCGACCCGGACGGCTCCAGCGGGACGTCGCCCAGCGCCTTGCGGACGGCGTCGTCGCGGCGCATCCCGAAGGGGAAGTAGTCGCCCGACACGTGCACCGACGTGGCCTTCGTCTTCTTCACCAGGGCAGGGATGCGGTCCTCGGGCTTGCCCTCGACCACCAGCAACCGGCCGTCGAGCCCGTCGCGGAGCTCCCTCAGCGAGTCGTACAGGTACTGCAGCCGCCGCGGGCCCGCCGACGTCTTGAGCTTGGGGTCGAGCACGTAGCAGGCGAGAACTTCCTGGTCGTCCCTGGCGGCGTCGAGCATCGCGGGCAGGTCGTGCAGACGCAGGTCGCGACGGAACCACAGCAACGTTGGCATGGCCTTGATCTTCCCCGTAGTGCGCTGCGGGAAAACGCTCAGGTGAGCACTCGTCAGGAATCCGTATGGATCCACTGCGACAATCCCACCATGACGCCGACGACCGACGACTATCCCCGCGACATGGTGGGGTACGGGCCGCATCCTCCGCACCCCCACTGGCCGGGCGACGCGAACATCGCGGTGCAATTCGTCCTCAACTACGAGGAGGGCGGCGAGAACAACGTCCTGCACGGCGACGAGTCGTCGGAGACGTTTCTGTCGGAAATCATTGGAGCGCAAGCGTTTCCGAACCGTCACATGAGCATGGAGTCGCTGTACGAGTACGGTTCCCGGGCGGGGTTGTGGCGCGTGCTGCGGATGTTCGACGACCGTCGACTGCCGCTGACGATCTTCGGGGTCGCCACGGCACTGGCCCGCAACCCCGAGGCGGTGGCGGCCTTCCTGGCGCGTGGCGACGAGATTGCCTGCCATGGGCTGAAGTGGCGCAGCTACCAGCTGGTCGACGCCGAGGTGGAACGCGCCGAGATGGCGGAGGCGGTCCGCATCCTTCGCGAGCTGACCGGTGAGGCCCCGTTGGGGTGGTACACCGGCAGGGATTCGCCTCGGACCCGTGAGCTGGTCGTCGAACACGGTGGCTTCCTCTACGACTCGGACTCCTACGCCGACGACCTGCCCTACTGGACTCGGGTGGCGGGCCGCGACCACCTCGTCGTGCCCTACACACTGGACACCAACGACATGAAGTACGTCTCGGCGAGCGGGTTCCCCTCCGGCGGTGAGTTCTTCACCTACCTGCGCGACGCGTTCGACGTGCTGTACGCCGAGGGGGTCGCGGGGGCTCCGAAGATGTTGTCGGTGGGTCTGCACTGCCGGCTCGCCGGCCGGCCCGCCCGCATCGCCGCCCTGGGCAGGTTCCTCGACCACGTGCAGGCGCACGACGGCGTATGGATAGCGCGCCGGGTCGACGTCGCCCGCCACTGGGAGCAGAACTTCCCGCCGGTCTGACGGTCCGGTGGGGGTCGACCGTGGGCTGGCAATTAGTCTGCGGTACAGCGCCTTTGAAGTTATCCACAGGCTGGCCGCAGGGGCTGTTGCGTGTCGGACGGCGGCGGTAGAGTCGAATGTATGTTCGATACGGTCGTGGCCCTCACCGCTGGCACCTCGGGTGCCGGTGCGGTGGACGCGTGGTCGCGGGCCGAGTCTGCTGCCTGTGCCCGCAAGGTCGCCGCGATGGCGGACATGTTCACGGCCGCGGCTGTCGCTGACGGGTCTGACGAGCGGGACCTGTGGTGCACCGACACGTGGGATGCCGTGGCCGCCCACATCGGAGCCGCGTTGCGGATCACCACGGGCGCCGCGTCCAACCAACTCCTCGTCGCCGTGGCGCTGCACGAGCGCTTCCCCCTCGTCGCCGCCGTGTTCGCCGACGGGCTCATCACCTACCAACTGGTCCGAGCGGTCGTGCAGCGCGGTGCCCTGGTCGTCGACCCCTCGGCTCTCCAGGAGTTGGACCGGTTGTTGGCCGAGGCGCTGAGTGAGCGGGAACCCCTGTCGGTGGCCGTGTTGGAGAAGATGGTCGATGCGTTCGTGGCCCAGGTGGACCCGCAGGCGGTGATTCGCACCGAGACCCGCGCCCGCGGCCGGTCGGTGGAGGTCGGGGACGAGGACGGTAGCGGGATGGTGACGGTGTTCGCCACGCTGTTCGCCCACGACGCCAAGGCCGTCGACGCCCGCCTGGACGCGCTGGCCCGGACGGTCTGCCCGGCGGATCCACGCACCCTGGATCAGCGCCGATCCGACGCGATGGGGGCGCTGGCGCACGGCGCGGACCGCCTGGCGTGCCTGTGCGAGTCCGCGGACTGCCCGGCCGGGGAGAACCCGCCCTCGACCGGCGTGGTGGTCTACGTCATCGCCAGCGCGGACACCGTCGCACCGCCGCCGCAGGCGCCAACGGGTGAGCCCACCGCCCCCGATCCAGCCGACACCGTGGACGACGCCGCTGATGTCACGGACTCCAATGAGGCCGCCGCACCGAATGATTCGACCGGCGACCCCGCGACGCCGCCCCCCGTCGACGAAAGCACCGCTCTAGACGGTGAACCCCCGGCGATGTTCGCCAAGCCACTACGCGAGTTGACGCTCACCGAGGCGCTTACCCCCGCGCCCGGTCGCCTGGCGAGCCTGCGACCCGCAGCGATGATGGGCGGACAGTTCCTCCCCGGAGCCATCGCCTGCCGCGCCACGATCGGGGCAACCATCACCCGGATCGTCCACCCGGGGCAAGCTCCGCCGGAACCCCGCTACCGGCCCTCGAAGAAGCTGGCCGACTTCGTCCGCTGTCGCGACCTGACGTGTCGCTTCCCGGGCTGCCGCGCGCCGGCGACGAATTGCGACGTGGATCATACGATTCCGTGGCCGTGCGGACCGACCGCGGCATCCAACCTGAAATGCCTGTGCCGTCGACACCACTTGCTAAAAACGTTCTGGGGCGGCGAAGAAGGTTGGCGCGACGAGCAACTCGAGGATGGCACGGTCATCTGGACCGCACCCGACGGCCGGCAGTACGTCACCACCCCGGGCAGCCGCCTGCTGTTCCCCGAATTGTCCGCACCGACCGCCACCGTTCAGGCAAGTCGGGTACCCGCGGCGCACACCGCCGGGTTGACGATGCCGCGCCGCAGGACCACCCGCGCCCAGGACCGTGCCGCCCGCATCCAACGCGACCGTGAGCCCCCTCAGACGTGAAGACGGGGCGGCCCGAGCCGAAGCCCGGACCGCCCCGTCGACGGAGCGCTGTTACTTACATCGCCGGGGGAGCCGGCGGCATCAGGACGGTGTCGACCATGTAAACCGTGGCGTTGGCGGTCTGCACGCCACCGCACACGAGGCCGGCGTCGTTGACCTTGAGGTCGGGGCCCATGCCGGTGACGGTGACTTCGCCACCCTCGACGGTCTTGTGGGTGCCGACGACCTGCTCGGGGCTCAACCGGCCCGGAACCACGTGGTAGGTCAGGATGCTGGTCAGCAGCGGCGCGTCGACCTTGAGCTTGTCGATGGTCGCCGGATCGATCTTCTTGAACGCGTCGTCGGTCGGTGCGAACACCGTGAACTCACCGCTGTTCAGCGTGTCGACGAGGTTCACGTCGGGGTTCAGCTTGCCCGACACGGCGGCGGTCAGCGTGGTCAGCATCGGGTTGTTCGACGCGGCGACCGCGACGGGATCCATCGACATGCCCTGCACCGAACCGGGTCCGGTCGGAACTTCCTTGGCGTACGCGGCACAGCTGTTGCCCACGAGGCCCTCGGCCGGGGAGGCCTGGGCGATGCCGGTGGAGGCGAGCAGACCGGCGACGGCCAGTGCTGCGATCGAGGTGCCGGTGACGGCCTTCTTGGTCTTCTCGGACAGTTTCATGCGATTCAACTTTCGTCGTTGGTGAAGCAGACACAGGTGGTGTCCCGCTGCGGGCACGGGGGATGTGCAGCGGGACACCGCCCGTGGGTTCTGTTGCGGCCGTTGTTACTTGGCCGGGGGCATCATGACGGTGTCGACCATGTACACGGTCGCGTTGGCGGTCTTGACGCCACCACACACGAGGCCGGACTGGTCGAACTTCAGGCCTTCGCCCGCGCCGGTCACGTCGACCTCGGCGCCTTCGACGGTCTTGTGCTTGCCGGCGACCTGCTCGGGGCTCAGCTGACCGGGGATCACGTGGTAGGTCAGGATGCTGGTGAGCAACGGGGCGTCGGTCTTCAGCTTCTCGAGAGTCGCCGCGTCGATCTTGGCGAACGCGTCATCGGTCGGCGCGATCACGGTGAACTCGCCACCGTTGAGGGTGTCGACCAGGTTCACGCCGGGGTTGAGCTTGCCGGAGACGGCGGCGGTCAGCGTGGTGAGCATCGGGTTGTTCGAGGCCGCGGTGGCGACCGGGTCCTTGGCCATGCCCGCAACGGAGCCGGGGCCCTCGGGAACCTGCTTGGCGTAGGCGGCGCAGCTGCTGCCGACCAGGCCGGAGGCGGGATCGGCGGCAGCGGTCATGGGCGCGCTCGACGAGCTGCTCATCGCGCTGGAGGAGATGCTGCTGGCACTGCTGGATACGGAGCTCGCGGTGCTGCTCGCTTCCTCGCTGGAGCACGCGGACGCGCCGAGGATGGCGACTGCGGTCAGGCCCACTGCTGCAACGGTCTTGCGGTGAGTCGAATTCATGACGTGATCACTCCAATGTGTCCGGGACGACTCGTGCCGCCGTCCTCGTGTGGTCTTCGCGGTGACTCCGATCACGGATGGGATGTGAGCTCGGCCGTCATATCCACGTCACATTCGGATTGCGGCTTCGTCACGGGTCAGCCGACGCGGCACAATGGACAGGTGAACTCGGATCGCGTGCGCGTACTCGTACTTGGCAGCACCGGTTCCATCGGCACGCAGGCCCTCGAGGTCATCGCCGCAAACCCCGACCGGTTCGAGGTCGTCGGCCTCGCCGCGGGCGGCGCCAACCCCGACCTACTGGCTCGCCAGCGCGCCGAGACCGGCGTCACCAACGTCGCGGTCGCGTCCGCCGCGGCCGCCGACCGACTTGGCGACGTCACCTACGTCGGCGACGACGCAGCCACCCACCTCGTCGAGAACACCGAGGCCGACGTCGTCCTCAACGCGCTCGTCGGCGCCCTGGGACTGCGCCCGACCCTGGCCGCCCTCGAATCGGGCGCCCGGTTGGCGCTGGCCAACAAGGAGTCGCTGATCGCCGGCGGCCCACTGGTGCTGAAGGCGGCCGCTCCGGATCAGATCGTCCCGGTCGACTCCGAGCACTCGGCGTTGGCGCAGTGTCTGCGCGGCGGCACCGGCGACGAGGTCGCCCGCCTGGTGCTGACGGCCTCGGGCGGCCCGTTCCGCGGCTGGGCCGCCGCCGACCTGGAGGACGTCACGCCCGAGCAGGCGGGGGCCCATCCCACGTGGTCGATGGGCCCGATGAACACGCTCAACTCGGCGTCACTGGTCAACAAGGGACTCGAGCTGATCGAGACCCACCTCTTGTTCGGCGTGCCGTATGACCGAATCGACGTCGTGGTGCATCCGCAGTCGATCGTGCACTCGATGGTGACCTTCATCGACGGCTCCACGATCGCCCAGGCGAGTCCCCCCGACATGAAGTTGCCGATCGCACTGGCGCTGGGCTGGCCGGCACGCGTTCCCGGCGCCGCATCGGCGTGCGACTTCGCCACGGCGTCCACCTGGTCGTTCGAGCCGCTGGACGACGCGGTCTTCCCGGCCGTGGCGCTCGCGCGGGAGGCGGGCAGCCGGGGTGGTTGCCTCACCGCCGTCTACAACGCCGCCAACGAAGAAGCGGCCGAAGCGTTCCTCGCCGGGCGCATCCGGTTCCCCGCCATCGTCCGAATCGTCGCCGACGTGCTGCGCGCTGCGGACCAGTGGTCGGCGGAACCGGCTACCGTGGACGACGTACTCGCCGCGCAGGACTGGGCCAAGGCCACGGCCGGCGTCGCGGTGGAGAAGGCTGCACAGGAGGTCGTAGCAACCAGATGATGTTCGCACTGGGCATTGTGCTGTTCGCACTGGCCATCCTGCTGTCGGTGGCCCTGCACGAATGCGGCCACATGTGGGTGGCGCGCGCCACCGGAATGAAGGTGCGTCGCTACTTCGTCGGATTCGGGCCCACCGTCTGGTCGACCAAGCGCCGCAACAGTCTCGGCTACACCGAGTACGGCCTGAAGGCCGTTCCGCTGGGCGGGTTCTGCGACATCGCCGGCATGACGTCGGTCGAGGAACTCTCGCCCGAGGACCGGCCGTACGCGATGTTCCGCCAAAAGGTGTGGAAGCGCGTCGCGGTGCTGTTCGCCGGTCCCGCCATGAACTTCGTGATCGGGCTCGTGCTGATCTACGGCATTGCGATCGTGTGGGGGCTGCCGAACCTGAACCAGCCGACCAACGCCATGGTCGGCGAGACGGCATGCGTCGCCTCGCAGGTGTCCAAGGAGAAGATGGGGGAGTGCACCGGCCCCGGTCCGGCCGCGCTTGCCGGCATCCGTTCCGGTGACGTCATCACCAAGGTCGGCGACACCGACGTCGCGACGTTCGAGGACCTCGTGGCCGCCGTCCGCAAGCTCGACGGCCCCACCGCGTTCGTCGTGCAGCGCGAGGAGAACGGTCGGCCCCGGGAGTTCACCACCACCGTGGACGTCGCCCGCGCCGAGCGGTGGACGTCGGCGTCGGCCAGCGGGCCGACGGAGGTGGGCGCGATGGGAGTCGCCCCCGCGTCGTTCGGTCCGACGCAGTACAACCCGTTGTCGGCCGTGCCGGGGACCGTCGCCTTCACCGGCGACCTGATGGTCGAGTTGGGCAAGTCGCTCGCCAAGATCCCCAGCAAGATGGGCGCGCTGGTCGACGCCATCGGCGGGGGCGAGCGTGACAAGGAGACCCCGATCAGCGTCGTCGGGGCCAGCATCATCGGCGGGGAGACCGTCGACCACGGCCTGTGGGTGATGTTCTGGTTCTTCCTGGCGCAGCTGAACTTCGTCCTCGGCGCGGTGAACTTGCTGCCGCTGCTGCCGTTCGACGGCGGGCACATCGCGATCGCGGTCTACGAGAAGATCCGCAATCTGATTCGCTCGGCGCGCGGCAAGGTTGCCGGCGCCCCGGTCAATTATCTGAAGCTGATGCCCGCCACCTACGTCGTCCTGGTCGTGGTGGGCGGCTACATGTTGCTGACCGTCACCGCCGACCTGGTCAATCCGATCAAGTTGTTCCAATAGCGTGAGAAGGAAGACATCATGACCGTCGGTCTGGGACTGCCCGTACCGCCTCCGCCCACGCTGGCGCCCCGTCGCAAGACGCGTCAGCTGATGGTGGGCAACGTGGGCGTCGGCAGCGACTACCCGATCGCCGTGCAGTCGATGTGCACCACCAAGACTCACGACATCAACGCCACGCTGCAGCAGATCGCCGAACTGACCGCGTCCGGCTGTGACATCGTGCGCGTGGCGTGTCCCCGGCAGGAGGACGCCGACGCGCTGTCGGTGATCGCCAAGAAGGCGAACATCCCGGTGATCGCCGACATTCACTTTCAGCCGAAGTACATCTTCGCCGCCATCGACGCCGGGTGTGCCGCGGTGCGCGTGAACCCGGGCAACATCAAGGAGTTCGACGGCCGGGTCAAGGAGGTGGCCAAGGCTGCGGGTGCCGCGGGCATCCCGATCCGCATCGGTGTCAACGCGGGTTCGCTCGACCCGCGGCTGATGAAGAAGTACGGCAAGGCGACGCCCGAGGCGCTGGTGGAGTCGGCGCTGTGGGAGGCGTCGCTGTTCGAGGAACACGGCTTCGGCGACATCAAGATCAGCGTGAAGCACAACGACCCGGTCATCATGGTCGCGGCCTACGAGCAGCTCGCCGAGCAGTGCGACTACCCGCTGCACCTCGGTGTGACGGAGGCCGGCCCCTCGTTCCAGGGCACCATCAAGTCCGCCGTCGCGTTCGGCGCGCTGCTGTCGAAGGGCATCGGCGACACGATCAGGGTCTCGTTGTCGGCGCCGCCGGTCGAGGAGATCAAGGTCGGCAACCAGATTCTCGAGTCGCTCAACCTCCGTCCGCGCGGGCTGGAGATCGTGTCCTGCCCGTCGTGTGGCCGGGCCCAGGTCGACGTGTACACCCTGGCCAACGAGGTGTCGGCGGGCCTGGAGGGCATGGACGTCCCGTTGCGGGTGGCGGTGATGGGCTGCGTGGTCAACGGACCGGGCGAGGCCCGGGAAGCCGACCTCGGCGTCGCGTCCGGCAACGGCAAGGGTCAGATCTTCGTCAAGGGCGAAGTGATCAAGACGGTGCCCGAGCAGATGATCGTCGAGACTCTCATCGAAGAGGCGATGAAGATCGCCGCCGAGATGGATCCGGCGCGTGGACCAGACGTCAGCGGCGCGCCCGTTGTGACCGTAAGCTGAACCTGCACCCTGTGAGCAGGGTCACCACCGTCGGCTCGTAGAAGGTCCAGATGTCCGCTCCTCCACTGTTTCGCATCGCCGACGAGCGACGCGTCACCGTGGTCCGTGACGCCACGATGGTGCGCCGGGTGCTCGACGAGGATCCCGTCGGTTCCTGCATGGTCGCGTCCAGGGTGGCCGACCACGGGGTGGACCCGACGTCGATCGGCGGCGAGATGTGGACGCGCCGCCGGCCCAGCGATTCGCTGTGCTTCGCCGGGGCGAACTTGATCCCCTTGCGCGGTGAGGTTTCCGACCTAGTGGCGTTCGCGGACAAGGCGATGAGCACGCCGCGGCGCTGTTCGTCGCTGGTGGGTCGCACCGAGCTCGTCATGCCGATGTGGCACCGCCTCGAACGGGCGTGGGGCCCGGCGCGCGACGTCCGGGATCACCAGCCGCTCATGGCGCTGTCGACCCCGCCGCTGTGTCCGGTCGACCCGGAGGTTCGCCCGGTGCGCATCGACGAGCTCGACGCCTACCTGGTGGCGGCGATCGACATGTTCATCGGAGAGGTGGGCGTCGACCCACGGATGGGCGACGGCGGTCGCGGCTACCGCCGGCGGGTCGCCGGGCTCATCACTGCGGGCCGGGCCTGGGCCCGCTTCGAACACGGTCAGGTGGTGTTCAAGGCCGAGGTCGGGTCGCAGTCGCCGGCCGTCGGCCAGATCCAGGGCGTCTGGGTGCATCCCGACTGGCGCGGCAGGGGACTCGGGGTCGCCGGCACCGCGGCACTGGCGCGCGCGGTCGTCCGCGGCGGACGCACCGCCAGCCTCTACGTCAACGGCTACAACACGATTGCCCGGGCCACCTACGCCCGGATCGGCTTCACCGAGGTGGGCACCTTCGCCACCGTGCTGCTCGACTGATCACGGAGACATCCCCCGCCAATCACGATCCGATCTCGGTGCGCCTCCGGGGATTGGGCCCCGACGGCTTCTAACATCAGCCTCAATGGCAACACGAACCTCATCCGCATCACGCGTCACCGGGCTCCTCGTGGTTCTCGCGGTGATCTCGGCGGCCGGCGGACTCAGCGCCTGCACGCCTCGACCCAACGGACCCGAACCAGTCGCGACGGCGTTCTTCACCGCGCTCGCCACGGGCGACACCGGCGCGGCCGCCGACTTCAGCGACCACCCCGCCCAGGCGCGGGCCGCCCTCAACGAAGCGTGGGCCGGCCTGCAGGCGACCAAGCTCGACGCGCAGATCCTCGGCTCCAAGTACGCCGAGGACACCGGCAGCGTCGCCTATCGCTACACGTGGCACCTGCCCAAGAAGCGCACGTGGACCTACGACGGACAACTGAACATGGTCCGTGACGAGGGACGCTGGGAAGTCCGTTGGAGCGCAACGGGATTGCACCCCAACCTCGGCGAGAACCAGACGCTCGCACTGCGTGCCGACGCGCCCCCGCGGGCGTCGGTCAACGAGCGCGGCGGCAGCGACGTACTACGGCCCGGCTTCCTCTACAACTACGCCCTGGACGCGAAGGCGGCCGGCGCGGACCTGATGCCGACGGCCAGTGTCGTCGCCGACACGCTGCGCCGCTTCGACCCCACCATGGACGCGCAGCGACTCGCCGAGACAGCCAGCTCGTCGGCCAGCCCGCTAAACCTCATCACCCTGCGCCAATCCGACCGCGACGCCGTGGCGCCCGCGATCGGCAGCCTGCCCGGGGTCGTCATCACACCGCACGCCGAACTGCTGCCCGTCGACGACCGGTTCGCCCCCGACATCATCAACCAGGTCAAGAAGTCGGTGTCCGACGAACTCGACGGCCAGGCCGGCTGGCGCGTGGTCAGCGTCAACCAGAACGGCGCCGACGTCGACGTCCTCGACGAAACCCCAGGCGCGCCAGCGCCTTCGGTCACCATCAGCCTCGACCGGTCGGTGCAGAACGCCGCCCAGGACGCCGTCGACATGGTCGGCAGGAAGGCGATGATCGTCGCGATCAAGCCGTCCACCGGCGAGATCCTGGCCGTCGCCCAGAACGCCGCCGCCGACGCCGACGGTCCCGCGGCGACCACGGGTCTGTACCCGCCGGGGTCGACGTTCAAGATCATCACCGCGGGTGCGGCGATCGACCGTGACATGGCGACGCCCAACACCCTTCTCGGCTGCCCCGGCCACATCGACATCGGCCAGCGGACCATCCCCAACTACGGCGGATTCGACCTCGGCACCGTGCCGATGTCGCGTGCCTTCGCCAACTCCTGCAACACGACCTTCGCCGAGCTGGCCAGCAAGATGCCGCCCCGGGGTCTGACCACCGCCGCCGCGCAATACGGCATCGGCACCGACTACGTCGTCGACGGCATCTCGACCGTCACGGGAACGGTGCCCCCGACGGTCAACCTCACCGAGCGCACGGAGGACGGCTTCGGTCAGGGCCGGGTGCTCGTCAGCCCCTTCGGCATGGCGCTGGCCGCAGCCACGGTCGCCGCGGGCAAGACGCCGGTGCCGCAGCTGATCGAGGGCAGGCACACCGAGGTCTCGGGGGACACCCCGACGATCACCCCGAAGATGGTCGACGGCCTGCGGCCGATGATGCAGCTGGTCGTGACCAACGGCACGGCCAAGGAGCTCAACGGCAGCGGCGACGTCCGCGGCAAGACCGGTGAGGCCGAATTCGACGGCGGCTCGCACGCCTGGTTCGCCGGCTACCGCGGCGACCTCGCCTTCGCCGCGCTCATCGTCGGCGGTGGCAGCTCCGAGTACGCCGTGCGGATGTGCAAGGACATGCTCGGTGGGCTGCCACCCGACTACCTGGCCTGAGTAGCCTGGTCCTGGAAGGGACGGGCAGTGATCATGAGCAGCAACTCCGACATGGGTGACATGCCCGCGGTGCTCCGCATCTCCGACGCCGACCGCAACGGCACGTTGCGTCGCCTGCACAACGCCGTGGCGCTGGGGCTCATCGACATCGACGAGTTCGAGGAGCGATCGGCCGCGGTCGCCCAGGCGCGCCTGCACTCCGAACTCGCCGCGCTCGTCGAGGACCTGCCCGGACCGGGCGCCATCGTCACGACGGCGACCGACCGCGTCGAACTCCGCGGCGTGCTCGGCTCGCTCAAGCGGCAGGGCGAGTGGATCGTGCCGACCCGGTTGTCACTGGTGCGGCGCATGGGATCGGTCGACCTCGACCTCACCAGGGCGCGGTTCGCCGGGCCGATCGTCGTGATCGAACTCGACATGAAGTTCGGCTCGGTCGACATCCGGCTCCCCGACGGGGCCAGCGCGTCGATCGACGACGTCGAGGTCGTCGTCGGCAGCGCCCGCGACCATCGCAAGGACGCCCCTGCCGAGGGTTCGCCGCACGTCATCCTCACCGGCCGGACGGTCTGCGGTTCCGTCGACGTCCGCGGACCGCGAAAGTCGCTGTTCGGCAGGGGTTAGCTAGGCTGGGAGCATGTCCGTTCGCACCGCCCTCCACCCCGGTGAGCTGTCTCCGACGCTGCCGGTGCCCAAGTCGATCCCGCGTCCCGAGTACGCCTGGAAGTCCACCGTCGCCGAGGGCTCCGAACCGTGGGTGCAGACGCCGGAGGTCATCGAGCGGATGCGCGTCGCGGGGCGCATCGCGGCCAACGCGCTCGCCGAGGCGGGCAAGGCGGTCGCCCCCGGCGTCACCACCGACGAACTGGACCGCATCGCCCACGCCTACATGGTCGACCACGGCGCGTACCCCTCGACGCTGGGCTACAAGGCCTTCCCGAAGTCCTGCTGCACGTCGCTCAACGAGGTCATCTGCCACGGCATCCCGGACTCGACGGTCATCCAGGACGGCGACATCGTCAACATCGACGTGACGGCGTTCGTCGACGGCGTGCACGGCGACACCAACGCCACCTTCCTCGCCGGCGAGGTGTCAGAGGAACACCGGCTGCTGGTCGAGCGCACCCACGAGGCCACCATGCGCGCCATCAAGGCCGTCAAGCCCGGCCGACAGCTGTCGGTCGTCGGCCGCGTCATCGAGGCCTACGCAAACCGGTTCGGCTACAACGTCGTTCGCGACTTCACCGGCCACGGCGTGGGCACCACCTTCCACAACGGGCTGGTGGTCCTGCACTACGACCAGCCGGCGGTCGACACCGTCATCGAACCGGGGATGACCTTCACCATCGAGCCGATGATCAACCTCGGCGCGCTGGACTACGAGATCTGGGACGACGGCTGGACGGTCGCCACGGTGGACAAGAAGTGGACCGCCCAGTTCGAGCACACCCTGGTGGTCACCGACGACGGGGCCGAGATCCTGACGCTCCCGGAGTGACCGGCGCGCTCCTGGTCGCGGGCACCACCTCCGACGCCGGCAAGTCGACGGTCGTCGCGGGTCTCTGCCGGCTGTTGGCGCGCAAGGGCATTCGCGTTGCGCCGTTCAAGGCGCAGAACATGTCCAACAACTCGGCCGTCACCGTCGAGGGCGGCGAGATCGGCCGCGCGCAGGCCATGCAGGCGCGGGCGGCGGGCCTCGAGCCGAGCGTGCGCTTCAACCCCGTCCTGCTCAAGCCGGGCGGCGACCGCACCTCGCAGCTGGTGGTGATGGGCCGCGTCGCCGGCACGGTCGCCGCCGGTGACTACTTCCGGTACCGGGCCATGCTGACCAAGGTGGTCAACGACGAACTCGCCGCTCTGCGAAACGAATTCGACGTCGTGATCTGCGAAGGAGCCGGGTCACCCGCCGAGATCAACCTGCGCGCCACCGATCTGGCCAACATGGGACTGGCCCGGGCGGCGAACCTGCCGGTGCTCGTCGTCGGAGACATCGACCGCGGCGGGGTGCTGGCGCACTTCTTCGGCACGGTGGCCGTTCTCGAACCCGACGACCAGCGGCTCGTCGCGGGGTTCGTGGTCAACAAGTTTCGCGGTGACCCCGCCCTGCTGACCCCCGGGCTAGACCAACTCGAGCGGCTGTCCGGGCGGCCCACGTACGGCGTCGTGCCCTACGACGACGGACTGTGGTTGGACGCGGAGGACTCGCTGTCGGTTCAAGCCCAGCGGATCGTCGGGATACCGGCGGCGGCGCGGGGCGCCGACACGCTGCGCGTGGCCGCGGTCCGGCTGCCCCGCATCAGCAACTCCACCGACGTCGAGGCGCTGGCCTGCGAACCGGGCGTGGTGGTCCGCTGGGTCACCGACGTCGCGGACCTCGCCGACGCCGACGTCGTCGTCCTGCCCGGCAGCAAGGCGACGGTGGCGGACCTGACCTGGCTCCGTGACCGCGGACTCGCCGACGGCGTGCTCGCGCACGCGGCGTCCGGACGCGCCGTGGTGGGCATCTGCGGAGGTTTCCAGATGCTCTGCCGGTCCGTCGACGACCCGGTCGAGTCGGGCCGTGGGCGCGTCGAGGGACTTGGCCTGCTCGACGCCGACGTCGTCTTCGCGGCCGACAAGACACTCAAACACTGGTCGGCGCCGTTGCGCGGGTACGAGATTCACCACGGTCAGGTGACGCGTACGTCCGAGGAGCCGTGGCTCGGCGTCGGCCTTCGACGTGGCGCCGTCTACGGCACCCACTGGCACGGTTTGTTCGACAACGACGACGTGCGCCGCCAGTGGCTGACCGATGCCGCGTCGGCGGCCGATCGGCGCGGCTTCGTCGTCGCCGACGACGTCGACGTGACCGGTCGCCGCGACGCCCAACTCGACGCCATGGCCGATCTGCTCGCCGAGCACCTCGACGTCGACGCCGTGCTGGACCTGGTCGAGCGCGGCGCCCCGGCCCGGCCGGTGATCACCTCGCATCTCGACGCCCGCTGAGTAACCTCCAAGGATGGCAGTGACGTCGAAATTCGTCGTCCTCGCGGCGGGCATGGTCGTGTTCCTGACCGGCTGCGCCGTCAAGGGCACGCCCACGTGGCCGGGAGCGCGGCTGAACGCCGCCCTGCTCACCGCCGAGGACTTCCCGTCCGGTGTCCGCTTCGACCGCATCGTGGAGCAAGCCGGCCAGCCCGACGGGGCCAACCGGCCGCCACCGATGGAGTCCGAACCCGAGGGCTGCGCCGACGGGTTGACCAAGGACATCGCCGCGTCGGCCGAGCGGGGGCCGGGGAGTTCGGCGAAGTTCGCGGTGGCCTACGACGGTGCGCGGATGGTGATGACGGTGCTGACCGACGCGTTGGACCTGCGTCGGCTCGAGACCACCGCGACGCGGTGCAAGCTGTACCTGACGTACTTCGACGAGGATTCGCAACCAATTCTGATGACCACCACCAGGATGGGTTCGCCGCGCCCGGGGTCGCTGACCTACCAGCAGACCATGCAGCTGCGGGGCACCGAGAGCAGCGTGTACTTCACATTCGAGAACATCGGCGAATGGGGGATGTTCGGCATCGCCTTCCCCACGCCCGACCCCACCATCTCGGTCAAAGGCTCGCTGCCGCAAACGTTTTTGGACGTCACCGCCAAGCAGGCGCAGCGGCTGGGTCAACGCTGAGCGTGGGTGCAAGCCGGTGAAAACCGGCACCCGGCACGAGCGTCCCCTGTAGCGTGGCGCAATGCCATCGACCGTGCTCACCGTCGACGGGTTTCCGGCGACGGTCGACGTGTCCGGCCCCGACAAGGGCTCGGTCGTCGTTCTGCTGGGGGCCTCCCATCAGGGTCCCGCGGCGTACGACGCGATCTGTCAGCGCCTGCACACCGCATCGCTGCGGACGGTCGTCATCGCGCCGGACCCGAGGCTGACCGCCAAGTCCGTCGTCGGGATCCTCGACTCCGTCGGCGTGCGATGGGCGCTGCTGGTGGGCGACCGCATCGGGGGTGAGCTCGCCTGGGAGCTGGCGGCCACCCGGCTCGACCGCTTCATCGGGTTGGTCGTGGTGGACCGCGGGCACCCCCGCGTTCCCGACCAGGCGGGCGAGGTCCGCGACGACCGCTGCCCGCCCGTGGAGGTCAACACCACCGCGCTGGTCAGTTCACCCGCGGCGCGCACCGTGGCCAAGGCCAGCCAGCGCTACGTCTACGGCGACTACCGCATCGTGGAACTGCTCGGGCGCCGCAACGCGCAGGAGTCCACCGCACAGCTCGCCGCCGAGATCGTGCTGCGCACCAGCACCTGGTGACGCCGTCGCCGACCCGTTGTCGGCGGACTTCTCTATCCTCGGTCCATGGTGCCGCCGCTCGGCCTCGTCCTCAACATCGGTGAGCTGGTCGCCGAGTTCGGTTCGGCGACGGTCAGCCGCGGCACCCGGTATGCCGATCTCGGCCGGGTGAGTGAGATCGACTGGATCGAGGACGACCTCGAGCTGACGGGTCTGTGTTCGGGTTCGGACGGCCACCGGTACCGGGTGGCCGCGGGGTTCCAGCGCTCCGGTGACGACCTTCGGCTCGCCTGGGCGGAGTGCTCCTGCCCGGTGGGGGTCTACTGCAAGCACGCCGTCGCGCTGCTGCTGACCGCGTCCAGCAATCACCAGTCGCCCGCCCTCGCCGTCGACCGCTGGCGCACGGTGCTGACCAAGATGCTCGACGAGCTGGCACCGCCGGGCACCGCGAACGCCGCGCCGATGGGCCTGGAGTTCTCCGTGACGCCACCGACTCGGTATCGCCCGCGCGCGGAGATCGCGCTGCGCCCCGTCACCGTGGGCAGGCGCGGCACCTGGATCAGGACCGGGGTCAACTGGCAACGCCTGTCCTACCATGCCGCCGCCGGCGAGTTCGACCGCGCCCAGTACGACGCCCTGCGTGCCCTCGTCAGCGATGCGCAGCGGTCTGGCATCGTGCCGATCAACGACGTCATGACCATTTCCCGCGTGCCCGTTGGCTTTTGGGCGCGGTTGACCGACGCGCTGGACGCCGGCGTCACCATCGTCGCCCATGGCGGCAGCGGTCTGACCGGCGTCGACCTGGTCAAGAGTGCGCAACTGCGGCTGGACTTCGTCTCCGACGACGTGGGCGGCGCCGCGATGTCGGTCGCCATGGTCGTCGACGGCGAGCGCGGCCCGACCGACGGCGTCGGCCTCATCGGGTCGCCGGTGCCCCACGGGATGTACACGATCGTCGACGGGGTGCTCCGGCTCGGCCGGTTCGATCCGGCGCCCGCCCGCACGGCGCTGGACCTGCTCCTCCGCAACGAAGTGGTGCACATCCCGCCCGAGATGGTTCCGGAGTTCTCGTTGGACGTCCTGCCCCGGTTGGTCGACGTCACGCCGGTGGACGTGGAGGAGGGACTCTTCACGCCACCGGTGATCAGCGGTCCGACGGCGGTGCTGACGTTGACCTCGACGCCGGGCGGGGTGCGGGCGTCCTGGAGCACCCGGTATCGGGTCAACGACCGCCACCACGATTTCGAGCCGGACTCCCTGGCGATGCGCACGGGGTACCGGGACGCCGACGCCGAGACCTCGATGTGGGACGCGGTGAGTCCCGCGCTGCGGGCCGTCGCGGCGGCCACGCGGACGTGGAAGCAGCAAGCGGCGCACCACCTTCGGCAGCTGACGAAGCGAACCATCTCGGCGGCGCTGATCGACGAGATGACGTCCGTCGCCCGATCCGAGGGTGCCGCCGACGCCGCCGCGGCCGTGTCGCCGGCGACCCTGCGCTCCGGGGTCGACCTCACCCTCGCCGAGGCGGCGGTCCTGGTCGGCGACGTTCTCCCGGCGTTGGAGTGCCGCGACGCCTTCACCGTCGAGGTGAAGCTCGGCGTGCCGGACTTCCGGCCCGCCGAGAACGCCCCGCAGCTGCGGTTCGGCAGCGACGACGACGAGCCGGTCCGCAACGACTGGTTCGACCTGGGCATCACGCTGATGATCGACGGCCAAGAGGTGCCCATCGCGTCGGTGATCGCCGAGTTGGCCACGGGCGCAACGCACATGTTGCTGCCCAACGGCGTTTACTTCCGGCTCGACACCCCCGAGGTCCAACGCCTGCGAGAGCTGATCGAGGAGGCCCGCGCGCTCGGCGAGATCGAGGGCGACCGAGTGAACGCGGGCTCCCACAACGTCACCCTGTGGGAGGAGTTGCTGGCCCTCGGTGTGGTCGACCAGCAGTTGGCCGCTTGGCAGCAGAGCCTCTCGACGAGGACGGCCGCGCGGCCGCCCGCACCGGTCGACGTACCGGCGGGGCTGGACGCTACGTTGCGCGACTACCAGCGCGACGGTCTGAACTGGCTGTCGTTTCTGTGGGACAACCAGCTGGGCGGAGTGTTGGCCGACGACATGGGGCTCGGCAAGACCGTGCAGACGCTCGCCCTGATCGCCCGCGTCGCCGAGCAGGGCCCGCGGCGGTTCCTGGTGGTCGCGCCGACGAGCGTCGTCACCAACTGGGTGGCCGAGTGCGCGCGGTTCACGCCGGGGCTGACGGCGCTGGCGGTCACCAGCACCCAGGCCCGATCGGCTACCTCCCTGGCGGAGCGCGCCGCGGGCGTCGACGTCGTCGTCACCTCCTACGCCATCCTGCGCATCGACTTCGAGGCCTACGCCGACGTGGAGTGGGCGGGGGTCATCCTCGACGAGGCGCAGTTCGTCAAGAACCACAACAGCAAGACCCATCAGTGCGTGCGTCGGCTGGACGCCCCGTTCAAACTCGCCATCACCGGCACGCCGATGGAGAACAACCTGATGGAGTTGTGGTCGCTGCTGTCGATCACGGCTCCCGGCCTGTTCCCGTCGCCCGCGGTCTTCACCCAGCACTTCCGTAGGCCCATCGAGTCGGGGAGCAACCCCGAACGGCTGGCCGTGCTGCGCCGGCGCATCAAGCCGATGATGCTGCGTCGCACCAAGGGTCAGGTCGCGGGCGAGCTACCGCCGAAGCAGGAGCAGCTGCTGGCCCTCGACCTCGGTCCGAAGCATCGGAAGATCTACGACACGCACATGGCCCGGGAGCGTCAGAAGGTGCTTGGGTTGCTGGGCGACTGGGAGAAGAACCGGTTCCAGATCTTCCGGTCGCTGACCCTGCTCCGCCAGCTCAGTCTGCACGTGGGACTGGTCGACGAGTCGAAGATGGACGTCGCGGCGGCCAAGGTCGACTTCCTGGTCGAGCAGTTGCCCGAGTTGGTCGCCGAAGGTCACAGCGCCCTGGTGTTCAGCCAGTTCACCGGCTTCCTCGCCATCCTGCGCAGCCATCTCGACGCGGTCGGGGTGCGGTTCAGCTACCTCGACGGATCGTCGAGTTCCCAGCAGCGCGACGACGCGATCCGCGACTTCCGGTCGGGCAAGACCCAGGTGTTCCTGATCAGCTTGAAGGCCGGCGGTTTCGGGCTCAACCTCACCGAGGCCGACTACTGCTTCATCTGCGACCCCTGGTGGAACCCCGCGGCCGAGGCTCAGGCGGTCGACCGGACGCATCGCATCGGCCAGACGCGTCCGGTCACCGTCTACCGGCTGGTCTCGGAGGGCACCATCGAGGAGAAGGTGGTCATCCTGCAGGAACGCAAGCGCGAACTGTTCACCGCCGTCGTCGACGACGGCGACGTGTTCGGTTCGGCCATCACCGATTCCGACGTCCGGGAGCTGTTCGGATAGCGGGGGACATGGCGGGGACTACGTGAGGTCGAGTTCCTCGGCGACCGTCGTCACCTGCTTGATCGGTCCGGTGAACCACTTCTTCACCGACACGTGCCAGTAGACGAACAGCAGGATCAGGACGCCGCCGACGAGCAGCGGGGTGTAGTTGACGAACTTCCACTCGAAGCTCGGGTCCCACGGCATGCCGCCCAGCGAGGTCGGGAACATGGCGATGATCGAGGTGACGATGATCTCGACGAGCGCGACCGGCGCCATCCACTTGTGGTGACCGCGCAGATTCCACTTGCCCACGGGGAACGAGTCGCCCGCCTTCCAGCGGTAGTAGATCGGCACCGCGAAGCACAGGTACAGCCCGACGACGCCGATGGAGACCACGGCGAAGAACGCGACCGGGACGGGTGCTCCGTTGATGTCGACCTGCACCAGTGCGGGCAGCGTGATGAGGGCCGCGATCACCGCGGTGACGACCACGCCGTTGGCCGGGATCTTGTTCTTGCTGACCTTGGACCACAGCTGATGCCCGGGCACCGCGCGGTCGCGGCTGAACGCGAACAGCATGCGGGAGCAACTGGTCTGGCAGGCGGTGGCGCAGAACAGCTGACCGGCGGTGGAGATCAGCAGCACGACGCCCACCCACGGCGAGCTCATCGCCTGGCTGAAGATCACCGCGACCGCGCCGCCGCCCGCGGACACCGCGTCGGAGTCGTTGACCGCGAACAGGAACGTGAGCAACAGGATCCATCCGCCGATGGCGGAGTAGAAGATAGAGCGCCAAATGCCCTTGGCCGCACCGTCGGCCGCACTCTTGGTCTCCTCGGACAGGTGCGCGGAGGCGTCGTAACCGGTGATCGTGTACTGCGTGAGGATGGCCGAGATCGGCAGCACGAACAGCAGCCAGCCCACACCGGAGGTGGCTCCGCCGAACATGCCGGTGTTGTTGATGGTCTTGGCGAAGACGTCCGACAGGCTGGCGTGCTGCTTGGGCACCACGATCAGGATGGCGATGACGATGGCCGCGCCGGCGACGTGCCACCACACCGAAATGTTGTTGATGACCGCCAGCAGGTGCGAGGAGAAGATGTTCACCGTCGCGGCCAGCGCCAGGATCACCAGGAAGATGACGAAGACCCGCGTCAGGCTGTATCCGGCCAGCCACGACTCGCTGAAGGTGCCCAGCGTCAGGTCCAGGAAGGTGGCGGCACCGTAGGCCACCGACGCGAGGATGGCGATGAGGCCGATCAGGTTCAGCCAGCCGGTGTAGAAACCGGCCTTGGCGCCGCCGAGCTTGCTTGCCCACCAATAGATGCCACCGGAGGTGGGGTACGCCGAGACCAGCTCGGACATGCACAGCCCGATGATGAGGATGAACACCGAGACGATGGGCCAGCCCCACGCGATGGCGGCGGGGCCGCCGTTGTTCCAGCCGAGGCCGAACGAGGTGAAGCAGCCCGCCAGGATCGAGATGATGGAGAACGAGATGGCGAAGTTGCTGAAGCTGGACCAGGAGCGGTTCAGTTCCTGGGTGTAGCCGAGCGATGCGAGGTGCTTTTCGTCGTCGGACAGTTCTTCGTGACCCTCTGGCACGGTAGTTCTCCTTCTCGGGGCAGCGCACGAAAGCGCGCTCACTGAATACGGACAATAGATCCGCAATGGTCTGGTGTCCTACCTTTGGCGGTGACGATCGTGTAAATCCATGACCAAAATGCGCGGTGAACCGGATCCAATGGTTGACTCAGACCCATGTTCGTCGGTTTCGAGAGGCAGGGCACGTGACTTTGGAGCTCTCCGAGTTGAAGAAGATGGTCACCGAGGGAGACGTCGACACCGTCATCGTCGCCTTCACCGACATGCAGGGGAGGCTGACCGGCAAGCGGATCTCGGCCCGGTTGTTCGTCGACGACGTGATCGCCAACGGTGCCGAGTGCTGCAACTACCTGCTGGCCGTCGACGTCGACATGAACACCGTCGACGGATACAAGATGTCGAGCTGGGAAGCCGGCTACGGCGACATGGTGATGACGCCCGACTTCTCCACCCTGCGTCGGATTCCGTGGCTGCCGGCCACCGCGCTGGTGATGGCCGATCTCGGGTGGCACGACGGATCGCCGGTGCGCCCGTCGCCGCGCGGAATCCTGCGCGCGCAGCTCGACCGGCTGGCTCAGCGGGGGATGGCCGCGGTGGCGGCCACCGAACTCGAGTTCATCGTGTTCGACGACTCCTTCCGCGAGGCGTGGGCCAAGGGTTACACCAAGTTGACCGCCGCCACGGACTACAACATCGACTACAACATGCTGGCGTCGACCCGGATGGAGCCGTTGCTTCGTGACATCCGCAACGGCATGGAGGGCGCGGGCCTCTACTGCGAGGGCGTCAAGGGCGAGTGCAACCTCGGCCAGCAGGAGATCGGCTTCCGCTACGACGAGGCGCTCGTCACCTGTGACAACCACACGATCTACAAGAACGGCGCCAAGGAAATCGCCGACCAACACGGCAAGAGCCTGACCTTCATGGCGAAGTTCGACGAGCGGGAGGGCAACAGCTGCCACATCCACCTGTCCTTCCGTGGCACGGACGGCTCTGCGGTGTTCTCCGACGACGACGACCCACTCGGCATGTCGCCGATGTTCCGCAGCTTCCTGGCGGGCCAACTCGCCACGCTGCGCGAGCTGACGTTGTTCTACGCACCGAACGTCAACTCCTACAAGCGCTTCGTCGACGGCAGCTTCGCCCCGACCGCCGTCGCGTGGGGCCTGGACAACCGCACCTGCGCGCTGCGGGTGGTCGGGCACGGGCACGGGATGCGGATGGAGTGCCGCGCGCCGGGCGGTGACGTCAACCAGTACCTGGCGGTCGCCGCGCTGATCGCGGGCGGACTGCACGGCATCGACCAGCAGCTGGAGCTGTCCGAGCCGTGCGCGGGCAACGCGTACACCAGTGGCGCGGAACGACTTCCGACCACGCTCGCCGAGGCGGCCGAGCTGTTCGAGGCGTCGACCGTCGCCCGCGAGGCGTTCGGCGACGACGTCGTCGAGCACTACCTCAACAACGCCCGCATCGAATTGAAGGCCTTCAATTCGGCGGTGACCGACTGGGAGAGGCGCCGTGGCTTCGAACGGCTCTAGACCGGCAGTCGGACTGACGACGTATCTGCAACAGGCGCAGACCGGGGTCTGGGACGTCCGGGCCAGCTTCCTGCCCGCCGTCTACGTCGAAGGCGTCACCTCCGCGGGTGGCATCGCCATGCTGCTGCCGCCGCAGCCCGTCGACGACGCCGTCGTCGACCGCGTGCTGAACGGTTTGGACGGCCTGGTGATCACCGGCGGCCGCGACGTCGACCCCGCCCGGTACGGCCAGGACGCGCACGAGCTCACCGACGAGCCGGCGCTGGACCGCGACGCGTGGGAATTCGCCCTCGTGCGAGGGGCATTGGCGCGCGAGCTGCCGGTGCTCGGCATCTGCCGCGGTGCGCAGGTGCTCAACGTCGCACTCGGTGGCACCCTGCACCAGCACCTGCCCGACGTGGTCGGGCACTACCAGCATCAGCTGGGCAACGCGGTGTTCAGCACCTCGAAGATCCAGACGGTGCCGGGCACCCGGGTCGCCGCGCTGATCGGCACGACCACCGACGCCCAGTGCTACCACCATCAGGCCATCGCCGAACTCGGCAAGGGGCTGATGGCGAGCGCCTGGGATCCGGACGGCGTCATCGAGGCCGTCGAGAAACATGGCGACGCATTCGTCGTGGCCGTCCAGTGGCACCCGGAGGAGCGGCTCGACGACCTGCGGCTGTTCGCCGGCGTCGTCGAGGCGGCCGCGGAGTACGCATCCAAGAAGCACTCAACGTTGGAGAGGAATAGCGCGTGAGCACGTCCACACTGATCAACCCGGCGACGGAGGAGGTGCTGCGCACCGTCGAGATGCTCGACGTACCCGCCGTCGACGACGCGGTGGCGCGCGCGAGGTCCGCCCAGAAGCAGTGGGCCAGGCTCGCTCCCGCCGAGCGGGCTGCCGCGCTGCGCTCGTTCGCCGCGGTGGTCGACGCCCACGTCGGCGAGTTGGCCGCCCTGGAGGTGGCCAACTCCGGCCACGTGATCGGCAACGCCGAGTGGGAGGCGGGCCACGTCCGCGACGTGCTGCAGTTCTACTCCGCCAGTCCGGAACGCATGTCCGGCAAGCAGATTCCCGTGGCGGGCGGGCTCGACGTCACGTTCAACGAGCCCCTCGGCGTCGTCGCGGTGATCGCACCGTGGAACTTCCCGATGACCATCGCGTCGTGGGGTTTCGTGCCCGCCCTGGCCGCCGGCAACGCCGTGCTGGTCAAGCCGGCCGAGATCACCCCCCTGACGACGATGCGGCTGGCCGAGCTGGGCCTCGAGGCGGGCCTGCCCGAGGGTCTCTTCCAGGTGCTGCCCGGCAAGGGATCGGTCGTGGGGGAGCGCTTCATCAGCCATCCCGACGTCCGCAAGATCGTCTTCACCGGATCCACCGAGGTGGGCGTGAAGGTGATGGCCGGTGCCGCGCAACAGGTCAAGCGGGTGACCCTGGAACTCGGCGGCAAGAGCGCCAACATCGTCTTCGACGACTGCGACCTGGAGAAGGCCGCCGCGACCGCACCCTACGGCGTGTTCGACAACGCCGGCCAGGACTGCTGTGCGCGCAGCCGAATCCTGGTGCAGCGCAACGTCTACGACCGCTTCATGGAGCTGCTCGAACCGGCGGTCAAGGGTGTCGTCGTCGGCGACCCGAATTCCCGGGACAGCGAGATGGGGCCGCTGGTGTCGCGGCCCCACTTCGACACCGTGTCGTCCTACGTGCCCGACGACGCGCCGATCGCATTCCAGGGGTCTGCGCCCAAGGGCCCCGGATACTGGTTCCCGCCAACGGTTCTCACCCCGCAGCGCTCCGACCGCACGGTCACCGAGGAGATCTTCGGACCCGTCGTCACCGTGCTGCCGTTCGAGGACGAGTCCGACGCGATCGAGCTCGCCAACGACAGCCCGTACGGCCTGTCCGGTTCCATCTGGACCGACAACCTGTCGCGGGCGATGAGGGTGTCCCGGGCGGTGGAGTCCGGCAACCTGTCGGTGAACTCGCACTCCTCGGTGCGCTACAACACCCCGTTCGGCGGCTTCAAGCAGTCGGGACTCGGGCGCGAGCTCGGACCCGACGCGCCGCTGCACTTCACCGAAACCAAGAACGTCTTCTTTGCGATTGGAGAGCTCTAGATGGATCTGACCCAGCGGCTGGCGGGCAAGGTCGCCGTCATCACCGGCGGCGCCAGCGGTATCGGTCTCGCGACGGCCAAGCGGATGCGGGCCGAGGGCGCGACGATCGTGATCGGCGACATCGACCCCACCACCGGCAAGAGCGTCGCGGGTGACCTCAACGGCACCTTCGTCCAGGTCGACGTCTCCGACCAAGCGGCCGTGGACAACCTGTTCGACACCGCCGCCGAGACCCATGGCTCGGTCGACATCGCGTTCAACAACGCGGGCATCAGCCCCCCGGAGGACGACCTGATCGAGGTCACCGGCATCGACGCCTGGGACCGCGTGCAGGACATCAACCTCAAGTCGGTGTTCTTCTGCTGCAAGGCCGCGCTGCGGCACATGGTCCCGGCGCAGAAGGGGTCGATCGTCAACACCGCCTCGTTCGTCGCGGTCAACGGCTCGGCAACCTCGCAGATCTCCTACACGGCGTCCAAGGGCGGCGTGCTGGCGATGTCGCGCGAGCTCGGAATCCAGTACGCGCGCCAGGGCATTCGGGTCAACGCGCTGTGCCCCGGCCCGGTGAACACCCCGTTGCTGCAGGAGCTCTTCGCCAAGGACCCGGAGCGCGCGGCGCGCCGGTTGATCCACGTGCCGATGGGCCGGTTCGCCGAGCCCGACGAGCTGGCCGCCGCGGTCACCTTCCTCGCCAGTGACGACGCGTCGTTCATCACCGGGTCGACCTTCCTGGTCGACGGCGGCATCACCGGCCACTACGTGACGCCGCTGTAGACGCCGTGACCGCCCACCCCGCACCGGATCCGCAGCCCGCCAGCGAGGCGATGCTGCGTCCGGTGCGGCTGGGCAACGCCTTCGAGGACACCGTCGGGCGATTGCTCGAGACCATCCGGCTGGGGTTGTTGAAGCCGGGGGAGTCGCTACCGCCGGAACGCGAACTCGCCGCGCGGCTCGGCGTCAGCCGTGACACCGTGCGCGACGCCATCAGGTCGTTGTCCGACGCGGGGTACCTGGTGTCGCGTCGTGGTCGGTACGGCGGCACGTTCCTGGCCGACGACCTGCCGGCTCCCAGTGCCGACGGCGTGCGCTTCAGCCGCGCGGACATCGACGACGCGCTGCGGCTGCGGGAGGTGCTGGAGGTGGGGGCGGCCCGGATGGCGGCGGGCCGGACGTTGACCGCCGCCGAACGCGAAACCCTGTGGGCCAAGCTGACCGACGTCCGCGGCGCCGCGCTGGAGGACTACCGCCGGCTGGACTCCCGGTTGCATCTCGCCATCGCCGAGGCCGCCGGGACGCCGTCGCTGGTCCCCCTGGTGGCGGAGAACCGGATGCGTCTCAACGAGCTGCTCGACCACATTCCGCTGCTCGCCCGCAACATCGTCCACTCCGACGAACAGCACGAGGCGATCGTGATGGCGATCCTGGCCGGGGACGCCGACGGGGCGGCCGAGACGATGGCCGCGCACGTGTGGGGATCGGCGTCGCTGCTGCACGGGTTCCTCGACAGCTAGGCGACAGCCGGTCGGTCGACTAAATTGCAGTCATGGAAGCTGGCGGCGAGGCGATGGTGCGACGGGCGTCCTCGGCGCTGTCCGACGTCGACATCACCGGCTGGACGTTGCGCTTCGACCTGCTGTCCGATCCGAACCGGCTCGAAATCCTCCTCAGCCTGCACCGCGCGCCCGGCATCTGCGTCAGCGACCTGGCCGCGGTGGTCAACCGCTCGGAGAACTCCGTCTCCCAGGCCCTTCGGGTACTTCGGCAGCAGGGTTGGGTGAGCAGTACCCGGGTCGGGCGTTCGGTGGCCTACCGGCTCGACGACGAGATCGTCCACGATCTGCTCCACTGGATTGGCGCCGCGCACGGCTGACCTGCCCGTCCGGGTCGTCCGTCGACCTGAACATCTGTACAGCTAGACAGGCGTGCGGACGTCCCCATAGGCTCGAACGCGTGATCCTCGGTACGTCGTCGGAGTCCCCGCCCAGCCCGACCACGGTGAGCAGGCTGGATCGCACCGATTGGCTCTCGATTGCCGGCATGGGCACCGTCGTGGTGTTCCTGCACGTATTCGGTTGGGGTGTCCTGGTCTTCGGCGTCGCCCCACAGCACATCACGCTCGGATCCACCGGGGTGTTCGGCGTCGGTCTGGGCCTGACCGCCTACCTGCTGGGCGTCCGGCACGCGTTCGACGCCGACCACATCGCGGTCATCGACAACACCACCCGCAAGCTGGTGGGCGAGGGCAAGCGTTCGCTGTCCGCCGGATTCTGGTTCTCGCTGGGGCACTCGAGTGTGGTGTTCGGGCTGGCGTTCCTGCTGGCGCTGGGGGTCAAGGCGCTGATCGGACCCGTCCAGGACGAGAACTCGTCGATGCTGCAGACCCTCGGCCTGATCGGCTCGCTGGTGGCCGGCACCTTCCTGATCCTGATCGGACTGACCAACTTGTTCGCGGTCGTCGGCATCGCGAGGGTGTTCCGCGAGATGCGCTCCGGCGAATTCGACGAAGCCGAACTGGAACGCCAACTCAACAACCGCGGGTTCATGGCCCGGCTGCTCGGGCGCGTGATGCGCCGGGTGGGCAAGCCGTGGCACCTGTACCCGGTGGGCCTGCTGATGGGGCTGGGCTTCGACACTGCGACGCAGGTGGCGCTGCTGGTGCTCGCCGCGGGCACCGCCGCCTTCACGCTGCCGTGGTACGCAATCCTGGTGCTGCCGGTGCTGTTCGCGGCCGGGATGAGCCTGTTCGACGCCGCCGACGGAATCTTCATGGCCCGGGCCTACGGCTGGGCGTTCCTCAAGCCCATCCGCAAGGTGTACTACAACCTGACCGTCACCCTGCTGTCGGTGTTCGTCGCCCTGGTGATCGGCGTCATCGTGCTGATCGGACTGCTGGTCGACCGGCTGAACATCCAGTCGGGACCGCTCGCGGTCATCGGTTCGGCCGACCTGGAATTCGTCGGCTTCACCATCGTGGGGCTCTTCGTGGTGGTGTGGCTGGTCGCGCTGGCGGTCTGGCGGTTCGGCCGGATCGAGGAACGCTGGGAGCCTCAGGCGAACGGGTAGGGACCGGCGAAGACACCAATGTGGTTGGCGTGGCTGATCATTCCCTCGCGCTCGTCCCAGAGGTGCAGTAGGTAGCCCCGCGGTCCGGCATGACTCGACGGCGCGGCAGACGCCTCGAGTTGGAGGTCGATCTGCGTCGCGGTGCTGGGGCACGTGACCACCACGGTTCGCGCCCACCGTCTGACCATGGACCGGTGGACGTGACCGCACACCACGATCTCGACGTTGGGCGCGCGTTCCACGACGGCGGCGAGCTCGGCGCCCGAGAAGTACCGGTACTCGTCCAGATACGGAATGCCGCTGACGAAGGGCGGGTGGTGCAGCATGATCAGCGTCGGCTTCGTGGTGTCCCGGGCCAGCGTGGTGGCCAGCCAGTCCAGCCCGGCAGCGTCCAAATGCCCGTGGTGGTGGCCGGGCACCGTCGAGTCCAGTCCGATGATGCGCACCGGATGGTCGTCGACGCAGAAGTGCAGCGGGCCGGTCCGCGGAAGATACGGGTGATCGGCGAACGCGCGACGGAAGTTCTCGCGGTCGTCGTGGTTGCCCGGGATGACGAGGTACGGCACCGGCAGTCCGTCGAGGATCTCGCGGACCTGGTGGTACTCCGCGGGTTCGCCGTGGTCGACCAGGTCGCCGGTGACCAGCACCAGATCCGGGGTGGTGGTCAAGGCGCGCACGTGCTCAACGGCATCGGTCAGGCCGGCGTTCGAATCGACGACGTCGTGGTAGAGAACGCCTTTGGGACGAACGTGCGGATCCGACAGTTGCGCTATGAGCACGTGGCGCCTCGACTCCCTAGAAGATCAGCCCCTGTGCCTTCGTGGTGGCTCCGGCGAACCGGTCCTGGACGTCGGCCCAGTTGACGACGTTCCAGAAGGCCTTGACGTAGTCGGCCTTCACGTTCTTGTACTGGAGGTAGAACGCGTGCTCCCACATGTCCACCTGCAGCAGGGGAATGATGCCCAGGGGCACGTTGGCCTGCTGATCGTACAGCTGGAAGGTGAGCAGCCGCTGACCCAGCGTGTCGTAGCCGAGCACCGCCCAACCCGACCCCTGCAAGCCGTTCGCGGCGGCGGTGAACTGCGCCCGGAACTTGTCGAACGACCCGAAGTGTTCGTCGATGGCGGCGGCCAGTTCGCCGGTGGGCTTGTCACCGCCGTTGGGGGACAAATTCTTCCACCAGATCGAGTGGTTGACGTGGCCGCCGAGGTGGAACGCCAGGTTCTTCTCGTTGAGGAAGATCGCGGCATGGTCGTCGTTGGCGCGCGCCTCCTCGAGTTTGGCGACGGCGTCGTTCACGCCCTTGACGTAGGTGGCGTGATGCTTGCTGTGGTGAATCTCGTTGATCTCACCGGAGATGTGGGGTTCGAGAGCTCCGTAGTCGTAACCAAGATCGGGTAATGCGTACTCGGCCATGTGTTTTCCTTCTCTCGCGACGGGTGCGTCTTCGTTCGCCGTCCAGCCTAGGACTGCATCGCGTCACCTGTCCATGTGTCCACCTGTACAGGTGTTCATGTGTTACGGTGGCGATGCGCGGCCGGGCCGTGGGTTGGCGTTGAGGAAGCATCTGAACCACTCACTTCCGAGCGGGAGTCGACGTCACGGCCCGACCCGCTTCGACTACTTCAAGCCGAGCAGCGCGTTCTCGATGACCTCCGGCAACGCGGGATGAATCCAATACTGATTCTCGGCAACCTCTTTGGCGGTCTGACCGAAGGTCATCGCCTGAATGAGCGGCTGGATGATCGACGACGCCTGATGCCCCATGACGTGCGCCCCGAGGATCTTGCCGGTGGCGCGGTCGCCGACCAGCTTCACGATCCCGTGCTCGTCCTCCATCGCCCAGCCGTAGGCGGTGTCGCCGTACCTCTGGACCTTGGTGACCACGTCGTAGCCGCCGTCGACGGCCTCGTCCTCGGTCATGCCGACCATCGCGATCTGAGGATCGGTGAACACCGCCGACGGAACGAACCGGTGGTCGGAGGCACGCATGGCGTCCGTGTCGTCCCAGTCCAGCAGCAGGTTGTGCCGCACCACCCGCATCTCGTGGTTGGCGACGTGCTTGAGCTGATAGTCCGACGACACGTCGCCGAGGGCGAACACGCCGCGCGCCGACGTCCTCTGGTACTCGTCGACCACCACCAGCCCCGAGTCGTCGACCTCGACGCCGGCCAACTCCGCGTCGAGCTGATCTCCGTTCGGCACACGTCCGGTGGCCACCAGCAGCATGTCGGCCTCGATGGTCTTGCCGTCGTCGAGTTCCAGCACGCAACGGTCGCCCCGCTGCTGCACGCCCACCACGTTCTCGTGGGTGCGCAGATCCCACTTCGACGTGGCCAGATCGGTGAACGGATGGCAGATCGACGCGTCGCAGTGGGTCAGCAGACCGTCACCGCGCACCACGATGGTGACGCGCACCCCCAGGGCGGAGAAGACGTGGGCGAATTCCGCAGCCACGAATCCGCCGCCGACGATCACCAGGTGTTCGGGAAGCTCGGTGATCCGCATGACGTCGTCGCTGGTGTGGTACCTCACGCCGCACTCGGAGATGGCCGGCGGGACGCGAACCCGCGATCCCGCGGCGATGACCACCTTGTCGGCGGTGAACTCCTCGCCGTCGTCGGTGCGCAACGTGTAGCGGCCGTCGGGCTGCGTCGGCCCGAATCTGGTGTGGCTGCCATACACCCGCACGTTGGGCAGGCTTCGCTTGTACTGTTCGCCACCCGCCGCGATCGGGTCGATGCGGCGCTCGAAGACGCGGTCGACGATGTCGGTCCAGCGCACCTTGTCGATCGTCGAGTCGATGCCGTAGCGGGCGCTCTGCCGGATGGTCTCGGCGACCTCTGCGGCGTAGACGAACATCTTGGTGGGAATGCACCCGACGTTGAGGCAGGTGCCCCCGAAGGTGCCCTGCTCGCAGATCGCCACCCGCATGTCGCCGTACCTGGGGTCGACGCCGGGATCGGGGATGCTGTTGCCCGAGCCCGTACCGATGATGGCCAGATCGAAGTGTTCCACGTGCCTAGTCCTGTCCGGAATTCGTTGTCGGGCTCCGAGATTCGGAGTCCAGGTAGTCGTCGAGCCAGCGTGCGAGCTCCCGGTACGCCGCTGCGCGCGGCTCGGCCAGGGAGAGGAAGACGTCGTGTTTGGCGTCGGTGACCGGGGCGATCGTCTGACGGTTCCCGACACACCCCGCCCAGCGTGCGATCTGTGCGACGTCGAGGACCGCGTCACCGCGTTGGATGGCCTCCGGATGGGGTGCCTCGGCGACGGAATGACCCGACCGCAGCACCAGATTGGGCACCCCGACGTCGAGCCCGCGGTGCAGCCTCGCCTGACCGCGCCGGATCGCGTTGATCCACCCGAACGTGATGGGGAACCCGCCGACCGGCTTCATCTCCAGGTCGTAGTCGAACTCCCCGGCGTAGTCGCGGTGCAGGGTGGTGCCGTAACCACCCGGAGTCGGCTTGCGGACCACCTGGCGCTTGCGCAAGCGGGCCAGGGCGATCAGCGCCGCCGACGTGGGTGCGGTGCGCAGAATCGCCGGGCCGTGCAGATCGAAGAACGGGCTGTTGAGCACCAGACCCCCGACTCGAGCCGCCGCCCCGCGCCGTTGCAGCCGGTCCAGCCACAGGGTGGCGACGAGCCCGCCCGCGGAGTGCCCGTAGACGCACACCCGCGGCGCAACGGGGTCGGCGGAGTCGCCGACGATCACCTCCAGCGCGCGGTCCAGCTCGGCGTCGTAGCTCGCCAGATCGGTGGTGAAGTGAGGCGTCTGACCCTCCCGGCGCGAGCGGCCACACTTGTGCAGATCCAGCGCGTAGAAGGTGAAGCCGCGCTCCGCGAAGTGGTCCGCGAGCTCGGTGTTGAAGAAGTAGTCGGTGTAGCCGTGCAGCGCCAGCACCGCGTGCCTGCCGCCGCCCGCGTCGCCACGACGGACCAGGGTGGCCACCAGCTCGCCCTCGCCGTCCGGATCGGGACCGAGTGTCAGGGTGTGCTGCCAGTACCCGGGAAGCACGTCGGGCTTCCATTGCGGCTCCCGCGTGGGCTCCTCGTCGGGTCCCATCGGTGTCACGGTCTCACTCTAGGCGGCCCCCGGCCGGCCGCCACGGCGCGGCAGGGGTGTCTACCGACCGACGTCGGGCAAAGCAGAAGGGATAACCTGGACATTCGAAAAGCCGTGCTGAGCGGAATTCGTGCCACGAAGGGTCAAGGATCACGTGTCTGAGGTAGCGAAAACCGACGTCGTGCTGGTGGGAGCGGGCATCATGAGCGCCACGCTCGCCACCCTGCTGAAGCTGATGGAACCCGATTGGTCCATCACGCTCGTCGAGCGGCTCGACGGTGCCGCCGCCGAGAGCAGCGATCCGTGGAACAACGCGGGTACCGGGCACTCCGCCCTGTGTGAATTGAATTACACCCCTCAGCGCGCCGACGGCACGATCGAGATCAGCAAGGCCGTCCACGTCAACGAGCAGTTCCAGGTGTCGCGTCAGTTCTGGGCGCACGCCGTGGAGAGCGGCGTCCTGCCGGACGTGCGCAGCTTCCTCAACCCCGTCCCGCACGTCAGCTTCGTGCACGGCGCCAAGCACCTCGACTACCTCAAGCGCCGGCGCGAGACGTTGGTCGCCAACCCGCTCTTCGCCTCGATGGAGTACATCGACTCGCGCGACGAGTTCGCGCGCCGCCTCCCGTTGATGGCCGAGAAGCGTGACTTCCACGAACCCGTGGCGCTGAACTGGACGCAGGACGGCACCGACGTCAACTTCGGCTCGCTGACCCGCCAGCTGATCGGCTATGCCGTCGAGGGCGGCATGACCACCCTCTTCGGGCACGAGGTGCGCGACCTCGCCAAGGAGTCCGACGGCAGCTGGACGCTGAAGGTGACAAACCGTCGCACGCGGCAGAAGCGCAAGCTCAACGCGAAGTTCGTCTTCGTCGGCGCGGGCGGCGGTGCCCTTCCGCTGCTTCAGAAGTCGGGCATCGAGGAGGCCAAGGGGTTCGGCGGCTTCCCCGTCGGCGGCCAGTGGCTGCGCACCGGAAACCACGAGCTCGCCGCCGCCCACCAGGCCAAGGTCTACGGTGCGCCGCCGCTCGGCGCGCCGCCGATGTCGGTGCCGCACTTGGACACCCGCATCATCAACGGCCGGTCCTACCTGCTGTTCGGGCCGTTCGCGGGATGGTCGCCGAAGTTCCTCAAGCAGGGCAAGGTGACGGATCTGCCGCTGTCGGTCAAGCCCAACAACCTGGCCTCGATGCTCGGCGTCGGCCTCACCGAGATGAGTCTGGTCAAGTACCTGGTCGGTCAGCTGGCGCTCAGCGAGGCCGATCGGGTCGAGGCGCTGCGCGAATTCGCGCCCAGCGCACAGGATTCCGATTGGGAACTCGACATCGCCGGTCAGCGCGTGCAGGTGATCCGACGCAAGGGTGCCGGCGGAGTGCTGGAGTTCGGCACCACGGTGCTCGCGGCGGCCGACGGCAGCATCGCCGGCCTCCTGGGCGCGTCGCCGGGCGCCTCCACGGCGGTGCCTGCGATGTTCGACGTGCTGGAACGCTGCTTCCCCGACCGCTTCCCGTCCTGGCAGCCCAAGATCAAGGAAATGGTGCCGTCGTTCGGCACCGAGTTGTCCGGCGAGCCCAAGCTCTTCGACGAGGTCTGGGACTGGGGTACCAAGGTTCTCAAGCTCGACCACAAGGCCACCGACGTGCCCGCGGTCCCCGTGTGACGGTGGTGCCGTGACGATCACTCCGCGACGCAGCTGGGCCAAGGACCTGGACGCGTCGACGCTCTACGAACTGCTCAAGCTGCGGGTCGAGGTCTTCGTGGTCGAGCAGGCCACGCCCTATCCCGAGCTGGACGGCCGCGACCTGCTCGCCGAGACCCGGCACTTCTGGCTCGAGGACTCCGACGGCCGGGTCGTCTCGACGCTGCGCCTCATGGAGGAACATCCCGGCGGGGAGAAGGTCTTTCGGATCGGCCGGGTGTGCACCCGCCGCAGCGACCGAGGGCAGGGGCACACCAGCCGGCTGATGAAGGCCGCGCTGGCCGAGGTGGGTGACGACCCCTGTCGCATCGACGCCCAGACCTACCTCGAGGAGATGTACGCCAAGCACGGCTTCGTCCGGGACGGCGAGGAGTTCCTCGACGACGGGGTGCCGCACATCCCCATGTTGCGTCGCAGCGGACACCATGGGGCAAGCTGACTCTCGATGACCTCCACACTCCCGACGCCCTATCCCTTCTCTGCGCTCGTCGGTCAGGATCAGCTGCGGCTCGCGCTGATCCTTTGTGCGGTGCGGCCCGAAATCGGCGGTGTGCTGATCCGCGGCGAGAAGGGCACGGCCAAGTCGACGGCGGTGCGGGCGTTGGCGTCCGTGCTGGCCGACGTCGACGAGGGCGCGCGCCTGGTCGAACTGCCGATCGGCGCCACCGAGGACCGCGTCGTCGGATCGCTGGACCTGCAGCGCGTGCTCCGTGACGGTGAGCACGCCTTCTCGCCCGGTCTGCTGGCCCGCGCGCACGGCGGCGTGCTGTACGTCGACGAAGTGAACCTGCTACACGACCATCTGGTCGACGTGCTGCTCGACGCGGCGGCGATGGGCCGGGTGCACGTCGAACGCGACGGCGTCTCGCACAGTCACGAGGCGAAGTTCATGCTCGTCGGCACCATGAATCCCGAAGAGGGCGAACTGCGGCCGCAGCTGCTCGACCGGTTCGGCCTCACGGTCGACGTCCGCGCCTCCCGTGACGTGGACACCAGGGTCGAGGTGATCCGGCGGCGGATGGACTTCGAAGCCGATCCCGACGGATTCGCCGCCCGATATGCCGACGAGGACGTCGACCTGGCCCGCCGGATCGCCCTCGCCCGCGCCATGGTCGGGTCGGTCACCCTGCCGGACAGCGAGTTACGACGCATCGCCGCCTTGTGTGCGTCCTTCGACGTGGACGGGATGCGGGCCGATCTGGTGGTCGCGCGCACGGCGGTCGCCCACGCGGCCTGGCGTGGGGGCGAACGGGTCGAGGAGCAGGACGTCCGCGTCGCCGCCGAACTCGCGCTGCCACACCGCCGCCGTCGCGACCCGTTCGACGATCCGGGCCTCGACCAGGACCGCCTCGACGACGCGATGAGCCAGGCCGGGGAGGCCGCCGACGAACCGGAATCCGGCACGGGATCCGAACCGGATCGCGATCCCGAGCCCGATCCGCCGGGCGGTGGTGAAGAGACCCCGGAGGCCGGCGACGCCGACGCGTCGAACGGCCAGCCCCGGCAACGCAATTCGCCGTCGTCGGCGCCCAAGCCCAACGACGCGCCCACGCCGACGTTCCGCGCCAAGGCGCTGGTGGTACCCGGAGTGGGGGAGGGTGCCCCCGGTCGGCGGTCGCGTGCGCGCAACCGGACCGGCACCCCGATCGCGGCGACCGAGGACCCCCACGAGGGGCACGGACTGCACGTCTTCGGCACACTGCTGGCCGCCGCCGAGCGTCAAACTCAGCCCGGGCGGCCGCGGCTCGGCCCGGCCGATCTGCGTCGGTCGATCCGGGAGGGCCGGGAGGGCAATCTGGTCATCTTCCTGGTCGACGCCTCCGGGTCGATGGCGGCGCGGGACCGCCTGTCGGCCGTCGGCGGCGCGACCATGTCACTGCTGCGCGACGCCTACCAGCGTCGCGACAAGGTCGCCGTGATCACCTTCCGCGGCGACCGGGCGCAGGTGTTGCTGCCCCCGACCACGTCGGTGCACATCGCCGGCCGACGCCTCGCGCGATTCGACACCGGCGGCAAGACGCCGCTGGCCCAGGGCCTGCTCGCGGCCAAGGACGTGGTGGTCCGGGAGAAGGCGCGCGACCGCGCGCGCCGCAGCCTGGTGGTGGTGCTCACCGACGGCCGCGCAACGGGTGGACCCGATCCGCTCGGACGGTCGCGCACCGCCGCGGCGATGCTGGTCGCCGAGGGCGCGGCCGCAGTCGTGGTCGACTGCGAGACCTCCTATGTACGTTTGGGTTTGGCCGAGGTACTGGCCACCCAGCTCGACGCCCCGGCGGTTCGCTTGGCGCACCTGCGCGCCGACGGTCTGACGCGGTTGGTGCGGTCGCACTCCGGCGACCGCGCGGCCTGATTCCCGACGGAGGAGACGTTCGATGCCACAGGGCCAACCAGTCGCCGTCCCGGCCGACGGTCTGACGACGCGGGCGCGTCGCAACGCCCCGTTGCTGGCCGTCCACACCGGTCCCGGCAAGGGCAAGTCGACCGCAGCGTTCGGGATGGCCCTGCGCGCGTGGAACCAGGGGTTCGACGTCGGGGTCTTCCAGTTCGTCAAGAGCGCGAAGTGGAAGGTGGGCGAGGAGTCCGCCTTTCGCGAACTCGGCCGCCTGCACGACGAGCACGGGGCCGGCGGTCCCGTCGAGTGGCACAAGATGGGTTCTGGCTGGTCGTGGTCGCGCAAGCCGGGGTCGGAGGTCGACCACGCCACGGCCGCCGCCGAGGGCTGGGCCGAGATCGCGCGCCGGCTGGCCGAGCAGCGCCACGACTTCTACGTGCTCGACGAGTTCACCTATCCGCTGAAGTGGGGCTGGGTGGACACCGACGAGGTGGTGGACGTCCTCGCCGACCGGCCCGGGCGGCAGCACGTCGTCATCACCGGGCGCGACGCCCCGCAGCGACTGCTGGACGCCGCGGACCTGGTGACCGAGATGACCAAGGTGAAGCACCCCATGGACGCCGGACGCAAGGGTCAGCGCGGGATCGAGTGGTGAGCACCCCGGCCGTCGTCATCGCCGCGCCCTCGTCGGGCAGCGGCAAGACCACCGTGGCGACCGGACTGATCGGCGCGTTCCGCAGAGCCGGTCGTGCCGTCGCACCGTTCAAGGTCGGCCCCGACTTCATCGACCCGGGCTACCACGCCCTCGCCGCCGGCCGGCCCGGCCGCAATCTGGACCCGGTCCTGGTCGGCGACCACCTGATCGGTCCGCTCTACCGCCACGGCAGCGACGACGCCGACCTCGCGGTGGTGGAGGGCGTGATGGGGCTGTTCGACGGTCGCATCGACCCGCTGTCGTCGGGCCCGGCGCGGGGCTCCACGGCGCACGTCGCCGGTCTGCTCGGCGCGCCCGTGATCCTGCTGGTCGACGCGCGCGGCCAGAGCCACAGCATCGGTGCGGTCGTGCACGGCTTCTCGACGTTCGACCAATCCGTCCACCTGGCCGGCGTCATCCTCAACCGGGTCGGCTCGCCCCGCCACGAGGCCGTGCTCCGGCAGGGCTGCGAGCAGGCCGGCGTGCCGGTGCTCGGGGCCATCCCGCGGGCCGACGAATTGGCCGTCCCCTCACGGCATCTCGGCCTGGTAACCGCCACCGAGCACGGCAGGCACGCCGTCGCGGCCGTCGAGGCCATGACCACGCTGGTGGCCAAGCACGTCGACCTGGCCGCGGTGGCCGCCGTCGCCCGGTCCCACGTCGCCGCCGAGCCGTGGACGCCGACGATCGCCGAACCCGTCGCCGGTCGCGTCACCGTCGCGCTGGCCGCGGGGCGCGCGTTCACCTTCGGCTACCCGGAGCATGCGGAGTTGCTCGCCGCCGCCGGTGCGGACGTCGTCGCGTTCGACCCGTTGACCGATCCGCTGCCACGCGACACCGACGCGCTGGTGATCCCCGGCGGCTTCCCCGAACAGTTCACGGCGGAGCTCTCCGGCAACGAGGTGGTCCGCAGGCAGATCGCGGAACTCGCCCGCCGGGGCGCGCCGATACACGCCGAATGCGCCGGTCTGACGTACCTGGTCGACGACCTCGACGGGCATCCGATGTGCGCGGTGGTGCCCGGCAGCGCCCGCTTCACCGAGCGCCTGACCCTGGGGTACCGCGACGCCGTCGCGCTGAGGGACTCGTCGGTGCACCGGGCGGGCACCCGGGTGTCCGGGCACGAATTCCACCGCACCACGGTCACGTTCGCCGGTGACTACGAGCCGGCCTGGGGCTTCCGGAACGGCGCGGGCGCGTCGGTCACCGACGGCGCGGTGCTGGGCGGCGTCCACGCGGCCTATCTGCACGCGCACGCGGCGGCACATCCGCTGGCGGCCACCCGGTTCGTAGGGTCGGCCGCTACCTCTAAGCTCGCCGGGTGACCGAGAACGCCTACCTCGTCGGCCTGCGCCTGAACGGCAAGCGGGTGGTCGTCGTCGGCGGCGGGAGCGTCGCGCAGCGGCGGATCCCGCTGCTGCTGGCCAACGGCGCCGACGTCCACGTGGTCGCCAGGGCGGCGACGCCGGCGGTGGAGGCGTTCGACGGAATCACCCTCGTGCTGCGCGACTTCCGGCCCGGTGACCTCGAGGGCGCCTGGTACGCGCTCGCCGCGACCGACGACCCCGCCGTCAACGAGGCGATCGTCGCCGAGGCCGAGCGGCTGCGGATCTTCTGCGTCCGGGCCGACGTCGCCCGCGAGGGCACCGCGGTGACGCCCGCGTCGTTCGAGTACGACGGTCTGAGCGTCGGCGTGCTGGCCGGCGGCGAGCACCGGCGTTCGGCCGCCATCCGGTCCGCCATCAACGAGGCCCTGCAGACGGGCGTGATCGCCGCCTCCGGTGACGTCGGCTCGCAGCCCGCCGGCGTCGCCCTGGTGGGCGGTGGCCCCGGCGACCCCGAGCTGATCACCGTGCGCGGGCGCCGACTGCTCGCCCAGGCCGACGTCGTGGTCGCCGACCGCCTCGCCCCGCAGGAACTGATCGCCGAACTGGCCCCGCACGTCGAGGTCATCGACGCCGCGAAGATCCCGTACGGCCGCTCGATGGCGCAGGACGCGATCAACGCCGTGCTGATCGACCGCGCCAAGGCAGGCAAGTTCGTCGTCCGGCTCAAGGGTGGCGATCCGTACGTCTTCGCCCGCGGTCACGAGGAGCTGCTGGCGTGCGCCGAGGCGGGCATTCCGGTCACCGTCGTACCCGGTGTGACCAGTGCCATAGCGGTTCCGGCGGCGGCCGGCGTTCCGGTCACCCACCGGGGCGTCACCCACGAGTTCGTGGTGGTCAGCGGCCATCTCGCGCCGGGGCACCCCGAATCGTTAGTGAATTGGGATGCGCTGGCCGCGCTCTCGGGCACGATCGTCCTGCTGATGGCCGTCGAACGCATCGAACTGTTCGCGAAGGTTCTGCTGGAAGGCGGCCGACCAGCGGATACGCCGGTCCTGGTGGTGCAGCACGGCACCACCGCCGCCCAGCGGACGCTGCGCACCACGCTCGGCGACGCGCCGGAACACATCCGCGCGGACGGCATTCGACCTCCCGCAATCATCGTGATCGGGTCGGTCGCGGCCTTCGCCACTTAGAGGGCTCTTAAGATTACTGTAGGGTAACCCGATATGACGGCTCCCCACGACGCAGCCCGCGCCGCCGCCGAGCGCGATGCGGGCGATGCCGAACAAGCGCTGCCCATGCCGATCACCCAGACGCAGATCGTCAAGAGCAGCTGGTACCCGGAGTGGCTCCCGTCGCGGCGATTCATCGCCGCGGTCATCGCCATCGGCGGCATGCAGCTACTGGCGACGATGGACAGCACCGTCGCCATCGTGGCCCTGCCCAAGATTCAGGACGAGCTCAACCTGTCCGACGCCGGGCGCAGCTGGGTCATCACCGCCTACGTGCTGACCTTCGGCGGCCTGATGCTGCTCGGCGGGCGACTCGGCGACACGATCGGCCGCAAGCGCACGTTCATCGTCGGCGTCGCCCTGTTCACCATCGCCTCCATCCTCTGTGGCGTGGCGTGGGACGAGACCACGCTGGTGATCGCCCGGTTGGCCCAGGGCGTCGGCGCGGCGATCGCGTCGCCCACCGGACTGGCCCTGATCGCGACCACCTTCCCGAAGGGTCCGGCCCGCAACACCGCCACGGCGGTGTTCGCCGCGATGACCGGCGTCGGCTCGGTGATGGGTCTCGTGGTCGGCGGCGCCCTGACCGAATTCTCCTGGCGCTGGGCGTTTCTGGTCAACGTCCCGGTCGGCTTGCTGATGATCTACCTGGCCCGCCGCACCCTGCGGGAAACGCACCGCGAGCGGATGAAGCTCGACGCCACCGGCGCCATCCTGGCGACGCTGGCGTGCACCGCGGCGGTCTTCGGCTTCTCGATGGGCCCCGAGAAGGGTTGGTCTGCCCCGCTGACTCTCGGCTCGTGCCTGGCGGCTTTGGTGCTCTTCGCCGCGTTCCTGTACGTCGAACGCACCGCCGTCAACCCCGTCGTGCCGTTCAGCCTGTTCCGCGACCGCAACCGGGTGGCCACCTTCGCGGCGGTGTTCCTCGCCGGCGGCGTGATGTTCACGCTGACGGTCCTGATCGGGCTGTACGTGCAGGACATCATGGGTTACAGCGCACTTCGCGCGGGCATCGGGTTCATCCCGTTCGTCGTCGCGCTCGGCGTGGGGCTCGGCCTGTCGTCCTACCTGGTGTCGATCCTGCCGCCACGCGTGCTGGTGATCATCGGCGGCGTGTTCGTCCTCGCGGCGATGCTCTACGGCTCCACGCTCAACGGCGACATCCCGTACTTCCCGAACCTCGTCATCCCGATCACGGTCGGCGGCTTCGGCATCGGCATGATCGTCGTGCCGCTCACGGTGTCGGCCATCGCCGGCGTCGCGTTCGACGAGATCGGCCCGGTCTCCGCCATCGCGCTGATGCTGCAGAGCCTCGGTGGTCCCGTGGTGCTGGCCGTCATCCAGGCCGTCATCACGTCCCGGACGCTGTACCTCGGCGGTACCACCGGCCCGGTGAAGAACATGAACGACGCGCAGTTGCACGCACTCGACCAGGGGTACACCTACGGGTTGCTGTGGGTCGCGGCCGTGGCGATCATCGTCGGCGCCGTCGCCCTGTTCATCGGCTACACCGCCCAGCAGGTCGCCCAGGCTCAGGAAGTCAAGGAAGCGATCGACGCCGGCGAGCTCTAGGCCGACCGCGCCGGTGCGGCGCGGATGCCGTCGCCGGCGACGACCAGTGCCGCCACCGCGGCCCGCGCGGCGTCGCCCGGAGCGGGCCGGGTGACCGCCAGCGTGACGCGGCCGAGCCAGTTCGGGTCGTCGACGCGGACGGCCCGCACCCCCTCGGGCACCGACGGCGCGGCCAGCTCGGGCAGCAGGCAGATGCCGAGACCTGCGGCCACCAGTCCCAGCCGGGCCTGCCACCCCTTGGTCCGTAGCGCGACGACCGGATCGGTCAGCGTCGGCCACGCCCCGAACTGCGGGTCACCGGCGTGGCCCTCGCCGACCACCCACGGTTCGCCCTCCAGCGCGCGGACCGGCACCGTCGTCGCCGAGCCGAGCCGGTGCCCCACGGGCACCGCGACGCACAGGTCACCCGCGAACACCTGGCGGACCGTCAAACCGGTGAGGTCGTAGTCCTCCAGACCCGTCCCCGAGCCGATGACGGCCACCGTCACCCGCCCGCCGCGCACCTCCCGAAGCAGCGCCGGCGTCGACGCCTCGGTCAGCCGCACCTCCACGCCGGGGTGTTCGCCGGCTAGCCGGGCGATGGCGCGCGGCGCGAGAACCGCTGCGGCGGCGGGGAACACGCCCAGTCGCACGCGGCCCGCCAGCCGGTCGCTCAGCCCGTCGAGGTCGCGTCGCAGCGAGTCGACGTCGGCCAGGATGCGGCCGGCGCGGGCCACCACCGCCGCACCGGCGGCGCTGGGACTGACCCCGCGCGCGTTGCGCACGAACAGGGGCACGCCGGCGGCGGCCTCCATGGCGGCGATCTGGCGCGAGATGGCGGGCTGCGAATAGCCGAGGGAGCGTGCGGCCGCGGTGAAGGAACCCAGGGTCGCCACCTCGCGGACCGCGCGCAGGCCGGCCAGGGTCATGTCGTCCATGGCGTCACCCTAGCCATGCAGGGGCCGTATGGCAGGCATCGGAGACCGTCATGTCCGGTATGGATTGCCTCCGCCGCACGGGTGGTTATACGACCGACGGCACACGTGACATCGAGGAAAGAGGAACACATGCCCAAGACCTGGTTCATCGTCGGAGCATCACGCGGCATGGGGCGCGAACTGGCCGAACAACTGCTGGCCCGTGGTGATCACGTCGCCGCGACGGTCCGCGACACCAACGGAGTCGCCGACCTCGCCGACCGCTACGGCGACGCGTTCTGGGTGCGGGCCCTCGACGTCACGGACCCCGACGCCGTCCGCGCCGTCACCGACGAGGCGTTCGCCGCCCACGAACGCGTCGACGTCGTGGTCGCCAACGCCGGCTACGGGGTGTTCGGCGCCGCCGAAGACCTCAGCGACGCGCAGATCGACGCGGTGATCGCCACCAATCTCACCGGGTCGATCCACCTGGCTCGAGCGGCCGTGCCGCACCTGCGGAACCAGGGCGGCGGACTGCTGATGCAGATGTCGAGCATGGGCGGGCACATCGCCTTTCCCGCCTTCTCCCTCTACCACGTGACCAAGTGGGGCATCGAGGGCTTCTACGAGGCGTTGGCACAGGAGGTCGAGCCGTTCGGCATCAAGACCACGCTGGTGGAACCGGGCGTCGTCCGCACCGGGTTCTTCGAGGCCGCGCCACGGGTGCCCCTGAGCGAGCCCTACCTGGGTGGCCCCGCGGACCGTCCGACACCGTCGGTCGACGAGATGGTCGACAGCCAGGAGAAGACGGTGGCCGCGATGATCCGGGCGGGCGATTCGACCGAACCGCCGCGCCGGCTGGTGCTCGGATCCGACGCGTGGCAGTTGGTCACCGACGCATTGCGCGGGCGCCTCGACGAGCTCACCGCCCAGCGCGCCAACGCCGCGACCGCCGACATCGGTTTCACGATCGCTCCCTCTGGGTAGGGTGTCGGCAATGTCTGCCGCGGGTGGTACCTCAGGTTCGACGGAGAATTCGACCGCGCCCTTGTCGTCGTCGGTGCTCGGCATCGCGATCGTCGCCATCACCGGCATGCAGCTGATGTCGACGCTCGACGGCACCATCGTCATCGTCGCCCTCCCGCGCATGCAGGCAGACCTCGACCTCTCCGACGCCGGCAAGAGCTGGGTGATCACCGCCTACGTCCTCACGTTCGGTGGACTGCTGCTCCTCGGCGGCCGGGTCGGCGACGCGATCGGGCAGAAGCGCGCGTTCCTCTCCGGCGTCGGCGTCTTCACCATCGCGTCCCTGGTGTGCGGGCTGGCCGGTGACGAGTTCACGCTCATCGCGGCGCGGGCCCTGCAGGGCATCGGCGCGGCCGTCGCGGCGCCCACCGGGCTGGCGCTCATCGCCACGACGTACGCCGTCGGACAGGCCCGCAACCAGGCCATGGCGGTCTCGGCCGGCATGCAGGCCATCGGGTCGGTGATGGGCCTCGTCCTGGGCGGGTTGCTCACGGTCATCTCGTGGCGCCTGGCGTTCCTCATGAACGTGCCGATCGGCATCGTGATCATCGTCATCGCGTGGCTGCGGATCGGCGAGACGCACCACGAACGCCTCAAGCTCGACATCACCGGCGCCCTGCTGGCCACCCTGGGGTGCACGTCGGCGGTGCTGGTCTTCACCCAGGGCCCCCCGCGCGGGTGGGTCGACCCGTGGGTGATCGGCGCGGCCGTCGCGGCGATCGTGTTCTTCGTGGCCTTCCTGTTCGCCGAGCGCACCGCCGAGAACCCGCTGGTGCCGTTCTCGGTGTTCAACGACCGCAACCGGGTGATGACGTTCACCGCGTGGTTCCTCGGCGGCGGCGTGCTGCTGACCGTCACCGTCATGGTCGGCCTGCTGGCCCAGGACGTGCTCGGCTACTCGGCGCTGCGGGCGGGCGTCTGCTTCCTGCCCTTCGCCGTCGCGGTCGGCGTCGGCAACGTGCTGGCCACCAAGCTGGCGCCGTTGGTCGCCCCGCGCTGGCTCATCATCGGCGGCGGGATCTACGTGCTCGCGGCCATGCTCTACGGCTCCACGCTGGATCGCAGCATCCCGTACTTCCCGAATCTCTTCATCCCGATCGTCCTCGGCGGCTTCGGCATCGGCATCATCTCGGTGGTGCTGCCGCTGTGCGCCGTCGCGGGGGTGGGGCCGCGGGAGATCGGACCGGTCTCGGCGATCACCCTGATGGTGCAGAACCTCGGCGGACCCCTGGTGCTGGTCGCGATCATGGCGGTGCAGACCTCGCGCACGCTGTACCTCGGCGGCACCACCGGACCCGTGAAGAACATGACGCCCGCCCAGCTCGACGCGCTCGGCGCCGGCTACACGTACTCCCTGCTGTGGGTGGCCGGCATCTCGATCCTGGTCGGCGTCGCCGCCTTCTGGATCGGGTTCTCCGCCCGCGACATCGCCCGCGCCCAGCACACCAAGGAAGCCGTGGAGGCGGGCGAGCTCTAGCGGCGTCGACGTCGGCGCCCCGCGCTAGCGTGACGCCATGACCGACCCGCTCACCCGTCAGGCGATCTCCGACGTGCTCGACCCGCTGGGCTGGCGGCTGATCCTCGGCGTCGCCGTGACCCACGTGCGGGTGTCCACGCTGTCCGCCGCCGCCGAGGCCGCGGCGGTGGCGGTCGCGACCGACGGGGTCGACGGCCACCTCACCGCCGACCTCCACGCCGACCGGGTCGTCCTGCGGGTGCACACCATCGCCGCGGGCTTGGTGACCGCGCCCGACCTGGACCTCACCGCGCGCATCACCGACGCGCTCGCCACCCGCGGATGGCACACCGGGCCGGGCGACGACGACGTGGCGCCGCAAACCTTCGAGATCGCCGTCGACGCTCTCGACATCGCCCTGATCAGGCCCTTCTGGCAGGCGGTGACCGGTTACGTCGACGAGCCGGGCCCGCCCGATCTGCCCGAGGGAGAGCTGCAGGACCCGCTTCGCCGCGGACCCACCATCTGGTTTCAGCAGATGGACGCACCCCGTCCCCAACGCAACCGCATCCACCTCGACGTCGACGTCCCCGCCGAACTGGCCCGGTCCCGGGTCGACGCGGCACTGGCGGCGGGCGGCACGTTGGTGAGCGACGCCGCCGCTCCGGCGTTCTGGGTGCTGGCCGACGCCGAGGGCAACGAGGTGTGCGTCTGCACGTGGCAAGGCCGCGACTGATTAAGGTTGTCGGCTGTGATCACCCGCATGTCCGAACTGTTCCTACGCACCCTGCGCGACGACCCCGCCGACGCCGAGGTGCCCAGCCACAAGCTGCTCATCAGGGCGGGCTACGTGCGCCCGATCGGACCGGGGTTGTACAGCTGGCTGCCGCTCGGTCTGCGCGTCCTCCGCAAGATCGAGAAGGTCATCCGCGAGGAGATGGCCGCCATCGGCGGGCAGGAGATCCTGCTGCCCGCGCTGCTGCCCCGCGCACCGTACGAGACCACCAACCGGTGGACCGAGTACGGCGACGGACTCTTCCGCCTGAAGGACCGGCGCGGCAACGACTACCTGCTGGGGCCCACGCACGAGGAGATCTTCACCCTCACCGTGAAGGGGGAGTACTCCTCCTACAAGGACTTCCCGTTGCGGCTCTACCAGATCCAGACCAAGTACCGCGACGAGGCACGGCCCCGGGCGGGCATCCTGCGCGGACGCGAGTTCGTGATGAAGGACTCCTATTCGTTCGACGTCGACGACGACGGGCTGAAGGCCGCCTATGACGCGCACCGCGAGGCCTATCAGCGCATCTTCGCGCGACTCGGCGTGAAGTACGTCGTGGTGTCGGCGGTGTCGGGCGCCATGGGCGGCAGCGCCTCGGAGGAATTCCTCGCCGAGAGCGAGGTGGGTGAGGACACCTACGTCCGCTGCCTGGAATCCGGCTACGCGGCCAACGTCGAGGCGGTGATCACCCAGCGACCGGAGTCGCGGCCGGTCGACGGCCTGCCCGAGCCGGTCGTCCACGACACGGAGAACACCCCCACCATCGCCACGCTGGTCGACTGGGCCAACGGCGCCAACCTCCCGCAGTTCGAGGGGCGCACCGTGGTGGCCGCCGACACCCTGAAGAACGTGCTGATGAAGGTGCGCGAACCGGGGGGCGAGTGGGAGTTGCTGGCCATCGGCGTGCCGGGTGACCGCGAGGTCGACGACAAGCGGCTCGGCGCGGCCCTGGACCCCGCCGAGTACGTCATGCTGCCCGCGGAGGACTTTCCCAAGTATCCGTTCCTGGTCAAGGGATACATCGGGCCGAAGGCGTTGTCGGCCAACGGCGTTCGATTCCTGGTCGACCCGCGCGTCGTCGACGGCACCACCTGGATCACCGGCGCCGACGAGGACGGCAAGCACGTCGTCGGCCTGGTGGCGGGGCGTGACTTCGTCCCCGACGGCACCATCGAGGCCGCCGAGGTCCGCGACGGCGATCCGTCACCGGACGGCGCGGGTCCGCTGGTCTCCGCGCGCGGCATCGAGATCGGCCACATCTTCCAGCTGGGCCGCAAGTACGCCGACGCGTTCACCGTCGACGTCCTCGGCGAGGACGGCAAGCCGCTACGGCTCACCATGGGTTCCTACGGCGTCGGCGTGTCCCGGATGGTGGCCGTCATCGCCGAGCAGAGCCACGACGACATCGGACTGCGGTGGCCGTCGTCGGTGTCGCCCTTCGACGTGCACGTGGTGATCGCCAACAAGGACGCCGACGCGCGCACCGGTGCAACCGAACTCGCCGAACAACTCGACCTGCTCGGGGTGGAGCCGCTGCTCGACGACCGCAAGATGTCGCCCGGGGTCAAGTTCAAGGACGCCGAACTGCTCGGGGTGCCGTGGCTGGTGGTGGTCGGACGCGGCTGGGCCAACGGCATCGTCGAGCTGCGCAACCGGTTCAGCGGCGAGACCGAGGAGATCGCGGTCGACGGGGCCGCCGCGGCGATCGCGGCCAAGCTGGCGGGATCGGCGGGCTAGCTATTCGTTGCCGCCGGGGAAGGCGACGGTGGTCGGCGCGACGCCGAGCACCGCTCGCCACCTGGCGGCGCTGACCGCGGCCCGGGTCAGCGCGGACACGGCCAACTCGCGGTCGTCGGCGGCGACGGCTTGCTCGAGCACCGCCCGCCACGCGACCGCGGAGTCCTCCTCCATCCGGACGGCCAGCTTCGCCGCGCCGGTCGGGTCGTCGACGACGAACGGCAGGTCGTATCCGATCGCGGGGATCGGCGGCGTGACCTTGCGCTCGACGAGCCGGGCGATGCCCTCCTCGCGCAATTCCCGGTGTCCGGCAAGTGAATCCGAGACAAGTTGGTTGGCGTCGGGCGTCGAGTGCGCCGAGACGATGCCGTAGCCGTAGATCACGCCGTGCTCGACGGCGACCGCGTCGTACAGGGCGGCGTCGGGGGCATCCGACGGCCGCGTCGGCGCCGTCGACGAACCGCCGTCGGGAGAGGTCACGGAGTCACCCCGGCATTCGCCAGGGCCACGGTGGCGGCGGCGGTGCACGCGGCGGCGATGGAGCCCAGCAGCCCCGCGCGGTAGCCGGACTGCTGGGTGGCCAGCAGGGAAGCGCCGTCGGCGGACTGCTTCAGGGCGGCGACCACGTCCGCCGCGGTCGGCGGCTTGGGCGGGGGGCCCGAGGTCGTCGGTGTGGTGCTGGAGGACGCGGTGGTCGAGGGCGTTGGTGTCTCCCCGGAGATCCTGGTGATCTCCTCGGTCAACGCCTTCGCGTGCGCGGCCCGCTGGTCGGCGACCACCGACAGCGTCGCGGCGACCTTGGCAGGCGCCGCGGCCGCGGCGTCGGCGGCGAGCCGGCCGTCGTCATGGGCCCGGTCCAGCGCGCCGACCAGAGCGTCGAGGTCCTTGACGGGCGGGGTCGAACCGCAGGCCGCGACGACGGGGCCGCCCAGCAGGGCCAACGCCGCCGCGCCGACGAGCACGCGCCGCCTGCTGACGATGGGAAGGGCGCTCGGCACATCGACATCCTGCCATCCCGCCCCCGCGAGCCCGGCCACGCGTTTGCCGAGAGTGGGTCCCCGGCTGGCGTATCCTTGACACTCGGTTCCGCGCAACTAGCGGCGGAAACGTGTCCGTACAACTCAAGACGAGGAGCTCATCGTGGCGCTGTTGCCGTCCCCGCAGCAGGTGACCGAGCTGCTCGAAGCCGAATTCGCCCGCGCCGGATACGACGTCGACGAGGTCGTCGTCTCCTCCCAGGCTCGGCCGCCCCGCATCGTGGTGGTCGCCGACGGCGACGGCGGGCTGGACCTCGACGCCCTCGGCACGTTGTCCCGGTTGGCCTCCGATCTGCTCGACCAGATCGACGAAACCCCGGACGAAGCCACCTACGTGTTGGAAGTCACCTCGCGCGGCGTCGACCGGCCGTTGACCACCGAGCGGCACTTCCGCCGCGCCCAGGGACGCAAGGTCGAGGTCACGCTGACCGACGGCTCCCAGGTGGTCGGCCGGGTGGGCGAACACGGTGACGGTGTGCTGCGACTGGTCGTGACCGACCGTGGCGCGGCGCCGAAGATTCGCGAACTACCCGTCGACGACGTCGTCAATGCCGTTGTCCAGGTGGAATTCTCACCACCGAACCCGCTCGAGCTCGAGCTGGCCGGGGTGTCTGTTGAGGAGGTTGAAGAGTGAACATCGACATGGGCGCGCTGCATGCGATCGAAGTGGACCGGGGGATTCCGGTCGACGAATTGCTCGAGACCATCAAGTCCGCGCTGCTGACCGCATACCGGCACACCGAGGGGCACGAGGCCTCCGCACGCATCGACATCGACCGCAAGAGCGGCATCGTCAAGGTGCTCGCCAGGGAGACCGACGAGGACGGCAACCTGGTCAACGAATGGGACGACACGCCTGAGGGATTCGGCCGGGTCGCGGCCACCACGGCGCGGCAGGTGATGCTGCAGCGGTTCCGCGACGCCGAGAACGAACGGATGTTCGGCGAGTTCTCGGCCCACGAGGGCGACATCGTCGCCGGCGTGGTCCAGCGCGACGCCCGGGAGAACACCCGCGGCAACGTCATCGTGCGCATCGGTACCGAGGCAAAGGGCTCCGAGGGAGTCATCCGGCCCGCCGAGCAGGTGCCGGGGGAGTCCTACACGCACGGGGACCGCGTCCGCTGCTACGTCATCGGTGTGACGCGCGGTGCGCGCGAACCGAAGATCGAGCTGTCCCGCACCCACCCGAACCTGGTGCGCAAGCTGTTCTCGCTGGAGGTGCCGGAGATCGCGGACAACTCCGTGGAGATCACCGCGGTCGCCCGCGAGGCGGGCCACCGCTCGAAGATCGCGGTCCGGTCCCGGGTGGCGGGGCTCAACGCCAAGGGCGCCTGCATCGGACCGATGGGTCAGCGGGTGCGCAACGTGATGAGCGAGCTGTCCGGCGAGAAGATCGACATCATCGACTTCGACGAGGACCCGGCCCGATTCGTGGCCAACGCCCTGTCGCCGGCCAAGGTGGTGTCCGTCTCGGTGATCGACGACGTCGCGCGCGCCGCCCGGGTCGTGGTGCCCGACTTCCAGCTGTCCCTGGCGATCGGCAAGGAGGGGCAGAACGCCCGGCTCGCCGCCCGACTCACCGGCTGGCGGATCGACATTCGCAGCGACGCCGAGCCTGCACCCGAGGTGGAGGCGCCCAGCGGCGCCTCCCGCGACGGGTAGCGGGCACGCGTTTCTTTCTGCGGTGATCGTGACGGTAGACTGAGACGTGATCCAGCGCGAGAGTTCGGTTCCCCGCGCGCGGCAGCACAAAAGTCCCGAAGGACCAGTGCGTACGTGTGTGGGATGCCGGAAACGTGAGCTGGCCGCCGATCTGATTCGGGTGGCCGCTGTGCACGACGGAGACGGTGAACCTGCCGTCACCGTGGACGCAGCGGGTAATCTGCCTGGTCGGGGTGCATGGCTGCACTCCGACGAGCAGTGTCTCCACCTGGCAGTCCGGCGGCGAGCCTTCGCTCGAGCGTTGCGCATCACCGGTTCGCCGAACACCTCCGCGGTGGTCGAGTTCTTCACCAGACGTGAAGCCTCGGTCCGCCCGGCAACAGAACAGGTAGTCAAGAACATGAGCACACCGTGAAGTTCCGATGACCATGCGTCATAGCTAAACCCGAGGCGCGGCCCACTGCTGTCGCCTCCTAGACAGGAGATGTAGTGGCAGGCAAGGCCCGCGTGCACGAGTTGGCCAAAGAACTCGGTGTCACCAGCAAGGAAGTACTCGCCCGGCTGAGCGAGCAAGGCGAATTCGTCAAATCAGCATCCTCGACCGTCGAAGCGCCCGTCGCCCGTCGCCTCCGTGAGGCACTGGGTGGCGGCGGCAAGGCCGCCCCGGCGAACGCCGGATCCGCGACCCCGAAGGCGCCGTCCGCCCCGTCGACCAACGGTGGCTCCACCTCGTCGGCACCCAAGCCGGGTGGACCGCGTCCGTCGGCGCCGAAGCCGGCCGCCGCGCCGGAACCGCCCCCGGCCCCACCGGCACCGCCGGTCGCCGTGCCGGAGGTGGCTGCTGCAGCCGCCCCGCCGGCCGCCGCACCGCAGGCCGAGGCCGCTCCGGCCACCCCGGCGGCGCCCACCGCGCCCGCCGCCCCCGCGTCACCGGCAAGCCCCACGCCGGGTCCGCGTCCCGGACCGGCGCCCAAGCCGGCTGGCCGTGCGCCTCGCGTCGGCAACAATCCGTTCTCCACCCAGGTGCCCGTCGAGCGGCCCGCACCGCGCCCGCCGCAGGGTGCCGCCGGACCGCCGCGACCGGGTGGCCCTCCGCGCCCAGGTGGCGGACCCCGTCCGGGTGCGACTCCCGGCAACATGCCTCCCCGTCCGCCCGGCGCACGGCCAGGTGCGGCCGGTCGTCCCGGCGGTCCTCGCCCCGGCCCGGGTGCTCGTGGCCCCGGCGGTGGCGGCGGTCGTCCCGGTGGTCCCCCCGGTGCAGGTGGCGGCGGTAACTACCGCGGCGGCGGTGCCGGTGGCGCCGGAGCCCCGGGTGGCGCTCCCGCCGGTGGCTTCCGTGGTCGCCCAGGTGGCGGTGGCGGCGGTGGCCGTCCCGGTCAGCGCGGTGGCGCGGCAGGTGCGTTCGGTCGTCCCGGTGGCGCCGTCCGTCGTGGCCGCAAGTCGAAGCGGGCAAAACGCGCCGAATACGAGAACATGCAGGCACCGGTCGTCGGTGGCGTGCGGTTGCCGCACGGCAACGGCGAGACCATCCGCTTGGCCCGTGGCGCATCGCTCGTCGACTTCGCCGACAAGATCAACGCCAACCCGGCCGCCTTGGTCCAGGCGCTGTTCAACCTCGGTGAGATGGTCACCGCCACCCAGTCGGTGGGCGACGAGACGCTGGAGTTGCTCGGCGGCGAGATGAACTACGTCGTGCAGGTCGTGTCCCCGGAGGACGAGGACCGCGAGCTGCTGTCGTCGTTCGACCTCACCTACGGCGAGGACGAGGGCGGCGAAGAGGACCTCGAGTTCCGTCCGCCGGTCGTCACCGTCATGGGTCACGTCGACCACGGCAAGACGCGACTGCTGGACACGATCCGCAACGCCACCGTCCGGGAGGGCGAGGCCGGCGGCATCACCCAGCACATCGGCGCCTACCAGGTCCTCACCGAACTGGACGGCAACGAGCGACTGGTCACCTTCATCGACACCCCGGGCCACGAGGCGTTCACCGCCATGCGTGCCCGTGGTGCGAAGGCCACCGACATCGCGATCCTGGTGGTCGCCGCCGACGACGGCGTCATGCCCCAGACGGTGGAGGCCATCAACCACGCGCAGGCGGCCGACGTGCCGATCGTGGTGGCGGTCAACAAGATCGACAAGGAGGGCGCCGACCCGGCCAAGATCCGGGCGCAGCTCACCGAGTACAACCTCGTTGCCGAGGAGTATGGCGGCGACACCATGTTCGTCGACATTTCGGCGAAGCAGGGCACCAACATCGACGCACTGCTCGAAGCGGTGCTGTTGACGGCGGACGCCTCGCTGGACCTTCGGGCCAACCCCGACATGGAGGCCCAGGGTGTCGCGATCGAGGCGCACCTCGACCGTGGCCGCGGACCCGTCGCCACCGTGCTCATCGCACGCGGCACGCTGCGGGTCGGCGACTCGATCGTCGCCGGCGACGCCTACGGGCGTGTCCGACGGATGGTCGACGAGCACGGCGAGGACGTCCTGGAGGCGACTCCGTCGCGTCCCGTCCAGGTCATCGGCTTCACGTCGGTGCCGGGTGCCGGTGACAACCTGCTGGTCGTCGACGAGGACCGGATCGCCCGCCAGATCGCCGACCGGCGCAGTGCGCGCAAGCGCAACGCGCTGGCCGCCCGTAGCCGCAAGCGCATCAGCCTGGACGATCTGGATGCCGCGCTGAAGGAAACCAGCCAGCTGAACCTGATCCTGAAGGGCGACAACTCCGGCACCGTCGAGGCGTTGGAGGAGGCCCTGCTGGGCATCGAGATCGGCGACGAGGTCGAACTGCGCGTCATCGACCGCGGTGTCGGTGGCGTCACCGAGACCAACGTCAACCTGGCGTCGGCGTCCAACGCGATCATCATCGGATTCAACGTTCGTGCGGAGGGCAAGGCCACCGAGCTGGCCAACCGCGAGGGCGTCGACATCCGGTACTACTCGGTGATCTACCAGGCCATCGACGAGATCCAGGCCGCGCTCAAGGGCATGCTCAAGCCGGTCTACGAGGAGAAGGAGCTCGGCCGCGCCGAGATCCGGGCGATCTTCCGGTCGTCGAAGGTCGGCAACATCGCCGGCTGCCTCGTCACCTCGGGTCTCATCCGCCGCAACGCGAAGGCGCGTCTCATCCGGGACAACGTCGTCGTGGCCGAGACGGTCACCATCTCCTCGCTCAAGCGGGAGAAGGACGACGTCACCGAGGTGCGCGACGGGTACGAGTGCGGTCTGACCGTGACGTACAACGACATCAAGGAAGGCGACGTCATCGAGGCGTACGAACTCGTCGAGAAGGCGCGTACCTAAGTGGTCGACGAGGGGCGGGCACGCAAGCTGTCCAAGCGCATCGCCACCATCGTCGCCTCGGCCATCGAGTTCGAGATCAAGGATCCGCCCCTGGCCTTCGTGACCGTCACGGACACGAAGGTCACGGGCGACCTCCACGATGCGACGGTGTTCTACACGGTCCGGGGTGAAACCCTGTCCGACGAACCGGATTACGAGGGTGCGGCTGCGGCGCTGGAACGCGCCAAGGGCGTGCTCCGGTCCAAGGTCGGGGCCGGTACCGGTGTTCGGTTCACGCCGACGTTGACGTTCGTCCTCGACAAGCTGCCGGACACGGCACGCGACATGGAGGACCTGTTGGCCCGGGCGCGTCAGGCGGATGCCGATCTGGCGCGCATTCGGCAGGGTGCCACTCCGGCCGGCGACCCGGACCCGTACCGTGTGACGGGGGCGGACGACGTGGCCGGGGGGCCCGAGGACAACAGCGACGTGCTCGACCCTGAGGACACCTATGACCGCGATCGATCCGAAGACTGAGGTAGCTCGGTCATCGTTGCGCGTCGACGGGCGGGGAGCCGCTGAGTTGCTCGACGCGGCGGACTCGGTGAGCGTCGTGTGCCACGTCTTCCCGGACGCCGACACCATCGGCGCGGGCCTGGCCCTGGCGTTGGTTCTCGAACGGTCCGGCAAGCGCGTCGAGGTCGGCTTCGCCGCGCCGTCGCACCTTCCGGAGTCGCTGCAGTCGTTGCCCGGTGGGCATCTTCTCGTCGAGCCCGGCGAGATGCGCGACGACAGCGATCTGGTGGTGACCGTCGACGTGCCGAGCGTGAACCGTCTCGGTGACCTGTGCGGGCTCGCCGAGGCGGGCCGCGAGGTCTTGGTGATCGACCACCATGCCTCCAACCAGCTGTTCGGGACGGCCAACTACGTCGACCCGTCGGCAGACTCGACGACCATGCTGATCGCCGAACTGCTGGACGCATGGGGCAAGCCACTCGACGAGCGCGTCGCGCACTGCCTGTATGCCGGCCTCACCACCGACACCGGGTCGTTCCGGTGGGCCAGCGAGCGGGCGCACGAGATGGCTGCCCGCCTGCTGCGACTCGGGGTCGACAACGCCTCGATCAGCCGCACGCTGCTCGACACCCACCCGTTCGCCTGGCTCCCCATGCTGTCGCGGGTGCTGGCGTCTGCGCAGTTGGTGCCCGAGGCCGCCGGCGGCCGCGGCCTGGTGTACGCCGTGGTGGCACACCAGGATTGGAGCGACGCCCGGCCCGAAGAGGTCGAGAGCGTCGTCGACGTCGTGCGCACGACGGCCCAGGCCGAGGTGGCGGCGGTGTTCAAGGAGATCGAGCCGCAGCAGTGGACGGTGTCGATGCGCGCCAAGTCCGAAGTCGACCTGGCGGCGGTCGCCAGTGGGTTCGGCGGCGGCGGTCACCGGTTGGCCGCGGGGTACTCGGCCACCGGGCCGGTGGACGCCGTGGTGAAGGCGCTGACCCATGCCCTTGGCTGAGTCCCTCAGCGGGCGCATTGGCTGAGCCGGTCACCGGCAGGCGCATCGCCGGGTTGGCGTTGCCCGCACTCGGGGTGCTGGCCGCGGAGCCCCTGTACCTGTTGTTCGACATCGCCGTGGTGGGTCGACTTGGCGCGGTCGCGCTGGCCGGTCTGGCCATCGGCGGTCTGATCCTGTCCCTGCTGTCGTCTCAGCTCACGTTCCTGTCCTACGGGACGACGGCGCGCGCCGCCCGGTTCTTCGGGGCCGGTGACCGGGCGGCGGCCGTCGGCGAGGGCGTGCAGGCGACGTGGCTCGGTGTCGCCCTCGGAACGGTCGTCATCGTGGTCGTGCAGGCGGCGGCGGTCCCAATCCTGGCGGTGATCGCCGACGGTGGCGAGATCGCCGACATGGCCCTGCCGTGGGTCCGGATCGCCATCTTCGGCGCGCCGGCGATCCTGATCTCGTTGGCGGGCAACGGGTGGATGCGCGGCGTTCAGGACACCGCGCGGCCGCTGCGGTACGTGGTCGCCGGCTTCGCGGTGTCGGCCGTGCTGTGCCCGGTGCTGGTGTACGGCTGGTTCGGGGCGCCGCGCCTGGGCCTGGCCGGGTCGGCGGTGGCGAACCTGGTCGGGCAGTGGCTGGCGGGGCTCCTGTTCTGCCGGGCGCTGCTGGCCGAGGGGGTTCCGCTGCGGCTGGACCTGACGGTGCTGCGCGCGCAGGTGGTGATGGGCCGCGATCTCGTGGTGCGGACGCTGGCGTTCCAGGCGTGCTTCGTCTCCGCCGCCGCCGTGGCCGCCCGGTTCGGCGCCGCGGCGGTCGCCGCGCACCAGGTGGTGCTGCAGCTGTGGAGTTTCCTTGCGCTGGTGCTGGATTCGCTGGCGATCGCGGCACAGTCGCTGGTGGGTGCGGCGCTCGGGGCGGGCCTGCTGGCGCACGCCAAGTCGGTGGCGTGGCGGGTCACCGTCTTCTCGACGATCGCTGCGGCCGTCCTGGCCGCGACGTTCGCGGTGGGGTCCACGGCGTTGCCCCGGCTGTTCACCTCCGACGATTCGGTTCTCGACGCGATCGGGGTGCCGTGGTGGTTCCTGGTGGCGCAGTTGCCGATCGCCGGGGTGGTCTTCGCCCTCGACGGGGTGCTGCTCGGCGCGGGTGACGCCAAGTTCATGCGAAACGCGACGTTGGCCAGTGCGCTCGTCGGCTTCCTGCCGCTGATCTGGTTGTCGCTGATCTACGGGTGGGGCCTGGTCGGCATCTGGTCGGGTCTGACGACGTTCATGCTGCTGCGCCTGGTGTTCGTGGGGTGGCGCGCGATCTCCGGCCGGTGGCTGGTGCCCGGCGCGGCCTGACGGTCACCCTCCGCGCGCCGCGGCGACCTTCTGCAGGTTGGCCAGTCCGAGTTCCTGGGCCTCGTGCAGCGCCGCGGGCAGCGGCGCCTCGATCTCGGCCCGTACCTCGCCGTCGAGGAGTCCCTGCAGCTTCTGCTGCAGGGGGCTTCGCCCGGCCAGGTTGTCGAGCTCTCGCAAGCCGTCGGGGGTCGAGTAGTCGTACAACTCCCGCTCGACCCCGCGGGTCGCGTCGACCGTCGTGCCGCCGGGCTTCCAATGGGAGTACACGCCGAACTTCGCGGACGGGGTGCGCACGGCGACGATGTGGCTGGGCGCGTTGGTGGGGACCTCGCCGGGCGTCCTCCCGGGTGCCCCGGCGGCGGGCATGCCGACCGCGGTCATCATCGTGGCCATCTCCTCCACGGAGATGTCGTCGGTGACGTGCGCGATCCACGGCCGGCCGCGTGCGGCCGGGTTCGCGGCGATCCCCGCGATGTCGGCGCGACTCGCCAGGTGGGCGTTGCGCGGATCGGCACGCCATCCGTTTCCGCCGGCGCCGATGGTGAGCAGCAGCGGCGCGAGGTCCACGCTGGACGTCAGCTGCGTGCGCACCTCGCCGGGGGAGGGCGTGAGCCGACCGGTCGGGTCCCGGATGAAGAGCGGCACCCGGATGCCCTCCTCGTAGATGGCGGCGCCCTTGCCGCGCATGCCGTGCGAGCCGCCGTATTCGCCGTGATCGGAGGTGAAGACGACGACGGTGTTGCGGTCGACGTCGGGGCGGGAGGCCAAGGTGTCGAGCACCCGGCCGATCTGGCGGTCGACCTGCTGCTGCAGCCACAGGTAGACGTCCAGGCCGCGTGCCCACTGCTGGTCCACGTCGGGACCGGCGTACGGAAGTGCGCCGGCGAGCAGCGGCGCGACGAAGTCGACGTAGTCGACCTGCAGTCGCGGCTTGCCGCGTCGCGCTAGGTCGTCCGGCGTCTCGAAGTTCGGTGGCTTCGCGGAGAAGACCCGCGGAACGTCCTGCGGCAGTGGCGTCTTCGGCCACCACATGATGTCGTGCGGGTTGACCAGGGAGACCGTGGTGCACCAGGGACCCTCGGCGGCGTGCGCGTCGAACCACTCGACGAACTGGTCGGTGATGCCGGGATCGCGGCGCAGACCCTGATTTGGTGCGCCGTTGGGGGAGGGGTAGGTGCCGCCGGAGAATCCGTGTGCGTCGAGGCCGTCGGGGGTGGTGTCGGCGGCCGCCCCGAGATGCCACTTGCCCCACCACCACGTCCGGTAGCCCTGATTGCGCAGCATCGTTCCCCACGTGGGGAATTGGGGCGCGAGACTCGATTCGGTGGGACCGTCGCCGGTGTACAGGCAGCCGGTTTGGTGCGAGTACAGCCCGGTGGTCAGCACTCCTCGCGACGGCGTGCACGCGTTGGAGGCGGTGTAGTGCGCGTCGAAGGACAGGCTGCTCTGCCGCAGCCGGCCGAGGTTGGGCAGGAGCGCGTCGAGATCGCCCAGGCCAGGGAACCATTGGGGCGCGCGCATCTGGTCGACCACGACGACCAGGATGTTCGGCTTGTCACCCCCGGCTGCGGTGGCGTCGGTTCGGCTCGGCCGCGTGAGCAATTCGTAGCCACCGAGGGCGGCGGCCCCGCCCGCCACCACGGCGCCGCCGGCCAGCAGCGTCCGTCGGCTGATCGGCGACACTCAGCGGACCTGGGTGCGGCCGCGTTCCAGCACGGACGCCCGGCTGGAGGCGACGTCGTCGCCGGTGGCCACCGCCATCCACGCCGTGGCCGAGGTGGCCTCGATCCACAGGCCGGCGTTGGTCTGCTCCTCGTCGATGCGGTGGTAGGACCCGAGCAGCGCGCGAACGGCCTTCTGGTTGTTGCCGACGATGGAGGCCGCGACCCTGCGGGCCGCGGGCAGCAGCTCGGCGTGGACGACGACCTCGGTCACCAGCCCGGCCCGCAGGGCGTCGTCGGCCGAGAGATAGTCACCCGTGAGGCTCATCCGCCGGGCCAGCCCGATCCCGACCTTCTGCGGCAGCCGCACGCTCAGGCCCCACGTGGGAAGCAGCCCGACCCGGGCGTGGGTGTCGGCGAACCGCGCGTTCTCCGAGGCGATCAGGACGTCGCAGTACAGCGCCAACTCCAGGCCGCCGGTGACCGCGGCGCCGTTGATCGCGCCGATGACGGGCTTGTTCATCGCCGGCCACTTGGGCGAGATGTCGGGCAGCTGCGTGGTGTCGCCGAGTTCCTTGAGGTCGAGGCCCGCGCAGAACACGGGGTCGGCACCGGTCAGGATGACGACGTCGACCGCGTCGTCGGCCTCGGCCTCGCGCAGCGCCGCGTAGAACAGGGTGCGCAACTCCGAGGAGAGGGCGTTGCGGGCCCGCGGCCGATTCAGGGTCAGGGTGCGGACCCGGTCCGTGGTGTCGACCAGCAGGACTGATTCGGCTTCGGTGCTCGGCATGCCTTCACCGTATCGACCGCCGGACCTATCGTTGACCGCATGTGCCGGAACATCACCGAACTGCGCGGCCTCGAGCCGTCCGCGACGGCCGAGGAGATCGAGGCCGCGTCGCGTCAGTACGTCCGCAAGGTCAGCGGCATCACCCGTCCCACGGCCGCCAACGCCGAGGCCTTCGAGGCCGCCGTCGCCGAGGTGACCGCGACGACGACGCGTCTGCTGAGCGCGTTGCCGCCGCGCCGTCAGCCGCCGAAGACGGTGCCGCCGCTGCGGCGTCCCGAGGTGCGGGCCAGGCTCGCGGCGACGTGAGCACACCGGCGCTCAAGGAGTGGAGCGCGGCCGTGCACGCCATGCTCGACGGCCGGCAGACGGTGTTGTTGCGCAAGGGCGGCATCCACGAGAAGCGGTTCGACGTCGCGGCGAGCGAGTTCGTGTTCTTTCCCACCGTCGCCCACGGGCACGCCGAGCGCGTGCGGCCCGAGCACCGCCACCTGCTGGCGGCCGCCGACCCGGACAGCACCGAGGACGAGGTGGTGCTCCGCGCGGGGGCACGGGTGGTCGCCGCGGTGGCGGTCGACCGGCCCGACGGACTCGACGAGTTGGCCGACACCCACATCTGGACGCCCGAGTCGGTGCGGACCGACCGGCTGGACTTCCGGCCCAAGCACCGGCTGACGGTGCTGGTGGTGCAGGCGCGTCCGCTGCTCGAGCCGGTGCGGCTGCCCCGAGACCCGGCCTACGCGGGGTGCAAGAGCTGGGTCGACGTGTCGGTGCCGGTGCGCTGGGGCGCCCCCGTTCACGACGACGCGGTGCTGGCCGCGGTGGCCGACCGGGTCAGGGCGTCAGTGGGCTGAGGGCGGCTGCGGGCTGGCGGGCATTACCAGCCGCGACAGTCCACCCGCGCCGTGGTGAATCGTGTGCCGCTGAAGCTTGGTCGTCGTGCCCGAGATCGGCGGTTCGTCGGTGCCGAGGTTGCGCACGAAACGCGGGTGGGAGCCGCCGGCGACCATGACCCGCAACCGCGATCCGGCGGGGAAGCGGTGCGCCACGGCGTCGAGGGCGAGCCGGACGTCACCGGAATCGGTCGTCCGCCGGACGAACCCGTCGGTCACGTTGACCGAATGGCCGTCGGGATCCACCTGGCTGAGCCGGACGAAGACGTCGTGGTTCGGGTTGTCGCACGAGTGGGACAGCTCGATCACCGGGCTGCCGACGAGGTGGAGGTCGGCGGCCAGGGGATCGCCGGTGAAGTCCAGGACGTCGCGGCGCAGCGAGAGTCGCGTGTCGTCGCGGTACCCGCCCTCGGGGGAGAGCAGCCGGCCACCGATGGTGGGCGTCGGGTCGGCCGGGTCGAAGGTGAACGTCGACGAGGGCGCCGACTCCGCCGGTGCGACGTCGGAGAGTCGGTGTGCCGGATGCAGATACGTCACGTGCTCGGGCATCGGTGGCGGCCAGTCGTCGAGGTCGAGCCAGCCGCCGCCGTCGACGTGGGCCCGCACCGGCGTGCGCTCGGGGGCGGGGGTGCCGCCGACGTGTTCGTCGAGCCATGCGAGCGACTCGCGGAGCACCGTCGGCGCGCCCTTGGTCATGACCTGGGTGTGGGTCCACGATCCGACGGTCAGCGCCGTCGGCACGCCGCGCTCGCGCAGGCGGGCGAACTGCGCCAGCGTCTGGTCCAGGAAGAGGTCCTGCCAGCCGCCGAACAGCAGCACCGGCACGTCGACGCGGTCGAGTGCGTCGGTCAGCCGCAGCGGCTCCCAGAACGGGTCGTCACGGTTCGGGTGCGCGACCCAGGACTCCCACCACGGCGCACCCGCGCCGAGCATCGTGCGCCCCGACGGTCCCATCGGCGCCTGGCCTGCGGACTGCGCCACCCGTCGCCGCGACCGGCCCTGCTGCAGCGCGCCGAGCAGCCGGCTGCCGTCCTCCTGGCGCGACATCATGTCGCTCCACCCGAGGAAGTCGTTGATGGTGAACGACCCGGTGCCCCAAGCTGATTCGCTGAAGTCGTGCGGTCCGACGGTGATGACCGCGGCGGACAACTCCGGCGGCGGGTCCATCAGGATGGCCCACTGGGTGAAGCCGAGGTAGGACAGGCCGATGGTGGCGAACGACCCGGTGAACCACGTCTCGTGGCGCAGCCATTCGACGGTGTCCGCGCCGTCGGCCACCTCGTGGATCATCGGGGTGAACTCGCCGCCGGACCCGAACGTTCCCCGGACGCTCTGGATCACCACGTGATAGCCGCGGGCGGCGTAGACGGCGCCGAACAGACTGGAGAACGGGAAGGCGCGGCCGTACGGGCAACGGACCAGCAGGGTGCCCTTCGGCGACGGGGTGCGCGGCGCGTAGTGGTCGGCGACCAGGTCGACGCCGTCGCGCATCGGAACCCGCAGTCCGCGCACCACGGTGAAGTCGGTGGTCGGCGGGGGAAGGTGGAGGACTCGGCTCAGGGTGTGCGAGGCGATGCGCTTGGCGCTCAGTCGGGAAGCCACGGCAGCCACGTTACGCACCGGCGTGGCGGGCTCAGAACTTGTAGAACGGCACCAGCTGCTGGGCGCGCTGCAGGTTGGTCTGCATGCAGTCGACGTCGTCGGCGCTGTAGACCGGTGCGTAGAACAACGATTGCTGCAACACGCCGTAACTGGTGTCGAAGGCGATCATGCAGCTGAACCAGAAGCGGTTGTTGCGGTCCGACGGCTTGAGGATCCAGTACTGCGCGGCGCGGTGGCCGGCGATGTCCATCTCGACGGCGTCGGCGGGCAGCGTCTGCTCGTAGGTTCGCCACACGAACGCCTCGACGGCCATCTGATAGTTGCCCGCGTCGTAGTGGCAGCGCAGGCCGTCCTCGTGCTCCGGCGGGGTGAAGCCCAGGCCGAGCCCGTTGATCACGTCGACCGGGATGTCCTCGCACGGGTCGAACGGGCGCGGGTCGGTGGTTTCGATCACGGGCCACTTGATGCTGCTGGACGCCCCGCTGATGGGCAACGACGTGGACCGAAGGTCGACGGAGCCGGTGTCTGACGGGGGGACGGGGTTGGTCTGCCAGACCACGATCACCGCGGCGACCAGCGCACACAGCGCCGACAGCAGGCGCATCTTGCCCAACATGGCACCCCTAGTGCGCTCGTCGTCCATTGCCGGGAGTGTACAAGTCCGGCGTCGGTGTCCGGGCCGAAAAGCAGAACACGTTCTAGTTGCCGGGTGAGATCCGCGCCGCGGCGCACGTAGGCTGGACCGTTGTGTCTCCGCTGTCACAAGACCGTCGCCATCCCACGCTCTGGGCGATCAGCGACCTCCACATCGGCCATACCGGCAACAAGCCCGTCACCGAGTCGCTCCATCCGTCGTCCCCGGACGACTGGTTGATCGTCGCGGGCGACGTCGGCGAGCGCACCGACGAGATCCGGTGGTCGCTGGATCTGTTGCGAAAACGGTTCGCGAAGGTCATCTGGGTGCCCGGCAACCACGAACTGTGGACCACCGCCAAGGACCCGATGCAGATCTTCGGCAAGGCGCGCTACGACTACCTGGTCGACATGTGCGACGAGATGGGCATCGTGACCCCGGAGCACCCGTACCCGGTGTGGAACGACGAGGGCGGGCCGGCGACCGTCGTGCCGATGTTCCTGCTCTACGACTACTCGTTCCTGCCCGCGGGCACGGCCACCAAGGCCGAGGGCCTGGCGATCGCGCGGGAGCGCAACGTGGTGGGCACCGACGAGTTCCTGCTCTCGGCCGAGCCGTACGCCACCCGCGACGCGTGGTGCCGCGACCGCGTCAAGGCCACGCGCGACCGACTGGAGGATCTGGACTGGCTCACGCCGTCGATCCTGGTCAACCACTTCCCGTTGGTCCGCGAGCCCTGCGAGGCCATGTACTACCCCGAGTTCGCGCTGTGGTGCGGCACCACGGCGACGAAGGACTGGCACACCCGGTACAACGCGTTGTGCTCGGTCTACGGGCACCTGCACATCCCGCGCACCACGTGGTACGACGGGGTGCGCTTCGAGGAAGTGTCGGTCGGCTACCCGCGAGAGTGGCGCCGCCGCAAGCCCTATCGGTGGATGCGCCAGATCCTGCCCGACCCGCAGTACCCGCCCGGCTACCTCAACGACTTCGGCGGTCACTTCGAGGTGACCCCGGAGATGCGCGCCAACGCGGAGAAGATGCAGGAGCGGATCAGGAGCAGGCGAGGATGACGGGCAAGCTGCTGTCGAGCGTCGTTCCGCCGGTGATCGCCTCGGCCGAGTTGTACGCCGACCCGACCGATCTGGCCCCGCTGCCCGAGGAGGAGCCGCTGATCGCGCGCTCGGTGGCCAAGCGGCGCAACGAATTCGTGACGGTGCGCTACTGCGCCCGCCAGGCGCTCGGCGACCTTGGGCTGCCTCCGGTGCCAATCCTCAAGGGCGACAAGGGTGAACCGTGCTGGCCGGACGGGGTGGTCGGCAGCCTCACGCACTGCGAGGGTTTCCGGGGCGCCGTCGTGGGCCGGGTGACCGACGTCCGCTCCGTGGGCATCGACGCCGAGCCGCACGCCGTGTTGCCCAAGGGCGTGCTCGACGCCATCAGCCTGCCCGCGGAGCGCAGCCAGCTGGCGACCCTGCCCGGCGGCGCGCACTGGGATCGAATCCTGTTCTGCGCCAAGGAGGCGACGTACAAGACGTGGTTCCCGCTGACGCATCGCTGGTTGGGCTTCGAGGACGCGCACATCACCTTCACCGTCGACGGGTCGGGGAGCGCGGGCGGCTTCGAGTCCCGCATCCTGATCGACCCTCGGGCCGAGTCGGGGCCACCGCTCACCACGCTGTCGGGTCGCTGGTCGGTCGACGGCGGTCTGGTGCTGACGGCGATCGTGCTGTGAGCGTTCCGGCGGGCAGGAGCGCAGCGACCGGGGGATCGGTACCGGCGGGCAGGAGCGGAGCGACCGGGGGATCGGTACCGCCACCTCCCGGTCTGGTCGTGGTCGACAAGCCCGCAGGCATGACCAGTCACGACGTGGTCGGCCGGTGCCGCCGGTTGTTCGGCACCCGCAAGGTGGGCCACGCCGGCACGTTGGACCCGATGGCCACCGGGGTGCTGGTCGTCGGGATCGAGCGCGCCACCAAGATCCTCGGCCTGCTGACCGCGACGGAGAAGTCCTACGCCGCCACCATCCGCCTGGGCCAGACCACCTCGACCGAGGACGCCGAAGGCGAACTGCTGCAGACGGTTTCGGCCGCGCACGTCACCGACGCCGAGATCGAGGCGGCCGTCGCCGCGCTGCGCGGCGAGATCGACCAGATCCCGTCGGCCGTCAGCGCCATCAAGGTCGACGGCCAGCGCGCCTACACGCTGGCTCGCGAGGGCAAGACCGTCGAGTTGGCCGCGCGCCGGGTGCGAATCGGGCGGTTCGAGGTCCTCGCGGTCCGCCGGTTGGACGGCGTCGTCGACGTGGACGTCGAGGTGGACTGCTCGTCGGGCACCTACGTCCGGGCGCTCGCGCGCGACGTCGGCGCGACGCTGGGCGTCGGTGGACACCTCACCGCGCTGCGCCGCACCCGGGTGGGCCGCTACGGGCTCTCCGAGGCGCACACCCTCGAGCAGCTGGCCGACGCGCCGCTGCTGAGTTACTCGCTGGACGAGGCGTGCCTGCTGGGCTTCCCCCGCCGTGAGCTGACCGAGGCCGAGGCCGAGTCGGCGGCCAACGGTCGGGCGCTGGCGGCGGGCGGGATCGACGGCGTCTACGCCGCGACCGCCGCCGACGGCCGGGTGATCGCGCTGCTGTCCGACGAGGGAGCCCGCACGAAGTCCGTCGTCGTCATCCGGCCGTCGACCCTGTAGGTCAGACCACCCAAATCGCTTCTGCGGCAGGGTTTCCTAGGTCGACGGTGGTGGCCGTGATCGCGCCGCCGGGCTGTTCCACGCCGACGGAGATCATGCCGGCGAAGTCGCGGCGCGCCAGCACCGTCAGCCGGGCGTCCAGGCTGATGCCCACGCTGTCGAAGTAGCGGAGCATCTCCGGGTCGGCGTCGGAGATGCGGGCCACCGTGGCGGCGTCGCCGTCCTGCAACATCGACAGCTGGCGGGCGTCGGGGGCCGGCACCCTGCCGTCGCGGGCGGGGATCGGATCGCCGTGCGGGTCGCGGGTCGGAAATCCGAGCTTGGCGTCGATGCGGTCGAGCATCCGGTCGGACACGGCGTGTTCGAGCACCTCGGCCTCGTCGTGCACTTCGTCCCAGCCGTACCCGAGCTCGCGCACCAGGAACGTCTCCATCAACCGGTGCCGACGCACCATCGCCAGGGCGGCGAGGCGACCGGCGTCGGTGAGCGTCACGGCGCCGTACTTCTCGTGGTCGACGAGACCCTGGTCGGCGAGTTTGCGAATGGATTCCGAGGCCGTGCTGGCCGACACCCCGATGCGCTCGGCCAGCATCTTCGTGCTGACCTTGTCGACCGACCACTCCTGGGCGGTCCAGATCACCTTCAGGTAGTCCTCGGCAACCGAAGACAAGTCGCGAGAGGTGTCGTCGGGGCTCATAACCAGAGGAGTTTAGGCAATCGGCCGCTCATCCGGGCATCTGACGGTGCCCGCCGCACCGGGGCGTCGTAGGCTTGCCGTCGTGCAGCGCTGGCGGGGCCAAGACGAGATCCCCACGGACTGGGGCAGGTGCGTCCTCACGATCGGTGTGTTCGACGGTGTCCATCGAGGGCACGCCGAACTGATCAACCACGCGGTGAAGGCGGGCCGGTCCCGCGACGTGCCCACGGTGCTGATGACCTTCGACCCGCACCCCATGGAAGTCGTGTTCCCGGGCAACCATCCCGCGCAGCTCACCACGTTGACCCGGCGTGCCGAGCTGGTCGAGGAAATGGGCGTCGACGTCTTCCTCGTCATGCCGTTCACCTCCGACTTCATGAAGTTGACGCCCGAGCGCTACATCCACGAACTGCTCGTCGAGCGGCTGCACGTCGTCGAGGTCGTCGTCGGCGAGAACTTCACCTTCGGCAAGAAGGCCGGCGGCAACGTCACCATGCTGCGCAAGGCCGGGGAGCGGGCCGGGTTCGCGGTGGAGAGCATGTCGCTGGTCTCGGAGATGTCCGACGCCGGTCGCGACGGCACCGTCACCTTCTCCTCCACCTACATCCGGTCCTGCGTCGACGCCGGTGACGTCGTCGCCGCCGCCGAGGCGCTCGGCCGGCCGCACCGCGTCGAGGGCGTCGTGGTCCGCGGTGACGGCCGCGGCCGGGGGCTCGGCTACCCGACGGCCAACGTCGCACCGCCGATGTACTCGGCGATCCCCGCCGACGGGGTCTACGCGGCGTGGTTCACCGTCCTCGGGCACGGAGCCGTCATGGGCACCGTCACCCCGGGCGAGCGGTATCAGGCTGCGGTCTCGGTCGGCACCAACCCCACCTTCTCCGGACGCACCCGCACCGTGGAGGCCTACGTGCTGGACACCGAGGCGGACCTGTACGGCCAGCACGTCGCCGTCGACTTCGTCTCGCGCATCCGCGGGCAGGAGAAGTTCAACTCGGTCGACGACCTCGTGGTGGCCATGGACCGCGACACTCTGCGGGCCCGTGCGGTCCTCGCGGAGTCCTGAGGATTCGGTTCTCGCGTCCGGGCGCTGTTAGACTCCCGGGCGACCCAGCGTGTGCTGCAGTTCGCGGCGGCCGCGCCCCAGTTGTAATTCGCGAACCCATGGATGGAGTTTGTTTCATGTCGCTCACCACAGAGCAGAAGAAGGAAATCCTCGGCCAGTACGGCCTGCACGAGACGGACACCGGCTCGCCGGAAGCCCAGATCGCGATGCTGACCAAGCGCATCTCCGATCTGACCGAGCACCTCAAGATGCACAAGCACGACCACCACTCGCGTCGCGGCCTGTTGCTGCTGGTCGGTCGTCGTCGTCGTCTCCTCAAGTACATCGCCCAGGTCGACGTGGCGCGCTACCGCTCCTTGATCGAGCGCCTGGGCCTGCGCCGCTAGTCCTACGTGAAGGCCCTGTTCGTGGCCGTCGCCGCGGCGACGGCCCTTGCGGGGTGTTCGTCCGCGGCGGCCGCCGACGTGCAGGTGGGTGACTGCCTCCAGGTCGGCGGTCCGCCCGACCGGCCCGAGACCGCCCGCGTGCAGTGTGGCAGCCCGGAGTCCAACTTCCGCGTCGTCGGCGCCGTTCGGAACACCGACGAGTGTCCGACCGACGTCGACACGTACTTCTCGACGCGCAGCTCGTTCAGCGGGTCGGGTTCGACCATCTGCATGGACGTCGACTGGGTGGTCGGCGGCTGCATGAGCATCGATCCGGAGAACGGTCGCGATCCGGTCCGGGTGGATTGCGTCGACCGTTCCGTGCCGAATCGTCAACGCGCCACCCAGATCCTGCAACGGGTCGCCAACGTCGACCAGTGCGCCACCGGCATCGGTTACGCCTACGACGAGCGCCAGTTCACGGTGTGCGTGGAGGACGTGTCGTAAGTGTGCCCACCGGCGGGTTCCTTGATTGCCGCGGTGTAACATGAACATGTTTTGAGCCTGTTCTGGCTCGAACGTCGGTGCGGTTCGCGCATATCCGCGGGCACCGTTCCAGTGCGTCACCGGCAGGACCCGTCTTCTGAATGGGGCGGTCTTCGGTAGTGGCTGCCGGAGCCCCCGAGACAGGGCAGGCTCCGACCGCTTCGATCGACGGCCGTCGGTATTGCCCGGGTTCTCCCGCGTGACACGCGAAAAAGGGGTGCGACTGCGCACCACACGAGAACCAAAGAGGCCTGACACACGTATGTCTGCAACTGAAATAGAAGACGGCGTCTTCGAGTCGACCGCCGTGATCGACAACGGGAGCTTCGGCACCCGCACCATTCGCTTCGAGACCGGCCGGTTGGCCAAGCAGGCCGCCGGCGCCGTCGTCGCCTACCTCGACGACGAGACCATGCTGCTGAGCGCCACCACGGCCAGCAAGCAGCCCAAGGATCACTTCGACTTCTTCCCGCTGACGATCGACGTCGAAGAGCGCATGTACGCCGCGGGCCGCATCCCCGGTTCGTTCTTCCGTCGTGAGGGCCGTCCCTCCACCGACGCGATCCTGACCTGCCGCCTGATCGACCGGCCGCTGCGCCCGACCTTCATCTCCGGTCTGCGCAACGAGATCCAGGTCGTCGTCACGATCCTCAGCCTTGATCCCAAGGACCTGTACGACGTGCTGGCGATCAACGCCGCGTCGGCGTCCACCCAGATCTCGGGCATCCCGTTCTCCGGTCCCGTCGGCGGCGTGCGCGTCGCCCTCATCGACGGCCAGTGGGTTGCCTTCCCGACCGTCGAGCAGCTCGAAGGCGCCGTGTTCGACATGGTCGTCGCGGGCCGCAAGGCCGGCGACGACGTCGCGATCATGATGGTCGAGGCCGAGGCCACCGACCGGGTCATCGAGCTCATCGCCGGTGGCGCGGGTGCGCCCACCGAGGCCGTCGTGGCCGAGGGTCTCGAAGCCGCCAAGCCGTTCATCGCGGCCCTGTGCGACGCACAGAAGGAGCTGGCCGACAGCGCCGCCAAGCCGGTCGCCGACTACCCGGTGTTCCCGGACTACCAGGACGACGTGTTCTACGCGGTGTCCTCGGTGGCCACCGACGAGCTGGCCAAGGCGCTGACCATCGCGGGCAAGGAAGAGCGCGACGACCGCACCAACGAGATCAAGGCCGAGGTGCTCGACCGCTTGGCCGAGACCTACGCCGGTCGTGAGAAGGAGATCGGCGCGGCGTTCCGCTCGCTGACCAAGAAGCTGGTCCGCCAGCGCATCCTCACCGACCACTTCCGCATCGACGGCCGTGGCATCACCGACATCCGCGCGCTGTCGGCCGAGGTGGCCGTCATCCCGCGTGCGCACGGCAGCGCCCTCTTCGAGCGTGGCGAGACCCAGATCATGGGCGTCACCACGCTCGACATGGTGAAGATGGCCCAGCAGATCGACTCGCTGGGACCGGAAACGTCCAAGCGCTACATGCACCACTACAACTTCCCGCCGTTCTCCACCGGTGAGACGGGTCGCGTGGGCTCGCCCAAGCGTCGCGAGATCGGCCACGGCGCGCTCGCCGAGCGTGCGTTGATGCCGGTGCTGCCCAGCATCGAGGAATTCCCCTACGCCATCCGCCAGGTCTCCGAGGCGCTGAGCTCCAACGGCTCGACGTCGATGGGCTCGGTGTGTGCGTCGACGCTGTCGCTGCTGAACGCCGGCGTGCCGCTGAAGGCGCCGGTTGCGGGCATTGCGATGGGCCTGGTCTCGGACGACGTCGAGGTGGACGGCAAGACCGAGCGTCGCTTCGTCACCCTGACCGACATCCTGGGCGCTGAGGATGCGTTCGGCGACATGGACTTCAAGTGCGCAGGCACGAAGGACTTCGTCACCGCGCTGCAGCTCGACACCAAGCTCGACGGCATCCCGTCCAAGGTGCTGGCCGGTGCGCTGGCGCAGGCCAAGGACGCCCGCATCACCATTCTCGAGGTCATGGCCGAGGCCATCGACGAGCCCGACGAGATGAGCCTGTACGCGCCGCGCATCACCACGATCAAGGTGCCGATCGACAAGATCGGTGAGGTCATCGGGCCCAAGGGCAAGATGATCAACTCGATCACCGAGCAGACGGGTGCGTCGATCTCGATCGAGGACGACGGCACCGTGTTCGTCGGCGCCTCCAACGGCGAGGCCGCACAGGCCGCGATCGATTTGATCAACGCCATCGCCAACCCGCAGCTGCCGAAGATCGGCGAGCGGTTCCTCGGCACGGTGGTCAAGACCACCGACTTCGGCGCGTTCGTGTCGCTGCTGCCGGGCCGCGACGGCCTGGTCCACATCTCGAAGTTGGGCCGCGGCAAGCGGATCAACAAGGTCGAGGACGTGGTCAAGGTCGGCGACAAGCTGCGTGTCGAGATCGCCGACATCGACAACCGCGGCAAGATCTCGCTGGTCCTGGTCGCCGAGGAGGGTGAGGCCGCCGAGGCTTCTCCCGCTCCGGCCGACGCTGCCGTCTCGACGGATACGGGTGCCGAACCCGCAGATGCCGCGACCGCGGCCAACTAACCACGTTCGCCGCAGCACACTGGCGGGCGGGCTCCGGGTAGTCACGGAGTTCGTCCCGTCGGTGCGCTCGGCGTCCGTGGGCGTGTGGGTGGGTGTCGGGTCACGCGACGAAGGTCAGAGCGTGGCCGGCGCCGCCCACTTCCTCGAACATCTGCTGTTCAAGTCGACGCCGACGCGCTCGGCGGTCCAGATCGCCCAGGCGGTCGACGCCGTCGGCGGTGAGCTGAACGCGTTCACCGCCCGCGAGCACACCTGCTACTACGCGCACGTCCTGGACACCGACCTCGAGTTGGCGGTCGACCTGGTCGCCGACGTGGTGCTGCGCGGCCGGTGCGCCGCCGAGGACGTCGAGGTCGAACGCGACGTCGTGCTCGAGGAGATCGCGATGCGCGACGACGATCCCGAGGACACCCTGGCGGACGTCTTCCTCTCGGCGATGTTCGGCCACCATCCGGTGGGCCGCCCGGTGATCGGGAGCATCGAGTCGATTTCGACGATGACCCGAGCGCAACTGCACTCCTTCCACGTGCGCCGCTACACGCCGGAACGCATGGTGGTCGCGGTGGCCGGCAACGTCGACCACGACGAGGTGGTCGCGTTGGTCGAGGAGCACTTCGGTCCCCGCCTACGCGTGGGCCGCGACCCCGTGGCGCCCCGCAAGGGCACGGGTCGGGTGCCTGGCCAGCCGAGCCTGCAGCTGGTCAACCGCGACGGGGAGCAGACGCACGTGTTCCTCGGCGTGCGGACGCCCGGACGGCACTGGAATCACCGCTGGGCGCTGTCGGTGCTCAACAGTGCTCTCGGTGGCGGTCTGAGTTCGCGCCTGTTCCAACAGATTCGGGAGACACGCGGGCTGGCTTACTCGGTGTACTCCAGCATCGACACGTTCTCCGACTCGGGTGCGCTGTCGGTGTACGCCGCGTGTCTGCCGGAACGGTTCGACGAGGTCACGCAGGTCGCGTCGGACGTGCTGGCCGAGGTGGCCCGGGACGGAATCACCGAGTCCGAATGCCAGATCGCCAAGGGCTCGTTGCGCGGCGGGCTGGTGCTCGGACTCGAGGACTCGGGTTCGCGGATGCACCGGATCGGCCGCAGTGAACTGAACTTCGGCACGCATCGCAGCATCGACGACACCTTGGCGCTGATCGACGCGGTCAGTCTCGAGGAGGTCAACGCCGTCGCGAGGCAACTGTTGAGTCGGCCCTACGGCGCCGCGGTGCTCGGGCCGCACCGCTCGAAGAAGTCACTGCCGCGGGCACTTCGGTCGATCGCCGGCTGACGGAGCCCGGCTACCGGACGCGCAGGGACTCGTCGCGCCGGAGTACGAAGAAGTAGGGCCGGTTCGACCCGCGCAGATCCATGGCGCCGAGGACGGTCTCGGATCCGGGTGCGTCGTCGAGCAACCGGAACACGTCGTTGATCGGCAGCTGGTCGTAGACCATGGTGGCGGTGTCGACGCCGCGATAGCGCGTGGTGCGCAGGCGCGCCTTGGGCGCGGTGGTGCCGAGCACCGGCTTAAGCTTGGCGATGGCACCGGAGAAGTCGCGGTTCTTGAGCCCGGGGACGCGGGTGGCCACGCCGAGTCCGCCGAAGGCCAGCGCCGGGTTGAGCGCCCACAGGGCCGCGCCGTCGGCGGTCGGAAACAGCAGAGGATGAACGGTTTCGGCGTCGACGAACTGCTTGCCCCACCATCCGCTGGCGGCGAGCATGCCGTCCAGCGGGTGATTCGTGGGCATTTCGGCTCCGTGCCACGTTCCAATCATGAAGTCCGGTTCGACGGCGGGGGCGGCGTCGTAGATCGCCAAGGCGTCGGCCGTGGTCGTGGGCGTGTCGGGCAGGACGTCGGTGAGCAGCATGCGGCGAGCTTACTTGACGGGTGTCAAGTTCGACCAGCTCTCCGGCCGGCGCCGCGTCGGCGCCAGCCGGATGAGGTGGAGGTGGTCTAGACGAGCAGCCCGGCCGGATCGGTGAAGGGCAGCCCGAGGTCGGCGGCGACCTGCTCGGAGACCAGCGCGCCCTCGTGGGTCGAGAGGCCCTTGGCCAGGGCGACGTCCGCTGCGCAGGCGGCCTTCCAGCCCTTGTCGGCCAGCTTGACGACGTACGGCATGGTGGCGTTGGTCAGCGCGAACGTCGACGTGCGCGGGACGGCGCCCGGCATGTTCGCCACGCAGTAGAAGACCGTGTCGTGCACGGCGAACGTCGGATCGTCGTGGGTGGTCGGACGGGAGTCCTCGAAGCAACCACCCTGGTCGATGGCGATGTCCACCAGGACGGCGCCCGACTTCATGCCCGCCACGGTCGAGTTGGTGACGAGCTTGGGGGCCTTGGCGCCGGGCACCAGGACCGCACCGATGACCAGGTCGGCCTGCTTGACCGCCTCTTCGAGCTCCAGTGCCGACGAGTACCGGGTCTCGATGGCGCCGCCGTACTCGGCGTCGATCTTGCGCAACGTGTTGACGTTCAGGTCGAACACGGTGACGTGGGCGCCCATGCCCCACGCGACGGCGGCGGCGTTGTCGCCGGCCATTCCGCCGCCGATCACCACGACCTTCGCCGGCGCCACGCCGGGTACGCCGCCCATCAGCACGCCACGGCCGCCCTGGGTGCGCATCAGGTGATAGGCGCCGACCTGCGCGGCCAGCCGGCCCGCGACCTCGCTCATCGGGGCCAGGAGCGGCAGAGCGCCGTCAGCGGTCTGGACCGTCTCGTACGCGATGGAGGTGGTGCCCGACGCCATCAGTGCGTCGGTGCACGGCCGCGACGCGGCCAGGTGCAGATAGGTGAAGAGCGTCTGGCCCTTGCGCATCCGGCCGTACTCGGCCTCGATGGGCTCCTTCACCTTGAGCAGCAGGTCCGCCTCGGCCCACACCTGATCCGCCGTGTCGACGATCTGAGCGCCCGCGGCCTTGAAGTCGGTGTCCGAGATCGCCGAGCCCTCGCCGGCGCCGGCCTGGACGAGCACCTCGTGACCGCGGCGGCTCAGTTCCGCCACCCCGGCCGGGGTGATGGCCACCCGGTACTCGTTGTTCTTGATCTCGGTCGGGACTCCGACGCGCATGACAGCTCCTTCAGTCGACATCTGTTGGATAAATTGTGAAGAACGTGCGGTTCAATGGCAACGAGTTCGCAGGAGATTCGATAAAGTCGACTCATGTCAGAAGGATCGTCGAAGATGGCCGGATCTCTGCCGGAGCCGTCGAAGAATGTTCGTCCCGCCGAGCTGGACGGGACCGACCGGCGCCTGCTGACCGCCCTGCACCGCGACGCGCGGCTGTCGAACACCGCGCTGGCGGAGCTGGTCGGCATCGCGCCGTCGACCTGTCACGGCCGGGTTCGGCGCCTGCAGGAGATCGGCGTCATCCGCGGCTTCCACGCCGACATCGACCCCGTGTCCATCGGACTGCCGATGCAGGCGATGATCTCGGTCAGCCTGCAGGCGAACGCGCGCGGCAAGATCGGCAGCTTCATCCAGAACATCCGCACCCGCCCTCAGGTGATGGACGTCTACTTCCTGGCCGGCGCCGACGACTTCCTGCTGCACGTGGCCGCGCGCGACACCGACGACCTTCGGTCCTTCGTCGTGGAGAACCTCAACTCCGACGCGGACGTGGCGGGTACTCAGACCTCGCTGATCTTCGAGCATCTCCGCGGGGCGTCGCCGCTGTGAGTCCCGGTCACGACGAGGATCTCGACCGGCTCTACGGCGTCGACCCGGCCGAGTTCACCGCACTGCGCAAGGAACTGGTCGCGGCGGCCAAGAAGCGCGGTGACCGCGAGGGGGCGCGGGCCATCGGCGCGGCGCGGCGCCCGACGACCGCGGCGTGGGTCGTCAACGCCCTCGTCCGCGCCGACGGGACCGCCACGGAGCGGCTGGCCGCGATCGGCGAACGGCTGCGGGCCGCCCACGCCGCCATGGACGGGGCCAAGATCCGTGAGGCGTCGGCCGCCCAGCGCGCGCTGGTCGACGAGCTGGTGCGGACCGGTTTTTCCGCCGCCGACGTCGCGAACCCCTCGGTCGCCCTGCGCGACGACGTGGTGGGAACGCTGCAGGCCGCCGTCGCCGATCCCACCGTGGCGGCTCAGCTGGGCCGGTTGGAGAAGGCCGAGAGGTGGTCGGGTTTCGGCGAATTCGGCACGGTCACCGCGGTCGTGCCGACCCCCAGGCCCAAGGCCACCGCACCCAAGAAGGCGTCCCCGACGCCGAAGTCGCCGACCGGGCCCGACGAGCGCGAGGTGGCCGCCGCGCGGAAGCGCGTCGCCTCGGCGCAGCACGACGCCCGGGTCGCCGAGCAGGCCAAGGCCGCGGCCGACGAGGCGCTGGCCGACCGGGCGGCTGCGGTCGCGACCGCACGCCGGCGCTACGAGAAGGTGCTCGAGACCGTGAGCGCGGCGGAACGCGCACTGAGCGACGCCGACGCCGACCACGTCGATGCGCAGCAGGTGTCGCAGGCGGCCGACGACGCATTGCAGGCCGCTTCGGCGGCGCTGAGGGAGGCCGACGAGGGCCTTCAGCGATTGGCCGACAGCACCGACAACAGTTCGTAGCCGACGTGCGCGGCCGCGATGCCGGTGATCTCGGCGTGGTCGTAGGCGGGTGACACCTCGACGATGTCGGCGCCGACGACGTTGAGCCCGACCAGGCCGCGCAGCGTGTTCAGCAGTTCGCGTGAGGTCATGCCGCCCGCCTCCGGCGTCCCGGTCCCCGGCGCATGGGCGGGGTCGAGGACGTCGATGTCGACCGAGACGTAGACCGGGCCGCCGTCCAGTCGGGCCCGCATCCGGTCGACGATGCTCTTGACCCCGTCGAATTCGTAGTCGTCGGAGCGGATCACCTGGAATCCCAGGACGGCGTCGTCCTCCAGATCCTGCTTGCCGTACAGGGGTCCGCGGATGCCGATGTGCTGGGAGCGCTCCATGTCGATCAGGCCTTCTTCGCTGGCCCGGCGGAACGGCGTGCCGTGCGTGTAGGGCGCGCCGAAGTAGGTGTCCCAGGTGTCGAGGTGCGCGTCGAAGTGCAGCACGGCGATGGGCCCGTGGTCGCGGGCCAGTGAGCGCAGGATCGGCAGCGCGATGGTGTGGTCGCCACCGATGGTCAGGACCGTCGACCCGTGGGTGCGGAGGTCGGTGATCGACGAGTCGATGGTGGCGATCGCCTCCTCGATGTCGAACGGGTTGACCGCGATGTCGCCGCAGTCGGCGACCTGCTGGTTGGCGAACGGCGAGACGTCCAGCGCCGGGTTGTACGGCCGCAACAACTTCGACGCCGCCCGCACGTGACTGGGGCCGAAGCGGGCGCCGGGCCGGTAGGACACTCCGCTGTCGAAGGGGATGCCGACGATGCACACGTCGGCGTCGGTCACCTGGTCGATGCGCGGCAACCGGGCGAAGGTGGCCGGCTCGGTGTAGCGGGGGACGCGGCTGGCGTCGGGAGGTCCGACGACGGGACGGTCGGTCACGAGATCTCCTTGGAGTCGACGGAGGCGAGTTCGCCGGACACGTCCAGCGTTCGGGTGACGGCGAGGTACACCACGCCGGAGACCAGCAGGCCGACGATGAAGGCGACGTCGACCTCGCCGAGTGCCGTCGCGGCGGGTCCCACGAAGAATGGCAGGTCGACGAATGGGATCTCGGCGAGGACGCCGGCGGTGAAGGCGACCAGCCCGCGCCAGGACCAGGCGCCGTAGATTCCGTTGGGGGTGAACAGGTCTGCGATGGCGTAGTGCCCGCGACGGACGAAGAAGTAGTCGGTCAGGTTGACCGCGGTCCAGGGTGCGAGCAGGTACAGCATGATCAGCAGCGTGGTGTTGAGCGCCGTGGTCGCGTCGGACAGCAGCAGGCTCATCACCAGCCAGGCCACCGCCAGCACCGTGATGGTGACCACCCGCAGGTTGCGCGTCGGCGTGACGGACTTCAGCGAGTCCAGACCGGTGACGACGGTGAGCATTCCGCTGTAGGCGTTGAGTCCCATCGTGGCCACCAGGACCAGGGTCGAGACGACCGCGAGCACGCTGCCCAGGTAGGAAAAGACGTCGTTGCCGGTCTGGTTGATGCCCGCCAGCGCGTCGCTCGCGCCGAGGTAGGTGGCCATCCACGCGCCGAGCGGGATCAGCCAGGCGGGCGACGCGGCGGCGCCGACGAAGACCGACCCGATGATGGCCGAGGGCTTGGTGTTGCGCGGCAGGTAACGGCTGTAGTCGGACACGTACGGGGCGTAGGTGATGTTGTAGGAGGCCGCCACGCTGAACTGGACCAGGAACGCGACGAACGTGAAACCACCCGTGTTGGTGGCAGTTCCGGTCACGCCGCCGAACAGCACGCCACACGTCAGCACGATCCACAGGGGTAGTGAAATCCAGAACAGCACTCGGAAGCTCTTGTGCAGCAGGTCGTGTCCGAAGATGGCGACCAGTGCCGCGATGACCGTGATGACCACCGCCACCACGACGGGGTTCCAGCCGAAGATCGACTCGAGACCCGACTTGATGATGACGACGTCGACCACGTTGAAGCCGACGAAGGTGAACAGCGTGCCGATCAGGGGCAGCAGCACCCCGCGGTAGCCGAATTGGGCCCGGGACTGGATCATCTGGGGCAGGCCGAGCACCGGTCCCTGGGTGGCGTGGAACGCCATGAACAGCGTGCCGAACGCGATGCCGGCGAGTCCCGCGACGATCGTCCACACCAGGGACAGGCCGAGGCTGGGGCCGACGAATCCCAGCGCGAGGGTGAACGGCTGGAAGTTGCCGACGAACCAGAACGGGCCCTGGTGCGAGACCTTGCCGTGGCGTTCGTCGTCGGGGACGTAGTCGATCGACCGGGTCTCGATCATCGATCCCGTTCGGCCGTCGACGGCCTCCGGTGAGGTGGACGACATGGGTGGCTCCCGCGTTCGAGGGTGATGGTGGTGCAGGTCACCCTGCGCTCGTGAGCGGCCGACCGCCATGGCCGATCTGTTCAATGTGTCCACTACGATTGGGCGAATTGCACAGTAGGGGAGGTGGCCGGTGATCACCGTCGCCGACGTCGTGGCCGATCCGGCACTGAACCTGCAGGTGGTAGCGGGTGCGGAGGAGTTGGGCCGACGGGTCACCTCGGCGCACGTGTCCGAGCTGACGTCGCCGGGGGACTGGTTGCGCGGCGGCGAACTGCTGATGACCGTCGGCCTGCTGTTGCCGATGACCGTGCCGCAGTGCCGGGCGTATCTGTCCGAGTGCGCCGAGGCTGGCGTCGCGGGCGTGGCGCTGGGCCTGGGCCACGGACTGCCCTACCGGGAGTGCCCCGACGCGCTGCGCCAGGCGGCCGGCGAGGTCGGCGTGCCGCTGCTGACGGTGCCCGACGAGACACCGTTCATCGCCGTCACGAAGTGGGTCTTCGAGTCCATTGCCGCCCAGGAGCGCCACGACCTGCAGACCGCGATGGAGATCAACCGCACGCTGACCGCGGTCGCCACCAACGCCGCGCCGCTGGCCGCGCTGCTGTCGGCGTGGTCGGCGTCCAGTGCCACGCCGTGCGTGGTCTGCGACAGCCGGGGGCGCCTGATGGCGGCGACGGCAGGGGCAGACCCGTCGTTCGTCGAGCGGGCGTGCCGGGCCCCGTTCGACCCGCGTGCCTCACCCGGCGGCTGGTCGATGGTTGGCGACGTCGAGGTCCATGCCGTCGGGGCGGGGATACCGCTGGCGTACGTGGTGCTCGGGGCGGACATGGACGTGACGTCGCGCAACTCGTCGACGGTGCTGGTGTCGCTGATCGCGCTGGACGTCGAGCGACGCAACCTGTCCGACCAGACCGAGTGGCGACGCCGCGGCCAGGTGTTCACCCAGCTGCTGAGGCCGGGAATCAAACACGAACGCGCCCAACATCTCTCGGCCAGTATCGGGCTCACCGGCGGCTACTACCAGGTGGCGGTGGTCGCGGCCGAGGACCCGGAGGCGCTCGCGTTCCGCGTCCACCTCGGCCTCGACGGCGCGCTGGTCCGGGTGCACGGCGCCACGGTGGAGGTCGCACACACCGACCTGGCGGCACTCACCGAGGCCGTCGCGGCGCATGCGCAGGGCCGGCCCGCGGGCATCGGCGCCGCCACCGCCCCCGAGACGTTGGCGGTCTCGGCCATGCAGGCGCGCTCGCTGCTGCCCATCAGCGAGCAACTCGGCCGGATCGTCACCGCCAGTGAGGGGGAGACGGTGTCGCTGTTGCTGTCGTTGGGTCCGCCGGAGGTGGTGCGCGGGTTCGCCGACGCCGTGCTGGCACCGCTGGACCACCTCGACCCCCGCGACCGGCTGGAGTTGCTGCGCACGCTGGACCAGTGGCTGCGCGTGAACGGCGCCTGGGATCCGGCCGCGCAGCGACTGTCGCTGCACCGCAACACCGTTCGCAATCGCATCGACCGAATCGCGGCGCTGACGGGCAGGCGTCTCGACGACGGCGACGACCGCATGGAGCTGTGGCTGGCGCTCAAGGCGAGGGCCGCCCTGCCGCGCTGAGGACCCATCCGGTCACGACGGCCCGGGGAAGTAGGCTGCCACCATGCGTGTGGGAGTGCTGGGTGCCAAGGGCAAGGTCGGGGCCACGATCGTCGACGCCGTCGAGGCGGCCGACGACCTGACCTTCTCGGCGGGCGTCGACGCGGGCGAGCCGCTGACCCTGTTCACCGACAGCCAGACCGCGGTCGTCGTCGACTTCACCCACCCCGACGTCGTGATGGCCAACCTCGAGTTCCTCATCGGCGCCGGCATCCACGCCGTCGTCGGCACCACCGGGTTCACCGACGAACGGCTCGCCAAGGTCCGGTCCTGGCTGGCCGAGAAGCCCGACGTCTCGGTGCTCATCGCGCCCAACTTCGCCATCGGCGCGGTGCTGTCGATGGAGTTCGCCCGTCAGGCGGCGCGCTTCTTCGAGTCCGCCGAAGTCATCGAACTGCACCATCCGTTCAAGGCCGACGCACCGTCGGGCACCGCCACCCGTACCGCACGGATGATCGCCGAGGCGCGAAAGGGGTTGCCGCCCAGCCCCGATGCCACCAGCACGGGCGTCGACGGGGCCCGCGGCGCCGACGTCGACGGCGTGCGGGTGCACTCCGTGCGTCTGGCCGGCCTGGTCGCCCATCAGGAAGTGCTGTTCGGCACCATGGGGGAGACCCTGACCATCCGCCACGACAGCCTGGACCGCACGTCGTTCGTCCCCGGGGTCCTGCTGGGCGTCCGCAACGTCGCCGACCACCCGGGGCTGACCGTCGGCATCGAACCCCTCATGGGATTGTGAGCAAGTCCGCGTCGGGCGACGGCTCGCGCGCGCTGCGCATCCAGGTGCTGATCGGCTTCATGTGCCTGGCGATGCTGGTCTACTTCGTCCTTCTCGGCCGGGCCGGCGTGCTTCTGGTCGCGTCGGGACGGCCCGCCGCGATCGGGCTCGGCGTCGCCATCTTCTTGCTGCCGGTGGTGGGGCTTTGGGCCCTGATCGCCACGCTGCGCGCGGGTTTCGCGCATCAGCGCCTGGCCCGGCTGGCGCGCGAACGGGGCATGGAGCTCGACGTCGACGCCCTGCCGCGGCGCCCGTCGGGCCGCATCGAACGCGCCGCCGCGGACGAGCTCTTCGGCACGGTGCGCGCCGAGGTCGAGGACCATCCCGACGACTGGGTGCGGTGGTACCGACTGGCCCGCGCCTACGACTACGCCGGCGACCGGGGCCGGGCCAGGGAGACGATGAAGAAGGCCGTCGCCATGCAGGAGCAGCGGCCGTGAGCAAGACCCTGCTCATCCTGCACCACACCCCGTCGCCGCACACCCACGAGATGTTCGAGGCGGTGCTCTCCGGGGCCACCACGCCCGAGATCGAGGGCGTCGACGTGGTCCGGCGCCCCGCCCTCGCGGTGTCGCCGACCGACGTGCTCGCCGCGGACGGGTACCTGTTGGGCACACCCGCCAACCTGGGGTACATGAGCGGCGCGCTCAAGCACGCCTTCGACGTCTGCTACTACCCCTGCCTCGACGCCACCCGGGGGCGTCCGTTCGGCCTGTACCTCCACGGCAACGAGGGCGTCGAGGGGGCCGAGCGAGGCGTCACCTCCATCACGACCGGGCTGGGTTGGGTGAAAGCCGTTGACTACGTGGCGGTGTCGGGGCGGCCGACGAAGGCCGACCTGGAGGCGTGCTGGAACCTCGGCGCCACCGTTGCCGCCCAGCTGATGGAGGTAGACCCGTGACCGAGCGACCTGGCCGACTCCGGCACAAGTCGGCGGTGATCACCGGCGCCGCGATTGGCATCGGCCGGGCGACCGCCGAGCGCTTCGCCGACGAGGGCGCGCGACTGGTGCTGACCGACGTTCAAGCCGAACCGCTGCTGGAGCTGGCCGAGACGCTGCGGGGCGCCGGAGCCGAGGTGGAGACGGTCGTCGGCGACGTGTCGGTCGAGGCGGACGTGCGGCGGATGATCGCCGCCGCCACGGACCGCTTCGGTCGGCTCGACGTCGCGGTGGCCAACGCCGGGATCATCGTGCTCGGCGACGCGCAGGAGGTCACGACCGCCGCCTGGGACGAGATCATGTCGGTCGACGGCCGCGGCATGTTCCTGACCTGCAAGTACGCCATCGAGGCCATGGTGGCGACCGGCGGTGGCGCCATCGTGTGCCTGTCGTCGATCTCGGGACTGGCCGGCCAGAAGCGCCAGGCGGCCTACGGCCCCGCCAAGTTCGTGGCGACGGGCCTGACCAAGCACCTGGCGGTCGAGTGGGCCGACCGGGGGATCAGGGTCAACGCCGTCGCCCCCGGCACCATCACGACCGAACGCGTGACGTCGCTGCGGGAGGAACCGGGAGGCGCGGAGTACCTGGCCGACGTCGAGCGCATGCACCCGATGGGCCGCCTCGGCGAACCGGCCGAGGTGGCCAACGCAATCGCCTTCCTCGCCTCGGACGAGGCCTCCTTCGTCACCGGTGCGGTGCTGCCCGTCGACGGCGGCTTCCTGGCGCAGTAGCGGGTCGGACCGCATTTTCCCGGTCGGGGCGCTGGGCGGCATCTACGCTGACGACCACGCCCGTCCGTGACGTAGGGAGCCGCACGTGCCTGGATTCGCCGAGTTCGCCCTCGCGGGAGCGCCGATCGCCGGTGGCGCACTCCTCGGCATCGTGGCCGGCAATCTGCGTGGACCCGACGTGCGGGGACAGATCAACCAGGACATGGACCTCCTGGAGCGGCTGCCGCCGGAACAGACCGAGCGGCGCGCCGAACTGCAGCGCATCATCGACATCCGGGTCGACGACCTGATCGCCGCCGTCGACAAGAACCGGTCGCTGCTGGAACTCGCCCAGTCCTACCGCGGGAACTGGCGCGACATCGTGGTGTTCGTCTGCGCGGTCCTGTTCACCATCGTGTGGTGGAACGTGAGCCACAGCCGCAGCAACTGGCTGGTCATGTTCGTCGTGATGATCGTGGTGTCGGTCGCCGCCGCGGTGTACGCCGGGCGCGGAATCGTCGAGGCCGTGGCGTCATTCCTCCGCCACGGCGATCAGTAGTGGTAGGTGTCCGACGGCGCCGGGACGTGTTCGGGATCGTCGCCGTACTCCGATGAGTGGATGCCGTAGGCCTTCGCCAGGTCGAGGATCTTGGTGGCCCGCGCGATGCGCGGCAGATCCGAGCCGTTGCGGATCTCGCCGCCGTCGCGCTGGAACTCGGCGAAGAACTCAGTCGCCCAACTGATTTCGTCGGGGGACGGGGAGAGGCCCTCGTTCACCGCCGGGCACTGGTCCGGGGTCAGGCAGATCTTGCCGGTCATCCCGAACTCGACGGAGACGGCGCTGGCCTCGATGAGCTTCAGCGCGCTCGACCCGATGGTCGGTCCGTCGATGGCGCTGGGCAGGTGGGCCGCCTTCGCCGCGATGGTGAACCGGGACCGGGCGTAGGCCAGGGTGGCCGGGTTGTCGCCGAAGCCGGTGTCGCGGCGAAAGTCGCCGATGCCGAACGCGAGCCGGAAGGTGCCCTTCGTCGCCGCGATCTCGGTGATCCGCTCCAACCCCCTGGCGGTTTCGACGAGGGCGACGATCGGGACGTCCGGCAGGCGCTTGGCGGTCTCGATGACGTGGTCGACCGATTCCACCATCGCCAGCATCACCCCGCCGACGGACGTGGCCGCCAGCATCTCCAGGTCGTCGGCCCACCACCGCGTGCCGAAACCGTTGACGCGCACCCAGTCGTCGTTGCCCGACGTCAGCCAGGTGCGGACGTTCTCGCGGGCGGCGTCCTTGTCCTTGGGCGCGACGGCGTCCTCGATGTCGAGCACGACGATGTCGGCGCGCGAGTGCGCGGCGGCGGCGAACCGGTCCGGCTGCGCACCGTTGACCAGCAGCCAGCTCCTGGCGAGGACCGGGTCTATGCGAAACCCGGGGTCGGACGGATCGGACTCGGTGGCGGCTTGGTCGTACACGCGCTCATAGTCGCCTACGGCAGGGGCCGAGGCAAACGAGTTGCCCGCGGGCGTCAGCCCAGCTTGGCGCCGAAGAAGCGCTCCATCGCATCCCAGTGCCGCTGGGCGGCCGCGGGATCGTAGACAGCCTCGTGGTCGGAGACCGCGAATCCGTGTGCGGCGGGGTAGGTCTCGATGGTGTGCTCGACGCCCGCGGCGGTCAGCGCCTTCTCGAGGGTCTCGGCCTGCTCGGTGGTGAACGAGCCGTCGTTCTCGGCGCCGGCCACGTACACCGCGGCGCTGATCTGGTCGGCCAGCAGGTGCGGGCTGCCCGGATCGTCGGTCGCCAGGCCGCCGCCGTGGAACGACATCGCCGCCGCGACCCGCTCGGGCACCCGGCCCGCGACCACCAGGGAGGTGCGTCCGCCCATGCAGTAACCGGTGGTGCCGAACGACGTCCCGGAGACCTCGGGGCGTGACTCCAGGTAGTCGAAGAACGCGACGGCGTCCTGCGCCATCAGGTCGGGGGTGACGCTGCCCATCATCGACATCACCCGGTTGCGCTCGTCGGGATCGCTGAAGGCGGTGTTCAGGTCGAAGGGTGCGTACTCGCCGTGGCGGTAGTAGACGTCGGGCACCAGCACGGCGTAGCCGTAGTCGGCCAGCTTCTGGGCCATCTCGTCGAACACGGGGCGACGGCTGCCGGCGTCGGGGTACATCACGACCCCCGGCCACGGGCCGTCGCCCTCGGGCGTCGCGAGGGTGACCGAACACGTTCCGTCATGAGTGGTGATGGTGTCTGTGATCGTGGGCATGGCCTCCGTTGTACTCCGTACCCCTGACCGCCGTGCGTTGAGACTGCAGTGGCGGCGGGGAAGTGCGAGTGACCACCGCCGTCAGCGCCGTCTCAACTCCCACGCCTGGCGCACGCGATGCACGATCTCGGCCCGGCGATGCTCGGCGACCACTCGCACGACGATCCAACCGACGGAGTTGAGGTATTCCAGCCGGATGATGTCCCTGGAGTAGACGGGCCGGTCGGTGTGGTGTCTGCCGTCGTATTCGACGGCGACCATGACGTCTTCCCACCCCATGTCGAGGTAGTAGCGCGGGAAGCCATCAGGTCCGCGAACCGGAATCTGAGTCTGCGGCCGGGGAAAGCCTGCGTCCATCAGCATCAGCCGTATCCGCGTCTCCTGCGGCGACTCGGCGCCCGCGTCGACGAGCTCGAGCACCCGATCCAATTGCCTGAGGCCCTTGACGTGCGGATGGCGCAGCGCCAGCTCCTGCACGTCGCCGACCTTGAAGTGGGTGGCCCTGGCCAATGAGTCCAGCCTGGCCACCGCCTGCCATACCGGCCCTCGACACCCCAGGTCGAATGCCGTGCGGTCTGCGGTCGTGATCGCCATGGCGCCGTGTCGTGCGACCTCTGGGTCGAGGAGGGTGTCGTTGCGGGTCACGACACCCGTCGGCGGCCGATGGTTGCCCCAGTTCAGCTCGATCGGGATGTCGTCGTCGACCCACTTGGCGCCAAGCATCGCCGACGCCGCCAGGCCCTTGACGACGCCCTCGCGCCCGGACCACAGCCAGGCCGCGACGGTTCTGTCCTCGAGCGTGAGGACCGTCCGCTTCGCTGCGTACACGTCGGGCAGCACCCGGCGGTAGGAGGTCCGGAGTTCGTGGCGGGTGAGCACCCCACCCCCCAGCGCCTCGCTCCCGACGAACACTCGCTCCACGTGCCGCAGAATTTCACGTTTCGTCACGTCGCCGCTTGATTCATCCACAGGCTCGTCGAGGCGGCGTTGGCGGCGGGAAAGTGCGAGGGACTCGCGCCCGGAGTGCCGTCTCAACCGTCGGGGGCTGGCCGTAAACTAGCCCCGTGCCGATCGCCACCCCGTACGAAGATCTGTTGCGACTGGTGCTCGAGACCGGAACCCCCAAGTCCGACCGCACCGGCACGGGTACCCGCAGCCTGTTCGGACATCAGCTCCGCTACGACCTCGCGGCGGGATTCCCGTTGATCACCACCAAGAAGGTGCACCTCAAGTCGGTCGTCTACGAACTGCTGTGGTTCCTGCGCGGGGAGTCCAACGTCGGCTGGCTGCAGGAGCACGGCGTCACCATCTGGGACGAATGGGCAAGTTCGACAGGCGAACTGGGCCCCGTCTACGGCGTGCAGTGGCGATCCTGGCCGACGCCCTCGGGTGAGCACGTCGACCAGATCAGCGCCGCCCTCGAGCTGCTCAAGCGCGACCCGGATTCGCGGCGCAACATCGTCTCGGCGTGGAACGTCGGCGAGATCCCCCAGATGGCGCTGCCGCCATGTCACGCCTTCTTCCAGTTCTACGTGGCCGACGGCAAGCTGTCCTGCCAGCTGTATCAGCGCAGCGCGGACCTCTTCCTCGGCGTGCCGTTCAACATCGCCAGCTACGCGCTGCTGACCCACATGATGGCCGCCCAGGCCGGCCTGGAGGTCGGCGAGTTCGTCTGGACCGGCGGTGACTGCCACGTCTACGACAACCACGTCGACCAGGTGCGGCTGCAGCTCAGCCGAGATCCGCGGCCCTATCCGGAACTCGTTCTGGCGCCGCGAGATTCGATCTTCGACTACGCCTACGACGACATCGCGGTGGTCAACTACGATCCGCATCCGGGGATCAAGGCCCCCGTGGCGGTATGAGGACTGGTCTCATCTGGGCGCAGTCGTCGTCGGGTGTCATCGGGCGGGCCAACGGCATCCCGTGGCGGTTGCCCGAGGACCAGGCGCGTTTCAAGGAACTGACCATCGGCCACACCGTCGTCATGGGCCGGCTGACGTGGGAGTCTTTGCCCGCGAAGGTGCGACCGCTGCCGGGTCGGCGCAACGTGGTCGTCAGCAGACACGCCGGGTACCAGGCCGACGGAGCCACGGTGGTGGGCACCCTCGACGACGCACTCACCGACGCTGACGCGTGGATCATCGGCGGGGCGCAGATCTACGCGCAGGCGCTCCCGCTGGCCACCCGCTGCGAGGTGACCGAGGTCGACGTCGCACTCACCCGCGAGGACGACGACGCCGTCGCACCCGCGCTCGACGAGGCGTGGGTCGGTATTGAGGGGGACTGGCTCACCAGCGCGTCGGGGTTGCGCTACCGATTCTCGAGCTACGTCCGGGCATGAGACTCACCGCCGCTCAGGCGCGCCGGGTCGCCGTCGCGGCGCAGGGGTTCGCCGAGGCCAAGCCCACCGGCCCGGTGACCCGCGCGCACCTCAAACGCCTGGTGTCACGAATCCAGGTGCTGCAGCTCGACTCCGTGTCGGTCGCCGTCCGCGCGCACTACGCGCCGATCTTCAGCCGGCTCGGCCCGTATGACCGCGGCGTCCTCGAGCGGGCGGCGTGGAGTCACTCCGCGCGATCGCCGCGTCTGCTCGTCGAGTACTGGGCCCACGAGGCGGCGCTGATGGCCGTCGACGACTGGCCCCTGTTGCGATGGCGGATGCGCGACTACGCCGACGGCAGGTGGGGCAAGGAAATCGTCCGCAAGAACCGGCAGCTGGCCGAGGACGTCGTCGCGGCGGTTGGCGAGCTGGGTCCCTCGACGGCCGGTCAGATCGAAGCGCACCTGGCCGCCGAGCCACGCGGACGCAAGGGTCCGTGGTGGGATCGCAGCGACACCAAGTGGGTGGCCGAGGCGCTGTTCGCCGCCGGCACGTTGACCACGGCCACCCGCGTGGGGTTTGCGCGGCACTACGACCTCAGCGAGCGGGTGCTGCCGCAGGAGGTGTTCGCCCGCGAGGTGGCCGACGCCGACGCGGTGCGGGAACTGGTGCTGCGGTCGGCGACCGCGCTGGGCGTCGCGACCGAGACCGACATCCGCGACTACTTCCGGTTGGGCGCCGGGCAGGCCAAGCCCGTCATCGCCGACCTGGTCGCCCAGGGGGAGTTGGAACCCGTCGAGGTCGACGGGTGGACGGCGCCCGCCTACCTCAGAGCCGGCCAGGTGGTGCCCCGGGTGAACCGTGGGACGGCGCTGCTGTGCCCGTTCGACCCGCTGATCTTCTTTCGGCCGCGCGTGGAGCGGCTGTTCGGATTCCACTACCGCATCGAGATCTACGTGCCCGAACCCAAGCGCCAGTTCGGCTACTACGTGTGGCCGCTGATGCTCGACGGTGAGCTGGTCGGTCGGGTGGACCTCAAGGCCGAGCGGGTCCGCGGTGCGTTGCACGCCGTCGGTGCCTTCACCGAACCGGGCCAGGACCCCAGCCGGGTGGCCGCCGCGCTCGCCGGCGAGTTGCGCACCATGGCAACGTGGTTGGAGCTCGACGACGTGGTGGTGGGGGAGCGCGGCGATCTGGCCGAGCCGCTGCGACGTCGGCTCTAGTCCTCGGTTTATTTGCTCACCCCGGATGGTCGACGTCTCTCGTGCGCGACGGCGAGCGGCAACGCGGCAGGTGGAGCATCATGAAGACGTGATCGGTCGATGACGACGTCGCGACTTCTGGGTCGTGAGGCTGAAATTCGAGCAGTGACCGAGTTCCTCGCCGCACCTGGCGCCGTACCGTCGGCTCTGGTGATCGAGGGGGAGCCCGGAATCGGCAAGACCACGCTGTGGCTTGCCGGCGTCGAGCAGGCGCCCGCGCACGGCCTGACGGTGTTGTCGGCCCGGCCAGCCGCGGCCGAATCGGCGCTGTCCCATTCGACTCTGGCCGATCTTCTCGGCAACGCCGACGAGGCCGCGCTGTCCGTGCTCCCGGATCCGCAACGGGTGGCGATGGACCACGTCTTGTTGCGAGCCGAAGCTGGTGAGGCGCCGACGGATCCGCGAGCCGTGTCGGCGGCCCTGCTGTCGGTGGTGCATCGGCTCTGCACCGCGTCGCCGGTGCTCCTGGCCATTGACGACCTGCAGTGGGTCGACGACTCCAGCGCTCGGGCACTCGCGTATGCGGCCCGGCGGTTCGCCGGCCGGGTGACGGTATTGGCGACGACGCGCAACGACCGGGACAGCATCGACGCGACGTCCTGGTTGCAGCTGTCCGCACCCGACTCGATCCGCCGAATCCGGTTGCGGCCGTTCGACTCCAGCGGTTTGCACGAGGTGATCACCACGCGGGTCGGGCGCTCGTTTCCGCGGGCCACGATGCTCGAGATCCAGGCGGTCTCACATGGCAATCCGTTCTACGGTCTCGAGCTCGCGCGTTCGTTGGAGGGCAACACGCTCGACCCGGCGTCGTTGCCCACCTCGCTCGCGGAGGTGGTCCGCACGCGGATCCGCGGTCTTGGCGACGGGGTGCGCCCGGCACTGCTCGCGGTGGCATGTCTTGCCATCCCCACCGTGGCGCTCGTCGCCGGCGCGACGGGTGACGACGCCGACGACCTGATGGCCCTCCTTGCGGTCGCGGAGAGCGCGGGCATCGTCGACGTCGACGGCTCCTCCGTGCGGTTCACCCATCCGCTTCTGGCCAGGGGCGTCTACACGGACACTCCCGCACCGCTTCGGCGATCGATGCATGCCAGGCTGGCGAATCTGGTGGCAGACCCGGAGTCGCGGGCCCGACATCTCGCGCTCGCGGCGACGGAGGGAACTGCCGAACTCCTGGACGCCCTCGACGTTGCGTCGGAGTTGGCGCGCAAGCGCGGGGCACCGTCCGCCGCCGCGGAATTGCTCGATCTCGGCCTCGAGCTCGGGGGTCACACACCCGAACGCCAGATTCGGTCAGCGGCCCATCACGTCGGCGCCGGCAATCCCCGCCGGGCCCGGGAGCTCCTCGATCAGGCCATCTCGCGGTCGGGTCCGGGGTCGCTTCGCGCCAACGCGTTGATGATGCTTGCCGTCGTCGAACTGTTCGACGACAGCTTCGTCGAAGGTGCGGGCCTGCTCGAGCGCGGGTTGGACGAGGTCGGTGACGATTCCGCTTTGCGGGCACGGATGCTGGTCACCCTGTCGTTCGCTCAGCTGAACGCCGGGCGGTCCGCCGATGCGCTCACAGTCGTGGAGGACGCCGTCCGCGTCGCGACGCGATCCGAGGTGCCAACTCTGCTGGGTCAGGCGCTCGGCATGCGCGCGATGGTGCAGTTCATCCGAGGCAAGGGTTTCGACCGCGCCGACGTGCGACGAGCGCTGCAGTTGGATGATCCGCGCGCGAACGTACCGATCGCCTTTCGTCCCTCGATGCAGAGTGCGATGTTGGCGGCGTGGTCGGGCCAGCTCGAGACCGCCAGGGATGCCCTGGCGTCCGTTCATCGGGGTTGCCGGGAACGTGGCGAGGAGGGCGAGCTCGTGTTCGTCGCCTTCCACATGTGCTTCGTGGCGATCTGGCTGGGTGAGCTGAGGGAGGCGGGCGAGCTGGCCGAGGAGACCGTCGAGCGGGCTCAGCAGCTTGGCGGCAACGTCTCTTTGTTCGTTGCCTTCACGACCCGCGCCGCAGCGCGGGCGTACGCCGGCGTCGAACCCGATGCCAGATCCGATCTGGCGCATGCCGCGGCCGCCAGCGCCCGTAGCGGCTTCGTGACCATGGCCGAGTGGCCGGTGACGGTGCTCGGCTTCCTCGAGGTGTCGCTCGGCAACCATGCGGAGGCGATCGCCACGCTGGCGCCGTTGACCACGAAGCTCACCGAGGCCCCAGAGGCGACGGAGATCATCGCGGCGTCGTTCATGCCGGACCTCGTCGAAGCCCTGGTCCACCTGGGCCGACTCGACGAGGCCGAACCGCTCGTCGACGTTCTCGAACGCAACGGCGCCAGACTCGACCGCCCGTGGATGTCGGCGGTCGGCGCCCGGTGCCGTGGCATGTTGCTGGCCGCGCGGGGCGACGTCCACGGTGCGCTGCGTGCCCTCGAACGCGCCATGGTCGAACATGACTGCCTCCCAATGCCCTTCGAGCGGGCACGTACCCAATTGGTGCTGGGCACGGTTCAACGGCGGTGGCGTCACGAGCAGTCGGGCACCGCGTCGCTGCGGGCGGCGTCGGCGGCCTTCGAGCACCTGGGCACACCCCTCTGGGCCACGCGTGCCCGTGCTGAACTGGATCGGGCCGGCGCCGACGGGACGCAACCGGTACTCACTCCGTCCGAGCGTCGTGTCGCCCGTTTGACGGCCACGGGCATGACCAACGGTGAGGTGGCCGAGCGGCTGTTCATCAGCCCGAAGACCGTGGAGTTCCACCTCGCCGGCATCTATCGCAAACTCGGCATCCGCTCGAGGGCCGAACTCGGCAGGCACATGCGGGAACTGGACGACTAGCTCACTTCCGCTCGGTTGGGGGGGATCGTCGGCGTTACTAGGGAATCACCTAGTTACTCGTCGACGCCGTGACAATTAACGTCGGCGTCGGGACGCGAAGAGCCTCGTCAGCGCCCTCGACCGGGGGAGTCACCGACGGCTGCCTCCGGATTGACCGTGACCGCGAGACCAGTGGTGAGGAACGCCGATGACCGCACGAACGTCCGTACAGATTGCCATTGCGAGTGCCGTCCTCGGCGCAGCGTTGCTGCCGGGAGCGCTCGCGACGCCCGTCGCGAGCGCCGACGACCCCCTCGGCCCGATCATCGGCGCCGTGAACCGCGATCGGGCCAACACGCGATGCCCACAGTTGAACTACGTTCCCGCTCTGGAGGACGCCGCGCAGAAGTTTGCGCGGTCGGAGAACCCCGTCGACGGCCAGCCCGGCAACTACGACGGCAGGACGCTGGCCTTCCTCGGTTCCGGCGATCCCCAGGCGGCCGCGACGAACAGCGCCTACCGGAGGGGTGCCGGACCCGTCGTCAGCAGCTGCGACTTCACCGACTTTGGGGTCGGATTCATCCGGTACGAGGACCGGTCGGTGGACGTCGTGACGATCGTGTTCGGGGCGCCGGCCAAGCCCGTCGAGGCGCCCAAGGCTCCCGACCCGGTGGCGGCCTCGCCCGCCGCTGCCCCCGACCCGGTCAAGGTGCCACCGACGGACGCCGTTCGGGTGTCCTTCGACAAGGGCTTTCAGTGGACGGTCAACGTCACGAGCACTGCCGACATCCCCGGCAGCTGCACGTACGCCGCAACCAATCCCGTACTCCCGGGATCGAACAGGAACTTCAACATCGGACCCAAGGGCAGTGCCAGCTTCACCGTGCTGGCGCCGCCGCCGTTCGCGACCTATCACGTGGTGGTGTCCTGCAGCGGCTCGTTCGACGGCAAGAACGTCGAGTTCGGTCACGTCGAGCAGGACGTGTCGGCGTGATGTCGCGCGACGTCGTCGGCATTGCGGCCCTGACCGCACTGTTGTGGGCCGGTCTTGTACTCGGCGCCTCGCCGGCCGATGCCGATCCCACGGGCTGCCCTCCGGCCGCCGCGGTCGACGCCGGCTCGTGCAGCGCCAGGCTCGTGTCAGTGACCGCCGACGCCGTCGACGGCACCATCACCGGGACGCCGGCCGGTGGCCAGGTGGCGATCACCCTCTCGGGCCAGCCGCAGGCGTACCTGCCGTCGACCGGGTTTGCGGGCGGATCGCCGGATCCGGTGCAGCAGTGGGACGCCACCCTCGAGAGGGTGAACTCAGCTGCTCCGCCGGGTAATCCGACCGATCCGAACTGGTACGGCAACGGCAAGGCGACGGCGTTTCTGCCCAGACAGCTCAACGACCTGGCGACCCGGTTCCCGCCCGAGACCCTCGTCGTCCGCTTCACGCCCGACGACGGCCATCCCGGGTGGTTCCGGATGACGTCCATTCAGCCGACCGGCTGAACCCCCGCCTCGGCGCCGCCCGAACGCCGGTCAGCTCAGCGGAATGTCGTTGTCGCCCTTCGACTCCTGATATTGCTCCGACAGCGCGGCGTAGCGCGCCTTGATCCGCGCGGTCTGCGCCCGCAACTCCGAGCGCAGCGGCTCGTCCTCCGACTCGACGAGATCGGCCAGGGCATACGCCGTCCAGAACGCGTTGGACCGCCGGTAGCCGCCGGGCTCCAAGCCGAAGAGTTCCTTGAGGATCACCAGGTCGTGGGGGATGGCGAAGCTGTCGCGCGAGTCCTCGTGGCTGTAGAAGTAGTAGTAGTTGTCGAACCCCGCCCAGGTGATCGCCGACATGCACAGCGTGCACGGCTCGTGGGTGGTCAGGAACACCAGTTCACTGGTCGGCGGGCGCGGGGCCGACGACGCATAGAACTGGTTGAGCGTGTTGATCTCACCGTGCAGCAGCGGGTTGTCGGTCTCGTCGTTGGTGCCCGCGACGACGAGCGACAGGTCGGACTTGCGCAGGATCGCCGCACCGAAGACCTTGTTGCCCGAGGCGACGCCCCGCTCGGTCAGCGGCAGGATGTCGTGGTCGACGACGTCCAGCAGTCGGGCCGCCGGCACGGTCATGCCCGACCTCCGCCTTCCCCGGGGGTCGTTCCCTCCTCGGCGAGCTCGGGCACGCCCTTGCCGCGGAAGACGTTGACTGCGAACACGATCGCGCCGATCACCAGCCACACCAGGCCGCCGATCTTGGCCAGCGAATCGGCGTTGAACAACACGTAGCCGATGATCAGGAAGCCCAGCGTCGGCACCACCAGGTGCAGCAGGTAGTTCTTCGACTTCTGGCGACCCACGTAATACCAGACCACCGAGACGTGGAGCAGGCAGAAGCCGAACAGCGCACCGAAGTTGACCAGCGACGAGATGAGGCCGATCTGGCCGACGAAGAACAGCACCAGCACCAGGCTGAGCGCGCTGACCACGAGGATGGCCGCGATGGGGACCTTGCGGCTGCTGATCTTCGACAGGAAGCTCGGCAGCTGGCCGTCGCGGCTCATCGAGTAGAGCAGGCGGCTGGTCGCGGCTTGGGCGGCCATCGCGTTCGCGAAGCCCACCGCCATCACGTTGACCGCGAAGAACGCGTTCATCCACCCCGTGTTGGACGCCGCCTGGACGAGGGTGAAGAAGGCGTTGCCCGCCTCGTCGTCGCTGAACGACTCACGGCCGCCGGCGAGCAGGCTGGCCAGCCACGTCTGGGTGATGAACAGGAACGCGACCACGAACAGCGCGATGATCATCGCCCGGCCGGCGGGGTTCTTGCGTCCCGTCGACTCCTCGGCCAGCGTCGAGATGCCGTCGAAGCCCAGGAAGCTGAGCACGGCGATCGAGAGCGCGGTCGCGATCAGGGGCGCGGTGACGGTGCTCGAGTCCCAGATGGGCAGCGTGCTCCAGCCGACGTTGGGCAGGGATTGTCCGTTGATGGCGCGCACGGCGATGACGACGAAGACCACCACGAACACCAGCTCGATGGCGAGGAACACCCGGTTGGCGATCTTCAGCAGGCTGATGCCGGCCAGGTTGATGATCGTGTTGACGATGACGAAGACGATCGCCCACACCCACCGGGGACTGCCGGGGAACAGCCCGACCATCGACTCGGCGGCGAAGACGTACAGCAGCGTCGGCACCAGTAGGTAGTCCAGCAGGATCGCCCAGCCCGCGAAGAAGCCGACGCTGGGATGGATGCCGCGACCGACGTAGGAGAACACCGAGCCGGCCAGCGGGAACGACTTCGCCATCTGCGCGTAGGCCAGCGCGGTGAAGATCATGGCGATCAGGCCGATGAGGTAGACCAGCGGCACCATGCCGGACGCGCTGTTGTACACCGTGCCGAAGATGGCCCACGGCGCGATCGGCACCATGAAGACCAACCCGTACACCAGCAGGTCGACCGTCGACACCGAGCGGTTGAGTTCCTGTGTGTAGCCGAATGATTCGAGGGTGCGCTGCCCCTGCGCGGGTGGCGTGTCGGAGTTGACCATGCGGCGTTCCTATCGGTCGTGTTCGGTGAGGAATGAGGCGATGACGGCGCGGAACTCGGCCGGTTGTTCCAGGTGCGTGCAGTGGCTGGCGCCGGCGAAGACGTGGTCGCGCGCGTCGGGTATCCGCTCGACGAACGGCTTCCACGTGGCCGGCGTGGCCTCGTCGAACTCGCCGGCGACCACCAGCGTCGGCGCCGTGATCTGGTCCAGCCGGTCTTCGACGGACCACGACTTCAGGGTGCCGAGAACGTGGAACTCGTTGGGGCCGTTCATGGTGTGGTAGACCGTGGGCTCCGCTTCCATCTGGGCTTCGCTGTCGAGGAAGTCCTGGGGCGTGGGTGTCACCCGGCAGACGTGGCGTCGGTAGAACTCCTGCGTCGCGGCGAGGTACTCCGGGTCGGTGACGGTGCCCGTCGCCTCGTGGCGGTCGAGTGCCTCCTGGGTGTCCTCGGGCAGTTCGGAGCGCAGCAGGGCGGCGGCGGCCATCCACAACTCCATCGACGCCGGGGAGTTGCAGATCGACAGCGAGACCAGGCCGTCGGGCCGGCGGACGGCAATTTCGGCGCCCAGCATGCCGCCCCAGGACTGGCCGAGCACGTGATACCGGTCGATCCCCAAGGCCGTCCGCACGGCGTGGAACTCGTCGACGAACAACGCCGGGGTCCAGAACTCCGTGGGTGCCTCGGGCAGGTGCGTGCTGCGGCCACAGCCGATCTGGTCGTAGTGGACGACGACGCGGCCGGTCTCGTCGGCGAGTTCGGCGAGGTTGCGCACGTAGTCGTGCGCCATTCCGGGGCCGCCGTGCAAGACGAACAACGGAAGGGTGTCGGGGCGGGGGGTGTCGGGGCTGGTGACCTGTACCCAGGTCTCGCCGTCGAGGAAGGGCACCATGTGGGTCTGGACGGGCATGGCGCTCAGCATGTACCCACAATGGTCTCGCTGCAAGACCAAAGAAGAGGAATTAACATTCGCCGTATCCACGACGGGGGGAGCACGATGGCCGAGGATCTCGCCGTGCCTCCGTCGGGCCTGCTCGCCCAGCATCTGGACATGCCGACCCGGGTGGACGAGATCACCGACCGGCTCGTCACCGCCATTGCCATCGGCGAATACCTGCCCGGCGCCCGACTCCCGGTGGAACGCGATCTCGCCGCGGCGCTGGGCGTGGGGCGCATGACGGTGCGGGCAGCACTGGCCAGGCTGGTCGACCGCGGGCTGCTCGAGACCCGCCGCGGCCGCGGCGGAGGCTCCTACGTCGTCGACCAGTGGCCGGAGTCGTCCACCGACGCGGTACGTCGCACGCTGGCGATGAGGCTGGGGGAACTGCGGGACCGGTATGACGCAGTCGCGCGACTGCATGGTGCGGTGTGCCGCGCGGCCGCCGACGCACGGACCGCAGCCGACGTCGACGGGCTGCGGAGCGCACTCGAGGCGTATCGGACCGCCGAGACGGGCCTGGCGGCCCAGCAGGCCGACAGCCGGTTGCACCTGGCCATCATGGACACCGCGCACAACGCGGTGCTCAAACAGGTCCTCGTCGACCTCGAGGCCTCGGTCAGCATCGGCGCGCCCGCGCACCTGTGGGGTGAGCCGGCGACCATGCGCGACATGGAATTGCGGTCGCTGCACGAGCACGAGGAGTTGGTCGACGCGATCGCCGACGGCCGCGCCGACGACGCCGACGCCGTGGCCCGGGCACACGTCGGCATCGACTTCGAACTCATCTCCGCCGCGATGCGGCGCGCGGGCGTGCTCGACGAGTGACACCGGTGCTCGTGATCGCCCATGCCGAGCGGGTAATCTCAACCGCGTGACCACCAGCGGATTCGACGTCAGCGCCCGTTTGGGCACGGTGCTGACGGCCATGGTGACGCCGTTTGGCCCGGACGGCTCGGTAGACCTGGCCGTCGCCAAGAAGCTCGCGAAGCACCTGGTCGACGCCGGGTGCGACGGTCTCGTGGTCTCCGGAACCACCGGCGAATCGCCGACGACCGACGACGCCGAGAAGCTCGAACTGCTCGCCGCCGTCCTCGAGGCGGTGGGCGACCGCGCCCGGGTGATCGCCGGAGCGGGGTCGTACGACACCGCGCACAGCGTGCGCCTCGCCAAGGCCTGCGAGGCCGAGGGCGCCCACGGTCTCCTCGTCGTCACCCCGTACTACTCGCGGCCGCCGCAAGCCGGGCTGGTCGCCCACTTCACCGCGGTAGCCGACGCCACCGCGCTGCCGAACGTGCTCTACGACATCCCGCCCCGCTCGGTGGTGCCCATCGAATGGGACACCGTCCGGGCCATCGCACCGCACCCCAACATCGTCGCCATCAAGGACGCCAAGGGCGACCTGCACGGGGGCGCGATGATCATGGCCGAGACGGGGCTGGCCTATTACTCCGGCGACGACGCCCTCAACCTGCCGTGGCTGGCGATGGGGGCGACCGGTTTCATCAGTGTCTGGGGTCACCTGGCGGCGAGCCAGTTGCGAGACATGTTGTCCGCGTTCACCTCCGGCGACCTGGCGACGGCGCGCAAGATTCACGTCAGCCTCGGCACCCTCAACGACGCCCAGAACCGTCTCGGCGGCGTCACCATGGCAAAGACAGGACTTCACTTGTTGGGCTTCAACACTGGGGATCCGCGACTCCCGCAGATCCCCGCGACGAGCGCTCAGGTCGACGCGCTGAAGGCAGACATGCAGACAGCCGGCGTGCTCCGATGACCGCCGAACTCACCCCTCCCGGCCCGCTGGAGCCGGGCGGGCTGCGGGTCACCGCGCTCGGCGGCATCAGCGAGATCGGCCGCAACATGACCGTTCTCGAACACCTCGGGCGCCTGCTCGTCATCGACTGCGGCGTGCTCTTCCCCGGCCACGACGAGCCGGGGGTCGACCTGATCCTGCCCGATCTGCGGCACATCGAAGGTCGCCTCGACGACATCGAGGCGCTGGTCGTGACGCACGCCCACGAAGACCACATCGGCGCCATTCCGCACCTGCTCAAACTGCGCCCCGACATCCCCGTCGTGGGATCGAAGTTCACCTTGGCGCTGATCGCCGCGAAGTGCCGGGAACACCGCATCAAGCCGGTATTCGTCGAGGTCGCCGAGAAGCAGAGCAGCAACCACGGGGTGTTCGAGTGCGAGTACTTCGCCGTCAACCACTCGATTCCCGACGCGCTGGCCATCGCCGTCTACACCGGTGCCGGCACGCTGCTGCACACCGGTGACATCAAGCTCGACCAGCTGCCGCTGGACGGCCGGCCCACCGACCTGCCCGGCATGTCGCGGCTCGGCGACGCCGGCGTGGACCTGTTCCTGTGCGACTCGACGAACGCCGAGATCCCGGGAGTGGGGCCGTCGGAGAGCGAGATCGGGCCCAACCTCCACCGGCTGATTCGCGGTGCCGAGGGGCGCGTCATCGTCGCGTGCTTCGCGTCCAACGTCGCCCGCGTGCAGCAGATCGTCGACGCGTCAGTGGCCCTGGGGCGCAAGGTGTCCTTCGTCGGCAGATCCATGGTGCGCAACATGGGGATTGCCAAGGATCTCGGCTTCCTCAACGTCGGCGACGACGACGTGGTCGACATCGCCGCCGCCGAACTGCTGCCCGCGGACCGGATCACCCTGGTCACCACCGGCACCCAGGGCGAGACGATGGCCGCGCTGTCGCGGATGTCGCGTGGTGAGCACCGCAGCATCACGCTGACCCGGGGCGACCTGATCATCATGTCCTCGTCGCAGATTCCGGGCAACGAGGAGGCCATCTTCGACGTGCTCGACTCGTTGGCCAAGATCGGCGTGCGCGTCGTCACCAACGGCCAAGTGCGCGTTCACGTTTCGGGCCACGCCTACGCGGGGGAGCTGCTGTTCCTCTACAACGGCGTACGTCCGCGCAACGTCATGCCGGTGCACGGCACCTGGCGCCACATGCGGGCCAACGCCGCGCTCGCCGCGAGTTCCGGTGTGCCCGACGAGAACATCGTGCTCGCCGAGAACGGCGTCAGCGTCGACCTCGTCAAGGGCCGCGCGAGGATCTCCGGCGCGGTGCCGGTCGGCAAGATGTTCGTCGACGGTCTGGTCACCGGTGACGTCGGCGACGCCACGCTGGGCGAACGCCTGGTGCTGTCCTCGGGTTTCATCGCCGTCACCATCGTGCTCAACCGGGCCACCGGCAAGATCGCCGGCCCGGTGCACCTGCAGTCACGGGGTTTCTCCGAGGACCCCAAGGCACTCGAGCCGGTCACCCGCCTCGTCGAGGACGCGCTGCAGGCGCTCGTCAAGGAGAAGGTGACCGACCCGACCCGGTTCGCGCAGGCCGCCCGGCGTTCCGTCGGCAAGTGGGTGGCCGAGAAGTACCGCCGCCAGCCGATGATCGTGCCGACGGTCCTCGAGATCTAGCGTTTGTTGACGTAACCGTCGTCGACCGGCAGCGCCACCCCGGTGATGTGCTTGCCGGAATCGGCGACCAGCCAGGCCACGGTGTCGGCGATGACCTCCGGCTCGACGGTCTCCATGTTGGCGATGCTGGCCATGGTCAGGTCGCCGTCCTCGCTGCCGGTCATGTCGGCGAGCCACTTCCGGGTGAACTCGTTGTCGACCATGGGTGTCCGGACTCCCGCCGGGTGAATCGAGTTCACTCGAATGTGCTGTGGGGACAACAGGTTGGCATACGACCGCATGAGGCCGACCACGCCGTGCTTGGCGGCGGCGTAGCCGATGGAGCCGGCGAACGGGGAACCTAGGCCGACCAACCCCATCACGGAGCTGATCAGCACGATGGCGCCGCCGTTGCCCGCCTTGACCATGGGCCGCATCGCGACGTCCACGGTGTGGTGCACACCGGTGAGGTTGACGTCGATCACGTCGTGCCAGGCGTTTTCGTCGGCCATCGGCGCGATGCCGGCGTTGGCGACCACGATGTCGAGGCGCCCGCCGAGCTCGTCGACGCCCGTTCGCAACGCGGTCTTCAGCGACGAGCGGTCCCGCACGTCGGCCTGCAGGGCCACGATGCGGGAACCGATGTCCTCCACCAGTTTCACGGTCGCGGCGAGGTCGTCGGCGGTGGCCATCGGGTAGGGCACCGACGCAATCTGGTCGCACAGGTCGACGGCGATGATGGCGGCGCCCTCCGACGCCAGCTTCACCGCGTGGGCGCGACCCTGACCGCGGGCCGCTCCCGTGATGAAGGCGACCTTGCCCTCGAGGGATCCCATCGTTAGGGACGCAGCTGACCCTTGGCGGGGTCGCCGGCGACGACCGGCTGCAGCATCTTGATGTCGGGGGCGCCGTCCAGGTGTTCGCCGATGGTCCCGAACAGGGTGCCGATCGCCGGGGCGGTGCCGTGCGTCTTGAGCGCGTCCTCGTCGGCCCACTGCTCGACGAAGACGAACGTGCCGTCGGCCTCGTGCAGCGAGTACAGCTGACACCCCGGCTCGGAGTGGACCGCTTCGATCGCCTGGGTGCACGCGGTCCGCACCGCGTCGACGGACTCGGGCTTGGCGATCAGGGTGGCGACGACGACGACGGGCATACGGGGACTCCTCATCGAGTGAATGGCGCCGAGGGGCTCGGCGTGACTCACATTACCCAGCGCAGTAATGGATCAGAGGACTACCTCGCCGAGCCCGGCGCCCTGCCCGATCTCGTCGACGTGGTCCGCGCCCACCAGATACAGCCGTGCGGAAGCCAATTCGAGGAACAGCCCGGCGACGGTGACCGAACCGTCGGCCAGCCGCGGCGCGACGAGCGGGTGTCGTTGCAGGGTCTGCACCTGAATGGCCACGTTCACCATGCCGAGTTGGTCGGCGGGGCCGAAGCCCGCCTCGGCGGCCGCCCTGGCCACGGGGTGGCCGTCCCGCAGGGCCTCGACGCTCGCGCGGCCGTGGTCGAGCCACTGGCCGATCGCCCCGTCGGCGCCGCCGTGGAGGAGGTCGTCCATCGCCTCGCAGCCGGAGTGTCCACAGACCGCGATCGTGTGGACCGACAGCCGTTCGAGTGCGTAGCTCAGCGCGGACTCCACCGACGCGTCGGCCGATCCGCCGGGCACCAGATTGCCGACGTTGCGGACGTTGAGCAGCTCACCGGGGCCGCTGTCGGTCAGCAGGTTCGGCAGGATTCTGGCGTCGGCGCACGTCAGCAGCATGGTGTGGGGGCTGTGTTCGTCGTCGGATCCGAGCCGCTCGCGCAGCAGCGGCGCCACCCCGTTGCTGTACCGGTCGACGCCGCCGGCGAGGTGCGGGGGCCAGATCAGCCGCAGCGCCGAGATGACCCGCCTTCCTTCGGTGTTGCGCTTCGGCGGCCGGTCGTGCGCGAATTCCATTCGCGCCGTTCCCGTCTCGGTGACGGTGACCTCGTCACCCGCGGCGCGGCGCTGCCGGATCCACTCCTGCAGAGTGTCCATCGCCGCATGGTCGAGGTAGTCGACGTTCAGGTCGACGAAGGTGTCGGCACCGCGGGGGATGCCGTCGAGCGCGGCGGTCAGCCTGGGCAACGCGAGGAACGTGCACGACCCGGTGATGGCCACGTGCCACTGGTTGCGGCCCCCGTCGGCGGACCGCTCGCTGAGGTCTTCGGCGACGATCGAGACGCGCACGATGCGCCAGGCGGCGATGCCGACGGCGAGCACCAGCCCGATCAGCACGCCCTCGAGCAGATTGAGGAAGACCACCGCCACCAGCGTGACGCCGTAGATCATCGCCTCGCCGGTGCGGCGGGCCAGGTCGACGTGCGCGAGCTTCACCAGCTGGACGCCGATGACGATGAGCAGACCCGCCAGCGCGGCGTTGGGGATCATCTCCACGACGCCGACCAGGAACACCGAGAAGAGCAGGAGCCACACGCCGTGCAGTGCGGCCGAGGCCCGCGTCCTGGCGCCGGCCGAGACGTTGGTGGAGCTGCGCACGATGACACCGGTGATGGGAAGGCCGCCCAGCAGGCCCGAGGAGACGTTGGCGGTGCCCTGTCCCAGCAGCTCGCGGTTGAAGTCGGTGCGCGGGCCGCCGTGCATCTTGTCGACCGCGCTGGCCGACAGCAGGCTTTCGACGCTGGCGATCAGGGCGACGGTGAGCACGGCGATCGCGATCGCCGACCACGAGCCCTGCGGCATCGAGGGCAGGCCGATCGCGTCGACCACGGACTCGTCGAGCTGGATGCGGTCGGTGCGCAGGCCGGGGAGGTAGCTGACTGCCGTCGCGACCACCACGGCGACCAGCGCGCCCGGGACGACGCGCACTGCGCTGGGGACGAAGCGCCAGGTCAACATGATGGCGATGACCAAGCTGCCGACCAGCACCTCCGACCATTGGGGGGCGGCGAGTTGCCCGGGCAGGGCGACCAGGTTGGCCCAGGCGTTGCTGCGCGGCCCGCCGCCGAGCAGCACGTGAACCTGCTGCAGGGCGATCGTGATGCCGATGCCGGCGAGCATGGCGTGGACGACGATGGGCGCGATCGCCAACGCCGCGCGGGCGATGCGGCTCAGGCCGAGGAGGATTTGAAGCACGCCCGCCGCCGCGGTGATCGCGCACGTCGCCTTCCAGCCGAACTGCGCGACCAGTTCGGCGACCACGACGGTGAGTCCGGCGGCGGGTCCGCTCACCTGGAGCGGCGATCCGCCGACGGCGGCGCACACGATTCCGCCGACGATGGCGGCGATCAGACCGGCGACCACCGGGGCGCCCGAGGCGACGGCGATGCCGATCGACAACGGCAGCGCCACCAGGAACACCACCAGGGAGGCCGGAACGTCGTAGCGAAAGACGTTGTGTAACAAAGGTTTAACATCGCGTATTTTCGCCGCTGCGGTCACCGAGTCGAGAGTACCGATGCCTGCGGAATCCGTCGTCCCGAAGTGGCGTGACCCTGGCCACGTTGGTCGTCGCCGCAGGTCGGCGCGGTGCCACGGGCCTACGGGATTCGTCGTGGCGTCGTTTGCTATTTGTTACCTGTGTGGCTAATGGTGAAAGTGGGGTTAGTGCGACTAGTCTTTCCCCATGGCTAGTAAGACCGCCGCCCGCTCGGGAGCTCGTTCTAGCAGCTCAAAGCCCCGAGCGCGCACGACGCGCCCCGCCGCCCCGCGGCGCAAACCCGCGCCACGACGCAATCCCTCTCCGGTGGCCGTCGCAGGCTCCGCGATCGGCAAGGGGGCGCGCGCGAGTTGGCTGATGCTGGCCAAGGGTGCGGGTTCCACCGCACGCTCGGTCGGACGGGCGCGTGAACTCGAGCCCGGTCACCGTCGCGACGGCATCGCGCTCGGTCTGCTGGCGCTGGCCGTCGTGCTGGCCGCCAGCTCGTGGTTCGACGCGGCGCGACCGGTCGGCGGCTGGATCGACTCGGTGGTGCGCACCGTCATCGGCTCCGCGGTGGTGCTGCTGCCCATCGCCTTGATCGCGGTCGCGGTACTGCTGATGCGCACCGAACCGCACCCGGAGGCGCGGCCCCGACTCGTTCTCGGCACGTCGATGATCGCGCTGCCCGTGCTCGGCCTGTGGCACCTGTGGTCGGGCGCGCCCCAGGACTCCGCCGACCGGCAACGGGTCGCGGGCTTCGTCGGCTTCGCCATCGGCGGACCACTGTCCGACGGGTTGACGCCCTGGATCGCGACGCCGCTGCTGATCATCGGCATCCTGTTCGGGCTCCTGCTGGTGACCGGCACGACGATCCGCGAAGTGCCCGGCGCCATCCAGGACATGTTCATGGGCGCCTACCGCGGCGACACCTACGACGACGAGTACGACGACGAGGCCGACTACGACGACGACCGTCCCGCCGCGCGCGCCGACGACTTCTCCGACGGCTACTACGACGATCCCGCGTCCACCCGCGCCGACGAGGCGCAGTGGCCGGGCGCGCCCCGGTCGGGCGCAGGGGCCGCGCCGGTCAGCCGCCTCGGCACGCCGATGGACAACTACCCGTTGGACGAACCGCTCGTCGACGAGACGCCCACCGCACCCGAGCCCAAGGCCCGTCCCAAGCGCAAGAAGCCCGAAGCGCCGACGCCGGCCCCAGTGCCGGTCGCCGAGGAGACCCTCTCGCTCGACCGCGTCGTGGAGGGGCCGTACAACCTTCCGTCGCTCGAGCTGCTGGTCGCCGGTGATCCGCCGAAGCTCCGCAGCGCGGCCAACGACAAGATGATCGACGTCATCCAGTCGGTGCTCGACCAGTTCAAGGTCGACGCCGCCGTCACCGGCTGCACCCGCGGTCCGACCGTCACCCGCTACGAAGTGGAACTCGGACCCGGCGTCAAGGTCGAGAAGATCACCGCGCTGCAGAAGAACATCGCCTACGCGGTGGCCACCGAGAGCGTCCGCATGCTCGCCCCCATTCCCGGCAAGTCCGCCGTCGGCATCGAGGTGCCCAACACCGACCGCGAGATGGTCCGCCTGGCCGACGTCCTGACCGCACCGACCACCCGGCGCGACCACCACCCGCTGGTGATCGGGCTCGGCAAGGACATCGAGGGCAACTTCGTCTCGGCGAACCTCGCCAAGATGCCGCACCTCCTGGTCGCCGGCTCCACGGGTTCCGGCAAGTCCAGCTTCGTCAACTCGATGCTGGTCTCGCTGCTGTCGAGGGCCACCCCGGAAGAGGTCAGGATGATCCTGATCGACCCGAAGATGGTGGAACTCACGCCCTACGAGGGCATTCCGCACCTCATCACGCCCATCGTCACGCAGCCGAAGAAGGCGGCGGCCGCGCTCGCCTGGCTGGTCGAGGAGATGGAGCAGCGGTACCAGGACATGCAGGCCAACAAGGTCCGCCACATCGACGACTTCAACAAGAACGTGAAGTCCGGTGTCATCACCGCCCCGCTGGGCAGCGAGCGGGTCTACAAGACCTACCCGTACATCATCGCCATCGTCGACGAGCTCGCCGACCTGATGATGACCGCGCCGCGCGACGTCGAGGACGCCATCGTGCGCATCACCCAGAAGGCCCGCGCCGCCGGCATCCACCTGATCCTGGCCACCCAGCGCCCGTCGGTCGACGTGGTCACGGGTCTGATCAAGACCAACGTGCCCTCGCGTCTGGCGTTCGCGACGTCGTCGCTGACCGACAGCCGGGTGATCCTGGACCAGCCGGGCGCCGAGAAGCTCATCGGCATGGGTGACGGGCTGTTCCTGCCCATGGGCGCCAACAAGCCCGTCCGGTTCCAGGGCGCCTACATCAGCGACGAGGAGATCTACTCCGTGGTCGCCGCCTGCAAGGACCAGGCCGAGCCCGACTACACCGAGGGCGTCACCGCCGCCAAGCCCGGCGGCGAGCGCACGGACGTCGACCCCGACATCGGCGACGACATGGACGTCTTCCTCCAGGCCGTCGAGCTGGTGGTCTCGTCGCAGTTCGGTTCGACGTCGATGCTGCAGCGCAAGCTACGGGTCGGCTTCGCCAAGGCCGGCCGTCTGATGGACCTGATGGAGACCCGCAGCATCGTCGGACCCAGCGAGGGCTCCAAGGCCCGCGAGGTGCTGGTCAAGCCCGACGAGCTGGCGGGCACCCTGATGCTGATCCGCGGCGGCGCCGACGCCAACGGGGCCGACGCCGACGACGAGGACTGAGCTCCCACGCCCGACGTGAATCCTCTGCGACGTTCGAGCCGAATGGTCGCAGGGGGTTCACGTTCGGCGCTCAGAGCGTCAGCAGCATCCTGGTGTTGCCCAGGATGTTGGGCTTGACGTAGGACAGGTCCAGGAATTCGGCGACGCCGAGGTCATACGAGCGGCGCATCTCGTCGTACACCTCGGCCGTCACCGGAGTGCCCTCGATCTCCTGAAATCCGTGGCTGCCGAAGAACTCGGTTTCGAAGGTCAGCACGAAGATCCGCTGCAGCCGCAGCTCCCGGGCGACGTCGAGAAGGCGCGTCACCACGGCATGCCCGACGCCGCGGCCCTGCATCCGCGGGTGTGCCGCGACGGTGCGCACTTCGCCGAGGTCGGACCACAGCACGTGCAGTGCCCCGCAGCCGACCAACTCGTCGTCCACCTCGGCCACCCAGAACTCCTGGACCGACTCGTAGAGGGTGACGAGATTCTTCTCCAGGAGGATCTTTCCCGCATAGACGTCGACCAGAGCCTTGATCTGAGGGACGTCCGACGTGCGGGCGCGACGAACCACCAGATCGTCGTCGAAGGGAGCTCTGGTCACAGCAGTGAGGGTATCGGTTTGCGCTACCGATATTCTGATCACGTGCCGGGTCAGTCAGACGTCGATCCGTTGACCCCGCGCGTGAGTGTGGTCAACGTCGCCAACGTGCTCACGGGCCTGCGCATCGTGCTGGTTCCGGTGTTCCTCGCGGCCCTGTTCGTCGGCGACGGCCACGAAACGTATTGGCGAATGGTCGCTTTCATCATCTTCGCCGTGGCCGTGATCACCGACCGGATCGACGGGGCCATCGCCCGCAGCTACGGCATGGTCACCGAGTTCGGCAAGCTCGCCGACCCGATCGCCGACAAGGCGCTGATCGGGGCGGCGATGATCGGCCTGAGCATGCTGGGCGACCTGCCGTGGTGGGTCACCATCGTGATCCTGGTCCGCGAGGTCGGCGTGACCGTCCTGAGGTTCGTCGTGATCCGCAGCGGCGTGATCCCGGCGAGCCGGGGCGGCAAGCTCAAGACGCTGGTGCAGTCCGTGGCGATCGGGCTGTTCGTCCTGCCGCTGGGTGGGGCGTGGCTGACCGGGGCCTGGGCGTTCATGTGGGCCGCGATCGTCCTGACCGTCCTGACCGGCGCGGATTACCTGCTGTCGGCGATCCGCGGCGTCCGGACGTGATGCGGTCGGCGTTCGGGAACCAATCTGGCAGCCGCGGGCGTTCTGGTTTGTAGTGAAACCGAAATCAGCTATTACGTCTTTCGTTGTGAGGAGACCGCGATGACGACATTGCTTCGCGAAGTGATCGGCGACGTGCTGCGTCAAGTCCGGCTCTCGCAAGGGCGGACGCTACGAGAAGTGTCCGACGACGCCCGGGTCAGCCTCGGCTACCTGTCCGAGGTGGAGCGCGGCCGCAAGGAAGCCTCCAGCGAGTTGCTCAGCGCCATCTGTGGGGCCCTGGAGGTCCCGCTGTCCCGCGTGCTGACCGACGCCGGCGAGACCATGGAGCGCCGCGAGCAGGTCGCGCCGCGACCGGTCGCCACCGCCAGCGGTGCCACCATCGACTACTCGACCCGTGTCGTCATCCCGCAGGCCGTGTCGATGGCGGTGGCCTGAGGGCCGTCGAACCGCTCTGCCGCGCCGGAAACGCGAGCAGGGGGTGTGGTGATCTGCGCGCAACCGATAAGTTGGCAGGCAGCGAATTCGTACGCATGTCGGTGACCCGTGGGACGGGCACACTGGACTTACTCCAACACGAAGGCGGAACGCACTGATGGCCAACCCGTTCAGCAAGGCGTGGAAGTACCTCATGGCGCTGTTCAGCTCCAAGGTCGACGAGTACGCCGATCCCAAGGTGCAGATCCAGCAGGCCATCGAGGATGCCCAGCGCCAACACCAGGGCCTCACCCAGCAGGCCGCCTCGGTGATCGGCAACCAGCGGCAGCTGGAGATGCGCCTCAACCGGCAGCTCGCCGACATCGAGAAGCTTCAGGTCAACGTCCGTCAGGCGCTGACGCTCGCCGATCAGGCGGCGACGTCGGGTGACGCTGCCAAGGCCACCGAGTACACCAACGCGGCGGAGGCGTTCGCCGCCCAGCTCGTCACCGCCGAGCAGAGCGTCGAGGACCTCAAGGGGCTGCACGACCAGGCGCTGCAGGCAGCCGGACAGGCCAAGAAGGCCGTCGAGCAGAACGCCATGGTGCTGCAGCAGAAGATCGCCGAGCGCAGCAAGCTGCTCAGCCAGCTGGAGCAGGCCAAGATGCAGGAACAGGTCAGCGCCTCGCTGCAGTCGATGAGCGAGATTGCCGCACCAGGCAACACTCCGAGCCTGGAACAGGTGCGCGACAAGATCGAACGCCGCTACGCCAACGCCATGGGCTCAGCCGAGCTGGCTCAGAACTCCGTCCAGGGACGGATGATGGAGATCCAGCAGGCCAGCGTCCAGATGGCCGGACACTCCCGGCTCGAGCAAATCCGTGCGTCCATGCGTGGTGACGCACTCCCGGCGGGCGACGGCTCCACGACACCGGCCACGCCCGCGGTCAACCCGCCGGCGGCCACGCCGGAAAATCCGCTCTCGCAATAGTTCTCGAAGGTAGGTCGCCATGGCGGAGGAATCCCGAACCGGACGGGTCGAAGGGTGGCGCACGCTGGTTCAGCGTGGCGTCGACACCGCGGCCGAGTTCTCCGACGTCGTGGCGCAGCGGCTCGGCGCCGCCGCCGACCCGCGGGCCAAGATCCTGCGCAAGCGGCGCTGGGCGCTGCGGGGGACGGTCTTCTTCACCTTCTCGACCGCACTGTGGATCGCGGTGACCGGCGTACTGGCCTCCTGGGACGTGATCCCGGCGTGGGTGTTGCCGATCCCCGCCTCCCTCGCCGTCGGCGCCGCCTTCCTCGCCACGCTCGTGTTCCTTCGGTACCGCTGGCTCAAGCGCTCGCCGTTGCCGCCGGAACGCCGGGTGCGACGGCTCCCGCCGTGGGGTTCGGCGGCGCGGCAGCCGATCGCCGCCCTGAACTCGGCTGAGCGGGGGCTGTTCTCCCTGCTCGGCGTGATGGAGCGGGGTCGCATGTTGCCCGCCGACGAGCTCCGCGACGTCGTGGCCGCGGCCAATCTGACCTCGGCCACCATGACGGCGACGGCCGACGAGCTGGTGTCGATGGAGAAGGCTGCGACCGCCGCCCCCCAGTCACGGGTGCACCTGACGCCGACGATTCGGGCCTTTGCCGCCCAACTCGACAGCGGTGTCCGGCAATACGACGAGATGGTCGAGGCCGCAGCGCGATTGGTGTCGGCGGCCAACTCCGGGTCGATGTCCAGCTCGCCGATGTCCGCTCAGCGTCAGCGACACGAGCTCGGCAACGCCACCGACCGGCTCGTCGGATGGGCACAGGCCTTCGACGAACTCGGCCACCTCCGCGGCGCCTGACGACTCAGACGGCGCTGCTGCTCGGCGGCCCCGACCGGGGGCCGTACTTCTCGGCGTAGGCGTCGTGGATGTGGGCGTCGCGCTGCCGGTTGCGGTGGTCGACCAGACCGGCGTCGAGCCCGTGTTTGCGCAGCATGTGCCGGCGCCAGACCTTGTTCAGGGCATGCGAGAAGAAGACGAACGGGATCAGGATCGGCAGCGTCGTCGACAAGTGCAGGTACAGCGACATCGGGACGATCCAGAACGGCGTCAGGATCAACACCGCCGGGACGAACATCCGCGTCATCATGCGTCGCGTCGCGCCGGGACCGGCGAGGTCGTCGGCCACCCACTGACGCATGGACGCGGGCAGGCGCTTGCCGTAGCAGTAGCCGACGTACTGAACGACGTTGGGCTTGCTGCGCGTCACAGTGTGGGTCGCAGCGCCGGAACCGCGGCTCCGGCCACTCCTCGCACCGTCGCCTTGAGCATGTCGAAGAAGTCGAAGTAGTCGCGCCACAACGTGATTCGGCCGTCGCGCAGCTCGAACGCGCCGCACACCCAGAATTGCAGCCGCACCGGGCCGAACACCAGGACGTCGGTGCGCTCGGTCAGCACCGCGGCGCCCTCGGCGGCGATGCGGTGGAACTTCACCTCGAAGCCCATGCGGCCCTGGCCGCTGCGCAGCAGCTTGACGATGCGCTGCCGACCCGTGATGGTCGGCAGTCCCACGTTCTGCCACCTGACGTCGTCGGCGAGCAGTGCGTCCGCGGTGTCGAAGTCTTCGTTCTGGACCGCGTAGAGGAATCGCTCGACGAGTGCCTTGTTGTCGACCGCGGCCCCGGTCGATGTCTGCTCTGTCATGGCCCCACAATAGTCGCCGGTCACCGCCCCGGGGCAGGTCGCCGGTGCTCGTGGCAGGGTGGTGCGATGCGCGTGGCGGTGGTGGCCGGACCCGATCCGGGCCACGCGTTTCCCGCCATCGCGCTGTGCTTGAAGTTCCTCGCCGCCGGTGACGAACCCACGCTGTTGACCGGCACCCAGTGGCTGGACCTGGCCCGCGACCGGGGCGTCGACGCGTTGCCGCTGGCCGGGCTGGACCCCGTCGAGGGTGACGACGACGCCGACTCCGGGGCCAAGCTGCACCGGCGGGCCGCCCGCATGGCCGTCCTCAACGAACGTGGTCTCGCGGATCTGAAGCTCGACCTGGTGGTGTCCGACGTCATCACCTCCTGTGGCGGGATGGCCGCGGAGATGCTGGGTCTGCCGTGGGTGGAGTTGAATCCGCATCCGCTGTATCGACCGTCGTCGGGGCTGCCGCCGCTGGGCTCCGGGCTGGCGCCCGGTGTCGGCGTGCGCGGTCACCTACGCGACGCCGTCATGCGGGCGCTGACCGCGCGGTCGTGGCGTGAGGGGCAGCGCCAACGTTCGGCCGCTCGCGTCGAGATCGGTCTGCCGGCGTCGGATCCCGGACCGGTGCGGCGGCTGATCGCCACCCTGCCCGCGTTGGAGGTGCCGCGCCCGGACTGGCCTGCCGAGGCGGTGGTGGTCGGACCCCTGCACTTCGAGCCGACGACGACGGTGCTCGACGTTCCCGACGGCACGGGACCGGTGATCGTCGTCGCCCCGTCGACCGCGGTGACGGGCATGCAGGGCCTGGCCGAGCTGGCGCTCGAGTCGCTGACCCCGGGGCGGACGGTGCCGACCGGGGCGCGGGTGGTGGTGTCGCGGCTGGCCGGCCGGGACGGCGCCGTGCCGCCGTGGGCCGTCGTCGGTCTCGGCCGGCAGGACGAGCTGCTCGCGCACGCGGACGTGGTGGTCGGTGGGGGAGGGCACGGTCTGGTGGCCAAGGCGCTTCTGGCCGGCGTGCCGATGGTGGTGGTCCCGGGCGGCGGCGACCAGTGGGAGATCGCCAATCGCGTTGTGCGCCAAGGTAGTGGCCGCCTCATCCGACCGTTGACGGCCGGGGCGTTGACCGCCGCCGTCGACGACGTGCTGTCCTCGCCCCGATATCGGGAACGAGCCCGCGAGGCGGGGGAGAGCGTCGCCGACGTCGCCGATCCGGTACGGGTGTGCCATGACGCGCTCGTGCGCTCTCGGTAAGTTGGTGGGCGTGCGGTTGACGGAATTCCACGAACTGGTCGACGGTCGGTTCGGCCGGGTGCGAGGCGCCTCGCTGCTCGTCGACCACGTGCTCAGCGGCGTCGGCGGTCGGACCGCCCTGCAGGCCATCGAAGAGGGAATCGATCCGCGCGAGGTGTGGCGCGCCCTGTGTGCCGACTTCGACGTGCCCCGCGACCAGTGGTGAGCAGCTAGCCGCCACGTCACCGGCGTGTCCACTTGAATCGAACACGTGTTCGTCTACTGTGGGCGGTGTTCGACGGACAACTTGTCGGCGCTTTGTCGGTGGCCTCCTCTACCGTCACGGCCAACCGATCGGAACCGATCGAGAACTCACCAGGACGGAGACGACCATGGCACAAGCCCCAGATCGCGAGAAGGCCCTCGAGCTGGCCCTCGCCCAGATCGAGAAGAGTCACGGCAAGGGGTCGGTGATGCGACTCGGCGAAGAGGTGCGCCAACCGATTTCGGTCATCCCGACGGGATCGATCGCCTTGGACGTGGCGCTCGGCATCGGCGGGCTGCCCCGCGGCCGGGTCGTCGAGATCTACGGCCCGGAGTCCTCGGGTAAGACCACCGTCGCGCTGCACGCCGTCGCCAACGCACAGGCCGCGGGCGGCATTGCGGCGTTCATCGACGCCGAGCACGCGCTGGACCCCGAGTACGCCAAGAGGCTCGGCGTCGACACCGACTCGCTGCTGGTCTCCCAGCCGGACACCGGTGAGCAGGCTCTGGAGATCGCCGACATGCTGATCAGGTCGGGTGCACTGGACATCCTGGTCATCGACTCGGTGGCCGCCCTGGTGCCCCGCGCCGAAATCGAAGGCGAGATGGGCGACAGCCACGTCGGCCTCCAGGCCCGGCTGATGAGCCAGGCGCTCCGCAAGATCACCGGCGCCCTGAGCAACTCGAACACCACGGCGATCTTCATCAACCAGCTGCGCGAGAAGATCGGTGTGATGTTCGGTTCGCCCGAAACCACCACCGGCGGCAAGGCACTGAAGTTCTACGCCTCCATCCGGTTGGACGTCCGCCGCATCGAGACGCTCAAGGACGGCACCGACGCGGTCGGCAACCGTACCCGCTGCAAGATCGTCAAGAACAAGATGGCGCCGCCCTTCAAGCAGGCCGAATTCGACATCCTCTACGGCAAGGGCATCTCCAAAGAGGGCTCGCTCATCGACATGGGTGTCGAGCACGGCTTCGTGCGCAAGTCCGGCTCCTGGTTCACCTACGAGGGTGAACAGCTGGGTCAGGGCAAGGAGAACGCCCGCAACTTCCTGCTCCAGAACCCGGAAGTGGCCAACGAGATCGAGAAGAAGATCAAGGAGAAGCTCGGCATCGGTGCCGTGCTGACCGACGACGCCAGCAATGACAAAGCCCTGCCCGCCCCAGTCGACTTCTGAGTCGGGCGACGAGCAGACGCAGGACCCTCGCGAACGCGAGGAACAGGCACGCAACGTCTGCCTGCGTCTGCTCACCGTGCGGGCTCGCACCCGGGCCGAACTCGCCGAGCGGCTGACCAAGCGTGGCTACCCCGACGACGTAAACGAGCGGGTGCTCGACCGGCTCGCGACGGTCGGGCTGGTCGACGACCAGGACTTCGCCCAGCAGTGGGTGCGGTCGCGTCACGTCAACGCCGGAAAGGGCAAGCGCGCCTTGGCTGCCGAATTGCGCACCAAGGGCGTCGACGACGACGTGATCGCCGAAGCGCTGGCCGACGTCGACGCCGACGCCGAGAGGGTGCGCGCCGAGCAACTCGTCGCCGACAAATTGCGGCGCGAACGGCTCGACGACGACACCGACGAGACCCGGGTGACGCGCCGGCTGGTCGGGATGCTGGCCCGCCGGGGTTACTCGCAGTCGATGGCCTTCGACGTCGTCAAGGTGGCGTTGGCCGGCGAGCGGGAGCGTCGCCGGGTCTGACCCGTCCCGTTGGCGGGCGGTCGCCCTAGATGGTTCCGCCGGCGCCCGCGCCGAAGGTGCCCTGCGTGATCGGGGCGGCGTGCAACGGTTCGGGGCCACGCTTCGAGCGCCGCAGCCGACCCTCGAGCCAGGTGGCGAACGCTCCCAGGCTGAAGTTCACGCAGATCATCAGCACGGCGATGACGATCAGGGCCGGAATGTAGTTGCCGTAGGCGGAGCCGACCTGCGTGCCTTGGCGGACCATCTCCAGGAACGTGATCTGGTAGCCGATCGCGGTGTCCTTGAGCACCACGACCATCTGTGAGACCAACACCGGCAGCATCGAGGTGACCGCCTGCGGCAGCAGGATGGAGCGCATGATCTGGCCCCACCGCAGCCCCAGCGCCTCGGCCGCCTCGGACTGCCCGCGAGGCAGGGCGTTGACGCCGGCGCGGACGATCTCGGCGATCACCGCGCCGTTGTACAGCGTCAAACCCGTGATGACGCCGGCCAGCGCGAGGTACTTCGACGGGAAGACGTCGTAGGTCGCGTACAGGAAGTACGCGAAGATCATCATGATCAGCACGGGCACGGCCCGGAAGAACTCCACGATCACCGCACAGACCCGGCGGATCCCGTTGTGGTGGGACAGCCGGCCGATGCCGAGCAGGAAACCCAGCAGCAGCGCCAAGACGATCGACACGGCGGCCGCGGTCAAGGTGCCCTGCACACCCGGCAACACATAGGTCTTCCAGAGGTTCCCGGTGAGGAAGGGCTCCCACTTGGCGGCCGTCAGCTGGCCCTTGGCGTCCAGCTGCGCGTAGACCACCCACGCCACGGCCAGCACCAGCACCACCGTGACGGCGCTGATGAACCGGTTGCGGATCCGGGCGCGCGGGCCCGGAGCGTCGAACAGAACTGATGCGCCGCTCACCTGTTACCTCTGTTCTTCGCGCGAGCGCTCATCGGGGGACTCTGTTCTTCGCGCGAGCGCTCATCGGGGGACTCTGTTCTTCGCGCAGGCGCTCATCACCGGGCAACCGCCAATCGTCGACCCAGCCACCCGAACAACAATCCCAACGGCAACGTCAGGATCACGAAGCCCAACGCGAAGATCGCCCCGATGGTGGCCAGCGCCGCGGTGTTCTCGATCATCTCCTTCATCAACAACGCCGCCTCGGCGACGCCGATGGCCGAGGCGATCGTGGTGTTCTTCGTCAACGCGATGAGCACCGATCCCAGCGGGATCACCACCGCCCGAAAGGCCTGCGGCAGCATCACCATTCGCAGGTTCTGGCCAAAGGTGAAGCCCAACGACCTGGCGGCCTCGGCCTGCCCGAGGGGCACGGTGTTCACCCCGGCGCGCACCGTCTCGCACACGAATGCCGCGGTGTAGACGGTGAGGCCGAGGACCGCCAAGCGGAAGTTGCTGTCCTCGATCGAGGTCCTGGACTGGGAGTCGACCAGGGTCACTCCCAGCGTCTGGGCCAGACCGAACGAGCAGAACAAGATGATCAGGGTCAACGGCGTGTTGCGCACCACGTTCACATACGTGGTGCCCACCCAGTTGAGCATCGGCACCGGTGCCAGCCGCATCGCGGCCAGCACCGTGCCGAGGATCAACGCTCCGACGGCTGAGAACACCGTCAACTGGATGGTGGTCCAGAACGCCTCGAAGATCTGGTCCTGATATTCGGAGAAGATCTCCACGTGGTCTCCGCTGCGCTAGGGCTTCAGGTCACTTGGCGAGTGCCGGCGGCGTCGGCGTTGCGATGCCCGCGGGTCCGAGGTTCTTCTCGAACGCCTTGGCCCAATCTCCGTCGGCCTCCATCTTCGTCACGGCGTCGCTGATCTTCTTCTGCAGGTCGGCGTCGTCCTTCTTCAGGCCGATGCCGTAGTTCTCCTCGGAGAACGGCTGCCCGACGATCTTGAACGTGCCGGGGCTCTGGGCTGCGTACCCGGCGAGGATGACCTCGTCGGTCGTGACCGCGTCGATCGCGCCGTTCTTCAACGCCTCGATGCACGCGGAGTACGTGTCGTACTGCTGCAACTGCACGCCGGGGTACTTGTCCTTGATGCGCTGGGCGGGCGTCGAACCCGACACCGAGCAGAGCTTCTTGTTGTTCTGCAGCGAGTCGGGGCCGGTGATGTCGGTGTTGTCCGCCTTGACCAGCAGGCTCTGACCGGTGACCAGATAGGGACCGACGAACGCGACCTTCTCCTTGCGGGCGTCGGTGATCGAGTAGGTCGCGGCGATGAACTTGACCTGGTCGTTCTGGATCAGCGTCTCGCGCTGGGCGGACGGTGATTCCTTCCACTCGATCTTGTCGGGGGTGAAGCCGAGCTGGCCGGCGACGTAGGTGGCCACGTCCACGTCGAAACCGCTCATCGTGCCGTCGGGGTTCTTCAGTCCCAGACCGGGCTGGTCGAACTTGGTGCCGATGACGATCTTGCCGTCGTCACCGCCGGAGCCTCCGCCGCCGCACGCGGTGACCGAGAGGGGCAGGACGACCGAGAGCGCCAGGGCGGCGGCCACCCTGAATCGAAGAGACGGCTTGCTAGAGGGCACAGCTGTATTCCTTTCGCCGGAGCGTTCAGTGGTTGAGGATCTTGCCGAGGAAGTCCTTGGCGCGCTCGGATTTGGGGTTGGAGAAGAATTCCTGAGGTTCGGCGTCCTCGACGATCGCGCCGTCGGCCATGAACACGATCCGGTTGGACGCGCGGCGGGCGAATCCCATCTCGTGGGTCACCACCACCATCGTCATGCCCTCCTCGGCGAGGGAGGTCATCACGGCCAGCACCTCGTTGATCATCTCGGGATCGAGCGCGCTGGTGGGTTCGTCGAACAGCATCACCTTGGGGTGCATCGCCAGCGAGCGCGCGATGGCCACCCGCTGCTGCTGCCCACCGGAGAGCTGCGCCGGATACTTGTCGGCCTGGTTCGCGATTCCGACGCGCTCCAACAACGACATCGCCGCCGCGTGGGCCTCGTCCTTGGACGACTTGCGGACCTTCATCGGTGCGAGGGTGACGTTTTGCAGAATCGTCTTGTGCGCGAACAGGTTGAACGACTGGAACACCATGCCGACGTCGGACCTGAGCTGCGCGAGCTTGCGGCCCTCCTCGGGCAGCTTCTCGCCGTCGATTTCGATGGTGCCCGAGTCGATCGGTTCGAGGCGATTGATGGTGCGGCACAACGTCGACTTGCCCGAGCCCGAGGGTCCCAGCACCACGACGACCTGCCCGCGGTTCACTTCGAGGTTGATGTCCTTGAGGACGTGAAGGCTACCGAAATGCTTGTTGACACCCTTGATTGAGATCATCGGCACGGTCGTCGGAGTCGGCTCGGGTGGGTCGGCCTCCGACTGGTCGGTCTGCATGCGCACAGACCTTACCCAGGGAATGATCAGCTGGCAGGGCTCTGGGCAATCCGGGAAGTTTGGATGCAGCTGACCCCGCCGTACCATTGAAGGGTGACTTCGATGGTGGCCAGTGGTGCGTCCGCGCGCACCTTCCAGGTACGTACCTACGGCTGCCAGATGAACGTGCACGACTCGGAGCGGCTCGTCGGCCTCCTGGAACAGGCGGGCTACCAGAGGGCGGCCGACGGCGTCGACGCCGACGTCGTCGTGTTCAACACCTGCGCGGTGCGCGAGAACGCCGACAACAAGCTGTACGGGAACATCAGCCACCTGGTGCCCCGCAAGGAAGCCAACCCCGACATGCAGATCGCCGTCGGCGGATGCCTGGCCCAGAAGGACCGCGACGCGGTGCTGACGCGGGCACCGTGGGTCGACGTGGTCTTCGGTACCCACAACATCGGGTCGCTGCCCGCGTTGCTGGATCGCGCCCGGCACAACAGGGTCGCCCAGGTCGAGATCGTCGAATCGTTGCAGGAGTTCCCCTCCACGCTGCCGGCGTCGCGCGAATCGTCCTATGCCGCTTGGGTTTCGATCTCGGTCGGCTGCAACAACACCTGCACGTTCTGCATCGTGCCGTCCCTGCGCGGCAAGGAGACCGACCGGCGGCCCGGCGACATCCTCGCCGAGGTGCAGTCGCTCGTGGACCAGGGCGTGTCCGAGGTCACCCTCCTAGGGCAGAACGTCAACGCCTACGGCGTGTCCTTCGCCGACCAGGACCTGCCCACCGACCGCGGTGCGTTCGCCAAGCTGCTGCGGGCCTGCGGCCGCGTCGACGGCCTGGAGCGCGTCCGCTTCACCTCACCGCACCCGGCCGAGTTCACCGACGACGTCATCGAGGCGATGGCGGCCACCCCGAACGTGTGCCCCACGTTGCACATGCCGCTGCAATCCGGCTCCGACCGGATCCTGCGGGCCATGCGCCGGTCCTATCGGGCGGAGCGGTACCTCGGCATCATCGACCGCGTGCGGGCCGCCATCCCGCACGCCGCCATCACCACCGACCTGATCGTGGGCTTTCCCGGCGAGACCGAGGACGACTTCGCCGCCACCCTCGAGGTGGTCGAGCGGGCGCGCTTCGCCAGTGCGTTCACGTTCCAGTACTCCAAGCGGCCGGGAACCCCTGCGGCCGAGCTCCCCGATCAGCTACCGAAGGCCGTCGTGCAAGAGAGATACATGCGTCTGATCGAACTTCAGGAACGGATCTCGCTCGAGGAGAACGTCGCCCAGATCGGCACGCAGGTCGAACTCCTGGTCGCCACGGGGGAGGGACGCAAGGACGTCGCCACCGCCAGGATGTCCGGGCGCGCCCGTGACGGCCGGCTGGTGCACTTCGCCCCCGGCGAGCGCGACGTCCGGCCCGGCGACGTCGTCACCACCACGGTGACCAGCGCGGCGCCGCACCACCTGATCGCGGATGCCGTCCTCGTCGAGCACCGCCGCACCAGGGCCGGTGACGCCCACGAGGCCGGTCGCCAGGTCACCACGGGCGGCACGAAGGCCGTCGGTCTCGGACTGCCCCGCATCGGCATGCCACCGGCGCAGCCCATGACGGCGGGATGCAGCCGATGAGCCGCGACAAGCGCAACGAGCCGAACTTCGACGAGTTCAAGGGCGACCTCGAAGACGCCGAGCGCCGCGTGGCCCGCGAAATCGATCCCGGTGCACGGGCTTTGGTGGTCGCCGTCCTGGTGTTCGTCATCCTGCTGTCGTTCGTGCTGCCGCACACCGGCAGCGCCCGGGGCCTCGACGTCCTGGTGGGCTCCGACGCCGCGATCCGCGAGGCGATCGCCCTGCCGTCGCGCGTGTTCACCTGGCTGATCCTGGTCTTCAGCGTCGGCTTCTCGATCCTCGCGTTGCTGACGCGCCGCTGGGGTCTCGCCTGGGTCGCGCTCGCCGGTTCGGCCGTGGCGTGCCCCATCGGCATGCTGGCGGTCTGGTCACGCCAGACCGTCGCCGAGCCGCACCCGGGGCCCGGCATCGGGCTGATCGTCGCGTGGATCGCGGTGATCCTGCTGTCCTTCCATTGGGCCAGGGTGGTCTGGTCGCGCACGGCGGTGCACCTGGCCGCCGAGGAGGAACGGCGTCGGCTGGCCACCGAACGGCAGGCCAAGGGCTTGCTGGATCGTGACGGCGGACCCGACCAGGGGATCGGCCCCGCGCGGCCGGCGCCCGAGCCCCGAGCCTGACGTTCCGAACCGTTCACCTGACCGGCGACGCGTCCCGAATTCGTCGGGGCGGCGGGCGTTTCGACGAAATCGTGGTGGGAACCATCGGATCAGCGTCCGGCACGTGATCCCGAAGCCACCGGTGAGCCGATAGACGCCACGTCTCGTCCACCGTCGCGCATCGCGCGCGTTCGCAGGACCGCGAACCCGCACGGGGATTGGCTGAACTCATGACTTCTCATCTCCCACCCCGGCTCGGCTACGTCATCGAGTGCAACGGCGCGTGGCTGCGCGCGCAGGCCGTCGGGGTCGCGATGCGGCTCACGGTGACCGGTGGCGTCGACGCCGTCAACCGCCGGACCGTGACCGAGCACCTCAGACGATTCGTGAAGCTGAACACACCGCTCATCGTCGACGTCACGGAGGCGCACCTGGGCGGCGAGCACGGCCTCGACCTCGTGGACGACCTCCAGAACGTTTGCGCTGCAGCTGGTGTCGACTGGGCGATGGTCGCCGACCCGTCCACGGTTGCCCTTCTCCGCACCCGCGGTACGGCCGACGGTTTGCCGCTGGTCGGGTCGACGGCCGAGGCCATTCGGCATCTCAACGAAGCGATCCGGGCCCGGCAGCGCCGCTCGCCGGCCGCCATCAGGTTGTCGCCGCCCGCCGAGCGACCTCAGGCGACGACCCGGAACTCGCGAACCATCGGATCGGTCGGGTCGGGCAGCGTCATACCCGCCTCGGCGCCGGACCGCAGGTAGTCGACCACCGCGTCGTCGAGCTGCTCGCCAGGCACCACGGCGGGGATGCCCGGCGGATAGGGCGTGATCTGCTCGGCTGAGATGCGCCCGGCGGCCCGGTCGGCCGGGACCATCTCGGTGGCACCGAAGAATGCGTCCCGCGGCGCCATGACCGTGTCCAACTCCAGATCGTGCGGGGCGGGCAGTACCACGCGCGGAGGTCGCTCGAAGTCGTCGGCCGCCCGACGCCACGACGCCAACGCGTCGACGAGCCGGCCCGTGGTGTGGGCATCGTCGGCGAAGGACATCGTGGCCACCATCCGGCGATGGTCACCGATGTGAAGGTCCAGTTGGCAGTGCTCGCGCAGCCAGTCCAGGCCCTGGTAGCCGGACGTCCCGGTGGCGTCGACGTCCATCACGATCTGCAGCCTGTCGAGGTCGTGGGACGCCTCCTTGCCGAGCAGGTCCGCGTCGAGAACGTCGACGGCTCTGCCCTGCCGGTGCGCAGGCGGGGTGAAGCCGTACCGCTCGCTGCGGTGGTAATCGGCCAGCGCGTTCAGCAGCGGCGCCCTCGATTGCTTCATCCACGGCGCGTACCCGCCTTGGCAGCTCTGAACCGGCCGCCAGCACCTCACCCCGCGCAACCGCCAGCTCCCCAGTCGCTCAGGACGTTTCGGTCTCGGCGGGGTCGTCGTCGCCCTCGGCCTGGTCGGGTTGACCGGCAGACTGCTTCATCTCCGGGTCTCCGTCGGGATCGACGGGGTCGGAGTCGCCCCCGCCCTGCTCGTGTCGGTTCATGGGCGCCCCGTACCCCGCGGCGACGGCCGCAACCGTGCGCCCGTCGTCCGTTTGGAACGGCGTCGGACGGCAATCCGATTCCCATGAGCACCGACGACTTCGACGCCACGGCCGCCAACGACATCGGCGGAGCAAATGACATGTTGAGCCCCATGGAGTCCACCGACTCCGACGACGTCCGCAACGACGACGGCGACGACGTGGTCGACCCGCCCGACGATTGGAGCGGGGCCGACAAGTTCGGCATGTCGGCCCAGGAGCAGGCCGAGGGTGAGACGTTGGACCAGCGCCTGGCCGAGGAGGTGCCCGACGTCACGCCGGACGACGTCGACCCCCGGGACGCCGACGACGCCGACGCCGACGTCGACGTCGCGGTGCTGGGTTCCGACGTGGCGCCTCCGGACCCCGGTGTCCACGAAGAGCAGGTCGACGGCACTCCCGAGGACGGCGATTCGCTGTTCCCGGTCGTCGAGTAGGGCCGGCGCCACCAGGCGAGCGGCCTCCCCGAGCCGCGCCGGACCCCGGGTTCACTGGCCGACCGCCTCCTCGACGTCAAGCGCATCTATCACGAACCCGACATCGAACGATTCGCCCGGGCGCGACAGGTCTTCGAGCGCTTCCCCGCCGCGGACCGCGTCGAAGTGCCGTCGCATCAAGCCATTCCAGGTCTGTACGGCAACGAGGGCAACGTCGAGGACTGGGTGCGCACGAAGAGCGAAGTGCTGGTGCTCGGCGAGAAGAAGAGCTTGTCGGCGCGGCGCAACGAGCGCTCCAGTGACTGGATCGCCCCGTCGACCGCGAACGGGTGCGCCATGGCCTGCTCGTACTGTTACGTGCCCCGGCGCAAGGGCTACGCCAACCCCATCACCGTGTTCGCCAACGTCGAGAAGATCGTCGGCTATCTGGAGCGGCACGCCGCCAGGCAGGGTCCGAAGACCACGCCGAATCAATGCGACCCGGTCGACTGGGTCTACGACATCGGCGAGAACAGCGATTGTTCGGTCGACGCGATGGTGTCGGACAACGTCGGCGACCTCGTCGGGCTGTTCGCTCGCCTGCCCAACGCCAAGGCCAGCTGCGCAACGAAGCTCGTCAACCGCGACCTGCTCGACTACGACCCGCGCGGCGGCACCCGCATCCGCTTCAGCCTGATGCCGGCCGACACGTCCAAGCTGGTCGACGTGCGCACGTCGAAGGTCGCCGACCGCATCGCCGCCGTCGACGACTTCGTCGAGGCCGGCTACGAGGTGCATCTCAACTTCAGCCCCGTCATCGTCCACGAGAACTGGCTGGCCGACTGGGCGCAGCTCTTCCGGCAGATCGCCGACGGGACCAACGAGCGCACCAAGGCGCAACTGGCCGCCGAGATCATCTTCCTCACCCACAACGAGGGGCTGCACGAGGTGAACCTGGGCTGGCATCCCAAGGGCGAGGAGCTGCTGTGGCGCCCCGACCTTCAGGAGCACAAGCGCAGTGAGAGCGGGCAGTGGAACGTCCGCTACAAGACGCCCTGGAAGGGCCGGTGGGTCGCCCAGCTCGTCGAGCTGCTCGCCGACGAGCTGCCGACCTGCCGGGTCCGCTACGCGTTCTGACCGCCTGCGCCTCAGACCGCCGTCGCGGTCGCGTCCTGCTCGGTCATCACGTCGTGGCGCCGCAGCGCGGCCACGACCAGCGCCCGCAGGCGGCGCCCCGCCTCGAATTGCTTGCCGGGCAGGGTTCGCGCGACCATCCGCATGCACACGGTGTCGCGTTGGATGCTCTCGACGCCCATCACCGACGGCTCGTCGAGCAACAGGTGCGGCAGGCCGTCGTGGCGCATGGCCGCCCGGGCCACGCCCGTCAAGACCCGTGAGACGTGGACCAGATCGGTGCCGAGCGGCAGAGGGACGTCGACCACCGCGCGGGCCCAGTCCTTCGACAGGTTCCGCGTCTTGACGATCTGTCCGTTGGGCACATTGAACACCTCACCGTCGATGTTGCGCAGCCGGGTGACGCGCAGGGTGACGTCCTCCACCGTGCCGCGCGCCTCGGTTGCGCCGGTCACCGTCAACACCACCAGATCGCCGAGACCGTACTGCCTTTCGGTGATGACGAAGAAACCGCCGAGCAAGTCCTGGACGACGCGCTGGGCACCGAAGCCCACGGCGGCGCCGAGGACCGCCGCAGGCGCGACCAGCGAGCCGACGGCGATGCCGACGGTGCTCAGCAGGTCGACGGCGATGACGACGTAGAACACGCTGATCGCCACCGAGGCGATGACCGACGCCAGCGCCCGGCGGTGCTTGGTGACCTCCGAGAGCACCGGAGACGCCGTGCCGTCGTCGCCGTGCTCCATCCGGGCGGCGAACCTCCTCGCCAGGAAGGTGATCACGCGCGCGCCGACGACCGCCACCACCAGAAGCGTGACGACGTGCAGACCGTCGGTACGCAGCCACTGGCCGATCTCATCCCGCCAGAAGTCGTCCCACAGTCGCACTGCCGTCTGGACGGTCACGTGATGATCGGCGCGTCGAGGCTCTCCGGGCGACGGGCCGGCTGCGCGTCGAACGTCAGGGTCAGTTGGTTCAACGTCATGGGCAAGGGCACCTCCGGGGAGGGGCGCGGCGACGACGTCATCCTCAGGTCCAACGACCCGAGGACGTGCGCCAGCACCGTACTGGTGACCAGCAGCACCAGGTTCCGTCCGGGACATTCGGCGGGGCCGGCGCTGAACGGGACCAACTGTGGATGCTGACGGGCCCGCCCGTCCAGCCAGATCTCGGGCACGAATCGATGCGCGAAGGGCAGCAGTTCGTCGTCGCGGTGAAAGGCCGGGGTGACGATCATCAACCCGGTGCCCTTGGCGACGGTGAAGCGCTCGGCGCCCTCACCCCAGGTGGTGTCCTCGGTGGTGTCGCGCAGGATCGTGGGCGTCGTCGGCCAGATGCGGACCGACTCAAGGATGCAGGCGCGAAGATACGGCCGCAACAACGGCTCGGCGGGGCGGTCGACGTCGACCATGGCCAGCGCATGTTGTTCGGGGTGCGTGCTCAGCAGGGCCAGGGCTCGGCACACCGCCATGCCGGCGGCGTCGAAGGCGAAGAGCCACTGCGGGATCTGGCCGACCGGGTCCACCGCACCCCCGGCGGGCACTTCGGCAAGGGCGCTGACGAGGCTGCCCGATTCGGACTGTTCGGCGTATCGGTACAGGTGCTCGAGGAACTGGTCGCGGCGCCGGTAGTGCGGCAGCGACAGGAACGACCAGTTGCCCGCCTTGCGCAGCCGCAGAAGCTCGTCGGTGATGGCGTCGTCGTCGCGCGCCCGGCTGCCCAGCACCAGGCGGCGCACCATTCGCCACCACGACGTCATGAACGTCGAGGAGTCGAGCCGACCCGTGGCCATGGCCTGCGCGGTGAGCTTTCCGATCTCGACGGCGATGGCGTCGGTGAACAGGGGAGCCAGCCGGTGTAGGTCCGAATCGGTGTCCAGCGCCGCCTCGTTGACCACGCGCCGATGCTCCCGGATGGGGCCGCGCGAGATCAGGACGCCATGCGGCTGAAACCACTCCAACGCCTTGCGCTTCTCGCGATTGGCGGGATGAAACGGCGTCGGCGCGCCGGCGAGCACCCGCCCGACGTCGTCCGGGTCGAGCAGCACCAGGATGCGGCGACCCGGTATCACCAACTCGACCGGTCCCTTGCCGAACTCAGCCCTCAGACGCTGCATGCGCGCGACGGCCCGGGAGTCGGCCTGCAACTTCTCGAGCACCCGCACCACCGGCCGCCGACGGGCCAGCACCCCGGCGGCGATGGAAGAGGCGCCCAGGTCGGCGAGGGCCGCTGCCGCCGATGGACCGGTCAGTTGGTGTTTGGCGTTCACGACCGGCGCGGGTACCCGGCCGATCGCTCACCAAACGGCGAAGAGCGCCGGCTGTCTAGCGCTTCTTGCCGAGCGCCGCGACGGCGGCCTCGGCCCATTCGCGCCACTGCGTGGCGCTGGCTCTGGCCTGCTCGGCGTCCTTGGTGCGACCGGCCGCCTCGGCCTTGACGGCCTGCTGCTCGAACTGCTCCGCGCGAAGCCGGAACTGGTCGGCCCGCGCCTGAGCCTCCGGGTCGGTACCCCCGCCGGTCGACGCGGTGTCGCGGACCTTCTTCTCGACGGCCTTCATCCGGCGCTCGAACTCCGGCGCCCGCTCGCGCGGAACCTTGCCGACCGCGTCCCACTCCGCGCCGATGGTGCGTAGGGCGGCCCGGGCCGCCTCGGCGTTGGACAGGTCGATGGCCTCGGCCTTGGCGAGAAGTGCCTCCTTGGTCGCGGCGTTCGCCTCGAACTCCGCGTCCCGCTCGGCGTTGACGGCGTTGCGCGCCTTGAAGAACTTGTCCTGAGCGGCCTTGAACCGCTTCCACAGGGCGTCGTCGACGTCCTTGGCGGCGCGGCCCGCCGCCTTCCACTCGGTCAGCATGTCGCGGAACGTGGCCGCGGTGGCACCCCAGTCGGTGGAGTCGGCCAGCTGCTCGGCGCGTTCACACAGCGCCTCCTTGGCCTGTCGGGTGCCGACACGTTCGCGGTCCAGTTCGGCGAAGTGCGAGCCACGGCGCCGGTTGAACGTCTCCCGGGCCGCGGAGTAGCGCTTCCACAGCGCGTCGTCGGTCTTGCGGTCCAAGCCGGTGACGGTGCGCCACTCGTCGAGGATCTCGCGCAGGCGGTCACCGGCGGACTTCCACTGCGTCGCGTTGGCGGCGATGTCCTCGGCCTCCGCGGCGAGGGCCTCCTTGCGGGCGGTCTGCGCGGCGCGGTGTTCGTCGCGCTTCTGCCGCTCCTCGGCGGCATGGGAGTCGGCCTGCTCGACGATGGCGCCGAGACGGGCGGCGAGCGCGTCGACGTCGCCGAGTACCGACGCCGTCGGCAGGGTTTCGGCCAGCGCGGCGGCGGCGGACTTGATCTTGCGAGCGTCGCCGGTCCCGGAGGCGAGCCGGCGTTCCATCAGGGCCACCTCGGTGGCCAGGTCGTCGTAGCGCCGCCCGAAGTGGGCGTAGGCGGCCTCGTGCTCACCGGCCTGCCACGAACCGACGACGCGCTCGCCGTCGGCGGTGGTCAGCCACACCGTGCCGTCGTCGTCGACGCGGCCGAACCGGTGCGGATCCCCGGACGGCGGAGCCACCACGGCCGCCGGTGCGGCGCCCGGTCGTGGGGCGGGGCGCGGAGGTCCCGGCCTGGGCACGGGCTTGGGTGCGGGCCTGGGTGCTTCGCTTGATTCGCTCGTCGTCATGTTCTCGAACCTCGTGCCCTCCGCGCGGGTGACCCACGCTCCTGCCGCGCAACGCGGCGCCTGTTTGCGGTGCTCCTGATGGCTTGCTCCACCCGACATTGAAACAGGTCGGGCCGTGGCGTGCCCACGGCTTTGCACGAGCAGTTGCCCTCGACGGGTTCCCCGGCCACCGGACTGGCTAGCGTGAGGGCGTGCTCACCGCCATCGCCCTCGTCCCGTCGGCGCCCGTCCTGGTGCCCGAATTGGCCACCGGCGCGGCCGCTGAGCTGCAGGATCTGTCGGCGGCCGTGGCGCAGGCCGCCGCCGAGCTGCCCGACCGATGGTTCGTCGTCGGCGTCGGCGCCGCCGACGACGTGATCGGACCCGGGACGGTCGGAACGTTCGGTGGCTACGGGGTCGACGTGCGGGTCGCCCTGTCGGATCGGGCCGCTGCCGCGCCCAGGCCCCTGCCGCCGAGCGTGCTGATCGCCGGCTGGGTGCGCACCACCCATGCCCCCGCGGCCAGCGCCGAGGCGTGGGTCTACGCCGCCGACCACACCGCCGACGCCGCACTCGCCCGGGGCCGGGCGCTACGCGCCGAGGTCGAGGCCGTCCCCGGTCCGGCCGGTGTCCTGGTGGTCGCCGACGGGGCCAATACGCTCACCGCGTCGGCGCCCGGCGGCTACGACCCCGACTCCGTGCCGGTGCAGGCCGCCCTGGACGACGCGCTGGCCGGCGGCGACACCGACGCGCTGGCCCGGCTGTCGGACGCCATCGGCGGCCGGGTGGCGTTCCAGGTGCTGGCCGGTCTCCTCGGCACGTCGCAGTGGCAGTCGCGCCAGCTGTACCGCGGCGCGCCCTACGGCGTTGGTTACGCCGTCGGGACGTGGCGGCCCCGGTGATCCGACCGGTCGCCGTCGTCGGACCGACCGGCACGGGCAAGAGCGCGCTGGCGCTGGATCTGGCGGAGCGGCTCGGCGGTGAGATCGTGAACGCCGACGCCATGCAGCTGTACCGCGGCATGGACATCGGCACCGCGAAGCTGCCGGTCACCGAGCGCCGGGGGATCGCGCACCACCAGCTCGACGTCCTCGACGTCACGCAGACCGCGACGGTCGGCCGGTATCAGAGTGCCGCCACCGCCGACGTCGAGGCCATCCTGGCCCGCGGTGCGGTGCCGGTGATCGTCGGCGGGTCGATGCTCTACGTCCAGTCCCTTCTCGACGACTGGGCCTTCCCGGCGACCGACCCCGAGGTGCGCGCGAGGTGGGAGGCCCGGCTCGCCGCCGTCGGCGTGGCGGCGTTGCACCAGGAGCTGGCGAGCGTCGACGCCGAGGCAGCCGCGTCGATCCTGCCCACCGACGGCCGTCGCATCGTGCGGGCGCTGGAGGTCGTCGAGCTGACCGGCCGGCCGTTCGCGGCGAGCGCCCCGACGATCGGCGACCCCCGCTGGGACACCGTGATCATCGGATTGGATTGGGAGACGGCACGTCTCGACGAGCGGCTTCGGTGTCGCACCGACGCGATGTTCGACGACGGGCTGGTCGACGAGGTCGGGTCACTACGCGACCGTGGGCTGCGCGAGGGCGTCACCGCGTCCCGGGCCCTCGGGTACGCGCAGGTGCTCGAGGCACTCGCGGCCGGAGGAGGGGACGCGGCGATCGCCGAGGCCATGGAACGCACCTTCGTCGGGACCAGACGCTACGTCCGCAGGCAGCGGTCGTGGTTCCGTCGCGACCATCGCATCCGCTGGCTCGACGGGTCCGACGCCGGCAACGTCGCCGCCGCCCTCGACATCGTCCGACACGTATCCTGAACAGGTGATGTTCGCGAAGGGGCACGGGACGGAGAACGACTTCGTCGTGCTGCCCGACGTCGGTGCCCGCCTGGCACTCACCCCCGGGGTGGTATCCGCGCTGTGCGACCGCCGCCGCGGCCTCGGCGCCGACGGCGTCCTGCGCGTGACCACGGCCGACGCGGCCCGCGACGCCGGGGTGTTCGACCGCATTCCCGAGGGCGTCGGGCCAGGGGACTGGTACATGGACTACCGCAACGCCGACGGGTCCGTGGCCCAGATGTGCGGCAACGGCGTGCGCGTGTTCGCCCACTACCTGCGGGTCAGCGGACTCGAGCAGCGCGACGAATTCGTCGTCGGCTCATTGGCCGGGCCACGCCAGGTGGTGCTGCGCGACGTCACCGACCTGTCCGCGGACGTCACGGTCGACATGGGCAAGGCCAACCAGTTCGGCCCAGGGGCCGCGGTCGTGGGCGGCCGTCGGTTCAGCGGAGTGGCCGTGGACGTCGGAAATCCGCATCTCGCCTGCGTGGACGGATCGCTCACCGCCGCCGACCTCGCCGACCTCGACGTCGCCGCACCGGTGTGGTTCGACGCCGCGCAGTTCCCCGAGGGCGTCAACGTGGAAGTGCTGACCGCCCCGGTCGACGACGCCGTGACGATGCGGGTCCACGAGCGCGGCGTCGGCGAAACGCGCTCGTGCGGAACGGGAACCGTCGCGGCCGCCGTCGCGGCGCTGCGCCATCGGGGCGACGAGACGGGCACGCTTGCCGTGCGGATCCCCGGCGGCGAGGTCACCGTGACGATCACCGACACCACCAGTTACCTGCGCGGGCCGTCGGTGATGGTGGCCCAGGGCGAGCTGTCCGACCACTGGTGGCGGGCTCAGCTGTGAATATTCAGATGCGTGACAACACCTAAGAGGGGCAATATCTCCAACCACATGACGACTCCCAGACTGCCCAGCACGGGCGAACTCGACCTCGACGACCGTTCGGCACTGCGCCGCGTAGCGGGGCTGTCGACGGAACTGACCGACGTCACCGAGGTCGAATACCGGCAACTTCGACTGGAACGCGTCGTCCTGGTCGGCGTGTGGACCGAGGGCACCGCCGCCGACGCCGACGCCAGCATGGCCGAGCTCGCCGCGCTCGCCGAGACGGCCGGATCCGAGGTGCTCGAGGGCATGGTGCAGCGCCGCGACAAGCCGGACGCGGGCACCTACATCGGTTCGGGCAAGGCCAAGGAGTTGCGCGACGTGGTGGTGGCCACCGGCGCCGACACGGTCATCTGCGACGGCGAGCTGACCCCCGGACAGCTCAACGCGCTGGAGAAGGCCGTCAAGGTCAAGGTCGTCGACCGCACCGCGCTGATCCTCGACATCTTCGCCCAGCACGCCACCTCCGCGGAGGGCAAGGCGCAGGTGGCGTTCGCGCAAATGGAGTACATGCTGCCGAGGCTGCGCGGCTGGGGTGAGTCGATGTCACGGCAGGGTGGTGGCGCCGGTGGCAGCAGCGGCGGCGTGGGTACGCGCGGCCCCGGTGAGACGAAGATCGAGACCGACCGCCGCCGGATCCGCGAACGAATGTCGAAGCTGCGCCGCGAGATCAAGGACATGAAGAAGATCCGCGACACCCAGCGGGGGCGCCGGCTGCGCAGCGACGCCGCGTCGGTGGCCATCGTCGGCTACACCAACGCGGGCAAGTCCAGCCTGCTCAACGCGCTCACCGGTGCCGGCGTGCTCGTCGAGAATGCACTGTTCGCCACGCTCGAACCCACTACTCGCCGTGGGCATTTCGAAGACGGCAGGCCGTTCGTGCTCACCGACACCGTCGGGTTCGTCCGGCATCTGCCCACCCAACTGGTCGAGGCCTTCCGGTCCACGCTCGAGGAGGTCGTCGACGCCGATCTGCTGATCCACGTCATCGACGGCTCCGACGTCAACCCGCTGGCACAGGTCAACGCGGTCCGTCAGGTGGTCAACGAGGTGGTACGGGAGTACGACATCGCGCCGCCGCCGGAGTTGTTGGTGGTCAACAAGACTGACGCTGCGACGGGTCTAGGACTGGCGCAGTTGCGGCGCGCGCTGCCCGACGCGGTGTTCGTCTCGGCGCGCACCGGCGACGGACTCGACCGCCTGCGCAGCCGGATGAGCGAGATGGTCGAACCCACCGACGTGACGGTCGACGTCACCATCCCGTACGACCGCGGCGAATTCATCGCACGCATGCACGCCGAAGGCCGGATCGACGCCACCGAGCACACCGAAACCGGTACGCGGGTAAAGGCCCGCGTTCCGGCGGCACTCGCCGCCGCGCTTGCCGACTTCGTCACGTTGTAGGCCGCCGAGGCGGTCGGGGCCCGCGCGTGCGGTAGAGTTGGTCTCAATGTTGGTGTCGCTTCGCGCCGTCAACACGTCGTGGAACGCTCGATCTTCCCGGTGCCTTCAGTCACAGTGACGTGACTCGCGGCATGCCGGCGATCAGTGCATTGCACTAGCTCTTCTCGCGGCGATCGATATTGCCCACCGGCAATCTCGCCCATCGAGCCACGTATTCGCCTGACCCCTTCGTCTCGCAGACGCGGCCGCACCCATGCCGGAAAGGCACTTCACACACATGACCTCAGCACAACCCACCTTCGAATCTCTCGGTGTGCCGGAGCGCGTCAGCCGCGTTCTCGCCGACCAGGGCATCGCCAGCCCGTTCCCGATCCAGACCGGAACGCTCCCCGACACGCTCGGCGGCCGCGACGTCCTCGGCCGTGGAAAGACCGGCAGCGGTAAGACGCTGGCCTTCTCCATCCCGCTGGTGTCGCGTCTCGCCGGTGGCCACCGACGTCCGTCCAAGCCCACCGGCCTGGTACTGGCCCCCACCCGTGAACTGGCCACCCAGATCACCGCGGTCATCGCACCGCTCGCCGCCGCGCTCGGCATGAACGTCACCACCATCTTCGGTGGCGTGTCGCAGAGCCGCCAGGTGTCCGCGCTGCGTGCCGGCGTCGACATCGTGGTCGCCTGCCCCGGGCGCCTCGAGGACCTGATGAAGCAGCGCCACATCTCGCTGGACGACGTACAGATCACCGTCCTCGACGAGGCCGACCACATGGCCGACCTGGGCTTCCTGCCCGGTGTGACGCGCATCCTGGCCGCCACCCCGGCCAACGGTCAGCGACTGCTGTTCTCGGCGACCCTGGACAACGGCGTCGACAAGCTCGTCAACCGCTTCCTGCGCAACCCCGTCACCCACTCGGTCGACGAGATCGACGCGCCGCCGGTGGCCATGACGCACCACGTCTACCACGTCTCCGGCGCTGCCGAGAAGACGCAACTGGTGCACCTGCTCGCCTCGGGCACCGGCCGCCGAATCCTGTTCATGCGCACCAAGCACCAGGCGCGCAAGCTCGCCAAGCAGCTCACCGACGCCGGCGTTCCGTCCGTCGACCTGCACGGCAACCTGTCTCAGCCCGCGCGCGACCGCAACCTCGCCGCCTTCAGCTCCGGTGACGCGCGCGTGCTCGTCGCCACCGACATCGCCGCCCGCGGCGTCCACGTCGACGACGTCGAACTGGTCGTCCACGTGGATCCGCCCGTCGAGCACAAGGCGTACCTGCACCGCTCGGGACGCACCGCCCGCGCGGGGAGCGCCGGCGACGTCGTGACCGTGGTCCTGCCCGAACAGCGCAGGGACACTCAGCAGTTGCTGCGCAAGGCCGGCATCTCGGCCCAGCCGCAGCAGGTGCGTGCCGACTCGGCGAGCGTTCTCGAACTCGTCGGCGAGATCGCCCCGCACCGCGAGCCGCCGGTGCGTCCGGCCACCCCGCCGTCCTCGCGTGGCGGCAACCGAAGCACCGGTGGATCGGGACGCGGCAACGGTTCTCCGTTCCGCGGCAACGCCGCCGGTGGTCGCCCGGGTGGCTCGAGCGGTGGCGCCCGTCGCGGTGGCGGCGGTCCCCGTCGCCCCCGGTCCGGCTCGGGTCGGGCTCAGACCAGCTCCTAGTCTCCGATCGTCGGGCGGCCATCCGGTCGCCCGACGATCGTCGGCGGCTCGTGTGCCCGCACCGGCGGCAACGCGCCGTCGAACCGTTCGACCTGCACCAGCACGTGAGCGCCCGTGCAGCCCTTGGCCAATGACGACGTGCCGACGTCGGCGGTCAGCACGTTCGGGTTGCCGTGCACGCACATCGCGTCCGGGTCGGCCGGGTCTTCGGGGTCATACCAGGCGCCGGTCGACAACTGCACCACACCGCGGCGAAGCCCGTCGTCGACGACGAGCCCGGCCAGGCATGCACCGCGATCGTTGAACACCCGCACCACCTCGCCGGCCGCCACGCCACGATCGCGGGCGTCGTCGGGATGCATGCGAATCGGCTCGCGCCCGTGAATCTTGGCGTCCAGACTGGTCTTTCCGCCGTCGAGCTGACCGTGCAACCGCGTCGCTGGCTGGTTGGCCAGCAGATGCAGCGGATACGTCGCCGCGCGAGCGCCGCCCAGCCACTCCTGCGGCTCGTACCACGTGGGATGACCCGCGCAGTCGTCGTAGCCAAATCCGGCGATGTCCTCGGAGAAGATCTCGATGCGTCCGCTGGGGGTGCCGAGGCGGTGCGCGACGGGGTCCACCCGGAAGTCGCCCAGCAGCGAGAGTCCGGGCTCGGTCGGCAGCACGAGGTGCCCGGCCGCCCAGAACTCGTCGAAGGTCGGCACCTCGAAATCGACCTGAGCAGACCACTTCTCGTACAGGTACACCAGCCACTCGCCGGCGGTGCGGCCCTCGGTGAACTGGTCGCCGAAGCCGAGACGCCGGGCCATCGCGGAGAAGGTCGTGTAGTCGTCGCGGGACTGCGCATGCGGTTCGGCGAGAGCGGGCATGGCCATCAACCGGGGGTCGTTGTGCGACCCGGAGTAGTCGTCGCGTTCGAAGGGCGTGGTCGACGGCACGACGACGTCGGCGTGCTTGGCCATCGCCGTCCAGTACGGGTCGTGCACGACCACCGTGTCGACCCGGCCGAGCGCCCGCCGCAGCCGTGGCAGGTTCTGGTGATGGTGGAACGGGTTGCCGCCCGCCCAGTACACGCACTTGACGTCCGGGTAGGTCAGCCTGTGGCCGTTGTAGTCGAACTGCTCGCCGGGGTGCAGCAGCATGTCGCTGATCGCGGCCACCGGGATGAACGTCGACACCGGGTTGAGACCCTGTGGCAGCGTAGGCAACCGGCAGCGCAGCGGTGGCATGCCGACTTCGTTCTGCGAGCCGTAGCCGTGGCCGAACCCGCCACCCGGCAGCCCGATCTGGCCGAGCATCGCGGCGAGCACGAGGCCCATCCACGGCGCCTGCTCGCCGTAGCGGACGCGCTGCAACGACCAGCTCACCGTCACCATCGTGCGCGTACTCGCCATCCGGCGGGCCAGCGCGACCAGCGTCTCGGCGGGCAGCCCGCTGATCTCCTGCGCCCAGCGCGGTGACTTGGCCACTCCGTCGTCCAGGCCGAGCAGGTAGCGCTCGAACCGGGGGTAGCCGATGCAATGCGTGTCGAGGAAGCCGCGGTGGGCCAGCCCCTCGGTGGCCAGCACGTGCGCCAGACCGAGCATGACGGCCACGTCGGTGCCCGGCACGGGGGCCAACCACTCGCAGTCGCCGGTGGTGTCGTCGCGCAGCGGGCTCACCGACACCACCCGGCCGCCGCGCTCGCGCAGCCGGTTCAGGGCCCGCCGCGTCGGGTGCTCGGTGGTGCCGCCGGCGTTGACGGCCGAGTTCTTCACCCCGATCCCGCCGAAGCCGACGATCAGCTCGGTGTTCTCGGCGACGACGTCCCAGGCGGTGGACCGCTGGAAGAGGTCGTCATGGGTGCCGACGACGCGCGGCATGATGACACCCGTCGCGCCCAGGCTGTAGGAGTGCCGCGAAAAGGTATATCCGCCAAGCATCTTCAGGAACCTGTGCACCTGAGACTGGGCGTGGTGAAAGCGTCCGGCGCTGGCCCAGCCGTAGGACCCGCCGTAGATCGCCTCGTTGCCGTGCTCGTCGACGACGCGGCGCAATTCGTCGGCCAGCCGTTCGGTGAGCTCGTCCCACGACACGGCGACGAACTCGTCGGAGCCGCGCCGGGTGGTGGGACCGGGACCGTCCTCGAGCCAGCCGCGGCGGATCGCGGGCGTCTCGATCCGGGAACGGTGCCGAATCGAGCCGGGGAGATTGCCGAGCAGGGGGGAGGGGTCGGCGTCGGCGGAGAACGGCCGCACCGAGGCGATGTCGCCGTCGCGGACGTCGGCGGTGAACGCACCCCAGTGGGTGAGTGACGTCGGGGGCTTCGCCATTGCGCCGATCCTAAGGTGCGGCGCCGCCGCACGAGGATCCACGTGCGCCACGCCGCCGACCACGCCAACCATCCGGTTGGGTGGTATATCGTCGGGGGCACATCCCGCTTTGCCGATCCGGAGGTCATCCATGGGCGCCGTCAAGTACGACCGCACGATGTTCGAGCCAGAGCACGACATGTTCCGCGAGTCCTACCGCGCGTTCCTCGAGCGCCACGTCGCGCCGTTCCACGACGAGTGGGAGAAGAACAAGATCGTCGACCGGCAGGTGTGGCTGGAAGCCGGCAAGCAGGGCTTCCTCGGCATGGCCGTGCCCGAGGAGTACGGCGGCGGCGGCAACGACGACTTCCGCTACAACGTCGTCGTCACCGAGGAGACCTCCGCCGGCCGCTACAGCGGACTGGGATTCTCCCTGCAGAACGACGTCATGGCGCCCTACTTCCTGCGCCTGACCACCGAGGAGCAGAAGCAGCGCTGGCTGCCCGGCTTCTGTTCCGGTGAATACATCACGGCGATCGCCATGACGGAGCCGGGCACCGGCAGCGACCTGCAGGGCATCAAGACCCGCGCCGTCAAGCAGGAGGACGGCAGCTGGATCCTCAACGGTTCGAAGACGTTCATCACCAACGGCATTCACGCCGATCTGGTGATCGTCGTTGCCTGCACCGACCCCGAGAAGGGCGCCCTGGGCTTCTCGCTGCTGGTCGTCGAGCGCGGAATGGCGGGCTTCGAACGCGGCCGCCACCTCGACAAGATCGGCCTGGAGGCGCAGGACACCGCGGAGCTCTCCTTCACCGACGTGCACGTGCCCGCCGAGAACCTGCTCGGCGACGAGGGGTCCGGCTTCGTCTACCTGATGCAGAACCTTCCGCAGGAGCGCATCAGCATCGCCGTGATGGCCGCCGCCGGCATGGAGGCCGTGCTCGACCAGACACTGCAGTACACCAAGGACCGCAAGGCGTTCGGCAAGCCCATCGGCAGCTTCCAGAACAGCAGGTTCCTGCTCGCCGAACTGGCGACCGAAGCCACGATGGTCCGCATCATGGTCGACGACTTCGTCGAACTGCACCTCGAGGAGAAGTTGACCGTCGAGCAGGCCGCCATGGCTAAGTGGTACGCCACCGAGGCCCAGGTGAAGCTCAACGACCGTTGCCTGCAGCTGCACGGCGGCTACGGATACATGCGCGAATACCCCGTCGCCAGGGCGTTCCTCGACGCCCGCATCCAGACCATCTACGGCGGGACGACGGAGATCATGAAGGAGATCATCGGCCGCAGCCTCGGCGTCTAGCTAACTTTCGCTGGTCGTGTTCGACCGGCCCGCTGGCGCGACACATTCCCGGACGGGTTGGATATCCCTCAAGATGGACGTCGACTGACGCAAAGTTGACGCACGCGGAACTCACGGGAGTCCGGCGGAGCTGGTTTGGGGAGGACACGCAATGACGGGGCTTGGAACCCGGCTACGCAGGACGATCGGGCGTGCAGGCGTCGTCGTCGCTGCGGTGACGGCTGCCGTGCTGCTCGTCGCACCCCTCGCGGCGGCCACGCCGGAGGGCGACGCCGACGCTGCCATCTCGCAAGCCTGGGATGCCGGCGGCGGACCCACCGGACCACTGGGCGTCAAGGACGGCGGGGTGTACCCCGTCGGCGCCGGCTTCGGCCAGAACTTCGCCGGCGGCAAGATCTTCTTCACCCCGGACACCGGCGCGCACGCGATGAGCGGGGCGATCCTCGACGAGTATCAGTCGCTGGGCGGTCCCGCCGACGGCGACCTCGGCTTCCCGACCATCGACGAGGGTGACGGCAAGGCTCCCGGCAGCCGCAACACGACCTTCAGTGCGGCCGACCGGCCCGTGATCTTCTGGACCCCCGACACGGGCGCCCGCGTGGTCCGGGGCGCCGTCAACGCCGCCTGGGACAAGCTCGGCGGTTCGGCGGGGGTGCTCGGCGTCCCCACCGACGACGAGGCCTACAGCGGCGACGACGTCAGCCAGACCTTCACCGGTGGGCAGATCACCTGGAATCGCAAGACCAACGCGTTCACCACGACCCCACCCGAGCTCGCCGACCAGCTGGCCGGACTCGAGATCCCCGGCGACGTCACGACGGCCATCGCCGCGGCACGCCGCGCGGCGGGCGGGCCGCTGGGACCGCTCGGAGCTGCCGACGGCGATCAGTACGCCATCGGATCCGACGGCGCCGGACAGAACTATGCCGGCGGCAAGATCTTCTACAGCCCGGCGACCGGCGCCAACGTCCTCACCGGCCAGGTGCTGGCCAAGTACGAGAGCGTCGGCGGACCCCAGGGCGATCTCGGGTTGCCCACCGGCAACGAGGCCGACGGTGGCCTGGCGCCGATGAGCAAGGTCGCCACCTTCGCCGCGGACGACGAGCCGGTCATCTTCTGGACGCCCGACTTCGGCGCCGTCATCGTGCGTGGCGCGATGAACGCGGCCTGGGCGAAGCTCGGCGGCGCCACCGGTCAACTGGGCGCGCCCACGGCCGACCAGACGGTCAACGGCGACGTGGTCACTCAGAAGTTCAGCGGCGGCGCCATTTCCTGGAACCGGGTGAGCAACGAGTTCACCACCGAGCCGGCCAGCTTGCAGTCCCAGCTGAAGGGCCTGCAGGTGCCGGGGGCCGCGTCTTCCGAGGCGCCGGCCGCCGCCCCGGCGGCCAGCGCCGACGACGGGTGGTTCCGGCCCAGCTGGTGGTGGCTGCTGGGCGTCGTGCCCGTCCTGGTGCTCGTCGGGGTGGTGACGGCGGCGGTGTTGAACCGGCGTCGGCACGACGGTGGCGCGAGGGACGACTTCGACGACGACGAGTACGACGACGACTACGACGACCGGGACGAGCACTCCGGGCCCATTCCCGTGGGCGAGCCCGGCGAGCGGCGGAGCAACTGGGCAATGCCCGGCGGCGAGCACGGGGACCGCAGTTCGACATCCGACGGTGGTGCGCACGACGGGTTCGTGGCCGATCTCTCCGCGGATCAGGACGCCATCGACACCGCGCCGACGCCGATCGTCACCGCGGCCGAGGACGAGGGAGAGGGCGAACCGGAGACGCCCTGGTTCTCCGACCTCGACGACCCCGATCCGGTGACGACGGCGGACCCCGTGACGACGGCGGACCCCGTGACGAGGGATCCCGGCGCCGCCGATCCACCCGCCGACGAGCCCGTCCAGGCGTTGGCTCCGCCTCCCGTCGAGCCGGAATTCGACAGCGGTCCGCCGAGCGGGCGGCACGCGGCCATCCATCTCGAGGAACCCGTGGTGGCCGAGCCGTCGCTGCGACTCGCCAGCGGTGAAGGTCGGGACGCCCCCAACGGATACCCGATCAAGGCCGACACCAAGTCGGGGCTGTACTGGACGCCCGAGAGCGGCGGCTACGACGACGTCCAGCCCGAGATCTGGTTCGCCAGTGAGGAATTCGCGCTGACGAACGGTTTCGCGAAGGGCTAGCCGCGGCGCGTCCCTAGATCTTGCGGATCACGGTGACGACCTTGCCGAGGATGGCGGCGTCGTTGCCGGGAATCGGATCGAAGGCCGGGTTGTGGGGCATCAGCCATACCTGGCCGCCGGTGCGCTTGAACGTCTTCACGGTGGCTTCGCCGTCGATCATGGCGGCCACGATGTCGCCGTTGTCGGCGACGTTCTGCTGCCGGATCACGACCCAGTCGCCGTCGCAGATCGCGGCGTCGACCATCGACTCGCCGACCACCTTCAGCAGGAACAGCGAACCCTCGCCGACGAGCTCCTTCGGCAGCGGGAACACGTCCTCGACCGCCTCCTCCGCCAGAATCGGCCCGCCGGCGGCGATGCGGCCCAGGACCGGTACGAACGTCGGAACGGGCAGCACGTCGGATCCGGCGACGTCGGTGGTAACGGTGGGGGCCGGCAGCCGCGACGGATCGTCGACCGCGCGGACGTCGACCGCCCGCGGCCGGTTGGCGTCGCGCCGTAGGTAGCCCTTGCGTTCGAGCGTGCGGAGCTGATGCGCGACCGACGACGTCGAAGTCAGCCCGACCGCGTCACCGATCTCACGGATGCTCGGCGGATATCCACGGGTCATCACCGAACTTCGGATGACTTCCAGGATGGTGCGCTGACGTTCGGTCAGAACCGTGTCGTTGCTGTCGCTCATGGCGCCGAATGTAGTCCTCCTGGGACCTGGAATCAAACATGTGTTCGACGCGTGTCGCGGTCGCCACGGCTTGTCGGTGGGTGCCGCTAGCGTTTGCAACAGTTCGATCACGTGTTCTAGTCATCGAACACTTGAGCGATTACCATTCGAACACAAGAGCGAATCGACACCACTGGAAAGGCCCGCGAGATGACGATCATCACCCGAGAAGACCCCACCGACCTCATCGTGCGGCCCATGCGCCCGGTGCGGCGCACGCCGGCCGCCACGCGACGCGGTCCGCAGCCGCACCGGCCGGCGGGCGCACCGATCGACTACCGCGGCACCGGCATCCTGATGTCACGGGCCTCGCACCGGCGCAAGAAGGTCACCCCGCTCGCCACCGTCGTCCTGGCCCTCGTCGCGGCGGGCATCACGGTGTGGCTCGGCCTGATCGCCGAGATGGCGTCCCCCGAGTCGCCCGCCACCCTTCCGCCGCGGTTGGCCGTGGTCCAGGTGCAGGCCGGCGAATCGCTGGAGCAGCTGGCACAGCGAATCGCTCCGGACGCCTCGGTGGGTGCTGTGGTGGACGAGATCCGCGACCTCAACGAGTTGAAGACGGTCGCGGTCGACGCCGGGCAGACGCTCATCGCGCCGGTTGGGTGATCCTCGGCATGCGCCGTCAATATCCCTGCCGTGCAACGGTACGCTCGTATGCGACCGGGGTAGGTACGTGCGGCGAAGGAGCGGAGATGCACTGTCCGTTCTGTCGTCACCCAGACTCGCGGGTGGTGGATTCGCGCGAAGCCGACGAGGGTCAGGCCATTCGTCGCCGCCGGTCGTGCCCGGAGTGTGGTCGCCGGTTCACCACCGTGGAGACCGCCGTCCTCGCGGTCGTCAAGCGCAGCGGGGTCACCGAACCGTTCAGCCGTGAGAAGGTCATCAAGGGCGTGCGGCGCGCCTGTCAGGGTCGCGACGTCGACGACGACGCACTGAATCTGTTGGCGCAGCAGGTGGAGGACGCGGTGCGAGCCGCCGGCTCTCCCGAAATCCCCAGCAACGAGGTCGGCCTGGCCATCCTCGGCCCACTGCGCGACCTCGACGAGGTGGCGTACCTGCGGTTCGCGTCCGTCTACCGGTCCTTTTCGTCGGCCGCCGACTTCGAACGCGAGATCGAGGCGCTCCGCGCCCACCGTGGCGTGGCGTCGACCTGACCGCTCAGTCGAGTCGGCGGATGCCGTCGTCGATCACCCGACCTGCCACCGTCACCCAGCCGTCCGCGCTCCAGCCGGTCCGTAGTTCCGAACCCTTGCCCTGGACGATGATCAGGTCGCGGCTGAGACGATCGGTGATGCGGACGGCGCCGGCGCCGGTCGCCTCGTCCTCCGGAATCCCGAGATCGCTGGCGAACATTCGGGACCTGATCCGTCCCTCGCCCTCGTCGATCCAGGCCCAGACGTAGTGCTCGACCGCGTCGCGGTAGTCGTCCGGATCGGCGGCGAGCACCTCGTCGACCGACTCCATGTCGTAGATCGCGAAGTCCGGCGCCCAATCCGCCCGCCCGGTGATGACGGTGAACTCGCCGTCGGGGAGGTCCTCGTAGGCGACCCGCACGACGCCGGCGGGTACCTGCAGGGTGTTGACGGGCGTACCGCGGCTCTTGAGCCACCACGACGCACCCACCGTCGGGTGCCCGGCGAACGGCAGTTCCACCGTCGGGGTGAAGATGCGGGCCGTGGTGGTCTGCGCGTCCGGCGCAGGTAGGTCCACGAAGATCGTTTCGCTGTAACCCAATTCGGCGGCGACCCGCTGCCGGTCCACGGGCGTCACCAGGCTGGCGTCGACGACGCCCAGGGGATTGCCGTACTCACCGTCCGCGTTGGTGAAGACCCGCAACACGGTCACGTCCAAGGCCATGGAGCGATGATAGGTGGCGGAGGGTCAGGTGGCGCTGCGTTCGTCGGCGCCGAGCGCGTCGAGCACGGCGACGCGGGTGTCGATCGAGCCGGTGAGCCCGTCCTCGCTGACCCCGGAGCGCAACAGATCGCGCAGCGCCTCCTGGTCGTACACGGCGGGATCGGTGGCGCCGATGAACTTCTCGACGACTTCGACGAAGCGGTCGGGATCGTCGTGGAACGGAAAGTGTCCTGAGCCCTCGAAGACCTCGAGGCGAGCGCCGGGCATCGCGGTGTGCGCCATCCGCGCGTGGCTGACCGGTATCACCGAGTCCTGCGAACCCCAAATCAATTGCACGGGAACGGATTCGGTCAAATAACATCGGTCGAGCATGGTGACCACCTGCCCGCGCCAGTCCACCACCGCGCGCAGCGTCCTGGCGAAGGCGGAGGACGCCGTCGGCTCCGGCAGGTCGGCGAGAATGCGGAGCATGTCCGGAATGTCGCGACCGACGCCGGTCGACCCGAGCACCGAACCGCCGAGCCGGCCGGCGAGCTGAAGCGCCGGCAGCACCAGCGGGAGTCGGAGCAAGGCGAGCGCCTCGGTACCCAGGGGGAGCGACGCAATGCGGAGCGCGACGTTGACGTCCTTGGTGACCCCGCCCGCACCCACCAGGATCAGCCGATCCACCAATTGCGGGAACTGATAGGCGAATTGCATCGCGACGCCGCCGCCGAGCGAATGGCCGACCACGGTGACGCGCTCGACGCCGAGCACGCTGAGCAGGTCACGCATCCCGTTGGCGTACGCCGCCACCGAGTAGTCGGCACGGGGCTTGTCGGACTTGCCGTGTCCCAGCAGGTCCGGCGCGATGACCGTGAACCTCTGGGCAAGCTTCGACTGCACCGTGCTCCACGTCGTGGAGTTGTCGCCGATGCCGTGGATCAACAGGATGACCGGACCGGAACCGGCGATGCGGTATGCCCGCCGGTAGCCGTGAATGGTCTTGTAGTGCAGCGTCGGGGTGAGCTCGCGAACGGGTCGCAGGTTGGGCTTTCGCTCGGTCACGATCACCAACTTCGTCGTCGGGGGCCCTGGTCAGGCGGCCCATCAAGACCGAGTGTCGCCGTCGCCACCCGTGGAGTCGTCTCCGGTCTGCTCGGCGAGGAACCGCTCGAATTCGGCGCCGAGTTCGTCGCCGCTTGGCAAGTCCTCGTCACGCGCCAGCAAGGAACGATTCTCCTGGGCAGCAACGAAAGCATCGTACTGGTGCTCCAGCGCCGTCACCACTTGAGCGACCTCGTCGCTGGACGAGACCTGTTCGTTGATCTTGGTGTGCACCTCCATGCCGGCCTCGGCGAGTTCGCCGAGGGGCAGACGCAGGGACGCAGTCTTGGCAACTTGTTCGAGGAGCGCCTCGGCCGCCGGCGGGTAGTCGGTCTGCGCCAGGTAGTGAGGCACGTGCACCGTGTACCCCACGGCGTCGTGACCGTGCTGGGTCATCCGGTACTCGAGCAGATTGGACACGCTGGCCGGTACCTGAACCTCGCCGACCCACGGCTGATGCCCGGCGATGAGTTCCTTGTCGGTGGAGTGCGCCGTCATGGTGATGGGACGGGTGTGGGGGACCGCCATGGGGATGGTGCCCAGCCCGATGACCTGCCGCACGCCCAGGCGCTCTGCCAGCAACCGGACCGCGGTGATGAACCGCTCCCACCGGAGGTCCGGCTCCAGACCCGCGAGCAGCAGGAACGGGGTGCCGACGCTGTCGTGCAGCGCGTATAGGTTCAGCTCGGGGTCGTCGTAGTGGGTGAAGTGGTCGGTCTTGAACGTCATCAGCGGTCGCCGGGAGCGGTAGTCCAGCAACTCGTCGATCGCGAACGAGGCCACCAATTCGGTGTCCAGCGAGTCCTTCAGGTGCGCAGCCGCGATCTTGATCACGTGGCCGGCGTCGGAGAAGCCCTCCAGCGCGTGGATCATCACCGGCCCGCGGCCGTCCTCCGACGACAACTGGGGAGCGGGGAACTCCAGCTCGTAGATGCCGGTGTGCTCCGGTTGGTAGTGCTGTCCCGGATTTTCTGGGTGTTCAGCCATGCGGCCTCGCCTCCTCGTGACTTCTAGTGTCCCGCACGTCGTCGCTTTCGCCAGTGCGGCCCCACCTCGTGGGTAAAACAACCGACCGGTGGGCACCCATTCCGCAAGAGTCGGCCCCGTCCGGTTTCGTCGGGCAAGATCAGGTGATCATGCGCCACGCCGGGTCCGTCGTCATCGCCTCCGCGCTGATCCTGGTGGCCGCGTGCAGTGGCCCCGGTGCCCCGCAGCCGAGCACCACGGCCAGCTCCCCGGCGTCCCCGTCGTCGCGGCCCGCTGCGGTCGCGGCGACGGTCACGGCGGTGCCCTCGGCGCCCAACCCGCGCGTCGGGGCGATCTTCCTGGGTGGGCAGTCCCTGCACACGTGCTCGGCGTCGGTGGTGCACTCGACGACCGCCGACCTCATCCTGACCGCCGCGCACTGCCTGGCCGTCGGCGTCGAGGGGTGGTTCGTGCCCGCGTTCGCCGACAGTGCGACACCGCAGGAGTTCTGGCACGTCGACGCGGTGTACCTGGATCCTCGGTGGATCGCGACGCAGGATCCGCTCGCCGACTTCGCCGTCGCACGGGTGAGCCGCCAGGACGACGTATCGGTCGAGAGCGCCGTCGGCGGCGGCCTCACCATCGGGTCGAGCCCGCCGCCGGGCAGCGACGTCGCGGTGACGGGTTACGGATTGGGTGTCGGGGGAGCGCCCGTCGGGTGCACGGCCCGCGTCACCATGGACCGCGGGTATCCCGAGATCCGTTGCGCCGGACTGGTCGACGGCACCAGCGGGTCGCCGTGGCTGTCGGGCACCACGGTGGTCGGCATCACCGGGGGTCTCGACGGCGGCGGGTGCGACGAGACGGTGTCCTACACGCCGCCCTTCGGGGCCGCCGTGGTCGACCTGGTCGCGCGCGCCGAGGCCGGCGGGCCGGCCGACGACGCGCCGTCGGCCTTCGCGGACGGCTGCTGATCAGGCCTTGAACTGGCTCAGCGCGCGCAGCTTGTTCATCACGTCGAGCGCCGCCACCTTGTAGGCCTCGGAGAACGTCGGGTAGTTGAACACCGCGTCGACGAGGTATTCGACGGTGCCGCCGCAGCCCATCACCGCCTGGCCGATGTGGACCATCTCGGTGGCGTTGGTGCCGAAGATGTGGACGCCGAGAAGCTTGAGGTCCTCGGTGGACACCAGCAGTTTGAGCATGCCGTAGGAGTCGCCGGCGATCTGGCCGCGGGCCAGCTCCCGGTAGCGCGACACCCCGACCTCGTAGGGGATCGAGTCCTTGGTCAGGTCGACCTCGCTGGCGCCCACGTAGGACACCTCGGGGATGGAGTAGATGCCGATCGGCTGGAGCTCCGTCATGGCCTTGCAGGGCTCGCCGAACGCGTGGTACGCGGCCAGTCGGCCCTGGTCCATCGACGTCGCGGCCAGGGCGGGGAACCCGATGACGTCGCCGACGGCGTAGATGTGGTCGACCTTGGTCTGGTAGTCGTCGTCGACGAAGATCCGGCCGCGGGCGTCGGCCTCCAGCCCGGCGGCCTCGAGGTGGAGGTGCTCGGTCTGGCCCTGACGACCGGCCGAGTACATCACCGTCTCCGCCGGAATCTGCTTGCCGCTGGCGAGGGTGGTGAGGGTGCCCGTCGAGCCGACGTCGACGCCGGTCACCTCCTCGCCGAAGCGGAAGGTGACGGCGAGGTCGCGCAGGTGGAAGCGCAGGGCCTCGACGATCTCCGGGTCGCAGAAGTCGAGCATGGTGGGCCGCTTCTCCACGACGGTGACCTTGGTGCCGAGCGCCGCGAACATCGACGCGTACTCGATGCCGATCACGCCCGCGCCGACGACCACCATCGACGTCGGAATGGTCTTGAGGTCCAGGATCCCGTCGGAGTCCAGCACCCGGGCGTCGTCGAATTCGACTCCCGACGGCCGCAGCGGCTTGGTACCGGTGGCGATGACGACGTTGCGGCCCGACACGGAGACGCTCTCGGCCCGGCTGGGATCCTCGACCTGCACGGTGTGGGCGTCGACGAACCGGGCGTGCCCGACGTAGAGCTCCACGCGGTTGCGCATCAGCTGCGAGCGGACGACGTCGATCTCGCGGCCGATGACGTGCTGCGTGCGGGCCAGCAGGTCGGCGGGGGTGATCTTCTCCTTGACCCGGTAGCTCGCCCCGTACAGCTCGCGCTGGCTCATGCCGGTCAGGTACACGACCGCCTCGCGGAGCGTCTTGGATGGAATGGTGCCGGTGTTGACGCACACGCCGCCGAGCATGAGACCGCGTTCGATGACGGCGACGCTCTTGCCCAGCTTGGCCGCGGCGATGGCCGCCTTCTGCCCGCCGGGGCCGGAGCCGATGACGACGAGGTCGTATTCCTGCATGGAACCCATGGGCAACAGGTGTACGCCGCCCGGCGCCATCTTGCATGGCGAGTACGTCAACACCGGGTGAACACTGCCGGTCATCCCCAGATGGCACTTCATCCACAACGGGCCGTGACACCGCCTCGCGGCGGTCGCAAGACGTGGGTGGGTGCTGGGAGGTTCTGGCCATGACGACCTTCAGAGCCTCCGACTTCCACCCGACCAAACCCGCCGCGCTGCTTGCCGCCATACCGGCCCTTCTCGGCTTCGTGCCAGAAGTGTCCCTGGTGTTGGTGACCTTCGAGGACGACGAGGTGGGCTGCGTCATGCGCGTCGACCTGTCGGACGAGTTCGACGACGTGCTCGACCACGTGGCCGACGTCGCCGCCACCAACGGCCCCGGTGCGGCCGTGGCCGTGATCGTCGACGACGACGGTGCCGCATGCCGAATGTGCCTGGACGAACACCGATCGCTGTCCGACGTGCTCGACGAGCATCTGGGGGACCGGGGTGTCGAACTGCTGGCCACCTACGTCGTGGACCGCCTGGAGGCAGACGGGCGGTGGCACCGGGCCGACGGCGCACCCGGATCCGGGGTGATCGACGATCCGATGTGCTCGCCGATGGCGGCTGCCGCGGTGCTGGACGGCCGTCGCCTGTACGCCCGGCGCACGGAGTTGCAGGCCGTCGTCGCCGTCGACCCCGTGCGTGCCGAGGGGCTGCGGATGGCGATGCTGCGCGCCGAGCACGACGGTGAGCTCCGGCCCGACCTCGACGCGCGCCGCGACGTCGAACTGGTGCTGGCCGTCGCCCGTGGGCTCTCCGAGGGCCTGCTCCCGGAGGACGACGACCTCGCGGCGGTGGGGTGTGCCATCGCCGACACCCGGGTGCGCGACACGCTGTACGCGCTCGCCGTCGGGCGGGAGGCCGACCGGGCCGAGGCGTTGTGGGCACTGCTGGCACGGGCGCTGCCCGACCCGTGGCGGGTGGAAGCGCTCGTCCTGCTTGCCTTCTCGGCCTACGCGCGTGGCGACGGGCCACTGGCGGGGGTGTCGCTGGAGGCCGCCCTGCGCTGCGACGGCCGCCACCGCATGGCGGTCATGCTGGATCAGGCGTTGCAATCGGGCATGCGGCCCGAGCAGATCCGAGAGCTGGCCCAGACCGGTTACCGACTGGCCAAACGGCTGGGGGTCCGCCTGCCCCCGCGCCAAGGCGTGGGCAAGCGGGCGGGTTAGACCTTCTCCACCCTGACGGCGTGAGCCATGTGGTGGGGCAGTTCGACCTGTTCGTGGCCGGGAATCACGATCAGCACGCTGCCGTGGTCACTGACCTGCACGGTGACCCTGGCGTCGGGCACCACGCCGGCATCCTTCAGGCGGGCGATCAACTCGACGTCGCCCTGGACGTGTTCGGTCAGCTGGCGGACGCGGACGGCGACGGGGAAGCCGGTCGGCAACTCGGTGAGTCGCACCAGGCTGACGTCTTCGGCATCGGTCATGGTGACCCCGAGCTCGGAGAGTCCCGGGATGGGGTTGCCGAACGGGGAGGTGGTGGGGTTGTCGAGCACCTGGACGAGACGGCGTTCGACGTCCTCGCTCATGACGTGCTCCCAGCGGCACGCCTCGGCGTGGACTTCTTCCCACGGCAGGCCGATGACGTCGACGAGCAGTCGCTCGGCGAGGCGGTGCTTGCGCATCACCGAGACGGCCAGCGCACGGCCCTTGTCGGTGAGTTCCAGGTGTCGGTCGCCGGCCACGTGGAGCAGCCCGTCACGCTCCATGCGCGAGACCGTCTGGCTCACGGTGGGACCGCTCTGCTCGAGGCGTTCGGCGATCCGGGCACGCAGCGGCACCACGCCCTCTTCCTCGAGGTCGTAGATGGTCCGCAGGTACATCTCGGTGGTATCGATCAAATCGTTCATTCGCAGCCCTCCGTTGCAAGACGAGTCTACCGGTGACGGCGCCTGAACTGGGCCGCAGCATGGCCGCAACACGGCCGAACGACTCGATGCCCGCCGCGGGTGCGGCGGGCATCGAGTCGTGGTGGATCCGTCGGGGTTTAGCTGGCGTAGGAACGCAGCCGCTCGGCGCGCTCGCCGTGGCGCAGCTTGGCCATGACCTCGCGCTCGATCTGGCGCACCCGCTCACGGGAGAGCCCGAACAGCTTGCCGATCTGGTCGAGGGTGCGCGGCTGCCCGTCGTCCAGACCGAAACGCAGCCGGATTACCTGCTGCTCGCGCTCGTCGAGCGTGGCCAGCACGTGCCGGATGTCGGTGTGCAGAAGCTCGGAGATGACGGCGTTCTCGGCCGACATCGCCTCGGCGTCCTCGATGAAGTCGCCCAGCGGCGCCTCCTCGTCACTGCCGACCGGCATGTCCAGGCTCACCGGATCCCGGCTGTGCGACAGCAGGTCGGCGATCTTCTCGGCGGGAATGCCCGACTCCTCGGCGAGTTCCTCGTCGCTCGCGTCGCGGCCGAGGTTCTGGTGCATCTCGCGCTTGATCCTGGCGAGCTTGTTGACCTGCTCGACGAGGTGCACGGGAAGCCGGATGGTGCGGCTCTGGTCGGCCATGCCGCGGGTGATGGCCTGGCGGATCCACCACGTCGCGTAGGTCGAGAACTTGAATCCCTTGGCGTAGTCGAACTTCTCCATCGCGCGGATCAGTCCGAGGTTGCCCTCCTGGATGAGGTCGAGCAGCGGCATGCCGCGGCCGGTGTAGCGCTTCGCCAGCGAGACCACCAGTCGCAGGTTGGCCTCGAGGAGGTGGCGACGGGCCGCCTCGCCGTCGCGGACGACGGCCGCGAGTTCGCGTTTGCGACTTTCGCCGAGTCGCTTCTTGGTCTCGAGCAGATGGCGCGCGTAAAGCCCAGCTTCGATGCGCTTGGCGAGTTCGACTTCATCTGCCGCGTTGAGCAAGGCAGTTTTGCCGATGCCGTTCAAATACACCCGCACGAGGTCCGCGGCTGGGCTCTGGGAGTCCAGATCGGAATCGATGCGGCTTGCGGTGGCGTTTGCCATTACGGCCTCCTGCTCTGCTGGAACTGTCATGAGCTACAACGCTCGTATCGCTCCAAGAGTTCCCGAGAGGCTTTGGTTTCACACCTTCTGACCTGCACTTATTGGCCGACGACCTGAGATTCTCCTGAGAATGCCGTCCTCAGGGAACGTCGTGCTGCCATTCCGTCTCGTCGGGTTGCGACGCGGACCGGGTACGGGCCTGCAGTGCCGGGCGCTCCGCGGTGGGGAACAGCGGAATGCGTCCCTTGTCCTGGTAGCGCCGAGGTTCTTCGGCCTGACGCGGCGGTCGGTCGTTGGCGATGAGCACGGCGATCCACGGCAGCGGTATGGACGCCACCAGAATCGCCAGTGAGATCAATCCGTTGTGCCAAATTCCGTAAGCGAGCGCGGCGCCAAGCAGTGCCGGAACTCGCCACGACATGATCTTCAGATACTTGCGTACCCGTTCGCGGTGCTGCTCTTCGTAGGGCACCGCCGCGCGCGTGATGAGAACTGGTCGACCATCGTCGTCGAAACTCAGCTCTGGGCCTTGTTTCATGTCTCCACTGTTCCACACATCGGGCGTCATCAATCGGTCCTGTTTCTTACAGTTCGCTTCTTGGGCACAATGAACGCATGGACACGCAGACCATCGAGCGCCCCGACACCGACGAACGCGTCGACGACGGAACGGACGACGACACTCCCAAGGTCTTTCACTACGTCAAGAAGGACAAGATCGTCCAAAGTGCCGTGGAGGGAACGCACGTCGTCGCCCTGTGCGGCGAGGTGTTTCCGGTGACCAAGTCGGCCAAGCCGGGTTCTCCGGTGTGTGCGGACTGCAAGCGAATCTACGAGCAGCTCAAGAAGTAGTCCCCGAGCGCTCGCCGTTTCGCTCGTCGGCCTTGTCCTCCAGCCAGCCCTTGAACCGCTTGGCGTGGGTCTGGGGGGCGGGCCACTCCTCCTGGATCGCCGCGTTCAGTTCGGCGCCCATCATGATGGCGAAGCCGAGAAAGAACGCGAAGAGCAGGAAGGCGATTGGCGTCGCCAACGCGCCGTAGGTGTAACCCGTGGCGGTGATCCACGTCAGGTAGATCCGCAGGCCGAGCGTGGCGACCAGGAACACGATCGCCGCCAGCATCGCGCCGTACACCAAGCGGTGCGAGGGCAGCGGCCTGGGCAGGGCCACCCGGTAGAGGATGGTGATCGCGATGACCAGGGCGGCGTACAGCACCGGGTAGTAGCCGTAGCTCAGGAAGTACTGCCAGTTCTCCGGAATGTGCTCGGCGATCTTCATCGGCCCGATCGCCAGGAGCGGGGCCGTGGCGATGATGAACACCAACCCGATCACGTACAGGCCGAGGGCGTAGAAGCGCTGACGCACCGGGTGACGCAGTTCGGTCTGATCGTGCGCCTCCACGACGGCGTCCACGAAGGCCGACACCGCCGACGACCCCGCCCACAACGAGATGACGAACCCGAGCGAGACCACCTCGCCACGGGCCCCCGCCACGATGTCGGACACCGTCGGCGCGATGATCTCGTTGACGACGTTGCTGGAGAACAGATTTCCCGCGGTGCTGACGAGGCGGTCCTCGATGGTCTGCAGGGTGTCGGGCCCGAACAGCGGCGCGATGTAGGCCAGGCTGCCGAGCATTCCCAGGAGCAGAGGCGGTAGCGACAGCGCACTCCAGAACGCTGCCGCCGCCGACTCCGAGAAGATCGAGTCGTCCCAACTCTTGCCCAGGGTGCGTTTCAGTACGGGCCAGGCATGGCGTCGGGACGGCTTGGCCGGCGTGTGCTCGTCGTTCATGACCACACCAGCATTCACGACCGCGCACCTTCGTGCGCGAAGTGGGGGCTCAGTAAGTGATTACGAATCGATCTTGCTGGTCTCCAGCACGGCGGCGAGCTCGACCAATTTGGCCTCGTGCTCGTTGGCGTGGTGCTGGCAGAAAAGCAGTACGGCACCCGACGGCAGTTTCGCGACGACTCGGGCGGCGGCGCCGCATCGGTCGCAGCGATCAGCCCGGGTCAGCTCTGGGCTGGTCAGAGTTGCGTTCATGGCGCCTCCTCCATATTGCTACGTTCTTTCTTCCACTCTGTCAGACGTTTTCACTTCCGGCCTTGTTCCCCGGTCGTTAACCGGTGTGTCGTGTCTCACGCGCCGAACGTTTCCGGCGGGCACACTGGCGGCATGGTCCCGTCACCGCGTGAACTGCTCCATCTGTGTACCGCCGAGGAGTGGGACGCCGCGGCGACGACCGGCGAGCGGCGGCCGCCGTCTCTCGACGACCAAGGCTTCGTGCATCTTTCGGCGCCCGAGCAGGTTCATCTCCCCGCCAACCGGCTGTTCGCGGGCCGGCGCGACATGGTCGTGCTGCGCGTCGACGCGCAGCGTCTGGACGGCCCGGTGCGGTGGGAGCCAGGCGTCCCGACCGATCCGGACTCGATGACGTTCCCGCATTTGTACGGTCCGCTGCCGACGGCAGCTGTGACCAGTGTCACTCCGTACGTGCCCGACGCCGACGGCCGTTTTCCGGAGTGGTCTCACTCCGAGACGTAGGCGTCGACCTCGATCTCGACGTAGAGGTCGGGGGCGATGAGTGCCGACACCTCGACCATCGTCGACGCGGGCGCCACGTTGCCGAAGACCTCCGCGTGGACCGCGCCGACCTCCCGCCACGACGCGATGTCGGTGACGAACATTCGCGTACGGATCACGTCGCCCAGGGAGGCGCCGACCTCGTCGAGCGCAATCGTGATGCGCCGAAGGGCCTCTCGGGCTTGAGCGGCGACGTCAGGCCCCGGCGCGGTGGTCCCCGCGACGACGACCAGCGGGCCCACCCTGACGGCGCGCGAATATCCCACCTCGGCCTCGAAGGCCGAGCCCGACGACACGTTGACGCGTTGCGTCGTCACGTGGGCTCCGGCAGCTTCGGTTAGTCGAGGTAGTCGCGCAGCACCTGAGACCGGCTCGGGTGACGCAACTTCGACATCGTCTTGCTTTCGATCTGGCGGATCCGCTCGCGGGTGACCCCGTAGACCTGGCCGATCTCGTCGAGCGTGCGGGGCTGACCGTCGGTGAGCCCGAACCGCAGCCGGACGACGCCCGCCTCGCGCTCCGAGAGCGTCTCCAGGACCGACTGAAGCTGATCCTGCAGCAGCGTGAACGACACCGCGTCCACGGCCACCACGGCCTCGGAGTCCTCGATGAAGTCGCCGAGCTGGCTGTCGCCCTCGTCGCCGATGGTCTGGTCGAGGGAGATCGGCTCACGCGCGTACTGCTGGATCTCCAGCACCTTCTCCGGCGTGATGTCCATTTCCTTGGCGAGCTCTTCGGGCGTGGGCTCGCGCCCCAGGTCCTGCAGCAGCTCGCGCTGGATGCGGCCGAGCTTGTTGATGACCTCGACCATGTGCACCGGGATGCGGATGGTGCGGGCCTGGTCGGCCATGGCGCGGGTGATCGCCTGCCGGATCCACCACGTGGCGTAGGTGGAGAACTTGTAGCCCTTGGTGTAGTCGAACTTCTCGACGGCACGGATCAGGCCCAGGTTGCCCTCCTGGATCAGGTCCAGGAACGCCATGCCGCGACCGGTGTAGCGCTTGGCCAGCGAGACGACGAGGCGCAGGTTGGCCTCGAGCAGGTGGTTCTTGGCCTTGTCGCCGTCGCGGCAGATCCAGAGGTAGTCCCGTCGCTGCGCGGTGGTGAGCTTCTCGCCCGCCTCGGCGAACTCGGTCATCTTCTGGGTGCAGTAGAGGCCGGCCTCGATGCGCTTGGCCAGCTCGACTTCTTCTTCGGCGTTGAGCAGCGCGACCTTGCCGATCTGCTTCAGGTACGCCCGGACGGAGTCCGCGGAGGCGGTGAGCTCGGCGTCCTTGCGGGCCTGCCGCAGAGCCTCGGACTCCTCTTCGTCCCAGACGAAGTCGCCGGAGGCCTTGTCCTTCTCGGACGGCTCGGAGATGTCGTCGTCACCGGCGGCGTCGTCCGCGCCGTCCTTGACGGCCTTGGGGTCGACGACTGCCGCACCCTCCACGACGACGTCGTCGACCTCGACGACCTCGAGATCTTCCAGTTCGACGTCGGCCTCGAGGTCCTCGTCGGGTTCGGCTTCGACGTCGTCGCCGGCTTCGAGAACCTCACTCGACGACACTTCGTCGCCGTCAACCGTCTTCTTCGCCCGCGGGCCGGCCTTCTTGGCGGGCGCCTTCGCGGCCCGCTTGGCGGGCGCGGTGCCGCTGGCGGCCTTCGCCGCCGCGGCCTTCTTGGCGGGAGCCTTGGTGACGGCGCGCTTCACCGGTTCCTCGATCGCCGGGCTTACCTTCGTCGCTGCCACGTGCACCCCTTCGGTCATGCGAGACTCGGTAGCGTGGGCGTGCGCCACCGTAAAACGTCGACTGTCTGTTGATGGCGTTTGTTATCTGCTCGGATACCTGCCGCCATCCGTGATGAGGCCGCCGTTCACCATTGTAACGACAGAGTGGGGAAGTGCCGCTACGAGCGGCGAATTGGCCGTTCGGCGAGCCGTGGCGACGTTGCCCGCCGACCCCGTGCCAGGGCACCCGTCGACGGCTGGCCAGGCCCGACACACGATTGCCAAGATTGGCCCCGTCGTCGTGCCTTTGCGCAGTTGAACGGCGTGTCGACCGTCGTGACGACACGGAAGCCGGTCCCGTCGCGGCACGTCGATTCGCGCTAGTCCGCGCAATTGCCTTTGCTAGCTGCAATGATGGGGAACGTGCCTGTGGCTACGGTGAGTCGCTCGGGGGAGCGCCAAGCGGTCGACGACCTGCTTGGTGCCGCCGGCATGGCGCCGTCTGCGCTGGTGATCGCGGGGGAGCCGGGAATCGGCAAGACCACACTGTGGCTCTACGGCGTCGAGCGGGCCCGGGAACACGGGTTCCGGGTTCTGTCGACGCGGGCGGACGAGGCGGAGTCGGTTCTGGCGTACGCCGCGGTGGCCGACCTGTTGCAGGACGTCGAGCCGGAGGTGCTGGCCGGTCTGCCCGAACTGCAACGCGTCGCCGTCGACCGGGTGCTTCTGCGCACCGGCACCGACGGACCGCCGACCGATCAGCGCGTCACCGGGTCGGCGGTCGCCGCGGTCCTCGTGGCGATGGCCGCCCGCCAGCCGATCGTGCTGGCCATCGACGACGTCCAGTGGCTGGACGTCTCGAGCCAGGCCGTCCTGGCGTTCGCCGCGCGCCGGCTGACCGGCCGCGTCGGCCTGCTGCTAACCGGGCGCGCGCTCGCCACCGAACCCGCGCCGGCCGAGTGGCTCCACCTGCAGACCCCGGGAGCGGTCAGTCGGGTGCGCGTGGGCCCGCTGAGTCTGCGCGCCCTGCACACCATGATCCTGGACCGCTTCGGCAAGGCCTTTCCCCGGCCGACGATGGTGCGCATCGCCGAGGTGTCCGGAGGAAATCCGTTCTACGCACTGGAACTGGCCCGGGGCATGGACGGTCGGTCGTCGACCGGCGAGGCGGTGTTGCCGAGCACCCTGACCGAGCTGGTGCGGTTGCGCACCGCGCACTTCGACGGCCAGGTGGGGGACATGCTGCTGGCGGCGTGCTCGGTCGGCGACGCGACGGTCGACCTGATCGCCGAGGCCACCGACCTTCCCGTCGAGCGCGTGGTCGAATTGCTCGAGGCCCCCGAACGCGAGGGCATCATCCGGATCGACGGCAACAGCGTGGTGTTCGCCCACCCGCTGCTGGCCCGTGGCATCTACACCCATGCGGGTCCCGCGCGCCGCCGCCGGATGCATCGGGCCTTGGCTGCCGTGGAGAAGCGGCCCGAACTCAAGGCGCGCCACATGGCGCTGGGCGCCGCCAGCGCGGAGCCCGCCACCCTGCACGCCCTCGACGACGCCGCGGCGGCCGCCGTGGGCCGCGGGGCCGCCGCGGCCGCGGCCGATCTCTACGAACTGGCCATCGGGCTCGGCGGCGACACGCCCACCCGCCGGCTCCGTGCGGCCGAGCAACACCTCCGTGCCGGCGACACGCGTCGTGCCCGCCGGATGGTCGAGCCGGTGGTCGGCGGACTGACCGCCGGCGTGGAGCGCGCCGCGGCGCTGACCCTGCTCGGCGCGGCCCGGGTGGCCGAACACGACTATCCGGGTGCCCTTCCACTACTCGCCGAGGCCGTGTCCCACGCCGCCGACGACCCGGCACTGTTGGTCGAGGCAACCTTGCTGCTCTCGCGGGCGCACTCCATGAGCGGACATCAGGAGGACGCACTGCGTCAGGCCAGGGCCGCCGTCGCGCACGCCGAACGGCTGGGCAACGGCAAGCTGATCAGTCAGGCCCTGTCGCTGACCGTGATGCTCGACTGTGCCCGTGGTCTGCGGCGAGATGGCCCGGCGCTGGTGCGCGCACTGGACCTCGAGGTGCCCGACCCCGACGTCGCGGCGCCCTGCCGGGCCAGCGTCGTCGACGCGGTGACGACGTCCTGGACGGGTGGACTCGACGAGGGGCTCGCCGGCCTGGTCGCCGCCCGCCGGCGCTGTGTCGAGATGGGGTCGGACGCCGATCTGGTCTTCGTCTCGGGCCATCTGGCCATGGTCTACACCTGGTTGGGTCGTTACTCGGTGGCATCCGACGTCGCCCAGGACATCGTGCGCCGGGGCGAGCAGCTTGGCGGTGGCTACCCGGTGGTCATCGGCAGAACTCACCGCGCCGTGGCGGCGGCGTACATGGGTCGTGAGCGCATCGTCCGCGACGACGTCCGGGTCGCGATCGCCGGCGCCCACCAGTGCGGGGCGCCGTTCCTGACGATTCGGCCCCTGATCGCGCTCGGGTTCCTCGAAGTGTCGCTGGGCAACTACGAGAAGGCCCTGAACGTGCTGCAGCCCTTGCTAATTGGTCGCGGCGACGGTCGTGCCCGTGACATCTTCCCCGCGACGTTCGTGCCGGACGCGGTCGAGGCGTTGGTGGCCCTCGGCCGGTTGGACGAAGCGGTTCCGCTGGTGGAGGCGTTGGAAGTGCACGGTGCCGCCCTGGATCGACCGTGGCTGCTGGTCGCGGGCGCCCGCGGTCGGAGCATGCTGCAGGCGGCGGCGGGCGATCTGGCCGACGCCGAGGAGACGCTGCACGGCGCGCTGGCGCAGCACGACCGCCTCCCGATGCCGTTCGAACGGGCGCGCACCCAACTGTTCCTCGGCCAGGTGTTGCGCCGTCAGCGCAAGAAGAACCTTGCGGCCACGATGCTGCGTGAGTCCTTCGAGACGTTCCGCGATCTGGGTATTCCGTTGTGGGCCAAGCGGGTTGGCGTCGAGCTGGAACGCACCGACGCCCCGCGCGCTAATCACTCCGAGCTGACTCCGTCGGAGTTGCGGGTGGCCAAGTTGGCGGCGACGGGCAAGACCAACAAGGACATCGCCACGGCGCTGTTCATCAGCCCGAAGACCGTCGAACACAACCTCAGCAGCGTGTACCGCAAACTCGCCGTCCGCACCCGGTCGGAGCTGGCCAGCCGGGCCGGCGAACTGGTCGACGACTAACCGGTCAGCTGCCCGCGGCGTCGGCCGCCATCGCGGCGCCGACGATGCCCGCCTCGTTCTGCAGGGCGGCGCCGACGACCGGAGTCCTGTTCTGCAGCATGGGAATCCACTTCTCGGCCTTGCGGCTGATGCCGCCGCCGGCGATGAACAGGTCCGGCCAGATGGCGTTCTCGATGGCGACGAGCACCTTGGTGACCTCCTTGGTCCAGCGCTCGTAACTCCAGTCCTTGGCTTCCTTGATCGACGACGCGGCGCGGTGCTCGGCCTCCTTGCCGCCGACCTCGAGATGTCCGAACTCGGTGTTGGGCAGCAGCACTCCGTCATGGATCACCGCAGACCCGATGCCGGTACCGAACGTCAGCAGGACGATCACGCCGGTGTTGTCCTTGCCTGCGCCGAACTTCTCCTCGGCCAGCCCGGCGGCGTCGGCGTCGTTGAGGACGGTGACGCGCCGGCCGCCCAGTTCGGCGCCGATCACCTCCTGGGCGTTGGTGCCGATCCAGCCCTTGTCGACGTTGGCCGCCGTGCGCACGATGCCGCCGGTGACGACGCCGGGGTACGTCACTCCGAGCGGGCCGTCCCAGCCGAACTCCTTGACCACCGCGGCGATGGTCTTGGCGACGGCGTCCGGGGTCGACGGCTGAGGCGTCGGGAGCTTGAAGCGTTCGCCGATCAGCTGACCGGTGTCCAGGTCGACGATGCCGCCCTTGACCCCGCTGCCGCCCACGTCGACGCCGAAACCACGGCGTTGCGAACCGTCGTCAGACGGGGTGGGGGTGGAACTTTCGGACATGTTCGCTCCTCTGCGAGAGGCCGACGGGTGCGACGCCAACCACACACTAGTGCCTCGCCACGAGCGATGTGTTGCGATGGACGGGTGACCGACGACCATGATCCGGACCGCCTTCGGGCCGTCGCCGAACAGCTCGCCGAGGAGGCAGCCGCCTTCGTCCGGCGTCGCCGCACCGAGGTGTTCGGCGTCGACTCGTCCCAGGACGCGGCCGCGGCGACGCGGACGAAGAGCACCCCGACGGATCCCGTCACGATCGTCGACACGGAGACCGAACGGCTGCTGCGCGAGCGACTCGCCGAGTTGCGCCCCGGCGATCCGATCGTCGGCGAGGAGGAGGGTGGCTCGGCCGTCGGCCATCACGGGAAGCCGACGTGGGTGCTCGACCCCATCGACGGGACGGTGAACTTCCTCTACGGCATCGAGGCCTACGCGGTGTCGGTGGGCGTGCAGGTCGACGGCCGGTCGGTGGCGGGCGCGGTCGCCAACGTCCCCACGGGCGAGATCTTCTCCGCGGCCCGCGGTGCGGGCTCACACCTGCGGCGCGACGGCGTGTCGAGGCGGCTGCGCTGCAATTCCGTCGACGACGTCTCGATGGCGTTGGTGGGCACCGGGTTCGGGTACGCCCCGGAGCGGCGTCTGATGCAGGCCGAGGTGATGGCCCGGCTGATCACCGACGTCCGCGACGTGCGGCGCGTCGGCTCGTGTGCGTTGGATCTGTGCATGGTGGCCGCGGGTCGGCTCGACGCGTACTACGAGCTCGGCGTGAACGTGTGGGACTGGGCGGCGGGCGCGTTGATCGCCGAGGAGGCCGGCGCGAGGATGCTGCTGCCGCCGGTCGACGACGACGCCGGGGAGGGCGGCCTCATCGTGGCCGCCGCACCGGGGATCGCCGATCAGTTCGACGACGCCCTGCGACGGGCCGGCGCGTTCTGACCGTCAGCAGGCGGCGGTGTGGATCTTCTTGATGAGCGCGGAGTCGGCGGGCTGCGTGGCGTCGGGACGCAGGCTGGCGAGGACGGCGTCGATGTCGTCGTTGTGGCTGACGTCGGAGAAGTCGGTGCCGACGGCCAGGTCGACGGTGTCGTCGGGGCGTTGGTCCTGGAAGAGTTCGGTGCACGGCGCGACCAGCCACAGCGCCGCGGCGGCGGGGCGCCCGGACGGACCGAACCGGATCTGGCCCTGGCACTGGAGGCGGGTGTTCTCGTAGACGGTGTCGTTGCCTGCGGTGGGCGGGGCGAACCCGAGGTCGCGTAGTGCGCCGGCCACCTCGCCGGCCTGGCCGCCCTGACCGCTGGCGTTCAGCACGCGGATCTTCGTGTCGGCGAGCTTCGCCGGGGTGACGTCCATCATGGTCGCCGGCGTGACGGGTTCGCCGAGTGCGGTCTGGGTGGCGTCGGCCATCGGCGGCGGGGGATTGCACGCCACCAGTTGCCGGACGTCGGGGGTCTGGTTGAAGGCCACGACCCACACGATCAGCGTGACGACGCCGAGCGCCACCAGCACGACGATGCCGGGAATGTAGTTCCGTCGGCGGAACGGCCGACCGTGCTTGTCGAAGGCCGTACCCGAGGTGATCTGCGCTACCACCCCTGCACTGTAAGGGCAGGCCCCGGCAGCGGTCGCCACCAGGGCTTTTCATACGTGATATAAATCACAATCAATCCGGGGCCGAGTCGGGCACGAATCATTTGGCGGACGCGTTCTGCGCTGGTACAAAGCTCTGTCGCACCACGACGGAACGACGAGGAGGGGATGACGATGGCTACCGATTACGACGCTCCACGGCGCACCGAGACCGATGACGTTTCCGAAGATTCGCTCGAGGAACTGAAGGCACGGCGCAACGAGGCTCAATCGGCGGTCGTCGACGTCGACGAGTCCGAGTCCGCCGAGTCCTTCGAACTGCCCGGCGCGGACCTCTCCGGCGAGGAACTGTCGGTGCGGGTGGTGCCAAAGCAGGCCGACGAGTTCACCTGCTCCAGCTGCTTCCTCGTGCACCACCGCAGCCGACTGGCCAGCGAAAAGGGCGGCATGATGGTCTGCACCGATTGCGCCGCCTGACCGGTCAGCTGCGCAGCGCCGCCAGGACCCGGTCGGGCCGGCGGCAACTCACCAGCCAGTAGGGCGTGGGATCGTCGGGGTCGTCGAGCACGACCAGGATCATCGGCTTGACCCACGCCCGGTGCACCACGTAGGCCGCGGGGTCGAGTTGCCGGCCCAGCGCCGCCGACTTCGCCGACTTCGGCACCTCGGCCGACCTGGAGATCACGGAGACGGGCAGATGTGCCGATCCGACCCAGAGCTCGGTGGCCGCCCCGTCGCCGCCGGAGGTGCTGACCACGCGCACGTCGACCCGCCCCAGCCACACCAGCACGGCCACCGCGACGGGCAGCAGCACGGCGTACGGCACCCAGTCCGGCAGCGACCGCACACCCAGGTTCACCTCGTAGGCGACGATGACGGCGAGCAGGAACGCAGGCAGGCACCACCACAGTGGGACCCTCAGTCGCTCGTGGTAACGCACCGTTTCGGTGGCTGCGCGCGTGTCTGACACCCGGTCGAGAGTAATCTCCGTGGTCGTGTCCACCTCTCTTGCGGTCGTGCGGCTGGACCGTGACCTGCCCCTGCCCACGCGGGCGCATGCCGGTGACGCCGGCGTCGACCTCTACAGCGCCGTCGACATCGTGCTCGCGCCCGGCCGGCGCGCCCTGGTTCCCACCGGGCTGGCGGTGGCCATTCCCTACGGGATGGTCGGGCTGATCCACCCGAGATCGGGACTCGCGACGCGCGTTGGGCTTTCGATCGTCAACACCCCCGGTACCGTCGACGCGGGTTACCGAGGGGAGATCAAGGTGACACTCATCAATCTCGACCCCGAGGAGCCGATCATCGTGCGACGCGGCGATCGCATCGCACAGCTTCTGGTTCAGCGGGTCGAACTACCCGAGTTGGTCGAGGTCGCGTCGTTCGACGAGGCTGGCCTGGCTGACACCACCCGTGGCGCAGGCGGCCACGGTTCCTCCGGCGGACACGAGAGTTTGTGATGGCATTCGGCAAGCGCAAGAACGACGACCAGGGTGCGGAGACCTCCACCGGCAGCCATGCCGCCGCGGAGGTGCCGGCCACCGACGACGGCGACCTCGACGGACCGTTCGACATCGAGGACTTCGACGACGCCGAGACGGCGCTGGTGGGCCGTCACGACCTGGGCGCCGTACTGATTCCCGAGAACGAGGCCGCCGAGCTGGCCGTCGAGGTCAACCAGCAGGGCGTGCCGACCATGGCGTGGATGGTGACGTCCAACGGCCGCTACAACGTGACGGCCTACGCGGCGCCCAAGGCCGGCGGCCTGTGGCGCGAGGTGGTCACCGAGGTGGCCGACTCGCTTCGCAAGGAGGGCGCCGAGGTCGCCATTCAGGACGGGCCGTGGGGCCGCGAGGTCGTCGGGCACATGACCAACGGCCCCGAACCCGTGGTGATGCGGTTCGTCGGCGTCGACGGTTACCGCTGGATGGTGCGTGGGGCCGCGGTCGGTTCGCCGGAGAACGCGGAGGCCATCGCCCGCGATTTGCGAAGCGCCCTGTCCGACACGGTGGTTCGCCGCGGCGACACCCCGCAGCCGGTGCGCAACATGCTGCCCCTGCAGCTCTCGGAGTCCCTCGTCGCCCGGCTGCGGGCCAGGGCCGAGCAGATGATGGCCGAGCAGGCGCGGCAGGCCGGGCAGCAGCTGGCGCCGCCCTCGCCCGCCGAGCCGGCGGCGCGCCGCAGCGAGCAGGGCACGGCGATGCAGCAGCTGCGCACCATCACGGGCGGTTAGCGCTCACAGGTCGAGCAGCGCGGCGACGCAGGCCGCCCCCAGCACCCCGGAATCGGCGCCGAGCTCGTCGAGGGTGAACGTGCGCAGGGCGGCCACCGGAGCGGCGGCTGCCCACTCGACCGCCACCTCCAGCGGATGGATGGGGTCGTCGACGGCGGCCGCGATCCCCACCGGCACGGTCAGCCGCTCCAGCTCCGGACCCGTCGGCGCCACGTAGCCGGCGGCGGTCTCCATGGCGTCGGGAAGCCCCGGCCACTGACCGGCCCACGAGCGGGTGAGCTCGGCGCTCAACCACGGCGGGCTGGAGTCCTGCATCTGGCCGATCGCCGCGGCCAGCCCGTCGCGCCGCAGCACGCTCGCCGAGTAGCGGGCGGTCAGCGCGGCCGTCGCATTCTCCGGCGCGCCCGTCCAGGCGGGCAGGCCGGCCAGGACGGCCACGACCCGGGTGGGGTTGGCGAGTGCCCAGGACGCGGCCACCGCGGCGCCGATCGAGATTCCGCCGACGGCGATCGGAGCTTGCCCGGCGGCGTCGTCGAGGGCCTGCAGGTACCCCCCGACCAGACGGGACGGCTCCGGCGCGGGCGTCACCACCACGGCGCCGACGTCGTGCAGAGCGCGGGAGAACGCGCGGTAGACGTAGTCGTCGTCGGATCCGGTGCCCGGCAACAGCACCACCGAGACGCCGCGCAGGCTGACGGGCATCGTCTGATCGTGCCGTGTGGGTCCGATCACGTCCACGAGAGGGCGACTAGAACGGCCCGCGGCAGGGTAGACGGTGCACCTGTGCGCCACGTGGCAAATCGGAACCAAGAGGTCTACCGTGGCGTTGGTTAAGAGGTGGGTCAACGGTTGATTCACCACTTGGGTAGGAGAGACCATGGCTACGGCCGAAGGTTATCTGCGTCGGCTCACGCGGCGTCTGACGGAGGACCCCGAACAGCAGGACGTCGAGGAACTCAGTGACGAGGCCGCCAACACCGGCGCACAGAAGGCGATCGACTGTCGACGCGGCCAGGAAGTGACGATGGTCGGCACGCTGCGGTGTGTCGAGACCAACGCCAAGGGCTGTGCCGGCGGCGTCCGCGCGGAACTGTTCGACGGCACCGACGCGGTGATGCTCGTCTGGCTGGGCCAGCGGCGCATCGCCGGCATCGAGTCCGGCCGGACGCTGCGGGTGCACGGCCGGCTCGGCAAGCTGGAGAACGGCACGAAGGCGATCTACAACCCGCACTACGAGATTCAGAAGTGACCCACCCCGACACGGGGTCGGCGGACGGGATCGAGGCCGCAGAGCCCGATGAACCCGAGAACAAGCTCAACGCGCAAGCCATCCTCGCGCAAATGGGTGGCGTCAGCGGCCTGATCTACTCGTCGTTGCCCGTTCTGGTGTTCGTCCCCGTGTCGTCGCTGTTCGGCCTGAAGTGGGCCATCGCCGCGGCGCTGGGCGTGGCGACGCTCATCCTGGTGTGGCGTCTGGTGCGCCGGGAGACGCTGCAACCGGCGATCTCCGGCTTCTTCGCCGTCGGGGTCAGTGCCGGAATCGCCTACCTGGTCGGCGAGTCCAAGGGCTACTTCCTGCTGGGCATCTGGTCGTCCCTGGTCTACGCCGGGGTGTTCGCCCTGTCGGTCGTCATCCGGCGGCCCGTCGTCGGCTATGCCTGGGGCTGGGTCAACGGGCGCGACCGCGACTGGCGCGGGGTCCGTCGCGCGTTGACGGCATTCGACGTCGCGACGATCGTCTGGGCCCTGGTGTTCGGCGCCCGGTTCCTGGTGCAGAACCGCCTGTACGACGAGGACCAGACCGGCCTGCTCGGCGTTGCGCGCATCGCCATGGGCTGGCCCCTGACGGCCGTCGCCGCACTGGTCACCTATCTCGCCATCCGGACGGCGCAGCGCGCGCTGCACGCCGCGGAGAACCCGGAGACGGCACAGCCGCAGGCCGAAGAGGCTCGGGCCGACTGATTTCCACCCCGCGCCGCGACTCGACCGATCGCACTCTGATCGCGGTGGCGGTACTGGCGTCTTTCGTCGCCTTCCTCGACGGCTCGGTGGTGAACCTCGCGCTGCCGGCGATCGCCGCGGAGTTCGGCGGCGGACTTGCGCTGCAGCAGTGGGTGGTCGACGGTTACCTGCTGGCTCTCGGTGCACTCATCCTGGTCGCCGGCGCCGTGTCTGACCAGTTCGGCAGGCTGGCCGTGCTGCGGGCGGGCCTCGGCGTGTTCGCCGTCGCGTCGCTGTTGTGCGCGGTGGCCCCCACCGGGTGGATTCTGGTCGCGGCGCGTTGCCTGCAGGGCGTCGGGGCGGCCTTCCTGGTGCCGAGCTCGCTGGCGATGATCAACTCGCGGTTCACCGGGGCCAAGCAGGCCGCCGCGATCGGCACGTGGACGGCGTGGACGGGCACCGCGTTCGTGGTCGGTCCGCCGCTGGGCGGGGTGCTGGTGGACACCCTGGACTGGCGGTGGGTCTTCGGGATCAACGTGCTGCCGGTCGCGGCCACGGTGTACCTGACGACGAGGCTCCGCGGCGAGGACTCGAATGCCCGGCGGCCCGGCCGCGTCGACGTGGTGGGTGCGGTGCTCTGCGCAGTGGGGTTGACCGGCGCGGTGTATGCCCTCATCGAGGAGCAGCGCCTCGGTCCGTCGCATCCCGCCGTGGTGACCGCGTTCCTGGTCGGCGTCACGTGCCTGGTCGCCTTCCCGTTCTGGGAACGCCGGACGCCGAACCCGATCATGCCGCTGGGCCTGTTCGGCTCCCGCAACTTCGCCGTCGGCAATCTGGCGACGGTGTTCCTCTATGCCGCGGTGTCCCTCGGCACGTTGCTCGTCGCGCTGTTCCTGCAGGAGACGGTCGGCATGTCGGCCGCGCTCGCGGGTCTGGCCACGCTGCCGCTGCCGGTGCTGTCGTTCTTCCTGGCCCGGCGATTCGGCACGCTGGCGGGCACGCACGGACCGCGGGTGTTCATGGGCGTGGGCCCGCTGATCGCCGCGGCCGGCTTCCTGCTGATGACGACGGCGCGCGCGCCGTTCGACTTCTGGACCCAGATGCTGCCGGGCCTGCTGGTGTTCGGTCTCGGGCTGACGGTCACGGTGTCACCGTTGACCGCGGCGGTCCTGGCCGCGGTCGACCCGGCGCAGAGTGGGATCGGTTCCGCGGTGAACAACGCGGTGTCACGGGTGGCCGGACTGATCGCGGTGGCCTTCATGGGCGTGATCGTCGGGGCGGCCTCGTCGGGCGAAACGGGTTCGGCGGCAATGACGTTCGCCGGCTTCCACTACGGCGCGGTCACGGTGGCGGCGTTGTTCGCCGTCGCCGGGGTGGTGTCCGCCGTGGGCATCAGCAACCGGCAGTGCGACATGGGCCGCGTCTCCCCGGAGGCCGCGGCGCGCTCGCACGACCGGGCGACGCCGCCGCCCGCGCTCACCGCGCCGGACTGACGTCAGCGGGGGTGCAGCAGCAGTTCCCGCAGCTGACCCTCGACCTCGTCGGTGGTGACGAACAGCAGTTCGTCGCCGCCCTCCAGGGGCTCGTCGTTCTCGGGGACGATCACGCGGGCGCCCCTCAGGATGGTCACCAGAGCGGCGTCGCGGGGGAGTTCCAGCCGCTTGACGGCCTTGCCGCCCCACGGGGTGTCGTCGGGCAGGGTGATCTCGACCAGGTTGGCTTGACCCTTGCGGAAGCTCATCAGGCGCACCAGGTCGCCCACCGACACGGCCTCTTCGACCAGTGAGGCCAACATCCTGGGGGTCGACACCGCGACGTCGACGCCCCACGCCTCGTCGAACAGCCACTCGTTGCGCGGGTCGTTGACCCGCGCAACCACCCGCGGCACCGCGAACTCGGTCTTGGCCAGGAGGCTGAGCACCACGTTGGCCTTGTCGTCGCCGGTGGCGGCGATGACCACGTCGAAGTCCTCGAGCCCGACGGCCTCGAGCAGGGTCAGCTCGCAGGCGTCCCCGAGCCGCCAGTGTGCGGCCGGGATGGCGTCGGTGTCGACGTGATCGGGGTTGCGCTCGAGCAGCGTGACGTCGTGCGCCTCGACGAGTTCCCTGGCGATGGACCGGCCGACGGCGCCGGCTCCTGCGATGGCGACCTTCACGAGATCCTTCCTAGCCGGTCACTGGTCATCGGCGTCTTCACCGGGCGGGAGCGCGGCGATCGCGATCGCCTCGCCGACGTGGCCCGAGATGGCCGCCATGTACACCTGGTCGCTGGCCTGGATCACGGTCTTCTTGTCCGGCAGTAGGCCGGTGCCGAACCTGATCATGAAGGCGACGCGGCCGCCGGTCACCGCCTCCAGCGCGGTCACCCGCCGGCCGAACCAGCCCTCGTGCAGCGGCAGTTCGGCCACCGCGACGTTGCCCGACGGGTCACGCCACTTGGTGGTCTCGCTCTCGCGGGTCAGCACGTTGAGCAGCCGGTCGGTGGTCCAGGGCACCGTGGCCACCGTCGGGATGCCCAGCCGCTCGTAGACGGCGGCGCGCTTGGCGTCGTAGATGCGGGCGACGACGCGTTCGACGCCGAAGGTCTCCCGCGCGACGCGCGCGGAGATGATGTTGGAATTGTCACCCGAGGAGACGGCGGCGAACGCACCCGCGCCCTCGATGCCGGACCGCAGCAGCACGTCGCGGTCGAATCCCATCCCCAGGACACGCTCACCTGGGAATTCGGGGGACAGGCGGTGAAAGGCGGTGCCATCACGGTCGATAACCGCGACTTCGTGGCCGATCCGAGCCAAGCCATCGGCCAACGACGCGCCTACTCGGCCGCATCCCATTACGACTACACGCACGCGTCGATCCTTCCAGCGGTTCGGCAGAAACGGATTGTGGCGAACCTGCGCAACCGGAACGCTACAGCCATTCGCCCATGCGCTTACCCTTGGCTCTCGTGTCCAAGCTTTCTACCGCTGCTCGCCGGTTGGTACTGGGTAGACCGTTCCGTAGCGACGCGATGGGGCACACGTTGCTGCCCAAGCGAATCGCCCTGCCCGTGTTCGCCTCCGACGCGCTGTCGTCGGTGGCCTACGCGCCCGAGGAGATCTTCCTCGTGCTCTCGGTGGCGGGTCTCAGCGCCTACACGATGGCGCCGTGGATCGGTCTCGCCGTCGCGGCGGTGATGCTCGTGGTCATCGCGAGCTACCGCCAGAACGTGCACGCCTATCCGTCCGGCGGCGGTGATTACGAAGTGGTGACCACCAACCTGGGGCCCACCGCCGGCCTGACGGTGGCCAGTGCGCTGCTCGTCGACTACGTGCTGACCGTCGCGGTGTCGATGGCCTCGGCGATGTCGAACATCGGGTCCGCGGTGCCGTTCATCGCCCAGCACAAGGTGCTCTTCGCCGTCGCCGCCATCCTGCTGCTCGCGTCGCTGAACCTGCGCGGGATCCGGGAGTCCGGCACCGCGTTCGCCATCCCGACCTACGCGTTCATGATCGGCATGTACGTGATGGTCGGCTGGGGGTTGTTCCAGATCTTCGTGCTCGGCGACCATCTGCAGGCCGAGACGGCGGGGTTCACCGTGCAGTCCGAACACGGTGACGTCCTCGGGTTCGCGATGGTGTTCCTGGTGGCGCGGGCGTTCTCGTCGGGCTGCGCGGCGCTCACCGGCGTCGAGGCCATCAGCAACGGCGTGCCCGCCTTCAAGAAGCCGAAGTCCCGCAACGCGGCGACGACCCTGCTGCTGCTGGGCGGCATCGCGGTCTCGCTGTTCATGGGAATCATCGTGTTGGCCAAGGAGACCGGGGCCAAGGTCGTCGACAGCGTCGACCAGCTCGTCGGCGCGCCCGCCGGGTATCACCCCAAGACGTTGATCGCCCAGCTGGCCGACGCGGTGTTCCACGACTTCCCGATCGGCCTGTACCTGATTGCCGGGGTGACCGCACTGATCCTGGTGCTGGCCGCCAACACGGCCTTCAACGGCTTCCCCGTCCTCGGCTCGATCCTGGCCCAGGACCGGTACCTGCCCCGCCAGTTGCACACCCGCGGTGACCGGCTGGCGTTCTCCAACGGCATCCTGTTCCTCGCGTTCGCGGCCATCGCCTTCGTGGTGGCGTTTCGGGCCGAGGTCACCGCGCTGATCCAGCTGTACATCGTGGGTGTGTTCGTCAGCTTCACGCTGAGCCAGATCGGCATGGTCCGGCACTGGACCCGGCTGCTGCGCGTCGAGACCGACGCCACCCAGCGCCGCCGGATGCAGCGGTCCCGCGTCATCAACGCGATCGGTCTGCTGTGCACCGGTGCGGTCCTGGTGGTGGTCGTGGTGACCAAGTTCCGGGCGGGCGCATGGATCGCGATCCTCGCCATGGGCGCGCTGTTCGGCCTCATGAAGCTCATCCACAAGCACTACGCCACCGTCTCGACGGAGTTGGAGGCCCGCGCCGCAGAGCAGGGCGACGTGGTGCTGCCGAGCCGCAACCACGCCATCGTGTTGGTGTCCAACCTGCACTTGCCGACCAAGCGTGCCCTGGCCTACGCCCGGGCCACCCGGCCCGACGTGCTGGAGGCGATCACCGTGAACGTGGACGACGAAGAGGCCCACGAGCTGGTGCACAAGTGGGAGGACAGCGACGTCTCCGTGCCGCTGAAGGTCATCGCCTCGCCCTATCGCGAGATCACCAGGCCCATCCTGAGTTACGTCCAGCGGATCATCAAGGACTCGCCGCGCACCGTGGTCACCGTGTTCATCCCCGAGTACGTCGTCGGACACTGGTGGGAGCAGGTGCTGCACAACCAGAGTGCGCTGCGGCTCAAGGGACGTCTGCTCTTCGAGCCCAACGTCATGGTGACCTCCGTGCCGTGGCAGCTGAACTCCTCGGAGCGGCTCAAGGTCATCGACGAGCAGCCGGCACCCGGCGACGCCCGGCGGGGATTCCTCAATTGAGCACCACCCTGACCCTGACCGTCGGGCCGCCCGCGAACGGCGGCAGCTGCGTGGCCCGCGACGACGGCCGCGTGGTCTTCGTGCGGTACGCGCTGCCCGGCGAGGTGGTCCGCGCCCGCGTCACCTCGGAGCGCGGAAGTCATTGGCACGCAGAGGCAGTCGAGATCCTCGAGGCCTCGCCGGACCGCGTCGACTCGACGTGTCCCATTGCCGGAGTCGACGGGTCGGGATGCTGCGACCTGGCCTTCGCAACGCCCGAGGCCGCCCGCCAACTCAAGGGTGACGTGGTGGCCAACCAGCTCGAGCGACTCGGCGGGCACCACTGGGAGGGCGCCGCCGAAGAGGTGGGGTCGACGGGTGCGACGGGATGGCGCACCCGGGTACGGTTGGACGTCGCCGCCAGCGGCCCGCAAGCCGGTCAGGCGGGCTTCCACCGCTACCACAGCAGCGAATTGGTGACCGACCTGTCGTGTGCGCAGGTACCCGACGGCATGCTGTCCGGTCTGGAGGGGGCGAAGTGGCCGCCCGGTGCCCAATTGCACGTGGTGCTCGACGATTCGGGCTCCCGGCACGTGGTGCAGACGGGTCCGCGGTCCAACCGCAAGGCCTCGACCCAGGTGGTCGAGGGGTCCTACGAGGCCACGCAGCGGGTCGGGGACCGGACGTGGAGCGTGCCGGTCACCGCGTTCTGGCAGGCGCACCGCGACGCCGCACCGACCTACAGCACGCTGGTCGAGGAATGGGCTCGGCTGGGGCCTGGCATGACGGCGTGGGACTTGTACGGCGGCGCAGGTGTGTTCGCCGCGACCCTGGCCGGCGCGGTGGGACCGACGGGGCACGTGCTCAGCGTCGACACGTCCCGTGGCTCGGCCAAGGCGGCGCGGACCGCTCTCGCCGACCTCGGGTGGGTGGAGGTGCTCACCGAGTCGGTGCGGCGCGCGCTCACCACGCAGCGCCGACGCGCCGACGTCGCCGTGCTCGACCCGCCGCGCACCGGCGCCGGACGCGAGGTGATCGATCTGCTGGCCGCCGCACAGGTGCCGCGCATCGTCCACATCGGTTGTGAGGCAGCCTCCTTCGCCCGGGACGTCGGCATCTATCGCGGACACGGCTACGAGGTGGAGCAGATCCGGGTGTTCGACTCGTTCCCGCTGACCCATCACGTCGAGTGCGTCGCGGTGCTGTCCCGCGCGTGAAGCGCGTTCTGGTCACCGGCATGTCCGGGACGGGAAAGTCGACGCTGCTGACCGAACTCGCCGGCCGCGGACACTGGACCGTCGACACCGACTACGGCGACTTCTTCGAGACGGTCGACGGCGAGTCGCTCTGGATCGAGGCGCGGATCGAGGAACTGCTGGCGGTCGACGACCCGCGTGGCGTCCTGTTCGTCGCGGGCGCCACGCGCAACCAGGTGGCGTTCTATCCGCGCTTCGACCACGTCGTGCTCCTCAGTGCCCCCGCGGACGTCGTCGTCGAGAGACTGCGGACCCGGACCACCAACTCCTTCGGCCGGGATGCCCGGGAACTCGCCGCCGTGCTCGACGACCTGGCCCAGGTCGAACCGCTGCTGCGGACCGCGGCGTCGGTGGAGGTGGTCACCACGGTGCCGGTTGCCGAGGTCGCCGACGTCGTGCTCGCGCACGTCCAACCGGACGGTCAGGCCAACACGAAGTAGCGCAGCCACAGGTAGGGCACGGCCACGCCGATGGTCAGCGCCGTCACGACCGCCCCCTTGCGGGTGAACTCCCAGAAGCTGATGGGATGACCCTCGCGGGCGGCGATACCGAGCATCACGACGTTGGCGCTGGCGCCGACCGCCGTGAGATTCCCGCCGAAGTCGGCTCCGACGGCCAAGGCCCACCACAGGGCTTGGCTCTGGGCGGGATCGCTGATACCGGCGACCAGGTCGGCCACCACGGGACTCATGGTGGCGACGTAGGGAATGTTGTCGATGACGCCGGACAGCACGGCAGAGACGATGAGCACCAGCATCGTGGCGAACAGCGCGTCGCCGCCGGTCACTTCTCCTGCCACGCGGGCCAGACTGGCGATCGCACCGGTCTTGACCAGCGCGCCGACCAGGATGAAGAGCCCAGCGAAGAACAGCAGCGTCTCCCACTCCACGCTGCCGAGGTAGTCCTTGCGGTCCACGCGGGAGATGAGGACGAGGACGCCGGCACCGAGCAACGCGACCACTGACGGTTCGATGTGGATGACCGAGTGGCCGATGAACGCGGCGAACACGCCCAGAAGCACTACGCCGGCCTTCAGGAGAAGCTGCGGGTCACGGATGGCCTCACGCTCGTTCAACGCCATCACGTCGGCCACCCGATCCGGTGCGACGGCGAACGACCCGCGGAACAACACCGGCAACGTGACCATGAGCACGATCAACGCCAGCGCGGCGATGGGAGCCATGTGGACCAGGAAGTCGTTGAACGACAGCCCGCCCCGGCTGGCGATGATGATGTTCGGCGGGTCACCGACGAGGGTGGCGGCGCCGCCGATGTTGGAGGCGAACACCTCGGCCATCAGGAAGGGTGTGGGCTTGACGCCCAGGCGGTCGCAGACGAGCAGGGTCACCGGCGCCACCAGCAGCACCGTCGTCACGTTGTCCAGCAGTGCCGAGGCGAACGCGGTGATGAGAACCAGGAGCATCATCACGCGCAGCGCCGAGCCGCCGGCCCGCTTGGCCGCCCAAATTGCCGTGTACTCGAAGACGCCGGTCTGCCGCAGCACGCCGACGATGATCATCATGCCGAACAGCAGGAAGATGACGTCCCAGTCGATCCCGGTCTCGTGGGAGTAGAAGACGTCCTCGGAGCCGACGATGCCGAGAACCACCACGACCGCGGCGCCGCCGAGGGCGGCCTTGACCTTCGAGATCTTCTCGGTCGCGATGAAGACGTAGGCAATCGCGAAGACGGCGACGGCGACGGCGGTCACGGCGTAGACCTCGGTTCGGTTCTCATTGTGGGTGGAGCGCAACCTCCAGCAAGCGGGATGCGGTGATCACGCCGACGAGTCGGCCCTTCTCCACCACGGCCACCAATGGCGCACGTTGGTGAGCCATCACCGCCGCCACTTCCACGATGGTGTCGTCGGTCTTGACCGTCGCCATGTCGGGCAGCGGCTTGGGCAGGATCGCCGCCACGGACTTGTCGCCAATCGCATCGGCGATGTGGTCTGCCATCGACTCGCTCAACACACCCGCCAGCGACGGATCGTCTTGAACGTAGTTTGGCACCAGCATCCGGACGACCTGCGACGCAGGCAGGATGGCGAGCGGCCTTCCGTCGGCGTCGGTGACCACCAATCCGGGGAGACGCCGTTCGGCCATCAACCGGCCGGCGTCCAGTGCGTTCGAGGTCGACTCGACGACTGGGAATTCTTCGGCAATCTGGTCCGCACGCATGGCTGAACCCTATGCCGAATGTGCCTGCCACCACGTGGAACTCCCGTCGTCGTCCAAGTCGACGCCGTGGCGCGACTGCCGACCAGACTTCCCGGCACTCCGCAAGTAAAGATGCCGTAAAGGGATGAGGGAAGCAACCGGACGGCCCGCGACGGCCTCGACGATCACTAGGCTGACCACGATGCCCAACCCATTGCTTGCCCGCGGTTCCTGGTCGGAGGCGACGCGCTTCGCCGAGATACTGCGCCGGGAGACCGTCGGCGGGGTCCTGCTGCTGTTCGCCGCCACCGCGGCCCTCGTGTGGGCGAATTCACCGTGGTCGGCGGCATACAAGTCCGTATCGGAGTGGACGGTTGGGCCGGCCTCGCTGCACCTCGATCTCAACTCGTCGACGTGGGCTGCCGACGGTTTGCTGGCGATCTTCTTCTTCGTCGTCGGCGTCGAACTCAAGCGCGAGTTCGTCGCCGGGGATCTTCGCGATCCGGCTCGGGCTGCGCTTCCCATCGCCGCCGCCGTCGGTGGAATGATCTTTCCGGCTGCGATCTTCGTCACCATCAACGTCGTCACGGGACATCCCGAGAACCTCGACGGGTGGGCCGTGCCGATCGCCACCGACATCGCCTTCGCGCTCGCCGTACTTGCGGTGTTGGCGACTCATCTTCCGACGGCTCTTCGCACATTCCTGCTGACGCTGGCGGTCGTCGACGACCTCCTGGCGATCATCGTGATCGCGGTGTTCTTCACCGACCACGTGTCGCTGGGTCCGCTGGCGTTGGCTCTCGTGCCCGGTGGCATGTTCGTACTCGCCGTGCAGCGGGGGGTGACGCGGTGGTGGGTGCTGCTTCCGTTGGCGGCCGCGACGTGGGCGCTCGTGCATGCCAGCGGCATCCATGCCACGGTCGCCGGAGTGCTCTTGGGCTTCGCCATCCCCGTGCTGGGACGGCACGCGTCGGCGGAATCGTTCGAACACGCATTACGCCCGGTCTCCGCTGGTTTCGCGGTGCCCGTGTTCGCCTTCTTCGCCGCGGGCGTGACGGTGGGTGGCTGGGGCGGTCTCGGCGACGCACTTACCCATCCGGTCACCGTCGGCGTCATCGCGGGCCTCGTCGTCGGAAAGCCTCTGGGCGTGTGGTTGACGGCCTATCTGTTGGCCAAGTTCACCCACGCCACCCTCGACGACGATCTGGCGTGGCGCGACGTCTTCGGCGTCGCGATGCTGGCCGGGATCGGGTTCACCGTCTCCTTGCTCATCGGCGAGCTCGCCTTCGGTTACGGGACCGTGACGGGCTCGGACGTGAAGGTCGGGGTTCTCGTCGGATCGCTGGTGGCCGGCGCGCTGGCGGCCGTCGTCCTGGTCAGCCGCAACGCCGCATACCGCCGGATTCACGAGCGCGAAACCGTCGACGCAGACGAGGACGGCGTGCCCGACGTGTACGAGTCTTGACGGGCTGCATCACGCCTCCGTGCGTAAACTGAGCTGATGCTTTCTGAGATCCGCGGTCCCGCTGATCTGCAGCGCCTGTCGCAGTCACAGATGACGGACCTCGCTCTCGAGATCCGTGAATTCTTGATTCACAAGGTTGCTGCCACCGGCGGACATCTCGGCCCCAACCTGGGCGTCGTCGAACTGACCCTCGCCCTGCACCGGGTGTTCGACTCGCCGCACGATCCGATCATCTTCGACACCGGTCACCAGGCCTACGTCCACAAGATGTTGACGGGACGCTGCGCCGACTTCGACAACCTCCGCAAGAAGGGCGGGCTGTCGGGTTATCCGTCGCGCAGCGAGAGCGAGCACGACTGGGTCGAGTCCAGCCACGCCAGCACCGCCCTGTCCTACGCCGACGGCCTGGCGAAGGCCTTCGAGCTCAGCGGTCACCGCAACCGGCACGTGGTCGCCGTGGTGGGCGACGGCGCGCTCACCGGCGGCATGTGCTGGGAGGCGCTCAACAACATTGCGACCTCGCGTCGGCCGGTCATCATCGTCGTCAACGACAACGGTCGCAGCTACGCCCCGACCATCGGCGGGTTCGCCGACCACCTGGCGGCTCTGCGGCTGCAACCCGGATACGAGCGACTCCTGGAGGAGGGCCGCAAGGCGATCCGCGGCCTGCCGCTCATCGGCGAGGTGTGGTACCAGTGCATGCACAGCGTCAAGGCCGGGATCAAGGACGCCCTGTCTCCGCAGGTGATGTTCACCGACCTCGGGCTGAAGTACGTAGGTCCCATCGACGGCCACGACGAGCACGCGGTGGAGGCGGCGCTGCGACACGCGCGCGGCTTCAACGCCCCGGTAATCGTCCACGTCGCCACCCGCAAGGGCATGGGGTACGGACCGGCCGAGTCCGACGAAGCCGAGCAGATGCACTCGACCGGCATCATCGACCCGCAGACCGGGCTCGCGACGTCCGTCGCCGCGCCCGGGTGGACGTCGGTGTTCTCCGACGAACTGATCAAGCGGGCCGCCAAGCGACGTGACGTCGTGGCGATCACGGCGGCGATGCCGGGCCCGACCGGGCTGAGTGCGTTCCGCAAGCGCTTCCCGGATCGCTTCTTCGACGTCGGCATCGCCGAACAGCACGCCATGACCTCGGCGGCCGGCCTCGCGATGGGCGGCATGCACCCCGTGGTCGCGATTTACTCGACGTTCCTCAACCGGGCCTTCGACCAGATGATGATGGACGTTGCGCTGCACCGTCTTCCGGTCACGATCGTGCTGGATCGGGCCGGGGTGACGGGACCCGACGGCGCCAGCCACAACGGGGTCTGGGACATGTCGATCCTCGGCGTGGTGCCGGGCATGCGCGTCGCGGCCCCCCGCGACGCGGCCCGCCTGCGGGAGGAGCTGGGCGAGGCACTCGAGGTCAAGGACGGCCCCACCGCGATCCGCTTCCCGAAGGGCGACGTGGGGGAGGACATCCCCGCCGTGGAACGCCGCGACGGCGTCGACGTGCTGGCGGTTCCCGCCGACGGGTTGTCGCAGGACGTGCTGCTGGTCGCGGTCGGTTCGTTCGCCTCGATGGCGCTCTCAGTCGCCGAGCGGTTGCGCAATCAGGGCATCGGCGTCACGGTCGTGGACCCCCGGTGGGTTCTTCCGGTGCCCGAGACGTTGAGTCCGCTCGCGATGGCCCACAAGTTGGTCGTCACCCTGGAGGACCACGGCTTGCACGGCGGCATCGGCTCGTCGGTGTCGGCAGCCTTGCGCCGCAACGAGATCGACGTGCCCTGCCGCGACGTGGGCGTTCCGCAGAAGTTCCAGGACCATGCCTCGCGCACCGAGGTGCTCGCCGAGTTGGGTCTGACCGACCAGAACATCGCCCGCCAGATCACCGGCTGGGTGGCTGCGCTCGGAAGCTCGATCGGCGAGACCGAGGTCAGCGACCGGGTCGACTAGGTCGCCGACGTCGAGCCTAGGCTTCCGCCCATGGATGCCGAACTGGAGCGCTGGAAGACCGCCGGGCAGTACTTCGACTACCTGGGCTTCGACGTGTTCTTCCGCGTCGAGGGAGCCGGGCCGGCGCTGCTCCTCATCCACGGGTATCCGTTCAGTTCGTGGGACTGGTCGCTCATCTGGCCCTCGCTGGTGCAGCGCTTCACCGTCATCGCGCCGGACATGCTCGGCATGGGCTTCTCGGACAAGCCCGTCGCCTACGAGTACTCCGTGCCCGACCACGCCGACATGCACGAGGCCCTTCTCCTCCATCTGGGCGTCGACTCCTGTCACGTGCTGGCCCACGACCTCGGCGACTCCGTCGGGCAGGAGTTGCTCGCGCGCTACGAGGCCGGCGACAACGCCTACGGTGCACCGGTCGTCGAGTCGATCACCTGGCTCAACGGCGGGTTGTTCAACGAGGCGTACACGCCCCGGCTGCTGCAGAAGCTGATGTCACGAACGCCCTTGGGCGACATGGCAAGTGGGTTCCAGGGCAGTGCGCTGGCGCGGCGCCTCGTGGACCGCACGCTTGACGAGTTGTTCGGGCCGAACACCAAGCCGACGCCACGCCAACTCGAGCAGTTCCACCAGATCATGGACTTCAACGACGGCACGCGGGTGAGTCACAAGGTGGGCAGGTTCGTCAACGACCGCTACCGGTACCGGAACCGGTGGGTCCGGTCGATGCGGGAGACCGCCGTGCCGATGCGCCTCATCGACGGTCCGAGCGACCCCAACTCGGGGCGGCACATGGCCCAGCGCTATCTCGAGGTCATTCCCCACCCCGACGTCGTGATGCTGGCCGACGACATCGCCCACTGGCCGCAGCTCGAGGCGCCCGAGGACGTCCTGCGGCACTTCTTCGCCCACGTGGACCGGGTCGCCTCGATCTGAGACCCGACCTCAGTGCAGTGGTGAGCCGGGCAGCGGCCAGGCCATCGTCGACGTGCCCTCCATGATGTGCTCGGGTCCGCCGGGCGGCGGCCAGTCGCCGGCCTCGTACAGGCGGCGCCGGACTGCGACCCGCTCGTCGAGCCCCGGGAACGGCCAGACGTGAACGATGCGGGCCGGTCCGTCGAGTGCGTACATGACCACCGAGATCGGGTCGACGCGGTGGCGGACGGGCAGCTTGACCCGCCACCCCGCGATCGTCGCCGGCAGTCCGCCGGGCACGAGGTGGTAGTCCCGGATCTCGTAGACCGCGCCGAAGGCACCCGTGACCACCCTCGGCATGAAGGGGAACGGGGCAAAGCCCTGCATCGTCAGGTCGGTGAGGTGCGCACCGGCGCCGAATGGCACGGGACTGTGCGCGGCTCGCATCCGTTCGGCGGCCAGCTCGGCGTCGTCGTCGAACTCGCGCAGCACGTAGACCCGGCCGAGCATGCCATGCTCGGCCTCCCACCACCCCAGGAGCCGACCGCGTGCGTCCGGGGACTGCAACCAGCCCTCGACGCCGTCCTTGGCGGCCGCGGCATCCGGCAGGCGGAAGGCGACCGTGGTCAGCTCGTAGCGAATGCCCTGGTCAGCCGGGTCGACGTCGTCACCGGTGATGGTCGCGGGCTCGTCCACGAAGTGCTCCTGTCGGCGGCGACTACGAGGTCTGGGGATCCTGGACCGGGGGTGTCTCCACGGCCGTCAACGCCTCGGTCAGCACCGGCACCGTCAACTCCCGCTGCCACGGCCGCGCGCCCGCCTCGGCGAGGAACGCGTCGATTGCCTTGTCGGCGTGGGCCACCGGCTGCCAGTCCCACACCAACCGGCGCACCAGGTCGGGCGTCAGCAGGTTCTCCGCAGGCACCGACACGCGTTGGGACAGTTCGGCGAGTCCGGCGCGGACGCGGTCGAGCCGTTCGGCGGCCTCGGGCTTGCGCCGGCTCCACCGCACCGCGGGGGGCGGTCCGGTGACGGGTTCGGCCGCCGTCGGGACGTCCTCGGTGGCACGGGCCCGTGCCAGTGCCTCCAGCCAGACGCCCGCGGTGCGGCGTTGGCGTGAGCCGCCGAAGACGGGCAGGGCGACCAGCTTCTCGACGGTGTCGGGGTCGGCCGTGGCCGCGCTGATGATGGCGGCATCGGGCAGGATGCGTCCCGGTGCGATGTCGCGGCGCTGGGCGATGTGGTCGCGCGTGGTCCAGAGTTCCCGGACGGCGGCCAGCGTCCGCGGGTTCTTCACCTTGTGGATTCCGGAGGTCCGGCGCCACCGGTCACGCCGGGTCGGCGAGGCGACGTAGGTGCGCAGGTGCTCGAATTCCTCTGCCGCCCAACGAGTCTTGCCCTGGGCCTCGAGTTCGGCGGCGACGGCCTCGCGGAGTTCGAGCAACACCTCGACGTCCAACGCCGCGTAGTTGAGCCAGTCGGCGGGCAGGGGCCGCTTGGACCAGTCGGCCGCCCCGTGACCCTTCACCAGGTGCAGCCCGAGCAGTCGCTGGACCATCGCGGCCAGGTTCACCCGGTCGAAGCCGGCCAGCCGACCCGCCAGCTCGGTGTCGTAGAGCTTCGGCGGCACCATGCCCAGCTCGGCCAGGCACGGCAGGTCTTGGTCGGCGGCGTGCAGAATCCACTCGTCGGTGTCGAGGACGTCGGCGAGCGGCGCCATCACCATCAGGGGGTCTTCGCCGTGGTTCACGGGGTCGATCAGCACCGAACCCGCACCGGCGCGCCGGATTTGGATCAGGTAGGCGCGGTTGGAGTAGCGGAAGCCGGACGCGCGCTCGGCGTCGATGGCGAAGGGGCCGTGACCCGACACCAGCAGTTCGGCGGCGGCCAGGATTTGGTCGGCGGTGACGGCCAGCGGGGGCACGCCGTCGGCCGGGGCCAGCAGCGGGGTCGCCTCGGGTTCGGTGGCGTCCGGCTCACCCGTCGTCTCGTCGGGGCCGGTGTCCCCGGCATCCTCGTGTTCGGTCATGTCACGCGCGCGTGCGGGCGCCGAGGTCGGTGACCCCGGCCGGTGGAAGACCTGCGGCGTGCTCCAGCACCTCGCAGAACGCCTGGACGTGCGGTCCCAGTTCCAGGTTCGTCGCGGTCCACGAGGCGCGCAGCTCCAGCTGGTGGGCACGCGGCGGTCCGGAGATGTCGCCGTAGCGCACCGACGTCGTCGCCGTCACGGTGCCGCCCAGGGCGGTGACGTGGTCCTCGTGCTGGGCGAGTGCGTCGACCAGCCAGCTCCACGCCACTTCGGGCAGCAGCGGGTCGACGGCCTCGGTGGAGTCGAGGTCGGCCTGGATGTAGGCGACCAGGCGCATGGTGCCGTCCCAGGCCTCGGCGCCCTCGGGGTCGTGCAGCAGGATCAGCCGGCCGAAGGCGTCGCCGTCGGACCGCTCGGGAACCACGGTGGTCTCGGGGTGACGGACTTCGGCGCCGAGGGCATAGCTGTACGGCGCCAGTCGCTGTGGCGGCCGGATCGGGCCGAGCTCGATCTCGGGCCTGACGGTGGTGGCATTCATTGCCTCCACCGCTGCCCGGAACTGAGCCGGCTCGACGGTGGTCATGGGGTTTGACGCTAGCCGATTCGGGAACCGGGCAGCGAAGGCGCGCCGAAGCGTGACTGCATGGCAGCATGGGAGTCGATGAGTACCCGTCGTGACCTGCCCGAGTCGCCCTATCTGACCGCGGCCGCAGGCCGTAAACCCAGCCGTGTGCCCGTGTGGTTCATGAGGCAGGCCGGCCGATCGTTGCCCGAGTACCGGGCGCTGCGAGCAAAGAACACGATGATGCAGGCGTGCTTCGACGCCGAGCTGATCACCGAGATCACCTTGCAGCCGGTGCGTCGACATGGCGTCGACGCGGCGATCCTGTTCTCCGACATCGTGGTACCGCTGCGCGCGGCGGGCGTCGACGTCGACATCGTCCCCGACGTCGGCCCGGTCATCGCCAACCCCATCCGGACCGCCGCCGACGTCACGACGTTGACTCCGCTCGACCGTGACGCGGTCGCGCCCGTGGCCGACGCGGTGTCGTCGTTGACCGCAGCGTTGGGCGACGTGCCGCTGATCGGCTTCGCCGGCGCGCCCTTCACCCTGGCCTCCTACCTGGTGGAGGGCGGTCCCAGCCGCAACCACGAACGCACCAAGGCGATGATGCTCGGCGAGTCCGAGACCTGGCACGCCTTGATGACGGCCTTGACCGACGTGACCATCGGGTTCCTCAAGACCCAGCTGGACGCCGGCGTCGACGCCATTCAGCTGTTCGATTCGTGGGCGGGGACGCTGTCGCTGGCCGACTACCGGACCTACGTGCTGCCGCACAGCGCGCGGGTGTTCGAGACCCTTGCCCCCGAGGGTGTGCCCATGACGCACTTCGGGGTCGGCACGGCGGAGTTGTTGGGCGCGATGTCGGAAGCGGTGTCGGTGGGGGACGAGCCCGTGGTCGGGGTCGACTGGCGGACGTCGCTGACCGACGCCGCCGGACGCGTGCGCCCGGGCTGTGCCCTGCAGGGCAACCTGGACCCGGTGGTGCTGCTGGCCGGCTGGCCGGTGGTCGAGCGGGCGGTCCGCAACGTGGTCGAAGACGGCCGACGCGCCGTCGACGCCGGTGCCACCGGCCACGTCTTCAACCTGGGTCACGGTGTCCTTCCGCCCACCGACCCCGGCGTCATCACCGAGGCGGTGGCGCTGGTGCACGCGTTGTGAGTCCGGCGTATTGCGTTGTCGGAGGCGGCATTTCGGGTCTGGTCGCCGCCCTCCGGCTTCGCGTCGCGGCGGGTCCCGACGCGTCGGTCACGTTGTTCGACCCGGCCGACCGCCTCGGCGGGGTGTTGCGCACCGAGCGCGTCGGCGGTCAGTCGGTGGACGTCGGGGCCGAGGCCTTCGTCGCTCGGCGTCCCGAAGTGACGGCGCTCATGGCCGAACTGGGCCTGGCCGACCGCCGGATCGGCACCACCGGGGTACGCCCGCTGATCTTCAGCGAGGGCCGCCTGCACGAGATGCCGCAGGGCACGCTGCAGGGCATCCCCGCCCAGGCGTCCTCGATGGCCGGGCTCGTCGACGACGCGACCGTGGCGCGGATCGCCGACGAACGCTCGCGGCCGTTCGCGTGGCGCTCCGGCGCGGATCCCACCGTCGCGGAGCTGATCGGCGACCGCTTCGGTCCGCAGGTGGTCACGCGTTCGGTCGACCCGCTGCTGGCGGGGGTCTACGCCGGTTCGTCGGCGACCATCGGCCTTCGAGCTGCCGCTCCGACGCTGGCGGCCGCCCTGGATCGTGGGGCCCGCTCTCTGACGGACGCGGTCCGGGACGCGCTTCCCCCGCCGATGCCCGGATCGGTGTTCGGGGCGGTCGACGGCGGCTACGCGGTGCTGCTCGACGCGCTGGTGCGCCACGCGGCCGTCGACTGGGTGCACGTCGGTGTCACGCGGGTCGACCGGGACGCCCGGGGGTGGAATCTGGTCGACGACGAGGGCGGTCACTGGCACGCCGACGGCGTGGTGCTCGCCGTGCCGGCCCCCCGGCTGCCCACGCTCATCGGTGGCGTCGCCCCGAGATCCGCCGCGGCGGCGCGGCGCATCCAGACCGCGTCGTCGGCACTGGTCGTCCTCGCCCTGCCGGGGGGAACCCCCTTGCCGGAACAGTCGGGCGTGCTGGTCGCCGGCGGCGAACGGCTCCACTCGAAGGCGATGACCCTGACGTCGCGCAAGTGGGGTCGGCGGGGCAGCGTGGAGTTGGTGCGGCTGTCTTTTGGTCGCGCCGGCGACTCCGTCGCGCGCGACGTCGGTGACGAGGATCTGCTCGCCTGGGCCGCCGAGGACCTGTCGACGGTGTTCGGCGTGACGTCGGAGCCGGTGGACTGTCACGTGCAGCGCTGGATGGACGCCCTGCCGCAATACGGACCCGGGCACGCCGCGCTGGTCGCCGAATTGCGGTCGGGTCTGCCCCCGACGCTGGTGGTCGCCGGGGCCTACCTGGACGGCATCGGCGTCCCCGCCTGTGTGGGCTCTGCCACCAGGGCGGCAGCGGCGTTGACCACCTCGGGCGTGGCACGATAGCGGGTATGGCAAAGCTCGACTACGACACCCTCAACTCCATGACGAGATACATGATGATCTCGGTGTTCGCGGTGCGGCCGGAGGAACTGGGCGAGGATCGCGCGGCCGTCGTCGACGAGACCGCGACGTTCCTCAAACAGCAGGAGGAGCACGGCGTCGTGGTCCGCGGCGTGTACGACGTGGCGGGCTTCCGGGCCGACGCCGACTACATGATCTGGACGCACGCCGAGCGGGTCGAGGACCTGCAGAAGACGTACTCGTCGTTCCGGCGGACGCCGCTGGGCGTGGTCAGCGAGCCGGTGTGGAGCGTGGTGGCGTTGCACCGCCCCGCGGAGTTCAACAAGAGCCACGTGCCGGCGTTCATCGCGGGCGAGGATCCCGGCGACTACGTGTGCGTCTACCCCTTCGTCCGCTCCCTGGAGTGGTACCTGCTGCCCGACGACGAACGCCGCAAGATGCTCGTCGAGCACGGCATGGCGGGCCGCGAATATCCCGACGTGCGCGCCAACACGGTGCCCGCCTTCGCGCTCGGCGACTACGAGTGGATCCTGGCCTTCGAAGGGCCGGACCTCGGCCGCATCGTCGAGCTGATGTGGAAGCTGCGCTACACCGACGCCCGCCGGCACGTGCGCGAGGAGACGCCGTTCTTCACGGGTCCACGCGTCGGCGTCGAGGAGCTCGTCGCCCGACTGCCCTAGATTGCCACTAGTTTGCTAGCTTCGCCGGCCGTCGTCCCGCATCCGTCAAATGTCCGTCTAGGTCAATTTTTGGCACATCCGGTTCCATACCCTTTCCCTGTTTGCTAGCATCGCCCGATGGGGAAGACCACGCTCGTAGTGGGGGCAGCGGCCGTGGTGGCAGCCGTGCTTTCGGTGTGGACGATCGTCGACTGGGACGTCGAACCCACCGTCACCGTCGTGTCTAACGCGGCCAGCGTGTTGTTCGCTGTGTTCGCCACGGCGTGCGCCGTGCGTGCCGCCGTGCACGCCACCGGTCGCAAGCGGCTCGCCTGGCTGAGCATCGGCATCGGTGTGGGCGGCTGGGTCGCCGGCTCGCTCGTGTGGGGCTATCTCGAGATGGCCACCGACGTACCGCCGTTCCCGTCGCTCGCCGACGCCGGCTACCTGATGTTCCCGGTGGGAGCATGCATCGGACTGGCGGTGTATCCCGTCGGGCACGTGGGTCATTCACGCACCCGGTTGGTGCTCGACGGGCTGATCGCGGCCGCGGCACTGTTCCAGATCTCGTGGGTGCTGGTGCTGCGCGACGCGTACGAGGCCGACGGCGGCGACCGCTTCGCGTTCTGGTTGTCGCTGGCCTACCCCGTGGGCGACGTCGTCGTCATCACCGTGGCGGTGCTCGTCCAGACCCGGGCGCGAGCCGGGCAGCGGCGGACCACGACGTTCCTGACCGGCGGTGCCATCGTGATGGCGCTGGCGGACAGTGGCTTCGTCTACCTCTCCGCGGCCGGGCAGTACGACTACCAGATCGGGCGACTGGCAGACGCCGGCTACCTCGTGGCTCTGCTGCTCATCGGGGCGGCGGCGCTCCTGGCCGTGGACGAGGGCGCGACGGAGTCGACGACGTTGCGCGTGCCGTCGCGATGGGCGTTGTGCCTGCCGTACGTTCCGATCGCCATCGCGGCTGCGGTGTGCGCACCGCACAATCTGCAGCAGCCGGGCATGGCGGCGCTCTTCTTCTCGACGGCGGTGCTCGTCGTGGCGGTGCTGCTGCGGCAGTTCTTCGTGGTCCGCGAGAATCGCCGGCTGCTGGATCTGGTCGCCGAGCAGGCGTTGCGCGACCCGCTGACCGGGTTGGCCAACCGCGCGCTGTTCAACGACCGACTGTCGCACGCCATGCAGTTGCACGCGCGCGACCACCTGCCGGTGGCCGTGTTGTCGTTGGACCTCGACGACTTCAAGCTCGTCAACGACAACCTGGGCCACCCGGCGGGCGACCAGCTGCTGGTGCTCGCGGCTCAACGGATCCTCGGGTGTGTCCGCGCCGGCGACACGGTGGCCCGGGTGGGGGGTGACGAGTTCGCGGTGCTGTTGGAGGGCAAGACCGAACACTCGCGACAGGTGGCACGACGGCTGATGGCCTCGTTCGACGACCAGTTCGTCATCGACGGTCACGACCTGTTGCTGCGTCCCAGCATCGGACTCGCCGTGGCGAGCGGTGACGACACCGACGTCTCGGCCGAAGCCCTGCTGAAGCACGCCGATCTGGCGATGTACTCCGCCAAGCGGTCGCGCACCGGCGGGGTGCACACCTTCGACCCGGAGATGGCGCGGACCCGGCCCGTGGGGACCGGCAAGGTGGGCAACGCGGGCACCAGCACGGTGCGTCTGTTGGGCCAGCTGCGCAACACGATCGACCACGCCGGCCTCAGCCTGGTCTACCAACCCAAGTTCGGGCTTCACGACGGCGGATTCGCCGGCGTGGAGGCGTTGGTCCGCTGGCCGCATCCCGAGCGCGGACTGCTGGGCCCGGACCAGTTCCTACCCCTGGTCCGGGAATTCGGGCTGATGCGGTCGCTCACCGACCTGGTGATCGAGCAGGCGCTCGACGACGTGGCCCGATGGGAGGCCAAGGGTGTCCGAGTGCCCGTGGCCGTCAACATGTTCGCACCGTCGCTGTGCGACCTGGAGCTGCCGGACCGGATCTCGCAGTCGCTCGACGCGCGCGACCTCGCCCCCGACCTGTTGACCATCGAGATCACCGAAGACCTGCTGCTCGACGACGTCGACCGCACCCGCCAGGTACTCGACTCGATCCGGGGACGCGGAACCCGGGTCGCTATCGACGACTTCGGCAGCGGCTACTCGGCCCTCGGGTACCTGTGCGAGTTGCCCATCGACGAGGTCAAGCTCGACCGCCAGTTCATCGCACCGATCCTGGAGGACGCGCGGGCGGCGGCGGTGGTCCGCGCCATGGTGGACCTGGCGCACGAGCTCGGCATGACGGTCGTCGCCGAGGGCGTGGAGAACGACGCGACCACGACGATGCTGCGCGACTACGGCTGCGACGTCGCGCAGGGATTCCACTTCAGCCCGCCGCTCGCCGGCGCCGAACTGTGCGACCTGCTGCGCAGGTTCACGCCGAGGGAACCAGCTTCATCGAAATCGAGTTGATGCAGTACCGCTGGTCGGTCGGGGTCGGGTAACCCTCGCCCTCGAAGACGTGCCCGAGGTGGCTGTGGCAGTTGGCGCACAGCACTTCGACGCGGTGCATGCCACCGGAGTCGTCGGTCTTCAAGATGACGGCGTCCGAATCGGCGGGATCGAAGAAAGACGGCCAGCCGCAATGGGATTCGAACTTCTCGGTGCTGCGGAAGATCTCGGCGCCGCAGGCCCGGCACTGGTAGACGCCCTCGGTCTTGGTGTCGGTGTACTCACCGACGAACGGGCGCTCGGTACCGGCCTGACGCAGCACGGCGAACTCCTGGGGCGAGAGCTTCGTGCGCCATTCGTCGTCGGTCAGCTGAACTTTCGGAGCGGTCATCACTCCACGCTAGCGCGGTCGCGATCCGTCGTCATCCATCGCGGGTCGATGCCGTCGTCCAGCCTGCCGTCGGCCTTGGCGTCCAGATAGCGGAAGTACAGCACGCAGAACACGACGATCAACATCAGCGACCACCCGTAGGTGATCTTCATGTACTCCAGGAAGCGGCCGGTCGTCGGCCAGTGGATCAGGAGCCAGCGGTCCATCGTCATGAAGCCGTAGATGGCCAGCCACGCCGGCCAGTTTCGGATCACCGAGTTCGGCAGCACCACCGACATCAGGAACGGGAACAGCATCATCGAGTAGTAGCCCTGGCCGAGCGAGGTCACCAGGAAGGTCGCGATCAACAGCACCCCGGACGACGTCACCATCCAGAACAGCGGGTCGCGCTGCCGGTAGTAGCGGTAGAGCAGCCACAAACTGCCGAGCGCCAGCGCCAGGAAGACCACCCGCAGCAGTAGGATCAGCCACGACGGCAGGCCGTAGTAGATCCCGTTGCCCTGGATCGAGCTGTTGAAGTAGTCGCGCACCGAGAAGATGTAGGGCACGGTGTTGCGCACGAACCCCATGGGGTCGCTGACCAAGGGCCACGCCGCGACGTTGAACACCAGCGGCACCCCGAACGCGGGCACCAGCGGACGCCACTGCCGGTTGAGCACCGGAAGCAGCAGCAGTGGCGCCAGGGACGGTTTGACCACCAGCGTCAGCCCGATGGCGGCTCCGGCGAGCCACTCGTGGTTGACCTTGCCGCTCAGCAGCCATCGCAGGAACAGCACCTCGCCCAAGAGGACGCAGCCGTTGATGTTGGTGAACACCAGCGTGCTGGTGACGCTCTCGGTGCAGAACATCGCCAGGAGCAGGGCAGGGGCGGCCACCGAGGCCAGCGTGAAGTTGAACAGTCGCAACAGGAAGTAGGCGGCCAGGAGGATCGCGATGGCGTTGACGGTGATGAACCAGTACCGCGACGCGTCGACCTTGAAGTAGGCGAACGGCGCGAGAAGCAGCGTGCCGCCGGGGGGATACAGGTAGTGGGGGTCGACCTGGTCGAAGTGTTCGTTGTAGATGTCGAGTCCACGACGGAAGTTCGACACCGCGCGGTAGACGGGGCCGAAGTCGTCGGTGATGTAGCCGTTGGTCGCCAGGACGTAGCTGCGGTGGGCGATCGACAGGATGGCCACCGGCCACAGCACCGACCGCAGAACGTGCGCGACATTCGGCGGTGAGGTGCGGGGTCGGAATGCGTTCGTCAACGTCTCGGGTACCGCCACCAGCGCACCGTACACCGGCCGCGACGGGCGTCGAGCTAGGCGGGGCAGTACGTGTCGGTCTCGGGAACCTTGCCGGTGCCGAGGTAGGACAGCACGGGCGGAACGGCGCACGTGGAGTAGATGCTGGCACCGTGGCCGACGCCCTGCCACATCACGCGGCGGTTCGCCGCGCCGGAGTTGATGATCGTCGCCGCGACGGCGGCCACGCCCTCGTTGCCGACGATCGGGTCGTTCTGCACGCCGAGCAGCAGCACCGGAATCTTGAGGTTCTGCGGGTCCGGTGGTGTCGAACCACTGGGCCAGGCAAGGCAATTGACCATGTCGAGGGCGCCGACGGTGCCGAACTCGGGGTAGAGCTTGCCCCATTCGACCACCAGTTCGCGCACCCGGTCGGGGGTCGGGCGGTTGAGCGCGTCGCTGCAGCCGTTGACGAACTGGCCGTCGGTTTCACGTTCGGCCTGGGCGTCGTTGATCAGCGCGTTGAGTCCGGCGACGTCACCGTCGCGGGCGGCGGCGAGGGTGGTGGCCAGCGCCGCGGTCGACGCCACGAAGTCGCCACGGGGGAACGCCAGGGCGGTGGCGATGGCGTCGGTGAGCGCGGCCACCGAGGCCCCGGCGGGGCCGGTGCCCTGGCGGGCGGCGGCGAGCATGGCGTCGACGGCGCCCTTCGGGTCGGGCCCCAGCGCGCACGACGAGGCGACGCATTGGGAGACGAACGCGTTGAGCGCCGCCTGCTGGCCCTTGACCTTCTGTTCCGCTCTGGCTTCGGCGGCGATGCCGAGCGGCAACGGTGAGTCGAGGACCAGCCGCGACACCTTGTTCGGGTGCGAGCCGGCGTACGCGAGGGCGACCTGGGCGCCGTTGCCGACGCCGAGCAGCGCCAGGGTGGGGACGTCCCAGGTGCTGCGCAAGCGCTCGAGATCCTCGGCGGCGTGGGCGTTGTCGTAGGAGGAGTCACCGGGTGCGATGGCGTCGGTGCAACTCTGCGTGGCCGTCTGGACGATCGCGGTCAGATTGGCGACGGGATCGTTGCCCGCGGCGAACTGGGCCTGGTCGAGCATCTCCTGGCGGCTGTAGAGGTCGCGGCAGTCCAGGGCACCCGACAGGCCGACGCCGCGACGGTCGACCGCGACGATCGGATTGGTCTTCAGCACGTCGGCGCCGCCGCGGGACAGCCACACCGGCAGTTGCGTCGAGGACGGCAGGTCGCTGCCGGTCGTCATCACCAACGGCCCGGCGTCGGCGGGCGTGGCCGCCGACTTGGCGCGGACCACGCCGATGGTGAGCGTTCCGGTGGCGCCGTTGATCGAGTCGACGTCGGCGTCGTAGGTGGCGCAGTCCAGGCTCACCCCGGGGACGGGGGCGACGGCGGCCTGGGAGAACGTCCGCGCGGTGCAGTCCTGCCACGTCAGGTCGTTCTTGGGGGCCTCGACGGCGGGTGGCCCCGCCACGGCGGGCGTGGTCTCGGGTGCGCCCTGCGGTCCCGCGCCCGTGTCGGTGGCGAAGCGGGGGTTGGCGGCGAGTCCCGGCGAGCACCCGGCCAGGACGACAGCCGCGACGGCGGGCAGACAGAGGGCCCTGAGCAGCTGACGATCCCGACGCATGGGGACCACATTAGCGATCGGCGAGCTACTCCCCGCCCAGCCCGGCCTTGACGTACCGCGTGTACAGATAGCCCTCGTCGTCGGTCAACAGGTGGCTGCGGCGCATCCGGGTGTGGGCTTCCCCCGACCCGGACGCGATGCGGCGGGCGGCGCCACCCACCAGAATCGGCGCGATCGTGATGCACAGCTCGTCGAGCAGGTCGTGTTCGGTAAGCAGGCTGATCAGCGACGGCCCGCCTTCGGACAGCACGCGCCGCAACCCGCGTTCGGCGAACACGGCGAGTACCACCGCGGGGTCGACGCGGTCGGTGTGGGCGCCGGACGCGTCGACGACCTCCGCGGCCGAGCCGAAGCGGGCGCGGGCCTCCGGTACGGTCTCGCGGCACGTCATGATCAGCGGCGGGACCTCCGTGCGGGTGAAGATCCTGGCGTCGTGCTCGAAGTCCGCGGCGTGGGTCACGATGGCGATCGGGGGCACCTCGGTCTGGCCGCGGGCTTGGCGTTCGCGTCGTTCGGCCAGCGACATCTGGGCACCGGAGTAGTTCTCGATGCGCACGGTCGAGGCGCCGACCAGGATGACGTCGGCCTCCTGCCGCATGCGGGCGAACAGGGCACGGTCACCTGGGCCGGCCAGACCGCCGGCCTTGCCGTCGTCGGTGGCGCCGCCGTCGAGGCTGGCGATCATGTTGGCGCGCACCCAGCAGCGGTCGAGGTGCTCCGGGTAGGAGTAGAACGCCGCGAGGCGTCCGTCGTCGGTGTCGAACCCGCCGCCCAGGGGGCCTAGCTCTGTGAGCTGAGTCGCAGCATCGGGATCGGACACGTGCACCATTGCAGCACGTCGATACAGTTTCCTCATGTCTGGGGCCAGCGACGTCGACCATCTCACCGATCGGCACCCGAAGGTGACGCCCGAGCGACTGGTCGCGGGGCTGGTGCCGCCGCCCACCTTCGCCGACGTCTCGTTCGACACCTACCGTCCGGATCCGGGCGAGCCGTCGCAGTCCGCCGCGGTGCAGAGGTGCCGCGAGTTCTGTGAGCAGGCGGTGCAGCGTCGCGCCGGCAAGAAGAAGTTGTTCGGCAAGCGCGAGGTGTTGCCGGGTGTCGGGGTGTACCTCGACGGCGGTTTCGGCGTCGGCAAGACCCACCTTCTGGCGTCGACCTACTACGCACTGCGTGCGGCCGACGCCGGTCCGGCGGCGTTCGCGACGTTCGGCGAGCTGACGCAGCTGGCCGGGGTGTTCGGGTTCGTCGAGTGCATCGAGTTGCTCTCCGACTACGTGGTGGTGTGCATCGACGAGTTCGAGCTCGACGATCCCGGCAACACGACCCTGATCTCCCGGCTGCTCTCGGCGCTGGTGGAACGGGGCGTGTCGGTCGCGGCGACGTCGAACACGCTGCCCGAGCAACTGGGCGAGGGCAGGTTCGCGGCGCAGGACTTCCTCCGCGAGATCAACACCCTCGCAGGCATCTTCACGACGGTGCGCATCGAGGGCCCGGACTACCGGCACCGCGATCTGCCACCCGCGCCGGTACCGCCGTCCGACGACGAGGTGCGGGGCGAGGCCGCCGGAGTGCCGGGTGCGACGCTCGACGACTTCGACGCCCTGTGCGCCCACCTGGCGACCATGCACCCGTCGAGGTACCAGGCGCTGATCGAGGGCGTCGCCGAGGTGTTCATCACGGGGGTGCACCCACTGGACGACCAGAGCGTCGCGCTGCGGCTGGTGTCGTTGACCGACCGGCTCTACGACGCGGGAATCCCGGTGGTGGCATCGGGTACCAAGCTCGACACCGTCTTCAGCGAGGAGATGCTGGCGGGGGGCTTCCGCAAGAAGTACCTGCGCGCGACGTCGCGTCTGCTGGCATTGACCGCCGCGGGACGTGACTAGTCCGACAGCGGGTGCACCATCACGTAGTCGTCCTCGATGCGGCCGCCCAGCCGGAACGTCTTGGTGCCGCTGATCTGAAATCCCTGTTTGGCGTAGAAGCGTTGCGCGCGTTGGTTTTCCTGGTTGACCCCTAGCCAGACGCAGGCGGCGCCGAGGGCGCGGGACGCGTCCAGTGCGGCGGTCATGAGCGCCGCCGAGACCCCGGCGCCGTGGGCGTCGGCCAGCACGTACATCTTCGACAGTTCGACGGCGGGCCGCAGGGGCACCGCCTTCTGGACGTCGGCGTCGGCGATCACGCCGCGAATCAGCATGGCGTATCCGAGGATTCGCGCGTCGTCGTGGGCAACCAGCACCACGCGGTCGGAGTCGGCGAGGTAGTCGTGAAACCGCGCCGCGGAGAGGTTCTCGGCGATGAAGGCGGCGACGTCGTCCGCCCCCGTCGACGGCGGACACGCCAACGGGAACGTTCGGGCCGCGACGTCGGCGAGTTCGTGCAGGTCGGCCTCGGCGGCCGGTGTCACCTCGACAGGCATGCGAGGGTTAGTAGAGATTCCACTGTGCGAGGTGGGTGCCGGTCACCTTGTCCAGGAGCATGACGTTGGTGACCAGGTCGCGGTAGACGTCCCAGTAGACCCCGCCGCTGACGGTGGCGCCGGGGGGAGCGTTCTGCAGCATCGCCCGGAGGTCGTCGGGCACGTCGGTGTTGCGCACCTTGTAGGCGTCGGCGATCGGGGTGACGCCCTGGAAGTCGAAGAACAGCGAGGTGATGTACGGGTTGGGCGCCTTGATGACGTGGACGGTGACGTTGGCGCGGTACACCTGGTAGCGGGGTCCGCGCGGGGGATACCCGAATCCCGGTGGCACGTCGACCAGGTCGACGCTCGTCACGGCGACGTCGGCGACCACGTTCATGTAGTCCACGTGCAGCACCTCGCCGAGCCGGCCGATGGGGGCGACGGCCGCGGCCTGCGGCGCCGGGGAGACGAGGACCCCGGCGGCGACCGCCAGTCCGGCAACCATCATCGTGAACCAGCGACGCATGCCTCGCATGATTGCACACCGCCCCGTCGCCAAGGGCGTGATCGGGGCTCAGGACGCCCAGGGGCCGATGCCGCCGACCTTTTCGATGCGGATCCGGGTCAGCAGACCGGCCGGGGAGTTCGGCGGAGGAAAGTGTTCGCTCGAGCCGAGCATGGCCTCGGCCAGCTCCGTCAGCAACTCCGGTGCTCCGCCCTCGACGATGCGTGCCGTTCCGGAGATCGACAGGTAGGGGGCCTGCTGGCCGGGAGACGTCGGTCCGACGATCGTGACCGCGACCCGTCCGTCGCGGCGGATGTTGCGGGTCTTCTTGTACTCGCTGAGGTGCGCGCTGACCAGCTCGTCACCGTCGGGTGTGGACTGCAGCGCGACCCAGACCAGCGACACCTGAGGGCTGCCGTCGGGGTTGATGGTGACCAGCGTGGCGTCGGCCCCGGCGCCGATGAGCGCGCGGGCGGAATCGTCGAGTTTCATGATCTCTTGTACCGCACCGGCGCGCGTTTCATTCCCGTTCGGTGTGCGTCAGGCTGTCGAGCGCGGCGACGACTTCGGCCTCGACGCCGTGCTTGTCGAGGCCCAGCGTGTGCAGCGGTCCGTCGTCGCCTTCGATTTCGAGTAGGGCGAGCAGGATGTGTTCGGTGCCGATGTAGTGGTGGCCCAGGCGAAGTGCCTCGCGGAAGGTCAGTTCGAGCACCTTCTTCGCCGGCCCGCTGAAGGGCACCAGGGCGGGTAGGTCGGCCGCCCGCGGTGGCAGGGGCGCCGCGGCGCTCGCGGCGTCGGCGTCGACGCCGTGTCCGGCGAGGAGCTGCGCGGCCAGCGACGCCCGGTCGCCGAACAACCCGAGCAACAGGTGCGCCGGGGTGATCTCGTCGTTGCCGGCGGCGTGGGCTGCGTTCTGCGACGCGACGACGACGTTGCGCGCTCGGGGGGTGAATCTGCTGAAGCCGTCCTCGGGGTTGAGGGGGCTGGTCTCGCTTCGTGGCACGAAGCGCTTCTGGGCGGCCTGTTTGGTGACGCCCATGCACTTGCCGATGTCGGTCCAGGAGGCACCGGAGCGCCGGGCTTGGTCGACGAAGTGGCCGATGAGGTGGTCGGCGATCTCGCCAAGGGCCTCGGCGGTGAGAACGGCGTCCTCGAGTTGTCGGAGCGGTTCGTCCTGCACGTTCCTGATCGCGGTGATCAGGTCGTCGAGCCGGACGGGGTGACTGATCTTGACGGGTTGAGTCATGCGTCAACCGTAGGTTGACGGAAGGGTGTCGTCAACCCGCGGTTGACGAAGATCAGCCCTGGGGGTAACCGCGCCGCACGGTGCGGTCGAGGATGCCGAGCGTGCCACGCAGCGCGGCCTCGGAGATGACCGGGAAGATTCCGGAGTCACGCCACTTCTGATGGATCTCGGACCAGTCGTAGTACGACGTGACCAGCGTTGCGTCGCCGTCGGCCTCGAGCCGGTACCCGTAGACGTGGCCGATCGGGGGCTCGATCTGGCCGAGGATGGTCCAGGCGATCAGCCGGTCCTTCTCGTAGTCGGTCACCGAGACGGTGACGTCGTACTTGCCCATTGGGAAGTCGTTGAGCGCTTCGCGGTCCATGTGGACGACGAAGGTGTCACCGCTGGCCGTGACGTGCCCCCCGTCGGCGTCCTGCAGCATGCCCGTCGCGTCGATCGCCACGTGCCCCTGGGGGTCGCAGAGCAGAGAGAACACGTCGGCCGGCGGAGCGGCGATGGTGCGTTGGACTTCGATGCGGTCGGCCATGACGTCGATCGTGTCAGACGCCGGCGCCGACTAGGGCGTCGGCGCTTGTCCCGACGCCGCGGCTCTCGCGTTGAGCTGCGCCATGTAGGCCTGCAACTGCAGACCGGCCAACGCGGGCCCCAGCCCGGAGGCCTGGGGCGGGGGAGGTGCGTCACTGAGCTGCCAGGGCTGGCAGCCGTTGGTCTTGAACGACTGATCGGTCGGGTCGATCACGACGGTCTGCGGCTTCTTGGTCAGGGCGTTGTCGAGGGTGGCGCCGTCGGAGCCGAGGCGCTTCCAGAAGCAGGTGCCGTCGCCGACGGGGCCTGCGGAGTTGTACACCCCGGGCACGATGTCGGTGTTGACCGCGAAGGTGCCGTCCGCGTCGATCGACGTCTTGGGCCCGGCGGACGGGGCCGCGGCGGGGCCCGGGGCCGGTCCGGCGGCCGGCGTGGGGGCCGTGGTGTCGGCTGGCGTGGGGGCCGGGGTGTCGGTGGGATCCGCCGACGCGACGCCGGGAAGTGCACTCGCGACCGCGACGACGAGCGCTGCCGCGGCCCCTGCCCTCTTCACCCACATGCCCAACAGCTTAGACCGACTTCACAAATGTGGGATCTACGAGCGACGTGACGTCGGTCGTATCCACCGTCTCGGAGCTCGTCGACCGCAGGATCGTGGCGATGAACGCGATGACCAGCATCTGGGCCACGGCTACCGCCAGCACGGGCCACACCGCGCCGGCGAGGATGCTCAGCCAACGCGGACGCTGCACGTGAGAGGCGGTTAGCACCGCCACCGTCGACGTCAGCATCCAGCCACCTAGGTAGCCGTACAGCAATGCACCGGTCACATGTCCCCTGAAGTTCGCTCTCAGCTAATTTACTCCAGGGTAACTCAGGGTGCCGGTGGAAACGCCGTAACGGGCGGAGGACGCAATTCGGCCCGTCGCCGCGAGGGCAACGGGCCGAATCGAACGTGTCTAGAGACTTACTTGAAGGCGTCCTTGACCTTTTCGCCGGCGTCCTTGAGGTTCGCCTTGACCTGGTCGACCTTGCCCTCGTTCTCGGTGCTCTTGTCGCCGGTCGCCTTGCCGGATGCTTCCTTGGCCTGGCCGCCCAAATCCTCGACCTTGTTCTTGGCCTTGTCCAGAGCACTCATGGAAATCAACTCCTCATCGGTGTGAATCGTGTCCGGTCCAATGTCCGAACGTGCGATGGGGATGCCACCGTGGGCCGATTCCGAAACATGACGAGGTGGGCTTCACACGTGTGCAGCCCGCCGGGGGTCTAACCCAGCGTTGACGGCGCCGACGTCCTGGCCCGCGAGGGAGGGGATCGGTCCGGCCGCCCGGGAGAGTCGACGGACGACAGTCGCTCGTCCAGAAGGTCGTTGATCCGGTCGTTGGCGGGCAGCGGCCCACCTCGCACGCGCGCGTTGCGTCGAAGCGCGGCGATCAAGCGGAGTTCGGCGTCGATGACGCTGTGATCACGCCTCATGTCGCCGCTGTTCAAAACCGTCCATGCCCATGCATTCCCCCAATGCGAGTGTGGCAAATGTAACGGAATTCACTCCCGAGCGTGGGCAAAGGGTCGACCAGAGGGTGCGGAGACGGCGGTGCTGAGGGGGTCGCCCGTGGGCCGGGACGGCTGCTGCCGGTGGTCAACGTGGTGGTCGCCGTCGGGGTCCGGGATCGGCGTGGTCCCCGGACGCTCGCGTCGCAGAGCTGGAAGCGGCTGTGTCACTTGATCGTTCGCCACGGGCCGACGCCGACCGAGTTGCGGGACGCCTTTGGCGGTTCGGGGGGGAGGTGAACCGCCAAAGGCTTGGAAATCCGCAGTGGGGGGACTGCGGATGTCCCAGACACCACCGTACGCGAAAAATCGTGAAACGATTCAAAAGGTACGGACTGAGTCGGTCGCGCTCTTCTGAGCGTCCGACGACCGCCGCGCAAGTGGCAAAGCGGTGGACCGGCACGGCCGAGGCTTCGCCGCGACACGGTTGGACCACGTGCCCCACCAATGGGCACGACGTTGCCTGCGACGACGCCACTCCGGATTGGTGGACTTGGTAGTCGAGCCCCGGCCGCGGCGGCTACTGACAGCGAACACGACGGCCCGCCGCCGCGTCGCATTTCCAGCGAACACGATCATCTATTTTGAACGGAACCGCGGGCGCTCACAGCGCCGCTAGCCTCCGTTTCAACGTCCGTCCGTGTCGGCCCCGCCCGTCGATGGGCGCGACTCGTGTGCCCCCCAGGTGTCGCCGAAGACGACGTTCACTGTGGGTCGTCAGGGGCGTTGGCGCGCCGACTACGGATGATGAGGTACCCGGAATAGATCGCCAAGAACGCGGCGAGGGCGGCCTCCACCCACGTAAGGGTCGTCCGTTGGGGGTTCAGCAGTGCCAGCGCGAGGACCACCAACGCCGCGACGATGACCACGTAATTGGCGATCCGCCGAGACTTGCCGTGGTTGGTGTCGGCCATGACGTCATGGTCGCATCTCTTGGTTGCGGCCTGTGGCAGGGTCCGCACGGGGGACGCACGCGTTGGTCGTCGTCGCCCGGCGAGCAGGGTTCGGATACGCAGCGGGCGGGCACAAGAATCGAGGGTCCCGCTACTTCATCGGCGCACAATCGGCTTGATGGGGTGCACCCAGAGTGAAGCCCCGCCGCGTAGTTGCGTTCAGCCAAGAGCGCGCGGCGGGGCTTCCACTTGCTTTTTACACCGACCCACCGACAACAACCTCATGTGGAGACTCGTATGGCCTCGCCCAGCCCCTCAGATACCCCCGACGCCGACAACCCGGCGCCTCAGACACCGGACGATTCGACGATGCGGGAATGGTGGGCGGGACTCACCGAGGATCAGCGAGACGTGCTCCGGCGAGGTAACAAGCAGTTTCCGATGGAGTCGGAAGCGACGAAACTGCTCATCGACACCAACTGTCCTGCCCTGCCGTTGAACTCCACCTTCGAGTCGACGCCGGGACTCTCGCTTCCGATGCCAAGTGAGGTAGCCGAATTGGTCAACGGAGAGTAACCCGCTTGGCGCACGGATTCGGAGGCGGTTCCCTGGCACGGGGAGCCGCCTTCAGTCGTCTCAGACGATGTGCCCGTGGCAGTGGACGCCCTTAAACGCAGAAGAGCCGCAACGTCGATCGTTGCGGCTTCACTAGTTCGGATGCCAGTTCGTGCGTTCTACGATTGCGAGGCTCTCGCCTGCAAACCAACTGGTGCGCGATACTGGGATTGAACCAGTGACCTCTTCCGTGTCAGGGAAGCGCTCTCCCGCTGAGCTAATCGCGCGGGACCCATCTTGGAGGTGGAGACGGGAATCGAACCCGTGTGCACGGCTTTGCAGGCCGTTGCCTCACCACTCGGCCACTCCACCGCTGGGGTTGATGCCTCTGCACCATCGAGCGGACGACGGGATTCGAACCCGCGACCCCAACCTTGGCAAGGTTGTGCGCTACCAACTGCGCCACGTCCGCATGCTTCGAGCGAGTTCGTCGCTCTATGCGAAGCACGACGATAGTGCATCGACGCTCGGCACCACAAATCTCCACGACAGGGGCGAATGCGGGCTGTTCGAAGGTGTCGAATCGGCGGCCACTTCCCGGGGGCGATGGCATCGGTTTCGGTGCCGAGTCGGTCGACGGGGCGCCTTCCGGGGCGGCCTGGCGGAAAGGCGTTGAGCATCAGAAGAATCGACAGACTGACGGCGCGGGGTCGAGGATTGCGAAGGCAGCGGCTCGCCGGCGCCCGTGTCCGTCCGGCCCTCTGGTGACCTCCTGGACGCCGAGTCGCCGCCCGGTCGTCCGATCGGGTCGCCGTGTCGTGAACGCGCGGGAGCGCCGCGGGTGGAGGTGGTCACCGATTCCAAACTCGCCTTGCGTGCGTGATAATGTTCCTCGTCGTTCACCGGTGATCATCCGGTGCCCACGGTCTCGTAGCTCAGTGGGAGAGCGTCCGCCTCACACGCGGAAGGTCGCTGGTTCGATACCAGCCGGGACCACCAGTAAAGCCCCAGTTCAGAGGTCGTTTTCGGAGCTTCAAGCCGATCATTTCGGCGCCTCGGCCGACGGCCATAGGGCCAAAATAGGGCCAACCGTTCGGACTATTCAGACGGACGGTCGTCGAGCGCATCCAACGCCGAGGCGACCGTGTCCAGTTCGTCGTCGTAGAGATCGGCGTATACGTGCGCCGTCACGGTGATCGACGCGTGCCCCATCGTCTTCTGGAGGAGACGAATGTCGGCGCCGGCCCGCCGCGCAAGCGAGGCGTAGGTGTGGCGCAAGTCGTGTACGCGCATCTTCGGCCGCTCGATCTCTGTGATCGCGACGCGCCACTTCGTCGAGCGTTTCCAGTTCTCGAGCCCAAGTAGCGCGCCGGTGGGGGACGTGATCGCCGGGGCGCCGGGCGGCCTCTCCGATACTCGGCTCGCGAGGATCGGCAGCAGTCGCTGGGGAATGGGTATCGACCGACGCCCGGCAGCGCTCTTCGGGTTGCCCTCGATCAGTTTTCCGCCGACCTGCGTGATCGAGCGACGGACTCGGATCCGGCGAGCCGTGAGGTCGACGTCCTCGACGCGAAGACCGACGAGTTCGCCGTACCGCAACCCCGTGTAGGCGAGTAGGAGGACCACGTCTCCTTGACTGCCACACGCCTCCGCCAGAGCCGCCACTTCAGATGTCGTGAGATAGGTGTGGGAGGTCGCGCGAAGCGGCGGAAACTTCGTCCGTACCGAAGGATTGCGCGCCAACAGTTGGCCGTCCTCGATCGCGTAGTCGAGGGTCATCTTGAGCACCGAATGCACCCAACGCACGGTGCGTGAGCTCAGGCCCGACGCCGCCATCTCGTTGACCCAGGCCTGAATGGATTGGTGATCGATCCGAGCGACGTGCCAGTTGCCGAACCTGGGCTCGATGCGTGAGCGCCAGTTGTCCTCGTATCCCCGTCGAACCTTGGGGCTCAGATCGAGCCGCGATGCCAGCCATGCCTTATATACGGTCGCCAGTGTGACCCGTCCGGCGCGAGGATCGACCACTTCTCCCGAGGCCGTCTTCGTCACCACCGACGCCTCGAAGACCCGCGCTTCCCGTTCGGTCTTGAAAGTCTTGCGACGCTTGGCGCGATCCGGCAGTCGCCACTCGACATCGAATCGCGGACCGTCGATGGTCTCACGTCGCTTGATCGCCATATCGACTCTCGCTCAATCCGTTAGTCGGCCATCGTCTAGCGTCCGCTCGTGGGCGCGATGACCCTTCGCACATTGTCGCGCCGGTGACCGACAAGTGAGCGATGGCAATCCCTTATCTGTGCACAACGAGACAACCATCCACAGCCGCGGTGGCGAGCCGACGTGGTGATGGGCTGACTGCCTCAGATACGCGCGGATTCAATCCACTGGTCGACATCGCGACGAGTCCAGCGCCGGTGACGATTACTCAGCCTGATGTGATGAGGCCCCGGGGCGTCAATGCCGCGTTCCCGCTTGGCAGCCCAATCGTGGAGCGTCGAAATGGGGACGCCAGTCATGCCGTGAACTTCTTCGGCCGTGAGCATGTCACGGTCCATATGGGGTGAGATCGTCATGTTGACTCGCTGAGAGGTCGTAGGGACGTACTGCTGTTAGAGGTCCGTCCACGAAGTGGACGTGTCGTAACTGTAAGCAGTGATCCACACCACCCTGTGCACAATTTTCGACCGGGCCGTGCACTGGAACGGCTTTGCGTGAGGACGAAAAGCATTGATCTATAGCTGTTCTGAATCGTCTAGTTGGTTCAGCGAGACCAGCTGGGCATCAGCGCGCTGTCGACTTCAGTCCGCAGTTCACACAACCTGCCGCCCCCCAATATCGCCCCTCATGACATCGTCAGCCCATCCCTCCCCAGACCTTTAAGCGCACGCAGATTCTCTGCCCCCTAAGCCTTTACGGACATTCATCACCCTCTTCCGACACTCAAAGAACTGCAGTGGCACATTTGCACAAGGTGCGATACTGGTGGTGGTTGCGCGTGGGGCGCGGCCGAAAGTGACGGCGGGGCAGTCGTTCTGACCACGGGGTTACAAACCGGGTTGGTGACTGCGGTGTTGACGATCTCGAAGTTGAAGCGGTGGTCGATCAGCTATTACCTGGACACCGCCCAATCGGCGCAGCGCGCCAGCGCCGACTTTCAGCGTGCCGGTGGTGGGTTGGGGGAGTACTACTCCGAGCACGACACCCGCACGCCGACGTGGTTGTGCGCGGGTGACACCCGCACGTCGGCTGGTTTGGTGGGGCTGTCGGACACCCAGCGCGCGGGGGGTGAGGCCGACCCGGTGGTGGTGGCGCGCTGGCTCGACGACGGGGTCACCCCGAACGGGGCTCGGGGCCGGGCTCTGGGTACCGCGGGGGTTCATGGGTATGACCTCACGTTCGCCGCGCCGAAGAGTGTGTCGGTGATCCGGGCGGTGAAGGCTGATGACGTGGTGTCGAAGGGGATTGTCGACGCGCACACCACCGCCATGGCTGAGGCGATGGAGTACCTTGCCGCGCACGCCGGGTACACCCGGGTGCACAACCCGGTCACCGAGCAGAAGGACCTAGTGCATCTACCGGGTTTGGTGGCGGTGGCGTATCAGCATGAGACGTCGCGGTGCGGGGATCCGCACCTACATACCCACGTCATCGTGCCCAACCGGCAGGCCCGCGCCGACGGCGCCCTGGTGTCCCTCGATGGCACCTCGCTGTTTCACGAAGCCAAGGCTGCCGGGGTGATCTATCAGGCCACCCTGCGGCGGGAACTGCACCGCTCGTTGGGGTTCGAGTGGGAACCGGTGGACCCACACACCGGGATGGCCGAACTCGCCGGCGTCGACCGCGCGTCGATCACCGCGTGGTCGCGGCGTTCGAGCCAGTTGCGGGAGTGGGCGGCGCGCCACCTCACCGTGGTCGACGGGCCGTTGAGTGCGGCGCAGCTCGCGGCCGCGCAGAAGGCCACCCGGCCCGCTAAGCCCGAGGAGCTGTCGTGGCCGGAATTGCTTCGGCAGTGGCGGGTCGATGCGCGGGGGGTGCGCCTGGACCGCGCATCCTTCGATCGAGCGCGTGCGGCGCGGCGTGCGGCCGCGCGCATCCCGTTCGACCGCGCATGCCTGGCCGACGCCGCGGAGCGCGTCGACAAGGCGGCGTTCACCCGGGCGGACTTGGTGGAGATCATCGGCGCGCAACTTCCCGTCGACGGGGACCGGTCACCGCGGGAGGCGGTGGAGGCCGCGGTCGACGAGCTCGGCATGCGCCTCACCGCTCCGCGGCTCAAACACGAGCGTGAGGGGCATGAGCGGTTCACCCTGAGCCGGATCCTGGCCGAGGAGGTCGCCGTGCTCGACCTGGCCGACGCCCGCGACGACCGCACACAGTTGTGGGTGAAGGAGGAGGACACTCGCGGGTTGTCGGGGGATCAGCGGGCGGCGGTGGAGGCGATTGGTCGGTCGCCGTGGTTGGTGCAGCCGCTGTCGGCGCCGGCGGGTGCGGGCAAGACCACCTCGCTGCGCGCGTTACGCGCCGCGGCGCACCGGCGTCTTGGAGCACGCGTGCTGGTGCTCGCCCCGACCGGTAGGGCCGTGGACGTCGCCGTCCGCGAAGGCGCCGGCGATACCGGCCTCACCATTGCGAAGGCCCTGCAGGATATTCGCAACGGCACCCTGACGTTGGACCGCGGGACGTTGGTGGTGGTCGACGAGGCAGGGATGGTCGGCACCGACGACCTCCGCCAACTCCTTAACGCCACCACCATCGCCGGGGTCAAGACCGTCCTCGTCGGCGATGCCCATCAGCTGGCGCCGGTGAAGGCCCGCGGCGGGATGTTCGCCCACCTCTGCACCGATCTGCCCTGGACTCAGCACCTCTCGGAGGTGTGGCGGATGCGCAATCCCGAGGAACGTGCCGTGTCGCTGGCGTTGCGGGATGGGGGGCCGGCGGCGGCCGGCACGGCCGTCGACTGGTACCGCGACCACGATCGGTTGCGGTGCGGGGATCAGATCGCCATGGCCACCGACGCCCTCGATGGGTACCGCAGGGACGTCGCGGTCGGCAAGGACGCGCTGCTGCTGTGTGACACCACCGAGATGGCCGACGCGTTGAACCGGCGCATCCACGACGACACCATCCCCACCGACGCGCCGACCGTCAAGGGTGTCCGTGGGCAGTGCATCGCCGCAGGGGATCTGATCTTGTCTCGCCGCAACGACCCCATCGTCGACGTTCGGCGGGCCGACGACCACGACGTAGCGGCGGACCCGGTGCGCAACGGTGACCGCTGGCGCGTTGCCGCCGTCGAGCCCAGCACGAATCGAATTGTGGCCGAACGACTGTCGGATGGCGCCGGCGTCGTGTTCGACGTCGACTACGTCCGCGAGCACCTCACCCACGGCTATGCGACCACGGTGCACTCGGCGCAAGGCGTCACGGCTGACACCACCCACGCCATTCTCGGCGATAACACCACCCGTTCGATGCTTTACGTTGCCATGACCCGCGCCCGTGACGCCAACACCGCCTACCTATACGAACGCACGACCGAGCAGGAAAACGGCCCGACGACGGCCGATGGTCCATACGTCCTGCAGCGCGGCACCGGTCGGCAGGCCGACAAGCTGGCACGCGCCATCATCGCCATCCACGACGACGTCCCGGTGACTGCTCACCAGGTCGCCGCCGCCACGCCACGCCACTTACTTCCGGCGCGATGTGCGAGTTTCCTCGGTGAACGGGACGCGGCAGTCGACCGACGCAATGCCGTCTACGCCGGCTGGCGCAGAGACGTGGAAGGCGTGGACACCGCGATGGCTACAGCCCGCACGACCGAGCGCACCCGCGCCCGACACCGAGACAATGGCGTCGAGCTCTAGTGGTGTGCAAGTAGGCTTTCGCTCCCGTCATACGACGACGGCTTGCGCGGTGGCGACCCAGTCGCCGTTGCGGAGCAACTTGACGCAGTCATCGTCGTCGAGGACTGTCGGCATCAAGTCGAATCCGTGCTCACGCGCATAGGCTTCGGCATCGCCAGGCTCGAAGGTAGTGAGTCCAGAAGACCGGTGCAGGACCAGAATCGCCATCAATCGACGCTAACGCCTCCATCGGTGGTTCCCTGCACACATCTACCCGTCGCCACTCGACGTGGTGCTCATCGGAGAACGGGCCTGCTAGTCGCAGGAACGCCCGCCTCAGGACGAGACTGCCGTGGATCGCGGCCCGACGGCCTGCGCAGAGCACGCGTGTGGGAGAGGCAAACTCACCATGCTGCGCCCGCCCGGTCAGTTCTTGCGCCGCCGCGGCTTGGAATGTCATCTGGATGTCATTAATGACAGAAATTTGGGAATCTGTTGTGGTCACCGCTGATCTCTGCAGTGCGGCTGCGAGGCATGGTTGCTCGAGGAGCTGACGTATCGCCGATGCACGTTGAGGCCGGAGAGTGCAGGCGGTGGCACATCAGTCTCGACGTCGCGTTCATCATCGTGGCCGTCGCAGCGTAGGCGCACCGGGACGCCTCGACCTGGTGCCGGTGTGAGTCCTCAGCGTCGTTCAGCGAACGCACAAGGTCGTGTCGGCACGGTGGTGTCCTCAGGCCAGACGGGTCTGACGACGAGGAAGGACCCCGATCGTGACGAACTCCAAACGTCGTTTGCTGACTGCGGTGATGGCGCTGCTGGCCGCCGGAACGGTCGGCGGCGCCGGGATGGCGCTGGCGGGTGCGACGCCCACACCCGCTCCGCCGCCTCCGCCAACGTCGCAGTCATGCGACGCACCAGAAGCCGGCGATCAACCCGATCAACCCGGTGCACCCGAGGGCGCCCAAGAGGATGGCGACCAGGGCGGAGCCGAGGCTCCTGGCCCACCCTGCTGACCAACGCAACCTCGGCCGCCAGCTCGTGAGTCGCGAAGTCAGGTCTAGGCCCGTCGCGGCACGGTGGCGAGTCCTCGGTGGCGATTCTCAGCGGTCATTCAGCCGCGCCCCATGACACTGCAAAGATGACCGATCCGACCGACCCTCCGCGGTCTGCGCCCGCGACGACGATGCTGGCGGTGTTGGTGTCACTGTTCGTTGCGTTGGGCGTCGTCGCGCACGTCGCCGCCACCGGCACCGCGTGGGACCATGCCGTGCTTGCCTGGATGATCGCCCACCGTCACCCTGGGTTGACGTCGTGGGCGATCACGGTGACGACTATGGGCAGCCCGGCGGGAGTGGCCATCCTGGCTGTGGTCGCCGCTGCAGTGGCGTGGTGGCGGGTGGGTTCGGCACGGCCGGCGATCCTGATTCTGGCGACGTTGGCCGTCGCCGGGGCGGTCAGCACCCTGACCAAGGTCGTCGTCGGCGCGCACCGTCCCGCGGCGGCCGTGCAACTCCTCGTCGAAACCGATGGGTCGTTTCCCTCGGGTCACGTCACCGGCACCCTGGCCTCATTGGGTGCCGTGGCCGTCGTGGTGAACCGCCACGTCAGATCGTCGGTGTCGGCGTTGGTGACGTCGACGGCGGCGGTGGCCGCGGTGGTCGTCGCGCTGACCCGCCTCTATCTTGGGGTGCACTGGATGACCGACGTGGTCGGCGGGTTGGTGCTCGGCACCACCGCCTCCGTGTCGGCTCACCTGCTCTACGGGCGCATGATGAGATCAGCGGACACCGATGACCGGGTCGGCGTACCCGCGGTGGCGCGACCGGCGGCTAGACGGGAGACCTGACACCGATGGGCAACGCGGCGCTGTTCGTGGCGGTGTTCCTGGCGTGCGCCGTCGAGGCGGTCGAGGCTTTGACGATCGTGTTGGCTGCGGGGGTGGGGCGTGGGTGGCGTTCGGCGGTCACCGGGCTGATCGCCGGGCTGCTGACCTTGGCGGTGATCGTCGCCGTCGCCGGGCCGGCGGTCTCGGCGATCCCGCTGGACGCTCTGCGACTGGTCGTCGGTGCGCTGCTGCTGGTCTTCGGACTGCAGTGGCTACGCAAGGCGGTCCTGCGGGCCAGCGGACACAAGGCTTTTCACGACGAGGCTAAGGCGTTCGAGGCAGCGTTGGCTGCCGCTCGCCACGCCCCGGGCCGTTCCGCGGTTCTGGTTCCGGATTGGTATGGCTTCACGCTGGCCTTCAAGGGCGTGGTGTTGGAGGGCTTGGAAGTGGTGTTCATCGCCGTCACGTTCGGCAGCAATCAGCACGACGTCGGCTTGGCCGCCCTGGCCGCGCTGACTGCGGTTCTCGTCGTGGCCGCCATCGGCGTGGCGGTCCGGAAGCCGTTGTCGCGGGTGCCGGAGAACGCCATGAAGTTCGTCGTCGGGGTCATGCTGACCGCGTTCGGGATGTTTTGGGCCGCCGAGGGAGCCGGCGCGCATTGGCCGGGAGCGGATCTCGCGCTGCTGGTGCTCATCCCCGCAGTCGGCCTGTACGCCCTGCTGCTCGTGGCGCTGTTCCGGCGCGGTGATCGGCGAAGCGCCGTCGGCGCCGACCGACCGACCGGGACGACACCGTGATCCGCCGGCTTCGCGCGTTCGGCGCCTTCTGGTACGGCTTCGTCGTCGGCGACGATTGGCGCGTCGCCGCCGGTGTCGTGGTCGCCCTCGGGCTCACCGCGACGATCACTCGCATCACGGCCGTCCCCGCGTGGTGGATCGTCGTCGTCGCCGTGGGCGTCCTGCTGGCATCCAGCATCCGCGGGGCCATCCGACGCTCAGACCAACCGGCAGCCCCCCGATGAATACTCTGCGCGCCACTGTGTTCGACATCATCGGCGGCCCACGCCGCAGCGGTTGGTGATGACGGTGCGCGGCGTCGGCCTGGCCCGGTGGACGGTGCGGACCCGCTCGACCGTCATGGCAGCGGCCGTGGTGACCCTCGGACTTGCGGTGGCGTCCGCGGCGATGCTGCTGGTGCTCTATCACACGCTGCAGCAGTCCACGGAGCAAGCCGCGCGCGCTCGCGCCGCCCAGCTCGTGGAACAGCTACACACTGACGGACCTCGTGACCTGGATCCCGGGCTGCTGGGTACCGACGGCCAGATCGGCGCCATCCAAGTCCTGGACCGCCGCGGCGCGGTGGTCCTCGCCTCTGCCGACGCCCCGGCGGCGCCGCTGACGACTGACCCGGTGCCACCGGGCCGATCAATGTTTCTGGGGCGTCATCAGCTCCCCGACGACGCAGGCGACTTCTGGGTAATTGCCGACGGTGCCGACACGCCGGCGGGACCGATGACGGTGGTCGTCGGCGGGGACCGCGAACCGGTCGAGGCGGTGGTGGGCACCGTGGCAATCCTGCTGGCGGTCAGTGGTCCGCTGGTGGTGCTGCTGGTCGCCTGGGCAACTCATGTGCTCGTCGGTGCGGCGCTGCGCCCGGTGGAACGGATCAGATCCCGCGTGGCGTCCATCTCCACCGCCCGGCTCGAGGACCGTGTACCGGTCCCGCCCAGCGGCGACGAGATCGCCCATCTGGCTGAGACGATGAACGAGATGCTAAGCCGGCTGCACGTCGGGCACGCCGCCCAACGCCGGTTCGTCAGCGATGCCTCTCATGAACTGCGCAGCCCGTTGGCCACGATCAGCACCGCGCTGGAACTCGCGCGCAGTCGTCCCGAGCTGCTCGACGCCGACTTGATCGACGAGTCGTTGATCCCCGAAGCGCGCCGCATGCGCGATTTGATCGACGATCTGCTGCTGTTGGCCCGCGCCGATGAGCACCAGCTGTCAGGCCGCCACGACGACGTCGACCTCGACGACCTCGCCGACGCCGAAGTGCAACGTCTGCAGGGGATGTCGTCCGCCCTGATGGTAAAGGCAACGATCAGCCACGCACGGGTTACCGGCGATCGACATCAACTCGCACGGATGATGCGCAACCTGGTCGACAACGCCGCCCGCCACGCCAGAAGCACCGTCGAACTGAGCTGCGGGGTGCATGACGGCGCCGCGGTCCTGCGGGTCGCCGACGACGGAGTGGGTATCCCGCCCGAGCAGCGGATGCGGGTGTTCGACCGCTTCGTGCGCCTGGACAGCGCCCGCGCCCGCGACGTCGGCGGCAGTGGACTGGGCTTGGCGATCGTCGCCGAGATCGTCACCGCCCACCACGGCACCATCACCATCGGCGATCGTCACGAGGGCGGCGCCTGCCTCACCGTGACGCTGCCGGCGAACGTCGACGGCTACGTCGCCCCCGAGGCCAGCCGGTAACCGATCCCGCGCACGGTGTGAATGCTGCTGGTGCCGAACGGCGCGTCGATCTTGCGGCGCAGGTACCCGACGTAGACCTCCACGATGTTGTCGTCGCCTTCGTAGTGCACGTCCCAGACCGACTGCAGGATCTCCTGTTTGGTGACGACCGCGCCGGCGTGGCGCATCAAGAATTCCAACACCCCGTATTCACGTGGAGTCAGCACGATGTCGGCGCCACCGCGGGTCACGCGGTGGCGCGCCGGGTCCAGCGCCAGGTCGTTGACGGTGAGCACGGCCGGCCGCGCGGGCGCACCGCGGCGCAGCAACGCGCGCAGCCGGGCGAGCAGCACCACGAAGGAGAAGGGTTTGATCAGGTAGTCGTCGGCGCCCAGATCGAAGGCGTCGGCCAGGTCGTATTCGCCGTCCTTGGCCGAGAGCATCAACACCGGTGTCCACACCGCGGCCGAACGCAGGTCCCGCACGACGTCGTAGCCGCTGCGGCTGGGCAGCATGATGTCCAGGATCACCACGTCGAACCCGCCGCCGAGGGCAGAGTCGAGACCGGCGAGGCCGTCGTGAACCACCTCGACGACGAAGCCCTCAGCGACCAGCCCGCGGCGGATGGTTTCCGCCAGCCGCGGTTCGTCTTCCACCAGCAGGATGCGCATCACGTCCTCCCTCGATGGATCGTTGCGACTGTGAGTACAGCAGGCTGCCGAGCTGGCTCCGCCGTCGCGGCTCGGTTCTGTGGGTCAGAACGCCGTGGGTCAGGGCGTGGGCTCGGCCAGCTGGTCTGCCCAGGTGGCGACTGCACCGGAGTCCCCGATGCGATACACCTGAACTGCGGTGGCGAGGCTCGCCAGGACCACGACAGAAGCGATCAGCCAGTGCAGCGCTGTCCGCATCGGGCGGTCGCGCGACTCACGGACGTGCACGGCGACCAGCAGGCCGGCCGCCAGCAGCAGCGCGACGGAGAAGTAGATCATGGTGTCACCAAGTTCGGCGTGGGCGTGAAGCTGCTCGGATGGGCCGAGGCGTCGTTCCAGCCATTCCCCGGCATCGGTGGTCACCGGTGTCAGCACCGTACTCAGCAAGGCCAGGGCGGCGACCAGCCAGACCAGTCGCTGCCGCGCCGGACGCCACAGCGCGCACAGTATTGCCAGGACCGCGGTCAACGGCGCCAGCACCACGACGAAGTGCACCAACAGTACGTGGGCGGGCAGCCCGTTCACCGTCGTCATCACAGGCCCCGGCTCACTGAAGTGCCGTCAACAATGCCGTGAGAGCTCGCGTCTCCGTCGGGGGGTCGGGATGGTCTGAGCGCACGGCGTGCAGGACCTCGTCGATGCGGCCATCCAGAACGTTCCAGCCGGCGCCGTCGAGGGGTTGCAACCTTTCCTGGTCGTCGTCCCATGCCGTTTCGAGGTCGGTGATGCGGGCGGTCGCCCCCGCCTGGTCACCCGAGTGGACCTTCGCGAGAGTGTCTTGGGTGATGGAGCGAAAGTTCGACACGTCGGCAGGCGGGAACATCACGGTCGCCGACCGCCCGGGGGCAAGCGTTGCCGGTGCCGAGGCGCCGGATTCTTCTTCGCTGGCTGCAGCAGTCGAGTGTGGCTGCCCGGCGGCCCACACCAGCAGGGCGCCCGTGGCGACGGCGATGACCGCGAAATAGCCCAGCATCACCATTTCCCGTACGGGAGTGGTGGCGTCGGTGGGTGTTTCGATCGTCGTGGGTGCGTTGATCACGTCGCGGCGGGTGAGCGTGAGGTAGACGACCGTGGCGAGGATGGCGGTCAAGAAGACCACACTGGTGATGGCGGTACCCCAGCCGAGGCCGTGTTGATCCGGTGGAAGTCCCAGCCAGTCACCGAGATTGGCGCCCAGGGGGCGGGTCAGGATGTAGGCCAGCCAGAACGACAGCACCGCGTTGGCACCGAGGCGCCAGCCGATCACGACGGCGATGATCAGGCCGGCGGGCAGCAGCACCGACTGGCCCGGCCCCCAGCCGGTGAGGTCCAGAATCCAATCGCCCACGGCGGTGCCCAGCGCGAAGGTCACGAGGATGGCCAGCCAGTAGAAGGCTTCCCGCGGTGTGGTGGTGATGCTGTGAATCGACAGGGTGCGCTCCCGCGTCCACCACACCCCGAACACCACCCCGAGGACGACGGCGAAGACGCCGGTGCTCAACGCCAGCGGCACTCCCAAGTCGTCGGTGAGGATGTCGGTGTACAACGTTCCCGTGACGCTGACCACGACCACCGTCAGCCAGTAGACGAACGGCACGTAGCGGGTGAGGCGCATCTGCCACACCAGGATTGCGACGAACACCGCCGTGGAGATCAACGCCGTCACGTCCAGACCAAGGCCCACGGTCATGTTGATCCAGTCGGCGAAACTCTCACCGACGGTCGTGCACAGAATCTTGATGACCCAGAACCACACCGTGATCTCGGGAACCTTGCTCACCAGCACGCGCCTCATCTGAGCCGGGTCTGATCTCGCTGTATCGCTCACGAGGCCGGACGGTATCGGCGGACCGCTGAACGAACGCTGAGGAGGCGGCCCTCGTCGATGGTGGCCCTGGTCGCTGGACAGCGAAGCCGGTGGCGCGCGTCAGCCGGCGTGGGCGATGGCAAACAGTCCGCCGACGCCGACGGCGTACACCGCGATCACGGCCAGGGAGTCCACGCCCATCCCGGCGATGCGCCGCCGGGGACGGAAGAGTAGTCCCGCGGCGTAGATCAGGGTCAGCACGATGGCCAGGGCGGTGAGATAGATGTCGGTGCGTTGCGCTTGGGGGAGGACGGCGTTGCCGGAGAGCAGTGTCGCCATCAAGAACAGCACGGGCAGAAATGCGTTGCCGCCGAAGATGTCGGACATGGCGAGCTGGTAGTCACCGTTGCGTACCGAGGTCAGGCCGGTGGACAGCTCGGGCAGCGAGGTCGCCGCGGCAAGGATGGTGGCACCGAACAGCACGCCGGACAGGCCAATGTGGTTGGCCAGGGCGTCGCCGCTGCGCTCGAGGACGACCCCGGCGAGCAGCGTGACCGCGGCGGCGACACCGAAGACGATCGCCGCCTTGGTGGTGCTGGTGCCCCGCTGGGTGGCCTGCTGCTCGGTGGTGGTGGCGCTGTGACCCCGGGGCTGCTCTTGGCCGTCGGGGGGTTGGCCAGATTCGTGCCACGGCAGGGACCGTCCTGCGCGGCGGAGCAGCAGCAGGCCGCCCACCCAGGCCAGTAGGATGAGCAGCGCCGCGGGTGTCACCCGCCAGGCGATCAACGTGCCGGGGAGTTGAGTGCCGGCGATCACGATGGCCAACACCACGACGACCAACGCTGCTTCCAGGACCAACACCAGTGAGGCGGCGCGGTAGGTCAGGGGCCGCGGTCCGCGGACACCGAACGCGTCCAACGCCACCAGCACCACGGTTTGAATGGCGATGCCGCCCAGGATGTTGCCGACCGCCACCCCGAGGTTGCCCGACAGCGACGCGCTGGCCACGATGGCGATCTCGGGCAGGTTGGTGGCGATCGCCAACAGGATCAACCCGCCCAGCGCAGACCCCAAGTGCAACCGCGTGGACAGCACGTCGGTCTGATCCGACAGCGCGGTGCCCGCCACCCAGATCGCCGCCGCAGCCACGATGAAGACGACCACCAACAGCCACGACGGCCAACTCGCCACGTCAACACACCCTTTCGCCGAACCTGCGAGGACCGACCGCGCTCACGCCCGGGGACACCACCTCGTCGCACACGTCGGATCTGAATCGCTGACCGAAGGTGTCCTACAAGTATGTGCTTGATGTCAATGATTGCGGGTACGCAACGATCAAGCGCCAGTCCCTACGGCGGTGGGTGTGGAGGAAGGGAGTCACCGTGGCCGAGAATCGGGATCGGATTGCCAACCCGTGGGGGGCACGTACCCCCTACGCGCGAGGCGACGCATGGCCCCAACGGGTGGACACCCAGCTCGCGCAAGGCCTGACGCCCGACCAAGTTGAGTCATGGGTTCAGTCCGCGGCGGTGTTGCACTCCAACGGGGACGGCCTGGACATCGCGGTGCACGACGGCCGCATCGTCGGCGTCCGCGGGCGGGCGGAGGATCGGGTCAACCACGGCCGTCTCGACGTGAAGGATGCGTTCGGCTGGCAGGCCAACGGCTCACCGGACCGCCTGAGAACCCCGCTGATCCGCGAAAGCGGAAAACTGGTGCCGACTGACTGGGACACCGCGATGGACCGCATCGTCTCCCGCAGCCAGGCGCTGCTGGCCGACCACGGCCCGGGTTCAATCGGCTTCTATACCTCCGGGCAGCTGTTCATCGAGGAGTACTACACCCAAGGCGTCATCGCTCACGGGGCGATCGGCACCAACCACGTGGACGGCAACACCCGGTTGTGCACGGCCACAGCTGCTGAAGCGCTCAAGGAGTCGTTCGGGTGCGACGGCCAGCCAGGTTCCTACACCGACGTCGACCACACCGACGTCATCGCGCTCTACGGCCACAACGTCGCCGAAACCCAGACGGTGCTGTGGATGCGCATGCTGGACCGATTGGCCGGACCCAACCCGCCCGCCATCGTCTGCGTGGATCCGCGACCCACGCCGGTGGCGAAGAAGGCCACCGTGCACCTGGCCCCGCTGCCCGGCACCAACGTGGCTCTGATGAACGGCCTGCTGCACCAGATCCTCGCCCACGACTGGGTCGATCACGACTACGTCGAGACCCACACCGTCGGCTTCGAAGAACTGGCCAAGCGGGTCGCGGAGTTCCCGCCCGCCCGGGTCGCACGCATCTGCCGCGTCGACGCCCGCCAGATCGAGCACGCCGCCGAAATCCTCGGCACCACCGACCGGATGCTGTCCACCGTGCTGCAAGGCATTTATCAATCCCATCAAGCGACTGCAGCAGCCGTGCAGGTCAACAACGTGCACCTCGTGCGCGGACTGCTCGGCAAACCGGGGTGCGGCATCCTGCAGATGAACGGCCAGCCCACCGCGGAGAACACCCGCGAATGTGGTGCCGACGGTGACCTGGCCGGATTCCGCAACTGGGCCAACGACTCTCACATCGCCGAACTCGCCGAGCTGTGGAACATCGACAAGGAGCAGATCCCGCACTACGCTCCGCCGACGCATGCGATGCAGATATTCCGCTACGCCGAACAGGGCAGCGTGAAGATGCTGTGGGTCAGCGCCACCAATCCCGCGGTGTCGCTGCCAGACCTGGCGCGCATCCGCAGCATCCTGGCCCAGGAGCGCCTGTTCCTGGTGGTGCAGGACATCTTCCTGACCGAGACCGCCGAGCTGGCCGACGTGGTGCTGCCTGCCGCGGCCTGGGGAGAGAAGACCGGCACGTTCACCAACGCCGACCGCACCGTGCACCTGTCGGAGAAGGCGGTCGACCCTCCCGGTCAGGCCCGCTCAGATCTGGACATCTTCCTGGACTACGCCCGACGGATGAACTTTCGGGACAAGGACGGTGACCCGCTGCCGCCGTGGACCACCCCGGAGGAGGCATTCGAAGCGTGGAAGCAGTGCAGCGCCGGCCGGCCGTGCGACTACACCGGCCTGAGCTACGCCAAGCTTCGCAAGCGTAACGGTATTCAATGGCCCTGCACCGACGACTGTCCCGAGGGCACCGAACGGCTCTACGCCGACGGGAACTTCTGGGCGGCGCCGAAGTACTGCGAGGCCTACGGCAAGGACCTCATCACCGGGGCGCCGCTGGAACCCACCGAGTACCGCGCGATGAACCCCTACGGCAAGGCGATCATCAAGGCCGCCGAGTACGTACCGCCGCACGAACCGCCGTCCCGGGACTACCCGTACGTGCTGATCACCGGGCGCACCGTCTACCACTTCCACACCCGCACCAAGACCGGCCGAGCACCGCAACTGCAAGCGGCAGCACCACGAGTATGGGTGGAGCTCTGTGACGGCGACGCCCGCCGTGCAGGCATTCACGAAGGCGACCTCGTGGAGATCCGCACGCCCCGGGGCCGGGTGGTCGCCGCCGCCCGCATCACCGACATCCGACCCGGCGTGGTGTTCCTGCCGTTTCACTACGGATACTGGGACACCGACGTCGACCCCTACGACGGCACCGGTCATGAGCGGGCGGCCAATGAATTGACGTTGACCGATTGGGATCCGGTGTCCAAGCAACCAATCTTCAAGACCGCCGCCGCTGCCATCCGCCGGGCGGGTGCCGGCGGCGCCGCTGCGCCGGCACCGACCACCGCCGCCTCGGCGCCAATAACTCAAGTTCCCACCACGACGGGAGGCCCGGCCGCCGAGGAAACTCAGCACTCAGTCACGGGAGGACGGTCATGAGCAAGCTCGCCTTGGCGATCGCCGAATTGCACCGCAGCGAAGCAAAGTTGGCGCGTGATCTGCGATCCATCGCCGCACGGCATTACAGCGACCAGGACATCTGCCATTTGGCGCGCGACCTGGCCGGCTGGTGTGACGAGCACGTCGCGGCGCTGGCCTCCCACGGTCGGCGCTACGGGCTGCGGCTGTCGTCGACGTCGCGGCGGCCGGCACTCAGCCGCGCGGTGCAGCAAAGGTTCAGCGATCTGCTGCGCCGCCGGCCCGAGCCCACCCTGCTGCTGCTGGCCGATCTGCGCCGGGTGCACCGCGTCGCAGCGGGAGCGTCGTTGGATTGGGAGCTGCTCGCCCAAGCCGCACAAGCCGCCAAGGACGCCGATCTGCAACCGTTGTGCGTCCGGTGCCATCCACAGACCCTGCGTCAAATGCGCTGGGCCAACGCCATGCTCAAGGAACTGTCCCCCCAGGCGCTGACGTCCTAGCCGGTGCCCAGAGGTGATCCCCAAGCGGTCACGACGCGGTCGCACGATGCCCGACGCGTGAGGTAGATGTCGGCTGCTGGTCGGCGAGACTCAGCGTCACATCAGCGCCTGAGCCCAATCCTCCGACGGCTCACCCGCCGCATCGGCGAAGGCATTCATCACCGTTTCCACGTCATCACGTAAATGAGAGGGCAAGCTTCGCAGGATCTTCCGGATGGCGGTACGCCGGTGACGGAGCACCCGGTCGATCAACGCCTCGCCGTCGGAGGTCAACGTCAGGGTGACGTGACGTCGGTCGTGGGGATCCTCGGTGCGATCCAGCATGCCCGCCTTGAGCAGCCGATCACAGATCCGGCTGGCATTGGGCGAACTGACGCCCAATCCGGCGGCCACCGCGACCAAGTTCATCGCGCCGCGCGTGGCGATCATCATCATCACCCGCAGCTGCGGCACCGTCACCCGGTCGTCGACGTCGGCGATCGAGGCGGCGGTGATCCCCACCAGGGCGCGCGACGCCCGCATCACCGCGTCCACCTGATCGTTGGACACACCCGCCCCACGACTGGGCATCCCGCTCCTCCTTCACATCGTTACCTGACCGCAATGGTTGCACGTTTGCAACGACTGCGGGCAGGTAACCCGTTCATCATGCAGGCACTGACCGTCACACCCGGCACCACCTCCTCGCTGCGCGTCCAGGACGTCCCCGAGCCCGAACCCAACCCTGGAGTCCTGCAGGTCGACGGACTGGCGATCGGGGTCTGCGGCACCGACAAGGAAATCGTCGCCGGGGACTACGGCTGGGCGCCGCCGGGCCGCGACTTACTGGTGCTCGGGCACGAGTCCCTGGGTCGCGTCGTGACCGCGCCACCGAACAGCGGCTTCAGTCCAGGTGACTTGGTGGTGGGGGTGGTGCGTCGGCCCGACCCGGTGCCGTGCGGAGCATGTGCACACGGCGAGTTCGACATGTGCCGCAACGGTCGCTACACCGAACGGGGCATCAAGGAACGCGACGGGTACGGCAGCCAACGCTGGACCGTGGAACCGGATTACGCGGTACGCCTGAAACCCCGGCTACGCGATGTGGGGATGCTGATGGAACCCACGACCGTGGTGGCCAAGGCGTGGGAGCAGGTCCGCCGCGTCGGGGAGCGGTCCTACTTCCATCCGGAACGCGCGCTGATCACCGGCGCCGGCCCCATCGGTCTGCTGGCCGCGCTGCTGGCGGTGCAACAGGGTCTGGACACCCACGTATTGGATCGCGTCACCGACGGACCCAAGCCCGGCATCGTCGCCGCGCTGGGCGCGACCTATCACCACGGCGACGTCGACGACGTCGCGGCGCAGGTCAATCCCGACGTGGTGATCGAAGCCACCGGCGCGGGGCCGGTGGTGTTCGGGTCCATCGCGCACACCGCGACCTACGGCATCGTGTGCCTGACCGGGGTGTCGCCGACCGGACGGACGCTCACCGTGGACGCCGGCACCGTCAACCGCGACATCGTGTTGGAGAACGACGCGGTGATCGGGTCGGTCAACGCCAACCTGCGCCACTACCACCAGGCCGCCGACGCGCTGGCCACGGCCGACCCGGACTGGCTGGCCAGCCTGATCACCCGCCGCGTCCCGCTGCACCACGCCGAGGACGCCTTCACCGCCGAACCCGACGACGTCAAGGTCGTCGTCACCCTCGACGACGACGCCCGGTGACCGTGACCGGCATCGAGGACTACGCGCTGCTCGGCGACTTGCAGACCGCCGCCCTGGTCGGCCGCGACGGTGCCGTGGACTGGTTGTGTCTGCCCCGGTTCGACTCCCCGTCCTGCTTCGCCGCCCTGCTCGGTGGTCCCGACGCCGGACGGTGGTGCCTGGCCCCGGCCGGTACCGGCGCGGCGACCCGGCGGTACTACCGCGACGACTCGCTGATCCTGCACACCGAATGGGACACCGACCAGGGAACGGTCCGCGTCGTCGACCTCATGCCGCCCCGCGGGGACGCCGCCGACCTCGTGCGCATCGTGGAAGGCGTCACCGGGACGGTGACGATGAGCATGGACCTGCGGCTGCGCCTGGACTACGGCCACGTGGTGCCCTGGGTGCGCCGCCGCCACGACGGACTGTCGGCCATCGCCGGGCCGGACGCCATCTACCTACGCACCCCGGTGGCCATGCACGGGCAGGACACGAGCACCCGCGCGGAGTTCACCGTCACTGCCGGGCAACGCATTCCGTTCGTCCTGACCTATCAACCATCGCACCTTCCACCCCCGGAACCGGTGGACCCCGAGCAGGCACTGTCCGACACCGAACACTTCTGGTCCCGCTGGATGTCCCAGTGCACGTATTCCGGCCGCTGGCAGACCGAGGTCCGTCGCTCACTGCTGCTGCTCAAGGCTCTGACCTACGCCCCGACCGGGGGTCTGCTGGCCGCGGCGACCACCTCGCTGCCCGAACAACTCGGCGGCCCCCGCAACTGGGACTACCGTTACTGCTGGCTGCGCGACGCCACCTTCACCTTGCAGGCCCTGCTGGGTACCGGCTTCGTCGACGAGGCCCGCGCGTGGCGGGAATGGTTGGTCCGCGCCGTCGCCGGTGACCCCGCCGATCTGCAGATCATGTACGGCCTGGACGGTCGGCGCCGCATCCCGGAATTCGACCTGCCGTGGCTACCCGGGTACCAGGATTCGGCCCCGGTGCGGGTCGGGAACGCCGCCTCTGACCAGTTCCAGCTCGACGTGTGGGGTGAGGTCCTCGACGGGCTGCATCTGGCGCGTGAATGTGGATTGCCCACCGACGACACCGCCTGGGACGTGCAACGCGCGCTGCTGGACTTCCTGGAAGGCCATTGGCGCGAACCGGATTCCAGTTTGTGGGAGATCCGCGGGCCGACGCGGCACTTCGTGCACTCCAAGGTGATGGCGTGGGCCGGGGTGGACCGCGCGGTGCGCACCGTCGAACGCCATCACTTGCCCGGCCCGTTGTTCGAGTGGCGCGCGCTGCGCGACCAGATCCACGACGACGTCTGCTCCCACGGGTATGACGCCGACCGCAACTGCTTCACCCAGTCCTACGGCTCCACCGAGCTGGACGCCGCGCTGCTGCTGCTGCCGCGGGTGGGCTTCCTGCCCTACGGCGACCACCGCGTCGTGGGAACCGTGGAGGCCGTCCAGCGCGACCTGACCCGTGACGGCTTGCTACTGCGCTATGACCCTCAGGCCAGCGACGACGGCCTCCCCGGGGATGAGGGGGCGTTCGTGGCGTGCAGTTTCTGGTTGGTGGACGCGCTCTGCGGGATCGGCCGCCACGACGAGGCCACTGCGCTGTTCGAGCGGCTGCTGGGATTGCGCAACGACGTGGGCATGCTCAGCGAGGAGTACGACACCACCACCGGACGCCAACTGGGCAACACCCCGCAAGCATTCAGCCTGGTCGGGCTGATCAACAGTGCCCGCCAGCTCGACGGCCACCACACCACCACCTCGCTGCCCCGACACCGACAGCGCCTGTGAGCGTCGAAACACCCTGCGAGCACAGCGATGCGACGTGTGGCGGCTCAGGACGACCGGGTAGGCGGGTCGACGATTTCCTCGAGTGCGGTCCTCGGGCACCGCGCCACGCGACGGGTTGTCCCGCCGGGCGTCACCGGTGTGCTCGTCGAGGAACCGTGCGCCACGGCGGGGAGCGGGAGGTCCTCCAGCAGCGCCGTGCACACGTCGCGCAGTTTGACGTTGCGGCGTTGACTGGTCTCGCGTAAGAGGGTGAAGGCGCGGTTGGCGTCGCAGCCCAATCGCCCCATGATCGCACCCTTGGCCTGTTCGATCGTCGCGCGGGAGCCCACGATGTTCAGGGCATCGGTGACGTCGGCACTGGCGGCGGTCAGGGCGGCGTGGATCAACCGCTCGTAGTCGAACAACGTGGTCAGGGTGGCGGGGTCGGCGGGACGGTTCAAGGTGCCGGCCAGCACCACCGTGGCTTCCGGTCCCCACGTGTCGGGGACTGCGGCGGCCCCGACGATGTCAGCCCCGGCGCCGGTGAGCGTGGCCGGCACGTCGTGGCGGATGCGCGGTCCCAGGTCGGGCCACCGCGCGTCGTGCAGGACGTCGGGGCTCAGGACGGGAACGCGGCGCACCAGGGCGTCGGGAATCGGGCCTCGGTGGTGGCGCAATTGCACGCCGACGACCGCGTCGTGCAGCCCACCGTGATGGGCGAGGACCTCGACGCCGTGGTCGTCGCGGGCGATGACCGACAACCCCACGGCGTCGGGCAGGTCCCGCGCGATGCGCTGCAGGATCTCCTCGAGCAGCGTGGACAGAGCAGCGTTGTGCCGCAACGTATGCAACGACGATGACGGCGGTGGCACGGTGGCGGCTCCTGGTCGTGGTGGTGGGCGTCGGTGCACCGGACGGCCTGCTGGCTGCGGTCCCGGGACGTGACGCGGGTGGTCGGCGGGCGTGGGTTGTTACTTTTGGGTCGGGCACGCTTCGATGGGGACCCGAAGGGCGACCTTCCCGGCCTTGGCGAAGTCGAAGGTCATGGTGATCGAGGTGCCGGGGGTGGCTCGCGGGGTGAGCCCGTCGACGACGGCGTCGACGTGCGCGCCGGAGGCGGTGGGTTCGTCGAGGCGGTCGGCGGGTTGGCCGGCGGCGATGGTGGACTTGGGTGGTATCGCGATTGCGGAGGGTGTGACGCGCACCGCGTCGGCGGCGTCGGTGGTGACCGCGTGCAGGTGTTCGGTGTCGGCGGGTCGGTTGTTGGTCACGGTGAAGCTCAGGTCGGCGTCGTCACCGACTTGAATCGCGCACGAGCCAGGGATGAAGTGGGGGACGATGAAGGCGTTGTCTACGGTGGTCAGCGTGGTCTCGGTGCCGGCGCCGCGGTTGGAGGACTCGCGGTCGACGTCGTGGCTGCATGCCGCGGTGGTCATCGTCGCCACTGCCACCGTCGCCATCAGCGCTGCTGGTGTGGGTGTCATGTGCTGTCGTCCTTCTCGTGTCGGTTGTCGCGGCGTCGTTCGCCGCCGTGGGCTGCGTCAGCGGTTGGGGTGACCTCGTCGGTGTAGGGCGTGGGCGGGGTGCAGGAGCGTGGTGTGGCGGCACCGCCAGCATGATGGCGGGGGCTGGTCGACCGACGAGCACGCCACGTGACCACACGAGGCGCATCGGACGAGGAAGAACGCGCCGATCAGGCCCAGCAGCCCGCAGAGAATGGCCGCTGTGGTGGCCGCGGCCAGCGCGACGTCCAGCCCGATGGTCATCACTTCATAGATCGCCATGCTCGGCACCTCCTGTGCTCGTCGTCGATGACTGGTCGGTGGATGGCCCTGTAGTGAAGGACTCATGGTGGTTCGGGGGTTGTGTGGAGGTACTCCGCCGGATCCACGCCGGGCCTTCGAGCGCGTTGGCGATCAGCCACAGCAGCACGGCGAGGTTGTAGGCGGTCAGCACGGAGAACAGGACGCTGTCCCCGACGTGGTAGCGCCACAGCGCCACGGTCGAATGCCCGCCGCCGGGGGTGCCGAGGGTGGCGGTGCCGACGGCGAACATGACGATCCCGGCGACCGCGCCGAAGGATGCCGCTGCCACCGCCAACTGCCGTCGCAGGATCGCCAGCGTGATGACGAGGCCCGCGGTGATCAGCAGCCAGCAGTGGATCGGGGTCAGCGCCAGCTGCCAATCCGCCGTGCTCACCACGGTTCCGGTACGGGGCGGCCGGACGAGCAGCCCAGCGATGCCGAGGACCATCAGGGCGACGCCTTCGGCGAGCAGCCACCAGCGGGCGGTCCGGAAGTGTGGTCGGTTCAGGTTGACCGCGACCAAGCCCGGCACGGGCGGCGTGGCCTCGTCGTCGGCGGTGCGGGGCGTCCACGTGATGGGTGGGCGCCGCCACCGCCACCGTGAGCGGGGCCCGGTCACGTGACACACCACCGGTGGGCGTCGCCGCGCACGGTCATGCCGTGTCCCGGCTGGGTGGTGTCGGGGTGCAGGGCGCCGTCGCGGACGTCGGGAACCCCGTCGACGAGGAGTGGTTCCAGCCGGGCGTGGTCGGCGAACCACTCGACGTGGCGCAGGTTGGGCACCGCGGCGGCGACGTAGGCGTGCAGAGATGGTGCGCAGTGGGCGGAGACGTCGCGGTGCTGTGCGTGGGCCAGGGCGGCGCCGCGCAGCCAGCCGGTGTAGCCGCCGCACCGGGTGGCGTCGAGTTGCAGGCAGTCCACGGCCGGCAGCAGCGCGCGGACGTCGTCGGTGTCGGCGGCGTACTCCCCGGCGGCCACGTCGCAGCGCAATGCGTCCCGCAGGTCGGCCAGACCCGCGGGGTCGTCGCTGGTGACGGGTTCTTCGAACCACACCACGCCCAGGTCGTCCAAGACGGCGCCGACACGGCGGGCTTGGCCGAGGGTGTAGCCGCCGTTGGCGTCGACCATCAGGACGGTGGTGGCGCCCGCCCGGGTGCGGAGCCAGTCGATGCGGGCCAGGTCGCGGTCGATGCGACCACCCCAGGATTCCCCGATCTTGATCTTCATCGCGGTTGCGCCGACGCCTTCCCACCAGTCGATCTGCTCGGCGAGTTGGCTGTCGGACAGCGTGGTGAAGCCGCCGGACCCGTAGATGGGCACCTCGTCGCGGCAGCGGCCCAGCAGTGTGGTGAGTGGCACGTCGAGCAGCCGCGCCTTGAGGTCCCACCACGCGATGTCCACCGCGCTGATGGCCTGGGTGACCAGGCCGCGGGTGCCCAGGTTGCGGGACGCCCGGTGCATCGCGGAGAAGCCGGCGTCGACGTCGACGGCGTCGCGGCCGACCACGACCCCGGCCAGGGTGTCGTGGATCAGGGTGGCGGCGGCCGGGCTGCTGTAGGTCCAGCCCAGCCCGGTGTGGCCGCCGGCGGTCAAGATGACGGTGACCGCGGTGGTGGCATCCCACTCCAGTGTGCCGTCGGCTTCGGGTTCCGGGGTCGGAAAGCGATATACGGCGGCGGTGACGGCGGTGATGCGCGGGGTGTCACGGTCCTCAATCATCATGGCGCATACTGCCTTTCGCTCAGGCCGCGGCGGCTGCTCGCGATGAGGCGGTCCGCGGCGCGGGCGGCCAACGCCATGATGGTCAGCGCCGGGTTGGCCGCACCCTGGGTGGGCAGGGTGCTGCCGTCCACGACGTAGAGGTTGGGCACGCCGAACACCCGGTGGTCGCGGTCGACGACGCCGTCGGCGGCGCGGGCGGCCAGGCGTGCTCCGCCGACGAGGTGGGCGTAGCGGTCGATGGTCATGACGTCGGTGGCACCGGCGGCGCGCAGGATGGTCTCCATCGAGGTGGTGGCTGCCTGGGTGAGTCGTCGGTCGTTGTCACACTGGGTGTAGGAGAAGTGCGCGACCGGCAACCCGTGACGGTCCGTCTCCTCGGCCAGGGTGACCCGGTTGTTCGGCTGAGGCAGGTATTCGCACAGCGCGCCTAGGGTGGCCCAGTGCACGTAGTCGCGCATGTATTCACGCAGCGACGCACCCCAATGTCCCTGCGCGACGACGTGTTCGGCCCAGGTGATCGGCAGTGGGCTGACCGTCTGGATGGACCAGCCACGCCTGTACGACTGGGTGGGGTCGGTTTCGTAGAACTGCTCGCTGGACACTTCCGGCGGTGGGGACTTGTACATCCGGATCTCGTCGTCGAAGCGGCCGGCGGTCTGCGGGGCGCCCTGCACCATCAGGTAGCGGCCGACCTGGTCGTGGTCGTTGCCCAGCCCGTCCGGGTAGCGCGGGGTCGCCGACAGCAGCAGCAGCCGCGGGGTTTCGATGGAGTACCCGGCGACGGCGACCGCGCGGGCCCGCTGGTAGTGCTCGCGTCCGGCGCGGCGGTACAACACGCCGGTCGCGGCACCGCTGAGGTCGTCGACGACGATGCGGGTGACCATCGCGTCGGCCCGGATCTCGGCGCCGTGCGCCAAGGCGTCGGGGACGTGGGTGATCAGGGGACTGGCCTTGGCGTTGACCTTGCAGCCCTGCAGGCAGAAGCCGCGGTAGATGCAGTGCGGTCGGTTGCCGAAGCGGCCGTTGGGGATGGCCACCGGACCGACCCGGGCGTCGACGCCCGCGGCACGGGCGCCGCGCAAGAAGATCTCCCCGTTGCCGCTGACCGGATGCGGGTGATGCGGATAGCCGTGCGGGTCACCCCACGGCCAGCGTTCGCCGGCGACGGGCAGCTCCTCTTCGAGGTGTTCGTAGTAGGGCTTGAGGTCCTGGTACTCGATGGGCCAGTCCGCGCCGACGCCGTCGCGGGTGAAGGTCGCGAAGTCCGACGGGTGCAACCTTGGGGTGTAGCCGGCGTAGTGCACCATCGAACCACCGACACCACGGCCGGAGTTGTTCGAACCCAGCGGGATCGGGTCGGCACCGCCGATCTGACGGGGTTCGGTCCAGTACAAGGTGTGAGCGCCGCGTTCGTCGGACACCCAGTCGGTGTCGGGGTCCCAGAAGGGTCCGGCGTCCAGGCAGACCACCCGCCAGCCGGCGCGGGCCAGGCGTTGGATCAGCACGCTGCCGCCGGCTCCGGCGCCGACGACCGCCAGGTCGACCTCGTCGTCGTCGGCGTAGCGGCGCATGTCGTCGCGCAGCCGGTGGTTGGTGCGGGTGCCGTCGTTGGGCAGGAGCCACGCGGAGTCGTTGCGGGCCCGGACGTCGCGGTGCCGAATCCTCATCGCGTTTCCTCCTCAGAGCGCTGCCAGCTCTCGTCGGCGCGGACGGGGTCGACGTCGGCGTCCCGGGTGGCGCGGTCGGGCGCCTCCCAATGCTCGCGGGCGTTGACGCCGGGGTTGAGGTACCCCCGCGGATAGGCCGGCCCGGGGAACCCGATTTCGTTCCACGCCCACGGATGGGAGTAGAACGCGGTGCACGCGTAGCGGGTCCACAGACTCCACACGTGCGCCGCCGACCACCGCTGCCAGGTGGCGCTGCGACCGGCGAGGTCGGCAACGGTGCGGACCATCTCCCTCTGATCGGCGGTCGACAGGTCGGAGAACCCGCGGGCACCCGGGTGGCGCTGGGCGGCGTCGGTGTCGAGCATCGCCAAGGTGGTGCGCCACGCCTCGGTGTCGGGCGGAAGGTCGTCGTAGTGCCAGCCGTCGGTCTCCCCGGCCGCCAGCCGTGCGTCGACGAGCTCCAGGGCCGGGACGCGTGGCTCGGTGTCCTGTGCCAGCAGAATGTCGAACAGCGGTGTGGCGACGGCGATCTCGCCGGCGCTGAAGAACGACCATCCGGCCGGTGGGCGCAGACGCCCCAGGACCACCCCGGCGGTGACGTCGTCCCACACCGCGACCTGATCGAGAACGTCGAATCCGGGGTAGCGGCCCCGGTGCTGCGGAGTCACGGCGTGCTGGCCGTGGGCGCGGTACGGCATCAGCGTTCACCACGCCGGGCGTCGCCCTCGCGCCGCAGCACCGCGGCCAGCAGTCCCATGCCGCCGACCAACGACGCCAGCAGCGGCGCGAACACCGGCGGCCCGGACTCCAGGTTGTAGCGGGTGATGCCGCCGGGGCGCTGCGCGACGCCCCGCAGGTGCAGGTAGGTGCCCTGCACGCCGTTGGCGACGATGACCGCCGACGCCAGCGGCAGTACGGTGTGCGCGGCGCGGCGGGAGAACACCGCCGCGATACCGGCCGGGACGGCAGCGGGGACGATGGCGATGGGCCACCACATCATCTTGTTGCCGAAGCTGGCTCCGTCGTGGGACATGAAGATCTCGGCGGTGGTGATGACGGCGCCGGCGGCGGTCAACGCCGACAGGCTGCGCTCGAATCGGCCGGTGCGTACGTCGCGCACGGCCTCAGCGGCCAGGGTGGAGGTCACTGTTCCTCCTTGGTGGAGTGCACGTACTGCTGCACCTTCTGTTTGACGCCCTGGGTGATAAAGCCCCAGGAGTCCTCGTCGCCCTTGAGTACCGAGGTGGCGGTCGCCTTGGCTTGGGCGAAGGTGGCGCGCGGCGGGATGGGCGGAATGTCGGGGTCGCAGCGGATGTCGAGCACGGTGGGACGGTCGGCGGCCAAGGCAGCGCCCCAGGCCGGTCCGATGTCCTCGGCGTCGTCGACGGGTACCCCGGACAAGCCCAGCGAGCGGGCGAATGCGGCGAAGTCGACGTCGGGCAGGGTTTGGGACTCTGCGAACTTCGGTGCGCCCTCCATGGCGCGCATCTCCCAGGTCACCTGGTTGAGGTCGTTGTTGTGCAAGATCGCCACGATGAGGCGTGGGTCGGTCCATTGCCGCCAGTAGTGCGCGACGGTGATCAGTTCGGCCATGCCGTTCATCTGCATTGCCCCGTCACCGACGAGGGCGATGGTCGGCCGGTCCGGGTGCGCCCACTTGGCGCCGATGACATAGGGCACGCCCGGGCCCATGGTGGCCAGCGTGCCCGACAACGACCCGCGTACGTCACCGCGGAACTTCAGTTGGCGGGCGTACCAGTTGGCGGCGCTACCTGAATCCGACGCCACGATCGCGTTGTCGGGCAACCGTTTCGACAGTTCGTGGAAGATGCGCATCGGGTTGATCGGGTCCGCATCGGTCATGGCGCGGCGTTGCACCGTGGTCCACCACCGGGCGACGTCGGCTTCGATGTCGTGGCGCCAGCCGCGGTCGGACTTGTGCTCGAGCAGTGGGATCAGCGCTCGCAGGGTGTCCTTGGCGTCGCCCACAAGGTTCAGTTCATAGGGGTAGCGCATGCCGATCCACTTGCCGGAGCGATCGATCTGCACGGCGCGGGCCTGGTCGAGCTTGGGCAGGAACTGGGTGTAGGGGAAGTTGGAGCCGACGGTGAGCAGGGTGTCGCAGCCCATCATTAGGTTGTAGGACGGGATCGTGCCCAGCAGGCCGATCGACCCGGTGACCCACGGCAGGTCATCGGAGAGCACGTCCTTGCCCAGCAGTGCCTTGGCCACGCCGGCGCCGAGCAGGTTGGCGACCTCGGTGAGTTCGGCGACGCACCCGCGGGCGCCCTGTCCGACCAGCATCGCCACCCGCGCGCCGGCGTTAAGCAGATCGGCCGCCGCGCGGATCGCCCCGCGATCGGCGGTCATCGCGGAGTTCGACATGCCGACGCTGGAGGGGACCTGCTTGAACGCGTGTTCGGGCGGTTCGTAGGCCAGGTCGAAGACGTCGGACGGGATGATCAAGCACGTCGGGGCGGACTCGCTGATCGCGGTGCGGATCGCCCGGTCGATCAGATTGGGCAATTGTCGAGGCACCGTGCACATCTGCACGTAGTCGCTGCAGACGTCCTTGAACAAGGTCAGAAGATCGATCTCCTGCTGGTAGGAGCCACCCATCGCGCTGCGCTCGGTCTGCCCGACGATCGCCACCACCGGCACGTGGTCGAGTTTGGCGTCGTAGAGACCGTTCAGCAGATGCACCGCCCCCGGACCGCTGGTCGCCGCGCACACCGCGACTTGACCGGAGAACTTGGCGAAGCCGACCGCCTCGAACGCGGCCATCTCCTCGTGACGGGCCTGCACGAACTGCGGATCATTGTCCGCCCGTCCCCACGCCGCCAGCAGCCCGTTGATGCCGTCGCCGGGAAATCCGAAGACCTGCTTGATATTCCACACGCGCAGCCGCGCCAGCAGCACGTCGGCAACGGTGTCCTTCATCGAATCCTCCTTCGTCGATGCCGTACTTACTCTTGTCTACGCGCAATAGTTGCGATGCGCAAGACTTGCGAGTAGCAATGGAAAGGTGGACACTCCGTCGATGACCCGAGAACACTCCCCGCCGCGTCAGCGGGCCCGCGTCGACGACACGGAAGCCGACGCGGTGCTGGCCGCCTGCCGCGTCCTGGTTGCGCTGAGTGCCCAATCGATCGCCGCGGTGGAGGACGTCGCCGACGTCGCGCAAGTCCGCGCTCTGGTCGTGATCTCCAGCCGCGGATCGGTGTCGCTACGCGAACTCGCCGACGCGGCCAACCTGCACCTCACCCGGGCCAGCCGACTCTGTGACCGGATGGTGGCCGCAGGCCTCGTCGACCGTGCCGAGGATCCCGCCAACCGCCGCCAGGTCACGCTGACGCTGACCACCGACGGTCACCGCGTCGTGCATGACGTCATGACCCACCGGCGGGCGGCGATCATTCCCATCCTCGCCCGCCTGGAACCGCGGCGACGCGCCGACCTCGTCGCCGTCCTGCAGGACTTCGCCGCCGCCGGCGGCGAACCCACCGAACCCGATTTGTGGGCCATGGGCTGGACGACCTGAGCCAAGTCCCGCACGACATGAAGGAGAACACCGCAACGCGCCACACGAACTTGACGAGCTGTAGTGGCGACGTCGGCACCGTGACTCATCATGGCCGAGGCAACGTCGACACGAGCCAAGCAGCGGCCCGCGATATGTGTCGAGAACCGCTGTTGCCCAACGATCATCCGCCCAGTCAACGACGAGACGTGGAAGCCGCCCCGCACCGTCGAGGAAAGGACCGAACATGAACGCCACACCATCCAGCGCGCCAAACACCCCGACCTCGGCACCGCCGCACGCGCGGTCCGCGTGGCTGTCCAAGTCCGCGTCGCAGACGCGAGGGTCGGACAAGAAAGAAGTCCAGTTCCACTACGACATCAGCAATGAGTTCTTCAAGCTGTGGCAGGACCCCAATCAGGTCTACAGCTGCGCGTACTTCGAGAAGGACGACTACAACCTCGAGCAGGCGCAGCTGGCGAAGATCGACCTGTCGCTCGGCAAGCTCGGCCTCGAGCCCGGCATGACGTTGCTCGACATCGGCTGCGGCTGGGGCGCCACGATCAACCGCGCGGTCGAGAAGTACGACGTGAACGTCATCGGCCTGACGCTCTCGGAGAACCAGAAGCAGCACATCGAGAACCACTGGCTCGCCAACTACAAGGGCGATCGCACCATGGAGGTTCGCCTGCAGCCGTGGGAGGACTTCAGCGGCAAGGTCGACCGCATCGTCTCGATCGGCGCCTTCGAGCACTTCGGCTTCAACAAGTACGACGACTACTTCAAGAACACCTACGACTGGCTGCCCGACGACGGCGTGCAGATGCTGCACACGATCATCATCCCCGAGGATGAGGAGATCAAGGCCAAGGGCCTGCCGCTGACGATGTCGCGGGTGCGGTTCATCAAGTTCATCATGGATTACATCTATCCCGGCGGTCGTCTGCCGCTGGCGTCGATGGTCAAGGAGCACGCGGTCAAGGCCGGTTACACGGTCACTCAGGAACAGCACCTGCAGCCGCACTACGTGAAGACGCTCGACACCTGGGCGAACAATCTCAAGGCCAAGAAGGACGAAGCCATCGAGATCGCAGGCGAGGAGATCTACGAGCGGTTCGTCAAGTACCTCGAGGGCTGCGCGGACCTGTTCCGTGAGGGCTACACCGACGTATGCCAATTCACCCTGGAGAAGCAGCCGGCACGACACTCTTGGGAAAGCAGAGGAAGATTGGTAATGAGATGAACCTCAGCGGCACCACCACGACAACAGCAGGTCGGCGACGGCCGGCGCTGGACGGCAGACGCGCCCTCGATTTGGCCGAGGGAATCCTGGTCGCGGTCCGGCGCTGCGAACCCGATACCGCCTTCGGCGAACTGGTCGACGTGGCGAAGGGCAACGGTCTGTCGTTGTTCGCCGTCGCGTCGGCGCTCGTCGCCCTCGCTTCGTGCACCACCGCAGCCACCTTCAACGCCGAGGCCGCACTCGTCGCCGATCGGCACTGGGGTGAACTACTCGGTATCCCAGCGCTACACCTGACCGCTCTTGCGCAGTCGCAAGATGAGGCGACGACGTAGCCGCCGATCGCCACCGCGCTACTCCTGACCCGGCGCAGACTTCCTCACGGTCTCACCGCGACGTTCTTCATTTCCCCCAGCGCCCTCGTGCCGGCTTAAGGATGGCCCTGACGCGACGACGGAAAACACAACGCGGGAAGCGCCGACGCCACACGGGCCGCAGGAGACGACTACCGCGGGGAACGACAGAAGTCGCAACCTTCTGGAGTGTTGCAGCGTTCGGACGTGTGGACGCCGCCGGTCGATGAATACGGAAGTCGCCAAAAGCCGACCGACCGTTCACGCGGTACGAGATGAGGTCGATTACCTTCGGATCTTTCCCGTCGACCTGATGACGTTGTCGTGCGCCCCGGAGGCTCCTCGTCGCCGTGCCTCAGCTCACAGCTCCTTTAGGCGTTCGGTAGCGTGTTTGTTGAGCCCGAACCCGATGTGAGTACGGCGTGGATGGCGAGGGCGGCGAGCGCGATGAGGGTGTCCAGGTCGGCGCGGGCAAGTGGAGGAACACCGACGATCCGCCGTCCGACAACGATGCCAATGAGCATCGACGACGCAAATCCCGCGCGCATCGCCGCCTCGTCGCGCGGCGCTGGGCGAGCGCCGACGGCCTGAATCAGCCTCGCCTCAATGAAACTCTCGCAGCTGCGCATTGGTGTGGTCGTTGACGATGCCTCCCCGAAGCATCGCCATCAGCGGCTCCGACTCCCGAGGAACCCCTCCCAGACGGCGAGGAAGGCGCGCACCACCCGTTCGCCGAGGTGCTCCTCGGGTCCCTCGAACGCCCGGCTCAAGCGAGCCAGCGTCTCGGGTGCAATCGACAGGACCGCGCCGAACAACTCGTTCTTTGACCCGAAGAACTGCATCACCAGCGACGCGTCGACTCCCGCGTCGGCGGCAACATGCCGGATAGTCGTCGCGGCGAACCGTCTGGAGCGAACCGAACGCGCGCCGCCTCGAGAATGGCCTGCCGGGACGTATTGGTGCCAGGGCGGCTCCCACGGCGGCGAACCCGGCGTCGATCGAGGCCGGCAAGCTGACTCGTTGTCAACTTTTGCACGCTCGGAGGCGGGTGCCAATCGGTCGGTCCATGGGGCCAAAATAGGGCCAAACTTTCAGAATGAGTGCTCTGAGGGGTCCACTTCGACCGAGTTGCGCCGCCCTGACCAGCAGCAACTGAAATCTCCTGAGCTGCAAACCATCTCACACGCGGAAGGTCGCTGGTTCGATACCAGCCGGGACCACCAGCAAAATGCGGCCCAAAGATTGATTGCAGCCGACGGGCCGATCAACTCGGACTGCCCAGACGGACGGTGATCGAGAGCTTCCGACATCGAGGCAGCCCCGTCGAGTTCGTCGTCGTACGGATCCGCCGAGAAGTTCACACGCGCATCCTGCTCGGTTCGGTTCGAGGGGCGATGCGCCACGCATCGTCGGCGCCGTGGGCAGACGTCCTCCAAAGTGAGACCGACGCACTCCTCGGCCCGAGACCTGGTCGAAATCGTTGTGCGGCAACTTGTTCGAGCTTGACTCGCTGTGCCGCATCTCGTGGCCCGCCGCTTGCCGGCCGGTCGGACCGACGGTGAAGACGCTCATTCTCGGGTTCGTGCGGCGACTCGAAGAGACGACACCGCGAAGGAAGAATCCGCAAGCCCCAAAAGCAGTGCCCCGACGGCTTCCGCGCGCGTACTTCGGCGAGTAACGTCAATCGGCTAGTTAACACGCCACTTCTCTTCAACGGAGCAGCAGAATGGCCGACATCATCCACCTCACCATCCCGCAATACCCCGTCAAGGACGGCCTCGCGTGCGTCGTGACGAGTGGACTTCTCGTCGGGGCCGCTCTCGGAATGGCGCCCTCGGCAAACGCGACGTGCGCGTCGATCTTCGGAATCGGAAACAGTGCGGAGTGCACCAGCACCTTGTTCAGCGTCGCGTTGGCCATCGGCGACGGTGCCACCGCCCACGCCGACGGGGTTCTTGGCGCGTCGTTCGCCATTGGTACCGCTGCGGCGGCCACGTCCGGGGGCGCGCTCACCTTGGCCTCGGCCGTGGGCAACAACGTCACCGCTGGGGCCCAGGGCTTGTTCGGCACCGCCCTGAGCCTCGGCGGGGACGGCAACAACGTGCAGGCCGGTGCTCCGGGATCGGTCTTCACCATCGCCGCCAACTTCCTCGGCAGCAACAACGACGTGTCGGCGTTGGGCGGCCTGTCCAACCGGGCGATCAACATCGGCGGCAACGACAACACCGTCACGACGCAAGGGAGTTCATTCAACTTCGCTCGCAACGTCTTCGGCAGCAACAACACCGTAACCACCACCGGGGGTTATGGGAACGCGGCTCAAAACATCCTCGGTAATGGGAACACCGTCACGCAGCAGGGCGGCGAACTGAATACGGCGACGAACTTCCTCGGCAACGGAAACAGCGTGACCACCACCGGCGGCTACGGCAACCTGGCGCGGAATCGGTTCGGCGACGACAACGACGTGTCCACTCAAGGTGGATATGCAGACCTCGCCAGTAATCTGCTTGGCACTGGCAACACCGTCACGTCCCGCGGCGGATACTTCAATGGCGCGCGGAACATCGGCGGCAACGGCAACACGCTGACCGTCGGCGGCCCCGGAAGCAACCTGAACCTCGTCGTCAACGTGGGCGGCGGCGGCAACACCATCACCGCCGGCGGGCCCGGCAGCTTCAACGCCGGTTTCAACGTTCTCGGTTCGAACAATCAGGTGTCGGCGGGTCCTGGCCCGTTCGCGCTGGCAGGCACCATCCTGCGAGACGGGCTCAGCGTCTCCAAGAACGGGCCTGGCATCGCGATCAACGGCGTGCGGCTGGGTGGGGCGTCAACGACGAGCAGCACCGTCGCCGGGACGAACGCGGCGCGTAGCAACAGCGTGGCCGGCACCGCGCGTACCAATCGCGCGACCGCCAACAAGCAGGCAACACCGAAGGTCAACAGGCAGCAGGCGAACAAGCCCTCCGGTGGGACCGGACGGAGCGGCGGCACCGGAGGGGCCGGTGGAGCACGGGGGCATGGCGGGAAGTAAGCGAACGAGAAGATCGACCTACGGACCGAGAAGCTGACTGTTACCGCCGCGCTCGGCGATGGTTCGCGCAGCGGTTCGTTGACGCGCACGCATGACCCATGCGCCGGGGGCGCGCGCGGCCACAGCACTGCCGGTCATTCTGCGGGTCAACGTCTTTCGGAAGCGGAGTCCCCCCGGCGTCGAGGAACGCCAGGGGGCGCGCTCCGTCCCCCGAGGCTGACCAACCCGACGGTGCTAGCCCATGGGCATGTCCGGCATCGGTGCGTTGCAACGGTCGCGGAAGTCCGCCGCTGGTTGCCGGACCGCCCTGAGCTCGTCGTTCACCTGGGGGTTCGCCTCGAAGTAGGCCTGGATCTCCGGGGTCATCTGATCACGCGGCTTGCCCTTGAGGCCGGTGAAGAACGCGTTTACCTCGGGATGGGTGAACAGGTAGGTCGACGTGCCGGCCGAGACGCCGGACATGACGCCGGCGAGGTCGGCGGCGGTGCAATTGGGTGGATCGGCGACGGCGACTGCCGACGTGCCTGCGAGCAGGGCTCCAGCGACGACGCCTGCGCCGATGAGATGACGGATGAACATTGTGGGCTCCTTCTCGGTTCGGTTGGGGGACAGAGCTGTCGAGATCATCGGCGCGGTCCGATACCGCCGGGACCTCCCGGGCGGCCGGGGCCACCGATGCCCGGATCCCAGATCACGTCGACGCCCCAGTCGTCGTCGCAGTACCAGGGGTCGGCGCAGTACGAGGGATAGGCCGCCGAGGGAGGCGTTGGCCCACCCCCGCGAACGGTGCCTTGGGCGCAGACCGTCGCGTACCCGGCGTTGGTGCATTCCGCCGACGCGGGCGAGGCGCTGACGACACCGACGGCCGTCATCGTGAGCGCGAACCCCAAACTCAAGTAGTGCTTCTTGAATCGCACGACTACTCCTTAATCGCTGAGTGGCTCGTCCCCGTAGACCCACCGTCGACGCGACCGAACCGGTGGTGCGGAGAGTAGTCCGGAGGGGTTTGCTGCGTGCGCTATTCGCACTTCCCGTCCGAGAATATTTGACTTTAGCGTCAGTTTGACGAAGGACGAGTACAAGACAGCAAACTGGTTAGTTCTGTGAACTTGCTGACCGAGCGTTTGCTTCACGATCTTGCGCCATGATCACGTTGCCGAATGCCGTCGATCGGCGGGCTGGCGGTGCTACCGTCGGCCCATCGTGATCAGCGAGGAGGCCCAGGCATGGCTGCAACCAAGCAAGACTGGACGACACCGTCGGCGATGGCCATCCCCAAGGAGGGCTATTTCGAACTCGAGCGCGGCCGCTACGGCCCCACCTATCCGAGGACGCCTGCCTGCTACGGGTTCTCCATCATCGCGAAGGTGAAGGACGGTGAAGAGGATGCGATTCGGGCGTACGGAAAGACGATCGAAGAGACCATCGCGGCAAGTCCGGAGGCATTGGCACCGCTCAAGTTGCACTACTTGCGTTGGAATCTGTTCGACGTCGGGTCGGGCCTTCACTTTCAGTACATGGGTATCTTCGACACCGACTTCGACAAGTACACCGAGGACGCCGTTCAGCTGTTCGGTGCCACGGGCATCACGACCATCTTCACCAAACTCGTTGGCTTTCCGGAAGACTGGAAGGAGAATCCCGAGGCATTCATCAAGTTCGTCCGCGATCATCACGTTCCCAGCTTCCTGGAATACGGCGAGTATCCCTATGTCACGGCTGACGAGATCAAGAAGGCCCTGCGATTGAAGACGGCCTTCTCGACGATGCTCGATCAGATGCAGTAGATGCTCGAGTTCGACGACATTCAGCACCTCCTGCTGACACGGACGCCGGCCATCACCGGCCGCTATGAGTTCCTGACCTTCGACACCCCCGAGGGTGGGCGGGCGTGGTTGTCGGTGATGGCGGGATTGGTCCAGTCCGCCGCCGACGTGCAGGCCACCGTCGACGAAGCCGATCGCTGGATCACCGTGGCACTGACGTGGAATGGGCTGCGGGCGCTCGGGCTGCCCGAGGAGTCGCTGGCGACGTTCCCCGACGCCTTCCGGGAGGGCATGACGTCGCGGTCGACGATCCTCGGCGACACGGGCCGCAACGCCCCCGAGCACTGGGTGGGTGGCCTCGCCGGTGACGATCTGCACGCGATCGCCATCCTGTTCTCTCGCACCGACGAACAATGCCGGATCTCCGTTGCCAACCACGACGACCTACTCGCCCGAACGGACGGCGTCCGCAGTCTGTCGCATTTGGATCTGAACGCCAGTCCGCCGTTCAACTACGCCCACGACCACTTCGGCTATCGGGACCGACTGTCACAGCCCGTGATGAAGGGCTCGGGCGAGGAGCCCACTCCCGGTTCGGGTGCGGCGCTCGAGCCGGGTGAGTTCATCCTCGGGTATCCCGACGAGAACGGACCGGTGAGCGACCTTCCGCAGCCGGAGGTCCTGGCGCGCAACGGCAGTTACATGGCCTACCGACGACTCGAGGAGCACGTCGCCGTGTTTCGCGACTACCTGCGGGAGAACTCGGAGTCCTCGGCGGACGAAGAACTGCTCGCGGCCAAGTTCATGGGCCGCTGGCGCAGTGGCGCTCCGCTGGTACTGGCGCCCGAGGCCGACGATCCGGAACTGGGCGCAGATCCGATGCGCAACAACGACTTCGACTACAAGGAGATGGATCCCCACGGATACGCGTGCCCGCTGGGGTCGCATGCCCGCCGGCTGAACCCGCGCGACACCGCGCACTACATGAACCGGCGACGGATGATTCGGCGGGGCGCGACCTACGGACCCGCGTTGCCGGAGGGCGCCCCGGACGACGGTCAGGCGCGCGGCATCGCGGCGTTCATCATCTGCGCCGACCTGGTCCGTCAGTTCGAATTCGCCCAGAACGTGTGGATCAACGACAAGGCGTTCCACGAACTCGGCAACGAGCACGATCCGATCGCCGGCGTACAGGACGGGGCGTTGGACTTCACGGTCCCGAAGCGCCCCATCCGCAAGGTGCACAAGGGTATTCCCGCGTTCACCAGCCTGACCGGTGGGGCGTACTTCTTCTTGCCGGGGCTGAGCGCGATCCGCTACCTCGCTGCGCTCGGAGGATGAAGGATTCGACATGACGGCACTTCCGACCGCGCGAACGTACAACCAAGCCCACCTGGGCCGCCCCCACAATGGGAGCAGGCGCGTCAGCATCTACTGGACGTGGAGTTACCCATGGGAGGCGCAGCGCGATCCGGCGTCGATGGAGAACCGGTTCTCCACGATCACCGAAGTCCGCAACGTGCTGTGGCCGGCCTATGAGACCCCGGAGTACGACGAGGCTCACTTCCTGCAGGGCATCGCGGGAACGTTGGAGCTGTTTCATCGGTCGACCCTTGCCTTTCAGGCGCTGACCGAGGAGGTGACGGGCCATCCCGTCGCGGTATTTCAGCGCATCGACCAAGCGGGATACAAGCTTCCGATCGACGAACGCATCCTCGCCGACACCGACACCCTCTTGGTCTTCGGTCTCGATCATCTGCTGGGTCAGGAGGACGCCGCGCCGGAGGAGATCGCGGCAATCACCGAGTGGCTCAAGCGCGAAGGCACCTGCCTCCTGCTGGCACCGCACCACGACGTCGGCTTCACCGACGACTTCGCGCAGCGCCAACTGGAGTACGAACACCATGGCGACCGGCTGGTGCCCCGTCAGCAGCGATTCAGTGCGTACACCCGATCACTGATGAAGGCGCTGGACGTGCCCGTGCACAACATCTGGGGACTCCGGCCCGCCGTGGTCGACGGCACCAAGGAGATCGCACCGCTGACCGGCTTTCGCGATCTCGACGGCGTGCGATTGCTCGACGACGTCACCACCTTCAACTTCCACCCGCATCTACCGCACTACGAACTCACCGCACCGGAGAGCGACGACCTGCGGGTGCTCGGACGTCAACTGGTCGACCCCAACCGGCCACACCCCTTCACCGAGGCGGGGAACACGGAGTTCAACGCACTGATCTGGATGCCACCCAGGATCGACCGCGCCGGTGACATCGTGCTGATCGACTCCACGCACTTCACCACGTTGTTCGGCGGCACCGACAGCCTGCGAAACCTGTGGCGCAACCTCGTCACCATGGCGACGTAGGCGGATGTGCCGGTCTGATTACGTGCGACGGTCGATCGCGTCGAAGACGCTGAGTGATTGGCTGAACGGGGCGGAGGTGACGCCTAGCTGGTGCCCGAAGGGGTGGTCGAGCCAGAAGACGATGAACAGCAGCAGGCCGAGCAGGACGGCGACCGCGCTCAACAGTCCAAAGTGTGCACGAAGGCTCCCCAAACGCATGAAGCCGCCAAGCCCCAGCAATACGACGCCACCGAAAAGCAATCCGGTCCACAGCAAGCCGGGTATTCGTGGTTTGGCGTCCAATATTCGCTCACTTCGCTGCGACGCCAATGTGCTCAGCTGGTCGAGGAACTTCTGACTCATCGGATTGGACGCGACGGTGGACGGCTGAGCCCCGAGCACCCTGTACATGTCGTCGAGGGCGCTGCCCGCGCCCTCGGTGGTCGTGCCGGCACGGATCGCGTCTTCCCATTCAGGGCCCTGAACGGCCGTTGCGTATCTGCGGAGCAGTTCGCGCATCTGGCTCTGCTCCGGGGCCGGCATTCCGATGGTCTGCCGGTACATCGTCGTAAGCGTGGACGCCTCGTTGGAGACGTTGGTTGCCGCGGACGAGAACTGTTCCCACCCGACGACAACGGTGAATCCGAGCAACGCGCCGTAGACCAAACCGACACAGGTCATGAACGGAGACAGAGCCCCGTTGTGCCCCTCGTTCAACGATTTCGGGAGGGTCCGGCTTGCCAGCCACATACTGGCGGCAGCTATCGACACGGACGCGACGAGAGCCAAGGCCAGCAGCAGCCAAAGTCCGGACGTTCCGAAGTCGCCCATGACTTACCTCCATGCGTCGGCACCAGCACACTTGCCGAGGACTTCCGCCCCTTGCCAGCGGGGCATACCCATTCGGCGGCAATGGAATCCAGACGCCGCACCTCGCTGGGGTTCGTTGACTAACTGGCGACCGCGTACACCACCCACGACAGGGCGAAGCTCATGAAGCCGATGGCCGTGGCGATCACCGTCCACGTCTTCAACGTGGTCACCGTGTCGAAGCCGCAGAAGCGCCCGATCAGCCAGAACCCGGAGTCGTTCACGTGCGAGAAGGTGATGGAGCCTGCGCACACGCCGACGACGACGGCTGCGAGGGCGATCGCCCCGAGGTTCATCGACGTCACGGCGGGAGCCATGATGGAACCGGCGGTGGTCGCGGCGACGGTCGCGGAGCCCTGCGCCACCCGGAACGCGATCGCGATCAGGAAGCCGGCGAGGATCACGGGGAGCCCCAGGGCGTCCAGGCCGTCGGCGAGAGTCTGGCCGATCCCGGTCTCGGTGAGCACTCTGCCGAAGGCCCCACCCGCCCCCGTGATCAGGATGATCGAGCAGACCGGCGCCAACGCGTCGTCGACCAGATTCTCCAGCACGCCGCCGATGGACTCGCGTCCCCGCCGCGGCAGCACGTACAGCAGCAGCATCGCCAGCAGCACCGTAATCAACAGTGCGATCGAGGTGGTCCCGATGAGGCGGGACAGTTGGTAGAACACGTTGTCGTCGCCGACGGCGCCGTCTGCCTCGAGCGTCGAGAACACCGTGTTGAAGAAGATCAAGCACAGCGGCAGCAGCAGGACGAACATGATCGTCCAGAAACCGGGGCGCTCGTCCTCGGGATAGTCCTTCGGCTCGCCGAGCAGTGACGGCACGGGCAAGTTCGGGTAGCGCTTGGCGATCAGCAGCCCGAGTCGATATCCGGCGAGGTACCACGTCGGCAGCCCCACGAGCAGCGCGACGATGACCACCATTCCGATGTCGGCACCCATCACCGTGGCCGCGGCCGTCGGCCCGGGATGCGGGGGAGTCAGCGCGTGCATCATCAGGAATGCGCCGATGGACGGCAGCACGTAGAGCATGAACGATCCACCCAGGCGTCGCGCCACGGTGTAGATGATGGGCAGCATGACGATGAAGCCGGCGTCGAGGAAGATCGGAAAGGCGTAGAACAGCGAGGCCACGGCGAGAGCCAGCGGCGCCCTCTTCTCGCCGAACCTGTCGAGCATCTTGTCGGCCAACACCTGTGCGCCGCCGGTCATTTCGACGATCCGCCCGAGCACGGCACCGAAACCAACCAGTAGTGCGACAGTGCCGACGGTGTTGCTGAAGCCGGCGATGACCACGGTGACGACGTCGCCCATGCTGATGCCGGCCGCCAGACCGGTCAGCACGCTGACCACGATCAGCGAGAAGAACGCGTGCAGTCGAACCTTGACGATGAGGAGGAGCAGTACGGCGATGGCGACGACGGCGATGGCGACGAGCAGGGCGGTCGGCCGCTCCGCGAGAACTATTTCGTCCATGGGAGTTCCTTCGGGGTTGGCGGAGGCGGGTGTAGGACCGGTCAGGATCCCTTTGGCGCCGGACCCAGTTCGCGCAGCAGATCACCCATGCGGGAGTACGCCTTGTTGCGGTAGGCGATCACGGCCGCCTTGGTCTCGTCGTCGAAGTCGCCGGTCAGTCCCTTGCCGTTCTTGGTCCCCTCGCGGCCGGCGGCGACCGCGTCGGTGAGAAGCTTCGGAGTGGCCATGCGCTCACCGAATTCGTTCTCCAGGGTGGTGAAGCCCTTGGCGTACACCGGAAGTCCGGCTTGGTCGGCGATCGCGAACGGACCGAAGAATCCGAGGCGGAAACCAAAGGTGGTGCGGACGATGGTGTCGACGTCCTCCACGGTGGCCACGCCCTGCTCGACGATCAGGGTGGCTTCCTTGAGCAGCGCGTACTGCAGACGGTTGAGCGCCATGCCGGGTGTGTCGGCGACCTGGGCGCCTTCGCGGCCGGCACGGGCGAGGAGGTCCTTGACCGAGTCGATGACCTCCTGGGTGGTCGCCTCGCCCGCGACCAGCTCGACGCCGGGGATGAAGGGCGCGGGGTTGGAGAAGTGGACGGTGAGGAACCGCTCGGGATTCGTCACCGCATCCACCAGGACCTTGACCGGAATGGTGGAGGTGTTGGTGCCGATGATGGCGTCGGGCCGGGCGCTCGCGCAGATCCGTGCCAGGACGTCCTTCTTCACGTCGGGGTCCTCGAAGACGGCCTCCATCACGAAGTCGACGTCGGAGACGGCGTCGTCGAGGCTTTCCCCGGCGGTGAGGTTTCCCATGATGGTCTGTGCGCTGCCCGCGCCGAACAGGCCCTGTTCCTCGAACTCGTTGGCCTCCTTCTCCAGCCGGATGAGGGCGGCTCGGGTGGCTTCGGCACTGACGTCGGCGATTCGGACGGTGAAGCCGTTGAGGGCGAGGACCTGGGCGATGCCACCGCCCATGTAGCCGGCACCGACGACTGTGACGGTGTTGATCTCGTGCATGGCGGGGGCCTTTCGGGGTCGAGGTCAGGCGAGGGCGGAGGTGAGCACTTGCTGGATGTACTCCCGGTTCTCGGCGCACACGCCCAGGGAGTCGGAGCCGTAGTGCTCGCAGCAGAACGGTCCGGTGTAGCCGAGTTGCAGCGCCAGCCGGATCATTTGGCGATAGTTGACGTATCCATACTTCAACGGCAAGGGAGCCGAGCTGTACGCGCCGGTCGCCGGATCGTAGTCGCGGGAGTAGTTCTTGATGTGCCAGAAGTTCGAGTGCGGAAGGACTTTCGCGTACATCTCGCTGAAGTGCGGCACCGGCCGGTGCAGCCGGATCAGGTTCCCCAAGTCGGGGTTCAGGCCCACCGCCTCGTGGTCGACGTCGAGGATGAAGCGGACTGCCTCGTCGGGCGTGCCGATGTAGGTGTCCTCGTACATCTCGAGGCTGACCTCGATGCCATTGGTGCGGGCGTGGTCACCCAGCTCGCGGACGCGTTCCACCGCCAGATCCCGCAGGGCGGGGTCGTCGACGTGGCCGTCGACGAGCCAGAACCAGATCTGCTCGCTCTGCTCGGGGGTGATCGCCTGCATGAACCCGGTGTTGACGATGGTTGCGCCGAAGGACGGAGCGAGGTCGATCAGGCGGTGGGCGTCCGCGAGGTTCCGCGGGCCGTTCTCGACGTCGACGACCGAGTTGCGGGTCATCGAGATGGAGGAGATCGCCAACCCCTCGTCGCCCAGGACGGTGCGGAACTCCTCGACCCGGTCGTCCGACAGGGCGGCGAGTGGTACCCACGCATCGGTGGGGTCGATGTAGTCGAAGCCCAGTTCGCGTACCTGGCGCAGCTGGGCGGCCCAGACGCTGGGCGGCGCGTCCTTGATGTGTCCGCCGTCGGGGGCCGTGTTGCCGAAGCCGAGCATGTTGGCCGCGATCGGCCAACTGTGAGCCGTGTGCACTTAAGACCTCCGTCGTGGCGTACGTCACATCACTATCAAATAGGATATAGGGATCCCGGTGGCGGCTGTCAACGCCAGGTAGGCTCTGATTTCTCGATCAGTGCTCTGTACTGCGACGCCGCAGCAGGGCTCCGGCGTGTCGCCGTCCGGCGGCGCGCCGGGACGCGGAAAGGCGTGAATGGAAGCCCGAGAGGACGCGGCGCTGGTGCGCGGCACGCTCGTCGACCAGGTGTACGAGCGCCTGATGGAACTGCTGCTCGACGGCACCCTGCAGTCCGGCGATCCCGTGAGCATCGACGGCACCGCTCGGTACCTGGGTGTCTCGCCGACGCCGGTGCGCGAGGCGCTCGCCCGCCTGGAGTCCACCGGCAACGTCATCCGAACGGCCATGCGCGGATACCGGGTGCCGGAGATGCCCGACGCCAAGGAGATCGCCGACGTCATGGACGCCCGGCAGTTGATCGAGTCCAGGCTCGCGGAGTTGGCCTGTGCCAAGGTGGACGACCGTCTCCTGGACGCGCTGGAGCTGGCGATCGAGGAACAGGAGCAGGCGCCCCACACCTCGGATGCGGCGGCGATCCGGAAGTACCACCGCGCCGACGAGCGGTTCCATCGGCTGATCGCCGAGCACGCGGACAACAAGGCGCTGCTGCGGGCCTACGAGGCGCTCGGTGGGCACGGCCAGCGCTTCCGCCTCTTCATCGGGGTGGGCGTGCAGGACGCCGGGCCGGCGGTCGCCGAGCATCGCGAACTTCTGGCCGCCCTGCGACGTGGCTACGGTCCGGAGGTGTACCGCCTCATGCACGCGCACATCGGCGGGGTGAGGGAGCGCGCGCTGGCCGAGCGCGCACAGGCTCACGACGAGGGCGACCGGAGCCGCAACGGGCTTCCTGGTTGAGGCGGCCGTATTCCTATAGGATCGAGCCGCTAGTGTCGCGACGCGGGACCACTGTCGCGGCGTGATCGGAGCCTCCCGAAGGATGGAACGATGACGTACCTCCTCAACTCCCCAGACGACTTCGCCGACGAGGCGGTCCGTGGACTCGTCGCCGCCCACCCGGACCTGCTGGTGCAGGTTCCCGGGGGCGTCGCCCGGTCGACGCAGACCCCGCCCGGCCAGCCCGCGCTCGTCATCGGTGGGGGATCGGGGCACTACCCCGCCTTCGCCGGCTGGGTGGGGCCCGGAATGGGCCACGGTGCGCCGTGCGGCAACGTCTTCTCCTCGCCTTCGGCCTCCGAGGTCTACTCGGTGGTGCGCAACGCCGAGAACGGCGGCGGCGTCATCCTGGGGTTCGGCAACTATGCCGGCGACGTCCTGCACTTCGGCCTGGCCGCCGAGAAGCTTCGTCACGAAGGCGTCGACGTCCGCATCGTGACGGTCAGCGACGACATCGCCTCCAACGGCCCGGACAACCACCGTGACCGTCGCGGCGTCGCCGGCGATCTGCCGGTCTTCAAGATCGCCGGGGCGGCGATCGAAGCGGGCGCCGACCTCGACGACGCAGAGCGCGTCGCATGGAAGGCGAACGACGCCACGCGCTCGTTCGGCGTGGCCTTCGACGGGTGCACACTGCCCGGGGCCGCCGAGCCGCTGTTCCACGTCGAGAAGGGCCAGATGGGCGTGGGACTCGGCATCCACGGCGAGCCCGGCGTGCGCGACAGCCGCCTGGGCAGTGCCGCCGAGGTGGCCGACCTCCTGCTCGACGAGATCCTGGCCGAGGAACCCGCGCGGGGTGAGAACGGCTACGACGGCAGAGTGGCCGTGATCCTCAACGGACTCGGCACCGTCAAGTACGACGAACTCTTCGTCGTCTACGGCCGCATCGCCGAACGCCTGGACCAGCAGGGGCTGACCGCCGTACGTCCAGAGGTCGGTGAGTTCGTCACCAGCCTCGACATGGCCGGATTGTCGTTGACCGTGGTGTTCCTCGACGACGAGCTCGAGAAGCTGTGGCTGGCGCCGGTCGAGACGCCCGCCTATCGGCGCGGGGCGATTCCCCACGTCGAACGCGTTGCGCGGAACGGCATTTGGGACGCGGAGAAGGTGGAGATCCCCGAGTCCAGTGAGGAGTCGCGGGCCTGCGCCGGCACCGTCGTGGCGGTGCTGGAGACGTTCGAGCGGGTATGTGCCGACAACGAGGCCGAACTCGGCCGCCTCGACGCGGTTGCCGGCGACGGCGACCACGGCCAAGGGATGGCGTTCGGCTCCCGAGGCGCGGTGCGAGCGGCCCGCGCCGCCGCGGACGACCAGGCTGGCGCCCGGACCACACTGCTGCTTGCCGGCCAGGCGTGGGCCGACGCGGCCGGAGGCACCTCGGGGGCGCTCTGGGGCGCGGCGTTGACCAGTGCCGGGGGTGTCTTCTCCGACACCGAGGGCGCCGACGACCAGACCGTCGTCGACGCCGTCAACGCCGGAATCGACGCCGTCATGCGACTCGGTGGCGCCAAGCCGGGTGACAAGACGATGGTCGACGCCGCCGTGCCGTTTCGGGACGCACTGGCCGAGGCCTTCGACGGCGAGGCGGGACCCGCCGTCACCACCGCGGCCCGAGCGGCCCGCACGGCGGCCGACGACACCGCCGACATCGCGGCGTCGTTGGGCCGTGCGCGGGTATTGGGTGACAAGAGCGTCGGCACCCCGGATCCCGGCGCGCTGTCGTTCTCGCTGCTGATGGCCGCCCTCGGCGACCACCTGACGCGGTGAACGAAACCACTACGGAGGAGCGAAGATGACATTGAGGATCGTGGTCGGCGGCGACAACGCCGGATTCAACTACAAGGAGGCCCTGCGCAAGGACCTCGAGGCCGACGAGCGGGTGGAGGTCGTCGCGGACGTCGGCGTCCAGGACCCGCAGGACCAGACGTACTACCCGAACGTGGCGGTCGCCGCCGCCGAGAAGGTCGCCAGGGGTGAGGCCGACCGGGCGTTGCTGATCTGCGGGACCGGCCTGGGTGTCGCCATCGCCGCGAACAAGGTCAAGGGCATCCGGGCCGTCACCGCGCACGATACGTATTCCGTGCAGCGCTCCGTGCTGTCGAACAATGCCCAGGTGCTCTGCATGGGCGAGCGGGTGGTGGGCCTGGAGTTGGCGCGAGTCCTGGTCAAGGAATGGCTGGCGGTGCAGTTCGACCCGCAGTCCTCCTCCGCGGCCAAGGTCGACGCCATTTGCGCGTACGAAAGTGACTGACGCAGCCGACGTCGGCGGCGGTCCACTGTGGGTCGGAACCAGTTGGAAGATGAACAAGGGTATGTCCGAGGCCCGCCAGTACGTTCGCGGGTTGTCCGACCACGTCAGGCGGGTCGGCCTCTCGGGGGTGCAGCCCTTCGTCATCCCCTCGTTCACCGCGATCGCCGCGACGCGTGACGAATTGGGGCCGGACTCACCGGTTTTGGTGGGCGCCCAGAATGCGCACTGGGAGGACGGCGGCGCCTGGACCGGCGAGGTGTCGGTCGCCCAGGTTAAGGACGCCGGTGCCCAGCTCGTCGAGATCGGCCACTCGGAGCGCCGCGAGCACTTCGGCGAGACGGTGGCGACGACCCGCCTCAAGGTGGCGGCCGCCCTCCGGCACGGACTGGTCCCGCTGCTGTGCATCGGCGAGAGTGCGGAGGTGAAACGCGCCGGTGATTCGTCGCGCGTCATCCTCGAGCAGGCCGCGGGCGCGCTCGACGGTCTCACGGCGGCGCAGACGGGTCGCGTCCTCGTCGCCTACGAACCCATCTGGGCCATCGGCGAGAACGGCCGTCCGGCCACGGTGGACGAACTACGGCAGCCGTTCGCCGACCTTGGTCGCGAATACGGGAGTGCGACACGGGGATTGCTGTACGGCGGCTCGGTGAACCTCGAGAACGCCGCCGACCTGCTCGGCATCGACCACGTCACCGGCCTGTTCGTCGGCCGTGCGGCGTGGCAGTTGCCCGGCTATCTACGGCTTCTCGAGATCGCCGCCGCACACCCGAAGGCTGCAGCGGTCACCCGCTGAGCGGCGGCGCCTACGCCCCCTCGCCCAACCCCGCCTGCCGGGCGCGCACGATGGCTTCGGACCGGTCGGCGACGTGAAGTTTCGCGAAGATGTTGGAGACGTGGTTGGCGACCGTCTTCGGGGAGATGAACAGCGCTCTGCCGATGGCGCCGTTGGGCTGGCCGGAGGCGATCAGGTCGAGGACCTCCCGCTCGCGGTCGGTGAGTTCGGGGAACGCCGGCGTCGCCGACGTCTGCGGATGGGCGAAGAAGTCGATGAGGCGATGGGCGATCGCGGGCCCGAAGATGGCCCCGCCGTGGGCCGCTGCGTGAATGGCGCGGATGATCTCGTCCTGCTCGGCGCCCTTCAGCAGGTAGCCGAGGGCGCCGGCCCGCATGGCCGAGAACACCGAGGTGTCGTCTTCGAACATCGTGAGCACGAGGATCGCGATCCCGGGATTGGCCGCCACGATCTGACGCGTCGCCTCGATGCCGTCGGTGTCGGGCATCTGCAGGTCCATCACGATGACGTCGGGCGTCGACGTACGCGCCACCGCAATCGCTTCGGCTCCCGTGCTGGCTTCACCGACGACGTCGATGCCGTCCGCCGCGGCGAGGATGGTGCGCAGTCCGCTACGTACCAGCGGATGGTCGTCGGCGATGACCACCCGCAGGGGTGCCGAGCCGGAATCGTTCATCGGTCCCTCAGTGGAAGTTTGGCGAGCACGCGTGTGCCGGCGTCGGCGCTGGGCTCGACGGAGAGGGTGCCGCCCAACTCGGAGGCCCGCTCCCGCATCGACGCGAGCCCCACCCCCGGCCTCCACGTGGCGCCGGCCCCGATGCCGTCGTCGGTCACCTGCACCTCCAATGCGCCGTTGAGGGTGAGGCGGAGTTCGCAGTGACTGGCCTTGGCATGCCGTGCCACGTTGGTGATGGCCTCGGCACCGATGCGGTAGGCGGCGACTTCGACGGCCGCCGGCAACGGGGGCAGGTTCGCAGGCGCCTCGACCGTGACGTGGAGTCCGTCCAGGCGGCCGTTGCCGGCCCGCACGAATCCCGCGGCTTGCTCTCGCAGCGCCCGCACGAGTCCAAGCTCGTCGAGCGCAGGCGGTCGTAGGTCGTAGACCAGGCGGCGAATCCCGTCGATGGACGACTTCACCTCTGCGCGAAGCGCTTTGAGCAGCTCGTCGGCGGCAGCGGGATCGGTGTGCACGATGTTGCGGGTGGCGTCGATCTGCAGTGCGACCGCCGTCAGCGTCGGACCCAGACCGTCGTGCAGATCGCGACGAAGTCTGCGGCGCTCCTCTTCGCGGGCCGCGACCAGACGCTCCCGCGAACCCTGCAGCGCCGCGGTCAGCGCGACGGCATGGGCGGCCACCCCGGCCTGCCGGGCCACGTCGTCGAGCAGCCGTCGGTCGGCCGGGGTGAATCCCTCGTCGCCGCTACGCGCCGAGAGCACCAGCGCACCGACCGGAGATCCCTGATACTGCAGGGGGATTCGCAGTGCCACCGGCGCGGGCTGGCCGTAGGCGGCGACCGTCTTCATGGCGTCGACGCCACCCTGCCCGCGGTGCCCCGGGTCGGGGACGTCCACGGCGACATAGGGCAGTTTGAAGGCCTGAGCCACGGTTTCGACCAGGCCGGGCAGCACCTCGTCGACGGCCAGTGCGGATTCCAAGCGCTGCCCGAGTCGGGAGAGCACTTCGTAGGGTTCGTCACGGTGGCCGTAGAGAAGCCTGTTCACCCCCGACTGCAGCCGATCGCGCAACGGGCTGAACGCCGCCGCCACGACGCCGGTGGCGATGAGCGAGGGGATGAGGCCGGCGCGCGCCTGCAGCACCGCGCCTGCCGCAGCCACGACGGCCACGTAGATGCCGAGGACCAGCACGGTCAGCGTCGCGTAGACCAGGGAACGGTTGAGGATGACGTCGATGTCGTAGAGGCGGTACTTGAGGACGGCCACCGTGATGGTGCCGATCAGCAGGGCGACGTGCAGCTTGAACGCCAAGGTGCTGTGGAGGCCGGGCGCCACGTAGGTGAGTGCGAGGGTGACGGGCAGGAACACCGCGACCGACGTGAGCCACTTCAGTTGCAGGCGCTCGTCACCCCGCGCCCGCCGGAAGCGAAGCAGCAGGCTGAGGACACCGACCGCGATCGCGACGTCGAGGAGCGTTTTGGCGACGAGGCCCAGGCTGGTCAGCGCGGTGTCCGCACGTTGAATGCCGACGAGGTTGTTGGTCGTCGAGACGCTCGCCGTCTCCAGCATGCTGCCCGGGCTCAGTAGCTGCGCGACCAGCAACGCCGATGCGGCAGCCAGCGCCAGCGCCAACGCCGGTGTCCACCGGCGGGAGAGCAGCTTGCCGTCCGGAAAGAGCAACAGCACCACCGGGATGACGCCGATGTAGACCACCCACGACCAATTCGTCAGCCACAGCGCCACCTGGCCGCCCGCGAGTTCGCGACCGTCGCCCAGGAGGACGTAGACCGCCCACTCGTTGCCGACGGTGGTGACCGCGGCTGCGAGACTGGCGCCGCAGAACAACCATCCGAAGGGATTTCGCGGACGCTGGGTAACGATCAACGCGCCGGCCGCGGACCAGGTGAGCGTTTGCAGCACCGTGGCCGTCCACAGTTCGGTGTTGAGTCCCGAGGTGTCGACGCCGCGGTTCATGACGTGCAGGACGACGGCGGCGAGGGCCATCAGCGCCGCGACCGCCGCGACCCCGCACGCGGTCCTGGTGGCACCCCTACCCAGCGTCATGGCTCCAGCATGAACCCCATGGGCTCCCAATGTCATGGGTGCACGCTCCCGGGCGCTCGGGAATTCGTTGTCGACCAGAGTTTCGCGCCGGCGCGGTCCCGTCATTGCCGGGGATTCAAGCCGTTCCGGAAGAAGGTGGCCAAGCTGTCGAAGGGGATGACGTCGGTCCGGTCGTAGAGGTCGACGTGGCCGGCGCCGGGAACCACCACCAGTTGTTTGGGTTCCGCGGCGAGCTGGTAGGCCTGCTCGCTGAATTCGCGGGAGTGGGCCTGGTCGCCTGCGATGAACAGCATCGGCCGCGGGGCGATCGTCTCGATGTCCTCGAACGGGTAGAAGTTCATGAAGCGGACGTTGCTGCTCAGCGTGGGCTGGGTGGTGGTGTCCGGGCTGTTGCCGCGGGCGGTGCGGTAGAAGTCGTAGAACTCCCGGTCGATCGCCGTCGACTGGTCGTCGAGTTCGAACGGCGTGCCGCCGACGTACTCGACCTCGCCGCCGGCGAATTCGACGTCGCGCTGCTTCGCGGCGAGGGCGAGGGCCTGCTGCCGCATCTCGGGGGTCGTCGATCCGCGCAGACCGTTGCGGTTGACACCGCCCATGTCGTACATGCTGACCGTGGCCACCGCCCTGATTCGCGGGTCGATCTTGGCGGCGCTGATGACGAAACTCCCACTGCCGCAGACCCCGAGCGCGCCGATGCGCTCGGCGTCGACGAAGGACCGGGTGCGCAGGTAGTCCACGGCCGCACTGAAGTCCTCGGTGTAGAGCTCCGGGGCCACCAGGTTTCGCGGTTGCCCCTCGCTCTCACCCCAGTAGGACAGGTCGAGGGACATGGTGACGAAGCCTCGCTCGGCGAGCTTGGCGGCGTAGAGGTTGGCGCTCTGCTCCTTGACCGCGCCCATCGGATGGCCCACGACCATCGCCTGGTTCTTCTGGTCGCGGTCCATGTCGTTGGGCACGAACAGGTTTCCGGTGACGTTCATGTGATATTGGTTCTTGAACGTCACCTTCTGCATGGTGACCCGGTCGCTGGTGTAGAAGTTGTCGGCACCCCTCGAGGTGTCCCCGGGGGCCAGGCGCGCCGTCGTCTGCGTCTGCGCCGCCGCCGGCGACGCGACGCCCCGGTCGGACGAAGCGCAGCCCGCGGTGGCGAGGATGCCCAGTGCCAGGACACTCCCGGTCGTCTTGCTCAGGCGGCGTCTGCCGTTGCGCGCCCGGGCGTTCGTGGTGGTGGCGGTACGTCGTCGGTCGAAGTTCATGGCAACAGGATGGAGGCGTCGCCTTCCCGGTGTCACGAGTGCACACTCCCGGATCCGTCGGGAATCCGTCCCGCGTCACCCGTGGATCCGTCCGCCGACATTCGGGCATGCGCACCCGTGACGGCCGGACAGTGTGCGCGACATGATATTTCAGGTCAGATCACGAGCAGTACTCCACCACATGGACAAGGAATCGACATGAAGAATCTCCTCAACACCACGATCGTCGCAGGCGTCCTGACACTGGGTGCCCTGGGAACCGTCGGCGTCGCGACGGCCGCGGTACCGACGCCCAACAACGTCACCACCACCATCAACGGGCTCAAGGCCGACGGCTTCGACGTGATCGTCAACCGGGTCGGAACCGCGCCGCTGGCGGCGTGTTCGGTCGACGCGGTGCGCCCCGGTCACCAGGTCACCCGCACCGACAGCGGCTTTCCCGGCGACAGTCTCACCACCACCGTCGTCTCCAAGACGGTGTACGTCGACCTGACGTGCTGACCGGGTGACCGCCGTTCCGAGAACCGACGCGGGTGAGGGGTGTACTTCGGGTACACCCCTCACCAGGACCTGTCTGAGAACGAACATCGCTGGTTCACTGGCGACGTCGAGGCGTATGAAGGGATGTCGATGAGCTCGGAGACGCCGAACGAATGGCACATCAGGCGGCGGACGTTCGTGGGTGCCTCGGTTGCGGCTGGCGGTGCCGTCGCGGCGATGGGCCTGCTGGACGGCTGCTCGGACGGCGCCCCGGCCGCCGAATCGGCCTCGACGACGGTACGGCTGAAGGTGAACGGCGACGAGCGCGAGCTGACGGTCGACAACCGCACGTCGCTGCTGGACCTCCTGCGTGAGCACACCGAGTTGACCGGAACGAAGAAGGGGTGCGACCAGGGTGCGTGCGGCGCCTGCACGGTGCTGGTCGACGGGCGGCGTGTGCTGTCGTGTCTGACCCTGGCGGCCCAGGTCGGCAGCGCCGAGGTCACGACGATCGAGGGGCTGGAGCGCAACGGACGGCTGCACCCACTGCAGCAGGCGTTCATCGACGAGGACGGCTTCCAGTGCGGATTCTGCACGTCGGGTCAGATCCTCTCGGGCATCGGCTGCATCCGCGAGGGTCACGCCGGCTCCCCGGAGGAGATTCGGGAGTCCATGAGCGGCAACATCTGTCGCTGTGGCGCCTACACCAACATCGTCACCGCCATCGCGCGCACGGCTGGTCAGGGGGAGGTCTGAGATGTTCCCCTTCCGTTTCGACGTCGCCGCCGACGAGGATGCCGCGCTGACCGCGGGGGCCGAGGGAGCCCGCTACCTCGCGGGCGGCACCACGCTGGTCGACCTCGTGCGACAGACCGTGGAGCGCCCCGACCGCGTCGTCGACGTCAACGGTCTGCCCTATCGCGGAATCGACCTCTCCGACACGCGGCTGCGCGTCGGGTCGCTGGTACGGATGTCGGAGCTTGCCGCCAATCCGATGGTGCGGGAACGGTTTCCGATGATCAGTCAATCGCTGAACCTGAGCGCCTCGGCGCAGCTGCGCAACATGGCCTCGATCGGTGGCAATCTGATGCAGCGGCCCCGGTGTCTCTACTTCCGCGACGTCACCGCGGCGTGCAACCGTCGCACCCCAGGCGCGGGGTGCGCCGCCATCGGGGGGCGCAACCGTAATCTGGCGATCCTGGGCACCAGCTCGGCCTGCGTCGCGACACATCCGTCGGACCTCGCGGTGGCTCTGGCGGCGCTGGAGGCGACGGTCGTCACCCGTGATCGCGACGGTGAGCGCTCCATTCCGATCGCCGAGTTCTTCCGCCTGCCCGGCGACACCCCGCATCTGGAACACTCGCTCGCTCCGGGCGCGCTGATCACCGCCGTCGAGGTCCCCGTCCGACCCGACACGCGTCGCTCGGGATACCTCAAGGTGCGCGACCGGGCGTCCTACGAATTCGCGCTCTGCTCGGCAGCCGTCGCGATGGACCTCAGCGGCGGCATCGTGCGTTCCGCGCGCATCGCCGTCGGCGGCGTGGGCACCGTGCCATGGCGGCTGCCTGCCGTGGAACGTCTTCTCGTCGGACGTCGCGCCAGTCCGGAATCGTGGGCCGCCGCCTCGGCCGCGGCCGCAGACGGAGCAACGCCGCTCTCGGAGAACGGGTTCAAGGTGGAACTGGTCAAACGCACCGTCGCGCGGCAGCTCGCGGTCGTGGCGGGCCTGCCATGACGCGTCCGCTGGCCACCCCGCCATCCTTCGCCGGGCGGGGCGTCCCGCGCGTCGACGGCCGCCTCAAGGTCACCGGCCAAGCCCGGTATGCCGCGGACAACCCGGTACCGGGTTGTCTGCACGCCGTTCTGGTGTGCAGCACCGTCTCGCGGGCCACCGTCGACGCGATCGACACGACGTCGGCCACCGAGCATCCCGACGTCGTGCGGGTGCTCACCGAGTTCCCGGGCGTGACGCTGCCCTATGACGCCGGGCGGGTGGCGTTCTACGGCCAGCCGCTGGCGGTCGTGGTCGCGAACACGCTGGAAGCGGCGACCCACGGTGCGTCGCTGGTCTCGGTGCGATATGGCGAGGAGCCTCAGCACACCGACTTCACCGACCCCGCCGTCGCCCGGGAGCCGAGCAAGACGGCACCGAACTACTCCCGCGGTGACGCCGACGCGGTCCTGCGGAACGCCGCGGTGGTGGTCGACCGGACCTACTCGATAGCCCGGAATTACCACAACCCCATGGAGATTCCGGCCACGATCGCCGCCTGGGACGGCGACCAGCTCACGGTGTGGGACAAGGTGCAGGGTATTCACTACAGCCGGGACGCGTACGGCCAGGCGCTCGGGATCCCGGCCGACGACGTTCGCGTCATCTCCCCGTTCGTCGGCGGGGCCTTCGGCAGCGCCGGGGAGACGTGGCCCCACCAGTTCCTCGCGGCGAACGTGGCACGGCAGCTGCGCCGCCCCGTCAAGCTGTCCCTGACCCGCCCGCAGATGTACGCCGCGATCGGGTACCGGCCGACCAGCCGGCAGCGACTGGCCCTGGGGGCGAATCGTGACGGAGCCTTCGTGGCCACCGTGCACGAAAGCGAGGTGGAGGTCTCGCGGTATGGCAGCTACGAGGATTCGCCGACCGAGGGCACCAAGCTGCTCTACGCCTCACCGGCGTTCCGCGCCACCGCCCGCATCGTGCCCCTCGACGTCAGCGAACCGACCTACATGCGGGGGCCTGGTGCGGTGACCGGTGCCTTCGCCCTCGAATCCGCGATCGACGAAGTGGCCGAACGACTTCGGCTCGACCCGATCGAACTGCGGCTGCGCAACGAACCCGACCGAGATCCGAGCACCGGCACGCCGTTCTCCACGCGCCGGCTCACCGAGTGCTTCCGCCAGGGTGCCGAGACGTTTGGCTGGTCGCGCCGCAATCCGACCCCCCGCACGGTTCGCGACGGCGAGCAGCTCGTCGGGATGGGAACCGCGGCCGCGCTGTACCACGTGGTGCGCTCGGAATCGTCGGCCATGGCGCGGATGAACGCCGACGGCACCGCGGACGTCTTCGCCGCGGCCAGCGACATCGGCCCCGGCACCTACACCTCGATGACGCAGGTGGCCGCGGACTCGCTCGGGCTGCCCATGGAACGGGTCCGCTTCTCGTTGGGTGACAGCCGCTTTCCCCGCGCGGCAACCCAATACGGTTCGCAGGCGATGGCCAGTGTCGGATCCAGCATCGCGCTCACCGCCGACATGCTGCGCGACAGGTGCATTCGCATGTCCGTCGTGGATCCGGCTTCGCCGCTCAACGGCGCGCGGCCGGAGGACGTCGACGTGGTGGACGGTCGGATGCAGCTTCGCGCGGACCCGGGGCGGGGCGAGTCCTATCGGGACATGTTGCGGCGTCGTGGATTGCCCAACGTCGAAGCCTCCCAGACCTACCGCCCGGAGGACGTCAAGAGCCGGTACTCGATGCACGCCTACGGTGCCGTGTTCGCCGAGGTGGCCGTCGACGAGCTGCTCGGTACCGTCCGGATCCGCCGAATCTACGCCGTGTACGACGCCGGTCGCGTCATCAACCCGCGGCTGGCCCACAGCCAGGCCCTGGGCGGGATGACCCAGGGGATCGGCATGGCGCTGCTGGAGGCAAGCGAGATCGACCACCGCGACGGACGCATCGTCAACGCCAACCTGTCGGACTACCTGGTGCCGGTCAGCGCCGACGTGCCCGCCCTCGACGCCGCATACCTGGATGCGCGCGACGACGTCGCCGACCCCATCGGCGTCAAGGGTCTCGGCGAAGTCGTCATGGTGGGTGTACCCGGTGCCATCGCGAACGCGGTCTACAACGCCACCGGCAAACGCGTCACCGATCTACCGATCACCATCGAATCGATGCTGTGACACAACGGGTTCCACTGACTAAGGAGAAGACGTGAAACTAGTCAACGCATGCGCCATGCTGGCGGCTGCAGTCTCGATGGGTCTCTACGAGGCCGCTCCCGCCGGAGCCGACGAATCCAGTGGCGCGAGCACCATGGAGATCTCCCCGAATGCCGACCGCCCGGCCGGACCGGGACCTGCGGAGACGTTCACCGGGGAAGTGCGCGTGAAACCGCTCTTCGACCCCAACGGCGTGCGGACCTTCGGGTCGGCCGAGGTGTCCTTCAGCCCATGCGCGCGGACGGCGTGGCACACCCATCCCGCCGGACAGACCCTGGTGGTCACCTCGGGTAGCGGCTGGATTCAGCAATGGGACGGCGCCAAGCAGGTCATCGAGACGGGCGACGTGATCTGGACACCGCCGGGCGTCAAGCACTGGCACGGCGCCACCGAGGGGACGTCGATGACGCACATCGCCATCCAGGCCAGCGTGGACGGCACCCCGGTCGACTGGATGGAACACGTCACCGACGCCGACTACCGCGGCTGACGGTCGCCGTTGCGGCGGAAGGCCGACCGACGGCCGGCGAGCGCGACGAACAGGGCGACGAGCGGCAGCGCGATCATCACGGTGGGCAGCCCGGGACCGTCGTCATAGGTGATCAGCACCGCACCGAGGACGCCGCCGCCGAAGATGGCGAGATTGAACGCCACTCCGACAAGCGAATTGGCGACGTCGGCATTCTCCCCGCTGGAGTCGGCCATTGCCGTCTGCAGCTGGGTCGCCGCACCTCCAAAGGCCACGCCCCACAGCACGATGGCGGCGAAGACGGCGGGCAATGAGTGATGTGCGACCGTGAACGCGACCCCGGCGACGACGAACGACGCGATGCTGGCCAGGAGCAACGAGCGCAGGGCGCGGTCGATCAGCAGGCCGGTGATCCACACTCCGGCAATCGCGGCAAGGCCAAAGGTCACCAGGGTCAACTGAGGGGACAGGCCGACGTCGGCGAACCTCAGGTACGCGGCGATGTAGGTGTAGAAGGTGTTGTGCGCCAACATCCACGCGCAGATGACCGCCAGGATGAGCGCCACACCCGGGAGCCGGAACACCTTGGTCACCGGCATATGGGACGTGGCGCGCTGCCCCGGTGCGTCGGGCACGAAGACCAACGTCAGGACCACCGTGACCAGTGCGACGATCGCCAGCGTGCCGAACGAGTACCGCCAGCCGAGGGTGGATCCGATCCAGGATCCCAGCGGCGTACCGAAGGCCAGGCCAGCCGGCACGCCGATCGACGCGATGGCCAACGCACGCCCGGCGCGTTCCGGTGGGCTGATGCGCCGCGCGTAGCCGGCAAGGATGCCCCACAACAGGCCCGAGCACGCGCCGGCGAACAGTCGCACGGCCAGAGACAGCCCGATGTCGGGGGAGACCGCGGTGACCACGTTGGCCGCGAAGATCCCGATCCCGCCGAATACGACGAGAGGCTTGCGCCGCCATCCACGGGTGGCGACGGTCGCGGGGATGGCCGCGATCACGGTGCCCAGCGCGTAGGCGCTGACGAGCTGCCCTGCCGCGGCCTCGGAGACGTCCATCCCCGCGGCGATCTGCGGAAGCAACCCTGCCGGCATGGTCTCCGAGGCGATGAGGACGAATCCCGTCAACGCCATGATCAGCAGGGCGGCGGCGGGTAGGCGGCCGTTGCCGACCTGCACGGGCGCAGTGGAATTGGGTGCGGTGGAATTGGTCATGGGTCCTCGAAGTCGGGTTGCGGCAAGACGTGTTTCATTCAAGCCGTCGCGGGGGTCGGCAGGGAGTGCCGCTCGCGAGGTGTACCGGTAGTGCACCTCTGCCGGCAGGCTGCCGACGGTCGGCGCGGAGGAGGTCGCGAACGGTCAGCCGACGAGCTCGACCGTGGCCGAGAAGTCGCCGGACAGAGTGGCGAGGGCATCCATGTCACCGTCGAGGTGGCCGATGCGCATGATGCCGTTCCAGTAGGCGACGTCGCCGTAGTACAGCACCAGATTTCCGTCGGGCGCCCAATATCCCAGATCGCCGACCTGAGGATCGTCGCCGGCGGGCATGCCGTCCACCGACAGCTTGCGGGGCAGCGGGGCGCCCTTCTCCACGCCGTGCAGGTCACCGAACGTCAGCGTCATCGGCAGCTGCGAGGCAAGGTCTCTCGCGGTGGCGTTGTCGAACAGGCGTCCGGTGAGCGTCGTGTCACCGATCACGACGCGAAGACGCAGAGGGGGCGCGGGCGTGTCGCTGCGGCCGGCCGGCGCCACGCACGCGGCCACGAGCATTGCGCTACAGGCGATCTGCAGCGCACGGACGGGACGTGTCACGTGAGCTTCCGAGTGTTGTCGTCGACGCTGGCGTCGCGCACGTGCTCGGCGGTCCACGACGCCAGGAGGTCGAGTGCGTGCGCAGTCGGCGATGCGGGTTCTGCGACGTAGAGCGTGAGCGTCAGCCCGGGGTCGGACACCATGTCCACGCTCTCGTAGAACAGTTCGAGGTCTCCGACCACGTCGTGGTGAAACGTCTTGGCCCCGGCGCCGTGGATACGAACGTCGTGGGCGCCCCATCGGCGGCGAAACTCCTCACTGCGGGTGGACAATTCGCCGACGAGGTCCTGCAGCAGACTGTCGTGGGGATCACGGCCGGCCTCGGTTCGCAGGATGGCGACGCAGATGTTCGCAGCCTCCTCCCAGTGCGGGTAGAACCTGCGGGAGTCCTCGTGCAGGAACGTGAAGCGCGCGAAGTTGGGCGGGCCCGTGGGATCGCTGTCGTACAACGCCGAGTGCATGCCGCGTCCCAGGTGGTTGACGGCCAAGAGATCCATCCGACCGTTGCGGACGATCGCCGGGGCGGTGAATTTCTCCAGCGCCCACTGCAAACTGGGCCTCGGTGTCCAGCGCTTCGACGGGCGCCGTCGCGGGCGCATCCCGGCGCTGGTGCCGTCGGCGGCGTGGGCGAGGTGGAACAGATGTGCGCGTTCGGCGTCGTCGAGTTGCAGAGCGCGGGCGATGGCGTCGAGGATCGAGGCGGAGACCCCTCCGAGTCCTCCGCGTTCGAGCTTGCTGTAGTACTCGATGCTGACGCCGGCCATCGACGCCACCTCGCCGCGACGCAACCCGGGCACCCGCCGGGCGCCGAACTCCGGCAACCCTGCCTGCTGCGGCGTGAGCTTCGCTCGGCGCGACATCAGGAATTCGCGCACTTCGGCTCGATTGTCCATGACGATCACGGTACGAGGAATGCGAGTCGCCTGGGGTGCACTCTGCGTACACCCCACCGGCACGGCCCAGTCCATCGAGTCGGACGCGTGCGCTACCCCTGCTGCGCCAGGCGCTCGCGCTGAGGGACGACCGTGTACTTCGGGTCCTCCGCAGATGCCACGCCGGCGTGGAAGATGCCGAATCTGGTGCACGCCGATGCCGCCAGCGCGGCGGCGCCACCGATCACGGCGGCTCCCCGGCTGCGGTGACCAAGGCCGCCGGCGACGACCGCCGCGCCCACGGTCAACGCCTTCGACGCCGTCATCAGGCGGCCTGCCGTGCCCTCGCGCAACGGTTCGGCGGAGAGGCCCATGCGGCGGGTCATCAGCTCGGTGGCCGCCAATTCCGTTGCCGCGCCCAGGAGGAGGGCCCGTCGGGCGGGAGCGGCCTCGGCCCGCGGCGCAGCGAGGACCCCGAGTCCCGCGGCCGCCGTGCAGGCCGATCCCACGAACACGAACGGCATCTCGCGATGACCGTCGTGCCAGCTGGGCACCGCGGTATCCGACATCAGCGCGGCGGTGTAGGACGCGACCGCGGGTCCGACGATGCTGGCCCCCACGGTGGCCACCCGCCCCACGCGCGGGAACCAGCCGGTGAGGTCGGTGACGGCAGCCAGCCCGGCTTGCGGTCCGTAGATCGAGAGGATCCACGAGCCCACGCTCATCGGCGAGCTGGGCTTGAACACCCGGAGCATGTTGACGAACCGCCCCGGCCGTCCCAGATCGTGGATCAGGGCGACCAGCGAACCGAGGATCGCGGCGAACGCGCCCAGCTTGCACGACCGGGCCAACGACCGCCGGCCCGTGAGTTCCGCTCCGGCCGCCAACACCGACGAGCCGCCGGCCAGACCGCCGAGGAACAGGTATCCGGCGATGTCGCGCGACGACCAGGTGGGCTTGTTGAGAATTGGCTTGCCGTAGTAGGACTCGAACGTCGCGTCCGGCACGACGGCCAGATCTGCCCGACGTCCGCGACGCCGCCGGCGACGCGGCGACCGCGCGATGTCGCCGGTCACTGCGTCGCGGTCGGGTGGCGCGGAGTCGTCCTGTGGGATGCCGGTCGAGCGACCGTCGGCGGTCATCGCCGACTGCCGAGGAACGTCGCCGCCATGCCGGTCAGCATGGCCATGCCGGCAATAGCCACATGCCGCCACATGGTGGGCAGGTCGCGGGTCGTCACGACCGGATCCGGCGGCAGTCCGTAGACTTCCGGCTCGTCGAGCAACAGGAAGAACGCGCCGGCGCCACCGACGCCGTCGCCTGGGTCCCCGCCGTAGAGGCGGGCATCGCTGACCCCCGCGTCCTGCAAGGCCTGCACCCTGGATTCCGCACGCGCGCGGAGTTCGTCGAGATCGCCGAACTGGATCGAGTCGGTGGGACAGGCCTTCGCGCAGGCGGGTTCGAGTCCGTCGCCGATCCGGTCGTAGCACAGCGTGCACTTCCACACCCGGCCGTCGTCCTTGCGCTGGTCGATCACCCCGTACGGGCACGCCGGGACGCAGTAGCCGCAGCCGTTGCAGATGTCCTCCTGCACCACCACGGTGTCGAACTCGGTGCGAAAGAGCGCCCCGGTCGGGCACACGTCGAGGCAGGCGGCATGCGTGCAGTGCTTGCACACGTCCGACGACATCAGCCAGCGGAAGTCCCCCCGTTCGTCCGGGGCGGGCAGGGTCGGCATGCCCAGGTCTGCGGTGCCGGCCACCGCGCCCGCGTTGGCTTGTTGCCCGCCAACGGGTTTGCGCTGTTCGATGAACGCCACGTGGCGCCAGGTGTCGGCACCGAGACCGCCGGTGTTGTCATAGGACATCCCGGTGAAGTTCAGCCCGTCGTCGGGCACGTGGTTCCACTCCTTGCATGCGACTTCGCATGCCTTGCACCCGATGCAGACGGACGTGTCGGTGAAGAACCCCATCCTGGGCTGCTGCTCGGGATAGCCCCCGCCGTGGGGTGGGTCGTCCGCGGTCAGGCGTTCCAGGGTCATCGTCATACCTCCGTGCCGGTGGTGTCGGTGACGCCCGCGCGCCGTTGATAGTCGGCCACCATTGCGTTGGCGTCGGCGCCACGGGGCCGCCGGCCGGGAGTGATGTCGACCGTGAAGGCCTTCACCTCTTGGATGTGGGAGTTGGGATCGAGGACGATCGACGACAATTCGTTCGCGGCGTCGCCGGTGCTGAGCCCGTTCGGTCCCCAGTGATACGGCAACCCCACCTGGTGGATCACCCGGTCGTCGACCCTCAGCGGTGCCACCCGGTCGGTCACGAGCACGCGGGCCTCGATGACGCCGCGTGGGCTGACCACCGTCGCCCACCCTCCGTTCACCAGACTCCGCTCGGACGCGAGTTCCGGTGACACCTCACAGAACATCTCGGGCTGCAGCTCAGCGAGGTAGGGCGTCCAGCGCGACATGCCGCCCGCGGTGAACTGTTCGGTCAGCCGGTAGGTGGTGGCGACGTACGGATACACCGAGGCGCCTGGGTCCGCCGGATGGGGTGCGTAGCGGTTGTGCGGGTCGGAGTACACCATGCGTGACGGACTGCGCTGCTGGCCGTACAGCGGGTTGGCGACGGGGGAGTCCTGCGGCTCGTAATGCGTCGGGAGGGGGCCGTCGGCCAGCCCCGACGGCACGTACAGCCAGGCCTTTCCGTCGGCCTGCATGATGAACGGATCGATGCCCGAGAGCGCGTCGACGCCCGTGGCGTCGGGATCTGGTCGGTAGTCGGGTGGCTTGGTGGCCTCGATGTCGGGCACGTCCAGGCCCGTCCACTTCTCCTGGTCGGCATCCCACCAGACCAGCTTCTTGCGCTCGCTCCACGGTGAACCGTCGGGTTTGGCCGAGCAGCGGTTGTAGAGGATGCGCCTATTGGCCGGCCAGGCCCAGCCCCATTCGAGCGCCACCCAGTCGTCCTCGGTCCGAGGTTTGCGGCGGGCGGACTGGTTCACGCCGTCCTGGTGTACTCCGCAGTAGATCCAGCAACCACACGACGTACTGCCGTCCTCGCGCAGCTGGGTGTACCCGTCCAGCGGGTTGCCGTCGGCGTCGAAACCGTTGATCTCGGCGAGGATGGCGTCGGCGTCCGGATCGGCGTGGGTGCCGACCGTCGGGTACTCCCACACGAGGTCGAGGATGGGTCGATCCCTGGATTCGGTTGAGCCGGAAAGCTTCTCGCGGATGATGCGGCCGAGGTGGTACATGAACCACAGGTCGCTGCGGGCGTCACCGGCAGGCTCCACCGCCTGGTCGTGCCATTGCAGCATCCGATTGGTGTTGGTGAAGCTCCCGGACTTCTCGGTGTGCGCGGCCGCGGGGAAGAAGAAGACCTCGGTGTCGTTGGTCTCCGGCGACATCTCTCCCGACTCGACTTCGGGCCCGTCCTTCCACCACGTCGCGCTTTCGATCAGCGAGAAGTCGCGCACGACGAGCCAGTCGAGGTTGGCCATGCCCAGCCGCTGCATCTTGGCGTTGGCCGAGCCGACCGCGGCATTCTCACCGAGCAGGAAGTAGCCCTTGCACTTTCCGTCGAGCTGCTCGAACACCGTGTCGTAGGTGCTGTGCGACCCGGTCAGCCTTGGCAGGTAGTCGAAGCAAAAGTCGTTGTCGGCCGTGGCCGCGTCACCCCACCACGCCTTGAGCAGGCTGACGAGGTAGGCGTCCATGTTTGCCCAGAAGCCCGTGCGCGCGGCGTTCTGTTCGATGAATTCGGAACGGTTTTGTTCGACCATGGCGTAGGGCATCGGGATGTAGCCCGGCAGCAGGTTGAACAACGTGGGGATGTCGCTGGATCCTTGAATGCTGGCGTGACCCCGAAGCGCCTGGATGCCACCGCCCGGACGGCCCATGTTGCCCAGCAGCAGCTGGAGCACGCACGCCGCGCGGATGAACTGACTGCCGGTGCTGTGTTGCGTCCAGCCCACGGCGTAGACGAATTCGCTGGTGCGGTCGGCACCGGAGTTCTCGGTGAGATGGCGGCAGACCTCGGCGAACACGTCGGGAGTGATGCCGCAGGTCTTCTCCACCATCTCGGGCGTGTAGCGCGCGAAGTGCCGCTTGAGGATCTGCAGTACGCAGCGCGGGTCCTGCATCGTGTCGTCGCGTCGCGGGCGTCCGTCCATTGCGGCGCTTCCCATGCCGTGCTGTTCGGACCGCCCCGCCGAGCGCACGTCGTCCTCGCGTCGAGGTGCGCCCGATCCGCGGCCGCGCTTGCCCGACGCCGAGGCCACCTCCACGCCCTCGTACTGCCATTCGGCGGTCTTGTAGTGGCGTGCGTCGGGTTCGAAACCCGAGAACAGGCCGTCGACGTCCTCGGTGTCGCGGAACTCCTCCTCGACGATGGTGGCCGCGTTGGTGTAGTTCAGGATGAACTCGGTGAAGTATTTCTCCTGTGAGAGAACGTGATTGATGATTCCGCCGAGGAAGGCGACGTCGGTGCCGGCGCGGATCGGCACGTGCAGGTCGGCCAACGCGCTGGTGCGGGTGAAGCGTGGGTCGACGTGGATGACGACCGCACCGCGGGCCTTGGCCTCCATCACCCACTGGAATCCGACCGGATGGCACTCGGCGAAGTTCGATCCCTCGATGATGATGCAGTCGGAGTGCTGGAGGTCTTGCAGGAACGTCGTCGCGCCGCCGCGGCCGAAGGACGTGCCCAGGCCGACGACCGTCGAACTGTGGCACACCCTCGCCTGATTCTCGATCTGCACGACGCCCAGCGCCGTCAGGAGCTTCTTGATGAGGTAGTTCTCCTCGTTGTCCAGCGTCGCGCCGCCGAGACTCGCGATTCCCATGGTGCGGGCGGTTCGCTTGCCATCGAGCTCCTCCTGCCACGTGTCGGCGCGCGTCGCGATCACGCGGTCGGCCACCATGTCCATGGCCTTCTCCAGCGAGATCGGTTGCCAGTCGGTCGCTCTCGGCGGCCGGTAGAGCACCTGGTGCCGGCGAGACGGACCCGTCGTGAGCTGCAGGCTGGCCGCTCCCTTCGGACACAGCCTGCCCCTGCTGACCGGGGAGTCGGGATTGCCCTCGATCTGGACGACCTTCTCGTCCTTGACGTAGACGTTCTGGGAGCAGCCCACCCCGCAGTACGGGCACACCGACGTGACGACCCGGTCCGCAGTCGCCGTCCGCGGCGTCAGCGCACGGCTGCGCTGCGATTGCGCCGCCGCCGCCTTGCCGAGGGGATCGGGCCCGGTGATCTGCCGGTAGACCGGCCAATCGGTGATCCACTGCCGCACGCTCATCCAGGTTCCCATCGTCCGCGGTCCGACCAGGGGCACCGGCTACCCCGGCGCCGGCCGGAGAAACGCCGGTCACGCAATTCGTTTGCGGCACCGCAACGACTGCGGCGGCCCCACGTCGGGCATCGAGCCGATGCCAAAGTGGTGACGCAGTACGCGCCTGGCCGCGTGCACGCCCGGCATGCCGTGTACGCCGGGTCCGGGTGCGGTGGACGCCGAACACAGGTACACGTTGGGAATGGGCGTGCGGTAGGGATCCCAGCGTGGCACCGGCCGGGCCAGGATGCGGTACATCGACACGTGACCGGCGGCGATGTCACCGCCGGCGTAGTTCTCGTTGTGGTGCGACATGTCGCTGGCCGGGATGCACCGTGAGCCGACGACGACGTCCCGGAACCCTGGGGCGAAGCGTTCGATCTGTGCGATGGCCGTGGCGGTCATGTCCCGAGTGGAGCCGTTGGGGACGTGGGCGTAGGTCCACAGCGGGCGTTGGCCCTCCGGTCCGATGCGCGTCTCGTCGACGACGGTGGGCTGGCTCAACAACATCATCGGGGTCTCGCTGTGCTGGCCGGCGGACGTCGCGTCCTCCGCCTGCGCCATCTGCTGGCGGGTGCCACCCAGGTGAACCGTCCCCGCCCCCGCCAGTCGAGGGTCGGCCCACGGAACGGGTTCGCGCAGAAGGAAGTCGACCTTGGCGACGCCGTTGTTGGGTCGGAACTTCGCCGTCGCCCGGCGATAGCGTGGGGTGAGCATCTCGCCGAACACCTCGGTCAAGGTCCACGGTGAGGTGTCGAAGAGGTACGCGCGCGCCGAAGGTAGCGAGGACACCCCGTTCACGCGATGGTCGCAGACGATCGACGAATTCCGTGCTTCGAGGTCCGCCACCAACGCGTCGGTCACCGCTTGACTGCCGCCAATGGGGATCGGCCAACCGCCGGAATGGGCGAGCGAACCCAGGAGCAGTCCGGTGACGGCACCCGCCAGCGAGGGAATCGGGGTGTTGGAGTGGGCGCCGACGCCGGTCAGCAAGGCGCCGCAGGCATGGGCGTCGGTGGTCTTCTCCCATGCCTTCGTGCCCAGTTCCAGCATTCCGGCGCCCATCGCCGCCACGCCCAATACCCCGCTCGGGTGCAGCACCGACGGTGGAATGCTGCGGACGTCCGACAATCCGAGGTCGCGAATGGCGTCGACGCCGTCGACCAGAGGCGCCATCAACCGGTGATAGAGCCGTCCGTTTGCCGCACCGTGGTCGGAGAGTTCCGCCACGGTGCGGCCCAGATCGCGATAGGCCACGGCGGCGGGCGATCCGTCGAGCGGGTGAGCGTAGGAGATGTCGGGGACGCCGAAGCGAACACCGCGCGCGGCGAGGTCGAACTGCTGGAAGAACGGCGACGCCACCGCCATCGGGTGCACCGCGGCACACAGGTCGTGGAGAAGCGGCGTGCCGAGGTCCAGCTCCTCAGTCCGACATCCGCCACCGGGTTCCGGCTGAGCCTCCAGCACGGTGACCGACAACCCGGCGGCGGCGCAGACCACCGCCGCTGCCAAGCCGTTGGGCCCCGATCCGATCACGGCGACGTCTGTCTGCGGCATACCGCAGCGGTTCCACGCGAGGTCGACTTCAAACACGGATGCCGAGGCGATCGTCGCGGTGTCGCAACCATCGGTTCGCCGAGGCCTCAGGACGTCGGCCAGAACAGTCCGAGCGCGTCGCCCTCGTCGACTTCGCCCGCCGCGTCGGCGAAGGACGCCAGAGCCGCCGCGACGGCGTCGCGATCCTCGTCGCCCATGGACAGCAGGACCCGCCGGATCGCCGCCCGCCGGCGTCGCGTGACCTTGCCGACCAGTCGGCGGCCGCCCGGAGTCAAGGAGAGGAGGACCAGGCGCCGATCGGCGTCGGATTCACTGCGGCAAACGAGGTTTGCCTTCACCAGGCGATCACAGGTGCGGCTCGCGTTGGACGGATTGACGTTCAGGTTCTCGGCGACGGCGCCGAGGTTCAGCGGTCCGCGGCCGGACAACATCACGAGCACCCGAAACTGAGGCACCGTGATCGTGTCGACGACGTCGGCCATCGACGCCGCTGCGATGCCGACCAAGGCGCGGGACGCCCGCAGGATCGCGTCGACCTGGTCGTCGGACGGGTATGCCGCACCGGCGGAGAGCGCCTCACGTGCCGCGGTCATGTCGCGGCGGCTCTAGGTTCCGTGGTCAACGCGCGCACGCGGGTCCCATACCCCGGCGAACGGACCGTACTCGCGTCTCGGGTGGCGCGGTCGACGCATTTGCCGAGTGAGGTTGGGCCTCCAAGCTGCAGCTGCACGGTGGCGCCGGCGCCGAGGATGCCAGCTCTCGCGTCGAATTCACCGCCTCCACGTGCCCCGACACCATGATCGTGCTGGGCGGCTACTCGCAGGGCGCGACCGTGGTCGACATCGTGGCCGGTGTCCCTGTCACGGGCATCGGCTGGGGGAGTACCCTGCCGCCCCAGTACGCGAAAAACGTTGCGGCAGTAGCGACGTTTGGTGACGTGGCCGGTCGTGCCGGCAGATCCGTGCCTACCACGAGTTCTCTCCTCGGGTCCAAGGCGATCGATCTCTGCAATCCCACCGATCGATTTGCCATGCGGGCCCGGGTAATTCGTGGAAGCGCCACACCGACGGCTACGTCCCGACCTGCTCGCCGCGTTCACCCCGCCGGTCTGACGAGGCTGGGGCCACTGCGCAACGCAACCACGGCCGTAGCTGTTCCACCATCGGTCGCCCGTCGTGAAACGATCAGTTCCCCACGACGGCATGCTGCGTTCCACCGGGACGGGTCTGGGGATACCGACGGTGCAGGCCGTCGATGAGCCGGTGAGCTTCGTAGAGGTCTCGACGCAACTCGGAACGTTGGCGGTGCACGTGCGCGATCCCGCGCGCCGAGCGGCGCTGATTTCGTCGCTCGATGATCTCGATCTTGCGGGACACCTTCTCGACCTGGACGCGCAGTTCCTCGAGGAGTGCTCTCGCCTGTGCGGCCTCGACGTCGTCGGTCACGAGGGTATCGTCTCATCAAATCCTAATGTTCGCTCGGCGACCAAACTCTTATGTCTGGACGGTGAACGGCGGGTTGACGGGGCCCGTCTGCCAGAGCACAATTCGTTTTGTGGCTAGCTTGAGTGAACAGGCGGCGATCGAGCAGGTCAAGAACCGCTTGAGCAGCACCTATACCGACATACCCCCAGAACGAATTCAGTCCGCGATGCGAAGTGCGCAGACGAGATTCGAGCACAGCAAGATCCGCGACTTCGTGCCGCTACTGGTGGAACGCAGGGTGCGCGCCGACCTGGCAAACAGTTAGCTGCCGCTGCCGCTACGTCACCGTGGAGAGGTCACGCGACCGCACCACGTTCGCCCTGAAATGCGTCATAGGCGACGGCGATCAGATGCGCCGCGGCCTCGGGATGCTCGCGGGCGATGGCCTCGACGGCCGCCAGGGTGTGCACGCCCAAGGGGGCGGAATCGCCAGGAGGCCGACCCTCGGTGATGGCCTTGATCAGGGCCAGCTCGAAGGCCGAGCGGGCGTCGCCGGGAACTGTCTCGTCGCTCATTGATTCCATCCGCCTCACCGCGCGACGGCGGCCGAGGCCGCCCGCGCTGCCAACAGGTGCCCCCAGACGAGGGCCGCCTCGGTCTGATGAGCGACGTCGTCACCCTTGCCGCCGACCAGGTGGGCCAGCGCAGTGGCCAGGGCGCCCGGTCCGATGCCGGTCTGGCGCACGGCACTCACCAGATCGTCGAACGCGTCCCGCTCCGAGCATCCGCGCAGCCCCATCAGGATGCCGATGGCCAGGTCGATCATGCGTCGCGACGACGGGTCGCCGCGTCGGCTCGGTTCGGTCATCGCGTCGTCACCGCGGTCGTTCTCGTCACCGGCTCTGTGTATCTCGCCCAGATGAACGCCGGTTGTCCTCGACGTGTCGTGTCACCGATCGGGCGCGGCGATGGTCATCGAGTCGGCATCCTCGTGGCCACCGGCAGGCCTTGGCGGCACTCGACATTGAATCCAGCGCCGTTCCCGCGACGGGTTCTGACGGACGCTATCGTCGAAGGATGGTCGGAGTGGTCGACGGGGACGTTGCGGACGACCGCGAAGCGGACGCCGCCCAAGCCGAGTACTACCGGCAGGAGCTGAGCGGCATCCGGGCGCAGGCCGAATCCCAACTCGCCAGGAAGTACATCGAACTGCAGCAGTGCCAAGCGTCGGGACTGACGCAGCGAGCAGCCGACGTACGCCGAGTCATCCGGGCCCTGGAGCGCGAGATCGTCACCCTGGAGAAGCTCGGCGAAGGACTCAAGCGCTGGCTGTGACGTCGAGGCGAAACGTCACCGAGCCTCCGCCGCCACCGCACCGAGCCGCCACCGGCCGTCGCCAAGCAGTTCCAGGGTGCGCTGATGATGCTGCTCGACGGAACGGCGGTGCGCGACGCTGACGACGATCAGGTCCGGTAACTCGTTGCGCAGCAACGCATAAAGCGCAAACTCCAGTCCTTCGTCGAGAGCCGAGGTCGCCTCGTCGAGAAACACCACCTTCGGCGCGGTGAGCAAGATGCGGGCGAACGCAATGCGCTGTCGTTCCCCGGGGGAGAGCACCGCGGCCCAGTCCTGCTCCTCGTCGAGGCGACGGCAGAGATGCGACAGCGACACCTTGGTCAGGACGGCGCGCAGTGCGTCGTCTCCCAGCTCGGTGGACCTCGAGGGGTACGACACCACCGCGCGGAGCGTGCCGAGCGGTACGTAGGGGAATTGAAGGACGAACAGCGTCTCGTGGTCTCCGGCGGGGCGGCGCCAGGTTCCGCTGGCGGCGGGCCACAGCTCGGCGAGGCTGCGGATCAGGGACGTCTTGCCGCTGCCGGACGCACCGGTGACGACCAGGGATTCGCCGCGGCGCAACGACAGACTCAGGGGGTCGACGAGCCGGTCGCCGGCGGGGGTGCGTACCTCGACGCCCACCAGTTCGACCGAACCGTCGGTGCTGGCCTGCGAGTCCAGGGACGAAAGCCGTTGAGCGCGTTCGTTTGCCTCGACGAGACCGTGCAGTCGCTCGATCACCGCGTCATAGCTGGCGAACTGGCTGTACGCGTTGCGGAAGAAGGACAGCCCACTCTGGATCTTGCCGAACGCCGTGGCGGACTGCGTGACGTCGCCCAGGGTGATGCTGCCGGCGAACAGTCGCGGAGCCTGCACGACGTAGGGCAACGGGGACACGGCCTGGGTGGCCGAGAAGTTCCATCCCACCAGCCCGATGGTCCGGCGCACGTACCGTCGGTAGTTGGCGATGACCGCCTGGAACCGACGGTCGAGTTGCTCGCGCTCGGCCCGCTCGCCGCGGTAGAACGCCACCGCCTCGGCGCTCTCGCGCAGGCGCACCAACGAATACCTGAATGCCGCGTTGGTCTTCTCGTTGCGGAAACTCAGTCCGATCAACGGGCGTCCGATCCAGAACGCCACCAGAGAAGCCAGCACGACGTACCCGACGACGAAGCAGAACAACGCCTTGGGCACCTCGACGCCGAACACCGTCAGCGGTCCGGAGAGCCGCCACAGGATCGTGGTGAACGATGCCACCGACACCAGTGACTCCACCGCCCCGAAGACGATGATGCTCGTCGAGTAGTACGTCGGGACGTTGGGGCCCGAACCGACGCCCGTGGTGAACACGTCGACGTCCTGTTGAATGCGCTGATCCGGGTTGTCGACCGGGGTCTCGCTGAACCGGTCGCCGTAGTATGCGCGACCGGTCAGCCAACCGGTGGTGAGCCGGTCGGTCAACCACACCCGCCAACGAATGATGAAGTGCTGAGCCAGATACGTGTCGACCACGATGCGCGCCACGTGCACCGTCGCGAGCACGCAGAACGTCACCAGTGCCATCCAGAACCCGTGGATCCCGGAGTCCCGATGTCCGGCATCCCGGGACGCGACGCCCTGAACGGCGACCTGAAGGGCGGAGTACAGGTCGTTGGAGTAGTAGCTCAGCAACACCTGGATGCGGACCTCGACCATCACCGACAGCAACATCGCCGCCAGGAGAAGCCACACCGGTGCGCTCGTCGCGCCGGTGAAGTAGGCCCCGGTGATTCGCCAGAATCGTCGACCCCAGGTGGTGTAGCGGCACAGCAACGTCGCCGCCACGCACATGGTTGCCGCACAGGCGAACCACGCGAACAGGATCCACGACGCAGAGTGCACGATCTCGTGACCCCAGTCGATCGTGGGGGTGAAGTCTTCCAACGGACCAGCCTTCGGTGTGGTGGCCCAGGCGCAGCCACGTCAGTTCAGGCGACGAGTATCGACCCCTCTGTTGAACAGCGGCGAAACTCGCGCAGCCAGGCGACGCTGTTACGGTTCGCAGCGCAATGCCCGCCAAGAGAAAGCGGCGCTCGTGACGCGCTTGATTCGTGACCTCCTCGCCCCGTATCGCTGGCGACTCGCGGTCATCCTGGTGGCGATGTTCGTGCAGACCCTGATGGGTCTGGCAGCACCCTGGCCGCTGAAGGTCGTGATCGACGACGTGATCGGAGGCCACCCGCCGCCGGCCTGGATCGCGTGGATGGTCCCCATGATGGGCGCCAACACCTCGATCCACCTGGCGGCGGCGGCCGGCGTCGCGACCGTGGTGATCGCCGCGATCAGCGGATGTGCGTTCTACGTCGCCAACTACGTCACCGAGAGCCTGGGTCAGTGGGTCGCCAACGACCTGCGGGTGCGGATCTTCCACCGGCTGCAGTTGTTCTCGCTCGGCTTCTTCGACCACAACCGGGTGGGCGCCGTCCTGAGCACGATCATGACCGACGTCCAAACCATCCAGAGTTTCGCGTCGGTCTCCACGCTGAACCTGGTGACGGACACGTTCACCATCGCCGGGATGGTCGTGGTGATGTTCGCGCTGCGATGGGACTTCGCGCTGATTGCGCTGACGGTGATGCCGTTCCTCGCGGTGTTCGTCTTTCGCGTCAACGGCCTGATCAAGAACGCCACGCGTGAAGTCAGACAGCGCCAGGCCGACTTGACCTCCACCTTGCAGCAGGGGCTGGAGGGCATCGAAGTCGTGCAGGCCTTCGACCGCCAGGACCTGGAGGAGCAGCACCTCATCCGCGCCAGCACCGACACGGTGACCGCCTGGCTGAAGGCGCGACGGGTGTCCTCGCTGCTGTCTCCGGTCGTCGGGCTCGCCGTCGCCGTGTGTACCGGCGTGGTGCTGTGGCGAGGTTCGGTACTGGTGCTGGCAGGGGTGACGACCGTGGGCACGCTCACGGTGTTCCTGGCCTACCTCGCCAAGTTCTTCCAACCGGTGCGTGACGTGGCGGTGCTGACCAATTCGATCGCCCAGGTGTCGGTGGGCTTCGAGCGCATCCGGTCGATCCTCGAGGCCGACTACGTGGTGCCGGAGCGTGCCGACGCGATCGCACCGCCGCCCTTCGCCGGCGAGATCGAGTTCGACCACGTGGCGTTTGGGTACGATCCGGACCTCCCGGTGTTGCGCGACATCAGCTTTCGCATTTTGCCTGGCCAAATGGTGGGAATCGTGGGGCCCACGGGTAGCGGAAAGTCGACCGTCGTGAGCCTCATTCCGCGGTTCCGCGACACCGACGGCGGGACCATCCGGATCGACGGCGTCGACGTCTGCCGCTACGAGTTGCACCCGATGCGTCAGCAGATCGGCTTCGTCCTGCAGGACACCGTGCTCTTCCGCGGGACCGTGCGAGAAAACATCGCCTTCGGGCGACCGGAGGCCACCGACGACGAGATCGTCGAGGCGGCACGACTGGCCAATGCCGACGAATTCATCGTCCGCATGCCCGCCGGCTACGACAGTCCCGTCGGCGAGAGGGGGCACACGCTGTCCGGCGGACAGCGCCAGCGCATCGGCATCGCGCGCGCCTTCATTCGCAACAGCCCGATCCTCATCCTCGACGAGCCGACAGCCGCGCTGGACGCGGAATCGGAGGAGGCCGTGATCGACGGCCTGACGCGGCTCATGAAGGGTCGGACGGTACTCGTCATCGCGCACCGCTTGAGCACGATTCGCCGAGCAGACCGCATCTTGGTCGTCAAGGACGGCGTGATCGCCGAGGACGGCACTCACGACGAGTTGTTGACGTTGGGCGGCGTGTACGCCGATCTGCACCGCATTCAGTACAGCTAGCGGCGGCCCACGCGTAGCGCCGAGTTCACCACCCGTTCATCCGGCGGCGGACCTGCGGTGACATCTCGCCGAAAGGTCGTCTGGCTGTTAGTGTTCGGCCTTGCAACGACTGCCCGACGGCCTTGGCGCCTCGGATCTAGGAGAGAGACTCACATGCTGACGATGCGGGATCACGACGTGGCGGACTACGTGGCGCTGCGTGACATGGACGCGACCGACGTGGGGCAGCTGAGTGCCGCCGACGCGGCCTGCCTCGAAGAGCTCGGTCAGTTCCTGGTGGACAGCGACGCCGGTGAGCGCTTCGCGATGTGGTTGTTGCACAGGCACTTCGAGCCAGCCGCCGGTGAGGTCTTCGTGGAGCGCGCGCTCGCCGAGCCGCGGCGGACCGAGACCACGCTGAACGTCCGCTCGGAGTTTCCCGGTGATTCGTTGTGCGCGTCGGCCTTTCGGTTCGACGACGACGCAGCCGGCGTCGGCATCGTCAACATGGAGTTCACGTCGCCCGAGCACCTTGGCGACGCGTCGCCGGTGAACGCCGACGACGAGCGGGTTCTGGCTGGGATCGTCGAACGGCTCCGCGCGCACGGCAAGATCGAGCGGTTCGGCGTGAAGCTGATCCGCAATCCCCTCGGGTTGTCGGAGCAGGAGTTGCTTCTGGAGACGTGCGACAGCACCGAGCGGGCGCTGTACTGCGACGTCAGTGACCGCAGTGCCATCCCCGCCGACGCCACCGTCATCGAGACGACGTGGAAGTACCGTCTCGTCGAGGGGCAGACCACGCCCGTCGTCATGCAGGATTGCACGGCCGGATGCGTCTCCGTCCCCGGCGGGCACGACATCGGTCACGCCCACTCGGGCACGGACAACGACGACAACCCGCTGCCGTAGAGGAACCGAGGCTGATCGGTCGCACGGACCCGTCCTCTCGTAGTCTCGGTCTTCGGCGCGCCCCCGTCACACGACTCGTGTGACACGGGCGCGAGGACCATCGGGGGAGGACGTTCGTGCTGGCGGTATTGCAGGCCTTTGTGGTCATCACCGTGGTGATCGCGGTGGGTGCCGTCGTCGGCCGCACCGGAGTGCTCGGCGACAACGCTCGAATGGTGCTCAACCGCACGGCGTTTCACGTCGGCGTTCCGGCGCTGATGTTGATCACCCTCGCCGACACCGCCCCGGGGAAGATCTTCTCACCGGCGCTGCTGATCTCCGCGATCACGGCGTTGGCGGTCTTCGGGGCCTACTTCGCGATCGCGCGCCGGCTCGTGCGTCGGCCGCGAGGGGAGTCCGCCATCGGCGCGTCGGCGGCCTCGGTGGTCAACGCCGGCAACCTCGGCCTGCCGCTGAGCACCTACGTGTTCGGCAGCACCACCGAGGTGTCGTCGATCATCCTGCTCCAATACGTGGTGCTGGTCCCGTTGATCCTGGCGATCCTCGACTCCGAGTCCACCGAGCCACGCTCGGTCGGGCACCGGTTGAAGGCGCTGATCACCACCCCGATCATCGCCGCCAGCGTGGTCGGCATCGCATTGGCCGTCACCGGGATAGACCTGCCGCCGCTGCTGCACGACCCGTTGGAACTGATGGCGGCACTGACGATTCCGACCGTGCTGCTCGCGTTCGGCATCACGCTGGCCGCACCGGCGGACCGCCCGCCCCGGCCGCCTCGGCTCGACGTCGTCCTCGCCGTGCTGTGCAAGAACGTCGCCATGCCGGTGCTGGCGTACGTGCTGGCCCGGTTCTGCTTTCAGGTCGACGGGCACCAGGTCATGCTCGTCACCGTGCTCGCCGCGTTGCCCGCGGCACAGAACATCAACACCTACGCCGCGGTGTACCGCCGCGGGGAGGGACTGGCGCGCGACGCGACCCTGCTCAGCACCGTGCTGTCGGTCCCGGTCATCGTCGGGATCGTCGCGCTCATCGGCTGACTTGCGACCGCATCTTGCCTATATGGTGAGTTAGTGCTCATAATATGGGTGAGCCGTAGCTCACACCGCTCTGCCTCTGTGATGTGACCCACCGGCCCGAAGTCAGTCGTAGACGTGAGCCCATGGAACGGAGTGCAGCCATGTCCGATACCGCAGTGGTCGTCAATACCGCGGTCGCAATCCTCGCCGTGGTGGTGATGATCGTCAGGTTCAAGCTGAACCCCGTCGTGTCGTTGGTCGTGGGCTCGGCCTACCTCGGCCTGGCCGTCGGCCTCGGCGTCGAGGGCACCATCACGGCCATCACCGGGGGTTTCGGCGAGATCATGGCCGACGTCGGCCTGCTGATTGCCTTCGGCGTGTTGATGGGCGCGATCCTGCAGCAGACCGGTGCATTTCAGCGCCTCGTCGAATCCCTGTTGCGGCTGTTCGGCCCGAAGCGCATGCCGTACGCGCTGTCGCTGACCATCGCGACGGCGTTGCAGTCGATCTTCCTCGACGTGCTGTTGGTGATGAGCGCCCCGTTGGCCCGCAATCTGGCCAAGCGGATCGGCAAGAACGGATTGCCCCGCATCGCGACCGCCATGGCGATCTCGCTGGAGTGCGGCATCGTCATGATGGTCCCCGGCGTGGCATCCCTGGCACTGGCCGGGCTGCTCGACGTGCCGCTGGGCAAGATGCTTCTGTTCGGATTCTGCCTCATCATTCCCACCGTCATGATCTCGGTGGCCATCATGTCCTTCCTGTTCAACCACGGCTGGTGGGACGCCGACCGCGACGAATCGCCCTTCCTCGGTGACGAACCCGACTCCGGCGCACCGACCGAGCAGGTCGCCGGCGAATCCGCGGACACCGACGGCGCCACCCCATCGGGTGCCGGCTCCGGCGGCGTGGCCGTCAAGTCGCCGGCACCGACGCGCGCGCACACCTCGCTGCTGCTGCTGTTCACCCCCATGCTCGCCGCCCTGCTGCTGATCGCCACCGGCGCGATCCTCGACGCCGTCGACGTCCACAACCCCGTCGTCGCCTTTCTCTCCTCACCGGTCATCGCCCTGCTGATCGGCCTCGTCGGTACCAGCTTCGTCGGCCGCTACGCCCTCGGCGCGGAGCCGATCCAGAAGGCGTTCGCCACCGGGTTCAAGGAAAGCGGGCAGATCCTCATCCTGACCGGGGTGGGTGGCTCACTGGCCGCCACCATCAAGGCCGCCGGTCTGGGCGACATCCTCGGCGACTACTTCACCGCCAACACCGCCGCTCCGCTGCTCGTGGTGTGGGTGATCGCGGCGGCGCTGCACGTCGCGGTCGGATCGGTCACCATCTCCGCCATCACCTCCGCGGGCATCTTGGCGCCGGTGGTGCCACTCCTCGGCTTGGATCCCGTGCTGGTCGCGCTCGCCGCCGGCGCCGGCTCGCTCTTCGCGGTCCACGTCACCAGCAACACCTTCTGGCTCCTGCAGTCCCTGCTCGGCCAGTCCACCCGCGGTGCGCTCAAGACCGTCACCGTCGGAGTGTCCGTCGCCTCGGTGGTCGCAATCCTGCTGATCCTGCCCGCCAGCCTCCTGTTCTGACGCTCGCTCTTCACCAAGGAATCACGATGACAGACAACGACATTCGCCCACTCGACGGCGTCCGCGTGCTGGAACTCGGCAACTACATCGCCGCCCCCACCGCAGGCCGGATGCTCGCCGACTTCGGCGCCGAGGTCATCAAGGTCGAACGACCCGTCACCGGCGACGAACTGCGCAACTGGCGGTTGTACTCGGGGGACACCTCGATGCTCTACCGGACGATCAACCGCAACAAGAAGTCGATCGTGCTCGATCTGAAGACCGATCGGGGACGTGACATCGTGCTGGACCTGGTCCGGCACTGCGACGTGCTGCTCGAGAACTTCCGGCCCGGCACGCTGGAGAAGTGGGGCCTGAGCCCGGCGGCGCTGAACGAGGCCAACCCGACGCTGATCATCACCCGCATCTCGGCGTTCGGCCAAACCGGCCCGATGTCCCAACGCCCGGGATTCGCCGCCGTCGCAGAGGCTTTCGGTGGTCTGCGCGAACTGGTCGGCGACCCCGACCGCCCACCGGTGCGCACCGGCGTGTCCATCGGCGACTCGATTGCCGGCATCCATGCCGCCTTCGGCACCGTCATGGCGCTGTTTCAACGGGAGCGGACGTCCGTGCCGCTGGAGCAGCGCGTGATCGACGTCGCGCTCAACGAGTCCATCCTGTCGGTGATGGAGTCGCTGGTCCCGGACTACCTCGCCTACGGCATCACCCGGGAACGCGTCGGCGGGCGGATGGAGGGCATCGCCCCGAGCAACGCCTACCCCTGCGACGACGGCACCAGCATCATCGTCGCCGGGAACGGCGACGCCATCTACCAGCGGTACATGAGGACCATCGGACGGCCCGACCTCGCCGACGACCCCGATCTGCAGACCAACGCCGGACGCTGGTCGCGCCGTGACGAACTCGACGACGCGATCGGGCAGTGGTCGAGCCAACTCGGCCGCGACGAGGCGCTGAAGATCCTCGACGAGGCCGGGGTGCCGTCCGGGCCCATCTACACCGCCGCCGACATCTGTGACGACGAGCAATACGAGGCGCGCAACATGATTCAGCACTTCGACGTCGACACCGGGGACGACGAACCGAAGAGCGTCGGGTTCACCGGCATCGTTCCGGTCATCGGCGGCAGGTCACTTCCGATCCGCAGCATCGGACCCGATCTCGGCGAGCACACCCATGACGTGCTGTCGTCGCTGTTGAAGCTCGACGACGACGAGATCGGAGCACTCGCGTGACCACGGTCGAGCCCCGGGCCTACACCCCTCGCGCCGAGGTGCGCGACGTCACGCTGCGCGACGGTCTGCAGCTGACGTCCAAGACCATGCCCACCCAACTGAAGGTCGACGTCGTCCGCGACCTGCTGGCACTCGGGATGCCGAGTTTGGAGATCGGCTCGATGGCCCGCGGTGATCTGGTCCCCCCGCTGGCCGACACCCTCGACGTGGTCGCCGCCCTCACGCCCGAGGAGCTCGACAAGTGCTGGATCTGGGTCGCCACCCCTCGCCACGTCGAGAAGGCGGCCGCTGCCGGAGCGCGACGCTTTCAGTACTGCCTGTCGGCGTCGAACTCCCACAACAAGGCCAACATCGGCCGCGACACCGACACCAGCGTCGCGGCGATGCCCGACGCCATCCGGATTGCCCACGACGTCGGCGGCTCCATTCAGCTGTGCATCGCAACCGCGTTCACCTGTCCCTTCGAGGGGATCACCGACCCGCGGCGGGTCCTGGCGATTGCCGCCGACCGCCGCACCGACGGTGCCGAACACATCGTGGTCTGCGACACCATCGGACAGGCCATCCCCACCCAGGTCGCCGACCTGGTCTCGGCGCTGCGAGTCGCGCAACCGCAGCAGCGCTTGGTGTTTCACGGACACGACACCTGGGGCCTCGGTGTCGCGAACACCCTCGCGGCGATCGATGCCGGAGCCACCATGGTCGACGGATCCCTCGGCGGCCTCGGCGGCTGCCCGTTCGCGCCCGGTGCCAGCGGGAACACCGCGACCGAAGACTTGCTCTTCGCGTTGCGTCCCGATTGGATCACCCCGACGACGCTGACTGGGATCGTGGAACTCTCCGAGCGCATCCTCGCCGAGATCGGCGAGGCGAACCGATCCAAGACCGCCCAGGGTGCCCGCTCGTCGGCAACGGCGTTTCCCTGGGTGATCGGAGATGCCGGGCGGCGACGGTAGGTTCGTCGACATGGCACACGGCGAGGCGGACCCCTCGGGGAGGCAACAGACGCTGCTGGTCCTGAACAAGATCACCGAGATCCTGAATGCGTTCACGCTGACGCGGCCGGCGATGACCCTGGGGGAGATTCAACAGACGACGGGACTGCCCACCTCCACCGTGCAGCGGTTGGTCAGCAACATGGTGGCTCAAGGCCTGCTCGACCGCGTCGGTGATCACATCCGCATCGGCATCCGGATGTCCTACTGGGCGGCCACCGCTCGCAAGGACGTCGACGTCTTGGCCGTCGTCAACCCCGTGCTCAAGGACATGCGGGACGAGACCACCGAAACCGCGTGCTTCTTCACCGTCGAGCAGAACTTCCGCGTCTGCATCGCCGTCGCCGAAACCCACCACGCGCTGCGGCGGGAGATGTACGTGGGCAAGGTGATACCACTGCACGTCGGCTCGGCGTCCCGCGTGCTGCTGGCCTGGAATCCCGCGCTCGCCGAGAAGGTCTTGAGCACGCCCCTCGAGCAGCTGGCCGATCGCACGGTCACCAGCGCCGACGAACTCCGCGCCCTGATCGCGCACACCAGGTCGGACGGCTATGCCATCACCGCGGGTGAACGCGACGACTCCGCATCCGGGCTCTCGGCTCCGGTGTTCGACTCCGCGGGAGACATCCTGGGCGCGGTCACCATCAGTGGTCCCACGCTGCGAATGCCACGACGACGATGCGAGGAGTGGATCGACCTGCTCGTCGGCTACGCCGAGCAGATCACCCGCACACTCGGCGGCAGACCGCCGAACCCGTCACCTGCGGTGTAAGCCCTTGAGGCGACGCAACATCCGCGTCGTCGCGGGCACCCGGTCGCCGGTCGACCGGGCCTGGGGCCGGATGGGTTGCCGTGCGGCCGCGATCTCCTCGGCGAACTCGGTCCCGTTCGCCGGTCGTCGGCGGGGATCCTTCTGCAGGGCCCTGGCGATGAGGGCCTGCAGGGGCTTGCCGGCGGCATCCGGCAGCGCGGCGGGTTCGTCGTCCATGTGGCTCATGGCGACGGACAGCGGATCGCGACCCGCGAACAGCGCTGTGCCGGTGATCATCTCGTAGCCCACGACCGCAAGGGAGTAGACGTCGCTCGCCGCGGTCGCGACGTCGCCACGGGCCTGTTCCGGTGACATGTACCGCGCCGTTCCCATCACGGTGCCGACGTGGGTCAGGGTGGCCTCGCCCACCACCCGCACGATGCCGAAGTCAGTGAGCTTGGCGGCGCCGTCCCTGGTGACCAGGATGTTGCTGGGCTTGACGTCGCGGTGCACCACCCCGGCGGCGTGGGCGTGCCCGAGCGCCCGGGCGACGCCCTCCAGCACGTTCAGCGTCCGTCCCGGTGGCAACCGCTCGGAGCGGTGGATCAGCACGCTGAGGGATTCACCCCGGATGAACTCGGTGGCCAGGTAGGTGACGGTGCGCCCGCCCAGGGGGGAGGGGTCGGGCACGTGGCCGTAGTCGACGAAGCGGGCGATGCCCGGATGGTGCAGGGCGGCAATGGTGTCGGCTTCGCGGCGGAACCGCGCCTGGGTGACCAGGTCCTCCGACACCTCGTCGCGCAGGATCTTCAGGGCGACGAGCCCGTGGGTCTGCAGGTCGGTCGCCTCCCAGACCTGACCGGTGCCGCCGATGCCGATCAGACGCTTGATCTTGAAGCGATCGGCGATCACGAGCCCGGCCATGCGCGTCATGGCAGTGCATCCCTCCGACCGGACGGAAATCGCGATCCGCGGTACGGGCGGCGGCGTGCGTCCCGCTCAACGTATCGCAGCGGCCCGGTCCGGAGGCGGTGTTGGCCCGTCACGCCCCACCCCGGCTGGATACGTGATCCGTGCCAGGAGTGACTGCGTGCACGGCGGGTACCGACGGCCCATGACACACGAGCGCACCAGTCCGAGGTTCCATTGCCCGCCGATGGTTGCCGCCATGACGGAGTCCGGCGCGTGAGCGCCGTTCGCGGGCTGCTCGCCGGTGCGGCCGCGGGGGCGGCCGGCACCACCGCCTTGAACGCCGTCACCTACCTCGACATGGCGGTTCGTGCGCGGGGCAGCAGCAGCACGCCGCAGCAGACCGTCGAGGCACTGGCCGACAAGGCCGGCGTGCAGATCCCGGGTGACCAGGAGCAGCGCGACGATCGACTGGCGGGACTCGGCCCCTTGAGCGGCCTGGTCGCCGGCGTGGGCGTCGGAGCGGCGCTCGGCATGGCGCGGGGCCTGGGGTGGCGCCCCCACCCGGTGCTCGGCACCGTCGTCGCGGCGTTCGGCGCGATGGCCGCCGCCGACGGACCGTTGGCTGCCCTCGGGATCTCCGACCCGCGGACGTGGGCGGCCAAGGACTGGGCGGCCGACGTGATTCCCCACTTGGCCTACGGCGCGACCACCGCCGGCGTCGTGCAAGGGCTGGACCGCCGCACTACACGGCGAGCCCGCACCCGGTGCGTCCGGCGATGGCGTCCTCGACGCGGGTGGCGGCGCGGTCGAGTTGGGCGCGCTCGGCGTCGTCGAAGTCCTCGCGCTGCACCGTGCGTCGAGTCCGACTCAGTTGCTCGTGGATCACGGCGTGGTCGTCGAGGTGCCAGGCGAGTTCCTCAAGGAGTCCGAAGATCCGCGTCAACACCTGGTGGTCACCGGCCGCATAGCGGCGCGGCTGGCTGATCGCGACCTCGACGATCTCGTCGAAGCCGGGACGCCGCAGGAACACCCGGGCCTCGTCGTCGCCATCGCGCAGCGCGACGGTCCGGAGGTCTCGGCCGGCCAGCTGGCACAGCAGCGACGAGATGTGGCCCAATGCGTGAACCGCCGTGGTCGGATCGTTGATGCCCGGCGACAGGGCCTTGTTGGCGACGTCGGTGAGCTGGCGGAGCCCGTATCCGACGTCCTGGGCGGCGGTGCGCTCGTAGCCGATCCCGACGGCGCGGGACACGGCGGTCCGAAGCTGGTCGACGGCTCGGGCGTCGAGGCGGCCGGAGGCCGACCACGCGACGCCGATCGGGACCCCGGCGACGAGGGAGTCGCCGGGGTGGCGGTCGACGATCAGGATGGCGTCGAGTTCGGTTGCCGCTCTGAGCAACCGCCGTTCGTCGACGTGGGTCATGAAGCCCGACGACGGCGCGAGGATTACGGACGCATTGGTCGGGGGCGTGGGCAGCGGCGCCTGCGGTCCGGCGTCGGCGACGGTGTTGCCGTCGATGGCGGCGCTGGCGTCGGCGTGCACCTCGCGCAGCATCGTCTCCACCCGGATCTGGCGGGCCAGGTGGGCGAGGAACAACACCAGCGCGAGGACGCTCACCACCCCGAGCAGGAAGGCGAGGGTGACCGACAGCCGAGGGACGAACGCCGTCCCGTCGTCGGTGTCGCGCACCGCGCGGAGCAGCGTCAGCGCGTAGGTGAACGTCGACAGGAACAGGGCCAGGGTCGCCTGGACGAAGACGTCGCTGGTGAAGGTGCGCAGCAACCGGGGCGAGAACTGACCACTGGCCAACTGCAGCGTGACCACCGTCAACGAGAACGTCAGGGAGGTGACGGTGATCAGCGAGCTGGAGATGGCGTCCAGCAGGGTCCTGGCGGCCCCGGCGTCGCCGCCGAACACAAGCGACGACACCCAGGCCGGCAAATCGTCGTCGAACCGCGCGTCGAGGTGCGGCATCACCACCGCGACGACGACCGCGACGACGACGCCCACGACGGGCAGGGGCCACAGCTGGGTGCGAACGGTCTCGCGCAGAGAGGCGTAGCCGATGGTCACCTCGGCCGCTTGCCGGTGCACTCCGGGACATGCGGCGACGACGTCATGCGCGCGGGTACCCGTTTGCGCCGCTGCTCACCCGCGAACGGGCGTCACCGTCCCTCGCGGCGGATGCTGCCCTCGTGGAGTGCGGCCAGGCGGGCGTTGTAGGCCGCCAGCGCGGCGTCGTCGTCGTCCACGTCGACCGAGTCGTCCGACGGGGCGTCGGCCCCGAGGGTCGCGCCCCGGCGCACGCCGTCCAACCACGGTCCGAGGCCGCCGCCCGCGCGGTCGCCGCGCGACACCCACCGGCCGCCGACGACGACCATGAGCACCATCATCAAGCCGTCGCCGCCGAACCACATGACGGCTCCGGCGGTGGCCTGGTCGACGATGGCCGACGGTCCCCAGTCCCGCGACGCCGCGTACGCAGGCGCCAGGGGTGAGGTGGTCATCATCAGCACGATGCCGACCAGGGTGTCGGGGAACATGCAGATGGCGAGCACGACGAACTTGAGCAGATGCGCCAGCGGCGGGTCGGTGGTGAGTTCGTCGCCGACCAGCGGGAGCAGCAGAAGGTATCCGGCGACGAGGTAGAGGATCAGCTCGCCGTCGTGGATCCACCCGTGCTGGCTCATCGCCTCCTGGAATCCGGTGAGGTGGGTGAGCACCAGGACCGCCGCGTAGAGCGGCACCGTGAGGCGCGGCGAGATCAGCCACCGAAACGCGCGTCTGTGGCGGAATCGGTCGACGCGGTCGCCGACGACCGGACCGCCCGCGTCCCGAAGCAGGCGGATCGGCTGCGCCCACACCAGGAGTGCCGGCACCACGGTGATGAGTATCAGATGCACGATCATGTGCACCCAGAACAGATGGTGCGAGTACACGTCGAGCGGGCCGTTGACCACCAGGACCAGCAGCACGACGGCGGCGACGGCCGACGACGTGCGCAACGGCGCCCACCGTTGCCCGTGTCTCCGGAACCGCAGCACCAAGGCCAGATATCCGACGATGCCGAGGAGTATCACGAGGTCGGCCACCGGCGACGCCATCCATGCCGCCAGGACGGCGGCGAGGTCGGGCGGGGGCGCCGAGTCCATGTTCACGACGACCGGACCGGCGACGTGGCGGCGGGGAAGCCGCAGACGATGTGCATGATTGCAGTATGCAACAGTTGCTCTTAGCATCTCCTGTGGGATCGAGCGGACACCGGCGGAGGAGCAGGGCAATGCCCGAGTCAGGCGGCAGCGGAGGGCACGACTCGGTCGACGCCGTCACCGATGCCATCCTCACGGCATCACGTCTGCTGATCGCGATCTCGGCCCGCTCGATCGCCGAGAGCGACGAAACGCTGACCATCCCGCAATTCCGGACGTTGGTGATCTTGTCCACGCGCGGTCCCGTCAACCTGGCGACCCTGGCGGGACTGCTGGGGGTGCAGCCGTCGACCACCGGCCGAATGGTCGAGCGGCTCGTCGGCGCCGGTCTGGTCGACCGCCGGCCCCATCCCGACTCCCGGCGCGAACTCGTCGTGGACCTGACCACCCGGGGCCGTGACGTCGTCGCCGAGGTCACCGCGGCGCGGCGCCGAGTGCTGGCCGAGATCGTGACGACCATTGCGGAACCCGAGCGTCACGGACTGGTGCGCGCCCTCACCGCGTTCACGGCGGCGGGCGGCGAACCCGCTCCGGAACCGTGGAACGACGGCCTGCTCGTCTGAGCCCGCGGGCCAAAGTGCCCCTCGTGCAGGCATATTCACCGCCGTGACCGGCAGAACGGGAAGTCGACGACGTGATCGAACGGATCGTGGGAACCAGCCTCCTGGTGGTGTGTCTCGTCAGTGGTTGTTCCAGCCGCCTTCCGGGATACCCACCGCCCGCGTCGTCGGCGACCGCCGAGTCGCCCGTGCCGGCGGCGTCGGCCACCAGGGGAGGGGAGCTCGACGCCCTGACCGCGCGGGGAGTGGTCCTCGAGTTGTCGGACGCCGGATTCGCGGCGCCGAACGTGGTGGACACCACCGCTCAGGAGTGTCCACGGGACGGGTGCGAACAGTCGGTGGTGACCGACACGGTGCGGGTGAAGTCCTTCGCCAGTAGCGCGCGGGCGCAGTCCTATGCCGCGACGCGCGGCCTCTTCCAGGTTCAGACCGTCGTGGTGGAATTCTCGCCGGCCCTCTCGGCGCAGGAACGCGACCGCTATCAGTCCGAGATCGCCGTCCTGGTGCGGTGACGGCGTCCGACCGACGCTACCGTCCGGTGTGCATCCACGTCGGACCCTCGACGTGGTTGGGAATCAACCAGATTCCGGTGGCCAGGTTGGCGCAGAAGACGGCTGCGTAGAGCACCGTCGCACCTGCGGTGAAACCGAACGGCCCGGGGGTGTGATGAGTGGCGGCGACCGCACTCGTGATCACCATGGGCAGCGACACGATCGCCATCGCGGCGGTGAAAACCTTGGCAACTCGACGATGCAGCATGGCGGACCCGGCTGCGGCGCCGACCGCCACCAGGGCCCAGCTCAGCGCCGGCGTCAGGTCGAGGCCCACCGCGTAGACGCCGACACCACGGGGACGTTCCACGTAGACGCCGATCAGGCCGGCGACGCCGATCAGCGCGGCCGACATCGCCTGAGCGGCAAGCATCTTGCGAGCCTGACGCCAGTGCCCGGGATTCAGGCTGAACCGGCGCAGGTCAGAACTGCCGTAGGGAACCGGCCCTCTCGTGTCGCGGGCCATGGACCATCACCTCCGTTCACGAATCGCGCACCTGACGTTGAGGTATCTCCGATCCGGCGCGTCAAACATCTCGCCCCACGATGCGGGATGAACTCAACCCGCGCCGGCGATGGCGAACAGCCCGCCGACGCCGATGACGTAGACGACGAGCACGGCGAGGGAGTCCACGCCCATCCGGGCGTACCGCCGTCGCGGGCGAAACAACAGACCAGCGGCATAGACGAGCGTCAACACCATCGCCAGAGCCGTCAGGTAGATGTCGGTGCGTTCGGCCTGCGGCAGCACCGCCTTGCCCGAGATCAGCGTCGCCATCAGGAACAGCACGGGCAAGAACGCGTTGCCACCGAAGATGTCCGACACGGCGAGTTGATAGTCGCCGTTGCGAACCGACGCCAAGCCGGTCGACAGTTCCGGCAGGGACGTCGCGGCGGCGAGCACGGTCGCACCGAACAGCACCCCCGACAGGCCGACGTCGTCGGCGATCGCGTCACCGCTTCGTTCGAGTACCACGCCCGCCAGCAGCGTCACCACGGCGGACAGGGCGAAGACGACGGCGGACTTCGCGGTGCTGATTCCGCGGCTGGTCGCCTGCTGCTCGTTGGTGGCCGTGCCGTGCCCGCGGGGGTGTTCCTGGCCGTCCGGCGGTTGGCCCGACTCGTGCCAGGGCAGCGACCGGCCCGCACGTCGCACCAGGAACAGTCCGGCCAGCCACGCCACCAGGATCAGCACGGTGGCAGGAGTCACGTGAAGGACCATCAGAGACGTCGGCAACTGGGTGCCCGCGATCACGATGGCCAGCACCACGACCACGAGCGCCGCCTCCACCACCAGCACGAGTGAGGCCGCCCGGTAGGTCAGTGGCCGGGGACCCCGCACGCCGAAGGCGTCCACGGCGACGAGGACGACCGTCTGAATGGCGATGCCGCCCAGGATGTTCCCGACGGCCACTCCCACGTTGCCCGACAGCGACGCGCTGGCCACGATCGCGATCTCCGGCAGATTCGTGGCCACCGCGAGGAGGATGACACCGCCCATCGCCGACCCCAGGTGAAGGCGAACCGACAAGACGTCGGTCTGATTCGACAGTGCGATGCCCGCGATCCAGATCGCCGCACCGGCCGCGAGGAAGGCGCCGCACAGCATCCACAGCGGCCAACTGGACATCCGAGGCTCCCGTCGTCGACTACCCGGTCACTGCGCCGCCGGCGGCACCGGCGTGCGGGGCATGGCGGCCACCGCGACGGCGGTCGCCGCGGCGACGACGAGGACGCCGACGAACACCGCGGCCGAGCCTGCCTGGATGGCCACCGGCCCGACGGCATGGATGTCGCCGGCGCCGAAGATCGAGTTGGCGATCGCGCCGAAGATCGCCACGCCGATGGCACTGCCCAGCGAGCGGGCGAACATGTTGTTTCCCGTCACGACACCGCGTTCCTCCCACTCGACGCTGGACTGCGCGGCGATCAACGTCGGCACCGCGAGCAGCCCCATGCCGCCGCCCATCACGAAGCAGGCCGCCGCCACGACGGCCACGTTGGGATGGCCGACCGTGGCCACCAGTGCCGCTGCTCCCACGATGACCAGTGTGACGCCCACCACCGCGGTCCACTTGAATCCCCAACGGAGATACAGTCTCCCGGCCACCGCGGCGGTGGCGGGCCAGCCGATCGTCAGCGCCGCCAAGGCGAGTCCCGCGACGATGGGCTCGACGCCCAGCGAACCCTCCAGGAACGTCGGCACGTACGACGTCAGCCCCATCAGGATCGCACCGACCCCGAAGGCGACGATCGTGGTCGCACACAACAACCGGCGGGAGAACACCCAGAGGGGAAGGATTGGCTCGGCGGCGCGCCGCTCCACGACCACGAACGCGATCAGCAGCACCACGCCGACGGTGAACGCCGCGATGCTCGGCACCGAGTTCCACGCCCAGCTCTGCCCGCCGCCGAGCACGCCGAGCACCAGCGCCGTCATGGCCAGGGCCAGCAGCACCGCGCCCAGCGAGTCGACCGTCCGGTGCCGCCGCTCGAGGGTCTCGTGGAAGTGCCGGTTGAACATCCACGCCGCCAGCAGACACAAGGGGATGTTGATCAGGAACACGCCACGCCAGATCCCGAGTTGGGAGAACGCTCCACCCAGCATCGGGCCGACGACCGAGGAGATCGCCCACACGCTGGCGAGATACCCCTGCACCCTGGCACGCTCGGCCACGGTGTAGACGTCCCCGACGATGGTCATCGCCGTCGGTTGGACGGCACCGGCACCGAGTCCCTGGACCGCCCGGAAGACGATGAGCGCCAGCATGTTCCAGGCCGCAGCGCAGAGGATGGAGCCCAGCAGGAACAAGCCGATGCCCAGTAGCAGAATGGGTTTGCGGCCGAAGACGTCGGACAGCTTGGCGTAGATCGGCGTGGTGACGGCCTGCCCCAGCAGGTAGGCGGAGAACAACCACGGGAATTGATGGAAGCCGCCCAGCTCGCCGACGATCGACGGCACGGCCGTCGCCAACACCGTCGAGTCGATGGCGACCAGACCGGTACTCAGCATCACCGAGATGAGGACCGGGCCGCGCTCGGAGCGGAATCCCACCGCAGCTCTACTGGTGACGGTCAACGCCGCAGCTCCTCTCGTCCATGCCGACACGACCCGCGGCGACCCCACCCGGTATGCCCGGCGCCGTGGAAACCTACGCTGTGAACCTGGTGTCAATCCGTCGAGGTCGCCGTGGTGGGTGGCCGCGCCCACTCGCCCCGAAGCGCTCACGCATAAACTCGGGGAACGGCGCCGGTGCCGACCGGCCACGACGAAGGGTCAGCCATGGGCAGGATCTACGAGAACGTCAGCGAGCTGGTCGGGCGCACCCCGCTCGTCCGGCTGAACCGGTTGACTGATGGCCTCGGCGCGCAGGTCGTGGCCAAACTCGAGTTCTACAACCCGGCCAACAGCGTCAAGGACCGCATCGGCGTCGCGATCATCGACGCCGCCGAGAAGTCCGGCGAGCTGAAGCCCGGCGGCACGATCGTCGAGGCCACCAGCGGCAACACCGGCATCGCCCTGGCCATGGTGGGTGCGGCACGCGGCTACAAGGTGATCCTCACCATGCCGGAGACCATGTCCACCGAGCGGCGGGTGATGTTGCGCGCCTACGGCGCCGAGATCGTCCTCACCCCGGGATCCGAGGGCATGGCCGGCGCCGTGGCGAGGGCCAAGCAGATCATCTCCGAGACGGAGAACGCGGTGGCCGCCAACCAGTTCGCCAACCCCGCGAACCCGGCAATCCACCGGGCGACCACGGCCGAAGAGGTCTGGGACGACACCGACGGAAAGGTCGACATCTTCGTCGCCGGGATCGGCACCGGCGGCACCATCAGCGGCGTCGGACCCGTCCTGAAGTCCCGCAAGCCCGACGTTCAGATCGTCGGCGTCGAACCCATCGACTCACCGCTGCTGACCAAGGGCGAGGCCGGCCCGCACAAGATCCAGGGCATCGGGGCCAACTTCATCCCCGAGATCCTCGACCGCGAGAGCTATGACGAGATCATCGACGTCACGATCGACGACTCCGTGCGGGTCGCGCGCGAACTCGGCACCCAGGAGGGCATCCTCGGCGGCATCTCCTCGGGCGCCATCATCTGGGCGGCACTCGAATTGGCGAAGCGGCCCGAGAACGCCGGCAAGCTGATCGTCGCGGTGGTCTGCGACTTCGGCGAGCGCTACATCTCCACCGTGCTCTTCGACCACATCAGGGACTGACCGCCCCGTGACCCTGCTGTCGACCCTGCGCGAAGATCTGGCCAACGCGCGGACGCACGATCCGGCCTCGCGCGGTGACGTGGAGAACGCGATCGTCTACTCGGGCCTGCACGCCATCTGGTCCTACCGGCTGGCGCACCGACTGTGGGCGAACCCGGCACTGCGCGGGCCCGCCCGGATCCTGACGCAGCTCACGCGCTTCCTCACCGGCATCGAGATCCATCCCGGCGCGACCATCGGTCGCCGCTTCTTCATCGACCACGGCATGGGTGTGGTCATCGGCGAAACCGCCGAAGTCGGCGACGACGTGATGATCTATCACGGGGTCACCCTGGGCGGTCGCACCATGCAACAGGTCAAGCGCCACCCCACGATTGGGCACCGGGTGACCATCGGCGCCGGCGCCAAGGTCCTCGGACCGCTGACCGTGGGGGACGACAGCGCGATCGGCGCCAACGCCGTCGTGACGCGCGACGTGCCCGCCGGGTCAATCGCCACCGGCATCCCCGCCGTGGTGCGCGTGCGGACGGAGAAGCAGCGCGAAGAGGGCGTCGACCCGACCTATTACATCGACCCCGCGATGTACATCTGAGGACCGAACGGCCTGCGGTGGCGGCGCGTGCGGCACGAATCCGATGGGCGATCCGGCTGGCGCCACTGCCATTGGTGCCGATGCTGTTGCTGGCGAGCACGTTTCCCGGTCGGTTTCACGTGCCGGGTACCTACTGGCTGCTCTCGCTCGCGGCCGCCGTCGTCTTCGTCGCCGGGCGGTGGCAACCCGTTGCGGCGTCGGTGATCCTGTCGGCACTCGCGGTGCCGTTGTTCGCCGCCGAGGCCTGGGGTGTGTCCGGCCTGGTGCCATACCTCGGCGCCGTGGCCGTCGCGGACGTCGCCGCGCGAAGCGAGCGAAACCAGGCCGTCGTCGTGGTGACCGCGGCATGGCTGGCCGCACTGCTTCTGGGCAGTTGGTTGGACGCCTACGCGACGCCGTGGAGTGCCACCAACGCGGTGACGCTCGTCGCCGGTGTCGGCCTGCCCGTGCTGCTCGGTCTCTACCTGCGTGGTCAGCGACGCCTTGCGACCATTCATCGGGAGCGACTCGACGACGCTGAAGCGCGAAGGGCGGCAGGTGAAGTCGCCGTCCGTGCCGAGGAGCGCACCGCCATGGCACGTGAGCTGCACGACCTGGTTGCGCATCACATGGCATCCATCGTGGTGCGGATCGGCGTCGCCGACCACGTGCTCGACGACGTGGAACCAACGGTGGCCGCCGTGCTCTCCGACGTGCACGACACGGCCGCCGATGCGCTCGCCGACATCCGTCGACTTCAGGTGGCGCTCCGTGATCCGGTGCTCAGTAAGGTCGCGATGATCGAACCCGAAGCAGTGTGGGCAGAGATCGACACGGCCGTGGGGCGAACCCGCGCAGCCGGTTTCACCGTGAGCGCCCACGTCGACCGTCAGTCCGCCGGACTCGATGCGATCGCGCGGCTCACCCTGTTGCGGGTGACGCAGGAGGCGCTCACCAACGTGATGAAGCACGCAGATCCCTCGTCGCCCGTCGACGTGCGCGTGGAGGCCCGCGGTGCCGGCGTCTCCATCCGAATCGCCAGTACGGCGACGCCGGGCCCGTCGCCCCACGTCGACGGGCACGGGATCATCGGCATGACGGAACGGCTGAGCCTCGTCGGCGGCCGGTTCGACGTCCGCCGCAGTGCGGAGGACTGGGTCGTCGAGGCGTGGCTGCCGACGTCGACGGCCGCTACGGACGTGCCCCGATGACCCCGATCCGCGTGGTGATCGTCGACGACCAGAGGCTGGTGCGGGCGGGGTTGCGCATGCTGTGCGAGTCCACCGCCGACCTCGACGTCATGGGGGAGGCCGCCGACGGGGAGCAGGCGGTGAGATTGGCACTGGAACTGGTTCCGGACGTCGTCCTGATGGATCTGCGGATGCCCGGGGTGGACGGCGTCACGGCCACCCGCCTCATCGTGTCCGCCGGAACCGAGTCGAAGGTGTTGGCGCTCACCACCTTCGACGACGACGCTCACCTCTATCCGGCGCTGGCCGCCGGTGCGGCGGGATTCCTGGTCAAGGACACCAGCCCCGCGGAGTTGCTCGACGCCATCCGTCGCACGGCAGGCGGGGACTACTCGCTGTCGCCGCATCTGTTGCGACGGTTGGTCACCCGAGCGGTCCAGGCAGGTGACGGCGGGACAGCCGCGGCCGCCGACCCGCTGGAGGCACCGCTGACCACGCGTGAACTGGAGGTCCTGCCTCTGGTGGTCGAGGGGCTGTCCAATCAGGAGATCGCGGATCGGCTCCATCTGGGCGTCACGACGGTGAAGACCCACGTTGCGAACCTGATGGAGAAGACCGGCTCGGCCAACCGGGTCCAGCTCGCGGTGCACGGGTTTCAGCGCATGGCGTGACCAGCCATGCCCATCGGCTGGGGCGCGGGCACCTCACCGGGTGCGAGGACGAGGAACTGGCCCATCATTCCCTGGTCCTCGTGCATCGCGAGGTGACAGTGGTACATGTAGGCGTTGGTCCGGTCCGTGTAGTCCGCGAACCGCAGCGCGAGCCGAATCCGTTGTCCGGGAGGGGTGTAGACGGTGTCCTTGTAACCGGCGAGCGCGGCGGGGGGCGGACTTCCGTCGACGTCGAGGATCCGGAATCGAGTGTCGTGGACGTGAAAGTTGTGGGGCCAGTCGTCGACGTTGCGCACGGTCCACACCTCGTCGACGTCGACGGTCGTGCAGAAGTCGACGCGGTCCATGTCCATCCGCTCGTGGTTGATCATGTGCCACTGCAGATCGAAGGACCTCTCGGCGGCGGCGGTAGGTGCGACGGGGGTGGGGAGGTGCGCCAGGACCGTCGGCAGGGGTGCGCTCGGGGACAACGTCCCGCGGGGTCGAATTTCGAGGACGTCGAACGCGTCGTCGACCCCGAACCGGTGGGCTTCGTGCGGGGGTAGACCCGCCCGATCCGCGATCGGGAAGGACCGTAACACCGTCGGGCTGCCGGGCATCACGGTCACGACGATCTCCACCCGCTCGCCGGGACTCACTTGAACGCGACGGGCGGCGACCGGCGCCGACAGCAGCCCACCGTCGCTGGCCACCAGATGGAATTCGAGATCCTCGGCGAAGCCCAGGTTGTACAGGCGGCCGCCGGAACCGTTGAGGATGCGCAGCCTGATCCTCGCGGTCTGCATCGGAAGATATGCTCCCGCAATGCCGTTGGTGACGATCGTGTCGCCGAGCAGGCCGACGTCCGTCGCATCGGACTCGTCGAGAGCGCCGGTTGCGGTGAACTTGCGGTCCTGCACGACGAGCGGAATGTCGTCGACGCCGTAGTGGTGCGGCAATGCGTCGGGCGAGGCGTCGTCGTCGACGATGAACAGGCCGGCGAGTCCCCGGTAGAGGTGCTTCTCGGTCTGGCCGTGCGGATGCGGGTGATACCACAGCGTTGCCGCGGGTTGCCGGATGGTCCACGTCGGGCGCCAGCGTCCGCCGGGCGCGACGGTCTGGTGCGGACCACCGTCGCATCGGGCGGGCAGATGCATGCCGTGCCAGTGCACCGTGGACGGCACCGGCAGGGCGTTCTCGAAATCCACCGCAACCGTTTCGCCGTCGCGGGCCCGCAGTGTGGGGCCCAGGATGGATCCGTTGTAACCCCAGGTCGACGTGCTGGTTCCGGCAACTATCTCAGCGGACCCCGGTGCGGCTCGCAGCGTGAACGTCCTCGTCCCGTCGCCGTCGACGATGGAGTCCGCGAGCGGCGGGATCGGCAGCGGACGGCGACGGCCCGAGTCGTCCGACGAGGGACGCGGCAGGTCGGCCGAGCAGGACAGTGCCAACGCGAGCGGACCCGCCGCGAGACCGACGAGGAATCGTCGACGAGATGGGAACGGCACGGTTTCCTCCGAAGGGTGTGGGGTCGTCGAACTGACCCCTCGAGTCTTCGGTGTGGCGGTCCGGGCCGAATCGGCCGACGGGCCGCCGATGTCCGGCTTCAACTCCTCCGTCCGGGCCTTGCGGCGCGTGACCGACTCTGCTACTCGACCTCAGACGGTCGCCGGCACCCGCGCCGCGGCCGCCGAGACCATCATGTCCTGCTTCAGGGCGGTGAAGTCGGAGATGGTCTTGGTCGCCACCGTGGCCACCGGCCGCGCGTTGCGACCGGTCGCGTCGGCCTTGGACACCATCACCACGCTGTCGATGTAGGGCTGAATGGTGGTGGCGTTCTGCACCGTGGCCACGATGACCAGCTGGAAGCCGAACTTGCGGAACGCCTGCAGCGCCTGCTGCGCGAACTGCGGATCGGACTTCGAGAACGCCTCGTCGAGCATCAACTGCGCGAACACCGGCCGGTTGTCCACACTCTCCGGGTTGGCGAGGTTGAAGCTCAACGCACCGGCGAGGCAGAACGCCATCAGCTTCTCCTGCTCGCCACCGGAGTTGTCGCCGGCGTTGCTGTGCGTGCGGATCAGCTCCTCGGTGCCGACGTCCCACTCGGCGCAGTCGAACGTGAACCGGTTGCGGACGTCGAGCGCGTCGCGCGTCCAGGCCTTGTCCTCCGGCGCGGTGGACGCCAGCCGGTTGCGCAGCCGCAGGATGTCGGCGTACTGGTCGAGGATGGCCTGCTTGTCGCCCAGGCCCACCTCGGCGATGCGCCGTGAGATGGCCTTGACGATGTCGGTGAGCTCCGCGACGGCGGTCAGGCTGCGCGGGGTGGCGCGCAGCGTCAGCCGCGTGCCGCGGTTGAACTCCACCGAGCCCAGCCCGGTGTTCACCCGCGTGATCTGCTCGCTGATGCGCCGCGTCTCCTGCTCGGCCACCCGGTGCAGCGTGAGGATCGCATCCGGTGCCTGTTCGGTGACCAGCCGCATCATCCGCTCGTAGGCCTCGGGCAGCTCCCGCTCGTCGATGTGCCGGCACAGCGCGACGTAGTCGTGCACGCGCTCGTCGAAGGCGTCGCTGTCGTTGGGGATCGCGTCCGGGAACGCGGTGTCGAAGGTGTTGAGGATGCGGGCGAGTTCGTCGTAGGAGCGCCTGCGGCTGTCGCGAAGCTGCTCCCGCTCCCGGCGGATCGCGGTGAACACCGCCTCGCGATGCGGCTCGGGACTGAGCAGTTCCAAGGTCACCGGCACGTCGCCCGCGTACCGGTTGAGCAGCTCGGTCAGCGGCTCGGAGACGAACGCCGGGGTGAGGCGCTCGACGAGTTCGAGCAGCCGGGTCCGTCGGCCGTCGAGGTCGTCGCGGCGGGTCTGGATCGCCCCGCGGCGCGTCATCAGGGTCTGGATCTCGTCCCAGCACTCGTCGGCCCGTGCGTTGAGTGCCTCGATGTCGGGGTGTTCGGCGAGCAGTAACTCGTACTGGTCGCGCAGCCGGTCGGCATGACCGTCCGCGGAGTCCACGTCGACCTGATTCCACTGGGGGAACTGCTCGCAGATCGCCTTGCAGGCCGCGGCGCGGTCACGCATCAGCTGCCGTTCGGCGGCGATGCCGTCGGCGGCGCTGCGGGCCTGGTGATACGCCTGCTCGGCCGCGGCCAGGTCGACGGTCAGCGCGTCGATCTTGGCGGCGACGTCGCCTTGAAAGATGTAGTCGGCCTGGCGAAGTGGTCGCCTGTCGTCCTTGACGGCCAACCGGTCGGAGTCCTTGTACAGACCGGTGTCGGTGACCGCGCGGCGAAAGCGGGGAAACACGTCCGGGGTGTCGACGCAGACGTGGTCACCGGCTGCGGCGACCACGTCGGCCGCCTCGGCGGCGCAGGGGTGGCGGGGGTCGACGACGAAGAGCTTGCCCGCCAACGTATTTGGCTCGGCCTCCCCGGGCTGGGCGCCGACGAACTTGGCGCGGACGTGATGCAGTTGCAGGCGACCGCCCATGTTGGTGTCGTTGACGAATCGCAGCACCGCCGCGTAATGGCCGTCGGGAACCAACAGCCGCAGCCCCGCTCCGCGGAGCACCTTCTCCACCGCCACGCGCCAGCGACCGTGCTCGGGGCGCAGGTCCATCAACTCGGCGATGTAGGGCAGCTCACCGGGGTCCACGCCGACGGCCGCGCAGATGTGGTCGCGCATGGTGATGGCCGACTCCGGCAGCGCCGACCCGACGTGCTCCACGCGGCGCAGTTCCTTGGCCGCGTCGTCGCGGGCGATGCGCGCGACCTTCTGGGCGTACTCCGCGTCGGTGGAGGCCTCCCGGCTGCGGTCCAGCTTGGCCAGCAACTCGTTGGCCTGCGAGCCGAGCTCCTCGCGCAGATTCCAGAATTCGTCGGCGGTCTCCGGGATGCGGACGTCGTGCGGTGCGAGCATGGTCTCGTAGGCGGCGCGACGGCGTGAGACCTCCTCGGCCTGCGCCTCGGCCGCGGCGACCTGTGACTGCAGCGGTCCGACGCTGGCGCTCGATCCGCTGATCTGGGCGTTGAGCGAATCCGCCTCGGCCTTGGCCAGATTCAGCGACCTGGTGACGTCCTCGTACTCGTTGCCCAGCTGGTCGATCGTCGTGTCGAGCGACTCGATCTGCGCCGGTGCCTGCGCCAGCCGGACGTGGTCGGTATAGGCCCGCACCATCGGTTGGTCGACGAGGTCGATGATGCCGAGGTCGGAGGACTCCGAACCGTAGCGCTGCTGGATCTTCTCGATGTCGCCGAGAATCTTGCGCTTGCGTTGCGCGACGGCGAGCAACTCGCGGGCGTCGACCAGGGGGTCGATCTGCTTGAGCGCGTCGGGCAGGCGGGAGAGGCTGCCTGGCTCGTCGAGCATGAACTCGCGCACGAATTGTTCGAGCCCGCCGACGCTCTTGAGCGACTTCGCCTTTCCGAGCAGCTGCTGCGCCGCGTCGGAGGCGCGGATGCCGATGGTGGCGTAGAGCTGGGCGAGATACTGCGACTCGACCTTGGTGGAGAATCGCCACTCCGAGTCTGCCCCGTCGCCTCGCTCGCCCCGAACCTTGAACACGCCCGCGTCGAAGCGGTTGGACGCCCACCGGTTGCAGACGTCCTCGACGTCGCGGTCCCCGTCGGCCAGCACGAACCGGCTCGAGGAGTCCGAACGTGATTCGCCGGTAAGCCATTTGAGCACCAGACCGGTCACCGCCCGGCCGGTGTTGCTGGTGTAGGTGACGGCCACGGCCGACCAGGCGGCGCCGTCGCCGCGGAGGTACATCACCTTGCTGGCGCCGGCCTCGCTGCGCTGGCCCCACGCTCCGCGGACGTATTTGTCGACGGTGCGGCGCCCGGCGCTGGACCCGGCCGCGGAGTTGTCGCCCGAGGCGTTGAAGTTGCGACGGTTGAACGGGAGGAAGCCCAGCGAAATCGCATCCAGCAGTGAGGACTTGCCGCTTCCGGACGCGCCGGCGATCAGCGCGCCGCCCTCGCTGAACGGGATCGAGTGATACCCGTCGAACACGCCCCAGTTGATCACCTGGAGACGGGACAGGTGGAATTGCTCAGACATCTAGGGTTACGTCCACTTCGCTTGGCAGGCCGGTGCTTCCACCACTCAGGAGCAACTCGAACTGCTGTTGTAATTCGGTGATCACCGACGCCGTCATGACGGCGGTGATGACGGGACTGACGGTGTAGCTGTCCTCGTCGTCGCGACTCTTGCGCAGGATTTCCAGCGACGCCAGCCGCGCGATCGCGCCGTCGATCCTCGCGGTGAACGTGACGACGTCGCGGTCGACGTCGTTGAGCACCCCGGCGAACAGACCGTGCACCTCGTCGCGGCTGATCAGCACGGTGTGGTCACCCGACGCGCGCATCATCTGCGCGAGGTGCAGCGCGAGGATCGAGTCGTAGGTGCCGAGCGGCTCGCGGCGCAACAGCTTCACCCCGCGCGCCGACTCGTACCGGGCCTGCTCCACGAACGCCACGTCGACCCCCTCGACGACCTTGAGCACGAGGTCGAGTTCGGAGAGCCGGACGGTGAGTTGGTTGCGGTACTCCAGCACCCAGGTGTAGAGGTCGCGTTCGGTCTCGGCACTGAGGTAGCGCCGGGTCAGCAGGTGCTGCAGCGCCCAGCACGCGCGGTCGGGAAGCTCGCTGACGTCTCCGTCGAAGCGCGGTTTGCGTTGGTGCGGGGGCCGGGCGGACTGGTCGACCTGGGGAAGCGACGAGAAGTCGATGTCCTCGGTGCCGGTCACGATGCCGCTCCCAGCAGGCTGGAGACCGGTTCGGTGAACATCAGGTGCGGAACCTCCATTTCACGGTCGCGCCCGTCCAGGGACTGGAAGCGAACCGTGGTCGACGTCGTCGTGCCCGTGGTCGGGCTGGTGGGAGCGGGTTGTTTGAGGGCCCAGGACCACAGCACGATGACGTGGCCCAGGTACGCGGAGTCGAGCAGGTCCACGGCGTCGGGCAGCGAGAGCGGGCCGTCGGCGATCGCGGTGTTGACGAGCTCCGACATGGCGGGCGCGTCGACCTGCGTGGTGAGCGCGGCGAAGGTGGACAGGTCGACCTCGCCGTCGGCGGCGCGCGCGGGTCGCGGGTTGGACAGGTCGCCGATGCGGAAGCTCAGCGCGCCGACCGAACTGATGGCGTGCCGGGCCAGGGGCAACTCGAGGTCGAGGCGGGAGTCGGTCAGCGACGACTTCAGCAGGGTGCGGGCGGCGCCGATCGCCTCGTTGAGCTGACGCGCCACGCCGCGGCTCTGCTCGAGGGTGCCGAACGCGGTGAACCGCTTCACGCGTTGCGCGCAACGCTGCTGGATGCGTTCGACCTCGTCGATCTGGTGGCCGACCAGTTCGAAGAACCCGGCCATGACCTTGCGCAGGGCCGGGTCGAGTGCGGGCAGAGCCTCCGCGACGGCGGCGACGTCTGCCTCGAATTCCGCGCGCTGGTCGGGGTCGTTGATCATCCGCAGAAACGCACGGTGGGAGTCGCGGCCCTGGGAGTCCCACGCGGCCTGGTAGTCGGCGTACATCTGACGCTGCCGGTCGCGGTACTCCAGGTTGCTGTCGATCGGCTCGTCGAGCGCCGCGGTGGCCTGTTCGATCATCGTCCCGTACTGGCCGATGTCGGTGATCAGCCGCTCCATCTGCAGCGCGATGGCGCGCGCCTCGTCGTACACGTCGGTGAGGTCGGGCTCGGGACGGACCACGTCGTCGTCGCCCTGGTCGAGCGCGTCCAGCGCGGCGTGCAGCGCGGCGATCTCGGACTCGATGCTGGCGCGCATGCGGTCGGGGTCGTTGCCCACGCGCAGGGCCACCTGCTTGAGGCGGGCGGCGATGCCGTTGATCGAGCCGCCGGTGGCGATGGTGTCCTGGCGGCGCATCCCACGGAGGAAGTCCAGCGCCCGGCGGGCGTCCTGGGTCAGGTAGCAGAGGTTGCGCTCCATCCCGGCGCGTTGATCTGCGACCCGGTGCAGCCAGCCCTGGCTGGCCCACCACTTGATCAGCGCGAGCCCCGACTGTTCGCCGCCGGGCCGGCCCAATTCCTCCAGGTCGCGCTCCAGCCGGACCACCAGGTCGGTCTCGCCGATCACGCCGTCGTTGAGGTGGCGTTCCATCAGCGTGCCGTAGACCGCGAGGTTGGAGGCGGCCAGCAGCCGGACGGTGGGCGAGCCCTGAAGGTCGCGGTTGAGGTCGAGGAGCTCGGCTGCCGACGCGAGTGAGCCCTGCGTCGCGTCGTTCACCTGACGTCCTCCTCGTGGTGTTCGGCGTCGACGGTCCGTTCACCGCCGACGGTCCAAGATAGGGCACGCCGCCGACGGGGGATCGCGTGACGCGCAGGGACCGGGCGACCGTCGTGGCCCGTTTCGTCACACGGACCTCAGCAGTCGCGCAAGCCCCACCGAGCACTTCGGTGCCGGTGCCCGAAGTCGGTCCGGCCGCGTCCCGCGAGAGGCGTTCCGGCAATCCCCGCCGGCCGAGTCCGGGTGTCCGAACTTTGGCGGCAATGGTCACCAAACTTACTGGAGGCGTTGGCTTTTCGGCCAACGTGAGTTGCCGCCGCCGACCATGCCCGGGTATGGTGTTGGCAACGAAGGGGAGTAGCCCCCAATCCGGCAGTCGACATGCTGGCAGCGCCACGCGCCGCCCGGTTGCCAGGACCGGTCCACCGACCGGTGGGCGAGACCTTCGGCCGCTGTGACCACTGGGTCGTCGGCCGGAGGCACGTCCTACGCCCTCCGCGCGGCCCACCGACCGAGGAGTGCCTGGTGCTCGCCGCACTGCTACTCAGTTTCGCCGTGATCTTCGTCGCCGAGATGGGTGACAAGTCCCAGCTGATGGCGATGATGTTCGCACTGCGCTACCGCTGGTGGGTGGTGCTCGCCGCCATCACCGCCGCCACCACCATCGTGCACGTCCTGTCGGTGGCCATCGGCCACTACCTCGGCGCCGCCCTGCCGACGCACCTGCTCGGCATCATCGCCGGCGTCATGTTCGTCGTCTTCGGACTGTGGACCCTGCGGGGGGACAAGCTCACCGACGCCGAGGCCAGCCGCGCCCAGAAGGCGGCCGCACCGGCGTTCTTCGTGGTCACGTCGTCGTTCCTGCTCGCCGAACTGGGCGACAAGACCATGCTCGCCACCATCACGCTGGCCGCGGACAACGACTGGGTCGGCGTCTGGATCGGCTCCACCCTGGGCATGGTGGCCGCCGACGGCCTCGCCATCGTGGTCGGCGCCGTCGCGGGCAAGCACCTCCCCGAGCGGATGATCCAGATCTCGGCCGCCGCACTGTTCCTTCTCTTCGGCGCCTACATGCTGCTGGAGGGTTTCGCGCCGACCATGCCCGTGGCGCTGATGGTGGCCTGCGCGGCCGGCGTCGTGGCGCTGCTGGCCGCGGTCGTGTGGCGGCTGCCGCAGCGGTGGCGTCCGCCGGTGCTGCGGACGCCGCAATCGGACCCCCGCGGCGACGCGGAGCCCGTCGCACTGTCCTGAGCCCGCTCAGAACTCGACGCGCGACCCCATCACCACGGTCCGGTCGTGGGGGAGATGGAAGAAGTCCGCCGCGTCGGCGGTCAGGTACGACGTCGCGATGAACAACCGCTTGCGCCACGGGGCCATGGTCGGCTCGGGGCCGGCGTCGAGTTCCAGCTTGGACAGAAAGTAGGACGCCTCGTCGATGTCGATGGCCCCCTCGGTCTCCTCCGCGGTGAGCAGCCGCAGCGCCGCCGGGACGTCCGAGGGCTCCATGTAGCCGAAATGTGCCGTCACGTGCACGATTCCGTCCTCCGCATAGCCGAGCGCGTCGACCTCGGTCCGTTGATCCTCGGGGATGCGCGGCACCGGTTCGGTCTCGATGGTCATGATCACCACGTGGTCGTGGCGGACGTGACTGTGTTCGACGTTGGCGCGCATCGCCAACGGCGCGGTTTCCTTGCCGCGGTTGAGGAATACCGCCGTACCGGGCACGCGGGACAGGGGCGGCTCGTACTGCGAGAGCCCTTCGATGAACTCGGGCAGCGGCCCCTCGGCCCGTTCCCGTGCCGCCGTGACCAGTTTGCGACCGCGCTCCCAGGTCATCATGACCGTCCACGCGGCGACGGCGATCAGCAGCGGCAACCACGCGCCGTGCACCAGCTTGGTGAGGTTGGCCGCCAGGAAGAGCGCGTCGACGAGAAGCAGTGCGCCGCCGCCGATCACGACCATCCAGAGCGGCGTGCCCCACCGGGTGCGGGCCAGGTAGAAGAACAGCAGCGTGACGATGGTGATGGTGCCGATCACCGCCATGCCGTAGGCGTAGGCCAGCTTGGCCGAGCTCTCGAAGGCGAACACCAGGATCAGCACCGACACCATCAGCATCCAGTTGATCGCCGGCACGTACACCTGCCCGTAGGCCGACGCCGAGGTGTGGACGACCCGCAGCCGCGGCAGCAGCCCGAGTTTCGCCGCCTGCGCCGCCACCGAGAACGCCCCGGTGATCACCGCTTGCGACGCGATGATGGTGGCCGCGGTGGCGAGCAACACCATCGGCAGCCGCGCCCAGTCGGGCAGCAGCAGGAAGAACGGCGCACTCACGGTGCGCTGGTCGCCGATGATCAGGGCGCCCTGACCGAAGTAGTTCAGCATGCACGCGGGCAGGACGATGAACAGCCACGCCAGCGTGATCGGCCGGCGCCCGAAGTGCCCCATGTCGGCGTACAGCGCCTCGGCCCCCGTCACGGCGAGGACCACCGCCGCGAGCGCGAAGAACGCAATGTGGAAGTGCCCGAACATGAACGACAGCGCATAGGTGGGTGAGATGGCCCGCAGGATCTCCGGGTGGTCGACGATCCCGCCGATGCCGAACGCGCCGATCGAGACGAACCACAGGATCATCACCGGTCCGAAGAGCCTGCCCACCTTCGCCGTGCCGAAGCGCTGCGCCATGAACAGGCACACGATGATCACCGCCGTGATCGGCACGATCCAGTCCTGCAGATCCGGCGTGACGACCTTGATGCCCTCGATCGCCGACAGCACCGAGATCGCGGGGGTGATCATGCTGTCGCCGAAGAACAACGACGCACCGAACAACCCCAGCGCGGCGAGCACCGCCGCGGTCCGCCGGCCGCGGGACGCCGCCCCGTGCTTGAGCATCGTGATGAGCGCCATGATGCCGCCCTCACCGTCGTTGTCCGCGCGCATCACCAGCGTGATGTAGGTCAGGGTGACGATGGTCATCACCGACCAGAAGATCAGGGACACGATGCCGTACACGTTGTCGACGCTGATCGGCACCGGGTGAGGGTCGGCGGGGTCGAAGAGCGTCTGCAGGGTGTAGATCGGGCTGGTGCCGATGTCGCCGAAGACCACCCCGAGCGCACCGAGCACCAGCGCCGCCCGAAACGGCGGGGTGTGAGTGGTGGGAGCCTGCCGGGAAGGCGACGTAGTGGCGTCGGGGTTCGTCTGCACCGCGGTGTCCTTGCTTCAGGCCGGCAAACTCCGATCGTAAACCGCGGTCTCGGGGAACCTCCGTCTCACACGGCCGGCGCCGCGTCCACGCTCCTCGCGGGCACGGAGAGCCCGAGGTGATCGCGCAGCGTGGTGCCCTCGTAGTCCGAGCGGAACGTCCCGCGTTCCTGCAGCAGCGGCACCACCCGGTCGACGAACGGATCCAGCCCGCCGGGCGTCACGTGCGGCACCAGGATGAAACCGTCGCTGGCGTCGGCCTGGACGAGCTCGTCGATGCGGTCGGCGACGGTCTGCGCCGACCCGACGAAGTTCTGCCGTCCGGTCACCTCCACGATCAGCTCCCGCGACGTCAGCCCCTCGGCCGCGGCCCTGGCGCGCCACTCGTGGGCCGTCGCGACGGGGTCGCGGTACATCCGCACGCTGGCCCTGCCGCGGGCGATCGTGTTCTCGCCGACGACCGGGTCCACCGACGGCAGCGGACCGTGGGGGTCGTGGTCGGAGAGGTCCCGGTTCCACAGCTGCTCGAGGAACTTGATCGCCGTCTGCGGCGAGACCTGCGCCAGCCGCACCTCGTGCGCGAGGTCCGCCGCCTCGGCGTCGGTGTCGCCGAGGACGAACGTCGCGGCCGGCAGGATCAGCAGTTGGTCGTGGCGGCGGCCGTACTTGGCGAGCCGGCCCTTGACGTCGGCGTAGAACGCCTGCCCGTCCTCCAGGGTGCCGTGCCGGGAGAAGATCGCGTCGGCGCCGGCAGCGGCGAACTCGCGTCCGTGATCGGAGTCGCCGGCCTGGAAGATCACCGGCCTGCCCTGAGGGCTGCGCGGCACGTTGAACCGGCCGCTGACGTCGAAGTGGTCGTCGGAGTAGGTGAACGACCCCGCGGAGGCGTCGTCGAGGAAGACTCCGCCGTCCTTGTCGGCGACGACCTCGTCACCCCGCCAGGAGTCGAACAGCGTGTGGGCCGCGGCCAGGAAGCTCTCCGCGCGCTGGTAGCGCTGATCTTCGGCGAGGTAGCCGCCGCGCCGAAAGTTCTCCCCGGTGAATGCATCCCACGAGGTGACGACGTTCCACGCGGCGCGGCCGTCGGAGAGGTGGTCGAGCGAGGCGAACTGCCGCGCGACCTCGTACGGTTCGTTGAACGTCGAGTTGATGGTGCCCGTCAGCCCGAGCCGGTCGGTGACCGCGGCCAGCGCGGCGAGAACGGTGAACGTGTCGGGCCGGCCGACGACGTCCAGGTCGTAGATCTCGCCGCCCTGCTCCCGCAGGCGCAGCCCCTCGGCCAGGAACATGAAGTCGAACTTGCCGCGCTCGGCGGTCTCGGCGAAGTGGACGAACGACCCGAAGTCGATGTGGCTGCCGGAAGCCGGATCGCTCCACACCGTGGTGTTGTTGACGCCGGGAAAGTGCGCGGCAAGGTGAATCTGCTTGAGAGGCTTGGACATCGAACATTCCTAGGAGGTCGAAGCGGTGGAGTACCGGTTGGCGGGTCGGGACAATCCGAGCGACTCACGCAGCGTCGAATGCGCATAGGACGCCCGGAACAGGCCCCGCGCCCGCAACTCGGGCACCAGGCCGTCGGTGATCTGGAGAAGGTCGTGTGGCAACGTCGCCGGCCGCAGCCGGAACCCGTCGGCCCCCGCCTCGTGCCACTGCGCGAGCAGGTCGGCCAACTCGGCCGGCGTCCCCGCGAAGATCTCGGCGTCGCTGCGCAGGGCACGACCCGCCACCTCGTCGAGCCGGTCCCGGCGCGACCGCGCGGCCTCGGCCGTGGCGTCGAGGAACACCACCAGATCGGCGAACACCCGCACCGCCGGACCGCCCGCCCGGTGCCCGGCGATCTCCTCGACGATCGCCGTCGTCTCCCGCGCGTCGTGCGGGGTGACGAATCCGACGTCGGCGCTCGAGGCCACCAGTCGGTATGCCGGGTCGACGTGGGCCAGTGCGGCGACGACCGGCTGGCCCTGGGGCGGCCGCGGCGTGATCGACGGGCCCTTCACCGAGAACCACGGCCCCTCGAAGTCGACGTAGTGCAACTTCGCCACGTCGACGAACCGTCCCGTGGCCACGTCGCGGATCTCGGCGTCGTCCTCCCAGCTGTCCCACAACCGGCGAACCACCTCGACGTAGTCGGCGGCCTCGGCGAGAAGGTCGGCGCCACCGCCCTCGGGGATGACCCGGCGGCCGAAGTGCCGGGCCGCCACGGGGCTCGCCGACACCTGAATGCGGACGCCGGCACGGCCCGAGCTGACGTAGTCGAGGGTCGCGACCGCCTTCGACGCGTGAAACGGCTCGGTGTGGGTGGCGATCACCGTGGGCACCAACCCGATGTGACGGGTGCGCGGCGCCACCCGTGCGGCGATGAGTGTCGCGTCCAGGCGGCCCCGCACCCGGTCGGTCCGGTCGTCGGCCCGCAGCGGATGCTCGGACTGCAACGCCAGACCGTCCTCGATGGTGACGAAGTCCAGCAGCCCCCGCTCGGCCTCGCCGACCAGGTCGGTCCAGTAGCCGGCCGTCAGCAGGTTGGCCGGGCGGGCGTCGGGCTCGCGCCACGACGCGGGATGCCAGCCGGTGCCGTCGAGTGCGACGGCGAGATGAAGTGTCTTGGAGCTACCGGGCACGGACGTTCTCACTTTCGGTCACGGTCACCAGCACAACGTCGTCGCGCGATCGGGTCATCCCAGCCCGGCGGCGCAACGGCATCCGGCCCGGCGGTCCGGCCGACGGCCAGTAGGGCCGTCACCGCAGGTCATGCCGCCAGTGTCGGCGTCGGCGGCGCGTCGGAGTAGAGATCGGCGCAGGCTGATGCCAAATGCCGCCGCGGTCAGAGGCCGCCGAGATCGTCGGGCACGTCGACGGCGTGAGCGCGCAGCACCTCGAGCGGCACGACCTCGAGCGTGCGTTCGTGGCTGGCGGCCAGCACGACGGGCGTGCCCACGCCGTCCTTCTGCGCCCGAAGCCAATTCACGGCCGTGACGCACCACCGGTCACCCGGCACCAGGCCCGGGAACCGGTACTGCGGCATCGGTGTCGTCAGGTCGTTGCCGATGGTGCGCTGATGCTCGAGGAACTCGGTGGTCACGACGGCGCAGATGGTGTGCAGACCCACGTCCTCCGGACCGGTCGAACAGCAGCCGTCGCGGTGGAAACCGGTGAGCGGGTCGGTGCCGCACGGGTCCAGAGGGCCACCGAGGACGTTGCGATCAGCCATGGCGCCAGTATCGCGCACCCGCCCGCTACGCGTCGGTGGCGATCGCGTTCGCGAGCAGCCTCGGATCGTGGGCGGAGACGATCAACAGGCTCGGATCGCGGTGCGCGTACAGCTCCGCAAGCCGGGAGTGGTTGTCGTGCACGGCCTTCCGGTCGTAGGCGACGAGCTTCTCGGAGATCTTCAGGCCCCACGGCACCCGGGACCGGCCGTCCAGGGTGCCTTCGTAGTAGAACGCGTCGCCGCAGTGCAGCACCCAGCGGTGACCCGCGTCGACCGCCACGCAGGCGTGCCCGCGGGTGTGGCCGGGCAGCGAGATCAACACGATGCCGGGGGCGATCGAGTCCAGTTCCTTGGCGACGGCGAACCCGCGCCACTTCTCGCCGGAGGGTTCGTGCTCGACGAGGCGGGGCCCGTGCGCCCACTGCGAGGGCCGGAAGCGGAACCTCTCCATGCGCGTCGGCGGTCGCGTCGCGCCGAGGGCCTCCGCGGCGGTGACGTGGATCTGCGCGTCGGGGAAGTCGGCGATGCCGCCGACGTGGTCGACGTCGAAGTGCGTCGCGATGACGTGGCGGACGTCGGTGCGCCGAAAGCCCAGCGCCTCCACCTGGCGGGCGGCCGTCTCGGTGACGTCGAAGCGCGGCCGGATCACCCGCCGGGACGGTCCGATGCGACGGGGGTCCGCGCAGTCCAGCAGACCGAATCCCGTGTCGACCAGAACGAGGCCGTCGTCGGTCTCGAGCAACAGGACGTGGCACACGGTGGGCGCTCCGGGGGAGTCCATCGTTCCGCAGTTGAGGTGGTGCACCTTCATGGTTCGCTCAGCCTCCCTCGTGGCTCACAGCGCACGAAGATACCGCCGGCTCACCACGCGCTGCATCAGCGAGGTGAACGGACCGGCGAGCTTGCTCCACCACGTGCCGTGCCGCGAGAAGGCGCTGATCTCCGCATGCACGGTCTCGTCGGCCGGGTCGAACCGCACCGCGAACAGTTCCTCGCCGCTCTCGGCGTGACCCGGCAGCGTGCCGTAGGCGAAGCCGCGGCGATGGGGTTCGTCGACCACGTAGACCACCCGGCACGGCGCCCGCACCGGGCCGAGTCCGACCACGACCTCCGAGCCGACGGCCGCCACCTCCGTCGTCGCGTCGACGTGGAGCCCGGCGCCGCGCAGCATGCCCCACCGCATCACCTCGGTGGCGGCCTCCTCGTACCTGGCCCGCCCGTGACCGATGACCGTCGAGGCACTCAGATGGTGATACCCGGGCGGCGGCGGTCCCGCGGTGGCGCCGACTTCGGCGTAGGTGAAGGGCCTGCCCGCGAGGTCGCTCAGTTTCACAGGCCCACCATGCCATTGCGGCGGTACGGTCGAGGACGTGACCACGCAACCCGTCGCTCAAGCATCCGGAACGTTCACCATCGGTGGCGATCTCACCGTCAACCGGCTGGGATTCGGCACCATGCGGCTGACCGGCAACGGCATCTGGGGACCACCCGACGACCGTGCCGAAGCCATCCGCGTCCTGCGCCGCGCCGTCGAACTCGGCATCGACTTCTTCGACACCGCCAACTCCTACGGCCCCTACGTCGCCGAGGAACTCATCCGCGAAGCCCTGCACCCGTACCGGGACGGCCTCGTCGTCGCCACCAAGGCCGGCCTGCTGAGGACCGGCGAGAACGAGTGGACCCCGCTCGGCTTCCCGGCGTACCTTCGCCAGGAGGTCGAGATGAGCCTGCGCCGGCTGGGCACCGACCGCATCGACCTCTTCCAGCTGCACCGCATCGACTCGAAGTTCCCCGCCGAGGACCAGGTCGGCGAGCTCGCCGCGCTGCAGAAGGAAGGCAAGATCCGGCACATCGGGCTCTCCGAGATCACCGTCGACCAGCTGACGGCGGCCCAGAAGGTCGCCTCGATCGCCTCGGTGCAGAACCGGTACAACATGGCCGAACGCGGCGCCGACCCGCTGCTCGCCGCCTGCGAGGAGCAGGGCATCGCCTTCATCCCGTGGGCGCCACTGGGCTCCGGGCCGCTGGTCGCCGACGGCGGGCCGCTGCAGCGCATCGCCTCCGAGCACCGCATCAAGCCCTCGCAGTTGGCGGTCGCGTGGCTGCTCAAGCGCTCGCCGGTGATGATCCCCATCCCCGGCACCTCCCGCGTCGCACACCTCGACGAGAACGTCTCGGCGGCCGAGGTCACGCTCACCGACGAGGAGTTCGCCGCGCTCGCCGACACCGACCAGTAGGAACCGGGTACCGCCCGCCCTTTGCCGACGCAATACGGTGAGCGGGTGAAGCCCCACCCCGAAGACCGTCGATCCGGCGGCGGCTTCAACCCGCCGGTGCCGACGACCAGCGGCGGCCCCGACTACGGGCGGTTCGTCGAAGCCGTGCGCACGCTGCAGGACCTGACCCGCAGCGCCGACGCCCCCGACGACGTCGTGACACGGGCGGCCGACCTGATCGAAGACGTCAACGCGCTGCTCGCGCCCCACGACGCCGACGAATGGCGCTCGCCGTCGGGACGCCGGATGGACCTGCCGAACCGGGGCAACATCATGCAGGTTCCGGTGAACCTCGGGGTGGTCGACGGCCGGGTCGCCGGGACGGCGCGCTTCCGCCGGTTCCACCTCGGCCGCAACGGCGCGGTGCACGGCGGTGCGCTGGCGTTGCTGTTCGACTCCCTGCTGGGATACACCGCCTTCAAGCTCAGCGAGAGTCCGCGGCAGCGGACCGCGTTCCTGCACGTCGACTACCGCAAGATCGTGCCGGTGGAGAAGGAGTTACGAGTGGACGCGGGCATCGACCGAATCGACGGGCGCAAGATCTTCCTCACCGGCCGCCTCCTGGACGGCGACACCGTGCTGTGCGAAGCCGAAGCCCTGTTCCTCACGCTGCTGCCGGGGCAACCATGAGCACCTTCGGCGACGCCAAGCGCCGCTGGGCGCGGTGGCGCGACGGACTGCGCGAACGGCCCGCCTACGACCTCACCTACCGCATCGTGGTCGGCGTGGTGGGCTTGGTGGTACTGGGCCTCGGCATCCTCGCCATTCCGTACCCGGGGCCCGGGTGGGCGATCGTCTTCCTCGGACTGGGCATCCTGGCCACCGAATTCGAGTGGGCCCACCGGCTGCTGCGCTACACCAAGGAGCGCTACGACCGCGTGATGGAGTGGTTCGGGGCGCAGGGCCTGTGGGTCAAGGCGCTCGGCGTCGTGCTGACCGCGGCCGTGGTGATCGCGACCCTGTGGTTGTTCGGCGCGCTCAGCTTCGCCGCCGGCCTGTTCGGCTTCGAGCAGCCGTGGCTGAAGAGTCCCATCGGCCTGGGGTCTTGAGCGTTCACCCTCGCACCCACCCCGATACCATGGTCGCGTCCAACGCACCCGTACCGCTTGATCAGGAGACCCACCGATGACCGCCGTCGCCAGCATTGCCCCAGCAGCCCCCATCCGGGTCGCTGCCGGGACCACGGCCGGCTCGGCGGTACGTGACGCCGGGCTGCCCAGCCGAGGAGCCACCGACGCGATCGTCGTCGTGCGCGACGCCGAGGGCCGGCTGCGGGACCTGTCCTGGATCCCCGACGCCGACGCGGAGGTGACCCCGGTCGCCGCCGACACCGAGGACGGGCGCAGCGTCATCCGGCACTCGGCCGCGCACGTCCTCGCCCAGGCGGTCCAGGGCATGTTCCCCGAGGCGAAGCTGGGCATCGGCCCGCCGATCACCGACGGCTTCTACTACGACTTCGAGGTGCCGCGCGCCTTCACCCCGGAAGATCTGGCGGCGCTGGAGAAGCGCATGCAGAAGATCGTCAAGGACGGTCAGCTGTTCGACCGCCGGGTGTACGCGTCGAAGGACGAGGCCCGCGAGGATCTCGCCGACGAGCCCTACAAGCTCGAGCTGATCGACGACAAGTCCGGCGACCCCGACGTCATGGAAGTCGGCGGGACCGAGCTCACCGCCTACGACAACCTGAATCCCCGCACCAGGGAACGCATCTGGGGCGACCTGTGCCGCGGGCCGCACATCCCCACCACCAAGTACATCCCCGCGTTCAAGCTCACCCGCAGCTCGGCGGCCTACTGGCGCGGCAACCAGGCCAACGCCAGCCTGCAGCGCATCTACGGCACCGCCTGGGAATCGCAGGAGGCGCTGGATGCGCACCTCGAGCTGATCGAGCAGGCGCTGCTCCGCGATCACCGCAAGCTCGGCGTCGAATTGGATTTGTTCAGCTTCCCCGACGAGTTGGGCTCCGGACTTCCCGTCTTCCACCCCAAGGGTGGCGTCATCCGGCGCGAACTCGAGGACTACTCGCGTCGCAAGCACGAGCAGGCCGGCTACGAGTTCGTCAACACCCCGCACATCACCAAGGAGCACCTTTACATCACCTCGGGGCACCTCGAGTGGTACGCCGACGGCATGTTCCCTCCGATGCACGTCGACGAGGAACTCAACGAGGACGGCACGGTGCGCAAGCCCGGGCAGAACTACTACCTCAAGCCGATGAACTGCCCGATGCACCACCTGATCTTCCGGGCGCGCGGACGGTCCTACCGCGAACTTCCGTTGCGGCTCTTCGAGTTCGGTTCGGTGTACCGCTACGAGAAGTCCGGCGTGGTGCACGGCTTGACCCGGGTGCGGGGCATGACGCAGGACGACGCGCACATCTACACCACCCGCGAGCAGATGCGCGACGAGCTCACCTCGCTGCTGCGCTTCGTGCTCGACCTGCTGGCCGACTACGGTCTCGACGACTACTACCTCGAGCTGTCCACCAAGGACCCCGACAAGTACGTCGGCTCCGACGAGGACTGGGACGAGGCGACCGAGACGCTGCGTTCGGTGGCCGAGGCGTCGGGACTCGACCTGGTGCCCGACCCGGGCGGCGCGGCGTTCTACGGACCCAAGATCTCCGTCCAGGTCAAGGACGCGCTGGGGCGCACCTGGCAGATGTCGACCATCCAGCTGGACTTCAACATGCCCGAGCGCTTCGAGCTGGAGTACACCGCGGCCGACGGCAGCAGGCAGCGGCCGGTGCTGATCCACCGCGCCCTCTTCGGGTCCATCGAACGGTTCTTCGGGGTGTTGACCGAGCACTACGCCGGCGCCTTTCCGGCGTGGTTGGCGCCGGTCCAGGTGGCCGGCATCCCCGTCGCGGACGCCTTCGTCCCGTATCTCGAAGACGTTGCCGCACAGCTGAAAGCGCGAGGGGTGCGGGTCGAGGTCGACTCCAGCGACGACCGGATGGCCAAGAAGATCGTCAACCAGACCAATCAGAAGGTGCCATTCATGCTGCTCGCGGGGGAGCGCGACGTCGAGGCGGGCGCGGTGAGCTTCCGCTTCGGTGACCGCACGCAGATCAACGGCGTGCCCCGCGACGTCGCGGTCGACGCCATCGTCGACTGGATCGCCCGCCGCGAGAATGCCGCGCCGACGGCGGAACTGGTGACGGTGTGACAGTGGACCCGGAGAACACGATCACCGACCGCGGCATCGGCGAACCCGATCACCTTCAGCGGCTGTGGACCCCACACCGGATGAACTACATCGCCGAGGCGAAGGTGCAGGGTGGCGCCGGCTCGGCTGCGTCGTCGGAACCGTTCACCGACATCCCGGCGATGACCGACGAGGACGGACTGGTGGTCGCGCGCGGCGAACTCGTCTACGCCGTGCTCAACCTGTACCCGTACAACCCCGGTCACCTCATGGTGGTGCCGTACCGCAGGGTGTCCGAACTCGAAGACCTCACCGCAGCCGAGAGCGCGGAGCTGATGACGTTCACGCAGAAGGCGATTCGCGTGATGAAGGCGGTGTCGCGGCCGCACGGCTTCAACGTCGGCCTCAACCTGGGGCATTCGGCGGGCGGCAGCCTCGCCGAGCACCTGCACATGCACGTCGTCCCGCGCTGGGGCGGGGACGCGAACTTCATCACGATCATCGGCGGCTCCAAGGTCATCCCGCAGTTGCTCCGCGACACCCGCCAGTTGCTGGCAGACGAGTGGGCGGCTCAGTCGTGAGCGACTTCTACCTGCTGACCAGGGCGGCGTACGCGAAGCTGAGCCGCCCGGTGGCGAAGGCCTCGCTGCGCATGGGACTGACCCCGGACGGCATCACGGTCATCGGCACCGCGGGCACCGTCATCGCGGCGCTGACGCTCTTCCCGATCGGGCAGCTGTGGTGGGGCGCGTTCGCGGTGTTCGTCTTCGTCCTGGCCGACATGCTCGACGGGGCGATGGCGCGCGAACGCGGGTTCAGCACCCCCTTCGGCGGCGTCCTCGACGCGACGTGCGACCGCGTCGCCGACGGCGCGATCTTCTGCGGCCTGCTGTGGTGGGCCGCCTTTGGGGCACACAGCCCCTCGCTGACGATCGCGACGATGATCTCGCTGGTCACCTCGCAGGTGATCTCGTACGTCAAGGCCAGGGCCGAGGCCAACGGGCTCAAGGGCGACGGCGGCCTGATCGAGCGCCCGGAACGGCTGATCATCGTGCTGGCCGGCGCCGGGCTGTCCGGGGTGTCGTTCCTGCACGTGCCGTGGCTGCTGCCCGTCGCGATGTGGGCGCTGGCGGTGGCCAGCGTCGTCACGCTGGGCCAACGGGTGCAGTCGGTGCGCGTGTCGCCCGGCGCGGCCGAGCCGATCCGCACCAGCCCACCGCCAAACGACTCGGAGGCGAGCGAGCCGTGAGCACCCCGACCGGGGGCGGGATGCTGGGCAACCGGGTCCGGGGAGTCCGGGTGCCACTCGGCGGGCAGCTGTCCGACCTCGGCTACGCCGCCGGCTGGCGAGTGGTCCGTGCACTGCCGGAGTTCGCGGCCCGCAACGCCTTCGAGGCCGGGGCGCTGTACGCCGCCCGTGGCGGCGGCCCCGACCAGCTCCGCAAGAACCTCGCCAGGGTGCTCGGCGTCGCACCCGCCGACGTACCCGCCGACCTGATCAGGGCCTCGCTCGCGTCCTACGCCCGGTACTGGCGTGAAGCGTTCCGGCTGCCGTCCATGGACCACCGGCTGCTGGCCCGCGAACTCGACGAGGCGACCATCGGCGGGAGCCACGTCGCGGCGGCGCTCGAGGCCGGCCGCGGAGCCATCCTGGCGCTGCCGCACAGTGGCAACTGGGACCTGGCCGGGGTGTGGCTCACCAACACCTACGGCCGGTTCGCGACGGTGGCCGAACGCCTCAAACCCGAGTCGCTGTACAAGCGCTTCCTCGACTACCGGGAGAGTCTCGGGTTCGAGGTCCTGCCCCTCACCGGCGGGCCGCGGCCACCCTTCGAGATCCTGGCCGAGCGGCTCCGAGGCAACGGGCTGGTGTGCCTGATGTCGGACCGCGACCTGACCAGGAGCGGTGTGCGGGTCGACCTGTTCGGCGAGCCGACGATGCTGCCCGCGGGACCGGCCAAGTTGGCCATGGCCACCGGCGCCGCGCTGCTGCCGGTGCACTCGTACTACACGCCCGACGTCGCGGTCACCGACATCGGCGCCGCGCTGGACACCTCCTCGGGCAACGTCACGGCCGTCACACAGGTGCTGGCCGACCGGTTCGGCGCGAACATCGCCGCCCACCCCGCCGACTGGCACATGCTGCAGCCGCAGTGGATCGCCGACCTGTCGGAGGAACGCCGGGCGCGGCTCGAAGGAGCCGGGGGTACCTGATGCGGATCGGGATGGTGTGCCCGTACTCGTTCGACGTCCCGGGCGGCGTGCAGGCGCACGTGCTGCAGCTCGCCGAGGTGATGCGCAGCTACGGACACCACGTGAGCGTCCTGGCGCCGTCGTCGCCGGAGGCGCACCTACCCGACTACGTCGTCTCCGGCGGCAAGGCCATCCCCATCCCGTACAACGGGTCCGTCGCGCGGCTTCGGTTCGGCCCCGCCACCCACCGCAAGGTCAAGCGGTGGCTCGTCGAGGGCGACTTCGACGTGCTGCACATCCACGAGCCCAACGCGCCCAGCCTGTCGATGCTGGCGCTGATGATCGCGGAGGGTCCGATCGTCGCGACGTTCCACACGTCGACCACGAAGTCGTTGACCCTTAGCGTCTTTCAGGGCATTCTGCGGCCCTGGCACGAGAAGATCGTCGGGCGCATCGCGGTGTCCGACCTCGCCAGACGCTGGCAGATGGAGGCGCTCGGCTCCGACGCCGTCGAGATCCCCAACGGCGTCGACGTCGAGTCGTTCGCCTCGGCGCCGGTCCTCGACGGCTACCCGCTGCCCGGTCGGTCGGTACTGTTCCTCGGCCGCTTCGACGAGCCGCGCAAGGGCATGGCCGTGCTTCTCGCCGCGTTGCCCGCCCTGGTCGAGTCGTTCCCCGACGTGGAGATCCTGGTCGTCGGCCGCGGCGACGAGGAGGAGCTGGCCGAGGAGGCCGGCGACCTGGCTGGGCACCTGCGCTTCCTGGGATTGGTCGACGACGCCGGCAAGGCGTCGGCGATGCGCAGCGCCGACGTGTACTGCGCGCCCAACACCGGTGGGGAGAGCTTCGGGATCGTGCTGGTGGAGGCCATGGCCGCCGGCACCGCGGTGGTGGCCAGCGACCTCGACGCGTTCCGCCGGGTGCTCGAAGACGGCACCGCGGGCCGTCTGGTGCCGGTCGAGGACCCGGCGGCGTTGGCCGCGGCGCTGGTCGAGGTGCTCTCCGACGACGCCGCGCGCCAGCGGTACGTCGACGCCGCCACCCGGGCGGTCCGCCGCTACGACTGGTCGGTGGTCGCGCAGGAGATCCTGCGGGTCTACGAGACCGTCTCCGGGGCGGGCGTGAAGGTCCGCGTCGAGGGCACCACCGGCAACGGGGAGCCCTCCGCGACCAAGCCGCCCGGCCGGCGGGCCGCGAGGGCGTCGGCGAAGGCCGAACGCCACGCCGCGAAGGACATGGCGTGATCACCTGGCTGGTCGTCGTCGCCCTCGTGCTGCTGGCGGCGGTGCTGCTGATCGGCGGCATCTGGGCGTTCCAGACCGCCCACCGGCTGGACCGCCTCCACGTGCGCTACGACCTGTCGTGGCAGGCGCTCGACGGCATCCTGGCCCGCCGCGCCGTCGTCGCCCGCGCCGTGGCGACCGACGCCTACGGCAACGCCCCCGCGGGCCGACAGCTGGCCGCGCTGGCCGACGCCGCGGAGCGGGCGCCCCGCAACGCCAGGGAGGCCGCGGAGAACGAGCTGTCGAACGCGTTGGCGGCGGTCGACCCGACCTCGCTGCCGGTGGCCCTGGTCGCGGAGATGGCCGACGCCGAAGCCCGCGTGCTGCTGGGCCGACGCTTCCACAACGACGCCGTGCGCGACACGCTGGCGCTGCGCGAACGGCCCCTGGTCCGGTGGCTGCACCTCGGCGGAACCGCGCCGATGCCCACGTACTTCGAGATCGCCGAGCGCGCCGCCCAGCGCTCGTTCGGCCAGCAGGTCTACAAGCGCACGTCGGCCCGCATCGTGCTGCTCGACGAGCTGGGCTACGTGTTGTTGTTCTGCGGCTCCGACCCGGCCACCGAGTCGGCGCCACGCTGGTGGTTCACCGTGGGCGGCGCCGTGGAGCCCGGCGAGACCCTGCCCGACGCGGCTGTCCGGGAACTCGCCGAGGAGACCGGGCTGCGGGTCAGCAAGGCCGACCTGATCGGGCCGGTGTGGAAGCGGGACGCGGTCTTCGACTTCAACGGTTCGGTGATCCGCAGCGAGGAGATGTTCTTCGTCTACCGCACCCTGCGCTTCGAACCGTCGTCGGCGGGGTTCACCCCCTTGGAGACGCGCACGATTCACGGGCACCGCTGGTGTGACGAGGCCACGATCGCGCAGTTGGTCGAGGGCGGCGAGACGGTGTACCCGCTGCAGCTCGCGGAGTTGCTGGCCGAGGCCAACGCACTGGCCGCGCCGGGGTCGACGGGGCCGGCGCGGCAGTTGCAATCGATCCGATGACCGCCGAAGCCAACTGCGGATCGAACGGATTTGGCCCGGCCACTAGACTGTTTCAGTACTTATTTGAAGGAGATTGACGTGGATTCCCTTGAAACACCGTTGACTGGCACCGCCCGTGTCAAGCGCGGCATGGCCGAGATGCTCAAGGGCGGCGTCATCATGGACGTGGTCACGCCCGAGCAGGCGCGCATCGCCGAGGCCGCCGGCGCCGTCGCGGTCATGGCGCTGGAGCGGGTGCCCGCCGACATCCGCGCCCAGGGCGGGGTGTCGCGGATGAGCGACCCCGACATGATCGAGGGCATCATCGAGGCGGTGACCATTCCGGTCATGGCCAAGGCGCGCATCGGCCACTTCGTCGAGGCGCAGATCCTGCAGAGCCTGGGCGTCGACTACGTCGACGAGTCCGAGGTGCTGACCCCGGCCGACTACGCCAACCACATCGACAAGTGGAAGTTCACCGTCCCGTTCGTGTGCGGTGCGACCAACCTCGGCGAGGCGCTGCGTCGCATCAGCGAGGGCGCGGCGATGATCCGCTCCAAGGGCGAGGCGGGCACCGGCGACGTGTCCAACGCGACCACCCACATGCGCAAGATCGGCGGCGAGATCCGCCGGTTGACGTCGCTGTCGGAGGACGAATTGTTCGTCGCGGCCAAGGAATTGCAGGCGCCGTACGACCTGGTGGTCGAGGTGGCGCGGGCCGGCAAGCTGCCCGTGACGCTGTTCACCGCCGGCGGCATCGCCACCCCGGCCGACGCGGCGATGATGATGCAGCTCGGTGCCGAGGGCGTCTTCGTCGGCTCGGGCATCTTCAAGTCGGGCAACCCCGAGGAGCGCGGCGCGGCGATCGTGAAGGCCACCACCTTCTACGACGACCCCGACGTGCTGGCCAAGGTGTCGCGCGGGTTGGGCGAGGCCATGGTGGGCATCAACGTGGAGGACATCGCGCAGCCACACCGGCTCGCCGAACGCGGCTGGTAGCCAGCTGGTGTCGATCGAAGAGATCCTCGATCTGGAACAAATCGAGGTCAACATCTACCGCGGGGGCGTGTTCAGCCCCGAGTCGGGATTCCTCCAGCGCACGTTCGGCGGCCACGTCGCCGGCCAGTCGCTGGTGTCGGCCGTGCGGACCGTCGACCCCAAGTTTCAGGTGCATTCGTTGCACGGCTACTTCCTCAAGGGCGGCGACGCCCGGTCGCCCACGGTGTACAGCGTGGAACGCATCCGCGACGGCGGCTCGTTCTGCACCCGCCGGGTGAGCGCGATCCAGCACGGCGAGACCATCTTCTCGATGTCGGCGTCGTTCCAGTCCGACCAGAGCGGCATCGAGCATCAGGACGCCATGCCGGCGGCACCGCCGCCGGACGACATCCCGGACTTCAAGTCCGCCAGCCGGGTGTTCGACGACGCCAGCTTCCGGCAGTTCGACGAGTGGGACGTGCGGATCGTGCCGCGCGAGCAGATGAAGTTCCTGCCCGGTAAGGCCTCGCAGCAGCAGGTGTGGTTCCGCCACCGCGACCCGCTGCCCGACGACCCGGTGCTGCACATCTGCGCGTTGGCCTACCTGAGTGACCTCACGCTGCTGGGGTCGGCGCAGGTCAACCATCCCGACGAGCGCAAGCACCTGATGGTCGCCTCGCTCGACCACGCCATGTGGTTCATGCGGCAGTTCCGCGCCGACGAGTGGCTGCTCTACGACCAGTCCTCGCCGTCGGCGTGCGGTGGCCGTTCGCTGACCGAGGGCAAGCTGTTCAACCAGTACGGCGAGATGGTGGCCTCGGTGATGCAGGAGGGGCTGACCCGCTACGTGCGCGACTTCACCCCGCCGGCCACGTGACGGTCCGCGTCGGTGTCCTGGCCCTGCAGGGCGACACCAGGGAGCATCTGGCCGCGTTGACCGAAGCCGGCGCCGACGCGGTGACCGTGCGGCGGCGCGCCGAGCTGGACTCCGTCGACGGCCTGGTCATTCCCGGCGGGGAGTCCACGGCGATGAGCAAGCTGCTGCTCGAATTCGAGCTCCTGGAACCGCTGCGCGACCGGCTGGCCGACGGCATGCCCGCCTACGGGTCGTGTGCGGGGATGATCCTGCTGGCCAGCGACATCGCCGACGCCGGCGTTCCGGGTCGGGAGGCCCTGCCGCTGGGCGGGATCGACATGACCGTGCGACGCAACGCCTTTGGCCGACAGGTCGACTCCTTCGAGGAGGACGTCGCCTTCGACGGCCTCGACGGGTCCATGCATGCGGTGTTCATCAGGGCGCCGTGGGTGGAGAGGGTCGGACCGTCCGTGGAAGTGCTGGCGCGCGCCGGCGGGCATCCCGTCGCGGTGCGCCAGGGCCGCACGCTCGCCACCGCGTTCCACCCGGAGATGACCGGCGACCGTCGGGTGCACCGCCTCTTCGTCGACTCCCTGTAGCGATTCGTGCACGCCCGCCCGCGCTGACCGCGGGTGCGGGTGCACGAATCGCCAGGACGTAGACTCGACGATCAGGCTTCAGAGTGAAACGAAAGCGAGTAGTACCTGCATGAGCGGCCATTCCAAGTGGGCCACCACCAAGCACCAGAAGGCTGTCAAGGATGCGCGCCGCGGCAAGGAGTTTGCGCGGCTGATCAAGAACATCGAAGTGGCGGCCCGCACCGGCGGTGGTGACCCGTCGGGCAACCCGACGTTGTTCGACGCCATCGCGAAGGCGAAGAAGACCTCGGTCCCCAACGACAACATCGAACGCGCCCGCAAGCGCGGCGGCGGCGAAGAGGCGGGCGGCGCCGACTGGCAGCCCATCACCTACGAGGGCTACGGGCCCAATGGCGTTGCCGTGCTGATCGAATGCCTCACCGACAACAAGAACCGCGCGGCCAGCGAGGTGCGCATCGCGATGACCCGCAACGGCGGCAACATGGCCGATCCGGGCTCGGTGTCGTACCTGTTCACCCGCAAGGGCGTGGTGACGCTGGAGAAGAACGGCCTGACCGAGGACGACGTCCTGACCGCGGTGCTCGAGGCGGGCGCAGAGGACGTCGTCGACCACGGCGACACCTTCGAGATCGTCTCCGAGCCCACCGACCTGGTGGCCGTCCGCACGGCGCTGCAGGAGGCCGGGATCGAGTACGACTCGGCCGACGCCAGCTTTCAGCCCTCGGTGTCGGTGCCCGTCGACGTCGAGGGCGCCCGCAAGGTGCTCAAGCTCGTCGACGCGCTCGAGGACAGCGACGACGTTCAGGACGTCTGGACCAACGTCGAGATCTCCGACGAGGTCGCCGCCCAGCTCGACGAGGACTGACCGCTAGGGCGTCAGCAGCGCCACGGCCTCGCCGATCGACGCGTCACCGGAGACCAGCTCGAACGTCACCCCGCCCGTCGCCGGGGCGTCGAGCAGGGCCACCAGCATGGCCGCGACGTCGGCGCGCGGAATGGTGCCGCGTCCCGTCGACTCCGCGACGCGAACCCGGTCGGTCGCGGCGTCGTCGGTGAGGCCGCCGGGCCGCACGATGGTGGTGTTGAGCGCCGAGCGGCCGCGGACGGCGTCGTCGGCCGCGGCCTTCGCGGCCAGGTACGCGGTGAACACGGGATCGTCGCCGGCGGCCGGTTCGTCGGCCCCCATGGCGGAGACCATCAGATAGCGGCCCACCCCGGCGGCCTCGGCGGCGTCGGCCAGCAGGATGGCGGCGTCGCGGTCGACGGTGGTCTTGCGGTCCACGCCGCTGCCCGGGCCTGCGCCCGCCGCGAAGACGACCGCGTCCGCGCCGCGGAGGTGAGCGGCGACCTCGTCGACCGAGGCGTTCTCCAGGTCGACGACGACGGCCTCGGCGCCGACGGCCTCCAGGTCACCCGCCTGGGCGGGGTTGCGGATCAGACCGACCGCGGAGTCGCCGCGCTCGGCGAGCAGCTTCTCGAGGATCAGGGCGATCTTGCCGTGTCCACCTGCGATGACGACGCGCATCAGTTGTTCTCCTCCGTTGCAAAGACCTGGGAATCATCGGCGAACGCCTTGAACTCCAACGCGTTCCCCGCCGGGTCGAGCAGGAACATCGTCCACTGCTCACCGGGGAGATCCGCGAAGCGCAGGTAGGGCTCGATGACGAACTCGGTGTGACGTGCCCTTAGCCGTTCGGCGAGACGGTGAAACTCGGTCACCGACAGCAGCAGTCCGAAGTGGGGCACCGGGACGTCGTGGCCGTCGACCGGGTTGTGCGCGCGGGCCGGGCCACTGGGCGCCAGGTGCGTGACGAGCTGATGGCCGTGCAGATTCCAGTCGACCCAGGACTCGGCGCTGCGGCCCTGCTCGAGTTCGAGCACGGTGCCGTAGAAGTCGCGTGCCGCGTCGAGGTCGTCGACGGGCACGGCCAGATGGAAGCGCGGGATGGGGGAGTCGAGGACGGTCACGCCTCCAAGCTATCCCGAGGCGAGGAAGGCACTCATCGCCCGGGCGGTCTGCTCGGGCTGGTCGAGCATGATCAGCACGTGCGCGTCGTCGACGTAGCGCAGCGTCGCGTTGGTCAGCTCGGCCAGTCGGTGGGCATGGCGGTCGGGCATCACCGGGTTGCGGCTCCACAGCACCAGGACGTCGCCGTCGAAGCGGGCCAGGCTCTCGGTGGCGCGGACCAGCTCGCTCGTCTCGAATCGGGAGCGGGCGTAGGCGATCAGGTCGCGGCGCAGGGCGACCGACCGCAACGCGTGCTCGAACCAGTGCGCCACGATGGGCTGGGGGACGGGCTTCTTGGCCATCATGCCGAACACGAGGTACTGCCGGCGCAGCCAACCGACGGCGAGCATCCGCATGGCGATCGACACCGTCAGGGGCGTGCGGGTCGCCAGCCACGTCACCTTGCCGGGCAGGCCGGGCGGGAAGTTCTCGAACGCCTCCGACGGGCAGACGATCATCCGGCCGACCCGGTCGTCACGGCCCATGTCGGTGAGGAAGAGCGGTCCGCCCCAGTCGGTCACCACCAGGACGACGTCGGTCAGGCCGAGCGCGTCGAGGAAGTCGGCGACCAGTCCGACCATGCCGGGCATCGTCAGGTCGGCGTCGGCCCTCATCGGCACCCGGTGTCCGCCCATCGGCAGCACGGGCAGCAGGTAGCGGTGGCCGGTGGGCAGCAGCGGCAGCACCAGCTCCCACTGGGAGTCGTTCATCAGCAGTCCGTGCAGCAGCACCACCGGCGGGCCGGCGGGATCGCCGTCCTCGCGGTATTCGACGGTGCCGGCGGTGACCTCGACGGACTTCATCTGCCGCTCCTCCGCTAGAACGTCCATTCTAGAACATATGCTCTAGTGTGGCGTGAGGAGGACGCGATGGCAAGGACCACCCGGGAGTCGATCCTGACCGCGGCGGCGGAGTTGATGCGCGTCAAGGGCTTCGGTGCCGTCGCCATGAAGGACGTCGTCTCGGCGTCCGGCGCGCCGATCGGATCGCTCTATCACCACTTTCCGGGCGGCAAGACGCAGATCGCCCGGGAGGCCCTCCTGGCCGCCGGTGCGGCCTACGGCCTGCTGATTCCGACGCTGATGGCGCCCCACGACGACCTCGGCGACGGCGTGGCGGCGCTGTTCGGCCAGGCCGCGACCGACATGGCCGAGACCGGGTTTGCGAACATGTGCCCGGTGGGCAGCGTCGCGGCCGAGGTCGCCGACACCGTGGCGGAGCTGCGCGACGCGACCGCGGCGATCTTCACCGGCTGGGTGGACGGCGGCACCGCGTACTTCACGGCGCGAGGTCTGGATCAGGCCACGGCCCGCGATCTGACCGTCACCCTCGTCAGCGCGCTGGAGGGGGCGTTCATCCTCGCCCGCAGCCTGCGCGACGTCGACCCGTTGCGCGCCGTCGGCCGCGTGCTCGGCGACCGGTACCGCGGCATCACGCTGACCGCGGGCGTGTCCCTGACGGTCAACGTCGCCTCCGACCGTTAAGGTATCGAACAGCTGTTCGGACCGTCGGCAGCGCGTCGTCGTCGAGGAGTCGAAGTGCGGGTGATGGGTGTCGACCCTGGACTGACGCGATGCGGGCTGTCGGTCATCGAGAGCGGCCGCGGCCGCCAGGTGATCGCCCTGGACGTCGACGTGGTCCGCACCCCGTCCGACCAACCGCTGCACAAGCGGCTGCTGACCATCAGCGACACCGTCGAGCACTGGCTGGACACCCACCGGCCGGACGTGCTCGCGATCGAGCGGGTCTTCGCCAACAACAACGCCAACACGGCGATGGGCACCGCGCAGGCGGGCGGCGTCATCGCCCTCGCCGCGGCCAGGCGGGACATCGACGTGCACTTCCACACCCCCAGCGAGGTCAAGGCGGCCGTCACCGGCAACGGTCGCGCCGACAAGGCGCAGGTCACCGAGATGGTCACCAGAATCCTTGCGCTGCAAGCCAAGCCGACACCGGCGGACGCCGCCGACGCGCTGGCGCTGGCCATCTGTCACTGCTGGCGGGCGCCCATGATTGCGCGCATGGCCGAGGCCGAGGCGATGGCCGCCGAACAGCGGCGCAAGTACAAGGCCAAGCTGAAGGCCGCCACGTGATCGCCTCGGTGCGCGGCGAGGTCCTCGACATCGCCCTCGACCACGCCGTCATCGAAGCCGCGGGCGTCGGCTACAAGGTGATGACCACGCCGACCACCTTGGCCACGTTGCGCCGGGGCACCGACGCCCGGCTCATCACCGCGATGATCGTCCGCGAGGACTCGATGACGCTGTACGGGTTCGCCGACGCCGAATCGCGCGACCTGTTCACGATCCTGCTCTCGGTCTCCGGGGTGGGCCCGAAGATCGCGCTGGCCACCCTGGCCGTCTACGACGCCCAGACCCTGCGGCAGGCGCTGGCCGACGGCGACGTCGCCGCGCTGACCCGGGTGCCCGGCATCGGCAAGCGGGGCGCCGAACGCATGGTGCTCGAGCTGAGGGACAAGATCGGATCGGTGGTCACCGCCGGCGGGTCCACCGCCGTCGGCGGTCACGCGATCCGCGGACTGGTCGTGGACGCCCTCGTCGGACTCGGCTTCCCGATCAAGCAGGCCGAAGAGGCCACCGACAAGGTGCTCGCCGCGGACGCCGACGCCACGACGTCGAGCGCCTTGCGCGCCGCCCTGTCGATGCTGGGGAAGAATTAGCGCGTGGGCCGTTTCGACTCCGACGATCACGAGGACACCACCGACCGCGAGGTGTCCGCCGCGCTGACGGTCGGGGAGGGCGACGTCGACGCCAGCCTGCGACCCCGCTCGCTCAAGGAGTTCATCGGCCAGCCCCGTGTCCGCGAGCAGTTGCAGCTGGTGCTCGAGGGCGCCAAGAACCGCGGCGGCACCCCCGACCACATCCTGCTGTCCGGTCCGCCGGGTCTCGGCAAGACGTCGCTGGCGATGATCATCGCCGCCGAGCTCGGCACGTCGCTGCGGCTGACCTCCGGGCCTGCGCTCGAGCGCGCCGGCGACCTGGCTGCGATGTTGTCGAACCTCGTCGAGCACGACGTGCTCTTCATCGACGAGATCCACCGGATCGCCCGGCCCGCCGAGGAGATGCTCTACCTCGCGATGGAGGACTTCCGCGTCGACGTCGTCGTGGGCAAGGGCCCGGGCGCGACGTCCATTCCGCTCGAGGTGGCGCCCTTCACGCTGGTCGGGGCGACCACCCGCTCCGGCGCCCTGACCGGTCCGCTGCGCGACCGCTTCGGCTTCACCGCGCACATGGACTTCTACGAGCCCGCCGAACTGGAGCGGGTGCTGACGCGGTCGGCGGGCATCCTGGGCATCGAGGTCGGGGCCGACGCCGCCTCGGAGATCGCCCGTCGCTCGCGGGGCACGCCCCGCATCGCCAACCGTCTGCTGCGCCGCGTCCGCGACTACGCCGAGGTCCGCGCCGACGGTGTCATCACCCGCGACGTCGCCAAGGCGGCCCTGGCCGTCTACGACGTCGACGAGCTGGGGCTGGACCGGCTCGACCGCGCGGTGCTGGGCGCGCTGACCCGCAGCTTCGGCGGCGGTCCGGTCGGCGTGTCCACGCTGGCGGTGGCCGTCGGTGAGGAGGCGACGACCGTCGAAGAGGTCTGTGAGCCGTTTCTGGTGCGCGCGGGCATGATCGCCCGGACCCCGCGTGGTCGGGTCGCCACCAGTCAGGCTTGGATGCATCTGGGCATGACGCCGCCGAGCGGCGCGATGGGCCTGGGGCAACAAGCCCTCTACGACTGACGACCGAACGGAACATCGAACGACCATGACCACCGCTGGTGTGATCTTCGCGGCGCTGGCCGCCGTCCTGCACGTCTACATCTGGATCCTGGAGTCGTTCCGGTGGACGGCTCCGCGCACGCGGGCGGCGTTCGGCACGACGGCCGAGGAAGCCGAGACCACCAAGCTGATGGCCTTCAACCAGGGCTTCTACAACCTCTTCTTGGCGGTGGTCACCCTGGTCGGGTTGGCGTTCACGATCTCCGGTGGCACGCGCGTCGGCGCCGCACTGCTCTTCGCCGGGGTGGGGTCGATGTTGGCCGCGGCGGCCGTGCTCCTGGTGTCGGCGCCGGACAAGGCCCGCTCCGCCGTCATCCAGGGGGCATTCCCGTTGGTCGCCGTCGTGCTGCTCGCCATCGGCTTCTCGACGTAGGTCTCCTGAGGGTGGCCGACCACGTGGATGCGGTTGCCACCCGAACGCTTCGCCTTGTACATCGCCCGATCGGCCGATTCGACCAGGCAGTCGACGTGGGTGATCAGGTCGCGTGGCGGGACCCGGAAGAGCGACGCGCTGGCCACCCCGATGCTGGCCGTCACCCGCATGGGTGCCGAGGCGATCTCACGGCGGATCCGCTCGGCCAGACCGATGGCGTCCCTTCGATCGCCCGACACCGCGACGACGAACTCCTCACCGCCGATCCGGGCGGCAATGGAGTCGCTGCGGCGGATGTGGCGGAGGATGCCCCCGACCACCACCAGGGTCTGGTCGCCGGCCGCGTGGCCGGCGGTGTCGTTGATGCGCTTGAAGTCGTCGAGGTCGACCATCACCACGGTCATGTGGGCCGCCCCGTCACGGCTGGACTCCGCGGCCAGAATGCGCACCGACCGCCGGAAGGCCCGGCGATTGGGCAGCTCGGTCAGGGGGTCGATGTCGGAGTTGAGCGCGTCGATGCCGAGGGTGTGCACCAGCACCTGGACGCAGAACGGCACGGCCAGGACGCTGACCCCGAGGATCATCAGGCTGCTCGCGGCCAGCGGGGTGTCTCCGGCGATCGCGATCTCCGCGGCGCATGCCAGGGCGGTGGCGACGGCAGTCGCGAGGGTGAGGGCCAGGTACTTGGCGGTGTGGAAGAAGGCGACGTAGCCGGCGAGCGCGGCGAAGGCCGTCGCGCCCTGGATTCCGGTGCCCGGCTGGAAGGCCAGCAGGCACGTCGCGGCCAGGGAGAGGTTGGCGACGACGACGAACACGGCGGACTGGTTCCGGGTGGGCCAGCGCGCCGCCCACAGCACCGCCATCACCCCGCAGCCCACGGCGACCACGAGGGACGCCGCCCGCGCGGCCGGGGCCTGCGGGCCGGCCGGGGTGAAGAGCATCAGCACCGGCACGACTCCGAGAGCCAGGACGATGGCCGCCATCATGTAGCGGGTGAATCGCTGAAGGTTGCGGACGGCCAGGTATGCGGACAGCCACTGATAGTGATCCGGCTGCCGCCACCAGCGGCCCATCCAGTCCACTTCGCGTGTTCGCCCTTGCCAGTCGTGTGCCTCAGCCGTCACGGCGTGATCTCAGCTCTAGTGACGAACTCCCCAGGCGGATCGTACAAGAACCAGAGACAGTTTGCCGGAGGTCGGCGAGATCCCGGCGGCGGATCGCCGTCCGTGGTCTTCCCGATCTCGTGCCGGCCGACCGGCCGGATGGCGACCCACGAGCAATTGGTCAAGGTGGACAACGGTTGCGGTGTTGCCGGTCCGCTGCTGGCGACCGCGCGGCGACGCCGGACATGGCGTGGGCAACGTGCGGGTGCGTCCGTGTGACGGCTCGAGCTAACTTCGCTGGGGTCGCCAAGTTGGCCGTTCTCAGCCGGTTAGATCCGCCGCCGATGTGGGTACTCCCGCGCCAACGAGGAGGCCGACATGTCACGGGTCGTTGAGGGCGAAGAAGTGCAGGGTGGACGGATGCGCATTCCGCGGAGCCGCGGTGCGGCCAGTGGACTGCTGGTGGTGATCCTGGGGCTGTGGGGCGCGTTGGTTCCGTTCGTCGGGCCGATGTTCGACTTCGCCTACAACCCGGACGTGGGCTCGGCCTGGAGCGCTGCCAGGGGCTGGCTGGAAGTGTTGCCGGGCGCGGTCGCCGTCGTCGGCGGCTTCCTGCTGCTCACGTCGCGCAACCGCGCGACGGCGATGCTGGGCGGGTGGCTCAGCGTCGTCGCGGGCGCGTGGTTCGTGATCGGCCGGGTGATGGCCACCACGTTGACCATCGGGGAGATCGGCCGCCCGGTCGCCGAGACCGACACCAAGGCGGCGTGGCTGGAATTGACGTACTTCTACGGCCTGGGCGCGCTGATCGTCTTCCTGGGCGCGATGGGCCTCGGCCGACTGTCGGTGCGCAGCGTGCGTGACGTCGGGTACGCCCAGCGCGTGGCGACGGCGGACCGCGCCGAGCACCTGAACGCCGGCGACCAGCCGACCACGGTGATTCCGACGTCCGGGCCGACGCGTGCGAACGAAACGCAGCCTCGGCGCGGGTGGCGGAACCGCCTGACGCGCCGGCGTCACGACGACACGCTGGTCGCCCCGTAGAAACGTCCGGGCTTATCCGGTGTAGACCATGACGTGCTTGATGCGGGTGTAGTCCTCCAAGCCGTACGTCGACAGGTCCTTGCCGTGGCCCGAGGACTTGAAGCCACCGTGCGGCATCTCGGCGACCAGCGGGATGTGGGTGTTGATCCACACGCAGCCGAAGTCGAGGGCATTCGACATGCGGATCGCAGTCGACACGTCCCTGGTCCACACCGACGACGCGAGGGCGTACTCCACGCCGTTGGCCTTCTCCAGCGCGTCGGCTTCGTCGGCGAAGGACTGCACCGTGATGACGGGCCCGAACACCTCGGTCTGCACCAACCGGTCGTCCTGCCGAACGCCGCCGATGACCGTCGGCGCGACGTAGAAGCCGTCGGCGCCCTGCCGATGTCCACCCGCGGCGACGGTGGCGTGGTCGGGGACGTCGTCGAAGAAGCCCAGCACGCGTTCCATCTGGTGGACGTTGTTGACCGGCGGCACCCAGGCGTCCTCGTCGTCGGCGGTTCGGCCGAACGTCGTCGTGGCGTGCGCCGCCTGCTCGGCCAGCGCCGCGGTCAGCTCGTCGACGATCGACGCGTGCGCGAGCACCCGGGTGGCGGCGGTGCAGTCCTGCCCGGCGTTGAAGTAGCCGGCGGTGGCGATGCCCTCGGCCGCCGCGGCCACGTCGGCGTCGGCGAACACCACGACCGGTGCCTTGCCGCCGAGTTCGAGGTGGGTGCGCTTGAGATGCCCACCCGCGCTGACCGCCACCGCCCGGCCGGCTTCGACCGACCCGGTGATCGACACCATCGCGGGGGTGCGGTGCGCCACGACCGACGCGCCGGTGACCCGGTCGCCGGTGACGACGTTGAGGACCCCGGCCGGGAAGTGCTTGGCCGCCAACTCGGCGAGCATGACGGTGGTGACGGGCGTCGTGTCGCTGGGCTTGATGACCACGGTGTTGCCCGCGGCGACGGCGGGGCAGAACTTCCAGATCGCCATCATCATCGGGTAGTTCCACGGCGCGACCTGGCCGATCACGCCCACGGGCTCACGCCGGATCCAGGACGTGTGGTGCTCGAGGTACTCGCCGGCCGACTTGCCCTCGAGAACCCGTGCGGCCCCGGCGAAGAACCGGATCTGGTCGACCATCGGCGGAAGCTCTTCGACCCGGGTGACGTGGTTCGGCTTCCCGGTGTTGCGCCCCTCGGCGGCCACCAGGTCGTCGGCGGCGCGCTCCACGTCGTCGGCGAAGTCGAGCAGCGCCTTCTGCCGCGCCGACGGGGTGGTGCGCTTCCAGTCCGTGAACGCCGTGGCCGCCGCGGCGTAGGCGCGGTCGACGTCCTCCTGGTTGGAGATCGGCGCCGTGCCGTACCGCTCGCCGGTGCTGGGGTCGACGAGCGGCATCGTCGCACCGCTCACCGAGTCGACCAGTTCGCCGCCGATGAAGTTCCTGACCGTCGTCACGGTCAGAGGTCCTTGAGGACGAGGGCGAGAACGTCGAGACCTTCCTCGAGGAGTTCGTCGCTGATCGTCAGCGGCGGCAGGAAGCGCAGCACGTTTCCGTAGGTGCCGCAGGACAACACGATCACCCCGGCCGCGTGCGCTCCCGCGCACAGCGCCTTGGTGAGGTCGGGGTCGGGTTCGGTGGTGCCGGACTTGACCAGTTCGACGGCGATCATCGCGCCACGCCCGCGGACGTCGCCGAGGCGGTCGTCGTCGGCTTGCATCCGGCCCAGCCGCTCCTTCATGAACGTCTCGATCTCGCGGGCGCGGGCGACCATGCCCTCGGCCTCGATCGTCTCGATGGTGGCCAGCGCGGCGGCACATGCGATCGGGTTGCCGCCGTAGGTACCACCGAGGCCGCCGACGTGGGGCGCGTCCATGATCTCGGCGCGGCCCGTCACGGCGGCCAGCGGCAGGCCGTCGGCGATGCCCTTGGCGGTGACGATCAGGTCGGGTTCGACGCCGTCGTGCTCGCACGCGAACATCGCGCCCGTGCGGGCGAAGCCGGACTGCACCTCGTCGGCGATGAACACGACGTCGTTCTTGCGGCACCAGTCGAGAAGCGTCGGCAGGAATCCCTCGGCGGGCACGATGAACCCGCCCTCGCCCTGCACCGGTTCGATGATGATCGCGGCGAGGTTGGCGGCGCCGACCTGCTTGTCGACGATGTTCAGCGCGCGCTTGGCGGCCAGCTCGCCGTCCGTGGCGAGTTCCTTGCCGAACTCCGCGTCGCGGTAGGGGTAGGACATGGGCGCCCGGTAGACCTCGGGGGCGAACGGGCCGAACCCGTGCTTGTAGGGCATCGACTTGGCGGTCAGGGCCATGGTGAGGTTGGTCCGGCCGTGGTAGGCGTGGTCGAACGCGACGACGGCCTGCTTGCCGGTGTAGGTGCGGGCGATCTTGACGGCGTTCTCGACGGCTTCGGAACCGGAGTTGAACAGCGCCGAGCGGGCCTCGCCGGCGATCGGCGTCAGCCGGTTGAGGTGCTCGCACACCGCGACGTACCCCTCGTACGGCGTGACCATGAAGCAGGTGTGGGTGAACTGCGCGACCTGGGCGGTCACCGCGTCGACGACGCGGGGCGAGGCGTTGCCGATGGTGGTGACGGCGATGCCGGAGCCGAGGTCGATCAGCCGGTTGCCGTCGACGTCCTCGACGATGCCGCCACCGGCGCGGGCGGCGTACACCTGCATGGTGTTGCCCACGCCGCGCGCGACCGCACCGGTCTTGCGCGCGATCAGGGCCGAGGACTTGGGACCGGGGATCGCGGTGGCGAGGTGGCGGCTTTGTTCGATGGTGCTCACGTCATGACTCCTGCGAGGAAAGATGGGGAGGAGACGTCGGAACGTCTCGTCGAAGCCTAGTCGCCGGGGTCGACGGCGTGAACGGAAACCTCGGTTCGAGTGCAGCCCGACGGCGGAAACCGCACCTTCCAGACGCCTCGTCCGACGCTTTCGGTGGCGTTCGCGTCCACGGGCGACGAAACCGGAGATTAGTGGCACTAACCGCCGTCACGCCACGAAGGGGCAGGTCGGCTGACGGTCGCGTTGATGGCACACTGGTCGGTGACTAGGCCCCCGTGTGTTCGCATTCGTTCCGGGGAGCCGTGACCGAAATCGATACGAAAGTCAGAGTTGACATGGATCTCGCCATCTTCGTCCCGCTGCTCGTCGTCATGGGCGCGTTCATGTTCTTCGCGTCCCGTCGGCAGAAGAAGGCCATGCAGGCGACCATCAACCTGCACGACTCGCTGGCGGTCGGCGACGAGATCATGACCACGGCCGGGCTCTACGGCACCATCGCCGCGGTCTCCGACTCCAAGGTCGACCTCGAGATCGCCCCCGGCGTCGTGGTCACCATGCTGAAGCTCGCCGTCAAGGAAAAGACCGTGGTCGACGACGACGAGGACGAGGCGGACGAGTACGAGGACGACGCCACCGTCGTCGCCGAGGAGCCGACGGCACACGAACTCGACCGGCCCGGTCTCGGCACCGAGGTGAAGCCGGATCCCAACCGGCTCTCCAAAGACTGACGGCTGAGCACACAGCGCAACCACGTACTCTTTGCGGGTTGACGTACCGATCTGAGGAGAACCAAGAACGTGGCATCGCCTTCGGCGCCGGTGCATCCCTACCGCTATCTGACGCTTTTTCTGGTTCTGCTCATCGGTGCTTATCTGCTGGTGTTCCTGACCGGAGACAAGCAACCGAAGCCCAAGCTGGGCATCGATCTGCAGGGCGGCACCCGCGTAACCCTGACCGCCCGTACCCCGGACGGCACCCCTCCCACCCGTGAATCCCTCGCCCAGGCGCAGGAGATCATCAGCTCCCGCGTCGACGGGCTCGGCGTGTCCGGCTCCGAGGTGGTCGTCGACGGCGACAACCTCGTCATCACCGTCCCGGGCAACGACGGCAACGAGGCCCGCAACCTCGGCCAGACGGCACGGCTCTACATCCGCCCCGTCATTCACGCCATCCCCGCGTCGGGTCAGACGCCGCCGGCAGGTCAGGCGCCGGCCGGTGCACCGCAGGGAGCACCCGGCGCCATCCCGGGGCTGCCGGGAGCGCCTGGCGGTCTGCCGGGCGCACCGGGACAGCCTCCGGGCATGCCTCCGTTGATCTCACCCGCCGAGCCGGGCGCGCCGATCGTGCCGCCCAGCCAGGACGGCCCGGGTGCGACGCCGCCTCCGGCCGGCGCACCCGCCGAACCCGCGCCGCAGCCGCGGCCGTTCCCCGAGGAACCGGCACCGACGCCCGCGCCGTCGCCCGCACCCGGACAGGCTCCGGCGCCCGGCGCACCCGCACCCGGCGGCCCCGCCAAGCCGAACCCCAACCCCAAGGGGGCGGACCTGGCTCAGCGGATCTCCGACGAGAAGGCCTTGCGGCAGAGCGCCGATCAGCAGATCCAGCTCTTGGCGCTGCAGTTCCAGGCCACCCGTTGCAACGACGAAGACGTGCTGGCGGGCAACGACGATCCGAACCTCCCCCTCGTGACCTGCTCGCAGGATCACAAGGAGGTGTATCTGCTCGACAAGTCGATCATCAGCGGCGAGCAGATCGAGAGCGCCTCCTCCGGGCTGGACCAGCAGCGCGGCGAGTACGTCGTCGACCTGCAGTTCAAGAGCGAGGGTTCTGACGTCTGGGCCAACTTCACCGCCGCCAACGTGGGCACGCAGACCGCCTTCACGCTCGACTCGCAGGTGGTCAGCGCTCCGCAGATCAACGAGGCGATCCCCGGTGGCCGCACGCAGATCACCGGCAACTTCACCCAGGACTCGGCCCGTGAGCTCGCCAACGTGCTGAAGTACGGCTCGTTGCCGCTGTCGTTCGAATCCTCCGAGGCCGAAACGGTCTCGGCGACACTGGGATTGACGTCGCTTCGGGCCGGCCTGGTCGCCGGCGCGATCGGCCTGGGGCTGGTGCTGCTGTACTCCCTGCTGTACTACCGCGTGCTGGGCCTGCTGACGGCGCTCTCGCTGGTGGCCTCGGGCGCGATGGTCTTCGCGATCCTGGTGCTGCTCGGCAGGTACATCGGGTACACGCTCGACCTGGCCGGCATCGCCGGTCTGATCATCGGCATCGGCACCACCGCCGACTCGTTCGTGGTGTTCTTCGAGCGCATCAAGGACGAGATCCGCGAGGGCCGGTCCTTCCGGTCGGCGGTGCCCCGAGGCTGGGCCCGCGCCCGCAAGACGATTCTGTCGGGCAACGCGGTCAGCTTCCTGGCCGCCGCCGTGCTCTACGTCCTGGCGGTCGGACAGGTCAAGGGCTTCGCGTTCACACTCGGCCTGACCACCATCCTCGACGTGGTCGTGGTGTTCCTAGTGACCTGGCCGCTGGTGTTCCTCGCGTCCAAGTCCCCGACGCTGTCCAAGCCGGCATTCAACGGTCTCGGTGCGGTGCAGCAGATCGCCCGCGAACGCCGGGCCGCCGCGACGTCAGCGGGAGGGAGGTAGCGACATGGCAAAGCACGAATCCAAGGACGACGTGACCGACGAGGTCGGCGCACTCGAACTCGACGACGCCTCGGCTGCCGAGGAACTGGGCACGACCGCCGCGGGCGCGCCCCGGCACGGCTTCTTCGTCCGCCTGTACACGGGCACCGGCGCGTTCGACGTCGTCGGCAAGCGCAAGCTGTGGTTCGGCATCAGCGGTGTGATCGTCCTGATCTGCGTCGCCAGCATCCTGCTGCGCGGCTTCACCTTCGGCATCGACTTCGAGGGCGGCACCAAGGTGTCGATGCCCGCGACCGGTGCGCAGGGTCAGGTGACCACCCAGCAGGTCGAGGACGTCTTCAGCAAGACGCTGGGCTCCGCCCCCGAGTCCGTGGTGCAGGTCGGAAACGGGGCCTCGGCCACCATTCAGATCCGCACCGAGAAGCTGAGCAACCCGGACAACGAGAAGCTCCGCACGGCGCTGTTCGACGCCTTCCAGCCGAAGGCGGCCGACGGTCAGCCGAGCAAGGCCGAGGTCAGCAGCTCCGACGTCTCCTCGACCTGGGGTGACCAGATCACCAAGAAGGCGCTCATCGCGCTGGTGGTGTTCCTGGTGCTGGTCGCCGCCTACATCGCCCTGCGCTACGAGCGGTACATGGCGCTGGCGGCGCTGGCGGCGCTGGTGTTCGACCTCGCGGTCACGGCCGGGGTGTACTCCCTGGTCGGATTCGAGGTCACCCCGGCCACGGTGATCGGTTTGCTGACCATCCTCGGCTTCTCGCTCTACGACACGGTGATCGTGTTCGACAAGGTCGAGGAGAACGTGCACGGTTTCGAGCACACCACCCGCAGGACCTTCGCCGAACAGGCCAACCTCGCGATCAACCAGACGTTCATGCGGTCGATCAACACCAGCCTGATCTCGGTGCTGCCCATCATGGCGCTGATCGTGGTCGCGGTGTGGCTGCTGGGCGTCGGCACCCTGCAGGACCTCGCGCTGGTGCAGTTGGTCGGCGTCGTCGTCGGCACGTACTCGTCGATCTTCTTCGCCACGCCGCTGCTGGTGGCCATGCGCGAACGCACCGAGCTGGTCAAGGCGCACACCCGTCGCGTGACGAACCGGCGCAAGGGCAAGAACGCGAGTACGACGGACTCGACCGGGGCACTGGTCGACTCGGTGTCGTCCGACGTCCAGCCCGAGAAGGTGTCCGTCGCGGCCACCCCCGCCCCCGACAAGCCGGTTCCTGGTGCCAAGCCGAGCCGTCCCACCGGTAGGCCGTCGGGTAAGCGGAACGCCAGGCGGTAAGCCTCGATGATGGTCCGACCCCGACGGGTCTCGATCCTGGCGGCCGTGATCGCGTTGGTCGGTTGTCTCGGTCTGTCGTCGTGCGCGAGTGGCCCGGCCGACGAGGTCGACTACGCGGTCGACGGAACGCTGGGCACCTACAACGTGAACACCGTCTCGGGCGCGGCCTCGGCCGGTCCGCAGGCGTTCGCGCGCGTCCTGACCGGCTTCGACTACCACGGGCCGGAGGGCCAGGTCGTCGGCGACCGCGACTTCGGCACCATTTCGGTGGTGGGGCGCGCACCGTTGGTGTTGGACTACGTGATCAGCGACGACGCCGTGTACTCCGACGGCAAGCCCGTCACGTGTGACGACATGGTGCTGGCGTGGGCGGCCCAGTCCGGCCGGTTCCCCGGGTTCGACGCCGCCAGTCGGGCCGGTTACGGCGACGTCGCCGACGTCGACTGCGCGCCGGGGCAGAAGAAGGCCAGGGTGTCGTTCGCCCAGGACCGCGGGTTCGTCGACTTCGGCCAGTTGTTCGCCGCGACGTCGATGATGCCGTCGCACGTCATCGCCGACGAACTCGGCGCCGGCGACGGTGCGGTCACCGCCGCCCTGCAAGCCGGCGACCTGCCCAGGATCGACCGCATCGCCCAGCTGTGGAACACCGTCTGGAACCTGAGTCCCGATCTGGACCTGAAGCGCTTCCCGTCGTCGGGGCCCTACAAGCTGAGCTCGGTGCGGGACGACGGCGCGGTCGTGCTGGTGGCCAACGACAAGTGGTGGGGCGCCAAGCCCGTCACGGGCACGATCACCGTGTGGCCGCGCGGCGCGGACGTTCAGGAGCGGGTGAACTCGGGGGAGTACGACGTCGTCGACGTGGCGGCGGGATCGTCGGGGGTGCTGACGCTGCCGGCCGGCTACGTGCGGACCGACAGCGCGTCGGCGGGCATCGAACAACTGATCTTCGCGCCGAGCGGTCCGCTGCTGGATCCCGACGCCCGACGTGCGGTCGCGCTGTGCACGCCCCGCGACGCGATCGCCAAGAACGCGGACGTACCGATCTCCAACAGCCGGCTGAACCCGACCGCCGAGGACTCGATGACGGCCGCCGAGAACGCGGCCGAGGGCGGCCGGTTCAGCACGTCCAATCCCGCGGCGGCGCGCGACGCGCTCGGCGGGAAGCCGCTCGCGGTGCGCATCGGCTACCAGAGTCCGAACGCCCGCCTGGCGGCCACCGTGGGCGCGATCGCCAAGGCATGCGAGCCGGCAGGCATCACGGTCACCGACGCGGCGTCGGAGGCCGTGGGCCCGGAGTCGTTGCGGCAGAACCAGATCGACGTGCTCCTGGCGAGCACGGGCGGCGCGGCGGGCAGCGGATCGTCCGGTTCGTCGGCGATGGACGCCTACGACCTGTTCAGCGGCAACGGCAACAACCTGTCCGGGTACGCGAACGAGCAGGTCGACGGTGTCATCGGCGCACTGGCGGTGACGTCCGATCCGAAGGAGTACGCCCGGCTGCTGGGCGAGGGCGCGCCCGTACTGTGGGACGACATGCCCACGCTGCCGCTGTACCGTCAGCAGCGAACTCTGCTGACGTCGTCGAAGATGACGGCGGTGAACAGTAGTCCGACTCGATGGGGTGCAGGGTGGAACATGGACCGTTGGGCGTTGTCTCGATGAGCGAGGTGCCGATGGGCGACTCCTCCCAGGTTGCGGCAGTGATCGAGTCGCTGATGCGCGAGGTGCCCGACTTCCCGGAGCCCGGCATCCAGTTCAAGGACCTCACCCCGGTGCTGGCCGACGCGCGCGGGCTGTCGACGGTGACCGACGCGCTGGCCGCCGTCGCCGGCGACGTGGACCTGGTGGCCGGCATCGACGCCCGGGGCTTCCTGCTCGGTGCCGCCGTCGCGATCCGCCTCGGCACCGGCGTGCTGGCGATCCGCAAGGGCGGCAAGCTGCCTCCGCCGGTGTACGGCGAGACCTACGACCTCGAATACGGCAGCGCCACCTTGGAGATTCCGGCCGACGGAATGCAACTGGCAGGCCTGCGCGTTCTGCTGGTGGACGACGTGCTCGCCACCGGGGGAACCTTGGCGGCGGCCACCAAGTTGTTGAGAACGGGCGGTGCCACCGTCACCGACGCGGCGGTGGTGCTGGAACTGTCCGCGTTGACCGGCCGGACGGCTCTGCCAGATCTGGCAGTGACGAGCCTTTACGTGGTGTGATGCCCCGGCCGGGATATCCTCGTCGAAGAGCGCACGGGTCAGGAGGTGAGCACGGTGGCTGACGATCATGCCCTGACTCAGACGCAGCCCATGCCGGTCATCACCGCCGACGCGATGGCGCCCGAGAGCGCCAAGAGTTCGTCGAGTGCCTCGCGACGGGTGCGGGCCCGACTGGCCCGCCGGATGACCTCCCAGCGCAGTGCCGTCAACCCCGTTCTCGAGCCGCTGGTCGCGGTCCACCGGGAGGTGTACCCGAAGGCCGATCTGGCGCTGCTGCAGCGCGCCTACGAGGTGGCCGAGACGCGGCACGCCGATCAGTTGCGCCGCTCCGGTGACCCCTACATCACCCATCCGCTGGCCGTGGCGAACATCCTGGCCGAACTCGGCATGGACACCACGACGCTGGTCGCCGCGCTGCTGCACGACACCGTGGAGGACACCGGCTACACCCTGGAGGCGCTCACCACCGACTTCGGGGTCGAGGTCGGCCATCTGGTGGACGGCGTCACCAAGCTCGACAAGGTGGTCCTGGGCAACGCCGCCGAGGGCGAGACCATCCGCAAGATGATCATCGCGATGGCGCGTGACCCCCGCGTGCTGGTGATCAAGGTCGCCGACCGGTTGCACAACATGCGCACGATGCGGTTCCTGCCGCCGGAGAAGCAGGCCCGCAAGGCTCGCGAGACGCTGGAAGTCATTGCGCCCCTTGCCCACCGGCTGGGCATGGCGACGGTCAAGTGGGAGCTCGAGGATCTGTCGTTCGCGATCCTGCACCCGAAGAAGTACGAGGAGATCGTGCGGCTGGTCGCCGATCGGGCCCCGTCGCGGGACACGTATCTGGCCAAGGTGCGGGCCGAGATCGCCAACACCGTCAACGCGTCGAAGATCAACGCCACCGTCGAGGGTCGGCCCAAGCACTACTGGTCGATCTATCAGAAGATGATCGTCAAGGGCCGCGACTTCGACGAGATCCACGACCTGGTGGGCGTGCGGATCCTGTGCGACGAGATCCGGGACTGCTACGCCGCCGTCGGCGCGGTGCACTCGCTGTGGCAGCCGATGGCGGGCCGGTTCAAGGACTACATCGCCCAGCCGCGGTACGGCGTCTACCAGTCGCTGCACACCACCGTCGTCGGGCCCGAGGGCAAGCCGCTGGAGGTGCAGATCCGTACCCGCGACATGCACCGCACCGCCGAGTACGGCATCGCCGCGCACTGGCGGTACAAGGAAGCCAAGGGCCGCAACGGCATTCCGGCCAACAACGCCGCCGCCGAGATCGACGACATGGCGTGGATGCGTCAGCTGCTCGACTGGCAGCGGGAAGCCGCGGACCCGGGGGAGTTCCTCGAGTCGCTGCGCTACGACCTGGCCGTGCAGGAGATCTTCGTCTTCACCCCCAAGGGTGACGTGGTGACGTTGCCGACCGGGTCGACGCCGGTGGACTTCGCCTACGCCGTGCACACCGAGGTCGGCCACCGCTGCATCGGCGCACGTGTCAACGGGCGACTGGTGGCGCTGGAGCGCAAGCTCGAAAACGGCGAAGTGGTCGAGGTGTTCACGTCCAAGGCGCTCAACGCGGGCCCGTCGCGGGACTGGCAGACGTTCGTGGTGTCACCGCGGGCCAAGGCCAAGATCCGGCAGTGGTTCGCCAAGGAACGCCGCGAGGAAGCCCTCGAGTCGGGCAAGGACTCCATCGCCCGCGAGGTCCGTCGCGGTGGACTTCCGTTGCAGCGCTTGATGAACGCCGAGTCGATGGCGGCGTTGGCCAGGGAGCTGCGCTACGTCGACGTGTCGTCGCTCTACACCGCGGTCGGCGAGGGACATGTCTCGGCACGGCACGTCGTGCAGCGGTTGGTCGCCCAACTCGGTGGGGACGACGAAGCCGAGAACGAGATCGCCGAGCGGTCGACGCCGGCCACCATGCCGGTGCGGCAGCGCACCAGCGAGGACGTCGGCGTCGCGGTGCCCGGTGCGCCGGGGGTGCTGACCAAGCTTGCGAAGTGCTGCACGCCGGTACCCGGGGACAACATCCTCGGCTTCGTCACCCGGGGCGGCGGCGTCAGCGTGCACCGCACCGACTGCACCAACGCGACGGCGCTGGAGCAGCAGTCCGAGCGCATCATCGACGTCAAGTGGGCGCCGTCGCCGTCGTCGGTGTTCCTGGTCGCCATCCAGGTGGAGGCCCTCGACCGGCACCGTCTGCTGTCAGACGTGACGCGGGTGCTGGCCGACGAGAAGGTCAACATCCTGTCCGCGTCGGTCGCGACGTCCAACGACCGGGTCGCCATCAGCCGGTTCACCTTCGAGATGGGCGACCCCAAGCATCTGGGCCACGTGCTGAACGTGGTGCGCAACGTGGAGGGCGTCTACGACGTCTACCGCGTGACCTCGGCTGCCTGACCCCCGAGTGGGCCGGTCGGCGTCAGCGCTGGCGGGTGGTGACCGCGCCGATGCCCGCGGCGAGCAGGCACGCGACGGCGACCGCCGAGGCGAACCACGGGAACACCTCGCCGAGTGACCAGCGGGTCGCGGCCCAGCCCGCGGCGATGGTCGGCACGGCCATGGCGCTGTAGGCCATGAGGTAGAACGCCGACATGGTCTCGCCGCGCCGGTCGGCGGGCACGACGTGCGACAGGTGCCGCAGCGAGCCGCCGAAGCCGAGCCCGAACGTCGCGCCGAGGACCGCGGCGGCGGCGAGCACCAGCGGCCAGCTGTGCGTGGCCAGCACGGGAATGGTGAGGACCAGCGCGATCGCCATGCCGACGTCGCCGATGATGGCCGACCGGCGTGCGGGGATCCGGGTGGAGAACAGCTGGACGACGGCCGCGGCGAAGGCCGTCGTGCCGACCACCGCGCCGCCGAACACCAGATTGTGGACGTGCGTCTGCTGGGCGGCCAGCGACGGATAGAGCGACAGCAGCACCCCGAGCACCGACCACGACGCGGTGGCGCCGAGCGCGGCGAACCAGAAGTCGCCGCGGATCTCGGCGGGCACGGCGGGCCTGGCGATGCGGATGGGCCCCTGGGTGCGCGAGAGGTGCGGCTCGCGCAGTGCGACGACGCCGATGCCGAGGACGGCACAGATCACCGCGACGATCGCGTACGGCGTGCGCATCGGGTGCGGTGCGTACTGCGCGAGGACGGCCGAGCCGACGATGGCGACGGTCATGCCGATGTTGAAGGCCACGCCACTGAGCTGCCCGGAGCGGACACCGTGGTTGGGGCGCAGATCCAGCAGGGCCGCCGCGCCGGCGACGACGATCGAGCCGACGGCGGCGCCGTGGATCACCCGGGCGAGCATCAGCATCGCCATGCCGTCGGCGATCAGGAAGATGCCGAGTCCGACGATCATCGCGACGAGGGCGCCCAGCAGGACGGGCTTGCGCCCGACGACGTCGGAGACCTTGCCGGCGACCAGGACCGCGCCGAGGGCGGCGATGGCGTAGACGGCGAAGACCAGGGTGGTCGACAGCGGCGAGAGGTGCCACTTCTCCTCGTACATCCCGTACAGCGGCGCGGGCAGTCCGGACACTCCGAGCGCCACTCCGCTTAGGACGAGCAGCAGGGTGTAGGCGCCGCGCTGGGCCTCGTCGGTGCGGGGTGCGGCGGCGACCACGGCCACGGATTCTCCTCGGCAGGGTGTCGGGTTGGTACGACGGACGTCGAACCCGTTCGAGAGTACGCTCGGTTCGATGAACATCAAACCGGCCGTGACGGAGGACACGACCCCCGTCGCCGGCGTGCAGCAGCTGCTGGCCGCGCTCGCCGATCCCGTGCGGCTGGAGATGGTCCGGCGGCTGATGAACACCGGCGCGGTGATGCCGTGCGGTCAGCTCTACGACGGCATCAACAAGTCGACGGCCACCCACCACTTCAAGATCCTGCGCGAGGCCGGCATCACCGAGCGGCTGACGGCCGACGGCCACATCCTCCAACGGCTGCGCGTCGACGAGGTCGAGGCCGTCGTGCCGGGTCTCCTCGAGGCGATCGTCGGGAAGGCGAACCGCGAGTCGACGTCGCGGGCCGGCTCCTAGTCGAGCCGGATCGACCCGATGGTCAGGTCCAGCGCGGGTGCGCCGTCCTCGCCACCGTCCTTGACCCCACCCGCGGCGACGCGGTCGACCACCGCCAGACCGGTCTCGTCGACCGTGCCGAACACCGTGTAGGTGGGCGGCAGCTCCGAGTCCCGGTAGACGACGAAGAACTGGCTTCCGTTGGTGCCCTGCCCGGAGTTGGCCATCGCCAGCGTGCCCCGCGGGTAGACCACCGGTGACTGCAGCGCGGGATCGGCCAGGCGGTACTGGTTGGTCGGGTACTCGTTGGGGAAGCGGTAGCCCGGCCCGCCGCCGCCGTCACCCGTCGGATCACCGCACTGCAGCAGGCCGAGGCTGCGCGAGGTCGTCAGCCGGTGGCACGTGGTGCCGTCGTAGAACCCCTGCTGGGCCAGGCTGACGAAGTTGTTGACGGTGCAGGGCGCCTGCCCGTTGTCCAGTTCGAGCCCGATCGCGCCGTCGTCGGTGGTGATCGTCGCCTGCACGCTCGCCGGAGTGGTCGGGATGCGGCCCGTCCGCGGCGGCTGCACCGGCTTGCCGGCGGGAGCGGTGGTGGCCGGGTACTGGCAGTTGGAACCCAGGGTCGCCGACGGCTTGAACGGCGGCAGCGGCTCACCCGTGGCCGGCGCCGCGGTGGGCGCGCCCGAGCGCGAGCGCTGCGCGTTCAGGTCGTCGGCCACGCGGACCAGCAGACCGGCGAACACCACCGTGGCGACGACGGCCAGCACCGTCAGCGCCGCCACCACGTAGCTGACCACCAGGCCGGCGACGGCCAGACCGTGCCCGCCTTCCCGGGTCTTCTTGATCTGCGACAGCGACACGTGCCCGAACACGATGCCCAGGGGGAAGAACAGGAACGCGCAGATCAGCGATGCGACCGCGAACCCGTTGGTGGTCTGCTGCTGCTGCGGTGGTGGCGGATACCCCCCGTAGTACGGCGGGGGAGGCGGGATGGTCACGGGTGTCGCCTGATCCGGTCCGGCGTCAGTCCAGCTGGATCGACTTGATCTGCACGGGCGTCTTCGGGGCGCCGTCGTCGGCTCCCCGGTTGCCGGGGACCACGCCCGCCTTGGCGATCTTGTCCAGTGTCGCCAGGCCCGTCGCGTCGATGGTGCCGAACGCGGTGTAGTTGGGGGGCAGCTGGGAGTCCTTGTAGACCAGGAAGAACTGGCTGCCGTTTGAGCCCGGCGCACCGGTGTTGGCCATCGCCAAGGTGCCGCGCGGGTACACAACCGGCGCCTGCAGCGCCGGGTCGTCGGGGCGGTACTGGTCGCTGGGGTATTCGTTGACGAAGCCGTAGCCCGGTCCGCCGGTGCCGTTGCCGGTCGGATCCCCGCACTGCAGGACCGACAGGCCCGGTGACGTGGTCAGGCGGTGGCAGGGGGTGTCGTTGAAGTAGCCCTGCTGCGCGAGGCTGGCGAAGCTGTTGACCGTGCAGGGTGCCTTCGCGTTGTCGAGCTGCAGCCCGAGGTTGCCCTCGGAGGTGGTCATCGAGGCGCTGATCTGGGCGGGGTCGGTCGGCACCTTGCCCGAACGCGGCGGGTTGTTCTTCTTGCTGGCGGGTTCACCCGGCGTCGCGGGGTACTGGCAGTCGGCGCCGAGGTTGGCGGGGGCGACGAACGGCGGGAGGGTGCCGCCACCGGGTGACGGGGCCGGCTCGCCGGCGCTGGTCGACGACGGCGTGTCGGCCGAGGCCTGGGTGTCGGAGTCCTTGCTGGTGAAGATCACGGTGGCGACGACGGCGCCGATGACGAGCAGCACGCCCACCACCGAACCGACGATGGTGACGAGGCGCCGCCTGCGCTCCTGGGCGGCGCGTCGCTCGAGCTGCCGCTCCAGTTTGCGCTTGGCCGTTTCCCGCCGCTGTTCGTTGGTCGGCACCGCAGGGTCCTCCTCGTGTTCGTGATCGGCAACGAGTGTGCCAGCAATGCCTGAGAAGAGGCGCTGCGACCCACGGGTGTGGTGGATGGGAAACTGGTCCCCGTGTTCCTCACAGGGTTTCCGGCAGGCATGTTGCAGTGCAACTGCTACGTGCTGGCCCCGAAGCAGGGGGCCGACGCGATCGTCGTCGACCCCGGCCAGCGGGCCATGGCCCCGTTGCGCAAGATCCTCGACGACAATCGGCTGACCCCGGCCGCCGTCCTGTTGACCCACGGCCACGTCGACCACATGTGGTCGGCGCAGAAGGTCGGCGACACCTACGGGTGCCCGGTGTTCATCCATCCCGAGGACCGGGAGATGCTCACCGATCCCATCAAGGGCCTGGGGCCCCGGCTGGCGCAGCGGGCGCTCTCGACGATGTTCCGGGAGCCGCGCCAGGTGGTCGAGCTGGACCGCGACGGCGACAAGGTCGAGCTGGGCGGCATCACCGTCACCGTCGACCACACGCCGGGGCACACGAAGGGGTCGGTCGTGTTCCGGGTTGCCTCGGGAAACATCGGTGAGCTGGCGTTCACCGGCGACACGCTGTTCAAGCAGTCGATCGGTCGCACCGATCTCTACGGCGGCAGCGGGCGCGACCTGCTGACGTCGATCGTCTCCAAACTGTTGGTGCTCGCCGACGACACCGTGGTACTACCGGGGCACGGTCCCAGGTCCACGATCGGCGACGAGCGTCGCACCAACCCGTTCCTCGAAGGAATCTGACTGAAATGTGCCGCCCGTGAGTGACTTTCAGGCGCCCAAGGGCGTCCCGGACTACCTTCCGCCGGAGTCGGCGCAGTTCGTGGCCGTCCGCGACGGCTTGCTCGACGCCGCTCGCCGCGCGGGCTACGGCCACGTCGAGCTGCCGATCTTCGAGGACACCGCGCTGTTCGCCCGCGGGGTTGGCGAGTCGACCGACGTGGTCAGCAAGGAGATGTACACCTTCGCCGACCGCGGCGACCGGTCGGTGACGCTGAGGCCGGAGGGCACCGCGGGTGTCATGCGCGCCGTCATCGAGCACAACCTGGACCGTGGCCAACTCCCCGTCAAGCTGCGCTACTCGGGACCGTTTTTCCGCTACGAGCGGCCGCAGGCCGGCCGGTACCGGCAACTGCAGCAGGTGGGCGTCGAGGCGATCGGGGTCGACGACCCCGCGCTGGACGCCGAGGTGATCGCCATCGCCGACGAGGGCTTCCGCTCACTGGGCCTCGACGGGTTCCGGTTGGAGCTGACCTCGCTCGGCGACGACACGTGCCGGCCGCAGTACCGGGAGTTGTTGCAGGAGTTCCTCTTCGGGCTCGACCTCGACGAAGAGACGCGTCGCCGGGCAGAGATCAACCCGCTGCGCGTGCTCGACGACAAGCGTCCGCACGTGCGCGAGATGACGGCCGCGGCACCTCTGATGCTCGACCACCTCTCCGACGTCGCCAAGCAGCACTTCGACACCGTGCTGGGCCACCTCGACGCGCTGGGCGTGCCGTACGTGATCAACCCGCGGATGGTGCGCGGGTTGGACTACTACACCAAGACGACCTTCGAGTTCGTCCACGACGGGCTCGGCGCGCAGTCGGGCATCGGCGGCGGTGGCCGTTACGACGGCCTGATGAAACAACTTGGCGGCCAAGATCTCTCGGGGATCGGCTTCGGTCTCGGCGTCGACCGCACGGTGCTGGCACTGGCGGCCGAGGGCAAGACGGTCGGCGAAACCGCCCGGGTCGACGTGTTCTGCGTTCCGCTCGGCGACGCCGCGAAGCTGACCCTGGCCAGGCTGGCGGCCCAGTTGCGGGCGGCCGGCGTGCGCGTCGACGTCGCCTACGGCGACCGTGGGCTCAAGGGCGCGATGCGGGCGGCCGACCGATCGGGGGCGCGGGTCGCGCTGGTGGCCGGTGACCGCGACGTCGAGGCGGGCACCGTGGGCGTCAAGGCGCTCGGCACGGGGGAGCAGGTCGACGTCGGCGTCGACGCCGTGGTCGCCGACGTCCTCTCGCGACTGACCTGACCCGCGGGAGCGACCGTGCGAGTCCTGGTGCAGCGGGTGACGGCGGCCCGGGTAGTCGTGGACGGTGCCGTGGTCGGCGAGATCCATCCCGACGGGCAGGGTCTGCTGGCGTTGGTGGGCGTCACCCACGACGACGACGGGGACGTCGCCTCGCGTATGGCCGACAAGCTGTGGCGGCTGCGGATTCTGGACGACGAACGCTCGGCTGCCGACGTGGGGGCGCCGATCCTGGTCGTCAGTCAGTTCACGCTCTACGCCAACACCGTCAAGGGCCGCCGCCCGTCGTGGAACGCCGCCGCGCCGCGAGCCGTCGCCGAGCCGCTGGTCGAGGCCTTCGGTGATGCGTTGCGCGGACTCGGAGCCCACGTGGAGACCGGGGTGTTCGGCGCCGACATGGCCGTCGAACTCGTCAACGACGGTCCGGTCACCGTGCTACTCGAGCTCTGACACCGATGTAACGGTCCGGTACCGTTCGGCGATGTGAGGATCATGCGAACAGCGACAAGAAAGATCGGGGCAGCCTTCGGAGTGGCGGCTTTCGTGGCCGCCGCAGGACTGGCCTCCCCAGCCACTTCGAATGCCGAACCCGCAGGTCACCAGGTCAGATACACGCTCGTGTCGGCCGGTGACGCGGACTTCGACCTCTTCTATCTGGTGAATCAGCCGGCGGACAAGGCGGCCTACAACGCCGACTCCTACGCCTACCTGAAGAAGGAAGAGGTCAGCCTGGCCGCCGGTGTGCCGTGGGTCTTCGAGACCACGCTCGCCGATCCACAGTGGGCGATTCTGACGGTCAGCAGCACCACCCATGGTGGGCGCGCCGCACCGAACCCGCACTGCGACATCGCCGTCGACGGTCAGGTGGCGGTGCAGCAGGACGCGCCCTACAACCTGCAGTGCCAGCTCGCGCAGTGGTGACCTACCCGTAGGCTCCATGCGCCGCGGCTCGCGAGACGACGCGAGCCCGGCGCGTGGGGTTCTGCGGGATCCTTCATGTGGTCTACATAAAACTATGGGCTGGCAAGGTTTTCACCTTGCCAGCCCATAGAAGGAAGTTCTTAGATCGCGGTAACTCCGGTGGCCTGGGGGCCCTTCGCACCTTGTCCGACATCGAACTGAACCCGCTGAGCCTCTTCCAGCGAGCGGTAACCGCCGCCTTGGATCTCAGAGTAGTGGACGAAGACATCCGGGGAGCCGTCGTCGGGGGCGATAAAGCCGAAGCCCTTTTCGCTGTTGAACCATTTCACAGTTCCCTGTGCCATACTCTTTTACTTCTTTCATCAGGAGCGGATGTGTCTTACACCCACTGGAAAGTCTACTGCACAAACGCTCTGTCATCTCACTAAAGATCGCCGAATTCGCGGATTGACTTAATATCGAACGCGTGTTCGAATCGATGAATGCGTTGGGACGGGCAGGGCGTCGGCGTCGACGACGGGGCGCTACCCGGTCTGCAGCGCATCGGATTGGTCCGATCGGTGCGAACGCCGCAGTTCGAGGGCATCACCTTCCACGAAGTGCTCTGCAAGTCGGCGCTGAACAAGGTGCCCGACGCCAGCAAGCTGCCGTTCGCCTACACCGTCAACGGTTACCGCGGGTGTAGTCATGCCTGCCGATATTGCTTCGCGCGTCCCACCCACGAATATCTCGACTTCGACAGCGGCGAGGACTTCGACACGCAGGTCGTGGTCAAGACCAACGTCGTCGAGGTGCTGCGCAGGGAGTTGGCGCGCAAATCCTGGACGCGCGAGACGGTGGCGCTGGGCACCAACACCGATCCGTACCAGCGCGCCGAGGGCCGGTACGCCCTGATGCCGGGAATCATTGGTGCCCTTGCCGACTCGGGCACGCCGTTCTCCATCCTCACCAAGGGCACGCTGCTGCGGCGGGACCTGCCGCTGATCGTCGAGGCCGCCGGGTCCGTCGACGTCAGCGTGGCGGTCTCCCTGGCCATCGGCGACCCCGACCTGCACGCCGACGTCGAACCGGGCACGCCGTCACCGCGCGCCCGGCTCGACTTGATCCGCGCCATCGGCGAGGCCGGCCTGAACTGTCACGTGATGATTGCGCCCGTGCTGCCGATGCTCACCGATTCGGTCGAACACCTCGACGGATTGCTGGCCGACGTCGCCTCGGCCGGCGCCGCCAGCGCGACGGTCTTCGGGCTGCATCTGCGCGGATCGACGCGCGGCTGGTTCATGGGGTGGCTGGCCCGGTCGCGGCCCGATCTGGTCGGCCACTACCGCGAGCTGTACGGCCGGGGCGCGTACCTGCCGGCAAGTTACCGTGACGAACTGCGTGAGCGCGCCGCTCCGCTGCTGACCAAACACGGGTTGGCGGGCGACCACCGGTCGTTCCGGCTGGGATCCGCGCCGCCGCCGGCCCCGCCGACCGTTGCCGTCGAGCAGCCCACGCTGTTCTGAGCTCCAGTCGATCTCCACGAGTTCTTCAAGCAATCACGTTGTCGGGTCGGCAGATTGGTGGGCAGGCCACGGTGTGGCGCCCACTACCGACAGGAACGCGTGTGGATCATCTCGAGCCAGCCCCGGAATCCCGCCGTCGAGCACGCCTGGGCGCAGCCGCGCCGACCATCGGTGCCGCGGTCGAAATCGTCGGCATCGCAACGTCGCCGGTGATCGCCTCCTGGTTGGCCGACGACTACGGACTGGTCGTCGTCGGCCTGTACTTCGTTCTGGCGGCCGGGGTGAGTTTCGCAATCTCGCTGGTCACCTGAGCGACGGCTCAGGCGGCTCGCCGCGGGTGTTGCCCCTCGGGGCGGTCGGCGAGGGCGCGGCGCAAGGCATGCCTGCTTCGGTGCATCCTGGTGAGGACGGTGTTGGTCGACACTCCAAGTAGCTCGGCGGCATCTCGGCACAGCATGTCGCCGACGACGACGTGGAACACGGTGGCGCGCATCTCCTCGGACAATCCGCCCAAGGCCGCCATCAGTTCCGGGTCGATCTCGTCGCGCAGCACTTCGAGCTCGGCGGACGAGCTTCCGTGGGTGTCGGCGGCGGTCGGCCGATGGTCGACGTCGGTCATGTCGGCCACGAGCAGCTCCGGCCGCCGCTTCGACGCCCGGCAACTGCTGAACCACGTGTTCCTCATGATCGTGAACAGCCACGCCTTGACGAACGTCTCGGCGCGGAGCTTGTCGTAGGCCTTGAAGGCCTTGAGCATGGTGTCCTGGACGAGATCCTCGGCGTCCGGTGAGTTTCTGGTCAAACCCACCGCGTACCGGTACAACTCCGGCCGCAGCGGTGCCACGTCGTCGTCGAATGATCCGGTCAGGTGGGCCGGGGTCGGTCGGTTGGCTGCCATGGACTCAATGGTGGCCGTCCGCCAATGACCCCGCGTGAAGGTTTCCTGCAGATTTCTTAAAGGCGCCTGGCCACCGTTCGCCCAAAGTGCGGCAACGGAATCGAGCGCCTTCAGTCCCCGACGCTGGCGGTCAGCGACCCCAGCAAGCTCAGGGCGTCCGCACTGGGGGAGCCTGGCTCGGCGTGATAGACCACCAGCTCTTGACCAGGACTGGACCGCACGTCGAAGGCCTGCATCGTCAAGGTGATCCGTCCGACGTCCGCGTGCTGAAAGCGTTTCTGCTGCAGACTCTTTCCACGCACGTCGTGGCCGTGCCACAGGTCGGCGAACTCGGCGGACTCGGCCAGCATCCGGGACAGCACCTCGCGTACGCGTGGATCGGTCGGATGTCGGCCGTGGTTGAACCGGAAGCCGGCCACGGCGTCGGCGGCGACGTCGTCCCAGTCCACGTAGAAGGACCGGGCGAGCGGGTCGCCGAACACCACCTCGAGCAGGTTGTGGGAGTGTGGCCAACCGCCGAAGAGTGCGTCGGCCATCGTGTTCGCGGCCAGCACGTCGTAGGCCAGGTCGTAGATCAACGCGGGGTTGTGTGGCCAGGCGGACATCAGGGTGGTCAGTGCGGGGTCGACGGTCTGGGAGGCGGGAGCCGTCGTCGTGATCGAGGCGCCGGCGAGCCGGAAGAGGTGGTCGCGGGCGTCGTCGTCGGTCAACTGCAACGCCGTGGCGAGGGCGGCCAGCACCTCGGCGGAGGGATGCCGTTCGCGGCCCTGCTCCAGCCGGGTGTAGTAGTCCGGGCTGACGCCGGCGAGCAGGGCGACTTCCTCGCGCCGCAGCCCCGGCACGCGTCGTCGCCGTCGCGAATGGGGACCCAGTCCGACGTCGTCCGGGCCGACCTGCGCACGGCGGGCCCGCAGAAAGGCGCCGAGGTCGGCTCCCTGGCGAGGTTCCGGCATGACTTCACGGTACGGAACGAGCGCGCTCCCAGCCTGGGTGCGTCACACCCAGGCATCGCGCGGCCTTCCGCGCTCGGGTCGTCGTCGGCAGGGTGGTGACATGACCACCAACGACCAGAAGATCGTCTTCGTCACCGGTGCCAGCAGCGGCATCGGGCGCGCCATCACCGAACGTCTCGCCGCCGCCGGCCACCGCGTGATCGCGGCCGCGCGGCGGACCGAGCTCCTCGACGAGCTCGCAGCGGGCACCGACGGCATCGAGGCGTGTGCGCTCGACGTCACCGACCTCGACGCGGTGCGCGCCGCCGTGCACGCCACCGTGGCGCGGCACGGCAGGCTCGACGTGTTCGTCGCCAACGCGGGCGTGATGCCGCTCTCGCGCCTCGACGCCGGTCTGGTGGACCAGTGGAACCACATGATCGACGTCAACGTGCGCGGGTTGCTGCACGGGATCGCCGCGGTGTCGGGCCCGTTCGAGGAACAGGGGAGCGGCCACTTCGTCACGATCGCCTCCATCGGCGCTCACGGGGTGACTCCGACGGCGGCGGTGTACTGCGGCACGAAGTACGCCGCGTGGGCGATCACCGAGGGCCTGCGGCTGGAATCGCCCCCGGGCATTCGCGTCACCACGGTCTCGCCCGGCGTCGTCGAATCCGAGCTGGCCGGCACCATCACCGATGTCACTGCGCAGCAGGCCATGTCGGAGTACCGGCGACATGCCATCCCCGCGTCGGCCGTCGCCGACGCGGTCGCCTTCGCGGTGTCTCAGCCGCCCGAGGTCGACGTCAACGAGATCGTGGTCCGTCCGGCGAGCCAGCGCTGAGGGTGGGGGACGGGGCTATTCTTCGGTCATGGTGATGCAACGATGACGGTGGTTCTGGTCCACGGCGTGCCCGAGACCGCCGCGGTGTGGGATCCGTTGGTCGACGAATTGGCCGCGCTGGGCGAGTCGGACGTGCTCAGGTTGTCGCCGCCGGGGTTCGGGGCGCCGGTGCCCGACGGCTTTGCGGCCACCATGGAGGGTTACCGCGACTGGCTGGTCGCCGAGCTGGGGTCCGTCGGCGGGCCGGTCGACCTCGTCGGCCACGACTGGGGCGGCGGGCACGTCCTCAACGCCGTGATGGCGCGGCCGGAGTTGGTGCGCACCTGGGTGTCCGACGTGCCCGGGGTCTTCGACGCCGAGTACGTGTGGCACGACTTGGCGCAGGCGTGGCAGACACCCGAGGTCGGTGAGACGGCGGTGTCCGACTTCACGTCGATGTCCGACGCCGGACGCGTCGACTTCCTCGTCGACGGCGGCATGTCGGCCGACGTCGCGACCCGGGTCTCGCCCGGCATCGACGACGCGATGGGCCGGTCGATCCTGACGCTGTACCGATCGGCGGCGCAACCGGCCGCGGCCACGGCGGGGGCGAACCTGGAGGCCGCCGCCGCCCGTCCCGGGCTGGCGTTGCTGCCGGCGGAGGACCACTTCGTCGGCACCGACGGACAGAGGCGCCGTGCCGCGGAACGTGCGGGTGCGCGGGTCGAGGTTCTTCCGGGGCTCGGCCACTGGTGGATGACGCAGGATCCCGCCGTCGCCGCGCGGCTGCTCGTCGACTTCTGGTCATCCCACCGCTAGATCTTCAGATATCCCTTGTCCGCCGGGATTTGAGCGGCCGTGACCAACGACGACGCGTCGCTCGCCAGCCACACGACGATGTCGGAGATCAGGTCGGGCGCTGCCAGCGAGTCGGTGGGCAGCGCGCCGGGGGAGTAGCTGTGGATGAAGTTGGGATGTGCGGCGAACATCTCGTACATCGAGACGTCGTTTCCCATCGGGGTGTCGGTGCCGTAGGGGTGCACGGAGTTGACCCGGATGCCGAACTCGCCCAGTTCGACGGCGAGGGAGTTGGTGAGGCCGACGACGCCGAACTTCGACGCGCAGTAGTGCCCGCAACCGGGCACGGCCTTGATGCCGGCGGCCGAGCTGACGTTGACGATGGACCCGCCGTTGCCGGCCGCGATCATCGTGGGCACGGTGGCCCTGATGGTGTTCCACACCCCGGTGAGGTTGACGTCGACGGTCTCCTGCCACTGCTGGGCCGAGATCTCCCACAGCCGGCCCCAATTCAGCACTCCGGCGTTCGCCACCACGACGTCGAGGCGGCCGAATCGTTCGAGGCCCTCCGCGACGACCCGCTGCTGCCCCTCGGCGTCTCGCACGTCGACCTCCGTGGCCAGGATCTTGCGGCCCTCGCCCTCGACCAGGCTGACGGTCTCCGCGAGATCCTGCGGCGTCGCCGGTTCGTAGCCGTTGCTCGCCGCGACGGGTCCGCAGGCGTCGATCGCGATGACGTCGGCTCCGGCGCGGGCCAGGCGCACGCAGTGCGACCGTCCCTGCCCGCGGGCGGCGCCGGTGACGTAGGCAACCTTGCCCGCCAGTGGCTGATCGGAACTGCTCATGCGGGCTCCTTCGACGGCGTGCTGATGTGGTAGTCGTCCAGTGGTGACCGGCGCGCGAATCGCCGTGAGCCGGTGATGGTTTGGGGTCGGTGGTAGACGGTGTCGCGCTGCGAGTTGACGAAGTAGGTGTTGAGTGCCGGATTGCACTCGGTGAAGTACAGCCGAGCGGTCTTGCCGCGGCGTTCCATCAGCGCGTTCCACCGGTTGAACGCATCCTGGCTGACGGCGGCGACCCTATCGCCCCGCCGGCGCGTCTCGTCGATGACGCGAACGGCGTGCAGCGCCGTCGTCTCGACGAAGTCGGGCCAGGCGAATCCGACGAAGCCGAGCGGTCCGACGATCTCCCAACGGTTGGGTAGCCGGGGGTGTGCGGTTCCGGCGTAGGCGCGCAGGCCGTGGCTGCGGTAGTACTCGGCGAGGTCGAAGCCGTTGGCGCCCAATATGGTTCCCGTCCGGTGGGTCTCGGGATCGGTCCACAGTTCGTAGCCGGTCGCCGCGACGATCAGATCGGCCGGATGGTCGACGCCGTCGGCGGTGCGGATGCCGTCGGCGGTGACGCGCTCGATGGGCGTGGTGATCAGATGCGTCGTCGGATCGTTGAGCGCGGTGAGGAACGCGCTGGAGATGACGGGTCGCTTGGCCATGATGCCGTAGCGCGGCACCAGGGCCCGCCGGGTCCCGGGATCCTTGACGACCGTGCGCAGCAGCAACCGGTACAGGCCCCGGCAGTAGGCGTCGTAGAGGGGCATCAGGCGCACCAGCACGCGGTCGGGGAGCCGGGCGAACAGGTGCACGATGGGAGCGATCATGGCCAGGTCCATCAGGGCGCGGCCGGCGGCGTTGACGACAGGGACGACGCCTGGCACGCGCAGTGCCCGGCGCATCAGCGGGGGGATGTCGAAGTCGACCTTGGGGAGCACCCACGCCGGAGTGCGTTGATAGACGTCCAGATTCGCCGCCTGCGCCGAGAGTGCGGCGGCGATCTGCACGCCGCTGGATCCGGTGCCGATGACGGCGACGCGCTTGCCGCGGGCGTCGACGGAGTCGTCCCAGGCGTTGGGTCGCAGCACGGCCCCGGTGAAGTCCTCGATGCCGTCGACGTCGACGGCGGGCTTGGCGTTGACGTAGCCACCCACCGAGCTGATGAGGAAGCGGGCGGTGAGCTCGGGTTGGTCGCGGATGGTCAACCGCCACACGCCGGCTTCGTCGTCCCACTGCTGGCGCAGCACCTCGGCGCCCGTCCGCAGTTTCGGGTAGAGGTTCAGCCGGGTCGCGGTGTCCCGCAGGTAGGACTGGATCTCCGGGCCGGGGGCGAAGAAGCGCGTCCAGTCGGGGTTTGGAGCAAAGGAGAGCTGGTACCACAGCGTCGGGATGTCCACGGCCAGGCCCGGGTAGTGGTTGTCCCGCCAGGTGCCGCCGACGTCGTCACCGCGTTCGAGGATGACGAAGTCCTCGATCCCCTTGCGCTGCAGGTGGTGTGCGGCGGCGATGCCGCCCGGTCCCGCGCCGATGACGGCGACCTCGACGTCGGGTTCGGTCACTGGACACCTCCGGTCAGTCCGGCCACGGCGTGGTCGGCCACGAAACGACGGACCGCTCTCGGGTTGTCGAGGTTGACGCCCATCGGCGGCAGCAGTTCGAAGCTGAACAGGATGCGCACGATCCACTCGCCGGCCCGCCCGGGATCGGTGGACTGGGCGATTTCGTGGTTGCCCTTGGCGGCCTTGACCAGGGGCTTCCACAGGTCGACGGCGCGCCGCATCAGGTCGTCTCCGCTGTTGCGGAGCAGCAGCAGCAGGATGCTCTCGTTGACCCCGCGCGGCGTGACGTGGTCCGAGCGCTGCCGGTGGGCGCAGATCAGCACGGCGGCGGCCGCGACCTGCTCGGCCAGGGTGTCATGCCGGTCGACTTCGGCGGCCATGGCGTCGATGAAGGTCGACGCGAGATGGTCGAGGGCGAGCGTGATGGCGTCGTCGCGGCTGCCGAAGGCGTTGTGCACCGTGCCGCGGGACACGCCTGCGGCCTCGGCGACGGCGGTGAGGCTGAATCGTCGCGGGCCCAAGCGGCGCAACGTGTCGGAGTTGGCGTCCGACAGCGCCGGCGACACCGTTCGAGGGGGTGTCGCTTCGTCGCGCATTTGAACACGTTAGCGATAAGTGTTCAACGTGGTCAATGGCGTCAGGGACGCGGGGTGACGTCCCAGGTGTGGTGCACGACGTCGTGCAGGTGGTAGAGCGCGAGGGTGGCGACGGTGAATTCGCTTCCGTTGCTGCGCAGTCCGCGCCGGGACCATGCGTCGTCCGGTACGGATGCGTACGCGTCGGCGACGTCGGCCGCCGCCCGCGCCAACTCGTTGGCCACGACCGCGGGGTCCTGCGCGGCGTAGTTCTCGGCCAGCGCGGTCTCGTCCTGGTCCCAGTTGGGGAAGTGCGGGTCGTCCTCGGTGAGCATCAGGGCGACGCGCTGCCCGAAGACTCGGTGCACGTCGCGGATGTGGCAGCCGTACTCGAGCACCGACCACACCGTGGGTTCCGGACGCTCGGTCACCGACGCACCGGTCAGTCGCGCCACCCAGCCCTCGGCGTCACGCCGAACGTGGTCGCCGACCTCCGCCGGTCGAATCGCGGCCGCGTCGTACCCGCAGTCCGGACACGGCTCCGCCAGAACCCAGGTCCAATCCTTCGTGTCGGGTTCGATCCCCGTCACTCGTGCAGGTCCTGCGCCGAGAAGGTGTCGCACTGCTTCGGATCGCCCGTGCGGTACCCCTCGGTGAACCAGTACTGGCGGGCCGCCGACGAGCCGTGCGTCCACGACTCCGGGTTGACCTGCCCGCCCGAGGACTGCTGGATGCGGTCGTCGCCCACCGACGAGGCGGCCGACAACGCGTCCTGAATGTCCTTGTCCGTCAACGGCTGCAGGAAGGTCACGTCGGTGCCCTCCTGCTTGGTGATCGCCGCGTAGTGCGCCCACACCCCGCCGTAGCAGTCGGCCTGTAGCTCGGTGCGCACCGAGTTGCCCTCGGCTCCGCCCGGTCCCTGCTGTGCGCGACCCAGCGTGCCCTGCAGATCCTGCACGTGGTGGCCGAACTCGTGGGCGACGACGTACTCCTGGGCCAACGGTCCGTTGCTGGAACCGAACCGGTCGACCAGCTCCTGGAAGAAGGCGGTGTCGAAGTAGGCGGTCTGGTCGCCCGGGCAGTAGAACGGTCCGACGTCGGTGGTGGCCGGCCCGCAGGCGGTGTTGACGTCGTTGCTGAACAGTCGGATCTTGGGCCGGGTGTAGTCCGGCATCAGCTGCGCCCACACGCCGTCGACGGAGTTGCCCGTCGCGATGATGCGGCACCCGAGGATGTCGTTGGCGTCCTTGCCCGTCTTGCACTGGCTGGTGTCGAAGCCCGGGGCCTCGACGCCCTGCTGGTTGGCCTGCCCGGCGCCCTCCTGGGGCAGAACGGTGCCCGGGTCGACGCCGAGGAACAGCGCGATGACCACGATGACCAACCCGCCGAGACCACCGCCGACGGCGAGGCCGCGACCACCGCCGCCACCTCCACCGCTGGAGGACGTGGTGCTCGTGTCGATCCGCATGCCCTCGTTGAAGGTCATCGCCCACCCCTTCTCGCCGGCACCGAAGATGCCTCCGTCTCAGCCGGTTCAGCTTCCCACACTACGATTCGTCCAGTGGCCGCCCAGCGCGAAACCGTGGAAGAACCGACCGTTGCGCACACCGTCCACGGGGCGGTGCGCGGCACCACCGAGGGGGACGTCGACGTCTGGCGGGGCGTCGACTACGCCGAACAACCCGTCGGGGAGCGCCGCTTCCTGGCGCCGACGCCGCCGCTGCCGTGGAGCGGGATCCGCGACGCCGTCGACCACGGGCCGCTGCCGCCGCAGGGCCGAAGCTTCGTCGGTGGCGGGCGCGACGATCCGAAGGTCCGCGACGAGGCGTGCCTGACGCTGACGGTGTGGTCGCCGGACCCCGCGGCGAGCCTGCCGGTGATGGTGTGGATACCCGGCGGCGCCTTCGTCTACGGGGCGGGACAACTGCAGCTGTACAACGGAAGTCGGCTGGCGGCCACCGGAGTCGTCGTGGTGAACGTGACCTATCGGCTGGGTGTCTTCGGCGGCTTCGAACTCGGCGACCTCGGCCCCGGCTTCGACGACAACCTGGCCCTGCGCGACCAGGTCGCCGCCCTGCGGTGGGTCCGCGACAACATCGCCGCGTTCGGGGGCGACCCCGACGCCGTCACCGTGTTCGGGGAGTCGGCGGGCGCCACGTCGGTGCTGGCGTTGCTGGCCAGCCCGCTCGCCGACGGACTGTTCTCCCGGGCCATCGCGCAGAGTCCGGCGCTGCCGCTCGTCGCCGACCGGGAGACCCGTGCCCGGCAGGCGCGGACGTTCGTCGAACGGCTCGGCGTGCCCGTCGACGAGGTGAAGTCGCTGCCGCAGCGTCAGCTCCGGCGCACCGCGGGCCGGCTGCAGGGCGAGAGCGCCGCACACACCCCGACACTTGCCTACGGGCTGACCTACGGCGTCGACTCCCTGCCGCTGCATCCGATCGACGCCGCGCGCCAGGGCCGGGTGTCGCCCGTGCCGTTGATCGTCGGCACCAACAGTCACGAGGCGTCGATGTTCGCCTGGGGCAAGCCCCCGATGCTGCCGACCACGCCGCCGATGGTCGAGGCGTACGTCGCGAGGACGGCGCCCGACGCCAGGGACCGGTTGCTGGCCGCCTATCCGGACTATCCGCGCCGCCGGGCCTTGATCGCGTTCGGCTCGGACACCATGTTCGGCGCTCCCACGTGGGCGTTCGCCGACGCCTATTCGGCACACGCGCCGACCTACGTCTACCGCTTCGACCACGCGGCGTGGAGTCTGCGGCTGCTGGGTCTCGGCGCCACCCACGGCAGCGAGATCGTGCACGTGCAGCACAGCTACGGCTCCTACCTGGGTCGCAAGATGCACCCGCTGGGCCGGCGCGTGCAACCGTCGGTGGGACGCCGCATGCAGAGGACGTGGCTGGACTTCGCGACCGCGGAGCTCGACGGAGACTGGCCGCGCTACGACGCGACCTCTCGCCGCACCCGGGTGATCCGGTCGACCAGGGACGACACCGTCGCCGACCCGGATGCCGTCAGGCGGACGGCGTGGGAGGGCGTGTACTGAAGCGCTCCTGGACGTAACGCTCGAGGTTGTGCAGGAAGCGCTGGAACATCCACGCCATCACCGGCCTGCCGACCTCCATGCCGATCCGCGCCGCGATCCCGTTGGGCTTCATCGCCATCACCCAGGTGAGGTGGCATCCTGCCGGGGTGCGCACCACCCGGTAGTCCTCGGCGAAGGCCGAGATCGCACCGGAGGTGCTCTCGTTGAATCGAAAGGTCATGCGGGAGTTGACATCCCAGGCCAGAAATTCCTCGGCGCCGGTGATGCCCCCGCGCATGTCGACCGATCGAGTGGTGCCGACGCCGCGCGGTTCCGGACTGGTCCACGTCACCTTGGTGATCACGGTCGCCCAGTGTGGCCACGACGTGGCGTCGCCTAGCACCTCGAAGACCTGTTCCGGTGTGATCGGGAGGTCGACGGTGCTGACGAACCGGAACGGTGCGGTGTCCAGGAAGGTCGGGTCGACGCGTTCGCACGGGTAGGTCTTGGCCATGGGTGGACACTCTAGGGCCGAGTGTCTACCCAGCGGGTCAGCCGGGTCCGTCGCTGGCGGCCGCGAGCAGCGGCACCACGAGGTCGCTGATGGGCGTGGCCACGCCGTGCAACGCGCCCTTGCGTGCCACGACGCCGTTGCGCACGTCCCATTCCAGCGGCCGGCCCAGCTCGCGGTCGGTCAGGATCGAGGTCGTCAGGTCCTCGGGCACGTCGGTGAACAGCCTCGTGGTGTCCTCGATCACGTCGTCGTCGAGCTGGGCTCCCTCGGCCCGGGCCACGGCGAGGCATTCGGCGAGGTAGGCGCGGCCGAGCGCGGCGACGTCGTCGCGGCGGAACATCCCCGCGCGCCGGCCCGTCAGGACCATCAGGCCGGCCACGGCGTTGGTCAGCAGCTTGCGCCACGCGTCGTCGAGGAAGGTGGCGCTGCACTCGACGGTCAGCGACGGCCCGCTCAGCACCTCGGCGAGCGTGCGGGCCGCGGCGTCGTCGGGCAGCACCAACCGGACCGGGGTGCGAAGCCGGACCCACCCCTCGGGCTGGGACTGGGCGGAGAACCACACCGCGCAGGGGACGACGGTGCCCGCCGGGCAGTGGCGGCCGACGCGCTCGACCTGTTCGACGCCGTTCTGCAGCACGCACACGATCGTGTCCGGGCCGCAGAGCCGCTCCAGCCAGGGGGCAACGGCCTCGTTCTGGGTGTCCTTGACCGCGAGGATGACCACGTCGACCGGCCCGTCGACGGACGCCGGGTCGGTGCGCACCGGTTCCGGGAGGACGACGGGTTCGCCGTCCAGGACGCCGGGGTCGGGACGGACCTCGACCGACGCACGCGGGGTGCGACCGCACACGACGACGGGGTGCCCGGCGGCGTGCAGCAGCGCCGCGACCGTCGAACCGATGGCGCCGGGACCGATGACCGCCGTGGATGGGCTCACCGACGCCAAGCTACCGCCCAAAACCCCACCACTACACTGTGGCAGTCCTCTCGTCAGGTACTTCCCAGGGAGTTTTCGTGTTGCGCAGTCATGCCGCCGGTTCGTTGCGGTCCTCCGATACCGGCCAAACGGTCACCTTGGCCGGATGGGTCGACCGTCGGCGTGATCACGGCGGAGTCATCTTCATCGACCTGCGGGACGCCTCGGGGATCAGCCAGGTGGTCTTCCGCGACACCGATGTGCTCGAGCAGGCCCACCGCTTGCGCGCCGAGTTCTGCGTGCTGGTGCAGGGCGTCGTCGAGACCAGGCCCGAGGGAAATGCCAACGCCGACATCGCCACCGGCGACATCGAGGTCAACGCCACGTCGCTGACCGTGCTGAGTGAAAGCGCCCCGCTTCCGTTCCAGCTCGACGAGACCCCTGGTGAGGAAGCGCGGCTCAAGTACCGCTACCTCGACCTGCGCCGCGCGGGACCCGGTCACGCACTTCGCTTGCGCTCCAAGGTCAACGCCGCCGCCCGCGCGGTACTCGCCGGCCACGACTTCGTGGAGATCGAGACCCCGACGCTGACCCGGTCGACGCCGGAGGGCGCCCGCGACTTCCTGGTGCCTGCGCGGCTGCAGCCCGGTTCGTTCTACGCGTTGCCGCAGAGCCCGCAGTTGTTCAAGCAGTTGCTGATGGTCGCGGGCATGGAGCGTTACTACCAGATCGCCCGCTGCTACCGCGACGAGGACTTCCGCGCCGACCGCCAGCCCGAGTTCACCCAGCTCGACGTGGAGATGAGCTTCGTCGACCCCGACGACGTCATGGCCGTGTCCGAAGAGGTGCTCAAGGCACTGTGGGCGCTGATCGGATACGACCTGCCGACGCCGATCCCGCGCATCACCTACGCCGAGGCGATGCGCCGGTTCGGCTCCGACAAGCCCGACCTGAGGTTCGGCCTCGAGCTCGTCGACTGCACGGAGTACTTCTCCGACACCACCTTTCGGGTATTCCAGGCGCCCCACGTCGGCGCCGTCGTCATGCCGGGTGGTGCGTCGCAACCGCGGCGGACGCTCGACGGTTGGCAGGAGTTCGCCAAGCAGCGCGGCCACAAGGGACTGGCGTACGTGCTGCTCGCCGAGGACGGCACGCTCGGCGGTCCCGTCGCCAAGAACCTGACCGACGCCGAGCGCGACGGCCTGGCCGCCCACGTCGGCGCCAAGCCGGGGGACTGCATCTTCTTCGCCGCCGGCCCGGTGAAGTCGGCGCGCGCGTTGCTGGGTGCGACGCGCATCGAGATCGCCAAGCGGCTGGACATGATCGACCCCGAGGCGTGGGCGTTCACCTGGGTGGTCGACTGGCCCTTGTTCGAGGCCGCGGACGACGCCACCGCCTCCGGTGACGTCGCCGTCGGATCGGGCGCCTGGACGGCGGTGCACCACGCGTTCACCTCGCCCAAGCCCGAGTCGGAGGCGACCTTCGACACCGATCCCGGCAACGCGCTGGCCAACGCCTACGACATCGTCTGCAACGGCAACGAGATCGGTGGCGGCTCGATCCGCATCCATCGTCGCGACGTCCAGGAACGCGTGTTCGCGATGATGGGCATCGACCACGCCGAGGCGCAGGACAAGTTCGGATTCCTGTTGGACGCCTTCACCTTCGGCGCACCACCGCACGGCGGCATCGCCTTCGGCTGGGACCGCATCACGGCGTTGCTGGCCGGCACCGACTCGATCCGCGAGGTGATCGCGTTCCCCAAGTCCGGCGGCGGCGTCGACCCGCTGACCGACGCGCCCGCGCCGATCACCGCGCAGCAGCGCAAGGAGTCGGGAATAGACGCGAAGCCGAAGGCGCCGAACTCGGATAGTTAGCACGTGGCACCGACATTTTGGCGCGCTATTCCTGAGCCGTGCACAGTCGGTGATTCATCCACAGCCGCAGGGTGTACGGCCTAGTTTGCAGCGTCATCGTCGCTCGCCGCGAGTAACTTCGTACGTATGTTCGAATCGTTGGCCACCACGGCTGGTACCTCGGGGGCCGGCGCGGTGCAGGCGTGGTCGCGGGCGGAGTCTGCGGCGTGTGCCCGCAAGGTCGCCGCGATGGCCGACATGTTCGCGACCGCGCACGCCGCCGACGGCTCCGCCGAGCGGGACCTGTGGTGCACCGACACCTGGGACGCGGTCGCCGCCCACGTCGGGGCGGAGCTGCGGATTACCACCGGAGCCGCGTCCAACCAGCTGTTGATAGCCGTGGCGCTGCACGAACGGTTCCCTCAAGTCGCCGCGGTGTTCGCCAAGGGGCTCATCACCTATCAGCTGGTGCGGACGGTCGTGCAGCGCGGTGCGCTGGTGGTCGACTCCGACGCGCTTCGCGCCCTGGACGGGTTGTTGGCCGAGGCGCTGAGCAACCGCGAACCGATGTCGGTGGCGACGCTGGAGAAGACGGTTGACGGGTTCGTCGCGCAGGTCGACCCGCAGGCGGTGATCCGGACTGAAACCCGCGCGCGTGGCCGGTCGGTGGAGGTGGGGGACGAGGACGGTAGCGGAATGGTGACGGTGTTCGCGACCTTGTTCGCCCACGACGGGAAGGCCCTCGACGCCCGGCTGGACGCGTTGGCGCGCACGGTCTGTCCGGCCGACCCCCGTACCCAGGACCAGCGCCGTGCCGACGCGACCGGGGCGCTCGCCCACGGAGCAGACCGCCTGGGCTGCCTCTGCGAGAGCGATGCCTGCCCGGCCGCTGAGAACCCACCCTCGACCGGTGTCGTGGTGTACGTCATCGCGTCCTCGGACACCGTCGCCCCGCCGCCAGTGCCCGAGCCGGACGCTCCTGAGCCAACCGCGCCCGATCCAGCCGACCACTCCGCTACGGCCAATGAGTCTGCTGCACAAAATGACTCGACAGGCGACCCTGCTACCCCGTCCGCCACCAACGGGCACGCCCCCCTCGACGGTGAACCACCGGCGATGTTCACCAAGCCGTTGCGCGAGCTGACGCTCACCGAAGCATTGACCCCCGCGCCGGGATACTTCTCCAGCCTCCGGCCCGCGGCGATGATGGGCGGCCATTTCTTGCCCGGCGCGATTGCGTGCCGGGCAACGGTTGGGGCGACGATTACCCGGATCGTCCACCCCGGGCAAGCGCCACCGGAACCCCGGTACCGACCGTCGAAGAAGCTGGCCGACTTCGTCCGCTGCCGCGACCTGACGTGCCGCTTCCCCGGTTGCCGCGTACCGGCGACGAATTGTGACGTCGACCATACGATTCCGTGGCCGTGCGGGCCGACGGCGGCGTCGAACCTGAAATGTCTGTGCCGTCGACATCATTTGCTGAAGACCTTCTGGGGCGGCGAGAATGGTTGGCGCGATGAACAATTCGACGACGGCACCGTCGTGTGGACCGCACCCGACGGACGCACCCACACCGCCACACCCGGCAGCCGGCTGCTATTCCCGGAACTTAGCGCACCCACACTGACGGTGGCGGCGGGGACCAACCTCCCGGCACACCACGCCACCGGGCTGACAATGCCCCGACGCAAGAGCACCCGCGCCGAAGACCGCGCGAGACGCATCCATCGGGAGCGCGATCTGAACGAGCAGTCGAACTCGATCGCAATCACCGCTTTCGCAGAATCGGCGCCCCCGCGCTGCGAACCCGGAATACCGTCGGTTGGGGCAGACTTATGACCACCATGGCAGACATCGACAAGAACAAGCTGGTTTCCGACACCGCCGCACTCGACGACTTCAACCGCGGCGTGGTGGCCGAGTTCCGGGCCAACGGCGGCAAGGTGGGCGGCCCCTTCGCGGGCGGCGACCTGTTGCTCCTGCACACCACGGGCGCCAAGTCGGGTCAGCCGCGGCTGTCGCCGCTGGCGTACCTCTCCGTCGACGGCCGGATGCTGATCGTCGGCTCCTACGCCGGCGCGCCGAAGGATCCGGCGTGGGTGCACAACCTGCGGGCCCATCCGCGGGCTCGCATCGAGGTGGGCACCGAGGCCTACGACGTCGACGTGCGCGAACTGCCCGCCGACGAACGCGACGAGACATACCCGAAGATCACCGCGGTGGCACCGGTGTTCGCCGAGTACCAGGCCAACACCACGCGCGAGATTCCGCTCTTCGAGTTGACCCGCGCCTGAACGACGTCGGCGCGCCACCCGCGGTGATCGCGGAGTGGCGCGCCGAACGCGTTGCGGTGCGGGCTAGTTGCGCCCGGGGCTGCCGGGATTGCCCTGCGGGGGAGCGTTGTCGCCGGGCATCGAGTCGCCGGTGGGGGGCGACGGCGTGCGGACGGTGGTCTCCACCGCCGAGTTGCCGCCGGTGACCGTCTGGCTCGGTCCGCCACTTTCGGCCCCGGTCGTCGGTGCGACGCTCGACGGCGCGCCACCGGCCCCCGTGCCACCGGCACCGCCGGCGGTGGTCGTCGGTGGCGGTGAGACCGGGGTGTTGGAACCCAGGGACGGGGCCGAGGTGGTGGCCGGGGTGCTGCTCGCGGGGGTGGTGGCCGGGACGCTGGTCTCGTTGGCCGAGTCGTCGCTGCCGCAGCCGGACAGCAGGGCGACCGTGGCCGCCGCGGAGGACAGAAGCAGGCCAACGCGGCCTACGAGTTGAGAATTGTTCACACCGGCGGGTTTTCCCGACGGTGGCAACCTCAAAACTCCGAGCGGTCCGACGTCACCAACGCGTCAGCGGTCAGAGCCTTTCGATGATGGTGGCGTTCGCCATGCCACCGCCCTCGCACATCGTCTGCAACGCGTACCGTCCGCCGCGCTGTTCGAGGGCGTTGACCATGGTCGTCATGATGCGGGCGCCGCTGGCTCCCAGGGGGTGGCCGATGGCGATCGCGCCGCCGTTGACGTTGGTCTTGGCGAGATCGGCTCCGGTGTCGCGAGCCCAGGCGAGCACGACCGGGGCGAAGGCCTCGTTGACCTCGAACAGGTCGATGTCGGCCATCGTCAGCCCGGCGCGGGCCAGCACCTTCTCGGTCGCGGGGATCACGCCGGTCAGCATGTACAGCGGATCGGAGCCGACCACCGTGGTGGTGTGGATCCGCGCCAGCGGCCGCAATCCGAGCGCGCGGGCGGCGGCCCCGCTGGTGATCATCACCGCGGCGCTGCCGTCGGACAGCGGTGACGAGTTGCCGGGCGTGATCTCCCAGTTGATCTGCGGGAAGCGCTGGGAGTAGGCCTCGTTGAAGAACGCGGGCCGCAGTCCGGCGAGCGTCTCGACCGTGGTGCCGGGCCGGATGATCTCGTCGGTGGACAGGCCGGCGATTGGCGCCAGCTCGTGGTCGAACAGCCCGTCCTTGGTCGCGCGGGCGGCCTTCTCGTGGCTGTTGGCGGAGAATTCGTCGAGCTCGGTGCGGGACAGGCCCCACTTGGCGGCGATCAGTTCGGCGCTGATGCCCTGGGGCACGAGGCCGTCGGGATACCGGTCGGCCATGCCCTGGCCGAAGGGGTCGCTGCCCGGAAGGATCGAGCTGCCCATCACGACTCTGGACATCGACTCCACGCCCGAGGCGATCACGACGTCGTAGGCGCCGGCCAGGACGCCCTGGGCGGCGAAACTGATTGCCTGCTGGCTGCTTCCGCACTGCCGGTCGACCGTGGTGCCCGGCACGCTCTCGGGGAAGCCGGCGCCCAGCAGCGCGTTGCGTGCGATGTTCATCGACTGGTCGCCGACCTGGGTGACCGCGCCGGCGATCACGTCGTCGACCTTCGCGGGGTCGACGCCGGTGCGCTCGACGAGCTCGCGCAGGCTGTGGGCGAGCAGGTCGACGGGCAGCACGTCGTGCAGGGCGCCGTTGGCCTTGCCCTTGCCGACGGGCGTGCGGACGGCTCCGACGATGACGGCGTCGCGATCCGAATATGCGGACATGGTGTTCTCCTCGATGACTCGTCGCTGAGTACTACTATCTATACTTAGATCTAACAACCTCGGTATAGTTCAAACAACCCAGCTAGGGAGTGACGTCCATGACAGTCCTGCAAGGCCGGCTCGCCGACCGCGATTCGTGGTCGCCGGTGGGACGCTGCCCGATCGAGAAGACGATGGGTCTGGTGGGCACCAAGTCGGCGATGCTGATCATGCGGGAGGCCTTCTACGGCACCACGCGCTTCGACGACTTCGCCCGCCGCGTCGGCATCACCAAGGCCGCCACCAGCGCCAGGCTGTCCGAACTGGTCGACGCCGGACTGCTGGCCAAGCAGCCCTATCAGGAACCCGGCCAGCGCAGCCGAGACGAGTACGTCCTGACCGAGCAGGGGACGGCGTTCATGCCCGTGGTGTGGGCGATGTTCGAATGGGGCCGAAACTACTTCGGGGACACCCGGCTTCGGCTGTCTCATCAAGGCTGCGGCGCCGAGGCGACCGTCGACGTCCGCTGCGCCGACGGCCACCACGTGCCACCCGAGGAGCTGGCGGTGCGGTTGGGGAGTGCTAGACGAGCTGCTCCCGGAACTTCTTCGCCTGGGTCATGAGCTCCGCGACCCGCGTCCGGTCGGCCCGGTTCTCGAAGACGCCGTCCTTCTTGAAGTAGGTGCCCACGATCGCGCCGTCGGCGATCTCGAGCTGGTCGCCGACGTTCTCGGCGCGCACGCCCGTGTTCACGAACACCGGCACCGCCCCGGCGGCGGACTTCACCACCTTCAGCGCCTCGGCGTCGGTCGGCGCCCCGGCGGTCGCACCGGACACGCAGATCGCGTCGGGCAGGGTCGCGAACACCGTGGTGCGGGTGATGGCGGCGAGATCGCGGTCGGCGAGGTAGGTCGCCGACTCGGGCACGATGTTGAAGAACAGCTTCACGTCGGCGCCGCCCACCCGCGCGCGGTGGCGGGCGACCTCGCCGACGTTGGTGTCCCACAGACCGAAGTCGCTGGCGTAGACGCCGGTGAAGATCTCGCGGACGAACTTCGCGCCGGTCGCGACGGCGAGGTCGATCGAGGCCCGGCCGTCCCACAGCACGTTGACGCCGTAGGGCACCTCGAAGGCGGGCAGCAGCTCGCCGATGATCCGGGCCATCGTGATCGCCGTGATGGGTTCGGTCTTGGTGAGATACGGCAGGCTGAACTCGTTGGACACCATGACGCCGTCCACGCCGCCGGCCTGCAGCTCGTCGAGTTCCTCGCGGGCCCTCCGGACGACGGCGGCGATGCCGCCGGCGCCGTCGTACGCGGGGTCGCCGGGCAAGGCGGCGAGATGAAGCATGGCGATGACGGGCTTCTTGGTGGCGAAGACGTCGTCGAGCCAGGTGGTGCTCACTGGTGTACCTCTTTCGTTCGGGTTGTCGTTCGGACTGTCGCTGCTAGTCCATGTACGCGCCGCCGTTGACGGCGAGTGCCTCACCGGTGATGAACCGGGCGTCGGGGGAGAGAAGGAACGCGACGGACTTGGCGACGTCCTCGGGCTGCTCGAGTCGCTGCAGCGGCGTGTCGGCGAGCATCATGGCGCGGACGCCGTCGGTCGTGGTGCCGCGCAGCTGGGCCTCCCACTCCAACTCCCGTGACTGCATGGGCGTTTCGACGTAGCCCGGGCAGACGCAGTTGACGGTGATCCCGTGTTCCCCGAGCTCGTACGCCATCGCCTGCGTGAGACCCACCACGCCGAACTTGGACGCGACGTAGTCGGAGAGGAACGGCACCCGGCCCTGCTTGCCCGCCATCGACGCGGTGTTGACGATGGCCCCCGCCGTCCCGCTGCGGACCATCGCTCGGGCGGCGGCCTGACCGCAGACGAAGACGCCCTTGAGGTTGACGTCCATCGTCTGGTCGTACTTCGCGATGGGTACGTCGAGGAAGCCGTGCATGAAGGAGATCCCGGCGTTGCTGACCCAGGCGTCGAGGCCCAGGCGGTCGGTCACGTCGAAGGCGACCCCGGCCGCGTCCTCCGGCGAGCTGACGTTCAGCACCGCCGACTCGTGCCGGACGCCCTCGTCGGCGGGCAACGAGTCGGCGACCCTACGGGCCGACTCGCCGTCCACGTCGGTCACCACGACCTGCCAGGACCGCTCGGCCAGGGTGACGGCGATGGCTCGGCCGATTCCGCTGCCTGCGCCGGTGACTACGACTGTCTTGGTCATCAGTGACGTCCCTCTCGATGGGTGTGGTCGCCGACGATCCGTCGGCCGGTCTGTGCGTCGAAGACGTGGACGGAGCCCGGCCGGGCCGACAGCGCGACCGTGGCGCCCTCGGTGATTCCGGACATCCGGGAGGTCTCGACGACGCTGGTCAGCTCGGTCCCCCTGGCGTCGATCGTCACGATCGCGCGCGGCCCGAGGAGTTCGACGAGCGTCACGGTGGCGTCGCCGTCCTCGGACGCCGTCGGGATCAGGTCGTCGGGCCGCACCCCCAGCGTCACGGTGTCCTTGGCGACGCTCTGGGTCACCGCGACGGTGAAACCGCTTGGCAGCGTGAACCCTTCGCCGGTGAGCTCGCCGTCGAGCAGGTTCATCTTGGGGCTGCCGACGAACGAGGCGACGAACACGTCGACGGGGGCGTCGTACACCTCGAGCGGGGTGCCGACCTGAGCGGCGCACCCGTCGCGCATCACCACCATGCGGTCCGAGAGCGTCATCGCCTCTTCCTGGTCGTGGGTGACGTACAGGCAGGTGATGCCGAGCCGGCGCTGAATCTGCAGGAGTTCGGTCCGGGTCTCCACTCGCAGTTTTGCGTCGAGGTTGCTCAGCGGTTCGTCGAACAGGAACACCGAGGGTTCCCGGATGATCGCGCGCCCGATGGCCACCCGCTGCTGCTGACCGCCACTGAGGTCCTTTGGCTTGCGCGCCATCAGCTTTCCCAGACCGAGGGACTCGGCCACCGCGTCGGCCCTGGCGAGCGCGTCGGAGCGCGGCACCTTCGAGGCCCGCAGGGGAAACGCGATGTTCTCCCGCACGGTGAGGTGCGGGTAGAGCGCGTAGTTCTGGAACACCATGGCGATGTCACGTTCGCGTGGCTCGAGATGGGTGACGTCGCGATCGCCGATGGTGATGGTGCCCGAGGTGACGGATTCGAGCCCGGCGAGCATGCGCAGCGACGTGGACTTGCCGCACCCGGACGGGCCGACCAGAACGGTGAACGACCCGTCGGGCAGTTCCAGGTTCAGATCGCTGACGACGGGGATAGCGCCGTAGGACTTGGTGAGGTGTTCGAATCGGACTTCTGCCATGAGTGGTCGGCGACCTACCTTCTAGAACTTCACCGCGCCGCCGCTGATTCCCTGCACCAGCTTGCGCTGGATGAAGAAGCTCGCGACGACGACGGGGACGACGGCGATCAGGATGGCGGCACTCATGGAGCCGATCTGAACGCCACGGAACGTGTTGAAACCGGCGATGGCCACCGGCAGGATGGCGGCCTTGCCGGGCGCCAGGATCAAGCCGTAGAAGAGGTCGTTCCACGACAGGGTGAACCCGAAGATGGCCGCGGCGCCCATGCCCGGGAAGACCTGCGGCAGAACGACGAGTCGGAAGGCGGCGAAGCGACCGAAGCCGTCGACCTGGGCCTGTTCCTCCAGGGACCGGGGCACCGCCTCGAAGAAACCGATGAGGAACCACGTCACCACCGGCAGGACGAAGCTCAGGTGCGCGAAGATCACTGGGACCAGGGTGTCGTTGAGCCGCAGTGCGTAGGCCATTGTCAGGAACGGGAACACCAGCACTGCCGGCGGAAGCACCTGGGCGGCAAGCATTCCGAACCGGGTGGCCGTGCCGCCGGCGCGGAAGCGCGCGATGGCGTAGGCGCCCATGCCGCCGACCACGATGCTGATGCCCACCGTGACGAGCGCGACCACGGCGCTGCGCCCCGCGGCCGAGAGGATGCCGGAGGAGAGCACGTTGCGCCAGGCGTCCAGCGTGGGGGTGAACGACAGCAGGAAGGGATCGTTGAGCTGCTCCGGGTTCTTGAAGCTGGCCAGGGCGATCCATGCGATCGGAAACAGCACCGAGATGCCGGCGGCCCACAGCAGCGCCACCCGGCAGATCGTCAGTGCCAGTGAACGTCTCATGACTGCCTGGCCTTGTCCATCCGGCGGAACGCGACGACGATGATCGTCAGCACGACCACCAGCACGACGAACGCCATCGACGACGCCGAGCCGAGACGGAAGAACTGAATCCCGGTCTGGTAGATGAAGTACTGCAGCGTCTGGGTCTCGGTGCCTGGCCCACCACGGGTGGTGGCGAAGACGTACTCGAAGACCTTCATGGCGTCGAGGCAGCGCAGCAGCACCGCCACCACGAGCACCGGCGCCAGCAACGGCAGCGTCACCCGCCGCAGCACGTACCAACCGCCCGCGCCGTCCACCCTGGCCGCCTCGAGCGGTTCCTTGGGAATGGACTCCAGGCCGGCGAGCAGCAGCAGCACCATGAACGGCGTCCACTGCCAGACGTCGATGAAGGCGACGGTGAACAGCGCCCGGCCCGGTCCGAAGAAGTCGTAGTCGAGACCGACGGCGTGCAACAGGTGCGGGATCGCGCCGATCTGGTCGTTGAGCAGGAACCGGAAGATCAACCCCACGGCGATCGGGGTGATGAACATCGGCGCCAGCAGCATCGAGCGGGTGAGATCGCTTGCCCAGCGCTGCTTCTGCAGCGACAGTGCGATCGCGAGACCGATCACCAGTTCCATGCCGACGGCCACGGCGACGAACAGCGCCGTGGTGCCGAAGGCTTGCCAGAACGCGGCGTCGCCGAAGGTGGCGGCGTAGTTCTCGGCGCCGACGAGCCGCGGGGTGCCGCGACTGGTCAGCTTGAAGTCGGTGACGCTGAGGTAGAACGCGTAGCCGAGCGGGAAGCCGACCACCCCGACGAACAGTGCGACGAGGGGGGCCACCATGCCGTGTTTGAACGTCACGGTCGTCGCTCCTTTCGTGGGATGGTCGGCGTCACGACGGGTCTAGCCCTGGATCTTCTCTGCCGCGGCCTGCGCGGCGGCCAGTGCGTCGTCGACGCTCTTGGTGCCGGCGACCGCCTCGTTGAGTTCGGTGCCGACGGCCTGGATCATCTCCTCGCCGCTGGGACCCTGGCTGAGCGGTGCGGCGTTGCCGAGCATCTTCTCGACGGTCTCGTAGTAGTCCGCGCCGAGCGGGCCGTTCAGCACGGCCGGATCCTGCAGGGTGCTCTGCCGGATGGCGGCGCCGCCCTTCTCGGTGCGCTGCACGTCGTGTGCCTTGGACGTGAGCCAGGACGTGAACGCCCACGCCGCGTCGGCGGCACCGGAGTTGGCCGGAATCGACCAGCTCCACGAGCCGAGAACCTGCTTGCCGCCGGGGATCTCGGCCAGCTTGTACTTGCCCGCCGACGGACCCGAGCCCGGTGCGTTCAGCGCGGGCAGGTTCCAGTTGTAGCTGATCATCGACGCGGCCTGGTCACTGGACACCGACCGGAACGCCTCGTCGAAGGCCCAGTTGAGGCTGTTCGGCGGCGCGGCGGTCTTGTAGGTGTCCACGTAGGCGGTGAGGGCCTGCTTCGCCTGCGGGGTGTTCAGCGTCGGCTTGCCGTCGGGGCCGTAGATGGACCCGCCCGCGGCGAACAGCCAGTTGCCCCACTCCTCGAAGATCTTGTAGCCCCGCTGCGGCTGCATCGCGATGCCCGCACGGTCGCCGACCTTGAGCGCCTTGGAGGTGCTGACCAACTCGTCGAGGTTGGTGGGCACGGGGAGCTTGGCGGCGGTCAGGTCGTCGGCGTTGTAGAGGTAGCCCAGTGCGTAGTTGTAGAACGGCACGCCGTACTTCACGCCGTCGACGGTGGCGATGTCGGTCAGCGGCTTGAAGAAGTCGGCGTCGTCGTAGTCGGGCGTGCTCTTGATGCGGGAGTCCAACGGCTGCAGGAAGTTCGCCTTCGCGAAGTCCACCATCCACGGGTTGTCGACGATGATGAGGTCATACGTCGGCGACGACGACTGGAACGACGAGACCAGCTTGTCGCGCATCTGGTCGTACGTCAGGGTCTCGATGTCGACCTTGACGTTGGGGTAGTCCTTGTTGAACTCCGGCACCATCGCCTTGACGACGTCGGTGTCCGGGACGTTCTCCATGAGGATGCGGACGTTTCCCGAGACGTCCTTGGCGACCTCGCCGGTGCCCGTGGCCTGAGCCTGCTCGGGGCCTCCGCTGCCGGCGCAGGCACCGAGGATCAGGGTGAGGGCGGCCAGTAGCACCAGGACGGGCGCGGCCAGGACCGGCCGCCTCCGCCGTGGTGTCGGGTGAGTCGTTGACTTCATTTGCGGCACAGTTCCTTTCGGTTGTCGAATCATCGGGGACGTCTTGCCATCGCGTGTGAGATGGGCGCCACCGCAGTTCCGAGGCGGCGCCAGTTCGCATAGGCGTCGTCGTAGACCGCCCGGCGGCTCGGATCGGGAACGACGGGTGGGTCGAAGCTGACGAACCGGGCGGCGTCGGACCAGTCGTCGAGCGCACCGACGCCGACCGCGGCGATCACCGCGGCACCAAGGGAGGCTCCGGGATGGCCGCGGACGGGCCGCATCTCGATGCCCAGGACGTCGGCGTGGATCTGCTTCCAGAGGGTGGACTTCGAGCCGCCGTTGGTGATCATCACCCGGCTCGGCGCGATGCCGATGTCGGCGAAGACGTCGACGTGGTGCCGGAACCCGAACGCGATGGCCTCCAACACCGACCGGTAGAGGTCGGCGCGGCCGTGGCCCAGGTGCATGCCCGCGAACACGCCACGCAGGTCGGGGTCGTGCAGGGGGCTCTTCTCACCGAGGAAGTAGGGCAGGCACAGTACCTCCGCCGGCGCGGTGGCGGCGGCTTCGTCGTCGAGGTCGGTGAGGTCGACACCGCCGACGAGGGTCTGGAACCAGCGGATCAGGCTGCCGCTGGTCGCCATGCACCCGTTCGGCAACCAGTGCCCTGGCACGGGATGGGCGTCGAGGTAGAGACGTTCGTCGACGACGCGGGTGTCGCTTGCCACCAGGATGTCGCCGGCGCCACCGAGTTTGACCAGCGCGTCGCCGGGCGAGTTCACCCCGGCCGCGAAGGCGGACAGCACGTGGTCGGCGCCCCCGACGACCAGTGCCGTGCCTGCGGCCAGACCGGTCGATCGTGCCGCCGCGGGGCTCAATTCGCCGACCTTGGTGCCCGGGCGGTGGACGGGGGCGAGCCTGCCGGGGTCGAGATCCGCCGCCGCGAGCACGGCGGTGGCGACGTCGCCGTCGACGGTGAAGAGCCCGGACTCGAGTGCCCAGTTCTGCTCGACGTGGACGTCGGCGCCCAGCGCCGTCAGCACCCAGTCGTACGAGCCGACGAAGTGGGCCGTGCGGTCGTAGACGTGCGGCTCGTGGGTGCGCAACCACGCGGTGGTGGGCGCCACCGACTGCTGGGTCAGCGCCGACCCCGTCATCGTCACCAGGTCCATCTCGGCCAGCGCACTCGCGAGTTCGGCGACTTCGCGGTGGGCCCGGGCGTCGTTCTGGAGGATGGCCGGGCGCAACGGTCGGCCGCGGTCGTCGAGTGCCACGACTGCGGGCACCATGCCCGTGACGGCGATCGCGGTCACCGAGTCGCCCTGAATGCCGCTGGTGTGCAACGCCTCCCGGATGGAGTCGACGACGTTGCGGTGCCATTGAGCGGTGTCGGCCTCGGCGTACCCGGGGCCGGGGGAGTGCAGTGCCGTCTCGCGGGAGGCCTGGGCGACGATGCCGAGCTCGGTGTCGAAGACGACCGTCTTGGTGCCCGTGGTGCCGACGTCGACGCCGATGGTCCTGGTGCTCACAGTGATTCGACCTCGCCCTCGGCGGCGTCCATACCGTCGACGCAGATCACCTCGACGCCCTCCTTGCGAGCGGCGACCAGGGTCGGGTGCTCGGGGTCGCCGTCGGTGATGATGACGTGGATGTCGCCCAGCGCGGCGATGCTGGTGAAGGTGACCCTGCCGAGCTTGCTTCGGTCCGCGGCGACGATCACCCGGTCGGCGCGCGTGATGGCGGCGCGCTTCACCCGGCTGTCGGCCTGGTGGTAGTCGGAGATGCCGCGAAGACCGTCGATGCCCGCCACGCCCATTACGAAGGTGTCGCAGTTGTAATGGGAGAGCGTGTCCTCCGCCGCGGGACCGATCAGGCTGAGCTCGCTGGGGCGCAGTTCGCCACCGGTGAGCACGACGGTGGTGTCGGCCTCGTCGACCAGCTCCAGCGCGGCGAGCACGCTCGGGGTGAGGACGGTCAGGCCGAGACGGCGCCCGCGAAGGGACTGTGCGACCGCCAGTGCGGTACTGCCGGAGTCGAGGATGAGGGTCTCCCCGGGCCCGATGAGCTCGGCCACCGCGTCGGCGATGTGGCGTTTCTCCTCCGCGGCGTCGGCGATCCGGGTTTCGAAGGTGGGTTCGCTGTCCTTGCCCTTCAACGCGATCGCGCCGCCGACCACCCGACGGACGACGCCGAGGGCCTCCAGCGCCTCCATGTCGCGCCGGATCGTCATCTCCGAGACGTCGAACTCGGCGGCCAGGTCGGCGTAGCCCACCTCGCGCTCAGCACGGACGCGCTCTTCGATCCGGGTCCGTCGCGTCTTGGCGTCCACGCTCAGACACACCCAGACTGTGCAAATTTCACAGCGTTGATCTCCAGTTTCCGGATATTTCGGCGTCGAGGGCAACCGTGGTGTGAATTTACAACAGGAACGTGTGGAGTGCCCACATTTAGCGTCAGATCGTTCTTGGGCCCGTCGGGTTCGGCTAACGTGCGCCGCGTGCTGCACTTGCGCGTCATCGCCCCCGAAGACCTCCGCGAGGACGTGATCGGCATCCTTCGCGGCGAGGTCGGCGTGGCCAATCTGCTGCTCCACCCGGGCGCCGCACTGGACCCCGTCGGCGACGAGATCACCGCCGACGTCGCGCGGGAATGCGCCAACGGCCTCATCCGCCAACTCAAGGTGCTCGACGTCCAACACCGCGGCGCCATCACCCTCGAAGTCCTCGACACCGTGCTGTCCACCCGCGCGCACCGGGCCGAGGACGAAGCGGCCGGAGACCCCGCCGACGCGTTGCTGTGGGACGAACTGATCGGACGCACCCGCGAGGAGTCCACCCTGTCGGTGACGTTCGTGCTCTTCCTCACGCTGGCCTGCCTGATCGCCGCGATCGGGGCACTGACCGACTCGACGGTCACCGTGGTCGGCGCCATGGTGCTCGGTCCGGAGTTCGGTCCCCTCGCCGCCGTCGCGGTGGCCATCGTGCAGAGGCGGTGGGACCTGGCGCGGCGAGCACTGCTGGCCCTCGCCGTCGGCTTCCCGGTGGCGATGGCAATCACCGCCGCGGCGACGTTGGCCGGCCAGGCTCTGGGCTGGGTCAGCCTCGACACGGTGCGACGACTCACCGAGGTGGACTTCATCTTTCAGGTCGGTCCGGTCTCGTTGGTGGTGGCGTTGTTGGCCGGCGCGGCGGGCATGCTGTCCTTGGTCTCGGCCAAGTCGGCGGCGCTCGTCGGGGTCTTCATCTCCGTCACCACCGTTCCCGCAGCCGGGTTCGCCGTCGTGGCCGCGATCCTGGGGGACTGGGACGTCGCCGCGAAGTCGGCCCTTCAGCTCGTGGTCAACCTGGTCGGCATCGTCGTCGCAGGTGTCCTCGTTCTGGTCCTGCGGCCCAAGGGGACCCTGATCTCGCGCGCTGCCCGGACGTGAGCTGACCCCCTTCGGCGATGCACCCCCCAGCAGGGTGTGGTGGGATCAACGCCTATGGGAATCAAGGTGGGGCTGGAGCATCGCACCAGTTACACGTTCGACCGGCTGGTAGAAGTCCATCCACACGTCGTCCGTCTGCGTCCGGCGCCACACTCGCGCACCCCGATCGAGGCGTATTCGCTACAGGTCGAACCCGCCGATCACTTCGTCAACTGGCAGCAGGACGCGTTCGGCAACTTCCTCGCGCGGTTGGTCTTCCCCAACCGCACCCGGGAGCTGACCATCACCGTCGGTCTGATCGCCGACCTGAAGGTGATCAACCCGTTCGACTTCTTCATCGAGGACTTCGCGGAGACGTGGCCGTTTCAGTATCCGAAGGCCCTGCTGGAGGACTTGAAGCCGTATCTCCGGCCGGTGGACGAGGACGGCGAGGGTTCCGGCCCCGGTGACCTCACCCAGGACTGGGTCAGGAACTTCCATGTGCGCCCCGGCACCCGCACCATCGACTTCCTCGTCGCCCTCAACGGGGCGATCAACGCCGACGTGGGTTACAGCGTCCGCATGGAAGCCGGTGTGCAGACCCCGGACCACACCCTGCAGACCGCCATCGGGTCCTGCCGCGACTCGGCCTGGCTGATGGTGTCGGTGTTGCGCCAGATGGGGTTGGCCGCCCGCTTCGTGTCGGGCTACCTGGTTCAGCTGACCTCCGACGTCAAGGCGCTGGACGGTCCCTCGGGCCCCGCCGCCGACTTCACCGACCTGCACGCCTGGACCGAGGTCTACATCCCGGGAGCCGGGTGGATCGGCCTGGACCCCACCTCGGCGCTCTTCGCGGGCGAGGGCCACATCCCCCTCTCGGCAACGCCGCATCCCGCGTCGGCCGCGCCGATCACCGGTGCCACCGGCCCGTGCGGGGTCACGCTCGACTTCTCCAACGTCGTCACGCGGGTGCACGAAGACCCGCGCGTGACGCTGCCCTACACACCCGCCGCGTGGGACTCCATCGTCGACCTCGGCGCCGCCGTCGACGCGCGGATGGCCGCGGCCGACGTCCGCCTCACCATGGGCGGCGAGCCGACGTTCGTCTCGATCGACAACCAGGTCGACCCCGAGTGGACCACCGACGCCGACGGTCCCCACAAGCGTGAGCGCGCATCGGCGCTGGCCGCAAGGCTCAAGGAGATCTGGGCGCCGCAGGGCGTCGTGCAGCGCTCGCAGGGCAAGTGGTATCCCGGCGAACCGCTGCCGCGCTGGCAGATCATGCTGCATTGGCGGGCCGACGGAAAGCCGCTCTGGACCAACCCGGCGCTGCTGGCCGACCCGTGGGCCGAGACGCCGGCCGACCCCGTGCCCGCCGATTCGAGTCGGCGGGTCCTCGCCGCCCTGGCCGCCGGGCTCGGCCTGCCCGACGCCCAGGTGCGGCCGGCCTACGAGGACGCGCTGGGCCGGCTGGCCACCGCGGTCCGCCAACCCGTCGGCGAGCCGGTCGCCGGTGGCGACGACCTGGGGTCCGACACGCCCGACGCCAGGGCGGACCTGCTGACGCGGTTGGACGAGTCGGTGACGGAGCCGAGCGCCTACGTGCTTCCGCTGCACCGCCGCGAGGACGACACCGGATGGGCGAGCAGCGACTGGCAATTCCGTCGCGGCCGCATCGTGCTGCTCTCCGGTGACTCGCCGGCCGGCCTGCGCCTGCCACTCGACGCCATCAGCTGGAAGCCGCCCCGCGCGTCGCTCGAGGCCGACCCGTTCGCTCCGCGCGGCGACCTGCCCGACGAGCCCGAGTCCGACGACGACGCCGCCGTCGAAGAGGCCGCCGGCGCCCCGATCACGGCGATGGTCGCCGAGGTCCGCGACGGCGTGCTCTACGTCTTCCTTCCCCCGACCGAGGAACTCGAGCACTTCGTCGACGTCGTCACGCGGCTGGAGGCGGCCGCCACCGACGCCAACTGCCCACTGGTGCTGGAGGGGTACGGCCCGCCGGTCGACGAGCGGTTGACGTCGATGTCGGTGACGCCGGATCCGGGTGTCATCGAGGTCAACGTCGCCCCGACCGCCAGCTTCGCCGAACAGCGCGAGCAGCTCGAAACCCTCTACGAGCAAGCGCGACTCGCGCGCCTGTCCACCGAGTCGTTCGACGTCGACGGCACCCACGGCGGCACCGGGGGCGGCAACCACATCACCCTCGGCGGCATCACCCCCGCCGAGTCGCCGATGCTGCGCCGGCCCGACGTACTGGTGTCGATGCTGACCTACTGGCAGCGTCACCCCGCCCTGTCCTACCTGTTCTCCGGCCGGTTCATCGGTACCACCTCCCAGGCGCCGCGCGTCGACGAGGGGCGCACCGAGTCGCTGTACGAGCTGGAGATCGCCTTCGCCGAGATCGACCGGCTGACACGGGAAGCCGACGCGTCCGCACCCTCCGAGGACTCCTCCGAGGATTCTCTGCCGTGGATCACCGACCGGGCGCTGCGCCACCTCCTCACCGACATCACCGGCAACACCCACCGCGCCGAATTCTGCATCGACAAGCTCTACAGCCCCGACAGCGCCCGCGGGCGACTGGGGATCCTGGAGCTGCGCGGCTTCGAGATGCCGCCGCACTTCCAGATGGCGATGGTCCAGTCGCTGCTGGTGCGCTCCCTGGTGTCCCTGTTCTGGGATCAGCCCCTTCGCGCCCCGCTGATTCGCCACGGAGCCAACCTGCACGGTCGATACCTGTTGCCGCACTTCATCATTCAGGACATTGCCGAGGTCGCGGCCGATCTCCGAGCGCACGGCATCGCCTTCGACACCAGCTGGCTGGACCCCTTCACGGAGTTCCGCTTCCCGCGCGTGGGCACCGCGGTGTTCGACGGCGTCGAGATCGAGCTGCGCGGGGCCATCGAGCCCTGGAACGTGCTGGGGGAGGAGTCCACCGCCGGCGGCACGGCCCGTTACGTCGACTCCTCGGTCGAACGCCTCCAGGTGCGCCTCATCGGGGCGGACCGCCACCGGTACGTCGTCACCGCCAACGGCTACCCGGTCCCGCTGCTCGCGACCAACAGCAGCGACGTCCAGGTCGGCGGGGTCCGCTACCGGGCCTGGCAGCCGCCCAGCGCGCTGCATCCCACCATCACCGTCGACGACCCGCTGCGCTTCGAGCTCGTCGACGTGGCCAGCGGGACGTCGCGGGGCGGCTGCACCTACCACGTCAGTCACCCCGGCGGCCGGTCCTACGACAACCCTCCCGTCAACGCCGTCGAAGCAGAATCGCGTCGGGGCAGGCGGTTCGAAGCGACCGGATTCACTCCCGGCCACGTCGACGTCTCCGACATTCGGGAGAAGCAGGCCCGTCAGTCCACCGACGCGGGCGCGCCGGGCATCCTGGATCTGCGTCGGGTGCGTACCGTGCTGCGGTGATGGTCCTACGCACCAGCGGCCCACCGGAGCCCACATCCGCCGTCAACCTCGAGCTGTTCGCGCACTACCGGGCCGCCCGCGACCAGCAGTCGCTGTTCGACGAGCGCTCGGCAGTCGGCGCCACCTACGACGAGTTCGTCGACGCCGCCGGCGCGGTCCGACCCGCCTGGCAGGAGCTGGCCGACTGCGTCGCCGAACGCGGCTCCTACGGCTTGGAGCGGCTGCGCTCGGTGGTCAGCAGCCTCGTCGACAACGACGGCATCACCTTCGTCCAGGTCGACCATCCCGGCGACGCCGTCACCCACGGTGACGGCACCCAGGTGCCCGGCCCGTGGCATCTGGACCCACTGCCCGTCGTCGTCTCCTCCGCGGACTGGGAAGACCTGGAAGCCGGTCTGGTCCAACGGTCCCGGCTGATGGACGCGGTGCTCACCGACCTCTACGGCGCCCGCCGGTCGATCACCAGCGGCGTACTGCCGCCGCAGTTGCTGTTCGCCCACCCCGGCTACGTCCGCGCCGCGCGCGGCATCGAGGTGCCCGGCCGACATCAGCTGTTCCTCCACGGCGTCGACGTCAGCCGCGACGGATCCGGGGAATTTCGCGTCAACGCCGACTGGACGCAGGCACCGTCCGGCGCGGGCTATGCCCTCGCCGACCGGCGCGTGGTCGCGCACGCGTTCCCGGAACTCTACGAACGCATCGCCCCACGACCGGCGTCGCCGTGGGCGCAGGCACTGCGGCTGGCACTCATCGACGCCGCACCGAAGGCCGCCGACGAGCCCGTCGTCGTCGTCCTGAGCCCGGGCACCCACTCCGAGACGGCCTTCGACCAGGCCTACCTGGCGAGCGTGCTCGGCTTCCCCCTCGTCGAGAGCGCCGACCTGGTGGTCCGCGACGGCAAGCTGTGGATGCGGTCCCTCGGCACGCTCAAGCGCGTCGACGTCGTGCTGCGCCGGGTCGACGCCGCCTACGCCGACCCGCTCGATCTCAGATCGGACTCGCGCCTCGGCGTCGTCGGCCTCGTCGAGGTGCTGCGACGCGGCGCCGTCACCGTCGTCAACACCCTGGGCAGCGGCATCCTGGAAAGCCCTGGGCTGCAACGCTTCCTGCCCGAGTTGGCCGAGCTGCTCGTCGGGGAGACCCCCCAGCTCACCACCGCGCCGATGTACTGGGGCGGCGTCGACGTCGAACGCTCCCATCTGCTGAGTCACCTGTCGACGCTGCTGATCCGGCCGGTCACCGGCGGCGAGGCCGTCGTCGGCCCCATGCTGACGGCCGCCGAGCGCGACGAACTCGCGGCGCGAATCGGTGCCACGCCGTGGCAGTGGGTCGGCCAGCAATTGCCGCAGTTCTCCTCGGCGCCCACGGCGCACTCGCCCGACGGCCTGTCTCCGGGTAGCACCGGCATGCGGTTGTTCACCGTCGCCCAGCGCGGCGGTTACGCCCCGATGGAGGGCGGCCTGGGGTACCTGCTGGAGCCGGGCAACGCCGGGTACCGGATGAACACCCTTGCCGCCAAGGACGTCTGGGTCAGGTCGCCGACGCGGGTGACGGCCGAGCGGACGCCGGCCCCCTCGGTGGACCTGCCCGCGATCACCCCCAGCCCGACCCGCGCGGTCAGCTCGCCGCGCGTGCTGTCGGATCTGTTCTGGCTCGGCCGGTACTGCGAGCGCGCCGAGAACATGGCGCGACTGCTGGGTGTCACCCGAGAGCGGTACCACGAGTTCCGCTACCGGCAGGACGTCCCGGGCAGTGAGTGCGTTCCGGTGCTGCTGACCGCGCTCGGACGCATCACGGGCACCGACACCGGCGCCTCCGGCGACGACGCGGAGATGATCGCCATCGCCCCGACGACGCTGTGGGCGTTGACCGCGGACCGGCGCCGCGCAGGGTCGCTGGCGCAGTCGGTGGAACGACTGGGTTCCTCCGCGCGCGCCGTCCGCGACCAGATGTCGAACGACACGTGGATGGTGCTCGCCGCCATCGACCGTGCGGTGCTTCGGCATTCGTTCACTCCACCGGACTCCCTCGCCGAGGGGGACGGATATCTCGCCACGGCCCACAGTCAGACGCTGGCGGGAATGCTGGCGATGTCCGGGGTGGCGGCGGAGTCGATGGTCCGCGACGTCGGCTGGACCATGATGGACATCGGCAAGCGCATCGAACGCGGCATCTGGCTGACCGCGCTGATGCGGGCGACGCTGACGACGGTGCGCAGCCGTGGTGCCGAGCAGACCATCACCGAGTCCACGTTGGTGGCCTGCGAGTCGTCGGTCATCTACCGCAGACGCACCCTGGGCAAGGTGAGCGTGGCGGCCGTCGCCGATCTGCTGCTCTTCGACGGCGAGAACCCGCGTTCCCTGGCCTACCAGTTCGAACGGCTGCGGGTGAACCTCAAGGCACTTCCGTCCTCGTCGGGATCCACCGGCCCCGAACGACTCGTCGACGAGGTCGCCGCGCGGCTGCGCCGACTGGATCCCGACGACCTCGAGGACGTCACCGACGGCAGGCGACCCGAACTCGACGGTCTGCTCGGCGGCATCCACGCCGATCTGCGCGAGCTGTCGCGCCGCATCACCGCGACGCACCTCTCGCTTCCCGGTGGGATGCAGCCCATCTGGGGTCCCGACGAGCGACGGGTGATGCCGTGACCACCACGGTGGGCACCAGGGCCTACGAGATCACGCATCGCACGATGTACCACTACTCCGACGACGTGACGAGCTCCTACGGTCGGGGCTTCCTCACGCCGCGGGACTCCAGCAGGCAGCGGTGCCTGTCGCACGAGTTGGTGATCGATCCCGAGGCGTCCGACAGCTCCACCAGCCGCGACGCCTTCGGCAACGTCAGCTCGTACTTCCATGTCACCGAACGGCATCGGGCCCTGACCATCACCAGCCACTCGATCGTCGAGGTCGACCCGCCACCGGCCGAGCTGTACGAGGGTGGGTCGGCGCTGGCGCCGTGGGAGATCTCCCGGCCGGTCGGCCCCGACGGCGCCCTGGCCGTCGAGTTCACCCTCGACCTGCAACAGCCCGAGATCACCGACGCGGTCCGCGAGTACGCCGCGCCCAGTTTTCCGCCGGGCCGGCCGCTGGTCGAGGTGCTCCGCGATCTGAACGCCCGCATCAACCACGACTTCACCTACCGTTCGGGCTCGACGACGATCTCCACCAGGGTCGCCGAAGTTTTGGTGGCCCGCGAAGGGGTATGTCAGGACTTCGCCAGGCTCGCGATCGCGTGTCTGCGCTCCAACGGTCTCGCCGCCAGCTATGTCTCCGGCTATCTCGCGACGGACCCACCCCCTGGAAGGGAACGCATGGTCGGGATCGACGCGACGCACGCCTGGGCGTCGGTGTGGACACCGCAGAACCACTGGTTCGGATTCGACCCGACCAACGACGCGCTGGTCGACGAGCGGTACGTGGTCGCGGGATTCGGTCGTGACTACGCCGACGTACCACCTCTGCGCGGCATCATCTACACCGATTCGGAGAGCAGCAAGATCGACGTGTCGGTCGACGTGGCCCCGCTGAGCGGCGGAGTGGCCGGTGCGTGACTTCATCTGTCCCAACTGCGGACAGCATCTGGCCTTCGAGAACTCGGTGTGCCTGTCGTGCCGCAGCCGCTTGGGCTTCTCCCTCGACGACATGGCGTTCCTGGTCATCGCGACCGGTGAGGAGAGCGAGCACGGTGGCGCGGTCGACGCCAACGAATACCGCTTGTGCGCCAATCTTCATGCGGCGGAGTGCAATTGGCTGGTCAAGGTGGCGCCGGTGCCACAGCTCTGCACCTCCTGCGCGCTGACCCGGATGCGCCCCAACGACGCGGACAAGCCGGCGATGGCCGCGTTCGCGGTGGCCGAGAAGGCCAAGCGGCGGCTGATCGTCGAGTTGGTGGATCTGAAGCTGCCGATCGTCGGTCGTGACGTCGACCCCAACTACGGCTTGGCCTTCGACCTGCTGTCCAGTGCGATGGAGAAGGTGTTCACCGGGCACGAGAACGGCGTCATCACCCTCGATCTCGCGGAGGGTGACGACGTCCACCGCGAGCAATTGCGGATCGCGATGGCCGAGCCGTACCGCACGCTGCTCGGGCACTTCCGCCACGAGATCGGGCATTACTACTACTACCGGCTGGTGGGAGTGGCACCCGAGTACCAGGAGCGAGCCCGAGAGCTGTTCGGCAACGCCGAGGCCGACTACCAGGCCGCACTGGACCGGCACTACAGCGAGGGGGCGCCGCCCGGGTGGGAGCGCGACTACGTGTCGTCCTACGCCACCATGCATCCCGCCGAGGACTGGGCGGAGACCTTCGCCCACTACCTGCACATCCGCGACACCCTGGACACCGCCGCGGCGTTCAGCTTCGCGCCGGCCGGCGCGACGTTCGAACGACGGAATCTGGGGCCCAGCGGATTCGACTCCATCATCGACCTCTGGCTACCCCTGTCATGGGCGCTGAACATGGTGAACAGGTCCATGGGCCACGACGATCTGTACCCGTTCGTGTTGCCGGCCAAGGTGCTGGAGAAGATGCGCTTCATCCACACCGTCATCGACGAGGTGACCTCCGACCCGGTCAAGCTGGCCGCGGCCAGGGGCACCGGCTAGCGCCCGACCAGACCGCCGTCGAGCAGGCTGCGGGCGGTGTCGACCAACGTGTCGGCCACCGGACGGGGTTGCCAGCCAAGCAGTTCGGTGGCCTTGGTGGCCGAGATCCGCTTCGGCTCGCCCAGCAGTCCGGCCAGTTCGCGCAGCGCCGGCACGAAGCGGGCACCGCCGCGCACCAGCCAGTCGGGGGCGGTCAGCCGGGGCACCCGGCGCCCCGCGGGACCCAGTCGCGACCGCAGCGTCGCGGCGGTCTCGGGGAACGACACGGGCTGACCGGCCGCGGCGAGGAATCGTTCGCCGACGGCACGGGGACTCTCCAACGCCATGACGTGCAGGTCGGCGACGTCTCGCACGTCGACCACCGCGAAGGACGCGTGTGGCAGCAGCGGGGGACGACCGTCGAGCAGTTCCTTGACGATCTGCACCGACGTCGCAAGGTCCGTCCCGAGGACGGGTCCGAAGATGCCGACCGGGTTGACCACCGTCAGCTCGAGGTCGTTGGCGGCGGCGAACTCCCAGGCGTCGCGTTCGGCAAGCGTCTTCGACCTCACGTAGGGGGAGTTCGGGGCGGCCGGGTCGGTCCAGTCGGTCTCGTCGTACGGCTTGCCCGCCGGTTTGGGGCTGTACCCGACGGCGGCGAACGACGAGGTCATCACGATCCGTCGGATCCCGGCCGCGGAGGCGGCGCGCAACACCCGCACGGTGCCCTCGCGGGCCGGCACGATGACCTCGTCCGCGTTCTCCGGCTGGCGGGCCGGAAACGGCGACGCCACGTGCAGGACGGCGTCGCACCCCTGCACGGCGGCCGCCCAGCCGTCGTCGGAGGTCAGGTCGGCCACGACGAACTCGAGCGCCGTGTCGTCCGTGGCCAGCCGCAGCGCCGCGCGCACGCCGGCCTCACGACCGGGTGCGCGGACGGTCGTCCGCACGCGGTAGCCACCTGCCAGCAGTCGCAGGATGACGTGCCCGGCCAGAAATCCCGAACCGCCGGTGACCAGGACCAGCCTCTGACGCTCAGGCATGGGTGTTCGCCGCCTCGTCCTCGAGCAGGCGGGCACCGAGATCGAGGACCGTCTCGACGATCTCGCGCTCGGCGGCCACGTCACCGGCTTCCCGCGCGGCCCACATCGTCGCCTTGGCCGTGACGTAGCGCTCCCGCAGACGCAGCCTCTCGATCTCGCCGCGCAATCTCACCGCGTGCGCCTCGAACAGCTTGCGCTGGTCGGCGGTCGCCTCGGCGCCGCGCCGGGTGTTGGCCACGTACCTCCTGATGTCGGCCACCGACATGCCGCTTCCGCGTAGGCAACTCAGGGACTCGACGGCGCCGACGAGGTCGGCCGGATAGCGGCGGTGCCCGCTGCTGGGATCGCGGGGCACCCCCTCGATGAGGCCGATGCGCTCGTAGTACCGCAGGGTCGACTCGGCCAGCCCCGTGCGGCGCGAGACCTGCTGGATGGTGAGGTCGCGATCAGCCGTCGCGAACGTGTCGATGGTCATGACGTCAGTGTGCCGAACTTGAAGCGCTTCAAGTCAAGCCTCGGTCACCGATCGGTCACGGCGTCGGCGCGGCAGCCGACCTCCGGGCCGATCGTTTCTAGGCTCGTCGACGTGAACGATCGATACGGCTCCGACATCCTGGCCCGAGACCCGCACGCCGCACGGCGGGTGCGCTCCACCGAGATGGCGGCCGAACTCGGACTGGTCGTCGAGGACGTCGAGACCGGCTACGTCGGGGCCATCGTGCGGGTGGAGTACGGCCGAATGGTGCTGGAGGACTTCGACGGGCACCGGCGTCCCTTCACGGTGGGACCCGGGTTCCTGGTCGACGGCAAACCGGTGATCCTGACGCCACCCAGGGGCAAGGCGCCCGCGGCGCCGACGCGGACGGCGTCCGGTTCGGTCGCCGTCGCCAACGCCCGCGCGCGCACGGCCCTGGCCAGCCGGATCTACGTCGAGGGCCGCCATGACGCCGAACTCGTCGAGCAGGTCTGGGGCGCCGACCTTCGCGTCGAAGGCGTGGTCGTCGAATACCTCGGCGGCGTGGACGATCTCGCGGCCATCGTGGCCGACTTCGACCCGGGTCCCGGCCGCCGGCTCGGCGTCCTCGTCGACCATCTGGTGACCGGATCGAAGGAGGCCCGCATCGCCGAGTCGGTGCGGCGGGGCCCCGGCGGGGCGCACACCTTGGTGGTCGGCCACCCCTACGTGGACGTGTGGCAGGCGGTGAAGCCGGCGCGGCTCGGCCTCGAACGCTGGCCCGTCGTCCCACGCAGCATCGAGTGGAAGCACGGCATCTGCGACGCACTGGGCTGGCCGCACGCGACCCAGGCCGACATCGCCGGCGCCTGGCGTCGCATCCGCGGCACGGTCCGGGACTGGAACGACCTGGAGCCCGCGCTGATCGGCCGGGTCGAGGAACTCATCGACTTCGTCACCACCGGGTAGTGGTGGACGCCGACCCGGTAATGGGACATCATCCGTGGCATGTCCGCGCCCCCACCGCCGCCGTCGTCCGACTGGAACCCCTCGAACCCGTCGCTGCCGCCGCCCGTCGGTGACTACGGCGGCTACGGCGGCTACCCGCCGCCGCCGCCCCCGCCGTACGGGGGTTACCCGCCGCCGTATCCGGGGCAGTTCGGGGTGGACGCGTGGGGCCGGCCCCTCTCGGACAAGAGCAAGCTCGTCGCCGGGCTGCTGCAGCTGTTCCTGGGCACCTTCGGCATCGGGCGGTTCTACCTGGGCTACAACGGCATTGCCATCGCCCAGCTCGCCGTGAGCCTGCTGACCTGTGGCATCGGCGCGATCTGGCCGTTCGTCGACGGCATCCTCATCCTGGTCGGCAAGGTGCAGGACCCCAGCGGACGGCCGCTGCGCGAGTGAAGTGGTAAGCCTGTCCCGTGGCTGATGGTCTGTTCGACGTGACGCCCGAGCCGGGCGACGGCGAGGGCATCCCCGGTGGCGGACCGTCGTCCCCGCTCGCCGTTCGGATGCGCCCCGAGAGCCTCGACGAGGTGGTCGGGCAGGATCATCTGCTGCGCGACGGCTCACCCCTGCGGCGGCTCGTCGACGGGTCCGGGGCGGCGTCGGTCATCCTGTACGGCCCACCGGGGACGGGGAAGACGACGCTGGCCTCGCTGATCTCCCAGGCGACCGGCCGGCGCTTCGAGGCGCTCTCGGCGTTGTCGGCGGGGGTCAAGGACGTGCGGGCGGTCATCGACGTCGCGCGTCGGGCTGCGGTGCACGGCAAGCAGACCGTGCTGTTCATCGACGAGGTGCACCGCTTCTCCAAGACCCAGCAGGACGCGCTGCTGGCCGCGGTCGAGAACCGCATCGTGCTGCTGGTGGCGGCGACGACGGAGAACCCGTCGTTCTCGGTGGTGGCGCCCCTGCTGTCGCGCTCGCTGATCCTGCAGTTGCAACCGTTGGGCGCCGACGCGGTGCGGGCCGTCGTCGAGCGCGCGGTCGCCGATCCCCGAGGTTTGGGCGGAACGGTGTCGATCGACGCCGACGCGGTCGAACTGCTCGTGCAACTCGCCGCCGGTGACGCGCGCCGCGCCCTGACGGCGCTGGAGGTCGCGGCCGAGGCCGGCGACCGGGTGACCGTCGAGGTCATCGAGCAGTCCCTGGACAAGGCGGCCGTGCGGTACGACCGCGACGGCGACCAGCACTACGACGTGGTCAGCGCGTTCATCAAGTCGGTGCGCGGATCGGACGTCGACGCGGCGCTGCACTACCTGGCGCGGATGCTGACCGCGGGGGAGGACCCCCGCTTCATCGCCCGGCGGCTGACGATCCTCGCCAGCGAGGACGTCGGCATGGCCGACCCGACGGCGTTGCTCACCGCGGTCGCCGCCGCGCAGACGGTGCAGCTGATCGGCATGCCGGAGGCGCAACTGACGCTGGCCCACGCCACCGTGCACCTGGCGACCGCCCCGAAGTCGAACGCCGTGACGACCGCGCTAGGGGCGGCGATGGGCGACATCAAGGCGGGCAAGGCGGGATTGGTGCCCCCGCACCTGCGGGACGGCCACTACTCCGGCGCCGCGGCGCTCGGCAACGCGCAGGGCTACTCGTACCCCCACGACGACCCGGACGGCATTGTGGCGCAACAGTATGCGCCCGACGACCTGGTCGGCGTCGACTACTACCGGCCGACGACGCACGGCGCGGAACGCGACATCGCCGGCCGGCTCGACAAGCTCCGCGCGATCCTGCGCCGGCGACGCTGACCCGGAAATGCACTCAGGGCTGCGATTCTGGTGGAATCGCAGCCCTGAGTGGTTTTCGAGGGGACTAGCGGCGCAGAGCGCCCGTGCGGCGTCGGCCCATCAGGCCGGCCACCAGGGCCACGCCGAGGGCGGCCACGACGACCTGGACGAGCAGTTCCATCCAGTCGATGCCGTTGGTCGCGGTCGGGATGCCGAGCTGGCGAGCCAGCCAGGTACCGATGAGCGCCGACACGATGCCGACGAGGATCGTGACGAGCAACCCGATCGGCTGCTTGCCGGGAAGGACCAGTCGTCCCAGCAAGCCGATGATGGCGCCGATGACGATCGCGGTGATGATGCCTGTGGGAGTCATTGGAGGTCACTTTCGTCGGGGGGTACGAGGTGCGTTGAGCTGGAACAGAAGTACCCACGCCGCGCGTCAATAAACGTCGCCGTGAAACGAAGCGGGACGTAATCTCGGGACGTGAACACCGAGCTGATCGACGTCGACACCTCCCGCCGCCGCACCGTCGACCTGACCGACGCCGTCCGCACGTTCTGCCGGTCGCGTGGCGACGGCCTGTGCAACGTCTTCGTCCCGCACGCGACGGCCGGCGTCGCCATCCTCGAGACCGGTGCCGGCTCCGACGATGACTTCGTCGACGCCCTGGAGCGGCTGTTGCCGCGCGACGACCGCTACCGCCATTCGCACGGCTCGCCGGGACACGGTGCCGACCACGTACTGCCGGGCATCGTCGCACCGTCGGTCACGATCCCGGTCGCGGCGGGCCAACCGCTGCTCGGCACCTGGCAGAGCGTGGTGCTCGTCGACCTGAACGTGGACAACCCGCGCCGCAACGTCCGCATCAGCTTCGTGGGCGGGTGAGCCGCGCCCTTGCCAGGTTGATCGTGATGGGCCGGTAGTGTGATGCGGTCGAGAATCGGCGCCGGGCAAGACACCAAGTGATTAAGGACAGCAGCACGTGCAGACACACGAGATCAGGAAGCGCTTCCTCGATCACTTCGTGAACGCGGGCCACACCGAGGTGCCGAGCGCATCGGTCATCCTCGACGATCCGAACCTGCTGTTCGTCAACGCAGGCATGGTCCAGTTCGTGCCCTACTTCCTCGGTCAGCAGAAGCCGCCGTGGGACCGGGCCACCAGCGTGCAGAAGTGCATCCGCACCCCCGACATCGACGAAGTCGGCATCACCACCCGTCACAACACGTTCTTCCAGATGGCCGGCAACTTCTCCTTCGGCGACTACTTCAAGAAAGGCGCCATCGAGTTCGCCTGGACCCTGCTGACCAATCCGCAGGATCAGGGCGGCTACGGCTTCGACCCCGAAACGCTCTGGGCGACGGTCTATCTCGACGACGACGAGGCCATCACCCTGTGGCAGGAGGTGGCCGGACTGCCGCTGGAGCGCATCCAGCGCCGCGGCATGGCCGACAACTACTGGTCGATGGGCATCCCCGGCCCGTGCGGTCCGTCCTCGGAGATCTACGTCGACCGCGGCCCCGAATACGGCGTCGACGGCGGCCCAGAGGCCAACGAGGACCGCTACATCGAAATCTGGAACCTCGTCTTCATGCAGAACGAGCGGGGTGAGGGCACCGGCAAGTCCGACTTCGAGATCCTCGGCCCGCTGCCGCGCCAGAACATCGACACCGGCATGGGCGTCGAGCGCGTCGCCTGCCTGCTCCAGGGCGTCGACAACGTCTACGAGACCGACCTCATGCGTCCGGTCATCGACCTCGTCGCCGGCATCGCCCCGCGCGGATACGGCGCAGGCAACCACGAAGACGACGTGCGCTACCGCATCATCGCCGACCACAGCCGCACCGCGGCGATCATCATCGGCGACGGCGTGACCCCCGGCAACGACGGCCGCGGCTACGTGCTGCGCCGGCTGCTCCGCCGGATCGTCCGCTCGGCCAAGCTGCTCGGCATCGACACGCCGATCATGGCCGAGCTGATGGCGTGCGTCCGCGACGCCATGGGTCCGTCCTACCCCGACCTGGTGACCGACTTCGACCGCATCAACCGGATCGCGATCGCCGAGGAGACGGCGTTCAACCGCACGCTGGCCTCCGGGTCGCGGCTGTTCGAGGATGCGGCGACGTCCACCAAGGCCTCTGGTACCTCCGTGCTGTCCGGTGCCGACGCCTTTGCGCTGCACGACACCTACGGCTTTCCGATCGAACTCACCCTGGAGATGGCGGCCGAAACCGGTCTGACCGTCGACGAGGAGGGTTTCCGCGGGCGGATGGCCGAGCAGCGTCAGCGTGCCAAGGCCGACGCCGCCGCCCGCAAGCACGCTCACGCCGACCTGTCGGCGTACCGCGAGCTGGTCGACGCCGGCGCCACCGAGTTCACCGGCTTCGACGAGTTGACCTCCGAGGCACGGATTCTCGGCATCTTCGTCGACGGCAAGCGGGTGCCGGTCGTGGCCCACGACGGTGCGTCGGCCGAACGCGTCGAGCTGATCCTGGACCGCACCCCGCTCTACGCCGAGTCCGGTGGCCAGATCGCCGACGTCGGGTCGATCTCCGGAACCGGATCCAGCGTGGCCGCGAAGGCCGCCGTCACCGACGTGCAGAAGATCGCCAAGACGCTGTTCGTGCACCGCGTCAACGTCGAGTCCGGCGAGTTCGTCGAGGGCGACACCGTCGTCGCCAGCGTCGACCCGGCGTGGCGCCACGGCGCCACCCAGGGCCACACCGGCACGCACATGGTGCACGCCGCACTTCGGCAGGTGTTGGGTCCCAACGCCGTTCAGGCCGGCTCGCTGAACCGGCCCGGTTACCTCCGCTTCGACTTCAACTGGCAGGGCGCGCTCAGCGACGACCAGCGCGAGCAGATCGAGGTCGTCACCAACGAGGCCGTCCAAGCCGACTACGCGGTCAACACCATGTACACCAAACTGGAGAAGGCCAAGGCCATGGGCGCGATGGCGCTCTTCGGCGAGGCCTACCCCGAGGACGTCCGGTTGGTCGAGATCGGCGGGCCCTTCTCGCTGGAGCTGTGCGGTGGTACGCACGTGCACAACTCGGCCCAGATCGGACCGGTGACGATCCTCGGCGAGTCGTCCGTCGGCTCCGGCGTCCGCCGCGTCGAGGCCTACGTCGGGCTCGACTCGTTCAAGTACCTGGCCAAGGAACGCGCTCTGCTCGCGGGCTTGGCGTCGTCGCTGAAGGTGCCGTCGGAAGAGGTGCCCGCCCGCGTCGCGACCCTCGTCGAACGGCTCAAGGTCGCAGAGAAGGAACTCGACCGGTCCCGGTTGGCCAACGCCCGGGCGGCCGCCGCCGACGCGGCCGCCAGCGCCGAGCTCGTCGGTAGGGTGCGTGTCGTGGCTCAGCGCATGGCCGGCGGCATTTCGGCCGCGGACCTGCGCAGCCTGGTCGGCGACGTCAAGGGCAAGCTCGGATCCGAACCGGGCGTCGTCGCGTTGCTCGCCGAGGGCGAGGGCGACTCGGTTCCCTTCGTCGTCGCCGTGAACGCCGCCGCGCAGGACCTCGGCCTGAAAGCAGGAGATCTCGTCAAGGTGCTGGGCGGTCCGCTCAACGGACGCGGCGGCGGAAAGGCCGACCTGGCACAGGGTTCGGGCAGCGGTGCGGCCCACGTCGACGCGGCGCTCTCGGCGCTGCTGGCAGAGATCGCCCGGAGCTGACCTCCTTGACCGACACCGACGACCGTCAGCCCGACCGGCCCGGTGGTGACGACCCCGGACGCGGACGACGGCTCGGAGTCGACGTCGGCACCGTACGGATCGGCGTGGCCACCAGCGATCCCGACGGCATCCTGGCGACGCCGGTGGAGACCGTGGCGCGCGACCGCCGCAACGTCAAGGGCAAGCACATCCGCCGCCTGGCGCAACTCGCCGAGGAGTACACCGTCGTGGAGGTCGTCGTCGGCCTGCCACGCACCCTCGCCGATCGCACCGGGCCCTCGGCACTGGACGCGATCGCCGTCGCCGACGCACTCGCCGCCAGAATCGCCCCGGTCCCCGTGCGGCTCTCCGACGAGCGACTCACCACCGTCACCGCCCAGAGGTCGCTCCGGGAAGCCGGCGTCCGCGCGAAGGGACAGAAATCCATGATCGACCAGGCAGCCGCCGTCGGCATCCTGCAGACCTGGCTGGACCAGCGGCGAGACGTGCTGGCCAAGAGCGGTGGAGCGGCCGATGCCTGACGAGTGGATCCGCGACCGCCCGGCCCCCGAGGCGGTCGGACGGCCGCGCCGGACGATGAGCCGCACCGAGCGGGCACGCGCCAACCGCAACCGTCGGCGGCGCCGCAACGTCACCGTGCTCTCCGTCGTGGTGCTGGTCGCCGTGGTCGTCGGCGTCGTCTTCCTGGGCTCCCGGGTGTGGCACGGCATGTTCGGCACGCCGAGTGACTACCAGGGCGACGGCGTCAAGGACGTCGTGGTGCAGGTGCACAACGGCGACACCACCACCGCGATCGGCAAGACCCTGCAGGACGGCGGCGTCGTCGCGACGTCGCAGGCCTTCGTCGACGCCGCGGCCGGCAACACGACCATCTCGGCGATTCAGCCGGGGTTCTACAAGATGCGCACCGAGATTCCGGCCGCGACCGCCGTCACCCGGCTGGCGGACCCGCAGAACCGGGTCGGCCTGCTCACGATTCCCGAGGGCCGCCAACTCGACGACATCGCCGACGTGAAGACCAGCGCGGTCACCAAGGGCGTCTTCTCCCTCGTCGCGGACGCCACCTGCGTGGACCTCGACGGCGACAAGAAGTGCGGCGTCACCGCCGACGAGCTGAAGAACGCGGCGGGTGCCGCCGACCCCGCGGCACTGGCCGTTCCCGTCTGGGCGGCCGACCCCGTCAAGGCGATGGGCAACGACCACCGCCGCATCGAGGGTCTGATCGCACCCGGCACCTGGAACATCGACCCGTCGGCACCCCCTGCGGGCATCCTCTCGACGCTGATCGGCGCCAGCACCGCGCAGTACGAGCAGAACGGTCTGCTCGCCGCGGGCAACGCCGAGAACCTGTCGCCGTACCAGATCCTCGTGGTGGCGTCGCTGGTGCAGCGCGAGTCCAAGCCGCAGGACTTCGCGAAGGTCGCCAGGGTCATCTACAACCGGCTGATCGCCCCCGATCACCGCCGCCTGGAGTTCGACTCGACGGTCAACTACTCGCTGGACCGGCAGGAGATCGCCACCACCGACGCCGACCGGGGCCGGGACACGCCGTGGAACACCTATGTGCGCGAGGGTCTTCCGGCCACTCCCATCTGCGCGCCGGGGCAGCCTGCCCTCGCCGCGGCGGAGAGCCCCGATCCGGGGGACTGGCTGTACTTCGTCACCGTCGACATGCAGGGCACCACGCTGTTCACGCGCGACTACCAACAACACCTGGCGAACATCGAGGTGGCGCGACGCAACGGTGTGCTCGACAGCGCGCGATGAGCCGTAGAGCGGCCGTCCTGGGTTCACCGATCGCGCACTCCCGGTCACCGCAGCTGCACCTGGCGGCCTACCGCGCGCTCGGCTTGGCCGACTGGACCTACGAGCGCATCGAGTGCACCGCCGAGCAGCTGCCGGCGCTGGTGGGCGGCCTGGGCCCCGAGTGGGTGGGGCTGTCGGTGACCATGCCCGGCAAGTTCGCCGCCCTTCGGGTCGCCGACGAGCGGACCGCCCGGGCGGAACTCGTCGGCTCGGCCAACACCCTCGTCCGGACTGCGTCGGGCTGGCGTGCCGACAACACCGACGTCGACGGGGTGGTGGGGGCGCTCGGCCCGTCGACGACCGTCGCAGCGGCAGCGGTGCTCGGCTCGGGAGGGACGGCGCCCGCCGCCGTCGTCGCCCTGGCCGAGCTTGGCGCGCGACACGTGGCGGTCGTCGCCCGCGACCGCGACAAGGCCGCCCCGCTGCTCGACCTGGGGACCCGCCTCGGCGTGGACGCGCACTGGGTGGAACTGGGCTCGACGATCACCGGTCTGGACGTCGTGGTCAGCACCCTGCCCGCCGAGATCGCCGGCCGGTACGCCGAGACCGTGGTCACCGCGCCGGTCCTGCTGGACGCGATCTACGACCCCTGGCCGACACCGCTTGCCGCGGCGGTCGCCGCCGCCGGCGGACGGGTGGTCGGCGGTCTGCAGATGCTGCTGAACCAGGCCTTCGCCCAAGTCGAGCGGTTCACCGGCCGGCCCGCGCCCAAAGAGGCGATGATCACGGCGCTCGGCCGAACTTAGGCTCGTCCCGTGGGGGACGTCGCGTTGGCAGCTGCGCTGGCCTGGTTGAGCGCACTGACCGTCTACGACGTCCGGCAGCGTCGGCTGCCGAATGCCCTGACGCTGCCCGGCGCCGTGCTCGTGCCGGCCGCCGCGGCGCTGGGCGGGCGGGGGACCGCGGCGCTGCTCGGCGGTCTGCTGCTGGCGACGCTGTACCTCCTCGTCCACCTGGTGGCGCCCGCCGCCATGGGTGCCGGCGACGTGAAGCTCGCGATTGGAGTCGGCGCGCTGGCGGGTGCGTTCGGGCCGGACGCATGGGTCGTCGCGGCGATCGGGGCGCCGCTGCTGACCGCGCTGTGGGGCCTGGTCGTGCTCCGGCCGGGCCGGGGGCGGATGACGGTGCCGCACGGTCCGTCGATGTGCGTGGCGACGGCGGCCGCGGTCGCCTTGGTGATCACCTGATCCCAGGCCCTACCGTGGGGCATGCCGACCCGCACCGCGACACCCGACGACCTGGTCGCCGTGGCCGAGATCTACGCCCACTACGTCCGGACCAGCGTCGCGACCTTCGAACTCGAGCCCCCCGACGACGCCGAGTGGCGGCGGCGCCTCGAGGCGATCGTCGGGGCCGGGTTGCCGTTCCTCGTCAGCGAACGCGACGGATCGGTCGCCGGATACGCTTATTGCGCGCCGTGGAAGACCAGACCCGCCTACGCCGGCACCGTCGAGGACTCCGTCTACGTCTCGCCGTCGGCCGTCGGCCAGGGTTGTGGCACCGAGCTGATCGGTGGACTCCTCGACGCCTGCCGGGCCGCCGGCCTCCGCGAGGTGATCGCGGTGATCGCCGACACGGGTGATCCCGCGTCGGTCGAACTGCATCGACGGTTCGGCTTCGCCGACGCCGGCCGACTCGTCGGCGTCGGCGTGAAGCACGGTCGACGGGTCGACACGTTGCTGTTGCAGCACAGCCTCGCGTGACGGATTACCTCAGGTTGCGGGCGCCATGGGAAGATGGGACGCGTGTTGCGATGGACCACAGCTGGTGAATCACATGGCCGAGCGCTCGTTGCGATGGTCGAGGGCATGGTGGCCGGCCTCGAGGTCACGACGGCGGACATTGCCGCGGAACTGAAGCGGCGCCGACTCGGCTACGGGCGAGGCGCCCGGATGAAGTTCGAGGCCGATGCCGTCACGGTGCTGACGGGCGTGCGCCACGGCGTGACGCTCGGCGGCCCGATCGCCGTGGAGATCGGCAACACCGAATGGCCCAAGTGGGAAACCGTGATGGCGCCCGACCCGGTCGAGCAGGCCGAGCTGGACGGCGCACGAAACGCCCCGCTGACCCGGCCGCGACCCGGGCACGCCGACTACGCCGGCATGCTCAAGTACGGCTTCGACGACGCCCGCCCGGTCCTGGAACGTGCCAGCGCCCGCGAGACCGCCGCCCGCGTCGCCGCCGGCACCATCGCCAGGGCCTTCCTGCGCCAGGCGCTCGGCGTCGAGGTGCTCTCGCACGTCATCTCGATCGGAGCCTCCGCGCCCTATGACGGACCGCCACCGCGGCCCGAGGACCTGGCCCGCATCGACGACAGCCCCGTACGGGCCTTCGACCAGGCGTCCGAGACGGCGATGATCGCCGAGATCGAGGCGGCCAAGAAGGACGGCGACACCCTCGGTGGCGTCGTCGAGGTGGTCGTCGAGGGCTTGCCCATCGGACTGGGCTCGTTCACCAGCGGCGACAACCGGCTCGACAGCCAACTGGCGGCCGCGGTGATGGGCATCCAGGCCATCAAGGGCGTCGAGATCGGCGACGGCTTCGAAACCGCCCGCCGCCGCGGCAGCGTCGCGCACGACGAGATGTACCCCGGCCCCGACGGCGTGCTGCGGTCGACGAACCGCGCGGGCGGACTCGAGGGCGGCATGACCAACGGTCAGGCCGTGCGCGTGCGCGCGGCGATGAAGCCGATCTCGACCGTGCCCAGGGCGCTGGCCACGGTCGACATGACCACCGGCGAAGAGGCCGTCGCGATCCACCAGCGCTCCGACGTGTGCGCGGTGCCCGCGGCCGGTGTCGTCGTCGAGACCATGGTGGCCCTCGTCCTGGCACGCGCCGCCCTGGAGAAGTTCGGCGGCGACTCGCTCGCCGAGACCAAGGCCAACGTCGCCGCGTACCTGGCGTCCATCTCCGCGCGAGATCCCGCCCGGGCGTCGGGCTGATGGCGCCCCTGGCCGTGCTGGTGGGCATGCCCGGTTCGGGCAAGTCCACCATCGGGCGACGCCTGGCCAGGGCCCTCGACGTTCCACTGCTCGACACCGACGCCAAGATCGTGGAGACCACCGGCCGCACCATCGCCGACATCTTCGTCGAGGGCGAGGCGGAGTTCCGGCGCATCGAGGCCGACGTCGTGTGCGCGGCCCTCGCCGACCACGACGGCGTCGTGTCCCTCGGTGGTGGCGCGATCACCACGCCGCGGGTCCGCGACGCCCTGGCGGGGCACACCGTCGTCTACCTCGAAATCAGTGCGGCCGAGGGTGTTCGGCGCACCTCCGGCGGCACCGCCCGTCCGCTGCTTGCCGGCGCCGACGCCGGCGAGCGCTTCCGTGAACTGATGACCCAGCGGGTGCCGTTGTACCGGCAGGTCGCCACCTTGCGCATCAACACCAACCGCCGCAATCCCGGTGCGGTGGTCCGCCAGATCGTGCAGCGGATGGAGTCGGCCAACGGCGACCGTCCGCAGTCGCGGCGTCGCCGCCGGTCGGCGTGGCGCAGGCTGCCCACCGTCCTCAACCCAGCACCCACCACCGAGGCGCCGCCCAGTCCCGCGGCGCTGGCCCGTCGAGCAGAGGCGCGTAATGACTGAACCCGTGACCGTCGACGTTCTCGTCGACCGGCCGTACCCCGTGATCATCGGGAGGGGGTTGCTCGAAGACCTCGGTCGCGTCCTCGACGGACGTCACCGGGTGGCGATCCTGCACCAACCGGTGCTCAACGCGACCGCCGAGTCGATCCGCAACCACCTGGCGGAGAAGGGAATCGACGCACATCGCGTCGAGATCCCGGACGCCGAGGCAGGCAAGGAACTGCCCGTCGTCGGCTTCATCTGGGACGTGCTGGGCCGCATCGGCATCGGACGCCAGGACGCGATCGTCAGCCTCGGCGGCGGCGCCGCCACCGACGTCAGCGGGTTCGCGGCGGCCACGTGGCTGCGCGGCGTCGACGTGGTGCACGTGCCCACGACGTTGCTCGGCATGGTCGACGCGGCGGTCGGCGGCAAGACCGGCATCAACACCGACGCGGGCAAGAACCTGGTCGGCGCGTTCCATCAGCCGCTCGCGGTGCTGGTGGACCTTGCGACGCTGGAGTCGTTGCCGCGCAACGAGATCGTGGCCGGCATGGCCGAGATCGTGAAGGCCGGCTTCATCGCCGACCCGAAGATCCTCGAGTTGATCGAAGCCGACCCCGAAGCCGCCCTCGATCCCACGGGATCGGTGCTGCCCGAACTGATTCGCCGTGCGGTGGTGGTCAAGGCCGAGGTGGTCGCGGCCGACGAGAAGGAGTCGCAACTGCGCGAGATCCTGAACTACGGCCACACGCTGGCGCACGCCATCGAGCGTCGGGAGCGGTACCGCTGGCGCCACGGCGCCGCCGTGTCCGTGGGGTTGGTGTTCGCCGCCGAATTGGGCCGTCTCGCAGGACGTCTCGACGACGAGACCGCCGACCGTCACCGCTCGATTCTGACGGCTCTGGGACTCCCGGTCACCTACGACGCCGACGCCCTCCCGCAACTGCTCGAGTACATGGCGGGTGACAAGAAGACCCGCTCGGGGGTGATGCGCTTCGTGGTGCTGGAGGGCTTGGCCAAGCCCGGCCGACTGGAGGGCCCGGATCCGGCGCTGCTGGTGGCCGCCTACTCGGAGATCGGCACGCGATGACCGTCAACGTGCTCAACGGCCCCAATCTGGGCCGCCTCGGCAAGCGTCAGCCCGAGGTCTACGGCAGCACCACCCACGACGATCTGGTGGCGCTGGTGGAGCGGGAAGCCACCGCGCTGGGCCTGACGGTGGTGGTTCGGCAGACCGACAGCGAGGCCGAGCTGCTGGGCTGGGTGCACGACGCCGCCGACGCCAAGGAACCCGTCATCCTCAACGCCGGGGCGTTGACCCACACCTCGGTGGCGCTTCGGGACGCGTGTGCCGAACTGACGGCCCCGCTGATCGAGGTGCACATCTCCAACGTGCATGCGCGCGAATCATTTCGGCATCACTCGTACCTGAGTGGCGTCGCGACGGGGGTGATCGTCGGTCTCGGCGTGCAGGGTTACACGCTGGCGCTGCGGTACCTGGCCAACCTCGACTAGGACTGCTCGCGGCCCTTGTCGGTCGTCGGCTCGGTGCCGGCGGACTCGGCCTCGCGGGGCTCGGTGGCCGTCGACGTGAACGATTCGGTGCGGGCGGCCGCCGTGCCCTCGGCCGTCGCCGACCGGTCGTCGTCGGGGTAGTCCCGCGCGCTGACCGCCGCGAAGACGTCGGTGTCGGCGCGGTCGTCGTCCGCACCCTTGCGTTGCAGCGGGGGAGCCTTGCGGTCGACGAGGCCGCGTCCCAGTGCCACGCCGGCGAGCGCAAAGACGAACACCAGCAGCGCGGTGAAGGCGGCGAAGGTGGTGATCTCGTTGAGCAGCCCCTGGGCGTACAGGTTCTCGTAGAACAACGAGATGAACCAGGCGACGAAGCCACTGACGACGCCGGCGAAGAGTCCGCCCAGCAGCCACGCCATCGCCAGGTCGCCGCGGCGGTCGGGGTCGGGGTTGGCCCGCGCATCGGCCCGGCCGTCGGCCAGACCCCACACGAACGCGGCGATGGCGAACACCGCGACCAGCAGAATGCTGATCCACAGCGCCTGACTCTCCATCAGGTTGATCAGGGCTCCCTGGAGCAAGCGGACGATGACCATCAGGGCGGCGAACACCAGTCCGCGCAGCAACCACTTACTCATGGGGGCACAGCGTAGCGAGTACCGTCATGCGCTGTGACGATTTCCCAGCGCAGGGCGCGCCTGCGTCGCCGACTGGCCGCCGCAAATCTGGACGCAATGTTGGTAACGGACCTGGTGAACGTCCGATATCTGTCCGGATTCACCGGTTCGAATGCCGCGTTGCTCATTCGCGTCGACGACGAAACTCCGCTTCTGGCAACCGACGGGCGCTACGTCACGCAGGCCGCGCAGCAGTCGCCCGACGCCGAGCTCGTCATCGAACGCGCGTGTGCGCCGCATCTGGCGGCCGCGGCGGCCGGCCTAGGAGTGCAGCGGCTCGGCTTCGAGAGTCACGTCGTCACGGTGGACAACCACGCGCTGATGACCCACGCCGCGGACGACGTCGAGCTGGTGCGGGCCGCCGGCGCCGTGGAGGCACTGCGCGAGGTCAAGGACGCGGGGGAGATCGCGCTGCTGCGGCTGGCGTGCGAGGCCGCCGACGCGGCGCTGGCCGACCTGGTCGCCGCGGGCGGCCTGCGCGCCGGACGCACCGAGAAGGAGGTCGGTCGCGACCTGGAGTCCCGCATGCTCGACCACGGCGCCGACGGCGTGTCCTTCGAGACCATCGTCGCGGCGGGCGCCAACTCGGCGATTCCCCACCATCGCCCGACCGACGCCGTGTTGGCTGCGGGTGACTTCGTCAAGATCGACTTCGGCGCGCTGGTGGCCGGGTACCACTCCGACATGACGCGGACGTTCGTCCTGGCGCCCGTCGCCCAGTGGCAGCTCGACGTCTACGAGCTGGTGGCGACCGCACAACGACGTGGCCGGGAGGCGCTGGCACCCGGCGTGTCGCTGTCCGGGGTGGACGGGGCGTCGCGCCAGGTCATCGCCGACGCAGGCTTCGCCGAGAACTTCGGCCACGGCCTCGGGCACGGCGTCGGACTGCAGATCCACGAAGCGCCGGGAATCAGCGCGTCATCCGCCGGTACACTGCTTGCTGGCTCTGCGGTGACCGTGGAGCCCGGTGTCTATCTGCCCGGCCGAGGCGGCGTCCGCATCGAGGACACGCTGGTCGTGGGCAGTGATGACAGCCCCACACCCGAGTTGTTGACCCGGTTCCCCAAGGAACTGGCGATTCTCTAGAAGGCTAGGAGTAGTACCGCCGTGGCATCGACCGCCGACTTCAAGAATGGTCTCGTCCTGCAGATCGACGGCCAGTTGTGGCAGATCACCGAGTTCCAGCACGTCAAACCGGGCAAGGGTCCGGCGTTCGTGCGTACCAAGCTCAAGAACGTGCTGTCCGGCAAGGTCGTCGACAAGACGTACAACGCGGGCGTGAAGGTGGAGACCGCCACGGTCGACCGCCGCGACACCACGTACCTCTACCGGGACGGCTCGGACTTCGTGTTCATGGACGCCCAGGACTACGAGCAGCACGCGCTGCCCGAAACGCTGGTCGGCGACGCGGCCAACTACCTGCTCGAGGGCATGCCGGTCCAGGTCGCGTTTAACGAGGGCGCCCCGCTCTACGTCGAACTGCCGGTCACGGTGGAGCTGCTCGTCTCCCACACGGACCCGGGCCTGCAGGGCGACCGCTCCAGCGCGGGCACCAAGCCGGCCACCATGGAGACCGGCGCCCAGATCAACGTGCCGCTGTTCATCAACACCGGCGACAAGCTCAAGGTCGACTCCCGCGACGGCAGTTACCTCGGTCGCGTCAATGGCTGACCATGCCTGACCGTCGCGGCGACCACGGTCGCCACAAAGCGCGCAAGCGCGCCGTCGACCTGCTGTTCGAGGCGGAGGCGCGCGGGCTGACCCCCGCCGAGATCGCCGAGGGTCGGACCACGTTGGCCGAGGGCGACGCCGAGATGTCGACGCTGAACCCGTACACCGTGACGGTGGCGCGCGGTGTCACCGAGCACTCCGCCCACGTCGATGACCTGATCTCCGCCCATCTGCAGGGGTGGACGCTGGACCGCTTGCCCGCCGTCGACCGCGCGGTGCTGCGGGTGGCGGTGTGGGAGTTGCTCTATGCCGAGGACGTGCCGGAGCCCGTCGCGGTCGACGAGGCCGTCGAGCTGGCCAAGAGCCTGTCCACCGACGAGTCGCCCGGCTTCGTCAACGGCGTGCTCGGGCAGGTCATGCTGGTGACCCCGCAGATTCGCGCGGCCGCCGCCGCCGTGCGGAGCACCCCCGAAACCTGAGGGTGCCGGTCAGGACACGTACTTGCGCGCACCGCCGTTGAGCTGCATGTCCTCGAGCAGCTGGTAGCCCCGCTCCATGGCGGCCGGCACTGGATGCCGTTCCCGCACCACCCACGGCGCACCGCGGACGGCGTCGACGATGCCCGCCGCGGTGACGCGGTCGCGCGGTAGGCGAACCAGCAGGCGGGCGGTGCGCCGCATCGCGCTCGGCAGTGGCCGCCGCAACCAGGTGAACCAGAGCGTGTTCCGAATGCCGTGCCGTCGCCGAAGGTGGGAATCGCGCACCCGTGAGGCGAGGTGGTGGGCGACGATCTCGGGGACGTAGCTCATGTGCCAGCCGGCCCGGACGATGTCGGATGCCAGCAGCTCCTCCTCGCCGCCCAGCCACAACCGCTCCGAGAAGCCGCCTGCGGCCAGGAATGCCTCGCGGCGCATGATCGACACGCCCGCCAGGAAGCTGAGCAGCGGATGTCCCGGGAGACCGGGCGGCTGGTCCAGCGGGGACCGGGCCATCTCGACGCAGATGTCGTCGAGCCGCCCGTCGGGTTCGACCATGATGCTGGCGGTCACCACGGCGAGGGTCGGATGCGCGTCGAGCAGATCGGCGGCGCGGCTCAATGCGCCGGGGTTGTACCAGGTGTCGTCGTCGCAGAACGCGACGTACGGCGAAGCCACGTGTCGAACACCGAGGTTGCGCCCGACCGCGCCGAGGTTCTCGCCTGGGGTCAGCAGTGTGACGTCCGGGTGCGTCGACCGCACCATCTCCGCCGTCCCGTCGCTGGATGCGTTGTCGACGACCACCACGTGCGGCTGCTCGGGCAGCGTGGCCAGCCTGTCCAGCGTCCGGTGCAACTCGTCTCGGCGATTGTGCGTGATCACGACCACGCTGACGCGCTCGTCTGCTGACACGGGGCCTCCTCGGTACGTGGCCTGCAGCGCGGTGCCGCAACCCAGAGCGAGGTGGCTACCCGCGAATCGTCGATGCAATCGTGACCGGGAGTGCTCGCGTGACCGTCTAGGCGTTGTCGGCGTCGTCACCGATCCCGACTGGTCCGTTCAGTTCGCGTTCTCGCTCGACCCGGCGGGCCCGGTCTTGGGCGCGGGTGGTCTTGCGGCGCGGCATGGTGAGTCCGGCGGTGTGCGCTGCGGGCACCCGGATCGCTTCAACGGTGGCGGTCGGTTTGGAGAGTTCGGGGAAGAGCAGGCGGCTGCCCGGCGTGGTGATGTGCTGCCGACCGTCGGGTGCGGTCCAAATGACCGTGCCGTCGTCGAGTTGTTCGTCGCGCCAACCCTTTTCGCCGCCCCAGAACGTCTTCAGCAAGTGGTGTCGACGGCATAGGCATTTCAGGTTGGACGCCGCGGTCGGTCCGCACGGCCACGGAATGCTGTGGTCGAGATCGCAGGTCGTCGCGGGCGCACGGCAGCCCGGGAAGCGACACGTCATGTCGCGGCAGCGGATGAAGTCGGCCAGCTTCTTCGACGGCCGGTAGCGGGGTTCGGGTGGGGCTTGGCCGGGGTGGACGATCCGGGTGATCGTCGCGCCGATGGTGGCCCGGCAGGCGATGGCTCCGGGGAGGAACTGGCCAGCCATCAGTGCTGCGGGTCGCAGGCTGGCCAGGCGACCGGGCGCGGGGGTAAGGGCTTCGGTGAGCGTGAGCTCGCGCAGGGGCTTGCCGAACATGGTCGGGGCTTGACCGTCTAGTGCGGTCGGCTCGTCGGTGGGAGTTGGGAGGATGCTGGAACCTGGTTGCGGGGCAGCCTCATTGAAGGTGAGGGGGATTGCAGGGTCGGCGGGGTCGGCTTCGTCCTGTGCAACAGCATCATTCACGTCCGTAGCGTCTGCGGCGTCGGCTGGTTTGGACTCAGTGGGTTCCGGCGCGGGTGGCGGTGGTGCCGGTGTCTCGGGCTTCGCGATGGTGTCCGCGGATGCGATGACGTAGACCACCACCCCGGTCGAGGGCGGGTTCTCCCCGGCGGGGCAGTCGTCGGTGTTGCAGAGGCAGGCCAGGCGGTCCGCGCCGTGGGCCCACGCTCCCATCGCGTCGGCACGCCGCTGATCCAACGTCCGTGGATCAGCCGGGCACACCGTGCGGGCCAGAGCGTCCATACGGGCGTCGACGGCCTTGGCGTCGGTGGCGAACAGCGTCGCGAAGACCGTCGCCATGCCGCTGCCGTCCTCGTCGCCGACCTCCACGCTGCGGCCCCGGGCGCGGGTTTCGGTGCGGACGACTGCCTGCGGATCGACCCGGGCCACGAACGCGTCGACCGTCTTCTCCAGTGCGGCCACCGACATGGGTTCCCGGTCGCTCAGCGCCTCGGCCAGCAGCCGGTCCAGTTCGTGGAGAGCCGAGGGGTCGACGACCAGGGCGCCGCGCTGGACCACGGTGCGGACCAGTTGGTAGGTGATGAGCCCCTCGGCGAACACGGCGGCGACGAGGGGAAAGCGATCGTGCAGGGCGACGGCGATCAGGAGTTGGTTGGACGCGGCGCCCGTGGTGATCCGCAACGCCGCTCCGATGTGGGCGGCCACGGCGTCCCACGTGTCTGTGCACCACAGGTCCCGCTCCGCGGACCCGTCGGCGGCAGCCGCAGCCGAGAACATGCCCGCCATCGCCGCCACCTTGCGGGCGCACGCCGCGGACTCCGTCCGCGACCACGCTTCCACCGCACCGGCACCCGAGGTGCCAGCGGTGGAGGCGACCACTGAGTCGAACATACATTCGACAGTAGGCGCGGTACCCGACGAAAACCAGGCCCAACGACCCAACCTGTGGATGAATCACCCCACCTGTGCACAAGTCGGTACCGACACCCGAAAATGTCGGTGGCACAGGCTAAGTGGCGATGCCCTCGCTGGCGGAGAACCTGGCATCCTCCTCGGTCGACAATCCGATCGAGACCACCGACCGGTCGAAGATCGCGTCGGTGAGATACGCCAGCGACACCGCCCACCGGTTGACCCCTCGCGGGATCGCATACAGGTGGTAGGCGCGGGTCACCACCTTGGCCGGAAACCCCGAGAGGTGCACGTTGAGCGGATTGGCCACCGCGTAGTGCGGACCGAGGTCGACGACCAGGCCCATGTTGCGGTGCTTGTAGGGCTTCGACGTACCGACGCCCAGGCTCGCGGCGACGTTGCGCGCCAACGCCTTTCCCTGCCGGGTGGCGTGCTGAGCCGTCGGCGGGGTGATCTTGCCGGGGTCGGTGAGGTCGGGCACGGCGGCAGCGTCCCCGCCGGCGAACACATGGGGATGGCCGGGCACCTGGAGGTCGGTCTGCACCTTGAGCCTGCCCCGTTCGGTCTCCAGGCCCAGCGTCTGAATCAGCGGCGCGCCGGTCACCCCTGCGACCCATGCGACGGTGTGCGCGTCGACGCGGGTGTCGTCGGTGAGGATGACGTGATCGGCGTGCACCTCCTTGAGCGTGACGCCGAGTCGGACGTCGACGCCACGTTCCTTGAGGACGCGCATCGCGGCGGTGCCGAGCCGCTCGCCGACCTCGGGCATCACCTGTTCGGCTAGGTCCATGAGCACGAACCTCACCGAGGCGGGGTCGAACCGCATCTGCTCCGCCGCCGCGTCGGCCAACGAGCGAAGTTGGGCGACGAGTTCGGTGCCCGAATACGAGGCGCCCACGACGACGACGGTCCGCCGGGCCGCCGCGAGCCGCGGATCGTCGTCGAGGTTGGCCAGCTCGAGTTGCTGCAGCACGTGGTCGCGGAGGTAGAGCGCCTCGGCGGGGGACTTCAGCCCGCGGGCATGCGTGGCGAGACCGGGCACGTCGAACAGCCGTGTCACCGAGCCCGGTGTCAGGACGAGGCGGTCCCACGCCATCTCGTGCGTGCGCGCCTCGGGGTCGGTGAACGTCAGGGTGTGGCCGTCCAGGTCGACGGACTCCACCCGGCCGCGGACGGCCCGGACGCCCGGGAGCCCATTGGCCAGCGGAATGGTCACGAAGCGTGCGTCGACCACGCCGCCCGCGACGTCCGGCAACAGTGGCGTGTAGAGCATGTAGTCGACGGGGGAGACGATGGTGACGTTGACCGCCGGGTCGTGTCGGCGCAGCGTGCGCGCCAGCCGACGGGCGCATTCGAAGCCGGTGAAGCCACTGCCGACGATTACCACTGACGTCATCTGTCATCTCCCTCGGTGGACGGCCCGCCGCCGCTTGGCGGCGCTCGCAGTGGGCATACCCCGTAAATGACGATTGATAGTGATGTCACGAGACGACTCGTGGACGCCGACGACGACGCCGTGTTGGTGCTGCTCGAGGGGCGCGCGCTGGTGCTCGGCGCAGGTCAACTGGACGACGACGCCCATCGCGGGGCGCTGCGGGTCATCTCGCGGGCAGACTTCCTGAGCCGCGTCGGGGACGGTGCCAACCTGTCCGACGACGAAGTGGCCAAGCAGGCGGCGATTCTCGACGCCGAGGTGTCCGAGTTGGGCGGTTGACGCGCCCGACGGAATGAAACCGCGGCCGCCGGTTGCTGACACCGACATGGCCGATCCCGAGAACCCCACTGCCCTCATCGTCGGAGCGTCGAAGGGCCTCGGGCTCGCCATGGTGTCCGAGTTTCTGAGTCGCGACTGGCACGTGATCGCCACCGTTCGCGGCGAGAACCGGACCGCACTCGACGAGCTCGACGCCCGGGGACGGCTCGAGATCGACGTGCTCGACGTGACGATGCCCGATCAGATCTCGGCGCTGCGCGACCGGTTGGCCAGCCGACGCCTCGATCTGCTGTTCGTCAACGCCGGCGTCGCCCACGATGACATTCCCGCGGCGGAGGTGAGCACCGACAGCTTCGTCGAGGTCATGGTCACCAATGCGCTGAGCCCGCTGCGCGTCGTCGAGGCCCTCGAGGACCTGGTCCCCGAATCGGGCACGATCGGTGTCATGTCGTCGCGCCAGGGCAGCGTCTCGCTGAACACCCGCGGCGGGCACGAGGTGTACCGCGCCAGCAAGTCCGCGCTCAACCAGCTGTTCCGCAGCTACGCCGCGCGGCACGCCGACGATCCGCGCACACTACTGCTGATCAACCCCGGCCACGTGCAGACCGAACTCGGCGGCAAGGGGGCCACCCTGACCGTGGACGACAGTGTTCCCGGCGTGGTCGACACCATCGTCGCGCACTCTGGTGAGGGCGGCCTGCAGTTCCTCGACTACCAGAACGCCGTCGTGCCGTGGTGACCACGAGGTTCTTGGGCATCGCCTAGCCGACCCACATCGGGCGCCAAGGCGGCGGGCGTTGACTGAGGTCATGATCCGCGAAACAGATTCCCTCGCAGGGACTGTCGTCATCGTGCTGGACGGCGGTACCGACGCCGGCCGCCAGCTGGCCCAGCGGAAGCTGGCCGACGGCCACCGCGTCGTGGTGGTGGCCCGACACGCCTGCGACGCCGTCGAGGTGCTGCACGGCCACTCCGCGGACCGGATCATGGTGATCGCCGCCGACGTCGACGACGCTCGACAGTGGAGCCGTGTCACCGCCCGCGTGACGGAGAGGTTCGGCCGGGTCGACGCCGTCGTCCGTGCCGCGGGGGCGACGCTGCGCGCGTCGGCCTGAGTCAGGACTCCAGGGCCTGGTAGGTGCGACGGACGAATCGCGGCTGCGCAGCCTGCAGCTTCGCCAGCGACGTGTTGCCCGCGACGGCGGCAGCGGCAGCATCCGAACTCAGGTCGGGCAGGTTCTGGATCAGATACAGCATGATCAGGTCCGCCGACGGGTCGGCCTGCCACCACGTGCCGTAGGCGCCGGGCCAACTGAACGTGCCGAGTCCGCCCGGGCCGTAGAGCTGGCGGGACTGAGCTGCGTCGGTCACCACCGAGAGATTCAGCCCGAAACCGCGACCGCGCCAAAACGGCATCCCGAGAAAGGGATACGACTTCTGCTGATCGGTCAGGCGGTCGGTGCGCATCAACCGCACCGACTCCTCCGAGAGCACCCTGACCCCGTCCACCTCGCCGCCGCCGAGCAACATCCGGGCGAAGGCCAGATAGTCGTCGGCGGTCGACCACAGCCCGGCCCCACCGGTGCAGAACGTCGGCAGGGTCACCGGCGCCGGACCCATCACGTCGTCGCGCAGGGTGCCCGTGTCGTCGAGCTGGTACATCGTGGCCGCGCGCCGGCGGCCCTCGGCGCTGACCTTGAAGCCGGTGTCGGACATGCCCAGTGGGCCCAGCACCCGGTCCTCCAGCACGTCGGCCAGCGGCTTGCCCTCGATCCGGGACAGGGCGATCCCCAGCACGTCGGTGGAGTGGCTGTAGGTCAGCCGCTCGCCGGGCTGGTGGGCCAGCGGCAACTTGGCGAGCTCGGCCAGCCAACGGTCCTGGTCCTGGCGAAACATCAGCTTGCCGTAGGCCCGGGACAGTGGCGCCCCCACCGAGAACGCGTAGGCCAGGCCACTGCGGTGGGTCATCAGGTCGTCGACGGTGATCGGGCGTCGTAGCGGGACAGTCGACTCCAGCGGGCCCGACGGGTCGGCCATCACCCGCACGTCGGCCAACTCCGGCAGCCACCGGGCCACCGGATCGGTCAACGCGAGCAGCCCGTCCTCGATCATCGACATGGCCGCGGCCACCGTCACCGGCTTGCTCATCGAGGCGATCCGGAAGATGGTGTCGCGCTGCATCGGCAACCCGGCGTGGACGTCGCGGTGGCCGAGTTCGTTGACCTGCAGGACCTTGCCGCCCTGCCACACCAGGGTGACGGCTCCCGCCAACAGGCCGGCGTCGATCGCCTCGCGGATGGATGCCTGATTGCCGTCGAGATTCACCTGGCCAGCCTATCCAGCCCGGCTGAGGGGGCCCGGTGGGTGTTAAGCTGCCGCGGAAGTTCGACGTCCTTTAACGATCCGTCCCGAGAGGCGGAGAAGGAGGTCCTGGGTCAGTCATGGCTTCTGCCAGCCCCGACCGGGAATTGATGTCCGCCGCGGACGTGAGCCGGACGGTGTCGCGCATCGCGCACGAAATCATCGAGAAGACCGCGCTGGACGGCGCCGAGGCGCCCCGCGTGATTCTCCTGGGCATCCCCACCCGCGGCGTCACGCTCGCCGCCCGCCTCGCCGAAAAGATCCACGAATTCTCCGGCGTCACCGTGCCGCGCGGCGCGCTCGACATCACGCTCTACCGCGACGACCTCGCCGGCAAGCCACCGCGTCCGCTGGAGGACACGTCGATTCCCGACGGCGGCGTCGACGACGCACTCGTCGTCCTCGTCGACGACGTGCTCTACACGGGACGCTCGATCCGGGCCGCCCTCGACGCACTCCGCGACATCGGACGGCCGCGGGCGGTCCAGTTGGCGGTACTCGTCGACCGTGGTCACCGCGAACTGCCGCTGCGCGCCGACTACGCGGGCAAGAACGTCCCCACGTCGCGAAGCGAGAACGTCAAGGTGCGTCTCGCCGAGAACGACGGGGGCGTCGACGGGGTCTCGATCGCACCCCAGGGAGGACCCGCCAGATGAAGCACCTGCTGTCGGCGGCCGACCTGAGCCGCGACCAGGCGACCGCCATCCTCGACGACGCCGACCGGTTCAGCCAGGCGCTGCTGGGCCGCGAGGTCAAGAAGTTGCCCACGCTGCGCGGGCGCACCGTGATCACGATGTTCTACGAGAATTCGACGCGGACGAGGGTGTCGTTCGAGGTCGCCGGCAAGTGGATGAGCGCCGACGTCATCAACGTCAGCTCGTCGGGATCGTCGGTGGCCAAGGGTGAGTCGCTGCGGGACACCGCGCTGACGCTGCGCGCTGCGGGGGCCGATGCACTCATCATCCGTCACCCTGCTTCCGGTGCGGCACAACGGCTTTCGGAGTGGACGCGCGAGGGCGCCGACGGCGGGCCGAGCGTGATCAACGCCGGTGACGGCACGCACGAACACCCGACGCAGGCACTGCTCGACGCGCTGACCATTCGCCAGCGACTGGGTTCGGTCGAGGGCAAGCGCGTCGTGATCGTGGGCGACGTGCTCCACAGCCGGGTGGCGCGCTCCAACGTGCGACTGCTGTCGACGCTGGGCGCCGAGGTGGTGCTCGTCGCACCGCCGACGTTGCTGCCGACGGGCGTCTCGACGTGGCCGGTCACGGTCTCCCACGACCTGGACGCCGAGTTGCCCGGCGCCGACGCGGTGCTCATGCTGCGGGTCCAGGCGGAGCGGATGAAGGGCGGGTTCTTCCCGTCGGCCAGGGAGTACTCGGTGCTGTACGGACTCTCCGAGAAGCGGTCGGCCCGACTCGCCAAGCACGCGGTCGTGTTGCACCCCGGGCCGATGCTGCGGGGGATGGAGATCGCGTCGTCGGTGGCGGACTCCTCGCAATCGGCGGTGCTGCAACAGGTTTCCAACGGCGTGCACGTTCGAATGGCGGTGCTGTTCCATCTGCTCGTCGGCGCAGGCACGGAGGTAGGCGCATGAGTGTGCTGTTGCGGTCGGTTCTTCTCTACGGCGAGGGCGATCCCGTCGACGTCCTCGTCGATGACGGCCAGATCGCCGAGATCGGCGCCGACGTGTCGGCGCCCGACGGCGCCGAGGTGGTCGACGGCACCGGCAAGGTCCTGCTGCCCGGCTTCGTGGACCTTCACACCCATTTGCGAGAGCCGGGGCGCGAGTACGCCGAGGACATCGAAACCGGTTCGGCGGCAGCCGCACTCGGCGGGTACACGGCCGTGTTCGCGATGGCCAACACCGATCCCGTCGCCGACAGCGCCGTCGTCACCGACCACGTCTGGTACCGCGGTCAGGAGGTCGGCCTCGTCGACGTGCATCCGGTCGGTGCGGTGACCGTCGGACTCAAGGGCGCTCAGCTCACCGAGATGGGCCTGATGGCCGCCGGTGCCGGCAAGGTGCGGATGTTCTCCGACGACGGCCTGTGCGTGGACGATCCGCTGGTCATGCGGCGGGCGCTAGAGTACGCCAGCGGCATCGGCGTCCTGATCGCCCAGCACGCCGAGGAACCACGACTGACGGTCGACGCCGTCGCCCACGAGGGTCCGAACGCGGCCCGGCTCGGGTTGACCGGATGGCCACGGTCGGCGGAGGAGTCGATCGTCGCGCGCGACGCCATCCTGGCCCGGGACGCCGGCGCCCGCGTGCACATCTGCCACGCGTCCACCGCGGGCACGGTCGAGCTGATCAGATGGGCCAAGGAGCAGGGCATCTCGATCACCGCGGAGGTGACGCCGCACCACCTGCTGCTCGACGACGCGGTGCTGGGGTCCTACGACGGCCGCAACCGGGTCACCCCGCCGCTGCGGGAGGCCAGCGACGCGATCGCGTTGCGCCAGGCGCTCGCCGACGGCGTGGTCGACTGCGTGGCAACCGATCACGCACCGCACGCCGACCACGAGAAGATGTGCGAGTTCGCCGTCGCCCGGCCCGGGATGCTGGGGTTGCAGACCGCGCTCTCGGTCGTCGTGGAGACCATGGTGCGCACGGGCCTGCTGACGTGGCGTGACGTCGCACGGGTGATGAGCGAGGCGCCGGCGGCCATCGTTGGGCTGCCGGACCAGGGCCGGCCGCTGGAGGTGGGGGAACCCGCCAACCTGGTGCTCGTCGACCCCGACGCGACGTGGACGGTCACGGGCGCGGAACTCGCCAGCCGGTCGGACAACACGCCGTTCGAGGCGATGACGCTGCCCGCCACGGTGACGCTGACGATGCTGCGGGGCAAGGTCACGGCGCGGGACGGGCAGAGTCCCGCATGAACACCCCGACGCTGATCGCGTTGCTGATCATCGCCGCGCTGCTGGCGGTGATGATCGCCTTCTTCATCAGGCAGATGCTGCGCGGGTGGCTGCACCGCGCGCAGCGCCAAGCCGAGCTGATCGGGGCGTTGCCGGCGCTGCCCGACACCGTGGGGTCGGCGATCGTGCCGGCCACCAAGGGGCTCTACGTCGGCAGCACGATCGCCCCCAGCTGGCAGGACCGCATCGCCGTCGGCGACCTGGGCTTCCGCAGCAAGGCGGTGCTGACCCGCTACCCCGAGGGAATCATGTTGCAGCGCAGCGGCACCGGGCCCATCTGGATCCCCGAGGAGTCGATCACGGCGATCCGCACCGAGCGGGGCATCGCGGGCAAGGCACTGACACACGACGGCATCCTCGCCATCCGCTGGAGACTGCCGTCGGGTACCGAGATCGACACCGGGTTCCGCGGCGACGACCGCCGCGAACTCGCGAATTGGACTGGAGAGGTCGAATGACGGTGAAGAACAAGGCCGTAATGGTTCTCGACGACGGACGGGTGTTCACCGGCACCGCCTTCGGTGCGGTCGGCCAGACGCTGGGGGAGGCGGTCTTCTCCACCGGCATGTCGGGCTACCAGGAGACCCTCACCGACCCGAGCTATCACGGCCAGATCGTGGTCGCCACGGCGCCGCAGATCGGCAACACGGGCTGGAACGGGGAGGACGCCGAGAGTCGCGGCGACAAGATCTGGGTGGCGGGGTACGCCGTGCGCGACCCGTCGCCGCGCGCCTCCAACTGGCGGGCCACCGGAACGCTCGACGACGAACTCGTCCGTCAGGGCGTCGTCGGGATCGCGGGCATCGACACCCGCGCCGTCGTCCGGCACCTGCGGACGGCGGGCTCCATGAAGGCCGGCGTCTTCTCGGGCGACGCCCTGGCGGAGGTGGACGAACTGCTGGCGCGGGTGCGCAGCCAGCCGTCGATGCTGGGCGCCGATCTCGCCGGACAGGTGAGCACGGACTCGACCTACGTGGTGGAAGCCGAAGGGCAGCAACGCTTCACGGTCGCCGCACTCGACCTCGGGATCAAGACCAACACCCCGCGCAACTTCGCCAAGCGCGGCATCCAGACCCACGTGGTGCCGTCGAACGCCACGTTCGACGCCGTCGCCGCGCTCAACCCCGACGGGGTGTTCCTGTCCAACGGTCCCGGTGACCCGGCGACCGCCGACCACGTCGTCGAGGTGACCCGCAAGGTGCTCGAGGCCGGGATTCCCCTGTTCGGCATCTGCTTCGGCAACCAGATCCTGGGCCGCGCCCTGGGCCGCTCGACCTACAAGATGGCCTTCGGTCACCGCGGGATCAACGTTCCGGTGGTCGACCACCTCACCGGCCGCGTCGCGATCACCTCGCAGAACCACGGCTTCGCCCTCGAAGGCGAGGCCGGCGAGGAGTTCGACACGCAGTTCGGCAAGGCCGTAGTCAGCCACACCTGCGCCAACGACGGTGTCGTCGAAGGCATCAAACTCCTCGAGGGAAGGGCGTTCTCGGTGCAGTACCACCCCGAGTCGGCGGCGGGACCCCATGACGCCGCGTACCTGTTCGACCAATTCGTCGACCTGATGGCAGGGGAGGAGCGCTGATGCCGCGCCGCGAAGACATCGAACACGTCCTGGTCATCGGATCGGGCCCCATCGTCATCGGGCAGGCCGCCGAATTCGACTACTCCGGCACCCAGGCGTGCCGGGTGTTGAAGGCCGAAGGCCTACGGGTGACGCTCATCAACTCCAATCCCGCGTCGATCATGACCGACCCGGAGTTCGCCGACTCCACCTACATCGAACCGATCACCGCGGCGTTCGTCGAGAAGGTGATCGTGCAGCAGGCCGAGCGCGGCACCAAGATCGACGCGCTGCTGGCCACCCTCGGCGGGCAGACCGCGCTGAACACGGCGGTCGCCCTGTACGAGAACGGGGCGCTCGACCGCCACGGCGTCGAGATGATCGGCGCCGACTTCGAGGCCATCCAGCGGGGCGAGGACCGGCAGAAGTTCAAGGACATCGTCGCCAAGGTCGGCGGCGAGTCGGCCAAGTCGCGGGTGTGCTTCACGATGGAGGAGGTGCGGGACACCGTCGCCGAGCTCGGGCTTCCCGTCGTCGTGCGGCCGTCGTTCACCATGGGCGGCCTCGGCTCCGGCATGGCGTACTCGGTCGAGGACGTGGAGCGGATGGCCGGCGACGGCCTGTCCGCCTCGCCGACGGCCAACGTGCTGATCGAGGAGTCGATCTTCGGGTGGAAGGAATACGAACTCGAACTGATGCGGGACCACCGCGACAACGTGGTGGTGGTCTGCTCGATCGAGAACTTCGACCCCATGGGCGTGCACACCGGTGACTCGGTGACCGTCGCGCCCGCGATGACGCTGACCGACCGCGAATACCAGACGATGCGCGATCTCGGCATCGCGATCCTGCGCGAGGTCGGCGTCGACACCGGCGGCTGCAACATCCAGTTCGCGATCGACCCGGCCGACGGGCGGCTGGTCGTCATCGAGATGAACCCGCGCGTCTCCCGGTCGAGCGCCCTGGCGTCGAAGGCCACCGGCTTCCCGATCGCCAAGATCGCCGCGAAGCTCGCCATCGGCTACACCCTCGACGAGATCGTCAACGACATCACCAAGGAGACGCCTGCCTGCTTCGAGCCGACGCTCGACTACGTCGTCGTCAAGGCCCCGCGGTTCGCCTTCGAAAAGTTCCCCGGTGCCGACCCCACGTTGACCACCACCATGAAGTCGGTCGGTGAGGCGATGTCGCTGGGCCGCAACTTCATCGAGGCGCTCGGCAAGGTGATGCGCTCGCTGGAGACGCCCGGCCGCGGCGGATTCTGGACCGGCAGCGATCCCGAACTCACCGTCGAGGAGCTGCTGACGCGGCTGCGGACGCCCACCGACGGCCGCCTGTACGACATCGAGCAGGCACTGCGCCAAGGTGCGTCGGTCGAGGAGGTCGCAAAGGCCTCCGGCGTCGACCCGTGGTTCGTCGACCAGATCGACGGACTCGTGCACCTCGCGGAGGAGCTGCGCGCCGCACCCGTCCTCGACGAGGACATGCTGCGCGCAGCCAAGCACAGCGGCCTGTCGGACCGCCAGATCGCGGCCCTGCGGCCCGAACTCGCCGGCGAGGACGGCGTGCGCACGCTGCGGCGTCGCCTGGGCGTGCATCCCGTCTACAAGACGGTGGACACGTGCGCCGCGGAGTTCGAGGCCAAGACGCCGTACCACTACAGCAGTTACGAGGTGGACCCGGCGGCCGAGACGGAGGTGGCCCCGCAGACCGACAAGCCGAAGGTGCTGATCCTGGGGTCGGGTCCCAACCGGATCGGTCAGGGCATCGAGTTCGACTACAGCTGCGTGCACGCGGCGACCACGCTCAGCGAGGTCGGCTTCGAGACCGTCATGGTGAACTGCAACCCCGAGACGGTGTCGACCGACTACGACACGGCCGACCGACTGTACTTCGAGCCGTTGACCTTCGAGGACGTCCTCGAGGTGTACCACGCCGAATCCGCCTCCGGCGCAGGCGGACCCGGCGTCGTCGGGGTGATCGTGCAGCTGGGTGGGCAGACGCCGCTGGGCCTGGCGCAGCGCCTGTCCGACGCGGGCGTGCCGATCGTCGGCACCAGCCCCAAGGCCATCGACCTCGCCGAGGACCGCGGCGAGTTCGGTGAGGTGCTCAAGAACGCCGGGTTGCCCGCGCCGCGGTTCGGCATGGCGACCAGCTTCGAACAGGCCCGACGCATCGCCGCCGACATCGGCTACCCCGTTCTGGTACGCCCGTCCTACGTTTTGGGCGGGCGCGGCATGGAGATCGTCTACGACGACGAGACGTTGCGCGGGTACATCACCCGCGCCACCCAGCTCTCGCCCGAGCACCCAGTGCTGGTCGACCGATTCCTGGAAGACGCCATCGAGATCGACGTCGACGCCCTGTGCGACGGGTCCGAGGTGTACATCGGCGGCGTGATGGAGCACATCGAGGAGGCGGGCATCCACTCCGGCGACTCCGCGTGCGCGCTGCCACCGGTGACCCTCGGCAAGCAGGACATCGCCGCCGTCCGGCACGCGACGGAGGCCATCGCCCACGGCATCGGCGTCGTCGGCCTGCTCAACGTGCAGTACGCACTGAAGGACGACGTGCTCTACGTGCTGGAGGCCAATCCGCGGGCCAGTCGCACGGTCCCGTTCGTCTCGAAGGCGACGGCCGTCCCGCTGGCCAAGGCCTGCGCCCGGATCATGCTGGGCACCAGCATCGCCCAGCTGCGCGAGGAGGGCATGCTGGCCGCGACCGGCGACGGTGCCGACGTGGCGCCCAACGCGCCGATCGCGGTCAAGGAGGCGGTGCTGCCGTTCAACCGGTTCCGCAAGGCCGACGGATCACAGGTCGACTCGCTGCTGGGCCCGGAGATGAAGTCGACCGGCGAGGTGATGGGAATCGACCGCGACTTCGGCACCGCATTCGCCAAGAGCCAGACCGCGGCCTACGGTTCGCTGCCCGCCGCCGGCACGGTCTTCGTCTCGGTGGCCAACCGGGACAAGCGGTCGCTGGTGTTCCCGGTCAAGCGGCTGGCCGATCTCGGATTCCGGGTACTGGCCACCGAGGGCACCGCGGAGATGTTGCGGCGCAACGGGATCCCATGCGACACCGTGCGCAAGCACTTCGAGGCGCCCAGCTCCGAGCGGCCGGCGACGTCGGCCGTCGACGCCATCAAGGCCGGCGAGGTCGACATGGTGATCAACACCCCCTACGGCAACTCCGGTCCCCGCGTCGACGGGTACGAGATCCGCTCGGCGGCGGTGGCGATGAACATTCCCTGCGTGACGACCGTGCAGGGCGCGTCGGCGGCGGTGCAGGGCATCGAGGCCGGCATCCGCGGAGACATCGGCGTGATGTCGCTGCAGGAGTTGCACAGTCAGCTCGGTGGGCCCACGACGTGACCGGTTTCGGGGCCCGGCTGGCCTCGGCCATGGCCGATCGGGGCCCGCTGTGTCTGGGCATCGATCCGCACCCCGAGCTGCTTCGGGCCTGGGGCCTGCCGGTCGACGTCGACGGACTGACCGCGTTCTGCGACGTGTGCGTCCAGGCCTTCGAGGGCTTTGCCATCGTCAAACCGCAGGTGGCGTTCTTCGAGGGCCACGGGGCCGCCGGCTATTCGGTGCTCGAGACGGTGATCGCGGAACTGCGTGACGCCGGAGTCCTGGTCTTGGCCGACGCCAAGCGGGGCGACATCGGTTCGACGATGGCGGCGTACGCGTCGGCGTGGGCGGGGAACTCGCCGCTGGCGTGCGACGCCGTGACCGCGTCGCCGTACCTGGGATTCGAGTCGCTGCGACCGCTGCTCGACACCGCCGCCGAGCACGGCCGCGGCGTGTTCGTCCTCGCCGCGACGTCCAACCCCGAGGGCGCCACCGTGCAGCGGGCAGTGCTCGACGGTCGCACGGTCGCCCAGTCGATCGTCGACGACGTGAGCGCGGAGAACCGCGGTGCGGGTGCCGGCTCCGTCGGCGTCGTCGTGGGCGCCACGTTGACGGAGGTGCCTCACCTCGGTGAGCTCGGCGGACCGGTCCTGCTGCCCGGCGTCGGAGCCCAGGGGGGTCGACCCGAGGCGTTGCTCGGTCTGGGTGGGGCTGCGCCGGGCACGCTGTTGCCCGCGGTGTCGCGCGAGGTGCTGCGGGCCGGGCCCGACGTCGGGGCCGTGCGCGCGGCCGCCGAGCGCATGCGCGACGCCGTCGCCCACCTCGCCGGCTGACGATTCGTGCACCCGCAGCCGCGGTGAGCGCGGCTGCGGGTGCACGAATCACTCCAGGCCTACAGCGGAATCCAGACGGGACCGAACCAGAAGCCCCAGCCCGCGCCGTTGCCTGCCGGCAAGGGGGTGACCTGCTGGCCGTTCCAGTTGAACGGCTGGTGGTCCTGGCGGCCCTGGTCGACGCCGCGGTTCTGCCAGTTGGCGGGCGCTCCGTTGCCGTTGGGGCGCCAGTCGTCGTTCCCGCGTCCGTTGTCGTGCTGGTCCTGCCCGCAGGGCGGCTGGCCCGGCGCGTTGCACTGGCCGGGGTTTGCCGACGCCGTGCCGAGGCCGACTCCGAACAACCCGGCCAGTCCGACTCCGGCGGCCAGCGTCGACGCGTACATGGTTCGCTTGAAGGTCATCAGAATCTCTCCGCTGTTGGTGTCACGAGGCGTGTTCGCCTCGCCCCAGGGACGCTAGGGAGCTCACATGGGTGCTTCCCCTGACGGTGATTTGCGGGGACTGTGCATCCGGTAACGGGACGACCACCGTTCGGTCACGGGCCGGCACCACGGCGGCCGTGCAGTGACGTACGTGACGGACGCAACTCGAGTGACGATCGAGGTGCCACGGGTCGGGTGCCGGGGCGTCGCCGACACGCCCGACATGCGATGACCAGGGAAATTCTCAGTAATCGGGCGCCGCCGAGTGGCGCCTCCGTCGGCGGCTCGTCGCCGCACCCCGGCCGGGACGGCTCCACCGTGCCCGGAAACCGCCCCTACGCAGGCACGACGCCGCCGATCGCGGACCTCGCCCCCGGCGGCCCGACCGAGCCGTGAATTTCGGCGGATTGCCCTACACGCTGCGCTTTTGACCCGGGAACCCGGGGGGTGGGGTTAGCTTTCGTCAGCGGCCGTGGGTACGGTCGTCGTCGCTGGCTGGTTCCCCAACCAGTCAAGACACAAGATGATGATGGCCAGTACAAAGATGGCGAGAGACGGAGGAACCCGTGGCCCTTCCCCAGTTGACCGACGAACAGCGCGCGGCAGCGTTGGAGAAGGCTGCCGCCGCACGTCGAGCGCGAGCTGAACTGAAGGATCGACTCAAGCGTGGCGGCACCAACCTCAAGCAGGTCCTCAAGGACGCTGAGAGCGACGAGGTCTTGGGCAAGATGAAGGTTTCCGCGTTGCTCGAAGCGTTGCCGAAGGTTGGCAAGGTCAAGGCACAGGAAATCATGACCGAGCTCGAGATCGCTCCCACCCGCCGTTTGCGCGGTCTGGGCGATCGTCAGCGCAAGGCCCTGCTGGAAAAGTTCGACTTCACGGCAGATTAGTGCCGGCGGAGGACCGGGCGGCGGTAGCGATGAGTCGAGTCGTGGTGCTGTCCGGTCCTTCGGCCGTCGGCAAGTCGACGGTCGTGCGGTGCCTGCGTGAGCGGGTGCCCAACCTGTACTTCAGCGTCTCGGCGACCACCAGGTCGCCCCGGCCTGGCGAAGTCGACGGAGTGGACTACACCTTCGTCACCGCCGCCCAATTTCAGCAGCTGATCGACGACGGCGCGCTTCTCGAGTGGGCCGACATCCATCGTGGTCTGCATCGATCGGGGACCCCCGCCGAACCGGTCCGGGCCGCGTCCCGCGCCGGACGCCCCGTCTTGATCGAGGTCGACCTCGCCGGCGCCCAAGCCGTCAAGGCCGCCATGCCGGAGGCCGTCTCGGTGTTTCTCGCCCCTCCCAGTTGGGAGGTGCTGGAGTCCAGACTGGTCGGCCGCGGCACCGAAAGCCCCGAGGTGAGAGAGCGCAGGCTCGCCACCGCACGGGACGAACTCGCCGCCCAGGACGACTTCGACGTGGTCGTCGTCAACGCACAATTGGAATATGCCTGTTCAGAATTGGTATCCTTGCTGATGGGCCACACGCCGGATCCGGCGTGACCGATCAGCAGCCAGCTAGGCCCCCAGCGAAAACGCCAGGAGATAACTTCGTGACAACCCCTGTCGAGAGCACCGACTCCGACGCCGCCAACGCCTATGACACGCCGCTGGGCATCACCAACCCGCCAATCGACGAGTTGCTGTCCCGTGCGTCCAGCAAATACGCGCTGGTGATCTACGCCGCCAAGCGCGCGCGCCAGATCAACGATTACTACAACCAGCTGGGCGACGGCATCCTCGAATACGTCGGACCGCTCGTCGAGCCGGGTCTGCAGGAGAAGCCGCTGTCGATCGCCATGCGCGAGATCCACGGCGACCTGCTCGAGCACACCGAGGGCGAACACTAGGTCACCGGCTCGACATGACCGAGCGCAAACGGGTCGTCGTGGGTGTCGCGGGCGGCATCGCCGCCTACAAGGCATGCACGGTGATCCGTCAGCTCACCGAGGCCGGTCACTCCGTCCGGGTGGTGCCCACCGAATCCGCCCTGCGGTTCGTCGGTGCGGCGACCTTCGAGGCCCTCTCCGGCCACCCCGTCCGGACGGGCGTATTCGAAGACGTCGACCAGGTCCCGCACGTCCGGATCGGCCAGGAGGCCGACCTCGTCGTCGTCGCGCCCGCGACCGCAGACCTGCTGGCCAGGGCGGTCGCCGGGCGCGCCGACGACCTTCTCACGGCAACCCTGCTGACCGCGCGATGTCCGGTGATGTTCGCGCCCGCGATGCACACCGAGATGTGGTTCCACCCCGCGACCGTCCAGAACGTCGAGACCCTGCGTGGTCGCGGCAACGTCGTGCTGGAACCGGCGTCCGGGCGGCTCACCGGGTCCGACAGTGGCGCCGGCCGGCTGCCCGAGCCCGAGGAGATCACGGCGATGGCTCAGCTCCTGCTGGACCGCCCCGAGGCCCTCCCGTTCGACCTCGCCGGAGTCAAGGTGCTCGTCACCGCCGGCGGCACCCGGGAAGCGCTGGACCCGGTGCGATTCATCGGCAACCGCAGTTCGGGCAAGCAGGGGTACGCCGTGGCCCGGGTCGCCGCTCAGCGCGGCGCGGACGTCACGCTGATCGCGGGAAACACCGTCGGCCTGACAGACCCCGCCGGCGTCACCGTCGTCCACATCGGCTCCGCCCAACAGTTGCAGGACGCCGTCTCCAAGCACGCGCCCGACGCGCACGCCCTCGTGATGGCCGCGGCCGTGGCGGACTTCCGGCCCACCCACGTGGCCACCAGCAAGATCAAGAAGTCTCACGAGCCCGGCGCTGCCACGGCACCCGTCATCGAACTGACGCGGACCGAGGACGTCCTCGCGGGCGTCGTCCGCGCCCGTGCCGACGGCCAACTGCCCAACATGCGCGCGATCGTCGGATTCGCCGCCGAAACGGGCGACGCCAACGGCGACGTGCTGTTCCACGCCCGCGCCAAATTGCAGCGCAAGGGCTGCGATCTCCTCGTCGTCAACGCGGTCGGCGAGGGCAAGGCGTTCGAGGTCGACAACAACGACGGGTGGCTGCTGGCGGCCGACGGCAACGACGTCGCACTGGAGCACGGTTCGAAGACGCTGATGTCTAGCCGTATCGTGGACGCGATTGCTGCGTTCCTCGGAAACCGGGCGGAGTGACGGATTCGTCGGCAACACCCTGCGTCTAAGGGTTGCGGCCCGCCGGGACGCACGCTTGGCTGCAGCAAGGCATCGATATGATTCGCAAACCTAAGTTTTAGAAGGAGATGACATCGTGAGCAAAGGTCGGCTGTTTACCAGTGAGTCGGTAACAGAGGGACACCCCGACAAGATCTGCGACGCCATCAGCGATTCGGTGCTCGACGCGCTGCTGGCGCAGGATCCGAAGTCCCGCGTGGCGGTGGAGACGCTGGTGACGACCGGTCAGGTGCACGTCGTCGGCGAGGTCACCACCACCGCGAAGGAGGCGTTCGCCGACATCCCGAAGACGGTGCGCGCGCGCATCCTCGACATCGGCTACGACTCTTCGGAGAAGGGCTTCGACGGCGAGACCTGTGGCGTGAACATCGGCATCGGCGCCCAGTCGCCCGACATCGCGATGGGCGTCGACACCGCGCACGAGGCGCGCGTCGAAGGCGCTGGCGACCCGCTGGACTCCCAGGGCGCCGGCGACCAGGGGCTCATGTTCGGCTACGCCATCAAGGACACGCCCGAGCTGATGCCGCTGCCGATCGCGATCGCGCACCGCCTCGCCCGCCGGCTGACCGAGGTCCGCAAGAGCGGCGTGCTCGACTACCTCCGTCCCGACGGCAAGACCCAGGTCACCGTGCAGTACGACGGCAACACCCCGGTCCGGCTGGACACCGTCGTGCTGTCCACCCAGCACGCCGACGGCATCGACCTCGAGGGCGGCTTGACGCCGGACATCCGCGAGAAGGTCGTCAACACCGTCCTGGCCGATCTGAACCACGAGACCATGGACACCTCCGACTACCGGCTGCTGGTCAACCCGACCGGCAAGTTCGTGCTGGGCGGCCCCATGGGCGACGCCGGTCTGACCGGCCGCAAGATCATCGTCGACACCTACGGCGGCTGGGCCCGCCACGGTGGCGGCGCGTTCTCCGGCAAGGACCCGTCGAAGGTGGACCGCTCCGCGGCCTACGCGATGCGCTGGGTCGCCAAGAACGTCGTCGCGGCCGGCCTGGCCGAGCGCGTCGAGGTGCAGGTCGCCTACGCGATCGGCAAGGCGGCACCCGTCGGTCTGTTCGTCGAGACGTTCGGCTCCGAGACCGTCGACCCGGCCCGCATCGAGAAGGCCATCACGTCGGTCTTCGATCTGCGCCCCGGTGCGATCGTCCGCGACCTGGACCTGCTGCGCCCCATCTACGCGCCGACGGCGGCCTACGGTCACTTCGGCCGCACAGACGTCGACCTGCCGTGGGAGCGGACCGACAAGGTCGAGGAGCTCAAGGCTTCCGTGTAGTACCGCGAACAGTCGCAAAAGGCCCTGAATCCACGCGATTCAGGGCCTTTTGCGACTGTTCGCGCGGGTCGGGTGGGCGTGACGCCGCGGAATCCAGCAGGATGGCCCCATGGATCACGTCACCTTCGTGCCAACGGTCGACCAACTCGCCTACACCTTCGGCGGTGCCGCGCCGGTCATGCGGATCAAGCCGGGGACGGCGCTGACGCTGTGGACCGAGGACGCCTACGGCGGCCGCATCACCAGTAAGGACGACGTCGCCACCACGGCGCTGGACACCGAGGACCTCAACCCGCAGACCGGCCCGTTCTGGATCGAGGGCGCGGCGCCGGGCGACACCCTGGCGGTACACCTGGTCGACCTGACTCCCGCCCGCACGTGGGGCGCCTCGACGCTGATCCCGTTCTTCGGTGGGCTCACCAGCATTCCGGCCAGTCCCACGCTGCAGGACCCGCTGGCCGAGCGCACCTACATCTACGACTACGACGCCGGCACCGAGACGCTGGGCTTCTCCGCGCTGGCGAGTGACTTCCAGCTGCGCCTGCCGTCCAACCCGATGCTCGGCACGGTCGGCGTCGCACCCGCGCGGCGCGAGGTGCGCACGTCGCTGGTGCCGGACTACTTCGGCGGCAACATGGACAGCCCCGAAATGGCCGCCGGCGCAACGTGTTATCTGCGGGTGAACGTCGAGGGTGCGTTGTTCTCCCTGGGCGACGGCCACTACCGGCAGGGCGAGGGCGAGTCGTGCGGAACCGCGGTGGAGGGCGCCATGCACGTCACCGCGATCGTCGACCTGATCAAGGGCGGCGGGCCGGCCTGGCCGCGGATCGAGACCGACACGCACCTGATGTGCATCGGTTCGGGGCGCCCGCTCGAGGAGGCCTGGCGGGCGGGTCAGGTCGAGATGGTCGGCTGGCTCGGCGAGTTGTACGGCCTCGACAGGCTCGACGCCTATCAGTTGCTCAGCCAGATCTCCGAGGTGCCGATCGCCAACGTGGTCGACACCAACTACAGCGCCGTGACCAAGGTCGACAAGCGACTGCTGCCCACTGCGCCGGCCTTTGGCGGCATCCATGACGACATGCGCAGGGCCGCACGGTCGCTGGGCTCGATCTCGTACTGAAGGGACACCATGGATCTCGGATTGTCGGGCAAGCGCTTCCTCGTCACGGGCGGCACCAGGGGCATCGGCAGGGCGGTGGTCGACGGGCTGCTGGCCGAGGGTGCCGCCGTGGCGTACTGCGCCCGCACGGTGGAACCGGGAGCGGGCGCCGAGTCGGCCATCGGCACCGCGGTCGACGTGGGTGACCCGGCGGCGTTGACGAAGTGGGTGGACGACAGCGCCAGCGTCCTCGGCGGCATCGACGGGGTGGTGGCCAACGTCAGCGCGCTCGCCATCCCCGCCAGCCAGGAGAACTGGCGCACCAGTTTCGAGGTCGACCTGATGGGCACCATCGGTCTGGTGGACGCGGCGCTGCCGTCGCTGCTCGCCTCCGGTGCCGGCTCGATCGTGACGATCTCGAGTGTCTCGGGGCGCGAGATCGACTTCGCCTCGGGGCCGTACGGGACGATGAAGGCCGCCATCATCCACTACACCCAGGGCGTCGCCTTCAACCTCGCCGGCCAGGGCGTGCGGGCCAACACGGTCAGCCCGGGCAACACCTACTTCCCGGGCGGGGTGTGGCCGTCGATCGAGGCGAACGATCCCGAGCTGTTCGCCACGGCTATGGGGCTCAATCCGACGGGCCGCATGGCGACCCCGCAGGAGGTCGCCAATGCCGTTGTCTTCCTGAGTAGTTCGGCGGCGAGCTTCATCACCGGCACCAACCTGGTCGTCGACGGCGCGCTGACCCGCGGCGTGCAGTTCTGAGCGACGCATGCGTTGCAATCGCAGGGTGCCGACTCTATTCTGTCGACCAAGCGGACCCAATCATCCGCGCGAGGGGATGTAAACGTGAGCGTCGCCTATCTCGCGCAGCCGGACCAGCAGCAGCAACTCGAATGGCTCGACGGAGGCACGCTTGCGATCCTGCTCGACGCGAAGGCCACCAACGGCCAACTGATGATCGGGCGGTTCGACGTGAGCGAAGGTGAAGCGCCGCCCTATCACCGCCACACCCACGAAGACGAAGTCTTCATGCTCATCAAGGGCACCGCGCTGGTGTGGGTCGACGATCAAGAAATGGAACTAGGTGAGGGGGGAATCGTGTTCCTGCCCAAGATGATTCCGCACGCTTACCGCATCACGTCGAAGAAGGCCGACCTCTTGATGATCAACACGCCTGCCGGCATCGAGGGAATGTTCCGGCACGCAGGCCGCGACAAGTCGACCCCGCGACCCGATGGCTTCGAGATCACGCCCTCGCTGCTTGCCGAGGCCTCCGAGAAGTACGAGAGCATCATCGTCGGCCCGCCGCGCTGACCAACTAGCGGCTGAACTCGTAGTCGGCCAGCGGAAACCGGCGACTGCGCCAGATGGCCTCCGCGGTGGTGGTGGGCCGCAGCGGCACGTCGCCGTTCTGGTCGAAGTAGTAGCTGTTGGCCAGGGCGCAGCTGTCCTGCCAGAAGATCTGACGGTGCCGCTTGCGCATCATCTCCGCGAAGAACCGGTCGTTGGCCGCACCCGACACCTCGACACGGGTGGCGGCTTCCCGCGACGCTTGTTCGAGGCAGCGGACGATGTGGTGGGTCTGAGTCTCGATGAGGGCGAAGTAGGAGGAGCCGACGTAGCCGTAGGGCCCCATCACGGTGAAGAAGTTCGGGAAGCCCGGGATGCTGACGCCCTCGTAGGCCTGCAGCCGCTGCGTCGACCAGAACTCCGCCAGGGACCGCCCGCCCGACCCGGTCACCGGAAAGGTGGGAATGCTGTCGACGTCCATCACCTTGAAGCCGGTCGCCAGGATCAGCACGTCGACCTCGCGCTCGGCGCCGTCGGCGGTGACGACCCCCGACGCGGTGACCTTCTCGATCGGCTCGGTGACCAAGTCGACGTTGTCGCGGTTGTACGTCGCCAGATAGGTGTTGTGGAAACCCGGTCGCTTGCAGCCGACGGCGTAGCGCGGCGTGAGCTTGTCGCGCACCTCGGGGTCGTGCACCTCGCGCTTCAGATAGGCCCGGCCCATCTTCTCGGCGCGGTTGGCCAGCGGGAAGACCGTGTAGTACTGCGCCGAGATGGTGAACGTCAGCTCGACGTAGGCCTGGCTCAGCACGCGTTGGATCACCTTGCCGCCCGGCATGCGCATCGCCCAGCGGGCGGCGGCGGGCAGCGGCACGTCCAGCTTCGGCATGCACCAGATCGGAGTGCGCTGAAAGACGGTGAGCCGTTCGACGATCGGGGCGATCTCCGGGATGACCTGAACGGCGGAGGCGCCGGTGCCGATGATCGCCACGCGCTTGCCGGTCAAGTCCTGGGAGTGGTCCCACCGCGCGGTGTGCATCGTGACGCCGGCGAAACCGTCCACGCCGTCGATGTCGGGCAGCTTCGGCACGGTCAGCACACCGCTGGCGTTGACGAGGAACCGGGCGGTCAGCGTGTCCCCGTCGTCCAGTTCGACGCGCCAGCAATCGGTTTCGTCGTCGAAGGAGGCGGCCGTGACCGTGGTGCCGAAGCGAATCTTGGGCCGCAGGCCGTACCGGTCGACGCACCGCTGGGCGTACCGCTTCAGTTCGGCACCCTTGGCGTAGGTGCGTGACCAGTCCGCGCTCTGCTCGAACGAGAACTGGTAGGAGAACGACGGAATGTCGACCGCGATGCCGGGATAGGTGTTCCAGTGCCAGGTCCCGCCGGGTTCCTCACCCGCTTCGACGATCAGGTAGTCGCCGAGGCCCGCCCCGTCGAGTCGGATCGCCGCGCCGATTCCGGAGAACCCGGCACCGACGACGATCGTGTGGAAGTCGGGTGCGGTCATGCGTTGCCTCCGTCAGTGGTGCGGGTGTAGGGCCGCCTTGAGCGCGGCCAGCCCGCGATTGGTGGCCTCGGTGGCCGCGGGGGAGGCCAGCGCCAGGTTCACGTAGCCGTGCACCATCGTCGGCTCGTTGCTCAGCTGCACGGGAACCCCTGCCGCGGTGAGTAATTCGGCGTACCGCCCGCCGTCGTCACGCAGCGGGTCGTGCTCGGCGGTGCCGATGAAGGCGGGCGCGAGCCCGGCCAGCGTGGCCGCGTTGGCGGGGGCGAGGTCGGTGGGCAGGGTCGTGGGATCGGACATGTCGAGCCCGGGGAGGTACCACGTCAGGAATGCGGTCATCACCTCGGCGTTGAGGATCGGGGCGTCCGCGTTCTCGACGAACGACGGGGCGGAGAGGTCGCCGACGGCCACCGGATACCAGAGCAGCTGGAACACCAGCGGCGGTCCGCCGGCGTCGCGGGCCCGCAGCGCCATCACCGCGGACAGGTTGCCGCCGGCGGAGTCGCCGGCGACGGCGATGCGGGCCGGGTCACCACCGAGTTCCTCGGCATGCTCGGCGACCCACTGCAGGGCCGCCCACGCGTCGTCGACGCCGGCGGGGAACGGATGTTCCGGCGCCAGGCGGTAGTCGACCGACACCACGATCGCCTCGGCACCGACGGCGTGCGCCCGGGCCACGTGGTCGTGGGTGTCCAGGTCGCCGATCGCCCAGCCGCCGCCGTGGTAGTAGACCACCACGGGCAGACCGGCGTGTTTCTCGACGGGTGGCCAGTAGATGCGGACCGGGATGTCGGTCAGCTCGCCGTGTCCGATGATCCGGCCCTCGATCCGCATGTCCGGCAACATCTCTGCCGGCGGCTTCACCGCGCGGAACTTCTCGCGCGCCACCTCGACGCCGTCGTCGACGGTGAACTCGAGCGGCACCGCGTCGAGAAGCATCTTGAGGATGGGGTCGATTCCGGGCCGTCCGGACGTGGTCTCCGTCATGGTCCTCAGGCTAGCGCGCGACGCAGTGCGGCCAACCCGCGTTCCACGGCGTCGGTCGCGGCGGGCACCACCCCGGCGTAGCCCAGGTAGCCGTGCACCAGCGTCTCGGCGTTGTGCACCTCCACCGGCACCCCTGCGGCACCGAGCAGTTCGCCGTAGCGGATGCCGTCGTCGCGCAGCGGATCGTGTCCGGCCACCGCGACGTAGGCGGGAGCCAGGGCGGCGAAGTCCGTCGCCCGGCCGGGCACCAGGGACGCGGGTGGGTTCCGCAGATCCTGGCCCGTGGAGTACCAGCGGGAGAAGTCGGCGACGGCGTCGACGCCGAGGATGGGTGCGTCGGCGTTCTCGGTGAACGACGGCAGCGAGGTGTCCCACGTCGTCGCCGGGTACCACAGCAACTGGAAGGCGATGGGCGGTCCGCCCGCGTCGCGGGCCAGCTGGGCGACCACCGCCGCGAGGTTGCCGCCCGCCGAGTCGCCGGCGACCGCCAGCCGGGTCGGGTCGGCCCCGACGTCGGCCGCGTTCTGGGCGACCCAACGGGTTGCGGCCCAGACGTCGTCGACCGCCGCGGGATACGGGTGCTCGGGCGCCAGGCGGTACTCCACCGAGACGACCAGCGCGCCGGATCCCACCGCGTGTCTGCGGGCGTCGTTGTCGTAGCTGTCCAGGTCTCCGACCACCCAGCCGCCGCCGTGGAAGAACATCACCACCGGCACGGGTCCGGCGTCGGCCTCGGGTGGCCAGTACAGCCGGATCGGGATCGGGCCACCGGGCCCGTCGACGGTGCGGTCCTCGACGCGCAACCCCTCGTGCACCGGGTGCCGGGGCAGGTCCCGGAACCGTGCGCGGGCGGCTTCGGGCCCGCCTTCGGTCGTCAACTGAAACGGAACTGCTTCCAGTACCTTCTGCAGGATGGCATCCAGCGGCGGCTTGTCGGGGACGGGCATGGCCTCACCGTACGCAGCGCGCGGTACGCGACCGCTGTGGGGCGCGGCAGCGGTCGTCGGCGCCGGATACGGCGTCTTCCTGGTCGTCGTGGCGCTTCGCTCGCCCGCGGGAGCGGAGCTGACCGGACAGTTCGGTGCCCAACCCGCCGTCAAGGCGCTGACCGCGGTGTTGCTCGCGGCGGCCGCCGTGGGCCATCCCGTCCGGCGGGAGCGGCGCTGGCTGGAGCCGGCCCTGGTGTTCTCCGCCGCGGGGGACTTCTTCCTCGCGATGCCGTGGTGGGAGCCGTCCTTCGTGCTCGGACTCGGCGCGTTCCTGGTGGCCCACCTGTGCTTCCTCGCCGCACTGCTGCCCCTGATCACCGCCTCTGCGGGCAGGGTGGCGGCCGCGATGGTGGTGTGCGTGGCCTGCCTGACGCTGCTGGTGTGGTTCTGGCCCCGGCTGCTCGCCGACGGCATGGCGATTCCGGTGGTCCTCTACATGGTCGTGCTCGCCGCGATGGTCTGCGCGGCGCTGCTGGCCGACCTCCCCACCCCGTGGACCGCACTGGGCGCGGTGTGCTTCGCGGTCTCGGACGGGATGATCGGAATCGGCCGCTTCGTCCTCGGTTCGGAGGCGTTGGCGGTGCCGATCTGGTGGGCCTACGCCGGGTCGATCCTGTTGATCACCGCGGGATTCTTCTTCGGCCGGAGTCGGTCTTCGTCGGGACCGTCTGTTACACAACCCGGGTGACCGACATCAGGCAGGCGGCCGAGCACGAGCCGATCGCCAGGGTGCTTCCGATGCTGTCGGTGCCACATCTCGACCGGGACTTCGACTACCTCGTCAGCGCCGAGCAATCCGACGACGCCCAGCCCGGGGTGCGGGTCAAGGTCCGCTTCCACGGCAGGCTGGTGGACGGGTTCGTCCTCGAACGCCGCTCCGACACCGACCACGAGGGCAAGCTCGGCTGGCTGGACCGGGTGGTCTCCAGCGAACGGGTCCTGACCCCCGACGTCCGGCGCCTCGTCGACGCGGTGGCCGCCCGGTACGCGGGCACCCGGCCCGACGTCCTGCGCCTCGCCGTTCCGCCGCGGCACGCCACCGTGGAGAAGCAGCCCGTCCCCGACGCACCCGAGGTGACCTCCCCGCCGGTCGACCCCGCGGCGTGGGGCGAGTACCACCGCGGTGCGCAGTTCCTCGACGCCCTCGCCGAGGGCCGGGCCGCCCGCGCGGTGTGGCAGGCCCTGCCCGGCGAACAGTGGACCGACCGGCTGGCGGAGGCCGCCGCGGTGGTCGTGCAATCCGGCCGGTCGGTGCTGGCCGTCGTGCCCGACCAACGCGACGTGGACGCGCTGCACGCGGCGGCGCTCCACCACGTCGGCGAGGGCGTCGCCGTCGCCCTGTCGGCGGGACTCGGCCCGTCACAGCGCTATCGCCGCTGGCTGTCGGTGCTGCGCGGACACGCCCGGTTCGTCATCGGCACCCGCAGCGCCGTGTTCGCGCCGGTCGCCGACCTCGGGCTGGTGATGGTGTGGGACGACGGCGACGACACGCTGGCCGAGCCGCGGTCGCCGTACCCGCACGCCCGCGAGGTGGCGATGCTGCGCGCCCATCAACTGCGCTGCGCCGCGCTGATCGCCGGATACGCCCGCACGGCGGAGGCGCAGGCACTCGTCGCGAGCCGGTGGGCCCACGACCTGGTGGCCACCCGGCCGACGGTGCGGACGCGTACCCCCCGGGTGGTCGCGCTCGACGACAGCGGCTTCACCCAGGAGCGCGATGCCGCGTCGCACACCGCACGGCTGCCGACGATGGCCCTCGACGCGGCGCGGGCGGCGCTGAAATCCGGTCATCCCGTGCTGGTCCAGGTGCCCCGCCGCGGCTACGTACCGGCGCTGGCCTGCGGGAAGTGCCGCACCATCGCCCGGTGCCGGCACTGCACGGGGCCCATGTCGCTGCCCGACCGCGCCGCCGGCGCGGTGTGCCGCTGGTGCGGCCGGGCCGAGCCGACGCTGCGCTGTGTCCGCTGCGGGTCCGACGCCGTGCGCGCCGTCGTCGTCGGGGCCCGGCGGACGGCGGAGGAACTGGGCCGGGCGTTCCCCGGCACCACCGTGGTGACCTCCGGCGGCGACGCGATGGTCGCCGAAGTGCCCGCCGCGCCGTCGCTGGTCGTGGCCACCCCGGGGGCCGAACCCGCGGTGCCCGGCGGCTACGGCGCGGCCCTGCTCCTCGACGGCTGGGCCCTGCTGGGACGCCAGGACCTCCGCGCGTCCGAGGACGCGCTGCGCCGGTGGATGGCGGCCGCCGCGCTGGTCCGGCGCCGCGGTGACGGCGGCGTGGTGGCCGTCGTCGCCGAGTCCGCCATCCCGACCGTGCAGGCGCTGATCCGCTGGGATCCCGTGGGCCACGCCGAATCCGAGCTCGCCGCCAGGGCCGAGGTCGGCCTGCCGCCCGCGGTCCACATGGCCGCCGTCGACGGACCGCCGGCGGCCGTGGCGGCGTTGCTCGAGGCCGCTCGGCTGCCCGACGACTCGGACGTCCTGGGACCGGTGGACCTTCCGCAGGGCGCCCGCGGGCTGCCGGGCACCGAGCGCGACGCCGAGGTCGGGCGGATGCTCGTCCGGGTGCCGCGCGCCACCGGCCTCGAATTGGCCTCGTCGCTGCGCCGCGCCACCGGGGTGTTCAGCGCCCGTCACGATCAACCGCCGGTTCGCGTGCAAATCGACCCGTTGCACATAGGGTGAGTCGGACCCAACGGGCGGCGCGGCGAGGGAGGTGCGATGAAGCGGATCTTCGGCTGGATCGTCCTGGTGTTCCTCGTCGCGGTCGGATTGCTGTGGCCCCTGATGTTCGGAGGCGTGTCGGGGTCCTCCGCCGCGGCCGACGATCCGGTCGTGATCAGCGACTACCGGGCCGACTTCACCGTCGGCGCCGACGGACGGCTCACCGCGGTCGAGACCATCCGGGGTGAGTTCCCCTCGGGCCGGCACGGCATCTTCCGCTACTGGGACGTCGCCAACCCGAACAGTCCGCGGGTACGCCAGGAACCCGACGTCACCTCCATCCTGCTGGACGGCCAACCCGTGCCGTATGACCTGCTGTCGGAGTCCGGGGGCAGGTTCCGGGTCGCGAAGATCGGCGACGCCGACAGCACCCTGGCCCCGGGCACCCACGTCTACGAACTCCGGTACACCGTCCCCGGCGTCCTCGACCCGGGAAGCACCGGCGAGAATCGCGGTTTCGCCACGGTGGTCGGCGATCCGGACTCGAGGTCGGCGTTCTTCTGGAACGTCATCGCCCCGTCGTGGAACAACGAGATCCAGCGCGTACGCGTGCGCGTGACGCTGCCGGCCGGTGTCACCGGCGCCGAGTGTTCGGTCGGCTTCGGCACGGGACGAACGTGCGACGGGCTCTCGGTGTCGGGGAACACGGTCGAACTGAGCGCCGCGAACCTCGACCCACGCACACCGGTCACCCTGCGTGCGGGCGTCGACGTGCCCACCCCGGAACGGATCAGCCTGCCGTGGTCCTACGAATGGGACCGCGTGCTCGGGCGTTCGGTCGGCGGGGTGGCGTGGGTGGTCGGCCTCACCGTGGCCGGCGCGCTGACTGCGTACCTCTGGTACCGCACCACCGTCGAGCCGGACCCCGGCTTCCCGGTGCAGTACGCCCCGCCTCCCGGGTTGGGACCCGTGCAGGTCGAGTACATCCGGACCGAGGACGTCCCCAAGAATGGGGTCACGGCCACCCTGCTCTACGCCGCGGAGCGCGAACTCGTCGAACTCAAGCAGGTCAACGCCAAGCACTGGACCGTCCGTAGCACCGCCGACGCCGCCGCCTGGGCGGACGTCGACCCCGTCACGGTCGCCGTCGGGTCGGCCCTCAAGCTGATCGGATCCGGCCGGGAGTTCGAGGCCAAGGAGACCGCCGGCGCAGGCAAGAAGCTCTCCAAGGCCAAGACCGACATGACCGACGCGGTCCGGGAGTGGGCGCTGGACGAGGAGCTGGTGGTGCCACGCCACAGGGAGCTCTGGGTGCGGTCGGCCAACGGGCTGGCCGTCATCCTGGCCGTCTGCGGCTTCTTCCGCTGGGGCTTTCCGGCCACGATGTGGGGACTGCCGTTCGTGGCGTTCTTCCTGTTCTCCCGGCGATCGTGGGCCGCCGGTGTCGGCAAGCGGCGAACCGCGACGGGACGCCAAACATGGTCGCAGGCAGGCGGATTCCACCGCCTCCTGTCGACCGACTCGGCCGAGACGCGGTTCGACTTCGCCGCCCGCAAGGATCTCTACACGGCCTACGTCCCGTTCGCCGTCGCCGCCGGCGTCGCGGCACTGTGGGCCAAGAAGTACAGCGAGACCGTGGGAGCCGCTGCGCCCCAACCCGCGTGGTATCAGTCGGCCTACCCGGTGGGCAGCTCGGGCGGCCACTCCGGCGGACCGGACTTCGACAGCTTCGAGTCGGCGTTGTCGTCGTCCCTCGGCGCGTACACGGCCTCGCAGTCGTCGTCGTCCTCCTCGTCGGGAGGAAGCAGCTTCAGCGGTGGTGGTGGCGGAGGCGGCGGCGGGGGAGGAGGAGGCTCGTGGTGACGTCGGTACTCGTTCTGGCGGTGGTGCTCCTGGTGCTGATCCTGGTGGGATTCGTGCTGGGCTACAACAAGATTCGTTCGGCCGACGTCCGGGTGTCGGAGGCGTTGGCGGGCGTCGACGTCGAGCTGACCCGGCGCGCGTCGCTGATCCCCAGCCTGGTGCACACGGTGCAGACCTTCGCCGCCCACGAGAAGGGCGTGCTCGACCACGTCACCGACGCGCGCGCCGCGCTCACCACCGCAACCGGCGGCAGGTCGGTCGCCGACCGCAGCGCCGCCGAACGCGAGCTGGATTCGGCGCTGCAACCGTTGCTGGCACTTGGCCAGAGCCATCCCCAGCTAAACTCGTCGAACAACTTCCTGAACCTGCAGGACAACCTCGCCGACACCGAGAACAAGCTTGCGTTCGCCCGCCAGTACTACAACGACGCGGTGGCGACGCTCAACAAGACCCTCACCACGATTCCGTGGATGTTCGTCGCCCCGCTCGCCGGGGTGTCCGAACGCGAGTACTACCAGATCAACGGTTGAGAATTGCGAATCATCTTCGCGGGCACCCCGGAGCCCGCTCTTCCCTCCCTTCGGCGACTCGTCGACTCCCCGAACCACGACGTGATCGCCGTGCTGACCCGACCCGACGCGGCCTCGGGTCGGCGTGGCACGCCGGCGCCGTCACCGGTGGCTCGATTCGCCGTCGACGCAGACATCCCGGTGTTGCGCCCGTCGCGGCCCAACGACGACGAATTCGTCGCCGAACTGCGCGACCTCGCCCCCGATTGCTGCGCGGTGGTGGCGTACGGCGCGCTGCTGCGCGACGGGTTGCTCGCCGTCCCGCGGCTCGGCTGGGTGAACCTGCACTTCTCGTTGCTGCCCGCGTGGCGAGGCGCCGCGCCCGTGCAGGCAGCGATCGCCGCGGGTGACGAGGTGACCGGTGCGACGACGTTCCTGATCGAGCCCAGCCTCGACTCGGGGCCGGTGTTCGGCGTGGTCACCGAGACCGTCCGTCCCACCGACACGGCGGGCGACCTCTTGGAGCGTCTGTCGGTCTCGGGGGCGATGCTGCTGGAGCGGACGATGGACGGCATCGCCGACGGCTCGCTCACCGCGGTTCCGCAGCCCGCCGACGGGGTCACCGTCGCACCCAAGATCACCGTCGACGAGGCGCGGGTGCGGTGGGACCTGCCCGCCCAGGTGGTCGACCGTAGGATTCGCGCCGTGACTCCCAACCCCGGCGCGTGGACCATGATCGGCGACCTGCGGATCAAGGTCGGTCCCGTGAGCCTGGACGAGCCGGATCGGGACCCGTTGGCGCCCGGCGTCATTCGCGTGGACCGCCAGGGGGTCCACGTCGGAACGTCGTCGACGCCGGTGCTGCTCGGGGAGATCCAACCCCCCGGGAAGAAGCCGATGAAGGCCGCGGACTGGGCCAGGGGCGCCCGCCTCGACCACGACGCGAGCGCCCGGTGACCCGGCCGCAGGGCAAGCGGCGGCCGCCACGCAAACCGCTCGACCCGGCTCGCCGGGCGGCCTTCGACGTGCTGCGGGCGGTCTCCGAACGCGACGCCTACGCCAACCTGGTACTGCCCACGCTTCTGCGCGAGCGGCAGATCTCGGGTCGCGACGCCGCGTTCGCCACCGAACTCGCCTACGGGGCCTGCCGCGCACTGGGACTGCTGGACGCCGTCATCGTGCACGTGACGAACCGTCCGCTCGAACGCATCGACCCCGTCCTGCTCGACCTGCTGCGCCTGGCGTCCTACCAACTGCTGCGCACCCGCGTCGACGCCCACGCCGCGGTGGACACCGCAGTCGAGCAGGCGGCGATCGAATTCGACACCGCCCGTGCGGGCTTCGTCAACGGCACGTTGCGCACGATCGCGTCCCGCGACGAAGCGTCGTGGGTCGCCGAACTGGCTCCGCCCGCCGACACGGACCCGGTCGGCAACATCGCCTTCACCCACGCGCACCCGCGGTGGATCGCGCAGTCGTTCGCCGACGCCCTCGGTGCCGACGCCGGCGAACTGCGGGCCTTGCTCGCCAGCGACGACGACCGGCCGCTGGTGCACCTGGCCGCCCGGCCCGGCGCGCTGACCGCGACGGAACTGGCCGAGGCGGTCGACGGCGAGGTCGGCCGGTACTCGCCGTACGCGGTGTACCTGTCGGGAGGCGACCCCGGACAGCTCGACGCCCTGCGCGACGGGAAGGCCCAGGTGCAGGACGAGGGCAGCCAGCTGGTCGCCCGCGCGTTGACGCTCGCACCGGTCGAGGGCACCGACGAACGGTGGCTGGACCTGTGCGCCGGGCCCGGCGGCAAGGCCTCGATCCTCGCTGCGGTCGCCGCCGGCACGGGGGCACGCGTGACCGCCGTGGAGCCGACGCCCCATCGTGCCGAGCTGGTCGAGCAGACGTTGCGCGGACTGGACGTCGAGGTGCTCCGGGTCGACGGTCGGGAGACGGGCCTGCCCGCCGCCTCCTTCGACCGGGTCCTCGTCGACGCGCCCTGCACGGGACTCGGTGCGCTGCGGCGCCGACCCGAGGCGCGGTGGCGTCGCCAACCCGGCGACGTGCCGGGTCTGGCCAAGCTGCAGAAGCAACTCCTCGCCGCCGCGATCGACCTGACGCGCGACGGCGGCATCGTGCTGTACGCGACGTGCTCTCCGCATCTGGCGGAGACCGTCGGCGTGGTGGCAGACGCGCTGCGCCGCCAGCCCGTCACCGCCGTCGACGCCCGGCCGCTGTTCGACGCGGGCCCGAACCCGATTCCGCAGCTGGGTGCGGGGCCCTACGTTCAGCTGTGGCCACACCGGCACGGCACCGACGCCATGTTCGCCGCCGCGCTGCGGGTGCAGCGGTGAGCACGACCGGGTCGGAACCTAAGCTTGCCGCCATGGCAAAACCCATGATCGCGCCGTCCATTCTGGCCGCGGACTTCGCCCGCCTCGCCGACGAGACCGCCGCCGTCACCGGCTCCGACTGGCTGCACGTCGACGTGATGGACAACCACTTCGTGCCGAACCTGACGCTCGGCCTGCCGGTCGTGGAGAGCCTGCTGAAGGCGACGGACATCCCGATGGATTGCCACCTGATGATCGACGATCCCGCGAGGTGGGCCCCGCCGTACGCGGAGGCGGGCGCCTACAACGTCACCTTCCACGCCGAGGCCACCGACGACCCCGTCGCCGTCGCCCGCGACATCCGCGCCGCGGGCGCCAGGGCCGGGTTGAGTGTGAAGCCCGGCACCCCGATCGAGCCGTACCTGGAGATCCTGCGTCAGTTCGACACCCTGCTGGTGATGTCGGTCGAACCGGGATTCGGTGGCCAGAAGTTCATGCCCGAGGTGCTGTCGAAGGTCTCCGCGGTGCGACGGCTGGTCGACTCCGGAGAGCTGACGATCGTCGTGGAGATCGACGGCGGCATCAACGCCGACACCATCGAGGCGGCGGCCGAGGCGGGGGTGGACTGCTTCGTGGCGGGCTCGGCGGTGTTCGGAGCCGCCGACCCCGGACAGGCCGTCGAGAACCTCCGTCGGCAGGCCGCCGCGGCCTCCAAGCACCTGGCCTGATCGATCCGATGACGTTCGAGGACGCCATGCGTTCGGCCGTCGCCCAGGCCGACGGCGTCAAGGGCACCACGTACCCGAACCCACCGGTCGGGGCCGTGATCCTGGACCGCGACCGGCACATCGCGGGTGTCGGGGCCACGCAGCCGGCCGGTGGACCGCACGCGGAGGTCGTCGCGCTGCGGCGTGCGGGTGACCGTGCCGTCGGCGGCACCGCGGTGGTCACCCTGGAGCCCTGCAACCATCACGGCCGCACCCCGCCGTGCGTGGACGCCCTGATCGCCGCCGGCGTGGCGACGGTGGTGTACGCCGTCGCCGACCCGAATCCGGTGGCCGCCGGGGGAGCGAAGCGGCTGGCCAACGCCGGCATCGCGGTCCAGGTCGGGGTGCTCGCCGAGGACGTCGCCGGTGGGGCGCTGCGCGAATGGCTGCACCGGCAGCGCACCGGGCGGCCCCACGTGACGTGGAAGTTCGCCTCGAGCGTCGACGGCCGCAGCGCCGCCGCCGACGGCAGCAGTCAGTGGATCACCAGCGAAGCCGCGCGGGCCGACGTGCACCGGCTGCGCGCGGTCGCCGACGCGATCGTGGTCGGGACGGGCACCGTCTTCGTCGACGACCCGACGTTGACGGCGCGGCTGCCCGACGGCTCCCTGGCCGATCGGCAGCCGTTGCGCGTGGTGGTCGGCGAGCGTGACATCTCGCCGGACGCCAAGGTGCTCAACGACGACTCCCGCACGATGGTCATTCGGACGCGCGATCCCCACGAGGTCGTCCAGGCGCTCTCGGACCGGACCGCCGTGCTTCTGGAGGGTGGGCCCACCCTGGCGGGGGCGTTCCTGCGGGCGGGCGTGGTCGACCGGATCCTGGCCTACGTCGCCCCGATTCTGCTCGGCGGACCGATCACCGCGGTCGACGACGTCGGGGTCGCCAGCATGGTCGCGGCCCAACGGTGGCGCTACGACGGCGTCCTGCGGCTGGGCCCCGACATCCGGATGAGTCTGGTGCCGGCCTCGCCGTAGGTGAGACGTGCAATTCGCTTGCCGTCCAATGTGACTCGTATCACGCGGGAATTTTTCCCGTTCGGACACTCGTTACCCCTTCGAGACCTCAACCGCCCCACGTGGACCCGGATGGTGTCCGTGGTCCCCGTAAAATCGGAACCAAGGTCGTGGCCAACAGGCCCAGGCTGCCCGACGAGTCGGGCACCCCAGCAACGAAGGACGAAGAGCAATGACTGCACTGCAGGACTGGCTCAGCTTTCGCCCCGCCGATCAGAACTCCATCGTCGACGTGGTCTTCCGCCCACTGCGCGCGGTGCTGAGCGTCACGGATTCCGAAGCCAGAACCGAACTCAAGCTGCTCACCCCCGGCGTCGAGCGCTGCTGAACTAACTCTGGGCGCCGACCGGATCGGTCGTGGTGTCCAGTTCCTCGGCGTGCTCGTGCTTGCCGGCGATGAGCAGGCCGAGCACCGCGCCCACCACGCAGACCACCATGGTGATGAAGAAGATCTGCCCGTACTGCATCGTGTAGGCGGTGCGCACGTTGGCGGCGAGCTGCGCGCCGATCTCCAACAGGTTGTTGCCCTTGGGCTTGGGCATCTCGGCGAGGTACTGGTTGAACTTGTACAGGCCCCACGCGCTGAGCGACGCCAACCCGATGAGCATGCCGATCATCCGGGACACCACCACGGCCGCGGACGCGATGCCGTGCTGTGAGCCGGGCACGGTGCGCAGGGTGGCCGACGTCAACGGCCCGATCACCAGGCCGAGCCCCAGACCGGCGAGCACCAGGTCGGTGTCGAAGGTGGGCAGCGTGAACAGCACCAGGTCGTGGTGTGCCGACAGCACGTCGACGTTCCAGTGCGACACCAGCCAGTAGCCGAAGGCCGCGATCACCAAACCGACGAACGCGACGATGCGGTCACCGATGCGGGTGGCGACGACGCCGCCGACGACGGCGCCGATGGGCAGCGCGCCCAGGAACCAGAGCAGCAGCAGGACGGTCTCGTTCTGCTCCTTGCCCAGCACGCCCTGGCCGAACAGCTCGACGTTGACCAGCGTGACCATGAGGGCCGCACCGGTGCACAGCGAGGCTCCGAGGGCGGCCAGGAACGGCCGGAACTTCACGCCGGTCGGGTCGATGAGCCGGGTCTTGGCGAACTTCTCCCAGACGAAGAAGGCGATCGCCATGACCAGCGCCACGCCGAGGACGGGCAGCCCCCAGCTGGGGAAGACCTGCTTGCCGTCGGGTGACGGGTTGTACATGCCGAAGACCATCAGGCCGAGGGCGACGGCCAGCAGCAGTCCGCCGACGACGTCGACCTTCTCGCGCGGCTCGTCGGGGTCTCTCGACGGCAGGCTGAAGTGGATCATCACCATGGCGATGATCGCCAGCGGGACGTTGATCCAGAACACGTCGCGCCAGGAGGTCAGCGCCCACACCACGGCGACGCCGTACAGCGGCCCCAGCACGGCGCCGAGTTCCTGTGCCGCACCGATGCCGCCGAGCACCGACGCCCGGCTCTTGGCGGCCCACAGGTCGGCGGCCAGGGCCAGGGTCACCGGCAGCAGCGCGCCGCTGGCCGTGCCCTGGAGGAACCGGCCGATGACGATGGTGAACAGGTCGTCCGACAGCGCGGTGACCACGGAACCCACGGCGAAGCCGGCCAGGCTGACCTGCAGCACCAGCTTGCGGCCGAAGCGGTCCGAGGCCCGGCCGAGCAACGGCATCGCGGCGATATAGCCGAGCAGGTACATCGTGATGATCGGGGTGACGCGCTGAATCTGATTCAGCGAGATCCCGATGTCCCGCATGATGTCGTTGATGACCGTGATGACGACGTAGGTGTCGAGCGCACCGAGGAGGACGGCGAGTCCGCCGGCGCTGATCGCGATCCGCCGGTTGGTCGCCTTCGGCTGAGCCCTGGACATCACGCGGGCCATTACGCGGCGGGCTTGGTGACGGTGACGGCCTTGCCCCAGTCGCTCAGGGTCATCTGAACGCTGTTGCCCTCACTGGGGTCCAGCTTGGCCTGGATGAGGGCGTGGTCGCCGTCCTCGGTAATCCACGCGGTCGCCGGGACGTCGCCGGAGGCGCCGAGGTTGGCGAGCCCGTTGACGGCGGCGGCGTTGACCTTGCCGCTGACCTTGACGGTGTTCACGCCGTTGATCGTCTCGCGGCCCTCGGCCTTCGGATCGGTGAAGTTGGCGAGCACGTTGGCCAGGCCGACCTTGGGGTTGAGGATCTTCGACACGTCGTAGATCTCGGCGGCGGGGCCGAAGTTGGTGAAGCTGCCCGGGGTCAGCGCGCCGTACAGGTCGCCGTCGGCGACCACGAAGTCGACGTCCTTGAAGGTCTGGCCGAAGGCGATGATGCTGGCCTTGCCCTGCGCCGCGACGACGGGGACGTTGGTGAGGTCGCCGGTGAGGGTTTCGATCGGCAGCTCGGGGATCTTGCCGGTCACCGTCAGAGCGAGGTGCACGCTCTTCTGAGCGCTGGTGGTGGCGTTGGATTCCTTCAGCAGCGACGCCGCGTCGGGCAGGGGGGCGTTTGACTGTTCCGACGACGAGCCGCAACCCGCGATGAGCAGGATTGCAGCGAAGATGGACACGAGGACGGCAATGCGAGGGCGCGTCTGCATGAGTGCATCGTAGTGGGTGCGGCCGGGTGGACCGTTGCCCCAGGTACCGGGTACAAACGTGCACGTGCCGACTGAGCTGGTCTTTCGCCCCGTCCCCTCCGACGCCGGCGACGCCGCCACACTGGTCGCGGCGATGCTGGCCGAGATGCGCGAGCTGTATTGGGACGTCGGCGGATCGGGTGGCCTTGACCTCGACTCACCCGACATGCCGAAGGCCGGCCCCGCCGAACTGGGACCGCCCGGTGGAGTGTTCCTGGTCGGGTACCGCGACGGCGTCGCGGTCTGTGGCGGCGGTCTCAAGCGGTTGCCGGACGGCGGTTGTGAGATCAAGCGGATGTACGTGGTCCCGGAGGCACGGGGGCAGGGCCTGGCGCCAAAGTTGTTGCACGCGCTGGAGGATGCCGCGCGCGGCCTCGGTTACGCGGTCGCCCGACTGGACACCGGCCCCCGGCAGACCCACGCCCAACGGCTCTACGAGCGGGAGGGCTACCGCGCGGTCGACAACTTCAACGCCAACCCGGTCGCGACGTACTTCGGGGAGAAGTGGCTCTGACCTCCGACTAGCCTTGGGCACATGTTCACCGGCATCGTCGAAGAGTTGGGCGAGGTCGTCGGCAAGGAAGATCTCGCCGACGCCGCCCGATTCGTCATCCGCGGACCGCTCGTCACCACCGACGCCGGTCATGGCGACTCGATCGCCGTCAACGGCGTCTGCCTCACCGTCGTCGACCTGTTGCCCGGCGGAGCGTTCACGGCCGACGTGATGGCCGAGACGTTGAACCGCTCCAGCCTGGAGGGCGTGGGCGTGGGCAGCCAGGTCAACCTGGAACGCGCCGCCGCCGTGAACAGCCGCCTCGGTGGCCACATCGTGCAGGGCCACGTCGACGGCACGGGTCGGGTGCTCACCAGAACGCCGTCCGAGCACTGGGAAGTGGTGCGCATCTCGCTGCCGGGGACGATCGCCCGGTACGTGGTGGAGAAGGGCTCCATCACCGTCGACGGAATCTCGTTGACGGTGTCCGCCATCGGATCGGACTGGTTCGAGGTGTCGCTGATTCCGACCACCCTGGAGCTGACGACGTTGGGTCGCGCCGAGGTGGGTACGGCGGTCAACCTCGAGGTCGACGTGATCGCCAAGTACGTCGAACGGTTGTTGTCGCATCGGGAGCAGTCCGGCGGCTAGCCACGCCGAGTGGCCCGACGTCGGAGATGTCGAACAAAGAGTTCAGTAAAATCGATCCCCGGGCATGTCAGCGCCGAATAGCGGGTACACACCGCCAACTTCGGCCGCTCCACGGCGAGGTTCCGCCGCTCGGACGCGACGGTCCTCCCAGGTGGCTGGACGCAGCCGACGACGCCTTCTCGACCGGAGTGGAGATGCAGGACGAACCAACGATCACCGACGACGCCAGCACCCGCGAGCAGCGGATCACCGAAGCACTCCGGTCGATCACCGAGCGGCGCGCCGTCATCGAGCAGGCCAAGGGCATGTTGATGCTCGTCTACGGCGTCGACGCCGACCAGGCGTTCGACGTGCTCCGAAAGCAGTCGCAGGACAACAACGTCAAGCTGAACCTCGTCGCCGAACAGGTGATGAAGGACCTCGTCGAGCTGTCCCGCAACAAGGGGCCGGTGCGACAACTCGCCCTCGGCGGGCTCATCGACTCGGCGAGCCAGCGAATCAAGCACAGCGCGGAGCGGCAGCTCGACGGACAGAGCAAGACCGACGTGCCGATGAAGGAACTCGGGCGGTCGCCGCGCTAGGTGCGGGCGACGACTTTCCGTCCCGGCTGATCGGAATGTCCACCCTGCTCAGAGCCCCCGGCGGGAGCGGGCAATAAGTGCTGCCTCCGGTTGGTTCATACTGAATGACACTGACCGACGTCGAACGACGTAGTAGGGCGCATCGCACGATGGTTCCGGTAGCGGAACGGCAAGGGTGGCAAGGATGACGAGGCTGGATTCCGTCGAGCGGGCGATAGCCGACATCGCCGCGGGCAAGGCCGTCGTCGTCATCGATGACGAGGATCGCGAGAACGAGGGCGATCTGATCTTCGCCGCCGAGAAGGCGACACCCGAGCTCGTCGCGTTCATGGTGAGGTACACCTCCGGCTACCTGTGCGTGCCGCTGTCCGGCGAGGTCTGCGACCGCCTCGGTCTGTTGCCCATGTACGCGGTCAACCAGGACAAGCACGGCACCGCCTACACCGTCACCGTCGACGCCAAGAACGGCGTGGGCACCGGCATCTCGGCCTCCGACCGGGCGACGACGATGCGCCTGCTCGCCGATCCGACGGCGGCCGCCGGGGACTTCACCCGGCCCGGGCACGTGGTGCCGTTGCGCGCCAAGGAGGGCGGCGTGCTGCGCAGGCCCGGCCACACCGAGGCCGCGGTCGACCTGGCCACGCTGGCCGGTCTGCAGCCCGCGGGCGCCATCTGCGAGATCGTCAGCCAGAAGGACGAGGGCGAGATGGCCCAGACCGACGAGCTGCGGGTCTTCGCCGACGACCACGACCTGGCCCTGATCTCGATCGCCGACCTCATCGAGTGGCGGCGCAAGCACGAGAAGCACATCGAGCGGATCGCCGAGGCTCGCATTCCGACCCGTCACGGTGAGTTCCGCGCGGTGGGCTACACCAGCATCTACGACGACGTCGAGCACGTGGCGCTGGTGCGCGGCGACATCACCGGGCCGGGCGCCGGACCCGACGGGGACGGCCACGACGTGCTCGTCCGCGTGCACTCCGAGTGTCTGACCGGCGACGTCTTCGGATCTCGGCGCTGCGACTGCGGCCCGCAGCTCGACGCCGCCATGGCGATGGTCGCCCGCGAGGGGCGCGGCGTGGTGCTCTACATGCGTGGGCACGAGGGACGTGGCATCGGGCTACTGCACAAGCTGCAGGCCTACCAACTCCAGGACGCCGGCGAGGACACCGTCGACGCCAACCTCAAACTCGGATTGCCCGCCGACGCCCGGGATTACGGCATCGGCGCCCAGATCCTGGTGGACCTCGGGGTGCGCTCGATGCGGCTGTTGACCAACAACCCCGCCAAGCGCGTGGGGCTGGACGGATACGGGCTGCACATCATCGAACGGGTGCCGCTGCCGGTGCGTGCCAACGCCGAGAACATCCGGTACCTGATGACCAAGCGCGACCGGATGGGCCACGACCTCACCGGTCTCGACGACTACGACGAGACCGTGTACCCGCTGCCCGCGGCGACCGACGCAGGATCGGCCCAGTGAGCGGAGGCGCAGGCGTTCCGGACATGCCGGCGGTCGACGCCGCCGGCTTGAAGCTGGCGATCGTGGCCAGCACCTGGCACACCACCATCTGCGACGCCCTGCTCGAGGGGGCGCGCCGGACCGCGGCGGCCTCCGGCGTGACCGATCCGGACGTGGTCCGCGTCCTCGGTGCGATCGAGATACCCGTGGTGGCACAGCAACTGGCGAAGACGCACGACGCCGTCGTGGCACTCGGCGTCGTCATCCGCGGTCAGACGCCGCACTTCGACTACGTGTGCGACGCCGTGACGGCCGGATTGACGCGGGTCTCGCTCGACGAGGGCACGCCCGTCGCCAACGGCGTGCTGACCACCAACGACGAGCAGCAGGCCCTCGACCGCGCCGGGCTGGCGGGGTCGTCGGAGGACAAGGGCGCCCAGGCGGCCGCCGCGGCCCTGTCGACGGCGCTCGTGCTGCGGGACCTGCGCCAGAAGCCGTGACCGACCCCGACTACGACCTCGAGGTCAAGCCCCACCTGACGCCGTACTTCGCCTACGGCGCCGCGTTCCTCATCGCGGCGGCGCACATCGCCGTCGGATTCCTGCTCAAGGTGGGCTCCTCGGGCGTCATCTTCCGCACGGCCGACCAGGTCGCGATCGGGGTGCTCGGCGTCATCATCGGGTGCCTCGTCCTGATGTTCGCCCGCCCGAGGCTGCGTGTCGGCCCGGCGGGTCTCGCCGTCCGGAACCTGTTGGGCTACCGCGTGATTCCGTGGCCGGAGGTCGTCGACGTGTCGTTCCCGGAGGGGGCGCGGTGGGCACGCGTCGACCTGCCCGACGACGAGTACATCCCGCTGATGGCCATCCAGTCGGTGGACAAGGAACGGGCCGTCGACGCCATGGACGCCGTGCGGACCCTGGTGGCCCGGTACCGCAGGCCCGGAGTCAACCGACCCTCAACGACATCGTGACCTCGTGGGCCTTCGACGGGCCCTCGACGACACCGAAGCCCAGTCGCTCGTAGATCACCCGAGCGGCCGCGTTGCCCGCGTCGACGCGCAGCGTGACCATGCGCGCGCCCTGGGTCCTGGCCCATTCGACGGCCGCGGTCACCAGATCGGGTCCGAGCCCGCGGCCCCGCACGGCCGGCTCCAGCCACAGCGAATACAGGTACACCGCCTCGACGCTCTGCCGCTGCGCCCCGATCAGACCCACGAGGACGTCGTCGACGAGGAGGGCGAATTGGGCGTGGGCCCGCAACCTGCGCCGCCACTGTGCGGCGGTGAAGGCCAGCTCTTCGAGGTACTGCCGATCGCCGGTGCCGAGGGTGTCGGTCAGCGCACGCAGGCGCAGATTCGCGAACGCGCGCCAGTCCGCTTCGACGAGCCGTGTGACGGTGGGGTCACTCGTGCAGCGTCGCATGGCTCCTTCGGGCGGTACGTTAGAATGTGCTGATAGTGACCCATTTTCGCACGTCGGTGACCGCTCTGGAACCCGACGCACATTACGTGCGCGCCTCCCAGTTGACCACGCGTCCCGGGACGCTGCCCGCCATCACGATTCCCGTCGCCGGCGGGCGATGGCCCGACGCCGACGCCGTCTGGTCCTACCTCGCCGAGCCGGCCGAGTTCTTCGGGATCACGATGCCGGCACGCGCCGAACTCGCCGACGCGCTCACCTCCTTCGCGGCGACCACGCCCGATGCCGTCGTCGCCGCCACCGTCGTGATCGTCGAGTCCGCCGAGGGCTCCCACGTCGTGGTGACCGGCGTCGCGGTGCAGCCGCTGCGCTCGGCGCCGGTGAGAGTCGTCGCCGACGACACCGTGCCGCCCGTGCATCGCGCATCCGATCCGTGGTGGCGCCGGATGGCCGCCCGGACCACCAGCCGGGCCGAGGTCGACCAGCGGGAACGCTGGCTCGACGGCCGCGGGTACGCCGACGCACTGTCCGCCGGCGTGCCGCTGCTCGGAGCCCTGGTGGTGGAGACGCCCCGCGGAGTCGTCGGCGTCGAGAACCCCGAGCCCACCTCGGTGCTGGAACAGCTGGCGTCCTGCGGATGGTTCGAGCCGATCCCGCGCGCCGCCACCACGCTCGCCGACGCCCGGCACGCGTGGTGGGTGTCACCGCGATTCGAGACCCACCCGGTGGCGGAGCTCGCCGGCGTGCCCCTGCCGTCGACCGAGGCGGTACCGTCCTTCGCGAGGTGGTCATGAGCGAGTTCGACCCGGCATCGTTCCGGGCCATGAGCATCGACGGCTACGACATGGCCGACGGTGTGTTCCGGGCGCAGTACACGTTGCGGGGCAGCACGTCCGGTGACGTCTCCTTCACCGAAGTGGTCGACTTCACCGCCGCGCTGGGCGACCGACGGCCCGACGACCGGCTGCTGAGGCTGCTCGCGCTGACGTGCTCGCCGAGCTACTACAAGGCCGCCGCGCCGCCACGGGTCGAGGTCGGCTTCCCGACCACCGAGTTGGAGCGGCACTACCTCGGCGAGCTGATCGCCGGTGGACTCGGCGAATTCGCCTACCGCAACTCACTTCCCGACGCGCTGGCCCCCACGATCGCGGGACCCGACGCGGAGCCCGAGGCCACCACCGTCGACGGATGGGACCCCGACGCCGAGCCGCTGGTACCCGTCGGCGGCGGCAAGGACTCGGTGGTCAGCATCGAAGCGCTCAAGCGCGCGGGCTTCCACCCAACGCTGTTCAGCGTCAACAAGTTCGACCCCATCGACCGCTGCATCGACATCAGCGGACTCGGCAGCGTGCGGGTCACGCGGCGCATCGACCCGGCGCTCATCGAGGCCAACGCCCGCGGCGCCCACAACGGGCACGTCCCCGTGACGGCCATCAACAGCGTCATCGGCCTCGTCGTCGCCGACGCCACGGGCCTCGGCCCGGTGGTGCTGTCCAACGAGCGGTCCTCCAACGTCGGCAACATCACCTGGATGGGTCGGGACGTCAACCACCAGTGGTCCAAGAGCGTCTCCTACGAGACACTGCTCCGGGACACCCTGGCCGCGTACGGCTTCAACCCCGACCGGTACTTCTCGCTGCTGCGGCCACTCTCGGAATCCGAGATCGCCGACCGGTTCCGCACCAGCCCGCAGTACTTCCGTGACTTCATCAGCTGCAACCGCCCCTTCGCCATCGACGCAGGCCGCCGGGGGGCCACCTGGTGCGGTCACTGCCCCAAGTGCCTCTTCGTCTACGGGTTGATGGCACCGCGGCTGGGCCGCGCCGAAGTCGAGGCGATCTTCGGCCACGATCTGTTCTCCGACGTCGAGAACCGGCCCGGCTTCGAGGACATCGTCGGCCTCGGCGTGCACAAGCCGTTCGAATGCGTCGGCGAGTACTACGAGGCAGCCGAGTCGCTGGTGGCGGTGCTCGACGACGACGACTGGCGCGGGGTGCCGCTTGTCGAGGAATTCCGTTCCCGCCGTGCAGAACTCGAAAAGGTGTCGGTGGCCTACGCATCGGAGCGGGACGGCGTGGTCGACGTCGACTACGTTCCCGCGAGGTACGCCGCGGCGCTGGACCGGTCGTGAGCCCGGCCCCGTCCGACCTGGCCGGGCTGACCGTCGGCATCTGGGGATTCGGCCGGGAGGGCGTCTCGATGGCGCGGACGGCAGCCGCCGCCGGCGCCGCCCGCGTCGAGGCCGTCGACGACATGGGCCGACGCCCCTTCGAGGAACCGGGGGACATCCCCCGCCTGGAGGTGTTCCGCGGCTCCGAGCACCTCGCGCGGCTGAGCGCGTGTGACGTCGTGTTCGTCAGTCCCGGCGTGCCGTGGCGGCAGCCGGTCTTCGAGGAGCTGCGGCGCTCCGGCATCCGGATCTCCAGTGCCGCCGACTGGTTCGTGTCCCGGCACGGCGCGGCCACCGTCGGCGTCACCGGCACCAAGGGCAAGAGCACCACCGCGTCGTTCCTGAGTCACCTGCTTCGGCAGATCAGCGTGGACGCCGTCGTCGCGGGCAACATCGGCACGCCGCTGTCGGACCTGTCGCCCGGCGAGGGCACGGTCGTCGTCGCGGAGATCTCCAGTCAGCAGGCCGCGTTGCTGACCAATTCACCCGCCGTGGCGGTGATCACGAACCTCTTCGAGGACCACCTGGACTGGCACGGCGACCGCGACGCCTACCACCTGGCCAAGGCGAACGTGTTCCGGCGCGGCGGCCGTTCCCTGGTGACCACGCCGCAGGTCGTCGCGACGCTGGAGCGGCTCGGGGTGCCGCCGGTCGACCTCGAGGTGCGCCTCGTCGACCCGGCCCGGATCGAGCACACCGCGAGCACGTCGGTGATGGCCTACGAGCACAACGTCGTCAACGGTGCGCTGGCCGCCGTGGCCGCCGCGGAGGTTCTCGGCAGGGCGGTCACGCCCGAGGAGTTCGAATCCGCCGTCCGGACGTACCCGGGTCTGCCGCACCGGCTTCAGACCGTCCGCACCACGGGGCGCGTGCAGTGGATCGACGACACCCTCGCCACGACGGGGGAGAGCGTCACCGCGGCGCTGAGGGCGATGGATCCCGATCGGCACGTCGCCGTGATCGTCGGCGGCATGGACCGCCAGTTGAACTACGAGCAGCTCGACGAGTACCTGTGCCGCGGCGAGCGCCGGGTGTCGCTGATCCAGTCGCCCACCAACGGCGCGGCCATCGGCGCCGAATTCGCCCGCCGCCACCCGTCGCGCACCCATCTGGTGGACGGCCTCGAGGCGGCCGTGCGCGTGGCCGCGGGGCTGCCCGACGTCGACGTCGTGCTGCTGTCGCCCGGCGCCGCCAGTTATGACCTATACGTCAACTACGAGGCGAAGGCCGCCGCGTACTGCGGTTTCATCGACGCGCTCGGCTGACGCACCAACCCCCACCCGTCCGATGGCGTTCGGTTGTCGGCAGGCGAACTAATCTGGAACCCGTGCCCGATCCAGCGACCTACCGGCCGGCCCCGGGCTCGATACCCGTCGAGCCCGGCGTCTACCGGTTCCGCGATCCGCACGGCCGGGTGATCTACGTCGGCAAGGCCAAGAGCCTGCGCAGCCGCCTCAACTCCTACTTCGCCGACCTCTCCGGACTGGCTCCCAGAACCCGGCAGATGGTGACCACCGCGGGCAGCGTCGAGTGGACCGTCGTCGGCACCGAGGTCGAGGCGCTCCAGCTCGAGTACAACTGGATCAAGGAATTCGACCCCCGGTTCAACATCCGCTACCGCGACGACAAGTCGTATCCCGTCCTCGCCGTCACGCTCAACGAGGAGTACCCGCGGCTGTTCGTCTACCGCGGTCCGCGCCGCAAGGGCGTGCGCTACTTCGGTCCCTACTCCCACGCCTGGGCGATCCGGGAAACCCTCGACCTGCTGACCCGGGTCTTCCCGGCCCGCACCTGCTCCAACGGGGTGTTCAAGCGGCACAACCAGATTGGCCGACCGTGCCTGCTGGGGTACATCGACAAGTGCTCGGCGCCGTGTGTCGGCCGGGTCAGCGCTGAGGAACACCGGCGCATCGTGCTCGACTTCTGCGACTTCCTGGCCGGCAAGACCGACCGGTTGGCCCGCGACATGGAGCAGCAGATGAACGCGGCGGCCGAGGCGCTCGACTTCGAGCGGGCCGCCCGGCTGCGCGACGACATCGGCGCCCTCAAGCGGGCGCTGGAGAAGCAGACCGTCGTCTTCGGGGACGGCACCGACGCCGACGTGGTGGCGTTCGCCGACGACGAGCTGGAAGCCGCCGTCCAGGTGTTCCACGTGCGCGGCGGACGGGTGCGCGGCCAGCGCGGGTGGGTCGTGGAGAAGTCTGGCGAGCCCGGAAAATCTGGGCAGGAGCACCTCGTCGAGCAGTTCCTCACCCAGTTCTACGGCGACCAGGCCGAGTTGAGCGGTGGTGGCGCCACCGGGGTGGACGAGGCCACCAACCTGGTGCCCCGGCAGGTGCTGGTGCCGGTGCTGCCCGACAACGCCGAGGAACTCGCGGCCTGGCTCAGCGGGTTACGCGGGTCCAACGTGCAGTTGCGGGTGCCCGCCCGCGGTGACAAGAAGGCGCTGGCCGAGACCGTGCACCGCAACGCCAAGGACCAGCTGGCGCAGCACAAGCTCAAGCGCGCCGGGGACTTCAACGCCAGATCCGAAGCGCTGCAAAGCATCCAAGAATTCCTGGGACTCACCGAGGCGCCGCTGCGCATCGAGTGCGTCGACATCAGCCACGTGCAGGGCACCGACGTGGTGGCGTCGCTGGTGGTCTTCGAGGACGGGTTGCCGCGCAAGTCCGACTACCGGCACTACGCCATCCGCGAAGCCGCGGGCGACGGCCGCTCCGACGACGTCGCCTCCATCGCCGAGGTGACGAGGCGGCGCTTCGCGCGGCACGTGGCCGACGCCCAGGCGCCCGTCGTCGAGGACGGCAAGGCCAGACGATTCGCCTACCCGCCCAACCTGTTCGTCGTCGACGGTGGCGCGCCCCAGGTGAACGCGGCCGCCGCGGTGCTCGAGGAGCTGGGGATCGCCGACGTCGCGGTCATCGGGCTGGCGAAGCGGCTGGAGGAGGTGTGGGTGCCGGGCCAGCCGGATCCGGTGATCATGCCGCGCAACAGCGACGGGCTGTACCTGCTGCAGCGCGTACGCGACGAGGCGCACCGCTTCGCGATCACCTACCACCGGAGCAAGCGGTCGAAGCGGATGACCGCGTCGGCACTAGACTCCGTGCGGGGACTGGGGGAGCACAGGCGAAAGGCGTTGGTGACTCACTTCGGGTCGGTGGCCCGGTTGAAGGACGCCACCGTCGAGGAGATCACCGCGGTGCCGGGAATCGGAGTGGCCACGGCGAACGCCGTCCTGGAGGCACTCGGCGTGCCTACGATCAAGGACGAGGTGTCGATGACGGGCCAGGGGATGACGACGAGCGAGAAGCTGGAGGCGGATCGCGCATGACCGATCTGCGCGAAGGCCACGGCGACGATCCGCCCGCGGCCGGGATCGACGTCGTCCTCGTCACCGGTCTGTCGGGCGCGGGCCGCGGCACCGCCGCGAAGGTCCTCGAAGACCTCGGCTGGTACGTCGCCGACAACCTGCCGCCCGAACTGATCGCCAGGATGGTCGAGCTGGGGCTGGCCGCCGGATCGCGCATCACCCAGCTCGCCGTCGTGATGGACGTGCGGTCGCGTGGGTTCACCGGCGACCTGGAATGGGTGCGGCACGACCTCGCCACCCGCGGCATCACCCCCCGGGTGCTGTTCCTCGAGGCCTCCGACGACATCCTGGTCCGCCGGTACGAGCAGAACCGGCGCAGCCACCCGCTGCAGGGCAATCAGACTCTGGCCGAAGGCATTTCCGCGGAGCGGACCATGCTGGCGCCCATCCGGGCCGCGGCCGACCTGGTGATCGACACCTCGTCGCTGCCGGTGCCCGCCCTCCGGGAGACCATCGAGCGGGCGTTCGCCGCCGAGACGGTGGCACACACCAACGTGACCGTCGAGTCGTTCGGCTACAAGTACGGCCTGCCGATGGACGCCGACACCGTCATGGACGTCCGCTTCCTGCCCAACCCGCACTGGGTCGACGAGCTGCGACCGCACACCGGTCGGCATCCGGCGGTGCGCGACTACGTCCTCGGCCAACCGGGGGCGGCGGACTTCATCGACACCTACCATCGGCTTCTGGACGTCGTCATCGACGGATACCGCAGGGAGGGCAAGCGCTACATGACCGTCGCGATCGGGTGCACGGGCGGCAAGCATCGCAGCGTCGCCATCGCCGAAGCCCTCGCGGGGCGACTCGACGGTGACGGCGATCTGACGGTGCGGGTGCTGCACCGGGATCTGGGCCGCGAGTGAGCGCACGCATCGTCGCACTGGGTGGCGGCCACGGTCTGTATGCGACGCTGTCGGCCCTGCGCCGGTTGACGCCCCACGTGACCGCGATCGTCACGGTCGCCGACGACGGCGGCTCGTCGGGTCGGCTGCGCAGCGAACTCGACGTCGTCCCGCCGGGCGATCTGCGAATGGCATTGGCGGCGTTGGCATCCGACACCCCTCACGGCCATCTGTGGGCGACCATCCTGCAGCACCGGTTCGGCGGCAGCGGCGCGCTGGCCGGCCACCCCATCGGCAACCTGCTGCTCGCCGGGCTCAACGAGGTGCTGGCCGACCCGGTCGCCGCACTCGACGAACTCGGCCGCATCCTGGACCTCAAGGGCCGGGTGCTGCCGATGTGCCCGATCGCATTGCAGATCGAGGCCGACGTCGCGGGACTGGAGTCCGACCCGCGGATGAGTCGCGTCATCCGGGGCCAGGTCGCCGTGGCCACCACCGTGGGCAAGGTCCGACGGGTTCGCCTGCATCCGGGCAATCCGCCGGCCACCCGGCAGGCGGTCGACGCCATCATGGCGGCCGACCTCGTCGTGCTGGGCCCGGGCTCCTGGTTCACCAGCGTGATTCCCCACGTGCTGGTGCCGCAACTGGCCGCGGCGCTGCAGGCGACGACCGCGCGGCGCGCCCTGGTGCTCAACCTGGTGGCCGAACCCGGCGAGACGGCGGGATTCTCCGCCGAGCGCCACATCCACGTACTGGCGCAGCATGCGCCAGGTTTCACCGTGCACGACATCGTCGTCGATGCGGCAGGCGTACCGGGGGAGCGGGAACGGGACCAACTTCGGCGCACCGCGGCCAGCCTCGAGGCTCGGGTGGAGTTCGCTGACGTGTCCAGACCTGGTACACCATTACATGACCCGGCCAAGTTGGCCGCGGCGCTGGAGCGAGTGAGGCTGCGCGGTAGTGCACCCGTGCCGCCGCCGGCTCCGCCGGCCGCCGCCCAGTCGGTCGACGAAAGGTGACGATCTCGTGGCGATGACAGCCGAGGTCAAGGACGAGCTCAGCCGGCTCGTGATCAACTCGGTCAGCGCGCGGCGTGCGGAAGTGGCGTCACTGCTGCGTTTCGCCGGTGGCCTGCACATCGTGGCGGGCCGGGTGGTGGTCGAGGCCGAGGTGGACCTCGGGGTCATCGCGCGGCGGCTGCGCAAGGACATCCACGACCTGTACGGCTACAACGCGGTCGTGCACGTGATGACGGCCAGCGGCATCCGCAAGGGCACCAGGTACGTGGTGCGGGTGGCGCAGGACGGTGAGGCGCTGGCCCGGCAGACCGGGTTGCTGGATTTGCGCGGCCGGCCGGTGCGCGGTTTGCCCGCGCAGGTCGTGGGCGGCAGCGTCGGCGACGCCGAAGCCGCGTGGCGCGGCGCCTTCCTTGCGCACGGGTCGCTCACCGAGCCCGGCCGTTCGTCGTCGTTGGAGATCAGCTGCCCCGGTCCCGAGGCAGCCCTCGCGCTCGTCGGTGCGGCGCGCCGGCTCGGCGTCAGCGCCAAGGCCCGCGAGGTGCGCGGCAGCGACCGGGTGGTGGTCCGCGACGGGGAGGCCATCGGCGCGCTGTTGACGCGGATGGGCGCTCAGGACACCCGGCTGACGTGGGAGGAGCGACGCCTCCGCCGCGAGGTGCGGGCGACCGCGAACCGCCTCGCCAACTTCGACGACGCGAACCTGCGCCGCTCGGCCCGCGCGGCGGTGGCCGCCGCGGCCCGGGTCGAACGCGCGCTGCACATCCTCGGCGACTCGGTGCCCGACCACCTGTCCAACGCGGGCCGACTGCGGGTCGAGCACCGGCAGGCGTCCCTGGAGGAACTGGGCCGGCTCGCCGAGCCGCCGATGACCAAGGATGCCGTGGCGGGGCGGATTCGACGGCTGTTGTCGATGGCCGACCGCAAGGCCAAGCAGGACGGCATCCCCGACACCGAGTCGGCCGTGACGCCGGATCTGCTGGACGACGCCTAGGCACCTAGGCGGCAACCGCCGTCGGCGCCGGCAGCGGATTGGCCGCTGGGTTGGCCGCCAGCGCGTCGAGGACCGCGGCCATCGCCTGCGGGCTCAGGAAGATGTTGGCGTGGCCGACGACGAGCCCCGGATACCGGTCCTGCAGGACGACGTTGGTCACGCCCGCGCCGGTCAGGGCCTGCTGCGTGTAGGGCGTGACGACCTCGTCGTTGACCGAGGAGATGGTCGTGTACAGCACGCCCGGCCTGGTGTCGCCGTCCCCGTAGACCTCCTGCTGGAACGGCGATCCCTGCGCCTGCTGGAACAACGCGGGCGCGATCAGGTCCGCGATGCCGACCAGCAGCGGTCCCAGGATCGGGATGGACGTCAACCCGTTGAGCTGGTCGAAGTCGGTGCCGTGATTGCTCGGGGCGAGGCCGATGACCTGGGAGACCTTGTCCGCACCGCCGAGTTCGTTGACGTAGTACACCGGCAGGATCCCGCCGCCCTGAGAGTGCCCGATCAGAATGACCTTGGGAGCCCCGGTGAGGGCGAGCACCCGGTCCACCTCGGCGGCCAGTTCCCGGCCGGACTGCCGGATGTCGCCGACCGCCTGAATCGGGAAGTTCGGATCGGCGGTGGTGTTGCCGTAGTTGAACGTGAAGACCTTGTAGCCCGCGTTGGCCAGCACCGGCGCGCCGACCGACCAGTTCGCGCCCTGCGTCGCCGTGGTGCCGTTGAGCAGGATGATCGGCAGCGGGTGCTCGGGGGTGACCGTGATGGACGGGTCGTTCGCACCCGCGGGTGGTCTGGTGGGGGTGAAGAAGGAGAGCCCGTCGAGAATGCCGTAGTTGACGGCGAACTGGCCGCTCGGGGATTCCAGCGGCGCGCCGGCCAGGGTCCGTCCGACGGCGGCGGCGGCGTTGACCACGGACATGGCCAACAGGTACGGCACGCCGAGGAAGCTGGACGGGCCGAAGGCCTGGGCGACGACGCTCGCGGCGGTGTGGACCACCGACACGGTCACCGTGGCGACGTCGACGGCCAGGCCGGCGAACTGCAGGTCGAGCCGGGGCGCGATGGTCGGGGCGGGGTTGGGGGCGACGACCGCCGCCGCAGCGACGGCTGGCGGGGCGGTGACCGCTGGGGGAGTGACCGCCGGCGCGACACCGCGCAGGACGGGCGCGACGACGCTCGGCGCCTCGGGTCGGGACGGCTCGGGACGCGACACCACGGCGGTATCCCGTTGCTGCGCATGCTTGTTCGGGATCGGGGGCGCCTCGACGGGCGGGGCGGTGACCGGCTCCGGATCGGCCTCCGCCGGGTCGGCTTCCACCGGGTCTGCCTTCACCGGCTCGGCTTCCACCGGGTGATCGGCGTCGTCCTTGGCCGGTGTCGACCCGACGGTCTGATGCGTGGTGCCGGTCGCCGGACTCGTCGGCGCCGTCGGTTCCGGCTTCGTGTCCGGCTTGGCGTCCGGCGTGTCCTTCTGAGGTGACGTGTCGCCGGACGCCGCCGAGGACGTGGACGTGCCGCCGGAACCGGAGGGCCCCTCGTCGGCCAAAGCGACGCCGCCGCTGCCCAGGGCTCCGGCGGAGAACCCGGCCAGGAGGACCGCGGCAAGCGACAGACGCAGTCGCACGGCCGCCGCCGGCTTGGGGTGGGAACTGGGGCGACGGGACTTCTCCGGCATCTGAACCTCCGACTCGAGCTAACGGACCGTAGCCGCTGCACGGCGGTGGCGGCCGCGGTTCGGTCGAATCGGCCGTCGCCGCTACCGTGAGCCGATGGACACCCTGCGGGTGGGCACGTTGGTTCCCGACCCACCGTTCGCCGGCATGGACGGTGGCGGAGGTCTCGCGGTCGACCTGGCCACCGTTCTGGCCGCCGCCCTCGGCCTGCGCGTCGAGTCGGTCGCCCACGACGACGTCGACGGTGCCCTCGCCGCTCTCGTGGCCGGCGGGTGCGACTGCGTGATCGCGGGCGTCGCCGTCACGGCCGAACGCCGGCGAGTGGCCGCCTTCGGGCCGCCGTACCTGGTGTCGGATCTGGCCCTCGCCGTCGACGCCGCGCGTCATCCGGCGGTCCGGTCGGTCGACGACCTCGCCGGCCTGACGGTCGCGGTCCGGCGCGGGTCCACCGGCCAGGCCGTCGCCGAACGCCTGCTGGCCGACGGCCGGGTCGCGGCGGTCCGCGCGTTCGACGAACCCGAATTTCATTCGATCGCAACCCAACTCGCGGCAGCCGGGTGCGACGCGCTGATGGCCCTCGCGCCCACGCTCGCCGCGCTCGTCGGGCCGCTGCCCGACGTCGACCTGGTGCAGCGCGGCCTGTCGCGGGAGGAGATCGCCGTCGCCGTCGCCCCGGGTGACGACGCGCTGGCGGCGCAGCTCGTCACGGCGCAGGAACGGCTCGAGGCCGACGGCTCGTTACAGGAAATGCGCCTCGAATGGCTCGGCAACCCGTACCGGGACCAGAGTCTGGCCACCCACTGACCAGCCTTCGCGTCGAGGACGGCGCACCACTAGGCTGATGCCCGAGTACGTGACTGGGCAACATGCCGGAGCACTCTTCGAGATCTAAGGAGCACGACAGTGACCGTTCGGGTAGGCGTTAACGGCTTCGGTCGAATTGGACGCAACTTCTTCAGGGCCCTGGACGCACAGAAGGCCCTCGGCAAGAACACCGACATCGAGATCGTCGCCGTCAACGACTTGACCGACAACGCCACGCTGGCGCACCTGCTGAAGTTCGACTCGATCCTCGGCCGGCTGCCCTACGACGTGAGCCTCGAGGGCGAGGACACCATCGTCGTCGGCGACCACAAGATCAAGGCCCTCGCGGTCAAGGAAGGCCCGTCGGCACTGCCCTGGGGCGACCTGGGCGTCGACGTCGTCGTCGAGTCGACCGGCATCTTCACCAAGCGCGACAAGGCCCAGGGCCACCTGGACTCGGGCGCCAAGAAGGTCATCATCTCCGCGCCGGCCACCGACGAGGACATCACCATCGTGCTGGGCGTCAACGACGACAAGTACGACGGCAGCCAGAACATCATCTCCAACGCGTCGTGCACCACCAACTGCCTCGGCCCGCTGGCCAAGGTGCTCAACGACGAGTTCGGCATCGTCAAGGGCCTGATGACCACGATCCACGCGTACACCCAGGACCAGAACCTGCAGGACGGCCCGCACAGCGACCTGCGTCGCGCCCGCGCCGCCGCCATCAACATCGTCCCCACCTCGACCGGTGCCGCCAAGGCCATCGGCCTGGTGCTCCCGGAGCTCAAGGGCAAGCTCGACGGCTACGCGCTGCGCGTGCCGATCCCCACGGGCTCGGTCACCGACCTCACCGCCCAGCTCGCGAAGTCGGCCAGCGCCGCCGACATCAACGCCGCGTTCAAGGCCGCCGCCGAAGGCAAGCTCAAGGGCATCCTCAAGTACTACGACGCCCCGATCGTGTCGAGCGACATCGTCACCGACCCGCACAGCTCGCTGTTCGACTCGGGCCTGACCAAGGTGATCGACGACCAGGCCAAGGTCGTCTCCTGGTACGACAACGAGTGGGGTTACTCCAACCGCCTCGTGGACCTGGTCGCGCTGGTCGGCAAGTCGCTGTAGAGCCGGATCCGTGGCCGACTCCTCCATCAAGTCACTGTCGGATCTGCTCGCCGAGGGCGTCGAGGGCCGGGGCGTGCTGGTGCGCTCCGACCTCAACGTCCCGCTGGACGACGAGGGCACCATCACCGACCCCGGGCGCATCCTCGCGTCCGTCCCCACGCTGAAGGCGTTGTCGGACGCGGGCGCGAAGGTCGTCGTCACCGCCCACCTCGGGCGGCCCAAGGACGGCCCCGACCCCAAGTTCTCGCTGGCGCCCGTCGCGGCGGCCCTCGGCGCGGAACTGGGCAGGCACGTCCAGTTGGCCGGTGACGTGGTGGGCTCCGACGCGCTCGCGCGCGCCGAAGGCCTCACCGACGGCGACGTCCTGATGGTCGAGAACATCCGCTTCGACCCGCGCGAGACCAGCAAGGACGACGCCGAGCGCCTCGCCCTGGCCAAGGAACTGGCCGAACTGGTCAGCGCGGCCGACGGGTCACCGGGGGCGTTCGTCTCCGACGGATTCGGCGTGGTGCACCGCAAGCAGGCGTCGGTGTACGACGTGGCGACGCTGCTGCCGCACTACGCGGGCTCGTTGGTCGACACCGAGGTCAAGGTGCTCGAGCAGCTCACCAGCTCCACCGAGCGCCCGTACGCGGTCGTGCTGGGCGGCTCGAAGGTCTCCGACAAGCTGGCCGTCATCGAGAACCTGGCCAACAAGGCCGACAGCATCGTCATCGGCGGCGGCATGTGCTTCACCTTCCTTGCCGCACAAGGTGTTTCGGTCGGCACGTCACTGCTGCAGCCCGAGATGGTCGACACCTGCAAGAAGCTGCTCGAGGACTACGGCGACGTCATCCACCTGCCGGTGGACGTCGTCGTCGCGGAGAAGTTCTCCGCCGACTCCCCGGCGGAGACGGTGGCCGTGACCGCCATCGCCGACGACCGGATGGGCCTCGACATCGGTCCCGAGTCGGTGAAGCGGTTCACCGCGCTGCTGTCCAACGCCAAGACCGTCTTCTGGAACGGGCCCATGGGCGTCTTCGAGTTCCCGGAGTTCGCCGCGGGCACCAAGGGCGTCGCCGAGGCCGTCATCGGCGCCACCGCCAAGGGCGCGTTCAGCGTCGTCGGCGGGGGTGACTCGGCCGCCGCCGTGCGCCAGCTCGGCCTGCCCGAGGACGGCTTCTCGCACATCTCGACCGGCGGCGGCGCGTCGCTGGAATACCTCGAGGGCAAGACGCTGCCCGGCATCTCGATCCTCGAAGACTAGGAGACCCCGACATGTTGCTCTTCGCCCGAGAGGCTCATCGCCGTGCCACGTAAGCCGCTCATCGCCGGCAACTGGAAGATGAACCTCAACCACTTCGAGGCCATCGCCCTGGTGCAGAAGATCGCGTTCTCGTTGCCGGAGAAGTACTTCGACAAGGTCGACGTGACGGTCATCCCGCCGTTCACCGACCTGCGCAGCGTGCAGACCCTGGTCGACGGTGACAAGCTCCGCCTGACCTACGGGGCCCAGGACGTCTCCAAGCACGACTCAGGTGCCTACACCGGCGAGATCAGCGGCTCGTTCCTGGCCAAGCTCGGCTGCAGCTTCGCGGTGGTCGGGCACTCGGAGCGGCGCACCCTGCACGGCGAGGACGACGCGCTGGTCGCCGCCAAGGCCGCGGCCGCGCTGAAGCACGGGCTGACCCCGATCGTGTGCATCGGCGAGGGGCTGGAGGTCCGGGAGGCGGGCGACCACGTCGCCTACAACGTCAACCAGCTCAAGGGTTCGCTCGCGGGGCTCAAGGCCGAGCAGATCGCGGCGACCGTCATCGCCTACGAGCCGGTCTGGGCGATCGGCACCGGCCGCGTGGCCAGCGCCGCCGACGCGCAAGAGGTCTGCGCCGCCATCCGCGCCGAGTTGGCCGAGCTGGCGACGCCCGCCGTGGCCGACACCGTGCGCGTGCTCTACGGCGGTTCCGTCAACGCCAAGAACGTGGGAGAGATCGTCGGGCAGACCGACGTCGACGGTGCCCTCGTCGGCGGGGCGTCGCTGGACGGCGAACAGTTCGCGATCCTGTCGGCGATCGCCGCCGGCGGACCCCTGCCCTGACCCGTCGCCCTGACCCCGATTCCGTGATCCGGCGGGTCCGCCGGTAGTCTGGCGACCATGATTTTCGCTCTGCAGATCACCCTCGTCGTCACCAGCGTCCTGGTGATCCTGTTGGTGCTCCTGCATCGCGCCAAGGGTGGCGGCCTGTCGACTCTGTTCGGTGGCGGCGTGCAGTCCAGCCTCTCCGGGTCGACCGTCGTGGAGAAGAACCTCGACCGGCTCACCTACTTCATCACCGCCATTTGGCTCGTCTCGATCGTCGCCGTCGCCCTGCAGATCAAGTACGGCTCCTGAGCCTCAGCACCGCCGCCGTCGCCTCCGCCTGACCGTGCTCGGCCCAGCCCAGCGGCGTGGCACCGTGCTGGTCGTCGACGACGTCGGGATCGGCCCCGCACTCCAGTAGCGCCTCCACCAGCTCGACGTCGCCGATCCACGCAGCGTGGTGCAGCAACGTGTGACCGTCGAACCTGGCATTCAGGTCACCGCCCGCGGCCGCCAGTGCGCGTACCCCGTCGGGGGTGCCCGCCGCCGCGACCGGCGGCTCCGGCCCCTTCGGTCGCCAGGGCGACGGCGCAGTCGCCGGCCGGCCCTCGGTGAAGCCGTAGGAGGCGAGCAACTCGAGGCGGTCGGTGAAACCCCGGTCCCTGGCCCAGTCGACCTGCCGCTGCACCATCTCGACGGGGGTCTCCAGCGCCTCGCCCAGTCGACGCTGCCACGGCCCTCCGTCACCCCGACCGAGGCCGGCCGGCAACAGGATTCGCAGATGCCCGTCGTCGCGGGCGAACGTCCGGTCGTACAGCGTCTGAGCGTCGTTCGGATCGGCACCGCGGTCGAGCAGCAGGCCGGCCAGCTCGTCGCCCGCCGGGTGCCGTGGTTGGCGTCCCGGGCCCGCCTCGCCCTCGCCGAAGCACAGTGTCAGCACGGTGAACGGCGTCGGCAGCGCCAGCCAGAGATAGCCCGCGTTCGGGTCCGCGCCGGCGTCGAGCAACAGCCGTGCCGTCGCCACCGGATCCCGTTGCGGCACGCGGCACGCGGCGAGGTGGAACAGTGCGGTCCAGCCGAACGGCCCGCCCTGATGGGTGGCTCCGCCCGGGTCGGCGTCGAGGTGGCGTGCCACCGCGCTCGCGTCGCCGACGGCCGCCGCGACATGCAGACTCCGGGACGGCAGATCCGGGTGTGCGCGCAGGATCTCCGCGGCCGCGTTCCATCTGTCCGGGCCGTCGCCAGGGGAGTAGGTCAGACAGGCCAGCGACAGGAATCGGGCGAGGGGGTCGTCGTCGACGATGCTCGTGGTGGGGTCGCGGCGCAGTTCCTCGGCGGTGTGCAGATACGCCCTCAGCCGTGGCCAACTGCCGAAGCCGACCGCGCGGGCCACCACGTGCTGCGCGGCGGTCAACGCGAACGCGGCCGGGTCGGCGGGTGACCCCGAGGGATGGTGGCGCGACACGTGGGCGAGCGCCTCGGGATCGTTGGCGCGCACGGCCCGTTGCAGTCGGCGGGCGTCGCGACGGAACCGCTCCAGGGAGGGGTTGACGGGCAGGGACGGGGCCATGACGGCCTCCTTTCGTCGCACCCGAAGTCCGCTGCGTCGGGCCGAAAGGAGGGCGGGCCGAAGACGATCGTCATCCCAGGAGGGTTGAACCCGTTTCCGCGGACCGGAGGCGCCCTGGACACCGCCGCCGAATGTACCGGACGGGACCTCGTCATGCGGCCCGATCGCGGTGCGTCGATACTTGTCGTCATGGCCGATGCCCCCGATACCGCCCTCGCACCCATCGGCTCGGTGCGCCGAACCCAGGTCGGCCGCGAGGCCACCGAACCGATGCGCGAGGACATCCGTCTGCTCGGCGCCATTCTCGGCGACACCGTGCGCGAACAAAACGGCGATCACGTCTTCGATCTGGTGGAGCAGGCCCGCGTCGGCTCCTTCCAGGTGCGGCGCTCCGAGATCGACCGCGCCGACCTCGCCAGCCTCTTCGACGGCATCGACGTGCACGAGGCGATTCCCGTCATCCGGGCCTTCACCCACTTCGCGCTGCTGGCCAACGTCGCGGAGGACATCCACCGCGAACGGCGCCGCGCCGTCCACGTCGAGGCTGGCGAACCGCCGCAGAACAGCAGTCTGGCCGCCACCTACCTCAAGCTGGAATCGGCCAAGCTGGACTCCGCAACCGTGGCCGACGCGCTCACCGGCGCACTGGTGTCGCCGGTGATCACCGCGCACCCCACCGAGACCCGCCGTCGGACGGTGTTCGACACCCAGCACCGCATCACCGAACTGATGCGATTGCGCATGCACGGTCAGACCCGCACCGACGACGGCCGCAGCATCGACCTCGAGCTACGCCGCAACATCCTGGTGTTGTGGCAGACGGCGTTGATTCGCTTGTCGCGGTTGAAGATTCAGGACGAAATCGAGACGGGTCTGCGGTACTACCCGGCGGCCTTCTTCGAGGTCATCCCTCAGGTCAACGCCGAGGTCCGCACGGCGCTGCAGGCGCGCTGGCCCGAGGCCCACGTGCTCGAACAGCCCATCCTGCGGCCCGGGTCGTGGATCGGCGGCGACCGCGACGGCAATCCCAACGTCACCGGCGAGGTGGTTCGGCTGGCCACCGGCAGTGCCGCCTACACGGCACTGGCGCACTACTTCGTCGAGCTGACCGCGCTCGAGGAGGAGCTCTCGATGTCGGTGCGGCTGGTGCACATCGACGACGAACTGCGGACCCTGGCCGACACCTGCGGCGAACCGGCCCGCGCCGACGAGCCGTACCGGCGCGCTCTGCGGGTGATCCACGGCCGGTTGACGGCGACGGCGACCGCGATCCTGGACCGCCAGCCCGAGTACCAGCTGGATCTGGGCCTGGAGCGCTACGAGACGCCCGATCAGTTCCAGGCCGACCTCGACGTGGTCGACGCGTCGCTGCGCGCGAACGGCAGCTCGCTGCTGGCCGACGACCGGCTGGCCCGGCTGCGAGAAGCCGTGCACGTCTTCGGTTTTCACCTCTCGGGTCTGGACCTGCGGCAGAACTCCGACGTCCACGAAGAGGTGATGGCCGAACTGCTCGCGTGGGCGGGCGTGCACGCCGACTACGCGTCGCTCTCGGAGGATGAGCGGGTGGACCTTCTGACCACGGAGCTGGCCACCCGCCGGCCGCTGGTGGGCCCGGGTGCGGAGCTCTCGGAGCTGGCCCGCAAGGAGCTCGACATCACCGCCGCGGCGGCCAGAGCGGTCCGGGTGTTCGGCCCGCAGGCGGTGCCCAACTACATCATCTCGATGTGCCAGTCCGTGTCGGACATGCTGGAGGCGGCGGTGTTCCTGAAGGAGGCCGGTCTGCTGGACGCCTCGGGGGACCAGCCGTACAGCCCCGTCGGCGTCGTGCCGCTGTTCGAGACCATCGACGACCTGCAGCGCGGTTCGTCGATTCTCGAAGCGGTGCTCGACATTCCGCTGTACCGGGCGCTGGTGCACGCCCGCGGCGAGCAGCAGGAGGTGATGCTCGGATACAGCGACTCCAACAAGGACGGCGGGTACCTGGCCGCGAACTGGGCGCTCTACCGCGCCGAACTCGACCTGGTCGAATCGGCGCGCAAGACGGGAATTCGGCTGCGGCTCTTCCACGGTCGCGGCGGTACGGTGGGTCGCGGTGGCGGGCCCAGCTACGACGCCATCCTCGCGCAGCCGCCGGGCGCGGTGAAGGGCTCGCTGCGCATCACCGAGCAGGGTGAGGTGATCGCGGCCAAGTACGCCGAGCCGACCATCGCGCACCGCAACCTCGAGACCCTGCTCGCCGCGACGCTGGAGTCGACGCTGCTCGACGTGGAGGGACTGGGTGACGCGGCCCAGCCCGCCTACGAGGTGCTCGACGACCTGGCCGCTCGGGCACAGCGGGCGTACTCCGAATTGGTGCACGAGACACCGGGTTTCGTCGACTACTTCAAGGCGTCGACGCCAGTCAGCGAGATCGGTGCGCTCAACATCGGAAGCAGGCCCGCCTCCCGCAAGCCGACGACGGCGATCTCCGACCTGCGGGCGATCCCGTGGGTGCTGGCCTGGAGTCAGTCGCGGGTGATGCTGCCCGGCTGGTACGGCACCGGGACGGCCTTCGAGGAGTTCATCGCCGACGGCGAGGGAGACGAACGGCTCGCCGTGCTGCACGACCTCTACGAGAAGTGGCCGTTCTTCCGGTCGGTGCTGTCCAACATGGCGCAGGTGCTGGCGAAGGCCGACATGGGCCTGGCGGCCCGGTATTCCGAACTCGTCGAGGACGAGACGTTGCGGCACCGGGTGTTCGACGAGATCGTCGCCGAGCACGACCGCACCATCGCGATGCTGCGGCTCATCACCGGCCACGACGACCTGCTGGCCGACAACCCGGCGCTGGCCCGCTCGGTGTTCAACCGGTTCCCCTACCTCGAACCGCTCAACCACCTGCAGGTCGAACTGCTGCGCCGGTACCGCTCCGGCGACGAGGACGAACTGGTCAAGCGGGGGATCCTGCTCACCATGAGCGGGCTGGCGACCGCACTGCGCAACAGCGGCTAGGCCAGCTCGATCGGTGCGCCGTGCGGGGTCCGGCGCGCCGCGTCCGCCCACGCGGTGCGGCAGTCCGACAGGGCGCCGTCGGTGGTCAGCTCCCGTGCCACGACGAGCCGTTCGAGGGCGGCCAGCCAATGGTCGTAGTAGGTGCTGCCGTCGTCGGGGTCACCGGCGTCGCGAGCGCGCCGGATCGCCGCGCTCAGTTCGTCGGCCCATTGGCCCGCCGTCACCACCCCGGCGTCCTGCAGGGCGCGGACCATGGCGAAGGCGCGCGCCTGCCACGGCGCCCCGAAGGCCGGCTCGGTCACCGGAGCGCCTCGAGGTACGGCTCGAAGGCGTCGACGGACACGGTGGTTCCCGGCTCGGCGTCCGCGCCCCACAATTCGGTGCCGTCGAACCGAACGGTGTACAGCCACTGCGGATCCTCGCCCGTCCCGTCGACGACGCTGTCGGGGAAGACCTGCGCGTCGTGCAGTCGCTCCACCACGCCGACGCGCCCGCGGACGTACCGCGGCAGCCGGGTGTGGGAGGTGGGGTGGTCGTTGCGGGTCCGTACCCGCTGGCCCTCCGCGAACCGTCGTGGTGCCTGCGGTTCGCGGGTGAACGAGCCGCGCTGCCGGACGGCCGGCACCCGCTCCGTCGTGAACGGGCCGCGGGGCAGATCGCGGCCGACAGTGGCCGACTGCCCGTTGGTCAGCTCGTCCTGGTCGACGAGGCCGTATTCGACCAGGAGCAGCTCGAGTCGCCGCAGCCACCGTTCGTAGTACGAGCTGGACAGGTAGACCACCGGTGCCAGCCGCTCGATTCCGTACCGGCCGACGTCGATGTTCCAGAGGCCGGCGGCGCCCATCGTCATGCTCGCGGCGAACGCCCGGCCCTCCCACCGCTCGTGGAACCGGGGCTCGTCGACCTCCGGCGCCACGGCACCGAAGCCGTCCATGCCGCCCAGATCGTGGATGCCGTCCATCAGCGCGCCCCGTCCGCCGGCGCGGGCACGCGGACGCCGATCATGCAGTCCCTGTCGACGAGGGCGGCGAGGCGTTCCTCGTCGAAGCCGTCGGTGCCCGCGGGCCGCATGGGCACCACCAGGTAGCGCGTCTCGGCCGTCGAATCCCACACGCGCACGTCGACGTCGGGGTCGAGCCGCAGGCCGAACTCCGAGAGCACCGCCCGGGGTTGCTTGACGGTCCTCGACCGGTAGGCGAACGACTTGTACCAGTTCGGCGGCAAGCCCAGGACGTCCCACGGGTAGCAGGAGCACAGCGTGCACACCACCACGTTGTGGACCCGGGGGGTGTTCTCCACCGCGATCAACAATTCGCCGACGTGACCGTCGTCGGCGAACTCGGCGACGGCGGTCGTCGCGTCGGCCAGCAGGGCCTCCCGGTACTCCGGGTCGACCCACGCGCGGGCGACGGCGCGGGCACCGATGTGCGGGCCGATCCGGGTCTCGTGGGCCTCGACGATCGCGTCGAGCGCCTCGGAGGTGACGTAGTTCTTCTGCGTCAGCACGGTTTCCAGTGCGCGCACCCGGAGGTCCAGGTCGGACAGGGACGACCCCGTCGGTTCGTCGTGCGTGGCCACCAGCCGACGATACCCAGGATCAGCGCATGCGGTAGCCGACCCGACAAACGTCCGCCGAGCGGGCGACGCCCCCGATCTGCGCGGGCACCGGACGCGGATACCGGTCCCATTCCGGGGTCAGGTCGTAGCGGCCGAGCAGCCGGGTGGTCGCCGTGCTCATCGCGGTCAACGAGAACGGCTGCGCCGGGCACGCGTGCCTGCCGTGTCCGAACGCCGTCACCAGCATCGGCGACGCCAACGCGCTCGCGTCGGCCAGGCGGTGCCGGTGCCACCGGTCGGGATCCCACCGCTCGAGACCGGGGGCGGCCGAGGTGTTGAGCAGCGGGAGCAGCGTGGCGATGGTCCACCCCGCCGGCACGTCGACCACGCCCGCGCCGGTGTCGAACGAGACCGTCTCCAGCACGGCGCGGGCCATGATCGACCGCTGCGCCATGCGGGTGCTCTCCAGCGCACACCGCCGAGCGAGGTCGGCGTCGCCGGCGGCGACGTGGCACGCCCGGTCGGGATGCTCGACGAGGTCCACCAGCGCCCATCCCAGGGCGGCCATCAAATTCGACATCGAGGCGACGTGAATGAGCGCGACGTCCATGGCGACGCCGCGGACGCGAACCGACGCGGGCTCCGTCGCCCACGCCGCGACGATCCGGCCGAACAGTCCGCCGCCGTCAGCGCCCGAATCCAGGTGCCGCACGGCGTCTCCGACGACGACCGCGACGTCGTCGAGCGCCGCCCGCTCGGCCCGCTTGTCCGACGCGGCCACGGCGGCCATCGCGTCGGGATGGACGAACGCGTCCGACCCGTCGAGGGCGTCGAACGCGCGCACCAACCGCTCGAAGGCCGCTCCGTCGGCACACCCCGGACCGGCCCACGACGCCAGGCCCATGCGGTGTCCCAGTCGCCGGGTCAGGGCGAACACGTCGACGGATCCCCGCTCGCCCAACTCGGCCTCCGTGGCGTCCAGCGCCCGGTCCAGGTGCGCGAGATAGGACGACACGTCGTCGCGGCGAAACAGCGCGTCCGGCAGCACTCGCCGGCCCGCGAACACCTCGTCGGGCAGCTTCCGGCGCAACATCAGGTAGTCGGCGACGCCCTTGCTGGCCGAGGCCTCGGGCAGCGCGTAGAACGACTCCACCCCGGTCGGGGAGAACGTGAACAGATGGTCGTGGGCGCCACTGCGCACCACGAACGAGTCGCCGTACCGGGCACGGGCCTCGGCCACGACGGCCACCGCATCGAGGACCGGAACGTCCCACGGCAGGCCGACGCCGTCGGCGACCGGCAGGACCTCGAGTGGTCCCGGCACGTCGTCCTCAGAGACCGGCGCTCTTGCGGACGGCGTTGAGCGCGCCTCGCACGGCGCTCTCGGTCGCGGCCAACGGTGCCACCACCGACTCGCCGACGCTGACGATGCGTTCGACCCGGCCGACGATGGCCTCGAGGCGGTCGACCACGCCGAAGAGGCGTGGCGCCAGCTCGTCGATGCGGGTGATCGTGGCGTTGAACCGCTCGAGGGTGACGTCGAGGCTGCTCGTCGACGAATCGAGGTCCGCGAGGGTCTGTCCCAGGTCGGCCAGGATGGCCTCGACCTGCTCGACGGTGGCGTCGGCGTTCAACGCGGCATGCGTCAACGTCCTGATGCGCTGCCGCGCCGGTGCCTGCCGTCGCCTGCCGTCGCCCTTGTCTGCCATGGCAGTCAGTATGGGGTCTGCTACAGGTTCGCCGCGGCCGCTTCGTCGAGCAGCCACACCGTCGCGTCGCGACCCACCGCACCCGCTGCCGGGAAGTCCTCCGCCGCGGCGCCGCCGATCGACGCGGCCACCGCCTCGGCCTTCTCCGACCCGGACACCACCAGCCACACCTCGCGGGAGCGGGCGACGGCGGGCAGCGTCAGGGTGATCCGCACCGGCGGCGGCTTGGGGGAGTCGGTGACGCCCAAGACCATTCGCTCGGTTTCGGCGGTCGCCTCGGTGTGCGGGAACAACGAGTTGACGTGACCTTCGGGTCCCATCCCCAGCAGGTGCACGTCGAAGGCCGGCGTGGGGGAGCCGTCGGGGGCGTTGGCGGCCAGCACCTGCTCGTAGGCCAGCGCGGCGGCGTCGACGTCGTCGCCGAATTCACCGTCGCTGGCGGGCATCGCGTGCACGTTGGCGGCCGGAATGGCGACGTGGTCCAGCAGCGCTTCCCGCGCCTGCTTGTCGTTGCGCTCGTCGTCGTCGGCGGTGACGTAGCGCTCGTCGCCCCAGAAGACGTGCACCTTCGACCACTCGATCGCCTCGTCGTGGTCGCCGAGGTGCTTGAGCAGCTTGACGCCGGTGCCGCCGCCGGTCACGACGACGTAGGCGGCGTCGCGTTCGGCGATGGCCGCGACGATCGCGAGCACCAGTCGGTCGCCGGCGGCGGCGACCAGTGCGTCGGTGTCGGCGTAGGTTTCGATCACGGTCTCAGACATATTCCACCTCGGCGATTCCCTTCAGCGCCGCGAGGTAGATCTCGTCGGCGTCGAGCCTGCGCAGGTCCTCCGCCAGGCAGTCGCGGGTCTCCCTGCGGGCCAACGGAAGCTTCGCCTCGGGCTTGGCGGTGCGGGACAGGGAGGCGGTCACCCCGTCCTGCGGTCGACTGAGCGTGATCGTCTCGCTCTTGCGGACCAGCTCGACCTTCAGTTCACCGACCGCCCGTTGCACCGAACCCTTGATGCGGCTGGCCAGCCAGCCGGCGAGGATGTCGAGCGCGGGTTCTTCCTTGCGACCGGACACCACGGCGGACTCGATGTCCTCGTGCGGTCCCTGGTCCAGCGCCGAGGTGAGCATCGCCCGCCAGTAGGTGATCCGGCTCCACGCCAGGTCGGTGTCACCAGGGGTGTATCCCTCGAGCCTGCTCTTGATGCACGCCAGCGGGTCGACGCCGTAGGTGGCATCGGTGATCCGTCGAATCGCCAACTGCCCCAGGGGGTCCTGAGCCGGCACCCGCGGCGCCACGTCCGGCCACCAGGCGACAACCGGGGTGTCGGGCAGCAGGAAGGGCGTCACGACGCTGCTCGCGTGCGCGGCCAGCGGTCCGTGCAGCTTGAGCACCACGACCTCGCCCGCGCCCGCGTCGTGACCGACGCGAATCTGGGCGTCCAGCTTGGCGTCGGTGGCGTCGCGGTCCACGGGCAGGACCACGATCACCCGGCAGGGATGCTCGCGGCTGGCCGCGTTGGCCGCCTCGATCGACTCCTCCAGGACGGTCTCGCTGTCGGGGGCGATGACGAGGGTCAGGACCCGCGCCATCGTGAACGCGCCGCCCTCTTCCCGCAGACCGTCCAGCTTCTTGTTGACCGCCGTGGTGGTGGTCGCTTCCAGGTCGACGATCACGTCAGGGCCTCCGCCATTCTCGTCCGGTTCGCGCCAGCATCTCCGTGGCCGACTCCGGCCCCCAGCCGCCCGACTCGTAGGGGTCGGGCTTGCCGCCCTTGGCGTCGACCTCGGCCCAGTGGGCGAGCGCGGGATCGAGGATCTCCCAGGACAATTCGACCTCCTGGTTCACCGGGAACAGCGACGGCTCGCCGAGCAGGACGTCGAGGATGAGCCGTTCGTAGGCCTCGGGGGAGTCCTCGGCGAACGCGGACCCGTAGGAGAAGTCCATGTTGACGTCGCGGACCTCCATGGCGTGACCCGGCACCTTGGACCCGAAGCGCAAGGTGATGCCCTCGTCGGGCTGCACCCGGATGACCAACGCGTTCTTGCCGAGCTCGTCGGTCATCGTCGCGTCGAACGGCAGGTGCGGTGCGCGCTTGAACACCAGGGCGATCTCGGTCACCCTGCGGCCCAACCGCTTTCCGGTGCGCAGGTAGAACGGCACCCCGGCCCACCGTCGGGTGTCGACCTCGAGGGTGATCGCGGCGTAGGTCTCGGTGGTGGAGGTGGGCGAGAAGCCCTCCTCCTGCAGCAGGCCGACGACCTTCTCGCCACCCTGCCAGCCCTCGGTGTACTGACCGCGCGACGTGTTCTCGCCCACGGGTTCTGCCAGCCGCGTCGCCGACAGCACCTTGATCTTCTCCGACTGCAGCTCCGCGGGACTGAAGCTCACCGGCTCCTCCATGGCGGTCAACGCCAGGAGCTGGGTCAGGTGGTTCTGGATGACGTCCCGTGCCGCGCCGACGCCGTCGTAGTAACCGCCCCGACCGCCCAGCCCGATGTCCTCGGCCATGGTGATCTGCACGTGGTCGACGTAGTGCGCGTTCCAGATCGGGTCGAACAGCTGGTTGGCGAAGCGCAGCGCCAAGATGTTCTGAACCGTCTCCTTGCCCAGGTAGTGGTCGATGCGGAACACCGACGACTCCGGGAAGACGCTGTTGACGACCTTGTTGAGCGAACGGGCACTCTCCAGGTCGTGCCCGAACGGTTTCTCGATGACGACCCGACTCCACCGGTCACCCTCGGGCCGGGCCAGACCGGAGGTGGACAGCTGCTCGCACACCGTCGGGAACGCCTTCGGCGGAATCGACAGGTAGAACGCGTGATTGCCGCCGGTGCCGCGCTCGGCGTCCAGCTTCTCCAGCGTCTCCTTCAGCCGCCCGAACGAGTCGGCGTCGTCGAAGGTGCCCTGCACGAAGCGGATTCCCTCGTTGAGCCGGTCCCAGACCTCCTGCCGGAACGGCGTCCTGGCGTGTGCCCGGACTGCCTCGAGGACGATGTTGCCGAAGTCCTCGTCCTTCCAGTCGCGCCGGGCGAACCCGATCAACGAGAACGTCGGCGGCAACAGACCGCGATTGGCCAGGTCGTAGATCGCCGGCATCAACTTCTTGGTGGCCAGGTCCCCGGTGACGCCGAAGATGACCACCGCACAGGGACCCGCGATGCGCGGCAAGCGCTTGTCGAGCTTGTCGCGCAACGGGTTCTGCCACTCGCCGCCCACCGCAGTGCTACTCAACGGGGCGCTCAAGACTTCTTCTGGTCCAACTGACCCTGGGTCGCCTCGATGAGCTCGCCCCACGACTTCTCGAACTTGTCGACGCCTTCGTTCTCCAACGTCAGGAACACGTCGGTCAGGTCGATGCCGACGTTGACCAGCCGGTCGAACAGGAGCTGTGCCGCACCGGACGTGCCGGTGATGGTGTCGCCCTTGACCTCGCCGTGGTCGGCGACTGCGTCCATCGTCTTCTCGGGCATGGTGTTGACCGTGTTCTTGGCGACCAGCTCGGTGACGTAGAGGGTGTCGGAGTAGTCCGGGTTCTTGACGCCGGTCGAGGCCCACAGCGGCCGCTGCACCCGCGCACCGTCGGCCGCCAGCGTCTCGAAGCGCTCGCCGCCGACGAACACCTGCTGGTAGGCGGCGTAGGCCAGGCGAGCGTTCGCGACGCCGGCCTGTCCACGCAGCTCCAGGGCCTCGTCGGAGCCGATGGCCTCCAGACGCGCGTCGATCTCGGAGTCCACCCGGGAGACGAAGAACGACGCCACCGAGTGGATCTTGGAGAGGTCGTGCCCGGCCTTCTTGGCCTTCTCGAGGCCCTCGAGGTAGGCGTCCATGACCAGACGGTGGCGCTCCACCGAGAAGATCAGCGTCACGTTGACCGAGATGCCCTCGGCGATCACCGCGGTGATCGCGGGCAGGCCCTGCTCGGTGGCGGGGATCTTGATCAGCACGTTGGGCCGGTCGACGATCTTCCACAGCTCGACCGCCTGGGCGATCGTCTTGTCGGCGTCGCGTGCCATCCGCGGGTCGACCTCGATGGACACGCGACCGTCGACGCCGTCGCTGGCCTCGTAGGTCTTGGCGAGCAGGTCACACGCGTTGCGGACGTCGTCGGTGGTGACCGTCCGGATGGTGGCCTCGACGTCGGCGCCACGCTCGGCCAGTTCGGCGATCTGGGCGTCGTACGCGTCACCCTTGGACAGGGCGGCCTGGAAGATCGACGGGTTGGTGGTGACGCCCACGACGCTCTTCGTGTCGATGAGTTCCTGCAGGTTTCCGGTCTGCAGTCGCTCGCGCGAGAGGTCGTCGAGCCATACGGACACGCCTTCGGCGCTGAGCGCCGCCAGGTTCGGGTTCTGAGTCATCAAATGCTCCTAGTTGTCTAGTGATCGCTCTGCAGCGGCTGCCACGGCCTCCGCCGTGAAGCCGAACTCACGGAACAACGTCTTGTCGTCCGCCGACTCGCCGTAGTGCTCGATGGAGACGATCTCGCCGGTGTCGCCGACCAGCTTGTGCCAGCTCTGCGCCACCGCCGCCTCGACCGCGACCCGTGCCGACACCTCGGGGGGCAACACGCTGTCGCGGTACTCCTTCGGCTGGCTCTCGAACCACTCGACGCAGGGCATCGAGACGACGTAGGCGGTGATGTCCTTCTCGGCCAACAACTTCTTCGCCTCCACCGCCAACTGCAGCTCCGAACCGGTGCCGATGATGATGACGTCGGCGTCGTCGGCGGGCGTACCGCCGCCGAGGACGTAGCCGCCCTTGCCCACCCCTTCGAAGCTGGTGCCCTCGAGCACCGGAATGCCCTGCCGGGTCAGGATGAAACCGACCGGGCCACTGCCGTTGCCGCGCGCGACGATGCTGCGCCAGGCGTAGGCCGTCTCGTTCGGATCGCCCGGCCGCACCACCGACAGGTTGGGGATGGCGCGGAGCGCGGCGAGGTGCTCGATCGGCTGGTGCGTCGGGCCGTCCTCACCGAGGCCGATCGAGTCGTGGGTCCAGATGTAGATGGTGTCGATGTCCATCAACGACGCCAACCGGACCGCGGGGCGCATGTAGTCGGAGAACTGCAGGAACGTGCCGCCGAACGCGCGCGTCGGCCCGTGCAGCACGATGCCCGACAGGATCGACCCCATGGCGTGCTCGCGGATGCCGAAGTGCAGCACCCGGCCGTACCAGTCGGCCGAGAAGTCCTCGGTGGAGATCGACGGCGGGCCGAACGACTTCACGTCCTTGATCGTGGTGTTGTTGCTGCCCGCGAGGTCGGCCGAGCCGCCCCACAGCTCGGGCAGATGCGGCGCCACGTCGTTGAGCACCTGGCCGAAGGCCGCGCGGGTGGCCAGCGCCTTGGAACCCGGCTCCCAGTAGGTGACGTCGGCGTCCCAGCCGTCGGGCAGCTCCTGCGCGAGCAGCCGGTCGAGCAGTTTCTTGCGCTCGGGCTCGCGTTCGGCCCAGGCGTCGAACTCGGGCTGCCACTTCTCGTGGGCCTCGCGGCCACGGTCGACCAGCTTGCGGGTGTGCTCGATGACCTCGTCGCGGACCTCGAACTTCTTCTCCGGGTCGAAGCCGAGGATCTTCTTGGTGGCGGCCACTTCCTCGTCGCCGAGTGCCGAACCGTGCACGCCGCCGGTGTTCATCTTGGTCGGGGCCGGATAGCCGATGATCGTGCGCACCGAGATGAAGGACGGCTTGTCGGTCACGGCCTTGGCGGCCTTGATGGCCTCCTCGATGCCGGTGACGTTCTCGCCGCCCTCGACCTCCTGGACATGCCAGCCGTAGGCGCGGTACCGGGCCGGGACGTCTTCCGACAGCGCGATGTTGGTGTCGTGCTCGATGGAGATCTGGTTGTGGTCGTAGAACACGATCAGGTTGCCGAGCTGCTGGGTGCCGGCGAGCGAGCTGGCCTCGCTGGTGACGCCTTCCTCCATGTCGCCGTCGGAGGCGATCACGTACACGAAGTGGTCGAACGGGCTGGTGCCCGGCGCGGCCTCGGGGTCGAACAGACCGCGCTCGTAGCGGGCGGCCATCGCCATGCCCACGGCCGACGCCAGACCCTGGCCCAGGGGACCGGTGGTGATCTCGACGCCCTTGGTGTGGCGGAACTCCGGGTGGCCCGGCGTCTTGGACTTGAACGTGCGCAGCGACTCGATGTCTTCGAGCTCGAGCCCGAATCCACCCAGGTACAGCTGGATGTACAGCGTCAGGCTGCTGTGGCCGCAGGACAGGATGAAGCGGTCCCGGCCCAGCCAGTGGACGTCGGAGGGGTCGTGTCTCATCTGACGTTGAAACAGCGTGTACGCCAACGGCGCCAAGCTCATTGCGGTGCCGGGATGGCCGTTGCCGACCTTCTGTACGGCATCCGCCGCCAGGACCCGAACCGTGTCGACGGCGACCGAGTCGACGTCGGCCCAGTCTTCGGGGTGGTGGGGGCGGGTGAGGGCGGAAATCTCTTCCGTTGTGGTCACGATGGAGCTCCTCGTGTCGTCAAGCTGTCACCCATCACCCTAGTGCGGACCGTGACATCGCCGCAGGCCGCGTCACCCAAGTTGGCCGCCCGTTCACCAACGGCCACCCCGTATTGGTGGAGGCGCGGTTCCACGGTCTACCATCGTCTGTAGTAGAAGCCAGCGTGCTGCCGCGAAATTCGAGGAGAACAACTGCGTGAGCATTCGCGAGCGCCGTATTTCCCGCGAGGCGCATGGCCCGGCGTCGCCGGGTAAGCGGCTCGGTGCACGAATCCGAACCACCCTTCTGGCGTATCTCGCGCTGACGAAGCCCCGCGTGATCGAGCTTCTGCTCGTCACGACGATCCCGGCCATGCTGCTGGCCGACCGCGGCACCGTCGACCCGCTCCTGATCCTGAACACGTTGTTCGGCGGCATGCTCGCGGCCGCCGGCGCCAACACGCTGAACTGCGTGGCCGACGCCGACATCGACAAGGTGATGAAGCGGACCGCGCTGCGGCCCCTGGCCCGTGCCGCCGTCCCGACCCGGCACGCCCTGATCTTCGGCCTGGTGCTGACGGTCGGGTCCTTCGCCTGGCTGTGGTGGACCACCAACCTGCTCTCCGGCGTGCTGGCCGTGGCCACCATCGCGTTCTACGTGTTCGTCTACACGCTGCTGTTGAAGCGCCGGACGTCGCAGAACGTCGTGTGGGGCGGCGCGGCTGGCTGCATGCCCGTGATGATCGGCTGGTCGGCAGTGACCGGCACCATCCAGTGGCCCGCGGTGGTCATGTTCGGAATCATCTTCTTCTGGACGCCGCCGCACACCTGGGCGCTGGCGATGCGCTACAAGGACGACTACAAGGCCGCGGGAGTACCGATGCTGCCGGTGGTCGCCACCGAGCGTCAGGTCACCAAGCAGATACTGATCTACACCTGGCTGACCGTGCTCACGACACTGGCCCTCGCGCTGGCCACCGGCTGGCTGTACGCCGCGGTCGCGCTGGTGGCCGGCGCCTGGTTCCTGACGATGGCCCACCAGTTGTACGCCGGGGTCAAGCGCGGTGAGGCGGTGAAGCCGCTGCGGTTGTTCCTACAGTCCAACAACTACCTCGCCGTGGTGTTCTGCGCGCTTGCCGTCGACTCGGCGCTGGCGCTGCCCAAGCTGCTCCACTAGCTCGCGTCCCAGCCTCCGCGACGCCCCTGCTTGACCCCGCCCCGCCGTTTCTTCTCGGCCAGTCGCCGCTCCTTGGTGCCCTTGGACGGTTTCGTCGCCCGGCGTACCGGCGGGGGAGCGGCCGCGGCCGCCCGCAGCAGGCGGGCCATCCGCTCGCGGGCCGCGGCCCGGTTCTGCAACTGGCTTCGGTGCTCGCTGGCCGTCACGGTGAGCACGCCGCCGGCCAGCCGGGTCCGCAGCCGGCACAGCATCTGATACCGCAGCCGCTCCGGTACCGACGCCGAGCGGGCCAGGTCGAAGGACAGCTCGACCCGGCTGTCGGCGGTGTTGACGCCCTGCCCACCCGGACCCGACGACCGGGAGAAGCGCTCGCCGAGTTCGGCCGCCGGGATGGCGAAGCCCCTGCTGACCACCAGGTCGTCTGCCACGGCGGACGCTACGGAATCAGCGCCACGGAGCCGACGGTCTTGCGGCCCTGCAGGTCGCGGTGCGCCGTGGCCGCGTCGGACAGCGAGTACCGCTCGCTGACGGTGATGTTCAGCGTTCCGGTGGCGATCGCGTCGAGCAGTTCGCCCGCCCGCCAGGAGAACTCGTCGGCGGTGCGGGTGAAGTGCGCCAGCGACGGCCGGGTCAGCATCAGGGAGCCCCCACTGTTGAGGCGTTGCGGGTCGAACGGTGGAACCGGCCCGCTGGCCGCACCGAACAACGCGAGCGTGCCCCGCACGGCCAGGCTGGCCAGGCTGGCCTCGAAGGTCGACGCACCGACCCCGTCGTAGACCGCCGCGACGCCGTTGCCGCCGGTCAGTTCCTTGATCCGCGCGCCAAACTCCGCCGGATCGTCGGGGTAGTCCAGCACCTCCACCGCGCCCGCCTGGCGGGACAGTTCGGCCTTGGCCTTCGTCGAGACCGTCGTGATGACCTTGACCGCCATGCTGGTCGCCCACTGCGTCAGGATGAGGCCGACGCCACCTGCGCCCGCGTGCACCAGAACCGTGTCGCCCTGCTGCACCGGATACACCGACTTGAGCAGGTAGTGCGCGGTCATGCCCTTGAGCAGCGAGGACGCTGCGGCCTCGGCGGAGACGGCGTCGGGCACGTAGGCGACGAAGTCGGCAGGCGCGACGGTGTACTCCGCGTAGGCGCCGTTGGCCTGCGCAGTGACCACGCGGTCGCCGACGTTCAAGGCCGCCACGTCGTCGCCGACGGCGGCGACCGTGCCACAGACCTCCGTGCCTACGACGAACGGCAGATCGCGCGGGTACAGCCCGGACCGGAAGTAGGTGTCGATGAAGTTGACGCCGATGGCGTCGGCCTTGATCAACACCTGCCCCGGGCCGGGCGTCGGTTCGGGCTTCTCGACGTAGGTGAGGACTTCGGGGCCGCCGGTTTCGGACACTTCGATCGCGTACATGCCCCCTATCATTCCAACGTGAAGCTCGCACGGCCCAACGTTCGTCATCCCCGCATCGTCCTCGCAGGTTGCAGCGCCCTCGTCGAGGGCGACGGCGACGACGCCGGCCTGATTCCCGCGCTGCGGACGCGCGGTCTGCACGCCCGGTGGTTGGCGTGGGACGACCCGGCGACCCTGGGGGCCGACCTCGTCATCCCGCGGGCGACGTGGGACTACACCGAGCGACTCGAGGAGTTCCTCGCCTGGACCCGGCGCGTGCCCCATCTGGTCAACGCGCCGGCCGTCGTGGCCTGGAACACCGACAAGCGGTACCTCGCCGATCTGGAGGCGGCGGGCGTACCGGTCGTGCCAAGCGCGTTCTTCGGGCCGGGGGAGGCCGTACGGATTCCCGACGGGCAAGTCGTCGTGAAACCCGCCATCGGGGCGGGTTCGGTGGGGGCGCAACGGTTCACCGACGCCGACCTGGCCCGCGCGCATGCGCGTGCCCTGCAGGCCGACGGGCACACCGCGCTGGTACAGCCCTACGACCCGCGCATCGTCGACGGTGAGACCGCGCTGGTGTTCGTCGGCGGCCGGCAGTCCCACGCCTTCAACAAGGGTCCGCTGCTGCCGCCGCCCGGCGAACGCGCCGCCCTCGACGAATCCGGCACCTTCGCCGAGGAGACCCTGCGGCCCGCCGACCCGGACTTCGAGCTGTGGGACGTCGGGCATGCCGCGCTCGCCGCCGCGGCGGCCCGGCTGGACATGGGCGTCGACGACTTCCTCTACGCCCGCGTCGACGTCATCGGCGGTTCGGACGACCCGCGGCTGTTGGAGTTGGAACTCGTCGAACCGTCGCTGGGCTGGCGCCAGCTCGACGAGACCACCCGCGACCTACGGCAGCGCGACTTCGCGCTGGCGGTGGAGTCAGCCCTGGACCGGCTGGGGCTCGGCCCGCTCGACCGCTGAGCGGCTGCGCATCGACGCCCACAGCGCGGCCGTGGCGGCCGTGCAGATGGCGGCGCCGGCGACGTGCACCGCCACCAGGGCGGCGGGCACCCCGGTGAAGAACTGGACGGTGCCGACCATGCCCTGCAGCGCCACCGCCACCAGCAGCACGACGACGCGCATCGTCACCGGCCGGGGCGCGCGCACGGCGAGCAACCCGAACGCGAGACCGATCAGCAATGCGAGATAGGCCGCCACCAGGGCGGAGTGCCGGTAGACCAGCGTGACGATGTCCAGCATCAGCCGGGGCACCGGCGCCTCGATGCTCTTGTCGCCGGCGTGCGGTCCCGCACCGGTCACCATCGTTCCGGTCACCAGCACCACCGCCAGGGCGACGCCGCAGAGCGCCGTCAGCTGCCGCAGCGGGTGGGGCACCGACAGGGCGGCCACGCCGTCGTCGGGCTCGCCGATCTTGACGAACAGCAGCACCGCCAGCCAGACCATCGCCATGGACACCAGCAGGTGGATCGCGACGGTCCACCACAGCAGCCCCGTGAGCACCGTGATGCCGCCCAGCACGGCCTGGAGCACCGTCGACGCGGGCATCAGGCAGGCGTAGACGATCACTTCCCGGCGCCGCCGGGCGCGGACCACGGCGAGCACCGCCAGGGCGGCGGTCAGCACGACGAGGAACGTGATCAGCCGGTTGCCGAACTCGACGGCCTGATGGACGATCGGCACCTCCGCCACGGGGACGGGGACGAAGCTGCCGGGGAAGCACTGCGGCCAGGTCGGGCAGCCCAGCCCGGAGGCGGTGACCCGCACGATCGCACCGGTGACGGCGATGCCGCCCTGGGTGAACACGACGGCGGCGGCGATGATGCGCTGCGTGCGCAGGCTGGGCAGCGGGAGCACGTCCACGACCCGCAGCAGTGAGCGTCCGACGGCCATGGCCCGATCGTAGAGCAGCTCTAACTACAGGTCGTAGTAGGGGCGGCTCAGGTGAAGCGGAACCAGCGCAACGCGCACACCGCGCACAGCGCGCCCCACGCGACCAACACCGCCACCCCGAACCAGTCCACCGACATCGTCATGGCCTGTCCGAGCGCCTCGGTCAGCGCGCCCGACGGCGTGAGCCGCGCGATGAAGCGGACCGTCTGCGAGACCACCCCGCCGTCGACCTCGCTCTCCAGGGTCAGAGCACCCAGGCCGGCGAACACGAACCACAGCAGGTTGGCGATCGCGAGCACGATCTCGGCCTTGAGCGTGCCGCCGAGCAGCAGGCCCAACGCGGCGAAGGCAGCCGTGCCGAGCGCGATGATCACCGCGCCGAGCGCAAGCCCGGCGATTGGCGGCCGCCACCCGAGCGCGACGCCGATGGCACCCAGCAGGATCGACTGCAGGAACACCACGGTCACGACGGCGAGCGACTTGCCGGCGATGATGCCCCAGACGGGGAGGGCCGTCGCACCCAGCCGCTTGAGCGCGCCGTACCTGCGGTCGAACGCCACCGCGATGGCCTGGCCGGTGAACGCCGTGGAGATCACGGCCAACGCCATGATCGGCGGCGCGAACGTGGCCGCCCGATTGGGCCCGAACGAGCCCAGCGGCAGCAGGGTCAGTCCGATCAGAAGGGTGATCGGGATGAACATCGTCAGCAGCAGCTGCTCGCCGTTGCGCAACAGCAGCTTGAGTTCGAGGCGGAACTGCGCGGCCAGCATGGCCGGCACGCTCGCCGGTCGCGGATCGGGGGTGAACGTGCCCGGCTCGAAGCGGTTGACCGTCACGACCTCAGCTCCCGCCCGGTGATGTCGAGGAACACGTCCTCGAGGCTGCGCTGCTCGACGCGCATGTCGGTGGCCAGCACGTTGAGCCGCGCGCACCACGCGGTCACGGTGGCCAGCACCTGCGGGTCGATCAGCCCTTCGACGAGATACTCGCCGGGACTCAACTCGCTGGCCAGGTACGTCTCGGGCAGCGCGGTGACCAGCAGCGTCAGGTCCAGCTTCGGCGGGGCGGAGAAGCGCAGCTGGTTCTCGGCGCCGCGGCCCATCAGCTCCGCGGGCGTGCCCTTGGCCACGGCGACGCCGTTGTCGATGATCACCAGGTGGTCGGCGAGCTGCTCGGCCTCGGTGAGCTGATGGGTGGTCAGCACGATCGTCACGCCGTCGCGCCGCAGGCCGTCGATGAGGTCCCACACCACGATCCGCGCGTGGGCGTCCATCCCGGCGGTCGGCTCGTCGAGGAACACCAGCTCCGGCCGGCCCACGACGGCACACGCCAGCGCCAGGCGTTGCTGCTGGCCGCCGGAGAGCCGCCGGTAGGTGGTCCTGGCCGCGTCGGTCAGCCCGAGGGTGTCCAGCAGCCACTTCGGATCCAGGGGGTCGGCCGAGTAGGCGGCGACCAGGTCCAGCATCTCGCCGGCCCGCGCCGCGGGATAGCCGCCGCCACCCTGCAGCATCACCCCGATGCGTTCCCGGACCCGCGCGTTGTCGACGACGGGGTCCAGGCCCAGGATCTCGATCGAGCCGGAGTCGGGCTTGACGAAGCCCTCGCACATCTCGACGGTGGTCGTCTTGCCCGCGCCGTTGGGCCCGAGCAGCGCCAGAACCTCGGCCCGCTGCACGTCCAGGTCGAGTCCGTCCACGGCCGTCGTCGACCCGTAGCGCTTGGTGACGCCGCGCAACCGCACGGGGGTATCGACACGGGAGGTCACGGTGTCTCAGCGTAGGCGTCGGAGGTGGCGACCGGTGGCACCGGTGGCGCCGAGGCACGGCCGTCGCCGCCGTCGGTCTGGGGCAGCGGGCGCCAGGGCAGCCGGTTGTAGCTGACGGCGATGAGCAGCGCCACGATGACGGTGCTCGCGATGGTGGCGTCGAAGATCTGGAACAGCGCGAACCGGTCGCCGTTCGCCGTCGGCCCGAATATGCCCACGAGCAGCGTCATTGCGATCGCCGTTCCGCGGAACCCCGGCCGCGACGCCCAGGTGGCCAGGGGGATGATCGCCCACAGCAGGTACCAGGGCTGCACGACGGGTGCCAGCAGGACGGTGACGCCGAGGGCGACGCCGAGCCCGCCGACGGGGTGCAACCGACCCCGCAGCACCGACAGCAGAAGCCACGTCACCAGGATTGCGATGATGATCACACCGATGGCGCGGGTGAGTCCGAGCACGGCGGTGGTGTGGTCACCGAGGCCGAGCAGGTTGCCCACCTGACCGGTGCCGAGCGCGACGAGCGTCGGCGGCGACATCCACGACCGCACCACGTTGGCGGTGCCGAGGGTGAACAGCCAGCCGAAGCCCAGGCCGCTGCTCCACCCGATCAGCGCCATCACCGCGAGCGCGATCGCCCCCATCGCGGTGCCCGCGACGACCAGCGCCCGGAACGATCCGCCCCACTTGGCGGCCAGCGCCACCGCCACGAACCCCACGGCCAGCAGCGCAGGCAACTTCACCTGGGAGGCCATCGTGATCAGGACGGTCCCGGCGATCAGCATGGCCAGCGGTTTCCACCGCAGCCACTCCCCACGGTCGTGCGGCCACCGCAGCGGGCGCGGCACCAGCGGACCGGCGGGGTAGTTGTCCCTGGTGCGGCTGATGGCGCGCAGGGCGAACTCGGTGCCGGTGAGCATCAGGCCCAGCATCAGCGCCTCGTTGTGAATGCCGGCGACCAGGTGCATGAACAGCAGCGGGTTGCACGGGCCGAGCCAGAGGGCGCTGACCTCGGCGACGCCGCACCGGCGGGCGAGCCGCGGGGTGGCCCAGACGATCATCCCCACGCCGACCAGCACGACGAGGCGGTGACACAGCACCGCGGCGACGATGTTGTCGCCGGTGATCTCCGAGATGCCCCGGCCGATCCACAGGAACAGGGGGCCGTAGGGCGCCGGAGTGTCGCGCCAGAGGCTGGGTACCGACAGGGTGAAGACGTGGTCCAGACCCAGTCCCGGTGCGGGCCCGACGCGGTACGGGTCCAGGCCGAGCCGGGCGATCTGGCTCTGCGCCAGATAGGAGTAGACGTCCTTGCTGTACATCGGTGGGGCGAAGAGCAGCGGCAACGCCCAGATGAGCAGCGTGCGGTCCAGCTGGCTGCGCGACATGCGGCGGCTGCCGAGGGCGAACCGGCCCAGCATCAGCCACGCGAGCGCCATCATGACCGCACCGGTCGTCGTCATGGTCAGCGACACCGTCTGGATGCGGGAGGGCAGGTTCAGCAGGCGCACCCCGAAGGTCGGATCCTGCACCACCGGCCGCGCGCCCGCGCCCAGCGCACCGATGGCCATCAGCACCGTGCCGGTGGCGCCGAAGACCCGCGTCCGGCGCAGGAACGCCACCTCCGACGCGATCAGCGGCGACCCCACCGTCGACTCGTCGGCATGCCACCGCGCGACGGCGGTGCTCAGCGACGGTCGGCGGGCAGCCATCAGTGCAGCGTAGTAAGTCGACCATCTAAGGGTCGCCTTGCTAGACCCATATCTGGAATTCCGACACAATGGTGTTGTGAAAATCCGAACGGAGACCCTTGCTGCCGGTGGGCCGTCCACCGGCACGGCGTCGACGTCCGACGGACACACCCGCCGCGCCATCGTGCAACTGCTCCTCGAGGGCCCGACGACCGCCGGTGACGTCGGCGAGCGGCTGGGCATCTCCGCGGCCGGGGTGCGCCGTCACCTCGACGCACTGGTCGACGGCGGCGACGCCGAATCCGTCGCCGCGGCCTCCTGGCAGCACCACGGCCGGGGACGTCCCGCCAAGCGGTACCGGCTCACCGCGGCCGGCCGGGCGAAGCTCGACCACGCCTACGACGACCTGGCCGTAGCCGCCATGCGGCAGCTGCGCGAGGTCGGCGGTGACGACGCCATCCGCACCTTCGCGCGCCGCCGCATCGACACCATCCTCGCGGGAGTAACCCCGGGCGCCGGTGACGTTGTACGAGGTGCCGATCGGGTCGCGTCCGCGCTGACGGAGGCTGGTTACGCCACCACCACCACGCGGGTGACGGGTCCGATCGACGGCGTGCAGATCTGTCAGCACCACTGTCCGGTGTCCCACGTCGCCGAGGAATTCCCCGAACTCTGCGAAGCGGAGCGGGAAGCCTTCTCCGACATCCTGGGTACCCACGTGCAGAGGCTGGCGACCATCGTCAACGGCGACTGCGCGTGCACCACGCACGTTCCGCTCGTCCCCGAACCCGCCCGGCGCACGGCCCGCGCCGAATCCCGTCCATCAGCCATCGAGAATCAAGGAGCGTCGACATGACGACCACACCTGAAGCGCCTCAGCTGACCCAAGAGGAGACCATCGCCTCGCTGGGTACCTACGGCTACGGCTGGTCGGACTCCGACGTCGCCGGCGCCAGCGCGCAGCGCGGACTGTCCGAAGCCGTCGTGCGGGACATCTCCGCCAAGAAGAGCGAACCCGAGTGGATGCTCGAGATGCGGCTCAAGGCGTTGCGCACCTTCGACAAGAAGCCGATGCCGAACTGGGGCTCGGACCTCGAGGGCATCTTCTTCGACAACATCAAGTACTTCGTGCGCTCCAGCGAGAAGCAGGCCGCCACGTGGGACGACCTGCCCGCCGACATCAAGAACACCTACGACCGCCTCGGCATCCCCGAGGCCGAGAAGCAGCGCCTGGTGTCCGGCGTCGCGGCCCAGTACGAGTCCGAGGTGGTCTACCACTCGATCCGCGAGGATCTCGAGGCGCTCGGCGTCATCTTCCTCGACACCGACTCCGCCCTGAAGCAGCATCCCGAGCTGTTCCAGAAGTACTTCGGCACCGTGATCCCGGCCGGGGACAACAAGTTCTCCGCGCTCAACACCGCGGTGTGGTCGGGCGGGTCGTTCATCTACGTCCCCAAGGGCGTCCACGTCGACATCCCGCTGCAGGCCTACTTCCGGATCAACACCGAGAACATGGGCCAGTTCGAGCGCACGCTGATCATCGTCGACGAGGATGCCTACGTGCACTACGTCGAGGGCTGCACGGCGCCGATCTACAAGAGCGACTCGCTGCACTCCGCCGTCGTCGAGATCATCGTCAAGCCCGGCGGCCGGTGCCGCTACACGACCATCCAGAACTGGTCGAACAACGTCTACAACCTGGTCACCAAGCGGGCGCGCGCCGAGGCCGGCGCCACCATGGAGTGGGTCGACGGCAACATCGGCTCCAAGGTCACCATGAAGTACCCGGCCGTGTGGATGACCGGTGAGCACGCCAAGGGCGAGGTGCTCTCGGTGGCGTTCGCCGGCGAGGGCCAGCACCAGGACACCGGCGCCAAGATGCTGCACCTGGCACCCAACACGTCGAGCAACATCGTGTCCAAGTCCGTCGCCCGCGGCGGTGGCCGGGCCTCCTACCGCGGCCTGGTGCAGATCAACAAGGGCGCCCACGGTTCCCGGTCCAGCGTGAAGTGCGATGCGCTGCTGGTCGACTCGATCAGCCGCAGCGACACCTACCCCTACGTCGACATCCGCGAGGACGACGTCACGATGGGCCACGAGGCCACCGTGTCCAAGGTCAGCGCCGATCAGCTCTTCTACCTGATGAGCCGCGGCATGACCGAGGACGAGGCCATGGCCATGGTGGTGCGCGGCTTCGTCGAGCCGATCGCCAAGGAGCTGCCGATGGAGTACGCCCTTGAGCTCAACCGGCTGATCGAACTGCAGATGGAAGGGGCCGTTGGGTGACGCAGGACCTGACAGCTGCCGTCGAAGGCGCCGCCAAGCCAGGCTCGGCACTCGCCGGTGCGACCAAGGGCGAGCAGTTCAGCTCGTTCGACGTCGCCGCGTTCGAGGTGCCCGGCGGTCGTGACGAGCTGTGGCGGTTCACCCCGCTGAAGCGACTGCGCGGTCTGCACGACGGATCGGCCCCCGCCACCGGCTCCGCGACCGTCGAGGTCGGCGAGCGCGCGGGTGTGACGGTGGAGACCGTCGGCCGCGGTGACGAACGGCTCGGACAGGGCGGCGTGCCCGCCGACCGCGTTGCGGCGCAAGCGTTCTCGTCGTTCGAGTCGGCCACCGTCGTCACGGTCGGCCGCGAGGTCGAGGTGGCCGAGCCCATCGAGATCGTCGTCACCGGACCAGGTGAGGGCGCCACCGCCTACGGACACCTGCAGATTCGTCTCGAGGCCATGGCGCGGGCCACCGTCGTCGTCGACCTGCGAGGCAGCGGCGTCTACGCCGACAACGTCGAGCTCATCGTCGGCGACGCCGCGAATCTCGGCGTCATCTGGATCGCCGACTGGGCCGACGACACGGTGCACGTCAGCGCGCATCACGCGAAGCTCGGCAAGGACTCGGTGCTGGGACACGTCAACGTGACCCTCGGCGGCAACGTCGTGCGCACCTCGACCACCGTGCGGTACACCGGCCCCGGCGGCGACGCCAAGCTGCTGGGCACCTACTTCGCCGACGACGGACAGCACTTCGAGTCGCGCCTTCTGGTCGACCACTCGCAGCCCAACTGCAAGTCCGACGTCCTGTACAAGGGTGCGCTGCAAGGCGATCCGGACTCCGACCGGCCGGACGCACACACCGTCTGGGTGGGCGACGTCCTGATCCGCGCGGAAGCCACCGGCACCGACACCTACGAAGCCAACCGCAACCTGGTGCTCACCGACGGCGCGCGCGCCGACTCGGTGCCCAACCTTGAGATCGAGACCGGTGAGATCGTCGGCGCCGGGCACGCGAGTGCCACCGGTCGTTTCGACGACGAGCAGTTGTTCTACCTACGGGCCCGCGGGATCCCGGAGGAGCAGGCGCGACGCCTCGTGGTGCGCGGCTTCTTCGGCGAGATCATCGCCAAGATCGCCGTCCCCGCGGTACGCGAGCGCCTCACCGAAGCCATTGAACGAGAACTAGCCATCACGGAAGCAAGAGACAGCTGATATGACCACACTCGAAGTCAAGGACCTGCACGCCTCCGTCGTCTCCGCCGAGGGCGGCGACGACGTGGAGATCCTCAAGGGCGTCAACCTCACCGTGAAGTCGGGGGAGACCCATGCGGTGATGGGGCCCAACGGTTCCGGCAAGTCGACGCTGTCCTACGCGATCGCCGGCCACCCCAAGTACACCGTCACCTCGGGGTCGATCACCCTCGACGGGCAGGACGTCCTCGACATGAGCGTCGACGAGCGCGCCAGGGCCGGCCTGTTCCTCGCCATGCAGTACCCGATCGAGGTACCGGGCGTGTCCATGTCGAACTTCCTGCGGACCGCGGCGACCGCGGTGCGCGGCGAGGCACCCAAGCTGCGGCACTGGGTCAAGGAGGTCAAGACCGCGATGAGCGATCTCGACATCGACCCCGCCTTCAGCGAGCGCAGCGTCAACGAGGGCTTCTCCGGTGGCGAGAAGAAGCGCCACGAGATCCTGCAGCTGGGTCTGCTCAAGCCGAAGATCGCGATCCTCGACGAGACCGACTCGGGGCTCGACGTCGACGCGCTGCGCGTGGTCAGCGAGGGCGTCAACCGCTACGCCGAGGCCGAGAACGCCGGCGTGCTGCTGATCACCCACTACACCCGGATCCTGCGCTACATCCAGCCGCAGTACGTGCACGTCTTCTTCGACGGTCGCATCATCGAGTCCGGCGGGCCGGAACTGGCCGACGAGCTCGAGGCCAACGGTTACGAGCGCTTCACCCAGGCGGTCGAGGCCTGACATGACGGCTGCGTCCACGACGCTGGATGTGCTCCGCATTCGGGGCGACTTCCCGATCCTGAGCCGGGTGATGCGCGGCGGAAGTCAGCTCGCATACCTGGACTCCGGGGCGACGTCGCAGAAGCCGCTGCAGGTGCTCGACGCCGAGCGGCACTTCCTGACGACGTCCAACGGGGCGGTCCACCGTGGGGCGCACCAGTTGATGGAGGAATCCACCGACGCCTACGAGCAGGGCCGCGAGGACATCGCCCGGTTCGTCGGCGCCGACGCGGACGAACTCGTCTTCACCAAGAACGCCACCGAGGCGCTCAACCTGGTGTCCTACGTGCTGGGTGACGACCGCTTCGCGCGCGCCCTCGGGCCCGGCGACGTCATCGTCACCACCGAACTGGAACACCACGCCAACCTGATTCCGTGGCAGGAGTTGGCGCGGCGCACCGGCGCCACGCTGCGGTGGTACGGGGTCACCGCGGACGGCAAGATCGATCTCGACTCGCTGCAACTCGACCAGCGGGTGAAGGTCGTCGCCTTCAACCATCATTCGAACGTCACCGGTGCGATCGCGCCGGTCGGCGAGCTGGTGTCGCGGGCCAAGGCCGTCGGAGCGTTGACGGTCCTGGACGCCTGCCAGTCGGTGCCGCACGAGCCGGTCGACTTCCACGCCCTCGGCGTCGACTACGCCGCGTTCTCGGGTCACAAGATGCTGGGCCCCACCGGCATCGGCGTCCTCTACGGTCGGCGTGAGTTGCTCGACGCCATGCCTCCGTTCCTCACCGGCGGATCGATGATCGAGACGGTGACGATGGAGGCGGCGACGTACGCGCCAGCCCCGCAGCGGTTCGAGGCGGGCACCCCGATGACGTCACAGGTCGTCGGACTGGCTGCGGCGGCGCGCTATCTCGGGGCGATCGGGATGGACGTGGTCGCCGTTCACGAACGCGAACTGGTCGCCGTCGCCATTCAGGGTCTGTCGGACATTCCCGGCGTGCGCATCATCGGACCGACTCGGATGGCTCATCGCGGCTCACCGGTGAGCTTCGTGGTCGACGGAGTCCACGCGCACGACGTCGGCCAGATACTCGACGACGACGGCGTGGCCGTTCGCGTCGGACACCACTGCGCGCGGCCGCTGCACCAGCGCTTCGGCGTCACGGCCACCGCCCGCGCGTCGTTCGCGGTGTACAACACGCTCGACGAGGTGGACCGCCTGGTGGCGGGCGTCCGGCGAGCGGTCGACTTCTTCGGGCGGGAGTGAGCTGCCGTGCGAATGGAACAGATGTACCAGGAAGTGATCCTGGACCACTACAAGCATCCGCATCACCGCGGACTGCGTGAGCCGTTCGCGGCGGAGGTCCACCACGTCAACCCCACCTGTGGCGACGAGGTGACGCTGCGCGTCACGTTGTCCGAGGACGGCGAGACCGTCGTGGACGTCTCCTACGACGGACAGGGCTGTTCGATCAGTCAGGCGGCGACGTCGGTGCTCACCGACCAGGTGATCGGCCAGAGCGTGGGCGCGGCGCTGAAGACCGTCGCCGCGTTCTCCGAGATGATCTCCTCCCGGGGCAACATCGACGGCGACGAAGACGTCATCGGCGACGGCATCGCCTTCGCCGGGGTGGCGAAGTACCCGGCGCGGGTGAAGTGCGCGCTGCTGGGCTGGATGGCGTTCAAGGCAGCCCTGGCCGAGGCCAGGCCGATGGACCAAGCGCTGGCTCCGGCCGGCGACGACGAGGAGGAACGACGATGAGCGACACCGTGAGTGACGAAGTGCTGGCCGACCTCGAAGAGGCCATGCGCGACGTGGTGGACCCCGAGCTGGGCATCAACGTCGTCGACCTCGGGCTGGTCTACGGACTGAACATCGAGGAGGGCGACGCCGGTGCGAAGGTCGCGTTGATAGACATGACGCTGACCTCGGCCGCCTGCCCGTTGACCGACGTGATCGAGGACCAGTCGCGCACCGCGCTGGTCGGCTCGGGGCTGGTCAACGAAATCAAGATCAACTGGGTGTGGAACCCGCCGTGGGGCCCGGACAAGATCACCGAGGACGGGCGCGAGCAGCTCAGGGCGCTCGGCTTCACGGTCTGACCGTCAGCCGCCTTGGCGCTTGCCCTGCGGGCACTGTCCGTTGACCGACGGCCGGACGCCGACGTTCTGGGCGTCCAGGTTGCCGTCGCCGTCGGTGGTGCCGCGTGCCGTGAGGCACTGGCCTACCGCGATGGCCGCCGGGGTCGCCTTGCTACGGGTCGCGTACCGCGTGGCGGGGGTCACCGTGACGGTCACGTTCGCGGGTTGCGACGCCTCGGTCACCGCGACCTGACTGCCCTTGATGGACGCCACGGTGCCGACCACGGCCCTGCCGCCCGAGCCGGCGTGGCCGCACCGGCCGTCGTCGGCCGCGCCGAACTGCACCGAGGCAGCGGTCACGGCGGGTGGCGCGCCGCCATTCTTGGTGGGACGCACCACCACGCAGTCACCGACGGCGACGTTGGTCAGCTGACCCGGCGTGGTCTGGGTGACGCGGGTCGACGGCGAGACGACGACGGTGTGGGCGCCCGCCGGCCCGGTCAGGGTGACGGTGCCGCCGGACACGGTGGCGACCAGTCCAGAGGCGTGATCCTTGCCTGCCGCGGGGGCCGCACCCGAACTCGACGAGGTGCTCGTCGACGGGGCGGATGCGGTCGGGGAGGTGTCCGACGACCCGCAGGCCGCCAGCGCCGACGCTGCCAGGCCGATGAGGATGATTGCGCCGCAACGGGTTCGGCGAGCTGAGATGTCCATGGCCCTACGGTGCAGGCCCTGACTGTCGCCGGGCTGGTGCGGCGATGTGAGGTCGCTACCAAGCCGTGTGACCTACGCTGGCACCGATGGACAGCCACGCGTACGTCACCACCCGCCGCCAGCTTCGCGGCATCGCCGAGAGCTTCATCGCCGGTCCCCAGTACCGGTCGGCGGGCACCATCCGGCTCGCCGTGCGGCCCGACGGGTTCACCGGCGTGTCGATACCCGTTGCGGTGCGCGGCACCGAACTGGTGTGGGGTGACGCGGGGGCTCCGCTGACCGGGACCGTCGAGGCGCTCGCCGCGGCCACCGACCTCGACGTGGGACCTCCCGCAGGCGTCTACGAAGTCGTCGACCAGCTCACCCCCGACACCGTCCTCGCCGTCGACCCCGAGGCGGCCGAACTCGTCCACCGGAGCCTCTACGCCGGCGGTTTCGCGCTGAAGAGCGCTCTGCCGGAACGACATCCGGTGTTGTGGCCCGAGCACTTCGACGTGGCCGTCACCGACGCCGAGGTCAACTACGGCGTGTCGCCGGGTGACGAGTTCCATCCGCTGCCGTACGCGTACGTCGGCCCGTGGACCTCCCGCATCGGAGACTTCTGGAACGCCCCCTTCGGCGCCTTCCTGTCCCTCGACCCGAGCCACGACGTCGACCAGCTGGCCGCCGACGTCACGGAGTTCTTCGAACGCGGGCGCGCCGAGCTGTGACGCCCGCGGGGCACGGAATCCCCGAGCCGGCGGCCGCGTTGGACCACTCCGTGAATCCCCAGTGCGTCTCCGAACTGTTCCGACCGCTGACCGTCCGGTCGATGACCATTCCCAACCGGTTCGCCATGGCGCCCATGACGCGCCAGGCGTCACCGGGCGGCGTACCCGGGCCCGACGTCGCGGCGTACTACGCGCGCCGCGCAGCGGGCGGTGTGGGCCTGATCGTGACCGAGGGCGTGCGACTGCCCGACCCCGCCGCCGGCTTCCCCGAATCGGTGCCCACGCTGGCCGGGGACGACGTACTGGCGGGCTGGCGCCGCGTCACCGACGCGGTGCACGCTGAGGGTGCGATGATCGCCGCGCAGCTGTGGCACCAGGGCGTCGAGCGCAGCGACGCCGACGGGGTGGAGCCCGTCAGCCCGTCCGGGGTCGACGGCACCGGCGCGCCGAAGGGCCGTGCCCTCGAATCCGACGAGCTGCCGTCGATCGCCGCGGCGTTCGCACTGGCCGCCCGCAACGCCCGCGACGCCGGGTTCGACGCCGTCGAGTTGCACGGCGCGCACGGGTATCTGCTCGACGAGTTCCTGTGGTCGACGACCAACCGGCGCACCGACGGCTACGGCGGCTCACTGGCCGCCAGGACGCGGTTTCCGGCCGAGGTGGTGGCCGCGGTCCGCGCGGCCGTCGGATCCGACTTCCCGATCGTCTTCCGGTTCTCGCAGTGGAAGGCCACCGACTACGACGCCACCATCGCCGCCGATCCCACCGAGCTCCAGGAAGTGCTGGCGCCCCTCGTCGACGCCGGCGTCGACGTCCTCCATCCCTCCACCCGGCGGCACTACGCGGCGGCCTTCCCCGACGTCGACCCCGAACTCAGCCTGGCCGGCTGGACCAAGAAGGTCACCGGGGCACCGGTCATCGCCGTCGGGTCGGTCGGGCTGGACACCGCGTTCCGCGACGAGGGTGCCCGCACCGAGATCGCCCCGGCGCCCGCGGACCGGGTGGTCGCGCAGTTCGAGGCGGGCGAGTTCGACGTGATCGCCATCGGCCGGGCGCTGCTGGCCGACCCGACGTGGGTCAACCGGCTGCGCGACGGCACGCTGGACGGATTCGGCGGCTACGAGCCAAGGTCCGCGCTCAGCACGCTGCACTGACACACTTGAACCGACCCGAAAACGGGAACAAGCCATTTGGAACCGACGTTGGGAGAGAAGTGACTACGCAAGACATCACCACCGAACAGTTCAACGACACCATCACCGACAACGAGATCGTGCTCGTTGACTTCTGGGCGGAGTGGTGCGGACCGTGTCGCGCCTTCGCGCCGACCTACGCCGCGTCGTCGGAGCAGCATCCCGACGTCGTGCACGCCAAGGTCGACACCGAAGCCGAGCAGGGTCTCGCCGCCGCCGCGGAGATCCAGGCGATTCCGACGCTGATGGCCTTCAAGAAGGGCCACATGGTGTTCCGGCACTCCGGCATGCTGCCCGCCAAGGATCTCGACGCCGTCATCGGTCAGATCAAGGAACTCGACGTCGAGGCCGCCATCGCGGAGCAGGCCAAAGCCGAAGAGGTCTAGCAGTCGCACGCGATAGCGTGCATCCGTGACCGAGCAGAGCGACACCCTGGTTCTCGTCGACCGCCCGCGCCCACACGTGGCACTGGTGACGCTGAACCGGCCCGAGCGCATGAACTCGATGGCGTTCGACGTCATGGTGCCCCTCAAGACGGCGCTCGACGAGCTGACCACCGACAACGACGTTCGCGTCGTGGTGCTCACCGGTGCCGGGCGCGGGTTCTCCTCCGGCGCCGACCACAAGTCCGCCGGCTCGGTGCCCCACGTCGACGGATTGACCCGGCCCACGTTCGCGTTGCGCTCCATGGAAGTGCTCGACGACGTGATTCTCGCCATACGCAAGCTGCACCAACCCGTCATCGCCGCGGTCAACGGCGCCGCCATCGGCGGCGGGCTGTGTCTGGCGCTGGCGTGCGACGTCCGGCTCGCGTCGGAGAGCGCCTACTTCCGTGCCGCGGGCATCAACAACGGCCTGACCGCCAGCGAGCTGGGCCTGTCGTACCTGCTGCCCAAGGCAATTGGGACCTCGCGCGCGTTCGAGCTGATGCTCACAGGACGCGACGTCGACGCCTCCGAAGCCGAACGCATCGGCTTGGTGTCGCGGACGGTGCCCGGCGGCGAGCTCTTGGAGACCTGCTTCGAGATGGCCGAGCGCATCGCGGCGTTCTCCCGGCCCGGCATCGAGTTGACCAAGCGCACGCTCTGGAGTGGACTGGAGGCCGGTAGCCTAGAGGGTCACATGCAGGCCGAAGGTCTGGGGCAACTGTACGTGCGCCTGCTCACCGCCAACTTCGAGGAAGCGGTCGCTGCGCGCGCCCAGAACCGGCCCGCCGTGTTCACCGACGACAAGTAGAACGAATGAGGAGTACAGCGTGATCACCGCAACGGACCTAGAGGTCCGCGCTGGCGCGCGTACGCTGCTGGCCATCGAGGGCTCCGCGCTGCGCATTCAGCCCGGGGACCGGATCGGCCTCGTCGGTCGCAACGGTGCCGGCAAGACCACCACGATGCGCATTCTCGCCGGCGAAGGCGAACCGTACGCGGGTTCGATCGAGCGGACCGGCGAGATCGGTTATCTGCCACAGGATCCGAGGGAGGGCGACCTCGACATGCTGGCCCGCGACCGGGTGCTCTCGGCGCGTGGCCTCGACACGCTGCTCTCCGACCTGGAGAAGCAGCAGGCGATCATGGCCGAGGTGGCCGACGACACCGCCATGGAGAAGGCGGTCCGCAAGTACGGGGAACTCGAGGAGCGGTTCGCCGCCCTCGGCGGATACGCCGCGGAGAGCGAGGCGGGCCGCATCTGCGCGAGCCTCGGCCTGCCCGAGCGCATCCTGACCCAGGCGCTGCGGACGCTCTCGGGCGGCCAGCGCCGCCGCGTCGAGCTGGCGCGCATCCTGTTCGCCGCCTCGGACACCGGTTCCGGTTCGGACACCACACTGCTCCTCGACGAGCCCACCAACCACCTCGACGCCGACTCGATCGGGTGGCTGCGGTCGTTCCTGCAGAACCACACCGGCGGGCTCGTGGTGATCAGCCACGACGTCGCCCTGCTGGCCGACGTGGTCAACCGGGTGTGGTTCCTCGACGCCGTCCGCGGCGAGGCCGACGTCTACAACATGGGCTGGCAGAAGTATCTCGACGCCAGGGCCACCGACGAACAGCGCCGCCGCCGCGAGCGGGCCAACGCCGAGAAGAAGGCGTCCGCGCTGCGCACGCAGGCTGCGAAGATGGGCGCCAAGGCGACCAAGGCCGTCGCCGCGCAGAACATGCTGCGCCGTGCCGAGCGCATGATCGCCGATCTCGACGAGGAGCGGGTGGCCGACAAGGTCGCCAAGATCAGATTCCCCACGCCGGCGGTCTGCGGGCGGACTCCGCTGGTGGGCAAGGGCCTGACGAAGACCTACGGCTCGCTGGAGATCTTCACCGGCGTGGACCTCGCCATCGACAAGGGTTCCCGCGTCGTCGTCCTCGGCCTCAACGGCGCGGGCAAGACCACCCTGCTCCGGATCCTGGCGGGCACCGAGGCGGCCGACGCGGGCGCGATCGAGCCCGGCCACGGTCTGAAGCTGGGGTACTTCGCCCAGGAACACGACACCATCGACGGTCTCGCGTCGGTGTGGGAGAACATCCGCCACGCGGCGCCGGACACCGGCGACCAGGATCTGCGCAGTCTGCTCGGCGCGTTCATGTTCACCGGGCCCCAGCTCGACCAGCCGGCAGGAACGCTCTCCGGTGGCGAGAAGACCCGCCTGGCCCTGGCCGGCCTGGTGGCGTCCACGGCGAACGTGCTCCTGCTCGACGAGCCCACCAACAACCTCGACCCCGCCTCGCGCGAACAGGTGCTCGACGCGTTGCGCAGCTACCAGGGCGCGGTGGTGCTGGTGACCCATGATCCGGGTGCCGCCGAGGCCCTCGATCCGCAGCGCGTGGTGCTGCTGCCCGACGGCACCGAAGACTACTGGTCCGACGACTACCGGGACCTGATCGAACTCGCTTGACCTCGTAGGTGATTGAGATCTCCTTCCCTGGGTATGTGTTTTCCACAGCGAGATGGGGAGATGCACATGACCGAATTGGACAGGTCCAGGGACGAATTGCTCGACGAGCTGCGTAGCGCGTACGAGAAGGGTGCGAGCATCCGCACTCTGGTTGCCAGCACTGGAAAGTCCTACGGGTCCATCCACAGTATGTTGCGCGAGTCCGGGACGACGATGCGTAGCCGCGGCGGCCCCAATCACCGTCGCAGGCAGCACTAGGTCACTGCAGGCGTACCGATGCCTCGACCAGGTCGAGCACGGCGCTGAGCTTCTCCGGGTCGTCGCCCGTGGCCAGGCGTGCCACGAGACCGTCCAGCACCAGATCGAGATAGGTGTGCAGGACGTCGCTCGGCACGTCGTCGCGCAGCCGTCCGGCCTGCTTCTGTTGGCGCAGCCGCTCGGTGGTGGCGTCGGTCAGCTCGGTCGACCGCTCGGCCCAACCCTGGTGAAACGCCGGGTCGTTGCGCAGTTTTCGGGCGATCTCCAACCGGGTGGCCAGCCAGTCGAACTGTTCCGGCGCGGCCAGCAGGTCACGCATCACCTGGATGAGTCCCTCTCGGGACGCCACCTCGGCCATGCGTTCGGCATCCTCGCGCGCCAGCTCGAAGAACAGCGTGTCCTTGTCGCGGAAGTGGTGGAAGATGGCGCCGCGCGACAGCCCGATGGTCTGCTCGAGCCGCCGCACGGTCGCACCTTCGTATCCGTACTGTGCAAAACACCTGCGGGCGCCGTCGAGGATCTGACGACGGCGCGCCGCTAGGTGGTCTTCGGTCACCCGTGGCAACGGAGGGCCTCTTCTCTCTGGGTGTGCCGAAGACGCGTCCGCTAGGCCTTGAGCATGTTGCGCAGGACGTACTGCAGGATCCCGCCGTTGCGGTAGTAGTCCGCCTCGCCCGGGGTGTCGATGCGCACCACGGCGTCGAACTCGACCGTGGAGCCGTCTGCCTTGGTGGCCGTCACGTGCATCGTCTTCGGGGTCGTGCCCTCGTTGAGGGCGTCGACGCCGGAGATGTCGAACACCTCGGTGCCGTCGAGCTTCAGCGACGCCGCGGACTCCCCGGCGGGGAACTGCAGCGGCACGACGCCCATGCCGATCAGGTTGGACCGGTGGATGCGCTCGAACGACTCGGTGATGACGGCCCGCACGCCCAGCAGGCTGGTGCCCTTGGCCGCCCAGTCACGCGACGAACCCGACCCGTACTCCTTGCCGCCCAGCACGACCAGGGGAGTGCCCTGCGCGGCGTAGTTCTGCGCCGCGTCGTAGATGAACGCCTGCGGGGCGTCGTCCTTGGTGAAGTCGCGGGTGTAGCCGCCGGAGACGTCGTCGAGCAGTTGGTTCTTCAACCGGATGTTCGCGAACGTGCCTCGGATCATCACCTCGTGGTTGCCGCGCCGCGAGCCGTAGGAGTTGTAGTCCTTCTTCTCGACGCCGTGCTCTTCGAGGTACTGCGCGGCGGGCGTGCCCGCCTTGATGTTGCCTGCTGGCGAGATGTGGTCGGTTGTCACCGAATCACCGAGCAGCGCAAGCACTCTGGCCCCCGTGATGTTCTGGACGGGGGCCGGCTCGGCGGGCATGCCGTCGAAGTACGGGGGCTTGCGCACGTACGTCGACTGCGGGTCCCACTCGAAGGTGTCGCCGCTGGGGGTCGGCAGGTTGCGCCACCGGTCGTCGCCCTTGAACACGTCGGCGTAGTTCTTCCGGAACATCTCCTGGCTGATCGACGCGGCGATCGTCTCGGAGATCTCCTTCTGGGTGGGCCAGATGTCCTTCAGGAAGACGTCGTTGCCCGACTCGTCCTGTCCCAGCGGGTCGCTCTCGAAGTCGAAGTCCATGGTGCCGGCCAGCGCGTAGGCGATGACCAGGGGCGGCGACGCGAGGTAGTTCATCTTCACGTCGGGGTTGATCCGGCCCTCGAAGTTGCGGTTGCCCGAGAGCACCGCGGTGACGGACAGGTCGTTCTCGTTGATCGCCGCCGAGATTTCGTCGAGCAGCGGACCACTGTTGCCGATGCAGGTGGTGCAGCCGTAGCCGACCAGGAAGAAGCCCAGCTTCTCCAGGTAGGGCCAGACGCCCGCCTTGTCGTAGTAGTCGGTCACCACCTGCGAGCCCGGCGCCATGGTGGTCTTGACCCACGGCTTGGTGGTCAGGCCCTTCTCGACGGCCTTCTTGGCCAGCAACGCGGCACCCATCATGACCTCGGGGTTCGAGGTGTTGGTGCACGACGTGATCGCCGCGATGGCGACGGCGCCGTGGTCGAGCACGAATTCGCCGCGCTCGTCGCACGACACCTTGACCGGCTTCGTCGGACGGCCCTCGGCCCTGACCGCCGCGGAGTGCAGCGGCACGGAGCCCTCGTCGGCGAAGCTCAGCGACGCGGGGTCGCTGGCGGGGAACGTCTCCTCGACGGCCTCGTCGAGCTTGGTCTCCGGGGCGGGGTTGCCGTTGGTGACGTAGTTGTGGATGTCCTTGCGGAACGCCGACTTCGCGTCGTCCAGGGCGATGCGGTCCTGCGGGCGCTTGGGTCCGGCGATCGACGGGACGACGTCGGACAGGTCCAGCTCGAGGTACTCGGAGAACGTCGGCTCGCGGCTCGGGTCGTGCCACATGCCCTGCGCCTTGGCGTAGGCCTCGACCAGTGCGAGCTGCTGCTCGTCGCGACCGGTCATGCGGAGGTAGTCGATGGTCACCTCGTCGATCGGGAAGATCGCGGCGGTGGAGCCGAACTCCGGGCTCATGTTGCCGAGGGTGGCGCGGTTGGCCAGCGGGACCTCGGAGACGCCTTCGCCGTAGAACTCGACGAACTTGCCGACGACGCCGTGCTTGCGCAGCATCTCGGTGACGGTGAGGACGACGTCGGTGGCGGTGACGCCCGCGCGGCGCTCGCCGCTGAGCTTGAAGCCGACGACGCGGGGGATGAGCATCGACACCGGCTGGCCCAGCATGGCGGCCTCGGCCTCGATGCCGCCGACGCCCCAGCCCAGCACGCCGAGTCCGTTCTCCATGGTGGTGTGGCTGTCGGTGCCGACACACGTGTCGGGGTAGGCGACGCCGTCGCGGGTCATCACGACGCTGGCCAGGTATTCGATGTTGACCTGGTGGACGATGCCGGTGCCCGGGGGGACGACCTTGAAGTCGTCGAAGGCGCCCTGACCCCAGCGCAGGAACTGGTAGCGCTCGCCGTTGCGTTCGTACTCGATCTCGACGTTGCGCTCGAAGGCGTTGGCCGTGCCGAACAGGTCGGCGATCACGGAGTGGTCGATCACCAGGTCGGCGGGCGCCAGCGGGTTGACCTTCTGCCGGTCGCCGCCCAGGTCGCCGACGGCTTCGCGCATCGTGGCGAGGTCGACGATGCAGGGCACGCCGGTGAAGTCCTGCATGATCACCCGGGCCGGGGTGAACTGGATCTCGACGCTGGGATCGGCGGACGGGTCCCAGCCGGCGATGGCCTCGATGTGGTCCTTGGTGATGTTGGCACCGTCCTCGGTGCGCAGCAGGTTCTCCGCCAGCACCTTGAGGCTGTAGGGAAGTTTCTCGGTGCCGGGTACCGCGTCCAGGCGGTAGATCTCGTAGGCCTGGTCCCCGACATTCAACGTGTCGTGGGCTCCGAACGAATTAACGCTGGTCACATCAACTCCCGCTTCGATCTTCGCCGCGACGGGCTGTGTCGCGGCGGTAACAGTTCTAACAGTACGCTTGTCCTGTAAGAGTCTTCAACGCGGGTGCCAGTCTTCTCCTCGTGCGGCCGTGCTGCCAGTGGATCGCGCGTTGTTGGCAGTAACCTCTGCCAGGTGACGACTCCGCAGGTGCCGCTGTTCATCCCGTCGCAGGTGTGCGAGACCGTCGGGAAGGACCCCGCCACGACGGCGCCCGACGTGTGCATGGGCCTCGTCCAGGCCGATCTGCGCGACGACGGCACGAGTGCCCCCGACGTCCCGGCCAACGCCGGGCTGCCGGCAGTGGTGGCCGACGCCAAGCAGAAGGGCATCGACCTCAAGATCGTCGTACTCGACCAGAACCCCGGAATCGACACCCCGCTGCGCGACGTCGCCACCGAGGTGGGTCGGGAATTTCCCGGGTCGACGGTGCTGGTGTTGAGCCCCTCGTTCGCCGGCACGTACAGCCCGACGTTCGACCGCGTGACCCTCGAAGCCGGGCAGGACATCGCGAAGGTGAGTGGGTCGCCGGTGGTGGCCTCTCAGAATTTCGTCACCGAATTGACGACGCCGCATTTCCCCTGGACGCCTTTTACCATCGTGCTCGTTCTCGGTGTTGCGGTGGCCGCCGTGGCCACTCGGTTGCTGCAGGTCCGAGGCCGAAAAGCGGCTACCGGGAAATCGCCCGCCGGCGCCGATTCCTGAGCCGTCCGACGACCATTCTTTTATCGAACATCACCATTCGATAACAAACGTTTCAATTACAAAGATGTAATTTCTTCCTGCCGTTTCCTTGGCGCTTCTCGTGACGTACGGTGCAGAAGGCACCTGCTGTTGCAGCTGTGATCCATGTGACTCCTGCGAACGTGAGAGCCGGTGGATGTGCCTCACATTCGCGTTGAGCCCTAGGAGACCGGAGTCCAATGAGACGCAGCTTTCGCGCCTCCGTTGCGGGGTCGCTCACGTGCGGTGTACTCGTCGCGTCGGCGTTCACCCACGGCGTCGGCTTCGGCATCGGAGTGGCCACCGCGGAGCCCGTCGGCCCGCAGGGAATCGCCAGTCTGGTGGCCGCCGTCGCCAACGCCGACCAGAAACTGCAGGACCTCGGGGCCAACATCCAGGCCGAGCAGGAAGGCGTCAACAAGGCCATCGTCGCCGTCCAGACCGCACGGGACGACGCCGTCGCCGCGCAGGCCGAGGTCGACGCCAGCCAGGCGGCGCTCAAGGACGCCACCGCGGCCATCACCTCCGCGCAGGACCGCTTCGACACCTTCGCCGCGTCGGCCTACGTCAACGGGCCCTCGGCGTCGTACGTGACCGCCAAGGACCCCGCCGACGTCCTCGCCACCGCGGCCACGGGGGAGACGCTCAACGTCAGCACCCAGCAGGCCATCGCCGACCTCCAGCGGGCCCGCACCGAGCAGGTCAACCGCGACTCCGCGGCCCGCCTCGCCAAGCAGAAGGCCGACCAGTCCGTCGTCGACGCGCAGTCCAGCCAGGACGCCGCCGTGGCGTCGCTGACGCAGGCACAGCAGACCTTCAAGGACCAGCAGGCCCAACTCGACCAGCTCACCGCCGAGCGGTCGGCGGCCCAGGCGAAGCTCGCCGCGGCCCGTCCTGCCGCGGCGCCAGTGGTCACGGTGGCGGCCAAGACCCTGCCGACCGGCGCGGTCCCGTCCACCGACTGGGACCGCGACCCAGCCGCCGCGGCGCCCGGCAACTCGAAGTGGGACGTCGCCTGGGATCCCACGCTGCCCGCGATCCCCAGCGCGTTCGTCAGCGGCGACCCGATCGCGATCCTCAACACCGTGCTCGGCATGGCCACCACTTCCACGCAGGCCACCCAGCAGATGGGCCGCAGCTTCCTGCAGAAGCTCGGAATCATCCCCACGCCAAGCGGTTTCACCAACGGGGCGATCCCGCGGGTCTACGGCAGGCAGGCCTCGGAGTACGTCATCCAGCGCGCCGGCGCCCAGCGGGGCGTCCCGTACTCCTGGGGCGGCGGGAACGCCGTGGGACCGAGCCGGGGCATCGACTCCGGCGCGGGCACGACCGGCTTCGACTGCTCCGGTCTGATCCTCTACGCATTCGCCGGCGTCGGCATCAAGCTGCCGCACTACTCGGGCGCCCAGTACGACATGGGCCGCAAGATCCCGACGTCTCAGGCCCGCCGCGGCGACGTCATCTTCTACGGCCCCGGGGGCAGCCAGCACGTCGCCCTCTTCCTCGGCAACGGCCAGATGCTGGAGGCCCCCTACACGGGGTCGAACGTGAAGGTCTCGCCCGTTCGGACCAGCGGCATGACGCCGTACGTCGTTCGCTACATCGAATACTGATGGTGGTCGTCTTGCCCTTGTCGTTCCTTCGTCGTGTCGTGATGCTCGTGGCCGTCCTGGCCGCGGCCGTCGCCTTCGGAACCGCCGCACCCGCCGGTGCCGACCCCGGTGACCCGGGCTGGGATCCGACCCTGCCGCAGCGACCCAGCTCCGGCGCGCCCGGCGATCCCGTCGCGATCGCCAACGCGTCGTTCCAGGCGAGCGCCATCGCCCTGCAGACGACCAAGAGCCTCGGTCAGCAGTTCCTCTCCAGCATCGGTCTCGGTGGCGCTCCCACCGCGGCGGTCGGCGGTCGGGTCCGCGGACCGGCCGCCATCGAGTACGTCATCAAGCGGGCGGGCTCCCAGATGGGCGTGCCGTACTCGTGGGGTGGCGGCGCGCTCAACGGTCCCAGCGAAGGCGTCGACTACGACACCGGCAAGATCGGCTTCGACTGCTCCGGGCTGACCCGCTACGCCTTCGCCGGCGTCGGCGTACCGATTCCCAAGTACTCCGGCGACCAGTACGACTCCGGACGGCCCATCGCGCCGTCGCAGGCCAAGCGTGGCGACCTCATCTTCTACGGTCCCGGGGGCAGCCAGCACGTGGCGATCTTCCTCGGCGGCGGCCGGATGCTGGAGGCCTCCGGAAGCGCCGGCAAAGTCACGGTGAGCCCGGTTCGCACCGCGGGGATGTCGCCGCACCTGGTCAGGTTCATCGAGTCCTGATCGACGCCGTCCCGCGGGAGGGCACGTCGACGGATTCCGAACTGCCTGGAATAGTTGACTGCGGAGCGTCCGCCGAGTGGTCTGGCGCCACTTGACCAAGCAAGACCCAGCGGTCTACATCGAACGCCGGACCAGAACACGTGGGAGGAACTGAATGACGTCACCGAGTGGGCCGCAGCAGGGCGCCGGAGGTTTCCCCGGGCAGGCCCCGACGCAGGGCTCGCAGGGCTTCCCGCCTGGCGGTGCCCAGCAGCAGCCCCCGTCCACCAACGGCGGTCTGCAGAGCGAGGTGCACACCCTGGAACGGGCGATCTTCGAGGTCAAGCGGATCATCGTCGGTCAGGACCAGCTCGTCGAGCGCATGCTCGTCGGCCTGCTCGCCAAGGGACACGTGCTCCTCGAGGGCGTCCCCGGCGTGGCGAAGACCCTCGCGGTGGAGACGTTCGCCAAGGTCGTCGGCGGCACGTTCGCGCGCATTCAGTTCACCCCCGACCTGGTGCCTACCGACATCGTCGGTACCCGCATCTACCGGATGGGCAAGGAGGAGTTCGACATCGAACTCGGGCCCGCCATGGTCAACTTCCTGCTCGCCGACGAGATCAACCGCGCACCCGCCAAGGTGCAGTCGGCACTCCTGGAAATCATGGCCGAGCGCAAGATCTCCCTCGGTGGCAAGACCTTCCCGCTGCCGAGCCCGTTCCTCGTCATGGCCACCCAGAACCCCATCGAGCAGGAGGGCGTCTATTCGCTGCCCGAGGCGCAGCGAGACCGCTTCCTGTTCAAGCTGAACGTCGACTACCCCACGCCCGAGGAAGAGCGCGAGATCATCTACCGCATGGGTGTCGCGCCGCCGACGCCCAAGCAGATCCTCAACACCGGTGACTTGCTGCGCCTGCAGGGCGTCGCGGCGTCGGTGTTCGTCCACCACGCCCTGGTCGACTACGTGGTCCGCATCGTGACCTCCACGCGTGAGCCGGAGAAGTTCGGCATGCCCGACGCCAAGGCGTGGATCGCCTACGGCGCCTCGCCGCGTGCCTCGCTCGGCATCATCGCCGCCTCCCGCGCGCTGGCCCTGGTCCGCGGTCGCGACTACGTCATTCCGCAGGACGTGGTCGAGGTCATCCCCGACGTGCTGCGTCACCGCCTGGTCCTGACCTACGACGCGCTCGCCGACGAGGTGTCCGCCGAGACGGTGATCAACCGCATCATGCAGACCGTCGCGCTGCCCCAGGTCAACGCCATTCCGCAGCAGGGCCACTCGGTGGCGCCGGCCATGCCCACCCCGGCCGCGGCCGGCGGTCGGTGACCCAGCCGTCAGGCCGCGTGGATCTGCCGTCGCTGCAGCGCGGGCAGATTCGCGACCCGGAGCTGTCGGCCGCACTGCGCAAGCTCGAGCTGACGGTCCGCCGCAAGCTCGACGGCGTGCTGCACGGCGACCACCAGGGCCTGGTTCCCGGGCCCGGCTCCGAGCCGGGGGATTCGCGCGTCTACCAACCGGGTGACGACGTCCGGCGCATGGACTGGTCGGTGACGGCCCGCACCACGACGCCGCACGTGCGGCAGATGATCGCGGACCGCGAGCTGGAGACCTGGCTGGTCGTCGACGTGTCGGCGAGCCTCGACTTCGGCACCGCCGGCTGCGAGAAGCGCGACCTCGCGGTCGCGGCCGCGGCGGCGATCGCGTTCCTCAACAGCGGCGGCGGCAACCGCCTGGGCGCCGTGATCACCAACGGCCAGACCACCAAGCGGGTGCCCGCGCTCAGCGGCCGGATCCACGAGCACGAACTGCTGCGGGCGATCGCCACCATGCCGCAGGCGCCGCTGGGCGTCCGCGGGGACCTGTCCGCCGCGATCGACGCGTTGCGCCGGCCCGAGCGGCGGCGTGGCATGGCGGTGATCATCAGCGACTTCCTGGGTCCCATCAACTGGATGCGGCCGCTGCGGGCCATCGCGGGGCGGCACGAGGTGCTCGGGGTCGAGGTCATCGACCCGCGTGACGTCGAGCTGCCCGACGTCGGAGACGTGATCCTGCAGGACACCGAGTCCGGGGTCACGCGGGAGTTCACCATCGACGCCCAACTGCGTGCCGACTTCGCCAAGGCGTCGGCGGCGCACCGCGAGGACGTGGCCAGGACGCTGCGCCGCTGCGACGCGCCGCTGCTGACGCTCCGTACCGATCGGGACTGGATCGCCGACGTCGTGAGGTTCGTCGCGAACCGGCGCCGCGGTGCCCTGGCCGGCCGCTAATCAATGAAATGACAACTCGCACATGACATTACCGTTCTTCGGCCCGATGAGTCTCTCGGGATTCAAGAGTCCGTGGTTCTTCCTGTTCCTTCTGGTCGTACTCGGCCTGGTCGCCCTGTACGTCGTCGTCCAGTCGGCCCGGCAGAAGCGGATGCTGCGCTTCGCCAACATGGAACTGCTGGAGAGCGTCGCGCCCAAGCGTCCCGCCCGGTGGCGGCATCTGTCGGCCGTCCTCCTGGTGCTCTCGCTGGTGGTGTTCACCGTCGCGATGGCCGGCCCCACCAACGACGTCCGGATTCCCCGCAACCGGGCCGTGGTCATGCTGGTGATCGACGTGTCGCAGTCGATGCGCGCCACCGACGTCGCGCCCAGTCGGTTGGCCGCCGCGCAGGAAGCCGCCAAGCAGTTCGCCGACCAGCTGACCCCCGGCATCAACCTCGGGCTGATCGCCTATGCGGGCACCGCCACCGTGCTGGTGTCTCCGACCACCAACCGCGACCCCACCAAGGCGGCCATCGACAAGCTCCAGCTCGCCGATCGCACCGCGACCGGTGAGGGCATCTTCACCGCGCTGCAGGCCATCGCGACCGTCGGCGCCGTCATCGGCGGTGGCGACGCACCGCCCCCGGCGCGCATCGTGCTGATGTCCGACGGCAAGGAGACGGTCCCGTCGAATCCGGACAACCCCAAGGGCGCGTACACCGCGGCGCGCACGGCCGACGACCAGGGCGTGCCGATCTCCACGGTGTCCTTCGGCACGAAGTACGGCTACGTCGAGATCCAGGACCAACGCCAGCCCGTGCCGGTCGACGACGAGATGCTGCGCAAGATCGCCGAACTGTCCGGCGGAAACGCCTACACGGCGTCGAGTCTCGAGCAGCTCAAGGCCGTCTTCACCTCGCTGCAGGACCAGATCGGCTACGAGACCACCAAGGGCGACGCCAGCGTCGGATGGCTGCGACTGGGCTCCCTGGTGCTCGCGCTCGCCGCGCTCGCCGCGCTGCTGATCAACCGTCGCCTGCCCGGGTGAGGTCCGCGACCGATTTCGGCCAGCGCCAGGTGAGGCGATAGGTTGACGGGCATGCCTGAGTTCGTTTCGCGCTCCGTTCTGGTCACCGGCGGCAACCGAGGCATCGGTCTCGCGATCGCCCAACGCCTGGCCGCCGACGGGCACAAGGTCGCGGTCACCCACCGCGGATCCGGTGCGCCGGAAGGGCTGTTCGGCGTGGAGTGCGACGTGACGGACAACGCCGCAGTCGACCGTGCCTTCACCGAGGTCGAGGAGCACCAGGGTCCCGTCGAGGTGCTGGTGTCCAACGCCGGCATCTCCAAGGACGCCTTCCTGATGCGGATGACCGAGGAGCGGTTCACCGAAGTCATCAACGCCAACCTCACCGGGGCGTTCCGGGTGACTCAGCGCGCTTCGCGCAGCATGCAGCGCAAGCGCTTTGGCCGCATCATCTACATCGGCTCGGTGTCGGGCATGTGGGGCATCGGCAACCAGGCCAACTACGCCGCCGCCAAGGCCGGGCTGATCGGCATGGCCCGCTCGATCTCCCGGGAGCTGTCCAAGGCCGGCGTCACCGCCAACGTGGTGGCCCCCGGCTACATCGACACGGAGATGACGCGGTCGCTCGACGAGCGCATCCAGGCCGGGGCACTCGACTTCATCCCCGCCAAGCGCGTCGGCACCGCCGACGACGTCGCCGGCGCGGTCAGCTTCCTGGCCTCCGAAGACGCCGGTTACATCGCCGGCGCCGTCATCCCGGTCGACGGCGGCATGGGCATGGGCCACTGATTCTCATCGACATCCGCTGAACAGTAAGGACTTTCACATGGCAGGGTTTCTCGACGGCAAGCGCATCCTCGTCACCGGGATCATCACCGACTCGTCGATCGCGTTCCACATCGCGAAGGTCGCCCAGGAGGCCGGCGCCGAACTGGTGCTGACGGGCTTCGACCGGATGAAGCTGATCCAGCGCATCGCCGACCGGTTGCCCAACCCGGCGCCGCTGCTCGAACTCGACGTGCAGAACTCCGAGCACCTCGCGAGCCTGGGGGACCGCGTCACCGAGGTGATCGGCGAGGGCAACAAGCTCGACGGCGTCGTGCACTCGATCGGCTTCATGCCGCAGACCGGCATGGGCATCAACCCGTTCTTCGACGCGCCGTACGAGGACGTCGCCAAGGGCATCCACATCTCGGCGTACTCCTATGCGGCCCTGGCCAAGGCGCTGCTGCCGATCATGAACCCCGGCGGCGGCATCGTCGGCATGGACTTCGACCCGACCCGCGCGATGCCCGCCTATAACTGGATGACCGTCGCCAAGAGCGCCCTGGAGTCGGTCAACCGCTTCGTGGCGCGCGAAGCCGGCCAGTACGGCGTGCGCTCCAATCTCGTTGCCGCCGGACCGATTCGCACCCTGGCCATGAGCGCCATCGTCGGTGGCGCCCTCGGTGAGTCCGCCGGTGACCAGATCAAGCTCCTCGAAGAGGGCTGGGACCAGCGCGCGCCCCTGGGCTGGAACATGAAGGATCCGACCCCGGTCGCAAAAACGGTGTGCGCGTTGATGTCCGACTGGCTGCCCGCCACCACCGGCACCATCGTCTACGCCGACGGCGGCGCCAGCACGCAGTTGCTCTAATGGAATTCGATGCGCTGCTGCTGCTGTCCTTCGGCGGACCCGAGGGGCCCGAGCAGGTCCGGCCGTTCCTGGAGAACGTGACCCGCGGTCGCAACATCCCGCCGGCTCGGCTGGACGCCGTGGCCGAGCACTACCTGCACTTCGGCGGCGTCTCGCCGATCAACGGCATCAACCGTGCCCTGATCCAGCAGATCGAACGCGAACTGGCCGACCGCGGCAGCTCGATGCCGGTGTACTTCGGCAACCGCAACTGGGACCCGTTCGTCGAGGACACCGTCGCCGCCATGCGCGACGACGGCATCCGCCGGGCCGCGGTGTTCACTACCTCCGCGTGGGGCGGCTACTCGGGCTGCACCCAGTACCAGGAGGACGTGTACCGGGCCAGGACCGCGGTCGGCCCCGACGCGCCCGAACTGGTCAAGATGCGCCAGTACTTCGACCACCCGCTGCTGGTCGAGATGTTCGCCGACGGCATCGCCGAGGCCGCCGCCACCCTGCCCGAGGACTTGCGCGCCGACGCGCGCTTGGTCTTCACCGCACACTCGATTCCGCTGCGTGCCGCGTCGCGGTGCGGCCAGGACCTCTACGCGCGGCAGGTCGCGTACTCGGCAGGCCTGGTCGCCGCCGCCGCGGGCTACGCAGACTTCGACCAGGTGTGGCAGTCGCGTTCGGGCCCGCCGCAGGTGCCGTGGCTGGAGCCCGACGTGGCCGATCAGCTCACCGCCCTGGCCGAGGCCGGCACGCGCGCGGTCGTCGTGTGTCCCATCGGATTCGTCGCCGACCACATCGAGGTGGTGTGGGATCTGGACAACGAGCTCAAGGAGCAGGCCGACGCGGCGGGCATCGTCCTGGCCAGGGCCACCACGCCGAACGCGCAGCCACGCTTCGCCCGCCTCGCGCTCGACCTCGTCGACGAGGTGCGGGAGGGCCGCGAACCGGCCAGGGTCGGCGGGGGAGCGGTGCCCGGATACGGGTTCAGCGTCAACGGGTCGCTGTGTACGTCGAACTGCTCTAGCGACGCCAGGCCGACTGCAGAATCGCGCTGACCGCGGCCATCCGCGCCGACCGCACCACCCCGACCAGGGGGCGCAGCGCGTCGTTGGCGATCTGCATCGCCGAGGACGACTGAAGTCCGATCGGCATCAGACCCGCGCTGACGGTGATGATCGCGTCGACGTGGGCGGCGTTCTCCAGCACCCGGAGCGCGCGCTCCGGCGCGTGGTCGGGCGCACGATGCAGTCGGGCCGACTCGAGGATCTGCTCGACCAGCCCGCGCGGGTCGGCGACGTCGGTGGAGGTCATCCCGGCCCGCAACGTCGTCAGCGCGTCGGCGGCCGAGCGCACGGCGGACCGAAGCTCGTACTCCTCGTGCCCCAGGTCGAGGTGCTCGCGCAACGGCACCACCGGCATCGAGTACACCGTCCAGGCCAGCGCGATCGGCTCGGGGTAGTGGTCGGTGGACTCGTCGTCGGTCATGTCGAAGTCGGGATCGGTTTCGTCGTAGGCGAACTCGGGCACCAAGCCCACCGCACTGGCCGAGCCGTGGGACACGATCAGCGCCTCACCGGCGGAGATGGCGTCGGCGGTGAACTGCGTGCCAGCGGGCAGTCCGCGGACGTCTCCGGGGACGGGCAGGGCGACGGCCATCGCCGGCTCGCCGGTCAGCGGCCCCGCCGCGGTGCGCAGCGTCTGCAGCAGCGACACCGCGCCGGCGTCGGTGAGATCCGGCCACGGCAGGCCGGTCCGGTCGGCGGCCACCGAATCGTAGGCGGTCACGGAATGCCTTGGCGCCCATAGTGACAACGCGTCCAAGACGTCGTCGGGCGCGGCGACGCCGGCGAGCCAGGCGTTGGCCCACACCGACAGGGAGACACTGGGGCACCACATGATCCACGGAGTGTAGTCGTCGACGGCTTGGCGAGTGAGATTGCCAGTAGGCTGTGAAGATGGGCGCGCTGATCTGGCTGGTGGCAGCGTTGGCGTTGGCCGGCGCGGAGGCGCTGACCGGCGATCTGTTCCTGCTGATGCTCAGTGGCGGAGCGTTGTCCGCCGCGGGTGCCAGCGCGGTCTTCGGCGGCCCGGTCTGGGTCGACGGCGTCGTGTTCGCCGTCGTGTCGATCCTGTTGCTGGTCGCGGTGCGGCCGGCGTTGCGCCGGCGGTTCGCCGCCGGCACCGGCCTTCCCGAGCCGATGAAGGCCCTCGAGGGCCAGGGTGCGCTGGTGCTCGACAGGGTCGCGCGGCACGAGGGCCAGGTGAAGCTCGACGGCCAGGTCTGGACGGCCCGGCCGCTCAACGACGACGAAGTGTACGAACCAGGTGACCACGTGACGGTGGTGCGCATCGACGGTGCGACCGCGGTCGTCTTCAGAGGCATCTGAACCTAGGGAGGAACGGCAATGGACGGTGCTTTCTTCGGGCTGATCGTGGCTGCAGTGCTGGTGATCTTCGCGATCATCGTGGTCGCCAAGTCGGTGAAGGTGATCCCGCAGGCCGAGGCGGCGGTGATCGAACGGCTGGGCCGCTACAGCAAGACGGTCTCCGGTCAGCTGACGTTGCTGCTGCCGTTCGTCGACAAGATCCGCGCCAGGGTCGACCTCCGGGAGCGGGTGGTGTCGTTCCCGCCGCAACCGGTGATCACCGAGGACAACCTGACGGTCAACATCGACACCGTCGTCTACTTCCAGGTGACCGAACCCCAGGCCGCGGTCTACGCGATCAGCAACTACATCGTGGGTGTCGAGCAGCTGACCACCACCACGCTGCGCAACGTGGTCGGCGGCATGACCCTCGAGCAGGCCCTGACCTCCCGCGACCAGATCAACGGCCAGCTCCGCGGCGTCCTCGACGAGGCCACCGGCCGCTGGGGGCTGCGCGTGGCGCGCGTCGAACTGCGCAGCATCGATCCGCCGCCGTCCATCCAGGACTCCATGGAGAAGCAGATGCGCGCCGACCGCGAGAAGCGCGCGATGATCCTCACCGCCGAGGGCAACCGGGAGGCCTCGATCAAGCAGGCCGAGGGTCAGAAGCAGGCCCAGATCCTCGCCGCCGAGGGCGCCAAGCAGGCGGCGATCCTCGCCGCCGAGGCCGACCGGCAGTCCCGCATGCTGCGGGCGCAGGGTGAACGTGCCGCGTCCTATCTGCAGGCACAGGGTCAGGCCAAGGCCATCGAGAAGACGTTCGCCGCCATCAAGGCGGGCCGCCCGACTCCGGAGATGCTGGCCTACCAGTACCTGCAGACCCTGCCGCAGATGGCCAAGGGCGAGGCCAACAAGGTGTGGCTGGTCCCCAGCGACTTCGGCTCGGCGCTGCAGGGGTTCACCAAGATGCTCGGTGCACCGGGCGAGGACGGCGTGTTCCGCTACACCCCGTCGCCGGTCGAGGACGACCTGCCCAAGCCGGAGGACGACTCGGCCGAGGTCGCGGAGTGGTTCAACACGAAGTCCGATCCGGAGATCGCGCAGGCCGTCGCTCAGGCGGTCGCCCAGGCGCGCACCCCCGTCCCCGGCGCCCTCGACGGGCCGACGCAGTACGCCCCGCTGTCGCAGCAGGCGCAGCCGCCCGCCACCGACTACTCGCAGCCGCCGTCGTCCCGCCATTCGAACCGCGACCACGAATGAGTGCGCTGACGTCCTCGCGGACCTATGCGGTGCTCGCGGCGATGCAGGCCGGCGACGCCGTGGCGTGCGCCCTGATGGTCCCGCCGATCAAGAAGGCCCTCGACGACGTCGGGCTGGCCGAGGAACTACGGCCGGTGCTTCCGGTGGTCAAGGGCGCATCGGCGGTCGGACTGCTGTCGGTCTACCGGTTTCCGCGGCTGGCCCGCCTGACCACGTTCATGCTGACCGTGTACTTCGTGCTGGCCGTGGCCTCTCACGTGCGAGCCAAGGACTGGAGCCCCGGACTCGTCGCGGCGTCGTCGTTCCTCGGCCTGTTCGGCGCGATGACCGTCACGGGGCCGGAGTCACGGTAGTCACCGGGTCGACCTCGGCCTCGGGCTGGCGGTCGTGGCGGCGATGGCTGCGGATCTCGTAGACCAGCCCGGCCACGCCGAGGCTGGCGGTGGTCGCAGAGATGAGGAAGAGCAGGGGGCTGACGTTTCCCGTGAGGGCGTCACCCAGGATCACGATCGCCGCCGTGCCCGGTAGCAGTCCGACGAAGGACGCGATCGCGAACGGCACGAGCCGGACGGCCGACGCGCCGGCGGCATAGTTCAGTACCGAGAACGGCACCGCGGGAATCATCCGCATGGAGAGCACGGTGGGCCAACCACGCTGCCGCAGCCGCGCGTCGACCATCTCCACGCGCGGATGCGACACCAACCGGTTCAGCTGAAGCCCGGCCGCCCGCACGAGGAGCAGTGCGACGATCGCGCTGATCGTGGAGGCCACCACGGCCAGCGAGATGCCGAGCAACGGGCCGAACAGCAGGCCCGCCGACAGCGTGAAGGCGGTACGCGGGAACGGGAAGATCGTGACCACGACGTGGGCGAGGAAGAACACCAGCGGGAACCAGGGACCGGCGGAGGTGGCCCAGTCGCGCATCTGCACCGCCGTGGGCAACGGCACCAGATAGGCCATTGCGACGAGAATCACACCGACGGCCACGGTGACCATCAACTTGCGGCGGGGAACCTGGGCCGCGGTCGACGCGATCGCGCTCCGCACCGCACCCAACGTGCTGACTATCCCCTTCACGTCTTCCGAGACTACGGGTCGGCGGGCAGTCCCACGAGACGACGTGGCGGAGCTACCCGTCAGTAGCCTCGAGCCTGCTGGTTCGCGCCGTGACGGCGATCATTTAGCCTGTTGGACAGTTGTCAAGTCACACGCTGCATCAGGGTCGATGACAGGGGAGCCAACAGTGTCCGAACAGGTGTCCAGTTCGAGTCTCAGCACGGCTGAGTCGGACCGCGACCAGTGGCGCGCCGCCGTCGCCGCGGTGTTGGCCAAGGGCGGCCGCAAGGATCCCGCCGACCTGGGTGCCGAACCCGAGCGGCTCCTGGACACGCCCACCTACGAGGGCTTCCCCGTCCGCCCGTTGTATACGACGATCGACGCGCTGCCCGAGCCCGCGCTGCCGGGGCGATGGCCCTACGTGCGGGGTGGCGACGCTCGACGCGACGTCACGTCGGGTTGGAAGGTGGCCGAGTCGTTCCCCACCGTCGGGCAGGAGCGAAGCGACCGGGGAATCGACAGCGTCGGGCAGGAGCGAAGCGACCGGGGAATCGACAGCGCCGGTCAAACGGCGCTCTCCGACGGCAACGACGCGGTGCTGAGTGCGCTCACCGACGGGGTGAGCGCCCTCGTGCTGCGGGTCGGCGACGCAGACGCGGGGGTTCCCGTGGCCGACCTCGACCGGTTGCTCGAGGGCGTGTTCCTCGAGCTGGTTCCGGTGATCGTGGAGGCCGGCGCGGACTACCCGGCCGCCGCCGAGGCCGTGCTGGCGCTGGTGTCCAACGTCGACGACGAGAAGCGCCGGAGCCTGTCGGTCGACTTGGGCGCCGACCCCCTGACCGCCGTCCTGACCGGCCGCCCGGCACCGACGGTGGACGAGGTCGTCGCGACCGCCGCCGCGCTGACCCACTTCGACGGCGGCGTGCGGGCGGTCACCGTCGACGGTGCCGGGTTGCACGACCTCGGCGCCAGCGCGTCGTGGGAGCTGGCCGGGGCCGTCGCGGCCGGGGTGTCCTACCTACGGTTGCTGTGCGACGGCGGTCTCAGCGCGCCGGATGCGCTGGCGCAGATCAGCTTCCGCTTCGGCGCCGGCGACGACCAGTTCATGACCATCGCCAAGCTGCGGGCCGCCCGCCAACTCTGGGCGAGGGTGGCCGAGGTGGTGGGCCATCCCGAGGCGGGTGCGGCCACGATTCACGCCGTCACCTCTCGGGCCATGATGGCGCAGCGCGACCCCTGGGTGAACATGCTGCGCACCACGCTCGGCGCCTTCGGCGCGGGGGTGGGTGGCGCCGACACCGTCCAGGTGTGCGAGTTCGACAGCTCGATCCCCGGCGGCTTGCCCACCGTGGCAAGGACTTTCGCGCGCCGGATGGCGCGCAACACCCAGCTCCTGTTGCTGGAGGAGTCACACCTCGGGCGGGTGCTCGACCCGGCCGGCGGATCCTGGTTCGTCGAGGACCTGACCCGCAGGCTCACCGAGGAGGCCTGGGGACACTTCCAGGACGTCGAGGCCAGGGGCGGATTCGCCGACGCCCGCGACCACGTCGCGGCCGAGATCGGCCGGGTCCGCGAGGCCAGGAGCGCCGACGTCGCGCACCGGCGCACCGCGCTGACCGGGGTCAACGAATACCCCAACCTCGCCGAAGCGCCGCTCCCGCCGACGGACTCGAGTTCGTCGGTGGCCCGCTACGCGGCGGGTTTCGAGGCCCTGCGCGACCGGTCGGACGCCCATCTGGCGACCCACGGCACACGACCGAGGGCCCTGCTGCTGCCGGTCGGGCCGCTGGCCGAACACAACGTCCGCACCTCCTTCGCCGCCAACTTGCTGGCGTCGGGGGGAGTCGAGACCGTCAACCCCGGCACGGTGAGCGCGGCGGGGGTGGCCCAGGCCGTCACCGAGGCCTTCGATCCGGCCGCCGTCGTGATCTGCGGCACCGACGCGCGGTACGCCGCCGAGGCGTCGGAGGTGGTGCGGGCCGCCCGCGACGCCGGCGTCGCGCACGTCTACCTGGCCGGACCGGCCACGGCGGTCGCCGAGGCGACCGACCCACCCGACGATTACCTGACCGCCAAGATCGACGCGATCGACGCGCTGTCGACGCTGCTCACCCGATTGGGGGCCTGACATGACGGCTTTGGAACCCAGGATCGCCAACTTCGCCGACGTCCCGCTCCACGGTGAGGGCGCCCCGGCCGGGGCGGCGCCGCAGGACGTGGACGAGCTGGTGTCGGCCGCGGCCGCCGCGCACGGCTACACCGCCGAGCAGCTCGACTGGATGACCCCCGAGGGCGTGCAGGTCAAACCGGTCTACGTCGCCGCCGACCGCGACGCCGTCGTCGAGGCCGGCTACCCGCTGGAGAGCTTCCCCGGTGCGCCGCCGTTCGTGCGTGGCCCGTACCCGACCATGTACGTCAACCAGCCGTGGACCATCCGCCAGTACGCGGGGTTCTCCACCGCGGCGGAGTCCAACGCGTTCTACCGGCGCAATCTCGCCGCGGGGCAGAAGGGACTGTCGGTCGCCTTCGACCTGGCCACCCACCGCGGCTACGACTCCGACCACCCCCGGGTGGCCGGCGACGTCGGGATGGCCGGGGTGGCCATCGACTCGATCCTCGACATGCGGCAGCTGTTCGACGGGATCGACCTGTCGTCGGTGTCGGTGTCGATGACCATGAACGGTGCGGTGCTGCCCATCCTGGCGCTCTACGTCGCCGCCGCCGAGGAGCAGGGGGTGCCGCCGGAGAAGTTGGCGGGGACCATCCAGAACGACATCCTCAAGGAGTTCATGGTCCGCAACACCTACATCTATCCGCCCGAGGCGTCGATGCGGATCATCTCCGACATCTTCGGCTACACCAGCGTCAAGATGCCGAAGTACAACTCGATCTCCATCTCCGGCTACCACATTCAGGAAGCCGGGGCGACGGCCGACCTCGAGCTGGCCTACACCCTCGCCGACGGTGTCGAGTACATCAAGGCGGGGCTGGACGCGGGTCTGTCGATCGACTCCTTCGCGCCGCGACTGTCGTTCTTCTGGGGCATCGGGATGAACTTCTTCATGGAGGTGGCCAAGCTTCGCGCCGGCCGTCTGCTGTGGAGCGAGCTGGTCGCCCAGTTCGACCCGAAGAGCGAGAAGTCGCTGTCGCTGCGCACGCACTCGCAGACCTCGGGGTGGTCATTGACGGCGCAGGACCCGTTCAACAACGTCGCCCGCACGTGCATCGAGGCGATGGCCGCGACGCAGGGCCACACCCAGTCGCTGCACACCAACGCCCTCGACGAAGCGCTTGCCCTGCCGACGGACTTCTCCGCGCGCATCGCCCGCAACACCCAGCTGCTGCTGCAGCAGGAGTCCGGCACCACCCGGCCCATCGACCCCTGGGGCGGCTCGTACTACGTGGAGTGGCTGACCCACCAGCTGGCCGAGAAGGCCCGCGCCCACATCGCCGAGGTCGCCGAGCACGGGGGCATGGCCCAGGCGATCAGCGAGGGCATTCCGAAGCTGCGCATCGAGGAGGCGGCCGCTCGGACCCAGGCGCGCATCGACTCCGGGGCGCAGACCGTGATCGGCATCAACAAGTACCAGGTGGATTCCGATCAGGAGGTCGAGGTCCTCAAGGTCGAGAACAGCCGGGTGCGTGCCGAGCAGATCGCCAAGCTCGATCGGCTCCGGGCCGACCGCGACGACGCGGCCACCCAGGCCGCGCTGGCCGAGTTGACTCGCGCCGCAGCCGCTTCCGGCGTCGCCGGTGAGGATGGCCTTGGCAACAACCTGATGGCGCTGGCCATCGCCGCGGCACGGGCCAAGGCCACCGTCGGCGAGATCTCCGACGCCCTGGAGAAGGTCTACGGACGCCACCAGGCCGAGATCCGCACCATCGCCGGGGTCTACCGCGACGAGGTGGGTAAGGGTGCGAACGTGCGAAACGTCTCAGCGGCAACCGAACTGGTGGAGAAGTTCGCCGAGGCCGACGGGCGTCGGCCGCGCATCCTGGTGGCCAAGATGGGCCAGGACGGGCACGACCGCGGCCAGAAGGTGATCGCGACGGCCTTCGCCGACATCGGCTTCGACGTCGACGTCGGCTCGCTGTTCTCCACTCCCTACGAGGTCGCCCGTCAGGCGGTGGACAACGACGTGCACGTCGTCGGGGTGTCGTCGCTGGCGGCGGGGCACCTCACGCTGGTCCCGGCACTGCGCGACGCCCTGGCCGCGGCGGGCCGGCCCGACATCATGGTCGTCGTCGGCGGGGTCATCCCGCCGGGCGACTTCGACGAGCTGTACGCCGCCGGTGCCACCGCCATCTTCCCGCCGGGCACCGTGATCGCCGACGCCGCGATCGGCCTGTTGGAGAAGCTGGCCGAGCGGCTGGGATACCAGATCAGCTAGATGGACCCCACCGAGCTCGCTTCAGCCATCCGCGGTGGGGATCGGTCCGCGCTGCCGCGGGCCATCACGCTCGTCGAGTCCACCAGGGCCGACCACCGGGAGAACGCCCAGCGGCTGCTGATGGAGCTGATGCCCGACGCCGGGAAGGCGGTGCACGTCGGGATCACCGGCGTGCCGGGGGTCGGAAAGTCGACCATCATCGAGGCGCTCGGCATGTCCCTCATCGAGCAGGGCCACCGGGTGGCGGTCCTGGCCGTGGACCCGTCGTCGACCAGGACCGGCGGCTCGATCCTCGGTGACAAGACGCGGATGGCCCGCCTCGCGGTGCATCCGGACGCCTACATTCGGCCGTCGCCGACCTCGGGCACCCTCGGCGGCGTCGCGAAGGCCACCCGGGAGACGATCGTCCTGCTCGAGGCGGCCGGTTACGACGTGGTGCTGGTCGAGACGGTTGGCGTCGGCCAGTCCGAGGTGACGGTGGCCAACATGGTCGACACGTTCGTCTTCCTGACGCTGGCGCGGACCGGCGATCAGCTGCAGGGCATCAAGAAGGGCGTCCTGGAGCTCGCCGACGTCGTGGTGGTGAACAAGGCCGACGGCCGGCATGCCACCGAGGCGAAGGCCGCCGCGCGCGAGCTCAGCGGGGCGATCAGACTGCTGTATCCGCGCGAAACCCTCTGGCGTCCACCAGTTCTCACCGCGAGCGCGCTGGAGGGCACCGGCCTGACGGAACTCTGGGCGACCGTCCTGGAGCATCGTCGGGTGCTGACCGAGGAGGGGGAGTTCGACGCCCGCAGAAGCCGTCAGCAGGTCGAGTGGATGTGGTCGATGGTGCGCGACGCGGTGTTGGACAAGGTGTCGTCCAACGCCGGGGTGAAGGCCGTCCGCGCCGACGTCGAGCAACGGGTGCGCGACGGCCTGCTGACCCCGGCCCTGGCGGCCCAGCAGATCCTCGACCTCGTCTACTGAGCGGTGCCGGGCCCGCCCAGGTGGAGCAAGACCGTGCGAATCGGCAACGGATCGGTAAAGCGACGATGAGTTTGCCGGGTTGCCGGTAATTTCGATCATCGTGAGTCAAGCCATCGTCGGCGAGCGCAGTGCTGCGCTTCCGCGCCACGTCCGCGGCGAGGCGGACCCCAGTTTTGCCTGCGCCGTCCGTGCCTTCGCCCAGCTCTTCCCGGGCAAGCGCTTCGGCGGAGGGGCCCTGTGCGTCTACCTGGACGGGCAACCCGTCGTCGACGTGTGGACGGGCTGGGCCGACCGGCGGGGCACCAGGCCGTGGACCGCCGACACCGGCGCGATGGTGTTCTCGGCGACCAAGGGCATGGCCTCCACCGTGATCCACCGGCTCGCCGATCGCGGGGTCCTCGACTACGACGCGCCCGTCGCGGAGTACTGGCCGGCCTTCGCTGCCAAGGGCAAGGGCGGGGTCACCGTGCGTGACCTGATGCGGCATCGAGCTGGTTTGTCGCAGCTCAACGGTGTCACCGGGGCCGACCTGATGGACCACCTCCAGATGGAGGAGCGGATGGCCGCGGCTCCGATGGGATGGCTCAAGGGCAAACCGTCCTACCACGCGCTGACCTACGGCTGGCTGATGTCGGGTTTGGCCCGTGCGGTGACCGGGCGCGGCATGCGGGAGCTGTTCCGGACCGAGCTCGCCCAACCGTTGGACGTCGACGGCATCCATCTGGGCAGGCCGCCGGCCGACGCGCCGACTCAGCCGGCGCGAATCATCGGTCCGCAGAGCAGGTTTCAGAATCCGCTGGTCAACCTGGTCACCCCGCATCTGGCCGCCCTGCCCTTCTCCGGAGGGCTGGGGTCGATGTACTTCCCGGGCATGAAGTCGACCGTGCAGGGCGACACGTCGTTGCTCGACACCGAATTGCCGGCCGCCAACGGTGTCGCGACGGCCCGAGCGCTGGCGCGGATGTACGGGGCCATCGCCCACGGCGGCCAGCTCGACGGCGCCCAATTCCTGTCGGCCGGCCTGGTGGCGAAGCTCAGCGGCCCGCCGAGCCTGCATCTCGACGGCGGACTCATCATGCCGATGTCGTTTCACCTCGGGTATCACGGACTGCCGCTGGGGGGCATCCTGCCCGGTTTCGGGCACGTCGGACTGGGTGGCTCACTGGGTTGGGCCGACCCCCGCAGCGGCCTGGCCTTCGGTTTCGTCCACAACCGGCTGCTTACTCCGATGCTGATGAGCGACCAGGCGGGGTTCGTGGCCACCGCCGCGTTGATCAGACGTGGTGTTTTCCGAGCTCGCAGGGACGGGTATAACGCCGTCACCAAGCTGGGCGCTGCATTCTCCGGGCTCTCCGCAGCTGTGTAACTCCGTCGGGCAGTTGAGTTGTTCACTAATTTTCGCCCGGCCCCCGAGATGGGCTAACGTGCCGACAACGGCCGTTGTCCGGCCGGATCCCCTGTGGCGCAACCGTTTAACCCGGAACCGGCGCGCCAGGGGCCGGAATCGACACGGTATTTGACGCGCACGTCGACGAGTGTTGCCAGAGTGGCGGTAGGTACACCTGTCGCTATCGGTCGTGACATTGCCAGAAATCCGGGCCCGTCAGCGCGGACGGCGGCGCCGGCAACCGTCGTCTCCGTCGGACGTCCGGCCGGGCGGCCGGTTCGAATACCTCGATGGTCCTTCCGAGCTGCGCAGATGAACAGTAGATGAAGCCTGGCCGACCAATGTCGAGCGAAATTGACAACGTCAATGGTCGAATGGAAAACGCATCGGCATTCGTTTGCCAGAATTACACGTGGCGAAACTTTGCGGATGGTCCACACCCGTCGCCAAAAACGAACATCGGCGTCAATTTTCGGCGTTTCCGCAGCGTATGCGCCTAAACGAGGTTGTTGGGACGAATAGGTAGCTGTCGGTGTAGTGTCCCGTCCGAAGAATGTTGAAGTGGAAAGGGCGGTAACGGATTTGCCGAATTTTTCGTACTAATGGTTCGTACCAAAAGTTCGGTTTGCTGGTCCGGAACTCCTTATCAATACTCAACTGCGGGTGCAAATGGAAAGGTCACAGAACTGATCCACCGCGCCGGAGGACCGACGTCTTCGAGCAGCTCGACCAGGTCGGGAGCCCTGGTTGTTTCGTTGGAGAGGGTGAAGTAAGTGGCAGAGACACCGGTCTCCCCAATCGCCGTGATCGGCATGGGGTGCCGACTTCCCGGTGGCATCGACTCGCCAGCGGGATTGTGGGCTGCGCTGCTGCGCGGTGACAACGCCGTGACGACGGTGCCGTTGGATCGCTGGGACGCCGAGGAGTACTACGACCCGGAGCCCGGCGTGCCGGGACGGTCGATTTCCAAGTGGGGCGCGTTCATCGACGACGTCGCCGGCTTCGACAACGACTTCTTCAACATCAGCGAACGCGAAGCGATCGCCATCGACCCCCAGCAGCGGCTCCTCATGGAGACCGCCTGGGAAGCCGTCGAGCATGCCGGCATCGACCCGGCCACCATCGCCGACTCCCTCACCGGGGTGTTCATGGGGATGACGCACCAGGACTACCAATTGCTGGCCGCCGACGCCAACGCCGTCGAGGGTCCCTACGGATTCACTGGAAGCAACTTCAGCTTGGCCTCGGGCCGCATCGCCTACCACCTCGGAGTGCACGGCCCCGCCTTCACCGTCGACTCGGCCTGCTCGTCGAGCCTGCTCGCCGTGCACATGGCGTGCCGCAGCCTGGACGACGGCGAAAGCGACATGGCGCTGGCCGGTGGCGTCTCCATCATGCTGGAGCCTCGCAAGATGTCCTCGGGCTCCGCCCAGGGCATGCTGTCCGCGACGGGCGCCTGCCACGCGTTCGACGTGGACGCCGACGGCTTCGTCTCCGGCGAGGCGTCCGCGGTCCTGCTGCTCAAGCGCCTGGACGACGCCCTCGCCGACGGTGACGACGTGCTGGCGGTCATCCGCGGCACCGCCGCCAACCAGGACGGTCACACCGTCAACATCGCCACCCCGTCGCGTGACGCGCAGACCAGGGTCTACGAGGCGGCGCTCGCGGCCGGTCACGTCGACCCCGCCACCATCGGCATGGTCGAGGCGCACGGCACCGGCACGCCGGTTGGCGATCCGATCGAGTTCGCCAGCCTGGCGGCCGTCTACGGCAAGTCCGGGCCGGTCGCGCTCGGCTCGGCGAAGACCAACTTCGGCCACGGCCAGTCCGCGTCCGGTGCGGTCGGCCTGATGAAGGCGATCCTGGCGCTGCAGCACGGCCTGGTGCCGAAGAACCTGCACTTCACCTCGATGCCCGACGAGATCGCCAGCATCGAGAGCCAGCTCTTCGTGCCGACCGAGGAGACGCCGTGGCCGGTCGAGGGTGACCACCCCCGCCGCGCCGCCGTGTCGTCCTACGGCTTGTCCGGAACCAACGTGCACGCCGTCCTCGAACAGGCGCCCACCGCGACGCCGACCCGCGCCGTCGACTCGACGACCACCCCCCGGGGCACTACCGGCCCGCACCTGTTCCCGCTGTCCGCCACGACCGCCGACGAACTGCGCCGCAGCGCCGGCCGGCTCGCCGACTGGGTCGAGAGCCGCGCCGACGTCGACGATCCCGACAGCGAACTCGCCGACCTGGCCTACACGCTGGCGCGCCGGCGCGCCCATCGTCCCGTCCGCACCGTCGTCATCGCCCGGGACCGCGCCGAGTTGGTCACCGAACTCCGTGCCGTCGCCGACGGCGACGCGCCGTACGAGGCGGCCGTCGACAAGGGTCAGCGTGGACCGGTGTGGGTGTTCTCCGGACAGGGCTCGCAGTGGGCAGGCATGGGCACCGCCCTGCTCGCCTCCGAACCGGTGTTCGCCGAGACCGTCGCGACGATCGAACCGCTCATCGCCGCCGAATCCGGCTTCTCGGTCACCGAGGCCATGTCCTCGGACCAGGTCGTCACCGGCATCGACAAGGTGCAGCCCACGGTGTTCGCCGTCCAGGTGGCGCTGGCCGCCACGTTGAAGGCCCACGGCGTGGTGCCCGGCGCGGTGATCGGCCACTCCATGGGAGAGGTCGCCGCGGCGGTCGTCTCCGAGGCCCTCTCGCTCGAGGACGGCGTCAAGGTCATCTGCCGCCGGTCGGTCCTGATGGCCACCCTCGCCGGCTCCGGCGCCATGGCGTCGGTCGAGCTGCCCGCCCAGCAGGTGCTCTCCGAGCTCGCGGCGCGGGGCGTCAACGACGTCGTGCTCTCCGTCGTCGCCTCGCCGCAGTCCGCCGTGGTCGGCGGCGCCAAGGAATCCGTGCGCAAGCTCGCCGCCGAATGGGAGGCCCGCGGCATCATGGCCCGCGAGGTCGCCGTCGACGTGGCGTCGCACTCCCCGCAGGTCGACCCCATCCTCGACGAGCTCACCGAGGCGTTGCAGGACATCTCGCCCAGCGACCCGACGGTGCCGTACTACTCGTCGACGCTGTACGACCCCCGCGACCCCGCCGACTTCGACGCCTACTACTGGGCCGACAACCTGCGTCACGCGGTGCGCTTCGCCGCTGCCGTCCAGGCGGCCCTCGAAGACGGCTACCGGGTGTTCGGCGAGCTCTCGCCGCACCCGCTGCTGACCTACGCGGTCGACCAGAACGCCCGCAGCCTCGACGTCCGCCTCGCGGCGCTGGCGAGCCTGCGGCGCGAACAGGAGCTGCCCAGCGGGCTGCGCGGCTTCGTCGCCGCCCTGCACGGTGCCGGTGCGGCGATCGACTACGCCGCGCTGTGGCCGGTCGGCGCGCTCGTCGACGCGCCGCTGCCGACGTTCCACCATCCCCACCTGATGCTCACCAGGGACGGGCAGGAGCAGGGCACGTCGACCCTCGCGGTCCATCCGCTGCTCGGAGCGCACGTCCGGTTGCCCGAGGAGCCGGAACGCCACGTGTGGCAGTCCGACGTCGGCACCGACGCTCAGCCCTGGCTGGCCGACCACCAGGTGCACGGCGTCGCGGCGCTGCCCGGCACGGCCTACTGCGAGATGGCCCTGGCCGCGGCCCGCACCGTCTTCGGTGACGAGTCGGAGGCCCGCGACATCGCGTTCGAGGAACTGCTGCTGCTCGAGCCGCAGACGTCCATCTCGGCGGTGGCCTCGGTCACCGCGGACGGCATGACCGACTTCCAGGTGACCACCCGGCTCGAGGGCGAGGAGGTCCGGCGCGCCACCGCGGTCCTGCACACCGCCGACGACTCGGCCGCCGCACCCACCTACGACGTCGCCGCGCTCCGCGCTGAGCACCCCGTGGAGCTCAGCGGGGCGGAGATGCGCGACTGGTACGACGCCAGGGGCATCCAGTACGGACCGGCCTTCACCGGCCTGACGGCCGCGCACACGACCCAGGGCCCCGGCGGCTCGGTGTTCGCCGAGGTCGCGCTGCCCGGCTCCATCCGGTCGCAGCAGGGCGCCTACGGCATCCACCCGGCGCTGCTCGACGTCTGCTTCCAGGCCGTCGGCGCGCATCCCGACCTTCACACCGACGCCACCGGCACGCTCATGCTGCCGCTGGGGGTGCGACGGCTGCGGGCGCACGCGTCCACGCGCAACGCCCACTACTGCTACGTGCAGCTGGTCAACGCCAGTGCCGGTTCGGTCGAGGTCGACGTCGAGGTGCTCGACGAGCACGGCGCGGTCGTGCTGACCGTGGCCGGGCTTCGCCTCGGCACCGGCGTCTCGGAGCAGGGACTGCGCGACAAGCGGCTCAACGAACGGCTGCTGACCATCGACTGGCGTCGCCAGGAGCTGCCCGCCACCGACGTCGTCGGACACGGCCACTGGCTGCTGGTCAGCACCTCCGACGAGTCCGACATGCTGGCGCACCAGCTCGCCGACGTGCTCAAGGCGGGGGAGGCCGACGTCACCGCGATGACGTGGAGCCCCGACGGCGACCACGCCGCCAACGCGGAACTCCTTCGCCGGACGCTCGTAGCCCGGCCCAGCGCGGCCGTCGTGGTGATCCAGGACCCGCGCTCCGCCGAGGCCGACCTGGTCGCCGACGGAGCCGACCACGTCCGCCACCTCGTCCGCATGACCCAGGTGCTGCCCGACGTCGCCGGCGAGCCGCCGCGGCTGTTCGTGCTCACCAGGGGCGCGCAGACGGTGCTGCCCGGTGAGGTGCCGAACCTCGCCCAGGGCGGAATCCGCGGCCTGGTCCGGGTCCTCGGGATGGAACTTCCGCGGATGCGGCCCACCCAGATCGACGTCGACGACGCCACCGACGTGAACCTGGTCGGCGCCGAACTGCTGTCGCTGTCCGACGAGGACGAGACGGCCTGGCGCGACGGTCACTACTTCACCGCCCGGCTCAACGTCACGCCGCTACAGCCCGAGGAACGCCACAGCACCGTGGTGCACCCCGAGCGCGACGGCATGCGGCTGCAGATCCGGACCCCCGGAGACCTGCAGTCGGCCGAATTGGTCGCCTACGAACGGACCGCACCGGGACCCGGCCAGATCGAAGTGGCCGTGTCGGCGTCGAACTTGAACTTCGCCGACGTCCTGGTCGCCTACGGTCGCTACCCGTCCTTCGAAGGTCGCATGCCCCAGCTGGGTGCGGACTTCGCCGGCGTGGTGACGGCCGTCGGCGCGGGCGTCACCGACCACGAGATCGGTGACCGCGTCGCGGGCATCTCGGCCACCGGCGCATGGTGCACGTTCGTCACCTGCGACGCGAACCTCGCGGTCCGCATTCCGGCCGAGCTGCCGGACGCCACCGCCGCCGCGGTGCCCAGCGCGCACGCCACCGCGTGGTACTCGCTGCACAACCTGGCCCGGATCACCGCCGGTGACAAGGTGCTGATCCACTCCGCCACCGGCGGCGTCGGTCAGGCCGCCGTGGCCATCGCGCAGGCCGCCGGGGCCGAGATCTACGCCACCGCCGGTAGTCCGGATCGTCGACGGATGCTGGCGGACATGGGCGTCACGCACGTCTACGACTCGCGCAGCACCAAGTTCGCCGACGAGATCCGGCGCGACACCGACGGCTACGGCGTCGACGTCGTGCTGAACTCGCTGCCGGGCGCGGCACAGCGGGCGGGTCTGGAGTTGCTGACCTTCGGCGGCCGGTTCGTCGAGATCGGCAAGCGGGACATCTACGGCGACACCAAGATGGGTCTGTTCCCGTTCCGCCGGAACCTGTCCTTCTACGCCGTCGACCTCGCCCTGCTGACACTGGTTGCGCCGGACACGCTCCGGAGCCTGCTGGAGGTCGTCTACCAGCAGATCGCCGACGGCGTGCTGCCCCCGCCGCAGACCACGCACTACCCGTTGGCCAACGGCGCCAACGCCATCCGTGCGATGGGTGCCGCCGAGCACACCGGAAAGCTGGTGCTCGACGTGCCGCGCACCGGTCAGTTCGCGGCGGTGGTGCCCGCCGAGCGGGCGCCGGCGTTCCGCGCCGACGGCGCGTACGTCGTCACCGGTGGACTGGGTGGCCTCGGATTGTTCCTGGCCGAGAAGATGGCGGCGGCCGGTTGCGGCCGCATCATCCTCAACGGTCGGTCCGCGCCGACGCCGGAGACTCAGCGCGTCATCGAACGGCTCCGCAAGTCGGGCACCGAGGTCGAGGTCGAACTCGGCGACGTGTCCGACGCGGCGACGGCGGCCCGAATGGTGGCCTCGGCCACCGCGACGGGGATCCCGTTGCGTGGCGTGCTGCACGCCGCCGCGGTCATCGAGGACGCCACGCTCGGCAACATCACCGACGAACTGATCGACCGGGACTGGGCGCCGAAGGCGATGGGCGCGTGGCGACTACACGAAGCCACCGCCGCCGCGTCGCTGGACTGGTTCTGCTGCTTCTCGTCGGCCGCCGCGATGGTGGGTTCGCCGGGACAGGGCGCCTATGCGGCCGCCAACAGTTGGCTGGACTCCTTCGCACGGTGGCGCCGCGCCCAGGATCTGCCCGCTCAGGTGGTGGCGTGGGGTGCATGGGCCCAGATCGGCGCCGGCCAGGCCATGGCCGACAACGAGGGCATGGCCATCGCCCCCGAGGACGGTGCGTACGCCTTCGACACCCTGATGCGCCACACCCGGGTGTACAGCGGCTACGCACCGGTCGCCGGTGCGGCGTGGCTGACGGCGTTCGCGCAGACCAGCCCGTTCGCCGAGGCGTTCGCGTCGATGGGTCAGGACCGCTCCGGGTCGAGCGAGTTCCTGGAGGAGCTGCGCCTGCTGCCCCGCGAGGAGTGGGCCGCCCGGGTCCGGCGTCTGATCTCCGAGGAGATGAGCCTGATCCTGCGGCGTTCGGTCGACGCGGACCGGCCGCTGTCGGAGTACGGCCTAGACTCCCTCGGGACGTTGGAGTTGCGCACGCGGCTCGAATCCGAGACGGGCGTGCGAATCGGTTCGACCGACGTCACCACGGTGCGCGGTCTTGCCGAGCGGCTCAGCGAGATGATCGCCGTGGACCTCGACGTCGACGCCGCCGTGCCGGCGGTGTCGCCATGACCATCGAATCAGCGCCGATGACGTCGCTCCGCGAATCAGGACCAGGGGAGAGATAGATGGTTGCGATCAAGGCGATCCACGACTGGATCGGGACGTCCGGTGACGTCGTGTCCTGGCACCCGTCGCCCGCCAGCCGGGCCAAGGTGATGAACGCCCCCGTGAGTGCGGTGCCGCCCAGTTACCAGCAGGCGCAGCACGTTCGCGGCTACCTGGACCACCTGTCCAAGGGCAGCGACATGGCCCGGCTCAACATCCCCGCGTGGGACATGCCGGGACAGTGCGACCTTCGCGCGATGTCTCACGTCGTCAACGCCTACCTACGTCGCCACGACACGTACCACAGCTGGTTCGAGATGACCGACGACGGCCAGATCGTGCGCCACACCGTCGCCAACCCGCGTGACATCTCGTTCGTGCCCACCAAGTACGGCGAGATGACGGCGACCGAGTGGCGCGAGCACGTGCTCGGCACGCCCAACCCACTGCAGTGGGATTGCTTCTCGTTCGGCATCATTCAGCGCGCCGACCACTTCACCTTCTACATCAGCGTCGACCACGTGCACACCGACGCGATGTTCATGGGTCTGGTGCTCGTCGAGATCCACATGATGTACGCCGCACTGGTCAGCGGGGCTGGCCCCATTCCGCTCCCCGCCGCAGGCAGCTACGACGAGTACTGCGTCCGGCAGAACGCGATGCTGTCCAGCCTCACCCTGGAGTCACCCGAGGTGCGGGAGTGGATCCGCTTCGCCGAGTCCAACGACGGCACGCTGCCGCACTTCCCGTTCCCGCTCGGCGACCCGCCGTGGTCCAAGACGGGTGACCTGCTGACGGTGCGACTGCTGGACAAGCAGCAGTCGGACCGATTCGAGGCCGCCTGCACCGCGGCTGGCGCCCGCTTCATCGGTGGCGTGTTCGCCTGCGCGGCGATGGCGCAGGAAGCGCTCACAGGATCGACCGACTACCACGTGATCACGCCGACCACGACCCGGTCGACGCCCGAGGAGTTCCAGACCACCGGGTGGTTCACGGGCGTGGTTCCCGTCTCCGTGACCGTCGACCCCAAGAACTTCGGCGACACCGCCCGCGCGGCGCAACGCTCGTTCGACGGTCGGATGTCGTTGGGCCCCATCCCCTTCGACCGCGTGCTCGAACTGGCCGACGGGGAGTTTGGCCTGCGGTCTCCGGACCCCGGCGTGCCGATGGTGTCGTTCCTCGACGCCGGCCTGCCGCCGCTGTCGGCCAGCATCATCGCCGAGTGGGAGCGGATGAACGGACGCGTGTTCAGCGACGCCCGGTCCGCATACCAGATCGGTTTGTGGGTCAACCGCGGCGAGCGCGAGACCTCGGTGACCGTGGCGTTCCCGGACAACCCCATCGCCCGCGAGTCGGTGGACCGGTACGTGGCGGCCATGGTCGCGGTGTACCTGAGCGTCGCCGACGGTGCGATGGCAGCACCCAGTCGTGGGCACGTGCGGCACGGGGAGGCTCTGCACCGCAACGCCGTTCGTGACCGCGAGCCGCTGATGCCGATGGCCAAGGGCTGAGCAAGGGTGTCGACGGAGAATCGGCCGGACACCGACTCCCTGCTCGACTACGTCGACCAGGCGTTGTTCCTCGGCCTGCGCGCCACGGGACAGTCCGCGGCCATGCAGATGGTGTGGGTCTACGACGACGCCCCGGACTGGGCTGAACTGCGGCGTTTTCACCAGGACTTCGGATTTGGCTTGGCGGGCAGGATGATCGAGCCCTCGGTGCTGCCGTTCGGTCGGCACCGCTGGGTGTCGTCGCTGGGACCCGCCGCGCCCTTGGAGGTGGCGGACACGCCCCGGCCACGCGCCGAGCTCAGCGACTGGATCGACGAACGGGCCCAGCTGCCCATCGATCCCGAGCACGGCCCCGCCTGGCACATGGCCGTGCAACCGCTCACCGACGGGGCGACTGCGGTCACCCTGGTGGGCTCACACTGCATCGGTGACGGTGGCGCGGCGTTCCTGTCGGTGTTCGAAGCCGTCATGGGTGCCCGCCGCGACCTGGGCTACCCGCTGCCCAAGTCCAGGACTCGGCGCCAGGCGTTGCTCGCCGACGCCCGCCAGACGGTGCGCGACCTGCCCGACGTGGGTCGGACGCTGGTGGCGGCCGCGAAGTTCCTCCGGGCCAAGCGCCGGGAGTCCTCCGGCGTTGCCACGCCGGCGGCGAAGAAGAAGGCCGCGGTCAGCCGCCCCGACGAGACGGTGATCGTGCCCGCCATCTCGGCGTTCGTGGACCTGGCGGAATGGGATGCGCGCGCCGAAGCCCTTGGGGGCAACGGTCATTCACTGCAGGCGGGTCTCGCGGCGCGGCTCGCGGTGCACCAGGGCCGGGCACTCGCCGCCGACGGCACGGTCGGACTGATCGTGCCCATCAACGACCGCACCACCATGGAGGACACCAGGGCCAACGCGGTCAAGCTGGCGTACGTCCGCGTCGACCCGACGCACGTCGCCAAGGATCTGACCGACACCCGCACCGCGGTGCGGGAGGCGCTCAAGGTGATGCGCGAGAAGCCGGACGAGGCACTGGCCCTTCTCCCGCTCAACCCGTTCGTCCCCAAGGTCGCCGTGCGGCACACCGCGGACCTGGCGTTCGGCTTCACCGACCAGCCGGTGTCCAGTTCCAACATCGGCGACCTTCCGGTGCAGGTCGCCAGCCCCGGGGGTGCACCGGCGCAGCAGGTGATGTTGCGCGGCATCGACCAGCGCATCACCCGCAGAGTGCTCGAAGAGCGCAGCGGGTTGTTGACGGTCGTGTCCGGACGCCTCGACGGCAAGGTCACCATCACCGTCGTCGGCTATCAACCCGGTGTCGAGAACACCAAGCAGGCGCTGCGCGAGCGGTTGGCCGCCGTCTTGGAGGAATTCGAACTCACCGGGGTGATCGTGTGAGCGACCGCCTGGCCTACATCGACCAGGCGACGTTCCTGTCGCTGCAGGCGACGGACCGGTCGCAGTTGGTGCAATACGTCTGGGTCTACACCCGTCCGGTCGACATGGAACGGTTGCGGCGCTTCCACCGCAACGTCGGACACGGATTTGCCGGACGTCTGATCGAACCGTCGATTCTCCCGTTCGGACGGCACCGGTGGGTCGCCGCGACCGGGCCCGCCGCACCCCTCGACGTCGACGACGTCCGCGCTCCCGGCGAGCTGGGCACGTGGCTCGACGAACGGTCCCAGCGGCGCGTCGACCCGGTTCGCGGACCGGGATGGCACCTGGGCGTCCTGCCCATGACCGACGGGACCACGGCGGTCACGCTGGTGGCCTCGCACTGCCTGATGGACCACGGGGCGTCGGTGCGCACGCTGGTCGACGCCATCGGCGACGTCCCGCGCGACTTCGGCTACCGGCTGCCGCGATCGCGGACGCGCCGGAGGGCCCTGGCCTCGGACGTCCGGCAGGTGGCCCGCGACCTGCCCGACTTCGGGCGCACCGTCGTGACCGCGGCGAAGTACGCCTACCGGAGCCGAAAGCAGATCTCCTCGAACGCATCCCGACCGCAGGCGGCCGTCAGCGGTCCCGACGGTCCGCTGGTGCTGCCCGCGGTGTCGGCCGTCGTCGACGCGGCCGACTGGGACGCCCGTGCCAGTGAGCTGAAGGGCACCACCTACTCGCTGCTCGCCGGCTTCGCCGCCGTGCTGGGGGAGCGGATGGGCCGGGCCCGGCCGTCCGACGGCGCCGTCACGCTGCTCATCGCGCTGAGCGACCGCGGTGGGGCCGAGGACCGGCGCGGCAACGCCATGCACATCGCCACCGCGACGGTCGACCCCACCTCGGCGACCGGGGACCTGACGGCCGCCAGAGCGGCGGTCCGGGAAGCCCTGTCCGCCGTCCGGGAGGGCGCCGACGACAAGCACGCCCTGCTGCCCATCACACCCTTCGTGCCGGTGCGCGCCGTCCGGCGCACGGCCGAGGTCCTCTTCGGCGACCTCCCGGTGTCCTGCTCCAATCTCGGCGAGGTGCCGGCCGAGATGGCCCGCGCCGACGGTACCGAGGCCGACTACATGTTGTTCCGGCCCGTCGACCAGGGCGTGACCCGAGCCGCCCTGGAGCGGGCCGGCGGCCAGCTCGTGGTGGCGGCCGGACGCATCGCCGGGAACGTCTCACTCAACGTCGTGGGCTACGAAGTGGGCGCGGACGACACCCGGGAATGGCTGGCCGACAAGGTCGTCCGCACCCTCGCCGACTTCGGCCTCAAGGGCACCGTCATCTAGCCGGCAGGCACCACCGCCGCTGACCCGTCAACGTGAATCGAGAGGACCCGAACCGTGCGCACAGTGATCCTGGTGCCCTACCGACCCGACGGAGGTCGACGCGACCAGCTGTGGACGTTCACCCATGCGTGGCTGGAGGCTCGCCATCCCGACTACGCGATCTACGTCGGCGCGTCTCCCGAGGGCCTGTTCAACCGCAGCGCGGCGATCAACGCCGCTGCCGTGGAAGCGGGGGACTGGGACGTCGCCGTCGTGTGCGACTCCGACACGGTCGTGCCGGCCGCCCAACTCGAGGAGGCCGTGGCCACCGCCCATCGGACCGGCCTGCTGACGTCGGCGCTGAGCAAGGTCGTCGAACTGAGCCGGGAGTCGACGGACCTGTTGCTCTCGGGCGTCGACGCCGACGTGACCCGACTGAAGAAGGACCGCACGCGCACCAAGGACGACATGACCCAGTCCTCGGTGCTCGCCGTGCCGCGCTCGCTGTGGGACGCCGTCGGCGGGTTCGACGAGGAGTTCTGCGGTTGGGGCTGCGAGGACAACGCGTTCTGGTTGGCGGCCACCGTCTTCGGCGGTGGGGACCCGATCCGCGTGCAGGGCAGCGCGTTTCACCTGTGGCACGAGCTGGCCTCGAAGATCAAGCTGTTCGACCCGGTGTTCCGGAGCAACTTCTGGCGGCTGCGGCACTACAAGAAGGCCGAGACGCCCACGCAGTTGGCGATGCTGCGCAACGCCTGAGCTCAGCGGGCGGCCTCGGGAGCGGGCACCCGCCCGCGCGTGGCCGCCGCCTCCAGCAGATCGGCCGCCGCGGCGAGGCTCTGCGCCGGGGTGGTCATGCGCTCGGCGGTGACGCGAGCGCGCTCCCGGTACTCCGGGCTCAACGCGGTCCGCAACGCCTTGGTCAGCGAGCGGGCCGAGGTGCGCGAGAACCGCTGGGCGACACCCACCTTCATGCGGTTGATCTGCGAGGCCCACACCGGTTGGTCCGCCGAGACCCACAGCACCACCGTCGGAACGCCGGCGCGCACGCTGGCCGCGGTGGTGCCCGCACCACCGTGGTGCACCACCGCGCGGCAGGCGGGAAAGATCTTCGAGTGGTTCACCGCGCCGACGAGCTTGACGCCCTCGCCGTGCGGCACGTCGTCGACGTCGAGGACGCCCGTGCTGATCAGCGCCCGCTCGCCGAGTTCGGCACACACCGAGGTGATCATCGCGATGGCACTGGCCGGCGATTCGACGGGCATGCTGCCAAACCCGAAGTAGACCGGCGGGGTGCCCGCCGCGATCCAGTCGGCGAGCTCGTCGTCGCCAGAGGTGGGCATTTCCAAGGAGATCGACCCGATCAGCGGCCGACGGTCGCCCCACTCCTGCTGCAGGCCGGGGAAGAATTGCTGGTCGTAGGCCTGCAGTTCCAGGGTGCCGCCTTCGACGATGCGGCGGACGGCCCGCACGTGGGCCTCGGGTAGCCCCAAGGCCCGGCGCTGGGCGTCCTCGGCCGCCTTGAGCACGTGCCAGTGCCCCCATTCGACGGCCGACCAACCCGTGTGCAGCACGGGTCCCGGCAGCCGGACGGGAAGCACCCGGGTGTTCATCCGCATGGGGAAGTAATGCAGTGCGGCCAGCGGGACGTCACATGCCTCGGCGACGTTCGCGGCGACTTCCTGGTAGGTGGTCCCGGTCAGGATCAGGTCGGCGTCCGCGGCAAGGGTTGCCAGCGTCTCACTCATCTCCGCCCAGCCCTCGGTGACGTACTCGCGGCTGTTTCGCAGCACCGTCAGCGGGTTCTGTAGCTTCCACCAGTCGCGGAAGACGTCGGCCTCCAACTGCTTCTGCGAGTCGACGCCGTACTCCGCGGGCTCCGGCAGACCGGCGGATTCGACGAAGTCAACGAGGTTCGGCGGCACGGCGATTCGCACCTGGTGCCCGCGACGGACCAGTTCCCGGGCAACCGCGGCACACGGTTCCACGTCACCCCGGGTGCCGTGCACGGCGACGGCGAATCTCATCGTCCCGAAACCGGTCGATTGGTACGAATTGTGTTGGTTATCAGACGATCTTCCCGTTTCGTACGTGGCACACACGATTAGAGCACGCAGCCGCGGCGAACGTCACCGTGAGTGCGCTGGGAGCCTCCGTCGCTTGGACCGGCACCGTTGCTGGCCGGTGTAACCTCACATGATGCTCAGCCGCGGCGGAATTCGTGGCGCCTCCGTTCACGAGGCGTTCGAGTCGCTGGGACGGTTCGTGGTGCGGCGGCCCATCGCCATCATCGTCTTCTGGCTGGCGCTGTGCGGCACGCTGTTCCTGTTGATCAGCCCGCTGTTCGTCGTCGCGCAGCAGAACCCGCCGGACATCCTGCCCAAGGATTCGCCGATTCTCGCCGCCGGCGACCACATGAAGAACGCCTTCAAGGAGGCCGACGGCGGCAACGTGGCCGTGGTGGTGCTGTCCAGCGACACGAAGCTGACGCCCGCCGACGAGGACGTGTACCGGAAGTTGGTGACCGCGCTCCGCGCCGACACCGACAGCGTCAAGTCGACCCAGGACTTCGTCGCCATCCCCGAACTTCGGGAGGCGATGACCAGCAAGGACCAGAAGGCGTGGACGCTGCCGATCAGCCTCGCGGGCACCATGGGCTCCGGACCGGGCCAGGCGGCGTACCGGGAGGCGCTCGACACGGTCGACAAGGTGACGGAGGGTTCGTCGCTGAAGGTCAACGTGGTCGGTGCGTCGGCGACCTTCGACGACCTCAACAAGCTCGGCGAGCACGACCAGACCATCATCGAGGTCTCCACGGTCGTCACCATCTTCACGATCCTCGTCATCGTCTACCGCAACCTGGTCGCGATGCTGATGCCGTTGTTCACCATCGGTGTGTCGATGGGCGTCGCCCAGCAGGTGGTCGCCGGGCTGGGCGAGCTGGGCCTGCCCATCGGCCCCCAGACCATCGTGCTGATGACGGGCATGATGATGGGTGCCGGCACCGACTATGCGGTGTTCCTGTTCAGCAGATACCAGGAGTGTCTGCGCCGGGGGATGAGCTCCGACGACGCGGTGGTCTATTCGCTGGCCACCATCGGCGAGGTGATCGCCGGCTCGGCGGCCACGGTCGCGCTGACCTTCATGGGTCTGTCGTTCGCCACGCTCGGGGTCTTCCTGACCGTCGGTCCGTCGCTGTCGGTGACGATCGTCATCGCGGTGCTGGCGGCCATGACCTTCCTGCCCGCCCTCATCGTCCTCGCCGGACGCCGGGGGTGGGTCAAGCCCCGCAAGGACCTCACCGGCCGGTTCTGGCGCACCTCGGCCGTGCGCATCGTGCGTCGGCCCAAGTCCTACCTGACCGCCAGCCTGGTCGTCCTGCTCGCGCTGGCCGGCTGCGCCACCCTGGTGAAGTACAACTACGACGACCGCAAGAACATCCCGGAGGACGCCCCGAGCAACCAGGGCTACAACGCGCTGACCGAGCACTTCCCCGTCAGCACCACGATGCAGCAGTTCATCCAGATCTACGCGCCCAACGTCGACCTCCGCTCACCGAAGGCCCTGGCCGACCTCGAGCAGATGGCGTCCCGCATCAGCCAGGTCCCGGGCATCGACATGGTGCGCGGCATCACCCGGCCCAACGGCGAGATGCTGCAGGAGGCCAAGTCGACCTATCAGGCCGGTGAGGTCGGCGGCAAGCTCGCCGACGCATCCGGGCTGATCGCGACCAACGACCAGAACCTCACCCTGCTGGCGAACGGCGCCCATCAGCTCGCCGACGTCAACAACCAGATCCGTCTGCAGTTGCTCGGTTCGATGGGGTCCATCCGCGAGGTGTTCAGCGGACTCATCCAGGTCAAGGAGGCCATGGGTGACGACGTCACGTTCGACGACCTGAGCAAGCAGGCCGCCATCCTGGCCAACATGCGCTCGGTGGGCGACTCCCTCGGCAACAGCCTGGACACGGTGACCAGCGCCTACGACTCGTCGAGGTCGATGCTGGTCGTACTCAACGGCAGCATGGCCTGCAACATCGACCCCGCGTGCGTGAGCTCCCGGGCCGAACTGCAACGCCGGGTGGACGGCTACAACCCGGCGGACATCACCTATTTGAAGGCGCTCAGCGCCGGGCTGAAGGAGACCAAGGGCACCGACCGCCTCGACGACACCATCCGCAAGGTCGGTTCCAACCTCGAGCGGGCGTTCACCGGCTTGCAGCAGCTCGGCATCGAGAACGAGGACGACCTGGACCAGAAGCTCGGCGAGTTGCGTCAGAACGCGAACAAGCTCGCCGACTCCAGCAAGCAGCTGGCCGACGGCGTACAGCTCCTGGTCGACCAGACCCGCAACATCGGCGGCGGCCTGGATCAGGCCTCGGGCTTCTTGCTGGCCATGAAGCGCGACGCGTCCGACCCGGCGATGTCGGGCTTCTACATCCCGCCGCAGGTGCTCACGCAGAAGGAGTTCAAGAAGGCCGCGCAACTGTTCGTCTCCGACGACGGGCACACGGTCCGGTATCTCGTGCAGACCGCGCTGAACCCCTTTGGCGCCGAGGCGATGGATCAGGTCGACCTCATCCTCAAGGCCGCCGAGAGCGCGAGGCCCAACACCAGCCTGTCGGACGCGCAGATCACGATGGTCGGCTTCTCGGCGTTCAACAACGACATTCGGAACCACTACGACTCCGACTTGACCTACATCATCATCATGACCTTGGTCGTGGTGTTCTTGATCTTGGTGGCGTTGCTCAGGGCCATCGTGGCACCGATTTACCTGGTGTTGTCGGTGGTGTTGTCATTCGTCTCCGCAATGGGAATTGGCGTCGTCTTCTTCCAGTTCATTCTCGGCCAGGACATTTACTGGAGCGTGTCGGGAATGGCATTCCTGGTGCTGGTTGCCGTTGGTGCCGATTACAATTTGTTGCTGATATCCAGAATTCGCGACGAAGCGAAATACGGCGTGCGGTCGGCGGTCATCAAGACCGTCGGCGCGACGGGCGGCGTGATCACCTCGGCCGGGCTCATCTTCGCCGCGTCGATGTTGGCGCTGACCGTGAGCAGCCTGGCGACGGTGGTGCAGCTGGGCTTCGTGATCGGCGTCGGGCTGCTGCTGGACACCTTCATCGTGCGGACCATCACCGTCCCGGCGGTCGCGGTTCTGATGGGCGATCGCAACTGGTGGCCGTCGAAGACGCCCCGGCAGATCATCGACGAGAAGCGGCGCAAGGCCCGCGCCGATGCTCGGGCGGCGGCCGCGGAGGCCTACGAGGACGAGGGACCGACCGGGCCGATCTTCCCCAGGGCGTCGTCGGACGCCGACGACCCCGAGGCGGACGGTGACGACGGCTACGCGGTGGCGGTGCAGACCGCCAGCCGGATCACGGCGGCGTGGCGCGACGAGGACTAGACGCGACTACGAGACGCCGACCGACACGTCGCGGTGGTCGAACGGAACCCGCTCCGCGCCCGCGCGTCTGATCGCCCGCACCGCCTTGTGGCCGTACAGCCGCCCCAGCGATCGCTGACAGTCCAGGTTGGCCCGCAGGAAGTACCGGTGCCTGCCGAACGTCTCGCTGGCGCTGACCTTGTCCATGTGGTGCAGGAACGAGCGCTCCGTGACGTACACCCCGAACCCGGCCGCGGCGACGCGGATCGACAGGTCGATGTCGGCGCCCCAGCCGAATCTGCCGAAGGTCCGCTCGTCGAGTCCGCCGACCACCTCCCACGCCTTCGCCGACATGGTGAGTGCGGTGCCGTCGATCAGCGGCACCCGCCGGTAGTAGTCGACGGGTCGGTAGTCGCCGACGGCGCCCCGGTAGTCCGACGACTGGACCGTCCAGTAGCCGTCGTAGGCCGGCGCGACGAGTCCGACGTCGTCGGGCAGCTGGGGATCCAGCAGGCCGGCGAAGAAGTTCGGCGAGAGCCGGGTGTCGTTGTTCAGCGTGACCGCGAACTCGTACCCGCGGCGGAAGGCCGTGCGGAACCCGAGGTTGGACGCGCCCGCCCAGCCCAGGTTGCGGCCCGGCGTGATCACCCATTCGTCGGCGACCTTCTCGTAGTGGCCGCCGTTGTCGACGATCAGAAGGTCGACCAGATCGGATTCGGCCAGGACGTCCGGCAGGACCGCGTGGGTGAGCGTATTCGACCCAAATGCCGGAATGGTCACCAGGCATTTCTTGGTCATTGACATTGATGCCCCTACGACGTCGACGAATTGCAGTGCGTGCGAAAGTCAATTTACGCGCAGTGCGCGCGGATTTCAGCCACCCGATTGCGCGGCAGCGCGATAGCTGCGCATTGCCAGCGTGCCGACGACGGCGCCGATGACGACGATCCAGGCGGCGGTCAGCACTAGGGGGCGCATCGCGAAACCGTCGCGGGCCAGGTTCTTCATCGCCTCGATCGTCGCCGACATCGGTTGGTACTGGACGACGGGCCGGACCCACGCGGGGAACAGTTCCAGGGGAGCCACCCCGGAGCTGCCGAACACGGCCCCCAGGGACAGCGTGCTGAACCACGTCAGGATCGCACGGCTCTGGAAGCGCAGCGCCACGACGATCACCACGGTCGCGTACACCGTGACCCACAGAACCGGGATCGCGACGAACACCAGTGCGGCGGCGGCGCCGCCGTGGAAGCGCATCCCCAGCATCATGCCGACGGCCGTGATCACCACGGTCGCGACGACGGTGCGGGCCGCCTCGGCCAGCAGGGTCCCGGTCAGCGCACTGGCGCGGTGCACGGGCATCATCCAGAAGCGGCTCATCAGCCCGTTGTCCCGCTCCGACGGGATCGACAGGGCGGCGGCCAGCGAACCCGACATGCCACCGGCGAGCGCGCACATCGAGACGACGGTGTCGAGGCTGTCGCTTCCGGTGAGGCGCGTCATCGACTTGCTGACGAGCATGTAGTAGACGATCAGGAGGATGGTCGGGAACAACAGCGACTGCAACGGCACCAGGGGGTTGCGCCGCCACCGCGTCATCAACCGGCCCGCGAAGACCGCGCTCTCGGCGACCAGCGGGAAGCGTCGCGCTTCGACGACGGTCATGCGCGCCGTCCCCGCTGCCGTCCCTGGCCCTGAATCGCGAGGTACCCGAACCCGACCAGGAGGCCGACGCACCAGGCCAGCGTGATCGCCAGGTTGGCGCCGTCGACCTGGCCGCTGGCGAACCCGCGCAGGGTCTCGGTGATCTGGGAGATCGGCTGGTACTCGACGAAGGGCTGCACCCAGGTGGGGAACGACTCGACCGGCGCCATCCCCGTCGAGAGCAGCACCAGCAGGAGCTGCGGGATCAGCAGCAGCTGGCTGGAGGTGTCGGACCGCTTGGCGCGTGTTCCGGTGGCCTCGGCCCCGAACGACAAGGCCAGCGTCAGCGTCAGGGAGAGCACGACGAACATGGCCCCGAAGGCGAGCCCGCCGTCCATCCGGAAGCCGAACGGGTAGGCCACGGCGAAGGCCGCGATCAACGCCAGCGCACCGCGGATCAGGCAGTACGACATGCGCGCCATCATCGGCGCGTACACCGAGATGGGGAACGTCCGGAGCCGGACGCCGAACTCGGAGGCCTTCTCGTGGGCGGCCAGGTCGGTGGTGTTGAGCGCACCAAAGAGCATCGCCTGCACCACCACGGCAGGCAGCACGTACTGCGGGTAGCTGATCCCGCCGGTGTCGATGACGTTGCGCAGCCCGATGGTGAACCCGACGAAGGTCAACACCGGTACCAAGACCGCGAACACGATGTCCAGGTTGCGGACGGAGGCCCGGACTTGGCGCTCGGTCAGCGCGACGACGGCGGTCATACCGTCAGCGTGGGACCGGTGAGATGCAGGAACACCTCGTCGAGCGACGGTTTGCGCAGCGAGATGTCCATCAGCTCGACGCCCAGCTCCTCGAGTTTGCGGAAGACTTCACCGAGGGTGGTCACCCCGTGCGGCGCCGGCACCGACACCGTGTTGGCGGCGGCGTCGACCTCGGCGCCCTCGTAGCCGCCGAGAACCGACGCCACGCGGACCAGGTCCTCGGGGTGCAGGGGAGTGACCTGGCAGTAGCTGTGGCCCATGCGGCGCTTGAGTTCCTCGGCGGTGCCGCTGGCGATCACGCGGCCGGCGTCGAGGATGACGATGGAGTCGCTGAGCACGTCGGCTTCTTCGAGGTACTGCGTGGTGAGCAGCACGGTGACGTCCTGGGCGGCCAGAGACGCCACCAGCGTCCAGACGTCACGACGGCTCCGCGGGTCGAGGCCCGTGGTCGGCTCGTCGAGGAAGAGCACCTTGGGCGGCACGATCAGGGAGACCGCGATGTCGATGCGCCGGCGCATGCCGCCGGAGTAGGTCGAGACCTCGCGGTCGGCGGCGTCGACGAGGTCGAAGCTTTCGATGAGTTCGTCGGCCCGGCCCGCGGCCTGCTTGCGCTTCATGCCGCGCAGCCGGCCGAACAGCACGAGGTTCTCGCGGCCGGTCAGCGAACCGTCGAGGGCGGCGTCCTGGCCGGTGACCCCGATGCTCTGGCGCACCTGGTCGGCGTCGGCGACGACGTCGAACCCGGCGACGGTCGCCTTGCCGCCGGAGGGTTCGAGGAGGGTCGACAGGATCTTGACGATGGTGGTCTTGCCGGCGCCGTTGTGGCCCAGGAGCCCGCACACCGACCCCGTCGGGACGGTGAAGCTCACATCGCGCAGGGCGGGGAGTGGGCCGAACGTCTTGGTGACGCCGTCGACCTCGATCACGTCAGGCGTCCAACCGGACGAAGCGCCCCTGGCGGTACAGGTCGACGCACGCCTGCCGACGAATCTTGCCGCTGGTGGTGATCGGGATGGCGCCCCGCGAGACGAACACCAGGTCCGCGGCGCTGATCCCGTGGAACTTGGAGATCGCCGACGTCACGTCGCTCTTGACGGCCGCGAGCCGCTCCAGGGTTTCCTCCTGGGTGGCCCGCTCCTTCATCTCGACGATCGCCACCAACTTCTCGGTGGCCTCGTCCTCCACCGAGATGGCGGCGACGCGACCGTTGGAGACCGCGCCGACGGTAGCTTCGATGTCGTCGGGGTAGTGGTTGCGTCCGCGGACGATGAGGAGGTCCTTGATGCGTCCGACGATGAAGAGCTCCTCGTCGACGAAGCCCAAATCGCCTGTGCGCAACCACATGTCGGCCGGAACGTCGTCGGCGGGGTCCACGATGACGCCGCGGAAGGTCGCCTCGGTCTCGTCGGCCTTGTTCCAGTACCCGGCGCACACGTTGTCGCCGTGCACCCAGATCTCGCCGACGGTGCCGGCCGGAGCCTCCTGGCGCGTCTCGGGGTCGACGATCCGGACCAGCGGCGACTCGGGGGCGCCGTAGCTGATCAGCGACGTGCCGGTGGTGGTCCGCTTGGCCATGCCGGCGGTGAGCTTCTCGGTGTCGAAGGTGACGACCGACGGCGGTTCACCCGGCTCGCGCGTCGCGACGAACAGCGTCGCCTCGGCGAGCCCGAAGGACGGCCGGATGACCTTGCCGGGGAAGTTGAACTTGGCCAACCGGGAGGTGAAGCGCTTGACCGACACCGGCTGGACGCGTTCGGCGCCGCAGATGATCGCGAGCACGTTGCCGAGGTCCAGCCCGGCCAGGTCGTCGTCGGAGGTGCGGGCGGCGGCCAGGTCGAGGGCGAAGTTGGGCGTCGCGGTCAAGGCGTGCGTCCTGATGGCCAGCTGCTTCACCCATCGGGCGGGTCGCTGCAGGAAGGCGATCGGGCTCATGATCACCGAGTGCCAGCCGCCCAGGATGGGCGCACAGATGCCCAGGATGAGGCCCATGTCGTGATAGAAGGGCAGCCACGACACCACGGTGGTGTCCTGCGGGCCCACCTTGCCGTAGTCGCTGAGGAGCGCCCCCACCTGCTGCTCGAAGTTCGACATCAGGTTGCGCTGCGACACCATCACGCCGGCCGGCGTGCGGGTCGACCCGGAGGTGTACTGGAGGTAGGCGGTGTCCGGCGGCGTCTCGCGCCGTGACGTGGACCGCCGCCGCACGGTGAGGTCCAGGCGGTCGACCTCGAGCACCACCGGCGCCGGCTCGCCGTCCTGCGAGGTGGCGTACGGGGCGACGCTCGCCGCGGCGCCGGCCGTGGTGAGGATGACGGTGGGTCGGGCGTCTGCCATGACCGCGGCGACCCGCTCGTCGTGGGCGCCCACCGCGGGCGTGGACAACGGCACGGCGATCACGTTGGCCTCGAACGACGCCAGGAAGCTGAGGACGTAGGACATGTTCTGCGGGGCCAGGATCACCACCCGGTCACCGATCTGGGCGTGCTCCCGGATCTCCGCGGCCAGCGTCACCACGCGTTGCTGCAACTGCGCCCAGGTCAGCGTCTCCTCGACGCCTTCCCACTCCACGTCGTAGTCGACGTAGGTGAAGGCGGGGTCGTTGGGCTGCAGGCTCGCCCGCTCGCGAAGAATCGCGGGAATCGACGAGTCCAGCATGGGCGGCCCTTTCTGCAGCGCAACGATACGTGTGGGTCGAGCTTAGGGAACGCGACCACGCAATGCGCAATGTAGCGAGAATGACTATGGCACAGCCGGTTAGGCGCCTCGCGTCAGTGCCGCTTCGGGGAGCATTGTCGCAAACTGATTGGTGTTCACCAAAATTGAATACCTTTTGACTGAAACGGTGCCCGGCACGGCGCTGAGCTGTGGGTCAGCCGGACGTGTCCGACGAGCACCTCGACGAGCGCCGCGGCGCCGTGGTAGCGGGGCAATTTCGTGGCTCACCGCCTGCGCCGAGGGCGTCAACCGGCAGCTGACACCGTGGCGTTGCGAGAAGTGTTGCGGTGCAGCGGCTCTCGCCGTCAGCGACTCGCCTTGCTGAACCACTTGGTCTTGATGCGCCACGAATGGGCCGACGTCAGGGCGAATCCGGCCCCGCACATGCAGGCGAAGATCCACACCAGGTTGCCGCCCTCGACCGACTGCAGCGAGGGCACCAGTGCGGTGACGATCCGGACCACGCACGCGAGGATTCCGCTGACCGACGCGGCGAGGTAGACGTTGGCGACGACCCGCGAGCGCGGATCCTTGCGCAGGATCAGCAGTGCCCGCGAGCCGTATCCCAGCAGGTAGACCAACGTTCCGCAGAGCAGAAGCCAGTAGGTGGTGAGCCAGAAGTCGGTGTGCAGTTCGAAGAAGTCCGGTGCGTAGATCTTCGCGCCGTTGCCGAGCGAGAACGCGGCCAACAGCAGCGGAATGCACAGCGTGGCGGGGCGCTCGACGTACTGCTTGAAGGTGACCTGCATGGCGTGGTCGTCCTGCAACCTGCCCAGGGAGTTGTAGACGATCGCCGACGCGGCCACGATGTACATGTCGTGGCCGATGTAGTCCTCGAGGTTCCACAGCCCGGTCAGCGAATGCAGCCAGTGCCCGAGGGTCTCCGACGCGAGCGGGGACATCAGCAGCACGGTGGCGCCCTGGAGTGCGATGTTGAGGGTGGCGGCAACTTCCCAACGGCACGACCAGGTGACCCGGCGAATCCACAAACTCCACGCCACACACAGGAGTGTGATGGTGATGAGGACTGCCAATCCCATGGGTTTCGCCTTCGGACTCTAAGTTGCTGTCGGCAAATCGTACGGGTTAGAGCGGCGGCGCGTCGGCCCGCGGCGTGAGGTCGCGCAGCCTGGGCCGCCGCACCGTTCGCCGTTCCGTCGCGGACTCCGCGATGGTGGTCACCGACATGGGGGCCGACTCGACGTAGTTCCAGACCTCTTCACGGGTCATCAATCCGAAGCGAACCTGCAGGTCGGGGTAGCTAAGATTGAACCGATCGGCCACCAGACGCATCTCTTCGGCGTTGGGGTAGTCGGCTTCCTTGATGCGCCGGTAATAGGTGCTGCTGGAGGTCCCCAGCGCGTCGTAGATGGCCCTCGCGTCGACCTCTCCGTCGAGGAGATAGTCGAGCAGGGTCTTTAGCTGACGGCCGTTCTCATCAGTCCGTGGCACGGCGTCAGCTTAACTGGCCATCCCGGGTTTGGGCAGTGTGCGCCGCAAATCAACTGACGGTCCCTTAATTGACATGGCCGTCACGGTTTTGGCAGATGTGTCCCATTTCTGGGACAGCCGTGTAGCGTGCCACACATGACGCGCGCAAACCTGCAGCTGACCGATTACGACGCCGAGGGCCGTCCTCGGGTCGAGGACCTGGAACTCATCTCGGCACCCCTGTCGGCGCTGTTGACCATGGAGCTCGACGGAGCTGCGGAGGTCCTCGAGCTGACGACCGACGACATCCTCCTCGCTGCGCTCGGACGCGCGATCGAACGCACCATCGGCACCGGCGTCGTCGGCGTCGACGTGCCGTCCTACGGAACCAGCGTGGAGCCGGTGGCCCTGTCGTGTGCCGCACCCGCGCAACTGGACGCCGACGAGATGCTGGCCGGCGTGCATCATCAGCTCGGGGCGGTTGCCGTCCACGGCATCGTGCGGGGCGTACCCAGCCAGACCCGGGCCGCGTCGCCGTCCGCCGTGCTGTTCGCCACCGCAGCGGCGGCCGCGGAACGTCCCCACACCGGCCACGTCCTCGAACTTCGTGCCTTCCGCCAGGGTGACGTCATCGCCCTGGACTGGTGGTTCGACGCCCGCAGCTTCGAGCCGTACACCGTCGCCGAACTGGCCGACCAGTTCCCGCTGGCGATGATCGAGCTGACCTCGGAGGCCATCCCGCCCGTGCACGCCAACAACGAGTTGGCGCTGGCCCACTAGCGGTCACTAAGATCTCCGCAGAGGCGTCGATCCGGCCATCACCGGGGAGCCTTCGGAAGAACGGCGTCCGCACTTTGGTCGGCGCCCAGTAGAACCGAACGGTCGGGCCCGTCATCGCCCCTTTCGAGCGGCGCACCACGTGTGCGCAAGCGGGGTGGTACCGCGGTGTTCGCGCAGGAGCGCGACGTCGTCCCCGTGCCTTGTACGACGTGGGCACAGGAGACGAACACGGTGACGGCCTATCCGCGACCGGCGAGTGGATCGCCGAGCTTTCCCGACCTCGAGCTCGAGGTGCTCGACTACTGGGACGGCGACGGCACCTTCCGCGCCAGCATCGACCGCCGGGACGGCGCGCCGGAATACGTCTTCTACGACGGCCCCCCGTTCGCCAACGGGCTGCCGCACTACGGCCACCTGCTGACGGGGTACGTCAAGGACATCGTCCCGCGCTATCAGACGATGCGCGGCTTCAAGGTCGAGCGCCGGTTCGGCTGGGACACCCACGGGTTGCCCGCCGAGTTGGAGGCGCAGCGTCAGCTCGGCATCACCGAGAAGGCCCAGATCGAGGAACTGGGCATCGACGCCTTCAACGCGGCCTGCCGCGCGTCGGTGCTCAAGTACACGGCGGAGTGGCGGGCCTACGTGACCCGCCAGGCCCGCTGGGTCGACTTCGACCACGACTACAAGACCCTCGACCTCGGCTACATGGAGTCGGTGCTTTGGGCGTTCAAGCAGCTGTGGGACAAGGGCCTGGCCTACGAGGGCAACCGCGTTCTCCCGTACTGCTGGAACGACGAGACCCCGCTGTCCAGTCACGAACTGCGGATGGACGACGACGTCTACCAGAACCGGCAGGACCCGGCGGTGACGGTGGGCTTCCGGATCGACCATGGCCCGCTGGCCGGGTCTCACCTCCTGGTGTGGACGACGACGCCGTGGACGTTGCCGTCCAACCAGGCAGTCGCCGTCAACCCGGACGTCACCTACGTCCAGGTGGAGGGCGTCGACGGCAAGCGCTACGTCCTGGCCGAGGCCCGTGTCGCGTCCTATGCGCGGGAGCTGGGCGAGGAGCCGACGGTGGTCGGTTCGCACTCCGGCCGGGAGCTGCTCGGCGTCGGGTACGTGCCGCCGTTTCCCTACTTCATGGACTCGCCCAACGCCTTCCGGGTGCTGCCGGCCGACTTCGTCACCACCGACGACGGCACCGGCATCGTGCACATGGCCCCGGCCTACGGCGAGGACGACAAGGCCACCGCGGACGCGGCCGACATCGTCGCCGTCACGCCGGTGGACTCCAAGGGCCGGTTCGACGCCACCGTCCCGGACTACGCCGGCCAGCACGTCTTCGACGCCAACGCCCAGATCATCCGCGATCTGAAGAACGGCACCGGCGCGGCGGCCGCCAACGGCGCGGTCCTGCTGCGACACGAGACCTACGACCACTCCTACCCGCACTGCTGGCGGTGCCGGAACCCGCTGATCTACCGGGCGGTGTCGTCGTGGTTCGTCAAGGTCACCGACTTCCGCGACCGGATGGTGGAGCTGAATCAGCAGATCACCTGGTATCCCGAACACGTCAAGGACGGCCAGTTCGGCAAGTGGCTGTCCAACGCGCGCGACTGGTCGGTGTCGCGAAACCGCTACTGGGGCAGTCCCATTCCGGTGTGGAAGTCCGACGATCCGGCCTACCCCAGGATCGACGTCTACGGCAGCCTCGACGAGTTGGAGCGCGACTTCGGCGTGCGTCCGACCGATCTGCATCGGCCGTACATAGACGAGCTGACGCGGCCGAACCCCGACGATCCGACCGGCGCGTCGACGATGCGGCGCATCGAGGACGTCTTCGACGTCTGGTTCGACTCGGGGTCCATGCCCTACGCGCAGGTGCACTACCCGTTCGAGAACGTCGACTGGTTCGACGGTCACAACCCGGCCGACTTCATCGTCGAGTACATCGGGCAGACCAGGGGCTGGTTCTACCTGCTGCACGTCCTGGCCACCGCGCTCTTCGACCGGCCGGCCTTCCGCACCTGCGTGTCCCACGGCATCGTGCTGGGCAGCGACGGGCAGAAGATGAGCAAGTCGCTGCGCAACTATCCGGACGTCACCGAGGTGTTCGACCGCGACGGTTCCGACGCCATGCGCTGGTTCCTGATGGCCTCGCCGATCCTTCGCGGCGGCAATCTGGTGGTCACCGAGCAGGGCATCCGCGAGGGTGTCCGGCAGGTGCTGCTGCCGCTGTGGAACGCCTACTCGTTCCTTGCGCTCTATGCCCCGCAGAAGGGCACGTGGCGGACGGATTCGACGAACGTGCTGGACCGGTACATCCTGGCCAAGCTCGCCGCACTGCGGGACGACCTCACCGCGTCGCTGGACGTGTGCGACATCTCCGTGGCGTGCGAGCAGCTGCGTCAGTTCACCGAGGCTCTCACCAATTGGTATGTGCGGCGGTCGCGTTCGCGCTTCTGGGACGAGGACGCCGACGCGATCGACACCCTGCACACGGTGCTCGAGGTCACCTCCAGGTTGGCCGCACCGCTGCTGCCGTTGATCACCGAGGTGATCTGGCGGGGTGTGACCGACGGCCGGTCGGTGCATCTCACGGATTGGCCGCAGGCCGGCGAGGTGCCCGCCGATGCGGCCCTGGTGGCTGCGATGGACCAGGTGCGCGACGTGTGCTCGGTGGCGTCGTCGGTGCGCAAGGCCAAGAAGCTCCGCGTGCGGTTGCCGTTGCCGAAGCTCACGGTGGCCGTGCGGGATCCCGACGCGCTGCGACCGTTCGCCGATCTGATCGCCGACGAGCTCAACGTCAAGGCCGTCGAGCTCACCGACGACATCGACGCCTACGGACGCTTCGAGGTGGCCGTCAACGCCAAGGTCGCCGGTCCGCGGTTGGGCAGGGACGTCCAGGCGGCGATCAAGGCCGTCAAGGCGGGCGAGGGCGTCGTCAACCCGGACGGCACCCTGACCGCGGGTCCGGCCACGCTCCAGCCCAGCGAATACACCACCAAACTCGTTGCCGCGGAACCGGAGTGGACCGCCGCGCTGCCCGACGGCGCGGGTCTGGTGGTCGTCGACGGCACCGTGACGCCCGAGCTGGAGGCCGAGGGCTGGGCCAAGGACCGCGTGCGTGAACTGCAGGACCTGCGCAAGTCCTCGGGCCTGGACGTGTCCGACCGCATCACGCTGACGATGTCGGTGCCCGCCGAACGCCGGGAGTGGGCGGAGACGCACGCCGACCTGATCGCCGGTGAGGTGCTGGCCACGACCTTCACCTTCGGCGAGCCCGCCGACGGCACGGAGATCGGCGACGGGGTGCGGGTCTCGATCGCCAAGGCGTGAGCTAGGCGGGGGAGCCGGTCACCCGGGCCGTCTGATCGCCGAGTTGGACCGTGTCGCCGTGCCGCAGCTGGCGGCCGCGGCGGGTCTCGACGGCGTCGTTGACCCGCACCAGCCCGTCGACGATGACGCCCTTGGCGTCGGCGCCGCTGTCGATCATGCCCGCGTACTTGAGGAACTGCCCGAGGCGGATCGACTCCGACGAGATCGGTACGTCCCTTACCCGCTGTGCCGCCATGCGCGTCAGGCTATTCGACGGTGCCGACGAGGCCCATGTCGGCCAACGCCCGGGCGAACGACTCGCGCAACGCCGCGCGGGTGTTCGTGCCGCCGACCACCCAGCTGCCGACGGTGACGAACACACGGCGATCCGTCCGCCCCGACCCCATGAACAACATGCCACCCATGCGGTCGAGGATCGTCGTGGTGATCTTCGGTTCGAGCATCCGCAGCGTGAGGTAGTCGGCCTCGGTCCCGTCGGGGCGGTTGGTCTCCGGTGCGAGCACGCCGAGGTTGGAGCACCCGATGGGATTGCCCACCTGCTGCACCAGGCCCTCGAGCCGGCGGACCAGGAACGCGGGCGTCAGCGGCACCAGCGCCAGCGGTCCCAGGAGTTCGTTGGGCGTGTCGGCCAGGGCGGTCAGCGCGTCCCTGAGGTCGGTGCGCACCCGGCCGAGATCGGAGGTGACCGTGCTCGGGTCGACGGTCACGGTGGTCGCGGTCAGCGCGTTCGCGCGGGTGTCACCCGGCGTGCGCTCGCTGACCGGCAGCGACACCCGCACCATGCCGTCGTCGTCGACGCGCCCCAGGATCTGGCCGAGGCGGGCGCTCAGCCCGACGAACAACGAGTTACTGCTGCCGCCAAGCTCTTTCGCCCGACGGTCCCACTGCTCGACGTCGAAGAAGACCGCCGAGTTGGGCACCACGACCTCACCGGACTCCGCACCGGCCACGCGTCGGGTGCGCGGCTTGCCACCCGACTTCATCGACGTGGATAGCCCCTCACTCTCCTTCCTGGCCACCCGCACCGCCGAGACCACCGCCTTCGCCATCTCGGGCACGTCCCGCAGCGCCCGTCGACCGTCCTCGCGCACCGCCTGCCGGCGCGGCCGGTACCCGGGTGGCGGATAGCCGAGGTCGCGGCGAACCCCTCCCACCGCGTCGACGATGGCGTCGATGATGGCCTTTGCGTCGCCGACCGAGTGGGACACGATCAGGGTCACCGCCGTGCCGCCACCGGTCAGGGGCTGCACGCCGAGATGCCATGCGGGCCCGTACTGGGGGTCGATCGGCAGCCGGAGCCGTTCGTCGGCCCAGGTCCACACCTCGGCCCTCGGCCGGTCCTCCGCGGCGATCTCGACGGTGGGCGGCCCGGGAGCCGCGACCCAGCGGTCCCGGCCGAACGGCAGTGCCGATCGCTCGATGTGCCGGCCCAGCAGCCCGTAGCCGAGGTTGGCGTGGAAGCGCCGCAGCCCGTCCAGGTCGACGGCCCGCTCGTAGATCCAGGTGAACTGGATCAGGGGGCCGCGGCCGAGCGCCCGCAACGCGAGGAAGGAGCCCTGGTCGATGTAGGCGAGCGTATTGTCCACTGCCACATGCTAAGCGCCGCTCAGCGCGGCTCGGACAGCCAGGCGTCGGTGACGGTGACGACGTCGACGATCCCGTTGGCGAGTTGTCCCGCGACGAACGTGGCGATCGGCCCGCCGATCAGCGGCACGTTGACCTTCACCGTGGCGGTGCCGGTCAGTCGGGTGCCCGGCCCGTCGGGGGTCAGCTCCACCGCGCCGCGACCGGACATGGGCGTCCTGGGCGCGTCGACGGTGATCTCGCCGTGGACCGTGCCGTCGTCGGCGGCGAACCACTCCTCGCGCTGCACGATCTCCAGCGACGCCAGGCGCAGCCGTCGAATCGGGTCGGGCAGCTGGTCGCCGCCGAAGCGCATGGTCATCGCCACGGTGATCCGGCCGGCGGGGTCCGTCGTCAGAGCATCCAGGGTCGGCGAACCCGCTTCGAAGGCACCCAGGCGAGCGCGCCAGTACCGGTCGTCCTCGAACGCACCCAGAATGCGTTCCAGTGAATGCGGCGACGCCGCGGTCAAGGGCATCGAACGCAGCACGCGACGCCCCCGCCAATTAGTCGTGGTCGAACGGCGTGGTCATTCGAATTCGAATGCCAGTCGACGCGCTCAGATGAACGGAATCCCGGGGGTCAAATCCGGTGGTGGCGGAAGTCCGAGCGGGTTGAGCGGGTTGATCGACGGCGGGGGAGGCAACTGCGGTGCGGGCAGCGCGGCGGCCAGGTTGGGCACCGCGGCAGCGGCCGCGCCGCCACCGAAGCCGCCGATCTGCGGCTGCACGGCGAAGTTCAGGTTCGGCACCAGGCCGAGTCCGACGCTTGGCAGCACCACGTCGGGCAGGTTCACGGTGCCCAGAGACGGGATTCCACCAGGTAGACCGCCCAATCCACCGACGCCACCGGCGCCGCCGGCCAGCGAGGGCGGAGGCGGCAGGGCCTGCAGCTGCTTGCTGATCCCGGCCACCAGGTCGACGCACTGGTGATTCTCTTCGTCCACGATGGTGCCGTCGGGGCAGTTGAGGCCCTTGTCGGCCTTGGCCGAATCGGATCCCGAGTCGGCATGGCTGATGGCAGGAACGACGACGGTCCCGTAGAGCAGGGGGCCTACGGCGAGAGCCGAGCCGGACGCGAGGGTCAGCAGCGCTCGCTTCAATCGGACGGTCATGTAATTCCTTGCTGAAATAGACGCAATGAACGAATCGAATTGAGTGTAGACAATTGTTCGGTCGCTGCCCACCGCTGACCGAATACGGGCAAATGGAATGTTTGCGCATCCGCTCGTGGGCTGGTCAGGCTGCCCTCGATGCGTGGCGGATCGGGCGCGCGCCCTAGCATCGCCTTCATGGAGGGGCGCTGGGTCCTGCACTTCGACATGGATGCGTTCTTCGCCTCGGTCGAGCAGTTGACGCGACCGACCCTGCGCGGCCGGCCCGTTCTGGTCGGCGGGCTCGGTGGCCGGGGCGTGGTGGCGGGGGCGAGTTACGAGTCGCGCGTCTACGGCGCCCGGTCGGCCATGCCCATGCATCAGGCCCGCCGGATGGTCGGACCCGCGGCCGTGGTGTTGCCACCGCGCGGCGTCGTCTACGGGGTGGCCAGCGGCAAGGTTCTCGACACCGTGCGCGCGATGGTCCCGGTTCTCGAGCAGCTGTCGTTCGACGAGGCGTTCGGCGAACCGGCCGAGCTGGTGGGAGCCGACGCCGCCGAGGTGCGCCGATTCTGCGAGGAACTGCGCGCCCGGGTGCTCGCGGAGACGGGGCTGATCGCGTCGGTCGGCGCCGGTTCCGGCAAGCAGCTCGCCAAGATCGCCTCCGACCTGGCCAAGCCCGACGGCATCCGCGTCGTGCCCCGCGACGAGGAACGCGCGCTGCTGGCCGGGCTGCCGGTGCGCCGGCTGTGGGGAATCGGGCCGGTCGCGGAGGAGAGGTTGCACCGTCTGGGCGTCGACACCGTCGGCGCGCTGGCGGCGCTGAGTGCCTCCGAGGTCGCCGACATCCTCGGCGGCACCGTCGGGCCCGCGCTGCACCTGCTGGCCAGGGGCGTCGACGACCGGCCCGTGGCGGAACGGTTGGGCGCCAAGCAGATCAGCGCCGAGTCGACCTTCGCGGCCGACCTGATCACGCTCGATCAGCTGCGTGACGCGACCGGCCCCATCGCCGAGCACGCGCACGCGCGCCTGCTCCGCGACGGCCGGGGCGCGCGCACCGTCACCGTGAAGCTGAAGAAGTCCGACATGAGCACGCTGACCCGCTCGGCGACCCTGCCGTACGCGACCGCGGACCCGGCCACGCTGATCGGCACCGCCCGCCGGCTGCTGCTCGACCCGGTCGAGATCGGGCCCGTCAGGCTGCTCGGCGTGGGGTTCTCCGGACTGTCCGACGTCCTGCAGGAGTCGTTGTTCCCCGACCTCGACCAGACCCTCGAGGCGTCCGTCGGTCACGACGCCGGCCCGGTGACCGGAACCCCGGCGCCCGCCGCCGAGGGGTGGCGCATCGGTGACGACGTCACCCACTCCGCCTTCGGGCACGGCTGGGTGCAGGGCGCCGGGCACGGCGTGATGACGGTGCGCTTCGAGACCCGCGCGACCGGACCGGGACTGGCGCACACGATGCCCCACGACAGTCCCGACGTGGCGCGGGCCAACCCGGTGGACAGCCTCGACTGGCCGGACTACGTCGCCGCGATGGCCCAGGCGGAGTGACCGGCGCTACCGCACGTCGGCCGGCCGCACGTCCGGCACGTCGCCCCATCGGGCGAACACGTCGCCGACCACTTCTCCGGCGGCCAGCGCGGCCATCAGCAGGACGCGCGACTGCGGCGGCGGCAGCGTCGTCGCCACCACGGCCCCGGCGTCGACCAGCATGCGGCCCGGCCCGTACCCCACCGTGACGCGCGCACCGGGCACCCGGCTGGAGAGCACGACCTCGACGCCGGCTGCCCGGACCTGCCGGACACCGTCGACCACCGCGGCGCCCGCATTTCCGGATCCAAGGGACTCCAGCACGACGCCCCGGGCCCCCGCCGCGACGCACGCGTCGAGCGCCACCGCGTCGCTGCCGGCGTAGGTGGCGACGACGTCGACCCGGGGTGCCCGGGCCGCCGACAGTGCGCCGAGCGTCGCCCGCGGCCGGGCACGCGGAATCACGTCGACGCCCACGAAGCCGGCCCCGGTCTTGGTGAGGCCCAGCGGTTGCCAGATCGTGCCGGCCAGCGTCACGACGACGCCGATTCCCCTGGCGTCGGGATTCGCGGCGAGCGTCACGGCGTCGTGCAGGTTGGCGGGTCCGTCGGCGTCGGGCGCGTCGGCGCTGCGCATGGCGCCGGTCAGCACCACGGGCAGGTCACCGCCGTGAGTGAGTTCGAGCCAGAGCGCCGTCTCCTCCATCGTGTCGGTGCCGTGGGTGATCACCACTCCGTCGGCGCCGGCCTCGGTCGCCGCGGCCACCGCCGCGCTCATCCGGTCCCAGTCCGACGGCACCAGCTCGGAACTGTCCACCGCCATCAGGTCGACGACCTCGACGTCGACGTCGAGACGTAGGCCCGCGGTGAGGTCGTCACCGGTCTGGGTGGGGCGCGCGACGCCGTCGGCGCCGGTGCTGGTGGCGATGGTGCCGCCGGTGGTGACGACGACGACCCGGCTCATCCGGTGACGGCCCACGGGCCCGCTTCGCTCATGCGGCGATTGTTCACCATGGAACCTTTGGGATGATGGGCGCGTGACTGACGAATCAACGGGATCGACGGAGTCCGCAACCGCGGGCGACGACACCGACGCACCGCCGCGGCGGCGTCGACTGCGCCTGTTGCTCTCGGTCGCCTCCGTCGTGCTGTTCCTCGACGTGGTGACGAAGGTGCTGGCGGTGCGGTGGCTGACCCCCCAGCAACCGGTGTCCATCATCGGTGACACGGTGACGTGGACCCTGGTGCGCAACTCGGGCGCCGCGTTCTCGATGGGCACCAGTTACACCTGGGTGTTGACGCTGGTCGCAACCGGCGTGGTCATCGGCATCATCTGGATGGGCCGACGCCTGGTGTCGCCGTGGTGGGCCCTCGGGCTCGGCATGATCCTCGGCGGGGCACTCGGCAACCTGGTCGACCGGTTCTTCCGGTCCCCGGGTCCGCTGCGCGGTCACGTCGTGGACTTCCTGTCGATCGGGTGGTGGCCGGTGTTCAACGTCGCCGACCCGGCCGTGGTGGGAGGGGCGATCCTGTTGGTGGCGCTGTCGTTGTTCGGCTACGACTTTGATACCGAGGGGAGGCGTCAGCCGGACCGAGCATCGGACACCGAGGGACGGCGCCAGCCCGAGGCGTCCGAGAAGACCACCGCCGGTCAGCCTGCCGAAGCCGATACCGAGAGGGACTGATGACGACCCGGTCCATGCCGGTGCCGGAGGGGCTCGCGGGAATGCGGGTGGACGCCGGCTTGGCGCGGCTTCTCGGGTTGTCCCGTACCGCTGCGGCGACGTTGGCCGAAGACGGCGGCGTGGACGTCGACGGCACCGCGGTGGGCAAGTCCGACCGCCTGGTCGCGGGCGCGTGGCTGGAGGTGCGCCTGCCGGAAGCGCCTGCGCCGCTGGACAATCCACCGGTCGAGATCGAGGGGATGGACATCCTGTACGCCGACGACGACATCGTCGCCGTCGACAAGCCGGCCGGGGTCGCCGCGCACGCGTCGGTCGGGTGGACCGGCCCCACGGTGCTCGGCGGGCTGGCCGCCGCGGGCTTCCGGATCACCACCTCGGGGGTGCCGGAGCGCAAGGGCATCGTGCAGCGTCTGGACGTCGGCACGTCCGGCGTCATGGTGGTGGCGATCTCCGAGCACGCGTACACGGTGCTCAAGCGCGCCTTCAAGGAGCGCACCGTCGAGAAGCGGTACAGCGCGCTGGTGCAGGGGCATCCCGATCCGTCCAGCGGCACCATCGACGCACCCATCGGCCGGCACCGCAGCAACGACTGGAAGTTCGCCGTCAGCGAGGGCGGCAGGAACAGCGTCACCCACTACGACACGGTGGAGGCGTTCGCGGCCGCCAGCCTGCTCGACGTGCACCTGGAGACCGGCCGCACGCACCAGATCCGCGTGCACTTCTCGGCGCTGCACCACCCGTGCTGCGGCGACATGACCTACGGCGCCGACCCCACCCTGGCGAAGCGGCTCGGCCTGGAGCGCCAGTGGCTGCACGCCCGCCAGCTGGCGTTCGCGCACCCCGCCGACGGCCGCCGCGTCGAGATCACCAGCCCGTACCCGGCCGACCTGCAGCACGCGCTCGACGTCTTGCGGCACCACGACTCGTGAGTGACGGCTCGGCCGCCGCGACGCGCCGGCGCTCCGGCATGTTCGCGGGCATCGGCGCATACGTGTGGTGGGGGCTGTGCCCGGGCTTCTTCCCGCTGCTGCTGCCCGCCGGCTCGTTGGAGGTGCTCGCCCACCGGATCGTCTGGAGCGCGGTGTGTCTGTGCGGGGTCCTCGCGGTCGCCGGTCGGTTCGGCGACCTGCGCACGCTCGGCGGCCGGACGTGGTTGTTGCTGCTGGCCGCGTCGGCGTTGATCTCGGTCAACTGGGGGATCTACATCTGGGCGGCGACCAACGGCCACGTCGTCGACGCGGCGCTGGGGTACTTCGTGACACCGCTGGTCACGGTCGCGCTAGGCGTGCTGGTGTTCCGCGAGCGCATCGGGCGCTGGCAGCTCGCCGCCCTGGGGCTGGCCGTCGTGGCGGTGGTGGTGTTGACCGCGGAGGTGGGGGAGCCGCCGTACGTGGCGGTCGGGCTGGCCATCTCGTTCGGGTTGTACGGCCTGGTGAAGAAGGTGGTGGTGGCCGACCCCAGGGTCAGCGTCGCCGTCGAAACCCTGCTCGCGTTGCCGTTGGCCGGCGGTTACCTCGTCGTGCTCCAGCTCCTCGGGCAGGGCCACGTGGTTGGCTACGGCGCGGGCCACGCGGCTCTGCTGGTGCTGGCCGGTCCGGTGACGGCCGTGCCGCTGCTGCTCTTCGCCGCCGGGGCGCAGCGGCTGCCGATGGTGACGATGGGCCTGCTGTTCTACTTGAACCCGGCGCTGCAGATGGCCTGGGGCGTGTTCGTCGCCCACGAGCCGATGCCACTCGGGCGATGGATCGGATTCGGACTGATCTGGGTCGCGCTCGGGGTTCTGACCGTAGGCTCTATGCGCCGCCGCGAGGCGTCGCCCGTTCCGTAGCCCGGCGAACACCGGTTACCCACGGCGGCCCCGCGATATTGACGGTCGGCGACAGAATCATGGCCCGCCAACAGGGATGATGTTCCGTCGCGGGCCATCAGTTGATTTTGGGACAGCAATGCCCTACGGTTTGCCGTCATGGCTCAGGGTGACGATCATGCGGTCGCGGCCCGCCGGCGAGGCCGTCCCGTCAACTCGGATTCCGTCGAGACGCGCAACCGCATCCTTCGCGCCAGTCGACAGGTGATCAACGAGCGCGGGTACCAGGCCGCCACCTTTCAGGCCATCGCCGTGGCCGCGGGACTGAGCCGGCCGACGCTGCACTACTACTTCGCCTCCCGCGAGGAGATCTATCAGAGCCTGGTCGTCGAGGCGGGCACGCTGGTCGCCGAGTTGGTCGAGCGGGCTCGGCGGCCCGGCACCCTGGCGACCCAGTTCACCGCCCTCGTCGACGCCGTCCGCGAGGCCGACGCCCGCGACCGCTCGCAGATCGCGTTCATCGTCAGCGCCCGGCTGGAGTCGGCCAGGAACACCGAACTGCGTGCCTATGCGCGGACCGGACTGCACGACTTCCTCTCGTCGCTGGTGAGCGCCGCGCGGGATCGTGGCGAGCTGGCCGACGGCGTCCCGGTCGCGACGGTCGTCGACGTGTTGTACGCCATGCTCCTCGGCGTGGTCTTCTACGCCGGGTTCGTCGATGACGTCGACGACATGTTCCCGATCGCCTCCGAGGTGGGTCGTCTGGTGTCGGGCGGGCTGGGCTCCGGGGGCCGAATCTCGGCGACTCGCTGCGACACGAACGACGACACGCCGAGCGTCGTCGGAGGCCCGCTTTAGACTGGCTGCCCTATGAGCAAGTCGTTCGTGCACCTGCACAATCACACCGAATATTCGATGCTCGACGGTGCCGCGAAGGTCAAGCCCATGTTCGCCGAGGCGCAGCGGCTCGAGATGCCCGCCATCGGCATGACCGACCACGGAAACATGTTTGGCGCCAGCGAGTTCTACAACGCGGCGACCGACGTGGGCATCACGCCGATCATCGGCGTCGAGGCCTACATCGCGCCCGCCTCGCGGTTCGACACCAAGCGCGTGCTGTGGGGCGATCCCGGCCAGAAGTCCGACGACGTGTCGGGCAGCGGGGCGTACACCCACATGACGATGGTCGCCGAGAACGCCACGGGCCTGCGCAACCTGTTCAAGCTGTCGTCGCTGGCGTCGTTCGAGGGCCAGCTCGGCAAGTGGTCGCGGATGGATGCCGAGATCATCGCCGAGCACGCCGAGGGCATCATCGCCACCACCGGCTGCCCGTCGGGTGAGGTGCAGACGCGGTTGCGGCTGGGCCACGTCGACGAAGCCGTCGCCGCCGCGGCGAAGTGGCGCGAGATCTTCGGCCCGGAGAACTTCTTCCTCGAGCTGATGGACCACGGCCTCGACATCGAGCGGCGCGTCCGCGAGGGGCTGCTCGAGGTCGGTCGGAAGCTGAACATCCCGCCGTTGGCCACCAACGACTGCCACTACGTCACCCGGGAGGCGTCGCGCAACCACGAGGCGCTGCTGTGCGTGCAGACCGGCAAGACGCTGTCGGATCCCACGCGCTTCAAGTTCGACGGGGACGGCTACTACCTCAAGTCGGCCGCGGAGATGCGCGCGCTCTGGGACGACCAGGTGCCCGGGGCCTGCGACTCCACGCTGCTGATCGCCGAGCGGGTGCAGTCCTACGCCGACGTCTGGGCGCCCAAGGACCGGATGCCGATCTTCCCGGTGCCCGAGGGTCATGACCAGGCGTCGTGGTTGACGCACGAGGTCACCGCCGGACTGGAGCGCCGGTTCAGGGGCGCGCCCGTCCCCCAGGAGTACACCGACCGGGCCATGTTCGAGATCAAGGTGATCTGCGACAAGGGCTTCCCGTCGTACTTCCTGATCGTCGCCGACCTGATCAACTACGCCAAGTCGGTCGACATCCGGGTGGGGCCCGGCCGTGGGTCGGCGGCGGGGTCGCTGGTGGCCTACGCCATGGGCATCACCAACATCGACCCGATCCCGCACGGTCTGCTGTTCGAGCGCTTCCTCAACCCCGAACGTCCGTCGGCACCCGACATCGACATCGACTTCGACGACCGCCGCCGCGGTGAGATGCTGCGCTATGCGGCCAACCGGTGGGGCAGCGACCGGGTGGCCCAGGTCATCACGTTCGGCACCATCAAGACCAAGGCGGCACTGAAGGATTCGGCGCGCGTCAACTACGGCCAGCCCGGCTTCGCCATAGCCGACCGGATCACCAAGGCGCTGCCGCCGCCCATCATGGCCAAGGACATCCCGCTGTCGGGCATCACGGACCCGACCCACGAGCGGTACAAGGAAGCCGCCGAGGTCCGGGCACTGCTCGACACCGATCCCGACGTCCGGGCGATCTACGAGACGGCCCGCGGGCTGGAGGGCCTGGTCCGCAACGCGGGCGTGCACGCCTGCGCGGTGATCATGAGTTCCGAGCCGCTGATCGAGGCGATTCCCCTGTGGAAGCGGCCGCAGGACGGCGCCGTCATCAGCGGCTGGGACTACCCGTCGTGCGAGGCCATCGGCCTGCTGAAGATGGACTTCCTGGGCCTGCGAAACCTGACGATCATCGGTGACTGCATCGAGAACATCAAGGCCAACCGGGGGATGGACGTCGACCTGGAGGCCCTGGAACTCGACGACCCGTTGGCCTACGAGTTGCTGGGCCGCGGCGACACGCTGGGAGTGTTCCAGCTCGACGGCGGCCCGATGCGGGATCTGTTGCGCCGCATGCAACCCACCGAGTTCAACGACATCGTCGCCGTGCTGGCGCTGTACCGGCCCGGCCCGATGGGCATGAACGCGCACAACGACTACGCCGACCGCAAGAACGGCCGGCAGGCCATCAAGCCGATCCACCCGGAACTCGAGGAGCCCCTCAAGGAGATCCTGTCGGAGACCTACGGCCTGATCGTCTACCAAGAGCAGATCATGTTCATCGCCCAGAAGGTCGCCGGCTACTCGATGGGCAAGGCCGACGCGCTGCGCAAGGCCATGGGCAAGAAGAAGCTCGAGGTCCTCGAGGCCGAGTACAAGGGCTTCCGCGAGGGCATGACGGCCAACGGTTTCTCCGAGGCCGCGGTGAAGGCGTTGTGGGACACCATCCTTCCGTTCGCCGGGTACGCGTTCAACAAGTCGCACGCCGCCGGCTACGGGCTGGTGTCGTACTGGACGGCGTACCTCAAGGCCAACTTCCAGGCCGAGTACATGGCCGGTCTGCTCACCTCGGTCGGCGACGACAAGGACAAGGCGGCGGTCTACCTGGCCGACTGCCGCCGCCTCGGGATCACCGTGCTGCCCCCGGACGTCAACGAGTCGGTGGTCAACTTCGCCTCGGTGGGCGAGGACATCCGGTTCGGTCTCGGTGCGGTGCGCAACGTCGGCGCGAACGTGGTGACGTCACTGATCAACACGCGCAACGAGAAGGGCAAGTACACCGACTTCTCGGACTACCTCAACAAGATCGACGTCACGGCGTGCAACAAGAAGGTGACGGAGTCGCTGGTGAAGGCCGGCGCGTTCGACTCGCTCGGGCATCCGCGCAAGGGCTTGTTCCTGATCCACACCGACGCCGTCGACTCGGTGCTGGGCACCAAGAAGGCCGAGGCGATGGGGCAGTTCGACCTCTTCGGCGGGGGAGACGACGCCGACGCCGGCGGTTCGGTGTTCGCGATCAAGGTGCCCGACGAGGAGTGGGAGGACAAGCACAAGCTGGCGCTGGAGCGGGAGATGCTGGGGCTGTACGTGTCCGGTCACCCGCTCAACGGCATCGCGCACCTTCTCTCGGCGCAGGTCGACACCCACATCCCGGCGATCCTCAACGGCGACGTGGCCAACGACTCCCAGGTCCGGGTCGGCGGCATCCTGGCGTCGGTCAACCGGCGCGTCAACAAGAACGGAATGCCCTGGGCCTCAGCGCAATTGGAGGATCTCACCGGTGGCATCGAGGTGATGTTCTTCCCGCACACGTATTCGACCTTCGGCGCCGAGATCGCCGACGACACCGTCGTGATCGTCAGCGGCAAGGTCAACTCGCGTGACGACCGGCTCTCGCTGATCGCCAACGACCTCGTCGTCCCGGACTTCTCCAGCGCCCAGGCCGACCGTCCGGTGGCGGTCAGCCTGCCCACCCGGCAGTGCACGGTCGAGAAGGTGGTCGCCCTCAAGCAGGTGCTGGCCAATCACCCCGGCACGTCGCAGGTCCGGTTGCGGTTGATCAGCGGCGACCGCATCACCACGCTCGAACTCGACCAGGCGCTGCGCGTCACCCCGTCGTCGGCACTGATGGGTGACCTCAAGGCGCTGCTGGGCCCCGGCTGCCTCGGCGGCTAACCCAGCACGTTCACCGCGCGGGCGATGACCAGCGCGATGGTGGTCGTCGAGACCAGCGCCTGCACCGTCATCATGCCCTTGGCCCACCGTGCCAGCGGCATGGTGTCGGTGGGGGAGAACGCCACCACGTTGGTGAAGCTGACGTAGAGATAGTCGACGAACGTCGGGCGCCAGTCCGGCTTGGCCTTGCTGGGGTCCGTCATCTGCGGGAACAGGAAGTCGGGGTACGGCTTCTCTCCGGTGCGCCGGGCGAACGGGCCACCGCGGTCCAGTTCCCAGTACCAGATGCCGAAGGCGATCACGTTGGTGACGAAGATCGCCGCACCACCGCCGAGCAACACGGCGGCGTTGTTGCTCACCTCGCCGCTGAGGATCCGCTTGGCCAGGACGACCGCGGACGCGGTGTTGTCGACGGTGATCGCTGCGGTCAGGATCAGGCTGGCCCACCGACCGACCGTGGTGGGCCGCGAGATGCGCACGGGGTTGACGACGAGCATCACCGCCAGCAGCAGCAGTTCCATGACGATCAGCGGCCACCGCGGCAACACGGTGTACTGCAGCGGGATCGCGTGCTGGATGACGATGGCGGCCAGGATCGCGATGAGCACCGGCCAGCGGTTCTCGGGGTCCCCGGGGCGAAGCCACGACGGCACGCGGTGCTCGGCGCCGGAGGCCAGGCGTTCGGCTCGGCTGACGAAGGCCGCGACTTCCTTCGGCGGCTCGTAGGAATCTTGCTCGTCGGGACCCATCAGGACAGTGTGTCCGCCACCATGGAGGAATGACCGACGACACGACTGTTGATTCGCTGCACGTCGGCCAGTGGATCGCCGCCGACGCCGCCGCGGTGTACGCCTTCGCCGCCGATCCCGCCAACCTGCCGCGCTGGGCGGCCGGGCTCGCCGATCCGAAACTGGCCGCGGTGCAGGTGGAGTTCGCCCCGCGCAACGAGTTCGGCGTGCTCGACCACGTGGTCACGCTGCCGTCGGGGGAACGCTTCTACAACCCCATGCGGGTGATACCCGCGGGGCTCGACGAACCGGGCTGCGAGGTGGTGTTCACACTGCGTCGGCTCTCGGGAGGCACCGACGAGGAGTTCGAGGCCGACGCGGCCGCGGTGGCAGCGGACTTGGCGACGTTGCGGAGCCTGGTAGAACGACCGGACTAGGCGTCGGAGGACCGGAACAGAGCCTGCCCGACCCAGACCGCGACCGCGGCGGCGGTGCCGCTCAGCACGGCGGGGGCGGCGCTTGCCGTCACCACTGCGACGGCGAGGAACACGAGGGCGCCGACCACGAGGGCCAGCACCTTGTAGGTAGGCCACGGGACGCCGGCGATGTGAACTTCCGTAGGCGTGGTCATTCCTCCACGATAGCTCGTAACTTGGATTTCGGGTAGCCGAAACCTTGGGTTGGGCCCGTCGGCCGCCAAACCCGTTTTCGCTGCCCGACGGGGTAGTGGCACCATTGATCGGTGTCCGCCGAACTGAGTCAGACTTCTCGCCGTCCCGCGCCGCTCGGCGCCTCGGACATCGACGAGGCCGCTGACCGAATTTCGGCGCACGTCACCCTCACCCCGCTGCAATTCAGCGACCGGCTGTCCGCGATCACGGGCCTTCGGGTGTACCTCAAGCGCGAGGATCTGCAGGCAGTCCGCAGCTACAAGCTGCGCGGTGCCTTCAACCTGCTGATGCAGTTGACCCCCGCCGAGCTGGCCGCCGGCGTGGTGTGCGCGTCCGCGGGCAACCACGCTCAAGGTTTCGCGCTGGCCTGTCGTTCGATGGGCGTCCACGGTCGGGTGTACGTGCCCGCCAAGACACCGAAGCAGAAGCGCGACCGCATCCGGTATCACGGCGGCGACTTCATCGAGCTGATCGTCGGCGGCGCCACCTTCGACGTCGCCCTCGCCTCCGCGCTCGCCGACGTCGAGCGGACCGGGGCCACCATCGTTCCCCCGTACGACGACCTCCGCACCATGGCGGGCCAGGGCACGATCGCCGTCGAGATCCTCCAACAGCTCGAGGCGGAACCCGATCTCGTCATCGTTCCGGTCGGTGGAGGTGGCTGCATCAGCGGCATCACCACCTATCTGGCCGAGCGCACGGTGAAGACCTCCGTGCTGGGAGTCGAACCGGCGGGCGCCGCGGCGATGGTCGCGGCCCTGGCCACCGGCGAGCCCGTCACCCTCGAACACGTCGACCAGTTCGTCGACGGCGCCGCCGTGGCCCGCGCCGGCGCGCTGCCGTACGCGGTGCTCTCCGCGGCAGGCGACATGGTCTCGATCACCGCCGTCGACGAGGGCGCGGTCTGCACCGCGATGCTCGACCTGTACCAGAACGAGGGCATCATCGCGGAGCCCGCGGGCGCCCTGTCGGTGGCCGCGTTGATGGAGGCCTGCACCGAGGGCACCGTCGAACCGGGTTCGACCGTGGTGTGCTTGATCTCCGGCGGCAACAACGACGTGTCCCGGTACAACGAGGTGCTCGAGCGCTCGCTGGTGCACCTCGGGCTCAAGCACTACTTCCTGGTCGACTTCCCGCAGGAGCCCGGTGCGCTGCGACGCTTCCTCGACGAGGTGCTCGGCCCCGGTGACGACGTCACGCTGTTCGAGTACGTCAAGCGCAACAACCGCGAGACCGGCGAGGCCCTCGTCGGCGTCGAGCTCAGCTCGGCCGCCGACTTCGACGGCCTGATGGAGCGGATGCGCGGCTCCGACATGCACGTCGAGGCGTTGGAACCCGGCTCGCCGGCGTACCGCTACCTGACCTGAGTCCGCACCACGGCGAACGACTGCTTGGGTAGTTGCGTCGCCTCGTCGACGACCGCGTCGGCCGAGGCCAACACGACCTCGCCGGCGACGGGCACGGTGACCGACTCGTCACCCAGGTTGCACGCGATGGTGAAGGCGCCGCGGTGCAGCGCGATCCACTTCTGCTCCTCGTCGTAGTCGACCGTCATGTGGTCGAGCCACGGGTCGGCGAAGTCCGGTTCCCCGTGCCGCAGCGCGATCAGGTCGCGGTACAGCGCGAGCAGCCTGGCGTGGTCGCCGGAGTCGAGCTCGTCCCACTTGAGCTTGGACCGCTCGAACGTCTCGATGTCTTGCGGATCGGGGATCTCGTCGGCGTCCCACCCGTGCGCGGCGAACTCCGCCTTGCGGCCCTCGGCGGTGGCTCGCGCCAACTCCGGTTCGGGATGGGACGTGAAGAACTGGAAGGGGCTGGAGGACGCCCACTCCTCGCCCATGAACAGCATTGCCGTATACGGCGAGGCGAGCACCAGGGCGGCCTTGACGGCGAGCTGGCCGAACGTCAGGTTCTGCGAGGGCCGGTCGCCGACTGCCCGGTTGCCGACCTGGTCGTGGTCGGAGGTGTAGGCCAGCAGCCGGGTGGCGGGGATGGTCGCGGTGTCCAGCGGCCGGCCGTGGCGGCGGTGCCGGAAGGACGAGTACGTGCCCGCGTGGAAGTAGCCGTGCTTGAGGGTGTTCGCCAGGGACTCCAGGGTGCCGAAGTCGGAGTAGTAGCCCTGCCGCTCGCCGGACACCGCGGTGTGGATGGCGTGGTGGATGTCGTCGTCCCACTGCGCCGTCATGCCGTAGCCGCCGCGGTCGCGCGGCGTGATCAGCCGGGGGTCGTTGAGGTCGCTCTCGGCGATCAACGACAGCGGACGCCCCAATTGCTCGGCGAGGGAGTCGGTTTCGGCCGACATCTCCTCGAGGATGTGGATCGCGGTGTGGTCGGCCAACGCGTGCACCGCATCCAGGCGCAGACCGTCGGTGTGGAAGTCCCTCATCCACCGCAGAGCACAGTCGAGGATGTACTGGCGCACCTCGTCCGCGCCGGCCTCGGAGACGTTGACGCCCTGGCCCCAGCCGGTGTTCGCCTCGGTCAGGTAGGGCCCGTACTTGGGCAGGTAGTTGCCCGACGGCCCGAGGTGGTTGAACACCGCGTCGATCAGGACGCCGAGGCCGCGCGCATGGCACGCGTCGACGAGACGCACCAAACCGTCTGGGCCACCGTAACTTTCCTGGACGCTGTACCACAGCACGCCGTCGTAGCCCCAGCCGCGCGTGCCGCTGAAGGAGTTGACGGGCATGAGTTCGACGAAGTCGACGCCGAGGTCGACGAGGTAGTCGAGCTTGTCGATGGTCGAGTCGAACGTGCCGCCGGGGGTGAACGTGCCGACGTGCAGTTCGTAGATCACCGCACCCTCGATGGACTTGCCCTTCCAGCCGGAGTCGGTCCAAGCCACCGTCGACGGGTCCCACAGCTGGGACCGTTCGTGCACTCCGTCGGGTTGGCGGGGGGACCGTGGATCCGGCAGCACGGTGTCGTCGTCGTCGAGGACGAAGCCGTACCGAGCGTCGACGTGGGCGTCGACGGTGGCCCGCCACCACCCGTCGTCGGATCGCGTCATGGGATGCAGGGTCCCGTCGACGTCGAGTCGGACGAGCTCGGGCAGTGGTGCCCAGACGGCGAATTCGTGATCAGGCACGGGTGCGCTCCAACAGGGTGGCGGGAAGGTCGGTGAACAATTCGGTCGCGGTGGCCCGGCCACTGAACGTGCGGCCTGTGAGCCGGTCGACCCACTCGCCGTCGGGCAGGCGCACCGACGTGTCGCCCCACCCGGATTCGGTCAGTGCGACGGTCCACCGCTGGACGGCGACGAGCACGTCGTCGCCGCGGAGGAAGGCGATCAGGTGCTCGGCGGCCGTGCCGTCCGGGAGCACGGGTCGATAGCCGCCGGAGAGGTAGGTCTCCGGGCGCTCGAGGCGTGAGTGCAGCGCTGCGGTGACGACGCGAAGCTTTGCGTCACTCGCCGCGGACAACGCCGCACGACGTGCCGCGTAGTCGACGGCGCGCCGGTTGTCGGGGTCGACGAGGCTGTCGTCCCAGAGTTCGGTGCCCTGGTAGACGTCGGGGATGCCGGGCACGGTCAGGGACAGGAGCTTCTGCACCTGCGAGTCGCTCTGGGCGTGGGCGTCCAATTGTTGCACCAGACTGGACATCTCGATGCCGACGGGGCCGTCGACGACGTCGTCGAGCCAGGTGTGCACGGCGCTCTCGAACTCGTCGTTCGGTTCGTTCCAGGTGGTGTGCAGGGCGGCTTCCCGGATCGCCTTCTCGGCGTAGGCGTGCAGTCGGGCGCGCAGGTCGTCGGTGACGGGGCCGGCGGCCGGCCAGACGCCGAAGGCGATCTGCCACAGGAACCGTCCGGTGTCGACGTCCGGTGGCGGCGTGGCCCGCACCCACTTGTCGACCAGTTCCGACCACAGCGAGTGCACCTGCGACAGGACGCCGATGCGGGCGCGGACGTCCTCGCTGCGCTTGGTGTCGTGGGTCGACAGGGTCACCATCGCCGACGGCCAGAAGAGGGCGCGGACGGCGGTGGCGTGGTGGAACTCCGCTGCGCTGACCCCGAACCGCTCGGGTTCGCCACCCACCTCGTTGAGCGACACCAGCCGGGCGTCGCGGTAGAACAGGCAGTCCTCCACCGACTTCGCGGTGACCGCACCGCACAGCTGCTGGATCCGCGTTGCCGGTTCGAGGTGCTCGAGTGCCGCGGCGACGAGGGTCAGCGGTGCGGCGAGAGCTGGCTCCGCGGCGGCGGTTTCGGCCAGTGCCGTCGGCATGACGGCGGTGAGCCCGCGGTAGTCGGACCGGTAGACGCCGATGTGGGAGAGCAGCGCGGCGACGGCGTCGGGGATCCCGGGGTGGTCGGTGCCGACCGCGGCCACGATCGCCCGGTGCACGCGGGCCAGCTCGCTGGCCAGGGTGCCGGTGGACGTGGCGACCTTGAGCTGCCGGATCACCGGCTCCAGGGATTCCGCGTCACCCGCAGCGGACGGGTCGACGAGCACGCCGCCGATCTCGCGCAGCGCGTCGTACCCCGTGGTGCCCGCGACCGGCAGCGTCGGCTCGAGCGCCTCGTCGGGGGCGAGGATCTTCTCGATGACGATCCACGCGTCGGGGCCGGTGAGCTCCCGCAGCCAGATGAGATAGCCTGCGGGATCGGCCAATCCGTCGGGGTGGTCGATGCGCAGACCGTCGACCAGGCCTTCGGTGAACCAGCGCTTGACCTCGACGTGGGTGGCGTCGAAGACCGCCTTGTCCTCCTGCCGCAGCGCGGCCAGCGAGGTGATGGAGAAGAACCGCCGGTACCCGCAGACGTTGTGCTTCCAGCCGATCAGCTTGTAGTGCTGACGGTCGTAGACCTCCGCCGGCGAGCCCTCGCCGGTGCCCGGCGCGATGGGCCAGGTGCGGTCGCCGAGCCGCAGCACGTCGCCGTCGACGGTGAGGTCGTCGAGGTCGCCGTCGTCGCCCAGCACCGGCAGCACGATCTTGCCGGCCGGGTCCAACGTCCAGTCGACGTCGAAATAGGTGGCGTAGGAAGACTTCCGACCGTGGGTGAGCATGTCCCACCACCACGTGTTCTGGGTGGGGTCGTCGACGCCGACGTGGTTGGGCACGATGTCGACGACGAGGGTCATGCCACGGGCGTGCACCGCCTCCGACAGCGTCGCGAACGCGGCGGCTCCGCCGAGTTCCTCGGAGACCGTGGTGGGATCGGTGACGTCGTACCCGTGGGTGGATCCGGTGCTCGCGGTGAGGATCGGCGACAGGTAGAGGGTCGACACCCCGAGATCCTGGAGGTAGTCCAGCTGCTCGAGCGCGTCGGCGAAGGTGAACGCCTCCCCGCTGGCGGGTCCGCGCATCTGCAGGCGGTAGGTGGAGAGAATCGTCATGGTGATCAGGCCGTCTTTCTGAGGGCGATGATGGATCGGGCGGCGACGGTGAACGTCTCGCCGGCCTTCACCACCAGGTCGCTGGTTCCGGTTGGTCGCGCCGAGTCCACTTCCGCGGTCCACTCGGCGGCGTAGTCACCCTCGGCGGCGACGAATTCCACGGGATCTTCGTGGGCGTTGAAGCAGAGCAGGAACGAGTCGTCGACGACCCGTTCGCCGCGGGCGTTCGGCGCCGGGATGGCCTCGCCGTTGAGGAACACCGCGACGCACTGGAAGCCCGAGTTCCAGTCCTGCGGCGTCATCGGGACGCCGCCGGCGGTCAGCCAGGCGATGTCGCGGATCTCCTCGTCACCGCTGCGGATCAGCTTGCCGTCGAAGAACCGGCGGCGCCGGAACACCGGATGGTTCTTCCGCAACGTGGTGACGGTGCGGGCGAACGTCATCAGGTCGGCGTTGGTCTCGCACAGGGACCAGTCCATCCAGGCGATCTCGGAGTCCTGGCAGTACACGTTGTTGTTGCCGCCCTGCGTGCGGCCGATCTCGTCGCCGTGACTGATCATGGGCGTGCCCTGGCTCACCATCAGCGTGGCCAGCACGTTGCGCATCTGCTTGGCGCGCAGCTCCAGGATCGCGGGATCGTCGGTGGGTCCCTCGACTCCGCAGTTCCACGACCGGTTGTGGCTCTCGCCGTCGCGGTTGTCCTCGCCGTTGGCCTCGTTGTGCTTCTCGTTGTAGGACACCAGGTCTGCCAGCGTGAAGCCGTCGTGGGCGGTGACGAAGTTGATGCTCGCACTCGGTCGCCGGCCGGTGGCCTCGTAGAGGTCCGACGATCCGGTGAGCCGTGAGGCGAATTCGTTGAGTGTCGCGGGTTCTCCCCGCCAGTAGTCACGCACAGTGTCGCGATATTGCCCATTCCATTCGGTCCACAAACCAGGGAAGTTTCCGACCTGGTATCCGCCTTCGCCGATGTCCCACGGTTCGGCGATCAACTTCACCTGGCTGATGACCGGGTCCTGCTGAACCAGGTCGAAGAACGCCGACAGGCGGTCGACGTCGTAGAACTCCCGGGCCAGCGTCGACGCGAGGTCGAACCGGAAACCGTCGACGTGCATGTCGAGCACCCAGTACCGCAGCGAGTCCATGATCAGTTGCAGCGAGTGGGGGTGGCGCACGTTGAGACTGTTGCCCGTGCCGGTGAAGTCCTTGTACAACCGGGGGTCACCGTCGAGCAGCCGGTAGTAGCCGGCGTTGTCGATGCCGCGGAAGTTGACGGTCGGCCCCAGGTGGTTGCCCTCGGCGGTGTGGTTGTAGACCACGTCGAGGATCACCTCGATGCCGGCTGCGTGGAAGGACCGGACCATGTTCTTGAACTCGGCGACGGCCCCGCCCGCGCTCTGGTTGGACGCGTACTGGTGGTGCGGCGCGAAGAAGCCGAACGTGTTGTAGCCCCAGTAGTTTCGCAGTCCGAGCTGGAGCAGCCGGTGGTCGTGCATGAACTGGTGCACCGGCATCAGTTCGATCGCGGTCACGTTGAGCGACTTCAGGTGCTCGATGATCACGGGGTGGCTCAGACCGGCGTAGGTGCCCCGCTGATCCTCCGGGATGCCCGGGTGGGTCTGCGTCATGCCCTTGACGTGCGCCTCGTAGATCACCGTCTCGTGGTACGGCGTGTTGGGCGCGCGGTCCGAGCCCCAGTTGAAGAAGGGGTTGATGACGACGCTGGTCATGGTGTGGCCCAGCGAGTCGACCCTGGGCGGGGTGCCGCCGGACGCCAGGTCCTCGGCCTCGAGATCGTAGGAGAACAGAGCCTGTGTGAAGTCGAAGTCGCCGTGGAACGACTTGCCGTACGGGTCGAGCAGCAGCTTGGAGTCGTCGCAACGCAGGCCGGCCGCCGGGTCCCACGGGCCGTGTACGCGGAACCCGTACCGCTGGCCGGGGGTGACCGCGGGCAGGTAGGCGTGCCAGACGTAGCCGTCGACCTCCTCGAGGTTGACGCGCTCCTCGCTGCCGTCCTTGCCGATGAGACACAGCTCGACCTTCTCGGCCACTTCGGAGAACAGCGAGAAGTTGGTGCCCGCACCGTCATAGGTGGCGCCGAGGGGGTAGGCGGTACCGGGCCACACCGAGGAGACCACGGTCACCACCAACCGGTGGCGAGGGCGATCTGACGACCGAGTTCAGGGGTCATGGTGCGCATGTAGGTCGCCGAGATGTGGTGAGAGTCGTGATACACCAACACATTTCCCTCCACCGCTCGGCACTGGTCCTGACGGCACACCGCGTTGCTCATGTCGAGCGGCTTGAGCATGGGGAACTGCTTGAGGTAGTCGAGGGTGGGATTGTGGTCCGACAGCACCTCGGAGCGCTTGATGCCGCAGGAGACGGCGTCGCCGCCGTCGGCCAGGCAGTCCGCGGGGAAGAATGGCTTGCCGTCCTTGACCAGCCACGGGGTGTCGCGCATCGCGAGCACGGGGATGCCGGCGTCGGACAACTCGCGCCAGATGCCGAGGTAGAAGCTGGGCATCACGTCGCCGTCCTTGATGTTCCACGGTCGGGTCGAGGTGGTGAACACGTAGTCGGGGTGGTCGGCGATCAGCTTCGGCATTACCTTCTGGTTCCACTCGCGACAATTCGGATAGGCCCGGTTGTCGCCCATCACGAGCGGCTTCTCCTCGGTGGTCAGCGGACACCCCATCTTGAGATACGTGACGACCTTGAAGTGGTGCATGCGGCCCAGCAGGTCCAGTGCGGTGATCCAGTGCTCGGCGTGTGACCCGCCGGCGACGGCGATGGTCCTGGTGGCGTTGCCGTCACCGTAGGTGCAGTTGATGACGTCGACGTTGCCGAAGTCGCTGATGCAGCCCTGGGTCGTGGAGATCGGCAGGTCGTCCTTGGCCTCCAGGACGGTGGGGCGCATCGGCAGCTTGGGCACCCTGGCGTTGTCGACCAGCGCCCGCGCCCCGGGGTAGTCGCGTGCCGACAGGCCCGACAGTTCCTTGCCGTTCTCGCGCTGGATGGTCATGTGCTCGCGCCAGGTGAACGACGTGGCGGTCAACGCCACGCCGAGCAGCGTGACGATCGAGCCGAGCACGATGGTGGGTCGCCGCAGCCGCGTGCGCAGCGGAATGACGGTCGCCGGCTTGGGCTTCGGCTTGGCGGCCGAGGCCCGCAACCGCAGCGGGTCCTCGACGAACCTCGTCGTGAGCCAGGCCAGCACGCCGGACACCAGCAGCACGATCGCACCGTCGAGGAAGTCGGCACGAGTGCCGCCGGAGTAGGCCAGCCAGAAGATCAGCAGCGGCCAGTGCCACAGGTACAGGGAGTAGGCCATCGACCCCAGCGACACGAACGGCTTGGTCGCGAGCAGCCGGCTGACCGCGGGCAGCCGTCCGTCGACCGACGCCAGATGCGGGTCGGCCATCCGGTTGGCCCCGCTGAGGATGAACAGGATCGTCGCGCCGACCGGCACCAGGGCCCACGGACCCGGGAACTCCTTGACGCCGTCGATCAGCGCGCCGCAGGACAGGATGGCCGCCAGCGCGACCGCGGCGACCGTCGACCGCAGCCACATCGGCCACTTCACGTACGGCACCAGCGCCCCGACGAGCGCACCGAGCAGCAGTTCCCAGCCCCTGGCGAAGCTGTTGTAGTACGCCGTGGACTGGTCGGCGTCGTGGGCGCCGATCGCGTAGACGAACGACGCGACGGTCAGCGCCGCGAGCAGGACGATCAGCGCGATCCTGGTGTAGGACCGCAGCAGCCTGCGGAAGAGCACGGCGAACCCGAAGACCAGGGCGAGGAACGCGATGTAGAACTGCCCCTGCACCGACATCGACCACAGGTGCTGCAGCGGGCTGACGGCCTCGCCCGCGCGCAGGTAGTTCGACGCCGTGTTGGCCAGCTCCCAGTTCTGGTAGTACCCCAGGCTGGCCAGGCTCTGGTCGGCGAAGGTCTCCCATCGCGTCTCGGGCTGGATCAGGATCGTCAGCACGGCCGAGGCGGCGAGCACCACGACCAGCGCGGGTAGCAGCCGACGGATCAGCCGTTTGACCTCGGGGACGGGGGACAGCGACGAGCCGGGGGTCAGCGCGGTTCGCAGCAGGCGACCGCCGAAGAAGAATCCGGACAGGGCGAGGAACACGTCGACGCCGCCGGAGACCCTCCCGAACCAGATGTGGAACACCGCGACGAGCGCGATCGCGATGCCGCGGAGGCCGTCGAGGTCGTACCGGTAGAAGCCAGCGGCCTTCGTGCCCGAGTCGGCGCGCCGGGTGGCACCGGATTCGGTGGCGGGCACCGTCCGGGCGGGGGAGAGGGTCAACATGGTCGACGGACAATCTACCCAACGCGCGGCCATCCGGCGTTTTGTCAGGACCGGAGGTCCTGGGGGATGGTGGTTCCCATGCCGCCGCTGACACCCGACGAGATCAGCGCGGTCGACGCCGCCCACGTCTGGCACCCGTACAGCAGGATCTCGGCCGACGCGACCCCGCCGCTGGTCGCGGTGGCGGCCCACGGCGCTTGGTTGACGCTCGTCGACGGTGGCGAGCGCGTGGAGGTCGTCGACGCCATGAGCTCGTGGTGGACCGCGATCCACGGGCACGGCCACCCGGTGCTCGACGCGGCGATCACCCGTCAGCTCGCGACGATGAACCACGTGATGTTCGGGGGCCTGACCCACGAACCGGCGGCCCGCCTGGCGGAGCTGCTGGTCGAGATCACCCCCGCCGGTCTGGACACGGTGTTCTTCAGCGACTCCGGGTCGGTTGCCGTCGAGGTGGCCGCCAAGATGGCCCTGCAGTTTCAGCGCAGTCGCGGCAAGCCGGGCAAGCACCGGCTGATGACGTGGCGTGGCGGTTATCACGGCGACACGTTCACGCCGATGAGCGTGTGCGACCCCGACGGGGGCATGCACTCGATCTGGACCGACGTGCTCACGGCTCAGGTGTTCGCGCCCGAGGTGCCGGGAGACTACGACCCCGCCTACAGCGCGGCGTTCGAGGAGCTCCTCGCCGAGCACGCCGACGAGGTGGCGGCGGTGATCGTCGAGCCGGTGGTGCAGGGCGCGGGAGGCATGCGGTTCCACGATCCGCGCTACGTGAGCGACCTGCGCTCCGCGTGTACCCGGCACGACGTGCTGCTGATCCTCGACGAGATCGCGACCGGGTTCGGCAGGACGGGCGAGCTGTTCGCCGCCGACCATGCCGGCGTGCGGCCCGACGTCATGTGCGTGGGCAAGGCGCTGACCGGGGGCTATCTCACGCTGGCGGCGACGCTGTGCACGCGGGAGGTCGCCGCCACCATCAGCGAGGGCGATCCGGGCGCGCTGATGCACGGGCCGACGTTCATGGCGAACGCGCTGGCGTGCGCGGTGTCGGTGGCGTCGGTGGAGCTGCTGCTCGGCCAGGACTGGCGGGCCCGCGTGCACGAGATCTCCGGCGGGCTGCGCGCCGGGCTGGCCCCGGCTCGGGAGCTGACCGGAGTGGCCGACGTGCGCGTGCTCGGCGCCATCGGCGTGATCGAGATGCGGGAACCGGTCGACATGGCGGTCGCGACCGCGGCCGCGGTGGCACACGGCGTCTGGCTGCGCCCATTCCGCAACCTGGTCTACGCCATGCCGCCGTACGTGTGCACGCCCGACGAGGTGGCGACGATCTGCTCGGCGATGGTGGGCGTGGCGCGTGCGCTAACCTGAACGGCGTTCAGGTGGGTGTGAGTTCGGAAGGATCCTGACGTGACGCGTGCGACGACCTCCCCGCTTGCCTGGCTCGACGACGTCGAACGGCAGCGCCGCGAGGCGGGCCTGCGGCGGTCGCTGCGGGTGCGCCAGGCCGGGGACGCGGGCCTGGACCTGGCGTCCAACGACTACCTCGGGCTGTCGCTTCATCCCCACGTCGTCGACGGCGGGGTGCGCGCGTTGCAGACGTGGGGGGCCGGTTCGACGGGCTCGCGTCTGGTCACCGGGAACACCGCCCTGCACGAGCAGTTCGAGATCGCGCTGGCCGAGTTCGTCGGCGCCGAGTCGGCCCTGCTCTTCTCCTCCGGCTACACCGCCAATCTCGGGGCGGTCGTGGCCCTGTCCGGTCCGGGTTCGGTCGTGGTGTCCGACGCGCTGACCCACGCGTCTCTCGTCGACGCCTGCCGGTTGTCGCGCGCCCGGGTGGTCGTCACTCCGCACCGGGGCGTCGACGCCGTCGACGCCGCGCTGCGAAACCGCTCCGAGGACCGCGCCGTGGTGGTCACCGACTCGGTGTTCAGCGCCGACGGCGTGCTGGCCCCGCTACGCGACCTTCACGACACGTGCCGCCGTCATGGCGCGCTGTTGATCGTCGACGAGGCCCACGGGCTCGGGATCCGAGGGGACGGCGGGCGCGGCCTGGTGGCCGAGGTGGGTCTCGCCGGCGCACCCGACGTGGTGGTGACGACGACGCTGTCCAAGGCGCTCGGCAGCCAGGGCGGAGTGGTCCTCGGCCCCGCGGCGGTGCGTGCGCACCTGGTCGACGCCGCGCGACCGTTCATCTTCGACACCGGCCTGGCGCCGGCCGCGGTCGGTGCGGCGCTGGCCGCGCTGGAGGTCCTGGTCGACGAACCCGAGCGGGCCGGTGCGGTGCTTCGGCACGCCGCCACGCTGGCCGCGGCGTGCGGCGTGGCCGAGGTGCCGCAGTCGGCGGTGGTCTCGGTGATCCTCGGCGAGCCCGAGGTGGCGTTGGCGGCGGCGGCGGCGTGCCTGGACCGCGGGTTGCGGGTCGGCTGCTTCCGGCCGCCGTCGGTGCCGGTCAGCACGTCGCGGCTGCGGCTGACGGCGCGGGCGTCGCTCACCGCCGACGACGTCGACCTGGCGTGCCGGGTGCTCGTCGACGTCCTGGCCGCGGCGCAGTCGGGGGCCCTACGTTGAGCACGCTGATCGTCACCGGCACCGACACCGGCGTCGGCAAGACCGTCGCCACGGCGGCGCTGGCCTGCCACGCCCGGCTGGCCGGCCTCGACGTCGCGGTGTGCAAGCCCGTCCAGACCGGGGTCGCCGACGGCGACGACGACCTCCGCGAGGTGGGCCGGCTCTCCGGCGTCGACGTCCTGGTTCCGGGATGGCGCTACCCCGAGCCGCTGGCCCCGGTCGCCGCCGCCGAACGCGCGGGCCTCCCGCTGCCCACCAGGGCCGAGCTGGTCGACCTGGTCTCCGGCGTCGTCCGACCCGGTCGGCTGGTGGTGGTCGAGGGTGCGGGCGGGCTGCTGGTGGAACTCGGCGAGGGGGGAGTGACGCTGCGGGATCTGGCGACCGACCTCGACGCCGCGGTGCTCGTCGTGGCGCGGGCCGGCCTCGGCACGCTGAACCACGCCGCCTTGACCGTGGAAGCCCTTGCCGCGGCCAGCATTCCGTGCGCCGGCCTGGTCGTCGGCGCGTGGCCGTCGAAGCCGGGGATCGTCGAGTCGTCCAACCGCGCGGCCCTCGACCGCATCGCCGCGGTCCGCGCGGTGCTGCCCGGCGGGGCGGGCGCCTTGACGGCGGAGGACTTCGCCGCACTGAGCGCCGACGCGTTCGTGACCGAGTGGGTGCGGAGCCTCTAGGCATGGCGCATTCCGTCGAGCTGCTACTGGACCAGGAGACCGACGACGCCATCCGACGGCAGTGGGACGCACTAGCCGAGGCGGGACTCCCCAGTCAGGCACACCACCGGTCGGAGACCAACCGCCCGCACGTGACGCTCACCGTCGGCGCGCGCATCGACTCGGCCGTCGACGGGGCTTTGCGGGAGCTCGCCGGTCGACTGCCGCTGCCGTGCCGGATCGGCGCTCCGCTGGTGTTCGGGCATCGGTCACTGGTCCTGGCCCGGCTAGTCGTCCCGGACCGCGACCTCCTGGACTTCCACGCGGCGGTCGACGGAATCTGCGCGCCGCACCTGCCGTCGGGACCGTTTCCGCACGCCCGCCCCGGGCAGTGGACCCCGCACGTGACGTTGGCGCGCCGGCTGGCACCCGCGGATCTCGCCGCGGCCCTGGACGCCGTCGCCGCGGACGCGGCCGACGACGGGACGTTCGCGAGGCTACGACGCTGGGACGGAGACGCCAGGGTCGACACCGTGATCGCCTGACGCGGCCGCGTGCGTGGCCATGCCGTCGACCAGCAGGCGCAACCCGAAGGTGAAGCGGCCGTTGGGATCCGTCGTCATCACCGATTGGTCGTCGGCCAGCGCGCCCACGGCGTCCCACTGCAGCCGGGACTGCTCGTCGGCGGTGAAGCCCAGTACGTAGTAGAGCACCGACCGGGCGGCCAGATCGGCGTGCGAACCGTCGATGCCCGCCTCGGCCGCCGCGGCGGTGAGCCGGTCCAGGATCTCGGCCATCCGTTCGGACTTGCCCGCCGCGAAGCTGGCCGAGACCAGCTCGGCGCCGTCGGTGGTGGACAGCAGCGCGTCGCGCAGGCCGACGCAGAGCAGCTGCACGCGGTCGGCCCACCGACCGTCCGGAGCCGTCGCCGCCGACGCCAGGATCCGGTCGGCCACCGCACCGAGCAACGCCTGCTTGTCGGCGAAGTGCCAGTAGAGCGCGCCGGGGGTCAGGCCGAGTTCGCGCGCCAGGCGGCGCATCGTCAGGTCGGCGATCCCGTACTCGTCGAGGAGCTGGACGGCCTTGTCGACCACATCGGACCGGGCGTGGCGGCGGGCGGTGTGCACCCCTGTAGCCTAAACACCGTTCAGGTTCATGGTGCAGGAGGAGTATCGGGTGACGCAGTCGGCTTCAGAGGTACGCACGGACGTGTTGGGTCTGGCTCGAGAGCAGGTGCTCGAACGCGGTGAGGGCCTCACCCAGGAGCAGGTGCTGGCGGTCCTGCAGCTGCCCGACGACCGACTCGAGGAACTCCTCGCACTGGCGCACGACGTGCGGATGAAGTGGTGCGGCCCCGAGGTCGAGGTCGAGGGCATCATCAGCCTCAAGACCGGCGGCTGCCCCGAGGACTGCCACTTCTGTTCGCAGTCGGGCCTGTTCGCCTCGCCCGTGCGCAGCGCGTGGCTCGACATCCCCAGCCTGGTGGAGGCGGCCAAGCAGACCGCGAAGTCCGGCGCCACCGAGTTCTGCATCGTGGCCGCGGTCCGCGGACCCGACGAGCGCCTGCTGGCCCAGGTCGCCGCGGGCATCGAGGCCATCCGCAACGAGGTCGACATCCAGATCGCGTGCTCGCTGGGCATGCTGACCCAGGAGCAGGTCGACCGGCTCGCCGAGATGGGCGTGCACCGGTACAACCACAACCTGGAGACCGCGCGCTCCTACTTCACCAACGTCGTCACCACCCACACGTGGGAGGAGCGCTGGGGCACCCTCGAGATGGTGCGCGCCGCCGGCATGGAGGTCTGCTGCGGCGGCATCCTGGGCATGGGCGAGTCGCTCGAGCAGCGGGCGGAATTCGCCGCCAACCTCGCCGAGCTCAACCCCCACGAGGTGCCGCTGAACTTCCTCAACCCGCGCCCCGGCACCCCGTTCGGCGACCTCGAGGTGCTGCCCGCCTCGGATGCGCTGCGGGCCGTCGCCGCCTTCCGGCTCGCGATGCCGCGCACGATGCTGCGCTTCGCCGGCGGCCGCGAGATCACCCTCGGCGACCTCGGTGCCAAGCAGGGCATTCTCGGCGGCATCAACGCCGTCATCGTCGGCAACTACCTGACCACTCTGGGTCGGCCCGCGGAGTCCGACCTCGAGCTGCTCAACGATCTGCAAATGCCGATCAAGGCACTCAACGCGACCATCTAGCATGTCGACGAAGTTCAACGTCTACACCGGCGAGCCGGAGGGCGGGAGCGTTCCGGCCGCCGCGCGCCTGGGGCTCGAGCCCCCGAGGTTCTGCGCCGACTGCGGTCGGCGCATGATCGTGCAGGTGCGTCCGGACGGCTGGTCGGCGAAGTGTTCACGGCACGGCGAGTTGGACTCGAAGGACCTGGAGGCGCAGCGATGACCAATACCCTTGAGGCACCGCGCCTTTCGAACCGTCAGGCGGCGATCCGGGTGGCGCTGGCCCTCGTCGGCGTCGGCGTGGTGATCGGGGTGGCATGGGCCTGGATCGCACCGCCGATCCAGCTGGTGATCGCCCTGACCAAGTCCGGCGACCGGGTGCGGGGCTACGTCGGCGACGAATCAGACCTGTTGTTCCTCGGGGCCTTCGTGATGACCGGGTTGCTGTTCGCGATGGCGGTGGCGGCCGCGGTGGCGACGTGGCAGTGGCGCCCGCACCGGGGGCCGCTGATGGTGGCGGCCCTATCCGTCGGATCGCTGGCGGCGGCCGGTGCGGCGGCCGGCGTGGGCGCGGCCGTGGCCCGTTGGCGCCACGGCGTCGTCGACGTCGGGGCGGCCCCGGTATCGGCGGACCACCGCGTGTTCTACACCCACGAGGCACCTGCGGTGTTCTTCGGCAGCGGGCCGTTCCAGATCGCGGCGTCGATCGTCATTCCCGCGGGGGTGGCCGCGCTGGTCTACGCGATCTGTGCGCTGTCGACCAAGCGCGACGATCTCGGGGCGTGGCCGCCCGTCGAGGTGCCCTACTTCGTCGGTCCGGTTAGCGGTCCAGCTCCGACAGCGGCAGCCGGTCCACCTTTCGACCCGTCGCCACCTTCGCCGAGATGAGCCCCAGCCGGAGCATGCCCCGGTAGGTCGACGGGTTCAGCATCGTCGGCCACTTGGTCCGCGCCCGCTTGCTCGACGGCGGCCGGCCGGCGAAGCGGTCCCGGAGCCAGCGCAGCGTCATCGGGGCCGACAGCGGGTGCAGCAGCATGTGCTCGCTGAGCATGTCGCGGTGATAGGTGACGTCGGCGCCACCGGTGCTGTAGGTCTCGGTCAGCTCGTCGATGTCGGCGACGGACACGATGCGGTCGTGCACGGCCTGCACGACCAGCACCGGGAAACTCGGCGCCGCGGTGCCCAGCTTGATGCTGTCGAAGACGTGCTGCACCTCGGGCGTGCGCAGGATGTTCTCCAGCGGCGCGTCGACCATGTTGCCCATGTCCTTGCGGATCAGCTTGATGACGGCCTTGGCGGTCGTCATCTTCTGAATGTCGGTCAGCATGGCCTTGCCCTCGACCGTGACGTGCTGGTTGATGACGCGATCCAGGTCGGGGTAGACGTGGGACAACGCGGCGACCACCAGCGCGGGCAGGCCGGAGTAGAAGCTGCCGTTGAGTCGGCGGAACGTGTTGCCCAGGTCGCCGACCGGCGAACCCAGCACCGCGCCCACCACGTTGAGTTCGGGCGCGTACGTCGCGTGCACCTCGGTGGCCCAGGCGGTGGCCAGACCGCCGCCGGAGTAGCCCCACAGGCCCATGGGGGCCTCGGGCGACAGGTTGAGCGACTCGGTGTTCAGCGCGGCCCGCAGACCGTCGAGCACGTGATACCCCGGCTCGTACGGCGCGCCCCAGATGCCCAGGGGACCCTCGTGGTCGGGGATCGACACGGCCCAGCCCTCGGCCAGGGCGGCGGAGACCAGCAGGAACTCGAACTGTGCGAGGGCGCCGGTGGCCTTGGCCCCGCGCCGCAGCGCGTAGGACGGGAAGCAGCTGCCGGCCACGGCGTCGATCGCGCACTGGTAGGACAGGATGGGCCCCCGGCTGCCGGCGGGCCGGTCGGCGGGTACGACCACCGTCGTCGCGACGGCCTGAGGGACACCGTTGAGGTCCGTCGAGCGGTAGAGCAGCTGCGTGGCGGCCAGTTTCTGCGGAACCAGCCCGAGGAACGCCAGCTCGACGTCGCGTGAGCGCAGCACCGTGCCGGGCTTGGCGTGCTCGAATCCGGCGGGCGGAAGGTAGAACGGATCGGCCTCGGGCCGCAGGGGCCTGACCTTGCGGCGAAGCTCTTCGTGAGTCGGTCGCCCGATCCATTCGGCACCGGTCGAGACGGCAGCGCTGCCCAAGTCCATCCGGCCATTGTGGGTCACGCGGTCGTCAAAGCCAATTACGGCGGGTTTGCCACGCCGACGGCATCACGTCGGGGGACGCAGCGCGGCGAACTCGTCGGTGACGCGGTACCGCGCCTCGGTGAAGCGGTACATCGCGGCCGGGCGGCCGCCACTTCGGCCGGACTTCGCCGTGGTGCCGGTGGGGACGATCACCTTGCGCCGGGCCAGGACGCGCTGCAGGTTCGTGGCGTCGACCTGGTAGCCGAGCGCGGCGTCGTAGACGTCCTTCAGCGTCGACAACGCGAATTCCCTTGGCGCCAAGGCGAACCCGATGTTGGTGTAGGAGAGTTTGGCGATCAGCCGGGCGTGGGCGTGGGTGATCATCGGCCGGTGGTCGAACGCCATCGGGGGCAGCGCCTGCACCGGGTGCCAGCGGGTGTCGGGTGGCAGCTCCGGGGTGGCGGGGGAGGGCACCAGCCCCAGGAACGTCGAGGCGATGGTGCGCGGGCCGGGCACCCGGGCCGGGTCGGAGAAGACGGCGAGTTGCTCGAGGTGGGTCAGCTCACGCAGGTCGACCTTCTCGGCCAGTTGGCGTCGCACCGAGCTCGTCATGTCCTCGTCGTGGCGGAGCTGCCCGCCGGGCAGCGACCAGGCACCCCGCTCGGGTTCCATGGCCCGCTCCCAGAGCAACACGTTGAGCTGCGGGTTTGGCGTCGCGAGATCTCGAACTTGAAACACGACGGCCAACACCTCGTGGGCAGTGCTAGCATTGGGCATGTTTTCGATCATAAGTCGAAAACCCCGTCAGGATCAAAAGGAGCGGCCATGACGGTAATGACGCAGATCACGAACGGTCCCGCCGGGTACGGCGGCGTGGTGGCCGACGAGGCCTGGGCGGCGGAGGTGCGGCGCCTCGCCGACCTGCGCGGCGCCACCCTCCTCGCGCACAACTACCAGCTGCCCGCCATCCAGGACGTGGCCGACCACGTCGGGGACTCGCTGGCGCTGTCGCGCATCGCCGCGGAGGCGCCGGAGGACACCATCGTGTTCTGCGGGGTGCACTTCATGGCCGAGACCGCCAAGATCCTCAGCCCCGAGAAGACGGTGCTGATCCCCGACCAGCGGGCCGGCTGCTCGCTGGCCGACTCGATCACCGCCGACGACCTGCGGGCCTGGAAGGCCGAATACCCCGACGCGGTGGTCGTGTCCTACGTCAACACCACCGCAGCGGTGAAGGCCCTCACCGACATCTGCTGCACCTCGGCCAACGCCGTGGAGGTGGTGGCCTCGATCCCCGAGGACCGCGAGGTGCTGTTCTGCCCCGACCAGTTCCTCGGCGCGCACGTCCGACGGATCACCGGCCGCACCAACCTGCACGTCTGGGCCGGGGAATGCCACGTGCACGCCGGCATCAACGGCGACGAGCTCGCCGCCCAGGCGCGGGCCCACCCGGACGCCGAGCTGTTCGTCCACCCGGAATGCGGGTGCGCCACTTCGGCGCTGTACCTGGCCGGCGAGGGCGCCGTCCCCGACGACCGGGTCAAGATCCTGTCCACCGGCGGCATGCTCGACGCCGCCCGGCAGACCACCGCCCGACAGGTCCTGGTGGCCACCGAGATCGGCATGCTGCACCAATTGCGCCGCGCCGCACCACAGGTGGACTTCCAGCCGGTCAACGACCGGGCGTCCTGCGGGTACATGAAGATGATCACGCCGGCCGCGCTGCTGCGGTGCCTGATCGAGGGCGCCGACGAGGTGCACGTCGACCCCGAGGTGGCCGCCGCCGGCCGGCGCAGCGTGCAGCGGATGATCGAGATCGGGCAGCCCGGCGGCGGAGAGTGACCGGTTCGGCGGGCAGGAGCGGAGCGACCCGGGATGTGATCGGTTGGCAGCAGCGGGCCGACGTCGTCGTCGTCGGCACCGGCGTCGCCGGTCTGGCCGCAGCGCTGGCGGCCCACCGTAGGGGCCGCCGGGTCGTCGTCCTCAGCAAGGCCTCCCGGGCCGAGGGCGCCACCGCGACGTTCTACGCCCAGGGCGGGATCGCCGTGGTGGTGCCGCGCACCGACGACACGGTCGAGGCGCACGTCGCCGACACCGTCGCCGCGGGCGGCGGTCTCTGCGACGTCGACGCGGTGACGTCGATCGTCGCCGACGGATACTCCGCGGTGACCGAACTCGTCGACTTCGGCGCGCGGTTCGACGAGTCCGCCCCCGGACGGTGGTCGTTGACGCGGGAGGGCGGGCACTCGCGGCGCCGCATCGTCCACGCCGGCGGCGACGCCACCGGGGCCGAGGTGCAGCGGGCGCTCGACCACGCGGCCAACACGTTGGACGTCAGGTCGAACCACGTTGCACTGCAGGTGATTCGTGACGCCGACACCGTCACCGGGGTGCTCGTCCGCAACGACGACGGCCTGGGCGTCATCCACGCTCCGTCGGTCATTCTCGCCACCGGGGGCCTCGGCCACCTGTACTCGGCGACCACCAACCCGGAGGGCTCGACCGGTGACGGCATCGCCCTGGCGCTGTGGGCGGGACTGCCCGTCGGCGACGTCGAGTTCATCCAGTTCCACCCGACCATGCTCTTCGACGGCAACGCCGGGGGCCGTCGACCGCTGATCACCGAGGCCCTCCGTGGGGAGGGTGCGGTGCTCGTCGACGCCCGGGGCGAGTCGGTGACCGCCGGCATTCACCCGATGGGTGATCTGGCGCCACGGGACGTGGTGGCCGCGGCGGTCGACGACCGCCTGGCCCGCACCGGTGACCCGTGCGTCTACCTCGACGCTCGGGCCGTCGCGGACTTCGCGCGCAGATTCCCCACCGTGAACGCCGCCTGCCTCGCGGCGGGGATCGACGCCACCGTCGCGCTGATCCCGGTGGTGCCCGGTGCGCACTACAGCTGCGGCGGCGTCGTCACCGACGTGTCGGGACGCACCGAGTTGCCGGGGCTCTTCGCCGCGGGCGAGGTGGCCCGCACCGGGATGCACGGCGCCAACCGGCTGGCGTCCAACAGCCTGCTCGAGGGTCTGGTCGTCGGCCGTCGTGCCGGCGCCGCGGCCGCCGACCACGCCGCCGACGCCGCGGCACCCCGCGCGGTCGTCGAACCCGTCACCCGGGCGGCGGCGGACCGCGCAGAACTGCAACGCGCCATGACGCGGCACGCGTCGGTGGTCCGCGACGCCGAGGGATTGAGCCGGGTCGCCGAATTGCTCGACACCGCCCAACCGCGAGACATGGCTTCCCGCAACGACTTCGAGGACGCCGCCCTGACCGCCACGGCAGCGGTGGTCGTGGCGGCCGCCCGGGCCCGGCTGGAATCGCGCGGGTGCCACCATCGCTCCGACCATCCCGACGCCGATCCGGCCCGCGCGGTGAGCGCCAACCTACGACTCGAAGCCGAGGTGTGTTGCTGATGAACGACGACGAATGCGACGAGGCCCGGGCGGTCGTCGCCCGCGGCCTCGCGGAGGACCTGCGCTACGGGCCCGACGTCACGTCGCTCGCCACGGTCGCCGCCGACGCCACGACGAAGGCCGCGATGGTGAGCAGGCAGAGCGGTATCGCCGCGGGCGTCGACGTCGCACTGCTCGTGCTCGACCAGGTGATCGGGGAGGGGGAGTACGGCGTGGTGTCGCGCGTCGCCGACGGAACCCGGCTCGAGCCGGGCGACGCCATGCTCGTGCTCGAGGCCCCCACGCGAGGGCTGCTGACCGCCGAACGCACGATGCTGAACCTGGTCTGCCACCTGTCCGGCATCGCCAGCACCACCGCGGCGTGGGTCGAGGCGGTCCAGGGCACCGGCGCGAGGATTCGCGACACCCGCAAGACGCTTCCGGGGCTGCGGATCCTGCAGAAGTACGCAGTGCGGGTCGGCGGTGGGGTCAACCACCGCATGGGTCTGGGCGACGCGGCGCTGATCAAGGACAACCACGTCGCCGCCGCGGGATCGGTGGTGGCGGCCCTGCATGCCGTCCGGGCGACGGCGCCCGACGTCCCGGTCGAAGTCGAGGTCGACTCGCTCGAGCAGCTCGACCAAATTCTGGGCGAGGATCTCGGCGCGACACCGCTGGTGCTGCTGGACAACTTTCCGGTCTGGATGACCCAGATGGCGGTACAGCGACGCGCCGCCGCGGCGCCGCGGGTTTTGCTGGAATCCTCGGGCAACCTGTCGCTCGAGAATGCGTACGCCTATGCCGGCACCGGCGTCGACTACCTCGCGGTGGGTGCGCTGACCCATTCGGTCCGTGTGCTGGACGTGGGGCTCGACCTGTAGCCGTGCGGCTAGGCTGCAGCCATGTCGACACGCGTTATCCCGTACATCGCCCTCGTGCTCTCGGTCATCGCCGTCGGCCTGGCGACGTGGACGGCGTTGCGGCCCACGTCGACGAACGCGTCCGAACCGACCTACACCACCGCGCAGCAGAGCGACGCGAAGACCGCCATCTGCGCTGCGACGGACGTCGTGCGCAAGGGCGTGTCGCTCAACACGAATCTTCAGGGCCCCGGCGGTGAGGGCGACGTCGTCGGTTCCCTGGCCGTGGCGGCCAACGCGCGACTGTCCCTCTCCGACGGCGGTCAGTACCTGATCACCAGGCTCGACCCCGCGACGCCCACCGAGCTCGCCGACGCGGTCAAGCAGTTTGCCAACACGCTGCTGGATATCGGCGCGGCCGCCACGGCCGGGGTGCCGAACAGCGACCCCGCCCAGGCGGCCCGGTTGCGCACCGCCGACGCCCAGAACAACGCGGTCATCGAGCGCTGCAAGTAGCCCGTCAGCCGGCGGAGCTGGACCCGTCGGCGCCCTTGGCGCCGGTCGTGCCGCCCGTTCCGCCGCTTCCGCCCGTACCGCCGCGGGCCGTCGTGGCGCCCGTGGCCGCGCCGCCGGCCCCGCCGTCACCGCCCCGGCCGCCGACTCCCGAGTCACCGCCCGTGCCACCGTTGCCGCCACCGGCGAATCCGACGGCACTGTTGGCTTCGCCGCCGGTCCCGCCCTTGCCCCCGTTGCCGGTGACGAGTCCGCCGCGGCCGCCGGTGCCACCCGCGCCGCCGCTGGCGGTGCCGCCGACGCTGTACGCCACCCCGCCGTCGCCGCCCGCACCACCGTTGCCTGCGACGACTCCGCCGTTCCCGCCGGTGCCGCCGCGTCCGCCGTTGGCGGGTCCGCTGACCGTCACGCTCAGCGAGCCGGTGCCGCCCTTGCCGCCGTTGCCGAACAGCCCCGCGTTGCCGCCGTTGCCGCCGTAGCCACCCCGGGCGCCACCCGCCCCGTCGCCGCCGTTGCCGAGCAGCAGACCGCCGTTGCCGCCGTCCTGTCCCGGCAGCAAGCCGGGTCCGCCGTTGCCGACGAGCAGGCCGCCGTTCTGACCGGGCGCCCCGTTGGAGACGAAGACCGCGTACACCGAGCCGACCACGTCACCCAAGGCCGGGCCCGGCGCGGTGACCTGGTTCGGCACCGCCGTCGTCGCGGTGTCGCCGACGCGGGCGGCCGCCGGCCCCGCTAGGACGGTGGGCACGGCCTTGTTCGGCCCGGCGGGCGCGGTCTCGCGGCGATGAAAGTCGTTCGCCTCGGGCGCGGGCGGCGCGACCGCAGCGGCCAGCAGCGCAGTGGGCTGCACGGTTGGCTGTACGGTCGCCTGAATGCTTGCCAAAGTCGTCGACGCGGGGACCGGCTGCGCCGCCACGAGCCGGCTCGGCGCGGACGTCACCTCGGGTCCGGCGGACGACGACGGACCGGTGGCCGCCGTGGCCGACGTGGTGGCGGCCAGCATGCCCGCGGCGATCACGGCCGTGAACAGGGACTTCTGGGGAGCGCTCGTCATCGGGGTAGATCTCCTGGATCGTTTCCTGGCCGTGGCGGCTGGACGCTCGAACCACGGGTCGCGCAGTGGTGTACATACGTTTACCAAAGCTGACGCGAATTTGCCAAAACTCGATCCGGGCGACGGATTCCGCGCTCAGGTAGTTGCGGTACGTCGCATCAGCGACAACACCACCGCAGCGGAGGCGAACAACCCGGAGAACACCCGGTTGAGGATGGTCTGCTGGCGTGGGGTGTGCAGCCACTCGACCAGCCGCACCGCGAGACCGGTGTAGAGCCCCATCACGACGAGGTCGACGGCGATCATCGTCACGCCGATCGTCAGATACTGCGGGAGCAGCGGCGCCGTCGGCACCACGAACTGTGGCAGTACCGCGAGGAAGAACACCAGGCTCTTCGGGTTGGTGGCGTTGACCAGGAAGCCCCTGGTCAGCAAGCCCAGGCGGCCGCCGTCGACGACCGTGCCGATCTGGGCGCGCAGGTCGGTCGTCACCGAACGCCATTGCCGGACGGCCAGATACACGAGGTAGAGCACGCCGATCCACTTGACCACGTTGAACGCGACGATCGAACTGGCCACCGCGGCGCCGAGCCCGACGGCGACCAGGGCGAGCTGAAGCATCAGGCCGGCCTCCATGCCGGCGATGCTCCAGTAGCCTCGCCGCACCCCGTGGGTCATGCCGGTGGCCATCGCCTGGATCGCACCCGCGCCGGGGGAGACGGCGATCAGGATCGCCGCGACGACGAACGCGAGCCACATCTGCAGTGCCATGGCGTCTTAGGCGATGTCGGCGACGAAGGTGCCCTGGCGCTTGGCCAGCATCTGCGGAATGCGTGGCAGCGTGGCGTCGACGGTGCCCACCGGAAGCACCCGTGGATTCACCAGGTGTAGGTCCTTGCGGCCGACGTGAATGTTCGCCTCGCCCGCGGCCAGCACGTTCTTCACCCAGTTCGTCTTGCCGTGGACCAGTCCGATCGCCAGCACGTCGCCCTTGCGGTAGGCGGTGACGATGGTCTCGTACTGCTTGCCGGAGGTGCGACCGCGGTGGGAGATCACCGCGAAGCCCGGCATCCGCTTCGACAGCGGCCTGAGCAGCGGGTTGACGTACTTGATCTGGAAGCGCTCCAACCACACCGGCATGATCATCGGTACGCCGGGCGCGTGATTGGGGTGTTGTTCTCGCGAGGTGGACGGCGACATGGCGGCTCCCGGATTCTGATTTGTCTGCTCTGGGACAATAGACGGCGTGAACGAGTCGTCTGAGCTGATGTCCCGCATCGATCTGCGCGGCGAGCAGCTCTCCACCGCCCGGCTGCGCGCCGTGCTGCCCCGAGGCGGGGTCGACGTCGACGCGGTGGTGCCGAAGGTGCGTCCCATCGTCGACGCCGTCGCCGACCGCGGCGCCGAGGCCGCCCTCGAGTACGGCGAATCCTTCGACGGGATCCGGCCCGCCACCGTGCGGGTGCCCGCTGCCGCCCTGGACGCGGCGCTCGCCGACCTCGACCCCGACATCCGCGCCGCCCTCGAGGTGGCCGTCGAACGCACCAGGGCGGTGCACGCCGACCAGCGCCGCACCGACCACACGACGACGCTGGCGCCCGGGGCGACCGTCACCGAGCGTTGGGTTCCCGTGGAGAGGGTCGGGCTCTACGTCCCCGGCGGCAACGCGGTGTATCCGTCGAGCGTCGTGATGAACGTCGTCCCCGCCCAGATCGCCGGGGTGGACTCGCTGGTCGTCGCCAGTCCGCCGCAGGCCGAGTTCGGCGGGCTGCCGCACCCGACGATCCTCGCCGCCGCCCGGCTGCTCGGCGTCGACGAGGTGTGGGCCGTCGGCGGTGCGCAGGGCGTCGCGCTGCTGGCCTACGGCGGTACCGACACCGACGGCGCGGAGTTGGCCCCGGTCGACATGATCACCGGTCCCGGCAACATCTACGTCACCGCCGCGAAGCGCATCTGCCGTTCGCAGGTGGGCATCGACTCCGAGGCGGGGCCCACGGAGATCGCCATCCTCGCCGACCACTCCGCCGACCCGGTGCACGTCGCCGCGGACCTGATCAGCCAGGCCGAGCACGACGAGATGGCCGCCTCCGTGCTAGTCACCACCAGCACCGAGTTGGCCGACGCCACCGACGCCGAGCTCGCCAGGCAGCTGCCCACCACCGTGCACCGAGCGCGCGTCACCGCCGCCCTGTCCGGCCGCCAGTCGGCCATCGTGCTGGTCGACGACCTCGACGCGGGACTGCGGACCGTCGATGCCTACGCCGCCGAGCACCTGGAGATCCAGACCGTCGACGCGTCGGCGATCGCGGCCCGGGTGCGCTCGGCCGGCGCCGTCTTCGTCGGCCCGTGGTCGCCGGTCAGCCTCGGGGACTACTGCGCGGGGTCCAACCACGTGCTGCCCACGGCGGGGTGCGCCCGCCACTCCAGTGGTTTGTCGGTGCAGACCTTCCTGCGCGGCATCCACGTCGTCGACTACTCGGAGGCGGCCCTCAAGGACGTCGCGGGGTACGTCGTCACCCTGGCCAACGCCGAGAACCTGCCGGCACACGGGGAGGCCGTCCGACGGAGGTTCGAAGGGCAGGAGCGCAGCGACCGGGGAATGGAGCCGGTGAAGTGACGCGCAAGCTCACCCTGGACGACCTGCCGCTGCGGGACGACCTGCGCGGCAAGTCGCCGTACGGCGCACCGCAGCTGTCGGTTCCGGTGCGGCTCAACACGAACGAGAATCCGCACCCGCCGACGCAGGCGCTCGTCCACGACGTCGCCGCGTCGGTGCGCGACGCCGCGGCCGATCTGCACCGCTATCCCGACCGTGACGCGGTCCTGCTGCGCACCGACCTGGCGGAGTACCTCACCGCGCAGACCGGCGTCGCGCTGACGACCGCCAACCTGTGGGCGGCCAACGGCTCCAACGAGATTCTGCAGCAACTGCTTCAGGCGTTCGGCGGTCCCGGCCGCTCCGCTCTGGGCTTCGTGCCGTCGTACTCGATGCACCCGATCATCTCCGACGGCACCCAGACCGAGTGGCTGCAGGCCAGCCGGTCCGAGGACTTCGGCCTCGACGTCGACGTCGCGGTCGCGGCCGTCAGCGAGAAGCGGCCCGACGTCGTGTTCCTCGCCAGCCCCAACAACCCCTCGGGCCAGAGCGTGGCACTCGACGACCTGCGCCGGCTGCTGGAGGTCGCCCCGGGCATCGTCATCGTCGACGAGGCGTACGGCGAGTTCTCGTCGCAGCCCAGCGCCGTCGAGTTGCTCGCGGACTTCCCGGCCTCCCTGATCGTCACCCGCACGATGAGCAAGGCCTTCGCGTTCGCCGGTGGCCGCCTCGGCTACCTCGTCGCCGACCCCGCCGTGGTCGACGCGCTGTTCCTGGTCCGGCTGCCGTACCACCTGTCCTCGCTCACCCAGGCCGCCGCACGCGCGGCACTGCGGCACGCCGACGACACGCTCGGCAGCGTCGCACGACTGATCGCCGAACGCGACCGCGTCTCGGAGGCGTTGACCGGCATGGGGTTTCGCGTCATTCCCAGTGACGCCAACTTCATCCTGTTCGGAGAGTTCGCCGACGCCCCGCGGGCCTGGCAGCGGTACCTGGAGGCCGGCGTGCTCATCAGGGACGTCGGCATCCCCGGCTACCTGCGCGCCACCACCGGTCTGGTCGAGGAGAACGACGTGCTGCTCGACACCAGCGCGGACCTCGCCGACTCCGAACTCACCTCATCCGTAGGAGCCTCATGACACGCCGTGCCCGCGTTCAACGCACGACCAAGGAATCCGACATCATCGTCGAGCTGGACCTCGACGGCACCGGTCAGGTCGACATCGCCACGGGCGTCCCGTTCTACGACCACATGCTCACCTCGCTGGGCACGCATGCCAGCTTCGACCTGCTGGTGCACGCCACCGGTGACGTCGACATCGAGGCGCACCACACCGTGGAGGACTCGGCCATCGTGCTCGGCCAAGCCCTCGGCGAGGCGCTCGGCGACAAGAAGGGCATCCGCCGCTTCGGCGATGCGTTCATCCCGATGGACGAGACTCTTGCGCACGCGTCGGTCGACGTGTCGGGCCGGCCGTACTGCGTGCACACCGGCGAGCCGGAGTACATGGTGCACAGCACCATTGCGGGTAGCTCGGTGCCGTACCACACCGTCATCAACCGGCACGTCTTCGAGTCGCTGGCGATGAACGCCCGCATCGCGCTGCACGTGCGCACGCTCTACGGACGCGACCCGCACCACGTCACCGAAGCTCAGTACAAGGCCGTCGCCCGGGCCCTGCGTCAGGCCGTCGAGCCCGACCCGCGGGTCTCGGGTGTGCCGTCGACGAAGGGCAGTCTGTGACGACGAAGGTCGTTGTCCTCGACTACGGCTCGGGCAACCTCCGCTCGGCTCAGCGCGCCCTGGAACGCACCGGCGCCGAGGTCGAGGTGACGGCGGATCCTGCCGCGGCCGCCGCGGCGGACGGCTTGGTCGTCCCCGGCGTCGGCGCCTACGAGGCGTGCATGACCGGACTGCGCGGCGTCAACGGCGACCAGATCGTCGCCGACCGGCTGGCCAAGGGCCACCCGGTGCTCGGCATCTGCGTCGGCATGCAGATCCTGTTCAGCCGCGGCGTCGAATTCGGCGTGCAGAGCGACGGCTGCGGTCAGTGGCCCGGCTCGGTGGTGCGCCTGGACGCTCCCGTCGTCCCGCACATGGGCTGGAACGTCGTCGACGCACCGACGGGCAGCACGCTGTTCAAGGGTCTCGACGCCGACACCCGGTTCTACTTCGTGCACTCCTACGCCGCCCAGAAGTGGGAGGGCGACCCGAGCGCGCTGCTGACGTGGGCGACGCACCACGTACCCTTCCTGGCTGCAGTGGAGGACGGCGCCCTGAGCGCCACGCAATTTCATCCGGAGAAGAGCGGCGACGCCGGCGCGACGCTGCTCGCCAATTGGGTCGAGGGGCTCTCGTGACACACGCACCACTGATTCTTCTGCCCGCGGTCGACGTCGTCGACGGCAAGGCAGTCCGCCTGGTGCAGGGCGTGGCCGGTAGCGAAACCGACTACGGCTCCGCGCTCGACGCGGCGCTGCAGTGGCAGACCGACGGCGCCGAGTGGATCCACCTCGTCGACCTCGACGCGGCCTTCGGCCGGGGCTCCAACCGCGAACTGCTCGCCGAGGTCATCGCGAAGCTGGACGTCGCCGTCGAGCTCTCCGGCGGCATCCGGGACGACGCGTCGCTCACCGCCGCACTCGACGCCGGGTGCGCCCGAGTCAATCTCGGCACCGCGGCACTGGAGAACCCGCAGTGGTGCGCGAAGGTGATGGCCGAGCACGGCGACAAGGTCGCGGTCGGCCTGGACGTCAAGCTGGAGGACGGGCAGTACCGGCTCCGCGGGCGCGGCTGGGAGACCGACGGCGGTGACCTGTGGCCGGTGCTCGAGCGCCTCGACGCCGAGGGCTGCTCTCGGTTCGTCGTCACCGACGTCACCAAGGACGGCACCCTCAACGGCCCGAACCTGGAGCTGCTGGCCGGTGTCGCCGAGCGCACCAATGCGCCCGTCATCGCCTCCGGCGGGGTGTCGAGCCTCGACGACCTGCGGGCCATCGCCACCCTGACCGACGCCGGCGTCGAGGGTGCGATCGTCGGAAAGGCGCTGTACGCCGGGCGTTTCACGCTGCCCGAGGCGCTCGCCGCGGTGAGTCGGTAGACCGGGATGGCATTGGACGACGCCGACCTCAGAGGACTCGTCGCCGAGGCGTCGGTGATCCTCGACGCCGCGGCCGTGCCGTTCGTCGCCGGTCACCGCGCGCAGTCGGCGGTTCGGAAGAAGGGCAACGACTTCGCGACCGAGGTCGACCTGGCCATCGAGCGCCAGGTCGTGCGGGCGCTGGAGACGGCCACCGGCATCGGCGTACACGGCGAGGAGTTCGGGGGCGCCCCGATCGACTCGCACCTGGTGTGGGTGCTCGACCCCATCGACGGCACGTTCAACTACGCCGCCGGGCTGCCCACCGCGGCCATCCTGCTCGGGCTGCTGCAGGACGGCGTGCCGGTCGCCGGGCTCACCTGGCTGCCGTTCAGTGACGTCCGGTATACGGCCGTCGTGGGAGAGCCGTTGTACGCCAACGGAGTTGCCCAACCCGCCCTCAAGACCGCCGAGCTGAGCGACTCGATCGTCGGCGTCGGCACGTTCAACGTCGACTCGCGGGGCACGTTCCCCGGTCGGTATCGCGTCGCGGTGCTCGAACAGCTGAGCCGCCGGTGCTCCCGCATCCGGATGCACGGCTCCACGGGCATCGACCTGGCGTACACGGGCGCCGGCGTGCTGGGCGGCGCGATCAGCTTCGGCCACCACGTGTGGGACCACGCGGCCGGGGTGGCGCTGGTCCGCGCCGCCGGTGGGGTCGTCACCGATCTCGCCGGCGAGGACTGGACGCCGGCGTCGCGGTCGGCGCTGGCCGGGGTGCCCAGCGTGCACGCCCAGATCCTGGAGCTGGCCGCCGCGGTCGGTTCGCCGGGGGAGTACTGAGCATGGACGTCGCAGTCCGCGTCATCCCCTGCCTCGACGTCGACGCCGGCCGGGTGGTCAAGGGTGTCAACTTCGAGAACCTGAGGGACGCAGGCGATCCCGTCGAGCTCGCCGCGGTCTACGACGCCGAGGGTGCCGACGAGCTCACCTTCCTCGACGTGACGGCGTCCTCCGCCGGCCGGTCGACGATGCTCGACGTCGTCCGGCGCACCGCCGAACAGGTGTTCATCCCGCTGACGGTGGGCGGCGGGGTGCGCTCCGTCGCCGACGTCGACGTGCTGCTGCGCGCCGGCGCCGACAAGGTGTCGGTCAACACCGCCGCCATCGCGCGTCCCGAACTACTGGCCGAACTGTCCCGGCAGTTCGGGTCGCAGTGCATCGTGCTGTCGGTCGACGCGCGCACCGTGCCGGCGGGGTCCGAGCCGACGCCGTCGGGCTGGGAGGTCACCACCCACGGCGGGCGGCGCGGTACGGGCGTCGACGCCGTCGAATGGGCCCGTCGCGGCGCCGAACTCGGCGTCGGCGAGATCCTGCTCAACTCGATGGACGCGGACGGCACCAAGGCGGGCTTCGACCTGGCCATGCTGCGCGCGGTGCGGGCGGCGGTGACCGTGCCGGTGATCGCCAGCGGCGGCGCGGGCGCGGTCGACCACTTCGCGCCCGCCGTCCAGGCCGGCGCGGATGCGGTGTTGGCGGCCACCATCTTTCACTTCAAGGAGCTCACCATCGGCCAGGTCAAGGCGGCGATGGCAGCAGAAGGGATCGTCGTGCGATGACCTTGGACCCCTCGATCGCCGGCCGACTCAAGCGCGACGCGAACGGTCTGTTCGCCGCGGTCGCCCAGCAGCGGGGCACCGGCGAGGTGCTGATGATGGCGTGGATGGACGACGACGCACTGGCCCACACGCTGGCGACGCGCAAGGCGACCTACTATTCGCGCTCGCGCGGCGAGCAGTGGGTCAAGGGCGAGACCTCCGGTCACACGCAGTACGTGCACTCGGTGCGGCTCGACTGTGACGGCGACACCGTGCTGCTCGAGGTCGACCAGGTCGGCGCGGCGTGCCACACCGGCGAGCACACCTGCTTCGACGCCGACCAGCTCCTGGCGCCGGAGGCCTAGCCGCGGTCGTCGGGCCGGGTCATGTCGAACATCGCGTCCGGGGTGATCTCGGCGTAGGCGGCGGGGCCGCCGGCGCGCAGGATCGGCCGTGCCTTCGCCGTGTCGTACACGCCGTCGACCAGCAGGTGCCGGTCGATGTGCACGGCGACCACCTGGCCGAGCACCAGCCAGGTCGGCACGTCCTCACCGTCGAGGTCACGCAGCTGAGTCAGTTGGGTCAGCCGGCATTCGAAGTTCACCGGGCTCTCCAGCACGCGGGGCGGCGCGACCGTCGACGACGGCACGGCGGTCAGGCCCCCGGCCGCGAACTCGTCGTCCTCGGCGGGCAGTGACGCCGACGTCTCGTTCATCTTCGTGGCCAGCGCCGCGGTGGCCAGGTTCCAGACGAACTCGCCGGTCGCGTCGACGTTGGCGACGGTGTCCTTCCAGCCGATCGACGAGAACCCGATGATCGCGGGGCGGTAGTTGAACGCGTTGAAGAAGCTGTAGGGCGCCAGGTTCGGGACGCCGTCGGCGCTGATGGAGGAGATCCAGCCGATGGGTCGCGGTCCGATGATGGCGTTGAGCGGATCGTGCGGCAGCCCCGTGCCGTCCTCGGTCCGGTAGTGGTGTGCGTCGTGTCCGGCCATCGTGGTCAGACCTCCATCCGGGTTGCCTTGGCGCGGGCGGTCCACCGGCCGTCGTCGTAGCCGACCTGCACGGGGTGCGAGAACGCCGCCGTCACGTTGTCGGTGGTCACCGTCTCCCGTGCCGTCCCGCTGGCCACGGTGCGGCCCTCGGCGATCAGCAGCGCGTGCGTCGTCGTCGTGGGGAGCTCCTCGAGGTGATGGGTCACCAGGATCGACGCCACGTCGGGATGGGCCTGGCCCAGCGAGTCGACCGTCTCCAGCAGTTGCTCGCGCGCGGCGACGTCCAGGCCCGTCGACGGCTCGTCGAGCAGCAGCAGGCGCGGTCCCGAGATCAGCGCCCGCGCAATCAAGGTGCGGCCCCGTTCACCCTGGGACAGGGTGGGCCACGTGCTGTCGGCGATGCGGGTCAGCCCGACCGTCTCGACCATCGCCTCGGCGCGCTCGAGCTCCTCGGCGGTGGGTGTCCACCGCATGGGCAGGTCGTTGGTTCCGGTGATGCCGGTGAGCACCACCTCGCGGACGGTGCGCGGGTGCTGCAGCCGGTGGCGCTGGTTGACGTGCCCGATGGACCGTCGCAGCACCGCGAGGTCGGTCCGGCCCATCTGCTCGCCGAGCACGCGCACGCTGCCCGAGCTGGGGAAGGTGATGGCGCCGCAGAAGCCCAGCAGCGTGCTCTTGCCTGCGCCGTTCGGGCCCAGCAGCGCCCAGTGCTCGCCTTCGTTGACGGTCAGCGAGATGCCGTCGATGATCTGCTTGCCGTCGCGGCGGAAGGTCACGTCGTCAAGTTGGAGAACGGGTTTCACCGGGAACGCAGCACCTCGAGCGCCTTGTCCGCGTGGGTGTCCATGCTGAGCTCGCTGGCGATCACGTCGAGGACCGTGCGGTCGGTGTCGATCACGAACGTGGTCCGCTTCACCGGCATCAACTTGCCGAGCAGCCCGCGCTTGACGCCGAACTGAGAGGCGACGACGCCGTCGGCGTCCGACAGCAGCGGGTAGTCGAACCTCTGCTCTTGCGCGAACTTGGCCTGCTTGTCGACGCCGTCGGTGGAGATGCCGACGCGGTTGGCGCCCACCGAGGCGAATTCCGACGCCAGGTCGCGGAAGTGGCAGGCTTCCTTGGTGCACCCCGGCGTCATCGCCGCGGGGTAGAAGAACAGCACGATCGGGCCGTCGGACAGCAGGCTCGTCAGACTGCGCACGGTGCCGGTCTGATCGGGGAGTTCGAACTCGGCAACCTGGTCACCACGTTTCATGCGTGTCACCGTACGCCCCGGCCGTCTGGGAGGATTGGTCCGTGCTCGCTCACGCCGATCTGGCCTCCACCACCTCCCGCGAGGACTTCCGGGCGCTGGCCGCCGACCACCGTGTGGTCCCCGTCACCCGAAAGGTGCTCGCGGACAGCGAGACACCGTTGTCCGCCTATCGCAAGCTCGCCGCCAACCGCCCCGGGACGTTCCTGCTGGAGTCGGCCGAGAACGGCCGGTCCTGGTCGCGGTGGTCGTTCATCGGCGCGGGCGCTCCGTCGGCGTTGACGGTGCGCGACGACCAGGCGGTGTGGCTGGGCGTCACCCCCCAGGACGCGCCGACCGGCGGTGACCCGCTGGAGGCGCTGCGCACCACCCTCGAGGTGCTCTCCACGGCGACGCTGCCCGGGTTGCCGCCGTTGTCCAGCGGGCTCGTCGGATTCTTCGCCTATGACATGGTGCGACGGCTGGAGCGCCTGCCCGCACTGGCGGTGGACGACCTCGCGCTGCCGGACATGCTGCTGCTCCTGGCCACCGACATCGCCGCCGTCGACCACCACGAGGGCACCATCACGCTGATCGCCAACGCGGTGAACTGGAACGGCACCGACGACCGGGTCGACCAGGCCTACGACGACGCCGTGAACCGGCTCGACGTGATGACCGCCGCGCTGGGGGAGCCGTTGTCCTCGGCGGTCGCGACGTTCAGCCGACCCGCTCCGGAGCACCGGGCCCAGCGCACGGTCGAGGAGTACACGGCGATCGTGGAGAAGCTCGTCGGCGACATCGAGGCGGGCGAGGCCTTCCAGGTAGTCCCGTCGCAGCGCTTCGAGATGGACACCGCCGCCGATCCCATCGACGTCTACCGGATGCTGCGGGCGACGAATCCCAGCCCGTACATGTACCTGCTGAACGTCCCGAATTCCGCTGGCGAGCTTGACTTCTCGGTCGTCGGGTCCAGTCCGGAGGCGCTCGTCACCGTGCAGGACGGCAAGGCGACGACGCACCCCATCGCAGGCACCCGCTGGCGGGGCGCCACCGAGGAGGAGGACGTCCTGCTCGAGAAGGAACTGCAGGCCGACGAGAAGGAACGCGCCGAGCACCTGATGCTGGTCGACCTCGGCCGCAACGACCTCGGGCGGGTCTGCGTTCCGGGCACCGTCCGCGTCGAGGACTACAGCCACATCGAGCGCTACAGCCACGTCATGCACCTGGTGTCGACGGTGACGGGGCAACTCGCCGAGAGCAAGACCGCGCTCGACGCCGTCACGGCCTGCTTCCCGGCGGGGACGCTCTCGGGTGCCCCCAAGGTGCGCGCGATGGAGCTCATCGAGGAGGTCGAGAAAACGCGGCGCGGTCTGTACGGCGGCGTACTCGGATACCTCGACTTCGCCGGCAACGCCGACTTCGCGATCGCCATCAGGACGGCGCTCATGCGCAACGGCACGGCCTACGTGCAGGCCGGCGGCGGCGTGGTTGCCGACTCCAACGGCCCGTACGAGTTCAACGAGGCCGCCAGCAAGGCGCGTGCCGTGCTCAACGCGATCGCGGCGGCGGAAACCCTGACGACGCCATGACCCGCGTCGCGCAACTGCTGCTGGTTCTCTCGGCGTTGGTGCTGTGGGTGGCGTCGCGGATGACGTGGGTCGACGTGACCTCGTTCGACGGGCTGGGCCAGCCGAAGTCGACGTCGCTGAACGGTGCCACCTGGTCGACGGCCCTGGTGCCGCTGGCCCTGGTCGCGCTCGCCGCCGCGGTGGCCGTGCTCGCGGTGCGCGGCTGGGTGCTGCGACTGGTCGGCGGCCTGGTCGCCGTCGCCACCGTCGGGATGGGATACCTGGGCATCGGGCTGTGGGTGGTCCCCGACGTCGCGGCGCGCGCCGCGGACCTGGCGCAGATTCCGGTCACCGCGCTGATCGACACCCAACGCCACCACACGGGAGCTGTTCTGACGCTGGTGGCCGCGGTGTGCGCGCTGGCGGGCGCCGTCCTGCTGGTGCGGTCGGCGGCGCGGGCCAAGGCGGGTGCGAAGGATCCTGGGAAGTACCTGGCGCCGGCGGCGAAACGCGAGGCCGCACGGCAGGACACCTCCGAGGACGGCATGTCGGAACGGATGATCTGGGATGCCCTCGACGAGGGCCGTGACCCGACGTCCAAGGACAACGAGGGGCGGTGACAGCCCGTGCGGCGCTGGCGACTACCCTTCGTGGGAGTGATTATGCGGGTACTTCCGCAGGGCGTGAAGGGAAGCAACGGCTGATGAGTTCGGGGACCGTGCTCGACTCCATCATCGAGGGAGTTCGCGCCGACGCAGCCGCACGCGAGGCCGTCGTCAGCTTCGTCGACGTGAAGCAACGCGCCAAGGACGCCCGTCCGGCGCTCGACGTCCTGGCGGCATTGCGCGCCGACGGCATCGGCGTCATCGCCGAGGTCAAGCGCGCCAGCCCGTCGCGCGGTGCGCTCGCCGCGATCGCCGATCCGGCCGATCTGGCCCGCGCCTACCAGGACGGTGGCGCCCGGGTCATCAGCGTCCTCACCGAGGAGCGCCGCTTCCACGGGTCGCTCGACGACCTCGACGCCGTCCGTGCCGCCGTGACGATTCCGGTGCTGCGCAAGGACTTCATCGTCGGTCCCTACCAAATCCACGAGGCCCGCGCCCACGGCGCCGACATGCTGCTGCTGATCGTCGCGGCGCTCGAGCAGTCGGCGCTGGTGTCGATGATCGACAGGACCGAATCGCTCGGCATGACCGCGCTCGTCGAGGTTCACACCGAGGAGGAGGCCGACCGCGCGCTGCAGGCCGGCGCCCGCGTCATCGGCGTCAACGCGCGCGACCTGAAGACCCTCGAGGTGGATCGGGACTGCTTCGCGCGCATCGCGCCCGGGCTGCCGTCCAACGTCATCCGCATCGCCGAGTCCGGTGTCCGGGGTACCGCGGACCTCCTCGCGTACGCCGGCGCGGGAGCCGACGCCGTCCTCGTCGGGGAGGGCCTGGTCACCAGCGGTGACCCGCGCACTGCCGTCGCCGACCTCGTCACCGCAGGCACGCACCCGTCCTGCCCGAAACCGTCGCGCTGAGCTGGTGGGAGATCTCGTAGGCCCAGAGCTGCCGCGTTCCAGCGCAGCCGTCGCCGAACCATCGACGCACGATCCCGACGCCAAGGGCCACTTCGGTACCTACGGCGGGCGATTGGTGCCGGAAGCACTGATGGCCGTCATCGAAGAGGTCACCGCGGCCTACGAGAAGGTCCGGACGGATCAGGCCTTCCTCGACGAGCTCGACCGCCTGCAGCGGCACTACACCGGCCGGCCGTCACCGCTCTACGAAGCGAAGCGGCTCAGCGAGCACGCCGGCGGTGCCCGGGTGTTCCTCAAGCGGGAAGACCTGAACCACACGGGTTCTCACAAGATCAACAACGCCCTCGGCCAGGGACTGCTCGCCAAGCAGATGGGCAAGACCCGCATCATCGCCGAGACCGGCGCCGGTCAGCACGGCGTGGCCACCGCGACGGCGTGTGCGCTGCTCGGCCTGACGTGCGTGATCTACATGGGCTCGGTCGACGTCGCCCGCCAGGCACTCAACGTCGCCCGGATGCGGCTGCTGGGCGCCGAGGTGGTGTCGGTCGAGTCGGGCTCGAAGTCGTTGAAGGACGCCATCAACGAGACGTTCCGCGACTGGGTCGCCCACGCCGACGACACCTATTACAGCTTCGGCACGGCGGCGGGTCCGCATCCGTTCCCGACCATGGTGCGCGACTTCCAGCGCGTGATCGGCATGGAGGCGCGGGCTCAGATGCTGGACCAGGCGGGGCGACTGCCCGACGCGGTCACGGCCTGCATCGGCGGCGGCTCCAACGCCATCGGCATCTTCCACGCCTTCATCGACGATCCCGACGTGCGTCTGGTCGGATACGAGGCGGCCGGCGACGGCGTCGAGACCGGTCGGCACGCAGCCACCTTCACGGGCGGTTCACCGGGCGCCTTCCAAGGCTCGTTCTCCTACCTGTTGCAGGACGAAGACGGTCAGACGATCGAATCGCATTCCATCTCAGCCGGTTTGGACTATCCCGGCGTCGGACCGGAACACGCGTACCTAAAGGACCTCGGGCGCGCCGTCTACCGTCCGATCACCGACACCCAGGCGATGGATGCGTTCGCGCTGCTGTGCCGCACGGAGGGCATCATCCCGGCCATCGAATCCGCCCACGCCATTGCGGGCACCCTCGAACTCGGTCGTGAGTTGGGGCCCGGCGGCATGATCCTGGTCAACCTGTCCGGCCGCGGCGACAAGGACGTAGCGACGGCCGCCAAGTGGTTCGGTCTGCTCGACGAGCAGGAGGCGGCACTGTGACGGCCCAGAAGCTGTCCGACGTCTTCGCCAGCTGCCGGGCCGAGAACCGCGCCGCGCTCATCGGTTACCTGCCCACGGGCTTTCCCGACGTCGCCGGCTCCATCTCGGCGATGACGGCGATGGTCGAATCGGGTTGCGACATCATCGAAGTCGGCGTCGCGTACTCCGATCCCGGCATGGACGGCCCCACCATCGCCGCCGCCACCGAGGTGGCCCTGCGCAACGGCGTGCGGGTGCGTGACGCCCTGGCCGCAGTCGAGGCGATCAGCAACGCCGGCGGCAACGCCGTCGTCATGACCTACTGGAACCCCGTGCTGCGGTGGGGGGTCGAGGCGTTCGCCCGTGACCTCGCCTCGGCGGGCGGCCTGGGGCTCATCACGCCCGACCTCATTCCCGACGAAGCCGACGAGTGGATCCGCGTGTCGGATGAGCATGGTCTGGACCGAATCTTCCTGGTGGCTCCGTCGTCGACGCCGGAGCGACTGGCGAATACGGCGTCGGTGTCGCGCGGGTTCGTCTACGCCGCGTCGACGATGGGTGTCACCGGTGCCCGCGACGCCGTGTCCGATGCCGCGCCGGAGTTGGTGCGGCGCGTCCGGGAAGTCTCGGACATCCCGGTCGGTGTCGGGTTGGGGGTGCGCTCCCGTGAGCAGGCCGCCGAGATCGGGTCCTACGCCGACGGCGTGATCGTGGGTTCTGCGCTGGTAACGGCGCTGGCCGACGGCATTCCCGCGGTACGAGCGTTGACCGAAGAACTCGCCGAGGGTGTGCGACAGAGGATTTCCGCGTGACGACAACCGTTCTGGCCTTCATTCCCAGTCCGTCGCAGGGGGTGTGGCACCTCTTCGGCGTGCTTCCCATTCGTGCGTACGCGCTGTGCATCATCGCGGGCATCGTGGCCGCCCTGGTGATCGGCGATCGCCGCTGGGAGGCGCGCGGTGGTGAGCGCGGGGTCATCTACGACATTGCGCTGTGGGCGGTGCCGTTCGGCCTGGTGGGTGGCCGGCTCTATCACGTGATGACCGACTGGCCGAAGTACTTCGGTGCAGACGGCGCGGGTTTCGTTGCCGCGCTGCGCATTTGGGACGGTGGGCTCGGCATCTGGGGCGCGGTGGCACTCGGCGGCGTCGGTGCGTGGATCGCGTGCCGCCGGCGGGGGATTCCGCTGCCGGCCTTCGCCGATGCGATTGCGCCCGGCATCATCCTGGCCCAGGCCATCGGCCGGTTCGGCAACTACTTCAACCAGGAGCTGTACGGCCGCGAGACCGATCTGCCCTGGGGCCTGACGATCTACGACCGGTTGGATCCGTCCGGTGTGATCAGCCCGCATTCGCTCGACGGTGTGTCGACGGGCCAGGTCTACGCCGTCGTCCACCCGACGTTCCTGTACGAGCTGGTGTGGAACGTGCTGATCTTCGGGCTTCTGTTGTGGGCGGATCGCCGGTTCAAGTTGGGCCACGGGCGTCTGTTCGCGCTGTACGTCGCGGGGTACTGCGTTGGCCGATTCTGGGTCGAGCTGATGCGTAGCGACACTGCCTCGCTCATCGCGGGGATCCGGGTCAACACGTTCACGTCGACGTTCGTCTTCATCGGCGCGGTCATCTACATCATGGTCGCGACCAAGGGTCGCGAGGATCCGGCGTCGCTGCGCGGCAAGGATGCCGACGGCTCGCTGGTCGACGACATCGGTGAGGAGCTTGTGTCCGTCGCCGCGACGTCTGGCGTGGTCGCGGCGGCGAAGGTTGCCGGTGACGAGGACAAGGCGGAGACCGCTGCCTCCTCGTCGTCGGACTCCGAGTCGGAGTTCACCGGCGGTGCCGACACCGAGTCGGAGGCGGCCGCAGAGGCCGAGGATCTGACGGACCAGGTAGAAAACGCGTCGTCGGAGGACATTGCCGAGGCCGAGGCGTTCGCGGAGGCAGGTACCGAGGCCGAGCAGCATCGCGAAGCGGGTCTGGGCGCGGTGGAGGGCGACGAGGCAGTCGAGGCCGAGCTCGGGGCAGTCGAAGCCCACGAGGCCGCGGTCGACGGCGCCGCCGAGGCCGAAGCGTTGGCCGAAGCCACCGCCGCTGACACTGACGCTCCCGAAGACGGACTCGGTCCGGTAGACGGTGACGAGGTCGTGGCCACCGCCGACACCGCAGCCCCCGAAGACGGCCTCGGCTCCGTCGAGGGCGACGAGGTCGCAGCCGCCGAAAGCGACGCGGCCCAAGTCCACGACGCTGCCGTCGCAGGCACCGCATCCGCCGAAGCCGCCGCTGACGAGCCCACCGCTGACACCGCAGCCCCCGAAGACGGCCTCGGCTCCGTCGACGGAGACGAGGTCGCAGCCGCGGAAAGCGACGCGGCCCAAGTCCACGAGGCTGCGGTCGAAGGCACCGCATCTGCAGAAGCCACGGCCGCTGACGCCGCAGCCCCTGAAGACGGCCTCGGCTCCGTCGACGGCGACGAGGTCGCAGCCGCGGAAAGCGACGCGGCCCAAGTCCACGAGGCTGCCGTCGCAGGCACCGCATCCGCCGAAGCCGCCGCCGCTGACACCGCAGCCCCCGAAGAGGGTCTCGGCTCCATCGACGGCGACGAGGTCGCAGCCGCGGAAAGCGACGCGGCCCAAGTCCACGAGGCTGCCGTCGCAGGCACCGCATCCGCCGAAGCCGCCGCTGACACCGCAGCCCCTGAAGACGGGCTCGGCTCCGTAAACGGCGACGAGGTCGCAGCCGCACAGGACGACGCCGCTGACAAGGCCACCGCTGACACTTCAGCTCCTGAAGACGGGCTCGGTTCCGTCGAGGGCGACGAGGTCGCAGCCGCGGAAAGCGACGCCGCCGAAGTCCACGAAGCTGCGGTCGAAGGCACCGCATCTGCAGAAGCCACGGCCGCTGACGCCGCGACGGAAGACTCCACCGCTGCTCCTGAAGACGGTCTCGGCTCCGTCGAGGGCGAGGAGGTCGATGCCGCACAGGCTGACGCCGCCGACGTCCACGACGCCGCGGTCGAAGGCACCGCGTCTGCCGAAGCCGCTGCTGACGACACCGCCGCCCCGGAAGAGGGTCTCGGTTCCGACGCTGCCGTCGAAGGCACCGCGTCCGCCGAAGCCGCTGCTGACGATGCCACCGCTGACACTTCAGCTCCTGAAGACGGCCTTGGCTCCGTCGAGGGCGAGGAAGTCGATGCCGCACAGGCTGACGCCGCCGACGTCCACGATGCTGCCGTTGAAGGCACCGCATCCGCGGAAGCCACGGCCGCTGACGCCGCGACGGAAGATTCCACCGCAGCCCCAGAAGACGGGCTCGGTTCCGTCGACGGAGATGAAGTCGATGCCGCACAGGCTGACGCCGCCGACGTTCACGATGCTGCCGTTGAAGGCACGGCTTCGGCGAAAGCGGCCGCTGGCGCGGTCAAGCCAAGCACGCCGCAGCGCCGGCGTTGGTGGAAGCGACGCTAGCGGTTCTCAGGCTTAGAACGGCGGGGGCGACTCGTCGTCCGGGGAGTCGGTCCCAATTTCGGACTCGTCGGTCTCGAGTTCGGTCCGCTGCCGATTGAGTTCACGCTCGCGTTGGACGCGAGCGGCGCGGTCCTGGGCGCGGGTGGTCTTTCGCCGCGGCATGGTGATCCCGGCGGTGTGCGCCCGAGGCACCTCGGTCGCGACCACCGTGGCGGTCGGTTCGGACAGTTCGGGGAAGAGCAGGCGGCTGCCCGGTGTGGTGATGTGCTGCCGCCCGTCGGGTGCGGTCCAGATGACGGTGCCATCCTCGAGTTGTTCGTCGCGCCAACCGTTCTCGCCGCCCCAGAAGGTTTTGAGCAAGTGGTGTCGACGGCATAGGCATTTCAGGTTCGATGCCGCCGTCGGCCCGCACGGCCACGGAATCGTATGGATGCTCCTATGCAGCGTCAAGTACCAGTTCCGGCCCCGCTAAATCTGCTTGGAGTGCTCGGTAGAGCTCGCGGACGACGGCGCGTTTGAGGCAGCGGATGATCTCCTTCTTGGTCTTGCCCTCGGCGGTTCGGCGGACCACGTAGGCCTTGGTGGGTTCGTGCCAGCGCAATCGGTTGACCACGATCAG
>NZ_NPKR01000025.1 GCF_008329535.1 Mycolicibacterium sp. P1-18
GCGGCGTCGACCAGGGCGGCTTGTTCGCCTTCGGGATCGGGGTAGAGGAAGTTGCCCGTACCCGGTGCCCCCGCCGAACCCAGCTTGTTCATCCGCTTGGGCAGCGGCGCACCCTGATACTCCAACGGGATCGGGTGGCCGTGCTCGTCGACCGGCCCCAACGGCTGGTGCAACTCCACGTACGCCCCGTGCGGGAGCCGCTTGAGGATGCCGGTCTCGATGCCATGCTCGAGCACCGCCCGGTCACTGCGCTGCAAACTGATCGCCCACCGGTAGGTCACGTAGTACACGATCGCCGGCAACACGACCATCCCGATCCGACCGATCCAGGTCGTCGCGTTCAACGACACGTGGAACTTCAACGCGATGATGTCGTTCATCGCCGAGAACGTCAGCACGATGTACAACGCGATCGCCATCGCCCCGATCGCCGTACGCACCGGCGCGTCCCGCGGACGCTGCAACAAGTTGTGATGCGCGGTGTCCTTGGAGAACCGCTTCTCCAGGAACGGGTAGATCGTCAACAGGATGAACACCAACCCCATCAACAACGCCACCGCCACCGCCGCGGGCACGGTGTGCCCGAACGGGTAGAGCTCCCACGGCGGCCAGATCCGGGCCAGGCCGTCGGTCCACATCATGTAGAAGTCGGGCTGCGACCCCGCCGAGATCTGCGAGGGCTTGTACGGGCCGAGCTGCCAGATCGGGTTGATCTGCAACAACCCGCCCATCAAGCCCAGGATGCCGACGGTCATCGCGAAGAACGCCCCGGACTTCACCGCGAAGACCGGCATCACGCGGAC
>NZ_NPKR01000003.1 GCF_008329535.1 Mycolicibacterium sp. P1-18
ATACTCGAACACTAGTACGACCCACCGACAAAAAAGTCCGCCCTGCGACTCCTGAAACCGATGTGACACAAGAGGTTTGGGGCAACCCTCAATTCGCTCAGAGGCGGGCACGCGCACTATGCGACGGGCAACCGAACCCCACGCGCGCGCTCGAAGCGACTCGCGATCCGGCCGCACACTGCACACTTACTACGTCCAGGTCCTCGAAGGGAGACACCGGTGAGCCAGCACTACGGCGCGATCGCGTTCACCGACGCCGTCGTCGACGTCCAGCGCGAGCACGGCAGCGACGGCTTCTACGGTCGCAAACGCGTGCAGGGCAAGGCTGTTCCCGGAACCGACGCGCTCACCGACGACGAGCGGGAGTACCTCGCCGAACGCGACGGCTTCTATCTGGCCTCCGTCAGCGAGACGGGGTGGCCGTACGTCCAATTCCGCGGCGGCCCTCCGGGTTTCCTGCGCGTCGTCGACGACCACACGGTCGGCTGGGCCGACTTTCGGGGCAACCTGCAGTACATCACCACCGGCAACGTCGCCGGCGACGACCGGGTCGCGCTGATCGTCCTGGACTACGCGCAGCGGCGCCGGCTGAAGATCTTCGGGCATGCCCGCGTCGTCACGGTCGCCGACGACGCGGCCCTCGTCGAGAGCTTCGCCGACCCCGGGTACGACGCCGAAGTGGAACGCGCCGTCCTCGTCACGGTCGAGGCCTTCGACTGGAACTGCCAGCAGCACATCACCCCGCGCTTCAGCGCCGCCGAGCTGGAACCACACCTCGCGCCGTTGCGCCGTCAGCTGGCGGACCTGCAGGCCGAGAACGCGCGACTCCGCGAGGGACTCGAAGGCGGTGAGCGGCCCGCCCGTTAGTGTGAACATTCATGACCGCAGCAGCAGCAACCTCGGAGCTCGAAGCCCGAGTCGGCCACCACTACCAGGCGGACGGCACGTACCTCGTCGGCCGCGAAAAGGTTCGTGAGTTCGCCCGCGCGGTGCAGAACTACCATCCCGCGCACTGGGACGTCGCCGCGGCCGCGGAGCTGGGCTTTCCCGACCTGGTCGCACCACTGACGTTCACGTCCACCCCTGCCATGGCGTGCAACCAGCGGATGTTCGAGTCCGTGGTCATCGGCTACGACATGTACCTGCAGACCGAAGAGGTCTTCGAGCAGCACCGGCCGATCGTGGCGGGCGACGAACTGACCGTCGACGTCGAGCTCACCTCCGTCCGCCGGATCGCCGGCCGCGACCTGATCACCGTCACCAACACCTTCACCGACGCCGCCGGCGAGCGCGTCCACACGCTGCACACCACCGTCGTCGGCGTCACCGGCGAGGACGTCGACCCGGCGATCAGGCCGGCGATCCAGGGCGTGATGATGCACGACGTCAACCTGCTCGGCGTCGACGAGTCCGGGGCGGCCTACGAGAAGACCGTGCGCCCCGCCGGAGAGGCTCGCATCTCCGGGGGAGGCGTCAGCCGCACGCCGACGACGCCGTCCTTCGACGAGGTGAACGTCGGCGACGAACTTCCGGTGCATCACGCGCGGCTGTCCCGCGGCGACCTGGTGAACTACGCGGGGGTGTCCGGCGACGCGAACCCGCTGCACTGGGACGAGGAGATCGCCAAGCTGGCCGGGCAGCCCGACGTGATCGCCCACGGCATGCTCACCATGGGCGTCGGCGCGGGCTTCGGCTCCGCGTGGCTGGGCGATCCCGCGGCCATCACCCGCTACGCGATCAGGCTGTCGCAGCCCGCGATCGTCTCGGCCGCCGGTGGCGCGGACATCGAATTCGGTGGGCGCATCAAGTCGCTCGACCCCACCACCCGCAGCGGTGTCGTCATCGTCACCGCCAAGTCCGCCGGCCGGAAGATCTTCGGCCTGGCGACGCTCGAGGTCCGCTTCCGCTGACCCGTCAGGGGTTCTCCGCGGCGGGGCCCGACCCCATCACGACGGTGATCGTGGTCGTGCTCGCCGCCGGTCGGCGCGCCGGTGGGTTGGTGGCCAGCACGCGGTCCGTCATGTCCGGGGACGACGGCAGCGACGCCTGCCGGAACGCCCGGAAGCCGGCATTGCTGAGCATCCGGATGGCGTCGGCGTAGGTCAGCGACGCGACGTCGGGAACCTCCACGACGGCACCGTCGGGACGGTCTTGGCCGGGCCCCGACGACGCCGTGATCGTGACCTCGGATCCGGCCGTGACGGCGGTTCCCGGCACCGGGTCGGTGTCGATGACGTGCTCGGCGGGCACGGTCGCGTGGACCCGCTTCTCCACGCGGGTGCTCAGACCGCGGTCGTGCAGAACGGTGATCGCGTCGGCCACCGTTCGGCCCCGCACGTCCAGCAGCGCCTCGCCGGCAGAGCCGCTCCTGCCGAGACCGAGCGCGACGGCCGCCGCCACGACGAGCACCGTGACCGCGCCGATCGCCACCAGCCGTCGGGAGACCGGACGACGGCTGTCTCGAGGTGCCTCCCCCTCCGGCGCTGCCCCTCCACGCGGCCCGGCCACGGGCAACGGCGACGTCGACTCGGCCGCTCGTCGCGCCGCCGCGTAGGGAACGTCCCCGTTCTGGAGACGGATCAGGTCGACGCGCATGTCCGCCGCCGACTGGTAACGCTCGTCGGGATCCTTCGCCATCGCCTTGGCCACGATCGCGTCGAAGGCCGGGGTGAGTTCGCCGTTGCGACGCGACGGCGCTCCCGGATCCTGGTGGACGTGCTGGTAGACGATCGCAACCGGTGAGTCACCGTTGAAAGGTGGATGACCGGTGGCCATTTCGTACAGCACGCAGCCCGCCGAGTAGACGTCGGAGCGGGCGTCGACCGTGCCGCCACTGGCCTGTTCGGGCGACAGATAGTGCGCGGTTCCCAGCACAGCACCGGTGCGGGTGATGCCGCCGTCCTCGTCGGCGAGCGCACGCGCAATGCCGAAGTCGACCACCTTGACCGCGCCGTCCTTGGTCAGCATGATGTTGGCCGGCTTGACGTCCCGGTGGATCAGGCCGTGCCGATGGCTGAACTCGAGGGCCTCGCACACGTCGGCGATCACCGAGACGGCGCGCCGCGGGGTCATCGCCCCGCGGTCGCGGACGACGTCGCGCAGCGTCGGACCGTCGACGTACTCCATCACGATGTACAGGGGTGACCCGGTGGGCGTCTCCGCGACACCGGTGTCGTAGACCGCGGCGATGCCACGATGGTTCAGCCCGGCCGTCTTCTGCGCCTCCCGGCGGAACCGCGCGCTCACGCTGGCGTCGCTGGCCAGATCGGCATGCAGCACCTTCACCGCGACGTCCCGATCCAGCCGCAGATCGCGGGCCAGGTGCACTTCCGACATGCCTCCGACGCCCACGAGCTCGCGAAGTTCGTAGCGATCGGCGAAGCGTCGTGGCGCGCTCATGGGCCCGTCGTGCCGGACGTCTGCGGAAGTGCCACCCGTCGATCCTGGCACGCTCCGCCCCCGGCCTCTCTTCGATTGCGATTTCGCCGGATGAATCCCGTCGCGCTCCGGCGTTCGACGGGGCAGACGGGTCACTTCGACCCGTTCCCCTCGAACTCTCCGAAGGAGTAGACACATGAGCTTGGTCGACGTCTCACATTCCCGGGCGGCGGGATCCGACGAGTTGGTCCCCTCGCGCTACGCGGTGCGGGTGGGCGACGTCGACGTGATGGTGATCAGCGACGGGGTGTTGCCGATCACGGCATCCACCCTGGCCACCAACGTCGCCCCCGCCGACCTGTCGGCGTGGCTGAAGGACATGTACCTTCCGCCGGAGATCACCGACTGGCCGCTCAACGTCGCGGTGGTGCGCAGCGGCGACCAGACGATCCTCGTCGATTCCGGTCTGGGATCGGAGTTTCCGGGCTTCCCGCGGGCAGGGCAGTTGGCGATGCGACTGGACGCCGCGGGAATCGACCCGGCATCGGTGACCGACGTGGTGCTCACCCATCTGCACATGGATCACGTCGGCGGTCTGCTCGTCGACGGCCTGAGGGGTCGGCTGCGCACCGACCTACGGGTGCACCTGTCGGCCGCGGAGGCGGACTTCTGGCAGGCGCCGGACTTCTCCCGCACCGTCATGCCGGCCCCGATTCCGGAGGTTCTGCGGTCGACCGCAGCCCGATTCCTGGACGTGTACCACGGTCAGCTCCGCACGTTCGAGACCGACTACGAGGTGGCGCCCGGTGTCCTCATCCGCCGCACCGGCGGTCACACGCCGGGGCACAGCATCGTGCGCGTCGAGTCCGGTGGCGAGGCGTTGACGTTCGCCGGCGACGCGGTGTTCCAGCCTGGCTTCGAGAACCCCGCCTGGCAGAACGGCTTCGAACACGATCCGGAGGAGTCGACCCGGGTCCGGCTCCGGCTTCTCAAGGAGCTGGCCGCGACGGGCGAGCAGTTGGTCGCCACCCACCTGCCGTTCCCGTCGCTGTGTCACGTCGCCGAGGCGGGCAACGCCTTCCGCTTCGTACCGACCGTGTGGGACTACTAGTCTTGCCCCATGGCGAGCACGCGCGACGAATTCGAAGCCCTCTACGAGGCGTACCTCGAGCTGTGCAACGCGCACGACTTCGACGGCATGACGGCGTTCTACACGCCGACCATCAAGGTGAACGACGCCGTGATGCAACCAGATTCGGTCGTCGACCAGTTCGCACCGTTGGTGGCGGGGTTCCCCGACTGGAAGTGGGAGGTGCGCAGCCTCCTCGTCGACGGCGACCTGCTGGGACTGCACTTCTGGGTCGGGGGAACCCACCTCGGTACCTTCCGCGGGATCGAGCCGACCGGCCGCCGGGTCCGGATGTCGGAGTTCACGCTCTACCGGGTCGAGGGCGACAAGTTCGCCGAGGTGTGGGACGTGTCGGACATGGAGTCGCTGATGGCGCAGATCACGGCGGGGGCTCCAGCGTCGTGATGCGCAGCCGCACCTCGTCGAGCAGCTCGGGAACCGTCGCGAAGTCGTCGGGATCGACTAGCTCGCCGAAGATCACGTAGACCGTGTGCCCGAGGTCGGGCAGCTTCCGGTCGACCGGGAGGACTTCGTTGGCGTTCACCAGGCGCACGGGGATGATCGGCACCCCCGTGCGCTTGGCCAGCACCGCGACGCCGGGCCGATACGGCGCGACTTCGCCTGGCAGCACGCACTTCTGCTCGGGGAAGATGCCCACCAGCGCTCCGTCGCGCAGCGCCTGCTCGGCGCTCTCCATCGCCTGCTTCCCGGACTCCGAATCACCCCGCACCACGGGGATCTGGCCCAGCACCTCGACCAGCCACCGGGTCGACGGCGACTTCCACAACTCCGCCATCGCCATCGCAATGGCCTCGCGCCGCAGCGCCCCGAGGATGAACAGCACGTCGATCATCGAGGTGTGATTGGCGGCCAGCAGCACCGCCCCCTTGGCCGGCACCACGTCGGCGTTCACGATCCTGGTTCGGACGACTCGCGTGAAGCCCAACGTCCACAGCACCAGCCGGATGGCCCAGGTGACCAACCACGCCCGCTTGCCCAGGCCGCGTGACCTGGGGCGCCTCCACCGTCGAGCCATGCGACCCCCAGACCCGCCGAACCCCAGCGCCCGGCGTCACTTCCCAGTTAACCTCGTGGCGTGAGTTGCGGCTGCGATGACGACACTGCCGAGCGCAGTTCGCTGACGCGACGGTCCCTGTTGGCGGCGTCGATGTCGGTTGCCGTCGGCGCGGCCGTGGTGGGCACGTCGACACCCGCGACGGCCAGTCCTCCGGAGGCTCCCGCAGCCCTGCCGGAGAACGCTCTGGTCACCCTTGGCGTCCAGGCTGGTCCACCGCCGGTCGCCAACCGGACGGGAATCTCGACGACGCTGAAGGTCGGCGACGACCTCTATCAAATCGATTGCGGCCTGGGCTCGTTGAACGCCTTCGCCAATGCCGGCTTCACGTTCGACGGCCTCAGGAGCATGTTCGTCACGCACCTGCACACCGACCACATGGTCGACTACTGGAGCTTCTTCCTCTCCGGCGGTTACACCGCGTCGAAGGGCAAGGCGCCGGTGACCGTCTACGGACCCGGTCCGGCAGGCGGGCTGCCGCCGAGCCGAGTGGGCACCGCCGATCCCGCCACGATCGACCCCGCCGACCCCACCCCTGGATTGGCCGCGACCACGCGGGCGCTGCAACGTGCCTTCGCGTACACCAACAACATCTTCATCCGCGACATGGGCACCGACGACATCGAGCGTCTGATCGACGTCGTCGAAGTCACGGTTCCCCCGGGATCGAACTTCCAGGACAGGTCGCCGACGACGGCGCCGTTCCCGGTGATGTCCGACGAGAACGTGACCGTCACGGCCACACTGGTGTCCCACTACGACGTGTATCCCGCATTCGGCTTCCGCTTCGATCTGGTGAAGTCCGGCGTCTCCGTGACGTTTTCGGGCGACACGACGAAGTCCGACAATCTCATCGCCCTCGCCAAGGACACCGACGTGCTCGTGCACGAGGCGCAGTTCAGTCTCGACGACGCGTACTACGGCAACCGATTCCCGCCGGGTTACCTGGCGAGTTCGCACACCTCGGCGGAGCAGGTCGGTGAGGTGGCCGCGGCCGCGCGCGCAAAGAGGGTCATCCTGAGCCACTATTCACCGACGAATCTGCCCGACTCCGAATGGCAGAACGCCGTCGCGCGAAACTACCCGGGTGAGGTCACGGTCGCCCGCGACGGCCAGGTGTTCGCGCTCTAGCCCACACCGAGCGTCGCCGGCAGTCGGTCGCCGAAGAGCCGAATCGCGTTGCCGGAAGCCACTTTTTGTCGGGTCGACTCGTCCATCGGGTAGTCCGCCATGAACTGCGCGCCCACTTGGTTGTCGTCCATGGGGTAGTCCACGGAGAACATCACCCGGTCGGCACCGAGCACGTCGAGCGTGCAGGCAAACGCCGGCGCGCAGAAGTTGCCGCTCGTCGTGACGTGGAAATTGCTGCGGAGGTACTCCGACGGCAGGCGCTGCAGACCCCTGCTCGAACCGCCCCCTCCGCCCAATCCGTAGTAGCGGTCGATCCGGTACGCCGCGAACGGCAGCATCTCGCCGAGGTGACCGATGATCATCTGCAACCCGGGAAACTCGTCGAACAGCCCGGAGTAGATCAACCGCAGGACGTGCGTCCCGGTCTCGGCGGCGAAACCCCACGAGGCGAGGTGCATGCCGTCCGAGACGTACGGTGCGAACCAGGCGTCCATCACGGCGGGGTGCGGCGTCGTCGGATGCAGGTAGATCGGGACGCCCAACGACTCGGCGCAGGCGAACAACGGCCCGTACGCCGGGTCGTCGAGGTAGCGGCCCTGACAGTGCCCGTTGACCAGCCCACCCACCAGTCCCAATTCGCCTACTGCGCGCGCCAATTCATTCGCCGCGGCGTCCGGGTTCTGCGTCGCCAGGGTCGCGAACCCACCGAAGCGGGTGGGGTTGGCGCGCACCGTCGCCGCGAGGTCGTCGTTGGCGTCGCGGGCGAGGGCGACGGCGCGTGCGACGTCCGGCTCGTCCTGCACACCGGGATCGAAGAGCGACAGGATCTGAAAGTCGATCCCGGCGGCATCCATCTGTTCGAGACGGAGCGGTCCCCGGTCGTATAGCCGCGCGTGGGCAGTGGGGTCGTTGGTGCGCAACCAGGTGGCGACGACGTTGTCCGAGCTGGCCGGGTCCCACGCGTAGTGCTCCTCGAGCGCGATCAGCGACACGGGCACCTCCACGGTGGTCACGACTGTCTCGACGTGACTGTAGCCCCGCACGGCGCGCCGCACCCCGTGGTCGACCACGTGGGAATCCCCGTGTTTTTCCCTGGGGTGGCGCGCGGCGGTCGTTGGTTCACTCGACGGGTGCCCAGGTTCCGGCTAGCCCCCACTCCAGGGTGACGCTGACCTGCTCATACAACGGCTGCCAGCGGCAATGACCGCGTCCCGTCGAGAGATCACAGTTCTACTCAGCGGACGAACCGCCGCTGCCGCAGCACCCACACAGCGAAAGGCGTTCCCATGTCCGAGAAGAAGACCATCCACCACGTCACCTACGACCTGCTCCGCACCCTGGGCTTGACCACGGTGTTCGGCAACCCCGGTTCCACCGAGCAGTCGTTCCTGCGGGACTTCCCCGAAGACTTCACCTACGTGCTGGGCCTGCAGGAGGCCTCCGTGCTGGCCATGGCCGACGGGTTCGCCCAGGCCCGCCGCAAGCCGGCCCTGGTCAACCTGCACACCGCGGCGGGCACCGGAAACGCGATGGGCTCCCTGGTGGCGTCGTACAAGGCGAACACCCCGCTCATCATCACCGCGGGCAACCAGACGCGCGAGATGGCGCTGGTGGACCCGTATCTCAACAACCGCGAGGCGACGGAGTTCCCGAAGCCGTGGGTGAAGTGGTCGTATGAGCCGGCTCGCGCCGAGGACGTGCCCGCGGCCATCATGCAGGCCTACGCGGTGGCCATGCAGCCGCCGATGGGCCCGGTGTTCGTCTCCATCCCGCTCGACGACTGGGACAAGCCCGCCCTCGGCCCCGCGGTGGTGCGCGACGTGAGCACCCGCATCGCCCCCGACGCCGACCGGCTCAAGTCCTTCGCCGACCGGATCAGCCGCGCCGAGCGCCCACTGCTGCTCCTGGGCCCGGAGGTCGACCGCGACGGCGGCTGGGACGCCGGCATCGCCTTCGCCGAGAAGCTCAAGGCACCGGTGTTCGGCAGCAGCCTGCCCGACCGGATCTCGTTCCCGGAGACCCATCCGCTGGCGCAGGGCCCGCTGCCCATGACCATCGCCGGGGTGCACGACGCACTGAAGGGCTACGACCTGGTCATCGCCGTCGGCGCGCAGGTGTTCCGGTACTACCCGTACGTCGGTGGCGACTGGATCCCCGAGGGCACCGACGTCCTGCAGATCACGACCGACCCACACCTGTCGGCGGTCGCGCCGGTGGGCGACAGCCTGATCGGTTCGGTCCGCACCGCGCTGGAGCAGCTCGTCGACCTGGTCGAGGTGCCCGCGGACAGGTCCGCCCCCACGCCGCGCCAGCTGCCCTCGGCCACCATGCCCGAACCCACCGCGGCCCCGATGAAGCCCGAGCTGGTGTACCAGGTGATCGCCGCCGTCAAGCCGGAGAACGCGGCCTTGGTCAACGAGTCCACCTCCACGATGGCCCACCAGCTCAAGTGGTGCCCCACCACGCAGAGCGACAGCTTCTTCGCCACGCCCAGCGGCGGCATCGGCTGGGGCGTGCCTGCGGCGGTCGGCGTCGCTCTCGGCGACCGTGAACGCGGCGTCAAGCGCCACGTGGTGGCCACCATCGGCGACGGCTCGTTCGAGTACTCCGTGCAAGCGATCTGGACCGCCGGACAGCACCAGCTGCCAGTCATCTTCGTGGTGTTCCGCAATGGCGCCTACGAGATCCTGAAGTCCTTCGCGCTGCTGGAGAAGACGCCCAACGTCCCCGGCCTGGATCTGCCCGACCTCGACATCGAGGCCCTGGGCAAGGGTTTCGGACTGCGCGCGGTCACCGTGGACGGCACCGAGTCACTGGCCAAGGAATTCACCGCCGCACTCGACGCCGACGGGCCCACCGTCATCGTCGTGCACACCGAACCGGAACTGCCCTTCCTCGGCTGAGCGCTCTGCGATCGACGACACCTCCCCACCGCACGAACGGTAGCGACATGACCAGCAGCACCCCTACGCACGAAACGTCCTCTCACGGTCACGCTTTCAAGCGCTTCACCCAGGCCGTGGCCGGTTACGGCGACCTGATCACCGATCCGGCCACCCTGACCGAACGCGGCCACGACTTCTGGGGCGTCGGCGCCACCGCCGACCTGCTTCTGCGTCCCCACGACCGCGACCAGATCGCCGCCATCATGGCGACCGCATCGAAGTACGGCGTCCCGGTCGTCCCGCGGGGTGGCGCGTCGAACTGCTCGGGCGGAATGATGCCGGGTACCGGCCGTGTCCTCCTCGACCTGTCCGGCTTGAACCAGATCCTCGAGGTCGACGTCGCCGGGCACCGCGCCCGAGTGGAGCCCGGCGTCGTCAACTTCGATCTACAGGAGCACGTCAGGCCGCACGGACTGTGTTTCTCGCCCGACCCGGTGTCCTCGCACCTGTGCACGGTGGGCGGCAACGTCATCGAAAACGCCGGCGGTCCACATGCTTTGAAGTACGGCGTCACCTACAACCACATCCTGTCGGTCGACGTGGTGCTGCCCGACGGATCCACCACCACGCTCAGCGCCGACGACGACGGTCCCGATCTCCTGGGCCTGATCATCGGGTCCGAGGGCACTCTGGGCATCGTCACCGAGGTGACCGTCGACCTGCGGCCCATCGCCGAGGTCACGCACAGCCTGATGGGGGCGTTCGACTCCGCTCGGGCGGCCGCCGACACCATCGCCGCGATCATCGCCAGCGGCGTGGTGCCGGCCGCGGTGGAGTGGCTCGACCACGCGGGCATCGCCGGCCTTCAGCAGCTCTACGACACCGGTTACCCGCTCGACGCCGCGGCCGTCGTCCTCATCGACGTCGACGGGACCGCCGCCGACGTCGCCCGCGACCAGCCGGTCGTGGAGAGGCTCCTGCGCGAGCGGGCCACCGAGGTCCGCGTCGCCGAGGACGATGCGGATCGCACCGCGCTGTGGCACGGCCGCCTCAACCTACCCATCGCGGTGGCGCAGAGCGGCAAGGGTTTCTTCATCGGCGACGTCACCGTTCCGCGCGACCGCATCCCCGAGATGCAGGACGCCATCCAGGCCACCGCCGAACGCCACCGCGACGGGCTGACGTTCATCGCAGTGACCGGCCACGCCGGCGACGGTGATCTTCACCCGACCAGTTTCTTCGAGAAGGACAACCCGAAGGCGGCCATCGCACTTGCCGCCGCGAACGACGAAATCATCGATGCCGCATTGCGACTGGGCGGCACCATCACCGGCGAGCACGGGGTCGGCACGGAGAAGATTCCGTTCATGACCAAGCGGTTCACCCCGACCGAGATCTCCGTGCAGCGTTCGGTCAAGGCCGCGCTCGATCCCGCCGGGCTGCTGAATCCCGGCGTCATGCTGCCCGACCGGTCGTCCGACGAACCCGACTCCAGCGCGTTCGGCGCCGCCGTCGGCAGTGCCGTCGTCGGTCACTTCGCCGCCGACCCGGGCCTGCCCCTGACCACCGGCGGGGTCACCGACATGACGGTCAACCTCGGCAACCTAAGTCTGGTCGTCGGTGCCGACGCCACCGTCGACCAAGTCAACCGCTACCTCGCCGAGCATCGCGTCCACTGCGACGCCGTGCCGAGCGTCGGCGGCGAGCGCACCATCGGCGAGGTCGTCGCCACGGCCAGTGGAGCCGAACGCGCCCACGTCCGCCACGCTCTCCTCGGCCTCGACGTCGAGGTCGTCGATGGCCAAGATCCCGCCCGCTTCGGCGCCGAAACCATGAAGGACGTGGCGGGTTACGACGTCAAGCGTCTCTTCATCGGTGGCCGGGGGGCGTTCGGCGCCCTGACCAACCTCATCTTCAAGATCACCGTCGAGGGATAGGACACCGCCATGCACGCCATCCAGATCGCCGAGAACGGCGGACCGGACGTCCTCTCCTACGTCGACGTCCCGACACCCACCCCGGGCCACCGGCAAGTGCTGCTGCGCACCGAGGCCATCGGGGTCAACTTCATCGACACGTACTTCCGCACCGGGATGTATCCGCACCCGTTGCCGTTCATTCTCGGCTGCGAGGTCTGCGGCATCGTGGAGGCTCTCGGTGAGGGCGTCACCGGATTCTCCGTCGGCCAACGGGTCGCTACCGCCGACACCGACGGTACCTATGCCGATTACTGCGTGGCCAACGTCGATCTCACCGCGCACGTCCCCGACGGTGTGAGCCCGGAGGTCGCCGCCTCCTCCCTACTCAAGGGTGAGACCTCGCACCTGCTGATCAATTCCGTCTACGCGGTCAAGCCCGGTGACACCGTGCTGGTGCACGCCGGGGCCGGCGGGGTGGGACTGATCCTCACGCAGTGGGCCACCGCCAAGGGCGCCCGCGTCATCACCACCGTCTCGACGCCCGAGAAGGCCGAGATGTCGAAGGAGGCCGGTGCGGTCCACGTGCTGGACTACCCCACCGACGCCACGGCTTTCGGCGATCGAATTCGAGACCTCACCGACGGCAAGGGCGTGGCCGCGGTGTACGACGGCGTCGGCAAGTCGACCTTCGACGCCAGCCTCGCCAGCCTCGCGCTCCGCGGCACCCTGGCATTATTCGGCGCCGCGAGCGGTGCGGTGCCCCCGGTGGACCCGCAACGGCTCAACGCCGCCGGGTCGGTATACCTGACGCGACCGTACCGCACCCACTTCAACAGCACACCGGATGAATTCGCTTGGCGCGCCGGTGAACTCTTCGACGCGATCGCCTCCGGCATGATCACCGTCACCGTCGGCGAGACCTACCCCCTGCGGAACGCCGCCGACGCCCACCGGGCCTTGGAGGCCCGCAAGACCCACGGCTCGACCATCCTCGTCCCCTGACGTACCACCCAGGCAGGAGCCACCATGCCCGTCTACACCTGCACCACCACGCGTTCGGCGTTGGACGCGCCCACCAAGGCCGCGCTCGCCACGGAACTCGCGTCGATCCACTCGCGGATCAACCACGTGCCAAGCACCTACGTCAACGTGGTCTTCCACTCGTTGTCCGAGGACGACCTCTACACCGATGGCAAGCCGGCGGCCCCGTTGATCGTCAACGGCTGGACGCGTACCGGCCACCCCGAGGAGCAGACCGATCGACTGGTCCGCGAGATCGCCGACGCAACCACCCGGGTGACGGGCATCCCGCCCGAACGCGTCCTGGTGATCATCGGCAACAGCCCGGCGCGGTTCGCCGTCGAGGGCGGTCGGGTGCTGCCCGAGCCCGGCCAGGAGGAGGCCTGGGTTCGGGCCGGCACCAGCTGACCGGCGTCTCCCAGCGTGTCCCCAGACAAGGCACCTAGCCTCGCGGGCGTGAGGGAATCACCGGTCGACGACGGCGGGTGGGGTCGGGTGCTCGAAGGCCGGTTCCGCGGCCTGCGTAGTCGCCCGATCGGCGTGCACCGCCCCACCGGCCGGCTCGCACAGACCCGGCTGGGTGCCGTCGACGTCTTCACGCTGGCGGGTAACGCTCAGCGCGTCAGCCGAAGTGCCGTCGCCGTGCGCCAGATTCCCCTCGACGTCGCGAAGGTCACCATGATGACCCGCGGCGCGGGTCGGTTCAGCCAGGGTGACACCGACCTCGAAGTGAGGCCGGGCGAGTTCGCGGTCTACGAGGCGTCGCGTCCCTACCAGTTGGCGCTGCCCGATCAGTGGAGCTGCGTCGTGGTCACCGTCCCGCTGGCCGCACTCGGCCTACCCACGGGCGCGCTGAGCCACGCGTCGACGCGCGTGCACCGGACCGTCGGCGTCGGCGGCGCGTTGCGCTCGGTCCTCGACGAGATCGGCCAGATCGGGGCGACGTCGCCAGGTGCCCGCCACCGGTTGGGCGTCGCCGTGACCGCACTGTTGACCGCAACGTTGGCCGACGCCGACGACCCGGTTGCCGACACGCCGGGACGCGCGCTGCGCAACGCCGTACTCGACACCGTCACGAGCCGGTTGGCCGACCCGTCCTTGTCGACCGCCGAACTGGCCCGCGCACACCACGTCTCACCCCGGACGTTGCAGCGACTCTTCGAGGGCGAGCCCCGGGGAGTCGTCGGCATGATCCGCGACATGCGTCTGGATGCGGTCCGCCTCGACCTGACCGACCCGGCGATGCGCGGACGCTCGATCGCCGACGTCGCCGGCCGGTGGTGTCTGACGGATCCGGCATGGTTGTCGCGGACGTTTCGTGCGCGCTACGGAACGTCGCCGTCCCGCTACCGAATCTCCGCGCTGGCGGAGTCAGCCTCGGACCCTCGATGACGGGTCGAAGCCGCTGACCCGCAGATGAGGTCGGCCGCCTTCTCCCCGATCATGATCGTCGCCGCGCCGGGATTGACGGAGACGATCTTCGGCATGACCGACGCATCCACGACCCGCAGTCCGCTCAGACCGTGAACGCGCAGCTCCGGATCGACCACCGCGTCGATCCCGGTGCCCATCGCGCAGGTGCCCACGGGATGGTAGTAAGTGCCGGTGGCCTGGGCGAGGAACCCCCGCAGCGCCTTCTCGCTCGTCGCGTCGGCTCCGGGAAGTACCTCGCGCGCCCGCCACGGCGTGAAGGGGTCGCTCGCCGCGATGTCCCTCGCGACCGCGACGCCGTGCATCATCCGTCGCACGTCCGACTCCACGCCGAGGTAGTTCGGGTCGATGAGCGGTGGCGAGTCGGGGTCGGCGTCACGGAGCCGGACGGATCCACGGGCGTCGGGGACCGTGGCGACGCCGAAGGTGAAGCCGTTGGCCGGTCCGACGAGGTGCGGCGGATGAAACGGAATGTGGATGAACAGGATCTGCATGTCCGGTCCGGTGAGCGAGCCGTCACTGCGCCACGACAGGGATACCTCGCCGTGATTGTTCCGGCCCGCGGGAACGGGTCGCGTCGCTTCGTAGACGATCCCGCACAGCGGATGATCATGCAGATTGCGGCCGACCCCCGGCAGGTCGCGTATCACCGGTATGCCGGCCGTCTCCAGGTCGGCCGCCGGGCCGACCCCTGACAGCAACAGCAACCGCGGCGAGTCGACCGCGCCGGCGCTCAGCAGGACTTCGGACTCCGCATGGGCGGTCACGACCACACCCCGCCGTCGATATTCCACGCCAACGCAACGCTTTCCGACCAAAACGAGCTTCCGGACGTGCGACTCGGTGGCGATCACGAGATTGGTACGGTGGCGAATCGGGTGGAGGTAGGCGGCGGCAACACTTTGTCGGACACCGCCGACGATCGTCATGTCGTGCCAGCCCGCCCCCTCGGACTGTCGTCCGTTGAAGTCCTCCGTGAGCGGATGCCCGGCGGCGACGGCGCCTTCGAGGAACACACCCGACACGGGGTTGGCCTCCTCGGGTCGGGCGGGACCGGGTGTCATCGGTCCCTCCACCCCGCGGTACCGGGGGTCGCGGCCGCTGACGGCCTCCATGCGCGCGAAGTACGGCAACACGGATTCGTAGTCCCAACCCGTGCAGCCCGAGGCCGCCCAGCCGTCGAAGTCACCGGGATGGCCACGCAGGTAGATCATCGCGTTGATGCTGCTGCTGCCACCCAGCGTGCGACCCCGCGGAAACCGGTGGGCAAGTCCCGCCGTACCGCGTTGGGCCACCGTGTCATAGCCGTGGTCGACGTCGGTGCCCCACAGCGTCGGCCACGCCGGGGGGATGGCGATCTCGGGCCGCGAGTCCGCGGGACCGGATTCCAGCAGCAGCACCCGGATCGCCGGATCCTCTGACAGTCGGGCGGCGAGCACGCAGCCCGCCGATCCGGCGCCCACCACCACGTAGTCGTAGCGATCGGGGATGTCAGCTTGGTCGTGACGCGGTTGATCGACGGGCATGATGTGCGCTCCTGGAGTGCTCGACGGGTTCCGTTGCCGGGGAACCGGTCTCCCGTCGGAGACCCGACCCCATCACGGCTTCGTCACCCACCATGGCGGGAAGCGGCGTCCGCCCCTTGTCAGCCTGCGCCAAGCTGTTGGTCGTACGCGTCTACATCACCGTCTGCTGACGAATCAACGGCCCGACGTCACAGGTCGACGAGGCGGAGCTCGCGCCGTGAGGTGACGCCCAGCTTGTTGTAGATGTTTCGGAGATGCCACTCGACGGTGCGGTGGCTGATCAACAGTTTGTCGGCCACCTCGGCGTTGCCCAGACCCTGGCGGACCAGTCGGCTGATGTGCCGTTCACGTGCGGTCAACCCGGCGTCGTACCGCGGGTTGCGTTGCGCGGCAGCACCACCTGCGGCCTCCAACTCACGGGCGGCCCGCTCGGCGAAGGCGTCGGCGCCGATCCGGGTGCAGAGGTCGTGGGCCAGCCGCAGCTGGGCCACCGCGTCCCCGTTGCCGCGGTGGCGCCGTAGCCACTCCCCGTAGACCAGGTGAGTGCGGGCGCGGTACACGGCCAGCGGGCTGCGTTCGAGGTGGGCGATCGCCTGCTGAAAGTCGACGTCGGTCGCCTCGGCCCCCTTGGCGATCGCGGTGGCCCGCGCCGCGAGGCCCAGGGCCGACTCCGTCGGACTGGCCGTCGCCCGTGTCACGAGCTCCGCCGCCGCGTCGCGCGCCTCGTTGTGGTGGCCGGAATAGGCTGCGGCTTCGACCGTTTCGATCAGCAGACAGCCGTAGAGCCCGATGTCGTCGTAGCGCAGGCCCGACCGGCACGCGTCCAGTGCGTCCTCGTGCCAGGACAGTCCGTTGTGCAGCAGGGCCTTCGATAACAGTGCGACGGTGAGCTCGGTGCCCTCTCCCCGGTCGGTCCCCTCGCTCACGGTCTGACCCGCCGAGGTCCGCCAGAGCTCCTCGTCGCCGCGGTGCGCGGCCAGGAACGCGGTCGCCGAGCGGTGCGGCGGTGCGCCCGTGGCCGAGGCGACGACGAGCGCCTCGTCCAGCAGTGCCTGGCCCGCGTCGAACTCACCGCCGATGGCGTGCACCGCGGCCAGCGTGGTCAACGCCGCCGGCAGCACGGTGAGTTCACCTGCTGCCCGCAACATCTCGAGCTGCTTACCCGCGAGGACGGCGTAGGCGGAGAAGTCGTACAGGTCCAGGCAGATGCGGTTGGTGACGTCGTGCCACCGCGGGTCGGCGGTACCCGCGTGTACGTCTCGCAGATAGGCCAGCAGCGCCTTCTTCAACGCCGGCGCGGCGGTGACGTAACCGTCGGTGAACCTGGTGATCAGCGCATCCAGCAGCAGGTCGACCGATCGTGGCGGAGTGGCGGGCGGCGGTGCCCGCCGCGCAGCCACGGCCACCGCGACGGGCCCGTCGGCGTCCTCGGCCAGGCGGCCGACGATCATCGCGGCCATCAACGCCTCCAGATAGGTGTCCCGCGAGGCGTCGGGTTCCAGATCGGCGAGTTCGCGCGCGGCGGCCAACAGCAACCGGGGCCCCTCCCGTCCCCGATCGCTGGCGAAGGCCAACCGGGCACGCATCAGCGCCACGCGGGCGTGGTGCCCCGCGTCGACCGTGGTGGCCGCTGCGGTGTCGACCAGTCGGGTCGCGGCCCCGATGTCACCCGCGTCGAGTTTGGCGGCGGCGGCTCCCAACGCTCGGCGCGCCCGCGTTCCGGCATCGGGGGTGAGCTCGACGGAGTAGGTCAGAAATGCCGCTGCCGCAGCGATTCCGCCGCGATGACGGGCCCGCTCGGCGGACACGACCAGCTCGGCGGCGATGGCTTCCAGCGGAGTGCTGATGGCATGCGCCCGGTGCCACGTGCGGTAGTCCGCGGCGTCGGGTCCGGTGATGGTCTCCGCAAGTGCGGCGTGCACCCGGTGGCGTTGCGCGGCCGGCTCGCTGCGGTAGATCGCGGCTCGCACCAGCGGGTGTCGGAAACCGATGCGGGTGTCGAGCCGGACGAGGCCCGCCGCCTCGGCTGCCGCGGCGTCGTCGACCCCGAGGCCGAGCCGCTCCGCCGCGGCCCACAGCCACCCCGCCTCCCCGGCGGGCTCGGCGGCGGCGATCAGCAGCAGCAGCCGGGTCCGCTCCGGCAATGCCTGCAACCGCTGGGTGAAGACGTCTTCGACGCTGCCGGGCGACGTGCGGGGATTGACCAACCCGAATCCGCCGGCCAACTCGCCGGGGGTCAGGGTCACCGGCATCTCGGTCAGCGCCAACGGGTTTCCCGCCGCCTCGCCGAGCAGCCGATCGCGCACGCGATGGTCGAGGCGTCCCGGCAGGACTGCGTCCAGCAGCGTGCGCGACTCGGCGTCGGTCAACGGTGGCAGCCGAAGCTGTCGCAACCCGTCGAGGTGATAGGCGTCGGCGTCGCGGGTGGCGAAGATCATGGCGACGCGATCGGCCTGCAGACGACGGGCGGCGAATCCCAGTGCCTGGCGGGACACGTCGTCGATCCACTGGGCGTCGTCGACGATGCACAGCAGCGGTCGCTGCGCGCCGGCCTCACTGAGCAGGTTGACCACGGCCAACCCCACCAGGAAGGGGTCTGGCGGGTCGCCGCTCTCCGCGCCCATGGCGACCTTGAGTGCCCGGCGCTGCAACTCCGGTAGGCGGTCGACGTGGCCGAGCAACTGGCTGCAGAGCCGTTGCAGCGCGGCGTAGTCGAACACCGTCTCCGCTTCGATGCCGCTGATCGCGATCACCTGCATGTCGGTGGCGTACTCGTCGACCACCCGGTCCAGCAGATAGGTCTTGCCCAGGCCTGCGGTCGCCCGCAGCACGACGCTGCCGCTGCGTCCGTGCCGTGCGGCGTCGACCAGCTCGGCCATCACATCGAGTTCGGTGCGCCGGCCGACGAAGGTGCCGCCGCGCCCGCTCCGCCGCGTGGTCGCCATCGTCACCTCCTTCCCGCCGGGGCGCCGTGCCACGCCCACCATGCATGCAGCGTCGCACGGAGCCCGGCCGGCGGCCATGGGTGTGGGAAGAGATTCCGGCTGGCCCCCACGCGCAGGTCACGCTGGCCACCCCGGTGAGCCGGACGTCGTTTGCCCGCCCGTCGCCGGGGCACCCGGGATGGGTCCCCTAGTCGAGGAGCTGAACGTGAAGGCATCTGACATCGTGGCGCTGCCCCTGCAACTCGGGTCGGCGGTGCGGCACCGCAGGGTGTTTCACCCCCTGGGGGTGCTTGCCGCCGGTCGCATCGAACGGGTCGCACCGCCCGGGGAGGGGCTTCCGGTCGAGTCGGCCGACGTGCTGGGACGGGTGTCGAAGGCCGTCGGCGTGCCCGGCGGTCTGCCGGACCTCATCGGTCTGGCATGGCGGATGCCACCCGCTGACGGCGCAGGAACGCCGTGGGACGTGCTGATGGTCTCCGCGGGTTCGGGCCGGCTGACCCGCTTCGCGCTGCGTCCGACGCTGTCGTGGACCGGCACGACGTTGTCGACGCTGATGCCGCTGCGCCGTGCCGACGGGTGGTGGTGGGTCAAGGCCGAGATGACCACCGAGGTCGGGCCCGGTCTGTCGCTGGAGGTGGTCCGCGAGGCCGTCGACGACGGCGGCGTCGCATTCGACGTGCAGCAGGCGCACGGCTCCGGCCCATTCCGGCCGCTGGCCGAAATCACCCTGACCCGAGCCATTCCCACCGACGAGGAGCACGACGTGTCGTTCGATCCGACCCGCAACACCCGGGAGGGCGTCGGTCTGGGCCCGGAGTGGCTGACCGATCTGCGGGAACGCGCCTATCTGCGCAGCCGGCGTGGGCGCCACGCGCCCGACGAGGCCGGGTCCTGACGCTGCCCCGCGGGTTTGGTCGCGCCGGTGGCGGGTAGGTCGACTGTCATGGGCAGACCGCTGGCGGTGGTGACCGGTGCCTCGAGCGGCATCGGTCTGGAATTGGCCCGGCTGTTCGCCGCCGACGGGTACGACCTGCTCGTCGTCGCCGACGAGGACCGCATCCACGACGTCGCCGAGGAACTGTCGGGCCCGGTGACGGTCCAGGCGGTACAGGCGGATCTGCGACTGCCCGGCGAGGTGACGCGCGTCTACGACGCCGTCGGCCGGGTGCCCATGGCCGTCGCCTTCAACGCAGGCATCGGCAGATCCGGTCGCTTCGTCGACGAGGACGTCGAGACCGACCTCGACATCGTCGACCTCAACGTGCGGTCGACCGTGCACCTGGCCAAGTTGATCCTGCGCGACATGGATCGGGCGGGCGCCGGCCGCGCGTTGTTCACGTCGTCGATCGTGGCGATGATGCCGGGTTCGTACCAAACGATGTACAACGCCTCCAAGTCGTTCATCCAGTCGTTCGCGCTGGGTCTGCACGACGAGTTCCGCGGCAGCGAGGTCACGATCACGGCGTTGCTGCCCGGCGCCACCGACACCGAGTTCTTCGAGCGCGCATCGATGGTCGACACCCCGCTGGGTCGGCTGCCGTTCAAGGACGACCCCGCCAAGACCGCCAAGCAGGGCTATGACGCGCTGATGCGCGGCGACCGCTCTGTCGTCGCGTCGTCGTTGTTCAGCAAGGTGGTTGGAGCGACGGCCAAGGTGCTGCCCGACTCGGCGAAGGCGCTGGCCAACCGATTGATCGTCACGCCGTTCGGCGATCGCTGACACGACGAGGAGCCCCGAATGTCCCATCATCCACCGGAATCCGAGAGTGAACTCACCGTCAAGCGCGAGACCACGGCCAGCCGGCAACGGGTGTGGGACGTGATGGCCGACGGCTGGACCTACTCGCAGTGGGTGGTCGGCAACAGCCGGATGCGCGCCGTGTCCCCGGACTGGCCGGCGGTGGGCAGCACCATCGACCACTCCGTCGGCGTGTGGCCACTGCTCCTCGACGACGAGACCGAGGTCCTGGAGTGCGTGCCGCAACGGGAATTGGTGCTGCTGGCCAAGGGCCGGCCGTTCGGAAAGGCGCGAATCACGTTGCGGCTGTCCGACGTCGAGGGCGGCGGCTGCCGCATCGAGATGGCCGAGGTGCCCGTGGGGGCGCCGATGGGCTGGGTGCCCAAGCGGGTCGCATTGGCCGCCGCCATTCCCCGTAACCGTGAATGCACGTGGCGGCTTGCGACGATCGCCGAGCGCCGGGTCTCCGACGATGACCACTAGCGCCGCCGACACCGTCGACGCGGTGGTCATCGGCGCCGGACACAACGGATTGGTCGCCGCGGCCCTGCTGGCCGACGCCGGCTGGGACGTGCTGGTGCTGGAGGCGCAGCCCGAGCCCGGCGGCGCGGTGAAGAGCGCCGAGTTGACGCCGGGGTACCTCAGCGACCTGTACAGCGCCTTCTACCCGCTGTCGGTCGCCTCGCCGGCGTTGCGCGACCTGAACCTCGAGGACCACGGCCTGCGGTGGACGCACGCCCCGGCCGTCGTCGGACATCCCCGGGACGCCGCCGACACCGACGCACCGGTGATTCACCGCGACGTCGACCGCACCGCAGGGGAATTGGACCGGCACCACCCGGGCGACGGGCAGCGGTGGTGCGACCTGTTCGAGCAGTGGCAGCGGATCAAGACGCCTCTGCTGGAGACGTTGTTCGCGCCGTTCCCGCCGCTGCGCGGTCCGCTGAGCCTGTTGCGCGGACTGGGCACCGCGGAGGCGTTGCGTCTGGTGCACCTGCTGCTGTTACCCGCCGGGGTGATGGCGGAGCACCTGTTCGACGGCGACGCCGCCCGTCTGCTGCTCCTCGGCAACGCCATGCACGCCGACGTCCCGATCGACGCCCCCGCCAGCGGTGTCATGGGCTTCCTGCTCGTCATGATGGCGCAGGACGGGGGCTTCCCGGTGCCGGTGGGCGGCGCCGGTCAGCTGACCGCGGCACTGGTTCGCCGGGCCGAGTCGGCCGGGGCGCGGGTGGAATGTGGCCGCGCGGTCACCTCGATCGAACTCAGCGGCGACCGCGCCACCGCCGTCCGCACCGCCGACGGGGCGACCATCAGGTGCCGTCGGGCGGTGGTCGCCGACACGTCGGCGCCCCAGCTCTACCAGCGGCTGCTGCCAGCCGACGCGCTGCCGACGTCCATTCGGCGCGGGCTGGACCGATTCGTCTGGGACACACCGGTTCTGAAGATCAACTATGCGCTCGACGCGAAGATCCCGTGGCGGTCGGCGAATCTGGCCGACGCCGGCACCGTCCACCTCGGCGCCGACCACGACGGGCTCATCCGTTGGATGGCCGACCTGAACACCCGTACCCTGCCCGAGAACCCCTTCATGTTGTTCGGCCAGATGACGACCGCCGACCCGACGCGGTCGGCAGCGGGCACCGAAAGCGCGTGGGCGTACACCCATCTCCCGCGAGGGCTCGCCGACGACGATTCCGCCGAACGCCTCGCCAAACGCGTCGACGACGTCCTGGAGCGGTACGCGCCGGGATTCGCCGGCCACGTCGTCGGCAAGACGACGCAACGCCCGTCGGATCTGGAGGCCACTGACGCCAACCTGTTCACCGGCGCCGTCAACGGCGGTACGTCACAGTTGTTCCAGCAGCTCGTCTTCCGGCCGGCACCGGGGTTCGGGCGCGCGGAGACACCGCTGCAGAACGTGTTCCTGGGCAGCGCGGGCGCCTCTCCCGGCGGCGGCGTGCACGGCGTCTGCGGACGCAACGCGGCGCGGGCCGCCCTGGCCGCCGACGGCGTCACCGGCTGGCCGCGGCGTCGGCTCAACCGGGCGGTGACCCGACTCCTGGTGCGCTGAGTCGGACCGCATGAACGCCGGCGGTCGGGGTACCTGCCCGCCATGACCGTCAGCACCGACACGAAAATGCCCTCGCTGCCCACCGCACTGGGCTTCACGAGCGTCGCCCTCGGCCTGTCCGAACTACTCGCGCCCCGGGGCGTCGCGCGCCTCGCGGGCGTCGTCCCCACCGAGCGGTCACGCCGCGCCCTCCGGTTCCTGGGGGTACGCGAATGCGGGCACGGCTCAGCGATTCTGCTCGGCTCCCCGCGCCTGGTCTGGACCAGGGTCGCGGGCGACGTGCTGGACGTGGCGCTGCTGGCCAAGGCGTTGCGGTCCCCGGGTGCGGACCGGCGGCGAGGCGCCGTCGCGATGAGCGTCCTGGCCGTGATCGGCGCCGCCGACGTGTGGGCCACCCGAGAGGCGCTGCGCGACTAGTCCGCCGGCCGCGCCTCCGCGCCGGCGATCCGGTTCAACCACTCCTTCAGCAGGGCGGTCTCACCGGTGGAGAAGTCCGTGGCCGACGACGACAGCATGGATTGCAGACTGACCGCGTGCCATGCCGCCGTGCGGGATTCGTCGTCGCGGCCCGGGCTGACGGTGACGGTGACGGTGACGGCGTCGAGTATCGCGTCCCGCGTGCGCGCCGACAGCCCGGTGTCGGTGGCCGGGCCGACGTGGCTCTCCACGATCGTCGTCAGGGCGACTCCCACGCCCGCGGCGTAGATCATGGACGCCGCCGCGTCGACGGGAACCTTGAGCCGTCCGGCGGCCGCCGCCTTCGACACGATGCCACGCAGGACGTCGTAGACCTGCCGGGCCGCCGGCGGCGCCTCCGTGCGCGGCTCCCCGTACATCAGCGCGTAGACGGCCGGGTTGGCCCGCGCGAACGCGATGTGAAGATCCCAGCCGCGGCGCAACTCCTCGACGGGGTCGGAGTCGGAGGGCTGGGCGCCCTTCGCGTCGAGGAAGCCGGTGAAACCCCGGGCGACGACGGCGTCGAGCAGCCCGCGCATGTCGCCGAACCGCCGGTAGATCGTCTGCGCCTGAACCCCCGCCCTGGCGCTGACCGCGCGGGTGGTGACGGCGGTGCGCCCGCCGTCGCGGAGCAGGTCGAGGGTCGCCTCGAGGATGCGTTCGGCCGGCGGATTCTCGGCGATCATGTCAACGACGATAACGCGTGGAATACATCAGTGATGTGTGATCGTTGATGCACTTGAAAGGTAATCATCGATCACTAGGAGAATCATGACCGGTCTCACGACACTCGTCACGGGGGGCAACCGCGGCATCGGCAGAGAACTCGCCGCCCAGCTCGCCGATCGCGGACACGCCGTCGTGCTCGGCGCCAGATCGCTGGCTGCGGCGCAAGCCGCCGTCGACGACCTTCTGGCCGACGCCCCCGCCCGCAGCGTCACCGCGCTGACCCTTGACGTGACCGATCGCGACGACGTCGCACGGGCCGCCCGCACGCTCGACGCGACCTCCGGTCGGCTCGACGTGCTGGTCAACAACGCGGGTGGCTTCTTCGATTACGAGAGACGGTCAGTCGACGCCGACCTGTCCGTCGTATCCGAGGCCTTCGCCACCAACGTCGTCGGCACCTGGCGCGTCGTGCAGGACATGCTGCCGCTCCTCCGACGGGCCGCCGCGCCCGTCATCGTCAACGTCTCCAGCGAAAAGGCCTGCCTCACCACCATGGACGGCACGACCCCGGCATACCGGGCGTCGAAGATTGCGCTGAACGCGCTGACCAGGATGCTGGCCGCCGACCTCGACGACGACGGTGTCGCCGTCTACGGCGCGTCACCCGGGTGGACGGCGACCGACTTGGGCGGCCCCGCGGGCCGGCCCGTCGCCGAGGGCGCGGCGAGCATCCGCTGGGTGCTCGAGCAGGAGCGGTCGACGTTGCGCACCGGCCACGTCTACCAGGACGGCCGGGTGCTGCCGTGGTGACCGACCTGCATGATCTGCTGACGACCTTCTACCGCGCGTTCTCCGGCGATCACGCCCTGCTCGACGGTGTCGTGACCGACGACTGGCAGGACCTCCCACCAGCGCCGGGTCAGTGTCCGGGACCCGCGGGCGGCGCCCAGGTCATCGACGCGATGAACGCGGCCGTGACCGATCTCCGCGTCGACGTCGCCGACGTCGTCGACGGCCGGGACACCGACGGCAACGGCATGGTCGCCGTGCGGGCGACGCTGAGCGGCGTACACACCGGCGACCTGATGGGCGTCGGCGCCACGGGTCGCCACTTCGAGATCGCCCTCCACGAGTTTCACCAGATCACCGGGCAACGGATCGCCCGCACCTGGCATCTGGAGGATTGGTTCGGGTTCTTCGATCAGGTCGAACGGCTCCCGGGGGAATAGTGTGTGCCAGTTCACCGGTTGGGTCGGATCATGAGGCACTTCACCGAGGACGAGCGGCGGCGGTTCTTGGAGGACAAGCGGGTCGGGGTGTTGTCGGTGGCGGCCGACAACGGCCGCCCGCCCGCCAGCGTCCCGATCTGGTACGACTACACCCCCGACGGTCACATCCGGATCAACACCGGGACCGCCTCGCGCAAGACGCGGTTGATCGAGCAGGCCGGCGCCGTGACGCTGGTGCTGCAGCGTGAAGAACCGCCCTACCAGTACGTGGTCGTCGAGGGCACGGTCGTGGAGAACACGACCCCGGCGCCGCCCGAGGTCCGGGAGGCCATCGCCATCCGATACCTCGGCGAGGAGGGTGGACGAGCGTTCGTCGAGAGCATGGGTGACACCCCGAGCACCCTGTTCACCGTGCGGCCCGACCGCTGGATCACCGCCGACTTCTCCGGCGACGTCTAGGCCGGCGGGTTCCCGACGGACCCTCGTCAGCCCGGCGCCGCCATGGGGAACTCCCGATCCCGCGAGCGCGCTTCACTGACCATCGCGCCGGCGAGGTTCGCCAACTCGCCGGCGGCCGCCACCAGGGACGCGGACAGTTCGTCCATGCGTGAGTCCGTCAGCTGGAGGCTCGGTCCGGCGATGCTGACCACGCCCGCGGCGCCCACCCCGTCCGTGCGCAGGGGTGCGGCCATCGCCGAGATGCCCTCCTCGAAGCTGTCGTGGACCCGCGCCCAGCCACGCGCGCGAGCCTCGTGGACCCGGTCGAGGACGTCGGTGAGACTCTCCGGCGCGCCGGGTCCCATGGGATGCCGGTGTTCGGGATTCTGCCGCGCGACGAGATGCAGCGCCTCGTCGTCGGACAACTGCGAGAGCCAGGCCAAACCGCTGGCCGACGACGCCAGCGGTATCTCCTTGCCGTGGTCGACGTCGGGCTCGTAGCGCAGACCGCCACGTGCGCCCTGGGAGCGGGCGACCCACATCAGCCGGGACCCGTCGACCAGACCGAGTCGCACGAGCTGCTGGGATTCCCTGGCGAGGCGCGCCAGGACGGGCACGGCGAGGTCCGCGATCGTGCTGCCCGCGAGGTGCCGTAGGCCCAGGCTGACGATCCGCAGGGTCAGCGCGTAGTTCCCCGAACCCTCCACCTGTTGCACGAAGCCTTCGTCGGCCAGGGTCATCAGGATTCTGTGCGTGGCGCTCTTCGGCAGATTCACCAGCTCCGAGATCCGGCCCAGCGGGAGGCCCTCGGAGGCGCCAACCAGGCATTGCAATACCGCGAGTCCTCGCGGCAGCGATCCAGTCGCCATCGAACCACCTCCATTTCCGGAACAGCGTTTCATTATTGAATGCCGTTCTGTTAGTGTAGTAGATCACACCCAGCGTCCACCACGGTCTCCATCACCCCGTTGCCCCCACTCATCGACGAGGAGTCGCACATGACCACAGGCCCCCAACGGCAGGGACTGCTGTACGAGGACCTCTCCGTCGGAATGACCTTCCGGAGCCCCGGTCGCACGATCACCGACGCCGACGTGATCGGCTTCGGGACCCTCACCGGCGACCTCTCGGAGGTTCACACAAGCGACGTCTATGCCCAATCAAGCCAGTTCGGACGTCGGATCGCCCACGGGCTGCTCGGCCTCTCCTACGCCCACGGACTGATGTGGCCGCGCACCGAACAACTCCGTCACACCGCCATCGCGTTCCTCGGCATCAGCGACTGGCGGTTCGTCGCACCCCTGTTCCTCGGCGACACCATGTTCGTCAACTACTCGGTCGCGGCGATGCGCGACAGCAAGTCCAAGCCCGACCAGGCCATCGTCACCTTCGACGTCGAAGTCGTCGACCAGACCGGGCGGCTGTGCCAAAAGGGCCAGAAGCTCGAACTGCTCTCCAAGGTGCCACTGGGTGGCGTGCAGGCCAGCGACGGGCAGAACAGGTGATGCCGTCGCAACGGTTCGCCGGCAAGCGCGCACTCGTCACGGGTGGCAGCCGCGGCATCGGCCTGGCCATCGTCGAACGCCTGGCGGCCGAGGGTGCCCACGTCGTCATCGCCGATCTCGACGACACCGAGGCCAAGGCGGCGGCCAAGGCGGTCGGCAACGCCGAGGCCCTACGACTGGACGTGGCCGAGAAGTCGATGTTCGACGACGCTGCGCAGTCGGTCGGCTCGCTCGACATCGTCGTCGCCAACGCCGGCATCCAAACCTTCGCTCCCGCTGAGCAACTCGCCGTCGACGATTGGGACCGAGTCCTCGACGTCAACGCCAGGGGCACGTTGCTCACCCTGCAACTGGCGGCGAAGCTCCTGAACCCGGGCGGCTCGGCGGTCGCCATCGCCTCGATTCAGGCGCTCCTGCCCAATCGCCTGACGGCGCACTACGCGGCCTCGAAGGCTGCGGCCCTCAGTCTGGTTCGGTCCTTCGCCGCGGAACTGGCCCCGCGGGGCATCCGCGTCAACGCGGTGGCCCCCGGTCGCATCGACACCGCGCTGTCCGACTACGGCAGCGCCGAAGTCGGGCGGATCACCGGAGAAGACGCTGCGGACGTCCTCGAGCGCCGGGTCGCGCAGAACCCGATGAACCGCATCGGCCGCCCGGACGAAGTCGCCTCGGTCGTGGCGTTCCTCGCCTCGGACGACGCGTCCTACGTGACCGGCGAGTGCATCAACGTCTGCGGCGGGGACGTGATGGCGTGACCGAACTGAATCTGGGCGCCGTACCCAACGGAATCCGCGACCGCACGGTGGTGTGCTCCCCCGCCGAGGGTGCCGATCTCATCGCTCCCGGCGCCGTCGTGGCCGTCGGCGGCACCGGCTCGCTCCTGCAGGTGCCGGAGACACTCCTGGCTGCCGTCGAAGACCGCTGGCTACGGAACGGGACGCCCACCGACCTGGTGGTCGTCCACGTCATGGGACTGGGTGACCACGAAGGCCGCGGCATCGACCACATCGCCATTCCCGGCCTGGTGAGGCGCTTCATCGGATCCCACTTCGTCCTCTCCCCGCGTCAGCAGGCGGTCATCGCAGCCAACCAGGTGGAGGCCATCGGCCTACCCGCCGGAACGATCTCGCTGCTGTACCGCGAGATCGCGGCGCGCCGGCCCGGGCTGTTCACCGACATCGGCCTCGACACCTTCGTCGACCCGCGCCGGCAGTGGGGCCGGATGAACACCCGAACCACGGCCGGTGTCAGCGAGGTCGTCACCATCGGCGGCCAGGAGTGGCTGCACTATCCGCGCTTCGACGTCGACGTCGCGTTGCTGCGCGCCAGCGAAGCCGACGCCGACGGCAACATCGCGATGGACGACGAAGCGGCGATCGGGGACAACCTCGCCATCGCCCAGGCGGCCCACAACAGCGGCGGCATCGTCGTCGTCGAGGTCAAGCGCTGCGTCGAACGCGGCACCATACCCGCTGCCCGCGTGCGCATTCCCGCCGCACTGGTCGACCACGTCGTCCTCACTGACTACCCATACCAGACCCCGATCACGGTTTCCGATCCGCGGCGGACGGGGGCCACGCCCAACGCGTCGACGACCGTCGCGGGTCTGCCCTTCGACGTGCGAAAGGTGGTGGCCCGCCGCGCGGCGATGGAACTGCACGACGGCGACCTCGCCAACCTGGGCGTCGGGATGGCGAACGGGATCAGTTACGTGGCCCTCGAAGAGGGCTTCCTGAACCGGGTCACGCTCACCGTCGAGCAGGGGATCTTCGGCGGACTTCCCGGCGTGGGACTCGACTCCGGAACGGCGATCAATCCCTCGGCGATCGTCGACATGCCCAGCACCTTCGACCTGTACGACGGCGGCGGGCTCGACTTCGCGGGTCTGGCATTCGCCGAAGTCGACCGCATGGGCAACGTGAACGTCGCCGTGGCCGGCGGAAAGCCCATCGGCCCAGGCGGATTCATCGACATCAGCCAGAAGGCGCGCACGGTCGTGTTCTGCGGAACGCTGCGCGGTGGCGGTCTGGAGGCAGACGTCGGAGACGGCGCACTCCGCATCTCCCGCGACGGTCGCTACGCCAAGTTCGTCGACGCCGTCGACTACGTCAGCTTCAGTGCCGACCGGGCCCGTCGCACGGGACAGCGGGTCCTCTACGTCACCGAACGCGCCGTGTTCGCCCTCGGCGAGGACGGGGTGGAACTCGTCGAGATCGCGCCCGGGGTCGACCTCCGGCGAGACGTTCTGGGGCAGATGGGTTTCACGCCCATCATGCGACATCCACCACGCCAGATGGACCAGCGCCTGTTCCTGCCCGCCGCGGCGGGAATCGCACCGCATCCGAGCCGACGTGGCTCGACCACCCAGGGGGTCTCCAGATGACCGACGCGTTCGAGGGCGTGCGGATCCTCGACTTCACCCAGCTCGAACAGGGCCCGTCGGCCACCCAGGTCCTGGCGGACTTCGGTGCCGAGGTCATCAAGATAGAGCGGATCGACGTCGGCGAGATCGGGCGCAACCAGCCGCCGTTTCTGGCCGGCGGCTACAGCCCGCACTGGTCGGCGACCAACCGCAACAAGAAGAGCATCAGCGTCGACCTCAAGTCCGATGCCGGGCGCGACCTCATCCACACCCTGGTCCGCGACGCCGACGTCGTCGCGAGCAACTTCCGGCCCGGTGTGATGGACAAGCTCGGATTCGGTTGGGAGACACTGTCGGCGATCAATCCGAGGATCATCGTCGCCTACGCCTCGGGATACGGCCTGTCCGGCCCGTACGTCCTGCGCCGTGGGCAGGATCTCGCCGCGCAGGCGGTCAGCGGGCTGATGGCGTTGACCGGGACCGCCGCCACGGGCCCCGTTCCGGTGGGGACGTTCATCGTCGACTACCTGGCCTCGATGCAATTCGCGCAGGGGATGATGATCGCGCTGGCGGCCCGGGAACGAACCGGCCGCGGACAGGTCGTCGACTCCAACCTGTTGAACGCCGCGATCACCAGCCACCTTCAGGAAGGCACCACCTACCTCAACACCGGTCAGCGGTACCCGCGGCCCGAGGAGGGAATCGCCCACGCGCACAACACCGCGCTGTACGGCTACTACGAATGCGCGGACGGCCTGTGGTTGGCGCTGGTGGGTGAGTTCTACGTCGACGAGCAGTGGCAGCGCTGCGCCCGGGCGGTGGGGCTGCCGCAGGATCGCGTCGACGATCCACGCTTCGCCACGCTCGACGGCCTTCGCACCCACACCGAGGAAACGCACCGACTGTTGGCCGACGCCATCTCCGGCTACGACCGTGACGCCGTCATGGCGCGGTTCGAGGCCGAGGACGTGCTGGTGGCACCGGTGCACGACTACGCCGCGGTGTTTGCCGACCCGCAGGTCGAGCACAACGGCCTCGTACTGGACGCCGACGTGCCCGGCGTCGGGCCGGTCAAGTTCGTCGGCATGCCGGTCCAGCTGTCCGACACCCCGCCTCGGCTCCGCGAGGTACCGCCGACCGTCGGACAACACAACGACGAAGTCCTCGTCGCAGCCGGCTACGACCCGGAACGGATCGCCGAGCTGAAGCGCGCCGGCGTCGTCGGCTCCGAGGCCGACCGCGAACATCGCGGCGAACCGCCCTGCTGGTCCTGACAATTCACCCTGGAAGGCAACTGTGAGCACCTTGACCCCGACCGAACTCGTCCTGCCCACGGCGGACGGTGGCACCACCACCCACGTGATGCACCAACCGGTCGACTACCCGCGGCATCCGCGGCCGTTCCGGTCCCGGACCGTGCTGGCGGCCGCCCACGTCGTCGCCGACACCCGCGGCGACTACACGCCCGGAGTGTCGCCACCGGTCGACTGGGAGGCGACGATCGCCTTCCGGCGTCACCTGTTCAGCTATGGGATCGGCATCGCCGAGGCCATGGACACGACCGAGCGCGGACCGGGCGGCTTGGACTGGACCCAGGCCAAGGAACTCATCCGGCTCGGGGTCGCCGCGGCGCTCGAGGACGGCGCGGCCGTGGTCGCCGGCGCGGGCACCGATCAGATCCGTTCCCCGAAGGCCAGTCTCGCCGAGATCGTCGACGCCTACACCGAACAGGTCGAATTCATCCAGTCCCAGGGGTGCGGTGCGGTCCTGCGCGTCAGTCATGCGCTGGCGGCCACGGCGACCTCGGCCGAGGACTACCTGTCGGTGTACCGCGACGTGCTGGCAAAGACCGACCGACCCGCGATCGTGCACTGGCTCGGCACCGGCTTCGACCCGGCGATGGGTAACTACTGGGGGCACGCCGATCCGCGGGACGCCATGGACGTCGTGGTGGACATGGCCCGGGAGAACACCGATCGCATCGAGGGAATCAAGTTCAGCCTGCTCGACCACGAGTTGGAGAGGGAGTTTCGTCGCCGACTCCCGTTGGGGGTCAAGGTGTTCACCGGCGACGACTACGGGTACACCGACCTCCTGCTTGGCGACGGCGACCACCACAGTCACGGCCTTCTCGGCGTGCTGGACCCGATCGCTCCCATCGCCTCGGTCGGCTTCGCCGCGTTGGACGCAGGTGACGAAGCCGGTTTCGTCGATGCGATGAATCAGTCGATTCCCATGGCGGTCAAGATGTTCGAGCATCCCGCCGACCGGTACAAGGTCGGCTGCGTCTTCATCGCCTGGCTCTCCGGGCACCAGGACCACTTCCGGATGGTCAGCGGCAGGGAGGGCATGCGCTCGCTGCAGCACCTCGTCGACCTGTTCGTCCTGGCCGATCAACTCGGCCTGTTCCCCGACCCCGACCTGGCCGCCTTCCGCATGGGTCTGCTCCTTGGGCAAGGCGGCGGACGGTGACGGCGCTGACGGACCTGCCCGCCGAGGTCGAAGTCTCGGCGGCCAGCGTTCGGGATGCGCTGCGGGGAGCGAGGAAGGTGGTCTTCCTCGACGACGATCCGACGGGAACCCAGACGGTCCGCGACCTGCCCGTGCTCACCCGGTGGACCGACGAGGACGTCGAATGGGCACTGGCACAGGACACCGCGGGATTCTTCGTGCTGACCAACACCCGCAGCCTGGATCCGCGGCACGCCGCTAGCCGCGATCGCGAGGTGGTCGAGGCCTGCGTGCGCGTCGCAGCCGCGGCGGGGGTCGAGTTCGCGTTCGCCAGTCGCAGCGATTCCACCCTGCGCGGTCACTTCCCGCTGGAGACCGACGTCATCGCCGACGTCCTCGCCGAATCGGGGATGGAGGTCGACGGCGTCGTGCTGGCGCCGGCGTACGTCGATGCGGGCAGACTGACCGTCAACGGGGTCCACGTCCTGCGGGTGGGAGCCGACCTCGTCCCCGTCGCCGAGAGCGAGTTCGCGCGTGACGCCACGTTCGGCTACCGGTCCTCGCGACTGGCCGAGTGGGTGGACGAGAAGAGTGGCGGTCGCATCCAGGCCGCCGACGTCATGGAGATCTCCCTCGAGATGATCCGGACCGCAACCACTTCCGAGCTGGCTGCCCGGCTCGCCGCCGCACGCCGCAGGCAGGTCGTCGTGGTCGACGCGGTGACCGACGACGACCTGCGGGCGGTCGCGCTGGCCGTGCTCGCCGCCGAAGCCGACGGCGCACGCCTCGTCTACCGCATCGGCCCGTCCTTCGTCCGCGCCCGCACCGGTCAGGAGGGCGGCGAACGACTGTCGGACTCCGCCCTCGAGCGCCTCGTCACCGACGACGTGCACGGACTCGTGGTGGTCGGCTCGCACGTCGCCCTGACCACCCGCCAGTTGGACTGTCTGGCCGCCCAGCGGGCGATCGCGTCCTTCGAACTCGACGTCGACGCCGTGATGGCAGGCGACGGCCTGGAGCGCCACCTCGACGACGTGGCCGGGCGAGCCGCCGCGGCACTGAGCGAGGCCACCGTCGTGGTGAGCACCTCACGGCTGCTCACCACCGGTGCCGACGAGGCCACCAGCCTGGACATCTCGCGACGGGTCAGCTCGGCGCTGAGCAGCTGTGTCGCCCGCATCGTCGCCACCCGGCGACCCTCCTTCGTGATCGCCAAGGGCGGAATCACGTCCTCGGACATCGCCACTCGCGCCCTGCTCGTCGACCGCGCGTGGACCAGGGGACCGGTCCTCGACGGCATCGTCTCGCTGTGGCAAGCGGTGTCGGGACCGGCCGCGGGAATGCCCTACGTCGTCTTTCCAGGAAACGTCGGCGACGACGCCGCACTGGCCGACGTCGTCGCACGATTGGAGGACGCCTCGTGACCCCACGTATCGCCATCACCGGTGGCTGCGGATTCATCGGCGCCATGCTGGCCCGGCGGTTGTTGTCCGAACCGGTGACGCTCGGTGGCCGTCAGCTGGGCGACGTCGGCGAGGTCGTCCTCGTCGACCTCGTGCCACCGCCGGCCGACCTGGAATCGGATCCGCGGGTCCGCACCGTCCTGGGCGACCTGGAGGCGGCACTGTCCGACGTCGGCACGCCCGAGGCGATCTTCCACCTCGCCGGCGTCGTCAGCGGGGCAGCGGAGAAGGACTTCGACCTCGGCATGCGGACCAACCTCGACGGCACCCGCGCGTTGTTGGAGCACGCCAGGGCCCAGCCGACCCCACCGATCGTCGTGTTCTCCAGTTCCCTCGCCGTCTTCGGCAGCGATCCCGCGATCGGGCCGGTCGGAGTCGTCGACGACGACACGTTGCCCAGACCCCAATCCAGTTACGGCATACAGAAGTTCATCGGTGAGCAGCTGGTGGCCGACTACTCGCGCAAGGGCTTCGTCCGCGGCCGGTCGGTCCGGTTGATGACCGTCGCCGTGCGGCCCGGGCGACCCAACGCCGCAGCGTCGAGCTTCATGTCGGGCATCATTCGCGAACCGCTCGCCGGGACGCGCGCACAGTGCCCGGTGCCGCGGGACATGCCGATCGCGCTGTCGTCGCCGCGGCGCACTCTCGACGGGCTCCTGTGTGCCGCCGCCGCGGACGACGTCACCTGGGGCAGCACGACGGCGATGAACCTGCCCGCCCTCACCACGACGCCGGGCGACATGGCCGCCGCCCTCGACCGCGTCGCCGGATCCGGTACCAGCGACCTGATCGAGTGGACCGACGATCCGGCCGTCGCCGCGATCGTCGGCAGCTGGCCGGCGCGACTGCGCACTCCGCGGGCCGAGGGCATGGGCCTGCATGCCGAAGCCACCTTCGACGACATCGTCGGTGCCTACGTCGCCGATCACGGCGCAACAGCTCGAGACCACAACGAGAAGGAGACGACCCGATGACCATCAATCCCAACGTGGGCAGGGGGTTTCGACATGACCGTGCGTGACATCGACCCTTCGGTCAACGAGCCCGCAGACATGCGGAGGGTGACCCTGGCCGGCGGGCTGGGCACCCTGATCGAGTATTACGACTACGCCCTCTACGGCTACGTGTCGGCGATCATCGCGCCACTGTTCTTCCCCAACCAGGACCCGGTGGCGGCGCTACTCTCGGTGCTGGCGCTGTTCGCACTGTCCTACGTGATCAGACCGCTGGGTGGCATCTACTTCGGTTGGGTCGGTGATCGATTCGGGCGCAAGCGGGCGCTGCTGGTCACCATCATCGGAATTGGCATTGCCAGCACCACCATTGGGCTCCTGCCCACCTATGCGACGGTGGGCGTGCTCGCGCCGATCCTGTTGTTCGTCGTCCGGATCGCGCAGGGATTCTTCGCAGGCGGTGAGGTCGGTGGTGCCGCCACCGTGATCGCCGAAGCGGCGCCGAACGGCCGCAAGTCCCGGTACGCAGCGTTCGTGCCGATGGGCACGAATGGCGGCTTCGCCATCGCGTCGGCGGCCATCGGGGTGGTCTCGGGTCTGCTTGCGGCCGATCAGCTGAGCAGCTGGGGCTGGCGCATCCCGTTCCTGCTGGCCGCTCCACTGACCGTGATCTGCTACTTCGCCCGGCGCACGCTGCCGGACATCGACCGCAACGTCAAGAAGGCCAGCCACGGCTTCCCGTTGTTGTCGGCGTTGAAGTCCTATCCCGGCCCACTGGCCCAGGCGACCGCGCTCGGCATCGGCGTGCAGGGTGCCGCCTACATCGGGTCCACGTTCATCGCGATCTATCTGGTGACCAACCTCGACTATCCGAAGGCGCCGGTCTACTGGATCACCGCCGGAGTCACGATCTTCGCCGTCGCACTGATGCCCTTCACTGGTCGGCTCGCCGACCGCATCGGCCCCATCAAGGTCGCCGTCATCGGCCTGGTCGGCTACACCGTCGTGACCTACCCCGCGCTCCTGCTGATGGACCTGGGCAGCTTGGGCTTCGCCGGGCTCGGATACGCCCTCATCATGGTGAACATGGCGTTCCTGCAGGTGGCGTCGTACACCATCACGCCGCAGTTGTTCGACGACGAGGTGCGGTACACCGGTACCGCCCTCGCCACGAACATCTCGGTGGTGATCGCCGGCGGCACGGCGCCCTACATCGCCACGTGGCTCGTCAGCAGAACCGACAACCTGCGGTCGCCGTACTTCTTCGTGGCGTTGACGAGCCTCATCGGGCTGGTCGCGATCATCACCATCTGGCGGTACCGCCGCCACGGCCTGGAGCACGGCAGCCGGACGCAGAAGCCGGCGTCCTCGCCAGCGCCGACGGCGAACTGAGGACCGCTGGTCACGGAGCTCCCACGTTGTCGTATCGGTACGTATAGTCAAGCCTGATCTATACGAGTCGATACGGAGAACCGGTGCTGCCCAGTCCATACTCCCCCGGCGCGGTGCCCGTGTACCTCGCCGGCCGTGGCACCGAGCTTGAGACCATCCGCACCCGGCTGGCTCGCACCCGCATGCTGGGCCGTTCCGGAGGTCCGTTGCTGGCGTTCTACGGATCGCGTGGTCTCGGCAAGACGTCGCTGCTGCGGGCCGCCCAGCGCGAGGCCGCCGAGGCGGGCTACCTCACCGTGTGGGTGACCGGCAGGGACGACGCGGCGCTCGCGCCGGACCTCGCGGCGTCCCTGACCGAGGAGATCGGCCGCCGTTCGACGAGCCAGAAGGCCAAGAAGCTGCTGCAGAACCTCAGCAAGGTTCAGGTCGAGGTGGGCGTGCCGGGCGCCAAGGTCGGCGTCGAGGCCGACCGGACCCGGGCGACCGCCGCCGTCGAGCGCAACCTCGCCGAGGCCGGCAGGTTCGCCCGCGAGCACGAGCACCACGGACTCGCGGTGTTCGTCGACGAATTCCAGGAGGCCCAGCTGGCCGACCGCCGCTCCCTCCTGATCGCACTCCAGCACTTCGACGGCGCCCCGGAGGGCTACCCGGTGGCCATCATCGCCGCGGGCCTGCCGTCCCTGCTGGGCGCGGTTCCGGAGGCTGCGACCTTCGGCGAGCGCACCGACTTCGTCGAGATCGGCTTGCTCGGTGAGGTCGCCGTCGCCGAGGCGTTACGCCTGCCGGCGCAGGAACTCGGGGTGACGTGGTCGGACGACGCGATCCTCGCGGCGATCGACGCCGCCGCGGGCTATCCCCACCGCGTTCAGTTGATCGGCGACGCCGCATGGGAGGCGGGCCGACCGCAACGGGGCGACGCCATCGAGGAAGCGCACGTCAGACTGGGTGCCGAGCGCGCCGAACAGCGGATGGGCGCGGTGTTCCGCAGCCGGATGGCGAAGATCAATCCCGAGCAGCGCCGCGTCGTGATGGCCATGGCCGACCTGGGCGACCAGCCCGTATCGCGGGCCGCGCTCGCCGGCCGCCTCGGCATCTCCTCCGAGGCGTTGAGCCGCCCGCGGCAAGAACTCATCGACCGCGGCCTGATCGAGTCGGCGGGACGGGGCATGCTCCGCTTCACCATTCCGGGCTTCGCGGCCTTCCTGCGGGCCCACCCCGATCTGGACTGACCCTGCTTAGAACGGACCGGCCCCGGCATGGCCGTCGTAGTCGACGTCGGCGATCTCAGACGTCTCCTCCGGTTCGCCCTCGGGCGGAGGCTCGTCGGGCACCTTGCCCGTGGGCCAGTCGGTGGCCGTCACCGGCGGGGGCGGATCGGGCAGCGGCGCGTCGGCGGTCGTCATCGTCGGGTATTACCCGGGGGGCCCGTCGGCCATGCCCGGGGCCGCGGTTACGCCCATCTCCACTTCGTGAACCGGCCCGCGGGACGGCGCGCCAGCCGGTAATATATCAACTGATGATCACTTCGACCGCCGGTGCCAAGCACCCCACGACGGCGGATGATCGAACCATGCACCACCGGTACCTCGGAAGGCCCGTCTCATGACGATCAGCGTGTTCGAACTGTTCTCGATCGGCATCGGACCGTCGAGTTCGCACACGGTCGGACCGATGCGAGCCGCGGCGCGATTCGTCGCCGACCTGGAGACCCTCGGTGCGCAGCGCGACACCGCCGACGTCCGCGTCGACCTCTACGGCTCGCTGGCTGCCACCGGCGCGGGACACGGCACCATGACGGCGATCCTGCTCGGTCTGCAGGGTCTCCTTCCCGAGGAACTCGAGACCGAGGAGATGGAGCGACGCATCGCCGAGATGCGCGCCACCGGCCGCATCGCCCTGGGCGGCACGCGGGACGTCGCGCTCACCGAGGACGACTTCGTCCTGCGGCCGTTGACGATGCTGCCCTTCCATCCGAACGCGCTGACGATCACCGCGCGCGACGGCGCCGGTGCCGAACTGCACCGGGAGACCTACTTCTCGGTCGGCGGCGGCTTCGTCGTCACCGAAGCCGAAAGCCGCGAGACCGCCTCGGAGCGGGTCGACCGGCACCCGTCGAGCTTCGGCTCCGCCAAGCAGCTGCTCGAGCTGTGCCACGAGAAGAACTGCAAGATCAGCGATCTCATGCTCGACATCGAACGCGCCAGCCGCCCGGAACCCGAGATCAGGGCGCGACTCCTGCACATCCGCGACGTCATGGTGGAGTGCGAACTGCGCGGCGTGCAGCGCGGCGGCAACCTCCCGGGCGCGCTGCAGGTCCGCCGCCGGGCCAAGGACTGGTTCGAGCGCCTTAAGGAGGAAGATCCCGACCGCAGCCCGGAGTTCGCCGAGGACTGGGTGAACCTGGTGGCCCTGGCGGTCAACGAGGAGAACGCCTCCGGCGGCCGCATCGTCACCGCGCCCACCAACGGCGCTGCGGGGATCGTGCCCGCGGTACTGCACTACGCGATGCACTACACCCCCGCGGGCAGACGCGACCGCGACGAGACGGCGGTCCGCTTCCTGCTGGCCGCCGGCGCGATCGGTTCGCTCTACAAGGAGCGCGCGTCGATCTCCGGCGCCGAAGTGGGCTGTCAGGGCGAAGTCGGCTCGGCGGCGTCCATGGCGGCGGCCGGTCTCGCCGAAACACTGGGCGGCACAGCAGAACAAGTCGAGAACGCCGCCGAGATCGCCATGGAGCACAGCCTCGGGCTGACGTGCGATCCCATTGGCGGACTCGTTCAGATTCCGTGCATCGAGCGCAACGCCATCTCGGCCGGCAAGGCGATCAACGCGGCGCGGATGGCGCTGCGTGGCGACGGCACCCACCGCGTCAGCCTCGACCAGGTCATCGAGACGATGCGGACCACCGGCGCCGACATGCATTCCAAGTACAAGGAGACCTCCACCGGCGGCCTGGCGGTCAACGTGCCGGTCAACTACGTCGAATGCTGAGACCGCCAGCCGACGGCTAGACGCGAAGGGCCCGAACGCGTTCCAAGAGATCGCGATCGGTCTCACCGAGCGTCGTCCCCGGGGTGTCGTCGAGGCCGATGACGGCGTCGAGCCGTCGCATCACGCGTTGCGCGCTGATGCCGAAGCAGGCGAAGGTCTGTTCGTCGGTCGGCTGCGAGCGGGGCCCGCACTCGACGACGAATTCGAGAATCCTTCTGTCATACCAATCCAGTCGCATCAGTCGCTCCTCAGGCGCCGAGCTTGGCGCGCAGCCAGTCGTGGAACTCGCCGAGATGGTGCTCGCTGGGAACGAGCACCCCGCCGTCGCGGTAGGTCCGCGAGCTCATCGCCGGCTGGCACCGCTCGCAGGCGTCGAAGTCCTGCTGGTTGACCCGGTGGAACAGTTCCACCGAGTGCCCGACGTCGCGGCCGGACTCGACGACGTGGGGCATGTACAGCCAGTCGCATTCGACGACGGTCCGGTCGGCCGCCATCGGGAACATCCGGTGCACGATCACGTGATCGGGCACGAGGTTGACGAACACCTGAGGCCGCACGGTGATGGCGTAGTACCGGCGGTCCTGACCCTCGGTGACACCGGGAATGAGGTCGAGGCCCTCGGAGCCGTCGATCGTGAAACCCTGGACTTCGTCGCCGAATTCGGCGCCGTGGCCGACGTAGTACTGCGCGGCGTAGCCGTCGGCGAACTCGGGCAGCACCTCCGTCAGCTCGGGGTGGATCGTGGCGCAGTGGTAGCACTCCATGAAGTTCTCGATGACGAGCTTCCAGTTGGCCTTGACGTCGTAGGTGATCCGGCGACCCAGGCTCAGGTCGGCGACGCCATAGTGGTCGATCGACTCGACGTCGCCGAGCCGGTCGACGATCTCCTGCATCACGGTGGCCTCGAACGACGGCGGCTCGTCGGCCAGGCAGACCCAGACGTAGCCCAGCCATTCACGCACCGCGATCGACCGCAATCCGTAGTCGGTGCGGTCGACGTCCGGCATCTTCGTCAGATTCGGCGCGGCGATCAGCTTGCCGTCGAGATCGTAAGTCCATGCGTGGTAGGGACATTGGAACGCCCGCTTGACCTCACCGCTGGCCTCGGTGCACAGCTGGGCGCCCCGGTGCCTGCACACGTTGAAGAACGCGCGCACCTCGCCCCTACGCGAACGGGTGACCAGCACGCTCTCGCGACCCAACGCCACGGTGCGGAAGGCACCCGGCTTGTCGAGGTCGGCCGCGCGGACGGCGCAGAACCACATGGTCTCGAAGACCTTCTCCTGCTCGAGGGCGAACACCGCGTCGTCGGTGTAGTAGTGCCCGGGCAGGGTGGCGATGAGGCTGTCGGGGAGGGCGGGGGGAGCGGTGGTCACTGCGGAGCTCCTGGCGGGTCGGGGCGGACGGGGGTCAGACGCGGGCGGGCGCGGGCGCCAGCTGGCGGCGCCAGCGGCCGAACGAGCGGGGTTGGTCGACGGCGAGGACGGCGACCAGTCGGCCGTCACGCCGGTAGGTGGCCAGGAAGCAACGGGTGTCGCAGCTGCCCTCTTCGACGGTGATCTCGTCACCGCTGCGGGTGGCGCCCGCGAACTGGATGCGGGCGCCGTACTGGTCCGACCAGAAGTAGGGCGCCTTGACCGTCCCGCCCTGGTGCGCACCGCCGGCGAGCAGCGTCGCGACGGCGACTGCGGGCCGTTCGAGCGCACCGGTCCAGTGCTCCACCCGGTGCGCCGTGCCGTGCGCCTCGTCGTGCCAGGCCGCACAGTCGCCGACGGCCACGACGTGGGGAATCGCGGTCTCCCCGCCAGCGCCGCAGAGCACGCCGTTGCCGAGTTGCAGGCCGCTGCCCCGGAGCCATTCGACGTTGGCGATTCCGCCGATTCCCACGACGACCACGTCGGCGGGCAGATGGCGGCCGTCGGCGAGCTCGACACCGGTGACGCGATCCGGGCCGGCCGATCCACGCAGGCGCCGATGCTCACCGGTGAGGCCGGCGACGGTGACGCCGCAGATCAGGGTCGTGCCGTTGGCCGTGTGCGCCGACGACACCACGCTGCCGAGTTGCTCGCCCAGCTGCACCGCCAGAGGCGTCGGCGCGGCCTCCACGACGGCGACGTCCAACCCGAGGGTGCGGGCGGTCGAGGCGACTTCGGCGCCGATGAAGCCGGCTCCGATGACCACCATTCGGGCGCCGGCGCGCAGGTCCTCGCGCAGCGCCAGCGCGTCGTCGACGGTTCGTACCACGTGCACGCCGGCCAGCACGTCGGTGCCGGGCCAGCGCCGGGCCCTCGAGCCGGTGGCGAGGACGACGCCGTCGGCGTCGATTCGCGTTCCGTCCGCGAGTTCGATTGCGCCGCAGGAGGCGTCGAGCCGGGCTGCGGGCACGCCCAGCCGCCAGTCCGCGTCGAGGCCGTCGTCGTCGCACTCCAGGGCGAGGTCGGCCTCGGTCACGTCCCCGGCGAGGAACCCCTTCGACAGGGGCGGGCGGTCGTAGGGACGCCGGGACTCGTCGCCGACGATTGTGAGCCTGCCGTCGAAGCCCTGGGCGCGCAGCGCCCGTGCGGCCGACAGTCCCGCCAGCGACGCTCCGACGATCGCGACGTGCTTCACCGCGTCGCCCCGCCGGAGAGCCGGGACCGGATGTCGGGTGGCAGGTTCGGCTTCTCGGTGCTGAGCTCGACGCGGATGAGGCCGTCCTCGACCGTGACGACGTGTGCGCGGACGGGCAGCTTGGCGGGCGGCGCGTCCACGGCACCGGTTCGCAGGTTGAACCGGGAGGCGTGCAGGGGACATTCGACCTCGCACCCCTCCACCCAGCCGTCGGCGAGCGACGCGTCCTGATGTGAGCAGGTGTCGTCGATGGCGTACACCTCCCCGTCCTCGGTGTGAAACACCGCGATCGGCGGGACGGTCGCCACCCGCAGCGCTTCTCCGGGTGGCAGGTCGGCGAGTGGGCAGATGTCGATCACGAGGAGACCCTTCCGTGAGACCGTTGGTGCGTATTACGCAACGGCACTCGTATTACGCAACAGTCTGCGGGCATACCACACCCCTTGTCAAGAGTGGGGAGCCAGTTCTCCAGCCCACCGCAGAACGGCTCTGGGACGAAAAGGTCGTTGTCGGACAACGCGATACGACGCGAGAACGACCTCCGGGCGCGCCGAAGGGCGGCCCCGATCGGGACCGCCCTCCGAGCGAACTAGGACTGCGAAACCTTGGGAAGCCTCCTCAGCTCGATCGCCAACGGATCCCGCCGCAGGTCGAGATACAGCGACACGCACATGCCGATCATCACGAAGACGAACGGCGCGGCGACGATGATCGTCATCGTCTGCAGGCCGTTGAGCGCATCGCTGCCGCCCGCCCACAGCATCAGGACCGCGACGGCGCCGGTGGCCAGGCCCCAAGTGGCGACCACCCAGCGCGACGGGTTCAGGGAACCCCGCTGCGACAGGGTGCCCATGACCATCGACGCGGCGTCGGCACCGGAGACGAAGAAGATCGCGACCAGCGCCATCACCAGGAGCGACGAGATTCCGACGAGCGGCAGGCGGTCGAGCATCCCGAACAGCGTCGACTCGGGTTCTCCGCTGCCGTACAGGTCGATGCCGTCGCGCTGCTGCCCGATGCCCGCCCCGCCGAACACGGCGAACCACACCAGGCTCACCGAGGTCGGAATGAGGATGACGCCGACCACGAACTGCCGGATGGTGCGCCCCCGGCTGATGCGCGCCAGGAACATTCCGACGAAGGGCGTCCACGAGATCCACCACGCCCAGTAGAAGATCGTCCACGACGACAGCCACGTGTCGGTGTCGGCTCCGTCGGCGCCCGATCGCGCCGACATGGTCGGCAGGTTGGCCAGGTAGTCACCCAGCGAGGTGGGGATCAGGTTGAGGATCAACACCGTCGGACCTGCGACGAAGACGAAGACCGCCAGGATCAGCGCCAGCACCATGTTGATGTTCGACAGCCACTGAATTCCCCGCGAGACCCCGGATATCGCGGAGGCGACGAAGGCCAGCGTCAGCAGCGCCACCACGGAGATCAGCAGCAGCGTGCTCGCCTTGCCGACCCAACCGACGGTCTCGATGCCGGAACCGATCTGCAGCGCGCCGAGGCCCAGAGACGCGGCCGTCCCGAACATCGTGGCGAAGATCGCGAGGATGTCGATGATCTTGCCGATCGGGCCCTCGACGCGCTTGCGACCGAACAGTGGCGTGAACGCGGCGCTGATGAGCTGCTTGCGCCCCATCCGGTAGGTGCCGTAGGCGATCGACATGCCGACGACCGCGTACATCGACCACGGATGGAACCCCCAGTGGAAGAGCGCCGTGGCCAATGCGGTGCCCGCCGCCGAATCCGCCAGCCCGGGTGGGGGTTTGACGAAGTGCGTCAGCGGTTCGGTCACGCCCCAGAAGATCAGGCCGATGCCCATGCCGGCGCTGAACATCATCGCGACCCAGCTGACGGTGTTGAACTCGGGCTTCTCGCCGTCCCCGCACAGCGGGATCCTGCCGTAGCGGCTCAGTGCCAGCCACACCGCGAACAGCACGAAGCCGGTGGCCGAGAGGATGAACAGCCAGCCGAGGTTTCCGACCACCCAGTTCAGGATCGAGGTCATCGTCGCCGAGAATCCGGGCGGGTCGAGCAATCCCCACGCGAGGATGGCGACGACGGACAGGGCCGCCACGCCGAAGACGACCGGGTCGGTCACCGGTCGGCCGGGCGGTTCCGGTCCGTCCAGTCCGGACGCGGGTGCGCAATAGTCGAGCGCGTCCGGGTCGACGGACGCCGGCGCGATGTCGGGTGGGTTGTCCTGCTGTGCTGTCACGAAGACTCCTGAGGGCACTAGGCCGGCTCGTTTTCGATGGGTGTCGCATACCGCCGCAGTCGGGCCCGGGTGACTCGACCCACCACCGGTGAACGCGCTTACCACCAGCGATGTTGGTGATATATTAGACCGCGTCGTGTTGATACGCGACTGGTAAACCGAAAATTCTTTTCGACGAGCTGTCGGTACATCGGCGCGTCGACCGCCCGGGGAGCCACCCCTTGACGACGACACCAACCCGGCCGTACGTTGGTATATCAGTTGTCGATCAATTGCTGGCATCTCGCACCATAGGAGTACTTCGAATATGGGCTCACCCCGTGTCGTGATCATCGGGGCCGGCATCGTCGGCACCAATCTCGCCGACGAGCTGACCGCCAGGGGGTGGGACCAGGTCACCGTCGTCGACCAGGGACCGCTGCCGCTGACCGGCGGCTCCACGTCCCACGCGCCGGGCCTGGTGTTCCAGACCACGCCGTCCAAGACCATGACGGCACTGGCCAGCTACACCGTCGACAAGTTCAAGGGCCTCGACGTCGACGGCCAGTGGTGCTTCAACCAGGTCGGCGGCCTCGAAGTCGCCACCACGCCCCAGCGGCTGGCCGAACTGCACCGCAGACAGGGCTGGGCGACGTCGTGGGGCGTCGACGCCCGCGTGATCGAACCCGAGGAGTGCGCCAAGCTGCACCCCCTCCTGGATCCGACGCGCGTCCTCGGTGGGCTCTACGTCGAGAGCGACGGTCTCGCCAAGGCATCCCGCGCCGTCGTCGCGCTGAGTCGGCGCGCACAGTCCCGCGGCGCGGTCTTCCGCGGGTCGACGAAGGTCATCGGGGTCGAGCACGCCGGTGGCCGGGTCACCGGGGTCACGACCACCACGGGCGTCATCCCCGCCGACGTCGTGGTGTCCTGCGGCGGGTTCTGGGGCCCCGACCTCGGCGCGCTGATCGGCATGGACGTCCCGTTGCTGCCCCTGGCGCACCAGTACGTCACGACCCACCAGCTTCCCGAACTCGTCGGCCGCAACACCGAGGCGTCGGAGGCTGGGTTCCCCATCCTGCGTCATCAGGACCAGGACCTGTACTTCCGCGAGCACGTCGACCGCCTGGGCATCGGCTCCTACGCCCACCGCCCCATGCCCGTGGACCTTCGCGACCTGCCCGACGGCGAAGTCACCAGTGCCGCAATGCCGTCGATGCTCTCGTTCACCGAAGAGGACTTCGCTCCGGCGTGGGAGAAGTCCAAGGACCTGCTGCCGTGCCTGCGGGACGCGACGATCGAGTCCGGGTTCAACGGGATCTTCTCGTTCACCCCCGACGGCGGACCGTTGATCGGCGAATCCCCCGACGTCGCGGGCTTCTGGATCGCCGAGGCGGTCTGGGTGACGCACTCGGCCGGCGTCGCCCGGGCGGTCGCCCAACTGCTCGTCGACGGGCGCTCCGAAGTCGAGTTGCACGGATGCGACGTCCATCGCTTCGAGGAGGTCCAGCTCGACCCGGCGTACGTCAGCGAGACCTCCCAGCAGAACTTCGTCGAGATCTACGACGTCCTGCACCCGTTGCAACCCAAGGAATCTCCGCGTGGCCTGCGGGTCAGCCCGTACCACGTGCGCCAGCGGGAACTGGGGGCGATGTTCCTCGAGAGTCACGGCTGGGAGCGTCCGCACTGGTTCGAGGCCAACGCCGGTCTGGTCGACGAGCTGCCGCCCGAGTGGCAGCCCAAGCCACGGGACGAGTGGGCGGCCAGGTTCCACTCCCCGATCGCCGCCGCGGAGGCATGGCGCACGCGGACGGCGGTGGCCATGTACGACATGACGCCCCTGAAGCGGCTCGAAGTGTCCGGGCCCGGCGCCCTCGCCATGCTGGAGCGGTTGACCACCGGCAAGATGGACAAGTCGGTCGGCTCGGTCACCTACACCCTGGCGCTGGACGCGGCGGGCGGGGTCCGCAGTGATCTGACCGTTGCCCGACTGGCCCCCAACGTCTTTCAGGTTGGCGCCAACGGCAACCTGGATCTGGACTACTTCCGCCGGCAGGCCCCCACCGACGGCAGCGTCACCGTGCGCGACGTCACCGGCGGCACCTGCTGCATCGGTCTGTGGGGTCCGCGGGCCCGAGACCTGGTCTCCGCGCTCAGCCGCGACGACTTCTCGAACGAGAACTTCAAGTACTTCCGCGCCAAGCAGGTGCGCATCGGCGGCGTGCCCGTTACCGCGATGCGCCTGTCCTACGTCGGCGAACTCGGCTGGGAGCTCTACACGTCGGCCGACAACGGCCTTCGACTGTGGGATGCACTCTGGGCGGAGGGACAGCGGCACGGCGTCATCGCCGCGGGCCGCGCCGCCTTCAACAGCCTCCGGATGGAGAAGGGCTACCGATCCTGGGGCACGGACATGACCACCGAGCACAACCCGTACGAGGCCGGCCTCGGCTTCGCCGTCCGGCTCCAGAAGGAGGAGTTCGTCGGTCGTGAGGCGGTGACCGGAATGTCCGACGACACCGTCTCTAGGCGACTGGTGTGCCTCACCGTCGACGACGGTCAGTCGGTGGTGCTCGGGTCGGAGCCCGTCTTCGTCGACGGCGCACCGGTCGGCTACGTCACCAGCGCGGCGTTCGGCCACACCGTCGGCGCCCCCATTGCCTACGCATGGGTGCCCGCCACCGCCGTCGTCGGCACCGGCGTCGAAATCCAGTACTTCGACCGGCGTATCGCGGCGACCGTCGTGGCCGAACCGCTCGTCGACCCCGAGATGAAGAGGATCCGCTCGTGACCCAGAACTTCACCCTGACACTGAGCTGCCCGCAGCGACCGGGCATCGTGCACGCCGTCACGTCGTTCCTGTTCTCCCGCAGCTGCGACATCGCCGAGCATCAGCAGTTCGACGACACCGTCAGCCAGTCCTTCTTCCTGCGCACCACGTTCGTGTGCGGCGAGGAGATCGCCGACGCCGCCGAGCTGACCGCCCAGTTCGACACACTGGCAACCACTTTCGGGATGACCTATCGCTTCGACGCCGGCGCCCCGCCGCGGGTGGTCGTGATGGTGTCGAAGATGGGCCACTGCCTCAACGACCTGATCTTCCGTTGGCGCTCGGGGACACTGGGCGGCGAGCTGGTGGCCGTCGTGTCCAACCACGAGGTGCTGCGACCGATGGCCGAGGCCGCCGGTCTTCCGTTCGTACACGTCCCCGTGACACCGACCACCAAGCCGCAGGCCGAGGCCAAACTGCTGGAACTGGTGGACGAGTACGACGCCGACCTGGTCGTGCTGGCGCGGTACATGCAGGTGCTGTCCAACGAGACGTGTTCCGCGCTGCAGGGCCGCGCGATCAACATCCACCATTCGTTCCTGCCCGGCTTCAAGGGCGCCAAGCCGTACCACCAGGCCTACGACCGCGGCGTGAAGTTCGTTGGCGCGACGGCACATTACGTGACGCCCGACCTCGACGAGGGTCCCATCATCGAGCAGGAAGTCATCCGCATCGACCACTCCTACGACCCGGCGCGGCTGGCGACCGTCGGCCAGGACGCCGAAGCGCTGGCCCTCTCCCGCGCGGTGCGGTGGCACTGCGAGAACCGCGTGATGATGCACGGGCACCGCACCGTCGTCTTCAGCTGACCGGGGGTCGGCCGGCGTCACACGATGGCGCGCACCGACTCCTCGAAGCCGATGACGTGCTCGAGCGCGATCGCCGCGGCCGCGTCTCCGTCACCGGCGGCGATGGTCCTCAGCAGATTGGTGTGCTCGCCCACGTGCTTGGCCACCGTAGGCAGCCGGTCCAGGAACAGACAGAAGATCCGGGTGGCGAGGTTGTCGTACCGCACCAGGACGTCCTCCAGATGGGGATTACCCGCCGCCCGGTAGATCGCGCGGTGCACCTTGAGGTCCCACCGCATCAGCTCGTTGCGGTCGATCCCGGCCACGTCGAGTGCGTCGGTGTCGTCGGCCAGGCGCGCGAGCTGCTCCCGGGTGGCGGCACTCGCGGCCTCGGCCGCCGTCCGCGACGCCACGGGTTCGAGGTTCACCCTGATCTGGGAGATGTGCCGGAGGTCGGCCACGTCGACTCCGGTGGCGAAGGTGCCGCGGCGCGGATAGGACACGACCAGCCGGTCGGCCTCCAGCCGCTTGAGCGCCTCCCGGACGGGGGTCCGCCCGAACTGCAGTTCGGCGGCCAGCTCGCTTTCCACGATCGCCTCGTTCGGACGGATGTCGAGCATGATCAGCTTGTCCCGAATGGCGAGGTAGGCGCGGTCGGCGAAGGACATGCCCTCGGGGTCGGCTTCCAGCTCCTCCGAGCTCAGCGTGGTCACGGTCACGGTCCTCCCGACGACGTCGTCTTACGCCCGGCAGCTAACTCCGCACCGTGCCGTGTCGATGATATATCAGTGCTCCGACGGCCGACGCCCGGCCGTCAGAGCAACGCGCGGATCGCCCGTTCGAAGCCCGTGACGTGCTTCAACGTCAGGTTGGCCGCGGCCGCCTCGTCTCCGGCGACGATCGCGTCCAGGAGTGCGACGTGCTCTCGCACGTGGCTTGCGACGTCGGGCAGCCGATCCAGGAACAAACACCAGATCCGCGTGGCATGGCCGTCGAGGGTGATGAGGATCTGCTCGAGGTGAGGGTTGCCCGTGGCGCGGTAGATCTCCCGGTGCACGTAGACGTCACGGCGCAACACCTCGCGGGGGTCGTCCCCGTCGTCGATGGTGGCGATGCTGCGCGCCAGGGCGCTCAGGCGACCACGGGATTCGGCGGACGCCGTGCGGGCGGCCCTGGCCGCCGCGGTGGGCTCGAGCTGCTTGCGGATCTCGGAGATGTCCGCGAGGTCGGTCAGGTCGACGGCGGTCGCGAACGTGCCGCGTCGGGGATAGGCGACGACGAGGCGGTCGCGCTCCAGCCGCTTCACGGCCTCGCGCACGGGCGTGCGCCCGAACCCCAGTTCCGTCGCGAGCCGGTCGTCGTTGATGGGCTCGCCGGGGCGGATGTCGAGCATCACGAGCCGCTCGCGAACCACCTCGTAGGCGCGGTCGGCGTTGCTCTCGCCGCCGACGTCGGTGCCGGTCTGGGAGCCGTCGACCGGAAAGTCCGCCAGGGTCATCGTCGACCTCTCCGTTCATCTGTTGACGTACGCGCGTTTTGATCCTAGCCTAATCGCTAACTGATATACCAGTCGCCGATGTAGTGAGATTCAGGAAGGCGTCCATGACCCTCGATACCGCAGCGCCGGCGTCGGTACGGCCCGCGAACCCGCTTCTGGGTGCGTCCCTGGCCGAGCTCGACCCGGCCGTGCACGACGCGATCACCGCCGAACTGGCCCGCCAGGAGACCACCCTGGAAATGATCGCCAGCGAGAACTTCGCCCCGGTCGCGGTCATGCAGGCGCAGGGTTCGGTGCTCACCAACAAGTACGCCGAGGGCTACCCGGGACGGCGCTACTACGGCGGCTGCGAGCACGTCGACGTCATCGAGCAGCTCGCCATCGACCGCGTCATCGAACTCTTCGGCGCGAAATACGCCAACGTTCAACCACATTCGGGCGCGCAAGCGAACGCGGCGGCGATGGCCGCACTGCTTACCCCCGGCGACACCATCCTGGGCCTGGCCCTGCCGCACGGCGGGCACCTCACCCACGGGATGAAGCTGAACTTCTCCGGCAAGCTCTACGACGTCGCGGCCTACCACGTGACCGAACACGACCACCTCGTCGACATGGCCGAGGTCGAGCGGGTGGCCCACGAACGCCGGCCCAAGCTGATCCTCGCCGGCTGGTCGGCCTACCCCCGGCATCTCGACTTCGCCGAGTTCCGCCGCATCGCCGACGACGTCGGCGCCTACCTCATGGTCGACATGGCCCACTTCGCCGGGTTGGTCGCCGCCGGACTGCACCCCTCCCCCATGCCCCACGCACACGTGGTCACCTCAACGACGCACAAGACCCTCGGTGGCCCGCGCGGCGGCATCATCCTGACCAACGACGAGGCCCTGGCGAAGAAGTTCAACTCCTCGGTGTTCCCCGGCCAGCAGGGCGGCCCGCTGGAACACGTGATCGCCGCCAAGGCCGTCTCCTTCAAGGTCGCCGCCCAACCCGAGTTCGCCGTCCGCCAGCAGCTCACCCTGGACGCCGCCAAGATCCTGGCCGACCGACTGCTGCAACCGGATTCCCGAGCAGCCGGCCTCAGCGTCGTTTCCGGCGGAACCGACGTGCACCTGGTGCTGGTCGACCTGCGCGACTCCGAACTGGACGGCCAGCAGGCCGAGGATCGGCTGCACCGCGTCGGCATCACCGTCAACCGCAACGCCGTGCCGTTCGACCCGCGTCCGCCGATGGTGAGCTCGGGGGTGCGCATCGGCACCTCGGCCCTCGCCACCCGCGGCTTCGATCTCGACGCCTTCGCCGAGGTCGCCGACGTCATCAGTCATGCGCTGCGACCCGACACCGACGACGCCGCCCTGGCCGAGCTCCGCACGCGGACCGACGCCCTGGCGGCACGATTCCCCCTCTACCCCAGCCTGGCGGGGGCCGACCTGTGACCGCCGCGACGGTGCCACCCGGCGCCCACCTTCCGGATCATCCCGAGTTCCTCTGGCGCACACCGACGCCCAAGAAGAACTACGACGTCGTCATCGTCGGCGGCGGCGGCCACGGACTGGCCACCGCGCACTACCTCGCGCAGAACCACGGCATCACCAACGTCGCCGTCCTGGAACGCGGATGGCTCGCCGGCGGCAACATGGCCCGCAACACCACGCTCATCCGGTCGAACTACCTGTGGGACGAGAGCACCCGCATCTACGAGCACGCGCTCAAGCTGTGGGAGGGACTCGAGGACGACCTGGACTACCCCATCCTGTTCAAGCAGTGCGGCGTGCTCAACCTCGCCCACAGCCTGCAGGACGTCCGCGACAGCGTGCGACGGGTCGAGGCCAACAAGCTCAACGGCGTCGACGCCCACTGGGTCGACCCCGACGAGGTCAAGAAGCTCTGCCCGATCGTGAACGTCTCCAACGAGATTCGCTACCCGATCATGGGCGCGACGTACCAGCCGCGGGCCGGCATCGCCAAGCACGACTACGTCGCGTGGGGCTTCGCGCGTCGCGCCGATCAGGCCGGCGTCGACGTCATCCAGAACTGCGAGGTCACCGGGTTCACCACCGACGGTGACCGGGTCACCGGCGTGCGGACCACCCAGGGCGACATCGGTGCCGGGCAGGTTGCGCTCTGCGCCGCCGGCCACACGTCGACGCTGACCGACATGCTGGGCATCCGGACCCCGCTGCAGAGTCACCCGCTGCAGGCACTGGTGTCCGAGCTGCTCGAGCCGGTGCATCCGACCATCGTCATGTCGAATGCCGTGCACGTCTACGTCTCTCAGGCGCACAAGGGCGAACTGGTGATGGGCGCCGGCGTCGACTCCTACAACGGATACGGCCAGCGCGGCGCATTCCACATCATCGAGCGGCAGATGGCGGCGGCGGTCGAACTCTTTCCGGTGTTCGCCCGCGCCCACCTCCTGCGCACCTGGGCGGGCATCGTGGACGTCTGCCCCGATGCCTCGCCGATCGTGGGCCGCACCCCGTACGAGAACCTGTACCTCAACGCGGGCTGGGGCACGGGCGGCTTCAAGGCCACCCCGGGCATCGGCTGGTGCCTCGCCGACACCATCGCCAACGACGAGCCGCACGAGTTCGTCGCCCCGTTCAGCCTGGATCGGTTCGTCAGCGGAGCGCTCGTCGACGAACACGGCGCCGCCGGCGTCGCGCACTAGGCCCACCGAGCCGTCCACACAGGAGCAACACCATGCAACTCATCAAATGTCCCTGGTGCGGAACGCGCGAGGAGACCGAGTTCCACTACGGCGGGGAGGCACACGTGCCCTATCCCGAGGATCCACAGACGCTGACCGACGAGGAATGGGCACGCTACGTGTTCTTCCGCACCAACCCGAAGGGGCTCTTCGCGGAGCGGTGGAGCCACAGCGCAGGCTGCCGCCGCTGGTTCAACGCCGTCCGCGACACCGCCACCTACCGGTTCCACAGCGTGTACCGACCTGACGAGCAGAGGCCTTGATGACCGCGCCCTTCCGCACCGCACGAGGTGGCCGCGTCGACCGCACCACCACCCACACCTTCGTCTTCGACGACCGGGAGCTGACCGGGCACGCGGGCGACACGCTCGCCTCGGCCCTGTTGGCCAACGGCATTCACCAGGTGACCACCAGCATCAAGCTGGGCCGCCCCCGGGGCTTCACCGCCGCATGGGCCGAGGACACCGGCGGACTGGTCCAAATCGAGTACCCGTTCCCCGAGCCGATGCTCCTGGCCACCACCGTCGAACTCTTCGACGGGCTTGCCGCCCGGGGCATTCCGGGTCAGGGCCGGCTGGCCGAGGTCGCCGACACCGCAAAGTACGACGCGACGCACGCCCACGCCGACGTGCTGGTCGTCGGGGCGGGCCCGGCCGGCCTGTCCGCCGCACTGACCGCCGCCCGGTCCGGAGCGCGGGTCGTGCTGCTCGACGAGCAGAGCGAAGCCGGTGGCGCGCTGCTGGGCAGCACCGACACGGTCGCCGGCACGCCCGCGCTGGACTGGGTCGACGAGGCCGTCGCCGAACTGGCCACCTACCCCGACGTCCTGCACCTACAGCGCACCACCGCCTTTGGGCACTACGACGACGGATTCGTGCTGGCGTTGCAGCGACGCACCGATCACCTGGGCGTGGACGCGCCGGTAGCCGTCAGCCGTCAGCGGGTCTGGCGGATTCGGGCCCGTCGAATCGTGGTCGCCACCGGCGCCCACGAGCGTCCGATCGTGTTCACCGACAACGACCGGCCCGGCATCATGCTGGCCAACGCCGCGCGGACGTTCCTGCACCGCTACGGCGTCGTCGTCGGCGAGCAGGCCGTCGTGTTCACCACCAACGACAGCGCCTACGTCGCGGCATTCGACCTGCAGGACGCCGGCGTGCGGATCAACGCCGTCGTCGACGCCAGGGTCAACGTGTCGCCAGACCTGCTCGAGGAGTGCGTCTCTCGCGACATCACCGTGCATCTGGGTGCGGTGGTCACCGGCACCCGGGGCGACGAACGCGTGACCCACGCCGACGTCTCGGGCGTCGACGCCGCGGTGCCCTGCGACGTACTGCTGGTCAGCGGTGGCTGGAACCCGGCCGTCCACCTGTACAGCCAGGTGCGCGGCAGGCTGCGCTACGACGACGCACTCGGTGCGTTCGTTCCTGCCGAGCCGCTCGACGGAGTGGACGTCGTCGGCGCGGCGACCGGGGTTTTCGACCTGCCGGGCTGCCTGCGCAGCGGGCGCCAGAGCGTGGAATCCGCACTTGGGTCGCTCGGATTCGACACCGCGGCGGGTGCGCTGCCGGGCGAGTCCGATCCCGTGCGGACGCCGGGCCCGAGCGTGGTGCTGTGGTACGTGCCCAATCCCGCCACGGCCACCCGTCAGTTCGTCGACGTCCAGCGCGACGCCACGGTCGCCGACCTGGTCCGGGCGGTGGGTGCGGGCATGCGGTCGATGGAGCACATCAAGCGCTACACCACCATTGGGACCGCGCATGACCAGGGCAAGACGTCTGGCGTCGTCGCATCGGGCATCACCGCCGATCTGCTCGGCGCGCGACCGGAGGAGCTGGGCGTCACCACGTTCCGGCCGCCCTACACGCCCATCGCCTTCGCCGCCCTTGCCGGCCGGAGCCGCGGGCACATGTTCGACCCGGAGCGGGTAACCGCGGTGCACGACTGGCACGTCGACCGGGGTGCGGTGTTCGAGGACGTCGGCATGTGGAAGCGACCGCGGTACTACCCCTTGCCCGGGGAAGACATGGACACCGCGGTCCTGCGCGAATGTGCCGCCGTACGAGGCGGAGTCGGCATCCTCGACGGATCCACGCTCGGCAAGATCGACGTCCAGGGTCCGGACGCCGGACAGTTCCTCGACATGCTCTACACGAACCTGATGAGCAGCCTCAAGGTCGGCATGACCCGGTACGGCGTGATGTGTGGCGTCGACGGCATGGTCATCGACGACGGGACGGTGATGCGCCTCGCCGACGACCGGTTCCAGGTGTTCACCACCACCGGCGGCGCCGCCCACATCCTCGACTGGATGGAGGAGTGGCTGCAGACCGAGTGGCCGCACCTTCGGGTGCGGATGACCTCGGTGACCGAGCAGTGGCACACCTTCCCCGTCGTCGGCCCGAAGTCCCGCGACGTGATCGGAGCCGTATTCGAAGATCTCGACGTCGGCAACGACGCGTTCCCCTTCATGGCGTGGCGCGACACCACCCTCGACGGGGTGCACGTCCGCGTCGGTCGGGTCAGCTTCTCCGGCGAACTCGCCTACGAGGTCAACGTGATGGGTTGGTACGCAACCGCGGTGTGGGAGAGGCTCGTCGAGGCCGGTGGACGCCACGGCATCACGCCCTACGGCACCGAGACGATGCACGTGCTGCGCGCCGAGAAGGGCTACCCGATCATCGGGCAGGACACCGACGGCACCAACACTCCCCAGGATCTCGGCATGAATTGGGTGGTGTCGAAGAAGAAGGTCGACTTCATCGGCAAGCGCTCCTTTGCGCGCAGCGAGAACCTGAACCCGCTGCGCAAGCAGTTCGTCGGACTGCTGCCGATCGACGCCGAGACGGTGCTGCCGGAGGGCGCGCAGATCATCGAGCCCAGCGAGGACGGCGAGTTGCCGCCGCCACCGGTGCCGATGCTCGGCCACGTCACGTCGAGCTACCGCAGCGCCGAACTGGGCCGTCCGTTCGCGCTGGCCCTGGTGAAGGGCGGGCATGCCCGCATCGGCGACACGCTGACCGTCCCGGTGAACGGAACCCTGGTGCCGGTCGAGGTCACCGGTTCCGTCCTCGTCGATCCCGAAGGAGCCCGCCGCGATGGCTGACAGCCTCACCCGACACAGCCCGCTCGAAGGCTTCGCGTCGCGATTCGCCGACATGCCGGAATCGGCTGCCGTTCAGGAAGAACCGTTCGTGTCGATGGTCGACCTGTGGGTCGACGGTTCCGGTGCCGGCGCGGATGCGGCGGCGCGCGTCCTCGGCGTGCCCGCCTTGCCCGGTGTCGCGTCGACGACGGCCACGGCCGGCGACACCACGGCGATCTGGTTCGGGCCCGCCGAGTGGCTGGTCACGTCGGCCGCCCACGCTCCGGAGGAGTTGGAGTCCCGGCTGCGCGGCGCGGTGGTCGAGCACGGCGGTGCTGCCGTCGACGTGTCGGCGCAACGCACCACCCTTCGCCTGCGCGGTGCCCACGCCCGTGACGTTCTCGCCAAGGGCTGCTCGGTCGACCTGCACCCCAGGGTGTTCGGCGCGGGTGCCGCCGTGCAGACGATGCTTGGGCAGGCCGCCGTGGTGTTGATGCCGTTGAGCGACAACGGGACCGACTACCGCATCCTGGTTCGGTCGTCCTTCGCCCGGTATCTGGCCGAGTGGTTGGTCGACGGCGCCGAGGAGTTCGGCGTCGACTGGGCGAGCTGAGCGCCGCGCTCTCTGGCGCGGAGTGGGTGTGCCCGCCTCTGAGCGAATTGAGGGTTGCCCCAATTCTCCTGTGTCACATCGGTTTCAGTGGTCACAGTCCCAGGTTTCTTGTCGGTGGGTCGTACTAGTGTTCGAGTATGAGTTCGGATCGGGTCACCGCGGCAGTCGCCTCGATGACCACCGCCGTCGCCGACCTCGCCGACCTCGACTGCGACCAGTACACCCACCTCGAACTCCTGGAACTGCTAGGCGAACTGGAAACCCTGACCTGGCGACTGCCCACGATCGGGCATCGGGTGATCGCCCGGCTGCACCGCGAAGCCTCCCCCGTCGAGCTGGGGGCCAAGTCGCTCAAGAGCGTGCTGACCCAACGGTTGCGCATCTCGGGCAAGGAAGCCACCCGCCGCCTGGCCGAGGCCACGCAGTTGGGCCCGCGGACCGCCCTCAACGGCGAACCCCTCCAACCGCTCCTGGCCCCCACCGCCACGGCACAATCATCCGGGGCGATCGGCCGGGAACACGTCACCGAAATCCGGTCGTTCCTCGACAAGCTCCCCACCCGGGTCGACCCCGACGTGCGGGAGCTATCCGAGAAGACCCTCGTGGTCATCGGGTCCACCACCGGCCCCGACGAGGTGCGCAAGGCCGCGGAGAAACTGGCCGCCGCGATCGACCAAGACGGCCCCGAACCCGACGACCGCGACCGGGCCCGCAAACGGTTCATTCGGTTGGGTTCGCAGCAGGCCGACGGCATGACGAAACTGACCGGGCTACTCGACCCCGAAGCCCGCGCGACCATCGAACCGATCCTCGCCAAACTGGCCGCACCCGGCATGTGCAACCCCGACGATCACGCACCCCGCACGAGCGGCACCCCCACGCAGGAACAGATCGACGCCGACACCCGCTCACCGGGACAACGCACCCACGACGCACTCATCGCCCTCGCGCGCACCGCCATGTCCTCCGGTGAACTGGGCCGCCACAACGGGCTCCCGGTCACCGTCATCGTGACCACCACCCTGCAGGACCTCGAAGCCGCCCGCGGCAGTGGTGTCACCGGTGGTGGGTCCCTGTTGCCGATGGCCGACCTGATCCGCATGGCGTCCCACGCCCACCACTACCTCGCGGTGTTCGACAAGCACACCAGCGAAGCCCTGTACCTGGGTCGCACCAAACGCCTCGCCTCCGCCGCCCAACGCATCGTCCTGCACGCCCGCGACCGCGGGTGCACCAAGCCCGGCTGCACCGTCCCGGGCTACGGCACCCAGGTCCACCACACCACGGGTTGGGCGAAGAACGGCCAGACCAACGTCGACGAGGTCACCTTCGCCTGCGGCGGGGACAACCGCCTCGCCGAACACGGCTGGACCGTTCAGCTCCGTGACGGGGTCGTCGAATGGCTCCCACCCCGAGAGCTCGACGTCGGCCAAGCCCGCGTCAACTACCTCCACCACCCCGAACGGCTCCTCGCCGAACCAGGGCCGTGACGCCCATCAGAGGCTCCGCGGTCACCCCGCCTGCAGCGCCCGCGTCACACTGTCCACCCACACGTCCGGATCTGTCGCCCAGAAGTTGTGGGAGACGCCGGGCACTTCCTCGAACCGACCCCCGGGGATCAGGGCCGCGAGTTGGCGCAACGGCCATGACGGACGAATGTCGTTCTGCGCGGCTAGGAATGACATTCGAACGGTGGAGTCGGCGAGCCGCCGGAACACGTCGGGTTCGTGGATCCACTGCACGAACGAGTCGTTGAGCGCGGCGTGAACGCCTGGCACCCAGTCGATCACGACGTCATCCTCGACGTACCGCGACGCCTCGTACACCTGCGACCAGGTGCGATCCTCGTGCAACCCATGACCGGCGACCCCGACCACCGCACTCACTCGTCGGGGATGGTCCAGCGCATAGCGCACCGCGAGGTCCGAGCCCCAGGAATGCCCGAGTACCCGCCAATCGTCAACGCCGGCAACCCTTCGCACCGCCTCGAGGTCGGCGACGGCCTGTTCGAGATCGTGAGGCTCACCGCCGGAGCGCCCCACTCCCCTGGGCTCCGGGTACCACGCCCGCATCCCCCGGGGCGCGAGATCGTCGTCCTCCAGGTAGTGGACGCACCCGGGTCCGCCGGAGAGCACCACGACGTCCGAGCCCTCGCCGGTGACGCCGACGTGGAGCGGGGTTCCGTCGTCGGCCCGGACCGTCGTCGACCGCATCTCTCGTGCCTCCACGTCCGGGCCGTCATGCCTCAATCCCGATAGAGCTCTTCGTCGATGGTAGCCAGCGCCGACGGGTGCAGCGGGCGTGGCTGAAGTCCGTAGAACTGCTGAAAGCTCGTGATGAGCGGGCGCCACATGTCGGGGTCGACGCGATTCGGATTGCCGGCGACCAGGATGTCGGGGTGGGCGTGCACCCGCTGGACGGTCACCTCGACGATGGGCAGCCGGTGCGGATCGTCCTGCATGTGGTCGACCGTGCATTCCATCGCCACCGGGCATTCGTCGACCCGAGGCGCCCCGACGAGGTCCGAGGGCACCGGTGTCAGGCCGGCCCGGGAGAACTTGTCCGCGGCGTGCCGGTAACCGCGGGCCGATTTGTACTCGGGCACCGGGGTCCGGCCCGTCACCAAGGCCAAACGGTCGACCGCCTGCACCTGATCGGCCGAGGGCACGGCGAGCACGACTTCGCGTTCGCGGCGCATGTTGGTCCAGGACTGCGACGCGCGGCTCACCCCGAGCATTGCCTTCCGGTCCAACCAGCACACCGACGACACCGGAGCCAGGTTGGCCGTTCCGTCCCGGTTGCGCGTACTGAGCAGCACGACCGGTGTGCCGAAGTACAGGATCGCGGGGTCGGTGGGCACGTGTCGCTTCGCAAGAGACGTGGTCATACGACGTAGACGCCCGCGGACGCCATTCCGTGAGACGGCTAGTCGTAGATCACGTCGAGCCCCCGGCGCCTCAGCTCGGCCAACCCGTCACGCATGGCCCGCAGCTGCTCGGCGGAATGCCCGACCCAGTCGGTCAATTCCCCGACGATCCGCACGGGTTCCCGCGTGCGGTACGACATCGTGGGATTGCCCGGCAGCTTCTTGTCGGTGACGTTCGGATCATCCTCGACCGCCCCTTCGGGTTCGACGAGGTAGACGCGGCCCCTGCCGTCGCCCTTTGCGAACTCCGCGCCCCACACCGCCGCGTCCAACGTCTTCGTCACGTAGACGTGGTTCATGACGCGGCCCTCCTCGTAGTTGGAGTACCGCCCCGGGACGAGTAGATCGCCGACCGAGAGGTCGGCCTTGGTGCCATGCAGGTATGCACCAGACTCGTGTGCTTCGAAGGGTTTTGGCGGTTGCGGCACGGCGACTCCCGACTCTCGACTACCTGGCCGCGAGATTGTGCCGCACGCCGGGGGTCTTGCCGCAAGACCCCTACCCCGTCGTATGGTGAAGGGGGATGGCGGGCGGCCCTATGTGGTGGTCGAGTTGCCGCCACTTCGTTTCGCGTGAAACATCGCGCGGTCGGCCCGGGCGATGTAGCCGTCGAGCAACGCGACGCGGTTCGCTCCAGGTGCGGTGAAGTCGGCGAGGCCGACGCTCACGATTCCTACGCTCGCGGTGACGGCGGGCTCGGCCGGTGCGGCGATTGCGTCCCTGATCCGGTCGAAGTCCCACCGCTCTTCGGCGAGGTCGACCACGACGAACTCCTCGCCCCCCACCCGTGCGACGAGGGCGCTGCCGCGGACCGACGACGTGATGCGGCGCGCACTGCGAATCAGGACCTCGTCGCCCACGGTGTGGCCGAAGTTGTCGTTGACCTCCTTGAAGCGGTCGAGGTCGATGACCACCACGATCACCTCGCTGATGCCTGGCGGGGTGTCGCGGAGCAGATCCTCGACGTGCAGGTACAGGCCGCGCCTGTTGAGCAGGCCGGTCAGCGGATCGGTGATCGACTCGTGCGCGTCCCTGCGCATCGCCCAGATGCCCAATTGGACGCCCAGCGGGCTGAGGACCACCGGGGTGATGGCGGCGACGGCGCTCGCGGTGAACGACGACGTGGAGTAGTCCGTGCTGGCACTGATCTGGACCGCGAATGCCGCCGCCGAGGCGAGACTCCACAGTGCGTGGCTGGCCAGTACCTTCGGTCCGTCGAAGAACATCAGGTACACCGAGATCATCGCGAAGGCGTTGAACCCGAACAGCCCGGTCAGCCATGTCGCGTCGACCTGCACCATCGCCGCTATCCCGAGGTCTGCGGTCACGGCGAAGGCCAGTGAGGTCCTGCGCGACGGCCACGGCCGTAGACACCACGACCAGCCCCACGACAACTGCATCACCCCGAACGACGCGACGACGACGTGCGAGGCGAGGCCGCCCACGAACGGCAGGATGACCGTCAACGTGATGATGCCGTGCACACCGGTACCCAGGCCGATCAGCGTCTTGATGGCGGGCGCCACCCCGCGCTTGCCGAAGTACTCGACATGGGCCGCGTAGTCGACCGGCTCGCCCCACCACTGACGGACGAAGCTGCCAAACGCGCCGACGTTCGTCGAATACGTCGGCAACCGGATCGCCATGGCTACCCCCGCGTTGGCCCGTCCTCGGCCGCCCGTCCCCCGGGGCAGCAGTTGGCTGTGACGAGGGTAGTCGGTCGAACGCCTCCAGGGGCCGCCAGAGGTGACGGGGTGGCGCAACCCACGGGCGGCCGTTCCGTTTTGCCCGTCGCGCCCCGGGTATCTGCGTTCGATGAGCACTCTTCGCAACGACCCGCACGGACGCGGCGTGGAGACCGCGGGTCTCTTGCCGCCCATCGTTCACGACCATCCGCGACGCGCGGACGGTCGTCGCCTCCTCGACGTCGACCAACTCGACGAACGCCGCGTCACCGAGGTGGAGACCACGGACCACGGCGTCCTGGCGGTCGGACTGACCCCGGACGGTTCGCCGTTCGCCGTCAGCAATCTGTGCCGGCATCAATTCGCCAAGTTGGGCCGTGGCCGCGTCACCGAGGATGGGTGTCTGGAATGTCCTTGGCACCGCGCGGATTACGACGTAACCGACGGGTCGATGACGTCGGGCCCCAAGGGCCGGATCTTCGGCTTCAAGCCGTACTCGTGGGCCATCAAGACCTTTGGCAACGTCGCCCGTTTGCGCACCTTCCCCGTCGAGGTCCGAAACGGCGCCATCTGGCTGGCGGACTGAGGGGCGACGCACGAGCCGCAGCCGTTTGCCCTCCCACACCGGGGGTAAGTCGACCAGAGAAGTCATCTCTCACTCACCTGCCGAAGGGCACACCTCATGCGCATCGTCATCACGGGAGCGAGCGGCAACGTCGGCACTGCGCTGCTGCGCGCACTGCCCGCCGAGCACGACGTCGTCGGCGTCGTGCGCCGACCGCCGCCGTCGGAGGGCGTCTACCAGCGGGTCGACTGGCGTGCCCTGGACCTCACCGACGCCGACGCTCCCGCGACACTGCGTAGCGTGTTCGACGGCGCCGATGCCGTGGTCCATCTGGCGTGGGGCTTCCAGCCCACCAGGGACATCGAGTATCTGCGCCGCTTGGGCGTCGGCGGCACGTCGGCCGTGCTGCAGGCCGCCGGCGCCAGCGGTGTCGGACAGCTGATCCACATGTCGTCGGTCGGCACGTACGCCGCCGGCCGGTACGGCGAGCGCGTCGACGAATCGTGGCCGACCACCGGGATCGGCACCTCGCCCTACAGCCGACACAAGTCGGCGGCCGAGTCGATCCTCGACGAGTACGAGCAGCAGCGCGGCAGCGAGGCCGTTCCCGTCGCCCGGATGCGTCCCGGGTTCATCCTGCAGCGTGCGGCCGCCAGCGGACTGATGCGGTACGGGTTGCCGGGATACGTTCCGATGCAAGTGGTTCCGCTGCTTCCGTTGCTGCCGCTGGATCGCAACCTCTGCATCCCCCTCATCCACGCCGACGACGTCGCCGCGGCGATCGTGCTGGCCGTGGAGAAGCGTGCGTCGGGGCCGTTCAACCTGGCCGACGAGCCCCCGATGGGACGCGACGACGTCGCCGCCGTCCTCGGCGCGCGCCCCGTTCACGTTCCGTCGGGCGTGCTGGGCGCCTTGGTGGACCTGACGTGGCGGGCCCGGGTGCAACACATCGACCGCGGCTGGCTCGATCTCGCGTTCAGCGTGCCGCTGCTCGACTGCTCGCGGGCCCGCACGGAGCTCGGCTGGGCGCCGAAGTGGACGGCGCCGGAGGCGCTGGCCGATCTCCTGAAGGGCGTTGCGCAGCAAGATCACACCAGCAGTCCGCCCCTGCGTCGTCGCTCCGTGCTGGACCTCTTGCGGCGTGACCTGACCGACGGATTGATCTCGTCGCGCCGGCTCCCGTAACGCCGTCCCGGTAGGGTTGGCACCGGCGACTGGCGAAGGTGGGACACCACCGGGAAGCGAAGTCTTGGACGCATCGACCGCCTGGGTGCTCCTCGTCTGAGGAGAAGCCATGTCTGCGCACGTCATCGACGGTGTCCGCGTCGCCGACGAGATACTTCGCACTACCCGAGTGCGGGCCCTCGACGTCGAGCAGGCTCTAGGTCGAAAGGCCTGCCTGGCCACGGTGCTCGTCGGAGACGACCCCGCGTCGCACACCTACGTGCGGATGAAGGCCAATCGCTGCCGAACCGCCGGACTGGACTCGCGTAGCCACCATCTGCCCTCGACGTCGCGCACCGCCGACGTGGTCGCGCTGATCGAGGACCTCTCGAGCGACGACACCGTGGACGGCATCCTGGTGCAGCACCCGATGCCCGCGCACGTCGACGAGCGTGAAGCCTTCGAGGCCATCGCCGCCGGCAAGGACGTCGACGGCGTGACCATGGCGTCCTTTGCGGCGATGTCGTTGGGAACGACCGGCTTTCGTTCGTGCACTCCGGCAGGCATCATGCACCTGCTCGATGCCTACGCCGTGGATCCCACCGGATTGCACGCCGTCGTCGTCGGACGTAGTCCGATCCTCGGCAAGCCGGTCGGAATGCTGTTGCTGGCGCGCGACGCCACCGTCACCTACTGCCACTCACGGACCGTCAACCTGCCGCACCTCGTCGCCGAGGCCGACATCGTGGTCGCCGCCGTCGGCAAGCCCGAATTGGTGAAGGGCGCGTGGATCAAGCCCGGGGCCGTGGTCGTGGATGCGGGCTACAACCCCGGCAACGTGGGCGACGTCGAATACTCGTCGGCCGCCGAGCGCGCCAGCCTCATCACGCCCGTGCCCGGCGGTGTCGGACCCACGACGATCGCCGTCCTGCTCGAACAGACGGTAGACGCGGCCCACCGCGCTGCCGCGGCGGCGGCCGGACGAACCTAGCGGGCCGGTCGATCAGCGTCCGTCCAGGATCGCCGCGACGTCGGGCGAGCGTGGCGCGAAGACCTCGAGCAGGCCGACTGCCCGCAAAGCCGGTGCCAGTGCCCTGAGTTGACCTTCCAGGGCGTCGCGGCCGGCGTCTCCGGGGGCTAGCCGAGCGAGTTCCCTGGCGTTCGCGACGAACGCGGCCACGGAGCCCTTGCGGACGTCGACCCCGTCGAAGGTCGTCACCTCGACGCCGTCGGCGAGCACGTCTTCGGGGCGGATCGGGGTGGTGTCGGACATGGCGGCCTCCTCAGCGATGTGTGCATATTGCACGGAAGTGACCGTAACCGTTATGTGTGCAGAAGTCACGTAATATCGTCGACGTGACTGCAGCCTCACCCGGGGACCGGGTGGCCGACCAGCTGGGCCGACTGCTGCTGCGCGGTACGCGACAATACCTCTACCAGCGCCTCGTCGACGGCGTCGACGGTCTCGACGTGGCGACGTACCCGGTGCTGTCCGGCCTGGGACGTCTCGGACCGACGACCGCGACGCATCTTGCCTCCGTCATCGGCGTCGACCGCTCCGCCACCACCCGCTACGCAACCAAACTCGAAGCCGGTGGGTTGGTGCACCGCACCGTCGACCCCGACGACGCCCGTGCCACGCGTCTCGCGCTGACCCCCGCCGGCACGACGGCCCTAGCGGCGACCCGACGTGCGCTGAGTTCGGCGATGGATGACGTCCTGTCCCAATGGCCGCCCGCGGAGGCGGCGGCCTTCGCGGCGTCGCTCGAGCGGTTCACCGACGGCCTGCAGGACATGGCGGGCACCGCCGACCGTTAACGTCCCCAACACCCTCCAGTCGCCCGTTGCCTCACCGATGTTGGCCGTCGCGTCGCCGAGACGCCGCATGCTGGCCCCCGTGGCCCCCAACGAACACCGACAGATTGGCCGGCGCACCGTCCTGCGCGCCTCACTGGCGGGCGCGCTGCTCGTGCCCGCCGCGGCAGCCCTGCAGGCCTGTGGCCCCTCCGGTAGCGGCGGCGGGCCGACGAGCGCCGGCCTGATCGCCACTCGCCCACGCCTCACCCACGGGGTGGCGAGTGGTGACCCACGCACCGACGGCGCACTGGTGTGGGCGCGCACCGACTCGCCCGCCCGCATGATCGTGGAAACCTCGGCGACCGAATCCTTTTCGAATGCAGCGCGCATCGACGGACCGCGGTTGACCCCGGCGTCCGACGGCACCGGGCGGGTCCGCGTCACCGGCCTCGAACCGGGTCAGACGGTGCACTACCGGGTGACGCTGGAAGGCGACGACGGCGCACGGTCCGAACCCGCGGCCGGAGTCTTCACCACCGTTGCCGCACAACCTCGGAACGTCACGTTCGTCTGGTCGGGCGACGTCGTCGGGCAAGGGTGGGGCATCAACCGGCAGGGCGGCATGGCCATCTTCGGCGCCATGGCCGACCGCCGACCGGACTTCTTCCTGCACTCCGGAGACGCCATCTACGCCGACGGCCCGGTACCCGAAACGCAAGTCCAGAACGACGGTGGCACGTACCGCAACGTCACGGCTTCGGCCAAGGACCACGTGGCTCAGACCCTCGACGACTTCCGGGGCAACTACGCCTACAACCTGACCGACGAGCACTACCGGCGCTTCAATGCCACCGTGCCGCAACTGATTCAGTGGGACGATCACGAAGTCCTGAACAACTGGTTCCCCGGCGAGTCGCTCGCCGGTCAGAACCGCAAGGGCTACACGGACTCGAACGTCGACGAGCTGGCCGGTTACGCGTATCAGGCGTGGCGCGAGTGGCAGCCCGTCGAGCCGTCGGAGGCCGTCGACGGTCGGCTGCATCGCAAGATCTCCTACGGCCCCCTGCTCGACGTCTTCGTCCTCGACATGCGGTCCTACAAGGACCCCAATCCGCAAGCGTGGTCGCCGACCGACGACGGCGGCATTCTGGGGCGCGAGCAGACGCAGTGGCTGATCGAGGGCCTGACTACGTCGACGGCGGTCTGGAAGGTCGTCGCCAACGATCTGCCGATCAGCATCGTCGTGCCGGACGCGGCGTCCGACCCGGCCGGCGGTCGCCCGTCGATGGAGGCCGTCGCCCAAGGCGAGAACGGCCGTCCACTGGGACGCGAGATCGCCTTCAGCCGCATACTCTCCGCGACCAAGGAGGTGCGCAACGTCGTCTACCTCACCGCCGACGTCCACTACACCGCGGCGATCTCCTACCACCCCGACCAGGCCGCCTTCACCGACTTCACGCCGTTCTGGGAGTTCGTGTCCGGACCGCTGAATGCGGGCGCCTTCCCGCAGAGTCCGCTCGACGGCACCTTCGGCGCACGCTACGAGTTCGTCCACGCGCCGGAGGACAAGAACGCCTCGCCGGCCGAGGGCTTCCAACACTTCGGCGAGGTCGCGATCGACTCGGACTCCCGGGAGTTGACGGTCGACCTGCGCGATGCGTCGGGAAAGTCGTTGTACTCGCGGACGTTGCCGCCGGCCTGAGAAATCGTCACACCTGCGCGAGGCGGGTCCGCGTGGTGTCGTCCAACGGTGTGTAGATGACGAGTTGTAGGTTCGGATGGTCCGACGCCCGCACTTGATGGTGCTCGAGATGCAAAGTTCCGACAGTCGGATGATGAAACGTACGTTCGCGCGACACGAATCCCGCGATCGGATGCCCGTCCCATCCGCGACGGAACTGGACGCTGGTCTCCCGCAGTCGCGTGACGAGATCTTGAATGTGCGAGTCGGTGAGTCGAGACGCCGTCTCGGCGCGAAACTCTGCCAGGAATCGTTGACTGGTGACCTCCCAGTCGTCGAGGAGGTCGCGAACCGCGGGATCGGTGAACACCAACCAGAGCAGGTTTCGCTCGCTGGGGTCGGTGGTTGCCACGTTGGGATACAGCGCGGCATAGGCGGCGTTCCACGCGGCGATGGACCAGTCGGCGGCCAACGCGTAGGCGGGCCGGTCACCGATTTCGTCGAGCAAGCGCTGAATGTGCGGTGGCGCCGACGGAATGACCTGCACCTCTGACGGATTGGGGGCAGCATAGCCGCCGAGCCCTAGCAGGTACTCGTGTTCGGCCACGCTCAGGCGCAGCGTCCGCGCGACGGCATCGAGCACTTGGCGGGACGGAGTGATCGCCCTGCCCTGTTCGAGCCACGTGTACCAGGTCACGCTCACACCGCAGAGGAAGGACACCTCCTCACGACGAAGCCCGTTGACTCGACCACGCGGCAGCGGCGGCAGATCGTGGGCGGCACGCGCCATCCGCTCACGCCGAGAACGCAGGAACGCGCCCATCTCAGACCGACGCTCGGACTCGCCACTCACGGTGTCGATGCTAGTGCTCTCACTACTAGTAGTAGAGCCGTCTTCTGGACGAGCCCGCGGTCGGGGAGGGTCGAGCCATGCCAGAACTTCGATCCAGAACCGTCACCCACGGCCGCAACGCCGCAGGCGCTCGCGCGCTGCTGATGGCCGCCGGAGTCGCCCGTGCAGACTTCGGCAAGCCGATAGTCGCGATTGCCAACAGCTTCACCGAATTCGTCCCGGGCCATACCCACCTGCAGCCGGTGGGGCGCATCGTTTCCGAAGCGGTTCGGGAGGCTGGTGGGATCCCACGCGAGTTCAACACCATCGCCGTCGACGACGGCATCGCCATGGGACATGCCGGAATGTTCTATTCGCTGCCGTCTCGAGAGCTCATCGCAGATTCGGTCGAGTACATGGTGGAGGCCCATTGCGCTGACGCGTTGGTGTGTATCTCCAACTGCGACAAGATCACTCCTGGAATGTTGATGGCGGCGCTGCGGCTCGACATCCCGACGGTGTTCGTCTCGGGCGGCCCGATGGAAGGCGGGCGGGCAACCCTGGTCGACGGCACGGTTCGGTCCGGACTCCACCTCATCGACTCCATGAGCGGCGCCGCGGACACCGCGGTGAGCGACGCCGATCTAACACGGATCGAGGATGCCGCCTGCCCCACCTGCGGGTCGTGTTCCGGCATGTTCACCGCCAACTCGATGAATTGTTTGGTCGAAGCGCTAGGGCTTGCCCTGCCGGGGAACGGCTCGACACTGGCCACACACACTGCGCGGCGCGATCTCTACGACCGAACGGGTGCGCTGGTGGTCGAGATCGCACACCGATGGTACGGCGACGACGACGAGCGGGTACTGCCGCGGCGGGTGGCGAGCCGCGCCGCGTTCATCAATGCGATGGCGGTGGACGTCGCAATGGGCGGTTCCACCAATACGGTGCTGCATCTACTGGCCGCGGCGCAGGAGGCTCAGCTCGACTTCACCCTCGACGACATCGATGCGATTGCCCGCCGCGTGCCGTGCCTGTGCAAGGTTGCGCCGAACGGGGTTCATCTCATGGAGGATGTGCACCGGGCCGGCGGAATCCCGGCACTGCTCGGCGAATTGAGCCGCGGCGGCGTCCTTCGCCAGGACGTCCACTCCGTACATGCGCCGGATCTCGTCGCGTGGCTCGACCGCTGGGACGTCAGAGGGCCCGACCCGTCCGCAGAGGCCGTCGAATTGTTCGCAGCCGCCCCGGGCGGTCGCCGATCTTCCACGGCGTTCTCCCAATCCAACCGATGGGAGTCGCTGGACCGCGACAGCAAGGACGGGTGCATCCGCGAGCTCGCTCACGCCTACTCGGTCGACGGCGGCCTTGCCGTGTTGTACGGCAACCTCGCCGAGAACGGCTGCGTGCTAAAGACTGCGGGAATCGACTCGACCATGCAGCACTTCACGGGTCCTGCGCTGGTCGTGGAATCACATGAGGATGCCGTCGACGCGATCCTCAACGGGCGCGTCACCGCCGGGGACGTCCTGGTGGTGCGCTTCGAGGGACCGCGTGGGGGACCCGGGATGCAGGAGATGTTGCACCCGACGTCGTTCCTCAAGGGTCGTGGTCTGGGCCAGGTATGTGCACTCGTAACCGACGGTCGCTTCTCCGGTGGGAGTTCGGGGCTGGCGATCGGACACGTGTCACCCGAAGCGGCCGCAGGTGGAACCATCGCCCTGGTCGAAGACGGCGATCTCGTCGAGGTCGACGTGGCGGCTCGCCACATCGGATTGCTGGTGTCTGGCGAGGAATTGGACGCGCGCCGTCAGCAGCGGCTGCACGAGGGCGGCTACCGACCCTCCTCGCGAAATCGCAAGGTGTCCGGTGCCCTTCGGGCCTACGCGGCCATGGCGACGTCGGCCGATCGTGGCGCAGTCAGGGACGTCTCGGCGTTCAGTTGACCGATGGAGCGGGCACGCGTGGCGCCGGAACGCGGGCGAGGCCGGGCAGCGGGCCGAACGCCCTTGCGACGAGCGGACTGATCGCGGACAGGACCGTCATGACGACCGACACCGCCACCGCACCGCGCGGGCCGTACGCGTCGGTGGCGACGCCGGCGACGGCCGTGCCGATGGACCCTCCCACGATCGCGGCGCTGCTGAGCCAGCCGAATGCCTCGGTGGCCATGTGCTGCCCCACTTCTCGCGACACCATCAGGTACAGGGCGGACATGGCCGGCGCGAAGCCAACCCCCGAGATGAAGAGGGCGCCGAATTGCAGCGGCAGACCGTCGGCCACGCCGTAGAGGCCGACGCCCACTCCGACGGCCGAGAGCGCTGCGACCACACCGGACAGGCCCAGGCGCCGATGCCCGAACACGAGGCCGCCCAGAAGCGAACCGACACTGGCCGAGGCGATGGCCGCGCCCGCGGTGAAGCCGTCCTTGCCCAGCGCGGCGATGATGCCGACCTCCAGGGCGGTGAACGACGCCACCAACACCAGGCTGGACACCATCGCCAGGATCACCGCGCGGTGCAGCAAAACGCGACCGAACCTGCTCTCGCTCACCGCCTTCTCCGGGTGCAGGCGGCGGGAGCCGAGGAGGAACCAGACCGTTCCCACCAGGGTGACCGCGGCGCACAGGATCAACGGGAACACCGTGGAGATCGACGACGCCAGGACCGTGGCCGCGACGGGGCCGATCACCCAGATCAGTTCCTGCGCCGTGGTGTCGAGGGCGAAGAGGGTGCGCACCTCGTCCTCGGGGACCATCCGGGGGTAGAGCGCCCGCACGACCGGCATCAGCGGAGGTATGGACGCACCCGCGAGCACGCCGAGCGCCATCAACGGCGCGGCGGACGATCCGGCGAACGCCAGTCCGAGGGTGCTGACGGCGTTGATCGCCGCCGCCGTCATCAGAATGCGTGCGACGCCGAGCCGGCCCGCGAGCCGGGACGTCAGCGGCATGGCGACGGCTTCACCCGCGCCGACCGCCGCGACCACGGTGCCCGCCAGCGCGTAGGAGCCCGTCAGCCGGTGCACGTGCATCAGGATCGCCAACGACAAGATGCCCAGCGGCAGGCGCGCGAATAGCTGGGAGGCCGTCACGTTCACCACGCCCGGTACCCGCAACAGGTTCCGATAGGTGCCCATCGTCCCGTTCCTCCACTTCACGCCCATGCCAAGCCACGGGACTACACCGTCCAGACGGTACACTTCGCCGCGGTCATCGTAAACTGAGTTCGTGACCTCCTCCCGGGACCGCATCCTGGACGCGTATGCGGACCTCCTCATCACCGAGGGGGAGCGCCAAGCCACGCTGGAAGCCGTGGCCGCGAGGGCCGACGTGTCCAAGGGTGGACTGCTCTACCACTTCCCGTCCAAAGACCAACTGGCCATCGGACTCTACGACCGGCTCGCGGTCCTGGCCGCCAACGACGCCGACATGATGCGCGCCGCCGACGAGGGGCCGGCGCGCTATTACGTCCGGTCGTCGCAGTACGCCAACACCCCCCTGGACCGCGCCCTGGTGGCGGTCTCCCGGCTGCGGCAGACCGGCGACAGCCGAGCGCGGGCGGCCATCGAAGCCGCCTCCGACGCGTGGTTGACCATCCTGCACGACGCGCTCGGCGACCTGGACGTCGCCCGCGCCGTGAAGTTGATCGGGGACGGCCTCTACTACAACGCCCTCAACCGGGCCCTTGGTGGGCATCCCCCCGCACCCGGGGCGGACGAGGGCCTACTCGACGTCGTCGACCGCATCACCACGACGGCCAAGCTGGCTGGCGGCTAGGGCCCGTCAACCCAGGCGTGCCCCGGTCTCCGGGTCGAACAGATGGATGGCCCCTTCGTCGGGGGTGACGTGCACCGTGTCGCCCGTCCCGACGCGTTCCCGGTTGCCGATGCGGGCGATGACGTCCGCGTCTCCTCCGTCGACCTTGGCGGTGCCGTAGAGGTAGGCGTCGGCACCGAGCGTCTCGACGACCCCAACGGTGACGGCGATCCCGGCACCGGGATTCGTCAGCCGCCACCCCTCCGGCCGCACTCCGACCACGACCGGGCCGTCGTGGCCTCCGGGAGCCGGCAACGCCAGCGAGTGGCCGCCCACCGTGACCGAGCCGCCGTGGACGTGCGCGTCGAAGAACTTCATCGCGGGCGATCCGATGAACCCGGCGACGAAGACGTTCGCGGGACGATCGTAGAGGTCCATCGGCGCGCCGACCTGTTGCAGCACACCGTCCTTCATCACCCCGACGCGGTCACCCATCGTCATCGCCTCGGTCTGGTCGTGGGTGACGTAGACGGTCGTGACACCGAGGTCGCGCTGCAGCTTGGCGACGTCGGTGCGGGTTTGCACGCGCATCTTGGCGTCGAGGTTGGACAGCGGCTCGTCCATGCAGAAGACCTGGGGGTTGCGCACGATGGCCCGCCCCATCGCCACCCGTTGCCGCTGGCCGCCCGACAGCGCCTTCGGCTTGCGGTCCAGGTAGTCGGTGAGGCCAAGAGTTTCCGCGGCGGCAGCCACCCGGCGCTTGCGTTCGTCGCGGGACATGCCGGCGTTCTTGAGGCAGAACTCCATGTTGCCGCCCACGGTCATGTGGGGGTAGAGCGCGTAGTTCTGAAACACCATGGCGATGTCGCGGTCCTTGGGGGCCGTCGTCGAGATGTCCTTGTCGCCAAGGTAGATGGATCCGGCGGTGAGCTCCTCGAGACCGGCCAACATGCGCAGCGTCGTCGACTTGCCGCAGCCGGACGGACCAACCAGCACCATGAACTCGCCGTCGGCGATGTCGAGGTCCATTCCCACCACTGCCGCCGACGGCGCATTGGGATACCAGTGCTGGGCCTTCTCGAACCGGATGGCGGCCATGGGTTCTCCTGTGAGTCGTGGTGGTGGGGAGGCGGTCAGCGCGACGAGATGCCGCCGACCATCCCGTTGATGAAACGCTTCTGCAGTGCGAAGAAGAGCACCGCGATGGGCAGTGCGACCATCACCCCGGCGGCGGCCAGCAACGAGTAGTCGGTGAGGTGTTGCCCTTGGAACAGCGCCAACCCCAATGGGGCAGTGCGCCGGTCGTCCGAGACCACCATCACCAACGGCAGCAGGAACTCGTTCCACGTCCACATCGTGATCACGACGGCCATCGTCATCATGGGCGCCAGGGACGGCGGTACGACGACCCGCCACAGCAGCCGAAGGTCGCTGCAGCCGTCCAGTCGCGCTGCCTCGATGACTTCGCCCGGGAAGCTCCGGAACTGGTTGCGCATCCAGAACACGGCGAAGGCCAGCGACTGTGCCGTCTGCGGCAGGATCAGCGCCCAGTAGGTGTCGGTGAGTCCGATCGTCCGCAGGTTGAAGTACAGCGGAATGATGAACGCCTCCGTCGGCAGGGTCAACCCGACCAGCAGCAGATAGAACAGCACCGACGAGCCGCGAAAGTTCATGCGCGCGAACGCGTACCCGGCAAGCGTCGCCAGGACGACGCTGAGGATCACCACCGCGACGGTGACGAGCACGCTCGAGAAGAGGTAGCTGCTGAAGTTGCCCCGGCTCCAGGCCTTCCCGTAGTTGCCCAGGTCGACGGCGTCCGGGATCGCGAACCCGCCGGAGTTCTGACTGGCCGGCGTCACCGACGACACCAGCACGCCCAGCAGTGGCACCACCGCGAACGCCGCGAACACGGCCAGGATCAGCTGGTTGACGATCCGCTCCGTGCGGGAGATCTTCACTCCGACTCCCTCGGGGCGATGCGGCTGATGGCCACCGTCAGCACCACGATCACGATCGTCAGCACCACGGCGATGGCCGAGGCCAGGCCGACCTGACCGGTGTTGAACGCCCGGTTGTAGGCCTCGAAGGCGGGAACCGACGTCGCGTTGCCCGGCCCTCCGCGGGTGGTGATGAAGACCAGGTCGAACGTCTTCAGCGCCGACACCACCGTGAGCGTCAACGCGACGGCGATCTGGCCCCGCAGCGACGGCAGGGTGATCGCGATGAACTCCCGTGCCCGGCCGGCTCCGTCGAGGCGGGCGGCCTCGAAGAGTTCGGGTGCGATGTTGCCGATGCCGGACAGGAACAGCACCAGGCACAGGCCGATGTTGAGCCACGTTCCGACCAGACCGATCGCGACGAGGGCGAAGGTGTGGTCGCCCAGCCACACCCGGCTGATCGAGTCCAGACCGACCAGCCGCAGGGTCTGGTTCAGCAGGCCGTCCTGGGAGTAGATCGAGATCCAGATGGTTGCGATCACGACCGTCGCGATGACCTGCGGGAGGAACAGGACCGTACGGAAGAACGACATGGACTTCATCGCATGCGCCCGGGAGATGAGCGCGCTGAGGAACAGCCCGATGACGACCGGCACGGCGGCGTAGAACACCATCAGCACCCCGGCGTGCAGGAACGAGTCCCTCAGCCGTTCGTCGGTGAAGACGGCGACGTAGTTCTTCAGCCCGGCGACGGTCGAGCTGCCCAGGCCGTCCCAGTCGTAGAACGAGTACTGCACCGTCTGCAGCACGGGTGCGCCGAGGAACGCGGCGAAGACCAGGAACGCCGGTGCCACATACAGATACGCCTTCGGCGAGCGGCGGGCCGGTCGCCTGGGAGTGGCGACCTCCGGCACACCGTCGGGCGGCTCGGTGGTCGCCCGCTGCTCGGGATGGTGCAGCGTCACGAGCTACTTCTTGCTCGCCAAGAAGCTCGCGTAGTCCTTTTGCAGCGCGTCGACGAACTGTTGAGGGTCGGATTGGCCGCCGACGAGTTCCTGCATCCCCGCGGTGATGGTGTCGTAGAAGGTGGGCGTCGAGTAATCCAGGTACGGCACTTCGCCGTTGGCCTTCTGGACGTCGCGGTACTGGGTGGCGATGTCGGCGGCGACGGTGCCCGGTTGCGGCTGGTAGTCCGCCGGCAGCACGGTCGGCAGGTTGCCGGTGTCCACGAGTGTCTGGGCGGCCTTCGCGTTGGTGATGAAGTCGACGTACGCCGCGGCGACGTCGGGATGAGCGGACTTCGACGTGATCGCCCACGCCAGGCCCTGACCGCCGGTGGTCGCCGGACTGCCGTCCGTCGAATTCAGCGTCTGGAAGCCGACATTCGGGCCGAGGTCGTCCTGCATGGTCTGCTGCAACCACGTGCCCGTCAGCGTGAACAGGGCGCCGCCCTTGCCGAATGCCGCGACGGCGTCGTCGCGGGACACCCCGTTGGTGCCGGGGGTCAGATACCCCTGCTTGCTCCACTCCGCGATCTGCTGGGCTGCCTTCAACGACGGGTCGTCGGTCCAGGCGCCGCCCTGGCCGCTGACGAGTTCGTCGACCGCGGGTGCGCCGGCGAGGGCCGCCTGGACCACCCCGAACAGGTGGATTCCCGGACTCTTGTCGAGATTGCCGAAGGCCATCGGCAGGATGCCCTTGGCCTTTGCCGCCGCCATCGCGGAGTTCAACTCCGACAGGGTCTTTGGCGCCTGCAGTCCCAGGGACGACAGCAGCTGTCGGTTGTAGTAGACGCCGACCACCTCGCCGGTCTGCGACACACCGAACAGCGTGTCGCCCTGCCACGTCTTGCCGTCGCTGGAGAAGCTGTTCTGCTTGAGCAACGCCTTGGGGTAGTAGCCGTCCCAGCCGTAGAGCGTGGCGTAGTCGTTCATCGGGCGCAGCATCCCGGCGGCGACGAAGGCGCCCATGTCGGGATAGCCCTGGTTGGCCTGGACGACGTCGGGCGGGGTGTTGCTCGACAGGGCCAGCTTAAGGGTGGTCTTCAGGTCGCTGAACGACTCGACGGTCCGCTGGATCGTGACGTTCGGATACTTCTCGTGGAACTCGGCGTTCAGTTGGTCCTGGGCCTTCGAGATGCCGCCGTCGGTGTTCTGGTCCCAGACGGTCAGCGTCACCGGTCCGGCCGACGAGATGTCCTTCGACGCCTGGTTGGTCGACGACGGAGCTGCCGTGTCACCCGAAGGCCCCGGGGCGCAGGCAGACAACGACAACGCCACGCTGGCCGCGGCGACGGCGGCGCCGAGTCGGAAAACTCGAGTTCTGTTCATGACGTCAGTGCTCCTGGGGTTGCGGGGACGGGGGAATCGCAGCGTCGTTCGGCCCACGTCCGGACCGAGGTCCAGCCGGGGTCTGCGTGGTGGTCGGCGAGTAGGTGTGCAATCTCTGCGGGATGGGGTGCGCTCCGCGCTCCGCCGGCGCTGCGCACCGAGCAGGTGGCGCACGCGCTGGCCAGCCGCAGTCGGTCACGCAGGTCCCAGTCCCAGGCCGTGGCGGCCATGAACGCCGCGGCGAACGCGTCCCCGGCACCCGTGGGGTCGACCGCATTCACGGCGATCGCCGGCACGTCCAGTCGGTCGGATCCCCGGGCAGCCACCGCACCCCGCGGGCCGAGCGTCACGACGGCCGTGTCGACCACCCTGGCCAGGACGTCGAGTGCGGCGTCCACCGTGCCCGCTCGGGTGTACTGGACCGCTTCGTGGTCGTTGACGATGAGGACGTCGACGCCCTTGAGATGCTCGAGGAGGGTCTCCGACCACTGCCCCGACGGATCCCATCCGACACCGCCGACGATCGTGGTTCCGTTGGCGCGCAGCCGTGTTGCCTGAGGATGGACGGGACCGCGGCCGAGGCCGACGTGGGCGACTCGCACCGGGCTGGACGCCGGCCAGGGCGGTAGCTCGCCGGAGTGTTCGTAGGTGACGAAGGAGCGCTCGTGGCCGTCGGTGATCGCCACGGAGATCGGCATCTGGAAGTCCGTCCGCTGGACGGCGAAGCGCAGATCCAGGTCGGGCTCGGCGCGCAGGCTGCGCGCGACGATGGACCCGATGGGATCGTCACCCAACTCGGCGACCAACGCGGTGTGAGCGCCGAGCCGCGCCGAGGCAACCGCACGGTTGGCGGCACCACCGGGTGAGATCGCGAATCCGTCGGCGTACACCTCGGCGCCGGGTTCGGGCGCGTGCACTCCGGTAAAGACGAGGTCGGCGAAGACCCGTCCCGCCACTAGGACGTCGATGTCACGATCGGTCACTCCCGGCTACCTCCACCGTCTGACGTAGTTTGACGTTCTGCGGGTGCTCATCCTGCGTTCATTGCGTGACGATAGCGCCGAGGCCGCGTCTCCGCCGGATATCCGGGCCATTTGGACCAAAGTCAGCCAGAGTCGCGCAGACCCGGTCAGATGATGGGTACGATTCCCGGCATGTTCCTCGCCGAGCGCCACGAGCGAATTCTCGCCGCGCTCAGCAGTGGAGGCCAGTCCGTCGTCCAACTCGCCATGACGTTGGGCGTCAGCGAGTCCACCATCCGCCGCGATCTGGACGTCCTGGCCAAGGGCGGCCGACTCGAGCGGCTCTACGGCGGGGCAATGCTCACCCAGGGCAGCCGGGCGAACATCACCGACTCCGGCGGCGTCGAGGACCCCTTCCTCTCCGAGACCCGCGGCGACTACGAGCTACGACGGCGGATGGCGGTCGAAGCAGCCCGACTGGTCGGGGACGGCGACGTCGTCGTGCTCGACATCGGGTCGAGCACTCCCCTCGTCGCACGGGAACTCCGTGGCCGCCCCGTCACCATCATCACCTCGAATCTCGCGGTACTGGACGAGGTTCGCGACGACGACGCGGTGGAGGTGGTACTGCTCGGCGGCGTACTGCGCCGCAACCAGCAATCGCTCGTCGGACCGCTGGCCGAACAGGTGCTCGGCCACCTCAGCGCCGACGTGATGTTCCTGAGCTGCACCGGTGTTCGCGGTGGCCGGGTGCTGGACAACATGGCGGTCGAGGCCCCCATCAAACACGCGATGATCGCGGCGTCCCACCGCATCGTGCTGCTGGCCAGCGAACTGAAGTTTCCCGGATCGGGGGCGCTGCGGCTGTGCTCCCTCGACGAGGTCGACGTGCTCATCACCACCGCCGGCACCCCGGAGGAAGACATCTCTCAACGCCGCGAAGACGGCGGAAAGGTCATCGTCGCATGAAGCTAGTGATCCTCGGTGGCGGCGGTTTTCGCACCCCCTACGTCTGGCAGGCCCTCATCCGCGATCAGGGATCGCCGCGCGTGACCGAGGTCGCGCTCTACGACGTCGACGAGGGGCGGCTGGCGACCATCACCGCCATCCTGGGTCAACTGGCCGAGGGATTCGCCGACGTACCCGCTCTGCGCACCTACACCGATCTCGAATCTGCCGTGGCGGGAGCGGACTTCGTCTTCGCGGCCATCAGGGTCGGGGGGGTCGAGCAACGCTGCTGCGACGAGCACGTGGCACTCGATCTCAACGTGCTCGGTCAGGAGACCACCGGGCCGGGCGGTATCGCCTATGCCCTGCGCACCCTGCCGGTCATGCTCGACATCGCGGAGACGATCCGCCGGGTGGCCCCGAACGCCTACTTCCTCAACTTCACCAACCCGGCGGGCATCATCACCGAAGCGCTGCAGGGCGTGCTCGGCGACCGCGCGCTCGGAATCTGCGACACGCCATCAGGTCTGGGCCGCCGGGTCGCCGGCGTGCTCGGCTACGACCACACGCGCATCCAGATGGACTACGTCGGCCTCAACCACCTGGGGTGGATGCGACGGGTGCTGGTCGACGGGGTCGACGTGCTGCCTGCGCTGCTCGACGACGATCGACGACTCGCGCGGATGGAGGAGACCCAGGTCTTCGGCGCCGAGTGGCTGCGCACGCTCGGAGTGATCCCCAACGAGTATCTGTACTACTACTACTTCAACCGGGACGCGGTGCGGCGCATCCTCGAATCACCGCAGACCCGTGGCGACTTCCTACTGGAGACCCAGGGTCGGTTCTTCGACGAAGCCGCCGACGACGTCGACCACGCCGCGAAGCTGTGGACGGGCGCGGTGGACGAGCGTGGTGCCAGCTACATGGCCGAGGCCAAGGGCGGCGTCCAGGGCGCGCCGACCGTCGAGCGGGATCGCGAAACCGATCCCGCGCACCTCGGTTACGCCGGGGTGGCGCTCGGGGTGATGGCGGCGATCAGCCGTGACGAGAGGCGCACGATGATCCTCAACGTGCGCAACCGCGGCACCATCGCGGGCCTGCCCGACGACGCGGTGGTGGAGGTGCCGACCCTGGTCGACGCCAACGGCGTGCATCCCCTGACGCTGGAGAGCCAGCCGAACCTGCATCAGCTGGGTCTGATGCAGCAGATCAAAGCCGTTGAGCGGCACGCGATCTCCGCGGCGGCGACGGGCTCCGCCGCCGAGGCGCTCCAGGCCTTCGCCCTACACCCGCTCGTCGACTCGGTCACCGTCGCCCGCGAACTGCTCGCCGGCTACCTCGCGGCCAATCCGGACCTGGCCAAGGCCTTCGGGGAGCGTTAGCCGGCGACGTGACGGCGGTGCCGTCACCGGGGCCCGGTCAGGTTGTCGGGCTCCAGGATCGTCGCGAGCTCCGATGCCGTCAGCAGTCCGCGGTCCAGTACGAGCGACGCGATGTCGGAGCCGGAACTCAGGGCGTCGGCCGCCAACCGCGACGCCGCCTCGTACCCGATGTAGGGGTTGAGGGCGGTCACCAAGCCGATGGAGTGGTCGACCGTCGCACGCATGTGGGCGACGTTGGCGGTGATGCCCACGATGCAGCGGGTCCGCAGGGTGTCGCAGGCGGCGGTCAGGTGCGCCAGCGACTCGAACAGACTGTGCGCGATGATCGGCTCGAAGGCGTTGAGCTGCAGCTGACCGGCTTCGGCGGCCATGCTGACCGCGATGTCGTTGCCGATCACCTCGTATGCCACCTGATTCACCACCTCGGGAATCACGGGGTTGACCTTGCCCGGCATGATGCTCGAACCCGCCTGCACGGCGGGCAGATTGATTTCTCCGAGACCGGCACGGGGGCCGGACGACAGCAGCCGCAGGTCGTTGCAGATCTTCGACAGTTTGACCGCGGTGCGCTTGAGTACGCCGGACAGCTGCACGAAGGAGCCGACGTCCTGGGTGGCTTCGACGAGGTTGGCGGCGGTCACCAGGGGAAGCTCGGTGATGGCGCGCAGCTCCTCGCACACCGCCTCCGCGTATCCCCGGTGTGAATTCAGGCCGGTGCCGATCGCGGTGCCCCCGAGGTTGATCTCGGAGATCAGGAGGACGGCCTCGCCCAACCGGTCGCCGTCCTCCCCAACCATCACGGCGTAGCTGCCGAATTCCTGACCCAGCGTCATCGGCACCGCGTCCTGTAGCTGCGTGCGGCCCATCTTCAGGTGCCCGCCGAACTCGATTGCCTTGTCCGCGAACGCCGACACGAGCGCGGTCATCGCCAGGCGCAGCCTGTGAACGGCGAATTGCAGCCCCACCTTGAGCGCCGTGGGATACACGTCGTTGGTGCTCTGGCCGAGGTTGACGTGGTCGAGCGGATGCAGGTACCGGTACTCGCCCCGCCGGTGGCCCAGCAGTTCCAGCCCGCGGTTGGCGATCACCTCGTTGGCGTTCATGTTGGTCGACGTGCCCGCGCCACCCTGGATGACGTCGACGACGAACTGGTCGTGCAGCTTGCCGGACTTGATCTCCTGGCACGCTGCCACGATCGCGCCGGTCCGCTCGGTGCTCAACAATCCCAGCCGGTGATTGGCCTGCGCAGCAGCCAGTTTCACACACGCGAGTGCGACGACGAGTTCGGAGTACTGCGAGATCGGCATGCCCGTGATGGGAAAGTTGAGCAGCGCACGCGCGGTGTGCACGCCGTAGTAGGCGGCGTCGGGCACGTCGTAGTCCCCGAGCAGATCGTGTTCGACGCGCGCGTCGACGCTGGTCATGGTTCGACTTCCGCCACGGATTCGAGGAGTCGGCGGCGCGTCTCGGGATCAGACGCGGCGTCGAGCAGGGTCAGGGCAAGCGCGCGTGCCCCGTCGACCGCGGCGCGGTCCGCGGCCGGCGAGATCGCCGCAGCGGCGAACTCGGGCTGGTGGTTGACGGCGGGCAGCGAGTCGATGCCGATGTAGGGGTGGATCGCGGCAATGCGTTGGGACACGTTGCCCATGTCGGTCGAGGCCCGATTCATGAGCGAGTCCGCGCCCGAGCTGAACCGCCTGCCGAGCTGCTCGGCACGCCGCACGTAGGCGTCGAGCAATCCGTCGTCGTTGCGAAACTCCGCATAGGGCTTGCTCTCCGGGGTCACCGTCAGCTCGCAGCCGGTTGCCCAGGCACCGGCTTCGAAGCAGCGGGTGACCCGCTGCTCGAGGGCGGCCAATTCGGCCAGCGACCCGGCCCGCACGTACCACCGCCCCTCGGTGCGCTGCGGGATGGCGTTGGGCGCCTCGCCCCCGTTGGTCATGATCCCGTGCACCCGGACGTCGTGCGGGAACTGTTGCCGCAACATGCCGATGGCGACCTGGGCGATGGTGAACGCGTCGGCGGCGTTGATGCCGCGGTCCGGGTAGGCGGCGGCGTGTGCCGACTTGCCATCGTACTGAATGTGGCTGTGCGACACCGCATATGGTTCGGCACGCGCGACGTCGACCGGGCCGGGATGCACCATGGCGGCCGCATGAACCCCTGCGAAGCCGCCACGGTCGAGTATCTCGATCTTCCCTCCACCGCCCTCTTCGGCCGGGGTGCCGAACACCGACAGCGTGATCCCGAGATCGTCGACGTGCGGTCCCAGCGCCAGCGCCGCACCGGTCGAGATGGCGGAGATGACGTTGTGCCCACACGCATGTCCCATGCCGGGCAGGGCGTCGTACTCGGCGCACACCGCCAGGTGCAGCGGCCCGCTGCCGAGACGTGCGAGGAATGCGGTCTCCAAGCCGGTGAAGCGCTCCTGCACGTCGAATCCGGCGTCGGCCAGTTCACCGGCGACGCGCGCACAGGATCGCACTTCCTCCCAGGCGACTTCGGGGTGGGCGTGCAAGTCGTGTGACAGCCCGAGCATCCGGTCGGTCACCCGGTCGGATGCCGACAGAACGGCGTCTTCGAGTTCGACGCTCACAGGTCCCCCGGCACCCCGTATGTCGGTGCGGCAGTGGGGTCCAGCCCTCGAAGGCGATAGTCGGCCTTCTGCGGTTGCCACACGGTCCACAGTCGGTGCAGTTCGCCGATCGGATCGTCGTGCCAGTCGACCCGCAGATCCGTGACGGGCCACGGCACGTCCTCGACGACCTGCAGCCCTGCGGAGTGCACGGGTCCGGCCTCGCCACCGGCGGCCAGCGCGGCGGCGAGTCCGTCGAGCAGGCGCCGTTCGATGGTGGTCGCCTCCGAGGTGAGGTAGCCCTCCAGCAACGCGGCGACGACAGCCTCGTCGGCGAGCATGTTGCCTGCCGCGGCGGCGGCGTCGGCGCTCACCTCGTGCCGGATGCCCAGCGCCTTGGCACCCGTGTGGATCGCGGCGCGACCGGACGCGTCGACGACGATCAGCTGGCGGTAGTCGGCGTGCGACTCCCCTGCGATCGTCGTCTCGAGCGCTGTGTGCGCGTCCGCCCCGCCGGCGAGTGCGTCCAGTGCGACGGTGCCGAGGTGCGGATTGGTCACGTTCTGGCTCGCCACGGCGCCCACCCCGGCGCGCAGATGCACGCACCGCGACGCGACGGCCGGGCTGGAGGAGCAGACGACCATTCCGAATGCCGATCCGTCCCGTACGACCAACGAGAACGTCACGACGGTTCCTGGCTGAGCACGGCGGTGGCGTCGATCTCGACCAGCCACTCGGGCCGCGCCAGCGCCTGGACCACGAGGCCGGTCGACACCGGGTACACGCCCTTCAGCCAGCGCCCCATGACCCGGTACACCGGTTCGCGGTATCGGATGTCGACCAGGTACACGGTGACCTTGACGATGTCGGAGAGGCTGCTGCCCGCCTCCTCCAGCAGCATGGCGATGTTGGCCATGGCCTTCTCGGCCTGGGCCTCGACGTCACCGACTCCCACCGAATCTCGGGTGTCGAGGTCTTGGCCGATCTGCCCACGCAGGTAGACCACGCCGCCGGCGACCACGGCCTGGCACAGGTCGTTGTCGAGGTTCTGCTCCGGGTAGGTGTCCTTGGTGTTGAAGGGCCGAATTCTGCGATGGGTCGCGCCGGCCGGTGTCGCGTCGATCATGGACGTGACTCCTCTCTGATTGGGGTCGGTGCCGTCACCGGTCGGCCAGCGCGGGTGCCTCGTAGGCGAGATAGCTGCGCTGGATGGCGATTTGGTCGGCGAGGTACTTGGCGTCGTGCCAGACGCCCCAGATGAAGCTCGATCCCCGACGGGACTGCCACGGCAGTCCGAGGAAGTAGATGCCCGGTTCGGTCGAGACGCCGCGCTGGTGGCGTGGCCTGCCGTCTTCGTCGAAGGCGTCGACCTGCAACCACCCGTAGTCGAAGGCGAAACCCACCGCCCAGACGATCGAGGTGATGCCCGCCGCGGCGAGGTCGATCGACCGGATGGGGTTGGTCACGCACTCCGGGTCGGGTCCGAAGACCCGCGCCTGCGGTTCCTCGGGGAGGTCGACACCGTTGCGGACGACGTAGGCATCAGCTTCGTCGAGCATCGATAGATAGTTGGCGTCACCGCGTTCGACGTTCTCGCGAAGGTCGGCGGCGAAGGTCATCACGCCGTCCTCATACGGGCCCGCCATGCCCAGCAGCGTGATTCCGGTGGCGGCCAGATTGCGGAAGTCGACGGTGTGCCCGCCGTGCGCACCGCTGACCGCAATGGTCACGTGCTCGGCGCCGCGCGGCGGTGTCGCCATGTCCCACTTGCCCAGGACACCGAGCCACCAGCAGAAGTCGCGTCCGCGATAGCTGCGGGGCGGCCGGTCGTGCGGGCCGACCGCCAGGTAGACCTCGCGGCCGGCCTGGCGCAGCTCGTCGGCGATCTGCACTCCGGACGACCCCGCCCCGATGACCAGCACGCCGCCGTCGGGCAGCTGGCGCGGATTCCGATAGTCGCTGGAGTGAATCTGGCGCAGGCCGGCGGTCTCGGGAACCAAGGGTGGGATGACGGGCTTCTGAAACGCCCCGGTGGCCGCGACGATGAATCGCGCGTCGATGCTCCCCTCGGATGTCTCGACGCGAAAACCCGCTCGCCCGTCCAGCTTTCGTACCGAACTGACCTCGACGCCGGTCCGGATCGGCGCGTCCACCTTGTCGGCGTAGGCGACGAGGTAGTCGGCCACCTCCTCCTTGCCCGCGAAGCCGTCGGGAGCGACGTCGAACTCCAACCCCGGGAACCGGTCGTGCCACGCCGGACCGTTGGCCATCAGCGAGTCCCAACGCCACGACCGCCAGCGTTCGGCGATGCGATCGCGCTCGACCACGAGGTGCGGGATGCCCTGCGCTCCGAGGTGCTCGCTCATGGCGATCCCTGCTTGACCCGCCCCCACGACGAGGACCTCGACCTGTTGGCTCGACACCTTGACCTCCACCATTTCGCTCAACCTGCTCGCGTCTCTCATGGTTCAGCCGGCGGCTACATCTGTACAGCGCATAGATCCGATGTACGGCATCGAGGAAAACGATCTTGCCAGGTCATGGCCGTCAACTGCCGGGTGCACTCGCGAAGAGACTGCGGCAGAGTTCGGCGATGACGCTGGCCCGCCGGGTGGGCCGCGCCGCCACGGCGTCCAGCAGGACCACCGTCAGGCTAGGAGGATCCCCGCTCAGCGGGACGGCGGCGACGGCGTGCCCGTCGAGTGCCACCGGCACCGCGGCGTGCAGGTTGAGGACGCAATAGGCCAACCCGCGGCCGACCAGGGCACGGCACGTCTCCACGGTCGTCGACCGGTAGCGGATGTTCGGCGTGACACCGGCCGCGGTGAACACGCTTTGGAAGTAGTCCCGGCTGTGGGGCAAGTCCAGCAGGACCATCGGATCGTCGGCCAGGTCGGCGAGGTCGACGCTTGGCCGCGTCGCGAAGCGGTGATCCCCCGCTACGAGGACGTAGGGCGGCAGGGTGAACAACGGCCACCGCTTGAGGCGCGTGTCCTCGACCAGGTCGTACCCGATCCCCAGTTCGAACGTGCCGTTGGCGACCCCCTCCGCGAGGTCGGCGAGGTCGACTTCGGTGGTGTTCAGCTGCAGTTTGGGAAGCTTCTCGGCGGCTGCCGCCAAGAGTTCGGGCAGCAGGTAGGGAGCGACCACCTCGAAGCACCCGATCGACAGCGTGCCGCTGAGCGAGGTCCCCAAACCCTGTGCCACCGCACGAAGGTCGCCCGCGGAGGCCAGCAGTTGGCGGCTGGCCACCAGCAGTTCCTTGCCGGCCGGCGTCAGGCTGATTCCCCTGGCGTGATGGCGCACGAGCAGTTGCACCGACAACGCGTTCTCCAGGTCGGCCAGCGCTGCGGACATCGCCGACTGGGACAGATGCACCGAGGCCGCGGCACGGGTGACGCTGCCCGCCTCGGCGACGGCGACGAAGTACTCGAGCTGCCGCAGTGTGTAGTCGGGCATTGCGCTACCTCCTGCATCAGGGAAACCGATCCTACGGTTCGGAAAGACCGGCTGTACAGCTGTACGGCGGGGTTGCAGTGTGGACTCGACAACTCGGCCTCGTGGCTGCGTCGGCGAAGGAGAACGCGTGATGACCACTGCAGTCCAACCCACGACCCTGGACGACTGGACCCGCTCGGCCGCAGACGTGCGACCGCGCGACGGCATCTTCGTCGACGGCGCGTTCCGGCCCGCGGAGTCCGGAGCCACGTTCGACACCGTCAACCCCGCCACGGGCGCCGTCATCGCCGCCGTGGCGTCGGCTCAAGCCGCGGACGTCGACCTCGCCGTCACCTCGGCCCGCCGCGCCTTCGACGACGGCGGGTGGTCGCGCAGTTCGATCAGCGAGCGCAAGGGGGTCCTGCTGCGCCTCGCGGCACTGATCGACGAGCACCGGGTCGAACTGGCGCTGCTCGACTCCATGGACATGGGCAAGCTGGTCTCGGAGGCGTTCACGGTCGACGTCCCCTCGGCCGCAGGACTATTCGCCTACTACGGCGAGGCGATCGACAAGATCAACGGTGAGATCGCACCCACCGAGCCGGGAAACCTCGCGCTCGTCACCCGCGAGCCGCTCGGTGTCGTCGGCGCGGTGACTCCATGGAACTTCCCGCTCGACCTCGCCGTGTGGAAGGTCGCACCGGCTTTGGCCGCCGGAAACTCGGTGGTGCTCAAGCCGTCCGAACGCGCGCCGCTGTCCTCACTGAGACTGGCGGAGCTGGCCGTCGAGGCCGGCGTGCCCAGCGGCGTGTTCAACGTCGTCCCCGGCCTCGGCAAGACCGCCGGCGCCGCACTTGGTCTGCACCCGGACGTCGACGTGTTGGCCTTCACCGGGTCGACGGCGACCGGTAAGCAGTTCCTCCGTTACGCCGCGGACTCCAATCTGAAGCAGGTCTGGCTGGAGTGCGGCGGCAAGAGTCCGAACGTGGTGTTCGCCGACGCCGACCTGGACCTCGCCGTCGAGAAGGCGCTCTTCGGCGCCTTCTACAACCAGGGCGCGGTGTGTTCGTCGAATTCGCGACTGCTGGTCCAGAAGTCGGTCGCCGAGGAGTTCGTCGCCGAACTGATCGCCCGTACCGGGCAGATGGCACCGGACAATCCGCTGGATCCGGCGGCCGTGCAGGGCGCGATCGTCGACGAAGCTCATACGGCACACGTCCTCGGGTTCGTCGACCGGGCGCGGGCCTACGCCGACGTTCGAGTGGGCGGGCAGCGCGTCGGCGACGGTTGCTTCGTCCAACCGACCGTCGTCACGGGCCTCGGCCCGACCGACGAGCTGGTCACCGACGAGGTGTTCGGCCCGGTGCTGGCCGTTCAGACCTTCGACGACGACGACGACGCGATCCGGATGGCGAACGACAGCGTGTACGGCCTGGCGGCCTCGGTGTGGACCACCGACCTTCGCCGTGCACACACGGTCGCCGCGGCACTGCGAGCCGGAACGGTGTCGGTCAACACCGTCGACGCGCTGAGTTCCCAGACGCCGTTCGGCGGCTTCAAGCAATCCGGGTTCGGCCGTGATCTGTCCCTGCACGCGTTGGACAAGTACACCGGACTCAAGACCACGTGGATCGCCTTCTAGGACAGGGCGATCAGATCGCTAGCCCTCTCGGCCACCGTCATGATGGTTCCGACCGGGTTCACCGAGGGAATGGTCGGAAAGACCGACGCGTCGACGACGCGCAACCCGGCCACGCCGCGCACGCGCAGGTGCGAATCCACCACAGCCATCGGGTCGTCGGTGGCGCCCATCCGGCACGTCCCCGACACGTGATAGACGGTCTGGTGCGTCGCGCGAAGCGGCGCCGACAGTTCCTCGTCGGTGGTCAGGTGTGCGCCCGGGAAGACTTCCTCACCAACCCAGTCCGACATCGGCGCCTCTGCGGCGATCCGCCGCGCCAGCCTGATGCCGGCAATCAGAGTCGCCTCGTCGACCCCCTCGGGATCGGTGAAGTAGCCGTAGTCGATGCACGGCGGGGCAGCGGCGTCGTCGGTCGAGATCCACACCCGGCCACGACTCTTGGGCTTGGCGACGTTGGGGGCGATGGACACGATCCGATCCGGGAGCTCCGTGCCGTAGGTCACGGCATGGTCGGCGACTGCCTCGACGGGAAAGTGCATCAGGACGTCGGGCCGGGCCGGACCGTCGTCGTGTAAACGCACCGCTGCGCCCGCGTCCCAGCCGGTGGCGCACGTGGTCGGGACGTCGCGACGGGCCTCCCACACGATCAGGCCCTCGGCGTGGTCCATGAGGTTCTCCCCCACGCCGGGGCTGTCGACGAGCACCTCGACACCGGCCGCTGTCAGCACCGCAGCCGGCCCAATGCCCGACAGCTGCAAGAGCTTCGGCGTGTCGATCGCACCGCAGCACAGCACCGTCTCGCGGCTGGCTCGCAGTTCCGACAGCGTCCCGGCGGCGTCGCGCACCAGCACGCCGACCGCGGTTCCGTCTTCGACGAGCACCCGGACGGCCTGCAGGCCGTGAAGTACGCGCAGATTCGGCCGGGTCCGGATGGCCTCGTGGAGATAGTGGACCGACGTCGAGGAGCGCAAGTGGGTCTCGGGGGTGTACCCGATCTCGAAGAACCCGGCCCCCCTGCCCGTTTCGGCGAATCCGGGATCGCTGTTCCAGGCCGTGCGCGCGGGCAGGTCCAGCGCCGCCCTCGCCGACGTGACGACGTCGGCGACGTAGGGGTTCTGATCCGCGGGCGGCACCGGCGTGATGGGCGACGCGATGCGGTCGTAGTACGGGTTCAGCGTCGCGGAGTCCCATCCGTCGGCACCCGAAGCAGCCCAGTCGTCCAGGTCGGCGGCCAACGGCCGCCAGGTGATCATCGTGTTGGCCGTCGAGCAGCCGCCGAGGATGCGCATCCTGGCCTGTCGGATGTGCGAGTTTCCCCGCTGCTGGGCGATGCTCCGGTAATCCAGGTCGTATTCGCCCTCCAGCATCTCCGCCCACCGCCGAATGTCCAGTGCGCGTGGTTCGTCGACGTCGGAGGGGCCCGGTTCGACAACGGTCACCGTCACGCCCGGATCCTCCGAGAGTCTCGCGGCGACGATGCATCCGGCGGTGCCACCGCCGACGATCAGGTAGTGCGGATCCGTCACGCGACGGACTCCACCCCATGCGCCGGCTGCCGGGCGTCCGACCGGACACGTGGCTTCATCAGGACGTAGTACAGCGGGCAGATGACGGCCAACCCGACGATCCAGGACACGTCCACTCCCCCGATCGCGCTGGCGACGAACCCGGTGAACAGCGTCGTCGACAGGAACGGAATCTGCACGAGGATGCCCGCGAAGTAGCAGCCGATGGCCACCCAGTTGAAGCGACCGTAGCGTCCGCCGTCGCGTTCGAAGAGGGCGTCGATGTCGTAGTGACCGTGGCGCAGCAGGTAGTAGTCGACGAGGTTCACGGCGGTCCACGGGATCAGGACACACAGGAGCAGAGCGAGGAAGCTCGCGTAGTTGGCCAGGAAGTCGTCGGCGCTGACCAGTGCGGGGATCAGCGCGATGACGAAGAGCACCACCGAGACCGCCGCACGGCTGCCCGCCCCGGGACTCCACTTCGGAAAGACGTTCTGACCCACGGTGATCGTGGACAGGGTGCCGCAGTAGAGGTTCATCGCGTTGGTCGCGGTGATGCCGATCGCGAAGATTGCGAACACTCCGGTGGTGACGCCGTGGGTCAGGGTCGACAAGCCGTCCATCGTGTCTGCGTCCGGCAGCGCCGCACCCACCAAGACACCCAACAGCATCGGCAGGACCGAGCCGAGGACGCAGCCGGAGTAGGTCCCCCAGAACGCGGCCCGCTGACCGGTGTCGCGTGGCATGTACCGGGTGTAGTCGGAAACATAGGGCGCATAGGCGATCTGCCACAGAGCGGCCACCGACAGGGTGGCCATGAAGCCGGCCCACGTGAAGCCGTCGGTGTGCCACGTGCCGGTCGGCACTCCGTTGACACCGACGATCCAGACGAAGGCGACGAGCAGTGCCCCGCCAGCGACGACCGAGAGGACCGCCGTCACCCGGTGAATGAGCCGGTAGCCGACCATCGTGGCCACCACGCTGATCACTCCGATGACGACGATCGACCAATTCGACGGCAGGCCGGTGACCTTCGCCAGCGCCTGCCCACCGAGGACCGCGTTGGAGGCGAAGAAGCCCAGGTACATGAAGACGACCAGCACCACGACCAAAAGGCTTCCATAGGAACCGAACTGGGCTCGAGTCTGCAGCATCTGCGGCACGCCCATCTGCGGACCCTGAGCGGCGTGCAGGGCCATCACCACGGCGCCGACGACGTTGCCGAGCACCACCGACAGCACTCCTGCCCACAACGGCAGCGCGAACACGGTGGTGGCAAGCGCTCCGGTGATGATGGTCAGCAGCATGATGTTGGACCCGAACCACACCGTGAAGAGGTCGCGGGCCCGGCCGTGGCGTTCGTCCACCGGGATGTGCTCGATTGTCCGGCGCTCGACGGAGTCGGCGTGGGGGACGGGTGCGGTCATGGGTTCCGACTTTCGACGACGTGTTCCTGCGGTGGTGACTTCGATCACCCGAGTATTGGCGGCCTGCTAGGACAGGTAAATCTCAAAGAACCGGGCAATTGCATCGGTTTTTTAGATCCGGCAGGTCAGCCGCGCTATTCGACGGCCATGGCCGACGGCGCGTCGACCGCCGGGCTGCGCTCGGTGCGCCGGACCTCGACGCGCAGCGGCTTGGCGGCCAGGTAGCCCACCGTGCCCAACGCGGCGAGCGCCGCCAGAGTGCCCAGGGTGAAGAGTTCGAACACCCACCGACTGACCCCCCACGTCTCCTCGAAGTCGTAGTCGAGGCCGAAGATCCGGTCGAGTGTCCCCGGGAACACGGCAACCCAACTGCCCAGCGCCACCCACGCGATGCAGAGCGCCCCCATCGCCCGGAACACGCGGTCGGAGACCGGCACCTTGAACGGCCGATCCACCTCGGGGAACGCAGTCCGCAGACGCACCGCCGCCGGAATGGAGATCAGGTAGCTCAGCAAGAACGTCGACACCGAGATCGACAGGACCACCCCGAAGACCGCTGCGGCCGAACCGCTGACCGCCATGGCGGCCAGCATGAAGATCGTGCCCACGACACCGGACATCAGGTTGACGCGCAGTGGCGTCCCGAGCTTCGGATGGAATCTGCCGAAGAACCCACCGAAGAACGCGCCGTCGGCCGCAGCCATCGCCTGCATCCGGTCACTGATGATCATCCAGGCGGCCCCCTGCGTCATCAACACCAACGCAAAGACGATTCCGCTCAGCGTCAGCATGACCGGAGCGGCGGACCCGTACACGCCGAACACGGTGGCGACCGCCTCCATCAACCCGCCGATCCCCGTGATCTTTTCCGCCGGCACGACCAACAGAATCGCCGCGATGGGGAGCAAGTACGCGGCCGCGGCGATCGTCGCGGATCGGGCGATGGCGACCGGCACGTCGCGCGCCGGCTTCTTCATCTCCTCGGCCGCGCTGTTTCCCGACTCGAATCCGAGGTAGGAGAACAGCAATAGCGGCGTGACCCCGAGGAGACCCGCGAGCGTCGGGGAGAAGTCACCCGCGGTCAGACCGGCGAATCCGTTTCGTGCCGCGTACACGCCCGCCGTCACGATGAAGACCAGCAGGAACACGATCTTCAGGATGGCGCCCACGTTCGGGATCCACTTGCCGTGCCGCAGGCTGACCACCGCGGCGAGCACCGTCATCCAGACGAACGCGGTCTTGAAGAGATAGTCGGTCAACGAACCGTGCTCGAAGTGGACGACGTACGTACTCACCACCTCTGCCGCGATGAACGTGCAGGAACCACCCACCCAGACGGGTTGCGTCACCCACGTCAGCAACGAGGCCAGCGCGGCCAGCGGCCGGCCGAAGGCGCGACGAACCCATACGTACACGCCGCCCTCGTCGGTGAAGGTACTGCCGATCTCGGCGAAGATCAGACCGTACGGGACCAGGAAGAAGAGGGCGAGCACGAGGGCCCACGTAAACGTCTGGCCACCGAAGCTCGACACCTGGCCGAGGACCTCGATCGACACCACTGCCGCGACGATCAGAAAGATGACGTCCAGCCGCCCCAGTGATCGCTGGAGATGCCTGGTCTCACTGGCCGCGCGAGCGGTGCGCTCGTCGGCTCCTACCTCAGTTGGTTTGCCGGAGGACATGTCTCGCACCCTTCCTTCGATGATCGTCGAGCGATACCGCTCCTGTGAGGTACGACACTGCGGCCAACCTGGGCATCTGTAAAACGCGCTTTTCCTTGCCAGAAGAACGGATAATCCGATACTTGTTGCAACACAACGCATCCAGCATTGATTCTGCGCGCGAGCACGTAGATCTGCTCTAGCACAGCACGATTCGCCCGCACCCCGGCCGGGTGCGGGCGAGTCGTCGAATGGCCCGGTTTACGTCAGGCGGTCCGCGAGAGCGTCCAGAACGTTGGCGACACGGCTCACGAGATCGTCGATGTCTGCCCGGCTGAAGACCAACGGCGGCGAGAACTGAATCAGTGGGGTGCCCTCGTGGTCCACCGCGGTACGGCACAAGATCCCGGCGTCGAACAACGCAGGCGCCAGCATGGTGTGGACGAAGTCGCCCGCCGTCGTCGTGGCCGCCCACGTGCACCGCTCCTCGTCGGTCACCAACTCCAGCGAGTAGTGATAGCCGACGCCCCGGACGTCGCCGACCAGGCGCTGGTCGAGCAACGTGTCGAGCTGGGCGCGGAAGTACGCCTCGTTGCGCGTGACGTTGCCGAGGACGTCCTCGCGCTCCATCACCGCGATGTTGGCCAGTCCCGCGGCGCACGCTGCGGGGTGCCCCCCAAACGTCAAGCCGTGCAGATACATACCGTCGGGGCCGTCGTTCACGGTGTCGAGGATCGCGCTCGTGGTGATCATGCCGCCCAGCGGCGCGTGCGCCGACGAGACGCCCTTGGCAAAGGTGATGACGTCGGGTCGTACGTTGAATCGCGTCGAGCCGAACCACTCGCCGAGCCGGCCGAATCCGCAGATGACCTCGTCGGCCACCAGCACGATGCCGTAACGGTCGCAGATCTCGCGCACCCCGTCGTGGAATCCCGCGGGCGGGACCAACGACCCGCCGGCGTTCTGCATGGGTTCGAGGAAGATGCCGGCCACGGTGTCGGGACCTTCCTGCACGATCAGGGTCTCGATCTCGCGCAGGAGCGTCTCGGTGAACTGCTGTTCGGTCTCCCCGGCGGGGCGCTTGTAGCGCTTGCTGTTGGTGATGTGCCGAGAGCCGTACATCAGGGGCTCGAATTGCTTGCGCAGGTTGGTCATACCGTTCAGCGACAGAGCTCCGAACGAGGTGCCGTGGTACGCGGCGCGCCGTGAGATGAACTTGATTCGTCCATGTTCTCCGCGCGCCTGGTGATACTGCCTGATCAGCTTGATGGCCGCCTCGTTGGACTCACCTCCGCCCGAGGTGAAGTAAACCCGGTCCAGCCCGGGAGGAGCCAACTCGGCAATCTTGGCGGCCAGCTTCACCGCGGGGGGATGTGCGACGCCCCAGTTGGTGTAGTACGGAAGCTCGGCCATCTGGTCGCGCACCGCGTCGCCGATCTCACCGCCGAAGCTGTATCCCACGTTCACGCAGAACAATCCGGCCAGGGCGTCGAGGTACTCCCGCCCCTCGGCATCCCACAGCCGGCTGCCCTTCCCGCGGACCATCACCGGCGGGGGCGCGCCGGTGTAGGCCGAGCCCGGCGTGAAGCTCATGACGAGATGCCGTTGAGCCATCCGCCCCAGATCGCCTGCCGAATCGTCGCCCGTAGCCAGTACGTGCGGACTCTCGATGGTGTCGGTCATGGGTGATTCCGTCCTCTCAGTTGACGTGGGTGCGGTTGTTGCGTAGTTCGCGGGCGATGTCGTCGACGATCGCCTTCTGGTACTCGACGACGCGCGCGGTCGGCTGTTGCGCGACGAACGTCTCCTCGAAGGGGTCGACCACCTCGGTACGGATGCCCGCGAGCGTCTCGACGATCGCCAATCCGCAGAAGGGCACGGCAGACTCGGCGTAGCCGCCCTCGTGCACCACGACCAGGCGCCCGTCGCACAGCCCGTCGGCGGCGTCCTGAACCAGTCGGGTCATGTCGCGAAACGATCCGGCGTGCAGGAGTTGTCGCGCGAGCGGGTCGACGGCGTTGGCGTCGAGACCACTGGCGACCACGATGAGGTCGGGTTCGAAGCGCTCGAGAGCAGGAATCACGATCGTCCGCATGGCATGCAGATAGGTGGCGTGGCCGGACCCCGGCGGCAGAGGCACGTTCAGGTTGAATCCCCTGCCGGCGCCCTCGCCCAGTTCGTCGACCGCGCCGGTGTCGACCGGGAAGCAGTTCTCTTGGTGCAGCGAGATCGTCAGCACGTCGTCACGCTGGTAGTAGATGTGCTGAGTCCCGTTGCCGTGGTGGACGTCCCAGTCGACGACCGCCACCTTGCCGAGCCCGCGGCTCGCCTTCGCCGCCTCGACGGCGACGGGGATGTTGGCGAGTAGGCAAAAGCCCATCCCGCTGTCAGGCAGGCAGTGGTGCCCCGGCGGACGCGACAGCGCATAGGCGTTCCGTCGGACGCCGTCGACGACGTCCAAGACGGCCTGCTTGGCCAGGCCCGCCGACAGTGACGCAATGTCGAACCCGCCACGAGAGAACAGCGCTTCCGGTCCGATCTCCCCGCCACGGTCCGCGCTGAGGTGCCTGAATCGCTCGACGTAGCCGGCGGTGTGCACGCGCAACAGGTCCTCGACCGTCGCGGGTTCCGCACTGCTGACCGACAGGTGGCGCGTCAGACCGGACACGTCCAACAGGGCCTTCAGCCGCCGCTTGCTCTCCGGCGACTCGGGATGACCCCCACCGGCGAGTGGCTGCAGCCAGCCGCCGACGGGGAGGAACAGCACGGCTTCACCCGTGCTGTGCCATAGGCAGAGTTCGTCGTGGAAGAAGCCCGTCTTCATGCCATCACGTTCCATGGACCCGTCATCCTCTAATTCTCTGCGCTTGAACGCAAAGAATGCTCCACCAACGAGCAGTCGTCAAGGGGAGGGCAAGACACCGGGGCCGGCCGCGCCACCGCGAGGAACGTGCAACGTCGTCATTCGGCCGCCGAACCCGTCCGCGGCAGTCGGGTGGGCGCTAGACGTCGGCGCCGGTGACCGACCGTGCGTAGGACCGCATGAGACCGGCGGCGACGGAGGGGTCCAGCGAGGAGTTGCCACCATTCAGATGCATGCCATACGCGTCTTCGAGCGCGACGAAGTTCTGCGCGATGGAGAGCACCGGTTCGGTGAGCACGAAGGCACCCGACGCGCGCCCCGCCTCGAGAACGGCCACGTACAGCGACACCTCGCGGTCGAACAGCAGGGTCAGCAATGTGCCGTGCGAGGGGTCGCGACCTGCGTTGACGGCCAATTCGTAGAGCGCCCGGTTGAGCATGTCGTCGTCACCGGCGGGCAAGCCGGAATCGATGAGGTTGACCAGGCGGTCGCGGGGATCGTCGAGCTTGCTGATCGCGTCGAGACGCTGCCAGTAGTACCGGTCCACGGCATTGCGGTAGACCTCGTCGACGAGGTCCTCGATCTCCGGGTAGTAGTAGGCGACCAACCTCGGCGAAATCTCCGCCGCGTCGGCGATGTCCTTCACCCGCATGCCGCCGACGCCCCGATTGGCGATGACGTCGATGGCGGCCGAGACGAGTTGGTTGCGGCGCGCATCCTGGTTTCGCACCCGCGCCATGACGACCCCGCCTCTCCGCTCGAACTCCGAGCGTACGGTATCGCCTGCCGGCCGACGGCCGGAGTCACGACCGACGGATTGCGCTAGAGCGCAAACCATCCTGGCGAGGTGGCCTCACCAACCCAACTTGGCCGCAGCGAAGTCGGCCGCGCGGTCGACCGACCCGTCGTCGACGTAGGCGCTGTGGGCGGGACGGTCGCGTCCGCCGGGCTCGCACACCGGATCGCCCGGGTTGCACAGTTCGAGGATCTTGCCGGCGAAGAGGTCTCCGACCTCGATCGGTGGCGCCTGCGAATCCAGCAGCGAGACAACCCGATTGGTGGGCAGCCCGAACAGCACCACCGAGGAGACGTGCGACGCGACCTCAGGTGGCAGCGGACCGGTGATCCCCGGCGGCAGGACGACGTCCGGCGGCAGGTGGTCGAAGGTGGTGTACGCCGCCACCGCGGCGCCCTGCGAGTAACCGCCGACCACCATCTTGGTATCCGGACACGACTGTGCGACAGCGCGGATGGTGGTGCTGGCGTCGACGACGCCGTCGACCACCCGCGGGAAGTCGATGGACGCCGGATAAATCACCGCATGCTCGTCGACCGTGCGCTCGCCTGCCCGGGCCCGCACCGCGGCGATGAACGGGTCGCCCACCTTTCCCGCGCCCGGCGCCTCGAACGTTCCGCGCGCGAATATCACCAACACGTCGGAACACCCGTCGGCCGTCGCCGTGGCGGGACTCGCGGTCGACGTGCCGACTGCCCCCACGACGGCCAGCACCACGGCCGTCACCGGCATCAAGATCGATCGAAAGATGGTGTGCCCCCCTGACCAGCTCGCCCCACGACAGTCAGCGAGCAGTACGCCCGGCGGCGGAGTCACCATGGGCGAGACAGGTGAAGTCCACCGGGTGAGCGTCTCACCAAATCAGTCGGCGCGCAGGTTGATCGTGAAGGTGACCGTGCCATCCACTGGTCGCCGCGCCGCTCAGCGGACGGTTTCGAAGACCGCCGCCAAGCCCTGCCCGCCGCCGATGCACATGGTCTCCAGGACGAACCGGGCGTCACGGCGGCGCGCCTCGAACGCCGCCGTCGCCAGGATGCGCGCGCCGGTGGCCCCGATGGGATGACCCAGTGAGATTCCCGAACCGTTGGGGTTGACCCGCTCGTCGAGCGGATCGATCTTCCACTCCGACAGCACCGCGAGAACCTGAGCGGCGAAGGCCTCGTTGAGTTCGACGAGGTCGACGTCGTCGAGGGTGAGCCCGGCCCGGTCCAGGGCGGCCGCCGAGGCGCTCACCGGTCCAATGCCCATGCGGTCGGGTGCGCAGCCGGTGACGGCCCACGAGCGCAGGGCCAGAAGCGGAGTGAGACCACGTGCGTCGGCCTCGGCGCGGGTGGTGACGACGCACATTGCGGCGCCGTCGTTTTGGCCGGACGCGTTTCCGGCAGTCACCGTCGACCGGTCGTCGACCTTCGACCTCGTGGGACGCAACGCGGCCAATCGCTCGACGGTGATGTCCGCCCGTGGATGCTCGTCACGGTCGACCACGGTGTCGGGCCGGCCTCGTGCGCCGGGAACCGTGACGGGCACCAGTTCGTCGGTGAAGCGGCCCTCCTCGTGGGCGGCGACGGCGCGGCGGTGCGAGCGGACCGACAGTTCGTCCTGCTCTTCCCGGGTGATGCCGTACTCCCGACGGAGGTTCTCGGCGGTCTCGATCATGCCACCGGCTACGGGATACGTTGAGCCGCCCGCCGTTTCACGCGCACGATCGAGTCGGTCCAGTAGTGCGATGCCACCCTGGCGCACTCCGGTGCGCAGTCCCAGGGCGTAGTGCTCGACGTTGGACATCGATTCCGCGCCGCCGGCGACGACGACGCGGGCCGCCCCGGTGGCGACCTGACCCGCCGCATACAACACCGCCTGCAGGCCCGAACCACAGCGGCGGTCGATCTGCAGACCGGGCACCGACATCCCAAGCCCGGCGTCCAGAGCCGCAATTCGTCCGATGGCGGGCGCCTCTCCGTTGGCGTAGCCGTTGCCCAGGACGACGTCGTCGACGTCGCCCTCCCCCAACCCGGAACGGGCCACGAGCGCCTTGAGCACGACGGTGGCCAACTCGGCCGCGGTCAGTGCCGCGAGCACACCACCCATGCGGCCTACGGGAGTTCGGAGTGGGTGACAGATGACGACGTCGGACATCGTCCCACCGTAGGACGCAGATTGGACGGCGTGAAATACATAGATCGGCGGGATTGAGACGTGCAGCATTCCGATCGACGGCGGCGCAACACCGCCCCGGGCCTACGATGGAGGCCATGGCACGGCCGCGGGAATTCGATCGTGCCGAGGCGCTGACCCAGGCGATGCACCTGTTTTGGCAACAGGGCTACGAGCGCACCACGCTCAAGGACCTCACCGTGGCGATGGGAATCTCGGCGCCGAGTCTGTACAACGCCTTCGGCGACAAGAAGGCCCTCTACGAGGAAGCCGTTGCGCTCTATCTGACGACGCCCGCCGTCGTGGTCCCCCAAGCGGTCGGCGAGGCCACCGCCCGCGACGTCGTCGCCACGATTTTCGACGTCGCGGTGCGCGAGTACTGCAGCACCGAGCACCCGCCGGGGTGCTTCGTCATCTCCGATCCACTGCTCGACGAATACCGCCGGGAGGGGTTGCAGGCCATCCGGGCCCGCCTCGAGCGAGCCAAGGAGGAGGGCGACTTGCCCGTCGACGCGGACGTCGAGGCGCTGACCGACTACGTCGACGTCGTCTTGCGCGGGTTGTCGTCACGCGCCCGAGACGGCGCCGACGCCGAGACCCTGCGTGCGGTCGCCGAGGTGGCGATCAGTGCATGGCCCGCCGGCCGTCGAGGCGCCCGGCGGCGATAGCCCGGCAGTGCACCGCCCCGGTCCGTCCCCACTAGGGTAGTTTTATCATTCACGCTACAAAAAGGGCGGGCCAACGCAGGCCGTGCCAAACACTTTGCACGCGAATAGGATTCACACCGTCTGATACGGAGAGGACCAAGTTCCCCGACGCTGGACCATTTTCGGCGCGTACCTTCGTCGAACCGGCGGCGGCAGCAGGCGAATGACGGAACGGCGTCACGACGACCGTGCGGCAGGCGCGTCCCCGTGGACCGGAGCCCGGCGCGGACGGTTGGGGACGTTCAGCGGCCACCAAAACCACCGGCCGAGGATCGCCGCAATCGAGGGCGTCATCAGGGACCGGACGACGAGGGTGTCGAACAGCAACCCGAGCCCGATCGTCGATCCGGCTTGGCCGACATGGCGTAGATCGCTGGAAAGCATCGAGAACATGGTGAAGGCGAACACCAACCCGGCCGCGGTCACCACGCTCCCGGTGCTACCCATGGTCCTGATGATGCCCGTCTTGATTCCCGCCCCGACCTCCTCCTTGAATCGTGACACCAGGAGCAGGTTGTAGTCCGATCCGACGGCCAGCAGGACGATCACCGAGAAGGCCAGCACGATCCAGTGCATGTCCATGCCGATGATCCGTTCCCAGATCAGCACCGACAGGCCGAACGACGCACCGAGCGACAGAAGTACGGTGCCGACGATCACCAGTGAAGCCACCAAGGCGCGGGTGATCACCAACATGACCAAGAAGATCAGGACGATCGCGGCGAAGGCGGCGATCATCAGGTCGTACTTGGCCCCACTCTGGATGTCCCGGTAGGTCGCCGCAGTGCCCGTGAGCGACACCTTGGCGTCGGCCAGCGGGGTGCCCTTCACCGCTTCGTGAGCGGCGATGAGCTCGCCGTCGACCACCGAGATGCCCAGCTCGGTCGCCGGGTCGACGTCGTGGGTGATGACGAAGCGGGCGGCCTTTCCATCCGGTGACAGGAACAGCTTCAGGCCGCGCTTGAAGTCGGCATTCTGCAGCACCTCCGGCGGTAGGTAGAAGTAGTCGTCGCTCTTGGAGGCGTCGAAAGCCTGTCCCATCGCGGCCGCCGTGTCGGTCATCTGCTGCATCTGATCGAACAACCCGGAGAACGTGGTGTGGATGCCTGCAGGGTTTGCTGCATGGTGGTGGCGGTAGCGATGATCGGCGGCAACTGTGCGGCCAGTTGCGGGGTGAGCGCGTCGATGTCGCCGAAGTCCTCGATCAGCGCCGTCATGTTGCTGCTGAACCCGTCGACGCCGTCGACGGCGTCGAAGGCCGATCGAGCTCCCCAACACACCGGGATGTTGAAACAGTTGGGCTCCCAGTAGAAGTAGTTGCGCAGCGGGCGCACCGCGTCGTCGAAGTCGGCCAGATGATCGCGCATCTGATCCACCGAGTCCTTCATCGCGGACATGTCGGTGACGGTACGACCCGTGGCGTCGGAGAACCGCGTCATCATCGAGTGCATGGTCTGCATCGACGTGATCATGGTGCCAAGGTCGGTGGCCATCGTGTCCATGTCGTTCATCCGGGTCCTCAGGAACTGGAGGTTCTGGGTGATGGGCACCGCTTGCATGCCCACCTGATACGGGATGGAACTGTGGGCGATCGGTGAGCCCAACGGCCTGGTGATGCTCTGTACCATGGCGATTCCTCGAATCCGGAACAGTGCCTTGGCGATTCGGTCCAAGACGATCATGTCGCCGGAATTGCGCAGGTCGTGGTCGGACTCGACCATCATGACGTCGGGGTTGAGCCGGGCTGCACTGAAGTGCTTCTCGGCCGCGTTGTATCCCTCGTTGGACGGCACCGTGTCGGGAATGTAGTGGCGGTCCTCGTAGCTGGTCGTGTACCCCGGCACGGCAAGGATTCCCAGAACGGCGATGGCAACAGCCACCGCGAGGACGGGAACGGGCCAGCGGACCGTGGCGGTTCCGATGCGGCGCCATCCGCGGGTCTTCATCGCACGCTTCGGCTCGAGCAGTCCGAACCGGCTAGCCACGGCGAGGATGGCAGGTGCCACCGTCAGCGCCGCCGCGACGACGACGACCACGCCGAGGGCCGCGGGCAAGGCCAACGACGTGAAGTAGGTCAGCCGGGTCAGTCGCAGGCACAGCACCGCTCCGGCGATGGTCAGCCCGGATCCCAGGATGACGTGTGCCACGCCACGGAATGCGCTGTAGTACGCCGTCTCCGGATCTTCACCGGACTGTCTCGCTTCGTGGTAGCGCCCGATGAGGAAGATCGCGTAGTCGGCGCCGGCGGCGATCGCCAACGCGGTGAGCAGGCTGACCGAGAAGGTGGAGAAGTCAAGCAGTTTGGCGTGCCCGAGCAACGCGACCACGCCGCGCGCGGCACCCATCTCGACGCCGACCATCGCCAGGATCAGCAGCACCGTGCCGATCGAGCGGTACACGATCAGCAGCATGATGGTGATCACGACCATCGTGACGGCCATCATCGTCACCATGCTCTTGTCACCGGCGAGCGCGGTGTCGGTGGTGAGCGGCGCGGGCCCCGTCACGTAGGCGCGCACACCCGGCGGCGCCTGCGTGTGGTCGACGACGCCGCGCACCGCCTCGACCGACGCGTTGCCCAGGGTGCTGCCCTGGTCTCCGGCGAGGTTGAGTTGCACGTACGCGGCCTTGCCGTCAGCGCTCTGCGCGCCGGCCGCGGTGATCAGGTCCCCCCAGAAGTTCTGGATGTGTTGGACATGGACGGTGTCCCTCTGCAGCTCGTCGACGAGGGTGTCGTAGTAGCGGTGGGCCGCATCGCCGAGCGGCTGGTCACCGACCAGGACGACCATGGCCACGCTGTCGGAGGTGAACTCGCCGAACTTCTTGCCCATCTCCTTGGCGGCCATGACCGCCGGCGCATCCTGCGGGGACGACGACACCGCATTCTGCTGCCCCACCGCCTCGATCTGTGGCACCAGCAAGTTCAGTGCCGCCGTCACGGCGACCCAAGCGAGAATGATGGGAATGGCAGCCCTCCGCATGATCCGGGCGGCTCGGGACGGTCCGCCGTGGGCGCTCATGCGGCTTTGTCCAAACAGAACGCCTGTGCATCGCGGCCGGATGCGTGGTGTTCGGCGGTGACGGTTCCGTTGACCAGGATGCGACATCCGAGCGTCGCGACATTGCCCTGTGCAACGAGATTCGCGAACACGCCGGGATCGGTGGTGGTCACCGTTACCGACCACGGCAGTTCGGTGAAGTCGGCCTCGCGGGTCTGCCCGTTCACGTCGAGGTAGCTCACCGAACCAGAGGCCTCTCGCGGCCCGACGACCTCGTAGGTCACCGTCTTGCGGTTGAACGCCACGATGGCGTCGGTTCCCGCGCCAGCCGCCGACTCCGGGAGATCACTGCCGAAGAATCCCCGCAGGCGCGACACCACGACGGCTGCGACCACGACGGACACCAGGACGATTAGCACGACCCAGAACCGTTTCGCCGCTTGGGCTATCGATGTCATGTCACTTTCCATTCCTCGACGTCTGCCGGCTGGCAGGGGGCGGGCCTTGCCGACCGTGGGTCTAGTGGCGGCGAATCGCCGCCTACGTCGCCAGGACGCCCACGCCCAGTGAAGTCTTCGCCACCATGTATACCCTACGGGGTATGGTATAAATGAATCATGACCAACCAGAGCGGTGACGCACCACCGACCCAGGCGCACGCCCGTGCCGACATCGACGCCACCCTGAACCGGCTACGCCGAGCACACGGCCAACTGGCGGGTGTGATCGGAATGATCGAGCAGGGGCGCGATTGCAAGGACGTCGTCACCCAGCTTGCGGCGGTGTCCAAGGCGTTGGACCGTGCCGGATTCAAGATCATCGCCACCGGTTTGCGCGATTGTCTCGATAGCCCGGCCGGCGGCACGCCGGCGCTCAACGTCGAACAGTTGGAGAAGTTGTTCCTCAGCTTGGCTTGACGCCCAGCCCGGGCGCGATACGAAAGGACGCACGACAATGACCGAATCTCACGACCTGACCGACCCCCGAATCCCCTCGGTGACGATGTGGTTCGACCCGGTCTGCCTCTTCTCGTGGAACACCGCGCGCTGGCTCGTCAAGGCAGGCGCCGCAGTTGGATTCGACGTCGACTGGCAACTGGCGAATCTGGCGATCCTCAACGAGGGCCGCGAGCTTCCGCCGCAGCAGCAGACACGCATGGTCGACTCGCGCCGCATCGGCAGGCTCATGGCCGCCGTCCAGAGGGAGACCGGATCGGCTGGCCTGTCCGCCGCCTACTTCACCTTTGGCCGCCACTACTTCGACGACGCACCGGGCGTGGTCGACGACGCCCTGATCTCCCAAGTCATCCAAAGCGCCAATGCCGACGACGTCTCACCCGCCGCGCTGACGGACTCGTCCCTCGACGAGCTGGTGGCGAAGTCCCACGCCGCCGGGCAAGCCGCCCTCGGTGAGACCGGCGGCAGTCCCATCGTCTCGGTCGACGGGCACGCCTTCTTCGGACCCGTGCTGACCTCGGTGCCCACCGACGATCAGACGGTGCCGCTGTTCACGGCCCTCGCGACGCTGGCGTCAACCAGCTCGTTCAGCCAGCTGCAGCGTCCGCGCCCGGCCCACTAGAGGACGGCGACCATGTGTCATGCCGTGAAGTGCCGCACCTGCGGAAAGACCACCTGGTCGGGGTGTGGTTCACACGTCGACGCCGTCAAGCGGGGCGTGCCCGCAGCCCAGTGGTGTGGCGGCCACCCCACGACCGAAGCTTCGACACCTCGCCGAAGCCCCTTTTGGAAGAAGAGGTAGGTAGGAACATGACAACCAAGCAGCAGGTAGTGATCCTCGGCGCCGGAATCGGCGGCCTCAGCGTCCTCAAGGAACTCGCCGACACCGGAGTCTCCATGGACGACGTGGACGTCACCCTCGTCGACGAGGACTTCTCCCACTTCCTCGGCTTCACCCTGCCCTGGGTGATGCGCGGCTGGCGCGAGGAGGACAGCATCCCGATCCGGCCCAACCCCCAAGCGCTTCAGGGCATCACCACCGTCACCGGATCCGTCCGACGCGTCGACGTCGACCTGCGCACCGTCACCCTGACCGATTCCACCGTCATCTCCTTCGACGCTTTGGTGATCGCCACCGGCGCACGCAACGCCGTGGACGCCATCCCCGGTCTGCAACACGCCGTCGACGCCGGCACGGCCGTGCACTACTACAGCGCTGCCGCCGCCGCCGACGCCCATCGAGCGCTGAGCAGCTTCACCGGCGGAAAGCTGATGTTCCTCGTCACCTCTGCCCCCTACCGCTGCCCGGTCGCCCCCTACGAGGGCGCCCTGCTCGCCGCAGACCTCCTGCAAGACAACGGCTCCCGCGCGGCCACCACGATCGACGTCTACAGCCCGGAGAAGCAGCCGATGCCCTCGGCCGGCCCCTACGCCGGCCAAGAACTCATCACCATGCTCGCCGGCAACGGCATCGACTTCCACGGCGAACGAAACGTTGCCACCGTCGACGGCGACAATCGCCGCGTCGAGTTCACCGACGGCACCACCGCCGACTTCGACCTCCTCGTCTTCGTGCCCCCGCACGCGCCCGCGGTCACCCTCGACGGAGACGGGTGGATCACCGTCGACCCGACCACCATGCAGACCTGCCATCCCGGGATCTTCGCCATCGGCGACGCCACGACCGTGACGTCCCCGTCCGGACGCCCCCTGCCCAAGGCCGCGATCTTCGCCAAGAACGGCGCCGCCGCAGCCGCCCAGAACGCCCTGCACTACCTCGGCAAGACCAATTACGACGACCCCATCTCGGGAGAGGGTTACTGCTTCATCGACACCGGGTCGCACACCTCGGCTCAAGGCAAGGGCGACTTCTTCGGCCTCCCCCACCCGGCGATCCACCTCACCGCACCGTCCACCGCACTGCACCACGACAAACAACGGGAAGAAGACGACTGGCGCGCACTCTGGGAAAGCACACCGGCGGCCGTCGGCTAACCGGCCATCGCACCCGCTAGCGTCTGAGGGGTGACGGCCATCGGGGCCGCGTGGACCGGCGACCCGTCGGACCTCCTTCGAGACAGGGCACGATGAGACACACGGACGTTCTGGTGGTCGGAGCGGGGCCGGCCGGTCTGGCCATCGCGGGCGCCTGCGGGCGACTCGGGTTGGCGACCGCGGTGGTCGACCCCGCACCGGAGCGGCCGTGGACCGCGACCTACGGCATGTGGAGCGGGGAACTGCCGCCCGACTTGCCGACGTCGGTGGTGTCGGCGCGCGCCGCCGGCCGAGCGATCGCGGTGTCCGAACACCAGTTGGGTTGGGAGTACGCCGTTCTCGACGTGCCCGCACTTCAGCGACACCTCACCGACGGCTTGAACGACGTACGCGTCCACGCCGCACGCGTGGTCGGATCTCCGGAGGCTGGCGTCGTCGCCCTGGCGGACGGGTCGCAGCTGCGGGCCTCGGTGGTCGTCGACGCCGGGGGTGGCGCGAGACCGTTGGACCGGACCACGCGGCGCCGTCCCGCTGCAGCGCAGACCGCCTATGGAGTGGTCGTCGACGCCGCCGCAGCCGCGCCGTTCGTCGAGCCCGACGACGCGCTGTTCATGGATTGGCGCGCCGACCACGGCGAGACTGGCTGGCCGACCTTTCTCTACGTGATACCGCTCGGCGACGGCACCGTGCTGATGGAGGAGACCTCGCTGGCCCGCCGGCCCGGCCTGCCGCTGTCGACGTTGCGCCGGCGACTGCACGCGCGGCTGACCCGTCACGGTGTTCAGCCGCCGACCGACGCTCGCACCGAACGCGTGTCGTTCCGGGTGGACCATCCGCGCCACCGCGCGCCCGGAGCGCTCGGCTTCGGGGCCGCCGCCCCCCTGATCCACCCCGCGACCGGTTTCAGCCTGGCGACCTCGCTGCGGCTGGCTCCGCAGGTGGCGGCAGCACTCGCGGCGCATCTGCCGGAGGGCCCACGCGGGGCACTGGCTGCCGCGCAGAAGACGGTCTGGCCGCTGGACGCGCGGGTGGTCCACCAGGTCCGGCGAATCGGTTTGGAGTCGCTGCTGCGGATGCCGCCAGCCGACGTCCCGGGGTTCTTCGAGCAGTTCTTCGCGCTTCCCGACGCGCACCGCTGGACGTACCTGACCGCTCGCGACGACGTCCGCGGCATCGTGGCCGCCATGAACTGCCTCTTCCGGACGTCGGACGGGCGGTTGCGCCGGCACCTCGTCACCTCGGCCGTGCTGCCGGCGGTCACCACCAACGACGCCGCATAGGCGCTACTCGAAGATCTTGCCGGGGTTGAGGATTCCCGCCGGGTCGAGGGCGTCCTTGACGGCTCGGTGAAGTCCGAGGACCGCCGGCGACAACTCGTTCACCAGGCCGCCGCGCTTGAGCAGGCCCACACCGTGCTCCCCGGTGATCGTGCCGCCGAGGGACAGGGCCGCCTCGAGGATTCCGTCGAAGGCGGCATGGATGCGCGGCCACGACTCGGCGTCGTCGTCGGGCGGTCCGATGATCAGCGGGTGCAGGTTGCCGTCGCCGGCGTGCGCGATGTTGGCGATCTGCACGTCGTGCCGAGCGGCCAACGCCTCGATGCGCGCCAACATCTCCGGAACATGTTCCCTTGGTACGCACACGTCTTCGGTAATCACCGGCCCCAGCCGCTCGAGTGCCGGGTAGGCCAGGCGACGGGCCGCGAACAAGGCCTCCCCCTCCTCGGGATCGGTCGACCGTTCGGCCCACGTCGCGCCGCTGGCGCGGAAGTGCTCGACGATCGCGTCGGCCAGTGCGGTGCCGGTGGGCTCCGGATCGTCCACCCGCGCGAGCAGCAGCACGTCGCCCGCGTCGGTCAGGCCCATCTGCTTCCAATCGTCAACGGCGCGTAAGCAATAGCGGTCCATCAACTCCAGTGCCGAGGGTGTGATCCCGGCCGCGCCGACGGCGCGCACCGCGTGCCCGGCGGCCACCAGCGAGGAGAAGAAGCCCGCCACCGTGATGGGCGCGCTGGGCAAGGTGCGCAAACGAACGGTGATCTCGGTGACGATGCCCAGGGTGCCCTCGGATCCGACGAGCAGGCTCACCAGGTCGTACCCGGCGACGCCCTTGGCGGTCCGGCGCCCGATGCGCACCACCTCCGCCGAGCCGGTCACCACCTCGAGTTCGAGTACGTACTCGCGGGTGACGCCGTACTTGACGCAACAGACTCCGCCGGCGTTGGTCGCGACGTTGCCGCCGAGCGTGGACCACGGCGAGCTCGCGGGGTCGGGTGGATACCACAGCCCGTGCTCGGCGACCGCCGCACGAAGGTCGTCGTTGACCACGCCCGGCTGTACCACCGCCAGGCGTTCGAGCGGGTTGATCGCGAGGATCTCCGTCATGGCCTCCAGGGAGAGCACCACGCACCCGTCGACGGCGTTGGCGCCACCGGAGAGCCCGGTGCCCGCGCCCCGGGCGACGACGGGGGTGCGGTGACGCAGGCAGATCTCGACGACCTGGCGGACCTCTTCGGTGCTGCGAGCCCGCACGACGGCGGCCGGCACGCCCGCCGGGGCCCCGGCCGCCTGATCCCGGCTGAGGCTGAGGATCACGTCCGCGTCGACGACGACCCGGCCCGGCGGCAGCGCGGCGAGGAGATCGCCGACGACGGCGTCGACGTCGGTCAGGAGTGGCTGGGCCGGTGGCGTCATGCGGTGACCTCCAAAGCCTTGGGGCGCTATCTGGTCGAGGTTAGTCCGGCGGTCAGCGCAGCAGGCTCCGGCCCGGCCGCCCACGTCCACGCAACGGGTACCCGCGCCGCAGCCGGCCGAGGACGCCGCTGAACGACCGCGCGGCCGCCGCGCCGACCAGCAATCCGACCGCGATCGCGCACACCACCGTCACCACGCCAAAGGCATTCGCCCCGCCGCCGCCGGCATTGGTGGCCAGCGCGGTGGTGGACAGCAAGCCGAGGCTACCGGGAACCAGCAGCCAGAAGGCCGGCAGGAAGACCACCAGCCGCGGCAGGTTCGGCCGGATGGCCTCGACGAGCGACGCCCCCAGCGTGGCGGCGACCGCGCCGAGAAAGCTGCCCAGCGGTGCGCCGCCGACGTGCTGCCCGAAGCTCTGCGCCGCGAAGGCCAGCATCAGCACCGCCGTGATCCACGGCAGCAGGCGGATCGGCGGGCTCTCCAGGACGCCGATTCCGATGCTGATGAGGATCAACCCGAGGGGCGCGGCCCACCAGCCGAGCGCGTCGACGCGCAAATTGGTCAGTTCGTCGGCCGGCACGGTGACGACGTGGCTGGCCGCGACGATGCCCAGGGTGAACAGGAGCAACTGCACCAGCCCGAAGGTCAACCGAGAGGCGCCTGCCACCATGTCGCCGGCGGCCAGCTCCGACATCGCGGTGACGATCAACGCGCCGGGCAGCAGCACCGCCAACGGCGGCAGCAGGGTGCGCAGCGGGCCCTCCAGCAGGTCGGCGTTGGCGGCCGCGAACACCCCGCACGCCAGGACGAAGGCCGCCAGCGTCGGAAGGAGCGTGGCGATCAGCCCGAACCGCTGCCCCAGCCGGAAGAGGACGACCACCACGACCGCGCCCACCGCGGCGAAGGCGACGTTGGGACCGCCGGGCTGCAGGATCAGGGCGATGCCGGTGGCGATGCCGATCCATCCCAGGTTGGCCATCCACTGGGGATAGCGGGGCGGTCGCCGGCGCAGCTCGAGCAGCTCGGTCGTGGCTTGGGCGACCGTGAGCTCGGACCGCGACAACCGATGACGGATCGACCGCACCTCGGCGGCCTGGTCGAGACGCAGTCCCCCCTGGACCGACTCGAACGTCGCGGGCCGGCCGCTGGCCAGGTTCAGGAAGACGCCGGTGGGCGAGGCCGCGATCTGGACGTCGGGAAAGCCCAGCGCCGTGCTCACCTCGGCGAGTTCGTCCTCCACGTCGCTGACGGGCTGTCCGGTCGCGACCATCGCGGCGCCCAGGTAGGCCAGCAGGGCTCGGACGGCGTCGTCGTCTTCGGACACGGAGTCACTCTGCCAGGTGGGGCAAGCGTCACCGGCTACGTCAGCACGGCGGTCGGTGACGCGTTCACCGCCACGGCGTCGGTGATGGTGGGCAACGACACCTGCAGGCTGGACACCGCGAGCGCGCCGAACGCGCCGAAGTTCTCGTAGTTGGCGGTCGAGGCCACCAGCTGCAACGTGAGCGTCTGCCCGGGCCGCAACGTCTGCGCCACCGGCTCCAGCGAGATGCTGAGGGTGCGCGTCTGGCCGTCGAGCGTCACCGGGATCGGGGTCGCCTGGTTGCCGAGGACCGCACCGGTCGAGTCGTCGACCAGTTGCGCGAAGACGTGTCGACTGGTGCCGGTACCCGAGTAGGTCAGGGTCAGCTGCGGCGCGCCCACCACGTACGTCGTGGTCGCCACCGAGGGGATGGCGAGGTTGAAGGCGTTGGGCGCCTTGGTCGCTCCGATCGGCAGGACGCCGAACAGCGGACCGGAGCCGAAGATCAGCGGCACCAGGGGCAGCACGCCGGCCTGTCCACTGGAGGCGACGATCGGCGCTCCAGCCGTCGCATTGGGATTCGAGGAGTAGTACTGACCGCGTTGGTCGACCCATTCGAATGCCGGCCCGGTCGACACGTTCTGGCCCTTGACGTAGCGCGCCAGCCAGTTCAGCGTCGCGTCGGTGACCACCTGACCGTCGGTGGGGTCGAACAGGTTGTTCGTGCAGAGTCCGTGTCCGCCGCAGAACCACAGCATCTTCGTCGGCACGCCGGCAGCGAGCGCGGCCGCGTTGTCCCGGGCCTCCTGCAGCGAGAACAGGGTGTCGACGGTGCCCTGGATGATCAGGGTCGGCGCGGTCACGCTGCCGAGCAGCGCGGCGGGTCCACGCTCGGCGAGCAGGGCCTGCTGTGCGTCGGTGAGCACCCCGGTCAGCGCGCCCTGCACGGACGCGGGGTAGATCTCGGGATTGGGCCGCGCGCCGGTGAGCAACAACGCGGCGGTGAGCAGGGTGCCCCAACCGCTCTTGAACGCCGCGCTCTTGTACAGCGACGTGTTCAGCGTGTTCCAGGAGATGCTGGGCACGATCGCGTCGACCCGGTGGTCGGTGGCCGCGGTGACCCACTGGATTCCACCACCGTAGGACGCCCCGACCATGCCGAACCGCGGATCCCCTGGGGAGTCGAGTTGCGCCTCCGGTTGGGTGGCCAGCCAGCTGACGATCGCCGACACGTCCTTGGCCTCGTAGTCAGCCGAGTCGAGCTGCAGGACACCGCCCGAGCGGTACTCACCCCGCGGGTCCCAGGTGACCACGTTGTATCCGGCATGTCGCAGTGTGCCGACGCCGACCGCGCCGAGCGCGTCGGTCAGGATGCCGTCCAACGGCGTGACCTCGAGGCTCGTCGAGCCCGGCATTCCGAGGCCGGGTCCCTGGAGGATGGTCGGCGCGATCTGCCCGGCGCCCAAGCCGCTCGCCGGCATGAAGTGGACGTAGATGTTCGTGCCGTCGAACGACGTGATCATCACGTCGCGCGACACCGGAGCGCCGGGGGCTCCGGGCTGAATCGGGTACCCGATGAACGGATGGATGACGTCGCCGACGATCGGGATCAGGTGGATGGCGGCGACGATCGGCGTCACGAACACCGGTCCGATCACGGGGATCTGCTGCAACCACGCCAGCGGTGGCGTCTGGATCACGGCCACCGGCGGCGCGGGCGCGACGACGGCCGCGGCGGGGGTCGAGTCCGACGTCGCGGCGAGTGCCGTCGGAACCAACGTCTCCTTGCGCGCGGCCGCGGCGACCGTCCAGGAGACCGGCGAGTCCGGTGGCGGCGCGGGCGACCCGCCGGTGGTGGGGTTCGCCGGGTCGACGACGGCCGTCGCGACGGCCGTGACCGCGTCATGCGTCGACGCGGTCGGGGTCGGGGTCTGGGTCGGGGTCGGGGTCGGGGTCGACGCCTCCTCGACCGTGGTGTGCGGGGGCTCGACGGTCGTGGGGCTGGAGTCCGACTTGGGCGCCGTGACCGTCTCCTTGGGCGGCTCCGTGTCCTTGGCCGGCTCCACGTCCTTGGCCGGCTCCGTGTCCTTGGCCGGCTCCGCGTCCTTGGCCGGCGAGGCGGTTGCGGTGTCGGGCTTCGTCGCCGTCGCGTGGGAACCGCGGTGCGGCTTGCTCGTGATCGTGACCGTTCCCGCGGGCTTGTCGGTCGTGACCTTCGCCGGAATGTCGGACTCCCCGTGCGCCCCCGCCGGAGTCGACGCCTGACCGGGCGACGTGTCCGCCGTCGTCTTCGCCGAGGACTCGGCCGACGACGAAGTCGATGACGATGACGAGGAGTCCGCCGAGGTGGACTGGCCGGTCGTGTCAGCCGAGGCGACGCCGCACCCCAAGCCGATGGCCGCGCCAATTCCCAACGCTGCGGCCAGGCCGCCGATCCGACCTACGTGTGCTGATGCCCCCATGCGCCGACTGAACCCCGTTCGCAATCGTGTCGATCAGAAGTACGTTCCGCCCGGGACGCTAGCGGTCTGCGTTGGATCGCGAAGCTGCTTCGGCGAAGAAAGCCGTGACGAGCGAATTGGGCTAGCGGCGAACCGCTTTGACCACCACCACCTGACAGCCGACTCACAGCATGCCTCACGGAACCGCCTTCCGAGCCTCTAACTTGACACTGCATCGACTACATTCGACACTGTGTCAAGTAAGTTCTCGAAACCCACGTTCGCCCCTGGAGGCAATCCGTGACCACCTTCTTCATCACCGGAGTGAGCAGCGGCTTGGGCCGCGCCATCGCAGCAGGCGCCCTCGACGCCGGTCACGACGTCGTGGGCACGGTGCGCCGACCCGAGGACGCTGCGGCGTTCGAGTCGTCGTCGCCGGGACGTGCCCACGCGCGGCTGCTCGACGTGACCGACGACGCCGCGGTCGAACGCACCGTGGCCGACGTCGAGTCGACCGTCGGACCCATCGACGTCGTGATCGCGAATGCGGGCTACGGCGTCGAGGGCACCTTCGAGGAGACGCCCCTGTCCGAGCTGCGGGCCCAGTTCGCCACCAACGTCTTCGGTGTCGCCGCCACGTTGCAGGCCGCACTGCCGTACATGCGGAAGCGCAGGGCCGGGCACCTGATGGCGGTCACCTCGATGGGTGGCCTGATGGCCGTGCCCGGGATGTCTGCCTACTGCGCAAGCAAATTCGCCGTAGAGGGCATGCTGGAGAGCATCCGCAAGGAGGTTGCGTCATTCGGCATCCACGTCACGGCGATCGAACCCGGATCGTTCCGCACCGACTGGGCCGGCCGCTCGATGACGCGCGCCGGGCGCACCATCGCCGACTACGACGAGTCGTTCGAACCCATTCGGGCCGCCAGGCTCAAGGCCAGCGGCAATCAGCTGGGCGATCCGACGAAGGCCGCCGACGCCATCCTGGCGATCCTGTCCGAGACCGATCCACCCGCGCACCTGCTGCTCGGCTCCGACGCGCTGCGGCTGGTCGGCGCCGCGCGCGATTCGGTCGACGACGACATCCGGCGCTGGGAAACACTCTCTCGCAGCACCGATTTCGCCGACGGAGCCCAACTGACCACGACGTAACGGGCCTTCGCTAAGCTGCAGACGACGACCCCGTCGCGGCAAGGAGCTCTCCCATGCAGATCGCCATCGTGCTCTACCCCGGGTTCACGGCGCTCGACGTCATCGGACCCTACGAGGTGCTGGGCCGACTTCCCGGCGCCGAGGTCGTCTTCGTCGCGGAGAACCCCGGCCTCGTGGTCAACGACCTCGGCAGCCTGTCGATCAGCGCCGTCACCGGCCTCGACGCGGTTCCGAGGCCCGACGTCGTCGTCGTCGGCGGCGGGCCGGGCCAGGTGGACCAGATGGCCGACGGTGCGCTGCACGACTGGCTGCGTACCGTCGACGAGACCACGACGTGGACCATGTCGGTCTGCACCGGTTCGCTGATCCTCGCCGCGGCGGGGCTGCTGAAGGGCCGCCGCGCGACCACCCATTGGCTTGCGATGGAGCAACTTCGAGACCTCGGTGCGACGCCGACCGAGGAGCGCGTCGTCATCGACGGCAAGTACGCCATCGGCGCCGGCGTCTCCGCGGGAATCGACGCCGCTCTCGTCCTGGCTGGGCGCATCGCCGGCGACGACGTGGCCCAGGCCGTGCAGCTGATCATCGAGTACGACCCGCAGCCGCCGTATTCGTCGGGCTCGGCCGCGACGGCTCCCGAGTCGGTGGTCCGCGACGTGAAGGACATGCTCGGGGGTCGACGCTAGGAGCGTTCCCCGCCGAACGGTCGGTCGCTCTACCTCCGCCCAACGGAGGCCAGGATGCGCGAGGGCTCGAGGCGTCGAACGGGGTCGACGGCGGCAGCGGCAGCGGCGAGCCGGGTCAGGTCGCCGGGAGTCAACCCGCCGGCGTCGGCGGCGCGGCCGTCGGCGAACGGTGCCGAGGAGCGACCGGTGTCGGCCGGGCCGGCGACGTCGACCAATCGGGCCAACCCGTCCTCGACGCGACCGTGCGAGCCGGGGTCGGCGGCGTTGCCCACCGCGTGCAGCAGCAGCGGACCCGGCACCGCGGTCATCGCGCCGTCGCGGGTGGGTGCGTCGTTGTCCAGGTTGCGCAGTTCGACCATCGCCAGCGGTGAGTCGGCGTTGGCCGCGACGCGCAACAGGTCTCCGGCCAGGCCGATGCCGCCCTGCCGCAGCCACCGGCCTGCGCCCAGTGCCGCAACGGGATTGGGCGGGTCGAGGTGAATCTGCGCGAGGCGCGCCGCATCGGCCGGCGCCCAGTTGCTGTCCACCGCGGGTTGCGGTGCCGTGCGCAGGGCGTCCAACAGCGGACGACCCGCATCCGCGCCCTGCGGAGACGCGAAGGACAGGTGCACGACGGGAACTCCCTGCAGCGCGGACGGGAACGCGGGGGCACCGGGCGGGGTGTGCAGCACGCTGAGACTGGTCGTCAGCGCGTCCCCGATCTGTGCCATCGCCTTCGCCCACGCCTCGGCGACAGCATCGAGCGCGTCGATGCCCCACAACTGGTATCCCGCCCAGAGATCCTGCGGCTCAACCAGTTCGACGGTGAGCGTGGTGGCGACACCGACCCCGCCGCCGCCCCGGAACGCCCACAGCGCCTCCCGGTCGACGACGTCGTCGGCGTCTTCCGTCGCCCGCCTCGTCTGCCCGTTGCCGTCGACGTAGTCGACCGCCAGCAGTGCCGAACTCGCCATCCCGTGCGGGCGGGTCAGGTAGCCCACTCCGCCGCCGAACGTGTAGCCGGCGACGGCGACCGTGGGCGAGGAGCCGGCCAGTCCCAGCAGTCCGTCACGCTCGGCCACCGCGTTCACGGCCGACCACGTCGCGCCGGCACCGACCCGGGCCACGCGCCCGTCGATCTGCACCGACGCCAGCCGGGACGTGTCCAGCAGCAGGTGCTCCGCGCCGATCGGCGCCCCGGCGCCGTGCCCGCTGGCTTGCACGGCGACGCGCAGATCGTGCCGCGCGGCCCATCCGACGGCGTCGGCGACGTCTTCGGCGTTGGCGGCACACGCCACCATGGCTGGCTGCTGTACCACCGTGGCGTTGTGCGGAGTGGTGGCGGCCCGGTAGTCCGCGCTGCCGGGTGAGGACACGAGATCGTCTCGCATGGTGGCCGTTCCGTTCCGTGGGTGTTCGGTGTCGTCAGGAGAGCAGGAGGAGTGCCGTGGTGACGAGCATGACCGCAGCGGTGGCGCCGTGCACGCCGTATGCGATGGACTTGGCTCCGCCGCTGCGAAGCACGATCGCGGCGTCGCCGAGTGGAATGACCGTTGCGGCCAGGATGATCCAGCCCAGCAGGTGGGCGTCCCCGGCGATCATCGAGACGATCACGATGAGTCCCGAGGCGATGTCGCGGACGCCCTTGACGCTCAGATACGCCCGGGTCGCCGACTGGTCGGCGTCGACGGGCACGCCGTAGCCGGCGGCCGCCACGCGCGGCGCCAGCACGAAGCGGGCGCCGAGGAAGATGATCGCCGCGGCGAGGACGCCGGCGAGTACGTAGCCGATGGTGGTGGTGACGGTCATGTCGAACGCTCCTAGCGTGGTCGGTGAACGGGTGAGAACGACGTCGCCTCGAGCAGAGTCGTCTGCACGTCGAGGACGTCGGCGACGTCGAAACCCGACATGTCGGCCGCGAACTGCGGGCTGGCCATGATCTGACGAGTGAGATCTTCGGGGTCGGCGTCGGGTGGATAGCCGATCAGCGCGACGAGTCGGTTTCCCTCTCCGCCCGGTTCGGTCCACACCCCATGCGTGGTGACCCCGAACGAGGCGAAGGTGGCGAGGTGGCGGGCCCAGTGGACGGTCGCGTATCGCCGGAGGGCCTCGGGTGATCGCAGTGTGTAGATCCTGAGTTGGAGCATCGGCGCCCTCGTTCCTCGTGATGGGCCTCGAGGCGGACCGCCTCAAGTGTTAGCAACGCTAGTAAATCGCTTACCGACTGTCGATAGCGTTGCTAGCACTTCTAGCCATGATACTTTGGGCCATGGCCATCGAAGATCGTCGCGAACGGGAGCGGGCCGCCCGCCGAAGTCTGATCGTCGCCACGGCTCGCAAACTGGCGGAGTCGGAGGGGTGGGACGCCGTGACCACGCGACGGCTCTCCACCGAGATCGAGTACAGCCAACCGGTGCTCTACAAGCACTTCGCGGGCATGGAACAGATCGCCGACGCCGTCGCCCTCGACGGCTTCGGCGAGCTCGCCGACGCCCTGCACGCGGCAAAGTCCGGTGACGGCGACGCGCTCGGCCGGGTCGCGCACGCCTATCTCGACTTCGCCAGGGATCACCCGGCGGTGTACGACGCCATGTTTCTCAGGTCGACGACGTTGAACTTCGCCACCGACGACACCCCGTCCCAGTTGAACGCGGCCTTCGCGACACTGAAGGACGCGGTCGGCGGGCACGATGCCGACACGAACACCGAGGTGTTCTGGGCCGCACTGCACGGCCTGGTCATCCTCACCCGCACGGGACGTCTACGCCCCGACCAGCAATCGGCGCGACTACACCTTCTGGTCGACCGGTTCGACCGAGCCTGACGCGAAGCTACCGAGTCCGACTCGTGCGGGGGTCGCCCCCCGTCGAATGGTGACCCTGGTGCACCGGCGACTCCCAGGTATAGGGCTCTTCCGGATGGCCGGAGCCGCCGAGGATGAAGGACCGGTCGCTACGGTTGGCCCGCGCGATCGTCGCCAACCACGTGGCGAGCGTGCTGAAGCGGTTGCGCACGCCGGTGAGGAACGCGATGTGGATGAAACCCCAGCCGAGCCAGCCCAGTAGGCCGCTGAGCTTGACCGGGCCCGCCTGCAACAGCGCGTGCCCCCGGCTGATGTAGGCCGCCGAGCCAAGGTCGCGGTAGCGGAAGGGCTTTCGACTCCGGCCCGCGAGATCGCGTCGGATGCAGGCGGCGGCGTGCAACCCACCCTGCATGGCGTTCTCGGCCACCCCGGGCAGCTCCTTGCGACCGGCGAGGTCGCCGATGACGAACACCTCCGGATGCCCGGGTACCGACAGGTCGGCGTCGACCGTGATTCGCCCCGACCGGTCGGTCTCGGCGCCCAGGACCTCCGCGACGTGTCGCGCGAACGGGACGGCCTCGACGCCGGCCGTCCACAACACCGTGCGCGCCGCGTAGTCCGTACTGGGCCCACCCCCCTTCGAACTCACGGTCACGCCGTCGCGGCGGACGTCGGTGACGTGCACGCCGAAGTGCAGCTCCACGCCCAGCTCCTCGAGCGTCCGCTGCGCTCCTTCCGCAAGCGCGGGTGCGAAGGTCTTGAGCACCCGGTCGCCACCGTCGAACAGCAGCACCCGGGCGTCCTGCGGCTGGATTCCGTGGAACTCGTTGGCGAGCGAGCGGGTGGCCAGTTCCCGGATCTGGCCGGCCAGTTCGACGCCGGTCGGGCCGCCACCGCTCACGACGAAGGTCAACCACTGGTCGCGCTCCGGTCCGGCCGGCAGCGTCTCGGCGATCTCGAAGGCGGCGAACACGCGGCGCCGAATGCTGAGGGCGTCGTCGAGGGTCTTCATGCCGGGCGCCCACGCCGCGAACTCCTCCTTGCCGAAGTAGGACTGGCGCATGCCCGCCGCGACGACAAGGTGGTCGTAGTCGAGGTCGTAGGTCGTCTCGTCGGGCCGCCGGGCCGTCAGCCGTCGGGCCGCCGGATCGAGCCGGATCACCTCGCCGAGCAGTGTCGTCACCTTGGGGTGCTCGGACAGTTCCTCGCGCAGCGAGCGGCTGATCTGTCCGATGCTCAACGTGCCGGTGGCACATTGGTAGAGCAACGGCTGGAAGACGTGGCAGGCCGCCCGGTCGACCAGTGTGACGTCCACGTCGACGCCCTTGAATCGGCGGGCGCAGAACAGGCCGCCGAATCCGCCGCCGACGATGACGACCCTGGGCCGTCCGGACCGAGGCTGAAGTCCTGCCGATGCCGTGTTGCTCGCGTCCGTCGTGACCATGCCGAAGCCTTACCCGATCTGGCGGTCGCTATTCACGACCCGACACGGCCGGCGTTCGTTACGGCTTCACCATCCGTCACATTGGTAACATCGCGCCATGTTCGACACGCCGGGGGCTACCGGTCCTCGGCCACCGCGCGTGGTGTCCCGTCGAGACGCGTTGCGCTACGCCGGGGCGGCGTCCGCACTGGCCGGACTCGGAGCGGCCGCGGCAGGTGCCACGGCCGCCACGGCATCGGCGGCCGCTCCCACGCTGATCGACTTCGCCATGCGCCAGATCCCGGCCCAGGACATCCGGGCCGCCGGGCATTCCGGGGTGATCAACTACGTCTCGACGTCGCGCCCCGGATCGTCCTTCGGCGCAAAGCCGATCACCCTGCCCTACGCGCGGTCGTTGAACGCCGCCGGCCTGGTCATCGTCAGCAACTACCAGTACGGCAAGCCGGGCGGCACCGCGCCGTCGGACTTCACGCGCGGATACGCCGGCGGGATCTCCGACGCCCGCACCGCCTGGCAACTGCACACCGCGGCCGGCGGAGGCCAGAGCGCACCCATCTTCTTCAGCGTCGACGACGACATCGACCGCGACACCTGGAACTCCTTGGCGCTGCAATGGTTTCGGGGAATCAACGCCGTGCTCGGCGTGCAGCGGACCGGCATCTACGCCGGCATCAACCCCTGCCAGTGGGCGGCGGCCGACGGCGTCATCGGGAACTCTCGAACTCCCGGCCGGGTGTGGGCCTGGCAGACCCGGTCCTGGTCGAAGGGTCAGATCTATCCCGCCGCAGTTCTCTACCAACGCATCGTGAGCACCGCCACCAATCCGGGCCCCGTGGTCGGCGGACTCGAGGTCGACGTCAACGACGTTCTGGCCCAGGATTGCGGGCAGTGGAACCTGCACCCGTGAGGCCGGCGCCGGCGCGTCGGTGACTACTTGCGCCGCGGGGGCGACCACAGCCGTCCCTTATAGACTTTGCCGATGACGAGCACCGAACCGGTCGACGAGCACCGCGACACCGGGGATCCAGCCCCGGTGGCACGCGAGGTTCCGCGTGACACGCCGACCGGCGTGGACCTCGAGAAGGTCATCGCGAAACGGGTTCGTGCGCTTCGTCGTTCGACTGGTCTCTCTGTGGGCGACATGGCCACCAAGGTCGGCATCTCCAAGGCGATGCTGTCCAAGATCGAGAATGCGCAGACGTCCTGCAGCCTCAACACGCTGGCTCGGCTGGCCTCCGGCCTCGACGTCCCCGTCACGTCGTTGTTCCGGGGCGCCGACACCGAACGCGAAGCCGTGTTCGTCGAATCCGGCCACGGCGCGGTGATCGTCGGCCGAGGAACGCGCATCGGTCATCACTACGAATTGCTGGGAGCCCTTCGGGGACAACACAAGCGGCTCGAGCCGGTCCTGGTGACCCTGACCAACGCGAGCGAGGTCTTTCCGCTCTTTCAGCACGCCGGCACCGAGATGCTGTACATGCTCGAAGGCGTGATGGTCTACGGACACGGCGAGTCCGAGTACACGCTGCGGCCAGGGGATTCCCTGTTGCTGGACGGCGAGGGGTTGCACGGCCCGCACGAGCTGGTCCGCCTTCCCATCAGGTTCCTGGCCATCACGGCCTATCCGGACGACGCGGAATCTTGACCGACGGGGACACCCGAACGGTACTGGTCCGGCGGTCCGATCGTCAGCGCATCCCCTGGGCGAACGGCGCCGGCGCCACCGAGGTGGTCGCCACCGGCGAGGGACGGCCTTCGGCGTGGCGGGTCAGCGTCGCCGACCTCAGCCCGGCACGCACGACGTTCTCCGCGTTCCCGGGTCTCGACCGGGTGTTCACGGTCGTCGGAGATAGCGGCGTCACGCTGTCCTGGCCCGGCCGGTCCGTCGACCTCGATCCGCTGGAGCCCTACGCCTTCGACGGTGGACAGGCACCCGACTGCGTGGCGAGCGGGCCGACCAGTGCGTTCAACGTGATGGTCGACGCCACCGCCGCGACCGCGCACGTGGAACGGCGCCGCCTCTCCCGCGCCACGGTGCACACCGATCCGGACGTCGTCACAGTCGTCTACGTCCACCGCGGCAGCGTTACGGCCGGGACCCACGCCGCCGACATGGGTGACTGCCTGATCGTGGCTCGGGAATCGGTCGAGGTCACCGGCACCGCGACGATACTGCTGGCCACCGTGCGTCTAGCAGCAGTAAACACTCGGTAACTCAGCGAGACCTTCGCCCCTCCTTCGCGCACAACTCGTACGAAGTGCGCGCTTCTGCGTCTAATGCTAGATTACGGTGATTCCTACAGGGAAACAGACGGATGGGCGAAAGCCTCCGTCTGGACCAGACGACACCACGAGGAACATCACGTGCCGGACACCACCAGTTTCCTGATCGTCGGGGGCGGTCTCGAGGGACTCGCCATCGCCTACTCGCTCGCCGAACGCGGTGAGACCGACGTCCTGGTGCTCGAGCGCGACACCCTGTGCTCGGGCATGACCGCCAAGTCCAGCGGGGTGGTTCGCTGCCACTACGGCACGCCCTCGCTGGCCGCGATGTCGTGGTATGGCATCGACGTCTTCACTCGCGCCACCGAACTCTTCGACGACGACATGTCGTTTCGTCAGTGCGGCTACGTGGTCGGCGTCGGTGAGAACAACGTCAAGCCCCTCGAGGCCACCATCGCGATGATGCAGGGACTGGGCATCACCACCGACTTCATCGACCACGACACCATGGCGGACCTGTGGCCGGGGCTTCACCTCGACGACTTCGCCCTCTTCGCCTACGAACCACTCGGGGGACGCGGCGAGGCGTACATGACGGGCATGGCCTTCGCCGCGACGGCGCGCAAGATGGGCGTCACCATCCGCCAGGGCACGAAGGTCACCGAACTGCTGACCAACGAGCAGGGGGCGGTATACGGCGTGACGGTGGCCGACGGATCGCAGATCCACGCCGACCACGTCATCCTCGCCAACGGCCCCTGGGCACCCACCCTGGCCGCCGGCGTCGGGGTCGACCTGGACGTCAAGGCCCAGCGCGCCCAACTGGTGCTGGTCGACCAGGGCGTTCCCACCCCCGAAGTGCCGGTGCTGTCCGATCTCGCCGGACTGCAGTACATCTGCCGCGAACCCAACGGTGAACTGCTGGTGGGCAATTCAGACCACCAAGCCCCGGAGTTCGTCGACCCCGACAAGTACGTCAACCGGGCTGACGAATCGGCGATCGAGAAGAACATCGTCAAGCTCGGCCACCGACTGCCCGACATGCCCGATCCGCGCATCACCAGCTCCTACGTCGGCGCCTACGACGTCACCCCGGACTACAACCCGATCATCGGTCCGTCTCCCGTGGACGGGTTGTTCCTCGCGACCGGCTTCTCCGGTCACGGATTCAAGATCTCACCGGCGGTGGGCAAGCTCGTCGCCGACCTGCTGCTCGAAGGCAAGACCACGTTGCCGAACGTCAACGCCGACGACTTCCGATACTCGCGATTCGCCGAGGGCGACTTGCTGTTCAGCCTCCATCCCTACGAGGGCGCAGGAGAAATGCGATGACCGACACCGAGATCGACCTCGACGACTTCGAGACGCAGGTGCCCACAACGGCTTTGACCTTGTCGGAGGTGGCGCGCGCCAGCGGCACCACCTTCATCCTGGCTCTCTTCGTCACCCTGTCCGGCAAGCCGTGCGCCAAGCTCGTCCCGATCCAGGCGGTCGGGCAACTGGAGGCCGACGGCGTCGGGTTCGCCGGCTACGCCGCGGGCCACATGGGTCAGGAACCCAAGGACTCCGACCTGGTCGCGATGGCCGACGTCACGTCGTTTACCCCCATCCCGTTCATCAAGCCGGGCCTGGCGATCGTGCACTGCGACCCGCACGTCGACGGCAAGCCGTGGCCGTTCGCCCCGCGAATCATCCTGCGGGAGCAGCTACGCAAGGCCGCCGAGCTGGGTTACTCGGTCAACGTCGGCGCCGAGATCGAGTACTTCCTGGTCAACCGCGTCGACGGGGAACTCGTCACCGCCGACCGCAGCGACACCAGCGCCACACCGTGTTACGACGCGCGCGACGTCACCCGGATGTACGACCACCTCACCGAAATTTCGGCGGCGATGAACGCCCTCGGGTGGGGCAACTACGCCAACGACCACGAGGACGGCAACGGTCAGTTCGAGCAGAACTTCGACTACGCCGACGCCATGACCACCGCCGACCGCGTCATCACGTTGCGGTATCTGCTGTCGGTCGTCGCCGAGAAGCGGGGCATGCAGGCAACCTTCATGCCGAAGCCCTTCACCACCCGCACCGGCAGCGGGTTGCACATGCACCTGTCCCTGTGGAACGACGAGGGCGCGGTCTTTCCCGACTCCGACGACGAGCTCGGCCTCGGGTTGTCCCGGACCGCCTACGCCTTCGTGGCGGGCATTCTGGAACACGCCTGCGCGCTGCAGGGCCTGATCGCACCAACGGTGAACTCCTACAAGCGAACCGGTGCGACGGCGACAACGAGCGGGGCGACCTGGTCGCCGCGGTACGCCACCTATGGCGGCAACGACCGCACGCACTACCTCCGGGTGCCGGACCGCAACCGCGTCGAACTGCGCGGCGGTGACGGCTCGGCGAACCCGTACCTCGCCGCCGCGGGCGCCATCGCCGCCGGACTCGACGGCGTGCGCCGCGACCTGCACCCGGGAAAGCCTGGCACCGGCGACTCCCCCAGCGAGATGCTGCCGATGACGCTGCTGCACGCGATGGACGCCTTCGAGGCCGACTCGGTGCTGACCGAGGCCCTGGACGTCGCCGGACCCGGTGTGGCCGAGTACTTCGCGAAGTGCAAGCGCCAGGAGTTCTTCGACTGGCACAACACCGTCTCCTCCTGGGAGATCGACCGCTACCTCACCTCATTCTGAACCTCTTTCCGACCCCCCAACACCTCGAGGAGGCATTCCATGTGTGGAATCGTCGGTCTTCATCTGCGTGACGCCACGCTCCACCCCCAGCTGGGCGCCCTGCTGTCCGGGATGCTGGACGCCATGTGCGACCGGGGCCCCGACTCGGCCGGCATGGCCGTCTACGGTGACCCCACGTGGTCACCGGAGGGTGAGTCGACCGTCTCGCTCCTCGACTCCCCGGTTCCCGCAACCGAACTCGCCCAGCAGCTGGGCGTCGCCCTCGGCGCACCGGTCACCGGGCACGACCTGGACCCGACCATCGTGGTGCACGCCCCCGTCACGGCCGACGCGCTGACCGCCGCGGTTCGCTCCGCCGTGCCGACCGCCCGGGTCATCGGATTCGGCGAGCATCTGACGGTCCTCAAGGGGATGGGCAACCCGACCGAGCTGGCGAATCGGTTCGGCCTGCGTGCGGCCAGCGGATGGCAGGGCGTCGCCCACACCCGGATGGCCACCGAATCGGCCGTCACGGCGGAGGGGTCGCATCCGTTCGCCGTCGGGCCGGATCAGTGCCTGGTGCACAACGGGTCGTTCTCCAACCACATGTCGATCAAGCACGACCTCGAGCGCGCCGGGGTGAGCTTCGACAGCGAGAACGACACCGAGGTGGGTGCGCGGTACGTCGCCAAACAACTCGCCGAGGGCGTCGACCTGGAGAAGGCGCTGCTGATGCTCAACGAGACGTTCGACGGCTTCTACACCCTGCTGGTGTCCACCAGCGACTCCTTCGCGGTGGTCCGCGACGCCATCGCGTGCAAGCCGGCGATCATCGCCGAAACCGACCGCTGGGTGGCCATGGCGTCGGAGTACCGCGCCCTGGCGCAACTACCCGGCATCGACACCGCCCGCATCTTCGAACCCGAGCCAGAAGAGGTCTACGTATGGCACCGCCAGTGAGCACCACCACCCCCACGACGAACGGCGTGATCGACCTTCGGGCGTCGAGCACGCGCGAGGTCAACGAATTGCTCAGCTCGCCGGGCGCGCCCACCGAGCTCACCATCACCCATCCCGACGGCGCGCACGCGCTGGCCTGCGGGCTCGACGCCGACCTGAACGTCACCATCGACGGTCACGTCGGCTACTACTGCGCCGGCATGAATCAGAAGGCCACCGTGACCGTCACCGGCAACGCCGGCGTCGGCGTGGCCGAGAACATGATGTCGGGGCGGGTGCACGTCAAGGGTGACGTCTCGCAGTCGGCGGGTGCCACCGCGCACGGTGGCCTTCTCGTCGTCGACGGCAACGCCGCTGCGCGGTGCGGCATTTCGATGAAGGGCGTGGACATCGTCGTCGGCGGCAACATCGGCCACATGAGCGCCTTCATGGGGCAGGCCGGACGCCTGGTGGTCTGCGGCGACGCCGGGGAAGCCCTCGGCGATTCGATCTACGAGGCGCGGCTGTACGTCCGCGGCACCGTGGCATCGCTCGGCGCGGACTGCGTCAAGAAGGAGATGCGCGACGAGCATCTCGCCGAGCTTCGCGAGCTGCTCGACGCGGCGGGCATGACGCACGACCCCGGCGAGTTCACCCGCTACGGCTCCGCTCGCGAGCTCTACAACTTCCACGTCGACAACGCCAGCGCGTACTAGGAGAACCCGGTCATGACGACACCCACACCCCCGACGCAGATGCGCGAGTCCGCCACCTTCGACCGCGGCGTGATCGCCGAGATTCAGCGCGCCGCCGAGACCGGCATCTACGACATCCGCGGGTGGGGCGCCAAGCGTGCGCTTCCGCACTTCGACGACCTGCTGTTCCTGGGCGCGTCGGTGTCGCGATACCCGCTCGAGGGGTACCGCGAGAAGTGCGAGACCGACGTCGTGCTCGGCGACACGCACGCCAAGTTCCCACTGCACCTCGACATTCCGATCACCATCGCGGGCATGAGCTTCGGCGCGCTGTCCGGCCAGGCGAAGGAAGCCCTCGGACGTGGCGCCAGCGAGGTCGGCACCTCCACCACGACCGGTGACGGCGGCATGACCCCCGAAGAGCGGGGACAGTCCAAGAACCTCGTCTACCAGTATCTGCCGTCGCGGTACGGCATGAACCCGGTCGACCTGCGCAAGGCCGACGCGATCGAGATCGTCCTCGGCCAGGGCGCCAAGCCCGGCGGCGGCGGAATGTTGTTGGGGCAGAAGATCACCGAGCGGGTGGCGGGCATGCGGACCCTCCCGATGGGCGTCGACCAGCGCAGCGCCTGCCGCCATCCCGACTGGACCGGACCGGACGACCTCGCCATCAAGATCCTCGAACTGCGCGAGATCACCAACTGGGAGAAGCCGATCTACGTCAAGGTCGGTGCGACCCGCACCTACTACGACGTGAAGCTCGCGGTGAAGGCCGGCGCCGACGTCGTCGTCGTCGACGGCATGCAGGGCGGTACCGCGGCCACCCAGGAGGTGTTCATCGAGCACGTGGGCATTCCCACGCTCGCCGCCATCCCTCAGGCCGTGCAGGCGCTGCAGGAGATGGGCGTGCACCGGTCGGTGCAGTTGATCGTCTCGGGCGGGATTCGCAGCGGCGCCGACGTCGCCAAGGCCATGGCGCTCGGCGCCGACGCAGTGGCCATCGGCACCGCGGCGCTGATTGCCCTGGGCGACAACAGTCCCCGCTATGCCAAGGAGTACGGCCAGCTGGGGTCGGCGGCCGGCTTCTACGACGACTTCCAGGCCGGCCGAGACCCGGCCGGCATCACCACCCAGGATCCCGAGCTCGCGAAGAACCTCGATCCGGTCCAGGGCGGGCGGCGCCTGGCCAACTACCTGCGCGTGTTGACGATGGAGGCGCAGACGCTTGCGCGGGCCTGCGGGAAGTCCCATCTGCGCAACCTCGAACCCGAGGATCTGGTCGCCCTGACCGTCGAGGCGTCGGCGATGGCCCGGGTGCCGCTGGCCGGCACCAACTGGATTCCCGGCCGGTACTGACGCGTGAGTTCCTTCGACGGCCTCTGGAGCACGCTCCTCGACGTGGGCCGGCACCGCTCGACGGGCGGCTACCGCCGTTTCGCCTGGGGTGAGGCCGATCTGTCGCTGCGCGAGTGGTTCCGGTCGACCGCGGGCAGCCGCGGGATGGACGTCGAGGAGGACCGCAACGGCAACCTGTGGGCGTGGTGGCTGCCCGTCGGCTGGAGCGGCGATCCCACGGGCGCCTTCGTCACCGGCTCGCACCTGGACTCGGTGCCCGACGGCGGCGCGTTCGACGGTCCGCTGGGCGTCGTATCGGCCTTCGCCGCGGTCGACATCCTCCGCGAGCGTGGTGTCCAGCCGACGATTCCCATTGCGGTGACGGCGTTCTCGGACGAGGAGGGGGCGAGGTTCGGGGTCGCCTGCGTCGGCAGCCAGCTGACCACCGGGGCGCTGGCGCCGGACCGCGCCCTCGGACTCCGGGACGGCGACGGGGTCACCCTGGCCGAGGCGATGACGAAGGCCGGTCGCGCACCGCAGCACGTCGGCGCCGACCCCACCCTCCTCGACCGGGTCGGGGTGTACGTGGAGTTGCACGTCGAGCAGGGCCGGGCGCTGGACCTGCTCCACCGGCCACTGGCGGTGGCGTCGTCCATCTGGCCGCACGGGCGGTGGGAGTTCACCTTCACCGGCGAGGCGAATCACGCGGGCGCGACCCGGCTGGTGGACCGTCGAGACCCGATGCTGCCCTTCGCGTCGTCGGTACACAGCGCCCGCTCGGCGGCGGCACTGCACGACGCGGTCGCCACGTTCGGCAAGGTCCGGGTACTTCCCGACGGCGCCAACGCGATTCCGTCGACGGTCAAGGCGTGGCTCGATGCGCGAGCGGCCGACGAGCAGACGTTGGCCTCACTCGTCGAATACATCGAGTCCGAGGCCCGGAAGCACTGCGCGGCCGACCGCGTCGACCTCGACGTGCTCGTCGAGTCCGTCACGCCCGTCGTCGACTTCCCGTCCGGTCCCCGGGAGCGGCTGGTGCGATCCCTGGCCCACCTCGGCGACATCCCGACGTTGCCCACGGCGGCCGGTCATGACGCGGGCATCCTCTCGGCCAAGGTGCCGACCGCGATGATGTTCGTGCGCAACCCAACTGGCGTCTCACACTCCCCCGACGAGTAAGCCGAACCGGACGACTGCAACGTCGGCGCTCGGGCGCTCGCCGACGTCATGGCCGACTGGGTGGCCGGCTGAGCGGGTGGGGGTTAGCCCTACCCGCACGGTCACGACAGCCTGATTGTCGGCCGGTTCCCGGCCCGTGATGCTTGGTCCGTCGGCTGCGCGGCGCTGCCAGCCCGACGACGACAGTCGACGACGGCAGGAGCACGACATGGGCACGGCAGTTCGCACGGATTTGGTTCTCTCACACGCGGTGGTCACCGCCGAGGTGGAGGCGCCCTTCGACGAGGTCGACATCGCGCAGTGGCTGAAGACGCTGCCGACGCACGAATATCAAAGGTGCGCACCGGGAGACCACAAGGCCGCCGGTTACACCGTCGACGACGACGGGACGCCGATGTCGATCAACGTCGAGATGATCGGCACCGGTCTGGTGATCCAGCAATACCGCTTCGAGGTGGCCGACACCCACTACTGCAAGATGGTGTCGCTGTCCGACGTTCTGACCCCGTCCGGATGGACCAGCACACAGGTCATCTGGGAGCTGCGCATGGAGCAACTCGACGGCGGCCGGTGCCGCTACACCAACACGGTGACCTCGCACCCCACCGAGCACTTCCTGGAGTTCGTCGCCGAGCACGGCCAGACGTTCGACGAGGCGGCGGCCGCCCGGCAAGAAGCCTCGGGACGGCATTGCGAGGTCGAGACGCCCCGGTACGCCGAGAGCATCGCGCGCTGGGCGATCGCGCGCAAGATCGTTCTCGACGATCGCGCGGAGGTCGACGCGTAGCGCCCGGAACTTCGACGTCGAAGCACTACGCTCGTCTCGTGTCGGACGCCCTGAACCCCGCCCAGCTCCGGGCCTACTTCGCCCTGACGGAGGTGACCAGCCTCTTGCAGTACGCCGTGCGGCAGCAGCTCCAGGCCGAGGGCGGGCTGAGCTACGTCCAGTTCGAGATCCTCGCCAAACTCGCCGACTCGGACCGTGCACTGACGATGACCGAACTGGCCGACGGCGTGGTGTACAGCCGCTCCGGTCTCACCCATCAGGCCGGGCTGCTGGAGAAGGAGGGCCTCATCACCCGTTCGACGTCGCCGGATGACCAGCGAGCCACCGTCGTCGACGTCACCGATGCGGGCCGCGCCAAAGTCGCCACGGTGCTGCCCGGTCACATCGGCGTGGTGCGCGAGTTGCTGTTCGACTCCCTCGACGAGCGCCAGGTGGATGCCCTGGGCGACATGATGGTCCGCGCCCGCGACCATCTGCGGGCCCGGCCGCCCCGGTCGGCGGCCCCGCGCAGCGCTCGAGGCGCTCAGCGGTGAAGTTTGAGTCCGTCGACGATCTTGTCCACCACCTTGCGCTCGGCGCGCACCGCCAGCCCGGCGACGTCCAACTCGGCCCGGCGAACCGCCGCCACGGCGGCGCGGTTGGCGTCGTCGTGGCCGGTGCCGAAGAGTTCGGTGGTGAAGATGGCGGGTGTCACGCCGCGGTCGAGCGCCCGGTTGAGCGTGCGGATCAGACGCGCCTTGTCGCCGCCGAAGACCATGACGGGCTGACCGAACATCGGCGCGTAACCCGTACCGTCGGCGTCCTCGTACCCCAGCCCGATCGACTCCGCCGCAGTCGCCGCGATCCCGCTGGCCAGGAACGCCGTCACGTTGAGCTTCTGCCACGTCGGGAGGCCGTCGTCCAGCACGACCGCGATCTTCGTGTGCAGGCGCAGTGTTTCGTCGGCCGCGGTTGCGGCCATCGTTAGTTCGCTCATGCTGGACAACGTAAGTAGATCGGGGGCTCGCGACCACCGCTGCCGAACTTAATTCGGCTGCTGGCGCGCCGGCGGCAGGGTGGCCGAATTCGATGGGGGGATCGTGGCCACATGGCGAGCAGACGACGCCAGCCGATTAGGCTGGACGGACCGGTGGTCGCAGCGTCGCCTCCATGGTTCACCATCTTTCTCGGAGGGCTCTACATGCGTCGACGGCTAGCGAAACGGGCGATGACGCGAGCGGCGATCGTCTGCGTGGCGGTGCTGCTCGTCAACGGCTGCGAGGCTCGGGTGTGGGGTGCGCCGCCGGCCACGCCGTCCGCACCGCAAGCCCCCGGTCCGGCGCTGCCCGCGGCCCCGCCCCCACCCGCCGAACCGGTGGCGCCGCTCGAGGGACTCGACGCCCGCATCCGCCAGGCCACCGCCGACGCGGCCAAGTCCGGGGCAGACATCGAAACCGTCGTGATGGACCGCGACACCGGCCAGGTCTTCTCCAACGGGAACGACGCGCCCTTCCCCATCGCGTCGGTGGTGAAGCTGTTCATCGCCGACGACCTGCTACTCCAGGTGGCGCAGGGCAAGACCCAGCTGTCCGACGCCGACCGCAAGTCGCTCGACGTCATGCTGCGGTCCTCCGACGACAGCGCGGCCCAGAACTTCTGGGACCGCAACGGCCGCAACGCCATCATCGGACGCGTGGTCGCCCGATACGGGTTGACGAGCACGACGGCGCCGTACAACGGTCACTGGGACGTCACGCAAAGCACCGCAGCCGATCTCGTCCGTTACTACTCGAAGCTGTTGGACGGCACCGGTGGACTGCCACCGGAACAAGCCACCATCATCCTGAGCGACCTCGCCCAGTCCACGCCGACCGGAACCGACGGATACCCGCAGCGGTTCGGCATCCCCGAGGGTCTCTACGCCGAGACGGTCGCGGTCAAGCAGGGCTGGTTCTGCTGCTGGAGCGGATCCAACCAGCTGCACGTGTCCACCGGCGCCATCGGACCCGATCGCCGCTATCTGATGGCCATCAGCTCGCTCGATCCCACCAGCGCCGCTGCCGCCCGCGCCAACATGACCCAGGCCGTCAAGACGATGTTCCCGGGCGGACGGATCTAGCCGCTAGCGGTCTTCGTCCGACTGGCCGACCAGTGCGGTCACGCGGATCTCGACGCGCATGCCAGGCGCGCCCAGGGCGGCGACGCCGAGTTGTGTCCAGATGGGCGCCCGGTCGCCCATCCGCTTGCGGAACTGCTCGACCATGACGCTGGTGTGGTCGTCGCCGATCGTGTCGGCGGCGGTGGGGACGTGGTAACTGTCGACGGCGATGACGTCGGTCCAACTCGCCCCCACGGTGGCCAGGGTGCGCTCGACGTTCTCGAACGCCTGCACGATTTCCTCGTCGAGGGCTTCGGGAAAGCTGACGGGGAAGCTCAGGTCGCGGCCCCAGCCACCCTGCCCCGAGATCTCGACCCGGTCTCCCACGCGGACCGCCTGGCGGTAGTGCAGCATCTCGAGCAGGGTGTCGCCGTAACCGGGGGTGCTGGTGAAGATGGCGTTACTCATGGTGGACCTTCCTTCTGTTGACTTCACGAATGAAGTAAACGTAGCACGATTTCACTTCATGCGTGAAGTTACAGGGTGGGTCGTTACGATGTCGACATGTCAGCGGCCAGAACCGGAGACGGCACGACGGGCCCGGAGTGGCTCGATCCGGACGAGAAGGAGGCCTGGACCGGACTGGTCTCGCTCATCTTGCTGTTGCCCAGCCGCCTCGAGGCACCGTTGCAGGAGGCCGCCGGGCTGACGCTGTTCGAGTACCTGACCCTGAGTCACATGTCCGAGGCGCCCGAGCACCGCATCCGGATGAGCGAATTGGCCTACCTCGCCAACGGATCGCTCTCCCGACTCTCCAACGTGGTCAAGCGCTTCGAACAACGGGGCTGGGTGACCAGGGCGCCCGATCCCGACGACGGTCGGTACACCGTCGCATCGCTGACCGAGGCCGGCTACGAGGTGGTCGTGGCCGCGGCACCGGTCCACGTGCGCGCCGTTCGCGAGGTCTTCCTGGACCACGTCAATGCCTCCGACGGACGGGTGCTGGCGCGGATCGCCGCCAAACTTCGCGTCCGTCCCGCCGACCTGGCCTGATCGCCGACGCGTCACGACCTCGAGACGGAGCCGGCCGTGGCCGTGACGAGGTACTGGGCCCGATAACGTTGCGGCGCAACGCCCAGTGCCCGGCGAAAGTGGTGCAGCAGCGACGCGTAACTTCCGAATCCGGACTCCTCGGCCACGCGGTCCATCGGCAGCTGACTGGACTCCAGCAGGCGTCGCGCCCGGTCCAGTCGCAGGCGCAGCAGGAGCTGCTGAGGCGTGGTGCCGACGTGCAGCCGGAACTGTCTGTTGAGGGTCCGCACGCTGGTCGACGCCTGCCGGGCAATGTCGGCAAGACTCAACGGCCGGAACGCATTCCGCTCCATCCAGGCAATCGTGGCCGCAAGGGGATGTTCGGCGTCGGTGGGGTCGGGATGCTCGATGAACTGCGCCTGACCACCGTCGCGCCAGGCCGGCACGACGAGCCTCCGGGAGGTCAGGGCCGCCAGCTCCGCGCCAGCTTGCTGCCGCACCAGGTGCAGACACAGATCGATGCCGGAGGCCACTCCGGCCGACGTGAGGATCCGGCCGTCGTCGACGAACAGCACGCTCGGGTCGACGTCGACGTCGGGGTGACGCCGCGCCAACTCGTCGGAATACTGCCAGTGCGTCGTGGCCCGTCGGCCGTCGAGCAGACCCGCCGCCCCGAGGACGAACGCTCCGACACACAGCGAGGCCACCTTCGAGCCGGCGTCGAAGGCGGCGCGCAGGTGCGCGACGATCTCGTCGTCGACCGGATCCGTGAAGTTCCGTATCCCGGGCACGATGACGACGTCGGCACCCGCGAGCCCGTCGAGACCGTGGGGGGCGTGGATCTCGACACCACCCCATTCGGGGACGGTGCGGACACTCGGCCTTGGCGCGCAGATGCGCACGTCCCACCGAGCCGACGAACCACGCCCCAAGGACGTTCTGGACGGCTTCCGTTCGGCGACGGCGAGATTCGCCATGCCGAAGACCTGGCCGGGAATCATCAGCTCGAATCCCAACACCTGGTCCAGGGCGAGTACCGCAACTACCGTCGTGGCCACATCTTCATGATAGGCACCATTTCGGCCAGGTCGAAGATCATGCCCCACCGGTCGCGTCGCCGCCGACCGGACGATCGTTCCAGCCCGAGGCGTCGAGGGCGTCGAAGAAGGTGACCGCCGGCGTCCGCGGGTGGCACAACTGGTGCACGTGGCCGGGGAACGTCATGGCAGCGCCCTTGGCGGGGTTCGAATCCACTTGAAGGGCAATGACGTCGGCCAGTGCGTAGCCCAGGTCGTGGCGCGGTAGCGCGGCGTGCACGCGGTCGGCGAAGCCCGCCGGCAGTGCCTCCCGCCCGTGCCCGACGACGTCGGTGCTGATTCCCAGTTGGGCCACGGCGGCGACCGTCCCGAACCGATGCGCCAAGCCGACACTGGTGTGCAGGGCAATGGCTTCCCAGACGGCCCTGGTTCGCACGTCGTCGACTCCCTGGCCGACCAGGAACGCCGCGGCGGCGTCGGCTCCGTCGACCTCGAAGCGCTGGTCGCCGTTGGCGAAGTCGGTGGCCCCGAGATCATGCAGAACACAACTGAGGAAGACGAGTTCGTCGTCGTAGTCGACGTCGGCTCGAAGGCCCTCGGCCGCGGCGAGTTCTCGCGCGAACAGGTAGCTGCGAATGCAGTGGTTGTACACGAATTCCGGTGACACCTCGAAGACGAGTGTTCGGGCAGCCGCCGACACCGCGGAGTCGGGGAGTGCGAAGGTCGACGCGGAGGTGGGTGTGGTCACGACAGTCCTTTCCAGAAGCTCGAGTCAACTGTGCGGGGACGTCGACGACCACGTCAGTGGCCAGAAAGCCAGATAACCTGCAGATCCGGCCACGGACAAACGGACCCCGAGGTGGAATGGACACCGCCGACGCACTGTTCCCACCGGGGAGGGGCCGGCACGACACGACCACACGGAGGCAGCATGAAGATCGGCATCATCGGTGCGGGACTGATCGGCGGAACGCTGACACGTCGCCTGCGCGAGCTGGGACACGAGGTACGGGTGTCGAACTCGCGGGCTCCGGAAACCCTGGCCGACCTCGCGGACGAAACCGGTGCGACGGCCGTATGGGCCAAGGACGCCGCAGCCGACGCCGACCTCGTCATCGTGAGCATCCCGCAGAAGAACGTTCCCGATCTGGCCGACGGAATCGTCGATGCGCGCAAGCCGGGGGCCCCGGTGATCGAGACGAACAACTACTACCCGCAGCAGCGCGACGGCGAGATCTCGGCCATCGAGGACGGCCAGGTCGAAAGTGCCTGGGTCGCAGACCACATCGGCGCACCGGTGTACAAGGTGTTCAACGGAATCTGGTGGAAGCACCTGCTCGAGAGCGGAAAGCCGGGCGGCACGCCGAACCGCATCGCACTGCCGATCGCCGGAGAAGACGGACCCGGCCGGACCCTGGTCCACGACGTCGTCGACCAACTCGGATTCGACCCGGTCGACTCCGGTCCGATCTCCGAATCGTGGCGCCAGCAACCAGGAACACCGGTATACGGCAAGGACTTCGACGCCGACCAGACTCGCCAGGCGCTGGCCGAGGCGACCCCCGAGCGCACGTCGGAGTGGACCGCGCGGACGTCGTGACGCGGCCCGATCGCTAGGATCGGCGCAATGGCGCAGCAGAGCAGACCCGGGTTCTCGGACAACGCGATCGTCCGCACCGTCAACAAGGTGGCGGTGATGACGATGGGCCTGCCCGTCGTGGGGCGTCTGCTGCGCCGCGGGCTAATCCGGATCCGATACGTCGGGCGAAAGTCCGGCAAGACGTTCGAGATCCCGGTCGGCTACCGCCGCTCCGGTGATTCGGTCACCATCCCGGTCGGGATGCCCGGCAAGAAGAGCTGGTGGCGCAACTTCCTCGGCGAGGGCGGCGCGATCACCCTCGTCGGACTCGACGGCCGCGACCGCACGGGCCACGCGGTGGCCACCCGGAACGACCGCGGTGCGGTGTCGGTGCGGGTGCAGCTCGACGCGTGATCAGCGCGGCGCGACCCAACGCCATTGACGGGTGGAGCACTCCCGGGCGCTAGGCAGCCGATCCCGCACCGCCGCAACCACTCCGGGCCACCACTGCTCGTCGTAGTCGTCGCCGGAAAGCCAGCCTCCCGGTGCGACCTTCGGCAGCCAGCCGTCGATGTCGGCGAGCACGCTGTCGTACTCGTGGCGGGCGTCGAGGTGCACCCAGGCCAACGACCCGTCGGCGAAGAGCGCTGCGGCCGCCGGAGACGGACTGACCAGGAGATGCACCCGGTCGGCGAAGCCACACGCGATCACGTTGCGGTGCAGCTGCCCCGCGAGGGTGCCGCCACCGTCGGCGACGGCGGCGGCATGGGAGTCCTTGTCCGCGGTGCCCTCTCGCCCACTGCCGCGGCAGTAGTCGACGCCGACCACGGTGAAGTCGCGCTCCGACTCGCTCACCACTTCGGCCAGCGAACACAGACTGCGGCCGAGGTAGGACCCCACTTCGACGAAGGTGCTGCCGTCGGCGAAGGTCGTCACGGCCTGCTCCTGCAGGTCGCGCCAACCGAACCACCCGTGGATCTGGGACCAGTGCGAGACCGGTGCGACGTCGTCGCCCAGCGGTGTGCTCACGCGCGCAAAGCCGCTCTCGGACAACGCGTCCCGCTCACGGCGCGTCCGCGCTGACCTGGCCGCGATCGCTGACGGTGTCCGTCCAGCGTGCACCGTCCCACCACCGCAGCTCGTGACGGCCCGACGGGTCGGGATGCCAGGCACCGGCGGGCGGCCGGGCGATCAGGCCGAACAGCGCCTCGACGTTCTGGCGGTTCTTGCCCCAGTCGACGAGCCCGAACTTCAGCGCCGACGACAGCGTGACCTCCACGCCCGTCGGCACGGGCCGCAGGTGCGCGGCGAGGTTCTCGCCCCACGTCGCCAAGCCCATGCTCTTCGACATCTGGATCACCCCGGCGGCGGGGTCGGCGAGGGTCACGGTCATTCCGCTGGACGCGGCGGCATGGCACACGGCGTTGAAGACGCCGTCGTAGTTGCCGGGGACGAGGCGGGTTTCGGATGTCGAGGCGGGCACCGGAGCATTATCGCCAATCGCCGTCAGCGACGCGGTGTCGTGGTGATGTGCACGTGGTCGTAGTGGCCGTAACCCGACGCCTGCGGGCCGGCAGGCGTGTTGTAGACGCCACGCCAGATGACGTCCTGTATCCCGAAGCGAGCCGAGTTGCTCATCGCGAAGGCCAGGATCTGGTCGCCGAGCGCGATGCCCTCGGGGCTCTCGGGATTGGGGATCATGATGTCGATCGCGAGACCGCTGGGATGCCACGGCTTCGAATCGGGGCGCACCCCGTCGATCTCGGCGATCTGGGGGAACTGCGCGCTGACGGCCCGGGCCGCCAGGATGGTGTTGGGTTGCAGACCCGCCTCCGACGCGACGCCGACGGGCAAGGACTCCGGGAGTTCCGGAGCGGCGACGACGGGCGGTGGGGCGACGTCGCCCGGCGGCACCGCGGCGAGGGCCGGGACGGCGGCGTCGACGACCGCCTGCTGCTGCGGTGACAGCGCCGCATACTGCGCCTCCGCCGCGGCGATCTGACGCAGCAGCTCCTTCCACTTCGCCTGCAGCTCTGCGCGCCGGCGGGTGGCCGACTCCGCGGCGGCACCGGCCTCGGCGGCCGACCTCTGCGACACCCCGGCGGCCGAGGACGCCCGATCCCGCGCCGAATGGAAGGCGGCCACCTGATCGGCGATCCCCGTCGCCATCGTCCTCTGCAGCGACAGCTGGTCGATCAGCTCCTGCGGAGAGGTTGCCGTCAGCACCGCGGCCATCTGACCGTTCTTGCCGCTGGTGTAGTTCATCGCCGCGATCCGGTCGAACGCGGCCTGGTGAGGCGCGAGCTCGAGGTTCGCGGCGTCCAGAGCTGCCAGGTCCGCGCGGTGGCGGTCGTCGGCCGCGGCCTGCTCGGCCAGTCGGGCGTCGGCGTCGCGCTGAGCCGCGGTGACGGCCTCGCGGCTCTGCACCGCCTGCTGGGACAGCTCGTCGAGCCTGGCCAGCGCATCGGCCGCCGGGTCCGCCCGCACCTCGCCCATGGCCATGCTCAACACCACGGCTGCCGTCGCCAGACCGCACGCCGTTCGCCGGAGGGAGTGACGGACACCGGTCACGCGGATTGTCACGACCCTTCGGTTCGAGGACCGATCCAGGCCCGACTGTCGACGTCCCGCGCAAGGCTACGAACTGACGTCGGCGATGTCTACTCGACGACGGGCCCGGTCTTACATGCGCCCGCCGGAGGCGTCGAGCGTGGCTCCGGTGATGTACGAGGCGTCCGGCGAGAGCAGGAACGCGGCGATCGCGGCGATCTCGCCGGGGTCGGCGCGGCGCCCCAACGCGTAGACCGCCTTCACGATGTTCTCGGGTGCGACGCCACGCAACGAGGGCGGGGTGTAGCTCGCGGCGTGCGTCGCCGCCATGTCGGTCGCGGTCCCGCCCGGCGCGATCGCGTTGATCGAGATTCCCCGCTCGGCCAGTTCCGGTGCAAGGTTGAGCACCATCGCCGACACCGCGGCCTTGCTCGCCGCGTAGAGGGTGTGTTGGTACACCGCGATGCGGGCGCTGACCGACGACATGAGCAAGATGCGGCCGCCCGCGCCCATCGCGGCTGCGGCGGCCTGGGTGGCGAACAGTTGGCCGGCCACGTTGATCCCGAAGACGCGGGTGACGTCGGCGGCGGTGATCGACGCGAGCGCGCCGAAGTGCTCGACGCCCGCGTTGCTCGCCAGCAGGTCCAGGCCGCCGAATTCGGCGACGACGCGATTCACCAGTTCGTGGGTCTGCTCGGGGTCGGACACGTCGGCACGGAAGGCCACCGCACGATGACCCGCGTCGGTGAGTTCACCCACCAGCGCGTCGGCGGACGCGGCGTCCGCGACGTAGTTGACGGCCACCTCGGCGCCGTCGGCCGCCAGTCGGCGGGCGATGGCGGCGCCGATGCCTCGGCCCCCTCCGGTGATCAGGGCGCGCTTGCCTGCCAGTCGTCCGGGTTCGGTCATGTTTGCTGCCTCCATGTCGTCGGATGAGATGCGTGGTGTTGGTTGACGGCGGTTCACGCGAGGAGCACCGCGCAGAGGGCGGCGACCGCCAGCCCCTGCAGCCCTGCGCGAGCGCCGATGATCGAGTCCCACTTCGCCTGCAGCGCACGACCGTTGGCGAGGGTGCGGTCGGCGTCGGCCGCCGCGGTCAGTTGCCGGTTGACCGGTGCGCTCACCCCCAGATAGAGCGCCAGCCACACCAGCAGAGCGGCCAGTGCGGTGCCGGCCGCCACGGTCTGCGTCCACTGCCCGGCGACCGCCGCCAACACCGCGCTGGTGGCCGCGGCGACGACGCCGAGCACGCCGGGCAGCGGCATGCGACGGTCGCCGTAGCGATGCACGCTGCCCATGACGGCGACCATCGCGTCGTCGGAGACCGACGACAGGGCCGGCCGGAGCACGATCGCGCAGAACACGTCGGTTCCGTAGACCACCGCCGTACCGAGCAGTGCGATCAGCGCGGTGGCACGGGCGAAGTCGTCGACGGTCATGAGCAGGTCTCCTCGGGTCGTGTGCTAGCAACGCTAACCCTCTGCCCTAAACGTGTCAATAGCGGCGCTAGCCGTCATAGCGGCGATATTGTGCGGCAGTGCGTCACGGTCCGAAGGGCTACCGTCGAGCCATGCCCGAGTCCGACGGTTTCCACCCCGACTTCCCGAACGACGCTGCGCAGCGCCCTCCCCGCAACCGCGTACGACACGTCAAGTCCACCGACCTCGATGCCACGACCGCTCAAACCGACGGCATGCAGCGCTTCGCCGCGCTGAGCGGAGCCACCGTGGGCAGCGAGAAGCTGTGGATGGGAGAGACCATCGCGGCTCCCGGCATGTCCTCGGCCAACCATCACCACGGCGAGTCGGAGACCATGATCTTCGTCCGCAGCGGTCACCCCGAGTTCGTATTCCTCGACGGGGACGACGAGGTCCGGGTGCGCACCGACCCCGGTGACTACGTCTTCGTCCCGCCGCATCTGCCGCACCGCGAGGAGAACCCGGACCCCACCACGCCGGCCGAACTGGTGATCGCGCGCAGCAGCCAGGAAGCCATCGTCGTCAACCTGCCGGCGTTGTACGCGCTCTGAGGCCGCCCTCGGGCCGGCGCCCAGCGGCATACTGAGTGAATGTCAGCCCTGTCCGGACGCTCGGCGAAGGACCTCGACCTGCGCAAGGTGCGCTACTTCGTCGCCCTCGCCGAGGAGCTGAACTACCGGGCGGCCGCCGAACGGCTGCATCTCGCCCAGCCCGTCCTCAGTCGTCAGATCCGGACGCTGGAACACGAGCTGGGGGCACAGCTCTTCATCCGGGACACGACCGGAACGCGGCTCACGGCCGCCGGCGAACAGCTGCTCGAGGACGCGGTGCTGCTGCTGACCAACGTCGACGGCATCCGACGCCGGGTTACGGCCGCCGCGAAGGACGCGCGCACCTTCACCGTCGGATTCATGCCGGGACTGACGATTACCTTCGCCATCCGCGCACTCGGCAACGCGCACCCCGACGTGTCGGTGGAGGTGCTGCGGACCGACTGGATCGACCAGGTCCGCGTGCTCCACGAGGGCCGGGCGGACGTCGGCTTCGTCCGGATGCCGATCGACCTGACCGGTTTGTCCACGGTGAGCCTCTTCTCCGAACCCCACGTCGCCGTCGTGCCCGTGTCGCACCCACTGGCCGGGCGCGAGACGATCGGCATCGGTGAGCTCGCCGCCGACGTGCTGCTGCAAAACCCCGACACCGTCCCGGAGTGGAAGGCCGTCCAACCCAATCCGAGGTACCGAGGACCGTCGCCGGCCGCCCGCAACGTGGAGGAGAAGCTCGAATGGGTTGCGGGCGGCCGGGGGTTCAGCCTGCTCCCGCAGTCGGTGGCGAATTACTACCGGCGACCCGACGTCGTGCCGTTGTCGTTGAGCGACGTGTCGTCCAACGAGGTGCGGCTGGCATGGCTCAGCGACCGCGGCTCCGCGATGCTCGACGACTTCGTCCGTGTGGTCGAAGACCGCTTCGCCGCCGAACAGCACCATCCGGTGCCGTCGTCTGGCGCGCTGCGCTGACCTCTCGGCTACCCCACGACGCGCACGGAACCATGTGAGCAGGTCACCAATATTGCTGTCTAGCAACGCGTTCTGACTCCACTCGATTCCGCCCTGGTGCGCGGGCAACTGCTGATACCCGTTGGGTATCAGGATGGACGCAATAGGTCTTGGACCGACCGCGGGCGCCGCAGGCATCGTGGATGCCGACGTCATCGAGGAAGGGACACGCGAAGATGGCACGGATCTTCATCACCGGATCAACCGACGGCCTGGGACTGATGGCGGCACGCCTGCTGTCCGAGGGCGGGCACCTGGTCACCCTGCACGCCCGAACTGCGGAGCGCGCCGACGAGGCCACGGCAGAACTGCCGGCCGCCGAGGGCGCCGTCATAGGGGACGTGTCGTCGATCGACCAGATGCGGTCGGTCGCCGAACAAGCCGCGCGGACTGGACCTTTCGACGCGGTGATCCACAACGTCGGACTCGGCTTCCAGGCCCCGCAGCGATCGGCCACCGTCGACGGCCTGTCGCGCACCTTCGCCGTGAACGTGCTGGCGCCGTACGTCATCTCCGCATCGATGCCCCGACCCGGCCGGTCGATCTACCTGAGCTCGGTGTTGCACCGGGAGGGCACGTTCGACATGGACGACCCGCAGTGGACCGGCCGTCCGTGGGACGGCAACCAGGCCTACTCCGACAGCAAGCTCCTCGACCTGATGCTGGCGTTCGGCGTCGCCCGCCGGTGGCCGGACGTGTTCGTCAATTCCGTTGAGCCCGGGTGGGTTCCGACCAAGCTGGGAGGCGCCGACGCCACCGACGACCTCGAGTCGGGTCCGGTGACCCAGGCATGGCTGGCGGTCAGCGACGATCCGGAGGCAAAGGTGACCGGACAGCACTTCTATCACCAAAGGCCCGCCGACATTCATCCCGACGCGCGGTCGGTGGAGAAGCAGGACGCTCTGCTCGACTATTGCGCGAGCCTGTCCGACGTGAAACTTCCGTAATGACAGTGACGGTGGAGCCGCGCTACCTACGTTCAGCCGTCGCCGCCGTCGGCCGGTTCGAACTGCAAGGCGTCGACGAACAGGGCGATGTCGCGGCGCCGGGAGATCGCCGGCCACACCACCCAGGTGCGCCGAATGAGCGGATGACCCGACAGCGGATACCAACTCACCTCGTCGGGCATCGGCTGTGACCAGTGCGGCGGCGCCAGGGCGAAGGCGCGGCCGGAGGTGACCGCCGCCAGCTTCACCTCCGCGATCAGGTGTTCCCCGGCCGGTGCCTCCGCCCCGGGGTTCAGCCCGTGGCTGCGCAGGATCGCGGTGAGCTCGTCGAACCAGGCCGGGCTGCCGTTGCGAGGGAACCCGACCCACTCGAGGCCTGCGAGCGCATCCAGTCGGACGCCGCGACCGGTGAGCAACGGCTCGGCTCGGTTGCGGGCCAACAGCACTCCCAACCGCTCCTCCGCTGCGAGTGTTGCGTCGAGGTCGGGCCCGGTGGGCCGCTCCCGCACCAACCCGACGTCGAGCTCCCCCATGCGGAGGGCGTCGAGTTGGGCGGCGGTCGACGCGTGCCGGGCTTGAACGCGGGTCTCGGGGTGCGCGGCGCCCAGGGTGGCCAACGGTCCGGGGAGCAGGTCGGGTGGCAACTCGAGGGGTATCCCGAGCCGCAGAACCTCCCCGGGTGGGTCGTGCCGGGCCAGGGCGGTCATGGCTTGGTCGTGCCGGGCCAGGACGGCGCGAGATTCCGAGAGCAGAGTGGTTCCGGCATCGGTGAGCGTGATGCCGGTGCGGTGCCGCACCAGCAGGTCGAACCCGAGCCGGCGCTCCAGGGCCACCATCGCCTGCGACAGTGCGGGCTGGCTGATGTGCAGACGACGCGCGGCCGCGGTGACGCTGCCCTCCTCCACCACCGCGATGAACATTCGCATCTCCCGGAGTTCCACCCGCCCATCACACCACCTGCGTCCATAAGCGTGTCCTATGCCGACCGTTGCGACCGGTATGCGTCGGAGCGCGCGTTGCGCCGCCCCGTCGCGTTGAGTCAGGGGTGTCGAAGGGAAACACCATGATTGGCAACGCGATCACCGCCGAGACGGCTGACTGGCTGGCCGCGGTCGACGACAGTTCGGCCCGCCTCCGGGACCTCGTCGGCGACATGGGCGACGCGGATCTCGGCGCGCCGTCGTACGCCAAGGGATGGAGCGTCGCGCAGGTGCTGTCACACCTCGGCAGCGCCGCCGAGATCGGCACCGTCCTGCTGCGGCGCGGCCTCGACGGCGACGACTCGGCGCCCACGCCCGCCGACACGGGACCCGTATGGGACCGGTGGAATGCGATGTCGTCACCGGATCAACGCGCTCAGTGGGTCGACGCCGACGCCACCCACCGAGAGACACTGCGCGCCGCGGCGGACCTGCCGGTGCGGGTTCCCTACTTCGCCGGCCTGCTCACCGTGCGGGACTACGCCGGATACCGGCTCTCCGAACAGTCCGTCCACGGGTGGGACGTCGCGGTCGCGACCGATCCCGGCGCCGCCATCGCACCGGCGGAGGTCAGCCTGCTGTGGCAGCGGCTGGACCTCGTCGCCACGCGATTCCGAGCCCCCGACGTCCTGGCACGTCTGTCGCCGTCTCAGCTCGAGGTGCGGACGACCTCCCCGGACGGCGTGTACTGCCTGACCCTCGGTGCCGAACTGCATCTGTTGCCCTGCGAGCCTGCCGAGCCGTCGGCGACCCTGCGCGGCAGCTCGGAGGCGGTCCTGCGCCTGGTCTACGGGCGCTTACGTGACGTCGACGGCGTCACCGCCGACGGCTCGGTCACCCTCCACGACGCCCAAGCGTTGTTCCCCGGTTACTAAACCCTCTCCGCTTCAACCACATCCACCAAGAAGGAGCACCACCATGTCCACCCCCTCGTACTTCACCCGCTATGAGAACCTCGCCTTCGAGCGCACCGACGACGGTGTCCTGACGATGCGGTTCCACACCAACGGCGGCCCCGTCACCTTCACCGGACAGACGCACGAGGACCTGCCCGAGGCCCTCGAGGACATCGCCCTCGACACCGACAACCACGCGCTGGTCCTGACCGGCACCGGTGACGCGTTCATGAACGACATCGACGGCGACAGCCTCGGCGAGATCTTCAAACCGCTTGTCTGGGAGAAGATTCGCCGCGAGGGGCTCGCCGTGCTGCAGCGGCTCCTGAGCCTGCCCATTCCCGTGGTCGGCGTCGCCAACGGTCCAGCCACGGTGCACTCGGAATACCTTCTGCTGACCGACGTTCACATCGCCTCCGACCGCGCGACCTATGGCGACTTCCCGCATCCCGCGTTCGGCATCACGGCCGGCGACGGTCTGCAGGTGGTCTGGGAGGAGATCGCCGGCACCGCCCGGGCGAAGTGGCTGCTGTGGACCCGTGAGACGATCGACGCCGCCACCGCGGAACGCTGGGGCGTGGTCAACGAAGTCGTCGAGCACGACCGCGCCTACGCCCGTGGCCTGGAACTTGCCCGCACCCTGGCAGCCGAGCCCGCTCTGTACCGCTCGCTGCAGAAGCAGACACTCAACCAGCACCTGCTGCGCCGCGTCATCGAGGGCGTCCCGTTCGGCATGGCCCTGGAAGGCCTGACCGCCGCCGACCTGGCCTACCGCCAGTGAGCGGGTCAGTCGGCAGGCGTGTCGTCATCACGGGCGCCTCCAAGGGAATTGGGCTGGAACTGTCTAGGGTGCTCGCCGATGCGGGGCACCATCCCGTCGGCATCGCACGCACCGCACCGACGGAGTTCCCCGGCACGTTCGTCGCCGCCGACCTGGGTGACCGTCAGCAGACCGCGGACGCGCTCGCCGAGATCCTCGGCACGGGTCCGGTCGACGCCCTGGTCAACAACGTCGGGCTGGTCCGCCCGGCCAGGCTGGGCATGGTCGACCTCGACGATCTCGCCGCGGTGTTCGACGTCAACGTCCGCGTGGCCGTCCAGGCCGCGCAAGCGGTGCTGCCCGGCATGCTCGCCACGGGCTGGGGCCGGATCGTCAACATCACCAGCCTGGTGACCGTCGGGATGGCGGAGCGCACGGCCTACGGTTCCGCCAAGGCTGCCCTGGAGTTCTGCACCCGCGCTTGGGCTGCCGAACTCGCCGAGAGCGGTGTGACGGTGAACGCGGTCGCCCCCGGGCCCACCGAAACCGAATTGTTCCGCGCCAACAACGCGCCGGGATCCGACGGTGAGGCACGCTACCTCGACGCGGTGCCCATGCGCCGGTTCGGGACCCCGCGCGAGATCGCGTCGGCGGTGGCATACCTGCTGTCCGACGACGCGGCCTTCATCACCGGCCACGTCTTGCGCGCCGACGGCGGCGGATCGATTGGCGGTGCCCGAGCATGACCGCTGTCGAACTCAGCGTCGGGCTGCCCCCGACATCGGCGGTGCCGGAGCTCTTCGCGTACGCCGAAACCCTCGGCTACGCCCAGGGTTACGTCTTCGACACGGCGTTCCAGGGTGACGACCTCTGGTACCAGTTGCACCGCGCCGCGGAGGCGACGACGACGTTGAGGCTGGGGCCCGGCGTGCTGATTCCCTCGCAACGTCACCCGCTGGTCAATGCAGCCCAAACCATGTCGCTGCACGAGCTGGCCCAGGGCCGGGTGACCACGTCCTTCGGCACCGGGTTCTCCAGCCGCGCCGCCATCGGTCAGCCGCCGATCAGGTGGTCCTACATGGAGGAGTACATCTCCGCCTATCAGTCCCTGCTCGCCGGAGAGACCGCCGAGTGGGAGGGGTCACCGCTGAAGATGCTGTTACGCGGCACCTCGTGGGAAGACACTCTGCCGCTACACATCCCACTCCTCATGAGTGGCATGGGGCCCAAGGGGGACGCCGTCTCGCGCCGCCTCGGGGCCGAGGGGATGATCTCGCTGTTCCAGGTCACCCCCACGCAGGCAGCCTATGACCGTCGCATCGTCGTGGTCATGGGTACGGTGCTCGACGACGACGAGGCGGTCGACTCGGATCGCGTGTGGGACACCGTGGGCGTGGTCGCGGGCGTCCAACTCCACTTCGCCTGGACGCTGCAGGGACCCGACGCCGTGCTCGAGATGCCCGGCGGCAAGGAGTGGCTGGAGGTCGTCAACCGGTCCCCCGAACGCGAACGCCACCTGGCGGTCCACCAGGGCCACCTGATGAGGATGAGCGACGCCGACGCCGCGGCGTGGGCGGCCGGCAGTCACGCACTGCTGCCCGGCAACACGCTGACCGGTTCCGTCCGGGACGTGGCCGCTGCGATTCAGGCCCTCGTCGACGCCGGTGCCACCGAGATCCAGTTTCAGCCAACGGGTCCCGACATCCGACGTGAGCTGGAGCGCTTCATGGTGGCGGCGCGCCTGGCGTGACGTCGTGGCTCAGGCCGGCATGAGCGACGAAGACGTCGAACGGTGCCAGGATGTCATGGCGACGAAGACGACGAACGCCCACGGGAAGGGACATCCATGACGGAACCAGCGAGGCCTGCGGGCGACGACGAGCAGGGCAGCTGGCACGTAGCGGCCGCGACCCAAGCGTTGTTGGGTGAACGCCCGGTGTGGGACGAGCGGACCGGCACGTTGGTCTTCGTCGACATCGACCGCGGCGAACTGCACCGCTTCAACCCCGACGACGGCGAATCCGCAGTGTCGGTGGTGGCGGCGTCAGTGGGTTGCGTCGGCCTGCGGGACAACGGCGGCGTGGTGCTGGGCACCGGCGCCGGACTCGTCCTCGCCGACGCCACCGGAGAGAACCTCGAAGATCCCATCGTGCCTCCGGGCATGACGTCGGCGCACTTCTTCAACGACGGCGCGTGCGATCCCGCGGGCCGGTTCGTGGCGGGCACGTCCACCGCCGAACGCACCGCCGGGGCGGCCTCGCTCTACAGCTTCGCCCCCGACGGGTCGGTCCGCGTACTGCTACCCGAGGTGACCGAGTCCAACGGTGTCGCGTGGGGCCGTGACGGGCGGCGAATGTTCTACGTTGACAGCGGGACCCAGGACGTCATGGCATTCGACTACGACCCCGCCGACGGCACGGCGACCAACGGCGCGATCCTGTTCAGCATCGACGAGCGGGACGGCGTGCCGGACGGACTGATCGTCGACGCCGAGGACACCCTGTGGCTCGCCCTGTGGGCCGGGCACGGCGTGCGCCGTTACAGGCCCGACGGTGTCCTGTTGTCTCAGATTGCAATTCCCGCCAAGGATGTCACCTGCGCGGCGTTTGGCGGTTCCGACCTGACGGATCTGTACGTCACCACCTCTCGTGGATACCTCGAACCCGGCGAGGTCGACTCCTACCCTTACGCGGGCGACTTATTCGTCCTGCGGACCGGCGCGACGGGATGTCCCGCGCTGCGCTACGGCGGCTGAGCACCGCCGCGGAACTTCGACGGGACCAGCTCACTCCTCGCCGACGCCGATCCCGACCAGCGGCAGGAACACCGTGTCCACGATCTCCTCGATGGCCTGGTCGGTGAGGGGCGTCATCGTGAACAGCACGTCGTGGCGGATCAGGTCGACGGGCAACTGTGCGATGCGACCCGTGATCTGATCGGGCCGGACCTCGCCACGGGCGACGGCACGGGCGACGAGTTCGTCCATGGTCGCGCCGCGCTCGCCCTCGAGCAGGGCGCGGAGATCTGCCAGGGTGGTGGCGGTGTCGCGGTAGAAGCCGCCGAGCCGGGTGACGACGGTGACCGCGAGGTGGCCGCGTTGACTGTTGGCCTGGCGCAGCAGGTCGATCACGTCGGCGCGCAGGCTTCCGTTGTCCGGCACGACGATCGGGTTCTTCGTCATCGCGGCGACCAGCGCGGCGTGCACCAATTCCGGCTTCCCCGGCCAACGGCGATACAGCACCGCGCGACTGGTGCCGGCCCGGGCGGCCACGCCGTCGACGGTGAAGTCGTCATAGCCACGCTCGTCGAGTTCGTCCCAGGCCGCGGTCAACAACGCGTTCTCCAACGCGGGACCGCGGCGACGCTGCGGACTCGCATCGGCGTTAAGAGACATTGCGTTTCCTAAGTGTCGTCGGTACGGTCCTTTAGATACACGATGAATCTTATCTCGGAGGAGGCTCACCGATGCGCATTCTGATTTGCGGCGCGGGCATGGCGGGACTGTCCGCCGGCATCACCCTGGGTAACACCGGGCATGACGTCACCATCGTCGAACGCGCGCAACATCTTCGAGTCAACGGATCTCCCATCGACATCCGCGGCGACTCGCTCGCGGTGGCGCGACGCATGGGCATCCTCGGGGACATCGCGGCCCTCAGCGTCGACATGACGCAGCGCGGCTGTTTCGTCGACGGCAACGGCGACACGGTGGCCGACCTGCCACTCGACGAGATCAACGACACCCCTGACGACGTCGAGATCCCACGGCAGGACCTGGCGCACGTGCTTCGCGGCGCGCTCGGGCCGTCCGTGCGGTTGACGTTCAGCGAGTCCGTCGCCGACCTGCACGACGACGGGCACGGCGTCGACGTCGTCTTCGCCTCCGGCACGCGGGACCGCTACGACCTGGTTGTGGGCGCCGACGGTCTGCACTCCGCCACCCGCCGCATGGTCTTCGGGCCCGAGCGCACGTACGTGCGTCACCTCGGCTTCTACACCGCCCTGGCGAATCTGCCGGATTACCAGTCGACCGGCGCACCCAACCCGATCTACAACTACCCGCGGCACATGGCGGGGATCGTCACCTATCGCGACGTCGCGTTGGCCGTACTGAGCTTCCGATCGCCCTGGATCGACTACGACTACCAGGACCTCGACGCGCAGAAGCGCATTCTCATTGACGAATTCGGGAGCCACGACCGGTGGCGGGTGCCCGAACTGCTCGACGCGGCATGCCACGACCCCGACCTGTACTTCGACTCCGTGAGCCAAGTCGACATGCCGTCGTGGCACCGCGGACGGGTGGTCCTCGTCGGCGACGCGGCACATTGCGCGTCCCCGCTGTCCGGGCGTGGGACCAGCCTGGCCCTGACCGGGACTTGGCTCCTGGCAACGGCATTGGCGGAGCCAGGGAATGATCTGGATGCGGCCTTCGCGCAGTACGAGCACGAACAACGCCCGCACGTGACATACGCGCAGGGCACGGTGGGTGCCGGCGGGGACCTTCTAATGCCCGTCACCCAGGAGGCCATCGAGGCGCGCAATCTCAAGCTGGCCCACACCGGCTGACCCGTGGCCGTCGCCCGACACGGCTCAGAGCCAGCGCGGCGACCGGAAATTAACGGGCTGGCGAAGGAATCACTGCGCGTGCGACGGTGGGGTTGGCAACGAGCAGGGGGGCGGCATGAGTGGCGTGACGGAGCGTCGATGATGTACCGAATCGCGGTCGTCGTCGGCCCCTTGCTTGCGGCAGCGACGGCGGTGCTGTACGCCTTCGCGGCGGTGGTTCTGGTCGTCGTCGGCAACGAGTGGCGCCACGCGACGATGTTCGCCAGCTGGACCCTCTGCGCGGCCGGATTGGCCATCGGCTCAGGGAGATACGGGTCGGAGGCGATGACCCCGCGAGTCGACGTCGACGGCCACGGCACGACCTTTCGTCCCGATCGCCTCGTCGACGTCGCGCTCGGCTTGGCGGGCGTCGGCTCCCTCGTCTACTTCGCGTACATGCTGACCTCGCCGTCGCGCGTCGCCACGGGGCCCTTCGCGACGCCAGCCTGGATGGACGACGTGCTGACAGTGGTGTTAACTCTGCTCATCCTCGGGATTTGTCTGTGGCTGTCGGGGTACGTCCGTTGGGGCGCCAGCAAGGTCCTTCGCTTGACGCCGCGCGGTGTCGAGATGGGACAACTCGGCCAACGAAGGCACGTCAGTTGGGGTGACGTCCGCAGCGTCACCGACAAGCTTCCACGGGCACGCAAGCGCACCCCTTCGTCGATCGTGGTGCTCACCTCCAGGGGGAAGACCCTTCACCTCACCACCAATACGTTCACCGCCGACGGCGCCACCATTCGAGATCTCGTCGAGTTCTATTGGAAGAACCCCGCGGCGAGAGTCGAACTCACCACCGGCGGCGTCTCGACGGATCGGCAGCCGTGACTCGAATCCAACCGAAGACATTCGCGGTCGTGTCGGTCGCGGTCATCGTCACCAGCGCAGGCCTTGCCGTTTCTTCGGTCGTGACGGCAGTAGGCGGTCAGCCATCCCTGTCATTCGCGCTGTTGTCGGCGATCTGGGCGTTCCTTGGCTTCTGGGGCGTGTTGTTCAGGGTGTCGGCGATCAGCGCGGCACCACGTCTGGACACCGACGATGCCGGGACGACGTTTCGGCCCGGCCGCACGTGGGATGTGCTGCAGATCGTCGTGTTGGGAGTTCAGTCCTGCTACGCCGGGTTCTTTCTGGCGATGTGGGTCTGGCAGTTCTCGACGGCGGGGCTCTCGCCGATAGAGCGACCTTCGATGCTGTTCATCGGCGCCGTTGTCCCCCTAGCACTGATCCCATTTTTCGCAACGCTCTTCTGGGGACGGTGGCGCTTGGGCGCTTTCGCCTACCTTCGCATGACACCCGACGGCATTCAATTGTCGGCCGGTCCGTGGCTGCGATCGATTGCGTGGGAGCAGGTCTCGGACGTCACGAACGGTGGCGGCGGCCTGGGATATGCGCGCTCGGTCATGGTGGTCGCGGCAACCAGTGGTAGGCGACGCGTGTTCGAAGCCGCGATGTTCAGCCCTGGTGGCCGAGCGCTGCAAGGCCTCGTCCGGTTCTACTGGAGAAACCCTGGATTTCGCGATGAACTCGTCAATGGTGCCGTCGCGGATCGCTTCGCGGAGAGCTTGGCCCGCGTGTGACGACCAAGGCCCCACGTTCTGCGGAGTGCCCGGTCAGGGCACGTCGGGCGGCGGCTGCGGCAGAGGGTGCGCGCCGTCGGGGCGTAGCCCGTCGAAGATGATCGCAAGATACCGCTGCCATAGCAGTGGGGCTGGGGCAGTGGCGTTTTCGACGATGTGAATGGGTGCGCACATCATGAGGAAGACGTCGGTCTCGGTGATGTCGGCCCGGATGGCACCTGATTTGCGCGCCCGGTCGACCAACGTCTCGAGATGCACGTGCAACGCGTCGAGGACCTCGGCCACCCTGGGATCACCGACGCTGGCGCACTGTAGGAACGTCAGATCGTGCCGTTGGCGTTGATCGGCGGCGACGGTGAGGAACTCCAACAGCGCAGCGCCGGCATCCGGTGAGTCGGCCAGTCGCCGCGCGGCGTCGGCCAGCACGGCGATGTGACCACTGACGATGGCGGCGATCAAGTCCTCCTTGGTCGGGAAGTGCCGAAAGACCGTGCCCTTCGCCACCCCGGCCCGCCGCGCGATGTCCGCGATCGACGCGGACGCGCCGCGTTCGGCGAACTCGTCCTCCGCCGCGGCCAACAACGAGGCGCGGTTGCGGGCCGCATCCACGCGGATCGGCCGATCGGTCGTCGTCACCCACCCAGGATACCAAGTTGACCGGTCGGTCATCTTGTGCCAACCTGGGTGACAACATGACCGAACGGTCATGTTGACCGCGCAGGACGCGAAAGGTGTTGACGGACAGATGAAACTTGACGGTGCCACGGCCCTGGTGACGGGCTCGAACCGGGGAATCGGCCATCACTTCGCCGTGGAGTTGCTACGACGCGGAGCCAAGGTCTACGCCACTGCTCGGCGTCCCGAGCTGGTGGACATTCCCGGCGCCGAGGTGGTGGGTCTCGACATCACCGACCAGTCGTCGGTCGACGCGATCGCCGAGTTGGCGGGCGACGTCGACGTGCTGATCAACAACGCCGCCGACACCGCGGGCGGGAACCTGGTGACCGGCGACATGGCCGGGATTCGGTCGGTGCTCGACTCCAACTACTACGGCACGCTGGCGATGATCCGCGCCTTCGCGCCGATCCTCGCGCGCAACGGCGGCGGCGCCATCCTCAACGTCCTCTCGGCGGTGGCGTGGACCCCCGTCGACGGCAACGCTGCCTACGCAGCCGCGAAGTCGGCGCAGTGGGGTTTGACCAACGGGGTGCGAATCGAGTTGGCCGCTCAGGGGACTCAGGTGTCGGCCCTCGTACCGGGCTTGATCGGCACGCAGACCCTGTTCGACTACGCCGAACGCCACGGGATCGAATTCGCCGACGGCGTGGTGATGGATCCCGCCGATCTGGTCCGGTTGGCGCTCGACGGCCTCGAAGCGGGCGAGATCGAGATCTTGGACGCCATGGCCGTCGAGGCCAAGGCGAGTCTCGCCGGACCACCCCGCGCCTTCGCCATGTAAGGCGAGTCCGCCTGCGGCACTGGAACGTCAGATCAGTCCGCCATCCAGGACGTCGCTCACGACTGGAGGGCGTCGACCACCGCCGCGCCGAGCGCCTGGGTGGTGCCGGCACCGCCCATGTCTGGAGTGAGGGTGTCACCGCCCCGAGCCAGCACTGTTTCGATCGCGGCGAGAACGGCGGCCGCGGCGGCGGGCTCGCCGAGGTGTTCGAGCATCAAGGACGCACACCAGATCTGACCGATGGGGTTGGCGACACCCTTGCCCGCGATGTCGGGGGCGGATCCGTGCACGGGTTCGAACAGGCTGGGGAACCGCCGTTCCGGGTTGATGTTGGCACTCGGTGCGATGCCGATGGTGCCGGTACAGGCGGGACCGAGGTCGGACAGGATGTCGCCGAACAGGTTCGACGCGACGACCACGTCGAACCAGTCGGGGTGCATGACGAAGTTCGCCGTGAGGATGTCGATGTGGTACTTGTCGACGACGACGTCCGGATAGTTGGCGGCCATCGCCTGCACGCGCTCGTCCCAGTACGGCATGGTGATCGAGATGCCGTTGCTCTTGGTCGCCGAGGTGAGGTGCTTCTTGGGTCGGCTCGCAGCCAGGTCGAAGGCGAACTCGAGGATTCTGTCCACACCGGTGCGGGTCATGACCGTCTCCTGCATGACGATCTCGCGGTCGGTGCCCTCGAACATCTTTCCGCCGACGCTGGAGTATTCGCCTTCGGTGTTCTCCCGCACGACGTAGAAGTCGACGTCGCCCGGTTGGCGGCCGGCCAGCGGGCTGCGGACCCCCGGCATCAACCGGACCGGCCGAAGGTTGACGTATTGGTCGAAGGCACGGCGGAACTGCAGCAGGCTGCCCCACAGCGACACGTGGTCGGGCACGACGTCCGGCCAGCCGACGGCACCGAAGTAAATGGCGTCGAAGCCCTTGAGCTCGTCGAACCAGTTGTCGGGCAACATCTTCCCGTGCTTGACGTAGTACTCGGCGCTGGAGTGGTCGAAGTGTTCGACGTCGAGCGCGAAGTCGAATGCCGCCGCCGCCGCGTCGAGCACGCGGAGGCCTTCGGGCACGACTTCGCTGCCGATGCCGTCACCGGGGATGACGGCGATGCGATGGGTACTGGTCATGACGAACTCCCTTCACTCGTGCGGGGTCGACGCCACGGGGAGGGCGGCGTCGACGAGGACGGCGGCGATCGCGGCTGCGGTGGCAAAGGTGTCGGCGTCGAGCACGCGGTTGCGGGCCGAGGCGCCGTCCAACAGCAGCGCGAGTTGTTCGCCGAGTTGTTCGGGGTTGGCGGCACCGGCCTCGCGCGCGGTCTCGGTGAGCCGCGCCGCGAAGGCCGTCTTGTAGTCGCGGGCGTGCACGCGTGCCGGGTGGGCCGGGTCGTGGATTTCGACGGCCGCCGCGATGAACGGGCACAGCGGCGCGTGGATGTCGAACGCGGCGAGGAGTCGCTCCCGCGGCGTGAGGTCGGTGCGGTCGAACACCTCGGGGAGGACGTCGGGGTCGAAGCGGCGTAAGTGTTCGGCGATCAGCTCGTCCTTGCTGGCGAAGTGCTGGTAGAAGGTGCGCTTGGACACCTGCGCCACCGCACAAAGCTGGTCCAGGCCGGTCGAGTTGATCCCCTGGTCTCGAAACAGTTGTCGCGACGCGGCAAGGATGCGCTCGCGTGCGCCCCTTCCGCGGCGCAGACCCAACGGCCCCTTCTCCAACTCCGTCACCAGCCCAGCCTAGCCCAGTTCGGTACCAATCTGTGTGCATAGCTTGCGCCATGCACCGGCCTTGGTTACCTTAAGCACGCTGATCGGTGTACTTAACATTGACGGAGCCAAGGGATTGGAAGAGTTCATGGGAAAGCTCGACGGCAAGGTCGCAGTCATCACCGGCGCGACGAGCGGTATGGCGCTCGCCGGTGCCAAGTTGTTCGCCGAGGAAGGAGCGCACGTCTTCATCTCCGGCCGGCGAAAGGACGCGCTGGATCAGGCCGTCGAGCACGTCGAGCGCAATGTCACTGGAGTGCAGGGAGATTCGGCCGACCTCGCAGACCTTGATCGTCTGTTCGACACGGTCAGGCAGGAGAAGGGCGCGATCGACGTGTTGTGGGCAAGCGCCGGAGTGGGCAAGCAGTCCAAGCTGGGCGAGATCACCGAGGACGACTTCCACGACGCCTTCTGGCTGAATGCGCGCGGAACGCTGTTCACCGTTCAGAAGGCACTACCGCTGTTCAACGACGGCGGCTCGATCTTCATGACCGGATCGAACGCGTCGCTGCGGGGCTACCCGGACTGGAGCGTGTACGCGGGAAGCAAGGCCGTGTTGCCGGCCTACGCACGGGTGTGGGTCTCGGAGTTGAGGGACAGGAGATTCGGGTCAACGTGCTGACTCCCGGCCAGGTCGCCACGCCCGCCCTGGAGCAGGTGATGACCGAGGAACAGAAGGCGGCATTCGAATCCGTGATCCCGCGGCGAGAGTCGGGGCGTCCCGAGGAGATCGCGGCGGCTGCGCTGTTCCTCGCCTCGGACGACTCGAGCTACGTCAACGGCGTGGAACTGGTGGTCGACGGCGGCACCACGGTGATCTGAGTGACACACGACGACAACCACGGAGGAGGCACCATGACGTCGCATGCCCCGCACCGCGAGACGGTGGGATCGTTCGTCGACTACATGCACGGAGGTGGGGACCGCGACGCGCTCGCCGGAATCCTTGCCGAGAACGTGGTGCTCTACGGCCCGCTCGGCGATGAGGCGGTCACCGGACGCGAGGCAGTCCTGGACGCCATCCAGTCGGTCGGCACGGTGGCGACCGCGCTCACGTACGAGGAAGTCCTGAGCGGCGAGACCCACCACGCGGCGTACTTCCGGCTGCAGGTCGACGACACCGTGGTCGACGGGATGGACTACTTCCGTCTCGACCCAGACGGACGGATCGCCGAGGTGACCATCTGGTGGCGTCCCCTGCCGTCCGGCGTCGAGATGCAAAGGCGCCTCGCCGGCCTACTCGGCATGCCGCCGTGGGAGCTTCGCACCGAACCAAGGTGACTCGGCGTTTTATGCCATCCGATACAAAATGGTGCGGCGCCGCGAGAGGTGTGATTACATATCGATCGTCACAAAACACTTGCTACGGGTGGAGGCACGACCGTCATGAAGTACGCCATCATCGGCGCGGGCGCGATCGGGTCGGCGTTGGGCCGCCAGTTCGCCCGGGCCGGAATCGAAGTGGCCGTGGCGACCTCGAGGGGACCGGCGGGAGCGGAGGCACTCCGGGACGACGTTGGGCCGCAGATCATCCCGACGGAGGTGCGGGACGCACTCACCGCGGACGTCGTCGCCCTGGCCGTTCCCTTCGAATCGGTACGGGGACTCGTCGAGCAGGTCGCCGACTGGAATGGCCGGATCATCGTCGACGCGACCAACGCCATCGACTACCGCGACTTCTCCCCCGCCGATCTCGGTGGACGCGAGTCGACGGACGTCGTGGCCGACTGGGCGACGAACGCACGCGTCGTCAAGGCCTTCGGAAGCACCTGGGCCAAGGTGCTGGCCCGTGAGGCGGACACCGGTGCCGGCGGCCGGCGCGTCGCCTTCGTCTCGGGTAACGATCCGACCGCGAACGCCGAAGTCGCCGCCCTGGCAGCGCAATTCGGATTCGAGCCGGTCGACCTGGGTCGCAACGACGCCGGTGGCAGGCTGCAGTCCTTCGGCGGGCCGCTGACCGGACACAGCTTCATCTCCCAACCCATTGCCGGTGACAGCCCACCCGAAATGGATCTCGTCGAACCGGGCAGGTCGGCGGAGATCGGCTAAGTCCGCAATAGAATCCTCCGACATGGCACGTCCTCGCGAGTTCGACCGGAACCGAGCGTTGGAGTGTGCGATGTTCGCGTTCTGGGAGTGCGGGGGCTACGACCGCACGTCGATCAGCCAGCTGACCGAAGCCATGGGAATCTCGTCACCGAGTTTGTACGCCGCGTTCGGCAGCAAGCGCGACCTCTACGACGAGGCGGTCGAACTCTACGCACAACGGCCGGGCACGCCGCTCGTGCTGGCCCTGACCGAACCCACCGCCTACGAGTTCGCGACGCGCCTGCTCGACGCGGCGATCGTCGACTGCACCAAGCGGGGCCAACCCAGGGGCTGCCTGGTGAACACCGACCCCCTGCTGGTCGACCGGCGCGACAACGGCCGCGCGGTGATCGCCAAGCGCCTCGCCCGAGCCGTGGACGAGGGTGACCTGCCGACATCCGCCGATCCCGAAATGCTCGCCGAGTACCTGATCATCGTCGTCAACGGCCTGTCCGCCCGCGCCCGCGACGGCGTGACCCGCCGGGAGCTGCGAGCCGTCGCGGCAGCCGTCATGGCGGCGTGGCCCAGCGCCTGACGTCACGACGTAACACGCGTCGACTGTGAGGGTCGTCCTTACCGCAGCGAAGCGGTGATGCGCGTTCTGAGGCGGTCGACCACGGCCGCCGCGGGCCACGTCGCCGACGACGGTCGGCCCCACGACAAGAGGTCCAGCGCCATCGGGTCGGCACCGATCCGCACGTCTGCCGACGTACCGACCGCCGGCGTGACGACGTGTGTGCCCTCGCCGAGTTCCACCAGCCAGGCCACGTGGCCACAGTCGAACAGCACGCTGCCCGCCGAACCGACCCCACCCTGGTCCTCTGCGACCACGTCCGGGTCACCCGCCATCCACGTCAGCACCTCGTTCAGTCCGTCGACCGCGAAGGCGGCGTCGACCGGGGTGATCGTTCTGCCGACGGTCAGTTCCGCGTCGGCCCGATGTACGAAGGCCTCGTGGGCCATCCGCCGCGCCCACGCCCCCACCGTCGACTCGCCCGCACCCTCCATCCACGTCCAGGCCGCGTCGTCGGGATGCATGCCGGCCAACACGTCGGCCAGGTCGGCGACCACCGTGTCGTGCCGCTCGAGCGCCTCGGGAAGGGACGCGTCGCCGGCGGCGTCGACGTCGCTGCCCGATACGGCCGTGCCCGCCCGCAGGACCGCCGCCTTGTGGGCGTACACCTGCACGACGTGGCGCGCCAGGTCGAGCGCGGTCCAGTCCGGGCACGACGGCACGGGAGAGTCAGACGCGCTGTGCCGCAACGCCGCCGAGAACAGCGCCGCCTGATCTCGCAGGGCACCGACGTACTCCTGGTGGCCGAGCCAGCTGGACCTCTCGGTGTTCGCCGATCGTGACGCCATGCCCTCGATCGTAGGCAGGCGCTGGAACCGTGCATCACGAAACGCCACCAGTGTCCGCGGATTCCCATGCGCTCGGGCGTCCACGCCCTTAGCGTGACGTCGTGGACTGGGAATTCGACGCCGTGGTATTCCAGTGGCGTGGCCCCGCGCCGTACTTCTTCGTCTCCACGCCCACCGACGTCGACGACTTCCTCCACGCCCATCACGGTGAGCTGAGCTACGGGTGGGGCGTCATTCCGGCCCGGGTACGCATCGGCGGCACCGATGTGACGACATCGCTGATACCAAGGGACGGAAACTATTTGGTCCCGATCAAGGTTGCGCTACGACGCTCCGAAGGCATCGACGACGGTGACGCGGTGCGGGTGGGATTGCACGTCGGCCAACAGGAACTCAGCGCTGCCTGCAACGGTACCGAGATGACCACATTCGTCGTCGACGCCCGGGTGGCCGTGGACCTCGCCATCGAAGGCGTGACCATTCCGGCCGAGCACAGTTTGACGGCTCCGACGCTGTTGCGGTCGCAGGTCCTGGCTCTGGTGTACGAATTGGTGCACCGCGGCGAGATCGACGAACGGACCGGCCGCAAGATCCTCGACGACATCCGTGGACTCCGCATCCGATTCCTTGGCGACCGGTCACTCGAAGACCACGCGTGGCGACTGGCCGCCAAGCTGAACTGGCCGGACGTCCACCAAGCCCAGTACGTCGCACTCACTCAGCTGCAGGCCGATGCGTTGGTGACGGCCGACGCCGAACTGGCGGCCGCAGCGGGCGCATTCGTCACGATCGCGTCGACGGCGGACATCCTCGCGGTTCGCCGCTGAACTGCGATTGACAGCAGACCGACAGCCCGTCGGCCAACGCGGTGACAACCGCCAGACCTACCGTGCGAGCAGCGCGCGACGCGGCACGCACCAACGTAGACGGGAACTTCGATGACGCATTCGACCACGCGGCCAGCCGACCTCGGCGAGCCGACCGACGTCTCGGACGCCCCGGAGCATCCCGCATCCCCGAAGACCCGCTGGCAGCGTCTCGAAGGCGAGTGGACCCGACGCCTGCAACCCGGCGAGAGGTCCACACTCGTCGCCTGGGCATCCTTCACGGCGACCTTCGCCGGTGTGCGCGTCCTGACGCATTGGATCCACGACGGGCATGGCCCGGCCGGCGGCGGAATGTCGCTGGGCGGGCACCACTTTCACCACTACAACATCGGAATCGCCGGCCTGGCGGGAATCGGTGCGATGTCGCTGCGCGGCCGGGAGCGGCATCGGCGCCACCCGCTGACCGCGGTCGCCTACGGTTCGGCCGTGGCGCTGATCGTCGACGAACTGGCCCTGCTCATCGACCTCGAGGACGTCTACTGGTCCCGACAGGGCCGTACCAGCGTCGACGCGGCCGTCACCCTGACCGCCGCCGGCGCCACCTTCGCCGTCGGGCTGCCGTTCTGGCCGCATGCCCGCCGCGCGCTGCGGCGCTGATCAGACGGCTACCGTCACCAGCCGGCGGGCGGACGGGTCCCCCGGCGCTCGGCGTCGTCGACGAACGCCCGCGCCATGGCGAGCGCCGCGGCGGAGGAGCGTTGTGCGGCCGCCGTCGCCAGCTGAACGTTCCAGATGACCGCCGGTTCGAGCGGCAGCATGCGCAGGTCGTCTAGTCGTGCGGCCTCGGTCGCCGGCATCATGGTGACGCCCAACCGGTGTCGCACCAGCCCCGCCGCGGTGCGATAGTCGCTGACTTCATAGGGCATGGCCAGGTCGACTCCCTCGGCGGCGAACGCGTCGTCGGTCAGGCGTCGGACACCCCAGCCCCGGGGGTAGCCGATGACCGTCTCCCCCGCGAGGTCCGTTGGGACGACGTGGTCGTGATCGGCCAGCCGATGGTCGGGCCAGCACACGAACAGCAGGGGTTCGCTACTCAGCACGCGAGTCGTGACGCCGTTGGGGGGTCTGCCGGTCAGCGCGACCAGCGCGAGATCCATCGAGCCGTCGGCCACGGCGGCCAGGTGATCCGACGACCCGCCGACGCTCTGGCGCAACCGCACCGCCACCAGTGGGTGCGTGTCGTGAAACCAGCTGAGCACGGCCGGCACGTCGATGCCACCCGAAGACTGCAGGGTACCGAGGTCGACGGTGCCGCTGAGCTGGCCGTTGAACGACGTCGCCGCCTCGCGGGCGCGCCGTGCGGCGTCGAGGGTCGCACGGGCCTCGACGAGGAAGGCAGCTCCGGGGGCGGTCAGGGTAATGCGTAGCCGCGACCGGTCGATGAGGGTGACGCCGAGGTCGCGTTCTAGCTTGGCGATGGCACTCGACACCGCCGACTGCACCACGTGGACCCGGGCTGCGCCGCGGGAGAAACTCAGCTCGTCGGCCACGGCGACGAAGTACTCGAGCTGGCGCATCTCCACGACCGGTCTCCCTTCTCCAAACGCGTTCACGGTGTGAAACAGATCATGGGCCGCAGCCGTTCGGTTTCGCGCACCGCCGCCGACTACACCTTTGCCAAGACAGCTGCACGCAGCCGTCACACCCTAGAAACGAGGAACCATCATGGCCAGTACCACCACGAATCGTCCGCGAGTCGGGTTTGCCTCCAAGTTCGCGCTCGTCATCGCCACTTTGCTTGCCATTGCCCTGGTGATCTTCGTCGTGCAGAACACGATTCACACCAAGATCAACTTCATCGCCTGGAACTTCGATCTGGCCCAGGGCGTCTCCCTGCTCGGTGCCGCGGTCGTCGGCGCGGTCATCGCACTCGTCGTCAGCGCCGCGATTCGCCTGCGCCGCGCGATCCGCTGACCGGCCGGGGGCCGTGCACCCGAACGGCCCCCAACGGGATCTTATCTCGTAACGAGATGAGTTACATCAACAATGTTCGTTGGACGCGATGATGGCGACGCGCGATGCTGGGGTCACGCCACCATCGGAAGGTCCCACGTAATGCGCGCCCTGCACTTCGACCACTTCGGCACACCCGAGGTCCTGACGGTTCACCACGCCGCCGAACCCGTGGCCACCCCCGATCAGGCCGTCATCGCCGTCAAGGCGGCGTCGGTCAACCCGTCCGACGTCAAGAACGTCGGCGGAGCGTTCCCGTCGACCGTCCTGCCGCGAGTGCCCGGGCGGGACTTCGCCGGCGTCGTCGTCGACGGCCCCACCGACTGGGTCGGCGCCGAGGTGTGGGGGACGGGCGGCGACATCGGTTTCTCGAGAGACGGCTCGCACGCCGAGCTTCTCGCGGTACCCGTCGACGCCCTGGTGCGGATGCCCGCCGGACTGAGTTTCGACGACGCCGCCACTGCCGGGGTCCACTTCGTCACCGCGTGGCTTGGCGCCGTCCGAACCGCCGGGCTCACCACCGGCGAGACCATTGCGGTGTTCGGGGTGTCCGGCGGGGTCGGGGGCGCAGTCGCGCAGATCGCCGCCGCCCGCGGCGCACGCGTCATCGGCGTCGGCCGCACTCCTCCGAGGGCCGACAGCCCGGCCGCCACACACCTCGACGAGTTCGTCTCCCTCGACGGGCACGACGACGTGGCCGCGCGCATCCGAGCGGCAACCGGGGGCCGCGGCGCCGACGTGGTGTACGACGCCGTCGGCGGCGTCACCACCGCCGCCGCATTGGCCAGCGTCGCCCGCCGCGGCCGAGTGGTCGCGATCAGTGCCGTCGGCAACCGGACCGTCACGTTCGACCTGATCGACTTCTACCGCAACGAGACCCAGCTGCTGGGCGTCGACAGCACCAAGCTCGGCGTCGTCGCAGCGGGCGCGCTGTTGTCCGAGTTGACCCCGTACTTCGAGTCGGGGGCGTTCCGGCCCCTGCCGGTCGCGCACACCTACGGCCTCGACGACGCACCATCGGCCTATCAGGCGGTGGCCGCGGGCACGTCCGGCCGCGTCGTCCTGCACCCCTGACGCCGACCGTGACCGCGCTCGACGACCCGCCGACGACCACGGCCCGCCGGCTCGCCGTCTTCGCCTTGGCGCTGGGCGGATTCGGCATCGGCACGGCGGAATTCGCCTCGATGGGATTGCTGCCCGAGATCGCCTCCGGTTTTCACGTCAGTGAACCGACTGCTGGACATGCCATCTCGGCGTACGCCCTGGGAGTCGTGGTCGGTGCGCCCGTCCTCACGGCGCTCTCGGCCCGGGTACCGCGCAAGACACTGCTCGTCGCCCTGATGACCGTGTTCACGGTCGGCAACCTCGCCACCGCCCTGGCCCCGTCGTATCCCATGCTGGTGGCGGCGCGCTTCGTCTGCGGCCTGCCACATGGAGCCTTCTTCGGCGTGGCGGCACTCGTCGCGGCCCACCTGATGGGCCCCGGCCAGCAGGCCAAGGCGGTGGCCAACGTGATGGCCGGACAGACCGTGGCAACGGTGGTCGGTGTACCGATCGCATCCTGGCTGGGCCAGGCGCTGGGCTGGCGCAGCGCCTTCGGCTTGGTGGTCGCCGTGGGAGTGGCGACGCTGACGGCGACGTGGCGCTGGATGCCGGGGCTCGAATCCATGCAGGTCACCAGCGTGCTCACCGAGCTCGGTGCCCTCAAGCGCCTGCAGGTCTGGCTGGCGCTCGTCGTCGGAATGGTCGGCTTCGGCGGCATGTTCGCCGTGTACACCTACATCAGCACCACGCTGACCGACGTCGCCGGCCTGCCCCGCAGTCTGGTGCCGGTCGCGCTCGTCGTCTTCGGTCTGGGCATGGTCGTCGGAAACCTGGTCGGCGGTCAGCTGGCCTTCCGATCGGTGGTGCGCGCCCTGTACCTGTCGATGGGCGCCCAAGCCGTCGTGCTCGCCGTCTTCGTCGCCGCGTCTCACCGCACGTACACGGCACTGCCGGTGCTGTTCCTCATCGGGGCCACCAGCGCCGCCTTCACCCCGGCGCTCCAAACGCGGTTGATGGACGTCGCCGCCGACGCCCGGACGCTCGCCGGTGCCCTCACCCACTGCGCTCTCAACATCGGCAACGCCGCGGGCGCCTGGCTCGGCGGTCTGGTGATCGCCGCCGGCTACGGCTACACCGCGCCCTCCGCCGTGGGAGCCATGCTCGCCACGGCGTCGCTCGTCGTGCTCACGGCGTCGGTCTTGGTGCGCCCCGGTGACCTCCCGGGGCGCTAGCCGGTTCTCGCCTCGGCACTCCGATCGGGGTAGATCATCGACTCGGGCGGGTTGCTGGTGCGCCGCGCCACCGGGTAGTAGATCGCGGCCGTTACGACCAACCCCACGATCCAGGAGATGTCCGCACCGCCAAGCAGTGCGGTCACGGGGCCGGTGTACATCGACTGAGCCAGGAACGGGATCTGCGCCACGACGCCAATCGCGTAGCAGCCCAATGCGGTTGCATTCCACCGGCCGTAGCGGCCGCCGGGGTTGTAGAGGGCCGGAACGTCGACGCGCTCCCGGGAGACGAGGTAGTAGTCGATGAGGTTGATCGCGCTCCACGGGGTGAAGACCATCAGCAACACGAGGACGAAGTTCTTGAAGTTGCTCAGGAAGTCGGCACTGGCGCCCAGCGCGATCAGCACCGACAGCGCGGTGAAGCCGACGATGTAGGCGGCGCGCGCGGTCGACGAGACGCGGGTCTGACCGTTGAACGCGGTCACCGTGGTGAGGATGGCCATGAAGCCGCCGTAGGCGTTCAGGCAGTTGATCGTCAGCTTTCCGATCACGATCACGAGGTAGACGAGCACCGCCACGACGGCAGGACCGGCCAGCCCCCCGACGAAACCGACCTGGTCGTCGAGGAAGGCGTCACCGGCGACGGCGGCCACCAGCGCGCCGAACGCCATGGACCACGAGGAGCCGATGACGGTGCCGGCCAGCGTGGACCAGAAGGTGGCGCGACCGCTGGTGGTGCGGGGCAGGTACCGGGAGTAGTCCGCGACATAGGGCCCGAAGGTCAGCTGCCAACCAGCGCCGAGTGAGATGGCGAGTAGGAAGGTGGCGACGTCGAATGGCTTCACGCCCATGACCGATGCGACGTCGTAGTCGGCGAACAGCCGGATGGCCAGGTAGGTGAAGCCGACGATGCCGACGACGGAGGCCACCCGTCCGACGGTGTGGATCAGCCGGTATCCGGTCACGGCGACCAGCGCGGTGAGGACGCCGAACACGACGATGCCGACCGCCACGCTGTCGGAGTGCAGGATGTGGCCGATCGCCTGACCGGCGAGCACTGTCCCGGTTGCGGCGAAGCCCAGATACATCAGTACGACGAAGAACAGTGGGACGACGGCGCCGTACACCCCGAATTGCGCGCGGCTGGTGATCATTTGAGGCAGTCCCAGGCGCGGGCCCTGCGCTGAGTGCAACGCCATCACGACTCCACCCAGCACGTTGCCGATGAGCAGTCCGACGATTGCCCAGATCGCGTCGGCGCCGAACACGACGGCCAGCGCACCGTCGACGATGGCGGTGATCTGCATGTTGGCCCCGAACCACAGCGTGAACTGGTTGCGCGGCGTCCCGTGGCGCTCGTCGTCGGGGATTACTTCGATCGTGCGGCGTTCGATCGCAAGAGCGGAATCCGTTGTGGCGCCGTCTTTCATGGACGCTCCTCCTCCGTGAGAGTCGTGTCGATCACGACCCATGCCTGACAGGCCAGTCGTCCTGCCCGTAGGAGGTAGTCAACAGCACTTCACGGGCGCACGTGAAGTGGCGAGGAAGCCAGGCCCTAGGTGGACGCCACCGGATTGGTGCGCGGACACGCCGACGACGACTATCGCCGCACTGCCCGGGCGACGAGCCGCAGACGCCGGGCCGACAGCTGGGCGTCCCAGACGTGTTCGCCGGTGGCCGCGGCGATCTGTTCGGCCTGAGTCAGGCACGCCCGTGCGTCGTCGATCTCGCGATGTGCGGCGGTGGCGTCGGACAACAAGGCGTAGTAGAGCGGCGAGAAGACTCGTCGACCGCCCTGCCCGTGCAAGGCCATCGCCGCGTGCATGTCGTCGACGGTGTCCGTGCAATCGGGACCGACGGCCAGGGCCCACCCATGAATGAGTCTTGCCCCGCCGAGGAACTGTTCGATCCCCAGTTCGGTGAGCAGCGTCACGACGTCCGCCGCGCGGGGTGCCACGCCGACGGGATCGCCGACGATCGCCGACATCTGGATCTCGGAGACCCGCAAGACGGCGGTCCCGAACGCGTCGTCACGCTCGGTTGCCAACGAGATTCCCCGGGCCAAGATGGTCATGGCCGCAGCCACGTCCCCCCGGAGCGCACCCGAGTGGGCGTCGACGGCGTAGGCGAGCACTTCGAAGGATGCCAACGCGCCGTATGTCTTCGGGTCCACGGGCGGGACCTCGGACTGCATGTCGCGCACCGCTGCGACCGCCGCGTCCAGCGCGCCCCGCATGAATTGGATGAAGGCCCTGACGTAGAAGCCCGCAGCACCGGCAATCGGATGACCGGTGGTCTCGAAGAATTCGACGAGACTGTCGGAGAGGACGGCGGCGTCGTGAAGGCGACCCGTTCCGCAGGCCTCCAGGCAGCCCATGGCCACCGCCGCGGTCGACTGAAGTGCCTCGTGCGCCGCGCTCGCGGAATACCGCAGGTCGTGCAAGACCTTGGCCGAGCTCTGCCCGCTCACCACGGCTTCCACCGAGGCCAACTGCAGTTGCAGGCTTACCTCGCGGTCGAATCGCTCGCTGCCGGAGGGCAATCGGGCACACGTCGCCAAGGCGTGGCGGTCCAGTTCCGCGACGTCGCGATAGGCCGAGCGGGACCAGGCGTCGGCGCGGGCCCGGTCGAACAACACCAGCGCGGTACGGGCATCGAGCGCCGTGGCCGCCTCCCGAGCGTGGTGCGCGCCGTCGACCGCGTCCTGAGATGCAGCCTCGCCGGCTTCTCTGGCATACGCGCGGGCGATGGCGGCGTGCAACACCTCGCGGTCCACGCCGGTGGTTTCTGCCGCAACGGCGTCGCGCACCAATCCGTGACTGAATCGAAAACCATTCTGCTGAGCCGCTATCGGGGTGACGAGACCAGCACTGCTCGCTGGCAGCAGGGCGGCCACGGCGTCGTCGACCGTGGTTGCCGTCACCGTCGCCAACCGCGTGGCGGTGAATTCGGTTCCGATCACGGCGGCCACACGAAGCAGTGTCCTGGTCGGCTGCGGCAGAGAAGACGTCCGTTGGCGGATGACACCGCTGACGGCCTCGGGAACGTCGGCGCCGGCGTCGATGCCCGCGTCGAAGTCCTCCAGGCGCCCGTTGTCGGCCAGCAGGCGGACCAGTTCGCGGGTGTAGAACGGGTTGCCGCCGGTGCGGTGGTGGATGCTCGTCACCAGGCCGTCGCCGGGCGTGACACCACTGGCGTCGGTGATGAGTCGCGCCGTAGCCGTGACGTCGAGGCCGCGCAATTTGACCACCTCGACGTCGGTTCGGCCGACGATGCGCTCGAACGTCCGCGCGCTCTGACCGTCGGGACCGCCGTCCTGCCAGGTCGCCACGATCAACAAGGGCGTGCACCGGGCGGCTGAGACGAAGTGTTCCAGCACTTCCTGGGTGAAGCGGTCGGCGCGCTGCAGGTCGTCCAACACGATTACGGCAGGCCGGGCTGCCGCCAACTCGGACAACGCCAACGCCGTGGCCTCCACGGCGTCGAAACCGGTTGAGCCAGCGGCATCCTCGGCCTTGAGATCCTCCGCCGCCCCACTCCACCAGTGCGGAAGCGGAGCGCTCGAGTGCCGCTCCCCGGCCGGAAGCTGTCCCGCCAGTCCACGCACGGCGTGCGCCCACGCCCACGACGGGGGACGACGTTGCTCTGCCGCATGACCGGCCCACACCGTGGCCAACCCCGCCTGTACGGCCAACTCGGTGGCGTGCCGAGCGATGGCCGTCTTGCCCATGCCACTCTCCCCGCGGACCACGACGACCCCACCGCGCCCGGCGGCCGACGCCGTCACCGCGTCATTCAACCGTCGAATCTCGGCGGACCGCCCGTGGAGTTCACTGCCCCGTTCGGGCAGCGGTGCGGCGTCCGACTCGAGTGGCGACCGCCATTGCAGCGCCTGGGATTCGTTGACCACCTCCGCGGCGAGGCGTTCCAGTTCGACGCCGGGGAGAACGCCGAGTTCGGAGTCGAGAACGTCGCGAACCCTGCCGTAGGCGCACAGCGCGTCGGCGCGTCGGCCGCTTCGGTACAGCGCCAAGATGAGCTGCACCCACAACTTCTCGCGAAGGGGATTGGCGGCGAGCTCGCACTCGATGCCCTCGACGAGGCTCGAGCTCTCGCCCATGCGGAGGGCAGCTTCGAAGTAGCTCTCGGTCGCGTCGACGCGCAGGGTCTCCAGGCGGTGACGTTCCGGGGTCGCGAAGTCGAGGTGGTGGAATTCCGCGAGAGGCGTGCCACGCCAGAGCGCGAGACCGTCGGCGAGCGCCGAGCGCGCCGCCCCGTTGTCGCCCGCCTGTAGCGACTGCCGGCCCGCTGCGACCAGCCGGGCGAAGGCTGCGGCGTCGACGACGGCCTCGTGGGTGTCGAGGTGGTAGCCGATGGGCGACCGCGTCAACGCCGTCTCGCCGAGGACGCGTCGGAGGTTGGTGAGGTAGGACCGAAGGGAGATGAGGGGTTTTGGCGGCACGTGGGCACCCCACACGTGCTCGGTCAACGCGTCGACCGACACCGCACGACCCCCCGCTACCAGCAGTGCAGCGAGGACGGCCCGCTGCCGCGGCCCTCCCAGATTGAGGTGGTGCCCGTCGCGCACCACTTCCAGTGGACCGAGAATCCGATACTCCATGCGGACCGCACCCCCCTCCGTCAGCCACCCTGATCATGATCATTCCTCGTGTGACGAGATTTGCCAGCTGAACGGCGAGGTTGCGCACAGCAGACCGTCAGCTCCAACGGCGTTCCAATTCGACGGCCCTACGGTCGCCGCATGGCACCGAACCTCGAAGGAGTACGCGTGAAGATCACCCCCATGACGGCGCTGGCCGTCGGCGCGGCAGCCGCGTTGCTGACCGCCGGCTGCGGCGGCAGCTCGTCGTCCTCGACGTCGTCGTCGGCTTCGTCGTCGTCGAGTGCGTCCACGGCTAGCCCGTCGTCGACGACCGCGGCGGCGGCGTCGACCGACTACGCCACCTTGCTCATCCCGGCAGAAGACATCGTGGCGCCCGGCGATACGTTCACTGCGCAGGAACCGACCCTGAATCCCGCCGGTGCGCCCGGTGTGGCCACCGTCTTCTTCAACGGCGGCGACACCCGCGAAATCGGTGACACCATCCTGGTTCTGCCCGACGCCGCGGGTGCCGCCACCGCGCTCAAGGGTGCCACCGGAGCGTTGGACGCGTCGGTCGTCGGCGGGACACCCGCCCCCGCATCGGTGGGGTCGGATTCGGTGATGGTCTCGGGCACCTCACCCGACGGAGCCAAGGCCGTGACCGTACTCCTCTTCACCCAGGGGCCCGCCTTCGTCACACTCCAATTCGACAGCGCCGCAGAAGATCCCGTGCCACCGGAGTTCGTGCTCGACGTGGCGGGCAAGCAGGATCAGAAGATCACCGCCGGTCTGGGCGGCTGACGTCTGGTGCGTCGGGGGTGAGCAGTGGGCCCAACGCCACCGTTCGTTCTCATCGCATCGCCGAACTGCTGCTTCTACCGCAGCCTCGACGACGTCGTCGCCGCGTACGTCCCCGACGTCGAGATCTACGACGCTCACGGCTCGCGGCTGACGCAGGTCGGACACGGCCTGGCGGTGACCTCCGTCGAACCCGAGGAACTCGCCCGGCTGTTGCGGCGCTGGCTCGACCACGTCGACGCCAGTCGCGAATCGACGACCAGCTGGCCGCTCTGGCTCCTGGTCCACGCGGGCGTCGAGCATGCCGGTTATGCGTAACCGTCTGACCAGCCCGCTTTCGTCCAACGCGATTCCAATCTCGGATCGGATCATCCACACCATGACTAGTCGAGACATCACTGCGAGCCGCCGCCATCGCTCGTTCAGAACCGCATCGCTGACGTGTGCTGCCGTCGTGCTGGTCGCCGGGTGCGGCGGCGGCAGCGGCGGCGGCGCCACGACCGAGGCCGCCAGCCCCGCGGCGAAGAAGCCCGACACCAGCAGCGTCACGATCGAAGGTGACGCGTCCACCCCGGTGAACAAGCTCGCCATCGAGGCCATCGCCGACCTGCAAAAGTTCTGGGCCGACAAGTACCCCAAGCTGTACGACCAGGACTACAAGCCGGTCGACGGCGGCCTCTACGCGCTCACCCCGGACTCGGAGTCGGGTCCGGCGTGCGCCTCCAGCTACGACGACGTCGCGGGCAACGCGTTCTACTGCAAGCTCGACGACTCCGTGGCATGGGATTCCACCGGTCTGCTGCCCGATCTGCAGAAGAAGTACGGGGACTTCGTCATTCCCATCGTGCTCGCGCACGAGTTCGGCCATGCCGTGCAGCAGCGGTCGGGCTTCTTCGACCAGAACGACATGACCGTCAGCTCCGAACTGCAAGCGGACTGCTTCGCCGGCGGATGGTCGAGACACGCTGCGGACGAGAAGGTCTTCACCGTCGACGGCGCCGGCCTCGACAAGGCGTTGGCCGGCATCCTCGACCTGCGCGACAGCCCGGGCACCAACGTCCAGGATCCGTCGGCGCATGGCAGCGGGTTCGACCGGGTCAGCGCCTTCCAGGACGGCTTCGACAACGGCGTGGAGAAGTGCAAGGGCTACCGCGACGGCGAGCCGATCCCGCTCGAGTTGCCGTTCAACGACGCCGCCGACGAGGCCAGCGGCGGCGAGGCGCCCTACGACACCATCGCCAACGGGGTTCCGTACGACCTCGAGGACTACTGGAGTCAGGTCTTTCCCGAGCTGACCGACGGCCAGGCGTGGACGCCCCTCGCACCGCAGCAGGCCTTCGATCCGTCGAGCCCGCCCGACTGCGGGGGCCAGTCCGCGGAGGGTTACGCCCTGTTCTATTGCGTACCAGACGATTACGTCGGCTGGGACAACGCCGACGCCATGCCGGCGATCTACACCGAAGGCGGGGACTACGCCTTCGCGACCCTGCTCGCCACCCAGTGGGGGCTCGCCGCACTCAACCGACTGGGAGACGACTCCGACGAGATGACCTCCACCGCGCGCGGTGATTGCCTGGCGGGCGCGTACACGGCCAGCGTCATCCTCTACAACCGCGAGGCAACCAGCAGCTTCCACATCTCCCCCGGTGACCTCGACGAGGGGATCAAGGCACTGCTGCTGTTCCGCGGTGGCGGCGACGTCGAGCGGCAGGGAGCGGGCTTCGACCGGACCCGGGCGTACCGCGAGGGCGTCATCGACGGGGCCCAGGCCTGTCTGTCGTACCAGGCGTAGTCCGGGCGCAGCGGTGGCGGCTAGGAGGGCTGTCCCTGCAGCAGGGCCCCGAGCTCCATCGGCCGCCCCAGATGGAACCCCTGCCCGTACCTGCAGCCCAACTCACGGATGACCCGTAGTTGCTCCTCGGTTTCGACGCCTTCGGCGATGACGTCGAGTCCCAGACGTGCGCACATCGTCACCAGCGATCGATACAGCGTGGCCTCGCGGTCGGGTTGCAGCCACGTCGTGAGACTGCGGTCGAGCTTGATGACGTCGACGGGCAGTTCGTGCAGGTACGTCAACGAGTTGTAGCCGGTGCCGAAGTCGTCGAGGGCGACCCGAACTCCCTGAGCCTGAAGACGTTTGATGGCCGCCGCCCCGTCTGCGAGATTGCTGACGGCTTCGGTCTCGGTCACCTCCAACGTCATCTGGCCGGGCGTCAGCCCGTGGGCGCGTACCGCATCGACGACGATCTCCTCGAAGTCCCGGTCTCCCAACCGGGATGCGCCGACGTTGACGTGCACCGGCCACCGCACCTGATACTCGGCGACGTCGCTGCACACCACGTTGACCACCATCGCGTCGAGAACGCGCCCCAGGCCGGCTCGTTCGGTCGACGGAATGAACAGGGACGGCTCCACGTCGCTACCGTCCAGCGCCTTCCAGCGAGCCAGGGCTTCGAGGGCGACGATCACTCCGTCGTCGAGCCGGAGCACCGGCTGGTACACCATGCAGAAGCCCGCGGGCTTGTCGCCGCCCGCGTCTCGCAGGGCCGCGCTGAAGTCGGGGGCCTGCCCGATCGCGGGCCGGTAGATCACCGCGGTGTCCTTGCCCGAACGCTTGCTCGCATACATCGCCGTGTCGGCCCGACCGAACAACACGTCGTGGTCGACGAACGGTTCGTCGACGTTGGCCACCACCACGCCCATGCTGACGTGCACGTTGACCGCCGCATCGGCGATCGAGAAGGGTGCCGTCAAGACGGTGCGCACTCGTGCGACCAGGTCGGCGGCCGAGGCTGCCTCACCGTCGACGAGGATGACGAACTCGTCGCCACCGAAACGCGCGACGGTGCCGTGGGGTTGCGCGACGTCGACCAACCGTTGCCCCACCTCGCACAGCAGTCGGTCGCCGGCGGCGTGGCCGTACTGGTCGTTGACCTGCTTGAAGTCGTCGACGTCGATCAGCACCACCGTCGCCGGCCGGCGCTGCTCGATCAGCAGGTCCAGCTTCGTCGACAGACTCAACCGATTGGCCAACCCCGTCAGGGAGTCGTGGTGGGCGTGGTGGGCGAGCCGCTGTTGGCTTGCGTAGACCTCGCGCAGCAACGCCCGGTTGTCGGACACGTGCACCAATTGGCGGATCACCACCAGGGCGACGACGACCATGCCGGTGGCCGTGCCGACCGCCGAGTCGGGTTGATGCGTGACCAACTGCACCACCACGACCAGCCCGACCGCGACCAGGCACACGTATGGCAATCCGACCTGCCACAGCTCGGCATTCCCCACTGCCGGACCCAGGCGGTCGTCACTGCGAGACGTGCCGCTCGAGACGGCGAAGGCAAACAGCAGGGGTCCCAGGATGAAGCCGGCGTCGGACAACGGTCCCATGTAGTCGGCGCCGATGGCGATCAGATACGCATAGATGCTGTCGGACACCGCAAGTGCCGCGACGCCGCCGGTCAGCAGTAGGAAGCTGGTGTGGTCGCTTTCCTTGATCTGACCGAACACCACCATGAGCACGGCGACGACCACCAGGAGGAGGTCGGTGACGGGGTAGGCCATGGCGACCGCGGTGGACACCGGGTCGGGACCACCGCTGGCGACGACCGCACGCAAGGCACCCGACCAGCTCAGGAAGAACAGCGAGGCCGTGACGATCAACCCGTCGAGGATCAGTCCGACGTTCAAGCGGTGGGTCCACGGCTTCGGCTCGACACCGACGTCGCCGGCCCTCCTGCTGAACATCAGCATCGCTGGCAACGCAAGGAACGGGTAGCTCAAGAAGCCGACGTCGGCCCACGACGGTGACGGAAGGCCTTCACCGCCGATCACCTGGTAGTACGCCCAGAACGCCATGCCCACCGACCACAGCGCCATTCCGCCGGCCATGAGCAAGCGCCACGTTCGGTCCGGGCCGCTTCGGCGGAGACCGTAGAGCAACGCGGTCACGGCCGCCACCAGCCCAGCGGTGAGTTGGAGCGCGTTGTCCAAGCGGTTCGACGCCGCCAGACTCCACGGCGCCGCCGCGTTGACGACGATGGCCGCCGCGGCCACGCCGAAGATCGCCCACTGCGTCCGTCCCGGGTGAAGACTCATGGTGGCCTCCTCCCGGGCGCGCGCGGCACGCGCGATGCGAATCGCTTGTCAGCAAATCGCGAAGTTCAGTGTGAACATAGTCCCGTCACCATTGCCCGGGGCGGATAACCGGACTTGCCGTTGTCGGGGGGTGCGGTCGCGGGGCAGCCGCTCGGCGACCGTTTCCACCTGCCGACGGCGGTCGCGTTTCCATCCGGTTAACAGGCCCGACAGGTCTTGTTCTATTTCGGACGTCCGTCTACTGTTCCGAAGAAGCGTGCGATCCAGGTCATCGAGGAGCCGGAACGCATGGGGCCAATCCGGCAACAAACCCTGCGAGATCCCTTGGGAGAACTCGAATGTCAGCACACGCACCGGACGCTGCAGACACGTCTGCAGCGCCGCAGTCCGCCAGCGAGCCGACGCAGTTCAAGGCGAACCTCGGCACGGGCCGAGTCGCGCTACTCGTCATCGCCTGCGCCGCACCCCTCGGCTCGGTCATCGGCAACACACCGATCGGCTTCACGCTGGGCAACGGCGCAGGTCTGCCGATCATCTTCCTGGTGGCAGGCCTGGTCCTGGCCTGCTTCGCGGCCGGATACGTCGCCATCAACCGCGCGGTCCCCGGCGGCGGCGGATTCGCCCGCTACGTCCACGCCGGTTTCGGACCCGGCGCCGGACTGGGCGCGGCCTACGCGACCACCCTGGCGTACGGATCGGGCACGATCGCCATCACCGCCGCGGCGGGATACTTCGCCGACGTCATCGCTGCGGGGCACGGACTGCACCTGCCGTGGTGGCTGTATTCGATCGTCGCCATGGTCATCGTCGGCACGATCGGTCGCTACGCCGCCGACCTGAGCGCCAAGGTGCTGCTGGTCATGATCGTCGCGGAGTTCGCGATGCTCGTCGTGCTCGACATCCTGATCCTCGCGCACAGCGGACTGTCGGCGCTGCCTCTGGACGTGTTCTCCCCCAAGCAGGTGTTCTCCGGCAGTGTCGGGCCCGCCCTGATGATCGCCTTCACCTCGTTCATCGGCATCGAATCCGCGGTGATCTACGCCAACGAAGCGCGCAACCCCGGCAAGACGGTCCCCCGCGCGATCTACCTCTGCGTCGGCGTCATCTCGGTGTTCTACTTCCTCACGGTCTGGCTCATCGTCGGCTCGGTCGGCGTCGACCAGATCGTGCCGGTCACGGAGAAGGCGCAGGGCGACCTGCTGTTCACCCTGTCGGGCCAGCAGGGCGGAACCGTGCTGACGACTCTCATGCAGATCTTCTTCCTCACCAGCGTGCTTGCGTCACTGGTGGCCCTGCACAACGCGACGACCCGCTACCTGCAGACCATGGGCACCCAGGGCACGATGCCGAGATTCCTGGGCGCGCTGCACACGAAGTATCAGGGCCCGGCCCGCGCCAGCGAGGCGATGTCCGTGCTGACGGCGGTGCTGTTGGCCGCCTTCGTGCTCCTCGGTGCCGACCCCTACCTCGGCGTCTACACCAGCCTTGGTGGCCTGTTCACCGTCGGCATCGTCGCGATGCAGGGCGCGGTCGCCGTCACCGTGGTCGTGTTCTTCCGCAAGCGCAAGGACCGGCGGTACTGGAAGACGTTGGTGGCACCCGCGATTGGAGCCGTCGGCCTCTTGACCGCCACCGGTTTGATCATCGCCAACTACTCCGTGCTGACCGGAACCGAGGACACGCTGCCCAATCTGCTGCCCTGGACCATTCCGTTGGCGTTCGTGATCGGCCTCGTCGTCTACCACCGCCGCCGCGACCTGGTCGTCGACTTCGACCCCGTGCCGGCACCCACTGAAGGCGCCCAGCCGTGAGCACCGTGGCGGTCGTCGGGCCGCACCTCGTCGACGTTCTGGGCCGACCGGTGTCGGAGATCCCCCCGGGCCAGGGCAGCATCGTCCTCGACGAAATTCGGGTCACCGTGGCGGGAACGGGCGGCGGCGCAGCCGTCGACCTGACCAAGCTCGGCGTCACGGTGTCCTCGTTCGGCGCCATCGGCGACGACGTCCTCGGCCGGCTCCTCCTCACCCAGCTGCAGGAGCACGGGGTCGACACCGCGGGACTGGTGACGCGCGCCGGGGAGAAGACGGCGGCGACCATTCTGCCGATCCGGCCCAACGGCGAGCGGCCTGCGCTGCACGTGCCGGGCACGATGGCCTCGCTGCGAGCCGCCGACGTCGACGGTGCGGCTCTGCTCGACGCGGACGCCGTGCTCTTCGGCGGACCGGAAACCACTCCACGACTTCTGGATTCGGACGGCGTGGCGCTCTTCAGCGCCGTACACGCCGCCGGAATCCCGATCTTCGTCGACCTGCTCTACCCAGGTAGGCCCGAGACGCTCGAACTGCTGGCACCGCTGTTGCCGCTGGTGGACTGGTTCATGCCCAACGATCAGCAGCTGCGCGGACTCACCGGCGTCGACGACGTGGTCGCCGCCGCCCGGGTGCTGCTCGACCGCGGGGTCGGCGCCGTCGCCGTCACGGTCGGCGAGCACGGCGCCGTCCTGCTGCGGCCGGACGCCGAGCCCGTGTCGGTACCCGCGCTGCCGACCACCGTCGTCGACACCACCGGATGCGGAGACTCGTTCAACGCCGGGATGATCGCCGCACTCCTGTCCGGCTGCAGCCCGGAGGACGCCGCCCTCGTCGGCTCCGCCTGTGGTGCGCTGGTGGCGTCGGGGCTCGGTTCCGACGCCGGCATCGTCGACCTCGCCGGCGTCCTGGCGCTGATCACCGACTTCGATCCCGAGGCGGGCCGACGCATCGGCGGCCTCGTCGCAGACCACACGCACGTCGCACTCGACGCGTGACCCAGATTCATTGTCCTAGAGGGGAAATCGTGACCACGAACATCGACGTCACCACCGATCGGCGGCAGCGCAGCGCCGACACCGACCTGCGCCGCCGCGCCAAGGCCGTCGTGCCCAACGGCATGTACGGCCACCAGAACATGAACGTGCTGCCGGCGATCCCGCAGTTCATCGCGCGGTCGCGGGGCGCGCGCCTGTGGGACGTCGACGGCAACGAGTACGTCGACCTCATGTGCAGCTGGGGTCCAGTGATCCTCGGCCACGGCGACCCGGTCGTCGAGGAGGCCGCCGAACGGCAACGCCGACAGGGTGATTGCCTCAACGGACCGGCCCCGGTCATGGTGGAGCTGGCCGAGGCGTTGGTGGCCACCGTCGCGGACGCCGACTGGGCGATGTTCGCCAAGAACGGCACCGATGCGACCACGATGTGCTGCACGATCGCACGCGCGGCGACCGGCCGCACGAAGATCCTGGTCGCCGAGGGCGCCTACCACGGCGCCGCGCCATGGTGCACCCCGTTCCCCGCGGGCGTCACCGCCGCCGACCGCGCGAACCTGCTGCAGTTCCAGTTCAACGACATTGAATCCGTCCGCGCAGCCGTCGGCGAGCACGCCGACGACGTCGCCGCAATCATCGTCAGCCCGTTCCGCCACGACGCCGGGTTCGACCAGGAGCTCGTCGACCCGACCTTCGCGCGTGACGTCCGCGCCTACTGCGACGACATCGGCGCGGCGCTCATCCTCGACGACGTGCGCGCGGGCTTCCGCATTCATCACGGCGGCAGCTGGGAACCCCTTGGCGTGAAGGTGGACCTGACGCCGTGGAGCAAGTCGATCGCCAACGGGTACGCCCTCGCCGCGGTCACCGGGACCGACCGCTACCGTGACGCGGCGGGCGGCATCTTCGTCACCGGCTCGTTCTGGATGGGCGCCGTCGACATGGCCGCCGGCCTGGCCACCATCACCGAACTCGCCCGTCGGGACGCCGTGGCGCGGATGCGTGACCTCGGCCAGCAGTTGCGCACCGGCATCGTCGACGGTGCCGCGAAGTGGGATTTCGACGTGCACTACACCGGGCCCGCCCAAATGCCGAACCTGTTGTTCGCCAACGACTCCGACTACGAGCTGTCCGTTGCGTTCAGCGCCGAGGCGCAGGCGCGCGGGGTCTACGTGCACCCCAAACACAACTGGTTCGTCTCCGCCGCGATGACCGATGCCGATCTGGACATGGCGCTCACCGGTCTCGACGGTGCGTTCGGCGCACTTCGCGCCCGATACCCCCGGCCATGACCGATCTGCAGGCGCTGCGCGACGACGTGGCGGGTCGGTGCCGCGAATTGGCCGCTCAGGGCGTGGCCTTGGCCGGCGCCGGGAACGTGAGCGTGCGGTCCGCCGACCACGTCCTGATCACCCGGGCGGGCATGCGCTTCGAGACCGCCGAGGCCGGCGACGTCACCGTCGTCACCCTCACCGGAGAGGTCGTCGACGGTGCGCGGCCGTCCTCGGAGACGGGCCTTCACCTCGGGATCTACCAACGCTCGGCGGCCAGCGCCGTCGTCCACACCCACGGCCGCAGCTCCGTCGCGGTCGGCCTGGTGTGCGACGAGATGCCGTTGGTGCACTACAACCTGCTCCGGCTGGGCGGTCGCATCCCGACCATTCCGTATCTGCTGTTCGGCTCCCAGGAGCTCGCCGAGGCGGTGGGATCTGCCGTCGCCCGGGGGCACGGCACCGTCCTGATGCGCAACCACGGGGCGGTCAGCAGCGCGCGCACGCTGGCCGAGGCCGTGGAGCACGCCTGCCTCACCGAGTGGGTGTGCGACGTGTACCTCGCCGCCCGCACCCTCGGCACGCCGGCCGTGCTCACCGACGGCGACCTCGACGCGGTGGCCGAGCAAAGCAGTCGGCTGGCCTACGGTCACTGACTGCGTCCCGGACCGGGTCCTACACTCGTTCACAGCCGGAGAGCCGAGGGGACCTGATGCCGAAGATCGTCGATCACGACGAGCGCCGCGAAGAGATTCTGCAGGCGGCGATCCGGGTGATCGACAGCGTCGGCCTGGACAACACCACCACGCGCGCCATCGCGCTCGAGTCGGGATACTCCAACGGCGTTCTGAGCCACTACTTCCAGGACAAGGACGACATCCTGCAGTCGATCCTGGTGAAGACCCACCGGGAGTTCATGGACCGCGTCGAGCGGAGCATGCGCGGCAAGGACGAGTTCGGCCGCCTGTGGGCGATGCTGATGCAGAACCTCCCCCTCGACGGTGAACGCCGCGTCGAGACGCTGATGGAGATGACCTTCTGGCCCCGCGCGGTGTCAAACCCCGCTTCCCGGGAGTTCCAGCGCGACGCCGCCTACGACCTGCTGAAGCGGTTGCGCGATTTGATCTCCGACGTCCGCGACGCGGGCCGGCTCGACACCGAGCTGACCGACGCCGACGTCGCCGAACTGCTGATCGCCGTCATCGACGGGCTGTCGGTGCACGCGGAACTGTTTCCCAAGCGTCTGCCCGCCGCCTATCAGACGAAGCTGATGCGAGCGCAGCTGGAAGCGCTCGGGTTTCGGGTCGACGAGAAGGCGCTCGGCGCCGCTCGGTGAGGCTGCCGGCCAGAGCCGTGGCCGTCAAAGCCCCACCATCGCCATGCCGGCCGGGTTGTACCGGTCGCCCTGGACGCCGACGCGGGCCGCGAGCGCGTCGAGGTCGGCGACCTCGTCGGCGGACAGTGCCACTGAGGTGGCGCCGGCGTTCTCGTCGACGCGTTCCCGGCGGCGGGTGCCGGGGATGGGCACGATCCACGGTTGCTGGGCGAGCAGCCACGCCAGCGCGATCTGGCCCGGCGTGCAGCCCTTCGCCTCGGCGAGCGCCCGGACCTGGCCCACCAGGGCCTCGTTGGCGCCGATGTTGTCGGCGGCGAACCGCGGGATGGTGCTGCGGATGTCGCCGGTGCCGAACGCCGTCGCACCCGTCACGGTGCCGGTGAGGAAGCCCTTGCCCAGTGGGCTGAACGGCACGAACCCGATGCCGAGTTCCGCACACGTGGGCAGCACCTCGGGTTCGGGATCCCTTGTCCAGAGCGAGTATTCGCTCTGCAGCGCGGTCACCGGATGGACGGCGTGCGCGCGCCGGATGGTGTCCGGTCCGGCCTCCGAGAGACCGAAGTGGCGCACCTTGCCCGCGGCGACCAACTCGCCGACCGTCCCGGCGACGTCCTCAATGGGGACGTCGGGGTCGACGCGATGCTGATAGAAGAGGTCGATGACGTCGGTCCGCAGCCGCCGAAGCGACGCGTCGGCGACCCGCCGGATCTGCTCGGGCCGGGAGTCGGTGCCGACCATCTTGCCGTCGGCGATGTCCCAGCCGAACTTGGTGGCGATCACCACCCGGTCCCGCAGCGGCGCCAGCGCCTCGCCGACGAGTTCCTCGTTGACGTAGGGCCCGTAGACCTCCGCCGTGTCGAAGAACGTCACCCCGGCATGCTCGACCGCGTATCGCAGGACGCCGATCATGTCGTCGCGGTCGCCGGGGTTGGGGCCGTAGCTCTGCGACATTCCCATGGCGCCGAGCCCGACGGCCGAGACGTCGAGTCCCTGACCAAGTGTGCGTGTGTGCATGCTCATGCCTCCGGAATCTTGATGCCGTAGTTCTCGCGGGTGATGTCCTCGGGTTCCGGTCCGCCGCGGATGCCGGTGTCCAGCCCGTCGATGGCGGCGAGTTGTTCGGCGCTCAGCTCGAAGTCGAAGACGTCGAAGTTCTCGGCGATCCGCGCAGGCGTCACCGACTTCGGGATCACTTGGCGCCCCTGCTGAACGTGCCACCGCAGCATGACCTGGGCGGGCGTCTTCGCGTGCGCGGCCGCGATCTCGCCGATCACGGGATTCTCGAGCGTGGAGGTGTGCGGGCCCTCCCGGTAGAACGTGATGCCGCCGATCGGCGCCCACGCCTGGTTCAGGATGCCGTGCTCGTCGTCGACCGCGAGCAGTTCGGACTGCCGGAAGTACGGGTGCACCTCGATCTGGTTGACCGCGGGCACCACCTCGGTCTCGGCCAGCAGCCGCTCGAGGTGACGGGGCATGAAGTTGGAGACGCCGATGGCGCGCACGCGGCCGTCGGCGTACAGCTTCTCCAGCGCCTTGTACGCGCCGATGGTCAGCTCGAACTCGTCGGGCAGCGCCTGGTGCAGGATCAGCAGGTCGAGCCGCTCGACGCCGAGCTTGCCGACCGCCTTGTCGAACGCGTGCAGCGTCTCGTCGTACCCGAAGTCGGTGATCCACACCTTCGTCTCGACGAACACCTCGTCGCGGTCGAGTCCGGAGCGGCGGATCGCCTCCCCGACCTCGCGCTCGTTGCCGTAGGCCGCCGCGGTGTCGACGTGGCGGTAGCCGGTCTCCAGCGCCGTGGTCACCGCGGCGACGGTCTCCTCGGGCGCGGACTGGAAGACGCCGAAGCCCAGGACGGGTATCTCGACCCCGTTGCCGAGGGTGAAGGTGGGAATGGTCATGCCCTCGACGGTAGGCCCCGTCGGCGGCGCCTGGGAGTGCCTGATCAGCGGGGTACCGGCAGTACCTCCCACCGGTCGGCGAACCTGCCTACGGTGAACGCATGGCCACGATCGACCCGCGCCACGAGGTCCGCGAATTCCTGAGCTCGCGGCGCGCGCGCATCAGCCCCCAGCAGGCGGGGTTGCCGGCGTACGGCGGCAACCGCCGGGTCAAGGGTCTGCGGCGCGAAGAGGTCGCGATGCTCGCCGGTGTCTCGGTCGACTACTACGTGCGCATGGAGCGCGGAAATCTGGCGGGCGCCTCTGACGGCGTGCTCGACTCGCTGGCTTCTGCGTTGCAGCTCGACGAGGCGGAGCGCGAACACCTCTACGCGCTCGCGCGGGAGTCCGGCACCGGGGGCAGCCGCCGCAGGCGAAGGCAACCGGGCACCGTCCGACCAGCCCTGCAACAGCTACTCGACGCGATCACCGACGCTCCCGCCTGGATCCGCAACGGCCGCCACGACGTGCTGGCGATGAACCAACTGGCTCGCGCGCTCTACGCGCCGGTGCTCGCCGATCCGCGTCGGCCCGCGAACACGGCTCGGTTCGTTTACCTGAATCCCGAAGCCGCCGAACAGTTCTTCGTCGACTACGACAAGATCACCCGCGACGCGGCTGCGATGCTCCGGATGGAGGCCGGCCAGAATCCGCACGACGAGGATCTGATCGCGTTGGTCGGTGAGTTGTCCACGCGCAGTGAGCTGTTTCGCAAGCAGTGGGCGTCTCAGGACGTGCGCTTCCACCGGTCCGGCCGCAAGCGGCTACGGCACCCCGCCGTGGGTCAGCTCGACCTGGACTTCGAGGCGATGCCCCTGCCCGGCGACCCCGGCTTCCAGCTCAACGTCTACACCGCTGCACCGGACACGCCCACGGCGGACGGGCTCAGGTTGCTGGCGTCGTGGGCGGCCAGCCAGGACCATCTCGCGAGCGAACGCGCTGGAGCCAAGACCTAGGGCTCGGTGGCGAGCCCGACCTCGGCGGGAGTCAGCGCCCGCGCGACGGCCGACTTCCAACCCGCGGCCTCGCGCCTGCGGGTCCGGGCGTCCATGTTGGGGTACCACGCCGCCGCAATGTGCCGATTCGCCCGCAGCGCAGCGCGATCGGGCCAGTAGCCGACGGCAAGGCCGGCCGAGTACGCGGCGCCCAGCGACACCGTCTCCGAGACGAAGGGGCGCACCACCGGGACGTTGAGGACGTCGGCGTTGTACTGCATCATCAGGTGGTTCGAGGTCATCCCGCCGTCGACGGCCAGCCTCGCCAGGGGTACGCCGGATTCGAGCATCATGGCGTTGACCACCTCCCACGTCTGCCAGACGGTGGCCTCCAGCACCGCCCGCGCCAGGTGGCCCTTGGTGATGTAGGACGTCAGGCCGACGACGATGCCCCGCGCCGCCGAGTCCCAATGCGGCGCAAGCAGTCCGGAGAAGGCTGGCACGATGTAGCAGCCCCCGTTGTCGTCGACGGTCCGTGCCAGCGTCTCGATCTGAGGCGCCGTGTCGATGACGCCCAGCTGATCGCGGAACCACTGCACCAGCGAACCGGCCACGGCGATGGGCCCCTCCAGGGCGTACATCGGCTCCGCTCCCGGGGCGGCATACGCGACGGTCGACAGCAAGCCGTTGCTGGATTCGACGATCTGGGTACCGACGTTCATGAGCAGGAAGGCACCGGTCCCGTAAGTGCACTTCGCATCGCTGGGCTCGAAGCACATCTGACCGAACAGCGCCGCCTGCTGATCACCGAGCGCGGCGGCGATCGGCACCCCCGGCAGCACTGTCGTGCAGTTGGCGTACACCTCGCAGTTGGACACGATGCGCGGCATCATCGCTTCTGGGATGTCCAGTATCGCCATGAGTTTCGGGCTCCACTGCAGCGTGTGCAGATCCATCAGGAGGGTTCTGCTGGCGTTGGTGACGTCGGTGACGTGGATGCCTCCCTTGGGACCGCCGGTGAGGTTCCAGATCAACCACGACTCGAGGGTGCCGAACAGCACCTCGCCCTTTCGTGCACGCGAATCCAGGCGTCGGACGTTGTCCAGCAGCCACCGCAGCCGGGGCGCGGCGAAGTAGGACGCCGGGTCGAGGCCGGCAATGCGACGAAAGTCCTCGGCGTAGGGCTCGATCTGGTCGACGACCGGACCGGTCCTGGTGTCCTGCCACGTAATCGCCGGCGCCACCGGCACACCCGTGCGGCGGTCCCACACCACCGTCGTCTCACGCTGGTTGGCGATCCCCAGCGCGACGACGTTGGACGTGTCCAGCCCCGCCGCCTTCAGCGCCTCGGGCACCACCCGGCGCACGTTGCGCCACAGTTCGGCGGCGTCCTGTTCCACCCAGCCTGACTGCGGAAACGATTGCCGTTGTTCGCGCTGCGCGATGGACAGCATCCGGCCGCTGTGGTCGAACACCATGCAGCGCGCGGACGTCGTGCCCAGGTCGATCGCGGCCACCACGCGTTGGTCGGTCACCGCGTGGGCTCGAGTGCGTGCATGACCGCGGCGGCGGCGAACCGAAGAGCCGCGAGCGGTTCCGGACGGGGCGTGCCGTCACGGCCCAGCAGTTCCTCCGGCGGACCGTGCAACGCGAGTGCGGCGACGCTGGAGCGGCTGGCACCGTGGACCGCGACGGCCACGTCGGCGAAGTCGGGGTCGAGTTCGCCGTCGCCGGTCGCCACTCCCCTCACCCGGATCTGCTCGATGGCGGTGGCCAGCCTGCCCCGATTGGTGGACGTCCGGCGCGTGTAGCGGTCCAGCGGGAGATTGCGCAGAAGTCGTTCGCGCAGCGGCGAATACGCCAGCAGCAGCTTGCCGCTTCCGGTGGCGTGCAGCGGCAACAGTTCCCCGACGCGGAGGGTCTGGGGCTTGTCGTCGGGGCGGAACACGTGGTGGACGACCTCCGCCTCCTGACCGTGCAGGATCGTCATCAGCACCTCGAAGCCCGTGTCCGACGCCAGGCCGTCGGCCCACGGCATGGCGGCCGAACGCAGATCGTTGCCGTCGAGCGCCACGACGTCGTGCGAGGACATGCGTGGCCCCAGGGAGTAGGCACCCGTGTCCGGGTCCTGGTCGAGGTACTCCAGGGTGGTCAGCGTCTGCAGGATGCCGTGGACGGTCGTCTTCGACAGGTCGACCTCCTGGGCGATGTCGCGCAACTGCATCGACCTGTCGCTGCGCTCGACGAGGTCGAGGATCACCGTGGCGCGTTCGAGCGCCTGTATCGGGCCTGGCATTCACAGCTCCTCACTGGCAGCCGGCTGTGACCCCGGCCGCATCGCCTCGTTCGACATTGTCGAACAACGTCGATTGATCTGCGTCACATTCCCTTCGTAGGTTCGCAGCAGGTCATCAGAGCGGCGTCACCAGTCAGGCGCGGCGACAGGCACACGGAGGAAGCAGACATGAAGAAGACCCACCCGCTCATCGGAGAGTTGTCCGGTGAGTTACTCGGCACCGCCATCCTGGTCATGTTCGGTTGCGGCGTCGTCGCCCAGGTCGTCACGGGCGGATTCCCGAAGTCCCTTGCCTCCGGCGACCACAACTCGATCGCCTTCGGTTGGGGCCTCGGCGTCACGATGGCAGTCTTCGTCGCCGGGCGCATCAGCGGGGCTCACCTCAACCCCGCGGTGACGATTGCCCTCGCAGCATTCCGGGGATTCGACCGGCGCAAGATCCTGCCGTTCATCGGCGCGCAGTTCGTCGGCGCCCTCGTCGGCGCGCTCATCGTCAGGTTCGTCTACGCCGACCAGATCGCCAACGTCGACCCGACCCACACCAAGGCCACCCAGGGCATCTTCTCGACCTCACCGGGTGAAGGCGTGTCCATCATGACCGCGTTCGCCGACCAGGTGGTGGGTACCGCCCTGCTGGTCATGGTGATCTTCGCCCTCACGAGCGCCGTCAACGATCCCCCCATGGCGAACACCGGACCGTTGATCATCGGTCTGCTGGTGGTCGCCATCGGGATGGCCTGGGGCACCAACGCCGGCTACGCGATCAACCCGGCGCGCGACTTCGGTCCCCGCGTGGCGTCGTGGATCACGGGTTACCAGGACGCGATGTTCTCGGCCAACGGACCCGAGTTGTACTTCTGGCTCCCGATCGTCGCCCCCATCGTCGGCGGCCTGATCGGTGGGGCCCTCTTCGTCTTCGGCATCGAGCGGTTCCTGCCCGCTGCCGAGACGCTGCCCCACGAGGTCGGCGTCGCCGAAGCCCGCTGAGCGTCGAACCCTCACCCCTACCAAGGAGACTCACCATGTCTGACTTCATCGGATCCGTCGACCAGGGAACCACCAGCACCCGCTTCATGGTCTTCGACCACGGCGGCAACGTCATCGCCCAGCATCAGCTCGAACACGAACAGCTCCTGCCGCAGGCCGGCTGGGTGGAGCACAATCCCGTCGAGATCTGGGAGCGAACGTCCTCGGTCATCCAGACCGCGCTCGGCAAGGCCGGTCTGAACAGCAGCGATCTGGCCGCGATGGGCATCACCAACCAGCGCGAGACCACGGTGGTCTGGAACCGGCGCACCGGGCGGCCCTACTACAACGCCATCGTCTGGCAGGACACCCGCACCGACCGGATCGCCAGCAGGCTCGAGGCCGCCGGGCACGGAGAGACCCTGCGCCACAAGGCCGGTCTGCCACCGGCGACGTACTTCTCGGGCGGCAAGATCCAGTGGATTCTGGAAAACGTCGACGGCGTACGCGCCGCCGCCGAGAGCGGTGACGCCGTGTTCGGCAACACCGACAGCTGGCTGCTCTGGCACCTGACCGGAGGCGTCCGCGGGGGAGTCCACGTCACCGACGTCACCAACGCCAGCCGGACCATGCTGATGAACCTGGAGACACTGGACTGGGACGACGAGTTGTTGGCGCTGTTCGACATTCCCCGTCAGATGTTGCCGACGATCGTGCCCTCGTCGTCGCCGGAGCCCTACGGGCTGACGCTCGCCGACGGCCCGCTCGGCGGGGAGGTGCCGCTCACCGGTGCGCTCGGCGATCAGCAGGCCGCCACCGTCGGGCAGGTGTGCTTCGCCCCCGGTGAGGCCAAGAACACCTACGGCACGGGCAACTTCATGTTGCTCAACACCGGCACCGAGCTCGTGCGGTCGAAGGCGGGCCTGCTGAGCACCGTCGCCTACAAGTTCGGCGACGCCGACCCGGTGTACGCCCTGGAGGGCTCCATCGCCGTCACCGGCTCGGCGGTGCAGTGGCTGCGCGACCAGCTCGGAATCATCAGCGGCGCCGCACAATCCGAGGTACTCGCACGTCAGGTGGCGGACAACGGCGGGGTGTACTTCGTGCCGGCGTTCTCGGGCCTGTTCGCCCCGCACTGGCGGTCGGACGCGCGCGGCGCGATCGTCGGTCTGTCGCGATTCAACACCAACGCCCACGTCGCCCGGGCGACCCTGGAGGCGATCTGCTACCAGAGCCGCGACGTCGTCGAGGCGATGGAAGCCGATTCCGGTGTCCACCTCGAGGTGCTCAAGGTCGACGGCGGCATCACCGCCAACGACCTGTGCATGCAGATTCAGTCCGACGTCCTCGGCGTGGACGTGGTCAAGCCGGTGGTTGCCGAGACGACCGCCCTCGGTGCGGCGTATGCGGCCGGCCTCGCGGTGGGATTCTGGAAGGACACCGACGAGTTGCGCAAGAACTGGCTGGAGGACAAGCGCTGGCAGCCGACCTGGTCGGACGAACAGCGCGCCACCGGCCATGCCCAGTGGACCAAGGCCGTCCAGCGCACGCTGGACTGGGTCGACGTCAGCTGATGGTCTCCTCGCTCATCACAATTCATCCGTACGGCAACCACTTTCAGCACGGAAGGGTCAGGTAGCAGCCATGGAGGCGTTCCCGCTCTCACCGGTCAACCGTGAAGCCGCCCTGGCGGACATGGCGGCCCAACCCCTGGACATCCTGATCATCGGCGGCGGCGTCGTCGGCGCCGGTGCGGCACTCGACGCGGCCACCCGCGGTCTGAGGGTCGGCCTGGTCGAGGCACGTGACCTCGCCTCCGGCACGTCGAGCCGGTCGAGCAAGCTGATCCACGGAGGCCTGCGCTATCTGGAAATGCTCGACTTCGGCCTGGTGGCCGAGGCCCTGTCCGAACGCGGACTCATGCTGGAGAAGCTGGCCCCGCACCTGGTCAAGCCGGTGAAGTTCCTCTACCCCCTGAAGCATCGGGGTTGGGAGCGTTGGTATCTCGGTGCGGGACTCGCCCTGTACGACGCGATGTCGAAGTCGTCCGGGCACGGCGCCGGGATTCCACTGCACCGCCACCTGACCCGGCGGGGCGCCCTGCGCACGGCGCCGTCGCTGAGCAAGGACTCCCTGGTGGGGGCAGTTCAGTACTACGACGCGGTGGTGGACGACGCCCGGCACACGATGACCATCGCCCGTACCGCGGCGACCTACGGCGCCCGGATCGCGACGCGCACCCGGGTGGTCGACCTGATCCGCGAGGGCGAGCGCGTCACCGGCGCCCGCGTGGTGGACCTCGAGACCGACCGCACCTACACCGTGCGCGCGCGGCAGGTCGTCAACGCCACCGGGGTGTGGACCGACGACACCCAGGGGCTGGCCAACGAACGCGGGCAGTTCCACGTGCGGTCCAGCAAGGGCATCCACCTCGTCGTTCCGCGCGACCGGATCCGGTCGTCGTCGGGGATCATCCTGCGGACCGAGAAGTCGGTGCTGTTCGTCATCCCCTGGGGCCGGCACTGGATCATCGGCACCACGGACACGGACTGGTCCCTCGACAAGGCGCACCCCGCGGCGAGCCAGAAGGACATCCGCTATCTGCTCGACGAGGTGAATTCGGTACTGCGGGTTCCGCTCACCGAGGCCGACGTCGAGGGTGTCTATGCGGGCCTGCGCCCCTTGCTGGCCGGCGAAAGTGCCGACACGTCGGCGCTGTCCCGCGAACACGCCGTCGCACACAGCGTTCCGGGTCTGGTGGTGATCGCCGGCGGCAAGTACACGACCTACCGGGTGATGGCCAAGGACGCCGTCGACGAGGCCGTCCACGGCCTTGGCGAGAACTTCGACCGTCGAGTCCCGCCGTCCATCACCGAGGACGTGCCGCTGTTGGGCGCCGAGGGCTACCGGGCGATGTGGAACGCGCGCAACCAACTCGCCGCCGAATCGGGGCTCGACGAGGTCCGCATCACCCATCTGTTGAACCGCTACGGGTCGATGGTGGGCGACGTCCTCGCGCTCATCCGCGACGATCCGACGCTGGGCGTTCCGCTGGCGGCCGCCGACGACTATCTGCGCGCCGAGGTGGTGTTCGGCACCACGCACGAGGGCGCGCTGCACCTCGACGACCTGCTGTGTCGCCGGACGCGGATATCGATCGAGACCTTCGACCGGGGCACCGACTCGGCCGAGGAGGTCGCCGACCTGGTGGCGCCCATACTCGGATGGTCCCCCGAGCAACGGGAACGCGAGGTCGCGCACTACCTCGCGCGGGTGGCCGCGGAGCGGGAAAGTCAGACGATGCCCGACGACGAGACCGCCGACGGCGCACGGCTGGGCGCGGCCGACATCGTGCCGGTCAGCTGACGGCGGCAGTCACCGAACGTCAGGCCGCGGCGGGAATGCCGCCAGGGCGGTGGCGGCGATCGCCGAGAGTTCGTCGAACGTGCCGCCGTCCCTCGCGGCGCCGGACATGCCGCGCATCACGGCGACCAGATAGCTCGCCAGCTGGTCTACCGCCGTGTCCGGTGGCAGGTCGCCGTCGCGGACACCGCGGTCGAGCCGGTCCCGGAGCCGACGACGAAGGTCGTCGCGCTGGGCGGTGAGGCGCGGCTCGGTGAGCATCAGACAGCCGGGTGGGGTCGCGGTGTCGGTGTGCGCTCGGGCGGTGCCGTCGAGCATCTGCGCGACGGCGTCGCGAGCAGTCGGCGCCTCGGCGAACCGCTCGAGGGCCTCGCACGTCTGCCGGTAGTAATTCTCCGAGGCCTCCTCGAACAGGCGGTTCTTGTCGCCGAACGCCGTGTAGAGGCTGGGGGGAGTCACCCCCATCGCCTTGGTCAGCATGGCCACGGTGGTTTCCGCGTAACCCGTGCGCCAGAACTGTTCGACGGCCGCGGCCAGCGCCGCGTCGCGGTCGAAGCCGAGGGGTCTGCCCGCCATGACCGCAGCATAACGTAGCGATCGCTACGAATGTGCTACGGTCCTTTCCGCAATGCATAGTGATCGCTACGGAAAGGCAGATGTCGTGCAGCTCAAGGACTCCGTCGTACTGGTGACCGGCGCCAACCGAGGCATCGGAGCGGCGTTCGTGGCCGAACTCAAGAAGCGTGGGGCGGCGAAGATCTACGCGGCCGCACGCGACGTCAGCACCGTCGACGGCGACGGCGTCCAGCCGATCGAGCTGGACGTCACCAACCCCGACCAGATCCGATCCGCCGCCGAGGCGGCCGGCGACGTCCAGGTCCTGATCAACAACGCAGGCATCTCCACCGGCGCCTCCCTGATCTCCGGCGACCTCGCGGACATCAGGCGGGAGATGGAGACCAACTTCTACGGTCCCCTGCTGACGACTCGCGCCTTCGCGCCGATCCTCAAGGCCAACGGCGGCGGTGCGGTCCTCAACGTCGCCTCGGCGCTGTCCTGGTTCACCTTCCCGGGAGCCGGGGCGTATTCGGCATCCAAGGCCGCCGCCTGGAGCCTGACCGACGCCACCCGACTCGAACTCGCGGCGCAGCGAACCCACGTCGTCGGCGTGCACATGGGCCTCGTCGACACCGACATGAGCCAGGGGGTCGAGGGGCCGAAGATCACCCCGGCCACCCTCGCCGGCGCGGGACTCGACGCGATCGAGTCGGGCCGCGACGAGGTGCTGGCCGACGAGTGGACCGTGTTGGTCAAGGGCGGGCTGAAGCTGGATCCGTCCGAGCGCTACGAGCAGATCTTCTCGGCCCTCGGCGTGAGCTGACGCGAGACTAGCCAGCGCGTCACCCGACGCGGTTCGTCACGCCGTGACGTGTGCGCTGTCGCCGGCAGTGGCCGCGAACGACGTGCCGCTGACCATGCGGGCCTGATCCGAGGCCAGGAACACCACCAGGGGTCTGTTCACGGACATCCGCGGTCTCAGTGTTCGTTGGCGCCCTTGTGGCCCTGGCCCGCGTGGTCACTGTGCGGGGCGGACTCGACCGGGAAGGTGACGTGCTGCTCGGTGGCGGCGCCGCCGGGACTCGGGACGGCCGTGACGTCGGGGCCGCGGGTCGCACCTTCCAGTTCGTCGGTGATCTGGCCGGCGTCTTCGACGGCGTGTCCGGCGGTGCCGGTCATGGGGGTTCCGTCGACGTGGGTGCTGGTCGCGGTGTCGGCGTGGGCGGGTGCGGCGAGAGCCACCACGGTGCCGCCGAGGCCCGCGAGGCCGAAGGTGAGGATGGCCGCGGCGGTGGCGATTCGGGTGGTGATCATTTGGGTTCTCCTTCTCGAAGCCACCTGGTGGGGCTGGTTGAGAAAGAGAATGCGGCGGCGTCCTCAACGAAACCTCAACGCCGACCGGCAGGGGCCGGTCGGTCCATAAGCCGTCTGAGCGAGGTTCGTGCTGGTTGAATGACGCCCACAGGGTCGGCCGGTCACGGGAGTGAAACAGCGTCATGGATGACACGGTCGTGGACGGCGAGGATGCCCCCGAGGATCAATCGTCCGGCGGCGACGCCACCCACGTCGACGAGCCAGTCCGCACCTTCGGGCGCTACGAATTGTTGTCACTCGTGGGCGCTGGTGGCATGGGTCAGGTGTGGCGGGCGCGCGACCGGCAGACCAACCGGGTCGTGGCGCTCAAGGTGTTGCCGGAACACTCGGCCGAGGACGAGGAGCCGCGCGAGCGATTCCGGCGGGAATGTGAAGCGGTCGCACAGCTGACGGAGCCGCACGTCATCCCGATTCACGACTTCGGCGATCTCGACGGCAGGCTCTTCCTCAACATGAGGCTGGTCGACGGCATCGACCTGCGCACGTTGATCAAACGGGACGGCGCCCTGACGCCGACGCGTGCGGTGGCGATCGTCACCCAGGTGGCCGGCGCACTGCAGGCGGCCCACGACGTGGGCCTGGTGCACCGCGACGTCAAGCCGTCCAACATCCTGGTGTCCGTCGACGACTTTGCCTACCTGATCGACTTCGGCATCGCCCACGCCTCCGGAGACCACACGCTGACGAAGGCCGGCGAGACCATCGGCACGGCCGCGTACATGGCGCCCGAGGCCATCGGCGCCGCCGTGAAGACCCATGCGCGCGTCGACGTGTACGCACTGGCGTGCGTCCTCTACGAATGCTTGACGGGCACGCCGCCGTTCGCGAGCGACATGGGCATCCAGGGCATGATCGCCCACCACCTGCACACCCCGCCGCCACGACCCAGTGCCAGCGTGCCGGACGTGCCAACTGCTCTCGACGCCGTCGTCGCCACGGGAATGGCCAAGGATCCCGACCGGCGCTACCCGACCGTGCGCGACCTCGCCAACGCGGCCCGGGCGGCGACGGGCTCCGCCGACGCCACGGCGGTCACACCGCCCCGGAAGCGAAACGCGTTGTCGCGCCGCACCGTCGCACTGCTCACCGCGGCTGCCGTGACGGTGGTGGTCGTCGTCGCAGGGATCGTCGTCGTCGGGCAGAAGTCGTCGGACGGCGTCGACGACGGCGGCACTGCGTCTCCACCTGCCGACAGCGGCTACTCGGCACAGAGCGTGCTGCCCTTCGCCGACGTCCACGTCGCGTCCGGTCTCGCGGTCGACGCCGGGGGCACCGTCTACGTCACCGACCTCGGCATCGACCAGGTGCTCCGGCTTGCGCCCGGTGAGACGCAGACGACGATCCTGCCGTTCAGCGGTCTCAAGAATCCCCGGGACGTGGCGGTCGACGCGAACGGCAACGTGTACGTCGCCGACTCCGGCAACGACCGGGTGGTGCGCCTCGAAGCGGGTGCGCCGTCGGCGGTCCCGCTGCCCTTCAGCGGTCTCAACGACCCCCGCGGCGTCGCCGTGGATGCGAAGGGCGACGTCTACGTCACCGACCGTGGACACGACCGGGTACTCAGACTGGCCGCCGGCCAGACCGAGGCGACGGCGCTGCCGTTCACCGGCCTCAACGATCCACGGGGTGTGACCGTCGGTCCGTCGGGCGACGTCGACGTGACCGACTGGGGCAACAACCGGGTAATGCAGCTGCCGGCCGGGGCGGCGACGGCGATCCCGCTTCCGTTCACCAACCTCAACGATCCACATGGCGTCGCAGCCGACTCGCGGGGCAGTGTCTACGTCACCGACCGCGGAAACGCCGTGGTCCTCCAGCTGCGACCGGGTGCCACCGCGGCGATCCCCTTGCCCTTCACCGGCCTCGACGATCCGCAGGGCGTGGGAGTCGACGATGCGGGTCACGTCTACGTCGCCGACGTCGGCGGCGACCCGGTCGTGATGCTCTCCGCGGCGCCATGACGTCCTCGGGTCTGGACTTCGGGCTACTCGGTTCACTACGGGTCAGCGTGGACGGCCGGTCCGTGCCGTTGGGTACCCCGAAGCAGCGGGCGGTGCTCGCGCTCCTTCTGATCAACCGCAACCGGCCCATGCCGAGGGACTCCATCATCGATGCGATCTGGGCGGACACGGCACACGCCGACGCCACCCACAATCTGCACGTCTACGTCGCGAACCTGCGCAAGATTCTCGGCTCCGCAGGGATCGATCCCCGTACCGTGTTGGTCAGCGCGCGGCCCGGCTACCGGCTGGACGTGCCGGAGTCCGATTGCGACATAGGGCGATTCGCCACCGAGAGGGCGGCGGGCGTGGAAGCGGCCGTTGCAGGCCGGTTCGCCCAGGCCGGCGACCGACTCGGCGCCGCGCTCGCGCAATGGCGCGGACCCGTGCTCGACGACGTGCGCGAATTTCGCTTCGCCGAGACGTTCGCCACCGCACTCGCCGAGGACAGGGTGGGAGCTCAGGTCATGCGTGCGGAGGCTGAGATCGCTTGCGGCCGCGCCGCTTCGGTGATTGGGGAACTCGAGGACCTGGTGTCGAAACACCCGTACCGCGAGCCCCTGTGGGCGCAGCTCGTCACGGCCTACTACGTGCTCGAGCGGCAGACCGACGCCCTCGCCGCCTACCGCCGACTGAAGTCCACGCTGGCCGAGGAACTCGGCATCGACCCGGGTCCGACGCTGCGCGCCCTGCACGAGCAGATCCTGCGCCAAGAGCCGTTGGACGTCCAACGCCTCGCGCAGGACGATGCGTCCGACGTCTTCACCATGCTCGAATTACACACGTCCACCTCCGATCTCGCGACGACGCACAGGGCACAGCTCCGTGACGCCGCGGGCCGCTGCTACCCGCTGGAGAGGCTGGCGACGGGGATCGGGCGCCGCGACGACAACGCCATCGTCCTCGACGATCCCAGGGTCAGCCGGCACCATGCCACCGTGATCGACACCGGTGCCAGCTTCGTGATCAACGACCTCCGCTCGGCCAACGGAGTAAAGGTGGCGGGTGAACGCATCCGCGGCAGCGCAACGCTCTGCGACGGCGACGTCGTCACCATCGCCGGCCACCGGTTGACGTTCGAACTCGCGACCGCCGAACCACCCGCCCCGTAGGTGTCGCGCGGGTACGGTCATCCCTACCGTGCCACGGGACCCAGCTCGACACGGCGAGGAACGAGGGGGCCCATGTCCGCCAAGAATCGAAGACGCGCAATGCCAGAGGTACCCGTTCTGGACCGATGACGGTGGCCTCACCGACGACAGCGTTGCGTTCATGATCGGCATCGCAACCGAATCCGGCGTTCTGACCCGGCCGATGGACGCCGGCGACGTCGTCGACCGGGCCACGCTGAATCGCGCGGTCGAACTGGCCAACCAGCCGCCAGGTCGGTAACCGACTCAGGAGCAGGCGCGGTCGGTGATCAGCTCCAGCGGAACGGCGTTGGCCATCGCCTGGTAGCCCGCGAGATTGAAGTGCAGGTGGTCGGACCCGTCGTAGGCCGGATTGATCCGCGACGGCTCGGCCGGGTCACGGACGGCGGCGTCGAAGTCGACCACTCCGTCCGCGGGGCTCTGCTCCCGGATCCAGGCGTTGACGGCCTGGCGGACGGCCTCGCTACCAGCGGTGAGACCGGAGCTGCCACCCGCCGGGGTCAGCGTGCCCTGCAGCACCCGCAGACCCTGCGCGTGCAGGCGGTCGATCACCTCCCGATACCCACCGGTCAGCTGGTCGACGCTGGCGTTGGGAGACATCAACACATCGTTGATTCCCTCCAGCCAGATCACCGTGGTGACCCCCGAGAGCGTCGCCACGTCGGCGTCGAGCCGCCGAATCACGGCTGCTCCCTGCACATCCGGTTGTCCACCGACTACCGAATCCTGCAGCACGCGATTGCCGGCGATACCCAGGTTGAGTACCGACAACGGGCGGTCGGCGGCGGCCAGCCGGCGGGCGAGGTCATCGGGCCAGCGCCCGTCGGCATCGATGCCCTCGAGTGTCTCCGGCGCCCCTGCCGGCACCGCCTGGTAGCCGTCGGTGATCGAGTCACCGAGCGCCACCACCGCGCCGTCCGACATCGGCGCGAGCACCTCGACGCCGCTGACGAACGGGCGACTGGTGGTGCGCTGAGTGAACGAGGACCCGTCGACGTCGCCGGTGTGATCACCGCTGCCCTCGGGCGTGAAGTAGGACGTCTGCCGTGCGACGGCGTGCTCGGTCGGCTTGCCGATGTCACCGGCCACGTGCAGGCTCACGGCCAGCGGCTCGAAGGCCTGAACCGCTACGCCGACGGGGTCGCTCAGGACGTCCTGTCCTGGGGCCACGGTGACGCTGCGGTTGCCGCCGAAGGACAGCGGTGCGACGGACTCCGGGACTACCGCCGGACCGGTTGCCCGGCGCGCGACGGTCGCCTGTGCGAATGTGACTGGAGCGGTGCCGAATCGGTTCGACAGCCGCACCCGGGCGGTGGTGCCTCCGAACGTCGGCGTGAGGATCGCCCGGATCGTCTCGTCGCGTACCACCGACTTCGGGTTCATCGACAAGTCGTAGCGATCCATGTCATCCGTGCCGCCGGAGGCGTCCGACGGGGCGGCGGCCCACACGCCGAGCCAGCCCTGATCGGAACAACCCGGCAGCGGATCTGCCGTCGCCACACCAGATGCGGCAAGCGACACGGCCAGCCCGGCCACGACGGCCGCGGTCGTCACGCGGCCGCGGATGGCAGGTCGGTTCACGAGGTGGCGTCGGGTGCGAGCGCGGCGGCGTCGTCGACGCCAGGTTCCGTGTCCAGGATCTCGCGGTGGAGGAAGTACATGTACGCGAAGTAGACGCCGCCAGCCAGGATGAGGCCCACGACGATGAGCACCGGAATGGTGTTGTCGCCGGGAGTGACGAGCACCAACAGGACGAATGCCTCCCAGACCAGCGCCGCCACGGCGACCGGCATCTCGAAGCGGCCCAGGCTGAAGCCACCCTCCTTGTGATCCAGACGCTTTCGCACCGCCAGGTAGAGGATCACGATGCCGGTGTAGATCAGCGCGGGCAGGAGCGTCGACCCCACGATCAGCGGGATCAGCGCTTCGCCGGGAAGCGCGAGCATCAAGACGACGCCCACCGCGAGGATGAGAAGTGTCGCCGGGACCGGGGTCTGGGTCTTGGGGTTGACCTTCTTCATCAACCGGTGCGCCGGGAACCGCTGATCGCGGGCCATCGCGAACACCTGCCGCGAACACGCGGCGATCACCACCATTCCGGCGCCGAACATGGCGAACACCAGACCGGCCAACAAGATTCGCTCGGCGACCACGCCGAACTGGCCACGGATGATCGCGGCGACCGGCGATCCGCTGGAGGTCACCGCCGGGATGTCCTTGATGGCGATGGTCAGGACGATCAGGAACAGGAAACCCAGCACGCCGGCGGCCACCACCGACGCCACGATGGCTCGGGGGACGCTCTTGAACGGATCCTTGGCCTCCTCGGCCAGGTTCGCCGCGGAGTCGAAGCCCACCAGCGTGGTGAGACCCATGATCATGCCGGCCATCAACCCGCCACCGATGGCGAAGTAATTCGGTGAGTCGGCGGTGACACCGCGCGAGGTGAGGTTCGCCAGATCGCCGCTGCCGGTGAACGTCATGAAGACCGCCAGCGCGATCACCAACACGACGATGATCGCGAGTTCGATCCCCACCGCACTGGACGTGATCATGCCCAGCAGTCGGGTCGAGGCGATCACCAGCACCGCCTGGATGACCAGTATCGCCACCGTGATCATTCGTGCGGTGTCCTCGTTCTCCGCCATCCCGACGAGCGGCATGAACGCCTGGCTGGCCAGCGCGTTGTCCAGTGCTACGACCGCGATCGCCAAGTACCAGAACGTCAGCCACCCGAACAGCCAGCCGATCTTCGGATTGGCCAGTCGCGACGCCCATTGGTAGGACGACCCGCTGAGCGCGATCCGTGCCGCGAACTGCGCCACCACCAGCGCCACCAGCGCCTGCCCCACCGCGGCGAAGATCCACAACCAGATGCCGACCGGCCCGGAGCTGCTGAGGAGATCGTCGTAGGTGGCGAAGATGCCCACGGCGACGGAGATGAACGCGAAGGAGACCGCGAACACCTGGAAGCCACCGAGAGTCCGCTTCAGTTCGGGTTCGGCGCCGCGGCCCTCGTCTGGTGCAGTGGCTGAGCTGGCCACGTTCTCTGCCGTCATCGACGTTCCGATCTTCCGTGGCTAGTCCGCACGGGACACTAGACCACGGCCGACGGCGGCGGTGGCAAATTGACGTCGATTCACCTATAACGCCGGGGCACGTTCCACGGGCGACCGAACACCTCGTTGAACGACTCGGGGTCGAAGGGACTGTCGCCCCCGGCCGGGAAGCTGGTGAGCTCACCGAAGACGATGCGCCCGTCGACGTCGTACAGGTCGACGCGAACGAAGTCGGTCTCGACGGCCAACCGTTCGGCCAGAGCGATCATCTTCCCCAGCCGCGCGGGCGCCGAGGGTTCGGGGTCCGCCCACGGCGGCCCGGCGTCGAGCGGCAGGTGCTGCCAATCGGGCCGGAAGAAGTCCTGCGTCCGCCGACCGAATCGGCCCGAATCCACCTGCACGAAGGCACATTTGCCGTGGAAGACGAAGAACTTGTAATCGTCGGGGATGGAGCCGTCGGCGGTGGCGAGCATCTCCTCGACGATGACCCGCCGTGGTATCCGCCCGTACACCCACTCCCGGTTCGGCCCTTGGCCGTAGAGCTGGGCCACCCACCCCTGGGCGATCCTGACGACGTCGGCCCGGGGCGCGAAGTCGGGCGCCACGTGGCGGTACACCCAACTCCCCGGTTCCGTCGGCAGCCGCGCCTCGGCCGGGGCGCGGTCGGAGACGACGATGGCCGCTCCGCTGCCGTGCGTCGGTTTGACGACGTAGCGGTCGGGCAGCTCCACGTCGGACAGGGCGACGGGATCGTCGACGATCGCGTAGGCCCGCGGAAGGTACTGCTGCCCAACCGCTTCGGCGACGTAGTCGCGAACGGCCGCCTTGTCGGCGAACGTCACGACGAGGCCGCGATGGTCGCGCAGCATCTTGTAGCGAACCTTCTCCCGAAAGGTGCGGGGGTTGCGCGTCCGCCAGAGCCGCACCGCGCGCACGAGGCGGCTCCGCTCGCGCCAGCGGACGCCGTCTGTCATGTGCCCAGACTAGATCGGCCCCGTCGAAGGTCAGCCCTCCGGCAGCGCGGCGAAGCGCTTCTTGACGTCGTTGTACCAACCCAGTGACTTCACCGGGTGGCGCCAGCGGCCCTTCATGTCGTCGCGGGCGGGTGCGTGGGCGTCGTCTCCGGCCTCGACCCGCTCCTTGAGGTGTCGGTCCTGGGCGTTGATGACGTCGTCGGCGCTGTCACCGCGGTGCGCGAGGGTGCAGGGGCCACCGAGATCCTGGCACGTCATGGTCTTCATCGGAGATCCTTCCGTCGTGGTCACACCGGGCGATCCCGGTGCGTCAGAGTGATGACGCATCCGACGACGAAAGTGTGACCGCCATGGTGAGGGACGATCAACTGCGCGACGGCTTCCAGGCCGAGCGGCCTCGTCTGGAACGCATCGCCGCGCGGATCTTGGGCGACGCCCACGCGGCCGAGGACGTCGTGCAGCAGGCGTGGCTGAGGTTGCACGCCACCGACGAACCCGTCGACAACCTGGCGGGCTGGCTGACCACCGTGACCTCGCGGCTCTGCCTGGACCGGCTGCGGGCACGTACGCCGGAGCCGAGAGAGTCGGTCGAGGTCGCGGCGACCGAACCCGACCCCGCCGACGACGTGGTGCTCGCCGACACCGTCGGCATCGCGCTGCAGGTGGTGCTCGACCGGCTCACGCCCGCCGAGCGGGTGTCGTTCGTGCTGCACGACAGCTTCGCCGTCGACTTCGAGGTGATCGCCGCGATGCTCGACACGACGCCGGTCGCGGCACGCAAGCTCGCGTCCCGGGCGCGGGCAAAGGTGCGCCCCGCCGCGCCCGAGGATGCCCTCGCCGACTGGGAGATCGTGGACGCCTTCATGGCCGCTGCCCGCGAAGGCGACTTCGCCCGGCTGCTGGAGCTGCTGGCTCCCGACGTGCTGGTGTCCGCCGACGAGGCCGCGAGCGCGCTGGGCACGCCGACGCATCTTCGGGGCTCCGACGAGGTGGCCACCTTCTTCAACGGCGCTGCCGCGGCGGCCTTTCCGGTGTTCGTCGACGGTCGCCCCGGTGCGGCGTGGATCAATCGCGGCGAGGTCAAGGTCGCCTTCGACTTCACCGTCGAGCAGGGGCGGGTGCGACAGCTTCGGTTCCGCGCCGACGGCGACGTGCTGGCCGGCGTCCGGCGGCGCGAGGGCGGGGGTGAGCGACGCTGACCGCAGTCGGTGCGGACGTCAGCTCACCGCGGGCCGCACGCGACAGGGCACTCCGTTGACGACGTGGGTGCTGCTGGGAACGTCCAGCGCGTCAACGGGATTGAGTACGTTGGCGTTGACGCCGGGGTGGGCGTTGGCGACCGCGAGCATGGTTCCGGACCGGCCGTGTCCCCAGCCGTGCGGCAGCGACACCACCCCGGGCATCATCTCGGCGCTCACCCGAACCACCACGTCCACCGACCCGGCGTCGGTCTCCACCGTGGCCGTCGCCGCGTCCGACAGACCGAACACTCGAGCGTCGTCCGGGTGTACGAGCAGCGTGCACCGTTCCTTGCCGCGCGCCAGGGCCGGCACGTTGTGCATCCACGAGTTGTTCGACCGCAGGTGCCGCCGGCCGGTGAGAACCAGCGCGGGGGCGTCCCGCTCCACTCGCGCCAGGAGCCTGGGGATGTCGTCGGCGATCTGAGGATGAATCAACTCGATGCACCCCGACGGCGTCGTCACGGCGTCGTCGAGTCGTCCCTCCTCCAGGTCGGCCAGCCACACGCCGTCGGGATGCCGTCTGACCTCGCCGAGCGTCAGGCCACCGGGGCGGGAACCCAGGTCGTCACCCCACGGGCCCAGTCGAATTCCCAAGTCGACCAGGCGTTCCGGGCCCCGCCCGTCGAGACTGGCGAATGCCGCTGCTGGATCGCAACCGCTGAGTGGGGTTCCCTCGGTCGCGCAGGCGGTGGCGATCAGGCCCTGCACGTAGAGGTCGTCCATGGCGGCGACGTCGACGTCGGGTACGGGCGTCCCCAGCGCGGCTCCGGCTAAGCGCAGCAACAGTTCCCATTCACCCGGACGATCCGGCGACGCGGCGAACACCGGCTCGGACCACTTGGCGCACGACGCGGTGGCGTAGATCCAGTACAGGTCGTCGGCATGCGGCCGTTCCAGCGGGGACAGGCCGGGCAGGATCACGTCGGCGTGCCGGGTCGTCTCGTTGAGCCAGTTGTCGACGCAGATCATGGCGTCCAGGTGAGGCAGCGCCTCGTCCAACCGCCGCGACCCCGGTGCCGACACGACGGGGTTGCCCGCCACGGAGATCAGCGCACGGATCTGACCCTCGCCGGGCGTGTCGATCTCCTCGGCCAGGCAGCCGACTGGGAACTGACCGAACACCTCCGGCGCGCCACTCACCCGGCTGACGAAGCGACCGAACTCCCATCGTTCCGCCGTCTGGTCGGGCGGTTTCATGAACATCGGCGACCACACGGCGGGCTTGGCGAAGAGCGCTCCCCCGAGGCGGTCGACGGAGCCGAGCGCGACGTTGAGCACGAAGACGAGCCACGTCGCCAAGGTCCCGAATTCCTGTGTGCACAGGCCGATTCGGCTGTACAGAACCGGGCTGTCGGCAGCTGCCAGGTCGGCGGCGAGGCGGCGGATGGTGACCGCGTCGACTCCGGTGACCGCACCGACCCGCTCCGGGGTGAAGGGTTCGGACAGCGCGATGGCCTGCTCGAGCCCCAGCACCTTGCCCGTCAGGTGCGGCGCCTCGGCGACCGCCCCGTCCTCGACGAGGGTCCTGAGCATCGCGAACAGCAGCAGCGCGTCCGTGCCCGGGCGAATGGGAACCCACGTCGACGCGCGCGCCGCCGTCTCGGTGCGCCGGGGGTCGACCACGACGACCTTGCCGCCACGGCGACGAATGGCGGCCAAACTTCCCACCACGTCCGGCGAGGACAGCATGGAACCCTGCGACACGGCGGGGTTGGCACCAAGGATCATCAGGTGGTCGGTGCGCATCAAGTCGGGGATCGGCGCGTTCCACATCCCGCCGAAGAGCAGGGTGCTCACCACGTTGAGCGGCCACTGGTCGACGGTTCCCGGCGAGTAGTAGGACCGCATTCCCGCGGCCCCGGCCATGCCGACGAGCGCGCCGATGTAGGTGGCCAGGCCGAGGTTGTGCGCCACCGGGTTGCCGACGTAGACGGTCATGGCGCGAGCGCCGTGTGCTGCGAGCACGGGACGTAGGACACGCTCGACTTCGTCGTAGGCCTCGGCCCAGTCGACCTCGCGGAACGTCCCGTCGGCCGTCCGCACCATGGGCTTTCGCAGGCGGTCCGGATCGTCGTGCAGGTGGCCCAGCGTCGCACCCTTCGGACAGAGGTGTCCTCGTGACCACACGTCCTCGGCGTTCCCGCGGACGTCGACGGCGGTGCCGCCCTCGACCCGAATCCGCAGACCGCACATGGCCTCGCAGAGCGGACACGTCAGCGTGTGTTCGGAGGACCCGCCGGGAACGTCACTGGACACCTGTCCAGGTTAAGGGTGAACCGCTGGCGCGACGAGCGTTTCGACGAAGGCACCTCACCGTTCCTCGAACCCCTCCTCCAGTCGGCGGGCCGCCGCTGCACTCACGGCGATCGCCTCGTGGGCCGCAGGGCTGAGTCGCCGCTCGGTGAGATGGGCGATGAGGATGCGACGCTGCGGCGGGCGCGTCGCCAGCTTGATCGAGCGCACGTCGGGTCGCGGGTTCAGCACCGCCAGGCGCGGCGCGATCGCCACGCCGAGTTCGACGGCGACCATGGCCTGCACCTCGCCGTAGTCGTGGGCGAACACGCTGGTGCGTGGCGTGAATCCACCCTGCTGACAGAGCTTTTCGAGTGTCTGCGCCACCGGATGGTCGTCGGCGCGCACCACCCAGGCCTCGTCTCGCAATTCGCCGATGCTGATGGATTCCCGGTCGGCGAGGCGGTGATGCTCGGACACCAGCAGCATCGTCGGATCGTTCATCAGGTGGTGGTAGGTCAGCGTCGGATCGTCGATCCTGTTCCATTCGTAGTCCCACAGCAGGGACAACTCGGTCTCCCGCCGGCGCAACGCGTCGACCAACCGGGAGAACCGGCCGCTGAGCACCGTCAGGTCCACTCCGGGATGGCGGGTCTTGAATTCCTTGACCACCAGCGGCAACAGCGAGGAGCCGGCGGTCGGAAACGTGCCGATGGCCAGCACGCCGGCGCGCAAGCCCCGAATCTCGGCCAGTTCGGCGTCGGCTGCCTGCAACTCGACCAGGATGCGTTCGGTGTGGCGCACCACGGCGCGGCCGGCCTCGGTCAGTACCACGCCGCGGGCATGCCGCTCGAGAAGCGGCTGAGCGGCTTCCTTCTCCAGCTTCGCGATCTGCTGCGAGATCGCCGACGTCGTGTACCCGAGGGCTTCGGCGGCGGCGGTGATGGACCCGTGGGCGGCAACCTCCCGCAGGGTGAACATCCGGTTCGTGTCCATCTCGGCCGTCCTCGAGGGTTAAGCAAAAGTTAATTGCACTGTATCAACTCGACATTGTCGTTAAGTCCGGCCGTTCCTACTGTGATCTAGGTAATCATCAATGGAGCGTGTGACACCGGGCACGACGCCGCTGAGCGGCACCGCAGCTCGCCTGAATGCGCCACCTTCTCGGGAACTGAGAGCACATCATGACCTCTGTCGAAGTACTACCCCTGATCGCGCTGGTGGCGATGTTCGTCATCGCCACCTTCTTCCCGATCAACATCGGCATCCTGGGCTTCATCGGCGCGTTCGGCGTCGGCGCCTTCATGCTCGGGTACGACGACAAGGAAATCCTTGCCGCGTTCCCCAGCTCGATCGTGCTGACCATCATCGGCGTCACCTACTTCTTCGGCATGGCCAAGAAGAACGGCACGATCGACCTGATGGTCAACGCCTGCATCCGGGCGGTTCGGGGCCGCGTCACCGTCGTGCCGTGGGTGTTCTTCTTCTGCGCCTCGGTGCTGACCGCACTGGGCACGTTCAGCCCGGCCGCGGTGGCCCTCATCTCCCCGGCCGCGATGTCGTTCGCCGCACGGACCAAGATGAGTCCGCTGGTCATGGGCATCATGACGATCAACGGCGCACACGCCGGTGCCTTCTCCCCCATCTCGGTGTCCGGCGTGCTGGTGTGCGACATCGTCGAATCCAGCGGCCTGAGCATCAGTCCCTGGACCCTGTTCTTCGCCAGCTACGGCATCAACTTGCTGCTCTCGGTCCTCACGGTCGTCGGATACGCCACCCTGGCCCGCACCCGCAACCTCGAATTCAGCGCCACCGGCTCGACCGTCGCCGACCAACCCGACTCGACCGGCGGCACCGGTTCGGCGACCGCGCTGCCCACGCCCACCGGTGGCGGCACCGGCTTGCTCACCCGACCCGCCCAGGCCGACGTCCTCGTCGACGCCGCCGCCATCCCCGTGACCCGCGTGCAGAAGCTGACCCTGGCCCTGATCGGCATCGTGCTGGTCCTGGTCCTGGTGTTCCACCTGCCGATCAGCTTCATCGCCATCGCCGCCGGTGCGATCCTGGCGTTCACCGACCTGTCCAAGCAGAACGAAGCCATCGCCGGCATCAGCTGGTCGACGGTCCTGCTCGTGGCCGGCATGGTCACCTACATCTCCGTGCTTCAGGAGATTGGCACCATCGACCATCTCGCCACCATGGCGATCACGATCGGCGCACCGCTGCTGGTGGCCGCCGTTCTCTGCTACGTCATCGGAGTGACCTCGGCGTTCGCCTCCTCCACCGCACTTCTGGCCGCCATCATCCCGATGGCCCTGCCCCTGCTGCACACCGGCGCGCTGCCGATCGTGGGTGTCGTTGCCGCACTGGCCATCTCGGCCACCGTCGTCGACGTCTCGCCCTTCTCGACCAACGGCGCACTCGTGCTGGCCAACGCCCAGGGCATTGCCCGGCCGCGGTTCTACCGCCAACTGCTGATCAACGCCGGCATCGTGGTCGCCATCGCGCCCGCCCTGTGCTGGCTGATCCTCGTCGTGGTCCCGACGCTGCTCTGACAGCCGAACGGGGCTTAAGCACCGCTTAAGCCCGGTCACGATTCTCTCGATTGTCCTTCACCCGCATCACGGCCACAGTGGAATCACGTCCCCATCAGCCGTGCAGAAAGGTCAGACCTGACATGTTCACACTTCGCGCAACCTGGATGCGGGGCGGCACCAGCAAGTGCTGGCTGTTCAACGCCGTCGACGTCGACCCTCTCCTCGCCCAGGCCGGCGGCATCGACGCCCTGCTGATCTCGGCATTCGGCTCCGGGGATCCCCGCCAACTCGACGGTGTCGGCGGTGGCAGTTCGACCACCTCGAAGGCCGCCGTCGTGCGGCGCTCCGCCGTCTCCGGCATCCACGTCGACTACCTGTTCGCCCAGGTGGCCATCGGAGACCGGCGGGTGGAGTGGGGCAGCAACTGTGGCAACTGCGCGACCGCGATCGGTCTCTACGCCCTGCAGTCCGGACTCGTCGCCGTCGACGACGCCGTCACCACGGTGCGGATGCGCAACCAGAACACCGGCGCCGTCCTCGTCGCCGAGATCGCGACACCGGGTGGCGCCATCCCGACCGAGGGCAACGCGCCGGTGCCCGGCACCAACGCCCTCGGGGTCCCCGTCGGATTGAGCTTCACGGGGCTGTCCACCGGCACGCTCCTGCCGACGGGCAACGCCGTCGACCAGGTCACCGCGGCCGGTCGGTCCCATACGGGCACGATGGTGATCGCCGGCGCGCCCGCCGCACTGTTCGACGCCGGCGACCTCGGCCTCACCGGTGCGGAGGACAACGGCGTCGTCGCCGAGCACCTGCCGCTCCTGGTCGAATTGCGGCAGCAGTCCTCGCTGCTGATGGGCCTGTCGAAGCCGGGCGACCCGATCAGCCACGCCATTCCCAAGGTGGGGATCGTCGGCGCGCCCCGGGACTATCGCACCACCGCCGGGGACGCCGTCGCCGCCGGCGACTACGACGTCTCCGTGCGGATGCTCTCGATGCTCGCCCCGCATCCCGCCATCGGACTGACCTCCGCGGTCGCCGTGGCCGCGGCATCGACGATCGCCGGCGGGGTCGTCGCCCGCGCACTGCATGGGTCGACGCCCACGTTGCTGCGGCTGGGCACGCCGGCCGGCGTGCTGCACGTCGACCTGAACCGCACGGCCGACGGAACTCTCGCCTCGGCGACCCTGCACCGGGCCGCCCGACGGATCGCCACCGCCGAACTGTTCGTCACCGCACCGGCACTGGCCGTGACCCGCGTGTGACGGACCCGGCGCTCGGGGCACCGATCGGTAAGGTCGACACCATGGCAACGAAGCGCGGTGTTCTGCGGTTGGCGCTCGTGCTGATCGGTGTGGTGGTCAGCACCATCCTCGGATCGGTGACTGCCGCGGCCGCCGAACTCGGCGACTATCGCTGGGAGCGGCGTCCGCTGCTGGTGTTCGCACCGAAGGACGACGACCCACGGCTCGTCGAAACCCTTCGCCGAGTCGACGCCAGCCGATGTGACTTCGTCAGCCGCGACATGGTCCTCGGGGTGGTGGTGGCCCAGGGCAACGGCACACTCGACGGCCAAGCCCTCGACGCCGGGCAATCCCGACGCCTGATGAGCCAGTTCGGCATCGACGAAGACGCCTTCGGCGTCGTGCTGATCGGAAAGGACGGCGGCGAAAAGTGGCGCACGAACCAGGTTCCCGACGTTCGGACGATCTACGACGTGGTCGACGGCATGCCCATGAGATCCCGCGAGATGAACGCCAACCGCGGCCCATGCTGAACTCGATGCCGGCGACCAGGCGCCGCCGACGCCTGCACGCCTTGGCGCTCACCTTCTCGGCGCTTCTCGTCGTATCGTTCGGCGCCGCCGGACAATCCGCCGCAGACCCCTCGGACGGATCCGCCGTCGACGTGGTCGACCTCCACGACGCCGCCGACGTCGCCACCTGGACGACGGTCAACGACCCTGTCATGGGCGGCAAGTCCACGTCGACCGTCACGTTCGACGGTCACGGTCTCGTCTTCTCCGGAGACATTTCGCTGGAGAACAACGGTGGGTTCGCATCGGCCCGCAGCCCGCAAGACCCCGAGATCGGCCGCAAGGCAACGGGTGCAACGTCATTCCGCGTGCGCGCCGTGGGCGACGGCAAGACCTACCTGGTGAAGGTGGGCGTCGCCGGGCAACCCTGGTCCTACATTCAGCGTTTCCCCACCGAAGCCGCCGTGCAACGGACCTACGACTTGCCCGTCGCCGGCTTCGAGCCGGTCGGCATGCGCCTCGATCCCGACCCCGACGCACCGCGAAATCTGGACCCGTCCACCGTCGACCAGGTGTCGCTCTACATCCTCGACGGGCAGCGCGGTCCCTTCGCGCTCGCCGTCGACGGCATCGACGCGACCGGCTGAGGGCACCCTTGCCCTCGGTGTTTGTCGTCGACGTACCCGGGTAATCGACCGCACTGTGCCAGACGCGGAGACAAGGTGTCGGTGAAGCAGGGTGACAGAATCCCGAAGTGTCCCACCCGGTACGCCAAATTCGACGCCCGCACAGGACAACCCGGAGACAGGTCCTAACCGTCCGGTCGGGAAGTGGCGCTCGTCCGTGGAGGCGATACCGCTCGAGCTGCGCAAGGTACTCACGGTGTTGACCATCGCCACGCTGATGACCTGTGCCTTCGCCGCGGCCTACACCGTTGCGCTGGGCAGGCCGATCCCCCGGCACCTCCCCATCGGCGTGGTTTTTCGGTACGCCGTCACCGGAGATGACGACCGCCCTGCAAATCCAATCCCGTGAATTCGACGTACGGCCCTACCCGTCGCGCGCGGCGGCCATCGCGGACGTCGACCGACAGAGGATCGTCGCCGTCGTCGACGCGGGAACGTCTCCGCCGCAATTGCTGATTTCCAGCGCGAGCGGGTCGTCGACGGCGCGGGTGTTGACCCAACTCGACCAGCCGACGCCCGGCCGGTTCGCGCTGCAGATCGTCGACCTGCATCCGCTGCCGCCGACGGACCCCGCCGGGCTGGCCACCTTCTACCTCATCATCGCCGCGACCATCCTGGGTTTCGTCACCATGTTCCAGTTGCGCGCCAACGTCAAGACGCTCACGCTCGGGCGGTGGCTCGCCGCCGTCGCCGCGCTCGCAGTCGTCGGCGGAGGCGCGCTCGCCGTGGTGGCGGGGCCCGTCCTCGACGCGCTGTCGGCGCCACTGCCCGAACTGTGGTTGCTGATCTCGGGCCAGGTCGCGATCGCGGCGCTGTTCAACTCGACCATGCTGGTGCTCGTTCACCGCTGGGCGATCATCCCGACCTGGGCGGTGTTCATTCTCCTGGGCAACACCTCGTCGGGAGGCGCGGTGTCGGCATCGCTTCTGCCCCAGCCGTTTGCGTTCCTCAACCATGCGCTGCCCAGCGGAGCGGCCGTCAGCGCGATCCACTCGGCGACGTACTTCCCGCACGATCAGCGGGTGCTGCCGCTGGTGGTTCAGGGGCTGTGGCTGGTCGGGACGCTGACCGCGCTGGTGGTGTCGGCGCGGGTGCTGAGGCGGTCACCGGCAGAGTGAGAGCCGTTCAGCGCAAGGCACTTTCGATGGCGTCGCGCGCCCGGTCCAGCATCGACGCAAACGGACCGGCTACCACGTTCAGCTTGACCGACTCGACTCCGGGATGGGGACGCGTCGGGGCGATGGCCTCGGCCGCGCGCACCGCGCTGGCCAACCGCTTCAGGTCTTCGGCGCTGATCTCGCGCTGCAACCGGTTGAACTCCTCGTTCTCCTCGCGATCGGCGTGCTCGACCACCGCCTGCTGCAGCGTCCTGAGCCCGTCGAGGAATTCCTCGGAGCCGATGTCGAGGTTCTCGAGATTCTGGAGCTGAATCTTCGCGTCGTGCTCCTCGCTCAGCCGGGCGTCGACGATCTCGTCGCCTCGGTCCAGTTCACCGCGGGCCCGGGGATGGACGATCATCTCCTCGGCGGTTTCGTGCACGGCCAGCAGCTGACGAAGGTCCACGAACGCCTTCTGTCGGGCCTCGTCGCTGGACGCGGAGAACACGTCGTCGAACATGTCCTTGATCAAGTTGTGCTGTGCGGTCAGGAATTGCACGACGTCGTCGGTCGACTGCACGAATGTCTCAACCACGATCGAACCTCCAGTGTGGGTAGGGCTGGGCGCGCCGATGGGCTGCGGCGCTCGACGCGTCTACCCGTGGTCGCGTCGTCGAAACGACTCCTGCCTCAGATCGCGCGATTCAATCGATCTCCACCGCCAGCCCGTCGTGCCTCTGCTCCAGCTCACTACTCACGCCGGTGAACAGATCCCGGGCGTCGACGTCGAGTTCGCGCAGGCGCACGGTCAACCGATCCTGTCGCCGGACCACGACGATCGCTCCGTCGGGCGTCAGCTGATAGCGGTGTTCGGTTTCGTCTGACCCCGTCGATCCGGGGCTCCGCTCGAAGCCGTGTTCGTCGCGGAGCCGGTCGGCAACCGCCGTCACGACCTCCTCCTCGAACTCGTCGGGGTCGACGGTGACGGGCAAGTGCATGCTCAGGGTGGTCATGGCGTCGGCTCCCCGCGCTCAGGCGGCCGCGGGAGCGGGCGTCAGTTGCCGCAGGGCCGGCTCGAGGTCGCCGCGGAAGAAGTCGACGAAGCCGTCGGGATCGGGACCGGCGTTCTGCATGACCAGGTGGTCGAAGCCCGCGTCGACGAATTGCTGCGCCACCTCGACGTAGCGGGAAACACTGCTGCCGCAGGCGAATTGCTGCAGGATGTCCTCTTCTCGCACCGTCGCGCTGGCCGCGGCGAAGTTGACGGGGTTGGGCAACTCGCTCATCACCTTCCACCCGGTGACCGCCCAGCGCGAGGTTTCGAGCGCGGCCTGGGCCGCGGTGTGCTCGTCGGGCGCCCAGGCCATCGGCACCTCGGCGTACAGGGGACCGCTGCCACCGGCGTCGTGATAGTTCTGCACCACCTGCGACTTCGGCTCGGTGGCGAAGAGTCCGTCACCCAGCTCCGCGGCGATGCTCGCCGAGGCCTGGCCGCTGGCGGCAACCGCGATCACGGGCAACGTCTCGGGAAGGTCGAACACCCTGGCGTCCGAGAGAAGCAGATGACGCCCCTCGTAGGAGTGATAGCCGCCGCTCCACAGGAGCCGGACGATCTCGAGGGCCTCGCGGAGCATCTCGTGACGGACTGTGGCGCCGGGGAACCCGCGTCCGACGATGTGCTCGTTGAGCCGCTCGCCGGCCCCGACGCCGAGCGTGAAGCGACCATCGGAGACCAGGGCGAGGGTGGCGGCGGCCTGGGCGATGACGGCCGGGTGGTAACGGACCGTCGGGCAGGTCACCCCGGTCGCAAGCCCGATGCGGTCGGTCTTGGCCGCGATGGCGCCCAAGACCGTCCAGGCGAAGGGCGAGTGACCCTGATTGTCCAGCCATGGATGGAAGTGGTCGCTGATCTCCACGAAGTCGAAACCGGCCTCCTCGGCCCGGACCGCCTGCCGAATCAGCTCGGCCGGACCGAATCCCTCTGCTGCCAGCTTGTATCCGATCTGCATGTGTCCTCCACGTGTTGAGCGCTGGTCAGCGGCCTCTACCCGGGCACATGCCACCGAAACGCACTCAGGCAGTCGGATCGGCGGTGGCGCGGACGACGTGGTCGCAGATCTTGTCGTAGGTCGCGCGGGTGACGTCGGTCGCCGAGCTCATGACGTTGTAGCCGTGGTCGACCCCGATTGCCTCGTAGTACTCGACCAAGGATCCTGCGGCGCCGAGCATTTCGGCGTACCGCCGAGCCTCGTCGCGCAACCGGTCCTGTTCGGCGGTGATCACCAGGGCCGGTGCGATGCCTGCCAGCCGCGCCTGGTCGTCGCGCGCCGGAGAGGCCAACCGATCGTGACGCATCGCGGGATCCGGAATGTAGGCGGTGTCGAAGACCTCGCTCATCCACGGCTTCATCACCGCCCGCGCGCCGATCGTCGACGGCTTGTCCCGCGTGGCCGTCACCAGATCCAACGGCGCGTAGAACAGCACCTGGAGGGCGATGTCCGGGCCGTGGTTCTCCAGCGCCTGACGAGCAGTTGCGGCGGCCAGGTTGCCGCCTGCGCTCTGTCCACCCACGCACAATCTGGTGCCGTCCCACTTGCGGTCGCCGTCGGCCGCCCAGCATGCGATGTCGTAGACCTGGTGTGCTGCGGCAGGAAACCGATGCTTGGGCGCCAGGACGTAGTCCGGGTTGACGACCGCAACACCGGCGTGGGCGGCGAGGTATCGGCACCACGGATCGTCCTGCTCGGGGTGGCCGACCACGAAGCCACCCCCGTGGACGTTGAGGTACACCGCCGGGTGCTCGACGTCGGGCGGTGGGTGGTAGACCGTCGCGGCGACCGCGCCGTATCGGGTGGGCATCGACACGTCGGACGTGCGGCCGGCGATCTCGGTGAATCGCACCGCGGGCTTAGGGGCGGGGTTGACCGTCGCTGCGAACAGCCGGGCCAGCGCGTCGGCGACGACGGGACGGTTGAGGAGCGACATCAACAGGCCTGCAGTGGAGCGGCGAACGACTTCCGCAGAGACCTTGGAGCGGCCAGCGGCAGCAGCGCCGCCAGGATTCGGCGGCCGAACGTCGTCGGCGTGCGCGTGAGTTCGACGTCGACCCGCGTGCCGGACGTTCCCGGGGTCAGCTGGAAGACCCAACCGCCGCCCGGGCCGAACACCTTGGAGTCGTGGGTGGTGACGGTGATCCGGCCGCACTCGGCGTCCCAGTCATAGCGGGCCCGTTCCCACGCCGCGGCGGTGCCCTCGGTGACTTCGGCCCATGTGTCGCCCAGGGCGTGGACGTGAAAGTGGTCGGCGTCGATGGTTGGCCACGTCGCGGGCCGGGCGGCGGAGAAGTCGGTCAGCACGGACATCAGCTCGGGTGCGCTGAGGCGCGACGTCATCTGAAGGCGGACGGTGGGCATGGGTAGCTCCTCTTCGTGCGTAGGGGTGATCAGACCGACGTCGTGCCGCCGTCGACGGCCCAGATGGCACCGTGGACGTTGCCTGCGTCGGGACCGACCAGAAACGTGACCGCACTGGCCACTTCGCCGACGGTGCTCATCCGGTGCGAGGGGATCCGCTGCAGGATCGGCGCGATCGCGTGGGCGAACTCCTCGTTCCGTTCGGTGGCGACGGGCCCTGGCGCCACGGCGTTGACGCGCACCCCTGACGGCCCGTACTCAGCGGCCCAGGACTTGGTCAGCAGGTGCACGCTGGCCTTGGTGGCACCGTAGAGTGCCGATCCCGCGGCGCCGTTGATCCCGCTGATGGAGCCGATGTTGACGATCGCGCCCTCGCCTCGCTGCGCCATCGCCGGTGCGATGAGCCCGGTCAACAGAAAGGGGGTGGTCACGCTGACTGCGAATGCGGCCGCGATCTGGTCGCCGGTGACGTCAGCGGTCGGTGCCGGCTGAATGATGGTGGCGACGTTGTTCACCAGGATGTCGAGTCGGCCGCCCGCCGCTTCGGTGGCGGCGGCCGCGAGATCCTGGGCGGCCTCGGGCCCGACCGAGAAGTCCGCGCGCACGAAATGCGCACGGCCGCCAGCGGATTCGATCGCCTCGACCACCCGCTCTCCGCGGTCCCGGGTGCGTCCGGTGACGACGACGAGAGCGCCGGCGCCGGCGAGGGCGACGGCGATGCCGGCCCCCAGACCGTATGTGGAGCCGGTGATCAGCGCAGTGCGGCCGGCAAGGGGTGACGAGTTCATGGGTGTGCTCCGTGCTCCTGGTTGACTTACTTGACGTGTTTGGCGACGTCGGTGATCGCCGCGGCGAACTGCGATGGTGCCTCCTGCGGCACGTTGTGCCCGACGCCGTCGAGGACGCGGTGTTCGTACGGGCCGGTGTAGAGCGCCCGGTAGGCGCTGCCGTCCTTGGCTGCGCCATCGAAGTCGCTGCCGATCGTGATGGTGGGAACCGTGATCGGTGGCCGGGCGGACAGCCGTGCCTCGTCGGCGTCGTAGCGGCTCTCGCCGGGTGCGAGACTGAGGCGCCAGCGGTAGTTGTGGATGACGACGTCGGCGTGGTCGGGATTGGCGAACGCCGCAGCGCTCAGATCGTAGGTCGCGTCGTCGAAGTGCCAGAGTGGGGACGCGTTGGTCCAGATGAGCCGGTTGAACTCCTTGGTGTGCTGGCGGTAGCCTGCCTCGCCGCGAGGCGTGGCGAAGTAGTACTGGTACCACCAGCCGTACTCCGCTTGCGGCGGTAGCGGTTTGAGGTTGGCGGCCAGGTCGACCGTCAGGTATCCGCTGACGGCCACCAGGCCCGACACCCGTTGCGGCCACAGCGCTGCGACGTTGTTGGCGGTGCGTCCGCCCCAGTCGTATCCGCCGAGGATCGCGCTGCGGATGTCGAGGGCGTCCATCAGCGCGACGGTGTCGCGGGCCAGCGCGGCCTGTTGCCCGTTGCGCATGGTGGCTGGGGATCGGAACGTCGTCGTCCCGAAGCCGCGCAGGTACGGCACGATCACCCGGAACCCCTGCGCGGCGAGGATCGCCGAGGTGTCGGCGTAGGAGTGGATGTCGTAGGGCCAACCGTGCAGCAGGACGACGGGTTGCCCGTCGGCCGGCCCCGCCTCGGCGTAGCCGACGGTGAGGTCGCCGGCATCGATCTGGGCGACCGGACCCAGCGGGTGGGTCGGCGCGGCGGGCGGCCCGGCCTGGGGCGGCGACGACGCGCAGCCGGCCACGCTGATGGCGCCGGCCATCGTTGCGAGCAGTCCAAACTCTCGTCTGTTCACCGTGGGTGCTCCTTTCGAGGACGTTCCTCCATGACAGTCGAGGAAACCCATCGAGTCCAACGGTCGTTTTAGATCTCGGTCATCTACGAGACAGATAGTGTGCTCACCGTGGAGCTGCGCCAGATCGAGCACTTCGTCGCCGTGGCCGCTGAACTGAGCTTCACCCGCGCCGCTCAACGGGCGCACGTGGTGCAGTCGGCGCTTTCGACGTCCGTTGCGAAACTGGAGCGCGAACTCGGTGTCGAGCTGTTCGACCGGAGCCGCCAGCAGATCCGCCTCACCGCGGCGGGCGAACGCTTCCGCACCCATGCCCACGAGGTGCTTCGCGTCAGTCGCGCCGCCGCCGAATCGGTCACCGAATTTCGTGGAACACTGATGGGCGCAGTCGAATTCGGATCATTGATCTCCTTCGGGCCGATGGACGTCGCGGGCGCACTCGGCGACTTCCACCGCGAGCACCCGTTCGTGCGCCTGCGACTGCGGTTGAGCCAGTCCGGGGCCTCGGCCTACCTGGCTGCGCTGGTGGAGGGGTCGCTCGACGTTGCGCTGATCTCGGTGCCGGAACGCTTCCCACCACAGTTGCAGATGCGCCTGCTGTTCGAGGAGCCGATGGTGTTGGTCTGCCGCCGGGACCATCCGCTGGCCAACAACGAATCGGCGCGGCTGCCGGACGTCGCCGCCGACGACCTGGTCGGATTCCCGCCGGGGTTCGGACTGCGCCGTCTGATGGACGACGCCCTTCACGCTGCGGGCGTGCAGCCGAGCACGCAGTACGAGGTCCCCGGTGGGTTCTCGGAGATCGCCGCGCTGGTCCGCAACGGCCTCGGGATCGCGTTCATGCCGGAGTCCGAAGCCGCACGATTCGGTGATCTGCGCGCCGTCGACCTGGCTCAGCGGGTGCCGTGGCAGGTGTACCTCGCCGCTCCTGCGGCGAACCGGCTGACCCCCGCGGCGGCTCGCTTGGTCGACGTCCTGTTGGCTGCCGCGCCCGTTGACCTCGGTCACGCCGCAGCAGAGGGCTCCTCGACGATGTCGCCGCGGTAGCGCCGCGCGGCAAGGGCGTAGCAGCCGACGGCCACCAGCTGCATGGTCGGCACCAGGAGCAGCAGTGCGCGGCCCAGTGCCTGCGGGCCCAGCTCCGCGGTCAGCGAATCGCTGATCACGCCGGTCAGGAACGGACCCACCGCGCCCAGCGTCGCGTTGAAGAACAAGAAGATGGCCGACGCCGTCGCGCGCTGCTCGGGAAGCACCAGCCGCTGGATCGCCGCGATGGACGGCGCCAAGTAGGCGGTCCCGATGACATAGGCCAGGGCCAGCAGCAGGACGCACCACGCGCGGCTCTCGACGACGAACGCCAGCACCGACGCAGGCAGTAGGACGGCGATCAGGATGACCACGATCCTCGGCAACCAACGCGGGTCGCGCGTGGCCAGCCTGTCGGCGATCCGTCCGACGACGAGCAGCCCGAGAACGCCGAGCGCACCGGTCGCCAGGCCGTACCCGATGCCGACCTCGCCGAGCGACATCCCTCGGGTCCGCATCAGGAACGCGGGCGCGAAGGTGGTCAACGAGTAACCGGCCGCCGACACCAGTGACGTGCCGGCCACCATGGCCAGCAAGCTGGGTTTGCGCAGCAGAGCCCACCAATTTGGCGCGGCGGAACGCTCCCGCGGCGGCGGGGTGGGCAAGCTCTGGCGGCGACCCACCACCCACAGCACCAGGGGCGCCAGCAACACGCTGATGCCGCCCATCACCACGAACGCCGCGCGCCAGCCCATGCTCTCGGCGAGCAGACCGCCGCCGAGCAGGCTGGCGGCACTGGCCAGCGGGATGGACATGGTGATGACGGCCAGCGGTGCCGATCGCTTCTCCGGAGCGAAGTTGCGGGCCACGTAGGCGTGCGCCGCGGGTGTGCTGCCCGCCTCGCCGACGGCCACGCCGACGCGGGTCAGCGCGAGCTGGAGGCCGGACTGAACCGCGCCACCCAACATGGTCATCGCACCCCACAGCGTCAGGCAGCCGGCGATGACCGTGCCGAAGATGCCACGGTCGGCGGCCCGGGCGATCACGATGCCCACCACGGCGTAGACGATGAGGAACCCGAACCCGTTGATGACGCCGATTGCGGTGTCGGACAACGACAGTTCCTGCTTGATGGGCTCGGCCAGCACGCCGGGCAGGAAGCGGTCGACGTAGTTGAGGGTGCCGACCAACGCGAGCACCGCGACGGCGGCCCACGCGCGGGTCGGCCCGTGGGTGGCCAGGGGTTCACGCGCAGCGGTGTCCCGCGGTGTCGACATCGTTCTCCTCCATGATTCGATGCCGAACAGCTTTACAGCACGGTCCCGGGCGTGGGCAGCGGGTGTACTCGGCTCAATGCGCGAGCTTGAGTCCGACCACGCCGCCGATGATCAGCACCAGGAACGCGACCTTGAGAGGGGACGCAGGCTCGTCTCCCGCAACCATCGCGTAGACCACGGTCAGGACTGCCCCGATTCCGACCCACACGGCGTAGGCGGTCCCGACCGGCAGGTCCCGCATCGCGTAGGCCAAGCCCGCCATGCTGGCGACGAGCGCCACCGCGAACACGAGGGTCGGCAACAGCTTGCCGAACCCCTCGGACTTGCCGAGGGCGGTTGCCCACACCGCTTCCAGAACACCTGACATGACCAACGCTACCCAGGACACGGAAATCTCCCTGGGCCGTCTTGTCGCACACCGGGTACGGCACCCATCGTCCGGAAGCCGTCGTCGAGGCTCTGCCTTCCAACATGTCACATCGGCACTCGAGTGGCAACGAGGCAACCCGGACGGACGTCAAATGACCTGTGCGGTGCGCTCTTTCAGTACCGCTACGCCTGGTCCGACGATGAACTCGCGTAGTTCCACGACCGTGTCCTCACCGGCGTGACGCGGATGTAGGCGGCGCCCGGTCGCGGTTCGGTCGGCCATTCGGACTCCGGCACGCCCCGCGCCCGGGAACCCTCCCGCGCGAGCTCGAGGGCTTCGCATCGTTCGCGAACGATGCGGGCGCGGCCCTGGATCATCACTCCCCGGATGTCGGCCATGCTGGAACCGTCCTCGAGCATCACGCTCACGTTGGGGTTGCCTTCGACGTTGGCGACCTTGTGTGTCCCGTCGCGCACACCCATGACGATGTCGCGGCCCAGGCGGAAGTAGCCCAGCGGCACCGTGTGCGGGAAGCCGTCCTCGTCGACGGTGCTCAGCGCCGCCCAGCCCGGGCGGCTGTCGAGAAACGCCGCGATCTGTTCGTCACTCATCTTCTGTGGCATGAGATGAGGCTAACAAGGCCGAAAACGGCGCTGGGCGTTTCGGTTCGACACCGTCGACGGCGGTCGCACGCGACATCGCAGCGGGCCGGCGACGTCCCGGCGCTACGCGACAACAGCCCGGCGCTCGCAGACAATCCTCAGCCGCACGTCGCGGCAATCCTGAACCCAGCGTCATCACCGCCAACGCCAAATCGCCGTGGGGATGGCTCTGTTTTCACGATCGAAAGCCACGAAGCCACATCGATGGGAGAAGAACCATGCTCGACACCTCTGGTCACCCGATCCGCTCATCCGTTCGTCCCGTGGGCGCGCTTGAACAACAGTTCTACCGCTACGCCGAACACAACCCGGTGCACTTCTCGATCGCTGCGGAATTCGACGTCGCCCTCGACGAGAACCGCGTGCGGTCGGCGCTGGACGTGCTGCAACGTCGTCACCCGTTGCTGTCGGTCCACGTCGTGGATCACCCGGAATCGCGCCTGACGTTCGAGCGCGCGGCGGCGGTCGCCCCGATCTCCCTGCACGTGCACCGTCGGCCCGACGCTGACTGGCAAGCCCTCGCGGCCGAGGATCTGGCCCGTCCGTTCGACCGGTCGACCGCCCCCTTGATGCGCGCCACACTCGTTTCCGCCCCCGAGGCGTCGACACTGGTGTTGACCTTCGACCACACCATCGCCGACGGCATCTCCTCGGTGGAGGTCGTCGACGACCTCCTGGGTGTACTCAACGGTCGGCAACTCTCGGCTCTACCGGTGCCGCCCTCCCAGGAGGACATGATCGCCCGGTTGCCGGACCCGTCCGACGAGGCGCCCACCCCGGCGGCGCCGGCTGCGGATCCGCGCATGGCCGTGCCTACCTCGGTGCGCCCGTTCGACGGGGTCTCCCCGGATCTCCATACCGTCGCGATGACACCCGTCGACACCTCCCACCTCGTGGACAGGTGCCGAAGCGAAAAGACCACGGTCCATGCCGCGATCCTGACCGCGGCCGCGCATGTTCGAGCCCGGCGGTTGGGGCAACACTACGTAAGGGTGTTGAGTCCCATCAACTTTCGATCGGTCGTCGGGGCCGGCGGCGACTGTGCCGCCTACTTCAGTTGCGCATGCACCGGTACCGCTCCCGCCGAGGGCACGTTCTGGGATCAAGCCCGAACCCTCACCGCGCAGTTCACCGTCGCGAGATCCGCGGCGGGCGTGCGCACGTTCTCGGCTGCAATGCAGCAATGCGCTCCCGTCGACGCCGACGCGGCGCACCACTTCTTCACCCACATCGTGCCGTGGGATCTGTTGGTCACCAATCTCGGAGTGCAGGACCTCGAAACCAGCGGACCGATCCGACCGACGGCGCTGTGGGGTCCGATCGTGCGCACCCACGTGAACGGCGACGCCGGGATCGGTGTCCTCACCTACGAAGGTCGGCTGCGGATGATCTCGTGCGGCTACACACCCGTGCCGGAATTCCTGGACGACGTGGTCGCACTCCTGCGTGACACGTGTGGCGGCATGCCACAGCTTGACTCCACTGGATAGTCGGTGTACCCGTGGGCGCCGGGCGTGTAGTAGGTAGTGGGGTCCGGAGGGGTCAGCGGTACGCCCGCGGCGAGTCGTCGTGGAACATCGGGATTGGCGATGAACGCCTGGCCGAAGGCGACCAGGTCGGCGGTGCCACTGTCGATCAGGTCGTTGCCCCGCGCCTGGGTCATGTCGACGTTGACCATCAGGGTGCCGGAGTACCGCGACCGGAAGTGGGTGAACATGCCGTCGCCGCCAAGGTCCCGCAGCGGCGTGGCGGTCAGATCTGCCATGGCACCCATCAGCATCCAGTGGGAGATCGGGTAGGCGCTGAGTTGGTTGGCGACGTATTCGGCTGTTGCCAGTGTGTCGTCGGTGGATTGGAACCGCCCAGACTCGGCCCATGCGGGTCCGGCTTTGACACCGACGCGGCCGAGGTCGACGCGCGCGCCGACGGCGTCGAGGATGTCGAATAGCAGTCGGGCGCGGTTCGCCATGCCGCCGCCGTAGGCGTCCGTGCGGTCGTTGGTGGCAGGGTTGAGGAACTGGCTGATGAGGTAGGAATAGCCGGCCTGCAGTTGGACCCCGTCGAAACCGGCACGCATGGCGTTGGCAGCCGCGGTCGAGAAGTCACCTATGGTGCGGTTGACGTCGCGCGCGGTCATCGCGCGCGGCGTCACGGTCGCCTTGCTCCGCAGGGACGTCGGCGCGCGCATCTCGGGGTTGATCGCCGACGGTCCGAGCGGCGGAACGCCGTCGAAGAAGTCGGGGTGCGAGACCGCGCCCGCGTGCCACAGTTGGGCGATGATCACGCCCCCACGCTGATGCACCGCGTCGGTCACGATCGACCAGGCGCGCACCTGCTCGTCGGTGAAAAGCCCTGGTACGTCGTGCCATCCGACGGCCTCGCGGCTGACCCAGATCCCCTCGGTGACGATCAGGCCCGCCGAGGCCCGCTGCGCGTAGTACTCGACGTGCAGTTCGGTCGGAACGAGGTCTGGGTTGGTGGCGCGGCTCCGCGTCAACGGCGCCATCACCACCCGGTTGGCCAAGTCGAGATCACCCATTCGGTACGGCGTCAGTAGTGGCTGGCCGGGGTTCGCCGCGATCGTCATACCGCCGACGGTAGCCATGTAGCGGAATTAATGCAATTATCTTTGCGTTAACGTCATCACCACGACGAGAGGACCACTCACATGACGCACGACGACGCTCAGTACGAGCCGAGCCCCCTGGCACGGGAGCGCGCGCAGGTGGCGCTGTACGAAGCCACCGACGGCACCATGGGAGACACCCTGGAAGGCCGTCCCGTGGTCATCCTGACCCATCTCGGCGCCAAGTCCGGACTGCTGCGCAAGTCGCCGTTGATGCGCATCGAGCACGGCGGCAGCTACGCCGTCATCGCGTCGAACGGCGGCGCCGCGCGAGATCCCCTGTGGGCGGGCAACATCGCCGCCAACCCTTTGGTACGCATCCAGGACGGTGCGACCGTCCACGACCTTCGCGCACGCCGAGTGTTCGGTGAGGAGCAGGAGCAGTGGTGGCTTCGGGCGTACGAGACCTTCGCGCCGTTCGCCGGATATCGCGAGGCAGCCGGCCGGGACGTGCCGTTGTACGTGCTCGAGTCGGCGTGACGTCGCCCCGGCGAGGCCGCCTCGTTTACAGTCGTTTCATGAGTGCGCGCCGACCGGTCAAGCGACCCGGCGGACGTACCGCAGCGGTCACCAACGCGATCCGCTCGGCGGTCGAAGACCTGGTGAGCGAGAAGGGGCGCGACAAGGTGACCATCCCCCTGGTTGCCGAACGCGCCGGGGTCAACGCCACCACGATCTACCGCCGCTGGCCCGACGCCGGATCGATGATCAACGACATCGCGACCTATCAGCTGGACCCGTCACGGCCGCTCCCCGACACCGGCGACCTACGTTCAGACGTCGCGGCCTGGGCCACGGAGGTCCTGCTGCACTACCGCAAGCCCGTCAACGCGGCCTTGCTGCGCGCTGGCTCAGCGAACGCCGGTGATGCTCAATCCGATTGCTTGCGTGGCCTTCTCGACGAGGTGACCGGGATCGTCGAGCGCGCGGGCGACACGGCTGAGGTGTCTGCCGAGGACGTGGTCGACGGGGTGCTCGCACCGGTGATGTATCGCATCATCTTCATTCCGTCGAGCCTCACCGACGACTACGCCGAACGGCTCACCAACAAGCTGTTCTCGTGAACGAACTGGCCAACGCAAAGGCGGCCCTCGACGTTCTGGAATGCGCACTCAGATTGGTCGGCGACGACCAACTCGGGCTTCCGACCCCGTGCCGCGACTACGACGTCGCGGCCCTCGCCGGACACCTCGCCGACAGTCTCACCCGCCTCAGCGGTGCAGCCGGCGTCGTCGTCACCGCCCCGGCCGGCGGCGCGATCACGGGACTGGTCGACGCAGCACGCCGCGCGGTCGCGGACTGGCGGCGCCGGGGAACTGACGGTGAGGTGTCCTTCGCTGGGCGCACGATGGCCGCCCACGACCTCCTGGGTGTCATCGGCCTCGAATTCGTCGTACACGGGTGGGATTTCGCCACGGCGGTCGGCGACACCTTCGACGTCCCCGACGAGCTGGCCGACGACATCCTGCACCTCGCATTCAAGACGGTGACATCGCAGAGCCGCCGCAACGCCGGTTTCGACGAACCCGTCCCGATTGGCGCCGACGCCCGCGCACTCGACAGACTGCTCGCCTTCACCGGCCGGGACCCCGCGGCGTGGATCGCCTTGCGCTGACGGCGTCCGTCGCCTAGCTTCAGTTAAAGCAAACCGAATTGCATTAAAGCTGCTGACTTCGTCTCAGCCGTCCCCCGTCGAAAGAAGCTCAATGAGCACCCCCACCCCGACCGTCGTGCTCGTCCACGGCGCCTTCGCCGACGCCTCCGGCTACGCCGGCGTCATCCTCGAACTCCACGCCGCGGGAATCACCAGTGTCGCGCCACCAAATCCGTTGCGAGGATTGGCGTTCGACGCAGATTCCGTTCGTGCCTTCGTCGGCGCCGTCGACAGCCCCGTCGTCCTGGTCGGCCACTCCTATGGCGGAGCGGTCATCACCCAGGCCGCCGTCGGGCTCGACAACGTCAAGGCCGTGGTCTATTTGGCGGCGTTCGCACTCGACGAGGGCGAGACCGCGGGCAGCGTCCAGGCGCCGTTCGCCGAGCCGCTGCTCGCCACCAACGCGCGTCCGAGCAGCTACCCCGCCGGTGGCGGCGCCGCTGAAGGACCCGACCTGTTCATCGACGCCGAGGGCTTTCGCGAAACCTTCTGCGCCGACGTACCCGTCGACGTCGCCATCGTCCTGGCTGCCACCCAACGACCCGTCGCAGCAGTGACTTTGGGTGAGTCGTGCACCGGCGCGGCGTGGAAGACCATTCCGTCGTGGTACCTCGTGTCGGCCCGCGACAACGCCATCAACCCCGACGCGCAACGCGCCATGGCTCAGCACATCGGAGCCACCACGGAGACGATCGACGGTTCGCACACCGCGTTCATCGCCCAACCGGTTGCGGCAACCGCATTCATCCTCGAGGCCGTCGCCGCGGTGAGCGGCCACAACGGTGGGTGACCTGCTGGCATTGGCCGTCGAAGCCCACGGCGGCCTACGGCGCTGGGACCAGCTGACGTCGGCGAAGGGTCGCTTCGCCATCGCCGGTGCGATCTGGGATTTCAAGGGCGTGCCCGGCGTGCTGGCCGACGTCACCGTCGCCCTGGACCTACGTGCCGAGCGGGTCACGCTCGATCCAGTCGGTGGCGACGACACCCACACCGTCTTCGCCGACGGTCGCTTGGAACTGCGTTCGACCAGTGGGGACCTGGTCGAAGTCGTCACCGACCCGAGGGACGCGATGACGCGCCTGCCCTACGACACGCCGTGGAACGCGATGGACGCCGCCTACTTCGCCAGCGAGGCCTGGTGGACGTATCTGACAGCGCCATTCCTCTTCACCTATGACGGGTTCGACGTCGAGGAAGTGGAACCGTTCGTCGAGGCTGGCGTCAGTCATCGGACGCTGAGGGTGGTCTTCCCCGACGACGTCGACGGTCACACCGCCGAACAGTTCTTCCACTTCGACGACACCGGCCTGCTCTTCCGCCACACCTACACCGTCGACGTCCTCGACGGGGCCACCGGCGCGAACTATCCGAGTGAGTGGAAGATCGTCGACGGCATCGCCGTACCCATGGTCCGGCGCATCTACGGCTACGACGCCGATCGACGGAGAATCCCGGAACCCGTCTTGGTCTCACTCGACATCCGTGAGCTTCGATTCCAGTGAACAAAATAGGGGGCCCGCGAATGAGCCAGCTCGAGGACAACGAAGCGCTCGTCGTCACAGCGTTCGACGTGCTGTTCAACCATCGCGACTACGTTGCAGCCGAATCCTTCTGGTCCCCGGACTACGTGCAGCACAGCGCACACATCGGCCCCGGCCGCGACGGTCTGTTCGACCTCATCAAGTCCGCGCCCAGCACCCTTCGCTATGAACATCAACTCGTCGTCGCCGCCGGAGACGTCGTCATCCTGCACGGTAGATTCTCCGGCCGCGGAGATCTACCCAACTGGATTGCGGCCGACATCGTGCGACTGGACGGCGGCCTGCTGGTCGAACACTGGGACGTGCTGCAAGACGAAGCTACCCAAGCTGAGTCCGCGAGCGGGCTGCCCATGTTCGGCGACACCTTTCCAGCACGCTGACAGCCGAGCCGCAGGCGGTGTCGCGAGAGTGGCGTCGGTTTTGACCCCGTGCGCCGACTCCTTGTCGGTGTGCGCCGATCGCGCGGGGCCTGGGGGCTTGATGCGATGACGGGCACGATAATGGTCGTCGTGGAGAATCAACCGCTCGGAGCGAGACGTGCTGGTGGAGTCGTGTTCGACGTCGTTCCGCCCACTCTGGCGATCGACGATTCCGACGTCCGCTTTCCGGTCCGCCGGGTGTATTGCGTCGGGCGCAACTACGCCGACCATGCCCGCGAAATGGGATCGGACCCCGACCGCGAGCCACCGTTCTACTTCACGAAGCCCGCCGACGCCGTGTTCACGGTGGCCGAGGGTTACCTCGGCGGCAGGCCAGGTGCCCTCCCCTACCCGCCCGCGACCCACAACCTGCACCACGAGATCGAGCTCGTCGTCGCCATCGGTTCGACGGTCGCCAACGAACCTGCTTCAGATGTCTTACAACATGTTTGGGGCTACGCGGTCGGGGTCGATCTCACTCGTCGCGACATGCAAGACGACGCGAAGGCCACCAGACGACCCTGGGATCTCTCGAAGGGCTTCGATGCCTCCGGCCCCCTGTCGCCATTGGTGCCCGCCAGCGGCGACAGAGGAAGTACGGGCAGGATCTGGCTCACCGTGGACGGCGAGCTGCGCCAGGAGGGTGACCTCGCCGACCAAATCTGGCCCGTCGCCGACGTGGTGGCGCAACTGTCCGCGTCGGTCGTGTTGCAACCGGGCGACCTCATCATGACGGGAACACCGTCGGGTGTCGGTCCCATCGCGCGGGGGCAGACGGTCGCCGGAGGCATCGACGGCATCGGTGAGCTCACCTTCACCGTGGAGTGACCCGCCGGATGCCCGAGCGCGAGTTGCGTCAACGTGGCGGACGGAACGTGCACTGGGATCGGGTGCGCCGTGTCGGCCACTGTGGGAGGTTGAGGTATGTCCGGGACTACGCCCTCCGTCGCACTGCCGTCGGGCGAGACGATCCCCACGCTGGGTCAAGGCACCTGGTACTTCGGTGAACGCCCGGCTCGGCGCAGCGACGAGATCGCCGCGATCCGGCTCGGGCTCGATCTCGGGATGACCCTCGTCGACACCGCCGAAATGTACGGCAACGGAGCCTCGGAGGTCCTCGTTGGCGAGGCGATCGCCGGACGTCGCGACGAGGTGTTCATCGTCGACAAGGTGCTGCCGGAACACGCGACCCGAACCGGTACCGGTCGCGCCTGTCGAGCGAGTCTCGATCGGCTGCGCACCGACTACATCGACCTGTACTTGCTGCATTGGCGAGGCAGTGTTCCTCTCGCCGAAACGGTGGACGGACTGTCGAAACTGGTGTCCGAGGGGCTGATCCGGCGCTGGGGCGTCAGCAACCTCGACGTCGACGACATGACCGAGCTGACCGGCGTCCCCGGTGGCGACGGAGTGCAGACGGACCAGATCCTCTACAACCTCTCTCGCCGAGGACCGGAGTTCGACTTGATCCCTTGGCTTGCCGAACGAGACATTCCGGTCATGGCTTATTCGCCGATCGAGCAGGGCCGCCTGCTCACTCACCCGGCGCTCGGCGAGGTGGCGCGAGGCCACGGCGCGTCGCCGACACAAATCGCGTTGGCGTGGCTGCTGCACCACCAACATGTCTGCGCCATCCCGCGAGCTGGTACGCCCGCTCACGTCGAAGAGAATGCCAAATCCCGTGACATCGTCCTCAGCTCCGAGGACCTCGCGCTGCTCGACGAAGCATTCCCACCACCTCGCCGAGCCCGCCCACTCGAGATGCTCTAGCCACGGACGCATACGTCGGGGTTAGAGCACTCTCTTCAGCATCGCTGAGCTGGTCGCATCAGCTCGGGATCGAGTTGGGGTCGAGACGGTCGGCAGGCACACCCCTGACGTAGGTCGCCACCCCCAGGCCCATCGACCAGTCTGCGGGCTGAACCGTCATGAGGTTGAAGAAGACGTCCTCGGGCCGCACCTGCAGCTTCTCCTCCAACTCCGCCACTACAGCCTCGTAGAACGCGCCCTTCTGCTCCGGGGTCGCGACGTCGAGGAAGATCAGCTGGATGAAGATGCAGTTCTCGGAGCGGTAGATGCCGAGATAATCGGCGTCGAAGAAGAAGTTCTCCGCCTTGTGTTCGGTGATGGTCTGGAACCGATCCTCCGGCACACCAAGGCATTCGATCATCTTGTCGTAGACGACGTCGGCGATGGTTCGGCGGTATTCCGCCGACTTGCCCTCGATGAGGTCGATACGAGCTAGCGGCATTCAAGGCTCCTGACGAGGCTGACGATCGGGGACTTTCCGTACGCCCTTCAGTCAACGCCAAGCGTTGGCGGCGAGCTAGTTGATTTCTGCTCGAGTCGTGCCCATTCCGACTTCGTCAGCGGGTGGCACGCAGATCGCGACTCAGTCCGTCTGCGTCGGCGTACTCGCCCGGGGTGGTCCCGAACCGCGCACGGAACTCCTTCGTGAAGTGTGACTGGCTTGCGTATCCGACGGCGGCGGAGATGTCTCCGACCCCCAGCCGGCGTTCGAGCAGCAGTTCCCGCGCCCGCTCCAGCCGGGCCTCCTTGACGAATTGATACGGCGACCTGCCGGTGAGTTCGCGAAACCGGCGCGAGAACGCCGACGAACTGAGGTTGACCTGTTCGGCGAGGACCTCGACCGTCAGCGGCTCGGACAGGTGCGCGTTGATGTACTTCAGCGCTGCCGCAACGGAATTGCCGTCGTCCTGCTGCCCGGCGATCATCACCAGTTTGGAGAACCGGTCGCGCTGCAAGATGCGGTACACGAATTCCTGCAGGTACAACGGTGCCAGCACCCGTCGGTCCGAGTCGGTGTGCAGCGACCTCAAGAATCGGAGGACCGCGCTCACCAGCTCCTCGTCGAGCTCGCACACCACGCTCTGGTCCTGACTGTCGGCCGGAGCCGCTGGCGGGTCCGAGGCCCCTCTGCGACCGACCATCTCCGCCGAGACCTTGCGGACCACCGTCGGGTCGATCTCCAACACGAAGGCGAGAAACGGTTTGTCCGGGGTGGCATCCAGGATCTGCGACCGAAAGTGCAGGTTGCTCCTGAGCACCAGATATTGGTACTTGTCGTACACGTAGTGTTGGCCGTCGGCGGTGACGGCCTTACGGCCCTGGGCGACGATGCATATCGAGAGTGACTGAATTTCATCCCATTTCGGTACCGTCGGCTCGACGTACCGGTAGATCGTCATGCCGGGCCACAGACCCACGTTGGCGCCGTCGCCGAGCGAGCGGTTCACCAGTTCCTCGGCGAGTTCATTCGATGGGACGTCGCGCACGGCGGGGTCACTGAACATCCCGCCAACCTCCCCATCGGAATGGAACCCACGATTGAGCCGACGATATCTCAGACGGCTCCGCATCGTCCGCAACGTGTTCGTCGCCGCACCGATGGCGGCGAGTTGCCGACCGACACGTGTGGCTATCCTGGGTCAGCCGTTTCCAACTCTTCACGCCACGGGCTAGGAGCGCGAGTTGACCCAGAATCCGCGGACTCCCTCGCGCGTCGCAATCGATCGCATGGTGGTGACGAATCACCGGATCGACGTACCGCTCGACTGGAGCGATCCCACGGGACCGCAGATCAGCGTGCACGCGCGGGAAGTGGTCGCCGCCGAGCACGCCGGCGATGCGAGTCGACCGCCCATCGTGTGGTTTCAAGGCGGTCCGGGTCACGAGGTCGCGTTCCCCGATCATCGCGGGAGTTGGCTCGAACAACTGCTGACGCGCTACCGAGTGGTGTTGATGGATCAACGGGGCACGGGCCTCAGCACGCCGCTCGACGCTCGCTCACTCCCCGTTGAGGACGCGACCGGCCTCGGCGAGTACCTTCGCAATTTTCGCCAGGATTCGATCGTGCGCGACGCGGATCGGCTGCGGGCCACGCTCTTCGGTGAGGACGCCGACTGGTATGTCTTCGGCCAGAGCTTCGGTGGCTTCTGTTCACTGACCTACCTCTCCTATCTGCCCGAACACCTGCGCGGTGTGATCATCACCGGCGGTTTCGCGCCCGTGCTGCACGAGACCGACGACGTGTGCGTTCGGCTCTTCACGCAGGTGGCGAGCCGTAACGTGGACTACTACGCGCGGTTTCCCGCCGATGCGCCACGCGTGCGACGGATCGTGGACCATCTCGAGGCGGCCGACGACGTCGACGGCCGCGGTCAGCGGCTCAGTGCCCGGCGTTTCCTGATGCTCGGAAGCATGCTTGGCCTGCAGCATGGAGCTGCCGAGCTGCACGGCATCGTCGAGCGCGCCGACAACGATCTCGAGCAGCTCGGCATGCTCAGCGGGACCGTCCACGAGCAGGTCGCCTCGATGATGTCGCCCGCCACGAACCCGATCTACACGGTGCTTCACGAGGCCGCCTACTCCAGCGGCCCCGCTACTGGGTGGGCGGCCGAACGCGCACGCCGCGCTGACCCACGTTTCGCGCTGGATGCACACCCGGCGCCGTACTTCACGGGCGAGGCGGTATTCCCGTGGATGATGCACGAACTGCCCGAGCTCACCCCGTTGCGCGAAGTGGCGGATGACCTTGCAACGCACGATGATTGGCCACCGCTCTACGACATCGCGCGACTGGAGGCCAACACCGTCCCCGTCGTCGGCACCGTGTACTGGGACGACGCGTACGTCGAGCGAACCATGGCACTCGAAACCGTCTCATTGCTCGGGAACTGCAGCCCCTGGATCACCAACGAGTTCGAGCACGGAGCCTATCGGCACGAACCACGACGCGTTGCGGACCGGTTGTTCGCGCTGCTGGACGACCTGACCGCACGCGGATGAGGATGCGGTCCGGCGGTCGGTGCCACGTGGTCCCCGCTCAGGCCAATAGAATCGAATCATCCTCGATCACAATGCTCTTGGGCTCCAACGGCTTGGAGGCTGGGCCGTTCGCCACAGTGCCGTCGAGGTTGAACTTGCTGCCATGGCATGGGCAGTCGATGGTGCCGTCGGCGATCTTCGACACGCTGCATCCTGCGTGGGTACAGACTGCCGAGAACCCATTGAAGACGCCCGCCGAGGGCTGGGTGAGCACGACGCCGTCGACGATCAGCCCCGATCCGACGGGGACGTCGGACGTCGTGGCGAGCGCGGTGCCCGACGGCTCCCGCACCGTCGCATCGGCTGGCGATCCGCCGTCAGGTGGCGGCGTCGGCGCCTTGCCGTAGGTGGTGCAGGCACTGAGGACCGCGGCGGTCAGGACGGTGCCGCCGCTGATGATGGCGGTCTTGCGTGAGATGACGAATTCGTCGTCGTGCATGTCCATTTCTCCTTCAGAACTTAAGGCCGTTGGCCAGGAAGAACCACAACGCCGAGGTGAGCCAGACATACACCAGGCCGAAGAACAGCAACCCGCCTGCGATGGGAATGACCCAGCCCGGCAATCCCTTCCGGGTCAACAGCAGCATCTTGGTCACGAACACGCCGTAGAACAGGCAGCCGAACAGTGAGTGGAACAACACCCGGTCGTCGGAATGCTGAAATCCGAGCGCGTAGAGGCAGTGAACCGCGACCGGGATGCTGAGCAATACCGCAATCCGCCCCGACCACACGTGCGCGGTACTCATCCAGGACTGCGACCGAACGCTCGGAATCAACCGGTACATCACGAACGCGGACAGCAGCTGAAACAGCGCCAGCGTGACCACGAGCGTCGACAGCCACGCCTTGGCGGCGGTTCCGCTGGAGAACCCGGCGACACTCACCGCGAAGAACCGCGGGGCGTGCAACGAACCAAACGCCCCGAGTGCGACTGCGACCAGGGCGCCGACGAGCACGGTCAGCAGCACCGCCACCGCGCCCGCTGAAGTCGAGGGCGCAGGCGTGACGGGACTGTGGGGCACCGTGGGGTCCACGAGCACAGGCGCGGCAACGGTGGGGTCGGTGTGGGAAACGACGGGGTCAGACATCGTTGGCCCCCTTGACCTTCGACGCCGTATAGGTCCAGTGCGCATCGCCGATGGACAGCTCACCCACGACGGTGTCGTTCGCCTGGTGGCGGCCGGCGACCCTGCTGGTGCCGTCAGCGCTGGTCATCGAGAGCGCGCCGCCGACGGCGGTGCCGGAGACCCATTCCTCGATCCCGCTGTTGTCGCACGCATAGGCGGTGGCGCGGGTGGCGTTGACCTTGATGTCCAAGGTCAGAGTTCCGGTGCGGGTGGGGATGTCGGCGTGAAAGGCGGCCTTCGCAGGGAACGGCACGGGAGCCGGCGCGATCGGCAGGCGTGGCGTGGACGGCGTGACCGTCGACGAGCCCACCCCAGCCGCCGGCGGCTGCGGTGCAGCCGAGGGCGCGTCTTCGGCCAGGTTGACGGAAAACACTCCGATGCCCAGCACGGCGGCCGCGACCAGGGTGAGGATCGGGCCCTTACTCGCAATTCTTGTCATGGGGACAGCCTGGGGATCCGCGACATCCGCTACATGGAGGATGTCTGGAGATTGCGGGGAGATCGGCGGCGCGTCGAGGTCGGCCCGCTCCACCGCTCTCGAAGCCCCATTAGGGGGGCGGACGATCACCGGTCACAATCACTCGGGTGAGTGATGACGAGCAGCCGAGCGAGGTACGCCGTGGCTTCCTGCGGTCGATTCGCAAGGAGGTGCCGCAGCCGCTGACCGGCGGGCCGGTCGACGGGCACGCCGAGGTCGCCGCGATGCTCCGAGAGCTAGGCATCGCGTTGATCGAGTGCGAGCAGCCGACCCATCAGGTGGAAGCACGTCTGAAGGCGATCGCCAAGCACTACACCGATGAGAAGGTCCGCATCGTCGTGTTTCCGACCGCGCTGGTGGTGCAGGTGGGCACGGTCGCCTACGAGGTCGAGACGGTCGTGCGACCGACGACGCAGCTCGACCTCGCGGGCCGCGTCGACGCCATCGCCGAACTGGCCGAGGCCGGCGCCATCACCCCGGCCGACGCCGTCCGCGAGGCCGCCGCCGCGAGGTCGATGCCGCCAAGGTTTGGCCCGGTCGTCACCGTGATCGGCTACACGATCACCACGCTGGGCTTCGGCATGGTGATCAACCCGACCTGGGCGTCGCTGTGGGGTTACGTGTTCCTCGGCGCCGTGGTCGGTGCCATCGTGATGATGGGCCGGCCGTTCCCCACGCTGAATCCGATTCTTCCGACGTTCGCCGCGGCTGTGGTGACCCTTCTGGCAGCGGGATTCGTCGCCGACGCCGCGAACGACGGTCTGCTGCGGGTGATCAGCCCGCCGCTGGTGGCGATGCTGCCAGGCCTGGCGTTGACGATCGGCGCCATGGAACTCGCCAGTGGCCAAATGATGAGCGGCGCGACCCGGCTGATCTACGGCGTCACGCAGTTGGGCCTCCTCGTCTTCGGCGTGGGACTCGGCATCCACCTCGGCGCGGACCTGACGCCGCAGCAGCCGTCAGCGCAGATGGGCGGCTGGTCGCTGTACGTCGCCATCTTGGTGATCGCGGTCGGGCTGTACATCTACCTGTCGGCACCGAAGGGCTCGTTGGCGTGGCTGATCCTCGCCGTCGCCGTGGCGCTGATCGGCCAGAAGATCGGCGGCCTGTTCCTGTCGCCAACGCACTCCGGCGCGGTCGGCGCGTTCCTGGTGGTGCCGTTCGCGATGCTGACGGCCCGAATCAAGACGTCGCCTTCGGCGATCGTGATGATGCTCGCGGCGTTCTGGGCGCTGGTCCCGGGCGCACTGAGCTTCGAGACGCTGGGCGAGGCCGCCGCCGGGGAGGGTGACGTCCTGACCCTGGGCACGGCAGTCGCGGCGATCTTCTCGATCGCCCTCGGCACACTGGTCGGATGGAGCGTGTTCGGGACGATCAACGGTCGGCTGCGGCGCTGACACGTCCTGTCACACGACTACCGGTGGACGTTGGCGGCGACGGCATCGCTGATGGGGACGTCGCGCAGTATCACCCGATCCAGGCCGCTCCTCGTCAGCTTGACGTCGGCGTCCTTCTTCACCCGGATGTAGTGCTCGAAGCCCTCGCCCTCGTCACGTTCACGCCACGCCTCGGGGAAGACCGACACCAGGACGAAGCGCCGTACCCCGGCGTACTTGGCGCCGCCGATCGCGGCCATGCGTCCTCACAGATTCTCGACGGGCACGGGTGCGATGTGCTCGGCCTCGGGAAGCTCGAAACCGAATACCTGTGCATAGAAGGACAACTCGGAGTCCAGTGCTCGGCGAATGTTCGCCGCTTGCCGGAACCCGTGCTGCTCGCCCTCGAAGGCCACGTACGCCACCGGCACTCCCTTCGTGCGCAGCGCGTCGACGATCATCTCGGCCTGGTTGGGTGGCACCACCTCGTCTTCGAGACCCTGCAGCACGATCAGCGGTCGGTCGAAGCCGTCGACGTGGTGAATCGGTGAACGTTCGACGTAGAGATCGCGTCGGGCGGGGTACGGGCCGATCAGGCCGTCGAGGTAACGGCTCTCGAACTTGTGGGTCTCGGTGGCGAGCGCCTCGAGGTCGGCCACCCCGTAGTGGCTTGCACCAGCCGCGAACGTGTCCCGGAAGGCGAGGGCTGCCAGCGTCGTGTAACCGCCCGCGGAGCCGCCCCGAATGCAGAGCCTGGTCGGGTCGACGCGGCCCTGTTCGCCCAACCACCGGGCCGCTGCCTCACAGTCGTCGACGTCGACGACTCCCCACTGGCTGCGAAGCTGGTTGCGATAGGCCCGGCCATAGCCGGTGGAGCCGCCGTAGTTGACGTCCACCACGGCGAAGCCCCGGCTGGTCCAGTACTGCGTACCCAGTTGCAGCATCGGCCGCGCAGCGCTGGTCGGGCCGCCATGGATCAGCACGAGCAGCGGCGGAAGCTCGCCGGGCTCGGCGGTCACGTCGGGGTTGGTGGGCGGATAGAAGAGAGCGTGGGCGGTGCGCCCGCCGCTCGTCGGGAACGAGATGGGTTCCGGCCGGGAAAACCACCCCTCGGAGAGCCCGAGATCCCGTGGTGCACGCAGTATCTCGGTGGCGGTGACCGCACCTTCGGCGTCGACGCGCACCGACACCACGGCCGGTTCGGTGACGGCAGATGCGCCGACGAATACCACGCGGTCGCCGTCGGCCTGGATCGAGCCGAACGACGTGTAGGGCACGTCGAGGTCGACCACGCTCCCATCGGCGAGGCGGATCGCCAAGAACCCGAGCCCGTTGCGTGCCGAGGTGAAGACGGTGCGCCCCCTCGACAGAAAGGCGTAGCTGGACTGACCGAAGACCCACTGGGGTCCGCCAATTTCGGCGTCGGCCGTCACGACGGCCTCGACGTCGTCCGAGCCGGGCACCCAGCGGTAGAGGTTCCACCAGTTCGACCGGTCGGAGATGAACCACAGCGAACCGTCGTCGGCCCAACGAGGTTCGCTGACCGACTCGCCCGCGCCCGTACCGCCGGGCCCCGCGTCCGGGTGGCCTGCCACCACCGTGGCGTGGCTCACCAGCGGACCGGTCTCGGTGGCCCGCAGATCGGCGACGCACAGCTCGGTGCCGTCCCAGGGCATGTCGGGGTGCGACCACTGCAGCCAGCACAGTCGCGCGCCATCCGGCGAGACCCGGGGGTCGGAGACGAAGTCGGGCCCGGACACCAGCACCCTGGGGGCGAGCTGCCCCGTGGCGTCGAGCACGACGATCTCGTTCACGACCTGGGCGGGGCCGCCGCCGGCGGGATGGTGCTCCCGCACGACCAGCGCCCACCGGCCGTCCGCCGTGACGCGTCCGTCGGCCCAGCGATCACCGCGGGGCACCTCGGGCTCGGGGGTCACCGGTTCGGGTGCCGCCGGCGCGGTCACCGTGTAGAGGCGTTGGTCGGCCCAGTCGGCGAACCACACGGTGTCCTCGGTGACCCACCACGCGCCGCCGCCGTACTCGTGGACGGCGGTGCGGGCATTGACCCCCGCAGGCAACACGTCGACGGCCGGCCCGTCACCCGTGCGTTGGACCAGCTGGGTGCGTCCGCCCTCCTCGGGCCGTTGCTCGGCCCAGGTCACGGTGTCACCGTGCACGCTGACGCTGCCGAGTCCGGCAGCGGCACGCACGACGAGCTCGGAGGTGATGGGGGTGGGCCACGAGCCAAAGGTCGCCATGAGACCCGAGCTTATGACTCGATCAATTGGCCGGCCTTCAACCCGTGGGCAGTCCCTTGAAATTCGGCTCCCATCCCAGTTCCGGGGCCACGTAGCGGGCAAACGACTCGAGGATGTGGAGATTCAGCTCCACCCCGAGCTGGCTTGGGATCGTGAGCATCAGCGTGTCAGCCGACTGGACCGCGGCGTCCGCCTTCAGTTGCTCGACGAGGACGTCGGGTTCGGCGGCGTAGGTCTTGCCGAAGGTCGACCGGAATCCGTCGATGACGCCGACCTGGTCTGCCGAATCGTCTCCCCGCGGACCGAAGTAGCGCCGGTCCAGATCCGTAACCAACGGGAAGATGCTGCGGCTCACCGAGACTCGCGGAGGTCGCGGGTGAGCTGCCTCGACCCATGCCGCACGGAACTGGTCGATCTGCTCAGCCTGCAGGTCTGCGAAGGAATCCCCGGTGGCCTCGGTCAGCAGCGTCGAACTCATCAGGTTGACGCCTGCCGTGCCCGCCCATCTCGCGGTCTCCCGCGATGCGGCGCCCCACCAAATGCGATCGGCCAGTCCAGCCGAGTGCGGCTCGATGCGCAGCTTCCCGACTCGGCCGAACTGTTGGGGATCGGCGTCGGCGAAGCCTTCACCGCGGACGGCTCGCAGGAACAGGTCGAACTTGTCCCGGGCAATGTCGGCGCCACGGGGATCCGTGGAACCGGTGTAACCGAAGGCCTCCCACCCGCGTAGCGCCGGCTCGGGCGACCCGCGACTGACTCCGAGCGCCACCCGCCCCTCGGAGAGCAGGTCGAGCGCGGCCGCCTCCTCGGCGAGGTGCAGCGGGTTCTCATACCGCATGTCGATGACACCGGTACCGACCTCGATCCGCTGGGTACGGGCGGCGATCGCAGCAAGCAGCGGCATGGGCGCGGCGGACTGCCGGGCGAAGTGGTGAACGCGAAAGTATGCGCCGTTGACGCCTAGCTCGTCGGCACCCGTCGCGATGTCGACTGCATCGCGCAGCATGTCACCGGCATCGGGCCCGCCGGACCCGCCGGACGCGTAATGCCCGAAGCTCAGAAATCCAAAGGCCTTCACAGCACCGCAAACCTCATCCGCCGTTCAGGTATTCCCGGGGCCGAGCATCCGACAGCCGACGCCCGCCGCAACCGGTTCGGCATTCTTTGCAAGACTGCTACCCATGGCCGACGCTCACGACCTCCCACTGGCTGCACCGGGACGGACCCCGCGTCGAGTCATGACCATCGCCGGCTCCGATTCGGGCGGCAGCGCTGGCCTGCAGGCCGACATGCGGACGTTCGCAATGCTGGGTGTACATGGCTGCGCCGCATTGACAGCCGTCACGGTTCAGAACTCGTTGGGCGTCAAGGCCTTTCACGAAGTCCCGACCGACATCGTCGCAGGGCAGATCAGCGCGGTGGCGTCCGACATCGGCATCGAGGCCGCCAAGACCGGCATGCTTGCGTCCAGCGCCATCATCAGGACGATCGTGGCTACGTGGAGGTCCGAGGGGCTCGACGGCACCGTCCCGCTGGTGGTCGACCCGGTATGTGCGTCCAACGTCGGTGAACCACTACTGCACCCCGACGCGCTGGACGACATGCGTGACGATTTGATCCCACTCGCCACGCTGGTGACGCCCAACCTCGACGAGGTGCGACTGTTGGTCGGCATCGACGTCGTCGACGACACGACCCAACGCGAGGCCGCCAGGGCCCTACACGCACTGGGGCCGCAATGGGCGCTCGTCAAGGGTGGCCACCTGCGCACCTCGCAGACCAGCTCCGACCTGCTCTTCGACGGCGCCGACTTCCACCAGTTCGCCGCCGACCGGGTGGACACCCCCCACGATCACGGTGCCGGCGACACTCTTGCCGCGGCGATCACCGCCGCCCTGGCTCACGGCTACGCGGTTCCCGAGGCCGTCGGTTTCGCGAAGCTCTGGGTTACCGAGTGCATCCGCGCCGCCTATCCGCTCGGCCGAGGCCACGGCCCCGTCAACGGCATGGCCAGATTGTTGCGCTGAGACGCACGGCGCTCTAGACGCGGCATCCGCTCTCGCACTCGTGTCTAGCCCGTGTTGTAGAGCGTCTTGACGTTCTCGTGCAGCTTCTGGACGAGCGGGGGCACCTCGTAGGTTCCCGTCATCACCTCGACGTACGCAGCGCGGGTGCCCTCGGCGGCGGTGGCGAGGGCCGCGTCGAGTTCGGCGCACGTGTTCACCCGCGGGGTGAACCAGTCGTCGCATCCCAGTGCATGCGGAAGTTCGGTGTAGTTCCACGGCGCGACGTCGTTGTAGGCGATGTCGGGGTCGGTGCACAGCATCCGCTCGATGAGGTAACCGTTGTTGTTGAGCACGAAGATGATCGGCTTCAATCCGAGGCGGTGGAACTGGCCGATCTCTTGTGCCGTCAGCTGGTGGGAGCCTTCGCCGGTGAACAAAACCAGCCGCCGGTCCGGCGCGGCGACGGCCGCCCCCAATGCTGCCGGGGTGGCCCATCCGATGGCGCCCCACAGGGTCTGGTTGTGGAACCGTGCACCGCGCGGGAGCCGTGCGAACGCCAATCCCATGGAGCACGTGCCGGTTTCGGCGATGACGATGTCGTCGGGCCGCAAGAAGTCAGCCCATCGCGGGTACAGCGCGTCCGCGGTGATCGGATCGGCACCGGAGCCGGATACCGGACCGAGTTGCTCTGGCCGGGGACCACCGCGTTGACGGGTGCTCCACGACCGCCCGGCGAGCGCGCGGAGGAGGTCGGCCATCTCGACGCCCTGGTAGACGGTCGACCCCACCCGCGTGCTGTGAAGGTCGACCTTGACGATCTTGTCGGGGTCGAGATTGGAGGTGAAGGCGCCGGTGTTGAAGTCGGTCGCCATCGTGCCGAACGCCACGACGACGTCGCACGTCTCGACGAACTCGCGGACCGCCGGGTCCATGAGTTGGCCGTCGTACATGCCGACGTAGTTGGGGTGGTCCTCTTCGAGAACGGACTTGTCGGCGAACATGGTCGCGAACGGAAGATCCGCCGCCTCGACGAACTGCCGAGCCACCTCGCGCAGACCCAATCTGTCCAACAGGATTCCGGGCAGGACGCACGCCGTCGACGCGGCCTCCAACGCACCGACCACGGCGTCGGTCGCGGCTGCCAGCGCGGTCGAATCACTGACGGGCAAGGGCAAGGGGTCCGACTGCGCGACAATCGGGGCGTCGACGACGTCGGAGGGCAGGGCCATGTACACGGGGCGACGGTTGTAGAGGGCTTCGGCGATCAGGCGTTCGGTTTCGGCGACGGCGTTGGCCGGGGTGATGATCGCGCTGGCGCCGGTGACGGTGTCGGCCATCGAACGAAACAAGTCGAACTGTCCGTTGCCGAGGGTGTGATGCACCAGCGACCGGTTGGCTTGGGTGGCCCGGGTGGGCATGCCGACGAGGTGGAAGACCGGCAGGTTCTCGGCGTAGGAGCCGGCGACCGCGCTGATCGCACTGAGTTCCCCTACCCCGTAGGTGGTGGTGACTGCACCCACGCCCTTCACACGGGCGTACCCGTCGGCGGCATAGCCGGCGTTGAGTTCGTTGCAGCAGCCGATCCAGCTGACGTCTTGATGCGCGACGATGGCGTCGTGCAGGGGGAACGCGTAATCCCCTGGCACTCCGAAGACGTCGTTGACACCCACGTCGTGGAGCCTGCCGAGGATGTACTCGATGACGGTGACGCTCATCCGGTTTCTTCCTTCTCTCATCGTTCGACGCACACCGGCCTTCCGGCGGGGTCAGGACGGTCGAATCATCTCGAACATGGAATCGGGGCTGATCTCGGCGTAGCTCGCCGGCCCGCCGGCGCGGAGGATGGGGTGGGGTGCGGCGGTGTCGTAGACACCGTCTGTCAGAAGGGCTCGGTCGATGTGGACGGCGACCACTTCGCCGAGCACGAGCCACGTGTCCACGGCCGTACCGTCGGCTCGTTTCAGTTGGGTGAGTTGCGTCAGTTGGCATTCGAAGTTGACCGGGCTCTCCAGCACGCGCGGTGTCGAGACGACCGTCGACGGCACGGGCGTTAGGCCCGCGTCGACGAACTCGTCTCGTTCTGCCGGCAAGGACGCAGCGGTCTCGTTCATCTGCGTCGCCAACGACCGGGTGGCAAGGTTCCAGACGAACTCACCGGTCGCATCGACGTTGGCGACGGTGTCCTTCCACCCGATCGAGGAGAATCCGACGATCGGCGGGCCATAGTTGAATCCGTTGAAGAAGCTGTAGGGAGCCAGGTTTCGTGTCCCGTTGCGATCCGCACTGGAGATCCATCCAATGGGTCGCGGTCCGACGATGGCGTTGAACGGGTCGTGCGGCAGTCCGGTGCCCTCGGCCGGTCGATAGAAGTGGGCGTCACTCCCGGCCATCTCAGATCGCGACTTCGGCCGGACGCGACGTGGCGGCGCTCACGAGGTGAATCCCCAGCGTTCCCAGTTGTCGAGCACCCTTTGCTTGACCGGTGCCGGATAGTTCGCGTCGAAGGACATGACCCGCTTCTCTGGTCGGCCCACTCTGTCGGCGTTCTCCAGGCATGCGTAGACCACCAGCGAGGTTCCTCTGTTCTCGGCGAGTTCGCGAGCCACGTGATACGACTCGATGCCGTCGCCGAACGCCTGCAGTTCCGGGAAGAAGTACGTGGTGAAGGTGGGATGGTTGCGAGAGGCGAAGGCCCACACGACCTGCTGGACGTCGGAGGGGTCGATGTCCTCGCCCACCACCAAGATCTTGGTGACGGTGTCGCCCACGTGCTGAGTCCAAAACGTGTTGCCGAGGCGCTTCATGAAGTCGTCGAGTGTCCAGCCGGTGCGCTCGTGCCAGTCGGTGGGGACCCGGATCACGAACCACAGGATGGCGGCTTCGAAGAGGTACATCCCGTCGATGACGGGCAGCCCGGCCTTCTTCAGCGCCACAACGGAATCGGATGAGATGAAGAATCCCATGGTGACGTGGCAGTTGTCGATGGGCACACCGGGGATCGACATGGGCAGCACCGGGTTGTCGCGGAAGGTGACGCACGTGACCTTCTGCCGCGGAAATGGCGTCGTCTCGTCAGGCAGGTAGCCCGGATACTCCCCGAAGGGACCTTCCGGTTCAGTGCTCCCGTACTCGACGACGCCTTCGATGATGATCTCCGCGTCTGCCGGCACGAGGATGTCGCTGGTCTCGCACTTCACCATGTCGAGTGGTTCGTCTAGCAGAGCGCTGGCCATGTCGTACTCGTCTACCCACGCCGGTATGCGCGACGCGGCTTGTGTTGAGGCGACCGGGCTTACGCCGAGGGCGCACGCCCAGGGCATGTCCCGCTTCTGTTCACGCCACATCCCCCAGATCATCCCGTTGTGCTGTTTGGGCCACCACTGCCCCGTCATGGTTTGGGCGTCGATGATCACGGCGCGGTTGGTCGACCAGTTGGTCCACCGCCCGTCCGGAGTCTTCAGGATGTTCAAGCCCGCCGTCTGCAGATACCGGCCGCCGTCGCCGTCGTGGGCCAGGGGCGCGGGAATCTTGTTCAGGTCGATCTGGTCGCCCACCCAGGTGTTCTGCTTGCAGGGCGCGTCTGCAGCGTCGAGGATGCGCGGAGGATGGGCATGGCCGTTCTCCTTGGCCTCGATGTAGGCGGCCTGGATGTCCATCAACGGAGTTTCGGGGGGCAGGCCCATCATGGCGGCCAAGCGGCGCCACGGTTGCCCGGGGTAGGAACTCTTCCCCATTCCCCAGTCGGCGGCGCGAAAGCCCGGTGCGGCATCCTTGACGACGTTGAAGACTGGCATGGGAGCGAGTGTTTCGGCTGCGTGGCGGAAGATGGCGCCCATTTCGAGGTTCCAGTCGACCTCGTCGTCGATCTCGACGAGTTCGCCCATGTCCTTCATCAGGGCGAGGTACTCGCGGTAGCTGCGGGGGATCTTCGTGCGATCGATCCGGTAAACCATGATGCTCCTGTTCTCAGGCCTGCGCTGCGAGGTGTGGGTGCTGTTCGTCGGGAATTCGTGCTGCGTCGTGACCACCGGTCCACCGGGGAAAGAGGTCGCGTCGCAGTTCCACGTCGCACAGATCCAGGACGCGGTTGGCAGTTTGGTCGACGATGTCCTGCACTGTGGTGGGGCGCTGGTAGAAGGCCGGTGTTGCCGGCATGATGACCGCGCCCATTTCCGCGAGTTGGGTGAGCGTCCGCAGATGTCCCAGGTGCAGGGGCGTTTCGCGTACCAGAAGGACGAGGCGGCGCCGCTCCTTCAGCGTGACGTCCGCCGCCCGCAGCAGCAGGTTGTCCGTATACGAGGTGGCGATGCCGGACGCAGTCTTGATGGAGCACGGCGCCACGACCATCGCGTGTGCACGGAAGGAACCCGACGCGATCGAGGCCCCAATGTCGTTGGCGCGGTGCACGACATCGGCCCGCTGCTCGACGTCGCCGACGGTGAGATCGGTCTCCAGCGCCAGGGTGCGCTTGGCGGCCTGGGTCATGACCAGATGGGTCTCGATGTCGGGTTCCTCGCGGAGGGCGTCCAGAATCCGGATTCCGTAGACGGCACCGCTGGCGCCCGACATCCCCACGACGACCCTGCGTCTCACGCGCGACTCCGTTCCAGCGGACCACCGAGCGGCGGCAGCTCCATGGATTCATGGAAGTCTCACGTCTCACCGGGTTCGACGTCCAATAGGAATCGTCACGGGCTCCCATCGGCTCAGCCGATGGGCAGTGCATCGGTTCCACCTATGACCGCATCGCCAATCACGATTGGACGCCGACGAACTGGCCCGTCACGATGAGCCTTCCCTCGTCGTTCATCGGAGCGTGTCCGTGATGCCCACCCCGACCGTCGTTCTCGTGCACGGAGCCTTCACCGATGCTTCGTCCTACCAGCCGGTCACCAAGGGGCTCCTGGACTCCGGCATCCCGGTCGTCGCCGTCGCCGTACCGAACCGCAGTTTGATCGGAGACGCTGCGTTGGTTCGGGCCTTCGTCGAGACGATCGCGGGATCGGTGCTGTTGGTCGGCCATTCGTACGGTGGAGCGGTCATCACCGAAGCCGGCACCGCGTCCAACGTCGCGGCGCTGCTCTACCTCGCCGGGTACGCGTTGGCCGAGGGTGAGAGCGTCGCGCAGTTGCAAGGCCAGTTTCCGCACTCCGACCTTCCCGACGCACTGATTCAGACGCCGTTCCCGGCCACCGAGCACTCCGCTGCCGGAATGGACCTGTCGGTCGACCCCGCGAAGTTCGCCTCGGTGCTGGCCGCCGACGTCGATCCCGGCGTCGCATCGGTGCTTGCCGTGTCACAGCGGCCCGTGGCCGCCGTTGCGTTCGCCGAGCCGGCCACCACCGCGGCGTGGCGGGCTCGCCCGACCTGGGCGGTCGCGTGCACCGCCGATCGCGGAATCCTTCCGCAGGTGCAGCGCTTCGCTTACGAGCGTGCCGGTGCCACGATCCGCGAGGTCGACTCCTCGAATCTGGTGATGCTGTCTCAGCCCGCCTTCGTCGTCGACGCGATTCGGGAGATCCTGGGGGCCCTCGGCTGACGCGTCGGCAAAGTCCCAGGCGCGCCGCACTCCCTGGCTACCAGGAATCTTCTTCACGTAAGTAGCCACCAGCCACGATCATCGGGCATCGTGTCGGTTCATGGAGCTGAGAACCCTGGAATACTTCGTCGCGGTCGCCGACGAAGGCTCGTTCACGCGAGCCGCCCAGAAGTGCTTCATCACCCAACCCTCGATCAGCGCACAGATCCAAGGGCTGGAACGCGAGCTCGGCGAAGCACTGTTCGACCGGACTCAGCGCACCACCGCGCTCACCGACGCCGGCCAAGTTCTGCTGCCCTACGCGCGGCTGTGCATCCAGGCCGCCAACGACGCCAAGGCGGAGTTCTCCGCACGGGCAGGCCTGCTGCGCGGCGAGTTCCGGATCGGCACCGGAGGCGGGGTGGAACACACCACGACCCCGGTGTTGCTCGGCGCGCTTCGGCACGAGTACCCCGGCATCGACATCGTCGTATTCGAAGCCACCAGCAAGCCACTTCTGGACATGGTGCTGCAGAACCAGCTGCACGCGGCCGTGATCGCCCGGCCCCCCGACGCGTTGCCGTCCTCGATCAGCACGTCGCCGTTGTTCGTCGACCAGATCGTCGCGGTGTTCGACCCCGACGCGTTCCCGCTCGGCGATGCCGACCCACTCCAACTCGATGAGCTGGCCTGCCACCCGATCATCACCTACCCGCGCACCAGCGCGTTGCGGGCCAGCGTCGACCGGGTCGCGGAAGCGTCCGGCACCGAAGTCCTGGTCAACTGTGCGGCCAACGACGTCCGCCTGCAGGTCTCCTTCGCCCAGCAAGGGCTCGGTGTGGCTCTGAGCTCCCGCTGCGATCCCGCCCTCGTCGGTTCCGGCCTCACCGTCCGGCAGATCACCCCGCAGATCGACTTCGAGAAGATACTCATCTGGCGCAACGACATTCCCGCCTCAGCGCCCCTGCGTGCATTCCTCGCACTGTGGAACGCCACGGTGAACGGGGAACAGACGACATCGGAACAAGTGCGTAGGTGATCCCCGGCGTCGGCTCCCGCCGGGCAACGGCGAGCCCGGTCACGCGGCATCACAACGGATTTGAACACATAGGTGGCGCCTATGGACCCGCCGTGAAGAACCAATTGGACGCACCGGCGCCGTCCACGGAAGGCTGCAAGCGACTCGCCCACGCGCCTCGATCCCGCACGATGAAGGACCACACATGACCAGCGACGGCTCCACCCGCAGCGCCCAGCGCATCGTCGACGTGCTCACCGCCTACGAGGTGCCCTACGTGTTCGGCGTGCCGGGTGCCAAGATCGACGCCGTCTACGACGCCCTGGCCGACGGCGGCCCCGAACTCGTCGTGTGCCGCCACGAACAGAACGCCGCGTTCATGGCCGGCGCCATCGGCCGACTCACCGGCACACCAGGTGTCGTGCTGGTCACCTCGGGACCCGGCACCACCAACCTCGCCACCGGACTGCTCACCGCCAACACCGAGCAGGACCCCGTCGTCGCCCTGTGCGGCGCCGTGGGCCGCGCGGACCGCCTCAAACGCACGCATCAGTCGATGGACGCCGCCGCGTTCCTGACGACGGTCACCAAGCACACCGGCGAGGTCAACGACGCCGACAACGCCGCCGAAGCCACCGTCGGCGCCTTCCGCGCCGCACTCACCGAACCCCAAGGCGCCGCCGCCCTCGTGCTCCCCGCCGACGTGCTCAGTGCCCCGACCGCCGCGGCCATCACCACCCGGTACCCCGTACCCGCACTGGCCGGTGCGCCCACCACGGCGATCCGCGCGGCCGCCGACATCATCGCGGCCGCGAAACGTCCGGTGCTCCTGGTAGGCGTCCGAGGGGCGGCACCCGACAGCTGTAAAGCGGTGCGGGACCTCGTGTCCGCGACGAGGCTTCCCGTCGTCGAGACGTTCCAGGGCGCCGGCGTAATCTCGCGGGACCTCGAATCGCACTACCTGGGACGCGTCGGCCTGTTCCGCAACCAACCCGGTGACGTCCTCGTCTCCGAGGCCGACGTCCTCGTCACCGTCGGCTACGACGCCGTCGAGTACGACCCCGGCCTGTGGAACGACGACGCGGCTCGCACGGTCGTCCACATCGATTCCCTGCCCGCCGGGATCGACAACCACTACCAGCCGGCCAGCGAACTGCGTGGCAACATCGCCGACACACTGGTCGAGCTCACCCGGATGCTGTCCGGAACGGCACTCACCGACGCCTACGTCGACGACATCGCACGCCAACGCCAGGCGCTGGCCGACATCGACAGCACCGAACGTGCGAAGTCCTCCAGCGCAACGGGACTCAACCCCACCGCCGTCGTGCTGGCCCTCCGTGAACACCTCGACGACGACGCCACCATCGCGTGCGACGTCGGCTCGGTGTACATCTACATGGCCCGACACTTCAGGGTCTACGAACCCCGACGGCTGCTGTTCTCCAACGGTCAACAGACCCTCGGCGTCGCGCTGCCCTGGGCCATGGCCGCCGCACTGGTGCGGCCGGGCACGCACATCGTGTCCATCTCCGGGGACGGCGGGTTCCTGTTCTCCGCCCAGGAACTCGAGACCGCTGCACGTCTCGGTCTCAATCTCACCCACATCATCCTGCGCGACAACACCTACGACATGGTCGGGTTCCAGGAAGTCCTCAAGTACGGCCGCAAATCGGGTGTGCAACTCGGTGATTACGACATCACCCACTACGCCGCAGCCTTCGGTGCCCGGGGATACCGCGTCGACTCCCTCGACGAGTTCACGTCCACCCTGGCGCAGGCCCTCGGCGAAGACGGGCCATCGGTGATCGACGTTTCCGTCGACTACAGCAGGAACACCGACCTGGCCGCGCACCTGCACGACGACGTCTTCGAGTGACGGCCACCCCATGACGTCACGACACGGCACCCTCGACCAGTTCGCCACCTGGACACGCAAGGTGATCGCCCACCACGGCGCGACCCTCGCCAAGGATCCACACAGTGCCGAGGTGTTCCAGTCCTCGACCATGAGCGCGCTTCTGGACGGCGTCTACGACGGTGACATCACCATCGAAGAACTGCTGCGCCACGGCGACTTCGGGCTGGGCACCTTCAACCGTCTCGACGGAGAAATGGTCGTCCTCGACGGCGTGTGCCATCACCTGCATGCCGACGGCAGCGCCACCGTGGCCGACGCCGCGGACCGCTCGCCGTTCGCGGCGGTTACCCACTTCACTCCCGGCACCACCATCGCCGTCGACGTCCCCACCAGCCGGGCCGACGTCCTCGCGCTCGTCGACCGAACGGTCGAGAGCCCCAACCTCATCTACGCGATCCGGGTCACCGGTGCGCTCTCGAACGTCCACACCCGTACCGTCAAGGCCCAAACACCGCCCTACCCGCCGCTGACCGAGGCCAGCGACGGGCAAGCAGAGAAGACGTTCGAACACGCGGACGGCGTTCTCGTCGGATTCCGCACACCGGAATTCGAGCAGGGCATCTCGGTGGCCGGATATCACCTGCACTTCCTCGACGCAACCCGCACCAGTGGCGGTCACGTCCTCGACTTCACCTTGGACGCCGGCCATATCGAGATCAGCACGGCTTCCGAACTACACCTGCGCCTGCCGACATCCGGAGCCTTCCTGCACGCCGACCTCGTCGGAAAGGACGTGTCCGAACAGATCCACCACGCGGAGGGAGGGTACTGACCGTCCTGCAGTAGAACGTCATTCGAACACGAAGGAGCATCCTCATCACCGACATCAACTCGTCGCCGCGCGGCGCCGCTCGGCAATTCACTCCCGAGCTCGCCGATCTCGTCGATTCCCCTCTGTACGACCAGGTTTGGTCCGACGCACGGCTGAGCCCCCGCGACCGCAGCCTCGTCACCTTGAGTGCCCTGATCGCGATGTACCGTCCCGACGAACTGCGGGCGCACCTGCGGCGCGGGGTCGACAACGGACTCACCACAGACGAAATATCGGCTTTGATAACGCACCTCGGCTTCTACGCGGGGTTCCCCGCGGCGATTTCTGCCTCGGTCATCGCGGCGGACACGTTGCTCTGACGGCACCGTCGGTGCGGCGGTGTATGGCGGTGCCGAAGGTCACCGCGAGTGCACAGCCGATCACCCCGGCGGCCAAGCCGGCGTGTCCGCCGTATCGATGCGCGACCGCACCTATGACGACCGCGCCGAGTGGAGTGGATCCGATGAACGCCGTCGTCCACAGTCCGGTGACACGTCCGCGCATCTGTGGGGGCGCCGCAAGTTGGATGGTGCTGTTCCCGGTGGTCAGGAACGCGATGCTCGCGCTGCCCACGAGTCCTGCGGACAGGAGCGCCACCGGCATCCCGGAACTGACGGTCAACAAGAGCATCGCTGCGCCGTAGAGGACCGTCACACGAATCATCGGGGCCAGGCCCGTGATGGGCCATCGGGCGATCAGCAAGCCCGTCACGACCGAGCCCACCCCAAATGCCGTCGTCAGCCAGGCATATCCGTCGACGCCTGCTCTGAGTGTCTGTTCGGCGAACACGGGCAGGCTGGTCTCGAACTCATAGGTCAGTGTTCCGACGAACGCCATCATGACCAACGGGCCTGCGATGTCGCGGTTCGACCGGGCGACGGCCAGTCCCTCGCGCAGTTGGTGCCTACCGCGGCCCGCGGGCACCGTCCTGTGCAACTGGCGACCGTCGAGAGCGGCGAGGGCGACGACCACCAGAGCGAAGGTCAGCGCGTTGAACAGGTAGCACCATCCGAGGCCGTGCCAACGGATTAGGCCTGCGGCGACGGCGGGCCCCAGGGCCCGACCCACGTTGGCCATCGTGCTGTTCACGGTAATCGCCGACCGAAGAAGGGGCGTGTCGACGAGTTCCGGAATCAACGCCATCCGGGCCGGGTTGTCGAGTGCGGTCATGACACCGAAGACCGCGGCTGCGACGAAGATCTGCCACAGTGCGATCGTGCCCATCAGCACCGACAACCCCATGCCGAACGACGTCAGACCGAGGACCGCGTTGGTCAACGTGAGAACACGCCGCTTGTTGCTGCGGTCGACGATCAGTCCCGCGTAGGGCGTCGCCAGCAGCACGGGTAGATACCGCGTGGCCATGACGAGTCCGAGGACCAGCGGCGACCGCGTCAGTTGCAGAACCAACAGTGCCAAGGCGATGGTCTCGGCCCACGATCCGATCAGGCTCAGCGACTGTCCCGCTACGAAGCGACGGTAGTTTCGCACACCGAAGACGCCACGCACCCCGCCGGTCACGTTGACCCGCAACGCGTTACCTGCCGCCGGCCCCGGGGTGGCTGCACTGCGGCGCGGCCCAGTGCCGACGATCGCGCCATGACGTGAACCTTAACCCGGCGCCGGGAGGCGCGCTCGAGACGTTCGACGTCGACCGGGTGATTCACCATCCCTACATCGGCGGGCCACACCTCCAACGTGCGGTCAGCTGGCAGCCGCGTTGAGAGCGTCGAGCTGTTCCGGTGTCAACTGCACGTCCGCGGCAGCCATGTTCTCCTCCAAATGCGTGCGGCGCGACGTGCCGGGGATGGGCACCATCGCCGGGGAGAGATGCAACAGCCACGCGATCGCCACCTGGCCCACGGTGCACTGGTGCGCCGCGGCGATGTCCGCCAGCGCTCGGTGGGCCGCATCGAGCCCGCCCTGCGCCACCGGCGCCCACGGGATGAACGCCAGCCCATCGCGTTCGCACACCTCCAGAATGTCGTTGGCGCTCCGGTCGATGACGTTGAAGCGGCTCTGGACACTGACGATGTCGGCGATCTGCCGGGCCTCGTCGAGCTGCGCCACCGTGCATTGCGACATGCCGATGTCTCGGATCTTGCCCTCGTCCTGAAGCGCCTTGAGCTCGCCAATCTGTTCTGCCAACGGCACTTTGGGGTCCACCCGGTGTAGCTGCAGGAGATCGATCTGATCTACGCCCAAGCGGCGCATGCTCATCAACACCTGCTGCCGCAGGTATTCGGGTCGTCCGACCGGTGGCCACGCCGCCGGGCCGAGGCGTTGTGGTCCGGCGTCGGTGTCGATCACGTCGGGTCCATTTCGGGTCAAGCCCGCCTTCGTTGCGATGACGACGCCTTCGGGGTACGGATGCAGCGCCTCGTACAAGATCTGTTCGGCGACGTGTGGTCCGTAGGAGTCGGCGGTGTCGATGAACTGCACGCCGAGGTCGACTGCCCGACGGGCCACGGCAATGCATTCTTCTCGGTCCTGGGGCTCCCCCCAGATTCCGCGGCCGGTGAATCTCATCGATCCGAACCCCAAGCGCGACACCGTCTTGCCGGCAATCTCGACTGTCCGTGCGTTCACCTTCGCCATGGCATGTCCCTCCACTTCACTGCGTTTCCGTTGCTGATTCGTAAGCCGTTGTCTCGCCGACGGCAGCGCTGGGTCGGCATGCCCGAGCGGCGCCGTCGAACTCGCAGAACATCTCGGTGAAATACGTCGGCTGCTCCTCGGCGACCCAGTGGCCGCAGTCCGGGACCAGCTGATCCGTCACCGAATCGGCGACCTCCTCGCACATCGCGCGGAAGTTCTTCGAGAGAGGCCCGGAGGCACCTCCGGAAGCCAACACCGGGATGGTGAGCTTGCCGTCGCGTCGAAGCGCGGCGCGATTGTCGTCGGCGTCGCGGTCGAGTTCCCGGTAGACCTCGCACATCGCGCGCATGGCGCCGGGCGCCTCGAACGCGCGAGCGTAGACGTCGAGGTCGTCATTGGAGATCGCATCGGGTTGGTAGGTCAACTCGTCGAAGAAGCGGTTGACGTACCAACGTTCACGTCCGTGGGTGAGGTACACCGCGATGTCCGGGTTGGCGTGGAAGGCGAACTGCCACGCCGACTTCTGAGCCACCCGCCATTCGTAGTAGGCGGTGCCCGGCAGTGGGGCTTCCATGAAGGTGGCGCTCGTGACGTCGTCGCGGTACCGCAGGGCGAAGCTCAGAGCCAGCGTCGACCCGAGGTCGTGGCCGACGAGCGACACGGGCTCCGCCACGCCCAGGGTCTCGTGCACGAGGCTGTGAATGTCACCGGCCATCGTCCACTTGTCGTACCCGTCGCGAGGTTTGTCGGACGCGCCGGCGCCTCGGTAGTCGGGCATGATCACCCGGTAGCCGGCGGCGGCCAACGGCATCATGACCTTTCGCCACTCGTAGCGCGTTTGGGGGGCGCCGTGGAGAAGCACGACGGTCTTCGTCGGTTCGGGTGGAGTGGCGACCGTGTAGCCGATGCGAACCGTCTCATCCGGGTCGACCCAGGCGCGACCGTGGCGGACGTCGACGTCGTGCGCCGTGGTCACGAGAGTTCCTGCGCCTCGCGCAGGTGTCCGGATGGCAAGACGTCGAGGCCGGGATCCCCCGGCAGGGTGATGCCGAACTGGCTGGCGAAGACGTCGGCGATCAACTCGTAGCAGGAGCCGATGCGGACGACCTCCATCGTCGAGAAGTCGATCATCGTCGACGAGCGCCGGTACAGGTGGTACTTGCGTAGGCCGTAGTCGACGACCACGTCCACCGCGTCGACGATGGGCTGCTCGATGTCCTGCACGCGGAACTTGGTGCCGGTCCCGCTCAGATTCGCAGACGAGCCCAAAAGCGGCACACCGTTGCGGTGCGCGATGCGGACGACCGCATCCTGAAGGGCGCCGCCGTTGACCAACATCGCCAGGGTGTCGCCGACGGTGCTGGCCGCGAGCGTGTCGGACTCGATGGCCGCGACCACCGGGTGGGACAGGTCGAAGGGCGCGACGACGGCCAGCGGCAGACGTGCGTCGAGCACGACGGCGTCGACCATGTCCTGCTCGCGCTTCCCGAGTCGGTGGACTTCGCGGTGCAGTTCGTAGTTTCCCGCCATCGCGTGCCGTTTGTGCGGTGCTCGTCGTTTGGCTCGGAAGAGTCGCGTCAGCGCGTCGGTGCTGCTGGCGATGACTCCGTAGCCGATGTCGGCCGGCATGATCACCGCGCCGCCGGCGGCTACGGTGCGATGGATCCGCTCGGCATCGCCGGGAATGTCGTGTCTGCTCATGAATTCCGCTCGTCCGGTCGCTGTGTCGACGTCCACACTGGACAGGGGCCACCGGACGGCGCAATGTTGGTTGCACATGCTGCAACCAACTTCGACGCGACGACTGAGGTGAGATGACCCGCTCTCGAGAGGCAACAGAGCGTGCCCAGCCAGACCTCCTGCACCGGCCGCTGCGGATGCTCGAAGCGCTGGCCGGAATGCAGCAGCCGGCCAGCCTTCTCGCGGTGGCCTCGGCTGTCGGCCTGTCCAAGGCCAGTGCGTACCGGGTGCTGCGGAGTCTGCAGGACGAGGGCTACGTCGACCATGTCGGTCGCCGCGGCTACCGCATCGGCAGCCGGTCCATCGCACTCGCCTCGATGGTCGGCCCACGTCCGGCGCTGCGGCAGCGCGCACGGCCGGTGCTGACCCGACTGGCCGCCGCCGCTCAGGCCACCGCGACCTTGCACCTTCGCAGCGGCGAGCATCGAGTACTCGTGCTCGGCGTCGAGCAGAACTCCGAGCCACTTCGGCACATCGTCCACGTCGGCGAACGGGCGCCGCTCACCTTCGGTTGCAGCGGCCGCGCCATCTTGGCCCACCTCCCGGCTCACGACGCCGCCAAGATGATCACCGGCCATACCCGCGGCCGGACACGCGCAGCGCTGGAGCGCGAACTCGAAGCGATTCGCGTCAACGGCTACGCGCTCTCGTTCAGCGAAAACCACTCCCACCTCAACGGGATTGGCGTCGCCCTGCTCGATCCCGACGACGGCTACCCGCTGGGGTCGATCGCCGTCGCCGGCCCCGACGACAGATTGACCGACGATGCACTGCGGCGGCTCGCCCCGCCGCTGACGTCCGCGTGCAGCGGCCTCGCTCCACACTTGGCGACACTGCTCGGGCCCAACTCCTCGGCCCGTCTCGATGCCCTCGACGTCACGATTCAGGACTTCATGGAGACTGCCGCCGACTGACCGTCGTGTGCGGTGATACTTGGCTGGCGTGCGACGCCGCGGCCTGCGCCATCACGGCGAACACAGCTCCGCCTACGAACGATTGATGCGCGCGGGGGCTAACGTCGGGATGTGTCTGAGTCCAACTCTGGTGATTTCGAGTTCGAGCGGAAGTTCTACGTCCGTGAGATGCCCGCCGTCACCGCGCTCGATCCGCGGCCCGCGCTGATCTTGCAGGCCTACCTGTTCGCCGCAGACGGCTATGCGGTTCGCGTCCGCTTGCAGGGACCCGCTCCCCTCGAACTCGACGCTGCACTACCGGATCTCGTCGACGCACTGGGCCGAGTGGACGGCGACGCGATTGGCACCATGACCGCCAAGGGGCCCGCCGTCGGCGGCACCCGCTACGAAGCCGAACGCGAACTCGACCCGACGGTCGCCGGCCAGATCGTCTCCCGCGCCGAGCATGTCGTCGTCAAGGTGAGGTACTCGGCGTGGCTGGGCGAGGACGGCTGGATCGTCGATCGGTTCCTGGGCCACAATGCGCCGCTGCTACTGGCCGAGGTCGAGCGCAACACTCCGGTGGTCGACCTGACGATCCCCGACTTCTGTGCCACGGAGGTCTCCGAGGACGACCGATTCCGCAACGAGTATCTGGCCCATCACCCGTTCGGCGGGTGGGCCGACGGCTACCGCGACGAGCTGCAGAAGGTGGGGCCTCGGTTCGTCGAGACCCTCGGCCGAAACGAAGTGGACGGTTCCGAAAGGCAACCGTGAGGCTCGTGTCTCGTGCGGTCAACTCGGTAGCTGGGACGCCGCGATCAGACGCTGACCCAGTGCTAATACGCTGTCGCGCAATGCCTGTGGGTGCTCGATGACGAAGGGGCGATCGATCACCGCGAGCTTTCCGGCGACCCATTCGAGTCGCTCAGCGTGCAGGACCACCCTGACCCAACCGTCTTCGTGGTCAGCCGAACCCAGCGGCGTGGTGGTCGCCAGCATCTGCGGAAGGTGCGTTCGAACATGGTCGACCTCCGCGCGGATCCGGACCGACACCGCGTGCCGGTGCGGTGCCGCCGACAGTGGACCCAGGACGTGCTCCACCGGTTCGCCCGCCGTCGGCACCCCGAGGGTGCCTTCGATCTGGCGCAGACCCACGATGCGGTCGACACGGAACGTCCGCGCCGCTTGGCGCCCCAGGTCGAATCCGGTGAGATAGAGCAGGCCGCGATGGGCGACCAGACCGTGGGGCTGCACGTCACGGTCGGTCGCGTGACCCTGCCGCGAGGTGTATCCGAAGCCGACCGGACGCCGATCCCGTACGGCCTCGGCCAACTCGAGCAGCACCTCGACGACGCCGCCGCCGTCGATGCGAGCCGTGTCCGGCCCGCCCGCCGTGCGAGCAGCGAGGACGTCGACGTTTCCGAGCACGGCGTCGATCCTCTGCGCCAGCGCGGCCGGCAGGACTCGTCGCACCTTCGCCGTAGCCGTCTGCACCGCCAACTCCGACGCCGGCGAGGATCCCGGCTCGCCGGCCAACAGCAAGCCCCACACCACCGCAACGGCCTCGTCGGCGGTGAGCATCAGCGGCGGCATGCGCGAGTGGTGGGCCAGCCGGTAGCCCCCGTAGCGGCCCCGTACCGAATCCACGGCGACGTCGAGGTCGCGAAGATGTTCGACGTAGCGACGCACCGTGCGCTTGTCGACCGCCAACCGCTGCGCGAGGTCTGCGACGGTGAGCGTGCCGCCGCCCTGCAGCAATTCCAGTAATGCGAGGACCCGCGCCGTCGGCCGAACCACCTCGACAACGCTAGACCATATAGAGGGCGGATATCGTCCACTATTGCCCGTACCGTCTGCGCCATGACACCGACGAACACCATTCGGCTCGCCTCCGTGCGGGTCATCACCACCGACGTCCACCGCGCAGTGCGGTTCTACGAGATCCTCACCGGCGTCACGCCGAACTACCTGACGGACGACTTCGCCGAGCTGGTCACGCCGTCGGCGACGCTGGCGGTGAGCCACGCCAGCCGAGTTCCGTCGATCGCCGACGACGATCCGGGGGCAGCGACGAAGCCGCGGTGCATCGTCGAATTCTGGGCGGACGACGCCGAAGCACTCCTGTCCGCGCTCGAGAAGGAATTCGGCGACGACCTCGACGTCGTGCAACCCCCCACGTTGATGCCCTGGGGCAACGTGTCAGTGCTGATTCGCGATCCCGACGGAGTGCTCGTCAACGTCTACACACCGGTCACCTCGCAAGCCTGGCAGCTGCAGCGCAACCGGACACCTCGGGCCGAGCTTCCTGCCGCAGGAGCGACGACGTGACGACGCGTCATGCGACCGCCGCCTCGCAACCGTGTGTGCCGTTCATCGCGTCGGCGCGGTGGTGCTGAAGATCGGCCAGCAGATCTCGGTTGCGGTGAACCGGAACGGATCGGTGGCAGTGCCGCCGCGGTAATGCTCGCGGATGGGCCCCTGGCTGCTGATCAGATGTTCGTTGACGTAGACGCCCAGGGCCGCGTAACTGCGGTCGATGCCGTCGTGACCGCCCGGGTGGGTGAGCACCGCGAATTCGGCCCGGGGTAAGACCGAGGCGTGGACACCCTCGGGCGGATGTGCGGATGGTGGTGCTTCGACGAACATGGTTGCGCTGCCGCGCTGTTCGAGAAACAGCGCGCGATCGTAGAGGCCGCCCGGCACCACCGCGGTCGGCTCCCCTGCTGCCATGGCGACGGCCCCGTGGAGTGTCCGCAGTGACGCCGCGAACCAGTCGTCGATCCCGGAGGCGTCGACGGTGGCGCTGACCGACCACACGCGGAGCGCCGGCTCGTGGCGCGACGTGACGTCGGCGGGAGTACGCACCGGGGAGAGCAGTTCGCGCAGCGCACCCACGGTGTCACGGGTCTGCTGCAGTTGAGCCTCCATCTGTTCGAGATGAGTGGTGATGATGTCGGTGCGGGCTCCGGCGTCGTCGGTGCTCAGGAGCGCCTTGATGTCGGGAATGGACATGCCCAGCGATCGGAACCGGCGGATGACGTGGGCGTGGTCGACCTGGCTGGTGTCGTAGAAGCGGTAGCCGGTATGGGGATCGACCTGGGCGGGTTCGAGAATGCCGATGTCGTGATAGTGGCGTAGCGCCTTCCTACTCAGACTGGTCATCACTGCGAAGTCTCCGATCGAGACTCGTGCGCCCATGGCGTCCTCCTCCGCGTTTGCATCGCCCACGTGATGGGACAGGGCCATCTTCAAGCCTCCCCCTGGGGCAAGGTCAACATCACGGCGCGAGTCGAATTCGGGGGTTGACCTTCCCCTTACGGCAACTCTCATGGTGGGGTCATGACCAACACCACAGAGTGGGACGCACTCCCAACCACCGTCCGAACGTTCATGACTGCGCTCGATGCCCGTGAGGTGGACCACGCGCTGGCCACACTCACCACCAACGCCGTGGTGACCGACGAAGGCCACGACTACACGGGACACGGCGAGATCGGGGCCTGGGTGGCCAAGGCGGCCGCCGACTTCACCTACACCACCGCATTCACCGGCGCGACCACGACCGAAGCAGGCGTCGACGTCGGGCAGCACCTGGAGGGCGACTTCCCGGGCGGGGTCGCAGACCTGCACTACCGCTTCACCATCGACGGCGCGCTGATCAGCCGAGTGGTGATCGAGCCATGACGCGGCGCTGGTTCATCACCGGAGGCACCCCCGGCAACTTCGGGATGGCGTTCGCCGAGGCAGCCCTCGAGACCGGCGACCGGGTGGTGCTCACCTCTCGGCGTCCGCAGGAGCTGGCGTCGTGGGCCGAGCAGTACGGCGACCGCGTCCTCGTCGTGCCGCTGGAACTCACCGACGCGGCGCAGGTGCAGCGTGCGGTGCGCGCCGCCGAGGAGCACTTCGGGGGTGTCGACGTGCTGGTCAACAACGCCGGCCGCGGCTGGTACGGGTCGATCGAGGGAATGGACGAGTCCGCGTTGCGGGCGATGTTCGAGCTGAACTTCTTCGCAGTGCTGTCCGTGACGCGTGCGGTGCTGCCGGGGATGCGCGCCCGCGGAGACGGGTGGATCGTCAACGTGTCGTCGGTGGCCGGGCTCGTCTCGGCGCCCGGTTTCGGCTTCTACAGTGCGACGAAGTTCGCCATCGAAGCCATCACCGACGCCCTGCACGACGAGGTTGCGCCGCAGGGCATCTCGGTGTTGACCGTCGAACCGGGAGCGTTCCGCACCAACGCCTACACCGGATTCGCCGACGAACCCGTCGACGAGCCGATCCCGGACTACCGCGACATGCTGGAGCAGGTCCGTGCCACCTTCGTCGGGATGGACGGTGTGCAGCCCGGCGATCCGCTTCGCGGCGCCCGTGCGGTGATCGCGGCGATGGCTCAGGACCCACCGCCCCGTCGGCTGGTCCTGGGCAACGGCGGATACGACGCCGTGATCGACACGCTGGAGAAGAGTCTGGCCGACATCCGGGTGAGCGAAACACTTTCTCGCAGCGTCGATTTCCCGACCTGACAGGCCGGCCGAGCGAAGGGCCTCAAAACCCACGGTCCGCGGGGCTCCCCAGGTCGTGACTTGCGTGACCACTCCTTTGCAGGCCGCACCCGCTCACGTGGCGGCTTCGGCACTCTGCAGGGTCTAGCGTGGGCGCAATGGGTTTGTTCAGCCACGAGGAGTTCCGCGACCCGGACGAGGGCGTTGCTGACGGCGCTAGTGGTGGGGCCGTCGAGAGGGCTCGCAGGGCTGATCTCGACGAATTCAGGCCAGATGATCCGGTGGTCGTTGGTCCGGGGCTACTACCGGAAGATGGTTCTTGCGGTCAGTTCGCCGTGCAATTCCACGTGTCGACGTCAATGCTGGTCGGGTTGAAACGCATTGCTGACATGCGCGGGGTCAGCGTGCCGGAGGTGTGCCGGCAGGTGATCGGTGTGTTCGTCGCGCAGCAGGAGGGCGAGTTGCGTGCGTTGCTCGCTGCCGAGACCGAAGTGGCGGACTACCGGCCGAGTTTGGGTGACGCATAGGCGCACCCGGCTGTGGTGGATCACTCGGACAGTTCCGTCGGCCACTCGGATCGGCGTTGGTCCGAACGCCCGGCACGCGGCTTCCGCGGGAGTGGTCGTCGACTACGTCGACGGGGTCCGCGGGCCACCCTTCGGACGGCGCCGATTGACGCTCGGGCCAATTTGCCGTGAACATCGGCGTACATCTTTCTATTTGTGATCGCAACATGTTTACTGTGTCCACGACCTGTGGGGTGTTCAGCTGGTAGCGCTCGAACTCAGGCGAGTTCGGGATCTACCCTCGAGGGGTTTCAGTGGGCGCGCGACGGCACGGATCGGCAGTTGTGGCAGAACGGACTTCGAGCAGAAGGGCTGCCAGTCGCAAATTCGTCGCGACGTCCGCGGGTCGGGTGGCAATCGCCGCTGCGTTCTCCGCCGGGTTGTTGTCCACCGGGATCGGTGCCGGACTCGCGTTTGCCACCCCTGACCCCTCCGGTGACGTGAGCGCGCAATGCGTGGGGGTGTGGTGCCCGGCGTCGATCGCCGTTCCCACCGGCAGTCTGATCGGGGGCGGCGCGACCCCGACGGCGCTGCTCGCCGCTCTGCCGACACCGACCGTCAACATCGTGGCCGTCTTCATCGGCAACGGCGCCGACGCCCCGGCTGACTGCGTCGGCAGCGCCTGCAACGGCGGGAGGGCCGGCATCTTCTTCGGCAACGGTGGCGCCGGCGCCAACGGCGGACGCGGCGGTGACGCCGGGCTGATCGGCAACGGCGGCCGCGGCGGCAACGCGGAGACGGCCGGGCGCATCGGGGGCGACGGCGGACGTGGCGGCCTCTTCATCGGCAGCGGCGGGGACGGCGGACGCGGTGCCACGGGTGTACTCGGAATCACGGCCGAACGCGCAGGCAGCGACGGCGGCAGCGGTGGCACGGGCAGCTCGGGTGGTCGGGGAGGCGCCGCGGGACTGTTTCTGGGCAACGGCGGCGCCGGCGGCCAGGGCGGCTCGGGTGGCGTAGGCGGCAACGGGGCCGACGGCGTCGAGGGTCGGGACGCGACGGCTGCGGGAACGGACGGAACGGCCGGGCAGCGCGGCGGCAACGGTGGTGCCGGAGGTGCCGGAGGAACGGGCGGCGCGGGAGGGTCGTCCGGGCTGTTCGGTTCGGCGGGCCTGTCCGGAGCCCTGGGCGCCGGCGGCGCGGGTGGCAGCGGCGCCCAGGGCGGCACCGGCGGCAGCGGCCTCGGTGGTGTCGACGGCACTGCCGTCACCGCGGACGGCGCGAGCGGCAACGACGGGCAGGCGGGCGGCCGGGGTGGCGCGGGCGGCGCGGGCGGCAACGCCGGGGCCGGCGGGTCGGGGTCGACCGTGGGCGCCGCCGGCGCGAACGGAAACGGCGGCAGCGGCGGGAACGGCAGCGACGGCGGCGACGGCAGCGACGGCGGCGGCGGTCGCGCCGGGGACCCCGGACGCGACGGCGTCGGATCGGGGGCCGACGGCTCGACCGGTCAGCGGGGCCAAGACGGCGGCCGGGGCGGGAACGGCGGCGCAGCGGGCCTCGCAGGCGCCGGCGGGGCGGCGGGTACGGGAGGAACCGGCGGCGCCAGCGGCCGAGCCGGCGTCGACGGCTTGCAGGGTGTCGGCGGGGACGGTGGCAACGGCGGTGCCGGCGGCAATGGCGGCAGCGGTGTGGCGGGTGCGGTCGGCAAGCCCGTGAGCACGCCGGGCGCCGACGGCCTGTCCGGCGACGACGGTGGCCAGGGTGGCCAGGGTGGCGCCGGCGGCAATGCCGGTGCCGGTGGCACGGGTAGGACCGTCGGGCTCGCCGGGATCAACGGCGACGGTGGCAACGGTGGCAACGGATCCAATGGCGGCAAGGGTGGTGACGGCGCCGACGGTGCCGACGGCGAACCCGGCGAAACAGGCGTCGCAGCCGGAGAGAACGGGCGAACAGGCGGCACCGGACAGAACGGCGGCAAGGGCGGCGCCGGTGGCGCCGCGGGACTGGCCGGGGCCGGCGGAGCGAAGGGCACGGGCGGCAGGGGCGGCTCCGACGGCACGGCAGGCGCGGTGAACGGCGTCCGCGGCGCTGGTGGCGACGGTGGCAATGGGGGCACCGGTGGCGTGGGCGGCACCGGTGCCCAGGGTGCGACGGGAACGACTGGATCCTCGGGCACGACGCTCGCTCCGTCGGGCACTGGCGGCACCGGTCTGACCGGAGGCATGGGCGGCATGGGCGGCGCAGGCGGCAACGCCGGTGCAGCAGGCGAGGGGCTCACACCCGGAACGGCAGGTGCCAACGGCAACGGCGGAAAGGGTGGGAACGGCGGCACCGGAGGCACCGGCGGCGTCGGTGGCGCCGGCGCCAACGGTGATAGGGGGGATACCGACGGCGACGTGGACGGACTCAACGGGATCGATGGCGGCCAGGGCGGTACCGGCGGCACCGGAGGCGCTGCGGGCCTGGGCGGATCGGCCGGCACCGGCGGGTCCGGCGGTGTCGTCGGCCTGGGTGGCAATCAGGGCGTCGGTGGCACGGGCGGTCGCGGCGGCACCGGCGGAACGGGTGGCGCCGGCGCCAGTAGCTTCATCCGGCCGGGCGACGGCGGCGACGGCGCCAACGGCGGACTGGGCGGTCAGGGGGGTGCAGGTTCGGCCACCGGTGCCGCGGGCGCCGATGGCCCTGACGGCAACGGCGGAGCGGGGGCCGGCGGGTACGACGTCTATTCGGTCGACCCCAACGCGACGGGCGGTCCCGGTGGCAACGGTGGCTCGAGCCGAGGCGGAGTGGGCGGCGCCGGCGGAGCTGGCGGCCGGGCCTCGAGCAGAGGGGGTAGCGCCGTTGGAGGAGCCGGCGGGCGTGGCGGGTTCAGCGTCAACGGCGTTGGCGGTGTCGGCGGTATCGGCGGTGAATCAGTCGTCACCGGCGGGACGGGCAGTTCGACCGGCGGAACGGGCGGCACGGGCGGTGGCAGCGCAGCCGGCACCGGCGGCACGGGCGGCGCGGGCGGTACGTCGTTCACCGTTGGCGGGTTGGGCACGTCCAACGGCGGTAAGGGCGGTACCGGCGGCGCGAGCACCACTGGCGACGGGGGCGCCGGTGGTAGAGGCGGCGAAGCGAACATCAGCTCCTCATCCATCGGACCAGCTACGGGCGGCACGGGCGGCGCGGGCGGAAACAGCGTGAACGGCAAGGGTGGCGTCGGCGGCGGCGGCGGCAATGCCCTGGACACCAGTCTGAGTTCCCCGGCACCACTCACGGGTGGCAAGGGCGGCGCGGGCGGCAACAGCCAGACCGGCACCGGTGGCAACGGGGGCAATGGCGGCTTCGCCGCCGGAGGGAACGGCAGCAAGAAGACCGGCGGCGCCGGTGGGCCGGGCGGTACCCCAGGCGGACAGACCGGGGTGGACGGCTGAGAGCGCCGACTAGAAGACGCGGATCCAGTCGATCAGCATCTCGGCCGGGTAGGTGCCGCCGGCGGGTTCGCGTCCGCCGGAGCCACCGACGGCGATGGTGAAGATCGGCGCCGTCGGGTAGCCGGGGTCGTTGAACGGCCAGTCCGGCAGCGCATCCGACTGAACCGTGAAGAGCGGCTCCATGCCCTGCTGGTAGTCCTTCCCGAAGTACATGCCCTCGGGCTTCGACGTCATGCGCCAGGTGTCCCAGTCGCCGTCGACGAGTCCGAGGTGCTCACCCCGGCGAGGCGCTGCGTCGCATCAGCGAGGGTGCGGCGATGATCCGCTCGCAGGGCGAGGCGGGCACCGGCGACATGTCCAACGCCACCACCCACATGCGCAAGATCGGCGGCGAGATCCGCCGGTTGACGTCGCTGCCGGAAGCCGAATTGTTCTGCGACTGTGCGGGGACTACTCAGCGGCCGTCGGCGCTGCAATGAACTCGAGTGTTCCGCCGTGCTGGTCGGACAGGTAGATGAAGGCCGTCCCGGCACGAGGACCATGGGTCGCGACCACTGGCGGTCCCGCGGGAACCCAGCCCGCCAAGGAGGCTGCTTCGATGGCCGCGTCCATGTCGATCACGTTGAGCGCGAGGTGGACCGAACCAACGTCGCAGGGTTCGGGACGGACGATCATACGGTTCGGCGGCGAGAGATACTGCAGCAGTTCGACGGATTGCTCCCCGAGGCTGACTACCGCCACGTCGATGGTTGCCGAGGTGACTCCGGTGACTCCTTCCGCGAGTTCGCCGTCGAGGTGGAACCGACGCTCAAGCGCGAAACCCAGCACGCCGACCCAGAAGGCCAGTGCGTCGTCCAGGTTGCGGACGGTGATACCGGTATGCGCGATACTCGTGAAGTTCTGTTCCATGGATCTCAGCCTGCCATGCACGCGTGCACGACATCGGGCGCACGATCGGGACGCTCAACTTTAGGGGCGTAGTGAACCGAGCGCGGCCGCAGTGTGTTTGCGGCTGCAGGAGATCTGCTGGGCATACGAGCCGGATGGCGGCTGCTGTCGGTGTGCGCTGATGTTTCTCCCTTCGAGGTGCGGCGTCGATGCCGCCTTGAACCGCTTGTTGGACACCAGCATCGGCTGTGGCGTCAGCGGCCCCCGGTGACGAACCCCGGGGTGAAGTCTTTGCAAGAGCTTCCAAGTGCGACCCGTCGCCACTCCCCCACCGTGTAATGCCAGGTCGCCCTGTGTCGTTTTTTGTCTCGCACGACGTGTCTCACATCTCACGGACTCCCCGCCGTCAGATTCTCACCTCGATGTCCAATTGGACACCAGGTGGACATTTCACTTGAGAAATGGACATCAAGCTTCAGAAGCCACACCTGTGGCGTCTCAAGTTTCGTGTCCACACTCGGCTTGCTGACCTGCGCCGTCAGCGACGTTCTCAGTCGGTGTCCACCCCGCGGATTCTCACTTTCGTGTCCACTGCACGGACGATACGAAAGGCGAGCGAGGGACCGTCGGCCTCAAAGGAACATGCCCCGGGCTTCAATTCGTCACAGTGATGCAACACCGCAAGACACGGTCTGACTGAGACTCGTTTCTCTACGAATAGGATTGCATCGGAACAAATTTCGCCATGGCGTCGTGCACCACCGAAGTCAGGTAAGCCGGCACTCGACTCGGCCGCAACACTCCCAGCTCTCCGCTGTTGCTCAACAGGGTCTTACGCGGTGATTCGCGCCTCACTGGAGGTGGTCGATGCGGGTGGCGAGGACGATGGTCCATTCGGTGAGGTATTCGTCGTCGGGCAGTCTGTTGTCGGGCTGGTGGAACAGGCTGGTGGCGAAGCGTGCGCCGAGTAGGCCGTTGACGCCGAGCGCGGCGAGGATGGCGCACGTGCGTTCGGACTCGTCCGGGTTCCAGGCGCTGATCCAGCCGGCGAGTTCGGCGGTCAGCCCTTCGACGAGGGCGGCGTAGGCGGTGTCGAGGCGTTCGGATAGGCCCGTCGGGGTGCGTGCGGCGATTTGCAGCAGTTCGATTTCCTGGTCGATGACGGTGAGCAGGTAGCGGCCCAACGCGGTCAGCTCGGCGCGGAGGTCGCCGAGTCCGGCGAAGAGCGCACGGATGTCCTGCATCGCGCGGCGGCGGTCCAGCTGGCGATTGATGCCCGCATCCAGCAGGGCGTCCTTGGACTTGAAGTGGCGGTAGAGCGCCCCGGAGCCCGCGGAAAGGCCTGCGGCGGCTTCGATCTGGGAGACGCTGGTGGCTTCGAAACCCTTAGTGCTGAACAGCCGCATCGCCTCGGTGACCAAGCGTTCGCGGGTGGGTGTCGGTGTCGTCATTGACCGCTCCAAAGTGATCACTTACCCCCTGTACGGAATCACTTTACTACGCGAGAGGGGGCGATCCAATGCCACGTCACCACGACGCCCTGCCAGGCGGGCGGATTCGCCGGACGATGCCGTTGGCCGGTTTCACCGCCCGCGCCGCGGGTGGCCGCCTCGTCGCCGGACTGCGGGAGAAGGCCGGCGACGATGGTGCCGTCGACCGGTTTCACGAACGCACCGCGGAGCGTTACACCGAATTGCTCGGGCATTCCAAGGGTGCGCTGATGAAGATCGGGCAGATGATCTCGATGACCGACGCCGGCGGTCTCGGCAGTGGCGGGTTCGCGCCCTACCAGCGCGCCTTGATCCGCTTGCAAGCCGACGCCCCACCGATGGCGCCCGCCCTGGTGCCCCGCAGCTGTACTATCAGGAAGATCAACGCACGCAACGTGATCGGTCACTGGATCCTGCCCTCGGCCGCAGCCGGGAACGCGACCAAGGTTACGACCTCAGCCTCTAACCGGGCAGTACGACAACCACGTTGTCGTCCGGCCGCGATCCAGCCGCGTGTCACCCAAAAGCACTGCGCGGAATAGTATTTCACGCGTTGTATAACAAATGTGCTATACCGTTGCGGTGTGGGTTACCTATGGTGCTCAGTTGATCCGTGAAGCCCGTCTGCGGGCCGGTCTCACTCAAGCCGTGCTCGCCCAGCGGGCCGGTATCGCGCAGCCCGCCATCGCCCGTTGGGAAGCGGGCGCACCGCGATCAGTCTGGACGACGTCGTGCGCCTCATCCGTTTGTGCGAGCTGGATGTGGAGTTTCACATTGTTGAGCTTGACGGCAGCGACATGGCCCAAGCCAACCGCTTGACCGAGTTGTCAGGACAACAACGCCTCGACCGCAATACCCGACTGGCCCGCAGTTCGAGACACTGCGCCGCCGCTAGTTGCACGCGTCGATCACGATGGGGTTAGGACAGTTCCCGCGCAGGAACGCGCAATAGGGGGCGGGGAAAAGGGCGGGGACAGACGCGTCCGCAGTCGCGCGATGATCAGCGCACTGATGCGGGCAGTGCAGGCGTGGCAAGTGCGCTATGCCTGGCGGCGTGCAGCTCGGATGTCGGGAGGGAGTCATATCGTGGAGGACATGAACGCGAACCTGCCGCGGGCCGCCAAGCCGGAGCGGCCGGGTGAGTCCGCGCACGTTACTGGTTACTTAGAAGCCCACGAACGCGTTGCGGATGGCGACGCGGATAGCCCTGACAATGGCGAGCTGTGGGTGCCAGACGACCTCGACGCCGCCGACCGTGACAGCTGGCTCGAAGGTTTCCGGTCGCATTTCGAGCCGTAACTCTCCTTCGTCCTGTGGATCTCGTTTCTAAAGATTCGGGAGTGATCACATCTACTTGGTCGCCGTCAGCAGCAGTGCGTCTTGTCGAGGTAGGTGCGGGCGATCTCGCGCATCCGGTTCCCGTCGAACCTGTTGCCGTGTCCGGGGTTGACGGTGCTGACGTCGAGCTCGGTGAGTCGCCGCATGGTGGTGCGGTACTTCGAGATGTCTGAGCCGACGCAGTCGTCGATGAGGACGTCGTCGTAGAGCACGTCGCCGGAGAAGAAGGTTCCATCTGATTCGTCGAATAGGCCGATGCTGGATTCGGTGTGCCCGGGCAGATGTAGGACGGTGAACTCGCGGTCCCCGAGGTCGATGCGCATCCCCTCGGTCAGCCAGCGGATGTCGGCCGCCGGTTGCAAGTGATATTCGTTGAGCGCGTAGTCGGTCCGCGGCAGGGCGTCGATCAGCGCGAGATTGCTTGCGCCGAAGGTCTCGGCGCGGATCCCCAGTTCCTTCGCGAGTGGCCCCAGGTGCAGGCTGCCCGGCGGTGGGGCGTCGAAGGGGTCGCCGGGATGCGCCCAACAGCAAGCGAATTCGTGCGCGCCGCCCATGTGGTCGAGGTGGGCGTGGGTGAGCACCACGACCGGATCGCGCTCGAAGAGGTGCGGAAGGTGGTGGCGCAACGACGCCACGCCGAGCCCGGTGTCCACGATGAGGTCTCGGTCGCGGCCCCGCAGGTGCCAGAGGTTGGCTTGCAACAGTTCGTGGACGTGTGGTTCGTCGATCCGGTCGAGTGACGGGTCGACCGCGCGGGTGCGGAACCACGGGCCGTCGACCACCGGCAGCTGCGCCGTCGGCGACGTGGTCATCGTTGCACCCTTGGGTAGCACAACTTCATCAACGCAACGTAGACGCAGGAGGCGACGAGTGGCCCGACACACCAGGACAAGTCCGCGCCTCCGAGCATCGTCGAGGCGGGACCGGCGAATTCGGCGGTGTTCACAAAGAATGCCGCGCTGATCCCACCGAAGATGAACGCCGCGAAGCCCGCGACGTTGAACCCCCGGGTGTACCAGGCGACGCTGTCGGCGCTGACGTCGTTGAGTGCGAGCCCGTCGTAGGCGTTGCGCCTCAACCACTGGTCGCTGAGGTAGATGGCGACGGTGGGTCCCAAGAGAATGATGCTCAGTTCGAGGATGCTGCTGAGCGCACTGGTGAAGTCACTGACGAACAGCGCATAGCAGGCAAGAGCGACGCCGAGCAGCCCGTCGAACAACACGGTGATGCTGCGGCGAAGCGGAATGCCGACGGCTTGTAGGCACAGACCTGAGGAGTACATGGTGATGACGTTGTTGGCCATCGTTCCCACGACGATCACCAGGAGGAAGATCGGATAGAACCAGGCGGGAACGATCTGCGCGAGGCTTGTCTGAGCGTCGTTCATGTCGACGACGGTTCCGGCGAGCACACCGACCGCTCCGAGTGCCACGGACGGGATGAAGCCCCCGAGTGCCGTCCACATCCCGACCGCCCATGGCGAGGTGTCTGCCGGCAGATAGCGGGCGTAGTCCGGACTGACGTTCCACGACAGCGACGTCGCCGCGATCAGCGCCACCCCGGCGGCCAGGCCCGCCCACATGGGACCTCCACTCAGCACCGTTTCCGGCTGATAAGCCCAATCGGCCCGAGCGACGACGAAGACGCCGAGCGCGCCCACCGCGACGGTGAGCACGACGGTGAAGACCCCGCTCATCCGCATGATGGTCGCGTGGCCGTACACGCTGATCACGAGGGTGATTGCGGCCGTGACGACGACGATGCCCACCCGGATCGGCGTGGACAATGACCCACCCAGTGCTTCGACGACGGCGAATCCGGCGAGTGCCCCCAAGCACAGGTTGATGGCTTCGTAGGCGATGAAGACCGGCCAGTTGAAGAGGCCGAGGTTGACGCGGTTGCCGGTCACTCCGAACATCGAGCGCATGATGACGCCGCTCGGTGCGCCGGCCACGGGACCGCTGGCGGCCATGATGCCGATCGCGGCCCAGAAGAGGTTCCCGACGACGACCGCGGTCATGGCTTGCCATACGTTCAGTCCGAACACCGTCAGCAGGCCGCCGAGCACGATGTACAGGTAGTTGATGTTGGCGGCGGCCCACACCGCGAACAGGTCGCGGGGCTTGCCGTGGCGTTCCCCGGCGGGGATGAAGTCGATGCCGCGCGTCTCCACCTTGCCGAACTGGTCGCTGGTCGCCCCCTCACTCGTGGTGTCGAGCGTCATCGCGTCTCCCTTGTTGGTGTTCCTACCAATAATTGTTGGTGTCAAGGACAATAAGCGGTGGAGTGAGTCGTGTCACCTTCTGCGGGAAAGTCGTCTTGCCGGTGGCACTCGTCTGCCGCGCTCCGGTCAGCGCCCGGGTTACCGCGTCCACTGATCCCGTGGTGTTAGCGTCGGGTCCATGTCCGCCACGGCCACTGGGGCGCACCCTCGCCGCAAACCGCCGGAGATGCGACGGGGTGAGCTCGCGGCGGCGGCAGGCCACATCGCCATCGCCGACGGGCTTGCGCAGGTGACCGCCAAGCGGGTGTCCGAGGCGGTCGGGGTGTCCCCGGGGCTGATCACCCACTACTTCCCCACTGCCGACGACCTTGCCGCCGCTGCGTTCGCCGCGGCGGCGGAGGCTCAACGCGCGCGATACAAGTCCCACGCCGCCGAGACCGCCAGCGACGCCACCTCCGAGCTGCGACTGTTCGTGCACGACGCCATCGCCCCCGAGCACGACGTGGTCGCACTGCTGTGGCTCGACGCCTGGCGGGAGAGCCCACGTCGCCCAGCCCTACAACGAGAAGTGATCCGCCAGATGGAGGTCGACGTGTCCGACCTCACCGAACTGCTGACCCGCGGGCTCGCGTCCGGGGAGTTCACCAGTGACGACTGCGGCGCATCGGCAATGCGCATCTTGGCCATGATCGACGGCACGTTCGGTCAGAGCGCCGTACGTACGGCCGTCGCAGGCACCTCTCGCCTCAACTACCCCATCGTGACCGAATCGCTGCTGCGCACAACGGAACACGAACTCGGTCTCGCACCTGACACGCTAGGGGGTGTCGGCGCCCCGCGACGTTGAAGCTGACAGTTGCGGACCGGACCAGTGGCCCCACTGTTTCATTTGGTAAAGATCTGAGAGTGATCAGATCCCGTCTCGGTGCGACAGGCGCTATTGGGGTGGTGCTACTGGGCTTGCGGCAGGCGGCGCGCCCGCACTGAGCATGCCGGGGCGCAAGCCCACTTCGCGTTCAACCGTCTCCCACACCATGGCCGTGAGATCGCCGAAGGTCAGGGACGCACGCATCGAGAACTGCACGAACGCCCCGTCGAGAAGGCACAGTATGCGGTAGGCGGCGTTGTGGGCATCCGCTACTTCGAACACGCCTTCGTCCTGGCCGCGACTCAACAAGCCGGTGAGAAGGGCGAGCTGGGCGAGCATTTGGCGCTCAACGGCAGCTGCCAGTTCCGGTCGCCGCTGCGAACTTGCCCACGCGCTCATCCACAGGCGTGCATCTCGTTCAGAGACATTTACTTGCTGGGCGACGAAGCTGCAGAGAGCAGGCAGGGTGGGCTGCTGATCCACGATCGTCGTCGACTGCGCCAGCAGCGCTCCGGCGAACTGATCAAACGCACAGGTGATCAGTTCCTCCATCGTGGCGAAATAGTGGTGAACCAACGCCGGGGCTGCACCGATTTTGCCTGCGATGTCGCGGGCAGTGAGCCGGTCGAAGCCCTCGGCGTCAGCGAGGTCAAGCGCGGCATCCAGAATCTGCTGACGGCGTGCATCGGGACTCAGACGCCGCGTGGCCATGACGCCATCGTATCGCGCGGACCATGATCGTTGATCGAACGATCAACAGCAGTAGACGAATGCCCGGCTTTCAACTGCCCCAGTGACTCGCACTACGGCTGACCTCACACGAAACGACTCATCATTGACATAAGGAGAGCAGTCGTTGTTGACTACATGGCCAGTAAGGAATGAGATTCAGAACACATAGGAGGAGCAGTGCTTCCCAGCCCACACTTCGACGCCCGGAGGGTTCGGGCCGTGCCGTTGGCGCGGACGATCTGATGACGACATCGGGACTTCCAGTTGCCTCCGCCTGGTATGAGTCGGTTCGCGTCAACGATTGGCTGGGCGTGGTCACCGAGCCGCACGTCCATCCCTTCCTGCGCTGCAACATCTGGCACCTTCGCGGCAGCGACGACGACCTGGTGGTTGACGCCGGGTTGGGTGTGCACTCCCTTCGGGCGGGCGCTCCACAGCTCTTCGAGCGCGAGCCCGCGCTGTTGTTGACGCACGCCCACCTCGACCACGTCGGCGGTGCCCATGAATTCTCGACGAGCTACGCCCACGTCGACGAACGAGCGACCGGGCCGTTGCGGGGCTCTCTACGCCGTGATCAGTTGATCGACGCGCTCGGACTTGCCATCACGCCCTACGTGGAAGCGATGCCCGAGCTGATGCTCGACGCGACACCGACAGACGACTACGACCTCGACGCCTTCACCGTCAAGCCTCCGCAGGCGTGCAAGCCGATCGTCGACGGAGACACCATCAGCCTGGGCGACCGCGTCCTCACGGCTCTTCATCTACCGGGTCATAGCCCAGGCAGCATCGCATTGTTCGATCCGGAGGAAGGAGCGCTCTTCTCCGGTGACGTGGTGTACGACCTCACACCCGGGGAAGAACTGCTCGACGGCATCAACGGTGCCGACGTCTCCGACTACATCGATTCGCTCGAACGCATCGCCGACCTCGCCATCACAGTCGTGTACCCGGGTCACGGCGACCCATTCGGTCGCGACCGGCTCCTGACACTCACCCGTGACTACATCACCTCCAGATCCGCGACGGGCTAGCTCCCACTGACCTCGTATCTCGGCGCGTCTGCGCGTAAACCTCTCTGACACAACAGAACACCACTCCACAAGCGAGAGCGAAACACATTATGGCAACCACAGGTATCGATGCGAGTTCAGGGCGATTCGCCGACGGCGAGTTCGTTGCGCCTGCCGAGCCCCAAACAAGCGCATTCCAAGTGGAGCAGCACGGAATCGACATGATCCCCGACAGTGAGCGTCACGGAAGACCACGAGACCTCGCCTGGCTATGGTTTGGCGCCAACGTGATCTTCACCTACGTCATCATCGGCGCCTTGGTCGTCGGTCTTGGTCTCACTTTCTGGCCAGCAGTGTCCGTAGCCGTCATCGGCAACCTCGTCGCCGTGCTCGTCGGTATCTGCGCGATTCCAGGACCACGTGCCGGTACCGCCACTCTGGTGGTGTCCCGCAGCGTATTCGGCACTCGAGGCAACGCACCCGCAGCGGCGTTCAGCTGGCTCACCGCCGTCGGCTGGGAAGCAGTCAACATCGTCATCGGCGCCCTGTCGCTCTACGAAATCTTCAAGACAACCGGCCTCGGCGCTGGCACCGGAATGAAGGCACTGGCGCTGGTCGTCGTGGTCGTGCTGACCTTCGGTGTCGCGGTGCTCGGGCTCGCCACGATCACGGTGCTGAACAAGATCTTCAGCTACCTGCTCGGCATCGGCACCATTGGACTCGGAATCTTCGTGCTGCCGCAGACCCAATTCGATGCCACCCCGTCTGCAGGCTCGTCCAGCTCACTCGGGGTCATACTGCTGGCTTTGGCCATCGTCATGGCAGCACCCTTCTCCTGGGTCAACGTCGCCTCCGACTACTCCCGGTACCTCCCCCGCACGACCTCCGGATCCCGCGTCGCGCTGTGGACAACCCTGGGTTGCGCGGTGCCAGCGATCGTCATCACGATCATCGGTATTTCGGCGGCGAGTGCCACCGATATGCAGGACCCCGTGGCCGGCCTGCAAGCCATCCTCCCGAGTTGGTTCTTCACCACCTACCTCGCCATCATCGTCGGCGGCACCATCACCAACAATTTTCTCAACAGCTACTCCTCGGGCATGAGCTTGCTGGCGATCGGGCTGCCATTCAAGCGTTGGCAAGCAGTCCTCATCGATGCCGTGCTCGGAACATCCGCCGCGGCTTACGCGCTGTTCGTCTTCGACTTCTCAGAGTCGTTCACAGGCTTCCTGTCCCTGATGGTGGCCTGGATTGCACCCTGGTGCGGCATCTTCACCGCCGACATGCTGCTGCGACGAGGCAAGTACGACGTCCATGCACTACATCACCGAGGCGAAGGCACCTACTGGTACCGCGCCGGGTTCAACCCGATCGGGCTCGGCTGGTTCCTCGCCGGGATCATCGGGGCTCTGCTCTTCGCCAACAGCGCCGTCTTCATCGGGCCGTTCACCGCCATGGTCGACGGTGGTGACCTGTCACTTGTCATCGGATTCGTCGTTGCGTTCGGCGGCTACTACGTGAGCGCCCGAACACGTGTCCGCCGACAGACCGCCGAACTCCTCCCCGCACCGACCGTTCACAAGGTCGGCTGACATGGTTGTCCAAGTCATTGCACCTGAACTCGACCCAGACATTCCCTCGTCCTATCCGCCCTCCGCCGCGTTCACCGAGCAGGCCAACGCGTCCGCCGCCCTCTACGACGAGGCCGAAGCAGATCGCTTGGCGTTCTGGGCGACCCAGGCCGAGCGCCTGTCGTGGGCGAAACCCTTCACCGAGGTCCTCGACTGGTCGGAGGCACCGTTCGCGAAGTGGTTCCCCGACGGCACGCTCAACGTCGCCTACAACTGCGTGGACCGCCACGTCGAGGCAGGCAACGGCGACAGAGTCGCCATCCACTGGGTCGGCGAACCGGTCGACGACGAGCGCGTCATCACCTACGCCCAGCTCAAGGACGAGGTCTGCAAGGCCGCCAACGCGCTGACCGAACTCGGCCTCGTCGCCGGCGACCGCGTCGCCATCTACATGCCGATGGTGCCCGAGGCGATCGTCGCGATGCTCGCTTGCGCCCGGCTCGGCGCGATGCACTCGGTGGTGTTCGCCGGATACTCCGCCTCAGCGTTGAAGGCACGCGTCGAGGACGCCGAAGCCAAGCTCGTCATCACCACCGACGGGCAGTTCCGCCGCGGCAAGGCCGCCTCGTTGAAGGAGGCCGTCGACGAGGCCGTCAAGGAGTCCGAGAGCGTCGAGCACGTCCTGGTGGTGCGCCGCACCGGAATCGACGTCGAGTGGACCGAGGGCCGCGACCTGTGGTGGCACGACGTGGTCGATAAGGCCCACACCACTCACATACCAGTAGCGTTCGACTCCGAGCACCCGCTGTTCCTGCTGTACACCTCGGGAACCACCGGCAAGCCCAAGGGCATCCTGCACACCACGGGCGGGTACCTGACGCAGTCGTCGTACACCCACTTCAACGTCTTCGACGTCAAGCCCGAGACCGACGTCTACTGGTGCACCGCCGACATCGGCTGGGTCACCGGCCACACCTACATCGTCTACGGCCCGCTCTCCAACGGCGTCACCCAGGTGGTCTACGAGGGCACCCCCACCTCGCCCACCGAGCACCGACACTTCGAGATCATCGAAAAGTGCGGTGTCACAATCTATTACACCGCGCCGACGCTGGTGCGCACGTTCATGAAGCTCGGCCGCCAGATCGCCGCCGAGCACGACCTGTCCAGCCTGCGGCTGCTCGGCTCGGTCGGTGAACCCATCAACCCCGAAGCGTGGCGCTGGTACCGCACCGTCTTCGGCGCCGACGAGACCCCCATCGTCGACACCTGGTGGCAGACCGAGACCGGCTCGATCATGATCTCCCCGCTGCCCGGGGTGACCGACGCCAAGCCGGGGTCGGCCATGACCCCGCTGCCGGGCATCTCCGCGATGATCGTCGACGACGACGGCAACAAGCTGGAGCCCGGCACCGACCACGGCGAACAGGCCAGCGGCTACCTGGTGCTCGACAAGCCGTGGCCGTCGATGCTGCGCGGCATCTGGGGCGACCCCGAACGCTTCAAGGAGACCTACTGGTCCCGGTTCGCCGAGCAGGGCTGGTACTTCGCCGGCGACGGCGCGCGCTACGGCAAGGACGGCGAGATCTGGGTGCTCGGCCGCATCGACGACGTCATGAACATCTCCGGCCACCGGATCTCCACCGCCGAGGTCGAGTCCGCACTCGTGGGGCACTCCGGGGTCGCCGAGGCCGCCGTCGTCGGGGCCACCGACGAACAGACCGGCCAGGCCATCTGTGCGTTCGTCATCCTGAAGGCCTCGGCGAAGGGTGGCGAGGAGGACATGGTCGACGAACTGCGCAAGCAGGTTGCCACCGAGATCTCCCCCATCGCCAGGCCGCGGGAGATTCACGTCGTCCCCGAACTGCCGAAGACTCGCAGCGGCAAGATCATGCGGCGCCTGCTGCGCGACGTCGCCGAGGGCCGCGAGCTCGGGGACACCTCGACGCTGGTCGACCCCAGCGTCTTCGAGGCCATCCGCGCCGGCAAGTAGGGGCGGAAAGACGGGACCCATCGGCGGTGACTCGGCCCTGCGGGTGCATTCGGTGGTCAGCGCGGCCGAAGCGCTGGACTCGTTGAGTAGCTGACCCCACTTGCGTGTCTCAATTCCAGAGAAACGAGATGCACGTGTGGACCCACTTTCCCGTCCCATCGCCCAAGGTGGCGCGTGCGGGTTAGTCATTTCCCCAACCCCGACGGCGACCTGGTACGCCTACCGCGTCACAGACACCGAGTTTGGTGTCTTCGACACCTCCACGGTCGACATCGCCGCCCGAGGCGCCGACAAGCATCCTGTGCTGCGCCGGCTGACTGACGAGCATCTCGCGTGCGCCCCGCGCGTCGAACACTTCGGAGTCGTCGCGGCGAAGGTCTAAACCCCATCGGGTTCCCCCGATTCTGCACGTTCGCCATTCCATGTAGGCGAGGGGCGACCAGCCTCTTGGCGACTGCGCGTTTGACGAAAGAACTGTGATGACCTCCGAGTACAACTCCATACCGCCTAAGCGCGAATTGATCCTCAGCCCATTCGACATGGCCTGCGTGGTCCACCAAAACCCAGGAATGTGGACCGACGCAGGCGATCAGACCCACCGCTACACAGACATCGACTACTGAATCGAACTCGCGCGCACCCTCGAGGGACCCGCGCGACAAGCGCCACCCCAACGGCCAGCAGCGTTGGCCGCAGTCGAGGGCTTTATTCGTTGCCCTCGCATGATGACGCGAAGATCCCGTCGGACAGAAAGGTGAATCGCTCGAGAGTGGTGCTGTCATCGCTGATCCGGGCGTCTACTCCTTGAGTGTCGCGTCGTGATTCGCCTGGGCGACGTCCATGTCCAACGCCAAGGCGAACAGCGTGCGTTGGCGGGGGTCGTCCGGATTGCGGCCCGCGATCTCGGTGATCCGCCGGAGCCGATGGCGCACCGTGTGCCGGTGGACGGCCAGCCGCGCGGCGGCGACCTCCATCGCCCCAAGGGCGTCGAGGTACACCCGCAGTGTCGTCACCAGCTCCCCTGGCGCAGTGGCCAAGTCACCGAGCACCGTGCGGGCGAACGCCGCGCGGTCCTCAGCGGTGACCGCCGTCAACAGCTGCGCCAGCGCGGGGTCCTGCGAGACCGCATCCGGGTGTGCGGTCGACGCGGCGGCCGCCGCCGACCGCAGGGTGCGCGACCCGACGACTGTCCGGTGACGGCGCCCAGCGCGACCGACACCCCACGCACGCCGTGATCGGTACGCAATCCGGCGGACGGGTTGAGCAACAGGCAGTCGACGCGGCGGCTCCTCGGATGTGCCAGCAACACGTCGCACTGCGATTCGAAGTAGTACCTCGCCAGGTTGCGCCCCACGTCAGGGGTGAAGTCGCCGTGAATCGTCGCCGCCCGGACCAGCGTGTCCTGGTATCCGGCGGCGATCAGGCGGGCGTCGACGTCGGCGTCGGGGACCGAGGACGCGAACACCCAACGGGCACATTCCACCCGCCACGCCAGATGATGCGGATCGCCCGTCGCCGGGGGTAGAAGCGTCCGCGACACCGCCGACACCAGCAGCGGAATGGCCTCGCGCATCGCCGTGTCGAAGGGATGCGTCCCGGCCAGTGCCAGGTAGCCACCGACGAACTGGCGATCGAGTTCGACGGCGTGCAACTCAATTCGTTCGGCCCCGATGTCGGTGGCGTGCAGGGCGTCGCAGGCCAGGGGCGCGGAGGCACTCGTGTACTGACTCAAGGCGCGACGGGCCTCGGTGTCCGGACCGGACGGCGCGATGAGCGGCGCCCCGGCAGGCGAGCACACCAGCGCGCTAACTCCGAATTCCGTCTCGACGATTCCGAGGACGTCGCCGGCCGGGGCGCCGTGCGACAGTGACCGCGACAGCGCCCGCTGGACGCGTGCAGTGCTGCGGGCAGCGGCGATCTGTTCGCGCGACGCGTAGGCGGCCACCGTCTCGACGACCTTCTCCAGCGGCAAGCGCTCGGCGATCGACACCAACGGCAATCCGACGGCGGCCGCCGCGTCGACGAGCGGAGTCGGTATGGACCGCAGCGCCAGCGAGGGTCCGGTGCTGATGCCCAGCGCGGCGATTCCCGCCGCCGACAGCCGCCTGACGTACTCGGCCATCGCGACGGCATCGGTGGGCAGCATGAGCCCGGTCAGCAGGAGCAGTTCGCCGCCGCGCAGCCACCGCGTCGGGTCGACCATCTCGCTGACGTGAGCCCACTCGACGGCGGTGTGGTCGACGTCGACTTCGTCGTCGACGAGGTGTGCGTCGGGACCTAGCTCGGTCAGCAGAACCGCGAGCGGCATCGCCGGGCGGGTCGTCGTCACGGGGACGTGGCGCCAACCGTCAGCCCACGGGCCACCGCCTGCTGCAGGCACGTCTGTGCCGGCGATCCCGGGTCGTCGAGCGCTGCGGCCGGCAGGACAGTGCCGCCCTTGCAGCGCGGGCACGACGGCCCCCGCCGGTGTCCGGCGGTCGCGAGCGTAAGTGCCTGACGGACCTCGACGGGCCGGGTCTGGGCGCCGACGAGGTGGTGGACCGCAGAGAGGGCGAGGGTGCTGTCACGCAGAGTGGCGGTGTCGTCGATGACGGTGCAGGCGGCCAGGGCGACGGCCAGGCGCTTGAAGTGCCCCGTCTCGGGGTCGCTCTCGGGAAACACGCGCTCGTCGATGACCGCGACGGCAAGGAGCCCGTCGTCCTCGAACGTCTCGGCATAGGGGCCGAGGGTGACGACGCTGGTGGCCTCCTCGGCCAGGCCCAGCGCCGTTGGTACGGCGATGTGCGCGCGAGGCCGGGTTTGCGGCTGCTGTCCGGGCCGCCGCAGCGGGTTGCTCGCCAACAGCGCCACCGCCTTGCCGGTGGCGATCAGCGCGCTGTCGCCGACCGAAACCAAGGCACCGCCGGCGAACTGAGCCAAGACTCGCGCGACCCCGTCGACGTCACCGTCACGGTCCGGTCCACCCGCCATCTCGACGACGCGCGCGGGCATCGAAGCCTCGGACAGCGCCCGCTCGACATGGGCCCTTGCCTCACCGCCGGTGCTGGCGTCGACCAGGATCAACGCGCGACTCTGCCCCATGTCGCGGACGAGTTCGGGCAGGTGGTCGATGGCGGTCGGGCCGGCGTGCAGAACACCGAGCTTGGTGTCGTGCGTCGATGAATCCTTCATGCCGTCATCATCCTCTTCTGCGGCGCTCGGCAACCGTCGCATCGATCAGCGATGTGCCGCCTTGGGGTTGCGTACCGGGCTCGGCATGCCGGCGAACGGCTTCCAGTGCGGCGGTTCGGACCGCACATCGCCGAGGTACTTGGCCCGGTAGGCACGCATCGACGGCGCCCAGGTGTCCGGCTCATTCATCACGTCGTCCTCGATCCGCGTGATGGCCACCCGGTGCGGCGCCGTCAGGACCGTCTCCGGACTACTCGAGGCCTCCTCAGCCACGGTTCGGAACGCGTCGACGAACTGGTCCAGTTCGGCGCGGCTGTAGGACTCGGTGGGCTCGAACGTCGCCGGCTCGGGTACGACGTAGGGGTGATGGCTCGTCCAGTAGTGAAAGCCGAAGTCCGCCATGCGCACCGCCAGGTCCGCGGAGCTCACACCGGTGCGCTCGGCGAGGCCCTGCAGGCTGAAGCGCACCTGTTCGAGCCGGTGTCCGTGGGGAGCAAGAGGCGCTGTCACACCCGCGACCTTCACGAGTTCGTGCATCAGGTAGTTGTTGGCCAGCACGGCGCCCTCGGTCACCTGTTGCAGCCCCTCGTCGCCCAGAGCCAGGATCCAGCAATAGGCCCGCACTATCTGACCGGTCACCCCGTAGAACGGTCGCACCTTCCCAATCGAGGACGGGCGGTCGTAGTCCATGGTGTAGGTGTCGTCGCCTCGCCGCACGATCACCGGCACCGGCAGGAACGGTTCCAGTGCCCGGGTCACCAGGCATGCGCCGGCGGCAGGCCCGCCGGAGAAGTGCGGCGCGCCGAAGGTCTTGTGCAGGTTGAACTGGCACGCGTCGAAGCCGGCGTCGGCAGCCCGGGTGATGCCAAGCAGGGCGTTGGCGTTCGCCTGGTCGTAGATGCAGAGCCCGCCGAATTCGTGGACCAGCTCCACGAATTCGGCGATGTGCGGGTTGAACACACCGATGTCCTCCGGATTGGTGATCATCAACGCGGCACAGTTCTCGTCGAGTACCGCGCGCAGCGCATCCACGGTGGGGTACCCGTCGGGTCCGGAGACGATGGTGTGGACGTCGTATCCGGCGGCACGGGCGGTAGCGGCGTTGGACGGATGCGAGAAGCTGGTCGTGATGACCACGTTGCGGTGGTCTTCGCCGCGGGAGTGGTGGTAGGCCTGCACCATCCTGATGTTGGTGTAGATGCCGGCTGACCCGCTGGCCGGTTGCAGGCTGCAGGCGTCCAATCCCGATATGGCGCAGAGGAACTGGCCGAGCTCGTGGAAGATCTGCAGCAGCCCCTGCACCGAGGACTCCGGTTGCAGCGGATGCACCCTGGCGACGTGGGCGTCGTTGGCCAGGTCGTCGTTCACCTTCGGGTTGTACTTGATGGTGCAGGTACCTTGCCCGACGTCGACGTTGAGGTGTGAACCCAACGTCTCCTGCGACAGGCGCAGCGCGTGCCGCAAGACCTGCGCCTGACCGATCTCCGGAAGGCGGGGCGCTTCGGTCCTGGCGGTGCGAATGAGGTGGCGGCGCCGGTCACCGCTCCGCTGCATCTCGGGTCCGGCGAGCGCGGGCAGCAGACCGCGCTCACCCGGGCTGCCGAGATCGGTGATCAACGGCTCGTTCCACCGCGCGCCGTGGTACCGGTGCGGTTGGGTGTCCCTGGTGGGAAAGTCGATCACGAGTTCTCCAATGCCGTTGCCAACGAGTCGATGTCAGCCTGTGAATGGGTTTCGGTGACGCATACGAGGATGTCGCGGTCGGACAGCGCCACTCCGCCGAAGATGCCGTCCGCGGCGAGTGCGTGGAGCACGCCCTGCGCCGTCGAACCGGGGCGCTCGACGTGCAGGACGAACTCCCGGAAATGCGGCCGGTGCGCATCTCTGACGGAGAAGCCGGCCAGGGCGTCGAGGCGGTCGACGGCGTAGGAGGTCCGGTCGAAGATCGAGGTGCTCAGTTCGGCGATGCCGGACGGGCCGTGCAATGCAAGGAACGTTCCTGCGACGATGCCCGACAGGGCCGAGGCTGTACCGATCCACTCGACGCCGTTCTCCCGGGCTGCCAATGACGTCCTCTCGTAGGCCACGTCGACGAAGCCGATCTCCCCGCTGGTGGCCGTCGGGGCGATGCCGTACAACCGGGTAGGCAGTTCGTAGACGAACGTCGGGTCGTCGTGCACGGCAAGCAGGCCGGCGTGCGCTCCACCGAAGTGCAGCCCGTTGCCGAGGGATTGCAGGTCGCCGCAGACGATGTCGGCACCAAAACGGGCTGGGGCACCGATCAACCCGAGCGCGATGGGATCCACGGCGACCACGACGATCGCCCCCACCGCGTGCGCAACGGCGGCCACCTCCGACAGGTCGACGTCGACCAGGCCGTGTGCGTCGGGAAGTTCGACGAGCACCGCCGCACACGTGTCGTCGAGGGTCGCCCGCAGGTCGCTCAGGTCGAGTTCACCGGGCAGGTACTCGAGGTGCTCCAGCGCCGGCCTGACGTACTCGCCGATGCGAGAGCGGCGGTCGGGCAGAACGGCGCCGAGCACCACGGCGCGACGGCGACCGGTGATCCTGGCGGCCATGCGCAATGCGGTGCCCGCCGCCTGATAGCCGTCGTAGGTGGGAATGGAGACGACGTCCATCTCGAGCAGTTCGGCCATGACGCTTTGGTATTCGAAGAGTGCCTGGTGCTTGCCGTGGTCCTCGTAGGGCTCCCCGGCGTAGGCGCTGACGAACTCGGCGCGGCCTGCGACCTCCGTGCACACCGATGGCACGTCGTGCAGATAGGTCCCGGCGCCGCAGAAGTTCAGGACGTCATCGGTGGTCTCGTTGCGTCGCAACAGTTTCCGCACGTGGCGTACCAATTCGGCCTCCGAGCGAAGTGCCGGCGGCAGCCCGAACGGGCGAGCCTGTCGAAGCCCGGCCGGGACGTCGACGAACAGGTCGTCGAACCCGGCGACGCCGATGTGGTCGAGCATGTCGCGCACCGCGTGGGGCGTGGAGTTGGGCAGGTAGGGGTGGGGGCGGGTGTCGAGCACGGTGGTGGACTCCTCGGTAGATCGTGAATCGTTCACGCCGACGCCAGTTCTCGAATGCGGGTGCGTAGCACCAACACCGCGGCGCCCACGGCGACGCCGATCGCGCTGAGCATCAGGTAGTACGACGTGGTCGTCATGACGGTGGAGAGCTTGACCATCTGCGCGCCAAGGCCAGCCCCGGCCGCCATGGACAGGTACCAGAAGCCCATCGTCTGATTGGCGAACGCTCGGGGCGCGAGTCGCGTGGTCTCGGCGATGCCGACCGGAGACACCGCCAACTCGGCGACCGCCTGGATCAGGTAGATCACGATGAGCCACAGCGGGGAGATGAGCGCGGAGCCTCCGGCACTGGCCAACGCCAAGGGCACCACGGCGAAGGTGAGGCCACCCACCAGCGTTCCGACTCCCATCTTGGTGGCGGCGTCGGGGTTGCGGTTCCGCATCTTGATCCACAGGGCAGCCATGACGGGGGCGAACACGATGATGGCCAGAGAGTTCACCGACAAGAACCACGACGAGGGGAACGCGAAACCGAACAGCGAGGTGCTCACCCGATCGGAGGCCAACTCCGAGAGCACGGTCGACCCTTGTTCGAACATCATCCAGAACGCGACGGAGGTGAGGAACAGTGGCACGTAGGCCTTGAGTCGGCTGCGTTCCGCGCAGTCGACCCGCGGGCTGCGCAGCATCACGAGCAGGACCGCGACCGGTGCGGTGAAGGTCCCCGCGCTGATCGCGTTGATCGCCCCGGACAGTCCCCCACCGCTGAGAACGAAGGTGGCCACGACCACGACTGCGACCGCCACACCCGAGTAGATGGCGACACGGGACGTGCCCGCGTCGTCGAGACTGCCCGGTGCCGCCTTCGGGCGGGGGCCGACGTCGGGCATCGCACGGAAGTTGACCAGGAAGTAGACGACACCGATGCCCATGCCGACGGCCGCGGCCAAGAAACCCGCGTGGTAGTTGACGTTCTGACCAAGCCAGCCACAGACCAAGGGCGCGACGAATCCGCCGATGTTGATGCCCATGTAGAACAGCGAGAAGCCGGAGTCGCGGCGGCGATCCTCCGGGGAGTAGAGCGCGCCGACCAGGGAGGCGATGTTGGGCTTGAGCAGTCCGGTGCCCACTACCACGGCGGTGAGTCCGACGTAGAAGAGCGACGACGTCGGCACGGCAAGCACGATGTGGCCGGACATGATGATCAACCCGCCGGTCAGCACCGTCTTGCGGGCGCCGAGGTAGCGGTCGGCCAGCCAGCCGCCCAGCACCGAGGTCAGGTACGCGCTGGCACTGTAGATCGCGGTTAGCGACAACGCGCTCGCGGTCGGCAGACCCATCCCGCCGTGTGACACGGGGGTCAGCAGGTACAGCGCCAGAATGGCGCGCATGCCGTAGAAGGAGAAGCGCTCCCAAATCTCGACCGACACCGGCGTCATCAATTGACGTGGGTGCCCGAAGAATTCGGGTTCGCGGCGCAGCGGGTCTCGGGTCGTGCCGAGGCGAGTTGTCATGCGTAGTCCTCGAGTTTGGTGGGATCACACCGGCCGTGAGCCTGCTCACAGCCGGTGCGTCCACCCAGTGTCGGAACCGTCTGCCCTGTGGACAATCGCCGAACCGTATAGTCCCGACCGCCAAATGGCCGACTCGTACAGTGGTCGGACCCACAACGTGATGGCTACGACGACCGCCCATTTGGTGTCGACATTTGGTAATGCTGCCGCCTCAACGGGCGCGTGCCACGAGGCGGCCCATCACGGATCACGACTACGCGGGCACGCAGACAACGCCCGTAGATCAACGCCGATCCGTCCTACATCTCGAACGTTCCACCCCCGCGCGGCTAGAACCCATTGGTGGATCCACCGCGCGAAAACCGTTGGGGTCAAGGCTGATCGTTGCGCACCGCTGTCCACCGACCTCGTTGCGGCCGGTAGTGCGTTGGTCCGTCATGCGGCACGGCCGAAGACGTTCTGAGCTGTGCGTTTGGGCGTACGGCCTTGCAGCATCTTCAGTTGGACTGCCGAATATGCATTCGTTGAGGAGGCTCGGGGTGGACGCACCGACGGGTCGACTGGCTTACCTGCCAGCGGGCGTGTCAGCCCCCGACCCCGGCGCCTTTCTCAGCGATGTGCTCACCGGGCGGCGCCGCGCGCAGTTTGCAAAGAACTTCTGCACCGACGCCGCCCGTCGCCGAGCGGCGTCGGTGCTGCGAATGACCGAATTCGTGGGTCTTATCCGTGGCAATGGACGCCAACTGACGCCGATGATTACTTGGGACATCTCCGGGGCGTACGGCCGACGGGTTCGCTACCCAGAACGTGATGAACCGTATGATCCGGCTCGTCCTAGCGGAGCGTCGGCAATGGCCACGACGTTGGAGTGACCGATGGATTAGGGCGGTGCGTTAGATCGGGTAGGTGATCCCGGTTAGTTCCTCGGAGACGGCCCAGAGACGACGTTGCAGCTCGACGTCGTGGGATTGCTCGCTGGAGGCCACCACCTTGGGGTGACCGCGGGTCTCGCCGATCCCGTCGGGGCCGTAGTACTGGCCGCCGAGGACTCCGGGATCGGTCGCCGCACGAAGGGTCGGCAGTGCACCCATCGCTGAGGGCTGTGAGACCAGCGGGTTGATCAGCTCCAGGACCTGGCGCAACGGCGTCACTATGTTTCGGGTGAGATGGGTGTTGGACAGTCCCGGATGGGCGGCGGCGGCGATGGTCGTCGTACCGAGCAGTCGGCGCTGTAGCTCGTAAGTGAACAGTAGGTTGGCCAGCTTGGCTTGGCCGTACGCGGCGACCGAGGAGTAGCTGCGTTCCCACTGCAAGTCATCGAAGTGGATCGCGGCTCGCATGCGGTGCCCGACGCTACTGACGGTGACGATTCGGGATAGTGGAGTGCTCAGGATGCGGTCGAGCAGCAGGCCGGTAAGCGCAAAGTGACCGAGATGGTTTGTCCCAAACTGTAGTTCGAAGCCATCTTCAGTGGTGATCTTGGGCCCGAACATGACCCCGGCGTTGTTGATCAGAAGATCGATCGACTCGTGCGCGGAACGCAATGAGTCGGCGGCAGCGCGGATAGACGTCTGCGAATTGAGGTCGAGTTCTTGTAACGAGACTCGCGTACCGGGGTTCTTCGCGACAATCGCGTCGGCCGCCTGCTGGCCCTTGTCGAGGTTGCGCACTGCTAGCACGACGTGCGCACCGTGTGCAGCCAGCGCGGTAGCGGTCTGCAAACCCAGACCAGTGTTCGCGCCGGTGATGACCGCCGTGCGCCCGGACTGGTCGGGAATGTTGTTCGTGGTCCACGTCGCCATGGTCGTCCTTCCGAAACTCTTCGACCGGGGCGTGCGCCCCGCTTAGGTCAGACTAGGGGGCTTTCCGCGCCAAAGAGAAGATAATGACGTAGATAACAGTCGTCTGTGCATGGCCTTAAGGGCGTAGTCCGGCCATGGCCATCTCAGTCACTCGGGCGGCAACCTCAGAGTCGTATGCCTGCATCGCATGGACGCCGACGATCAGCGCCTTGAGGTCACGCGCTGTGACAGTGGCCTTGACCGAGCCGGACCGCTGTGCCGCGGCGAGTAGCTCGCCGAGCAACGCGCGGAATTCCTCGTCAGCCTCCGGTGCGACGAGGTGAAGGTCGATGCCCGAGCCGGCCATCGCATCGGCGAAGGAGCGGTCGAGGAAACCCTCCGCGATCACCGCACGAAGGAAATCGAAGATCGCCTCGCTGGAATCGCCACCGTCGAGCAGCTCTCGGGCGGTGTCGGCCAACTTGTGCACACGGCCGACGATCACCGCGCTCAACAGCGCCGCCTTGGTGGGGAAGTGGCGCCAAACCGTCCCGGCTCCCACGCCCGCCCGTCGGGCTATCTCGTCAATCGGCACCGACGTACCTTCGGTGGCCAGCGCCTCGTACGCAACCTCCAGCACCCGCGCCCGATTGCGAGCGGCGTCGGCGCGTAGCGGGCGCCTCAAGCCATCCATGCCATTCCTCTCGTTCACGGTTGTGCCACGGCCGACGAAACGTACCCACGGTACCCGTCAGCCAGTGACGGCAGAAAGAGTTACGCCGTGGACGACTTGCAATATGTCGCCGTGACGGAATCGGTTCGAAGCTTACGCCGCTAATCTACGATGCTGGCAGCCCATCGTTTGATATTACTATCGGAATTTGTTGCAGCACAACATATTCCGCTTCGGGTTCTTGTCATAATAATCAGGCAGCACCCCACTCGGACCCTGAATGGCGAACGGTTCCCCGAGCCAGAAGGAGACTTCTTCGCCTCAAAGGGAGCACGGTTACAAGTCCAGCGTTTGCACACTCCCGGTCGATTTGGCCAAAGCGCCTCGGCGTCAACGGGTTTGGTGGATCGCGCCACGTTCGCACCACCTCCTTCCGGTGCGGTTGTCGCGACACGCGCCTGCCAGCGTTCGCTTCGCGATTGGACCTACCGGCACCGATGCGGCAATGATGCATCAGATGACACGACCTGGGACGTCCCCAACTCCGCTCGCATGGGCTCCGCACTAACCGCGCTGCGGATGCCTTCTTCTCCGGTGCATACCGGGCGTCTCGTCGGCCCCCGGACGACTGCTCCCTGGGCATGACTCCATACTCGTTTCCAATGCCTGGAGCCGCTCACACTACCGGGCGATTGATGCTGACGCATCGCCCCAGGACGCCGTGCGCTAGTCCGGAAGGGGCGACCGCGGGACCAACCGAACCATCGATCGATCTCTACGTGAACCGTCACCAGGGGGCTCTCCCTGGCGGCGTAATCCTTGCCGAGGAAGTGTCTTGAGTTAGCGCACGTCGATCGCGCCCATCCGACTTTTGGGTGATGCCTCCCGACGGAATCGGCGGCATGGCCATTGCAAGGGGCTCCATCCATAAACATCTAGCCCATCGACGGCGCTGTCATCGCCATCAACGTGCGGTCCTTCCAATCGGGCACGACGAGGTGGTGGCTGGCGTGGCATTCCGTGTCAGAACACACCTCGGTATCCGTCGACGATGATGTCGCTGAACCTGTCGTCTCGGCCTGTTGAGCCAGAATCCGTTGCGCTCCAACTCTTTTCACCACTACTTCATGAATGCGTCGTGCACCCGCCATCGACGTCTTGATGCGCGTTGGCAGATCTTCTCGATCGATGCGGATCCACGAATCCGCGGCCACGTTCAGTGCGGCCAGGAGCCGATGACGTCGATCGTGGTGCTCGGGCCAGATCAGCCATGACACCCCAGCCTATGACCTACGCGCACAGCACGTTCACCATGCGCACAGGACGTTCCCCGACGGTCTGGTCGCGGAGGCGGCGCTGGCCGATGGCGAAGTGGACGCTGACGAGATCGAACAATTGGCTGAGCGGCAGATCGGTTAGAGCTTGGACTCTACTGCGTCACGCAGCACACCGACGCCTGCCGAGCCGTTGAGAACGCGCTTGCCCTGCCTGGCACAAAGACTCTTCGTGGACGTCGTCGGGTCGGCAACCAATGGCTCTGGAAAGAGAAATCAACTGAGCTACCTCGAGGCTCTTGCCGCACAACATGGTTTGGTGGCCAAGGCTTCAGTCACGACGAAGGGGTGCGGCGTTACCGTGGCCCGTAGCTTCTCGAGCTGTCGTGGGGTGATCTCCTGACCTGGGCGCGACGCCCGGGGATGATCGAGATCGCAACGCTGGAGGTGGTCTCCACTTCCGTCGCCGCGAACAGCGGTCTTCACGAACTTGGTGTTCCGCGGTACCCAGACATCACAGCGGCGTACTCATCGAGAATCCTCAGTGATTCGTCGCGCGGCCTGGTCGGCAGCAGGAGCGCAAGCTGTCCGAACCCCAATTCCTCGCAAGCGCCCCAATATTCGGCGTTTGCAGGGGTGCCAAACTGGAGCAGCGGAACGTCGTGGCCCGCGCCGTCACGCATCGCCGTGATGCGCTTGCACAATTCCTCGACGGGCGACGCGTTGGAGATCCACCCGGCATCGTGTCGAAACACCCGCTTCACCGTGGCATCGGAGTTGCCGCCGATGTATATCGGGGGGTGCGGTTTCTGCACGGGCTTGGGGCGCAGGTAGGAGGATTCGATGTCGACGTGCTCACCGTGGTACTCGGCCGGCTCGGTCGTCCACAGCGCCTTGACAGCCTCGATCCGCTCGTCCAGCAGCGCCCCCCGCGTCTTCGGGTCGGTGCCGTGGTTACGCACCTCCTCGATGTTCCAGCCGGCGCCCACGCCAAAGACGAACCGCCCCTCGGAGATCAGGTCGACGCTCGCGGCTTCTTTTGCGGTGATGATCGGATCTCGCTGAATGAGCAACGCGATCCCGGTGACCAGGTCGATCTTCGACGTCACGGCAGCAGCCGCGGCCAATGTGACGAACGGGTCGAGCGTCCGATAGTAGAAGTCCGGCATGTCACCGTCGAGCGGAAACGCCGTCTCTCTGCTAGCCGGAATGTGGGTGTGCTCGGCGATCACCAATGAGTCGAATCCGCGCTCCTAGATGGCGCGAGCCAGCGACACCGGGTCGATCCCGTCGTCGGTGACGAAGGTGGAGATTCCGATCCTCAAGGCCGTTCCTCACTTTGGAGCAACATGTCCTGCCTGGTCATTCAAGGACGAACACCGGCAAGTGCCGGTCGGTCTGGGTCTGGTACTCGGCGTATGGCGGGTAGGCCTCGACGGCCAGCTTCCACCACTGCGCACGCTCGGTCCCGCTGAGCTCGCGGGCGGTGAGGGTCACGACCTGTGCGCCGTCCTGCACCGTGACGGTGGGGTTGGCCTTGACGTTGTAGTACCACAACGGGTGCTTGGGGCCGGCGCCGTTGGAGCCAACCATGGCGTACTTGCCGTCCGCCTCGACGCGCATCAGCGGCACTAGCGCTTCCTACCGGACTTCGCCCCGGTGACGGTGAACAGTACGACAGGGTGGCCGACATACTCGGCCCCATCGGTGGTGCCCCGCTCGAGAATGCTCTGGGTCAGCTCGCGTACCCAGTCGTTGGGGCTCAGCTGGGCATCGGTTCCGGTGCTGTCAGTCACGCGTCATCATCCGATCTTGATGGTCACGGGGATCTTACCCGACACTGTCCGCGAGTACGGGCAACGACGGTATGCTGGGGTCGGGTATGAAATCAATTGTAGTGTAAGCATTTTCGTTCGCCTCGACCACCACGGCGTCGGCGCATCGAACGTCGCGGAGTCCGCACGGCCACCGACCAGCCCGCCGGTGATCACGATGGCCGTGCCGGCTGACATGTGCGTCCTCCCACGATCGGCCTGCTCTCGAACCGCTCCCCCGGGCCACCCAGATCGCACACGCGGCGTATCACTGTGACCTTCTTCCGGCCCATTGCACATACGCCCGTTCCGGTCAGCGAACCGCAACGGAATGGTCCGATTAGGAGGCATGCTGTGGTCAATCAATCGGGTACCGCCACGATCACCTACGGAGAGAGGGGACTGTCGATGAAGGCCCTGCGCATCCATGCCCTGGGGCGCGGCGCCCCGACTCGACGACGTCGACGACCCGACGGTGCAGCGCCACGATCCAAACGAACTCCACGCCCTCACCGTGAACGGCGACCCACTACCGGGGTGTCGTACCACTCGTCTATGGGCAAATTTTCCGCGGATTGTAGACAATCTGCGATTGGAAAGGACTCCATGAGCGGCGAACCACGGGTTGCGGTAGTCACCGGTGCCACGTCCGGCATCGGAGCGCAAATTGCCGGCAGGCTGCATGCCGACGGTCTGCGGGTCGTCATTGCCGGCCGGTCACAGGAACGAGGTGCCAGTCTTCAAGCCGAATGGGCAGGATATGGCCGATATTCCCGCGGTCGGGCATGCGAAGCGCCGAGGCGGTCTCGATGACGTAGGCGACGGTCTCTCCGTCTCGAGGCACCATCTAGTAGTTGGTGCTCTTCGGGATCACCAAGTACTTGAACGGCGCGTACTCCAGAATTCCGCGGGGCGATCAGTCGCCCCGAGCCACGAAGTCCGAAGATCGCAATGTCTCCGTCAGCGTTTCGCGCACAGTGGTTTGGCCAATATAGGAAGTAGGGCGTCGACCGCCTCCTCGCCGACACGCAGACATCGTCGTTGAAGATTGACAAGGTGGGGGTGGCCCGGACGTCACGCTCGTCCTCGGCAGGGAACTGGTCCAGGGCGACGACCCGTTGACGGATTGGCCCCTCGACCCGAATCCACGGCGTGGTCGGTGGCGTCAGCCGCCACCGGGGATTCGGGGCTGTTGCTGCGTGATGCAGTGGACGCCGCCGCCACGGGCGAAGATGGGCCGCGCGTCGACGGTCACCACCCGCCGACCGGGGTAGGCCTCGCCGAGCAATTCGCTGGCGCGTTGGTCGGCCACCGACTCTCCGAAACCGCAGGCGATCACGCCGCCGTTGACGACGTGGTGGTTGACGTAGCTCCAGTCGACGAAGCCGTGGGCGTCGCGAAGGGTGGCCGGTGCGGGCACGTCGACGATGTCCCACGTGCGTCCCGCGGCGTCCGTCGTCGCCTCGAGGGCGGCACGGACGTCCCTGCTCACCTCGTGGTCGGGGTGCGCTGGGTCGGTTTGAGTGTGCACGAGGAGGCGGCCCGGTGACGGGATGGTCGCCACGATGTCGACGTGGCCGTTGGTGCCAAGGCTCTCGTAGTCCCGAGTCAGGCCGCGCTGCAGCCAGATCGCGTGCGTCGCCCCGATCGTGCGTTCCAGCTCCGCTTCGACGCGACGCTTGTCGGCGTACGGATTCCGGCGCGGGTCGAGCTGCACCGTCTCGGTGAGCAACACCGTTCCCGCTCCGTCGACGTGGATGCCGCCGCCCTCGTTGACGAGCGTCGAGCTGACGATCTCCGCGCCGACCAGTGGGGCCACCCCGCGGACGACCTCGGCCGACTTCGTCCATTCCGCCCAGTCCGGTGAGCCCCATCCGTTGAACGTCCAGTCCACTGCGCCAAGCACATTGGGACGGTCGTCGTCGACGACGAAGGTGGGCCCGAAGTCACGCATCCAGAATTCGTCGAGTGGCAACTCGACGATGTCGACCGCGGAGGACAACATTCGTCGTGCCCGCTCGATCTCGGTGGGGTCGACCACCATGCTGACCGGTTCGAATTCGGCGACGGCGTGCGCGACCTCGGTCCACGCGGCGTAGCACTCCTCCCGCCCGGCGGCGCTGTCGCCCATGGTGAAGCCCTCCCGGGGGAAGGCCATCCACGTCCGGTCGTGGGGGGCCGTTTCGGATGGCATGCGCCAGGTCATGGGTACCGTCCTTCTCGAAAGAACCTCGCGTGCAATGGATTGCTCACGAGGTAGGTCATGGCTTGGGGCGCGGCGGCCGTGCCGATGCGACGAGCATCGCGAGACCCCGCTCGAACGCGCGAGTGGCGATGGGATCGTCGGGGTCCTCGTGCTGCAGTGTCTCGTAGGCCGCGGCCAGGCGCGGGAAGCGTTCTTCCTGACCGGCGGGATCGAACACCACGCTGGGCCCCGACATGTCGAGGACGCTGCCGAGGATGAAGGATTCGAACGCGGTCAAGAGTGGAAGCACCTCCGCGCTCGGCCACCCGACGGCCTCTGCCGCGACCGCGAAGTCCTCGTACTCGGTCAGCAGCACCGGCGCGGACGCACGTGTGGTCATGAGTAGGGGCACCGCGCGGTGATGCCGCGCGAAGGCCAGCCGATAGGACCGGGCCCAGGCGACAAGGCCGTCCTCCCATGGCAATTCGCGCAGTGGCGCCGAATCGATGTTGGCCGACACCAGGGCACGGAGGTCTTCGATCATCGCCGCCCGGTCGGCGACGTGGTTGTAGAGCGAGGTGGGGTTCACGCCCAGTTTCTGCGCGACGCGCCGCATGCTGGCACCCTCGACGCCGTGCCGGTCGACCAGCGCCAGGGCGGTGCGGGCGATGAGGTCGCGACTGAGTAGTGCGCGAGGTGGTCGTCCGATGGCCGTCTCCTCTCAGGAGCACGTCAGCGTACAGGCGACGGCGCGCATCAGCCCACGTCGAAATACTGCCCATTCCTTAAACCTACATCGTATGTTTTAGTGCTGTCATGATCATCGCCGAATTCACGGTCGCCGAGGCCGACGTCGACCGCTCGTGCGGCGCGTTGACGGACGGCACGGTGACGAGCGTCGAACTGGTGGCGCGCTACCTGAACCGGATCGGCCACTATGACCGGTCCGGGATCGCATTGAACTCGGTGCCGGTGCTCAACCCGTCGGCATTCGCGGACGCTCGCGCCTCGGACGTTCGCCGAGCCCGCGGGCAGACCCTCGGTCCGCTGGACGGCATCCCGTTCACGGCGAAGGCCAGCTACAAGGTGCGCGGCCTGCCCGTGACGGCCGGCTCACCTGCTTTCGCGAGCCTCGTCGCCACCGACGACGCGTTCGCCGTCGCCCGGCTGCGCGCGGCCGGGGCGATCTGCCTCGGGCTGACGAACATGCCGCCCATGGCGGCCGGCGGAATGCAACGCGGACTCTACGGCCGCGCCGAAAGTCCCTACAGTGCAGAGTTCCTTACGGCAGCGTTCGGATCGGGGTCGTCGAACGGCTCCGGCACGGCGACGGCGGCGAGCTTCGCCGCGTTCGGTCTCGCCGAGGAGACGTGGTCCTCCGGCCGTGCTCCCGCGTCGAACAACGCGCTGGTCGCGTACACCCCGTCCCGCGGAGTGATCTCGGTACGCGGAAACTGGCCGTTGGTGCCCACGATGGACGTCGTCGTACCGCATGCCCGCTCGGTCGACGACCTGCTGCACCTCCTCGATGCCGTGGTGGCCGACGACCCGCTCGTCGACGGTGACCTGTGGCGTCAGCAGGACTGGGTCGACCTGCCCGCGGCGTCCGAGGTGCGGCCCGAGTCGTACGTCGGCCTACCCACGCTGCCGTTGGGCGGTCTCCGGCTCGCGGTACCCCGGCTCTACGTCAACGGCGATCCCGGCAGCGCCCACCCGATCCACACCCGCGACTCGGTGATGGCCCTGTGGCAGAGCATGCGTGACGACCTGGTGGCTGCCGGCGCGGAGGTCGTCGAGACCGACTTCCCCGTCGTCGAGAACTACGAGGGCCTACATCCGGAATCCCGGACGATGGTCGACCGCGGCATCGTTCCCGCCGAATTCCTGGAGCGGGAGCTCGGCGCGCTGTCGGTCTGGGCATTCGACGGGTTCCTGCGGTCGAACGGTCAGCCAGGCCTCAGCGGCATGTCCGAGGTTGATCCCGCCCGCATCTTCCCGGCGCCCACTGGTGCCCTGCCGGATCAGTACGGCGTCCTCCCGTTCGACGTCGCCTACGACCTCGCGGACTACGTGCACCTCGCCGCCGACGGAGTCACGCCGTGGCACGACATCCCGGCCGTGGCGGCGGGGATGCGTGGGCTCGAGGAGACGCGTCGCGTCGACTTCGAGGAGTGGTTGCACGCCAACGGATTCGACGCGGTCGTCTTCCCGGCGGCCGCCGACGTCGGGCCCGCGGACGCCGACGTGAACCCCGCCTCGGCCGACGTCGCCTGGCGCAACGGGGTGTGGGTGTCCAACGGCAACCTCGTCCCCCGCCACCTTGGCATTCCCACCGTGACGATCCCGATGGGCACGATGGACGACACCGGGATGCCCGTCGGACTGACCGTGGCCGGCGCCGCCTATTCGGACACCACCCTGCTGCGCCTCGCGCGCTCCGTCGAGGCGCTCCGGACTCGACGCGTCGCGCCCGCCCGCACCCCCGCGCTGTCCGACGAGCAAGTCTTCGAGTGCCCGCTCCGCAGCGCCGACGGCGAACTATTCGTTGCCGTCGTCGACGTCGACGAACTCACCTTCCGCGTCGAGGTGACCACTGGTGCCGCAGCGGACGTCGAGGCCTTCGTCGACGGGGTTCGCGTGCGGCTCGACGTCACCGAAGGCGTTGCCACCGGCACCATCCCGGGGAACGGCCACCGCGCCCCGCACAGCGAGTGGCGCGCACCATACGGACCATTGATCGTCGTCGTCGCCCGCAGCGCCGACGGCGCCGTGGCCGGGACACTTGCCACCACCGTTGGGTCGCCGCTCTAAGGGTGGCGCGGCCTGCACTGAACTCCATGTCGCCAAAGCCCGCGCCGGTAAAACCGACGGTGTATGTTTTGCCTGGAAATGGTTGTCGAGCACTCAGTCCGCAAAGCCGACTCGAAGTAGAGCCTGGACGTACCCCCACAGGGTTCCTCCTGAGGCCTGGCGTCCACGAAACCGACGGTGTATGTTTTAGCAATTCGGGCGACGTTGCCCGCCGGAACGAGGCAGCTCATGACGATTTCCACGACCGCCGACACCACGCGCCTTCCGCTGAACACTCGTCGGGCTACGTCCACCTTCGGCATGTCCGTTCTCGGACTGTTGACGGCAAACCTGCTGCCGTTCATGGTGATCGCGCTGCAGGACTCACTCGGTGTCAGCGTCGGCGAAGCCGGGACCATCATGACGGGATCCCTGCTCGCCACCGCCCTGGCGTGCATCGCCGTCACCCGCCTCGCCGAAGGTGTCCGACGCGTCGCGGTCGCCCGGGTCGGGCTCGCCGTGACGGCCCTCGGGTTCACCGTGGCCGCGTTCCCCCTCGGCACCGCCGTGACGATTACCGGAGTGATCGTCGGTGGCGCGGGAGCCGGGGGTGCCCTGGCGGCCAGTGGGGCGGCCTTGGCCGCGCTGCGCAACCCCAACCGGATGTCGGCGGCCAACGGACTGGTCAACCGCGCCGTCGTCACCCTGGTGCTCGCACTCATACCCGTGGTCGGGGTCTCCCTCGGAAGTGTCTACGGACTCGTCGCGGGCCTCGCGGTCGCTCTGCTGATCACATCCGGCTGGCTCCCCGCCGCACCCGTCACCGAGTCCCCTGATCCAGTCCGGAACCCACGGGTCGCCTCAACGAGTCAGGTACGCACCACGATTGCCGGGTTCGCGCTGCTGGCCATGTACGCCATTTGGGCGATCAGCGAGGACTCGCTCTGGGCGATCGCAGGCACCATGGGGGCCGAGAACGCCCGGCTGAGCGACACAGCGCTCGGAATCGTGCTCAGCGCCTCCAGCGCAGGCGGATTCGCCGCCGCACTCGCCCTTATCCTCCTCGGCGATCGACTCGGCCGCGCACTCCCGATGGCGGTCCTCCTCGTCGTCGGCGGCGGCCTCAAACTCGGCACATGCCTCGCCACCGACCCCACCCTGTACGGGGTGCTGCTGGTCGCGTGGAACTCGGTATACCTGGCGGCCTTTCTGCTCTTCATCGCCACGGCAGCCGCGCTGGACGCCAACGGCCGATTCTCCGGCCCCTCGCTCGGCGTCTACCTCGTCGGAACCAGCTTCGCCCCCATGTTCGGCGGATGGGTCGTGCAGGCATTCGGCTACGACATCTTCGGCTGGGTGCTCGGCGTGACCAGTTGGCTGCTGGTCGTCCCGGTCGTCCTGGTCGCCCGCTTGTCGACCCGGGTGGAGAACGCAGACACGGCGGCCCGGCTGACGAATCACACGGAACAGGAGTCACGTCGATGACCACCCCAACCACGCGAACTGCATTGATACACGCGCGAATCCTTAGTTCCTCCGGCGCCGTGGACGCGGTCGCCGACGGCGCGCTGGAAGAGGCGGAAGGCGTGGTGATCGACGGTGACCGGATCGTCGACGTGTACCCGACGAGCTCCCCGGAGACCGCGGCTGCAGACGACACGGTGGAGTTGGAAGGGCGATTCGTCCTGCCTGGGTTCGTCGACTCACACGTGCACCTGCTCTGGCTCGGCGCCGGGCTGAGCAGCGTGGCACTCACCGACGCGGGCGATCTGGCCGAGATTCAGCGACGCCTGCGGGACGCCCGAGAGTCGCTGGACGCAGGCGCGACGATGTTGCGCGGCCGCGGATGGCTCTTCGACTCCGTCGACGGTGAGCCCACCGCCGCGATGCTCGACGAGGCAGTCTCCGACATCCCGGTGTTCCTCGACTCGAACGACATGCACTCGATCTGGGTCAACACCGCCGCCCTGACGGCGATGGGTCTGACCGCGGACACCGCGGACCCCGCCGGCGGCCGGCTGTCGCGCCTTCCCGACGGCGCTCCCGCAGGGATGCTCTACGAGCGAGCCGCACACGAACTCGGCTGGGCGTACCTGGCGTCGGTCACCTCCGACGACGACCGAGTGGAGCACATCGCCCTTGCCCTCGATGCGTTCGCGGCCGCCGGCGTCACTTCCGTCGTCGACATGGGGATGGACGAGGACGGCTGGCGAGCACTACGCGGCTACGCGCAACGACTGGGCGGCCGCCTGCCGGTGCGCGTGTCGGCGCACTGGCTCGTCGTCGACACCGGCGATGCGGTCAAGAACCTCAACCAAATTCAACGCGTCCTCGAACTGCGGGACGATCCGACGCCGTGGCTCGAGCTCATCGGCATCAAGCTGGTGCTCGACGGCGTGATCGACGCGTGCACGGCGGCGATGTCCTATCCCTACGCCAACGGCTCGAACGGTGACCTGCTCTGGAGTGCCGACGCACTGCTCCCAGTCGCGGTCGCCGCGGATGCCGCCCGTCTGCGCCTGGCCATCCATGCGATCGGCGACCTCGCCAGCGACGTGGCCCTTGACGTCCTCGAAGAGATGATCCGGGTCAACCCGCCATGGGACAGGCGGCCGCGGCTCGAGCACGTGGAGATCGTCAACGATGAGACACCTGCCCGGATGGCACGCCTCGGGATTACCGCATCGGTTCAACCGGTGCACGCCGATCCCGCCATTCAGCCGAACTGGCGCACCCAGCTCGGCGACGACCGAGTCGAGCGCGGCTACCCGTGGCCCTCCTTCACCGCGGCGGGAGCACGACTGGCGTTCGGCACCGACGCCCCGACCGCACCTCACGAGGCGCTGGTGAACATCTACATTGCCACCACGCGGCGCTCGGCGACCGACCGCTCGCTACCGGCCAACCTGCCCAAGTACGTCATCCCACTCGCATCGGCGCTGCGCCACGCCACCCTCGACTCTGCCGCTTCGTTCGACGCGGACACCCGCATCGGGCGAGTGCGAACGGGCATGTACGCCGATCTAGTGGTGCTTGACGGCGATATCCTCGACGCGGACGGGGACCTCCTGAGCATCAGCGTCGCACGCACCATCGTCGGCGGCCGCACCGTTTTCAAGAAAGAGTGACGAAACACCCATGACAGAGCAGGTTTTCAACTTCTTCGCCAACCCAGAGCTGCCCACGCCGACCCTCGAGATCGACGAAGTTCGGCGGCTGATGGACGAGACGTTCGGGATGGCGTGCACCGTCACCGAATTGGGAAGCCAGCAGGATCAGAACTTCGTGGTGTCCGACGTCGCGAACACCGCGCCGGTCGGAGTCCTCAAGCTCAGCAATCCCGTCTTCAGCGAGGCGGAGATCGACTTGCAGGACCTCGCCGCCGCGACAGTCGCAGAGCGCGAGCCGACGCTGCGCGTCCCTCAGGTGGTCGACGGCCCGCGTGGGCCGATGTCCGCGTGGTGGAACACCTCCCAGGGCCGCATCCACGCCCGCGTCATCACCCACGTCTCCGGCGCCACCCTCATGGGGTCGGGCTACCTCTCCCCCGCCACGGTGGCCCGGATGGGAGAGCTCGCGGCGAAGGTGAGTGTCGCGCTCGCCGACCTCAGCCACCCGGCGTCCGTCCGCGTGCTGCAGTGGGATCTGCGCCACGCCGAGCGCGTCATCGCGACGCTCGCACCCGACGAGCCCGACACCGAGGTGCGCCAGTTCGCCTCCGCCGTCGCCGAATCGGCGCAGCGCCGCCTCGACGCGGTCTCCTCGCGACTGCCCACCCAGCTCGGGCACTTCGACATCACCGACGACAACGTGATCGGCAAACCGGGTGCGCTGCCCGATGCCGTCATCGACTTCGGAGACGTCGCCGAGTCGTGGGCCGTCAACGAAATCGCCGTCACCGTCTCCTCGTTGCTGCATCACGACGGCCTCACCCCAGCCCACACACTGCCCGCCATCCTCGCCTTCCACTCGATTCGCCCGCTCAGCGAGGACGAGGTCGACGCGATCTGGCCGCTGGTCGCCCTTCGCGGGGTGGTGTTGGCACTGAGCGGACGTCAGCAGGTTCGCCTCGACGCAAAGAATGCCTATGCCGACGCCGCGCTGGATCGCGAGTTCCTGGTGCTCCGGCAGGCGGCGTCGGTGCCGTTCGAGGTGATGGGCGAATGCATCCGTCACGCACTGGGTTTCGCGACCCGCCCGCGCCCGGTGTGGGACGCCGCTCCCCTGCTCGACGGCCTGGCCGGTGCTGTCACCCTCGACGCCGGAACCACGTCGCCGCTCAACGACGAGGGACGCTGGCTGGACGAGGAAGCTCTCGGCGACGCCGCGCTGGCCGTCCTGGACGGCGGCGCACCCGCGGCCGTCGTGCCAGCGTGGCGCCCCCGACTCGCGGGCGCTCCGATGCGCACGCCCGCCGCGCCGGCCACCGTGCCCACCGCGCTCACCCTGTGGCTCGCCAAGGACACCACCGTCGCCATCCCGACCGACGGCCGCCTCGTGTCGACCGACGACGGCTTCATGATCGTCACCGGTGAGCATGCCGTGCGATTCACCGGCGACGACCAGGGGCAGCTGCCGGCCCGCACCCCGGTCGACGTCCAGTTCACCCGCGCGGATTCGATCGACGTGCCGCTTCGGGTGCAGTCGGCATACGCCGTTGGCTGGCAGCTTCTCGCCGGCGATCCCGGTCCGAGCCTCGGCCTGCCTGCGGCAGTCGACGAGGTCGACGACGACACCCTCGCCCTGCGCGAACGCGTACTGGCCGACGTGCAGGAGCACTACTACGCCCGTCCCCCTCGCATCGAGCGCGGATGGCGGGAGTACCTCGCCGACGTCGACGGTCGCGTCTACCTCGACATGGTCAACAACGTCGCCTCCGTCGGGCACGCCCACCCCCGGGTGGTCGCGGCGGCCAACCGGCAGATGCACCTGCTGAACACCAACTCCCGCTTCAACTATCGCGTCATCGCCGAATACGCCGACCGGATATCCGCGACGCTGCCCGACGAACTCGACACGGTGTTCTTCGTCAATTCCGGTTCGGAGGCAACCGATCTCGCGATCCGCATCGCGATGGCCGCGACCGGACGTCCCGACATCGTGGCGATGCGCGAGGCGTATCACGGCTGGACCTATGCCAGTGACGCCGTCTCGACGTCGATCGCCGACAACCCCAACGCCCTTGCCACGCGGCCGTCCTGGGTGCACACCGTCGACGCGGCGAACTCGTATCGCGGCGTCCACCGCGGTGCCGACGCCGCCCGCTACGCCCCCGAGGCCGTGCAGGTCCTCGACGACATGGCAGCCGCGGGAAAGCTTCCCGCCGGCTTCATCTGCGAGTCCTACTTCGGCAACGCAGGCGGCGTCGCGCTCCCCGACGGCTACCTCGCGCAGGTGTACGCCGCGGTGCGCAAGCACGGCGGCCTGGCGATCGCCGACGAAGTCCAGGTCGGCTACGGCCGACTCGGCGAATGGTTCTGGGGCTTCCAGCAGCAGCAAGCCATCCCCGACGTGGTTGCCGTCGCGAAGTCCGTTGGCGGCGGGCAGCCGATCGGTGTCGTCGTCACCCGACGTGACATCGCCGAGCGCTACCGCACGCAGGGGTACTTCTTCTCCTCGACGGGTGGCTCACCGGTCTCGTCGGCGATCGGCATGGCCGTGCTCGACGTGATCGAGCAGGAAGGGCTGCAGGAGAACGCGCGTGTCGTGGGTGCACACCTCAAGGCCCGCCTTCTCGCGCTGGCCGATGACCACCCGATCATCGGCACCGTCCACGGCTCGGGCTTCTATCTGGGGCTCGAATTCGTCCGGGACCGCGTCACTCTTGAACCAGCCACCGAGGAGACCGCCGCGATCTGCGACCGCCTGCTCACTCTCGGGGTCGTCATGCAACCCACCGGCGACTACCTGAACGTGTTCAAGATCAAGCCGCCGATGGTCATCTCGAAGGAATCGGTGGACTACTTCGTGGACTCACTCGAACGAGTCCTCACCACGGGCTGGTGACGATGGACATGATCGTGCTCGCCGGCACGATCCACAACGACGAGAACCTGTCCGCCCGGGCACTCGGCATCTCCGGTGAACGCATCTCGACGACGCAGCCGGGTTCCTGGACCGGGTGCGCGGCGGCCGAAAGGTGTTCCTGCGCCTGCACGACGGTGGGCATTCGGCCTATGCGTCCCGCGCCGCACTGAACCACGCCAACGTCACCGGGCCAGTCGACCTGGGTCCGTTGGCGGAGGTGGAGTGCGATGAAGACGGCCGCCCCACCGGGGGTCTGCACGAAGAGGCAGTGGACCTCGTCGGCAACGCGCTCCCGCAGCCACCGCTTTCCGAACGGGTCACAGCGGCGCGCGAGCTCTTTCGCCGCATGGCGGCAACGGGACTCACGGCGACGCACGCACTGGACTTCTCCGAGCACCACCTTGACGTCCTTAAGGCCCTCGACGAGGCGGACCAACTGCCGCTGTTCTACCGATTCTCCCCCGTCTAAGAACCGCGCCACACCGAGGCCGAGCGCCTGCAATTCGTCGAATGGCTGAAGTTCGGTGGAAAGCGTTGGCGGGTAGAAGGAATCAAGTTCTACATCGACGGGACGATCGACAACGGCACGGCCTGGTTGAAGGCGCCGGACTGCTACGGGGGCGGGACCACGTCGACGTGGCACGATCTCGACGCCTACCGCCACGCGGTGACGTTCTTGGCCTCCCAGGGGATCCCCACGGCGACTCACGCGATCGGCGACGCTGCGGTGGAGTACGCCTTGGATGTTCTGGGCCCGGTGGTTACGGCATCCGGTGCCGCACACCGGGTGGAACACGTCGAAACTCCGTTCTCCGAGCAAGCGGCCCGATTCGCCGACACCGGCGTGATCGCGAGCAAGCGGCCCGATTCGCCGACACCGGCGTGATCGCGAGCATGCAAACGTGTCACTGCTCGCACTTCCTCACTGGCGATCACAGCGACGTCTGGTCTCGACGGCTCGGCAGGGACCGCGCCCTTCGCGCCTTCCCGCAGCGCGCAATTCTCGCCGCAGGTGGTCGACTGGCATTGGGATCGGACTGGCCGATCGGACCGTTCGTCCCCCGCGAAATCATGGCCTCCGCCTGGCTACGCCGCCCTCCCTGCCAGCAAGACAGCCCGCCGATCGCAGCCGACCAAGCCATCACCCCGAGGGAAGCACTGCACGCCTACACCCGCATTCCGGCGGTCATCGGCGGCCGGGAAGCCGACGAGGGCTCCATCGCAGTGGGCAAGTTCGCCACGTTGACAGTGTTCGCAGCGGATCCACTCGCCGTCACACCTGACCAACTCGCAAGCATCCCGATCGTCGGCACCATGGTGCGCGGAAGGTTCGAACACCTCGCCTCCTTAGCTATTTTGGCGCGGTGCGGTGGCCGTGCGACCTACGGTGCCGATCAGCTCCAGTAGGCGTCGGGAGAGATCGGTACGTCGGCGAAGTTTGACTCGTGAGTGCACCGCAGCTCGGCACCCGTTTCGCGTTCGATGAGCTCCAAGCGCTCCCAGCTCTGAACCATGGCGTCAGGACTCCACACGATTGCCGGGAGCCGGCGCTGCCGCATCTTCTCGAGGTTGTAGGCGGCGTCACCGATCAGCACCAGGGGTGGACGTTCGTCGAATCTGACGACTAGGGATTGATGACCGCGCGTATGCCCCGGCGTCGCGATGATCTGCAAACTACCGTCGCCGAACAGGTCGTGATCGCCGTCGAGCAGGCGCCAATCGAGGTCGTGTTCGAAGTCTGCCGCCATGTAGAGGTCAGCTTGGTAGACCGGCGGATTGCGCGCCGTCTCGAGCTCGCTCGCTTGCAGATAGACCGGGGCATGTTTGACGAACTCAAGCCCACCGGCGTGGTCGAAGTGCAGGTGCGACGGCACCACCGCGTCGACGTCCTCGGGGGTCAGGCCGAGCTTGCGGAGTTGCCCGACCACATCTCCGTCTTCGTACATCTCGATCGGGAAGGCATCCACGGTGGCGTCGCCCATTCGCGCGGCGAAGTTCGTTGCGATCTCGGGGTGCAAGCCGGTGTCGAAGAGCACGCGCCCGCGCGGGTGCTCCACGAGGTAGAAGAAGTAGGGGCTGTACTGAGTGGTTCCCACGTTCTCGTCGAACGGGTCGTTGATCGCCAGGTCGGCCTGGTCACCGCCGCAGAGAAACGCGTACACCTTGATCATTTGTTACTCCCTACACTCGGATTGGACGGCGACGCCTCGCTGTGTTGCGGCCAGAACTTCAAGGCCAACAGGTAGATCACGGCACTGACCGCCATGGATCCGAACATGCTTACGTCGATCCCGCCGGCAATGCCAGCCAGGGGTCCGACGTACAGCGGCGCACTGTTGACGGTCAGCAGGCCTAGCACCGAACCGACGAACCAGGCCACGGTGGCCGGCACGTTCCATCCTCCGGCGAACCAATACCGTCCGCCTCGACGGCCTTCGGCAAAGGCCTGGAGGTCGTGTGGGTCGTATCCCCTACTGCGGCAACGTATGGCGCCGATGGCGAGTATCACCACCCACGGCGACATGAGCGCGTTGAGCAAGAGGGTCGCCGCGGTGATCGAGTCGACGGCGTTGAACACGAACGTACCCACGTAGAGCAATGCGATAGCCAGAACCGACGTAAGCAGCGTCGTCTGAATACGATTCAGCCGCGGCAGCACGCCCTCCAGGTCGAGGCCACTCGAATAGATACACAGCGTCCCTTGACCAAGACCGCCCAACAGACCCAGCATGAGGATCACGACGACGTACCACGACGGCGAAACGGCGACAAGGTTGCCGAGATACGAACCTTCGGCGACATTGGCGAACGTCGCGGCAGTGAAGATGCCGAACAGCGACGGCAGTGACGTTCCGAGGATCAGTCCGACCGCGAGCCAAACCGCGATCGACCGGTCGCCGTGCTGCCTTGGCGAGATTCGACGGGTGTAGTCGCCAATGTTCGGGGCGTAGGAGATGGGACCCGCCGCTGACAGGATGACGCAGAAGATCCAAGTGGGCCAGTACGACCCGAGGAGGTAGTCGCCGCCGCTGACAGCTGCGGTGTCGAACCTGCCGGCGAAGGCGAATGCACCGAGGATGAGCGCGATCATCCCAACCACCACGATCACCTTCTCCATCGCGACGATGGTGGCATGCCCGTACAGAGCGGCCAGCGCGATGAGCATCGCAATGAGGCCGTATCCAAGGGCGTGGGCGCCCGCGGTCGTCGACGTGCCGAACAGGTCGTTCGACGCAGCGACGACGGCGTCACCACTCGTCCACACGGTCAGCGCGGCGAACATCAGCGCGATCGCCAGGGTGAGCGCCGAGCCGATGAATCGGCCGCGGATGCCGAAGAACGCGCCGCTCGACACGGTCAGGTTGGTTCCGGTTCTGGGGCCGATGAAACCCAACGACACCACGATCAGGGTGCCGAGCACCTTTCCGAGAAGGAGCGAGGTGACGTTGCTCCAGAAGTCCATTCCGTAGACGAACGGCAGCCAACCGAAGATGATCGTGCCGAAGGTCAGGTTCGCGCCGACGAACACGAACGCGAGATTGCGCGGATTCGAGTCCCGAGCTTCCTCCGGGATGTACTCGACGCCGAGGCGCTCCAGTTGGCCGACTTGGCCCTCATCCGGCGCGGCCGTCTGGACGCCCGTTGCTCTCGGCATGTCTAGGCCCACTGCCCCTCCACGATGTGTGAAAACTGATCGACTGAAATACGAACTGACCGGCGGCCGAACACTATTGGGCACTTGTCCCGACCGACTGACATTAACAGACGCTGTATGTTTTACAATAGTAAATCGATCGGATCCGGGGCCTTGCGTCACGGACTCGTCGCGAGCCCGTAGGCCACCGCGTAGCGAGTTCCGAGCTGAGCCGCGACCGAACCACGGCCGACGGCCACCTCCCGCGGAAGACATCGACGCAAGGCCCAGAGAATTTCCGGATCTGCCGCGGGCCCGCCGACGACGATCACGTCCGGTGCGCCCGCGAGTGCGACGCCGGCACGCGCGGCCGCCCTTCCCAGACACGCCACCTTCAGTTCTCGTCGCAGTGCGGCCCACTGCTGTGGTTCGAGTCGTTCGATGAAGGGCACCGCCCCAGCCGGGCCGTCGACTACGAGACGACCGATGGTGTCGGCACGAGCCGGCCCGTCGAGAAAGGTGCGCCGACCGTCTTCCGCGATCGCCACATGGGACGTTTCGATCTTCGTGCTCGGGGCACGTTTTACCCATTCCGCCAACGCATTCGGAATACCGAGCGCCGATGCGACCGTCGCGGTCACCAACTGGCCACAGCCGGCCAGCACGTGGCTGACCTCGGCGGCGATGACGTCCATCGTCCCACCGCCCATGTCGACCACGACGGAGTCGCGCGAGGCACCCGGCGTGGTGAGTGCTCCCACCCGTGCCGCATCGGTCTCGGATACCGTTGTCTCCACAAGTATTTCGACGTCACCCTGCAGCGCATCGCCGATGTCGACTGCGGGGTCCGCCGACAGCATCGCCGCCGCCACCGTCCCGGGACGCAACGTGGCGACCGGCCGGGCGAAGGGGGCCGACGTCGCGTAGACGTCGACCGCGAAGAAGTCGTCGACCCGATGGGTGTCACCGGCCCAACCGACTGCGACCGGCCGGCGTGGCATGTCACCCCCCAACATCGGCAGGGCCTCGATGGCAAACACGATTGTTACAAGATCAATCGAGGAAGTCTTCTCGCCGCCGCCGGGCGAAAAGTCGTCCCTGGAAGCTCCTGTACTGCAGGTTCGTCCCATTTCGGAGTTCCGCCAGATGGATGGGCGCGGCCACCGGCGAGTACCGCACGGGGTTAAACTCCACTGAACGATCCGGCTAGCAGGCCGGGCCCCTCCGAACGGCATGCCGGGTCCGAGAACGGGTCGTCAGCGGACATGACGGGGTGGCGATCGTCGCGCGATTTGCCCCAGAGGTCCGTCCCGCCGCGGTCAGTCTCCAGTCAGATGCGTTGCCCGACCCCGTGCTCGAAGGTACGGATGATTGCAGCGGTGACCGCGTACGTCGGCAGGTCACCGTTTCGCACGTCCTGGCAGCCGCGCAATACGAGCGACCACAACGCGTGCTTAATCCACAGCGCGGGTAGTTCGGAATCAAAGGTGCCGTCGCGCTGCCCTCGCTCGATGAGCCGAGTTACCAGCACGTCGCCATTGGGTTGTTGGTGCGGCCGAAGGCTTTCCATCACCCGGGGATCACCGAACAAGAAGACGATGCGATCGCCGATCGCCACCATGGCGGCGATCACGCGTCGCATTGCGTCGACGGCGGGTCCGTCGTCGACGCCTGCCCCCTCCAGCACCGCTTCGAGTATCCGCACCGCGTCAGACGTGGCCTCACGCACGAGACTTTCGCGGTCGTTGAAATACCGATGAACGGTGGTACGACCCACACCAGCAGCTCGTGCGATGTCGGGCAGCGTCGCCGAGCGATCGTCGGCCAGCACCGACGCCGTTGCGGCCAGTATCGCGGCACGGGTCCGCACCTGGGGGCCACTGAGCACGGGGTCTGCCGACACCCGACCAACTATAGACGCCGACGCGTCCTAATGGAGCGTTGACGTTCCATTAGTGACCTAGTACGTTTCGTCGGAACGTGCTTCCGAAGGACCGACCAAAGGGAACGGCTATGAGCAAAGGCGACACCAGCGTCACAGACGCTGCATTGAGCGGATTGGGCAAGATGCTGTCGGGACGCGTGAGATTGCCTGGCAGCATTGGCTATGAACGTTCCACCCCCTTCAACTCGGCTCTGATCTCGCAACCCGCCGGCGTGGTCACCGTCGCCGACCAGTCAGACATCGCGACGACGATTCGCTTCGCCGCCGATCATGGAATGCGGGTGGCGGTACAAGCGACCGGGCACGGCACCATGGCCCAGGGCGACGACGTGCTGGTGATCCATACCGGCGACCTACAGTCGTGCTCAGTGGACCCGGACCGTCGCCTTGCCCGCGTCGCACCCGGGGTACGGGCCGGAAGGCTCGTACGGGCCGCCGCAGACCATGGCTTGGCAGCGCTGACGGGATCATCGCCGGGAGTTGGCGTCGTCGGATACCTCTCCGGAGGCGGAATCGGCCCGCTGTCTTCAACTTTCGGCGTTTCCTCGGACTACGTCCGTAGCCTGGAGGTCATCACCGGCGACGGAGTGCTCAGGCGTGTCAGCCTGGACGAACACCCCGATCTCTTCTGGGCGATGCGTGGCGGGCGAGGCGCCCTCGGTGTGATCACCGCCGTCGAGGTGGAACTGCCCGCCCTGACCTCGGTGTATGCCGGGACAGTCGTCTTCCCCCCAGAACACATGGAAGCCGTGCTCCGTACCTGGGCCGACTGGTCCGCCGAACTTCCCGACGCGGCGACGACATCGCTCACCATGATGAATCTCCCCGCGTCGCCGGCAGTGCCGGCACCACTTGCCGGCCGACCCACCATCGCCGTCAGCTATGCGAGCGTCGCGTCACCCCAACGCGCCGAGGCTCTGTTCGCGCCGATGCGCGCAGCCGGGACCCCGATCCTCGGGGAGACGGGCCAACTGGCCTACGCAGATCTGGCCTCCATCTTCAACGAGCCGACCGACCCAATGCCGGTGTGCCGAGACCATGTCATCATCGGCGAGTTGACCACACCTGTCGTCGACGCACTCCTGTCCGCAGCGGGACCAACTTCCTCGACCACGGTTACCACAGTCGAAATCCGCCGACTCGCAGGAGCTTTCGCCCAAGACCCACCGTTGAGCGCCGTCAGCCACCGCGACAACGGGTACGCGTTGACGGCTACGGGGGTCGTCTCCCCTGATGCAGGAGACGTCCAAGCGGACGTCAACAAGGTGATGGCCGCCGTCGCGCCGTGGACCTCGCCGACGTTGGTACGGAACTTCACCGACACGGACGACCCAGAGACTCTTCGCAAAAGCTACTCGTCAGATACGGTCGCGCGCCTGCTGGCCATGTCCAACAACTACGACCCTTCGCGGGTCATGGCGGTCAACGGCGAGATCACCTCGACCGCTCGATGAACAACCCAAGACCGTGCTCCGCGCTGAAGCGCCGGTAGTAAAGGGCCTGGCCACTGGCACGCTCACTCACAGCCCAACAGGCGATCACTGCGGGAAACCCCAGCGGCGACCAACATGACACCGCCTCGCACTGCGACACTCAGCGGCACATCGGCGCCGGGGGCCGATCCACCGTAACGGCGCGGCCCCGCGACACTAAAATCTCACTTTCATGTCCGATTGGACATCAGGTGGACATTTCACTTGAGAATTGGACACGAAACTTGAGAAGCCACACATCGTGTGGCTTCTCAAATATCCTGTCCATTCGCGATCCCCTGAACTGCAGCAACATCGGCGTCCTCAAGCGATGTCCACACCGAGAAATCTCACTTCCGTGTCCACTCGTCTAGGGACGTGAATTCCCCTCGCGCCGGGCCGAGTTCGCCCTACCGATCCCGTACACAAGCCTCCGTCACGTGACGATGATGGGTTGCCGCGTCCTATCGGTGGCCGAATACTGCTGCACATCAACGGGTTTCACGCCTTAGTGATTGAGAATGCGTGCTCGCAGAATGCTCACGATGGCGAAGGCGGATTTCTCAAGTCCGTGGCGGATCCTAGAACCGCGCGGGCGCGCAACCGACGCCAAGCCCGCAGCCAGGTCAGCCATGGGACGCCATTCGGCCCGCGTGCACGGAGCAGCCCGCGCCAACATTCATGACGTCTGAATGCGTTGTTGCTCAACGGTCCTAGGGCATTGCCATCTCGTAGTGAGCGCATCCGATCCGGTTGGCGCAGTCCTTAGCGTCACGACTTGGCACTTGATATCCGCGGAGCTTTGGACGTTTGAGATCCGATCATGATCGCGAGTTTTAGCTGGTCGCGGCGGTCGGCTTCTTCGTTGACGTGAACGCGCCTGTTTGGTACCCACTTCCTCCACCCCAGCGCGCCGTGGCGCCGTCCACTCATGCCCACCATGACCCGCTTCCAAGTCATCGGCAGCACCAGCCGCGAGAGCACGCCCGCGAACTGTTGGACGACGCCGTCGTCGAATCGGGCCGGGCGTACTGCGAAACGAGCTTCCCCTACCTCGACCGGCGCCACGCGGCGACAGTCGAGTTCGACGCCATCACCGCGCCAGTTCTCGTGATCGGCGCCGAACAGGGTAGGACGGTAAACCGGAGGATTCCCCGGGCGACGGCACGGCGATATCGCGACGCCCACCACGTCGAAATCCCGGGTGCCGATCATGCGCTGTTCGACGAACCCTTCCTCGATCTGACCATGACCGCCATCGACGGCTGGATGGCCAAACGGGCGGTGTTCGCGTGAACGAGGCATGCGTCGCGCAACCGCTGCTCTCGTCGGATCACGCTCAACCCCCTCGTAATTGAGGTCTCAGCGCGCGCTTGACGCGGGCCTCATCCCAGACGGGTTCGGTGGTCTCGCGGACGCTGCCGTCGGCGCCGAACACCAGGAAGCCGCTCGAAGGTGCGGGCGACACCGCGTCGTCGGAGACTCCTACCTGCGCGCCGGACCGCGGACGCCGCTCCACGATCTGCCCTTCCTCCTCGATCAGCATTTGACGAGCGCGACTCGTGGTGCGTAGCGGGCCTAGCTCTCCATCTCGATGACGATGTCTTTAACGGTCGCGATAAATCCCGAGATGTCGTCGTCGGTCATCGCCAGCGACAGCGAGACCTCGCCGCGGGCGACCGGGAAGTACCCCCGGACCGCAAGTTCAAGTGACAGGGTCTGCGTCTTGTCGGCGTCTACCTTGTGCCAGTAGTCGCGGTGGGTGGTGACCTGTTGGCCCGGTTCGTTGCAGAAGGCGTAGGCCAGTGACGAGAATCCGCGACCGAAGATGGTGAAGCAACTGTTCCGTGCAGCTGACCAGGCGCTGAGTTCGGTGAGGATGCGCCCGGCCATGGTGTTGAGGCGCTCGTAGGCTGCGACGTCGAGGGCGCGCATGCACGCAATGCCGGCGACGAGCGCGAGTCGGTGCCCGTGGTGGGTGCCCGAAATGGCCACGCCACCGTTTTCCAGCACGCTCATGATTTCCGCCCGCCCACCGACCGCGCCCAACGGCAGCCCCCCGCCGATAATCTTGCCCATGACCGTCAGGTCGCCTTCGATGCCATACACGCTCTGAAGCCCGTTGAAGGCGGCTCGAAGATTTACGGTTTCGTCGATGATTAGAACGATGCCAAGTTCGGTCGTGACGCGACGGAGCATCTGAACGAATTCTTCGGTAAGCACCACATGTCCGCCAGCGCCAGACTCCAGTTCGACGAAGACGCAGGCGAGTTCGGCGCCATGTTCGCGAAGTATTCGTTCCGTCTCGACGAGGTCGTTCTGGACGAGAACGACGACGAGGTCGATAGTCTCCTGCGGCACGCCCGAGTCGTCCGCGACCGGCCGTGGGTTGCCGTCCGTGCCGTACTCGGGGGCTTGGTGGGTATGTACCGACACGCTAACGGGGTCCGTGAACCCGTGATAACCACCCTCGAACTTCGCAATCATCGTTCTGCCGGTATATGCCCGGGCCACGCGAGCCGCGGTCATCACGGACTCCGACGCTGAACACGAGAACTGGACTTTCTCGACGGACGCGATCCGGTCTATCAGAATTGATGCGAGTTCCGCTTCCTCGAGGACGGGATTCCCGAAGGACACCCCATTGGGAATTGCGGTGATCAGGGCATCGGAGAGCGCCTTGTGTCCGTGACCGAGGACGTTCACGGTGAAGTTGTTGTTGAAGTCTGTCAGCCGGTGGCCGTCGATGGTGTCGATGTGGGCCCCGTCGCCACCGGTGACGAACACGGCATGTGGGCCGAAGTTGAAGGACGTGCGACTGTAGCCGCCTGGAATGAGTTCCTTGCCTTCCGCCGTCGCTTGGGCAGACTTGGCGAAGCGCTCGGTGAACCTTTGGATGGCGGATTCTAGGGTGAGCACGGATTTCCTTTCAACAACGAGCAAATGGGAATGAGCGGATACACCAGGTAGCGGGCAGCCGTAGGTCAGGTCGTGGCGCTCTGCGATCTTCCCTTGAGCCGTGGCTATCACCGACCTATCTCGCTGTCAGGGTCGGTCAGGCTTATCTTCAGTGTCACTTCAACTTTCGTCCTTCAACCGGAATAGAGTGCATTCCGTGCATAGCGCGGGCGTATCGGCCCCTGGCCACAAAACGAATGTGGGCGGGCTTGATTGCGCACCCGCCTGGAGTGAATCCAGTCATATGGGCCATGACTCTGGTGGCAAACATATGAGCTGGCACGATGCTGCCAGCTTTCAGCTCGGCCGCAATCCGTAGGATTACGGATTTCCCGCGTAACGTGTGTGTTCCGAACGCATTAGGCGGGACCAACGCCGCGATAACCGACCGGCCACACCGTGCGACCCTGGGCTCGAATACACCCATCTGGGTGACGGCAATCTCGCCTCCGCGATGCCATGGTTTGGGCACCAAACGCTCTCAGTACCCGAACCGCTCACTTGAGCCATGTAGAAGACCACGCCGTAGTGGTCCGAGTACGGCAGGCTCAGCTCAGCGGTACGCACTCAGTCCTTAAGGAGCCCGCCCAGTGGACGCTTCCCCGCAACAGTCAGACACAGAACGTCATTCACTCCGCGCCAACTCTCTTGGAGTCGCCGGGATCGCCTTCTTCGTCATCGCGAGCATCGGACCGATGTCGGCCGTCGTCGGCGGTGTGCCACTCGCCTTCGCAAGTGGTCCTGGAGGTGGTGTCCCAGCCCTGTTCGTCCTTACCGGTCTGCTTTTGCTCCTGTTTGCCGTCGGTTTCGTCGCCATGTCGCAACGGATTGTCAGCGCCGGCGGCTTCTACGAATACGTGGGTGCTGCGTTTGGCACTCGGGCCAAACGCGCGGCCGGCTACCTCGCTCTTCTGAGTTACTACAGCGTCGTAATCGCATTGTGGAGTCTTCTCTCAGTCACGCTGGAGGGCTTCGTCACCGAGGTCGGCGGCCCTGACATCCCATGGGCCGTCTACATGCTGGGCGGCCTTGTGATCGTCGGCATCCTCGGTTCTCGCGACGTCAACGTCAGCGCCCGCGTCTTGGGCATCCTGACCATCGCCGAGGTGCTCATCATCGTCATCCTCAACGCCGCCGTCATCTTCCAGGGAGGAGCACACGGCCTCTCGGCGGCGCCCTTCGAACCGGCGCGAGCATTCGACGGAAACGTGGGGGCCGGCCTGCTGTTCTGTATCGCGGTGTACCTCGGATTCGAAGGAACTGCCATATACAGCGAGGAAGCCAAAGACCCCAAACGCACCATTCCCGTCGCAACATACGTGTGTGTGGGCATCATCAGCGTGTTCTACATCGTGACCACCTGGGCGCTGACCATGGCATTCGGGACAGACGACGTTCAAGCAGCAGCACAGGCTGACCCAGCCGATCTGGTTTTCACCGTCGGTGCGCAATACATCGGTACCGCCTTCGTCGACGTCATGAAGGTGTTGTTTCTGACGAGCACCTTCGCCGCTTGCCTTGGTCTTCACAACGCCGTGGCTCGCTACCAGTTCTCGTTGGCCCGCGAGCGCATGCTTCCCGCGGTCCTGGGACGTACGCATCCGGTATGGCAGTCGCCGACCCGATCGTCGGTTGTCCAGACCGTCATCGGCCTGGCGGTCGCCATCCTGGCCTGGGCGACCAAGCAAGACCCGATCCGGATCGTGTTCTCGCTATTCCTGGCCATCGGCACCCTTGGCGTCATCGTCATCTGGGCCTTCACCTCGGTGGCGATCGTGAAGTTCTTTCTGGCCGAGAAGGACGACCACAGCTGGTTCAAGACCCTGGTGGCCCCGGGCGTGAGCGCCATTGGCCTCGGCTCGATCGTCGTCCTGCTCGTCATGAACTGGGACCAACAGACTGGAATGCCTGGCACATGGGCGCATTACCTCCCGTTGATCATCGCAGTGGTTCTCGCCGTTGGCTTCTTCTTTCCAACGCCGGCGGACCATGGTCGGCCCGCCGAGCAATCGAAGACCGTTTCCGCATAGTCCATTCCGAGGCCAGCAGTAGAGGACCCGCGAAAGGACGATCTGCACTATGCCCGAAGGTGACGCCCAGGGCTACATCGACGAGATGGCCCGACGACGTGGCTACGTACTCGACTATCACCGCGTCATGGCCGCCCAGGACCTGCCTGTCCTAAAGGCCGCCAACGAACTTGTGTCCGCGGCTTATCTGCGCGAGCGAAGCCTCGACCGCAAGACCAAGGAGCTTCTGTTCGTGCTCAGCCTCACGGTTTTGCGCGGCGAGCGAGAGCACGTCGCCAGTCACATCCGCGTCGCCCTCGACCACGGCGCCACGCCCACCGAAATTCTCGAAACCATCGAGATCGCCTTGCCCGAGGCCGGTGTGGTCGCCTTCCAACACGGTTTCGACGTGTGGCGGGATGTCGTCGGCGCTACCGGTCTCGATCCCTCACCCGGCGTCCTCGACCACGAGTAGTCCCCGTCCGCGGCGTCCGCCGAAGTCCATTCCACCCTTTCGGGTCCACGCGCTGGGGCATTCACCTTCCTAACGTCACTTCCAACGACAAGCCACGACTTCGGAGGCCCCATTGAGATGTCGGCACATCCACCACGGCGACCCGGCAGGACGGCATCTGGGCGACGTTGGCGGGCACACACCGGACGACGTAACCGTCACCCGATCCCTCACGCTCGCGCGGCAATGGCAAAGCGAGCTGGTCGAATTGGCCCGTCGGTGGGAGCCCTACGGCGGCGTGCCCGAGGAGGAGATCTTCGTCCGATTTGGCATCTCGAGGCCGCTGTTCGACACGGTGCTCACCGAGGCCCACAACAGGGCCGGGACGTCACGTCCACCTGACGCCGCGTTCAGGCACGTGTCGGACAGCTACCTTTGACGGCTCGCGTCGTCGTTCGTCGTAAACGAGCCGTACTGAGCACGGGGCTCGTACAGTGTTGACACGCTGCGCCTTGGGTGGCGTCCGGCACCGATGCCGTCTGCACTCTTCGGTCGAGGAGCCATGATGATCACGCCGCACCGACGAACGTCGTTGCCGCGGTATAACACTGCCTTCATCGGTCGGGTCCGTGAGATGGAGCTGGTGAAGCGGAGTGTGCTCGCCAACAGGTTCACGTGCATTCTGGGCCCGGGGGGCGTCGGCAAGACGCGGCTCGCCGCGGAGTCGGTGGCTGCGTTGCCCGACCCCCTCGTCGACGGCGCCCGGTTCGTTGACTTGTCAGGCGTCGCTGAACCGCACGACCTGATCGCGCGCATCGCCGCGGCGATCGACATGCGCGACAGCATCGCCGTCGATCTTGCGTTGCTCCTCGACTACTCGCGCGATCTGAGCGCGCTGCTGATCCTGGACTCGTGCGAACGGCTCGACACCGACTGCCTGCTCGTCATCCAGGATCTGATTGCGGCCGCTGGTGACCTGACCGTACTCGCGATGAGCAGGCGGTCGATGGCCGTCGACGGTGCGCGCCTGGTCACCCTCTCGCCGCTGTCGACGCCGCCACCGGGGGTCACCGATCCTCGACGGCTGCAAGAATACGAGGCTGTCCAGCTATTCGTCGACCGGGCTCAGCTCGTCACCCCGCAGTACCGCCTCAACTCGGAGCACGCGAAATCCGTTGGTGCGCTGTGCAAGAGAGTCGACGGCCTACCTCTTGCACTCGAACTCGCCGCGGCATGGGTTCGGACGCTGTCCGTTGACCAGATCATCGCCCGCATGGACGTTCATCCGGACTTCCCGCGGGCAACGTCGGGCAGCCCGCGGCATCAGACGCTGGAGGCCCTGACCGCCGGGAGTTTCGAACTCTGCACGCGCGACGAACAAATCTTGTGGACGCGCTTGTCGATCTTCGAGGACTCGTTCGAACTGGCGGCCGTCGAGCACGTGTGTTCCCAACCCCCGCTCGATCGAAGGCACCTGCTCGACCTGTTGGCCTCCCTGGTCGACCAGTCGGTAGTCGTCGTCGACGACGTCGGTTCCCATTCCCGCTACCGACTGTTGAACATGATGCGCGAGCAGGGCCGTCGCAAACTCAGCGTTCGGGAACTGCCCGAACTCAGGGGTCGGCATCTCGAGCACTACGAGAGTGCGCTGCGACGCATCAACCGTTCCACCGAATCCGTCGACGAGGACGACAGGTTGGCCAGACTGAGCCTGGACTACCCCAACACCGTGGCCGCGGTTCACCACGCGATGACCGACACCTGCACCGCCCACACCGGGCTGGGCATGGCCGCCGAGCTTCTGTATTTCTGGTTTGCCAGCGGCCGGCTCACCGAGGGACGTGGCCTGCTGCGCTTCGCGGTCACCTCGACTCAATCCGTCGCGGCACCCTTGCAGCAAGGCCTGGCGTTGTGCGTGAACGCCTACCTTGCCGTCTTGCAGAGCGAAATCCGTTCTGCCCGAAAGCTGGTCGAGTTGGCCGCGTCGATCGGAGAACTCAGGTCCGATTCGTTCGGAAGGGGCCTCTACACCCAAGTAGCGGCGATGGTCGAGGTTGGCGCCGGCAACGCCTCGATCGCCCGGGCGATGCTCGACGAGGCAATCGACGTCTACGGCCAACTCGACGACACACGGTCGCGGATCTACCTCATGGACGCCATTGGCGTCGCCACCCTCGTCGCAGGGCTCGCCGGCGACTCCCAGCGGGCCGTCGAACTCGCCGACCGGGGTCTCGACCTTTCCGAATCGCTGGGCGACCGGCGAATGCTCGGGTACATCGAGTACACCCAGGGCGTCGACCGATGGGTTCAGCACGACGTCGATGCGGCGGTCGACTTCGGGCTCAAAGTTCTCGGATACACCCGTGACCGTCTTCTGGCCACCCACTGCGTCGAGTTGCTCGCATGGTGCGCGGCGCGACGCGGACAGTACGTCCAGGCGGCAAGGCTCTTCGGTGCGGCCGACCGGTCGTGGCACCTGCTGGGTGGCACGTTCTCCGGGTTTGGTCGCCTCAAGGATCATCGCGGCGACACCTACGACTTGTGCGTGGCAAACCTTGGGGCCGACGAATTCCGGCTCAACCACGAGGCAGGAGCCAACACGCCCTGGCAGGACGTCCCCCGTCTCATCGAAGCGCAGACCCCGTCGCCCAAGTCGGTTGCGCTGGCAGCGCTGACCCGCCGGGAACGTGAGATCGCCGAACTCCTGGCCGAAGGGCTCAGCAACCGGGACATCGCCAACAGACTCACCATCTCGCAGCGCACCGTGGAAACACACGTCGAGCACATCCTGGCGAAGCTGCATCTCGACAACCGCACCATGGTGGCGCGAATCGTCCACCTCCCGCGTTGAGAGCGCCGCACCCGATCGCGCGAACGACCCGTTAACCGGAAATGATGCACTCTTAACATCCGCCCGCCGCAGGATCGGTAGTTCCACGGACGCGCGCGGCCTGTGACACATGTCATCGTCGATGTAACCAACGACACACACCTCACAGGGATCAGGCGGAATATGAGAGTTGCGCATTTGGCTCGACAGTTCATCGGCGGCGTGTGGCGGCAAGGGCAAGGAGACAAGACACTCGTCGACGCCAATGCCTTCACCGGAGAGATGCTCGCCGAATTCGCGGTGGCGACCAACGCCGACGTCGACGACGCCTACGCCGCAGCCAAGAGCGCGCAACGCCAGTGGGCTGCGGTCAACGCCTACGCCAAACGGACCGTCTTCGAACGTGCGGTCGCCGTCGTCGAGCAACGCCGCGCCGAGATCGCCGAGTTGATCATCGCCGAGGTCGGCGGCACCGCACTGAAGGCCGCCTTCGAGATTGGGCTCGTAATCGACTCGCTCAAGGAGGCCGCGACGCTGCCCCTGCGGATCGAGGGCCGCATCTACCCGTCTCCGGTCGAGGACACCGAGAACATCGTCTACCGGGACCCCGTCGGCGTCGTCGGTGTCATCAGCCCGTTCAACTTCCCCTTCTTCCTGAGTATGAAGTCAGTGGCACCGGCCCTGGCCACCGGCAACGGCGTGGTGGTCAAGCCGCACGAGGACACGCCCATCACCGGCGGCACGCTGCTCGGGTCCATCTTCGAGGAGGCGGGCCTGCCCGCCGGGTTGTTGAACGTCGTCGTCACCGAGATCCCGGTGATCGGCGACTACTTCCTGACCCATCCGACCCCGCGGATACTCGCCTTCACCGGTTCCACCGCGGTCGGCCGCCACATCGGCGAAGTCGCGGCCCGCCACTTCAAGAAGTCGATCCTCGAACTCGGCGGCAACAGCGCGTTCATCGTCTGCGACGACGCGGACCTCGAATACGCCGTCGATGCCGCGGTGTTCAGCCGGTTCACCCACCAGGGTCAGATCTGTATGTCCGCCAATCGAATTCTCGTCCAACGCGGTGTCGCAGACGAGTTCCAGCGCCGCTTCGTCGCCAAGGTTGCGGCGCTTCCGGTCGGCGACCCCGCCGACCCCGAGACGGTGATCGGACCGTTGATCAACACCCGGCAGGCTGAGGTACTCAACGCCAAGGTCGACGCTGCCGTCGCCGCCGGAGCACGCGTCGCGCTGCGCGGGGAGGTGGTGGGCAACCTCTTCCCTCCAGTCGTCCTTGCAGACGTGAAAGCCGGATCGGAGATCGCCCGCGATGAATTGTTCGGGCCAGTCGTCACTTTGATCGAATTCGACACCGACGACGAGGCCGTCGCCATCGCCAACGACACCGAGTTCGGCTTGAGCGGAGCGGTGCACACCAGTGACCTCACCCGCGGCATGCGGATCGCCCGCGCGGTCGACACCGGGATGATCCACATCAACGACGCGACCATCGCCGACGAACCGATCGTGCCCTTCGGCGGCGAGAAGCAGTCCGGAATCGGCCGCCTCAACGGGCACGCCAGCATCGACGAACTCACCACCCTCAAGTGGGTCTCGGTCAACCACGGCCGTCGCGTCTACCCATACCAGAACCTCACCACCGCAACGTAATTCGCACTTCCACCACCACTACCAACAAGAAGGATCATCATGACTTCCACCAACACCGTGGTCGACGCAGCAGCTCTCGCCGACGGCTACAAGCCGTTCATCGTCGAAGGTGACCCCACCGGCCAGCTGTCCGAAGTTGCCGGCCGGGACGACGTGCGGGCCGGCGTCTACCGCGTCCTGCCCGGCGAGTACCCCGACAACACCCCCGTGGACTACCTGTTCGAGACCGACGAATACGTCTGGGTGATCGAAGGCTCCGTCGAGGTGACCGAAGCCACCGGCGAGGTCGTCACCCTGCGCGCCGGCGACGCCGCGTTCTACCGTGCTGGCAGCCAGTCGATTTGGCGTTTCCACGCACCGTTCCGCAAGTTCTCCGTCGAGATCGAAGGCGCGTCGGAATGACCGCGGACGTCGACGTCGTCGTCCTGGGCGGTGGCATCGCCGGACTCACCGCAGCGCGTGAGGCATCACAACGCGGCCGCTCGGTGGTGCTCCTGGAAGCGTCGAACAGGCTTGGCGGGCGCACCTGGACCGACGATCGTCTCGGCACCCGCATCGAGATGGGCGGCACTGACGTGCACTGGCTGCAGCCGCACGTGTGGGCGGAGCTGACCCGCTATCGGCTGCCCGTCGAAGAGTTCGCCCCACCCCAGCAGCTCATCTACCTCGACGACGGAATTGCACACCAGGGCGACGAAGAGTTCGTGTTCGGGCTCATGGACAAGGGCATGGAGGCGCTGGCCGCCGTCGCGCGCACCGCCTACGAACGTCCTCACGATCCCCGGTTCTCGAACGAGGCTCTCGACGTGGACAAACTGACCGTTGGCGAGTTCTTCGACGGTGTGGAGATGACCAAGCTCGAACGTGACATGACGTCCTCCTTCTGGGCTGCCGCCTGTCAGTCGCCTCTGCACGAGGCCGGACTGAGCATCGCACTTCGCTGGCTTGCCCTGGCCGGTTGGGACTGGCGAGTGATGCTCGACGTGATCTCCCGGTACAAGATCGTCGGTGGTACCGGCCGCCTCGTCGACGGGATCCTCAGCGACACAACGGCAGACATCCGTTTCGGCAGCACGGTGACCGCCGTGGAGGAAACCCCCGACGCGGTCACCGTCACCCTTGCCGACGGACGATCCGTCTCCGCCAAGGTGGCCGTCTGCGCGTTGCCGATCAACGTCTTGAGCGACGTCACGTTCACCCCGCCGCGACCGCATCTGTCCCACCTCGCCGAGGACGGCCACATCTCTGCCGGGCAGAAGATCGTCTGCCGAATCAAGGGGAATCGCCCGCCCTACATGGCATTCGCGCCGGAGGGCCATCCGCTGGTGTTGATGCAGTACGACCGCCCGGTCGGTGACGACCACATCGCCGTGGCGTTCGGTTCGGATTCCACGGCAGTCGACAGCTCGTCGGCGGCCGCGGTGGAAGCGGTTCTGCGCGCGTGGATTCCGGACATCGAGGTCGTGGAGGTCGCCTCGCACAACTGGACGAAGGACGACCTGTTCCGCGGGACGTGGGCGGTGCCTGCTCCAGGCAAGCTGGGCCGACAACTCGAGGCCCTCGAGCACCGGGACGGACGAATCCTGCTGGCTGGCGCCGACATCGCCAGCGGCTCATACGCACTCATCGACGGCGCGATCGACACCGGCATCGTCGCCGGGCGCACTGCCGCCGAGATCTGTCTCAATCACTAGAAAAGGGCGGTGTGGCTGGCCCGTAGAGGATTCGGCCACACCGCCTTCTCCACAGCCCACCGGAGAACAGGTGTCCCCCGTGACCGTCCCATCCCCCACCGACTCGACTCTGGCCTTCGCCCTGGCGATGCAGTCAGCCGTATCCCTCGACGACGTCGCCGCAACCTTCCTCGACTCGGTGCACCAGCTTATTCAGGCCGAGTCCTACGGCCTGTACCGACTGCACGCCGGCACTCAGCACGTGCTCGACGTTCACGCTCAAGTCGAAGGCGAACTGTTGCAGCACTATGAGCAGTCAGGGCGTGACGACGACCCCGTGCTGGCCCATGTCCTGGAACATCACCAGCCCTTCGACTCGTCTAAGTTGAATCAGACCAGATGGCGACAATCCGGCGCGCATGCCGTCTTGAAGGACAGCGGGCTCGAATATTCCTTGGAAGCACCCATCTTGGTTGACGGCAAAGTCGTCGGCACCATCAACTTCGCCCGCTCGACCGACATGCCGGCATTCTCCGAACAGGATCTGCGCGTTGCCGCGACGGTCGCCGAGCATCTGGGCGCCGCCATTCGCCGGGCCCGACACGTCGACGCGATGACGCGCCGCTCGATGATGCTCGAAGCCGCACTCGACCGGGTGTCGGACATCGTGGTGCTCACGGATCTGGCGGGCCAGGTGCAGTACCTCAACCGCCGTGCCGACGACGTGTTGGTGGGGCTCGACGACGCCCAACCGACGGACTCGACGATCGGCATGGCGCTGGCATCGGCCTCGGAGCTCATCGGGTCTGGTGACAAGCGAGTGGTCATGCAGGACATAGACATCCCCGACGCCTCCTATGTGGCACGGACGATTCGGTTGCCCGACTGCGCCAAGGCGATGATGACGACTCTTCACCCCCGGACGCCGTCACCGGCTCGGCTGCCGGTGTGGTCGGTGCTCACGACGCGCGAACAGGAGATCGCCGAACTCGCCAGCGAGGGACTGACGACTCGCGCCATCGCTCAGCGGGCGTTCATCAGCGAGAACACCGTCAAACAGCACTTGAAGCGCATCTTTGCCAAGACCGACGTCAACAGCCGCGCCGAGCTGGTCCAACTCATTTGGGCCACCACGCATTCGGATCAGACGCCAGCGGCGGCCATGGCCGGCTAGCCGTCAGCCGGGGCGCCCACCGTCCGAATTGACGACGATGCCGGTCACCACTCTGGCGGCCCGCGGGTCGGCCAGGTAGACATAGGCCCCGGCGTGGTCGTCGGGGGTGGGCGCCACACCGAGCAGGTTCGAACGCGCAATTCGGTCGTCGCGATCGTCGGAGTCTCCCACCGACAGCTCCCCTTGGTGAAGTGCGCGCAGTCCGGAGAAGCCCGTGTTCGACGTACCGCCGGGGGCGACGCCGTTGACGCGCACGTGCGGGGCGTAGTCGGCGGAGAGATGGGCGACGGCGCCGCGCAACGCCCACTTGGAGCTGCCGTACAACACCCCGCCGCCGGCGGGACGAAACGCCGACTCCGACAGCGTGAACGTGATCGACCCGCGGGCGTCGCGCAGCAACGGCCAGGCGAGACGCGCGGCCGACAGGGTGCTGAGCACGTTGACGCGCCAAATTTCGGACGCTGCCGCGTCGAACTCGTCCGCCGTCAGATCCCGCAACGAGGCGTAGTGGTCGAAAACCCCCACGCAACACGTCAAGTTGGTGAGCGACCCCTTTACGTCGACGACGGAGCTGATCGCGTCGCTGACGGTGTCCGGGTCGGTCGCGTCTCCGACGCGGACGTCCAGATCCGATGTGGCGGAGAGCTGTTCAGCTGCGTCCTGCGATCGCTCGACGACCGTCACGTGCGCCCCTGCGCGGCGGTAGGCCAGCGCGGCACCCCTGCCGATGCCGGATCCGCCACCGAGGACCAGAATGTTGGCGCCGGTCAGGCTGCCGTCGCCCGTCATGGGACCGGCTTGCGGGAGAGCAGTTCGGAGATCAGTTCGGGTTCTTGAAAACTCAGGCAGTCGAGCGCCACGGCGTCGAGCAAGACCCGGGTGCCGCGCCGCGGTGACCAGATGTCCAAACGAACTCCGTTGCGCGTGGCCACCTTTCGGATGACTACGTCGGCGAACTCGTTCGTGATGACGATCGGGCCGTCGTTTCCGCCGTCTGTCGGGTACTTGGATACGTCTCCGACCTCGGGTGGCTCGATGACCGGGTCGCGAAACTCGTCGCTCATGGCGTTTCCTTGTCCGTGCGCTAAATGAATATCGACAGGTTGTGCGCGTTGATCAGTGACTGATCCAGTGCAGCCCACCGCCTGGCCAGTTCCCAGCCGTCGTCGGTCCGGCGAATGGTGTCCTTGCGGAACAGCGAGTAGAGACTGGGTGTGGGGCTGTCACCGCGGCTGCGATAGATGAAGCAATTCGACGACACCAAGTACTCACCGGCCACGTCGGTGGTGTCGACGAGCACATTGGTCACGTAATGCCTTGTTCGCGAGGGCGGTTGTTCCGCCCATGCGAAGTCGGTCTCCAACCGTCGGACCCGCACTTCGAGGGTGTCTCTGTCGTCGTCGAATATTCGTGACGTCGGCGACAACTCCCACGCCGCGTTCGCTTCCCGTGTGACGCGCACCGGAACCTCGTAGCGGATGTCGTCGGCCAAGAACGTCAGCCAGTCACGAAACCGGCGCTCATCGACGGCAAGCGCCTCGCGGTAGAGGAACTCCTCGATGTCGGACTTTGTCTCGCGGGGAATCCCGCTCGTCGTCTGGACCATCGGTCACACCTCGTCGGCCAGGTAGTCGCCCCATCGGCGCCACAGATTTCGGAAGTTGGTGTCGTTCACGTATGGGGTCACCACGTGGCCCGGCCCGGGGAACTCCGGATCGCGAACGCTGTCCATGCCCATGACGTACGGGAAGTCGACGTCGCGAACCATCGTCGACTCGGCAGATCGAGTCACCTTGGTCCAGTTCTCGAAATCGTCCTGTTCGAACGTTCCCGCTTGCCCGAATGCCAGGGTGTAGGCGCGATAGGCCGCGTTCTTGTATTCCTGAGATGCGCTACGCGGCACCAGACACCACGAGTACATCTCCATTCGGCCGGGGCCGACGGGGTGGTACAGGCGCATCGTCACGAAGCGCACACCCGGCTCGCCGGGGATGAGGCTGAAGGGTTGCATCAGGAAGGACAGGTTCGGGAAGACGGTGCCCACTGCGGTGCGCGTCTTGGCGAACACCTCCACTTGCTCCGGGGACAACGCCGATTTGATGTCCTCGACCAACTCGGCGGGAAAGCCGCCGAAGGCCGGGAAGTTCGGACTGTGGCCGAGACCGATGCCATGGCCCTTGCCCGGGATGCTCGCGGCCCAACCCTGGCTGTGCGTGGAACCCGAGGACGGGAAGTACCCAAGGTTGAAACCCCATTGGTGCGCCACGGGGGTGTGATAGCCGTCGCCCGCGAAGTTCTCGGCGCAGATCTTCCAGTCGGTGTCAGCCAGCCAGTGATCCGGCGGCCCGTGCACTTCGCACCCCTGCTCACCATGCTTGAGGTATAGGTCGAGGTAGAACCGGAAGTCGCCGAGATAGTCGTCCAAGCTGGGTGCCGTCGGGTCGTTGGTACCGAAGATGAGCCCCTCGTAAGTGTCGACGCGCACCTCGACCAGCCCCCAGTCCTTGCGCTTGAGCCGACCCTCGTAGCCCTCCTTCATGTAGGGCACCCCGATCAACTGACCGGAGTTCTTGTACGTCCACCCGTGAAACGAGCACCGGAAGTGGGACGAGTTGCCCATCTCCGACTTGCACATCACGTTCCCGCGGTGTCGGCACATGTTCAGATTGGCGTGGATGGCGCCATCTTCGCCGCGCGCGACGATGATGTTGTTGTTGCCGATGTACCGGGTGACGTAGTCACCGGGGCTGGGAATCTCCGACTCGTGAGCCAGGAAACACCATGCGCGGGAGAACAGACGACTCTGCTCCAGATCGAACACGGCTTGGTCGTTGAAGGCCCGGGCAGGGAATCGCCCCTCGACGATTCCCTGCCGGGTCTGCTCCACCCAACCGGTCAGATCGACGTGATCCGCGGTTGTCATGTTTACTTCGTGCCGGCCAGCTTCGACGCGCGAACGCCGAACTTGGTCTCGACTTCCTGGCGAATCTGCTTGTACCGCTCGACGTGCTCGTGGGTGGTGCGCACGTGCTCCTCGGGCACCAGGTCCTCGGTGTAGGGCGGACGGCACTTGCCGACGTTGATGTACCCGGCATCGTTGACGCGGATCTTCTCCAGCGGGATGTTGTACTTGGCGAACTCCATGAAGTCCTGACCCACCAGGAATGGCTCGTGCGCCCAGCGCAACCGCTCGGTCAGCCAACGCGCGTCGTCGAATCGCCCTTGCTGCAACGCATCACGGAGTTCAAGGACCGGACCGGGCCCCATCGCCGTCGTCGAGGACCACGCCATGCCGACGAGCTCCTCACCGTACATCTCCCATGCCGGGAACCAGTCGGTCTCGATCGACATGAGCGGGAAGTGCGTGCCCGTATGGGCCATGTCGTTGTGGTAGCGGAAACCGACGGACGCGCCACCGGCGTACTTGACGGCGACGACCTGCGGCAATTCCACCAGGGTCTTGTACACGCGACGCGGGATGATCCCACCGAACGCAGCGGTGTTGTCGTACACCACGATGGCCATCTCCGGCACCGCGGTCGCGACGTCGCGGTAGAAGCGCTCCATGACCGGGGCCACCATGTCGCCCCACATCGGGCGGCCCAACAGCGTGCCGGTGATGCCGAGGTCGACCAGGTACCGCATGCGCGACACCGTGTCGCGGGTGTTCAGCGTGGTCGCGCCGATGAAGATCGGGAAGTCGGGGTTGATCGCCTTGACGGTCTCGGCGACGCACGCGGCGTAGGCCTTCCACTCCTCGATGGTGAGGGTGGCCATTTCACCGAGGGTGCCGTTGAGTGCGATCGCGTCGACTCCGTCGTCGATCAACGAGCGAATCATGCGCTCGGTCTCGACGAGGTCTACGGTGTCCTTGGCGTCGACCCGTTCTGCACCCGGCAGTGCCGGCGTCGGCGGGTACGCCATGACACCGCGTAGGTCGGCCCCGGTGATCTTGGGCTGCTTGCTCATTGGGTGTTCTCCTCTTGTGGTTGGGTGGAACTCTGATGTGTGCTCACATGCGGGCGGCGGCGACCGACGTCCCCGTGAGCCATTCCGGTACGGCCTCGTAGGCAAGGACGTCGAATCCCACTCCGACGGCGCCAGCGGCGACGAGCCATGTTCTGATTTCGTGGGCACCGTTGCCGGCTGCGTCGATCTCGTCCTGGGTGTAGTCGGTCAGACGCTGGGGGTCGCCCTCGGTGAACCGAGCGAGGAAGTCGCGGTCGAACTCCTCGTTGACGTTGCCGGCTTCTGGCAGGCCCACCCAGTGCGAAAGTCCGCCTGTGCCAACGATGACGACGCGCTGGTACGTGTCCTGGGCGACGACCGCTCGAGCGAGCATCTTCCCGAAGTCGTAACAGCGGCGCGGTGACGGCCAGGGCGGGTTGACGCCGTTGACGATGATCGGCACGAGCGGGTACCGGCTGTCCGGGTCGAGGTGCTTGAACGGCACACAGAAGTTCTCGTCGAAGTCCAGGCCACCCTCGACCAATGCGGGATCGAAGTCGGACTCCAGCGCAAACCGGTAGACGTGCCGACCCAGATCGGCAGCGCCGGGATACATGTGCTGGGGTACGTCGACGAATTTGGCCATCTCGGCGGTGACTGGGCCCAGATAGGAATCACCGGTGGCGACGGCGAACGCGGGCAGGTTGCCCAGGTTGAAGTTGGTGAAGTGCTCCACCGACACGGCGATGATGGCATCTGGTCGAAGCGCGTCGATCCTGTTGCGCGCCTCGGCATAGGCAGATTCCACGTTTCGGCGCTTGTCGGCCTGCGCGCGCTCGGGCCACCCCGTGATACCCGGTGAATGGGAGGCCGTGAAGGCACCCACGATGGTGCTGTTGCTCATGACATTTCCCCTCTGATCCTGGCGTAGTACTCGGCGCGGTCGATCTCGAGCTGGATGGCGCAGAAGTACAGCAGGTAGGGGTTGACACCCGCTTCGTAGAGGCCCTTGAAGTCCAGTCGCTGCATCATCGAGCGCAGGTCTCCGCTGACACCGTAGGAGTCGAGCACCTGGCCTCCGTCGGCCATGTACGCGTCCTTGACGGCCGCGTTTCGTCGGATGTCCCACAACAGCTTGTGCAAGCTGTACATCGGTACCCCTTCTAATACGCTGCAACGCAATTGGTTTGGTGTCCCGCACCGGCCTGCCGCGTTCTCTTTCACGATATGGCGGCAGGCCGGGTCACGGGGTCACCCGCTCGGGTGGAATCAGGCGTCCAGCTTGTGGACGAACCAGTCAGTCAAGCGGGCGGCGGCAACGGCGAGGTAGTCATAGCTGCAATGCAGCGACCCGGCGGCGTCGTAGACGTCGAAGGTGACGTCGTCGGTGGTGAGTGCGTCGACGAACTTCCGCGCCCCGTCGATGTCCATGATGATGTCGCTGGTGCCGTGCATGACGTAGACCGGGATGTCGATCTTGTCGATGATGCCCTCGAAGGTGAACTCGGCCAGCTTGCGCCGCGCTTCCTCGTCGTCCTTCGACCCCGAAAGCCATTGCAGCTGCTCACGCAGAGGGGGGTAGAACTCGTAGAAGTCGGTGAGGATGCTCCAGGTGCCACACCATGCGGCGACGGCCTTCACGCGAGGCTCGAAGGCCGCGGCGCGGGGCGCGTAGTACCCGCCGAAGCTCACTCCGGCCAGACCGAGGCGGTTCTCGTCGACGTCGTCGCGTCGCTCGATGACGTCCAGAATGGCCTTCACCGGCACTTCGTAGTCGGGGCGGCTGTATAGCTCCTTGAACCGCAACGAGCTGCCCCGCCCGGGGGTGTCGACGACCACGAGGTTCATGTCGCGGGCCGGAAACTCGGTTCCACCAAGGAAGTACAGTTCCTCGGCCCAGGAATCCGCACCGCCGAGGAACAGCACGGTGGCACGGTTCTTCCCGCTGGCGTCGGGCCGGATGAAGTAGCCGTCCATCGTGGTGCCTTCGAACGGGATGCTGATGCGCTCGATGAGCCCACCGCTGAGTTCCGCGGCCTTCTGGAAGTTGGCGGTCCCTGCGCGGTACGCCTGCTCGCGCCGAGGATCGTTGGAGCTCAGGAAGAATTCGGAGTGGCGGTAGTAGCTGCACGAGCGGAAGAAGGCCCGTCGGGCGGTCGTGACGTCGCCGGCGTCCAGGGCTGCGGCAGCCGTGGCGGCGACTTCTTCTGCCGTCCGGTTCCATTCGCGCTGCCAGACCTCACCGTCGGTGGTGATGTTGCCGATCCGTGCGGCGGTGCGGGCGCATTCGAACAGGTCGGCGCCGCCGACGGCGACCTGCGCGAGCAACCGCATGGTCTGCAGCGACCAGTCCTCGTCCTGTGGGAACAGCTCGATGATGGAGAGCGCGTCGGACGTGGCCTCCGTTGCGGCGTGCGTCATATCGTTTTTCCTTTCATGGTGGGTGCTACTGGGTACCGGGTTCATTGCTCAAGCCGTGCAGGCGACGTCGGCCCATGCGGCCGATTGATCAAGCGCGGTCCGGTATTTGGCGAGCTTTCGGGGGGCGTTGACGCACACCGCGCCGCGAAGCTTGCCGTGCCTGCCGAACAAGGCGACCAAGGTCTTGTCGTCCTGTTGTTCGACGACGACGTCGTCGTCAGGGGCGGCACGGCCGACGAATCGAAGTTTGGCGCCGAACTGGTCGGTCCAGAAGTACGGGATGGAGGAGAACGCGGTCCGGTCGCCCAGCAGCCGACCCGCGCTGTGGCGGCCCTGTTCGACCGCATTCGTCCAGTGCTCGACGCGCATCGTCTGGTCGAAGGTGGCGTTGTGCCAGATCGCGAGATCGCCGGCGGCGACGACCCCGGGTACAGAGGTGCTCAGGTCGGGCTGACAGACGACCCCGCAGTCGGTGTCCACGCCCGAGCCAGCCAGCCAGTCAACGGCCGGGCGGCCACCGATGCCTGCCACGATAAGGTCGGCGGGCAGGCGTTCGCCGTCGGTGAAGGTCACCTCGGCTCCCGCGCCGCGTCGCTCGACGCGCGCGACCGACGTCGAACAGCGGACGTCGACCCCGTGGCGGGCGTGCAGCGCGGTGAACCAGTGCCCGATGGCGTCGCCGAACACTCGGCTCAGCGGTGCGGCCGCGACGTCGACGACTGTGACGGTGGCGCCGAGTTTCGTTGCCGTCGCAGCGACTTCGAGGCCGATGAAGCCGGCGCCGATCACCACGACGCGAGTCCCGGGCAGCAAGCGCTCCCGCAAGCGCGCAGCGTCGGTGACCGTGCGCAGGGTGTGAACGAGATCCCCGGTGCCCTCACCAAGAATTTCGGCCGGAAGTCGTCTGGCTTCACAGCCGGTAGCAACGATCAGTCCGTCGTAGGGGTGGGTATTCCCCCGGTCGTCGCTGATGAGTTTGGCCGCGGAGTCGACGGCCGTTACCGCGGAACCGAGATGCAGGTCGACACCGTGGTCGACATACCAGCCCGGTTCGTGCAATGCCAGTGACTCAGCACTCGAGTCGGGTGCCTCCAGGGCATCCTTGGACAGCGGTGGCCGGGTGTAAGGCATCTCGTCTTCGGTGCCGAACAAGTGCACCTCGCCCTGAAATCCCCTGTCGCGCAGCCCTGCCGCGGCGTTGACCCCGGCCAGCGAGGCGCCGACAATGAGCGCACGCCTCACGCTGGGAGTTCCTGAATCGAAATGGCCTGCGCCGGACAACATCTGGCCGACGCCTCGGCGCGGTCTCGCAGCGCGTCGTCCGGTTCACTGATCAGGAGAACGGCGCGGTCGTCCTCGTCGTCGAAGTCCCAGAGCGCGGGCGCCTCGATGAGGCAGTTGGCATAGCCCTGGCACTTGTCGACGTCGAGATGGAGGCGAAATCCCATGATGAGTCCTGACCTGTGGTCTGTTAGTGGCCGGCGGAGGCGAGGTGGGGCATCTCCGGTGAGACGCTCGCCAAGCGGGCGGCCCGGGGAGTGTTCCGGCTCGTGAGGTTGCGCAGGACGCCGGCGGTGACCACGGCGGTGATGCCGGGGATGTCGCCGATGCTCAGCGCGCCGAGTGCGTCCGGCTTGCCGGAACCCCACGGTGCGTCGAGAACCACGAGATCGGCTGCCGCGCCGACCCGGAGGAAGCCGGAATCAAGCCCCCACGTTCGGGCATTGTTACCGGTGGCCGCCGCCCACAGTTTCGCCGGGTCGATGCCCGAGAACGACGCCAGTTCGGCGATCGTCTTGATGACACCCAGCGGCATGACACCAGTACCAGTGGGAGTGTCCGACCCAATCACGATCCGGTGAAACTTGCCGTCCGCGTCGACCTTTTGCAATATCCGCAGCGACGACTGCAGATTCCCGGCCTGCACCAGCTGCAAGGCCATCTCGGTTTCGTCGATGATCTTGTCCACTCCCGCGGCAGGAAGCGACGTCGGACCACCGTTGATGTGCCCGCATACGTCCGGAGCCAGGTACAGCAGGTGCTCGGGCGTGATGGGCTTGCTGCCCGGGATGCTTGCGCCACCGGAATGACACATCACGGTGATTCCGTGTTGCTGTGCCCAGCGGACTTGGTCGTAGCCGTCGGCGGGATCCTCGTAGAGCCCGAATCCGAATTTGGCCAGATGAATCCCGGCGTGTTGCAGATCCGCGAAATCCTGCTCGGTCAGGGACGGCTCAAGCACGACCGCACCGGCGTGGACGGTCATACCGCCGGGGTGGAAGTTGCGAAAGCAGGACATCGCGGCGATGGCAAGCGCCTTCACGCCGATCGCGTCATGAGGGCGTCCCTGGGCGTGGATCTCGCCGGGTGAGACGACGCTGGTGATGCCGCCGTGAACGTAGCTGGCCAAGAAGTCGACCGTCTTCTGCCGGGGCGTGTAGTCGCCGAGCACCACGTGGCAGTGAGAGTCGATCAGACCGGGCGCAATCGTGGTGCCGTTGGCGTCGATGGTGACCTCGGCGGCGCCAACCTGCGCTTCGAGGTCTTCGCGCTTGCCAACCGCGACGACGATTCCCTCGTCGGCGATCACGGTGTCCGCCCCGTCGACTAAGGGATGTTGGTAATCGCCGGAGAGGACCGTGGCGGCGTTGGTGATGGCCAGCGTCGACATCAGCCGACCCGCTTTGCGAGTGCTTCGTCACGCGTCATTCCGCCGACCCGGGCGTTGATCCTGCCCCGGTTGGACACCGCGGCGATGACGACCAGTTCGTCAGGATGCGGCGCGTCGGGAATGTGGACCGTCACGGCGTCGTAGTGACTGCGGACCCAGACCTCGTCCTTGAACGCCAGGGGGACGTCGATGACCGCGTCGACCCCAGAGGGCTTGGTAACCGACGTGATCCACGCCTCGCCGCCGCCGATGGCGTCGCGGAAGGCGTTGCCGAACACCGAGGTCACCGCTGCGTTGACGTGCTCCTGCTCACCGGCGAAGCCGACGAGGCCTGCCTTGCCGTAACTCTGCGCGGGTGAACCAAGTAATTCGATTGCACGCGTGCCGATCTCAGCGGCGATCGCAGCGGATCCATCGACGATCTCGGACAGGTCGTCGACGTACCCCAGGCCAGCGTAGGGATTCCTCACCACCGCGCTCACCACGACCTTGCGCAGTACGCCGTCTCCGTCGGCGCGGCCTGCAACGCTGCGGACATCCTCCACGTGCGCAAGGATTTTGCGTACCTCAAGCGAACTCACGTTGTCTCCTCGGCTGGTCAAGTACCGCCATCTCGGCGTCGCTCTTGACGGTATTGCCGGCCAAGACGTTCGACCATCACCCGGAAGGGTTACTTCTGAACTTCGGAGTCACCAGCATCTTTACGGGGCGCCAAATCATCAGGGCTGTAACCCATTTCATGCAACGACACACCCCATGCGAGTGCCATGGCCAGGTTCGCGGGCAGCGACTTCGGCGCAGGACCATCAACTCCGTCGACGGGTGTGTCCGCGCCCATCTCGTCGGCCGCGATGCGTCGCCACGGCCGAAGCCAACTCACGACTCTCCGTTGTCATGTAGAGGCCCCATACCGCCAGCATCGACCCCACACACGGCACTCGCCATAGCCGCGGGTGAAGTTCCGTAGATCTACTGACTCCTGACGGCAGTCCAGGCGGCCGGAGTTGCTCAAAGCTCCTCGACGATGTCGCGCGGCGAACGCCTCGCGCGGCAAGCGCCTAAAAGCCGATCACCACCAGCGCTGCATGGTCGGCACCAAGATGAAGCCGTATCCGTCGTACCGCGGCGCTCCCTCGGTCAAACGGATGAAATTCTCACTTTCATGTCCAATTGGACATCAGGTGGACATTTCAGTTGAGAACTGGACATAAAACTTGAGAAGCCACAAGCTATGTGGCTTCTCAAACTTCGTGTCCACTCGCGTCTCCCTGAACTGCGACGATGAAAATGTTCTCAGGCGTTGTCCACATCGAGAATTCTCACTTTCATGTCCACTCGTCCAGGGACGCGAACTGACCTCGTGCCGCGCTCAATTCGCCCTCACGGACCCTCACAAGGGATATCGTCACGTGACGGCAAAAAGTATCTACGCCCGGCTCGGCAGACTGAACCCGTTCCGCAGCAACGGACTTCGCGCCCTCTTGATGGATAATTACCATTATCCATGAAATGACGGCGGGCGCCGACACCTCGCCCGCTGCAAGGGGCGAATCAGCCTCGCAACGTTGAGCCCTCAACCTCCGTTCAAGTCCGACCCACTTCAACCTCGCCGTGGAGCGACACCACACTGCGCATGTGGTCGTCCATGCGCGCCGATCCGACATTGAGCGCGCGGCGGCTTCCGAGGTAGGTCCGAACGTCTTGCGCAGGTCGCTTCAGTCCGTGTCCGCTTCGGCCTGGCTCACTGCTGCCGCGAGGTGCCTGTTTCAGAGGGCCCGGGGCCAGCAGGACATAGTCACACCATCGAGGTGTGCCTCCGGCATGGTCGTCGTGGTTGTGAACGCCTCTCGCGGCGTCGGCCAGTCAGACCGGCTCGCTAACGCTCAAACTAGGACGCTCGCAACTCGACTGCGGTCAATCCGACCTCGTCGGAGGTGGACGCCGGCCTGCGGGCCAACACCGGCTTGAGCATCCTCCGGCGAGGACATCGCCGGCGCCAATCCACAGGTGCCGATCAAGAAGCTTCTGCAACAGCTCTGGCGGCGCAGCGCCATCCTCCGCCACCCCGGGCACACTTACGAGACCGACAATCTGCTCGCCATTCCACGAAGCTCGCGTCGGCGCCAATGGGCCCCCGACGCGGCGCCCGTCTGGCTTTCCCGTGATCAGGGGTGAGGTGTTCGGGCGGCGGTGAACGGTACGATGAACACGCTTTGTTCGGCTCTAAGGATGGAACGGCCCGCAGAACTCGGAGGCAGGCTTTCTTCACCGCTGGCGTGCCATTTTCCCTGCGGCACTGAGGAGTTCCTCGTCCAGCCCGGAAACAATCGCTAGCGTTCCTTCTGCGTTGACTCGGAGGTCTCGTTCCAGAACTCCAGTATGACCTCGACGAGGTCTTCGGGGCATTCCTCCGGTAAGTGGTGGCCGATTCCCTCGAATACGACGTTTCGGACGTCGGTGGAGAACTGGGTCATCGTGCGAAAGAGGTTGTCTGCGTCGGCGTCTGCGCCGCCCACGGTGAGGATTGGTAGGTCGAGCTGGATTTTGCAGCGCTCGCGGCTGGCGGCGCGGCCGGCGTCGCTGAAAACTTCGCGGTAGTAGTTGAGTCCGCTGCGCACTGCGCCGGGCTTGGAGAAGACACGCAGGTATTCCTCGAAGGCGTCGGCGTCGATGGTCCAGGTGCGTGTCATCTTCGCGGGGCCAAAAAACCAGGTCAAGAATTCTCGTTCTCGGCCGTGGATAAGCGCCTCGGGTAGTCCTTCGACGCGGTTGAATCCGAAGTGCCATGAGCGTTCGTTGCGCTTCTCCCCTGGGTAGTCGGCGGGGGGCGCGGGTGAGACTCCAGGGATGGTGGCGTCGGTGATGGCCAACCTGCGGACATCGCGTGGGTAGGTGGCGACGTGGGCGTGGGCGATCCAGCTGCCGACGTCGTGGGACACGATGTCGAGGCCACCGTCACCGACGAGATCGAGCGCATGGACGAAGGTGTGGAGGTCCTCGGCACCAGTGCCGAGGTCGTAGCCGCTGACGGGCATGTCGCTGTCGCCGAAACCTCGCGGGTCGACGGCGTAAACGCGCCTGCCTGCGTTGACCAGCAGGGGTATGACGAATCGCCAGGCGTACCAGCTCTGAGGCCACCCGGGGATGAGCAGGACAGGCTCGCCTTCTCCGGCCACCACGTAGTGCAGGCGTGTTCCGTCGGCTACCGGGACGAGACCGTGCTCCAAACCGGGGATTTTGAAGGTGGGCCGACTTGCGGTGGGCGCCGGGTATGGAGCACTAGCGGCCCATGCTGGCTTGTTCTGGGGGCTTCTGGTGGCGGGATGAAGTGACATGTTAATCCTTTCCGACGTCGAGACGCCGTTGGTGACAGTTGGTTTCGGGAGAGCCGCACCGAGACGGTGCAGGACTAACGAGGTGGCTCGGGAAACGCCGATGGGGGGCCCGGGCGATACGATGTCGAGTACTTGCGCCACGGCGACGCCGTGGGCTCGGTAGTGCACAGTTCGCCCACTTCGGCGACGAATTCCCCGGCGTCGCATGCGATGTTGCGGACCGCGCTGTACACGTAAGCGGTTGTTTCAGCTTCGGACAGCCTGGCCGGGACGTAGACGTCCAGTGGCCGCCAAGCGCTGGCGTGCCGGCGTAGAGGTACGACGGTGGCGGCGGGTTGGTCGGCTGACCCCGGTTGATCGTGCGGCGTTGGTGGGTCCGGTGCAGAACTCGTGTCGATAGAAGTTGGCGGCGCTAAGCAGATGACGGTGTGAGGAAACCCCTTCGTGCGGGTAATAATGTGGCGCTGATCGAGCAGGTCCATCGCGTGGCGGACGGTGTGGCGGGAGATGCCCAGGTGGTGGGCTATTCGCGGCTCGGGCTCGAGCCTGCAGCCAGCTGGGTAACGTCCGGCGTGGGCGTCGCGTGAGACTTGTTCGGCTAGCTGGTAGTACAGCGGGGTGGGGCTTGCCTTGTCTAATTCGGCAACGATGCGTACGGTCGTCATCTGTCCGCGGTCCTGGGATGTCTTGAAGGCGGCTGGCGATGTCATAGATCGACCCGGTGCGCCGGGGCGGCGGCGTTATCGACGGCATGGGTCTGGTCGTTGGCCGTGCCGCCCCCACCACGGGCAACTGGCGCCGGGGTTTGCGCAACCTTGGCGGAGTGACCGGATCGCAGCGCCGCCAGGGCGGCATCGATGACCGCATTGGTGGCGTAACCGTCGTATGCGGACGGGCCGACGATGCGCCGGTTGGCCACGCTAGTAATCCAGGCGACATCCTGGGCCTGGTACGCCCCGGCGAACCTTTCAATCCAGGTTCTCGGTGATCGCTGCGCGCCAACGCGATCGTCCATCGCCACACTCGTCAGGGGAGGGCGCCCGAGACTCAATGCCCCGTTTCCACTCACGATGTCCATGCCAATTTCGTATTGCAGGCCCGGCCCGCGACTGAGTTCGACTGCACCCAGCACGCCGGACGGCGACTGCAAGGTCATCAGTACCGTCAACGTCGCGCCGTCCGGACTGTCCTTGGCGTGGCACGTGACGTCAGCAATGTCCTCACCGGTCAGCCAGCGGAACAGGTCGATGTCGTGCGCGGCAGAGCTGGTGATGAGCTTGTCGGCGTCGAAGTCGTTGACCGCGAGAGGATTGCGGTGTCGTTGGCTGATGAGTATCGGATCACCAATGTGCATAAACTGCAACGTATTTCGGATGTGCAAGTAGTCCTGATCGTACCGGCGCATGTAGCCGACCTGGACCAGGCGTCGACCGGCGGCGTGCTCGGCGTTCACGACATCGAGGGAGTGTCGAGCTGTCGTGGTGAGCGGCTTCTCGCACAGCACGTAGATCTCGCGGGAGATGCACTCCTGCAGGATCTGATGATGCGTGTGGTCTGCGGTGGCCACGATGACCGCATCCACGTCGGCGTCGCCGATGCACTTGATCGGGTCCTCGAAGGTCACGGCGTCGGGGATCTGCTCGGCCGCCCGCTCGAGAAAGGGGCGGTGCGAGTCAGCGAGGGCGACGACGTGCGCCCACGGCTGCAGCTCGCGGACGATCTGAAGGTGGCCCATGCCCATGGCGCCCAGGCCCACGAGGCCAAGTCGCACTGTCGAGGTGCTCACTGCGCCAAAACCATTGCCGACGCGGCATCGTTGCCGGCGTTGCGGCACATGGCCGGCACGTCGACCCATGCGCCGTCGATGGTCGAGGCGCGGACCGCTGCGTGGATCGATGCGGCACGCAGACCGTCACCGAACAGCGGAAGTCCATCGGGGGCGGTACCGGTGGCGATGGCATCGTAGACATCGGCGACGAAGAGGTTGAAGCAGTCTTGGTAGCCCTGCGGGTGTCCGCTGGGAAGCAGGGAATAGCGGGCACTGCGCGGATCCAGGACTGCACCGTCGCGGGTCATCAATGTGTTGCCGCGAAGCCCGCCGATGATGAGTTCGTCGGGGTACTCCTGGTCGAACTGAACGGCGATCTCGCGCCCGTCGAAGGAGAACGCCAGTTGGTTCTTGCGGCCTGGGGAGTGTTGGCTCACGACGACGGTGCCGACGGCCCCGCGGTCGGTGCGGAAGACCACGACGGCGCCGTCGTCTCGGCGGATGCGGCCCCCCGTGGCGCTGGCCTCGGTCGCGCACACCGCGGTGATGCGGTGCCCGGTGACGAACTCCATGAGATCGCACCAGTGCGAGCCGATGTCGGCGAAGGTCATTGATTCGCCGCTGTGCTCTGGGCGGGACCGCCACCCCGCCGGGTCGGCGCTGGCCATGGAGTCCTGCACGTAACCGCCGTGAATCAGCCACACCCCGGCATCGGCGATGCGTAGCCGTGCCTCTCGGACCATCGGATAGAACCGGTAGACGAACGGTACGGCGGCGACCAGTGGCAGGCCACTGGCCATTTGGGCGAGGTGGGTGGCGTCCTCAAGTGACGTCGCGAGCGGTTTCTCGCAGATGACGTGTTTGCCCGCCGCCAGGGCGGCTTCGGCCAGTTCGCGGTGCAGATGATTGGGTGTGCAGATGTGCACGACGTCGACGTCGTCGGCGTCGACGATCTGCTCGGCGGTCGCCGGACGGTGGGCGTGGAGGCGCTCGGCGGCCAGCAGACTGCTTTCAGGCGTGCTGGCCGATATCGCCACGAGCTGGCCGCCGGCTCGGTGCACGGCGTGCGCGTGCACCGAGCCGACCATTCCCGCGCCGATCACGGCGCTTCGCGGTGCGTGGCGGCGGTGGTTCATACCTGGGTAGTCCTTCGAATGGTGTACCGGACGAACGGGAGGGCTTTGGCGACAGGGGTTTACGACCCGGCGAGCTGCTGTTCGAGTTCCTTCTTGAAGTCGGCGGCGTTGTCGCGGGTCACCATGGTCGAGCCGGTGTCGATGCGCTTGTCGACGGATTGGCCGTTGCTGGCCTTGATGGCGGCCTGCACCCCGGCCTCACCCATCTTGAAGGGGTTCTGTGCGACGCTGCCGGCCATCGTTCCGGCGAGGATCGCGTCCACGGCGTCCTTGGTTCCGTCGAAGCCGATGATCTTCACCTGTCCGGCCTTGCCTGCGGCGTCGACGGCCTGTACGGCGCCCAAAGCCATTTCGTCGTTGGCGGCGAAGATCATGCTGAGGTCGGGGTTGCGTTGCAGAATGTCGGCGGTGACCGAACGTCCCTGTGCGCGATCGGAGTTGGCGCTCAGTTCGGCGACGACGTTGAGGCCACTGCCGTTGACGGCTTGTTTGAATCCCGTGACGCGGTCTTGCGTGGCGGTGTTGCCCGGAGTGCCGGCCAGGATGGCGAGGTTGCCGCTGCTGGCCACGGTCAAGGCGTACTGACCACCGACCTTGCCTGCGGCCAGGTTGTCGGTGCCGACGAAGGACGTCTTGGCGTGCCAGTCGGGAATGTCGGTGTCTACCAACACAACCGGTATGCCTTGGTCGACGGCCTGCTGCAGGATGGGTTGGAGCTGTTTGGGTTCGGTGGGCGCCACGACGAGCGCGCTGACCGAACGCGAGATCATGGCCCGGGTCTTATCGACCTGTTCCTGTACTGCAGCCTCCTCGGTAGCGCCGGTGACCTCGGCCTGGGCGCCGCCAGCTGTAGCTGCGGATTCGGCACCGGCCTTCATGTAGAGCCAGAAGGGCTGAGACAGCGTCTTGACTACCACACCAACCTCCTTGCTGGATTGCTGGTCGGAGGACGAGCAGCCCACCGTGACGGTGGCCAGCATCAGCGCTGCCAGCACTGCGGTGAGAATGCGCCGGTAGGTGCGGTCGTGAGAGGTCATGGTGGTCAACGTCCTTCGGTGGTGGCGGGTTTGGTGTGTGCGGGGGGTGGTGTAGGGGTGGCGCTGGTGGCTGAGGCGCCCATGATCATCGAGACGAGCGTCTGATGATTTTCCGGTGACGGCTCCGCGCGGCCGACCAGGCGACCTTGGCGCATCACGAACGCGTCGTCGCACAGTTCCATGACGTGTTCCATGTTGTGCGAGATCAGGATGACCGAAATGCCATGCTCGGCAGGAAGACGTTTGACCATGTCGAGGACGTTGCGTGTTTCGCGTAACCCGAGGGCGGCGGTGGGTTCGTCGAGGACGAGTACGCGCCGGGCGAAGGCGACGGCTCGGGCTACGGCGACGGCTTGTCGCTGGCCCCCGCTCATCAGGCCGATCGTTTCCTTGAGCCCGGGAAGGTGCACTTCGAGTTTGGCCATGCGTTGCTCGGCGTCGGCGATCATGGCCTTGCGGTGCAGGATTCCGAAGCGTCGACCGCCGGGCTTGCGGACTACTTCGTGGCCGAGATAGAGGTTGGTGACGATGTCGAGGTTGTCGAAAAGGGCGAGATCCTGGAACACCGCTTCGATGCCGCGGTCGCGGGCTTCCTTGGGGCTGCGGATGACGACGGGCTCGCCGTCGATGAGCATCTCTCCGCTGTCGAGTGTGTGAACACCCATGATGGTCTTGACCAGCGTGGACTTGCCGGCACCGTTGTCTCCCAGCAGGCCAACGATCTTGCCCTGTCCTAGTTCGAAGTCGACGCCGTTGAGTGCGGTGACAGAACCGAATCGTTTGTAGGCGTTGCGGATTTGGAGGACGGGAACGCTGCCGGTGAGTGTTCGTGTGTCGTGCGGGTTGGTAACCGTCATCATGTGGTCCCTTCGAGCATTTCGGTGCGGGTGGTGCGTAGACGGGTCTCCAGCCAGCCACGGATGACGTCCATTTCCACGGCGACGGCGATGACCACGCCGATGGCGATCAGCTGCCAGTTGGTGGACACGTTGAGCAGGTTGAGGCCGTTGCGGATCGTCCCGAGGATCAGGGCGCCGACGAGCGCTCCCACGACGGTGCCGCGGCCACCAAAGAAGCTGGCTCCGCCGATGATGACGGCGGCGATGGCGGACAGTTCCAGCAGGTTGCCTGCGGTGGGGTAGGCGGCGTTGACCTGGCCGGTGAGGATGATTGCGGCCACCCCGGCGGAGAGACCGCTGATGACGTAGACGGAGATGAGCACTTGGTCGACGGGGATTCCGACCCGGCGGGCGCCTTCCTTGTTGGCGCCGGTGGCGTAGATCCATTGGCCCCAGGGGGTTCGGGCCAGCAAGACCCACACTGCGACCGCCAACACGATCACGACGAGAACGCTGTAGGGGATCGGTCCGAGTTTCCCGGCGCCGATGGCCCGTACCGAGTCTGGCATTCCGGGAATTGACTGGCTGTCTGACAGCACGAGCGCGGTGCCGCGGGCGACTTCGAGCATCGCAAGTGTCGGCAGGAAGGCGTGCGGCATAAGGCCTTTGACGAAGAGCAGCCCGTTGATTAGGCCGATGACACCGCCGGCGAGGATCATGGAGGGGATGACGAGCCAGCCCGACGTGATGCCCAAGTCCTTGACCCACAGCGCGCCGATGACGCCGGCCAGCGCCGCCCCCGCGCCCACCGACAAGTCGATGCCTGCGGTGACGATGACCAAGAGTTGGCCTAGCGCCAGCACGGCGACGACCGAGGCTTCGAGCCCGATGTTGGCGAAGTTGCGGGGACTCAGGAAATGCGGACTGGCAATGGACAGCACGACACCGAGTAGCACCAACAAGAGCACTGGGCCCAGGCGAATGACCTGTAACCAGAGCCCGACCATGCCCGCCGATCCGCGTGAATTAGACGTTTTCGCCGCCGTGAGACGCGGCGGGGCCTGCGTGTTGACCATGTGAGTTCCTTTACGAATGGGGGCCTCAGCCCCTCTGAGACCCTCGCGGAGGGAGTGCGTGCTGTGGCGGAGGTAAGCGTGAGATGCTCTCAGGCACGATTTCTAATCGATTAAGTTGTTGGGACTTTTGTACGCTGTGACTCAGATCGCTGTCAAGCAGTTCGCGTGATCTGCATCATTGGCACGGCTGATACCGAGCAGGAGAAGAGGGCGAATGGCAGGTCGAGGAGGCACCGCTTCGGGGCGCCCGACCGTGAAGGACGTGGCGGAGCTGGCTGGGGTGTCGACGGCGACGGTGAGCTTTGTGCTCAGCGGTAAAGGTGGCGTGTCGCCCCAGAGGGTGCAACGCGTGCAAGATGCGGCGAAACAGCTTGGCTATCAGGGCAACAAGGCTGCTCGCGCGCTCCGCACCGGCAGTACGCATTCGATCGTCGTCATCGTTCCCGACATCACCAATCCCTTCTACGGCGAGGTAGTGCGCGGCATAGATGCCGTCGCGCAAGCTGCGGGCGCAGATGTCCTGCTGTGCAACGCCAACAGCGACGTCGAACGTGAGAGGCAGTACCTGACGCGGTTCGCCCATTCAGACGTCGCCGGCATCATCTATTCACCGATGTCGGTGACCACGGCCCAAGACCCGGAGGTGCGCCGCGCTGTCGCAGCGGGGCCGCCACTAGTGCTCGTCGACGAGCCGTTGCCGGACTTTGGCAATGCCAGCATCGGAGTGGACAACGACGACGGTGCACGCCAAGTTGCCCGCCACTTCGCCGACCTTGGCTGCACCACACCGGCAGTGATCAACGGGCCTCCCGACATGCCGACCTCAGCCGTTCGCGCCAACGCGTTCGTCGACGAGGCCGCGAAACTTGGCTTGCCAGTGGATGACCGGGTTGCCTTTGCGCCGATTCGTACACTTCAAGGCATCACCGAAGGGTTGAACATGCTCCAAGCCAACCCTGCTGTGGACTGCCTGTTCGCCGGCGACGATTTGCTTGCCGCGCTGCTCATGAGCGAGCTAGTCAAACTCGGCCGCTCGGTCCCGGAAGAACTCGCAATCTGCGGGTTCGACGACATTGACTGGGCGCCGTTGCTCCGGCCAACCCTGTCGAGCATCCATCAACCCAAGATGGAACTCGGGAGCAAGGCGTGCGAACTGCTCCTCGTCTCCCCCGAACTCCGGGGTGCCTTCCACGCGGAGGTACTCCCCGTCACGCTGGTCGTTCGAGACAGCAGCGCCGGCTTTCGAGGGCACGCGCCTCCGGCACGAGACACCTAAACCGAGCGGCCCGCGCTCGTCGTAAGGTTCTGCCAGCCATCTACACGCAGCAATCCCCCACGAACAGAGACACTTTGACGAGCTCCGCTCATGGCAGCAACGTCAGGTGGTTGGGGCCGCGGAAACCGGGGTGGTCTCGCGGATGATCATCGACACCGGGAGTGTGTCGAACATCCGGTTGTCCACGTTGTGGTCGTCAAGCAGGAATCGACAGGCCCTGCTGCCGAGCTCGAGCTTTGGTTGGGCCACGGTCGTCAACGCCGGCTTGAGTAAGTCGGCCCAGACGATGTTGTCAAACCCGCAGACGGCGACATCGTCGGGAACTCGGCGGCCGAGCACGGTCAGTTCACGCATGAGAAACGCGGCAAGCAAATCATCCCCGGCGAAGACACCGTCGATGTCGGAATCTTCTCGCAGCAGACGGACAGCTTGCGCGATGCCGTCGGCACTTCGTACAGGGGCGAAGATGGAACGGTCATCGACGGGAATTCCCAGCGCGTCAGCCTCCGCCGTGAATGCTGCCGCACGGATGATTGACGTCGGCATCTCAGCGTGTCCGTTGACCATAGCGGTTCTGCTGCAGCCGATTTCGGCGAAGTGTCGAGCGACCATTCGGGCGCCGCTTTCGTTGTCGACTCACACCACGGCAATGCCAATCCCGTCTACTGGCTCGTCTACTACGACGATGGGTGGGCCTGACCTGGCCGCTGCAAGCACTTCTGGGTCCGCGGCGACAATGGCCGATATGAAACGACCGCGAATCTGCATTGACGACAACCGACTTCGACATGGCTACTCAGCACGCGACTAATCGAATGATGACCAGCGTGACACTGTGTACCGCCGACAACGCGATCGGCACAATCGACCGGATTGCCGAGCCCAGCTAACAAGATCGATCAACTTTATGGCGGATTCGCCATCCGTCCTCCACGAAGTTGACAACTCCGCCACAAATTTTGACAACCTACAACCGCGTATCTCACATCGCTGCCGCAAGTTGACCTGGCGGCACGCTCGGGACGTCCTCAGGTCAGGGTCAAATTCTCACTTTCATGTCCAATTGGACATCAGGTGGACATCTCACTTGAGAAATGGACATCAAACTTGAGAAGCCACAACCTAAACCCCCGAGCGCGCCATGTCCACGAATCGCGATAGGTGCAACTGGTGCGCCACGGTGACCGTCTTCGTCGGTCCCGCACGGTGTTTCGCGATGATGAGGTCGGCTTCACCGCCACGGGGATCGTCGCGCTCGAACGCATCGGGCCGGTGCAGCAGGATCACCATGTCCGCATCCTGCTCGATCGATCCCGACTCGCGGAGGTCGGAGAGCATCGGCTTCTTGTCGGTGCGCTGCTCCGGACCACGGTTCAGCTGGCTCATCGCCACCACCGGCACTTCGAGCTCCTTGGCCAGAAGCTTGATCTGCCTGGAGAATTCGGAGACTTCCTGCTGACGGGACTCGACCTTCTTGCCGGAGGTCATCAGCTGCAGGTAGTCGACCACGATCAGACGCAGGTCCGCCTTCTGGTGCAACCGCCGTGCCTTCGCGCGGATCTCCATCATCGTCAGGTTGGGCGAGTCGTCGATGTAGAGCGGCGCCTCGCTGATCTCGCTCATCCGTCGCGCCAGCCGCGTCCAGTCGTCATCGCTCATGCGGCCCGATCGCATGTCAGCGAGCTTGATCTTCGCCTCCGCCGACAGCAGGCGCATGACGATCTCGGACTTGCTCATTTCCAAGGAGAAGATGACGCTCGAGTGCCGGTGCTTGATCGAGCACGACCGTAGGAAGTCCAGCCCGAGCGTCGAGTTGTGCGTGGGAACCATCGATCGGCTGGCCAAGTACATGTGGGTCGAGTTGTCGACCTCCACACAACGCACGGGAACGCTCTCCACGCGACGCGCCCCGACGATGAATCTGGATCCGGAGCGAGCCAGGTTGACTGCGGCGCGACGCTCCTTGTGGAGCAACGACTTTCGGTGCAGACCGAAGACGTCGTCCTCGGTTGCGAATGTGAGCGTATATGCCACTGACGACGCTTCGCTGCGCCCCCTGACCCTCTTGGTCGACGTTTGGCAGCGATAGCCCAGGCTGACGACGAGCTCGGCGACATCGGCCGCAAGTCGGGGGTCGGTCACGGAGAATTGCACGGACCCGCCGTTCGTAACGGTCCCGTCGGTGTCGAGCAGGCCTGCCAGTAGCGCCCGCCGCTGCGTCTCGGCTGAGCGCAGATACTCAACCGGGATGTGCTTGTCGCCAAGCACACCAAGCGTCCGCAACCTGGCCTGCAGCGTGCCAACGGCGTCTCGGCACGACTGGCATAGTCGCATCCCGCTCGACGAACCGCCGCACCGTGCGCACCGCGGCGCCGGCACGGCATCCGACATGAACCGCGCGCGTCCGCCACAACTGCGTCCACATGTCCTGACCTGGCTGGTTTGCGGCAGGAACTCGTTGCCGCAGACCACGCATCGGCGAACGGAAATGGCTGGCGCCTCGGGGAGGAGCAGTTGGTATCGATAGATGGCGGACGGAGACTTACGGGCCACCAGCCCCTCCGACTCGATGCGCATGATGATCTCCGGATCAGCGCTCGTGATCTGCGCCGCGGCCGTCGTGCCGTCACCGAGCCACGCGCCCAACGTGTATGGCGGAACGAGTAATTCGCGCTCCGCGCCGCGAATCGGCGACGTATTCGCGACCGAGTGGTTCACGCGCTGGTCGACCGTCGGGCAGCGCAGCGTGTCCGCGATCTCGCGGGTGGTCCGCACAGCGGCGAACGTGCGTTGGTTCCTGTACCGGTTGTAGCCGACCGCTGCCGCCTGAGCCGACTTGCGAGATGCACGAGTGTCGGTCAACCACTGATGTTCCTCGTCGGCCACGATGACCGTGCCGTCGGAGAACTCGACTTCGTAGCACGGGCGCCCGACCATTACGTCGGTCGCCGCGACGACGCGTGTCGGCTCCCCGTCAGGTCCAATCAGCTCGTCGCCGACTGCAACCTCGCCCATCGTGGTCCAGCCGGAGGGCGTCGGCAGTGGCGTGTCCAACGCCAGGGCCTTCCCAACGCCAGGCCTCGCCGCCACCACGATCATCTGCCCGGCGTGCAGACCGTTGGTCACCTCGTCGAGTTCGGTGAAGCCCGTCGGCACACCGCGCGCGACGCCGCCCTGCGAGGCGATCGCGTCGATCTCGTCCATCGTCGGCTGCAGCAGATGCTCGAGGACCACGAAGTCCTCCGTCGTGCGCCGTTCGGTGACCTCGTAGATCTCGGCCTGGGCGCGGTCCACCACGTCGGCCACGTCCGCGCCGTCGGCGCCGGCATAGCCGTACTGCACCACCCGCGTGCCGGCCTCCACGAGGCGACGCAGAAGCGACTTCTCCGCCACGATGCCCGCGTAGTACCCGGCGTTGGCCGCGGTCGGCACCGTGGAGATCAGGGTGTGCAGATACGGCGCCCCACCGATGCGCTTGAGCAGCCCGCGGCGGTCCAGTTCGGCGGAGACGGTGATGGCGTCGGCCGGCTCACCGCGACCGTAGAGATCCAGGATGGCGTCGTACACGCTCTGGTGGGCGGGGCGGTAGAAGTCGCCTGGGCGCAGCCGCTCCAGCACGTCGGCGATGGCGTCCTTGGACAGCAGCATCCCGCCGAGCACGGACTGCTCGGCGGCCATGTCCTGGGGAGGCTGGCGGCCGTACTCCTCGGCGGGCGGCCCGTCCTGCTCGGAGCGACCTCCGGAACCGCCCGGCCGGCCCAGATCGTCGACGACAGCCACGAAGCGTCCACCTCCCCCTTCATGTCACATCAGTCTCGAACACGCATTCGATCGCCTCGCCGGCGAGACTAGACGTCCCCTCCGACAAGAACGCGACGGCTCACGGTAGAGACGTTGCTGGAATGGACGCAAACGGGTGCTGTGGATAGACCTGTGGACGCCGTGTGCATAGATGAGGTGAGCCATGTTGAGCCCTTGGGGACAACCTGTGCACAACTAACGGGTTTTAGCGCATCGCCGCAGATGGGGACGCTAGGGGCCGTGTGGGAACTTGTGGATTGCAATTGCCCCGGCGTGTCGTCCACGGTGGCCGTCCCGGGCGTGTTGGGTTGCACTTTCGGGCCCGAGAGGTTAACAGCTGGTTGGATTCGCTGGGTCGCGATTGGCCAGCGAAGTTCGCCAGCGCGCACAGCAACGCCCGGGTGAAGATCGATCAACCCTTCACCCGGGCGTTTGACGTTGTTGCTGTTACTCGGCGACTACATTCACGGAAACGCCGACGTTGACCTCGGGGTGCAGACGCACCGCGACGGCATACGTGCCAGTGGCCTTGATGTGGGCCTTGGGCAGGTTGACGGTGCGCCGGTCGAGGTTCGGGCCGCCCGCCTTCTTGATCGCGCCGACGATGTCGCCAGTGGTCACGGAGCCGAACAGCTTGCCTGCACCGGCAGTGCGCACCGGCAACGAGACGGGGCCGAGCGCCTCGAGCTCGGCCTTGAGCTCCTGGGCGTGGTCCAGGTCGCGGACGGTCTTCGTCTCGCGCGCCCGGCGGATCTCCTCGGCCTGGCGCTCGGCGCCACGGGACGCCACGATCGCCATGCCGCGGGGCAGCAGGTAGTTGCGGCCGTAGCCATCCTTGACCTCGACGGCGTCGCCGGCCGAGCCCAGGTGGTCGACCTCTGCGGTCAGAATCAGTTTCATGTCAGTTCCCTCGGCTTAACGCGACGTCGCGCTGAACGGCAGCAGGGCTACCTCGCGGGCGTTCTTGACGGCGATCGCAATGTCGCGCTGGTGCTGCACGCAGTTACCGGTGACCCGACGGGCACGGATCTTGCCGCGCTCGCTGATGTAGGTCCGCAGCAACGCGGTGTCCTTGTAATCGATGACCTGGTTCTTGCCCTTCTTCGAGCAGAACGAGCACTTCCGGGCCTTGACCGGCTTCTCAGGAGCCGGGCGCCTCTTCGTGGAGGAGGACTTCGCCATGTCTATCTCTTTCTCAGTACGTGGAAATCAGTTGATCAGAAGGGAGGTTCTTCGTCGGCGCCGTTGAACGAACCGGACGCGGGAGCACTGCCCCACGGGTCGTCTCTCGGGCCATCGTTGGAACCTCCGCCGGAGGGGCGTGAGCCGCCACCGCCGCCACCACCACCGAAGCCGCCACCACCGCCGCCTCCGCCGCTGCGGCTGGCCTTGTTGACCTTCGCCGTCGCGTACTTCAAGGACGGACCGATCTCGTCGACCTCGAGCTCGACGACGGTGCGCTTCTCACCCTCGCGAGTCTCGTACGAGCGCTGCTTGAGGCGACCGGTCACGATCACCCGCGAACCGCGGGTGAGGCTCTCGGCCACGTTCTCGGCGGCCTCGCGCCAGATGCTGCACCGCATGAAGAGCGGATCGCCGTCTTTCCACTCATTGGTCTGACGGTCCATCATCCGAGGCGTGGACGCCACCGTGAAGTTGGCGACGGCGGCCCCGGACGGCGTGAACCGCAGCTCGGGATCGGCGGTCAGGTTTCCGACGATGGTGAGGTTGGTGTCACCAGCAGCCACGAGGTTCCTCCTGAGATTCGGTGATGATTCGCTTAGGAGCGCAGCCTACGGACGCGCCCCGACGTGCACGGGCTTTGAGGCCTAGTGCTTGTCGGTCCGCATCACCTTGGTCCGCAGGACGGACTCGTTGAGGCTGAGCTGGCGATCCAGCTCGGACACCGTGGCCGGCTCGGCCTTGACGTCGATGACGGCGTAGATGCCCTCGGGGTGCTTGAGGATCTCGTACGCCATGCGGCGCCGGCCCCAGATGTCGATCTTCTCGACCGATCCGCCGTCTTTGCGGATGACGTTGAGGAACGTCTCCAGCGACGGGGCTACGGTTCGCTCGTCGAGCGTGGGGTCGAGGATGACCATGATTTCGTATGGACGCATGTGGAACCCATCACCTCCTATGGTCGTGTGCGGCCACGGCTTGTCCGTGGCAGGAGGGTCGCCTGCGTCGGCAACTCGTCGAGGTTACAGCAGAACCGCCTGAGCTGCGAAATCGCGCTCGTGTTTTGGGCGAACCGCCCCGGGTATCGGCCGCTGCACAGACAACCGTCAACGTAGAGGGGACCGTCACCGTGAACGCCAAGACTCGCATCGCAGGATCCATCGCGGCAGCCGCATTGTTCGCCGCCGCCGCCGTCGCACCGGCCTGGGCCATCGACGACATCAAGCCGTTCGGCCAGCAGGAAACCGTGCGAGACGCGGTCGGCACGGAGATCGGCTACACCGTCCGGGACCTCTCGCCCAGCGCCGACGTCATCCCCTTCCCGGTCGCCGGGCGGCTGTACGAGGCAATGGTGACGGCCAACGCGGTGCAGGGCGCCGTGACACCGGTGATCCCGTTCTTCAACGCCCGCAGCGAGGACGGGTCGAACTACCGCGTGCTCGCAAATGTCTTCACGCCGCAGGGGCTCAGCGGTGCGCCGCTGCCGCCGGGCGGAAGCTCGACGGGAAAGCTGTACTTCGACGTCGTCGGCCCGGTGCCCAACAGCGTGGTCTACAACAACGGCACCCACGACGTGCTCGGCTGGGTCGACACCGGCGGCGCGCCGGCTACCGGTGGTGGGACCGGCGCGGCGGAGATCGGCGGCGGGGCGGAGTCCCGCGGCGTGACCGGGTCGACGGGACCGAACTTCACCGGGCCGAGCACCACCGCCGGCGACCAGAACGGTGCGGGTGGCGGCGGTGGCCAGAGCGCCGCCGGGGGTGAGGTCGAAGGCGGGGGCGGCTCCGGGGTCGGGTAGGTCAGCCGCCCTCGGCGGTCCGCTTGATCGCCGCCAGGGTCACGGGGATGCCCGACTTGGCGGCCTTCGTGCGGATCTCGACCTGCTCGTCGGCCTTGTCGCCAAAACGTCCGCGGAAGCCTTCGATGCCCGCGGGCTCGAACGACCAGGACTCGGTGAGACGCGTTCCGCCGTCGGCCGGTTCGAGGCTGAAGCCCCACCGCACCCAGCCGTCGTTGACCACCCAGGCGAACTCGCGGCCCGGGTCCGCGGCCACGACCCGGCTGCGGGTCTCCCACGTGCGCTTGCCGTCGTCGTTGCGCCCGGTGAAGTACGAGCCGACGGTCGGACCGCCACCCTCGTCCCACCAGCACGCCCGGCACTGCGGGCTCCACTCGCCGATGCGGGTGACGTCGGACACCAACGCGTACAGGGCGTCGGCGTCGGCGTTCACCACCACCGAATCACTGAACTGAAGATCGCTCATGCCAGCGTCAACTCCTTCTCGGGTTCTACTGTCGGCGCGGGCGGCCGTGGCCGCAGCCGCGAGGGCAACCAGGTGGTCGGGGCGTCCGGAGCGTGTTCGAAGATCCCGCCGGACGGGTCGTCCACGCCGTCGCGCCGCACCACGTCGAGCTCCGGACGGTAGATCTGTCGAATCACCAAGGCGCACAGGGCGACCACGGCGATGTCACGCAGCAGCACCGTGGTGGTGAACCACTCCTGGGGCAGGCCCATCTTGGCCTCGCCGAACAGGTACAACATGCGCGGCACCCACACCAGCGCGTCGATCGTCATCCACGCCAACAGAATTCGGCGATGCGGCAGGGCGAGCACCGCCAGCGGCACCAGCCACAGCGAGTACTGCGGACTCCACACCTTGTTGGTCAGCAGGAACGCCGCCACCACCAGGAAGGCCAACTGCGCCAATCGGGGACGACGCTGCGCCGTCAACCCGACGTAGCCGATGCCGCACAGGCACGCGACGAACAGCACCGCCGTCACCGCGTTGGTCACCGACGGCGGCTCCCAGAAGCCGAGGTTCGAGTCGAAGCCGCGCCACCCCGTGAACGACTTCACGACGTTGTAGATCGAATCCATGTCGTCACCGCGCCGGGTGTTGAGCCGGAAGAACTCCGACCACCCACGCGGGAACAGCACCATGATCGGCAGGTTGACCACCAGCCACGTCACCACGGCGACGCCGGCGGTCTTGCCGACCTCGCGCATGCGCCCGGTGCGCAACCCGAGGATCACCAACGGCACGATCAGCAGCAGCGGATAGAGCTTGAGCGCGACCCCGATGCCGATCAGGGCGCCCGCCACGGCCGGCCGGCGACGCGACCACGCCAGCATCGCCCCCGCCGCACACGCCGTCGCGAGGGCGTCGAAGTTGGTGAAGATCTGGAAGATCACCAGCGGCGACCCCGCGACCAGCGCCGCGTCCCAGATCCGGCGCCCGGCCAATCGCGTCGTCGCCCAGATCGTCGCCAACCACGCCAGCGCGAGCCCGAACGCCGAGATGTTGAAGAACATCACCACCTCGGCCACCACCGGGATCGACACCAGCTTCGTCAGCGCCGTGTACGTCTTCGCCAGCGCCATCGACACGTACTGGTACAGCCCCGTCAGCACCGGATACTCCATGTACCGCACGGCGGGCGTGCCGTCGTACTGCGTCTGCTGCGCGCCGGTGGCGTCCTTCTCCGTCCACGACGACTTGTACGGAAACTTGCCCTGGCTCAACAACTCCGCGGTGTACAGCGGCACGGTGTCGGAGTAGCAGAGCTCGTAGTAGGCCCGCTGGTTCTCCCAGATGGCCACCCGCTGGTCGGCGGTGCCGGTGCGCGTCGACTGCAGGCACGCGGCCTTCGTCGAGTAGCCCAACGCCAGGAACAGCAGCGCGATGATCAGCATGACCCGCAGCGGGGTCATGAAGCGGGCCCGGCCGATCAGCGCGTGCTTGCCGACCGGCCCGCCGACGGTGCCCGAAAGCGCCGCACCGATCGTGTCGGTCCGGCTCGGAAGGTCGCGGTCGTCGTCGCTGCGCAGATCGTCTGCCAGTGGAGCTGGGGACACCGCCGACCGGTCGGGGTCGAGGCCCGTCACGGCGGAGGCGGCGGCGCGGTGACCGTGGGAGTGGCGGCCGCAGGATCACCGGGAGGCGGCGGTGCCCCCGGCGGCGGCAGCTGGACCGTCGTCGGCGGCCCGAACGGGATCGTGATGCCGGGGCCCAACTCGATCGTCGGCTGAATCACCGTCTCCGACGGCGGCGGCGGGGGTGGCGGCGGAGGCGGCGGCGCGGCCGGGACACCCGCATAGCCACCGATCTCCGTCGGCTTCGGGAACGACTCGTCGTCGGTGCCCTCCAGGGCCCCGTCCATCGTGGCCTTCCAGATGTCGGACGGAATGCCCGACCCGTAGACCGACCCGCCGGACTTGTTCTCCAGCGGCTTGGTGCCCTCGGTGGTGCCCACCCAGACCGCCGTGGACAGCGACGGCGTGTAGCCGACCATCCACGCGTCCCGGTTGGCGTCGGTGTCCCCGAGCTGGTTGGTGCCGGTCTTGGCGGCCGACGGCCTGCCGCCGGCCAGGTTGTGACCCCTGGAGTAGCCCGCGATCGGCTGCATCGCCGAGGTCACGTTGTCGGCGACGGCCTTGTCGATCTTCTGCTCGCCGGGATCGTCCTGCGCGGAGGCGTCGAACAACACCTGACCGTCGGAGCGGACGACCTTCTGGATGAAGTGCGGCCGGTGGTACACGCCGGAGTCGGCGAGGGTGGCGTACGCCGAGGCCATGTCGATGACGCGGGACTGGTACTGGCCGAGGACGACGCCGTTGTTCGGCGGTCCGCCCTTGCCGTCCTCGGACAGCGTGTGCTCGACGCCGGGGAAGCTCTCCGCGACGCCCGCCGCATGCGCGGCGTCGGCGACGTCCTGCGGGCCGTTCTTGAGCTTGAGCATCAGGCGGTAGTAGCTGGTGTTGAGCGACATCTTCAGCGCCTGGGCGATGTTGCAGGTGCCGCAGCCCTCGCCCTCCACGTTGCTGATCTTGATGCCGTTGACCTCGACCGGTGAGCTGTCCACCTGGTACCCCAGGCCGATGCCCTGCTGCAGCGCCGCGACGAGCGCGAACACCTTGAACGACGACCCAGTCGGCAACCCGGCCTGGGCGAAGTCGAAGCCGTTGGCGTCCGAACCGCCGTAGTAGGCCTTCACGCCGCCGGTGCGCGGGTCGACCGACACCACGGCGGTCCGCATGTCCGGATCCTGACCGTCCATGTACTCGGCGACCGCGTCCTCGGCCGACTTCTGCGCCTTCGGGTCGATCGTCGTGGTGACCTGCAGGCCCTCGGTGTTCAACGTCTGTTCGTCGATGTTGAACAGATCCATCAGTTCCTTGGTGACCTGGCGTTCGATCAGGCCGTTGGGACCGGTGGTCTGGTTCTGGGCGCCCGCCTGCTCCGGCGAGACCGTCGGGGGGAAGACCTGCGCGGACCGCTCCTGTGGGGACAGCGCGCCGACGGTGACCATGCCGTCGAGCACCCAATTCCAGCGCTCGGCCGAGCCCTCCGGGTCGACGGCGGGGTCGAGCCCCGACGGCTGCTGGATCAACGCCGCGAGCAGGGCGCCCTCGGCCACGTCGAGCTGCTCGACGGGCTTGCCGAAGTACGCCTGTGACGCCGCACCGATGCCATAGGCGCCGCGGCCGAAGTAGATCATGTTGAGGTAGCTCTCGAGCACCTGGTCCTTGGACCACTCGCCCGACATCTTGGTCGAGATGACGAGCTCCTTGGCCTTGCGGACCACGCCGCCGATGCCGGAGCGGGCGTCGCCGACGAGGGCGTTCTTGACGTACTGCTGGGTGATCGTCGACCCGCCCTGCAGATCGCCGCCGAAGATGTTGTTCTTGAACGCCCGGAGGAAGCCCGTGAACGAGAAGCCCGGGTTGCTGTAGAAGTCGCGGTCCTCGGCGGCCATCACCGCGTTGCGCACCTGCACCGGAATTTGGTTGATGTCGACGTCGACCCGGTTGCCCTCCGGCGGCACGATCTTGGCGAGTTCGCTGCCGTCGCTGGCCAGAATCGTCGACACCTGATTGGTCCGGATGTCGCCGGGCTTGGGGATGTCGACGATCATGTACGCCATCGCGAAGGTGATGATCGGCAGGATGATGCAGACCGCCAGCGCGGCCAGCGAGCCGCGGCGGACCCACTTCCAGTTGACGTTGAACTGTCGTCCGCCGGGACCCTTGCCGCCGGGCGGTCCGACACCGCCGGGCGGGCCGGGCGGCGGCTGCTTGGGCGGCGGCGTGCCGTCCAAGGCGGCCTTCACGACGTCGATCGGATCGCGGTACTGAGCCGGCCGGGCGTCGCGCACCGGCGGGATGATCATCGTCTGGCGGTCGTCGGGCCGTTGCGGTCCGCGCTCGCGGGCGTCCGGACGTTGCGGGCCACGCGGCTGGGAAAACGCACGCGTCGCACCGTCCGAGGGGGACGGCGCGGAGTGCCGGGGAGGCGCCACGCCACCGTCGGCCGAGGCTCCCTTGGGGACGTCGTCGGCCGAGCGGTCGTGTCGCCCTTCGCTATTCACTGGCCGTGCGCGCGCCCGAGCGCGCCGTCCGGGTACCGCGCGCCTTGGGGGGACGAGGCGCGCCCAACACGTACGACTTGACCAAATGATTCCAGCTGCAAGTTCTACATACCTCCACCACGTGCACCGCGAATTCGTCGAACTTGGCTGCCAGCATCACCAGCTCCTCGGTGGAGCGGGCGGATCCGGACACGGCTCCGAGATGATCGCCGAACACCCACGACACCAGCGTGAGCTGTTCCTTGCGACAAATCGGACACATCACCTGACTGGACTTGCCGTGGAACTTCGCGGCGCGCAGCAGATACGGATTGGCGTCACACACCTCGGAGACGCCAGTGCGGCCCGAGTACACCTCGGCCAGCAGGGACCGACGTTTGAGCGCATAGTCCACCACCTGTCGCTGCAATCGCACGATGACCAGAGTACGTCGGCCCCCCTTTCGCGCAGCCTTGGCTCCGCCACCTGCACCACTCGTTGTCGATCTGGCCTGCGGCGATGGCACGTGAACTCCTACGATCCGTCCATGGCGACTCGGCAGACAGCAGGTACACGGGCGAAGGACAGCGATCGCAACAACACCTGCCAGGTCCTCGACAGCGCCCTGAGCGACGGTCAGCTGTCCATGGAGGAGCACCGCACCCGGGTCGCGGCCGCCACCACGGCCGCCACCCTCGGCGACCTCCAACACCTGGTGGACGACCTGCAGACCGAGAACGCGCCGGTGCAGATGCCCGATCTAAAGAAACCATTGCCGCTGGCTGCGCGGGGTGACGGCGGCTGGGGCATGCGCGTCGCCGTGGCGGGCGTCCTGGTGCTACTGGGCGTCGGGATCGGCTGGGGCCTGTACGGCAACACCACCTCGCCGCTGAGCTTCACCTCCGACCCCGGCGCCAAGTCCGACGGCATTCCCGCGAAGGTGGTCACCCCGCCCAGGCAGCTGCAATCGCTGGGTGGGCTGACCGGTCTGCTCGAGCAGATGCGCCAGCGCTTCGGCGACACGATGGGCTACGGCCTGACCATCTATCCGGACTACGCGGTGCTGAGCCGGCCGGATCCCACCGACGACCGGCGCAAGCTCAGCTACTCCTACCGGGGCGGGTTCGACGACCCCTCCACGTCGGCGAAGGACGACGACGACGTGCTGGTGGACCTCGCAGCCTTCGACGTCAAGACGACGGTAGGTCTCCTGCGCGGCGCCCCCGAGATGGTCGGCCTGCAGCTCAAGGACGTCAAGGCCGACAGCACCTATCTGACGGTCGACCCGAGCCGCGACCCCACCACGCCCGGCGCGCTGACTCTGCGCGCCAGCGTCTCCAGCGAATTCGGCAGCGGAGCGGTGACCTTCGCCGGCGACGGCACCATCAAACGCGTCGACCGCGCCGACGACTGAGCGCCGCCCGACTGGCGGACTTTCCAAAGTGTTGTGTATGTTCGGTTCACGTGCCGTCGTATATATCGGCGCGATATAGTTCGCCAACGCGTCGACGAGTCGTAGCGGCCGTACGAAGGAGGTGATTCGATGCTGGAGCTCGCCATCTTGGGGCTGCTCATCGAGTCGCCGATGCACGGCTACGAGTTGCGCAAGCGACTGACGGGTCTACTCGGAGCCTTCCGGGCGTTCTCCTACGGATCGCTGTACCCGGCCCTGCGCCGGATGCAGGCCGACGGCCTCATCGTCGAGGAGACGGCACCCGTGGGTGCGGTCAAGGTGCGGCGGGCCCGCCGGGTCTACGTCCTCACCGACGCCGGCAAGCTGCGCTTCACCGAACTCGTCGCCGACACCGGCCCGCAGAACTACACCGACGACGGCTTCGGCGTACACCTGGCCTTCTTCAACCGCACCCCGGCCGAGGCCAGGATGCGCATCCTGGAGGGCCGCCGCCGCCAGGTGGAGGAACGCCGCGAAGGCCTGCGTGAAGCAATTGCGCGCGCCAGTAATTCACTCGACCGCTACACCCGCCAGCTTCACCAACTCGGGCTCGAGTCCAGCGAGCGCGAGGTCAAGTGGCTCAACGACCTCATCGCGGCCGAGCGCGTGGCCGCCCCGGGCCGCCCCGAGAACACCCCCGAGCCACAGCCCTAACCCCCCAAACGCTCTGCATTCCGTTGTACGAGAAGGAGATCGCCATGTCCGAGTCGAATGAAATCCGGGTCGCCATCGTCGGCGTCGGCAACTGCGCCTCGTCGCTGGTGCAGGGCGTGCAGTACTACCTCGACGCCGACGAGAACTCGACCGTCCCCGGTCTGATGCACGTCAAGCTCGGCAAGTACCACGTCCGCGACGTGCAGTTCGTCGCCGCGTTCGACGTCGACGCCAAGAAGGTCGGCTTCGACCTCTCCGAGGCCATCTTCGCCTCCGAGAACAACACCATCAAGATCGCCGACGTGCCGCCCACCAACGTGACCGTGCAACGTGGTCCCACCCTGGACGGCATCGGCAAGTACTACTCCGAGACCATCGAGGTCTCCGACACCGAAGCCGTCGACGTGGTCAAGGCCCTCAAGGACGCCAGTGTCGACGTGATGGTGTCCTACCTTCCGGTGGGCTCCGAAGAGGCCGACAAGTTCTACGCCCAGTGCGCCATCGACGCCGGCGTGGCCTTCGTCAACGCGCTGCCCGTCTTCATCGCCTCGGACCCCGTGTGGGCCGAGAAATTCCGCGCCGCAGGCGTTCCCATCGTCGGCGACGACATCAAGAGCCAGGTCGGCGCCACCATCACCCACCGCGTGATGGCCAAGCTGTTCGAAGACCGCGGCGTGCAGCTCGACCGCACCATGCAGCTCAACGTCGGCGGCAACATGGACTTCCTCAACATGCTCGAGCGCACGCGCCTCGAGTCGAAGAAGATCTCCAAGACCCAGGCCGTCACCAGCAACCTTCAGCGCGAGTTCAACGCCAAGGACGTCCACATCGGCCCGTCCGATCACGTCGGCTGGCTCGACGACCGCAAGTGGGCCTACGTCCGCCTGGAGGGCCGCGCCTTCGGCGACGTGCCGCTGAACCTGGAGTACAAGCTCGAGGTCTGGGACTCCCCCAACTCTGCCGGCGTCATCATCGACGCGGTCCGTGCGGCGAAGATCGCCCTGGACCGCGGCATCGGCGGACCGGTCGAGGCGGCGTCGGCGTACCTGATGAAGAGCCCGCCCAAGCAGCTGGCCGACGACATCGCGCGCACTCAGCTGGAAACGTTCATCGAGGGCTGACCCCCTCTTGCGATTTCGGCGTGATCGGCGGCGGTCAGCGCCGATGATCACGCCGAAATCGCGGGGGTTAGAACCCGAAGCCCAGCTCCGCGGGTACGTCGGACGCGAACGCGGCGTCCAGCAGGGCGACGACGCCGGAGTCGCTGCAGCGCAACCTGTTTGCCGCGGCGAACGCCGACGCACGGTGTTGGCCCAGGTACAGGCTGCCGAGCACCGACAGGGTCGACCACACGTCCGGCTCGGCGTCGCTGGGCTCGCAGCGCGCCCGGCCGTCGCGAATCTTTATCGCAAACCGACCGCCGCCGCCGAGCAACCCGTCGGAGACGTCGAGCACCAGGGTCGCGTCGGCCGCATAGCTGCGCGCCTCCAAGACCGCCGGCACGTCGAGCATCCGTAACCAGAGCCCGTCCTCACGACCGGTGACGCCCACGCGCCGCGCATCGGTCAGCAAGTACGGCAGCAGTTCCCCTGGCGGCGCGTCGACCGTCACGGCGTCCATCAAATCCATGCCGACCAGTGCCCGCCACAGCGCGACGTAGGCGTCGTCGGTGACCGCGGCCAGCTTGGTGACGACGACCGACTTGCGCACGTTGTCACCATGGATGCGGTAGAGGGCGAAGCCGTCGTCGTGTAGCAGCGCCATCAACGGGCCGCCGCCGCGCCGCGACACCTCGCGGTCACCGAACACCTCGTCCCACATCTCTCGGGGCGTGAACAGTCCGCCGGGTGTCCTCACCCGCCAGCGTTCGTAGATCTCCTCGATCCGGTCGCGGTGCTCGACCGGCGCGACGATCCGGACCCCGCCTGGATCGGGTACCTCGTCGAGGAACTCCGCGCCCCGACGGTCCACCCTCAGCGTCTCCACCACGCTCGCCTGCCCGTACCCGAACCGGCCGTAGATGGCGCCCTCGGACGCCTCCAATCCGGCAATCGGGTAGTGCGACTGCGTCATTCGGCCGTGCAGCTCAGCGAACATCTCCCGCAGCACGCCACGCCGGCGATGCGTCGGCGCCACGCACACCCACGACACCCCGGCCATCGGCAGCACGGCGCCCCCGGGCACGGTCAGCCGCAGGTCGAGGTAGTACGCCATCCCGACCACGTCGCCCCCGTCGCAGGCCACCACGACGCCGTCGGCGGGGATGAGCGTCCGCCACATGTCGTTGGCCTCCCGGGGCCGGAAGGACCCGAAGGACGTGGCGGCCAGCCGCACCATCGCGGGCCAGTCGGCGTCCTCGGCGGTGCGGATCACGAGTCCGATCGGGGAAGGCATGGAATCGACGGTGGCACAGCGCGCTCACCATCGCATCTCCTTTTGTAGTGTCGAGCGATGGCGGAGATGAACGACGACGACCTGCTGGGCCTCGACGAGTTCGCGCTGCTTCCGGAGAACGCCGAACAGATCGGCGCCACCGGCCCCCTGCCGCCGGTCGAACGGCTGGAGTCGGGCCCCGTCAGCGCGCTGAAGTGGGGCGCAGATGCTCCCGAGGTCGTCTTCCTGCACGGCGGCGGGCAGAACGCCCACACCTGGGACACCGTCATCCTGGGCCTCGGCGTGCCCGCGCTGGCGGTCGACCTGCCCGGCCACGGACGCTCCGCATGGCGCGAGGACGGCGACTACGGGCCCAAGCTCAACGCCGCGACCCTGGCGCCGGTGCTGCGCGAATGGGCGCCCGCCCCGCGCCTGGTCGTCGGCATGTCCCTCGGCGGGCTGACGGCGTTGCGCCTGGCCGCGACCCAGCCGGCGCTGGTGCCCGAGCTGGTGCTCGTCGACGTCACCCCGTCCGCGCCCGAGCGGCACGAACAGATGACCAAGGCGCAGCTCGGCGCGGTTGCGCTGGTCAAGGGCGACCGGGAGTTTCCCAGCTTCGAGGCCATGCTCGAGGTGACGGTGGCCGCCTCGCCGCACCGTGACCGGAAGTCGTTGCGGCGCGGCGTGTTCCACAACAGTAAGCGGCTCGACGACGGCACCTGGACGTGGCGCTACGACTCCTTCCGCAAGGGTGACGGCTTCCAGGGTCTGTGGGACGACGTCCCGTCGATCACGATGCCGACCACCCTGGTGCGGGGCGCCAACTCCCACTTCGTCGACGACGCCGACGCGGAGGCGTTCGCCACCGGCGCGCCGGGCTTCCTGCGCACCCACGTCGTCGCGGACTCCGGCCACTCCGTGCAGGGCGACCAGCCGGCGGCGCTGGTGGAGATCCTCCGCGGGGTCCTGGGGCGCTGACACCACACCGTCGAGCGGCCAGTTACAACACGCTTTCGGCGCCACGGCGTGGATCAACTGGCCACTCGCGGGGCAATCGCGTCAGACTCCGTTCACCAGGAGGTCGACAGCTGGTCAACAGCAAGCCCTAAGTTTTCGGCGTACTGGCCACAGCCCGGCCGGTGCAATCGTCGGAAGGCCTCCCTTCGCATGTCGCTGGTGCCGTTGAACCTGTTCGTCCACCACGATGGTCGCTCGGCGCGCCAGCACGTGACCTGCCGGTACAAGTGCGGCGACGCGTGCTCCCAGCCGGTGCCCAACGGCAGCACCAACGAGTACTTCGGCGACGTCGTACGACGGGTGTCGCGGCGAACGCTGCTGCGCTCCACCGGCGTCACCGTGCTGGCCGTCGGCGCCGGCTCCGCGCTGGCCGCCTGCAGCACCGACGCGCCTCCCACGGCCAGTCCCGAACCGGAACCCGTGAAGCCCTCGGTCGGAATGAACTTCGCGTCGGTGGCGCCCAACAGCGAGGACGCGGTCGTCATCCCCGACGGCTACCGGCAGGCGGTGGTCATCAGCTGGGGCGACCCCATCGTGGCCGGTGCCCCGCCATTCGACGTGACCAAGCAGACCGCGGCCGCGCAACGCGGGCAGTTCGGGTTCAACAACGACTTCGCCGGCCTGCTCCCGGTTCCGGGCAGCGCCGACCGCTTCCTGCTGGTGACCAACCACGAGTACACCACCGAACAGTTCATGCACCCGGGGTACGACGCCGAGCGGCCCACCCGCGAACAGTTCGACATCTCGATCGCCGCCCACGGCCTCTCCGTCGTCGAGGTCACCCGAACGGCCAACGGCCTCAAGCCGGTCATGGGTGGCTACAACCGCCGCATCACCGCCGACACCCCGATGACGCTGACCGGCCCCGCCGCGGGCACCGACTTCGTCAAGACCGCCGCCGATCCGACCGGACGCACCGTTCTGGGCACCTTTGCGAACTGCGCCGGTGGCGTGACCCCCTGGGGCACGGTGCTCTCGGGCGAGGAGAACTTCCACGGGTACTTCGGCGCGCCGGAGGGGGCGTCGGTCAGCCCCGTGCGGTCCGACCAGTTCAAGCGCTACGGCGTCAAACCCGAAGCCACCGAACGCAAGTGGGAGACCTTCGATCCCCGCTTCGACGTCGTCGCCACGCCCAACGAGGTCAACCGCTTCGGCTACGTCGTCGAGGTCAACCCGTGGGACGCAGCGTCCCAGCCGGTCAAGCACACCGCGATGGGGCGCCTCAAGCACGAAGGCGCCACCATCTACGTCACCGCCGACGGCACCGTGGTGTCCTACACCGGCGACGACGAACGCTTCGACTACATGTACAAGTTCGTCTCCGGCAAGAAGGTGCAGCCGGGCAGCTCGCGAGAAGCCATGGCGCACAACATGACCATCCTCGACGAGGGCACGCTGTACGTCGCGAAGCTGTCCAGCGACATCCCGGGCGACCAGATCGACGGCTCCGGCACCCTGCCGGCGAAGGGCTCCTTCAGCGGCACCGGCACGTGGCTCCCGCTGCTGCGCTCGGGGCCGAACGGCCAGGCCGAGTCGCTGGTTCCCGGCATCAGCCCGGTCGAGGCCGCGGTGTTCACCCGCATCGCCGCCGACAAGGCCGGGGCCACCAAGATGGACCGGCCCGAGGACTTCGAGGCCAACCCCAAAACCGGCAAGGTGTACGTCGCCCTGACCAACAACGACGAACGCGGCACGCCGGGCGAGGCCGCCCCCGACGCGGCCAATCCCCGCAACGACAACAAGAGCGGACAGATCCTGGAGCTCACCGACGACCACGCCGGCACCACCTTCACGTGGGAGCTGCTGTTGGTGTGCGGCGACCCGGCCGCCGCCGACACCTACTTCGGCGGGTTCGACAAGAGCCGCGTCAGCCCCATCTCGTGCCCGGACAACCTGGCCTTCGACAGCCACGGCAACCTGTGGATCTCCACCGACGGCAACGCGCTGGACTCCAACGACGGTCTGTTCGCCGTCGCCCTGGACGGACCCAATCGTGGTGAGACCAAACAGTTCCTGACCGTCCCGCTCGGCGCCGAGACGTGCGGCCCGGTCGTCACCGACGACCTCGTCACCGTCTGCGTGCAGCATCCCGGAGAGAGCGACGACAACAGCGTCGACGACCCCCTGTCGCGCTGGCCCGAGGGCGGCAACGGCACCGCCCGCCCGTCGGTGGTCGCCGTCTGGCGGGACGCCGGCAACATCGGCGTCTAGGTCGTCGTGGGAGAAGTGGTGGAAGAAGGGGTAAGCAGTACCCATGAGCTTCCCCACCCGCATCGGCGTCCAACTCCAGCCCCAGCACTCGCCCAACTACGGCCATCTGCGCGACGCGGTGCGGCGCTGCGAGGACATGGGCGTCGACGTCGCCTTCAACTGGGACCACTTCTACCCGCTCTACGGTGATCCCGACGGCGCGCACTACGAGTGTTGGACGATGCTCGGGGCGTGGGCCGAGCAGACCTCGCGCATCGAGATCGGCGCGCTGGTTACCTGCAACTCCTACCGCAACCCCGAACTGCTCGCCGACATGGCCCGCACCGTCGACAACATCAGCGACGGCCGGCTGATCCTCGGCATCGGCTCGGGCTGGAAGCAGAAGGACTACGACGAATACGGCTACGAGTTCGGCACGGCCGGCAGCCGGCTCGACGACCTCGCCGCCGCCATGCCGCGCATCACCTCACGACTCGGCAAGCTCAATCCGGCACCGGTGCGCGACATTCCGATCCTCATCGGCGGTCAGGGCGAGAAGAAGACGCTGCGCATGGTGGCGGAGTACGCCCACCTGTGGCACGGCTTCACCACCACCGAGACCTACCCCGACAAGGCCGCGGTCCTCGACCGGCACTGCGCCGACGTGGGCCGCGATCCGTCGACCATCGAACGGTCGGCGGGCGTGGAGGCCGGCAAGGGCGAGGACGCGCTGCTGGCCGATGCCGAGGCGCTCGTCGGGCTCGGGGTCAGTCTGCTGACCATCGGCGTCAATGGTCCCGACTACGACCTCAGCGCCGCCGAGGCGCTGTGCCGCTGGCGCGACAACCGCTGACCCGGCTCCGATTCCCGCCACAGCGTCGGACGAATGGAATTCGTCGCGAGTAGAAGGCGTGCCAGGAGCCTCCTGCCAAGTACCTTGCTAGAGGTGAACCACCACTCGGGCCAACGCCGACTTCGCGTGGCCGCGCTGTTCGTCATCGTGATGATGCTGATCGGCCTGGCGCCCCCGGCTGCCGCCGACGCCGACCAGTGCGCCCCGCCCGGAGCCGAGAGCGCCAGCGCGCTGCCGACCAATCTCGCCTCGGCGGCGAAGGGCCCCGAGGCCGACAAGTACACGACCCCGGGCGTCGAGCCCCTTCCGGTGATGGTGGACGCCCTCGGGCTCGGCACCCCCGGCACGCTGACCGTCGGCACGCTGTCCGACGCCCCGCCGAGCATCTGCATCGACTCGAAGGGGCAGTTCACCGGATTCGACAACGAGTTGCTGCGGGCGGTCGCCGACAAGTTGGGGTTGAGGGTCAACTTCGTCGGCACCGACTTCTCCGGCCTGCTGGCCCAGGTGGCCGCACGCCGGTTCGACGTCGGTTCGTCCTCGATCACCACCACCGACGCCCGACGGCAGACCGTCGGCTTCACCAACGGCTACGACTTCGGCTACTTCTCGTTGGTGGTCCCGCCCGGGTCGCCGATCAAGGGCTTCTCGCAATTGGCTGCCGGACAACGCATCGGCGTCGTCCAGGGCACCGTGCAGGAGGCCTACGTCGTCGACACCCTCGGGCTGGATCCGGTGAAGTTCCCCGACTACAACACCGTCTACGGCAGCCTCAAGACCCGCCAGATCGACGCCTGGGTCGCGCCGTCCCAGCAGGCGGTGGGCACGGTGCAAGCCGGTGATCCCGCCCAGATCGTCGAGAACACGTTCAGCTTGGACAACTTCGTCGCCTACGCGGTGGCCAAGGAGAACAAGCCGTTGATCGACGCCCTCAACGCCGGCCTCGACGCGGTGATCGCCGACGGCACCTGGTCGACGCTCTACAGCAACTGGGTGCCCCGCGCCCTGCCGCCCGGCTGGAAACCCGGGTCCAAGGCGGCACCCGTCCCTCAGTTGCCCGACTTCACCGCCATCGCCGCCAAGCAGGCGCCGGCCGCCGACAACTCCGGCGTCGCACCGAAATCGGTTGTGCAGCAGCTCAAGGATTCGTTCCTCGACTGGGAGCTCTACAAGCGGGCCATCCCCGACCTGTTCAAGACGGGCCTGCCCAACACCCTCATCCTGACCGTCAGCGCCGCCGTCATCGGCCTGGTCCTCGGCATGGGACTCGCCGTCGCCGGCATCTCCAAGGCACGGTGGTTGAGGTGGCCTGCCCGGGTGTACACCGACGTGTTCCGCGGCCTGCCCGAGGTGGTGATCATCCTCATCATCGGCCTCGGCGTCGGACCCATCGTCGGCGGGTTGACCGGCAACAACCCGTATCCGCTGGGCATCGCCGCCCTGGGCTTGATGGCGGCGGCCTACGTCGGCGAGATCCTCCGCTCGGGCATCCAGAGCGTGGAAGCCGGGCAGCTGGAAGCCTCACGGGCCCTGGGCTTCAGCTATTCGTCGTCGATGCGGCTCGTCATCGTGCCGCAGGGCGTTCGGCGGGTGCTCCCCGCCCTGGTCAACCAGTTCATCTCGCTGCTGAAGGCCTCGTCGCTGGTGTACTTCCTCGGCCTGATCGCCAGCCAGCGCGAGCTGTTCCAGGTGGGCCGCGACCTCAACGCCCAGACCGGCAACCTGTCGCCCCTGGTCGCGGCCGGCATCTTCTACCTGGCGTTGACGATCCCGCTGACCCACCTGGTCAACTACATCGACGCACGGCTGCGACGCGGGAAGGTCGTCGCCGACTCCGAAGACCCGGCCAGTCCCGCCAATCCCGCCTCGACCCAGGAGATGGTGTGAGCGCCACCGTGAAGTTCGAACCAGTGTCGCTGGTCGGCAAGGACATTCACCTGTCCTTCGGCACCAACGCCGTCCTGCGCGGCGTCGACCTCGACGTGCCCGCCGGCACCACGACCGCGGTGATCGGGCCGTCGGGGTCGGGCAAGTCGACCCTGCTGCGGGCGCTCAACCGGCTGCACGAGCCCGACCGCGGCGACATCCTGCTCGACGGACGGTCGGTCCTCAAGGACAACCCCGACGAGCTTCGTCAGCGCATCGGCATGGTGTTCCAGCAGTTCAACCTGTTCCCCCACCGCACCGTGCTGGACAACGTGACGCTCGCGCCGCGTCGGCTCAAGCGGCTCGACGCCGACGCCGCCCGCGAGCTCGGACTGGCCCAGCTGGAGCGAGTCGGGTTGCGGCACAAGGCCGAAGTGCGTCCCGCCACCCTGTCCGGCGGACAACAGCAGCGGGTCGCGATCGCCCGCGCTCTGGCGATGGCACCCCAGGTGATGTTCTTCGACGAGGCGACCTCGGCGCTGGACCCCGAGTTGGTCAAGGGCGTCCTCGCGCTGATCGCCGAACTGGGCCAGGACGGCATGACGATGGTCGTCGTCACCCACGAGATGGGCTTCGCCCGATCCGCCGCCGACGCCGTACTTTTCATGGATTACGGCAAGGTGGTCGAAACCGGGACACCCGAGCAGATCTTCTCCGACGCCTCGACCGACCGGCTACGTCAGTTCCTGTCGCAAGTGCTGTAGCCGACGAGCCCCACGGGACCCAATCGACGCATGTCGAAGCCCTGACGAGCACGACAGGTTAGACTAGCGAATTATGGTAGAGACCGAACCGCAGGTCACTGAGCTGGCCGGAGAGCTGCAGCAGGTGCTCTCCAAGCTCTTCTCCGTCCTGCGTCGGGGCGACTCCAACCGAAACATGCCCGAGGGCGGTGCCGACCTCACACTCGCGCAGCTCTCGATCCTGTTGACGCTGCTCGATCTGGGCCCGATCCGCATGACCGAACTCGCGGCCCACGAGCGGGTGCGGACGCCGACGACCACGGTCGCCATCCGCCGGCTGGAGAAGCTGGGGCTGGTGAAGCGGTCCCGCGATCCATCCGATCTGCGGGCGGTCCTGGTCGACGTCACCCCCCGCGGGCTGGTTCAGCACCGCGAAGCGCTGGCGACGCGGCGCGCCCAGATCGCCGGCATGCTCACCCGGCTCAGCGCCGAGGAGCGCGACACCCTCGCCAAAGCCCTTGCGCCCCTTGCCCGATTGGCCGAACAGAGCGACTAGCAGCTCCGCGTCAGCCCAGCCAGTCGAGAACGGCCGCAGCGGTCCACGACTGCTGCATGCTGCCCAGCGGCTCGCCGGTGAACGGTTCGTAGTATTCGGCGAACGTGCCGTCGCTGGCCTGCCGCAGCCCCTCGCGCCGCAGGTTCGACGACCGTTCGGCCCAGCCCCGGCGGGCGAAGCACCACGAGAACAGCCACGTCAGGACCGGCCAGACCGGACCGCGCCAGTACTCGCGCGCCCGGAAGTCCCGCGAGACCGGCGACGTCGACGGGATCAGGGCGTACTTCAGGTCCGGATGTCCGCAAAAGCGTGGCCCCTCGAACCGCTTCAACAGCGCCCGTTCGCGGTCGTGGGACAGGCCGCCGCACAGCAGCGGTGAGAACTGCGCCACCGTCTCGGTGGCGATCCACTTCTCCGCGCGAAGATCGTAATCCCTTGCTGCGCCGGTTCTCTCGTCGGTGGAGTCGACCACCCCGCTGCGGAAGCGCTCGGCCCAGGCGTACAGGTCGCGCACGTCGGAGTGCGGCCGCTTGTAGTCCTCACCGATCTCGGCGAGCACCGTGCACGCGACCGACAGGATGGCCGAGACGAAGACGTCCTCGACGGCGAAGCTCATCACCTTGGGCAACAGGAGGTCGTCGTAGTTCACCGACTTCATCTGCTCCACCAACCAGATGTAGCGGTCGTATTCGAGGTCCGACGGTCGCTGCGACGCGTCGGTGACGATCGCGTTGTCCTCACGCTTGTACGGCGGCATCGGGCCGGGTGTCACGTTGGCGTACGCCTCGTCCCACCGGGGCGAGTTGTCCATCCCCGACTCCCACCCATGATACACCGTCACCCGGCCCCTGGTCTCCGGGTCGCGGGCCTCGGCCAGCCAGCGGTGCCACCGCACCAGATCGCTCCACCGGCGGTCCAGGAAGGCCTCCGCCACGGCGCGCGTGGAACGGCCTCTCGTGCGCGCGTTGTCGAGGATGCGTTGAACGGCGATCGCGTGCACCGGCGGCTGCGTGATGCCGGAGGTGAGCCGACCCGTGGGCGCGTTGGCCGACAGGGTCGACGTGGCCCACCGCGCCGGTCCGGGAAAGTAGCCGTCGACCCCGTTGGCGAACACGATGTGCGGGATCATGCCGTTCTTCCACTGCGCCGAGAGCAACGTGTCCAATTCGACGACCGCGCGCTCGACGCTCAGCGGGGCCAAGCCGATCGACACGAACGCTGCATCCCAGCTCCACATGTGCGGGTACAGCAGGGGCGCGGCGGTGGTCATCACGCCCAGGTCGTTGCCCCGCAGCAGGTAGGCGGCGCGGGCCGCGAGCTGGGTGGGCGCGAAGTTCGAGTCGGGTGGCATCGGGTCAATCATGCGACGCCGACGTCGGGAGCGCAGGTCGGTAGGGTTGCCGCCGTGGCTACCACCGAGACCTCTGGCCAGCAGAAGACCAGGTCCGCCCTGATCACGGGCGCGGCGGGTGGGCTGGGCACCGCCATCGCCGACGCGCTGGCCCCCACCCACACCCTGCTCCTCGCGGGCCGCCCGTCGGACCGGCTCGACGCGCTCGCCGAGCGGCTCGGCGCCCCGACCTGGCCCCTGGACCTCGCCGACCCCGACTCCATCGAGTCCGCCGCCGAGGTCCTGACCGACCTCGACGTGCTGGTCCACAACGCCGGCGTCGCCTATCCCGCCCGGGTGGCCGAGTCCAGCGCCGAGGAGTGGCGGGCCACCTTCGAGGTCAACGTCGTCGGAGCCGTCGCGCTGACGCTCGCGCTGCTGCCCGCCCTGCGCAGCGCGCGGGGGCAGGTGGTCTTCGTCAACTCCGGCGCCGGGATCAAGGCCTCGCCCGGCCTGGCGTCGTACTCGGCCAGCAAGTTCGCCCTTCGCTCGTTCGCGGACTCGCTGCGCACCGACGAACCGGAGCTGCGCGTCACCTCGGTGCACCCCGGCCGGATCGACACCGAGATGCAACGCGACCTGATCGCCTACGAGGAGCGCGACTACGTGCCCGAGCAGTTCCTCTCCACTGCGACGGTGGCCGCGGTGGTCGCCCAGGCGGTCAACGCGCCGGCCGACGCGCACGTCCACGAGATCGTGGTCCGGCCGCGGTGACCGGGCCCTTCGAGGTCCACGAGGCCTCCATCGCCGAGTTGCGGGCCGCCATGGCCGACGGCCGGGCGACCGCGGTCGGTTTGCTCGACGCCTACCTGGCCCGCCTTGCCGCGTTCGACGGCGATCTCAACGCCGTCGTGGTGCGCAACCCGCAGGCCCGCGCCGACGCCGAGGCGTCCGACGCCAGGCGGCGCGACGGCCACACCTGGGGACCGCTCGACGGCATCCCATACACGGTCAAGGACAGCTACCAGGCTCGCGGCCTGACCGTCGCGGCTGGCAGTCCGGCGTTCGCGGAACTGCTGGCGCAACGCGACTCGTTCGTCGTCGAACGGCTGCGTGGAGCGGGCGCCGTACTGATCGGGCTGACCAACATGCCGCCGATGGCCAACGGCGGCATGCAACGCGGTGTGTACGGCCGGGCCGAAAGCCCCTACAACGCCGACTATCTCACCGCTCCGTTCGCGTCGGGATCGTCGAACGGCTCGGGCACCGCGACCGCGGCGTCGTTGTGCGCGTTCGGCATCGGGGAGGAGACGTGGTCCTCCGGCCGTGGCCCGGCGTCGAACAACGCGCTGTGCGCCTACACCCCCTCGCGCGGGGTGATCTCGACCCGCGGCGGCTGGCCGCTGGTGCCCACGATGGACGTCGTGGTGCCGCACACCCGCTCGATGGCCGATCTGCTCGAGGTGCTCGACGTCCTCGTGGCCGAGGATCCCGATGCGCGCGGTGACTTCTGGCGCCTGCAGCCGTGGGTGTCGCTGCCCCGCGTCGACGAGGTCCGGCCGCCGTCCTACTCCGCGCTGTCCGAGGGCCCGGACGCCCTGGCCGGCAAGCGCTTTGGCGTGCCGCGGATGTACGTCAACGCCGACCCGGACGCCGGCGTCGGCGCCACCGGGATCGGCGGGCCCACCGGTCGACGCGTGGACACGCGGCCGTCGGTGCTCGAGTTGTTCCACGCCCTCAGAGCCGACCTGCTGGCGGCCGGCGCCGAGGTGGTCGACGTGGACTTCCCGGTGGTCACCAACTACGAGGGCGACCGGGCCGGCGCCCCCACCATTGCCACCCGCGGTCTGGTGAACCCCGAGTACCTGCGGCGCGAGATCGTCGACCTGTGCGCCTCTGCGTGGGACGACTTCCTCGCCGCCAACGGCGATCCCGCGCTGAACCGGCTCGTCGAGGTGGACGGCAGCCGGATCTTCCCGGCCCCGCCGGGAGCACTGCCCGACAGGTACGACGGCTTCGACGACGACATCGCCGAGTATCCGGGGTTCCTGCGCGACAACCCGGTCGACTCCTTCCTGGGCATCCCGACCATCCCCGAAGGCGTGCACGCGTTGGAACGGACGCGGCGCGTCGACCTCGAGGAGTGGATGGACGGCCTCGGTCTGGACGCCGTGATGTTCCCCGCCGTCGCCGACGTCGGCCCCGCCGACATGGACGTCAACCCGGCCTCCGCGGACCTCGGCTGGCGCAACGGCGTCTGGGTGGCCAACGGCAACTTGGCCATTCGACATCTCGGCATCCCGACCGTGACGGTGCCGATGGGCACGATGGCCGACATCGGCATGCCGGTGGGCCTCACGCTCGCGGGCCGGGCCCACGACGACGTCGCGCTGCTGCGCTACGCCGCGGCGGTCGAGGCCACCGGCAACCGACGCACCTCCCCACCCCGCACGCCGCCGCTGTCCCGCTAGGTCGAGGAGCTTCCGCCGACGTCGCCTTGACGGTCCGGCTCGGTGCGCGGCCCGAAACCCTCGGGCGACTCCAGCGCCGTCGCGTGCTTGCCGATGTGCGACTCCGCCCGCATGCGGTCGACCATGTGCGGGTAGTGCAGCTCGAATGCCGGCCGCTCCGAACGGATCCGGGGCAGTTCGGTGAAGTTGTGCCGCGGCGGCGGGCAACTGGTGGCCCACTCCAGCGAATTGCCGTACCCCCAGGGGTCGTCCACCACCACCGGCTCGCCGTAACGCCAGCTCTTGAACACGTTCCACACGAACGGCAGCATCGAGATGCCGAGGGTGAAGGCGCCGATCGTGGAAACGATGTTCAGCCAGGTGAATTCGTCGGTCGGCAGGTAGTCCGCGTAGCGGCGCGGCATGCCCTCGTCACCCAGCCAGTGCTGCACCCGGAACGTGGTGTGGAAGCCGATGAACGTCAACCAGAAGTGCAGCTTGCCGAGCCGCTCGTCGAGCAGACGGCCCGTCATCTTCGGGAACCAGAAGTAGATGCCCCCGTAGGTCGCGAACACGATGGTGCCGAACAACACGTAGTGGAAGTGCGCCACCACGAAGTACGAGTCGGTGACGTGAAAGTCCAACGGCGGGCTGGCCAGCAGCACACCCGACAACCCGCCCAACAAGAAGGTGACGAGGAAGCCGACGGAGAACAGCATCGGTGTCTCGAACGTCAACTGGCCCTGCCACATCGTGCCGATCCAGTTGAAGAACTTGATGCCCGTCGGGACGGCGATCAGGAACGTGGTGAACGAGAAGAACGGCAGCAGCACCGCGCCGGTGGCGTACATGTGGTGCGCCCACACCACCACCGACAGCGCGCCGATCGAGATCGTCGCGTACACCAGTGTCGCGTAGCCGAAGACGGGTTTGCGCGAGAAGACCGGGATGATTTCGGTGACGATGCCGAAGAACGGCAGCGCGATGATGTACACCTCGGGATGGCCGAAGAACCAGAACAGGTGCTGCCAGAGGATGGCGCCGCCGTTGGAGGCGTCGAAGACGTGGGCGCCGAGGTGGCGGTCGGCCGCCAGACCGAACAGCGCCGCGGTCAGCAGCGGGAACGCCAGCAGCACCAGGATCGACGTCACCAGGATGTTCCACGTGAAGATCGGCATCCGGAACATCGTCATGCCGGGTGCGCGCATGCAGACCACCGTCGTCAACATGTTGACCGCGCCCAGGATGGTGCCCAGGCCGGCCACGATCAGCCCCATGACCCACAGGTCACCGCCCGGGCCCGGGGTGTGCACCGCGTCGCTCAGGGGCGCATAGGCCGTCCAGCCGAAGTCCGCCGCGCCGCCCGGCGCGACGAAGCCGCCGAGGGCGATGAGCGCACCGAAGAGGAACAGCCAGTAGGAGAACGAGTTCAGCCGCGGGAACGCCACGTCCGGGGCGCCGATCTGCAGCGGCAGCACCAGGTTGGCGAAGCCGAACACGATGGGGGTGGCATAGAACAGCAGCATCACCGTGCCGTGCATCGTGAACAGCTGGTTGTACTGCTCGTTGCTGAGGAACTGCAGACCCGGCAGGGCCAGTTCGGCGCGCATGAACAACGCCATCAAACCGCCCGTGAAGAAGAACACGAAGCACGTGACCACGTACATGATGCCGATCAGCTTGTGATCGGTCGTCGTGACCAAGCGGTAGATCAGGTTGCCCTTGGGACCCATCCGCTCCGGAAACGGTCGCCTGACCTGCAGCGCCTCGGCCTTGGGTGCCTCGATTGCCATGTGCCCGTCCCCCAGGCTAGGGCGGCGCGTGTCCCGCCGCGGCTGGTGCCCGGTGGGTCACCGAGCGCGGTGCGGTTACCCCGAACCCGGGGACTAAACCATCGATTTCGGGCAATCAGACGACGACGTTGACCAGCTTGCCCGCCACGACGATGACCTTCTTCGGCGTGGCCCCGGCCAGGAAGGCGACGACCTTCTCGTCGGCAAGGGCAGCGGTCTCCACCGCGTCCGCGGCGGCGTCGGCGGCCACGGTGACGCGCCCGCGAACCTTGCCGTTGACCTGAACCGGGTATTCGACGGTGTCCTCCACCAGGTAGGCCGGATCGGCCTGCGGGAAGGGTCCGTGCGCCAGCGGGGACTCGTGGCCCAGTCGGCGCCACAGCTCCTCGGCCAGGTGCGGCGCCAGTGGCGCGACCATCAACACCAGGGGTTCGACCGCCGCGCGGGCGGTGACGTCTTCCTTGGTGAGGTGGTTGGTGTACTCGATGAGCTTTGCGGCCGCGGTGTTGTTGCGAAGGGCCGCATAGTCTTCGGCGACCCCGGCGATGGTCTTGTTGAGCAGGCGCAGCGTCGCCTCGCCCAGCTTCTCGTGGTCGGCGACCCGCTCGGCGCCGGTGGTCTCGTCGACCACCACGCGCCACACCCGCTGCAGGAACCGGTAGGCGCCGACGACGTCCTTGGTCGCCCAGGGGCGCGACGCCTCCAGCGGACCCATCGACATCTCGTAGACGCGGAGCGTGTCGGCCCCGTACTCCTCGCAGATCTCGTCCGGCGAGACGGAGTTCTTCAGGCTCTTGCCGATCTTGCCGAACTCGCGGTTGACCTCGATCTCACCGTCGGGACCGGGCCAGTAGAACTTCGAGTCCCGCTCCACGACCTCGGCGGCGGGCACGTAGGACCCCCGCGAATCGGTGTAGGCGAACGCCTGGATGTAGCCCTGGTTGACCAGCCGGCGGTACGGCTCACGCGAGCTGACGTGCCCGAGGTCGAAGAGCACCTTGTGCCAGAACCGGGAGTACAGCAGGTGCAGCACCGCGTGCTCCACGCCACCGACGTACAGGTCGACGCCGCCGGGGTCCGACGGGCCGTGCTCGGCCGGTCGCGGACCCATCCAGTAGGCCTCGTTCTCCTTGGCGCAGAACGTCTCCGTGTTGTGCGGGTCGGCGTAGCGAAGCTCGTACCAGGAGCTGCCCGCCCACTGCGGCATCACGTTGGTGTCGCGGGTGTAGGGCTGCAGCCCGTCCCCGAGGTCCAGGTCGACGTTCACCCACTCGGTGGCCTTGCCGAGCGGCGGCGACGGCTCGCTGTCGGCGTCGTCCGGGTCGAACTGCACCGGGGCGTAGTTCGGGATGTCGGGCAGCTCGACCGGCAGGGCCGCTTCCGGCAACCCGTGGGCGCGACCGTCGGCGTCGTAGACGACGGGAAACGGCTCGCCCCAATACCGTTGGCGGGCGAACAGCCAGTCCCGCAGCTTGTACTCGGTGCGGGCCCGGCCGCGGCCGTCGGCCTCCAGGCGCGCGAGCACGGCCTCCTTGGCCGAGGCGACGCTGAGCCCGTCGACGTAGTCGGAGTTCACCAGCACGCCGTCGCCGTTGTAGGCGGCCTGGCTGACGTCGCCACCGGAGATCACCTCGAGCACCGGCAGCCCGAACGCCGTGGCGAACTCCCAGTCGCGCTGATCGTGGCCCGGTACCGCCATGATGGCGCCGGTGCCGTAGCCGGCCAGCACGTAGTCGGCGATGAACACCGGAACACGGTGCCCGTTCACGGGATTGGTGGCGTAGGCCCCGGTGAACACACCGGTCTTCGACTTGTTCTCCTGGCGCTCCAGGTCGGACTTCGCCGCCACGGTCGCCCGGTAGGCGGTCACCGCCTCGGCGGGTGTCGCCGCCCCGAACGTCCAGCGGTCGTCGGTGCCCTCGGGCCACTGCGCGCCGAGGTGCACGAGTGCGTCGACCAGCGGATGCTCGGGCGCCAGCACCATGTAGGTGGCGCCGAACAACGTGTCCGGTCGGGTGGTGAACACCTCGATGTCACCGGCGTCGGTCGCGAAGCGCACCTCGGCACCGGTGGAGCGGCCGATCCAGTTGCGCTGCATGGCCTTGACCTTGTCGGGCCAGTCCAGGTCGTCGAGGTCGTCGAGGAGTCGGTCCGAGTAGGCGGTGATGCGCATCATCCACTGACGCAACCGCTTTCGGAACACGGGGAAGTTGCCCCGGTCGCTGCGGCCGTCGGAGGTGACCTCTTCGTTGGCCAGCACGGTGCCCAGCCCCGGGCACCAGTTGACGACCGAGTCGGCCCGGTACACCAGACGGTGGGCGTCGACGACATCCGCGCGCTCGCCCGCCGACATCGTCGACCAGTCGCCACCGTCGGGAATGCGGGCGCCGGACTCGAACTCCGCGATCAGTTCGCTGATCGGCCGGGCCCGGTTGGCCTCGCGGTCGAACCAGGAGTTGAAGATCTGCAGGAAGATCCACTGCGTCCACTTGTAGAACTCGGTGTCGGTGGTGGAGAAACTCCGCCGTGCGTCGTGCCCGAGCCCGAGCCGGCCCAGCTGACGCCGGAAGTTGACGATGTTGGCCTCGGTGCGGGTGCGCGGGTGGGTTCCCGTCTGCACCGCGTACTGCTCGGCGGGCAAGCCGAACGCGTCGAAACCCAACGCGTGCAACACGTTACGACCGGTCATCCGAAAGTAGCGCGCGTACACGTCGGTCGCGATGTAGCCCAGGGGGTGCCCGACGTGCAGCCCCTCCCCCGACGGGTACGGGAACATGTCCTGGACGAACATCTTGTCCGCGGGCACGGGGGCGCCGTCGGCGGGCGCGAGCGACCCCACCGGGTTGGGGACGTGGAACGTACCCAGCCGAGCCCACGTCTCCTGCCACGTACGTTCGATGTCCCCGGCCAGCTTCGCGTCGTAGCGGTGCTGCGGGGTGCTCGAGGCGTCCAAGCCGCCTTCCCCTTCATTCACGTGATCAGGGTAGTCAACGCCGTGCTCGGAGCCCCAATCCGCGGTCCCGGCCCCCGCGGCTAGGTATCGGTTCCGTTGCAGAGGGGTCTTCGCATGGTTGCAGGTCCGTGCCAGCCCTGGTGAGCGACGCCGGGGCGTGGATACAGTCGGCGCCTGGCCGGGGCTCACCGGGTCGGAGAGCTCGTGTAATCCGGAAGGACGGACGTTAGATGTTCGAAAATGCCCGTCGTTGGGGACTTCTGGTCGGCGGCTTCGCCGCCGGTACGGCGTGCGTCCTGGGCCTGGCCGGCCCCGTCGCCTCGGCCGAGCCCACCCTTCCGCTGCCCGCGGTGCCCGCCCCCGCGACCGTCACCCAGACCGTCACCGTGCAGGCCGGCGCGCCGGCCGCTGCCGGTCCCAACCAGCTGATCGGCTCCCCGGCCGCGCCGGCGGCTCCCGCCGCGCCCGCCGTGCCGGCCATCGTCCCTGCCACCTCGGGCACCCTCGTCGACTTCTTCAAGGAGAAGAACGTCGCGATGGAGCCGCAGAAGGCCGCCGACTTCAAGGCGCTCACCATCGTGCTGCCGATGCCGACCGGCTGGAGCCAGGTGCCCGACCCCAACGTCCCCGACGCCTTCGCCGTGATCGCCGACCGCGTCGGCGGCGACGGGCTGTACACGTCCAACGCCGCGGTGCAGGTCTACAAGCTGGTCGGCGACTTCGATCCGCGCGAGGCCATCAGCCACGGCCTCATCGACACCCAGCAGCTTCCGGCCTTCCGCGCCACCGACGGGTCGCTCGCCGAGTTCGGCGGCATGCCGTCGGCGCTCATCGAGGGCACCTACCGGCAGAACAACCTGACGCTGAACACCTCCCGTCGCCACGTCATCGCGACCTCGGGTCCCGACAGGTACCTGGTGTCGCTCGCGGTGACCACCAGCGCCCAGGTCTCGGTCGCGGCCGGATCGGCGACCGACGCCATCGTCAACGGATACCGGGTCGGTTCGCCGGACACGCCGGTGCCCGCACCGGCCGCGCCGGTCGCCGTTCCCGCAGCTCCGGTGGCTCCGGCGGCGCCGGCCGTGGTGCCCGCCGCCGCCCAACCGCTCGGCCTGCCGCGCTAGCGGTTACCGCTGCGGCTGCCGGGCCTCGTATTGTGGGGCTCATGCTGATCGCCGCCGTGCTGTGCCTCTGCGCCGCCGTGGCGACCGCGGCCATGGGCCTGTGGTCGACGGCCCGGCCCCACGCCACCGACCAGGTCGCCCAGGTGCTGAGGGCCGTGGTGCCCACCCAGTTCGCCGCCGCGGTAATGCTGGGCGCGGGTGGCGTCGTCGCCCTGGCCGCTCCGCCGCACGCCGGCGTGCTGGCGCTGGTGGTCTGCGTCGTCGGTGCGGTCGGCACCGTGGCCGCCGGCTGCTACCAGAGCGCCAAGGCGGTGGCCCTGCGCGAAGCCCTGCAGAAGAACGAGGCCAGCTGCGCGGGGTCCTGCGCGTCGTGCACCCTGTCCTGCGGGTGAGCGCTCAGTTGCGGCTGACGTCGATGGGGTGCGTCGCCAACAGCGACAACGGCATCGGCTGACGCCGGAGCACTCGCGACCACAGGTCCACCCGCGGTTCGACGAGGACGTCGGACGGCAACGCCGACAACACGATCCAGTCGTCGCGTTCGATCTCGCCCTCGAGTTGGCCGATCGTCCAGCCGGAGTAGCCGGCGTAGATCCGCACGCCCTCGACCGCGGGGGCGATCGTGTCGGGGTCGGCGTCGAGGTCGACCATCACGATGCGGCCCTGCACGTGCCGCAGACCGGGAACGTCGCCGGGTTGCACGCCGGCGCGCAACGTCGCCAGGCACAGGGCGGCGTCCCGCTTGACCGGACCGCCGACGAACATCGTCTTGGGCTTGGCGGCCAGCTTGGTCCACTGCGGCAACACGTTGAACACGGCCGTCTCGCTGGGCCGGTTGAGCACCACGCCCAGCGTGCCGCCGTCGTTGTGCTCGACGACGTAGATGACGCTGCGCCGGAACGTCGGCTCCATGAGATCGGTGTTGGCGATCAACAGCGTTCCCGCGCGGACCCGGGGCGTCGCCGGAGCGAAGTGGTCCTCCGGGTCCTCTGACTGCGCCACCCAACCATCATGTCACCAGCGTGCGTTCGTCGTGGCGATCGGGCGCGGCCATGCCGAGTTGTTTCGGGAATCTTTGTAGGCTGGTTTGGTCGCCACTCGGCGCCGAACATCCCACCGACATCGGACGTCAATTGCCCACGCCTCACGACCGCTTCGCCCTGTGGCGGGCGGTGCGGAAGCTGCCCGAGTTCCGCAGGCTGCTGGAACTGCGGGCGGTCAGCTCGTTCGGCGACGGCCTGTTCCAGGGCGGGTTGGTGGGCGCGCTGCTGTTCGACCCCGAGCGGGCGTCCAATCCGTGGCAGATCGCAGGCTCGTTCGCGGCCCTGTTCCTGCCCTACTCGCTGCTCGGCCCGTTCGCCGGCGCCCTGCTGGACCGGTGGGACCGCCGCAGCGTGCTGATCGCCGCGAACCTCGCGCGGGTGCTGTTCATCCTGACCGTGGCGTTCCTGCTGGCGTTTCACGCCGGCGCGCCGTGGATCCTGCTGGGCGCCCTGGTGGTCAACGGGTTCACCCGGTTCGTCACCTCCGGGCTCTCGGCCGCGCTGCCACACGTGGTCCCGCGGGAGCATGTGCTCACGATGAACTCGATCGCCACCGCCGTCAGCGCGGCGACGTTGTTCTTCGGCGCGATCTTCATGCTGGTGCCGCGGTGGGCGTTCGGCGTGGGCGACAGCGGTTCCTCGGCCGCGCTGTTCATGGCCGCGGTACCCGTCGCCGTGGCGTGGATCCTGTCGGTGCGGTTCGCGCCCCGCGTCCTCGGGCCCGACGACTCGGCCCGCGCGGTGCACGGATCGGTCGCCTACGCGGTGGCCACCGGGTGGGGCTACGGCCTGCGGACCGCGTTCACCGTGCCCAGCGTGGCGGGCACGCTGTCGGGGGTGGTCGCGCACCGGATGGTGTTCGGCGTGAACACGCTGCTGGTGCTGGTCACCGTGCGGCACACCGGCTCTGCGAACGTGGCTGGCCTCGGCGTCGCGGTGCTGTTCGCGGCCACCACCGGGATGGGATCGTTCCTCGCGAACTTCCTCACCCCCATGGTCGTGCGCCGCTGGAGCAGGTACCGGACCGTCACCCTGGCCCTGGTGGCGGCGGCGGTCATCCAGCTCGCGGCGGTCGGCCTGGACCTGCCGATCATGATGGCGTGCGGCTTCCTGCTCGGTGCCGCCGGTCAGGTGGTCAAGCTGTGCGCGGACTCGGCGATGCAACTCGACGTCGACGACGCGCTGCGCGGTCACGTCTTCACGGTGCAGGACGCACTGTTCTGGGTGGCGTTCGTCGCCTCCATCACGCTGTCGGCCGCGGTGATCCCCGTCGACGGGCACTCCCCCGGCCTGGTGGTCGCCGGCGCGGTGCTCTACCTGCTGGGGCTGGCCGCGCACGCCACGATCCGCAGGGGCTCGACCCGGCCCGGCTAGGCTCACGCCATGGCTGGAGCCGAGGGCGTGGTGGCAGACCTGCGGGCCGAGAGCGACGCGCTCGACGACCTGGTCGCCGGCCTGGACGACGAGGGCTGGCACCTCGCCACCCCCGCGCCGGGCTGGACCGTCGCTCACCAGATCGCCCACCTGTGGTGGACCGACCGCGTGTCGCTGATCGCCGTCACCGACGAGGCGGCCTTCGCCGACGTCCTCGCCGACGCCGCGACCGACCCGACCGGTTTCGTCGACGCGGGCGCCGAGCGATTGGCGACCACCCCACCGGCCGAGATGCTCGCCGACTGGCGCGACACCCGCGCCCGCCTGCACGACGAATTGGGCCGGGTGGTCGACGGCAGGAAGCTGCCGTGGTTCGGTCCGCCGATGAGTGCGGCGTCGATGGCCACGGCCCGGTTGATGGAGACCTGGGCGCACGGGCTCGACGTGGCCGACGCGCTCGGCGTGACGCGCCCGGCGACCGCCCGGCTGCGGTCGATCGCCCACATCGGCGTGCGGACCCGCGACTTCGCGTTCTCGGTGCACCGGCTGCCCGTCCCTGCCGAGCCGTTCCTCGTCGAGCTGGCCGCGCCCGACGGTTCCACGTGGTCGTGGGGTCCGGCGGACGCCGCGCAGTGGGTCACCGGGTCGGCCGAGGACTTCTGCATGCTGGTGACGCAACGCCGCCCCCGCGCCGACCTCGACGTCGTCGCGACCGGTGACGACGCGGCCACGTGGCTGACGATCGCGCAGGCGTTCGCGGGCCCGCCAGGGGCCGGGCGATGATTGACGCCGCGAATGTGAATCCGGCGACGCCCCACCCGCGCGTCGCGTCGTGGGATTCACACTCGACGCCGGTCACAGCTGGCTGGCCGCGTCGGCGGCGCCGTCCCCGTCGGAATCGGTCAGCTTGAGGTCCCAGCGCCCGTCGCCGTCGACGTCGACGTAGGCCTCGTCGCCCACCAGCACCCGGTCGGCCAGCCCGTCGCGATCCGCGTCGACCACGCGGTCGTCGACCTGCCCGTCACCGTCGAAGTCCACCAGCGGCCCGCCGGTCAGCTCGACGCCGTCGAGGCCCAGCCACCGGATCTGAGCACCGGCCGCCCAGGTGCCGGACCCGTCGTCGGTGAACGACGCCTCGGCGGCACCGTCGTCGTCCAGGTCGAGCAGCAGGTGGTCGGCGGTGCCGTCCCCGTCGGAGTCGGTCAGCGCGTCGTCGAGACGGCCGTCGCCGTCGAAGTCGAGACCGATCGCGTCGAACACCCCGTCGTCGTCGGAGTCGACGTTCAGCTCGGCCGACCAGATCGTCGCCGACCCGTCACCATCCCCCAGGCAGTAGTCCATGAAGGCTTGGACGCGGGTCTACTGCTGCGCGTTCCACCACTTCTGAAGTTCGTCGACCGCCTCGTCGTGATCGAGCGGCCCGCGGTCGAGCCGCAGCTCCTTGAGGTACTGCCACGCCTTGCCCACCTGCGGGCCGGCCGGGATGTCGAGGATGCGCATGATCTCGTTGCCGTCGAGGTCCGGCCGGACCCGCTGCAGGTCCTCCTTCGCCGCCAGCTCGGTGATCCGCTGCTCGAGGTCGTCGTAGCTGGCGCGCAGCCGCGCCGCGCGACGCTTGTTGCGGGTGGTGCAGTCGGCCCGCACCAGCTTGTGCAGCCGTTCGAGCAGGGGTCCGGCGTCGGTCACGTACCGGCGGACCGCGGAGTCGGTCCACTTCCCGTCGCCGTAGCCGTGGAACCGCAGGTGCAGGTAGACCAGCTGTGAAACGTCGTCGACCATCTGCTTGGAGTACTTGAGCGCCCGCATGCGCTTGCGGGTCATCTTCGCGCCGACCACCTCGTGGTGGTGGAAGCTGACGCCGCCGTCGCTCTCGTGCTTGCGGGTGGCCGGCTTGCCGACGTCGTGCAGCAGCGCCGCCCACCGCAGCACCAGGTCTCGTTCCCCGGGACCTTCCAGATCGATGGCCTGCTGCAGCACCGTCAGCGAATGTTGGTAGACGTCCTTGTGCTGGTGGTGCTCGTCGATGGCCATCCGCATGCCGCCCACCTCGGGCAGCACCACTTCGCCGAGGCCGGTCTGCACCATCAGGTCCACCCCGGCCACGGGGTCGGCGCCCAGCATCATCTTGTCCAGCTCCGCGGCCACCCGTTCGACGGTGATGCGACCCAGCTCGTCGGCCATCCGGGTCATCGCCTCGCGCACCCGCGGCGCCACGTCGAAGCCGAGCTGGGAGACGAACCGCGCCGCCCGCAACATCCGCAGCGGGTCGTCGCCGAAGGACACCTCCGGCGTCGACGGCGTGTCGAGCACCCGGTCGCGAATGGCGGCCAATCCGCCTAGCGGATCGTGGAATTCGCCGAGCCCGGCCGGGGTGATCCGCACGGCCATCGCGTTGACGGTGAAGTCGCGGCGCACCAGGTCGTCGCCGAGGGAGTCCCCGAACTGGACCTCCGGGTTGCGGGTCACCCGGTCGTAGGCGTCGGCGCGGAACGTGGTGATCTCGAGGCGTTCGGCGCCCTTGCCGACGCCGACGGTGCCGAACTCGATGCCGGTGTCCCACAGGCCGTCGGCCCAGCGCTTGACCACCTGCTGCACGCGGTCGGGGCGGGCGTCGGTGGTGAAGTCGAGGTCGGTCAGCGGACGCGCCAGCAGCGCGTCGCGCACGCTGCCGCCGACGAGGTACAGCTCGTGGCCGGCGTCAGCGAACAACTGGCCCAGCTCTCGGAGCACCGGTGTGTGCCGCTGCAGCGCCTTGGCCGCGGTCAACAAATCGTCGGTCGTGGAGGGATCTTTCGGCACGTTCGATGAGCCTAGTGGTCGTGACGGGTGCATAACGACCCGGCGACAAGGCGACCACGACGGCGAGTGATAGGGGACGGATACCAAGTGGCAGCTACTATCGCTTGGGTGTCGGAGGGCGAACGAGCCAAACCACGACGGCGCCGAGGACGGCGCCGCGGCCGACGCTCTGCAGGCCCGCCGGAGAGCGCCCCGTCCGACCCGGCGAACCCGTCGTCCCCACCCCTGCCCGGCCCCGTTCCCGGCCACCACGTCGACGCAGGAGCGAAGACGTCTGCGAACAGATCGGGCCGACGCGCCCCCGAGCGGCTGCGCACCGTGCACGAGACCTCGGCGGGTGGACTGGTCATCGACGGCATCGACGGTCCCGCCGACGGCCAGGTCGCCGCGCTCATCGGCCGGGTCGACCGGCGGGGACGCATGCTGTGGTCGCTGCCCAAGGGTCACATCGAACAGGGCGAGACCGCAGAACAGACCGCCATTCGCGAGGTCGCCGAGGAAACCGGAATCCAGGGCAGCGTGCTGGCCGCACTGGGCAGCATCGACTACTGGTTCGTGACCGAGGGTCGGCGCGTCCACAAGACCGTGCACCATTACCTCATGCGATTCCTCGACGGCGAGCTCTCCGACGAAGACGTCGAAGTGACCGAAGTCGCGTGGGTGCCCCTGATGGACCTGCCGTCGCGGCTGGCCTACGCCGACGAACGCAAGCTCGCCGAGGTGGCCGGCCAGCTGATCGCCAAGCTGCAGGCCGACGGCCCCGGCTCACTGCCCCCACTGCCGCCCAGCTCGCCGCGCCGCCGCCCGCAGACGCACTCCCACACCCGCCGTCGGCCCGATCCGTCCCCAGCCCCGCACCCGCAACCCGGCCGGCGGGCGAACGGCTGCGGCCAAGGACCATGACGCGCGCCGCGGCTTGGATCGCCGGGTCGCGCTTGCTGGCCGTCGTCGCCCTGGTGACGCTGATCGTCGTACCCGCGGTGGTACCGCGCGCCGCAGCAGGCGAACCCGGAGATCGACCCTTCCTCCAACTGCACATCGACACCATCACCCCCGACTCGGTCACCACCACCAGCGACCCGGTCGTCACCGTGACGGGCACGGTCACCAACGTCGGCGACCGACCGGTGCGCGACATCATGGTGCGCCTCGAGCACGCGGCCGCCGTCACGTCGTCGGACGCCCTGCGCACCGACCTCGCCGGCGGCGTCGACCAGTACCAGGCGGTCGCCGACTTCGTCACCGTCGCACCGGAACTCGCGCAGGGCCAGCACGTGCCGTTCACGCTGTCCTATCCCGTCCGTTCCACCGATCTGCCCTCCCTGCGGATCGACCAGCCCGGCATCTACCCCGCCCTGGTGAACGTGAACGGGACACCCGACTACGGCGCCCCCGCCCGCCTCGACGACGCCCGGTTCCTGCTGCCTGTCCTCGGCGTGCCCGCCGACCCGTCGCAGGCCGACGAGACACCCTCGGCCGTGGTGCCACCGGACACGTCGCGACCGGTGCGCGTGACGATGCTGTGGCCGCTGGCCGACCGGCCGCGACTGGCCGCCGGCGTCCCGGGTGGCAGCACTCCGGTCCGGCTGGTCGACGACGAACTCGCGACGTCCCTCGCCCCGGGCGGGCGCCTCGACACGCTGCTCTCGGCCGCCGACTTCGCCACCAGCCCGCCCGTCGACCCGGGCGGGCAGACCCGCAGCGCGCTGTGCCTGGCCGTCGACCCCGACCTGCTGGTCACCGTCAACGCCATGACACTCGGCTACGTCGTCAACGACGACCCGGTCGGCGGCGTCAACTCCCCGACGCATCCCGGTACCGGGCAGGAGGCCGCGGTCAACTGGCTCGGCAGGCTGCGGGCGCTGGCCCAACGGTCCTGCGTGACGGCCACGGTGTACGCGCAGGCCGACCTCGCGGCGCTGGCCCGCGTGGGCAACCCCGAGCTGTCGACCATCGCCGTCAAGGGCGCCGGCGACATCGTCGACCAGATCCTCGGCGTCGTCTCGACCCGCGGCGCGACCCTGGTCGGGGACGGACCGCTGACCGGGGGCGCCGTCCGCATGCTGTCCGCGCAGGGACCGACGGTGGCCATCGCCGCCGGCGACGTCACGCCACGCCGGTACGACGCGAACGTGGTCACCGCACCCTTCGACCCCGCCGTCGGGGCAGCGCTCGCCGGTGCGGGCACCATGCCGGCGACGCCGTCCTACCTGGATCCCGCCCTCGGGGTCCCGCTGTCGCACGACTCCCCCATCGCGCGCCGGGAGGACGCCATCGCCGCCGTGCTGTGGCGCGCGCTGCGGCCGGAGAGCGAGCCGCGGACCGAGATCCTGGTGCCGCCGATGGCGTGGAACCTTCCCCCGGAAGAGGCGCAGACGATCCTCACGACGCTCGCCTCGTCCATCCGGTCCGGGTTGGCGGTCCCACGGCCGCTGGCGACCGTCGTGGCGGAGACCAACGTCCTGCCGCCGTCCGACGCTGCGCCGCTGCCATCCGACGCCCTGGGCAATCCGCGGGCTCGCATCGACGGCGGCGTGACCGACGGCATCGCGAACACGACGCTGCGGCTCGGCGGTCTCACCGCCGCCCTGACGGTCGACCCGCGGACGGGGCTGACCGGTCCGCAGTACACCGCCCCGCTGCGCGAGGACCTGCTGCGGGCGATCAGCCAGTCGGTTCCGCCCGACGCGCGCAACGGGCTCGCCGGGCAACGCGTCGGCGTGGTCGACGACACCGTCGGCGACCTGTTGCGTGCGGTGACCATCGTCAACCCCGGCGGCTCCTACACCCTCGCCACCGAGCGCAGCCCGCTGCCGCTGGCCCTGCGCAACGACCTGCCCGTCCCGATCCGGGTGCGGCTCGACGTCGACGCCCCGCCGGGGATGACGGTCGACGACATGGGCGAAATCGAGCTGCCGCCGGGCTTCCTGCCGCTGCGCGTGCCGATCGAGGTGCACTTCACCCAGCGCGTCGCCGTCGACGTCTCCCTGCAGACGGCCGGCGGTCTGCCGCTGGGCGAACCGGTCCGGCTCTCGGTGCACTCCAACGCCTACGGCAAGGTGCTGTTCTTCATCACGCTGTCGGCGGGCGCGATCCTGGTTCTGCTGGCCGGCCGGCGCCTCTGGCACCGGTTCCGCGGGCAGCCCGACCGGGCCGACCTGGACCGGCCCAAGCGTCGCGACGGCGAGGGCAAGCCGGATCCGCTCGACGTGGCGCTGGCGCATGCGCCGGACGACGAGCGCCACCGATGAACGCCTGCGCGAAGTGCACGGGCCGATGAGCCCGACCCGACCGCCCGGGCCCGCACCGCGACCACCGCAGGCGCCGCGGCGCATCCCGCAGGGACCGGCCCCCCGTCGCCGCGCCGGCAGGCCCGAGCTGACCGATGCCGCCGTCGTCTCCCGGTCGTGGGGCATGGCGCTGGCGACGCTGATCAGCCGCATCACCGGCTTCATCCGCATCCAGTTGCTGGCGGTGCTGCTGGGCGGGGCACTGCTGAGCGCGTTCTCGGTGTCCAACCAGCTGCCCAATCTCATTGCCGCGCTGGTGCTCGAGGCCACCTTCACCGCGATCTTCGTGCCGGTGCTGGCCCGCGCCGAGCGCGACGACGCCGACGGCGGCACCGCCTTCGTGCGGCGGCTCCTGACGTTGTCGACCACCCTGCTGCTGGTCGCCACGCTGGTCTCGGTGGTGGCCGCGCCGCTGCTGGTCCGGCTGATGCTCGGCGGCGACCCGAAGGTCGACCGCCCGCTGACCACCGCGTTCGCGTACCTGCTGCTGCCGCAGATCATGTTCTACGGCCTGTCCTCGGTCTTCATGGCAATCCTGAACACCCGCAACGTCTTCGGGCCGCCGGCCTGGGCGCCCGTGCTCAACAACGTGGTGGCGATCGGCACGCTCGGCGTGTTCGTCGCGGTGCCCGGTGAACTGTCGTTCGATCCCGTCGCGATGGGCACCGCCAAGCTCCTGGTGCTGGGCATCGGCACCACCCTCGGCGTGGTCGCGCAGACTGCCGTGCTGTTCGTCGCCATCCGGCGGGAACGGGTCAGCCTGCGCCCGCTGTGGGGCATCGACGACCGGCTCAAGAAGTTCGGCGGCATGGGCGTCGCCATGCTGCTCTACGTTCTGATCAGCCAGGCCGGCTTCGTCGTCGGCAACCAGATCGCCAGTACCGCAGCGGCATCCGGCCCCGCCGTCTACAACTACGCGTGGCTCGTCCTGCAACTCCCGTTCGGCATGATCGGTGTGACGGTGCTGACGGTGGTGATGCCGCGGCTGTCGCGGAACGCCGCCGCCGACGACCAACCCGCCGTCCTGGCCGACGTCAACCTCGCGACGCGCCTGACGATGCTGACGCTGATCCCCGTCGTCGCCTTCATGACCGTCGCCGGTCCCGCGATCGGCAGCGCGCTGTTCGACTACGGCAACTTCAAGGGTGCCGACGCCGAGAGCATGGGCCACGCGATCGCCCTGTCGGCGTTCACGCTGCTGCCCTACGCGTTGGTGCTGTTGCAGGCGCGCGTGTTCTACGCCAGGCAGCAGCCGTGGACGCCGCTCGTGCTGATCGTCGTGATCACCGCGGTGAAGGTCATCGCCTCCTTGGCGGTGCCCAGTCTCACCGACGACCCCGAACTCGTCGCCGGCTACCTCGGCTTCGCGAACGGCTTGGGCTTCGCCGCGGGCGCCGTCGTGGGCCACGTCGTGTTGCGGGCCAACCTCAAGCCGCCCGGCGGCCGGATGATCACCCTCGACGTGGTGCGGACCATCCTCGTCACGCTGGCGGGGTCCCTGCTGGCCGGCTTGACCGCGCACCTGGCCGACCGGCTGCTGGGTCTCGGGACACTCACCGACGAGCACGGCGGCGGCGGCTCGATCGTGCGGCTACTCATCCTGTCGCTCATCATGCTGCCGATCATCGCCGCGGTGCTGCTGACGGCCAAGGTGCCCGACGCCCTGGCCGCGGCGAACGCGATCCGGCGGCGGTTGGGTCGCGGCGGGGCAACGACTCCGGCAGGGGTTCCCGTCGCACCGCGACCGGGTATGCCCCTCCCGTACGCTAATCAGAGCAGTTCACCTTCGTTGCGGTCACGTCAATATGAGCCGGCGGCGGGGTGGACCGGCGAACCCCCGGCAGGTGTTGTCGGAGGCGGGCTTCGGAGAGGACCAGCGGTGAGCGACGACCCGGCGGGCAGTTCGACGCCCGACGCAGGCGCGACCACCCGCATCCCCCGGCAGAGCGCCGACGACTTCCGACCCGACGTCCCCTCGGAGTCACATCTGCCGCCGTCGGGGCGACCGCCCGCCGACTACGGCGGAGACCCCACGAGGGAACCGATGTCGGCCGGTCTGCCCAACGAGCCGGCCATCGAGGCGGCGACGGCCGACGACGACGTCCACCTGATTCCCGGCGCCACGATCGCAGGCGGGCGCTACCGCCTCCTGGTGTTCCACGGCGGACCGCCGCACCTGCAGTTCTGGCACGCCATGGACACCGTCCTCGACCGCCAGGTCGCGTTGACGTTCGTCGACCCCGACGCCGTCCTGCCCGACGACGAACTGTCGGAGATCTTGACCCGCACCATGAAGCTCGGCGCCGTCAACGTGCCCGGCATCGCCCGCGTCCTCGACGTCACCCGGACCGGCTCCGGCGGGCTCGTCGTCTCGGAGTGGATTCGCGGCGGGTCGTTGGCCGAGGTCGCCGAGACCGCCCCGTCCGCGATCGGCGGCGCCCGCGCCGTCCAGTCCCTGGCCGCGGCCGCCGAGGCCGCGCACCGCGCGGGCGTTGCCCTGTCGATCGACCATCCGGGCCGCGTCCGGGTCAGCATCGACGGCGACGTCGCCCTGGCCTTCCCCGCCACGCTGCCGTCGGCGACGCCCGAGGACGACATCCGCGGCATCGGCGCCGCGCTGTACGCCCTGCTGGTCAACCGGTGGCCGCTGCCCGACCCCGGCGAGCGCGGCGGCATGGAACCCGCCGACCTTGACGCCGCGGGCGAGCCCGTCGAACCCACCACGGTCGACCGCGCCATCCCGTTCCAGATCTCGGCGGCCGCCGTGCGCGCCGTCCAGGAGAACGGCGGCATCCGCTCCGCACCGACGTTGCTCAACCTGTTGCAGCAGGCCACCGCGGTCGCCGACCGGACGGAGTTGATCGCACCGGTCGACGAGCCGGAGACGCCCAGGGCCCGGTACCGCGACAGCGGCGCCGACGATCCCGATGCCAAGGCCCGCCGCAAGAAGGGCGTGCTGATCGGTGCCGCCGTCGCCGGTTCGATCCTGGTGGTGGCCCTCGTCGTGCTGGCGACCGTGTTGCGCGGGGTGTTCAGTGACGTGGGCGGCTCGTTGGACAAGGACGAGCTCGGACTCAACGCCCCGTCGAGCAGCACCACCAGCGAGCCCAGCTCGGGAACCGTGAAACCCGTTCGGGCGACGGTCTTCTCGCCGGGTGGCGAGGCCGACAATCCCGCCGACGCCGGCAATGCGATCGACGGCAGCACCACCACGGCGTGGCAGACCGACACCTACAGCGACGCGGTGCCGTTCCCCAACTTCAAGAGCGGTGTCGGGTTGATCCTGCAGCTGCCGCAGCCCACGGCGGTCGCGTCCGTGTCGATCGACCTGAACAGCACCGGCACGTCGATTCAGCTCCGGTCGGCCCAGTCCGCCACGCCCGCGTCCCTGGACGAGACCACCGAGCTGACCCCGCCGACGCCGATGAAGACCGGCTCCAACACGATCACGATCAACAATCCTCAGCCCGTGTCGAATGTGCTGGTGTGGATCACCACGCTCGGTTCGGTGAACGGCAAGAGCGAGTCCGCGCTGTCCAACATCACGCTCAAGACCGCGTCCTGACGAGTTGTCCCCAGGCTCCGCGCGCCGGCGCCGAGGCCCGTCACCGCAGGTGAGCCGCGTGGCGGGCCCCTGCTGGTGAGTCCGCCGAGAAGAGGTGCGAAGACGGGCCTCCGGCGTTGATTAGTGTTCCCGTGTGGGGAGTTTCGGGGGAATCACCGACGGTGAGCGGACGGACGCGGAGTTGCTTGTTGCGCACGTCGGCGGCGATCGGTATGCCTTCGAGGAGCTCTTCCACCGCCATCACCGGCAGCTCTACCGGCTGGCCCTCATCACCAGTCGCAACCACGAGGACGCCAAGGACGCGCTACAGGACGCGATGCTCAAGGCCCACCGGAAGGCGCCGGGGTTCCGCCACGACGCCTCGGTGAGCAGTTGGCTGTACCGCATCGTGGTCAACGCGTGCCTCGACCGGTTGCGTCGCAACAAGATTCATCCGGTCACCCCGCTCGACGACGACGTCTGCCACCTCGGCGACCCGACGGCACGCGTCGACACGGTGCTCGTCGTCGAACGCGCGCTGCTGCGGCTGCCGCTCGAGCAGCGTGCCGTCGTCGTCGCGGTCGACATGCACGGGTACTCCGTGGCCGAGACCGCCCGCCTGCTGGGCGTCCCGGAGGGCACCGTCAAGAGCCGCTGTTCGCGTGCCAGGGCGAAGCTGGCGACCACGCTGGAGTACTTCGAGGAACCCGCGACAACCGTTCGCCCGTAGCGGCTAACGGGATTGGCGCACCCTGGTGTCGGGTTGTGGCACCGCCACGAATTGCGGCCCGTTGACCGCCTGCGACAGGCAGCCCGGGATGTTGCGGCACGCGATGATCGCTCCCGCGCCCGGCGCCTGGCCCGGGGCGGTCGGAATCTGGTTCGGAATGCCGCAGGTCTGGTGGTAGGGGTCGTACGGCACGATGTTCATGTCGCAGGCGAGCACGTCCGCCGTCGGCGTGGTGGCCACCCCGACTCCGACGAGCCCGGATGCCGCCATCAGCCCGAAGGCACCGCTCGTCACCAGTCGCCGGATAGTGCCCATGTCGCCTCTTCGCTGTCGTGCCGCCAGATCCTGGCCGCACTTCCCAGCATCCTCTTGTTCACAGCGTAGCGAAAGCGCGTTCCCAGCCAGCTGCGTCGGAGGGCGGTGCGAGACTGGTCACGTGCCCGGCGAAGCTGACGATCGCGTCGAGCCGCCCGTGTCGATCGAACTCCTCGCCGACCTGCAGGCCGGGGTGCTCGACGATCCGACGGCGGCCCGGTTGCGCCGGCGAGTCCGCACCGAACCGGACGTCGCGGCCAAGCTCGCCGCCCTGGACCGCGTGCGACGGGACGTGTCCGCCCTGGGCGCCGACACGGCCTCGGCACCCGAGGTTCCGGCCGACGTCACCGACGGCGTCGACGCGGCGCTGCGCAGGGCCCCGCGGCCGGTGGTGGGGCCACGGCTGCGGCGCACGCCACGCCCGCGGTGACGCGTCCCGGAGTCGCGGCTGGAACATGCGGGCCTACGCTGGTGTTATAGGCGTACGCAGAAAGGCGGACATGACTTCCTCGAACACCGTTCACGACGTGATCATCATCGGCTCAGGCCCTGCTGGTTACACAGCGGCCGTGTACGCCGCGCGTGCGCAGCTCCATCCCCTGGTCTTCGAAGGCGTGCAGTTCGGCGGCGCCTTGATGACCACCACCGAGGTCGAGAACTACCCCGGCTTCCGCGAGGGCATCACCGGCCCGGCGTTGATGGAGGAGATGCGCGAGCAGGCGCTGCGATTCGGCGCCGATCTGCGCATGGAGGACGTCGACGACGTCGACCTCGAGGGCCCCGTCAAGACGGTCACCGTCGGCGACGAGACCTTCCAGGCGAAGTCGGTCATCCTCGCGATGGGTGCCGCCGCCCGCCAGCTGGGCGTACCCGGTGAGATGGAACGCATCGGCACCGGCGTCAGCACCTGTGCCACCTGTGACGGCTTCTTCTTCCGCGACCAGGACATCGCCGTCGTCGGCGGTGGCGACTCGGCGATGGAGGAAGCCATCTTCCTGACCAAGTTCGCCAAGCACGTCACGCTGATCCACCGTCGTGACGAGTTCCGGGCCTCGAAGATCATGCTCGACCGCGCGAAGGACAACCCCAAGATCACCTTCATGACCAACACCGCGGTCACCCAGGTCGAGGGCGAGCCCAAGGTGACGGGCCTCCGCCTGGCCGACACGGTGACCGGCGAGGAGTCCAAGCTCGCCGTGACCGGCGTGTTCGTCGCCGTCGGCCACGACCCCCGTTCGGGCCTGGTCAGCGGCAAGGTCGACCTCGACGACGAGGGTTACGTCAAGGTCGAGGGCCGCTCCACCAGCACCTCGGTCGACGGCGTGTTCGCCTGCGGTGACCTGGTCGACCACACCTACCGGCAGGCCATCACCGCCGCCGGCAGTGGCTGTTCGGCGGCGATCGACGTCGAGCGGTGGCTCACCGGCCACCAAATCGCCGACAACTGGTGACGTTCTACCCCCTCTGCCCATCCCCCTCAGACAGGAGCACCACATGAGCGACAAGACGAGCGCAACCGTTGCCGTAACCGACGACTCGTTCTCCGACGACGTCCTCTCCAGCAGCACCCCGGTCCTGGTGGACTTCTGGGCGTCCTGGTGCGGCCCGTGCAAGATGATCGCACCGGTGCTCGAGGAGATCGCCTCCGAGAAGGCCGGCTCGCTGACCGTGGCGAAGCTCGACGTCGACGCCAACCCCGGCACGGCGCGTGACTTCCAGGTGGTGTCGATCCCCACGTTGATCCTGTTCAAGGACGGCGCGCCGGTGAAGCGCATCGTGGGCAGCAAGGGCAAGGCCGCGCTGCTCCGCGAGCTGTCTGACGTGGTCTGATCCGGGTCCAGCAGCCCCTGCCGGATCGGACACACCCGGCTTCCGACTGGCCTGGAGGTTTCAGCATTAGCACCTCAGTCTGCGACAATTCTGGTCATGTCTAGTCTGCGCCGCGGCGATCGGGGTGCCTCGGTCGTCGAAATTCGGTCGGCGCTGGCGGCGTTGGGGCTGATCGACGGCGCCGACGACGACCTCACCACCGGGAAGCACGTCGCGTTCGACGTCTTCGACGAAGATCTCGACCACTCGGTCCGCGCCTTCCAGCAGCACCGTGGCCTCCTCGTCGACGGTGTCGTGGGCGAGGCCACGTATCGGGCCTTGAAGGAGGCGTCGTACCGCCTGGGCGCCCGGACGCTGGCGCACCAGTTCGGCGCCCCGATGTACGGCGACGACGTCGCGACGCTGCAGGCCCGGTTGCAGGACCTGGGTTTCTACACCGACCTGGTGGACGGGCACTTCGGCCTGCAGACGCACAACGGCTTGATGTCCTATCAGCGGGAGTACGGTCTGTACCCCGACGGCATCTGTGGCCCAGAGACGTTGCGCTCCTTGTACTTCCTGGGTTCGCGGGTGACCGGTGGCTCGCTGCACGCCATCCGCGAGGAGGAGCTGGTTCGCCGCTCCGGCCCGCGTCTGTCCGGCAAGCGGATCATCATCGACCCGGGCCGCGGAGGCGATGACCACGGACCCATCATGAACGGCCCCGACGGGCCGATCAGCGAAGCAGACATCCTGTGGGACTTGGCAAGTCGACTCGAGGGTCGGATGGCGGCCATCGGCATGGAGACGTTCCTGTCCCGGCCGGTGGGTCGCAGCCTGTCCGACGCCGAGCGCGCCGCGACCGCCAACACCGTCGGGGCCGACCTGATGATCAGCCTTCGCTGCGCGTCGCTGCCCAACTCCCCCGCCAACGGCGTGGCGTCGTTCCACTTCGGCAACTCGCACGGATCAGTGTCGACGATCGGTCGCAACCTTGCCGACTTCGTCCAACGGGAATTGGTGGCACGCACCGGTTTACGTGACTGCCGCACCCATGGCCGCACGTGGGACCTGCTTCGCCTGACGCGGATGCCCACCGTGCAGATCGACGTCGGGTACATCACCAACCCGCACGACCGCGAGCTGTTGGTGTCGTCGCAAGCCAGGGACTCCTTGTCCGAGGGCATCCTCGCCGCCGTCAAACGTCTCTACCTGCTCGGCAAGGACGACCGGCCCACGGGCACGTTCACCTTCGCCGAACTGCTGGCGCACGAGCGGTCGGTCGAACAGTCCGCCGGCCGCGCCGCGCAAGCCTGACGCCCGGTCAACTGCAGGGGCTGAGCCCGGCCCCCACCGGCTGCTGCAACTGAGCGCTCACCAGGAGTCGTTCCAGCGCGGCCTCCACGTCGGCCTTCCAGCCCAGGCCCTGTTCGAGCTCGAGACGCATCCGCGGAAAGTACGGATGTGGGGTGACGATCTCGAAGCCGACGTCGGCGAGGAAGTCGGCGTCGATGATGCACTGCTCGGCGGAGCAGTCGCCGAGTGACTGGATCGCCGAGCGGAGGTTCGGGGAGATCAGGTGCGGCTCGGTGAGTTCGGCCGCGGCGGCAGTCCGCCCGAACGCCTCCAGCGCGCGTACCCCGCGACGAACCAGGTCTCCGACGACGGCCGCCATCAACGCTCGGGTGAGGCCGTCCTCCTCGTCGCCGGCTTCCACGCCCACCGTGGTCAACAACACGGCGTCGGCGCTGACGGGTCCGGTCGGAAACAGCGCCGCGCGCGGCACGGCCCGCGGCGGTGCGTAGAACGCAAATCCCAGACAGGGCTCGTCACCGCTGGACGAGGACGCGGTGAAGTCGGCTTGGTCGGGCGCGCACGACACGGCCATCTGACCGCACGATCCCCACTCGAGCATGACCATCGAGAGCCAGGCTTCCTTCTCGAACTCGGGGTCGGCGAGGTGATCTTCCACCGGCAGCGTCGTCGGGTCGACTTCCCAGAACACACAGCGGCGCGCGTGCTTGGGTAATTGCTCGAACGCTTCGAGCCGCAGCGGCGTGATTCGTGCTGACACTAGACACCCCGCGTTTCAGATTGGCCAGCCGGACGTGACTGCCCCTCCAGGATAGAAGGGTGCGGCGACCGTGTGCCGGCGTGAGCCCGTGACTGCATGCCCGGGACGGCGATCGAACGAATCATGTTGGTACGCAAGGAATTTGCTCCTTCAGGCCACGACGAGCCTCGTCTTGATTCGCCGCTTTGTCACAGTGACGTAATTACCGCTTGTGGTAGGTCATGGCTTCGCAGCGTTCATGAGGTCGACTATGCGTTGCAAGTCGTCGACCGACCCGAACTCGACCACGATCTTGCCCTTGCGTTTGCCAAGGCTCACCGAGACCTTCGTGTCGAAGGCAGACGACAGCCGTTCGGCAACGTCCTGCAGCCCTGGCATCTGAATCGGCTTGCGGCGCTGCGGTGGAGTCGAGTCCTGCACCCCGTCCCGGTTGGCCAGGGTGACGGCCTCCTCGGTGGCGCGGACCGAGAGGCCCTCCGCGACGATGCGCGCCGCCAATTCCTCTTGCTTCTCCGCACCGCTCTCCAGTGCCAGCAGAGCGCGAGCATGTCCCGCGGACAGCACACCCGCCGCGACCCGTCGCTGGACCGCGACCGGCAGCCGCATCAGCCGGATCATGTTGGTGATGACCGGGCGCGACCGGCCGATCCGCACGGCGAGTTCCTCGTGGGTGACGTCGAACTCTTCGAGCAGTTGTTGGTAGGCGGCGGCCTCTTCCAACGGGTTCAGTTGCGCGCGGTGGATGTTCTCCAACAACGCGTCGCGGAGCATGCTGTCGTCCGCGGTCTCCCGGACGATCGCGGGAATCGCGGCCAGACCCGCTTCTTGGGCGGCGCGCCACCGCCGCTCCCCCATCACCAGTTGGTAGCGAGGACTGTCGTCGACCGGGCCGATCGCACGCACCACGATGGGCTGCATCAGACCGAATTCGCGGATCGAGTGGACCAGTTCGGCGAGCGCCTCGCCGTCGAAGACCTGTCGCGGCTGCTTCGGGTTGGGTTCGATCGAGGCCGGATCGATCTCGCGATACACCGCTCCGACGTCACCGACGGGCTCGGCGGAGACCGTCGGCGCGGGTGCGGTGGGCGCTCCCCCGTACATCACGTCAGCCGCCGCAGCACCCATCGCGGGACCCATGCTGCCCTTGTCGTCACTGGGGCCGGTGGGGATGAGGGATGCCAGACCGCGACCGAGTCCGGTTCGCTTGGGGGGCGGAGTCATGCTCTTCTCCTCTTCGTACGGTCGATCACTGGCCAGCCTGGGGACTCGCCGAGCCGTGCGCGCGCTCCGCGATCTCGCGGCTGGCGTCGAGATAGCTCATCGCGCCACGTGAACCAGGGTCGTACTCCAGGATCGTCATGCCGTAACCGGGAGCCTCCGATACCTTCACGCTGCGCGGGATGACGGTCCGCAGCACCTTGGCACCGAAGTGCGCCCGGACGTCGTCGGCCACCTGATCCGCCAGCTTCGTGCGTCCGTCGTACATCGTGAGGACGACGGTCGTGACGTCGAGGAGCGGATTGAGGTGCGCCTTCACCATCTCGATGTTCCGCAACAGCTGGCCCACCCCCTCCAGGGCGTAGTACTCGCACTGGATGGGGATCAACACCTCGGGCGCCGCCACGAGCGCGTTGATCGTCAGCAGCCCCAGCGACGGCGGGCAGTCGATGAAGACGTAGTCGAAGTCGTACTCCTGCAGGGTCGCCAGCGCATTCCGCAGCCGCCCCTCGCGAGCCACCATGCTGACGAGTTCGATCTCGGCGCCGGCGAGGTCGATCGTTGCCGGCACGCAGTACAGCCGCTCGTTGTACGGGCTCTGCTGCAGCGCCGATTCGAGCGTGATTTCGCCGATCAACACCTCGTAGGACGACGGCGTACCCGGGCGATGTTCGATGCCCAGCGCCGTGCTCGCGTTGCCCTGCGGATCGAGGTCGATCACGAGTGTCTTCAGCCCTTGCAGTGCAAGCGCTGCGGCGACGTTGACGGCGGTGGTCGTCTTGCCCACCCCGCCCTTCTGATTGGCGATGGTGAACACGCGCTGACGCGGGGGCCGCTTCAACTGCTGACCCTGCTTGTGCAGGATGCGGACGGCACGCTCCGCCTCGGCGCCGATCGGAGTGTCAGCCGTCGTGGGTTCCTTCCACGCCTCCTCGGCGGGAGGGAGCCATGTTTCACGTGAAACATTCCGGGTGGTCGCCGACACCGTCGCCGGTGCGTTCGCGTCGCGGGTCTGCCGTGGCTTCACTTGCTTCTCCTCGTTGGCCCGTCCGGGCGTGCTGCTCGTCGGTCCTGGGTTCTTGCCGGCTTGCGTGGCGGGGATCCGGTCCGACCGCCCGCCCCCACTGGCCGACTCCCCTTCACCGCCACGACCACGGTTACGGGCGGAGTCAAGTAGGTCACGCCACATTCCATCACCCTTACATCGACGGCACCCAACGAACTCATGGCTCGTCGGTGCTCTTGTACTTCGTCGGCGGCCCGTTCGCCCTTCATGGCCAGCATCCGGCCGCCGGGACGAAGGAGGGGGAGACACCACCGGGTCAACTTGTCGAGCGCCGCGACGGCACGGGACGTGACGACGTCGATCTCCCCCGCCGCCTCACGCACCGTTCTCTCCTCGGCACGACCACGAATCACGGTGACGGACAACCCGAGCAACTCCGCCGCCTCGGACAGGAAGTCGGCTCGACGAAGCAGGGGCTCCACCAGAACGACCGAAGTGTCGGGCCGCGCCAGCGCCAGTGGGATACCGGGTAGCCCAGCACCGCTTCCGACGTCGGCAATGCGTTCGTCCGCGGACATCAACTCACCAATGGCGGCGCTGTTGAGGATGTGCCGATCCCACAGACGATCGACCTCGCCGGGACCGATCAGCCCACGCTCGATACCCGCGCCAGCCAAGATCGCCGCGTATTCCGTCGCGACGGACAGCCGATCCCCAAAGACTGCGGCCGCGGCCGGTGGCGGCTGCGGCGCTTCACCATGTTTCACGTGAAACATCCTCCGCTTCCGCGCCTCGCCATCGCGACCGAACTACATGGGTGTAACTCGAAGGATCAGCCGGGGAGGACGACGACGCGCCGCGACGGCTCTGCGCCCTCGCTCTCACTGCGCACACCGTTGACCGCCGAGACTGCATCGTGAACGATCTTCCGCTCGAAGGGAGTCATCGGCGCCAGCTCTTCGCGCTCGCCGCTGGCCAGCACCCGCTTCGCGACCTTGTCGCCGAGGGCGGCCAACTCGTCCCGGCGCCCACGACGCCAGTGCGCCACGTCGAGCATGAGACGACTCCGCTCACCGGTCTTCTGGTGCACCGCCAACCGGGTGAGCTCCTGAAGCGCGTCGAGCACCTCACCCTTGCGGCCAACCAGCTTCGCCAGATCGCTACCGCCGTCGATGCTGACGATGGCGCGGTCACCCTCCACGTCGAGGTCGATGTCCCCGTCGAAGTCGAGCAGGTCGAGAAGCTCCTCGAGGTAGTCCCCCGCGATCTCGCCTTCGTTGACCAAGCGGTCCTCGAGGTTCTCCGACTTGGGCGCGTCGCCTTCGACGTCGGTGCGTTCGGTTGTATCAGCGTCAGTCATGTTCGTCCTTACCTCCGTGCTTAGACATCCATCAGCGGCCGCGACGGGCCATTCTGATTCGGGTACTTGTCAGGGCCTTCGCTTCTTGGGCCGGTTGTTGGCGCGCTTTGGCGCCCGGTTGGCCGCACTCCCCGCCTTGGGCGTGACGGGCTTGCCGTTGGTGGCCGACGCCGACCCGGTCGCCGGACGAGCCGCGGTGCCGGCCTCGGCGTCACCGAGCGAGTCGATCTCTTCGCCGGCGGATTCGGTCAGCTCGCGTTCGGCAGCCGCCTTCGCGGCGTTGTCGGCCGCGGCCGACTGCGGACCCTTGCGCTTTGGCTTCGGCTTCGGCTTCGAACCCGGGGCGGGAGCATTCGACGCGCGGCGCGCCAGATCCTCTTCCTTCTTGAGTTCTTCTTCCTTCTCGATCCGGCCGAAGACGTAGTGCTGCTGGCCGTAGGTCCAGATGTTGTTCGCCACCCAGTACAGGATCACGGCCAACGGAAGGAAGGGACCGCCGACGACGACGCCGAGCGGGAACACGTACAGCGCGAGCTTGTTCATCATCGCGGTCTGTGGATTGGCGGCGGCTTCGATGCTCTGCCGGGCCACCGACGCGCGGCTGTTGAAGTGGGTGGCCACACCGGCCAGGATCATCAGCGGCACGCCAACTGCGATCACGGCGGCACGGTTGAACTCCTCGAACGCACCGAGTCCGACGGTCTGAATCATCGACGCACCCAGTGGCGCACCGAAGAGGTGAGCGTCCAGGAAGTGGCCGACGTCGGTGGCACTGAAGACGTAGTTGCCCAGTGAGCGGTTCTCCTCGACCGTCAGCCCCAGCCGGCCGAAGCCGGTCTGCGTGCGGTTGAAGGAGTTCAGCACGTGATAGAGCCCGATGAACACCGGAATCTGCGCCAGCATCGGCAGGCAGCCGAGGATCGGGTTGAACCCGTGTTCCTTCTGAAGCTTCTGCATCTCCAGCGCCATCCGCTGGCGGTCCTTGCCGTACTTCTTCTGCAGCGCCTTGATCTGTGGCTGCAGCTCCTGCATCTGGCGGGTGGTACGGATCTGCCGGACGAACGGCTTGTACAGAATCGCGCGGAGCGTGAAGACGAGGAACATCACCGTCAGTCCCCAGGCGAAGAAGTTCTCCGGGCCGAGGACGAAGGCGAACGCCTTGTACCAAACCCACATGATCGCGGAGACCGGGTAGTAGATGACGTCGAGACTGAACCAATTAAACAAACGAATCGCTCCTCAGCGTCGTGGCATCGGATGCCACCTCACGTCGCTCCGGGATCGGATCCCATCCACCGGGGTGCCACGGACCGCACTTGGCCAGCCGCACCACGGACAACCAACTCCCCCGCATGAAGCCGTACTCGCGGAGGGCGTCGACGGCGTACTGACTGCACGTCGGGGTGAACCGGCACGATGGTGGCCGGTAGGGGGAAATCATGTTGCGGTAGAGCTCGATGACGGCGATCGCGCCGCGCGCGACGACGCCGGCGATTCGGCCGCGGCTCACCGTCGGGCTCCGGGGACAGAATTCACGCGGCGCAGGGCGGCTCGCAACTCTTCTTGCAGCCGGGCCGATTTGGCGCGACTGCTACTGGGTAGAGCGCGGATCACCACTTTGTCACCTGGGCCCAACTCGTCGAGGACGTCGCGGGCCACGTGCCGCAACATCCGCGAGACCCGATGACGCTGAACAGCCGACCCCACGGACTTCGAGACCACCAGGCCGACCTTCGGAGTTTCGGCCGGCTCGTCGGACGTCTTCAGCGCATGCACGACGATGTCGGGCTGCGCTGCTCGTACGCCACGACGGACGGTTGATCCAAAGTCAGTCGATCTCGTCATCCGGTACTGGGCCGGAAGCACCTGTCTACACCCTGCTACGGATTAGAGCAGGATCACGCAGTGAGTGAGCGACGGCCCTTGCTACGCCGGCCCGACACGATGGCGCGACCTGCGCGCGTGCGCATGCGCAGCCGGAAACCATGCACCTTGGCACGGCGCCGGTTGTTCGGCTGAAACGTCCGCTTGCCCTTGGCCACGGCTATATCTCCTCTATGTGTGCGACAACTCGCCTCGCGCACATGCGAACATGTCCGTCTGGAAGCAGTCGCGGTACGTACGCTTCGTTGGTCTCGCTTGCTAGCTCCGGCGCGTTAACCCGAGGATCCGAGTCGCAGCCGTATCGCCACGTTCGGGCGACTGTTCGAGGGTACTGACGAGATTTCCCTAGGTCAAACCTGCTTCTCCGGGTCCGCTCGGGAGCCGGATTTCGTCACATCGTTCACACCTGTCACCATTCAATGCACTGCCCCCCAGACGGTCCCCGCAATGTTGCAGAACTGTTGGCAGCCAGCAATAAACCTGTTAGCTTCTGCCAAGGCCATCTCAGACCGAGACGGCGCTGGACGAAGAAGTAGGACGGCCGCCCACCCGCGAGCCCATGGTGTACTCGAGCACCGTGACGAGCCCCGGCAAGGCAGCCTCCGTGCAAGAAAGCAACGACACAACGACCGGTGTCGGTTATCCACAAACTGTGGATAACCATGTGGACACTCGGTCATTGTCTATTCGGCCAACCCTGTCTGGCCACGAGGGGGAACTTCTCCGTTGACAGCCGACCCCGACCCGCCGTTCGTCGCAATCTGGAACGACGTCGTTGCGGAACTCAACGGTGACGTGCCCTCCGACACCACGGCGGGATTCACTTCCCCGAACCTGACCGCCCAGCAACGAGCCTGGCTCAAGCTGGTCAAACCCCTCGTCATCGCCGAAGGGTTTGCTCTGTTGTCGGTGCCGACCCCGTTCGTGCAGAACGAGATCGAACGGCACCTGCGGGAGCCGATCATCGCGAGCCTGAGCCGCCATCTGGGTGGGCAGCGCATCGAGCTCGGCGTCCGGGTGGAGACGCCGGCGCCGGACTCCGAACGCGACGACGAGATTCGCGCCGACGCCATGCCCGACTCGGACGAGGTCGACGAAGACGAAGAGGCGATGGCCAGCGCCGAGGCCAGCTGGCCGGCGTACTTCACCAACCGGGCGCAGAGTTCGTCGTCGACCAACGACGTGAGTCTCAACCGTCGCTACACCTTCGACACCTTCGTCATCGGCTCGTCGAACCGCTTCGCCCACGCCGCCACCCTCGCGATCGCCGAGGCCCCGGCCCGCGCCTACAACCCGCTCTTCATCTGGGGTGAATCCGGTCTGGGCAAGACTCACCTCCTCCATGCGGCCGGCAACTACGCCCAGCGCCTCTTTCCGGGGATGCGGGTGAAGTACGTCTCGACCGAAGAGTTCACCAACGACTTCATCAACTCCCTGCGCGACGATCGCAAGGCCTCGTTCAAGCGCAGTTACCGCGACATCGACGTGCTGCTCGTCGATGACATTCAGTTCATCGAGGGCAAGGAAGGCATCCAGGAGGAGTTCTTCCACACGTTCAACACGCTGCACAACGCGAACAAGCAGATCGTGATCTCCTCGGACCGCCCGCCCAAACAGCTCGCGACGCTGGAAGACCGGCTGAGGACCCGCTTCGAGTGGGGTCTGATCACCGACGTTCAACCGCCGGAACTCGAGACCCGCATCGCCATCCTGCGCAAGAAGGCGCAGATGGACCGGCTCGACGTGCCGGACGACGTTCTCGAGCTCATCGCCAGCAGCATCGAGCGCAACATCCGTGAGCTCGAGGGTGCGCTCATCCGCGTCACCGCATTCGCCTCGCTGAACAAGGCCGCGATCGACAAGACCCTCGCCGAGATCGTGCTCCGCGACTTGATCTCCGACGCGAACTCGATGCAGATCAGCATCGCCACCATCATGGCCGCCACCGCCGAGTACTTCGAAATCACCATTGAAGAGCTTCGAGGGCCGGGCAAGACCCGGGCGCTGGCGCAGTCACGTCAGATCGCGATGTACCTCTGCCGGGAGCTGACCGACCTCTCCCTACCGAAGATCGGTCATTCGTTCGGCAGGGACCACACCACCGTCATGTACGCCGAGCGGAAGATCCGCGGCGAAATGGCGCAGAAGCGCGAGATCTTCGACCACGTCAAGGAACTCACGACGCGCATCCGTCAGCGCTCCAAGCGCTGACCGCCGCAAACCACAGCTCACTCGCCCCACTTTCCGGGTTCCCGCATGCCCATTCTCCGAGAATCTTCTGACCCAGTTGCACCACGAGTCACATGAATTGCTCGTGGACTACTCGTGCACAGACCGTGGACGAATGACGGGTCGTCACCCGCGCCGTCCACACGTCGAAGCGGGCGTCCACAGTCCCCCGAATTTGACGCGTTGGTAGTCCACGAGTGACCCACGAGCGCGAACCACGTCCCACCTGCCAACCAAGGCGTCGATCCACAGCTTGCACAGCACCTATTACTGTTACTCATCTATCAATCAATGTTCTTCTCTAAAAGAAGCACCTGGGGAACGCGCCCTGTGAGGCGCCTGAACTTCGCCCCTCCCGGGGCGTTTGTCACTCCCATGGATTAGCTTTCAACTTGAGGCCGGAGGCTCTACGGTGGGTCTTCGACAACCGGAACGGTCGTCGAACCGCAGCGTGGTGAAATGTCCGTAAGACACCCGTAGATCCGCTGCTCGTGCAAGTGGTGGGTTTAACCGAAGGGGACGTTATGGATGCGGCGACGACGACGGTTGGCACCGATCTCAAGTTTCGGCTGGTCCGCGAGGACTTCGCGGACGCCGTGGCCTGGGTGGCTCGGATCCTGCCGACGCGACCCACCGTGCCGGTGCTCTCCGGTGTGCTGCTGACCGGCTCGGACGACGGTCTGACCATCTCCGGCTACGACTACGAAGTCTCGGCCGAGGTGCGCGTGGCCGCCGAGATCGCTTCTCCCGGAAGTGTTTTGGTGTCCGGTCGACTGCTGTCCGACATCACCAAGTCGCTGCCGGCCAAGCCGGTCGACGTCACCGTCGAAGGCACCAGGGTTTCGTTGAGCTGCGGCAGCGCCCGGTTCTCGCTCCCCACGATGGCCGTCGAGGACTACCCCACGCTGCCGTCGCTGCCCGAGGACACCGGCGTGGTCCCGTCCGACTTGTTCGCCCAGGCCATCGGTCAGGTCGCCGTGGCCGCCGGACGCGACGACACCCTGCCCATGCTGACGGGCATCCGGGTGGAGATCTCCGGGGACAAGGTCGTCCTGGCCGCCACCGACCGGTTTCGCCTCGCCGTGCGCGAGCTCACCTGGACCACGAACGCCGCCGACATCGAGGCCGCGGTTCTGGTGCCGGCGAAGACACTCGCCGAAGCAGCCAGGGCGGGCAGCGACGGCGCCGACGTCCACCTGTCGCTCGGCGCCGGTGCCGCGGTCGGCAAGGAGGGACTGCTGGGTATCCGCAGTAGCGGCAAGCGCACCACCAGCCGGCTGCTCGACGCCGAATTCCCCAAGTTCCGTCAGCTGTTGCCCGCCGAACACACCGCCGTCGCCACGGTCGGAGTCGCGGAGCTGACCGAGGCCATCAAGCGCGTCGCCCTGGTGGCCGACCGCGGTGCCCAGGTGCGGATGGAGTTCACCGAGGACTCGCTGCGGCTGTCCGCCGGCGGCGAGGACGCCGTGGGACAGGCGCAGGAAGATCTGCCGGTCGAGTTCTCCGGCGAGCCGTTGACCATTGCGTTCAACCCGACGTACCTGACGGACGGACTCGGGTCGTTGCACACTCCGAAGGTGACGTTCGGCTTCACGACATCCAGCCGTCCCGCGGTGTTGCGCCCGGCGGGAGATGATGGTGATTCGTACGTCGGTGCGAGCGGTCCGTTCCCGGCCGCCCAGACCGACTACGTATATCTGTTGATGCCGGTACGTCTTCCAGGCTGACCGGCCTAACGCCACGAAAGAGGAGCACATGCAACTCGGCCTGGTCGGTCTCGGCAAAATGGGCTTCAACATGCGTGAACGTCTGCGCAAGGGCGATCACGAGGTGATTGGTTACGATCCGCGCCCCGAGGTCACCGACGTTCCCGATCTCGCCGGACTCGCAGCCGCGCTGACGGCTCCGCGCGTGGTGTGGGTGATGGTTCCCTCCGGTGACATCACCAGCGGAACGATCTCCGGACTCGCGGACGTCCTCAGCCCGGGCGACTTGGTCATCGACGGCGGCAATTCGCGCTACACCGAAGACGGTCCTCACGCGGCGATGTTGGCGGAGAAGGGGATTGGGTTCATCGACGCCGGTGTCTCGGGTGGCATCTGGGGTCTCAGCGAGGGTTACGGCCTGATGGTCGGCGGCAGTGACGCCGACGTCGAGAAGGTGATGCCGATCTTCGACACGCTGCGTCCGCCGGGACCACGGGAAGACGGCTTCGTGCATGCCGGACCCGTAGGGGCCGGGCACTTCGCCAAGATGGTGCACAACGGAGTCGAGTACGCCATGATGACCGCCTACGGCGAGGGGTACGAGATGCTCGCCGCCGAGGACCTGATCATGAGTCCCCAGGCCGTCTATCAGGCGTGGTCCAACGGCACGGTGGTCAGGTCGTGGCTGCAGCAGCTGCTGGCGAAGGCACTCAAGGAGGATCCGCAGCTCGCCGAGATCCGCGGCTACACCGACGACTCGGGTGAGGGTCGTTGGACCGTCGAGGAGGCCATTCGCCTGCGTGTTCCGGTGCCGGCGATCGCCGCATCCTTGTTCGCGAGATTCCTGTCGCGACAGGATGATTCGCCGACGATGAAGGCCGTTGCCGCGTTGCGCAACCAGTTCGGCGGGCACGCGGTTCAGCGGATCCACGAGTCGGGTTGATCCCGGGTTCGACGATGAAGTGGTGCGAGGCGGCTAGGTGTACGTACGTCAACTGGGTCTGACCGACTTCCGGTCATGGTCACGACTCGAGTTGCAGCTGGAGCCGGGGCGCACCGTCTTCGTGGGCCAGAACGGTTTCGGCAAGACGAACATCGTTGAGGCGCTGTGGTATTCGTCCACCCTGGGATCGCACCGCGTGGGTTCCGACGCACCGCTGATCCGGGCCGGTGCGGAGCGCGCCATCGTCTCGTCGATCATCGTCAACGAAGGACGGGAGTTGGCGGTAGACCTCGAGATCACCGCCGGCCGCGCCAACAAAGCGCGGCTGAACCGCTCCCCCGTGCGTAGTGCCCGGGAAATCCTCGGAGCAATTCGCGCGGTGCTCTTCGCGCCGGAGGATCTGGCGTTGGTTCGCGGCGACCCAGGGGAACGCCGCCGGTATCTCGACGAGTTGGCCACCACCAGACGACCGTCGGTGGCAGGTCTGCGAGCCGACTACGACAAGGTGCTCAAGCAGCGGACGGCACTGCTGAAATCTGCTGCGGGAGCGCGTTTTCGGGGCGACTCGGGTGCGCTCGAGACCCTCGACGTCTGGGACGGCCACCTCGCGGCCACCGGCGCCAAGCTGATCGCCGCGAGGGTCGCCCTGGTCGACCTGCTGGCGCCCGAGGTCGAGAAGGCCTACCAGCTGCTGGCTCCGGCGTCGCGTCCCGCGTCGATTCGGTACCGGAGCTCGGTGGAGGCGGTGGAAGCCGAAGCCGCGACCGGTGCGGCCAGTGTCGAGGTCTTCGAAGTCGGGCTGCTCGACGAACTGGCCCGCAAGCGGTCCGCGGAGTTGGAGCGCGGGGTGTGCCTGGTGGGACCCCACCGCGACGACCTCGAACTCCGGCTGGGCGACCAGCCCGCCAAGGGCTTCGCCAGTCACGGCGAATCGTGGTCGACGGCGCTGTCGTTGCGATTGGCGGCCTATGAACTCCTTCGCTCCGAGGGATCCGATCCGGTGCTTCTGCTCGACGACGTCTTCGCCGAACTGGACAACGCACGCCGGCGAGCGCTCGTCGAGGTGGCGTCGTCGGCCGAACAGGTCCTGGTCACCGCTGCGGTGGCCGAGGACATCCCCCAGGATTGGGATGCCCGGCGCGTCGTCGTCGGAATGAGGGACGACGACGCCGGTCGACTGTCGGAGGTGATCGGGTGACCGAGGAGAATGACGACGAACCCCAGGGTCCGCCGCCGGAGCTCGCCCACATCCGCGGCATGGACCTGGTCCGGCGCACCCTCGAGGAGGCCCGGGGCGCTGCCCGTAGTCAGGGAAAGGACGTCGGTCACGGCCGGACGTCGTCGGCTCCGAAGCGAATCGCCAATCGCGGCGGGCGCCGGAGGTGGTCCGGCCCCGGTCCGGATTCCCGGGATCCACAGACCCTGGGATCGTTGACCGCGCAGATCGCCAAGAGCAGAGGGTGGACCCCCAAGGTCGCCGAGGGCTCGGTGTTCGGGCAGTGGGCCACCGTCGTCGGCGAGCAGATTGCCGAGCACGCCACCCCCACCACCCTGCGCGACGGGATCTTGACCGTCGAGGCGGAGTCGACGGCGTGGGCGACCCAGCTGCGGATGGTGCAGCCCCAACTGCTGGCCAAGATCGCGGCGGCCGTCGGCGACGGCGTCGTCACCAGCCTGAAGATCGTCGGTCCGGCCGCGCCGACGTGGCGCAAGGGCAAGTACAACGTGCCGGGCCGGGGTCCGCGCGACACCTACGGCTGAGACGTTTCGGGGCGATACCTGAGAGCGCCGACAACGCGCGCAGGCGGGCCTTCGGCCGTCGGGACGCGACGTTGGCCGAGAAATTCCGCGCACGGCTCATTTAGGTGCACAGAAACGCAGCCTCAGAGTCAGTGCTGACGGTAGCTAAAGGTAGACTGGACGCAGACTCGCGAGGAGCGCTTCGCTCCCCCGCTCGTGCACAATCCCAAGGAGACGCGCTCACTGTGGCTGCCCCGAAGAACAATGCCCCCACCGCCTACGGCGCGGAGTCGATCAAGGTGCTCGAGGGCCTTGAGGCGGTGCGCAAGCGACCAGGCATGTACATCGGCTCCACCGGCGAGCGCGGCCTGCACCACCTGGTGTGGGAAGTCGTCGACAACGCGGTGGACGAGGCGATGGCCGGATTCGCCAGCAAGGTCGACGTCCGCATCCTCGAAGACGGTGGCGTCGAGGTCACCGACGACGGCCGCGGCATCCCCGTGGCCATGCACAGCACCGGCATCCCCACCGTCGACGTCGTCATGACGGTGCTCCACGCCGGCGGCAAGTTCGAGGAGGGCGCCTACCAGGTGTCCGGTGGTCTGCACGGCGTCGGCGTCTCGGTGGTCAACGCCCTGTCCACCCGGCTCGAGGCCGACATCCGCACCGACGGCTACGAGTGGTTCCAGACCTACGACAACTCGGTCCCCGGCACGTTGCGGCAGGGTGAGAAGACCACCAAGAAGGGCACCACGATCCGCTTCTGGGCGGATCCCAACATCTTCGAGACCACCAACTACGACTTCGAGACCATCGCCCGTCGTCTTCAGGAGATGGCGTTCCTCAACAAGGGACTGACCATCGACCTGGTCGACGAGCGGGTCACCGCCGACGAGGTCGTCGACGAAGTGGTCAGCGACATGGCGGACGCTCCCAAGACGGCCGACGAGAAGGAAGCCGAGTCCAAGGCGCCGCACAAGGTGAAGCACCGCAGCTACCACTACCCCGGTGGCCTGGTCGACTTCGTGAAGCACATCAACCGCACAAAGACGCCGATCCAGCAGAGCATCATCGACTTCGAGGGCAAGGGCCCCGGCCACGAGGTCGAGATTGCAATGCAGTGGAACGCAGGCTATTCCGAGTCCGTGCACACCTTCGCGAACACCATCAACACCCACGAGGGCGGCACGCACGAAGAGGGCTTCCGCAGCGCGTTGACGACCGTGGTCAACAAGTGGGCCAGGGACAAGAAGCTGCTCAAGGAGAAGGATCCCAACCTCACCGGCGACGACATCCGCGAGGGTCTGGCGGCGGTCATCTCGGTCAAGGTCAGCGACCCGCAGTTCGAGGGTCAGACCAAGACCAAGCTCGGCAACACCGAGGTGAAGTCGTTCGTGCAGAAGATCTGCAACGAGCAGCTCAGTCACTGGTTCGAATCCAACCCGGCCGAGGCGAAAACCGTGCTGAACAAGGCCGTTCAGTCCGCGCAGGCGCGGATGGCGGCTCGCAAGGCGCGAGAGTTGGTGCGCCGCAAGAGCGCCACCGACATCGGCGGCCTGCCCGGCAAGCTCGCCGACTGCCGTTCCACCGATCCCCGGCTGTCGGAAGTGTATGTGGTGGAGGGTGACTCGGCCGGCGGCTCGGCGAAGAGCGGTCGCGACTCGATGTACCAGGCGATCCTGCCGTTGCGCGGCAAGATCATCAACGTCGAGAAGGCCCGCATCGACCGGGTGCTGAAGAACACCGAAGTCCAGGCGATCATCACCGCCCTGGGCACCGGCATCCACGACGAATTCGACATCGCCAAACTGCGCTATCACAAGATCGTGCTGATGGCCGACGCCGACGTCGACGGTCAGCACATCTCCACGCTGCTGCTGACGCTGTTGTTCCGCTTCATGAAGCCGCTCATCGAGCACGGGCACGTCTTCCTCGCGCAGCCGCCGCTGTACAAGCTGAAGTGGCAGCGCAGCGAGCCCGAGTTCGCCTACTCCGATCGCGAGCGCGACGGACTCCTGGAAGCGGGGCGGGCGGCCGGCCGAAAGATCAACGCCGAGGACGGCATTCAGCGGTACAAGGGTCTCGGCGAGATGGACGCCAAGGAACTGTGGGAGACCACGATGGATCCCAGTGCGCGGGTGCTGCGCCGAATCACGTTGGACGACGCGGCCGCTGCCGACGAACTGTTCTCGATCCTGATGGGCGAGGACGTCGAGGCGCGTCGCAGCTTCATCACCCGCAACGCCAGAGACGTCCGCTTCCTCGACGTGTAATGCCGTTACTCACCAAAGACGAAGGCTGACAACAGATGACTGACACCACCCTGCCTCCCGGCGGCGACGACGGCGTGACCACCGACCGCATCGAACCGGTCGACATCCAGCAGGAGATGCAGCGCAGCTACATCGACTACGCGATGAGCGTGATCGTCGGCCGCGCACTGCCCGAGGTGCGGGACGGTCTCAAGCCGGTGCACCGTCGCGTGCTGTACGCGATGTACGACTCGGGCTTCCGGCCCGACCGCGGTCACGCGAAATCCGCTCGGTCGGTTGCCGAGACGATGGGCAACTACCACCCGCACGGCGACTCGTCGATCTACGACACCCTGGTCCGGATGGCCCAGCCGTGGTCGCTGCGCTACCCGCTGGTCGACGGACAGGGCAACTTCGGCTCCCCGGGCAACGACCCGCCAGCCGCCATGCGGTACACCGAGGCGCGCCTCACGCCGCTGGCCATGGAGATGCTGCGTGAAATCGACGAGGAGACAGTCGACTTCATTCCGAACTACGACGGCCGGGTGCAAGAACCCACCGTCCTGCCCAGCCGTTTCCCCAACCTGCTGGCGAACGGCTCGGGCGGCATCGCGGTCGGCATGGCGACCAACATGCCGCCACACAACCTGCGCGAGCTCGCCGAAGCCGTGTTCTGGTGCCTGGACAACTTCGAGGCCGACGAAGAGGCGACGCTCGCCGCGGTGACCGAACGCGTCAAGGGCCCGGACTTCCCCACCTACGGGTTGATCGTCGGCTCGCAGGGCATCCACGACGCGTACACGACCGGGCGCGGTTCGATCCGCATGCGCGGCGTCGTCGAGGTGGAGGAGGACTCTCGGGGACGCACCCTGCTGGTCATCACCGAGCTGCCGTACCAGGTCAACCACGACAACTTCATCACCTCGATCGCCGACCAGGTGCGTGACGGCAAGCTCGCCGGCATCTCCAACATCGAAGACCAGAGCAGCGACCGCGTGGGTCTGCGCATCGTCGTCGAGGTCAAGCGCGACGCCGTGGCGAAGGTGGTGCTGAACAACCTCTACAAGCACACCCAGCTGCAGACCAGCTTCGGCGCCAACATGCTGTCGATCGTCGACGGCGTCCCGCGCACGTTGCGCATCGATCAGCTGATCCGGCTGTACGTGGCCCATCAGCTCGAGGTCATCATTCGCCGCACCCGCTACCGGCTGCGCAAGGCCAACGAGCGGGCCCACATCTTGCGCGGTCTGGTCAAGGCGCTCGACGCCCTCGACGAGGTCATCGCCCTGATCCGGGCGTCGGCCAACGTTGACGTCGCCCGGGCCGGCTTGATCGAGTTGCTCGACGTCGACGAGATCCAGGCCCAGGCCATCCTCGACATGCAGTTGCGGCGCCTGGCTGCCCTGGAGCGGCAGCGCATCGTCGACGACCTCGCCAAGATCGAGGCCGAGATCGCCGACCTGGAGGACATCCTCGCCAAGCCGGAGCGGCAGCGGGCCATCGTGCACGACGAGCTGGCCGAACTGACCGAGAAGTACGGCGACGACCGTCGCACCCGGATCATCCCCGCCGACGGCGACGTCGCCGACGAGGACCTCATCGCCCGCGAAGAGGTGGTCGTCACGATCACCGAGACCGGGTACGCGAAGCGGACGAAGTCGGATCTATACCGCAGCCAGAAGCGCGGCGGCAAGGGCGTGCAGGGTGCCGGCCTCAAGCAGGACGACATCGTCCGCCACTTCTTCGTCGGCTCCACCCACGACTGGATCCTGTTCTTCACCACGCAGGGCCGGGTGTACCGGGCCAAGGCGTACGAGCTGCCGGAGGCCTCCCGGACCGCCCGCGGTCAGCACGTCGCGAACCTTTTGGCCTTCCAGCCGGAGGAGCGCATCGCCCAGGTCATCCAGATCAAGTCCTACGAGGACGCGCCGTACCTGGTGCTCGCCACCAAGAACGGCCTGGTCAAGAAGTCCAAGCTGACCGACTTCGACTCGAACCGCTCCGGCGGCATCGTCGCGGTCAACCTCCGCGAGGGCGACGAACTCGTCGGCGCCGTGCTGTGCTCGGCGCAGGAGGACCTACTGCTGGTCTCGGCCAAGGGTCAGTCGATCCGCTTCTCGGCCACCGACGAGGCGCTGCGCCCGATGGGGCGCGCCACCTCCGGCGTTCAGGGCATGCGATTCAACGAGGAAGACCAGCTGCTCTCGCTCAACGTCGTCCGTGAGGGCACGTACCTGCTGGTGGCGACCTCGGGCGGCTACGCCAAGCGCACGGCCATCGAGGAGTACACCCCGCAGGGCCGCGGCGGCAAGGGCATCCTGACCATCCAGTACGACCGCAGGCGTGGCACCCTGGTCGGGGCGTTGATCGTCGACGACGACACCGAGCTGTACGCGATCACCTCCGGTGGCGGCGTCATCCGGACCGTGGCACGTCAGGTGCGCAAGGCCGGCCGGCAAACCAAGGGCGTGCGCTTGATGAACCTCGGTGAGGGCGACACACTGATTGCCGTCGCCCGCAACGCTGACGAGGACGCCAGCGAAACCGACGTCGACCCCGACGCCGTCGTCGAGTCCGACGCCGGCGACACCGAGACTGACCCGAGCTAAGGAGCCGTAGGTGGGTTCACCGAACGAACCTGGACCACCGCGCACCGGCGATGGGACGGGGACAGCGAACGGCGCCAACGGCGGTCGTGAGGCGGGCCAGGGCAACGGCACCCCCTCCGGGGGCGACACGCCGCCGTGGCAGCGAGGGGCGGCCACCCGCCCCCGGCAGCCCGAGGGCCCGCGTGCGGGCGCTGCGGCCGGACACTCGGCGGGTTCACCCAACGCCGACGCCCGGCTCAACCGGTTCATCTCCGGTGGACCGGCGTCGGCTCCAGCCGCGCGGGACGCGGCCGCCACGCCTCCTCGGGAGGCCGCTCGGGAGACGGCTCCGGTGAGGGAGCCCGCTCCCACCCGTGAGCGGGACGCCGACGCGGCTGCGCCCAGTCGGTCCGAGCGTGGTGACTCGGCGCGTTCGGAAGCCGCCTACGCCAGTGAGATCCCCGACCTGTCCGGTGCCGCCCCGCGCGGGCCGCGCAAGCCCGCCTCGGAGCGCACCGCGGTGGAACCCTCGTCGCGGCCGTCGGCCACCACGCGGGCCTCGGCGGCCAGCCGGACCCAGGGGCCGGTGCGGGCGAGCATGCAGATCCGTCGCTTCGACCCGTGGAGCGTGCTGAAGGTCTCCCTGATCCTCAGCGTTGCGCTGTTCTTCGTCTGGATGATCGCCGTCGCGTTCCTGTATCTCGTGCTCGGCGGCATGGGCGTGTGGACGAAGTTGAACAGCAACGTGGGTGACCTGCTCACCAGTGCCAGCGGCAGTGGTGGCGAATTGGTCTCCAGCGGAACGATTTTCGGCGGCGCCGCCCTCATCGGTCTGGTCAATATCGTGCTGCTGACGGCGATGGCGACGTGTGGTGCGTTCATCTACAACCTGACGACCGACCTCGTCGGCGGCGTCGAGGTGACCCTGGCCGACAGGGACTGACGACCCCGCGGTTTGGGGCGGCGGCAGTGCTTGCGGTAACCTCGTCCCTCGGCCGTCGTATGTGAATACGGGCCTGTAGCTCAGGTGGTTAGAGCGCTTCGCTGATAACGAAGAGGTCGGAGGTTCGAGTCCTCCCAGGCCCACGGTTTGCCTTACCGAAGGGGTGCGCTGTGAAGCTATTCGTAGTGCTCGCCCTTTTCGTCGCCGCGGTGGTGGTCGTCAGATCCCGCGATCGCGTCGAGGTGTGGCATGTGGCCGCCGATCAGCCCAGCTGATCACCACGAGGGGCCTTAGCTCAGTTGGTAGAGCGCTGCCTTTGCAAGGCAGATGTCAGGAGTTCGAATCTCCTAGGCTCCACACATTCCATTCTTTCCCGCGCACCTACTGCTCGAGCCCCTCGATGAGCGCGAAGCGAACGCGAGCCACGATGGCGTTACTGGCGCGGCAGACTCCCGGCTGGTCCGAACTGGCGTAGACGATCCCACCGGCCTCCCCCAGCATCCAGCCACCCGTCGGGTCGACGGTTAGGTAGGGGCCTCGACGGTCCTCGACGACGAACACCGTCCACGCCGAGTCGAGGAGCCCCTGCTGACGCGCCTGGACGGTGACGTCGACGACGTTGCGCGCGAGGGCATCCCAGTTGGCCCGCTCGCGGATCAGATTCGCCGCGGCGAATGCCCGGTCGTCGCGCGACGCCCGCGGAGTCAGGGCCGCGGTGTCGCGTCGATGCTCGGGGGCAGCGGCGACGGATCGGGCTGCGTGGATCGCCGGATGATCGAGAACGACACGGCGCCGACGGCGAGCACGGCGACCCCCACCCCGACCACCACGATCGGCTTGGGGCGGCGCCGGCTGCGGCGGGTGGACTTGAAGGTGTCCGGCAGGCGGGTGACGGCGTCCTGGGCCGACGCGAACTCGCTGGCGATGGCCTCCTGCGCGGCGGCGAAGTCCTTCGTCAGCTGGCTCTTGAGCCGGTCGCGCCGGTACCGGTCGGCCGCCCACGCCACCGACGACCGCGTCGAGTTCAGCGCGACGCCCACCGCTCCCCTGGTCACGTCGACGGGCCCCACCGTCGTGTACTTCAGGCCGCGGGCGATGCGTGCCGTCGGGGTCAAACGGGCGGCACTGGTGGTGGAGCTCATGGCTCAGCCTCTCTGCATGGGGACGTCGGCGACCACCCTATTGCGTGCCCCCTAGGAGGGGGCCGGAACTCGCGCGCCATACCCGAAATGGCACACTGGCATCCCGTGACGAGCCCCATACAGACAGCAACCGCGACCCTGCACACCAACCGCGGTGACATCAAGATCGCGCTCTTCGGAAACCACGCCCCCAAGACCGTCGCGAACTTCGTCGGATTGGCCCAGGGCACCAAGGACTACAGCACCGAGAACGCCTCGGGCGGCACCGAGGGTCCGTTCTACGACGGCGCGGTCTTCCACCGCGTCATCTCCGGATTCATGCTCCAGGGCGGCGACCCCACGGGCACCGGACGCGGCGGCCCCGGCTACCAGTTCGCCGACGAGTTCCACCCGGAGCTGGCCTTCGACAAGCCGTATCTGCTGGCCATGGCCAACGCCGGACCGGGCACCAACGGTTCGCAGTTCTTCATCACCGTCGGCAAGACGCCGCACCTGAACCGCAAGCACACCATCTTCGGTGAGGTCGTCGACCCCGATTCGCAGGCCGTCGTCGACGCGATCGGCAGCACGCCGACGGGCCCCGGTGACCGCCCGACCGAGCCGGTCGTCATCGACTCGATCACCATCTCCTGACCCAGCCGTAACCGAGGCGCCCCGCGGGTGACACCGCGGGCGTCGTCGTGTTCGGGGTCAGCGTCCCGCGTAGCCGGCGGCGGTCAGCGCGTCGAGGACGTCGAGCGGATCGGTGCCGAGATCCCACCGCGTGAACACCAGCAGACGGTCGTCGGCGACGGTGTCGATCTCGAGCAGGCGGACCTTGCGCCCGATCCGGCGGAACTCGGTGATGCGGATCTTCGCGACGTCGTGGCGGCCGATGACGTGGGTGCCGAACCAGCCGCGCACCGCGAGTCCGGCGTCGGTGATTGCCAGCTTGGGTCTGGCTCGCCACGACAGCCCGGCAAACGCCAGCAGACCCACCGCGGCAACGCCGGCGAGAACACGTCCGGGAACGTCTGTGACCAGCATCACAGCCGCACAGCCCATTGCCAGGCCGAAGACGCCAGCGGCGACGATGCCCCCGGTCGGAGGGCCCCAGTTAGTTTGCTGCATGGGGCGTGACCAGCCTATATGTGTGCTTGATCATGTTATCCACAACTGCTATCCCCAATGGGGATGAATCACATCAGTGTGATTGGGTGACGGGCAGGTTGCCGCCAGAAGAACGAGAGTTGACGACGACGGATCGGTCCTGGTCCCGATGCCGCTCAACGCCAGCGCATCGTGAGCAACAGTCCCGTGATCATGAAGGCAAACGCGATGGCGTAGTTCCACTGCGCCAGATTCGCCATCCACGACAGGAAGCTGGGAGCGTCCACGGGGTTGGTCGCCGCCAGCTGGAACACCAACAACCACACCAGGCCGAACAACATCAGGCCGACGAACAACACCACGAACCAGACGCTCGACGGGCCGACCTTCACCTTGACCGGCGTCCGACTGACGGGGCTGATCGTGAAGTCGTTCTTCTTGCGAACCTTGGACTTGGGCATGGTTACCTTCGGGCAGTTGGCGCCACGCGAGCTAAGCGGTGCGACGATGGAGCGGATGCAACCCAGAGCCTAACGCAGCACCGTGCGGGGAGGAGAAACGATGGCTCGTGCCGGCCGATCCGCCTGGCGATTCGGCGTGCCCGTGGTCTGCCTCTGCGCCGGCCTGCTGTTGGCCACCACCCACACGGTGTCCGGCGGCAGTGAGATTCGGCGTAGCGACGCCCCCCGCCTCGTCGACCTCGTCCGCGACGCGCAGTCCTCGGTCGACGGACTGGCCGCACAGCGCGAACGCCTCGTCGACGAGGTGGACAACCACCACGGCGGCAGCCCGTCGGCGTCGGCCGCGCTGGCCGCGATCACCCAACGGGCCGACGCGCTGTCGGCCGACGCCGGTTTGGAGGCCGAGCACGGTCCCGGGCTGGTGGTCACGCTCAACGACGCTCAGCGCGACGCGGAGGGCCGGTTCCCCGGCGACGCGTCCGCCGACGACCTCGTCGTGCACCAGCAGGACATCGAGGCGGTGCTGAACGCGATGTGGAGCGCCGGCGCCGAGGCGATCCAGATGCAGGATCAGCGCATCATCGCCACCTCCGCTCCCCTGTGCGTCGGCAACACGCTGCTGCTGAACGGCCGCACCTACAGCCCGCCCTACGTGGTCACGGCGATCGGCGACGCCTCCGCGATGGAGGCGTCGCTCGCCGAGTCACCGATGATCCAGCTCTACAAGCGGTACGTGCTGCGTTTCGGCCTCGGCTACACCGAGGAGCGCCAGTCGGACGCGACGGTCGCCGCCCATCCCCCGGCGGTGCGCATGCGCTACGCCAAGCCGGCCGGTCCGCTCGGCTACTGAGCCCAGTAACCTGGGATGATGCGTGTTCTCGTCGTCGACAACTACGACAGCTTCGTCTTCAACCTGGTCCAGTACCTCGGACAGTTGGGCGTGCACGCCGAGGTGTGGCGCAACGACGACGCGCGACTGGCCACCAACGCCGACGTCGCGAAGGTCGCCGAGGACTTCGACGGCATTCTCCTGAGCCCCGGACCGGGCACCCCGGAACGGGCGGGTGCGTCGATCCCCCTCGTCCACGCCTCCGCGGTCGCGTCGACCCCGCTTCTCGGCGTGTGCCTCGGGCACCAGGCCATCGGGGTCGCCTTCGGTGGCACCGTGGACCGCGCACCGGAGCTCCTGCACGGCAAGACCAGCACCGTGAATCACGCGGATGTCGGTGTGCTGAAGGGACTTCCGGATCCGTTCACCGCGACCCGTTACCACTCGCTGACGATTCTGCCCGAGACCATGCCCGCCGCCCTCGAGGTGACCGCGCGGACGTCCGGTGGCGTGGTGATGGGCGTGCAGCACGTCGAGCTACCGATTCACGGCGTGCAGTTCCACCCCGAGTCGATCCTCACCGAGGGAGGGCACCGGATGCTCGCCAACTGGCTGGCCGCGTGCGGTCAGCCGCTCGACGAGGCCCTCGTGGGCACGCTCGAGCGCGAGGTCGCCGATACGGTCCGGACGGCTACTGCGCGAAGCTGATCGTCACGGAATCGCCGAACTTCAACGGCGTGCCCGCCGACGGGCTCATGGTGGCCACGGAGTTGGTGGGATAGCCGCTGTTCTGCGCGTTGGGGAGCTTGTTCAACTCACCGGTCCACCCCATCGACCGCAGCAGCGGTTCGGCGTCGACCCAGAACTGACCGAGCAGGTTGGGCATCGTGAACTGGTTGCCCTCGGACACCTGGATCTGGATGGGGGTGTCCACCGCGACGGTCTCATTCGCCCCGGGCACCGTGCCCATGACCTGTCCTGCCGTCTGCCTGAGACCGTCGACCTGCACCGGGATGGGCGGCTTGGTGAAGCCGCTCGCCGTGATGATCGCCGTGGCCTCGTCGACGGTGCGCCCCTTGACGTCGGGGACCGGCTTGATGTCGGGCCCGGAACTGACGACGACGATGACCTCGTTGGTGATTGCCGACGTCTGATTCGCAGGCGGGTTGGTTCCGACCACGACGTCCTTCGGCACCACCAGGTTGCTCGACGTACTCTGCCGGACCCGTTCGAACCCGGCAGCCCTGAGCTTGCTGGCGCACTGCGCGAAGGTGAGATTCTGCGCGCAGTCCGGCACCTCGGCCTGCTGCGGGCCGGTGGAGACGTTGATGGTGATCTGGTCGTCCCGGGCGGCGGCGGTGTTGGCCGCCGGGTCGGTGCTGATCACGTCGCCGACGGGCACCTCGGAATCCGGCTGCTGGCTGCGGACGGTCTTGAAACCGAGATTCTGCAGGGACACGACGGCCTCGTCGTACTTCTGGCCCCGAAGGTCCGGGATCTGGACGTCGCGCGGGTTGCCGCCGACGAAGTTGAGTAGCACCGTCACCACCACGGTCAGCACGGCCAGCACTGCGACGATGGCGAACCACCGGCCGATGGCCGGGTTGCGTTCCTTCGGCACGTACCGCGGCTGATGGGTCGGGATGTTCTCGGTGGGCTGCTGGTGGCGTCCGACGGCCGGGCCAGCCGAGAGCAGGGAGGTTCGCTCGGCGTCGGTGAACACCTTGGGCGCCTCGGGTGCCTCGCCGCTGTGTACGCGGATGAGGTCGGTGCGCATCTCGGCGGCGGTCTGGTACCGGTTGTCGGGGTTCTTCGCCAGGGCCTTGAGCACCACGGCGTCCAACTCCGGCGACAACGCCGGGTTGCGCTCCGACGGCGGCACCGGGTCTTCGCGCACGTGCTGATAGGCGACGGCGACGGGGGAGTCACCGACGAAAGGTGGCTCGCCCGTGAGCAATTCGTAGAGCACGCAGCCCAGCGAGTACACGTCGGAGCGGGCGTCGACTGTTTCGCCACGGGCCTGTTCGGGGGAGAGGTACTGCGCGGTGCCGATGACCGCGGCGGTCTGGGTGACGCTGACGCCGCCGTCGTGCAGCGCGCGGGCGATGCCGAAGTCCATGACCTTCACGGCGCCGGACTTGCTCATCATGATGTTGGCGGGCTTGACGTCGCGGTGGATGATGCCGTGCTGATGGCTGAAGTTCAACGCCTGGCAGGCGTCGGCGATGATCTCGATGGCCCGGCGCGGTTCGATGGGCCCGTCGTTGTGCACGATGTCGCGCAGCGTGACGCCCTCGACGTACTCCATGACGATGTAGGGCAACGGCCCGGTGGCGGTCTCGGCCTCGCCGGTGTCGTACACCGCGACGATGGCCGGGTGGTTCAGCGCGGCGGCGTTCTGCGCCTCGCGGCGAAAGCGAAGGTAGAAACTCGGGTCCCGGGCCAGGTCGGCACGCAGCACCTTGACGGCGACGTCGCGGTGCAGTCGGACGTCGCGGGCGAGGTGGACTTCGGACATGCCTCCGAAGCCCAGGATTTCGCCAAGTTCGTAGCGGTCGGACAGGTGCTGCGGGGTGGTCATGGGAACGTCTGCTCTGCAGTTGATGGCGGGGGCGAATCGGTGTCGCCGCCGAGTCGGGGCATCGCCCCGGGTGTGGGCGTGGGCGGCGGGACGGACACCACCGTGGTGCTCGTCTCGGTGGACGGGGCCGTCTTCTTGTCGTTGCGGTCCTGCACGTTCAGGACCATCAGGATCGCGATGATGATCGCGAGCGCGCCGAGTACGCCGGCGGCCCACAACAGCGCCCGCTGACCGGGGGAGAACGTGCGCTTGGGGGGAGGCGTCCGGTGGCTGCCGGTCGGCGGCCGGGTGCGGACGCTGGCCGTCGGTGGCCTGCCGTAGTCGGGCACCGCGCGGGTTTGGGCGGTCGACGGGATGGCGGCCGGGGTGGCCCGGCCGATCGTGGGGGCGTGGTTGGGCCGCGGGGGCCTGCGCCCGGCCCGGACCGCGGCGACCGCGTCGGCGAACGTTCCGCCGGTGCGGTAGCGCTGGCCCGGCTCCTTGAGCAGGCTGATCTCGATCAGTTCGCGGACGTTGGGCGGGATGTCGGCGGGCAGCGGCGCCGGCTGCTCCTTGATGTGCTTCATCGCGACGGTCAGCGCACCTTCGCCGATGAACGGCCGTCGGCCGGCCACCGATTCGTAGCCGACGACGCCGAGGGAGTAGACGTCGCTGGCGGGGGTGGCGTCGCGGCCCAGCGCCTGTTCGGGGGCGATGTACTGCGCGGTGCCCATGACCATGCCGGTCTGCGTCACCGGGGCGGCGTCGACGGCCTTGGCGATGCCGAAGTCGGTGAGTTTCACCTGGCCGGTGGGGGTGATCAGGATGTTGCCGGGCTTCACGTCGCGGTGGACCAGTCCGGCGGTGTGCGCGACCTGCAGCGCCCGCCCGGTCTGTTCCAGCATGTCCAGGGAGTGGCGCAGCGACAGCCGTCCGGTGCGCTTGAGCACCGAGTTCAGCGGCTCGCCGGTGACCATCTCCATGACCAGGTAGGCCGTGCGGCCGGCGTCGTCGAGTTCGGTCTCGCCGTAGTCGTAGACGCTGGCGATGCCGGGGTGGTTCAGCATGGCCACGATCCGGGCTTCGGCGCGGAACCGTTCGACGAATTCCGGGTCGGTGGAGAACTCGGCCTTGAGCACCTTGATCGCGACCTGGCGGCCCAACCGGGTGTCCAGCGCCTCCCACACCTGTCCCATGCCACCCGTGGCGATGAGTCGCTGAAGACGGTAGCGGTCGGACAGCGTCACTCCGACGCGCGCGGTCATGATCCCTCCCGCAGGGCCGCGGCAATGGTTGCCCGGCCGATCGGCGCGGCGAGCGCGCCACCGGTCGCGGACAATCGGTCCCCGCCATTCTCCACCAGGACCGCGATCGCGACCTTCGGCGCCTTGGCCGGGGCAAAGGCGATGTACCAGGCGTGGGGCGGGGTGTTGCGGGGATCCGACCCGTGCTCGGCGGTCCCGGTCTTGGAGGCGATCTGGACGCCTGCGATGGACCCCGTCTGCTGGGTAGCCTGCTCAGCGCCGATCATCAGGTCAGTAAGTGTAGTGGCGACCTGCGGGGACACCGCCCGCCGAAGTTCCTGAGGGCTGGTCGAGCTGATGCTGGCGAGGTCGGGTCCCTTGAGATCCTCCACAAGGTACGGCTGCATCGTCACGCCGCCGTTCGCGACGGTGGCGGCGATCATCGCGTTCTGCAGCGGCGTGAGCGCGACGTCCTTCTGCCCGATGCTCGACATGCCCAGCGCGGCGTCGTCACCGATGGGGCCGACGGTCGACGCGGCCACCTGAAGTGGGATGGGCGGGGGAGCGGTGTCCAGGCCGAACGCTTGCGCGGTGCGACGCAGTGCGTCCGCGCCGGTGCGGATGCCGAGGTCGACGAACGCGGTGTTGCACGACTTGGCGAAGGCGGTACGCAGGGTGGTGGTCGGGCCGCCTCCGCACGACGCGCCGCCGTAGTTCTCCAGCGTTGCGGTGCTGTCCGGCAACGGGATTCGCGACGCCGCGGTGACCTGGGTGTCGGGGGTGGCGCCGTTGGCGAGCGCCGCGGCGGTGGTGATCACCTTGAACGTCGACCCCGGGGGGTAGGTCTCGGAGATGGCGCGGTTGACCAACGGCGAGTCGGGGTCGTCCCGCAGCTGCTGCCACGTCTGGGACTGAACGTTGCCGTCATGGGACGCCAACAGGTTTGGGTCATACGACGGTGACGAGACCATCCCGAGGATCTTTCCGGTGGACGGCTCCAATGCCACGACCGAACCCTTGCATGGGCCGCCGTTGCACCCCTTTTGCATGGCATCCCAGGCGGCTTGCTGCACCTGTGGATTGATGGTGGTGGCGACGTTCCCGCCGCGCGGATCGCGGCCGGTGAAGAAGTCGGCGAGCCGACGGCCGAACAGGCGCTCGTCGGACCCGTTGAGGACGGTGTCCTCGGCGCGCTCGAGCCCGGTGCTGGAGTACAGCAGCGAGTAGAAGCCGGTCACCGGGGCGTAGGCCTGCGGGTTCGGGTACACCCGCAGGAAGCGGAAGTGCCCGTCGGTCGAGGTGGAGTAGGCGAGCAGCTGGCCGCCGGCCGAAATCTGGCCGCGCTGGCGGGAGTACTCGTCGAGGAGCACCCGTTGGTTGCGCGGGTCCGAGCGCAGCCCGTCGGCCCGGAACACCTGGGTGATGGTGGCATTGGCGAGCAGCAGCACGATCATGCCCATGATCGCGATCGACACGCGTCGCAGTGAGGTGTTCATACGCGGCCGATCACCTCCGTGCGCGCGGCGGCGATCGGAGTGGCGTTCGGGGCCTTGCCGTCCAGCGGGCGGCGGGCCGAATGGGAGATGCAGATCAGGATGGCCAACAACACGTAGTTGGCGATGAGCGAGGACCCGCCGTAGGACAGCCACGGGGTGGTGAGCCCGGTCAGCGGGATCAGCTTGGTGACGCCGCCGACGACGATGAACAGCTGGATCGCCAGGGTGGAGGCCAACCCGGCGGCGAGCAGCTTGCCGAAGCTGTCGCGCACGGCGACCGCCGTGCGCAGGCCGCGGATCACCAGGATCGTGTAGAGCATCAGCACCCCGGCGAACCCGACGAGCCCGAGCTCCTCACCGATGGCGGCGACGATGAAGTCGGTGGACGCGGCGGGCACGGTGCCGGGCTGGCCGTTGCCGAGGCCGGTGCCGAAGATGCCGCCGGTGGCGAAGCTGAACAGCGACTGCACCATCTGGTAGCCGGCGCCGTCGGGATCGGCAAAGGGGTCCAGCCAGGTCTCCACGCGCACGCGGACGTGGGCGAAGGCGTGGTAGGCGACGACACTGCCGGCCGCAAAGAGGAACAGCCCCAACAGAACCCAGCTGATCCGGTCGGTCGCGATGTAGACGATCACCAGGAACGAGGCGTACAGCAGCAACGAGGTGCCGAGGTCCTTCTCGAACACCATCACCCCGACAGAGGCCATCCAGGCGGCCAGCAGGGGCGCCAGGTCGCGGGGCCGGGGGAGGTTCATCCCCAGGATGTGCTTGCCGGCGCTGGTGAACAGGCTGCGCTTGGACACCAGCACCGAGGCGAAGAAGATCAGCAGCAGGATCTTGGAAATCTCGGCGGGCTGAATCGAGAAGCCCTGGAACCGAATCCAGATCTTGGCGCCATTCTCCTCCGACATCGAGCTGGGCAGGATGGCGGGGATCAGCAGCAGGACGAGGCCGACCAGTCCGCACACGTAGCCGTAGCGGGCGAGCATGCGGTGGTCGGTGAGGAAGGCCACCACCAGGCAGAAGGCGATCACGCCGACCAGGGTCCACAGCATCTGCTGGTTGGCGCTCGGGCCGCGGTCACCGCCGGCGCCGAGGGCGCCCTCGGCGAGGTCGAGACGGTGAATCATCACCAGCCCCAACCCATTAAGCAGAGCCACCACGGGAAGCAACAGCGGATCGGCGTAGGGCGCGAAGCGTCGGACGGCCACGTGAGCCGCGGCGAACAGGGCGAGGTACCCGAGGGTGTACTGCGCCAGATCCCAGCTGAGCCCCTGTTCCTGGTTGGCCTCGACGATCAGTAGCGCGACGGTGGTGATCAGCGCGGCGAAGCCGAGCAGGAGCAGTTCGGAGTTGCGCCGGTTGGGCAACGGTGGCACGACGGTCACCGGCGCCTGCGGCTGCGTGCTCATGACGCGGTCCGGCAGTCGGTGCCCGGCTTCTGTGGCGGAGGCGGGAGGGCGGTGCCGGTCGGGGTGGGGGTGGTCGGCGGCGCGGTCACCGTGGGGGTGGGCTCGAGCGTGGGACTGCCCGCGGCGCTGCTCGGCGGCGGCGAGGCCGTGGTCGTGGTCGTGGTCGTAGTCGACGTACTGGGCGGGGGAGTGGCCGGGCTGGGCGGCGGGGTCGACGACGACGTCCGCGCCGAAACCGGCACGCAGACCGGCAGAACCGACGACTGAGCCAACTCGCGGAGCTGACGGATCGCCTCGTCGAGGGTGCCGCCGGGCAACCCGGCGGTCACCTGGGCGCGCTCGGACTCGCGGAGGTCGGCGACCCGAAGGGGCTTGCAGCCCCCGCGCGCGTCGTCGACGCCGATGTTGGTGATCGAGTTGCGGGAGTCCAGGCACGCGATCTGGAAGGTCTCCTGCAGCGACATGCCCGCGACGCTGCCCTGCACCCCGCGCATGATGTAGACCGAGCCGTCGCGCTCGGCCACGTAGTAGTTGTTCTGAATCACCATGCGGCCCACGGCAAGTCCGGCGAGCACCAGCACCAGCAGCAGCAGCGCGACGAAGATCATCGTGCGGCGCGAGCGCGGCTTCTTCACGGGGGCGGCGGGTTCGACGGCGGGACGGTTGGCCGCCGCCGCGACGCGCTTGGGATTGAAGGCCGACGCCCGCCCGGCCGCGGTGTTGGGGGGTGCGCTCTGGTCGTCCACCCCGGAGACCGCACCCGCGAGGATCGGCTGGGTCTGCCCGTATTCGTAGTCGACGACGTCGGCCACCACCACGGTCACGTTGTCCGGACCGCCGCCGCGCAGCGCCATCTCGATGAGCCGGTCGGCGCTCTCTGTCACGTCGGGGATCTGCAGGGCGTCGAGGATCGTGTCGTGGCTGACCGGGTCGGACAGGCCGTCGGAGCACAGCAGGTAGCGGTCGCCGGCGTGGGCCTCGCGCACCGTCAGCGTCGGCTCGACCTCGTGGCCCGTCAACGCGCGCATGATCAATGACCGCTGCGGATGGCTGTGGGCTTCCTCGGCGGTGATGCGACCCTCGTCGACCAGGGTCTGGACAAAGGTGTCGTCCTTGGTGATCTGGGTCAGCTCGCCGTCGCGCAGCAGGTAGCCGCGGGAGTCGCCGACGTGAACCAGGCCAAGTCTGTTTCCTGCGAACAGGATTGCGGTGAGGGTGGTGCCCATGCCCTCGAGGTCGGGGTCGGCTTCGACGTGCGCGGCGATGGCCGAGTTGCCTTCGTGGACCGCCGAGTTGAGCTTGCTGAGGAGGTCTCCGCCCGGCTCGTCGTCGTCGAGGTGGGCCAGCGCGGCGATCACCAGCTGCGAGGCGACCTCACCGGCCGCGTGGCCGCCCATGCCGTCGGCCAGCGCCAGCAGGCGCGCACCGGCGTACACCGAGTCTTCGTTGTTGGCGCGCACCAGACCGCGGTCGCTGCGGGCGGCGTACCGGAGGACGAGACTCATGGGCGCAACTCGATCACGGTCTTGCCGATCCGCACCGGCGTGCCCATCGGAACCCTTACCGCCGTCGTCACCTTCGCCCTGTCAAGGTATGTACCGTTGGTCGATCCTAGGTCCTCGACGTACCATTCCGACCCTCGTGGCGACAGCCGCGCGTGCCGTGTCGACGAATAGTCGTCGGTGAGCACCAGCGTCGAGTCGTCCGCGCGACCGATGAGCACGGGCTGCGCACCCAACTGAATGCGGGTGCCCGCCAACGCCCCTTCGGTGACCACGAGCTGACGGGGAGTGTTGCGGCGCTGGCCACGGCTGGGCAGCAGGGTCCCACGCAACGCAAGCCCACGCTTGACCATCACCGCTCCGGACGGCGCGTAGATGTCGGTACGCAGAATCCGCAGCACCGACCAGATGAACAGCCACAGCAGCAACAGGAAACCGACGCGCGTCAGCTGCAGCACTATCCCCTGCATCTGACGTCCTCTCCGTCACCGTCCCGATGTCGCCGCGTCGGCGTCACCGCACCGTTTCCCGGGCCGCGTCGCGACCGACCGTCGGCTGACCCAGCCGTCGTCGGCAACGTCACGATACTTGGGCCGGTGACGGGTCCGAGGCACGAGTATGGCCTTGCCCCGCAGCCGTCACCAGCCTGAGCGCTCAGTGAACGCGGACGATGATCTCGGAATGGCCCAGACGGATGGTGTCGCCGTCGGCCAACTGCCACTCCTGAACGGGCGCATTGTTGACCGTGGTGCCGTTGGTGGAGTTCAAGTCCGACAGCAGGGCGACCTGGCCGTCCCATCGGATCTCCAGGTGGCGGCGCGAGACGCCGGTGTCCGGAAGGCGGAACTGAGCGTCCTGGCCGCGGCCGATGACGTTCGCGCCCTCACGCAGCTGGTAGGTGCGTCCGCTGCCGTCGTCGAGCTGGAGGGTCACGGTGGCGCCGGCCGAGCCGTACCCGCCACCCGCGCCGTAACCGGCCACCGGCGCGGCGGCCGGAGGCTGACCGTAGTCGTAGCCGCCCTGGCCGTATCCGCCGTCGGCGGGCTGTCCGTAGCCGGGATCGGCGTAGCCCTGGGGCGCACCCTGGTCGCCGTAGCGGCCGTAGTCGGCCTGCGCGCCGTAGCCGCCGCCTTGCTCGGGACGTCCGTAGGCCTGAGCGCCGTAGCCACCCTGATCGGGGTAGCCGCCCTGGTCCGGGTAACCACCCTGATCGCCGTAGCCGCCCTGGTCCGGGTAACCACCCTGGTCGGGGTAGGACGGACGCTGAGGCTCGGCCGGACGGCCGTACTCCTCACCGCGGGGCGGGGCCGGCGGGCGGCCGTAGTCGTACCCAGCGGCGTCGCCGTAGCCACCGGGAGCACCGGCCGGGGGGCCGTATCCGGGAGGCGGCTGACGGTATCCCTGGTCGGGGTAGCCGGCCGGCGGGTTCGCAGGCGGGCCGTATCCGGCCGCGGGGGACCGCTGGTCGTAGTTGGGGGGCGGGTAACCCTGGTCCGGGTAGCCGCCACGGTCGTAGCCGCCCTGATCCGGGTAGCCGCCGGCGGGCTGACCCGCAGCGGGGGCCGCCGGGTAGCCGCCCTCGGGGGCCGGCGGATACGGGGCGCGGGGCTCCTCGCCCTGACGGCCGTACTCGTAGTAGTCGTCGCCAGGCTGCGCTGGTCCCTGGCCGCCGCCGCGGTAGCTCGGGTTGTCGGTCATCGGTGGAACTCCTGGTTCTGCGGTGTGAGCACGGGCTGGGGGTGCAGAGGCGCTTGAGCCGCTGGTCGAGTCTGGGTTGACCGTTCCACGGGTGCGAAACTGGCCGGTGTGCAACTGCGGTGACGCTTCGAATCCAACGACCACATCACCATACGTTTGCCACCCTTGATCACGGATGTATCCCTCCAGGTATCGGGCGAATGTCGTCGGTGTGAGGTCGGGGTCGGCGCGGACCTTGTGAAAGTCGGATGCACTGAGGGTAATGACGTAGTCGTTTGGGGCCAAAATTCTGCCGCCGCCGACTTCGCGCGCACCGGCGTCGGCTTCGCGCTGGAGAATCGCCTCGACTTCCTGCGGAACGATGCTCCCGCCGAAGACCCGCGCGAAGGTGTCACCGACGGTGGCCTCGAGCTTTCGCTCGAAGCGGTCGACCAGTCCCATGTCACCGCCTGCCTCGCTGTTCGTCGTGGTGGCCGCGCTGAACGCAGTTCAGAACCTGCGTGTCGCGGGTGTCGATTCCTCATGGCATGGTATCGGCCATCGGCGTCAGAACGTGACCGGGCGACACCGACGATCAGATCGAGGCTGGTCAGAGCCGTTCACGACGGTTCACACGGGCCTAGCTGCGCGGTTGGGGAACCGGCCCGAGCGCGTGATAGTCTCGTCCGGTTGTTGGGGCGAGTGGCGGAATGGCAGACGCGCTGGCTTCAGGTGCCAGTGTCCTTCGGGACGTGGGGGTTCAAGTCCCCCTTCGCCCACAATGATCGGTCCTCGGACCGCGACGCCAAGGGTCACGAATCAGAAATGGTTCGTGGCCCTTCGTCGTTGGCGGGTCGTGAACCGCCATGCGACTTCCGGTAGCAGCGGCAAACTCGAGTCATGACTGAAGGCTCGCCCGGCCGAGTGGTGTTGCTCAACGGCACGTCCAGCTCGGGTAAGTCCACGATCGGCCGTCAACTCCTGGTCGACTTCGAAACACCCTGGTTTCACATGGGGGTCGACATGTTCGGAGCGATGCGCGCTGAGCGGAGAACCCACGAGCTGGAACCCGCCGGGCTCCGTACCGTGCTGCACCGCACCCGCGCCGGATTCCATCGCGCGGTCGCCGGAATGGCCCAGGCGGGCAACGACATCGTGATGGATCACGTGCTCAGCGAGCCGTGGCGGCTGAACGATCTGCTGGCGGTCATGACCGGGGTCGACGTGATCTTCGTAGGAGTGCACTGCTCGGCCGCCGACCTCGGGCAACGCGAAGCAAGCAGGAGCGACCGAGCTTCCGGCACTGCGGTCAGCCAGGCTGCCATGGTGCACGTGCACGGCCGTTACGACGTCGAAGTGGACACGAGCGCATCGTCGGCTGAAACCTGCTCGACGCAGATCCGCGATTACCTGCGCGAGAACCCTGGCCCCGTCAACCGCGCCTTCGACGATCTACGTCGCGGACAAAGCTCCCAGCCGAATTCGACCTCGTGATCCTCGGCCTGAGGCCGCGGCAGCGCGTCAATAGTCTGAAGTGATGGGCGACATGCCGGTGCAGCTCGTCGAGCACGACCCCGCATGGTCGTGCATGTTCGCCGAAGAGCGCGACCGGTTGCAGATCATTCTGCAGCCCTGGCTGCGAGGTTCCGTCGAGCACGTTGGATCGACCGCGGTGCCGGACCTGCCCGCCAAGCCCGTCGTCGACGTCGCAGTTCCGGTGACGTCAGTGGTCGACGCACACGGCGCGATCCCGTCCCTACGCGAAGCCGGCTGGCTGTATTGGCCGTCTGACCCGAACAGGTCCTGGCGGCTGTGGTTTCTCCGTCCGCGACCCGAAGCCCGAACGCATCACCTGTATCTGATCGGCCATGACGACCCACACCTTCGCGAACTGACCGCCTTCCGCGATCGACTGCGCGGAGACGAAGTGGCACGCGAGCGGTATGCGGAGCTGAAGTCCGCCCTCGCCATGACACACCGGTTCGACCGTGACGCCTACACCGCCGCCAAGACGGCGTTCATCGCCGAACTACTTGGCCAGGCAGGCATCGTGATGCAAGACAGGGCACAGGTCGCCGCAGATGCGAGTGGCGCCCCAGTGGAAGTCGACCCATGACCGAGGACCGATGCGGCAGACACGACGCGTTGGCCACCACCCTGTCCTCGCTGTCGGATGAGGCGGTCGGCACTCTCCTCGCCGCGGGCACGCCGCCCCGGGCCAGCATCGGCGGAAGGACACGGTCGATCGACGTCGACGGAACGCCGGTGTTCGTCAAGGAGATCGCGCTATTCCGATCGGGAGGTGGACGCCGGCCCCGGCGACACGCGAAACGTGTTCCACCTGCCGCCGTTGTACCACTACGGCGTCGGAGCAGGCTCCACCGGATTCAACGCGTGGCGCGAGGTCGCCATGCACCAAATGGCCAGCGAGTGGGTGCTTGACGGTGCCAGCCCGGCCTTTCCCCTGCTGTATCACTGGCGCCTGCTGCGCGAGGTCCCATCTGGACTTGGCGGGGCACCGATCGAGCCGACGGTCGCGTTCTGGGCGGGCTCACCACACGTCGAGGAGCGACTGCGTGCGCTGGCGACGTCGCGCACGGTCGTGGTCCTCTTCGTCGAACACCTTCCGTGGACGCTGCGCAACCATCTCGACGCCCAATTGTCCTCTGGCACTGCACGAGAACGGGCCGCATATTTGGAGACGGTTCTCGATCAGCTGCTCGACGCGGTCGCGTGTTTGCAGGCTCACGGTGTCGTGCACTTCGACGCGCACCTCGACAACGTGATGACCACGGGCCGCCAAGTCGTCGTCACCGACTTCGGCCTGGCAGCCGCAGCGACCTTCCAACTCGACGACGCCGAACGCCAATTCCTCACCGCGCATAGCGATCACGACGCCGCCTACTGCATCGCCGAACTCACCAACGCCGTCCTGAAGATTCCGGGCGTACAGACCCGTAGCGACGAGCTCCCCGAGGAGCTGGCCAAGATCGTGCGCCGCATGGCACCCACGGCGGCGGCCATGAACGGTTTCTACCGGCTTCTCCACGACGGGCACCTACAGACGCAGTTTCCGTCTCAACGACTGGCAATCACGCTCGCCGCCCTCGAATCGGACTGAAGAGGTGTTCGGCCGGGCTTCTCTGCGCGTCGTCGCCCGGAAGACCCGGCTCGGCAAAAGAGAGAAGAATTCGGCGCGCGACTCTAGGGTCGTCGCGTGGAACAGAACACATCCGTGAACCGTGTCGACCGCTTCTTCGAGATCACCGCGCGGCAGTCGACGATCGGCACCGAGATCCGCGGCGGGCTGGTCACGTTCATCGCGATGGCCTACATCATCGTGCTGAACCCGATCATCCTGTCCAGCGCGCCCGACGTCGCCGGAAACCGACTCGAGTTCGCGCAGGTCTCGGCCACCACGTCGCTCGCGGCGGGCGTCATGACGATCCTGTTCGGCCTCATCGCGCGACTGCCCTTCGCCTTCGCGGCCGGCCTTGGCATCAACTCCTTCCTTGCCACCACGGTGGTCGGTCAGGTCACCTGGCCCGAGGCCATGGGCCTCGTCGTCATCAACGGCGTCATCATCGTCATCCTGGCGGCGACCGGACTGCGCAGGCTGGTGTTCGACGCGGTGCCGATGGAACTGAAGCTGGCCATCACCGCGGGCATCGGGTTGTTCATCCTCTTCATCGGACTGGTCGACGCGGGCTTCGTCGGAGCCACCGGCGTGCCGTCCCCACCCGTCGGGCTGGGCACCGGTGGCGTCGGGTCCATCAGCACCGTGCCCGTTCTGGTGTTCGTGTTCACGCTGCTGCTGACCGGCGTGCTGGTGGTCCGGAAGGTGCGCGGCGGCATCCTGATCGGCCTCGTCACGGGCACGCTCGTCGCCGTCGTCATCGAGGCCATCTGGCATCTGGGCTCAGCGGTCGACAAGCCCGGCGGATGGAGCCTGTCGGTGCCGACGCTGTCGGGCTCACCGTTCGCGCTGCCCGACCTGTCGCTCGTCGGTGCGTTCACCTTGGACAGTTTCGGCCGCATCGGCGTCCTCGCCGCGGTCATGCTGGTCTTCACCCTCGTGTTCGCGAACTTCTTCGACGCCATGGGGACCCTGACCGGGCTGTCCCGCGAGGCCGGACTGTCCGACGAGAAAGGCAACTTCCCGCGGCTGAAGGCGTCCCTGATCGTCGAGGGCGCCGGTGCGGCCGTCGGCGGCGCGACGTCGGCGTCGTCGAACACCGTCTTCATCGAGTCCGGCGCCGGCGTCGAGGAGGGCGCGCGCACCGGGCTGGCCAACGTGGTCACCGGCGTGCTGTTCCTGGCCGCGATGTTCATCTCGCCGCTCGCGTCGATCGTGCCGACCGAGGTGGCCGCGGCCGCACTGGTGGTCGTCGGCGTGATGATGGTGTCGCAGCTGCGGCACATCGACGTCTCCGAGTTCTCCGTCGCCATGCCGGTGGTGCTCACCGTCGCCGCGATGCCGTTCACCTACTCGATCGCCAACGGCATCGGAATCGGCTTCATCGCCTGGGTGGTGACGCGGTCGGCGACCGGCAAGGTCCGCGAGATCAGCCCACTGTTGTGGGTCGTGACGGCGGGTTTCGTCGTCTACTTCGCCCGCGGCTGGCTCGAGAGCTTGATCGGGGTCTAGAGGACGTGTTGGCGAGGCGCGTGATCGTGACGCCGTCCAAGTCCGACGGGTCGACGAGGACCACCCCGCGGCCCTCGTCGTCCGGGACGACGTTTCCGAGGGCGGCCTCGTCGACCACTCCTCCGTCGTAGACGAACATGACGGAATCGCCCCGGTCGCCCCCGTCGGCCTGATGATCCAGGACGAGTAGCCGACCGACCACGACGTCGACGCCCAGTTCCTCCCGGCACTCCCGCGCGCATGCCGCCGGTGGCGACTCGCCGACTTCGACGGCGCCGCCGGGCAATTCCAGGTAGTCGCGGTAGGTCACGTCATACATGACCACCCGCCCGTCGGGAGTGGTGACGAGCGCCCCGGCACCTTGCCGCACTCGGGCAAGTCCTGCGTAGTACTGCGCGGGGGGCACGAAACTGCTTGGCATCGGGTCAGTATCGAGCATCCGCTTAGAGGGCGCCGAGTGCTTGGCAGGCCGTGCGGACGCCGGCGCCGTAGGCGGGGTCGGCCTGGGTGCAGTTCTCGATGTGCTTCTCCACGGTGACCGCCCGGGCGCCGGTGATGGCGCGGGCGGTGTTGTCGAACAACCGCTGCCGGGCCTCGGCGTCCATCAACCGGAACAGGTCCCCGGGCTGCTCGAAGTAGTTGTCGTCGTCGGCACGGAAGTCGAAGTGGTCAGCGGTGTCCCCGATTGTCTGCGGCGGGTCGGCATAGCTGGGTTGATCGGCCCAGCGGCCGAAGCTGTTGGGTTCCATCCCCGGCACCCCACCCTGATTGCCGTCCACCCGCATCGCCCCGTCACGGTGATAGGTGTTCACCCGCTCCGCACCCCGGGGATAGTTCACCGGAATCTGATGATGATTGACCCCCACCCGATACCGGGCGGCGTCACCGTAGGAGAACAACCGGCCCTGCAACATCTTGTCCGGACTGTAGGAAATCCCCGGCACCAGATTGGCCGGGGTGAACGCCGCCTGCTCCACCTCGGCGAAGTAGTTGTCCGGATTGCGATTCAACTCATACTCACCGACCTCGATCAACGGGTAGTCCCGCTGACTCCACACCTTGGTCACGTCGAACGGATGAAACCGGTACGTCTGTGCGTCGGCCTCGGGCATCACCTGGACGGACAACGTCCACCGCGGGAACTCCCCGCGCTCGATCGCCTCGAACAAGTCCCGGCCGTGGGATTCCCGATCGGCCCCGATCACGGCGTGGGCTTGCTGGTCGGTGAGGTTCTCGATGCCCTGCTGGGTGCGGAAGTGGAACTTCACCCAGTGCCGCACCCCGTCGGCGTTGACCAGGCTGAAGGTGTGGGATCCGAAGCCGTGCATGTGCCGATAGGACGCCGGGATGCCCCGGTCGCCCATCACGTAGGTGACCTGGTGCAACGATTCGGGCAGCCCGGTCCAGAAGCCCCAGTTGTTCTCCGGGTCCCGCAGATTGGTCCGCGGGTCGCGTTTGACCGCCCGGTTCAGATCGGGGAACTTCAACGGGTCGCGGTGGAAGAACACCGGGGTGTTGTTGCCCACGACGTCCCAGTTGCCCTGGGAGGTGTAGAACCGCACCGCGAACCCGCGGATGTCGCGTTCGGCGTCAGCGGCGCCGCGCTCCCCGGCGACGGTGGAGTAGCGGGCGAACATCTCACAGCTGTTGCCGACCTTGGAGAAGATCGCCGCGGTCGTATAGGCGGAGATGTCGCCGGTCACCCGGAAGGTGCCGAACGCCCCGGCACCCTTGGCATGCATCCTCCGTTCCGGGATGACCTCCCGGCTGAAGTGCGCCAACTTCTCGATCAACCACAGGTCCTGCAGCAGCAGCGGACCCCGCACCCCGGCACTCATGCTGTTCTGGTTGTCGACCACCGGCGCACCCGCCGCCGTGGTCAACGGATCGGTGTTCTCCTCGAACGCCATTACATGTTCTCCTTCCTTGGGGACGGCGCCTGCGCGCCGTCGACGGTGTCGGAGCACGATGTGCACGTGCCCCAAAAGGTCACTTCGGCCTCGTCGACGACGAAGCCCTTGGTGGTCTGCGGCGTCAGGCACGGCGCTTCGCCGCTGACGCAGTCGACGTCCTCTAGCGCGCCGCAACGGCGGCACACCACGTGGTGATGGTTGTCGCCACCCTCGAGCTCGAACAGCGACGCCGACCCGGCCGACCCGATCCTGCGGACCAGCCCAGCGCCGATCAGTGCACTTACCACGTCGTAGAGGGTTTGGGTCGACACCGAGCCAATGTGGTTGATTACCAACGTCTTCAGTGATCGTACGTCGATGTGCGGGTGATGCTCGAGCACGTGAAGGACCGCGCTGCGTTGAGCCGTGACGCGGAGCGACGCGTTGCGCAACAGCTCCTCGGTGTCCCGCGTGGACGCGACCATCCATGCCTCCTCGAGTCCGACTGGATTGGTTCCAGTCTCTGCGCCGACCGCCCGTGCCGGTACCACGAAGAAGGACGAGGAGCCCACGAAAGCGGACATGCCGTCTGGAGGCGCACGAGTGGCACAGTGGTGGCGTGCGCCACGATCGAAATGACCGCTGGAACCACAACATTCACTACTACGACCTGGTGGTGGCAGCCGCCCCACGATCTGCGCGGACCGCACTCGACGTCGGCTCCGGCGACGGACTCCTGGCCGACCGCCTCGCCGCGACGATCCCCGAGGTCACCGGGATCGACACCGACACCGACGTCGTCGCCCGCGCCAGGGCAGGCACCACCGGAAACGTCACGTGGATCGTCGGCGACGCCTTGACCCACGACCTCCCGCACGACCACTACGACGTCGTCGCCGCGGTGGCGACCGTTCACCACTTCCCCGACCTGGCCGGCGGACTGCGACGCCTGGCGGACCTCACGGCCCCTGGCGGCAGTGTGGTGGTAATCGGCTGCGCGCGCAGTTCCACCGTGCGGGACGTCGCCGTCGACGTCGTGGGTGCGGCCCAGCACCAGGTGCTGTCGCGGACGCGCGGCTTCTGGCAACACAGCGCACCGGTGCAGATGCAATTTCCGCACACCTACGCCGAGGTGAAGGCCATTGCTGCGGCCGTGCTGCCCGAGATGACGTGGCGCCGCCTGCCGCTGTGGCGTTATGCGATCTCGTGGCGAAAACCCAGCTGACGAAACTGCTTCCGCCGCCGCTCGTCAGGCGAAGTCGGCGACGAACGTGCGCGTGATGCGACCCCACACGCTTGCCTCGTCACGGTCGACGACGCGTGGGTTGACGAAGTCGTGTGTCTTGCCGCGGTGCACGAGACGGCCGCTGCCCGCGGCGAGCAGATTGCGCAGCCAGTCCGATTCCACGCCATACCCGATCGGCACCATCAAGGAGCCGTCGTGGATCCGCACTGCGACCGGGGTGCGGTACTCGGCGCCCGACTTGCGGCCGTGGTGGACGAGCACCGCCCACCACGGCAGGTAGGGCGCCAACAGGCCGATGGCGTGATTGGTGACTCGTCGGTTGAACTTGGCCATGACCCGCTGCAGTTTCATGTTGCCCTCCATCGTTGTCGCGTGTGACGACGTCGTCGCGAGCCGAGTTGGCGCGGACCTGTAGTTGACCATCTGACAAACTAAAACTAGGCAACATGTCAATGCATGGCAAGACACCGCGTATGTTGGACCTAGTATCGGAGCGTCGGTGGAAGCCGCGTGGAGAGGAATGTGACGTGGCGAAGCCGGTCTCCCCGAGAGGTCTTGCGCGCGGGCGAGTGCTCGACTGCGCGGTGGCCCTCTTCGCGGAATGCGGAGTCCACGGCACGTCGCTGAAGATGATCGCCCAGCGCCTCGGTGTCAGCAAAGCTGCTGTGTACTACCAGTTTTCGTCGAAGGAAGAAATCGCCACAGAGATGTTGCGGCCCATCCTCGAAGACATCACGCGCATCATCAAGATTGCCGAGGCGCTGCCCGACTGGGAGGCGCGGCGGGCCGTGGCCTGCAGCGGCCTGGTGGAGATGGCAATACGTCACCGGCAGCTGGCGGCGGTGTTCGTCGGCGACCCTGCGATGCCCCAGATCGCCCCGGTCGAACTGCGTACGGTGACCGATCAGCTGCGCACGCTGCTGGAGGGTCCGGATCCCGATCCACCAAGTCGGATCGCCGTCGCAGTCTTCTTCGCCGGCATGGGCAACGCGGTGGCCGATCCGCTGCTCGCCGACGTCGACGACGACGAGCTACACCGCACCCTGCTGGACTTGTCGAGCCGAATCATGCGGGCCCACAACGACGACGGCTAGTTCATCGGCGTCATCGTGGGATTCGAGCCCGCCCCGGAATCCCGGTGAAGAACCGCGCGAATCACACGAGCGCGCCGGTGAGCCCGAGGTCGTCGAGTGACGCGGTGACCGCTTCGCGGAGCCATTCCTTGGTGTTGGTGGCGCCGGGTTGGTATCCCACGACGGTCATGCTGACGTTGCCGGCGAGCCGGCCGCTGACGACGGTGAGAATCCCGCGGCGCTCCTCGAGCACGCGGCGTGTGACGTGTTGGTCGACCCCGCGCATGATCACCACGTCGGCCGGCGTTCCGTCCAGGCGCGTCACGTCGTCGGGGAGGTCGCCCACGTTGGAGCACGACACGGGCTCAGACGTGAACCCGAACGCCAGATCGGCGGTACGTCTCACGGCGGCCTTGGGGATGAAGGGCGTGAGCGGGAGGAGGGCAAGGGCCTCGTCGGGTGTTTCGCGCATCAGCTTCAGCGCATGTCGGATCGTCGTTCGCGTGCCGCCCAATTCGGCCGTGACGGTCGTGGGGTCGATCCGCAGGTAGGCCAAGTGCACCGCATTGGCCCGGGTGTCGTCCAATGTGCGGTCGTTGATCGGAACGATGAGTCCGACCGTTCCGTCGTCGGCCAGTCCGCGTCCCTGGTGTACCGCCAGCCTGGCGCATAGCGCGGCCAGCAGCGCATGGCTGTTCCCGCCGAGGGAGGCCGCCCGCGCGTCCCACTGTTCGATCGGAATGATCACCGCGACGGCGGGGACGGTCACCGCGGCGTCTGCCTGATCGGCCGCGATCACGCTCGGCGCGGTCGCACCGGCCGTCGACGGATCGTTTCGACGGCGCCACAGGAATCGGGCGGCGGCGACCACGGTGCGCACGAGTTCGGGAAGGTCGTGCGCGGTCTGGCGCAGGTCCGTGACGAGCGCCCGCACGAAGGTCCGCGCGTGCGGCGCCGGATAGCCCAGGTTGCGGCGGGTTCCGTGGACGGCCTCGTACACGGTCAGCAGCGCCCCGCCACCGTCGGCCACGCAGTGTGAGCCCACCAAGCTGACGGCCGTCGCGCCGTCGGTCAATGGCAGGACGCTCATGTGCCAGGACGGTCCGAACTGGGGATCGATGGGCAGCCGGGCACATTCGTCGATCCAGTCGCTGAGTTCGGTTCGGGGACGCGATTGCGGCGCGATGCGCAAGGGTGCGGCCGGTCCCACCGAGGTGATCCAGCGGTGACGGCCGAACGGGACGACGGACGGCTCGATGAGCCGACCCGCCATGCCGTACCCCATGTTTCGATGGAAGCGCCGGACTCCGTCCAGGCAGATCCCGTGGTCGTACACCCAGACGATCTGCGTGACCGCGGACTGACCGGTGGCGCGTAGTCCGAGGAACAAGGCTTGGTCGACGAAGTCGAGCAGATGGCCGGGCTTGGCGCCCGCCGGCCGACGGGACGCCACCTCCCGAAGAACCAGAGTCATGCGGTGGAGCGTTGCCAGACGACCGTGTGCGCGTCGATTCACGTTGCGGAACGTAGCGGCGTCACCTGTGTGGTTTCTTGACGCCGAGCGGTCGCCACCCCGAAGGGATGGCGGACCGACACGTCGACGACGGCGCTGCGTGACGCTGGTCGCGACCGACACTCGTTCGCTGGCATCCGAGCCGGCGTTGATGAATCGTGGCGCGAATTGAGCTGCCCCGTAATGTAATTCGCCGACGGACGGTTTGACGTCGGGGTGCCACTCGTGCCGACCGCCGAGCCATGCGACGTTGAGAAGTCGCTTCGCTTGGTCGTCGACGTCGACGTCGAAACGGACATCCCCGCCGTCCCGCACGTCGGCAACCGTCATGGTTTCGCCACGAGTCTGACGGCGAGCGGTCGGTTAGTTGCGAGACCGCTCGAGCTCGATCACGGGAATGATCCGTGACGTCCGGCGCTGGTAGTCGCCGAATTGCGGTTGCAACGCGACCTGCTTGGCGTAGACGTCGTCGCGCTCTTGGGCCTCCAGTACGCGAGCGGTGACCGGGAAGGTGTCCGTCCCCCACTCCGCCACCGTCTCGGGATGCGCGCGCAGGTTGTGGTACCAGTCGGGATTGGTGTCGGATCCGCCCTTGCTCGCGATGATGTAGATCCGATCGCCGTCGAGGAGGGGCACCAGGGGAGCGATCCTCTTCGTGCCGGACTTGGCGCCGACGTGGTGCACGAGGACCACCGGGATGCCTGCGAACTGGCCGCCCGGCTTGCCCCCGGTGGCGCGGAAGTCCGCGATGACCTGTCGATTCATCTCGGCCAGTTGGTCGGCAGTGATGCCGATGTCTTCGGACATTGCGAAGCGTCCCTTCGATACGATGTGGAGACCGTCTCCGGTAAGTATTGCGGAGACAGTCTCCGTTTGTCGAGGGGTGGGGGATGACACGACCGCTGCGCGTCGACGCGCAACGCAACCGGCGACGCGTGCTCGACGCCGCACGCGCCGCGTTCAGCCGTGACGGGGTGACCGCGTCCCTCGACGACATCGCTCGCGCAGCGGGGGTGGGTCCGGGCACCCTTTACCGGCACTTCCCGACGCGGGATCGGTTGGTGCGCGCCGTCATCGACGACGGCCTGATCGGCATCCACGACCTGGGGATGGAGCTGCTGGCGGCACCCGACCTGGCCCAGGCCCTGGAGGCGTGGCTCAACGCCTACGTCGAGCAGGGCAGCATGTTCACGGGGTTGGCCGAGACGTTGGTCAACCCGCTCGCCGAGTCCGACGAGTTGGATTCGTGTCGGCGCGCCCGGGAGGCGGGCAGCGCACTGATTGCCCGCGCCGTACGCGAGGGCGTCCTTCGCCCGGACGTCCGGGCCGACGACGTGCTGGACATGGTGGCTGCCGTGACGTGGGTGGGCGAGCAACCGAATCGACAATTGGGACAACGTGAACGGCTGTTGACACTTCTGGTCACCGGGCTGCGTGCCGGAGCGGGATCGCTCGATTCCGAATGACCGTCCGGCGCCCGTCGCCTGCGACGATAGGGTGAGACCCGTGGTCACGGCTCGCGACGCCGGTCAGGCGGCCCACATCCGCTGGTTGGGGGCCGCTCAACTGATCGCCGTCGTGCGGGCCGAGCCGGGGATCACCCGCGCTGCGGCAGCCCAACGCCTGGGCATTGGAAGCGGTGGAGCCACCGAACTCGTGGCGCGCATGCGCAACGCCCGTGTGCTGGGTGAATCGCCCGCACCGGTGCAGGGTCGCGGCCGGCCCACGACGGTGCTGGGTCCCCACGAGGAGGGCCCGTTGGTGCTCGCCGTCGACCTACGTTCCGGTGACTGGCGGCTGGCCCTGGCGGGCGTCGACGGGGAGCCCGTGGTGGTCGACGAGGCCACCGGCACCGGCGCCGATCCAGACCGTGTCCGCATGCAGCTGACCGAGGCAATCGGCGCGGTGTACCGCCGACATCCCAAGCGCATCAGCGCAATTGCGGTCGCCGCGCCCGGGCCGGTCAGCAGCTCCCGCGTCGGCCAGGTTCCCTCGCGCGGATGGCGCGACGTCGACCTGTCGGGGTTGGCCGCCCGGATTCCGGACGGCGCCGGCGTGCGACTCCTGATCGGCAACGACGCCACCCTGGCGGGCCTGGCGGAATCGCGGACCGGGGCGGCCCACTCGGCTGCCACGGCGCTGCACCTGATCGTCGCGTACGGCCTCGGCGGCACGCTGGTGGTCAACGGCGATCCGGTCGGCGGCGCGCACGGCGCGGCGGGGGAGTACGGCCACATCCCGTTCGGCGACCCGGCCGTCGACTGCCCCTGCGGTGCGGTCGGTTGCTGGGATCTCACCATCGACGGGCGGGCGCTGGCCCGCCATCGAGGCGAGACACCGCCGGAGGATCCGGTCGCCTACGTACACACCCTCGTCGCCCGCGACGAGCGAGACGCACGGACCCGCACGGCCTTCGAGAAGGTGGCGACGTCACTCGGCCGGGGGATCGCCGGCTTGGTGAACCTGCACGATCCCGACGTCGTGACGATCGGCGGCGTCGCGCCACTGTTGCGGGCGGCGGCGCCGGACGCATTCGACGGGGCCTACCGGGACGGGTTGATGGCCTTCCGAAAGGCGTCGCCGACGCCGGTACTCGACGGCATTCACGGCGACGACGGGCCACTCGTCGGTGCCGTGACGCTGGCGCTGGACGCCGTCACCAGCGCCGAAGCGCTCGCGGAGTGGGCCGAACGGCAACGCGCATAACGGCTCTTGAATATCCTCGACCAACGAGCATATTATTGGAACGATGACGACGCTCGACCCACGATCGCGCGTGCGATCCAACCTCGGCGGTCTGCTCGCGCTGGCGGCCGCATCGTGCCTCGCCGTGACCACCGAGATGCTTCCCATCGGGCTGCTGCCCGCCATCGGCACGACCTTCGACGTCGACACCTCCACGACGGGCCTGCTGGTCAGCTTGTACGCCGTCATGGTCGCGACGCTTGCGGTCCCGCTGACCGTTGCCACCGCCCGACTGCCGCGAAAGCCCCTGCTGCTGACGACCGTGCTGCTCTACGTCGTCAGCAACGCCGTCGTCGCCGCGGCGCCGAACTTCGCCGCGGTCGCGGCAGGGCGCACCATCGGGGGCCTGACACACGCCTTGTTCTTCTCGCTGTGCATCGGGTACGCGCCGCGCCTGGTCGGCCGCGATCAAGTCGGCCGCGCCCTTGCCATCGCCACCGCTGGCGTGTCCGTCGGCTTCGTTCTGGGCGTGCCCCTTTCGACGTCGCTCGGGAACGCCTTCGGGTGGCGGACGTCGTTCGGAGTGCTCGCGGTGCTGGCCGCCGCGACGTTGGCCTTCGTCGCCTGGCTGCTGCCCGCCGTACCCCGCGACACACCGGCGCTCGAGGCCCGGGCCGTGGGAAGCCGGCGGCAACTGGTGGCCGTCGTATCGTCCAACGCGCTGACCTTCGTCGGCCAGTTCACGCTGTACACCTACATCAGTGCCGCGTTGCTGGGTGCCGGTGCGACACCCGCACTGGTCGGACCCGTCCTGTTGCTCTGCGGTGCCAGCGGATTGGTGGGCCTGACGTTCTCGGCCCGCACCCTCGACCGCAACCCGCGGCGCACCATCCTGGTGGTCTTGGCCGTGGTGATCGTGGCGGTGACCGTCGCCGGTGTCGCGCACCAAACACTGCTGCCGTTGGTGGTCGCCGCGCTGGTCTGGAACGGGGCCTTCGGCGGGGTGCCACCCATCTATCAGGCCTGTGCGGTTCGGACCGGCGCCACTTCACCAGAGTTGGCCGGCGCCTGGGTGAACGCATCGGCGAATCTCGGCATCGGCGCGGGTGCGGCCATTGGTGCCGGCCTCCTCCCGGCTATCGGCATGGGCGGCCTCCCCCTGGTAAGCGCGGCGTTCGTCGCGTTGGGGCTCGTCGTGGCCATGACCGCTCGACGGGCCTTTCCGGCGAGCGGGTCGCCGATCGGCGATGCCGCGCAGCGCTAACTTGTCGACATGCCAACCGAGATCACCGTGCGAGGGTCCTTCTCCGCGTTTCAGCCGACCGAGCGCGGGACCGTGCACGCCTCCATCGGCTACGAGGGCCCGGAGATGCAGCCGGTGTACGACCGGGTCGCCCGTGACCTCGAAGACGTCAAGGCCTCGGTCGGCCAGCTCCAGGGCGCCCAGGTCGCGGTGACGTGGTGGTCTGCCCAACAGCTTCGGACCTGGTCGACGCGACCCTGGCACGAGGAGGGCAAGCGGCTTCCGCTCGTGCATCACGCGACCGTCAGCGTCGAGGTGAAGTTCCGTGACTTCGCCGCGTTGTCGCGATGGGTGGGCGAGCACGTCAGCAACACCGACGGATTCACTCTCTCGCGGGTGGACTGGGCGCTGACGGAGAAACGCCGGGACGAACTCGTCCGGACCGTCCGCACCAGGGCCGTTCAGGATGCCGCGGCCCGCGCGCAGCTCTACGCCGATGCGCTCGGCCTTGGGCCGGTGAGCCCGGTCGCCATCGCCGACGCCGGAATGCTTGGCACCCAAGCCCTACACGACGGCGGCGGCGGATACCTGCGGGCGGCGCCGGGGTCGGTGGGAGGCGGGCCGGACGTCGAGCTCGTGCCGGAGGACGTGAGCGTCTCGGCGACGATCGACGGGCGGTTCGTGGCAGGCGACTCGTAGGTTGCCCCGTCGGGGTGTGGCAAACTTCGATTGGCAGCCCGAGGACCCAAGGCCCTAGGCTGCAGCCAATACCCCACCGGTGGCCTAGCCTGCGCCGCTCCGACGCCGCACCCAAGGACACCCAGATGGCGATTGCCGATGTCTCCGCCTACATGCACCTCAGCTCGGCAGACGTCGACGCCATCGCCGATGAACTCGACGCCATCCGCAGAGACGTCGAGGAGTCGCTCGGAGCCAAGGACGCGGCGTACATCCGGCGCGTGATCCACTTCCAACGTGTCCTCGACGCCTCGGCGCGGCTGTTGATCCTCGGCAGCCGGTCGCGGACCGGTTGGTGGCTGGGTACCGCGGCGCTGACCTATGCGAAGTCCGTCGAGAACATGGAGCTCGGCCACAACGTCTCCCACGGTCAATGGGACTGGATGAACGACCCCGAGATCCACTCCACCAGTTGGGAGTGGGACATGGCCGGGCTGTCGGCGCAGTGGCGGTACTCGCACAACTATCGCCATCACGTCTTCAGCAACGTGCTCGGCATGGACGAGGACATCGGCTACCGCATCCTGCGGGTGACGCCGGATCAGCCGTGGCGCAGCCCCTATCTGTTGACACCGCTGCGAAACGCGTTGCTGGCGGCGACGTTTGAATGGGGCATTGCGCTGCACGGCCTTCGCTCGGAACGGGACCGCGTCGACACACCGGCCGCCAGAAGCGTGGAGCATCGGCGATACTTCGCCAAGATCGCCCGCCAGTTGAGCAAGGACTACGTGATCTTCCCGGCGCTGAGCCTTCGACGGTGGCGTCGAACGCTCGCGGCCAACGTCACGGCCAATCTGATACGCAACGTCTGGGTGTACGTCAACATCATCTGCGGACACATCCCCGACGGTGCCGAGACGTTCGACCCGGCGGTGCTCGACGGCGAGACCAAGGGCCAGTGGTATCTCCGGCAGATGCTCGGGACCGCCAACTTCCAGGCTGGCCCGCTGCTGGCGTTCTCGGGTGGGCACCTGTGCTACCAGATCGAGCACCACCTGTTCCCCGACCTGCCCAGCAACCGACTCGCCCAGATCAGCATCCGCGTGCGGGAACTCTGCAAGAAGTACGACCTGCCGTACAACTCGGAGTCCCTCCCGCGGCAGTACTTCCGGAGCCAACGGATCATTCACGAGCTTGCCGTGCCCGACGGGTTCTCGACCGCGGGGCGCTAAGACGTCGCCCGTGGTGCAGCATCGGTAGTCATGTCGCAGTTTCTCTGGGATCAGCACGCCTGTCTGCCGTTGCAGATCGACGCCGACGTCGGCCCGCTGGCCCGCTTCCACCGTCGCGGTGGCGCCTTCGTCTCCGTCAACGCCGGATATTCGCCGCACTCGTTCGACGACACGATTGCGCTGCTCCAGCACTTCCGTGCCTCGGTCGAGGAGCATCCCGACCTGGAACTCGCCGCCCACGTCGACGACGTCGACCGCATCACCGCCGAGGGGCGGATCGCGGTGGCCTTCGACTTGGAGGACTCCGCACCCGTCGGTGATGACCTCGACAACCTCGCGACGTTGGCCGGACTCGGCGTTCGGACTCTCCTGCCCACCTACAACCACGCCAACCGCGCCGGCAGCGGATGCCTCGACACCGTGGACACCGGTCTCACCGCGTGGGGCGCGGAGATCGTCGCCGAGATGAACGCGGTCGGCATCGTCCCCGACGGATCGCACTGCAGCACCCGAACGGGCCTCGACCTTTGTGACGTGTCGAAAGGCCCAGTGGTGTACAGCCATTCGTGCATGAGGTCGATCTGGGACCATCCGCGCAACATCACCGACGACCAGGCCCGGGCGTGCGCCGCCACGGGTGGCGTCGTCGGCGTCACCGGTGTCGGCATCTTCCTCGGCCCGAATACTCCGACCCTGGAGGCGATGACCAGTCACCTCGAGTACGCCGTCGACCTGATCGGCGTCGACCACGTCGGCATCAGCAGCGACTTCTCCTTCGACCACGCCGACTTCAACGACGAACTGGTGCGCAACCCCCATCTGTTCGACGAGAGCTACACCAGATGGGGACCCATGCAGTGGATGCCGCCGGAAACCGTGCTGGCCCTGGGTGGGCATCTCAGCGGGCGGGGCTGGAGCGACGCCGACGTGCGGGCCGTGCTCGGTGGCAACTTTCACCGGGTGGCCACGCGCGCCTGGGCCGCCGCTCGGTGACACCCGCGGTTGACGCCCCGCGCAGACCGAGGCAAGTTAACCGCATGTACCGCCTGAGCTCGCTCGCCACCGCCGACGGGCGGGTGCTCGGCAAGCAGACGGTGCGACTTCTGCGAATCTACCTCGGCGCGACCACGTTTCTCTTCGCATACGGCGTGACGTTCACGCTCTTTCCCGTACGGACCGACATCGCCTACGGCAATCCGATCGGCGGGATCGTCGCCATCGTCCTCGGCCTGTCGGCGCTGGGGTACCTGGCGGTCCGGCCTGGTCGCCCGATGCCGGCGACCGTGGCCGCGGTGGCTGCCACTCCCGTCGTGATGGCCTTCCACGTCACCCTGACCGCCGAATACGTCTGCCTGATCGCACCGATGTTCCTGGCGATGTACCTGCGCGCGTTCCACCCACCCCGTCAGGCGTTCTTCCTCATCGCGGCGCTCACCGTGGCCAGCGTGGTCGCCGTCGTGATCGCCCCCGCGCCGCACGTCGGCATCATCACCGTCCTGATCTTCGTCGTCGCCATCGTCGGCGCCGCCGAGTCCTTCGGCCTGCTGGTGCGGGCAATGTTCACGGCAGCCTGCACCGATCCGTTGACGGGCTTGCTCAACCGGGCCGGCTGGGAGATCGGCACCGGCGACGTGCTGGCCCGCGCCCGTTCCGCGGCGGATGCCGTCACGGTCGTCGCCGTCGACATCGACGGTCTCAAGGCGCTCAACGACAACTACGGACACCAGGCAGGGGACCGCCGCATCGTCGAATACGCGCACAGCTGGCGGCGGGCCGCGCCGAAGCGGGCGGTCCTGGCGCGGATGGGTGGCGACGAGTTCGCCGCCTGCATCGTCGGCGAGGATGCCGGCGTGGTCGAGGAATTCCTGCGCGCCATTCGGGACGAGACGCCGGGCGTCAGCGTTGGCGTGGCGACGGATCCGTCATCCCGTGCCAACGTGGTCGCGCTGTACGCCCGGGCCGACGCCGCGCTGTACGAGAGCCGGGGGCTGTCGCTACGCGACGATGCGCAACCGGCGTGCGACTGACGCCGTCGCCGACCTCAACCCCGTGAGCCGGACCGGTATCGGTGCACGGCGAATCCGCAGTAGCCGCAGGCCCGTTCATCCGGCGGAATGGCTCGTGCGCATCGTGGACACGCACCGGACTCGGCCCCGGTACCGCCGTCGACGGGCGGGCTGTTGCCGGCGGCACCGCGCGACAACAGCAGTGACCCGATCAGTGCGACGGCGATGCCGACGGCCGTGACGAGCAGTGCCGTCGCCTGGGGAGATCCCCATGGGTAGCCCGTGCTGAAGTCCGGGTCGGCCGCGGTGACGACGATGGGCAGGCTGGTGATCACGCACAGGCCCACGGGCAACGGCCACGCCTGCGGGTGGCCTCGAGCGACCCAGGCCGCCGTCCCGGCGACACCTATGGCACCGGCGATGGGAAACCATCCACCGCTCGCAATCCGAGTGACGTTGGCCGCGACATCCGGTCCGCCCAGGACGAGGACGGCCCCGACGACGACGGCAGCCGCGCCCGCCCAGGCAAGTCCGACGCCAACCTTCGTCGTGATCGCGTCCATGTCAGCGCACGCTACAGCCGGCGGGCGTCCTCTGCGACGTGTGTCAGGCCGAGTCCAACTCCACCCGCCGGCGGTGCACGCCGACGTCGAACCGCTTCGGTCCCCACGGCGTATCCAGCGCGAAGTGAATCGTCTTGGGCCTGCCCGTCAACGTCGTCTCCACGACGGTGCCGACCGCACCCGCGGGCACGTCCGGAACGTTGACGCCGCCGATGTCGCTTCGGGCGGTCACGCGGTCACCCCTCTTGTACCGCTGCATGAATCCTCCCTCCCTTGGTCGCCCACATCCATGGTCGACCCGGGAGAGTGCTGATCGCAAGTGGTTTTCAGCGGTGCTGATCCCACCATTCGAGCACCCGGATCCCGAACAACGTCAACCACTTTGACGGCTCACCAGCGGGAACGTCGACGGAGAACCACTGGCGGCCGGGCAGCGTCGGCCCCTGAAGCCACGTGCCGTCGGGCCGGCGGGCGGCTCGGATCATGGCGATCGCGTCGGCCATCCGCGAATCTGGTGCGGTCCCCTCGAGCAGGGATCGTCGGCGAAAGTACTCGGCGGCGTTGAGCACGCTGTAGCGCCACCGGGTGGGGTAGGTGAACGCGTCGACCCACGACGCCACCGGCTCACCGGTCGTCATCCGACGAAACAGGCTGCGGGACAACAGGTATTCCTCTGCGTCGAGTCTCGCCGCGCGCGTGGCGTCGGTGCCGCCCGTGGCGACGTCGTAGTCGAGCAATCCCTTCAACGCGTTGAGTGTCGAGTGGAACGACGACCGCGTCGAGCCGTCGACCCATTCGCAGTTCCACCCACCGTCGGGCAGGCGATGTTCGACGAACCAGTCGACGACGCCGGTGACGTCCGCGCCGAGCCACAGTCCGTTGGACACCGTCCAGGAGTTGATGCAGCAGTCGACCTCACCGCCCCAGTACGGCAGGTCGTCGTACTCCCAGCGGCTGTTGGCGGCCAGCAGGTCGGCCGTCCCGCGCAACGCCGCTGCGTCAATACCCCACTCCCGCAACGAGTTCAGTGACCACGTGGTTGCCGTCCACGGCTGCCCGGAGGTCTCCACCTCGTCGAAGTCGAAACCCGCGGGGAAGAATGCCCCACCGGCCCACTGGCCGTCGGGATCCTGCAGTGCCAGCAACCGGGCACCGAACCCCTCGGTCGCCACCCGGGCGCGGGTCGCCTGCCACACCTCGGGAGGTTCCCCGTCGACGTCACGCTCGACCTGCCAGCGCAGGGCGGGATCGGAGTCGAGTAGCCAGGCCGTCAAGGGCGCCGCCGCCATCGTCCGAGTCTAGGTGGCACCATCAAAACATGACGGAGCCACCGAACGGATTGCCGAGGTACCGCCTGCTGACCGGACCCGACGACGAGGCCTTCTGCCGCCGCGTCAGCGAGGCGCTGGACCTGGGGTACGAGCTGTACGGCGACCCCGCGATCAGCCTCGACGGCGGTCGGGCCGCGGTGGCCCAGGCAGTCGTGTGGCAGCGCGTGGTGCGCTACGTCTGACGGTCTAGTCGTCGCCGGCGGCGACGAGTGACTGCAACGTCACCGACGGGTTGTCGCGCTGAAACCCCTCCAGCCGCCACTTGGTGGAGAACAGCACCAGGATGACGCCGTCGGTCCGCGTGAACACCTCGACCGACGGTTGCCGCTGCAGGAACTCGACGTCGCCGGGGTCGGCGGCCCGGGCGACGGTGTACGGCAAGGACTCCAGGGAGATCGGCGCGCTGAGCTCGGTCGCCATCCGGTGCGTCGCCACCTCGAACTGCATCGGACCCACGGCGGCGAACACCGGGGCCTGATCGCCACGGCGGTCGGACCGAAGCACCTGAACGACACCCTCCTGCTCGAGCTGTTCGATCCCCTTGCGGAACTGCTTGTGCTTGCTGGGATCGGTGCCGCGGGCGACGGCGAAGTACTCCGGGGAGAAACTCGGGATCGGCGGGTACTGCACCGGGACGTCCCGGTAGAGCGTGTCGCCGGGGCGCAGCACGTTGGCGTTGGCCAGGCCGATGACGTCGCCCGGCCAGGCGGTGTCCAACGTCGTCCGCTGCTGGCCGAACACCGATTGCGCGTACTTGGTGACGAACGGCTTGCCGGTGGTGGCGTGGGTGAGCACTTCGCCGCGTTCGAAGGTGCCCGAGCAGACCCGCGCGTAGGCGATGCGGTCGCGATGGGCGGAGTCCATGCCGGCCTGGACCTTGAACACGAAGGCGCTGAAGGGGGCCTCGGCGGGGCGGCGGTGGCCCTCGACGTCGAGCTGACCGTGCGGCGACGGGGCGAGCTGCACGAGCACGTCCAGCAACTGGTTGACGCCGAAGTTCAACGCCGCGGAGGTGAACAGCAGCGGGGTGGTCTCGCAGCCGAGGAACGTGTCCCGGTCGTAGTCCGACCCGTCGGCGGCCAACAGCTCGGACTCCTCCACCGCGTTGTCCCAGTCGGTGCCGGCCGCGTCGTGCGCGTCCTCCGGGGCGATGTGCTCCTCCGGTGCGGCCTTGGCGCCACCCGCGGTGCGGGTGTACCGGATGAAGTTGCCGGAACGCCGGTCGAGCACGCCCTTGAAGTCGCCCGCGATGCCCACCGGCCACGTCAGCGGGGTGGGCCGCAGGCCGATCCTGGCCTGGATCTCGTCGAGCAACTCCAGGGCGTCGCGCCCGGGTCGGTCCCACTTGTTGATGACGGTGATGATCGGGATGCGTCGCAGCCGGCACACCTCGAAGAGCTTGAGTGTCTGGGGCTCCAGACCCTTGGCCGCGTCGATGAGCATCACCGCACAGTCGACGGCGGTCAGCACGCGGTAGGTGTCTTCGGAGAAGTCGGCGTGGCCGGGGGTGTCGAGCAGGTTGATGACGCAGTCCTGCCCGCTGGGGGCGCGGTATGGGAACTGCAGCGCGGTCGACGTGATGGAGATGCCGCGGGCCTTCTCCATGTCCATCCAGTCCGACACCGTGGCGCGGCGACCGGACTTGCCGTGGATCGCGCCGGCCTCGCTGATGCGGTTGGCGTGCAGCACCAGGGCCTCGGTCAACGTCGACTTGCCGGCGTCGGGGTGGCTGATCACGGCGAATGTCCGCCGCCGCTGCGCTTCGGCGGTGATGCGGTCCGCGGCGCGCCCTTCGGCGGCCGTCATCGTGCCGGGGGCCTGAGTCAGATTTTCGGTCATTGCACTACCAATGGTATGGCTCCGCTGCCGAAAGCATAAATCCGTCACCGGCCGGGTCGGGGTGGACGTGCACGTCAGACGGGGTTCTGGGGCCCGACGCCGCCTGACGGTTGGCTGGCCGAACCGTGGCAGTCGCCTGGGCATGTGTCCGCGACCCTGGTGCCCCGAGAAGTGGCGAGCCTAACCTAACTTCCGATCGGATCGATGACGGGAGAGACGTGCAGGGCATCTTCATCGGCACGTTCCTCATCGGTCTGCGCGAAGGCCTCGAAGCCACGCTCATCGTCAGCGTCATCGGCGCCTTCCTGACCCGCAACGGCAAGTCCACGAGACCCATGGTGCTCGGGGTCGCGTTCGCCGTCGTCATCAGCGTCGCCGTCGGCGCGGGCCTCGACGTACTGTCCGCGTCGCTCCCCCAGCGGCAGCAGGAAATGCTCGAAACGGTCATCGGGGCCATCGCCGTCGTGTTCGTGACCTCGATGATCATCTGGATGAACCGCAACTCCTTTCGGATGAAGGGGCAGCTGGAACGTGAAGCGGCGCAGGCGGTCAACGGTGGCAGCGTCACCGCGCTGGCGCTGATGGCCTTCCTGGCCGTTCTGAAGGAGGGCTTCGAGACGGCGGTGTTCCTGCTGGCGGCCGCGCAAACCGCGCAGGGCAGCCGGTGGTACGCGTTGTTCGGCGGCGTCACGGGCATCGCCACGGCCGTCGCCGTCGGCGCCGGCATCTACTTCGGCAGCCTTCGCCTGGACCTGGGCCGGTTCTTCCGCATCACCGGGATCTTCCTGGTGTTCATCGCCGCCGGCCTCGTGATGAGCGGGCTCCGCACGGCCCACGAGGCTGGCTGGGTCGACGTCGGACAACGGCGCGTCGTCGACCTCTCCGCGGTGCTGGGCACGAAGTCCGTCGTGGGGGCGGTCGTCACGGGCATGTTCGGCATCCCGCCCGATCCCCGGCTTGTCGAAGTGCTCGGCTGGCTGCTGTACGCGATTCCCGTGCTGGTCGTGTTCCAGTGGCCGGCCGCACTGGCACCTGGCCCGGCGGTGAAACGCCGGGTGACGTGGAGTGTCGCGGCCGGACTCGCCACCGTCGCGGCCGCGATGGCGGTGCTCATCCCGGCCGGCGGCAGCCCGGGACCGGGATCGACGAGAACCGCGACGACCGCAGGCGGCACCAGCGTCACCGCCACGGTGCGCGCCGACGGCGCCGATCGAATGCTGACCGTCGCCGGCGCAGGGGGACAACGGGTTTCGCTGTCACCCGCGGGCCGGCAGTCGGTCGACGGCGTCGACGTCGACGTGTGGCAGAACGCCGTCCCCACCGACCCCGGCGTGACGACGTCTCCCGTCGGGCTGGCGCAGTTGAGAACCCTGGCCGGTGGCCGCCTGCCCGTGGGTCTGGGCACTGCACGAACCCCGGGGCCGTTCGACGCCCGCTGGAGCGCACGCACGGTGTACACCGTCGTGACCCGCGGCGACGACGTGGTCTCCGCCGAACGGGCCAGCAGCCGCGTGGCCACCCTCAGCGGCGGGGGACTCGCCGGGCCGAAGACGGTGAGCGTCGGCGGGTTGGCCGAGGACTGGGCCACCAGCCCCGGCGACGATCAGGCGATTGCCGCCGCGATGACGCAATCCACCAGAGACCACGCCGAGCGGACGCTGTGGACGATCTGGCTGCCAACGGTTCTCGCCGTTGCCGCCCTGCTCGTCGGGATCGTTGCGGCCCGCTCCGCCAGGACCACCGACGAAAGGGAACCACGACAGCATGGCGAATCACCCACCCGTGACCAGATCAGCGTCGCGTAGAAGCCGATGGGCGGCGCCGGCCGTGGTTGCGGCGACCGCAGTGGCGCTGAGCGCGTGCGGGTCGACCGACGACGGCGCCAAGGCCACCCCCAGCACGGGGTCGACCGACGGCGTCAAGACCGTCAACGTCACCCTCGCCGACGACTCTGGCAAGGACGCCTGCGCACTGGACACCACGACGGTGCCCGCAGGACCCGTGACGTTCACGGTGACCAACTCCAGCGCACCGGGCGTCACCGAGATGGAGTTGCTCAAGGACCAGCGCATCGTCGGGGAGAAGGAGAACCTGGCGCCCGGGCTGGATCCCGTCTCCTTCACCGTCACCCTCGACGGTGGAAAGTACGAGATCTACTGCCCCGGTGCGGCATCGGAGTACCTCGACTTCTCGGTGACCGGCCAGTCCGCCGCCGCGCCGACGGGCACCGTGCCGACGATCCTGAGCCAGGGCACCAAGGACTATTCGGCCTACGTCGTCGACCAGGTCAACCAGCTGAACACGGCGGTCAAGGCGCTCGACGCCGCCGTCCAGTCGGGCGACGTCGCCGCCGCGAAGACGGCCTACGCGAAGGCGCGCCCGTTCTACGAACGGGCGGAGTCCAGCGTCGAGGGCTTCGTGCTGCCGGGGTTCGCCGTCGACGACAACGCGGGCAATCTCGACTACCTGATCGACATGCGGGAGTCCACGCCGGTGGACGCCAAGGTCGGCTGGAAGGGCTTCCACGCCGTCGAGCGCGACCTGTGGCAGGGCAATGCGATCACCCCGGCCACCAAGGCGCTCAGCACCGAATTGGTCGGCAACGTCGGTCATTTGGTCACCGTCGTGGCGCCCCTGCAGTACAAGCCGGAGGACCTGGCCAACGGGGCTGCCGACCTCGTCGAAGAAGTGCAGAACACCAAGATCACCGGTGAAGAGGAGGCCTTCAGCCACCTCGACCTCGTCGACTTCGCCGGCAACGTCGAAGGCGCACAACAGGCGTACGCGTCGCTGCGGCCCGGATTGCAGAAGATCGACCCGGCGTTGACCACCACGCTCGACCAGCAGTTCCACGCCGTCTTGACCACTCTGGACGGCTACCGTGACGGCGCCGCGCCCGGCGGATACAAGGTGTGGACGGCCGCGCTGCGCGGCACCGACGCACCGACGCTGACGGCGGTGATCCAACCGCTGCACGAAAGCCTGGCGACGGTGGCGCAGAAGGTGGTCTCGGCCAGTTGACCACCCCTGACGGACCGATCCCCGGGGTGTCCCGACGGGGAATGCTTTCCGGCGCACTGATGGCCGGCCTCGGTGGCGCAGTCGTCGGTGCAGTGGGCGGCGGCACGACGGCCTGGGCGATGGCCCCCTCCGAGGCGGCTCGAGTCGACGCCGGGGACACCGTCGACCTGAGCCGCAGCCATCCCTTCTACGGGACCGGACACCAAGGCGGCATCTCCACCGAACCGCAGCGGCACACGGTCTTCATGACCTTCCGGCTGGCGGAGACGGCGTCGGCCAAGTCGTTGCAGACGCTCTTGGCGCGCTGGTCGGCGGCGGCGGCGGTGCTGCAGCAGGGCAAGCCCGTCGGCACGGTGCAGCCCGACAGCGAGGTGTCGCCGCCCACCGACACCGGGGAGGCGTTTGGTCTGAGCCCGGCGAGTCTGACCGTCACGATCGGTCTCGGTCCGGCGCTGTTCGACGGACGTTTCGGTCTCGCGCCGCACAAGCCGGCCGCGTTCACGGACCTGCCGACGCTCAACGGCGACGTCCTCGATCCGAAGTTCACCGGCGGTGAGCTGTCCGTGCAGGCGTGCGCCGACGATCCCCAGGTCTGCTATCACGCCGTGCGCAACCTGGCCCGACTCGGTCGCAGCACGGTCGCACCGTTCTGGGCGGTGCTGGGCTTCGGCCGTGCCTCGGCGGGGCCGGGCCAGCAGACACCGCGAAACCTGTTGGGCTTCAAGGACGGAACTCGCAACGTGGAGAGCGACGAACAGTACTCCAAGTTCGTCTGGATCCAGAACGCGGATCAGCCGTGGATGGAGGGCGGCACCTATCAGGTGGTGCGCAAGATCCGGATGCTGCTCGAGACGTGGGATACCGACCGCGTCGGCAACCAGCAGCAGATCATCGGGCGGCACAAGGAGGAGGGCTCACCACTGACGGGACGACGCGAGACCGACGTCCCAGACTTCGCCGCGAAGTCGTCGACGGGAGAGCCGGTGATCGACCCCCTGGCCCACGTGGCGCTGGCCGCGCACGAAAACAACGACGGCGTGATGATCAAGCGTCGCGGCTACAACTACACCGACGGGCTCGACCCGAGCGGCGAGCTGAACGCCGGTCTGCTGTTCGTCTCCTATCAGAACGACCCGCAGCACTTCATCCGTCTGCAGAACCGCCTCGGCGCCCACGATCTGCTCAACGAATACATCCGGCACGTCGGGTCGGCGATCTTCGCCGTGCCACCGGCCCCCGAGCGGGGTCACTACGTGGGCCAGGCGCTGTTCGGATAGCTACCGCAGCAACCGTGGAGCGTCGAAGTCGGCGTTGTCGACCAGGACGTCGGCACGACTGCGGGGGTCGCACGCGGCGAAGTAGAGCCGCTGTCCCTCGACGTAGCGGTGGGTGCGCGGATCGTCCGGGTCGGGGCTGGTGCCGTCGCGCGCCGCCATCCGCCGTGTGGTCTCGGCGAAGGGCACGTCGAGGAAGATCGTCAGATGCCAGGCGCCGGCGAGTTCGGCGCGTTGAAGGAAGATGCCGTCGACGACGAGTACGGAGCTTGGCGCGGCCACCCTGGCGTCGACGGTCAGCGCGGTGTCGGTGGCCACGTCGTGGGCGGCGGGTCGATAGCGTCGAGACCCGTTGTGCGCGAACGGGGTCAACACGTCGGCCGTAAACCTGGCGTAGTCGTAGGAATCCAGCCAGAACCCGTCCGGCGAGTCCCGACCACGCCGGTACCTCGTCGCCCGGGGGTGGTGGAATCCGTCGACGGACACCCGCACCACCGGCCGGCCCGCCTCGTGCAAGGCGGTCGCGAGGCCGTCGGCGAACCGGGTCTTGCCCGCGCCGTCGGGGCCGTCGACCGCGACCCGCACGCAGTCGTCACCGGGCAGGGTGGGCACGCGGGCGGCCACGGCCCGCAGCACCGGGTGAGTCATCAGTTGACGCAGGGAATCTCGCTGCCGCTGATCGGCAGCCCCTGGTCGGGTGCGGGCTCGTCGGAGCTGCCGACGTCGATGCCCAGCGCCTCGCCACCCGAGGGTGCGGTGGCCAGGCTGGCGACGTCGGTCGGCAGTGAGTACCCGTCACCGAGTACCACGCGGACACGTCCCGGGGCCAGGTCAGCCGCCGGCTTCGGCGGGACGGCGATGTCGAGGGTGGTCGCGATCGCCTGCGCGGCGGGCTCGCCACCGGTGCCGTATTCGACGGCGGTCACCGGCGAGCCGCCGTGTTCGACGAGGGTGAGGTCACCTTCGTGATAACCCTTGTGGGTCAGAGTGTTCGACGTCTCGGTGGCGAGACCGCGGACGCCGCTGGCGTTGACCACGTCGACGGTGACGTCGGCGGGCGTCACCGGGGCCGGCACCGCCGACGGGTCGCCGAACGTGGTCGTGACCAAGGCGCGGATGGCGGCGGGGTCGACGATGTTGACGTCCTGGCCGTAGATCACGTCGTATCTCACCACCGGCAGGGTCTGGTAGTGCACCTGCTCGCCGGAGAGCTCGCCGATGCGCCGGAACAGGCTCTGGTCCCAGCCGCTGGACAGCACGAGGTCCTTGCGCGCGACGTCCATGAGCGAGTTGAGCTTGCCCACGTCGGTGAACGACCCGGAGTCCTGCAGCTGGCGGATGACGGAGATCAGGAACGCCTGCTGGCGATGCGTGCGGTCCAGGTCGCCGTTGTCGAGCCCATGCCGCTGCCTGACGAAGGCGAGGGCCTGCCGAGCGTCCAGCGTTTGGCGACCGGCCGGGAAGTCGGCGCCGGAGTAGTCGTCGTGCACGGCGTGGTTGAGGCAGACCTCGACGCCGCCCAGGCTCGCGGCCACGTCGTAGAAACCGGCGAGGTTCACCTCGGCGAAGTAGTCGATCGGCACGCCGGTGAGGGCCCGCACCACGGCGAGCGTCGCCTTGCGGCCGGCCTCTCGGCCCTCCTTCTCGAGGGTGGCCTGATCGGTCTCGCCGTCGTCGACGAGCTTCTGCGCCTCGTGGGCCTTGGTCAGCCCGTAGGCCTCTTTGATCTTGATGTGGTCGTAGCCCGGCACGATCCCCTTGACGCTCACGTAGTCGTCTCGGGGGATGGAGAACGCCTGGACGCTGCCGTCCTCGGCGAGGTGCACCAGGATCAGCGTGTTGGTGTTGTACCCGCCGGAGGTCGAGTCGCCGGCGTGCAGTTGGTCCAGCACGTCCTGGGGCAGGTCGTCGCCGTTCTGGTCCTTGCGGGAGTCCAGGCCGATGAGCAGGATGTTGACCGCCGTGCCGGTGGAGTGGGGTGCGTCGGCGCCGAGTGCCTGCGACACCGTGATGCCGCTGAGCATGCCGTGCAGGGTCCACCAGCCGAAGCCGGTGGTCGCCACCATCGCGGCGGTCACCAGCGCCAGCCCGCCGCGAACGAGTCGCCGGGCCGTGACGCGGGATCGTCGGGCAGACGGCATCAGGTGACGCGCACGCTCGCCCATCACCGCCGCCTTCGATCGTTCGCCACGCCCCACCATGCGGGAGGAACCTCGTGACGCGGCTGAGAAGGTGGTGAAAGTCACCCCCGGCGCGTGGCGCGCCTTGCCGACTGTTCGGCCCAGAATACGTGGGTCTGGGCGGCGGTCGCCAGTCGACGGGGCGGCCGTGACCGTCAGCGCAGGGTGAGCCAGAGCAAGCTGCCCAGGCCGGCCACCACGCAGTAGATCGCGAACGGCGTCATAGTCCGGGTGTGGAAGTACTTGGTCAGGAATTTGACGGCAAGATAGGCGCTGACGAACGACGCGAGGCTGCCGGCCAGAACCTGCCCGCCGATGCCAGAGCCCAACGGGCCGAACAAGTCTGGAAGCTTCAGTACTCCCGCGGCGAGGATGACCGGTGTCGCCAGCAGGAACGAGAACCGGGCAGCCTCGTCGTGGGTGAGTCCCCGAAGCAGGCCCGCCGTCATCGTGACGCCCGACCGGCTGATGCCGGGGAGCAAGGCCAGCGTCTGAGCGGCCCCGATGTACGCGCCGCGCCGCAGGGGGATTCGAGCGAGCCGCTCGTCGACGCCGGATCCGGCCACCACGGTGTCGTCGTCGCCCCGTCGGCGGATCCGCTCACCCGCGTAGAGGAGGGCGCCGTTGAGGACGAGGAACGCCGCCGCGGGAACGGGTTTGCCCAACGTGGTCCGAAACGTGTGCTCCAACGCGAGGCCACACACTCCGACGGGCACGGTGCCGACGACCGTCAACCAGGCCAGCCGTTCGCCGGTGGTCTCGATCCTGCGATGGCGCAGCGACGTGCAGAAGCCGACGACGATCTGCACCCAGTCGCGCCAGAAGAACACGAGCAGCGCCGCTGCGGTCGCCACGTGCAGACCGACGATGAACGCGAGATACGGCGACTCCGGCGACGACACGTTCAGATCGGCCGCCCACCGGCCCCCGACCAGGGCGGGGACCAGAACCGAATGTCCGAGGCTGGAGACGGGAAACAACTCCGTCACGCCCTGGAACAGACCGACGACGACCGCCTCGACATAGCTCAGACTGCTCACCGGGAGATGATGCAGTGCGGCGCTGAGAGTTTGCTGCGGGTCCGATTCAGAACGGAACCGCAGAGGCCACCACCGATCGCAGGACCAGCACGGCGACGAACACGACGGTGAAGGCCAGGTCGATCGACACCGACCCCACGCGGACGGGCCTCAGCACGCGCCGAACCGGTCCCAGCACGGGTTCGGTGATCCCGTGAGTCACCCTGCGCGCCTGGTACATGGCGGTGCTACCGCCGGTGTCCGGGGACAGCATGGCGGCCCAGTCGACGACCATCCTCGCGATCAGCACGATCTCGAAGAGCAGCAGGGCGAAACTCAGCAGGCTGGCGATCATCGGTCTCTCCTTCTCCCGTCTCGATCATCTGCCGATTCCGTGAGAGCCGGCTGACGTCAAGCTGAGACGGGACGGAGAAAACCGCGCTCACACCGTGATCTCGCCCATCTCCGACCAGCCGGTCGCGTCGATCGAGTGGCTGATGATCAGCGGCGTCGACGCCAGGATGTCGGGTGCCTTGGCGACGAACGTCGTGAAGTGCTCGCTGTTGACGTGCTCGCCTCCTGCGTCACCGTCGTGGAAACCCTCCACCAACACGTATTCCGACGGATTCTCCAGACTGCGGGACCATTCGAAGAACAGGTTGCCCGGCTCGGCGCGGGTGGCGTTGGTGAAGTCGGCCACCAGGTCCGGGAAGTTCTCGACGTGCTCGGGCTTGGGCGTCCACTTGACGACTATGAAGATCACGGGGAATGACTACTTTCTCAGGGGATGAGGATGGCTCGGCCGCGGACGTTACCGTTGTCGAGATCGCTGATGGCGGACTGGAAGTCGTCCAGGGCGTACTTCTGGGTGTGCAGGTTGACCGAGCCGCGGGCCGCGAGCGCCATCAGGTCGCACAGGTCGTTGTACGAGCCGACCAGGTTGCCGATGAAGTTGATCTCGCTGGAGACGATGTCGATGGTGGGCACGTCGATGTTCTCGCCGTATCCCACGACGTAGTAGTCCCCGGCCCCTCGCAGCATCGCCACGCCCTCGCGGGTTGCACCGCCCTCGCCGACGAAGTCGACGACCGCTTCGGCGCCGTTGCCGCCGGTCAGTTCGAGGACCTGGTCGACGTGTGTCCCGTCGGCGACGACACCGTGGTCGGCACCGATCGCCTCGGCCAGCTTCAGGGCGTCGGCGTTGCGGTCGACCACGATCAGCTCGGCCGGCGTCAGCGCCTTGAGCACCTGAATCCCTATGTGTCCCAGGCCTCCTGCTCCAATGACGACGCATCGGTCACGGGGTGTGAGCCGCTTGGCGGCCTTGGCCGCGGCGTGATAGGCCGTCAGGCCGGCGTCGGCCAGGGCGGCCACGTCGGCCGGTTCCAGGGCGTCGTCGATCTTCACGACGCTGCGTGCCGAGGTCTTGAGGTATTCGGCGTAGCCACCGTTGGTGTCGATCCCGGGGAAGGCGTTGGCCTCGCAGTGCACGTCGTCACCGGAGCGGCACGCCCGGCACAGGCCGCAGGTGATCAGCGGATGCACGATCACCTTGTCGCCCTCGGCGACGTTGGTGACCGCCGAGCCGACCGACTGGACCCAGCCCGCGTTCTCGTGGCCGATCGTGTACGGCAGCTGGACCTGAGACTTCTCCGCCCACTGCCCCTCCAGGATGTGCAGATCGGTCCGGCACACCCCGGCCCCGCCGATCTTGACCACCACGTCGAACGGTCCCGTCGGCGTGGGAATCGGTACCTCCGCCATCTCGAGGTTCTGGTGGTACCCGACGACCTGAACGGCGCGCATCGTGCTCACGAGTGGATGTTCCTTCCTGCGAGGGTGAGTTCTTGGGTGGTGTCGTCGGCATAGCGCGTGCGGAGCAGTCCCCGGCAGAAGTGCGCGTTCCCGTCGATCGAGATTCGGGTGGACCTGGCGCGGCGGAGCATCAGCTCGACCGCATCGGGCGGATATCCGGTGCCATGGTGATTCACCATCACCAGATCATCAGGCGCACAGGACAAGTGGATGCTCGCGCGCCGGCGCAGCAGCGACGCGGTCGCGGCGTCGTCGGGCAAGTCCCGAAGGGTGGCGGTGCCGGCGTCGGTGACCGGGCGCTGCGGGTCGGCCCGCAGCCATGCGGTGAGGCACCGTTCCGTCGCGGCGGTGTGGGCCTTGCGCAGGAAGGTCAACCGCAGCTCGTCGAGATCCTGGTCCGCTTCGTGCCCGAAGGTGCCGCGGTAGCCGGCGTCGGAGGCCAGACCGGCGTTGATGATGTCGGAGTCGTGGTGGTCGTCGAGTTCGACGGTGACGTGGCGGGTCCACTCCAGCGACACCAGGACGTCCTTCGCGTCCGACGCCATCAGGTAGGCGAAGTTGGGCGCGCAGAACGACGTCGGCAGCCGCAGGTGCACCTCGAGGTCGCCGTCGGGAGAGACGTCCACCGTGTGGACGAATCCGAGGTCGGTGATCGGTTCGTCCAGCTCGGGGTCGATCACGACGTCCAGCGCGCGAAGGATCGCCTCGCGCAACAGTTCGCGATCCACCTCAGGCCCCCACCAGATCCTCGGCGCCGCGCGGCCCGACGGCCGGCTCGTCGGCGTCGGCCAACTGCAACTCCGCGGGTACCGGGATGTCGTACATCTTGGCGGCGTTGAGTCCCAGGATCTTTCGCTTCTGATCGGTGGTGATCGGGGCATACTCCGACAGCTCGGCGGGGATCTGGAAGTCCACGAACGCCTCGACCAACCATCTCGGCGTCCAGATCGCGTAGTCCGACGAGAACTGGATGCGGTCCTCGCCGATCCAGTAGAGCAGTTCACCCATGATCTGCCCGAAGTACTTCGGCCGGGTGTGGATGAACGGCATGGCGACGGCCAGCCCCGCGTGCACGTTCGGCTCCTGGGTGGCGATCCAGCAGAAGTCCTCCAACCGCGGCAGGCCGCAGTGCTCGACGATGAAGTTGAGGTCGGTGAAGTCCGACGCCACGTGGTCGACGTCGGCCACGTCGAACGCGTCGCGGTCCAGTGGCCGGATCGTCGGACCCTTGTGCACGTGGATGTTGCGGATCCCCAACTCGCGGCAGACCTCGAAGTACCGGTACGCCCACGGGTCGTCGAGACGCCAGCCGCGGGAGTCGCCGTGCCACTCGGCGGTGTAGAGCTTCACGCCCTTGAGGTTGAAGCGGCGCGCGTCGTCGCGCAGTTGGTCGAGCCCGGCCTCGCCGTTGCGGGGGTCGAAGTTGTGGTTGTAGGTCAGCTTGTCGGGATGGGCCTTCGCCAGCTCGGACGCCTCGTCGGTCTGCCCGAAGCCCTTGTAGTAGAACTCGCCGAGGTGGGCGGGCTGGAAGATGGCGTGGTCGACGTAGCCGTCGTCGAAGAGGTCCTTCATCAGCCGCTCACCCCCCTGATAGAGGTAGTCCTCGTAGCTCCACACCTCGGACTCGGGCGAGAGATTGCGGTGGTAGTCGTAGAAGCAGTCGATGAACTGCTTGCCGTGGACGTTGCGCTGGTTCTCCGGCCGGGCGTCCCACAGGGCGACGTGGGCGTCGACGATGAAGTAGCTGTTGCCGTCCTTGCGATACACGAGGTCTCCCTGGGTTATGGCGGTGTTAGGGCTGTCACACCGGTTGACCGGAGCCTAGGTTCGGCCGAGCGGCCTGCAGAGCCGATCGGCGTCTCAATCTGAGACTGTGGACGGGCGCTCGGACGGGACCCGTCTGCCACGCTGCTTGTAACGTGGATCACAGCGTGACTGACGGCTTACCGGATCGAGTGAAGCTGCACCAACTGCAGCACCGCGAGGCACCCGAGGTGCCCCGGCGACTGCTGGCGTCCTGGGAACGCAGCGAGGGCTACGGCGTGCCCTCCGACAGCGTCGAACCCGTCTTCACCGGCACCGACAACCTGGAGTCGCTGTTCGCCGAATGCGGCAACGAGGTGCTCGTCGACCTGCACCGCACCCTCGACGGCGAACCGGTCAGCATGATGCTGACCGATGCCGACGGGGTGGTGCTGAGCCGCATGAGCGGTGACCACAGTCTGCTGCGCGCGCTGGACGACGTGCACCTCGCGCCCGGCTTCGCCTACGCGGAGCGCGACGTCGGCACCAACGGGCTGGGGCTCGCCCTGGCCGACCGGGCGCCGACGCTGGTGCGCGCCGACCAGCACTACGCGATGAGCCTCTGCACGTTCACCTGCGCGGCCGTCCCCGTGCTCGACGCGTCGACCGGCCGGCTGGAGGGGTGCGTCAACCTCACCACCTGGTCACAGTCCTCGAGCGAGCTTCTGCTGGCGCTGGCCCGGTCGGCGGCGAGCAACACCGCCGCCCTGATGCTGGCCCGGTCCAACGGCCGCCGCCCTCGCCAGACGCCGCGGGGTCAGGTGTTCCGGGTGGAGATGCCACGCCTGGAACCGGGGTCGGGCAGCCTGCACGACCTGTCGGAGTCGTGGAACGCCGCGGTGTCGATCGCGGAGCGGGCCATGGCCGCGGGCAACGTCGTCGCCGCCATCGGTGAACCGGGCGCGGGGCGGGCGACGCTGCTGGCCCAGGCCGCGCGCCACACCTATCCGCGCGACCGCATCCTGTCGGCCAGCGCGCCGGGCGCCTCGGATCTGCAGACCTGGTTGGGCCTGTGGACCCCGGAGTTGGGCAAGGAGCACACCGCGGTCGTCGTGCGCGACGTCGACCTGCTGCCGTCGTGGGTGGCCGAGCAGTTGCGGGATCTGGTGGTGCGCTCGAGCCGGGGCACGACGGTGCCGTTCGCCGTCACGGCGGAACGCTTCGAGGACGTCCCCACTGCGCTGGCCGGTCTGGTCGACACCGTCGTCGAGGTGCCGCCGCTACGCGACCGGCCCGAGGACGTGCTGCCGCTGGCCGCCCACATCGCCAAGCGTGCGCGTGGTCGCGACGTGGTCGTCAGCCCCGCGGCGGCGCGTGCGCTGCAGAGCCACGGGTGGCCGGGCAACGTCGACCAGTTGGCCCGCGTCGTCGCGCATGCCGCCAACCGCAACGACGTGCTCGACGTGGGGAGCCTGCCGCCGGAGGTCCTCGCGGGGCCGTCGCGGCACCTGTCCCGCATCGAGGCCTTCGAGCGCGGGGAGATCATCCGCGTGTTGTCCGCCCGCGCCGCTCCGACCATGGCCGAGGCGGCTCGCGCCCTCGGAATGAGCCGAGCGACCTTGTACCGCAAGATAAGCCAGTACGGCATCCGCGTGCCGCGCGAGGGGTAGCCGTCGAAAGCAGCTAGCTGCGGTAGGACTGTCCATGCGGCTCGGCGCAGTGTTCGTCGGGATCGTCGGCGCAGACGTGGTCGACCTGCAGGGTGGTGTGGTCGATGTGGTGGCGATCCCGCAGGATCCGTTCGAGCTCACCGCGAATCGCGTGGCAGTCGGCGCCGTCGCCGACGATCACGTGGGCCGACAGTGCCGCTTCGCCGGAGGTGATCTGCCAGATGTGCAGGTCGTGGATCTCGACGACGGCGCCGACCGCGACGAGTTCGGCGCCGACGGCGGCGGGGTCGACGCTCTCGGGGGCGGCCTCCAGGAAGATGCGGCCGCTGGCGCGGACCAGACCCCAGCCCGCCTTGATCATCAGCGCCGCGACGATGAGCGCCGCGATCGCGTCGGCACGGGCGAAGCCGGTCAGCCAGACGACGGCCCCCGCGATCGCGGTGGCGATGAAGGCGTAGAGGTCGTTGAGGATGTGCTGGTAGGCGCCCTCGACGTTGAGGCTCGACCGGTTGGCGCGGCTGATGCACCACGTGGCGGCGACGTTGACCACGATGCCGACCAACGCGGTGACGAACACCAGCAGGCCCTCCACCTCGCCGGGGTCCACGAGACGGCGGACGCCCTCGAAGACGAAGTAGGCGGCCAGCAGCAGCAGGGTGATGCCGTTGGCCTGGGCGGAGAGGATCTCGGCGCGCTTGAGGCCGTAGGTGTAGCCGCCGCGGGCGGGCCGGGCGGCGAGGCGGATGGCGATCAGCGCCAGCACGATCGACACCGCGTCGGTCAGCATGTGCCCGGCGTCGGAGATCAGGGCGAGCGATCCGGCGATCACGCCGACGACGACCTCGGCGGCCATGAACCCGACGATCAGGATCAGGGCCAGCGTCAACCACTTTCGGTCGGCGTCGGCCGACACTCCATGGGAGTGCCCGCCGTGGCCGTGATCGTGTGCTGTCTCTCCCATGGCAGGCAGCATACATCCACACATGCGAATATTGGAATGTATCTGCTCTCTTCATCTACTATGCTGCTACGTAGATGCTGTGCCGACCGGAGACGTGCCCGTGACACCCCCAAGCCGACGCCGCGCCGCGTTGCTCACCCTGATGACCGTCGTGGCAGCCCTCGTCTCGACGACGGGCGACGTCCGTCGCGTCGATCCAGCCGACCGCACCGCCGCGCCGGCGGAACCGGCGATCGCGGCGGAGCCACCCCGCCTCGCGGTGTTTCCGCCGACGGGTGCGCGTGACGTGCTCCCCACCGACGCGGCGTGGGTGGCGGCGCACTCCGGCACCCTGACCGACGTCCGCCTGGTCAACGAGGAGGGCAGGACGATCGCGGGGGCGATGACTCCCGACGCCACCGCCTGGCGGCCCGCCGTGCCCCTCGGGTACGGACGTACCTACACGCTGACGGCGACCGGTCGCGGTACCGACGCGACCGTCACGACGCAGACGACGCGGTTCTCGACGGTGGTGCCGCAGAAACAGGCCGCCGTCACGCTGACCACGACCTCGGGCGCCGAATTACGCGACGGTTCAACCCATGGCGTCGGAACGGTGATCGTGGCACGGTTCGACGCCCCCATCGTCGACCGGGCCGCCGCCGAGCGTCGAATGCAGGTCACCACCACACCGCCCGTCGTCGGCGCGTGGTCGTGGATCGACGACCGCAAGGCACATTGGCGACCGCGGGAGTACTTTCCGCCCAACACCGCCGTCCGCGTGACGGCGGGCATCTACGGAGCGCCCCTCGGCGACGGACTCTACGGCCAGGAGGACAGCAGCGTCGGCTTCACCATCGGGCCCTCCCACGTCACCATCGCCGACGACCTCACCAAGCAGGTCAGCGTGTACGTCGACGGCAAGCTCGTCAGAACCATGCCGACGTCGATGGGCCGCGGCGGCACCGAAACGGTGGGCGGCAAGACCATTCACTTCTGGACGCAACGAGGCGTCTACACCGTGATGGACAAGGCGAACCCCGTGATGATGGACTCGTCGACCTACGGGTTGCCGGTGAACTCCGCCTCGGGCTACCGGATCAGCGTGCCGTACGCGACACGGATCAGTCCCGACGGCATCTATCTCCACGAACGCGAGGCGACGGTGTGGGCCCAGGGCAACACCAACGTCTCGGCGGGCTGCCTGAACCTCAGCGCGGAGGACGCCCGCTGGTTCTACGAGTTCTCCCAACCGGGGGACGTCGTCGAAGTCCGCAACACCGGCGGGAAGCCACTGGAGCAGTGGCAGAACGGCGACTGGAGCGTGCCGTGGCGAGAGTGGCTGCAGGGCAGCACACTTCGCGAATAGCGGGACCCCTACTTGGCGTCGGCGGACCGCGACCGGTAGGCGTCGATGACCTCGGACTTCAGGCGGCCGCGGGGACCGACGTCTAACCCGTTGTCCATGGCCCACTTTCGCGCCTTGGTCGACTCGGACGAGTCGTTCTTGGGCTGTTGCGCGGCGCGCGCCCGGCGATTCGACGAACGCCTGCTGGCCTCGATCCAACCGCTCATGGCCTTGCGTAGCTTCGCGGCGTTCTTCTCGGACAGGTCGATCTCGTAGCGGGAACCGTCGATGGTGAACGTCACCGTCTCCGACGCAGCGGTCCCGTCGATGTCGTCGACCCATTCGACGACGGTCTTCTTTGCCACTGGCCGCCAACCCTCCTCGCACTCATTCGTGTTACCGGAAATGAAGATCATCTTAGCGACCGTGGCTGTGGCCCAACGTCACTACCTACCGGCTGAGTTACGCGAAGCGGTTGTAGCAAAGATCTGCGTCGCCACTCAAGCCCGACCGGAACGCCACGATTCGGGTGAACCCGGCAGGCACCGTCTCACCGTCGACGTTGCTCGCCACCATGCCGTTGGTCAGCAATCCCGCGACTGCCTCGTCGAGGTCTCCCGCGGTCAACGTCAACGCCAGGCCCTGATTCTCGGACATCTCGCGCTGTGCGACGCCCGTCAGGCACGCAGTGCGCAGCGCGGCCCCCGCGGTGTCGAGCGCCGCGTTGCGCTCGTGTTCGACCGCCAGCGCGTAGCGCGACGTCACGACCGACAGGGCAGTGTTGTCGCCCTGCAGCAAGGTGTAGTCCTCCCGGTCCGACGGCCTGCCCATCTGCGCCAGCGCCGCGACGTCGACGAAGATGGTGTTGCTCGCCGGGCAATACGACGCCACCGGGCCCGGCTTCGCGTCGGAGCACTCGGGCGCGCCGAACGACAGCGTGGGAGCGTTGGCGGGTTGGAAGACGGTGCCGAGCACGCCGACCAGCGAGGTGACGACGTCCTCGGTCACCTCGACGTCTCCGGAAGTTGGTTCGCTGCCGCCCTCCGCGGGAAGCGTCAACGGCAAATCGCCACGCCGCTCGGTGATCTCGGCCATGTCGATCTTGCCGCACTCCGCCGCCCCGGAGGTGAAGCCGATCTGGAAGGCACTGATGCGGTCGAGCGCCGTGCCGTGACCCTGCTCGAGATACGGCGCGTCGTCGGCGACGTAGGTCGGGTCGCGCAGCGTGAGCACGCCCGCCAGAACGTGATTGAGGCCGTCGCCGGTACTGAGCCGGAAGCGAGGCGACTTTCCCTCGGCCACCCAGCGGATGTAGGTGCCCGCCAGGCAATCCGCCTGCTGTTCGCTGACCAGCGTGCTGGTGTCGTCGTCGGCGAGCCGAGCCATGTCCTGGATCGCGTGCCCGTACTCGTGCGCGAGCAGGGCGGCGATCGACGTGTCGCCGAAGAACTGTTGCCCGAGTGGCACCAGAACGCCGCGGTCCCAGGCGATCAGATCGTCGCTCGGACAGAACAACGCGTTCGGGTTGTCGTAGGTCTCCCCGCCGCAGATCTCCGGGCTCGACGGACTCTCCGAGTTATAGGACTCCAAATCCCTGATGGGAGTGAAGGATCCGTCGAACGAATCGGCGTAGTTCTTCTCCCAGAACTCCGCGACGTCGTTGACGCCCAGGGTTGCGAGCTTGTCGGCGTCACCGCCGTCGGTGCCCCGAACGTCACCCTGGGGTGCGGGAGAGTCCTCCCGGATGCCGCTGGGCCCGTCCTCTGCGGGCAGGCCGCCGGCGCGGAAGGGGTCGTAGAGCGGCGAGACGGCGACGCCCGGGGTGGTCGTCCCGCAACCCGCGATCAGCAGCGCCACGATCACGGCGATCAGCGCCGCCCTCACTCCGCCCATGGGGACACATCCTGCTTCGTCGAGTTAGCGAAATGCGAGGGTATACCGGCGAGCTCAACCGCAGCCCGGTGACGACGCACGTCGAGGACCCTGATAGGGATACGAGATGGGCAAGAACGAACGGTCGAAGATCGTGATGAGCGACGACGAAATCGTCGAGTTCGTCGAGCGCAGCCGCACCGCGACCATGGCGACTCTGTCGGCCGACGGCAGACCACATCTGGTCGCCATGTGGTACGCGGTGGTCGACGGTGACATCTGGTTCGAGACCAAGGCCAAGTCGCAAAAGGCGGTGAACCTTCGCCGCGACCCCCGTCTGACCGTGATGATCGAGGACGGCCACACCTACGACACCCTGCGCGGTGTGTCCTTCGACGGCGCGGCTCACATCGTCGACGACGACCCGGATCTGCTTCTGCGCGTGGGGATCAGCGTCTGGGAGCGCTACACCGGCCCGTACACCGAGGACATGAGGCCGTTCGTCGACCAGATGATGAACAACCGGATCGCCGTGCGGTTGGTGCCCACCAGGACGCGCAGTTGGGACCACCGCAAGCTGGGCATGGGCGAGATGCCCGTGTCCGGTTCGACCGCTCAGTACCTGAGCTGACGCGCCGTCACACCCCGTCGGTGATGTCCGCGAACTCGGGATGCTTGTCGATGTAGTCGGCGACCATCGAGCATGCCGGCACCACCCGGAGCCCGGCGTCCCGCGTCGCCTTCAACGCCTCGGCGACGAGGATGGTCGCCAGCCCGCGGCCCTGGAACTTCGGGTCCACCTCGGTGTGCGGAAAGGTGCGTCGTCCGTCGCTGTCGGAGAACTCGGCCAACCCGACGTTCTCACCCTCGACCGCGATCACGAAGCGGTCCGCTTCGCTGGTGACGGTGGTCTCCGCGCCGGTCTTGTCGGTGGTCTTCACGGTGCTCATCGATCTCCTCGGGTTAGCGGTTGGGGCGGGGAAGCAGGGTGGAGGTGGGCAGGGGTGGGGCGGCCAATCGTCTACCCGGGTAGCTGTCGACCGAACCGAATCGCTCGGCGTGCTGCTCCCACTCGCGACGGTATCCGACGATCTCGTCGTGGCTGCGACCGACGAAGTTCCACCACATGACGAGTTCCTCGGGAAACGGCGGGCCGCCGAGCAGCAGCAGCCGCGCCGGACCGCCACCGCCGTTGGCGAGCCGGACGACGTCGTGGCCGGGGGACTGGTACCAGAGGTCGGCGACACCGAGCGCCGTGCCGCCGGCCTGCACCTCGCCGTGGTCCAGCAGGACGCCGTGCTCGAAGGACGGGTTGACGGCGAGTTCGACGACACCGCCGGGTGCGAGGTCGACCTGGGCACCCACCAGCGGGGTGAACGTGTGCACCGGGGACCGGACGCCGGCGAGCTCGCCGAGGAACACCCGGACGTCGGCGGCGCCCACGGTCTGCACGGTTGGCACGAAGTGGGCGAAGTCGCGGGTCGTGTTGCGGTCGGCGTCGGGCAGGGCGACCCACAGCTGCACGCCGTGCAGGATGCGGGCGGCGGGAACCGAGACTTCGGAGTGGCAGATGCCCGCCCCCGCGGTCATCAGGTTGAGCTCGCCGGGCCGCACCGTCGCATGCGTTCCCGCGCTGTCCCGGTGCTCGATCTCGCCACTGAACAGCCAGCTCACGGTCTGCAGCCCGGTGTGCGGATGCGGCGGCACGTCCATGCCGGGCCCCGCTCGGAGGTCGTGCGGGCCGTAGTGGTCGGCGAAGCACCACGCTCCGATGAGCGACCGTTGCCGCTGCGGCAGGGTGCGGCGGACCCGGATGGCTCGAGGTCCACCGAGCGGCACTTCGCGCGGATGCAGCACCCCGGTGAATCGCGAAGCACTGCAGGCGACTTGGTCCGGCGCCGCCTCGGTGTTGCTCACCCCGTCAGAGTATCTCCGGGTGTCGCCGACGCCGCGGTCATCGCCGCACGGATCAGCTCGAAGTCATGCTCTTCGATCTTGAACACCCCGGCCCGGAATCGGTACCCCCACTGCGCCTTCACCTCGATGAAGTCGAGCTTCTCGATGAGCGGGCGGATCGGCGTCTCGGTGCACGGCAAGAATTCGACCCGGCGACGCCACGGTTGGAACTGCGGGTCGAAGTCCTCCTGGTAGACCTCGTCGTCGGCCACCCGGCCGATGGCGGTGAACGCCTGCAGCGGGTCACCGTCGGGGTAGTCGGTCTTCGGGGAGTAGAAGACGATCCAGTCGTCGCGGGCCATCCGTTTGAGCATGTGCGGCTTGCCGTGGTTGGCCTGGGTGAAGCCGCCGGCCACGCCCCGCGTGACGTGGCCCCGGCTGACGGTGTTGATCCAGTAGGTAGTCATGCCGGTCAAGCTACGAGCGGCCGCCGACAGAACGCCGACGCACGGCAAGAGTTGTCCACAGGCGCGATTCGTCCCCAGAAAGCCCAAAGCCGCCGATGCGAGTGCATCGGCGGCTCAGGCGACGGTACCGCCATGGCGCCTCACGGCAAGTGGTCGCTCTAGGCGACGAATTTAGTTGGTACCCGGGGCATGAGCGGCACCGTCACGGATAGTTTAACCGCTCACGCCCCGTTGGGTATTCCGAACCGGCGACCCCTCGACGCCGATTCGTCGTCACCCGGCCGTTGATCAGGCAGATTCCAAGAACTGTTCGACGAAGATTCGCCGAGCGCGAACGGGATAGCCGTGGCGTTCGGCCAGTTCGCGTAATTGGCGCAGCGCGTGACCGCGACCGCGGCCGGCCTCCGGGACCACGATGCCCGCCCACTCGCAATCGTTCATGCCGTCGCCGGCCTTGTCCACGAAGTCGCCGCCGGGCAGGGCGGGGACGCGCGCCGAGCCGTTCACGCCGGTGTCGATGACGGCGACGGTGACGCCCGCGCCGGTGGCGAACTTCTGCGCGTCGGCGATGCGGAGATAGTCGTTGGGCCACGGCTTGTCCGCGAAGTTGGCCCCGGGGAAGACGGTCGGGCTCGAGCAGACGCGGCGTAGCTCGGTGGGGGTGTCGGGGCCCGTCTCGTCGGGCGGAAGGGCCGCCGGGTCGATGGCGGGCGGCTCGATCGCGATGGCCGGGGGCGCGGTGAACACCGTCAGGAACAGCACGGCGAGGAGCATGACGATGCGACGCGTCACGAGTCACCCCTTCGTTCCCCGACCGGTCCCAGCTGCTGCCGAAACCCCCTTAGCAAAGCCCTCACCGCCCCGTGGACGGCGCATTCCCTCACGTCAAGCCCTACGAGCACTGGCACGTCGCAATCGTACGATGCGGTGAGAGCCCCCCGTGCACCATTATTGACGAGCTCGGGGGAGGCGCTGGTGGCGCCTCCCCCGACTAGAACGTGTTGATCTGCCTAGGCGTCGAGGTCCTTCTGGATGAGCTCGGCGACCGTGCTCAGCGCCGCCGCGTCGTCGGAGGCGACGGTCACCTCGGCGCCGTTGCCGGCCCCCAGGGTCATGATCATCAGCGCCGAGCCGGCGTCGACCGGTTCACCACCGTCCAGCGACAGGGTGACGTCGGCGCCGGAGTTGACGACGGCTTCGGCGATGATCGCCGCGGGGCGGGCGTGTAGGCCGATCGACGATCCGACGATTACGGTCTTGGCGGGCATGATGAATCTCCTTTTGCGGTGGGTTCGAGAATGTCAGGCGGCGACGAGTTCGGGGGCGGTATCGGTGTCCACCTTCTTGGCGAACTGCTTGGCTGCGACCACCGCGGCGGCTGCGACGACGGTTCCGAGTGCCAGGGCGACCAGGAACCAGAGGAGGTTGCCGATCGCGAAGAACACGAAGATGCCGCCGTGGGGAGCCTTGAGCGTGACGTCGAAGGCCATGATGAGCGCACCGGTCACTGCGCCGCCGGCCATCATCGACGGGATGACGCGAAGCGGGTCGGCCGCGGCGAACGGGATGGCGCCCTCGGAGATGAACGAGGCGCCGAGAAGCCATGCGGCTCGGCCGTTCTCGCGCTCCGGCTCGGTGAACAGCTTCGGACGTACGGTCGAGGCCAGCGCCATCGCCAGCGGCGGCACCATGCCGGCGGCCATGACCGCGGCCATGATGCGCAGTGACGACGGATCGGCGACGTTGAGTCCCGCGGTGGCGAAGGCGTAGGCCGCCTTGTTGACCGGGCCGCCGAGGTCGAAGCACATCATCAGGCCCAGGATGACGCCGAGCAGGATCACCGAGCTGCCGGACAGCCCGCCGAGCCAGCTGGTCAGGCCCGAGGTGATGGCAGCCAGCGGTCGACCGAGGAGCAGGAACATCAGCAGACCGACGACCAGTGAGGCGCCCAGCGGGATGATGACCACCGGCATGAGGCCGCGCATGGCCTTCGGGACGGCGATCTTGCTGATCCACAGAGCGGTGAAGCCGGCGATGAGACCACCGACGATGCCACCGATGAAGCCGCCGCCGACGAACACCGCCACCGCGCCTGCGGTGAAACCCGGTGCGATGCCGGGTCGGTCGGCGATGGCGAAGGAGATGTAACCAGCCAGGGCGGGCACCAGAAAGCCGAAGGCCAGGCCGCCCAGGGTGAACAGCACGGCGCCGAGGTACTGGACGAATCCGCCGTCGGGCAGGTTGGTCAGCGAGTTGGTGCTGGCGATGATGTTGCCCAGCGACTGCGTCGCGCCCTCGGGCTTGTTCGCGATGTCGTACCCGGCGAACAGGAAGCCCAGGGCGATCAGCAGACCGCCGGCGGCGACGAAGGGAATCATGTAGCTGACGCCGGTGAGCAGGATCTGCCGGGTGCGGGTGCCCCAGCCGACTCCGCCGGAGGCCGACGGTGTGGAGGACGACGCGCCCCCGCCTGCGGTGCCCTCGACGCGCGCGGCGTTGGGATCGCTTGCGGCGGCGACGGCTTCGGCCACCATCTTGGCGGGCTCGTTGATGGCGCGCTTGACGCCGGAGGCGATGACGGGCTTGCCGGCGAACCGGCCGCGGTCCTTCACGCCGACGTCCGTCGCGAAGATGACGGCGTCGGCGGCGGCGATGACCTCCGGTGCCACCGGGGTGCTGCCCGAGGAACCCTGCGTCTCGACGTGCATCGTCACGCCGGCGTCCTTGGCGGCCAGCGCCAGCGAGTCGGCGGCCATGTAGGTGTGCGCAATGCCGGTGGGACAGGCGGTGATGGCGATCAGCGTCGTGGTCTTCTTGGACTCGGCAGGCGTGGCTGCAGCGGTCGGCGCGGCGGCCGGGGCAGGATTCACGACCTGCTCGACGAGTGCGACGACCTCCTCGGCCGAGGAGGCTGCGCGCAGGGACGCGACGAACTCCTTGCGCACCAATGCCCTTGCGAGACTGGACAGCAGCTTCATGTGCTCCGCGCCGCCGGAATCCGGCGCCGCGATCAGGAAGGCGAGGTCGGCGGGACCGTCGGGAGCGCCGAAGTCGACGGGGGGCGAGAGCCGCGCGAAGCCGATGGTGGCCTCGTCGACGTAGGGCGAACGGCAGTGGGGGATTGCGATTCCGCCCGGCAGACCGGTGGCGGACTGCGCTTCGCGTGCCATCGCGGCGGCGACCAGGCCCGCGCCGTCGGAGGAGCGTCCGGCATCGGCGAGACGCGCGGCGAGCAGGCCGATGACGGCCTCCTTGTCGCCGCCTGCGTCGACGTCGATGGCGACGAGGTCAGTGGTGATGATGGACATGGTTCTCTTCCTCTTGTTCGGATTACGGGCGGATGGCGGCGGGTGTAATGGCAAAGACGTGAACGGCATTCAGGTCGACTTGCGACGGTGCGGGCAGAGCTGAGCCGGGCAGCGCGGCTGCGGCGCTGCCGTAGGCCACCGCCATCTGGAGGCGGCGAGGGGGCTCGGCTCCTCCGACGGCGGCACGGACGTACCCGGCGAGCGACGAGTCACCTGCGCCGACGGTGCTGCGGGGCGTGATGGGCGGCGGGGCGGCCATCCAGCTGCCGGTCGGGTCGACGAGGACGGCGCCTGCGGCACCCAGTGTGACGAGGATGGTCGTGGCGCCGCGTTCGATGAGCTGGTTGGCGGCCAGGATCACCGGCGTCGGATCACCCTGCGCGACGGCACCTTCGAGCTCTTCGGCCGATGCGCCGACCAGGCCCGCGAGTTCTTCGGCGTTGGGCTTGATGAGGTCCGGTGCCGCCGTGGCGAAGCGGGCCGCGAGTGCGTCGAGCGGTCGCTCGGAGGTGTCGACGGCCAGCTGGCAGGGCGCCGACGCCAGTCGTGCGACGACCTCGGCGTACCACTCGTCGGGCACGCCGGGCGGTAGTGAGCCGGAAAGCACGATCCACGAGGCGGTCTCGGCGTAGGACAGGACCGTGCGGGTCAGCGCGTCCAGCGCCGCGGCGTCGAGTGGCGCCCCGGGTTCGTTGAGTTTGGTGGTGGTGCCGTCGGCCTCGGTGATCGCGAGGTTCGTGCGCACGACCCCGCTGACGGGAACGCTGCGGAACGTCACTCCGGCGGCGCGCAGGGCGGTCACCATGGGATCGTCGTCGGCGGTGGGCAGGACGGCGACGGTGTCGAGCCCGGCCAGACCCAATGCCCTGGCGACGTTGACGCCCTTGCCGCCGGGCTCGCTGATGGTCGAGGTGACGCGGTGCACGGCGCCGCGGGCGAGGGGCGCACCCAGCGACACCGTGCGGTCGATGCTGGGATTCGGCGTGACGGTGACGATCATTCGGGAGCTCCCGTCGCGATGACTTCGACGCCTTCGTCGGTGAGTGTCCGGCGGTCGGCGTCGGAGATCTCCGCGTCGGTGATGAGGGTGTCGACGCTGGAGATCGGGGCGAAGCTGACGAAGTCCTCGCGGCCCACCTTGGTGGAATCCGCGGCGACGACGACGTAGTTGGCGCACGCGACCATGGCGCGTTTCACGGCGGCCTCCTCGCTGTCGGGGGTGGAGAGTCCGTGCCGGACGCTGATGCCGTTGGTGCCGATGAACGCGAGGTCGACGCGAAGGTTGTCGAGCACCCGCAGGGCCTGTTCGCCGACCGCGGCCTGCGTGACGCCCCTGACCCGGCCGCCGAGCAGCTGCAGGGACACCGTGGACATCGACGCCAGCCGGGCGGCGATGGGCACCGAGTTGGTGACGACGACCAGTTGGCGGTCGGTGGGCAGCTGGTTGGCGATGCGTGCGGTCGTGGTGCCCGCGTCGAGCAGCACGCTGGCGCCGTTGAGCGGGAAGAACTCGGCGGCGGCCTCGGCGATGGCGTCCTTGTAGTCGGCGCGGGTGGTCTCCCGTTCGCCGACTCCGGGTTCGACGAGGTGCAGCGCCCGGGTGGGGACGGCGCCGCCGTGGACCCGGCGCAACACGCCGGCCCGGTCGAGTGCAGCCAGGTCCCGCCGGACGGTCTCGGTGGTGACGTCGTAGGTTTGCGCGAGTTCGGCGACCGAGGCGCGGCCCTGGCTGATCACCAAGGCGGCGATCGCTTGCTGGCGCTCTTCGGCGTACATGACTCTCCGTTTATGTGGGTTCGGCAGCGTTCGAATGTTGATATCGTTGGTTTTACCCCTGAATGTGTTGACTTGTCAACGGTTTGTTGTAATCTGGTTCACATGAGCGCCACTTCGTCTCCTGTATCACTGCACCTCTCGGACGCCCCCCAGCCGGCCGCCGGCACCGTCCTGCGCGGCATCCCCGCGGTCGGTGGCGTGCAGTACGCGCCGGTGATCAGGCCCGGATCCCGGCCCACGGTCGACGTCGCGTCGACCACCGCCGACCTGGACGAATCCCGGCGCCCCGGCGAGGTCGCGCGGTTCACCGCGGCCGCCGCCGCCGTGGCCGACCGGCTGCGCGAACGCGCTGCGAACGCCTCGGGTGCGGCCTCGGAGGTATTGGCGACGACGGCCCAGCTGGCGCAGGACCGGGCCTGGATCGCCGCCGCCGAGAAGCGCATCGGCCAGGGCAACCAGGCCGTGAGCGCGGTGACCGGCGCCGTCGACCAGTTCGTCACGATGTTCACCCAACTGGGCGGGCTGATGGCTGAGCGGGTGACCGACCTGCGCGACATCCGCGATCGCGTCATCGCCGAGCTGAACGGCCTGCCCGAGCCCGGCGTGCCGGTGCCGGAGGTGCCGTCGATCCTGTGTGCCGAGGACCTGGCCCCCGTCGACACCGCCGGGCTGGACGCCTCACTGGTCGTCGCGCTCGCCACCACGCTGGGCGGACCGACGAGCCACACCGCGATCATCGCCCGCCAGCTCGGCATCCCCTGCGTGGTCGCCGTCGACGGTCTGGACTCCGTCGCCGCGGGCACCATGATCATGGTCGACGGCACGGTCGGCACCGTCACCGTCGCGCCCGACGAAGACGAGGCCGCTCGGGCCGTCGCCGTCGCCCGCGGTGAGGCCGACCTGGCCAAGAGTTGGAGCGGCCCCGGCGCCACCGCCGACGGACACGTCGTCGCCATCCTCGCCAACGTCCAGGACGGTGCGGCCGCGCGCGCGGCGCGCGAGACCCCGGCCGAGGGCGTCGGGCTGTTCCGCACCGAGCTGTGCTTCCTCAACCGTTCGACCGAACCGTCGGTGGACGAGCAGGCGCAGATCTACGGCGAGGTGCTCGACGCCTTCGCCGGGCAGAAGGTCGTGATCCGCACCCTCGACGCGGGTTCGGACAAGCCGTTGAAGTTCGTCGGCCACCCCGACGAGGCCAACCCCGCCCTCGGCGTGCGCGGCATCCGCATCGCCGACGGCAATCCCGGCATCCTGACCCGGCAACTGGAGGGCATCGCCGCGGCGGCCAAGAACACCGCGACCGCGCCGTGGGTGATGGCGCCGATGATCGCCACCCCGGCCGAGGCCAAGGCCTTCGCCGACGAGACGCGCGCCCACGGCCTGGTGCCCGGCGTGATGATCGAGGTGCCCGCCGCCGCGCTGCTCGCCGACCGCATCCTCGACCACGTCGACTTTCTGTCGATCGGCACCAACGACCTGACCCAGTACACGATGGCCGCCGACCGGATGTCGGCCGAGCTGGCGACCCTGACCGACCCGTGGCAGCCCGCGGTGTTGGCGTTGGTCGCGATGGCGGCCAAGGCCGGGGTGGCGGTCGGCAAGCCCGTCGGCGTGTGCGGGGAGGCCGCCGCCGACCCGCAGCTGGCGTGTGTGCTGGTAGGCCTCGGCGTCTCGTCGCTGTCGGCGGCCGCCGCGGCGGTGAGTGCCGTCGGCGCCAAGCTCGCGCAGGTCACGCTGGCGCAGTGTGAGGAAGCGGCGGCCGCTGCGCTGGACACGGCCACCGCCGCCGATGCGCGCGCCGCGGCGAGTGCCGTGCTCGCCTGACGGAATAATCGGACCGTGGTCCGGTTATAGTGGGTACATACTCCCAGGAGGTACCAGATGCCCGCCATCACCGCCGACACCTTGACCCTGCCCCGCGTCGCGGGACCCGCCGCGTCCGACACCGAGCGTCCCGTGCGGTCCATCACGACCGGACCCAAGGGCTACGAGGGCGAGGGCTTCCCCGTCGTCCGCGCCTTCGCCGGCGTCAGCGCCGCCGCCCTCGACCCCTTCGTGCACATGGACCAGATGGGCGAGGTCGAATACGAGCCCGGTGAGCCCAAGGGCACCGACTGGCACCCGCACCGCGGCTTCGAGACCGTCACCTACATCATCGACGGCCGCTTCGCCCACCAGGATTCGCACGGTGGCGGCGGCCTGATCACCGACGGCGCCACCCAGTGGATGACCGCCGGCGCGGGCGTACTCCACATCGAGACGCCGCCGGCCGAACTCGTCGAGAGCGGCGGCACGTTCCACGGCATCCAGCTGTGGGTCAACCTGCCCCGCAAGGACAAGTTCGCCGCGCCTCGCTATCAGTCCATCGAAGGCGGCGAGGTCAAACTGCTGTCCTCCGACGACGGCGGCGCCCTCCTGCGAATCATCGCAGGCGAGGTCGACGCCCAGCAGGGACCGGGGTCGACGTACACGCCGATCACGCTGGCCCACGCCACGATTCAGCCCGGCGCCCGTCTGGACGTCCCGTGGAACCGCGACTTCAACGCCCTGGTCTACGTGGTGGCCGGCGAGGGCACCGTCGGACCGGTCGGAAACCCGATCCGCCAGGGCCAGCTCGCGGTCATGGGACCCGGTGACCGGATCTCGGTTTCCGCGCGGTCCAGCCAGGACGCGCGAAACCCTGCGATGGAGGTTCTGCTGTTGGGCGGCAAGCCCATTCGCGAGCCGGTCTTCCACTACGGCCCCTTCGTGATGAACTCGAAGGCCGAGGTGATCGAGGCGCTCGAGGACTTCAACGCGGGCAAGTTCGGGGCCATCCCGCCGAACGCCCTGATGCCGCACCGGGGCGGCCGCTAACCGCTCCGCAACGCCTCGGGATGCACCGGTTCCGGGTACAGCAGTTCCAACTCGCCGAGGTTCGCCGCGACGGTGACCAACGGCAGCGCCGCCCTGATCGACAGGTCGTCGCTGCCGGCCTCGGCGCGTAGGGCAAGCACGAAGTCGTCGCCGATCGGACCGAGATCGTGCACCGGCCGCCGACCGTGCAGGCGCTCCCGGATCACCGACGTGTGCAGTTCGAGCACCTCGCGAACCCGCGGATACGTCGTCAGCGGCGGCGGCACCACGTCGGCGATCAACTCCGCGGCGGTGCGGACCCGCACCGTTCGGTTCACGGCGCGGATCACCGGGGCACGGCGGTCGGTCGACCCGCCACTCTCCGAAAGGTAATGGCGCACTGCGTCATCCAGCGTGCGGGACGCCGTCATGGCGGCGTGCCCCAGGGAGAACACCTGGTCGTCTGCCGCTTCCGACGCGCCGCGGGTCACCCGTTTGACGGCGACGGTGAGGAACGTGGCGCCGGCCCCGATGGACGAGTCCACCGCGCGGGACACCCTGGCGGCCGCGCCGCGCGGCCACAGCAGCAGCGACACCACCGCGCCCACCATCGCACCGACCACGACGTCCTCCACCCGGAGCAGTCCCACCTGCCAGCCGCTGGGGTTGATGACGTTGAAGATGATGAGCACCATCATCGTGAACATCGCCTGGCCCGCCACGAAGGACGCGACCTCCGGCACGTACGCCGAGCCGAAGGCGACCACCGGCAGCGCCAGCCAGAGCACGACCGGTTCCACGCCCATCAGCTCGATGAACACCACGCCCAGCAGGAACCCGATCGTGGTCCCGACGACGGCGCGGACCACCCGGGTGCCGGTCGTCAGGGCGCTGCTGCGCAGCACCGACATGGCGCCGAGCACCACCCAGAAGCCGTGCTGGACGGGGAAGACATGGGTGACGGCCACCGCGAGCGCGAGCCCGAGACCGGTGCGGATGCTGTTGCGCACCACGACGGCGCGGGTCGCCAGGAAACCGCCGGGCAGCGACGTCAGCGCCTGGGACTCCGACAGCAACCGCTCGGCGGCCCCCGCTTCGGGAAGTCGACGCCCCAGCACCCGGGCCCACACCGGACGGGCGTCGGCGGCGGCGGCGATGCCGATGACCCGTCCGGTGGTGCCCACGCACCCCGAAATAGTCCTGCGGGTCAGCAGCTTTCGGCCCACGCCGATCGCGGTGGCGTCGTGAGGTTCGGCGAGGATCTCGAGGATGTCGTCGCGGTAGCGGCTCTGGGCGATCAACCGCTGGATGGCCAGCGCCTCGGCGAGGTTCGCGCGGTGGGCGTCGCGGTCGGCCACCGTCGTGCTCAGCACCAGCGCACTCTCGCGCAACACCCGGACGACGGGATCCTTCATCTCGGCCAGCAGTTCTCCGCTGCCGTGGGTCACGCGGTCCGACAGCCACTGAAGGTCGTCGACCACCCGCACCAGCGCCCGGCTGCCTGCGGTCAGTCCGACCGGCCGGAAGTCGGCGCCCAGGAAGTTGGAGCGCAACGCACCCATCGCCGTCGCCACGTCGTCGTCGGTGGCGTCGCCGTCGAGCCGGTCGGCCAGCGTCCCGCACACCTGGGCGGCATGCCGTCGCAAATCGCCGTGATGGCGGGGCGGGAGGAGGAACAGTGCGGCCGGGATGGCCAGCGACAGCGCGACGACCCAGCCCAGGAGGCGCTCCGGGATGGGGCCGACGGGTGTGCAGGCGGGCAGAACGAACAGCATCAGGGTCGAGCGCTGGCCCGCGGCGAAGGTCTCGCTGAGCACACCCGAGAAGGTCACGACCACGGCCAGGACGAACATCGTCAGCACCGCCAGCCACGGAATGGGTGCCACCAGCGTGCCGAGCGTGATGAGGATGGCGCCGTTCACGCCAAGCCCGCCGTAGGCCAGCGCCCGCGCGGGCCGGTTACCGGGGAAGTCCACGGTGATCAGCAGCGCGACCGATCCGAAGATCGCGAACAGCGGTGTCTGCGAGCCGCTTCCGAGCGCGAAGCCGATTGCCGCGGCCAGCGGCAGCACCAGCGCCGCGCGCACGGCCCGGCGGGCCGCGTCCTTCTCCGGGTCCCGCCGTCTGACCCGGTCGACCGCCCGGCGCCAGAGATGGGCCGGGCTCAGCATGTTCCCAAGGTAGACCGGCGCCTCAGCCCGCGTCGGGCACGGAGGCGAACCGGCCGGAGTCCAACGCGTCGAGCATCTGCTCGGCAACCCATCGCAGGCCGACGGTGTCGCGAGGCAGCGTCGCCTGTTCGTACCCGATCAGCAGATACATGCTCCACGAGGCGAAGACGTGCGCCTGGTTCGCGTGCCCGAGAATCTCGAACGCCGCGTCGTACATGACGTCGAACCGTCGCTTGTCGACCTCCTGCTGCACCGCGAGGACGTCCTCGTCGAGCGAACTCCAGACGCGGATCGCTGCCTCGGCGCCATGGGGTAGCGCCAAGGCGTGCTTGACGATCACGTCGATGCGCCGTCGCGGGTCGGGCTCGGCGTAGGCCACGACCATGCCGTCGAGGCGGCGCCGAAGCCAGTGGCCGATGAGTTCCCGGGTGTAGGCCGACCAGCTGGGAAAGTAGTGATAGAACGACCCCGTGGTCACCCCGAGTCGGTTGCAGACCTCGGCCAACTTGAGACCGCCGTACCCGACGTCGGCCAGCACGTCGAGCCCCGTCTCGAAGTACGACTCCCGCGATACCCCTCCCCCCATGGGTGTGAACACTAGTTGTCGATTCGTCTACTCAGCCCCATGGGCCGGACGACTCAGCTATGTCTGACTTTTGTAAGAATTGGTCGCCGCACCCCGATTGACGGCTCTGATGGTTTGCTGCAAGCGCCATTTTCATGGTTCCGCAACCAACTGGCGCAGCTGCGACATCTCGCGTGTGGCACAATTTGACCGTGCCGTATACCGCGACCCGAGGTCCTGGCCGCCCGCCCGCAGCGAAGGCGGCGGAGACGCGCGAGCGGATCGTGCGAGCCGCGCGTGAGGTCTTCAGCGAACTCGGCTATGACGCAGCGACGTTCCAGGCGATCGCCATACGTGCGGATCTGACCCGACCGGCGATCAACCACTACTTCGCCAGCAAGCGCGTGCTCTACGCCGAGGTGGTGGAGAAGACCAACGAGATGGTCGTCGCGGCGGGCATGGCCAAGGCCGACGGACAGACCTCTCTACTGAAGCGGTTGTCGGCGTTCTTCTCGGCGGCCATGCAGGCCGACTCCCGGGACCGCTCGGCCGCGGCGTTCCTGGTGACGTCAGTGCTGGAATCTCAGCGGCATCCCGAGCTGAGCCGCGACGAGCACAATTCGTTGAAGACCTCCAGGGCGTTCGTGACCTGGGCCGTTACCGAGGCGCTGCAGAGCGGCGAGCTGACCACCGACACCGACGTCTCGACCTTGGTCGAAATGCTCGTAGCGGTCATGTGGGGCATGGGTTTCTACGCCGGATACGTCGGCGGACACGACGAACTCGGCAACATCGTCGACAAACTGGAGCTACTGCTGGCGAACAAGCTCTGGAAGCTCGCCGAGTAACTCGGCGCACTTTTGGCAATCGTCGCCCGCAACGAGGCACCCGCTGCCACATAGCACGACTAACTTCCTCGGTAGCATTGCGCGATGAGTTCATTGCGCGCACATGACGACACCTGGGACATCGCCACCAGCGTGGGTTCCACCGCGGTGATGGTGGCCGCCGCCCGCGCCGCCGAGACCGAGCGCGAGGCGCCGTTGATCCGGGACCCGTACGCAAGGATCCTGGTGGCCGGGGCGGGCACCGGAGTGTGGGAGTTCATGCTCGACGACTCCTTCGCCGAGAAGGTGGCAGTCGCCGATCCCGAGTCGGCCGCGATCCTGGCGCACATGGGCAACTACCAGGCGGTGCGGACCCACTTCTTCGACGCGTTCTACGCAGACGCCGCGGCCGCCGGGATCCGGCAGGTCGTCATCCTGGCCTCCGGCCTCGACTCGCGCGCCTACCGGCTCGAGTGGCCGGACGGCACGACGGTCTTCGAGATCGACCAGCCCAAGGTCCTGGAGTACAAGGCGACCATTCTGGCGTCGCACGGGGTCGAACCGTCGACGGGCCGCCACGAAGTGCCGGTCGACCTGCGCCAGGACTGGCCTGCCGCGCTGGTCGACGCCGGATTCGACCCGGCGGCGCCGACGGCGTGGTTGGCCGAGGGGCTGTTGATGTACCTGCCCGCCGAGGCCCAGGACCGGTTGTTCACTCAGGTCACCGCGCTGAGCGCACCGGGGAGTCGGGTGGCGGTGGAGACCGTCGGGGTGCAGGCCCAGGATCGACGCGAGTTGATGCGCGAACGGTTCCAGAAGATCGCCGCCCAGTTCGGCATCGAGGACGCCGTGGACGTGGGCGACCTGATGTATCACGACGAGAACCGGGCCGACGTCACCGAATGGCTCAACGGGCACGGTTGGACGGCGTCGGCGGTGACCTCGCGCGACGAGATGCAACGCCTGGGTCGCTGGGTGCTGCCCGAGGATGCCGACCGCACGGCCTTCTCCGATTTCGTCGTCGGGCAACGGGACTGACCGAAGCCTGTCGGTCAACCGGGTGGTTGGTTAGGATCGGGCGCACGCGAGGAGCGGCACGCCTCCCGTAACCACAGGTCAGGAAGGACTCCCCGTGACCACAGAGGCCCCCGCCCCGACGAGCTCACGACCCGGCTCGGCCGACGTGGCAGCTACCGTCGCCCGCCTGCGCACGACGTTCGCCAGTGGCCGCACGCGCGACGTCGCGTGGCGCAAGCGGCAACTGGAGGGCCTCGAGCGGCTGCTGACCGACAACGAACCCGCCATCGCCGCGGCGCTCGAGCAGGATCTTGGCCGCAAGCCCTTCGAGGCGTGGCTGGCCGACATCGCCAGCACCGTCGGGGAAGCCAGGGACGCCGCCAAGAACGTCGGCAAGTGGACCAAGCGCAAACAGCGACTGCTGGAGTTCGCGCAGCTCCCCGGCCGCGGGTGGGTGGAGTACGAGCCCTACGGCACGGTGCTCGTCATCGGCGCCTGGAACTTCCCGTTCGCCCTGACGCTGGGGCCCGCCATCGGCGCGATCGCCGCCGGCAACACCGTCGTGCTCAAGCCCTCGGAGGTGGCACCGGCGTGCTCGGCGCTGATGGCCGAATTGGTCCCGCGCTACCTCGATCCGGACGCGGTCGCCGTCGTCGAGGGTGACGGCGCGGTGAGTCAGGAGCTCATCGCCCAGGGCTTCGACAAGTTGTGCTTCACCGGCGGCACCGAGATCGGCCGCCGGGTCTACGAGGGGGCGGCCAAGCACCTCACGCCGGTCACGCTGGAACTCGGTGGCAAGAGCCCGGTGATCGTCGCCGCCGACGCGGACATCGCCGTCGCCGCCAAGCGCATCGCGTGGACCAAGCTGATCAACTCCGGCCAGATCTGCATCGCGCCCGACTACGTCCTGGCCGACGCCACCATCCGCGACGAACTGGTCGTCAAGATCGGCGAGGCCGTCGCCACGTTCGAGGCGGGCAGCTCCGGCAAGCGCATCGTCAACGGACGGCACTTCGACAGGTTGACCACCGCGCTGGCGGCCACCAGGGGCACCGTCGCGTTCGGTGGCGGTTCGGACGCCGCGGCCGTCGAAATCCAGCCGACCGTCGTCGTCGACCCCGCCCTGGACGAGCCACTGATGACCGACGAGATCTTCGGCCCCATCCTGCCGATCGTGACGGTCCAATCACTGGACGAGGCAATCGCTTTCGTCAACGCCCGCCCCAAGCCGCTGGCGGCCTACCTGTTCACCAAGTCGAAGGTCGTGCGGGAGCGGGTCGTCAAGGAGGTGTCGGCGGGCGGCATGCTCGTCAACCATCTGCTGTTCCAGTTCACCACCGCCAAGCTGCCGTTCGGCGGCGTCGGACCGTCGGGCATGGGCGCCTACCACGGCAAGTTCGGGTTCGAGGAGTTCAGCCACCGCAAGTCGGTGCTGACCAAGCCGACCCGACCCGACTTAACAGCCATCATCTACCCGCCGTATACAGAGAAGGCGTGGAAGCTCGCGCGCAGATTGTTCTAGCGCGTCAACGAAGACCGAGAGAAGAGGAACGCAATGCCCGGAGTGCAGGATCGCGTCATCGTCGTCACCGGAGCCGGTGGTGGTCTCGGACGTGAATACGCCCTGACCCTCGCCCGCGAGGGTGCCAGCGTCGTGGTCAACGACCTGGGTGGATCCCGCGACGGATCCGGTGCCGGATCGGCCATGGCCGACCAGGTGGTTACCGAGATCAAGGAGGCCGGTGGCCGCGCGGTCGCGAACTACGACTCCGTCGCCGAACCCGAGGGCGCCGAGAACATCATCAAGACGGCGATCGACGAGTTCGGCGCCGTCCACGGCGTGGTCAGCAACGCGGGCATCCTGCGCGACGGCACGTTCCACAAGATGACCTTCGAGAACTGGGACGCCGTCCTCAAGGTGCACCTCTACGGCGGATACAACGTGCTGCGCGCGGCATGGCCGCACTTCCGGGAGCAGAGCTTTGGCCGCGTCGTGGTCGCCACCTCGACCAGCGGACTGTTCGGCAACTTCGGCCAGGCCAACTACGGCGCCGCCAAGCTGGGTCTCGTCGGCCTCATCAACACGCTGGCCCAGGAAGGCGCGAAGTACAACATCAAGGCCAACGCCGTCGCGCCCATCGCCGCCACCCGCATGACGCAGGACATCCTGCCGCCCGAGGTGTTCGAGAAGCTGACGCCGGAGTACGTCGCCCCGGTGGTGGCCTACCTGTGCACCGAGGAAGTGCCCGACACCGACTCGATCTTCATCGTCGGCGGCGGCAAGGTGCAGCGCACCGCGCTGTTCCAGAACGACGGCGTCACCTTCTCCGAGGTGCCGTCGGTCGACGACGTGGCCGGCAAGTGGGGCGAGATCACCGACCTCTCGGCGGCGCAGTCGGCCAGCTTCAAGCTCGGCTGACCGCCGTGAAGGCGCTTGTCGCGCAGAGCCTTTCCGGTCCTGACGGTCTGGTCTTCACCGACGTCGACGAACCAAGTGGTGACGGCAACGTCGTCGTCGACGTCGGTGCGGCCGGGGTCAGCTTCCCCGATCTGCTGCTCATCAAGGGCGAGTACCAGCTCAAGCTCGATCCGCCGTTCGTGCCCGGCACCGAGGTGGCGGGTGTCGTCCGCTCCGCGCCGGAGGGCTCGGGTTTCGCGGTGGGACAACGGGTTACGGGGTTGAGCATGCTGGGTGCCTGGGCCGAACGGGTGGCGCTGCCGCCGGCGAGCGTGCTGCCCACCCCCGACGGCGTCGACGACGGCGCGGCGGTGTGCCTGCTGGGCAACTACTACACGATGTACTTCGGGTTGGTCCGCCGCGGCGGGCTGAGGGCCGGTGAGACGGTGCTGGTGCTCGGCTCGGCGGGTGGCGTCGGTACTGCCGCCATTCAGATCGCGAAGGCGTTGGGCGCGAGGGTGATCGCGATGGTGCACCGGCCGGGTGCAACGGAGTTCGTCGAGTCGCTCGGGGCCGACGTGGTGCTGCCGCTCACCGACGGGTGGGCGCAAGCCGTGCGGGAGCACACCGACGGCCGAGGGGTCGACCTCGTCGTGGACCCGGTGGGCGGTGACGCGTTCGACGACGCGATCCGCGTGCTGGCCACCGAGGGCCGGCTGTTGGTGGTGGGCTTCGCGTCCGGCGGCGGCATTCCCACGGTGAAGGTGAACCGGCTGCTGCTGCGCAACGTCAGCGTCGTGGGCGTCGGTCTGGGCGAGTTCATCAACCGCACCCCCGGTGCTCAAGCGGAGATCGGCGCCGGGCTCGGGAAACTGGTGGACGCCGGACTGCGGCCACCGCCGCCCGTGCGCTACCCGCTGTCCGACGGCCGGGCGGCGCTCGAGAGCCTGGCGTCCGGTGGGGTGCGGGGCAAGGTGGTGCTGGAACCATGACGAGGTTGCCCCGGGCACTGGCATTCGACGTCTTCGGCACGGTCGTCGACTGGCGCAGCAGCATCATCGGCGAACTCGAGATGTTCGGCGAACGCCATGGCGTGGCACAGGATTGGGCGGCCTTCGCCGACGCGTGGCGGGCGGGCTATCCAGCGGCGATGGATCGGGTGCGCCGCGGGGAGCTGCCGTGGCTGAAGATCGACGCGCTGCACCGGCTGATCCTCGACGACCTGCTCGACGGTGCCGGCCTCGGTGAAGTGCCCGACGGCGAGGTCGCCGAGCTGAACCTGGCGTGGCATCGGCTGGACCCGTGGCCGGATTCGGTGGCGGGTCTGACGCAGTTGAAGCAGAACTTCGTCATCACCACGTTGTCGAACGGGAACCTGTCGCTGCTGACCAACATGGCCAAGCGGGCCGGGTTGCCATGGGATTGCGTGATCTCCGCGGAGCTGTTCCGCCACTACAAGCCGGATCCCGAGGCCTATCTCGGCTGCGCCGACCTGTTGGACGTGGCGCCGGGTGAGCTGATGCTGGTGGCCGCACATCCCAGCGATCTGCGGGCGGCGCGGGACGCCGGCCTGATGACCGGTTACGTGGCTCGGCCGCTGGAGCGGGGTCCGGGGCGCCCGTCGCCGACGGTGGAGGACGGCGAGTTCGACGTCGTGGCCGGAGACTTCTTAGAACTGGCTGCCAGACTCGTCCCATGAACGGCGTGGAGACCCTGCTGGTTGCGGTGGCGATCGCGGTGGGCCTGGTGGGCATCCTGGTGCCGTTGATTCCGGGAAGCATTCTGATCTTCGCGGCCATCGGGGTGTGGGCCTACGTCGAGGGAACGACGGCTGCGTGGGTGACGTTCGGCGTCGCCGCGGCGATTCTGGCCGCGGCGCTGCTGGTCAAGTACCTGTGGCCGATGAAGCGGATGCGGCGCGCCGACGTCGGTACCTCCAGCCTGCTGGCCGGTGGTGTGCTGGGCGTCGTCGGCTTCTTCGTGGTTCCCGTCGTCGGGCTGGTGCTCGGCTTCGTGCTCGGGGTGTTCCTCGCCGAGCTGACGGTGCGAGGCAACTCGCGGCTGGCGTGGGCGTCGACGGTGCACGCGATCAAGGGCGTCGCGCTGTCGGTGGGCGTCGAGCTGGCGGGCGCGCTGCTCGCGACGGTGGTGTGGGTGGTCGGGGCGTTGATCGTCTGAGGCCGTGCGCGGATTTCCGGTGGGGACCTAGTTGCCCGCCTCTGAGCGAATTCGGCGGGGTTCGGCAGACGCGGCGTGGGGAAGTTCGCGCCGATGTCGTCGGTCTGACCGGTGCGCGGATTTCTGGTGGGGGACCTAGTTGCCCGCCTCTGAGCGAATTCGGCGGGCTTCTTCGCGGAGCGCCAGGACGCGATGGTGAATGCGGTACTCCGTTGCCCGCGGGATGTCGTCCCACGCGGCGTACACCGCGCGCCGCCGCCGGAACACCCGGCCGTGTTCCATCTCCCATCGCAACGCATCAGACACTGACTTCGGTGGATGGCCGACGATCAAGAAGCCTTGCTCGGTCAGCCCGGCGATGAGGTCCGTGATGCTGGTTGGACCGTGCTGAAGCAAGAACATGGTGAGCGCGTAACGGAGTTCGGTGCCGCGTAACGTCCCGGTGTCGTCCATGGCGTGACGATGGCACGCATCCCTGACACGTCCGAATTCGCTCAGAGGCGGGCAGGGGCATGTTCTCTCGGGAAGGTCGACGGCCAACGCCCGCCCGTGCACGTCTCCGTCGTGGGAGCATGCGCAGATGACGTCGTCGGAGGATCCGGAGCAGCGCATCGCTGACCTGGAGAAGCAGCTCGCCGACGCTCGCCGCATCGCCGACCTCGAAGCGCAGCTGGCCGAGGCGCGGGCGCGGCAGAAGACCGGCCCGTCAACCAATCAGATGTCCGACGTGTTCGAGGTGTTGCCGAACCTTCGGCCCGGCATGGGTGGCGTGCCCGCCGCGCCCGTGGACACCCGACTGGCCGACGCACCCCGCCGCGTTCCGTTGAGATTCGTGCTCGCCGAGCTGCTGCCGTTCCGTTGGTGGTATCTCTTCACCTTCTTCATGGTGGCGATCCCGCCGATCATCGTGTGGATCATGAATCCGCAGCTGCTGGCCCCGGCGGCCGTCGCGGCGCTGGTGCTCGTCTACGGAGTGCAGTTCCGGACGGCACGACGGCGGTTGGCGCTTTTGCGATGGGGTCGCGTCGCCGAGGTCGTCGGCGTCGACGTCAGTTCCCGGGCAACCTATTACGGCGGCACCACCTACTCGAACGTGTGGCTTCCGCAGGCGCACGGCTGGACGGTGACGCGCCAGCTGTGGAGCGGCCCCAGCACCACCACGGTGGTCCGGTACGTACTCGACGGCTATCGCGGCGAGCTCAGGGTGAAGGGCCGTTCGTACGACGACGGCGTGATCCTGGCCGACACCCGCCATCCGGAGCGCGCGCTGTGCGTGAGTTCGTTCCCCTACGACCTCGACCGGAACGAGTCGGGCGATTGGACCGGCCGACTGCGTGTCCGCCTGGTGGTCGGCATGGTGGTCTGGGTGCTGGTGGTCGCTGGCTGGTTGGGTGGCGCGGTCTGGATCAGCACCGGCGCCGCGGCCCGAATGATGGCCGAGCAGAGTGCCGTCCGACTCGATCCCGGCGGTACCGTCAGGCTCTCCGACAGCGGACCGCAGACGGTGTACTGCAACGACGGCCACCTCGTCGTGAGCGGCGGAGCCACCCCCGTCACGGTGCACGGCCACTGCGCCAGCCTCGAAGTCGCCGGGATCGACGCCGTCGTCACCGTCGACTCAGTCGACGTCATCACCCTCGGCGGCATCGACAACCACGTCACATATCACTCCGGCACCCCTAAGATCGTCTCGAGCGGGATCGACAACACCGCCATCCGCGGCTGAGACGAAGGATTGCCATGTCCGAAACGAAGATCACGGTCATCTACGACAACCCGGCCGATCCCGAGGCGTTCGAATCAGCCTACGAGACAGAGCAATTGGAGGCGGCCCGCGTGATTCCCGGTCACATTCGCTTCGAGACGTCGAAGGTGTGGCCGAAGGAGGACGGGTCTCCGACCCCGGCCTACCGGATGATCGACCTGTACTACCCGGACTACGACGCCGCGAGTGTCGCCGTGACCACCCCGGAGGCCGGCGCCTTCTTCCAGGCCATGGCGAAGCTGTCCACCGGAGGTGTCCGCGTGCTGTTCTCCGACGTCGAAATCCCGTCGCACTGAGTTCTTTTCAGGTCTAGACGACACCGCACATCGCCTCGGCGAAGGACCACAGGCGCTGCTCCACCTGGTCGGCGGTCAGGGCTCCGGCCACCACCGAACCGGAGTAACCGTCCTCGAGCGCGATGAAGTCCTCGGCGATCACGAACGCGTCGTCGCGCAAAGCGAAGACCCCGGCGCGGGTGCCGTCGTCGAGGATCTCGCGATAGATCGTCACCTGGTCGATCGTGAAGGCCTGCCACCGCTCGAGCTGCGTCGGCTCGCGCAATACGTAGGGATGCAGCTCGATCAGCAGCCGGGTGGTGTCGAGCTGATGCCGGGCCCTCGGGACCCCACTGGCGATGCACGCTCGTAGTCGGTCGCGCGGATCGTCGACGGCGTTCACCGCTGCACGCCGCGCTTCGCAGTACTCCGCGGCCGACACGGCGAACGCCTCGTCGAACAGCTCGTAGATGTCCGAATAGTGGTACAGCACGCCCGGCGGCGTCAGCCCGGCCGCACCCGCCACGTCGGCGAGGCGTAGCTGGGCGATCCCTCGCTCCAGCAGTGCGGCTCGGCCGGCGTCCATGATCAACGCGCGCTTGCCCTTTCGGGTCATCGGGCCACTCCTCCTCGGCTCGGCACCTGCTGCTCGTCCGTTGACACTACTCACCGGCCGGGGGTACCGTCTAAACTAAATAAAGTTCAGAATGGATCCGTCGTGTCGAAAGAGCTGTCTCTCGCCCTCGTTCAGGACGCCGCCCCGGCGTCGATGGAGGAGTTCGCCCACCGCCTGCGCGACCTGGTGCGCCAGTACCCGCGAACGTCGCTGTTCGTCTTCCCCGAGCAGCACCTGCTCGGCGCGTTCGACCCGTGGGACCAAGCCGATCTGGCGCGACACGCCGAGCCGCTTGATGGCCCGACCTGCCGCCAACTCGGAGCTCTGGCAGCTGAACTCGGCATCTGGCTGATCCCCGGGAGCATCCTGGAATCGGCGGAGTCGGGGCTGGTCTACAACACGATGGTGGTGTTCTCACCCGCTGGTGAACTGGCGGCGAGCTACCGCAAGATCTTCCCCTGGCGGCCGGTGGAGACCGTCGAGCCGGGCGCCGAATTCTCGACGCTCCCTATCGGCGATGCCGGAACCGTCGGCCTGATGGTCTGTTACGACGCGTGGTTCCCCGAGGTGTCCCGACAGCTGGCCTGGATGGGCGCAGAGCTGCTGGTGAACGTAGTGCTGACACCCACCGGCGACCGCGCCCAAGAGGTGGTCCTGGTCCAGGCGAACGCCATCGCCAACCAGGTCTTCGTGGCCAGCGTCAACGCCGCCGCCCCTCGCGGGCAGGGGCGCAGTCTGCTGGTCGACCCCCAGGGCCGAATCCTCGCCGAGGCCGTCGGAGCGGAGTCGACGGTGCTGGCCGCCACGATCGATCTCGACGAGGTTCGTCGCACCCGCGAGTTCGGCACCGCCGGCGTGACCCGGCCGTGGTCGCAGTTCGCCGAGACCGACCAGCCCATCGAGTTGCCCGTCTACGGCGGCCGCATCACGCCTCAGACGTGGCAGCCCAAGCTCTGACGCGCCGAGGTCAGCTGGTCAGCCCAGCAGAGACGTCCGCAGCCGCGACACCTGACCGGGTGTGACGCCGAGCGACTCGAGATAGCCGGTAGTCGAACCGTATTCGGCGTCGATCGAGCGCTTCGCGGCCGTTAGGTACTCCTCCCGCACGCCGAGCACCTCCTCGTTGAGCCGAGCCTCGGCGAACGTGACGATCTCCGGGGTCGTCGTCTCCTCCGCGCGGGTGCGGATCGACTCGAGGATGCGCTCGCGGAGCGCGGGTACGGCCGCGTTGCTGCGCAGGAAGTCCGCCACGATCGCATCGCGCGGCACCCCGACGGTTTCCAGCACCAGGGCGACGGTGAAGCCCGTGCGGTCCTTGCCTGCGAAGCAGTGCGCGATCACGGGCCGCTCCTCGGCGAGCATCGAGATCACCTGACGCACGGCGGTTCTCGCACCGGGCAACGACGGAAAGCGCTCGTACTCCTCGGTCATGAAGCGCGCGGCCGCCACCGCGACGTCCTCGTCGTCGGGCTTGGCCGTCATCATCTTCTCGAACGCGCTCTCGTGCGGTGCGTCGGCCTCGTCGGCCGAGAGCTCGTGGAACGGCAAGAGGTGCACGGCCACGCCGTCGGGCACCAGACCGGGCCCCCGTCGCTCGACCTCGCGTCGCGAACGCAGGTCGGCGACGTCACCGACACCCAACCGCGCCAGGGCCGTTCGCCCCTCGTCGTCGAGACGGCTCAGCTCGCTGGAGCGAAACAGGCGACCGGGCCTGATTCCGGTCTCCTCCGCGACGTCGCGGAAGTTCCAGGCGCCGGACAGTTCGTCGCCGCTGGAGACCACTACGAGGTCACCGCCGTGGCGAGAGGGCTCTTCTCCCTGCCCAACTCGGCCCGGGCGATGCTGCGCATGTGCACCTCGTCGGGCCCGTCGAACAGGCGCATCGCGCGGTGCCATCCGTAGAGTCGGGCCAGCGGGGTGTCGTCGGTGACGCCGGCGCCACCGTGTACCTGGATGGCGCGGTCGATCACGTTGCAGGCCATCTGCGGGGCGACGGCCTTGATCATCGCCACCTCGTTGCGGGCCGCCTTGTTGCCCTTCTCGTCGATCACCCACGCCGCCTTGTGACACAGCAGCCGAGCCTGGTCGATCTCGTTGCGGGACAACGCGACCTGCTGCTGGACCACGCCCTGCTCGGCCAGTGGCTTGCCGAACGCCACGCGCTTGTTGACCCGGTCGACCATCAGCGCGAGCGCCCGCTCGGCCACGCCGATCGCACGCATGCAGTGGTGAATGCGGCCTGGTCCCAGCCGGGCCTGGGCGATCGCAAATCCGCCGCCCTCCTCGCCGAGCAGATTCGACGCGGGCACCCGCACGTTGTCGAAGACGATCTCGGCGTGCCCGTGCTGGTCCTGCCACCCGAACACCGGCAGCGACCGCACGATCTCGACCCCCGGCGTGTCGATCGGCACCAGGATCATCGACTGCTGCTGGTGGGAGGCGGCATCGGGATTGGTGCGGCCCATGACGATCAGCACCTTGCAGCGCGGATCGTTGGCACCCGAGGTCCACCACTTGCGTCCGTTGATGACGTAGTCGCCGCCGTCGCGCAGCATCAGCGTCTCGATGTTGCGGGCGTCGCTGGAGGCGACGGCGGGCTCGGTCATCGCGAACGCGCTGCGGATCTCGCCGTTGAGCAGCGGTTCCAGCCACTGCTTGCTCTGCTCCGGAGTGGCGAACAGGTGCAGCGTCTCCATGTTGCCGGTGTCGGGCGCCGCGCAGTTGAGCGCCTCGGGCGCCAGCTCCATGCTCCAGCCGGACAGTTCCGCCAGCGGTGCGTACTCGAGATTGGTCAGCCCCGACTCCGAGGGGAGGAACAGGTTCCACAGCCCGCGGTCGCGGGCGAGCTTCTTGAGCTCCTCGACGACGGGCGGCACGCTGTGGTCGTCGCGGCCGGCCTCGAGGCGGTACTGGTCATAGGAGTGCTCGGCGGGGAACACGAACTCCACCATGAAGTCGGTGAGCCGTTGGTGATAATCCTGCGCTTTAGCCGACATCGCGAAGTCCATGACCGCCACGATATGACACCTGTCCAACTAGGCCCCGAGCACGGTGACCTCGCCCGTCGCCCCGTCCACTTCGACGACGGTTCCGGTGACCAGCCGCGCGGTCGCGCCGCGCGCGTTGACCACGCAGGGCACCCCGAACTCGCGGGCCACGATCGCGGCGTGCGAGGTGGGGCCGCCGAGTTCGGTGACGACGGCCGCCGCGTAGGCGAACGCCGGCGTGTAGCCGACGTCGGTGACCTTGGCGACGAGGATCTCGCCGGGCTGCAGGTCGTCGATGGTCTCGGCGTGCACGACGCGGACGCGTCCGCGGGCGCTGCCGCCGGACACGCCGATGCCGTGCAGCACCTCGCCGCCCTCGAACGCCGTGGTGGGGGCCTCCGTGGGAGTCCAGTGGCCGCTGAACGCCTCGGGCGGCACCAGCCCCTGCAACGTCGCCTGCTCGGCACGACGGCGGGCGACGATGCCGGCCAGGTCCGGCGGCGGCGCGTTGACCTCGTCGACCAGCAGGTAGAACACGTCGTCGACGTCGCCGAGCACACCGGCGTCGACCATGCGTCGACCCTGCTCTCGCAACAGCCGTCTGAGCACCCAGATCGCGCGGACCATCCGGTCGCGGCGCACCTCCCGCTCGCGGAGCTGGCTGGCGGCGGCGACGGCCACCGGCCGCGCGCGCAGCGGGACCTGGGGTAGCCGGGGCAGCTCGCGCGGCAGCGCCGTCAGCGCCTTGGTGACCATCCGGATCAGCAGGTCGGGATCGTCGGCGTAGGTCGCCGAACGCATCTCGACTTCACCGGGACCGCGGTGCCCGATGAGTGCCAACTCCGTGGCCAGGGCCGACGAGAATTCGGGTGCCCGCTCGGCGAGCACCGCGGCGTCGGTCTCCGGCTCCGACAGCAGCCGGGCGGCGACGGGGTCGCGGCGCGCGGCGGCGGCGAGCCGGTGCACCGCGCTGAGCGCCTGTGCGCTGACCAGTTCGTCGCCCGCGGCGGGCATCACGTCGCGCCCGCAGAGCAGGCGCATCACCACGCCGTACCCGGCGCACAGCAGGATCGACGCCGAGGAGAGCACCCACCCGTGCACCACGTGGTCGCGGCCCAGCAGGATCAGCTCCCGCAGCCGCTGGTCGTCGAGCGCGGCGGGGTCCGTTGCGGCCGCCTCCAGCCGCGCGACGTCGTCGACGAAGGCCTTGGTGTCGACGCCGGAGCCGGCGGACAGGCCGACGAGGCAGTTGGCGAACGTCAGCCCGCCGCGGAGTTGGCGGATCAGGCCGCGGGGCTCGACGGGCGGCAGATGTTCCCCGAACAGCTCGAGGCCGTCCTCGGTGTGGCCGAAGAAGCCCGAGAGCACCAACGCAGGGTCGATGAACGGCACGGTGTGGGCCATGAAGTGGCCGGTCGTGATGCCCGCGTAGAGGCGGTGTCCGAAGACTCCGGTGGTGCGCACCGACATCTCGCGCTGGACGGCGCCACCGGGGCGGAGCCGTTCGGAGATCACCAGACCGGCCGCGCGCGTCCCCAGCACCGTCACCGACGCCGACGACGGCGAGAACGGCCCGGCCAGCGCCTCCGACAGGTTGGTGGCGATGAACGCCGGAAAGCGTGGGTCGATGGGGGTGTCGAACTCCCCGGCGACCTCGCCCGGACCGGCGGGCACCGGCTCGACCCCGTCGGCGGCCGGGGCGTCGACCGCCGGGATTGCCAGCACGCGAGGCAGCCGCCACGGAATGTCGTGCACGCGGTGGCCCAGCCTGATTCGGCCCCGGCAGGCGAGCGCGAAGTCCTCGACGGCCTGCGCCACGTCGAAGGTGGGGGCAAACTTCCAGCCGTCGCGCAGTGCGGTGGTGTCCAAGGTCGGCACCGTGATTCGGGGTCCGGCGGCGAGGCGGGCCAGCGGGCCGGGGATCTTCACGACGGGTCGGCCGACGGCCGCCGCGATGGCCCGCAGCGTGGTGGTCCCGTCGGCGGCGACGTCCACCCGACCGGCGGGCAGGTCGGACTCCAGCAGTGCCTGCACCAGCACCCGCTCGACGTCGTGGGCGTGCACCACCCGCAGCGGCAGGTCCAGAGAGCCGTCGTCGACCAGCACGGGCGCGGTGAACCTCGTCAGCACGGCGCCGTCGACGTGGCGGCCCAGCACGAGCGCGGTCCGGACGACGATCGCGCCGTCCGGGCCGTCGGCCAGGGCGACCACGCGGCCGACCGTGGTGGCGACCGCGTCGAGGCCACCGGTGCCACCGCAGTGCAGCACGGCGTCCGCGCCCGAGACCGCGTCGGCCGGGTATTCGGTCGACGTCGTGAACTCGACGGCGCCCGGCCAACTCTCGGGACGCCGGCATCCGATGCCGACGACCTCGTGGCCGAGCGTCACCAGCCGGGCGGACACCCCACGTCCGATCGCGCCGTCGGCACCCCCGACGACGATCCTCATCGAGGCCTAACTCGCATCGTCGTCGCTGAACGCGGCCAGCAGATCCTGCAGGTCCATGTCGGCGATGTCCTGCGTCCGGTCCGGCTCGTTCGACGGGGCGGCCTCGGCGGTGTCGGCGCCGCTGCCCTGCGCGGCGAGGTTGAGCAGCATGTCGAGCACGCCGGCCTGCCGCAGCCGCTTGATCGGGATGGTGGACACGACGCGCTGCAGTTCCTCGTCGACCGAGTTGGTCGCGGGGCCCTGCTGCTCCTCGCCGACCAGCTGCGTGCGGAAGTACTCCGCGATCGCCGCCGGGTTCGGATAGTCGAAGATCAGCGTCGGCGAGAGCGTCAGACCCGTCGCCGCCTTCAACCGGTTGCGCAGCTCGACCGCGGTGAGCGAGTCGAAGCCGTGGTCCTGGAATGCCAGGTCCGGCGCGATCGACTGCGGATTGGGCAGCCCGAGGACCGTGGCCATGTGCGACCGCACCAGGTCGAGCAGCAGGTCGTACTGCTCGTCGGTGGGCAGCCCCGACAGACGCTGCGACAGTGCGGAACGCGACTGGGCCGCGGCCAGCGAGTCGCCGACCTGACGGCGGGCCGGGCCCGAGATCAGCTCGACGAACATCGGCGGCAGCGTGCCCGCCGAGGACTTGGTCCGCAATGCCACCCGGTCGATCCGCGCGGGAACCAGGAACGGCTCGTCGACGGTGAGCGCCTCGTCGAACAGCGCGAGCGCGTCGTCGAGGGCCAGCGCCAGGATGCCGTCGCGGTTGAGCCGTGCCAGGTCGACGTCCTGAAGGTGACCCGTCATGCCGCTGGCCTGCTCCCACAGGCCCCAGCCCAGCGACATCGCCGGCAGGCCGTGGGCGCGCCGATGGGTGGCCAGGGCGTCGAGGTAGGCGTTGGCCGCCGAGTAGTTCGCCTGGCCGGACGCGCCGACCAGACCAGCCATCGACGAGAACATCACGAACGCCGACAGGTCGTGGTCACGGGTCAGCTCGTGCAGGTTCCAGGCCGCGTCGACCTTGGCCCGCAGCACCGCGTCCACCCGCTCCGGCGTCAGAGACGTCACCACCGCGTCGTCGATGACGCCCGCGGTGTGGATCACCGCCGACAGCGCGTGCTGGTGGTCGATGCCGGCCAGGGCCTTGGCGAGCGCGTCCCGGTCGCCGGCGTCCGCCGCGACCACCTGAACGTGGGCACCGGCGTCGGTCAGTTCGGAGACCAACTCGGCTGCGCCCGGGGCGTCCGGTCCGCGGCGTGACAGCAGCACCAGATGCCGCACGCCGTGGGTGGCGACGACGTGGCGGGCCACCGAGGCGCCCGCCATGCCGGTACCGCCGGTGATCAGCACGGTGCCGGTGGCCCACGCGTCCGGCATGGTCAGCACGACCTTGCCGATGTGACGGGCCTGGCTGAGGTGCCGCAGCGCCGCCGGCGCCCGTCGTACGTCCCACGTCGAGATCGGCAGGGGGCGAAGCACTCCCGCATCACTGAGCTCGGCCACGCCGGTGAGGATCTTGCTCACGCCGTCGGCACCGGCCTCGAACAGGTCGAAGGCGCGGTAGCGGACGCCGGGGTGATCCGCGGCGACGGTGTCGGCGTCGCGGATGTCGGTCTTGCCCATCTCGAGGAACGACCCGCCGCGCGGCAGCAGCCGCAGCGAGGCGTCGACGAAGTCACCCGACAGCGAGTCGAGCACCACGTCGACCCCGCGGCCGCCGGTGGCGGCGAGGAACTTCTGCTCGAAGTCCAGGGTGCGGGAGTCGCCGATGTGGTCGTCGTCGAAGCCCATGGCCCGCAACGTGTCCCACTTGGGTCGGCTCGCGGTGGCGAACACCTCGAGGCCCCAGTGCCGCGCCAGTTGAACGGCAGCCATGCCGACGCCGCCGGTGCCCGCGTGGATCAGCACCGACTGCCCCGGCTGCACGTCGGCCAGCCCGCGCAGCGCGAAGAACGCCGTCGCGAAGCCCACGGTGAACCCGGCGCCCTGCGCGTAGCCCCAGTCCGCGGGGATGGGCAGCACGACGCGGGCGTCGGTGGTGGCCATGGTGCCGGTGCCCTCGGGGAACAGGCCCATCACCCGGTCGCCGACGGACACCTCGGTCACGCCGGGCGCGACCTCGACGACGATGCCCGCCGCCTCGATGCCCATGGAACCGCCGCCCGGGTAGAGGCCGAGGGCGATCATGACGTCGCGGAAGTTGGCGCCGATCGCGCGAACGGCCACCCGGATGCGCCCCGCCTCGAGCGGCTCGTCGGCGTCCGGGATCGGCTGCAAGCTCAGGTCGTCGAACGTGCCCGACTCGGCGACCGTCAGCCGCCACGGCGCGTTGTCGGCCGGGGGAGTCAGGAGCGACTCCGCGGCCCGGCTCGGCAGCACCCGCGCGGTGTGCAGGACACCGTCGCGGATGACGACCTGCGGCTCGCCGAGCGCCACCAGCGGCGCCGGGTCGACGTGATCGGAATCGGTGTCGACCAGGACGACGCGACCCGGATGCTCGGTCTGCGCGGCACGCACCAGACCCCACACCGCGGCACCGGCCAGGTCCGTGACGTCCTCACCGGGCATGGCGACGGCCCCGCGGGTCGTCACCACCAGGGTGGACGGCGGGCTGGCCTGATCCTGTGCCGAGCTCTCGGCGAGCCACGCCTGCAGCCGCTCGAGTGCGACGTGCGTGGCGCCGTACACGCCGCCCAGCTCGTCGGATTCGTCTGTGGCGGGGACGGATTGGAACACCACGACCTCGGCGTCGGAGTCGGCCTGCTCGGCGGCGGGCGTGGCGGCCGACCACACCACCTCGAACAGCTCACCGCCACCGGTGCCGCCGACCGCGGCGGCCAGTTGCTGGGCCGTCACCGGCCGGGCCACCATCGCCTCGACCGACAGCACCGGCAGGCCGAGCCCGTCGGCGAGGTCGATCGACATGGAGCTGGTTCCGTTGGGTGCGAGGCGCGCGCGGACCGCCGACGCCCCGGAGGCGTGCAGCGACACCTTCTGCCAGGAGAACGGCAGGGCCATTTCGCCCTCGTTGTCCTCGCGGCTCATCACCACCGCGTGCAGCGCGCCGTCGAGCAGCACCGGGTGCACGCCGAAACCGTTGGCCTGCAGCTCCTGCGGCATGGACACCTCGGCGAAGACCTCGTCGCCCCGGCGCCACATCGCCTTCAGGCCACGGAAGGCCGGACCGTATTCGTAACCCCGGGCCGAGAGTTCGGCGTAGGCATCCGCCACGTCGACCTCGCGGGCGCCGACGGGCGGCCAAATGGACAGGTCCGAACCCGGTGCCGACGACGCGACGCCCAGCTCGCCCTCCGCGTGCAGGATCCAGGACGCCGAATCCTGTTGCGCGCGGGAGAAGATCGACACGACGCGGCCGCCGGCCTCGTCGGCCTGGCTGACCACGACCTGCACGGCGACGCCCTCGGCGGGCAGCACCAGCGGTGCGTGCAGCATCAGCTCGTCGACGACGTTGCAGCCGACCTCGTCACCCGCCCGGATGGCGAGCTCGACGAACCCCGCGCCGGGGAACAGCACGACGCCGGCGACCGCATGGTCGGCCAGCCACGGCTGGGTCGCCGTGGACAGGCGACCGGTCAGCACCACGCCGCCGGTCTCGGGGGATTCGACGACCGCGCCGAGGAGTGCGTGGTCGGTGCGGCCGAGGCCCAGACCCGTGGCGTCGGTCGATCCCGATCCGCCGCTGGTGAGCCAGAACCGCCGGCGCTGGAAGGCGTAGGTCGGCAGGTCGAGGAGTCGACCACCGGTGCACGCCGCCTGCCAGTCCACGTCGACGCCGGAGACCGACAGCTCGGCCAGCGCGGTGATCAGCGTCGTGGGCTCGGGGGCGTCCTTCTTCAGCGTCGAGACCGTGACCGGCTCGGATTCGGCGAGCGACATCGCGATCGTGGCCGTGAGGCCGCTGGCGGGTCCGACCTCGACGAAGCGGGTGACCCCGGCCGAGGCGAGGAAACGCGCGCTGTCGTCGAACCGGACCGCCTCGAGGATGTGGCGGGCCCAGTACGGCGCGGTCGCGAAGTCCGCACCGGCCAGCTCGCCGGTCACGTTGGAGACGACCGGAATCCTGGGCTCCGTCAACGACATTCCGCTGGCGACGGTGTTGAACTCCAGCAGCATCGGTTCCATCAGCGAGGAGTGGAAGGCGTGCGAGACCGCCAGCTGGTGCACCCGGCAACCGTTGGCCCGGGCGTCCTCGGCGATCTCCAGGACGGCGTCCTCCGGACCGGAGATGACGATCGAGTCGGGGCCGTTGACCGCCGCGATGCCGACGCCGTCGCGCAGCAGCGGCCGCATCTCGGCCTCACTGGCGCTCACCGCCACCATCGCGCCGCCCTCGGGCAGCCGCTGCATCAGCCGGCCGCGGGCCGCCACCAGGGCGGCCGCGTTCTCCAGCGACAGGACCCCGGCCACGTGCGCCGCGGTCAGCTCGCCGATCGAGTGGCCCAGCACGTAGTCGGGCTCGATGCCCCACGACTCGAGCAACCGGAACATCGCCACCTCGACGGTGAACAGCGCGGGCTGCGCGTACTCCGTCGAATCCAGCACGGCCGCATTGCTTCCCCACATGACGTCGCGGATCGGCCGCAGCAGGTGGCGGTCCAGTTCGGTGGTCACCGCGTCGAACGCCGCGGCGAAGACCGGGAATTCGGCGTGCAGCTCGCGGCCCATGCCCAGCGCCTGCGCGCCCTGGCCGGGGAACACGAACGCGGTCTTGCCGGACCCGGTGGCCCGGCCGCGGACGGTGCCCGCCCCCGGCAGGTCGTCGGCGAGCCCCTGCAGTTCGGTCAACAGCTCGTCGCGGCCGCTGCCGAGCATGACGGCCCGGTGGGCGAACGAGGAGCGTCCGCCCAGCGTCCAACCGACGTCGACGGCGTCGAGGTCGGGGTGCGCGCCGAGGTGGCCGGCGAGGCGGCGGGCCTGATCGGCCAGTGCCTCGGGAGTCTTCGCGGACAGCGCCCACGGCACGACGGCCGGACGGTGCGCCTCGACGACGGGAGCCGCGGACGGCGGCGCCTGCTCGATGATGACGTGCGCGTTGGTGCCGCTGATGCCGAACGACGACACCCCGGCCCGGCGCGGTGAGCCGTTCTCGGGCCACGGCTGCGCCTCGGTCAGCAGGGCGACCGAACCCATGGTCCAGTCGACGTGCGGCGTGGGCTCGTCGACGTGCAACGTGGCGGGAAGCTGCTCGTGGCGCATCGACTGAACCATCTTGATGATGCCGGCGACGCCCGCGGCGGCCTGCGAGTGACCCATGTTGGACTTCACCGAGCCGATCCACAGCGGTGTGGCGCGGTCCTGGCCGTAGGTGGCCAGCAGCGCCTGCGCCTCGATGGGATCACCGAGGGTGGTGCCGGTGCCGTGGGCCTCGACGACGTCGACGTCGGCCGCGCGCAGGCCGGCGTTGGCCAGGGCCGAGCGCAGGACGCGCTGCTGCGACGGTCCGTTGGGCGCGGTGAGCCCGTTGGACGCACCGTCCTGGTTGACCGCCGAACCGCGCACCAGCGCGAGCACCTGGTGACCCTTGCGCTGGGCGTCGGACAGCCGTTCGACGACGAGAATGCCGCCGCCGTCGGCGAATCCGGTGCCGTCCGCCGCGCCGGCGAACGACTTGCACCGGCCGTCGGCCGAGAGGCCGCGCTGCCTGCTGAACTCCACGAAGATGTCGGGCGCCGCGTTGACGGTGACGCCGCCGGCGAGCGCGAGGTCGCACTCGCCGGTGCGCAGGGCCTGCACGGCCATGTGCAGGGCGACCAGCGACGACGAGCAGGCCGTGTCGATCGAGACGGCGGGGCCCTCGAGGCCCAGCACGTAGGACACCCGGCCGGACGCGACGCTGGAGGCCTGGCCGGTCAACCGGAAGCCTTCGGCACCCTCGGCGCCGACGCCGTAGCCCTGGGCGTACACGCCGGCGAAGACACCGGTGGCGCTGCCGCGCAACGACGCCGGGTCGATGCCACCGCGCTCCAGGCCCTCCCAGGCCAGCTCGAGGAACAGCCGCTGCTGCGGGTCCATGGCGAGCGCCTCGGTGGGGGACACCCCGAAGAAGCCCGGGTCGAAGTCGGCGGCGTTGTCGATGAAGCCACCCGTGCGGGCGTAGGACTTGCCGGGAGCGTCGGGATCGGGGCTGAAGAGCCCGGCCAGGTCCCAGCCGCGGTCGGTCGGGAAGTCGGTGAGGACGTCGCGGCCGCCGGCCACCATGTCCCACAACGCCTCCGGCGAGTCGACGCCACCGGGGTAGCGGCACGACATGCCGACGATGGCGATTGGCTCGTCGTCGACCAGGGCGGTCGACGTGGTGGTCGCGACCTCCTGCGGTGCGCCCGCCAGCTCCTGGCGGATGTAGCCGGCCAGGGCCAGTGGGGTCGGGTAGTCGAAGATCAGCGTCGGTGAAAGAGCAAGGCCCGTCGCGGTCTTCAACCGGTTGCGCAGTTCGACCGCGGTGAGCGAGTCGAAGCCGTGATCGGAGAAGGCGAGTTCGGCGGTGATGGCCTCGGGCTCGGTGTTCCCGAGCACCGCGGACATGTGCGACCGCAGCAGGTCGAGGATCAGCGCCTGCTGTGCCTGCTCGGTCAGACCGTGCAGGCGTTGCGCCAGAACGGACTTCGACTTCGCCGCGACCAGGGAGTCGTCGACCCGGCGCCGGGCCGAGGTGTTGGCCAGCTGGGCGAACATCGGGGGCAGCAGTCCCTCGGCCGACCTGGCCCGCAGGGCCGCGCGGTCGATCCGGACGGGCGCGAGCAGGGGCTCGCCCACCACTAGGGCCGAGTCGAAGAGCGTCATGGCGTCACCGGTCGACATCGCCAGGATGCCGTCGCGACCCAACCTGCTGAGGTCGGCGTCGGCGAGGTGCCCGGTCATGTCGCTCGCCTGGTCCCACAGACCCCACGCGAGTGAGGTGGCGGGCAGGCCGTGGACGCGGCGGTGTGCCGAGAGGGCGTCGAGGAAGGTGTTGGCGGCGCAGTAGTTCGCCTGGCCGGCCGAACCCACGACACCGGCCATCGACGAGAACATGACGAAGGCAGCCACGTTGGACTCGCGGCTCAGCTCGTGGAGATTCCACGCCGCGTCGACCTTGGCCCGCAGCACCGGGTCGACGCGCTCGGGCGTCAGCGATCCCACGACCGCGTCGTCGAGCACGCCGGCGGCATGCACGATCGCCGACAGCGGCTGGTCGAGGCCGTCGAGAACGGCTTCCAGTTGCGTGCGGTCGGCGGCGTCCGCGGCGAGCACCCGGACGTTCGCGCCCGTAGCGGTCAGGTCGGCGAGCAGTTCGGCCGCACCGGGGGCGTCGGTTCCGCGCCGCGACAGCAGAACCAGTTCGCGCACAGCGTGCTTGGCGACGACGTGGCGGGCCACCGCGGAGCCGGCCATGCCGGTACCGCCGGTGATCAGCACGGTGCCGCGGGTCCACGCGGCCGGCATCGTCATCACGATCTTGCCGACGTGGCGGGCCTGGCTGAGGTGCCGCAGGGCGGCGGGCGCGCGACGAATGTCCCACGTCGTCACCGGCAGGGGCGTCAGGATGCCCTCTTCGAACATCCTGGACAGCTCGACGATGTACTCGTGCATCCGCGGGCGGCCCGGTTCGAAGAGGTCGAAGGCGCGGTAGCGGACGCCGGGGTGGGCGGCGGCGACGGTGTCGGCGTCGCGGATGTCGGTCTTGCCCATCTCGAGGAACGAGCCACCGCGGGGCAGCAGGCGCAGGGACGCGTCGACGAAGTCACCGGCCAGCGAGTCGAGCACCACGTCGAAGCCGCGGCCGTCGGTGACCTCGGCGAACTTCTGCTCGAAGCCCAGGGAGCGCGAGTCGCCGATGTGGTCGTCGTCGAAGCCCAACGCTCGCAACGTGTTCCACTTGGGCTGGCTGGCGGTGGTGAAGACGTCCAGTCCCCAGTGCCTGGCCAATTGGACGGCGGCCAGGCCCACGCCACCGGTGGCGGCGTGGATCAGGATCGACTGGCCGGGCTGCACGTCGGCCAGTTCCCGCAGGCCGTAGTACGCCGTGGTGAAGACGACCAGGGTCGCCGCGGCCTCGGCGTCGGTCCAGCCGGTGGGGATCGGCGCGACCAGTCGGGCGTCGGCCTGCACCAGCGTGCCGGTGCCCTCGGGGAACAGTCCCATCACGCGGTCACCGACGGCGAAGTCGGTCACGCCCTCGCCGACGTCGACCACCACGCCCGCGCCCTCGCTGCCGAGCAGCGCGTCGTGGGTGAACATGCCGAGGGTGATCATCACGTCGCGGAAGTTGGCGGCGACGGCGTTCATCTCGACGCGAATGTGCCCGGCGCGCAACGGTTCGTCGGAGTTCGGCACCTCTTCGAGCGCGAGGTTGTCGAACGTGCCGGCGGTGGCGATGCCCAGGCGCCACGGCTTACCCGAGGTCGGGGGCTGCAGCACCGCGTCGACGCCGCGGCTGCGCACGACCCGGGGGACGTGGAACGCGCCGTTACGCGCGACGACCTGCGGCTCGCCGACGGCGAGCACGGCCGCAACGTCGACCTCGGCTGCGGCGTCCACCAGCACGATGCGGCCGGGGTTCTCGGTCTGGGCGGCGCGGACCAGACCCCACACCGCGGAGCCGGCCAGATCGGTGACGTCCTCGCCCGGCAGGGCGACCGCCCCGTGCGTGACGACGACCAACGTGGCGGCCGACGGCTCGGCCAGCCAGGACTGCAGGCGCTCCAACGCGCGATGCACCGTGGCATGCACCAGGGTCGCGGTGTCGACGGAATCGTCCGCCACCGTGGCGGATTCGTAGACGACGGCCTCGGCGGGCGCGGTGGCCTCCGGGGCGGCGACGGTGGACCACTCCACCTCGAACAGCTCACCGTCGGCACTGGCCTGGCCGACCAGCGCCAGCTGCTCGGCGTTGACCGGGCGGGTGGTCATCGAGCCCACGGTCAGCACGGGCAGTCCCAGCCCGTCGGCGAGGTCGATGGACACCGAATTCGGGCCCACCGGTGCGATTCTCGCGCGGACCGACGACGCCCCGGCGGCGTGCAGGGAGACCTGCTGCCAGGAGAAGGGCAGGGCGAGTTCGTGATCGGCGACGGCGAGGGCGATGGCGTGCATCGAGGCGTCCAGCAGCACCGGGTGGACGCCGAATTCGCCGGACTGCACGTCCTGCGGAATGGTGACCTCGGCGAACACCTCGTCGCCCCGACGCCACATCGCGGTCAGGCCGCGGAAGGCCGGGCCGTACTCGTAGCCGCGGTCGGCCAGCGTCTGGTAGGCGTCGGTGACGTCGGTCGCCACGGCGCCGGCGGGCGGCCAGACCGACAGGTCGGCCGTCGACGGGTTCTCGGTGGAGCCCACGATGGCTTCCGCGTGGAGCACCCAGGCCGCTTCGGGATCGTCGGGATGGGAGAAGACCGACACCGTGCGCGAGCCAGACTCCTCGGCAGCCCCGACCAGGACGCGGATCTGGACGCCGGTCGGCGCCACCACCAGCGGTGCCTGCAGGGTCAGTTCCTCGACGGTCGCGCAGCCGACCTCGTCGCCGGCGCGGATGACGAGCTCCACGAAACCCGCTCCGGGGAAGAGGATTACGCCACCGACGGCGTGATCGGCCAACCACGGTTGCGTCGCCACGGAGAGCCGGCCGGTCAGCACGACCTGGCCCGTCTCGGGAACCTCGACGATGGCGCCCAGAAGCGCGTGCGCGGCCCCGTTGATGCCGAAACCGGAGGCGTCAGAGGCTCCGGCGCCGCCGCCGGACAGCCAGAAGCGGCGCCGGTCGAAGGCGTAGGTGGGCACCTCGACCAGGTGACCGCCCGCGCAGGTCGCGCGCCAGTCCACCGTGATACCCGAGGTGAAGGCCTGCGCGGCCGCGGCGAGGAAGCGATCCCAGCCGCCCTCGTCGCGCCCGAGCGTCGGCACGACGACGGGTTCGGTGGCGGCGTCGGTGCAGTCGCGAACGGTGTCCTCGATGCCCGCGATGAGCGCCGGGTGCGGGCTGGTCTCGACGAAGGCGCGGTAGCCGTGGGCGGCCGCGGCCCGCACGGCCTGGTCGAACTGCACCGTCTGGCGGATGTTGCGGTACCAGTAGCCGGCGTCGAGGGTGGCGGTGTCGACCAAGTCGCCGGTGACCGTGGAGAAGAACGCGGTTCGCGTCGAGCGCGGCTCCAGCCCGGCGAGGGCTTCCTGCAGCCGGCCGTCGATGGCCTCGACCTGAGCCGAGTGCGAGGCGTAGTCCACGTCGATGCGGCGGGCGCGGATCTCCAGCGCCTCGCACTGCGCGACCAGGGCGTCCAGGGCGGACGTCTCACCGGAGACCACGACGGCGGAGCGCCCGTTGATCACGGCGATGCCGGCGCGGTCGGCTCCGATGTCCAAGCCGGACAACAGTTCTCGCGCCCGTTCGACGCCACACGCCAGTGACACCATGCCAGCCGAACCGGACAGTTCGACCAGCAACTTGCTACGCAGCGCGACGACCTTCGCCGCGTCGCGCAGGGACAGCGCGCCCGCGACGTGGGCGGCGGCGATCTCACCCTGGGAGTGGCCGATGACGGCGTCGGGCGTCACGCCGACCGAACGCCACAGCTCCGCCAGCGACACCATGACGGCGAACAGCGCGGGCTGCACCACGTCGACGCGGTCCAGGCCGGGCGCACCCGGCTCGCCGCGCAGCACGTCGAGCAGCGACCAGTCGACGAACTCCGCCAGCGCCTCGGAGCACGCCGTCAGCTTGTCGGCGAATACCGTTGAGGAGGACATCAATTCGATGCCCATGCCGATCCACTGGCTGCCCTGGCCGGGGAAGACGAAGGCGACCTTGCCCACGGGGTTGGCCGTGCCGCGGATCACCCGTGTGACGTCGGCGTCGGACGTCAGCTCCGAGAGGCCGGCGAGCAGTTGGGCGCGATCGGTGCCGAGGACGACGGCGCGGTGCTCGAAGGACGTGCGTCCAGCCAGCGTCCAGGCGACGTCGCGGTCGCCGAGGTCGGGGTGGGTGGCCAGGTGGTCGGTCAGGCGGGCGGCCTGGTTGCGCAGCGCCGTCGCCGACTTCGCCGACAGCACCCACGGCAGCACCGCCGGAGTCGGCGTCGCGGGAGGCGCGGCCTCGACCGGTGGCGCCGACTCGACGATGACGTGGGCGTTGGTGCCGCTGATGCCGAACGAGGAGATGCCGGCGCGGCGCGGGGTGGGGCTGGCGGGCCACGGCTGCGGTTCGGTCAGCAGCGAGACCGCACCCATGGTCCAGTCGACGTGCGGGCTGGGCTCGTCGACGTGCAGGGTCACGGGCAGCGTCTCGTGCTGCATCGACATGATCATCTTGATGACGCCCGCGACGCCCGCCGCGGCCTGGGTGTGGCCCATGTTGGACTTCACCGATCCGAGCCACAGCGGCTCGGTGCGATCCTGCCCGTAGGTGCCCAGCAGCGCCTGTGCCTCGATGGGGTCCCCGAGCGGGGTGCCGGTGCCGTGGCCCTCGACCACGTCGACCTGCGCGGCCGTCAGGCCCGAGTTGGCGAGCGCGGCGCGCACGACGCGCTGCTGCGACGGCCCGTTCGGCGCCGTCAGGCCGTTCGACGCGCCGTCCTGGTTGACCGCGGAGCCCCGGACCACGGCGAGCACCGGGTGTCCGAGCCGCTGGGCGTCGGAGAGCCGCTCGACGACCAGCACGCCGCCGCCCTCGGCCCAGCCGACGCCGTCGGCCGCCCCGGCGTAGGGCTTGCAGCGCCCGTCGGCCGCCAGACCGCGGTGGCGGCTGAACTCGACGAAGATCGTGGGGGTGGCGTTGACCGTGACGCCGCCGGCCAGCGCCATGTCGCACTCGCCGAGGCGCAGCGCCTGCACCGCCATGTGCAGCGCCACCAGCGAGGACGAGCACGCGGTGTCGATCGACACCGCGGGGCCCTCGAGGCCCAGCACGTAGGCCACCCGGCCGGAGGTGACGCTCGAGGTCATTCCGGTCAGCCGGTAGCCCTCGATGCTGTCGTTGGACATGCCGTAGCCGCCGGCGATGACGCCCGCGAACACACCCGTGGCGCTGCCCCGCAGCGAAGTCGGGTCGACGCCGGCGCGTTCCAGGGCCTCCCACGACAGCTCGAGGAGCATGCGTTGCTGGGGGTCCATGGCGAGGGCTTCGCTCGGAGCGATCCCGAAGAAGCCGGCGTCGAAGTCGGCGACGTCGGTGACGAAGCTGCCCGCACGGGCGTAGGACTTGCCGGGTGCGTCGGGATCGGGGTCGTACAGGCTGGCAACGTCCCAGCCACGGTCGTCGGGCAGCTCGGAGGCCACGTCACGGCCCTCGGCGACCATGTTCCAGAGGTCTTCGGGCGAGTTCACGTCACCCGGGAATCGACACGACATGCCGACCACGGCGATCGGTTCGCCAGAACGCTCGAGAAGGGCCCTGTTCTGGGTCTTCAGCCGGTCGTTCTGGACGAGTGCCCGACGGAGCGCCTCGGTGGCATTGGCGAGTTGATCGGCCATACGGTGTGAAACCCCTGTCTGGGCCGCCGCGTGTGCAGCGACCCACAAGTATTCGGTACGTCGTGTTCCTTGGATGAGCCTAGAAGCCTCTGGCGGTGCACGGCGAACCGTGACCGTTCATTGTGTTCCTTCCGGTGGGGCCGGGTAACCCTCACGTGCATACACTCGGGCGTTCCCTCCAACATGACTAGGCGAGATGAGTGGTCACGCGATGACGATCGGTGCAGGTAGCCGACACGCGGTCCTGTTGGACGACGGGCTCGACGACGCCGCGCGACGGGCCGTCGGCGGCAAGGGCCGTGCGGTCTCGGAGATGGTGGCGTTGGGGTTGCCCGTTCCGCCGGCGTTCTGCGTGACCTCCGAATGGGGCGACGAGAAGCCCCCGGAACTGGTCGACCGGCTGTGGCAGGACGTGCTCCGCGGGCTGGAGTTGCTGGAGCAACGTACGGGGCGCGCGTTCGGCGCCGGACCGCGTCCGCTGTTGCTGTCGGTCCGCAGCAGCGGGGTCACGTCGATGCCCGGCATGCTCGAGACCGTGCTCAACGTCGGCGTGGACGACGCGGTCGTCGCGGCCCTCGGCGAGGAGTTCTCGGTGTCGTTCGCCGAGGACACCCGGAAGCGCTTCCGGCGTGGTTACCGACGCGCCGTGGGCCCCGAGGCGCCCGATCGTCCGCTCGACCAGCTGCGCGGCGCCGTCGACGCGGTCGCGTCCTCCTGGTCCTCGAGCCGGGTCGACGCCTATCGCAAGCATCGTGGCATCGAACGTGGCGGCATCGCAATCCTGTTGCAGGCCATGGTCTTCGGCAATCTCGACGCGCAGTCGGGAACCGGCGTGCTGTTCACGCGCGACCCGACGACCGGCAGGTCGACCCCGTTCGGCGAGTGGCTTCCCGCCGCCCAGGGTGACGACGTCGTGTCGGGCACCAGCGATTGTGAGCCCCTGGCGGCCATGCGGGAGCGACTGCCCGACGCCTACGACCAGCTGATCGACGCCGGCGCCCGGCTGGAACGCCTCGGCGGCGACGTGCAGGACGTCGAGTTCACCGTCGAGGCGGGCACGCTGTGGCTGCTGCAGTCCCGGGTGGCGCAGCGCTCGCCACACGCGGCGCTGCGGCTGGCGCTGGCGTTCCGCGACGAGGGCCTCGTCGACGACGCGGGGGTGATCGAGCGGGTCACGCCCGAGCAGCTCGCGACGATCCTGGCGGTGCGGTCGGCTCCTGCGGGTCCGCCGCTGGCCACCGGCGCCGCGGCGTGCCCCGGCATCGCCTCCGGGCTGGCCTGCACCACCAGCGACGAGGCGATCGCCGCGGCCGACGAGGGCCGTGACGTCATCCTGGTGCGCCCGACGACCAGCCCGGACGACGTCGCCGGCATCATGGCGGCCAACGGGGTGGTCACCGAGGTGGGCGGCGCCAGCAGCCACGCCGCGATCGTCGCCCGGGAACTCGGCATTCCTGCGGTCGTCGGCTGCGGACCCGGGCTGACCGCGTCGCTGGCGGGGTTGGTCATCACCGTCGACGGTGACGCGGGCGAGGTTCGGGGCGGCGAGTCCGCCCTCTCGGAGTCGGCACTCAGCCCGGAACTGTCGCGATTCGCGGACATCGTGCGCGCGGCGGTCCCCGACGCCGTCGGCGACCTGCCTGCGCTGCATCTGGCCGCCCGCGCGGCACGCTCGTGACCGAGCTCGCGCTGCTGCAGACGGTCCGGCTGAAGGGCCGGGTCGCCCGCGCGGAGCTGACGGGTCCCGTCGACGACGCCGTGGCGGCCGGACTGCTGGTCGACGCCCCGATGGTCCGGCTGACCGACCCGGGCCGCACCCGGCTGACCGAGCTGCTGGCCGAGGAGCGCGCCGGCGTCGACCGCGACGCCGCCAACCGGGTGTACGAACGGTTCCTGGTGGTCAACGCTGGCGTCAAACCCTTGATCTCGCAGTGGCAGCTGACGCGGGACGCGGCGGGTCCCGACGAGGTGGCCGCCGTCCTGGACCGGCTCGACGAGCTGCATCGCCAGGTGCTGCCGGTGATCACCGCGGCGAGCGAGCTGGTCGCGCGGCTCGACGGCTACGCCGAACGCCTGGGCGCCGCCCTGCGCCGGGCCCGCGACGGCGACATGTCCTGGTTGACCCGGCCGATGGTCGACTCCTATCACACGGTGTGGTTCGAGCTGCACGAAGAGCTCATCGGCCTGGCCGGGCGGACGCGCGCCACCGAGGCCGAATCCGGAAGCGGCGGCTGAGTCTTCGTGCGAAGCTGGCGGCGTGACGGCTGAGAAGGTGCGCGTGGTGGTGGGTGACGACCACCCGCTGTTCCGCGACGGCGTGGTCCGCGCGTTGAGCGCGAGCGGATCGATCGACGTCGTCGCCGAGGCCGAGGACGGCGTGGCCGCCCTGGCGATGATCCGGGAGCACGGTCCGCAGGTGGCGCTGCTGGACTACCGGATGCCCGGTCTGGACGGCGCCCAGGTGGCCGCCGCCGTGCGGCGCGACGCGCTGCCGACCCGGGTGCTGCTGATCTCCGCGCACGACGAGTCCGCGATCGTCTACAGCGCGTTGCAGGAGGGTGCGGCCGGATTCATCTCCAAGGAGTCCAGCCGGTCCGAACTGGTCGACGCGGTGCTGAGCTGTGCGAAGGGCCGCGACGTCGTCGCCCCGAATCTCGCGGCCGGGCTGGTCGGCGAGATCCAGCGTCGCAACGAGTCCGACGCCCCGACGCTCAGCGCGCGGGAACGCGAGGTGCTCGGCTACATCGCCGGCGGACAGACCATCCCGGCGATGGCCAAGAAGATGTTCCTCGCCCCGTCGACGGTCAAGACCCACGTGCAGCGGCTCTACGAGAAGCTCGGCGTCGGCGACCGGGGTTCCGCGGTGGCCGAGGCGATGCGCCGCGGGCTGCTGGAGTAGCCGTGGACCGCGCGTCACGGCAGCTCGTCGACTACTTCGCCGCCGAACCCGTCCGCGTCTCGGCGCTGCTGCGGCTTCCCCTGATCGGGCTGATCGGCTTCCTGGTGTGGATCTGGGAGGTCGACAGCTGGCTGCCCGAGGTCTACGCGGCAATCCTGGGCGCCTACTCCATCGCAGCGGTCCTGTGGGCGGTGGCGGTGTTCCGCGGGCCGGTGCCGACGTGGGGCGGCCGGCTGTCGACCGGCGTCGACGTGCTCGCCGTGGTGGCGCTGTGCGTGGTGTCCGGTGGGGCGACGGCGGCGCTGCTGCCGGTGTTCTTCCTGCTCCCGCTGTCGGTGGCCTTCGGGGACCGGCCGATGTTCACCGGCGTTCTCGGAATCAGCACGGCGGCATGCTATTTGGGCGCGTGGATCGTCTACTCCAAGCGCGACGACCACGTCGGGTTGCCGGACGTGGTCTACCTGCAGGTCGGCTTCCTCATCTGGCTGGCGGTGGCGACGACGGCCCTCTGCTTCGTGCTGACCCGGCGCGCGGCGAGGGTGGCCGCCCTGCTGGACGTTCGCCGCAGGTTGGTGGCCGAGTCGATGCAGGCCGACGAGCGGACCAATCGGGAACTCGCCGAGCATCTGCACGACGGCCCGCTGCAGACCCTGCTGGCGGCCCGCCTGGAGCTCGACGAGGTGCGCGACCGGATGCCCGATCCCGCGCTCGACATGGTGTACGCGGCGCTCAACGACACCGCGGCTGGCCTCCGGTCGACGGTGACCGCGCTGCATCCGCAGGTGCTGGCTCAGCTCGGGTTGACGCCGGGGGTGCGGGAGTTGGTGCGGCAGCACGAGAGTCGCGGCGACGTGGTCATCGACGCCGACTTGGAGGACGTGGGCAAGCCCGTGTCGCAGCCGCTGCTGTACCGGGCGGCACGCGAACTGCTGGCCAACGTGCACAAGCACGCGGGCGCGCACGAGGTCACCATCCGGATGTTCCGCGATCATGACCGCGTGGTGCTCACCGTGGCCGACGACGGCGCGGGTTTCGAGCCGTCGATCGTCGAGCAGCGGGTGGCCGAGGGGCACATCGGACTGGCGTCGCTGCAGGCGCGGTTCGACGCGATGGGTGGGGCGATGTCCATCGAATCGGGGGTCGGACGCGGGACCGTGGTGACCGTGACGTCTCCGCCCGAGGACCTCAAAGTCCTCTGACGTCAACGGTTGTGGAAGGCCCCCGCCGTGGCCAGCGCCACCCGGGCGCGGGCGCGTGGGGGGTCGTCGCCGAAGCGGTCGATGGCCCAGGAGACGGCCGTGACCAGTTCGAAGAGTTCGTCGGCGGTGACGGAGTCCGAGGCTGAGCCGTCCGCCCTGGCCCGGTCGAGGAAGTGACGCGTGCGGTTGGTCAGACGGGTGGCGACGTCCTGCACGGGCGAGGTGGCGTCTTCGATCGACGTCGCGATGCAGGTGGGCAGGTCGTTCCAGATGCGGAGTTGCCATGCGACGCGTTGCAGCCACTCGCGTAGCGCGTCGTCGGCCGACATGTCGCGCTCCAATTCGGCTGAACCGTCGATCAATTCGACGATGCTCTTCTCGATGACCGCGGCCAGCAGGTCGTTTCGGGTGGGGAAGTTCCGGTAGAGGGTGGCATTGCCGACGCCGGCGGCCGTGGCGATCCCGTCGATGGGCGCGAAGATTCCCTCGGCGTCGAAGACGGCAATTGCTGCGGTGAGGATCGCGTCGCGGTTGCGCTGAGCATCGGCTCGAAGCGGTCGAGACGTTCGTGTGGTCACGGACACATCACCCCTCCTTGCGCAAGTGGGGACTGTCCCCACATAATCTAAGCGGGGAGCTACCCCACTTAGCGCACGACTTTACCGCAGGAGTGACCATGGCAGAGCGACTCGACGGGCGAACGGTGTTGGTGACCGGCGCAAATGGCGGTCTGGGTGAGCAATTCGTGGCACGTGCCCTCGAACGCGGTGCGACGAAGGTGTACGCCACCGCGCGCACGCCGAGGGATTGGGCGGACGAGCGCATCGTGGCGTTGGCGCTCGATCTGACCGATCCGGCGTCGGTGGCCAGTGCGGCCGAGGTCGCCTCGGACGTCGACCTCGTCGTGAACAACGCGGCCATCTCGCCCGCCGACGACGTGTCGGTGGCGACCGGCGACGAGGAGATCACGCGTCGCATCTTCGAGACGAACTACTTCGGAAACCTGCGCGTCGCGAAGGCGTTCGCGCCAGTGTTGGCGGCCAACGGCGGGGGTGGACTGATCAACGTGTTGTCGTTGGCGGCGTGGCTTCCGCTGCCCACGGCGTACGCGGCATCCAAGGCGGCCATGTGGTCGGCGACGAATGCGCTGCGCGGCGAACTGGCTCCGGCCGGCACCACCGTCACCGGAGTGATCGTCGGGATGGTCGACACGGCCATGTCCGCCCGATTCGACATGCCGAAGGTGACTGCCGAGAGCGTGGTGGACCAGGCCTACGACGGTCTCGTCAGGGCCGTGTTCGAGGTTCTCGCCGACGACGATTCGCGAGACGTGAAGGCCCGCATGAGCGGAACCCCGGAGGAGCTCAGCGCCTATCTCACCTCCAAGCTCGAAGCGTTCTTCGCCGAACTCGGCGAGACGTCCGCCAGCGCGGTGTGACTCTCCGCATCCTTGCGTTCACGCTCGCGTTGAATGCGGGCGGCGCGGTCCTGGGCGCGGGTGGTCCTGCGGCGCGGCATCGTCAGCCCGGCGATGTGCGCCGCGGGCATCCCGCTCGCCTGAACGGTCGCGGTCGGTGCGGACAGTTCGGGGAACAGCTGCCGACTGCCCGGCGTGGTGACGTGCTGTCGCCCGTCGGGTGCGGTCCAAATGACCGTGCCGTCGTCGAGTTGTTGGTCGCGCCAACCCGTCTCGCCGCCCCAGAACGTCTTCAACAAGTGATGTCGACGGCATAGACATTTCAGGTTCGACGCCGCCGTTGGGCCGCACGGCCACGAAATCGTATGGTCGAGATCGCAATTCGTCGCCGGTGCACGGCAGCCCGGGAAGCGACACGTCAGGTCGCGGCAGCGGACGAAGTCGGCCAGCCTCTTCGACGGCCGGTACCGGGGTTCCGGTGGGGCTTGGCCGGGGTGGACGATCCGGGTGATCGTCGCCCCGATAGTGGCCCGGCACGCGATCGCGCCGGGGAGGAACTGTCCGCCCATCATCGCCGCCGGTCGCAGGCTGGAGAAGCGACCAGGCGCGGGGGTGAGTGCTTCGGTCAGGGTGAGCTCACGCAGGGGCTTGCCGAACATGGTCGGGGCTTCGCCGTCGAGGCTCGCTCGGTCGTCGGCGGGGGCCTCATCCGAGTCCTCCACTGCGACAGGGTCGGTGGGCTCCGGCTCCGGTGCAGGCGGCGGCGCTGGTGTCTCGGGCGTCGCGATGGTGTCTGCGGACGCGATCACGTAGACCACCACCCCGGTCGCGGGTGGGTTCTCACCGGCCGGGCAGTCCTCGGTCTGACACAGGCAGGCCAAGCGATTCGCGCCGTGGGCCCACGCTCCCATCGCATCGGCACGCCGCTGATCCAACGTCCGCGGATCAGCCGGGCACACCGTGCGGGCCAGGGCGTCCATGCGGGCGTCTACGGCCTTGGCGTCGGTGGCGAACAGCGTCGCGAACACCGTCGCCATGCCGCTGCCGTCCTCATCGCCAACCTCCACCGACCGGCCCCGCGCGCGGGTCTCGGTGCGGATGACCGCCTGCGGGTCGACCCGGGCGACGAATGCGTCCACCGTCTTCTCCAACACGGCCACCGACATCGGCTCCCGATCACTCAACGCCTCGGCCAACAGCCGGTCCAACTCCTGAAGAGCCGACGGGTCGACGACCAGGGCACCGCGCTGCACGACCGTCCGGATCAGTTGGTAGGTGATCAGACCCTCGGCGAACACGGCCGCGACGAGAGGGAAGCGCTCGTGCAGCGCCACGGCGATCAGGAGTTGGTTGGACGCGGCGCCATGAGTGATCCGCAACGCCGCCCCGATGTGGGCGGCCACGGCGTCCCACGTGTCGGTGCACCACAGGTCTCGCTCCGCGGACCCGTCGGCGGCAGCCGCAGCCCAGAACATGCCCGCCATCGCGGCCACCTTGCGCGCGCACGCCGCGGACTCCGTCCGCGACCACGCTTCCACCGCACCGGCACCCGAAGTGCCGACGGTGAAAGCGACCACTGAATCGAACATACATTCGACTCTAGGCACATTCGCCGAAGAAGACTAGGCCCGTCAAGACAGCCTGTGGATGAACCGAACAGCCTGTGCACAACCCCGTCGTCACACCCGAAAACGTCAGTGCCGCATGCTAAGCGATGAATCGCGCCCGAACCTCCGGTGCCGGCAACGCGCACGAATCGACCCTGCCGAACACCCGGTAGCGGATGGCTGCGAACCGGTCGTAGAGCCCGTCGCGGACCCCCGTCGGAACGAGACCAGCCACCCTCCCCAGCGCCTGCCACGGACCGCCGAGGTACCGAGCCACCCGGAGAGCGGCCTCGGAGCGTACGGTGATGCGCTCGTCGGCACTCTCCGGGTTCTCGACGTAGACGACCGAGTCAACGTCCGCCAACTCTGGATGACGTTGCAGCACTGCGGCGCCGAAGTCGCTCTCCAGCGCGGCGAACCTCATCTCACCGCGTCGGTCGACTCGCAGGATGAACTGCACGGCGCCGTCGCAGAAGCCACACGTGCCGTCGTACAGCAGGACGGCGGGTTCGTTCGTCATACCTCCGGTGTACCCCTCGCCGGTCGCTACTGCACGCGGCCCTCTCGCTCGGCAGTCGCGCGGGTCGCGGTGCCCGTGGTGCGGCTGGCTCGACTGCCCAGCAGCAAGCCCAATCCGATCATTCCGAGCGCCAGCACGAGGTGCAGCCAGTTGTCGGCGGTGTTCAGCGGGACGAAGTTGGCGGGGCTGTCGTGGTTGACCACCAGTCCGTAGACGAACAGCACCAGGTAGATGACGCCGCCTCCGATCAGGTAGGTCCGCGCGAGCGAGGCGGAGCGGGCCATCAACAGGCCCGCAACGCCGAAGAGCAGGTGCACCACGTTGTGCAGCACGGACACGTTGAAGAGTCCGAGGAGCATGGCGTTGGAGTGATGACCGGCGGCGGTCATCGAGTCGTAGTTGGTGGTCACGCCGGGCACGAAGCCGAGCACCCCCACGAGGAGGAATACCGCACCGACCGCCAGGGTGGCGATCTGAATGGGGGTCTTCGCCGTACCGGCGCCCCTAGCCGTGGCTGACATGGCTGTCCTTTCAAGTCATAGTGCTGCGAGCCAGGGGCCGATACCCCTGGCGGATGACTCCAAACGACCTCTCTCGCTCCGACTTCCGGCCGCATCGCACCGTTTGTGGGCCGAACGGCCGGGTAGCCGACCGCCATGACGGAGACACGACTCGCGCTGGTCACCGGCGCCTCCAGCGGAATCGGACTGGAGCTGGCCAAGCAGTTCGCCCAGCACGGCTACGACCTCGTCGTCGCGGCCGAGGACGAAGGCATCGACGACGTCCCGGCCAAGCTCGCCAACCACGGCGTGACGGTGCGGCCGGTACGGGTCGACCTACGAAAGCCCGACGACGTGGAGCGGCTCTACGCCGAAGCCACCAGCGGTGGTCGCGCGATCGCCGCCGCGGCACTCAACGCCGGTGTCGGCACCGGCGACATGTTCCTCAGGACCGACCTTGCGCAGGACATGTCGGTGGTCGACCTGAACGTCCGGTCGACGGTGCACCTGGCGAAGCTGGTGTTGCGGGACATGGCCGACCGCAACGACGGCAAGGTGCTCTTCACGTCGTCGGTGGCCTCGATGATGCCGGGTTCCTACCAGTCGGTGTACAACGCCTCGAAGTCGTTCGTCCAGTCGTTCAGCGAGGCGTTGCGAGACGAGTTGCGGGACAAGGACATCACCATCACCGCGCTGATGCCCGGGCCGACGGGCACCAACTTCTTCCATCGCGCCGGCCTGGACGACACACCGGTGGGCAAGATGCCGAAGGACGATCCGGCGCAGGTCGCCCGGCAGGGCTTCGAGGCCCTGATGAACGGCCATCAGAAGGTGGTTGGCGGGTCGCTGACGTCCAAGGCGATGGGCACGGTCAGCCGGGTGCTGCCGGACAAGGTCAAGGCCGTTGGCAGCCGCCTGATCTCAATACCGCTGAACCGCTGACGGCGCAAGGGATTACGTGCCGAGGCTGCGGGCGATCACCAGGCGCTGGATCTGGTTGGTGCCCTCGAAGATCTGCGTGATCTTCGCCTCGCGCATGTAGCGCTCGACGCGATAGTCGCGGGTGTAGCCGGCTCCGCCGAACACCTGAACGGCGTCGGTGGTGACCTTCATCGCCGCGTCGGTGGCCACCATCTTCGCGATGCTGGCCTGCGTCGAGTAGGGCTGGCCGAGGTCCCGGCGACGAGCAGCGTCCAGGTAGGTCGCCCGGGAGCTGCCCACGGCCGCGGCCATGTCGGCGAGCAGGAAGCCGAGGCCCTGATGGTCGATGATCTTGCGGCCGAACGTCGTCCGCTCGTTGGCGTACCGGCACGCGTCGTCCAACGCGGCCTGTGCGATTCCCGTTGCCACCGCCGCGATGCCCAACCGGCCGGCGTCGAGCGCGCTGAAGGCGATCTGCAACCCCTGGCCCTCGGCGCCGATGCGGCGATCGGATTCGATCACGGCGTCGTCGTAGAACGCCGTCGTCGTCGGGACGGCCGCCAGGCCCATCTTCTCCTCGGGCTTGCCGAAGCTCAGCCCGGGCAGGTCGCCGGGGACCAGGAAGCACGAAATGCCCCGCGACCCTTCACCGGTGCGTGCGAACAGCGTGTAGAAGTCGGCCACGCCGCCGTGGGTGATCCACGACTTGGTCCCGTTCAACGCGTATCCACCGTCGGTCGGCACCGCCGCACACCGCAGCGCGGCGGCGTCGGACCCGGCCTGCGGCTCGGACAGGCTGTACGCGCCGATTCGGTTGCCCGACAGCATGTCTGGCAGCCACCGCTGCTTCTGCTCATCGGTGCCGAATGCCAGCAGCGGGTGTGACGACAAGCTGTGCACGCTGACCGCGACGGCCACCGCGGCCCAGCGGGCGGCGATCTCCTCGAGCACCTGGAGGTAGACCTCGTAGGGCTGCCCGCCGCCGCCCCACTCCTCGGGCTGCGGGAGGCTCAGCAGCCCCGCTGCGCCCAGTTGGGCGAAGACGCCGTCGGGATAGGTCTCGGTGCGTTCGTGCTCGTCGACGATCGGGTCCAGGAGTTTGTCGGCGACGTCGCGGGTGAGCGCGATCAGTTCGGCGGCGTCCTCGGAGGGAAGCAGGCGGTCGACCGGCATGGTTGCATCTCCTAGTTTCCGTTGGAGCCAACTGTATCGCCGCGGTCCGCACTGACCACCAGCGCGGCCATCACCAGCGCGATCCCGGCGACTTCGGCGATCGTCGGCCGCTGCGCCAGGGCGACGGCTCCGACGACGGCAGCCGTTGCGGGCAGCAGAGCCAGCAGCAACGCGAACCGCGCGCGGCCCATGCGCCGCAGCACCACCTGGTCGAGCCCGTAGGGCACGGCCGTGGACAGCACGCCCACCGCGGCCCCCAGCGCCCAGACGTGCCAATCGGCGAAGACTGAGGCGTCCGAGGTCAGCTGATGAGCCAACAGCGGTGCGGCCAGCACCAGCGCGGCGACGGTCATCCCGACGGCGAGCGAGTCCAGCCCCGAACCGGCGTCGGCGACCCGCTTGCCCAGCAGGATGTATCCGGCCCACAGTGCCGCGGCCAGCAACGCGAAGCCGACGCCTGCCAGGTTGACGCCCAGCTGGACGCCCGCCACCAGGACGACGCCGACGACCGCGAGGAGGACGGCGACCAGGTCCCGGCCGCGCCGCGACCCAACCACGGCCACCGCCACCGGGCCGAGGAACTCGATCGCGACCGCCGTGCCCAGGGGGATCCGGGCGATCGCCTCGAAGAACGTGACGTTCATGGCGACCGTGACGACGCCGAAGCCGCCCGCCGCGCCGACAGAACGCCGGGTCCAGCGCGTCCGCCACGGCCGCCGCCAGGCGAGCAGCGCCACGGCCGCCGCCGCCGCGCGCAGCCACGCCACGGCCGCCGGATCGGTGGTCTGGAACAGGAACACGCCGACCGCGGCCCCGACGTACTGCGACACCGCGCCGACGACGAAGAACAGCGGCATCGACCACGCGGGCACGCGGGTCACGACGGGTTACAGCGCGGCGTTGATGGCGTCGACGCGGTCCTTGGCGTCGCCGAAGAGCATCTGGGTGTTCTCGCGGAAGAACAGCGGGTTCTGGACGCCGGCGTACCCGGAGGCCATGGAGCGCTTGAAGACGATGACGTTGTCGGCGTTCCAGACCGTCAGCACCGGCATCCCGGCGATGGGGCTGCTGGGGTCGTCGGCCGCGGCGGGGTTGACGGTGTCGTTGGCGCCGATGACCAGCACGACCGACGTGTCGTCGAAGTCGTCGTTGATCTCGTCCATCTCCAGGACGATGTCGTAGGGCACCTTGGCCTCGGCGAGCAGCACGTTCATGTGGCCGGGCAGACGGCCGGCGACGGGGTGGATGCCGAACCGGACGTTGACGCCGCGCTCGCGCAGCTTGCGGGTCAGGTCGGCGACGCCGTACTGCGCCTGGGCGACGGCCATGCCGTAGCCGGGGGTGATGATGACCGAACTGGCGGAGGTGAGCAGTTCGGCGGCGTTCTCGGCGGTGATCTCCCGGTGCTCGCCGTAGTCCTTGTCCTCGGCCGGGCCGGCCTCGATGCCGAACCCGCCGGCGATGACGGAGATGAACGACCGGTTCATGGCCTTGCACATGATGTAGGACAGGTAGGCACCGGAGGAGCCGACGAGCGCGCCGGTGACGATCAGCAGGTCGTTGGACAGCAGGAAGCCCGACGCGGCGGCAGCCCAGCCCGAGTAGCTGTTGAGCATCGACACCACCACGGGCATGTCGCCGCCGCCGATGGAGGCGACCAGGTGCCAGCCCAGCAGCAGCGCCAGCACGGTGACGACGATGAGCAGCCACAGCTGCGGGGTGATGACGAACCACACCGTGAGCGCGAAGAACAACACCAGCGCGCCGACGTTGAGGACGTTCTTGCCCGGCAGCATCAACGGGGTCGACTTGATCCGGGCCGAGAGCTTCAGGTTGGCCACGATCGACCCGGTGAAGGTGACCGCGCCGATGAACACGCCGATGAACACCTCGGCGGAGTGGATGCCCAGCAGGTTCTGACCGTCGAGCACGGCGGCCTCGGCGCCGGCGAGGTCACCCTCGACGTGCAGGTAGCCGTTCCAGCCGACCAGCACCGCGGCCAGGCCGACGAAGCTGTGCAGCAGCGCGATCAGTTCGGGCATGCCGGTCATCTCCACGACGCGGGCGCGCCACAGACCGATCGCGGCACCGATGGCCATCGCGCCGACCAGCAGGGCGATGCCCAGTGGCTCGATGTGGCGGCTGATGGCCAGGGCGATGGTGGCGATCAGCGCCACGGCCATGCCGGCCATGCCGAAGGTGTTGCCCGCACGGGAGGTTTCGTGCTTGGACAGTCCGGCCAGGGCCATGATGAACAGCAGGGCCGCGACGACGTAGGCCGCGGTGGCAGTGGTCTCCAGGGTGAACATGGGTTAGCTCCTCGAGAACATTGCGAGCATGCGACGCGTCACCGCGAAGCCGCCGAAGACGTTGATGCTGGCCAGCAGGATCGCGACGGCGGCCAGAGAGGTCACGACGGCGTCGCCGTGCCCGATTTGGAGCAGGGCGCCGACGACGATGATCCCGGAGATCGCGTTGGTCACCGACATGAGTGGGGTGTGCAGGGCGTGGTGCACGTGCCCGATGACGTAGTAGCCGATCACGATGGCCAGCGCGAAGACCGTGAGGTGTACCTGCAGCGCCGCCGGTGACAGTGCGATGAGCAGGAAGAGCACCGCGGCGGCGGCGAAGGTGATGCCCAGCCGGCGTCCGGCGGTCATCGGTTCCTTCACGGGCTTGGCCTGCACCGGGGCTGCGGCGACGGCGGCGGCCGGGGCGGCGGACACCTGTACCGGGGGTGGCGGCCAGGTGATCTCGCCGTCGTGCACGACGGTCACCGACCGCTGCACCACGTCGTCGAAGTTGAGGGTGAGCCGGCCGTCCTTCTCCGGGGTCACCAGCTTGAGCAGGTTGACGAGGTTGGTGCCGTAGAGCTGCGACGCCGTGGCGGGTAGCCGTCCGGCGAGGTCGGTGTAGCCGATGATCGTCACGCCGTTGGCGGTGACGACGGCCTGGTCCTTGACGGTGCCCTCGACGTTGCCGCCGTTGGCGGCGGCCATGTCGACGATGACGCTGCCCGGCGTCATGGAGGCGACCATCTCGGCGGTGATGATGCGGGGCGCGGGGCGGCCGGGGATCAGTGCGGTGGTGATGATGATGTCGACGTCTTTTGCCTGCTCGGCGTAGAGCGCGGCCTCGCGGACCTTGTAGTCCTCGCCCATCTCCTTGGCGTAGCCGGTGGCCGAGACCTCGGCGGCCTCCTTGTCCACGTACAGGTACTCCCCGCCGAGGGACTTGACCTGGTCGGCGACCTCGGGGCGCGGGTCGGTGGCCCGCACGACGGCGCCCATGCTGCCTGCGGCGCCGATGGCGGCCAGTCCGGCGACGCCGGCGCCGACGACGAGCACCTTGGCCGGGGGCACCTTGCCGGCGGCGGTGACCTGACCGGTGAAGAACCGGCCGAAGGCGTGCGCGGATTCGACGACGGCGCGGTAGCCGGCGATGTTGGCCATCGAGGACAGCACGTCGAGTGACTGCGCCCGGGAGATGCGGGGGACGGCGTCCATCGCCAGCACCGTGATCGGCCGGGTGGACAACGCCTCGAGCAGTTCGGGCTTCAGCGCCGGGGAGATCAAGCCGACCACGGTCGCGTGATCGGCCAGCGCGGCGATCTCGGCGTCGTTGGGGGCGTTGACCTTGAGCACGACCTCCGAACCCCACGGGTCCCCGACACTGGCGCCGGCCTCGACGTAGGCGGCGTCGGCGAAGCTGGAGGCCTCCCCCGCACCGGACTCCACGACTACCGAGTAGCCCAGCTTGAGAAGTTGCCCGACGGTCTGCGGTGTGGCGGCGACACGCGTCTCACCCGCGTGAGACTCGCGCGGAATCCCGATCTGCATCCGAAGAGTCTCGCATTTGCTCACTGCCGACGTGCGCACACCTCGGCGCTTACAGCCAGTCTCTCCTGCGGAACATCACGTACAGGATGGCCACCATCAGCACGATGACCACCGAGCTGGCGACGAAGCCCGCCACGGTGTTGATGCCGGGGTACTCGACGTTCTGGCCGTAGAAGCCGGTGACGGCCGTGGGCACGGCGATGATCGCCGCCCACCCGGTCAGTTTCTTCATCACCGTGTTCAGCCGGGCGTCCTGCAGCGAGAGGTTCGTCTCGAACACGGTGGTCACCATGTCGCGAAGCGACTCCGTCCACTCCGAGGCACGCAGCACGTGGTCGTAGAGGTCGTCGTACAGCGGGTTGAGCTCGGGCGAGGTCTTCGAGTCCAGCCGCCGGCTCTTGATGGCGCTGACGACCTCGCGCATCGGCAGCACCACCCGGCGCAGCTCGACGAGGTCCTTGCGGTACCGGAAGGTGCGGCGCTGCAGCCCGCGCATGGGGCCGTTCTCGTCGAACAACTCGTCCTCGAGTGACTCGATGCCGTCGTCGAGGTTCTGCACGGCGTCGAAGTGACCGTCCACCACGACGTCGAGCAGGCCGTGTACCAGCGCCCCGACGCCGTACTGCTGCCCACCGAGCTCGTCGAAGCGCCGGGAGACCTCGTCCATGCCGAACCCCGGGTCGTCGCCCGCCAGCGGTGGCAACCGCACCGTGATGAGTCCACGCGGCAGCACGAACGCCGAAATGCGGTGCTTCACCAGCGTGGACGTCGAGTCGTCGACCGGGTCGAGCATCTGGATCGCGTAGACCGTGAAGAACGTGTGCGTGTGGTAAACGGTCGCCTTGGTGCGCTCGTTGGGCGCCGTCGAGTCCTCGACCGCCCACATGTTCAGCTTCAGTTCGTCGGCCAGCGCGGTGAGCGTCTCGTGGTCGGGGTCGTAGATGTCGGCCCACACCAGGGTGTCCTCGGAGCTCAGACAGTCGGAGATGGCCGAGAACGTGAAGCCCTCCGCCGGTTCGCCCCGAACCCACATCCGTCCGCGCACCTCGGTCATGGCGTCATCATCCCGTAGGAGTCTGGCATCTCGGTTGGGCACCGATCCCGCAACGAGATCCACGGGCCTGATGCAATCACGGCGGGGTGGCCCCACGATGGCTGTCATGAGCGTGGTGGTCGAACGGGGACTCGCGCGATGTCCACGATGCGTGGCCGTCGCCGACTACACCTTCGTCGAGTCAGGCCCCAATTCCTTACGCTACGAAGTGCATTGCGGCAAGTGCGGCGAGGCCTACTGCGAAGTGCACACGCCCGTGGCCCCCGACTTCACCGCAGCCGTCGACGCGTTGGTGGTGCTTCCGCCGCCGGCCGTGCCGTCCGCCCTCGACGTACGCAAGCGGCAGGCCATGGCGTGGCTGGCCAGCCTGCGCGCCAAGACGTCGGCGCGGGTCGGCCGGGGCACCTAGCGCACGAGCGAGGCCCCTCCCCGGATACCGGAAAGGGGCCCCATCGACGCGGGTCTACAACTGGTTGCGCAGCTCCCGCAAGGTCTTCTCCAGGATTCGGGACACGTGCATCTGGGACACCCCGATGCGCTCGGCGATCTGGCTTTGCGTCATTGACTCGAAGAACCGCAGGTAGAGCACCGTGCGCTCCCGCTCCGGCAGCGCCGCGAGCAACGGGCGGACGGTCTCCTGGTCGGTGATGCGGTCGAACTCGACGTCGATGTCGCCGACGGTGTCCGACACCATCCGCGGAGCCGAATCGCCACTGGAGACGGGCGCGTCGATGGAGTGCACGCGGTACGCCTCGGCGGCCAGCAGGCTGTCGACGATGTCCTCGCGGCGCATGTCGAGGAGTTCGGCCAGCTGCCCGGCTGTCGGCGCCCGTCCCAGGGTTTGCGTCAATTCCATTGTCGCCCTGGTGATGTGGCCATGACGATCCTTGAGGCGACGCGGCACGTGCATCGACCAACCGTGATCGCGGAAGTGCCTGCGCACCTCACCCATCATCGTCGGGACCGCGAAGGCCACGAAGTGCGAACCCTTGGTCGGGTCGAACCGGTTTACGGCCTTGACCAGGCCCAACCTGGCGACCTGGGTCAGGTCTTCGATGTCCTCGCCGCGGCCTCCGTAGTGGCGGGCGATCCGGTCGGCCAGCGGAAGGCACCGGTTGAAGATGGCGTCGCGACGACGGTCGAGGTCGACGGCGCCACCCATGGTGTGGAACATCTCCATGACGTCGGCGTATTCGTCGACTTCCTGGACGTCGGTGTCTGGACGCTCGAGTTGGACGGTCACGAGAAGATCACCCCGACAAAGTCTCTGGCGGTAGTTTCCGTTGTGCAGCAATGGTTTCCCACAGTTGGACCCCCTAACAGGCGTCCAAGGGGCACAGCGCGACACGAAGAATGTCTTAGTGCAGCGTCGAGCCCAATCCGTCTACGACGGAACCGGCAATTTGCCGTAGCCTCGCGGGGGAATGTCCGGGTTCGACGACTCGCAGGTTTTCTCAACGAGATCGGCGTCACCCAGATGGCGTCGCGGGGCTTCGTGCCCGCTTTGCACTAAACGGGAATGTCCTTACTGGACGAGACCCACCCTACGCCCTTTGGCTACCGACGGGTAGGCCGGTGACTAAAACTCTCGGTGAGCGCAGCCGTATCCGTACCCCGTGGAAACCGCTACAAACAGCGGGTGACCACGACGCCGTCGGGCAGTAGCTGCTGTCGCTGAACGTCTTCCGTCCAGCCCAGCAACCCCGAAAGTCGTAGGAACCGTGTCCGTCTTCGTAGACATCACCCCGGACGAGTCGCACGTCGACTCGCCACCATCGCGCACGCCGGGCAACAAGTGGCGCGGCCGGCTGACCAGGGCAGCCCTTCCCCTCCTGTCGGTCGTCGTATTCGGGATCGGCTGGCAGCTCGTCGCCGTGGCGGGCCTGTGGAATCAGACCTTCGTGCCCTACCCCAGTACCGTCTGGAAGGCGTTCGTCGACGTCTCGACCACCCACGACGGCACCCGGGGCTACGCGGGCTACCTGCTGTGGGAGCACCTGTACATGACCCTTCGGCGCGTGCTGGTCGGCGTCGTGATCGGCGTCGGCCTCGGCGTCGCGCTCGGCCTGGTCATGGGTTCCGTCGGATGGGTGCGCAGTGTCCTCGAGCCCTGGCTCACCTTCCTGCGGGCACTCCCGCCGCTGGCCTACTTCTTCCTGCTGGTCATCTGGCTGGGCATCGACGAGGCGCCGAAGATCACCCTGCTCGCGCTGGCCGCACTTCCGCCCGCCGCCGTCGCGACGACCGCCGCGGTGGTCGCGGCACCCGTCGGACTGACCGAGGCCGCACGGGCGCTCGGGGCCAGCCGCCTGCAGGTGATCCGCGACGTCGTGGTGCCGTCGGCCCTCCCGGAGACCTTCACCGGCATCCGACTGGCGGTCGGCATGGCCTACTCCTCGGTGGTCGCCGCCGAGCTGTTCAACGGCATTCCCGGCATCGGCGGCCTCGTCAAGGACGCAAGCAACTACAACAACACCCCCGTGGTTCTCGTCGGCATCTTCGCCATCGGATTCTCGGGCCTGATCATCGACGGTCTACTTCGCGCGATCGAGCGGCGAGCCGTCCCATGGAGAGGAAAGATATGAAGCTGAGGGCACTCCTCGTGGCGGCAGCCGTCTCGACCCTGGCGCTCGCCGGCTGCTCGGTGGACAACTCGGGTCAGGACGCCAGCAAGCCGACGATTCGCATTGGGTACCAGACGTTTCCGAGCGGCGACCTGATCGTCAAGAACAACAAGTGGCTCGAAACGGCGCTGCCCGACTACAACATCAAGTGGATCAAGTTCGACTCCGGCGCCGACATCAACACCGCGTTCATCGCCAAGGAACTCGACTTCGGCGCGCTTGGTTCCAGCCCGGTGGCCCGCGGCCTGTCCGCGCCACTGAACATCCCGTACAAGGTCGCCTTCGTGCTCGACGTGGCGGGCGACAACGAGGCGCTGGTGGCCCGCAACGACAGCGGCGTCAACACCATTGCCGACCTGAAGGGCAAGCGCATCGGCACCCCGTTCGCGTCCACCGCGCACTACAGCCTGTTGGCCGCCCTGGCGCAAAACAACTTGTCTCCCAACGACGTTCGTCTGGTCGACCTCCAGCCCCAGGCAATCCTCGCGGCGTGGGAGCGCGGTGACATCGACGCGGCCTACACCTGGCTGCCCACCCTCGACGACCTGCGCAAGACGGGCAAGGACCTGATCACCAGTCGTCAGTTGGCCAAGGACGGCAAGCCCACGCTGGACCTCGGCGCCGTCGCGGACGACTTCGCGACGGCGCATCCCGAGGTCGTCGACAAGTGGCGGCAGCAGGAGGCGCGTGCCCTCTCGACCATCAAGGACGATCCCGCCGCCGCGGCCAAGGCCATCGCATCGGAGATCGGCCTGACGCCGGAAGCCGTTGAGGGACAGCTGAAGCAGGGCATCTACTTGACGCCTCAAGAACTGACCTCCGCCGAATGGCTCGGCACCGAGGCCGCGCCGGGCAAGATCGCCGACAACCTGGAGAGCGCGTCGCAGTTCCTCGCCGAACAGAAGCAGATCCCGGCGGCGGCGCCGCTGAAGACGTTCCAGGACGCGATCTACACCAAGGGTCTGCCCGATGCCCTCAATCAGTGACGTCCGCGGTGGGGTGCGGATCGAGAATCTCGCACACCGCTACGGCGACGTGACGGCCCTCGGCCCGGTCGACCTGGACGTCGAACCCGGCGCGTTCCTGGTGCTGGTCGGGGCGTCCGGGTGCGGCAAGAGCACCCTGCTGCGGCTGATCGCCGGCTTCGAGGAGCCGACCGCAGGCAGCGTCCGCGTGTCGGGCGACGCGCCAAGTCCGGGGGTGACGGCAGGCGTCGTCTTCCAGCAGCCGCGGCTCTTTCCGTGGCGGACGGTCGGTGGCAACGTCGACCTGGCGCTGAAGTACGCCAAGGTGCCGAAGGAGCGACGGGCCGACCGTCGCGACGAGTTGCTCCTGCGAGTGGGCCTCGAGGGCACCGCGGACCGCAAGATCTGGGAGATCAGCGGCGGTCAACAGCAACGGGTCGCCATCGCGAGGGCCCTGGCGGCCGAGACGCCGCTCTTCCTGCTCGACGAGCCGTTCGCCGCACTCGATGCGCTGACGAGGGAACGACTGCAGGAAGACGTGCGTCAGGTGAGCGCCGAAACGGGCCGGACCACGGTGTTCGTCACGCACAGCGCCGACGAGGCGGCGTTCCTGGGCTCGCGAATCGTCGTGCTGACCCGGCGGCCGGGCCAGGTCGCCCTGGACCTACCCGTCGACCTGCCGCGCTCCGGGGTGGACCCCGACGAACTCAGGAGATCGCCGGAATACACCCGGTTGCGCGCCGAAGTCGGCCGCGCCGTAAAGGCCGCGGCCGCCTAACTGGCTGGTTAGACCGGCGGGTACGCCGGCGGCGGGTAGACGCCGCGCAGGCCCCACGGGATGAAGTTGAAGAAGTACTCGGCTTCGTCGCTGATGTCGTAGTCAGGATTCGGATCCATCATTACCTCCATGCGGGCCGACTTTGAGCAAAGTCTAGCCCGTAACGAGCCGCGCCGACCAGTGGACGCGGGGGATTGCCTAGACTGGCCAACCAGTTGATTGGTACCCGGGTGGAGCCCCGGCCTACATATAGTGAGTCGCCATGTCCACCACCGAGTCCTCGCCCAACGGCCTGACGCGTCGTGAGGAGCTGCTTGCCGTCGCGACCAAGCTGTTCGCGGCGCGGGGTTACCACGGCACCCGGATGGACGACGTGGCCGACGCGGTGGGCCTGAACAAGGCGACGGTGTACCACTACTACGCCAGCAAGTCGCTCATCCTGTTCGACATCTGCAAGAGCGCCGCAGACTTCACCGTCGAGGCCCTGCACGACGACCCGTCGGCCTCGGCGCGCGAGATGATCTACCACTTCACCCGCCGGCTGCTGGTCGGCATCGCCAGCGACATCGAACGCGGGGCCGTCTACTTCCAGGAGGCCCCGTACATCACCGAGTGGTTCACCGAGGAACAGGTGGCCTACATCCGCAAGGCGGAGACCTCGGTATACGAGCACGTGCGCGACGTGATCGACCGCGGCATCGCCAGCGGCGAGTTCTACGACTGCGACTCCCACGTGCTGGCGCTGGGCTACATCGGCATGACCCTGGGGTCCTACCGCTGGCTGCGGCCGCAGGGCCGCCGCACCGCCCAGGAGATCGCCGTCGAGTTCAGCACCGCCCTGCTTCGCGGCCTGATCCGCGACGAAGCGGTGCGCACCGAGGCGCCGCTGGGCATCGAACTTCCCGGCAAGGCGTAGAAAAGACTGATGAAGTCCACACTCCTGTCGCGCCGCGATCTCGACTTCCTGCTCTATGAATGGTTGCGAGTCGAGGAACTGACGAAGCGGCAGCGCTTCGCCGAGCACTCCCGCGACACCTTCGACGGCGTGCTGGACCTCAGTGAGGACCTCGCCGAGAAGTACTTCGCGCCCCACAACAAGAAGAGCGACGCCAACGAGCCCTCCTTCGATGGCCAGCGCGTCACCGTGATCGGCGAGGTCAAGGACGCCCTCGACGCGTTCGCGCAGGCCGATCTGGTGGGCGCCGCCATGGACGAATCCGTCGGCGGCGCACAGGTTCCCGTGTGCGTGGCCCAGGCGGGGTTCGCCTACGTCTCGGCGGCCAACGTCAGCACCTCCGGGTACCTGATGCTGACGGTCGCCAACGCCAACCTCATCGCGAAGTTCGGCGACGACCGGTTGGTCGAGGCCTACGTCAAGCCGATGCTCGCCGGCCGCTTCACGGGCACGATGGCGCTGTCGGAGACGCAGGCGGGATCGTCGCTGGCCGACATCACGACCCGCGCGGAGCCTCGGGCCGACGGCACCTACCGGCTGTTCGGCTCGAAGATGTGGATATCGGGCGCCGAGCACGAACTCAACGAGAACATCGTCAACCTGGTGCTGGCCAAGATCCCCGGCGGACCGGCAGGTACCAAGGGCATCTCGCTGTTCATCGTGCCGAAGTACCTCGTCGGCGAGGACGGCTCGGTGGGGGAGCGCAACGACGTCACCGTCGCCGGGCTGAACCACAAGATGGGCCAACGCGGTCTGAGCAACACCGTGCTGAACTTCGGCGAGGGCGTGCACGAGCCGGACGGCGAACCCGGCGCCGTGGGCTACCTCGTCGGCGAACCCCACCGCGGCCTGATGTACATGTTCCACATGATGAACGAGGCGCGCCTCGCCGTCGGGATGGGCGCGGTGTCGCTGGGCTACACGGGCTACCTCAAGTCCGTCGAGTACGCCCGCGAACGGGCGCAGGGCCGGGTGGTCAAGGACCCCACGACGCCGCAGGTGCCCATCGTCGAGCACGCCGACGTCAAGCGAATGTTGTTGGCGCAGAAGGCCTACGTCGAAGGCGGTCTGGCGCTCGGGCTGTACTGCACCAAGCTGATCGACCTGCAGCGCACCGCCGAGTCGGCCGAGGAGGCCGAACAGGTGACCGATCTGCTCGACATTCTGGTGCCGGTCGCCAAGAGCTGGCCGTCGCAGTGGTGCCTCGAGGCGAACAACCTGGCCATCCAGGTGCACGGCGGGTACGGCTACACCCGCGAGTACGACGTCGAACAGCATTACCGCGACAACCGGCTGAACCCGATCCACGAGGGCACCAACGGCATTCAGAGCCTGGACCTGTTGGGCCGCAAAGTGACCCAGCGTAACGGTGCCAGCCTGGCCGAGCTGGGCAGGACGGTGACGGCGACCGTCGAGCAGGCGGCCGCCGCGGGCGGGGAGGCCGCCCAACTCGCCGCGCTGTTGCAGTCGTCGTGGCAGCGGGTCGTCGACGTCACGGCCGCGATGTACGCCGTCGACGACGCCGAGGCGACGCTGGCCAACAGCGCGATCTATCTCGAGGCGTTCGGGCACGTCGTGATGGCGTGGATCTGGCTGGAGCAGTTCATGGTCGCCGACGGGCAGTCGGGTGACTTCTACAATGGCAAGCGCCAGGCGGCCCGCTACTTCTTCCGCTACGAGTTGCCCAGGACCGCACCGCAACTCGACCTGCTGGAGCAGTTGGACCGCACCACGCTGGAGATGCGCGACGGCTGGTTCTGACCGGTTAGGCGTCGAATTCGATGATCTGGCGCACCGCCCGGCCGTCGGCCAGTTCGTCCATGCCCTCGTTGATGCCGTCGAGTTCGATCGTCGAGGACACCAGCGACTCGATGGGAAGCCGGCCCGCGCGCCACAGCTCGACGAACCGGGGGATGTCCCGCGCGGGGACCGCGGAACCCAGGTAGCTGCCGATCAGCGAGCGGCCCTCGGCCACGAACCCCAGTGGCGCCACGCTGATCCTGGCGTCCGGGTGGGGAAGCCCGACGGTCACGGTGCGCCCGCCGGGCCCGGTGAGGGCGATCGCCGTCTCCAGGGCGGCGGGGTGGCCGGCCGCCTCGACGACGATGCGGGCCTTCAGGTCGCCGGCCTCGTCGGGCGTGACGACGGTGTGGGCGCCCATCTCGGCGGCCCGGGCCAGCTTCTCCGGCACCTGGTCGACGGCGATGACCTCGACGTCGTCGTGGGCGAGGGCGGTCAGCAGCGCCGCCATGCCCACCCCGCCCATGCCGACGATCGCGACCGTGTCACCCGGGCGGGGCTGGCCCGCGTTGAGCACCGCGCCGCCGCCGGTGAGCACCGCGCAGCCCAGCAGCGACGCCACCACGGGTGGCACGTCCGCGTCGACCGGCACCACCGAGCGGCGGTCCACCACGGCATGGGTCGCGAAGGCCGAGACCCCGAGGTGGTGCAGCACCGGTCCGCCGTCGGCGGCCAACCGGGTGCCACCGGCCAGCAGCACGCCCGCGCCGTTCGCCGCGCTGCCGGGGATGCACGGCGCCAGCCCGTCGGTGTCGCACGCCGCGCACTCGCCGCACCGCGGAAGGAACGTCATCACCACGCGTTGCCCGACCGCGACGTCGGCCACCCCGGCGCCCACCTGCTCGACGACGCCGGCCGCCTCGTGGCCCAGCAGCATCGGCACCGGGCGCACGCGGGAGCCGTTGACCACCGACAGGTCGGAGTGGCACAGCCCGGCGGCCTCGATGCGGACCAGCAGCTCGGTGTCACCGGGCGGGGCGAGGTCGAGCTCGGTGATCTTCAACGGTTGAGACTCGGCGTAGCGCTGGGGCGCGCCGATGCGGTCGAGCACGGCTCCACGGATCTTCACACCCCCCAGCTTGCCCGCCTCGGCCACTGACACACTCGTCGGGTGAGCTCGAACGAACGGGACCTGACGTCACGCGACTTTCCGGTGCACTGGCCGGTGCTGACCCGGTGGGCCGACAACGACATGTTCGGCCATCTCAACAACGCGGTGTACTACCAACTGTTCGACACCGCGATCAACGGGTGGCTCGACACCACCACGGGTCACGACCCGCTGGCCGCGCCGGCACTGGGGGTCGTCGCCGAGTCCGGCTGCCGCTACTTCGCCGAACTTCAGTTTCCCGACCCCCTGGTCGTCGGGTTGGGCGTCACCCGCCTCGGCACCAGCAGCGTCACCTACCGTCTGGCGGTGTTCACTCCGCCAGAGACGCCCGACGACGTCAAACCCGTTGCCGCCGTGGGTCACTGGGTGCACGTGTACGTCGACCGCGACAGCCGCCGGCCCGTTGCCATCCCCGAGGCGCTGCGCGCACTGCTGGAAACCGCGGTCACCACCTGATCCGGTCGCGGACCGCCGCTGCCGATATGCTCGCCCGATGCCGCTCGTGAGCAAGACCGTCGAGGTCGAGGCCCCCGCCGAAAAGATCATGGCGATCGTCGCCGACTTCGAGTCCTATCCCCAGTGGAACGAGGAGATCAAGGGCTGTTGGATCCTGGCCCGCTACGACGACGGCCGGCCCAGCCAACTACGGCTCGACGCGTCGGTCAACGGCTTCGACATCTCCTACATCCAGGCCGTCTACTACCCCGGCGAGAATCAGATCCAGACCGTCATGCAGCAGGGTGACCTCTTCTCCAAGCAGGAACAGCTGTTCTCGGTGGTCGCGATGGGGCCGATGAGCCTGCTGACCGTCGACCTCGACGTCGAGACGACGATGCCCGTGCCCAAGCCGATGGTGAAGAAGATGGTCAACGACGCGCTCGACCACCTCGCCGACAACCTGAAGAAGCGCGCGGAGACCCTCGCCTAGGTCCAGAGACCCAATTCGTCGAGTCGCGCGGTGAGCCGGCGGGCGCCGTCGGTGAACTGGGCGTCGGTCACCTGCACCACGGTGTCGACGTCGCGGCGGCGCAACGCCGCGATCAGCGCGGCACGGTTGGCCACCGCGTGCTCGCCCCACTGCGGATCGTTCGCGTAGATGTGGGGTGGCAGATATCTGGACGCGTGGAGCATGAACCACGCCAGCTTTATGCGCCCCGACGCCCGGTTGAACGTCCGGTGGAAGGCGAACTCCGCCTCGACCACCTCGGCGGTGTCCTGACGGCCGATGGCGGCGGTCACCGTCTCGGCGAGCCGTTCGAGCTCGTCGATCTCCTCGTCGGTGATCCGCTCGGCGGCCGACCGCGCCAGCTGGCCGGCGATTACGGCCTGCAGCCAGAAGATGTCCTCGATGTCGTCCCGGGTGAACGGGGAGACCACGTGCCCGCGATGCGGCTCGAGCTGCACCATTCCCTCGCCGCGCAGCGTCCTCAGGGCCTCGCGGACGGGCGTGATGCTTACCCCGAGCTCGGCGGCCGTCTCGTCGAGCCGAATGAAGGAACCCGGCCGCAGCGCACCGGACATGATGCGAACCCGCAGGTGCCCGGCGACCTCGTCGGAAAGCTGTTCGCGCCGTGGCCTTACCGGTGCGCTCACGGTACTTGCGCCTTCATCGATCCCCCGCCGTCGGTGCCGCTTGCCCGGGCTTGTCCACGAGCCGCCGAGGCCATAGTGTGACCGGGGCAACACCATGTTTGATCAAATATCAACGCCGCGCAACTCGCGCAGACACATCAGGGAGCCTCGACGTTGACCGCCATGCCCGCCTCGGACCGGCTGCTCCTCCAGCAGCCCTACCTGGCGCGCCGGCAGAACTGGACCACCCAGCTGGCGCGTCACGCCCTGATGCAACCGGACGCGACGGCACTGCGATTCCTCGGCCAGACCACGACCTGGGGCGACCTCGACCGGCGTGTCACCGCCCTCGCGGGTGCGCTCGGCCGCCGCGGCGTCGGCTTCGGGGACCGCGTCCTGATCCTGATGCTCAACCGCACCGAGTTCGTCGAGTCGGTGCTGGCGACCAATCTCCTCGGCGCGATCGCCGTGCCCGTGAACTTCCGCATGACACCGCCGGAGATCGCATTCCTGGTCGGTGACTGCGAGGCGCGCGTGGTGGTCACCGAGCCGGTCCTGGCGTCGGTCGCCACGGCGGTGCGCGAGCTGGACCCGATGCTGGCCGAGGTCGTGGTGGCCGGCGGCCCCACCGAGGACGGGGTGCTCGGGTACGACGACCTGCTGGCCGAGGTGGGCGCGGCGCCCGAACCGGTCGACGTTCCGAACGACTCGCCCGCGTTGATCATGTACACCTCCGGCACCACGGGGCGTCCCAAGGGGGCGGTGCTCACCCACGCCAACCTGTCCGGTCAGGCGATGACGCACCTCTTCACCAGCGGCGCGGACGTGAACCACGACGTCGGCTTCGTCGGCGTCCCGCTGTTTCACATCGCCGGCGTCGGAAGCCTCGTCACCGGTCTCCTGCTCGGACGACCCACGGTGATCCACCCGCTCGGCGGCTTCGACCCCGGCGCGCTCCTCGACGTCCTCGAGGCCGAGCACGTCACGGGCATCTTCCTGGTGCCGGCGCAGTGGCAGGTGGTGTGCGCCGCCCAGCGCGCGAGGCCGCGCACGGTGGTGCTGCGCACGTTGTCCTGGGGTGCCGCCCCGGCGTCGGACACCCTGCTGCGCGACATGGCCGAGACGTTCCCCGGGGCGCAGATCCTGGCCGCCTTCGGGCAGACCGAGATGTCGCCGGTGACGTGCATGCTGCTGGGTGAGGACGCCGTCCGGAAGCTGGGCTCGGTCGGCAAGGTGATCCCGACCGTGTCGGCTCGCGTCGTGGACGAGGACATGAACGACGTCCCGGTCGGCCAGGTGGGGGAGATCGTCTACCGGGCGCCGACGCTCATGGCCGGCTACTGGAACAACCCGAACGCCACCGCGGAGGCCTTTGCGGGCGGATGGTTCCACTCGGGTGATCTGGTTCGCCAGGACGACGAGGGCTACGTGTGGGTCGTCGACCGCAAGAAGGACATGATCATCTCCGGTGGGGAGAACATCTACTGCGCCGAGGTGGAGAACGCCCTGGCCGCCCACCCGTCGATCGGCGAGGCCGCGGTGATCGGCCGGCCGCACCCGAAATGGGGCGAGGTGCCGGTGGCCGTAATCGCCGCGACGGCGGATCTGACGCTCGACGATGTCGTGGAATTCCTCGGCGAACGGCTCGCGCGATACAAGCATCCACGGGCCCTCGAAGTCGTCGACGCACTGCCGCGCAACCCGGCCGGTAAGGTCCTGAAGACGGAACTGAGGGCACGGTTCGGCCAAGGGCACCTGATTGACGCTGACGAAAGTTCTTCTGTCTCAACGCTTTCAGCCGACCCGGCGGATGGGTGACCCGAAATGACGAGTTTGCCAGCCAGCTCGGTGACAATCCTGCCGATGCGGTGCACCCCGCCGATTTCATCGGGTACTCTCCTGTGGTCCGCCTTACTACCCACGAGTAGGGAGACTGTGATCACAGACACGAAGCTTGGGCAAGGAGGCGGCGTGCAACAGCTTCTGCCGTTGCGTCACGAGTGCTCTGGCACGGTCCCGCGCGAGACGGTGAGACCCTCCCGGTGACGGCACAGAATCCCGGCTTGGTCGACTACGTCCGCGACCAGGTCCGCCCACTGCTGGTAGCGGTCGGCGGCTTCGTCAAGATGTGTGTGCTGACCGGCAAGGCGCTGTTCCGCAGCCCGTTCCAGTGGCGCGAGTTCATCCTCCAGGGCTGGTTCCTGATGAGGGTCGCGTTCCTGCCGACCATCGCGGTCGCCATCCCGCTGACGGTGCTCATCATCTTCACCCTGAACGTCCTTCTCGCCGAGTTCGGCGCCGCCGACATCTCCGGCGCCGGTGCCGCGCTCGGAGCGGTTACCCAGCTCGGTCCGCTGGTAACCGTGCTCGTCGTTGCCGGTGCCGGTTCCACCGCGATTTGCGCCGACATCGGCGCCCGCACCATCCGCGAGGAGATCGACGCCCTCGAGGTGCTGGGCATCGACCCGATCCACCGCCTCGTCGTCCCCCGCGTCCTCGCGGCGACGTTCGTGGCGTTCCTCCTCAACGGCGCCGTGATCACCATCGGCCTGGTCGGCGGCTTCGTCTTCGGCGTCTACATCCAGAACATCTCCGCCGGCGCCTACGTCTCCACCCTGACGCTGGTGACCGGGCTGCCCGAGGTCGTCATCTCGGTCGTCAAGGCGCTGGCGTTCGGACTGATCGCCGGGCTCGTCGGCTGCTACCGCGGCCTGACGGTCTCCGGCGGAGCCAAGGGCGTCGGCACCGCGGTCAACGAGACGCTGGTGCTCTGCATCATCGCGCTCTTCGCCGTCAACGTCATCATGACCACCATTGGCGTTCGATTCGGAACGGGGCGCTGACATGTCAACTGCTGCAGTCCTGAGGTCGCGCTTTCCCCGTGCCATCGCGGGCGGCGAACGGCTGGCCAAGTCTCCGGTGCGGTTCCTCGACAGCGTCGGGCACATCGCCTGGTTCGTCGTCACCGCGGTCGGCTCCATCGGCCACGCCTTCCGGCTCTACCGCAAGGAGATGCTGCGCCTGGTCGCCGAGATCGGCATGGGCACCGGCGCCATGGCCGTCATCGGTGGCACGGTCGCCATCGTCGGCTTCGTCACCCTCTCGGGTGGCTCGCTGATCGCCATCCAGGGCTTCGCCTCGCTCGGCAACATCGGCGTCGAGGCCTTCACCGGCTTCTTCGCCGCACTGGTCAACGTGCGCATCGCCGCTCCGGTCGTCGCCGGCCAGGCGCTGGCCGCCACGGTCGGCGCCGGCGCCACCGCCGAGCTGGGCGCCATGCGCATCAGCGAGGAGATCGACGCCCTCGAGGTCATGGGCATCAAGTCGATTTCGTACCTGGTGTCGACGCGCATCATGGCCGGCCTGGTGGTCATCATCCCGCTCTACGCGATGGCGATCATCATGAGCTTCCTGTCGGCTCGGGTCACGACGACGCTGTTCTACGGCCAGTCGACCGGCACCTACGAGCACTACTTCCGCACGTTCCTGCGGCCCGACGACGTGGCGTGGTCCTTCGTCCAGGCGATCATCATCTCCGTCATCGTGATGCTCAACCACTGCTACTACGGCTTCTACGCCAGCGGCGGCCCCGTCGGCGTCGGCGAGGCCGTCGGTCGCTCGATGCGCGCCTCGCTGATCGCGATCGTGCTCGTCGTCCTGTTCGCTTCGTTGGCGCTCTACGGCACCAACGCCAACTTCAACCTGACGGTGTAGCCGATGACCGCACCAGGCCAGACCAAGTCTCCGGTCAACAAGCCCCGGACACCTCCGTACAAGGTGGCCGGCGTAGTCCTGCTGATCATCGTCGCCATCGTGGTCGGGCTGGTCTGGAAGCAGTTCCGCGGCGGGTGGACCGATCCCGAGAAATTGCAGTTGATCGCGGCGCGGTCCGGTCTTTCCATGGACCCGGGCTCCAAGGTCACCTTCAACGGCGTGGAGATCGGCCGGGTGGACAGCGTCGACGCGATCAACCAGAACGGCGAGCCCATGGCCGCCGTGAACCTCAACGTCGACAAGAAGTTCTCCGACCTGATCCCGTCGAACGTGGACGCCCAGATCAAGGCCACCACCGTGTTCGGCAACAAGTACATCGCCTTCTCGTCGCCCCCGAATCCGGACGCGACGCGCGCCAGTTCGGCCAAGCCCATTCAGGTCTCCGGCGTCACCACTGAGTTCAACACGCTGTTCGAGACCGTCGTGCAGGTGACTCAGAAGGTCGACCCCATCAAGCTGAACCAGACGCTGACGGCGACCGCCCAGGCCCTCGACGGGTTGGGCCAGCGATTTGGCCAGTCGATCGAGAACGGCAACGCGATCCTCGCCGACGTCAACCCGCGGATGCCGCGGATCAACCAGGACGTTCGAGGATTGGCCGACCTGGCCGACATCTACGCCGACGCGGCGCCCGACTTCTGGGACGGTCTGAAGAACGCCGTCGTCACGGCCAAGACCCTCAACGACGAGCAGGGCAACATCGACCAGGCCCTGATGTCCGCGGTCGGCTTCGGCAACACCGGTGGCGAGGTCTTCGAGAAGGCCGGCCCGTACCTGGTGCGCGGCGCCGCCGATCTGGTGCCCACCAGCGCGCTCCTCGACGAGTACAGCCCCGAGCTGTTCTGCATGATCCGCAACTACCACGACGTCGAACCGAAGATTGCGTCCTCCCTGGGTGGCAACGGTTACTCGCTGCGCACCCACTCGGAGATCCTCGGCGCCGGAAACCCGTACGTGTACCCGGACAACCTGCCGCGGGTTAACGCCCGGGGTGGCCCCGAGGGCAGGCCCGGTTGCTGGCAGCCCATCACCCGTGACCTGTGGCCCATGCCGTACCTGGTGATGGACACCGGCGCCAGCATCGCCCCCTACAACCACATCGGACTCGGCCAGCCCATCGCGACCGAATACGTCTGGGGCCGCCAAATCGGGGAGAACACGATCAACCCATGAGAATCACCGGTACAGCGATCAAGCTCGGCGCACTGTCCCTGGTGCTGCTGATGTTCACCGCGCTCATCGTGGTGGTGTTCGGCCAGCTACGGTTCGACCGCACCACCGGGTACTCGGCGATCTTCAAGAACGCCAGCGGCTTGAGGGCCGGCCAGTTCGTCCGCGCGTCGGGTGTCGAGGTCGGCAAGGTCTCCAAGGTCGAACTGATCAACGGGGGCCGCGAAGTCGAGGTCGACTTCGACGTCGACCGCTCACTTCAGCTGTTCCAGGGCACGACGGCCTCGATTCGCTACCTGAACCTGATCGGCGACCGCTACCTAGAGCTCAAGCGCGGTGACGACGAGACCAAGCTCCCCGCCGGCGGCACCATTCCCGACAGCCGGACCGAGCCGGCGCTGGACCTGGACGCCCTCATCGGTGGTTTCCGGCCGCTGTTCCGGGCGCTGGATCCCGACAAGGTCAACACCATCGCCCAGTCGATCATCACGATCTTCCAGGGGCAGGGCGGCACCATCAACGACATCCTCGACCAGACGGCGTCGCTCACGGCGGCGCTGGCCGACCGCGACCAGGCGCTCGGCGAGGTCATCAAGAACCTCAACACGGTGCTCGCGACCACGGTCAAGCACCAGCAGCAGTTCGACGACACGATCAAGAACTTCGAGGTCCTGGTGACGGGCCTGAAGAACCGCGCGGATCCGATCGCGTCGTCGGTCGCCGACATCAGCGACGCGGCCGGTTCGGTGGCCGACCTGCTCGGTGACAACCGTCCGCTGCTGCAGAAGACGGTGACGAACCTCGAGATCCTCCAGCAGCCGCTGGTCGACCAGAAGGAACAGCTGAACGACACCCTGATCAAGATTCCCGCGGCCCTGAAGATCATCGGGCGCGCGGGTGGCATCTACGGCGACTTCTTCAACTTCTACGCCTGCGACATCACGCTGAAGCTCAACGGTTTGCAGCCCGGTGGCCCGGTCCGCAACGTCAAGGTCACGTCGCAGCCATCGGGTAGGTGCACACCGCAATGAGGTCCATCGAAGGCAACAACCGGATCCGCAACGGGGTGATGGGCATCATCATCCTGGTGCTGGTCGTCGGCGTGGGTCAGAGCTTCGCCAGCGTGCCGATGATCTTCGCGCAGCCCAACTACTACGCGCAGTTCACCGACACCGGCGGCATCAACCCCGGTGACAAGGTGCGCATCGCCGGCGTCGACGTCGGCCAGGTGCAGTCGACGAAGATCGACGGCGACAAGGTCGTCCTCGGGTTCACCCTCGACGGCACCAAGGTCGGCACCGAAACCCGCGCGAACATCCGGACCGACACCATCCTCGGCCGCAAGAACCTCGAGCTCGAGCCCAAGGGTTCCACCACGCTCGGAGCCAACGGCGTTCTGCCCGTTGGTCAGACGACGACGCCGTACCAGATCTACGACGCCTTCTTCGACGTGACCAAGGCCGCGTCGGGCTGGGACACCCAGTCGGTCAAGAAGTCGCTGAACGTGTTGTCGGAGACCATCGACCAGACCTACCCGCACTTGAGCGCGGCGCTGGACGGCGTGGCCAGGTTCTCCGACACCATCGGCAAGCGCGACGAGGACGTCAAGCAGCTGCTCGCCAACGCCAACAAGATCGCCGGCGTGCTCGGCAGCCGCAGCGGCCAGATCAACGAGCTGCTGGTCAACGCCAAGACTCTGCTGGCCGCGATCAACGAGCGGTCCTACGCCGTCAGCATGCTGCTGGAGCGCGTCGGCGAGTTCTCCACGCAGGTACGGGGTTTCATCAACGACAACCCGAACCTCAACCGCGTGCTCAACCAGCTGCAGACCATCAGCGACGTGTTGGTCGCCCGGAAGTTCGACCTCGCGGACACGCTGACCTCGCTCAGCAAGTTCACCGCGTCGCTGGCCGAGGCCATCGCCTCCGGCCCGTACTTCAAGGTCATGCTCGTCAATCTGCTGCCGTACCAGATCATTCAGCCCTGGGTGGACGCCGCCTTCAAGAAGCGCGGCATCGACCCCGAGGAGTTCTGGGGCAACGCGGGCCTGCCGTCCTTCCGGTACCCGGATCCGAACGGCCAGCGCCAGGCCAACGGTGCGCCGCCACCGGCGCCGACGCCGCTGGAGGGCACCCCCGAGCATCCCGGACCGGCCGTCATCGCCGGCTCCCCGTGCTCGTACGCGCCGGCTCCTGGCAACTACCCGACGCCCGGCAACCCGCTGCCGTGCACGCAGGCCGAGGACGGACCGTACGGTCCGAACCCCTACGGCGCCAACAACTACGGACCGCCCGACGTGCTGGGTGCGCCGGCGAACCCGGATGCGCCACCACCGGCACCCGGTGTCCCGAGCGCGGCGTTCCCCGGCGAGTTCTCGCCGCCCGTGCAGGGCACCCCGCCGCCGCCGTTCGCACCGGGCCCGCCCGGAGCGCGAACCGTCCCGGCGACGCCCGGACCGTCCGACCCCTACATCGCACCCGGCTCGCTGCAGGGCGACGGCACCTCGCCGCCGCCACCGGCGCTGGTCGGTCCGATCCCGCCGCCGGGACCGGGGCCGATGGTTGGTGGCGACGGGCCACCGCTGCCTGGCAACCCGCCGTTCCTTCCGCCCGGATCACAAGGTTAGGGGGCAGCTGAGATGTCGACGATCTTCAACGTCCGGAACATGACGTTGCCCAAACTGACCAAGACGACCCTCATCGTGGGCACCGTCGTCCTCATCGCCGTCATCGTGGCGGCGTACCTGGGCTACAACCTCTACAAGAAGCTCACCTACAACACCGTGGTGGCGGAATTCCCGCAGACGCTGGCGCTGTACCCCGGCGACAAGGTCGACATCATGGGCGTCCGGGTCGGAACGATCGAGAAGATCGAGCCGGCCGGCGACAAGATGCGGGTCACCTTCAACTACGAGTCGAAGTACAAGGTGCCCGCCAACGCCACGGCGTCGATCCTCAATCCGAGCCTCGTCGCCTCGCGCACCATCCAGCTGGCGCCGCCCTACACCGGCGGCCCCGTGATGGAGAGCGGCGCGCTGATTCCGCAGGACCGCACCCAGGTGCCGGTCGAGTACGACGAACTCCGCGACTCGATCAACCGCATCCTCACCGACCTCGGACCCACCAAGGAACAGCCCAAGGGGCCGTTCGGCGACGTCATCGAGTCGTTCTCCGACGGTCTGGCCGGCAAGGGCGCGCAGATCAACAAGACGCTGAACAGCCTGTCCGAGGCGTTGACCACGCTGAACCAGGGCCGCGGCGACTTCTTCGGCGTGGTGAAGAGCCTCGCGCTGTTCGTCAACGCGCTCCACCAGAGCGATCAGCAGTTCGTCGCGCTCAACGACAACCTGGCGCAGTTCACCAACTCCTTCACCAACACCGACCGCGAGGTGGCGACGGCGGTGAAGGACCTCAACGAGTTGCTCACCACCACGCGCGGCTTCCTCGACCAGAACGCCACGGTGTTGACCAAGGACGTCAACAACCTGGCCGACGTGACCAACGCGATCCTGCAGCCCGAGCCGCGCAACGGTCTGGAGACGGGTCTGCACGTGTACCCGAACCTGGCCGCCAACCTGATGAACATCATCTCGCCGAACGCCGGCGGCATCGTCGGTCTGCCGGTCATCAACAACTTCGCCAATCCCATGCAGTTCCTGTGCAGCTCGATCCAGGCCGGCAGCCGACTCGGCTACCAGGACTCGGCCGAACTGTGCGCGCAGTACCTGGCGCCGATCCTCGACTCGATCAAGTTCAACGCCCTGCCGTTCGGGTTGAACCAGTTCAACACCGCCATGACGTTGCCCAAGCAGATCGCCTACTCCGAAGGGCGCCTGCAGCCGCCGCCGGGATACAAGGACACGACGGTGCCGGGCGTCTTCTCGCGCGACACCCTGTTCTCCCACGGCAACCACGAGCCGGGCTGGACCGTCGCGCCAGGCATGCAGGGCGTCGACGTGCAGCCGTTCACGCAGAACATGCTGACGCCGGAATCCCTCGGCGAGCTCATGGGTGGACCGGACATCGTCGCCCCGCCCGCTCCGCCGGCCTTCGGCGTGAACAACGGCAGGCTGCCCGGACCGCCGAACGCCTACAGCGAGAACACCCCGTTGCCTCCGCCGTGGTACCCGCAGCCGGGACCGCCGCCCGCACCGGCGCCGGGCGTCCTTCCGGGTGATCCGCTGGGCGCGGTCACGCCGGCGGCCGGCCCCGCGCCAGCCGCCGCACCCGCGCCGGCCGGTCCACCGCTGCCCGCTGAAGCAGGAGCTGGCTAATGCGCGTTCAGATGAAGACGTTGGTCAAGCGCGGCGGAGCCCTGCTCGCCGCCGGTCTGATCCTGACGTCCTGCGGTTGGAAGGGCATCGCGAACGTCCCCGTGCCAGGTGGCGCGGGGACCGGGTCGAACGCCATGACGATCTACGTGCAGATGCCGGACACGTTGGCGCTCAACGTCAACAGCCGCGTGCGCGTGGCCGACGTCTTCGTCGGCAGCGTGCGTGCGATCGAGCTGAAGAACTGGGTCGCAACGCTGACGTTGGACGTCGAACCGGGCCTGAAGCTGCCGGCGGACACCGCCGCCGCGATCGGGCAGACGTCGCTGCTGGGTTCTCAGCACGTGGAGCTCACGCCGCCTCCGAACCCCTCGGGCCCGTTGCTCAAGAGTGGCGACACCATTCCGCTGGCCCGCGCGAGTGCATTCCCGACGACGGAACGCACGCTCGCCAGCATCGGCACCATCCTGTCCGGCGGTGGCATCCCCAACCTGGAGGTCATCCAGACCGAGGTCGCCAACATCCTGGGCGGGCGTGGCGACCAGATCCGCGAATTCCTTGGACGGCTCGACACGTTCACCGCCTCGTTGAACGACCAACGCCAAGACCTCACGCGCGCCATCGACTCGACGAATCGGTTGCTCGCCATCGTGGCGCAGCGCAACGACACCCTCGATCGCGTCCTGACCGAGTTCCCGCCGTTGATCAAGCACTTCGCCGACACCAGGGACCTGTTCGCCGACGCGGTGACGGCCCTCGGCCGGGTCAGCAAGGCGACCGACGACGCACTGTCGCAGGCGAACCCGGACATCACGGCCAACCTGAAGAACCTGCAGCGGCCGTTGGTCCAGCTCGGCAAGGCGTCCCCGTACCTGCTGGGTGCCTTGAAGATCATCGGAACGGCACCGTTCAGCATCGAGAACGTGCCGAAGGCCATTCGCGGCGACTACATCAACGTGTCCCTCAACGTCGACCTGACGCTGTCGGCCGTCGACAACGGATTCCTCAGCGGCACGGGCATTTCCGGCCTCCTGCGGGCACTCGAGCAGTCGTGGGGCCGCGATCCGAACACGATGATCCCGGACGTGCGGTTCACCCCGAACCCGCACGATGCGCCAGGCGGACCGCTGGTCGAGAGAGGTGAGTGAGCGATGCTGACCCGCTTCATCAAGATTCAGCTGGTGATCTTCACGATCCTGACGATCGTGGCGCTGGTTGCGCTGGGCTGGTATTACCTGCGGCTGCCCACGTTGGTCGGCATCGGGCAGTACGAGCTCAAGGCCCAGCTGCCGCGCTCGGGCGGCCTGTACTCGACCGCGAACGTGACCTACCTCGGCACCCAGATCGGCAAGGTCACCGACGTCGAGCCCACCGAGACCGGCGTCACGGCGACGATGAGCATCGACAGCGACATCAAGATTCCTGCCGACGCCACCGCCAACGTGCACTCCGTCTCGGCGATCGGCGAGCAGTACCTGGACCTGGTGTCGACGTCGGACAAGCCGGGCAAGTTCCTGGCCCCGGGCTCGACGATCCTGAACGGCACCGTGCCCAGCGAGGTCGGTCCCGCCCTGGACGCGGCCAACAAGGGTCTCGCGGTGCTGCCGAAGGAGAAGATCGACAGCCTGCTGACCGAGACGTCACAGGCAGTCGGTGGACTGGGCCCGGCGCTGCAACGCCTGGTGGACTCGACGACGGCGATCGCGAGCGACTTCAAGGACAACCTCGGACCGGTCGACGACATCATCGAGAACACGACGCCGATCCTGCAGAGCCAGGTCGACTCGGGTGATGCCATCGCCCAGTGGTCGAGGAATCTCAACACCATCACCTCGCAGACCGCCGAGCAGGACCAGGCCCTGCGCAGTGGGCTGCAGCAGGCCGCCCCGACGGCCGATCAGCTCAACCAGGTGTTCGGTGACGTCCGCGAGTCGCTGCCGCAGACGCTGGCGAACCTCGCCATCGTCAACGACATGCTCAAGCGCTATCACAAGGGCCTCGAACAGGCTCTGGTGATCCTCCCGCAGGGTGCGTCGGCCTCGCAGGCCGGCACGATCTTCGAGGGCGAGGGCCTGCTGCACTTCGGCCTGTCGATCAACCAGCCACCGGCGTGTCTGACCGGCTTCCTACCCGCGTCGCAATGGCGTTCGCCCGCCGACACCAGCACGAAGCCACTACCCGACGGTCTGTACTGCAAGATCCCCAAGGACTTCCAGGCGAACGTCGTCCGTGGCGCGCGCAACTACCCGTGTGCGGACGTGCCGGGCAAGCGGGCGGCCACGCCGACGGAGTGCCGTGGCAACACGCCCTACGAGCCGATGGGCACCAACCCCTGGTACGGAGACCCGAACCAGATCCTGACGTGCCCCGCGGCCGGAGCGCGATGCGACCAACCGGTCAAGCCCGGTTACGTGGTGCCCGCCCCGACGATCAACAACGGTCTCAACCCGTTGCCGGCCGACCAGTTGCCGCCGAAGCCCCAGCCGATCAGCGACCCGCTCACGGCCCCTGGCCAGGGCACCGTCGCCTGCAGTGGCCAGCAGCCCAACCCGTGCATCTACACTCCGGCAGCAGGTCCTTCCGCGATCTACACCCCGTCCAACGGCCAGGTCGTCGGACCGGACGGAGTCCAGTACTCCGTCACCAACTCAAGTGATCCAGGAGAAAACGGATGGAAGGAGATGCTGGCACCAGCCGGCTGAACCCCCAGGACGTCCCTCGCGAATCCGACGCGTCGGTGGAGTCCGACGCACAATCCACTGCACAGTCCGATCTTCACTGGGAGCAACCCTCCGAGGTGATCCGCCGCCCCGAACGGTTCGGCCGCGGCTCGCTCGTCGCAATCTGTCTGGCTCTGCTCGTCCTCACGGCGGGCGCGGGGGTCGGCGGCTACCTGGCGTTGAAGTCTCATGACCAGAGCGAGGCCATCGCCCGGGAGGACGCCTTCGCGCTGCAACGCGCCAAGGAGTGCGTCGAGGCGACCCAGGCTCCGGACGTGGCGGCCATGACGGCCAGCCAGACCAAGGTCATCGAATGCGCCACCGGTGACTTCGGCGTGCAGGCCAACCTGTTCGCCAGCATGCTCGTCGAGGCGTACCAGGCGGCCAACGTCTCGGTGCAGGTGTCGGACATGCGCGGCGCGGTCGAGAAGCACAACGACGACGGCTCGGTCGACGTGCTCGTCGCAGTGCGGGTGAAGGTGACCAACACCCAGGCCGCCGACCAGGAGCAGGGATATCGGCTTCGGGTGAACATGGCTCCCGCCGACGGCACCTACAAGATCAACCGACTGGATCAGGTCACCTCGTGACGGCCGTGCTCGACGACACCACCGAGACGACGATCGCTCCGGACGACGTCGTCCGATTCGCGTCGTGGCAGGCGCGCGCGGGCGCCCTGCTGCTCGACGTGCTGCCCGGCGTCGCCGTGGTGACGACGATGGCGCTGCTGGCGTACACCACCGCGGTCGGAAGCTGGCTGTGGTGGGTGTTCACAGGCGTGCTCGCCGTCGCGGTTCTCGCCACCCTCGCAAACCGCTGGATCCTTCCGCCGCTCGTCGGTTGGACGCTGGGCCGCGCGGTCTTCGGGATCGGCGTCACGACTCCCGGCGGCGAGCCCGTGGGCGGCGCACGCTTGCTGGCACGCGACGTGGCTCACCTGCTCGACACCGCGGCGCTGTTCGTCGGCTGGCTGTGGCCGCTGATGGACCGGCGGAACCGCACGTTCGCCGATCTGCTGCTCCGCACCGAGGTCCGCGTCGTCGAGGAGGCCCAGGCACCCCGGCGTGACGTCCGGCGCGTCGCCGGATGCGCGCTGCTCGCCGCGGCCCTGCTGTGCGCCGCCGGTGGCGGCGTCGGCTACTGGCAGGTGTATCGCCAGGACCGCGCCCTCGTGCAGGCCAGAACCGAACTCACCGAGCAGGGGCCTCGCATCGTCGAGCAGTTGCTGAGCTACGGCAGCCAGACGGTGGTGGACGACTTCGCCAGGGCGCAGGCGCTGGCCACCGACGGCTACCGTCCGCAACTCGTCGCGCAGCAACAGGCGGTTCAGAAGGCCGGCGTCACCGACAACGAGTACTGGGCGGTGAGCAGCGCGCTGCTGTCCGTGACGCAGGATCGCGCCGCGATGCTGCTCGCGCTGCAGGGGCAACGCGGATCGGATCCGGCCAAGCTCAAGTTCATCACCGCGACCGTGCGGGCGGACTTCGAGAAGTCGAACGGAAAGTGGCAGGTCGCGGTGCTGACCGTGCTCAAGAAGCCGTTGACGGGCCAGACCCCGTCACCCGGCGCACCGCCGCCGGGAGCGCCGGCACCCAAGCCCACGGGACCGGGTCGATGAGCCCGCGGCGGAAGGTGGACGAGAAGGAGAGGGACTTCTTCTCGGGAAGCGCGGCGACGCCGAAGGGCCCGCTCCGGTGGGGTCTGCCGCTGACGGCGATGCTTGCGATCGTCCTGGCGGCGGCTGCCATCGCGGGCAGCATCTTCATCCTGGTCGACCACGAGAGCCTCAAGCGGACCGAGGACAGGGACGCGGCGGCACTGTTCTACGTGCGCGGCTTCATGACGGAGTACACCTCGCTGGATCCGTTCCACGCCAACGACTATGCGGACCGCATCCTCGCCCAGGGCACCGGCGAGTTCGCCAAGTCGTTCAAGGAGAAGCAGAACGAGATCGTCATCCAGGTTGCGCGGGCCGAGCCCACCACCGGCGTCGTGCAGGAGGCCGGCGTCCAGCGGTGGAACGACAACGGCAGCGCCGACGTCCTGGTGGCCACCAACGTCAAGTCCACCGGACCCGACGGCAAGACGCCCATCGAGAGCGGAACCCGTTGGGTCGTCACGACTATCGAGGAGGGACAGCAGTGGAAGATCAGTCAGCTGATTCAAGTGATCTGACCGCCGACGCTGCCGCCGCCTCAGTGCCGCAGGGCAAGGCGGGGCGCAACCGCCACCGGTTGCCGCGGCAGAAGGCGTCACAGGTCGAACACGGCGAGGAGGCCGTGACGGCCGAGGCCGACCCGGCCACGGAAGTCTCGGACACGGAGGCCGAACCGGCCACGGAGGCGCCGGCCGAGGATGCGGTGGAGACCGAGGAAGCCGTCGAGGCCGTGGAGGCCGACGAGGTCGTCCCCGCCGAACCGCCGCGTCGTCGCTCCCGGTGGAGGCGCGGCAAGGCCGACGCCGTCGCGGTGCCGGCCGAAGCGGTGACCCCTGCGGAGCCGGACCCCGACGTCGACCCCGACGTCGAGACTCCCGAAACGGCGGCCGTCGACGCGGAGGCCGAGGCGCCCGAAGACGTCGTCCTCGTGCCGCATCGCACGGCGGGGCGGGTGCTCAAGCTCGTCGCGGTGGCGGCCGGCGTGCTGTTCGTCGCCGCATGCGCGTTCGCCGGAGCCACGGTTCAGCCCTATCTCGCCGATCGGGCCGCCGTCCACACGAAGTTCGTGATCGCCGAAACCGCGGCCAACGCCATCACCACGCTGTGGACGTACACACCCGACGACATGGACAAGCTCCCCGAGCGCTCCGCCAAGTACCTCGGCGGCGACTTCGCGGCCGACTACAAGCGCTACATCGACGCGATCGTCGCGCCGAACAAGCAGGCGCAGGTCACCAACAACACGCAGGTGCTCGGCGCGGCGGTCGAGTCGCTGACGCCGACGGAGGCCACCGCCATCGTCTACACCAACTCGGTGGCGACGAGCCCGGTCACCAAGGGCATCCCGTCGCTGCGGTACCTCTCCTACCGGCTCACCATGAAGCCGCAGGACAGTCGGTGGCTGATCACCCAGATGGTCGCCGTCACGAAGCTGGACCTGACGCCACGTCTCTAGCCGCGGAGGCGCAATGGCAGTCGAATCCCCCGTCTCCCAACGGTTGACGACGACGGCGCTGCTGCTGCTGACCTTTGCCACCGGGTTGGTGGACTCGGTCAGCGTGCTGGTCCTCGGGCACGTGTTCGTGGCCAACATGACGGGGAACGTCATCTTCCTGGGCTTCTGGCTGGTGCCGCACTCCGGCGTCGACATGCTGGCTGCCGTGACGGCGGTCGTGGGATTCATCCTCGGCGCGATCATCGGCGGACGGCTGGCCCGGCATCTCGACGCGAAGGTGCGCCGATGGTTGCTGGTCGCCCTGGGGCTGGAGGTGATCGTGCTGGTCGCGCTCTCGGTGCTGGCAGGCACGGGAGTCCTGCCCTACACCGGCGGCGGACGGCTGATCCTCATCGCCGGGCTCGCCGTCGTGTTCGGCAACCAGAACGCCACCGCGCGCCAGTTCGGGGTGCAGGAGCTCAGCACGACGGTGCTGACGCAGACCATCGTCGGCATCGGCTTCGACAGCAGACTCGCCGGCGGAACGGGCCAGCGGGAGAAGCTGCGGTACGGCGTGGTCCTCACCATGTGCAGCGGCGCGGTGCTCGGGGCGACGTTGACGCTGTGGACCGTCGCGCCCGTCATCGGCCTCGCCGCGGCCGTGGTCGCGACTAGTGCGGCCATCTTCGCGTTCGGTCCGGCGAAGAACCCGGACTAGCGGCAGTGTGCCGACCCAGCAACGTCGGATCGACGGTGGCGGTGATTTGCAGCGCACTCACAGCCACCTCTTCCGGGGAAGTCGAGCTGGTCGAGGGTGGTCGGGTGTCCGGGGCTGGCAAATTCAGCACTCGGTGCCATTGAACGAGACGGCATAGCTAGCCCCTCTTAGTTGCTTGTCAGCCACATAATCACCGCCTGCGTCAACTGTTGAACGTGCAGTTGAGAGACCCAAAGCGTGGATCGAATGGCAGGGGCCGGCTAACCGAGACGGGCGTCAGCAATCAGTGTTTTGCCGTCCACGTAAGTGTTAACGTGCTGTGGCGCAGGACACTCGGGGCTTTGAAGGGACTGGTCACATGGCAGGCAATCACCGCAGCAGAAGTCGGCGACGGTTCAGCGTGGCGCTCGTCAGCGCCGCCACAGCGACCGCCACGGCTCTGACCGTCGGTGTCGAGCCGCCGCCCGTCCCCGCCAAGCGCGTCAGTGCCGAGACCGTCGACCTGGCCGCCTCGACGGCGTTGCTGCCCACCCACGACAAGGTGCCCGACATCACGGGCGGTCTGGGCTCGGCCGTGTACGACTTCAACCAAGCGTTTCTGGACTCGGTCAGCAGGGCCGTCGTCAACGGAATCAACTTCGCGGCGCTGGCCCAGGCGGCCGGCCTCGACCCGCAGAGCCTGATCACCACCCTGCTCGCCGACATCCCGGCGAACCTGCTCCCCGGAATCCTGGCCACGCTCGCGCAAGGCGTTCCGGTGCTGGGGCCGGTGCTCGACGGCCTGAACCTCGACGTGCTCGCACAGGTCCTCGACAAACTGGGCATCGACGAGGTCACCGACGCGACGCTGACCGGACTGCTCGCCCTCATCGGCTACAACCTGAGCGATCCGCTGAACCTCGGGGGCCTCGCCGTCCCCGGCCTCAACGTCATCACGACCGGTCCGGCGTTCGCCACGCTCAAGGTGCTCGGTCTGGACCTCGGCTGGGTGCCCGGCCTGCCGAACTCAGTGGCCGACGAGATCAACGGTTCGCAGTATCTCGAGGTCGGCGCCAAGGGGCTGCTGGACCTGGTGCTGGCGAAGGTGAACCAGGCTGCGGGCGGACCCATTCTGGGAGGCATCCTCCAGGGACTCGGCGTGAGCCTCGGCGACGTCCTCACCCAGTTGACCGGCATCATCGGCCAGATCACCAATCCCATCGGTGCGGTCGTGCCGGATCTCATCCACGTCCGGATCACCCCCACGGTGGGCGTCGGGCTCGGCGCCTTTGCGGCGGCGATGGCCTACCAGCAGGTGATCGACGACCTGCCCAATCAGCCCGGTGGCTCGAACTATCCGGCAATCTCCGGCACGCCCAACCCGCTGCTGGGCAGCTTGACGCTGCTTCCGCTGGTGCTCGTCAACAACCCCGGACGTCCGGACGGTGGAGCTGCCGCCCGCTTCGGTGCCCTCGCCGCGCTGTTCGGCATCAACGCGGTCAACCCGCGCACACAGCTGACCGGTCAGGGCGGCATCGCCACCCTGCCGCTCGGCCTGCACGTGGGCGGCGCCAACGTGCTTCCGGTCCTGGTCGACGCGACGTACGAATATCAGCCGCTGTCAGACCTGGCGTCCTGGCCGAACGCGTTCACGTTGTTCAACAACCTCGCGGCCGGCCTGTCGCCCACGTACATGCTGCGTGGCCTCGACATCAGCGGTCTCACCGACCAGCTGACCCCGCAGCTCGCCGACGCGCTGAAGAACGTCGCGGGTGGAAATCCGTTGGCGCTCAACCTGTATCTGACGCTGCACTCGGCGACGCTGCCGTTGTTGGAGCCGCTGTATCTGGCGTCGGACTTCCTGAACGTCGTCGGGCTCAGCCCGCTGGCGCAAATCCCGATGCGGATCGCCAATGCGCTTGCGCCCGCGCTGCGCATCCTCACCGACGTCGGCTACTCGGACGTGGTGCGCAACCCCGACGGCACCTACACGCGCATCCCGACGTCGAGCCAGGAAACCCCGTTCCTGTCCTTCCCGAATCTGGACCCGGGACTGGTGCTGAGCGACGCCTTCAACGCGCTGGTCGGCGGCATCCAGAAGGAACTCGGCCCCAACCCGACGCCGGGCACGCCGAACGTGCTGAAGAACCTGCTCGACGCACTTCTGGGTGGCGGGCTCGGTGGCATCCTGCCCGGCGGCACCGCGGGTGCCGGCGCCGGGGCCGGCGCCGGCGCAGTCAATCCCTTCGACGCCATCACCGGCCTGCTCAACAATGCCCTGGGTGGGTTGCTCGGTGGGCTCAACCTGGGCGCCCTCACCACCCCGCTCGTCGCACCGAACACCACGGCGGCTCTGTCGAAGACCGCGGCGGGCGAACTGCCGTCGCCGACCGCGAAGCTGCTCAGCGTCGCCCCGGCGCAGGACGACACGGTGCAGGACGTCGCGAAGGACGTCGCGAAGGACGTCGCGAAAGACATTGTGGCCGAACCGGATTCGAAGGCGGACGAGGCAGAGCCGGAGAAGGCCTCGGTCGTCGAGGAAAAGGCTCCGGTCACCGAGGAGAAGGCTCCGGTAGTGGCCGACAAGACCGACGACACGACCGACAAGGCCGTCGATGAGACCGAGAAGGCCGGCGACGAGACCCCGGCCGGGCCGAAACATGCCAAGCCGGAGGATGCTTCGACGCCGACCTCCGGGGTGGTGACCGGCAAGACGAACGGCCCGAAGCACGCCAAGCCCACCGTCAACGAAACCCGCGACACGGCCAACGACTTCTCGCCCAACAAGTCGGGAGGGACCACGTCGACGGGCGCCGGCGAATCGGGCGGCAAGACGACCACGACGACCGCGGCCCCGTCGGACAAGGCGGAGTCGGACAACGCAGGGTCGGCCGACTCGGGGTCCGACAAGGCGGCCTGAGTTCAGCCGGGGCACCCGCGGACTACTGCGGACCGTCCTCGCGAAAACGTTTACGTAAACGTTTTTCATGCTTTAACGTCATCCTCACGGCGCCCGAGGCGTCACTTCGAAGATGAGGATGACAAGTGAGCAGTACCTCTCGTGCCCACGACGCGGGCGGCGGTGCGACCGTGGACGACCGGGGTGAGATCAGGGCCGAACTCGTCGGCGCGTCGAAGCGCTTCGAGAGCGTCTATGCCGTTCGAGACGTGTCCCTGCAGATCAGGTCGGGGGAAGTGCTGGCCCTCGTCGGCGAGAACGGCGCGGGCAAGAGCACGTGCGTCAAGATGCTCGGCGGGGTCTACCACCCCACCGACGGCGTGGTCCGGGTCGGCGGGGCGGACGTGGATCTACGCACCCCGCTCGACGCGCAACACCTCGGCATCGCCGTCGTGCACCAGCACCCGGGCTTGTTCCCCGACCTGCCGATCTACGAAAACGTCTACGCCGGAAGGCCGCTGACCAATCGCCTCGGTCTGCTGGACCACGCCCGGATGAGCCGGGAGGCGCGCCGGTGGCTGGAGGTCCTCGGCCTTCGGGTCGACCCGGCGATGACCACCGGCGAGCTCAACACCTCCGAACAGCAACTGGTCGAGATCGCGAAGGCGCTCGCCTTCGACGCCACGATCCTGATCCTCGACGAACCCACCGCGTCGCTGACCATCGGCGAGACGCAACGGCTGTTCTCGGTCATCGAGGATCTGAAGGCGCGCGGGGTGGCCATGCTCTTCGTCGGCCACCGCCTCGAGGAGATCGTGGCGATCTCCGATCGCATCACGGTGATGCGGGACGGCCGGTGGGTCGCCGACCTCGTCACCGCCGAGACCGACCAGCACCGGATCGTCGAGCTGATGGTCGGCCGCGAGCTCACCGACATCTATCCGACCAAGACCGCGACCGTCGGCGACGTCGTCCTGCGGCTGTCCAACCTCGGTGTCAACGGCCACTTCTCGGACGTGAACCTCGACGTTCGCGCCGGCGAGATCGTCGGACTGGCCGGACTCGTCGGCGCCGGACGCACCGAGGTCGCCAGGGCCGTGTTCGGCATCGACAAACCCGACGCCGGCGAGATCGAGCTGGGCGGACACGCGGTCCGGATCGGTTCGCCCGCCGCCGCCCTGGCGCACGGCATCGCCTACGTCTCGGAGGACCGCCGCGGACAGAGCATCGTCGAGGACTTCTCCATACTCGACAACGCCACGCTGCCCGTCATCGACCAGGCGTCGCGCTTCGGATTGATCCGGCACCGCGCCGAATTCGCGCTCGTCGACGGCCCGTTGCAGCGCATGCAGCTCAAGTTCCGAAGCTACGCCCAGCCCATCGGCAACCTGTCCGGCGGCAACCAGCAGAAGGTGGTGCTGGCCAAGTGGCTGGCGACCAACCCGCGGTTGCTCATCCTCGACGAGCCCACCCAGGGCGTCGACATCCAGGCCAAGGCCGAGGTCCACCACATCATCGCCGAACTGGCGCAACAGGGTCTGGCCATCCTGATGATCTCGTCGGACATGCCCGAACTGCTGGGCACCTGCGACCGGATCTACGTGATGCACCAGGGCACGATCACCGCGGAGTTCGACGCCGAGCACGCCAACCAGATCGACATCGGGCTGGCCGCCACCGGTCTGCTCGACTCCGGGCGCGAGGTCGGCGCCACCTCGTCCGCCGACCTCGAGGCCATCAAGGCTCGGGAGGAGACCGAGGTGGTGAGCGTCGGCCAGGGCCGGCGGCAGGGGTGGCGCAAGATCGTCGCCCGGCGCGAGGTGGGTCTGCTGGCCGCGGTGATCGCCATCCTGGTGCCGCTGGGGATCATCAACCCAAACCTGGTGAGCCCCTCCAACATCGGTGACCTCGGGGTGACGACCGCGCTGTACGGCGTCGCCTGCCTCGGTCAGATGGTGGTGATGCTGACCCGCAACATCGACCTCTCCCAGGGGTCCGTCATCGGGTTGGCCGCCTACGTCGCGGCCTGGTTCATGAGTTCGCACCCGGAGGCCCCCGTCGTCGTCGGGATCCTGATCGCCGTGGCGGTCGGGGTCGCGTGCGGAGCGTTCAACGGCGTCATCGTCGCCTACGGCCGGGTGCCGTCCATCGTCGTCACGCTCGGCACGCTCGCCATCTTCCGCGGGATCGACGCCATCCTGTCCAACGGCAGACAGATCTCCTCGGGCATGGTCCCGCCCGGCTGGCTGGCCTGGACGGCGGGGCGGCTCTTCGGCGTCTCCCTGCTGGTGTACATCGGCCTGGCGTTGTTCGTCGTCTTCGCGATCTTCCTGCGCACCACGCGTTTCGGCCGCGACATCTACGCCACCGGGTCGAATCCGGCCGGAGCCGACCTGATCGGCATCAAGACCCAGTCCCGCACGTTCGCGGCCTTCGTCATCTCCGGCACGCTGGCCGGGTTCGCGGGAGCGATGTGGGCGTCGCACTTCGCCACCGTCGACGGCCAGCTGGCCTACGGGTTGGAGCTCACGCTGGTCGCCTCGGTCGTGGTCGGCGGGGTCTCCCTGCGCGGCGGCGCCGGATCGGTCCTCGGCGTGCTGCTCGGCACTGTCACGCTGATCATCATCCAGAACGCGATCACGGTCGCCAGGATCAATCCGTCGTATCTGCAGGCCTTCTTCGGTGGCGCCATCCTGCTCACCGTCCTGATCGACACGTTGCTGTCGCGACGCGGCACCCGGGGAGCACGCTGATGTGGGGCGCCGTGACGGCCAGGCTTCGGTCCTGGGAGTTCATCCTCCTCGTCCTGGTCGTGGTGGTCCTGGTGGCCGCGGCGACGCTAGTACCGGGCTTCACCAGGCCCTTCAGCATCTCCACCGGCCTGGCCACCTTCGCCCCGGCCGCGCTGATGGCGCTGCCGCTGGCGCTCCTGGTGATCGTCCGCGACATCGACATCTCCGTCGCGAGCATCGCCGGACTGTCCTCCGTCGCCGCCGGTCTGGCCATCGAGGCGGGGCAGTCGGTTCCGGTGGCCGTCGTGGCGGCCCTGGTGACGGGCCTGCTCTGCGGTGCGGTCAACGGCTTCTTCGTCGCGGTGATGGGGCTGCCGGCCCTGCTGGTGACGCTCGGGACCCTCGCCCTGTTCCGCGGCCTGTGTTACGTCCTCCTCGGGGGGACGCCGATCTCGCCGCTGCCGGAGTTCTTCACCGTGCTGGGCAACGACAACATCCCCGGTCTGGTGGTTCCCTGGGCGATCGCGCCGTTCGTGGTGCTGGCCGTGGTGTTCGGGATCGTGCTGCACCGCAGCACCGTCGGGCGGCGCATCTACGCCATCGGCGGCAACCCGGAGACCGCCCGCTACAGCGGCATTCGCGTCGCGCGCATCCGGTTCGTCCTGTTCGTGGTCTCCGGCGTGGTCTCGGGCCTGGCCGGGATGATCTACATGGGCATCACCAGCCAGGTCGCGCCGGACGGCGCCCAGGGCCTCGAACTCGACGTGATCACGGTGGTGTTCCTGGCCGGCGTCAGCGTGCTCGGCGGCAAGGGCCGCATCACCGGCGTGGTGCTCGCCAGCATCCTCATCCTGGCGCTGCGCAAGTCGCTGCAGCTGATGAACGTCAGCGGCTACACCCAGGGCATCGCGGTCGGCGGGGTGCTGATCGCCTCGCTGCTGGTCACCAACCTCTCGCAACGCTTCATCGGGTCCGTCCGCGAGCGCCGCCGCCCCGCCTCGCAACTGGGGGCCGACACCACGTGAAACGACACACACCTCTACTGCCGGTTGCCTCGACCCGTGGCCGCCGTACCCACCCCTCGAAAGGACTCCCCATGAAGAAATCGGCCCTCACCCTGGCGGTTGGAGCGACGGCACTGCTGACGCTCTCGCTGACCTCCTGCGCATCGGACGGCGGCGGATCCGGCGACGGCGGTGGCAACAGCGCCTCCGGCAAGTGCGTCGAGGGCCCGATCAAGATCGGCCTGATTCCCAAGCTGGGCACCGACCCGTACATGGTGACCGTGCAGAAGGCCGTCGAGGCCGCCGCCGCCAAGGATGGGTCGACGGTCATCTACACCTCGCCCAGCGACGCCACCGGCGCGGCGCAGATCCCCTTCGTCAACCAGTTGATCTCCCAGGGGGTCGACGTCATCGCGATCTCCGGCAGCGACCTGAACAGCGCGTCGGCCGCGTTGGCGAAGGCCAAGCAAGCGGGCATCAAGGTCATCTCCTGGGACTCCGACGTCGCGCCCGACTCCCGCGCGTTCTTCCTGAACCAGGCCGACACCAGCAAGATCGGCGACCAGATGCTGGCGTCGCTGTCCGACATGATCGGCGGCGAGGGCGACTTCGCGATCCTGTCGTCGACCCAGACGGCGGTCAACCAGAACGCCTGGATCGCCAGCATCAAGGACAAGCTGGCCAACGACGCCAAGTACTCGAAGATGAAGCTCGTCACCGTGGCGTACGGCGAGGAGAAGGCCGACGTCAACGCGCAGAAGGCCAAGGAACTGGTGCAGGCGTACCCGAACCTCAAGGGCATCATCGTCCCGGCCGGCATCGGACTGCCGGCCGCGGCCGAGGCGCTGTCGCAGAGCGGGGACCTGGGCCGGGTGAAGATCTCCGGACTCGGACCGGTGACGCTGGTCAAGCAGTACATCGACACCGGCAACGTGCAGGACGTGTGGTGGAACGTGCAGAATCTCGGCACGCTGACCTTCGCCACCGCGGAGCAGTACGCCCAGTGCAAGATCGAGCCGAAGGAGGGGACGTCCTACGACGTCGACGGTCTTGGCAAGTTCACCGTCGGGGAGAACGGCACCGTGCTGTTGGGCGAGCCGACCATCGTCACTCCCGCGAACGTGAAGGACTTCCCGTTCTGATCCGACCGAGCACCGGCTAACGGGTCGAGGAAGGAACGCGCCTGTCCACCATCAAGGACGTCGCACGGCTCGCCGGGGTCTCGGTCGCCACCGTGTCGCACGTCTTGAACGGCACGCGATTCGTCAGCGACCCCACCCGAGAGCGCGTGGAGCACGCGGTCGCCGCATTGGGTTACGTGAGCAATGCGGCGGCCGCGTCGCTGCGGTCCGGGCGGACCCAGACCTTCGGTCTGGTCATGTCGGCAGTGATGAACCCCTACTTCAACGAGGTCGTCACGGCCATCGAGAAGTCAACGGTGGCAAGCGGTTACAGCTTGTTGCTGGCCGATCACCGCGACGAAGCGGAGCTGGAGTACAGGTCGGTGCTCAACCTGGGCACCCACAAGGTGGACGGCTTGCTGTTGCAACCGTCGGCGGACCCGAGCCGGGCCGTCGAGTTCCTGCGGGAGAAGTCCGTGCCCACCGTCTTCGTCGACCGCTTCGACACGAGCGGCGGGGCCGAGGGCTACGACTTCGCGGGAACCGAGAACCACGACGCCACGGTGGAAGTCGTCACCCACCTGATCGAGCACGGGCATCGGCGGGTCGGAATGGTGGCCGGCCAGGCCGGAAGCTCCACCACCGAGGAACGCATCGCGGGGTACCGATCGGCGCTCGACGCCGCGGGCTTGCCCGTCGACCCCGCGTTGATCGAGCCCGGCCACTCCGACGAGAAGCTGGCCGAGCGGGCCACCCACGTCCTGCTGGATCTCGACGATCCGCCGACCGCGCTGTTCTCCGGCAACAACCGGATGACCATCGGCATCATGCAGGCGCTGCGCACCCGCGGAATCGTTCCGCCGGAGGGCGTCGCACTGGCCGTGTTCGACGACTTTCCGTGGGCCGACCTGTTCATCCCGCGCTTGACCTGCGCCGCCCAACGCGGTGACGACATCGGCGCGGCCAGCGTCGACCTGCTGCTGCGCCGGATCGCCGAGCCCGACCGGCCCGCCGAGACGGCCCGGTTCGCGACCGACTTCCGCCGCCGCAACTCCTGCGGGTGCCACTGATCAGCTGAAGGCCAGCCAACTCGGCAGCGCGCGCTCGCGGGAGTCGCACAGCACCTGCATGGTGTCGCAGGAGCCCTTGGGCACGCCCGCCCCCGCCCACATGCCGCCGGTGTCGCGGCGCAGCACGATCGCCGACGAGCCCCCGCCGTCGAGCAGGATGGCGGTGTCGCTGCCCAGTCCGCGGAACAGGTCCTGGATCTGGTCGGGCGTGTAGCTGCCGCCCTGGAACACGTACATCTCGTCGCGGTCCCTGGCGTACGCGATGGCCGTGCGGGCGGCGCTGGGGCCGCCGTCGTTCATCTGCCCGGTGGCGCCAGGGGCCAACAGCCCCAGACCGCTGACCGCGACGAAGCGGGTGCCCTTGTCCACCAGCCCCTGGATGACCGGCGTGGCGGCGTCGTAGTCGTCGGGTGCGCGGGGTGGCACGACGAACGGGGCACCGCCGACGGGCAGGATCATCGTCGTCAACGCGGTCCAGACCTCGTCGCCGCCGGAGAGCGCCTGCTTGCCCGCGTAGGCGAGGGTGCCGGTGATGGCCGCGTTGGCCGGGCCGCCGCCGCGGGTGTTGTCGTAGTACGCGCCCAGGGGCGAGCTGCATCCCGTGGACTTCCAGGAGCCGCCCTTCTGACCCCGCACGTCGAAGAAGTTGGCGTTGACGGCGATCGTCGGTTTGCCGAGTGCCTGCCAGGCCTGGATGGGGGTGAAGGTCTCGGAGGCTTGCCGCAGCCCCTCGCCGGTGCGGGCGCCGGGGGTCGACTCGCACCGGGCCTGATAGCCGCGGTGGGAGTCGACGAGCAGCCGGGGCGTCAGCCGCTGCGACGCCGACTTGATGATCATCAGGTGCCCGCCGCTGCCCATCTCGTAGCGCGTGCCGTTGGCGTCGAGCATCGGAGCCGGGTTGTTGCCACCGAAGTTGTAGACCAGGTAGGAGCCGCGGGTGTTGGCGATGGCGGCGGCGAGCAGTTCGCGTCCGTCCGCGGCGTGTGCAGCGGGTGCGGTGGCCATGGTCGCCAGCACTGCACCGAGCGCCACCGTCGTCGCCGAGGCGACGAGACGCCGGAGGTTCACAGCGGTACCAGGCACGGACGGCCCCCATCGGATGATTGCCACGGACTGCTCGAGAGCACGTACCTGCAATCACAGCCGACGCACAGTCGGCTTTGGTCACGTCACCGACACGATTCGGCCACGACCGTCCGCGGGCGGTCCGCAGAAGGGTTTGCGGGGCGCCCTCGGAGCAACGGCCTCAGCGGCCGGGAGGCGCCACCCGGTAGACGGCGTCGGCCGCGTCGTCGGTGACGTACACGGCGCCGTCGGGGCCGACCACCGCCGCGACGGGCCGGCCCCACCGCGTCCCGTCCGCGGCCTGGAAGCCGCCGACGAGGGTCTGCTGGTTGCCGAGGTTGCCGTTCTGCCAGGGGAAGAAGGACACCTCGGGCGCGCGTGGAGGTTGCCGGTTCCACGAGCCGTGCACCCCGACCAGGGCCCCCTTGTCATACGGCGCGGGCAGCGCGCCATCGACGAACGCCATTCCGAGCGGCGCGGAGTGTCCGCCCATGCTCTGCTCGACGGGCGGCAGCGTCGCGCAGTCGAGCTTGGATCCGTCGGCGTTGGTCTGCACGTCGCGGATGAGGGGCAGGTTCGCGGGGCCGCCGTCGGGATTGCAGTACGGCCAACCCAATTCGCGTCCCGGCGTCAGCTTGGCGACCGACTCCGGGGGATGGTCGTCGACGTAGTCGGGCACCACCTGACCGTAGGACGGCCCCTGATCGGGTACCTGCACGTTGTCGCGGTTGTTGACCGCAGTCCACACCGCGCCGTCGGGTGCGACGGCCAGTCCCGTGCCGTTGCGAACCCCGGTCGCGAACGGCGCGTAGGGCCCACCGCCGGGCGGAACCCGCATCACGGTGGCCCGCTGCGGGTTGGCGGTGCGGTCCTCCGCGGAGACGTTCCCGGTCGAGCCGATCGAGAAGTACACGGCGCCATCGGGTCCCACGGCCACGCTCTTCAAGGCGTGCGCGTAGGCGCCACCGAGGTCGGGGCTGCGCGCATCGGGAAGGTTGGCGGCGACGGTGCGCAGGGGGGTGGCCTTGCCGTCGGCGTAGGTGAACGCGTCGACCTGATCACTTTCGGCGACGTAGAGCGTGGAGCCCTGAAACGCCAGGCCGTGCGGTTGGTTCATGCCGTTGACGAGGACCTGCATCTGCGGGCCCATGCCCGAGGGCTCCATGCGGATCACCTGCCCGACGCTGGGCACGGAGACCAGCAGCGCGCCGTCCGGGGCCCACGCCGCCAGCCGCGGCTTCGGCACCCTGGCCCAGACCGACATCGTCCAGCCCTTGGGAATCAAGGCCTTTCGCGGTTCGTCGAACGGCTCGGCGGCCATGTCGCCGGGGACCTGCACCGTCACCTCGGCGAGGCCGGCGGCACTGGGCGCCTGGCTCTCGGTGCTGGTGTCCGGGGCCGGCGGGGTGCTGGTCGAGCACCCCGCCAGCACCAGTGCGCCGACGACGGCGACGGTCTTACGCGGCCAAGCTCGCATGCATCTCCCAGATCAGGATTTCGGAGGGCTCGGTGGCGGTGACCCGCTGCCCGCCCGATGCCGTGAAGCGCACGGCGTCGCCTTCGTGCAGAGGGCCCGCACCCTCGAGGACGACCTCGCCGCGCGGTACGAACAGGTGCAGGAACGGTGCCTGTGGCAACTCGACGCTGTCACCGGGCTCCAACCGCGCGCCACGCAGTGCGGCGTACTTGTTGCTGATGGTGATGGCGGCGTCGCCGGCGTGCTCGGGCATGCCGGAGGCGATGGTCACCAGCTTGCCGCGCAGCGCCTCGTCGTCGATCTCGAGCTGTTGGTAACCCGGCGTGATGCCGGCCTCGTCGGGTACCACCCACATCTGGACGAAGTGGACGGGGTCGGCGTGGGTGGCGTCGCCGGTGAGCGTCCACGAGTCGTTCTTCTCGGAGTGCAGGATTCCCCGGCCCGCCGACATCCGTTGCGCCAGACCGGGATAGATCACTCCCGAGTGGCCCGTCGAGTCCTGATGCACCAGGGAGCCCCGCAGCACCCAGGTGACGATCTCCATGTCGCGGTGGGGGTGGGTGTCGAAGCCCCGGCCGGGCTTGACCACGTCGTCGTTGTTGACCAGCAGCAGGCCGTGGTGGGTGTTGTTCGGGTCGTAGTTTCCGCCGAACGAGAAGGAGTGCTTGGAGTCCAGCCAGGAGATCTTGGTGGCGGAGCGATCCTGTGCGCGTCGGACGTCGACGATGTCGGTCGTGGTCATGAAGAGCTCCTCGGGCGTCGTCGCCAGCCTAGGTGGCCGGCACTGGACACGACAACTTATATGATGTGTCATATATTCCATGTGGCTTACGGACGAGCAGCAGCGGGTGTGGCGCAGGTACCTGTCGATGACGGCCCAACTGCAGGTCGAGATGAGCCGGCAGCTACAGCGCGACTGCGGGCTCTCGCTCGCCGACTACGACGTGCTCGTCGCGCTCGACGAGCGCGACGTGTGCCGGGTCAACGAGCTGGGGGAGCGGCTGGGCTGGGAGCAGAGCCGGTTGTCACACCAGCTCAGGCGGATGCGGACCCGCGGGCTCGTCGACCGCCGCGGCGCCGACGACGACCGGCGTGGCGCCACCGTCGAGCTGACCGACGCCGGCCGGGCCGCACTGGAGACGGCCGCGCCCGGCCACGTCGAGCTGGTCCGCACCCTGGTCTTCGACGGCGTCGGTGCGGCGGAGCTGCGGGCCCTGGATCGGTGGACCTCGGAGGTCTCGTCACGGCTGGGGCGTGGGTCTGCCTAATCTGTCCACGTGGACATCAACGGAGCAAGTGCAATCGTCACCGGCGGCGCGTCGGGCATCGGCGCGGCCTCGGCCCGCCAGCTGGCCGCCAAGGGCGCGCGCGTCGTCGTCGCCGACCTGAACGCCGAGCGCGGACAGGAACTCGCGCACGAGATCGGCGGCGTGTTCGTCAGCGTCGACGTCACCGACACCGCGCAGATCGAAGACGCCGTCAACACGGCCGCGGACCTCGGGCCGCTGCGCGCCCTGGTGAACTCGGCCGGCATCGGCTGGGCCCAGCGCACCATCGGCAAGGACGGCGAGTTCGCCTCGGCGCACAACCTCGACGTGTACAAGAAGGTGCTCGCGATCAACCTGGTCGGCACCTTCGACTGCATCCGGCTGGCCGCCACCGCGATGAGCCGCAACGAGCCCACCGAGACCGGCGAGCGCGGCGCGATCGTCAACATGACCAGCGTCGCGGCCTTCGACGGGCAGATCGGCCAGGCCGCCTACTCGTCGTCCAAGGGTGGCGTGGTGGGCCTGACCCTGCCGGTGGCCCGCGACCTGTCGGCCGTCGGCATCCGCGTCAACACCGTCGCCCCCGGCCTGATCGACACCCCGATCTACGGCGAGGGCCCGGACTCCGAGGCGTTCAAGGCCAAGCTCGGCCAGTCCGTGCTGTTCCCGCACCGCCTCGGCAAGCCCGACGAACTGGCGTCGATGGTGGTCGAGCTGATCACCAACTCCTACATGAACGCCGAGGTGGTTCGCGTCGACGGCGGCATCAGGATGCCCCCGAAGTAGCCGCAGTCCGGGTGGTCCCAGGGTTCGGGTCTAGCGTGACGACGTGCCCTCCGTAGCGGTTCGCCTGGCGGCCGTCGCCGCGGCCGTGACCCTGGTCCTGGGCGGCTGCTCGAAGGACGCGAGCACGGCAGCCGGCCCGTGGCCACCCGATCCGGGCCGCGGGCCGTGCGCGGTGACCAAGCAGCCCGACGTGCCCGCCACGATGCGCGACGGCACCGTCCTGCGCGCCGACGTCTACCGGCCGACGACGTCCGACGCGGTGCCGGTGATCCTGATGCGCACGCAGTACGGCAAGGAGGGTGCGCAGTCCGGCACCCGGTATCAGTCACCGGACTGGTTCGCCTCGCACTGCTACCTCGTCGTCGTGCAGGACATCCGCGGCCAGGGCGCCTCCGGCGGCACCTTCAGCGAGTTCACCCACGACCAGGCCGACGGGTACGACTCCGTCGAATGGGCGGCGGCCCTGCCCGGATCCAACGGCAAGGTCGGCATGTACGGGTCGTCGTACGTGGGCGCGACGCAGTGGCTGGCCGCCGTCACCGCGCCGCCGCACCTCGTCACGATCGTGCCCGCGAACACGGCGTCGGACTACTACGACGGCTGGACCTACGAGGGCGGCGAGTTCCGCCTGGCGTTCGTGCTGCCGTGGGCCATGGAGGCCATCGCCACCACCGCCGCGCAGAACCGGGGCGACCAGGCGACCGTGCACGAACTCGCCGCTGCGGTGAAGGATCCCACTCGGTGGATGGACTTTCGGCCGTTCAAGGACCTGCCGCCGATGCAGCCCGCCAACCCCGCGGTCGCACCCTGGTACTTCGACTGGATCCGGCATTCGACGCGGGACGACTTCTGGAAGCAGTTCAGCATCCGCGACCGCTACCCGTCGGTGACCGTGCCGGTGATGCACTTCGAGGGCTGGTACGACGCGTTCCTCGCCGGCGGCGTGGAGAACTTCGCGGGGATGGTCGCCCACGGCGCGACGGCGGACGCCCGCGCGAACCAGCGCCTGGTCATCGGTCCGTGGGATCACGTCGACTGGGGCCGGCCGGGTTCGACGCCCGCGCCGATGCTGAAGTCGATCGGCGCGGTGGCGAACAGCCCGGTCAACGAGCTGATGCTGGAGTGGTACGACCACTTCTTGAAGGGCTCCTCCAACGGCGTCGGTGGCACGCCCCGCGTCGACTACTTCCTGATGGGCGCCAACGTGTGGAAGACGGCGTCGGCCTGGCCCCTGCCGTCGACCACGCCGACCACCTACTACCTGTCCGGGGCGGGCGGCTCCGACCGCACGGGCCAGCTGGTCGACGCGCCGCCGGGCGCCGAGGCGCCCGACGAGTACACCTACGACCCGCGCTTCCCCGCGCCGAGCCTGGGCGGGCACTCCTGCTGCGGAGCGCAGTCCGGACCGCAGGGACCCTATGACCAGACCCCGGTCGAACAGCGCTCCGACGTCCTGGTCTACAGCAGCCCCCCGTTGCCTCGCGACGTGGAGGTGACGGGAGCGACCACGGTGAACCTGTGGGCCCAATCATCGGTCGCCGACACCGATTTCACCGCGAAGCTGACGGTGGTCAAGCCCGACGGTGAGGTCGTCAACCTCAACGACGGCATTCTGCGGACGTCCTTCCGCGACTCGCTGTCGAACCCGACGCCGGTGCCACCCAACCAGCCGAACCGGTATCGGATCCAGATCTGGCCCACCAGTTATCAATACCGCGCGGGCGACCGGATCAGGGTGGAGATCTCCAGCAGCGACTACCCGCAGTTCGCGCCGAACCCCAACACCGGTGAGCCGTTCGGCCAGAGCGCCAACACGGTGGTGGCCACGCAGACGATCCTGCACGACCCCGCGCATCCGTCGAGCATCACGCTGCCGGTGATACCGGCGGGCTGAATCCCCGGCCTCGCCGAATGGCCAGTTACGACTCGCTTTTCCGGCGATTGCGTGCCCTAACTGGCCACTCGCGGGGCCTGTGGATGAATCGAGCGGCGACAGCCGGACGTGGTGCATCGTGGACGGGTGGCACAGCCCTTCCTCGGTAGCGAAGCGCTGGCGGCGGGCACGGTCGGTCTGCGCACTCTCCGCACCGGGTACGACCGCGTCTACCGCGACGTCTACGTCCGCAAGGGCGACACCGTGACGGCCGCCGACCGCGCGGTGGCTGCGTGGTTGTGGTCGGGCCGGCAGGCGACCCTCGTCGGTCTCTCGGCCGCCGCGCTGCACGGATCGAAGTGGGTCGACCCGACGCTGCCCGCGGAGGTGAACCGCCGCAACGGCAAGCCCGCAACCGGAATCCTCGTTCGCCGGGACGAGCTGTGCGACGACGAGGTGCAATCGATGGGCGCACTTCAGGTGTCCACGCCGGCCCGCACGGCGTTCGACCTGGGCCGCCGGCCGGGGCTGACGCTCGCGGTGGTGCGGGTGGACGCGTTGGCCAACGCAACGGGTCTGCAAGCGGCGGGGATTGCGCCGCTGGTCGCGCGGCACACCGGTGGTCGGGGGCTGCGGCAGCTGCGCACCGTGCTCGCGATGATGGACGGCGGAGCCGAGTCGCCGCAGGAGACCAGGACGCGACTGCTCCTCGTCGACGCGGGACTGCCTCCGCCGCGGACGCAGATCGTGGTCGACGACTGGCGCGTCGACATGGGCTGGGAGGAGTTCAAGGTGGGGGTCGAGTACGACGGCGCCCACCATTGGACGGATTCACGCCAGCACCAGCGCGACATCGACCGGCATGCCGAACTGCTGGCGCGGGGCTGGCGCATCGTGCGGGTGAGCGCCGACATGCTGCGCCGTGATCGCGGCGTCGTCGTCGGCCGAACGTGCGCGGCCCTGCAGCAAGCGGGTGTCGAGTGGCCAGTTGTCGAACGGATTTGGGGCGATCGAGCGGCGTGACGGGCCACTCGCGGGCTAGAGGGTGGGTGCCAGCCCGAACTTCTCGAACAGGTCGCCGTCCTGCGCGTGGAACGCCACCACGTGCGACACCTTGCCGGCCCGAACGCTGAGCACGTGCAGCTGGAACGCCTCGTGCACACCGGTTTCGGGGTTGAGCATGTACAGCGCGGCCGCGGGCTGGCCGTTGGCGGTGGTGGTGACGAAGCGCATGTCGCCCGCCCCCTGCGCCGGGCAGTGCACCGTGGACAGGGTGACGATGTCCGCCGGACCCCGGTACCAGCCGTCGAACGGCGGCATCTCGAAGATCGCGTCCTCGGTGAACAGCTTCACCAGCTGGTCCATGTCGTAGGTCTCGAAGGCGTCGACGTACTTGGCCAGCATCTCCCGGGCCTCCGGCGATTCGGGCGCGGCGATGTCGTCGTCCTGGCTCGGCTGGATCTCGTCGAGCTGCGCGCGAGCCCGTTGCAGCAGGCTGTTGACCGCCGCGGTGCTGGCGCCGATGGCCTCGCCGACCTCGGCGGCCTTCCACTGCAACACCTCGCGCATGAGCAGCACCGCCCGCTGGCGGGCCGAGAGATGTTGCAGCGCAGCGATGAACGCCAACCGCACCGAATCGCGGGAGGCCACGATGACCGACGGGTCGGACGGATTCTCGTCCGCGGCATCCGGCAGCGGCTGCAGCCAGGTGATCTCGGGGTGCTCGGCGATGTCGGCCGTGGGGTCGGCGTTGGGGGCGCCCAGACCGCTGGGCAGCGGGCGCCGCTGCCGGCCGTCGAGCGCCGTCAGGCACGTGTTGGTGGCGATGCGGTAGAGCCAGGTGCGGATCGACGACCGGCCCTCGAAGCCGTCGTAGGACTTCCACGCCCGCAGGTAGGTCTCCTGCACCAGGTCCTCGGCGTCGTGAAGCGACCCCGTCATGCGGTAGCAGTGCGCCAGAAGCTCCCGCCGGTACCGCTGGGCGTCGGCGAGGAAGGCGTCCTTCGAGTCAAAGGTTTCGGCGAGCACACTCACGAATCAAGAGCCTACCGAGAGGGTGTGACGAGCGACACCGTCGTCGTCTGGACCGTTCAGCGTGGCCCGCTACTCTCCCCTGATGGCCACTTCCCGCAGCGAACGCAGCTTCGACGGTGTCGGCGGCACTCGGATCGTCTACGACGTGTGGACGCCCCCCGTCGAACCGCTCGGCGTGGTGATCCTGTGCCACGGTTTCGGCGAGCACGCTCGGCGCTACGACCACGTCGCCCAGCGCTTCGGCGAGGGCGGCCTCATCACGTACGCCATCGACCTGCGCGGACACGGTCGCTCGGGCGGCAAGCGCGTCGTCCTGAAGGACATCTCCGAGTACACCGACGACTTCCACCATCTGGTCGGCATCGCCACGGCGGCGCACCCCGAACTCAAGCGCGTGGTGCTGGGCCACAGCATGGGTGGCGGCGTCGTGTTCACCTACGGCGTCGAGCATCCCGACGACTACGTGGCGATGGTGCTGTCCGGGCCGGCCGTCTACGCCCAGGACGGTGTCTCTCCGGTGATGGTCGCCGTGGCCAAGGTGGTCGGCAGCGTCCTGCCCGCGTTGCCGGTCGAGGAGTTGCCCACCGACGCGGTGTCCCGCGACCCCGACGTCGTCGCCGCCTACGAGGCCGACCCGCTGGTGCACCACGGCAAGCTCCCGGCGGGCATCGCCAAGGCGCTGATCGGTGTCGGGGAGACCATGCCCCGGCGCGCGGCGTCGCTGACGGCCCCGTTGCTCGTGGTGCACGGCGGCCAGGACAAGCTCGTCTCGGTCGACGGCAGCCGCCGCCTGGTCGAGTGCGTCGGCTCGACCGACGTCAACCTCAAGGTGTATCCCGAGCTCTACCACGAAGTCTTCAACGAGCCGGAGCAAGCGGTGGTGCTCGACGACGTGGTGTCCTGGATCGAGGTCCACCTGTGAGGGCCCTCCTCGGACTGCTGGCCGCACTGTTCCTCGTCGCGGGCTGTTCCTCCGGCGGCGACGGGGCCGCACCCCCGCCGCCGCGACAGGGCTGGGTGGAGGACGACGTCGACTTCACCGCCGACGGGCTGACCATCTACGGCACCTACCGGCACCTGGTGGACGCCCCACCCGGGCCGGCGGCGCTGCTGATCTCGGAGAGCGGAAACACCGACCGCAACGGCGACAACGCGGTGGCCGGACCGGTCGGCAACATGCGCCAGCTGGCGGAGTACCTGTCCGGCAAGGGAATCAGCACGCTGCGTTATGACAAGGTCGGCACCGGCAAGACGGGCCTGGGGCCGTACGCGGCGAAGCCGGCCGAGGTCGGCAGCGCGGTCTACGACCTGGGCGCCAAGGCCGCCGTCCGCCATCTCGCTGGCCTGCCGGGCACCGACAAGGCCCGCCTGTCGGTGTACGCCCTCGGCGAGGGCACCGTCCACGCCATGTCGCTGGCCAACGACAAAGCCGCTGACGCACCGAAGATCCACTCCCTCGGGCTGTTTCAGCCGCTGGCGGGCCGTTACCTCGACATCATCACCGGGCGCGTCCGGACCGGGCTCGACGCCGACGTCGCGGCCGGCGCCAAGACGCGCGAGCAGGCCGACGCGGTGCTGGCGACGTGGAATGCCGCCGTCGTCGAGGCGCGCACCAAGCGCACCGCGCCCGCGCAGATGCCCGAGGGGCTCGGCGCCGTGCTGAATCCCTCGAACGTCGGAGCCGTCGTCGAGGCCGACCTGATCGACCCGCTGGTCTCGGCCGCCGCCCTGCCCGCGGGCATGCCGGTGCTGGCCACCTGCTCGGACTCCGACAGCCAGGCCACCTGCGCCGCCGAGCAGCCCCTGTTCGACGCGCTGGCCCACACCGCGCTCACCGAGGTGCGGCTCAAGGGCGTCAACCACGTGCTGCGGGACGACCCGACCGACAACGTCGGCAACTACTCCAAGAAGGATCCGCTGTCGGCTCAGCTGGTGACCGCCCTGGACGGCTTCGTCGGCAAGTAGTGACTAGACTTCGGCCATGACCAGAACCGTGGTTGCCCAGGCGTACGGCGGGCCGGAAGTGCTTGTGCTGCAAGACATCGAGCTGCCCGATCTCGCGGACGGGCAGGTGCGCGTCGACGTCCGCGCGGCGGGCACCAACCCGTTCGACTTCAAGTCCTACAGCGGCGACATGGGTGACGACCCCGCGAGGTTGCCTTTGCCGGTCGGGTCGGAGGTGTCGGGCGTGGTCGCGGCGATCACGTCCGGCGCCACCGGATACACCGGGCCACTGACAGTGGGCGACGAGGTGATCGTCACCAACGTCGACGGCGGATACGCCGACCAGGTCGTCGCGAACGCCGCCGACGTGGGCCGCAAGCCCGGGAACCTCAGCTTCGAGCAAGCGGCGGGGCTGCTCCTGACCGGCGAGACCGCATGGCACCTGTTGACCAACACGCGAGTGGGGACGGGCGACACCGTGCTCGTCCACGGCGCCGGCGGCGGCGTCGGGCTGATGGCCGTGCAGCTGGCGGTCGCCAGGGGCGCACGGGTGATCGCCACCGCGAGCCCCGCCAAGCACGATCAGCTGAGCGAATACGGCGCCGAACCCGTCACCTACGGCGACGGACTGGCCGACCGCGTCCGGGCGATCGGGCCGGTCGACGCGGCGCTCGACCTGGTCGGCACCGACGAGGCCCTGGACACGTCGGTGGAGCTGGTCGCCGACCGCTCCCGCATCGCCACGATCGCCGGCTTCGCCAGGGCGGGTGAGCTCGGGATAGCGGTGCTGACCGGCGCCGACGGCGGTCAGGCGATCCGCGACGCCGCCCGGCCCGAACTGCTCGAGCTGGCGGCGGCGGGACGGCTCCAGGTCACCGTCGACCGGGTGTTTCCGCTCGCCGAGGCCGCCGAGGCGCACCGGTACCTGCAGACCGGCCACGCCCGCGGAAAAGTCGTACTGGTCCCCTAGCTTGATGCCATGAGTGACGACAAGATGCTGGCGCGCATCGCAGCCCTCCTGCGCCAAGCCGAGAACACCGAGAATCCCCACGAAGCCGAAGCGTTCATGTCGGCCGCGCAGCGCCTCGCGACGACCACGTCGATCGACCTGGCGGTGGCCAGGGCGCACTCGGCGACGCGCACCGCCGCGCAGACGCCCGTCCAGCGCACCATCACCATCGGCGAGGCGGGCAGCAAGGGCCTGCGCACCTACGTCCAGTTGTTCGTCGCGATCGCGATGGCCAACGACGTCAAGTGCGACGTGGCGTCGAACTCGACCTTCGTCTACGCCTACGGGTTCGCCGAGGACATCGACGCCACCCATGCGCTCTACGCCAGCCTGGTGGTGCAGATGGTGAAGGCCTCGGATGCCTACATCGCCACCGGCGAGCACAAGCCCACCCCGACCATCACCGCCCGGCTGAACTTCCACCTGGCGTTCGGCGGGCGGGTCGGGCAACGCCTGGCCGAGGCGCGCGAAGAGGCCAGGCAGGAGGCGACCACGGGTCGTGACCAGCAGCCGGGAACCGCTATCGCGTTGCGCAACAAGGACCTCGAGCTGAAGAGCTTCTACCGCTCGGCGTCCAAGGCGCGGGGCACGTGGCGGGCCAGCAGTGCCTCCGCAGGCTATTCGTCGGCGGCCCGGCGGGCCGGAGACCGGGCGGGCCGACGGGCGCGGCTGGGGCCAAGCACCGAGCTCGCCGGGTCGCGAAAGCCCTTGGACCGGTAGGGGATCGGTGCCGCGCGACTCTCAGCGCTCGAAGGTCTACGCCGCCGAGCACTTCGTGCGGACGCTGTTCGACCGCGCCGCCGAACGCGGCACGAGGGCCGTCGACTTCTTCGGTGCCCAGCTGACGCTGCCGCCGGAGGCGCGGTTCGCCTCCACGGACTCGGTGCGCGGCTACGTCGACGAGGTGATGGCCCTGCCGTCGGTGCGGTCGCGGTGGCCCGAGGCCGAACCGCTGACGGTCCGCCCCCGCCGCGGGGTGAGCGCCGCGCACTACGAGTACGACGGCGGTGTCGCGGCCATCGCCGTGCCGGATCGCGAAAGTACCTGGACACTGCGGGAACTGGTCGTCCTGCACGAAGTCGCCCACCACCTGTGCCGGTGCGACCCGCCGCACGGACCCGGCTTCACCGCCGCCCTCTGCGAGTTGACCGAGACGGTGATGGGCCCGGAGGTCGGGCACGTGCTGAGGGTGACCTACGCCAAGGAAGGCGTACGGTAGCGAGCCATGGACGAACCCGACCCGCGCGCCCTCGACGCGATGTACGGCGAGTTGCTGCACACCGAGGACGCCGCGCTGGCCGGGGCCCGCGAGAGTGCCGTCGCCGCAGGCATGCCCGCCATCGAGGTCTCCGCCCAGCACGCCAAGCTGCTGACCCTGCTGGCCACCATCGCCAAGGCCACCCGGGTGCTCGAGATCGGCACCCTCGCCGGCTACAGCACCATCGCGCTGGCGCGCGGGGTCGGGCCGGCCGGTCGCGTCGTCACGCTGGAGTACGACCCCAGGCACGCCGAGGTGGCCAGGGGGAACCTGGTGGCCGCGGGCGTCGACGACCGGGTGGAGATCGTGGTCGGCGCCGCGCTGGACTCGCTGCCGACGCTCGCCGCGCGGGGTGAGCGCTTCGACATGTTCTTCGTCGACGCCGACAAGGAGAACAACGTCGCCTACGTGAACTGGGCGATCGAACTGGCCACCCCCGGCGCGGTGCTGGTGGTCGACAACATCGCCCGCTTCGGTCGGGTGCTCGACCCCGCGCCCGACGACCGACAGGCCCGGGCCGTGCACGACATGTTCGCGATGATGGGCGAGCACCCCCGCCTCGACACCGCCGCCATTCAGACCGTCGGCACCAAGGGCTGGGACGGGTTCGCCGTCGCCGTCATCCGGCCCTGACCCGGATTGAGTCCGCTGTCTGACGTTCTTCGCGCAACGCCGCGCGGGCCGGGCGGGTTCTTGTAGCGTCGAAAACGTGCCACCCCGACGGAGCACACGCAGCATCGCGCCCGTGACCGTGCTGGTCACGCTCCTCTTCGTGGCCGCGGCTGCCCTGCGCGGCTACGTCCCGGGGGCCGAAGTCGGGCCCCGCCCACCGCCGTCGGACAACCCCGTCGTGACGGCCGCCGTCGTCGGACTGCTGGTGGCCTCGGTGACCGTCGTCGCGGTCGCGGTCGTCACCCGGTTGCGGAACCGCAGTGCCAGCCCACCATCGATGGCGAGCCGACCCGACTGGTCCCGCGGCGACCTGGGGCGCCCGACGTGGCGGATGGCGCTGATCGCGTTCGGGGTGGTCCTCGGCTGGCTGCTGGTGTCGATCCTGCTGAGCCGGCTGGGCGCGGGTCTGGGGGACGACGACGCCGACGGTGCGGGCGCGACGCCGACCGCGACCGACGCCGCGTCGTCCACCCCGGACGCGGGCGGGGCCGCGCCACCCATGCCGCCGGAGGCGGACCCGGGGACGAACCTGCTGAGCTACTTCTACGCCGCGACGGCGGTCTTCGTCGTCGTGCTGGTCATCGGCACGATCGTCGCGGCGCGCCGACGTGGTCCGCTGTCGGCGAGTGCCCCGGACGTCGACCACCCCGGCGGTGTCGCCGAGGCCGGCTCCCAATCCCTTGCTCTGGCAGCCGAAGTGGGGCTCGCGGAGGTGGAGGACCTCAGCCGCGAGCCCCGCAAGGCGATCATCGCCTGCTACGCGGCGATGGAACGCCAGCTGTCGCTGCTGCCCGACGCCGCGCCGCGCGACTTCGACACGGCGTCGGAGGTGCTGGCCCGCGCCGTCGACCATCACGCCCTGGCCCCCGACAGCGCCACCCAGCTGGTCGACCTCTTCGAGGAGGCGCGCTTCAGTCCGCACGTCATGAACGAGGGCCACCGCGACGCGGCGGTCGCCGTCCTCACCCAGGTGTTGGACGAGCTCCGGAGTCGCGTGTGACCAGGATCGGAGTGGTCGCGATCGTGGTGGTGCTCGGCGTCCAACTGCTGGCGCTCGGGCATCCCGACCGCCACGTCGCGCTGTGGATGGGCGCGGCGGCGGCCACGGTTGCGCTGTTGACGATGCGCTGGTTGGTGACGCGTGACGGTGGGTCCGTGGACGACGACTCCCGGGCCCGCGACCCCGCCGAGACGTTGCGGCGCTGGCGGTCGAAGACCGAAATCATGATCGCCCGCGCCGATTCCACCCGCTCGGACTGGGACAAGTATCTGCGGCCCATGCTCGCGCGGCAGTTCGAACTCGCCACCGGATCGCGAAAGGGCAAGGATCCGAGGATCTTCCGGGCGACGGCCGTGGCGCTGTTCGGCGAGCAGCTGTGGGTGTGGGTCGACCCCGACAACGTGTCGCGCACCGGTGTGGCGGAACCGGGGCCCGGCCGTGCGGTGCTCGACGAGGTCCTTCGACGACTGGAGGGGATATGAGCCTGTCGGTGACCACCACCGCCGCCCGCTGCGAGGCGGTGCTCGACGAGATCCAGCGCGTCGTCGTGGGCCGCCGGCCCGCGCTGACCCTGATCCAGACGGCGCTGCTAGCGCGCGGGCACGTCCTGATCGAAGACCTTCCCGGCCTTGGCAAGACGCTGATCGCCCGGTGCTTCGCGGCGGCGCTGGGGCTGGAGTTCACCCGGGTGCAGTTCACGCCCGACCTGCTGCCGGCCGACCTGCTGGGGTCGACGATCTACGACATGCAGTCGGGTCGGTTCGAGTTCCGGCCCGGCCCGATCTTCAGCAACCTGCTGCTGGCCGACGAGATCAACCGGACGCCACCGAAGACGCAGGCGGCGCTGCTGGAGGCGATGGCCGAACGGCAGGTGAGCGTCGACGGCATCACCCACCACCTTCCCGACCCGTTCATCGTGCTGGCCACCGACAACCCGATCGAATACGAGGGCACCTATCCGCTGCCGGAGGCACAGCTCGACCGGTTCACCATCCGGCTGGAGCTGCGGTACCTGACCGAGCAGGACGAGGCCGCGATGCTGCGGCGCCGGCTGGACCGTGGATCGGCCGAGCCCGCCGTCGCCCGGGTCGTGGACGCGGCCGACCTTCTCGCCATGCGGGAGTCGGTCGAACAGGTCACCGTGCACGACGACGTGCTGCAGTACGTGGTCTCGCTGGCGGCGGCCAGCCGCCAGCATCCCCAGGTGGCCGTCGGCGCCAGCCCACGCGCCGAACTGGACCTCGTCCAGCTGGCCCGCGCGCAGGCGTTGCTCCTGGGCCGCGACTACGTGATTCCCGAAGACGTCAAGGCGTTGGCCGTGCCCGCCATGGCGCACCGGATCAGCCTGCGCCCCGAGATGTGGGTCAAGCAGGTGCGCACCTCGGACGTGGTGGAGGAGCTGCTGCGCCGGCTGCCGGTGCCGAGGACCCGCGGGGCGACGTGATCGACACGCGCTCGGCCGACGTCGAATTGCGTTGGCGGGCATCGCCACTGGCGCTGTCGCTGGCCTCCTGCGCGGCGGTGGCGCTCGCGGTGGCGCTGATCGGATCGCGGTGGCAGCTGGTGGTGTTCGCCGCGCCGCTGGTCGGCGTGCTGGTGTCGCTGCGGTGGCAGCGGCCGGTGCCGACGGTCCGGGTGCACGCCGAGCCGGGCCTGGTGCGCTGCTTCGAGGACGAGGAGGTCCGTCTGGAGGTCTGGGCGAGCACCGACGACGGATCGCCGGTCCGGCTGACGGTCGAGATGACCGACGGGGCGGCGCTCGAGGTGGCCCGCCGCCCGTCGGGCCGGTTCGAGATCGTGACGTCGGCGCCGCGGTGGGGCCGCTATCCGGTGACCGTGCGGGTGCACGTGACCGGTAGGGGCGGCCTGCTCGCCGGATCGGCCGCGGCCGGGGGCATCACCGTCGCCGAGGTGTTCGTATTCCCCGTCGCCCCAGCACAATCCACCGCCCTGCCCAGGACCGAGCTGCTGGACCGCCTCGGCACCCACCTGACGCGGCACGTCGGGCGGGGCGTCGAATACGGCGGCATCCGGGCCTACGTACCCGGCGACCAGCTGCGTACCGTCAACTGGCCGGTCAGCGCGCGCCGCGGCAGCCTGCACGTCACCGAGCGGCTGAGCGAGCGCGCCACCGACGTCGTCGTCCTCGTCGACGGCTACGACCAGCCGCCGGGTCCCGCCACCGAGGCCTCCGAACGCACCATGCGGGGCGCGGTGCAGGTGGTGCAGAGCGCGCTGCGCAACGGCGACCGGGCCGGCGTCGTGGCCCTGGGTGGGCAGACCCGTTGGCTGAGTGCCGACATCGGCCGTCGCCAGTTCTACCGCGTCCTCGACGCCATCCTCGGGGCGGGGGACGGGCACGAGACCACCCCCGGCACGCTGGCGCCGCGTGCCGCGATGCCGGTGGGCGCCGTCGTCGTGGCGTTCTCGACCCTGCTGGACACCGACTTCGCCCTCGCCCTGATCGACCTCTGCCGCCGGGGCCACGTCGTGGTGGCCGTCGACGTCCTCGACGGCGCCCCCTTCCAAGACCTGAACGACCCGCTGATCGCCCGCATGTGGTCGATGCAGCGGGCGTTCATGTACCGCGACATGCGGACCATCGGCGTCGACGTGGTCGGGTGGTCGACCGACGGCACCCTCGACCAGGTGATGGGTCTGGCGCCAAGGCGCCGGAAGCGCTCCGCGGCGAGGAGGTGACGTGACGCGCTTGCTGTCCCTGGCGTTCGGCCTTCTGATGGTGGCCGCGGGCACGTTGCAGAGCACCGGGCCCGCGCTCGTCCTGTCGGTGGTGGGTGTCGGCGCGCTGGTGGCGGGCCTGGCGATCCGGTTGGCGGCGACCCTCGCGGTGCTGGCCGTGGCGGGGGCCCTGGCCGTCTCGGAACCCTCCCCGGTGATCGCGGCGATCGCCGGTCTGGCGGCCACCGCGTACCTCGTGGTCCGGCACGCCGAAGGCACCGACGTCGCGTCGGCCCTGACCGTGCCGACGGTGCTGGCAGCGCTCGGACTCTCGGCGGTGACCGTGCTCGGCGCCACCGTTCCGCTGGCGCTGCCGTGGGTGCCGCTGGTGGCGCCGCTGGCCGTCGTCGCCGCCTACGTCCTCGTGCTGGACCGGTATGCCGGGGATCCCGAACGGGGCGGCCCGCTACGCTGACCAACCCATGACAGGTGTCAAGCCCGACCGACCCAGCTGGATGGCCCGCCTCCTGGACTTCGAACGCGACGGCGACGTGTTCGTCGCCCCGCAGCCGAAGGCCGGGCCGGGCACCCGCCTCTTCGGCGGGCTGATCGCCGCCCAGTCGCTGGCCGCCGCCGGCGCGACCGTCGAGCCGGACAAGCACCCGCAGTCGCTGCACCTGTACTTCGTGCGCGGCGGCGAGTACGGCGTCGACGTCGAACTGAACGTCGTTCGCACCAGGGACGGCCGATCCTTCGACACCCGGCAGGTCACCGCCGTGCAGCACGGCAAGACCATCCTCGAGATGATCGCGTCGTTCCACCGGCCCGAGGACGGCGCGGACTGGCATCCCACCCCGCCGTCGGGGCTGAAGTTCGAGGCCGCCGTCCCCAAGACGCCCGACCTGGGGTTCGCCGACCGGTTCGAGGTCCGGGTCACCACCGACGACGACTCGCCGTTCGTGATGCCGCCGTTCTGGATCCGCACCAAGGCCCGGGTCGACGATTCGCCGCTGGTGCAGGCGTGCGCGCTGACGTTCATGTCCGACTTCGGCCCGGTGCCGATCGCGCGGCCGCCCGGCGCGCCGACCGGTCCCGGCGTCGGCTACGCCGCCAGCCTGGACCACGCGGTGTGGTTCCACCGCCCGTTCCTGCCGCACGAATGGCACCGCTACGAGGTCCGTCCGCTGAACAACAGCGACTCCCGCGGTCTGGTCGTCGGCTCCATGTACGACGGGTCCGGCGCGTTGGTGGCGAGCACCACCCAGGAGGCGTTGTGGCGCTTCTGAGGGGCCCCGTCGGCCGGGCTGGGACACTGTGAGGTGTGAGCACACCAGGCCCTCCCGGCCCGCCTAGCGCGCCGTCGGCACCCCCGACCTGCTACCGCCACCCCGACCGGGCGACCTACGTCAGCTGCACCCGGTGCCAGCGCTACATCTGCCCGGACTGCATGCGGTCGGCGTCGGTCGGGCACCAGTGCCCCAACTGCGTCGGCGACGGCGCCAAGTCGATCCGCAAGCCCAAGCGCAACCTGGGCGCCGCACCGGTCGTCACCTACGCGTTGATCGCCGCCAACGTGGTGATGTTCGTCCTGCAGATGGCCGTTCCGGGGCTGCAGCAGGCGCTGTTCCTGTGGCCCGCGGGCGTCGTGGCCTACGACGAGTACTACCGGCTGCTGACCTCGGCGTTCCTGCACGACGGTCCGACCCACATCCTGTTCAACATGTGGGCCCTGTGGGTCATCGGCCCCATGCTCGAACGATGGTTGGGGCGCACCCGCTTCGTCGCCCTCTACTTCCTGAGTGCGCTCGGCGGATCGGTGCTGGTGTTCCTGCTCACGCCGGTCAACGTGCCGACGCTGGGCGCTTCCGGCGCGATCTTCGGACTGTTCGGCGCCACGCTGGCGATGTCACGGAAGCTGAACTTCGACATGCGCTGGATCGCCGGGCTGATCGTGGTCAACCTGGTGATCACGTTCGTGGTGCCGGGCATCAGCTGGCAGGGACACGTCGGCGGTCTGCTGACCGGCGCGGCGCTCGGCGCGGTGTACGCCTACGCGCCGCGTCAGAACCGCGTGTTGACCGAGACGGCGGTCTCGGTGGTGCTGCTCGGGTTGTTCGCCGCCCTGGTGTGGTGGCGGGCGACGAGCCTGCTGGCGGGCGTCGGCTAGTTAGGGCGTGCCGCCGCAACGGTTCTTGAGGTCCATCAGGGGCTGACGGATGCCGGTGATGTCGTTCTTGGTGTCCGGGTGGGCGTTCAGGTAGTCCTGCATCTGCGTGTGCACCTGATCCTTGGGCAGTCCCTCGAGGCTGGTGACGAAGTAGTTGTAATCCGGGTGGGTGAACAGGTAGGCCGAGGTCGACGCGTCGACGCCCGCGCGGACGCCCTCGAGGTCGGCGGCGGAGCAGTTCGGCGGGTTCAGTGCGGGGTCCTCGTTGGCGAACGCGGACGGCAGCGTCCCGAGCAACGTGGTGCCGATCAGTCCGCCGGCGAGCAGTGCCCCGCCGGTGAGGCGACGCGCGAGGCGCCCGGAGGACGACGGGGCGGGGGAACCGGTAACGGACATGATCATGCTCCTTTGTGTGTGCGCACTGAGTTTGCCGTGGCGACCGCCACATTGCATGTCTCACGAGTCAATTCACAGGTTATTCGCTCATCCCTCACAGCACCCATGCGGGTGACTCTCGGGTCTGGGGGCGGCCCTGTCCTCGGAACCCGTTGATAACGAGCCGATTACACCGCGCGTGGGCGGCGCGGCGCAGCGTTTTCGCGCTGCTAGCTTGCGCTGAACGGGTAACTCGAACAGATGGGATCCAGCCGTGTTGGCGACGATCGTTGGTGGGCTACGACGCCGATGGGCGCGGCGACTCGCCGTGTCCGCATTCCTCGTCGCGATGATGCCGGGCGTGGTGGGCCCGGTGGGACTGGTGCCGACGGCGTCGGCCTACTCCCGCGAGGGACTTCCGGTCGAGGGGCTGCAGGTGCCGTCGGCGGCGATGGGCCGCAACATCCTCGTCCAGTTCCAGGGCGGCGGCCCGCACGCCGTCTACCTGCTCGACGGCCTTCGCGCGCAAGACGACTTCAGCGGCTGGGACATCAACACCCCCGCGTTCGAGTGGTTCTACCAGTCCGGGCTCTCGGTGGTGATGCCCGTCGGCGGTCAGTCCAGCTTCTACAGCGACTGGTATCAGCCGGCGAAGGGCGGCAACGGCACGTCGACCTACAAGTGGGAGACGTTCCTGACCCAGGAGTTGCCCGCCTATCTCGCCGCCAACAAGGGCATCGCGCCGACGGGCAACGCGGTGGTGGGCCTGTCGATGTCCGGTGGCGCCGCGCTCAACCTGGCCGCGTTCTACCCGTCGCAGTTCATCTTCGCCGGGTCGCTGTCCGGATTCCTCAACCCGTCGGCGGGGCTGTGGCCGACGATGATCGGCTTCGCCATGAAGGACGCCGGCGGATACAACGCCACCGACATGTGGGGTGTCTCCAGCGATCCGGCGTGGCGCCGCAACGACCCGATGGTGAACCTGCCGACGCTGGTCGCCAACAACACGGCCATCTGGATCTACTGCGGCAACGGCCGGACCTCCGACCTGGACGCCGCGGGCGACTTCGGGGTCCAGTACAGCGCCCAGTTCCTGGAGAACATCACCATCAACACCAACAAGGACTTTCAGAAGCAGTACCTGGCGCTCGGTGGCCGCAACGCCGTCTTCAACTTCCCCAACGACGGCACCCACAGCTGGGGCTACTGGGGCGCGCAGTTGCAGGCGATGAAGCCCGATCTGCTCAGGGTGCTCGGCGTCGGCGTGCCACCGCCACCACCACCTCCGGCCCCGCCAGCCGGGTAGAACCGGCCCTGGTCGGGTACAAAGTGACCCATGGCGAGCGTCGACGTATCGGTCAAGTCCCAGCTCTCACCCGACAAGGCGTGGAAGTTGGCGTCCGACCTCGGGCGCTTCGACGAGTGGTTGACCATCTTCGGTGGGTGGCGTAGCCCCGTGCCGGACGTGATCGAGAAGGGCACCAAGGTGTCCTCCCTGATCAAGGTCAAGGGGTTCCGCAACACCATCCACTGGGAGGTGACCAACTACGACGAGCCGCACCGCATCGAGATGTGCGGCCGCGGGTTCGGCGGCGTCCAGATCTCGCTGCGCACCGACATCGTCGACAACCAGCCCGGAACGACCTTCCACCTGGTCGCCGACCTGACCGGCGCGGTGCTCAACGGCCCGGTCGGCGCGCTGGTCGCGCGGGTGATCAAGGGCGACGTCAAGCGGTCGGTGGAGAATCTGGCGAGCCTGCAGTAGCGGCTCAGTCCTCGCGGAACGTGACGTTGTCGGCCAATGGGCTGCGCGGGACGTCGAGCGCGTTGGCGGCGAAGCCGGGGTCCGGGTAGCCGATCGACACCCCGCACAGGATCCGCATGTCCTCGGCGATGCCGAGCTGTTCGCGGATCACCTCCGGGTAGCCCGCGATCGACACCTGCACGCAACTTCCGATGCCCCGGGCGGTGAGTGCCAGCATGAAGTTCTGCAGGAACATGCCAACCCCGAGCGCATCGACGAAGTCCAGGTCGCGGTGCATGCAGACGACGGCGCCGAGCGGCGCCCGGAAGAACTCCCAATTCCTCAGCACGGCAACGCGTCTCGCGACCGCGTCGTGGCGCGCGACGCCCATCGTGCCGTAGAGGATGGCGCCGAGGTCGCGCCGGAAGTGCGTGAACTCATCCGGCAGCGGTGGCACCTTGGGATCGCCCTTGGCGGCCTCGTCGAGAAGGGCCTCGACCAGCCGGTCGCGGGCGGGCCCGGAGTTGAACACCACGCGCCACGGCTGGATGTTCGAGTTGGACGGGGCCCGCACCGCGAGGTCGAGCGCTTCGATCACCAACTCCTTCGGCACGGGCTCGTCCCGCAGGAACAGTCGGGTCGAGCGTCGCGCCCGGATGGTGTCCTCGAGGTCGTACATCGGTCTCCCTAGATCGTGGCGACGTAGCCGCCGTCGACGCGCACGTCGGCCCCGGTGGTGTTGCCCGAGCGGCTGCTGGCCAGGAAGACGGCGAGGTCCGCGACTTCCGCCGGGGTGGTGAAGCGACCTGTCGGAGCGCCCGCCGAGACCGAGGCGACGACGTCGTCGGCGCTGGCGCCGCTGGCCGAGGCGAATTGGGACGCCATCCCGCCCTCGGCGAGCCACAGATCCGTCGACACCGGCCCGGGACTGATCGTGTTGACGCGCACGCCCTTGGGGCCGAACTCCTTCGACAGGCTCTTCGTGTAGCTGGCCAGCGCGGCCTTGGTGGCGCTGTAGTCGACGATGTTGGGTTCGGGCAACGTCGCGTTCACCGAGCCGATCATCACCACCGCGCCGCCGCCGCGGGCCAGCATGTGCGGCAATGCCTCTCGCGTGGTGCGCACGGCGGACATGAAGTTCACCGCCAGCGCCGCCTCCCACTGTTCGTCGGTGACCGACAGGATGCCGTCGAACCGCGTCGCCACCGCCCCGGTGTTGTTCACCAGCACGTCCACCCCACCCCGCGCGGCGGCCGCCTCGACCAGGGCGCGCGGGCCCTCGGCGGTGGAGAGGTCCGCGGCGACGAAGGTGGCCGACCCCGCGGCCGAGAGGGCCTGCAGCTCCGGCGAGTCGTTCCTGGCGCCGGCGACGACGAAGGCCCCGGCGGCGGCGAACGCCTGGCAGACGGCCAGGCCGATGCCCCTGCTCGCCCCGGTGACGACCACGATCTTGTCGGTCAGAAACATGTCCATGGACGACATCGTGCGCCACGAAGTGAGTTCTGGCTCAGGGATCGCGAACGTGCCGGTGCGACGCGGCACGCCAGCCGGTATCGCTGCAGGTCAGCGCGCTGACGAGGGCTGTCGGGTCGAAGCGCGCTGGCGACACCTCTACGGTGTAGTTACGGGTTGGGTCACATCGCCGAAGAAGGGTGTCGAGGACGTTGTTGGGCCATGGGCTGGTCGTCCTCTTCGCGCTGTGCTCGGCCGTGTGCATGGCCGTGGGCATCGTCGTTCGCCAGCGCGCGACGATGGATCTGCCTGCCGACAAGAGCGTCAGCGCGCACATGTTTGCCACCCTGCTTCGTCGACCGCTCTGGTGGGCGGGTACCGGGGTGGCCGTCGCCGGCTACGTGTTTCAGGCCCTCGCACTGGTCAAGGGTTCGCTGATCGTCGTCCAGCCGCTTCTCGTGTCGGCGCTGCTGTTTGCCCTGCCGCTGAGCGCGCGGCTGGCCGGCCGCCGCGTCACCCGCCGGGAGTGGCTGTGGGCGGCGCTGCTGACGGTGTCGCTTGCCTTCTTCGTGCTGCTTGCCCGTCCGGGTCCGCCGGACCGGCCGGCGCCTCTGGTGGTCTCGGCCGCCGTGTCGCTGGGCTGCGTCCTGCTCATCGCCGCCTGCATCCTCGTCGCCCGGCGGATGGAGGGCGCGCGCCGGGCGGTGCTGTTCGCCGTCGGGGTGGGGGTGCTGTTCGGCGCGGTCGCGGTGCTCACCAAGTACGTCATGCACCTGCTCAACGAGCGCGGCGCCGCCGGGCTGATGTCCACCCCGGCGCCGTATGCGCTGGTGGCGTTGGGCATCATCGCGACCCTGCTGCAGCAGTCCGCCTTTCACGCCGGCGCGCTCCAGACGTCGGTGCCCGCGATGCTCGTCCTCGAGCCCATCGTGGCCGTGGCCCTCGGCGCAGTGCTCCTCGGCGAGGAACTCGACGTCGGCGGTTATCAGCTCATCGCGCTGGCCCTCGCCGTCGGCGCCATGACCGCGGCGACGTTCTCGCTGGGACGCGGCGAGGGCGCCTACGCCGCCGAACTGGAGATCGAGGCCGCCCGCGCCGCGCCCTACGAGGTCAGGCCCGCGTCGAGGTGATGTAGGTGACGCCGTTCATGCTGGGGCCGTCGTCGTCGCTCTCCGGGATCGCGTCGAAACCGTGCGAGGCCAGCAACTGACCCATCGGCGTACCCACCGACGACCACCCGAGGGCGTCGAGGTACTCGCCCACGTCGTGCCGCTCGCCCACGAACGTGAGGTCGGTGAAGTCGAGTTCGAGCCCGTGCTCGCGCATCTTCTCGGTGGACTCGCGCATCCGCTCGCGGGTGTCCTCGGAGTCCAGACCGGCGGTGTTCGGCACGGCTTCGCTGCCCAGCCGGCTACCCGGCGCGCTGAGCGAGGTGATGGCGTCGAGCAGGCTGTCCTGCGCCTCGGGGGGCAGGTATCCGTAGAGTCCCTCGGCTATCCACGCCGACGGCTGGCTGGCGTCGAAGCCGGCCGCCTGGAGCGCGGCGGGCCAGTCGTCGCGCAGGTCGACGGCCACCGTGCGGAGGTCGGCCTTGGGTGCCGCACCCAGCCCGGCCAGCGTCGTGGTCTTGAACTCGATGACGGCCGGCTGGTCGATCTCGTAGACGGTCATGCCGGCCGGCCACTGCAGCCGGTATGCGCGGGCGTCGAGCCCGGAAGCCAGGATCACGGCCTGCCGGATGCCGGCGGCGGCAGCGTTGGCGAAGAACTCGTCGAAGTATCGCGTCCTGGCGGCCATCGCGGCGGGCATCTGCGCCAAACCCCAACTGGTGCCGCCGGTGTCGACGTCGGCCGAGGTGAGGTCGCCGGTCGCCCAGCGGGTGAGGAAGTCCACGCCGACCGCGCTCACCAACGGTTCAGCGAACGGGTCGTCGATCGCTCCGTCGCGGGTGGCGATCGCCCGTGCGGCGGCCACCAACGTCGCGGTGGTGCCGACGCTGGTGGCCAGATCCCAGGTGTCGCCTTCGGTGCGGGTCATCGTCCTACCTTTCGATTGCTTAGTTAGTCAGTGTAACGACTGATCGTGAACATGGCCTTGCTCACAGGAAACTGGCAGGTCAGACATTTGGGGCATATCTTTAGTTTTGCTAACGTTGTACGAATCGTGCCAGGCAACGACGCCGGCCGAACCAGTTACTCCAACCGCACGTAGCCATTTCTAGGGGTCTTCCATGTCGAACAACAGCCGCGAAGCGCGTCTCGAACGCCGCATCGCCGACCTGTACGCCGACGACGAGCAGTTCGCCGCCGCAAAGCCAGATAGCGCCGTCAGCGAGGCCGCCGGTCGACCCGACGTTCGCCTCCCCGAGGTCGTCCGCACCGTGATGGAGGGGTACGCCGACCGGCCTGCGCTGGGTCAGCGCGCCGTCGAGTTCGTCACCGAGGCGGGCCGCACCATCGCGAAGCCGATGCCGCGCTTCGACACCGTCAGCTACGGCCAGCTCTGGGAGAGCATTCAGGCGTTCGGTGCCGCGCTGCAGCACCAGCCCGTCGAACCCGGCGACCGCATCGCCATCCTCGGCTTCACCAGCGTCGACTACACCGTCGTGGACACCGGCGCCTCGCAGCTCGGCGCCGTATCCGTGCCGCTGCAGACCAGCGCCCCGCAGAGCCAGCTGCAGCCGATCGTCGCCGAGACCGAACCCGTGGTGATCGCCTCCAGCGTCGACTACCTGGACGACGCCGTCGAGCTCGTCCTGACCGCCCCCACGGCGCCCGCCCGCCTGGTCGTGTTCGACTTCCTGCCGCAGGTCGACGACCAGCGCGAAGCGCTCGACGCGGCCAAGACGCGCCTGCAGGACACCTCCGTGGTCGTCGAGACCATGGCCGACCTGCTCGACCGCGGTCGCACGCTCCCGGCGCCGCAGTCGGTCGTCGGCGAGGGTGACGACCCGCTGGCGCTGCTCGTCTACACCTCCGGCAGCACCGGCGCCCCCAAGGGCGCGATGTACCCGGAGAGCAAGGTCGCCAACATGTGGCGCTCGGCCGTCAACTCCCACTGGGACGAAAACCAGGGCGTACTCCCGGCGATCTCCCTTGCCTTCCTGCCGATGAGCCACGTGATGGGCCGCGGCATCCTCTACGGCACCATCGCCAGCGGCGGCACCGTCTACTTCGCGGCGCGCAGCGACCTCTCGACGCTGCTGGAGGACCTGGCGCTCGTCCGGCCCACGCAGCTCAACTTCGTCCCGCGGATCTGGGACATGCTCTACCAGGAGTACGTCAGCCAGTCCGACCGCGGCGCCAGCATGGAGGAGCTGCGGCAGAGTCTGCTCGGCGGACGGTACGTCAGCGCCCTCACCGGGTCTGCGCCCATCTCGCCCGAGCTGAAGGCCTGGGTCGAGGAGTTCCTCGACATGCACCTCCTCGAGGGCTACGGCTCGACCGAGGCCGGCGCCGTCTTCGTCGACGGCGTGATCCGACGCCCACCGGTGATCGACTACAAGCTGGTCGACGTGCCCGAACTGGGCTACTACGGCACCGACCAGCCGCACCCCCGCGGTGAGCTGCTGGTGAAGTCCGAACAGCTCTTCCCCGGCTACTACAAGCGCCCCGAGGTCACCGCGGAGGTGTTCGACGCCGACGGCTACTACCGCACCGGCGACATCGTCGCCGACCTCGGTCCCGACCAGGTCAAGTATCTGGACCGGCGCAACAACGTCATCAAGCTGGCGCAAGGCGAATTCGTCACGGTGTCCAAGCTGGAGGCCGCGTTCACCGACAGCCCGCTGGTGCGCCAGATCTACATCTACGGCAACAGCGCTCGGCCCTACCTGCTGGCCGTGGTGGTTCCCACCGAGGAAGCGCAATCGCGTTATGCCGCAGACGAACTCAAGTCCGCCATCAGCGCGTCGCTCAAGGACGCCGCCCGGACGGCCGACCTGCAGTCCTACGAGGTGCCACGGGACTTCCTCGTCGAGACCACTCCGTTCACCATGGAGAACGGTCTGCTGACCGGCATCCGCAAGCTGGCCTGGCCGCGGCTGAAGGAACGCTACGGCGCCGAACTCGAGCAGCTGTACGCCGACCTGGCCGACGGCCAGGAGGGTGAGCTGCGGGCGCTGCGGCAGAGCGGTGCCGACCGGCCCGCCCTGGAGACCGTCAGCCGGGCGGCCAGCGCGCTGCTCGGTGCGGCCGCCGCCGACGTGCAGGCCGACGCGCAGTTCACCGATCTCGGTGGAGACTCGTTGTCCGCGTTGACCTTCGCGAACCTGCTGCACGACATCTTCGGCGTCGACGTGCCCGTCGGCGTCATCGTCAGCCCGGCCAGCGACCTTGCGTCGATCGCCGCCTACGTCGAGGCGCAGCGCGCCGGCGGCAGCAAGCGGCCCACCTACGACGCGATCCACGGTCGCGACGCGACCGAGGTGCATGCCGCCGACCTGACCCTCGACGAGTTCGTCGACGCCGAGACCCTGGCCGCCGCAACGTCGATCCCCGGACCCACCTCCGAGGTGCGCACCGTGTTGCTCACCGGCGCAACGGGATTCCTGGGTCGCTACCTGGCCCTGGAGTGGCTGGAGCGGATGGACCTGGTCGACGGCAAGGTGATCTGCATCGTCCGGGCCAAGTCCGACGACGAGGCCCGGCGTCGACTCGACGCCACGTTCGACAGCGGGGATCCCAAGCTGCTCGAGCACTACCGCGCGATGGCGGCCGAGCACCTCGAGGTGCTCGCCGGTGACAAGGGCGAGGCCAACCTCGGCCTCGACGACGCCACCTGGCAGCGGCTCGCCGACACCGTCGACCTGATCGTCGACCCGGCGGCGCTGGTGAACCACGTCCTGCCGTACAGCCAGCTGTTCGCGCCGAACGTGCTGGGCACCGCGGAGCTCATCCGCATCGCGCTCACCACGAAGATCAAGCCGTTCGTCTACGTGTCCACGATCGCCGTCGGTGCGGGCATCAACCCGGCCGACAACACCGAGGACGCCGACGTCCGCGTGGTCAGCGCGACCCGCGCGGTCGACGACAGCTACGCCAACGGGTACGGCAACAGCAAGTGGGGCGGCGAGGTGCTGCTGCGCGAGGCCAACGAGCACTACGGCCTGCCCGCCTCGGTGTTCCGCTGCGACATGATCCTGGCCGACACCACCTACGCCGGTCAGCTCAACCTGCCCGACATGTTCACCCGGATGATGCTGAGCCTGGTCGCGACCGGCGTTGCGCCGCAGTCGTTCTACCAGCTGGGCGCCGACGGTGCCCGCCAGCGGGCGCACTACGACGGCCTGCCGGTCGAGTTCATCGCGGAGGCGATCTCGACGATCGGCGCGAACGTCACCGACGGTTTCGAGACGTTCCACGTCATGAACCCGTACGACGACGGCATCGGCATGGACGAGTTCGTCGACTGGCTGGTCGAGGCCGGCTACCCGCTCCGTCGCATCGAGGACTACGGCGACTGGCTGCGGCGCTTCGAGACCACGCTGCGGAGCCTGCCCGAGAAGCAGCGCAACGCCTCACTGCTGCCGCTGCTGCACAACTACCAGTCCCCGGAGCACCCGGTCAACGGGTCCATCGCCCCGACCGACCGGTTCCGGGCGGCGGTGCAGGAAGCGAAGATTGGGCCGGACAAGGACATCCCGCACGTCTCGGCCCCGGTGATCGTCAAGTACGTCACGGACCTGAAGCTGCTCGGCCTGCTCTAGTCCGCCCGTCCCCGCATCGAGTGTGCTGTGGGATCGCGATTCAACGAAGAATCGTGATCTCGCAGCACACTCGATGTCGTTGGAGGGGGTCAGGGGTTGATGGTGTTCTCGCCGATCTGCCGTCCCCACACGTGGTCGACGGCCAGCGGCTGCCCGAGCCCGATGTGGTTGTACGGCGCGATGGACGCACCGGTGTCCATCACCAGGTACGGCATCGGCCAGAGGTCCCTGGTCACCGGCTGCCAGCACCCCGGCCGACCCTCGGGCCCACCGCTGGCGTTCACCCGCGGCAGGTTGTCGGGGTACACGTAGGGATTGGCGGCGCCGAGGATCTCGTCGTGCAGCTTCAGCGAGTAGCCGTTGCCGCCACCGAACTGCGAGAACGCCGGCTCGACGTCGTGGTAATTGCGGATGGTGCAGAACAATTCGGGGCTGTACTCGTCGAGCAGTGCGCTGGTGGGCACCAGGTCGGCGGTACCGCGGACCAGATACGGGGTGCCCTCCTCGACCACCTCGCCGGCGGTGTTGCCGAAGCCGACCGCCGCCATCAAGGCGGCGTCGAGGTCACCGCGGCGGTCGTTGAGCGCACGCGCGGTGGTCACCGCACCCGCCAAACCGTCGAACAGGTCTGGCGCGCTGGCGGAGTAGACGTCGGCGAGATCGGCCAGCGCCCGAGTGTCCTGCCGAACTCGCGGCAGCAACGGGTTGACGTCGGCCAGGATCGCGTTGCCGTTCTCGACGGACTCGCCGAAGCGAGTGCCCAAGCCGCTCAACGCCTGTGCGGTGGCGGTGAGGGTCTGGTTCAGCTTCACCGGGTCGACGTGCTGGGTCACCTCCACGACCGTCTCGAACAGGGTGTTGAACTCGGTGCTCGTGTTCGTCGACCGGATCGGCGTGGCGCCGTTGACCCGGGCGGACGTGGGCTTGGCAGGCGAGGACAGCGCAATGTACTTGTTGCCGAACACCGTCGAGGCCTTGATCTCCGCGTCGACGTTGGCCGGCAACAGCTCGAGATCACCGGCGGCGACGTCGAGGGCGATGCTGGCCATCGTCGTGCCGTCGACGTCCACGGCGTCGACCGTTCCGACGCGCCCGATCTCGACGCCGTTGTAGGTCACCTTCGACCCCGGATCCATCGACAGGCCCGAGCGCGGCGAGAGCAGCGTCAACCGCGTGGTGTCGGCGAAGACGCCGCGAAATTCACACCACACCAACGCCACGACGACGCCGACGACGAGGAACAGCACGGCCGCCGACGTCTTGACCGGGGGGTCGTGGCGCCAGTGCCGGAAGCGCGGCTCCAGCGCGGTCATGGGCGAGCGCATCCCCAGCTCCCTTCGCACCGTCGGCCCCCGGACGGTGCGACGGCAGAAGTGTCCCAACCGGTTGGTGGGGGTGCAAGCGTTGCCGGACGAATGCGGCGCTGATCACGTCGGGCGCCAAATCATGGTGTGGGACACACCGATCCGCCGTCAGGCGTTGCCGAAGCCGATCAGGCTGCGCACCTGCGGAAGGGTGGCGCTGGTGGCGAAACCGGGTGCGGCCGCGCACACCGCGGGAATCGCGTTGAGCACCTGCATGGCCGTGGCGACGTTCGCCGCGTTGACGTGCTCTTCCATCGAGGCGTCCCGCTCGAAGCTCGCCAGGGACAGGAAGTGTGCCCGCATCGACGGATCGCCCTCGATCGTCAGCGTCCAGCCGTGCTGCGGTTTCGGCCAGTGTCCCGGGTACTCGTTGCCGACGGTCCACAACGTCTCGATCTCGACCAGTGGCCGGCCCTCGCGGCGGCCCACCCAGTTCCACCGTTGACCCGCGGTCGTACCGGCCCGCAACACGTGGTCGAAGATCTCGTGGTCGTTCTTGGCCGCGACGGCGTCGACGGTCGCCGTCACCTCGTCGATGCCGGCGTGCAGCGCGTCGGCCAACAGCCACACCTGTTCGGTGAAGATCGAACTGTTGAAGGCCAGGAAGTCGTTCGCCGTCTCGGAGACCTCGTCGACCGGCTGGCCGAAGCGCATGTTGTCGAAGGTGATCGCCGTGCTGTCGTACGCCGACCAGTCGGCTCGCTCCTGCAGCTTCACCCTGTCGACGGTGCGGCTCATGCCCGACAGCGCCAGCGGCAGAACGCCCGAGACGTTGCCGGGATTCAAACCACACCCGTGCACGCTGGTGCCGCCGCGGAGGCAGGCGGCCAGCACGCGGTCGCGGTCCCGGAGGCGAATCCGGTTGGGATGGAACAGGAAAGCCGTCGTCACGACGTTCTTGCCGCTCTCCAGGATCGCGCACACCTCGGCGATCGAGGTGAGCCTCGGGGTGTACACGACACAGTCCGCGGCCACGGCGAGTGCCCGGTCCTGGTCGACGGTGGCCGCCACGCCGACGGGCTCGCGTCCGATCAACGTGCCGGCGTCGACGCCGTCCTTGTCGTCGGAATGAACCTTGACGCCCACCAATTCGAGTCCGGCGCGCGGATCGAGGATCGCCGTCAGCGACTCCTTGCCGACCGCGCCCGTGCCCCACTGGATGATGCGTAGTGCCACCCGTTCACAGTGACACGTCAGCCCCGGGCTCGTCCGGAATTTCGACCAGCGCGTTCAGGCATGCCACGACGACCAGTGCGTCACCGTCACGGTGACGACCGGACCGTCGAGCGCCACACGCTCGTACTGGGTGTACTTCTGGCGCAGCGCGGCGTAGCCGACGGCCATCTGCTCGCCGCCCTCGTGGACCGTCGCCAACCCGTCGGCCCGCACCCACCACAGTTGCGTCCAGTCGTCGTCGTAGCGGTCGACCAGCAGGCTCACCCGCGGATTGGCGGCGATGTTCGCCAGCCGGCGCAAGCGCCACGTCGACTTCCGCTTGGCGTCCACCGCGGTGTACAGCGTCGTCTGGTCGTCGACGGTCCGCAGGGTGAAGACGATGGGAACGAGGTGCGGTGCGCCGTCCTCGCCCACGGTCGAGAGCGCCGCCACCGGGGCGCTCGCGAACCGCGTGGCGGGGTCGAAGTCGGTCACCGCGAGGGCTTTTGGGGACTCACGCTCATCGGGGAGCGGGTGACGTTGATCTCCGGCTTCTTGGTCGGTCGGGACGGCGGCCGCACGATCACCGGGGCCCGCTGGATCTCCGAGGCCGACGGGGGAGGGGGCGGCGGTGGCGGTGGCGGCGGTGGGGGCGGGAGCTCCGGGGCGTCGCTGGTGGTCGTGGGGGTGTCCGACGCGGTGGGCGCCACCGAGGTCTCGTCGGCAGGCGCAGTCGGTTCACCCGAGGACCCCTGGAAGGCCAACAGGACGACCGACACCACCAGGGCGACGGCCGCGACCGACACCGCGGCGACGACGACGGCCGTGCGCCCGGTCCGGTACCACGGCGCCGGGGCGGGCTTGAAGTTCCAGGTGCTCGCGTCGAACGCGTCGAACGTCTGCTCCTCGGCGGCGGTGGGAGGCGGGGGCTCGACCCACTCGACGTGAGGTTCGGGCTCCCCGGCGTACTCCTCGGGCGGCTGGTCCGGCTCGTCGAACAGATAGCCGAAGCCGGGGTCCTGCGATGGTTCCGGCTGAGGGTGCTCGGGTGGCGTGCGGGACAGGCGATCCGTGTCGACTGCCTCGTCGACCGGATCGTCCAACCTTGCCTCCCCCGAGGCTTCGCCGTCCGCCACCCCACGATGTTAGGTGGCGACCAGCGCTTATGGGTGACCGGATGCCAAATTGATGCGGCGCGTCGAAGTTGCGGCCGAGACAGCGGAGAACGGCTGCCGACCTGCGGGCCCAACGGTAAGGTCCCCCCAGACCGATAGTTCGAACCGGTTCGTTCACCGTCGCGACCAGGCGTGGTCACCTCAACGCCACCGTCGCGCATCCCGTCCATAAGAAGGTTCGCCAATGAAGAAAATGCGGCTCGCCGCCAGCGCCTTGGTCCTCGTCGTCGCGGGCGGCCTCGTCGCGTGCGCACCACCGGAGTCAAAGGACAAGGGAGAGAAGACCTCCTCGGGCGTCAACGCGAGCGAGGCCACCTCGGCTGCCGACTTCGGCGGAACCGACATGTCGGGACTGATCGACGCCGCGAAGAAGGAGGGCGAACTGAACGTCATCGCCCTGCCGCCGGACTGGGCCAACTACGGCGCCATCATCAAGGCGTTCGGCGACAAGTACGGCATCAAGGTGAACTCGGCCCAGCCCGACGCCGCCAGCCAGGACGAGATCAATGCCGCCACCCAGCAGAAGGGCAAGTCGACCGCCCCCGACGTCTTCGACCTCGGTCAGGCCGTCGCGCTGGCGAACACCGCGATGTTCGCGCCGTACAAGGTGGCGAAGTTCGACGAGATCGGCGCGGAGATGAAGGCGCCCGACGGCACCTGGGTGAACGACTACGGCGGCTACATCTCGATCGGCTACGACTCGGCCAAGGTGCCGGAGATCAAGACCGTCGACGACCTGCTGGGCCCCGACTTCAAGGGCAAGGTCGCGCTCAACGGCGATCCGACGCAGGCCGGCGCGGCGTTCTCCGGCGTCATGATGGTCGCGCTGAGCCAGGGCGGGTCGCCCGACGACATCGCCCCCGGCGTCTCGTTCTTCGGCAAGCTGAAGCAGGCGGGCAACTTCCTGCCCGTCGACCCGACGCCCGCCACCATCGAATCCGGGCAGACGCCGGTCGTCGTCGACTGGGACTACCTCAACGTCGCGGAGACCAAGAAGTTGCCGTCGTGGAAGGTGGTCATCCCCCCCAACGCCGCGCTCGCCGGCTACTACTACCAGGCGATCAACAAGGACGCGCCGCATCCCGCGGCGGCCCGGTTGTGGCAGGAGTTCCTCTACAGCGACGAGGGGCAGAACCTCTACCTGCAGGGCAGCGCGCGTCCGGTGCGGGCCGACAGCATGGTCACCGCAGGCACGATCGACCTGACCGCCTACCGGGCACTGCCGCCGGTCGACGGTTCGGCGGTCTTCGTCAGCCAGCAGCAGAGTGACGCCGCGAAGAAGTACCTGGAGGCCAACTGGGCCAAGGCGATCGGCTGATCGCCCTGGCCAAGATCCGCAGTCGCCTCGTCGATTCCCTGCCACTGCTGCCGTTCTTCGCGGTGGTGGGGATCTTCCTCATCGTGCCCACGGTCACCGTCGTCACCAGCGCGGTGATCGACGACGGCCGGTTCTCGCTCGCCCGGCTCAGCGCGCTGTTCTCCGAGACGGCGCTGACCGCGCTCGGCCGCAGCGTGTTCCTCTCCGGCAGCACCGCGGTGTTCGGTGCGGTGTTCGGGGCACTGCTGGCGTGGCTGATCGTGTCGAGGCCCGCATCGTCGATGATCCGCCGCGGCGTCATCGCGCTGTGCAGTGTGCTGGCCCAATTCGGCGGTGTCGCATTGGCATTCGCGTTCCTCGCGACGATCGGGCTGAACGGGGTCCTGACGCTGTGGGTGCAGGAGCACCTCGGCTGGAATCTCGCCGGCTCCGGGTGGTTGTACGGGCTGCCGGGCCTGGTGCTGGTGTACACCTACTTCCAGATCCCGCTGATGGTCATCGTGTTCCTGCCGGCGCTGGAGGGGCTGCGGGAACAGTGGCGGGAAGCCGCCGTCAGCCTGGGCGCGTCGACCTGGCAGTACTGGCGGGAGGTCGCGGTGCCGCTGCTGACCCCGGCGTTCCTCGGTGCGTTGCTTCTGTTGTTCGCCAACGCCTTTGCCGCCTACGCGACCGCCGCGGCCTTGGTCAGCCAGGGCAGTCCGATCGTGCCGCTGTTGATTCGCGCCGCGCTCACCAGCGAGGTGGTACTCGGTCAGTCGGGCTTCGCGTACGCCTTGGCACTGGAGATGATCGTCGTGGTGGCCCTGGTGATGGGCGCCTACAGCCTGCTGGTGCGGCGGACGTCCCGGTGGTTGCGATGAGGTGGCTGCGATGAGCACGCGGGTGGCCAAGGGTGCGCTGTGGGTCGTGTTCGGGTTGTTCTTCCTCTTCCCGCTGTACGCGATGGCGGACTTCTCGACGCGCAACCTGCTCAGCGGTGGGCGGACGATGGCGGCCTGGGCCAACCTGGTCACCGACGAGGCGCTCTACCAGTCGATCATCACGTCGCTTCTGCTTGCGGTGCTGACCGTGGTGGTGATGCTGATCCTGTTGGTGCCGACCATGATCTGGGTCCGGCTGCGCACGCCGTGGGCCAAGGGCGCCGTGGAGTTCCTGTGCCTGTTGCCGCTCACCATCCCGGCGCTGGTGGTCGTCGTCGGACTCAAGAACGTCTACCTGTGGGTGACGTACTTCTTCGGAGAGTCCGCGCTGACGCTGACCTTCGTCTACGTCGTGGTGGTGCTGCCATTCTCGTACCGGTCGATCGACGCGGCGCTGTCGGCGATCGACCTCGGCACCCTGTCCGAGGCGGCGCGGTCGCTGGGGGCGGGGTGGGCCACCACGATCGCCCGCGTCGTCGTCCCCAACATCTGGTCGGGTGTGCTGTCCGCGGCGTTCATCTCGGTGGCCGTCGTCCTCGGCGAGTACACCATCGCGTCACTGTCCGGCTATCAGACGCTGCCCATCCAGATCGTCGCGCTCGGCAAGACCGACGGGCCCACCTCGGTGGCGGCCTCGTTGGCGACGCTGCTGTTCGGTTTCGTTCTGCTACTCGTACTTTCACTGGTCACCCGACGGAGGCGTCACGCATGAGCACCACTGGCGGGGTTGCGGTCGAACTGACCGACCTCACCCGAACCTATGGCAGCGTGAAGGCGCTCGACGGGTTGAACCTGAAGATGGAGCCCGGCGAGTTCATCGCGCTGCTCGGCCCGTCGGGATGTGGCAAGACCACCGCGCTGCGCATTCTCGCCGGCCTCGACAAGGCCACGTCCGGCACGGTCACCGTCGACGGCCGCGACCTGACCGCGGTGCCCGCGAACAAGCGGGACATGGGGATGGTGTTCCAGGCCTACAGCCTCTTTCCGCATCTCACCGCCTCGGAGAACGTCCAGTTCGGGCTCAAGATGCGAGGCAGCGCCAAGGGCGAAAGAGCCACGCGGGCAGCCGAGATGCTCGACCTGGTCGGTTTGTCCGAGCACACCCACAAGTACGCCTCGGAGATGTCGGGCGGTCAGCAGCAGCGCGTGGCGTTGGCCCGCGCGCTGGCGATCCGGCCACGGGTGCTGCTGCTCGACGAACCGCTGTCGGCGCTCGACGCGAAGGTGCGTACCCAGCTCCGCGACGAGATCCGCCGCGTGCAACTCGAGGTCGGGACGACGACGCTGTTCGTCACCCACGACCAGGAGGAGGCCCTCGCCGTCGCCGACCGGGTGGGCGTGATGAGCAAGGGCCGCCTCGAGCAGCTCGCCCCGCCCGCGGAGGTCTACGCCAACCCCGCCACCCCGTTCGTCGCCGAGTTCGTGGGCCTGAACAATCAAGTGCCGGCGGACGTCTCGGATGGGCGGGCCACGGTGTTCGGCTCGCGACTGCCGACGCTGGCCGGGTCGATCGGCTCGGGGTCGGGGACGGCGTTGGTGCGGCCCGAGTCCGTCACCGTCACCGCCGACGAGTCCGGCACGGCGACGGTCCGGTCGGTGGCCTTCCTCGGGCCCATCTCGCGGGTGTACGTCGAACTGCCCGACGGCGCCGTCGTGCACGCCCAGCTGAGCAGCTCACAGGCCAGGGAGTTCGCCCCCGGCCAGCGGGTGGCGGTGGGCGTCGCGCCCACCTACGTGCTGGTCGTGCCCGCCGCGCGCTGAATAGCCGAGGTCGCGCGACAGCACCTCGTCGAGCCGCAGCCGGCGGGTCAGCGGGGTCGTGACGCCGTCGCGCACGGCGACGACGGGCGCGTCGTCGCCGGCATGGCAGCGGGCGACGGCGAGGACGTCACCGGGGTGAACGTCGCACGGCAGCAGGACGTCTCGCGCGATCTCCACCTCGCCCACCGTCACGGTGACGCGCTCGGCGGTGGACAAGGGATGCCGGTTCGCCAGCGCTACGATGCCGCCGCCGGGGATCGTCCCACCGGCGTCGAGGACGAGGATTCGGGGTGCGCCCACCGGCGAGATCACCGACGCCACCCGGTATGCGGTGACACCGGCGAGATCCAAGGCACTGCAAGGTGATTCGACGACGACCCGCGGACGCGCCAGCCGGGTGGCCGCACACGCCGCGTCCAGGGCGTCGTCGACCATCGCGGTCGCGGGAGCCGAGTCGAACGCGAGGTTCACCTCGGTGAGGAACCTCCCGTGGTTGCGCCGCGTCGCCCGCATTGCCGAGAACAATTGGTGCAGCGACGATTCCACGTCGTCACCGGGCCGGCAGTGGAAGCCGACGAGGTCCAGCGCCGGTTCGTGCAGCACCCGGTCGACGACCGCCGGATCCGGCGATCCGTCCGGTGCACCGATCAGCACCCGCTGTCGGCCCACCGTTCGGCCGCAGAGGTAGGCGACGTCCATGGTGGAGTCGACGACCAGCCGGCCCGGTCGCACCGCGGCGCCAGCCACGAGGTCGTCGTGGGACAGGCCGCGGGCGTGCACGACCATGCGTGCGGGCTCGACGCCGGCGGCGCGCGCCGCGGCGAGGTCGGCACCGGACCGGATCGCCAGGCCGACGCCCTCGTCGTCGATCCAGCGCATGACGGTGGTCGGCAAGGACCTGGCCGCCAGCACGGGCACCAGATCGCCGGCGCCGGCATGCTGGGCGCGCAGTCGACGGCGTAGCTCGGCCTCGTCGAGAATGTATGTCGGAGTGCCGAATTGGGCGGCGACGTCGGTGATCGCCACGCCGCCGACACACAGCCGGCCCAGTTCGTCGACGACGGCGCTCCGCGGCCACAGGTCGGCGCAGATGCGTTGGGCGGCGGCGCGCCGCAGCGAGGGCAGATGATCGAGCAGGGTCACCGCTTCACGATGCGCGCGCCAACCCGCCGTCGGCGAGCATCTTTACGGCATCTCGACGCCGACTGCACGCATCTTTGCGGCCTCTCCCGGGCGATGCGTACGTCAAGCGTGCGGTCGGCGGGGGTCAGACGTCCTTGACCGGCTCGATGCCCAGGTCGCGGTAGGTGACCAGCGCCGCGAACGGCACCTTGCGACGGGCGAAGCGTCCCGCCGCCACGTCGCCGCGGTCGACCATCGGGATGACGCCGCTGACGACGGCACCCGCCGCGACGACCCGGTCGAACGCGATCTCGGTGGAGCCACCGGTGCTGATCACGTCGTCGACCAGCAGGACGCGCATGCCCGGTTCGATGCGGGTGCCCTCGATCCACTGTTCGCGGCCGCGCTGCTTCTGCTCCTTGCGCACCGAGAACCACGCCTTGCCGGTCACCATCGCGATGCCGTGCGCGAGCGGGTCGGCGCCCATCGTCAGGCCGCCGACGGCGTCGTACTCGATGCCGGTCTGCACGGCCAGGTCGGCGACCGCGCGGCTGACGACGGTCAGTCGCTCACCGGTGTCGATGGCGTACTTGCCGTCGATGTAGTCGTGGCTGAGTTGACCACTGGCCAGCTTGAACGGCTCCTCGCGGCGTTCGTAGCCACGGGTGCGGATCAGGTCGAAGGCGGCTTGCCAGGTCTCGGGGCGCTCGGACACGCAGTGATCGTATGGCAGGGCGGATCAGCCCGCGCGCGCCCGCCGCGTCAGTTCGACCGTCGCTGCCCGCAGTTGGTCGGCGGAGTCGAGGCGTTCGGCGAAGCCGACGCGCGGATAGGCCACGCCGCGCTCGGTGCTCACCTTGAGGTCCAACCCGTAGCGGTCGACGCCGGTGCAGGTGGCCGCCGTGGTGTCCGGGTAGCCGCCGAGCGTCCTGGCCATCGCGGCCAGCGCCTCGGCGTGGTCGGCGTTGAGGTGCTCGACGGCACCGGCGGCGACGGCCAGCACCGGGTCGGGTTCGGCCGTGGCGTAGTCGGGCCCGGCGGCGGAGTCCATCCGCCCGTACCCGCCGACCCAGCGCACCCGGTCGACGCGCAGCACCCACAGCGTGAAGTCGCTGTAGTCGACGTAGTACTTCGCCGCGGGAACGGCGTCGAGGTGCGCCTGGCGGGCGGCGGCCACTTCGTCCCCGGCGGGCCGCTCGACGACGCCGGCCAGCGTGATCCGCGAGTTGGCGAGTGGATCGGTGTCGGTGGCCGCGGCAACGATGGCGATGCTGGCCCGCGGATCGCCGGCCAGGTTGCGACCGTGCTCGGCGAGGTTGGAGACGCACAGCACCGGCGCGCCACCCAGCAGCCCGTAGGTGACGAACGAGGCCCACGGGTCGCCGGTCGCCGTGAGCGAGGCCAGGGTGCCGGTGTTCGTGGACGCCGCGATCGTGCGGGCCTCCTCGGCGGCCGACGGTCGGGTGGTGTTCACCGCCGCGGCCAGGGGAGGCGGAATCGAGGGGGCGTCGCCAGGGTCGCCATGGTCGCGCAAGATCTCACCGGATGCCACGTCCGAACCCTACCGCCGCGCCGGTCGGGGTTTGCCGACGAGGCAGTGCCGCTGGTTCGCTGGCGACGGTCGGGCACGGAAAGGTCGACGTCACAGCTGTCTCGTGTGAGACAATCAGCTGGTGCTATTACACCAGCTCAGACGTCAAATTTAGCTGAAACGAGAGGGTTGTGCCGAACCCTGTGCTCCGAGTGTCGCGGGCCGTCGCCGCGCTCATTGCAGCGTTGCTGATGAGCTGCGTCGGCATGGGTGCGGCGGCCGCGGATCCCGACGACCCTGGCACGCCCACCGACCCCGGCACCGGTGGTGAGACGCCGCCCTCCAGCGAACCCGAGCCGACGACGGGCATCCCCCCGACCGTGACGCCTGCGATCAGGCCGCCCAGCATCTTCGACATCCCGCAGACGATCGCCACGCAGCTGCGTGACATGTTCGGCAAACCGCTGAGTATCTTCGGCAACGGCCGGGTGCCCGGCACCCTGACGGTGCCCGACGCCCCGACCTCGGGCGCGTCCACCGGAGGCAAGCGTGACCGGCCGTCGACCGGGAAGATCGAGGCGAAGCCCGACGTGGCGCCGCCGGAGGTCAGTCCGCCCGCGGCGCCCCGCCGCAGCACCGTCGAGGTCGCGCTCCCGTTCACGCCGCCGATCAGCGTCGAGGTGCCGTCCCTGCCCGTGCCCGGCTACGAGAACGTGCGGTGGTCGCTCAACCTGACCGACCCGTACGCGGCGTACACGTCGGTGGGCCAGACGTTGAACACCGTGAACTCGTTGCTGATGGACGCCTACGCGCCGTATGACCCGTTCCGGCCGCCGCCGCCTCCCGAGCCGACGCCGGCTCCGACGTTCCGGATCATGGAGGAGGAGCCGTCCGTCGTCGACGTGGACGGCACCGGCGGCGCGGTCCCGGTGGCGGGCGGATCCTCGGGTCTGCCCGTGCTGCAGGCGCCGGTGGTGGTGCCGCAGATCCGCGTCCCGACGCCGCGTCCGATCACCGGGTCGCCCCCCGCGACGGCGCCCCGGGTGCTCGTGGCGGGTTCGGCCGGCGTGCGGGCGCCCGCGGTGAAGGGTTCGGTGGCGCAGACCGGTTCCATCCCGACCGACCGACTGCCACCGGCGTCCGCGTCGTCGGCGTCGGCCGCGTCCGCCCCGCGGCAGGGTTACCCGCGGTACCTGCGGACGGCCCGCGCCAGCGAGTTGGCGATGGTCGCGGTCCCGGGACTCGCCGGGCTGCTGGCCGTCACGTTCAGCGGCGGGGTGATCGGCTACCGGCAGGCCAATTCCGGGCGCTACCTGCGCACAGACGCCGCCCGCTTCCTGACGTGACTTCGACCGTCGTCGACCCGGGCGGGGTCGAGTGGAGCGTGCGGCGGCGCTGGTACCCGTGGCGCCGGGCACTGTCGCTGCGTGACCTGTGGTCCTCGGCCTCCGGTGCGGACGAGCCGGAGCCGGAGACGGCCGACGAGGAGTCCGCCGCCCTGCCGAAGAACTTCCTCGTGACGGCGTTGCTCCTCGTGGTGGCCGCGATCGTGTGGGTCGGCTACGGCCTCGGCAAGTTGCTCTTCTACACCGCGGTGGTGGCGCTGTTCCTCATCGGTTCCGTGCTCGAGCTGCTCGTAGCACTGGTGGTCATGCCAATCATCCTGCTGCTCAGGGTGTTCGGGCGGGGCCGCTGGCCCGTCGAGATCGGTCGCCAGGGGAAGCACGTCCTGACGCGCCACGCCGAGGACTTCGCTGCGGCCGGCGACCTGCGCGACGAGTTGATCGCCGACATCGGCCGCGGCGTGCTGCCCGTCGTCGAGGCGGCGTCGTCGGCTGATTCAAGCGGACCGGCCGTGGGTAGCTTTGAAGACTGATGACTGAGGCGACGAACCTTCCATTCGACCAGTGGCTTCCGACCCAGCGTTGGTACGCGGGACGCGGCCGCCAACTCTCCGAGGTGCGGGCGGGCGAGGTGGTCCCGCTGCGGGGCGATCTGGACCTGGTGCTGCTCGACGTCGAGTTCGGCGACGGCACGTCCCACCGCTACCAGCAGCTGGTCCGCTGGGACGGCGGGGCCGACGAGCCTGGCAAGGCGACCATCGGCACCTCCGGCGTCCACACCGGCTACGACGCGCTGTACGACCCCGACGCAGCCAAGTTCCTGCTGACGCTGGTGGACGAGTCCGCCACCGTCGGGCCGCTGCGCTTCCTGAAGGAGCCGGGCGCCGAACTGCCGCTGCACCTCGACGGGCGGGTGATCGGCGCCGAACAGAGCAACACCAGCGTGGTCTTCGGCGACGCCGCGATGTTCAAGGTGTTCCGTCGCGTCACCCCCGGGGTCAACCCCGACATCGAACTGAACCGCGAACTGGCCCGCGCGGGCAACCCGCACGTCGCGCGGTTGCTCGGATCGTTCGAGACCACCTTCGGCGGGGAGTCGTACTCGCTGGGCATGGTCACCGAGTTCGCCGCGAATTCGTCCGAGGGCTGGGACATGGCCACCGCCAGCACCCGGGACCTGGCCGCCGGCGGCGCCGACTTCGCCGAGGAGTCCCACCGGCTGGGGGAGGCCGTCGCCTCCGTGCACCGAACGCTGGCCACGACCCTGGGCACCGAGCAGCAGCCGTTCCCCCTCGACGCGCTGCTGGAGCGCTTGGGCTCCGTCGCCGCGATGGTGCCCGCCGTCGAGCAGTACCGGGCCGCGATCGAGGAGCGGTACCGGGCACTGGCCGGGGAGTCGCAGACCGTCCAGCGCGTCCACGGCGACCTGCACCTGGGTCAGGTGCTGCGCACCCCGCAGCGGTGGTTGGTCATCGACTTCGAGGGTGAGCCGGGGCAACCGCTGGAGGAACGCCGTCGGCCGGATTCCGCGTTGCGCGACGTCGCGGGCGTGCTGCGGTCCTACGAGTACGCGGCCTACCAGCGGTTGGTCGACGGGTCCGAGAGGGACGACGAGCTGGCCGCCAAGGCCGCCGCCTGGGTGGACCGCAACTGCGCGGCATTCTGCGACGGATACGCCGCCGCGGCGGGAACCGACCCGCGGGACTCCGGCGGAACGTTGGCCGCCTACGAACTCGACAAGGCGGTCTACGAGGCCGGCTACGAGGCGCGGTACCGCCCGGACTGGCTGCCCATCCCGATGGCGTCGATCGCCCGCCTGGTGGGCGGCTAGGCGAGCGCCGCCACGGCGCCCTGCGCCGGCTTGGGCGTCCAGTCCGACCGGTACAGCCCGAAGGTGTCGTCGGGATTGCCGCTGCCGGTGTTGCGGTCGCGGGTGGTGTAGACGTAGGCCGGTCCCGCGTAGGGCAGCGTGCGCCACTTGGTCAGGAAGTCCGTCAGGTACGCCGCCTGGGTGCCCTCGTCGACGCTGGAGGTCGGCTCGCCGTACTCGGTGGCCCAGATCTTCTTTCCGCCGTCGCCGTTGGACGCCATCCGGTCGTGGATCGCGCCGAGTTGCAGGAGCGGCGAGTTCGGCAGGTTGCCGCCTGCGGAGAACATCGTCGTGTACTGGTACGGGTGGTAGGACAGCGCGTCGAAGGAGCCCTTCGCGCCGGCGGCGTACATCTGCTCGACGAACGTCACCGGGTCCATCGTCAGCGCGAAGAACGACACCACCGCGCCGACGACGCCGCCCACGACGAGCGCCGACGGGTCGGCGCCCTTGATCTTGGGGTACGCCGCCTTGAGCAGGTCGGCGTACACCGCCGGTTCGGGCCCCTGGGGTCCCGACGTCCACGACGTCGCGGCGTTGGGTTCGTTCCAGATCTCGTAGGCGCCGACGCGCCCACGGAAGTGGCTGGCCGCCGCGGCGGCGAAGTCGCCGTACGTGCCGGCCGAGGCGGGCGGGCTGGAGACGGCGGGCAGTCCGGGCGCCACGGCCCACCCGGGCGAGGAGACCAGTGTGCCGAGCACCGACATGCCGCGGGCGTTGGCGGCGTTGACGATGAGATCGGTCTGGCCGAAGTCGAACTGTCCGGGGTTGGGCTCCATGCCCGCCCACGGCATCATCACGCGCACGTTGCGGACGCCGGTGGCCGTCATCAGGTCGAAGGTCCGGTTCACGTCGTCCGGCGACATGCCGTAGATGTCGGAGTCGGAGATGCCGACCGTGCGTGACGAGGTGTTGATGGACGCCGTCTCGACGAACGGGATGGTCCGCGGCGTGGGTTGCCACGCGGTCGCGGCGGTCGCCGACACTGCGGCGACGGTCGCCATCGCAGCGACGATCTTCAAGACGTTGCGCACACTATCCCCCATCTCGGGCCGAGCCTCGGCGACTCGAACCTAGCAAGAAGCTCCGTACAAGGGGATTCGTCCTGCACCCGGTGCGGCGTTACTCGACCACGTCGACAGCAGTCTCACCGCCTCCTCACAGGTTGGCCGAATGTCGGAATGCCTCACTGTCAGGGTGACGTACACGCTGGAGACCCCGGCTCCGGTCCTCGCGGCCGAGCCCGCGCCGCGACGGGCGCGGATCGTCACCGGCGACCGCATCCGGCTCGGCCTCCTGCTCGCCGGCACCGCCGTCCTCTACCTGTGGAACGTCACGATCAACGGCATGGCCAACCAGTACTACGCCGCGGCCGTGCAGGCGGGCTCGGTGGACTGGAAGGCGCTGCTGTTCGGCTCGCTGGACGCCCACAACTTCATCACCGTCGACAAGCCGCCGCTGTCGCAGTGGGTGATGGGCCTGTCCGGCCAGGTGTTCGGCTTCGGCAGCGCCAGCATGCTCGTCCCGCAGGCGCTGATGGCGGTCGGCGCCGTCGCCCTGCTGTACGGCGCAGTCCGCCGGATCAGCGGACCGGGCGCGGGCCTGCTCGCCGGCGCGGCACTGGCCGTCACGCCGGTCGCGGTGCTCATGTTCCGCTTCAACGATCCCGACGCCGCCATGGTCCTGCTGATGACGGCGGCGGCGTACTGCACCGTGCGGGCGCTAAACGGCGGATCGGCCCGTTGGCTGGCGGCCGCCGGGGTGGCGCTGGGCTTCGCGTTCCTGGCCAAGATGCTCGAGGGGGCCCTGGTGATGCCGGCGCTGGGCGCCGCCTACCTCGTCGCCGCCCCGATCCGGCTGCGGACCCGGCTGCTGCACCTGCTGGGGGCGGCCGTGGCGTTCCTGGTCTCCGCGGGCTGGTTCGTGGTCCTGACGATGCTGTGGCCCGCGTCGTCGCGGCCCTACATCGCCGGGTCGACGGACAACGACTTCATGAACCTCGTGCTCGGATACAACGGTCTGGCACGGGTATTGGGGCACGGCCACACGGGTGGCGTGTTCGGCGACGGGCACGTCGGAGTCGCCGTCCTGGGCGGCTCGGGCGGTCACCCGCAGGGGCTGGCACGGCTGGTTTCCGGTGAGTTCGGCTACGAGATCGGGTGGCTGGTGCCCGGTGCGGCGCTGGCCACGGTGCTGACGGTCGCACTGCGCGGCCGGGCGCCGCGAACCGACCCGGTGCGCGCCGGTGCGGTGCTGTTCGGCGGGTGGTTCCTGGTCGACGGCCTGGTGCTGAGCTTCATGCACGGCACCATCCACCCGTACTACAGCCTGTCGATCGCGCCGCCCGTCGCGGCGATCTTCGCCATCGGGGTGGGTCAGGCGTGGTCGCGTCGCGAATCATTCTGGAGCAGAGCGGTTCTCGGCACCATCCTGCTGGCGGCCGGCCTGTGGGGCTGGTGGCGCCTCGGCGGCGGGGCGGTGTCGTCACCGGCGTTGCGGTGGGCGGTATTCGCCGCCGCGACGCTGGCGCCGACGGCGCTGCTGTGGTCGTGGACGTCCCGACGCCGGCGCTACGTCGCCCCAACGCTCCTGGCGGTGGCGTTGACCGCGGCGCTCGGCGGACCCACCGCCTACGCGGTCGCGACCGTGGCCTCACCCCACCAGGGCATCGGGCCGTCGGTCGGCCGTCCGGGGACTGGTTTCGGTGGTGGACGGACGACGGTCAACGCGCGCCTGGACGCGCTTCTGGAGGAGACCGACACGCCGTGGTCGGCGGCGGTGGACCGGTCGACGTCGGCCGCCGGTCTCGAATTGGCCACGGGGACGGCGGTAATGGCGATCGGCGGTTTCTCGGGGACCGACCCCACCCCCACGCTGCAGCAGTTTCAGGACGACGTGGCCAAGCACCGGGTCGCGTACTACCTCGCGCCGCCGAGTGCGGGACGCGTGCCGTCGGCCGTCGTGAACGGCAAGCGCGACCACGGGGGTGCGGACGTCAGTTCCCGGGCGCACGCCGACATCCTGCAGTGGGTGCGCAGCCGGTTCCCCGCCACCTCCGTCGGCGGTGTCACGGCCTACGACCTGTTGGCACCGGGCCGCTCGGGCGCTACCTGACCAGGCGCCGCAGCAGCGCCGACGCGGTGAACACGCCGAGGGCGGCGGCGACTAGCAGCACGCCGACGTCGAGCAGGGTGTTGCCCGGCATGCCGACCAGCAGCGCCCGCAACGCGTTGACCTCGTAGCTCAGCGGATTCACCGCCGAGAGCCAGCGCAGCCACTGCGGCATCACCTCCACCGGGTACAGCGCGTTCGATGCGAAGAACAACGGCATCGTGATGGCCTGCCCGATGCCCATCAGCCGATCCCGGTTGCGCACCAGACCCGCCAGTGTCATCGACAGACACGCGAAGAACGCCGACCCGAGCACCACCACGGCCATCGCGGCGAGGATGCGAATGGGGTTGGCGGTCAGATGGATTCCCATCAGGTAGGCGATCACCATGACGCCGACCACCTGGGCGACCGACCGCACGCCCGCTGCGAACGCCTTGCCGGTGATCAGCGCCGACGCGGGCGCGGGGGTGACCATCAGCTTGGCGAGGATGCCGGCGTCGCGGTCCCACACGATCTGGATGCCGTAGAAGATGGAGATGAACAGCGCCGACTGGGCGATGATGCCCGGGGCCAGGAAGGCCAGGTACGGCACGCCGCCGGTGTCGATGACGTGCAGCCGGGAGAACGTCTGGCCGAAGATCAGCAGCCACAGGGCGGGTTGCACCATGCGGGTGACCAATTCGCTGCGGTCGTGGCTGAGCTTCTGCAGCTCGACGAGCGCAAAGGCGCCCATGCGGCGCAGCAGCCCGCCCGCGCGCCGCACGCCGCGCGGCGCCCGGATGAGGTCAACTGGCACGGCGCGCAGCCCTCCTACTGGAACGGATTTCGTTCAACCCGCGTTTGGCGGCGTCCTCGGTCAGGTCGGATCCGGCGTAGTGGCGGAACACGTCTTCGAGCGTCGGATCGGGGGAGGCGTCGGAGCTCAGCGCGGACTTGAGGTCGTGTGGTGACCCCACGGCCTGCAGCACGCCGTGGTGCATGAGTGCGACGCGGTCGCACAGGGCGTCGGCCTCCTCCATGTAATGGGTGGTCAGCAGGACGGTCATGCCGTACTCGTCCTGCATGTCGGCCACCTGCGACCAGACGCCGTCGCGCGCAATGGGATCGAGCCCGACCGTCGGTTCGTCGAGGATCAGCAGAGACGGCCGGTTCACCAGCGCCTGGGCGAGTTCGAGCCGGCGCACCATGCCCCCGGAGTAGGTGCCGGCGAGGTTCTCGGCGACGTCGAGTAGCTGCATGGCCGACAGCGCCTCGTCGACGCGCGCTCGTCGCTGCTTGCGGGGAACGTCGTAGAGCCGGGCGAACAGGTCCACGTTCTGCCTGCCGGTGAGTGCCGACTCGATCGAGAGTTGTTGCGGCACATAGCCGAGGTTGTGCCGGATGTCCATGGTGTCGTGGCGGGCGTCGAGGCCGAAGATCCGCACCTCGCCCTTCTGGACGGGGGTCAGCGTGGTGAGCACCCGCACCACCGAGGTCTTCCCGGCGCCGTTGGGGCCCAGCAAGCCCAGCGTCTCGCCGGCGTGGACCTCCAGGGTCACGTCGGCGACCGCGGTGAAGTCGCCGTAGCGGTGCGTCAGGTTGCGGCAGTCGATTGCCGGTGTGGGGGTCATGCTTCCTCCTCGTGGAGCAGACGGGTGACCTCGGCGAGCACCGTGAGGCCGTCCTGCAGGCGATCGCGCTGATCGGGTTCCAGGCGCTCCAGCACGGCGCCGAGTGCGGCGCGTCGGCCGACGCGGGATTCGTCGGCGACCCGCTGGGCCGACGGGGTGAGGCGCAGACGGCCGACGCGTCTGTCGTCGGGGTCGACGGTGCGCACCAGCAGTCCGTCGGCACAGAGCCGCGACACCAGCGTGGATGCGGTGTTGGGGGCGAGGCCGAGTTCGGTGGCGGCGTGCCGTACCGAGATCTCGGGCTGACGACCGACCAGTCGGAGCAACTCGGCTTGGGACTCGGGGAGTCCGGACCCGATCCGCGGACCGCCGGCGGAGCGGCGGACCTGACGGCGGAGGCGGCCGGCGGTCGAGAGCAATTCGGCTGCGAGGTCGGTGCTGGTCTGCATTCCTGCCACGATACCTCTGTTGCAGAGGTAACTACCGGTCGCCCGATCTGCCGGAGACGTACCTCGGGCATGATGGCGGCATGTCCACATCCGATTTCGACGACTTCCCGCTGTCTCAGTCCGAAGCGCTCGACTCCGACGAGATCCGCAACGACGACGGCGACGAGGTCGCCGATCCACCCGAGCGGTGGATCGAGGCCAAGGACGACGAAACCCTCGACGAACGACTGTCCGAAGAGGTGCCCGACGTGACGGGCGACGAAGACGACGACGACGAGACCGAAGCGCACGACTCCGACGCCGGCGGTGGCCTGGAGGTCGTGAGCGACGACGAACTCGACCGCCTGGACACCCAGCGTCATGGCACCGAACGGGGTCAGATCGACGGCACGCCCGAGGACGGCGCGTCGTTCTTCGACATCGTCGAATAGGTATCTAGCGGACGCGCGCCCGGATGGCCCACCCTCGGTGGGCCATCCGGGACGGGTCTAGTCCGCGTCCTCGGAGCTTGGCTCCGCGGCCCGAAGCACCATCACCGAGCGGGCCTCGACCGTCACCGCGGCCGCTGCCGACACCGGCCTCGACCCCTCCATGACGGCGCCCTCGACCGTGTAGATGACCGGCTGCCAGGCCGTGCCGAATTCGCTTGGCGGAAGGGTGAAGTCGATCGGCTCGTGGTGCGCGTTGAAGCACATCACGAACGAATCGTCGGTCACCCGCTGGCCGCGCGGATCCAGGTCGGGAATGCCCTGGCCGTTGAGGTAGACGGTGATGGACTTGCCGAAACCGGAATCCCAGTCCTCGTCGCTCATCTCCGACCCGTCGGGCGCGAACCACGAGATGTCCGGCAGGCGCTCGGACCCGCGTACGCGGACCGGACGGCCGTCGAAGAACCGCCGCCTGCGGAAGATCGGATGCGCGGCGCGAAGTTCGGCAACCGACTGCGTGAAGTCGATCAGGCTCTGATCGGCGGTCGACCAGTCGATCCACGTGATCTCGTTGTCCTGGCAGTAACCGTTGTTGTTGCCGCCCTGGGTCCGTCCCAGTTCGTCGCCGTGGCAGATCATCGGAACGCCTTGGCTCAGGATGTTCGTGGTCAGGAAGTTGCGGACCTGCTGTGCCCGCAACGCCAGGATCTCCGGGTCGTCGGTCTCGCCCTCGACGCCGCAGTTCCAGGAACTGTTGTTGCTCTCGCCGTCGTTGTTGTCCTCGCCGTTGGCCTCGTTGTGCTTCTCGTTGTAGGACACCAGGTCCCGCAGCGTGAAACCGTCGTGGGCGGTGACGAAGTTGATCGACGCGACCGGCCTGCGGGCGGTGTGCTCGTAGAGGTCGGCCGACCCGGTGAGCCGCGACGCGAACTCCCCGAGGCTGGCGTCTTCGCCGCGCCAGAAGTCGCGGACGGTGTCGCGGTACTTGCCGTTCCACTCGGTCCACTGCGGAGGAAAGTTGCCCACCTGGTAACCGCCGGGGCCGACGTCCCACGGTTCGGCGATCAGCTTCACCTGGCTGACCGTCGGATCCTGCTGGACGAGTTCGAAGAACGTCGAGAGACGGTCCACGTCGTAGAACTCGCGGGCCAGCGTGGACGCCAGGTCGAACCGGAACCCGTCCACGTGCATCTCGGTCACCCAGTAGCGCAGTGAGTCCATGATCAGCTGCAGGGCGTGCGGGTGGCCGGCGTTGAGGCTGTTGCCGGTACCCGTGTAGTCCATGTAGTACCGCTTGTCGTCGTCGACGAGCCGGTAGTAGGCCGCGTTGTCGATGCCACGCATCGACAGGGTCGGCCCCATGTGGTTGCCCTCGGCGGTGTGGTTGTAGACCACGTCGAGGATGACCTCGATGTTCGCCTCGTGCAAGGCCCGCACCATGGCCTTGAACTCCTGCACCTGGCCACCGGGCGTGGCGCTGGAGCCGTACTTGGAGTCCGGCGCGAAGAAGCCGATGGTGTTGTAACCCCAGTAGTTGGACAGGCCCTTGTCGATCAGGGTCGAGTCGTTGGCGAAGTGATGGACCGGCATCAACTCGATCGCCGTGATCCCCAGGTCCTTGAGGTGCTCGATGATCGCGGGATGGGCGATCGCGGCGTAGGTGCCGCGGCTGCGCTCCGGGATGTCGGGGTGCGTCTGGGTCAGGCCCTTGACGTGCGCCTCGTAGATGATCGAGTCGGCGTACTCGTGCTGCGGCGGCCGGTCGGTGCCCCAGTCGAAGAACGGGTTGATGACGACGGACTTGGGCATGCTGGCCGCCGAGTCGTCGTCGTTGCGGCTGTCGGGGTCGCCGAAGTCGTAGCTGAACAGCGACTGATCCCACTGGAAGTTGCCGTCGATGGCCTTCGCGTACGGGTCGAGCAGCAGCTTGTTGGGATTGCAGCGCTGTCCCGACGGCGGGTCGTAGGGCCCGTGGACGCGGTAGCCGTAGCGCTGACCTGGTTCGACGTCGGGCACGAAGCCGTGCCAGATGTAGCCGTCGACTTCCGGCAGCCGCAGTCGGGTCTCGACGCCGTCGTTGTCGAACAGGCACAGCTCGACGTACTCCGCGGCCTCACTGAAGAGCGCAAAGTTGCTGCCGGAGCCGTCGTAGGTGGCGCCGAGGGGATAGGCCTTTCCAGGCCACATCTCCCACTGCATCTCCGGCCTGGCGCCGGCGTCGGGCTGGGACGCCGGAATGACGGCGGGCGTCTCGGAGTCCTTGGAACTGGTGGCGGGCGAGCTGGGTGGGGCCAATGTGCACACTCCGTGTCGGGTGAAGATTGAACAAGGCGACGATACGGTGCGAACGGCCGCGGGAGCATGGCGGGCGAGGCGCACTGATGTGAGGTATGCCGGTTGGCTACCGGGTGTGAACTGCCCGGTTATCCCGGTGTGCAAACCGCCGTCAATTTCGGTGTGTCGGCGCTCACCGCCACGGCTCCATCCGTATCCTCAGTGCGGCCGTCGCGCGGCAATGGTGGCCACGGGCCGCGTCGGGGCTCGTGCCCAGCGCCTCGCCGATCTCCGCGAAGCTCCTCGACTCGACCTCGCGCAGCACCCACGACGCGTGTTGGCGCGCCGGGAGCTCCGACAGGGCCGTCTGAAGCTCGGCCAGGAAGGCCGCGTTCGACACGGCGGTGAAGGGGTCGCAGCCGTCGTCGAGGCTGGGCATCGTCAGCAGGATCTCGTCGCTCGCCTGCGCCCGGCTGGACCGGTAGGCGTCGACGATCTTGTTCGAGCAGATCGCGAACAGCCAATTGGCCAGTGACGCGTCGCCGCGGTAGGAGCCGAGCTGTCGCCATGCGCCCACGAACGTCGCCTGCACCACGTCGGCGACGTCGAACTCGTTCGCCAGCATCCGCCGCGTGTGGCGGTACAACCGGGGACCCTGTCCACGGACGATGGCCTCGAAGGCCTCCCGGTCGTCGAGGTCGGCGAAGGTGGTCACCCGTTCGCCGGTGCCGGCCTTCAGTTGCTGATCGGTACCGTTCATCGCCAGACGCTCCCTGAATCTCCGACGGCGTGCCGGGAGGTTCCAGGCTGCAGATGGCTGAATGGTATTCGCTCCTTGCTGTGAAGAAACTGTTTATGGCCAGTACAGAGCGTCAATTAGAGTCAGCTGTGGATTAGCCGCAGGTACGGGACGCGACCGTCCTGCCGCGGTGTGACCAGCCTCACCAGGGGCGGACATTCGGATCGTGGACCGTTCGCCGACATAACGGGTGGCGGCACCGCAGCAGCGCAGTCCGCCGACGTGGCCGCCGCACGGTGGCCATGGATCGGGAAGGGGGCGCAGTCACGGCGACCCACGTCGCCGCGTCGCCGGCGAGTTCGCTGGCGACCGACCGCGCCCTGCGAACCGCACATCACTCACGCGAACACGAAGGACGAACACATGAGCGCTCAACGGAGAAGCCTCGTCAGCCGCCTCTACGCCGGCCTGGGCCGGGTCACCTGGGGCTTCCTGCGCCGCAAGGTCGACGAGCGACTCCACCGAGGCGCCCGCGGCCGCGAGTCGGGACGGTCCGCCAAGCGTTGAGTCGCTCGTGCTGTGAGTCAGCTCACCGCGGCGCGGCATTCGTTTCGACAACACCCCCACGACTACACCTACGTCACGACGATTCGACACGGAATCGCAAATCCATTGCACAAGAGGAGAACTGAACGATGACCACCGCCACCCAGCCCGCCAAGGGCCTCGCCACGTCGAGCGACTCGACCCTGGTCACCTCGCAGGGCAGCACGACGATCGCCGACACCGTGGTGTCGAAGATCGCCGGCATCGCCGCCCGTGAGGTCCACGGCGTCCATGATCTCGGCGGTGGCGCGTCGCGCGTCGTCGGCGCCCTGCGTGAGCGCATCCCCGGTGCCAACGTGAACCTGTCGCAGGGGGTTTCGGTCGAAGTGGGCGAGAAGCAGGCGGCCGTCGACCTCGACATCGTCACCGAGTACGGCGTCTCCATCGCCGACCTGGCCACCGGGCTGCGCCGCAACGTCATCACCGCCATCGAGCGCATGACGGGCCTCGAGGTCACCGAGGTCAACGTGACCGTGCACGACGTCCACCTCGACGGCGACGACGAGGACGACGACGTCGCCCGCGTGCAGTAACCGGCCCGAGTCGGGCGAGTCAGGCGATGGCGACGCCCGCGGCCCGCAGCGCGTCGACGGCCTCCGCGGTCGTCGTCGGCGACACCCCCGCAGTGAGGTCCACGAGGACCCGGGTGGTGAAGCCGGCGGCGACCGCGTCGGCGGCCGTGGCCTTCACGCAGTGGTCGGTGGCGATCCCCACCACGTCCACGGCGTCGACGTCGTGGCCGCGGAGCCAGTCGGCGAGCGGGATGCCCGCGTCGTCGGACCCCTCGAACCCGCTGTATGCCGCCGAGTACTCGCCCTTGGTGAAGACGGCCTCCACGGCGGTCGCGTCGAACGCGGGATGGAACTCGACGCCGTCGGTCCCGACGACGCAGTGCCGTGGCCACGTGTCCCGGAAGTCCGGTTCGTCGGAGAAGTGCGCGCCGGGGTCGACGTGGAAGTCCTTGGTGGCGACCACGTGGCCGTACTCGGCTCGGCGCACCGGGTCGGCCAGCAGGTCGGTCAACGCGCCGGCGACGGCCGCGCCGCCCTCGACGGCGAGCGAGCCGCCCTCGCAGAAGTCCTTCTGTACGTCCACGACGATCAGTGCGCGCATGGCGCAAGTATCCCCGATCAGCCGCCGAACAGCAGGTACAGCCCGGTGAACGTATAACCGACCATCACCAGCATCATCGCGAGCTGCCCCGTCACCTGGTGTCGCTTGGGCAGGAGGCCCAGGGCGCGGTCGTGCGCGGCGATCACGCCCGCCACGTGCCCGCCGACCACGAACGCCACCTTCAGCGTCGCCAGCACCGAGGGGTGCGCCGAGAGGACGTAGTACGGCTGGACGTCGGGCAGTCCGAGCAGGCGCAACACCGTCTGCTGGCCGCGTTCGACGAGGTAGGTCAGATAGTGCGCGAACACGTAGCCGACGACGATCGGGATCAGCGAGTGCGCCATCAGGCCGGGCAGTTCGCGGCGGCGCCGCGCGTCCACGCCGCCGGTCGCGCGGGCTGCCAACCAGAACGTCGTCGCCACCACCCCGGCGAAGAGCAGGAGTCCGGCGGTGCGGATGAGCACCGCGACCGCCGGGGTGCTGCCCGATGCGTCGTCGACGAGGTTGCGCCATTGCGGCATCGCCGAGAAGCTGTCGAACGCCGTCGACCCCAGCAGGATCGCGAGCACCGCGACCGTGCCCGGCCGCACCGGCATCGACGGCAGGTGGTCGAACGGGTTGCCGATCGCGATGCGGCCGTCGTCGTTGCGCCGCAGGGGTGACAGCCGCGACGCCACGACGCCGTACACCTCGAACGGGTCGGCGCGCGCGTTCCATCGGGTGCCGAACGCACAGGCACCGACGAACGTCACCACCACGTACACCAGCAGCCACGTCTTCACGGCGGCAAGCGATCCCGGATCCGGGCTGGCGAGCTCCAGCCACACGAACGCGAACAGGCCGGCGGCGGCCGGCCAATAACCCAACCGCTCCGGGTAGGTCAGCGGCGGGGTGCGTCGCGACGGCGGCAGCAGACGGTAGACCGTCCGCACGGGTGACACGGCACGCCACACCGGTCCGATCGCCAGCGACAGCGCCACCAACCCGACCCACATCAGCACGTAGAAGACGCCGGGCAGTGCGTTGTCGCCGTCCTGCGGGCCGAGGACCGCGGCCGCGGTCACCCACGCCGCCAGCAGCAGCCCCGCGGCGGCCACCGTCCAGCGCGTCGCGGGTGCGTCGACCACGGTCGTCACCCATTGCGGAAGCGGGCGACCGGGCTTGGCGGCGTCGAATCGCGGCTTCTTCCACGCCAGGACGACGACGGCGAAGGTGAACGTCAGCGCCCACGCGGCGCCGATCAACGCGTAGGTGTACGGGATCGGCAGATCGTTGGAGCCGCCCAGGCCGTGCGCGAGGATCACTGCACGGCGATGGAGGCGATCGTGCGGTTCAGCTCGTGCAGTTCGACGTCGACCTTGCCCGGCACGGTGACGGTGAACTGGAACGACTGACCGGCCTTCGGCTCGACCGCGAAGGTGTGCTCCGGGTTCGAGTGAACGTGCAGTTGGTCGGCCGCGTCGCTGTCGACCCGCACGACGATGGGGTCGCCCACCTTGGCCTGCAGTTGTTCGTTGGTGGGGGTGACCTTGCCGTCCTTGATGGTCACGTCGACGACCACCTGTTCCGGGGGAGCCTGCTGATCCGACATCTGGGGCGCGGCAGTCGAATTGGAGTTGGCGGGCGCGTTGCTCGCGGTGTCACCCGATTGGGTGGATCCGCCGCATCCCGCGAGGAGCAGGGCGGAGGCGGCGGCCAGGGCGGCGAGTGTCGTCTGCGTGGTCACGGTGTCCCATCCTGGTCGGCGTCGGCTGAGCGTCCGCTGGGGGTGGCGTCCTCGTCCTCATCCTCCTCGTCGGCCAGGCGGCGGTCGCGGCGCGCCACCCAGATGACCACGGCCACCACCAGGATCGCCGGCGCGAACGCCGGGATCGCCAGCAGCGCCGAGTGGTCGGCGAGGATCTGGACGTCGGGTGCCTGGCTCATACCCGTGCGGTGGGCTCGAACTCGGCCTTGCTCTCGGTCGGCTCGTTCTTGTTGAGTCTGCCTGCGCCCCACGTCAGTCCGGCGATCATCATCAGGGTGCCGGCGAGCACGATCAGACAGCCGATCAGCCACAGCGACTGCGGAATGTCGGTACTGCGCTCACGCTGCAGGATGGTGATCTCCGAGACGAACGGCCGCGTCATCTGTGCGTCGGCGGTCACCTCCGGCGCTCCGATGCCGGGGTCGCCGTGCAGATAGATCGGCACCGCAGTCATCATGCGACCGTCGTGGACGCGCAGCAGCGTCTTCCATTGGCCCGAGACGGGCATCGGCGTGGTCGAGCGGTAGTGCCCGGGGCCGACCTTCTCGAGGTGGTCGACGAAGATTCCGCGCTGATTGGCCAGTCCGCCTTGCCATCCCAGCACCGACACCCAGTTGGGGTCCTCGCTGACCAGGTCCGGCGGGTTGATCCGGATGTCGGCGGTGGCCATGCGCTGATCGCCGATGCTGGGCGCCTCGGTCATGGTGAAGGAGGCGGTCGCGTTCTGGGGGACGTCGTAGCGCAGACCGTTCGCGGTCGCGCCCGCGATGGCGATCACGGCGAGGGTGACGACGCCGATGCCGATGGCGCGACCGGGCAGCTTCTGGTTGGTCAGCACCATGCCGGCCATCGCGCCGCACACGCCGACGAGCGCAGCCACCGGCACGGCCATGGCGAGCGCCTCGGGCCAGATGCTGGTCGGCCAGGCGTAGCGGTAGACGGCGTCGATCCAGAACGACTCGAGCCACAGGCCGATGGTCGCGACGCCGATGCCGGCGACGAGACCGAAGAGCATGGGCTTCTTGATCAGCGGGGTGAGCGCGATCAGTTCGACCACCACGGCGGCGCCCAGGTAGAGGGCGAACCAGTTGATCGGGGCGCCGAGGACGGGCCCGACGACGAGCGCGACCAGTCCGCGCAGGGCGATCGCCAGGATCGCGGCGACGATGGCCGCGCCGCGGCCGAGCATGATCCTGGCGGACACCAGGGCGAAGGCCCCGGCGGCGGCGATGAGCATCGGCTCGAACACCTGACGGAACTGCATGACGCCGAAGTCGAACTCGATCTGGTACACCGACAGGCCGATGACGATGCCGCCGAAGGCCAGGTACTGGATGAACTTGATGCCGGGGCCGTCCTTGGGCTTGTCCTCTCCGACGGCGCGGCGGCCCTCGTGCTCGAGGAACAGTGCGGTCAGCGTGGAGAAGCCGGCACCGCCGATCAGCATGAGGTGGGTGGGTCCCCAGAGCGTGACGTCCTGACCGAAGATGCGGTGCCAGACGTCGTCGAGCGGGAAGCCGATGAGTGCGTACAGACCGCAGCCGGCCATTAGGATGCCGCCGACGGGGGCGTACCAGTGCCGGGTGATGCGCACCGCGGACGGTCCGGGCTTCTCGTAGGGCAGCACGCAGGCCAGGCAGCCGGCGACGAAGAGGATGAACAAACCGAACAGGATGAAGTAGTGCGCGGGGTTCGCCAGCGGGCCGGGGTCGCGGCCCTTTCCGATGTGCAGGCTGACGTCCCAGATGAAGCCGAACAGCGCCGTGATGATGGTCGTGATGAACAGCGCGATGGGCAGCGCCACCCAGGACGGCCGGTTGAACTTGCGGCCGGCCCACTCGCCCAGGTTGTGCAGCCACGTGATCTTGCGCATCCGGTGCTGGTAGCCGATCCAGAGCAGCGCGGCGCCGACGATGGCGCTGGCCACCGACAGGCCGATGACCTCGTTCAGGGCGGCGCCGCCGCCCTCGGTTCCCTGCGCGAGGAACGAGATGTTTGGTTGCAACGACTGCACTGTCATATCCACCTGTCGAGTAGTACGGACGACGGAACCCTACCCATCGGTAATGTTGCCAGACCAGGGGAGCCGATACCAGGGGTACCGCAAACCTCGATGGTCATTTCTTGCGAGGGGGCTTCAGCGCCTTCATCGCGAGGTTCATCACCGGCGACGGCACCCGGTCCCGGGCGTCCATCGCGCGATTCGCCGCCCTCGTCCTGGCCGGCGTGCCGCGGCCGAACCACGCGTTGAGCGGTCCGCCCGTCGGTTGCAGGTCGACGTGCATCGGGGGCCTGCCGTCAGCGGCGCCCAGAGCGTTGGAGATGACCATCCGCTGGATCTCGCTGGTGCCCTCGAAGATCGTGTAGAGCTTGGCGTCGCGGTACCACTTCTCGACCGGATGATCGGTGATGTAGCCGTAGCCGCCCATCGTCTGGATCGCACGCTCGGTGGTCTTCACGGCCAGTTCGGTGGCGGCGAGCTTGGCCATCGACCCCTCGCCGCGCTCGAACGGCACGCCCGTCGCCGCCATCCAGGAGGCCCGCCAGGTCAGCAGTCGCGCCGCGTCGAGCTGGGTCGCCAGGTCGGCCAGCGGGAAGGCGATGCCCTGGTTGTCGATGATCGGAGCACCGAACGCCTCGCGGTCGTTGGCGTAGCTCGTCGCGTATTCCAGTGCAGCTCTGCTGATTCCGAGTGCCTGCGCGGCGACCATCGGCCGGGTCTGCTCGAGTGCGCCGAGCGTCGCCGACCCGGAGTGCTTGCCGCCCTCGACGGCCTCGCGCGCCTTGGCCAGCTTGTGTTCGAGCTTCTCGTGGCCGCCCAGCAGGTTCGCGGCGGGCACGCGGACACCGGAGAACTTCAACTCGGCGGTGTGCGACGCGCGGCAGCCCAGCTTGTCCAGCTTGCGGACCATCTCCAGGCCCGGCGTGCCGCCGGGCACGATGAACAGCGCCTGGCCCCTGTGGCCGAGTTCGGGCTCGACGTTGGCGTTGACGACGTGGACGTCGGCGATGCCGCCGTTGCCGATCCACATCTTGTGGCCGTCGATGATCCAGTCGTCACCGTCGCGCCGCGCCGTGGTGCGCAAGTTGCGGACGTCGCTACCGCCCTCGGGCTCGGAGATTGCGAGCGCCGCCAGCTTGAGGTCGCCGGGGCTGCCGAAGCATTGCGGCGCCCATTCGAGCATCTGCTCCGGTGAGGCGGCCTGTCCGATCGCGGACAGCGCGAGCGCGGGCATCACGACGGCGAGGCCGATGCCCGCGCACCCCCAGAAGATCTCCTCCATGAACATCGGCAACGACAGCCCGGTGGGGTCGCCGATCAGGTCGCGGTAGAACAGCGGGCTGTAGAAGCCACGCTGGGCGGCCTCCTCAAGGACGGGCCAGGGGAACTCCTGGCGGGCGTCGTAGTCGGCGGCCACCGGCCGAATGACCTGGTCGGCGAACTCGTGGGCGCGCCGGGCCAGGTCGTGCTGCGCGATGGTGGGGGTGAGGTCGAAGCTCATGCGGGCCGCCCTTCGGTATACATGTGTTCACTCATACCCACTCGCGCGGTAGCGAATCACGTCGACCGGCCTAGCCTCGACGGGGTGAGGGTCGTCGTTCCGCGTCTTCGGCAGCGCGACGGGGTGTCCTGCGGACCCACCGTCGCGATGGTGGCGGGGGCGCTGCTGGACCCGGACTACCGCGCCAGGTTGTCAGACCCGGGCTGGTCGGACGCCGAGCAGGGCCGGGTGCACGCGGCGGCGAACCGACTGTGGCCGCGCGCGCTGGGGACGACGCCGTGGGGCATGGCGAAGGTGGTCAGCCGGCGCAGTGCGCGGCATCGGGTCCGGTACGGCTGGCGGGTGGCGCGGCCCGGGGACGCCCTCGTCGACGTCCGACGCGCGGTGCCGGCGGGCTGGCCGGTGGCCATGCTGATCGGCAACGCGATCCCGCGGCACTGGGTGCTCGTCGTCGGCTGTGACGAGGCGGGGTTCGACTGCTTCGAGCCGTCGTCGGGCGAGGTCAGGCGAGTGCCGGTGGAGGCGGTCGCCCGGTCGCGGCTCCGGGTGCTCGGCTTCCCGCGGGCTTTCGCGTTCGCGCTTCCCCGTTCGAACATATGATCGAATCATGGGCGAGCTCCAGTCGATCGGCTATCACGGTCAGCCGGTGCAGCAGGCGTTCCGCCGCGTCGACCCGCCGACGCCCGTCCTGGTCGACCTGTCGGCCGTCTTCCCCCGGGAACCTCACCGAACGGGGGGCTACAACCCCTCCGGTCTGCAGATGCACGCGATCGTCGAGGGCCGACTGAGCTGCTGGGGGCTCTGCGAGCAGGGCTTCTGGTGGGGACTGGTCACCTACGACATCACCTACGGGCCCAACCGAAAGTCCGTCACCCACTGGATCCCGTCCTGGACGCTGAAGCGCAAGCTCGACCCCCGTCCGTAGGCTGCAGGGATGGCTCGCAAGTTCGCTACCGCCGACCGGGTGGATCGCACGGCACTCCTCGACTTCGTCCGCCCCAGACACCACATGGTGTTGACCACGTTCCGGACGGACGGGTCGCTGCAGAGTTCGCCGGTGACCGGCGGGGTCGACGAGGCGGGCCGGATCGTGGTCGCGAGCTACCCCCAGCGCGCCAAGTCGGTCAACGTCCGGCGCGATCCGCGGGCCAGCGTGACGGTGCTGTCGGAGGACTTCAACGGCCCCTACGTGCAGGTTGACGGCGACGCAGAAGTCCTCGATCTGCCCGAGGCGGTCGAGCCGTTGGTCGAGTACTTCCGCGCGATCGCGGGGGAGCACTCCGACTGGGACGAGTACCGCCAGGCCATGGTCGACCAGGGGAAGTGCCTGATCAGGGTCACGCCGGTGCGTTGGGGGCCCGTGGCCACCGGTGGGTTTCCGCCGGCGTGACGCGGGTGTGCACGGTCACCGCAGATGGCCGCGTTGCGGCAGCTAGCCAGTCAAACTATAGTCTGGACACATGTCCAGAGCGCAGATTCCGACTCTGGCCGCGGTGAACTAGCCATGCGGATTGCGCTTCTGTCGTATCGAAGCAAGACGCATTGTGGTGGGCAGGGCGTGTACGTCCGGCATCTGAGTCGCGGTCTCGTTGAACTTGGCCACGACGTCGAGGTGTTCTCGGGGCAGCCCTATCCGGAGGGTCTCGACCCGCGGGTGCGCCTCACCAAGGTGCCCAGCCTCGACCTCTACCGGGAACCCGACCCGTTCCGCGTCCCGCACGTCAGCGAGCTTCACGACCGGATCGACCTGCTCGAGCTCTTCACGACGTGGACCGCCGGCTTCCCCGAGCCCAAGACGTTCTGCATGCGGGTGGCCCGCATCCTGGCCGACCGCCGCGACGAGTTCGACGTGGTCCACGACAACCAGAGCCTGGGCGACGCGCTGCTCAAGGTGGCGAAACTCGGACTGCCGCTGGTGGCCACGGTGCACCATCCGATCACCCGTGACCGACTGGTCGACGTCGCCGCCGCGAAGTGGTGGCGCAAGCCGTTGGTCAAGCGCTGGTACGCCTTCGCCGAGATGCAGAAGCAGGTCGCCCGCAAGATTCCGGAGCTGCTGACCGTCTCGTCGTCCTCGGCCGTCGACATCGCCGACGACTTCGACGTCGACCCCGACCAGCTGCACGTGGTGCCACTCGGGGTGAACACCGAGCTGTTCCGGCCGAGTGAGCACCGGGTGCGCAACCGCATCATCGCGATCGCGAGCGCCGACGTTCCCCTCAAGGGCGTCAGCCATCTGCTGCACGCAGTCTCGCGCCTGCGGGTCGAGCGCGACCTCGACGTGCAGCTGGTGTCGAAGCTCGAGCCCAACGGCCCCACCGAGAAGCTGATTGCCGAGCTCGGCATCTCCGACATCGTGCACAGCTCGAGTGGTCTGAGCGACGACGAACTGGCAGCCCTGCTCGCCTCGGCCGAGGTGGCCTGCATTCCCTCACTGTACGAAGGCTTTTCGCTGCCCGCCGTCGAGGCGATGGCGAGCGGTACGCCGATCGTCGCCAGTCGCGCCGGGGCACTGCCCGAGGTCGTCGGCGAGGACGGCGTGTGCGCACGCCTGGTCCGCCCCGGCGACGTGGACGACTTGACCAGAGTGCTCGGCGAATTGCTCGACTCCCCCTTGGAGTTGCGCAGGCTCGGCGCCAACGGCCGCACGCGTGCCGTGGACGTCTTCAGTTGGGAATCCGTGGCCGCGCAGACGGTCTCGGTCTACGAACGCGCGATGGAACGGGTGAAGACATGTTGACCGTCGACTTCGACAGGTTGGGCGTAGGTGCGGGCAGCAGCCTGATCGACGTGGGATGCGGAGCCGGACGGCATTCGTTCGAGGCGTTCCGTCGGGGAGCCGACGTGATTGCCTTCGACCAGGACGTCGCCGAGCTGAACAACGTCGACGCGATCCTGCAGGCGATGCAGCAGCAGGGCGAGGCACCCGCGTCGGCGAAGGCCGAGGCCGTCAAGGGCGACGCGCTGGATCTGCCGTACGACGACGCGACGTTCGACTTCGTCATCGCCTCGGAGATCCTGGAGCACGTGCCGCAGGACGACGCCGCCATCGACGAGTTGGTCCGCGTACTGAAACCCGGTGGGCGGCTTGCCGTCACGGTGCCGCGCTGGCTGCCCGAGAAGGTGTGCTGGGCGCTGTCGGACGAGTACCACGCCAACGAGGGCGGGCACATCCGCATCTACCGGGCCGACGAACTGCAGGCCAAGGTCACCGCCAGGGGCATGCGGTTCGACCACCGGCACCACGCGCACGCGCTGCATGCGCCGTTCTGGTGGTTGAAGTGCGCCGTCGGCGTCGACAAGCCGGACAACCCGATGGTCACGACGTATCACAAGATGCTGGTGTGGGACATGATGTCTCGACCGTGGCTGACCCGCAACGCCGAGTCCCTGCTCAACCCGTTGATCGGCAAGAGCGTCGCCCTTTACTTCGAGAAGCCGGCGGCCTGATCCATGCGGCGTCACGAGATCCCTGGGGTACCAGGCGTTCTGACGCCGGAGCAGTGCCGGCAGACGGCGGCGTCCATCGCCGCCACGCAGGAGTCCTCGGGTGCGCTGCCGTGGTTCGTCGGCGGACACACCGACCCGTGGGACCACGTCGAGAACGCGATGGCGTTGACCGTCGCCGGGATGTGGGAGCCCGCGCGCGCGGCCTTCGACTGGTGCCGCAACGTGCAACGCGCCGACGGTTCGATGCCGATCCAGATGCGCAACGGCGTCCTCGAGGACGGCAACAGCGACAGCAACTTCTGCGCCTACGTCGCCACCGGCGTGTGGCATCACGTGCTGGTCACCGGTGACCGCGGTTTCGCGCGAGCCATGTGGCCGGTGGTCCGCGCCGCCGTCGACTTCGTTCTGACCATGCAGCTCGACGGTGGTGAAATAGCTTGGGCCAGAAGCGCTTCGGGCATCCTGCCGGAGGCGTTGCTCACCGGGTGCGCCAGCATCCACCACAGCATCCGGTGCGCGCTCGCGCTGGCGAACTACCTCGGCGAGTCGCAGCCGGAGTGGGAGCTGGCCGTCGGCAGCCTCGGCCACGCCATCGTCGAGCATCCCGAGGCGTTCAACCTCAAGGACGACCACGCGATGGAGTGGTACTACCCCGTGCTGGGTGGGGCACTGCGCGGAGACGCCGCGCGGGCGCGCATCGACGAACGGTGGGACCGGTTCGTGGTGGCCGGACTCGGCATTCGCTGCGTCGACCACCGGCCGTGGGTGACGGGTGCCGAGACCTGCGAGTTGGTGATGGCGCTGGACGCCATCGGCGAACCCGCCAGGGCGCACGAACAATTCGCCGCCATGCATCACCTCCGCGAGGAGGACGGCTCGTACTGGACGGGTTTGGTGTTCACCGACGGCAAGCGCTGGCCCGTCGAACGCACCACGTGGACCGGCGCCGCCGTCATCCTCGCGGCCGACGCACTGTCGTCGACGACGCCGGGCAGCGGGATCTTCCGCGGCGCGGACCTTCCCCGTGGTCTGGTGGGGGACTTCGACTGCGCGTGTGCGGCGTCCGGTCGCTGACGGCTCCGGTTCAGCTGATGTAGCCGTAGTGGTGGAACTGGTTTCCGCCGCTGCGCTTGGCGCGGTACATCGCCTTGTCCGCGACCCCGACGAGATGGTGCACCATCGATTCGTGCTGACGGGCGCCCACCCCGTCGAGGCGTGCGCAGGCGGTACCGACGCTTGCGGTGACGGGCACGGGTAGGCCGGCGATCGCGTCGCAGATCCGTTGCGCCAGGGGTGTCGCGTCGCCGGTGGGGGACGTGTCGGCGACCACGAACTCCTCCCCGCCGCTGCGCGCGACGATCGCCGTGTCGCACGTGCTCGCCCGCAGCGCGTTGGCGACGTCGACCAGCACCCGGTCGCCGGCCAGATGGCCGTGCCGGTCGTTGATCGACTTGAAGTCGTCGAGGTCGACCACCGCGACCAGAAGGAACATGTCCGTCGGGGGCGTGGCGAGCAGGAGGCTCATCGTCTCGAGTTGGAACGACCGCCGGTTGCACAGGTTGGTCAACGGGTCGAGGTCGGCCCGCACCAGATCGTTGGCGAGCGCCCGGATGAGGACTTGAATGGCAAGGGGCAGTGCGATGTTGACCTGCAGCACCAGGAAGAGATCCACCACCGCGAGGGCCACGCGTCCGTCGGAGGCCATCTCGACTGCCGCGATGGTGGCGACGGCCGCGGCGACGACGAAGTTGTAGACGACGTACCTCGAGGTCAGGAAGAACGCGATGTAGGCGCCGGTGGTCGCGAAGGCGATGCAGCCGACGAGCGTGGAGACGGGTTCGGGATAGGCCAGGCACGCGAGCGCGATCGACGCGTTGGTCACCAACGCGAACGCGACCGACTGCGTGGGACTCGGCCACCGCACCGACCACAGGATCACCCCGGCGACTCCGCCGGCGAAGGCGATCCACGTCATCGCCACCGGAACGGCGTCGCGCGGACCGCCCTCGCCGGCCAGGAGGGCCACCAGGCACAGCGACAGCGACGCCGAAATCGCGGCCATCATGAGGCGGGTGGCCCGGCTGATCCCACGGGCGTGGATGTAACCGCTCAACCAGTCGTAGTGGCTGGGTTGGCGCCACCATCGCCTGAATGCAGCCACGTCGCCCTCCATGCCGGTGAGCAAATTATGCATGACCGTCATGCGACCAACCGTGGAATCGCTCCATCGCTCAACGGACCACCGACGTCGAAGGTTCCACCGCCACCGTTGCCAGGCAACCTGGGTAGGGTCATCTGCAGGGCAACCTCGGACTTCGCCCTCACCGGCAGCAAGGAGCCCGCCATGGACGTCGCTCGTGACCGCTGGGCGCTGCACACGTGTGCGCGCCGAGGGCACGTCACCTACGCGCCCGACGACACCGCTCTCGCCGAGAGGATCAGCGGTACGACGGGTCTGGGTGAGGTGTGGCGCTGCCTGCGCTGCGGCGACTTCGTCCCGGGGCCGCCCCACGGGCGCGGGCCGACCGAGGAAGCGCCGCTCGTCATCCGCGGCAAGGCGCTCCGGCAGGCGCTCATCCTGCGGGTGCTGGCGGTGGAACGCTGGATCCGTGCGGTGCTCATCGCGCTCGCCGCGTGGGCGGTGTGGACGTTTCACGGCGCTCGCGGGTCCATCCAGGCGGCGCTGGACCGGGACCTGCCGCTGTTGCGCAGCTCGGGGATCAAGGTCGACCAGATGACGGCGATGCACGAGCTGGAGCGGGCGTTGGCGGCTCGACCGTCGACCCTGGTGCTGGTGAGCCTCGCGTTGGTCGCCTACGCCCTGCTGGAGTTGATCGAGGGCGTCGGACTGTGGCTGCTCACCCGGTGGGGCGAGTACTTCGCGGTCGTCGCGACGTCGGTGTTCCTGCCGTTGGAGATCTACGACCTGGTGTCGAAGGGCATCACGGCGACCCGGCTCGCGGCCTTCGCGATCAACGTGGCCGCGGTGGTCTACCTGCTGGTGTCGAAACGGTTGTTCGGCCTGCGCGGTGGACGCCGGGCCTACGACGCGGAACGGCGCGGCGAGCAGCTTCTCGACGTCGAGCGTGCCGCCGTGCAGTCGGTCTAGAGCGCCTCGCCCGGCGTGCCCGAGAGGCGTTCCAGCACCCGCATCGAGCCGATCGCGGAGATCTCGCGGAACGCGCCGGTGTCCAGTGCCCGCCGGTAGACGCGGTACGGGGCCTGGCCGCCGTCGTTGGGGTCGGGGAACACGTCGTGGATCACCAGCGCGCCGCCGACCGCGACCCACCAGGCCCAGCCGTCGAAGTCCTGCTGGGCTGCGGCGTCGGTGTGTCCGCCGTCGATGAACAAGAGCTGCAACGGAGTTCGCCACGACCGTGCGACGAGCGAGGACTTGCCGACGACGGCGACGACGTGGTCGTCGAGCCCGGCGGCGTCGAGGGTGTGGCGCAGCGTCGGCAGGGTGTCGAAGAGTCCCGTCACCTCGTCGACCATGGAGGTGTCGTGGTACTCCCAGCCCGGCTGGTGCTCCTCGGAACCGTGGTGGTGGTCGATCGTGTACAGCACCCCGCCGGTCTGCTGCGCCGCGGCGCCGAGCATCACCGTCGACTTGCCGCAGTACGTGCCGATTTCGACGCCCACTCCGTCGCCCAGGTGGGTGACCGCCGCGTCGTAGAGGGCGCGGCCCTCGTCGGCGGGCATGAACCCGATTACCTGCTCGGCGAGTGAGAAGAGGCGTGCGGCGGCAGGCGGCAGGGCGGTGTCGGTGGTGCTCATGACGGCCAACTTACCGTTGCTGGTCATGGGGAGTTGTAGTAGCGTCCAGACACGTGTCCGATGCGGCCTTGGAGTCGACTCGGCGCCGTCTGACCGCCAAGCAGGCCGACACCGTGGACCGGCTCGGCCGGGCCGCGGTCGACCTCCTCAACCGTGACGGCTTCGCCGCCCTCACCGTGCGGCGGGTGGCCACCGAGGCGGGTGTCGGGGCGGCTACGGCCTACACCTACTTCTCCTCCAAGGAGCACCTCGTCGCCGAGGTGTTCTGGCGTCGGTTGGCCGGCGCCCCACCCGCTCCGCACGAGTCCGACGACCGCGCCACCCGCGTCGTCGACGTGCTGCAGCACATCGCGCTGCTCGTCGCCGACGAACCCGAGTTCGCGGGTGCGGTGACGAGCGCACTCCTGGGCAGGGATCCCGACGTCGAGGCGCTGCGTCAGCGCATCGGGGTGGACATCAGGGCACGGCTGACGGCGGCGCTGGGCCCGCAGGTCGACGAAGACGTCATCGACTCGTTGGAGATGCTGTACTCGGGCGCGCTGGTGCGGGCCGGCATGGGATATGCGTCCTACGAATGGATCGCGCAGCGGCTCGAGAAGTCGGCGCGCCTCATCCTCGGCTGACCGGCAGGCCGAGGATGGCCCGTGCCGCGGTGACGGCGGGCTCGACGATGCCCTGCACGTCCTGGCCGTCCTCGACGAGCAGTGCCGTCAGCTCCCGGAGCCCTCCGAGCAGGATGAGTGCGAGCGGTCGGGAGATGGGCGCCAGCCCGGCCCTGGCGAATCCCGGGCTGTGGCTGATCGCGACGAGCATGTCCGTGAGGTGTTGCATCGCAACGCGATTCAGCGGCCGCGCCAGGTCGCCGAGCGCGGGGGCCTCGCGGATCCAGCTCAGCGTGATGGCGGGCCGGGATTCGATGTGCCCGACGTACGCGGCGACGGCGGCGGCGATCTGCTCCTCGGGCGTGGCGTCGCCGTCGACGGCCGCGGTGATCCCGGCGATCAGGTCGTCGTTGTTGGCGGCCAACAACTCGACGAAGCACTCCTCCTTGCTGGCGAACTCGTCGTAGAAGGTGCGCTTGGAGGTCTTGGCGCCCCGCACGACGTCGGCCACGGTGGTCGCGCGGTAGCCGCGTTCGGCGATCGACTCGGCGAGACCGTCGAGCAGCCGGCGGCGGAAGGCGGTCGAACCGGTCGACGAGGTGTCGTCCACCCTGGTTGCCGCGACGCTCACCTGCGACTCACCTCCGACCTTGCGCATGTTCGGTACTAGGCGGTACCGTACTACATCAACGCCGGTACGGCGCGGTACCGCACCAGGTTGGGAGCCCTCAATGAGCGAGACCACCATCGAAGCCACGCCCGCCGTCGAGGTCGCCCCGGAGATCAGGCTGCCGCCGAGCCCGCGGCTGCCGAAGTTCGCGCAAGCGCTCGGGTTCGTCGCGTCGCGGCGCCGGATGGTCGACGCCATGACCCGCCGGCACGGCGACGTGTTCACCCTCCGGGTCCCGGTGTTCGGCAACATGGTCACCGTCGCCGATCCCCAGATCGCCAAACAGCTCTTCGCGGCCAACCCCGACGACGTCGGCAACATCCAGCCCAACCTGAGCCGCATCCTCGGTTCCGGCTCCGTCTTCGCCCTCGACGGCACCGAGCACAAGCGCCGTCGCAAGCTGCTGACCCCGCCGTTCCATGGCAAGAGCATCAAGAACTACGAGGTCATCTTCGAGGAGGAGACGCTGCGCGAGGCGGCGTCCTGGCTCGACGACCACGAGTTCGAGTCGCTGGAACCGATGATGAGGATCACGCTCAACGCCATCCTGCGCGCCGTCTTCGGCGCCGACGGCGAGCAGCTCGACGAACTCCGGCGCATCATCCCGCCGTGGGTGACGCTGGGATCGCGGCTGGCCGTGCTCCCCGCCCCGTCGCGCACCTACGGACGCCTCACGCCGTGGGGCCGGCTCGCCGCCTACCGCAGGCAGTACGACGCAGTGGTCGAGCGGCTGATCGACACGGTCAAGGCCGACCCTCACTTCGACACCCGCGACGACGTGCTGACCCTGCTGCTGCGCAGCACCTACGAGGACGGTTCGGCGATGTCGAGGCGCGACATCGGCGACGAGCTGCTGACCCTGCTGGCCGCCGGGCACGAGACCACCGCGTCGACCCTGGCCTGGGTGCTGGAGCGGGTGACCAGGCACCCGCTGGTGCTCGACGAGTTGGTCGCCGAGGCGGGCACCGACGGCAACGAGTACCGCCAGGCGGCGATCCTGGAGACGCAGCGGGCACGCACGATCATCGACTTCTCCGGGCGGCACGTGTACTCGCCGACGTTCCAGCTCGGCGAGTGGGTGATCCCGCGGGGATACTCGATCTTCGTCGCGATCCAGCACATCCACGACCGCACCGAGGACTTCGCCTCACCGGAGCGGTTCGACCCGCAGCGCTTCATGGGCAAGCGACCGTCGACGTTTGCGTTCCTGCCCTACGGCGGCGGCACCCGGCGGTGTGTGGGTGCGGCGTTCGCCAACGTCGAGATGGACGTCGTGCTGCGAACGATATTGCGCCACTTCGAGATCGACACGACCACCGCGCCGGACGAGAAGATCCACTCCCGCGGCGTCGCCTACACGCCCAAGGCGGGTGGCCGCGTCGTCATGCGACGACGGACCACCCCCCTCGGGTAACCGCATCCCGGCGAGCAGTCGCAAAAGGCCCTGAATCGCTAGGATTCAGGGCCCTTTGTGTCTTGTCGTGGGAAAGGGAGCTACTGCGACGCGGTCTCGCGCTTCGGCAGCTTCCAGCCGGCGCGCGGGAAGTGGCACGTGTAGCCGTTGGGGAACTTCTCCAGGTAGTCCTGGTGCTCCGGCTCGGCCTGCCAGAACTCGACCGCGGGCGTGACCTCGGTGACGACCTTGCCGGGCCACAGACCGGAAGCCTCCACGTCGGCGATCGTGTCCAGGGCCACGGCCTTCTGCTCGTCGTCGGCGTAGAAGATCGCCGACCGGTAGCTGCTGCCGACGTCGTTGCCCTGGCGGTCCTTCGTGGTCGGATCGTGGATCTGGAAGAAGAACTCGAGCAGCGCGCGGTAGTCCGTCTGGCTCGGGTCGTATTCGATCTCGATGGCCTCGGCGTGGCCGGGATGCTTGCGGTAGGTGGGGTGGTCGTTCTGTCCGCCGGTGTAGCCGACGCGCGTCGCCACGACGCCGGGTTGCTTGCGGATCAGATCCTGCATGCCCCAGAAGCAGCCGCCTGCGAGGATTGCCTTCTTGGTCGTCATGCCTTCGTCTCCTTGGTGAAGAGTGACTCGTAGTCGCCGTAGCCCTCGGCCTCGAGGTCGTCGAGATGGATGAATCTCAGCGAAGCGGAGTTGATGCAGTAGCGCAACCCTCCGGCTTCGCGCGGGCCGTCCTTGAACAGGTGCCCGAGGTGACTGTCGCCGTGGGCCGAGCGGACCTCGGTGCGCACCATGAGGTGGCTGAAGTCGCGCTTCTCGAGGACGTTGGCGGTGTCGATCGGCTTGGTGAAGCTCGGCCAGCCAGACCCGCTCTCGAACTTGTCGGTCGAGGCGAACAGCGGCTCACCGGACACCACGTCGACGTAGATGCCGGGTTCGTGGTTGTCCCAGTACTCACCGGTGAAGGGTCGCTCGGTGCCGTTCTTCTGCGTCACCTGGTACTGCTCGGGTGACAGGGCGTTCACCGCCGCGGGGTTCTTGTCGTAGGTCTTCGGATTCGAAGCCGTCACTGATCCTCCTTGGGTCGCACTTCTATAACCCCTCGGAGCGCCCGGAAGTTCCTCGACAAAGTGCAGTAGAACGTGTTCTAGTTCTGGGTGTGACGGGTACCACCTTCAGCCGCGGCGAGCTCGTCGAGGCCTTCGCCGGATTCGAAGCCACGGTCGCAGCGGCCGCCGAGACCAGGAACTGGGATCCATGGGTTGACCAGTACACCGACGACGTCACCTACGTCGAGCACGCCGCGGGCACGATGCGCGGCCGCGAGCAGGTGCGGCCCTGGATCTGGAACACCATGGAGAACTTCCCCGGTAGCTACATGACGTCGTTTCCGTCGCTGTGGACGGTCTACGACGAAGCGACGAGCCGGGTGCTGTGCGAGCTCGACAACCCGATGCGCGATCCGGGCGACGGCACCGTCATCAGCGCCACCAACATCTCGATCGTCACCTACGCCGGCGACGGGAAGTGGTGCCGGCAGGAAGACGTCTACAACCCGCTGCGCTTCGTGGCCGCCACCGTGAAGTGGTGCCGCAAGGCCGAGGAGCTGGGCACGCTGCCCGACGAGGCGGCGGCGTGGATGACGACGTACGGCAGCCGCTCGTGACCGCGCTCGTCATCGGCGCCAACGGCTACCTCGGTTCGCACGTCACCCGGCAGCTCGTCGGCGACGGGCAGGAGGTCCGCGTCATGGTGCGCGACGGCGCCAACACGATCGGCATCGACGACCTCGACGTCACGCGCATCGTCGGCGACATCTGGGACGACGCCGCCCTGCACGAGGCCATGGTCGGCTGTGACGTCGTCTACTACTGCGTGGTCGACACCCGCGGATGGCTGCGGGATCCGGCGCCGCTGTTCCGCACCAACGTCGACGGCACCCGCAACGTGCTGGAGGTGGCGTGCCGGCCGGACGTGGCCGCGAACCTGCGGCGCTTCGTCTTCACCAGCAGCTACGCGACGGTGGACCGCAGGCGCGGCCGCGTCGCCACCGAGGACGACGTGATGTCCGACGAACGGCTCCGCGCGGTGACCCCGTACGTGCGGTCACGGGTGCAGGCCGAGAACCTCGTCATGGAGTACGTCCGCGACCGCGGCCTGCCCGCCGTCGCCATGTGCGTGTCCACCACCTACGGTGCCGGCGACTGGGGCCGCACCCCGCACGGCGCCATCATCGCGGGCGCCGCGTTCGGCAAGCTGCCCTTCGTGTTGGGCGGCGTCGAATTGGAGGCCGTCGGAGTCGACGACGCCGCACGGGCTTTGATCCTGGCGTCGGAGAAGGGGCGCGTCGGGCAGCGCTACCTGATCTCGGAGAAGATGATCGGCAACGCCGAGGTGGTGCGCCTCGCCGCCGAGGCGGCCGGCGTGCCCGCACCCACCCGGTCGATCCCGCTGGCGCTGGCGTGGGCGATGGCGGTGCTGGGCAGCGCGAAGGCGCGGCTCACGGGCACCGACGAGAAACTGTCGGTCGACTCGCTGCGGCTGATGCGGGCCGAGGCACCCGTCGACTGCACCAAGGCCAAGCGCGAACTCGGTTGGCAGCCGCGGCCCGTCGAGGAGTCCATCCGCGAGGCCGCCCGCTTCTGGGTCGGTCTGCGGGAGGCCAAGCGGCGGAGCAAGCAGGCGGGTTGACCTCGCGCAGTCAGGCCTCCAGGCGTCGGCGAACGTCCGAGAGGCGTTGCCGCAGTTCGTCTTCGGTCAGAATGCCGCGGGCCAGCAGCGAATGAGCCAGAGAGACGAGCTGATTCTCCGGATACGGCAGGTCGGAGTACACCGTCGCCGACAGCGCGTCCTCCTCGTCGCGACGCTCCTTGAAGCTCGGCACCGGTGCCTCGCAGGCCGCGTGGTCCAGCGCGTCGCACAGGCCGTCGAGGCTGGTCTTCCACGGCGGCACCGGGTTCTCGACGCCGTACTTGGCCGCCATCTTGGGCCAGACCTGGTCGCGGTCGACCATGGCGCGCACGACTCCGCCGTCCACGTCGGCCATCGTCACTCCCCGACCGGGTGCATCGCGGCGCGGGTGGCGGTGACGACGTTGGTGGTCACCCCGGCCTTGGGCAGGGCGACGCCGATGAGACAGTCGCGGGTGATGATCTCCACCAGCTGATCCTCGGACCAGCCGTCGGTGCCCGCCGGGCGCACGGGCATCACCATGAAGCGGTGCTTCTGGTTGGAGTCCTGCACCCGCACCTCGACGTCGTCGCCGAGGTGCAGCCCGAACTCGGAGAGCACCTGCCGCGGCCAACGCACCAGTCGCCGGCGGTAATTGGGCGTGCGGTACCACTCCGGCGAGTTGCCGAGGATCGGTCGCGGGTAGCAGGAACACAGGGCACACACGATCACGTGGTGCAGCGTCGGGGTGTCCGCCAGGATCTGGAAGGCGGTGAAGTCACTCGGCGTGCCGAAGCCCGTCGGCTCCAGCCAATCGACGCCGACCTCCTTGCTCGCCGCCATCGGCTCGGTGAGGGCGAGTCGCTCGAAGTCGGGGTCGAGCCAGGCGCGGGCTACCAACCGCGCCGCCGGCGTCGGACCGATCTGCTCGGCGAACTCGGTGAACAGCCGGTGTTCGGCGGCGGTGAAGATGCCCTTCTCGATGCAGAGCTCGCGCAGCGCGATCTCGAGCACCTCGAAGTCGGTGATCTCGTCGACCATCGGCTTCACCGTGCGGTCGTGGTCGTGGTCGTGGGTCATGTCGGTCCGTTCAGTTGGCGGCGCGCAGCCAGCGTTCGGGGATCTCGGTGCGCAGGGTGTCGGTGGGCGGCCCGTTGAAGTCGTCCCAGAGTTCGGCCATCGTGAACTGGACGACGTAGAACCACTCCGGCTTGGCGTCGGGGATGTCCCACGTCTCGTCCTCGGCGGCCGGGCTCTCGTAGGCCACGGCGGCGATTTCGCCGGTCGCGCCGCGCACGTATTCCGGGGTGCGCGTGTAGAACAGCACGGGTAGCTCCCGCACCAGAACCTGGTCGCCCACCGCGAACTTCGGGGTACCGGCCTTGCCGGCGTACACCTGCGGATCGCCCTTGCCCTGCGCGTGCACGACGTGGGTGTTGCGCGTGACGCCGGCTCCGTCGCCCTCGAACTTCGGCTGCGCCCGCAGGGTCTTGCCGGCCAGCCCGCCGGCATACCGCTGCTGGACCTCGGCCATCCGTTCACTGAGCTCGGTGAGGCCGACGAGGTGCTTCTCGACGAGCACGCGCGCCACCGACAGCAGCCACCGACCGTAGTAGGGGAAGCCGAGATAGACGGCACGCTGGACGTCGACGTTGCCGATGCGCCGGCGTTCCTCGGACAGCCAGATGCCGCGCCACGCAAGCACTTCGCACATGACGTAGGTCATGTGCTCCCAGTACTCGTAGTCCTTGTTCTCGTACTTCATCGGTGCGTCGGGCTCGCCGCCGACGTCGTGCACGGGCTTCATGTAGGCGACGAACCGGCCGTGGTCGAGCAGGTCCGGAGTCGGCGCGTCGGGCAGTTCGGGATAGGACGACTTGAGGCGTGCGACGAGGTCGAGTTGGGTGGCGCGTTCGGCCGCAGTGCTCAAGGCAGTTCCCCCGTCGTGTCGAGGTGCCGGTGCCGTTGCCGCCGGCGCTTGCTGGTCGGAGGCTAGCATCGGTCCGCGTGCCGCTCGACCGGATTGGCGCCATCTGTCACGGCTTTGCCCACCGGTCGTCGGTCAGCCGTCGAGACCCCGCCGTGGTCGCCCGGTCGCGGCGCCACGAGGCAGCATGGAGCAATGACGATCACCTTCATCACCGGAGCCAACAAGGGCCTTGGCTACGAGACCGCCCGGCGGCTCGTCGAGCAGGGCCACACCGTGTTGCTCGGCGCCCGTGATCCGGAACTCGGCCGCACCGCGGCCGACGCGCTCGGTGCCCGGTTCGTCCAGGTCGACGTCACCGACGACGCCTCGGTGGCCGCGGCGGTCGAGGACGTCGAGCAGCACGAGGGAGTGGTGGACGTGCTGATCAACAACGCCGGCATCGCCGGTGCCTACGCCGACGCCGCCGATCTGACGGCCCAGGACTTTCACACCGTGTTCGACGTCAACGTGCTCGGCGTGGTCCGGACGACCACTGCCTTCCTGCCCCTGCTGCGACGCTCGTCAGACCCGGTCATCGTCAACGTCGGCAGCGGAATGGGGTCACTGGAACTCACCCACGACCCGTCGCGTCCCGAGTCGTCGATGGTGGCTCCCGCGTACACCTCGTCCAAGGCGGCGCTGACCATGCTGACGACGCAGTATGCCAAGGCCTTCACCGACATTCGGGTCAACGTCGCCGACCCCGGCTACACCGCGACCGACATCAACGCGAACTCCGGCCCGCAGACCGTCACCGAGGGCACCGACGCCGTCGTCGCGCTCGCCACGGAGGGGCCCGGTCACGGATCGGGGCGGTTCGTCGACCGTCACGGCGAGACCTCCTGGGGCTAGTCACGCGTTGGTGGTCCGCGCACCGAGCACCGGTTGACGACGGTGACCGCCGTCGAACCCCGGCGCCCAGGGCCACCGGCCCCGGCCGTCGGCCCACACCAGCTGGATGGCGCGGACGTCGTAGCCGTCGATCGCGACGGCGATGCCCATGTGCGCGTCGGGATGCTCGACGTCGACCACTTCCAGCCGGGTGTTCGCCGGCAACGTCAGCTGGTCGCCGGGCACCGGTCGTAGGCCGGCAGTCATGCGCTTGGCGAACGTGTTCAGCAGCCAGCCGGCCTGTTTGGTGGGCAGACCGGTGACCAGGAGCTCCGGGAAGCCGCGATCGTGCAGCCCGATCGTGTAGGAGAACGGTCTCCGGTCGCTCTCGACGTGCTGCACGGCCCAGCCGTGCGCCACGATCGTGTCGCGAATCAGGGCGAGGTAGTCGTCGAAGGTCTTGTCGGGGTGGTCGCATTGCCAGCACATGGTGGTCTGCCCTTCTGTCGGTTCTTGCCGCGAGCGTGTCTCGCGGCACCGACAGCCGGTGTGCCAAAAGGGGTTGTGGCGCTGCGTCATCCACAGGGACCACTTCATCCACAGGCGCGTGGCGGGACTACCCCATCCGGCCCGCGTCGACCATCCGGATCACCGCCGTGCCCTCCTCGTCGGAGGCCTCCAGGTCGACTTCGACGTCGAAGCCCCAGTCGCGGTCACCGGCCGGATCGTCCAGGATCTGCCGGACGTCCCACCGGCCGGGTTGGCGGTCGACGATCAGGAGGGCGGGACCGCGGGCGTCCGCGCCGGTGCCCACCGACTCGTGCTCGTCGAAGTACTCGGCGCCGACCTCCGCCCAGCGTTCGGTGGTCCACCCGGCGTCGCCGTCGAGCTGTCCGAGGTCGTACCAGCGGCGGCGCGCGAAGAGTTCGACCCGCCGGAACAACGCGTTGCGGACCATCGCGGTGAAGGCCCGCTCGTTGCCGGTCAGCGGACGCGGTCGGGCCGGCACCGCCACCGGGGCGTCCAACGGCTGGTCGGGGCTGGTGAGCTGCTCCCACTCGTCGAGCAGGCTCGAATCCACCTGGCGGACAAGCTCTCCGAGCCACTCGACGACGTCGGTGACCTCCTCGGTGCGGGCCGAGGCGGGCACGCCGGAGCGCAGCGCCTTGAACGCGTCGGACAGGTAGCGCAACACCGCTCCCTCCGAGCGGGTCAACGCGTAGACGCTGACGAACTCGCGGAACGTGAAGGCGCGCTCCCACATCTCGCGGACGATCGACTTCGGCGACAGCTGACCGTCGGCGGCCCACGGGTTGCTCTGCAGGTACACGTCGTAGACGTGTCCGAGCACGTCGGCCAGCGGCTTGGGGTAGGTGACGTCGTCGAGCAGCGCGATGCGCTCGTCGTACTCGATGCCCTCGGTCTTCATCGCGGCGACGGCCTCGCCCCTGGCCTTCTTCAGCTGCGCCGACAGGATCTGCCGCGGGTCCTCCAGCGTCGCCTCGATCACCGAGACCACGTCCAGCGCATAGGTTTCCGACGCCGGGTCGAGCACGTCGATCGCGGCGAGGGCGAACGTCGACAGGGGCTGGTTGAGGGCGAAGTCGGGCGGCAGGTCGACGGTCAGGCGATACCGCCTGCCGTCCGGCTCCGGCTCGGGCAGCCGTTCCAGCACCCCGGCCTGTAGCAGCGACCGGGCGATGCCGACCGCCTCCCGGATGTGCCTGAGCTGACGCTTTCGCGGCTCGTGGTTGTCGGTGAGCAGCCGTCGCATCGCGACGAACGGGTCGCCGGGACGGTCCACGACGTCGAGGATCATCGCCGTGGACACCCGCATGTTGCTCGTCAGCGGCTCGGGCGAGGCCTCCACCAGGCGGGTCATGGTCTTCTCGCTCCACGGCACCATGCCCTCGGGCACTTTGCGGCGCACCAACTTCCGGCGCTTCTTCGGATCGTCGGCGACCTTGGCGAACTGCTTGAGGTTCTCGACCTCGTGTTCGGGCGCCTCGACCACGACGGTGCCCGCGGTGTCGTAACCGGCCCGCCCGGCGCGACCCGCGATCTGATGGAATTCGCGTGCGTTGAGCAGCCGGGTGCGGGTGCCGTCGTACTTCGACAGCGCCGAGAACACCACCGTGCGGATCGGCACGTTGATGCCGACGCCGAGGGTGTCGGTGCCGCAGATGACCTTGAGCAGCCCGGCCTGCGCCAGCTGTTCGACCAGTCGCCGGTACTTGGGCAGCATGCCCGCGTGGTGGACGCCGATGCCGTGCCGGACCAGACGTGACAACGTGGTGCCGAAGGCCGACGAGAAGCGAAAGGCGCCAATGAGTTCGGCGATGGCCGCCTTCTCCTCCTTGGTGCTGACGTTGACGCTCATCAACGCCTGCGCCCGCTCCAGCGCGGATGCCTGGGTGAAGTGCACGACGTAGACGGGGGCCTGCTTGGTGTCGAGCAGGTCCTGGATGGTCTCGTGCATCGGGGTGGTCGCGTAGTAGTAGTGCAGCGGCACGGGCCGTTCGGCGTTGGCGACCAGCGCGGTGGTCCGGCCGGTGCGGCGCGTCAGGTCCTCCCGCAGGAACGTGACGTCGCTCAGGGTGGCCGACATCAGCAGGAATTGCGCCCGCGGCAGCTCCAGCAGCGGCACCTGCCAGGCCCAGCCGCGGTCGGGGTCGCCGTAGAAGTGGAACTCGTCCATGACGACCAACCCGATCTCGGCGTCGGCGCCCTCGCGTAGGGCGGTGTTGGCCAGCACCTCCGCGGTGCACGCGATGATCGGCGCCCCGGCGTTGACCGAGGCGTCACCGGTGAGCATGCCGACGTTGACCGCGCCGAACACGTCGCACAGGGCGAAGAACTTCTCGCTCACCAGGGCCTTGATCGGTGCGGTGTAGTAGCTGCGCGACCCGGCCGCGAGCGCTGCGTAGAGTGCGCCCGTGGCGACCAGCGACTTGCCCGATCCGGTCGGGGTGGCCAGGACGACGTTCGCGCCGCTGACCATCTCGATCAGCGCCTCCTCCTGCGCGGGGTACAGCACGGTGCCACTGGCCTCGGCCCAGGCGGCGAACGAGGCGAACAGTTCGTCGGGGTCGGTGCCCTTGGCGCGCAGCGTGGACAGGTCGCTCGGGTCGGGCAAGAGGGCTGGCGGGGTGGTCATCGTGGGTCCAGCCTGCCCGACCGACCGTCGTTGGAGTAATTCCGCCGCGACGGGGGCATTCCCGTCACCATGTCCAGGCGAAACGAGTACACCGGCGACACGTGCGCCTGCGGGCGACCCACCTACTACCGGGTGGTGCGGGTCGGGGACCGTCCCGAGTCGCGCCGCGGACCGTCCTGTTGGTACGACGAGTGCGCCGAGCACGACCGCTGGCAGGAGCGTGGCTAGCGTCTGAGCGCTCTGTCAGACTTCCGGGGTGCCTCCCGTCAACGGCTTCGTCTCCCACTGGTTCGACAAGATCCCGTCGCCGCGTACGGCGCTGCCCGGGGACCGGGACGCCGACGTGTGCATCGTGGGCGCCGGATTCACGGGCTTGTGGACGGCGTACTACCTCAAGCGTGCCGACCCGACGCTGCGCGTCACCGTCCTGGAGGCGCGGTTCGCGGGGTTCGGTGCGTCGGGCCGCAACGGGGGCTGGCTGTCGGGGATGGCACCCGGTGACCGGCATGCGCTGGCCCGAGAGCGTGGCCGCGACGCGGTCGTGGCCTGGCAACGGGCGTTGATCGAGGCGATCGACGAGGTCGTCGACGTCGCCGACCGCGAGGGCGTCGACGCGGGCATCGTCAAGGGCGGCACCCTGCAGATCGCCCGCAACGCCGCCCAGGCCCAACGGCTCGCCGAACGGCGCGCCGAGGAACGCAGCTGGGGAATCACCGACTTCACCGAGTTGACGAGCGCCGAAGCGGCGCAACGGGTTCGGTTCTCGCGGGTGGTCGCAGCACACCACACGCCGCACTGTGCCCGCATCCAACCGGCCGCACTGGCCCGCGGCCTGGCCGACGTCGTGGAACGCCTGGGCGTCGACGTCTACGAGCTGTCCCCCGTCACGGAGATCGCCGCGGGTCGCGCCACGACGCCGACGGGCACGGTCCGGGCGCCGGTGATCCTGCGCGCCACCGAGGGGTTCACGGCGGGGTTGCCGGGGCTCAAGCGGCGCTGGCTGCCGATGAACAGTTCGCTGATCGCGACCGAGCCGCTCGGCGCGGAGGTGTGGGACGCCATCGGGTGGGAGGGCCGCGAGACGGTCGGCGACATGGCGCACGGATTCTTCTACGCCCAGCGCACGGCCGACGACCGCATCGCCATCGGCGGCCGCAGCGTGCCCTACCGCTACGCGTCGCGGACCGACGTCGACGGTCGCGTGCCGCAACGCACGATCCGAGAGCTGACCGCCGTGCTCCACGACGTCCTGCCCCAGGTGCGCGACGTGCCGATCGCCCACGGCTGGTGCGGTGTGCTGGCGGTCCCGCGGGACTGGTCGGCGGGCGTCGACTTCGACCGGACGACCGGCCTCGGCTGGGCGGGCGGCTACGTCGGACACGGCGTCACCGCGACCAACCTGGCCGGGCGGACGCTGGCCGATCTGGTGCTCGGGGAGAAGACGCCGCGGACGGAGCTGGCGTGGGTGGGGCACCGGTCGAAGAACTGGGAGCCCGAGCCGGTGCGCTGGCTCGGCGTCCGCAGCCTCTACCTGGCGTACAAGGCTGCCGACCGGCACGAGTTCGGCGGTCGGACCACCACCTCGCCGATCGCCAGGGTCGCCGACCGGATCACGGCCAAGCCCTAAGTTGCCTCGGCGCGCGCCTTCAACCGCTGCAGCGTCAGCTCGATGTTCTTCGCGTTCTCCGACGTCCGGTCGGTGACTCCCGTGGCGATGCCGGCGGGTTTCCGGAACCAGCCCGGCCGTCGGTCCCAGGTCTGCTCGGTGACCAGGCAGCCGCCGTCGACCGGTTCGATGTCATAGCGCCAGTGCGCCACGGGGACGACGAAGAGCTTGACGTCGAAGGCGAACACCCGGCCGGGCTCGGCGTTGGTGACCGTGCACGTGGTGGTCCACGACTTGCCGCCGTTGGCATTGCGACCCTTGAACACCGCACCGGGCGCGGCGCCGTCACCCCGGTGCCACTGCATCGCGTCGGCTTCCTCGGCGAGCGTGGCCATGGTGGGAAGGTCGGTGACGAGGGCGTACACGTCGGCGCAGTTGGCCGAGATGGTCACCGACGCCTGCGCCGAGGGTTCAGTCATGGCGCGATGGTAGCGAGTGATTCTGGAAACAACGCCGGGTCGGACGACGTTGGTCGGTAGATGAGCGAACGAACCGTCCTCGAGCCCACCGAACAGCACCCGATCACCGTCACGCCGACCGGCAAGCACGTCGTGGTCCGCGTCCAAGGGGAGGTGGTTGCCGAGACCGACGCCGCCCTGACCCTGCAGGAGTCGACCTACCCGGCCGTGCAGTACGTGCCCCTGGCCGACGTGGTGCCGTCGGCGTTGACGCCCAGCGACACCACTACCTACTGCCCCTACAAGGGCGAGGCGAGCTACTACCACCTGACCGCCGCTGGGCAGACGGTCGACGACGCGATCTGGACCTACGTGCAGCCGTACGCTGCCGTCGACGCCATCGCAGGTCACGTGGCGTTCTACGCCGACAAGGCCGAGGTGGCGGTCGGATAATCTTTGGCGGTGTCGACTAGCGCCAGCGTCACCTTCGAGGGGCCCGCGAGCCCGTCGATGACGCTGTCCCCACAGCGTCGCGGCCCGGGTGACCCCTGCTACCAACTGGTCGACGGGGCCATCTGGAAGACCAGCCTGCTGCCCAGCGGGCCGGTGACGGCCCGCATCGCGACGACGGGCCGCACGACGGTCGAGTGCGAGGCGTGGGGGGCCGGTGCCGCCGAGTTCGTCGAGCGGCTGCCCGCCATGCTGGGCGTCGACGACGACCAGACCGGGTTCGCGCCGCAGGAGCCGACGATCGCCGCGGCCCACCGCCGGGTTCCGCATCTGCGTCTGGGGCGGACCGGGCAGGTGATGGAGGCACTCGTGCCTGCCGTGCTCGAACAGCGGGTGGCGGGCAAGGACGCGTTCCGGGCCTGGCGACTGCTGGTGACCAAGTACGGGGCGCCCGCGCCCGGTCCCGCTCCGGAACGGATGCGCGTCCCGCCGCCGGCGGAGGTGTGGCGGCGCATCCCGTCGTGGGAGTTCCACCTCGCCAACGTCGACCCTGGACGCGCGCGGACGCTGGTCGGGTGCGCACAGCGGGCCGACGCGCTGGAGCGCCTGTCGGCACGCCCCTCGGAAGACGCGCGGACCGCCCTGATGACGCTGCCGGGCGTGGGGATCTGGACCGCCGCCGAGGTCGCCCAACGGGCTTGGGGCGACGCCGACGCGCTGTCCGTCGGCGACTACCACCTGTCCAACGTCGTCGGGTCGACGTTGCTGGGCCACCGGATCGACGACGAGGAGATGCTCGAACTGCTGGAACCGCTTAGGCCACACCGGTTTCGGGCCACCCGCCTGCTGGAGGTCAGCGGGCTGGCGCGCAACCCCCGCTTCGGCGCCCGCATGGCGATCCCGAACCTGCGCGCCCTCTAGTCACCCAGTCGGGCGGCCACCCATTCGACCAGTGGCCGGGCCGCCCGCCAGTCGGCGCGCACCGCGTCGACGAACTCCGGCGTGTGGATGACCGGCTCGAAGCCGTACTCCTTGGTGACGGTCAGCGAACGGTGCCGAAGGAGGTCGATGCGCGGATGGTCGGCGTCGAACCCGCGCGGCGAGGTCTTCAGGCGGTCGCCGCCGACGGTGAACCCGGCCCGGGTCAGCTTCGCCAGGATCTTGCCGAGCTGGTCACCGGTGAGGTCGTTGACGATCGACGCGCGGATCCTCGCCAGGTCGCCCGAGCTCGCGTCGTAGAAGCCGGCCCCGGTGCGCACCCCGCGGGCGGCGATCTCCACGTACCACCCGCAGGCGGGACCCGCCCCGACGTAGGCACCCTGGTGGGTCTTGTACGGCGTCTTGTCCTTGGCGAACCGGACGTCGCGGAAGGGGCGGAAGACCTTCGCGGTGCCGAACTCCGGTTCGAGCGCGGTCACGAGTGCAGTGGTCGGCGCCTTCACGCACGTCAGATAGACGTCCTTGTGGGCCTCCCAGAACGACTTGGTGTTGTCGATCTCCAAGTCGTCGTAGAAGTCGAGGGCCGCCTCCGGGAAACCGGCGAACCCGCGCGTCGACTCAGTCATCAGGCGAGCGTAGCGATTTGATCACTCGGCGCCGCAGGGGTGTAACTCGCGGTGCATGCGGGTAGGTGTCTTGGGAAGCTCGAGAAAGGGAGACATACGCATGGCAGGATTCACGATTCCCGGAATTTCGGACAAGGATGCCGGTGAGGTCGCCAACCTGCTCCAGAAGCAGTTGAGCACCTACAACGACCTCCACCTGACACTGAAGCACGTGCACTGGAACGTCGTCGGCCCGAACTTCATCGGCGTCCACGAGATGATCGACCCGCAGGTCGAGCTCGTCCGCGGCTACGCCGACGAGGCCGCCGAGCGCATCGCGACCCTCGGCGCGTCACCGCAAGGCACCCCGGGCGCGATCATCAAGGACCGCACGTGGGACGACTACTCGGTCGGACGCGACACCGTGCTGGCGCACCTCGCGGCCCTGGACCTGGTCTACACCGGCGTCAACGAAGACACCCGCAAGGCCATCCACACGCTGGAGGACCTCGATCCGGTGTCGCAGGACATGCTCATCGGCCACGCCGCCGAACTGGAGAAGTTCCAGTGGTTCGTTCGTGCGCACCTGGAGAACTCCGGCGGCGACTTGGCGAACGAGGGTGAGTCGACCGAGAAGGGCGCCGCTCAGCAGGCCAAGAAGTAAATCCTCGGTTAAGCAAATAGCCGCGGCGGGCCCGCATCCCCTTGGGATGCGGGCCCGAGTCGCGTGCTGGGCCAAACGTCAAGTGCGCCAACCCGTTCAAGGCGGCACGGGAACTACTCGAACTCGTCCCTGGTGATCTTCGCGTCGCCGCGGCGTTCGGCCTCCGCGCTCTCGCGGTTGATCCGCTGGGACTTGTAGATCGACACGTCGCTGCGCGTGATGAGCAGGTAGGCGATGCCGACGGTGATCATCGCGCCGGGCAGCACGGAGAAGGACCCGGTCATCTCGGCCACCATGAGCATCACCGCGAGCGGTGCGTGCGCGACGCTGCCGAAGCAGGCCATCATGGCGACCACCACGAAGACGCCAGGGCCGTCGGGGATTCCGGGTAGTCCAGCGAGATCGGCCAGGCGCCAGATCGCCGCTCCGACGAAGCCGCCGATCACCATGCCGGGCCCGAAGATTCCGCCGGAACCACCGGTGCCGATCGACAGCGACGTCGCGACGATCTTCGCCAGCGGCAGGATCAGGACGATCCACAGCGGGATGGTCATCAGGGTGTCCCGGGCCGACGCCAGCTGCACCCAGCCGTAGCCGCTCGACAGGATCTGCGGGATGAGGAGTCCGAGCAGGCCGACCAGCAATCCGCCCACGGCGGGTTTGACGATCCTGCCGCCGGGCAGGCGGCGGGTCAGCGCGACGGTGCCGTAGAACACCTTGGCGTACAGGTAGCCGACGCCCGCCGAGACGACGCCGATCAGCAGGAACCACCCGAGTTGGGTGGGCACGAAGTCGTAGTCGCGCGCCACGAAGCCGAACAGCGGGTCGTACCCCAGGAGCGCACCGTAGACGGCGTACGCGGTGCCGGAAGTGATGAAGCCGGGGACCAGCGACCGGTAGTCGAAGTCCTCCCGGTAGACGATCGACGCGGCCAGGACGGCGCCGCCGAGCGGTGCCCCGAAGATCGCACCGATGCCCGACCCGATGCCGAGGGACACCGCCACGCGGCCGTCGACGTCGGACAGGTCGAGCCGGCGCGCCAGCAGGGAGCCGAAGCCGGCCGAGATCTGCGCGGTCGGGCCTTCGCGGCCGGCCGATCCGCCGGAGCCGATGGTCAGGGCGCTGGACACCATCTTGACCAGGACCGCGCGAGCCCGGATGGACCGCGGATCGGTGTGGACGGCCTCGATGGCGCTGTCGGTGCCATGTCCCGCCGCCTCCGGCGCGAACTTCGCCACCAGGACGGCCGACACCAGCGCCCCTCCGAAGGTGACCAGCGGAATCGCCCAGGCCCGGCTGAAGCCGGTGGACCCGCGGTCGCCGCCCTCGGCCGCGGCGGTGGGCGGCCGGTACCCGCCCAGGTCGCCGAGGATGAACTCGCCCGCGTACTTCAGCGCCAGGTAGAACACGACGGCGCCGAGGCCGGCGATGATGCCGATCGCGACGCCCAGGATCAGCCACTTGCGCAGATAGCCGGAGTTCCTGACGAAGGCGCCCACCCAGCCGCCGGTGTTGCGAGCCTCGGCCATGGGCGGATGCTAGCAGCGGCGGCAGTGCGTCCTGCGACACACGATCTGAGGGCCACGGGTCCCGTATGACGCGGTATCCGTGGCGGCCGTCCACGGGCGCGGTATCGGTCGGCGTCGGTCCGCGTCGCGGCGGGGTGCCGTAAGCCCTTGGCGAACAAGCAAACTCGAGTATCCAACGCCGACGCGTTCGACCGGCGGCGCGTCGACCCCCGTCAGGTCCGACGCTCACGTCCGTCACGGCCGCGTCGTGACGGCGCCGCCGGGCCGAGAATTGCTCCCCAGCAAATTTCTCCGGGGATCATCGGTGCGGGCCGGCCCCGTTGTCGATCTGCACAGCAAACTACGCGGCAACAGGTCGAGGGAACGCCAAACTCACCTGGGTCGGCGTCGGCGCCGTCACCGGCGAACCCCGACAACGGATTTCGTCGTCGCCGCGACGCACTGCCCGCCGAGAGTTCGGATCGGCCCAGCAAGATCGTTAGGCTTGACTAAGTTGGCATGTCAGGCGGGGTTTGTCATATCGTTTCCTCATTCGTGGCGAGTGGGAAGTCCCGTCGTTCAGTGCTGCACGTAGATCGACCCATCGCCCGCCGGCAACAGCCGTCCATGACGGCTGTCAGCATCAGGCTTCCATGAAGGTGTGAAGGGCAGGTGGGAATGGCGCCCAGCGACCATGGCTCAAGGCAGGGAGGCCGCAAGCAGGGCCTCTACAACCCGGCCTACGAGCACGATTCCTGCGGCGTGGCGATGGTGGCCGACATGCACGGCCGCCGCAGCCGCGACATCGTCGACAAGGCCATCACGGCCCTGTTGAACATGGAGCACCGTGGCGCTCAGGGCGCCGAGCCGAACACCGGCGACGGCGCGGGCATCCTGCTGCAGGTCCCCGACGAGTTCTTCCGCGCGGTCGTCGACTTCGAGTTGCCCGAGGCCGGCAGCTACGCCACCGGCATCGCGTTCCTGCCGCAGTCCTCCCGTGACGCCGCGGCGGCCAGCGAATCGGTCGAGAAGATCATCGAGGCCGAGGGCCTGACGTTCTTGGGCTGGCGTGACGTCCCCACCGACGACTCCTCCCTCGGCGCCCTGGCCCGCGACGCCATGCCGACGTTCCGTCAGGTGTTCATCGGCGGCGCCTCCGGGATGGACCTGGAGCGGCGCGCCTACGTCGTGCGCAAGCGTGCCGAACACGAGCTGGGCACCAAGGGTCCGGGCCAGGACGGCCCCGGTCGCGAAACCGTGTACTTCCCAAGCCTTTCGGGCCAGACGTTCGCCTACAAGGGCATGCTGACGACCCCGCAGCTCAAGGCGTTCTACCTGGATCTGCAGGACGAGCGCATGACCAGCGCGCTGGGCATCGTGCACTCCCGCTTCTCCACCAACACCTTCCCGTCGTGGCCCCTGGCGCACCCGTTCCGCCGCGTCGCCCACAACGGCGAGATCAACACCGTCACCGGCAACGAGAACTGGATGCGGGCGCGCGAGGCGCTCATCAAGACCGACGTCTTCGGCTCCCACGCCGACGTCGACAAGATCTTCCCCGTCTGCACGCCCGGAGCGTCGGACACCGCACGCTTCGACGAGGTCCTCGAACTGCTGCACCTCGGTGGTCGCAGCCTGCCCCACGCCATGCTGATGATGATTCCCGAGGCGTGGGAGCGGCACGAGAGCATGGACCCCGCCCGTCGGGCGTTCTACGAGTACCACTCGTCGCTGATGGAGCCGTGGGACGGTCCCGCATCGGTGTGCTTCACCGACGGCACCGTCATCGGTGCGGTGCTCGACCGCAACGGTTTGCGGCCGTCGCGCATCTGGGTCACCGAGGACGGCCTCGTCGTCCTGGCGTCCGAGGCCGGCGTGCTGAACCTCGACCCGTCGACCGTGGTGCAGAAGATGCGCCTGCAGCCCGGCCGGATGTTCCTGGTCGACACCGCGCAGGGCCGCATCGTCTCCGATGAAGAGGTCAAGGCCGAGCTGGCCGCCGAGCAGCCGTATCAGGAGTGGCTCGAAGCCGGCCTGTTCCACCTCGGTGACCTGCCCCCCGGCGACTACGTCCGCATGCCGCACCACCGCGTGGTGCTGCGTCAGCAGGCCTTCGGGTTCACCTACGAGGAGCTCAACCTCCTCGTCGCCCCGATGGCACGCAGCGGCGCCGAGGCGCTCGGCTCGATGGGCACCGACACCCCGGTGGCCGTGCTGTCGGCCCGGCCGCGGATGCTCTACGACTACTTCCAGCAGCTGTTCGCCCAGGTGACGAACCCGCCACTGGACGCCATCCGCGAAGAGGTGGTGACCAGCCTGCAGGGCACCGTCGGCCCCGAGGGCGACCTGCTCAACCCGAACGCCGACTCCTGTCGTCAGATCGTGTTGACCAACCCGATCCTGCGCAACGCCGAGCTGTCGAAGCTGATCTGCGTCGACCCCGACCACGAGATCCGCGGCCACAAGCACGGCCTGCGCGCGGCGGTCATCCGCTGCCTCTACCCGGTCGCCCGCGGTGGCCAGGGTCTGAAGGAAGCGCTCGACGACGTCCGGGCCAAGGTCTCCGCGGCCATCCGCGACGGCGCCCGCATCATCGTGCTGTCGGACCGCGAGTCCAGCGAGTCGCTGGCGCCGATCCCGTCGCTGCTGAGCGTCTCGGCCGTCCACCACCATCTGGTGCGCGACCGGACCCGCACCCAGGTCGGGCTCGTCGTGGAGACGGGTGACGCCCGCGAGGTGCACCACATGGCCGCCCTGTGCGGTTTCGGCGCCGCCGCCATCAACCCGTACATGGCGTTCGAGTCCATCGAGGACATGGTCGACCGCGGCATCATCACCGGCATCACCAGCGACCAGGCCAAGGCCAACTACACCAAGGCCGCAGGCAAGGGCGTGCTGAAGGTGATGTCCAAGATGGGCATCTCCACCCTGGCGTCCTACACCGGTGCCCAGCTGTTCCAGGCCATCGGCATCAGCCAGCAGGTGCTCGACGACTACTTCACGGGCTTGCACTGCCCCGTCGGCGGCATCGACCTCGAGGACATCGCCGCCGACGTCGCGTCGCGGCACGCCCTGGCCTACCTGGACCGGCCCGACGAGCGCGCCCACCGCGAGCTCGAGGTCGGCGGCGAGTACCAGTGGCGGCGTGAGGGGGAGTACCACCTCTTCAACCCCGACACCGTGTTCAAGCTGCAGCACGCCACCCGCACCGGGCAGTACGCCATCTTCAAGGAGTACACCAAGCTGGTCGACGACCAGAGTGAGCGCTTCGCCTCGCTGCGTGGGCTGCTGAAGTTCCGTACCGGCGACGACGCCGTCCGGCCACCCGTCTCGATCGACGAGGTCGAGCCCGTGTCGGAGATCGTGAAGCGATTCTCCACCGGCGCAATGAGTTACGGCTCGATCTCCGCCGAGGCGCACGAGACGCTGGCGATCGCGATGAACCGTCTCGGCGGCCGCTCCAACTCCGGTGAGGGCGGCGAATCCGTCGACCGCTTCGACCACGACGCCAACGGCGACTGGCGCCGCAGCGCCATCAAGCAGGTGGCGTCCGGCCGCTTCGGCGTCACCAGCCACTACCTGACCAACTGCACCGACATCCAGATCAAGATGGCTCAGGGCGCGAAGCCTGGTGAGGGCGGCCAACTTCCGGGTCACAAGGTGTACCCGTGGGTGGCCGAGGTGCGTCACTCGACACCCGGCGTCGGGCTGATCTCGCCGCCGCCACATCACGACATCTACTCGATCGAGGATCTGGCGCAGCTGATCCACGACCTGAAGAACGCCAATCCCAGTGCCCGCGTGCACGTGAAGCTGGTGTCCGAGAACGGCGTCGGCACCGTCGCGGCGGGCGTCTCCAAGGCGCATGCCGACGTGGTGCTGATCTCCGGCCACGACGGCGGCACCGGTGCCACTCCGCTCACCTCGCAGAAGCACGCCGGCGCCCCCTGGGAGCTGGGGCTCGCCGAGACGCAGCAGACGTTGCTGCTCAACGGTCTTCGCGACCGGATCGTCGTGCAGGTCGACGGCCAGCTCAAGACCGGCCGCGACGTCGTCGTCGCCGCGCTGCTCGGTGGCGAGGAGTTCGGCTTCGCGACCGCACCGCTGGTGGTGGCCGGCTGCATCATGATGCGGGTGTGTCACCTCGACACGTGCCCCGTCGGTGTCGCCACCCAGAACCCGCTGCTGCGGGAGCGCTTCAACGGCAAGCCCGAGTTCGTCGAGAACTTCTTCCGGTTCATCGCCGAGGAAGTTCGCGAACTCATGGCGCAGTTGGGCTTCCGCACCGTCAACGAGATGGTCGGACAGGTTGGCGCGCTGGACACCAAGCAGGCCGCCGCGCACTGGAAGGCCCGCAAGCTCGACCTGGCCCCCGTGCTCGTCGAACCCGACTCGGCGTTCATGAACCAGGACCTGTACTGCAGCTCGCGGCAGGACCACGGGCTCGACAAGGCCCTCGACCAGCAGTTGATCGCCCAGAGCCGCGAAGCCCTCGACACCGGGTCGACGGTCAAGTTCCGGACCACCATCGCCAACGTCAACCGCACGGTCGGCACCATGCTCGGCCACGAGCTGACCAAGGTGCATGGCGGGCAGGGGCTTCCGGACGGGACCATCGACATCACGTTCGACGGGTCGGCGGGCAACAGCTTCGGCGCGTTCCTGCCGAAGGGCATCACGCTGCGGGTCTACGGCGACGCCAACGACTACGTCGGCAAGGGTCTCTCCGGTGGGCGCATCGCGGTGCGGCCGTCGGAGTCCGCCCCCGCGGACTTCGTCGCCGAGGACAACATCATCGCGGGCAACGTGGTGCTGTTCGGTGCCACCAGTGGCCAGGCCTTCCTTCGGGGTCAGGTCGGCGAGCGCTTCGCGGTCCGCAACTCGGGCGCCCACGCGGTGGTCGAGGGCGTCGGCGACCACGGCTGCGAGTACATGACCGGTGGCAAGGTGGCGATCCTCGGTCCCACCGGCCGCAACTTCGCCGCGGGCATGTCCGGCGGCATCGCCTACGTGTACGACCTGCACGGCACGTTGCACGACAACCTCAACGGCGAGATGGTGGAGCTCGAGCGGCTGGACGACGACGACGTCGAATGGCTGCGCGAAATCCTCGTCGCGCACGTCGACGCCACCGATTCGGCCGTCGGCCAACGGGTTCTGTCCGATTGGGAGTCTCAACTGAAGCACTTCGTGAAGGTCATGCCGCGCGACTACCGGTCCGTTCTGACCGCGATCGCCGAAGCCGAACGCAACGGCGAGGACGTCAACACCGCGATCATGGCGGCGGCTCGTGGCTGATCCGCGCGGCTTCCTCAAGCACACCCACCGCGAGACCCCGCAGCGCCGGCCCGTCCCGCTGCGGCTTCGTGACTGGAACGAGGTCTACGAGCCCTTCTCCCACGACGTGCTGCAGAACCAGGCCGCACGGTGCATGGACTGCGGCATCCCGTTCTGCCACAACGGTTGCCCGCTGGGCAACCTGATTCCCGAGTGGAACGACCTGGTGTTCAAGGACCGGTGGCGCGACGCCATCGAGCGGCTGCACGCCACCAACAACTTCCCGGAGTTCACCGGGCGGCTGTGCCCGGCGCCGTGCGAGGCGTCCTGCGTCCTGGGCATCAACCAGGATCCCGTCACCATCAAGCAGGTCGAGGTCGAGATCATCGACAACGCCTTCGACGAGGGCTGGGTGCTTCCCCTTCCGCCGCACCGGCTGACCAACAAGAAGGTCGCCGTCGTGGGGTCGGGCCCCGCGGGTCTGGCTGCGGCACAGCAGCTCACGCGGGCCGGCCACCAGGTGACGGTGTTCGAGCGCGCCGACCGCGTCGGCGGTCTGCTGCGCTACGGCATCCCCGAGTTCAAGATGGAGAAGCGCCACATCGACCGCCGTCTCGAGCAGATGGCGGCCGAGGGCACGACGTTCCGCACCGGCGTCGACGTCGGCGTCGACCTCACCGCGGCGCAACTGCGGCTGAACTACGACGCCGTGGTGCTCTCCGGTGGCGCGACCGACTGGCGCGACCTGCCGATCCCCGGCCGCGAACTCGACGGCATCCACCAGGCCATGGAGTATCTGCCCTGGGCCAACCGGGTGCAGAACGGTGACCCGGTGGTCGGCGAGGACGGCGAACCGCCGATCACCGCCAAGGGCAAGAAGGTCGTCATCATCGGCGGCGGCGACACCGGCGCGGACTGCCTCGGCACCTCGCACCGTCAGGGTGCCGCGAGCGTGCACCAGTTCGAGATCATGCCGCGGCCTCCCGAGGAGCGGGCGTCGTCGACGCCGTGGCCGACCTACCCCCTGATCTACCGGGTCGCCTCGGCGCACGAGGAGGGTGGCGAGCGCGTCTTCTCCGTCAACACCGAGCAGTTCATCGGCGTCGACGGGCACGTGACCGCGCTCAAGGTGCACGAGGTCGAGATGCGCGACGGCAAGTTCGCCAAGGTCGAGGGCAGCGACTTCGAGCTGGAGGCCGACCTGGTCCTGCTGGCGATGGGCTTCGTCGGTCCGGAGAAGTCGGGTCTGCTGACCGATCTCCGGGTCGAGCTGACCGACCGCGGAAACGTCAAGCGCGACGACGACTTCCAGACCTCGGTGCCCGGCGTGTTCGTCGCCGGTGACATGGGGCGCGGGCAATCGCTCATCGTGTGGGCGATCGCCGAGGGCCGGGCCGCCGCCGCGGGCGTGGACAGCTATCTCATGGGTCGCACATCGCTCCCCGCACCGATCAAGCCGACGGCAGCTCCCCAGCGCTAGCGTTTTCACCCGCGTCCCGTCGCCAGTGTGAATCTGGCGACGAGGCGCGCCGGAAACACGTCGTGGATTTCACGAACGCGCAGGATCGGCGAGTCCCAGTGACCACATGAGTCACATCAGAAACATCCGATCTTTTGTCGGCGCGTCCGCTGGTGTTAGCCAGATCACAGGTGTCTAATGATTCTCGGGGTTCGTGCAGTAGTGTGAGCCCACGGTGAAGCAAGACGACCGCAGGAGTAACACCGTGTACATCAATCCAATCGCCCGCTCGCGAATGGGCCGTATGGCCTGGTCACTGTTCCGTCACCCGGTCCGCAGCCGCGACTTCCCGGCCAAGCACGAGCGTCTCGTGACGGCCGCCGAACTCGTCCGGTACGGCGTCTAACTCAGCCCCATCGCGTCGGGGTTCAGGCGCGAAAGTTTGCTTAGCCCAGGTATCTACCTGGTCGTCAGTAACTTCTACAGTGCAATGCGTTCCCGACTGCGGTGCGCGTCGCCGGTCACCGCGTCGAAGAAGTACGTGCGCTCCGGCGGCATCGCCAACCCGACGCGTGTCCCCGGATCCAGCAACGTGGCCGCCGGTGCCTGCACGACCACCCTGGTGTCCTCGGCGACGATGGCCGTGACCAGCGCGTGGCTTCCCAGCGGTTCGACGAAGTCGACGCGCGCAGGCACCATGCCCTCGGCCACGGTCGTGTGCACCGCGAGGTGCTCGGGCCGCACGCCGACCGTCACGGGACCGTCGGGGGTGGCCGCAGCGGTGATCGCCGCGTCACCCACGTGCAGCATGCCGTGGCGCACGACGCCGGGCAGCAGGTTCATCGGCGGACTGCCCATGAATGCCGCGACGAACGTGTTCGCCGGCCGGTTGTAGATGTCGTCGGTGGTGCCGATCTGTTGGACCTCGCCGCCGGACATGACGCACAGCCGGTCCCCGAGCGTCATCGCCTCGACCTGGTCGTGAGTGACGTAGATGGAGGTGACGGGCAGTTCCCGGTGCAGCCGCTTGAGGTCGCCACGCACCTGGTTGCGCAGCTTCGCGTCCAGATTCGACAGCGGCTCGTCGAGCAGGAACGCCTGTGGCTTGCGCACCAGGGCGCGGCCCATGGCCACGCGTTGGCGCTGGCCGCCCGACAGCTGACCGGGCTTGCGGTCGAGCAGCTGGTCGATCTCCAGCAGCGCGGCCGTCTCGCGGACCCGCCGTTCCACCTCGTCGCGCGGCGTCCGGCGCTGCCGCAGCCCGTAAGCCAGATTGCGGTACACCGTCATGTGCGGATAGAGCGCATAGTTCTGGAACACCATGGCAATGTCGCGCTCACCCGGCGCGAGGCCGTTGACCACCGCACCGCCGATCCGGATCTCGCCCGAGGTCGGCTTGTCCAGGCCCGCCAGCAGCCGCAGCGCGGTGCTCTTGCCGCACCCCGACGGCCCGACCAGGATGAGGAACTCGCCGTCGCCGACGGTGAGGTTCAGGTTCTTCAGGGCGACGGTGCCACCGGCATACTTCCGGGTGACGTCTCGAAACTCGACCTCTGCCAACGTAATCCCCTCAACCCTTGATTCCGGTACTGGCGACCGATTGGACGAAGTATCTCTGCGCTCCGATGAACACCAGCAGCATCGGCAGCAGGCTCATCACGTTCGCCGCCATCAGCAGTGGCCACTTCACCCGGTGGGCACCCTGGAAGTAGCTCAGCCCCAACGGAATCGTCATCTGGTCCTGCGAGGTGATGACGATCAGCGGCCACAGGAAGTCGTTCCACGAGGTCAGCACCGTCAGCGCGGCCAGGGTGGACATCGCCGGGAGCGACAGCGGCAGAACGATCTTGAACAGGACGCCGAGCCGCGACGTACCGTCCACCCGGGCGGCTTCCTCGAGTTCGACGGGCACCGTCTGGAAGAACTGACGCAGGAAGAAGATGCCGAACGCGGTCGCCAGGTTGGGCAGCATCAACGCCCCGATGTGGTCGATGCCGAGGCCCGCCCAGACGTTGTCGCCGAACCACTTCACGATGAGGAACACCGGGATCATCGTGACCTGGAACGGCACCATCAGCGTCGCCATCAGCGTGACGAACAGCGCGCCACGGCCGAGGAAGCGGATCCGGGCGAAGGCGTATCCGGCGAGGCTGCAGACCGCGAGGTTGCTGATCAGCACCACCACCGTGACCATCGCGCTGTTGAGGAAGAAGTGGCCGAACGGTGCCGCCGCCCAGGCCTCGGAGTAATTCTCGAACCGCGGCCGTTCGGGCAGCAGGACCGGTGGGAAGTGGTTGGTCTCACTCTCGGTCTGCAGGGACGTGACGAGCATCCACAGCAGCGGCAGGATCAAGACGAACGTCATGGGGATGAGCACCAGATGCCACGGGCTGAACGGCAGCCGGAACTTGCGCTCGCGCCGCGGCGACGGCGCCTCGCGGGCGACGGATTCGGTCGGGGGCAGCTCGGTGGTCGTCATCAGTTCTGCACGTGCTTCCGTGCGAGCCGGAACTGGACGGCGGTGATCAGCAGGATGACGACGAACAGCGCGTAGGCCATGGCCGCGGCATAGCCGGCGTCGAAGTGCACGAAGGCCCGGTCCCACAGGTAGTAGACGATCACCGTCGTCGCCCGGAGGGGACCGCCGCGCGTGGTGGCGTACACCTCGTCGAAGAGTTGCAGCGCGTTGATGGTCAACCACACCAGCAGGAACAGGTTCGCCGGGCCCAGCAGCGGAACGGTGATGGTGCGGAATCGCGTGAACGCGCTGGCGCCGTCGATCATCGCCGCTTCGTGCAGCTCGGCCGGAACGCCCTGCAGTGCAGCCAGATAGACGATCACCGAGAAGCCGGTCCAGCCCCAGATCGTCATCGCCACGATGACGAACAGCGCCTGCGACGGCGACGCCAGGAAGGGTTGAGACGAGATGCCGACCGCGTTGAGTCCGGCGTTGACCAGACCGTAGTCGCGGTCGGTGAGCCACAGGAAGATGATGCCCTGGGAGATCGTCGAGACCGCCATGGTGATGTAGGCCGCCGTCCGGTAGACCGAGATGAAGCGCACCGACCTGTTCATCGCCGCGGCGACGAACAGACCGACGAGCATCGTGCCGGGGACGAACAGGGCGGTGTAGACGATGGTGTGCTTGATAGCCTCGACGAAGACCGGATCCTCGGCGAGCTTGCGGTAGTTCGCCAGCCCCACCCAGGGCGTCTGCGGACGCAACAGGTCGGACTGCTGGAACGACAGCTGCAGCGACATCAGCACCGGCAGCAGGCCGAAGATTCCGATCAGCACCGCCGCGGGGCTGGCCAGCGCCCAGCCCGCCGCGGTGTCGGTACGGCTCAGTCGTCCCAGCAGTGACGGCATACCCTCTCCCGTCCTACTTCTCGGCCAGGGCCGCGTCGGCGGCCGTGGCGGCCGAGTTGAGCGCGTCCGCGGGCTGTTCCTTGCCGAGCATGACGGACACGATCGCCTGTCCCAGCGCCTCGGAGACGTCGGGGTACTGACCGACCGTCGGCCGGACCTTCTTCACGTTCTCGAGATTCTCGACGAATGTCGCGGTGCCCGGGACGTTTTCGTTGAGCTTGGTGAGCACCGACTGATCCTGACCCACCGACGTGCGGATGGGCAGGTCGCCGGTGCCCAACGAGAACGCCTTCACCTGCTCGGGTGCGGACAGCCACTTCACGAAGTCGACCGCGGCCTTCTTCTTGGCGTCGCCGTTGTCGAAGACCACCCAGTTGTCCGGACCCGCGATCGTCTGGTGGCCGCCGCTGGAGCCGGCGAACGTGGGCATCACCTGCACGCCGTAGGAGATGTCGGAGAGCTGGCTCAGATCCCACGGGCCGGTGATCAGCATGGCGACCTTGCCGCTGTTCATCAGCTTCGGGCCGTTCTCGTTGGTGGTGTCGAGGTACACCGACTTGTCGGTGACGGCCATCTGCTGCAGCACGGTCAGCGCCTTGACGCCCTCGGGTGAGTTGAACGTGGCCTTGGTGTCGTCGGAGTTGAGGATGTCGCCGCCGGCCTCCCACAGCATCGGCAGGTAGTGCCAGGTGGTGTCCTCGCTGCCGTCGGCCGGAATGAGCCAGCCGTACTGACCCTTGCTCGGATCGGTCAGCTTGGCGGCGGCGGCGCGGAAGTCATCCCACGTCCAGTCCTTCGTCGGGGGCGCCACCCCGGCCTCGGCGAACAGCTTCTCGTTGTAGACGATCGCAAGGTTGTCCACCAGGGCGGGTACCCCGACGACCTTGTCGCCGACGGTGGACGCTTCGCGCTCGGCCGGGTAGAAGTCGTCCCACTTCCAATCGGGGTTCTTGACCTCGTCGGCCATGTCGACGACCTGGGGGATCTGGGCGATGTTCGGCGACCACGAGCCGAACATGTACGCGACGTCGGGGGCGCTGCCGCCGCGCACCGCGGTCAGCACCTTCTGCAGCACCAGGTCGTTGCTGGAGTACAACTCGCTGACCTTCACGTCGGGATGGTCCTTGTTGTACTGGGCGATGAGGCCCTTGAACACCTCACCCTCGGTGTCCTGATAGCCGTGCCAGACCGCGATCTCGGTCGGGCCCGACGGCGACGAGCCACCGCCACCGCACGCCGTGAGCACGAAGGCGAGGATGGCGACCAATGCGATGCAGAGCCGTGATCGGATCATGTGCGGCACTCCTTGTTGGGTTCTCATGGCGCGAGCGTGGTGCGGAGCGGTTCGGGCAGCAGGTCACCGTGCGCGACGGTCAGGTCGTCGCACAGCCTCCAGATCTCGTCGACGGTCAGCGTTGCGGCGGTGTTCGGGTCGACCATGGCGGCGGCTCGCACCAACCGCGGATCGCCGTCGACGGCGGCCCGGACCGCGAGTTCGACCGGACCCAGGAAGTTGCGGTTCAGCGCGGCGCATTGCGGCGGCAGGTCGCCCACCTTCGTGGGGTGCGCGCCGAGGGCGTCCAGCAGCGTGGGCACCTCCACGGCCAACCCGCCGGGCAGGTTGGTGATCAACCCGTCGTTCGCGACGTTGGCGGAAATCACCCGCGGCTGACCCGTTTCGAACGAGTGGATCACCTGGGGTGCGTACTCGGTCGACTCGGTGTCGATGCCCAGCGTCGCGCCCTCGGCCAATTCCGCACGAACTCGGGCGTATTCGGCCAGGTTGTCCTCGCTGATGCGGACGTAGGCGCCGACGTCGAGGCGAAGCCGGTCGACCTCCTGGGGATGGCGAAGGTACCACGGGACGTACTCGCTGGAGTGCTCGCTGGTCTCGGTGGGGTAGTAGCCCAGCCTGCGGTACATGTCGACCCGAACCCGCCGGCGCAGCTCCGGGTCGTCGGCGATGCGTTGATCCAGAAGGGGATACAGGCTCTGGCCGCCGCGCTCCCAGCGCAACACCCAGGCCTGATGGTTGACGCCGGCCGACCAGTACGAGACCTCGTCGAAGGGCACGTCGACGAGCTCGCACAGGCCCACCATCGTCCAGTACACCGAGTGGCACAGCCCCAGCACCTTCAGCTTCGGGGCGACCTGACGCAGGTAGGTCACGTTCATGGCCATCGGGTTGGTGTAGTTCAGCAGCCACGCGTCGGGGCACACCTCGAGCATGTCCTTGGCGATGCCCGCGAGCACGGGGAAGGTGCGCAGCCCACGGAAGATGCCACCGATGCCGATGGTGTCGCCGATGGTCTGGTGCAGGGCGTACTTCTCCGGAATGTCGAAGTCGCGCACCGTCGCGTCATGCATGCCGACCTGGATCACGTTGATCACGTAGTCGGCACCGTCGAGCGCCCGGCGTCGGTCGGCGACGGCCACCACCTCCGGCTGCGCGCCTGCCGCGCTGGCGGTCGCGTTGGCGATCGCCTCGGCGGTCGCGAGGCGCTCGGCGTCGATGTCGTGCAACACCACCCGCACCGAACCGAGTTCGGGGAACGAGAAGACGTCGCCGAGGAGCTCGCGGGTGAACTCGACGCTGCCTGCGCCGATGATGACGATGGTGGGCTTCATCGACGATCCTCGGCGACCGAGGGCTCCAGGACGGCGGCCGTCGGGGCCTCGCCGCGTCGCTCGTCGGCGTAGACCATCAGCGTCGAACCCACCAGCGCCAGCACGATGCCGATCGCACCGTACGGGGTCGGCAGGGTCTGGTAGGCCACCAGCGAGATGATCACGGTCAGCGCCGGGGCGAGGGCGTTGGTGGTTGGCGCGACGATGGAGGCCTTGCCCCGTGCCAGCGCCATCACCAGGAACAGTGCGCCGATGGCGTTGAGGATCTGTGTGCCCGCCGCCAGTGCGGGTGCCTCCCAGGGGAAGTCGGTGGGAACACCGCCGAGGGAGAACAGCGCGACCGAAATCAGGAGCAGACCGCTGATGGTCATCCACCCGAACGTGGTGGCCTCGTTGACGCCGATGGTGGCGGTCTTGCGCATGAAGTACGCCTGCACGCCCCATGCCACGCAGATCACGATCGCCAGCAGCAGCCACGGGCCCGACGATCCCTCGGACTCGCCGCCGGTGATGGTGAACAGCACGATGGCTGCCAGCGCCATCACCAGACCGACGACGGCGAGCAGCGGAATGCGCTCGCGGAGCAGCACCATCGCCATGACGACGGTGATGGCCGGGGAGATCGAGATGATCGGGAAGATCAGGTAGGCGGGGCCCATGGTCAGCGCCTGGAACAGTGCGAGCTGGCCGCCCGCACCGGTGAGCCCGATCAGCAAGCCGTAGATCGTGGCGGCCGGGCGTCGGTCCCACCGCTGGCCGCGCAGGATGACGACGGCGGGGATGATCATCGTCAACGCCCAGATGGAGTAGATCATCTCGTCGGGGTAGCCGTACTTGGTGGCCGGCAGCGCGGAGAAGGCGCCCCACACACCCCAGAACAGGATGAGGAGCGTCGCGTAGAAGATCCAGCTGCGGGTCTGCCCGGTGGTGGAACTGGTGGTCATGGCGTTCTCACTTCGTCGAAGGTCGTTGCGTTGACGGCTAGTTGGCGCACCGCGTCGCCGTTCAGCGGCTCACCCCGGTGCTTGGCGGCGTACAGGGCGGCCCCGAGCGCGGGGTCCAGCAGCGGACGTCGGAGGTCGTAGGTGGCGGGCTGGCCCTGCAGCGCGGTCACGAACAGTTCGCGGAAGCCGTCGTCGGAGAACATCCCGCCCGAGTACGACACCGGCACGACCTCCTGGTCGGTGAACCCGACGAGCGTGCGGGTGGTGTCGATCAGCGTGACCAGTTCGGCCACGGCCGCGGCGAGGATCTTCGCCGCCACCGGATCCTCCTCGCGCGCTTGGCACACCGTGGTGGCGAGTGCGGCGATCGACGTGCGATTGCCACTCCAGGTGTCGATGACCAGGCTGACGACGTCGAGGTCGCCGGCGAGTTCGAGCCGCTCGGTCAGCAGGTCGTAGAGCCGGCCGCGTGCCAGCCGTCCGTCGCTCATCCGGCTGAAGGCGTTGAGTCCCTGCGTCGCAATCCAATACGCCGATCCCTCGTCGCCAAACAGTTCGCCCCAGCCGCCGACGCGGTGGCCGAGTCCCCGGCGTTCGCCGTAGGTCATGGAACCCGTGCCGCTGATGACGTTGATGCCGTCCTCGCCGGCCAGTGAGCCGGCCCATCCGCACACCATGTCGTTGTCGCAGCTGTACCGGTCATGGCCGAGGACCCGGCCGGGCACCGCGTCGAGCTTCTCGACGTCGGCACTGGCCTCGCCGTACCCGGGCAGACCGAAGAAGGCCGCCGCGATGTCGGACGCGTCGATGCCCGCCTGTGCGCAGACGTCGGAAACGCCCTGTACGAGTGCACTTTCGACGACGTCGAAGTTGGAGTTGAAGTAGTAGGACGGTGGGGCGGTGGCACGCGCCAGAATGCCGCCGTCGGAATCGATGAGGGCGAAGGCGGTCTTGGAGCCGCCGCCGTCGACGCCGAGATAGTTAGGCATGGTTGGCGTCTCCCGTCATGGGATGGATGGTGACGCCCTTGACGACGCGGCTGACCTCACCGGAGGGGAACGGGTTGTCCGGCGTCTTGCGGTACTCCAGCGAGGTGAACAGCGCGACGTACTGGGCGAACACCAGATACGGCAGCGCGACCAGCGCGTCGTCCAGACCGGCCAGGCCCGGGAGTACCAGGGACGGGCCGAGTTCGGCCGGAATGGGCTCGGTGCCGAGCACGGTGACGGCGTCCTGGCCGAGCTGGTTGCGGATCTCGGCGATGATGTCCAGGTCGTAGAGCCGGGTGTGCGGATCGGTCGAGACGTAGACCACGACGAGCGTGTCGGCGTCGAGCACCGACTTGGGTCCGTGACGGAACCCCAGCGGTGAGTCGAAGTAGGTCACCACTTCACCCGCGGTCAACTCCAGCAGTTTGAGGGCGGACTCGCGGGACAGGCCCTCCAACGGTCCGCTGCCGAGGTAGACGAATCGCTGCTTCTTGGTCTGGGCCAGCGCGCGGACGTCGCTCTGCTGGTCGATGACGTGTTGGGCCGCCGCGGCGAGGGCGTCGACGTCACCGGGCGAGGCCGGTCCCAGCATCAGCAAGCAGGACAACAGCATCGAGGTCAGGCTCGACGTCATCGCGAAGCCGACGTCGTTGGTGCGCTCGGGCATGTACACGACCAGCGAGTTGGCCCGGTCGGCGTGCTCGCGTCCCAGCTTGCCCTCGCGGTCGCACGTGAGCACCAAATGCCAGACCTCGTCGACCAATTCGTCGGCCAGCGCGGTGGTCGCCAGGCTCTCGGGGCTGTTGCCCGACCGGCCGAACGACACCAGCAGGGTGGGGGTCCCGCGTTCCAGGAAGTTCAGGGGTGCCGCGACGATGTCGGTCGTCGGGATGGCCTCCACGCGGCGCTCGAGGTGGCGGCGCAGCGCCGGTGCGGCGATCTCGCCGGCGAACGCCGAGCTGCCGGCACCGGTCAGGATGATCCGCAATTCGGGCCGGGCGACCAGCTCGGCGAGGAACGCCGCGGCGTCCTCGTCGGTCCGCCCGGCGACCTCGCGCCAGGCGTCGGGCTGCTGCCCGATCTCCAAAATGGTTGCGCCGCCGTCTTCTTGGGCGGGAATCGTCGTCATTGGGCTGCTCCAGTGGTCAGGCACGCGCGTGCGTACGGTCGGATGGCGTCGCGGATCCGGTCGATCACCAGATCCTGCGGGGTGGGTTCGAGACGGCCCGCACGAATGCGCTCGTACTGGCCTGGCAGGAACTGACTGATCAGGGGCAAGGGCACTCCCGTGCGGCTCAGGTTCTCCAGCAGTGTGCGCCTGGCTGCGTCGACCTCGGGGTCGGCCCAGTAATAGCGCAGACGATCGCTGTAGCTGTACCGGCGGGCCGTGCGCTGCGCACGGGGCTCGCCCTCGTAGTAGCCCTCCCAGTATCTGGGTTCGGCGAGCATCCGGCGCTCGACGACCTCGACGAGGTTCGACCGCGCGGTACGGGGCACCAGCTCGGCCTCGATCATCGCCAGCGCGAACAGTGCCTCGCGCATCGCGAACGTCAGGCCGGGTCCCACCTTGAGGATCGCCCAGTGGTCCTCGACGAGTTCCCGAAGTTGTTGTGGGCGTTGGTAATCAGTCGAGTGCGCCTCGAAGACGAGGTTGGCCTCGGTGTCGAGCACCGTGCGCAGTTCAACGGTGGCGTCGCGGTGATAGTCGAACACGTTGACGTGGTCGAATTCGACGCCGGGTTGCACCACCAGCGCGACGACGCGGGGCCAGACGTCCTCGAGGCCGACGTCGGCGAAGGCCGAGCGATGGGCGTCGATGGTGCGTCGGGCCCGGTCGGCGGGAGTCGGCACGAGGTGGTCGAGTGTTTCGTGCGCACCGCCGGGCACCGGTACCTCGGTGCCGATGACGTACACGGGACCCGGGGATCCGATGCGGTGGGCGGTGTCCTCGGCGACGCGCATCAGACGTGCCGACCGACTGGCGACCACCTCGTCGGCGAGGACGTCGGGGTCGTCGGCGCACGACATGCTGCAGTCCAGATGGATCTTGGTGTAGCCCGCCTCGACGTAGGTGGCGATCAGGACGTCGGCCTTATCCATTGCAGCAGAGGAGGATTCGCGCTGCCAGCGATTGGGTCCGAGGTGGTCGCCGCCGAGGACGACGCGGTCCCGGGGGAACCCCTGGTCGTCGGCGATGCGCAACACCAGGTCGCGGAACTCGGCGGGGCGAAGCCCCGTGTATCCGCCGTACTGGTCGACCTGGTTCGACGTGGCCTCGATCAGTACGTAGCTGCCGTCGTCGGCGGCCTGCACCATGGCGGCCTCCACCACCGTGGGGTGGGCCGAGCAGACGGAGTAGACGCCGACGGGCTGACCGGCCTTGTGGCTGGCGACCGTCTGGGCCAGCCAGTCGACGCGACGCATCGTGTCGGTCATCGGGCGCCTCCGTTGGTGACGGTCCGTGGCGTGACGGCGTGGCAGAGTTCGGCGACCGTGTCCGCGATCGCGGTGCGTGCGGCGGCCAGCGCGCGACGCGGGTCACTCGCCGCGGGGTTGGCCTCGAGTTGCCTGCGCAGCGCCGCGGTGTAGGCGACGTTGAGCGCCGTTCCGACGTTGACCTTGCGGATGCCGGCCTCGGTGGCCAGGCGGAGCTGATGGTCGGACACCCCCGACGAGCCGTGCAGAACCAGGGGCGCCGAGACCGCTTCGCTGAGCCGGTGGACCAGCTCGACGTCGAGTTCGGCGTCGCGGGTAGTCATCGCATGGGAGCTGCCGACCGCCACGGCGAGACCGTCGACCCTCGTGGCCTCGGCGAAGGACGCCGCCTCGGCGGGATCGGTGCGGACGCCGAAGTCGTGCGCCCCGCCCTTGCCGCCGACCTCGCCCAGTTCGGCCTCGACCCACAGACCGGCGCGATGACCGAGTTCGACGAAGCCGTGGGTCCGTTCGACGTTGTCGGCGTAGGAGAGGTGCGCGGCGTCGACCATGATCGAGGTAACGCCGAGTCCGGCCGCGGAGTCGATGGCCTCGGCGATGAGCGTGACGTCCTGGAAGTGGTCGAGGTGGATCGCCAACCGGGCCGACGACTGCGCCGCGATCCGGGCACAGGCCGAGACCAGCGGCGCCATGCGGCCGCCGTGGAACCGGACCGTGTTCTCGCTGATCTGGAACAACGCGGCGACGCCGGCCCGCTCGGCACCTTCGGCGATGCCCTCGGCGTGCTCGACGGTGACGACGTTGAACGCCAGGACGGCGGTCCCGTCGGCGACGGCGGAGCCGACCAGATCGGCGGTGGCGGCCAGGCTCACTGGCTCACTCGCGAGTGGGGGTGTGACGTGCGGAACATCTATCGATCATGGGAAGCTCGCTCAAAGCGCGCAATACAAGCGGGCAAAACGATCAGGAAAACTGATTGTGCCGGCCCCGTCCCAAGGAGTGTTCAGCGATGTCGATCAAGCGCACGGACCGGATGCGCGAGGTGCTGTCCCTGCTGAGGGACCGCGGCGAGGTGGCGTCGCAGGTGCTGTGCAGCGAATTGAAGGTCTCGGTGGCGACGCTGCGCCGCGACCTCAACGAGCTCGAGGAGCAGGGGTTGCTCGTCCGGACCCACGGCGGTGCGCGGGCACTGGACCCCAGCGGCAGCGAGATCCCCGTTCGGCTGCGCGACCATCGAATGGTGGCGATCAAGCGACGGATCGCCCACCGCGCGGCCGCGCTGGTGCCGGCGGGCCCGCAGGCCGTCGCGCTCACCGGCGGCGTCACGACCGGAGAGGTGGCCAGATCGCTCAAGGGCCGGCCCAACATGACCATCGTCACGAACTCGCTGACCATCGCCGCCGACTGCGCGGTGGACGCGCACATGAAGGTGATCGCCACCGGAGGGTTGGTGCGCGCGAACACCCTTGAGGCCGTTGGCCCGATGTCCGAACACGCGTTCCAGGTGATCACCGTCGGCACCGCGGTCCTCGGTGCCGACGGCATGTCCGCCGAGATCGGCGCCACCACCTACGACGAGGCCGAGGCGCGCACCGCGATCGCGATGGCCGCGAACGCGCAACGCGTCGTCGTCGCCGTCGACGGATCCAAGATCGGGAAGGTGACCCTTGCAAAGATGGTGCCGCTGAGCGACATTCACCATCTGGTCACCGACTCGACCGCGAATCCCCAACAGCTGGAACGCATTGCGGCCGCGGGCGTCCACGTCCACGTCGTGGCGGTCGACGACGACGCCTGACGTCGAGAATCAGGGCGTGGTGAGCAGGCCCGAATCGCGGATCGCCTCGGCCAGGGGCTCCAGGACGGCCGGATCATACGGCGGCGGCAGGTAGATGATCGCGAGGTCGAGACCCTCGGCGCCCAACGCGAGGCAATCCTCCATCAGCGCCTTGTAATTGCGGTCCTCGCCGAGGCGGACGTGCGCCGAGAGGGTGATCTCCTTCGGGTCGCGGCCGATGTCCTTGCAGCGGGCCGCGAGCACGTCGCGCTTCTGGGCGAATTCCGCCGGGGTCCCGCCGACGAAGTTCCAGTGGTCGGCGTACTTGGCGGTGAGCGGAAGCGTCCGCTTCTCGCCGCTGCCGCCGATGCAGATCGGGGGATGCGGTTGCTGCGGGCCCTTGGGCTCGTTGCGGGCGTCCTTGAGCTGGTAGTACTTGCCGTCGAAGGTGGTCGACTCGTTGGTCAGCAGGCTGGTGAGCACCTCGCAGGCCTCTTCGAACCGGTCGAAGCGCTCCTTCATGGTGCCCAGCTCGATGCCGTAGGCGCCGGACTCCTCCTCGTTCCAACCGGCGCCGATGCCGAGTTCGAGGCGCCCGTTGGAGATGACGTCGAGCGCGGAGGCCATGTTGGCCAGGACGGCGGGGTGGCGGTAGTGGATGCCGGTGACCAGCACGCCGACCCGGAGCCGCTTGGTGGCCTGCGCCAGCGCCGTCAGAGTGATCCAGCCCTCCAGGCAGGGGCCGGAGGAGTCGGAGAAGATCGGATAGAAGTGATCGAAGGTCCAGCCGGACTCGAAGACGTCGATGTCGTCGGCGGTCTGCCAGATGGGCAGCATTTCCGACCACGTGGTGTTTTGGGGGGATGTCTTGAAGGCGAATCGCACTCGGTCAAGCCTAGACCCGGAACCTGTCGGTCGTCGATGAGTTTCTCCGCCGGCGCCGGTCGGTATGGACATGAACGACAAGACCCTGCTGGTTTCGAAGGCCTGTGCGCGGACCACCGACGTCCTCACCGGCGTGACGGACGATCAGCTCGACGCGCGCACTCCGTGCGAGAAATTGACGGTGCGCGAGCTGGTGGCGCACGTGGGCGGGCTCGGCGTGGCGTTCGCCGCGGCGGCGCGCAAGCACTTCGGCGAGCTGACCGACAGTCCACCCGGCGACGGCGGGTATGAGCTGGATGCCGACTGGCGTTCGCAGTATCCGTTGAACCTGGCCTCGCTCGCCAACGCTTGGCGCGATCCCGCCGCGTGGGACGGCATGACCCGTGTCGGTGGGGTCGACCTGCCCGGTGAGGTGTGCGGGATGGTCGGACTGACGGAGGTCGTGGTGCACGGGTGGGACGTGGCCGTGGCCACGGGGCAGGGCTACGTGGTCGACGACGACGTGGCCGAGGCCGTGCGCGAGCATCTGGCGAGCTTCACCGCAGCCGGCCCGGTGGAGGGTCTCTTCGACTCGGCGGTTGAGATCGGCGCGCATGCAACGGTATTGGAGCGCGCGGTGGCGCTGAGCGGTCGAGACCCTCGGGTGTGGGCCTAGCCTCGGGAGCGGCGGGTGTAGATGCACCCACGAACTTGATAGCGCCGGTGGTAGCGGATCGGCGGCGGTATCCTGCTAGCTAGGTGCGACGAGCGAGGTCAATTCGGTTCCGTCGTATGATAATTGGACGAGGGTGGCATTGACTCGAAACACCATCCTGAGCGATCCAGATGACTTCGGAATTGACCAGGCCAACCCGCACGAGCCGAGATCGTAGGCCTTCACCGCATCGTCGGCTTTCGCACTCGTCGGCGCCCGCAGTGCCACGACGCCGTCGGTGCCCAGATACACCGGGCTGACGTCGAAGTCGCATTTCTTACCCGGCTCGCCCGATTCCATGTCGTAGGTCTGGCTGCCAGCACCGCTTGCGTTGCCGACGTACAGGGTGGTCCCCACCACTTGCATCCCGCTCGGTCGGGCGCCCGCGATGTCGAAGAGTTTGTCGCCGGTGGGACCGTAAATGCCGAAGTGGTCGGCTCGTTCGGCCACGGCGGTCACATTGGCCGCCGTGCCGGCGAGCAGGCCGCTGACCCTCCGATCGTTGACTGCGTGCCCCGTTGCGTCGAAGAACTGAACCGCTGGTGGACCTCCAGCCTCGACTACGGTGGCCGCGAACCCCCCCTCGAAGAAGTTCACGTCCTCGAGATGCGTGTCATCGGCCAGCTTAGGTGTGATGAATTCTCCGCTTGTGGTGCGAACCATCTCGATGGCATACGAGCCGGTAGCAGCACCTTGCGCGATGACGTCATCGGAGGACTTGAAGACGACGCCCACGCCGGGGGCAAACCACGTCGGCTCAGCCTTGGAACCCACCCCGTAAAGACCTTGGCCCTTTGTCGCCGCGACCACGTGATTTCCCGCGCGGGTTGCCCTAAGTGTGTCGCCGAAGAGCCGAATGTCCGTCGGACCGGTGTAGGCAAGACCGCCGGTGGGTGTGTCGACTACCCAGGCGGTCGCCGACGTGTGGTCGTCCGAGACGCAGATTATCTGCTTGTCGTTCGGGAAACAGCTTGGTGCTATGCCGTTGAGGGTCAACCCAATCGGGGGAAAGAGACTTCGTCCGTCGCGCACGTCGACCCCAAGCAGCCACCATCGAGGAGCCGTCGGCTCTGGAGTGCGCGCCAACAGGTAGGTGTGGTCACCCTGGCTCGCGATGACAGGACCCGGCACTGCAGAGCCGTCGCCCGTAGTGATCTTCGCGTCGGGCGGCAAGCCGAGCTTTACGGCGTCCGACTTCCAACCCGGGACGGGTTCCACACGCATGGATGGCAGCGAAACCTGCTGCGGCGGTTGCCACTGCGACCGATCCCAGCCTTCGTCACCCCCGGTGAGCCACCACCCCGCCCCGCCGACAACGACGACTAGCAAGACGACGAACACACCAGTGATGACCGGCCAACGGCGGCGACGTCGGCGCGAAGACTGCGGAGGTTGCGACACTCCGGTCAGTGCCATTCGTCAGTGTACCGATTGGCGAAGACTTCCGACTTCTCGGCAAGCACCGTCTCCACGGATGGCAAACCCAACTCGTACTCGACGAAGCTCCGGACGGACACCTTGTCGTGTCCCATCCGCTGCATCAATGACGAGACGAGCAAGTGCTGTCCGGCTTTGGCTTGGCGGCTGGCTAGCCCGGCGATCACGGAGATCTCCTCTGTCAGTTGACTTTCTGTCATTTCCACGACTTTCGGCGCCAAGTCGACACGGATGGGCATGCCATTCCCCAAGGCGGTAACCGACACGGTTCCGGGCGGATTGGTAACCGTAAAGAACATCGCCTGGTCTGCGTCGTCGTCGACCTCCACCTCGGCGTCGCCTGGTGACGTCAGATGTCCGGGTGGTTCCCACGCCGTGTTGTCATCGACGTCATCTTCCTCGTCGTCCCAGGAATCGTTGGACCCGCTGTCGACCACTCAAACCCCGCAGCGGTCGATGTTCCCGGCCTCGTCTGAGTCGGTGTTGTCGTACTGCGCTGCGGATGCCGTGAGCTTTTCGACGAATTCGGTGGACACCTTGATCAATGCGGCTCCTGCCGCGCGACGGGCATCCTCCGCATCGGACATGGCGAGTTTGCTTGCGAAGCACACCACACCGTGAGTGTCCTCGATGTTTCTCGCCGGATCGACTATCGACCGGTTGGCGCCCGTGATCTTGTCGACCGCGGTCTGCTGTTTCGTCGCGAGGTGCTTGATGTGATCGGACAGGACGATCAGGTTCTTCTCTTGATCGGTAGCCACGAGCTCTCCGTTCGACTTAGGGGCTGGGCACGCCCAGTGGCGCGGCGGGTGGTCCGTAGACCGGTGGCTCCTCTGGGCCAGGAACCGTGTACGGCGTATTGGGTTGCGCCCTAGATGGCGGGGTGGTTCCTTCGACGGGGCTCGGCATCGGAGTAGCCGGGTCAGGACGAGGTAGCTCGTCGAGCGGCGGCGAGAAGACATCACATCCACCGGCTGGGTTGCCGGATGTATCTTGACTGGCTGCGTCGTAGCGGGACACTTGTGCGCGGATGTTGGCCGCGTTCTCCACACTGTTCTTGACCAAGATGGCCATTGTCGGGTTGACGATCGCCATTGCTGCCGTAACGGCCCCGCAATCGAGCCCAAACTTGATCACGCGCGTCGGTGGAGTCGCGTTCATCCAGCACGTTGCCAAGTCATAGTCGGTGAGATTCTTCGACACCTCGTCGAGCGTCGTTCGGGTCCGGGCGACCTGGCCGGCTTCGACGTCCACGATCTTGGCAATTTCGAGATCGGCAACGCTGACGTCCGAGGTCAACCGCCTATGCGATCCGTTCGTCGAGTTGTAGACCTGGGACGCGGTGCCGTCCCACCGGTCAGTATGAGGTTCCGCTTCGATGAGTGTCTCGACGACGTCGGCGAGCGCAGTCGACGAACCGCGGAATTCATCTCCGTTGCAAGGCTCACCTGTCCCAGTCGTCTTCTTCAGTCCCTCGATCACCAACTGGGCCGCCGACAGCACTTTGGATTCCGCGAGGCTGACCACTTTGCTGGTCGACATGAAGTTGGGCAGCGGACCCATGCTGACGCCGAGACTACTCAGTCCTTGGACGATGTCGCTGGCGTCACCGATGACCTTCCGGCCGTCGTTCAATGCGGAGTGGAGGTCGCCATCCATGACGTCGCCCACCAGGTTCGGCACGTCACTCCAGGCGCTGCGTACTCCGTTGATCGCATCGAAGGGCGTAGCGGTGTCGATGGCATCCATGGCGCTCTCGAGAGCGTCAAGTATTCCCACAATCCATCCCCCTGTTCCTCCCCGATGAGATTATCAGCGCATTGCTAGGGGTCATGGCACTTGTTTCGTCTGCCTCGCTACGAGGGCACACTGGACCCGTGGACCCAGTCACAGCGCTGCGCCAGATCGCGTACTACAAGGACCGTGCCCGGGAGGACTCCCGGCGGGTGATGGCCTACCGCAACGCCGCCGACGTCGTCGAGCGTCTCGACGACGCGCAGCGCGACAAGCACGGTAGGGCCAACAGCTGGCAGTCGCTGCCCGGCGTCGGACCCAAGACCGCGGCCGTCATCGCGCAGGCCTGGGCCGGCCGCGAACCCGACGTGTTGGTCGAACTGCGCTCCACCGCAGAAGATCTCGGGGGCGGGGAGATTCGGGCGGCGCTTAGGGGTGACCTGCACCTGCACTCCAACTGGTCGGACGGCTCGGCGCCGATCTCGGAGATGATGGCCGCCGCGAAGGCACTCGGCCACGAGTACTGCGCCCTGACCGACCACTCGCCACGGTTGACCGTCGCCAACGGCCTGTCCGCGGACCGGCTGCGCGAGCAGCTCGACGCCATCGACGAACTGCGAGAGACGTACGCGCCCATGCGGATTCTGACCGGCATCGAGGTCGACATCCTCGACGACGGCAGCCTTGACCAGGACGACGACCTACTCGAGCGGCTCGACGTCGTCGTGGCCAGCGTGCATTCGAAGCTGAAGATGGATTCGGCGTCCATGACCCGCCGGATGGTGCGGGCGGTGTCGGGCGGGCAGGCCGACGTCCTCGGCCACTGCACAGGCAGGCTCGTGGAGGGGGGCCGGGGCACCCGGGCGGAGTCGACGTTCGACGCCGAGAAGGTGTTCACCGCCTGCCGAGACCACGGCACCGCCGTCGAGATCAACTCGCGGCCCGAGCGCCGCGACCCTCCCACCCGGCTGCTCACCATGGCCCTGGAGATCGGTTGCGACTTCTCCATCGACACCGACGCCCACGCCCCCGGCCAGCTCGACTTTCTCGGCTACGGCGCCCAACGCGCCCTGGACAACGGCGTCCCCGTCGACCGCATCGTCAACACCTGGCCGCTGGAGAAACTGCTGGCCTGGACGGAAGGTAATTGACCACAGGTCAATGCCGTTGCGGGAGAGTGCTTTCTGTCAAGAACCTGTGAACGTGTGCCTCGTTGGATGGCTTAGCATTATCAGTGCGGTCGGGTCGACGTGCCCACGATTCATGCGAAGCGGGGAATTGCATTGGTGACCTTCGAGCAACTGAGAAGCGCGCGGCCCGCCCTGTGGACCGACGCCGCCAACGACATGCGCAGCGCCGCTCGTCAGTGCGAACGAGTCCGCGATGACATTCACGACAACGGCGTGGCTCCTCTCAACGATCACTGGTCCGACCATGTCGGCGCACTTGCCTCCGATGCATTGAAGTCCGTCGCCAGTCGCGCAGGGGTGGTCGCAATACTCGCCCGATCGAGCGTGGACCCCATCGACACGTTGAACCACGCCGTTTCCATCGCGCAAAACGAGTTGGAGAACGGGGTGCAGATAGCAGAATCGGCTGGCTTCAGAGTCGATCCCATCACCGGGTCCATCTCTCCGCCGCCGGGCATGCCCGTCGAAGAGATGAACTCGAAGATGGCTTCCGTGGCCAGTGCACAGCAGATGATCTCCGATGCCGTCGAGGCGGCGACTCAGGCAGATGGGTTGTGCGCCTCCGCTCTGCGGGACACCAACGCCTTCGCTGAGACTGGTGACATCGACGCTGCGCAGCGGGTGCAAGCTGACAACGCGCAGAAGGCGTTAGAGGAAATACGCGACACGTTGCCGGACGGCCTGACGCCCGATCAAGTGGCCAAATGGTGGGGTCACTTGACGGCCTCGGAACAGTTCGACCTGGAACGAGCATGCCCGGCCGAACTCTTCAACACGAGCGGAATCCCGGACGCTGCGAAGGCGGCGATCGATCGGCCGGAACTCGGTTATAGCTCTGCCGGCACCGTCCAGTACGCGATCGATAATTGGAACAATCCGAGACTCGACGCGTTCAAGGACAATTGCACGAACTTCGTTTCGGATTCCTTGAGTTATGGAGGGAATCTCAAGCAACGGGAAGATTGGTTCTTGCCCCGTCATTTCGACACCGACGGTTGGAGTGACGGTACTGGCGGAAACCGTGACGGGCTGCCGCCGGGCTTGTCACACACCCCTTCGTGGGCCGCGGCCCAGAACAACAGGGACTTCTTCCTTCACAATGGTGGGTCGGTGGTTGACAAGCCGGAACAGGTGAGACCGGGTGACGTTGTGTACTACACGATGACCCAGGACAGCCCAGCGGCCGGTTTGGCAGCGGGTGAAACACACCATGCCGCAGTCGTGACGGGTGTTTTACCGGACGGGCAAGTGCTTTACACCCAGCATTCCGGTGACGGCAAGAACTTCCCGCTCTACGGTCGACTGCCTCAGTTCGAGCAGAGTTACGGCCAGCAGAAGATCGAAATCGTCCAACCTAGGCGAACGTGGTGAAGCGATGCCATTACTCGCGTCTGGACGGGCGATCCGATGAGTGGTGATGACCTCAACATCGACCCGTCGGCGGTGAAATCCAGCGGACAGACACTCAGGGCGTTGGCCGAGAAGGCGAAGACCGAGACGGCGACGCACTTTGACACCCAACAGGCGGCGCAGGATGGAAACCCCGGGTTCGCGTCGGGGCCGGCGCTCATGCAGTACGCAACGGTGTTGCAGCGACAGATGGAGGGATTCATCGACGATCTGGCGGCGAACGCGGGCAAGATCGTCACCGCGGCGCAGTCCGTGGAAACTACCGATGCCGACGCGGCCCAAGGGTTCAACCGCGAGCTAGCGGCCCTCAACGGTCTATCGCAGCCGGCCACCCCGGGAACGTAGCTTGAACGTCAGAGTGTCGAAGTGGAACCCTGGATCGTCGAGGCACCCTGTTCGTCGGCGGAATCGTACTTGCTCGCACTGACCTCCATGGCAGTCGCTTCGTCGTGTAGACCCCTCACCACGAGTCGGAAGCCTTCGGTCCACTCCTCCCAGGCCGACCGACATGCGTCGGCGGCCGCTCCGGTCCATCGGCCGTCGAGTAGTTCGATGACGTCATCGGCTAGGCGCTGATACTCATTGACGAGCTCGTCGGCCACCTGATCGGCGAAGCTGGCGGTCGCAGTAAGGCGCTCCGACGTGACCCGCAAGCCCTCGGAACTCACGAGAAGAGGGCGCGATTGGCCTGCACCGTGGCGTTGAAGGCGGAATGGGTGGCGGCGACCGCTTCATGCAATCGTTTGAGGCCGTCGTTCATGAGTTCGGCGCCAGCCGCCCACTCGGCATGCGCTCGTCGGTGCGCCTCGGCGCCATCTCCATGCCATTCACCGTGGAGGGCGGATACTCGGTCCCCGAGCACGGCGAGTTGCGCTCCGACCTGGCCGTTGAATGCATCGATGCCCGCGACGAGTCGTTCCAGTGCCGCAAGATCAACGGCTACCTCATTGGTTGGCGCCACGCGGATGTTCCCTTCAGTCGATTGAAATGACACTGCATCGGACTGGCTACGGCCTGAGCGTGCGCTGCCCCGCTTGGTCGGCGCCGCCGTAGGTGACCGACGCACGTATCGTCTCGTCATCGAATACTGCTGCTCTGCAAGCGAACTGTGACGTGGCGAGGCGCTGTGACGGGGTTCGAGACTCCACGTTCCCGGTAACCGACCATATGGTTGTCACTCTGCCCGCGTCGGCGCCGAGGCGCACGTGGTCGTCCTCGGAGAGCGTGTCTTCGTGCACCTCAATCTGTGGGAACTGCGCCGTGGCCGGAGCCGTCAAGTCGCGTCGTATGGCGTCTTCGCAGCTGGCGGCCATTGCACCGGCGCTGACGCCAGCTGTCTGCAAGCCGAACCAATGCGTGAGGCTGCCTGCCGCGATCAGGACGACCACTGTGACGGCCACGCCGCATCCAACCATCAGGCGGAAGGGGCTCGATCGAGGAGTGGCGACGTCGTGAGCGTCGCGGCGTTCGTCGACCATTGGGAGTCCTCCCCGAAAGCACCTGACCGCCGTGTCACCGGTCCAGCGAAGTGTATCTAGTCCGGCAGCATCGGCATCTCGAGGCCGGGATCCCGGCCCACCAGGACGCCCCGCGTCACCGAGGCGTTGCCGAACCGCTGGCGCACCTGGTCCATCGCCGAGTCGACCGCCAGCAGGTGCGCAGGCGAGCCCGCCGGCTTGCGACCCTCGCCGGAGGACTCGAACGGAAGCTCCAGCTCGAGCTGCTGAGCGCCCTCGCGGTCGATGTTGGACACCGCGAAGCCGACGAGCGTCAACCCGCGTTCGGCGATCAGGGGTGCGGCCGACGCCACCAAACCCCGTGCTGCGGAAAGGATTGCCTCGGTCGACGCGGTGGCCCGCGGCAGTGTGTGCGAGCGCGTGACCCGGCTGAAGTCGTTGAACCGCAACCGCAGTACGACGGTGCGGCCGGTGCGGTCCGACCGGCGCATCCGGCGCGCGATGCGATCCACCAGGTTTACGACGACGGCGTCGATCTCGCTGGGCGACATGCTGTTTCCCGCGCGGCCCAGCGCGCGTTGCGCCCCCACCGACCGCCGTCGGACGCCCGTGACCACCCGGCGTCGGTCGACGTTGTGCGACAACGCGAACAGTTGCCGGCCCATTGCTCCGCCGACGATGGACCCGAGCATCGACTCGCTGAGTTCCGCCACGTCGGCGACGGTGTCGATGCCGTGGAGGTGCAGCTTGTCGGCGGTCTTGGCGCCGACGCCCCAGAGCCGTCGCACCGGCAGCGGGTGCAGGAACTCCAGCTCGCGGTCCGGTGGCACCAGCAGCAGGCCGTCGGGTTTGCCCTCCTGGCTGGCCACCTTGGCGAGGAACTTGGTGCGGGCGATGCCGACGGTGATCGGCAGGCCGACCCGCTCGCGCACTTGCTCCCGCAGCCGCGCCCCGATCTGCACCGGGGTGCCCGACACCCGCAGCAGTCCGCTGACGTCGAGGAACGCCTCGTCGACCGACAGCGGCTCGACCAGGGGAGTGGTGTCGTGGAAGACCTCGAACACCGCAGCGCTGGCGTCGGTGTACGCGGCCATGCGGGGTGGCACCACGATGGCACGAGGGCAGAGCTGCGTGGCCTGACGCCCGCCCATCGCTGTCTTCACGCCGTACGCCTTGGCCTCGTAGCTGGCCGCCAGCACCACGCCGCCGCCGACGATCACCGGCCTGCCGCGCAGCGACGGATCGTCGCGCTGTTCGACCGATGCGTAGAAGGAGTCGAGGTCGGCGTGCAGGATGTTCGCCTCGCCAATCTCCTGCGCACCGGACACGAACACATGTTCGCATGGACGTCCGACCGGCGGCACTAATCCCGCGAGTCATGAACGTTGGTGCCGACACGCCGGTGCCGACCGCCGAGGGTTATGCCTCGTCCCGGAGCCGGGCGGGCGGGCGGGCGGACTCGCGCCGACGTCCGACGACAGCTACTGGTCGTCCCCGTAGATGCTGGTCAGCCAGATGTGCGCGAGGGCGTCGACGACGCGGTCCTGGGCGACTGAGCCGGGCTCGGCGATCAGCGTCGCCGTCATGGTCCGCTCGTTCATCAGGTTGAGCGACGTGGCGAGGTCGCGCGCGTCGATGGTGACCGGTGCGGCTCCGCGGTCCCGTTCGGCCTCGATCAGCGCGGCGGTCTGGTCGATCCACTTCTGCATGAACGCCGACCACACGGCGCGGAAGTCGGGGCTGGTGGCCAGGGCTTCGGTGCCGGCGCGTGCGACGACGCCGTGCGAGCCGAACGCGGTGAAGAAGGTGCGGATGCCCTCGCGGAAGGCGCGTCGCGGGTCGGCCGGCAAGTGCTGGGTGGCCCCGTCGAATCCGGTGTCGGCCCGCTGGATGAGCGGATCGATCAGCGCCAGCAGCACCGCGTCCTTCGAGGGGAAGTAGAAGTAGAAGGTCGGCCGCGAGAGGCCGGCACCCTTGGCCAGGTCGTCGACGGAGATGTCGGCGAACTTCTTGTGCTCGAGCAGGCGCTCGGCCGTCGCGAGGATCGCCGCCGCGCGTTCGTCGCCGGAGGGGCGCGTCGCGCGACGTCCCCGCCCGGATCGGGCCGTGCTGGCAGTCGTCATGGCGGTTACTTTACTGCATGTCGAATTTTTCGACAGGGTGTTGACCGACTCGACACCCTGTTGATAACGTGTCGCCATGATTGAACACCTCGACGTCCTGATCGTCGGCGCCGGCATCTCCGGCATCAGCGCGGCCTGGCACTTGCAGGACCGCTCGCCGTCGAAGACCTACGCGATCCTCGAACGCCGCGAGAACATGGGCGGCACGTGGGACCTGTTCAAGTACCCCGGCATTCGCTCGGACTCGGACATGTTCACCCTCGGCTTCCGGTTCAAGCCGTGGACGTCGGCCAAGGCGATCGCCGACGGGCCCTCGATCCTGTCCTACATCAAGGACGCCGCTACCGAGAACGGCATCGACAAGAACATCCGCTACCGCCACCGGGTGGTCGCGGCCGACTGGTCCGACGCCGACAACCGCTGGACCGTCACCGTCGACACCGGCGACGACGAGATCACCATGACGTGCTCGTTCTTCTTCGCCACCACCGGCTACTACAACTACGACGAGGGCTACTCGCCGGAGTTCCCCGGCTCCAAGGACTTCGCGGGCACGATCGTGCACCCCCAGCACTGGCCGGAGGACCTGGACTACACCGGCAAGAAGATCGTCGTCATCGGCAGCGGCGCCACCGCCATCACGCTGATCCCCGCGCTGGTCAACAGCGGCGCCGGGCACGTCACCATGCTGCAGCGCTCGCCGTCCTACGTCGGCTCGCTGCCCGACGTCGACCCCGTCGCCGTCGCCGCCAACAAGTACCTTCCCGAGAACGTGGCCCACGTGGTCAACCGGTGGAAGGCCATCATCTTCAGCACCGCGCAGTACCAGCTCGCCCGCAACTTCCCGAACTACATGCGCAAGACGCTGATGACCATGGCCAAGCGTCGGCTGCCCGAGGGCTACGACGTCGAGAAGCACTTCGGCCCCAGCTACAACCCGTGGGACCAGCGCCTGTGCCTGGCCCCCAACGGCGATCTGTTCAAGACCATCCGCAAGGGCAACGCCGACGTCGTCACCGACACGATCGACACCTTCGTTCCCGAGGGCATCAAGCTCGCCTCCGGCGAGGTGCTGGACGCCGACATCATCGTCACCGCAACGGGTTTGAACATGCAGCTGCTGGGCGGGCTGACGCCCACCCTGAACGGCGAGCCGATCGACCTGACGTCGCTGATGACCTACAAGGGTCTGATGTTCTCCGGCATCCCCAACTTCGCGATCACCTTCGGGTACACGAACGCGTCGTGGACGCTCAAGGCCGACCTGGTCTCCGAATTCGTCTGCCGCGTGCTGAACTACATGGACGACAACGGTTTCGACCGCGTCGTGCCCGAGCACCCCGGTTCGTCGGTCGGCGAGCTGCCGTTCATGGACTTCGCGCCCGGCTACTTCCTGCGGGCCATCGACCAGCTGCCGAAGTCGGGTTCGCGGGCGCCGTGGCGACTCAAGCAGAACTACCTGCTCGACCTCCGACTGATCCGCCAGGGCAAGGTCGACGACGAGGCCCTGCACTTCACGAAACACCGTGCGCCCGTCGGCGTCTAACTCCCACAACAGCAGACGGGAACGCCCGTCATCCGACCGGATGGGGGGCGTTGTCGTCGGCGGGAAACTAGGCCGGCACGACGACGATGCCGTCGTCGTCGCAGTACGCGATCTCACCGGGGCTGAACGTCACGCCGCCGAAGGTCACCGCCACGTCGCGCTCGCCGGCTCCGGTCTTGGTGCCCTTGCGAGGGTTGGTGCCGAGGGCCTTGACGCCGAGATTCATGGTGCGCAGCGCAGCGGCGTCGCGCACCGCGCCGTGGACGACCACACCCGCCCAGCCGTTGTCGACGGCCAGACCGGCGATGACGTCACCGACCAACGCCGTGTGCAGCGATCCGTCGCCGTCCACCACCAGAACCCCGCCGTGTCCCGGCTCGGACAGGATGGACTTCAGCAGCGCGTTGTCCTGAAAGCACCGGACGGTCGTGACGGGGCCGGCGAACATCGTCGTGCCGCCGAGGTTCTGCAGTTGCAGGTCGCAGCTGCGGACGTCGGGGTAGATCTCGTCGACGAGGTCGGCGGTGGCGCGCGGTTCGATGGTCACGGCTCGATGCTAGGTCAGTCGTCGTCGGAGCTGCGCCGCGCCAGCAACACGACCAGCAGGGCCAGCGCGCCCGCCGCCACCGCGACGACCAGCGGCAGTCGGGACGATTCCGGACCGGGTAGCGGAATGGGTGTCGGGGCGCTGGCGACCGTCGACTTCGCCTGGGCGGCAACCTCCTGCGCCGGCGAGATCGGTGCAGGATCGCCGTCGACCTCGGCGGAAGGAGCCGGGGCGGGCGTCGGAGCCGGCACCGCCGCCACGGGGGGAGGTGGTGGCGGGGGCGCGGCCTTCTTCGCCGGTGCCTTCTTGGCGGGGGCGGCCTTCTTGACCGGTGCCTTCTTCGCCGGTGCCTTCTTGGCGGCCTTCGCCGGCGGCGTCTTGGCCGGTGCCTTCGGGGCCTGGTCGGCGACAGCGTCCGGCGATCGGTCGTCGGGCGTCTGGCCCTGTCGATCCTGCTCGTCGGCCATGGGGGCTGCTCCTTTGCGGTCTTGCGTCACAGAGTCGGCGTGCGATGAGTCATCTGCAGCGGTGACCATCATGCCAGCTGGCGAATTCGGCTAACCGGTCACCGCCAGCGCGGCAGCGAGCGTCAAGGCGATCGCCATCACCGCCAACTCCAGCCGGGACTTGCGCCGCGACACGTCGACGCCGACCCGGTGCGACCGCGCCGCCGGCAGCCAACCCGCCCGGTTGCGGGCCGCCAGAACCACCAGGACCACGGTCACCACCAGCTTGGCCGCCAGCACCCGCCCGTACGCGCTTCCGTAGAGGTCGGCCGGGGACTGCAGCGTCCCGAACGCGCCCACCACGCCGAAGACCAGCAGCGCCACGACACACCAGAACGACATCTGGGAGAACCGCGGCAGCACCCTGGCCCACTGGCCGCGGTGGGTCACCACGAGCACCAGCGCCGCCAACGCGCCGCACCACAGCGACGCGGCCAGTGCGTGCACCGCCACCGCCATCCCGCCCAGCGGGCTCTCCGAGAGGTGTCCGACCAGGCTGCGACCCGCGACGCCGACGGCCGCCGCGCCGGTGGCGATCACCCCCGTCGTCGACGACGGCCGGGTGCCTCCCGCCGAGGAGACCGCCAGCACGCACACCACCACCGCCGCCGCCAGACAGACCAGACCGGCCCGCCCCACCGCGGTGTCGGTGGCGAACACCACGGTGGTGCGCACGCCGACCCGGGCCGTCGACGAGCCCGCCGCCTCGGCCGCGCCGACGAACAACCGGATCAGCTCGGCGACCGCCCACAGCGCCGAGACCACGACGAGCGGGCGCGCCGCACGGGAGGCCAGCTCGTCGCGGTAGCGCTCGACGTCGACCGCAGGCACGACGACGAGGCCCAGCGTCACCACCGCCGCCACGTCGCAGACGGCGCGCACCAGGCTGGCGGCAGGCGAATTCTGCGGATGCGCCAACGCCCAGGCCAACCCGGCGGCGCCCCCGACGCACAGGGCGCCGACGAGCGCCGCTCGAAGTCGGCTCACGCGCGCCGCCGCACCGCCAGCCATGCCCCCACGCCGACGATGGCCGCCGCCAGCGCCACGAACGGCCACACCGGAACTCCGTCCGACTCGTCCGACGGCCCGCCCGCCTTCGGGCCGGGGGAGCCGGTACCTGCCACCGTCAGCGTGAACGACCACGCGCCGCTGACGACGTGGCCGTCGGCCGAGGTGACGCGGTAGTTGACGGTGTAGCTGCCCGTCGGGCCCAGCGGCAGCACCGCGATGCTGGCGACCGGTCCCGCGACCTGGACGTCCCCCGTCGACCAGAGGTTGCCGTCCGGACCGACGACCGTCATGGCCGCGAAGTCGGTCTGCAACCGCTCGTTGAACGTGGCGCTGACGCGCGCCGGTCCGCTGCCGACGGAGCTGTCGGGGGCGGGATCGGCCGACACGCGAATGGCGTGCGCGGATGCGACGCCGGCCCCGGCGAGCGCACCCATCGCGAGCGCCACCCCGACCAGGGCCGCGGCGGTGAACCTGCGGATCACGTCCGGCGGCGTCCGGTGAGCGCCACGACGACCCCGACGGCGGCGAGCACCAGCGCACCGCCCGCCAGCCACCGTGCCGTGTCGTCCGGTCGCGACGTCGCCGGCGCCGCGGCGGTCGGTTCCGCGGTGGCCGTCGCCGTCGGCGCCTGCCCGTGGTCGTCGTCTCCGCCGGCGGGTGTCCCGGTCAGCGTCAACTCCGGCACGGGGTGCTCGGGTTCCCCCCCGCCGGGCAGGGGTGGCTGGTCCCACCGCACGACGGTGCCGTCCGAGTAGGTCTGGGTGGCCGGCAACGCCACCGTCGGCTGGTTGGGCAGCGTCACCGAGACGTTGAACAACGCGAACTGGTCGGACGAGATGCCGACCGACGGCGCCGCCGTCCACGTGACCGAGCGGACGGTGCCTGCGGCGGCGTCGCGGTCGAGCCGGGCCGTCCACCCGGGCATGACCTCCGTGCGAGCGGAAGCGACGTTGGGCAGCGCGACGCTGAATTCCGTTGTCAGCGCGCCCTTCTCGGATTCTCCCGGGACGCGGAAGGTCAGCACCGAGGTGCTGCCGGGGGTTGCGCCGTCGGCGTCGACGTGCACGTGTGCCGAGGCCGTGCCGGCCCCCGTGAGCAGTGCGACGGACATGACCGCGCCGGTGGCGGCGGTCGTGATGAGGGCGCGCGAGGACGCCCGGTGAATGGTTCTCATGTTGGGTTGATGCCTTCGTTGGTCGGATGGGTCGTCTAGGTCAGGAGGCGACGACGACCGGTGGACCACGATGCGACAACGACGCCGAGAGAAGGCGTGCGGACTGGAGGGGTTGATCCGCGCTCGCGACCGCCGTCACCGAAGGGGCGGCGACGGGGTGGCGGACGAGGCGGGTGGCGACGACGAGCACCCGGGACAGCGCCGCGGCGAGACGCCCGCCCGCGGCGATCAGGGCGGCGCCGACCGCGACTGCGACGAGGTGCGCGCCGAGCATCGGCAGCGCAGGCGCTCCGGCGGTGGAGGTGTGGGCGTGCCCGCCCGCACCCAGGAGGACGTGGCTCAGGAGTTGGCCGACCGCGAGGACGGCGACGAGGACCCGCACGTCGACGCCGTCGCGGATGGTCGTCACCAACGCTCCGAGGGTGAGCGACAGCAAGGCGAGCATTGCAGCCGTGGGACCCGAGGGCAGGCCACCACCGGCGGTGCCGTGCGCCGCCACCGCGAGTGCCGCCGTCAACGCTCCGGCCGCCGCCCCGGTGAGGCGGGCCGCCGGTGGCGTACGACGACGGGGACGGCCCTTGATCAGACCACTCCGAGACGCGCCATCAGGTCGGCGTCTACCCCGTCCAACTGCTCGCTGATCGCGGCGTGCGCGGCCTTGCGTCGGGGGGTCGGCATGTTCTCCGCGGCGGTCACGGCGGCCGACAGGTCGCGCAGTCGATCGGTCACCGCGGCCACGAACTGCTTGGTCTCGGCATCCTTCGGCTTCTTGGCCGCCACCTGCGGAAGCGTCTGCTCGGCGCTGGCGATGCGGGCGGACAACGCCCCACCCGCCCCGGAGAACTGACCCACCTGGCTCAGCGGGACGCCCAACCGGTCGGCGCGACGCTCGTCGACGAAGCCGCGCGCGGCGACGGCGGCACGATAGGCGATCGGCACGACGATCGGGGCGAGCATCCGCGACACCGTCAGCGCCCTGCGAATGCGGGACGCCGACAGCAGCTTTCCCTCGCGGACCGCCTTGAGCTGCGTCTCGGCCACCCGGAGGGCGTTTCGGTCGCTGGCCCGCTGCGCCTTGAGGCCCGCCTTCATCGCCTTCACCTGGCGTCTGCCGTCGGCCTTGATGCGCCGCGCTTCGTTCTTCGCGGAGAGTCGTGCCTCCAGCTTCGCCTTGGCCTTGATGGCCTTGGCCTCGGCACGCCGAGTCGCCCGGCTCTTCCGCCGTCTGAACAGGCCCATCCCGGCTGCCTCCCGGTCATTTCGTCGTGATCTGGCGATCGTGGCTGCGTAGTGCCGCCAACACTAATGCCGGTCGTACGACGACCCCTTTCCGGCCCCGGTCCAGGCCTGCGGCCGTCCGCGCTCCAGCAAACGCCGGAGCGGATTCGTGCGAGAATTGGCGCCATCGAGGGCGCTCCCGAGGCACCCGTCCGGCGTCACGAGAGGTGTCGACACGTGGCTACGCGAATGCGCATCGCCGCGGCGGCCTGTGTCGTGATGTCCGGGTTGTTCCTCAGCGGCGCCGGTGCCGCATTGGCCATCGCCGATCCCGAGCCGACCCACAGCGACGACACCGGCGGCGAACCCGCCGCCCCGACGGCCACCGCGACCCCCGCCTCACCCTCCGACGAGCCCACCGCCACGGCCACCGCGCCCAAGCCCACGTCTCAGGTGGGCGACGGCCGTGGTGGTTCCACCCGCACCTCAGAGGCGTCCAGCAAACAAAGCGCGACCAAGGTGCCCCCGACGCCGCAAAGCGACGCCGCCCCGACGCCGACCGTCGCGGCGGCACCGTCCACCGAGACGGCCACCCCGACCACCACCCCCGCCGCCGCGGAGGACCCCGAGGAGGAGAATCCCGGCTGGCAGTGGTGGCCGTGGTGCTGGCCAGCCCCACCCGGTCCCGGCCTGCCGCCCGGCACGGTCAGCGGCAGCGGCACCGGGGGCGGTGGTGGCGGCGGCGTGCCCAGGGCGCCTGCCCTGCCCGTCGTCCCCGCGGACCCCACGGTCGACGTCGTCACCGGGTTGGCAACCGGCGCAGCCCCCCTCGCGCCGCTCGCGCTTCCCGCCGTCGTCGCACCGCTGGGCGTGGGAGCCGGCGGCAGCGGCGTCGGCGGACCCGGCGTCGCCCCCGGACCGTCGGCGCCACGATCCTCCGGCGGCGCACCCGGCACGGCGCCACCGCCCAGGGCCCAGGAGCGACCTACGCCCGCCTTCAGCGCCGGCAACGGCGCCATGCCCGCCACGTACCGGGCCGGCTACGGCCAGTACCTGCGCACGGCGGGCCTCGGGGAGATGGCCGCCGTCGCGGTGCCCGGCGTCACGGGGATCCTCGTGCTCACCCTCGCCGGTGGTGTGCTCGGGTTCCGGCAGGCCCGCGCCGGACACGTCGTCCGCGCCAACGGCACCGCACGATTCATCGGTTGACCGAAACACTCGGCTTCGGCGTGGAAGGACAGGGATAGTGGAGTCAACGAGAGGAGGTTCGAATGCCAGCCAGTCGTCGCGTCACGCGCGCCGTCAATGAGGTTCTCGACCTCGCGCCCCGACGGGGTGAGGTGTCGCTCGCACGTCTCGTGGAGTCGGTGGCGGAGAGCCGGGGCCGACCCATCGAGCTGAAGATGGCAGACCTGCCGTCCGGAGTCTGCGGCCAATGGCGCCAGTACGCCGACCGTGACGTCTTCCTGATCCAGCAGGGTCTGCCCGCCGGGGACCGGACGCTCGCGCACGAACTCGGCCACCTGGTCCTCGGTCACGAGGGCATCTCCGTCGTGGAGGCGGCCAGGGACCACACCGAGTTCGCGAGCTCCGACCTCATCGGATACATGCTCAACCAGAGGACCGGCTGCATGGGCCCCAGCGGGGAGGACCTCGAGCAGGAGGCCGAGGACTTCGCCGCGCTGCTCATCTACCGCCTAGGCCGACTGCCGTCGGACCGCGCTTCGATCGTGCAGGTGCGCCTCGGAGAGGCGTTTGGTTGATCATCTGGGTGATCGCCGGTCTCCTCGGATTGGCCACCGGCTTGCGCATCGGCTGGGCACTCGTCAACAAGCAGTCGCTGGTCAGCGCCGCGATGATCCTTGCGCTCGGCAGCCTCGCACTGGTTGCCGCGCTGAACTGGGAGCCGTTGACCCTGCTCATCGACACCCTGGTGCGATGGCCGAACGTGTCCACCGTGCTCAGTCAGGTCGCCCTGATCTCGTGCGCCGCGGGCAGTTGCGTGATGATCACGTCGGCCGCCTCGGAACGCACGCCGACGACGATTCGCCGCATCGCGGTCGTCCAATATGGGATCGCCGCCCTCATCGCGGCGCTGACGCTGGTGGCGTTCTTCACCTCGCCGCAGCAGCCGGAGATGGCTCCGCAGGAGTACCTTCGTCGCAACCTGGGGTCCGGGGCGATGACGGTGTCGTGGCTGCTGCCGCTGCTGTACGTCATGTTGGCGCTGACCCTGGTCGCCTGGGCCGGGATGCGGCACTCGAACCGGACCCGGCGGGGTCGCGCCCTGTTCGTGTTCACCGTCGGCGTCGCGCTCATGGTGCTGGCCAGCGCGTTCTTCCTGCTGCGGGCCGTCGGCACCACCGACTTCATCGGCGTCGGCGCGGCGGCGACCCTGCTCGGCTGCGCCATGCTGGTGGTGGCCAGCGGATCACTGCTGCCGAGCGTCGAGGACTGGTTCGGCGCCCGGCACGAACTGCGGATCATTCAGCCCTTGCTCGACGAGCTGAGCCGCCGCCATCCCAACGTCGGCATCGGGGTACGGCCGCGTGGACCGCTGTTGTTCCGGGTCGCCGAGCAGATGTCGATGATCTCCGACGCTCTGTACCTGGAGGCCACGCGTGCGCTCGGCGGGGACGAGTCCGACGAGGAGGGCGCCGAGTCACCGGACGTCGAACCGGAGGAACAGTCCCTGCGCATCGCTGAGTGGATCAACGCGGGTCGGGAGCATCCCGGGGACGCCGCGGACGCCAAGTTCCCGGGACCGCATTGGCTACGCCAGCCGCCGTCGTATTCGGATCGCGAGTGGATCCTCGCCATCGCCGATCAGTACCGGACGCTCGAGAACAAGGTGAGCGTCGCGTCGAACTAGTCGTCGAGGTGCTCTTGGCGCCGCAGTTCGTCGACCTTCTGGACCAGGTCCTGCTGAGCCTCGGGCGACAGCCCCACGGTGCGGGCCGCGATGCGACGGATGCCCTCGTCGCGCATGCTCGCCAGCCAGGTGAGCTCCTTGTCGAGCTTCTCGTAGTACTCGTCGTCGGTGAAGTACGCCGGCTTGATGCGGAAGAAGTTGGCCAGCGCGGCCATCGTCGCCACCGACGGGTTGGTCCGGTTTCCCGAACGCAGCTGAGACAGGTACGGCGCGGACATCGTCACACCCTCGGACTTCAACGCGGCAATGACTTCGGCCGACGTATGCGGGCCACGGCCGGGGGGGTAGACGGTGTCGAACAGGCGGTTCAGCCTGGCGGAAAATGTCATGCTCATCGATCTGTCCTCCACTTAGCGTTACGAGCGGGCGTCCCTTGAGGCGTATTTGCTGATCATCGTAGCGAGAGTTCCGCCGACAACCAAGTGCAAACCACCCTAAAGTCAATCCCGCCCCAGGCTACTACCCTTACCTGTGTGGTCTAGCAGCGGTTATCCCGTAAACGAACAGCGCCGGATGCCTGCACCGCTAAGCCAAAAATAACGCAGGAGTTGTTTTGCCCTGTGTTCCGGCGCGCTCGCTGCCGAATAGCGGGGCGGGGTCTCGGGGCCGGGAAAACCGTAATATTCGTCGCCCCGACGACATCGTTCATTTGCTCCTGAATTGAACGATTCAACATCGATTCAGCTACCGAGGCCGTCTTAGCCCACGTCAGTCCGCGACGCAGCCGGGCAACCCGCGCGGCGCCAGTCCTCGGACTGACAGTAGCCAATGGTCGGTTCCGTCCGAACGGTCGACGAATCGCGCACGCGGCGGCTCGCGTAGAGGCGGCCCCGATGGCCGGGAGCGGCTAAGCCGCAAGCAGCATGGCCAACACGGCGGTGTCGGGATGCGTAATGGGGTCGACGCCCACCCTGCTCACCATCGAGGTGATCGTCCCGTCGGATTCCGCCTCCACCCACGCCGCGCGGTGATCGAGACCGAGGTGTGGCAGCCCGGGAAGCAGCACGCACCCCGACGCGGCCCCCGCGCACTCCGGGAGCGACGGCATCGTCTCCGACGGCGGATGCAGCATCAACAACGCCGGCGGCTGACGGCTGGCGAAGTACCCCGGCGGGATCGCGGCGTCGCCGACCACGGTGCCCTCGGCCATGACGAGGCCGACGGTGCCGGGCGCCGGCTCGTCGGGCAGTTCCTCGCGCACGCCGAAGATCGTCGTGGTGGAGAGCAGACCGGGCAGTGACGCGACGCGGACCGCGACGATCAGCAGCTGGGCCCACTCCTTCGTCGAGTCCGGCCAGCGGCCCGAGACGACGAAGCCCTTGAGCGATCCACCGGAGTGGAAGGGTGCGACTTCGATGGCTCCATGAGATCCGGTGTCCATCCTGGCCTCCGATCGGTGCGCATGATTGCCGCCCGACACGGCTGTGGGTCGATCACGGAAGTTTGCGGCAGCGGGCGGTTAGCACGCAAGGGGACACGACTGCCAGTAACGCAACCGACACCGGAGCGGTCAGCGAGCTTGCCGTCCGCCGACGCTCCACACCACGCGGTAGGACCCCTCGGCGCGAACGGGGCCGAAGTCGTGCGAATCGGAGGCGTACCTCGCCCGAGGGTTGTCCGACCGCGCCTCGAAGATCGCCCCGTGTGAGGACGGGTGCACGTCGCCGACCCTCTTGACCAGCCACCGGGTGGACTTCGTCGGATCGCGGAACACCCGGATCTGGTCCCGCCGGGGCTCGCGACCGTCGCGGAACGCGAGCAGCCACTCGCCTGGCCGCAGCGTCGGATGCATCGACTCGCCGTCGACCCGGAAGATTCGCAGGGGCCACCTTCGCGGAGCTTGATTGCCGCTCATGCCCAAAGGGTAAGTTGGACACATGCTTCCTCGACTCTTACCCAACGCCACGTCCGCCCACGCCCACTGCGACCTCTACTGCGGTGTCTACGATCCGGCTCAGGCCAAGATCGAGGCGTTGTCCTGCCTCAAGACGCTGAAGAAGTTCCACGACTCCGACGACGAGCACTTCAAGACGCGCGCGATCATCATCAAGGAGCAGCGCGCCGAAGAGGTCAAGCATCACCTGATGGTGCTGTGGGCCGACTTCTTCACCAAGGACCACTTCGAGCAGTTCCCGAACCTGCACCAGCTGTTCTGGGACGGCGTGCACGGCGCGGGCGACGTGAAGAAGTCGACCGACGTGGCCGTCGCCGAGAAGCTCCTCAAGACGATCGACGAAATCTCGGACATCTTCTGGCAGACCGAGAAGTCCAAGGACATGGGCGTCTACCCGCCCGCCTGATCCCCGTCACGACGAAGGCCGGCCCGCGCATCGCGCGGAGCCGGCCTTCTTCGTTGGTGCCGAGGCAGAGGGGTCAGGTCAGGACGATGAACGCCAGCACGCCGAGCAGTGCCAGGGCGATCAGTCCCGCCCGTAGACACGCCATCAAGTGGCTGTGGGTGTAGACGTGGGCCGACGTGTGCCATTCGGACGGCGGTACGGCCCCGGGTCCCAGTGGATGCGATGCCATCAACAGCTCCTGACCTGCGCGATCAACGTTGTTCCCTCAGTGAGATCAGTCACAACCGAGTTAGTGATCGCGATCATAGCGCCTCGGGGATGAACGAGAAAAATCGGCGCCCTGGCCACCGCCGGTGGTTAGCTCGGCGTGGTTTTTCGCTCCGGGTCGCGGGGCCTGTTGATCACTGGACCTGCCCGGGCGGAGTTGTCCACAGCTCGTTTCGCGTCATCGACGGATGTGCCGGGTCAGCCGGGGTGCACGCCGATCGGTGCCTGTGCATGAACCTGTGGAAACTGTGGATAGGCCTCTGATTGCTGGTGCCGCCGTGCCAGCATTGAGGACGTGAGACGCCGTGACGAACGAGGAGTGGGCAGTGAGTGACGACACGGTTGGCGAAGTCCCCGTCGCCGACGTTCCCGTGACCTTCGACGAGTCCGTGGTGCTGCTCGACGTCCGGGAGGACGACGAGTGGCAGCGCGGTCATGCCGACGGCGCCCAGCACATTCCGATGGGAGACGTGCCGGCCCGCATCGCCGAGATCGACACCGACGCCACCCTGTACGTGGTGTGTCACCTGGGTGGGCGGTCGATGCGCGTGGCGCAGTACCTCGCCCGCAACGGATACCAGCCCCTCAACGTGGCGGGCGGCATGGCGGCGTGGGCAGAGGCCGGACGACCCGTCGTCACCGACGACGGCACTGCAGGCAGCGTCTGACGGACCGTAGGCTGGTCGCGTGATCCAGGTCTGTTCGCGGTGCGGCACGCGGTGGAACGTCCGCGACCGTCAGCGCGTCTGGTGCCCGCGGTGTCAGGGCTCGCTGCTCCCGCCGTCCGCGGAGCAGGCACCGCCGGGGCCCGCCGGCCCGTCGCAGCGCCTCCCCGCCGGCTACCGGTGGATCGCGGTGCGCCCGGGCGCCCCGCCGCCGGCCCGTCGGACGAACCCGCCGCTGGGCCCGACGCCCAGATACGCGGTGATCCCCAGGTGGGGTCTGCAGGACCGCTTCGAACCGCCTGCGCCCGCGACGCCCGACCAACCGCCCAAGTCGGCGACCCGGATGGTCCAGGCGACCGTCGCGGTCACCATGCTCGCGTTGGCCTTCGCCGTGGTGGTCCACATCGCGAACTACGCGCTGCTGCTCTACAACCGCTCCAGGCTGCTCAACCCCATCGTCGCGGGCGTCGCGACGTGGGCGGGCGTCGCCGCCAGCGTGCTGGTCTTCTTCGCGCTGATCGCGACCACGGTGGTGCTGACCAATTGGCTCGTCGTCCGCCGCGCGAGCACCTACGCGCACTTCGGCGTCGAGGATCCGCGGCCGGCGTGGCAGCTCTGGGTCTGCTGTCTGGTGCCGCTGGTCAACCTCTTCTGGGCGCCGGTGTTCGTGCTCGAGTTGGCCAGGGTCGAGGGACGGCTGTCGTGGCTGCGCACACCGATCGTGGTGTGGTGGTGCGCCTGGTGGGTGAGCTTCCTGGTGTCGGCGTTCTCGTTCGCGACCAGTTTCACCAGCGATTCGCAAGGCATCGCCAACAACACGGTGGCCGTCACGATCGCCTACCTGGCGGCACTGGCCGCGCTGCTCCTGACCGTGCGGATGTACCAGGGCTTCGAACACCAGACCGTCGACCAGCGGCCCACCAAGCGCTGGGTGGTCGTCGCCGACGACACGCCGAAGGACGCCGAACCCCGCGACCGGGAGGCGGACGACGCGAGTCGGGCGGAGTCGGACCGAATGGAACCGGCAGCATCGGGCATCATCAGCACATGACTTCGGCCGACGGGGCAGTGGGCGGTCACCCCTTCGTGGTGGCGCACCGGGGCGCATCGGCAGAACGGCCCGAGCACACCATCGCCGCCTACGAGCTTGCGCTGCAGGAGGGTGCCGACGGGGTCGAGTGCGACGTGCGCTTGACGCGCGACGGCCACCTGGTGTGCGTGCACGACCGGCGAATCGACCGGACGTCGACCGGTACCGGCTTGGTCAGCGACATGACGCTGGCCGAGTTACGCGAATTCGACTACGGCGCATGGCATTCCAGTGCGCAAGCTGACGGCGGCCAGGGCGAGACCGGGCTGCTCACGCTCGACGGCCTGCTCTCGCTGATCCTGGACTGGAATCGGCCCGTCAAGATCTTCATCGAGACCAAGCATCCCGTGCGCTACGGCGCGTTGGTGGAGAGCAAGGTGCTCGCGCTCCTGCACCGGTACGGCATCGCCTCGCCGGCGTCGGCCGATCTGTCCCGGGCCGTCGTCATCTCCTTCTCGGCGGCCGCGGTGTGGCGGATCCGCCGGGCGGCGCCCATGCTGCCGACGGTGCTACTGGGCGACACGTCCCGCTACCTGGGCGGCAGCGCGGCGACGACCGTCGGTGCCACCGCGGTGGGACCGTCGATCGCCACGTTGCGCGAGCATCCCGAACTGGTCGACCGCGCCGCCGCCCATGGCAGGGCGCTGTACTGCTGGACCGTCGACCACTACGAGGACGTGCGGTACTGCCGCGACGTCGGAGTGGCGTGGGTGGCCACCAATCACCCGGGCCGCACCAAGGACTGGCTGCAGAACGGGTTGAGCGAAGTCCGCCCGGACGGCGCCTAGAGCCGTCCGCCCGCGGCCTTGGGGGCGGTCGCGTCGGCCTCGTCGGCGGTGATCTCGCGGGCGACGAAGTCCTCCAGGTGGAACAGGTCGGCACCGGCGCGCTCGCTGACGCGAACCAGGGTGGTCATCAGGGCGACCTCCTCGACCTGCTCCTTGAGGAACCACTGCATGAACTGCTCGCCGAGGTAGTCGCCCTCGTCGCGCGCCACGGCGGCCAGTCGGCTGATGTGCTCGGTGACGGTCCGCTCCTGCTCGAGCGCGAGGCGCAGCGCCTCGGTCGGCGTGGTGAACGCGTTGCGCACGGCGTCGGTGCCGGGGATCTCCACCTCGACGTCACGGTCGATCAGGTACTGGACGAGCATCATCGCGTGGTTGCGCTCGTCGAGCGACTGAGCGTAGAAGTGCTTGGCCAACTGGGGAAGATCGGCGGAGTCGAAGTGAACGGCGATCGCGGTGTATTGCTGCGAGGCGGTGAACTCGATGCGGATCTGCTCCTGCAGCAGGTGATGGAACTTGGTGTCGTGGGGGGCTACGTCGCTCATGCGGGCCACGATAATGCAGGTCAATGCCCGTTGTCACCAAAGGTCTGACTAATTAAGGCGAGGTTGCCCTAATTGACGGAGGGTCACGGGGATAGCCCCGATTGTGTTTGCTACGAGGGCTGGCAAACGAAGGGTGGGCTAACCGGTACCGGCGTCCAGCACGTCCTGAGGCACGGCCGCGTCGGTGGCCATCGCGTGAAACAGACGCGTTGCGGCGTCGGTGTTCCAGACCACGACCGAACCCGAGTCGCCGCTGGTGAACTCGCCGATGGGCACCGTGGTGGTGGTGACGTCGCCGTGCAGGGCCCAGGCCAGCCGCGCGAGATCCCACACGTGCGCGCCGGTGTCGACCGTGACCGCACCCGTCGCGGCGTGTGCCATGGGGTACCAGCGAAGCGGGTTGAACAGCACGCCCGGGCTGGTGGCCCGCTGCATCAGCGCCGCCATGAACTCCCGCTGGTGGGTCATGCGGTCGAGGTCGGCGCGCGGCGTGGCCCGGGAACGGACGTAGCCGAGCGCGCTGCGACCGTCCAGCTCCTGGCAGCCGGGCGCCAGGTCGATGCCGGCCAGGGGGTCGCTGATCGGCTCCGCCGGGCACATCGTGACGTCGCCGACGGCGTCGACCATGGTCGCGAATCCGTCGAAGCCGATTTCGGCATAGCGGTCCAGCCGGAGTCCGGTCGCCTGCTCGACGGTCTGCGCCAGCAGCGGCGCCCCGCCCAGCGCGAACGCGGCGTTGACCTTGTCCTCGCCGAACCCGGGGATCGGCAGGTACGAGTCGCGGGGAATCGACACCATCGTCGTCGGCACGTTCGACCCGAGGCCCGGCACGTGGACCAGCAAGATCGTGTCGGTCCGGCCGTTGCCGAGATCACCGCCGGTGGAGAGTTCGGACTGCTCCTCGTCGCTGAGGCCCTGGCGACTGTCCGAGCCGACCAGCAACCAGGTGGTGCCACTGTCGGCGGGTGGGCGGTCGGGCAGTGCCGTCAGTGCCGGCACCCGGTTGAGCGACGTGTCCACCCAGACGGCGGTGCCGATCATCGTCGCGACGGCGACCAGGACGACGGCCATCAGGATGCGACCCCAATGCCGCTTGCGCTTGGGTGCGCTGGCCTTGGGGGGCGGGGCCGCCGGTGGCGGCGGGCGCCGGGGCGGTGGTGGCCGTCGCGCGGGTGGGGGTGCGGGACGGTGCCGGGGTGGCGGAGGTGGCGGTGGTGGTGGCGGAGGTGGTGGTGGTGGAGGTGGCGGTGCGGCCCTCGGCGGCATCGGTGGCGGTCGGTAGTTGGGGTCGCGACGGATGACCTGGGACGCCTCCACGGGTCGCCGGGGACGCCGCGGATCGGGCGGCCGGTTGTCGCTCACGCGTCTGAATGTACGTGCCGGCGACGCCCGTGGTCAGGGCGTGACGTCCAGCCAGCCGAGGTGCCCGGCGAGCAGTGCGTAACCGACGTAGGCGACGGCGTCGATGAGGCCGTGCGCCACGATCAGCGGCCACAGCCGCCCGGTCCGCCGCCACGCGTATCCGAAGACCAGACCCATCACGACGTTTCCGACACCCGCGCCGAAGCCCTGGTACAGGTGGTAGGCGCCACGCAACAGACTGGACGTCACCAGGACCACCGTCGGCGACAGGCCGAGTTGGCGCAGTCGCGTCATGAAGAACGCGACGACGACGACCTCTTCGGCCCAGCCGTTGGCGAAGGCCACCATGAGCAGGACCGGGATGCGCCACCACGTGTCGCCGAGTTCGGACGGCACCACCGCGACGCCGATGCCCAGCGCGCGGCCCGCGACGTAGAGGCCCAGGCCGGGGATGCCGATGAGCGCGGCGAGACCGAGGCCGCCCAGCAGGTCGGGGCGCCAGCGGAACCGGCCGAGGCCGATGCGGCTGGGCCCGAAACCACTGCGCCACAACAGATACAGGCCAAGCAACCCCCAGGCGATGAGCTGGAAGACCGAGGCCAGGTTGAGTGCCAGGTTGATCAGGTCGATCGGTGACAGCTTGCGGTTGAGCGTCACCTTCTGCCCGGAGAGCCCGAGCAGGACGGCCTCGATCAGGCTGACGAAGGCGGTGTAGGCGGAGAGACCGAACGTGACGGCCAGGACGACGGCGATCTCGAGGCGGATGGCCCGTTTGCGGGGGTCGGGCAGGAGGTCGTCAGTCGGGCCCGTCACCGGAGCTACGGTAGCCGCCCGTCCTGACCGTGCGCGGTGACGTCAGATGCGGCGGGCGCGCAGTCCGTTGAGGAACGGGCACCCCATCAGGATCCGGATGGCCTGGCTGAGCCCGGTGACGTCGTCGACCGGCTTGGGGAACGGCAGCCGCACGTCGTGGTCGCCGTCCTCGGCCTCGACGCGTAGCTGGACGCCGTAGCGGTCCAGGCCGAGCGGTCTGACGTGGCCGCGTCGCAGCGGGGTCGGCAGCCGGTTGGCCAGCCGGTCGACCACTTCGCGATGCGCCGACTCAAGGTGCTGCAGCCAGCTCGACTCCATGGCGCAGAACGGATCCGGCCGGGCGTCGAGCAGGGCGCCGACGCCGACGGACTCGGCCCCGGTCGAGTCGGCCACCACAACGGACTCGATCTCGAGCCGCACCAGGGTGTGGGGGGTCTCGTCGCCGTCGGGTTCGAACGAGTCGGTGTTCACCTGCAGCAGCGCGGGATTCGGGTTCTTCTGGGCGATCAGGTCGAGCAGTCCCGCCAGGCCGGGCGGAGGGACGTGGAACAGCCGGCCGCTGATCCACACCAGCGACCGCACCGGTTCGCGCAGGGGTAACGGCGCGTAGTCGGTCAGCTCGAGGACGGCTTGGATGCCGGCGCCGCCGGCGGTGACGGTCAGCTCGGCCAGTGGTCCCCCGGCGGGCACCATGATCGCGAACGATCCGTCGTCGAGCAGGTGGTGCACCGGGGTGGGGGACGGATCGGCGCCCTCGGCGGCCAGGATCGCGCTTCCGCCTCGGGTGCAGGCGCTGCGAATGCGTTCGGCCGTCGTCGGTGCCACGAGGGCCGAATTCGTCGTCGCGTCGCCGATCATCGCGCCTGCCTTCCGTCGGTGAGGTCACCCTAACTTAGGCTAGCCTCACCGAATGGTGCAAGTGTTTCCGAAATGGTTCCCCTGGCGACGGGCCGCCTGCCGATAGGGTTGACCCGTGCCACGCGTCGCCTATCTGGGTCCTCAGGGGACCTTCACCGAGGCGGCGTTGCTGCAGATGGCCGACGCCGGCGTCATCCCCGACTCGTCACCGCTCGTGCCGGTCACGTGCGACAGCGCCGACGGCGCCCTGGCCGCCGTGCGCAGCGGGGCCGCCGACTACGCCTGCGCTCCGATCGAAAGCTCGATCGAGGGTTCGGTGGTGCCGACGATGGACAGCCTCGCCGCGGGTACGCCGCTCCAGATCTTCGCCGAGCACACGCTCGACGTGTCGTTCAGCATCGCCGTCCGCCCCGGCACCCCCGCCTCCGCCGTGCACACCGTCGCCGCCTTTCCGGTCGCCGAGGCGCAGGTCAAGCGGTGGCTGGCCGAACACCTCCCCGCCGCCCACACGGTGCTCACCACCTCCAACGCTGCCGCCGCGCACGACGTCGCCGAGGGCCGGGCCGACGCAGGAGTCAGCACCGCGCTCGCCGCCCGGCGGCTCGGACTGGACACGCTGGCCGACGGGGTGGTCGACGAACCGAACGCCAGGACCAGGTTCGTCCTCGTCGGCCCGCCGGGACCGCCGCCGGCGCGCACCGGCGCGGATCGCACGTCGGTCGTCCTGCGTCTGGACAACGTGCCCGGCGCACTGGTGGCCGCGATGACCGAACTCGCGATCCGTGACATCGACCTGACCCGCATCGAATCGCGGCCCACCCGGGTGGAATTGGGCACCTACTTCTTCTTCCTGGACTGCGTCGGACACATTGATGACGATCCGGTGGCCGAGGCACTTCGCGCGCTTCACCGACGTTGTGCAGACGTGAGATATCTGGGTTCATGGTCAACGGGCACCGCCGTCGGTGCGACACCGCCGGTCACCGACGAGGCCTCCGACTGGTTGGCCGCACTACGAGAGGGGCGCGTCCGATGACCGGTCGACTGATACTGGTGCGCCACGGCCAGTCACACGCGAACGTGGCCCGGCAGCTCGACACCCGACCGCCCGGGGCCCCGCTCACCGACCTGGGACACGAGCAGGCGCGGACCTTCGGTCGGTCCCTCGAGCACCCCGTCGGGCTGCTCGCGCACTCCACGGCCGTGCGTGCGGTCGAGACGGCCGCCGAGATCGGCGAGTACCTCGGCCTGACCCCCGTCGAGTTGGACGGCATCCACGAGGTGCAGGCCGGCGATCTCGAGGACCGCAGCGACGACGCCGCCCACGAGGAGTTCAACGCCATCTACCGGATGTGGCAGGAGGGCCAGCTCGACGTGCCCATCCCCGGCGGCGAGAGCGCCCAGCAGGTGCTGGACCGCTACCTGCCGGTGATTCGGCAGCTCCGCCTGCGCTTCCTCGACGACCACGCGTGGGTGGGCGACATCGTGGTGGTCAGCCACGGCGCGGCCATCCGCCTAGTCGGCACCGCGCTGTCGGGCGTCGACCCCGGCTTTGCCGTCGAGAACCACCTCGCCAACACCGAATCGGTGGTGCTGAGCCCGATCACCGACGGCCGGTGGAGTTGCTTGCAGTGGGGACCCCACACACCGCCGTTCGAGCCCGTCGAGGACCCCGACGTCGAGGACGTGGCGCACAGCGCCGACCCGATGGGCTAGGTCGACTCGAGCTGTGGAGTCAAGACGCCGCGGATTCGACGATGACCACCGCACAGGTGCATCCGACCGCCTCGCAGTCGACGCTGAAGGAGTGCAGACCCTCGGGGGTGGCACAGTCCTCGGTGCACTCGACGTAGAACGAGGCGTGGTGCACGAGCGTGCCGTGGCAGTGTTCGAGGTCCTCCCGGCACTCGCGACAGACATCCGACATGCCTCTAGTTCTAGCACCGCCCACCGACGAAGCCCAGTCAACGCGCCTGAAGTGGTTCAGGCCCAACCGAGTTCGTGCAACCGGTCGTCGTCGATGCCGAAGTGATGGGCGATCTCGTGGATCACGGTCACGGTCACCTCGTCGACCACGTCCCCCTCGGTGTCGCAGATGTCGAGCAGCGCGTGGCGGTAGATCGTGATGGTGTCGGGCAGCGAGCCGAAGTACGTGGAGTCACGCTCGGTCAGCGCGACGCCCTCGTAGAGCCCCAGCAGGTCGGGTTCCTCGGGGTGGCGGTCCTCCACCAGGACGACGACGTTGTCGATCGCCTTCGCGAGCGCTGGCGGGATCTCGTCGAGCGCGTCGGACACCAGCTCGTCGAACCGGTCCGGGCTCATCCGCACGGCCATGGCGCCTACTGTCCGGGCGGCGGGCCCGGGACGACCGGAATCACGGGTGCGGCGGGATCGCCCACCGGGGGCGGCGGCAGCGCCGGCCCGTCCTGCGGCGGCAGGCCGCCGTCGCCCTGCGGTCCCGGCGCAGGAGGCGGACCGTTGAGGAACGTGTTGCCCTGCGGCGGGAGCGGAGTGCCGGACGTCGGCGGCGTCGCGCTCTCGGTCTGGGGGCTCTGCGTCTGCGTCGGCGTGGCCTGCGTCTGACCCGGCAGGTGGTCGTTGCCCTGGTTGCCCGAACTGCTCGAGCCGCTGGAACTGCTGGAGCTGCTCTGGTCGCTGAGGTCGATCTGCGACGAGGTCTGGGACGACGTGTCCACCGACGGCAGCGGGATCGGCGGAAGGTCGAGCCGCTCCTCCGGGATGTCGGGCACCGCGACCGGAGGCTGACCGTTGATGAGCAACGGCCCCTTGGCGCTGTTCAGCAGCGTCGACCAGCCGCCGTTGCCGAGGGTCGCACCGATGCTGCAGGACACCTGCTTGCTGCCGGCGGCCCAGCTCGGCAGCGAAATCGTGCTGTAGATCAGGGTGAGGGTGGTCTTGCGCAGCGCGACCGGCGCCAGATACGCGTCGGTCATCTGCGTGCACGAATCCTTGACGAACTGGTCCTGGTCGCCGTCCGGCGGCACCGGGCCGGGGAACTTCTCGGCCAGGTTGACCGAGCCGGTCACCTCCATGGCGTGCGGCTTGGCGCAGTCGGTGGGGATGTCGGTGGGCTGGTTGGTGGCCGGGTCGATGCCGAGGCACGTGCCTGCGGGCCACACCTTCGACTGGTCGACGTCGGCGACCTTGCCCGCGAACGCCAGCTGGTGGCCGTCGGGGCCGGCCAACTGCAGACCGCACAGCATGCGGCGTTCGTCGGCTTGACGCCACGCCTTGTCGCCGGACCAGACGAGGCTGACGCTGAACCGGCCGTTGGGGTCGTACTTCGCGCCGAGGTACTGCCGCGCCGCGGCCTGGCACTGCTCCTGGCTGATCTGCCGGATCCGCGCCTCGGACGGCGGGGCGGCATCGGGGCCGTACTCGCTGCCGGGGAACGTCCGCATGTCGATCCGGTCGGCGACTTCGAAGCGGTGCTCGTCCTTGCAGTCCACGATCTGCGCGGCGTCGGGAACCTGCTCGGGCCAGTTGAGACACGTTCCGCGGACGGCGTGGTCGAAGGTGGCGTTGCCGCGCGGGCCGCCGCCGAGCGCCGTGGACCCCGCGTTGAGCCCGACGGGAAGGCCGCCGCGGTCACCGCCGGGGATGGCGGTGATGACGCCGGCGATCAGAAGACCGCCGAGTGCGGTCAGCAGCAGCGCGCGGCGCGTCGACTCGGCCTGAAGGCTCTGCCACCACGCCGGGCGGCGCGACGGCGGGGCGGCCTCGTCTGCGCTCGGCTCGGCGTCATGGGGTGCGTCCAACATCTGGTCCATTGTGACAGGCGAGCCAAGTCGTGTGACAAGAGATGCAGTTGTAACGTTATGTGGTTGTGCCCCGGCGTCGCTACGACCAGCCGTCAAACGTAGGGTTTCCCTCGTGATCGACCTCAAGCTGCTACGTGAAGATCCCGAACGGGTCCGCGCGTCGCAACGGGCGCGGGGTGAGGATCCCGCCCTCGTCGACGTGTTGCTCGACGCCGATGCGACGAGGCGCTCGTCGATCTCCGCCGCCGACAATCTACGGTCCGAGCAGAAGGCGGCCAGCAAGGCCGTCGGGGCTGCCTCCGCCGACGAACGCCCGGCGCTGCTGACCCGCGCCAAGGAGCTCGCCGAGGCGGTCAAGGCCGCCGAGGTCGAGCAGACCGCGGCCGAGACCGCCTTCACGGCCGCGCACATGGCCATCCCGAACGTCATCCTCGACGGGGTCCCGGCCGGCGGCGAGAGCGACTTCGTGGTCCTCGACACCGTCGGCGAACCGCCGACCATCGCCGACCCCAAGGATCATCTGGAGCTCGGCGAGTCGCTGGGCCTGCTGGACATGGAGCGCGGCGCCAAGGTGTCCGGCTCGCGCTTCTACTTCCTGACCGGTTACGGCGCGCTGCTGCAGCTCGGCGTCATGCAGCTCGCGGTCAAGCTCGCGACCGAGAACCAGCACACCCTCGTCATCCCGCCCGTCCTGGTGCGCCCCGAGGTGATGTCGGGCACCGGGTTCCTCGGTGCGCACGCCGACGAGATCTACCACCTCGAGGCCGACGACATGTACCTGGTCGGCACGTCGGAGGTGCCGCTGGCCGGCTACCACGCCGACGAGATCGTCGACCTGTCCGACGGGCCGAAGCGCTACGCGGGCTGGTCGTCGTGCTTCCGTCGCGAGGCAGGCAGCTACGGCAAGGACACCCGCGGCATCATCCGCGTGCACCAGTTCGACAAGGTCGAGGCCTTCGTCTACTGCAAGCCGGAGGACGCCGAAGCCGAGCACCAGCGTCTGCTGGACCTCGAACGTCGGATGCTGGCCCTGATCGAGGTGCCCTACCGGGTGATCGACACCGCCGCCGGCGACCTCGGCTCCTCGGCGGCCCGCAAGTTCGACTGCGAGGCCTGGGTGCCCACGCAGAACACCTATCGCGAGCTGACCTCGACGTCGAACTGCACCACGTTCCAGGCCCGGCGCCTGTCCACCCGCTACCGCGACGAGAACGGCAAGCCGCAGATCGCGGCGACGTTGAACGGAACGCTCGGAACCACCCGCTGGCTCGTCGCCATCCTGGAGAATCATCAGCAGCCGGACGGCAGCGTCCGCGTCCCGGAGGCATTGGTGCCCTACGTCGGAAGGTCGGTGCTCACACCGTGAAGACACAGTGACGGCGCTTGAGACGGTCGACCTCGACCTCGACGACATGCGTTCGTGGTTCGGCTTCGGGGTGGCCGGAAACTTCGCCGGGCACCTCGAGCAGGCGGGCGAGGCCGCCGACTTCGTCAACGTGTCCAGCGAGGGCGAGGCGCCCAAGGGCATCTTCCCCTGGTACGCACCGGGTTCCGACGGTCCACTCGGCGAGTTCCCCCTCTCGCACGACAGCGTGCTGCTACCCGAGAGCGACACCCCGCTCAACCTGCAGATCGAACCCGAGGTGGGGCTGGCCTGCCACGTGACCTGGCAGGGCGACACCGTGGTGTCCCTGCAGCCGTTCGCCCTCGGCGCGTTCAACGACTGCTCGATCCGGCGCCCGGGGGCCCTGAAGATCAGCCACAAGAAGAACTGGGGGCCGGCCTCGAAGGGGGTGGCTGCGCAGTTCTTCGACGTCGGCGACCTGACGCCCGACGGCCCGACGGCGACGCTGCGGCTGGTGTGCGACCTGCGCACCGCCGACGGCAACGAGCACGGTTACGGCGTCGACAGTCCGCTGCTGGGCTACTCGTACTACGGCGAGGTGCTCCTGGACTGGGTCACCGAGCGCCTCGCGAACCAGAAGGGTTCTCCCGAGACGCCGTTGGAGGACGTCGGCGCGTTGATGGTCGCCTCCGGGCATCCGTCGAACGTGTTGATCGGCATCGGCGCCACCCGCTACACCAAGCTCGGCGAGTCGACCTTCCTGCAGCCGGGCGACGAGGCGATCGTGCGGGTGTACGACACTGAGTCCGACGTGACTTCGGAACTGCGACAGCTGGTGTCGTCCCGCTAGGAGGAACCGATGGCCGACGTCGTGGTATCCCAACTGTGGCGGTATCCGGTGAAGTCCATGGGCGGACACCGGGTCGACGCGGTGCGCGTCGACCGGCGCGGCGTGCACGCCGACCGGTTGTGGGCGGTGCGCGACCTCGAGAAGGGCGTCACCGCCTCGGCGCGACGGCTGCCCGCGCTGCTGGGTTGCTCGGCCGCCTACGCGTCGGACCCCGGGCCCGACGCCGGACCCGGCAACGTGCCCGAGGTGAGAATCACCTTCCCGGACGGCACCGAGTGCTCGAGTTCCGACGACACGGTGCACGGCCTGCTGTCACGGCTGGTCGGCCGTGAGGTGCGGCTGGTCGCGTTGCCGCCGGTCGGCGACACCAGCCAGCACCGCATGTCGACGTCGGCGTCACTGGACAACTTCCGGGCGTCGCAGGTGCGCAAGGACTTTGGCCTCGACGACGTCGAGGCCCTGCCCGACACGTCGGTGTTCAGCACCAAGGACATCATCACCCTGGCGAGGTTCTCCACGCCGCCGGGCACGTTCGTCGACCTGGCGCCCGTGCACCTGCTGAGCGCGACGACCCTGGCGTCGCTGTCGCCGACCGACGAGCCCTACGACGTGCGGCGGTTCCGGCCCAACGTCCTCGTCGACGTCGACCGGCCGCAGGGGCAGTTCCCCGAAACCGCCTGGGTGGGTGGCAACGTCGACGTCGGATCGGCCACCATGCGCCTGACGATTCCGACCATCCGGTGCGTCGTCGCCACCAGGCCTCAGCCGGGGTTGGACGCCGATCGCGGCATCACCCGTCAGCTCTCCGATCGGACCGACCGCTTCCTCGGCGTCTACGCCGACGTCACGCGACCCGGGTCGATCCGGGTCGGTGACGTGCTGTCGGTCAGGGCGGGCACCGCGCCGAGCGCCGGTCGCCGGGTGTGGTCGACGGTGGAGAAGGCCGCGACCCGTCAGGTGCAGCGACTGCTCGAGGCGACCGTGCTGCGGGAGAAGGGTTGACCCCGGTCTCGGTGATCACCGGCGGCGCCGGCGGCATGGGTTTGGCCACGGCCAGGATCGTCGGGCGCACGCACGCGATCGTGCTCTGCGACGTCGACGAGGACCGGCTCGACCGGGCGGCCGCCGCGCTCGAGAGGTCGGGCGTCGCCGTGACGGCGGTGAACTGCGACGTCACCGACCGGACGGCGGTCGCCGAGATGTTCGCCACCGCAGCGGATCTCGGGCCGATCGTCTCGGTCGTCCATGCCGCCGGAGTCAGCCCCAGCATGGGCGACGCCGAGTACGTGACGAGGACCAATGCGCTCGGCACGCTGCGCGTCGGCGAAGCCTTTCACGCGGCCGCGCCAGTGGGGTCGGCGATCGTCAACGTGGCCTCGATGGCCGCGTACCTGGTGCCCGAGGAACTCGTTCCCCTGGCGGCGTTCCCGCTGGCCCTTCGCGACGAGGAGGCCTTCATGGGGCGCCTTCGATCGGCCTGCGACGCGACGCCCGAGGCGTCGCGGTCCAGCTTCGCCTATGCGGTGAGCAAGAGCTTCGTCAAGTGGTACAGCGCATCTCAGGCCGAACGGTTCAACGGACGGGGCCAGCGCATCGTGTCCGTCTCGCCCGGTTCCGTGGACACGGAGATGGGCAGGCTCGAGGAGCGCAACGGCGCCGGCGCGATCGTCACCGACTTCGCGGTGCCGCGCTGGGGCAATGCGGAGGAGATGGCCGAGATGTTCGCCTTCTGCGCCGGTGACGGGGCCGGTTATCTCACGGGGACCGACATCCTGGTCGACGGCGGCGTGGTGGCCTCGGTGCGGGAGCGGGCCAGGGTGGCGGCCGAACGGGCTCAATCCGCGAGCAGCTGATCCAGCACGGCGGTGAACTCGTTGGCGCGCAACGGGGTGAAGGCGGGACTGGGGCGCGTGCCGGGAACGTCGAGGGTCACCAACGTCGACTTGACCGGCCGCCAGACGTCCAGGGGCAGCCAGCGCCGCAGGTCCGAGCTGCCCCAGATGCGAAAGCGGTTGAGCACCAAACCAAGTGGCTCGGTGCGGTATCCGCGGACCGTCCGCAGCGGGATCACCTTCGAGGTGCCCGAGGGGAAGTGATAGCGGCGCAACGTGATGGCGTGCCGATCCAGCAGGACCAGGCCGTCGTCGTAGCTCGGCAGGGGTGGCGTCACGCCTTGGCGCTCCTGAGCTCGTGTCCCTTCGACGTCAGGCACTTGCCGTTGGTCAGGTTCCACGACCAACCGTGCAGGTTGCAGGTCAGCGTGGTGCCCTCGACCACGCCGAACTTCGACAGGTCGGCCTTCAGGTGCGGGCACCGCCGCTGAATCTCCCAGCCGTCCATCGTGATCGAGGCGGAGTCGTCGTGCGCCTCGGCGAACCAGCCGTCCGCGTAGGCGATGCGCTCGTCGGTCAGGCACTTGAAGAACGTGTAGAGGTACTCGTTGTATCCGCCGACCCGCCACGCGCGGAAGCGGGTGGACAGGAAGATCGTGTTGACCCAATCCGGCTCGTCGTCGCGCAGCACCGTCCGCACCAACTCGGGGGCGATCTCGAAGCCGTAGCGGAACTTCTCGTCCGCAATCGGTTCGCGCACCGTGCGTTTCGGGAAGTCCAGCACGACCGACTCCGGTCCCATGCGGAGCTCGACCGGATAGCCGATGCCGTCGCAGATCTGGTCGCTCTGCAACATGATGGGTTCGAACTTGGCCCGCAGCGGCTCCAGCAACGAGTCGCCGTCGGCGGGGGCCCAGCCGGCCTTGGCGGCGGCCAGCACCGGCGCCATCCGCTGCGCGTACGCCTCGATGTAGTCGGCCTTGCCCGTCGTGAAGATCGTCTCCGGGTCGTCGACCGGATGCTCCAGCGCGTTCAGTTCGGAGCCGGTGAAGTCGGCGGTGGTGCCGGGGATCATCAACAGCCCGCGGTCGTGGCCGTGGGTGCGCATCTGGTCGAGGAAGACGACCTGGTCGGGGAAGATGTTGGCCGGGTCGCCGTGATCGTCGTTGAGGTCGCGCAGGTCGGAGTCCAGGAAGCAGGGTGGCCCGGCGGACGGAACCACCCAGGTGGCGCCGACCTGGGCGATGTACTGGCGGCAGCGGTCCATCTGGCGCTGACGCTTCTGGATGCCGAACGCCTCCTTGGCCCTGGCCGGCATGTCGTAGACCATCGGGTACCAGATGGCGCCCGAGTACTGGAGCATGTGCACGTCGACGTGTCCGAACCCGGACTCGAGGACGTCGAGATCCACCGGCCTGGCGTCGTTCATGTTGAACGCCACGGTCTCCCCGTCGGAGACCACCAGCCCGGAGTCGCCGATCGGGCCGTCGGCCGGCGCGCGGAGGGCGATGATCATCACGTCGAGGTCGCCCTTGGGGCCGCTCACCCGGTGCTTGGTCGAGTCGGTGGTCTCGAAGAACCGGTGGAAGCCGAGGGCCTCCAGCGCGCGACGCAGGTCCGGCACCGGGTAGTCCGGCAGCAGGACCACGGCGTCTTTGTTGACGTGGGCGGTCAGGTGCTCCGGATCGAAGTGGTCCTTGTGCAGGTGGCTGACGTAGAGGTAGTCGACGTCGCCGAGCGCGTCCCAGTCCAGGCCGCTGTTGTCGGGAAACGGGAACCACGACGCGAAGTACGCCGGGTTCACCCAGGGGTCGCAGAGGATGCTTCCGGCGGTGGTGTCGATCCGGAAGCCTGCGTGTCCGACGCTTGTGACCTGCACGTATTGCCTTCCCTGCGGGGTTTGACTACCGCCGATCCTACCGGGGCCGGCCGGGCTACTCCGCCCAGCGCTCGCGGTAGTAGGCGATGCGGTCGTGGTCGGGGGTCACTCCGTAGGCGGCTAGCAGCTCCGCCTCGTGCGACGCGCCGAAGTTCCACGCCAGCGACATCGTCGCGACCGCCAGGTCGGCCCATCGGTCCGCGACCCCGAGGTCGCCGAGGTCAACGTGCCCGCTGCATCGACCGTCGTCGCCGATCAGGCTGTTGGGGGCACACGCGTCGCCCTGACAGACCACCAGCCGGTCGGGGGCGGGCGCGTCGTCCGGCACCCACGACGGCCTGCCGAACGGGCAGTCCTGAACCGGCAGTGCGTCGTGGAGTCGGCGCAGGCCGCTGCCGATCGCGCGGGCGGCCTCTACCGGTCGCCCGGCCCAGTGCGGGTCGACGGCCGAACGTCCGGGGAGCGCCGCGGTGTGCAACCAGCCCGGACCCACCGAGAGCACGCGGGGCACGGCCGCGAATCCGACGGCCCACCGCAGCCGGGCCGCCTCGGCCTCGAGGAGCGCGGCGTGATCGTTGGGATGGACCTTGACGAAGGCGTCACCGGCGACCGAGAAGGTCACGCCGCCCAGTTCGTTCACCCACACCGGGGCGACCGGCCGCCCGTCGGCGATGCGCAGCACGGCGTCGGGCACGGCGATGGATTCGGTCGGGAACGACACGGCTCACACGATGCCATTGCCGCGGCACTAGGCTAACCCTCGTGGAACCGGTATACGGAACTGTCATCACCCTCGCCCGGTGCGTGTGGCGGCTGCAGGGGTTGAAGTTCACGGTCACCGGCGTGGAGAACCTGCCCGCCACCGGCGGCGCGGTGATTGCGATCAACCACACCAGTTACTTCGACTTCACCTTCGCCGGACTGCCGGCCTTCAAGCAGGGCCTCGGGCGCAAGGTGCGGTTCATGGCCAAGCGAGAAGTGTTCGACAGCAAGGTCTCCGGCCCGATCATGCGCAGCCTGCGTCACATCCCGGTGGACCGGGACAGTGGGGCGGCGTCGTTCGCCGAGGCGTGCCAGCGGCTCAAGGAGGGCGAGCTCGTCGGCGTCTACCCGGAGGCGACGATCAGCCGCAGCTTCGAGATCAAGGAATTCAAGTCGGGTGCGGCGCGCATGGCGATCGCCGCCGACGTGCCGATCGTGCCGCACATCGTCTGGGGTGCCCAGCGCGTGTGGACCAAGGGTCACCCCAAGAACATGCGGCGGCCCAAGGTGCCCATCTCGATCGCCGTCGGCGAACCAATCATGCCGACGCTGCCGCCGGCCGAGCTGACGGCGCTGCTGCACTCGCGCATGCAGCACCTGCTCGAGCAGGTACAGACCAGCTACGGCCACCACCCGGCCGGCGAGTACTGGGTGCCGCACCGGATGGGCGGCGGCGCTCCCACCCTCGCCGAGGCCAACCAGATGGACGCCGACGAGGCAGCCGAGAAGGCGGCCCGCCGCGCCCAGCGAAACGAGTCCGCGGACTAGCACGATGGAGCCGGTCTTCCGAACCTTGGAGATCACGGCCATGACCGCCGTGCGGGCCACCGGTACGCGCATCACCTACCGGGACCTGCACCACATCCCGGCCGACGGTGGCGCCGTGATCGCGATCAACCACACCGGTTACCTCGACTGGCTGCCCGCCGCGCTGGGCGTCATGCGCCGCCGACGACGGCTGCGCTTCATGATCAAGTCGGAGATGCAGCGGGTGAAGCCCGTCGACTTCCTGATCAGGCACACCAAGACGATCCCGGTGGACCGCCGGGCCGGCGCGGGCGCCTACGCCGCAGCCGTCGCGCGGCTGCGGGAGGGCGAGCTCGTCGGCGTGTATCCGGAGGCGACGATCAGCCGCAGCTTCGAGCTCAAGGACTTCAAGACGGGGGCGACGCGGATGGCGCTGGAGGCGCAGGTGCCGATCGTCCCGCTGATCGTCTGGGGCGCGCACCGCCTCTGGACGAAGGACCACCCACGCAACCTGGGTCGTAGCAAGATCCCGGTCACCGTGGCCGCGGGGCCGCCGTTGGCGCCGACCGGGTCGGTCGAGGAACTGCTGGGCGACCTGCGCGCGGAGATGGCCGAACTGCTGCTCGACGTCCAGCAGTCCTACGATCATCCCGAGGGCGCCTACTGGGTGCCGCACCGCCTCGGTGGAGGCGCCCCGACCATGGAAGAGGCGATAGTGCGCGAAGAAGCCGAGCTTGCCGAGCGTGCTCGCCGTGATTCGGGGAACCACTAGTGCTGCCACTTCTCATCGCCACCGACGTCGACGGCACGCTGCTCGACCAGGACGAGCTGGTCACGCCGCGCACCAAGGCGGCCGTGCTGGCCGCGATGGACGCGGGCACCCAGTTCGTCCTCGCGACCGGCCGTCCGCCGCGCTGGATCTCCCCGGTCGTGGAGGAATTGGGTTTCGCGCCCATGGCGGTGTGCGCGAACGGGGCGGTTCTCTACGATTCCGCGGCCGACCGCATTCTCTGGGCCAGGACGTTGTCGGTCGACGTGTTGCGGGAGCTGGCCGAGGTGGCCACCCGCGTCATCCCGGGAGCCGGACTCGCGGTGGAGCGCGTCGGCCGCAGTGCCCACGACGCGGCGACGCCGCAGTTCCTGAGCTCGCCGGGATACGAGCACGCCTGGCTCAACCCCGACAACACGGAGGTCTCCCTCGAGGACGTGCTGAATGCGCCCGCCGTCAAGCTCCTGATTCGCAAGGCGGGCGCCCAGAGCGCGGACATGGCGGCGGCGCTCGCCCCGCACGTCGGCCTCCAGGGCGACCTGACGTACTCGACCAACAACGGCCTGATCGAAGTGGTGCCGCTCGGCGTCAGCAAGGCCACCGGAGTGGCGGAGGTCGCCACCCCGCTGGGCATCATGGCCGAGGACGTCGTCACGTTCGGAGACATGCCCAACGACATTCCGATGCTGTTGTGGGCGGGCCTGGGCGTCGCGATGGGCAACGCTCATCCGGAGGCCAAGGCGGCGGCCGACGAGGTCACTGCCCCCAACACCGACGACGGGCTGGCGCGTGTGCTCGAGCGGTGGTGGCTGTAGGCCTCAGGCCTTGTTGCCGATGGGGGTGAAGCGCTCCAGTTGGACCGGCGCCTCACCCGGGTCGAGGGGGATGTTCAGCTCCACGCCGTCAATGACGCGGATGACGGTGCCGTGCTCACGGTCGAAGTTCAGCGTGCCGTGCTGGAAGTTCTGCACGATCCACTGGGGTTCCTGGATCTCCCCGCTGGTCGGCAGCCCGAGCGCGCCGCGTTCGAAGCCGAGCTTGCCCCACGCCTCGTAGATGGAACCGGTGACGGGTTCCGCGCCGCTGTCGGGTGACCAGTACAGCGCGCCCTTGTCGAAGGTCACGTAGCGCGACGCGCCGTTCCCGGGTGTCTCCGGTGTCCGCGGCGCACCCAGGGGGCTGGTCTCGCCGCCCATCTGCGCCCACTTGCCGTAGATCGCCCCACCGCGAAGGGTGTCGGCGAGGTCACGGGGGCCGATGGGGGTGTTGAAGTGGGCGGCGGTGTCGCGCAGCAGCGGCATGGCCGCGTAGGCGGCATTTCCCGGGCAGTCGGTGTTGCCGACGTCGCGGTGGGTGAAGATCGTGGGCAGCGTGACGACCGTGCCGCGGGAGAACTTGGTGAAGGAGCCGCCCGCCGAGGTCAGGGCGACCGAGCCCAGCGGGTCGACGTGGTCGAGGCCGAGGCGCCACCCCAGGAGGCGGCCCGTGGTGCGCAGCTGGATGGGCGTGGGCGGCACCAGGTCGAAGTTGCCGAGCATGGCCACGCCCCAGGTGTCGGCGTTGAAGCCACCGGTGTGCGCGCCCTCGACGGGCCGGTCCATTCCGCCGGCCCGGCCCTCGAACACCTGGCCGTACTTGTCGACCATGGCGTTGTAGGCGATGTCGCACCAGCCCAGCGTGCGGGTGTGGTACTCGAAGATGGAGCGGACGATGCCCGCCGAGTCCTCGGGCGAGTAGTCGTTGCTGCCGGCGGTGTGGTGCACGATGCCGGCACGAACTCCGCTGTCGTACACCGTGTTTCCGCAGACCTCGCCCTCGTTGGCGCCCCACTGCGCGCGTCCGATGAACGCGGGCGGCACGCCGGGCGGCGTCGCGGCCTCCGGTGGGATCGACGAGACGTCGACCGGTGCCTCCGGCGGGCTGATCAACACCGCCTTGAGGTCCTGGCCGAGCGGACGTTCGGCGTTGGCCGGCACGTAGCCGAGATCCGGCTTCGAGCTGGGGGAGGGGCCGACGACCGGCTTGGCCGCCACGGAGCGGTCCACCTTGATCTGGACGTCGGTGGTGTGGCCGACGAAGACGGGTTCGGTGCCCTTGACCGTGGCGCCGTCGGGGCCGACGCCCTCGAGGCTCTCGGCTTCGTACCAGGGACCCCACGAGCCGTCGGCCTTCTTGGCGCGCACGCTGGCCGAGGTTCCGCTCAGGTCGTCGGCGGTGAGGGCGACCATCGCGAACGGGGTGCTCTGGTGCAGCTCGCGGACGGTCTCTCCGCCGCCGACGTCGGTCAGGGGTCGTTCGACGATGAGGGGTGCGGTGGCCAGCGGTGGTGGGGCGGCGTCACCGGGTAGGCCGTACATGGCCAGCGGCATCATGACCGCGGTCGCAGCGACTGCAGAGAACAGCAGCGACGGAAGTTGGCGGCGACACGACACGGACCGATGTTACGTATGTGTCAGGTGTTACCAGTGTTTCGACACGGCGTGGCGTGGGTAGATCTCGCGCGCAACGGCACCGCAGAGCCTCGTCGGGTATCCCGATGGCTTCTGCGGTGCCGTTTCGTCGCAGGATCTAGGCGGCGGGCACTGCCGCCGGTACGGCGGCCGCGGCGGGAACCGCTGCTGCCGCGCTCTTCTGGATGGCTCCGGTGATCATCGGCATGACCATGCCCTTGAGCAGGTCGATGGCCTGTCCGGCGCCGAGGCTCTCCGCGGCGCTGTTGAGGTCGCCGAGCAGTCCGCCGCCACCGCTGCTGGCCGCGGGTGCCCCGAGGCCGAGCGACGGATCGCCGCCGAGGATCGGGTAGGTGCCCGAGGTCGGGTCGAGCCCGATCGGATCGGCGATCGGAACCTCGCCGGCGCCGGGAACGCCGAGCCCAAGCCCGGTGTTGGCGGCCGGGGTGGTCAATCCGGGCAGTGCCGCGGTGGGGCTGGTCAGCGCCGGATTGGCGAGTCCGGGCGTGGTCAGGCCCGGCGTGGTGAGACCGGGTGTGGTCAGACCCGGCGTCGTCAGGCCCGGCGTGGTCAGACCGGGGGCGGTGAGGCCCGGCGTGGTCAGACCGGGCGTCGTGAGGCCGGGCGTGGTCAGACCGGGGGTCGTGAGACCAGGCGTCGTCAGACCGGGTGCGGTCAGGCCGGGTGCGGTCAGGCCGGGCGCCGTGAGACCGGGTGCCGTGAGACCGGGCGCGGTCAGCCCCGGGCTGGTCAGCGTCGCCGCCGAGGGGGCGCCGCCGCCCAGGACGCCGCTCGGCAGGTTCACGCCGAACTGTGAGAGCCCCTGGGACAGGGCGCCGAGCAGCTCGCTCGGCAGATCGGTGACCAGCGCGGCCTGGACGAACTCGCGGTGCTGCGGCGCGGCGTCGGTGGTGGTGGACATGTCGGACAGTGCGACAACTGCAACTGGACTTGCAACGGCCAGGGCGGCGACTGCGCTCATGGCTGTCGAGAGCTTGCGTCGACGACGGTTAGGCACGGAAGTCTCCTAGTGATTGCGTGACTGGGTGATGCTGTGACTACGCGTTCGATGGTACGGCTGTGACTGGTGTGTCTAGAGTGACGATGCGGAATCGTGAGCGAATTGCGACCTGCCGCGACCGGGCGACCGGCCGAGCGCGCATTCGGGTCGCGACGCATGCGTCGGATACCCTTGCTGCCGATGACAGCTCCTACCTCCCAGGTCGCTGCGCAGGCCAGCTTTGACCTCATAGTCGTCGGCTCCGGATTCTTCGGCCTGACGATCGCCGAACGCGTGGCCACTCAACTGGGCAAACGGGTCCTCGTGCTGGACCGCCGGTCCCACATCGGCGGCAACGCCTACTCGGAGCCCGAGCCGCAGACCGGCATCGAGATCCACAAGTACGGTGCGCACCTCTTCCACACCTCCAATCAGCGGGTGTGGGACTACGTCAGGCAGTTCACCGAGTTCACGGGTTACCAGCACCGCGTCTTCGCCATGCACGCCGGGCAGTCCTACCAGTTCCCGATGGGCCTTGGCCTGGTGTCGCAGTTCTTCGGCAGATACTTCAGCCCCGACGAGGCGCGCGCCCTGATCGCCGAGCAGGCCGCCGAGTTCGACTCCAAGGACGCGCAGAACTTCGAGGAGAAGGCGATCAGCCTGATCGGGCGCCCGCTCTACGAGGCGTTCGTGAAGCACTACACGGCCAAGCAGTGGGAAACCGACCCGACGAACCTGCCCGCAAGCAACATCACGCGACTGCCGGTGCGGTACACGTTCGACAACCGCTACTTCAACGACACCTACGAGGGTCTGCCAGTCGACGGCTACACCGCGTGGCTGGAGAACATGGCGGCCGACGACCGCATCGAGGTTCGGCTGGACACCGACTGGTTCGACGTGCGCGACGAACTGCAGTCCGCCAATCCCGACGCGCGGGTCGTCTACACCGGGCCGCTGGACCGCTACTTCGACTATTCGGCGGGCCGGCTGGGCTGGCGCACCCTCGACTTCGAGACCGACGTCCTCGACACCGGCGACTTCCAGGGCACGCCCGTCATGAACTACAACGACGCCGACGTGCCGTACACCCGGATCCACGAGTTCCGGCACTTCCACCCCGAGCGGGCCTATCCGGCCGACAAGACCGTGATCATGCGCGAGTACGGCCGGTTCGCCAAGGACGACGACGAGCCGTACTACCCGATCAACACCCCCGAGGACCGGGCGATGGTCACCGCCTACCGCGAGCTGGCCCGCGCCGAGACGGCGGCGGGCAAGGTCCTGTTCGGCGGCCGGCTCGGCACCTATCAGTACCTGGACATGCACATGGCAATCGCCAGTGCGCTGAACATGTACGACAACACGCTGGCGCCGCACCTGCGCGACGGCAGTGCGCTGTCGGCTTCAGAAGACGAAAGCAGTTGAGCATGAGTGACATTCCGTCGGGCGCGCTCGACACCGGACAGTCCAAGGCGGTCAGCCTGCTGTCTCGCATCATCCTGCCCCGGCCCGGCGAACCGCTGGACGTGCGCAAGCTCTACATCGAGGAGTCGGACACCAACGCCCGTCGCGCCCACCCGCCGACGCGCACCACCCTCGAGATCGGCACCGAGTCCGAGGTGTCGTTCGCGACCTACTTCAACGCCTTCCCGGCCAGCTACTGGCGGCGGTGGTCCATCCTGGAGTCGGTGGTGCTGCGCGTCGAGCTGACCGGCAGCGCCCGCATCGACGTCTACCGCTCCAAGGCCACCGGCGCCCGGATCACCGTGGGCGGCACCGAGGCCGTCAGTGCGGACCCGGACAGCCCCGCGGTCACCGAGTTCGAGATCGGGCTGGACCCGTTCGAGGACGGCGGCTGGATCTGGTTCGACATCACCACCGACAGCAAGGTGACGGTGCACAGCGCAGGCTGGTACGCACCGATCCCCGCCCCCGGCCGCGCCGACGTCGCCATCGGGATCCCCACCTTCAACCGGCCGGCGGACGCCGTCAGCGCCCTTGCGGCCCTGACGTCGGACCCGCTGGTCGACGAGGTGATCTCCGCGGTGATCGTGACCGACCAGGGCACCAGCAAGGCCAAGGACAATCCCGGTTTCACCGAAGCGGCTGCGGCCCTTGGCAATCGGCTGACGATCCACGACCAGCCCAACCTCGGCGGATCTGGCGGCTACAGCCGGGTGATGTACGAGGCGCTGAAGAACACCACTTGCGAACAGATCCTGTTCATGGACGACGACATCCGCATCGAGCCCGACTCCATCCTGCGGGCGCTCGCGTTCAACCGCTTCGCCAAGATCCCGACCCTGGTCGGTGGGCAGATGCTCAACCTGCAGGAGCCGTCGCACCTGCACGTCATGGGTGAGATGGTCGGCCAGGCGGACTTCATGTGGACCAACGCCGTCAACACCGAGTACGACCACAACTTCGCGAAGTACCCGCTGGCCGCCGAAGACGAATACCGCAGCAAGCTTCTGCACCGCCGCGTCGACGTCGACTTCAACGGCTGGTGGATGTGCATGATCCCGCGGTCGGTCGCCGAGGAGCTCGGTCAGCCGCTGCCGCTGTTCATCAAGTGGGACGACTGCGAATACGGCTTGCGCGCAGGCGAACACGGCTATCCGACGGTGACGCTGCCGGGTGCGGCCATCTGGCACATGGCGTGGAGCGACAAGGACGACGCCATCGACTGGCAGGCGTACTTCCACCTGCGCAACCGGTTGGTGGTGGCCGCCATGCACTGGGACGGCAGCGTCGCGGGACTGGTCGCCAGCCATCTCAAGGCCACGATCAAACACCTTCTGTGCCTTGAGTATTCGACGGTGGCCATTCAGAACAAGGCGATGGACGACTTCCTCGCCGGCCCCGACCACATCTTCTCCATCCTGGAGTCCGCGCTGCCCGCGGTGCGCAAGATGCGCTCGGAGTTCCCCGACGCGGTGGTGCTGCCGAGCGCTACTTCGCTGCCGACCCCGTCGGACAAGCGGTGGCGCAAGAAGGTCCAGATCCCCGTCAGTCCGGTGTCAATCGCAATTCGTCTGTCGCGCGGCGTGCTTCACCAGCTGAAGGCCCACGATCCGCAGCACCACGTGCGGCCGCAGATCAACGTCGCCACCCAGGACGCCCGGTGGTTCTCGCTGTCGCGCGTCGACGGCGTCACCGTCACCACCGCCGACGGCCGCGGCGTCGTCTACCGCCAGCGTGACCGCGACAAGATGTTCGGGCTGCTGCGCGAATCCCTGAAGCGGCAAGGTTTGCTGCTCCGCAAGTTCAACCGGATGCGCAAGGTCTACCGCGGCGCACTCCCCGAGCTGACCAGCACGCAGAAGTGGGAGACCGTGCTGCTGCCCGCGGCGAAGGCTCCGGCGGAAGTGTCCCGGTGACCGACACCCTGCGGGGCGAGGACGCGGCTCTGGTCGCCGTGCAGTCGACCCTCGCCGGACGCCCCGGCGTCCTCCCGGGCGCCCGGGCGCTGTCGCACTTCGGCGAGCACAGCGCCGGCTGGATCGGTGTGTCCGTCCTCGGAGCGCTGCTGCAGCCCGCGCGCCGGCGGGTCTGGCTCACGGCCGGGGTGGGGGCGTTCCTCGCCCATGCCGCCGCGGTCGTCGTCAAGAGGGTCGTCAAGCGCCAGCGTCCACACCATCCGTCGATCGCCGTGAACGTCGCGACGCCGAGCCGGTTGAGCTTCCCCTCGGCCCACGCGACGTCGACCACCGCGGCCGCCATCCTGCTGGGCAAGGCCTCGGGGCTGCCGTTGCCGTGGCTGCTGGTGCCGCCGATGGCGTTGTCGCGCCTGGTGCTCGGCGTGCACTATCCGACCGACGTGCTCACGGGAGTGGCAGTCGGCACGGTCGTCGCCAAGACGGTCGGGGCGGTTGCGGACCGGAAGGAAACAGGTGAGCGCGCATGAGTGAGGAAGCTCCCCCGGTGGCGGGCCCGCCGAAGAGCCTCGCCGCCGGACTGGTCAAGGCGGTCCGACCGCGTCAGTGGGTGAAGAACCTCCTGGTGCTCGCGGCGCCGGTGGCGGCGCTGGGTCGCGACGTCCGATTCGGCTTCGACGACGGCGTGCACGTCCTGATCGCGTTCGTGGCGTTCAGCCTGGCCGCGTCGTGCGTCTACCTGGTCAACGACGCCCGCGACGTGGAGGCCGACCGCGCGCACCCCACCAAGCGCAACCGCCCCATCGCCGCCGGCGTGGTGCCCGTGCCGCTGGCGTACGGCCTGGCGGTGGCGCTGGGCCTGATCTCCATGGGCCTGTCCTGGTACGTGTCGCCCAACCTGGCCTTGGTCATGGCGATCTACATCTCGGTGCAGATGGCCTACTGCTTCGGGCTCAAGCACCAGGCCGTGCTCGACATCTGCATCGTGTCGTCGGGCTTCCTGATCCGGGCCATCGCCGGCGGTGTTGCCGCGAACATCCCGCTGTCGCAATGGTTCTTGCTCGTCATGGCGTTCGGATCGCTGTTCATGGCGGCCGGCAAGCGGTACGCCGAACTGCAACTCGCCGAACGCACCGGCGCCAAGATCCGCAAGTCGCTGGAGCGCTACACCAGCACCTACCTTCGCTTCGTCTGGACGCTGTCAGCGACGGCCGTCGTGCTCTGTTACGGCCTGTGGGCCTTCGAGCGCGACCGCACCGCGGGCGGCTCGCTGTACGCCGTGTCGATGGTTCCATTCACCATCGCGATCCTGCGGTACGCCGTCGACGTCGACGGTGGCCTGGCCGGTGAGCCGGAGGACATCGCGCTGCGCGACCGGGTGCTGCAGCTGCTTGCCGTGGCGTGGATCGGAAGCGTCTGTGCAGCGGCCTACTTCAGCTAGCGGTTCCCACGTGGCGGACCGGCTGGCGCGCTGGCCGGCCTTCCGCTTCACCCCCACGGTCCGGCTCAGCTTCTGGTTCAGCGTCGTGGTGGTCGGGGTCCTGTTCGGGTGGGGCGCCTGGCAGCGCCGGTGGATCGCCGACGACGGCCTGATCGTCCTGCGTACCGTGCGAAACCTGCTGGCCGGCAACGGTCCGGTGTTCAACCAGGGCGAGCGGGTCGAGGCCAACACGTCGACGGTGTGGACCTACCTCGTCACCTTCGCCGCCTGGATCGGCGGTCCGCTCCAGCTCGAATACGTGGTGCTGACCCTGGCGCTCACGCTCAGCGTCGCGGGCCTGGTGTTCGTCATGCTCGGCACCGGCCGGCTCTACGCGCCCGGCCTGCGTGGCAGGCAGGCGCTGCTGCTGCCCGCCGGGGCGATCGTGTACATCGCGATCCCGCCGGCGCGTGACTTCGCCACGTCGGGGCTCGAGAACGGTTTGGTGCTGGCCTATCTGGGCCTGCTGTGGTGGCTGATGGTCTGCTGGTCGCAGGCGCCGCGGGTCAACCCGCCCGCGCCGAACGAAGCGGGCGGCAACGCGACCGGATGGTTCTTCGAGGGGTCGCTGGCGTTCGTGGCGGGGCTCAGCGTGCTGATCAGGCCCGAGCTCGCGCTGATCGGCGGGGTCGCCCTGCTGATGATGCTCGTCGCGGCGCACGGTTGGCGCCGTCGGCTGCTCATCGTCGTGGCGGGCGGTCTGCTGCCCGTGGTGTATCAGATCTTCCGGATGGGTTACTACGGTCTGCTGGTCCCTGGCACCGCCGTCGCGAAGGACGCCTCCGGTTCCAAGTGGACGCAGGGTTTCGTCTACCTCACCAACTTCAACCGGCCGTACCTGCTGTGGATCCCGTTGGTGCTGCTCGGCGGGCTCGGGCTGCTGCTGCTCGGGGTGCGAAGCCTGTTGTGGCGCAAGCGCGGTCACGTCACCCGAACCCGCGGTCGGTGGACCAGCCTTCTTCAGAGCCCCACCGCCGTGGTCGTCTTCATGGCGGGCAGCGGGCTGATCCAGGCGGTGTACTGGGTGCGCCAGGGCGGCGACTTCATGCACGGCCGCGTGCTGCTGACCCCGTTGTTCTGCCTGCTCGCACCCATCGCGGTGATTCCCATCGTGCTTCCGTCCGGAATGCGCGCGGTCCGCGGACCCGGGTACCTCCTCGCCGGCGCCTCGGCGGTGTTCTGGCTGGCGGTGGTCGGCTGGTCGCTGTGGGCGGCGAACTCGCCGGGCCTGGGTAGCGACGCGACCCGGGTGACGGCGTCGGGCATCGTCGACGAGCGTCGGTTCTATGCGCAGGCGACGGGCCACGCGCATCCCCTGACCGGGGCCGACTATTTGGACTACCCGCGCATGCGCGCCGTGGTGGCGGCCATCGACAACACGCCCGACGGTGCGCTTCTCCTGCCGTCGGGCAACTTCGACCGGTGGGACGTCGTACCTGCGCTGCCGCCGCCGCTCCCGCCGCCACCGGTGGGGGCCGCGCCCGCCTTCGCCGACAGTCGCATCGGACCCCACACGGTGTTCTTCACCAATCTCGGGATGCTCGGCATGAACGTCGGCCTCAACGTCCGGGTGATCGACCAGATCGGGCTGGCGAATCCCTTGGCCGCGCACACCGCGCGCCTGGAGGACGCCCGGATCGGCCACGACAAGAACCTGTTCCCCGACTGGGCCGTCGCCGAAGGCCCCTTCCTTCCGATGCGACCGTTCATCCCGCCGTACCTGGACGAGGACTGGATCGCGCAGGCCAAGGCCGCGCTCACGTGCCCGGACACCGATGCGATGCTGACCTCGATCCGCGGTCCGCTGGGGCTCAAGCGGTTCGCCTCCAACGTCGTCAACGCCTGGGCGTTCACCAAGTACCGGATCGACCGAGTCCCGCGCTACGAACTGGCGCGATGCGGCATCGCGCCGCCTCCGCCGAAGGTGCCGCCCTACACCGGGATGCCCGCAACGGGCCCGTGATCAGCACGAGCGTGTAACGGCACGTCAGGGCGCGGCGATACACAGACCGATGTGGACCCGACCGCGACTCCGTCACGTATTGCTGGCGTTGATCGCACTCCTCGTGACGGTCGGTGAGGTCTCGGTCGGCACCCCGACCGCCTCGGCGTTCTCCCGAGCCGGGCTGCCGGTCGAATACCTCGACGTCTACTCCGCGGCGATGGGCCGGAACGTCCGCGTGGAGTACCAGTCCGGGACCGCACCGGCACCCGTGCCGAATCCGGCGCCGCGCAAGGCGGTCTACCTCCTCGACGGCCTGCGTGCCCAGGACGACTTCAACGGCTGGGACGTCAACACGGCCGCGTTCGAGTGGTTCGACCAGTCCGGCGTCGACGTGGTGATGCCCGTCGGCGGAGAGTCCAGCTTCTACACGGACTGGTACTCGCCGTCGAGCTTCAACAAGCAGGCCTTCACCTATAAATGGGAGACATTCCTCACCCAGGAGCTGCCCGCGTACCTCGCCACCGCCAGGCAGGTGTCGCCGACCGGAAACGGCGTCGTCGGCCTGTCGATGGCGGGCGGCGCCAGCCTGATCCTCTCGGCCTACCACCCGGCCCAATTCACTTACGCGGCCTCGCTGTCGGGGTTCCTCAACCCCTCGACGCCCTTCATGAAACAGGCCATCCGCGTCGCGATGCTGGATGCCGGCGGCTACAACGTCGACGACATGTGGGGAGCGCCCTGGGATCCGGCCTGGAAGCGCAACGATCCCCTGCTCCAGGTGGACCGCATCGTCGCCAACCGCACCCGGTTGTGGATCTATTGCGCCCCCGGCGGTGGGCCGGTCGACGAGAACGTCGACCCCGGACAGACGTTCAGCGCCAACGGCCTGGAATCGCTCGCCCTGAACGGCAACAAGCGGTTCCAGGACGCCTACGCCAAGGCCGGTGGCAGCAATGCCACTTTCGCGTTCCCCACCGAGGGAAACCACTCGTGGGCTTACTGGGGTCAGCAGCTGCAGGCCCTCAAGCCCGACCTGATTGCCACACTCAATGGCTGAGCGGGTGACCAGGAAGGACACGTGCGGGAGAGGGTTTTCGCTCTCGTGTGTGGTTGACTACAGCGGCACGCAGCGAGTCTGTCGTGCAGCATTCAAACGAAAAGGATTCATACAAGCATGAGTTTCGTACGGAAGATGGCGCGCCGCTTCGCGGTCGCAGCCCTCGCGGTGGGGACACTGCCCGGACTCGTAGGCGTCGTCGGCGGCTCTGCTACGGCAGGCGCGTTCTCGAGGCCGGGTCTGCCGGTCGAGTACCTGATGGTTCCGTCGGCCAGCATGGGCCGCGACATCAAGGTTCAGTTCCAGAGCGGCGGCCCGAACTCTCCGTCGATCTACCTGCTCGACGGTCTCCGCGCGCAGGACGACTTCAACGGCTGGGACATCAACACCCAGGCCTTCGAGTGGTACAACGGCTCGGGCCTGTCGGTCGTGATGCCCGTCGGTGGCCAGTCCAGCTTCTACACCAACTGGTACAAGCCGGCCTGCGGTAAGAAGTCCGGCACCTGCCTGACGTACAACTGGGAGAGCTTCCTGACCCAGGAACTTCCCGCGTACCTCTCCGCCAACAACGGCGTCGACGCGACCCGCACCGCGGCGGTCGGCCTGTCGATGGCCGGTTCGGCGTCGCTGACGCTGGCCATCCACCACCCGCAGCAGTTCCAGTACGCCGGTGCCCTCTCGGGCTTCCTGAATCCGTCCGAGGGCTGGTGGCCGGGTCTGATCAACACCGCGATGGGTGACGCGGGCGGCTACAAGGCCGACGACATGTGGGGTCCGGCCGAGACCGACCCGGCGTGGAAGTACAACGACCCCATGGTCCCCGCCAACATGGCGACGCTCGTCGCAAACGGCACTCGCGTGTGGATCTACTGCGGTAACGGCACCCCGAGCGGCCTGGGCGGCAACAACCTGCCCGCCAAGTTCCTCGAGGGCCTGACGCTGCGCACCAACAAGCAGTTCCAGACCGACTACCTGGCTGCCGGTGGCTCCAACGCCGTCTTCAACTTCCCGGAGAGCGGCACGCACGACTGGCCGTACTGGGGCCAGCAGCTGCAGGCCATGAAGCCGGACGTGCAGCGCGTTCTGAACGCAGTTCCGACGGCCGCCTCCTAGGCGCCAGCAAAAACAGATCGATTGGCGGCGGCGATCCCCTCGGGGGTCGCCGCCGTCACTCGTTTCCGGCGCGGCTCGTCGTCGTGATGTGATTCACTACAACCGAATCAACAGATTGGTGAGATGGGTATGCGGCTGCTCTCAGCGCTCTTCAGGTCGACTCTTGCATTGACCCTGGCCGTCGGGCTGTGGCTGGCGAGCCCCCATGTCGCCAAGGCCGAGGGCGTCGAATACCTGATGGTGCCGTCGGCGGCCATGGGCCGTGACATCCCGGTCGCCTTTCAGGGCGGCGGCCCGCATGCGGTGATCCTGTTGGACGCCTTCAACGCCGCCCCCGACACCAGTAACTGGGTCACGGCCGGCAACGCGATGAGCACCCTCGCGGGCAAGGGCATCTCGGTCGCCGCCCCGGCCGGCGGCGCCTGGAGCATGTACACCAACTGGGAGGCCGACGGCAGCAAGCAGTGGGACACCTTCCTGTCCCAGGAGCTGCCGGACTGGCTCGCCGCGAACAAGGGCCTCGCCCCGAACGGTCACGGCGTCGTCGGTGCCGCCCAGGGCGGTTACGCCGCCATGGCGCTGGCCGCGTTCCACCCGGACCGCTTCCGGTACGCGGGGTCGCTGTCGGGCTTCCTGACGCCGTCGCAGACCGCGTACAACGGTGCCATCACCGCCGGGCTGGCCAGCTTCGGTGGCGTCAACACCCAGGCGATGTGGGGTGCGGCGCAGCTCGGTCGCTGGAAGTGGCATGACCCCGACGTTCACGTGAACCTGTTGAACGCCAACAATACTCGGCTGTGGGTGTACAGCCCGGTGGCGATGGACTGCACCGATCCCGCGGCGATGATCGGTGTCTGCGACCAGACCTCGGGCAGCGCCCGCACCTTCTATCAGCACTACCGCAACGTCGGCGGCCACAACGCGCACTTCGACTTCCCGACCTCGGGCCAGCACGACTGGGGCAGCTGGGCCCCGCAACTGGCCGCGCTGTCCGGGGATCTGTCCGCCGCGATCAGGTAGGCGCCGCGCCCCGGTACCTTGGAGGCGTGCACCTGGGCAGACCTCGAACGGCAAGCGCCGCAATGGCCTGTGCCGCACTCGTGGTCAGTGGTTGCGGCATGGGTGACGACGTCATGGCAACCATCGGCATGCCGTCGGAGACCACCGCCGGTGACGGGAGTGCGCAGGCGTTCGCCCAGGCCCCAGCCGTGCCGCCGGGAGAGAACCCCGAACTCGTCGTCACGCCCGCCCAGCGGTCGTACCTCGACGCTCTGACCGAAGCGGGGCTGACGCCCTCGAGTGAGCTGTCCGCGCTGAACATCGGGTCCTGCGTGTGCCAGGCGAAGGCCGCCAAGCAGAGCGACCAGGAAGTCTGGGACTTCGTTCTGCCGATGGTGCGCGGCGACGTGCGGGACTCCTACGGCGAGTCGGTGGTGCCACCGGCCGGCCACGTCAACTCCGAGACGTCCGACTACATTCGCATCGCCACCGAAACCCTCTGCTAAGTAGGAGACCACCCAACGTCATGGCTACCAATCGCCAACGCAAGCGTCATCGACTACTCGCCCTGGTGGCGGCCGGGTCGGTGGCGGTGCTGGTCGGCCTCCTCGTGGTCGGGTTGTGGATCCTGATGCGCTCGCCGGACTCGCCGCCCACGGCGACCCCGCCGAGTGCCCAGCCCTCGACGAGCGGGATTCCGACGACGCCCGGTTCCAAGCCCCGGCCGGAGTTCCAGGACGCCAGCTGCGCGGACGTGATGGTGCTGTCCATTCCGGGCACGTGGGAGTCCTCACCGCAGCTCGACCCCGTCAACCCGACGCAGTTCCCGATCGCCCTGCTGTTGAACGTGACCAACCCGCTTCGGCAGGCCTACGGCAACGACCGGGTGGCCGAGTACACCGTTCCCTACACCGCCCAGTTCCACAATCCGTTCGCCGCCGACAAGCAGATGTCGTACAACGACAGCCGCGCCGAGGGCACCAAGGCCGCCATTCAGGCGCTGACCGACATGAACAATCGCTGCCCCCTGACGAGCTACGTCATCGTCGGGTTCTCCCAAGGCGCCGTGATCGCCGGTGACATCGCCAGCGACATCGGCAACGGGCGCGGTCCCGTCGACGCCGACCTGGTCCTGGGCGTGACGCTGATCGCCGACGGGCGCCGGGAGCCGGGCGTCGGGAACGACGTCGGCCCGAACCCGCCTGGGCAGGGCGCCGAGATCACGCTGCAGGAGGTGCCCACCCTGTCGGCGCTCGGCCTGACGATGTCGGGTCCGCGACCTGGGGGATTCGGGTCCCTCAACGACCGCGTGAACCAGATCTGCGGCACCGGGGACCTGATCTGCTCGGCACCGGAGGGGGCGTTCTCCATCGTCAACCTGCCGAAGACCCTGGAAGTGCTCAGCGGTGGTGCCGCGGGACCGGTGCACGCGCTGTACAACACCCCGCAGTTCTGGGTGCTCGACGGGCAAACCGCGACGCAGTGGACGCAGTCGTGGGCGCGGGGCTTGATCGACAACGCGCCACATCCGAAGCACGGGTGATTTGGGCTCGCTGGGGCAGATCGGATTTGGCCTTCGTCCAAAGCTCACCTAACATTAAGAGAAAAGTAAGAGCACCCGTCCTTGAAACCCGGCGGGTCGTCTACAGAGTGGGTCCCAGGGCAACGGCCTACCCACCGATATGATCTTGGGGTTTGGCCTCGGCCGGTTCGCGACGGCAGGGGCAGCGTCGACAGAGGAGTGACATGGGATTCCACAACCCGTTCTTGAAGGACGGCCTGATCCGGTTTCCCGACAACGGCAACCTGGTGCGGCACGTCGAGAAGTGGGCCAAGGTGCGTGGCGACAACCTCGCCTACCAGTTCATCGACTTCTCCACCGAGCGCGACGGAGTCGCCCGCAACCTGGGCTGGCGCGACTTCAGCGCCCGCAACAAGGCCGTCGGCGCCCGGCTGCAGCAGGTCACCCAGCCCGGTGACCGCGTCGCCATCCTCTGCCCGCAGAACCTGGACTACCTCGTCGGCTTCTTCGGCGTCCTCTACGCCGGCCGCATCGCCGTCCCGCTGTTCGACCCGTCCGAGCCGGGCCACGTCGGCCGTCTGCACGCCGTCCTCGACGACTGCAAGCCCACCGCGATCCTGACCACCACCGACTCGGCCGAAGGCGTCCGGAAGTTCTTCCGCACCCGCCCCGCCAAGGAGCGGCCCCGCGTCATCGCCGTCGACGCCGTGCCCGACGAGGTCGGCGCCACCTGGGTCCAGGAGGACGTCACCCACGACACGGTCGCCTACCTGCAGTACACGTCCGGGTCGACCCGCATCCCCACCGGCGTGCAGATCACCCACCTCAACCTGGCGACCAACATCGTCCAGGTCATCGAGGGCATCGGCGGCGACGAGGGCGACCGCGGCGTCACCTGGCTGCCGTTCTTCCACGACATGGGTCTCGTCACGGCGATGATCCCGCCCGTCGTCGGCCACTACATCACCTTCATGACGCCGGCCGCGTTCGTCCGCAGGCCCGGCCGCTGGATCCGCGAGATGGCCCGCAAGGACGACGACACCGGCGGCGTCATCTCCGTCGCGCCCAACTTCGCGTTCGACCACGCCGCCGCGCGTGGCGTGCCGAAGGACGGCGAGCCGCCGATGGACCTGTCCAACGTCAAGGCCGTCCTCAACGGCAGCGAGCCCATCTCGGCCGCCACCGTCGCCCGCTTCAACGCCGCGTTCAACCCGTTCGGGTTCAACCCGAAGGCCATCAAGCCGTCCTACGGCCTGGCCGAGGCGACGCTGTTCGTTTCCACCACCCCGACCGACGAGCCGCCGAAGGTCGTCTACGTCGACCGCGAGCAGCTCAACGCCTACCGCTTCGTCGAGGTCGCCGAGGACTCCCCGTCCGCGGTGGCGCAGGCGTCCGCCGGCAAGGTCGGCGTGGCCGAGTGGGCCACCATCGTCGACGGCGAGAGCGCCACCGAGCTGCCCGACGGGCAGATCGGCGAGGTGTGGATCAGCGGCCAGAACATGGGCACGGGCTACTGGAACAAGCCGGAGGAGACGGCCGCGACGTTCCAGAACATCCTCAAGTCCCGGACCAACCCCTCGCATGCCGAGGGTGCGCCCGACGACGCCACCTGGGTGCGCACCGGTGACTTCGGCGCCTTCCACGACGGCGACCTCTACATCACCGGCCGCGTCAAGGACCTGGTGATCGTGGACGGCCGCAACCACTACCCGCAGGATCTCGAGTACTCCGCCCAGGAGGCCAGCAAGGCGCTGCGTACCGGCTTCGTCGCGGCGTTCTCGGTGCCGGCCAACCAGCTTCCCGACGTGGTGTTCGAGAACGCGCACGCCGGTCTCAAGCGGGACGCCGACGACACCTCCGAACAGCTCGTGATCGTCGCCGAACGTGCGCCGGGCGCCCACAAGATGGACCTCGAGCCGGTGGCCGACGAGATCCGCGCCGCCATCGCCGTCCGGCACGGCGTGACGGTGCGCGACGTGCTGCTGACGCCGGCGGGCGCGATCCCGCGCACCTCCAGCGGCAAGATCGGTCGCCGGGCCTGCCGGTCGGCCTACCTCGACGGCAGTTTGCGCAGCGGCAAGATCGCCAACGACTTCCCCGATCAGACGGACTAACGCGCTCCGTCGGTCCACCCAGGCCGCACCTCGGCGAAAGTGACTGTGAATATGACTGAATCCGAAGACAATTCGCCAGTGCTCGCCGGGGGCGGTTCGTCGGCGAAGCCAGCTCGTACCGACAAGACGGTCGCCGAGCTGCGCGAGTTCCTGCGCAACTGGATCGCCGACGCCACCGGTCAGTCCGCCGACGGCATCGACGAGGCCGCGCCGATGGTCGAACTGGGCCTGTCGTCGCGCGACGCGGTGTCGCTGGCCAGTGACATCGAGGACCTGACCGGTGTCACGTTGACGGCGACCGTCCTGTTCCGGAACCCGACGATCGAGTCGCTGGCGACGGTCATCGTCGAGGGCGATCCCGAGGACGAGGCGCTCGTCGACGACGACTACGACTGGTCGAGGACCTCGAACGTCGACTCCGCCGAACTCGACGTGGCCATCGTCGGCATCGGCACCCGGTTCCCAGGCGACCTGAACACCCCGGACGAGATGTGGCGGGGCCTGCTCGACGGCGTCGACGCCATTACCGATCTGCCCGAGGGCCGCTGGGAGGAATTCCTCGGCGACCCCAGGATCGCCGAGCGGGTCGCCCGGGCGCACACCCGCGGCGGCTACCTGTCCGACATCAAGGGTTTCGACTCCGAGTTCTTCGCGCTGTCGAAGATGGAGGCCGACAACATCGATCCGCAGCAGCGGATGGCTCTGGAACTCACCTGGGAAGCCTTGGAGCACGCCAGGATTCCGGCGTCGAGCCTGCGCGGCGAGACCGTCGGCGTATTCGTCGGCGCGTCCAACAACGACTACAGCTTCCTGTCGGTGTCCGACCCGGCCGTCGCGCACCCGTACGCGATCACCGGCACGACCAGCTCGATCATCGCCAACCGGGTGTCGTACTTCTTCGACTTCCGCGGACCGTCGATGGCCATCGACACCGCGTGCTCCTCGTCGCTGGTGGCCGTGCACGAGGGCGTCAAGGCCCTGCGCGCCGGTGACGCCGACGTGGTGCTGGCGGGCGGCGTCAACGCGCTGATCACCCCGCTCGTCACCATCGGCTTCGACGAGGTCGGCGGCGTGCTCGCGCCCGACGGCCGGATCAAGTCGTTCTCCTCAGACGCCAACGGATACGCCCGCTCCGAGGGCGGCGGCATGCTGGTGCTCAAGCGCGTGGCCGACGCCCGCCGCGACGGCGACCAGATCATCGCGGTCATCGCGGGTGCCGCGGTCAACCACGACGGCCGGTCCAACGGGCTGCTCGCTCCGAACCCGGACGCGCAGGCCGACGTGCTGCGCAAGGCCTACAAGGACGCGGGCATCGACCCGCGCACCGTCGACTACGTCGAAGCGCACGGCACCGGCACCATCCTCGGTGACCCGATCGAGGCCGACGCCCTGGGCCGTGTCATCGGCAAGGGTCGCGCGGCCGACAAGCCCGCCCTGCTGGGTGCGGTGAAGTCCAATGTGGGACACCTGGAGTCGGCTGCTGGCGCGGCGAGCCTGGCCAAGGTGGCGCTGTCGCTGCAGAACGACAAGCTGCCGCCGTCGATCAACTACGCCGGCCCCAACCCGTACATCGACTTCGACAAGATCCACATCAAGGTCAACGACACCGTGTCCGACTGGCCGCGCTACAGCGGCCATGCGATCGCCGGCGTCTCGGGCTTCGGCTTCGGTGGCGCCAACGCCCACCTCGTCGTGCGCGAGGTGCTGCCGTCCGATCTCGTCGAACCCGAGCCCGTGGCCGAACCCGTTGCCGCACAGCCGAAGGCGGACGCCAACGCGGTGTTCGTCGGCGGTGTGCGGGTGGACGAGTACGGCGACATCCTGGACGACGATGACGACGACGGCCTGGACGTGCCCGCCGCGGCCGCCGATGCCGAGCCCGAACTGCCGGGCCTCACCGACGAGGCGATCCGCCTGCTCCAGGCCGCGCGCGAAGAACTCGACTCCGAGCCGGTGGCACCCCTGGTGCCGCTCGCCGTCTCCGGCTTCCTGACCTCGCGCAAGCGGGCCACGGCCGCCGAGCTCGCCGACTGGATCGACAGCGAGGCAGGCCGCGCGGCGTCCCTCGAATCGATCGGGCGGTCGCTGTCACGCCGCAACCACGGGCGTTCGCGCGCAGTGGTCTTGGCCCACGACCACGACGAGGCGGTCAAGGGCTTGCGCGCCCTGGCCGAGGGCAAGCAGACCCCGCTGGTGCTGGCCGCCGACGGACCCGTGTCCAACGGACCCGTCTGGGTGCTGGCCGGTTTCGGTGCGCAGCACCGCAAGATGGGCAAGAGCCTGTACCTGCGCGACGAGGTGTTCGCCGAGTGGATCAACAAGGTGGACGCGCTCATTCAGGACGAGCGCGGCTATTCCGTCGTCGAGCTGATCCTCGACGACGCGATCGACTACACCGACGAGACCTGCGACTACCCCATCGAGGTGGTCCAGACCGTCATCTTCGCGATCCAGATCGCGCTGGGTGAGCTGCTAAAGGCCCACGGCGCGAAACCCGGTGCGCTGGTGGGACAGTCGCTCGGTGAGGCGGCCGCGGCCTACTTCTCCGGCGGCCTGTCGCTGGAGGACGCCACCCGCACCATCTGCTCGCGCGCGCACCTGATGGGCGAGGGCGAGGCGATGCTGTTCGGCGAATACATCCGCCTGATGGCGCTCGTCGAGTACTCCGCCGACGAGATCAAGACCGTCTTCTCCGATTACCCCGGGCTGGAGGTGTGCGTGTACGCGGCGCCCACCCAGACCGTGATCGGCGGCCCGCCCGAGCAGATCGACGCGATCATCCTGCGCGCGGAGTCCGAGGGCAAGTTCGCCCGCAAGTTCCAGACCAAGGGCGCCAGTCACACCCAGCAGATGGATCCGCTGCTCGGTGAGCTCTCGGCGGAGATCACCGGCATCGAACCGCGCCCGCTGGAGACGGCGTACTACTCCACCGTCCACGAAGGCCAGCTCATCCGCGCGGGTGCCGAGCCCATCCACGACGTCGACTACTGGAAGAAGGGGCTGCGGCACAGCGTCTACTTCACCCACGGCATCCGCAACGCCGTCGACAACGGTCACACCACGTTCCTCGAGTTGGCGCCAAACCCCGTGGCGCTCATGCAGGTTGGCTTGACCACGGCGTCGGCCGGTCTGCACGACGGGCAGCTGATCGCGACGCTCGCTCGCAAGCAGGACGAGCTCGACTCCATGACCTCGGCCATGGCGCAGCTGTTCACCTACGGCCACGACCTGGACTTCCGCACCCTGTTTGCGCCCGGTGAGTACGCCGACATCCCGCCGACGCGGTTCAAGCGCAAGCCGCACTGGCTCGACGTCCGGTTCTCCGGAGACGGCTCCAACGTCCTGCCGGGTACCCACGTCGCGATGCCCGACGGACGCCACGTGTGGGAGTACTCCCCGCGCGCCACGACCGATCTGGCCGCATTGGTGAAGGCCGCTGCGGTGCAGGTGCTTCCGGACGCCAAGCTGACCGCGTACGAGCAGCGCGCGGTCCCGGCCGACGACGCCAAGCTGGTCACCACCCTGACCCGTCATCCCGGTGGGGCGACGGTGCAGGTGCACGCCCGCATCGACGAATCGTTCACCCTGGTCTACGACGCCATCGTGACCCGCGGGGGGCAGGCGACCGCGTTGCCGACCGCCGTCGGCGCCGGCTCGGCCGTCTCCGAGGTGGCCGTCGCGCAGCCCGTGGCGGTCGAGGAGCCCTCGCAGCCGGAGGCCGTCGAGGACGACGCGGCGATCCTGCAGGACAACCTCACTGCCGGAGCGGGTTTGGCGGCCGGCTTCGCCAAGTGGTCACCCGAGTCGGGTGAGACGATCGCGCAGCGGCTGGGCACCATCGTCGGCAGCGCCATGGGTTACGAGCCCGAGGACCTGCCGTGGGAGGTGCCGCTCATCGAGCTGGGGCTGGATTCGCTGATGGCGGTTCGCATCAAGAACCGCGTCGAGTACGACTTCGACCTGCCGCCGATCCAGCTGACCGCCGTGCGCGACGCCAACCTGTACGCCGTCGAGAAGCTGATCCAGTACGCCATCGAGCACCGCGACGAAGTCGGCCAGCTGGCCGAGGTGCAGAAGACGCAGACCGACGAGGAGATCGCCGCCGCGCAGGCCGAGCTGATGGGCGGAGCCACCACGGTCGCCGAGCTCGAGGACATGCTCACCAAGAAGGCGGCCGAGGCGGAGGCTTCCGCGCCACCCCCGGCACCCATCGAGACCGCGGGCATCGTCCCGCCCCCGCCGCCACCACCGACCAATCCGGCCGGACCGTCGACCCCGGCGAAGACGCCGAACCTGGCCGGGGCGGCACAGGTGCTCAACCAGCAGGCGATCTCGGAGGCCTTGAACTCCGACGTCCCGCCCCGCGACGCCGCCGAGCGCGTGACGTTCGCGACGTGGGCGATCGTCACGGGCAAGTCGCCGGGCGGCATCTTCAACTCGCTCCGCGAACTCACGGACGAGGAAGCACAGAAGATGGCGCAGCGCCTGTCCGAGCGCGCCGAGGGCACGATCACTGCCGAGGACGTCAAGAAGGCGCAGACCATCGAGGAGCTGTCCTCCACGGTCCGCGATTTCCTCGAGGCCGGCGAGCTGGACGGCTTCGTCCGCACCATCCGCAAGGCCGAGGACGAGAGCGACGTTCCCGTGTTCGTGTTCCACGCGGCCGGCGGTTCGACGGTGGTCTACGAGCCGCTTCTCAAGCGGCTGCCCGCCGGCGTGCCGATGATCGGGCTGGAGCGGGTCGAGGGCACCATCGAGGAGCGGGCCGCGCAGTACGTCCCGAAGTTGTTGGAGCTCAACGGCTGGACCGAGGGACGGACCGGCAAGCCGTTCGTCCTGGCGGGCTGGTCGCTGGGCGGGGCACTGTCCTACGCCTGCGCGATCGGGCTGAAGAAGGCCGGCGCCGACGTGCAATTCGTCGGCCTGATCGACTGCGTGCGACCCGGCGAGCCGATCGACACCTCCACCGAGGGGACCAGGGCCCGTTGGGACCGCTACGCGAAGTTCGCCGAGAAGACGTTCAACGTGCAGATTCCCGAGATCCCCTACGAGGAGCTCGAAAAGCTCGACGACGCCGGTCAGGTGGAGTTCATCCTCAACGCGGTCAAGGACTCCGGCGTGCAGATCCCCGGGGGCATCATCGAGCACCAGCGGACGTCGTACCTGGATCAGCGCGCGCTCGACGTCGCCGACATCGAGCAGTACGACGGGCACGTCACGCTGTACATGGCCGACCGCTATCACGACGACGCGATCACGTTCGAGCCCGCCTATTCGACGCGTCAGCCCGACGGCGGCTGGGGTGAGTTCGTCTCCGATCTGGAGGTCGTGCACATCGGGGGCGAGCACATTCAGGCGATCGACGAGCCGTACATTGCGAAGGTCGGCGCGCACATGAGTGAGGCGATCAACCGCATCGAGAGCGAGCAGAAGTGACCCAGGAAGTGGCCCCCGTCGCCAGCAGAGCCCACACCACGGCCGAAAAGCTGGCCGAGCTCCGTGAGCGGTTGGAGCTCGCGAAGGATCCGGGTGACGAGAAGGCGAAGGCCCGTCGCGACAAGAAGGGCATTCCGAGCGCCCGCGCCCGCATCTACGAACTGCTCGATCCGGGCAGCTTCCTGGAGATCGGCGCACTGGCCCGCACCCCCGGGGACCCCAACGCGTTCTACGGCGACGGCGTGGTCACCGGGCACGGCACCATCGACGGTCGTCCTGTGGGCGTCTTCAGTCACGACCAGACGGTGTTCCAGGGTTCGGTCGGGGAGATGTTCGGCCGCAAGGTGGCCCGGCTGATGGAGTGGGTGGCCATGGTCGGTTGCCCGATCATCGGCATCAACGACTCCGGTGGCGCCCGCATCCAGGACGCCGCAACGTCGTTGGCCTGGTACGCCGAACTGGGCCGACGCCACGAGATGCTGCGCGGCCTGGTGCCCGAGATCTCGCTGATCTTCGGCAAATGTGCTGGCGGAGCGGTCTATTCGCCGATCCAGACCGATCTGATCGTCGCCGTCCGCGACCAGGGCTACATGTTCATCACCGGGCCCGACGTGATCAAGGACGTCACCGGTGAGGACGTCACCTTCGACGAGCTGGGCGGCGCCGACGTCCAGGCGCAGCGCGGCAACATCCACAAGGTGGTCGAGTCGGAGAGCGCGGCCTACCAGTACGTGCGTGACTACCTGAGCTTCCTGCCGCCCAACCACTTCGACAGCGTGCCGATCGTCAACCCGGGCCTGGAGCCCGAGATCACGCCGTCGGACCTGGAGCTCGACACGATCGTGCCGGACTCGGACAACCAGGCCTACGACATGCACGAGATCCTGCTCCGGATCTTCGACGACGGCGACGTCTTCGAGATCGCCGAGCAGCGCAGCCCGTCCATGATCACCGCGTTCGCGCGCGTCGACGGGCATCCCGTCGGCGTGATCGCCAACCAGCCGTTGAACAACGCCGGGGCGGTCGGCAACGAAGCCTCCGACAAGGCAGCGGGTTTCATCCGGTTCTGCGATTCGTTCAACCTGCCGCTGGTCTTCGTCGTCGACACCCCGGGCGCCATGCCGGGCCTCGAGGAGGAGAAGGGCGGCATCATCAAGCGCGGCGGCCGCTTCTTCAACGCCATCGTCGAGGCCGACGTGCCGAAGGTGACCTTCGTGATCCGCAAGGCCTACGGCGGCGGCTACGCGGTGATGGGCTCCAAGCAGCTCTCCGCCGACCTGAACTTCGCCTGGCCGACCGCGCGCATCGCGGTGATCGGTGCCGAGGGAGCGGCTCAGCTCTTGGTGAAGCGCTTCCCCGATCCGACCTCGCCCGAGGTGCAGAAGATCCGTGCGGACTTCATCGAGGGTTACAACCTGAATTTGGCGACGCCGTGGATCGCCGCCGAGCGCGGTTACATCGACGGCGTCATCGAACCGCACGAGACGCGGCTGTTGCTGCGCAAGTCGATGCGGCTGTTGCGGGACAAGCAGAACCGCAACAAGACGTTGCGCAAGCACGGCCTGACGCCACTCTGATTCGTCGACTTAGCATGCGGCACTGACAATTCCGGGTTTCAACCCCGGAGTTGTGCACAGGGTTCTGATCCATCCACAGGTTGGCTGGTGGGGCCTGGTTTTCGTCGGTGGACGGGCCTAAAGTCGAATGCATGTTCGATTCATTGGCCACCGCTGCGGCAGGCACCTCGGGTGCCGGTGCCGTCGAGGCGTGGTCGCGGACGGAGTCCGCGGCGTGCGCCCGCAAGGTGGCGGCGATGGCGGGCATGTTCTCGGCTGCGGCTGCCGCCGATGGGTCCGCGGAGCAAGACCTGTGGTGCACAGACACGTGGGACGCCGTGGCCGCCCACATCGGGGCGGCGTTGCGGATCACCACGGGCGCCGCGTCCAACCAACTGCTGATCGCCGTCGCCCTGCACGAACGCTTTCCCCTCGTCTCAGCGGTGTTCGCCGAAGGGCTCATCACTTACCAACTGGTGCGCACCGTCGTGCAGCGCGGCGCACTGGTCGTGGACCCCGCGGCTCTTCAGGAGTTGGACCGGCTGTTGGCCGAGGCATTGAGTGACCGCGAACCCATGTCGGTGGCCGCACTGGAGAAGACCGTCGACGCCTTCGTCGCCCAGGTCGACCCGCAGGCCGTTATCCGCACCGAGACCCGCGCCCGCGGCCGCAGCGTGGAGGTTGGCGACGAGGACGGCAGCGGAATGGCCACCGTCTTCGCGACCCTGTTCGCCACCGACGCGAAGGCCGTCGATGCCCGCATGGACGCACTGGCCAGGACCGTGTGCCCGGCTGATCCACGGACGTTGGATCAGCGGCGTGCCGACGCGATGGGAGCGTGGGCCCACGGCGCGGACCGCCTGGCCTGCCTGTGTCAGACCGACGACTGCCCGGCCGGTGAGAACCCGCCCTCGACCGGGGTGGTGGTCTACGTGATTGCGTCCGCGGACACCGTCAGCCCGCCCCCGCCTGCGCCCCACACTCCGGGACCCGCCGCGCCCGAACCGTCCGACACCGTGGAACCCGACTCCGCGACGCCGCCGCCGGCCGACGAGCGCACCGCCCTCGACGGCGAAGCCCCGGCGATGTTCACCAAGCCCCTGCGTGAGCTCACCCTGACCGAAGCCCTCACTTCAGCACCGGGTCGCTTCTCCAACCTGCGACCCGCAGCACTGATGGGTGGCCAGTTCCTGCCCGGAGCCATCGCCTGCCGAGCCACCGTCGGCGCGACCATCATCCGGATCGTTCACCCCGGCCAAGCCCCACCGGAACCCCGCTACCGACCGTCGAAGAAGCTGGCCGACTTCGTCCGCTGCCGCGACCTGACGTGTCGCTTCCCGGGCTGCCGTGCACCGGCGACCAATTGCGATGTGGATAGAGAGCATGGAGGGGTGTCACCCCCGGCGGTGGTCTGACTCTGATGTCGATTGACGCCGACTGGTTGTCCTCGTGTGGATCTGTCGGCCGTCGCTAGGGGTGGCACGCGACGTCACCGACGCGACGGCTGTGACTTCATAGGAGCTTGCGCCACAAGCACCCATCTCTGTCCTGTCCAACCGCCGACGCCGGTGTCGCC
>NZ_NPKR01000026.1 GCF_008329535.1 Mycolicibacterium sp. P1-18
GCTGGATCGACACGTCGGCCTCGGTGCAGTGGGTGGCGATCCGGCAGATCGAGCCGCCGTTCTGCTGGGCCTCCTTGATGTCCTCCTTGGTGCCCAGACCCGGCAGCATCAGGAACGCGATCTTGGAATTCGTGGCCGTCTGCGCGGCCAGCTTGATCAGCTCCTGCTCCGGGGTCTTGGAGAACCCGTAGTTGAAGCTCGACCCGCCCAGCCCGTCACCGTGGGTGACCTCGATGACCGGCACCCCGGCGGCGTCCAGCGCGAAGACGATGGACTGCACTTCGTCCTTGGTGAACTGGTGGCGCTTGTGGTGGGACCCGTCGCGCAGCGACGTGTCGGTCATCCGAACGTCCCAGCTGGCGTCGAAGAACACCTCGGTGCCCATGCGCGATCCGCTGCGCTCCTCGCTGACCCTCATGCGTGTCCCCCCGTGGTCGCAGCCAGCACTTCCTTGGCGATCTCCTCGCCGACCTTCGTCGCCGCGGCGGTCATGATGTCCAGATTCCCCGCATACGGCGGCAGATAGTCCCCGGCGCCTTCGACTTCGACGAACACCGTCACCAACGCGTACCCACCGGAATGCACCGACGGCGGGTCGAACTGCGGCTCGTTGAGCAACCGGTACCCCGGCACGTACGTCTGCACCTGCGCCGCGACCTCCTTGATCGACGCGGTGATCGCATCCTGGTCGGCGTCTT
>NZ_NPKR01000027.1 GCF_008329535.1 Mycolicibacterium sp. P1-18
GATGTTGTCGTCTGCAGTGCGTGCCGAACTGGCCGCCGAGCTGGCCGAGGCCGAGCGCGGCAAGGTTCCGATGAAGCCGCTGACCGACCGGTATGCCGAGATCGACGTGGTGGACGCCTACGAGATTCAGCTGGTCAACATCCGGGCGCGGGTGGCCGACGGTGCCCGGGTGATCGGGCACAAGGTGGGTCTGTCGTCGAAGGCGATGCAGCAGATGATGGGCGTCGACGAGCCGGACTACGGGCATCTGCTCGACGACATGGAGGTCTTCGAGGACCGGCCGGTGCCGGCGGGGAAGTTCCTCTATCCACGGGTGGAGGTCGAGGTCGGTTTCATCCTGGCCGACGACTTGCCCGGTGCAGGGTGCACCGAGGACGACGTGTTGGCCGCGACGGCGGCGTTCGCGCCGTCGATCGAGTTGATCGACACGCGGATCACCGACTGGAAGATCAAGTTGTGCGACACGATCGCCGACAACGCGTCCTCGGCGGGGTGGGTGCTGGGCACCGACCGGGTGTCGCCGAAGGACGTCGATATCAAGAACGTCGACGCGGTGCTGACGCGCAACGGTGAGGTCGTCGCCGAGGGGCGCAGTGACGCGGTGCTGGGCAATCCGGTGACCGCGGTGGCGTGGTTGGCCCGCAAGGTCGACGACTTCGGGGTGCGGTTGCGGGCGGGGGACATCGTGTTGCCCGG
>NZ_NPKR01000004.1 GCF_008329535.1 Mycolicibacterium sp. P1-18
ATACTCGAACACTAGTACGACCCACCGACAAAAAAGTCCGCCCTGCGACTCCTGAAACCGATGTGACACAAGAGGTTTGGGGCAACCCTCAATTCGCTCAGAGGCGGGCACGCGCACTATGCGACGGAGAGCTCCGCCGTCGGCCGAGACCGTGAAACGGCTCCCTGAGACAGGCCATCCGTGACACGACCCCTCGTCCCGATGTGCCCCAATTCGCTCAGAGGCGGGCACGCGCACCTTCCGCCGCGGAGCTCACCGGCGGCACTGAGTATCTTCTGACGACCGAGCGTGCGCATACTTCGATTTCCGACCGGCGTGTTGCCCGCAGACACGCACGCTCGCGGGTACGAGAGGGAACCCCTAGCGCGGGGTGCCGCCGCCGTCGACGATGATCATCGTGCCGGTGATGTAACTGCCTGCGTCCGAACACAACAGCAGCGCGGCGCCCACCAGTTCGTCGGGGGTCCCCAAGCGCTTCATCAGCGTGCCGCGGGTCATGCCGTCGATCGCCTCCTGCGGATTGTTGCGCATCATGTCGGTGTCGATTGGACCCGGCGCAATGGCGTTGACCCTGATGCCGTCTCCGACGAAGGCCGCAGCCATCGACCGGGTGTACGACATCAGCGCCGCCTTGCCCGCCGCGTACATCGACAGGTCGGCGGCGAAGCCGAAGGCGCCGACCGACACGATGTTGAGCACCGCGCCGTGATCGCTCTTCTTCAAGTGTGGCAACGCCTTCTGCGTCAGGAACACCGGGCCGCGGACGTTGACGTCGTTGGACTTGGCCCACGCCTCGACGGTCATCTCGCCGAGTGGTTGAGCCAGCGCGTTGGCGGCGTTGTTGACCAACACGTCGACGCCGCCGAATTCGGCCAGCGTGCCGTCGACTAGGGCGTCGAGCCCCTCGACGTCACCCGCGTGGACGGGGATGCCGATCGCCTGCCCGCCGAGGCTGCGCAGGTGCGCCGCCGACTCCTCGCAGGCGTCGGCCTTGCGGCTGGCCACCACGACGTTGGCGCCGGCGAGCACGAACCCCTCCGCCAGCGCGAGCCCGATGCCCCTGGTGCCGCCCGTCACGATGACGGTGCGGCCGGTCATGTCGAAGAGTGCGTCGAATGCAGTGCGATCCACGACGGTCAGTAGACCACGTCGCGTCAGAGTGTTCGGGCACTCTCGAACGACCGGCGCACGTTCGCCACGGGATCGTCGAACTCCAGCCGCTGGGCCAGCAGTCGTAGCGGCCGGGTGAAGTCGTCCGGCGCCACGTCGAGCACGTCGGGATACAACGGGTCATTCTCGATCGGCAGCCCGAGCGACGCCATGTGCACCCTCAGCTGGTGGGTGCGGCCGGTGCGGGGCGTCAACCGATAGAGCCCGTCGCCGGAGCTCAGCTCGACCAGCGTCTCGGCATTTGGTTCGCCGGGTTCCTCGAACGCTTGCAACCGACTGCGCTCCTTGATGATTCGACTCCGAATCGTCAGGGGAAAGTCCAACCCCGACTTCCCCGCCCGCGCCAAGTACGTCTTGCTCACCTCGCCGCGCGCGAACATCGTCTGATACGCGCCGCGGACCTCCCGACGCACGGTGAACAGCAGCACCCCGGCCGTCAACCGGTCCAGTCGGTGGGCGGGCGACAGTTCCGGCAGGTCCAGCGAGCGGCGCAGCCGCACCAGCGCCGTCTCGGCGACGTGCCCACCCCGCGGCATCGTCGCCAGGAAGTGCGGTTTGTCGACGACGACGACGTTCTCGTCGCGATACAGCACGGGCACGTCGAACGGGACGGCCACCTCGTCGGGCAGGTCGCGGTACAGGTAGACGTCCGCATTCGGCGGCAGCACCGTCGCGGCACCGACGACGGTACCGTCGGCGCAGACGACTTCTCCGGCAAGCACTTTGGCCGCCGCGGCCTCACCAAAACGGTCGGCCAGTTCGACCAGCACGGCACCGCCGCGCAACCGCACCCGCACCGGTCCGAGGCCGTCCCGAACCGGAAGGGGCGCGGGACGCCTCACGTCAAGGGCACGGGCTCGAGAATCTCGGCACGCGCCTCGGGCGCGGCGGCACGCAGCGCGTCGGCCGACTCGTCGTCGGGCCGCGTCTGGGACAACACCTCGGCCTCGACGCGAGCCCGGTACGTGTTGACCTCGCGGTCGACGTCCTCGGCGCTCCAACCGAGCACGGGGGCAACGACTTCGGCGACCTCGCGAGCGCAGTCGACGCCGCGGTGCGGGTACTCGATCGAGATGCGCATGCGCCGGGCCAGGATGTCCTCGAGGTGCAGGGCTCCCTCGGCGGCGGCGGCGTAGTACGCCTCGACCTTGAGGTAGACGGGCGCATCGGTGATGGGCGCCAACAGTTCTGGCCGCCCCTCGGCCATCGCGAGCACCTCGCCGATCAGCGACCCGTAGCGATCCAGCAGATGCCGGACGCGGTAGGGGTGCAGGTCGTAGTGCTTTCCGACGTGCTCGGTCTGGTTGATCAGGGCGAAGTAACCGTCGGCCCCCATCAGCGGGACCTTCTCGGTGATCGACGGCGCGACGCGGGTCGGCACGAACTCCGCTGCCGCGTCGATGGCGTCCTCGCCCATTACCCGGTAGGTGGTGTACTTGCCGCCGGCGATCGCGACGAGGCCGGGCGACGGCGTGGCGACGGCGTGCTCGCGCGAGAGCTTCGAGGTCTCCTCGCTCTCCCCGGCCAGCAGCGGACGCAGACCGGCGTAGACGCCGTCGATGTCGTCGTGGTTCAGCGGCGTCGCCAGCACGGTGTTGACCGTCTCGAGGATGTAGTCGATGTCGGCCTTGGTGGCGGCGGGGTGCGCCAGGTCGAGATTCCAGTCGGTGTCGGTGGTGCCGATGATCCAGTGCGTGCCCCACGGGATGACGAAGAGCACCGACTTCTCGGTCCGCAGGATGATCGCGACCTCGCTGACGATGCGATCCCGCGGCACCACGATGTGCACGCCCTTGGACGCCCGCACGCGGAAGCGGCCGCGCTCCTTGGACAGAGCTTGAATCTCGTCGGTCCAGACACCGGTGGCGTTGACCACCACGTGCCCGCGAACCTCGGTGGACGCACCGTCCTCGGAGTCGCGCACGCGCACGCCGGTCACCCGGTCGCCCTCGCGCAGCAACGACACCACCTGCGTCGACGTCCGGACCACGGCACCGTAGTGCGCCGCGGTGCGCGCCACCATCATGGTGTGCCGGGCGTCGTCGACCACGGTGTCGTAGTAGCGGATTCCGCCGATGAGGGAACTGCGCTTCAAACCGGGTGCCAGGCGCAACGCACCGCCCTTGAGCAGGTGCTTCTGCGCGGGCACCGACTTGGCGCCGCCCAGCTGGTCGTAGAGGAAGATGCCCGCCGCGATGTAGGGCCGCTCCCACAACCGGTGGGTCAGGGGGAACAGGAACGGCAGCGGCTTGACCAGGTGCGGAGCCAGCGTGGTCAGCGACAGCTCGCGTTCGTGCAGTGCCTCGCGGACGAGTCCGAACTCCAGCTGCTCCAGGTAGCGGAGACCGCCGTGGAACATCTTCGACGAGCGGCTCGACGTGCCGGAGGCGAAGTCGCGCGCCTCGACGAGTGCGACCTTCAGCCCTCGGGTGGCGGCGTCCAGTGCCGCGCCGGCGCCCACGACGCCACCTCCGACGACCACGACGTCGAACTGCTCGCTGCCGAGACGTTCCCAGGCCTGAGCTCGCCACTTGGGGCCCAGGAGGGTCTGGCCGTTGCCAGGACCGGGGATGGGGTCGACTGCGCCGATGGTTCGCTCACGAGCGTCGCTCACGGCCATGCACCTTCTCGTTACTCGTCGGTAGGGGTACGGCTCCGAGCCTACGTGTCTTCAGTCCAGATCGTCGTGAGCCATCAGCCGTCGGGCCGCCTCGACCGTCGACCCCGACAGCGACGGATACACCGACAACGTCTGGGCGAGGTCGGTCACCGATATCCGGTTCTGGACGGCGAGCGCGATCGGCAGGATCAGTTCGGAGGCGATGGGTGCGACGACGACGCCACCGATGACCACACCGGTGGCCGGACGGCAGAAGATCTTCACGAAGCCGCGGCGCAGCAACGACATCTTCGCCCTGGCGTTGGTGGTCAGGGGCAGCATCAACGTGCGGGCCGGGACCGTGCCGTTGTCGATCGCGGTCTGCGGGACCCCGACCGCTGCGATCTCCGGCCTGGTGAACACGGCCGCGGCGACGGTGCGCAGCCGGATCGGCGACACGCCCTCCCCCAGCGCGTGATACATCGCGATGCGGCCCTGCATGGCGGCCACCGAGGCCAGCGGCAACAGCCCCGTGCAGTCGCCGGCGGCGTAGATGCCCGCCGCGGTCGTGCGTGAGACGCGGTCCACCGACAGGTAGTTGCCTCGGCTCAGTTCGATCCCGACCTTCTCGAGACCGAGGCCCTCGGTGTTGGGCACCGACCCGACCGTCATCAGGGCGTGGCTGCCCTCGACCTTGCGGCCGTCGGCCATCGCCACCACGACGCCCTCGTCGGTGCGGGTGACCGAGTCGGCGCGCGCGTTCTTGACCAACTTCACGCCGCGTTCGTTGAACGCCTCCTCGAGCACGGCGGCGGCGTCGGAGTCCTCGTGCGGGAGGATCTGGTCGCGGCTGGCCACCACGGTGACCTTGACGCCCAACTCGGTGTAGGCGCTGCAGAACTCGGCGCCGGTGACGCCCGAGCCGACGATGACCAAGTGTTCGGGCAACTCGGACAGGTCGTAGAGCTGCCGCCAGTTCAGGATTCGCTCGCCGTCGGGGGCGGCGTTGGGCAGGACGCGCGGACGGGCCCCGGTGGCGATCAACACCACGTCGGCCTTCAGCACGCCGACCTTGCCGTCGGGCGTGGTGACCTTCACCCGGTGGTGTGCCATGCCGGGGAGATCGTCGACCAGCTCACCGCGGCCGTGCACGATCGTCACGCCCTCGCGCAGCAGGTTGGAGCCGATGTCGGCGGACTGCGAGCGCGCCAGCGTCTTCACCCGGTTGTGGATCTGGGGCAGCGAGATCTTCGCGTCCTCGATCTTGATGTCGAACCCTAGGCCGTCGGCGCGCCGGAGTTCGGTGCGCACGCCGGTGGAGGCGATGAACGTCTTCGAGGGGACGCAGTCCCACAACACGCAGGCGCCGCCGATGCCGTCGGAGTCGACGATGGTCACCTGCGCCACGTCGGAGCCGCGGCCCGCGGCGACGAGTGCAGCCTCATACCCGGCGGGCCCGCCGCCGATGATCACGATGCGGGTAGCCACGAGACCAACCTAGTCTGCTGTGTCCAACTCAACCCGGTGGTTAGGCGACTGGCCTCGGCGTGACCCCTTAGGCTTACCGCCGTGCCGATCTACGCCGCCTACGGATCGAACATGCATCCGGAGCAGATGTTGCAGCGTGCACCCCACTCGCCCATGGCGGGGACGGGGTGGATTCATGGGTGGCGACTCACCTTCGGTGGCGAGGATCTCAGCTGGGAGGGCGCGCTCGCGACCCTCGTGGAGGATCCGTCGTCGAAGGTCTTCGTCGTCCTCTACGACATGACCAAGGAGGACGAGGAGAACCTCGACCGCTGGGAGGGCTCGGAGCTCGGCTTCCACAAGAAGATTCGCTGCCGGGTCCACCGCGAAACCTCCGACACCAGCACCGATCCGGTGCTGGCGTGGCTCTACGTCGTCGACGCCTGGGAGGGCGGCATCCCGTCGGCCCGTTACCTCGGGGTGATGGCCGAGGCGGCCGAGATCGCAGGCGCCCCATCGGAATACGTCCACGACCTCCGCACCCGGCCGGCCCACAACATCGGGCCTGGCCCCAGCAAGGGCAGTTAGAGCCCGGCGCTCTGCTCGATGATGTTGGCGAACACCTGCACGCCCACTCCCAGCGCCCGCTCGTCGAGGTCGAAGGTGGGCTGGTGCAGGTCGAGCTGCGGACCGACGCCCGGCCAGACGCCGAGCCGGGCCATCGCACCCGGGACGTCCTCGAGATACCAGGAGAAGTCCTCGCCGCCGCCGGACTGACGGGTGTCGGTGAGGGCGTCGGGGCTGATGGCCTCGATGGCGTGGGTGAAGATCCGCGTCGAGACCAACTCGTTGACCACCGGCGGCACGCCGCGGCGGTAGTGCACGCTGTACTGCACCTGCAGCGGGGCCAGCAGCGACGAAACGATCTCGCGGACAAGCTCTTCCATTGCGACCCAGGCCTCGCGGCTCGCGGTGCGAATGGTGCCCGAGATGCTGCCCGTCTGCGGAATGGCGTTGGCCGCGACGCCCGCGTTGACCGCGCCCCACACCATGACGGTGCTGTTGCGCGGGTCGACGCGCCGCGACAGGATGCCGGGCACACCCGTGATCAGGGTCCCCAACGCGTAGACCAGATCGCCGGTGAGATGCGGGCGCGACGTGTGGCCGCCCGGTGAGTGCAGCGTGATCTCGACCTGATCGGCCGCCGAGGTGATCGGTCCGGGCCGGATGGCGACCTTGCCGACCTCCAGCCGGGGGTCGCAGTGCAGCGCGAAGATACGGGACACCCCGTTGAGGGCACCGGCGGCGATCGCGTCGATGGCGCCGCCGGGCATCAACTCCTCCGCCGGCTGGAACAGCAGGCGGACGCCGACGGGGAGATCCGGGATCGACGCCAGCGCCAGGCCCGCGCCGAGCAGCACCGCCGTGTGACCGTCATGGCCACAGGCGTGGGTTACACCGGGTGTCAGCGACGCGAACGGCAACCCCGTCCTCTCGGCCATCGGCAGCGCGTCCATGTCGGCGCGCAGCGCGATCCGCGGCGCGTGCTCGGGACCGAAGTCACACGTGAGGCCGGTACCGCCCGGCAGCACCTTGGGGTTGAGGCCGGCGTCGGCGAGGCGGGACGCCACGAACTGCGTGGTGTCGAACTCCTGGCGCCCCAGCTCGGGGTGCTGGTGGATGTGCCGGCGCCAGGACACCAATTCGTCGTAGTGGGCGGCCAGCCACGCGTTGGTCGAATCCCGGATGCTCATGCGCGCTCCCGCTCTGCCTGGAGCGCGAGCACCCTGTCGCGCTCGGCGGGTGTCTCGGCGAGCTGTACGACGGTGCGGGCCAGCATGACGGCTCCCTCGATGACGGCCTTGTCGGCGCTCGGCCCGGCGGCGGCCGCCGCGAACCCCTGCTGATGGATGGATGCACCGTCGGCGTCGATGCCGACGATCGGATGGATGCCCGGCATGAGCTGTGTGACGTTGCCCATGTCGGTGCTGCCCAGCGGTAGCGCCGCCTCGATCTCCGCGGCGACGGGCGTCCGGCCGATGCGGACCATCTCGGCGCGGAAGACGTCGGCCAGCCACCTGTCGGGCGTCAGCTCGAGATAGGACGGCTCGGTTGCCTCGACCTGATGCCCGCAGCCCGTGGCCACCGCACCGGAGAGGAAGCAGTCCGACATCCTGGCTTCGAGTTCCCGTAGCGATCCGGCGTCGTTGGCCCGCATCGTGTAGTGCATCTCGGTGCGAGCGGGGATGACGTTGGTGGCCTGCCCACCGTCGGTCACGATGCCGTGCACCATCTGCCCCGGCGCGAGCTGTTGCCGCAGCAGGCCGATCGCCACCTGCGACACCGTGATGGCGTCGGCGGCGTTCAGTCCGAGATAGGGCGCGACGGCGGCATGGGCCTCGCGTCCGAGGTACTCCACGGCCACCTGGGACAGTGCCAGCGACCGCGCGCGGGCGATGTCGATGGGTCCGGCGTGCAGCATCACCGTGGCTGCGACGTCGTCGAACACCCCGGCGTCCAGCATCAGCGCCTTGCCGCCGCCGGCTTCCTCCGCGGGGGTGCCGAGCAGGACGACGGTGAGGTCCAGCTGGTCGGCGACCTCGGCGAGCGCCAGCGCCGTGCCCACCGCGGAGGCCGCGATGATGTTGTGCCCGCAGGCGTGGCCGATACCGGGCAACGCGTCGTACTCCGCGCAGATGCCGACGACCAGCGACCCGCTGCCGAAGACGGCGCGGAACGCGGTGTCCAACCCCGCCACCCCCGCCGTGACCTCGAAGCCCCGCTCGGCGACCAGCGCCTGGGTCTTGGCGCAGCTGCGGTGCTCGGCGAAGGCCAGCTCCGGCGCGGCGTGGATGGAGTGGGACAGCTCGACGAGATCGCCACGCCGTTGCTGCACGACGTCCTCGACGATCGTCGACGCGGTGGCGGTGGGCATCGAAGCAGTATCTCACCGACCGTTTTCTTCTTCGCGCGAGCGCTAGGGACCGTCGAGACTGCGCTCACCGTGACGGCCACTCGCACTTCTTCGCTGTGAGTGCAGTCTCGACGCCGCCGGTACGCTTTCCCGCCGTGACCTCCGCACCGAGCGACCCGCAGTCCATGGCCGACGAGGCCGCAGCCGCGCTGCTCGCCCGCACCGGCGTCGACGGGTTCGACGTCGCCGTCGTCCTCGGCTCGGGGTGGGCGCCGGCCGCAGCCGAACTCGGCGAACCGTCGGCGGTCGTGCCGATGGCGGAGCTGCCCGGCTTCACCCCACCGTCGGCGGCGGGTCACGGCGGCCAGGCCCTGGCGGTGACGGTCGGGGGCAAGCGGGTGCTGGTCCTGCTCGGCCGGATCCACGCCTACGAGGGTCACGACCTGCGCCACGTCGTGCATCCGGTGCGGACGGCGTGCGCGGCGGGCGCACGCAGCGTGGTGCTCACCAACGCCGCGGGCGGGCTTCGCGAGGACCACGCGGTCGGTCAACCCGTATTGATCAGCGACCACCTCAACCTGACGGCGCGCTCGCCGCTGGTGGGGGCGCAGTTCGTCGACCTCGTCGATGCCTACTCGCCGCGCCTTCGGGCGCTCGCCCGCGACGTCGACCCGTCCCTGGCCGAGGGCGTCTACGCGGGGTTGCCCGGCCCGCACTACGAGACACCGGCCGAGATCCGGATGCTGCGGACCCTCGGTGCGGACCTGGTCGGCATGTCGACGGTGCACGAGACGATCGCCGCGCGCGCCGCCGGGGCCGAGGTGCTCGGCGTCTCGCTGGTGACGAACCTGGCGGCCGGCATGACCGGCGAGCCGCTGAGCCATGCCGAGGTGCTCGACGCGGGGCGTCAGTCGGCGACGCGGATGGGTTCCTTGCTGTCTGAGGTGCTCGCGCTCGTGTGAGTGCGCTGCGTGAGCTTGGCGAGCCCGCGGGCGATCAGCGGGGCGGCGAACAGCATCAGCAGCACCCGCATGACCTGGGCGGCCACGATGAACGTGACGTTGGAGCCGGTCTCCACGGCCGTGGCCAGCACGGCGTAGATGCCGCCGGGGCTCGTCGAGAGGTATCCCTCGAGCAGGCTGATGCCCGTGACGTGGGCCAACAGGACGCCGAGCCCCGCGCACGCCACGTTGAGCGCGACGATGAGGCCTAGCGCGGCCGGAAGGGCGCGACCGATGGCCCGCATGGATTCGCGGGTGAAGGCCACGCCAGCCTGCCAGCCGATCACGGCGTAGCCGAGCTGCACCAGAACCATCGGTACCGACAGGCCGAACGACGTGCCGGTCAGCTCGAGGGCGATGGTGACGGCCATGGGTCCGAGCAGTCCCGATCCCGGCATCCGGGCGAGCCGGCCCGCGGTGGCACCGACGAGCACGACGACGACCAGCATCCCGAGGCTGACGTACCAAGGCGCCGGATTGTTCTGGGCGGGCGCGGCGGCGTGCCCGGACTTCTCGGCGTGATAGACGACGGTGACCACCACCGGCATCGACGCGGTGATCAACGCGACGCGGAGGTACTGCACGACGGCGACGACGCGATCGTCGCCGCCCAGTTCGCGGGCGATCGCGACCAGTCCGGAGGCACCACCGGCCACCAGGGCCAGCGATCCCGTGAGCGGGCTCATGTCCCGGTGCAAACCCAGCAGTGCGCCCGCGCCGATGCTGAGCACCAGCGTGGACACCGCGACCCCCAGGACGATCGGCCAGTCCGAGCCCAGCGCGGTCAGCGCGTCGCGGTGCACCATCGTGCCGATGTAGACGCCCAGCACGCCTTGGGCCGCGATGCCCGCCTTGCGGGGGACGCTCTTGGGCGCAAGGGAGACCAGCGCCAGCACGATGCCGACGATCAGTGCGGCGAACAGCGCCGCCGACGGAACTCCGACGAGGTCCAGCGGCACGGTGACCGCGACCGTGACCGCTACCAGCAGCACCCACTTCCACATGAAGACAAGTATGCGCTTGTCATTTCATGATCTCAAACTGGTAGTAGTTCAGGTAATGCCAAGGTATAACTTGGTAATGAGCTCTACGACCCTCCACTCGACCGCCAACGCGACGGAGCTGCGGGAATCGATCATGGCGCTGACCCGCCAGCTTCGCCGACACCGCAGCGACAACGGCCTCACGCTGAGTCAGCAGCAGGTGCTCGGCGAGGTGAGCCGGGCCGGCGTCACGACCCCGGCCGAACTCGCCGCCCGCATGCACGTCCGCGTGCAGTCGCTGACCGACGGCATCAACCATCTGGAGTCACGGGGCCTGGTGGCCCGCCGGACCGACGACGAGGACCGTCGGCGCCAGCTGATCGAGGTGACGCCGGACGGCATGCGGCTGCTCGAGCACGACCGGGCCGAGCGCGACGAGTGGCTCAACTCCGCCATGCGGGAGACGCTGACGGAGTTGGAGTTCAACCTGCTGATGTTGGTGGCGCCGGTGCTGCGCAAGCTAGCGGATGGCGATGAGTGTCGATGAGCGACAATCAGCGCCATGACTGAGCTGCGCCTCACCTTCGGCACCGCCGGGCTCCGCGGACCGATGCAGCCGGGGCCGGCAGGGATGAACGTCGAGACGGTCACGTCGGCGACCTGGGCGCTGGCGACGGTCCTCAACGACCGCGGCCTCGGCGGGTCGACGGTCGTGGTGGGCCGCGACGCCCGCCACAACTCCGACGACTTCGCCCTGGCGACCGCCGAAGTGCTTGCCGCCGCGGGCTTCTCCGTGACCCTGCTCCCCGACCCCGCGCCGACGCCGGTCGTCGCCTTCGGCGTGCGGCGGTTCAGCGCCGTCGCCGGAGTCCAGATCACGGCGTCGCACAATCCTCCTGCGGACAACGGGTACAAGGTCTACCTCGACGGCGGCCTGCAGATCGTCCCGCCCACCGACCGCGAGATCGAGGCGGCGATGGCCAAGGCCCCGGCCGACGTCGACCGCGCCGACGTCACCCCGGCCACCACCGATCTCATCGGCGACTACGTGCGCCGGGCTTCCAGCGTGCGGCGCGGCACCGGCAGCGTCCGGATCGCCCTGACGCCGATGCACGGCGTCGGCGGCGAGCCCGCCCTCTTGACGCTGCGGGAGGCGGGGTTCGACGACGTGCACGTCGTCGCCGAGCAGTACTCCCCCAATCCCGACTTCCCGACCGTCGAGTTCCCCAACCCGGAGGAGCCCGGGGCCACCGATCTGCTGCTGGCCCTCGCGGCCGACGTGGACGCCGACGTCGCGATCGCCCTGGACCCCGACGCCGACAGGTGCGCCGTCGGCATTCCCACATCGACCGGGTGGCGGATGCTCTCAGGTGACGAAACGGGTTGGCTGCTGGGCGATTACATCCTGTCGCAGACCGACCCGGGTGAGGTGACCGCGGCGAGCATGGTCGCGAGCACCGTCGTGTCGTCGCGCATGCTGGCCGCGATCGCCGCCCACCACGGCGCACGGCACGCCGAGACCCTCACCGGATTCAAGTGGCTGGCGCGCGCCGACGAGGACGTGGCCGGGTGCACGCTGGTCTACGCCTACGAAGAGGCGATCGGTCATTGCGTCGACCCCGGCGCGGTCCGCGACAAGGACGGCATCAGCGCCGCGGTGCTCGTCTGCGACCTGGTGTCGGTGCTGCGGGCCGAGGGCCGCACCGTGCCCGACGCGCTGGACGCGCTGGCGCGTCGACACGGCGTGCACACCACCGCCGCGGTGTCGGTGCCCGCGGATGCCGCTCTCGTCGAGCACCTTCGCGCCCATCCGCCGGCCCGGCTCGCCGACGAACCGGTCGCGGTCACCGACCTGCTGGCCCGCAGCGGACGGGAGCGCACGGACGCGCTGATCTACACCGGCGACACGGTGCGCGTGGCCGTCCGTCCGTCGGGGACCGAGCCGAAGGTCAAGGCGTACCTGGAGATTCGGCTGTCACCGCGCGACGACGTCGCCGCCGCCAGGACGGATGCCGCGGCGATGCTCGACGCGCTGCGGGACGACGTCGTCGGGCTGCTTCAGCGCGGCCCGAACTGACGGTCCCCCGCGTCGCCAAGGCCGGGCATGATGTAGGACACCTCGTTGAGGCCGTCGTCGATGGCCGCGGTGTACAGCTTCAGGTTCGGTGACACCTTCTCAAGTGCGGCAATGCCTTCCGGTGCGCACACCACGCACACCGCGGTGACGTCGACGGCGTTGCGATCGTTCAGCAGACGCAACGTGTGGGCCATCGACCCCCCGGTGGCGAGCATCGGGTCGAGCACCAGCACCGGGGTGGCACTGAGGTCGTCGGGAAGCGACTCCAGGTACGGCGTCGGCAGGGCGGTCTCCTCGTCGCGGGCCATGCCGACGAAGCCCACCTTGGCCTCCGGGATCAGCTGGTGCGCCTTCTCCACCATCCCGAGGCCCGCTCGGAGCACGGGGACCAGCAGCGGGGGCGACGCGAGGCGCGACCCGACGGTCTCGGCCATCGGCGTGCGGATCGGCACGGGCGTCGAGGCGGCGTCGCGCGTGGCTTCGTAGACGAGCATCAGTGCGAGGTCGCACAACGCGGATCGGAAGCCGGCGTTGTCGGTGCGCTCGTCGCGCAGCGTGGTCAACCGGGCAGCGGCGAGGGGGTGATCGACAACGCGGACGTCCATGCGGCGAACCCTAATGGAACCCGACCGGTCTGGCCGACGTCATACCTTCCGTGATCGCCGATACCTCCGACATCCACGGGCTCAGCGTCGCCCAGCGGGCCCGCGCCGACGACCTCGCCTCGGTGGCGGCCGACCTGCGGGCCTCGAGGGTGGCGACCGACGCGTTCGGCACGGTCGGGGCGGGCTTCGTCGCCGCACTCAACGACGCCCTGCTGCGGGAGGCCCGCCATGCCACCGCACTGGCCGAGCGGCTCGCCACGGCGCGGCAGGTCGCCAGCTTCGCGGCCGACGCGTACGACGCCGCTGAACGCACTGCCGGACAAACGATCTCGGGACTCGGGACGTAGGCGGTGGCGAGTGCTCTGGTGGCCGGCCTCACCGCGCCCCTGCGAGAACTGCAGGCGGCGGTCGGCACCGGCACGCCCGACGCCGGGGCGGCGCTGGCCGGCGTTCGCGCCGCGCTGGCCGACGTCGCGGTCGCGACCGGCCGGTCCTGGCAGTCGACCCTCTGGGAGGGTGACGCCGGTGCGGCGGCCGCCGACTTCACCGCCTCGACCGTCGCCGCGGTCGACGCCATGGCGGCCAGAGCCGACCAGCTTGGTGCCGCCACCGCCGACGCCGCGGACGCGGTGGCCCGTGCGCGGGCGCGGCTGGACGCGATCGTCTCGTCGTTCGAGGCCCGTGCCGAGGCCCTCGAGTCCCGCCTCGACGAACCGGGGGTCGCCGAGCAACTCGCCGCGGAGGCCCGACGGGCCCTCGCCGAGGCCGAGGGCGTGATCGCCGACCTGCGCGCCGAACTCGACGGGCACCGGGCGACGGTCGACGCCTCCGCGCCGCCAGGTGCGGCGCCGGCAGCTACGCCGACGCTGCCCACCGTTCCAATGGGCGCACTGGCCGGCCTCGGCTCGGGATCTGGCTCGGGCGCCGGTCTGGGGTCGGGCGCCGGATTGGGGTCGGCCGCCGGGCTGGCCGGGTCGCGCCTCGGTGGCCGCCCCGCTGGGGCGGCGGATGCCGCGAAGCCCCGCGACGCCCGGCCCCAAACCGATCCCGGCATGTTCGGCAGCGGAGTGGGCGTGCAGCTTCCCGACGGCAGCACGGCCACCGCGCCGAACGAGACCGCGGCCAGCGCGGTCCGGCACGCCCTGACACAGCTGGGGGTGCCGTACGACTGGGGCGGCACCACCCCCGGCGTGGGCCTGGACTGCAGCGGCCTGACGCAGTGGGCGTATCACGAAGCGGGCCTGGATCTTCCGCGTCTCGCCCAGGAGCAGGACGTCGGGTCGGCCGTCAGCCAGGCCACGTTGCGACCGGGCGATCTCGCGGTGTGGGACGGTCACGTCGCGATGGTGGTCGGGAACGGTGTGATGATCGAGGCGGGTGACCCCGTCAAGCTCTCACCGATCCGGACCACCAACGCGGGCCAGGGCTTCCAGGGCTTCTGGCGCCCCACCGCGTGAGTCAGCGGTGCACGACCACCTTGCCGACCATCCGGCCGGATTCCACCAGCCGGTGGGCTTCGCGCAACCCCTCGGCGTCGACGCCCTCGATCGCCGTCGTCAGCGTGGTCCGTAGGTCTCCCGCGTCGACCATCGCCGCGGCCTCGGCGAGCAGAGCACCCTGAAACTCCATGTCGTAACCGAACATCGGCCGGGTGAACATCAGCTCCCAGTGCCACGCGATGCTCTTCGCCTTGAGCACCACCAGGTCGAGGCCCTCGGGTTCGTCGATCGCGGTGACGTGGCCGAACGGGCGGGTGATCTCGGCGTAGGTCTCGACGTTGCCTGCCGAGTGCGGCGAGAAGACGAAGTCGACGCCGTACGGGGCAGCGTGGAGGGTCTGCTCGCGGAGGTGGTGGTGGTCGACCACCGCGTCGGCGCCCATCTGCTCGGCCCACCGTCGGGAGTCGGCCCGGCTGGCGGTGCCGATCACCCGCACGCCGGTGAGCTTCTTCGCCAGCTGGATCAGCACCGATCCCACGCCGCCGGCCGCGCCCACGACCAGCAGGTCGCCGGTGGTCTCCTGGGTCATCCGGAAGCGCTCGAACAGCGTCTCCCAGGCGGTGATGGTGGTCAGCGGAAGGGCTGCCGCGTCGGCGAATCCCAGTGAGGCCGGCTTGCGCGAGACGATGCGTTCGTCGACGGCCTGGAACTCGGCATTGCTGCCCTGGCGGGTGACGTCGCCGGCGTACCAGACCTCGTCGCCGACGGCGAACGACGTCACCTCGGAACCGACGGCGTGCACCACGCCCGCGGCGTCGAAGCCGAGGATCGTCGGCTCGGCCGACGGACTGAGGCCCGAACGCCGCTTGACGTCCACGGGGTTGACCGAGACGGCCTCCACCCGGACCAGGAGGTCACGCGGCCGGAGTTCGGGCAGCGGCACCTCGACGTCTCGCAGCGCCTCGGGAGAGTCGATCGTCGGGCTGGCGAAGGCGCCGACCGCGGTCATCGTGGCCATGTGTGTGTCGTCCTCTGTCGTGGTGCGGAAGTGGTTGGCCGGCCGACGGATTCGGCCTCGGTCGAATGCTAGCGCCGCGACCCCGGTGTCCCGCAAGGGCACTTGCTTCCGTCGAGGGAAGCCATGCAGGTCGCGCGGCGGCTCAGCGGGAGAAGTCGGTGTAGCCGTTGGACGAACGCCGCCGCACGGCGTCGTCCAGCCGGACCACCATCGGGTTGCCCAGATACGTGTTCGCCAGGTCGACCAGGCAGTCGGCTCCGATGACGTCCTCGGAACTCCTCCGCACGAGCAGGGTGGCATTGTCGGTCGCGCCGAGGACCAGTTTGGGATCCTGCAGTCGGCGGATGCGATGGCGCGCGTGCAGAGCTTGGGGATGCCAGAACGGCATGACGACCCACCGGCGCTCGGCCACTGCGGTCACGAAGCGTCCGATGCAGTCGTCTTCGGATCCGTTCTCGAAATGGTAACCCGCAGAGTCCAATCCATAGTCGACGACGGCACGGGGACTCATCTCGCTGATGCCTGCACCCGGGGCCATGCCCTGGATGAGCCGCTCCATTCGCTCGAGCGCCAACGGCGCGAGCAGGTCGGGAATCGACGCCACCTCGGCCGGCACGTAGTCGGGCACACCCCAGATGGGATAGGGCTCGTAGAGCACCGTCACCATGCGTACGTCGGCGGCGATCGGCTCGAAGTAACGACCATGGCTCCACGGCAGCCAGGCCGCGACCAGCACGTCGACCTCACCGCGGCCCAACGCCTCGAACATCGCCTCGTGCGGGGCGGCGTGACGCTCCACGTCGTGGCCGTGGGAACGCAGGACCAGTTCGACCTGCTCGGCGGCGGCGTCGTGGAACGACAACGCGATGTGGCCAACTCGGATGGGACGCGCCACGAAGTGCTCCTGACGGGGATTGGAGGATCTCGTCACGCTAGCGACGACCCCCACCTATCCCGCAAGAGCGGTTACGATCCCAACGAAAGCAATGCAGCTCAGCGCGAGGAGGAGCAATGGCACGGCCATGCCCAAGCGGTCGCCACGACGAGCACGACGTCTACTCGGCGAGCTGCCCGTGCCGCACACTGCTCGACCTGCTGGCCAACAAGTGGTCCGCGCTGATCATCGGCTTGCTCGACGACCGTGGCGCGTTGCGATTCACCGCGGTGCAGACCGCGCTGCCGGGCGTCGGCGCGAAGATGCTCACCCAGACCCTGCGTCGACTCGAGGCGGCGTCGCTGGTGACGCGGACCATCTACGCCGAGGTGCCGCCGCGGGTCGAGTACGAGCTGACTGATCTGGGCCGCAGCGTCTCCGAACCGCTTGCGGCACTTCGCACCTGGGCCGAGGACAACGTCGACCGCATCGAGGCGCTCAACGGCGATTGGGCCGGGTGACCCTGCTCAGGGCACCCGCGGATCGATGAGCGTCACCCCGACCGGGGCGGCCGTGTCCAGCACCGGCAGCAGCCGGGCACCCTCGCGGAGTCCCACCACGCGCTCGACGAGGTCCTGCGGGCGCAACGTCCCCGCCTCGACCAGACGCAGCAGGTCGGGATAGTCCACGCTGGCCATGCCGTGGCTGCCCAGAACGTCCAGTTCCCAACCGATTACGCGGTCCATCGGCACCGCGGGGTGTCCGCCGACGCTGGGCAGCAGGCCCACCTGGACGTGCCGGCCGCGGCGTCGCAGGCTGTGGATCGCGTCGGCGCAGGTGTCCGGAGAGCCGACCGCGTCGACCGCGACGTGGCTGCCCCCGTCTGTGAGGTCGTGCACCTGGGCGGCCACGTCCCCGCCCCCACCGGTCAGCACCGTGTGGGTGGCCCCGAGGCTGCGCGCGAGTTCCAGCGCCGCCGGGGTGCGGTCCACGGCGATCACGTGCGCGCCCGCGGCCACGGCAATCTGCACGGCGCTCAGACCGACCCCGCCCGCGCCGACGACGGTCACCCACTCCCCGCTGCGCAGACCCGCCCGGGCGTGCAGCGCCCGATAGGCGGTCGCGAACCGGCAGCCCAGCGCCGCGGCCGCCGCGTCGTCGACCAGATCGGTGACGGCGACCAGATTGGTGTCGGCCGCGTGCAGGGCGACGCGCTCGGCGAACGAACCCCAGTGGGTGAACCCCGGTTGGGTCTGGTGGGGGCACACCTGCGCCTGGCCGCTGCGGCACCACTCACACGTGCCGCACCCGCAGACGAACGGCGTGGTGACCCGATCCCCCACCGACCACCGCCGCACCTCGGCTCCGACCTCGACCACCACGCCGACGAGTTCGTGGCCGGGCACGTGCGGCAGCGCCACCCCGTCGTCGTGGCCGGCCCAGGCGTGCCAGTCGCTGCGGCACAGCCCCGTGGCGTGCACCTCGACGACGACACCCCCGGGCGACGGCACCGGATCCGGCACCGATCGGACGTCCACCGAACCGCCGAACTTCTCGAAGACCACTGCACGCATGACCCCATCGTCTCGCGTCGGCTGGCATGCTCAGCCACATGACCCGCTGGTTTGCAGTCCAGAGCGCCGACGAACGCGTCTTCACGTCGGCGCCGTACGTGTTCCGTTACGAGCGGACGTTGGCCGCGTCGCCCGAGGCGGTGTGGGAATCGCTGGCCTCCAATGAGTCGCTGTCGGCCTGGAGTTCGACGGTGTCGTCGCTGACGTGGACCAGTCCCCGGCCCTTCGGCGTCGGCACGACCCGCGAGGTGGTGCTGGCGCCCGGGCTGGCCCGCGTCCGCGAGCGCTTCTTCCGGTGGGACGAGGGGCGCGGCTACTCGTTCGCCGCGGTCGAGGCCAACCTCCCGGTCTTCAAGACCTTCGCCGAGGACTACGTCGTCGAGCCGCACGGGGCCGACGGCGCCTCGACGCGGTTCACCTGGACCGTGGCGATCGAACCCAAGAGCGCGTTCGCGTTGCCCTTCAAAGCGCTGGCGCCCGTGCTCAAGCTGGCGTTCGGCCGAATGGCCGCCGACGGGGAGCGCCACTTCGCCCGCGCCGGGTGACGGCAACGCCCCCAGACCGCGTCGCTACGCTGTGCCGCATGGCTGCTGACATCGTGCCGGTGAGGCTCGGTCTGACCAAGGGCGATCTGTACACACTGTGGGCTCCGTCGTGGCGTGACGCCGACGACGAGTGGCAGGCGTTCCTGGGCAAGGACGACGACCTCTACGGCTTCGAAAGCGTGGCTGACCTGGCGGCCTTCATCAGGACCAACACGGACAACGACCTCACCGATCACCCCGCGTACACGGCGCTGACGGAGTCGTCGGCCCACCGGCTCGATCCGGGCGAGGACCATCGGCACGACTTGATCGGCGTCCCCGAGGTGGCTGCGGAGAAGCCGAGCGAGGAGTCGGTGGCGACGCTGCTGGGCGCCTTGGCGGTGGTGCAGGCCATCGGCTCGGTCTGCGACCTGCCGGTGGTGTCGAAGTTCTTCAACGGCAACCCCGTCCTGGGCTCGCTGGGCGGCGGCCTCGAGGCGTTCGAGGGCCGCGGCGGACGCAAGCGCTGGGCCGAGATCGAAGGCGTCATCGCCCGTGGTTGGGACGGCGTGGTCGACGCGATCGACGAGATCGTCACCATCCCCGAGGTCGACTCCTCGGCGTCGGAGAAGGCTGCCGCCGAACTCGCCGAGCCGGCCCCCGAGCCGGAGGTCGTCGAGGACTCCGCCGAGGACGACGTGGTGATCGACGACGAGGTCGACACCGACGACGAGGAGACCGCGCTGGCGGCGCAGGCCACGCAGCAGGTGCTCGGCAGCGACGAGGACTTCTGGGCCCACGTCGGGATCGACCCCATCCGGCTGCTCACCCGCGGTGGCACCTTCTACACGCTGCGCTGCTACCTCGACGACCAGCCGATCTTCCTGGGCCGCAACGGCCGCATCAGCGTGTTCAGCTCCGAGCGGTCGCTGGCGCGCTACCTCGCCGACGAGCACGAGAGCGACCTGTCCGACCTCGCCACGTTCGACGACATCAAGACCGCCGCCACCGACGGCTCGCTGCAGATCAGGGTCACCGACGACAACGTCTACGTGCTGCGGACGCTCTCCGACGACATCGCCGACGGCCCGGAGGCCGTAGACGTCGACCAGCTGGAACTCGCCGTCGAGCTGATCCGCGACGTCGGCGACTACGCCGAGGACAGCACCGTCGAGGACGCCCTCGACACCGATCAGCCGTTCGGGCGGTTCGTCGGGCACGTCCTGACGCCCGAGAAGGTCGGCAAGCCGCCCGCGCCGTACGCGACCGCCGTCGCGCAGTGGGAGAAGGTCGAGAACTTCGTCGAGTCCCGCCTGCGCGAGGAGTGAGCGGACCTCAGAAGTCCGACGGGTCGGGCCGCTGCACCGACCGGGGCGTCAGGCCCAGTCCGCGGACGTGCTCGGCGACGGCTCCGAGGTGCGTCACCCAGACGTCGTCGAGGGAGCACGCGTAGGAGATCAGGTCCTCCAGCGCCGCGGCCCGCGACGGACGTCCGGTCAGGAACGGGTGGTTCGTCAGCACGAAGCACCCGCCCTCGGCGCGCATCGCGTCGAACTCCAGGCGCCACATCTCGCCGACCTTGGCGGGGCTCTCGATGAGGCCCGTGCCCGAGAAGTCCGGGATGAAGCAGTACTGCTCCCAGTCGTCGAGCGCCCACTGGATCGGGATCTCGACCAACGACGTCGCACCGACGGCCAGCTCGTAGGGCTGGTCGGCGTCCATCAGGGAGCTGTCGTACAGGAATCCCCTGTCCGACAACAGTTGCGGTGAGTGCCAGTTGAGCTCCCACATGGGCGCCCGGTAGCCGACCGGCCGGACGCCGGTCACCTTCTCCAGCGCGTCGAGGCCGCGGTCGAGGATCGCGGCTTCCTCCTGGACCGACAGTCCCGCCATCGCCTCGTGCAGATACCCGTGGTGGGCGATCTCGTGACCCTCGGCGACGATGCTGCGCACCACGTCGGGGTAGCGCAGGGCGGTGTAGCCGGGCACGAAGAAGGTCGACGTGACGTCGTGGCGGGCCAGGAATTTCAGAATCCGCGGCACGCCGACCAGCGGTCCGTAGGCCTGATGGCTGATGGCCGACATGCGGTTGGCGTGCCCGTGGTCGACGGCCAGCATCGCCGACTCGGCGTCCACGTCGAAGCTGAAGGACGCCGCGCAGCGGGCGGCACCCGGCCAGGACACGGGAACCGCGGGAACCGCGGGCCCGGTCACGATTCCCGGGCGTTCTTGGCGAGCAACGAGATCAGTTCGTAGGCGACGTTGGCGGCGGCGACGCCGGTGATCTCGGCGTGGTCGTAGGCCGGTGACACCTCCACGACGTCGGCGCCGACCAGGTTGGCGCCGTCCAATCCCCGCAGGATCGCCAGGAGTTCGCGACTGGTCATGCCCCCAGCCTCCGGCGTCCCCGTGGCGGGGGCGTGGGCGGGGTCGAGAACGTCGATGTCGATGGACACGTAGAGCGGGCGGTCTCCGATGGCCTCGCGCAGTTGCGCGGCGACGTCGTCGGTGGACCGTCGCTCGAATTCCGCGCAGTGCACCACGGTGAACCCGAAGCCGGCGTCCTCGACGAGGTCGCTTGGGGCGTACAGCGAGCCGCGGATGCCGACGTGGGCACTGTGCCCGGGCACGAAGAGGCCTTCCTCGGCGGCCCGCCGGAACGGCGTCCCGTGCGTCACCGGTGCGTCGAAGTAGGTGTCCCAGGTGTCGAGGTGGGCGTCGAAGTGCAGCAGTGCGACGGGGCCATACCGACGGTGGTGGGCGCGCAGCAGCGGGTAGGCGATGGTGTGGTCACCGCCGAGGGTGATCAGCCGGGCGCCCGACTGGATGAGTTCGTCTGCGGCAGCGTCGATCTCGCGCACCGCGGCGGCAATGTCGAACGGGTTGGCCGCGACGTCTCCCGCGTCGACCACCTGCTGACCGGCGAACGGCGACACGTCGAGCTGCGGGTTGTACGGCCGCAGCAGCCGCGACGCCTGCCGGATGTGCGAGGGCCCGAATCGGGCGCCGGGTCGGTAGGTCACCCCGGAGTCGAACGGTATTCCGAGCACCGCCACGTCACACCGGGACACGTCCTCGCGGCGCGGCAGCCGGGCAAAGGTGGTCAGCCCGGCGTACCGCGGAGTGACCTGGCCGTCCGCCTGACCCTTGACGTCGTCGTTCATACCCGGCACCGTGTCGACCCTCCGTTGACTTGAAGTGTTTGACCTACCATCGCGCCGATGTCGTTGCGGGCCAACAGCGCTACCGCACTGGCGATTTCCTCCGGCCTGCCGATGCGGCCCATCGGAATGTCCGTGCCGTATCGCCGGTGCATCTCGTCGAGGGAAACCCCGGCCGACGCCGCGTCCACCAGGAGTTGCGGGGTGTCGACGACGCCCGGCGCCACCGCGTTGACGGTGATGTTCTCGCGAGCCAGTTCGCGGCCCAGGGTCTTGACCAACGCGATGAGTCCGGCCTTGGAGGCCGAGTACGCGCTCGCCTCGGGCCAGCCGACGACCCCCCACTCGGAGGTGATGACGACGACGTTCCCGCCGCCGGCCCGTCGCATCCCGGGCAGGACCGCTTGGATCAGCCGGAAGGTGCCCGCGAGGTTGACCTCGACCACCTTCCACCAGTCGTCCTCGTCGTCGCCAGTGAACGGAGCCATCGACATGTAGGCCGCGTTGCACACCAGGACGTCGACCGACCCGTGGTCCCTCTCGACCGCGTCGACCCACGTCGCGACGTCGGGTGCGCTGACGTCGCCGACCGCGGGGAAGCCACCGGTCGCCTCGACGACCGCGGCCAGCGACTCGCCGTCGGTCAGATCGTTGACCGCGACGGTGGCACCGTCGGCCGCCAACCGGCGGGCGATCGCCGCTCCGATTCCTTGCGCGGCACCGGTCACCAGTGCCACCCGGCCGCTCAGGGGTGTACCCATCAGATCACCGCTCCACCGTTGGGCGAGACGACCTCGCCGGTGCAAAAGGCGCCGTCGGCACTCACCAGGAATTCGACGACGCGCGCGATCTCGTCCGGTCTGGTCAGGCGCCGGTTCGGCAGGGTCGCCAGGTAATCCGGTGCGCGCCAGGGCGAGTCCTCGGCCAGCAGCGGCGTGTCCGTCGGCCCGGGCGCCACCGCGTTGACCCGCACGCCGCGATCGGCGTACTCGGCGGCAAGGCTGCGCACCAACCCGATGACGGCGCCCTTGGCGGCCGCGTAGTGCGCGTCGCCGTCGCCACCACCGATGGCGAGCTCGGAGGTGACCGCGACGATCGCGCCGCCACCACGGGCCACCATCGACGGCAGGACCGCACGCGCGGTATTCCGCAGTCCACCGAGGTGGACGCGCAGCATCCGGTGCAACGCCTCGGCGGAGATCTCCGAGAACGGGGTGATGTCGTAGTGCCCCGCCGCCGAGACGAGCGCGTCCACCTGACCGACGTCCTCGAGGATCCGGTCGACCGCGGCGCGGACGGCGCCGGGGTCGGACACGTCGGCGACGTGGTCGGCGGTCGGCGCCAGGTCGACGCCCGAGACGGACCACCCCGCGGTCCGCAGGAGGTCGGCGATGGCCGCACCGATCCCGGACTCCGACCCGGTGACGATTGCGTTGCGCGACATCAGGTTCCCGACGTGGCGGGGTCGGCGTCGTGACCGAGCCGCTCGCCGATCGGCGCCTCGATGTTGCGTCGCACCGTGAGGTAGATCGCGCCACCGACGACGGCGAGCACGACGGTGGTGAGCACGCTTGCCCAGTTGATGAACCACGGTTGGCCGGGCTGGGTGCGTGGCCACGCGACGTTGACGGTCTCGAAGATGATCCACAGCGACGCCACGTAGGTGACGGGCGCGCCCCACCGGCCGAGGTTGAAGGGTCCCGGGCGCCACTTTCCGGTCAGGCGGGCGATGGCCGCGCCGACCACCGGCACGCCGAAGGCGATGTAGAAGCCGATGATGTTGAAGTTCACCAGGACGTTGTAGAACTGCGATCCCGCCAGGAGGATGAAGACGATCGCCACGATCGCAGTGAGGGCAATCGCGTTGACCGGCAAGCGTTCCGGGCCGGCCAACCTGCCGAGCACCTTCGACCCGGGCAGGCTGCGGTCCCTGGCGGCGCCCCAGATGCAGCGCGACACCGCTGCCTGCACCGCGAGGAAGCTCGAGATGAAGCCGATGACGAACATCGCGAGCAGCGGCTTGGTGACGCCCGCGCCCAGGTGGGTGGTCAGCGTGTCGGCCACCACGTCCCCGGACTGCGAGGCCACCACGTCGTCGAGGTTCGGGATGGAGAGAATCAGTGCGGCACTGGAGAACATGACCACCAAGCCGACCAGCAGCAGGCCGAAGATGATCGCCTTGGGCACGTTGCGTTCGGGATCGTCGACCTCCTCGGCTATCGATCCGGCCGCCTCGAAGCCGAGGAAGGACCAGCCGACGAAGGCGACGGCGAGCAGCATGGGGCCCGAGGTCCACGTCGCGGCGTCGGGGATGCCCGCGCTGGAGAACAGCGCCGAGAACGGGTTCTCCCGGTAGAACACCAGCAGCACGATGCCCAATCCGACCGACCCGATGACCTCGCACGTGATGCTGGCGATCACCATCACCTTCAGCACCTGCCGGCCGACGATGTTGACCAGGGTGCCGAGCGCGATGATGACGATCGCCACGGTGGCCGTCACCCACCGCGACGGCTCGGTGACGCCGAAGATCTGCAGCAGGAAGCCGCTCGCGGCGTAGGACAGCGTGCCCAGCGCGATGGTCAGGCCCCACATGTAGGCCCACGCGGCGGTCCACCCCCACGTGGTGCCGCGGACGTGCCGCGACCATTGGTAGACGCTGCCGGCATACGGCCAGCGCGAGGCCAGTTCGCCGAAGACGCCGGCGACGAGGAGCTGCCCGATCAGCACGACCGGGAACGCCCAGAAGAACTTCGGGCCGGTGGCGAACAGTCCGAGGGTGAAGATCGCGTAGACCGCGGCGATGGGCGACACGTCGGCGAAGGCCAGTGCCAGCGCCGAACGGAAGCTGAAGCCGCGGCTCAACGTCGATGGCGAGCCGGCAGGGGGCGCCGTGGTGTCGGGCGTGAGATCGGACATCGCTTCTCCTCGAGACGGGTTGCAGCGACCTTGTACCTGTTCGCGCCGAAAGAGAACCGGCCAATCGTCTGAAGTCCGTACCCAGCCTTGGACGATCGTCTAAGGTTGCCACGGCGACTTCGCACTACCCGGGAGCGGTTCGTGACCTATCGGCTGACCGACCTCGTCGACACCCCGCACCTGCGGCTGACGGTGCGGGCCGGCGCCCGCGGACTCGACCGGCCGGTGTCCTGGGCGCAGACCTCGGACCTCGAAGAACCGTGGTCATGGTTGGCCGGCGGGGAACTGCTGATGAAGAACGGGCGCACCCTCCCCGACTCCGCGCCGGGCCAGACCGCGCTGATCCGGGGGCTCGACGCGAACGGCATGTGCGGCATCGTCATCGGCCTCGACGCGGCCACTCCGGATCTGACGCCCTCGGCGGTCACGCTCGCCGACGACCTCGGCTTCGCCGTTCTGCTGGTGCCCTATTCGGTCGGGTTCGCCGCGATCGGCCGGGCCGTGGCCGGCGGGGCGGAGAACGACGACGGCCGGCGGATCGCCGTCACCGAACGCGTGTATCAGGTGATCCGCCAGTCCGTCAGCCATGCCGGTGCCGGGAACGCGCTGCGCCAACTCGGTCGCGAGGTCGCCTGCCGGCTCGCCGTCCTCGACGCCGCCACCGGAGAGGTGGCGCTGGACGCGTCCGACCCCGTGCCCGACGGCCTCCGGCGCGCGCTCACCGAGGAGGTCGCCGCGCGCCGAGGAGCGGTGCCCGGAGTGCTGCACCTCCTCGCGGGCGACGAGGGGGCGCTGGCCGTGGAGGTGCCGGACGAGGAGCCGACGGTGCTGGTGGCCCACGGCTTTCGCGCGTCGCCACCCGACGTCGTCCAACTGCAGCACCTGGCGTCGGCGATGGCGGTGCTCCTCGCCCAGCAGAACGTGCGACGGGAGCACGACCGCCGCATCGGCGCCGAGATGTTGGCGTCGCTGTGCGACGGCCGGCTCACCGGCGGGGAGTCGGTCCGCATCCTCACCGACCGGGGTCTGCGGCCGGCGGACTGCGCCCTGGTCGCCGTCTCGGGCGGATCCCAAGCCGCCGAACGGCACCTGCACGTCAGCCTCGGCCGTCGCCAGGTACCGCATCTGCTCCTCCGCCGTGGTGCGGTGCTCTACGCACTCGTCTCGGCCGGCGACGCCCCGCTGGCGGCGTTGCGGCACCGGGTCGGCGCGAACGCGGCGATCGGCGTCAGCGACCTCGTCGGCCATCCTCGTCGGGGGCCGGCCGCCGTCCGGGAGGCGACGTGGGCGATGCGCGCGGCCGAGACGACGGCCGACCGCACGGCCCGCTACGGCGACGTCACGATGCTGTCGGTGCTGCGCGACACCGAGGAGGCACAGGTCGTGGTCGACCGCGTGCTGGGCGCGCTCGTCGCCTACGACGCCGCCCACTCCGGAGAGATGGTGGCCACGCTGGACGCCTACCTGCGGTGTGAGCGGTCGTGGGTCAGGACGGCCAGCGCGATGGGGTTGCACCGCCAAACGGTGGTGTACCGCATCCAGCGCGTCGAGGAGATCACGGGCCGCCGCATCGCCGACACCGCGACCATCGCCGAATTCTGGTTGGCCCTGCGGGCCAGGGACCTGCTCAGCCCCGCCGTGTCGGCACCGATGAGTTTTCCGTCGGCCCCCGGTCAACACCGGCATGACCATCACTGACGGCCTCGTATCCCGCTCCCTCGACGTCCCCGGCGCCCGCCTGCACTACGAGGTGCGAGGGCGCGGCCCCCTGCTGCTCGTCGTCGGCTCCCCCATGGCCGCCGCGGAATTCGCCCCGCTGGCCCACGCCATGGCCACCGACCACACCGTCGTCACGTACGACCCCCGCGGCTTCGCGGGCAGCCCCGTCGACGATCCCGACGGACCGTCGAATCCGGATCTGCGGGCCGACGACGTCGCGGCCATCCTCGACGACCTCGGCGCCCCGTCGGCCGACGTGTTCGGCTCCAGCGGCGGCGCGGTGACCGGGTTGGCGTTGGTGGCCCGTCACCCCGGGCGGGTCGGCACGTTGATCGCGCACGAACCGCCGCTGCTCGAGTTGCTGCCCGATGCCGAGGAGCAGCGGCTGGCCACCGCCGACATCGTGGCGACGTTCCGCGCCGAGGGGTTGCACGCGGCGTGGATGAAGTTCATGGTCAACGCCGGCTTCGACCTGGACCTCGACGGGCCGCCCGAGCCTCGGGGTGAGCCGGTCAACCCGGAACAGGCGATGGCCGAGGGTGCCCGCTTCTTCCTGCACGACCTGGAGCCGACGACGCAGTACCTGCCGGACTTCGAGGCATTGCGGGCCTCGGCGACGCACATCGTCGTCGGCCTCGGCGCGGAGTCGGGTCACCTGCTGACCCACCGGACGTCGGTCGCGGTGGCCGAGCGGCTGGGCGTCGACACCACCGAGTTCCCCGGCGACCACGGCGGGTTCATGGGCGCGCCTGGCGGATTCGCCGCCCGCCTCCGCGAGGTCCTCGCGTGATTTCGGCGTGATCACCGGCGGTCAGCGCCGGTGATCACGCCGATATCGCCAGCAGGGCACGCCGAGTACGCCAGTATTCCCACGCGCAATAGCCGCCCATCGGAATCATCCACGCGTTCCACGAGGGCCCGGCGACCACGCCCATCACTCCCCACCAGAAGAACCACAGGGCAGCGCCCGCCCGCCAGAGGTTGACCCTGCGGTCATGGCGAATCCAGTCGGTCCACGCATCGACGTCACCGAAGACGTGACCGGTCTTGAGCGCCTGGCGATAGTCGGCCATCTCGGGACGCTTCGCGCGCCTGACTTCGCGCGCCAGCATGGTGAGGAACACGACCAGCGTTGCACTCGTGACGATCGCCAGGGCGAAGTAGACCATGCTCCCTGGGTTGGTCCACAGGCGTGGCATCAGCGTCGACCCGAAGCGGCTGAATCCGTAACCCACGATGGCGGCGGTGCTCGCAAGCGCGGCGCCGACGAAGACGACGGGCAGCGACGGTGCTCGCACGATTCGACTCCCTCCCGTTTCGTGAAGTTCAAGGAGCGGTGATCACGCCGAAATCGCTAGCCGATCAGGACGGCGTACCGCGGCTTGATGACCTCGTCGATCAGCGTGAGGCGCTCCCGGAACGGGATGAACGACGACTTCATCGCGTTGATGGTGAACCGCTCGAGGTCGCTCCAGCCGTACCCGAACGCCTCGACCAGGCGCAGCATCTCCTGGCTCATCGTGGTGTCGCTCATCAACCGGTTGTCGGTGTTCACCGTCACCCGGAACCGCAACCGGGCCAGCAGCGCGAACGGGTGCTCGGCGATGCTGGCGACGGCGCCGGTCTGCACGTTGGACGACGGGCACAACTCGAGCGGAATCCGCTTGTCGCGCAACAGCGAGGCCAGGCGACCGAGGGTGGCGTCGTTGTCGTCGTGGACGGTGATGTCGTCGACGATCCGCACGCCGTGGCCGAGCCGGTCGGCACCGCAGAACGCGATCGCCTCCTGAATGGACGGCAGGCCGAACGCCTCGCCCGCGTGAATGGTGAAGCGGGCGTTGTTGTTCCGCATGTACTCGAAGGCGTCCAGGTGCCGCGTGGGAGGGTAACCGGCCTCGGCGCCCGCGATGTCGAACCCGACGACGCCCTTGTCGCGGAACCGGATGGCGAGCTCCGCGATCTCCCGCGAGCGGGCCGCGTGCCGCATCGCGGTCACCAGACAGCGCACCGTGATCGTCTTGCCCGCCGACGCCGCCGCCTTCTCACCGTCGGCGAAGCCGGCCAGCACCGCGTCGACGACCGCGTCGAGGCTCAGCCCGCCGTCGATGTGCAGTTCCGGGGCGAACCGGATCTCGGCGTAGACCACCGAGTCGGCGGCGAGGTCCTCCACGCACTCGAACGCCACCCGGTGCAACGCCTCCGGGGTCTGCATCACGCCGACCGTGTGGGCGAACGGCTCCAGGTAGCGGACCAACGAACCGCTGTGGGCGGCGGTGCGGAAGAACGTGGCCAGCTCGTCGACGTTGGTGGTCGGCAGCCCGTCGTAGCCGTACTCCGCGGCGAGGTCGACGACCGTCGACGGACGCAGGCCGCCGTCGAGGTGGTCGTGCAGCAGAGCCTTGGGGGCCCGCTGGATGTTCTCGAGCGTCAACGGCGTCGTCATGAACTCTCCTAGGTGATCCGGTCGATGATCAGGGGGCGTTCGTCGGGGGCGGGATCATTGGCGGAGCCGACGGTCCAACCGCCGTCGAGTTCGGCCAACGCCCCGGGGAAGCGCTCCGGGGTGTCGGTGTAGAGGGTGAACAGCGTGTCGCCGGCGGCGACGGGATCACCGGGCTTGCGGTGCACGAGCACGCCCGCCCCGAACTGCACCCGGCCACCGGGGGTCGAGCGACCCGCACCGAGCCGCCACACCGCCAGTCCCACCGCCATCGCGTCGATGTCGCCCATCGTGCCACCCCGGGATGCCGTGACCGTCTCCGCGTGCGCCCCGACCGGAAGGGGTTGCGAGAGGTCGCCGCCCTGGGCCTCGACGAGCTCGCGGAAGCGGTCCATGGCCGTGCCGTCGCGCAGCGTCTGGGCGGGGTCCACGCCGTCGACGCCCGCCGCGTCGAGCATCTCCCGCGCCAGCGCCACCGTCAGCTCGACGACGTCGGAGGGGCCGCCGCCGGCCAGCACGTCGAGGGATTCGGCGACCTCGACGGCGTTGCCGATCGCACGGCCCAAGGGTCGGTCCATGTCGGTCAGCAGCGCCCGGGTGTCGACGCCGTGGGCGGTGCCGAGTGCGACCATCGTCGCGGCCAGCTCCCGCGCCTCGGCCTCGGAGGTGAGGAACGCGCCACGGCCCACCTTGGTGTCGAGCACCAGCGCCCGGGCGCCCTCGGCGAGCTTCTTGCTCATCACCGAACTCGCGATCAGGGGCAGCGACTCCGTCGTCGCGGTGACGTCGCGCAGCGCGTAGATCTTGCGGTCGGCGGGCGTCAGGTCGCCCGCGGCGAAGATGGCGGCGCCGACGTCCTGAAGCTGTTGGCGAATGCGTGCCTTGGACAGTTCGGCGGTGAAGCCGGCGATGGCCTCCAGCTTGTCGAGCGTGCCGCCGGTGTGTCCGAGCCCCCGCCCCGCCGCTTGTGGCACCGCCGCCCCGCAGGCCATGACGACCGGCACCAGCGGGATGGTGATCTTGTCGCCGACTCCCCCCGTGGAGTGCTTGTCCACCAACCTCAGTGGCTTCCCGTCGCGACGGAGGTCGCCGAAGTCGAAGCGCTCGCCGGAGGCGATCATCGCCGCCGTCCAGCGGGAGATCTCCCCCGGCGTCATGCCCCGCAGGAAGATCGCCATCAGGAGCGCCGACATCTGCTCGTCGTGCACCACCCCGCTGGTGTAGTTCTCGATCACCCAGTCGATCGCCGCGTCGGACAGCACGCCGCCGTCGCGCTTGGTCCGGATGACCGTCGGGGCGTCGAACCCGAACCCCGTCATCGTGATTCCACCCGCGCGAGGTCGTCGGGGCCGAAGGCGTCGGGCAGCAGCTCGCGCAGCGGGCGGGGGCCGGACGGGTGGTCGACGAGCATGTCGGGTCCGCCGTGCTCGAGCAGAACCTGCCGGCACCGACCGCAGGGCATCAGCACATTCCCGTCGACGTCGACGCACGCGAGGGCGGCGAGCCGGCCGCCGCCGCTGGAATGCAGGGCGCAGACCACCGAACACTCGGCGCAGAGTCCTAACCCATATGAGACATTTTCCACATTGCAACCGACCAAGATTCGGCCATCGGTCGTGAGGGCGGCCGCACCGACGGGAAAGCCGGAGTAGGGCGCATAGGCGTGCCCGGTTACTTCGATTGCCTTGTCCCGCAGGGACTTCCAGTCAACCTCAGCCATTGCGAGAGGTCCGTCGAGCCATCTCTGAATGCATTTAGAAGCTCCAGTTCCACCACTGCGAATCCGATTAGGTCACCCTAATTTCCATGGTATTAGGGCAATCAACGGTCTCATGCCGGTTCTTTACATGCACTTACTGGCATTAGAGTCGCAAACAGGTTTGGGCAACGAATTGGCACCGAGAAACCGCCGTCTCCCAGACCGTCCACCGAAGGTGTTGGAGGCGCGGAAGTGAGTACTCGAACATGACGCAGACAACAGCGGATTCCGCGATACCGGCACCGCGGTCGTCGCCCTCGCGACGCCGCACTCTCTATCGTGGCGACCCCGGCATGTGGTCGTGGGTGTTGCACCGCGTGACGGGCGCGACGATCTTCTTCTTCCTGTTCGTGCACGTGCTCGACACGGCGCTGGTTCGGGTCAGCCCCGAGGCCTACAACGCGATCATCGACACCTACAAGACGCCGATCATCGGTCTGATGGAGATGGGTCTCGTCGTCGCGGTGCTCTACCACGCGCTGAACGGCATCCGGATCATCCTGATCGACTTCTGGCAGAACGGTCCCCGGTACCAGCGCCTCATGCTCTGGATCGTCCTCGGCGTGTGGATCAGCGTGTTCATCGTCGCCCTCGGAGTGATGGGCATGCACATGGCGGAGCGTTTCCTATGAGCCCCTCGCAAGAGAACCCGTACGACCACGTCAGCGAGCGCGGCGGCCCGGCCCCCGTCATGCAGCGCAGCCACGACCGGCCCGCCGGCCTGGACAACCCGCGCTCGCCGCGCAACCGCAGCGCGATGCCGAACTTCGAGAAGTACGCCTGGCTCTTCATGCGCTTCTCGGGCATCGTCCTGGTGGTCCTGGCGCTCGGGCACCTCTTCATCGGTCTGATCTGGGACGGCGGCGTCTACCGGATCGACTTCAACTACGTCGCACAGCGCTGGGCCTCGCCGTTCTGGCAGACCTGGGACCTGCTGCTGCTGTGGCTGGCCCAGCTGCACGGTGGCAACGGCATGCGCACGATCATCAACGACTACGCCCGCAAGGACACGACCAAGTTCTGGTTGAACACCCTGCTGGGACTGTCGGTGCTGTTCACGGTCGTGCTCGGCACGTACGTGTTGTTGACGTTCGACGCAAACATTTCCTGAGCCAGATGGAGTCGAGACAATGCTGATCGAACACCGGTACGACGTCGTCATCGTGGGTGCGGGCGGCGCGGGAATGCGCGCCGCCGTCGAGGCAGGACCGCGCGTACGGACCGCCGTGCTGACCAAGCTCTACCCGACGCGTAGCCACACCGGCGCCGCCCAGGGCGGCATGTGTGCCGCGCTGGCCAACGTCGAGGACGACAACTGGGAATGGCACACCTTCGACACCGTCAAGGGCGGCGACTACCTCGCCGACCAGGACGCCGTCGAGATCATGTGCAAGGAAGCCATCGACGCGGTCTACGACCTCGAGAAGATGGGCATGCCGTTCAACCGCACGCCCGAGGGCCGCATCGACCAGCGCCGCTTCGGCGGGCACACCCGTGACCACGGCAAGGCCCCCGTCCGGCGCGCGTGCTACGCCGCCGACCGCACCGGTCACATGATCCTGCAGACCCTCTACCAAAACTGCGTCAAGCACGACGTGGAGTTCTTCAACGAGTTCTACGCACTCGACCTGGTCATGTCCGACACCCCCGGCGGCCCGGTGGCGACCGGCATCGTCGCCTACGAACTTGCCAGCGGCGACATCCACGTCTTCCACGCCAAGGCGATCGTGTTCGCCACGGGTGGTTCGGGCCGGATGTACAAGACGACCTCCAACGCGCACACCCTGACGGGTGACGGGCTCGGCATCATCTTCCGCAAGGGACTTCCCCTGGAGGACATGGAGTTTCACCAGTTCCACCCGACCGGTCTGGCCGGGCTGGGAATCCTGATCTCCGAGGCGGTCCGCGGCGAGGGCGGGCGTCTGCTCAACGCCGACGGTGAACGCTTCATGGAGCGCTACGCCCCGACGATCGTCGACCTCGCGCCCCGCGACATCGTGGCCCGCTCGATGGTGCTCGAGGTCCTGGAGGGCCGCGGCGCCGGACCCAACAAGGACTACGTCTACATCGACGTCCGCCACCTCGGTGCCGACGTGCTCGAGGCGAAGCTCCCCGACATCACCGAGTTCGCCCGCACCTACCTGGGCGTCGATCCGGTCACCGAACTGGTGCCCGTCTACCCGACGTGCCACTACGTGATGGGCGGCATCCCGACGACGGTCAACGGGCAGGTGCTGCGCGACAACAGCTCCATCGTCCCCGGCCTCTACGCCGCGGGTGAGTGCGCCTGCGTGTCGGTGCACGGCTCCAACCGGCTGGGCACCAACTCGCTGCTGGACATCAACGTCTTCGGTCGTCGGGCCGGCATCGCGGCAGCCAGCTATGCGCTCGGACACGACTTCGTCGACATGCCCGCCACCCCGGCGAACATGGTGACCGACTGGGTCGGCGACATCCTCTCCGAGCACGGCAACGAGCGGGTGGCCGACATCCGTGGCGCCCTGCAGCAGTCGATGGACAACAACGCCGCCGTGTTCCGCACCGAGGAAACCCTCAAGCAGGCGCTGACCGACATCCACGGCTTCAAGGAGCGGTACGCCCGAATCACCCTGCAGGACAAGGGCAAGCGCTACAACAGCGATCTGCTCGAGGCCATCGAGCTGGGCTTCCTGCTGGAGCTGGCCGAGGTCACCGTGGTCGGTGCCCTCAACCGCAAGGAGTCCCGTGGCGGTCACGCCCGCGAGGACTACCCGAACCGCGACGACACTAACTACATGCGCCACACCATGGCGTACAAGCAAGGTACCGACCTGCTCAGCGACATCCGGCTGGACTACAAACCAGTGGTGCAGACCCGATACGAGCCGATGGAACGGAAGTACTGACGATGAGCGCACCCGCCATCGACCGCAACGAAGCCGCCACCCCGCCCGTCCCCGAGGGCGCGGTCATGGTGACGCTGAAGATCGCCCGGTTCAACCCGGAGGATCCCGACGGCCAGGGCTTTCAGAGCTTCCGTGTGCCGTGTCTGCCGACCGACCGGCTGCTCAACCTGCTGCACTACGCCAAGTGGTACCTCGACGGCACGCTGACCTTCCGCCGGTCGTGCGCGCACGGCGTGTGCGGTTCGGACGCCATGCGGATCAACGGCGTCAACCGGCTGGCCTGCAAGGTGCTGATGCGCGACATGCTGCCGAAGAAGCCCGGCAAGCAGCTGACCATCACGATCGAGCCGATCCGCGGATTGCCCGTCGAGAAGGACCTCGTCGTCGACATGGAGCCGTTCTTCGACGCGTTCCGCGCCGTCAAGCCGTTCCTCATCACCAGCGGCAACGAGCCGACCCGCGAGCGCATCCAGAGCCAGACCGACCGCGCCCGCTACGACGACACCACCAAGTGCATCCTGTGCGCGTGCTGCACGACGAGCTGCCCGGTGTTCTGGAACGAGGGCTCGTACTTCGGTCCCGCCGCGATCGTCAACGCACACCGGTTCATCTTCGACAGCCGTGACGAGGCCGCCGCCGAGCGCCTCGACATCCTCAACGAGGTCGACGGGGTGTGGCGCTGCCGCACCACGTTCAACTGCACCGAGTCCTGCCCGCGCGGCATCCAGGTCACCAAGGCGATCCAAGAGGTCAAGCGCGCCTTGATGTTCGCCCGCTAGCTCTCCGGGACCTTCCCGCGAGCGTGCGTGTCTGCGGGCGACACGCCGCGGGAGAAGCCGACTCTGCGCACCCTCGTCGCTGCCAGAACGTGCCAGCTGGTCACTCGCCAACAAGGGGCGTCACACAATCGCGGGCTGTCTCGTCCCATCTGCATGACGAGCCAACGACCCCGCATCGCTCCCCTGCCGCCGACGAACGCCTCGCTGACCGCGCGGCTGATGTACCGCTACGCCAAGCGCCGTTTCGGCGAGGTGCCGGCGCCGTTCGCGGTCGGTGCCCACCACATGCCCCTGCTCGTCGCCACCGCCGTGCACGAGACGCTGCTGGAACGCGGCTCGACGAAGCTCCCCGCCGCCGTCCGGGAGCTGGCGGTGTACTGGACCGCGCGCACCGTCGGCTGCTCCTGGTGCGTCGACTTCGGCGCCATGCTGATCCGCATGGACGGCCTCGACGTCGAGCGTCTCACCCACGTGGACGACTACGCGACCAGTCCGCTCTTCAGCGACGACGAGCGCGCGGCGATCGCCTACGCCGACGCCATGACCACCGACCCGCATCTGGTCACCGACGAGCAGGTGGCCGATCTGCGGGAGCGCTTCGGCGACGCCGGGGTCATGGAGCTGACCCATCAGATCGGCGTCGAGAACATGCGCGCCAGGATGAACACCGCGCTGGGGATCACCGAGCAGGGGTTCAGCTCCGGTGACGCGTGCCGCGTGCCGTGGGCGGACCAGGTTGGGGAGCCAACGGCGAACCCGTGAACTTGTCCGGGTTCGCGACGTCCCAGATGGCGTACACCCTGCCGTCGCGGACGGTGAGTGCCTGAATGTGGGGTTGCAGTGCGGGCCCGTCGTCGTCGGCCTCGAAGCCGACGGTCACCATCCCGAGCTCGCCGTTGACCAACGCCGGCTGGGCGGCGTCGAAGAACCTCGGCCCGTACCGCCGAGCCAGCCCGACGACGAAGCGGGCCACCTTCTCCGAGCCGCGGATGACGCGGGCGGCGGTGGGCGCCCTGCGGTTCGAGTCGCCGGTGAACGTGACGTCGGGGTGGAGCAGGGCGACGACGGCCGCCATGTCACCGACGGCCATCGCCGCGGTCAACTTCCCGACGACCTCGTCGTGGGACGGGTCGCGGGCCGGGGCGTCGGCGTCGGCGATGGTCCGTCTGGCCCGGGACGCGAGCTGCCGCGCCGATGCCGCACTGATCCCGAGCACGTCGGCCACCTCCGCGAAGGGCAGGGCGAAACCGTCGTGCAGGACGAACGCGACGCGTTGGTCCGGGGTGAGCCGTTCGAGCACCACCATCGCGACGAAGCGGGCGTCCTCGTCGGCGACGACGGCAGCCAGCGGATCGGACCGGTCCAGCGCCGTCACGACCGGCTCGGGCAACCACTCGCCGTAGTAGCTCTCCCGGCGATGCGCTGCCGACCGCAGTCGGTCGAGCCCGATCCGGCTGACGACCGTCGTCAGCCATGCCCGCGGCTCGGCGATCCCGGACCGCGCGGCACCGAGCGCTTCCCACCGCAACCAGGCATCCTGAACGGCGTCCTCGGCGTCGGCGACGGTGCCGGTGAGCCGATAGGCGACGGCCAGCAGGTGCGAGCGCAGCGGCTCGAACTCGTCGCTGGTCACCTGCTCAGGGTAGTGACCCCCGGGAACGACGGGGCGGCGGGCAAACCGTCGCGGGCGACGTCGATTAGCACGGATTCCTGCCTGTGAACTATCTGTGAGAACTGGTTTCGTCGTGAGCGAGCGATGTGACGACTGAAACCGTATTCTCCAACAGTTCGTCACGAGTTTGAACGAGGAGATGCGATGACTGCGGTCGACACGGGTAGTTCGGGGACCGCCGGGACGGTGGACAGCAAGGGCCTCAAGGGCGGCTCGCTCGGACTGCTCTCCAGCGTCGTGGTCGGCATGGCGTCGACGGCCCCCGCCTACAGCCTCGCGGCGGTGCTCGGCCTGATCGTGGCCAGCGGCGCGGGCGTCAAGGCGGCCTCGATCGTCCTGCTCGCCTTCGTCCCGATCTATCTGATCGCCGTGGCGTATCAGGAACTCAACAAGGCCGAACCCGACTGCGGCACCACCTTCACGTGGGCGTCGCGCGCCTTCGGCCCGCTGATCGGCTGGATGGGCGGCTGGGGCATCATCGCCGCCGACGTCATCGTGATGGCCAACCTCGCGCAGATCGCCGGGGCGTACTCGTTCACCTTCGTCGGCGACCTGGGCTGGACGGCCGCCGCCGACCTCGCCGACAGCACCCTGTGGTCGACGGTGGCCGGCGTCATCTGGATCGCCGTCATGACCTACATCTGCTACCGCGGCATCGAAGTGTCGGCCCGCCTGCAGTACTTCCTGCTCGGCTTCGAGGTGATCATCCTCGTCGTCATCTCCATCTACGCCCTGGTCAAGGTGTACACGAGCAATGCGCTGCCCGAGTCGATCCATCCGTCGGCGTCCTGGTTCTGGCCGGGCGGCCTGGACTTCGGCACCGTCATCGCCCCGGCCATCCTGATCGCCATCTTCATCTACTGGGGCTGGGACACCGCGGTGGCGTGCAACGAGGAGTCCGACGACCCCGGCACCACCCCCGGCAAGGCCGCGGTGCTCTCGACGTTCCTGCTGCTGACCACCTACGCCATCGTGACCGTCGCCGCCGTGGCCTTCGCCGGCGTGGGCGAAACCGATGCGGGACTGGGCAATCCGGACAACTCCGCCGACGTGTTCGCCGCCATCGGACCGGCCCTGTTCGGCGACAGCGTGATCGGCCACATCGGCCTGCTCGCACTGTCGGCGACCATCCTGACCTCGGCGTCGGCGTCGACCCAGACCACGATCCTGCCGACCGCCAGGACCACGCTGTCGATGGGCGTCTACAAGGCCCTGCCGACGTCGTTCGCCAAGATCCACCGCAAGTACCTGACCCCGACGGTCTCCACGCTGGTGATGGGCGGGGTGTCGATCTTCTTCTACGTGCTGTTCACGCTCATCAGCAGCAGCCTCCTGCTGGCCCTCATCGGCTCGGTGGGCCTGATGATCGCCTTCTACTACGGCATGACCGGCTACGCCTGCGTCTGGTACTACCGCAAGACGCTGACCAGTTCGGCGCGCAACTTCCTGATGCGCGGCGCCGTGCCGCTGCTGGGCGCCATCATGCTCACCGTGGTCTTCGCGTACGGCCTGATCTCCTACGCCAAGCCCGACTACCTGGTCGACGACGACGGCAACGACGTGACGATCCTCGGCTTCGGCGCGGTCGCCGTGGTCGGCATCGGGGCGCTCGTCCTCGGCGTGGTCATGATGTTCGTGTGGTGGGCGATGTCGCCGAGCTTCTTCAAGGGCGAAACCCTGCCGCGCCGTGCGGATCTGCTGCTGGAGCCCGCGGTCGGGGCGGTCGCCCACTTCGGCCTGCCCGACTCCGGTGACATGCCGACCGTCATCTCCCCGGATCTGTCGAACCTTCCGCGCGGGGAACGGGCCGTCGACCCCTCCACCGGTGAGGGATTCATCGGCAAGCGCTGACCGGCCACAGGATTTACGCAGTACCCAGCCAGGAAGTTCGCAGAACCGTATATTCCACGCATGGCTATCGCGGAACCCACGGCAGGCCCCGTCACGGGCGGCAAGGGCCTGCAGTCCGGGGCGCTCGGCCTGGTCGGCAACGTCGTCATCGGACTGGCCGCCGTGGCGCCGGCGTACAGCCTGGCGGCGACGCTCGGGTACGTCGTCCTCGCCGTCGGGGAGAAGGCTCCCGCGATGTTCGTGCTGGCGTTCATCCCGATGCTGCTGGTCGCCTTCGGCTACAAGGAGCTGTCCCAGGACACCCCCGACTGCGGCACCACGTTCACCTGGGGCACCAAGGCCTTCGGACCGTGGATCGGCTGGATCGGCGGCTGGGGCCTCGCGGTCTCGGCGATCATCGTGCTGGCCAACGTCGCCGAGGTCGCCGCGATCTATCTGTACCGGTTCCTCGGCCTCGAGGAACTCGCCGACAACCTCTTGGCCAAGGTGCTGCTGGGGTCCTTCTTCATCATCTCCATGACCCTGGTCAGTGCCCGCGGCGTGGCCGTGTCGGAGAAGATGCAGAACGTCCTCATCGCCGTGCAGTTCGGCGTGCTGATCATCGTCAGCATCTTCGCGCTCATTCGCGTGTTCACCGGAAATGCTGGCGCGCAGGCGATCACGCCGCAGTGGTCCTGGCTGTGGCCGGGCGGCCTCGAGCTGTCGTCCATCGCCGCCGCCATCATCCTGTGCATCTTCATCTACTGGGGCTGGGACGCCTGCCTCGCCGTCGGCGAGGAGACCAAGGATCCGGGCAAGACGCCGGGCATCGCGGCGGTCATCACCACCCTGATCCTGGTCTGCACCTACGTCCTGGTGGCGTACGCCATCCAGTCCTTCGCCGGTTTCGGCGACGTCGGCATCGGTCTGAACAACGCCAACAACACCGACGACGTCCTCACGGTTCTCGGCGAACCGGTGGCGGGCAGCGTCGTCGCCTCCCTGCTGCTGCTCACCGTCGCGGTGTCGGCACTGTCCTCCACGCAGACCACCATCCTGCCGACGGCGCGCGGCACCCTGTCGATGGCGGTGTACGAGGCCATCCCCAAGCGCTTCGCGAGCGTGCACCCGAAGTACATGACGCCGGCGTTCGGCACCATCGTGATGGGCTGCGCCGCACTGTTCTTCTACCTGGTGCTGACGTTCCTCTCCGAGAACGCCCTGGCTGACTCGGTCGCGTCGCTGGGGCTGGCCGTCGCGTTCTACTACGGAGTCACCGCCTACAGCTGCGTGTGGTACTTCCGCCGCACGTTGTTCTCGTCGGCGCGAAACCTGTTCTTCCGCGGCATCTTTCCACTCCTGGGCGCCATCTCGATGACGTGGGCGTTCGTCTACAGCGCGATCGAGATGATGTCACCCGACTACGGCTACACCGCCTTTGGACCACTGGGCGGGGTCTTCGTGCTCGGCGTCGGCATGCTGGTGCTCGGCATCCCGCTGATGTTGGCCTGCTTCGCGTTCGGCACCAAGCGCTTCTTCCGCGGCGAGACGCTCAACGCCGCGACCGAGGTCAAGGTCCCCGACACCTTCTGAACCACTTCGAAAGGTCGTGAACGTCAATGCACTTGACCGTGGGCTACCTGGCAACGCCAACCGGTGAGGATGGCGTCGCGCTGGCCGGCGCACTGGCCAACACCTTCGACGCGACGGTCGACGTCGTGCTGGTGGTGCGCGAGGAGTACCCCGACGGTCACCCCGGCCGGGCGGAGTACCAGCAACTGCTGGTGCGCAAGGGCGAGGAGTGGGCCGAGCAGGCCGTCGCGGCCCTCGCGAAGGTCGGCGTGACCGCCGGTTCCCACGTCCTGGTGGGCGAGTCCTACTCCGAGACGCTCATCGCGTTCGCCGAGGACAAGCACTCCGACCTCATCGTGATCGGCGGCGCCCGGGACGGCATCTTCGGCGGGCACGTGATCGGCTCGGTCGCCGGCGCCCTTCTGCACTGCTCCCCCATTCCGGTCGCGCTCGCCCCGCGCGGCTACCACGACGACCCGCCGGCCGCCATCGATTCGGTCACGGCGGCGGTCCCGACGAAGGCCGGCGACGACAACCCACTGCCGTTCGCCCTCACGCTCGCCAGCGCGGCCGGGGTGTCGATGCGCATGCTGTCGCTGGTGTCCGGTGAGAACATGGCCCACCTCGACAGTCCGAAAGACGTTCGGCAGGCCCAGATCACGGCCGCCGAGTCGAATCTCGTCCTCGCCGCGCGCGCCCTGCCCGACGCTCCCGAGATCGAATCCCTGGTGGCCGACGGCGCGACGCTGGAATCGGCGCTGAAGAAGCTCAACTGGGACGACTCCGACGTGTTGGTGATCGGGTCGAGCCGGTTCGCCGCCCCCAAGCGCCTCTTCCTCGGGTCGACGGCGGCGCGCATCCTCGCCGGCGTCGACGCACCGGTGATCGTGGTGCCGAAGGAGAACTGACGCCGTCCCCCACACCGAGCGCGTCGCACGGGGATGCGCTACATTTTCGGGGCTAGAACGCGGGAGCTCGGAGATACCGGGCTGAGAGGGTGGCTGTCGAGCCACCGACCGCTTGAACCTGACCGGGTAATGCCGGCGTAGGGAGAGTGAGATTCGATGTCCCTTGTCGTCCGCCGGGTGCGTGCAGCCGGTCAGCGCGGATCGGCCGCCGAGGTCCCGCCCACCCTGGTCGAGCCCGCACCCCGCGTGCTGGGCGTCTTCGACCAGTTGGGGCTGTGGGGAAACCTTGGCGTCAGCCTGCTTGGATTCACCGGCGCGGCAGTCGTCTTGCAGCCGGGCGGGCCAGGCACGCCGCAGCTGTCGCTGATGGCTGCCCTGCTGGCCACCGTCGTCGGCACGGTGCTCGGCGCGGCCGCAATCGCGGCGTCGGCGATCCCGGGTGCTCAGACCGGCGCACCGGCGATGGTGCTGCTGCGCGGCCTGCTGGGCGCCCGGGTGTCCTACCTGCCCACGGTGCTCAACATCGTGCAGATGGTCGGGTGGGGCACGTTCGAATTGGTCACCATCGCGACGGCGGCCGCCACCGTGCTGCCCTCGGTACCGCAGTGGATCTTCGTCGTCGTGGGTGGTGTCATCACCACCGGCCTGTCGCTGTATCCGCTCGGTGCGGTCCGCGTCCTCCGCAAGTACGTGACGGTCGCCGTGGTGATCGCGTTGGCCTACTTGTTCTTTCAACTGCTGGCCAAACCGCTGCCGCCGTTGACGGAGGGCACCTGGTCGGGGTTCAGCATCGGCGTCGACACCACCGTGGCGGTAGCGGTGTCCTGGGTGCCGATGGCTGCGGACTACGCCCGGCACTCCCGCAGTTCGGCGGCGGCGTTCACCGGCGCCTTCTTCGGCTACGGACTCACCCAGATCGCCTGCTACGCGCTCGGCCTGCTGGCACTCGTCACCGTGGCCGCCGACGGGGATCAGATCTTCGCCGCGTTCATCGCCGTGCCCCTCGGCGGCCTGGCGTTCGCCGTGCTCGCCATCCGGGAGATGGATCAGTCTTTCGCCAACGTCTACTCGGCGACGGTGTCGACGCAGAACGTCCGGCCCCGCTGGGACCGTCGGTACATCGCGGTCACGGTCGGCGTGCTCATCACCGTGCTCGCCCTCCTGGTCGACATCTACGGCTACGCCAGCTTCCTGTCACTCATCGGTTCGGTGTTCGTGCCCCTGTTCGCGGTGCTCACGATCGACTACTACTGCTTCTCGGGTCGGCGCGGGTGGGACCTGTCGTCGGACTCGGCCTCGCGCTCCCTGATGCTGGTGCCGTGGGTGCTGGGCTTCGTGACCTACCAGCTGATCTACCCGGGTCAGGTCGGGTGGTGGGCCCGGGCCTGGGGCGACCTCGCGCAGTCCATCGGTTTCGTCGCCCGCCCCTGGATGAGTGCCTCGATCTTCTCGTTCGCCGTCGCGGCGGTGCTGACCCTGGTGATCGGCGGCGCGTCGCGGGTCGGGCGACGTTCGCCAGCGTCGGCCAACCCGGCGGACGAGTGTGACGTAACACCCATGTGAGAGATGTCGCGCTCCCTGCACTAGCGGCTGAGGCCGATGTTGCGGGACCATGGGATTATGTATACGAACGCTGCCGACTACGGCACCCCGCCGTCGCCGGTGACCATGAACCCCATCCGGTGGTGGGCGAAGTGTGCGTTCGGTCGTGACCCGCTGCTTCGCGCGGCGGATCGCCTGCAAGCATGGGGCCTCGTCGTCGCGTTCGTGGCCGTCGTCGCCGCCGTCGTCCCGGCCGTGGCCCTCGGCCACCTGGGGTACGCCGAGCGGACCCAGACCATCGCCGCCGAGGCGGCCGCCCGTCATCCCGTTCAGGCCATTGCGCTGAGTGACAGCACCTCCGACCCCACCCAGGTCGAGTCCACGTCCACCGCCACCCCGTTCGTGGCGCACGTCCGCTGGACGTCTCGCGACATCCCGCGCGACGACTACACCAAGGTCGAGCAACCCGTGAGGGCCGGACAACCGGTGCAGATCTGGCTCGACGACACCGGCAAGGTGACCTCTCCGCCGCAGACCGACGTCGACGCTCGCGTCGACGCCATGGGCACCGCCGCGTTGGTCTGGCTGGGATTCGTCGCGGTGGTCGGCATTGCGCTGGCCATGCTCGTCACCGCGCTCCGACGCGCCCGGGACCGCAAGTGGGACCACGGATTGCAGGCCCTCGTCGACGACGGCGGCGGATCCGCGGCTCAGCGCCCTTGATCGACCCGTAGCACTCTTCGCACTGCTCGCACTGCCGACCGTCTCGCGATAAACCCATACTGCATACTGTATTTTGGTGACGGTCGCCTGTGACGTACACCGGCTGACGCCCACCGGCAGCCCCCGGGGAAGGACCGCGACGAGATGACAGCAGGCGACGCCAACGAGGACGACCTCACCGTCAAGGCACCACAGGAGTGGGCCACCGGTGTGCCCGCCGTGCTGCACGCGCTGGAGTTCTCCCTCGGTCACACGTCCCTGCGGCGCACCGCGCTCAACCTGCTCACCATCAACCAGGCCAACGGCGTCGACTGCCCCGGTTGCGCGTGGCCGGAACCACGCAAGCGACACTTCAGCGAGTACTGCGAGAACGGCGCCAAACACGTCAACGACGAGGCGACGACCCGCCGGATCACCCGGGACTTCTTCCGCGACCACCCCGTCTCCGTGCTGGCCACCAAGTCCGACATGTGGCTCAACGACCAGGGCCGCCTGACCGAGCCCATGGTGAAGCGCCCCGGCTCGGACCACTACGAACCCATCGCCTGGGACGACGCGTTCGAGCTCCTCGCCGAGGAGTTGCGTGGTCTCGACTCGCCGGACGAGTCGCTGTTCTACACCTCGGGCCGGTTGAGCAACGAAGCCGCGTTCCTGCTGCAGCTGTTCGCGCGGAGCCTCGGCACCAACAACCTGCCCGACTGCAGCAACATGTGCCACGAGTCCAGCGGCTCCGGGCTCGGAGAGACACTCGGCATCGGCAAGGGCAGCGTCAGCCTCGAGGACATCGAAGAGTCCGACCTCGTCTTCGCCGTCGGCATCAACCCGGGCACCAACATGCCGCGGATGCTCTCCTCACTCGAGGAGACCAAGCGCAACGGCGGGCACGTCATCGCCGTCAACCCGCTTCCCGAGGCGGGGCTGATCCGCTTCAAGAACCCACAGAAGGCCCGCGGCGTCGTCGGGCGCGGGACCACGATCGCCGACCAGTTCCTGCACATCAAGCCCGGCGGTGACCTGGCGCTCTTCCAGGCGATCAACGCCTCGCTCATCGCCGCGGAGGACGCGAATCCCGGCACCGTGCTGGACCACGACTTCATCGCCCGGGACACCACCGGCTTCGCCGAGTTCGCCGAGCACAGCCGGCGGATCGACTGGGCCGACGTGCTGGCCGCGACCGGGCTCTCGCGCGAGGAGATCGACCAGGTCGTCGCCCGCGTGCTGGCGAGCAAGAAGATCATCGTCTGTTGGGCGATGGGCGTCACGCAGCAGAAGCACGGCGTCGCCACGGTCCGCGAGATCGTCAACTTCCTCATGCTGCGGGGCAACCTGGGCCGTCCGGGGGCGGGCGTCTGCCCGGTCCGTGGCCACAGCAACGTCCAGGGCGACCGCACCATGGGCATCTGGGAGCGGATGCCGGACGCGTTCCTCGACGCCCTCGGCCGCGAATTCGACTTCGCCCCGCCGCGCCGTCACGGACTGGACGCGGTGGACGCGATCCGCGCCATGCGCGACGGCACGGCGAAGTTCTTCATGGGCTTCGCGGGGAACTTCGCGCGGGCCACGCCGGACAGCGACCAGACCGAGGCTGCGATGCGCAAGTGCCGCCTGACCGCGCACGTGTCGACGAAGCTCAACCTGTCGCACGCCGTGTGCGGGGTCACGGCGCTGATCCTCCCGACGCTCGGCCGCAGTGACCGCGACGAACAGGTCACCGGCGAGCAGTTCGTCACGGTCGAGGATTCGATGAGCATCGTGCATCAGTCGCACGGCCGTCTGCACCCCGCATCGGAGCACCTGCTGAGCGAGGTGGCCATCGTCTCGCGGCTGGCGCGCCGAACCCTCGGCGCGGAGTCGACGATCCCGTGGGAGAGCTTCGAAGCCGATTACGACCTGATCCGCGAACGCATTTCGCGAGTCGTGCCGGACTTCGAGGACTTCAACGCACGGGTCCGCGAGCCGGGCGGCTTCCGGCTGCCCAACCCGGTCAACGAGCACCGCTACCCCACCCCGTCGGGCAAGGCCGTGTTCACCAGCAACACCTTCGATCGGCTTCGGGTACCCGAGGGCCATCTGGTCTTGCAGACCATGCGGTCCCACGATCAGTGGAACACCGTGCCGTATGCCCTCAACGACCGCTATCGCGGCATCCACAACGGGCGACGCGTGGTGCTGGTCAACCCGGCCGACATCGAGGCGCTGGGTCTCGCCGACCGCCAGATGGTCGACCTGGTGAGTGCATGGGAAGACGGAATCGACAGGCGCGCCAAGAACTTTCGCGTCGTGGCGTACCCGTCGGCACGTGGGTCGGCAGCGTCCTACTACCCCGAGACCAACGTGCTCGTCCCGCTGGACAGCGTCGCCGACGTCAGCAACACCCCCACCTCGAAGGGCGTCTTCGTCCGGTTGGTGCCGGCGGACGGGGTGGATCAGACCGCGCCGGCGGAGGCCGAGCCCGCCGAGCCCGCGATGGGCCGGTGACGGGTCAGCCGCGCATCAGTTCGGCGACGTGCGCGCTGACCGACTCCCGCAACCCCTGCAGGTCGTAGCCGCCTTCGAGCACCGAGACCAGCCGACCGTCGCAGTGCCGCTCGGCGGCCACCATCAGCTCGCGCGTGACCCAGGCGAAGTCGTCGGCGGTCATGCACAGCGAGCCGAGCGGGTCGCGCTCGTGTGCGTCGAATCCCGCTGAGACGATGACGAGTTCGGGTGAGAACGCGTCCAACGCGGGCAGGATCCGGTCGGTGAACGCCGCGCGCAGTTCGGCACCTCCGTCGCCGGCGGACAGCGGCGTGTTGAAGACGTTGCCGACGCCGGTCTCTCGGACTTCGCCGGTGCCCGGGAACCACGGCATCTGGTGCGTGGAGGCGTACAGCACGTCGGGATCGGAGTAGAAGATCTCCTGTGTGCCGTTGCCATGATGGACGTCGAAGTCCACGATCGCCACCCTGGTGAGCCCGTGCTTGAGTTGAGCGTGGCGGGCGCCGATGCCGATGTTGTTGAACAGGCAGAAGCCCATGGCACGGTCGGTCTCGGCGTGGTGGCCCGGTGGCCGGCAGGCGACGAACGCGTTCTGCACGCCCCCCGACATGACCTGGTCGACGGCCTGAATGGTGCCGCCGACGCCGCGCAGAACCACCTCCCAGGTCGACGGTTCCATCATGGTGTCGCCGCCGTCGAGGTAGACGAAACCGTCCGCCGGCCGGGCGCCTTCGAGGGCGTCGACGTAGGCGTCGGTGTGCACGTACCGCGTCGTGTCGAGGGCGCCGAGCTGCGCCTCGTCGCGAATCAGGTCGTCGAACCGAGACTGGCCGAGCGCCGAGCGCACCGTGCGGTAGCGGTCGGGCCGCTCGGGATGCCCCGCCGAGGTCTGATGGTTGGCGAAGGCATCGTGGTGGACCAGCAGTGTGGGCACGCCCAAGGCTCCCGTCGATGTCGAACAGCTCCGGATATTGTATGCAACAATAGCCGGTGAGTGCCCGAGGGTCCAAGGCGTGGCAGTGGCCCACCCACGCGGTGGCAGCCGGTGCGCATGGGCGGGCCGTCGCAAGTCTGGCCTGACAGTCGTTGTGGCACATGGTGATTCACGCCGTTTATCGCTCCATTCACAGTCGGTATCGCGGCCGCGAAATTCTTGACAACGGATGGCGGCGGGCGTTCACTCGAGTCCTCTAGTGAGAGTTCCATTCCGCATTGCGGAATGGATCCACGCCGCACCGCATCAACGAAGGGCACGCCGTCGTGAAGGCCACCTACACCGTCAACTGCTCGATCCTGCTGACCGACCTCCCGCTGCTCGACCGGCCCCGCGCGGCCAAGGACGCCGGCTTCTCGGCCGTCGAGTTCTGGTGGCCGTTCGCCACCCCCACGCCGAACGACGCCGAGGTCGCGGCGTTCATCCGGGCCATCCAGGACGCCGGCGTGCAGTTGACCGGGCTCAACTTCGCCGCCGGCGACATGCCGGCCGGTGACCGCGGCATCGTGTCCAATCCCGCGCTGCAGAAGGCGTTCCAGGAGAACGTGGCCATTGCCGTCGACGTCGCCGACACTCTGGGCACCCGTGCCTTCAACGCGCTGTACGGCAACCGTGACGAAGCGTTCCTCCCCTCCGAGCAGGACGACGTGGCCGCCGACAACCTGGCCTTCGCCGCGGCGGCGGCCGACCGCATCGGCGCCATCGTGCTGGTGGAACCGGTCAGCGGCGCCCCGCGCTACCCCATCAAGACCGCCGCCGACGCCATCGGCGTGATCGACCGGGTGCACGCCGAGAGTGACACCACCAATCTGCGGCTGCTCGCCGACCTCTACCACCTGCACGTCAACGGTGACGACACCTCGGCGGTCATCCGCGACCACGGCAGCCGGATCGGGCACGTACAGATCGCCGACGCCCCCGGGCGCGGAGAACCGGGCACCGGCGGCGTGGCCCTGGCCCGCCAGGTGCACGAACTGGCCGACGGCGGCTACACCGGCTACCTCGGTCTGGAATACAAGGCCACCCGGCCGGACACCTTCGACTGGCTTCCCCGCGACGAGCGCGGCGCCGACGCAGTGAACATCGAAACCCTTTCACAGCAACAAGAAACGAGGATCTCGTGAGCACCATCGGATTCATCGGACTGGGCATCATGGGCGGCCCGATGGCCCGCCACCTGGTGACGGCCGGCTACACCGTCATCGGGTACGACCGCTCCGAGGAACGCATGCAGGCCTTGGTCGACGCGGGCGGATCGGCTGCCGACTCCATCGAGCAGACCGTGAAGAACGCCGACGTGGTCGCGGTCATGGTGCCCGACTCCCCCGACGTCCAAGCCGTGCTGCTTCCGGAGGACGGGGTGTTCGCCAACGCCCAGCCCGGCACCCTGGTGATCGACTTCTCCTCGATCCGGCCCGACGTCACCGCGGAGCTGGCCAAGACCGCAGCCGAACGCGGTCTGCGGATCGTCGACGCCCCCGTCTCCGGCGGTGAACCCGGCGCGGTCAACGCCACCCTGTCCATCATGGTGGGCGGCACCGAGGCGGACTTCGCCGCGGCCAAGCCGATCTTCGACGTCGTCGGCAAGACCATCGCCCACGTCGGCCCCAGCGGATCCGGACAGACCGTCAAGGCCGCCAACCAGCTGATCGTGGCGGGCAACATCGAACTGCTCGCCGAGGCCATCACCTTCCTGCGCGCCTACGGCGTGGACATCGACGCCGCCGTCGAGGTGCTCGGCGGCGGTCTGGCGGGATCGGCGGTGCTCAACCAGAAGGCGCCCAAGATGTTGTCCGGCAACTTCGACCCCGGTTTCCGAATCGCGCTGCATCACAAGGACATGGGCATCGTCACCTCGGCGGCACGCGAGGCCGGGGTCGTCATCCCGCTTGGCGCGGTCGTCGCTCAGCTGATGGCATCGGCGATCGCCAACGGCGACGGCGGCCTGGACCACTCCGCGTTGCTGCGGGGCGTGGAGCGGCTGTCCGGCACGAAGGTCGAGGCGGCGAAGTGACCCGCATGCGTACGGTCGACGCGGCCGTGAGAATCCTCGAAATCGAGGGCGCCACCCAGGCCTTCGGGCTGCCGGGAGCGGCGATCAACCCCTTCTACTCGGCCATGCGCGCCCACGGCGGGATCAAGCACGTCCTGGCCAGGCACGTCGAAGGCGCCAGCCACATGGCCGAGGGCTACACGCGGGCAGCGGCCGGCAACATCGGCATCTGCATCGGCACGTCCGGGCCGGCGGGGACCGACATGATCACCGGGTTGTACTCGGCCTCAGCCGATTCCATCCCCATCCTCGCGATCACCGGCCAGGCGCCCGTCGCCCGGCTGCACAAGGAGGACTTCCAGGCCGTCGACATCAGCGCCATCGCCGCGCCGGTGACCAAGATGGCGATGACCGTCCTGGAACCCGGCCAGGTGCCCGGCGCCTTCGCCAAGGCGTTTCACCTGATGCGCTCCGGCCGGCCGGGTCCGGTCCTCATCGACCTGCCCATCGACGTCCAGCTCGCCGAGATCGACTTCGACCCCGAGGCCTATCAGCCGTTGCCCCTGTACAAGCCGGCGGCGACCCGCGGCCAGGCGGAGAAGGTGCTCGACATGCTCGTGACGGCCGAGCGGCCGCTCATCGTCGCCGGCGGCGGCATCATCAACGCCGACGCCAGCGATCTGCTCGTCGAGTTGGCCGAGACCCTCGACATCCCCGTGATTCCGACCCTGATGGGCTGGGGCACGATTCCCGACGACCACCGGTTGGCAGCCGGCATGGCTGGTCTGCAGACCGCCCACCGCTACGGCAACGCCACCATGCTCGCCTCGGACTTCGTGCTGGGCATCGGCAACCGCTGGGCCAACAGGCACACCGGTGGGCTCGAGACGTACCGCAAGGGAAAGCGATTCGTCCACGTCGACATTGAAGCCACCCAGATCGGGCGGGTCTTCTCCCCCGACCTCGGCATCGTGTCCGACGCCAAGCCCGCACTCGAGCAGCTGGTGGCGGCCGCCAAGGCGAGGACCAGCGCGGGCACCCTGCCGACCTGGACCGGTTGGGTCCAGGACTGTCAGGAGCGCAAGCGGACGATGCACCGCAAGACGCACTTCGACGACGTCCCGATCAAGCCGCAGCGGGTCTACGAGGAGATGAACCGCGTCTTCGGCCACGACGCCCGCTACGTCACCGCGATCGGCCTCTCGCAGATCGCCGGCGGCCAGTTCCTTCAGGTCTTCAAACCACGGAACTGGATCAACTGCGGTCAGGCCGGCCCACTGGGCTGGACCATTCCCGCCGCGCTCGGCGTGGTCGCCTCGGATCCGTCCGCCACCGTGGTCGGCCTCTCCGGCGACTACGACTTCCAGTTCCTGATCGAGGAATTGGCCGTCGGCGCCCAGTTCAACCTGCCCTACGTCCACGTCCTGGTGAACAACTCCTACCTGGGGTTGATCCGTCAGGCCCAGCGCGGGTTCGACATGGACTACTGCGTGTCGTTGGCCTTCGACAACATCAACTCCCAGGAGAACGACTCCGACGTGCCCAAGGGCTACGGCGTCGACCACCTGCGGGTCGCAGAGGGGCTGGGCTGCAAGGCCATTCAGGTCGTCGAACCGGGTGACATCGGCCCGGCACTGGAACGGGCTCAGCGGCTGGCACGCGAGCACAAGGTGCCGGTGATCGTCGAGATCTTCCTGGAGAAGGTCACCAACATCGCGATGGGCACCGAACTCGACAACGTCGTCGAGTTCAACGACCTGGCCGAGACACTGGCGGACGCACCGACGGCCGCGGCGCTGATGCTGGACTGATCCGACGTCGGCTAGGAGGGGAGGCGGCTAACCAGCCGCCTCCCCTTCTAGTTCCGCGGCCAGGTCGCGAGCCACCCGCTTGAGCAGCGGCGTCACCGTCGACCCGGACGTCAGCGTCAGGCGAGACCCCGGCCCCGACACCGAGATTGCCGTCAACGACGGCGCGTCCGGCACCGGTACGGCGAAGCAGCGCACGCCGATCTCCTGCTCACCCTCGTCGACGGCGTAGCCGCGGACGCGGCTCAACTCGATGTCGCGCATCAACGACGGTGCGGTGGTGTGGGTGTTCGCGCTGGCCGCCGGCATCCCGGTGCGCTCGAGCAGTGCGAGGACCGCCTCGTCGGGCAACTGCATCAGCAACGCCTTGCCCACGCCGGTGGAGTGCACGTGCACGCGCCGGCCGACCTCGGTGAACATCCGCATCGAGTGCGGTGAGGGCACCTGGGCGACGTACACCGCCATGTCGCCGTCCATGACCGCCATGTTCGCGCTCTCGCCCGTGCGTTCCACCAGCCCGGCCAAGTGGGGGCGCGACCACGTCCCGATCAGCCGGGCTGCGCTCTCGCCGAGCCGAATTAGCTTGGGGCCCAACGCATAGTGCCGGTTGGGCAGCTGTCGGACGTACCCGAGCTCCAGCAGGGTCCGCACCAGGCGGTGGATCGTCGGCTGGGGCAGCTTGGCCCGGGCCGCCAGATCGCCGAACGCGATGGACGGGCCGGCGCCCGCCAGGATCTCCAGCAGTTCGAAGGCGCGCTCGACCGATTGAACGCCACCTCGGGCCGGCGGCTTGTCCTCGGCCATTGAACGCCCTTCCGTCACCGGCTCGGCCTGGCGACACATCGATTTCGGATCGCGCCAGTGTATTTCACCCCCGGCCGGCCGACGACGCGACCGAGGGGATCACCGACGTGGTGATCCCCTCGGCCGCTCGGCGGGCCCCGTCAGTCAGACGCCGGGGCCGGCACCTTCGCCGCCGCGGCCGTCGCACTGGGCGCGGCGGTGGGTTGGCCGGTCCGGCCCGGCTGCCGCAGGAACAGGGCGAGGCCGGCCGAGACCAGCGCGCTCGCGGCCGCCAACCAGTAGGCACCGCTGTAGCCCCAGGCGTCGATCACGCTGGCGCCCACGCCGATGCCCACGACCGACCCCAGCAACTTGGAGCTGTAGATGAGTCCGTAGTTGCTCGCGTTGTTGTTCTCCCCGAAGTAGTCCGGGGTGAGCGAGGCGAACATCGGATAGAAGGCACCACCGCCGAATCCGACCAGGAACGCGAAGCACAGGAACGCGATCTCGTTCTGCGCCTGGCCCGCGTAGAGCAGACCGACCAGCGCCACCGCCGACACCAACAGCACGATGAGCAGGGTCTGCTTGCGCCCGAGGCGGTCGGAGATCCAGCCGGTCAAGGTACGACCGGTGCCGTTGACGATGGACAGGACACCGGCCGACGCCGCGGCGATCAGCGGGCCGAAGCCCAGTTCCTTGGCGAAGGGCACCATGTAGCTGATTCCGAAGAGCGAGACGCCGGCGCTGATGCCGAGGGAGAGCCACATCAGCGGCAGCATGCCGGTCTTGATGGCCTCCATCGGCGAGTACTGCCGCACGGCAGGCGGATTGCGCTTCAGGCTGGCGGCACCCTTCTTGCTGTCGGCCCATTCCACGGGGTCGACGTCGGCGGGCCACCAGTTCTTCGGCGGATCACGGAAGAACATCCCGCAGGTCGCGACGACGATCAGCATGTAGACGCCGACGAGGTCGAGCACCCAGACGTAGGTGCTCGGGTGCAGCGCGTAGCTGAAGATGAAGATGAACGGGACGGCGCCGTAGGCGAAGCCGCCGTTCACGAAACCGGTCTTGCCGCCGCGTCGTTCGGGATACCACTTGCCGACGATGTTGATGCAGGTCGCGTAGACCAGACCGGCGCCGATGCCGCCGCACAGGGCGAAGCCGAGGAAGGCGAAGACGATGCTGTCCTGGGTGAGGCTGCTGAAGCCGATCGCCGAGAGCACCGCCCCTGCGAGCATGGCGGCCCGCGCCGAGACGATGCCCTTCTCACGGAGCTTGCCGGCGGGATAGGCGATCAACGCCTGGAAGAAGGCCCAGATGGACAGCAGCCAGAAGGTCTCCCCCATCGTCCAGCCATGGGCTTCTCGGACGGCGGCCTGCGCGGCGCCGTAGCCGTATTCGTAGACGCTGACCGCCATCATGGCGGCCCAGGGCAGCCATACCATCCAGGCTCGGGACCGGCCCAGCAGCTGTTGGTCGGTCTCCCCGATGCGGTAGACGCGGTTGTTGGCGTCGGTGACCTCGCGATAACTTGCGAGCGTTGAGGACATCGTTCATTCTCTTTCTCACGGTGGGTACAGGCTCGTCCCTCGATGCCGTCTCGCGTTGGGTTTTCGCGACGGACATCCGGACGGGCCGTTCGTGCACCACGCGGGGGTGGGTCCCCGCGCAGGCGATCAGGCGCGCACGCCAAAGACACGGCGCAACGTCGCACCTTCGACCTCGCGGTCGTAGGCGCCAAGCGACTCGTGGCGACCGTTGAAGAAGCACGACACCTGCCGTGCCGGCTAGCCGGTTCAACTCATGGGCACCGTCACCCTTCGTTCTCGAGTCGGCATCCTCAGATGGCCCCGACGCTCCTGAACAGCTCGAGCTGGTCCGGCGAATACCCGAGCTCCTCGCAGATCGAGTCCGTGTGCTCACCGAGCAACGGGGACCTGACGATCTCGACCGGGGAGTCCGAGAGTCGCAGTGGAGAGCCGACCGTCTTGAACGAGCCCCGGTCCGGGTGCTCGACGGTGACGATCGACCCGAGCTCGGCAAGGGTCTCGTCCTCGATGAGCTCCTTGGTCCCGAGCACGGGACCGCACGGGATGCCGAGGGCGTTGAGTGCGGTCAGCGCTTGCCATTTGGTGTGTTCGGCGGACCAGTCCTCGATGAGCGCGAAGACCTTGTCCAGCTTGTCGAGCCGGTCCTCGGGCTTGGCCCAGTCGGGATGGTCGGCCAGCTCCGGCCGCCCGATGAGGACCGCCAACGGAGCCCACACCTGAGGCTGGATGATGACGTAGATGTAGTCGTTGGGACCGCCGCCGCTGGTGCGGACCGCCCACCCCGGCTGCCCGCCACCGGAGGCGTTGCCCGATCGCGGGACCTCGTCGGAGAAGTGCTCGTTCGGGTACTCCGGAAGGGGACCGTGGGCGAGTCGCTGCTGATCCCGCAGCTTCACCCGGCACAGGTTGAGCACGGCATCCTGCATCGCCACCTCGACCCGCTGACCCCGGCCGGTGTTGGTGCGCTGATAGAGCGCGGCCAGGATCCCGGTGACCAGGTGGATGCCGGTGCCCGAGTCACCGATCTGGGCGCCGGTCGCGGTGGGCGGCCCGTGTTCGAAGCCCGTGGTGGCCATCGACCCGCCCATGGCCTGGGCGATGACCTCGTAGGCCTTGAAGTTGAAGTACTTCCCCGGGCCGAATCCCTTGATGGAGGCGTAGATCAACGCCGGATTGATGTCCTGCAACCGCTCCCAGGGGAACCCGAACCGGTCGACGACCCCCGGACCGTAGTTCTCGACGAGGATGTCCACGCGTGAGACGAGGTCGACGAAGATCTGCTTGCCCTCGTCGCTCTTCATGTTCACGGTGATGCTGCGCTTGTTGCAGTTGAGCATCGTGAAGTAGAGGCTGTCGGCGCCGGGAAGGTCGCGCAGCTGGCTTCGGGTGACGTCGCCGCCCTTGGGCGCCTCCAGCTTGATGACGTCGGCACCCAGCCAGGCAAGCAGCTGGGTCGCCGACGGGCCGGACTGAACGTGGGTCATGTCCAGGACGCGAACCCCCGACAACGCCTTGCCCTCAGGTGATTTCGGCGTCAGTGCCGGAGCGTCCACGACGGTGGTGGTCTCATCCATGGTCGTCATCCCTTTCCACGCGTCGGCGTGTGAGCCCTCCGGCACCTGACGTGGAGCGGGCGAAGAGGCAGCTGTCTAGATTGCATACCGTATGCGTTAGACCAAGAGTGTGTCCCAAGTAACAACTTCTTGTCTATGTTTCGGGCGCTTTTGCCTCCAGATGGCCTCCGCGGCACGCGACCAGTCGGCACCTCCCCTGGTCCCCGCCGAGCCGACCGGACGGGGCCTGCCACCCGCCACCCCGCGAAGACCTGACGAATCTTGCCCACTGTCAACGTCTTTCGAAAACGACATACGCCGTGCTCACGACGGCAAACGGGAGGCGCGAAGCGCGGCCACGCAGATCTCCAGTGAATTCCCAGGAAAATTCGTGGTTGCTTTCAGGATTGTATGTAGTATACCGTCCGGTGTGACCGTGGTCACTATCCCATTCTCGAGTGATTGGTGTTACACATGTACCTGTATGCAGTATTCAGCGAGCATCGAGCGTGGTCAGTGGTGATCCCGCCGAGTCGGCAATCGGCCGAACCCACCACTGCCTCATCACGGAGCCAGGGGGTTCGAGCAGCATGACCACAGCTCAGCCGACGTACCGCGAGGTCGTCGACGAAAACGGCCGGGTGTACCGGATCGGCGAAACCGACCGCGACATCCTGGGACGGTCCAGGGTATGGATGGTCTGGCTCCCGTGGCTTTCGATGATGGCGATCAGCTCATCGGAGTACGCGTTCACCTCGGCTGAGGACACGCTGTCCGAAGCACACGGCTGGCACGGCTCGCACATCTTCTGGCTGCTGGGCGTCTGGGTGTTCTTCCAGGCGGCGGTGGCCTTCCCCGCCGGCCGACTGCGGGAGAGCGGCAAGCTCTCGGCGCGGGCGGCGATGATGTTCGGCGGCGCGGGCTCCCTGATGGGTTACCTGGCACTCGCCTTCGCACCCAACGTGTTCTGGGCCTACGTGGGCTTCGGCTTCTTCGGCGGTGCCGCGGCCGGCTTCGTCTACGCCACCTGCGTGAACATGGTCGGCAAGTGGTACCCCGAACGCAAGGGCGGCAAGACCGGATTCGTCAACGGCGGCTTCGCCTACGGGTCGGTGCCCTTCATCTTCATCTTCACCTCCTACATGGACGTCAGCAACTACACCGGGATCCTGTTCGCCACCGGTTGCCTCCTGGCCGCCCTGGTCGCCGTCAGCGGCTTCTTCTTCAAGGACCCGCCGAAGAACTGGTGGCCGGCGCACGTCGACCCGCTCGGCGCCAGTACCGATCCGCGCATCGCCCGGGCGCTGCGCAAGAATCCGCCGGCGAAGAAGCAGTACACGCCGATGGAGGCGATCAAGACCGGAATCCTGCCGCTGATGTGGTTCGTGCTGCTGTGCACCGCGGGCATCAACATCTTCGGCATCGCCATGCAGGTGCCGTTCGGCAAGGAAATGGGCTTCGCCGGTGGCATCGTGGCGCTGGCGATGAGCCTCAAGGCCATCATCAACGGCACCGGCCGCGGCGTGATCGGCTGGATCTCCGACCGGTACGGACGTCGCGAGACGCTCGTCATCGTCTGCCTCGTGCTGGGCGCGGCCCAGTTCGCGGTGTTCTTCTCCGGATCCATCGGCAGCATGCCGTTGTTCCTGCTGGCCTCGATGGTCTCCGGCTTCGGTGGCGGCGCCATCTTCCCGCTGTTCGCGGCGATGACGGCCGACTACTTCGGGGAGAACAACAACGCGACCAACTACGGCCTGGTGTACAGCTCGAAGGTCATCTCGGGTCTGGTCGGCGCCGGTCTCGGATCGGTCGTGGTCAGCAGCTGGGGTTACGGCACGGCGTTCGTCATCGCCGGCTCCGTCGGCATTGCCTGCGCCTTCATCACGCTGTTCCTGCGGCAGCCCAAGCTGCCGTTATCGGAACGAACCACCACGCCGACCGACCAACCGGGAAGCAAGGACCGGGAAGCGACGGCGTCACTCGCGCTGGACTAGGACCCGGGTGGGTTCCGGGTAGAACACAGCGCCCCGGGCGCGGCAGAGGCTCCAAGGACTCCGCCGCGCCCGGTTTGGCGTTTCGGGGCCGGGATATCCAATGTTCACCCGACGTGTGGCGACGGTGTCGCCACCGGTTCATTGCATACGAAAACCTGTAGGATGAGCAGCGCCACCACGGTCAAGGAGTCACCCGCCATGTCACACCCCTTCCCCGCCAGCAAACGCAAGAGCTCCTCGCGGGCAGCCATGCTGACCGATGCCTCCGCGCCACGGGTGTTGCGCCCGGCCCCCCTGCGCCAGGCCGTGTACGACGCCATCATCGAGTTGATCGTCCAGGGCACCCTGGAGCGCGGCCGTCACCTCGTCGAGGCCGAACTCGCCGAGTACCTCGGGGTCAGTCGCCAACCGGTCCGGGAGGCACTGCAACGACTGCAGGCCGACGGCTGGATCGAGCTCCGTCCCGCCCAGGGTGCGTTCGTCCACATTCCCTCCGAGGAGGAGGTCGACCAGCTCCTCGCGGTACGCACCGTACTCGAGACCCACTCGGCGGGGCTGGCCGCGTCACGCGCCACGCCGGAGGACGTCAACCGGCTCTGGGAGCTGCAGCAGGACGGCCTGAACGCGTTGGCCGCCAACGACTCCGAGGGTCTCGTCGCGGCGAACGCGGCACTGCACGCCGCGATCACCACGCTCGCGGGCAACAAGGTGCTGGCCGAGCACATCGGTCTCGTCGAACGAAAGTGGCGCTGGTACTACCTGCCCATCGCGCAACCCCGCGGCCAGGACGCCTGGAGTGAACACGCGGAGTTGATCACCGCGATCGCCGCGGGCGACGTGACCCGGGCGACCGACATCATGCACCGGCACACCGAGCGGACCCGCGAGGTGTATCACACCGAGCGAATGGCCAAGGCCGACCAGGACTGAGCGGGGCTCAGCCCACGGACCGCACCGCCGGCCGGTCCGAGTCGGGCACGACGGCGCCGAAGCGGTGCTCCCCCGAGTAGACGTTCATCGTCGAGCCGCGGAGGAAGCCCACCAGCGTCAGACCCATCTCCCGGGCCAGGTCGACCGCCAGCGACGACGGTGCCGACACCGCCGCCAGCGCCGGAATGCCCGCCATCACCGCCTTCTGCACCAGTTCGAAGGAGGCGCGGCCGCTGACCATCAGCGTCGTGCCCGTCAGCGGCAGGCGGTCCTCGCCCGCCGCCCAGCCGATCACCTTGTCGACCGCGTTGTGGCGGCCGACGTCCTCGCGCACGCACGACAGCGTGCCGTCGGCGTCGAACAGTCCCGCGGCATGGAGGCCACCGGTCCGGTCGAACACGCGCTGGGCGGCGCGCAGCGTGTCCGGCAGGGTGGCGATCGTCCTGGCGCTCAGCTGCACGGGGTCCCCGTCGACGGCCCATTGGCTGACCGTCCGCACGGCGTCAAGGCTGGCCTTGCCGCACACCCCGCAGGATGACGTCGTGTAGAAGTTGCGCTCGAGCGACGCGGCGGGCGCGGGGACCGCGTCGTCGAGAAGGACGTCGACCACGTTGTAGGTGTTGGCGCCCCCGACCGTTGCGCCGGCGCAGTAGCGGATCGAGGCGACGTCCGGCGCGGACGTCACCACCCCCTCGCTGACCAGGAAGCCGCGGGCCAGGTCGAAGTCGTCACCCGGGGTGCGCATGGTCACCGTGAGGGGTCGACCCCCGACGCGAATCTCCAGGGGCTCCTCGGCGGCGAGGCTGTCCGGTCGGTGGGCGCCGACGCCGTCGTCGAGGCGAAGCACCCGGTATCTGCTGGTGACGCGGCCCATGTGACGTCCTCTCTCGGGTTTCCCAACGTGGCGCCACGTCGGGTGTGGTGCATCCCTGGACACGTGACGCACATCACGTTAGTGTACCGGCATACTGTATGCAATTAGGAGCGCGTCATGCCCGTCACCGATGCCCCACCCACCGTGGCCCACGTTCGCGACCACCGCGGCCGCACGTATCGCGTCGGCGAGCGCCCCGAAGATCTGATCGGCTGCTCACGCACGTGGATGCTCGCGTTCGCGTGGATTGCCATGGCGTGCATCGGCGTTCTGCAATACGGCTTCGGCGTCGCGTTGACCGCACTGCACGTCACCGGAGGCGGAAGCCTCACCGGCGCCCTGTGGGTGCTCGCACTCTGGGTCGTCTTCCAGGCCGGCGCGGCCGCCCCCACCGCGGTGCTGAGTCACCGCTTCGCGCTGGCCCCGGCACGCGCCGTGCCCGTCGGGGCGGTGCTGTGCGCCGCGGGTCCACTCACCGTCGCCCTGACCGACGACTTTGCGCTCGCCATCGTCGGCTACTCGGTGTTGTCGGGCATCGGAGCGGGCATCGTCTACGCCACCTGCACCGCCACCGTCGCCAAGTGGTACCCCGAGAAGCGCGCCGCCAGGGTCGGTCTGGTCACCGGGGCGATCGGTTGCGGCGCAGTGCCGTTCATCGCCGCGTTCGCCACGATCCTGACCCCGGACAACCGCACCGCGGTGTTCCTCGCGGTGGGCGTGGTCATGCTCGTCGTGGTCGCCCAGGCCGGCGCCCTGCTGCAGGACCCGCCGGCGGGATGGTGGCCACTGGACATCGACCCCAGACAGTGGGCGATCGACAAGACCCTCAACCGCAGCCTGGGCAACAACGTCACCCCGATTCGGCAGTACTCCCCCGCCGAGGCCGTCCGAACCCCCGCGTTCCTGGTGATGTACCTCATCATGGTGATCGCTGCGGCCGCCTCCCTGCTGACCGCGGTCTACGTACCGATTCTTGCCGTGTACCAAGGCTTCTCGCTTGCCGTCGCCGCGCTCGCCGTCGGATTGCTGGCGATCGTCAACGGCACCGGCCGCAGCGTCGCCGGCCGCCTGTCGGACCGGCTTGGACGGCGGCAGACTCTCACCGCCGCCCTCCTCGTCCAGGGCTGCGCGCAGCTGGGCCTGGTCTACTCGGCCTCGACCTCCGTTCCCGTGGCGTTCGTCGGGTTCGCGGCGCTCAGCGGCCTCGCGGGCGGCGCCTTCTACCCGCTGGTCGCCAGCCTCGTCGCCGACTACTTCGGCGAGCCGAGCGCGGCCCGCAACTTCGGCGCCGTCTACAGCGCGAAGCTCTTCGGCGGCGTGCTCGGAATCGGACTGCCCGCACTCTTGATCGCGTCGCAACACCTGACGCTCGCCTTCCTGGTCGCGGGCGTGGTCAGTCTGGGCGCGGCCGTCATGACGCGCCTGCTGCACCGCCCCGGCCTGCCCGTCCTCGGCCTGCCCCGCTGACATACCGAAAACCGTTGAAGGAGAACCCGTGAACGCCGCCACCGTCGACGAACTGCATCGCTTGATTCACGAGACCCTGCGCTGCGTGGCGGCGCTGGAGGCCATCCACGGCGACACGACGGCCATGCGCCGGGTGCTCAACGACGCCCGGCAGATCCGCAACGGCGTCGACAGACTCGAGATCGACGTCGCCGACCTCTGCGCCCACACCGCGGCGACGGCGCTCCCCGTCACGGTGGAGATGGTGCAGATCTCCGACGCCGGCTACGCGGCCGACTTCTGGCGCGACGTGGACCACGAGGGCGTCGGCGCCCAGAGCCTGGCCTGCGTCCCCGCGGGCTCGCGGCGTCGCTGACGCCGGAGCCCGCGGGCGTCAGCGCAGTTGGGCCACCGCAGCCACGACGACCGTACTGACCGAGGTCGCGTCGGCGGTCACCCGCTCCCGCAGACGACCCGTCATCCGCGGGTCCCAGAACCGTTCGATGTGACCGGCCAGCGCGGTCGCCGCCTCGTCGTCGGGCAGATACGACAGGTTGGCGAGGATGTCGTTGACCAGCCGAACCTCGGTGAACTCCGTACCGGACATCACACCACCCTCAATCCGCGAGTTCTGCTGCGGCGTTGATCCAGTCGGCCGCACCGACCGCGTCCGCGGTCACGCCCGACCTGGCCAGGGCGACCTGGACGGCCGTCACCTTGTACTCGGGGCAGTTGGTCGCCCAGTCGGAGTTCTCCGTGGTGAGGACGTTCGTGCCCGAGATCGGATGATGGAAGGTCGTGTACACCACGCCCGTCGGCATGCGCTCGGAGAGCTTGGCGTGCAGGGCGGTCTCCCCCACGCGACTGGTCAGCGTCACGCGGGACCCGTCCAGGATTCCCCGCACTTCGGCGTCGTGGGGGTGGATCTCCAGGAGGTCCTCGCCGTGCCAGGCCACATTGGCCGTGCGACGCGTCTGCGCGCCGACGTTGTACTGGCTCAGGATCCGGCCCGTGGTCAACACCAGCGGGTACTTCCGGGTGCTGCGCTCACTGGTCGGCACGAACGGCGTCGGCACGAACCTTCCCAGGCCCCTGGTGAAGGACTCGGCGTGCATGATCGGCGTACCCAACGGCGACTCGTCGTCGCACGGCCACTGGATGCTGCCGACCCGGTCGAGCTTGTCGAACGACACCCCGGCGAACGTCGGCGTCACCGCGGCGATCTCGTCCATGATCTCCGAGGGGTGCTCGTAGTGCATGGGATAGCCCATGGCGGTGGCGATCTCGCAGACGACGTCCCACTCGTGCTTGCCGCTCTTGGGCTTCATCACCGACCGGACGCGGTTGATGCGCCGCTCCGCATTGGTGAACGTGCCGTCCTTCTCCAGGAACGACGCCCCCGGCAGGAAGACGTGGGCGAACTTGGACGTCTCGTTGAGGAACAGATCCTGCACGACGACGAGGTCCATCGCCTCCAGCGCGGCCGACACGTGGTGAAAGTTGGGGTCGGACTGGGCGATGTCCTCGCCGTGGACGAACAACGCGCGGAACGTTCCCTCCAAAGCGGAGTCGAACATGTTGGGGATCCGCAGTCCCGGTTCGGACTGCAGCGTCGTCCCCCACAGGTCCTCGAAGATCTTGCGGGCCGCGTCGTCGGACACGTGCCGGTATCCGGTGAGTTCGTGGGGGAAGGAACCCATGTCGCACGAACCCTGCACGTTGTTCTGACCACGAAGCGGGTTGACGCCGACGCCGTCACGGCCGATGTTGCCGCACGCCATCGCGAGGTTCGCCATGCCCATCACCATCGTGGAACCCTGGCTGTGCTCGGTGACGCCCAGACCGTAGTAGATCGCGCCGTTGCCACCGGTCGCGTACAGCCTCGCGGCGGCGCGCACCTCGGCGGCGGGCACACCGGTGATGGACTCGACGGCCTCCGGACTGTGCTCCTCGGCGGCGATGAAGCGCGCCCAGTCGTCGAACCCCTCGCACCGCGCCGCGACGAAGTCCTGGTCGACCAGACCCTCGGTGACCACGACGTGCGCCATCGCGTTGACGATGGCCACGTTGCTCCCGGGCTGCAGTTGCAGGTGGTGGTCGGCGGCGATGTGCGGTGAGCGCACCAGGTCGATACGCCGCGGGTCGGCGACGATCAGGCGGGCGCCCTGGCGCAACCGCTGCTTCATGCGGGAGGCGAACACGGGATGCCCGTCGGTGGGATTCGCGCCGATGACCATGATGACGTCGGCGCTGGCGACCGACTTGAAGTCCTGCGTGCCGGCCGATTCGCCGAAGGTCTGCTTGAGTCCGTATCCGGTCGGCGAGTGGCACACCCGCGCGCACGTGTCGACGTTGTTGTTCCCGAACGCCGCTCGCACCATCTTCTGCACGACGTAGACCTCTTCGTTCGTGCAGCGCGAGGAGGTGATCGCGCCGATCGACCCGGCCCCGTGGTTGCGCTTCACCTCGAGCATCCCGCGCGCGACGGCGCCGATGGCCTCGTCCCACTCGACCTCCCGCCAGGGATCGGTGATCTTCTCCCGAAGCATGGGTTTGAGGGCCCGGTCGGGGTGCGAGGCGTAGCCGAACGCGAACCGGCCCTTGACGCACGAGTGCCCGTCGTTGGCGCCGCCGTCCTTGAGCGGCACCATCCGGACCACCTCGTCGCCCCGCAGTTCGGCCTTGAAGGAGCAGCCCACCCCGCAGTAGGCGCACGTGGTCGTCACCGAGCGGGTCGGCACGCCGAGTTCGACGACCGACTTCTCCTGCAGGGTCGACGTCGGGCAGGCCTGCACGCAGGCACCGCACGACACGCACTCCGAGTCCATGAACGTCTCGCCGGCTCCCGGGGAGACCTTGGAGTCGAACCCGCGGCCCTCGATGGTCAGTGCGAACGTGCCCTGGATCTCGCCGCAGGCCCGCACGCATCGCGAACAGGCGATGCACTTGGACGGGTCGAAGTCGAAGTACGGGTTGCTGTGGTCGATTTCGGCGTCGCCGTGATTGGCGCCGTCCTGCCCGTAGCGCACCTGACGCAGACCCACGACGCCGGCCATGTCCTGCAGCTCGCAGTCACCGTTGGCCGGACAGGTCAGGCAGTCCAGCGGGTGATCGGAGATGTAGAGCTCCATGACGCTCTCGCGCAGCTTCGCGACCTTCGGGGTCTGCGTGTGCACGACCATGCCGTCGGCGACGGGGGTGGTGCACGACGCGGGCGTACCGCGACGACCGTCGATCTCGACCAGACACAGGCGGCAGGAACCGAACGCGTCGAGGGAATCGGTCGCGCACAGCTTGGGCACGTCGATGCCCGCGATGGCGGCCGCCCGCATCACCGACGTCCCCTCGGGCACCAGCACGCGGAGGCCGTCGACTTCGACGCCGACCGTCGCCGGTCCGTCCAATGCCGGTGTGCCCAGGTCTCGTTCGGTGTTCAAGCTCATGTCGTGTCCGTCCGTTGGGCCGTGCTCAGCGGTAGTGGCCGCCGAGGTTGGATCCTCGGTTCGAGGAAGTCACCGGCGAAGTGCGCGAGCGCGCTCCGCACCGGCAGTGGGGTGAGGCCGCCCATGGCGCACAGGGAGCCGTCGGTCATGACCTCGCAGAGGTCTTCGAGTAGCGCCAGGTTTTCGTCGGGGTTCTCGCCCGCCACGATGCGGTCGATCACCTCGACCCCGCGCGTGGAGCCGATCCGGCACGGGGTGCACTTGCCGCACGACTCCGCCGCGCAGAATTCCATGGCGAACCGGGCCTGCGCCGCCATGTCGACGGTGTCGTCGAAGACCACCACGCCGCCGTGACCGACCATGGCGCCGGCGGCCGCGAATTCCTCGTAGTCCATCCGGAGTCCGAAGTCCGACGGCGGGACGTAGGCGCCGAGCGGGCCGCCGACCTGGACGGCCCGTACGGGACGCCCCGTGCGCGTGCCGCCGCCGTACTGTTCGACCAACTCGCCGAGCGTGACGCCGAAGGCCTTCTCGACCACGCCGCCGCGACGGATGTTGCCCCCGAGCTGGAAGACCTGTGTGCCCCTTGATCTCTCGACGCCGAGGCCCTGGAAGGCCGCGGCTCCGTCGGCGAGGATCGCGGGCACACTGGTCAGCGTGAGGACGTTGTTGACCAGGGTCGGCTGACCGAACAGTCCCTGGACGGCGGGGATCGGCGGCTTCGCACGGACTTCGCCGCGCTTGCCCTCGAGGCTCTCCAGCATCGAGGTTTCCTCGCCGCAGATGTAGGCACCGCCGCCCACGCGCACCTGCAGCGAGAAGTTCAGCGAGGTGCCGAGCACGCCGTCACCGAGCCAGCCGTGCCAGGTGGCGATCTCGATCGCGGCGCGCATCGTGGCCACCGCCGCCGGATACTCCGACCGGATGTAGACGAAGCCCTCCGTCGCGCCGACGGCGTGGGCGGCGATCGTCATGCCCTCGATGAGCAGGAACGGGTCGCCCTCCATCACCATCCGGTCGGCGAAGGTTCCGCTGTCGCCCTCGTCGGCGTTGCAGCACACGAACTTCAGCGCCTCGTCACAGCCGAGGACGGTCTTCCACTTGATCCCGGCCGGAAAACCCGCGCCGCCGCGGCCGCGCAGACCCGAGGCCGTCATCTCCTCGACGACCTCGTCGGGGGTCATCTCCAACGCCCGGCGCAGGCCGCGGAGTCCGCCGTGGGCGAGGAAGTCCTCGGGTGACAGCGGGTCGACGACGCCGACGCGGGCGAAGGTGAGCCGGTCCTGGCTTGTCATCCAGGGAAGGTCGTCGACGACGCCGACGCGCATGGGATGTTCACCGCCGCCGAACAACCCCGCGTCCACCAAGCCGTCGACGTCGGCGGCCTCGACGGGTCCGTATCCGATCCGGCCCTCGGGGGTGACCACCTCGATCAGCGGTTCCAGCCAGAGCATGCCCCGGGTTCCGTTGCGCACCAGGTGTACTGGCTGCCCGACGCGGGCTCCCGCCCTCAGCACGGCCTCGGCGACGTCGTCGGCGCCTATCGACCTGGCCGCCGAGTCGCCGGGCACGTACACCGTCACCGACGGCGTCACCGGGCTCACGAGGCCAGCGCCGAGTCGATGAGTGTGGTCAACTTCGCCGCGTCGACGCGGCCGTGCAGCCGCTCGCCGACCTGGACCGTGGGGCCCAGCGCGCAGTTGCCAAGGCAGAACACCTGATCCACGGTCAGCGCACCGTCGCTGCGGGTCTCGCCCAGTTCCATGCCGTACCGGTCCCGAACGTGGTCGACCAGCCGACTGCTGCCGACGGCCTGGCACGCCTCGGCGCGACAGATCTTGACCGTCGTGCGCCCCGCGGGCTCGGAGCGGAAGTCGTGATAGAAGCTGATGACGCCGTGGACGTCGGCGCGCGAGAGGTTGAGGCGTTCGGCGAGCACCGGAACGGCCTCGCGCGGCACGCATCCCAGCGTCTCCTGGATCGCGTGCAGGATGGGGAGCAGCGCGCCACGCTGCCCGTCGAGGGCCGCGACGGTGTCGGTGACCACCTCGGCGACGGTGCGGCCGGGCTGCGGTTCGGTCGTGGTCATGCGTGCTCCCAAACGTGTGAGGGGAGAGAACGGAATTGCCGCCCCGAAGCCGGGGCGGCAATCCAGCGCTCCTAGACGACGATCTTCTTGCGGTGGAACTCCTCGATGGTGTCGGCGTCGTAACCGAGCTGGTTGAGCACCTCGTCGGTGTGCTCACCGAGCAACGGCGCACCCACGATCTCGGGCTTGAACGACGAGAACTTGATCGGGCTGCCCACGGTGAGGAAGGTGCCGCGGCCCTTCTGGTCCACCTCGACGATGCTTCCGGCGGCACGCAGCGTCTGGTCGTTGGCCAGGTCCTTCATGGACATCACCGGCGCACATGGCACCTCCCACTCGCGCAGGACGTCCACCGCCTCCCACTTGGTCTTGTCGGCCAGCCACTTCTCGATCTCGCCGAAGATCTCGAAGATCTTGTCCTGGCGGGCCCGTGCGGTGCTGTAGCCCTCGTCGTCGACCCATTCGGGGTGCCCGATGGCCTCCGCGGTGCGCTTCCAGTTCTGCTCCTGGATGGTGAAGTAGATGTAGGCGTTGGGGTCGGTCTCCCACCCCTTGCACTTGACCACCCAGCCCGGCTGGCCACCGCCGCCGGCGTTGCCACCACGGGGCACGGCCTCGCCGAACTCGCCGTTCGGGTACTGCGGGTACTCCTCGAGGTAGCCGACGGCTTCCAGCCGCTGCTGGTCGCGCAGCTTGACGCGGCACAGGTTGAGCACCGAGTCCTGCATGGATGCCGACACCTTCTGGCCCTTGCCGGTCTTGTCGCGCTGGATGATCGCGGTCAGGATGCCGATGAGCAGGTGCATGCCGGTGTTGCTGTCACCGAGGGCGGCGCCGCTGACGGTCGGGGGGCCGTCCCAGAAGCCGGTGGTCGACGCAGCACCGCCGGCACACTGGGCGACGTTCTCGTAGACCTTGAGGTCGGTGTAGGACGAGTCGTCGTTGAAGCCCTTGACCGAGCCGAAGATCAAGCGTGGGTTCCACTCCTGCAGCTTGTCCCAGGACAGGCCCATCCGGTCCATCGCACCGGGGGCGAAGTTCTCGACCAGCACGTCGGCGCCGCGAACCAGCTTCTCCATCACCCCGAGGCCCTCGGGTGACTTCGTGTCGATCGCCAGCGAACGCTTGTTGCTGTTGAGCATCGTGAAGTACAGGGCGTCGACGTCGGGGATGTCGCGCAACTGGTTTCGCGTGACGTCACCTCCGGCGGGTCGTTCGACCTTCAGAACGTCGGCGCCGAACCAGGCCAGCATCTGGGTGCAGGCGGGACCGGCCTGTACGCCGGTGAAGTCGATCACCTTGATCCCTGCGAGGGGTAGTTCAGTCATGAGATGGTTCCTTTCATCGTGGTGTCCTCGGTGGTGCAGTACTCGTGGTCGTGCGCGTTGCTCACTTGCCGCTGATGCCCTTGGGATTCAGATGGGCGATGTTGCCGCTCTCGGTGCCGTCGGAGGGATCGATGACGCAGTCGATGAGGGCGGGCCGGCCCGAGGCCAGGGCCTCGCGCAGCGCGGTCTCCACCTCTTCGGGTGTCGTCGCGTGATATCCCTTGCCGCCGAACGCCTTGATCATGTATTCGTGTTGGGCCCGCAACGCCGTGGGCGCGGGGTCGGACGTGGTCGACGGGTCGTCGCCCCGGTAGACGCCGCCGTTGTTGAGGATGACCGTCACGATCGGCAGGTTGTAGCGGCAGATCACCTCGAGCTCCATGCCGCTGAAGCCGAAGGCGCTGTCACCCTCGATGGCGACGACCGGCTCACCGCTCTCGACCGCCGCGGCGATGGCGTAACCCATGCCGATTCCCATGACACCCCACGTACCGCTGTCCAGCCGGTGGCGTGGCACCTGCATGCCGATCGTGTTGCGCGCCAGGTCGAGTGCGTTCGCACCCTCGTTGACGACGTACACGTGCGGGTTGTCCGCCAGCACGTCGCGGATCGACTGCAGGGCGCCCAGGAACTTCATCGGGTGGGCGGTGAGCGCGGCCTCGAGGCGGCCGGCCATCTTGGCCACGTTCTGCGCCGACTTGGTGGTGAGCTCGTCACGCCACGTCGGCGTCACGCTGATCTGGCCGGGCTTGCTTCGTTCCAGCAGCATGTCCACCACCGACGCGATGTCGCCGACCAGCGGCGCCGCGATCGGCTGGTTGCTGTCCATCTCCGAGGCCGAGATGTCGACCTGGATGAACTTGGCGTCGGCGTTCCACTGCGGTGCGTCACCATGTCCCAGAAGCCAATTCAGCCGAGCACCGACCAGCAGCACCACGTCGGCCCGCTTCAGCGCCACCGAACGGGCGGTCGCCGCGGACTGCGGGTGGTCGTCGGGCAGCAGACCCTTGGCCATCGACATCGGCACGTACGGGATGCCCGTGCTCTCGACGAACTGGCGGATCTGCTCGTCGGCCTGCGCGTACGCGGCACCCTTGCCGAGCACGATCAGCGGCCGTTCGGCGCCGGCGAGCAGCGAGATGGCCGCGTCCACGGCGTCGACGCCGGGCAGTTGCTTGGGGGCGAGGTCGACGACCTTCCACAGGGTCTTCGCCGCCTCCTGGGCGTCGAGCACCTCGCCGAGGACCGCGGCCGGGATGTCGAGGTAGACACCGCCGGGCCGGCCGGACGCCGCGGTGCGCAGGGCGCGGGCGATGCCGCGGCCGACGTCCTCGGCGCGGGACACCCGGAAGGCCGCCTTCGCGAACAGCCGTGCGGCCGCGAGCTGGTCCATCTCCTCGTAGTCACCACGCTGGAGGTCGACCAGGTGACGCTCGCTGGATCCGGAGATCTGGACCATCGGGAAGCAGTTGGTGGTGGCGTTGGCGAGTCCGACGAGTCCGTTGAGGAAGCCGGGCGCCGACACGGTCAGGCAGATGCCGGGCTTCTGCGTGAGGAAGCCGGCCGCGGCCGCCGCGTGCGCCGCGTCGCTCTCGTGCCGGAAGCCGATGTAGCGCAGGCCCGACGCCTGGGCCAACCGGGCCAGGTCGGTGATCGGGATGCCGACGACTCCGTAGATGGTGTGGACGTCGTTGAGCTTGAGGGCGTCGACGACCAAGTGGATGCCGTCGGTGAGTGCGACCGGCTCGTCGGTACTCGCTACCTCCGCGTCTCGCATGGGAGCGAGGGTCATGATGTGGACCTTCCTGGCGATGGATATTGCCTTACGTCTCAATACCTTTCACCGCCTCAGGACTGGCGTCCAAGACCTGTCGTCAACCGGCCGATAAACGGCGGTTATCACGACGCGCGCAGTCGACGGCAGTCGTCCTGGCACGGAGTCAGGGCCGGCTCAGCCCGGCGGCGAGTTCGCGACGCTCGAGACCAAAGGTCTCGTCGAGCCGCGCGCCTGCGATGACGTTGACGAACGCCCGAGCGGCCACCGAGGCCGACCCGGCGTGGATGGCGATCGAGATTTGGGCGGTGGCCTCGGGTTCGACGAGCCGCACGGCGCGCGCCGCGCCCATGGCGGGGATGGCGCGCAACCACGTGTGGGGCACCACGCTCGCCCAGGCGCCGGTCGCGACGTGGGAGTAGAGGGATGCCACCGAATCGGTTTCGACCTGCGGTGCGGCGACCACCCCGTTGGCGGCGAAGGCCTTGTCGATGAACTGGCGAAACCTCATGTGCGGCATTAGCAGTGCCAGCGGGAGCTGCGCAGCCTCGGCCCAGGTGATGGTGTCGTACCCGGACGCCAAGTGGTCACCGGAGACCAGGAGCACGTACCGCTCCTGATACAGCGGCACCACCTCCAGGCCAGCCCGGTCGTCGGGGCCGAAGTGGGCGATGGCGGCGTCGAGTTCGAAGTCGCGCAGTTGGCGCAGCAGCTCGGTGGACGACAACCGCGAACAGATGGTCACCTTGGCCAACGGGTGCAGCCCGCAGAACGTGGCCACCGGCTGCGCCGTCGTCGTCGACACCGTGGGTCCGGTGCCCAGGCGCAACGTGCCGGAGATGCCGGTGCGCATGGCCGCGGCCTCGGCCTTGAGGCCGTCGTGCTCGGCCAACAGTCGCTTGGCCCACACCACCAGGCGCTCGCCCTCCAGCGTCAGGCCCTCGAAGTTCTGGCCGCGATGGATGAGCGTGACGTTGAGTTCGCGCTCGAGCTTGGCGATCGCCGTGGACAGCGCCGGCTGCGAGACGTAGCACGCCTCGGCGGCCCTCGCGAAGTGTCGTTCACGGGCCACCGTGACGAAGTACTCCAGCTGGCGCAACAGCACTGGCGCTCCCCTTGCTACCTCTTCGGCGTGATTGAACTGTGTATGCAGTATGCGTTATTCTGTAGCCCGATGCAACGAAATCGGTCAACGAAGGGGCACCCCGTGAGCGAGAGCAGCAGCACCGTCGACCAGACCTGGATCGCACGAGCAGTGGTGGAGGAATCCCCCGAGGCCATCGTGGTCACCGATCCCCACGGGCGGATCGACCTGTGGAATGCCGGCGCCGCCAGAATGTTCGGGTACTCGGCAGAGGACGCGCTGGGCGCCAGCCTCGACCTGATCATTCCCGAGAAACTGCGCGACCGGCACTGGCGGGGCTACGAGCACACCATGGAAACCGGCGTGACGAAGTACGGTGACACGCTGCTCGGCGTACCGGCCACCCACCAGGACGGCCGTCAGCTCTCCATCGAATTCAGCGTGGCCCTGCTGCGCGACGAGGACGGCACCATCGTCGGAATCGCGGCCGTCATGCGCGAGGTGAGCGAACGTCGGGCGACCGAGAAGGCATTGCGGGCCAAGCTCGCCGAGGCCGAGCGCACCGTGACGGCCCTGCGCGCCACCGTCGCCGACCTGACCGACCGCGTGACGCCGCCGACGATGTCCGTGCAGGGCTGGTCGGAACAGCCCTGCACGACAACGTCACTCGACGCGTAGCACCCGCACCGAGTCGGTGTAGCCGGCCACCCCGCTGCGACTGCCGGAGACCACCACCACGATGTCACCGGGATGGCACACGCCCATGCCGATGAGCGCCCGACTCACCTCGCCGGGCATCGACTCGGCGGCGGCCGCCGGAGCCAGCACCGCGGAGGTGATGCCCCAGGAGAACGCCATCCTGGTGCGCACCTCGTCGTCGTGGGCGAACGCGAGCAGCGGAAGCGGCGACCGCTGCCGCGCCAGGCGCAGAGCGGTGTCGCCCGTGCGGGTGAAACAGCACAGTGCCGCCGCGCCAAGACGCCGCCCGACCTCACACGCGGCCACGGCGATGGCATCACCGAACACCGCGTCCGCGGTGGCCTCGAACTGACCCTCCGCGACGTCACCGCGGCCCACGCCGCTCTCGGCGGCCTCGACGATGCGGGCCATGGTCGCGACCGCATGCGCGGGATGGACGCCGACACTGGTCTCGGCCGAGAGCATCACCGCGTCCGCGCCGTCGAAGACCGCATTGGCCACGTCGGACACCTCGGCGCGGGTGGGACGGCGGTCGGAGATCATCGAGTCGAGCATCTGGGTCGCGACGATCACGGGTTTCGCCGCCTGGCGGCACAGGGCGATCGCCCTGCGCTGGACCAGCGGGATCTGCTCGAGCGGCATCTCGACCCCGAGATCGCCTCTGGCGACCATGAGACCGTCGAACGCCTCGACGATCCCCGCCAGGTCCGACACCGCCTCGGGCTTCTCCAGCTTGGCGATCACCGGCACCCGGCGGCCGACCTCGTCCATGACGGCGTGGGCGAGCTTGACTTCCTCGGGCGCCCGCACGAACGACATCGCCACCATGTCCGCGCCGAGCTCGATGGCGAACTTCAGGTCCTCGATGTCCTTGTCGGACAACGGCGGAACGCTGACGTCCACGCCGGGCAGCGAGATGCCCTTGTGATCGCTGACCGGCCCGCCGTCGAGCACCTCGCAGGAGATGTCGGGACCGACGACGCCGACGACCAGCAGATCGACCTTGCCGTCGTCGACGAGGAGGCGGTCACCGGCCCGCACGTCGTCGGACAGCCCGGCGTAGGTCGTCGACACCCGGTCGTGGTCACCGCGGCACGAGTCGGTGGTGATCACCACCCGCTCCCCCGTCGCCCAGATCACCGGGCCGTCGGCGAAGGAGCCGAGCCGGATCTTCGGTCCCTGCAGGTCGGCCAGTACGCCGACCACGCGGCCGCGGGCGGCCGCGATCTCGCGCACCATGCCGTAGAGCGCCGAGTGTTCGGCGCGGGTGCTGTGGCTGAAGTTGAGTCGGGCCACGTCCATTCCGGCGTCGACGAGCTCGGTGAGCACCTCACGGGTGGCGGTGGCCGGGCCCAGGGTGCACACGATCTTTGCGCGACGGTTGGTCATCTTCTTCTCCCTCACTGCAGAACCGGCTGTGTTGCCAGTTCCGGGGTGTTCTCGACCACCGGCGCGTCCGGCACGCAGGTGCGTGCCAGCAGGTCGGTGGCGGCATGGATGGTGCGCAGCGTCGGCGCGGCGGCACCCGTCAGGTCGGCCATCTCCACGACGGCGGTGACGATGGCGTCGAGTTCCAGCGGCTTGCCCGCCTCGAGGTCCTGCAGCATCGAGGTCTTGTGGTGACCGACGTTCTCGGCGCCGCGCAGCCGCTTCTCGATCGAGATGTCCGGCGTCGCACCCACTCTCGCGGCGATGTCGAGCGTCTCCTCCATGAGTTGGACGACGATCTGCCGGGTGCGGGGGTTCTGGCAGATCTCGACCATCGTGGCCCTGGTCAACGCGCTCAGCGGGTTGAACGCCACGTTGCCCATCAGCTTGATCCAGATGTCACTGCGCAGATCCGCCTCGACGGGAGCCTTGAGGCCGCCGGCCACCATGGCGTCACTCAACGCCTGGCACCGCGCCGAAATCTCCCCCGACGGCTCGCCGATGGAGAACCGGGTGCCCTCGAGGTGCCGGATCACCCCGGGCGCCTCGATGGTGGTGGCGGGGTACACCACGCAGCCGATCGCCCGCTCCGGGGAGAACACCGCGGTGGTGGCACCGCCCGGGTCGACGGCCTCGACGCGGCGACCCCGATAGGGCCCCGCCAGTTCGTGGAAGTACCACCACGGAATGCCGTTCTGCGCCGCCAGCACCGCGGTGTGCTCTCCGAGAAGGGGATTCACCAGCGGTCCGCTCGACGGGTAGCCGTGTGCCTTGAGACCGAGGAAGACGTAGTCCACCGGCCCGATGTCACGAGGGTCGTCGGTCGCGTGCGGGTAGGCCACGAAGTCGCCGCGGTCGCTGAGCACCCGTACCCCGTTGGTGCGCATGGCCTGCAGGTGCGCGTTGCGCGCGATCAGGTGGACTTCGGCTCCGCCGCGTTGCATGGCGGCGCCCCAGTAGGCGCCGATTGCTCCGGCGCCGACGACTGCAATCCTCACGGGACTCCTTAAATCGTATGGTGTATGCATCTTCCGTCTGCAGAAATCAAATCCCGTGCTCCAGACGGCTTCGCACTCGTACGGACCAATAGTTGCATACAATATGCAGTTGGCCTAGCCTGTTTTTCGACCCGGCTCGTCGCAGCCGTCTACGCCGTCGACCGTTGCCTGGAGCGCCAGGTCCCACCGTCGGGCAAGAGGAGGATCATGACGCTGATCGGAGTTCCGCGGGAATCGGCCGCGGGAGAGCGCCGCGTCGCGCTGGTGCCCAAGGTGGTCGAGCGGCTGTGCGCCGACGGTCTCGAGGTGGTCGTCGAGAGCGGCGCCGGGGCGGGCGCGCTCATCGACGACGAACACTATCTGCGCGCCGGCGCGACGATCGGGGACGCCTGGCCTGCCGACGTGGTGGTGAAGGTCAACCCGCCGAACTCCGACGAGGTGACCCGGCTCAAGCCCGGATCGGTGCTGATCGGCTTCCTCGCCCCACGGACCCGACCCGAACTCGCCGACGAGCTCCGCCTCGCCGACGTCACCGCCTTTGCGCTGGAGGCGATTCCGCGCATCTCCCGAGCCCAGGCGATGGACGCGCTGTCCTCACAGGGCAACGTGGCCGGCTACAAGGCGGTGGTGCTCGCGGCGTCCCTGTCGACGCGGTTCTTCCCGATGCTGACCACCGCCGCCGGCACGGTGAAGCCGACCAGCGCGCTGATCCTCGGCGTCGGGGTGGCGGGGTTGCAGGCGTTGGCGACCGCCAAGCGTCTCGGCGCCAAGACCACCGGCTACGACGTCCGACCCGAGGTGGCCGACCAGGTCCGCTCCGTCGGCGCGCAGTGGCTCGACCTCGGGATCGACGCGGCGGGCGAGGGCGGCTACGCCCGCGAGCTGACCGAAGACGAACGCGCCCAACAACAAACGGCACTGGAACGGGCGATCACCAAGTTCGACGTGGTCATCACGACCGCACTGGTGCCCGGCCGGCCGGCTCCGCGGCTGGTCACCGCCGCCGCGGTGGAGGGCATGAAGGCGGGCAGCGTCGTGGTGGACCTCGCCGGGGAGACCGGCGGCAACTGCGAGCTCACCGAACCCGGGCAGACGGTCGTCCGGCACGGCGTGACGATCGCCTCGCCGCTGAACCTGCCCGCCACCATGCCCGAGCACGCCAGCGAGCTGTACGCCAAGAACGTCACCTCGCTGCTGGAACTCCTGATCACCGACGGCGCACTCGCGCCGGACTTCGACGACGAGGTCATCGCGGCCTCCTGCATCACCCGGGAGGTGTCGTAACCATGTACGACCAACTGTTGGCCAATCTCGCGATCCTGGTGCTCGCCGGGTTCGTCGGCTTCGCCGTCATCTCCAAGGTGCCCAACACCTTGCACACGCCGTTGATGTCGGGCACCAACGCCATTCACGGCATCGTGGTGCTCGGCGCGCTGATAGTGCTCGGCGAGCTACCCGCCGACGCGGGCTGGGGAGTGCGACTCATCGCCTTCGTCGCACTCGTCTTCGGCACCCTCAACGTGATCGGCGGATTCCTGGTCACCGACCGGATGCTGAGCATGTTCAAGGGCCGCAAGCCCGAAGCCGAGAAGGCGGGGGTCGAGCGGTGACCTACCTCGTCAACACCCTCTACATCGTCGCGTTCGGCCTCTTCATCCTCGGGCTGTCGGGACTGACCGGACCCAAGACCGCGGTGCGCGGCAACCTCATCGCCGCGGCCGGCATGACACTCGCCGTCGTCGCGACGTTGATCAAGGTGCGCGACACCGCCCCGGTCAACTGGATCCTCATCGCCGCCGGGTTGATCATCGGAGTGGCGCTCGGAATGCCGCCCGCCAAGAAGACCAAGATGACCGCGATGCCGCAACTCGTCGCGCTGTTCAACGGCGTCGGCGGCGGCACCGTCGCGCTCATCGCCTGGGCGGAGTTCATCGAAACCGACGGCTTCGGTCACTTCGCCCCCGACCAGTCCCCCACCGTCGCCCTGGTGATCGGCTCGCTCTTCGCGGCGATCATCGGCTCGGTGTCGTTCTGGGGTTCCCTGGTCGCGTTCCTGAAGCTGCAGGAGTCGATCCCGAAGAACCTGGAAAAGCGACTGGTGAAGGCTGCCCGTATCTTTCAGGCCTCCAACGCGGTGCTGTTGCTCGCCGCGGTCGCCATGGCGGTGTACATCGGCGTGCACGCCGGCACGGGCAGCCCCGGCTGGACGATCGTCGTCGTGCTGGTGCTGGCCGGGATCGTGGGCCTGTTCGTGGTGTTCCCGATCGGCGGCGCGGACATGCCGGTGGTCATCTCACTGCTCAACGCGATGACCGGATTGTCGGCCGCCGCAGCGGGTCTGGCGCTGAACAACACCGCGATGATCGTGGCGGGCATGATCGTGGGCGCCTCGGGCTCGATCCTGACCAACCTGATGGCGGTGGCGATGAACCGGTCGATCCCGGCGATCGTCTTCGGCTCCTTCGGGGGAGGCGGCGACACGGCCGCCGCGGTCGCCGGCGATCAGGGCACCGCGAAGTCGACCTCGGCCGCCGACGCGGCGATCCAGATGGCCTACGCCAACCAGGTCATCGTGGTGCCCGGCTACGGGCTGGCCGTCGCCCAGGCCCAGCACGCCGTCAAGGACATGGCCTCGATCCTGGAGTCCAAGGGCGTCGAGGTGAAGTACGCCATCCACCCCGTCGCCGGCCGCATGCCCGGTCACATGAACGTGCTGCTGGCCGAGGCCGACGTCGAATACGACGCCATGAAGGAAATGGACGACGTCAACGGCGAATTCGGCCGCACCGACGTCACACTCGTCATCGGCGCCAACGACGTCACCAACCCGGCGGCCCGCAACGACCCGAGCTCCCCCATCCACGGCATGCCGATCCTCAACGTCGACCAGTCCCGCTCGGTCATCGTGCTCAAGCGTTCGATGAGCTCGGGCTACGCGGGCATCGAGAACCCGCTGTTCTTCCTCGGCCACACCTCCATGCTCTTCGGTGACGCGAAGAAGTCGGTCAACGCCGTGACCGAGGAACTCAAGGCCCTGTGAGCACGGCCGCCCACCGGCTGCCCGCCGACGGCCCGGCCGACGATCCCGCGGTGACGACCGGCCCCATCGCGGGCAGCGCCAAGGGCTACCTCGACCTGGCCGACGTGCGGGGTGCCCGCGTGCCCTACCGCCGGGTGCCGCTCGCCGACGGGCGGCACGTGGATCTCTACGACAGCTCGGGGCCCTACACCGATCCCGACGCCGTGCTCGACGTCGACCGCGGACTGCCGCCGCGGCCCGGCGTCGTCCGTGGTGGCGGCACCCAACTGCAGCGCGCGAGGGCCGGCGTCGTCACCGCCGAGATGGTCTTCGTCGCGGCGCGCGAAGGCGTGCGGCCCAAACTGGTTCGCGACGAGATCGCCGCGGGCCGGGCCGTCATCCCGGCCAACCACCACCACCCCGAGTGCGAGCCGATGATCGTCGGCAAGGCGTTTCGGGTGAAGGTCACCGCCAACGTCGGGACGTCGAACCTGGCCACGGGCGACTCCACCCTCGAGGACGTGGTGTGGTCCATCCGCTGGGGCGCCGACACGGTCGTGGACCTGTCGACCGGCGACGACCGCGACCGGATCCTGCGCAACTCGCCCGTCCCCGTCGGTACGGTGCCGCTGCACCAGACCCTCGAGACGGTGCACGGCGATCCGGCCGCACTGACGTGGGAGGCGTTCCGGGACACGGTCGTCGAACAGGCCGAACGGGGCGTGGACTACATGACCGTGCACGCCGGTGTGCGGCTGGAGCACGTGCCGCTCACCGCGGGTCGGGTCGCCGGAATCGTCAGCCGCGGCGGCGCCATCATGGCGGCGTGGTGCCTGACGCGTCGATCAGAGTCCTTCCTCTACGCGCACTTCGACGAACTCTGCGACATCCTGGCCCGTTACGACGTGACGTTGGCCCTCGGCGCCGGCCTGCAACCGGGCGCGATCGCCGACGCCGACGACGCCGCCCAGTTCGCCGAACTGCGCACCAACGGGGGCCTCGCGAAGACGGCGAAGGCCCACGGGGTGCAGGTGATGGTCGAGGGGCCCGGCCACCTGCCGCTGCACGTGATCGCCGACGACGTCCGCCTGCTGGACCAGCTGTCCCACGGTGCCCCGTCGTACGCCTACGGACCGCTGACGACCGACGTCGCACCGGGTCACGACCACGTCGCCTCGGCGATCGGGGCCGCGGTCACCGCCCAGGCCGGGACCGCGATGCTCTGCTGCGTCAGTCCGAAGGAACACCTGGGGGAGCCCGACCGGGCGGGTCTCAAGGAGGCCGTCGTCGCGCACAAGATTGCCGCCCACGCCGCGGATCTCGCCAAGGGACACGTGCCGACGCGGCAGCGCGACGACGCACTCGCCCGGGCCCGCTTCGAGTTTCACTGGTACGACCAGTTCGCGCTCTCGGTGGACCCGGACACCGCCCGACGGGCCTACGAAGTGTCGAACTCCGTCGGACCCGCCAAGCTCGCCCACTTCTACTCGTTGCGAATCAGCAACGCGCTCGGGCACATCGGCGAGCAGTCGACCTAGCGCCGTCAGCTCGCCGGCGTCGCACCTAGTGCCTGCCCATCACGTGCGGACCCCGCCGCACCGGCGCTCCGCCCGCGAAGCGCTCCATCGACAGTGCCGCCACGTCGTCGTCGGGCGCGTCCCCCTCGGCGAGATCCGCCAGGACCTCGCCCATCAGCGCCGAGTACTTGAACCCCTCACCGGAGTCGCCACACGCGAACACCACACCCTCGGGCAGACGGTCGACCACGAAGCCGCCGTCGGGTGAGTCGGTCCAGACGCACACCTGTTCGTCGACCACCGTCGGCGGCACCGATGCCAGGCCCTCACACACGAAGTCGCGAATGGCGTTGGTGCGAGCAGGGTCTGGCACTCGATCCTCGTCGGACCGCTGGTAGTCGCGAAGCGGCGTGTCGAGGCCGATCTTGTAGCCGCGGCCGGGCGTCGGCATTCCGTAGACGCCGGGCCGGCGATCGGTCGGCCCGTCGAACAGGCCGGGAAGCGCGTCGCTCGCGTGTGGGTCGGCCACATCGCCGAAGTGCACCACCTGCTCGAGATACGGGTGCAGGTCGACGTCCACGCCGACCCGGCTGAGCAGGGCGGCCGCACCGGGGCCCGGCGCGAGCACCGCGACGTCGGCGTCGACGAACCGGCCGTCGGAGAAGGAGACCCGGACGCCGGACGTGCGGGCGTCGACGTCGACGACGTCGTGGCCGAACAGCGTTGCGCCACAACGTTCTTGGAACAGCAGCAGCTGAGTGCGTAGCGACGTCTCGGCGAGGACGACCCCTGCCGCCGGTTGCCACACCGCGTCGCGACCGTCGGGCCGCAGTCCGGGAAAGAACCGTCCCACGTCGTCAGCCGTCACCTCGGTGTGTTCGACGTCCTGCGCCGCGAGCGTCCCGAGGAGCGCAGGCAGCGACACGTCGTCGCGCCACAGCAGCCCCCGGGTGAGGAACACCTCGGTGTTCGCGCGCTCGGCGAGCCGTCGCATTGCCTCCAACCCGCGGCGGGCCAGCCGCACCCGTGCCGGATTGGGGTCGGCGAGTCGCCACAGCCGCGTCGGACCCACCGACGACGACAGCGCGTTGAACGGACCGTGCCGGTCGACGAGCGTGACGTCGTGCCCGCGCCGAGCCATCTCCGCGGCCGCGGGCAAACCCCAGGCGCCCGCGCCGACCACGATGCACTTCACCGCTCGAACCGATCGGAGACCAACGATCAGCGCTTACTGAAGATGATGCGGTGCCAATCCTTTTCGGCCGTGGCGGTGATGTCGCTCATCACGTGCTTGATGGTGAGGTACTCCTCGAAGGAGTAGTCGCTCATGTCCTTGCCGAAGCCGGACGCGCCGACGCCGCCGTGGGGCATCTCGCTGATGATCGGGATGTGGTCGTTGATCCACACGCACCCGGCATGCATCTCGCGCGAGGCCCGCTGCGCCCGGTAGACGTCCCGGGTCCACGCCGAGGCCGCCAACCCGTACTCGGTGTCGTTGGCCTGCCGGATGCCGTCGTCGTCGTCGGTGAACGACCGCGCGACCAGCACGGGGCCGAAGATCTCGCTGCGGTAGGCCTCGGAGCGTTCGTCGACGTCGGCGATCAGCGTCGGCCGGTAGAACGAGCCGGGCAGGTCGGGGGCGCTGCCCCCGGTGACGATGCGCCCGCCCTCCCCGGGGGCGCGGTCGACGATGCCGGCGACCTTCGCGCGGTGCGCGTGGGTGATCAACGGCCCCAGGTCGGTGTCGGGATCACGAGGGTCGCCGACGACGATCTTGCTCATCAGCTCGCCGACGCCCGCGACGAAGTCGTCGTAGAGGTCGCGCGCGACGATGGCCCGGGTGGCGGCCGTGCAGTCCTGTCCGGTGTTGATCAACGACGCGGCGACGGCACCGTGGATGGCGGCGTCCAGGTCGGCGTCGTCGAACACCAGGAACGGCGCCTTGCCGCCGAGCTCGAGCTGGGTGCGGTGCCCGTGCTGGGCCGCCGCCGCCATCACCTTGCGGCCGACGGCCGTCGAACCGGTGAACGTCACCAGGTCCACGTCGCGGTGCCCGGCCAGCGCCGTGCCCACGTCGCCGCCGGCACCGGTGACGACGTTGAGCACGCCGGGCGGCAGGCCCGCCTCGCTGGCCAGGCGCGCAAGCGTGAGCGTGGTCAGCGGCGTGACCTCGGCGGGCTTGATGACCACCGAGCAGCCGGCGGCCAGCGCCGGAATCACCTTCCACACCGCCATTTGCAGCGGGTAGTTCCACGGCGTGATCGTGCCGACGACGCCGATGGCCTCGCGTCGGATGCTCGAGGTGTGGTCGGCGGAGTACTCCGCGGTGGCCTTGCCCTCGAGGTGTCGCGCCGCGCCGGCGAAGAAGTCGATGTTGTCCACGCTGCCCGGCACGTCGAATTCCGTCGCCAGCCGGACCGGCTTGCCCGTCTGGCTGACTTCCTCTTCCACGAAGGCTTCGGTGTGCTCGCCCGCGAGGTGGGCCAGCTTGGCGAGGACCGCCGACCGCTCGGCGGGAGTGGCGGTGGCCCAGCCGGGCAGCGCCGAGCGCGCCGAGGCGACCGCGACGTCGACGTCGCCCGGAGTCGCCAGCGCGCAGTCGGCAACGACGTTGCCGGTCGCCGGGTCGACGATCTGATGCATCCCGCCGCCCGTCGTCACCTCGGCGCCGTCAATCCAACTACTCGCGATCGTCATGACTTTTACGCTAGCCGACCTTTCTCGGGCCAGCTACGCATATCCCCCGCCGAGACCGGGTAAAACGAACGATTTCATGGCATTGGTTGCCCTAGACGACGGATTCCGTGCACAATCGTCGTCATGGTGGAAAGGGATGCTCAGCCGGGCGTCCAAGCTGTCTCGTTGCGAATCAACCATTCTCGCCCTGGTGCGGCCTTTCAGCTCGACGAACTGTCGAAGGCCATCATCGAGAAGCTGCAGCAGGACGGCCGACGGTCCTACGCCGGCATCGGCAAGGCGGTCGGCTTGTCGGAGGCAGCGGTGCGCCAGCGCGTGCAGCGGATGGCCGACGCCGGCGTCATGCAGATCGTCGCCGTCACCGATCCCATGCAGCTCGGCTTCGCCCGTCAGGCGATGATCGGCATCCGGTGCACCGGCGACACCACCAAGATCGCCGACAAGCTCGCCGCCATCGAGTCCGTCGACTACGTGGTGCTCACCGCCGGATCCTTCGACGCCATCGTCGAAGTCGTCTGCGAAGACGACGGCGATTTGCTCGACCTGCTCAACACCAAGATCCGCGCCGTACCAGGGGTGATATCCACCGAAACTTTGGTTTACCTCAAACTCGTTAAGCAGCAATACAATTGGGGCACACGATGACTCTCGTAGAATCAGATCCAACCGTATCCACCGACATGGGCACCAAGGCCAACCGCAACCTGTGGGGCCACTTCGCCCGCCACGGCGAAGGCATCACCCCGACGATCATCACCCGGGGCGAGGGCGTCCACATCTGGGACAGCAACGGCAACAAGTACATCGACGGCCTCTCCGGGCTGTTCGTCGTGCAGGTCGGCCACGGCCGCGCCGAACTGGCCGAAGCCGCCGCCAAGCAGGCCGAGTCGCTGGCGTTCTTCCCGCTGTGGTCCTTCGCCACCCCGCCGGCCATCGAATTGGCCGAGCGCATCGCCAATTACGCGCCCGGGGACCTGAACCGGGTGTTCTTCACCACCGGCGGCGGCGAGGCCGTCGAGAGCGCGTGGAAGCTCGCCAAGCAGTTCTTCAAGCTGACCGGCAAGCCGGGCAAGTACAAGGTGATCTCGCGGTCCATCGCCTACCACGGCACGCCGCAGGGAGCGCTGGCCATCACCGGCATCCCCGACTTCAAGGCGCCGTTCGACCCGCCGACCCCCGGTGGCTTCCGGGTCCCGAACACCAACTTCTACCGGGCACCCGAGCAGTTCAGCGACGATCCCAAGGCATGGGGACGCTACTGCGCCGACCGCATCGCCGAGGCCATCGAGTTCGAGGGTCCCGACACCGTCGCCGCCGTGTTCCTCGAGCCGGTGCAGAATGCCGGCGGCTGCTTCCCGCCGCCGCCCGGATACTTCGAGCGGGTCCGCGAGATCTGCGACGAGTACGACGTGCTGCTGGTGTCCGACGAAGTGATCTGTGCCTACGGCCGGATCGGCTCGATGTTCGCCTGCGACGACTTTGGCTACGTGCCGGACATCATCACCTGCGCCAAGGGACTGACGTCGGGCTACTCGCCGATCGGCGCGATGATCGCCAGCGACCGGCTGTTCGAACCGTTCAACGACGGCAAGACGGTATTCGGCCACGGCTACACCTTCGGCGGACATCCCGTCTCGGCGGCGGTCGCGTTGGCCAACCTCGACATCTTCGAGCGCGAGGGCATCAACGACCACGTCAAGGAGATGGCGCCGGCGTTCAGGTCGACCTTGGAAAAGTTGTATGACCTGCCCATCGTCGGCGACGTCCGCGGCGAAGGCTTCTTCTACGGCATCGAGCTGGTCAAGGACAAGACCACCAAGGAGACCTTCAACGACGAGGAGTGCGAGCGCCTGCTGCGCGGCTTCCTCACCCCGGCGCTGTTCGACGCGGGGCTGTACTGCCGCGCCGACGACCGCGGCGACCCAGTCGTGCAGTTGGCTCCTCCGCTGATCTCCGGCCAGAAGGAATTCGACGCGATCTACGACATCCTGCACGGCGTGTTGAGCGAAGCGGGGCGACTTCTCTAGTCACCACCGGTAGCCTCGCGGCGGTGACCCCGGTACCGCGACCGCCGATCGACCCCGTCCGCTGGCAACCTCCCAGGTCCAGACGACTTCCCGAGCCCGACCTGGTGGGTCGGCTCAGGATCGTCGCCCTGCCGGGCTTTGCCCCGGAGGACGTGGTCGTCGACGGTCGCGGTGGTGTGTACACCGGGGTCGTCGGCGGCGACATCCTCCGCGTCGACGCCGAGTCCGGAACCCCCGAGGTCGTCGGCAACACCGGTGGGCGTCCGCTCGGGCTGGCCGTGGCCCGCGACGGTCGTCTCCTCGTGTGCGACAGCCACCGAGGGCTGCTCGCCATGGACGTCGCCACCGGTGCCGTCGAGACGCTGGTCGACTCCTTCCAGGGCCGGCCGCTGACCTTCTGCTCCAACGTCGTCGAGGCGTCGGACGGCACGCTGTTCTTCACGGAGTCGACCGACCGCTTCGGCTACGAGCACTACAAGGGGGCCGTGCTGGAGGCTCGCGGATCGGGATCGCTGTTCCGGCGGGACGCCGACGGCACCGTCACGCGACTGGCCTCCGGGCTGCACTTCGCCAACGGCGTGACGCTCACGGCCGACGAGTCGGCGGTGGTGTTCGCCGAGTCGTTCGCCGCCCGGGTGTCCAAGTTCTGGCTCACCGGCCCCGCCGCGGGCACCGTCACGCCGTGGGTGGAGGAACTGCCCGGCTACCCCGACAACATCTCGACCGGTCCCGACGGCCGCATCTGGGTGGCCATGGTGTCGGACCGCAACGCCTTCGTCGAGCGACTGGTGACGAAGGCCCCGGTCGTGCGAAAGCTGATGTGGCGCTTGCCGTATCAGTGGCTGCCCGACGTGAAGCCGGTGGCGTGGGTGGTGGGCCTCGATCCCGGCGACGGGCACGTCGTCGCACAGTTCAAGGCCAACAACCCCTCCTTCGGCGCGACGACGGGCGTCGTGCAGGAGGGCAACCGGGTGTGGCTCGGCGGCATCGGTGCGCCGACGATCGCCTACTTCGACCTCTAAGCCCGCCGACTGCCCGCTTGTCGTACGCATCGGCCGAGTGGGGCCGCGAACAAGCGTGCGGTCGGCGGGAAGTACTGGCAACAGCGTGGCAACCCCGGAAACCGGCGGCCGTCGCCTAACCTGCAGACACCATGGCGACGTTCCACACCGTGTCCCGACGCGCAGCCGCGTTGGTAGCCACTCCCCTCCTGGCGGCCTTCTGCCTCCTCGGCAGCCCGGCCTTGGCCAACGCCGACGACGCCTGCCCGTACCGGGTGGTGACACCCCCGGCCGTCGACTCCTCGGAAGTGCCCGAGTCCGGCGACCCGCCGGCCCCGCTGCCCGTCCCCGCCAAGCCGCTCGGCGGTGACGCGCTGTCCGGATGCGGGATCATCACCGCGCCCGGTACCCCGCCCGTGCCCGACGACGTGTCGGCCGAGGCATGGGTGGTCGCCGACCTCGACAGCGGCGACATCGTCGCGGCCCGCGACCCGCACGGCAGGCACCGCCCCGCCAGCATCATCAAGGTCCTGGTGGCGATGCAGGCGCTGCGCGAGCTGCCGATCAACAAACAGGTCATGGGCACCGCCGACGACGCGGCGGCCGAGGGCACCCGGGTGGGCGTCGACCAGGGCGGCAAGTACACCGTCAACGACCTGCTGCACGGGCTGCTCATGCACTCCGGCAACGACGCGGCGCATGCGCTCGCCGCGCAGCTCGGCGGCATGGACACCGCGCTGGCGAAGATCAACGACCTGGCGGGCAAGCTCGGCGGCCGCGACACCCGCGCCGCCACCCCGTCCGGCCTCGACGGTCCCGGCATGAGCACCTCGGCCTACGACCTGGGGTTGTTCTACCGCTACGCCTGGCAGAACGCGGTCTTCGCCAACGTCGTGGCCACCAAGACGTACGACTTCCCCGGCCACCCCAACCGCGACGGCGGCGAGGACAGCCCCGGCTACGAGCTGGAGAACGACAACCAGCTGCTCTACAACTACCCCGGTGCCCTGGGCGGCAAGACCGGCTACACCGACGACGCCGGGCAGACGTTCGTGGGTGCGGCCGAACGCGACGGACGGCGACTGGTCGCGATCATGTTGCACGGCACGCGACTGCCCATCGCCCCCTGGGAGCAGGCCGCACATCTGCTCGACTACGGATTTGCGACCGCACCGGGCACCAAGGTCGGCACGCTCGTCGAACCCGATCCGTCGTTGACCGTCCGGGCCGCAAATCCACTGGGCGACAACGTGCCCGCCCAGGACGTCGCGGCGTCGCCGCTGCTGACAGCCGACGCCGTACCCGTGCGGGTGGGGGTGGGCGTGGTCGGCGTGGTCGTGGTGTTGGGACTCATCATGGCCGCGCGGTCGATCAACCGGCGCCCCACCGACGCCCGGCGTTAACGCCGCCGCGTCAGCCGCGAAAGACCAAGGGCGCCAAGCGCGCCGACCCCCGCCGCCGCCAGTGCGCCGCGGACGCCTAGCCCTTCGTGCATCTCCACCCGGGTGATGATCTCCGCCGGATCCGGCGGCCCGACCGGTGCCGCCGCCAGGTTCTCCGACGCCGTCGCGGCCCATGCGGTGGCGAACAGGATCAGGCGGGCGGTGATGTAGGCGAACACCATCAGACCGAGCACCGGGCCGAACGTGGCGCCCGCCGGCCCGCGGATCACCGCACCCAGGTAGACCGAGGCCACCAGCTTGAAGACCTCGAAGGCCACCGCCGCGAGCAGTCCCGCCCGCGCGGCACTGCGCAGGGTCACCCGCTCCCTGGGCAGTCGCGCGATGATCCACGTGAACAGCAACCAGGAGATGCCGAGCGACACCACGAGCGACGCGATCCGCAGCAGGACGCCCAGCCCGGTGAACTCGGGGATGCCGAAGAACTCGACGACGCCGCGCATCACCGTGTTGTTGCCCAGCAGCGAGAGCGCGACGGTGAGGACGATCGCCACGAAGGCCGACAGCAGCGCCAGCAGATCGGACACCTTGGTGCTGACGAAGCCGCCGGGCTCCCCCCGCTGGTGGCCCCACATCTGGCTGAGCGCCTCTCGGAGGTTCGCCATCCAGCCCAACCCCGCCCACGCGGCGGTGGCCAGACCGATGACGCCGACCGAGGTCCGTGACGCGATGGCCGACTTCATCAGCTCGACGAGCTGCTGCCCCAGGTCGCCGGACACCGACCCCGTGATCTTGGCCTCCACCACCGACAGGAGGTCGGGCCGGCTCGCGAGCACGAATCCGCCGGCCGCGAAGGCCACCATGAGCAGCGGGAACAGCGCGAAGATCGTGAAGTAGGTGATGCCGGCGGCGTAGAAGTCGCCCTTGCTGTCGTCGTAGCGGCCCTGGGCACGCATGACGCGGTCGAACCAGTGGTATCTGGCTCGAAGCCGATCCAATACGCCGGGCTCGGCGGTTTCGGTCACGCCGGCCTCCTGGTGGCCTAGGAACGCTTGCTGAGGAATCCCAATTCGTCGTATACCCGCGCGAGCGTCTTTGCAGACACCTCTTCGGCCCGTCGCGCGCCCGCCGCCAACACGGACTCCAATTCCGCCGGATCGGCCAGCATCTCGTCGACCCGGGCCTTGATGGGCGTCACGAAGTCGACGACGGCGTCGGCCGTGTCGGCCTTGAGGTCGCCGTACCCGCGGCCGGCGTACCCCTCGACGAGCGCGTCGACGTCGGTGCCGGTGACCGCCGACTGAATCGTCAGCAGATTGGACACCCCCGGCTTGGCCTCGCGGTCGAAGCGGATCTCGCGCTCGCTGTCGGTCACCGCGGAGCGAATCTTCTTGGCGGTCTTCTTCGGGTCGTCGAGCAGGCTGATCAGCCCCGCGTCGGTGGCCGCCGACTTGCTCATCTTGGCCGTCGGGTCCTGCAGGTCGTAGATCTTGGCCGTCGCCTTCTGGATCATCGGCTCCGGCACGACGAACGTGCCAGGGAAGCGCGCGTTGACGCGCTGCGCCACGTCGCGGGCGAGTTCGAGGTGCTGACGCTGGTCCTCGCCGACCGGGACCAGGTCGGTGTCGTAGAGCAGGACGTCGGCCGCCATCAGGACCGGGTAGGTGAACAGGCCGACGGTGGTGGCGTCCGCGCCTTCCTTCTGCGACTTGTCCTTGAACTGCGTCATCCGCGACGCCTGCCCGAAACCGGTGAAACAGCCCAGCACCCAAGCCAATTCGGCGTGAGCGGGCACGTGGCTCTGCAGGAAGACCGTCGAGCGGGCGGGGTCGATGCCCAGTGCAAGGTATTGCGCGGCCGTCACCAGGGTGCGCTGGCGCAACGACGCGGGGTCCTGCGGGACCGTGATGGCGTGCAGGTCGACGACGCAGAAGAAGGCGTCGTAGCCGTCCTGCAGTCCGATCCACTGACTGACCGCCCCCAACGCGTTGCCGAGGTGGAGGGAGTCGGAGGTGGGCTGCACGCCGGAGAAGACGACGCGCCGATTCGAGGCACTCATGATGACGTTGATCCTTCCACCCCCGTCATCCGCCGTGATCTTGGGTCAGGCGTACTCGACGGTCACCGGCGCGTGATCCGACCAGCGCAACGCGTAGGCCTCGGCCCGCTCCACCCGGGCGGTGCGCACCCGCGGGGCCAGCGTCGGGCTGGCCAGCTGGTAGTCGATGCGCCAGCCCGCGTCGTTGTCGAACGCCTTGCCGCGCCACGACCACCAGCTGTACGGCCCCGCCACGTCCGGATGGGCCGACCGGACCACGTCCACCCAGCCGGTGTCCAGCAGATCGGTCACCCACTGGCGTTCGGCGGGCAGGAAGCCGGCCTTCTTCTGGTTCGCCTTCCAGGCCTTGATGTCGTTCTCGGTGTGACCGATGTTCCAGTCGCCGCACACCACGGCGTCACGGCCCGCGCGGTGCAGGACCGCCATCCGGGCGGCGACGGCCGCCAGGAAGCGCTCCTTCTCCCGCTGCCGCTCCGTCTCGGCCTCGCCGGTGGGGACGTAGACGCTTCCGACGGTGAGGCCGGCGGTCTCGACCTCGACGTAGCGGCCGTGCGCGGCGAACTCGTCGGCGCCGGGGCCGATCAGCGTGCGGGTGATCGGGTGTCGGCTCAACACGGCAACGCCGTTGCGGCCCTTGAGATGTGGATCGGCCGACGCCAGGTGCCAACCGCCGTCGAGGGCCGGGGCCAGGGCCTCGGCCAGCTGAGCGTCGTCGGCGCGGGTCTCCTGCAGGCAGACGACGTCGGCCGGGGTCTTGGCGAGCCAGGGCAGGAGGCCGAGGTTCTCGGCGGAGCGTTCCTTGACGGCGGCGCGGATGCCGTTGACGTTGACGGTGCTGACGATCACGAGGGACAGACCCTAGCCGACGACCCCGTCACCATTCTTGCGGTACCGCAGGTATCACCTTAGTGTCGGCGACATGACGACGCGTGACCCCATCCACCTCGGCGAGCCCGGTGGCGAGCCGATCCTGATGCTGCATCCGTTCCTGTGTTCGCAGGCGGTGTGGCGCACGGTCGCCGAACAGCTGGCCGACACCGGACGGTACGAGGTGTTCGCACCCACCATGGTCGGCCACCACGGCGGCCCGAAGGCGAGCTCCTGGGTCATGGGCACCTCCGACCTGGTCGACGACGTGGAACGGCGGATGGACGAGCTGGGCTGGGACACCGCCCACGTCGTCGGCAACTCCCTGGGCGGCTGGGTGGCCTTCGAGCTGGAACGCCGCGGCCGCGCCCGGTCGGTGACGGCCATCGCGCCGGCGGGCGGCTGGTCGCAGCACTCGCCGACCAAGTACGAGACGGTCCTGAAGTTCCTCGCCGGCGGACCCGTGCTGCTCGCGGCGCGCCTGCTGGGCCCCCGCATCCTCGGCCTGCCGTTCGCGCGGCGCATCGCGACGCTCGCCGTCAGCGGTCCGGCGGACGGGCCGAGCCACCCGGACCTGGTGGACCTGATCGACGACGCCACGCATTGCACGGCCTACTTCCAGCTGTTGGTCAAGACGCTGCGGCTGCCGGGGCTGCTGGAATTGGCCGACGTCGCGGTCCCCACGCAGCTGGTGCTGTGCGAGAAGGACCGGGTCTTTCCCACCCCGCGCGGCAACCGGTACCTGATCGACAACCTGCCCCGTGACACCACGGTGGTCCGGCTCGAGGGCCTCGGCCACATCCCGATGCTGGAGGCCCCCGGCCGGGTCACCGAGCTGATCGCCGACTTCGTCGGGTCACTCGCCGAACGCGAACGGCAGATCCCGCCGGCGGGTTAGGGCACCGGAGCGCCCTCGTGCGTCAGCCGTGCGCGGACTCCAACACCTCGTTGAACGTCTTGCTCGGACGCATGACGGCCGTGACCTTCTCGACGTCGGGGTAGTAGTAGCCACCGATGTCGACCGAATCACCCTGCACGCCGTTGAGTTCGGAGACGATGGTCTCCTCGTTGTCGGCCAACGCCTTCGCCAGCGGGCCGAAGTACGCGGCCAGTTCGGCGTCCTCGGTCTGCGCGGCGAGCGCCTGCGCCCAGTACATGGCAAGGTAGAACTGGCTGCCCCGGTTGTCCAGCTCACCGGTCTTGCGCGAGGGATTCTTGTTCTCGTCCAACAGCTTTCCGGTCGCCGTGTCCAGCGTCGTGGCGAGGATCTTGGCCTTCGGGTTGTCCTCCTTGGAACCGAGTCCCTCCAGGCTCGCGGCCAGCGCGAGGAACTCGCCGAGCGAATCCCAGCGCAGGTGGTTCTCCTCCACCAACTGGCTGACGTGCTTGGGAGCCGAGCCGCCGGCACCGGTCTCGTAGAGCCCGCCGCCGGCCATCAGCGGCACGATGGACAGCATCTTGGCGCTGGTGCCCAGTTCCAGGATCGGGAACAGGTCGGTGAGGTAGTCGCGCAGGATGTTGCCGGTCGCGGCGATCGTGTCCTGGCCGCGCATGGCCCGCTCGATGGTGTGCCGCATCGCCCGCTCTTGGCTCATGATCGAGATGTCGAGGCCGTCGGTGTCGTGATCCTCGAGGTACTTGTTGACCAGCGTCCGCAATTCGTTCTCGTGCGGCCGCTCCTGGTCCAGCCAGAACACGACCGGCATCCCGGAGTCGCGCGCCCTGGTGACGGCGAGCTTCACCCAGTCCCGGATCGGGGCGTCCTTCACCACCGGCATGCGCCAGATGTCGCCCTCCTCGACGTTCTGCGTCAGCAGCACCTCGCCGGTGTCGACGTCGACGATGTCGGCGACGCCGTCTTCCGGGATCTCGAAGGTCTTGTCGTGGCTGCCGTACTCCTCGGCCTTCTGCGCCATCAGGCCGACGTTGGGAACGGTGCCCATCGTCGTCGGGTCGAACTGGCCGTGCGTCTTGCAGAAGTTCACGATCTCCTGGTAGATCCGGGAGAACGTCGACTCCGGGTTGACGGCCTTGGTGTCCTTGAGGCGCCCGTCGGCGCCGTACATCTTGCCGCCGGCGCGGATCATCGCCGGCATCGAGGCGTCGACGATCACGTCGCTGGGCGAGTGGAAGTTGGTGATGCCCTTGGCCGAGTCCACCATCGCCAGCTCGGGCCGGTGCTCGTGGCAGGCGTGCAGGTCGCGGATGATCTCCTCGTGCTGCGAGGCGGGCAGCGACTCGATCTTGGCGTAGAGGTCGCTCAGACCGTTGTTGACGTTGACCCCGAGCTCGTCGAAGAGCTGCTGGTGCTTGGCGAACGCATCCTTGTAGAACACCTTCACGGCGTGACCGAAGACGATCGGGTGGCTGACCTTCATCATGGTCGCCTTGACGTGCAGGGAGAACATCACGCCCGTCTCGTAGGCGTCCTGGATCTCCGTCTCGAAGAACTCGCACAGAGCCTTCTTGCTCATGAACATGCTGTCGATGACGTCGCCCTCGTCGAGCTTGACCTCCGGCTTGAGCACCAGGGTCTCGCCGCTCTTGGTCTTCAGTTCCATCCGGACCGTGTGCGCGCGGTCCAGCGTCATCGACTTCTCGCCGTGGTAGAAGTCGCCGTGGCGCATCGTCGCGACGTGCGTGCGCGAGGCCTGCGACCACTTGCCCATGCTGTGCGGGTGCTTGCGGGCGTACTCCTTGACGGCCTTGGGGGCGCGCCGGTCCGAGTTGCCCTCGCGGAGAACGGGATTCACCGCGCTACCAAGACACGTGCCGTAGCGCTGCTTGATGGTCTTCTCTTCGTCGGTCTTCGGCTCGCCCGGATAGTCCGGAAGGTCGTAGCCCTTGGCCTTCAGTTCCTTGATGGCGGCCAGCAGCTGCGGCACCGAGGCGCTGATGTTCGGCAACTTGATGATGTTGGTCTCCGGCAGCTGCGTCAGCTTGCCGAGCGCGCCGAGGTTGTCCGGCACCCGCTGCTCCTCGGTGAGGTAGTCGGAGAACTCGGCCAGGATGCGGGCGGCGACGGAGATGTCACTGGTCTCGACGCCGATGCCGGCGGCGTCGGCGAAGGTGCGCAACACCGGCAGGAAGGCGTACGTCGCCAGCAGCGGCGCCTCGTCGGTCAGCGTGTAGATGATGGTCGGCTGCTCAGTCACTTCTGTGTCTCCCGGCGTCACGTTCGATCTGCGTTCACGGTCATTATCGCGTCGAGTACGAACCTACGCGTAGCTCTCCTGCCACGGATGGCGTGGGTGACCCGCGACCGCCCGACCGTCGACGCCCCTATGCGACCAGTCACACCGTGGGCAATCGCGACCGATTGACGCGGGGGAAAGTTACGCTCCGGCCCGTGCGGCGGACATGGGGAGCGACGGCCGCGATCGTGACGACGATGTTGACGGCGGCCTGTGGCAGCGGGCCCGCCGCACCCGAGAGCCCGGCGTCGCACGTCGTCGTCGTCGTCTCCGGCGGCGCGGCCACCAGCCCGTTCACCACCCCGGACGAGGCCTGCGCGACGGGTCTGGCCGCCGGGAACACCGACACCGCCCTTCGCGACGGGCTGGGCAAGCAGGGCTACACCGTCTACACGTCGCCCGCCATGGCCGGCCGTGGGCAGGTGGTCGACCAGACCGGGTTCGGCCCCTTCGGAGACTGCCCCGTCACCCTGCCCGAGAACATGACGGTCGACTCGACGGGCAGCATCGACACCGCCGGTGAACACCTCGCCCGCTTCCTGAACTGGCTGCACTCCGACAAGGGAGTCACCGACGTCGACGTCGTCGCCCATTCGATGGGCGGACTGTACTCACGGGCCGCCATCCGCGTCCTGAGCAGCACGGACTCACCCCTGCACGTTCGGTCGCTGACCACGCTCGGCACGCCCTGGCAGGGCTCCTACCTGTCGGACTACGCCAACGGCATCGTGGCGCTGTCGGACTGCCGCGGAGACAAGCTCTGCGAAGCGGGCATGACGGGCATGAAGGACGAGGTTCTGCGCCTCGTGTCCGGCAGCGGACGCGAGGTCAACCAGGCCTACCTGATGGGCGCCACGGGCTGGAACGCGCACCAGGCCGGAGTTCTCGACGACGTCCCCGTCACGTTGATCGCCGGCCGGAAGTTCACCGTGCCGGGCCAGGTCAACCCCGCCGTCTGGCCCAACGACGGCATCGTCGCCCTGTCCAGCGCGCACGCCGCCGACGTCGACGACGCGGTGCTGCCGCACCGTCGCTGCTACACCGTCGACGACACCCACAGCATCTTCGTGTCCCACGCCGCCGGACTGCCCTGGAATACCGCGATGACGTGGGATCCAGAGGTCCTGGACCTCGTCGACCGGTCGCTGCAGGACGCGCCCACGGCGCTCGACGCGGCCACCCGCCAGGGTTGCCCGGGCTAGAACCCACTGGCACCGCTCGTGTGTCACGAGATACGCTTCGTTTCGGTCATGAGTGCCAGCGTCAAGCCCCGGCTCGCTGGCCGGCAACCCTCCAACCGCGGTGGGGTGCCCCGGGTGATTGACCAGGTTGAGTAGGCGTCCGGAGAACACCGGTCGGCTACACGGCAAGCGCGGGCCCGCCATGACGGGCCCCTTAGTAGACAGGGAAACCTGATGCGGAGGCCCCCGTTGTGTTGTTGACGCTGAACCATTCCCAGACCTGATTCGTGCCCCCAGGGCACCCCCTTCTCATTTCAGGAGACATCCTTCATGACCGACGACTTCGACCCGACGGCTTCGTGGGCGTTCGAGACCAAGCAGGTGCACGCCGGCCAGAGCCCCGACGTCGCCACCGGCGCTCGGGCGCTGCCGATCTACCAGACCACGTCGTATGCCTTCCGCGACACCGACCACGCCGCGGCCCTGTTCGGCCTCGCCGAGCCGGGCAACATCTACACCCGCATCATGAACCCCACCCAGGACGTCGTCGAGCAACGCATCGCGGCACTCGAAGGCGGTGTGGCCGCCCTGTTCCTGTCCTCCGGCCAGGCGGCCGAGACGTTCGCCATCCTCAACCTGGCCGGCGCGGGCGACCACATCGTGTCCTCGCCCAGGCTGTACGGCGGCACGTACAACCTCTTTCACTACACCCTGCCCAGGCTGGGCATCGAGACCACCTTCGTCGAGAATCCCGACGACCTGGACTCGTGGCGTGCGGCCGTGCGGCCCAACACCAAGGCATTCTTCGGTGAGACCATCTCCAACCCCCAGATCGACGTCCTCGACATCCCCGGCGTCTCGTCCGTTGCCCACGAGAACGGCGTCCCGCTGATCGTCGACAACACCATCGCCACGCCATATCTCATCCAGCCCATCGCCCACGGCGCCGACATCGTGGTGCACTCCGCGACCAAGTACCTCGGCGGGCACGGCACGGCGATCGCCGGTGTGATCGTGGACTCCGGGAACTTCGACTGGACCCAGGGCCGCCATCCCGGCTTCACCACCCCGGACCCGAGCTACCACGGCGTGGTGTTCGCCGAACTCGGCCCGCCCGCCTACGCACTCAAGGCCAGGGTCCAGTTGTTGCGTGACCTCGGTTCCGCGGGCGCCCCGTTCAACGCCTTCCTGATCGCCCAGGGGCTCGAGACCCTGAGCCTTCGCCTCGAACGGCACGTCGCCAACGCCCAGCGGGTCGCCGAATTCCTGGCCGCCCACGACGGCGTGGTGTCGGTCAACTACGCGGGCCTGCCGTCGTCGCCGTGGTACGACCTCGGAAAGAAGTTGGCGCCCAAGGGAACCGGTGCGGTGCTGGCCTTCGAGCTGGCAGGCGGCATCGAGGCGGGCAAGGCGTTCGTCAACGCCCTGACCCTGCACAGCCACGTCGCCAACATCGGCGACGTACGGTCCCTGGTGATCCACCCCGCCTCGACGACGCACGCGCAGCTCTCCCCCGCCGAGCAGCTCGCCACCGGCGTCACGCCGGGGCTGGTGCGGCTCGCCGTCGGGATCGAGGGCGTCGACGACATCCTCGCCGACCTGGAGCAGGGCTTCGCCGCCGCCAACGCGGTCGCCGGAGCGTCGCAGGCCACGGTGTCGGTGTGACGGTGAATCTCGTCGTGAGAGAAGAGAAGTGACGATCATCGAAGCCCCCGACACTCCCCTGCTGACGCTGCCCGCCGAGGGTGAGATCGGCATCGTCGACGTCGGGCCGCTGACCCTGGAGTCGGGCGTGGTCCTCGACGACGTTCGCATCGCGGTGCAGCGGTGGGGCGAGCTGTCGGCGGACCGCGACAACGCCGTGGTGGTCCTGCACGCGCTGACGGGTGACTCGCACGTCACCGGTCCCGCCGGTCCCGACCATCCCACCCCCGGCTGGTGGGACGGCGTGGCCGGACCCGGCGCACCCGTCGACACCGACCGCTGGTGCGCGATCGCCACCAACGTGCTCGGCGGCTGCCGCGGCTCCACCGGCCCCAGTTCGCTTGCACCAGACGGAAAGCCGTGGGGATCGCGATTCCCGACCATCACGGTGCGCGACCAGGTCAACGCCGATCTCGCCGCCCTCGCGGCCCTGGGCATCACTCAGGTCGCCGCGGTCGTCGGCGGATCGATGGGCGGCGCCCGCGCACTGGAGTGGATCGTCGGCCACCCCGAGACCACCAGGGCGGCACTGGTTCTGGCGGTCGGAGCGCGGGCGACCGCCGACCAGATCGGCACGCAGGCCACGCAGGTGGCGGCCATCAAGGCCGATCCCCACTGGCAGAACGGCGACTACCACGGCACGGGTCGCTCACCCCAGCAGGGCATGGAGATCGCCCGACGCTTCGCGCACCTGACCTACCGCGGCGAAGCGGAGCTCGACGAGCGGTTCGGCAACGACGCCCAGGGCAACGAGGACCCCGTCACCGGCGGGCGTTACGCGGTGCAGAGCTATCTCGAGCACCAGGGCGGCAAGCTGGCCCGCCGTTTCGACGCCGGCACCTACGTGGCCCTGACCGACGCGTTGAGCAGTCACGACGTCGGCCGCGGCCGGGGTGGGGTGGCGGCGGCGCTGAGCCGGGTCACCGTGCCGGTGATCGTCGGCGGCATCACCTCGGATCGCCTGTATCCCTTGCGGTTACAGCAGGAGTTGGCCGACCTGCTGCCGACGTGCGCCGGGCTCGACGTCGTCGACTCGGCCTTCGGCCACGACGGGTTCCTCGTCGAGACCGACGCCGTCTACGCATTGATCAGGCAGACACTGGAGTTCGCGTCGACGTGACCACCGACGAAGCGCGGCAGCGCTCACTGTCCTTCGGCGAGGAGGCCGCGGCCTACGAACGCGGCCGACCGTCCTACCCGCCGGAGGCCATCGACTGGCTGCTGCAGAGCGGGGCGCGCAACGTGCTCGACCTCGGTGCCGGCACGGGCAAGCTGACCATTCGGCTGGTCGAGCGTGGGCTCGACGTCATCGCCGTCGACCCCATTCCCGAGATGCTGGAGGTGCTGAGCAGGTCGCTGCCCGACACCCCCGCGCTGCTCGGCAGCGCCGAGGAGATTCCGCTGCCCGACGACAGCGTCGACTCGGTGCTGGTGGCCCAGGCCTGGCACTGGTTCGATCCCGAGCGCGCCATCAAGGAGGTCGCCCGGGTGCTGCGCCCCGGCGGCCGACTCGGCCTGGTGTGGAACACCCGCGACGAACGCCTGGGCTGGGTCAAGGATCTCGGCCGCATCGTCGGCCACGAGGAAGACCCGTTCAGTCGCCAGGTCACGCTGCCCGCGCCGTTCGTCGGGCTGGAACGCCAGCAGTTCGAGTGGACGAGTTACCTGACGCCGCAAGCACTCATCGACCTGGTGGCCTCGCGGAGTTACTGCATCACCTCGCCTGCCGCCGTGCGGTCGAAGACCCTCGAGGACGTGCGGACGCTGCTGGCGACGCACCCCGCCCTGGTCAACGCGACCGGCTTGGCGCTGCCGTACATCACGGTGGGTGTGCGGGCGACCCTCGCCTGATTCGCCGACTGCACGCATGTTGACGGGGTCTCTCGGCGGATGCGTTCACCATGCGTGCGGTCGGCGGGTGGATTGGTGCGGAGTGGGCCCGCGACGGTGCCCGACGATGGGTGAGTGTCCGATCCGCTCGTCGTCGCGACGGAGGTGCTCGCCGACGGCAGCCTCACCCGGCGTGATCTGAGTCGCCGCTACACCAAGGTCCATCGCAACGTGTACGCCCGCAGCGGCGTCGAGTTGACGGCGGTGGACCGGGGCCGCGCGGCTTGGCTGTGGTCGGGTCGACGAGCCACCCTGGTCGGCTATTCGGCGGCGGCGCTGCTGGGCAGCCGGTGGGTGCCGGACGACGCACCCGTGGAGATCGTCCACTCCCGCCGACCGCCGCCGAACGGAATCACGGTGCGCAGCTACGAGCTTCGCGACGACGAGGTCCGTAGGGTCGGCGGCGTGGCCTGCACCACGGCGGCGCGCACGGCCTACGACCTGGGCAGGCGACTTCCGGTGGAGACTGCGGTGATTCGCGTCGACGCGCTGCTGAATGGCACCTCGACGCCGGCACACGCCGTCGAATGCGTCGCCCGCATGCACCCGGGCGCCCGCGGCGTCCGCCGACTGCGACACGCGATGGACCTGGTCGACGCCGGTTCGGAGTCGCCCCAGGAGACGCGGCTGCGGCTGCTGCTCGTCCGGTCGGGGATGCCGCGGCCGATGACGCAGGTCCCCGTGCTCGACGACCGCGGCCGCGTGGTGCGGCGCGTCGACCTGGGCTGGCCCGAGTGGATGGTCGGCGTGGAATACGACGGCGAATAGCACTGGACCGGCCCCGACGCCTACGCGAACGACATCGACCGGCTGGAGTTCCTGGCCGCCCGCGGGTGGTGCATCGTGCGGGTCAGCGCCCGGCAGCTGCGCAGCGAACGGTCCCGGGTGGTCGAGCGTGTGCGACTGGCCCTGCGGGACCGCGGCCTCGCCGGCTGACGGCCCGCGGTCAGGCCGGGCCGAACCACCGCGCGAGCGCCTCGGGTAGCCCCGGCCCGTCCGGCGAGTCCGTCGCCCACGCCACGTAGCCGTCGGGGCGTACCAGCAGAGCCGCCGCCGAGGTGTCGGCGCTACCGCCCGTCACCAGGTCGACGCGGTCGGCCCACGCCCCAGCTCTCGCCGCGAACCCACCACCGGACAGATCCAACAGCAGCGGCCGCGCATCGCGCAGGAGTTCCGCGAGCCGCGTGCCGTCGTCCAGGGTCAGCTCCGGAGCCAGGTAGCCCGACAGTGGGTGGGGGTCGCCAATCGGATAGCGGACGTCGGACCCCGCGAGCAGGTGCGCCATGTGGTTTCGGACCTGTGACTCGTCGAACAGCTCGCCAAGGAGGGCCCGCAGCGCAGTCACTTCCGGGCCCGGCGCCATCAACGCCTGCTGAGCCAGCGACTGCATCATCACGCGCTCCCCCACGGGACGGCGCTCTGACTCGTAGGTGTCCAACAGCCCCTCGGGTGCCCAGCCCTTGATCGTCGCGGCCAGCTTCCAGCCGAGGTTGACCGTGTCCTGGAGACCGAGGTTGAGCCCCGGCCCACCCATCGGCGAGTGGACGTGCGCGGCGTCGCCGAGCAGGAACACGTTGCCGACCCGGTAGTTCTGCGCCAACCGGGTGTTCGTGCCGTCCATCCGGCGCATCGCATGCGGTCCGGGCCCCTGCGGCAGCTCCAGCGGCACGTCCGCGCCGAAGACCCGTCGCGCGCTCTCCCGAAGGTCCTCCAAGCTCATCGGTGGCGCGTCGGCGCCGAGACGTCCCGGCTCGATCGTCGCGAATATGGTTCGGCCACCAGGCATTTCGAAGAAGATGTAGCCGCCGCGATCCAGCCGGTTGTGCCGATGCCGAAGCGGGCCGAAGCCGGGAATCTCGAAGCCGCCGTCGGCACCGCGCAGGGCCTCGGGCAGCTGGACGTCGGCAAGTCGGGTCACCGTGTCGGAGGTACTGCCGGGGAAGGCGATGCCGACGGTCTTGCGGACCAGGCTGCGGCCTCCGTCGGCACCGACCAGGTACGCGGTCTCGAGATCGTATGCGTCACCCGGCGCGTCGACCGCGATCGTGACACCTCCGCCATCCTGCGTCAGACCGCGCAACGCGTGGCCCCATCTGACGTCGACCCCCAGCTCGCGGGCGTGCTTCTCGAGCAAGCGCACCAGCCTGGGCTGCTGGATCATCAGGGCGTGCATCGGGTTGTGCTCGACCCCGGACAGTGCGATCGGCATGCCTGCGAACATCCACTCGCGGATCGGCACCGGTGGGCCGTCGGCACCACCGAAGGCGTGGTAGAGCCCACGCATGTCGAGCATTTGAACCACCTGTCCCGCAAGGCCGTTGGCCTTTGGCTCCGCCCCGGGACCGGGCTGCGGGTCCAGGACGACGGAATGCACCCCGGCGATGGCGAGCTCGCAGGACAGCATCAGGCCGTTCGGGCCGGCCCCGGCGATGACGACGTGGGGGCTAGGCATGCTCGGCCCCTACCGGCCGTGGTTCGGGCAGCCCCGCCGCGACGGCAGCCATGCCCTGGCGGTACAGCGTGGTGATCGCCACGGGCGGATCGGCGGTGGCGTAAGCCTCCATCGCAGCGTCGCCCACCGCGCCCATCACGGCAGCCACCAGGCGTGGATACATGTCGCGAGCGGGGTCGGTACCGCTCCGCTCGGCGATCACCTGCACCCATTCGTCGAAGAGGTCCTTGGAGATCGCGCTGCGAATCTCCGGGTTCATCAGCATCTTTCGAATTTCGGCCAGCTCGGCCCGCGACGGTGCATCGTCTCCGTCGCCAGGGATGTCGGCCAGATCGGACTCCAGTGGCGCCAGCATCGCCTCGGTGACCGACGTCCACAATGGTTCACCCGCAGGCCGCGCGCGCAGCTCGTCGATGCCGCGTCGCAGACGCTCGACCTGGCGATAGGCCAGTGCCTCGTACTTGCCGGTGAAGTAGTTGTTGAAGGTGCGCAGCGAGACCCCGGCCAGGTTGGCGATGGCTTCTCGCGTGACCTGGTCGACGCCGTTCTCGAAGGCCAACGTCAGGGCGGCGTCGCTCAGCGCCCGCCGGGTGTCGGCCTTCTTGCGCTCACGCAATCCGTCGGTGGTTCGTTCTGCCATGCCCGCCACCGTACCCGTATTTTTGCATGGTGGGCAAGATTGCCCGGTGGGCAATTCACGGTCTCGGCAGCAACACACCGTCGACGACGAGGTCGCGCACCAGGGGGACGCCGGGGCGATACGCCAGGTGGACGTAGGACGGCGCGTCCAGCACCACGAAGTCCGCCCGCCGGCCGACCGCGAGCACCCCCACGTCGTCGCGCCGCAACGCCTTGGCGCCACCGGCTGTCGCCGACCAGAGCGCTTGCGCGGGGGTGAAGTACATGTCGCGCACCGCGACCGCGATGCAGAACGACATGCTGGAGGTGAACGACGACCCCGGGTTGCAGTCGGTCGCCAACGCAACCGTGGCGCCGGCGTCGTGAAACCGCCGGGCATCGGGCCACGTTGCGCGAGTGGAGAACTCCGCACCGGGCAGCAACGTCGCGACCGTCGTGTCGGCCGCAGCGGCGAGCGCGTCGAGGTCGGCGTCGGAGGCGTAGGTGCAGTGGTCCACCGAGGCCGCCCCCAACTCGACGGCCAACTGGATGCCCGCACCCTGCTCGAGCTGACCCGCGTGCAGACGGGGCACCAGACCCGCGGCCATGCCGGCCCGGAGGATCGTCCGGGTCTCGTCGACGTCGAAGGCGCCCCGGTCGCAGAACACGTCCACCCAGCGCGCCAGCGGCGCACACGCCGCCAGCATCGGGCCGACCACCAGGTCGACGTAGCCGTCGCGGTCGTCGCGGTACTCCCGAGGCACGACGTGCGCCCCGAGAAACGTCGTCTCGTCGGTGAACCCGCGCGCCAGCCGCAAGGCCCGGGCCTCGTCGGCGACGGTGAGGCCGTAGCCGCTCTTCGTCTCGAACGTCGTCACCCCACCGCGCAGCAGTTCGCCGGCGAGCCGCTCGAGGCCGCGGTCGAGGGTCGCGTCGTCGGCCGCCCGGGTCGCCGCCACCGTGGTGGCGATGCCGCCGGCGGCGTAGGACTGTCCGCTCATCCGGGCCGCGAACTCCGCGGACCGCTCCCCGGCGAACACCAGATGGGCATGGCTGTCGACGAATCCGGGGATCACGGCGGCTCCGCCGAGGTCGACGCGGGAGTCGGCGTCCGCAGCGTTCGCCCGTGACCCGACCCACGCGACGCGGTCGCCCTCGACGACCACCGCCCCGTCGGCGACGACCCCGAGGGCACTCCCGTCGCCCTGACTCGGGTCGTTGGTGACGAGTTCGCCGATGCCGGTGTACAGCGTGGTCATCGAACCGCCTCCTCCATCAGCGCCGAAATGGTCTCGCCCAGTGCGGCGCCCACGTCGTCGACGCCCAGATGCCGCCGCTCGGCGACCACGACGCGGCCGTCGACCACCACGTCGGTGACGTCGGCGGCGGTGGCCGCGAACACCACGTTCTCGACGGTCGCGCCGCCGCCGGCAGTGCGCACCGAGTTCAGGTCCACCGCCACCAGGTCGGCTCGCGCGCCGACGCGCAGCGCGCCCGCATCGGTCCACCCGAGGGCGTGCTGGCCGTCGAGAGTGGCTGCGCCAAGCAGTCTCTCGGCCGCCAGGATGCCCCGCTCCCGCCGGGCCAGGCGCTCGTCGAGTTCGGTGGCGCGGGCCTCCTCGAACAGGTCGACCACCGCATGGGAGTCCGACCCGAGACTGAACAGACCGCGGCCGGCCAGCAGGGCGGCGGCCGGGCCGATGCCGTCGCCGAGATCGCGCTCGGTGGTCGGGCAGAAGCACACCCCGGTCGCCGTACGGTCGAGGTCGGCGAGGTCCTCGTCGGTCAGGTGGGTGGCGTGGACCGCGGTGGTCCTGGGACCCAGCACGCCCGCGTCGCGCAGCAGTGCCGTCGGGGTGGCGCCGTGCACGGCAAGACACTGGTCGACCTCGGCGGTCTGTTCCGAGGAGTGCACGTGCAGAGGTGCGCCGTGTGCGGCGGCCCATGCGACGACGGCGGGCATGTGTGCGAGTGGCACACCGCGCACCGAATGCAGTGCGGCGCCGACGATCACGTGGTCGTCGACCACCTGGCCGTGAAGCCGCTCGACCCGGTCGGCCCAGGCCTCGCCGCTGCCGTCCCCGAAGCGCTGCTGCGGGCCCTCGGCCAACGGTGCACCGTCGACCCCCGAACTCAGGTAGCACGTGTCGAGCAGGGTCAGCCGCACACCGGCGTCCGCGGCGCCGGCGATCAGGGCCAGGCCCATCTCGTTGGGGTCGGCGTACGGCACGCCGCCGACGTCGTGGTGCAGGTAGTGGAACTCGCCGACCGACGTGATGCCGGCGAGTGCCATCTCGGCGTACACCGCGCGGGACAGCCGGCGATAGCCGTCGGGGTCGAGCCGACCCGCGGCGCGGTACATCAAATCGCGCCACGTCCAGAAGGACCCGCGGTCCCGCTGGGTGCGGGAGCGCAACGCGCGATGGAAGGCGTGCGAATGCGCGTTCGCCAGACCGGGGACGACGAGACCCGCCAGCCGCCGGGCCGACGGGGGCGCGGGCACGCCGGCCTCGACGGAGGTGATCCTGCCGTCGGCCACCGTGATGGCGACCCGCTCGGCGACCGCGTCCCCGCCCAGCCAGGCGTGCTCACACCACCACGTGCTCACCCCACCCACTCCGTCATGACGTCGGCGAGGGCCTCCGCCCCGACGTGGCAGTCCGCGGGCTCGGCGTGCTCCTCCGGGGAGTGCGAGACCCCGGTGGGGTTGCGCACGAACAGCATCGCCGTCGGCACCCTCGCCGACAGGATCCCGGCGTCGTGGCCGGCCTGCGTCGGCAGCACGGGAACGTCGCCCAGCCGGGCCAGCGCACGCTGCAGCCGGGAGCGCGGCCCTTCGGGGAATTCGACGATGGGCGTGACGGACTCGGCGACCACGTGCAGGTCGACGTCGTCGGAGGACGCGAATCCCCCAGCTTCCCTGCTGATTTGCTCGACCAGCGCTGTCAGCGTCGCCTCGTCGGCAGCGCGGGCGTCCAGCCACGCCCGGATCCGGGACGGAATGGCGTTGGCCCCGTTGGGCGAGACCAGCACCTTGCCGAACGTTGCAACCGCCTCGTGCCGGGCCGCCGCCGAGCGAGCGGCGTGCACCGACGACGCGAACGCCAGCATCGGGTCGCGCCGGTCGGCGAGCCGGGTGGTGCCCGCATGGTTGGCCGCACCGTCGAAGGTGAACTCCCAGCGCCCATGGGGCCAGATCGCCGACGCCACGGCGATCGGCCGGTCGACCAGATCCAGCGCCCGGCCCTGCTCGACGTGGAGTTCGACGTACACGCCGATGCGCGCGAGCAGCGCGTCGTCGACCCCGAGGTGCTCGGGATTGCGACCCGCCCGTGTCAGCGCCTCGGCCAGCGTCACGCCGTCGTTGTCGCGGAGCCCCCGGGCCCGCTCGGCACTCAGGGCACCGGTGACGAGCTGCGAACCCACGCAGGCCACGCCGAAGCGCGCGCCCTCCTCGTCGGAGAACGCCGCCACTGCAACGGGAATCGTCGGCACAACGCCGCGGTCGCGGACGATGTCGACCGCCGCGAACGCCGAGACGACGCCCAGCGGACCGTCGAACGCGCCGCCGTCGGGCACCGAGTCCAGATGCGATCCGGTGACGAAGGCGCCCGTCGGCTCACCGGTCCAGCCCGGCGGCAGCCACCACGCCCACAGGTTGCCGTTGCGGTCCTCCTCGAACGACATCCCTCGCGCCTCGGCGCAGCCACGGAACCACTCCCGCAGCGTCAGGTCGGCATCCGACCAGGCGAACCGGCGGTAGCCCCTGGTGTTCGTGTCCTGGCCGACGTCGAGGATGGCCCCCCACATCGAGTCGAACGAGGTCATTCGCTCTCCTGCATCGGGATTCGCACCCCGCGCGCGGCAGCCACCTCGGCGGCGTACTCGTACCCCGCGTCGGTGTGCCGGATGACGCCCATGCCGGGATCGTTGGTCAGCACGCGCTCGAGTTTCTGGGCCGCCAACTCGGTCCCGTCGGCCACCGACACCTGCCCGGCGTGGATGGAGCGACCCATGCCGACGCCACCGCCGTGGTGAATCGAGACCCACGTGGCGCCGGAGGCCGTGTTCAGCAAGGCGTTGAGAAGCGGCCAGTCCGCGATCGCGTCGGACCCGTCGAGCATGGCCTCGGTCTCGCGATAGGGCGAGGCCACCGACCCCGAGTCGAGGTGGTCGCGGCCGATGACGATCGGGGCGGACACCTCGCCGGAGGCCACCATCTCGTTGAACCTCAGACCGGCCCGGTGCCGTTCGCCGTACCCGAGCCAGCAGATGCGGGCGGGCAACCCCTCGAACTCGACGCGCTCACCGGCCATGGTGATCCACCGCCGCAGATGCTCGTTGTCCGGGAAGAGTTCGAGGATCGCCCTGTCGGTCGCGGCGATGTCCTTCGGATCGCCGGACAGCGCCGCCCAGCGGAACGGGCCGAGACCCTCTTCGAACTGGGGCCGGATGTAGGCGGGCACGAAGCCGGGGAAGTCGAAGGCGCGGTCGTAGCCGGCCTTTCGGGCTTCGTCGCGGATCGAGTTGCCGTAGTCGAAGACCTCGGCACCCTTGTCGAGGAAGCCGACCATGGCGGCGACCTGCTTGGCCATCGACTCCTGCGCCTGCTCGGTGAAGTAGGCCGGGTCCTTCTCCGACATCTTCTTCATGTCCTCGAGGTCGATCCCCAGCGGCAGGTAGGACAGCGGGTCGTGCGCCGAGGTCTGGTCGGTGACGATGTCGATCGGCGCGTCGCGTTCGAGCAGGGCGGGGAAGATCTCGGCGGCGTTGCCGACGACGCCGATCGACAACGGCCGCTTGGCGTCCCGCGCCTCGACCGCCTTGGCGAGCGCGTCGTCGAGGTCGGTGGCCTTGACGTCGAGGTAGCGCTTGGCGATGCGCCGGTCGATGCGCGTCTCGTCGACGTCGACGCAGATCGCGACACCCTCGTTCATGGTGACCGCCAGCGGCTGCGCACCGCCCATTCCGCCGACCCCACCGGTGAGGGTGATGGTGCCGGCCAGGGTGCCGCCGAACTTCTTCTTGGCGATCGCCCCGAACGTCTCGTAGGTGCCCTGAAGGATGCCCTGGGTGCCGATGTAGATCCACGACCCGGCCGTCATCTGGCCGTACATCGTCAGCCCCGCGGCCTCCAGCGCGCGGAACTGTTCCCAATTGGCCCAGTCGCCAACCAGATTGGAGTTGGCGATCAGCACCCTGGGCGCCCACACGTTGGTGCGGAAGACGCCGACCGGCTTGCCGGACTGCACCAGCATGGTCTCGTCGTCCTCGAGACCGCGGAGGGTCCGCACCAGCGCGTCGAAGGCCGGCCAGCTGCGCGCCGCCCGTCCGGTGCCGCCGTAGACGACGAGGTCGTCGGGATGTTCGGCGACCTCGGGGTCGAGGTTGTTCATCAGCATGCGCAGGACGGCCTCCTGCTGCCAGCCCTTGCAGGAGATGTCGGTTCCGCGCGGGGCGCGGACGGGACGGGGACCGGCGACGGAGTCTGCCCCGGGGGTGGTGCTCATGTCAGTGTCGTCCTTCGTCGAGTGGCCTAGGAACCGTTGATGCCTGCGCCCGCAAGCCATTTCTTCGAGATGTCGGCGAGGTTGGCACCGGTGGCCGCCTCGGCGTTCATCGAGATGAGGTCGTCGGTGGTGAGCTTGGCGGAGACCGCGTCGAGCGTCTTGGTGATGGTGTCGGTCTCCTTGGCCTTCTTCATCACCGGGACGACGTTCTCGGAGGCGAAAAGCGACTTGTCGTCGTCCAGCGCCACCAGGTCGTTGCTCTTCAGACCGGGGTCGGTGCTGAACAGGTTGCCCGCCTGAATCTGGCCGTTGGTCAGCGCGGCCATGGTCAAGGTGCCACCGGCGTCGAGGGTGACGAAGTCCTTGAAGGTGATTCCGTAGACGTCACGCAACCCGATGACGCCCTGCTGCCGGGTCTTCCATTCCGCCGCTGCGCCGAGGACCATCTCGCCCGCGTGCGGCGCCACGTCCGAGAGCTTCTTCAGCTGGTACTTGTCGGCGGTCGCCTTGGTGACGGCCACGACGTCCTTGTCCTCGGCGGGCGAGGCCGTCAGCAGTGACAATCCCTGGGGCATCTTGCCGGTGAGCTCCGTGGTCACCGCGTCCTGGGTTGCGGCGGTCGACTTCGGGTCCAGATAGCTCAGCAGCGCACCGGAGTACTCGGGCACCAGGTCGATCGACCCGTCCTTCAGCGCGGCGATGTAGACCTCGCGGCTGCCGATGTTGAACTGCTCCTTGACCTTCACGCCCTTGGCCTGCAACGCCTGGGAGTAGATGCTGGCGATGAGCTGGCTCTCGGTGAAGTCCGCCGACCCGATGATTACCTCGGATCCGGCGGACCCCTTGTCGTTGCCGTCACCGGACAGCGGGTCCGATCCCCCACCGCCACAGGCGGACAGGGCGAGCACGGAGGTGAGGGCGAACGCCGACAGGATGGCGCGTTTCTTCATGGTCATTCTCCTTGTTGGGCGGTGCCGGGTGGCACCTAGGCGGCGGCTTCGGTGGGGGCGGGTAGCGGCGAGGACCTCTTCGTCGAGCGGCGCAGTCCCGGCGACACGACGAGACTGCCGAGGCCGGCGAAGCCGAACTCGAGCAGCAGCGCCAGCACGGCGACGAGGATTGCGCCACCGGCCATCTCGCTGAAGTTGGCCTGCGCGCGGCCGTCGAGGATGAACCGGCCCAGGCCCTGCAGGCCGAGGTAGGCGGCGATGGTGGCCGTCGAGACGATCTGCAGGGTGGCGCCCCTGACCCCCGACAGGAGCAATGGCAGGGCGCACGGCAGTTGAACCCGGACCAGGATCTGACGCTTGGTGTAGCCCATTCCGCGGGCGGCGCCCACGGCGTCGGGGTCGGCGTTCTGGATTCCCGCGTACGTGCCGGTGAGGATCGGCGGCACCGCGAGCAGGACGAGCACCACGATGGTCGGCAGGACGTAGACGAGTTGACCGGCCACCACCGGCGAGATGACCAGGAACAGCAGCACAAGCAAGCCCAGGGACGGCAAGGCGCGCAACGCGTTCGCCGATCCGGCGACCAGCGCCTCGCCGCGGCCGGTGTAGCCGATCACGATGCCCAGTGGCACCGCGATCGCCAGGGCGACCAGCAGGGCCATGACGGAGTACAGCAGGTGGTAGCCGATCTGCGTGGGAATGCCGTCGGACCCGGTCCAGTTCGCGGGGTCGGAGAGCCAGCCGAAGATGTTCACGACGTCACCGTCCGTTGCCGCCACGGGGTGGCGAGTTTGTTGGCCCAGATGATCAGGCCGTCGAACACCACGGCCAGCACCACGCACAGCACGACACCGGTGACCAGAGGCGCGTAGAGCCGCAGCTGGAAGCCCTGGGTGAACAACGAGCCGAGTTGCGGAATCCCCAGCAGCGCAGCCATCGTCACGATGCTGACGTTGGACACCACCGCGACGCGCAGGCCCGCCGCGATGACGGGGACCGCGACGGGCAGTTCCACCAGCAGCAGTCGTTGCCAGCTGCGGTAGCCCATCGCCTCGGCGGCGGCCACGGTGTCGTGGGGCACCGACGCGAGCCCGTCGGCGACCACGCGCACCAGCAGCGCCAGGGTGTAGAGCGTCAGTGCCACGACGATGTTGACGGGGTCGAGGATCTTGGTGCCCAGGATGGTCGGCAGGATGATGAACAGCGCCAACGACGGAATGGTGTACAGCAGACCCGCGGTGCCGACGATGGCGGCGTACCCGCGCCCGGAACGGTGCGCCCACCATCCCAGGGGCAGCGCGAGCAGCAGTCCGATGGCGGTGGGCACCAACGTCAGCCATACGTGACTGATGGTGAGGTCGACGATGCGGTCGAGGTTCGACGATATCCAGTTCACGCCGGAACCCCCGCGCTCCGGGCGTCCTTGGCCCGTCTGATCGCGTCGAGCACGTCGTGGTCGGTGGCGGTGCCGAGCAATGCGCCCGCCTCGTCCGTGACGACACACCGGCCGCTCGGGCTCGACAGCGCGGAGTTCAGCAGGTCGCGCAGCGGGTCACTCCGGCGGGCGGAGGTGGCGCTGAGGTTGACGTCGGCCTCGCCGACGTGGTCACCCCCCAGGTTGGCCGTGTCGACCCAGCCGATCGGCGCGTTGGCCGCGTCGACCACCAGGATCCATCTGTCATGCGACGCGGCGACCGTCGAGATCGCTTGTCCCACCCGAATGGTGGGTTCGTCGGCGAGCGCCAGCAGGTCGTCGCACGTGTGGAAGCCCAGCGCGCGGTACCCGCGGGCGGATCCGACGAAGTCGGCGACGAAGGCGTCCTTGGGCGCGGCCAGCAGATCGGCGGGGGTGGCGGCCTGAGCCAGCGTCCCGCCCTGGCGCAGCACCACCACCTGGTCGCCCAGTTTGAGCGCCTCGTCGATGTCGTGGGTGACCATGACGATGGTCTTGGAGATGTCGGCTTGGAGGCGGAGGAATTCGTCCTGCAACTGGTTTCGCACGATCGGGTCGACGGCGCTGAACGGCTCGTCCATCAGAAGGAACGGCGGATCGGTGGCCAGGGCGCGAGCGACCCCCACGCGCTGCTGCTGACCGCCCGACAGCTGCCACGGATACCGTTGGGCGAACTTGGCGTCGAGACCGACGCGCTCGAGCAGTTCCATTGCCGCGGCACGGGTTTGCTTCTTGCCCCCGCCCAGCAGGCGGGGCAGGGCGGCGACGTTGTCGACGACCGTGCGGTGCGGGAACAGACCCGCGTTCTGGATGACGTAGCCGATTCTGCGGCGGAGGGCCACCCGATCCAGCGTCTGGGTGTCGACGCCGTCGAGTTCGATTGTCCCCGAGGTGGGTTCGATCAGGCGGTTGATCATCCGCATGGAGGTGGTCTTGCCGCAGCCCGACGGCCCCACCAAGACCGTGATCTTGCCGTTGGGCGCCGTGACGTCGAGGCCGTCGACGGCGACGGTCCCGTCCGGGTACACCTTGGAGACGTTGTCGAACGTGATCATGACGATCCTTCTGGGGTGCGTGCTTCGGTGGGACTGCTCAGACGGGCGGACACGTCCGCCGCGGCCGCGATCAACATCCGACCGTACTGCGTCGTCTGATCTGAGCTGACCCGATAGCTCGGAATGACCAGGCTCAGCGCCGCGACGATTCTGGCCTGCGAGTACACCGGGCAGGCGATCGCGGTGACGTCGCTCTCGACGCCGCGTTCGACGATGGCGTAACCGTCGGCGGACACCTTGCCCCGCAGGGCGTGTCCCGCCGCCGAGACGTCCAGCGGGACGGTGCGTCCGACCCAGCTGGCGTGACGGACCGAATGCGTGCCCTCGACGATGTTGATGTACACCGCTGTCGCGGCGTGCCCCACGACGCTGAGGTACACCGACTCGCCGGTCTGGGTGGCGAGCTCGTCCATGGCGGGCCCGGCGAGGTCGACCAGCGATTCGTCGCTGAGCGCCTGAGCGCCGAGTTGGATGATCCGGCTGCCCGGCCGGTAGGTGCCGGACTCGTCCTTGCGGACGAATCCCGTGGTCTCCAGGGTGCGCAGCAAGCGCAGAGCCGTGCTCGGGGCCAGCTCACAGTCCCGCGCGGTGTCCGCGAGATTCGCGCCGCCGCGGTCACAGACGCTCGCCAGCAGGGCCAGCGCCCGCTCGACGGTCCGGGTTGCTTGATCGGCCACGTGACCTCCTCTCGGCACGAACGGTAGGACGGGCAGGTTTCCTCGGACCGCCCCTCTGTTGCCACTACGTAAAATCTCGATTCCATCTGGTGGAATCACCGGCCTTCGGCGATGATAGGCCCGCCGGGCGTCCATGGTGCAAGAACGAGGAGATCCTTGATGATCGAGCTGAGCGGGACGATGACCGTCGGCGACGTGGTGGCACTGGCCGACGGTCGCGACGCCGTCTCACTTCCCTCGACCGTCGTCGACGCCGTCGACGACCTGCACGACCGGGCCGCCGACCTGAGCACCCGCTATGCCACCTACGGCCGCACCACCGGCGTGGGGGCCAATCGGATCGCCGCGATCCCGCCCGACGACCAGGATTACGGCATGCGACTGCTCCGCAGCCACTCGGTGGACGCGGGCGACCCGCTCAGCGCGAGGACGGTGCGGTCGATGCTGGCCGTCCGTCTGATCCAATTGTGCGTTCCCGGTGCGGGTTTGGACCCCGCGATTCTCACCGGCCTCGAGCGGATGCTCAACGAGAACGCCCTGCCCGAGGTGCGGCAGTACGCGTCCATCGGCACCGGCGACCTCGCGGCGCTCGCCGGAACGGCGCTGACCCTCATCGGCGAACGACCCGCCACCGCCGAGCTGACCCCCATGCCCCCGTGGGGCGCCGACAGCGCGTTGCCGTTCATGAGCAGCAGCGCGCTGACGGTGGGCCGCAGCTGCCTGGCGGTCGACGAGCTGAACCGTCTCGAACGGGCCTCGAGCGTCATCTACATGCTGAGCTTCCTTGCCCTGGAGGGCAATCCGTCGGCGTTCTCGACCGTCGCCGCGCGGGCGGCCGCCGCGCCGCAGGTCGACACCGTCGCCACCCGGCTACGGACGCTGTTCGCCGATCACGCCGCGCTGGACCATCCACCCGCCCGCATCCAGGATCCCTACGGCCTGAGGGTCTACCCGGTGGCCCACGCCAGCGTCGTCGCGTCGCTGGATTCGCTCGTCGCGCAGCTCGAGCGCACCATGAACACCGCGCAGGAGAACCCCCTCTTCGACGTCGACGGCGACCAGGTGATCCACCACGGCGCGTTCTACCAGGCGGCGCTGTCCCTCGAACTCGACGGAGCCACCCTGGCCCTCGCCCTGACCGCCCCCATCACCCATTCCCGGATCCGCATGCTCAACGATCCGGAGACCAACGGCGGCAACGCCTTTCTCGCCGCCGACGCGCACGGCTCATCGGGGCTGATGATGGTGGAGTACGTCGCGGCCGGGGCGATCGCCGAGATCCGCAACGCCGCGCAGCCCGCCTCGGTTGGGACACTGGTGCTCTCGCGCGGCGCCGAGGAGGACGCCACCTTCGCCTCGCAGGGCATCCTTCAACTGGAGCGCTCCGTCGCCGCCTACCGCGTACTGCTGTGCTGCGAACTGGTCGGCGCGGTGCGGATGCTGCGCCAACGCGGGGTCGCCGACCGTTTCGGCGGGGTGCTCGGTCGCGCGCTGGCGCTCGCGGCGGACCTGCCCCGCGACGACGAAGACCGCGACCTGCGTGGGGATCTCGCGGCCGCGGAGGGTCTTCTCGACGAACTGGGACGGTTGATCCCGGCCGTGCCGCGCTAGCTGGTGCCCAGCGGGTCGATGGTCAGCGCGATGTAGGCCAGCGCCGCGCTGACCGTGGCGGTGGTGGCTATGTCGACGGTTCGCGAGCGCACCACCAACAGACCCGCCCGGTCCTCGGTCAACGCCAGCCGCATCGCCGCCGCGACGCCGACGCCGATGGCCAGCACCAGGGCACCACGCCGCCAGTACCCCGCCACCACCAGACCGAACGCGGCGAGCAGGAACAGCCCGACCGTGAGGATGGGCCACTGTGCCGTGAAGACCCGGTGGGCCAATCCCCGTGCGGTCACCCTACTTTCGCCTCGTCGAGCTCGACCACGTTGGTGAGCAGGAACGCCCGCGTCAGGGGGCCGACGCCACCCGGATTGGGCGACACGTGACCCGCGACGTCCCAGACGCCCGGGTGGACGTCCCCGACGAGCGCGCCCGCCGCGTCGCGGCTCACCCCGACGTCGACGACCGCGGCGCCCGGCTTCACCATGTCCGGGGTCAGCATGTGCGGCACGCCCACGGCGGCGATGATGACGTCGGCCTGCCGGGTCAGGGCGGCCAAGTCACGGGTTCCCGTGTGACACAACGTCACCGTGGCGTTCTCCGACCGGCGCGTCAGCAACAGCCCCATGGGCCGGCCCACCGTCACGCCGCGTCCGACGACCACCACGTGCGCGCCGGCGATCGGCACCTCGAACCGGCGAAGCAGGTGCACGATGCCGCGCGGCGTGCACGGCAGCGGGGCCGCCTCGTTGAGCACCAGGCGTCCCAGGTTGGTCGGATGCAAGCCGTCGGCGTCCTTGGCGGGGTCGATGCGCTCCAAGGCCGCGTTCTCGTCGAGGTGCTTCGGCAACGGCAGCTGCACGATGTAACCGGTGCAGTCGGGGTTGGCGTTCAGCTCGTCGATGGTGGCGTCGAGCGTCTCCTGGCTGACGTCACCGGGCAGATCGCGCCGGATCGAGTTGATGCCCACCTTGGCGCAGTCCGCGTGCTTGCCGCGCACGTAGGCCTGGGAGCCGGGATCGTCGCCGACGAGCACGGTGCCCAGCCCGGGCGTGCGGCCCGCGGCGGTGAGCGCCGCGACTCTCTGCTTGAGGTCGACGAAGATCTCGTCGCGCGTCGCCTTGCCGTCCAACGTCATCGCAGCCACGGGCCCATTCTGACACCAGCCCTCGTGAACCCCTCATTGACACTGCGCCGCGCGCCGTGGTCAGCTGCCAAAATGGACACTCCGCCCAAAGTGTTCACCGACGTGTTTGGCGAGGCCAAGCTCGGTCCGGTGACCCTGCGCAACCGCATCATCAAGGCGGCCACCTTCGAGGCGTCGACCCCCGATGCGCTGGTCACCGACGACCTCATCCGCTACCACCGGCTGCCCGCGGCCGGCGGCATCGGCATGACGACCGTCGCCTACTGCGCGGTGTCCCCCGGCGGGCGGACGGACGGCTGGCAGTTGTGGATGCGGCCGGAGGCCGTTCCCGGACTGCGCCGCCTCACCGACGCGATCCACGCCGAGGGCGCGGCCATCAGCGCCCAGATCGGGCATGCCGGCCCCGTCGCCAACGCCCGGACCAACGGCGCCCCGGCGTTCGCCCCGGTGCGCTTCTTCAACCCGCTGTCGATGCGCTTCGCCAAGAAGGCCACCAGCGCCGACCTCGACGACATCACCGCCGCCCATGCCAACGCCGCCCGCCTGGCCGTCGAATCCGGCTTCGACGCCGTCGAGGTGCATCTGGGCCACAACTATCTGGCGAGCTCGTTCCTCAGCCCACTGATCAACCGTCGCACCGACGAGTTCGGCGGCTCGCTGGCCAACCGCGCCAAGGTGGCCCGCGGACTGGTGCGGGCCGTGCGGCAGGCCGTCGGCGACCGGATCGCGGTGACGGCCAAGCTCAACATGTCCGACGGCGTGCGGGGCGGCATCTCGCTGGAGGAGTCCCTGCAGACGGCGGTGTGGTTGCAGGAGGACGGTGGACTCGACGCCCTGGAACTCACCGCGGGCAGCTCGCTGCTCAACCCGCTCTACCTGTTTCGCGGCGACGCCCCGATCAAGGAATTCGCGAACGCCTTCACGCCGCCGTTGCGCTGGGGCATCCGGATGTCGGGCAAGAAGTTCCTGCGCGAGTACCCGTACCGCGAGGCCTATCTGATGGACCAGGCCAAGCAGTTCCGCGCCGAACTCGACATGCCGCTGATCCTGTTGGGCGGCATCACCAATCGCGAGACGATGGACCTGGCGATGGCGGAGGGTTTCGACTTCGTGGCGATGGGGCGAGCCGTCCTCGCCGAACCCGACCTGGTCAACCGCATCAAGGCCGACGGCGCCGCGCACTCCGTGCGGTCACTGTGCACCCACTGCAACAAGTGCATGGCGACCATCTACAGCCAGACCCACTGCGTCGTGACGGGCGCCCCGACCGCCACGGTCTAGCGGGCGCCGACCTCTGCAGGCAACGGCGGCGGAAGCGGAGTCGAGGGCGTGGTGGTCTCGGGGATCGCACTCGACTGCGTCGGGCTGGTCGACGTCTTCGGCGCCGACGACGATCCCGACGTCGAACTGGGCGCCGACCCGTGGAAGTCGACCATCGACTCGCTCCGGATCTGCGTGCTGCCGTTGCCGATGGTCAACGCATCCGAGGTGACGGTGTAGGTGATGCCGTCGTTCTCGGCGACGTACCCGCGATCGGTCGAGGTGGCCGCGAGAATCAGCCGGGCGCCGTCGGTGACGCGCACCCCCCGGTATTGAAGCTGGCCCGAGGACTCGTCCTTGCAGATCGCCACCCGGGAGGTCGACGTGTACCCGTAGGCGACCGCGGTGCTCGGCGCCGCGCACCGCGCGGTGGAGTCGACGAACCCGCGGGGATCGGTCGGCGGGGGCGCCGCGGCACTCGTCGCCGTCGTGGCGGACAGGGCGACCACGATCGCTCCCAGCGCCACTCCCACGAGCCCTAACCGATGTGTCCGTCGACGGTTCACGCCCTCGCCCTCCGCTCGTGTTCGTCTCACCCGTCCCATCGTCGCACCGAAGTGGACTGTCGGGGCGGCACGACGGGAGCGCGTCGCGAGATCAGCGGATCTGGCGGCTGGCCGTCTGCTGCGCGACCACCGTGGGCACGCGGTAGTCGACGAACTCGGCCATCGGCTCGTCGCGCAGCACCCGAAGTCCGGCCGTCAGAAGGAGTTTGCGCTGCGACACGGTGTAGTCGACGGCATCGGAGCGGGCCCCGAAACAGCCGTTGGACATCGGCCTGGCGGGCAGGACGAGGACCGCCTGGTCGCTGAGCCGCACACCGCGATACTCGTAGTGCCCACGGCCGTCGGTGCAGATCGACACCAGGGACAGCGCCGTCCGACCGGATACGACGGCCGTCCGGTCGGGGCCGCATCTGGTGGCCGGATCGACCTGGCCCCGACTGTCCGCCGACACGCTCGGCGGGGTGGCGGCGGCCTGCGGCAACGTCGTCACCGTAGCTATCAGGAGGGCCGAGGCTCCGGCGACCAGAAGGGCGGCAACGCACTTGCGCATCCGAGCCCACGCCACCCTCGTCACCGACATTCCTCTACAACAGCACGCGAAGTGCCACATCCCTAGGTCGCCGGGCATACCTCCGCCGAATCGTCATCCACCCGAGACCTGGTTGCGCAACCGCACTCCGGCGACGTTCACGGCGGCAGCCGGATTTGCCATGCAACGGCGGCGCGCGCGGGCGCCGGGACCAACCTCGCTGGCGAGGTCGATACCGATACAGTTGGTCCCGATGACGCGATCTGCCCCACCCGCGCTGACTGTTCGGTATGACGGGTCCCCCCGCACCTTCTCGCCCGGTAACGACGTCGTCGTCGGGCGGGACCTGCGCGCCGACGTCCGCATTGCCCACCCCCTCATCTCGCGGGCGCACCTCCTGCTGCGCTTCGAGCAAGGCCGCTGGATCGCCGTCGACAACGGCAGCCTCAACGGGATGTACGTCAACGGCCAACGCGTCCCCGTGGTGGACATCGCCGACGGCATGGGCGTCAACGTCGGCAACCCGGACGGCCCGCGGCTCACCTTCGAGGTCGGCCGCCACCAGGGTTCGGCGGGCACTCCGCCGCAGACCGCCAAGGTGCCGGTCGCCGGACGCCCGAGCGCGTCGTGGCCCAGCCAGCCCAGCCACCCGTCGACCGGCTATCCCCGCACCCAGCCGCCGCCGTCCCGGACCCAGCCGACCCATCCGCCGGCGCCGTCCCGTTCGCTGCCGATGTACCCGGCCGGACCGCCGCCCACCAGCGGACCCCAGGCCTACCGTCCGCCGAGCGCCCCGCACCCGGTGCAGCGGCCGTTGTCGGGCGCCACCGTCGACCCGTCCGCGACGCAGATGGGTCCCGCCGCGGCCCCCCGCGCGCCCGAGGGCAACCTCGCGACCAGCATGCTCAAGATCCTGCGGCCGGGCCGGGCGCCGGAGGTTCCCCCGGGTGGCGTCAAGATCGGGCGCGCCACCGACAACGACATCGTCATCCCCGACGTCCTGGCCTCCCGGCACCACGCCACGCTGGTCAGCGGTCCCGGCGGCACCCAGATCCTGGACAACCGCAGCATCAACGGCACGTTCGTCAACGGCCAACGCGTCGACTCGCAGGTGCTGCGCGACGGCGACGTCGTCACCATCGGCAACATCGACCTCGTGTTCGGCGGCGGCACCCTCGCCCGCCGCAACGAGAGCGACGTCAGCACCCGCACCGGTGGCCTCGACGTCCACGGCGTCACGTGGACCATCGAGGGCAACAAGACGCTGCTCGACAACATCTCGCTGGCGGCCCGCCCGGGCACGCTGACCGCGCTGATCGGGCCGTCGGGAGCGGGCAAGTCGACCTTCGCCCGGCTGATCGCCGGCTACACCCATCCCACGACGGGCACCGTGACCTTCGAGGGTCACGACGTCCACGCCGAGTACGCCTCACTGCGCTCCCGCATCGGAATGGTGCCGCAGGACGACGTCGTGCACGGTCAGCTGACCGTCCGGCAGGCGCTGATGTACGCCGCCGAACTGCGGTTGCCGCCCGACACCGACAAGGAGGACCGCGAGCGGGTCGTCATGGAGGTGCTCGAGGAACTCGAGATGACCAAGCACCTCGACACCCGCGTCGACAAGCTTTCCGGCGGCCAGCGCAAACGCGCCTCGGTGGCCCTGGAGCTGCTGACCGGGCCGTCGCTGCTGATCCTCGACGAGCCCACCTCCGGCCTCGACCCGGCGTTGGATCGCCAGGTCATGACGATGCTGCGGCAGCTTGCCGACGCCGGCCGCGTCGTGCTGGTGGTGACGCACTCGCTGACCTACCTCGACGTGTGCGACCAGGTGCTGCTGCTCGCCCCCGGCGGCAAGATGGCCTTCAGCGGCCCACCCAGCCAGATCGGCCCGGAACTGGGCACCACCAACTGGGCCGACATCTTCTCCTCGGTCGCGGGCGACCCCGAGGGCGCCAAGCGCAAGTACCTCGAGCGCCACGGCCCTCCCCCGCCGGCCCCGCCGAAGCAGGAAGCCGCCGAACTCGGCCAGCCCGTGCACACCAGCACGATCAAGCAGTTCTCGACGATCGCGCGCCGGCAGATGCGCCTCATCGTGTCCGACCGCGGGTACTTCGCGTTCCTCGCCATCCTGCCGTTCATCATGGGCGTGCTGTCGCTGTCCGTGCCTGGCTCCACCGGCTTCGGGCAACCCAATCCGATGGGCGACGCCCCCAACCAGCCCGGTCAGGTGCTGGTGCTGCTCAACGTCGGCGCCATCTTCATGGGCACCGCGCTGACCGTCCGCGACCTCATCGGCGAACGGGCGATCTTCCTGCGGGAGCAGGCCGTGGGCCTGTCCACCACCGCCTACCTGTTGGCCAAGGTCTGCATCTACTCGGTGTTCGCGATCGTGCAGTCCGGGATCGTCACGGCCATCACGCTGATCGGCGTCGGGCTGCCCAAGAACGGTCCCCTGGTGCTGGGGGGTGGCGACGTGTCCGCCGCCGTCGAATTGTTCCTGGGCATGGCCGCCGCGACGATCTGCGCCGCCACCGTCGGCCTCGCCCTGTCTGCCCTGGCGAAGACCAGCGACCAGATCATGCCGCTGCTCGTCGTCGCGGTGATGTCGCAGCTGGTGTTCTCCGGCGGCCTGATCCCGGTCACGGGCCGGGCCCCGCTGGACCAGATGTCGTGGGTGACCCCTGCCCGCTGGGGGTTCGCGGCGACGGCGTCGACGGTGGGCGTCACCGACATGGTGAAGCCGCCGATCATGCCCGACGACTCGCACTGGAAGCACGACGCGGGCACCTGGATCTTCGACATGGCCATGCTGGGCGCGCTGTCGCTGTTCTACCTGTGCTTCGTGCGGTTCAAGATTCGCCTCAAGTCGGGCTAGTTTCTTCCGCGAGCAGTCGCAAAGGTGCGGGAAACGCCGGCGTGTCGCGCACTCTTGCGTCTACCCGCCGTGGACGTCCAGTCCGTGCGCCGCCGCGTAGCCGAGCGCTTGGTTGACGTCGATCTTCGCGCCCCGCACCGCGGCCGTCGTCCAGAACGTCGGGTCGGTCAGCGCACCGCGCAGATCGGCCTCCTCGACGCGCAGATTCTGCGTCCGCGCCCCACGCAGGTCGGCCCCGCGAAGGACCGCCTTGCGCAGATCGGTACCGACGAGGTTGGTCTCGCGGAGCCGGCAGTCCGTGAGGTCGATGCTGCGCAGATCGCAGCCGCCGAGCACGGCGAGGGTCAGGTCGACCTCCACCATCGTGACGGGCCGCAGCCGGCACTCGGTGAACACTGACCCCAGCAGCGTGCACTGGCGGAAGACGGTGTGCATCAGCGACGTGCGGCGGAACGTGCAGTTGCGAAAGGCCGACCCCTGATGCTCGGACTCGGCGAGGTCGACGCCGCTGAAGTCGCACTCGGTGAACACCACCCGTTCGGTGCGCACCCGGCTCAGGTCCTCGTCGCGGAAGTCGTGGCCGGTGAACTCGCGGTCCACCCACTCCTGGTCGAAGTCGCTCACCGTCAGCCGGGCAGCGAGCTGAGGTTCATCAGCGCGTACTCGGTGACCGCGATCAGCGCCGCCTTCGCCGAGTTGCGGTCCCGCGCGTCGACGTCGAGCACCGGGATGGTGGGCCGAAGGGCCAGGGCCTGCCGCACGGCGTCGGCGGAGTACCGCGGTCCGCCGTCGAACCCGTTCACGGCGATGAGGAAGGGCAGCTGCCGCGCCTCGAAGAAGTCGACGGCGGCGAAGCTGTCCTCCAGCCGGCGGACGTCGACGAGGATGATCGCGCCGATCGCACCGCGGACCAGGTCGTCCCACATGAACCAGAACCGGCGCTGCCCCGGCGTGCCGAACAGGTAGAGCACCAGATCCTCGGCCAGGGTGATGCGGCCGAAGTCCATCGCCACCGTGGTGGTGTTCTTGTTCGGGGTGGCGCCGAGCACGTCCAGGCCCTGGGAGGCGTTGGTGACGATGGCCTCGGTACGCAGCGGCATGATCTCCGAGACCGCGCCGACGAAGGTGGTCTTGCCGGCGCCGAAGCCGCCGGAGATCACGATCTTGGTGCTGGAACGCGTGCGCGACGACCCTGATGCGGCGGCTGAGCGCTCAGAGTGCCCGTAGGCCACGCAGTGTCCTTCCGATCAGTTCACGTCTCTCGTCGGTGGTCTCCGACGAGCTCAACGTGGCGTCCACTCGAAGATAGTCCTGCGTGACCAGATCGCCGATCAACACGCGCGCGACGCCGAGCGGCAATCCCAGACGCGCCGCGACCTCCGCCACGGACGGGCCGTCGACGCCGAGTTCGAGGATCTTGGCCCGCACGTCGCTGCGCGGCCAGCGGGGCGCGGTTGCCGGGTGCAGCGTGCGGATGGGCGCCTCGAGCGGAAGGTCGACCGGCGACGCCGTCCGCCCGGCGGTCAACGTGTACGGACGGACCAGGCTGACCTCGATCAGCGGTTCACTGGGCTCCCAGGCATCACGCGGCGGAGGGGTCATCGGCGCTCACGAACGCGGAGCCGTGCGGCGCGCCGACTGGATCACGGTGCCGACGCGTTCGACCAGGATCGCCATCTCGTACCCGATCTGACCGATGTCGCACGACCGGGTGGCCAGCGTCGCCAGGTTCGACCCGTCGCCGACCCGCATCAGCAGCAGGTAGCCGTTCTCCATCTCGACGACCGACTGCAGCACGTGCCCGCCGTCGAACAGTTGCGCCGCCCCCGCAGACAGGCTGGCCAGCCCCGACGTCACCGCCGCGAGCTGGTCGGCCCGCTCGACGGGCATGTGCGCGCTGGACGCCATCAGCAGGCCGTCGGCGGACACCAGGATGGCGTGGGAGACGCCGGCCACCTCGTGGGCGAACTTGGACACCAGCCAGTCGAGGGAGTCACGTTGGGTCGGGCGGCTCATGTACCGGTCAGTCCTCGTCGGTCGATCTCGTGTCGCGGGCATGCGAGCGGCCCGCGTGCACGCCGCCGAAGTGGCTGCCGATGCTGCTGCGCACGGCCTCGGGGTCCCGCGGGATCATGATCGGGCCGGTGTCGAAGGTGGAGTCGTCGGCGTCCTCGGGCGCGTCCGCGCCGCGGTGGGCGCCGCCGTTGCGGCCGTTGCGGCCGTTGTCGCCGGTCGCCGCCGCGCCGGGCACCAGCCGCTCGCCGGGCTGACGCACGGGCAACCCCTCGTCGGTGCGCTCCCGGACCGGCGCCTCCTCCGCGGCCGCGGCGGCGGACCAGCCCTGGTCCCACACGGTCTGCCAGTCCAGGTCGCTGCTCTTGGCGAGCTCGAACGGGTCGTCGATCAGCCACTCCGAGACCATGGTGTCGAAGATCGACCCGCCGGTGGCGGCCCGCGGTTCGGACGCCGGCTCGGTGGGAGGCTCCGGCCGCGGCTCGGCCGGTTCGGGGCGACGCGTGACGCTCCCGAAGAACGACGACGTGTCCGCGGGAACGGGTCGGTCGGCCGGCGTCGGGTCGGCGGGCCAGTCGTCCTCGGGCCACTGCCGTTCGTCCCAGCGGCCCCGGGATTCGGGGGCCGGCTCGACGGGCGTCGACGGAATGTAGGCGATGCCGCTGGCGCCCGGATCGCGTTGCGGTAGGAGCGAAATCGCGATGTCGGCGTGGCCGTTGCGGTAGTCGGGATACTCGGCGGGGACGACGTCGTCCCGATAGTCCTCGTACTCCTGGTAGCCCTGCTCCTCGCCGCCGTCGTCGGCGGAGGCGGGGTACGTCGGCACCACGGCGAGATGCGGTTCGGCAGGCATGTCGTAGTCGGACGGCGCCGGTTCCCCCGGTCCGTGCAGGAGCGACTCGGCGGGGATGAACACCCCGGCCGTGGTTCCCGAATGCGGTTCGGCGGCAATGGTGTTGCGCAGCCGGACCACCAAACCGTGCTGTGCCGCCAGCCTGCCGACCACGAACAGACCCATGTGCCGGGCGGTGTACGGGTTGACCTCGCCGCCGGACTGCAGGCGGGTGTTGGCCACGCGCAGGTCGGCGTCGGTCATGCCGAGGCCGTAGTCCCCGACCTCGACGACGAGACCGCCGTTGCCGGTTCGCACCGCCGTCACCCGGACGTCGGACACGGGCGGCGAGTATCTCAGCGCGTTGTCCAGCAATTCGGCCAGCAGATGGACGAGGTCGCCCGCGACCACGCCCGCGATCTCGCTCTCGGGCAGGTCGCCGGTGACGATCCTGGCGTAGTCCTCGACCTCGGAGGCGGCGGCGTTGACGACGGTGGCGACCGGGACGGGGTCGGCCTCCTCGCGCTGCACCCGGGAGCCGGCCAGTACCAGCAGGTTGGCGCCGTTGCGGCGCATGCGCGCGGCGAGGTGGTCGAGTTTGAACAGACCGTCCAGCCGCTCGGGGTCTTCCTCGTCGCGCTCGAGGCGGTCGATGATTCCCAGTTGCTGATCCACCAGGGATCGGCTGCGGCGCGACAGGGTCTCGAACATGTCGCCGATCTGCAGCTGGAGCCGGGCTTGCTCGCCGGCCAGGAAGACGGCTTGCTCGTGCAGTTCGTCGACGGCGTGGGCGACCTGCCCGACCTCGTCGGTGGTGTTCACCGGCAACGGCTGAACCGGGCCGGACGCACCTCCCGTCCGCACCCGCTCGATCTCCTGCGCGAGGTCTTCGTGCGCCACCTTCAGCGCACCGTCGCGCAGCGTCCGCAGCGGCCGCACCAGCGAGCGCGCCACGAACAGCATGATGACGAGCGCCAGCAGCACGGCGACCCCGACGATCGCCGAGTCGCGGATCGCCTCCTGGCGCGTGGCATTGGCCTGATCGTCGACCGCGGAGGTGACGGACGTGGTCGTCGAGTCGACGACGTTCTCGGCGATCGCGTTGGTGGCTTGCAGCGACTGACTCAGATCGGGGTTGGCGACCAGGCCGACGGCCGGATCCGACATCAGGGCCATCCGGCGGACCATCTCGTCCTGCAGCTTCTGCGCATCCGGCGAGCCGACGCCCAGCACCTGCGACATCCCGGACAACGTGGACGGTTCGGTGCCGGCCAGCGTGATCAACGAGGACCGCAGTTCCGGCTCGGGGAGCTCGCCGCCGAGGTTGACCAGAAGCTGCTCCATCGCCATCTGGCCGCGCGCGCCGACGGCCCGGCTCAGGCCGAGCGCCTCGGCACGGATCTGCTCGTCGTCGATGCGCACCGATCCGTTGATCGCGTCCTCGGCGGACAGCAGGATCGGCGCGTAGGCGGTCACGCGACCGCGCAGGTCCACACCGTTGGCCGTGACCTTGTCGAGCAGGGCCTGACCGTCCTCGAGCAGACCCGTCACGCCGGCGCGCACGTCGGGCACCACGTCGGTCGCCTCGAGTTGGGTCTGCAGCGTCTGCTTGCTGGTGTCGAACGCGTTCAGCGACGCCTGGGGGTCGGCGCCGGCGGAATTCGCCAGCAGGGCGCCGTCGAGTGCGGACATGTATCCGGCGATCGAGGGCACCAGTTCGGCACGGTCGGCCGCCAGCCTCAGCTCGCTCGCATTGGCCCATCCCGACTGGACGCGCAAGCCGCCCAGGACGCCGACCAACAGCAACGGCACGACGACGATCGCAAGGACTTTCCAGCGCACGGGCCAATTGCCCAACGCCCACCGCGGCGGGCGTTTCGGCTGCCCCGTCGTCGGCCGCGGTGAAATGGCGGGGAATTGCGACGCATTGTCGTGCGGCTCGTCGAACGCGGTCATCGCGCCCCGGCCATGAAACCGGTCGCTCGTCGACTAATTCTTGATTGCGCGTCGTTCATAAGGCTTCCTGCAGCAGTACGCCCACGGATCGGCAGGCACCGGAAGTACCAGTCCGACCGGCAATTTGTCGAGTATGACAGCGATGCGCGGGCGTTTCCACAGTTCTTACTGAACAGACAGAGTTCGTGACCGGGGCGTTGCGTACCCGTGTGCTATACGAGCAAATGTCGTTGCACGACCGAGACATCGGCGGAATGTCCGTGCCGGTAATTGGCCGATTCCGTCTCCGTCGGGAAAGAAGTGGGTAAAGGGGATTGCATGACCGAACCTCGTGGAGACGAACGCCAAACCGACGACACCGACCAGACGGAATCCGTGAGCGCTCCCGGTGGCGAAAGCCCCGACCCCGAATTCGGCGACGACGTCACCATCCCCGATCAGGAGACCTGAGTCGGCCTGACGCCACCCGGCCGTAGGCTTCCCCGTACTCACGTACCGGAAGGCGCGGCACCGCTTTGTTCAGGGTCATGTTCAACTCACCGCGCATTGCGCCGAACACCGGCAATGCGATCAGAATGGTCGCCGCGACCGGATGCGAGTTGCATCTCGTCGAACCCCTCGGCTTCGACCTGTCGGAACCGAAACTGCGTCGCGCCGGCCTCGACTATCACGACCTGGCGTCGGTGACGGTGCATCCCGATCTGCCGTCGGCGTGGACGGCGGTGATGCCGGCGCGGGTCTTCGCCTTCACCGCGCACGCCGACGCGTTCTTCGGCGACGTCGACTACGTGCCCGGCGACGTGCTGCTGTTCGGGCCGGAACCGACCGGCCTGGACGCCGAGACGCTGGCAGACCCGCACGTCACCCAGCGCGTGCGGATACCGATGCTGGCCGGGCGGCGCTCGCTGAACCTGTCGAACGCCGCCGCGGTCGTCGTCTACGAGGCGTGGCGCCAGCAGGGGTTCACCGGCGCCGTGTGAGGGCTACCAGGAATTCCAGTGGCTGAGCTGCTCGGCCGGCAGCCGCTTGGCCTTCTTGAAGTCGGTGCCCTTGGTGTAGGCGATCGGGAACAGCCCGCCCTGGGCGTACTCGTCGAAGGGGATGCCGAGGATGTCGGCCACCTGCTTCTCGCCGTCGCCCACGAGGTGCAGCGTCGTCCACGCCGACCCGAGTCCGCGCGAACGTAGCGCGAGCATGAAGCTCCACGCGGCGGGCAGGATCGAGCCCCAGAAGCCGGCGCTCGCCCCGGCGGGCGCCCCGTCGGGACGGCCCTCCAGACACGGAATCAACATGACCGGAACTTCGTGCAGATGGTCGTTGAGGTACTTGGCCGAGTCGATCACCAACGGGGTGCGCTCGTCGCGGCCGTCGCCGTAGGTGGGCTTCTCGGCGTCGAGGTAGGGGGTGGCCGCGATGCGGTAGACCTCGGCGATCGCCTTCTTCTTCTCCTGGTCGTCGACGAAGACGAACTGCCAGCCCTGCGAATTGGACCCGGTCGGCGCCTGCAGCGCCAGGTCGAGGCACTCCGTGATGATCTCGCGCGGGACGGGCTTCTCGAGATCGAGACGTTTGCGGACCGAACGGGTGGTCGTCAGCAGTTCGTCGAGGGTCAAATCGAGGGTTTCAGAGGGCATCTTCGGAGACTACATTCGCCATCATGACCGCCGCGCTGACGCCTGACGTCACCGATCGCCTCAACCGGGACCACTACGGATGGCTGACCACCGTGGCGAAGTCGGGCCAGCCGGTGCCGAGGTTGATCTGGTTCTACTTCGACGGAGAAGCGCTGTTCGTCTACAGCAGTCCCGACGCGGCCAAGGTCGCGCACGTCCGGCGTCATCCGCAGGTCAGTCTCAACCTCGATTCCGACGGCAACGGCGGCGGGATCGTGGTCGTCGGCGGCCAGGCAACCGTCGACGCCGAGGGGGTGGACTGCCGTGAGGACGAACCGTACTGGGCGAAGTACGGCGCGACCGCCGACCAGTTCGGCCTGACCGAGTCGATGGCCGGCTACAGCACCCGCTTGCGCATCAGCGTCGACAAGGTGTGGACCACGCCGACGGCCTGACGACGTACATCAGGCCCTCCCCCGGGGATTGGTTGGGGAGGGCCTGATGGGTTCGTGGGGCTTACTTGCCGTTGAGGTGGGCGATGTAGGCCGGGCCGTGGTTGCCGTACCAGCCGGGGCCGACGGTGGGGGCCGGGGTGGCGTAGGTGCCGGGGCTGTAGACGTTGCCCGGGCCCTGCGGCGAGGAGAAGGTGGCGGCGTTGGCGGCTCCGGCGAGGCCGAGGGCGGCGGCACCGATCATGGTGGCGGCGGCGACGGTGCGGAAGATGGTGGTCATGTCTTTTTCCTTTGTCCGAGTTGGCTTTTGGCCTTGGCTGGCCGGTGTGTTCCGGCGATGGGATAACTATGTCTCAGCGCGGGGGCGACGTCTGTCGGGCGACCGGTGGATGGACCGGATGAAGGTCGTGTCCACCGATCGGGGGACGCCTACTGGAAGTCGCGCGACTTCGACTTGACCCGCAGGTCGACGGGCCCCAACCGGTCGGCGGCGATGGTGACCGCGCCCGTCGCGTTCTGCACGATGCCGCGGATCACCAGCGCCGACGCCGTCTGCGCCAGCTTGCGGTGTCGCGCCCACACACCCTTGGAGCACATCACGTTGACCATGCCGGTCTCGTCCTCGAGGTTCAGGAACGTCACCCCCTGGGCGGTCGCCGGGCGCTGACGGTGGGTCACCGCACCGGCGACCAGCACCCGGGTGCCGTCCGGGACCGACAACAGCCGGTTGGCCGGCACGACGCCCAGCTCCTCGAGGCGTTCTCGGAGGAACTGAACGGGATGGCTGCCCGGTGAGACGCCGGTGGCCCAGACGTCGGCGGCGGTCAACTCGAGTTCGGTCATGCCGGGCAGGGAGGGGACGTGCGAGGACGACCCGACACCGGGCAGCCGGTCGGGGCGTTCGGAGGCCGCGGCTCCCGCCGCCCACAGCGCTTCCCGCCGGGTGACCCCGAAACAGCCGAGCGCTCCGGCGGTGGCCAGCGCCTCGGTCTGAGGCACCGACAGCTGCACCCGGCCCGCCAGGTCGACCAGTGAGGTGAAGGGGCCGTGGGCCTTTCGGTCGTCGACGATGCGCTCGGCCAACTCCTCGCCGACGTGCCGCACCGCACCGAGACCCAGCCTGACCTCGAGGCCGTCGTTCTCCAGCGTGGCGTGCGCCAGGCTGGCGTTGACGTCGGGGCCGTGCACCAGCACGCCGTGCCGGCGGGCGTCGGCGACCAGGGACTGCGGGGAGTAGAAACCCATCGGCTGCGCGCGGAGCAGCGCGGCGCAGAACACCGCGGGGTGATGCAGCTTGAACCACGACGAGTAGAACACCAGCGAGGCGAACGACAGCGAATGGCTCTCCGGGAAGCCGAAGTTGGCGAAGGCCTCCAACTTCTCGTAGATCCGGTCGGCGACGTCGCCGGTGATGCCGTGGCGGGACCGCATGCCGTCGTAGAACCGGCTGCGGAGCCGCTTCATCTTCTCGGTGGACCTCTTGGACCCCATGGCGCGACGCAGCTGATCGGCCTCGGCGGCGGAGAAGCCCGCGCAGTCGACGGCCAACTGCATCAGCTGCTCTTGGAACAGCGGGATTCCCAACGTCTTCCGCAGGGCCTGCTCCATGGACGGGTGATCGTAGGTGACCTCTTCCTCCCCGTTGCGCCGCCGGATGTAGGGATGCACCGAACCGCCCTGGATGGGCCCCGGGCGGATCAGCGCGACCTCGACCACCAGGTCGTAGAACACCCGTGGCTTGAGCCGGGGCAACGTGGCCATCTGCGCGCGGGACTCCACCTGGAACACCCCGACCGAGTCGGCGCGCTGCAGCATCTCGTAGACGGCCTGCTCGGACAGGTCGAGCTTGGACAGGTCGACCTCGAGACCCTTGTGCTCGGCGGCCAGGTCGATGGCGTAGTGCAGCGCCGAGAGCATGCCCAGGCCGAGAAGGTCGAACTTCACCAAACCGATTGCCGCACAGTCGTCCTTGTCCCACTGCAGGACGCTGCGGTTCTCCATGCGCGCCCACTCCACCGGGCACACGTCGGCGATCGGGCGGTCACAGATCACCATGCCGCCGGAGTGGATGCCCATGTGCCGCGGCAGGTCCTTGATCTGCAGCGCCAGGTCGACCACCGGCGCGGGAATCTCCTCGACGTCGGGTGAGTCCGCGAGCCCGTTCCACTTGCTGATCTGCTTGCTCCAGGCGTCCTGCTGCCCCTGGGAGAATCCCAGCGCCCTGGCCATGTCGCGCACCGCACTGCGGCCGCGGTAGGTGATGACGTTGGCGACCTGGGCGGCGTAGTCGCGGCCGTACCGCTGGTAGACGTACTGAATCGCCTTCTCGCGCAGGTCTGATTCGATGTCGATGTCGATGTCCGGCGGCCCGTCGCGCGCCGGTGACAGGAACCGTTCGAACAGCAACTCGTTGGCGACGGGGTCGACGTTGGTGACGCCGAGGGCGTAGCAGACCGCAGAGTTGGCGGCCGATCCCCGCCCCTGGCAGAGGATGCCGTTGTCCTTGCAGAACCGGGTGATGTCGTGCACCACCAGGAAGTAACCGGGAAAGTCGAGCTTGGCGATGACGCGCAGCTCGTGCTCGATCTGGGCGTAGGCCTGCGCCGCCCGCTCCGGCGGACCGTACCGGTCGCGGGCACCGGTCATCACCAGGTGCCGCAGCCAGCTGTCCTCCGTCTGCCCCGGCGGCACCTCGAACGGGGGCAGCTTCGGGGCGATCAGGGCCAGCCCGAAGGCGCACTGCTCCCCCAGTTCGGCCGCGGCTGCCACCGCGCCGGGATGGTGGGCGAACAGCCGGGCCATCTCGTCACCCGACCGCAGATGCGAACCACCCAGTGGCGCAAGCCATCCACTGGCCTCGTCCATCGAGTTGCGGGCCCGGATGGCGCCCATCGCCATGGCCAGCCTGCCGCGGGTCGGTTCGGCGAAGTGCGCGGCCGTGGTGGCGACGACGCCCACCCCGAACCGTGGCGCCAAGGCCGCGAGCTCGGCGTTGCGTTCGGCGTCGAGGGGGTGGCCGTGGTGGGTGAGCTCGACGCTCACGCGGTCGGCCCCGAACCGGTCGACGAGGTCGGCGAGCGCGGCCTCGGCGGCCGCCGGTCCACCCGTCGACAGTGCTTGGCGCACATGGCCCTTGCGGCACCCGGTGAGGATCTGCCAGTGCCCGCCGGCAGCCTCGGTCAGCGCGTCGAAGTCGTAGTGCGGCTTGCCCTTCTCCCCACCGGCGAGGTGGGCGGTGGCCAACTCGCGTGACAGTCGGCGATACCCCTCCGGCCCGCGCGCCAGCACCAGCAGGTGCGGCCCCGGCGGGTCGGGCGTCTCGGTGCGGGGGACGTTTCCCAGCGAGAGCTCGGCGCCGAACACCGTCTGGACGTCGAGCTCCCGGGCCGCCTCGGCGAACCGGACCACCCCGTAGAGCCCGTCGTGATCGGTCAGCGCGATGGCCCGCAGGTTCAGCCGGGCGGCCTCCTCGACGAGCTCCTCCGGGGTGCTCGCCCCGTCGAGGAAGCTGTAGGCCGAGTGGGCGTGGAGTTCGGCATAAGGGGTGGCCGCACCCGTGCGCCGGTGGTCGTCGGGCCGCTCGTAGCTGCCACGCTTGCGGGACCAGGCCGGGCTGTCACCACCGTCGCCGGTGGGCTCGGGCAGGCGGGACCCGGCGCGGCGCGGCTTGCTGGTGAGCACGCGCTGCATCTCGCCCCACGTCGACGGCCCGTCGTTCCAACCCATCCCGCAACGCTAGTCGAACACGTGTTCGATTTCTAGGCGGCGTACGTGATCACCAATGCTCCCGTGCTCACCGGCGTGCAGTCGAGCAGCCGCAACGATTGCCGAACGCCAGGGCCGAACAACCGACGGCCCTCACCCAGCACGATCGGAGCGACCATCAACACGTACTCGTCGATCACCCCGGCCTTCGCCAGCGAGTCGATCAGCACGCCACTGCCCATGATCACCAGATTGGCATCGGAACGCCGTGTGAGCGCCGCCACCTCGGCGGGGACGTCGCCGTGCAGCAGTTCCGAGTTGGGCCACCGCAGCGTCGTCGCGGGGTCCCCGGACACGACGTGCTTGCGCGTGGTGTTCAGCGCGTCCCGGAACGGCCCACCGCGTGCGTTCCAGGACTCCAGCAGATCGTCGTAGCTCCGCCGGCCGAACAACCACTCGAAGTCGGTGGACATCCGCTCGCCCATCTTCGCGGCGACCACGGGGTCGCTGAACGGCATCGCCCAACCGCCGTGCGTGAACCCGTCACGGGGGTCCTCGTCGGCCCGCCCCGGCGCCTGCATGACCCCGTCCAGCGTGACCCAATTCGCCACGACCACCTTGCCCGTCACGTGCCCATCACCATCCCCTCGCCGACTCCGTCGATGCAGACTTCCGTCAGGACGATTAGTAATCGCCGCCCCGCTGGTCTACCCCACCAGCACCACCGACAAGGAGACCGTGATGACACAGGCCAAGCCACCCGTCGTCGACCAGGACGCCTGGCGCACCGCCCTCGACGACCTTCGCGCCAGGGAGAAGGCCGCGACCCGAGAGCTCGACGCGATCGCCGCCCAGCGCCGCCGGCTGCCGATGGTCGAGATGCCGGAGTACACCCTGATCGGCGCCGACGGGCCGGTCCGGCTGGTCGACGTCTTCGACGGCCGTTCTCAGCTGATCGTCTACAACCACATGTGGACCGACGGCGCGCAGTGGCAGTGCGGCGGCTGCACGGGCTTCACCTCGCAGTTCACCCGGCTGGAATTCCTGGAGGCCTACGACGCCCGGTTCGTCGTCGTGACCAACGGACCGATCGACGAGGCCCTGGCCTACAAGGCCAGGGTCGGCAACCGGATGGAGTGGTATTCGTCGTCGGAGAGTTCGTTCGGCGCCGACGTCGGCGCGGCACCGGGTAGCGGCTTCGCGGTGAACGTGTTCCTCCGCGACGGCGACTCCGCGTACCGCACCTGGCACACCGACGGCCGTGGCACCGAGCAGCTCAGCCACAGCTTTGCGCTGATCGACCTGCTGCCCTGGGGTCGGCAGGAGGAGTGGCAGGACTCGCCGCAGGGGTGGCCGCAGGCCCCCACCTACTCCAAGTGGCTGGACTCACCGGACATCGCCAAGGCGTACGGCACCGGCTAGCGGAGACCGCTCAGGTTCGCGGCGCAAGATGTCCTCATGGCGAAGACATTGGACGGCACCGCCGCGCTGGTGACCGGAGCGAGCAGTGGCATCGGAGAGGCGACGGCCCTGGCCCTGGCCGCAGAGGGAGCCACCGTCGCACTGGTGGCGCGCCGGCGCAAGCGGCTCGACGATCTGAAGCAGCGCATCGAGTCCGCCGGCGGCGCGGCCGTCACCGTCGAGGCCGACGTGTCCGATCGGCGGCAGGCCACCGCGGCCGTCGAGGCCACGATCGCCGAACTGGGCCGCCTGGACACCGTGGTCAACAACGCGGGTCTGATGCTGATCGGCCCGGCCGCCGAGGCCGACCCCGCCGACTGGGACACCATGCTGTCGGTCAACGTGCAAGGCCTGCTGTACGTCACCCGCGCCGCGCTGCCGCACCTGATCGCGGCGGCGGCCGATTCACCGCGCGGTGTCGCCGACGTCGTCAACATCAGCTCGACCGCGGGCCGGGTCGCGCGGCCGGGCACCGCCGTCTACTCGCTGACCAAGTTCGGCGTCGGCGCCTTCTCCGAGGGCATCCGTCAAGAAGTGCTGGGCCAGCGGGTCCGGGTGGGGCTCGTCGAGCCCGGAACCGTGGCGACCGAGATCACCGACAACCTGTCCGCGGCCGACCGCGAGGCCATCGAACAGCGCAGCCCCGGCATGGTGAAACTGGAGCCGGCCGACATCGCCGATGCGGTGACCTACATGGTGACCCGCGACCGCCGCGTCGCGGTCAACGAGATCCTGGTGCGGGCGGCCGAACAGACCTGGTGACGGGTGTGGAGGCAAGCCAGCGGCCCCCCGGCCAAGGTGGGTGGGCCCCGCCCCGTGACACCATGGACGGGTGACCGAAGACAAGCACGGAGTCGCCCTCGTCGTCGGGGCGACGGGCATCGTCGGACAAGCACTCGGCACCCAACTCGTCGAGGCCGGCTGGCAGACCTACGGGTTGTCGCGCAGTGGGGGACGCCCGGTGGACGGCATGACGCCCGTAGCCGCCGATCTGCTGGATCCCGCGGCGCTGCAGGAGGCGCTCGCCGACGTCGACCCGGAACTGGTGTTCATCACCGCGTGGATGAAGAAGGACACCGAAGCCGAGAACATCGAGGTCAACAGCGCGACGGTGCGCAACGTCCTCGCCGCGGTCGGGCCGAGGGGTTCGGTACGCCACGCCGCGCTGATGACGGGCCTGAAGCACTACCTGGGGCCGTTCGACGACTACGCCACCGGCGACATGCCCGACACGCCGTTCCACGAATACGAGGAACGCCTGGACAGCCCGAACTTCTACTACGCGCAGGAAGACGAATTGTTCGCCGCCGCAGCCGAACACGGGTTCGGCTGGAGCGTGCACCGCGCGCACAGCATCTTCGGATACGCCACCGGCAACGCGATGAACATGGCGCTCACGCTGAGCGTGTACGCCGAGATCTGCCGGGAAACCAACGCCCCCTTCATCTTTCCCGGCTCCGAGACGCAGTGGAACGGCCTGACCGACGTCTCGGACTCCGACCTCGTCGGCGAGCAGATGATCTGGGCGGCCACCGATCCGCAGGGCCGCGACCAAGCGTTCAACATCGTCAACGGCGACGTCTTCCGGTGGCGCTGGCTGTGGCCCCAGATCGCCGAGACGTTCGGGGTCGAGCCCGTCGGCTTCGAGGACTCGCCACGCCCACTCGACGACAGAATGGGTGAGGCGCAACAGGTGTGGCGCACCATCGCCGAGCGGCACCACCTGGCCGAAGCGGACGTCGACCGGTTGGCGTCGTGGTGGCACACCGACGGCGACCTGGGCCGCAACATCGAGTGCCTGACCGACATGACGAAGAGCCGCAAGGCCGGGTTCCTGGGTTTTCGGTCGACCGTGGACAGCTTCGCCGACAAGGTGGAGCGCTACCGCGCGTCGAACGTCCTACCGCGGCACTGACGCTTACCGACGCGGCGCGTCAGTCCAGGTACTCGGCGGTGCCGTCGTCGAGCACCACGCGGGCGTTGGACCCGTCGGCCCCGGCGGCCTCGGTGCGGAACACCGCGTGCCCGGGTTCGGTGCGCCAGACCGACGTCGTCAACGTCTCACCGGGGAACACCGGTGAGGTGAACCGTGCGCCGACGGCGGTGATCTTGGTGGCGTCGTTGCCCCCGAGTTCGGCCACCAGCACCCGGCCCGCGACCCCATAGGTGCACAGCCCGTGCAGGATTGGCCTCGGGAAGCCCGCGAGGTTCTGCGCGAACCACGGATCGCTGTGCAACGGATTGCGGTCCCCCGACAGCCGATAGATCAGCGGCTGGTCCTCGGTCGTCGGCAGGGCGACCGTGGCATCGGGTTCGCGGTCGGGAATCTGCGGGGCGACGGGCCGCTCGCCGGGTTGACCGCCGAAGCCACCCTCGCCGCGAATGACGGCCGTCGAGATCGTCTCCGCGATCACCTTGCCCGTCTCCGGGTCGGTGCCGGTGCCCTTCAGCACCAGGATGGCGTTCTTCCCCTCACCCTTGTCCTGGACGTCGACGACCTCGGAGGCGACGTTGAGCTTGCCGGAGGTCGGCAGCGGCGCGTACAGGCGAATCTGCTGCGAACCGTGCAGCAGCATGGCCCAGTTGAAGGAGCCGACCTCGGCCGCCGCTCCCCATGCGGGGCAAGCGATGACGGCGTAGGTCGGCAGCACCTGCTGCTGGACGTCGTGGCTGTTCTCGGTCGTGAACGCCAGGTCCTTGGCCCCTGCGCCGACCCCGAGCGCATAGAGCAGCGTGTCGCGCTCGGTCCACTCGAACGGTTGCGGTGCGGTGGTGGCACCGACGGCGTCTGGGTTGATCGGCATGCTCTTCTCCCTCGAAGGCGGTGGCGGCTCAATCGGACGATAGCGCGACGCTCCCGCACCGCGGCACGGTGGGTTGACCTTTGCCGGAACTAGGGTGACCATGACTCGCATGCGCTATGTCGTTACCGGCGGTACCGGGTTCATCGGCCGCCGCGTCGTCTCCGCGATCCTGGCCGGACACGCCGACGCCGACGTCTGGGTCCTGGTCCGTCGGGAGTCGCTGTCCCGGTTCGAGCGGCTCGCCGCCCAGTGGGGCGAACGCGCGAAACCGCTGGTCGGCGATCTGACGTCGGCCGGCCTGGGGCTGTCGGAGACGGCCGTCGCCGAACTGGGGCCCGTCGACCACGTGGTGCACTGCGGCGCCGTGTACGACGTGACGGCCGACGACGAGGCTCAGCGGGCCGCCAACGTGGACGGCACCAAGGCGGTGATCGAGCTCGCGTTGCGGGTGGACGCCACGCTGCACCACGTGTCGTCAATCGCGGTGGCAGGCACCTTTCCCGGCGAGTACACCGAGGACGACTTCGACGTCGCGCAGGAGTTGCCGACGCCGTACCACCAGACGAAGTTCGAAGCCGAGATGCTGGTGCGCGCCGCACCGGGGCTGCGGTACCGGGTCTACCGCCCGGCCGTCGTCGTCGGCGACTCCCGGACCGGCGAGATGGACAAGGTCGACGGTCCGTACTACTTCTTCGGACTGCTCGCCAAGCTGTCCGTGCTGCCGAGGTACACGCCGATCCTGTTGCCCGACACGGGCCGCACCAACGTCGTCCCCGTGGACTACGTGGTCGACGCCCTCACCACCATCATGGACGTCCCCGGCCGGGACGGGCAGACGTTCCACCTGACGGCACCGAAATCGATTGGTCTCACCCAGATCTACCGTGGCGTGGCCAAGGAGGCCCGCCTGCCGGGGCTCCGCGGCTCACTACCCGGGTCGTTGGCGACACCGTTGCTCACGGCCACCGGACGGGCCAAGATCCTGCGCAACATGGCCGCCACCCAGCTGGGCATCCCGGCGGAAGTCCTCGACGTCGTCGACCTCGCCCCGACCTTCACCTCCGACAACACCGTGGACGCGTTGCGAGGCAGCGGGATTCGCGTTCCCGAGTTCGCCTCCTACGCACCCCGGCTGTGGCGCTACTGGGCCGAGCACCTGGATCCGGACCGGGCCCGCCGCGACGATCCCGCGGGTGCGTTGGCCGGCCGCCACGTCGTCATCACGGGTGCCTCCAGCGGCATCGGCCGGGCCTCCGCCCTGGCCGTGGCCGAACGCGGTGCGCGCGTGTTCGCCCTGGCGCGCAACGCCGACGCCCTCGACGACCTGATCGCCGAGATTCGCGACGCCGGCGGCGACGCCCACGCATTCACCTGTGACGTCACCGATTCGGCGTCGGTCGACCACACCGTGAAGGACATCCTCGGCCGGTTCGGCCACGTCGACTACCTGGTCAACAACGCCGGCCGCTCGATCCGCCGGTCGGTGTCGGCCTCGACCGACCGGTTGCACGACTACGAGCGCGTGATGGCGGTCAACTACTTCGGGTCGGTGCGGATGGTGCTCGCGCTGCTGCCCCACTGGCGCGAACGCCGGTTCGGCCACGTCGTCAACGTCTCGAGTGCGGGCGTGCAGGCCAGCAGCCCCAAGTACAGCGCCTACGTCCCCAGCAAGGCCGCACTCGACGCCTTCGCTGAAGTCGTTGGCAGCGAAACACTTTCAGACCACATCACCTTCACCAGCATCCACATGCCGCTGGTCAAGACACCGATGATCGCGCCGTCGCGCAAGCTCAACCCGATGCCCGCCATCACGGCGGACCACGCGGCGGCCATGGTGGTCCGCGCACTGGTGGACAAACCCGCCCGGATCGACACGCCCGTCGGCACGCTGGCCGAGGCCGGGCACTACTTCGCCCCCGGGCTGTCCCGTCGGATCATGCACCAGTTGTATCTCGGCTACCCCGATTCGCCGGCCGCCCGGGGGGTCACCGCGTCCACGGAGGCGCAGCCCACGCGACGGCCCAGACGACCCGCTCGCGTGCTGCCCCCGGGCCTGGTGAACCTGCGCACGCCCGGACCGATCAAGCGGGCGGTTCGACTGGTACCAGGTGTGCATTGGTGACCGCCCCGCCCTAGTGTTGGCCGCGTGACAGAGGTCGTTGGGACGGGCGCGGAGGTGACGGCTCGGCTGCCCGTCTTCGCCGACGTCGACACGGGTGTGGACGACGCGATGGCGCTCGCCTACCTGCTGGCCAGTGCGGACGCCGAGCTCGTCGGCGTCGCCTCGACCGCGGGGAACGTGCCCGTCGACCAGGTGTGCGTCAACAATCTCGGCCTGCTCGCCCTCTGTGGCGCGGGTGACGTCCCGGTGTCGAGGGGCTCGGAACGTCCGCTGGCGATGCCGCTGCGCACCGCCGAGGACACCCACGGCCCGGAGGGGCTGGGTTATGCCCGGCTACCGGCCGGCGACGGGCAACTCACCGACTACGACGCGGCCACGGCCTGGGTGCGTGCGGCCCGCGAACATCCGGGTGAGCTCGTCGGCCTGGTCACCGGGCCGTTGACCAATCTGGCGCTCGCCATGCGCATCGAGCCGGGCCTGCCCAGGTTGTTGCGGCGGCTCGTCATCATGGGCGGCGCGTTCGACTACCGCGGCAACACCACCCCGGTGGCCGAGTGGAACATCAACGTCGACCCCGAGTCCGGCTCGGAGGTCTTCACCGTGTGGGGCGCGGCATGGGGGCTGGACCAGCCGACGCACCTGCCCATCGTGTTGGGGCTCAACCTGACCGAGCACGCCGTGATGACGCCCGCGACGCTGAGCCGGCTGGCCGCGGCCGCCGGGTCGGCCACCACGCCGATGAGCGTGCTCGACGACCGGGGAACCAGATCGGCGGCGTCGAACCCGCTGATTCGCGTGCTCGAGGATGCGATGCGGTTCTACTTCGAGTTCCACTTCGACCAGGGCGAGGGCTACCTGGCGCACCTGCACGATCCGCTGGCCGCCGCGGTGGCGCTGGATCCCGACCTCGTCACCTACCGGCAGGCAACCGTCGACGTCGAACTGACGGGCACCCTGACCCGCGGGATGACGGTCGCCGACTGGCGTGGGCATTGGGGCCGTTACCCCAACGCACACATCGGCATTCAGGTCGACCCGGAGGCCTTCTTCGACCGGTTCGTCGCGCGGGTGGGTCCCTTCGCCGCCACGCTGGGGTGAACGGTCAGTCGTCGGTGACCACGAGGGTGACGTCGATGTTGCCGCGGGTCGCGTTCGAGTAGGGGCAGACCTGGTGCGCCTTCTCGGCGAGCGCCTGGGCGGTGGCGTGGTCGACGTTGGGCAGCGTGATCTCCAGTTCGACCGCGAGGCCGAAGCCGCCGTCGTCGAGCGTGCCGATCGACACCCGCGAACCCACCGTCGAATCCGAGACGTCCGCCTTCTCCTGCCGGGCGACCAGTCGCAGCGCCGAGTGGAAGCAGGCGGCGTACCCGATGGCGAACAGCTGCTCGGGATTGGTGCCGTCGCCGCTGCCGCCCATCTCCTTGGGAATGGCCAACTGGAGGTCGAACCTGCCGTCGGCGCTGCGGGCCTTTCCGTCGCGTCCTTCGCCGGTGGCCAACGCCTCTGCGGTGTACAAGGTCTTCATTGCGGTTCCTTTCGTGGTGCGGCCCTAGTGCAGGCCGGCGGGTCCTTCGTCGGGGGCGTCTCGTGACGTGAGCGCGTCGGTGAGCCGTCGCACCGCGTCACGCAGGTCGGCGGCCTCTCCTTCGGTCATGCCGGTGGAGGCGAAGAGTCGTTCGGGGATGCACTGGGCGCGACTCTCCAGGGTGCGGCCGCCGTCGGTGAGGGTGACCTCGACGATGCGTTCGTCGTCACGCGACCGCTCGCGGTGCACGAAACCGTTGGCCTCCAACCGCTTCAGGAGCGGGGAGAGCGTCCCGGAGTCCAGTTGGAGACGTTCACCGAGCTGGCCGACGGTGACGCGGCCCTCGCCCGTCGCGCTGGAGGCCTCCCACAGCACCAGCAGTACCAGGTACTGGGGGTAGGTGAGGTTCATCTCCGCGAGGACCGGCCGGTATGCCGCCGTCATCGCCCGTGACGCCGAGTAGAGGGCGAAGCACAGTTGCCGATCGAGGCTCAACACCGCCATGCCTGAACCATAGTTCACAATTAAATTGTGCACAATCGTTACTCGTAGACCCCCTCCAGAAACCATTGCCGCTGCCGGTAGCACAGCAGCATCGCCCGGTCGACGACGTCCCCTCGCCCACCCGGCTCCTCCACCAGCACCTGCACCCGTGCCGTCCGCCCCGCCTTCCCCGACTCCTGCGGGTCCCACCACCGTTCGTCGACCGGCCACGGCCCGGCCCACCACCTCAACCGTCCCGACTTGCGACCGTCCCCGGTCAGCCGCACCGGATCCGCCGAGAACAATCCCCGCCCCGTCACCCGGACCGGATTGCCCTCGGCGTCGAGCAGTTCCACCGGGTCGTCGAGCAGCACGGCCGGCGACGGTTCGGGGAGCTGCCCGGGCCAGGGCTGACCGGGATCGGCCCGGGGCACGGGTTCGTCGCCCAGCGGCGTGAAGGTGATGCGCTCGGCGGGCCCACGACCGCCGCTGAGCACGGGTACCTGCACCGACTCCGGCCCCAGCAGCCCCTGGACGCGGACCAGCGCCCGCCGGGCCCGCAGCCGGTCGTCGTCACCGGAGGAACCCCACAGCGGCAGTTGCAACGCCGACGCCGACACCACCTCGACCGGCTGTAGCCGCAGGGTGACGATCGGACCACCGAGCCCCGCCGGGCTGCCCTCGCGGCGGCGGTTCAGCCAGCCGTCGAGCTGCCAGCGCACCCGGTCGGCTGTGGCGTCCTCGGTCAGCGGTTCGGCGCACCGCCAGACGCGGTGCATCTGCTCACCGTTGGCCGTGACCGCATGGATCGCCAACCGCGTACAGCCCACCCCCGCCGCCTCCAGGCTGCGATGCAGCTCGCCCGCCAGCGAGCGGCCGGCGAAGGCCGCGGCGTCGACCCGGTCGACCGGTGGATCACAGTCCATGACGGCGTCGAGCTCCGGTGGCGTGTCCCGTCCCGACGGTCCCCGCATCGACTCCCCGCGGGCGAACCGGTGGGCGGCGATCGCGTCGGCCCCGAACCGGGAGGCCACGTCGGTACGCGACAGCTCGGCGAACTTTCCGATGCTGCGAATTCCCATGCGCCACAACAAGTCGGCCAAGTCGTCCCGCCCCGGTGCCGACAGGCTGGGCTCGGTGGCCAGCTGCCGGATCGACAGGGCGGCCAGGAAGGCCGCGTCCCCACCGGGTTCGACGATGCACCCGGCGCGCGCGGCGAACACGGCCGTGGCCAACTGGTCGGCGATGCCCACCTGGCATTCCGCCCCTGCCGCGGCGACTGCGTCGACGAGCCGCTCCGAGGCCGCCTGCTCCGAGCCGAAGTAGCGGGCCGCGCCCCGCACCGACAACACCAGCAGGCCCGGCCGCAGCACCTCCGCGCGGGGCACCACCTCGTCGACGGCCGCCGTCACGCCCTCGAAGTGCCTGGCGTCGCGGCTGGGATCGGCGGTGACCACGTGGACGCTGGGGCAGCGCGCTTGGGCCTCCCGGCGACGCAGTCCCCTGCGCACCCCGGCCGCGCGAGCCGACGCCGAGCACGCCACGACGCGATTGGCCAGGGTGACCACGACGGGATCGGTCGCCGGCAGGCCCGTCGCGGCAGCCGCCGCCACCGCGGGCCAGTCCATGCACCAGATGGCCAGTACTCGGCCCGGCACGTCATCCGCCCACTACTCGGGCGAGACCGACGGAGCGACCGGAGGCCCTGGTCGCCAACCGCACCCGGCTTATCCGTCCGCATCCCGGGGTGGGGGCACCGGCGCCGGCACCCGTCACCTCGAAGCCGGAGACCCTCGACTCCAGCCGCGCCGAGGCTCCGTGCCAGTCGCCGTCGACGACCAGCAGGGTGCAACCCTTCTGCCGCGCCCTCGCCGTCACGGCCCGCGCCCTGGTCGGCGAGACCGCCCGTCCGCCCAGACCGAGCACCACCAGATCGAGTCCGTCCATCAGTACCGCGGCCACCTCCACCGGATCGGCCCCGGGGTCGGGGATCACCGCGAGCCGACTCAAGTCGGCACCCATTTCGACGGCGGCGAGCAGGCCCACGTCCGGCTGACCCACGATCGCCGCATGCCCACCCGACGCCGTCACCGCAGCCACCAGGCGAAGCGACAGCGACCGGGCCCCGGACAGCACCGCGACCGAGCCCCGCGGCAACGAGTCGGGGAGCAGTTCGGACAGCGATTCGGGCATCGGCAGCAAATTTTCCGAGGCCGGAATCGAGGCGCGGGACGGCATGGATCCGCGGTGCGTCGAACCCGCCGTGGGCGACGTCTTGCCGGAGACCTCGGCCATCTTGCGCCGCAGGTGTTCTACCTGTTCAGCACGGCTTTTCGCGGATCCAGTCACATCCATCACGACTGCCACGAGAACACCTTCCGCACCATCCGACTCGTTCCCTCGTTCGAAAATATGTTCGATTGAACGAGTAAACACTCACCCTCTGACACCGTCAAGCGGGTCGAGCCCGCCGGGAGGACCCTCTACGCCTCCAGTGAAATACCCGAGTGGTAGTTCCCGTGGTCAGCTAGAGTTTTGTCACCGGAACCCGCTTCGGGATGGGACTGGTGCGCGCGTCCAGCACCAGGGACCGTGCGGAATCGCTCGCGATTCGCCGAAGGACACGCGTTGGCAATTCGGGGATCAGTAAGGACAGCATCATGAGGTCACATCGCCTGGCTCGCCGCGTCGCGGCCTACGCAGGAGGAGCCGCCGTCGTCGCGATGGTCGGCCTGACCGCAGCATGCGGCGGCAGTTCGGACAAGGCCCCCGACACCACGCCCACCACGACCACCGCGCCGTCGTCGTCGTCGTCGGCCCCCTCGGTGACACCCACCGAGAAGTCCATCAACCCCACGGGCGGCAACCTCTTCACGCCCCCGGTCAAGGCGCCACCCGCGCCGACCGCGATTCCCGGCGACAACTGACATCCCCTCGGTTCGCGAATCCGTCGCGGGACGACCTCACGACACCATGGCGTCACCTACCGTGACAGCACCACGGACCAGACGCTCGAACGCCTGGCCGTGGCTGCTGCCCGTCATCATGCTGGCCGTTCTGGCGCTCGCCTCCGATCTGCGAATCACCCCGGGCGCCGACCGGTCCAACGTGATCGACGGACCCTTCGCCTCACTGCTGGCCGCGTCGACCGATCTGGGACCGGCCCGCGGCAACCACGTCCAACTCACCGCGATGCTGAACGACGACCGTCGCCCCGCCGGACTGATCGACTGGGCGGGCCGGCACGGCCTCTCGGTGCAATGGCGACCCCGTGACGGCTGGGCCGTGGTGGCGGGCCCACCTGACCACGTCGCAGCGGCGTTCGCCGTCGAGGTCCACGACTACCGCGGTCAGCGCGGTCAGGAGTTCTACGCCTCACCGCAGCAGCCGGAGGTGCCCTCGCCACTACGGGGCGAAGTGCAGCAGCTGGGCCGAATCCTCAGTTACACACCGCATCACGAGTCGCGGCCCGACATCCTTCCGCTCGACGTCCCCGACCGCGGACTGACGCCCACCGCCCTGCTCAACACCTACAACGCGGCCGGCCTGGCGCGCAGTGGCTTCACCGGCAAGGGCACCACGATCGTGATCTTCGCGTTCAACGGCTTCGCCCAGTCCGATCTCGACACGTTCTCCACCCAGAACGGATTGCCGAAGTTCACCCCCACCGTCGTCGGCGACCAACTCAACGAGCCGTACGGCGAGACCACGATGGATCTCGAAGTCGCGCATGCGATTGCGCCCGACGCCAAGATGGTCGTGGTCAACGCCCGACCGACGGTCCAGGGCGACGGCGCCTTCCAGAAGATCGGGCAGATGCTCGAGGACACCAATGCGCGGTTCCCCGGCGCCATTTGGAGTCTCTCGATCGGCTGGGGCTGCGACAAGCTGCTCACCGCAGCGGATTTGGAGCCGGTCCGCTCCGCGCTCGCCGACGCGCACGAGAGCGGCACCACGGCGTTCAACGCCAGCGGCGACCTCGCCGGCCTCGAGTGCAAGGGCGGCGACGACTGGGACTCCCCGCCCGGACCGGCCGACGTCGGGCTGGATTCCATTGCCTCCCTTCCCGAGATGACCAGCGTCGGCGGCACCACGTTGTCCACCGACGCGCAGGGCAGGTGGCTCGCCGAGCAGGCCTGGTTCGACGTCCCGCTCTCCCAGGGCACCGGCGGCGGCACGTCGACGCTCTTCGACCGCCCGCCGTGGCAGCAGGTCGCCTCGGGTCAGATTCCCGCCGACCGCAACACGGGCAAGCGGCTGACCCCGGACATCTCCGCCGTCGCCGACCCGTTCACCGGGGTGAAGATCGTGCTCAACGGCGACAACGTCGTCGGCGGCGGAACCTCGCAGTCGGCGCCCATCTGGGCGGGCCTGACCGCGGTGATGACCCAGTTCCTGAAGGAGAACGGCGGCCGGGAGATCGGCGACATCAACCCCCTGCTCTACCGCATCGCCCAGGGCGCGCCACTGCCCGCCTTCCGCGACGTGACGTTGGGCGGCAACGCCGTCGACACCGCCGGACCCGGTTACGACCTCGTCAGCGGGCTCGGAACCCCCGACGTCGACAACCTGGCCCGCAACCTGCTGACCATTCAGAGGATTACGCAATGAGCACCCAACCCGACACGGACGACCCCACCCCGGGCATGGTCGAGTGCCGGGTCTGCAAGACCGAGGTGCCCGAGGGCGAGTACTGCGGCCTGTGCGGCATCCCCCTCAGCGAGCACCGCTCCGACGGCCCCGGATGGTTGCGCGCCAAGGCCTACAGCGCGTCCCCGGGAGAGCACCTCTTCCGGCCCAACATCGTCAGCTCGCTGTTCCCCCACCTGTCCCCTGGCTCACGCATGCCGTTCCTCGTCGGCCTCCTGGTGATCCTGGCCGCCCTGGTGGCCACCAGCGTGTTTCGGCTGCCGGCGGCGCTGATCACCGTCGCCGCACTGGGTTTGCCCCTGCTGTTCCTGATCTACCTGCAGGAGTCCGACGTCTACGACGACGTCCCCACCGGAACCCTGGTCGCCACGGCGGGGCTGGGCATCGGACTCGGTGTCGGCTGGGTGCTCCTGACGGGCGCCGTCGTCGCACAGGCCTACGACGTGGGACTGGGGATGGGCATCGCCGGATCCCGCATCCTGCGTGACGGACTGGGCGTCCCCATCGGCGGGGTGGTCCTGATGCTCGTCCCCGCCCTGGTGGTGAGATTCGTGCGGCCCGGTCAGCGAGAAGCGCTCGACGGCTTCGCCATTGGCGCACTCGGCGCCCTGATGTTCACCGCCGCGGCCCAGATGACCCGGCTGTCACCGCAATTCGCGGGCGGCATGATTGCCCGGTCGCGGCCGATGAACGGTCTGATCGTCGAAGCCGGCATCCGTGGCGTCGCGGTTCCACTGACCGCGGCCGCCGTCGGCGGTCTGATCGGCACGGCGCTCTGGTTCACCCGCCCGGAGAACAAGAAGCACCAGCACCGCAACTACGTCCGCCTCGCCGTGGCCGTCTTCGCGCTCGTGGTCCTGGTGCTCTACGCCGGCCTCGGCCTCGTCGACGTGGCGAGGATGCCTCAGCTGTTGCAACTCGCCCTACATCTCGGCGTGACGGCGGTGGCGTTGCTCGCGTTGCGGGTGGGCCTCCATCTGGCGTTGCTGCACGAGGCCCACGACGAAATCCTCTCCGACCAGCCCCTGCTGTGCCCGCACTGCGGCCACGTCGTGCCCGACATGGCGTTCTGCGTGGCCTGCGGAGCGGCCACCCGCGCGTCGTCCCGGTCATCGCGGTTGGCCCGGCGTGAGATCCGGCCTACCCGGGTCGAGGCCGACCCCGAGCCGCGGGCGGACGACGCGTGACGACGATCGTCCAGGGCTATTCGACGCACGCGGGCACCTACACCGCGCCGACCCTGCGCAAGACCTCCCACCGCCGGCTGCTCGTCGTCTGGGTGGCGGCCATCGGCTTGGTCGCCGCCGGCCTCGTCGTCATGTCGGGTGCGATCGAGAAGCCGTCGGCCCGGTACGTGTGTCCGCCCGACTGCGGGCGACCGCCGCTCGGACTGCCGGTGACGATCAATCCCCGCTTCACCGCGCCCGACGGGGCGTTCTCGGTCGCCTATCCCGCGGAGGGCACGGCCTACAACGTCACGATGGGCGATCAGGGCGTCACCGCCGACCTGCTGGCCGGCGACGGTGGCACCATGCGGTTGTTCAGCGAGCCTGCGGGCGGCCGCACCCCGAAGCAGATCGCCGACACACTCGTCAAGGCCACCTTTCCCGACACGAAGATGGCCTACGAGATCCCCAACGCGATGGTCGGCTACCAGCCGGGCTACGGCCTGGTCGCCGACTGCTGGCCGCAGGGTTCCAACGCGAGCTACAGCCGCATGCGGTTGGTCGTCATGGTGGCGGTGAAGAACGATCTCGCCCTGGTGGCCGGGGCCGTGGGGCCGTATCACGCGTTCGGTCCCGACTTCGGCTCCGGAAAGCCGTCGGCGGCCAACCTGCAAATCGCCCTTGACATGGGCAAATACGTCAACAGCTTCCTCTGGCGCGGCGACCCGCTGCGCTGACCCCGCCGCCACGCCCTCCTGTGGGCTGAATCTCCCACGGCCAAATGGTGACATTGACAAATGTCACCAATCGCTGTTGTACTTCGAGCGTGACGACCGACACGATGCCCGCACGGGGCTCCAAGCGATCCCGGGCCGCCGCCACGGTCAGTGGCCTGACCCTGCGGCAGATCAGCGCGGTGCTGCCGCCCGAACGGGCCTGGGGGTTGTGGGCGTCCCGCCGGATCGTCGAGCGGATCATGGACTCCTTCGGGCCCTCCCTGGCGGGCACCGAGGTCGAGGCGGTCGACGTCCGCCTGGACGACGGCCGTCGCGTGGTCGGCGAATGGGTGCGGGGAGCCGGGGTCACCACGACCGACCAGTGCATCTACTTCCTGCACGGCAGCGGCTTCGCCCTGTGCTCACCCCGCACGCACCGCAGGCTGACGGCCTGGCTGTCGCGCCTGACCGGGCTGCCCGTGTTCTGCCTCGACTACCGACTGGCCCCGCGCCACCGCTTTCCCGCCGCCGCGGTCGACGCCCGATCCGGCTGGGACTGGCTCTGCACGGTGGAGCACTTCGCTCCCGACCGGATCGTCGTCGCGGGCGACTCGGCGGGCGGACACCTCGCCGTCGACCTGCTCCTGCAGCCCGACGTGGCCCATCCCGCCGGCCTCGCCCTGTTCTCGCCGCTGCTCGACTTGACGTTCGGGCTGGCGCGGACCCGGGAGGAGCTGCGCCGGGACCCCGCGATCCGCGCCGCCGACGCCGCGAAGCTGATCGGATTGTATTGCGGGGGAACGGACCTCACGCATCCTCGGCTCACCCTCGACGTCGCGGGCGGCCGACGGATGCCGCCGACCCTGGTCCAGGCCGGCGGGGGCGAGATGCTGGTCGCCGACTCCCGCCGACTGGCCGCCGACATCATCGCGGCCGGCGGTGCCTGCGAGTTGCAGGTGTGGCCGGATCAGGTGCACGTCTTCCAGGCACTGCCGAGGCTCACCCCGGAGGCCGCACCGGCGATGCGGGAGGTGGCGACGTTCATCGGAGAGTCGTTGCGGAGCAGGGCGATCGACCAGGCGGCCGGGTGATGAGCCTCTTCGGCTCCTCCCCCAAGCGCAGCCACGGCGCCGCGGCCGTCATCACCGGCGCGGGCAGTGGCATCGGCGCCGCGTTCGCCGTCGAACTCGCCAAGCGTGGTGGTCGGATCGTGTGCAGCGACGTCGACGAGGGGTCGTCGCAGGCCACGGCCGACGCCATCGTCGCCGCGGGCGGTCAGGCCACCTCCGTGCGCTGCGACGTCTCCCGACTCGAGGACGTCCAAGCGCTGGCCGAGGCGGCGCAGTCGTGGTTCGGTGGTCCGCCGTCGCTGGTGGTCAACAACGCGGGCGTCGGCGCGGGCGGAGCCGTCATCGGCGAGGTCGAGATGAGCGACTGGAACTGGGTTCTCGGCATCAACCTGTGGGGACCGATCCACGGCTGCCAGGTGTTCACCCCGATTCTGCGCGAGGCGGGCCGGCCCGGTGGGATCGTCAACGTCGCGTCGGCCGCGGCGTTCGGCGCAGCCCCCGGCATGGCGGCCTACAACGTCAGCAAGGCCGGCGTGCTCTCACTGTCGGAGACCCTGGCCGCGGAGCTTTCCGGCACCGGCGTCAACGTGACCGTGCTGTGCCCGACGTTCGTCAAGACCAACATCGTGAAGGCCGGCCGCATCTCGGCGCAGTCGACGCAACTGGCCGACAAGCTGATGCGCTGGACCGGCTTCTCCCCCGAGCGCGTCGCACGGACGTGCCTGGACACCAACGACCGCGGCGGGCTCTATTGCATGCCGCAGCCCGATGCCCGAATTGGCTGGGGCATCAAGAGATTCACCCCGACGGTGTACACCCGCGCCGTCGGGCTGACCAATCGCGCGACCACTTAGGAGACGACCGTGGCAATCGACATGGATGCAATGCTGGAGAAGATCAAGGACCGGCAGTGGGCCCTGGCCGACATCGACTGGGACGCACCGGGGGCCGAGACCATCAGCGACGAGTTCCGGCCCAAGCTGAAGGCGTTCATGGCCGACCTCTGCTGGATCGAGAACGTCGGTGCCCGCGGGTTCGCCGCACTGGCCAAGAAGGCGCCGACGCCCGTCCTCGCCGAGATCTACCGCTACTTCCACGCCGAGGAACAGCGGCACGCCAACGCCGAACTGGCTCTGATGAAGCGGTGGGGCATGCTCGAGGACGGCGAGATGCCGGAGCCGAACATCAACATCCGGCTGGCCATCCAGTGGCTGGACAAGTACTCCGACGACATGTCGCTGTCGATCCTCGGCACCGTCATCCCGATGCTGGAGGTGGCGCTGGACGGTGCGCTGCTGAAGTTCCTGCTCGAAGAGGTCCACGACCCGGTGTGCCATCAGGTGTTCGAGAAGATCAACAACGACGAATCCCGCCACATCGCAGTCGACTTCGACGTGCTCAACATGATCGGCAACGCGACCGCGCGCCGGCTGGCCATCCAGTTCGTGGGCAACGTCGCCTCGCCGGGAGTGATCCTCGGCATGCTGATGTACGCGCCGCTGCTGAACCGGATGCGCAACAACATCGTCGAGATGGGCCTGGAACCCGAGCGGCTCTACGACGCCATGAAGCGGTTCCGCAAGATGGGCGAGCGCGCCGAGTTCACCCGCCGCGTGCCGACCTACCAGCTGCTGAAGTTCCACTCCCGGCTGGTGGTCAACCCCAACAACCCCTACCACTACGTGGCGAACTCGATGGTCTGGCTCTCCGACCGCTACCCCAACAGCCTGCTCAGCCCCATCCCCACCTGGTTCAAGGAGCTGACCTATGAACCGGCGGCATGACGTGCACGTCTACGACACCCTGATCGTCGGCACCGGGTTCACCGGCATCGGCGCGGCCATCAAGCTGATCCAGGCCGGCGTCGACGACCTAGTCATCGTCGAACGCGACCAACGCGTCGGCGGCACCTGGCGGGACAACACGTATCCCGGTGCGGCATGCGACATTCCGTCGCTGCTGTACTCGTTCTCGTTCGTGGCGAACCCCAGCTGGTCGCGGGCCTACTCCCCCGCCGAGGAGATCCGGCTGCACATCGAGGATCTGGTGGACCGCTTCGACCTGCGGCGCCGCGTCGACTTCGGTACCGAGGTCGACGGGCTGTCGTTCGACGAGGCCGCCGGGGTCTGGGACGTGCGGACCACCGGGAGCACCCGGTACCGCGCCCGCACCGTCGTGCTGGCGTCGGGCCCACTGCCCGACCACCGGTGGCCCAACGTCCGCGGACTCGAGACCTACGAGGGCCACAAGATCCACAGCGCCCGCTGGGATCACGACTACGACTTCACCGGCAAGCGCGTGGCGGTCGTCGGCACCGGTGCGAGCGCCGTGCAGATCGTGCCGGAACTGGTCAAGCAGGCGGCATTCGTCAAGGTCTTCCAACGCACCCCGGGCTGGGTGATCCCGCGTCTGGACGTCGCCACCCCGCCCCGCGCGCAGGAGCTCTTCGCGAAAGTGCCCGCGGTGCAACGGGCCGCGCGCAAGGCGTTGTTCTGGGGGCACGAGGCCAGCGCCACCGCACTGGTGTGGAAGTCACCGCTCAGCGGGCTCGTCGCCCGGCTTGGCAAGGCCCACCTGCATCGCCAGGTGAAGGACCCGTGGCTGCGCAGGCAGCTGACACCGGACTTCACCCCGGGCTGCAAGCGCATGCTGGTCTCCAGCGACTACTACCCCGCGCTGCAGCGCGACAACTGCAAGCTGATCGACTGGCCGATCGCCACCATGAGCCCGGTGGGCATCCGCACCGGCGACGGCATCGAACACCACCTGGACTGCGTCGTGTTCGCGACCGGATACGACGTGCACCTGACCGGCCCGCCGTACGAGGTCACGGGTCTGGGTGGGCGGTCACTCGCGGAGGAATGGGCCCGCGGTGCGCAGGCGTACAAGAGCATCAACGCCAGCGGTTATCCGAACCTGTTCTTCATGACGGGTCCCAATTCCGGACCGGGGCACAATTCGCTGCTGGTCTTCGTGGAGGGTCAGCTGGACTACGCCGTCGCGGGAATCACGGCCATCCTTCGCGAGAACCTGCGGTACCTCGACGTCCGTGCCGACGTCCAACGGGACCACAACGAGCGACTTCAGCAGCGTTTGACCAAGACGACGTGGATGAGCGGGTGCAGCAGCTGGTATCTGACGGCCGACGGATTCAACGCCTCGATGTACCCGGGATTCGCCACGCAGTATCTTCGACAGATGCGTGACTTCAGGATGGGCGACTACGAGGCAGTCCCGGCGGACAGCAGTGTCACCGCCGTGGGCATCAGCTCGTCGGCCTGACGTGCCGCCCGCCAAGCAGCCGCGGCAACAAGCAGGCGCCATCTCGACGATCCTCAACGGGCTTCGTCGTGCGCCGCGGCAGATTCGGCGGGGTTCCCGCGACGTCATCGAGAACGCCGTCTCGCAGCTGTTCGACGCGGCGGTCCAACCTCACGGCGTCGCGGCGTCCGGGGAGTACCGGATCGACGAGCTGGCGCGGCTGGCGGGCACCACCACGCGCAACATCCGGGTGTACCGCGACCGTGGCCTCCTGCACCCGCCGCTGCGGGTGGGCCGCATCGCGCTGTTCAACGACACCCACCTCACCAGGCTGCGGCTGATCACCTCGATGCTGGACCGGGGCTACAACATCTCCCACGTCCACGAAATGCTCAGCGCGTGGGAAGAGGGCAAGAACCTCGGCGACATGCTGGGCCTGGAGTCCGCGATCGCGGGCAGCTGGGCCTCGGAGAAGCCCGACCGGATGTCGGTCGCCGAGGCCAGGAACCTCGTCGGCGACGACGGGGCCTTCGACCGGATGGTGGGCCTCGGCGTCATCACCGTCGAGGACGACGTGGCAACGGTGGTGCGGCCCAAGCTGATCGAGGCCTTCAACGAGATCAAGCAGTACGGTGTCAGCACCGACAAACTCGTCGACATCCACGAGCAGACCGCACCGCTGGTCGACGAGATCAGCGGCATCCTGGTGCGGGCCGGCGTCGAGCACGTCCTGACCCGGATCAACCCGGGGGCCGCCCTGCCGCCGGATACCGAAGTGGCCGAACTGATCACGATGCTGGTGCGGTTCCGCACGCAAGCCGTCGCCGCGGTGTCGGCGACCCTCGCGTTCTCGATCGAGTCGACGATCGAGTCCTCGGTGAGTCAGATCCTCGGTGACTTGATCGAGAAGTCCGCCGAAGAGGAAGCCTGACTAGGCGTCACTCCCACTCGATGGTGCCGGGCGGCTTGCTGGTGACGTCGAGGACGACCCGGTTCACCTCGGGCACCTCGTTGGTGATCCTGGTCGAGATCCGCTCGAGCACGTCGTAGGGGACGCGGGTCCAGTCCGCGGTCATCGCGTCCTCGCTGGAGACGGGCCGCAGCACGATCGGATGGCCGTAGGTCCGGCCGTCGCCCTGCACGCCCACCGACCGCACGTCGGCGAGCAGCACCACCGGGCACTGCCAGATCTGGTTGTCCAGCCCGGCGGAGGTGAGCTCCTCGCGCGCAATGGCATCAGCACGGCGCAGGGTGTCCAACCGGCTCGCGGTGACCTCGCCGACGATGCGAATCGCCAATCCGGGTCCCGGGAACGGTTGCCGCCCAACGATTTCCTCGGGCAGACCGAGCTCGCGGCCGACCGCGCGCACCTCGTCCTTGAACAACAGGCGCAATGGCTCGACGAGCTTGAACTTCAGGTCGTCGGGCAGGCCGCCGACGTTGTGGTGGCTCTTGATGTTGGCCGCCCCGGTGCCGCCGCCGGATTCGACGACGTCGGGGTACAGCGTGCCCTGGACCAGGTAGTCGACGTCGCCACCGCCGTCCTCCACCAGGGTGCGCACCGCGCCTTCGAAGGCCCGGATGAACTCCCGGCCGATGATCTTGCGCTTGCCCTCCGGGTTGGTCACCCCGGACAGGGCCTCGAGGAAGCGCGCCTCGACGTCGACGGTGACGAGGTTGGCGCCGGTGGCGGCGACGAAGTCGCGCTGCACCTGGCCACGCTCCCCGGCCCGTAGGAGGCCGTGGTCGACGAAGACGCACGTCAGTCGGTCGCCGACGGCGCGCTGCACCAAGGCCGCGGCCACCGCGGAGTCGACGCCGCCGGACAATCCGCACAGCGCCCGGCCGTCACCGATCTGGTCGCGGACCTGCTCTACCAGCGCGTCGGCGATGTTGGCGGCCGTCCACGTCGAATCGATGCCGGCGAAGTCGTGCAGGAACCGGCTGAGCACCTGCTGACCGTGGGGGCTGTGCATGACCTCGGGGTGGTATTGCACGCCGGCGAGACGGCGCGCCCGGTTCTCGAATCCCGCCACCGGCGCACCGGCGCTGGTCGCGATGACGGTGAAGCCGTCGGGTGCCTGGGTCACGGCGTCGCCGTGGCTCATCCACACGGGTTGGCTCTGCGGCAGGTCGGCGTGCAGGTCGCCGCCGGACACCGACATGTCGGTGCGGCCGTATTCGCTGGTGCCGGTGTGGGCGACGGTGCCGCCCAGCGCCTGAGCCATCGCCTGGAAGCCGTAGCAGATGCCGAACACCGGGACGTCGAGGTCGAAGATCGCCGGGTCCAGTTGCGGCGCGCCGTCGGCGTACACGCTGGCGGGGCCACCGGACAGCACGATTGCGGCCGGATCCTTCGCCTTGATCTCGTCGACCGTCGCGGTGTGAGGGATGACCTCGGAGTACACGCGTGCCTCTCGGACGCGTCTCGCGATCAACTGGGCGTACTGCGCTCCGAAGTCGACCACCAACACGGGCCGGGATGATGCCGTTTCCACCCGCCCAGTCTAGTGCGGCGAGCTGCTCAGGCCCGCCACAGCACGGACACGCCCTCGTCGGTGACGGCGATCGCCCGGATGAATTCCTCGTTGTCGAAGCCGGGGAGGTCCTGCAGCTCGCCGAGGAGGTCGTGGGCCTCGCCGACCGGGACCGACGTCGTCCGGCCGTCGCCGTAGGTGAGCACGAAGAAGGCGTCGTCGTCGGCGGACTCGCGCGAGGTGGTCATCAGCGCCACCTGGGTCAGCCCGTCGGAGCTTCGGGTGTTGGGTTGCGCGGCGCGGTGCGCCTCGAGCAGATCCTCCACCTCGCGGCCGAACGGCTGAAGGACGGCGGGGTCCCGGCCGGGCAGGGCGAACCGGACGGCGCGGTAGACGCCCAGCTGCACCGGGCCCACCACGCGGTCGAGGGTTTCCTCGTCGATCTGGCTCTGGTTCAGCGGCCACGACCCGACGAGGCGTTCGCCGCGGTCGGGGTCGACCTTGTCGGTCTCGACGACGAACAGCCGGGTCGCGCCCGCGCCGATCAACGTCCACATCGGCAGCCCGCCGGCGAGGTCCTCGCGCCCCCCGGTGCGGGAACCCATGCCGCTGCCCACCCAGGTGAAGTTGGCGACCGCGGTCAGCGGCTCGTCCGCGAACGGCTGCGCCCGTTTGATCAGCAGCCGCGCACGGCGGCGCTGAATGTAGTTCACGGCCTCATTGTCTCAGCCGTGCCGCGGGCACTGCAGCGATCTTGGTCACCAAAGGATGTCGATCAGCCCGCCGAACTGACCGGCTCGATCGGGAGACGACGCAACGCCGCAGGTGCGTGCGCCGGGACGACGGGATGCAGCGGAGCGATGGGCTCCAGCCGCTCATAGGGCTGCCCTTGGGCGGGCCGCTGGTCGACCTCGCCCTTGTTGGGCCACAGCGAGGCCGCCCGCTCGGCTTGGGCGGTGATGCTCAGCGACGGGTTGACGCCCATGTTCGCCGAGATCGCCGCGCCGTCGACCACGGACAGCGTCGGATAGCCGTGCACGCGGTGGTACGGGTCGATCACGCCGGTCTCGACGCTGTCGCCGATGGTCGCACCGCCCAGGAAGTGCGCCGTCAACGGAATGTTGAAGAGCTCTCCCCAGGTGCCGCCCGCGACGCCGTCGATCTTCTTGGCGATGCGGCGGGTGACCTCGTTGCCCGCCGGAATCCAGGTCGGGTTCGGCAGGCCGTGGCCCTGCTTGCTAACCATCCGCCGGAAGCCGAGCCTGCTCTTCTTGGTGTAGGTGGTGATCGAGTTGTCCAGGTGCTGCATCACCAGCGCGATCATCGTGCGCTCGCTCCAGCGGCGCGGGTTGAGCAGACGCAGCGTGCCCTTGGGATCGGATTGCGCGGACTGCACCAGCTGCTTCCACCGCGGCACGCCGGTCCCGTCCGGCAGGACGCCGTCGGTCATCAGGGTCTGCAGCAGGCCCATGGCGTTGGATCCCTTGCCGTAGCGGCAGGGCTCGATGTGGGTGTCGGCGGTCGGGTGGATCGACGACGTGATCGCCACGCCATGGGTGAGGTCGAGGTCGTCGCGCACCCGCAGCCGGCCCGCGCCGACGATCGACTCGGAGTTGGTGCGGGTGAGGACGCCGAGCTGGTTGCTCAGCTTGGGCAACCGGCCGGTGTCGCGCATCTTGTGGAGCAGCTGCTGGGTGCCCCAGGTGCCGGCGGCGAGGATGACGGTCGAGGCGGTGTATGTGTGCTTCTTCTTGCGCAGCCAACGACCGGTTCTGACGGTGTGGACCTTCCAGCTGCCGTCGGGCTGTTCGTCGAACCCGGTCACCGTGGTCATCGGGATGGTCTCGGCGCCCGCGGATTCGGCCAGGCCGAGGTAGTTCTTGAGCAGCGTGTTCTTGGCGCCGTAGCGGCAGCCGGTCATGCAGGAGCCGCATTCGATGCAGCCGGTGCGGGCGGGGCCGGCGCCACCGAAGTAGGGATCGGGCACGGTCTTGCCCGGCTGCTTCTGGCCGTCCTCACCGAAGAACACGCCCACCGGCGTGGGGACGAAGGTGTGGCCGACGCCCATGTCGTCGGCCACTTCCTTGAGGATGCGGTCGGCGTCGGTGAACGTCGGGTTGGTGACGACGCCGAGCATGCGGGTGGCCTGGTCGTAGTGCGGCATCAGTTCGGCACGCCAGTCCGTGATGTGGGACCACTGCCGGTCGGCGAAGAACGGCTCCGGCGGGACGTAGAGCGTGTTGGCGTAGTTCAGCGAACCGCCGCCGACGCCCGCACCCGCGAGGATCATGCAGTTGCGCAGCAGGTGGATGCGCTGGATGCCGTACATGCCGAGCTTCGGCATCCAGAGGAACTTGCGGAGGTCCCATGACGTCTTGGCCATGTCCTGGTCCTCGAACCGGCGACCGGCCTCCAGCACGCCGACGCGGTAGCCCTTCTCGGTGAGCCGCAGTGCGCTCGTGCTGCCGCCGAAGCCGGAACCGATGATCAAGACGTCATAGTCAGCAACCATGAGCCCATTATGAACTTACCGACGGGTAACTAGCTAGACAGGACACCCTAACTTGTAAAGCCACGGCTCCACGAGCAGCGCAAACGGGTCAGGACCCGACCGTCAGACCCACCTTCTGGAATTCCTTGAGATCGCAGTACCCGGCCTTCGCCATCGAGCGACGCAAGCCGCCGACCAGGTTCAGCGAGCCGAACGGATCGTCGGACGGTCCGTTGAGCACCTGCTCCAGCGACGGCCGCTCACCGCGGGCGACCTGAAGCATGGCACCGCGGGGCAGCGACGGGTGCGCCGCCGCCGACGGCCAGAACCAGCCGTCGCCGAGCGCCTCGGCGGCGGTCGACAGCGGAGTGCCGAGCACCACGGCGTCGGCGCCACAGGCGATGGCCTTGGCCAGCTCGCCGGAGGTGTGGATGTCGCCGTCGGCGAGCACGTGGACGTAGCGCCCACCGGTCTCGTCGAGGTACTCGCGGCGGGCCGCAGCCGCGTCGGCAATGGCCGTGGCCATCGGCACGCTGATGCCGAGCACCTCGTCGCTGGTAGTCACCCCCGCGGTGGAGCCGTACCCGACGATCACGCCCGCCGCGCCGGTCCGCATGAGGTGCAGCGCCGTCCGGTGGTCGAGCACGCCGCCGGCGACCACCGGCACGTCGAGCTCGGAGATGAAGGTCTTGAGGTTCAGCGGCTCGCCGGAGCCGGTGCGATCCTGCGCGACGCGTTCCGCGGAGATGATGGTGCCCTGGATGACGAGCAGGTCGATCCCGGCGGCGACGAGCGCCGGCGTGAGGGCCTGGGCGTTCTGCGGGCTGACGCGCACGGCGGTGGTGACCCCGGCCTCGCGGATGCGGGCGACCGCGCTGCCCAACAGGTCCGGATCCAGCGGCGCCGAGTGGAACTGCTGCAGCAGTCGGATCGCGGCCGACGACTCCGGTTCCTTCGCGGCCGCCTCGACCACTTGCGCGACCTTGGCCTCGACGTCGGCGTGCCGGCCGATCAGCCCCTCGCCGTTGAGTACGCCGAGACCACCGAGCCGGCCCAGCTCGATGGCGAACTCCACCGACACCAAGGCGTCGGTGGGATGGGCGACGACGGGCACCTCGAAGCGGTACGCGTCGAGCTGCCACGCCGTGGACACGTCCTGCGACGACCGCGTCCGCCGCGACGGCACGATGTTGATGTCGCGGAGTTCGTAGGTCCGGCGGGCGGTGCGCCCCATGCCGATCTCGACCATGTCACGCATGTTGTCTCGTGTTCCTAGCGCGCGTAGTAGTTGGGGGCCTCGGTCGTCATCGTGATGTCGTGCGGGTGGCTCTCCTTGAGTCCCGCCGACGTGATCTGGACGAACTGCGCCTGCTGAAGATGCTCGATGGTAGGCGACCCGGTGTACCCCATCGCCGCGCGGAGCCCGCCGGTGAGCTGGTGGATGACCGTCGAGAGCGGACCGCGGAACGGCACCCGGCCCTCGATGCCCTCGGGCACGAGCTTGTCCTCGCTGAGCACGTCGTCCTGGAAGTACCGGTCCTTGGAGTAGCTCTTCTGCTCTCCCCGGCCCTGCATGGCGCCCAGGGAACCCATGCCGCGGTAGCTCTTGAACTGCTTGCCGTTGACGAAGATGAGGTCGCCCGGCGCCTCGGCGGTGCCGGCGAGCAGGGAACCCAGCATGGCGGTCGACGCGCCGGCGGCCAGCGCCTTGGCGATGTCGCCCGAGTACTGCAGGCCGCCGTCGGCGATCACCGGAACGCCGTGCGGCGCGCAGGCTGCGACGGCCTCGAGGATCGCGGTGATCTGGGGTGCGCCGACTCCGGCGACGACGCGCGTGGTGCAGATGGAGCCCGGGCCGACGCCCACCTTGACGGCGTCGGCACCCGCCTCGACCAGGGCGAGGGCGGCGGCGCGGGTGGCGACGTTGCCGCCGACCACCTCGACGCGGTCCCCGGCGACGGTCTTGACCCAGTGCACCATGTCGAGCACGCCGCGGTTGTGCGCGTGGGCGGTGTCGACGATGACGACGTCGACACCCGCGTCGACGAGCGTCATGGCCCGCTCCCTGGCGTCGCCGCCGACGCCCACCGCGGCGCCGACCAGCAGACGGCCGTCGCTGTCCTTGGTGGCCAGCGGGAACTGCTCGGTCTTGACGAAGTCCTTGACGGTGATGAGGCCGGTCAGCTTGCCGTTGCCGTCGACGATGGGCAGCTTCTCGATCTTGTGCCGGCGCAGCAGGCCCAGCGCGGCGTCGGCCGTGACACCGGCTTGCGCGGTGATCAGCGGCGCCTTGGTCATCACCTCGGACACCGGCTTGTTCATGTCGACTTCGAAGCGCATGTCGCGGTTGGTGATGATGCCGACCAGCGAGCCGTGCGCGTCGACGACGGGCAGCCCCGAGATGCGGAACCGGGCGCACATGGCGTCGACCTCGGCCAACGTGTTGCCCGGCGAGCACGTGACGGGATCGGTGACCATGCCGGCCTCCGAGCGCTTGACCGTCTCGACCTGGCCGGCCTGCTCGGCGACCGGCAGGTTGCGGTGCAGCACGCCCATGCCGCCGGCGCGGGCCATCGCAATGGCCATCCGAGATTCGGTGACGGTGTCCATCGCCGAGCTGACGAGCGGCACCCGCAGGCGGATGCGCCGGGTGAGCTGGCTCGAGGTGTTCGCGTTGGCGGGCACGACGTCAGATGCCGCGGGGAGCAGGAGAACGTCGTCGAACGTGAGCCCGAGCATTGCGATCTTGGTGGGATCGTCCCCTCCGGTGGACACCGGTACGGCGATGGGAAGGTCGCTTTCAGCGATCGACATGGGTGTGGCCTCCAGGTGGCGCAGGGCTAAGGGACCATCCTATCGGGGTCCCGCGTGGAGCTTGGCTTCCACGCACCGTTGGCAACGCGGTTGCAACATCGAAGATGCCGCGAATGAGCGCCGGTTTACGGTGCGGACGGCTGGCGCGCACCCCGACGTGCTGAGTAGTGTGGTGCTGTGCGTGACCATCTGCCACCGGGTTTGCCGCCCGACCCCTTCGCCGATGATCCGAGCGACCCCACCGCGGCGCTCGACGCACTGGAGCCTGGCCAGCCGCTCGACTCCCAGGAACGCATTGCCGTCGAGGCCGATTTGGCCGATCTTGCCGTGTACGAAGCGCTTTTGGCGCACAAGGGCATTCGCGGTCTGGTGGTCTGCTGTGACGAATGCCAGCAGGATCACTATCACGACTGGGACATGCTGCGGGCCAACCTGCTGCAGCTGCTGGTGGACGGGACCGTGCGGCCCCACGAACCGGCCTACGATCCCGAACCCGATGCCTACGTCACGTGGGATTACTGCCGCGGATACGCCGACGCCTCGCTGAACGAGGCGACGACGGAATCCGACGGATATCGCTGAGGGCTTACTTCTCCCTCGTCACACCCCAGCCGGCTAGCCCGGTGGTACGACCGTCGTGGTCGTCGTCGCGGTCGGTGCCGCGGGCGGCGTCGACGTCGCCGGCGCGCTGGGCTGGGCCGGTGCGGTAGCCGCGGGGGCGGGCGCCGGGGCCACCCGCGGCGGAACCACAGGCAGTTCGGCGACGGTAGACGTCGGCCGCTCGGCGGGCGCCGAGGCGACCGGGGGCGGCGAGGACTGCTGGCTTGCCGCGGGCTGCCGCGTCGCGGTCGTGGTCGTCGTCGGAGCCGCGCTGCTTGCCACCGTCGTACTGCTCGGGGCCGTGGTGGTGCTCGGCGCTGCCGAGGTGCTCGGGGTCGTCGACGACGGGGGGGCGGGTTCCGCCACCGGCGAGGACGCCGACGTGGACGGCACGGACGTGGCCGTCGTGCTGGAGGGTGACGACGACGAGTCGTCGGACGGCGGCGTGGTGGTGGTGCTGCCGGACGTCGACTCCGACGGCGAGGTCGCCGTGGTGTCAGTCGACGTGGTGTCGGTCGACGTCGGCGAGGTGGTCGGAGACTCCGAGGTCGTCGTGTCCGAACTCGGGGTCGCCTCGACCACCGGCACCGGCAGCCAGGTCAACGGCGAGGAGGGCAGCGCGGGCAGCGGCTCCCCCGGCGGCAAGGTGGCCGCGGGGTCCTGCTCGACGACCTTGTAGGTCAGCGCGTTCCACTGCTCGACGAGCTGCTGCTTCTGCTCGACCTGGCCCACGTCCTGAACGGTGGTGCTGACGGCGACGAGCTTGCTCTGCGCCTCTTCCCACTGTCCGTCGTCGATCAGCTGCTGTACCTGTTGGAGCTGCGCGGACGCCAGGGACACCTGGTCGTCACGGGTCTGTTCCTGCTGGCCGAACAGCGCGCTGCGCATGCCGTACAGGCCGTCGCCGGGCCCGGCGCCGTACACGGCCGTGCCGAAGCCACCGATGCACAGCATCGCGGCGGCCACCGAACCGACGACCGCGAGATGCCTGCGGGGGCTCCGGTTCTTGGCCATGCCGCCGTTGAGCGCCGCCACGGCGTCACTCAGCGAGACCGGGGCGGTGAGCGGCGCATCGCGCACGTCGTCGCGCATCCCGGCGAACAGGAAGGCCAGTTCGGCCTCCGCGTGGTCGGTCGGGTAGGCGGGTTGCTTGGCGGCGAGCGCCTCGAAGAAGCGGTCGGCGCGGTTGATCTCGTTGAGTGAGGGGTCTCCGCCGTCGGCGGACCACCGGCCGAAGTCAGGCATCTTCACGCCTCGTCCCGGAGAGTTCACCCTTGAGTCGGGCCAGTGCGCGGTGCTGGGCGACCCGCACTGCGCCCGCGGTGCTGCCGACGGCCTCGGCGGTCTCCTCGGCGCTCATGCCGACGACCACTCGCAGGACCAGGATCTCGCGTTGCTTCTCGGGCAGCGTCGCCAGCAATTTGTTCATGCGTTCAGCCGCGTCCGAATCCATCGCCATCTGCTCTGGACCGGCCTCGAGTGAGGGTCGGTCCGGAAGGGTGTCGGTTGCGTCGGCCTTGTTGCGCCCCTGGGCGCGGTGGGCGTCAGCAACCTTGTGTGCAGCGATGCCGTAGACGAAGGCCAGGAACGGTCGTCCCTGATCCTTGTAGCGCGGCAGCGCCGTGATGGCGGCCAAGCACACCTCCTGAGCCACGTCGTCAGCTGACAGACCACTGCGTTCCGCTGACCCGACCCTCGCCCGGCAATACCGGAAGACGATCGGCCGGATGGTCTCCAGCACTTCCCGGAGTGCATCCCGATCGCCGTTGACCGCTCTGGCCACGACACCATCGAGACTGTCTCCCGAAATTGTCATCGTGGGCAGTATCTCCAGCGTTACGGATGGGGCGGATATCGGCGGGTGTGCCAGCTAAACACTAGTGATCGGGAAGTGACTCGCAGACTCACCGCGCCGTCCACGCGCCGCCTCGGTGGACGACGACGCCGGCCGACGCGTCGCGAACTGCGACGATCTCCGGCGGCGAGTGCACCGCACTGCCGACGTCGGCGAGCAGGCTGGCCACAGCCCAGCTCAGTGGCACCAGTCCGTGCTGCTGCGCGGTTACCAATGCATCGTCGGCAACCGTGCGGGACGCCTCGATGTTCCCGGTGCTGCACAGCGCGGCCGCCAAGACGACCCGGGACTTGGTGTCATGACGCACCGAGCCGAAGTTCGACGCCAGGTCCACGGCACGCCGGGCGTGACCCACCGCGGCGGCACCGTCGCCGGTGAACATGGCCAGTTCCGCGCTGACCCAGGCCAGCCGGATCGGCAGCCGGCCGGTGCCGGCCCCCAGCAGGTCACCGGCGCGTCGCAGCAGGTGCGTCGACAGGGCGAATCGGCCCATCCCCAACGCGTCGGCGGCCAGCCCGACGAGCGCGTCGGTGCCCGCGGTGACGTCCGAGCCGGCGGCCGCCCAGGCCCGGCCGTCCCAGCCGCGGGCGACGCGGTGGCCACCCAACTGCCGGAGGAACGAGGCCCGGGTGCCGTACGCGAGCGATGCCAGCGCACCACGGGTGTGCGTGCGGCCGAGCGCGTCGAGATCCGCCACGGCCGCGCCGTAGCGCCCCTGTCCCCCGGCCGCGACGGCACGTAGCCACAGGTCCACCGGGGTGGACGCCGGCGGCAGAGGCCAGCGGCCAGGTTGCTCACCGAATGCGGCGTCGGCGAAATCGGTCATCAGCGGCGACGCTATCAACGCCTGGCGCTTGCCCGGGGGCCCGGCGGCGGCGCCGGGAACGTCGTGCCGCCGCGATCGGCGCCAAGTTTGGTTAACAGTGAATGCGCCCCGTGTTACGTCCATGTCAACTGGAGCGCTGCGTTCGGCGCGCACGAACGCGGCCGCTCGGCGCGCGAACAGCGCAAATGCGCGATCTGACCGGTCAGGACGAGATGTCGAGTGACCGGTCTCGTTTCGCCCGCGTCGCATTGATGAACGTGATGTAAATTCTCGGCCTGCCGTTATGTGGTTGAGCACATGCGCGGGCTATTGACCCATGTTCACGAGCCCTTCTAGTTTGTGTGCACGAGTAGTCATCGGCGACACGTGCTCGGATCTGTTACACGACTCGCGCTTTCGATCGTTCGCGAAAGATGTGCGTGGAGAGGGGTTTTCCCAATGCCACAGCCGCAGCAGTTGCCCGGGCCCAACGCCGACATCTGGGATTGGCAGATGTCGGGGCTTTGCCGGGGCGTCGACTCTTCGATGTTCTTCCATCCCGACGGGGAGCGTGGACGTGCCCGCGCCCAGCGGGAGATGCGCGCCAAGGAGATGTGCCGGAGTTGCCCCGTGGTGACGCAGTGCCGGTCGCACGCCCTCGCAGTCGGTGAGCCCTACGGCATCTGGGGTGGTCTCAGTGAGTCCGAGCGCGAGCTGCTGCTCAAGCGGGGCATTCGCCGCAGCGCGTAGCTACGGCTTCCGCTTCATCGCACGGTCGACGGCGTGGGCAGGGTCGACGAAGGTCGCGTGATCGTCTGATTCCGGCCGCGCCCGACGGTTGAGCCGGCGCACCTGCAGTCGCCGCTTGCGGACCTGGAAGGAACTCCACTCGCCGAGCGTGACGCCGGCGGCCAGCGCGGTGCCGATGGCCATCGCTCCGAGCACCGAGGCGAATCCGACCGCGTGCTGGTCGTTGAGGATGGCGTAGATGCCGTGCAAGAGGGCCAGGCCCGGAAGCAGCGGGACGATGCCGGCGATCGACACGACCAGCGGCGGAGCCAGGTTGCGGCGCTCCATGAGTCGCCCGACCAGTCCGATGGGCACCGCGGCGGCGAAGGACGCCACGACCGCACCCAGTCCCAGTCCCTGCGCCAGCAGGAACACCACCGTGCCCGCGGCTCCACCGAACGCGGCGGCCACCGCCGAGGTGCGCTCGGCGTAGCACGCCAGGGCGTAGGCCGCGGCGCTGGCGGCGCCGAAGGCGACCCTCGCGGGCATCTCGGCCAGGGCCGGCGGCGCGTACGCGCTGATCGCCACGAACGGCGCGCCGAACTGGCCGGCCAGGTGCAGCACCAGGGCCACACCGGAAATGGTGGCGGCGGTCATCATGACGAGCTCGAAGAAGCGGGCCGCGGCCGTCACGGGCGCACCGGTGATGACGTCACCCACCGAACCAACGAGTGACAGTCCGGCCAGGAGGACGACGAGGCCCGCGGCGATGGCGACCGTCGGCTCGAAGTCCAGGCCGATCTTGGGGCTGAGCCAGTAGAGGATCAGCGGCGGCGCGGTCGCAATGGCGCCGCCCACTCCGTACTGGAAGAAGAACGGCAGTCCGTGCTTGTTCAGCTGGCGGTTGACCCGGTCGATCGTCATGGCGCTCAGCGCGCTGACGAGGCAGGCCAGCAGGCTGGCGCCGAGGGTCCCGGCGGTCGCGAAGGCCAGCGCCCCCCAAGCCAGGGTGGCGATCCAGCGCTTGTAGGGGTGCGGCGCGGTGGTGATGGCGTCCAGTTCGTCGCGGGCCGTGGTCGGGGACACCTCCCCCGCGCGGATGCGGGCGATGAGCCGGTCGACGGCGGCCAGCCGGCTGAAGTCCATCGACCGGCTCTGCACGATGTGCAGGGTGCTCGCAGGGGCGGCCGTCGGGCCGCGGTACGCGGAGACGTGGATCGTCGTGTTGATGACGTCGACCTCGCAGCGCTCCAAGCCGTAGGCGAGCGTGATCGCGGTGACCTGCTCCATCGTGGCGGTGGCCGGCATTCCGGACGCCATCATGATGGCGCCGATCGACCCGGCCAGGTCGAGCACCTCCCCCACCCGCGCGCTGTACGCGGCGTCGAGCTTCCTGGTGTTCTCGGTGATGCGCGGGAGGCTGCCGGTCGGCGGGTCCGTTTCGCGCACGATCCGGCTCAGGATGTCGCGCTGACGCGCCCGCCACTGCTGGCCCGCGTGGCTGCCGGGCATGTTCACTGCACTGCTCTCCTGATTCACGGCCGCTCCCGACACTCATCGATGTCGGTCAGGAGCAAAAACGATTTTACTCATGGCAACCCCACAATCGGCGCGTACCCACTCGTGAGACTGGGCACACCGGCGCCCAGACCGGCATTTTCTAAGCGATCTATTAGGTTGGCTTCCTACTTTGAAGGGCATCCACTGCTCAACGAACGAGCGCCCCATCGGAAAGGCCTGGCGATGACGTCAACCATCGAAGCCGGAACCACGCACTGCCCGCGTTGCGCGGGCCCACTCACCTTCGCGCTGGACGCCGCCTCCGGTGGCGGCCTGCAGTACGAGGTCTCGTGCTCGCCGTGCCACCAGGTGTACTTCCACGTCAGCACCGCCGAGCGTCGACTGTCCGTCGCGGCCTGACCCCGCTCAGCCGTCGAGCGGATTGGCCGCGATGCGGCGCGCGCCGTCGCTGGCCATGGAGGCTGCAGCGGCTCCGTCTGGTTTGCGCGCCGCCTGGTCCTGGAAGCACGCGATGAACTCCCGCCCGAAGCCCAGCCTCGGATAGCGCCCCACGATCTCCGTCCTCGTCTCGGCGGAGAACTCCTCGGCCCGCCGCCCCGCGACGTCCCAACTCGTGGCGACCTGTAGAAGGTGCGATTCCGGATCCACGGTCGCCGAGACGTCGTCGCGCATGTGCAGCACGATGATCTCGGTCGCCCTGTCTGCCCGATCAGCGGGCCAGCCCGCCGCGATGCCGAATACCCACGCCACGTCACCGCCCGCCTGCTCGAACGACACCCGATGGCTGTCGAACGAGTCGACGAGGGCGATGTCGTGCAGCATCGCCGCCACGTAGAACAATTCGTCGTCGACGGCGACGTCGTGCGTGGCGGCGTACGCCCGACCCCACAGGTACGACCGCACGCAGTGGTTGAGCATCGCCGGGGTGTAGAACCGGGTCGCCACCGTCAACGCGGCCGTCGCCGCCGACGTCTGGGGAAAGTCGGTCATCTGTCGTCTCCTTCGATGTGATCGTCGCCGACGACGCGGATCACGGGCTTGCCGTGACCGCGGGTGCCCGGGTCGAAAGCGGCGAGCGCGTCGTCGAGTCGGTACGTGGTGCCGAGGAGGGGCCGGAGCCGGCCGTCCGCGAGCCTGATTTCCAGTTCGGCGAGCCCCGCCCGGTCGGGCTCGACGACGAAGAACACGGTCCGTCCGGCCTCGGGCTGGATCCGAGGCGGTTCGGCGATGCTGACCAGCGCGCCGCCGGGACGCACCAGCGGCGCCGAGCAGTCCAGGACCTCACCGCCCAGCACGTCGAACACGACGTCGACCTGGCCGACCTCGTCGAGGCGGTCGTGCTCGAGGTCCACGAACGAGTCCGCCCCCAGGTCGAGCACCGCCGTGCGGTGGGCGGCGCGGCCGGTGCCGATCACCCGGGCCCCCACCTCGCGCGCCAGTTGCACCGCGAGCGAACCGACGCCGCCGGCGGCGCCGTGAACCAGGACCGTCCGACCAGGTTCGAGCCGGCCGTGGGTGAACATGCCCTGCCATGCGGTCAGGCCCGAGATCGGCGTCGCCGCGGCGGTGACGTAGTCCACCCGGTCCGACAGGCAGACGAGGTTGCGCGCCTCCACCGCGACGTACTCGGCCAGCGTGCCGTCGCGGCACCAGTCGGTGATCCCGAAGACGCGCTGCCCGACGTCGAGTCCGGTTGTGCCGTAACCCAATTCGGTCACCACGCCGGCGACCTCGTGGCCCGGGACGGTGGGCGTCCGATCTCGCCCCGCCCGGTCGGTCCACGTGCCGGGCCACTCGAGTTCACCCGGGGTGAACCCCGCCGCGTGCACCCGAACGACGACGTCGTTCTCCGCAGCGTGGGGATGAGGGACGTCGGCGAACTCGAGGCCGCTGGTGCGACTGCGCGCAACCACCGCCCGCATGGTTCTCATGCCGTTGCCTGGCGCGCGCTGGGGTGCCGCAGGGCGTCGCGTGCGGCTATCTCGGCCGGCTCCAGCATGGTGATCATCTCGACGTCGGGAGCGCAGATGCACACCGCGACGAAGCGGCTCCACGTCGAGGGCTCCAGGTTCCTCGTCTGGTAGTGCACCACGTCACCACCGGGTTCCCAGAATGCTTGTCCGGCAACGATTTCGACCGGCTCTCGCCCCTCCAGCTCGAAGAGCATCCGGCCCTCCACCATGTAGCCGAACACCGGACCGGAATGTCGATGCGGCGCCAGACCGGCGTCGGCCGGCGGAAGCTCCACCAATTGCGTCATGGCGTGTGCGCCAGCGGGGATCGGCGGCGGGGTGACGCACAGCAGATCGGTGACCTTGGTGTTTCCGGTAGCCAACATGCAGTCCACGGTATCCCCGCAGTGGCCACTGCGATGGGCCACTTGGGCGCCGCCAGCGGGGGCCAGTCACGGCAGCAATCGGATCAGAGCATCTACCGCCGCCGACCACGAGCTTGGCGACGGTGCCGCGAATCCGGCCACCAATCCGGCACGGGCACTTCGGCTGTCGGGGTGCCGGTACAGTTCGAGACTCTCCAGGCCGAGCCGCCGCCACGCGGGGCGACCGGTCGCGAGACCGAGATGCTCGAGGGTCACGTGCAACCCGGCCGGCATGCCGCCGACGACGGTCGTCGGCGAGGCATCCGCGACCGCGGTGACGAGTTGTTCTCGGCGGCGGCGATATTCGGCCCGCATGGTGCGGATGTGCCGGTCATAGGACCCGGACTCGACGAATTCGGCCATCGCCAGTTGGTCGACGACGCCACAGGTTTCCTCGGTCTCCCCCTTCATCCGCACCACCGCCTCGACGAGGCGCCCGGGTATCGCGAGCCAGCCGAGCCGAAGACCCGGGGCCAGCGACTTGCTTGCGGTACCCAGGTAGACGACGCGATCGGGGTCGACCCCCTGCAGTGCACCGACGGGGCTGCGGTCGTAACGGAACTCGCCGTCGTAATCGTCTTCGAGGATCACCGCACCGGTCCGTCGCGCCCAGTCGACGACCGCCGCCCGGCGTTCGGAGTGCAGGGACACCCCGAGCGGAAATTGATGCGAGGGTGTCAACAGCACCGCACCCACCCCGGCCATCCCGTCGAGTGCTGCGACGTCGGCCCCGTGGGAGTCCACCGACAGTGCGGGGCAACCGAATCCGGCGCTCGCGAGAGCCGCCCGCTGGGTAGGCAGGCCGAACTCCTCGACGGCCACCGAGGCCACCCCGGCGTCGGCGAGGGCTCGGGCGACGAGGCTCAAGCCCTCCGCGGCGCCACTGCACACCACGATGTTGCAGGCCTGCGCCCGGACGCCACGGGCCCGGGCAAGGTAGTGCGCGAGGGCGCGACGAAGCTCGGGACGGCCGTGCGGATCGCCGTAGCCGAACGCCTCGGACGGTGCCGCGCTCAACGCTCGGGTCACCGCGCGGCTCCACTCCGCCCGGGGAAACGACGACAGGTCAGGATGACCGGGCCGCAGATCGTGGTCGAGCCGGCTGGGCGGCGGTCGTCGTGGTGGCGTGGCGACGGACCGGACGGCCTCGGCGCTGCGCCGCGACACCACGGTGCTCGCGCCCTGGTGTGCCGACAACCAGCCCTCGGCGATCAGCTCGGCATACGCGCGGGCCACGGTGTTGCGCGCCATGCCGAGGTCGGCAGCCAGCGCTCTACTCGACGGCAACCGCGTCCCCGGCGTCAGCCGCCCCGTTCGGATGGCCTCCCGGACGGCGTCCATCAGGCTGTCGCGAACCCTGCCGCCGGGGCGGTCCAGGTGCAGATCGAGCCCGGCGACCTGTCCCGTGGTCGGCGGCGACACCGTGGGCAGCTCAGAACGTCTCGCAGGCGGATCGGCCATGGCTCAACTTAGAACACGCCGCAACACGTCCGCTCGAGGCGCTTTGGCGATTGCTCACGACCGTCGTGAGAGATCGCGCGCCGGAACGACTTTCACGACCATCCTGCGCCGCTGGTGAGGGTTACGGTCCCACGTCCGCGGGGCGGACCACGACATGGCGCCGCGTCTGCACGATGAGCTGGTCGAGCCGGTCACGCGTGGCGGCCAGTCTGCTGACGTCAGCGTCGATGCGGGCACGTTCGCAGACGAGGCGCTCGACCATCGCCGACGTTGCCGTCCCCGAGTCGACGCACGGCAGCAACTGCACCACGCCGTCGCTGCCGAGCCCGGCGGCGAACAGCTCCTTGATGAGCATCACGCGCTCGACCGCGTCGTCTCCGTAGGTTCGTTGCCCGCCGGGGGTCCGATGGGCCAGGAGAAGACGTCGTTGTTCGTAGTAGCGCAGTGACCGCACGCTGGCGCCCGTGCGTCGGGCGAGTTCACCGATCTTCACGCAACTCCCGTCGACGGTGGATGTGCGCCAGGTCACGTGACGAGCGCTTGAACCTCACACCAATGTCACATTCTAGGGTTGCCGAATGGAACTGAGAAACGCGACGGTCCTGGTGACCGGTGCCAACCGGGGATTGGGTGCAGAGTTCGTCCGCCAGGTGCTCGAGCGGGGCGCCACCAAGGTGTATGCCGCGACGCGGCGACCGGATGCCATTGCCGGAGGCGACCCGCGCATCGTGCCGACCTACCTCGACGTCACCGACGACGCGACCGTCGTCGACGTTGCCGCCATGGCCACCGACGTCGACGTGCTGGTCAACAACGCCGGCGTCGCCACCATGCAGAACCTCGTCACGGGCGATCTCGATGCCATCCGCCTCGAATTCGCCACTCATTTCTGGGGCACGCTGTCGACGACCCGCGCCTTCGCGCCAACCTTGGCGCGCAACGGCGGTGGCGTCATTCTCAACGTCTTGTCGATCGGATCCTTCCAAGTGTTCCCCGGCAACGGCGCCTACGCCGCGGCCAAGGCCGCCGAGTGGCAGCTGACCAACAGCACTCGACTCGAGTTGGCGGCCCAGGGCACCCACGTCCTCGGACTACACCTCTCAGCCACCGACACCGACATGTTGGACGGCGTCGACGTGCCCAAGAACGACCCCGCCGACGTGATCCGCCTGGCACTCGACGGCCTGGAGTCCGGGTTGGACGAAGTGCTGGCCGACGCCGACACCAGGGCGGTGAAGGAACTTCTGGCCCAGCCGCCAGCGGCCATGTACGCCGGGGTGAAGTCGTAGCGGCGCGCGATGGCCGCCCGCATGAAGAACGCCCCCGGCCGAATGGCCGGGGGCGCTGTTCGAGCGAACTGCCTTAGTGCGAGTGTCCGTGATGCCCGTGGCCGTGGCCGTCGTCCTCGGACGGGGCGGGCTTCTCGACCACTGCGGTTTCGGTGGTGAGGATCATCCGGGCGACCGACGCCGCGTTGAGCACCGCGGAGCGGGTGACCTTGACGGGGTCGACGACACCGTCGGCGAGCAGGTCGCCGTAGGTCAGCGTCGCGGCGTTGAAGCCCTGACCTGCCGACAGCTCCGAGACCTTGTTCACCACGACCGAGCCGTCCAGCCCGGCGTTGGTGGCGATCCAGAACAGCGGCGAGGACAGCGCGGAGGCGAAGACGGTGACGCCGAGCGCCTGGTCTCCGGACAGCGACTCACGCAGGGCCGGCAGCACCGACCCGGCCTGGACGAGGGCGCTGCCACCGCCGGTGACGATGCCCTCCTCGACGGCCGCCTTGGCCGCGGAGACCGCGTCCTCGACGGCTTCCTTGCGCTTCTTCAGGTCGGTCTCGGTGGCCGCGCCTACCTTGATGACCGCGACGCCGCCGGAGAGCTTCGCCAGCCGCTCCTCGAGCTTCTCGCGATCCCAGTCGGAGTCGGTGGACTCGATCTCGGCGCGCAGCTGAGACTTGCGGCCCTCGATGGCGTCCTGGCTGCCGCCGCCGTCGACGATCACGGTGCTGTCCTTGCTGACGACGACGCGCCGGGCGGTGCCCAGCACCTCGAGGCCGACCTCGCGCAGCAACAGTCCGACGTCGGGGTTGACGACCTGGCCACCCGTGACGACCGCGAGGTCGTCGAGGAATGCCTTGCGGCGGTCACCGAAGAACGGCGCCTTGACCGCGACGGCCTTGAGCGTCTTGCGGATGGCATTGACGACCAGGGTCGACAGTGCCTCGCCTTCGACGTCCTCGGCGATGATCAGCAGCGGCTTGCCCGACTCGGCGACCTTCTCCAGCAGGGGCAGCAGGTCCGGCAGCGAGCTGATCTTCTCCCGGTTCAGCAGCACCAGCGCGTCTTCGAGGACGGCTTCCTGGGCGTCGAAGTCGGTGATGAAGTACGCCGAGGTGAAGCCCTTGTCGAAGCCGACGCCCTCGGTGACCTCGAGCTCGGTGTTCAGCGTCGAGGACTCCTCGACGGTGACGACGCCGTCGTGGCCGACCTTGGTCATGGCCTCGCCGACCAGCTGACCGATGACCTCGTCACGCGAGGACACGGTGGCGACCTGCGCGATGCCGTTCTGGTCGGTGATCGGGGTGGCGGCGGACAGCAGCGCCTCGGACACGGCGTCGGCGGCCTTGGCGATGCCGAGGCCCAGCTCGATGGGGTTGGCGCCGGCGGCCACGTTGCGCAGGCCGGCCTTGATGATCGCCTGGGCCAGCACGGTGGCGGTGGTGGTGCCGTCGCCCGCGACGTCGTTGGTCTTGGTGGCGACGGACTTGACGAGCTGTGCGCCGAGGTTCTCGAACGGATCCTCGAGGTCGATCTCCCGGGCGATGGTCACGCCGTCGTTGGTGACGACCGGGCCACCGAAGGCCTTGGCCAGGACGACGTGCCTGCCACGCGGTCCCAGGGTCACGCGGACCGCGTCGGCGAGCTTGTCGACGCCGGCCTCCATGGCCCGGCGCGCAGTCTCGTTGAACTCAATCTGCTTGCTCATGATGGTTCTTTCTGCCTACGTGGATGAGACACAACGCATGCCGCCCCGGACGTCACCCGCTTCGAGACGGGGGACCTCCGGGGCGGAATGGGCGATGCTTACTTGGAGACGACTGCCAGCACGTCACGCGCCGACAGGATCAGGTACTCCTCGTTGTTGTACTTGATCTCGGTGCCGCCGTACTTGCTGTAGATGACGGTGTCGCCCTCGGAGACGTCCAGGGGGATGCGCTTCTCGCCATCTTCGTCCCAGCGGCCGGGGCCAACTGCGACGACGGTGCCTTCCTGCGGCTTTTCCTTGGCGGTGTCGGGGATGACCAGACCAGAAGCGGTCGTCGTCTCGGCCTCATTGGCCTGAACGAGGATCTTGTCCTCGAGTGGCTTGATGTTCACGGCCACGATTAGCCCTCCACATTGATAGGGGTGCGATCCGGGACGATTCCCGGACCTTCACGGATTTCCTGCAATTGTCATGTCGATCGGCACGCGTCCTGAACCTCGACACCGTCGTCGCGGGAGCCGGAGCGGGGTTTGGCCGCTTGCCACTTAGCACTCTATACACGCGAGTGCCAGTACTCAAGGGTGGGTGCGCAGTCGTGTGGATCTTGATCGCGTGGGGGCCGAAATCGTCCGGTCGCACGCCTGCTCGTGACGACGGTGGGCCCGGCTCAGGCGACCTGTCCCCGCACCACCGGCAGACCGGGATTGGTGGCCGCCGCGAGCGACGACGGCGACGCTCCCGCAGCAATCAGATGGGCGGCGAACGAGGCGATCATCGCGCCGTTGTCGGTGCACAACCGCGGCCGCGGCACCCGCAGGGTCAAACCCGCCGCCTCGCAACGCTCCTCGGCCAGCTCGCGCAGCCGGGAGTTTGCCGCCACGCCGCCGGCGATCAGAAGCGTGGACGCACCGAGGGCGTCCGCCGCGCGTACCGCCTTCTTGGTGAGCACGTCGGCCACGGCCTCCTGGAAGCCGGCGGCGACGTCCGCGGTCGCGGCGTCCGGGTGTGACTCCACGTAGCGCGCGACCGCGGTCTTGAGCCCCGAGAAGCTGAACGCGTAGGGGTCGTCGCGGGGCCCGGTCATGCCGCGGGGGAAGACGATCGCGTCGCGGTCGCCCGTGCGGGCCAGTTCGTCGAGCACCCGCCCTCCCGGGTAGCCCAGGCCGAGCAGTCGGGCGATCTTGTCGTAGGCCTCGCCGGCGGCGTCGTCGACGGTGCTGCCGATCTCCTCGATCGGCTCCCCCAGCGATCGCACGTGCAGCAGGCTGGTGTGTCCGCCGGACACCAGCAGCCCGACGCTCTCCGGCAGCGGCCCGTGGTCGTAGACGTCGGCGGCGAGGTGTCCGCCCAGGTGGTTGACCGCGTAGAACGGCACCTCCCAGGCGGCCGAATACGCCTTGGCGGCGGCAACTCCCACCAGCAGTGCGCCGGCGAGGCCGGGACCGATGGTGGCGGCGACGACGTCGGGCCTCGCCACGCCGGCGGTCGCCAGCGCGCGGCGCATCGTGGGGCCGAGCGCCTCGAGGTGCGCGCGTGACGCGATCTCGGGGACGACGCCGCCGAAGCGGGCGTGTTCGTCGACGCTGGAGGCCACCTCGTCCGCCAGGAGCGTCACGGTGCCGTCGTCGTCGAGCCGACAGATGCCGACTCCCGTTTCGTCACAGGAGCTTTCGATGGCCAAAACGATCATGGCGTGCCCTCCTCGGCCGGCCGACGCATCGTGTACGCGTCGGCCCCGCTGACGCGGTAGTACCTCTTGCGCAGTCCCACCACGGTGAAGCCGACGCTCTCGTACAGACCGATCGCGGCGGCGTTGTCGGTCCGCACCTCGAGGAAGACGGTGCCGCCGTCGGCGATGGCGAGCAGCTGGTCGAGCAGCGCGCGGCCGATGCCCCTGCCCTGGAAGCGGGCGTCGACGCCGATGGTGTGCACCTCGTACTCGAACGGTGGTTTGCGGCCCAGCCGGCTGACGCCCGCGTATCCGACCAGTTCGCCGTCCAGCCGCGCCGCGACGTAGTGATTGTGGGCGGACTCCAGTTCGCGGATGAACGCCACCGCGGGCCACGGGTCGTCGCCGGGGAACAGCTGGGCCTCCAGGTCGGCGCAGCGGTCGGCGTCGCCGATCGTCAACGGGCCGTACTCCACGGTCACGTGCGCGCCTGGGAGGGCTTGGCGTCGGGGCGCCGAAGGTACAGCGGCACCAACGGTTCCGGCGGGTTGGCCCAGTCGGCGACGCGCACCAGCCCCGAGGCGGTCGGGACGCTGGGCGGCAGGTGCGTGCCGGTGAAGAGGGCGACGTGCTCGCGTGATCCGGCCACCGCCGAGACGTCGTCGGGCACGTCGGCGGGGGCGCTCACCGCGGGGCCGTCGACGCGGGCGCCGTCGCGGTAGCGCGCCCAGTACACCTCGCGCCGCCGGGCGTCGGTGACCACCAGCACGTCGCCTGCGGTGTCCACCCCGATCGCGTCGAGGCTGCACACGCCGTACACCGGCAGGTCGAGGGCGTGCCCGTAGGCGGCGGCGGTCGCCATGCCCACGCGCAGTCCGGTGAAGGGGCCGGGACCGCAGCCGACGACCACGGCGTCCAGGTCGGCCATCCGCAGCCCGGCGTCGGCCAAGGCGCCCAACACGTTCGGGGTCAGTTGCTCGGCGTGGGCGCGCGGGTCGACGGTCACCCGCTCGCCGAGGACGTCGACGCCCGCCGGGGTACGGCGGACCACCCCCGCGGTGACGGCGGGGGTGGCGGTGTCGATCGCCAGGACGACGGTCATCTGCCCGCCCACTTCCAGGTCGCGATCCGGACGTCGGTGTCGCCGCCGCGTTCGAGTCTGATGTCGAGGTGACGCTCGGACAACCGCTCCGCGAGGCCCTCGCCCCATTCGACGACCACCACGGCGTCGTCCAGATCGGTGTCCAGGTCCAGGGAATCGAGCTCGGCGAGCAGATCCGCACCGGCATGGTCGAGCAGCCGGTACACGTCGACGTGCACCATGGCGGGAGCGCCCTCTCGTCGCGCCGGGTGGACCCGTGCCAGCACGAACGTCGGCGAGGTGACCGCGCCCTCGACGTCCATGGCGCGGGCGATTCCCTTGGCCAGCACGGTCTTTCCGGCCCCGAGCGGTCCCGACAGCACGACGACGTCGCCGGCGACCAGGTCGGCGCCAAACCGGGCTCCGAACGCCTGGGTCTCCTCCGCGGTCGGCAACTCCGCGGTGCCCTCGAGTACCTCAGCCATGGGTGCGCACCCGTTCCCGCAGCCGGCGCGTCAACGCGACCAGCTTGGACGGCGTCGCCCGCTCGACGAGTCGCACCAACGCGTCGTCGACGATCTCCGGTCGTTCCAGTTGGACGAGATGGCCTGCGCCGCCGACGATGACGAGCTCGGACTTCGGCAGCTCGGCAGCCATGGCCTCGGCGTATTCGTGAGGGGTCAGCAGGTCGTGGTCGCCGCAGACGATCAGCGTCGGCACCTTGGCCAGCACGGGCAGCGCCGCGGTCTCGTCGTGCACCTCGAGCGCATGCAGGAAGCCCACCAGGGTGGCGATGGGGGTGTCGTGCATCATCCGCTCGGAGAACGCCACGACGCTGCGACTGACCTTCTCGTCGCCGTAGGACGCCGCCCGCAGCACCGGACCGATCACCGACTTGGCCGCGCCGCGGGTGCGGTGCACCGTCTTGGGTGCGTAGCGCACGGCGAAACGGGCGGCTTCGAGGACGGGGTTCTTGAGCACCTCGCCCAGCGGAGACCGCGAAACACCCTCGGCGGCAGACGAAATGAGGGCGACGCCGACGACGCGGCTGGGGTAGCGCTGCGGAAACTGGCGGGCGTGGGACAACACCGTCATCCCGCCCATGGAGTGCCCGACCAGGACCACCGGTCCGCGGGGCGCCATCACCGCGAGCACGGTCTCGAGGTCCTGCCCCAGTTGCGGAACGGTGTAGGACTCGGGTGGCGCCTCACCGGACTGGCCGTGCCCGCGCTGGTCGTAGAACACCATGCGGACCTGTGATCCCCACTGTTCGGTCAGCCGGGCGCGCTGAAAGTAGAACGCCCCCATGCGCAGAGTGAAGCCGTGGGCGAAGACGACCGTCAGCGGCGCGTCCTCGGGGCCGACCTCCCGGACGGCGAGCGGCACGCCGTCCGACGTCGTCACCACGCAGCCCCGGTCGGCGTCGAGGAGTTCGAAGTCCTCGTCCCGATGCGGGTCCACGTCGGAGACGCGACGCGTCAGGGAGCGCGCGACGGTGGTGCCCGCGAGCCCTCCGACGGCGGAGAGGCCGGCGAGACCGGCCAGCCACTGACCCCTTCGCTTACGGCTCAACGGTGTCCGCCCGGCTCGTCGAGGTAGACCCGCGACACCCGGCCGCGCGGACTGGTGACGACCTCGTAGTTGATGGTGTCCAGCGTCGTCGCCCAGTCCTGCGTCGTGGGTTCGCCCCCGTCGCCGGGGCCGAACAGCACGGCCTCGTCGCCCTCGGTGACGTCTACCGGTCCGGGTCCCAGGTCGACCACGAACTGATCCATGCAGATGCGGCCGACGTTCGGGCGCAGGCGCCCGTTGACCAGCACCGACATCCGGCCGCTCAGCCCACGGAAGACGCCGTCGGCGTATCCCAGCGGGATCAGCGCGACGGTGGTGTCCGCCTCGGCGACCCACGTGTGGCCGTAGGAGACTCCGTCGCCCGACTTCAGCCGCCGCACCTGGGCCACCGGGCACCTCAGCGTCATGGCGGGCCGAAGGCCCATGTCGCCCCTCTCCGGGATCGGCGTCTGGCCGTACACCGCGATGCCGGGCCGCACCAGGTCGAAGGCCAGGTCGGGCCGCGTCATGGCCGCCGGGGAATTGGCCAGGTGGTGCACCTCGAACTCGACGCCGGCCTCGCGGGCCTGGGTGCGCATCTCCGTGAAGCGCCGGGCCTGCCGGTCGTTGACCGGGCTCGCCGGATCGTCACCGCAGGCCAGGTGCGACATCAGGCCGCGCAGCCGGATCGCCCCGTCGGAGACCGCGTTGCGCAGCGCCGACAGCAGGGCCGGGAACTCGGCGGCACCGACGCCGTTGCGGCTCAGACCGGTGTCCACCTTGACGGTGACGGTCGCGGTGCGGCCGGTCCGGCGGGCGGCGTCGAGGACCTCGTCGAGCTGCCGGGTGGACGAGACCCCGACCTGCACGTCGGCCGTCAGCGCGGGCGCGAAGTCGATGCCGGGCGCGTGCAGCCAGCACAGCACGGGGGCCGTGACACCGTCGCGCCGCAGGTCCAGCGCCTCGCCGAGGGTCGCGACCCCCAGTTCGGTGGCGCCCGCCTCGATGGCGGCCCGACCGACGCGCGCGGCGCCGTGGCCGTAGCCGTCGGCCTTGACCACGGCCATCACCTCGGCCGAGCCGGCGAGTTCACGCAGCAATCCGACGTTGTGCCGAATCGCGCCGAGGTCCACCACCGCGGTCGGCGTGGCGGTCGTGGTCGGCAGTTCGGTCGGGTGCGCGGTCATGTCGCCACGATTGTCTCAGAACGCCCCGTCGGCGTCGCTCGACACCGGCTGCGTGCCCTAGTGAGCGAACGGCTGGTCGCCGTCGAAGTGGCCCGCCGGCTTGAGCTCGTCGAGGCTCTTCAGCACGGTGACGATGTCGTCCTTGAGCGCGCGGGCCAGGTCGGCGGAGAAGCCCTCCCGCACCACGATCCGCAGCACGGTGACGTCGGTCGCGTCGTCGGGCATCGTGTAGGCGGGCACCTGCCAGCCGTAGGCCCGCAGCGCGTGGGAGACGTCGAATTCCGTGTAGCCGCGGTCGCCCTTGAGCCGGAAGGCGACGACCGGGATCGCCGAGCCGTCGGCGATGACCTCGAAGTGCTCGCCGTCGCGCAACTGGTCGCCCAGCCACCGCGCTGTCCAGGACAGCGACGTCATCACCTGGCTGTAGCCGCTGCGGCCCAACCGCAGGAAGTTGTAGTACTGGCCGATGACCTGGTTGCCTCCCTTGGAGAAGTTCAGCGTGAAGGTCGGCATGTCACCGCCTAGGTAGTTGACCCGGAACACCAGCTCCTCGGGCAGGTGTTCGGCGCTGCGCCACACGACGAAACCGATTCCGGGATAGGTCAACCCGTACTTGTGCCCGCTGACGTTGATCGACACCACCCTGGGCAGCCGGAAGTCCCAGACGAGGTCGGGGTGCAGGAACGGCACGACGAAGCCGCCGCTCGCCGCGTCGACGTGCACCGGCACGTCCGCCCCTCCACCGGCCGCCAACTCGTCGAGAGCCGCGCAGATTTCGCCGACCGGCTCGAGCTCGCCGGTGTAGGTGGTTCCGAGGATGGCGACGACGCCGATCGTGTCCTCGTCGACCGCCGCCAGCACCTGCTCGGGCGTGATGACGTACCGACCCTGCTCCACCGGAAGGTAGACGGGTTCGACGTCGAAGTACCGGCAGAACTTCTCCCACACCACCTGCACATTGGAGCCGAGCACCAGCTTCGGCGTCCGCGTCTTCCACTCCTTGCCAACCTTCGCCCGCCACCGCCAGCTCATCGCCAACCCGGCCAACATCACGGCCTCGCTGGAGCCGACCGTCGACGCGCCGATCGCGCTGGCCGGATCGTCGTCGCGCAAGCCCTCGGCGTGGAACAGGTCCGCCACCATGCAGACGCAGCGCTGTTCGATCGCGGCGGTCGCCGGGTACTCGTCCTTGTCGATCATGTTCTTGTCGAACGTCTCGGCCATCAGCTTCTCGGCCTCGGGGTCCATCCACGTCGTGACGAACGTGGCGAGGTTGAGCCGAGAGCTTCCGTCGAGCATCAGCTCGTCGTGGATGAACCGATACGCCGCCTCGGCGTCCATGCACTCGTCGGGCATCCGCAGCGCCGGCACGGGCGCCATCGAGAACCGCCCCGTGTACGCCGGTGAGATGGATTGAGCCGGCTTGTGCCTGCGCGACATGAAGTGTCCTTACTGGAGGTTGGCGATCGACGAACGGATGTGGGCGAGGATTCCCGACGCCGAGGTGGGTGCCGGTCGCGGTCCGGGGCTCTCGGCCGACAGGCCTGCCGCGCGGGCGTGGACGAACGCGGCCATCGCCGCGGCCTCACCGCCGGGCAGGCCGGCGGCCAGCAGCGACCCGATGACGCCGGAGAGCACGTCGCCTGAACCGGCGGTCGCCGCCCAGGACTGACCCGCCGGGTTGAGGTAGACGGGCCCGCTGCCGGGTTCGGCGACGACGGTGACGTTGCCCTTCAGCAGCACGGTCGCGCCGAACCGGTCGGCCAACGCGCGCGTGGCCGTCACCCGGTCGTCGCCGGGTGGATGGCCTGCGAGGCGGGCGAATTCACCGGCGTGGGGCGTCAACACCGTCGGCGCGGTGCGGCCGTGCAGCATGTCCGGATGGGACGACAGCACCGTGAGTGCGTCGGCGTCGACCACGACCGGCAGGTCGGTGCCGAGTGCGAACCGCAGGGCGCCCTCGCCGGCGTCGTCGGTCCCGATCCCGGGCCCAACCACCCATGCCTGCACGCGGCCGGCATCCTCGGCCGACGACGTCGCGATCACCTCGGGCCAATGCGAAACCACTTCGGCGTCAGCGGTTCCCGCGTAGCGGACCATGCCCGAGGTGGCGGCGACGGCCGCACCCGTGCAGAGAATCGCCGCGCCGGGATAGGTGCTGGAGCCGGCCAGCACGCCGGTGACGCCCTGGGTGTACTTGTCGTCGTGCGGGCCCGGCACCGGCCACCGGGCGGCGACGTCGGCGGCCTCGAGGCTGACCAGGTCGCCGTCGGGCAGGTCGAGGCCGATGTCGACCAGCACGACGCGCCCGCACTCGCCGAGGGCGTGCACCGGCTTGCGGCCGCCGAAGGTGACGGTCAGCGCGGCCCGCACGTGGGGTCCGTCGGCCGCACCGGTGTGGACGTCGACCCCGCTGGGCAGGTCGACCGACACGACGGGGATGCCGGCGTCGTCGACGGCGGCGAAGACGGCCTCGGCGTCGGGGCGCAGCGGCCCACTCGCGGAGATGCCGACGACGCCGTCGACCACCAGATCCGTTGTCGGCGGCACGCTTTGGACCAGCTGGCCGCCGGAACGCGTGAAGGCGGCGAGCGAGCCGCGGTGCACGCGCTCGGGGTTGAGGACGACGGCCGAGGCGGACACCCCGCGCCGTCGCAGGAACGTCGCGGCCCAGAGCGCGTCGCCGCCGTTGTCGCCGGATCCGACGACCGCGCAGACGTGCCGCCCGGCGACCCCGCCCGTGCGCGACCGCAGTTCTGCCGTGATGACGCCGGCGAGGCCGAACGCGGCCCGGCGCATCAGGGCGCCGTCGGGCAGGCTGGCCAAGAGCGGTGCTTCTGCGTGACGTATGGCGTCCGCGCCGTAGTAGTGCCGCACCCAGCCCACGTTACGTCGTGAGCCTCGACGGGCACCGGCCAACACGTCGAGGCCGCGGTCCCGCCCCTACTCCATGCCGGTGCGGCCGGGGGTCCAGAAGGGCTTGGTGACGATCTGGCGTCGATCCCAGCCGCGTTCGTCGGTCAGGATTCTGCGAAGGCGCTGAATGGTGCGGGCCTCACCGGCCAGGTAGGCCGCCCCGGGCCGGTCGGGCAGCTCGAGGGCGCGCAGCGCGTCGGCCAGCACCGTCGAGTCGGCCGCCGGGTCGGTGCGGTGGACGTGGGTCAGGCGGTGGGCCAGCGGCAACGGCGTCGCACCGGGCTCGCCCTCGACCACGCCGTGAACCTTCGCCCCGGCGGGCAGCGCGCGCAGCATCGCGGCGAACGCGACCGACGCCGTCTCCTCCCCGACGAAGAGGTGGTAGGGCGCGTCCTGGCGGACCACGAGATTGCCTTGCGGACGGGTGACGTTCACCTGGTCTCCGACCGAAACCGTTGCGGCCCAGCGCTTGGCGGGGGTGTCGGCCGTGCCGTGGTCGAACATCACGATGTCGAGCGTGCCCGCGTCGGGGTCCGCCCGATGGATCGAATAGGTGCGCAGGGTGTCCCGCGGGCGCAGTCGCACCATCGATTCGCGAAACCCGGTCACCTGCACCCTGACGTGTTGGCCCGGTGTCCAGGTCAGCCCCTTGAGCCGGGGTCCGCGCAGTTGGATCCGCCGCATGGTGGGAGTGGGTTGGTCGACGACGCCGACGGTGCCCGACAGGAACATCGCGTCGCGCACCGCGGTGAGCAGCGGGACGGCGTTGACGAGGGTGGCCATCGTTTCACGCCGTCCGCACGGACAGTTCGTTGCCGCGACCCGGCTCGAACGGGAGCACGACCGATCGGTAGCCGTTGCGGGGGTCGCGGACGTAGCGCAGGTAGTCGCCGGAGGCGTTCTCGCCGAGCACCAGCGCGCCGGGACGCAGTCGGGATTCGAGGAGTTGGAGAACCGGCAGGTAGAGGCTGAACGCTCCGTCGAGCAACACCATGTCCACGGGGTCGACGTCGTCGCGCAGCGTCTCGAGGGCGTCGCCGACACGGACGTCGACGACGTCGGCCAGTCCCGCGGCGGTCAGGTTCTCGGTGGCGCGTCGCGCCTTGGTGGGCTCCAGCTCGGTGCCGACGAGGTGACCGCCGCCGTTGTCGCGCAGCGCCGCGGCGAGATGGATGGTGGAAACACCGAAGGACGTGCCGAATTCGACGACGTTCGTGGCCCGGCAGGCCCGCGCGCAGACGTAGAGGAACTGCCCGAATTCAGCCGAGACGTTCAGGTAGTTGTCGGCGAATCCGTGATAGAGCCCGCGGTAGTCGGCCGCCTCCCTGGCCAGCATCTCGGCCACGGGATCGCGGCCGTCCCAGCCGTCGGCGAACTCCGCCATCAGCGCCCCGTCGGCGGTCGCGGCCTCGTCGAACATTCGGCTCAACACGTCGGCCACCGGGGCCGATTCGAGAGTGTCCATGCCATCGCCTCCTTCAAGTTAGGTAACCCTTACTTGAAGCGAGGCTACGCGTTCGGGCGGCCCAGAAGCGGGCTACGTCGCCGCGCCCGCCGTCCGCCCGTAATGGCGGCGCGCCTTCATCCGGTTGCCACAGCTGGACATCGAGCACCACCGGCCGGTGCCGCCGCGGCTGCGGTCGAGCAGGAACAGGTGACACTCGCCGTTCGCGCAGGGCCGCAGCCGGCCGGGCATGGCGGACTGCAGGTCGCCCCAGGCCAGCACCATCCGCGCGGCCCAGTCGGCGTCGAGGCGCCACGTCACGACGTCGTCGACGATCTCCGGCGTCTGGGTGACGCCGCGCAGATGGGTGCCCAGGACGGCGCCCGCGGCCTCGCCGCGCACCACCCGCTGCAGGTCGTCACGAAGAGCCCGAACGTCGTGGACTCGCCGCCCGCCGGCCCCGTGGGCGCGCAGCCAGGCGCCGTCGAGCGTGTCCGTGGGCGCGCCGTCGACGACGGGCGTGGTGTTGAGCAGGTCGAGGAGCACCTCCGACCATCCGGATTCCATACTAACCATCATAGACCGCTTGACAGGTTAGCCACCAGACTGTTCACTGCTAACCACCATAAGAATTCAAAGGGGTTAGTCATGACTCAGCTGGAGCACCGCACGCACCACCGCTACGCCGAGATCGCCGGCCGGCAGACCTTCTACCGCGAAGCCGGGCGCACGGACGCACCCACCGTCGTCCTGCTGCACGGCACCCCGGCCAGCTCGCACATGTACCGCAATCTCGTTGCGGCGCTGGCGGACCGCTATCACGTCATCGCGCCCGACTACCCCGGCTTCGGCCACTCCGATCGACCGCCCGTCGGCGACTTCGACTACACCTTCGACTCACTCGCCGACCACGTCGACGCGCTCCTCGACCACCTCGGACTCACGCGGTACGCGCTCTACGTCCAGGACTACGGCGCACCCGTGGGATGGCGCCTGGCGCTGCGGCACCCGGAGCGGATCGCCGCGATCGTCACGCAGAACGGCAACGCCTACGTCGAGGGCTTCGTCGGCGACGCCATGGAGCCGCTGTTCGCCTACGGGCGGGACCGTTCCGAGGCCAACGCCAATGCGCTACGCGACCTGATCTCCATGGACGGTCTCAAATGGCAGTACACGCATGGCGTTTCGGACCCGAGCGTCGTCGACCCCGACGCCTGGGTCAACGCCCACGCCGCCGTCGCCGACACCGAGGAGGCCGTCGCGGTGCAGCTGGAGCTGTTCGCCGACTACATCTCCAACGTCGAGCTGTATCCGCGCGTCCACGAGTACTTCCGCACCTCGGGCGTGCCCCTGCTGGCGGTGTGGGGTCGCAACGACGAGATCTTCGGCCCCGACGGTGCGCTGGCCTTCGGACGCGACCTGCCCGGCGCCGAGATCAACCTGCTCGACGGCGGCCACTTCCTGCTCGAGAGCAAGCTCGACGCCGTCGTCGCGCTGATGCGCCCGTTCCTCGCGGAGCATCTCGGCTAGCGGATCTCCGAGGCCGCCACCCACTCCGTCGGCCGCAGCAGGACGATCTCGGGAATGATGCACGCCTGCGACAGCCGGGTGGTCAGACGGACCGTCTCGGCCACGTCGCGGGGACTGATCATCGCCGTGGCGCCGCCGTCGCGGTACGGGTCGGCCATCGGGGTGTCGACCAGGCCGGGGCAGATCGCGGTCGCCTTGATGCCCTCGCCGGCCAGTTCGTCGTGCAGCGCCTCGGTGAACCCGACGACCGCGGCCTTCGTCGCCGAATAGGTTGCGAGACTTGCCTCGCCCCGCTTCCCGGCGTTGGACGCCGTGTTGACCACCTGGGCGCTGCCGCGTTCGGCGACGGCGTTCCTCAACAGGGGCAGGCACTTGTCGGTCAGCAGGATGACGGCGCGGATGTTGACCGCGAGGTGGGCGTCGACGAACGCCGAGGTCTGCTCGCCGACGGGTCGGGTCTCGGCGATGCCGGCGTTGTTGACGAGGATGTCGAGAGAACCGAATTCCTTGGCGTGCCGCGTCACCACCTCGTCGAGGAAGCCCTCCTCGGTGAGCGATCCCGACAGCCAACGAGGGTGCGGCCCAATGATTCCGGGCTCTCCCTCGGCGACCGCCCGCAACTTGTCGGCGTTGCGACCAACCATCGTGACGGCGAAACCCTCCTCCCGCAGGACCTCGACGATGGCTCGACCGATCCCGCCGGAGGCTCCGGTGACGATGGCACTGCGCACGTTACTGGTCATCCTGCAGAACTACCCCAGAACGGGTCGGCGCGCTCGGCGACCTACTCGACGGTGACCGACTTGGCCAGGTTGCGGGGCTTGTCCACGTCGTATCCGCGGGCCTGGGCCACCCCGGCGGCGAACACCTGCAGCGGGATGGTCGACAGCAGCGGCTGAAACAGCGTGGACACCGCGGGCATCTCGACGAGGTGGTCGGCGTACGGCCGGACCGTGTCGTCGCCCTCCTCTGCGATGACGATGGTGACCGCGCCGCGGGCCTGGATCTCGCGAATGTTGCTCAGCAGCTTGCTGTGCAGCATCGCGGCGTTCTTCGGCGACGGCATCACCACGATGACGGGCAGGCCGTCTTCGATGAGGGCGATCGGACCGTGCTTGAGCTCACCGGCCGCGAAGCCCTCGGCGTGCATGTACGCCAGCTCCTTGAGCTTCAGCGCACCCTCCAGCGCGACGGGGTAGCCGACGTGGCGGCCGAGGAACAGCACCGTCTGAGACTGGGCGAACCGATGGGCCAGCGCCGTCACCGGTTCCATGCACGTCAGCACCCGGGCGATCAGGTCCGGCATCGCCTCCAGCTCGGCGAACTCGCGGGCCACCTCGTCGGGGTACTTGGTGCCGCGGGCCTGCGCCAGCGCCAGCCCGACCAGGTAGTTCGCGGCGACCTGGGCGAGGAACGTCTTGGTGGACGCGACGCCGATCTCCGGTCCGGCGCGGGTGTAGAGCACCGCGTCGCACTCCCGCGGAATCTGTGACCCGTTGGTGTTGCAGATGGCCAGCACCTTGGCCTTCTGCTCCTTGGCGTGCCGGACCGCTTCCAGCGTGTCGGCCGTCTCGCCGGACTGCGAGATGGCGATCACCAGCGTGCTGCGGTCCAGCACCGGGTCGCGGTAGCGGAACTCGCTGGCGACCTCCACCTCGACGGGCAGGCGCGTCCAGTGCTCGATGGCGTACTTGGCCAGCAGCCCGGAGTGGTACGCCGTGCCGCAGGCGACGATGAAGACCTTGTCGATCTCGCGGAGTTCCTGGTCGCTGAGGCGCTGCTCGTCGAGGACGATGCGCCCGTTGGCGAAGTGCCCGAGCAGGGTGTCGGCCACTGCGGCGGGCTGCTCGGCGATCTCCTTGAGCATGAAGTACTCGTAGCCGCCCTTCTCGGCGGCCGAGAGGTCCCAGTCGATGTGGAACGGCCGGGCGGCGGCGTCGTCCCGGTTGCCGTGGAAGTCGTAGATCGCGTACCCGTCGGCGGTGATCACCACGGCTTGGTCCTGGCCGAGTTCGACGGCGTCTCGGGTGTGCTCGATGAAGGCCGCGACGTCGGAGCCGAGGAACATCTCGCCGTCCCCGACGCCGATCACCAACGGCGTGGACCGGCGGGCGGCGACGATGGTGCCCGGATCGTCGGCGTTGGCGAACACCAGCGTGAAGTGCCCCTCGAGGCGTGGCAGCACGGCCATCACCGAGGCGACGAAGTCGCCCGCGGACGGGCCGTGGTGGTACTGCCAGGACACCAGATGGACGGCGACCTCGCTGTCGGTGTCGCTGGCGAACTCGACGCCAAGGGCCTCGAGCTCGGAGCGCAGGGCGGTGAAGTTCTCGATGATGCCGTTGTGGACGACGGCGATCTTGCCCGCGGCGTCGCGGTGCGGGTGGGCGTTGCGGTCGGTCGGCCTGCCGTGGGTGGCCCACCGGGTGTGACCCATGCCGGTGCTGCCGGTCAGTTCCGCGGCGTCGGCGTCGGCCAGCGCCGCCTCGAGGTTGGCCAACCGTCCGGCGCGCCGTCGCACGTCCATGCCGCCGTGGCCGTCGAGCAGGGCGACGCCCGACGAGTCGTAGCCCCGGTACTCCATGCGACGCAGCGCGTCGACGACGATGTCTCGGGCAGGACGCTGTCCGACGTAGCCGACGATTCCGCACATGACTGTTCAGGGTAGTGCAAGAGGCGATCCCGACCCGGTGTGAGCTACGGTCATCGGGTGGCCAAGACGAAGAAGCTCTTCGCTGCGTTGACCCGTCGGGGACCGCATCGCGTCCTGCGTGGCGACCTGGCGTTCGCCGGCCTGCCCGGGCTCGTCTACACCCCCGAGAAGGGGATGAACCTGCCCGGCGTGGCGTTCGGGCACGACTGGCTGGTCGCCGCCGACCGGTACGCGGGAACGCTGGAACACCTGGCGTCGTGGGGCATCGTCGCCGCGGCGCCGAGCACCGAGACCAGCTTCGCGCCCTCGGTCCTCAACCTGGCGTTCGACCTAGGTACGACGCTGGACATCATCTCCGGCGTCCGGCTGGGTCCGGGCAAGATCAGCGTGCACCCCACCAAGCTGGGGGTCGCGGGGCACGGCTTCGGCGGCTCGGCCGCCGTCTTCGCCGCCGCAGGCATGACGGGCCGCGTCAAGGCCGCCGCCGCGCTCTTCCCCACGGTCACCAAGCCGGCCGCGACCCAGCCGGCGTCGTCGCTGCGGGTGCCCGGCCTGATCCTCGCCGACCCCGGCGACCCCATGTCGCTGCGGTCCGACGCCGTCGAGTTGGCCCGGGCGTGGAAGCCGGCGACGCTGCGAGACGTCAAGAAGGTGACCGCCGGCGGCCTCGTCGAGGGTCGTCGCGTGGCCAGGGCGCTCAAGCTCCCCGGCGCCGACAAGGGCACCCAGAAGATCGTGCGCGCGCTACTGACGGGCTACCTGCTGCACGAGCTCGCCGGCGACAAGGCCTACCGGGACTTCGCCGACCCCGAGGTGGCGTTGCCCAAGGCCGACGTGCTCGACCCGTTCTCCGGCGACCCCGTCGAGTTGGAGAACAAGGTGGTCGCGCTCCTCAAGCCGTAGGGCCTCAGCCCGCGAGACCAATTTGCTGGAGCACGTAGTCGCCAAGCAGTTCGTTGGCGTGGGTGGTCATGTGTTCCGCAGCCGCGAAGACATATGTACGGTCGGCGTCCGGCGACTTCAGCGACGTGGCGTCGCAGTAGTCCTGATCCGGTTGAGCACAGGCGTCTTCGTAGGCGCCGTGAGTGAATCCGTAGCGTTTGGCGTTCTGCAGCAGGTCGTTCACGAACGCCTCGGTGTCGACGATCTGAATGCGGGGATCGGGTGGCAACGCCCCCAGCAGGGTCTGGTTGTACACCGCCCCGAGCTCGCCGACGTACTGGCGGGCGGCGTCGGTCCGGAACCACGGGTCCAGGCTCGTGTCGAACAGCTTGAACACCAGGAGGCGTTGCCCACCGTTGGCGAGGATCTTCGCGGCGGTCCGCGCTTCGGCGGTGGCCGCGGCCGCCACCCGCGCCCGCTCACCGACCATGACCTCTTCGCCGGCAGGCACGTCGTCGCGCAGCGACTGCGCGAGTTCCGGGTTCTTGGTGAGGTCGTAGTTGTAGGCCACGTCGTTGGTTCCGACGTAGAGGGTCACCACCTGGTTGGGCGTGAACGAGCCGTGCTGCGCCAAGAATCGGTCGACCTGAACCACCGTCGAGATCGGCGTTCCCTCGGGGTCGTCCGACACCGTGGAGTAGGCACTGTCGGCCCGCGCCCCGCCCTCGGCGTAGTTGAGCCCACCGGGCCCGGGCAGCCCGGGCTTGCCCTGATACACGTCGCCGTACGCGGCGACGTGCTCGTTGGGCTCGTCGGACTGGCCGAGCCGCTGCGCGACGTGCTGCGCCCAGGTCTTCCCCGGCATCGTGGTGAAGCGGAAACCGTAGGTGCCCGCATCGGTCAAGCTGTCGCCGAAGAACACCGCCTGGGTGATCGCGGGCCGCTCGTCAGCCGCGGCCGTAGTCGACGCAACGCCCCCGGGGAAGGCACACATCACCGCGGCAGCGGCCGCCATCACGGTCTGTCCAGCAATCGTCGTCTTCATCAAGCTCCTGTCTTGCAGACACTTTCGTCTGAGTTCACGTGTGGCGCGAGCCTGAATACTCGGTTGTCCGGCTGAAAGCGCCATGACTGAGCAGGCGCGGTTTGGCATGGGTCGACGACGCATTTCTGCACACGTCGAAACGATGCGCCGGGCGCGCGTTGTCGAATTGATCGGACGCCATCTGTGTCAAGCACCATCGTCGTAGCGGCTGTTGTCGATGAGAAGACTCAGTCTGCTGCTTTCTCATGGTCATGAATACACAGAGCGTGTCTCCAAGCAACGAAGAATCACCGAATCCATGACAGGTGGCATGGTCCGCATACGCGGCCCCCTCGCCGCACGAGTATACGAACCGTGAACTCACATCGTTTTCACCTTCCCGCAATGGGTCTTCCGCGTGTGCTTCCCGTCGTCCACGCTGGACTTCGCACGAATCGATCCGCATCGGAGGAACAATGTCAACGGTCGTCGTCAAGAGCGCCACGGAGGCTTCCACGCCGCAACGTTCTAGTGATCGCGCCGTCGTAGAGACCGTTGCCGCGGTCGTCGCCGACGTTCGGACCAACGGCGACAGTGCGGTACGGGCCTACTCCGGCAAGTTCGACCGTTGGACGCCAGCGTCGTTCCGACTTACCGACGACGAGATACGCGCCGTCGTCGCGTCCGTACCCGAAACCGTGCTGGACGATCTGCGCTTCGCTCAGCAGCAGATCCGAACCTTCGCCCAAGCGCAGCGCGATTCGATGCAGGATGTCGAAATCGAAACTCTGCCAGGCGTGTTCCTTGGCCACCGTCACGTCCCCATTCAGGCAGCCGGGGCCTATGTGCCCGGCGGCCGCTACCCGTTGACGGCATCGGCGCACATGACCGTGCTCACCGCCAAGGTCGCCGGGGTTGACCGTGTAGCGGCAACCACGCCGCCCATCGATGGCGCCGTGCCGCCGATCAGCGTGGCCGCGATGCACCTGGCCGGCGCCGACGAGATCTACGTACTCGGTGGAGTGCAGGCAATCGCCGCGTTGGCGTTGGGTACCGAAACGATCGACCCCGTTCACATCCTCACTGGACCGGGCAACGCCTACGTCGCCGAGGCAAAGCGGCAACTCTTCGGCGAGGTCGGCATTGATCTCTTCGCTGGCCCGACCGAAACGTTGATCATCGCCGACGACGACGCAGATCCCTTCACCGTCGCCGTGGACCTGCTCAGTCAAGCCGAACACGGCCCCGACTCGCCCTGCGTTCTGATCACCACGTCGGACGCCGTGGCCCGGCAAGTGCTCACCCACGTCGATGCGCTTCTACCCGGTCTTCAGACCAACGCGGTGGCCGGTCCGGCATGGCGTGATCACGGCCAGGTCCACGTCGTCGACGACTTGCTCGACGCGTATGCGCTGGCTGACGACTTCGCATCCGAGCATGTGCAAATTCTCACCAACGACCCACGCCAGGCGCTCGCGCACATGCGCAATTACGGCGCGATCTTCTTGGGCGAAGGTACGTGTGTTCCCTATGGCGACAAGGTGATCGGAACGAACCACGTCCTTCCCACGTTGGGTGCAGCTCGCTACACCGGCGGGCTGTGGGTGGGGAAGTACCTCAAGACGCTGACCTACCAGGAAGTCCGGGACCCCGCCTCCAGTGCGTTCATCGGTGACATCTGCGGCCGCTTGTCACGCCTGGAACGCTTCGAAGGCCACGCCCGCTCCGGCGATCTCCGCGCCGCAAAATTCGGTGACGCTTCATTGGATTGGGCTGCGCTGCCGTCCGCGACGATTCCGACGTGACGCGTATCGAGCACGACCTACTGGGCGAGCGCGAGCTCCCCGACGACGCCTACTACGGCATCCACACCTTGCGGGCCTTGGAGAACTTCGCCATCACCGGAATCCCGTTGTCTCACCACGCCGATCTCGTCACGGCGTTGGTCTCGGTGAAGGAAGCCGCGGCGATGGCCAACACCGAACTAGGACTCGTCGCGCAACGCAAGGGTGACGTCATCGTCGAGGTTTGCCGCGAAATCCGCGGTGGTGCGCTTCGCGACCAGTTCGTCGTAGACGTATTCCAGGGCGGGGCCGGTACCTCGACCAACATGAACGCCAACGAGGTGATTGCCAACCGGGCTCTGGAACTGCTTGGGCACCGCAGAGGCGACTACCACTTTCTTCACCCACTCGAAGACGTCAATCGCAGCCAAAGCACCAACGACGTGTATCCCACCGCGATCAAGACTGGTCTGCAAAAGGGCATTTCACGACTAAGCGCAGCCATCACGGCCTTGGCTGGAGCCTTTTCACACAAAGCCGTCGAATTCGCCGACGTACTGAAAGTCGGCCGCACTCAGTTGCAGGACGCCGTACCCATGACCCTCGGGCAAGAAGTCGCCACCTTCGCGGTCATGTTGCTCGAAGACGTTCAACGACTCGATGAGGCAGCGCAGCTGATCACGGAGATCAACCTCGGAGGCACGGCGATAGGCACCGGCGTCAACACCCATCCCAGCTATGCCGGTCGCGTTCGCGAGCATCTGATCGCGGTGACCGGCATTCAGGTGTGTACCGCGAGCGATCTGATCGAAGCGACCCAAGACGTGGGCGCCTTCGTGCAACTGTCGGGGGTGTTGAAGCGGGCCGCGGTGAAGCTGTCCAAGATCTGCAATGACTTGCGTCTGCTCTCATCTGGCCCCCGCGCAGGCTTTTGCGAGATCAACTTACCGCCTGTACAGGCGGGCTCGTCGATCATGCCCGGCAAGGTGAATCCCGTCATCCCGGAGGTCGTCAATCAGATCGCCTTCCGCGTGGTGGGAAACGATCTGGTCGTGACGATGGCCGCCGAGGGCGGTCAGCTTCAACTCAACGCGTTCGAGCCCGTCATAGCTCACAGCCTGTTCGAGACCGTCGAATTACTGACGAAGGCATGTGACGTCTTGCGCGTGCGCTGCGTCACCGGCATCACGGCCAACACGGAACGGCTAGCGGAGTCGGTAGCCAATTCGATCGGCATCGCCACCGCGCTCAATCCCTACATTGGCTATACCGCCGCTACCCAGCTCGCAGCCGACGCGCTCGCACGAGGCCGCGCAGTCAGCGACTTGGCCGTGGAGCAGGGATTAATCTCGGAGGAACGATTGGCGATCATCTTGAGCCCCGCCAATCTCGTCAAGGTCGGCGCGATCGCCTCGCCACCCGATTTGACGTTCGATGAAGCGCCAACGTGCCACAACCTCCCACCCGTAGCACCAGCCGACGTCAAGGGGACCGCATGACCACCGCAACGCCTCGCAGCTCCTCCCTCCCGTCACGCGAGCACTACGACGTGGTCATCGTCGGCAGCGGCATGGGTGGAGGGACGCTCGCCTACGCGCTGAAGGACACTGGGCTACGGGTTCTCGTCGTCGAGCGCGGCGACTTTCTGCCTCAGGAACCCGAGAATTGGGACGCGCGAGCGGTTTTCGCCGACGGCCGATACAAGAATGCCGACCAGTGGTACGACGCTGGCAACGGTCGCGCCTTCCAGCCGGGCACGTACTACTACGTCGGTGGGAACACCAAGTTCTACGGGGCGTCGCTCGTTCGCTTCCGACGCGAAGACTTTCAGCGCGCCGAACTGGCCGAGGGGCGGTCGCCTGCCTGGCCAGTGGACTACGACGACTTTGCACCCCATTACCTCGCCGCCGAACGGCTCTACCGCGTGCACGGTGCTCTCGACGACCCCACGTTGCCACGTACCGAACCGTTCCCCTTTCCGGCCGTCGACCACGAAAAACCCATTGCCGATCTGGCGGACAAAATGCGCAACGCCGGGATGACGCCATCCCATCTCTCCCTCGGCATCGATCTGCGGCAGGGCGGTACGTGCATCAAGTGTTCGACGTGCGACGGGTTCCCCTGCCGCGTGCTGGCCAAGGGGGATGCCGACGTGTGTGGGGTGCGCCCCGCTTTGGCCACCGGGTCCGTGGAATTGCTCACCAATGCCTACGTCTCCCGCATCGTCACCGACGAGGCGGGAGACCGCGCCACTGGCATCGAATGTGAAGTCGACGGCCGTGCGCTCTCCGTGTCGGCGAACACGGTCGTAGTGTCCGGTGGAGCCGTGAACTCCGCAGCGCTACTGCTGCGGTCAGCGAGTGCGAACCACCCTAGGGGCTTGGCCAATTCGTCCGACCAAGTCGGCCGCAACTACATGGTCCACAACAACTCGATCATGGTGGCAATCAACCCCCGGCGCCGCAACAAGGTCGTGTTTCAGAAGACGCTGTACGTCAACGACCACTACCTGAAGGGAACGCCGGATCATCCGTACCCGTTGGGCCATGTACAACTCATCGGGAAGCTGCAGGGCGCAATGGTCAAGGCGCAACGCCCCTACCTTCCTTGGTGGGCGCTCAACGCCGCCACCCGTCGGAGTGTCGACTGGTGGTTGTTCAGCGAAGACTTCCCGGATCCCGAGAATCGCGTGACGCTGCGGGGCGACGGCGCCATCCAAGTGTCATGGACGCCGAACAACGTGAGCACCCATCACGTGTTGATCCGCGAGATGCGTAGCCTGATGCGAAAACTGGGTTATCCGATCGTCATCAACGAATCCCCCGGCATCGACGTCAACTCACACATGGCCGGGACCGTACGAGCCGGCACGGACCCGGCGACCTCGGTGCTGGACCAAGACTGCCGGGCACACGACGTCGGTAACCTCTTCGTCGTCGACTCCGCATTCTTCCCCTCACTGCCAGTCATGAACCCGGCTCTCACCATTGCGGCGAACGCCCTGCGGGTCGCGCCCGCAGTTGCCGCCACCGCTCACGAGTACGCAGCCAAGGACGCCACCCCTGCACCCTGAGCACCGGAGAGCACGGTCAATACCGAACGTGGAAATGTCCCCAGGCGCGACACATTCGTACACTTCGTTGAGCACGTGCGAGCCGCAGCCGACACCTTTCGGCGACGTGACCGGGAGTAACGATGAATGCGTATCCACACCTGACGTGGGGTTTGATCGGTGCGAGCGACATCGCCGAGACCCGGATGATCCCCGCCCTGCGCCGAGTCGGTCACACGATAGCTGGAGTGGCGAGCGGCAACCCCCCGCGCGCAACGGCGTTCGCGAAGCGCAACGAGATCGACGCGGCGCGTCACGGTTTCAGCCTCGATCGGCTGCTCTCTGATCGGACTATCGACGCCGTCTACATCTCGAGCGTCAACGACGCACACCTGACCCACGCCTCGAGAGCAGCTGCTGCGGGCAAGCACGTCTTGTGTGAGAAGCCACTGTCGACGGACCTCCGCGGCGCCCAGGCGATTCTCGATGCTTGCATCCAACACCGGGTCGTGCTCGGGGTGAACCACCACCTGCCCGCCGCCGGAACACACAGCATCGTAAGACATCTCGTCTCCGAAGGCGCCGTCGGCCGCGTTCTCGCCGTCAACGTGCAGCACACGTCACTCCTGCCCGAACGACTACGCGGATGGCGATTGCAAGGCGGTCCGGGCGCGGGTGCAGTCATGGACTTGTCGTGTCACGACGCGTCGGTAGTCAACCCCCTGCTGCAGACGAGGGCATTGCACGCCACCGCAGTCGCAGTCCGTCAGGGCAACTGGAACGACGGCGGCGCGGAGGATGCCGTGTCATCGGTGCTGCTCTATGAGGACGACGTCCTGGTTCGCATGCACGACTCCTTCACCACGCCCTTTGCGCCTACACGGCTCGAGGTATTCGGTGAGGCGGGAAGCATCGTGGCCGAGGGCGTGATGACCCCCGAACCCGAGGGAACCATCGTGCTTCGAGACGCCCGGGGCGAACGCACTATCGAGGTGACCGATCGCCGTCACACCTACGACATCACCCTCGAGCGATTCTCGCATGCCACGTATGGCGAGGGCTCCCCGATCGTCGACGGATACGCGGCCCTGAAGGCGCTTTCGGTGTCGGTAGCCATCCTCGGGTCTGCACACACCGGAACGACCGTGCCCGTCGACCTCACGGTCGATCGTCCCGCAATCTCCGGCTAGACGGTCGTGTCACGAATCGAGGCCTCACACCAGTCCCTGTTTGCGGTCGACGTCGCGGCCGATGTTGGCATGGGTTTAACAGCTGAGCTCAGATTCGCATCCAGACGGTGAGCAACGACAGGTCGACACGCGTTGGCCGCTTTCACGAAGGCACCAAACCGAATGTATTCGTTTGCCCCATCGAAGCCGGCGTGTATCGGCGATACGTCGAACGTGCCTGACGGTACGAGGGACCTGCCTCAGTCAGCGGTGCTAGGCCGGCATGCCGACATCGACGGGGCTCGAGGCTCTGCCTACCACTCAGGTAGCTAGCCTCGTCCAAGCAGAGGAACATGATCGTCTTGGCGTCGTGCCCGAGCCGCGTCGAGGTCGGACAGCCGACCGTGCACACGTGGGCGTCGGCGCGGTGTTTGGCGAATTCGACCGCGTGGCCCGGCACGGCCCCCAGCCCGCACCGATGCCCTGGAGCACTTTCGTCACTGATGCATCTCACGATGCACTCCGTTCGACGTCGATGACGTCAATCTGTCGGTGAGACTGTTCGAGATCGACACGAGGGTGGCGGCTGTCTCGCGGCGCTGCGATGCTTCGCTCAGAGACAACAGCCATGGCCGCTAAAGGGCTTCGCGCTCGCGCATCATGTTGGCGATTTCGATTGCGTCTCCCTCGGGGGCGTTCGACTTGCGCTCCGGCTTGGCGATGAACAGGTATGCGAGTCCGGTGACGAGGACGATCCCGAATCCGATGAGGCCGATCCAGCGATCGAAGAAGCTGTCCTGATCGCCGGGTCGAGCGAGAATCACGATGGCGATCATGCAGTACAACAACGCCGCGACGGTGACGGGAAGCCCGAAGCGACCAAGGTTCCACGGTCCGGCCGGTCGCCAGCCCTTCACGCGTGCCCTCAAGGCGGCAGCAACCACCATTCCGAAGGCCGCGTAGATGGCGATGACTTGGAATCCGGCTAGGCGGAACAAGGAGTCTGGTGAGAAGTAGATGAAGATGACGACCAGAACCGGCAACACATTGGTGATGAGCAACGCATTGACCGGAGTCGGGTGCTTCTTGGCCGTTTTGGAGATGACATGACTTCCGGGGAACATGCCGTCACGAGCGAGGGAGAAGACGAAGCGACTTACAGCAGTCTGTTGTCCCATCACGCCCGCTATGAAGGATGTCACGGCGACGAGAAGGAAGACCTTCGATCCGAAGGTGCCCAATGTCGCCTGCAACATCGTAGGGATCGGGTTGGTCTCGGATCCGGACACGACGTCTTCGAGGTTGGGAGTCGCCAGAGCGAAGCCCGCGAAGGCAGTCATCGCTGCCAAGCCGCCGACGATGACGGTGAGAATCATTGCGCGCGGGATTGCACGGGCCGGATTTGGTGTCTCCTCGGCGAGTTCGCCGCAGGACTCGATGGCTCCGAAGAGGTAGAGGCCGACCAGCGATGCCGCCAACATCGCATAGAGCAGGCCGTGCTCCGACGACCTACCCATGGTGGTAAAGAAGATGTCGAAGGAGTTCGTCCGCTCGAACAACAGCAGGTAGATGCCAACGCCGACAACGCCGGACAACTCGGCGACGAGGCCAATCTTCGTGATGACGCCAAGAGCGCGAGTTCCGCGCAAGTTCAACGCCAGACAAAAGCCCAGCACTGCGATCGTGATGATCAACTTCTGCAGCGGTGACGCCGACACCGAGGGCTCGTCTGCCGTGCCGAGGAAGAGACTGGCCACGAAGTCGGAGCTGAACAGCGCGGTTGTCGTGATACCCATGGTGATGCTGCCGACGTAGATCCACGACATGAGCCATGCGTATTGGCCGCTCCACAAGCGGCGGGACCACTGGTAGATACCGCCGGCGATCGGGTACTGGGATACGACTTCACCGAAGACCAGCGCGATCAACAGCATGCCAACCCCAACGATCGGGATCCACCAGATCGCCGCTCCGCCCGCTGCGGCAATTCCCATGGCGAAGATCGAGATGACGCCCACCATGGGGGAGAGATACAGGAACCCCAACGCGAAGTTCGAAAACCAACTCAAGCTTCGATCGAGTTGGGGCTTGTATCCAATTGCCATGAGGTGTGCGTCGTCGGAGTTGGCGCTGTCGGAGAACGTCGAGTGCGCACGCGTCCGTGGCGCTTGCTGGGCGCTGCTGGGTGAGTCGTCGGTGGTTGACATGCTCTTCCTTCTCGTCGTTCGACAATCGTGGGCGATGGGTGACTGCATCGGCGCACCTTTGGGCTGACCGATGAAGCGGTAGCGCTATGTGAAGTCAGTCTCACTGTCACGGCCGCCGGGTAAAAGACTCAATGTGGAACCAAGTTCGCGTTATCACTACACATCGTGAGAACTCGGACGCATTCGGCAGTACGCGGACGACCGCGTCGCCGTGTCGCAACTGGCGCTGCCACGTCGACGGCCGGTTCGGGAAGCGGTTCTGCACAGGGCTCGCCGCAGCTGCACCCATCTCAGCCCCGCCAGCACGGGAGAAAGGAGCAGACCCAGCCGTCGCGACATCGTGAGCAGCAAAACGCAACCGGCACAATGCATTCGATTTCCACCCTCGCCGCGTGCCATCGCGCTCGCGAAGCGACGCTCCTTCGCACTGCCCAAAGGTCGCGGTCGTCGCTTACCGGCCCTGGCGGCAAGCGACGACGCAGCCCTCGCAGGTGCACACAACCGCCCTCAGGGAGGAGTGCGGGACGAGAACGGATCGCCATACCCGACAGTATGCGGCTATACGTTTAACTGAAACATCTAGAAGCACCAGTCTGCAACACTTCATGCACGTGACGAGCCGAAGGGGCGAGCGATCGAATGGTGAACATGCACGACGTCGCCCGGGCCGCGGGCGTGTCGCAAGCCGCCGTGTCCTATGCCTTCAACCAATCCCCCAAGTTGTCCGGTGCGCGCCGAGACCACATCCTGCAGATCGCCGCTGAATTGGGGTACGCCGGACCCAACCCCGCAGGTCGGTCGCTGCGCACGGGTCGGGTGGGAGCTTTAGGCGTACTCCTCACGGAGTCGCTGCATTACGCATTCGACGACCCGGCAACCTCGGAGCTGCTCAAAGGCATCTCCGAGGTAGGCGAGATGGCCGAGGTCGCGCTGACGCTGCTGCCGCTCATGACCGAGAACCGGCCCACCGTAGGGTCGGGCGTCCTCGTCAACGGCTCCGTGGACGGATTCTTGGCCTACGCCATCCCAGAGGCTCACCCAAGCCTCGACGTCGTGGTCGGCCGCGGTCTGCCGGTCGTAATCATCGACGGCCCCAACCCCGCCGGGCTGCCCAGCGTCGGCATCGACGATGCCGCAGCCGCCCGTACGGCCGCCGACCTGATTCTGAGCCAGGGGCACACCCGGATTGGCGTCATGGTCGACCGCCTGTCACCTGATGGCAAGCGCGGCCGCGTCAGCGCTGCCCGCACCCGCAGCGCGCGCGACTACGTCATGCGAACACGGTTGGCCGGTTACGCCAGCGAGTTCCGACACCACGGCGTGCCGTGGTCATCTGCTTACGTCATCGAAGCCGGAGGTATGGACTACGCCACGTCGCGGCAGTCGGCACGACAACTCCTCGACAACGCGGAGCTGTCGGCGGTCATCGCCGCCTCCGACGTTCTGGCGTTGGCGCTACTCGACGAGTTACGCGACCGAGGGCTGAGCGCGCCTGGCGACATGTCAGTCATCGGCTTCGACGACATTCCCGCAGCCGAACGCCGGGGACTCACGACGATCCGTCAGCCGTTGATCGACAAAGGACGAGAAGCCGCGCAACTCCTCATCGACCTGATCGGTGGCCGCACCGGACGTGCGGTGACCTTGCCGACTGAATTGGTGCACCGCAACAGCACTGCCCCGCTCTCGTCATGACGTCGCCCAAAACGACTTCGCTGACCATCTAGCGCTTACCGCGATCTCCTGTTATCTTTTTCGTCATCGGTTATACGTATAACCTTTAGTGCGCATCTAAATGCGTGGCGTCGAAGTCAGGAAGGCAATCATGACCCGCGTCTTGTATCTCTACGGTGGCTGGCCTGGCCACAACCCCTACGGAGTGTCGGAGTGGGCCAATGAACTGTTCTCGGAACTGAAGTTCGAGGTCGAGCAGTCCAACGACATCTTCACCTTGGACCGCGACCTGACCAGCTACGACCTCATAGCCTGCAACTGGAACAACGCCTTGCTTACCGAGGGTTTGACTGCCTCACAGGAAGCCCACTTGCTCGGTGCCGTCGAGCAGGGCACGGGATTCGTGGCTTGGCACGGCGCCGGAGCGGCGTTTCGAGCCAGCGTCAAGTACCACTGGCTCATCGGCGCCGACGTCTTGGACCATCCGGCGGGCGAGGGAGTAAGACACCCCTACGGCTTGCGAATCGTCGACGAGGATCATGAGATCACCTCAGGCGTGGAGGATTTCGAAGTCGCATCCGAGCAGTACTACATGAACGTCGATCCGCGGGTGCACGTGTTGGCCGACACCGTCTTCGACGGCGAACACCTTTCCTGGATCGAAGGGCAACGCATGCCGCAGGTGTGGACGAACCAGTGGGGCCGGGGCCGCGTCTACTACAACGCCATCGGCCACTACATCGAAGACCTCAAGCACCCTGCCGTCACGCAACTCATGAAGCAGGGTTTCGCCTGGGCAGCTCGCTCCAGCGAAGACCGTTGATCAACCATCCCACGAGACACGATTAGAGGACATCATGCCCATCCTTACCGGCGGTCAGATCATCGCTCGGACCCTCAAGAACTACGGAATCGAACACTGCGCAGGAATCCCCGGTCATGGCATTTGGTCGGTGACCGATGCATTCCTCGACGAGGAATCCAAGATCCCCTTCATTCAGGTATTCCACGAACAAAGCGCGCTTCACCTGGCGGACGGGTACTACCGAGTGACCGGCAAGCCCATGCTCGCGCTTACGTCGATTGGCGCGGGCGCCTCGAACACCGTGCTCGGGTTGGCGACCGCCCTGCAGGACTCAGTCCCACTCGTGCTCATCACCGGCGGGCCGCCGACACACATGCGTGGACACGGACTGCTTCAGGTGCTGGATCGATTCCGCGACAACGATTTTCCGCGTATCGCGGAGGCGTTGACCAAGCGCAGCTGGGTGGCCAACACAGTGGAAGAGCTGCCCTTCGCTCTGCACCGTCTCTTCAACTCGATGCTGACCGGTCGCCCAGGTCCGGTACACCTCGAGGTGCCAATGGACGTGCAGGCCGCCAGCGCCGACGTCGAGCTGCACGATTTGGAGGCTCGCATTCCCACCGGTGTCACCTACCCCGATCCGGCTGCGGTTACGAAGGCCGCTGAGGTGATGAAGACGGCCCAACGACCGGTGATGGTTCTCGGTGGAGGCGCCATCGCTGCCAATGCGTCGCCGGAGTTGATCGAGCTCGCCGAGGCATGGGGCGCGGCGGTGGTCACCACGTGGAACGGCAAGGGCTCGTTCCCGGAGGACCACCCTCTGTCCATGGGCGCGATTGGCCACACTGGGACGAGCGCGGGCAACACCACCTCAGCCACTGCAGACGTCATCCTCGCCGTCGGCTGCCGGTTCACCGACTGGACGTCCTCGAGCTTCGCCAAGGGGGTAACGTACTCGATTCCCGATACGAAGCTCGTGCACGTCGACATCGACCCCCAAGAGATCGGGCGCAATTATCCGGTCGACGTGGGCATCGTCGCCGATGCCAAAGTCACTGCCGCCAAGCTGCTCGACGAGATCACCGACGTGCCAGCCCGCGCCGAATACACCGCGGAACTGGAGACCTTGAAGGCTGAGTGGGAGGCCACCCTCGCCACCCGCCGTGACAGTGATCGCTTCCCCTTCACTTCTCAACGGCCCGTTGGGATTCTGCGCGAGGTGTTTCCGCGAGACGGAATCATCGTCGTCGGGTCCGGCAACACACAGGGCGCCGTCCGGCAGACGTTCCCCGTCTACGAGCCACGTACACACCTGACGTCGGGTGGGTTCTCGCCCATGGGCTGGGCGGTACCAGCCGCCATTGGAGCAAAGCTGGCCAAGCCGGAGGTACCCGTGGTGTGCATCCTCGGCGACGGCGACTTCCTGATGAATTCCCAGGAGATCGCCCTGTGCGTGATCGAAAACCTGCCGGTCATCTTCCTCGTTCAGAACAACGCCGGCTACATGTCGATCCGCGGTGGAATGCGCAAGCAGACATCACGATTCATCGGCTGCGAGTTCACCCGCCCGGACGGCGAACCATACTCGCCCGACTTTGCGGCCCTTGGCGATGCCTACGGCTTGTCGTCGATGCGGGTCGGCTCCTCCTCGGAGTTGGAGGAAGCTTTGCGCAAGGCAATCGACTCCAATGAGCCCACCCTGATCGAGATCCCCACCGATCGGGATGCCGCCGGCCCCTGGACGCCAGGTTGGTGGGACTGGCCCATCCCCACCTATGTCACCGACGAACGGTCTGAGCAGTACGCGACGACGAAGAAGACCGAACAGCACTTCTGAGCACGTTGGGGCCGGGGGCTTGGCGGCGGATACCAACCGTCGAGCCCCCGCCCCAACTTCGGCCCCGGCCTACGAACCGTCACGGCCTTCTCCTCCAGCGCTTGACCCGGCGAACATGCCGTCCCGGACCCCGACCCCGAAAGTAGTTGCGATGCAGGCTGTCGTGCGAACGCCTTCACAGCGGCTATTTCCAGCCTCTGACTCCTTCGACACCGTCGGCTGGTTCGGCAACTTCGTGGCCGGCGGTGTACGTCGCGGCCCCATGGCGTCGAGCGTCCAGAAGTTCGCGGCCAGACGCTTCGACGACGACCGTCGGCGTGGCGAGACAGCCGAAGACCGTTCGCCGATCGGCTTGGATCAACGGCGTCACCGGCAGGTGGCTCGTGAAGTGAAGGAACCGACGTCTCAGCCCACCTCCGGTCGGGCAGGGCTTCCGGCGGAGGTGGAACTGTCCTTTCTCGGCTTCCGCTTGGTCGTCACTACCGCACCCACTTCGTCGGCGACAGCGTGCTTCCGTGGACGAAGCCACCGGGGGCCAACACCTCCGGCCGCGGTCGGCGCCGGGCACCCACGGACTCGAGTTCGTCGTAGCTAGCAACGTCCGTCGAGACGGCGGCGATGCCGTCGTTGCTCAAGACACCCCGTCAACGCACCAGAAGAGTGGGACATGACCAACAGCCTTCCCGATCAATTCACAGACCTCTCGTCGTCCCCATCGCGACGCCTTGACGGCCGCATGGGGACCGTACGTTTGGCGCTCACGGTACTGGCGATGTCAGCACCCATCGGCAATGTCGTCGGCGTGCTGCCCCTGGGCATCACGGGTGGCAACGGCGTTGGTTCGCCAGTGATCTACCTCGTGCTCGGCGTGGTGTTCCTCGTGTTCGCGGTGGGCTTCACCACGATGACCCGGAATCTGCCCAGAGCCGGCGCGTTCTACACGTACATCACAGCAGGCCTGACCCGGCCCGTCGGACTGGGTGCCGGACTGTTGGCTGCCTTCGGCTATCTAATCCTGTTGGTGGGCAACTACGCGTTCTTCGGTGTCTCAGTCCAGCATCTCTTCACCGAGTTTGGATCCGCTGACACACCGTGGTGGCTGTGGGCCCTCCTCTGCGGCGTCGTCGTCACCCTGCTGGGGCACTTCAACGTGGAGATCTCCGGACGAGCCCTAGCCGTGTTGATGGTCGTCGAAGTCGTTCTCGTCATGCTGTTCAACGTTCCAGTGCTGGTTACGGGCGGCCCGCACGGATACCAGTTTCAGTCCTTCGTGCCCTCCGAGGTGTTCTCCGGCAACGTAGGCGTCGCGGTATTGTTCGCGATCGCATGCTTCATGGGGTTCGAGTCGTCGGCGATCTATCGTGAGGAGGTTCAGGATCCAGACCGGACCATCCCGCGGGCAACATACATCGCGATCGTTGCCATCGGATCGTTCTATGTCGTCACCTCGTGGGCCTTGGTCACGTTCTGGGGCACCGCCGATGTCTCATCGGTAGGCCAAGACGACCCATCGAAGCTCTTCACCGACGGCTTCCGGTTTTACCTCGGGTCCACCTTCACCGACGTCATGACCTGCCTCGTGGCAAGCAGCGTCTTCGCCGCAGCGCTCGCGTGTCACAACGCCTTGGCGCGATACTCGTTTTCGCTGGGACGCGACGGCATCTTTCCCGCAATCCTGGGCAAGCCCCATCCGACCCACGGATCACCCTCCAATGCATCGGTTTTCGCCACGGTGGGTGCCTTCATAGTCGCCGTTCCCTTCATCCTCGCCGGCCTTGGCCCGGTCACCTTGTATTCGTGGATGTTCGCGGTTGGCACTTTCATCCTGATCGTCCTGATGCTGTTGACCAGCCTGGCCGTCATCCGCTACTTCAAACTCGTCGACCATCACGAACGGGCGTGGAACACAGTGGTTGCGCCCACGCTTGGCTTCCTGGGATTGGGCGCCCTGGCGGTACTCAGCTCGCTCTACTTCCCGATGTCGATCGGCGGCTCGCTACAGCTCGCACTGCTGTTCCAGGGAATCGTCGCAGGCATCCTCCTGTTCGGGATTGGAATCGGAATACGTTGGCGCAGTTCGAGGCCCAAGGTGTACCAGCGTATCGGAGGCCTCGGAGAGCCACTATCAGCGTCAGCTGTGCCAGAAGCTGACAGTCGCTGACATCGCTGCCGCGGACTCAGGACTTCGGTCAGCTGGACGTCGATCGCGGGGTCCGTCGAGGCCGTCGGAGGTGTTGCCGGACGAGCTCATTGACACTGAAGTTCGCCGGTCGTCCTGCTGTCCATTCGGATGCCTTGGACGTGGAAGGGGCGACGACGTGCGCCTCGGCAATCGGCAGCGTCGTCGGTGCCATCACCGTCGACCGCAGAGTAACCGCGCTTGGTGTTGCGATCGCAGTAGCGCTCCGGTGGCTGGTATCAACGATTGGGGGGTCGATGCATGAAAGTGCGTGACTGGTACGAAGTTAAACGCCTTCGCGTGGCATCTCCGACGGCGACATCGTCGTGGCGCGGGCTGCGCTCAGAAGCTGTGAGCCACACTCTCGAGCAAGCTCGGGAAAACTGTCCACGATGTCGGTGACGCGGCCCAGCAGGTCCCGACGCGTGATCCCGAACATCGGAAACAGATCTTCGTCAGGTGGACCACCGAAGGGAGCCCACTTCAGGACGAGATCTACCAGCCGACGGCTTGCGTCGTCGACCACGACAGGTTCCCGTCCGGGCTCAATCACCCTTCGCGGTCGGGGGCGACCCGGATTCGACATGCATCCACTATGAACACCACCCGCGCGTAAAGACAGTTTCATGTCGAGAAGCATTAGCCTCGAAAAGACGTCATTCTGTGTACAGTTGGGCATGTTCTTGACCGTCGCGGACGCGATCGCCTTGCCTACCATGAAGACTGGCGATGCGCGGATTCTTACCGGCGAGGACGGTCTGGATCGCGAAGTGCGATGGGTACACTCGTCTGAAATCCCCGACATAGCAAGGTTTCTCCGCGGCGGAGAACTTCTCTTGACGGCCGGGCTCGGAATTGGGCGAACGGCCGCCGCGCAGCGAGGATACGTCCGAGACGTCGCCGCAGCCGGTGCCGCCGCACTAGTCATCGAGGAATCGGGACGCGCATTTTCGCGTGTACCCGCAGCAGTCGTCGAACAGGGAGTGCTCAGCGGACTTCCCATCATTGCGCTCACCCACGAAGTGTCGTTCGCTGGAGTATCTGCTGAGGTACACGACATCCTGACCGAGCAGCAACTTCATGCGCTTCGGCAAGAGCGCGAGATCGAAACGAGGTTCTCCGACCTCCTGCTGCAGGGCGCCGACTACGTTGCAATCGTGCAGGACTTGGCGGCGCTGTCGGCGAGCACGGTGGTCCTCGAAGACGGCGCGCATCGAGTCGCACTGTGCCACGTTCTCGACGGCGACTCCTTCGATCCTGCCGACTGGAGTGCACACACGAACACCTTGCATGGAGCCCATGGGCCATGCGTGCGACGCCCAATCCTCATGCGCGGTCAACTGTGGGGAAACGTCCACGTGCTGAACGGACAATCGCCTGGAGGGCGATACTCCGCGCAGTTCGTCGCAGAGCGCGCCGCCGCCGCGATAGCCATTGCCCTGCTGACTGATCGGAGTCGCGAAGCCGTCGACGGACAGCGCAGTACTGCTTTGCTCACACACCTGATGACCGGCGACACGGGCGGCGTGGAGTTCGTCGCCCACGCGGAGCGTTTGGGGTACCGGCTTGGCCGAGGCAACATGTTCGTTGCCGTCGCAAACAAGAAACCTGGGGACGACGGGTCAACTGTTCGCATTCCAGATCTGTTCGAAGCTGAAGTCGTCCGCGCTGACATGGGCAGCTACGTCATCGTCGTAGGATCTCAGCAGTCCCGTTCGCGGGTCATACGGAACCTCGGCGCTGCAGATCGATTCCAAAGCTGTGGCACGAGTCGTAACGTCTCGGCCGCCGATCTACCCGTGGCGGTCAGGCAAGCGAAGACCGCTGCTGCGGTGGCCCGCAGCTCGGGTACGGCACTGCAGTTCGACGACCTGGGTATCGAGCGCATCCTCGTGAGTTTGGCCGAGGGTCCCGAACTGGCGGCGTTCATCGAGGACGAACTGGGGGCCCTGCTGAAGGCGGATGCCGGCTCGCGCACACCCTTGTTACCCACCCTGCGTGCCTTCTTGGCTGCCGACGGCCGCAAGACCGATGCCGCCGACGTCCTCTTCATTCAGCGCCGGACGTTGTACAACCGCCTGGACCGATTGTCAGCGATCATTGGCCGGTCACTCGAGGATCCAGACACGCGACAGCGACTATTGCTCGCCCTCAAGGGATTGGACCTCCTCGACGGCAACGCACCCGGCAGATGACGTTGGAACGGGGCGCGTCGTCACACCAACCGCAGTCTCGGCGGTCAACGAGGACGCACCGGCTCGCCATCACCCTTCGAGACCATCGCGGGCGACTCGTCGCCGCCAACCGCACGGGCGCCGAGCGCCGCCGCAGCCACGACGACCAAGGGCAGCAGCAAGGCGAGATTCAGCGTCACCAGTTCCGAGAGCCACCCGATCAGCGCCGGACCGGCAAGCAGCGCGACGTATCCGCAGCCGACCACGCGGGAGAAGTCGGTGCCCGTCGCACCGGCCACGTTGCCCGCCGCGGTGAGCACCTGCGGCAGACTGCCGGACAGCCCGAGGCCGAAGAGCACCCACCCGGCCATCGTCAACGGCAGCGCGGGCGAGGCCACCACGATGCCCAGTCCGACGACGGCAGCCAGGCTGCCGTAGCGCAGAACCCAGACCGGACCCCTCCTGGCACTGACCCTGTCGGCGGTGAACCGTCCGACCGTCATGGCGGTGACGAAGGCACCGAACACGAGGGCTCCCAGGGAGTTCGACACTCCGAGACGCTCTTGGGCGTGGAGGCTGCTCCAGTCCATCGCGCAGCCCTCGGCGAGCAGCAGAATGAACGCCAGCCCGCCGAGGAACACGAGGCGACGGCGCTTGCTGAGGGTCTCGGTCGGCGCTCCGGCCGGCGGCGCTCCAACGCCGGTCGTCGAATCTCTCTGCACGCCAGCCAGATTCGGCACCGTCACTGCGACGAGTACGAGGCACGCACCGCACATCACGACCGTGGTGGACGGCATGCCCCACCCTGCGGCCAGAGTGGCAGCACCGACCAGCGAGCCGACGACGCTGCCCACCGAGAAGATCGCGTGAAAAGCCGACATGATCGGCTTGCCCGCCTGCTGCTCGACGGCGACTGCCCGCGCGTTCATTCCGACGTCGGTGATGCCCGTCGCACCACCGAAGATCAGAAGGGCACCGCCCAGCAGCGCGGGCGTCGGCGCGTTGAGGGGAAGGGCCAGCGTCGCAGCCATCGCCGCGGAGCCGACGAGCGCGACGCGCGCGCTGCCCCACCGGTTGATCAGCGGGCCACAGGCTTGCATCCCGATCAGCGCGCCGGCGCCGTGCAGGAGCAGCAGGCTTCCCAGCGTTCCCACCGAAACCCCGGTGCGTTCTTGTACCGACGGAATGTGCACCGCCCACGTCGAGATGCACAATCCGAAGACGGCGAACACCAAGAACACCGCGGCGCGGGACCATCTGAGTGACATCACGTGGCTGCAGTTACCCACTCGGCATGACGTTCTCTCCTGCGCACCCGTCCATCATCGTCCAGCCCGACAACCGCCTCCCACACCCCGCCGTCCCAACCAACTGGTTGATCGTGGTATAACACCACCATGCGCACCGGAATCTTCATGAGCTATGCCAGCGGCTTCCGGGAGGCGGCCAACCAAGTGGTCGAACTCGAGAAGGTCGGGGTCGACGTCGCACTGGTCGCCGAGGCCTATTCCTACGACGCGATCAGCCAGCTGGGCTACCTCGCCGCCAAGACCTCCACCATCGAACTCGGTTCGGGAGTCGTCCCCATCTACACCCGCACGCCGACGCTGCTGGCGATGACCGCCGCCGGCGTGGACTACGTCTCCGACGGCCGCTTCCGGCTCGGCATCGGCACGTCCGGCCCGCAGGTCGTGGAGGGCTTCCACGGCATCCCCTTCGACGCGCCGCTGGGGCGCACCCGCGAGGTCGTCGAGATCTGCCGTCAGGTCTGGCGCCGCGACAAGGTCGAGTTCGACGGCAAGTACTACCAGGTACCACTGCCCGCCGAGCGGGGCACCGGACTCGGCAAGCCCCTCAAGCTCATCAATCATCCCGTCCGGGAACGCATTCCGATCGCCATCGCCGCACTCGGCCCGCAGAACGTCAAGCTCACCGCCGAGATCGCCGAGGGCTGGCAGCCGATCTTCTACTACCCGGAGAAGGCCGACGACGTCTGGGGTGACGCGTTGCGCGCCGGTGCCGCCAAGCGCGACCCCGCGTTGGGCCCGCTCGACGTCATGGTCTCGGCCAGCCTGGCCATCGGCGACAACGTCGAGGACCGGCTCGAATGGGTGAAACCCCAACTGGCGCTGTACATCGGCGGCATGGGCGCGCGCGGCAAGAACTTCTACCACAACCTCGCCACCCGGTACGGCTTCGGCGAGGTCGCCGACCGCATCCAGGACCTGTACCTGGCCGGCAACAAGCAGGAGGCCATCGCAGCGGTCCCCGACGAGCTGGTGCGCAACATATCCCTCGTCGGCCCACGGGGTTTCGTCGAGGAGCGGCTGGCCGCCTACGCCGAAGCCGGCGTCACCACCATGCTGGTGCACCCACTCTCCGGCGACGACCGCGAGACCGTGAAGTTCTGCGAGCAGCTCGTCGAGCTCACGCACTGAATCACACCAGCAGGGTGCCACCCTCGACGGTGAGCACCGTGCCGGTGCTGAAGGCCTGTTCCATGCAGTAGAGGTAGGCCAGTGCGACGTCGGCCACCTCGCCCACGCGGCCGAGCGGAACCCGTTGCGCCTCTTGCTCGTACAGTGCCTGCCGGTCGCCCTCGGACATGGCGTCCCAGAGCGGGGTGCGGATCAGTCCCGGCGCGACGGCGTTGACCCGGATCGGCGCCAGCTCGACTGCCAGCGCGGTGGTCAACGCATTCATCGCGCCGCACAGGCTGGACGGAAGCACACCGTAGTTCGGGGTCCACGCCGCCGTCCCGCTGGTGAGCGTGATCGAGCCACCGGCGCGCAGCCGTGGCCCGAACACCCGCGCCACGCTCAAAGCGCCGATGAAACGGGTCTGAAAGAACGCGTTGACCACCTGCGGCGTCAGCTCGGCCAGCGCCGTCATCTCGAGGGGCTCGCCGGCGGTGTACACCAGGTGGTCGACGTCGCCCACCTCGCCGGCCAGCCGGTCGAGCGCCCCGGGATCGGTGAGGTCGACGGTGGCGCCGCGGGCCCCGGCGGGCAGTTCGGCCAGCGCCCGGTCGACGCTGGAGCGGCGCCGGGACGCGACGATCGCCGCGGCACCGCGGTCGGCCACCGCGCGTGCGACACCGAGTCCGATGCCCGAGGTGCCGCCGACGACGAGGACTGTCGAGTTCTTCAAGGTCATGGCTCCACGCTCCACCCGCCGGCGCCGTCCGTCCAAGACCCTTTGCGTCGCGCGGCGATACCGTGGGGGTATGAGCAGTCCGGATCTCGACATGCGCAAGCTGCGCTACTTCGTGGCCGTCGCCGAGGAGCTGAACTTCGGGCGGGCCGCGAAGCTCCTTCACATCGCCCAGCCGGTGCTGTCGCGCCAGATCCGGGCCTTGGAGGGCGAACTCGGCGTCCAACTGCTGATCCGCGATACGCGTGGTGCCACACTCACCGACGCCGGCAGCCAACTGCTGCACGATGCACGCTTCCTGCTTGCCGAGTCGAAGGCCCTGCGGGAGAGGCTGTCCCGAGCTGCCGTTCCCACGCGTGTCGTGCGGGTGGGGGTGATGCCGGGGTTGTTGGCGACCGCCGCCGTGCGAACCTTCGAATCGGCGAACCCCGCCCACCGCGCGGAGGTGATCCCGGTCGGCGCGGCCGAACAGCTCCAGTGGGTGCGCAGCCGCACTCTCGACGTGGTCTACGCCCGCGAGCCCGTCGACCATCGCGGACTCGGGACCGCTGCGCTTCTCGAGGAACCGCGGGACGCTCTGCTGCCCGTCGACGACCCCTTGGCCCGTCGACGGTCGGTGCGACTCGCCGATTTGGCTTCGCACCACCCACTGCAGGATCGGGCCGCCGTGCCGGAGTGGTACGCCGTCGCGACACCCGAGCGACGGCGCGCCAGTCACCGCGTCGCGTCCACGATGGAGGAGAAACTCGAGCGCGTCGCCGCCCACGAGGGCTTCGCCATCGTGCCGCGGTCCGCGACGGCGTTCTACCGGCGGCCCGACGTGTGCGTCGTGCCGATCGAGGACGTGCCGCCCGCTCACGTCACGCTGATCTGGGATGCGGCCGTCGTCGATCCCGTCCGCGACGACTTCGTCGCCGCGGCGCTGGCCTGCCGCGACCAGACGGTCTGAGCGGCCGAGCACGAGCGAAGATGGTCCCGTGCCCAGCTCGTTTCCTCCCGCCTTGCCCGCGGGTTCCTTCTCGACGTCGGACCACCCTCGCATCGCCCTCGGCGGCGACGCGGTGCTCAGACCATGGGTGCTGGACGACGCCGCTGCCCTCGTCGAAGCGTTCGACGATCCGGCGATCCGGCAGTGGCACGTCAGCCGCGCGGACACCGACGACGAAGCGCGGGAGCTGATCACGCGGTGGCAGAGGGGTTGGGCCGCCGAGTCCGAGTTCAACTGGGCGATCGTCGGGACCGACGACATCCTGCTCGGCCGCATCGCCCTGAAGGGCGTCGACCTGTTCGACGCGACGGCCGAGGTCGCCTACTGGATGTGCCCCGCGTCGCGGGGCCACGGGCTGTGCCCTCGAGCCGTCGTCACCCTGTCGGAGTGGGCCTTCGCAGCCGGCTTCCATCGCCTTCAGCTGCAGCACTCGACCCGCAACATCGCCTCCTGCCGGGTGGCGACCAAGGCCGGGTTCGGCGAGGAGGGCACCCGCCGCGGTGCGGCGCTGCACGCCGACGGGTGGCACGACATGCACGCCCATGCCCGGCTGAGCGGCGACGCCGACCGCTAATCCGTTACTCCCCGACCTGGGGCAGCTCGTCGGCGGCGATCTCGCAGGGCGTCGGTTGGGTGTCCCCGGCGAGGGGTTGAGCGACGGCGGCGGGCGGCGGCTCGGGTGGTGCGGCCGGCTCCGGCGGTGGAGTGGGTGCGGGTTCCGCAGGCGGTGGCTCGGCTGCGGCGGCGGCGACGTCCTCCTCCGGCTCCGGCGGAGCCGGAGGTTCCGCCTCCTCGGCCACGGCTAGTTCGTCGTCTTCCTCGCCCTTCTCGTCACCTTCGGGCTTGTCGGTCTCGTCGTCGTCGGGCTCGTCCTTCGAGGACTCGAGATCGTCGTCGAGATCGCCGAGATCACCGGGTTCGTCGAGGCCGGACTGGCCTCCCGTAGCGATCAGCCCGCCGATCAGGTCCGCCAACTGCTGCCCGAATCCCCCAAGTCCGGACCCCGTCGAACCCATCGCGCCCATGGGCGAGGTGCCCGCGCCGAGGTCCCCCGCGGTCGGCGCCGACGACATCGGCGGCGGCGCCGCGGGTGCCAGCGGTGGCGGGGTCGTCGCCGACTCGGGGGCCGACCACGGCGCGGCGGCCGCTGGTGTGGTGTTCGACCCGACGGCCGCCGCGGGCACGGTCTGAGCAGGTGCGGGCGGGGCTGGCGATTCGCGGTGGACCGCGGGCTCGGGCTGCCACGCGGGCCGGGTCTCCTCCGTCGCTACCCCGTCGCCCCGCGGACCCAAGACCCCGGGCACGCCGAAGACGGCCACCGGTGCGGTGATCCGCGCGATCGCCGCGTCGTAGGCCGCGTCGACCGCGGAGGTGGCCTCGCGCATCGCCGCCACCCACCGGGCTGCGATCTCGGAGTCGACGAACGGCGTGATCTCGAGGCCGACCAGCTCACTGGCGGCGGCGACGTCCCCGACGCCGGTGGTCACGGTGGTGGCCGCCGCCAGCCACTGGGCCCGGTGCCCGCCGTCGACGGTCTCGGTGGCCGCCACCTCGGCGTCGACCGCCTGCCAGAGTGCGTCGCGCAGCCTCGCCAGTTCGTCGGCCGCGGCGCGCAGGGCGGCGCTGACCGCGGTCGCAGATTGGCAACTGCGCCAGAGGAACTCACGTGCGGCCGTCGCACCCCGGCCTGACCAGGCCGCGTCCAGGTCGGCTGCCACGTCGGCCTGCATGCGGGCGGCGTCCTCGGCGGCCGACGCGGCCGCCGACAGCGCACCGTGATCGGACTCCACCGCCCGCAGGTCCAGGCCGTCCTCGCCGGAGTACCAGTCGCGCACCTGCGCGGGGTGCGCCGTCAGATCCGGGTGCTGGTAACCGAGCCGGCGGCACGCCGCCACGTACTGCTCGACGGCGGCGACGGCGGGCCTGCCCTCGGCGAGCCGTGCCGCGACGTCGACGGTGTCGGCCACCGTCACCCCAGCCGCGCTGCGCTACGCGCGTCGACGTCGACGTAGCGGTCGCCGGAGGCCCGCAGCGCGGCGGCGATCTCGCGCATCGCCCTGGCCCACGCGGACGTCTGGTCGACCACGCCGTCGACGGCCCGTCGCACGCCGTCGCCGCCTGCCGCGTGGTCACGACCAGCGACGGCACCGTCGAACAGCAGGCGGTTCAACCCGCCGCGGGCCAACCCCTCGACGACGTCGGCGATCGCGTCGCATCGGCCGGCGGCGTCGAGAAGTGCTCCGACGTCGACGCGTGCGGACTGAATGTTCCCCATGCCGATTACGACGCAGCGCGGGCCCGTCCGGTTCCGCGTCGGGTCAGGCGAGATCCATGTCGAGCCCGGCCAGGTGGCCGCGGGCGCGCGCCTGACCGACCGACCCGGCACCGGCGCCGTCGTGCAAAAGCCGCCAGCCGTCGCGGTCGTCGCGGCCCTCCGGCAGGTCCAGCCAGCGCCGCAGAACCGCCAGATCGCCGGTCGCGATGACCGCCGTGCGCAGGCTGGTGCTCAACTCCGTCCGCAGGCGCGCCACCGCCGGAGACATCGACTGCGGCAGCAGCGCCCCGGTGTAGACGTCCAGCGCGGCGCCGACCCGGCCGGAGCGCAGCTCGTCGAAGACCTGGCTGACGTCACTGACCACCGGCTCGAGCAGTCGGTACGGCCGCGACCCCACGACCACCGGCTTGATGACCCGGCGCAGGCGCGACATCTCGGCGCGGACCGTCACCACGTCGAGGTCCTTGTCGTCGAGCATCATCGCGAGATGGTCGGCGCTGAGCCCCTCGGGGTGCTGGCTGAGCAGGACCAGGATGTCGGCGTGCCGCGGGGTCAGACTCGACGACCGCCGGTTGCCCCGCTCGTCGGCGGCCTGCCACCGGGGCCGGCCGGCACCGAGCACCCGCAACCGGGCGCCGACCGGATCGGCGACGGCGGCCGCCGGCCTGCTGAGCCGCAACAACGCCAGATGGTTCTCGACGGCGACGGCGGTGGCCCGCACCAGCGCCAGTGCTTGGGCCGAGGCCACCTCGACGCCGCCGGTCAGGTCGATGGCGCCGAGCAGGTCGCCGGTGCCGGGATCGTGGACGGGCGCGGCGGTGCAGCTCCAGCGCTGGGCCACCCGGGAGAAGTGTTCCGAGCTGCGGATCTGCAGCTCTCGGTCCAGAGCGAGCGCGGTGCCCGGCGCGTTGGTTCCGACGCGGCGCTCGCTCCAGTCCGCGCCGGGGACGAAGTTCATCGACTCCGCCTTGCGGAGTGCCTCCGGGTCGCCCTCCACCCACAGCAACGTGCCGTCGGCGGCGGTGATGGCGACCACCACGCCGGAGTCCCTGGCGTCGTCGACCAGCAACCGCCGGATCACCGGGAGCGCGGACGCCAGTGGGTGCGCGTCCCGCATTCGGGCCAGCCGAAGGGTCGCGTCCGACGATTCCGCGCCCTCCCCGTCGGGGTCGACGCCCTTGGCCAGACTGCGGCGCCAGCTCTCCGCGACGACGGGCCGAATGGAGGTGGAGTCGAGATAGGTCGAGTCGACCTCGCCGGCGACGAACAGGTCGTGCACCGCGCGCAGGGCAGTCGGCGGCGGCCACGACGGCGTCCGGCCGTCCAGCGCCTTCGACAGAACCACCCGCGACCACGCTCCTTGCACCGGCGAACACCACGGTCCGAGCCTCGAGGCCCCACCGCCCCCGCTCGGCACCACAGTAGTCCTCCCGCCCCGCTGCGTCGGGGATCTGCCGACAAACGTGCACGCGCCGCTCGTGTGAGCGGTCCGCCGTCTCGGGCCGCTTCCAGCCAGGCCGCAGCGGGGGTGGTTTATCATCGGTTTGCGCTTGGCGTACAGGAATCTGGTGAAAGCCCAGAACGGACGCGCCGCTGTGAACACGACTGGTGAAAGCCACTGTGTGAGTCAGATGTTGGGCCAAGAGCATCCTGAATCGAACGGGGTCGCGAGACGCCCCGAAAGGAACCCTGATGACGACGATCCATCCGCGCCTGCCCGGCCACCCGCTGCTCGTACCGGTTCCGACGGCCCCCTGATGGACTTCCCCGCCGTGGCGGCGCCGGACGCCGAGGCCGAACAGGCCGCCCGGTCCCGCCAGGACTCGTTGACCAAGCCACGAGGCTCACTGGGCCGACTCGAGGAGCTCTCGATTTGGGTGTCGGCCTGTCAGGGGACCTGTCCCCCGGACCAGTTCACCCGCGCCCGCATCGTGGTCTTCGCCGGTGACCACGGCGTGGCCAAGTCCGGGGTCTCGGCCTACCCGCCCGAGGTCACCGCTCAGATGGTCGCCAACATCGACGCCGGCGGTGCGGCCGTCAACGTGCTCGCCGGCAACGCCGGAGCCACCGTCCGCGTCGTCGACGTGGCCGTGGACTGCGACGAGCCGCTGTCCGAACAGATCGGCGCCCACAAGGTGCGCCGCGGCAGCGGTGACATCTCCGTCGAGGACGCCATGACCGCCGAGGAGACGATCGCCGCGGTGACGGCGGGACGGGACATCGCCGACGAGGAGATCGACGCCGGCGCGGACCTGCTGATCGCCGGTGACATGGGCATCGGCAACACCACCCCGGCGACCGTGCTGATTGCAGCGCTGACGAGCAAGGAGCCGGTCGCCCTGGTCGGCCGGGGCACCGGCGTGGACGACGCCGGCTGGATGCGCAAGACGGCGGCGGTGCGCGACGCGCTGTACCGCACCCGCGGCGAAACGGCCGATCCCCTTGCGCTACTTCGGATTTGCGGTGGTGCCGACCTGGCGGCGATGGCGGGCTTCTGCGCCCAGGCGGCCGTGCGGCGCACCCCCCTGCTGCTGGACGGCGTCGTCGTGACGGCCGCCGCGCTGGTCGCCGAGCGGCTAGCGCCGGGGGCCTCGCGGTGGTGGCAGGCGGGCCACCGGTCCACCGAACCCGCCCACACGGCCGCGCTCGCGCACCTGGGCCTCGACCCGCTCGTCGACCTGGGCATGCGGCTCGGGGAGGGTTCCGGCGCCGCAGTGGCGCTGCCCCTGGTGCGCGCCGCCGTGGCCATCTTGTCGTCCATGGCGACCTTCGGTGAAGCCGACGTCTCGGATCGCGACGACACCGACGAGCGGTCGGCGGTCGTCCAGTGAGCACCACGCACGGCAAGTTGTGGGCCGTCGGCATCGGTCCCGGCGACAGCGAGCTGGTGACGTTGAAGGCCGCCAGGGTCATCGGCGCGGCCGACGTGGTCGCCTTCCACTGCGCCCGCCACGGGCGCAGCGTCGCGCTGTCGGTCGCCGAACCGTATCTGCGCGACGGTCAGATCCACGAACGGCTGACCTACCCGGTGACCACCGAGACCACCGACCATCCCGCCGGCTACCGCGGCGCGCTCGACGACTTCTACACCCGTGCCGCGGAGGTACTGGCCGGCCACCTTCGGGCCGGCCGCAGCGTCGCTCTGCTCGCCGAGGGCGACCCGCTGTTCTACAGCTCGTACATGCACATGCACAAGCGTCTGGCCCATGAGTTCGACACCGAGATCATCCCCGGTGTGACGTCGGTCAGCGCCTCGGCGATGGCGGTCGGCACCCCCCTCGTCGAGGGTGAGGAGACGCTGACGGTGCTGCCCGGCACGATGTCGGCCGACGAACTGGTCCGCCGACTTCGCGACGGTGACGCCGTCGCCATCATGAAGCTGGGCCGCACCTTCCCGAAGGTCCTCGCGGCGCTGGAGACCGCCGGGGTCGCCGACCGCGCGTGGTACGTGGAGCGCGCGTCCACCGCGGCGCAGCGCGTGATGCCGGTCCGGGACGTGGATCCCGTGACGGTGCCGTACTTCTCGATGGTCATCGTCCCCGGTCCGCTGAACAACCCGGCGCCGGTGTCGAGCAAGCCGACGATGGGCGAGGTGGTCGTCGTCGGCCTCGGGCCGGGCGCGGACCGGTGGACCACCCCGGAGGTGCACGGCGAACTGGCCAGGGCCACCGACATCGTCGGCTACAAGACCTATCTGGCGCGCGTCTCCCCGCGTCCCGGCCAGCGGCTGCACCCCAGCGACAACCGCGTCGAGTCCGAACGTGCCTGCATGGCATTGGATCTGGCGAAGAACGGCGCCCGGGTCGTGGTCGTCAGTTCCGGTGACCCCGGGGTGTTCGCCATGGCCGCCGCCGTGGTCGAGGTCGCGGCCGAGCCCGCGTGGAGCGACGTCCCGGTGCGGGTGGTGCCCGGCATGACCGCCGCCAACGCGGTGGCGGCTGCCGTCGGCGCACCGCTGGGGCACGACTACGCCGTGATCTCGCTGTCCGACCGGTTGAAGAGCTGGGACGTCATCGAGCGACGCCTGCACTCGGCCGTCGACGCCGACCTGGTGATCGCGATCTACAACCCCGGTTCCGAGAGCCGCAGGTGGCAGGTCAGCGCGCTGAAGGAGATTCTGACGCAACGCCTTCCGGCCGACCGTCCAATCGTCCTGGGCCGTGACGTCGGTGGTCCGGAAGAGAGCGTGGTCGTCACGACCGTCGCGGGATTCGATCCCGACGTCGTCGACATGCGGACGCTGCTCATCATCGGCTCGTCGACGACGACGGTCGCCGAGCGCACGGCCGGCCGCGCGGTGTTCACCTCACGGCGGTACGAGACTCCTCGAGGTTGAGCTCGGCGATTTCGACGAGGTTGCGCCAGAAGCTGTTGCGCTCCATGCGGGTCTGGCCGATCACCATCGCGCGCCACTGCGCGAGCAGTGGTGTGAAGGACTGATTCTCGTCGAGCAGGGCGACGGTGTCGGAGACCAGGTCGCCGCCGACGGGCTCGGCCGGGTTCAGCGTTCGCCACAACCGGGCGGTGATCCGCACGCGGCGCCGATGGTCGACCAGCGCGGAGAGCAGCCATCGAATTGCCCGTCGCTCCTCGTCCCCGATCCAGGTGGCGTCCCCGCAGCTGTTGAGGAACGCCTGCTGCGCCTTGGTGGACTCGTTGAGTTCGTGCAGGACGCGGACCGCCTCGACCCGCATCTCGGGCGGGGGCACCCGGTCGAAGTTCACGAGAGACGCTCCGTGCGAAGGGGAATGCCCACCACGATGCGGGCGGCGTTGTGGCCGAGGATGCGGGCGGTCGCCGCGTCCGCGCGGCCCGGCGAGGACAGTTCGGGTAGCGGGTCGGTGAGCTTGTCGTGCTGGACGCACACCCGCCCGTCGGCGTCGATCCCGACCCCGACGGCCAGCGACGATCGGCCGGCGGCCGTGCGGGCGAGTTCCGTCGCGTCCACTCCGTCACGGGGACGCTCGACCACCGACGGCACGCCCTCCTCCTCCATGCCGGCCAGCACCTCGCTCTCCACCGGCCCGGCCGCGCAACTGAGCACCAGGATTGCCGGCTTCTCCGGCTGACCGCCCTCAAGCACGCGCGCCCACCTCGGGCCCGGTGCCGAGCGACGCCACGTACGAGGCGACGAGACCGGAGGCGACCGCGTTGCGGGGTCCCTCGGTGCCGCGCACGTTGCCGGTGCCGCAGACGATTCCGAACGGAGCGACGGCGGTGGCGATCAGCTCGGGAATCTCGAAGTCCAGCGCGCACCCACCGAGCAGCACGACGAAGCCGATCTGGCGCAGGTCGCCGCCGGGGGCGATGCTTCGAAGGGCCCGAAGCGCATTGACCACGAACACCCGTTCCTTGGCGGAGCGTCGCACGGTGCGGATCCGGTCGAGGGAATGCCGGGTGGGGATGGGGTTCATCCCGCCCTCGAACTCACTCAGCGTGACCACGCGCGCGAAGGAGGCGGCGGGCAGCGGCTTCTCGAAGAACTGAACCGTGCCGTTCTCGAGCCGGACGTGAAAGAAGCTCTCCGCCTTGGCCAACGGGCAGCGTTTGATCTCCTCGGCCAGCTCGAGGTTCTCCAGGCCCAACTCCGCGTCGATCAGCTTGGTGACGAGGTCGCCGGCACCGGCGAGGTGCGTGGCGTCGGTGTGCCCGTCGATGCCGATCACCGCGGCGTCGGTCGACCCGCCGCCGAGGTCCAGCACCACCAGCGGCTTGGCCGTACCGGGAGTCGTCAGCGCGCCGAGCACCGCCATCTCGGCCTCCACGCCGCCGACGACGACGTCGACCCGCTCGGCGCCCGCGTGCCGCAGATGCGCGGCGACGGCGTCGGCGACGGCCTGCATCCCGCTCTCCTTGGTGCGGACCATCGCCGCCAGGGCGACGGCGTTCTCCAGCGCCACCTCGCCGGCGACACCGCCCCGAACCTCCTGCGGCACCAACGTGTCCACGGCCAGCAGGTCCTTGATGCGGATGTCGGCGAGTTCGTGGGAGGAGAGGTCGGCCATGCTCTGGCGGACGTTGGCGATCATCCCGCCGGTGTTGGTCCCCGCCTCCCCCACCACGTCGACGAGCGGGCTCACCCGCTCCACCTCGGCCATGATCTCGGCCGCGCCGCGGGAGACGTCGACCGTGGCGCGCTTCTTGCTGCCCTCGAGTTCGAGCGAGCCCGCCGGGATGGTGCGGTCCGCGACGTCCCCCGAGGGCGTGCGCACCACCACCGCCGAACGGTTGCCGGTCAGTGCCCGCGCGACGGGCGACACCACCTTGGTCTGGTCGGAGTCCAGGTCGAAGATGGTCGCCAACCCATAGGCATTCGACAGCGTGCGGATGGACTGGCCGGGCCCGGCGACCTCCACGGCGGCCGTCATCCCGCGCGGGACGGCGTCGATGCGCGACACCTCGTCGACGATCGGGATCTTCGCGTTCAGCCGGTTGGCCACCAGGACGGCGTCGTCGTGACACAGGATGGCGCCGGTGATCTCGACGCCGCGGTCGCACGCCGCGTTGATCGCACGCGCGGCGTCGTCGAAGTCGACGCCGTTGGGCACCAACACGATCGACGGCGATCCGGCCTCCACGTCGTCGAGGGCGTCGAAGTCGACGATGGTGCCGACGCCGAGCCCCCGGCCGCCCGGGGTACGGGGATCGTGACCGATCATCGTCGACTCGGTGATGATCGTCTCGGTGATGGTCTCCATCGCCAGACCGCTGATCACCGGTGTCGCCTCGTTGAGCAGGATCAGGTCCAGGTCCGCCAGGCGGACACCGGCACCCTCGAGCGCCCACGTGACGGCCTTGGCGACGCCGTCGACGTTCTTCGGGGTGCCCTTCACCCCCGTCGTGCGGGTCAGGGCCGCCCCGACGTAGGACACCGCACCGTCGGCGTCGATCCTGGCGACACTTGCCTCAGTGGTCGAGTTGCCGATGTCCACCCCGACGACCATGCGGACCACGGGGGTCAACTCCCGGTCAATCGACGGTCGCCGCGGCGAACTCCGGCATCACCTCGACCGGCTTGGCGCCCTTGCGGACCAGCTCGGTCTCCTTGAGGTGCAGCAGCGCCGCCTTGGCCTGCCAGCGGGGGCGGGCCATCTGGTCGTTGAGCGTCGGAACCGGTTGCGGCGACTCGCCCTTGGCGTACTGGGCGGCGTTCGACCCGATGGACCGGTAGGTCTCCAACGTCAGCAGCGGGCACTGCGGGAACAGCTCCAGGCTCGACAGCCGGGGAAGATCCCGCTGGTGAATCATCGACGTGCCGCGCCCGAGGATCCCGATGCCGATGCCCGACCCCGACAGCTTGGCGGCCGTGTGGGCCATGTACGCGAGGTCGGAACTGTTCTGCACGCGGATGATTCGCGCGCTCGCCTCCTGCTCCTCGATGCCCGCCAGGATCTGGCGGATCACTTCGGCGTGGGGCAGGCCGACGATGGTCTGGGTGAACAGACCGCCGAAACCCGGCGAGATGGCGATCACCACCTCGTCGGTCTTCTTGCCCCGCTCGGCGGGACCGATCTCCTTGAACGAGAGCGATCGTGGGGCATCCTGGTTCGTCGACACGGTCATTCCACCTCCAGCTCGGGGTTCGATGCGCTGGTGACGTGGCGCAGGCGCTTCATTTCCTCCCAGCGGGCACCCGACGGGCGGTACCCGGTTCCCGGGCCCGCGTAGTCGTTGGCGTCGTTGACCGCCGACAGCACCACCAGCGACGGTGTCATGATGGCCGAGGTCTGCAACAGATCACCCGAAATGCGTTGGCGCAGAATCACCAGCAGGTTCTCGGCCATGTCGGTGAAGCCCGTCGACTCCAGCGCCTTGACCAGGTCCAGCCCCGTGACGTTGCGGTCCATCACCTGCTGGGCGCCCTTGAGGTCCTCGAGTACGTCCCGCGGCAGCAGTTCCCGGCTGCCGTTGGCGTAGACCGCGGCGTCGATCTCGGCGTCGGTGATCGGCGGCAGGTCCAGATAGCGGAACACCGCCTGCAACGCCTTGCCCGCCCGGGTCCGTACCGCGAGGATGTCGGATTCCTTGACGTGGCGCAGCCCGCCGTCGATCTGCAGGTCACGCTGGATGGTGTTGAAGTCGTCGAAGTCGTCGCTGTCGAGGTTGGATCCGGCGAACATGTTGTCGTAGTTGGGGACCGCCGAGTATCCCGAGCACACGAAGTCGGTGCCCGGCATCATCTGCGGCATCAGCCGCGCGGTCCGGCGCATCGCCGAATGCGAGAACGACTGGTCGTTGCCGGAGGCGCACTCCAGGTCCACCGCGGACGCGATCAGGTTCTCCGCGGCCACCGCACGAATGCCGGCGGGCACCGCGCCCGGCACGCCGATGCACGAGATCGAGCCGTTCTGCAGACCCTGCACCCCGGCACCCTTGGCGATCAAGATGCAGCGAATTTCCAGGTACAACATGGACTTTCCCTGCGCGTTGCCCATCTGCACCTCCGACCCGGTGCCCGAGGTGAAGCGCATCTTGATGCCGCGGGAGGCGTACGCCGCGGCCAGGAACGCCTTCGACCAGGGGGTGTCGTCGCCGTCGACGAAGACCGGTTCGGTGCCGTAGACGGAGATGGTCTCGGCGTAGCCGGTGATGCCCCGCATGCCGAGGTCGAGCTCCGTGGCCTCCTCGAGCGCGCACTGCGTCAACGGCCCACCCGGGTTGACCTGGCTGCCGATCTGCAGCGCCATGGCGACCAGCGGCGCGTAGCGCACGACGCCGAGAGTCGTTTCCACCTCGGCGAATCCGCGGATCGCGGCCTCGGCGGCCTCGCAGGCCACCTGGACGGGGTTGTCCCTGGCACTGGTGCAGTGCGCCTGGTTCGCCGGCGTGCGCCGGGCCCGCATCTTCTGCATGCCCATCATGATTTCCACGATGTTCAGGTTCTTGGCCACCGCCAGCAGCTTGGCCGGGGTCAGCCCGCCGGTGACCGCGATGACCTCCTTGCGAGTGACCCTCGGGTCCACCAGCATCCGGGCGATCTCGTCCGCGGGCAGTGCCATCGACTGCTCGGTGGTCTCGACGTCGAGTGCCTTGTCGGCGATGAACTGGTCGATGAAGTCGAAGTCGGCGCGCGCGACGCCGTCCATCTCCACGATCACGCCGTTCTCGACCCGCACGCTCGGCTCGGGGTCGAAGGCGCTGTCCATGGCGACCATGCCCACCTCGGGCCACTCCTCGACGAAACCGTCCAGGTTGACCGGGCGGTCCTCGAGCAGCTCGGTCCGCGCGGAATGCCGCACGTCGCTTCCTGGTTGGTGAATTGCCTCAGCCGTCATCGTCGTCTCCTATTCGCTCGTCGCCAGGATGTCGCGCCGCTCGTAGACGTCGGCGGCCTCCCGCACCAGTTCCGCGAGGAAGGTGGCGGCGTACTGGCCCTCCAACTCCTCGGCGATGGCCTGAAGTTCTTCCTTCGTCGACGCGTTGGGGCGCAGGGCGTTGTAGATCTCCAGCACCCGCTCGTCGCTGATCGCCGTCATCTCCGCCGCCCGATGCAGGTTGGCGCCCAACTGCTTCCTGCCGTCCTTCTCCGCGATCTGCGCCTGCAGACGCAGGGTGTCCGGGGTGATCCGCAGGTCGGTGGCCTGGACTTCACCCGACACGACGGCATCCATCGTGATGTCGTCGATGGATCGGCCGGTCGGGGTGAACAGCAGATCCCGCCGGTTGTCACTCAACGGATAGTCGACCGCGGGATCGAGGTTGGGTTGCGTCATGCACTGCTCCAAGAGGTCAGGGGCGCCCGGTGTGAAGTGGGTCGGTGATGTGAGTCGGTTGCCTGTCGCCATTGTGGCTGACGTCACGTTGCAGCAACGTTGCAGTCATTCGACCCGCTAGCTTCATGAGGATGAACGGCACTCCGGCCCAGTACGACGGCGCCGCGCTGCTGGCGGGAACGGCCGCCCTGGGCGGCTACTTCGCCATCCCCGCGCTTCGGGACGGCGAGGGCGCCGAGCTCGCGACGCTGCTGTCCGACGACGCCGCGGTGCGGACGTTCGTGGAGCGCACCAGGTCGGCGATCGCCGCCTCGACCGACGGCGATCCGAGTCGCGTCCCGCTGCGGATGGCCGCCTCTTCGTTCCAGCTCAACGTCGTGTCCCGGCTCATCTCCCCCGCCGTGGGCGCGGCCGCCCTGTACGGCGCGGTGCCCCTGCTCACCCCGACGTCGGTGCGATGGACGGCGACCGAGCACCACTCGCCGCAACTCGGTGCGACCATCACCGACTGGCTCCCGGCGCCGACTCCGGAGACGGCTGCCGAAATCATTTCGAACTCGTTGCTCACCAACGTCTTCGGGCCGCTCGCCGAGACCCTCAGGACCGCGACGTCGCTCTCGGCCCGCATCAGCCGGGGCAACGCGATCTCCGCGGCGAACGGTGCGGTGACGGTGATGGCGCTGTCCCGCCCCGACCTGGAACCGACGGGCCGGGCACTGGTGCGGGCCCTGCTGAACGCGGGGCCGCTGGCGGGTACCGGCCAGTTCACCGCCGGTCGCTTCGTCCGCCGGAGCTGCTGTCTCTTCTATCAAGCCCCCGGCTCGGGACTGTGCCAGGACTGCCTCCTCGATGCAACGCAACTGCAACGCACCAGGCGTTAGCATTCGCCCGCTGACCGGCAGGACGGAGTCAATGATGGGTTGGTCACAACCGCACTACGCACCGGTTCACCCCGGCAAGCGGGGGCCCGACGTCGATGCGGCACGCCATCCCGCCCCTGCGCGAACGGTTTTCGTGATGAACGACGAGCTGCTCCTGCACGGCCTGGTGCATCTGCTGGGAGAGGTCGACGGCGTCGACGTCGTCGGCGATCTGCGGCACGACGACGACCTGGTCGACAGGCTTCGGCTGGCAGCGCCGGAGTTATTGGTCGTCGACGCCGAGCACGGACTGCAGTTGGCGGCGCTGCGAACGCAGCTCGACCCGGTGCCCAAGATCGTCATGGTCATGGACGGCGAGGAGTCACCCGGTCGGGCGCTGGAGTTGATTCGCGCCGGGGCCGACGCCCTGGTCGACCGCAGGTCGCCGTCGGCAGACCTGTTGAGTGCCGTCGCCCGGGTCCTCGACGGTCAGACCGCACTCGACCCACACAGCGCCAACACCCTGGTCGACGAATTGCGCGCGCAGGCCGCGACCACCGAATCAGACTTCTCGGGCCTGCTCACGCGCCGCGAGAAGGAAGTGCTGGCCCTGCTGACCGAGGGGTTGGACAACCGGGCGATCGCCACCGACCTGTTCATCTCTGAGGCCACCGTCAAGTTCCACCTCCACAACATCATGGACAAGTTCGGCGTGCACAAGCGCGCCGCGCTGGTGTCGGCGGCGCTGCGCGGTCGCGCACGGGGAGGCGTCGGTGGGCGGACCACGGCACGCACCCGCTGACCCGCCGCCGACGATCTCGGTCGAGCTGCCCGTCCGCGGCCGAGCGGTGACCGTCGTCGGCTCCGGGGGCCGGGCGATGACCGCCACCGGCACCCTGCTCGCGGCCGGCGCCGTCGTGACGGTGGTGTCCTCGGACCCTCCGCCGTACCTGTCCGACCTCGCCGACCGGGGCCTGATCGCCGTCCATCGGCGAGAGCTCACCACCGCCGACGTCGAGTCGGCCGCAATGGTTTTCGCGCACACCGACGACGCCGAACGCGACGCCGCCATCGCCGCCGACGCGCACCGGCGTGGGGTGTTCTGCGTCGTGGACCGCACCCCGACCCCGACGCCCATGGCGCGCCGCGTCGGCCGGGTCACCCTGGTCGGCGGCGGACCCGGCGATCCCGGACTGCTGACCGTGGCCGGCCGCGACGCGATCGCCAACGCCGACGTGGTCGTGACCGACCGACTCGCCCCCGTCTCGGTACTCGGCGACCTCGCGCCACACGCCCTCGTCGTGGACGCCTCGAAGATCCCGGGGGGTCGGCGCATGGAGCAGAGCGAGATCAACGCCCACTTGATCAGCCACGCACTGGCGGGCCGGACCGTGGTGCGACTCAAGGGCGGCGACGGGTTCGTGTTCGGCCGCGGCGGCGAAGAACTCGACGAATGCGTGAAGGCCGGCATCGCCGTCGACGTGATTCCCGGGGTGAGTTCGGCGATCGCGGCTCCCGCGTCGGCGCGAATTCCGGTCACGCATCGCGGTCTGACCCAAGGGTTTACGGTCGTCTCCGGACACGTCCCGCCCGATCACCCCGACTCCGCGGTGAACTACGCCGCGCTGGCACGGGCCAACACGACCATCGTCCTGATGATGGCCGTCGCCAACCTCGACGCCATCGCCGGCGCGCTGATCGACGGCGGCATGAGTGCCACCACCCCGGCGGCGGTGATCGCCGACGGCAGCCTGTCCAGCCAGCGGGAGGTCCGTGGGACGCTGGGCACCATCGCCGACGCTGCCCGTCGGGCGGCCATCGGACCGCCGGCGACCACCGTCATCGGCGCGGTGGCGGGGTTCGTTCCCGGCCGTGCGGCGTCGCAACGCACCGCCGAACTCAACGTCCGCTGACGCCACACCCCTCGCGAGAGGGTGTTACAGCAGCACCAGCCCCAGCCCCGCGGCGAGCGCGGCACCCAGCAGCGGGCCGAACACCGGGACCCACGAGTAACCCCAGTCGGGACCGGCCTTGCCCTTGATGGGCAGGAACCAATACGCGATGCGCGGACCCAGGTCGCGAGCCGGGTTGACGGCGTACCCCGTCGGCCCGCCGAGACCGAAGCCGATCGTGATGATGACGAACGTGACGGCGCCGTAGCTCAGCGCGCCGTTGGCTGGCGGGTTGGTCAGAATGAAGAACACCAGCACGAAGGTCGCGATCACTTCAGTGGCCATGTTCCACGGCAGACCCTTGACGAACGGCGTCGTGCAGAAGATGCCACGCGTGCCGGAGTTGTCGTCCATGTTGTCGAACTGCAGTTTGAACGCCGCCCAGCACAGGGACGCCCCGACGATGCCGCCGAGCATCTGCGCCGCCCAGTAGACGGGCAGGGTCGACCACGGGATGCCACCCGAAATGGCCACGGCCAGAGAGACTGCCGGGTTGATGTGGGCTCCCGACGGGGCGGCGACGCTGGCGCCGGCGAAGACACCGAAGCCCCAGCCGAGCACGATAATGATCCAGTCCCCACCCGTGCCGTGGGAGTAGGAGTTCTTCAGCACCACCGCGGCCACCGAACCGTTGCCCAACAGGCAGAGGATCGTGGTCCCCAGAAACTCCCAGATGAAGATGTCGATGTTCGACACTGATCACAACCTCTCGTCGACGGCCTCGTCAGCGTCCGTCGACGCCAGAAGGACGGATTGCACCCACCCTGTCTGATCAGTATTTTCGACGGTGCGCCGTCGGTGGGGGCTTTCGGTTCGTCCCGCCCAACAACTGACCCGACGGTGAGTCTTTGGATAGTCTTTGCGCGCCGCTTCGGTGAATAGCTGCCGGAAGCTCACGACACGCCTGTACGGTCGGATGTACTCACCGTCGTCCAAAAGCGTTGTCGCGACGCTCATTAGAAAGGCCACCAATGAGTGCCATCACCCTGTCCGCCGCCACCACGGTCGTCGACGCCGCCGCCGCGAAGGCGCGCGAGATCGGCCAACCGATGAACATCGCCGTCGTCGACGACGGCGGACACCTCGTGGCGTTCGCCCGCATGGACGGCGCCATCAAGGCCAGCGTCGACATCTCGATCCGCAAGGCGCGCACGTCGATTTTGATGAACGCCCCTACCAGCGCCCTCATGCCGCTGGTGCAGCCGGGCGCCGAACTCTACGGCCTCGAGCAACTCAGCGGCGGCATGGTCATCTTCGGTGGCGGCATCCTGCTGACCGACGGCGACGGGGTGATCGGTGCGATCGGCGTCAGCGCGGGCAGCGTCGAACAGGACGTGTCCGTCGCCGAAGCCGGCGTCGCCGCGCTCGCCTCCTAAGCGCGGCAACGCCTTTCGGCTAGGAGACGTCGACCCAGTCCAGCGTGCGCTGCACGGCCTTCTGCCAGCCCTCGTACCCGGACGCACGCTGGTCGTCGGTCCACGACGGCGTCCAGCGCTTGTCCTCCTGCCAGTTGGCCCGCAGATCGTCGGGGTTGTCCCAGAACCCGACCGCCAGCCCGGCCGCGTAGGCGGCCCCCAGCGCAGTGGTCTCCGCCACGACCGGCTTGACCACGTCGACGCCGAGGACGTCGGACTGAATCTGCATGCACAGGTCGTTGGCGGTGATGCCGCCGTCGACCTTCAGAACCTCCAGGTGCACACCGGAATCGGCTTCCATGGCGTCGACCACGTCACGGCTCTGGTAGCAGATCGCCTCCAACGTGGCCCGGGCGACGTGGGCGTTGGTGTTGAACCGCGACAGACCGACGATCGCGCCGCGGGCGTCGGACCGCCAGTACGGCGCGAACAGTCCGGAGAACGCCGGCACGAAGTACACGCCACCGTTGTCCTCGACCTGCCGGGCCAGCGACTCGCTCTGCGCGGCGCCGCTGATGATGCCGAGCTGGTCGCGCAGCCACTGCACGGCAGACCCGGTCACCGCGATCGAACCCTCAAGGGCGTACACGGGTTTCGCGTCACCGAACTGGTAGCAGACGGTGGTCAGCAGCCCGTTCTCCGAGCGCACGATCTTCTCACCCGTGTTGAGCAACAGGAAGTTGCCGGTGCCGTAGGTGTTCTTGGCCTCACCGGGAGCCAGGCACACCTGCCCCACCATCGCGGCCTGCTGATCGCCGAGGATGCCCGTCACCGGCACCTCGCCGCCGAGCGGGCCGGTCTCGAGGGTGACCCCGTACGGTTCCGGGGACGACGACGGCACGATGCGCGGCAGCATCTGCCGCGGAATGTTGAAGAACGACAGCAGTTCGTCGTCCCAGTCGAGGGTCTCCAGATCCATCAGCATGGTCCGGCTGGCGTTGGTCACGTCGGTGACGTGCACGCCGCCGCGCGGACCACCGGTCAGATTCCACACCACCCAGCTGTCACTGGTGCCGAAGATGGCGTCGCCGCTCTCCGCCGCCTCGCGGACGCCGTCGACGTTGTCCAGGATCCACTGCACCTTGCCCGCCGAGAAGTAGGTGGCGGGCGGCAGGCCGGCCTTGCGCCGGATCACGTCACCCCGCCCGTCGCGGTCCAGCGCGGTGGCGATCCGATCGGTGCGGGTGTCCTGCCAGACGATGGCGTTGTAGTACGGCCGGCCGGTCTTCTTGTTCCACACCAGGGCCGTCTCGCGCTGATTGGTGATGCCGAGCGCGGCCAGGTCGCTGCTCTGCAGCTTGGTCTTGTTGAGCACCGTGGTCAGCACCGACGCGGTGCGCTCCCATATCTCGACGGGATTGTGTTCGACCCAGCCCGCCTGCGGCAGGATCTGCTCGTGTTCGAGTTGATGCCTGCCCACCTCGGCACCGTCGTGATCGAAGATCATGGCCCGGGTACTCGTGGTGCCCTGGTCGATCGCAGCGACGTACTTGGTCAACGGTGCTCCTTTGCCTGCCGGCGGCGCCGACGCACGTGTGTCTGTCGTCACACACGCTAGGCGGTCCGGGGTTGCAGCATGGTTGCAACACGCGAACCGACCACGGCTCAGCGTTGTTCGCTCACCGAATCCGCCACCCGCGCGGCCAGCAGACGCGCGGTGTCCTCGTCGGCCGCCTCCACCATGACCCGGACCACCTGCTCGGTTCCGGAGGGGCGCAACAGGATTCGGCCGGTGTCGCCGAGTTCGGCCTCGGCCTCGGCCACCGCGGTCTGCACCGACGGCGCCTCGGCGACGGTGGCCTTGTCCGCGACCCGCACGTTGATCAGCACCTGGGGCAGCGTGTGCATGGGCGCCGACAGGTCGGCCAGCGTCGACCGGGTCTGGGCCATCCGCGCCATCAGGCGCAGCCCGGTGGCGATGCCGTCCCCCGTCGTGCCCAGCGAGGGCATCACGACGTGGCCGGACTGCTCGCCGCCCAGGGCGTAGCCACCAGCCCGCAGTTCTTCGAGTACGTATCGGTCGCCGACGGCGGTGGTGCGCACCTCGATACCCTCCGCGCGCATCGCGATGTGCAATCCGAGATTGCTCATCACCGTGGCGACCAGGGTGTTGGACGTCAGCTCGCCGGCGTCGCGCATGGCCATCGCCAGGATCACCATGATGGCGTCCCCGTCGACCACCTCGCCGGAGGCGTCGACGGCAAGACACCGGTCGGCGTCGCCGTCGTGGGCCAGCCCGAGGTCGGCTCCGTGGGCGAGCACCGCCCGCTGCAGCACGTCCATGTGCGTCGAGCCGCACCCGTCGTTGATGTTGAGCCCGTTGGGTTCTGCGTTGATCGCGATCACGGTGGCACCCGCGGCGCGGTAGGCCAGCGGGGCGGCCGCGGAGGCGGCGCCGTGGGCGCAGTCCACGACCACGGTCATGCCGTCGAGCGGCGCCGGGGCGGCCGTGGCGACGTGCCGGAGATACAGCTCGAGCGCGTCGTCGGCGTCACGCACACGACCGATCGCGGCGCCGACGGGACGATGGCCGGGTCCTGCGGCGAGGAGTTCTTCGATGCGGTCCTCGGCGTCGTCGTCGAGCTTGTGGCCACCGGGACCGAAGATCTTGATGCCGTTGTCGGGCATCGGGTTGTGAGACGCCGAGATCATCACGCCGAACTCGGCACCGTAGACGCCCGTCAGATGGGCGACGGCCGGGGTGGGCAGCACGCCGACGCGCAACACGTCGACGCCCTCGCTGGTGATGCCGGCGATGACGGCGGCTTCGAGCATCTCGCCGCTGGCCCGCGGATCGCGTCCGACGACTGCGACGCGCCGCTGGTCGCCGGACGTACCGAGCCGACGTGCGGCCGCGGAGCCCAGACCCAGCGCCAACTCCGCCGTCAGATCGGTGTTGGCGACGCCACGGACTCCGTCAGTGCCGAACAGCCGGCCCATGTTCCTCCTCCAGATACACCGCGAGCGTGCGCGCCATGAAAACAGACGCGCACGCTCGTGGCCAAACGATGCCGAGGATCAGCGCTTCGAGTACTGAGGCGCCTTACGGGCCTTCTTGAGGCCGTACTTCTTGCGCTCGATCGCACGCGGGTCACGCGTAAGGAAGCCGGCCTTCTTCAGCGGCGGCCGGTCGTCGGGCTGCACGATGATGAGTGCCCGGGCGATGGCCAGACGCAGGGCGCCGGCCTGTCCGGACGGTCCGCCACCGTCGAGGTGGGCGAAGACGTCGACGGTGTCGAGCCGGTCGACGAGCACCAGCGGCGCCTTGATGAGCTGCTGGTGCACCTTGTTCGGGAAGTACTCCTCCAGGCTGCGGCCGTCGAGGAGGAACTTGCCGGTGCCGGGCGTCAGGCGAACCCTCACCACGGCCTCCTTGCGGCGGCCGACGGTCTGCACGGGACGGTCGAAGATCAGCGGCTCGCGGGCCGGTGCCTCGTCCGACGCCTCGGGCTCGGGGGACTCGGAGACGTAGTTGCCTTCCGGCACCTCGTCGACCTCGGTCGGGTCGGTCACGTCAGTCGTTTCGGTCACTGGGCCACCTGCTTGATCTCGAACGGAACCGGCTGCTGCGCGACGTGCGGATGCTCGGGGCCCGCGTACACCTTCAGCTTCTTCTGAACCTGACGGCTCAGCTTGTTGTGGGGAAGCATCCCGACGATCGCGTTCTCCACGACCCGCTCCGGGTTCTTCGCCATCATTTCGCCGATGGTGCGCCTGCGCAGGCCGCCGGGGTAACCCGAGTGGCGGTAGGCGAACTTGTTGTTGAGCTTGTCGCCACTGATGGCGACCTTGTCTGCGTTGATGACGATGACGAAGTCGCCACCGTCGACATTCGGCGTGAACGTCGGCTTGTGCTTGCCGCGCAGCAGTGTTGCCACTGCGACGGCGAGCCGGCCGAGGACCACGTCGGTGGCGTCGATGACATGCCACGTGCGCGTGGTGTCACCCGCCTTCGGCGTGTACGTAGGCACAGCGCTACCTTCTCTTCTCTCGGGTTTCCCGGGGGTCCGGGTGTCGGTCGAACGCTGCGGCTGGAGTGCTCGGCGACCGACGTAGACCCGAGAACCCGCAGAGTCGTGAAGACTCACCGCGCGCCAACGGAGCAGCCTACCGGGCGTCGTCGTCGCAGGTCAAAACGCCCGTTCTGCGTCCAGTGTGCGGCCAGATCGCGATTCGGCCGTTGGGGGCGATCCCCCAGCACACTCGACGCCGTGAGGGTGCCCCCGAACACGACTGTGCGGTCCCTCCCGGGCCTCTCCACCCGTTCGGGACCGCACAGGGTCTCGTGTGCCGAACGCCTAGAAGCCCCAGGCTCCCGCGGCGCGGCGGTCGGTGTCGGCGACGTCGTCGGATCCCTCGCGGACCGCGTTGCCGAGGGACATCAGCATCTCGTTAAGCGCGGCCGCCGACTGGTCCCATCTGGCCTGCTCGACGCGATAGGCCTCGGCTGCCTCACGCGTCCACACCGCCTGCAGGGGCGCTATCTGGGCGCGCAGCTCGTCCAGCGCCGCGTTGAACCGCGCGGAGGTGCGATGAATCTCCTGACGGACCGTGTACTCGATCTCGTTGAAGTCGTATGACAGAACCGGTTCCATGGGTGCTCCATTCGGGTGGGTGGACGGGTGCTCAGCGGACGTCGACCGACGCGATCCGGTGCGAGTGCTGATCGGCAGCCTCGCGGAGCGTCCGCTCGTTGAAGCGGATGGTTTCGGCGATCCGCTGCAGCGATTGATGCAACGCAAGGGATTCGGTGTTCCACCGGTCGACCACGTCGCGGAAGCGCGCCGCCGCGGCACCGCCCCACACCGACGGCGGCACGGTGCTCATCTGCCCGATGAACGTCCGGAGCATCGCCCCGGTCTCCTCGTTGCAGCCGTCGATCTTGCCGGCGACGGTCGACATCAGACCGAAGTCGGTGTTCAGCGCTCCACTGGTCATCGCAATTTCCTTCCACGTGAGGTCCTCTGCTTGCTTGGACGCACCGGACGGCGCTTCGGTTCCCTTGTGCATGAATCACTTTCGTCTGACCGCGTGCGCCGAGCGGATGGCCCGGTCGCATGCGTCCAGCGGCCCGGGTCCGGTGCCCTGGCAACCGATCGCGATCCGCACTCCCCCGTCGAGCAGCACCGTCCAGTCGACCCGCCGCTCGGCGCGCACCTCTCGGTAGGTGACGGCACTACGCTCCGCGCGCTCACCCGATGCGCTGAAGTCGACGAAGATCCCCGCCGGCTGCCCGGCGAGGACGGCCGCCAACGCCGCGGCGGTGGCGTCCAGCGTCTCGGTGTCGGGCACCCGGGCCTGCGTCACGTGGATCACCCCGGAACCGCCGTCGGGCGACGTCACCTGCACGCGCGCCGATCCCGACCCCGCGGTGACCCTCTCGACGGTCCATCGAGCGGGCACCTCGACGGCGACCCGGCCCTCCACCAGCCACGACGCGTCGGGCGGGTTCGCGGGTCGGCCGTCGACGGCTACCGCCGCGGTCACGAGCCCGCCCGCGGTCAGGATTGCCGCTGCCACCCCCACCGTGCGCGCGGACGGCAGCCGTCGGCTCGCCGCGGTGGCCGCCTCCCCACCGAGGGCGGCGGCCAGCGTCCGGTCGTCCTCCAATGTCACCTCGATTCCGCAACCCCGCAGCGCGCGAACGAGATCGGCGCCCAGCAGCGTGACGCCCGACGGCGCGTCGACGGTCACCGCTGGCAGCCCGTCGACGCGGGCGACGACGGCGTCGACGACGTCGGCCGGGTGACTCGCCCGCGCAATCGCCTGCCGTCGCCCGTCGACGTGGACGATCACGAGGTCGGGACCGAGTTCCACCACGGCGGCCGCGGTGGTGCGGACCTCGCAGCGCGGCACGACGACGACGTCGTCGGACCAGTGCCCGGCCGCCGCCGCGAGCCGCGCGAGACGCCGTCCGCCCCACCACGACGGGCAGAGCAGCAGCAGCCGCCCGCAGGCGCCGTCGGCCGAGGAGCCGAGGACGTCCCGCCACAGGTCGTCCAGGGAGACGACGCGGTCGTCGACGAGCGCGAGGTCGTCGTCGAAAGCGTCCAGCGCGATCGTCGCCACCTCGGGGTCCACGGCACCGCGACCGACGACCGCCTTGGGCCCGACCACCACGACCACGTCGCTCACGGCGGCTCCGTCCACGACACCTGAACGAGGAGGTCGGCGTGCCCGCGCCGGATCAGCGTGCCCCGTCCGGGCGGCAACGGGCCGGGGCGCACCGAGCCGAGCAGCACGCCCTCCTCCGGGCTGGCACTCATCATCAGGCCCGCGGCGCCCAGATCCTTGACGCGGGCCAGGATCGGGTCGAACATCGCCCGCGCCGCACCGCCGGAGCGCCGGGCGATCACCAGGTGCAGCCCGAGATCCCTGGCGTGGGGCAGCAGGTCCAGCAGTGGCAGCAGCGGGTTGCCGGTCGTGCCCGCCACCAGGTCGTAGTCGTCGACGACCACGAACACCTCCGGTCCGGACCACCACGACCGGTCCCGGAGCTGCTGCTGGGTCACCCGTTCGTCGGGCAGCCTGTCGATCAGCATCTTGGCGGCCGTGGCCACGTGCGCCTCCGCGGACGACGCCGAGATCGCATACCCGAGCAGGTGCTCGGATTCGACGACGCCCAGCAGTGTCCGGCGAACGTCGACGATCAGCACGCGTGCGGCGTCGGGTCCGTTGGTGCGCAAGACCTCCCGGCACAGGGTGCGCAGCGTGGCGGTCTTCCCGCATTCGGTGGCGCCGAGGATCAGCAGGTGCGGATGCGCATCGAAGTCGATCGGCACCGCTCGCAGATCGTCCTCGCCGAGGCCGATGGCCGTTCGCGCACCGGCCTGCGCGACGACGTCGGCGTACGGCACCCGGGCCGGGAGCAGACGGACCGCCGGCGCCGCCCGGTCGGGGAAACGTGCGGCCACCGCGGCCACGTCGGTGCCGTCGGGACACGGCAGAGCCGTCACGAATTCCATTCCCGCCCGCGTGATTCCGTGTCCCGGCGGGCGGGTGCCGAGCATGCGGGCCTGCCTGCGGTCCATCTCCGAGTCGGCGGGGTCGCCAAGGCACAACTCGACGCGGGTGCCGAGCTGGTCCTTCAGGGCCGGCCGGATGTCGGCCCACCGCGATGCGGTGACGACGACGTGCACCCCGACCGAGAGGCCCTGCGCGGCGATCGCGGTGACGGCTTCCTCCATGCCGTCGAACTCCTGGCGGGCGACCGCCCAGCCGTCGACCACCAGGAAGGCCGCAGTGCGATCCAACGCGTCCGTGCGGCCCTCGCGGCGCCGCGTCTCGCGATCCCGCACCAATCCCTGCACGTGCGAGACGATCCGGCGGGCCAGGTCGCGCTCGAGCCTGCCGGCGATCGCGCCGACGTGGGGCAATGCCCGCAGCGACGACAGCGCCCCACCACCGAAGTCGAGCCCGTAGAGGTGCACCATCTCCGGGTCGTGCGTCGCCGCCAGACCGACGACCACGCCGCGAAGCGCGGTCGTCTTGCCCGAGCGTGGACCGCCGACGATGGCCCCGTTGCCCCCGGCGGCCCGCAGGTCGAGCGTCAGCAGGTCGCGCCGTTGCTCGAAGGGGTTGTCCACCAGTCCGATCGGCAGCACCAGGGGTGGCCGAGGGTCTGCTGCGCCGAGGAGGTCGCGCAGCCTCGGTGACGCGTCGAGCGGTGGAAGCCACACCCGGTGGGCCGGCTCGCCACGATCGGCGAGTCCGTCGACCACCACGTCGAGCAGTGCGCGCGACGCGCCCACCCGTGCGTCCCGCGCGGCCGGGCGCTCGGCGTCCCGGGCCGTGAAGCGTCTGGCCGGCTGGGCTTCTGGTGACACGGACCCGTCGACCGGGCCCGACACGAAGGCGCTCCGGAACCGGACCAGGTCCCCGGAGGCCGTCTTCAGAATCGCCGCGCCCGGTGTGCCGGGAAGCTCGTAGGCGTCGGCCGTGCCGAGGACCGCGCGGGATTCGCTGGCGGAGAACGTCTTCAGGCAGATGCGGTAGGACAGGTGGGTCTCGAGACCACGGAGCCGGCCCTCGTCGAGTCGCTGACTGGCCAGCAGCAGGTGCATGCCGAGCGACCGGCCGAGGCGGCCGACGGCGACGAACAGCTCCGCGAAGTCGGGGTGCTGGCTGAGCAGTTCGGAGAACTCGTCGACGACGACGAACAGGGCGGGCAACGGCGGCAGGTCGGCGCCGCGGGCGCGGGCGTCGTCGTACTCGGTGATGCCGGGAAAGCCGCCGGCCGACCGCAGCACCCGTTGGCGTCTCGTCATCTCCCCGGCGAGCGCATCCCTCATGCGGGCCACCAGGTGGGCCTCCTCGGACAGGTTGGTCACCACGGCGGCCACGTGGCGAAGGCGTTCGAATCCGAGAAACGTGGCGCCGCCCTTGAAGTCGACGAGCACCACGTTGAGGGCGTCGGGGCCGTGCGTCGAGACGAGACCGAGGACCAGCGTTCGGAGGAACTCCGACTTGCCCGAACCGGTGGCGCCGACGCAGAGCCCGTGGGGGCCCATGCCACCGCGAGCGGCCTCCTTGAGGTCCACCTGCACCGGCCGGCCCTCCTCGGTCAGACCGATCGCCACCCGAAGTCGATCGGCCACCGTCCGCGGCCGCCACGTCCGGTCGACGTCGACGTGGGCGGCGTCGCCGACCCCGACCAGGTCCGCCCAGTCCGCGCCGTGGGCCCCGGCGGGTTCCGCCCGGTACGGCGCCAGCGCTCGGGCGCACGCCAACGCCTGTGCCGTCGTCACCGAGTCGGGACGCTCCACCGCCGCCGTCCCGTCGACGCTCACGTGCAGACACTCACCGTCCAGCGGACCGATGGCGATCGTGGTGGTGTCGGCATCCGAGGACTCCTCGCCCCGACCGTCGAGGATCACGACTCGACGAGTCCGCGCACGATCGGACGAAGCATCCTGATGCGGCAGCCATTTCAGCCAGTCCCAGTGCGCGTCGGCGTGGTGCCCGACGGCGGCCACCCGGACGGCGTCCGGACCGTGCAGGACGGCCAGCTGGCAGACCAGCGCCCGAACCATCGCCCTGGCGACCTCCGTCGACCCCTCCACCGCGATGCGCGGATGCGCGACCAGGTCCAGGGTGAGGGGAAGGTCGGGCACCGTCGACCGGTCGACGAGCAGCCGGTCGACGGCGTCGTCCACCACGGGGTCGCGCGCGTCGGTGCCCGCAACGTCCGGCACCACCACCCTGGTCGACAGCGGACGCCGACCGGTGCCGATCCGCACGTGGCAGAAGTCGTCGTCGCCGGGGCGGCGCTCCCACCTGCGGGCCCCGCCGACGAGCGTCCACAGCGCCTCCGGGGCCGGATGACTCCAGTGCAGCGACTCGTGTTGAGCCGCTGCGATTCTCGCCAGGGATCCGTCGAGCTCGTCGAGATAGCGGAGATAGACCCGGCGGTCGGCGTCGAGCTCGCCACCGCGGCGGGCTCCCCTGGACTGGTAGGCGACCGAGCCGAGCACCGACACCAGCATCATCACCGGGAGGAACAGGAACACCGGATTGCGGGACGACGCCGCGCCCGAGGTGAAGTACAGCACCGTCATCCCGCCCATGGCGAGCAGCATCACCACCGGGAGCAGCCTGCCGACGAGGTTGGCGGGTGGGTCCTTCGGCACCGCCGGTGGGGTCACCATGACGACGTCGCCGTCGTCGAACGGCGGCGGAGGCAAGCGGCGCTGGCGAGATCCCATCGTTGAATGGACGCCGCCGACCGCGTTTCGGTTCCATTCCCGATCGGGAGCGAAATTGCCGCGGCGAGTGACCCTCCCGTGCCGTTAGCGTCAGTGGGATGTCGGTGTCCAAGGTCTGCGTCCAGGCCGAGCGCGACGGTGATCCGGTGGCGGTCGACCTCGTGCTGCCGTCGGGAACGGTGTTGGCCGAGTTGCTGCCCACGATCGTCGAGCTGGTCGGCGTCCCTCCCCCACCGGACGGGACGGTCCGGCGCTGGCGACTGCAGCGCGTGTGCGGCACCCACGTCGACGAGTCGCTGTCTTTGTCCGACAACGACGTTCGCGACGGCGAGCTGCTCATCCTCGACGCCGACGCCTCGCCGGAACTCGGACCGGTGCGGTACGCGACCCCTCAGCAGGTCGCCGGGTCGACACCGGTGGCCGCCAGCTTCGACACCTGGCTTCCCGGCGCGGTGACCGTGCTCGCGACGACCCTGGCCGCCGTGACGCTGGCCGGCACCGCGGGCTCTGCCGCCTCGATCACCCACGCGGTCGTCTGCGCCGTCGCGGCTGCCGCCACCCTCGTCGCGGCGGTCGTCACGGGCTACCCCACGACATCGTGCCTCGGCGTGGTGGCGCTCTGCGGCGCCACGGGCTTCCTCGTCGTGCCGTCGGATCCCTCGCCGCCCAACGTGTTCCTGGCCGCGGCCGCCGCGCTCTCGACCGCGCTGCTGATGCTGCGCCTCTCGGGCCGGCGGGCGACGGGATTGATCGCGGCCGCCGCACTGTCGTCCCTGGTGGCCGCCGTCACCGTCGCGGCGATGCCACTGACCGTGGTCGGCGCGGCCCTCTCGACGGCGGCCATCGCCCTGCTCGCGGTGGCACCCCGGCTGTCGATGCTGGCCGCCGGGCTGGGGGCGGAGAACCCTCGAGGCGACCTGGCGGCCTCCGCCGCTTCGGGCCACGCCGTCCTGGGCGGGTTGGTGACCGGATCGGCCGCGGGCGCCGCCGCGGGTGCGGTGGTGACCGCCGCCGCGGGCCCGGCGGGGGCCGCCGTCTTCGCGAGTCTGGTGGGAACCGTGCTGGTGCTGCGCGCCCGGACCTACGTCGACGCGGATCGCAGAATCAGCTTGCTGGCAAGTGGATTGGTCGTCTACCTCGCCGGGTCGTGGGCCCTGGTGAGCAGCCGGCCGCAGAGCGTGGTCGCGGTCGCGTGTCTGTGGATGGCCGTCGGGTTGGTGGCGGCGCGCCGCCCCGGCCGTGCACCCGTCGTCTCCCGGATGCTCGACCGCCTCGAGTACGGCGCGTTGGTCGCCGTGGTTCCCGTCGCCTGCTGGGTCGGCGGCGCTTACACCGCGCTCGGGCTGTCGTGAAGACCCGCGTCGCGGCCGTGGCGGTCCTCGTCGCCGTGTGGGCGGCCCCGTCGGCCGCCGCCGTGCCGCCACCGCCGGTCGACGACACCTTGCTGCCGCCGGCCCGACCGCCCGCGCCGCGCACGCCGACCGAGCAGACCGACCCGTGTCGGGTGAGTCCGCCCGTCGACGACGCCGCGGCGACCCGGCCGAATCTCGAGGAGCTGCAACCGGTGTGGCGGCTCACGAAGGGCGCCGGTCAGACCGTGGCGGTCGTCGACACCGGCGTCGCCCGGCATCGCCTGCTGCCCCACCTGCTTCCCGGCGGCGACTACGTGTCGACGGGCGACGGCGCGCAGGACTGCGACGGGCACGGGACGATCGTCGCCGGCATCGTCGGCGCGACACCGGCCGGGACCGACATGGCGTTCAGTGGCGTCGCACCCGATGCCTCCATCCTCTCGATCCGCCAGTCCAGCAACCTGTTCAGGCCGTCCGACGGGACGGGCGGGTCGGGAGTCGGCGACGTCGAGACCCTCGCGTCGGCCATCCGGGCCGCCGCAGACGCGGGGGCGACGGTCGTCAACGTCTCGTCGGTCGCCTGCGCGTCCGCGGACCAGCAGCTCGACGACCGGGCCCTCGGCGCCGCGCTGGCGTACGCGGTCGACGTCAAGAACGTCGTCGTCGTGACCGCGGCGGGCAACGTGGGTGGAACGGGTCGATGCCCCCGGCAGAATCCGGCGCCCAACCCCGCCCGGCCCGGCCAACCCGATTGGGACGCCGTGGACGTCGTGGTGAGCCCGGCCTGGTACGACGACTACGTGCTGACCGTCGGATCGGTCGACCGCTCGGGCCGGCCCTCGGCGTTCACGCTGTCGGGGCCGTGGGTGGACGTCGCCGCGATCGGCGAGGGCGTCGTCTCCCTGAGCCCGGACGGCGACGGGGTCACCGACTCGATCGCGGGCCCGTCTGGGCCGGAACCGATTTCGGGGACCAGCTACTCGGCGCCGATGGTCGCGGGCGTCGTCGCGCTGGTCCGGTCGGTGGCGCCCCGGCTGTCGGCGCGGCAGGTGATGCGCCGGATCACCGAGACCGCACACCATCCGGCCGCGGGATGGGACCCCTGGGTGGGCCACGGCGTCGTCGACGCGTTGGCCGCCGTCACCGCCGACGGCGCCACCCCTCCGCAGTCGACGTCTGCCGACGTCGACGTCGCGGCAACCAGGTCCGCGCCCCCGCCCGACGCGTCGGCCCGTCGCGTCGCGCTGATCGGCGGGGCGGCGTGCGTCGCGGCGGCCACCGCCGCGACGACACTGTCGGTCGGACGGCTACGACGGCGCCGGGAGTCCGTCGCGCACGACTAAGGCGGCGTCGACGCCGAGTTCGGGCCCCCGCGGCAGGTGAGCGAGCACGGGCCACGGTGCCGCCTCCGCAGTACCGCCCAGCCCGAGGAACGTTGCGGCGTCGTCGTCGTGCACGCCGAACACCACGCCGGCATCGGTGACCAGGAAGCGGGCTCCGGTCGCACCGTCGTCGCCGACGATCCGGGCCGACCGGACGTAGGCACTGGCGCCGCCGGGTATCGCGACCGCGTCGACGTGGGGGCCGGGCCCGTCCGCCTGCACGAGGCCGGCAGCACCGCGATACGGCGAATCGCCAGTCACGACAACGGTGTTGGACGACGTCCGGCCCTCGGCACCCGGTCGCCAGCGTGCGCAGACGGCGTAGCCGTCGGCCGCACCGACGGGCGTGCGGGCCTGCCACGGGAACGAGCCCGTGGGCAGGTGGTCGGAGATCGGCAGCGCCGCCACCGCGACCGGCGCGACGACCGTCGGCGGCCGGCCGCCGGTGTCGTAGGCGTATCCGATCAGATCGGCCGCGACCTCGCCGACCCGCTGGAGGCCGTCACGCAGGACGACGTATCGCTCGACGGCATCGGCCCGCCGGACCGTCACGACCGATCCGACGGTCGCGCCCGGCAGAGAGAACGGGCCGGGCGCGCCGTGGTCGGCGATCGGCGGCGGCGTGATCGCCGGCACCTCCGGCACCAGGTCGAGCAGGGTTCGCGACACGGGCAGGGGGACGACGCCGTCCAGGCGGAGCGCCCGCACCACGGCGAGGTGGCGCAGGTCCACCGCCGCCCGCTGCCCGTCGTACATCAGGTAGGTGACGGCCGCCCCCTCACCACGCGGGGTGACCAGGATCGGCCGGGTCGCGTCGAGATGGTCCACCTCGGAGCGGCCGACGGCGACGACGGTGCGGTCGTCGCCGTCGCACACGGTCCAGGCGGCGCCGCGCAACGGTTCGCCGATCGACGCCGGAGCCCCGGGTATCCCCATCAACGGTCCCCGTCGGAGGCCGGCGATCGACGCCTCCGCCGCCGGGGCCGGGGTGGCGGCCGACCGTGCGACGAGCCGGGCCGAGGCCAGGTTGAGGACGGGGTGCAGGGTGTCGCCGACGCGCACGTACAGCGCACCGGTGTCACGGCCCATCACGATGGGTGCGGAGTCGGGCACACCGGTGCCGTGCACCAGCCCGACGACGGTGCCCGCCACCACGACCAGCGTCGCGACGACCGCGCCCGCGGCGAGCGAGATCGATTGTGCGCGTAACGGATCGTCGAACATCGCGACGTCCCTGCGCACCAGTGCGTGCATCATGCGACGGGCGAGGAAGCGCCGTCCGCTGAGTTGTAATCGTGTTGCCGGCTGCCCAGCCATGTGACCCCCGCATTCGAGGGTAGCGGCGTCACGACGGCCGCCCGTTCACCGATTTCGGGTCAGTCGTGTTCCTCGTTGGCGCGGCGCTCCCGGTAGGCCGCGACGTGCTGCCGGTTCCCGCAGTTGCCGGTGTCGCAGAACATCCGCGACCGGTTGCGCGAGAGGTCGACCAGGACCGCCTCGCAGTCCGGCGCGGCGCAGATCTTGAGCCTGCGCAGTTCGCCGGCGCGGATGAGGTCGGCCAGCGACATCGCCATCTCGGCACCCATGCGTTGCCAGAGCGGATCGTGAATGGACGCCAGGTGCAGGTGCCACTCCGGCATCTCCGCGTGACGCGTCAGCCACGGCGCCGCCCTGGTGTCGCTCAGCAAGGCGTTGACCTGACCCACCACGCGTTCCTCGTCGTCGGCGTAACCCCAGATCTTGCCGACCCTCGTGCGCAGCTTGCGGACCGACTCCAGTTCGGCGTCGTCCCGGTCCCGGCGGCCCGTCCACCCGAAACCGTCCAGGTAGTCGTCTAGCGCGGCCATGCCGTCGAGCCGTTCCCCGTCCACCCGATCGGTGTTGACGAGGACGCACGTGGCACGGAGGGTGAGTTCCGTGTCATGACTGAAATTCAATTGACTCATGACTCCTGTCGGCGGTAGCGTCACGACCAACAATCATTTTACTCATTACATGCCAGGAGGTGGCGCGTGACTGCCACGACGGACGTTCGACCCACCGCCGATCACTTTCGGACGGGTCTCCTACTCGCCATCGGTTCGGCCTTCGCGTTCGGCATGTCGGGTCCGCTCGGCAAGTCGCTCATGGAAGCCGGGTGGAGCCCGACCGCCGCGGTCACCGCCCGACTGGCCGGCGGGGCCGTGGCCATGGCCATCTTCGCGACCGCGATGAACCCGAGCTGGGTTCGCGAGGCCGTCGGCCATTGGAAGACGGTCGTCGCCTACGGCGTCATCCCGATCGCCGGTGCGCAACTCTGCTACTACAACGCCGTCTCGCACCTGTCCGTCGGCGTGGCACTCCTGCTCGAGTACACCGCACCGATCCTCGTCGTGGGTTGGCTCTGGGCCACCACCCGCCGCAGGCCGGGCAACCTGACGCTGGCCGGCGTCGCGCTCGCCGTCGCCGGAATCACGTTGGTGCTCAACGTGTTCTCCGACGCCCACATCAACCTCGTCGGCGTCGCGTGGGGACTGGTCGCGGCCGTCTGCGCGGCCTGCTACTTCATGATGTCGGACAAGGTGAGCTCCGACCCCACCGACGAGAACGGCCTGAACCCCATCACGCTCGCCGCGGCAGGACTGGTCGTCGGGGCGGCCGCCGTCGCACTGCTCGGCGCGTCGCACGTGATGCCGATGACCTTCACCACGCGCGACACCGTGGTCGCCGGGTTCACGACGCCGTGGTTCGTCCCGGTGGTCGCGATGGCCCTGATCCCGACCGCGATCGCCTACACGCTCGGCATCATGGGCGTCGCCCGCCTGCGCCCGAGGTTCGCCTCGCTGCTCGGCCTCTCCGAGGTGCTCTTCGCCGTGCTGACGGCCTGGGTGGTCCTCGGGGAAGCCCTCGCGGTCATCCAGGTGGTCGGGGGCGCCGTGGTTCTCGCCGGCCTGGTGCTGGCCCGCCAGGGGGACCGCAGCGAACGGTTGGCCCCGGTCAACGCGAATATGTGAAGATGAGCTAGTGACCTTGCTCAGGATGTCGGCCCGCGCGGCCGCGATCGCGTCGGCCGTGGCCTGCACCGTGGCGACGCTGGTCGCCGCCCCCGCCGCGTCCGCCGAGCCCTGCCCCGACGTCCAGATGGTCTTCGCGCGTGGCACCAGCGAACCGCCAGGCATCGGCCGCGTCGGCCAAGCGCTGCTCGACGCCCTGACCCCGCAGCTGGGCGGGCGCACCATCGCGGCCTACGGAGTGAACTACCCGGCCACCTACGACTTCCTCGCGGCGGCCAACGGCGCCGAAGACGCCACCAACTTCATCAGCGCCACGGTCGCGCAGTGCCCCGGCACCCGCTTCGTGCTCGGCGGATACTCCCAGGGTGCGGCCGTGATCGACATGCTCGCGGGCATCCCGCCGCTGGGCAACAAGATCGGTGAGGTGGGGTCGGCCCCGCCGTTGCCCATCGCCCTCGACGGCAACGTCGCCGCGGTCGCCGTGTTCGGCAACCCGTCGGCGAAGTTCTCCATCCCCATCACCAACTCCACGTTCAGCGGGCGCGCCATCGACCTGTGCGCCGACGGCGACCCCATCTGCTCGGACGGCCGCAACCCGTTCGCACACACCCACTACGAGTCGTCGGCCTTCATCCCGCAGGCCGCGAATTTCGTCGCGGGACTTGTTTAGCTGATTTAGGCGTTACCATTCGGCGTGGCCTTCGATCTTGTTAGACGAACGACTCTCGCCGTTGCTGCGGCCTGCCTCGCCGTCGTCGCTCCCGTCCTGTCGACCGCGCCGACGACGGGTCTAGGGCTCGCGCCGGCCTCCGCCGACGACTGCCCCGACATCGAGGTCGTCTTCGCGCGCGGCACCAGCGAGGCACCGGGTCTGGGACTGCCCGGAGGATCGTTCGTCGAGGCGCTGCGCTCCAAGGTCGGCGGACGATCGGTCGGAAGCTACGCCGTCGCCTACCCGGCCGACTACGACTTCCTCGCTGCGGCCGCCGGCGCGAACGACGCCAGCGCGCACATCCAGTACATGATGGGTGCCTGCCCGAACACCAAGCTGGTCCTCGGCGGCTACTCGCAGGGCGCCGCCGTGATCGACGTCATCGCCGCGGTGCCGTTCCCCGCGATCGGCTTCAACAATCCGTTGCCGCCCAACACCCCCGACTTCGTCGCCGCGCTCGTCGCCTTCGGCAACCCGTCGGCGAAGCTGGGCCTGCCGCTCACCTCGAGCCCCGTCTGGGGCGGTCGGTCCATCGACCTGTGCAACGCCAACGATCCCGTCTGCACCAGCGGTGAGGACGTCGCGGCCCACCGCGCCTACGCGGGTGGTCCGGCAAACGCCGCGGCCAACTTCGTCGCCGGCCTGGTCTAACCGGCCGCCTCTCCGCGACGGCCGCAGGTCGCCGACGTCGGCTAGCATCGCGCAGGTGACCTCCCAGCTGATTCGCAGGTTCGTTGCCGCCGCGCTGTCGACCGTCGCCGCCGCCGCCGCCCTTGTGGTGACGCCCGCAGTCACCGCGGTCGGCATCCCGACCGCCTCGGCGGCCTGTCCGGCGGTGGAGGTGATCTTCGCGCGCGGTCGGCTGGAGCCCGCGGGCCCCGGCCAGATCGGCAACACCTTCGTCAGCGCGCTCCGCAAGAAGAGCGGAAAGAACGTGAACCTGTACGCCGTGCAGTACCCGGCCGACAACCAGGTCGACGTCGGCGCCAACGACATGAACGCGCGCGTGGAGAGCACGATGGCCAGCTGCCCGGACACCAGGATCGTGCTGGGCGGCTACTCCCTCGGCGCCGCGGTGACCGACGTGGCGCTGGCCGTCCCCTTCGCGTTCTTCGGGTTCGACAACCCGCTGCCCCCGGGCGCGGATCAGCACATCGCCGCCGTCGCACTGTTCGGCAACGGCAGCGCCTGGGCAGGACCCATCGGAGCGATCAGCCCGCTGTACCGCGAGCGAACGATCGACATGTGCCACGGGGCCGACCCGATCTGCAATCCCGCCGACCCGAACACGTGGGAGAAGAACTGGACCGACCACGCGGCGAAGGCCTACATCGACGCCGGCATGGTCAACGAGGCCGCCGACTTCGCCGCGGCGCGGGTCTAGCGGTCGCGGCGGTCCACCTCGTCGACCGTCCGCTTGTCGCGCGTCACCACGATCCGCGCTTCGAGTTCCGCATCGGCCGGATAGTCCACGCCGACCAGCGTCAGCCCGCGGGCCGGCGCGGTGGCGAAGTCACTCGACCGCCGGGTCGAGGTCAACAACTCTCCGCACCACCGAGGTTCGCGCCGACCCTCCCCCACGGCCAGCAGCGCACCGACCAGTGACCGGACCATCGACCAGCAGAAGGCGTCGGCGGTGACGTGGCCGGTGATGGCGTCGCCCTCGCGCACCCAGTCCAGCCGCTGCAGATCGCGAATCGTAGTAGCCCCGTCACGGTGACGGCAGAACGCGGCGAAGTCGTTGAGGCCCTGCAGTTCTCGCGACGCCGCCCGCATGGCGTCGACGTCGAGCCGACGCGGCCACGGCGTGATGAACCTCGCGTCCCGTGGCCGCACACCGTAGGTGGCCGTGGACAACCGGTACTCGTAGTGCCGCCGCAGGGCGGAGAACCGGGCGTCGAATCCGGCTGGCGCCCGCACCACGTCGAGCACCCGCACGTCCTCGGGCAGCAGCCGGGACAGGCGACGCACCAGAGGCTGGAACTCCGGCTCGTCGCGCGGAGTGCGTGGATAGGCCAGCGGAATCGCGTCGGCGGGGACGTCCACGTGGGCCACCTGACCGGTGGCGTGCACCCCGGTGTCGGTGCGTCCCGCCGCCCGGGTGACCACCGGCGTGCGGAACACCGTGGACAGCGCGTCGTCGATCGCGCCGGCCACCGTGCGCTGATTGGTCTGTGTCGCCCAGCCGGCGAAGTCGGTGCCGTCGTAGGCGACGTCCAAACGCACACGAACGAGCCCGCCACCGGAATCGATGGCGGGCTCGGTCACGTGTCGACTACTTGGCGTCGTCGGCCTTCTCGTCCTCGGCGGCCTCGTCGGCAGCCTCGGTGGCGTCGGCATCCTCGACGGTGCCGTCTTCGACGAGGGCGTCCTCGACGACCTCGTCGGTGGGGCCGACGGCGGCCTCGGGCTCGACCGCGGCCTGCGGCGCCGCGGCAGCCGCGACGGGGGCGTTGGCGGAACCACTGCTCGACACACTGTCGCCGCCAGCGCGGCTCCGACGGGCCCGGTTGGCCTCGGAGGTGACCGTCTTCTCCTGCACCAGCTCGATGACGGCCATCGGGGCGTTGTCGCCCTTGCGTGCCTCCACCTTGATGATGCGGGTGTAGCCACCCTCGCGCTCGGCGAAGTGCGGTCCGATCTCGGCGAACAGCGTGTGCACGACGTCCTTGTCGCGGATCTTCTTCATCACCTCACGCCGGTTGTGCAGCGTGCCCTTCTTGGCGTGGGTGATGAGCTTCTCCGCGTAGGGCCGCAGCGCCCGCGCCTTGGGCTCGGTCGTCTTGATCCGACCGTGCTCGAACAACGACGTGGCCAGGTTGGCCAGGAGCGCCTTCTGGTGTGAGGACGACCCGCCGAGGCGAGCACCCTTAGTGGGCTTGGGCATTGCGACTATCTCCTTGTGTGGCCGGCCCCCGTATCAGGTAGGGCCGGGACGGTTTCTGCGTGTGGGTTAGAGCTGTTCGGTTTCGGCGTAGTCCTGGGTGTCGTCCGCGTCGTAGCTGGCATCGCTGTTCCAGGTACCGGTGGCGACGTCGTAACCGGCCACCTCGGACGGGTCGAACGTCGCCGGGCTGTCCTTGAGCGAGAGACCCAGCTGGTGCAGCTTGATCTTCACCTCGTCGATGGACTTCTGGCCGAAGTTGCGGATGTCCAGAAGGTCGGACTCCGTCCGCGAGACGAGCTCGCCGACGGTGTGCACGCCCTCGCGCTTGAGGCAGTTGTACGACCGGACGGTGAGTTCCAGATCGTCGATCGGCAGCGCGAATGAGGCGATGTGATCCGCCTCGGCCGGCGACGGGCCGATCTCGATGCCCTCGGCCTCGACGTTGAGTTCCCGTGCCAGACCGAACAATTCGACCAGCGTCTTGCCGGCCGAGGCCAGGGCGTCACGCGGGGTGATCGAGTTCTTGGTCTCGACGTCGAGGATCAGCTTGTCGAAGTCGGTGCGCTGCTCGACACGGGTGGCCTCGACCTTGTAGGTCACCTTGAGGACCGGCGAGTAGATCGAGTCGACCGGGATGCGGCCGATCTCGGCGCCGGAGGCCTTGTTCTGCACGGCCGGCACGTACCCGCGGCCACGCTCGACGACGAGCTCGACCTCGAGCTTGCCCTTGTCGTTCAGGGTCGCGATGTGCATGTCGGGGTTCTGCACCGTGACGCCCGCGGGCGGGACGATGTCACCGGCGGTGACGGCACCCGGGCCCTGCTTGCGCAGGTACATGGTGACCGGCTCGTCCTCCTCGGACGACACGACCAGGCTCTTGAGGTTCAGGATGATGTCGGTGACGTCTTCCTTCACCCCGGGAACGGTGGTGAATTCGTGCAGCACGCCGTCGATGCGGATGCTGGTGACCGCTGCGCCCGGGATGGACGACAGCAGCGTGCGCCGAAGCGAGTTGCCAAGGGTGTAACCGAATCCGGGCTCCAAGGGCTCGATGACGAACTTGGACCGGTTCTCGGCAAGGCTCTCTTCGGACAGGGTGGGGCGCTGAGAAATCAGCATTTTCCATCTCCTTCTCGACATCCGCTATTTGATGCCGTTTGGTGTCCCAGGCCACCATGACCTGGGACGGTCACACGATTACTTCGAGTAGAACTCGACGATCAGCTGCTCGGTGAGCGGCACCTGAATCTGGGCGCGCTCGGGCAACTGGTGGACGAGGATGCGCTGGCGTTCGCCGACGACCTGGATCCAGCCCGGGATCGGGCGGTCACCGGCGGTCTGACGCGACAGCTCGAACGGCAGCGTGTTAAGCGACTTCTCACGGATGTCGATGATGTCGTACTGCGAGACGCGGTAGCTGGGGATGTCGACCTTCACGCCGTTGACGGTGAAATGACCGTGGCTGACCAGCTGACGGGCCATCCGGCGCGTACGGGCGAGCCCGGCGCGGTAGATGACGTTGTCGAGCCGGCTCTCCAGGATCTGCAGTAGGTTCTCGCCGGTCTTGCCCGAGTGGCGGTTGGCCTCCTCGTAGTAACGACGGAACTGCTTCTCCATGACGCCGTAGGTGAAGCGGGCCTTCTGCTTCTCCTGCAGCTGCGTGCGGTATTCGCTCTCCTTGATCCGCGCGCGGCCATGCTGGCCGGGCGGGTAGGGACGCTTCTCGAAGGACTGATCTCCACCGACGAGGTCGACGCCGAGACGACGCGACTTGCGGGTGACGGGTCCGGTATAACGAGCCATTTTCTAAATCTCCTCTAGACCCGGCGCCGCTTGGGCGGACGGCAGCCGTTGTGCGGCTGCGGCGTGACGTCGGAAATGGCGCCAACTTCGAGGCCGGCTGCCTGCAGTGAACGGATCGCGGTCTCGCGGCCCGAACCCGGGCCCTTCACGAAGACGTCGACCTTCTTGACACCGTGCTCCTGCGCCTTGCGGGCAGCGTTCTCGGCAGCGAGCTGCGCGGCGAACGGGGTCGACTTGCGCGAGCCCTTGAAGCCCACGTGACCCGACGATGCCCAGGCGATGACGTTGCCCTGCTGGTCGGTGATCGAGACGATGGTGTTGTTGAACGTGCTCTTGATGTGAGCGGCGCCGTGCGGAACGTTCTTCTTTTCCTTGCGGCGCGTCTTCTGGCCCTTCTTGGGACCAGCCGCTCCACTCTTCTTGGCCTGTGCCATGTGCTTACCTGGCCTTCTTCTTGCCGGCGATGGTGCGCTTCGGGCCCTTGCGGGTGCGCGCGTTGGTCTTGGTTCGCTGGCCACGCACCGGAAGGCCGCGACGATGCCGCAGACCCTGGTAGCAGCCGATCTCGATCTTGCGTCGGATGTCGGCCTGAACCTCGCGGCGCAGGTCACCTTCGACCTTGATCTCGGAGTTGCTTTCGATGTAGTCGCGCAACTGCGACACCTGATCGTCGGTCAGGTCCTTGGTACGCAGATTGAAGTCGATGCCGGTGGCCGACAAGATTTCCTGCGAGCGGGTACGGCCGATGCCGTAGATGTAGGTCAGCGCGATCTCCATGCGCTTGTCGCGCGGGAGATCGACGCCCAGTAGACGTGCCATCAGGCAGTGATTCCTTTTCGTTGCGGAGGTCTTGTCCCAGTCCGTTCCCCTCGCGGGGCCCGGCCTCCGTGCCGGGCGTGTAGTGAGTCAGCCCATCTCTAAAGATGCGAGCCGGTCACTGGTACTGGGAGTTCATCATTCAGTTGTTGCGGTACTGCCTTTGCGCGATGCGCAAATGTCTAGCCCTGACGCTGCTTGTGGCGCGGGTCAGAACAAATCACCATGACCCGCCGGTGGCGACGGATCACCCTGCACTTGTCGCAGATGGGCTTGACGCTCGGGTTCACCTTCACGGCGGTCGATCCTGTCTTGGTTGTTCGGCGACCAGGGCGTGCCCCGGTCGCGATCTAGTTACTTGTAGCGGTAAACGATGCGGCCCCGGGTCAGGTCGTAGGGCGACAACTCCACCACGACGCGGTCCTCGGGCAGAATGCGGATGTAGTGCTGCCGCATCTTGCCGCTGATGTGCGCGAGCACCTTGTGTCCGTTCTCCAGCTCAATGCGGAACATCGCATTGGGCAGGGGCTCGACCACGCGGCCCTCGACTTCGATGGCACCGTCTTTTTTAGCCATGTCCTCCGTAATTCCCTGTCTGGCGCCGCAAACACCGCCTCCGACTTCAAAACGTGAGCCGGATTAGTAAAATTCCAGGACAGGGCACGCAAGGAGCCGGCGCGGAAGCCGCACCGTTGATCAATGGTACCCGCTCCCCCGCGCTCCCCAAAATCACCGTCACCAGCAAAGGTCGTAGGGTGGCAAGATCGGGCGAGGGTCCGGACGGCGACGCAGGACGAGCCATGGGGGGAACGCGTGACGGCTGCCTATCTGGTGGCGTTCATCGTAGGCGGGATCGCCGTGCTCTCGGCACTTCTGCTGGTCGACGTCGGCCACGGTGTCGGCCATGACGGTTTGCCCTTCCTGAGCCTGACCGGGCTGTCCGCCGCCCTGCTGGGCGCCGGAGCCGGCGGCTTGATCAGCTCCTGGGCCGGCCTGGGTGCCGTGGGCTCGGGACTCGTCGCGGTCGGCGCGGCCGTCGTCCTGGTGCTCGCCTTCCAGGGACTGCTGCTGCCCTACCTTCGGCGACAGGAGTCGAACTCCCAGAAGTCGCGGACCTCCTACATCGGCCTGCTCGGCACCGTCACCCTCGACGTGCCCGTCGGCAGCTGGGGCGAGGTCGCGTTCGTCGACTCCGACGGCAACCGGGTGCGAGCCAGGGCCGTCACCGAGGAACCCGAGGCGCTGACGAAGAACACCAGCGTCTACATCGCCGACGTCGACGCCGACTACCTCCACGTCGTCGCCGTGCCAGACCACTAGCGCAGTCCCCCGACCCACCAAAGGAAGGCACCTACGTGTCCACTGTCCTCATCGTCGCGATCGCGGTCATCGCCGGGCTCCTGCTGCTGGTGGTGCTCCCGCTGATCTACGTGAAGAACTACATCAAGGTGCCGCCCAACGAGGTGGCGGTGTTCACCGGCCGTGGCACGCCGAAGGTGGTCCGCGGCGGGGCCCGATTCCGGGTGCCCGGCATCGAACGCGTCGACATCATGAGCCTGGAGCCGTTCAACGTCAGCATCAACCTGCAGAACGCCCTGTCCAACAACGGCGTCCCGGTCAACGTCGAAGCCGTCGGCCTGGTGCGCATCGGTTCGGCCGACGAGGCCGTCCAGACCGCGGTGCAGCGCTTCCTCACCTCCGATCTGGAGGTCTTGCAACGGCAGATCAACGAGATCCTCGCCGGCAGCCTGCGGGGCATCACCGCCACCATGACCGTCGAGGACCTCAACTCCAACCGCGACACTCTGGCTCGCAGCGTCGTCGAGGAGGCCGGCGCCGACCTGGCCCGCATCGGCATGGAGGTCGACGTCCTCAAGATCGCCGGCATCTCCGACGCCAACGACTACCTCAAGTCGCTCGGCCAGCGCCGTATCGCCGAGGTGAAGCGTGACGCGACGATCGGTACGGCCGAGGCCGAGCGCGACTCACAGATCCAGTCGGCGAAGGCCCGTCAGGCGGGCTCCGTCGCGCAGGCCGAGGCCGACACGGCGATCGCCGTCGCCAACCAGAAGCGCGACGTCGAACTGGCGCGGCTGCGCGCGCAGACCGAGGCCGAGAACGCCGAAGCCGACCAGGCCGGCCCCCTGGCGAACGCGCGGGCCCAGAAGGACGTCGGCATCGCCACCGAGCAGGCCGAGGCGGCACGCGTCCAAGCCCGCACGGAGGTGGAGCAACGGCGCGCCGAGCAGGCGCAGGCCGCGCTGCAGGCCGACGTCATCGCACCGGCCGAGGCCCAGCGGCAGGCGGACATCGCCCGCGCCGAGGGTCAACGTCGGTCGGCGATCCTGGCCGCCGAGGCAAAGGCCGAATCCGCGGTACGGGCCGGGCAGGCCGACTCCGATGCCCGCAAGGCGGCGGCCGACGCGCTGCGGGTCGAACAGCAGGCCGAGGCCGACAGCCTCAAGGCCAAGCTGGTCGCCGAGGCAGCCGGCAAGAAGGAACTCGCGGACGCGCTCCGGGTCGAACTGCAGGCAGAGGCAGCTGGCATCGAGGCCAAGCTGGTCGCCGAGGCCAACGGCAAGAAGGAGATCGCGACGGCCCTCAACGGGTACAGCGCGGAAGCCGGCCGGTTGCTGATGCTCCCCGACGTGCTGGCATCCGTGGTCAAGGCCACCGAGGCGGCGGCCGCGCCGCTCGCCGAGATCGACCGGCTGTCCATCATCGGAGGGGCGGGCGACACCCAGGACGCGATGGGCGGCCTGCTCGGGGTCAGTCCCCTGGCGGTGGCCAAGATCATCGAGTCACTCAAGACCTCCGGCATCGACGTCGCCGCGATGCTGAACCGCGTCGGCGAGGACACGACGACACCGGTCGCGGCCGCGTCCAATTCGCATCCGGCGTCCTGACCGACGCCCACCCGATTGCGCCCTCCGAGGAACGGGTACATCTCACTCTCGTCCTGGGTGATATTGGGTGGACGACCAGCGCATAATTGATCGCGATGACCGGACCCACTTCGCAGCCCCGCCATCCCGTGATCCTGACCGTGGACGACGATCCCGCAGTGTCGCGCGCCGTGGCGCGCGACCTACGCCGCCATTACGGCGAGCGGTATCGCATCGTCCGCGCCGAGAGCGGGCCGGACGCGCTGGCGACCCTCAAGGAATTGAAGCTTCGCGGCGACACCGTCGCCGTGCTCGTCGCCGACTACCGGATGCCGCAGATGAGCGGCATCGAGTTCCTCGAGAAGGCGATGGACCTCTTTCCGCTGGCCAAGCGGGTGCTGCTGACCGCGTACGCGGACACCCACGCCGCCATCGACGCCATCAACGTCGTCGACCTCGACCACTACCTGCTCAAACCGTGGGATCCGCCGGAGGAGAAGCTCTACCCGGTGATCGACGGGCTGCTCGAGGAGTGGCGCGCCGTCGGCGACCGGGCGATGCCCTACACCAAGGTCATCGGACATCGCTGGAACCAGCGGTCGTGGGAGGTGCGCCAATTCCTGGCGCGCAACCAGTTCCCGTTCCGGGCCTACATGGCCGACGAGCCCAAGGGCCAGCAGCTTCTCGACGCCGCCGGCCTGGACGGCCGCGACCTGCCCGTCGTCATCAGCGAGAAGGGCGAGGCGATCGTCGAGCCGACCGACGGTCAGCTGGCCGAGCTGCTCGGCCTGTCGACCGAGCCGTCGCTGCCGATGTACGACCTCGCCGTGATCGGCGGCGGCCCCGCGGGATTGGCCTCCGCGGTCTACGGCGCCTCCGAGGGCCTGGAGACCGTCCTCATCGAACGCACGACGACCGGCGGACAGGCCGGCCGCAGCTCTCGCATCGAGAACTATCTGGGCTTCCCGATCGGCGTCTCCGGAGCGGAGCTGACCAATTCCGCCCGCCGGCAGGCCGAGCGGTTCGGCGCCGAGGTCATCACCACCCGCGACGTCGTCAAGCTGCACGTCGGCGAGGCGGCGCCCACCATCGAGTTCGAGGACGGCAGCACCATCGGTGCCCGGGCGGTCATCCTCGCGACCGGTGTCGAGTACCAGGAACTCAAGGTCGTCGGCTGCTGGAGCGACCCCGAGGACCCGGACGGCTGCAACTACGTCGGCCGCGGCGTGTACTACGGGGCCTCGGTGTCCGACGCCGAGGAGTGTCGCGGCGAGGACGTCTACATCGTCGGCGGCGCGAACTCGGCCGGCCAGGCCGCGATGTTCATGTCCAAGACCGCCAAGTCGGTGACGCTGCTGGTGCGCGGCCCGTCGCTGGAGGCGTCGATGTCGCACTACCTGATCGAGCAGATCGAGAACAACGACAAGGTGAAGGTGCGGACCTGCACCGAGGTCGTCGACACCGTCGGCGAGGACGGCCACCTGTCCGGGCTGGTGCTGCACGATCGGCAATCCGGCGAGCGCACCACGGTGCCCTCGGGCCGGTTGTGCTGCTTCATCGGCGCGAGCCCCCGCACCGAATGGCTCGACGGCGTGCTGGCCCTCGACGAGCGTGGCTTCGTGCTCGCCGGACCCGACCTCAAGGACGTCTGCGGCTGGAACCGGGAACGTCCGCCGCACCACTTGGAAACAAGTGTGCCCGGTGTGTTCGTTGCAGGAGACGTGCGCTCGGAATCCGCGAAGCGGGTGGCGGCCGCCGTCGGCGAAGGATCGATGGCCGTGATGCTGGTGCACCGCTACCTGGCCGAAGCGTGAGTGCCGGCGCCGCCGGCGAAGCCTAGAGAGAAGGACTGACCCCATGGGCGAAACGTGTCTGCCCGACGAGCTTCGGACGCTTTTCCTGTTCGAGAAGCTGACCGACCGCCAGCTGAAGTCGCTGTGCGACCACGGGCACCTCGCGCGGTTCGAGCCGGGTCCGATCTGCATCGAGGGTGAGGCCGCGACCTGCTTCTACGTCCTCATCGAGGGCGAGCTCGCCATGTCCAAGCGCTCCGGTGGTGCGGACATCGAGACCAACCGGACCTCGCAGCGCGGCGTGTACTGCGGCGCGTGGAGCGCCTACGTCGACGGCGTCCCCCAGGTCTACGAGTCCTCGGTGCGCGTGACCAAGCCGTCGAAGTTCTTCGTCCTCGACGCCACCGCGTTCGGCGAGTTCGTCAAGGCCGAGCTGCCCATGGCGGTGCACCTCCTCGAGGGTCTCAAGGTCGGCGGGCTGCGCCAGCGCCAGATCATCGACCAGCGGGAGAAGCTGCTGGCGCTGGGCCAGCTGTCGGCGGGCCTGACCCACCAGCTCAACAACCCGGCCGCGGCGGCCGCCCGCGCCGTCTCCGACCTGCGCGAGAAGGTCGCCGGCATGCGGCACAAGCTCGCGATGCTGGCCGACGGCAAGTTCAGCCCCGAGGGGTTGCGCGTCCTGGTCACCATCCAGGAGGAAGTGGCCGAACAGGTCGCCAAGTCCAAGGCCCTCGAACTGACCGCGCTGGAGGCCTCCGATCGCGAGGACGCGATCGGCGACTGGCTGGACGACCACGGCATCGTGGGCGCGTGGGATTACGCGCCGACCTTCGTCGAGGCCGGCCTGGACATCGACTGGCTGGAGCGCATCTCCGCCTCAGTCGACGAGGTCGACGCGACCGCGTCGCTGCAGGGCGCGATCGGGTGGCTGCGCTACACCATCGACACCGAGCTGATGATGAACCAGATCGCCGAGGCCAGCAGCCGCATCTCGGCGCTGCTGGCGGGTGCCAAGCAGTACTCGCAGATGGACCGGGCGCCGTATCAGAGCGCCAACGTCCACGAGCTGCTGCGCAGCACCATCATGATGTTCGGCGAGAAGCTGGGCAAGGACAAGCCGGTGAAGCTGGTCAAGGAGCTCGACAAGTCGCTTCCCGAAATCCAGTGCTACCCCGGCGATCTCAACCAGGTCTGGACGAACGTCATCGACAACGCGATCCAGGCGATGGGCGGGCACGGCACGCTGACCATCCGAACCTCCGCAGTCGGCGAGGACGCCATCAAGGTGGAGATCGGCGACGACGGTCCCGGCATCCCGCCCGACATCGCCGACCGAATCTTCACGCCGTTCTTCACCACGAAGGCCTTCGGGGAGGGCACCGGCCTCGGGCTGGACCTGGCCTGGCGCATCGTCGCCCAGAAGCACCACGGCAACATCCGGGTCGAGTCCAAGCCCGGTGACACGCGCTTCATCATCGTGCTGCCACTGGTCGCGCCGAAGCCGGAGGAAGCACCCGCCGACTCCGCGGAATAGTCGCGCAGCCGACCGGAGTTGACCCCACCATGGCCAACCCACAGCTCGGCAAGTTCGGCGTCTTCGGGCACTACGCGCAGTGGCAGCAGCTGCCACCCGACCAGCTTCGCGAAATCGAGGCCCTCGGCTACGGCGCCATCTGGGCCGGCGGGTCACCGCCTGCAGAGCTCGACTGGGTGGATCCGATCCTCGGCGAAACCGACACGCTCGTGCTGGCCACCGGCATCGTGAACATCTGGACCGCCGCGGCCGGACCGGTCGCCGAGTCGTTCCATCGGATCGACGCGGCGTACCCGAACCGGTTCCTGCTCGGCATCGGCGTCGGCCACCCCGAGGCGCACGCCGAGTACAAGAAGCCCTATGACGCCCTCGTCGACTACCTCGACGAGCTGGACCGGCACGGCGTTCCGAAGGACCGCCGCGTCGTCGCCGCCCTCGGACCGCAGGTGCTCAAACTCTCGGCGCGTCGCAGCGCGGGTGCCCACCCCTACCTGACCACACCCGAACACACCAGGCAGGCAAGGGAATTGGTCGGCCCAGAGGCGTTCATCGCACCCGAGCACAAGGCCGTGCTGACCACGGATGCCGAACAGGCCCGCGCCGTGGGGCGCAAGGCGCTCGAGATCTATCTCGATCTGGCCAACTACACCAACAACTGGAAGCGGCTCGGCTTCACCGACGCCGACGTGGCCAAGCCGGGCAGCGACGCGCTGGTCGACGCCGTCGTCGCCCATGGCACGGTGGACGCCGTCGCGGCGCGACTGACCGAACACCTCACCGCGGGTGCCGACCATGTTCCGGTTCAGGTGCTGACGGGTACTGACAAGCTGGTGCCCGCGCTCGCCGAGTTGGCTGGACCGCTAGGGCTGCAGTAACCAACCTCAGACCGACCCCATCCGAAGGGACCGTTTCTCGCATGACTGACGCAACCGATCTCAAGCCCAATCTGGGACGCTTCGGCGTCTGGACGGCCGGGCCCGTGACCCCCGACCAGGCGAAGGAGATCGAGAAGCTGGGATACGGCGCAGTGTGGGTCGGCGGCTCGCCGGCCGCGGACCTCGCCTTCGTCGAACCGCTGCTCGAGGCCACCGACACGCTGCAGATCGCGACCGGCATCGTCAACGTCTGGGCGTCGCCGGCCGCCGAGGTCGCCGAGTCCTATCACCGCATCGAGAAGGCCTATCCGGGCCGTTTCCTGCTGGGCGTGGGCATCGGGCATCCCGAGGCCACCCAGGAGTACCGCAAGCCGTACGACGTGCTCGTCGAATACCTGGACGCCCTCGACGCCGCCAACGTGCCGACCAGCCGCCGCGTCCTGGCGGCACTGGGTCCGAAGGTGCTCAAGCTGTCGGCCGACCGCAGTGCCGGCGCCCATCCGTACCTGACCACGCCGGAGCACACCGCCCAGGCCCACGCGCTGATCGGCAACGCGGTGTTCCTCGCACCCGAGCACAAGGTCGTCCTCGCCAGGGACGCGGCCCAGGCCCGCGAGATCGGTCGTCAGACCGTCGACTTCTACCTCGACCTCAGCAACTACGTGAACAACTGGAAGCGGCTGGGCTTCACCGACGCCGACGTCCAGAAGCCCGGCAGCGACAAGCTCATCGACGCGGTGGTGGCTCACGGCACCCCCGAGGACATCGCCGCACGGCTGCAGGAGCACCTGGACGCAGGCGCGGACCACGTCTGCATTCAGGTCCTCGGCGGTCAGGACGCGTTGATCCCGACGTTGGCCGAGTTGGCGGGTCCGCTGGGGCTCTCGACCGCCGAGTAGGTCGCGGCACCCGCTAGGGTTTGTCACCATGCGTCTGCTGGTCACCGGCGGTGCCGGTTTCATCGGTGCGAACTTCGTCCACGCGACCGTGCGGGACCATCCCGAGGTCAGGGTGACCGTGCTGGACGCCCTGACCTACGCGGGCAGTCGCGAGTCGTTGGCCCCGGTGGCCGACGACGTGCACCTGGTCCACGGCGACATCAGTGACGCCGAACTGGTCGAGAAGCTGGTCGCCGAGTCCGACGCGGTCGCGCACTTCGCCGCCGAGACCCACGTCGACAACTCGCTGGCCGACCCCGAGGCGTTCCTGCGCACCAACGTCGTCGGCACGTTTACGATTCTGGAGGCGGTGCGCCGGCACGGCATCCGGCTGCACCACGTGTCGACCGACGAGGTGTACGGCGACCTGCCGCTCGGCGAGCCCGTCCGGTTCACCGAGGCGACGCCGTACAACCCGTCGAGTCCGTATTCGTCGACCAAGGCGGCGTCGGACATGCTGGTGCGGTCGTGGGTGCGCTCCTACGGCGTGCGGGCGACGATCTCCAACTGCTCCAACAACTATGGGCCGTATCAGCACGTGGAGAAGTTCATTCCGCGCCAGATCACCAACGTGCTGACCGGGCGGCGACCGAAGCTGTACGGCCTGGGCGCCAACGTCCGGGACTGGATCCACGTGACCGACCACAACCGTGCCGTGTGGCGGATCCTCTCCGACGGCGAACTGGGCCGGACGTATCTGATCGGCGCCGACGGTGAACGCGACAATCTGACGGTGATGCGAACGCTGCTGCGTCTCATGGATCGCGATCCCGACGACTTCGACCACGTGACCGACCGCGCCGGACACGATCTGCGGTACGCGATCGACCCGTCGGCGCTTCGCGACGAGCTGGGCTGGACGCCCCGGCACCACGACTTCGAGTCCGGCCTCGCTGCGACGATCGCCTGGTACCGCGACAACGAATCATGGTGGCGCCCCTTGAAGGACGCGTCCGAGGCGATGTACGAGGAGCGCAACCAGTGACCTTTCGTGAGCTGTCGGTCCCGGGCGCGTGGGAGATCACCCCGACCGTCCGCCCCGACCCCCGCGGCCGGTTCTTCGAGTGGTTCACCGACGACGAGTTCACCGCGATGACCGGGCACTCCCTGGATCTTCGGCAGGCGAACGTGTCCGTGTCGGCGGCGGGCGTGCTACGGGGCCTGCACTTCGCCGAACTGCCACCGAGCCAGGCCAAGTACGTGACGTGCCTGCGGGGCGCGGTGTTCGACGTGGTCGTCGACGTGCGGGTGGGCTCGGCGACGTTCGGCCAGTGGGACTCGGTGCTGCTCGACGACCGCGACCACCGGACCATCTACCTGTCGGAGGGCCTGGCGCACGGATTCCTTGCGCTGGAGGACGATTCGACGGTCAGCTACCTGTGCTCGGCGGGCTACTCCCCCACCCGTGAGCACACCATCTGCCCGACCGACCCGGCCATCGGCGTCGACTGGCCGCTGGTCGACGGGGCGGTGCCGAACCTCTCCGAGCGCGACGCCGCCGCGCCGACGCTGGCCGACGTCCTCGCGGCGGGGCTGCTGCCCACGTGGGACGACGCGCAAACCTTCGTCGCGGGCCTGGGCTCCCGCTCCTAACCCCTCCAACCCGCCGAGTGTGCGCACGGATCGCGAGTTGACGCGAGAAGGCGATCTGACAGCACACGCGATGTTGGCGACCCTTGCGGATGGCCGTCCCCCATTACTAGGATGTCCTAGTAATCGAACCCCGTCGAAGGGCAGCCGCCATGACCACTCAGATTCCGCACTTCGTCGACGGCCGTCGGGTCGAGGGCCAGTCCGGCCGCACCGCCGACGTCCTCAACCCCAGCACCGGCGAGGTCCAGGCGCAGGTCCCCATGGCCTCGACCGCCGAGGTCGACTCCGCCGTCGAGATCGCCGTGGCGGCTCAGCGCGAATGGGCGGCGTGGAACCCCCAGCGACGCGCCCGCGTGATGATGAAGTTCGTCGCGCTGGTCAACGAGCACGCCGACGAACTCGCCGAACTGCTCTCCCTCGAACACGGCAAGACCGTCGCCGACTCGCTCGGCGACATCCAGCGCGGCGTCGAGGTCATCGAGTTCGCCATCGGCATTCCGCACCTGCTGAAGGGCGAGCACACCGAGGGCGCCGGCAGCGGCATCGACGTCTACTCGCTGCGCCAACCCCTCGGCGTCGTCGCCGGCATCACCCCGTTCAACTTCCCGGCGATGATCCCGCTGTGGAAGGCCGGTCCGGCACTCGCGTGCGGCAACGCGTTCATCCTCAAGCCCAGCGAGCGCGATCCCTCGGTGCCCGTCCGGCTGGCCGAGCTGTTCCTCGAGGCCGGTCTGCCCAAGGGCGTCTTCCAGGTGGTGCACGGCGACAAGGAGGCGGTCGACGCCATCCTGAACAACCCCGACATCCATGCCGTCGGCTTCGTCGGCAGCTCCGACATCGCGCAGTACATCTACTCGACCGCCGCGGCCAACGGAAAGCGTGCGCAATGCTTCGGCGGCGCCAAGAACCACATGATCGTGATGCCCGACGCCGACCTCGACCAGGCCGTCGACGCGCTGATCGGCGCGGGCTACGGCAGCGCCGGCGAGCGGTGCATGGCGATCAGCGTCGCGGTGCCCGTCGGCAAGGAGACCGCGGACCGCTTGCGGGCGCGCCTCGTCGAGCGGGTCAACCAGTTGCGCGTGGGCCACAGCCTGGACCCGAAGGCCGACTACGGCCCCCTGGTCACCGCCGCCGCGCTGGCCCGGGTGAAGGACTACATCGGCCAGGGCGTTGAGGCCGGCGCGGAGATCGTGGTCGACGGTCGCGAACGTGCCAGCGACGACCTCACCTTCGGCGACGCCAGCCTGGAGGGCGGGTACTTCATCGGGCCGACGCTGTTCGACCACGTCACGCCCGAGATGACGATCTACACCGACGAGATCTTCGGGCCGGTGCTCTGCATCGTGCGCGCCGACACCTACGAGGAGGCGCTGGCCCTGCCGTCGGAGCACGAGTACGGCAACGGCGTGGCCATCTTCACCCGCGACGGCGACACCGCCCGCGACTTCGTGTCCCGCGTCCAGGTCGGCATGGTCGGAGTCAACGTGCCGATCCCAGTTCCGGTGGCCTATCACTCCTTTGGCGGGTGGAAGCGCTCCGGGTTCGGCGACCTCAACCAGCACGGCCCGTCGTCGATCATCTTCTACACCAAGGTCAAGACGGTCACCCAGCGCTGGCCCTCCGGCATCAAGGATGGCGCCGAGTTCTCCATCCCCACCATGAAGTAGCGCCGGTCCATGGACTACTTCGGCCTCGACGCCGACGAGCGCGTGATCGCCGAGACGGCGGCGGAGTTCACCGAGAAGCGCATCACGCCGTACGCCGTGGAGTGGGACGCCACCAAGCACTTCCCGGTCGACGTCCTCCGGGCCGCCGCCGAATTGGGCATGGGGGCGATCTACTGCTCGGAGGACTCGGGCGGCAGCGGCCTGCGCCGCCTCGACGGCGTGCGGATCTTCGAACAGATGGCCACCGGCTGCCCGACGATCGCGGCGTTCCTGTCCATTCACAACATGTGCACCTGGATGGTCGACACCTACGGCACGGCCGAACAACGCAAGGCCCTGGTGCCGCGCCTGGCGTCGATGGAGCTCGTCTCCAGTTACTGCCTCACCGAGCCCGGCGCGGGGTCGGACGCAGGGGCGTTGCGCACCAAGGCAGTTCGGGACGGCGACCACTACGTCATCGACGGGGTCAAGCAGTTCATCTCCGGTGCGGGCGTGTCCGACGTCTACGTGGTGATGGCACGTACGGGCGGTGACGGACCGCGCGGCATCTCGGCGTTCGTGGTGGACAAGGACACTCCCGGCGTCAGCTTCGGCGCCGACGAGGTCAAGATGGGCTGGAACGCCCAGCCCACCGCGCAGGTCGTGTTCGACGGTGCCCGGTTGCCCGCCGACACCTTGCTCGGCGGTACCGAGGGCTCCGGTTTCGGCATCGCGATGAACGGGCTCAACGGCGGCCGGATCAACATCGCGGCGTGCTCGCTGGGCGGCGCACAGTCCGCCTACGACAAGGCGGTGTCCTACCTGGCCACTCGCGAGGCGTTCGGCGTCACCCTGCTCGACGAGCCGACGATCCGGTTCACCCTCGCCGACCTGGCCACCAAGCTCGAGACGTCGCGAAACCTGCTGTGGCGGGCGGCATCCGCGCTGGACGCCGGCCATCCCGACAAGGTCGAGCTGTGCGCGATGGCCAAGCTGTACGTCACCGACGCCTGCTTCGAGGTGGCCGACCAGGCGTTGCAGTTGCACGGCGGCTACGGATACCTCCGCGAGTACGGCATCGAGAAGATCGTCCGCGATCTGCGGGTGCACCGGATACTCGAGGGAACCAACGAGATCATGCGGGTGGTGATCGGGCGATCTGAATCGGCCCGGGGCCGCGCGTCTTAAATCAGGAGGTCAGATGGCGACGATCGCGTTCTTGGGGCTGGGCAACATGGGCGGCCCGATGGCCGCCAACCTGGCCGCCGCACACCACGAGGTGCGCGGCTTCGACCTCGTCGACGCGTTGAAGGACGCGGCAGAAGCCAACGGCGTCACGGTGTTCGGCAGCGGCGCCGAGGCGGTCGGCGAGGCCGACGTGGTGATCACCTCGCTGCCCAACGGCGCCATCGTCAAGGCCTGCTACGCGGAGGTGCTGCCCGCCGCCAAGCCCGGCACGCTGTTCGTCGACACCTCGACCATCTCCGTCGAGGACGCCCGCGCCGTCAACGCCCAGGCAGAGGAACACGGCCACGCCCAGGTCGACGCCCCGGTCTCCGGTGGCGTCAAGGGAGCGACGGCGGGCACGCTGGCGTTCATGGTCGGCGGCACCGACGCCGCCGTCGAGCGGGCCAGGCCGGTGCTGGAACCCATGGCCGGCAAGGTCATTCACTGCGGCGGCTCCGGCAACGGCCAGGCCGCCAAGGTGTGCAACAACATGGTTCTCGCTGTGCAGCAGATCGCGATCGGCGAGGCGTTCGTCCTGGCGGAGAAGCTCGGTCTCTCGGCCCAGTCACTGTTCGACGTGATCACCGGGGCGACGGGCAACTGCTGGTCGGTGCACACCAATTGCCCCGTGCCGGGCCCGGTCCCGACGTCGCCGGCCAACCACGACTTCAAGCCGGGCTTCGCGACGGCGCTGATGAACAAGGACCTCGGCCTCGCGATGGCGGCGGTGACCTCGACCGGTTCGACGGCGCCGCTGGGCACCCACGCCGCGGAGATCTACGCCGACTTCGCCGCCGAGCACGCCGACGAGGACTTCAGCGCCGTCATCGAATTCCTACGCGGCAGCTGACCGGGCGCCCCGCGCCCACGACGCGGTGTGCAGCCGCCGACAGTCGGTGACGCGCAGACCGTCGTAGTCGGCGCGCGCGCCGAGCGTCTGCGGGTCGACGAGCACCCCGGGCAGGCCGGCGGCCGCCGCGCCGCGCATGCCGTCGCCCGATCCCGTGAACGCCAGCGCATCGTGGGCCCGGACCCCCAGCTCGGCCAGTGCCAGCCGGAAGCCGGCGCCGAGCGGGGCGGCCGGCGCCAGGTCGTCGGCGGTGACGATCGTCTGCACCAGACCGTCGCCGATCAACTGGCGCACCAGCGGTTGGACCCACTGCCGCCGACCGGCGCCGACGACGCCGACGGCGACCCCCGCGGTGAACGCGTCGGTGACCAGCTCGACCAGACCGGTCCTGGCATCCAGGTCCGCCCCGAGCATCACGTCACCGAGCATTCGGGCCTTGGCGGCGCAGAGCTGTTCGACCAGGACCTTGAGCAGCACGTCGCACTCGGTGCAGACGCCGCGCGCCCGGAGCTCCGCGGCGACCCGCTGCCGCTCGTCGGGCAGCGCCAGCAGCTTCCGGTACCGCGCCGCGGACCAGGTCAACCCGAGCCCGTGTGCGGCGAAGGCGGCGTTGAACGCCAGCCGGTGCCCGCCGCACTCGACGTCGGCCAGGGCGTCGAGGTCGAAGACGACCGCACCCAGCGGGTGTGGATCCACGGGGCCGGGGCGGGACGAGTCCCACCAGAACCGGCCGGCCCGCCACGCTTTGTCCGGTGTGATCGTCATGACCCCACAGTGGTCCACGTCACACGACGGCGCCTCCCCCATCCGGGGGATTGAACGGGTCAAGTTGGGTTGCCACCACGGACCCCGGTCCTATGCTCGGGCCATGCCGACCGCCGCACGTCCCCCGGTGCGGCTGGTCCTGGTCGACGACCACGAGATGGTCATCGAAGGGCTCAAGGCGATGCTGATCGCATTCGGCGACCGCGTGGAGGTGGTCGGTCAGGCCGTGGGCGCCGAACGCGCGATGACCGTGGTGGCCGAGCTGGACCCCGACATCGTCCTGTGCGACGTACGGATGCAGGGGTCCAGCGGACTCGACCTGTGCGCCGCCCTCCGGGAGCGGGAACCGCATCGCCGGGTCGTCATGCTGTCGGTCTACGACGACGAGCAGTACCTCTTCCAGGCGCTGCGGGTGGGGGCGTCCGGGTACCTGTTGAAGAGCATCGGCAGCGACGAGCTGGTGCGCCAGCTGGAATTCGCCCACGCCGGCGAGACGGCGATCGATCCGGGCATGGCGGCGCGGGCCGTCGACACGGCCGCCCGGCTGCAGCGCGACGAGTTCTGGCCCGGTGCCCGGCAGGGGCTGACCCAGCGCGAGAGCGAGATCCTGTCCTACGTCGTCAACGGGCTGTCCAACCGTGGCATCGCGACCAAGCTGGTGATCGGCGAGGAGACGGTGAAGACCCATCTGCGCGCGATCTACCGCAAGCTCGACGTCGCCGACCGCACCGGCGCGGTCGCCACGGCGCTGCGCGAGGGGATCTACCGGTGAGGCCCGGGCGGTCCTCATCGCGGCGCGGTGCGAACGCCGTGCGGGACCTGGTCGACGCCGACCGCGAACTGGCCCTGCTGCGCGAGCTCATCCAGGCCGCCTCCAGCGGCCCCGGCGTGGAGCCGCTGGCCGCGGCGGCCGCGCGCATGATCACCGCGGCGACGGGCACCGACGTGTGCTTCGTGCACGTGCTCGACGACGCCGAACGGTCCCTGACCCTGACGGGTGCGACGCCGCCGTTCGACTCGGAGGTCGGCAAGATCCGGCTGCCCCTGGGGCACGGCGTCTCGGGATGGGTGGCCAGCCACCGCGAACCCGTGGTGATCGTCGGCGACAAGGAGTCCGACCCGCGGTATCTGCCGTTCGAGTCGCTGCGCGGCTCGGACTTCACGTCGATGGTGTCGGTGCCGATGGAGACCGATCCCGGCGGCCTGGTCGGCGTCCTGAACGTGCACACCGTGGCCCGTCGTGACTTCACCGCCCGCGACGTGGAGTTGTTGTCGGTGATCGGCCGGCTGATCGCCGGTGCGATGCATCAGGCCCGGCTGCACCGCCGGTTGGTCGCGCGCGAGCGCGCGCACGAGAACTTCGTCGAGCAGGTCATCGAGGCCCAGGAGCTGGAACGTCGCCGACTCGCCGGCGACATCCACGACGGCATCTCGCAGCGGCTGGTCACGCTGTCCTACCGGCTGGACGCCGCGACCAGGGCGGTGGGCGTGGACGCCGAGGTGGCCGCCGAGCAGTTGGGCAAGGCCCGCGAGTTGGTGGACCTCACGCTGCAGGAGGCACGGGCGGCGATCGGTGGCCTGCGCCCGCCGGTGCTCGACGACCTGGGCCTCGCCGGGGGTCTGGCCAGTCTGGCGCGGTCCATTCCGCAGGTGGAGATCGGCGTCGACCTGGCCGACACCCGGTTGCCCGACCACGTCGAGATCGCGATCTACCGCATCGCCCAGGAGTGTCTGCAGAACGTGGTCAAGCATGCCCAGGCCAGCCACGCGAGCCTGACGTTCTCGGTGGACGAGGGCGTCGCCCGGTTGGAGATCGTCGACGACGGCCGCGGTTTCGACACCTTCGAGAATCCGCTGGGCGGCGACGAGATGGGCGGCTACGGGCTGCTGTCGATGGCCGAACGCGCCGAGATCGTCGGCGGTCGGCTCAACATCCGGTCCCGGCCGGGCGCGGGGACGGCGGTGACGGCGACCATTCCGCTGCCGCGGGAGGCCGCCGAGCTGCCCTAGTCGCGCTCGCAGGCGTCGACGTGTCGCTCGAGCGCGGCGAGCACGTCGTCGGAGGCGGCCTTGAGGACGGCCAGCCGGTCGGGGCCGACGACCTCGGCGAAGAGTTCGCGCACCCGGGCGGCGTTGGCCGGGGCGGACGCGGCGATGGCGGCCCGGCCGGTGTCGGTCAGCACGACGTCCGGGTAGCGGGCGTCGGACGCCTCTCGCCGGACCAGGCCGCGCTTCTCCATGCGGCTCAGGTGGTGGGACATGCGGCTCTTCTCCCACTGGGTGGCCCGGCCGAGCTCGAAGGCGCGCAACCGACCCCCGGGGGCCTCGGAGAGGTTGACCAGGACCTCGAAGTCGGAGTCGGAGAGTCCGAAGTCCCGTTGCAGGTGCTTGACCAGGTGCCGCTCCAGGTGATGGTGCATGTCCACGAAGCTTCGCCACGCCCAGAGCTGGTCGTCGTCGAGCCCGGTCGCATCGGTCATGCGACCACTGTAGCCCACCGGGTTGACATATCAACCCAGGCGACTATCGTAGGAATCGGGTTGACACATCAACCCAAAGGAGACAGGAGAGGTCATGACGAACGAAAAGCTGATCGCAGTGGTCGGGGCGACGGGGTCACAGGGTGGCGGCCTGGTGCGGGCCATCCTGGACGATCCGAACCGCGAGTTCCGGGTTCGCGCGCTCACCCGCAGCGCCGATTCCGAGAAGGCCCGCGACCTGGCCGACGCGGGCGCCGAAGTGGTGGAGGCCGACCTCGACGACGGGCCGAGCATGCGCCGCGCATTCGACGGCGCCGACGGCGCCTTCGTGGTCACCAACTACTGGGCCCAGCGCACCCCCGAGGAGGAGGCCGCCCGCACCCGCGCCGCAATGGAACTCGCCCAGGCCGACATCGCGGCGCTGGCCGCCAAGCAGGCCGGCGTGAGCCACGTGATCTGGTCGACGCTGGAGGACACCCGGGAATTCTTCGGGGCCGACGGCGGCGTGCCGGACGTCGACGGCGCCTACAAGGTGCCCCACTTCGACGCCAAGGGCGAGGCCGACGCGGTGTTCCGCGAGTACGACGTGCCCACGACGTTCCTGCGGACCACCTTCTTCTTCGAGGGCTTCGCCGGCGGCCTCGGCCCGGTGCGCGGCGACGACGGCACGCTGGTGCTGACGCTTCCGATGGCCGATCAGCCGATGTCGAGCATCGCGGTGGCCGACATCGGCCGCACGGCACTGGGCATCTTCCGGCGCGGCCCGGAACTCGTCGGGGCGACCATCGCCATCGCCGGCGACCACCTCACCGGCGAGCAGTACGCGGCGGCCCTGGGTGACGCCCTCGGCGAAGAGGTCAGCTACCGGCCGCTCGGCTGGGACGACTTCCGCGCGCAGGGCTTCCCCGGCGCCGTCGAGATGGGCAACATGTTCCAGTACTACGCCCAGAATTCCGCCCGCTTCGTCGACGATCGCGACCTGTCCGGGGTGCGGGCGCTGAACCCCGGCCTGCTGTCGTTTCGAGAGTGGCTGGCGTTGCCGGACAACGGCATTCGGGCGTAGCGGGCTAGAAGTCCCCGGCCTGGCGGCGCAGCGTCTCGATGGCCGAGGCAAGGGCGGCCGACTCCTCGCCGGAGATCCCGATGTCGGCGAACACCTCGGCGTTGAGGGTCGCCGTCGCGTCCTCCACCGTCGAGCGGCCCAGCGGGGTCAGCCTGACCAGCGTGGTGCGGCCGTCGGTGGGGTGCGGCGTCCGCTCCACCAAGCCGTCGCCCTCCAAGCGGCGGATCGCGTGCGTGACGCTGGTGACGTGGACCTGCAGCCGGTCGGAGGCCTTGGTGATGGGCAGTGCCCCGCTGCCGCTGAACGCCAGCAGCCGCAGCAGTTCGTAGCGCGAGAAGCTCAGGTCGTACGGGCGCAGCGCCGCCTCGACGCGGGCCAGCAGGATCTGGTGGGCCCGCATCACCGACGTCACGGCGACCATGCCGTCGGCGACCGCACCCCAGCCCGCCCGCTCCCAGTTGGACCGGGCCAGCGCAATGGGGTCACGCTCCGGCGACTGAGAGGACACGCCCCTTCATACCGCACCGACGGGCGCCGCTCACGTCGGGCGTTCGAGCAACACCTGCCCGGTGTCGGCGGAGACCAGCTGCACCTTCGCGATCCGCTCCCTGGGCATCGGGGTGTTGCCGCTGGGCAGCGCGGTGGCGCCGGGCAGGCCGAGCCAGGTGGCCACCTGGGTGCGGCTGCCGTCGCGGCCGACGACCACCATGCCGAGGTTGCTCGGCGGGCCGTCCGACGCGCCGGACCACTCGCCGTAGGTGCACGCCATGTCGACGCGGGTGCCCCAGGCGTAGCTGCTGAGTCCGACGGTCGCGCTGAACGGCGTCGGTGCCAGCTTGGTCATCTCCACTTGGGCGACGGGTTGCTCGGTCTCGCCGCTGCGCAAGCCCATCAACTCGGGCCGGACGACGACCACCAGCCCGACGGCGAGCAGGGCGGCGGCCACGGCGACCGACGTCGTGGTCAGCCACCGCGACCGCCGCCGACGCCACCGCACCTTGTCCAGGACCGACGCCAGCACCTCCTCGCGCAGCGGCGGCGGCTCGGTCAGCTCGTCGTCCAGACCCCGGACGTCGTCCACGCCGAGCAGGCCCAGAAGGGCCGGCATGCCGCTGAGGTCGGCGACCGCCGCGCGGCACCGGTCGCAGGTCTGCAGGTGCGCCTCGTACTCCCGGCGCTCGGCGCTCGACAGCGCACCCAGGACGTACGCGGCGTCCCACGTCGCGTAGCCGTCCCCGTCCACGACGTCGAGACCGTGGCCCCCGTTCGAGTAGGTCATCTCGTCACCCCCATTTCCTGCAAGTTGAGCCGCAGCGCCCGCATTGCGTAGTGCAGCCGGGACTTGACGGTGCCCTCGGCGACGTTCAGGTCCGCGGCGGTCTGCGCCACGCTCCACCCCTGGTAGTACGCGCGGAGGATCACCGCCCGGTGGTCCTCGGAGAGCTGGCTGAGCGCCGTGCCGAGCAGCAGCTTGTCCAACGCGGTGTCGACCTCGTCGGGCCCGGCGCGGTCGGCGACGGCCTCCACGTCGGCGGTGCCGGCCTCGTGGCGGAATCTGGCGCTGCGGCGTTCGTCGATGATGAGGTTGCGGGCGACGGTGAACAGCCACGCCCGCGCGGAGCGCTCGACGTCGTCGGTCACCTCGGGATGCCGCCAGGCCCGCAGCAGGGTCTCCTGGACGACGTCCTCGGCGCGGGCTTGGTCGCCGGTGAGCCGCAGTGCGTACCGCCACAGCGCGGCGGCGTGCTCGTCGTAGAGCACGCGCATCATCGCTGCCTCCGGATCGTCCATGTGCAACCTCCGATGGTTACACGCAGTGGACGCCCGCGAGGTTCATCTCACAGGGTGAGGATGCGGGGCCCGTCGTCCGTCGCGGCGACGGTGTGTTCCCAGTGCGCGGCGCGGGTGCCGTCGGCGGTGATCACGGTCCACTCGTCTTCGAGCACGATGGTCTTGGTGGTGCCGAGGGTCAGCATGGGTTCGATGGCCAGGACGGAGCCCGCGGCGAGGTGCGGTCCGCGCCCGGGTGAACCCTCGTTGGGCAGGAACGGATCCATGTGCATGCTGCGGCCGATGGCGTGTCCGCCGTAGCCCTCGACGATGCCGTACTTGCGGTCGTGGCGAGCCTCGGCGGCGTGCGTCCCGACCTCGATGGCGTGGCTGACGTCGGTGAGGCGGTTGCCGGGCACCATGGCGGCGATCCCGGCCTCCATGGCCGAGCGGGTGGCCTCCGAGAGCGCCTCGTCGGCGGGGATCAGCGGGCCGACGCCGAAGGTGACCGCGGAGTCGCCGTGCCAGTCGTCGAGGATGGCGCCGCAGTCGATGGACACCAGGTCGCCGGCGGCCAGGACCTCGTCGGCCGACGGGATGCCGTGGACGACGCGGTCGTTGACCGACGAACAGATGCTGCCGGGAAAGCCGTGGTAGCCGAGGAACGACGGGATGCCCCGGCCGTCGCGGATGACCGATTCGGCGATGGCGTCGAGGTCGAGGGTGGAGACGCCCGGTTGGGCTGCCTGCCGGACGGCGCGGAGAGCGGCGGCGACGAGCGCACCGGCCGCCGCCATGGCGTCGAGTTCACCCGGGGTGCGCTGCGGGACGACCTTGCGGCCGCGCAAGCTGGACAGTCCGATCATCGGTCTACTTGCCGAGGGCGCGCAGCGCGCGGGCGAACACCTCGTCGGGGTCGCCGACGGCGTCCACGGTCTTGAGCTCGTCGGAGTAGTAGTCCAGCAGCGGTGCCGTCTCGGCCCGGTAGACGTTCATCCGGTTGAGGATGACCTCTTCGGTGTCGTCGGCGCGGCCCCGGCTCTTGAGGCGCTTGAGCAGCTCGTCCTCGGAGACCCGGAACTCGAGGACCGCGTCGAGCTCGAGGTTGCGCTTGGCCAGCATCTCGCGCAGCGCCTCGGCCTGCTCGACCGACCGCGGGAACCCGTCGAGGATGAAGCCGTCGGCCACGTCCTCGTCGTCGAGCCGGTCGTCGACCAGCGCGTTGGTGAGGGTGGCGGGCACCAGGTCGCCGGCGTCGAGGTACTTCTTGGCCTCCAGGCCGAGCTCGGTGCCGGTGCTGATGTTGTGCCGGAAGAGGTCGCCGGTGGACACCTGCGGGATGCCCAGCTTCTCGACGAGCTTCTCGGCCTGCGTCCCCTTGCCTGCGCCGGGCGGTCCAAGCAACACGATTCTCACTTGAGGAACCCTTCGTAGTTGCGCTGCATCAGCTGGCTCTCGATCTGCTTGACGGTGTCCAGTCCGACACCGATCATGATCAGAACCGCGGTGCCGCCGAAGGGCAGGTTCTGCACGCTTCCGGTGTTGCCGATCTCCAAGAACAAGTTGGGCAGAACGGCGATCACACCGAGATAGATCGAGCCGGGCAGGGTGATTCGGCTCAGAACGTATCGCAGATAATCCGCCGTCGGCTTGCCAGGTCGGATGCCCGGAATGAAGCCGCCGAACTTCTTCATCTCGTCGGCGCGTTCGTCGGGGTTGAACGTGATCGACACGTAGAAGTACGTGAAGAAGACGATCAGGCCGAAGTAGATCGCGATGTACACCGGGCTCGCGGGGTTGGTCAGGTAGTCGGCGACGAACTTGTCCCACCACCCGGTGCCGGGGTTGGAGTTGCCGCTGCGAACCAGCTGGGTGATCAGGTTCGGGATGTAGATCAGCGACGACGCGAAGATGACGGGGATGACGCCGGCCTGGTTGACCTTCAGGGGCAGGTAGGTCGACGTGCCGCCGTACATGCGCCGTCCGACCATGCGCTTGGCGTACTGGACGGGGATGCGTCGCTGGCCCTGCTCGACGAACACGACGCCCACGATGATGATCAGGGCGGCGATGCAGACCATGGTGAAGACGGTGGGCCCGCGGCCGTCGAGGATCATCTTGCCCTCGGACGGGATCCGCGCGGCGATGCCGGCGAAGATCAGCAGCGACATGCCGTTGCCGATGCCGCGCTCGGTGACCAGTTCACCCATCCACATGACCAGCGATGCGCCGGCCGTCAGCGTGAGCACGATGACGACGAGGGTGAAGATCGACGAGTTGGAGATGATGTCGAGGTTGCAGCCCTGCAGCAGCCCGCCGTTGGCGGCCAGCGCCACGATGGAGGTGCCCTGCAGCAATGCCAGGGCCACCGCGAGGTAGCGGGTGTACTGCGTCATCTTGGCCTGGCCGGACTGGCCTTCCTTGCGCAGCTGTTCGAACCGCGGGATGACGACGGTCAGCAGCTGCACGATGATGCTGGCGGTGATGTAGGGCATGACGCCCACCGCGAACACCGACAGCTGCAGCAGCGCGCCGCCCGAGAACAGGTTGATCAGCGAGTAGATCTGCGCCGAGTCACCGCCCTGGACCTGCTGGATGCACTGCTGCACGTTGGGGTAGTTGACGCCAGGAGACGGCAGCGTGGCACCGACCCGGTAGAGGATGACGATGCCGAGGGTGAAGAGAATCTTCCGTCGGAGGTCGGCCGTCCGCAATGACGAGATGAAAGCCGAAAGCACTCTTCCTCCTGCGCAGCCGGATCGAGTCGCGGCGTGCCGATGGGGCTGGTCCAACCAGCGCGTTATGGGTAAGTCCCGAGCGATCCGTGAGCCGGTGCGCAGGCATGCCTGCTGCCAGCGCAATCGCGCGTTGGAACAGTCTACGAGGGTAACAGTTGCCGCCGGTCGGACCCTCATCCGATCGACGTGGCCGCGGCCCGGTTGGCGTGTCAGCTTCGAAGCGTACAGTCGGTAAAGCTCATTACATCAGCTAACTAATAGTTGGGGCACGGATGACCGACACCGATTCCAAGCGTTTCGACGGCGACGAGTGGGACCTCGCGTCCAGCGTCGGTGCAACGGCCACCATGGTCGCCGCCGCCCGCGCCATCGCCTCCCGCCAACCCGATCCGCTCATCGACGACCCCTACGCCGCTCCCCTGGTTCGCGCGGTCGGCGTCGACTTCTTCGTCAAGCTGGTCGACGGCACCCTGCCGCTCGACCCCGAGGGCGCCGGCGCCGGCACGTTGCTGGCCGAGGTGATGGCGGTGCGCACCAGATTCTTCGACGACTTCTTTCTCGATTCGACGCGCGCCGGCGTCCGGCAGGCGGTGATCCTGGCGTCGGGCCTCGACTCCAGGGCCTACCGGCTGCCGTGGCCGGCGGGCACCACGGTGTTCGAGATCGACCAACCCGCGGTGCTGGGCGCGAAGTCCGCCGCGATGGCAGACCTCGGCGCCACTCCCACCGCCGACCGGCGGGCCGTGTCCGTCGACCTCCGCGACGACTGGCCGGCGGCGCTCGAGGCCGCCGGCTTCGACGCGACGGCCCCGACGGCGTGGAGCGCCGAGGGGCTGCTGGTCTATCTGCCGCCGGAGGCACAGGACCGCCTGTTCGACGAGATCACCGCGGTGTCGGCGCCCGGCAGTCGCCTCGCCACCGAGTACCACCCCGACGGCGGCGCCGCGCTCGGCGGCCGCGCCGGCGCCCTGGCCGACCAGTGGCGGGCCCACGGCTTCGACGTAAACATCGCCGACCTCGCCTACGGCGGCGAGCGCACCCCCGTCGTCGACTACCTGACCGCCAAGGGCTGGCGGGTGTCGGCCCGCCCCCGACCGGACGTCTTCGCCGACTACGGTCGCCAGTTCCCCGACTCCGAGGCCCTCGAGGCCTTGCGCAATTCCCTGTCCGTCATCGCCACCCTCGAAGGAGAAGACTCGTGACACGCACCGCAGACGACAGCTGGGACCTGGCGTCCAGCGTCGGCGCCACCGCCACGGCGGTCGCCGCCTCCCGCGCCACGGCGTCCCAGGGCCCCGACGCCCTTCTCGACGACCCGTGGGCCGAACCGCTGGTGCGCGCCGTCGGCATGGAGATGTTCGTCAAGGTCGTCGACGGCGAATCGCTGGGCGACGACGACCCCCTGCTGAACCGGCGCGCGATGAACGAGCAGATGGCCGTTCGCACCCGCTACTTCGACGACTTCTTCACCTCGGCCGCCGCGGCGGGCATCCGTCAGGCCGTCATCCTGGCCTCGGGCCTCGACACCCGGGCCTACCGCCTGGCGTGGCCCGCCGGGACCGTCGTGTTCGAGATCGACCAACCGGAGGTCGTCGAGTTCAAGACGCGCACGCTGGCCGGGCTCGGCGCCGAACCCACTGCGGAGCGCCGCACCGTGGCGATCGACCTGCGCAACGACTGGGCCGCTGCGCTGCGCGACGCCGGCTTCGACCCCACCGCCCCGACGGCGTGGAGCGCCGAGGGGCTGCTGGTCTACTTGCCGCCGGAGGCGCAGGACCGCTTGTTCGACGAGATCACGGCGCTCTCGGCACCGGGCAGCCGGATCGCCACCGAGCACATGGACCTGGCGTCGATTCCCGCCGACTGGGCCGAGAAGCTCACCGAGCGCACCAAGCGGCTCGGATCCGAGATCGACCTCGCCGCGCTGTTCTACACCGGTGAGCGCAACAGTGCCGCGGACTACCTGGCGAACCAGGGATGGTCGAACGAGATCGTCACGACCGCGGAGGCGTACGCCGCCAACGGCTTCGAACTGCCCGACGACGAGCTCGCGTCGTTGGGCGGCGGCTCCGGTTACCTGACGTCGACGTTGAAGTAGAGGAGAGACCATGGCGAGAACCGAGGGCGACAGCTGGGACCTGGCCTCCAGCGTGGGCGCGACCGCGACGATGGTGGCCGCGCAACGCGCGCTGGGTCACCGCGAGAAGTTGATCGACGACCCCTACGCCGAACCGTTGGTGCGGGCGGTCGGCGTCGACCTCTTCACCAGGATGCTCGACGGCGACGTCGACTTCACCGCCCTCGACCCGGAGTTCACGCCGCGGCGGGCGGCCGAGGGCATGGCGGTGCGCACCAGATTCTTCGACCAGATGTTCTTGGACGGTGCCGCTGCCGGCGTGCGCCAGGCCGTGATCCTCGCCGCCGGCCTGGATGCCCGCGGCTACCGACTGGCGTGGGGTGACGGGGCCGTCGTCTACGAGGTCGACCAGCCCGAGGTCGTGGAATTCAAGACCACGACGCTGAGCGGAATCGGCGCCGAGCCCACGACCACCCGCCGCACGGTGGCGATCGACCTCCGCGAAGATTGGCCGAAGGCGTTGCGCGACAACGGCTTCGATCCCAACCAGCCGACGTCGTGGAGCGCGGAGGGTCTGCTGATCTACCTGCCGCCGCAGGCCCAGGACGCGCTGTTCGACAACATCACCGCACTGTCGGCGCCGGGCAGCCGCCTGGCCACCGAGCACGTGCCCGATCTGACCGCCTTCACCGACGAGCGCTCACAGCTCCTCCGGGACCGCCTCAAGCAGATGGGCTCCGACATCGAGATGGCCGACCTGGTCTACCAGGGCGAGCGGCACGACCCCGTCGAATACCTCCGCGCCCGCGGCTGGCAGGTCACGGCGGTGCCGAACCGGGAGGCCTACGCGGCCAACGGGTTCGACTACCCCGACGACGAACTGTCGAAGATGATGGGCGACCTGCGCTACGTCAGCGCGGTGTACGCGGGCTGACCGTCGAGGTCAGAACCGCCACCCGCCCAACCACAACGCGTTGACTCCGGTCAGCGACCGCTCGGCCTGGGTCAGGAACGTCGCCGCCGAGCGCCCGACGAGGGATCCGAAGGCATCCGGCAACGACGCCGCGGCGGGCTGCGACGACGGCTTCGGGCGCAGCGCGTCCATCAGCGACGACCCGGGCAGCGCGACGAGCTTGACCTCGGCGTCGGCGTCGAAGCCGGCGAGCACCTTGGCCCGGTCGACCGCAGCGCGCAGACCGCCGAGTTCGTCGACCAGTCCACGCTCCATGGCGTCGGCTCCGGTCCACACCCGCCCACGGGCGACCGCGTCCACCGCCTCGACGGTCATCCCCCGGCCGTCGGCGACCCGCTGCACGAAATCGGTGTAGAACAGGTCGGCCTCGGCCTCGACGTGCCGCTGCTGCTCGTCGGTGAACGGCGCGTTCACCGACCAGGCGTCGGCATTGGCGTTGGTGCGCACCGAGTCCGAGCCGATGCCGAGGCGGTCCTTGAGGTCGCGGGCGACGAGCTTGCCCGTGACCACGCCGATCGACCCGGTGATGGTGCCGGGGTTGGCGACGATCGCGTCGGCGGCCATCGACACGTAGTAGCCGCCCGACGCGGCCACGGCGCCCATCGACGCCACGACCGGCGTGCCCGCGTCACGTAGCCGAACCACTTCGCGCCAAATGGTTTCCGACCCGGTGACGGACCCACCGGGGCTGTCGACGCGCAGGACGACGGCGGCGACGTCGTCGTTGGCTCCCGCCTCGCGGAGCGCGGCGGCGATCGTGTCGCCGCCGGCGCTCGAGGTCCCCAGTGGCGACAAGGTACGGCCACCACGGCCGCTGACGATGGGTCCGGCGAGTGTCACGACGGCGATGGTGGGCTTGGGCTTGCGGCCGGGCAGCGAGGGCACCGAGGGGGTCGCGGCCGTGCGGGCGTAGCGCGACAGGTACAGCCGCGCCGGGGCTTCGGGGGCGTCCGGCGAAACACCCGGCGTCCCAGCGAGTTCGGCGATCCGGGCGTAGGCCTCGTCGCGGAAGCCGATGCGGTCGACGAGCCGTCCGGTGACCGCGTCGTCGCGCAGCAGCGGTGCCCGGTCGGCCAGCGCGTCGAGTGCGGCGACGTCGACGTGGCGGGACTCGGCGACCGCGGCGAGCACCTGGTCGTGCAGGCTCCCGATCAGCCGGCCGTCCGCTTCGCGGTGGGCGTCGGTGTAGCTCGTCTCGGTGAAGGTGTTGGCCGCGGACTTGTACTCCCCGCGGGCCACGAATTGCGCTTGAATACCGGCCTTTTCGAAGGCGTCACGGAGGAAGAGCGCATTTGTGGCGAACCCGACGAGCCCCACGGTGCCGGACGGTTGCATCCACACCTCCCGGAACGCCGACGCCAGGTAGTACGACATCGTCCCCGGGTAGGTCTCGGCCCACGCGAGCGACGGCTTGACCTCACTGAACGCGACGATCGCCTGGCGCAACTCCTGCACCGGACCCGGCGAGGCGGCCGACAGCTGCACCCGCGCGATCAGCGCCGAGACACGGTCGTCCTTGGCCGCGCGGTGGATGGCGGCGACCGCGTCGCGCAGCAGCAGCGGCTTGCCGCTGCCGTTGATCATGGCCAGCGGGTCGAAGCCGCCGGTTTCCTGCGGCACCGACTGCAGGTCGAGTTCCAGCACGCAGCCGCTGGGCACGCCGTGGTGGCGCACGGTGTCGACCTTGCGGACGATCGCACGCAGTTCGTCGGTGCCGGGGACGTCTGACAGGAAGCTGAACATGCCGACGAGCCTACCGACGGCTGGCGGGTGCCCCGAGAACTCAGGCGGCGGCCGTAACGTGGGGTCGATGCGGTACTCGATCTCCCTGCCTCAGCTCGACGTCGCCGGCTTCGACGCCGAGGGCTTCCGGGACTACGTGGCGCGCGCCGAGGAACTGGGTTTCGAGGCCGGGTGGACGCTGGAGCAGACGATCGGCGCCGAGCCGCTGATCGCACCGCTGGAGCTGCTGTCCTATGCGGCGGCGTGCACCACCCGGATGCGGTTGGGCGTGGCGGTGTTGGTCACCTCCCTGCACGATCCCCTGCAGCTGGCGTCGTCGGCGACGGCGGTCGACCGGCTCAGCCACGGCCGCCTCGACCTGGGGGTGGCACCCGGCGGCGGCTTCCGGCGCTTCGACGCCTTCGGGGTCGAGCCCAAGACCTTCATCAGCAGTTTCACCGAAGGGCTGGAGCTGATGAAGGCGGCGTGGTCGGACGCGGAGCGGGTGACGTTTCACGGCCGATTCCGCGACGTCGACGACCTGCCCATCGAGCCGAAGCCGGTGCAGCGCCCGCATCCGCCGATCTGGTTCGGCGGCACCGCGCCTGCGGCCCTGGCGCGTGCGGTGCGTCTCGGCGACTCGTTCCTGGGTGCGGGATCCTCGACGACGGAGACCTTCACCACGGTGGCCGCCACCGTGCGGGACGAACTGGACGCCCAGGGCAGGGACGCCTCGGGGTTCACCGTCGGCAAGCGCGTCTACCTGATGGTCGACGACGACGCAGGCCGGGCTCGCGAGCGGGTCGTGGCGGGCCTGCACCGCAAGTACGGCACCATGCGCGGTATCGAGGACGTCCCGGTGTCGGGGACCCCGGCCGAGGTGGCCGCCGGTCTGCGCGCCGTCGTCGAGGCAGGCGCGGAGATGATCCTGCTCAACCCGTTGGGCGACACCGTCGCCGAGGATCGGGAGCAGATGGAGCGGCTGGCCGCGGAGGTGCTGCCGCAGCTCCGCTGAGAGCCCGATCGACGCAGAAGGCCCCGCACGCGATGCGTGCGGGGCCTTCCAACGTGGAGTGCTTTACAGCTCGGTGGCCGAACCGCCTGCGGCGCTGATCTTCTCGCGCGCGCTGCCACTGAACTTGTGGGCGGTCAGGTCGACCTTGACGGAGATCTTGCCGTCGCCGAGAACCTTGACGAGCGTGTTCTTGCGAACCGCACCAGCGGCGACGAGCTCGTCGACGCCCACCGTGCCGCCCTTGGGGAACAGCCGCTCGATGTCGGCGACGTTCACCACCTGGTACTCGGTACGGAAGCGGTTCTTGAAGCCCTTGAGCTTCGGCAGCCGCATGTGGATGGGCATCTGCCCACCCTCGAACCTCACGGGGACGTTCTTGCGGGCCTTGGTGCCCTTGGTACCGCGACCCGAGGTCTTACCCTTCGAGCCTTCACCGCGGCCGACGCGGGTCTTGGCGGTCTTCGACCCGGGCGCTGGGCGCAGGTCGTGCAGCTTGATGGTCATTACGCCTCCTCAACGGTGACGAGGTGGTTGACGACGGCGAGCAGGCCACGCGTCTGAGCGTTGTCCTCGCGGACCACGGTCTGACGGATCTTGCGAAGTCCGAGACTCCGCAGGCTCTCCTTCTGCTTCCAGCGCGCACCGACGGTGCCACGCACCTGGGTGATCTTCACTTCAGCCATGACTATGCCGATCCTTCACGCGCTGCCGCAGCGGCCAGCGCTTCGCTTTCGCGTCGCGCCTTGAGCATGCTCGGCGGGGCGACGTCCTCGATCGAGAGGCCACGGCGTGCGGCGACCTCTTCGGGGCGCTGGATCATCTTCAGCGCGGCAACGGTGGCGTGAACCACGTTGATCGCGTTGTCGCTGCCCAGTGACTTGGCCAGGATGTCGTGCACGCCGGCGCATTCCAGCACCGCGCGGCACGCGCCACCGGCGATGACGCCGGTACCTGCGCTGGCGGGACGCAGCATGACCACACCCGCGGCCGCCTCACCCTGGACGGGGTGGACGATGGTGCCGCCGATCAGCGGCACGCGGAAGAAGCTCTTGCGGGCCTCTTCGACGCCCTTGGCGATCGCTGCGGGAACTTCCTTGGCCTTGCCGTAGCCGACACCGACCATGCCGTTGCCGTCGCCGACGATGACCAGCGCGGTGAAGCTGAAGCGCCGACCACCCTTGACGACCTTGGACACGCGGTTGATGGCGACGACGCGCTCGAGGAAGTTGCTCTTCTCTCCGCCGTCGCGACCGCCACGGCCACCACGGTCGTCACGACGACCGCGTCCGTCCCGGTCGCCACCGCCGCCGCCGCCCCGCGGGGGCCGGCTACCCGTCGCTCCAGCGCCGGTTCCGGTTCCTGCTGTTGGCTGATCGGCCATCACGCAGTCCTTCCGTTTCGAGTCTTCATCAGAATTTCAGTCCGCTCTCGCGGGCGGCGTCGGCCAGCGCCGCGATGCGACCGCCGTAGGTGTAGCCGCCGCGGTCGAAGACCACGGTGTCCACGCCGGCGGCCTTGGCGCGCTCGGCGATCAGCTGTCCGACGCGGATGCTGTGCGCCTTCTTGTCGCCGTCGACCGCACGCACGTCGGCTTCGATGGACGACGCGGCGGCCAGCGTGGTGCCGCTCTGGTCGTCCACCAACTGCACGTGGATGTGGCGCGAGGACCGGTTGACCATCAGGCGGGGACGCTCGGGAGTGCCCGCGACCTTCTTGCGCAACCGCGCGTGGCGACGCAGCCGGGAGGTACGACGCGTCTCGGAGACGCTCTGCCCCAACGGCTTCCGCTTGGGAGCTGCTGTATCAGTCTTGGTGTTGGCCATGGCTTACTTACCCGTCTTTCCGACCTTGCGGCGGATCTGCTCGCCTTCGTAGCGAACGCCCTTGCCCTTGTACGGGTCCGGGCGGCGCAGGCGGCGGATGTTCGCCGAAATCTGGCCGACTTGCTGCTTGTCGATGCCCGTGATCGAGAACTTGGTGGGCGTCTCCACCGCGAACGTGATGCCTTCGGGAGCCTCGATGATTACCGGGTGGCTGTATCCGAGCGCGAACTCCAGGGTGTTGCCCTTGAGCGCGACGCGGTAGCCGACGCCGAAGATCTCCATCTTCGTGGTGTATCCCTCGGTCACACCGGTGACCAGGTTGGCGACCAGCGTCCGCGACAGACCGTGCAGCGAACGGCTGCGACGCTCGTCGTCGGGGCGGGTGACCAGGATGGCACCGTCGTCATCGCGGTCGACGGTGATCGGCTCAGCGACGTCCAGCGTCAGGGTGCCCTTGGGACCCTTGACCGAGACGTTGCGTCCGTTGATCGTGACGTCGACCCCGGATGGAACCGGGACCGGCTGCTTTCCAATGCGTGACATGTCTTCTTCCCCTACCAGACGTAGGCGAGGACTTCGCCGCCCACGCCTTGTCGAGCTGCCTGACGGTCGGTGAGCAGACCCGAGGACGTGGAGATGATCGCCACGCCGAGGCCACCGAGAACGCGGGGCAAGTTGGTTGACTTCGCGTACACGCGCAGGCCGGGCTTGGAGACCCGCTTGAGGCCCGCAATGCTGCGTTCGCGACTGGGTCCGTACTTGAGTTGCACCACGAGCGCCTTGCCAACCCGAGCATCCTCGGTGTGGAAGTCGGTGATGTAGCCCTGCTCCTTGAGGATCTCGGCAATGTGCACCTTGATCTTCGAGTGAGGCAGGGTCACCTCGTCGTGGTACGCCGAATTGGCGTTGCGCAGACGTGTCAAGAAGTCTGCGATCGGGTCCGTCATGGTCATGACAGCCAGCTCACCTTCCTCGCGACGGTTCCCGCCGGGTTCAACACCCTTGGGGGCCTATCGCGTGCTTTCTCTAAGTTGGTCGATTGGTTTTGGCTGTTACCAGCTGGACTTCTGGACACCGGGCAGTTCGCCGGCGTGCGCCATCTCCCGAAGGCAGATGCGGCACAGGCCGAACTTGCGGAACACCGCGTGCGGACGTCCACACTTGTTGCAACGCGTGTAACCGCGCACCTTGAACTTCGGCTTCTTGTTGGCCTTGTTGACCAGCGCCTTCTTTGCCATCTGCTCAGTTCTCCTTGAACGGGAAGCCCAGCGCACGCAGCAGCGCCCGGCCTTCGTCGTCGTTGGTCGCCGACGTGACGACGGTGATGTCCATGCCGCGGGGACGGTCGATGCTGTCCACGTCGATCTCGTGGAACACCGACTGCTCGGTCAGACCGAAGGTGTAGTTGCCGCTGCCGTCGAACTGCTTGGGCGACAGGCCGCGGAAGTCGCGGATACGCGGGAGGCTGATCGAGACCAGCCGGTCGAGGAACTCCCACATGCGGTCGCCGCGCAGCGTCACGCGGGCGCCAATGGGCATCCCCTCGCGAAGCTTGAACTGGGCGATGGACTTGCGGGCCTTGCGGATCTCCGGCTTCTGGCCGGTGATCAGCTGCAGGTCGGTGACGGCGCCGTTGATCAGCTTCGCGTCGCGGGCGGCGTCGCCGACGCCCATGTTGACGATGACCTTGACCACGCCGGGGATCTGCATGACGTTGTCGTAGGAGAACTGCTCGTTGAGCGAGCCCTTGATTTCGTCGAGGTAGCGCTGCTTGAGACGGGGCAGCGTCTTGGTCTCTGCGGTAGTCATCTCTAGATGTCCTTGCCGTTCTTCTTCGACACGCGGACCTTCTTGCCGGTCTCTTCGTCGAAGCGGTAGCCGATGCGGGTGGGGTTGCCATCGGAGTCGACGACCATCACGTTGGAGACGTGGATCGGAGCCTCCTGCGTGACGATGCCGCCCGAGGATGCACCACGCTCGTTCTGGGAGACGGCGGTGTGCTTCTTGATCCGGTTGACGCCCTCGACGAGGACCTTCTCGCGGGTCGGGTAGGCAACCAGGACCTTGCCCTTGGCGCCCTTGTCCTTGCCAGAGATGACGAGGACGGTGTCACCCTTGTGCACCTTCATTTACAACACCTCCGGGGCAAGCGAGACGATCTTCATGAAGCGCTTCTCGCGCAGCTCGCGACCGACCGGCCCGAAGATGCGGGTTCCGCGCGGGTCGTTGTCGGGCTTGATGATGACGGCGGCGTTCTCGTCGAACTTGATGTAGCTGCCGTCGGCACGCCGGCGCTCCTTGACGGTGCGCACGATGACGGCCTTGACGACCTCACCCTTCTTGATGTTGCCACCGGGGATAGCGTCCTTGACGGTCGCCACGATGACATCGCCGATGCCGGCGTAACGCCTACCCGAGCCACCGAGTACGCGAATGCACAAGATCTCCTTGGCGCCCGTGTTGTCGGCGATCTTGAGCCGCGATTCCTGCTGAATCACTAGATCTCCTCGAATCGATTGCACGACGAACAGCATTGAACTGCTCGACATGCGCGGTCTTCGTCACCGAAGGGCACGCAGGGTGTCCGCTGACTTTCGAAAGCGACCACCGAGGTCTGCCCAGGGCAACCCCTACATAGTAGGGGCGCGCGGGCCCTGCACCAAATCGTGCCGTGCGGGCGCTCAGGGCAAGGTGATCGCGTAGTCCGCGGTCAGCGTCGTCGCCGCGGCGTCGAAGGCCGGTGATCCCTGCGGTGCGGCGACGTGGATCACCACCAGGTAGTCACCATCGTTCGTCCAGACGTGACCGATGCGGTCCTCGTAGACGCGTGCGCCGTCGGGACCGCCGGACAGCACCCCCATCAGGCGTTGGCCACTGTATCCGCAGTGCTCGGCGGGCAGCACGCTGACGCTGCTGATCGGCGCCGAGTCCGAGACGTCGTCGGTGTACTTCTCGAAGGCGGCGGCGGGGTCGAGCGTGGTCGGGCCGACGTCGACCGTCCCCGTCATGCCGTCGGGACCGGTCAGCGCCAGGCCGCCGGGCGTGGGTGCCGAGGTCCAGCCCTCGGGCACCGCGACGACGATCCGCGGCGCCGACGCGTCGGCGGGCTGCGCGGTGGCCGGGGCCCCGGCGGTCGGCGGCGGCAGGCACACCAGCGCGTTCACGGGGATCGCCTCCCGCAGGGTCGGCGTCACGCCCATCGCCGGGGACTCGGTCGGGGTGGTCGGGCCGGCCGGGGACGCCGTGGTAGTGGTGGTCGCCGTCGTCGCGCGTTGGACCGCGGTCGAGTTCGCCACCGGGCGGCCCTCGCTGGTCTCGGTGCAGCCGCTCACCGCTGCGGCGGCGGCGGCGACCGCGGCTGCCACCACCAGGATTCGCATCGGCACAGTATGGGCTGATCAGAGGTCGACGACGCAGCGAAATCCAATGTGCGTCGTCGAGCTGTCCTGCGACTGCGACGACCGGGCGGCGGGCCGGTACCGATGGCAGTACTCGGGGGCGCAGAGGTGGGAGCCGCCCTTCAGCGTCTGGTTCACGCTCGGATCGGGTTCGTGGGTCGGCGTGCAGCACCCCTTCTCCAGCACCCCCATTCCTGCCCGCCGGTGCCCCTGCCCGGGTCGCTCCGCTCCTGCCCGCCGGTGCCGCATCGTGTACCTCGTCGACGTCCACTCCCACACGTTGCCGATCATGTCCACCAGCCCGAACCCGTTGGGCGCGAACTCCCCCACCGGCGACGTCCCGACCCAACCGTGAGCGCCCTCGTTGCGGTACGGGAAGCGGCCCTGCCACGTGTTGGCCATCAGCTCCCCGTCGACCGTGGCCCGCTCACCCCACGCGTAGGTGGTGGCCGCCCCGCCGCGGGCCGCGTACTCCCACTCGGGTTCGGTCGGAAGGCGACGCCCGGCCCACCGGGCGTAGGCGGTCGCGTCGGGGTAGGAGATCTGCACGACGGGGTGGTCGAGGCGGTCCTCGACCGTGCTGCCACACCCGTTGGGATGCCGCCACGACGCGCCGGGCGCCCAGTCCCACCACCGGCGCCAGTCCCTCAGGTCGACGGGACCGTCGGTGGGCCGGAAGACGAGCGCGCCGGGAACCAGGTCGGCCTCGGTCACCCCGGGATAGGAAGCGGGGTCTAGCGGACGTTCGGCGACGGTGACGTAGCCGGTCTCCTCGACGAAGCGGGCGAACTGGGCGTTGGTGACGGGGTGGCGCTCGACGGCCAGGGCGCCGACCACCGCGGTGTGGACGGGGGTCTCCTCCGGATAGAAGGCCGTGGACCCCATCTCGAATGCCCCGCCCGGCAGCTCGATCAGCTCCGTCAGCATGCCGTTCAGGGTATGCCCGGGCGTCAGTCCTTGGAGAACGCCTGCGCCAGTTCCCGTTCCACGTCGAGGTAGGGCGTGCCGGACACGTCGACGACGACCTTGGCGATGGATCCGCCGGTGAAGGCGAACGGCGCCCGGTAGCTGGTCGACACCGTCTGCCCGGTGTTGCGACCGACGGCCACACCGCCGCCGGCGAGGCCGAAGGTGCCGGGGTGGGTCCGCACGCCCTCCTTGGTCGCCACGGTCTGCCCGTCGACGAACAGCGTCACGGTGCCCAGCGGGGTGTGACTGCCCTCCACGGTGCCCAACCTGTCGTACCGGACGCCGAAGACGTGGCTGCCCAGGGGGATCGGAGCGCCGGCGGTGACCCGCTGTTCCTCCTCCCCCATGAAGTTGTAGACGTACTGCAGCTTGCCGTCCTGGACGAACAGCACGTGGCCGCCGTGGCCGGCGCCCTGCTTGAACAGCACGCCGTGGGCGTCGGCGTCGTCGACGGCGACCTCGGCCAGCACGGAGAAGGACTGGCCGCGCAGTTCGACCATCGCCCCGATGCCGACGTCGGCCGTGCCCGGGTAGTACGTGAAGGTGGTGCGGCCCTCGGACAGATAGGGCCGCCAGCGCGTCAGGGTTTCCAGGATGTTGAGGTCGGCCAGGGGAAGCCCGTTGTACTTGGCGGCCTCGGCGAACCACAGTGCCTTGAGCTCCTCGAGCTTCTCGGGCTGCTCGGCGGCCAGGTCGTGACACTGACTGCGGTCGGCCTCGATGTGGAACAGTTCCCAGCGGTCGTCGTCGAAGTGCGACCAGCCGGCGGGGCTCGCGGCGTGCACCGTGTTGGCGAACCAGCCGTCGTGCCAGATGCCCCGGGTGCCGAGCATCGTGTAGAACTGCGTCTTCTTTGCGGTCTCGGCGTCGGGATCGGCCAGCGCGGCCTTGAAGCTGATTCCGTCCAGCGGCTTCTGCGCAATGCCGCCCACCTCGTCGGGCGGGGTGATGCCGAGCAGGTCGTAGATCGTCGGCGTCACGTCGCAGACGTTGACGTAGGTGTCGCGGACCTCGCCGTGGGCGTCGATTCCGTTGGGCCAGGAGATGATTGCGGTGTCGGCGATGCCGCCCTCGTGCGAGGCGTAGCGCTTGAACAGCTTGTACGGCGTGTTGAAGGCCATCGCCCAGCCGATGGGATAGTGGTTGTAGGTCTCGGGTCCACCGAGCTGGTCGTAGACCCGCAGGCTTTCGTCGACGGTGTCGACGTATCCGTTGAAGAACTTGACCTCGTTGACCGATCCGTTGGGACCGCCCTCGCCGCTGGCTCCGTTGTCGGAGATGACGACGATGATGGTGTCGTCGAGTTGTCCCGACTCCTCGAGGTAGTCCAGCACCCGGCCGATCTGGGCGTCGGTGTAGGACAGGAACCCGGCGAACACCTCGGCCATCCGGCTGAACAACCGCTTCTCGTCGTCGCCGAGGGTGTCCCACGGGCGGACCGTGTCCTGGTAGGGCCAGGGCTCTCCATTGGGTCCGGTGACGTCGAGATACGGGTTGACGGGCGACAATTCGGTGTCCTCGGGCACGATGCCGAGCTTCTTCTGGTTCTCGAGGACGATGTCGCGGTACGCCTCGTAGCCCATGTCGAAGCGGCCGGCGTACTTGTCGGCCCACTCCGTGAAGACGTGATGCGGTGCGTGGCCGGCCCCGGGGCACAGGTAGTTGAACCACGGCTTGTCGGGGGCGATCACCTTCGAGTCGCGGATGAACTCGATGGTCTTGTCGGCCAGGTCCTTCGACAGGTGGTAGCCGTCCTCGGGCGTCGCCGGTGGAGGGACGGGGTGGTTGTCGTACACCAGCTCCGGGTACCACTGGTCGGTTTCGCCGCCCATGAACCCGTAGAAGCGTTCGAAGCCCCGACTGAGGGGCCAATGCCGTTTGGTGGCAGCCAGATTGGATTCCTCGAGCGGTGTCAGGTGCCACTTGCCGACGCAGTAGGTGTTGTATCCCCGCTCGGCGAGCACCTCCGAGAGCAGGGCGGTGTCCTTGGGGATGCGGCCGTTGCAGTTCGGGAAGCCGTCGGTGAACTCTTCGATGGTGGCCATTCCCACGGTGGTGGCGTTGCGTCCGGTGAGCAGCGAGGCCCTGGTGGGTGAGCACAGTGCGGTCGTGTGGAACTGCGACAGGCGCACGCCCCGTTCGGCGATCCGGCTCATGGCGGGCATCTCGACCAGCCCGCCGAAGCAGTCCCACGTCGCGATGCCGGTGTCGTCCCAGACGAGGTAGAGCACGTTGGGCGAGTCGGGCGGTGCCACCGGAGCCTTGTATGGGCCCCAGTCGGGCTCGGAGTCGCGGATGTCGAGTTCGATCTTGCCGGTGAAGTCCGTCATCGCGCCCCGTCCAGGTCGGTGATCGCCTGGTCTCGACGATCGCCAGGAGAGTACACCCAGGTCGGCCCCCAGAAGCGACATATTGACGACACCGCAAGTGTCGCGCGCCGTCGACCGGCTCAGAACGCGTTGTGCCCCAACGTCTCCGTTACCGAAGTTGTCCGTCGCCGTTGCGCGACCCGGCTGCCGGCGGTGGACCCGCGGTGCCGCCGGGCTTGCGGTAGACGCGCCTGCGCCGCTTGGCCTTGGTGGCGTACATCGCCGAGTCCGCGTCGCGCAGGATCTCGATGGCGGTGCGCTCGTCCTCCGGTGCCACGACGGTGACGCCGATGCTGCCCTGGGTGCGCACGGTCGCCGCGCCGAGCTTCATCGGTTCGGCGAGGTTGCGCTCCAGCCGGATGACGTAGGACGCGAGCTCTGCGGGGCTGGCGTCACCCGCCACGAGGGTGACGAACTCGTCGCCACCGAGCCGGCCGACGACGTCGTTCGGCCCGACGGACGCGCGCAGGCACCGGCCGACGCTCTGCAGGAGCTCGTCGCCGCAGTCGTGGCCGAGAGAGTCGTTGATCGCCTTGAGGTTGTCGAGGTCGATGAACAGCACCGCGCCGAGGCGGCGGTCTCCGTGGGCCCGAAGCGAATCGGCGATTTGGTTGAGGATCGCGGCGCGATTCGGCAGGCCGGTCAGAGCGTCGTGGGTGGCCCGGTAGGTCAGCCGCTCGCGGGCGACCTGCTCGGCGGTGATGTCGGAGAAGGACACCAGGATCGCCATGCCGTGGCGGTCGTCGCTGTCGAGCGGACGGCAGCTCACCCGCAGCCAGGTTCGCCGCCCGTCGGGACGGTCGATCCCGATGATCGATCCCTGGAACGGCCGCCCGGTTCGCACGGTCTGCGCGACGGGGTGATCCCGCGGGTCGATCGGATGGCGGCTGGCGTCGTACATCGGGATCCGGTGCACTGCCCGCCCGTCGCCCCCGACCATCGCCGCGGCCGACTGGCCGAGGATCCGCTCGGCCGCCGGATTCACCGACGTGACGCTGCCCGTCCCGTCGACGACGAGGATGCCCTCCTCGAGGGAGTTGACGATCTTGCGGAGAAGACGTTCCCCGCCGCGCGACTTGGTCTCGTCGGTGCACGCCAGCACGTAGCCGGTGTCCAACGGCGACACCGACATTCGGACGATCAACGGCTGGCCGTCGGCCGTCTGGTGCGACGCGAGCACCACGCCGCCGCTCTCGACCACCGCCGCAGGGTCGAAGGTGGCCCCGACCGCCTCGCCGATCGGGGTGGCCAGCGCGTTCGCCGCGGGACGTTGGTAGATCACCTCGGCGGCTCGGTTCCACTTCGTCACGAGGCCGGTCACCGTGGTCGCGATGATGGCCACGTCGACCCGGTCGACCAGCCCGGCCTGGTAGCGCAGACTCCGTTGCGCGGTCCGGACGAACGTCAGGTCCCGCAACGTCACGTGGTAGGCCGGCGAACCCTGCCATGTCGTCAGCGTGGTGACGCTCTCGACGTCGAGGGTCGTGCCGTCCAGCCGCAACAGCACACCCTCCGAGGCCCGGGTCACGTCGCCGTCGTGCCGCAGCGCGGCCATCCGCGTGAGCACCGACTCGATCGAGTCGGCGTGGATGAAGTCCACCAGCGGCTGCCCCAGCACCTGGTCGGCGTATTGGGCTCCCACCCATCGCACCGCCGTCAGGTTGGCGTAGACGACGCGGCCGTCCTGGTGCACGACGATGCCGTCGGGACTCCGGTCGACGAGGCGGCGAAACGGTGCGTCACCAAAGGTGCCGTCCGCGTGGGCAACCCGACCGTTGCGACGGGTGGTTCCGTCGTGACGGTCGGTGGAGTCCGGACTGGCCATCGCGTTCAGCCGTCCGGCTGTCCAGAATGTCGCCGACCCATCAGCGCACGCTCTTCAGCAAGGCCGAGGCGACCGCGGTGACGACGGCGCGGTCATGGGTGACGACGAACTCGAATTCACGGTCGTCGTCGGCCGTCCCGATCTGGCCGGTGCGTTCCCGGGCGACGAGTGCGGCGGCGGTGTGCGAGCCCAGGGTGACCACCACCCACTGCGAGGTGAGGGCGTCACCGGCGTCGAGCGGGACGGTCCGTACTCGGGCGGGCTGATCGGGGGTGAGGCCATGGCCGAAGACGGCTACCAAAGGACTGCTCGCGGCGAGTGTTTCGTAGCGGCGACGCGTGGGCAGACCGAAGTTCATTCCGTCCTGCAGGGCGGTCAAGACCATCGGGGTGTCCTCGCGGTGGCGCGCCTGCTCCTCGAGGTGCAGCGAGATGGCCTTCAGAACCGGTTTGCGCGCCGTGCGCATCGACGGGTCCGCGGCGACCACGTCGAACGGGGATCCGAAGGAGGTGGGCGCACGAGTGTGCACGGCGGGCGGCGACCACTCTGCCGTCGTGGCGTGCAGCGGCAACGGGCCAGGCCTGCCGAAGAGGAAGCCCTGCCCCAGCGTCGCGCCCCACGCCAGGGCCTGCTCGACGTGTTGGTCGGTCTCGATGCCCTCGGCGACGATCAGGGTTCCCCGCCGCTCGCGGTGGGCCATGATGGCCGCACCGGTCTTGGCGGTGTCGGCGTTGGGCGGATCCTGGATCAGTTTGTTGGCCAACTTGATGACTTCCGGACTCACGATGTCCAACAGCGCCAACGACTCTGGGTTGTCCCCCACGTCGTCGAGTGCGATCGCGATGCCGTCGGCCCGCAACGCAGCGACCTTCCGCAGAAGGGTGGGCAGGTGGCCGAGCAGGTTGCGCTCGGTGAGTTCGTAGATCAGCGCGAACTTGTCGTGCCCGCGGTCGACGATCTCACTGTCGGCGCGCCCGGTGTAGTCGCTGGCCGGCTCGGAGTTCACCCCCAGGAACGCACCCTCGCTGAGGCCACCGCGCAGGGCCGCGTCGATCGCCCTGTCGATGCAGACGCGGTCGAGCTCGGTGACCTGCCGGGTCGCGGCGGCGTAGGCGAACACTTCCTGCGGGCCGAGTTGAGGTTGCCGCGGCCACCGCGCCAGGGCCTCGAAGCCGACCACCGTCCCCGACGGCAAGGAGACGATCGGTTGGAACAACGGTGCGACGCCGTCGCCGGTCACGGCGTCGTCGAGGTCGGAGTGCTGGCTACTGACGTCCCACTGCGCCCCGTTGCCGCTCACCCGCGACCCGCCTTCCTCGAGGTCCGGACGCCAGGAGGCCTGGCCCCCATGTCGGGCCGTCCTGTCCGTCGCCGCATCGCCACCCGTGCAGTTACTTCCCGGGACGTGCGCCAAGGGCATCATAGCGGTCGGCCGGGAATTCTCGCGTCACCCTCCGGCCGGTTGCCTGGCGGATGCCAAACCGCCGTTGTGCAACCAGGACTGGCCCCGAAGCGTCCGGCCGATGTTTGCCGATCCGGCGTCCCGCGGCCGCTCGACGGGCCGCGCCCCGGTGCCGCCAGCAACGTCGAGCCAAGGGGCGGCCACGACGAAGAAACCCCCGCACGCCGAAGGCGTACGGGGGTTTTCGTCACAGCGTGTGGGACTACTTGGCGCGCTCGAGCACCTCGACCAGGCGCCAGCGCTTGGTCGCCGACAGCGGCCGGGTCTCCATCAGCGAGACGCGGTCGCCGACACCGGCGGAACCGTTCTCGTCGTGGGCCTTGACCTTGGTCGTCGTACGGATGATCTTGCCGTACAGCGGGTGCTTGGAGCGGTTCTCCAGCTCGACCACGATGGTCTTCTGCATCTTGTCGCTCACCACGTAGCCGATGCGCGTCTTGCGCTGTCCGCGTGGCTTTTCCGTGCGCGCGGTGTGCTGGGCACCGGCCGGCGCGTCTTGTGCGTTCTCTGCCATTACGAATCCTCACCAACGGGTCCGGAGGCCAGACCCAACTCACGTTCACGAAGCACGGTGTACACGCGTGCGATCTCTTGGCGCACTACGCGCAGCCGACGGTTGTTGGCCAGCTGACCCGTCGCCGTCTGGAACCGAAGGTTGAACAGCTCTTCCTTCGACTCCCGCACCCGTGCGGTGAGCTCCTCGTCGGTCAGCTCGCGCAGTTCGCCTGGCGAAACTCCTACTGCCATCAGAACTGCTCCTCTCGGGTGATGATGCGTGCCTTGATCGGCAACTTGTGGATGGCGCGCGTCAAAGCTTCCTTCGCGACCTTCTCGTCGGGGTAGCTGATCTCGAAGAGAACGCGACCCGGCTTGACGTTGGCGACCCACCACTCCGGCGAACCCTTACCGGAACCCATGCGGGTCTCGGCGGGCTTCTTGGTCAGCGGGCGGTCGGGGAAGATGTTGATCCACACCTTGCCACCACGCTTGATGTGCCGGTTGATGGCGATACGAGCGGACTCGATCTGCCGGTTGGTCACGTAGGCGTGCTCGAGCGCCTGGATGCCGTAGTCACCGAAGCTCACCGCGGTGCCGCCACTGGCAATGCCACGCTGGCGCGGGTGGTGCTGCTTGCGGTGCCTGACCTTGCGGGGAATCAACATGGTTTAGCTCTCCGTGCTTTCTGCTGCCACCGGAGCCGCAACGGCTTCGGGTGCAGCGGACGTATCCGCGGCGGACGTGTCGGCGGCGGGGGTTTCCTCGCTCGCGGCACGACCAGCTTCGGTGCTCGTCGCCGTGGTGCCCGACGCGCCACTGCGGCGCGGACGGGTGGCCCCGGTGGGACGGTCACGGCGCGGGCGCTCGGCGCCTGCGGCCGCGGGGGCGGCCAGCTCGCGCTTGCCACCGACGACGTCACCCTTGTAGATCCAGACCTTCACGCCGATGCGGCCGAAGGTGGTCTTGGCCTCGTAGAGGCCGTAGTCGATGTCCGCGCGCAGCGTGTGCAGCGGGACCCGACCTTCGCGGTAGAACTCCGAGCGGCTCATCTCCGCACCGCCGAGGCGGCCCGAGCACTGCACCCGGATGCCCTTGACGTTCGGCTGACGCATGGCGGACTGAATCGCCTTGCGCATCGCGCGACGGAAGGCGACGCGGTTGCTGAGCTGTTCGGCCACGCCCTGGGCGACCAGCTGGGCCACCGACTCGGGGCTCTTGACCTCGAGGATGTTCAGCTGAACCTGCTTGCCGGTCAGCTTCTCCAGCGTGCCGCGGATGCTGTCGGCTGCCGCTCCGCGGCGGCCGATCACGATGCCGGGGCGGGCGGTGTGGATGTCCACGCGAACCCGATCACGGGTGCGCTCGATCTCCACCTTGGCGACGCCGGCCCGCTCGAGCTCGACGTTGCGCTCACCGGGGATGACGAACGGCGCGAACAGACGGCGACGGATCGCGACGTCTTCCTTGACGTAGTCCGAGTACTGCTTGTCTGCGTACCAGCGGGACTTCCAGTCGGTGGTGATGCCGAGGCGGAAGCCGTGGGGGTTGATCTTCTGGCCCACTACTCCGAGCCTCCCTTCGAATCAGAAGTCTCAGAAGCCGTTTCCGGCGCCGCCTTGGTGGCGGCCGCCTTCTTGGCAGGTGCCTTCGTGGCGGGAGCAGTGGCGGCTGCCTTGCTGCCCTGTGCGCGACGCGCGCGGGTCGACGCCGAGGAGGATGCACCCTTGGTGCCGCGCTCCTTCGGGGGACGACTCTCGACGATCACCGTGATGTGGCTGGTGCGCTTGCGGATTCGGAACGCACGCCCCTGGGCGCGCGGCCGGATGCGCTTGGCGGTCGGGCCCTCGTCGGCGGTGATGGCGGCGACCACCAGGGTCGCCGGGTCCAGGCCGTCGTTGTTCTGCGCGTTGGCGGCAGCGCTCGCGATGACCTTGGCGACGGGCTCGCTGGCCTGCTGTGGTGCCCACCGCAGGATGTCGAGCGCCTCGGTGACGGACTTGCCGCGCACCAGGTCGATTACACGGCGCGCCTTGGATGCCGAGACGCGCACGAAGCGCGCCTTGGCAACCGCGGACGGATACTCAATCGTCGTGGTCATTACCGCCGCTTCGCTTTCCGGTCGTCCTTGATGTGACCCTTGAAGGTCCGGGTCGGGGCAAACTCGCCCAGCTTGTGACCGACCATGGCCTCCGAGACGAACACCGGCACGTGCTTGCGACCGTCGTGGACGGCGAAGGTGTGTCCGATGAAGTCGGGGATGATGGTCGACCGACGGGACCAGGTCTTGATGACCTGCTTGGTGTTCTTCTCGTTCTGGACGTCGACCTTCTTCAGAAGATGGTCGTCGACGAACGGGCCCTTCTTCAGGCTGCGTGGCATCGCTGGATACTCCTAGCGCTTGTTCTTGCCGGTGCGCCGGCGTCGGACGATGAGCTTGTCGCTCGGCTTGTTCTTGCGGGTGCGGCCTTCGGGCTTGCCCCACGGGCTCACCGGGTGACGACCACCGGAGGTCTTGCCCTCGCCACCACCGTGCGGGTGGTCGACCGGGTTCATGACGACACCACGGACGGTCGGGCGCTTGCCCTTCCACCGCATACGTCCGGCCTTGCCCCAGTTGATGTTGCCCTGTTCGGCGTTGCCGACCTCACCGACGGTGGCGCGGCAGCGCACGTCGACGCGGCGGATTTCACCACTGGGCATGCGCAGCGTGGCGTAGGTGCCTTCCTTGCCGAGCAGCTGGATGCTGACACCGGCGGAACGGCCCATCTTGGCGCCACCGCCCGGCCGCAGCTCCACGGCGTGGATGACGGTACCGGCGGGGATGTTGCGCAGCGGCAGGTTGTTGCCGGGCTTGATGTCGGCGTTCGGCCCCTGCTCGATGCGATCGCCCTGCGACAGTCCCTGCGGCGCGATGATGTAGCGCTTCTCGCCGTCGACGTAGTGCAGCAGCGCGATGTTCGCGGTGCGGTTGGGGTCGTACTCGATGTGCGCGACCTTGGCGTCGACGCCGTCCTTGTCGTGGCGACGGAAGTCGATCACGCGGTAGGCGCGCTTGTGGCCGCCACCCTTGTGACGAGTCGTGATGCGTCCGTGCGCGTTACGACCACCGGTGCTGTGCAGCGGGCGAATCAGCGACTTCTCCGGCGTCGACCGAGTGACCTCGGCGAAGTCGGAGACGCTGGACCCGCGACGACCGGGGGTCGTCGGCTTGTACTTGCGTAAAGGCATGTCTGTCTAGTCCTCTGTGCTTCCGCCGGCGGTTACGCCGGTGCTCCGAACAGGTCGATTGGCTTGCTACCCGCGGACAGCGTCACGATGGCGCGCTTGGTGCTCTTGCGCTGGCCGTAACCGCTGCGGGTGCGCTTGCGCTTGCCCTGTCGGTTCAACGTGTTCACCGAGTCGACCTTGACGCTGAAGATCTTCTCAATGGCGATCTTGATCTGCGTCTTGTTCGAATCCGGGTGCACCACGAACGTGTAGGTGTTGTCTTCGATCAGCCCGTAGGACTTCTCGGAGATCACCGGCGCCAGGATGATGTCGCGGGGGTCAGTGACGGTAGCCATCTACGCCGTTACCTCTTCCTTGTCGGCGGTGTGCGCCTGGATGTAGGCGTTGAGTGCCTCCACGCTGAACACCAGGTGGTCGGCGTCGAGGACGTCGTAGGTGTTGAGCTGATCGGGCGAGATCACGCGTACGTCCGGCAGGTTGCGAACGCTCTTGCTGCCGACCTCGTCGCTGCGGCCAATCACGATCAGCACCTTGCGCTGGTTGGTCACCAGCGTCTCGAGGAACGCCTTGACGGCCTTGGTCGACGGCGTCTGACCGCTGATCAGCTCGGTGACCGCGATGATCCGGTCATTGCGGGCCCGGTCGGAGAGAGCGGAGCGCAGTGACGCGGCGATCATCTTCTTCGGGGTCCGCTGGCTGTAGTCGCGCGGCTTCGGGCCGTGCACGATGCCACCACCGGTGAACTGCGGTGCACGCGTCGAACCCTGACGGGCGCGGCCGGTGCCCTTCTGGCGGTACGGCTTCTTGCCACCACCGGAGACCTCGGCGCGGGTCTTGGTCGAGTGCGTGCCCTGGCGCTTGGCGGCCAGCTGAGCCGTCACGACCTGGTGCATCAGGGCGATGTTGGGCTCGGCGTCGAACAGCGCGGCGGGCAGCACGACGTTGCCGTCGGTCTTGCCATCCGGCGTACGGACGTCAATGGTCTTGTCAGCCATTACTTCTCACCTCGTTTGATCGCAGTGCGAACGACGACGAGTCCACCGTTGCGGCCGGGAATGGCGCCCTTGATCAACAGCACACCGTTCTCGGCGTCGACCTTGTGCACCTTCAGGTTCTGGGTCGTGATGCGGTCACTGCCCATCCGGCCGGACATGCGAGTGCCCTTGAAGACGCGACCCGGGGTGGCGCAGCCACCGATCGAGCCGGGCCGGCGGTGCACTGCCTGCGCGCCGTGGGAGGCGCCCTGGCCCTTGAAGCCGTGACGCTTCATGGTGCCTGCGAAGCCCTTGCCCTTGGACGTGCCGGTGACGTCGACGTAGCTGCCGTCGGCGAAGATCTCGGCGGTCAGCTCCTGGCCGACCTCGTAGTCGGCGGTGGTTGCCTCGTCGAACCGGAGTTCGGCCAGGTGCCTGCGGGGGTTGATGCCCGCCGCGGCGTACTGACCGGTGACCGGCTTGTTGACCTTGCGCGGGCTGATCTCGCCGTAGGCGAGTTGCACGGCGCTGTAGCCGTCGCGCTCGGTGGTGCGGATACGGGTCACCACGTTGGGACCGGCCTTGACGACCGTGACTGGGACGACCTTGTTGTTCTCGTCGAACACCTGCGTCATGCCCAGCTTGGTGCCCAGAATGCCTTTGCGTGCCATGGTTTCTGGTCTCTCCTACTGGATGTTGACGTCGACGCTCGCCGGCAGATCGATGCGCATCAGGGCGTCAACGGTCTTCGGCGTCGGGTCGAGGATGTCGATCAGGCGCTTGTGGGTGCGCATCTCGAAGTGCTCCCGCGAGTCCTTGTACTTGTGCGGGGAGCGGATGACGCAGTAGATGTTCTTCTCCGTCGGCAGCGGCACCGGGCCAACGACGCTCGCGCCCGTCCGGGTGACCGTCTCGACGATCTTGCGCGCCGAGGCATCGATCGCCTCGTGGTCATAGGCCTTGAGCCTGATGCGGATCTTTTGTCCCGCCACGCTTGTCCTACCTCACTATTAACGGGCCCACTGAATGGGCCTGGTCTTCGTGCGCTCTACCCGTTGGGTAGCGCGCTGGCTATGCCGCCGCTGTTTACCTGTCTGTGGTCCACCGACCCCCGCGCTCGGGCGTGTCGCCTCCGCGCACACTCTCCTGCGTCTAAATCCGCCGCAGTCGAGGTGGGACCGGACGCGCCCGTAAGGGCGCTGGTCGGTCACCCAAGCCAGACCTGCTCGAAATCAAGCATCGTCCCGGCTCAAGGCAACCCGAACAGTATGCCTCAGATCCCCGCGTGCTCCAAATTCCTGGCCGACGACGGGGGACGCATTACTTACTCCAGAGTAAGGTACCGCTCCATGTCCACCGCCACGACGTCGCCGACGGCCACCTACCGCATGTGGAGGCGCCTCGCGGGGCGCCCCGGCGGCAGCCGGGTGTTCTCCGCCGCCGCCATGGCCCGCGTGCCGTACTTCGCGTCGGTGCTGCCCCACGTGGTGCGGATGGAGCCGGGGGTGGCCGAGGTGACGGTGCCGAAGTGGTTCTTCGTCCACAACCATCTGTCGACCGTGCACGCCATCGCGTCGTGCAACGCCGCCGAGATGGCGATGGGCATGCTGATGGAGGCGACCGTGCCCACCACGCACCGCTGGATTCCCAAGGCGATGTCCGTGGAGTACCTGGCCAAGGCGACCACGTCGTTGCGGGCGACGGCCAGGGTCGTACCGCCGGACTTTCGCACCGTCACCGAGGGCACCGAACTGGTCATACCGGTCAGCGTCGTGGACCGGCACGGCGTCGAGGTCGTGCATGCCGACATCACCACGTGGGTAACGCCCACTCACCCCCGCGACTGACCACCGACCACTGGGAGCACCCGTGACCGCGACACCCGATGTGACCTTCACCTACGCCGAGGCGCACTTCTACTCCGACGGCACCCGCTGCGCTGCCCGCGTGTACCGCTCACGCGCCGCCGGCGCCGAGGCGCCGGTCGTGGTGATGGCCCACGGCCTCGGCGGCGTCCGCGCGATGCGGCTGTTCGCCTACGCGGAGCGCTTCGCCGCCGCCGGGTACGCCGTCGTCGTCTTCGATTACCGCGGGTTCGGCGACAGCGACGGCGAGCCGCGGCAGGTGCTGGACATCGCGGCCCAGCAGGCTGACTGGCGGGCGGCGCTCGGGTTCGCCCGCCGACTGCCCGGAGTGGACGCCGCCCGCGTCGTCGCCTGGGGCACGTCGCTGGCCGGCGGGCACGTCATCACACTGGCCGGCACCGGGGTCCGCCTGGCCGCCGTCATCGCGCAGGTACCCCACATCAGTGGCCCGGCCGCCGTCCGCGCCACCGGGGTGCTGGCAGGGCTGCGGCTGACCCCGTCCGCGGTGCGGGACCAGCTGCGCGCCTGGCGGCACCGAACGCCCGTGTACGTCGACGCCGCCGGTGCGCCGGGAAGCACGGCCGTGATGACGTCGCCCGACGCCCTACCCGGGATGCGGCGGCTCGTCGCCGAGTCGGGGCCGGAGGCGGCGACCGTCCCTCAGTTCGTGGCCGCACGGGTGGCGCTGCGGATCGGGCTCTACTCCCCCGGGCGCCATGCCCGCGGGGTGACGTGCCCGGTGCTGATGCAGGTGGCCGAGCACGACGCGGTGACGCCGCCCCGCGTTGCACTGAAGGCCGCCCGTGCGATGGCCCGGCCGACCGTGCAGACCTACGACTGCGGCCACTTCGACCCGTACGTGGAGCCGTTCTTCGCGACCGTCGTCGCCGACCAGCTGGCGTTCCTGGCGACCCACGTCCCCGTGGGTCACTCCCGGTAGGTGCCGTGGCCCTCGCGAACGAGGTCGCCGTCGAAGAGGAGGACCTCGTCGACCAGACCCCCACGTTCGTTGCGGTAGTTGATCACCAGCACCGACTCGCCCCGGTAGACGTCCACGAGCTCGAAGTGCAGATCGGGCAGGACGCGAAGCGCGGTCAGCCAGTAGTCCCGCAGTGCCGCCTTGCCGCGGACCACTCCCGCACTCTCCGGAACCACGCGTGCGGCGACGGGTGAGGTGAAGACGACGTCGTCGTGGAAGTGGGCGAGCACCGCCTCCACGTCGTGGTCGTTCCACGCCCGCGTCCACGCGTCGGCGAACGCCGCGGGGTCCGGTGTCGGCATGGGCTACTCCTGGAGGCCGGCCCAGAACGGGCACTGACGGGTTAGGTCGAAGTTGGTCTCCACCCTGCTCCCGTCGGGCCGCAGGGACAACCGCTTTTCCTGCCCGTCGAAGGCGGGCCAGTCGTCACCGGGGCGCCCGTCGCGGACGAACTGGCTCCACGCGTCGATCATCTGGTCCGACAGCACCTTCTGGCCGGGGTCGAGCGGCGGCGCTCCGCCGATGTCGAAGAGGTATCGCAGCTCCAGCGAGTGACTGGCACCGACCGGAAAGGGCAGGGTGCGCAGCGGGTCCGGCGCGGGCGCCCCGCGGTCGTTGAACTCGTAGGCGTACACCGAATCCTCCTTGGCGAGGCCTTCGGTCATCCTGTCGGCGACGCAGGCGAACACGCCGTCGGTGACGGCCGCGGAGTAGGCCAACGGCACGCTGCCCCCGTAGCGGCTCAACGGATAGTGCGTCGCCACCGCGGCGGCGTCGCGACCGAAGGTCTGCGAGAGCAGTCGTGGATAGTCCGCCTCGGTGTAGGGCTTCTTCAGTCGCAGGTACTCCAGGGCCACGAACAGGGTGAACTCGTCGTGGTTGGTGCCGATCAGCACGGGCACCTTCGCGGCGCGACCCTCGGCGATCTCCTTCATCGGATCCGTGGGCAGCACCGTAGTTCCCGTGACCGGACCGCTCAGCGCGTCGTCGCCGATGCGGTAGTACCACACGGGTTTCCGCAGCTTCTCCGCCGGCAGCGCGCGTAGGCAGGCGGCCACGGTGCGCGGATCCGCGCAGCCCGCGTCGCGTGCGTAGTCGACGCTGGCGCGCTGCGCGTCGGGCAGCGCGAGTTGCGCCTGGCACGGTCCGCTCTGGATGATCGCCGCCCGGAAGAGTCCCTCGGAGCCGGGGGCCACCAGGTGGTCGCACACCGACATCCCGCCGGCCGACTCGCCGGCGATCGTGACGGCGTCCGGGTCGCCGCCGAAGTTGGCGATGTTGTCGTGCACCCACCGCAGCGCGGCCTGCTGGTCGGAGAGCCCGTAGTTGCCGACCGCCCCTGGCGCTCCGAGCGACGGGTGCGCGAGGAAGCCCAGCGCCCCCAGCCGGTAGTTCACCGTGACCACGACCACGTCACCCCGGGTGGCCAGCCATCGCGAGTCGTAGATCCCGCTGCTGCCGTTGATGAACGCGCCGCCGTGAATCCACACCATGACCGCGCGCTTGCCCTCCGCGGGCGGCGGCGTCCACACGTTCAGCGACAGACAGTCCTCCGAGGTCTGCCTCCCCATCTCCAGATCGCTGGCGTCCTGCATGCACCGCGGTCCGGTGCGGGTGGCGTCGCGCACCCCCGGCCACGCCTGCGGGGGCGCGGGTGGCTGCCAGCGCAGCGGGCCGACGGGCGGTGCGGCGTAGGGAATTCCGGCGAAGAGGCGATGATCGGGTGCGACGACTCCGCGGACGGTCCCGGTGGCGGTCTGGACGAGGGCGGGATCGGCGGGCGGCGTGGGTGGCGCGGCGGCCGGGTGATCGTCGCTCCGCGCGCAGCCGGCAACCACCAGCAGCACCGCGAGGACGATCACCGCCACGCGGCGGCCGAACGGATGGGGGTGCATTCCCACCGACCCTACCGAGGCGGATCCGCACAATCCGCCATCGTCCCCGCCGGGCCGCCCTAGACTCCGCTTGACAGTCGTCAAGTGCAATCGCCGTTCAGGAGCCCGATGAGCATTGAGACCAACGGCCGCGTCACCGACCCGGCCGCCGAGGTCCTCGCCGACCCCACCGCCTACGCCGACGACGAGCGCCTGCACGCTGCGCTCAGCCGGTTGCGCGCCGACAATCCCGTTGCGTGGGTGGACAAGTGGCCGTACCGACCGTTCTGGGCCGTGACCAAGCACGCCGACATCATGGCCATCGAACGGGACAACGAGCTCTTCGTCAGTGAACCGCGGCCGCTGCTGGCCACCGCCGCGGCAGACGATCTCGCCAAGCAGCAGCTCGAGGCCGGAATGGGTCTGCGCACCCTCATTCACATGGACGACCCGCTGCATCGCAAGGTGCGCGCCATCGGGTCCGACTGGTTCCGCCCCAAGGCCATGCGCGACCTCAAGATGCGCGTCGACGAGCTCGCCACGCGCTACGTCGACCAGATGCGCGACATCGGTCCGGAATGCGACTTCGTCACCGACATCGCCGTGCAGTTCCCGCTATACGTGATCATGTCGCTGCTGGGCCTGCCCGAAGACGACTACGGCCGGATGCACGCGCTGACCCAGGAGATGTTCGGCGGCGACGACGACGAGTACAAGCGGGGCACCACGCCCGAGGAGCAGATGGCCGTCCTGCTCGACTTCTTCGCGTACTTCTCGGCGCTGACGGCCTCGCGGCGGGAGCGGCCGACCGACGACCTGGCCTCCGCGATCGCCAACGGACGCATGGACGGCGAGCTGCTCTCCGACGTCGACGCCGTGTCGTACTACGTCATCGTCGCCAGCGCCGGGCACGACACCACCAAGGACGCGATCTCCGGCGGCATGCGGGCACTGATCGACAACCCGGGTGAACTGCAGCGGCTACGCGACGATCCGGGCCTGATGCCCACCGCCGTCGAGGAGATGATCCGATGGTCCACGCCGGTCAAGGAATTCATGCGGACCGCCTCAGCCGACACCACGATCCGCGGGGTGGACGTCGCCGCGGGTGAGTCCGTCTACCTGGCGTACGTGTCGGGCAACCGCGACGAGGAGGTCTTCGCCGACCCGTTCCGATTCGACGTCGGCCGCGATCCGAACAAGCACGTCGCGTTCGGATACGGGGTGCACTTCTGCCTGGGCGCCGCGTTGGCCAGGATGGAGATGAACAGCCTCTTCACCGAGCTGATTCCGCGGCTCGAGTCCGTCGAATTGGCCGGTGCGGCGGAGCTTTCCGCCACCACGTTCGTCGGCGGCCTCAAGCACCTTCCGATTCGCTACTCCCTGCGGTAGTCCCGCCGGGCGTCTTGGCGAAGGTCAGCAGGAAACCGTCGACCGCGGCCACCGCCACCTTCTCGTAGTCGAACCCTGCCAGGGTGCTCAGCCGCCCGAAGGCCAGCGGACCGATGAGCAGGGCCAGCGCGACGGCCCGGTCGACGTGCTCGAGTTCGGCGGCGGCCTGCGGACCGTCGAAGACGACGTCGAACGGCGCCGAGTACTGCTGGGCGATGCGTTCCCGCAGCGACCGCATCTCGGGGCTGGCCGCGTCGCCGGGCGGCGCCGGCATCTGCCCGATGTCCGGACCCAGCGAGAGCCAGGCCATGGCGGTCAGCGTGGTGGGCGCGTCGGCGATCGACTGCGCCCACGCCACCACGATCGCCAGCAGCCGCTCCCGCAGCGATCCGTGTTCCGGCGGCATGGGCGGTGGCGGAATCAGGCTGGTGAAGCTGGCGGCCAGGAGGTCGTTGGCGCTGGGAAAGTGCCGGTAGAGCGTCGCGCGTGCGACGTTGGCCGTGCGGGTGACCGCGTCGACGGTGACTGCGCTCGGCCCGCCCGACCTCAGCAGCACGGTGGCGGCCTCCAGCAACCGGGCCCGCGAACGCGCGGGGCGCGGATCGGAGCGCTCGGCCGACATCGTGTATCTCGCTTTCGCGGAGGGTATCCGGAGTTTCGAGACTATCGGTCTTCCACCAAGACTGTTAGTCTCGAAAATCTCCGAGCCCGAAGGGGTGACGCCGTGGTCGACTCCTTCGCGCCGTCCGACCAGGATATCGACCGGCCGCCCGGCACCGCCTCGGCGCGGGCGCGCATCTGGTTGCTGGCGGTCGCGTGCCTCAGCGTCTCGCTGGTCATCTCGTCGATGGTGGCGCTCAACGCCGCGCTGCCCGACATCGCCGTCGAGACCTCCGCCACCCAGTCTGAGCTGACGTGGATCATCGACGGCTACACCCTGGTCCTGGCGTGTCTCCTGCTACCCGCCGGCGCGTTCGGCGACCGGTACGGCCGCCGGGGCGCGTTGCTCATCGGGCTGGCCGTCTTCACGGCCGCGTCGCTCGCGCCCATCGTCGTCGACGGACCCGTCGCGCTCATCGTGGCCAGAGCCGTCGCCGGGGCCGGGGCCGCCTTCGTGATGCCGGCGACGCTGTCCCTGCTCACCGCGGCCCATCCGAAGTCGCAGCGCAACAGGGCGGTTGGCATCTGGGCCGGCGTGGCGGGCTCGGGAGCCGTCGTCGGGTTCCTGGTCACCGGCGTCCTGCTGCAGTTCTGGTCGTGGCAGTCCATCTTCTGGGCCTTCGCCGGGGCGGGCGCGCTGCTGTTCGTCCTGGCGCTCACGGTCACGTCGTCGCGCGACGACGACGCCGCTCCCCTCGACTGGCCTGGGGCGGTGCTGATCGGCGCTGCGGTCGCGATCTTCGTCTTCGGCGTGGTCGAGGCGCCCATTCGGGGCTGGGGCCATCCGGTGGTGTGGGGATGCATGGCGGCGGGGGTGGCGTGCGCGGTGGCGTTCACCGCCGTCGAGCTGCGGCGCCGCCACCCACTGCTGGACGTACGGCTGTTCGCCAGGCCGGACTTCGCCACCGGCGCCCTCGGCATCACCATCCTCTTCTTCGCCAACTTCGGGTTCTTCTTCGTCGTCATCCAGTACGTCCAGTTGGTGATGGGGTACAGCCCACTCGGCACGGCGCTGGCCCTGGCGCCGCTCATCGTGCCGATCTTCGTCCTCAGCGTCACCACCGGCTGGTACCTCCCCAAGGTCGGGCTGCGGGTCGCGGTGACGGTGGGCCTGCTGCTCATCGCCGCGGGCCTGCTGTGCCTGCGCCTGCTCGACCTCGGGTCGTCCTATCTGGACCTTGCGTGGCCGCTGCTGGTGTTGAGCACCGGCGTCGGATTGTGCACTGCGCCAACCACGTCCGCCATCATGGGCGCGGTTCCCGACGAGAAGCAGGGCGTCGCCTCCGCGGTCAACGACGCCACCCGCGAGATCGGCGCCGCGCTGGGCATCGCGGTGGCAGGCTCCATCCTCGCCGGGCGCTACACCGACGTCCTCGCGCCGGACCTGGTCCGGTTCCCCGAGCCGGTGCGCGAGCGCGCGGCCGGTTCACTGGCGGAGGCGCTGTCGGTGGCCGAGCGCCTCGGTGCGCAGGGCGGTCCGCTCGCCGACCTCGCCAAGACGGCGTTCCTGCACGCGATGGCCTCGTCGGTACTCGTCGTCGCGCTGGTGGTCGTGGTCGCCGCCGCACTCGTCGCGTTCTGGGCCCCGGGCCGTGACGGCCGCCAATCCCGCCTCGTGCGTCGCCGGGCCGAGGGTCGGCACCGAACCTGACTGCCGCCTACCCTGGTGGCGTGCGCCTCCTGATGGTCAACCCGAACACCACCGCCTCCATGACGGCCGCCATCGGGGCGTCGGCACGCGCGGTCGCCGGCCCGGCCACCGACGTCGTCGCCGTCAACCCCGCCGAGGGACCGGCCAGCATCGAGAACGACGAGGACGAACGTCGCTGTCTCCCCGGCCTTCTCGAGGAGGTCCACCGCGCGGCGAGCGGCGACTCGCCGCCCGACGCCTACGTGATCGCCTGCTTCGGCGACCCCGGCTTGGATGAGGTCCGCGCCGCGGTGGACGTGCCCGTGCTGGGCATCGCGCAGGCCGCGATGCACGCCGCCGCCCTCAGCGCGGGAAGCTTCTCGGTGGTCACGTCCATGTCGGCGACGGTGCCGACGGCGTGGACCCTGGCCAAGACCTACACGCCCAGCCAGTGCCTCGGCGTGTACGCCACCGACATCCCGGTTCTCCGGATCGACTCCGACCCCACCACCGTCGGACCCATCGGCGACGTGTGCGAGAAGGCGCTGGCGCAGGACGGGAGCCGGTCGATCGTGTTGGGCTGCGCGGCAATGGCCGCGTTCGCCGCCCCACTCTCCGCGCGCCTCGGCGTCCCCGTCGTCGACGGTGTCGTGGCGGCGACGCTCCTGGCCGAGGCACTGGTCACGATGGCGCGGGTCAACCGATGAACTCCGCTGCGCGGTGGCCAATCATGACGATGGTGGCGTGAGGTCCGCGGCTGGTGATCTCGGGCAGGATCGACCCGTCGACCACCCATAGCCCCTCCACGCCGCGCACCCGGCACCTCTCGTCCAGCGGCGCCTCGCCGTCGCGGCCCATCGGGACCGTGCCACACAGATGCTGCGACGTCGACCAGGACGAGTCACGGGCCTCGTAGCCCGACCCCGCGAGATCGTGCGCCAGGTCCGCGCCACCCGCCAGGGCCGCGGCGTCGGAGGCCTCGTCGTCGTAGCGGTGCTCGATCAGCGGTGGCACGTCGGGGTCGGCCGACCTCAAGGTCAGTCGCCCGCGGGACAGCGGCCGCATCAGGGTCACGCCGAGGTGCGGTCGATCGGACGGGTCGTACGCCGAACCCGTCATCGTGGCAAAGCCCGTTGTGTAGCAGCGGATCTCGTGCCCGTCGGCGGTGGTGAGCAACGCCTCCAGCGGTGGCCGGCCGGGTGCGGCGGGCCAGTCGACCGGGAGCACCCACTCGGGGTGGTCGGCACTGCGCGTCCCCACCGGCAGGTCCTGCACGACGGGCACCCCCGCCGCGGACAGCTGGGCGGCCGGTCCGACGCCCGACAGCAGCAGCAGGTGCGCCGACCCGATGGCACCGGCCGACAACACCACGCGGTCGGCGGTCAGGTCGTCTGCCCCGAAACACTCCACCCCGACGGCGCGATCGCCGGCGAAGCGGATCCGCCGCACCCGGCGGTTTTGCAGGACGACGAGATTCGGGCGGCCCTGCGCGCGGCCGAGGAAGGCCTCCCCCGGCCCCACCCGCGCACCCGCCTCGATGTTCAGCGGCACGGCGCCGACGCCGGGTCGGCCGGCGGCCGCGCCGTTCAGGTCGTCAACCCACCCGAAACCGTGGTTGCGCGCCGCGTCGACGAAAGCGATTGCCCCTTGCTCGAATTCGGTGATCCGGCCGATCCGCATGGGACCGTCCGCGCCGTGCAGCGGCCCGGTGAAGTCCAGGTCGGTCTCGATGTCGCGGAAGTGCGGCAGGACGTCGTCCCACGACCACCCCGGGAGTCCCCAACCGTCGAAGTCGGCGGGCAGACCCCGGCAGAAGTAGCCGCCGTTGACCGCTCCCGACCCGCCGACGACTTCCCCGCGCATGATCGACGCCGTGCGGCGCGGACGGTCGGTCAACGTCGTCTCATAGCGCCGGACCACCGAACTCGCCGCTCCGATCGGAAGGCGCAGCCCGTCGCCGATCTGCGCCGTCACCCGCGGATCCGACACCCCCGGGCCCGCCTCGACCACCGTGACCCGGCAGTGCGGATCCCGCGAAAGACGCTCTGCGAGAACGCAGCCGGCACTACCCGCGCCGACGATGAGAACGTCCGAGTGCAAGGAGATGCTTAGGTCCGGATCTGCGGCTTCAGCGCGCCGAGATGACGCTCCCGCACGACGCCCTTCCACAGGCCGAGTCCGTAGGCGATGTCGTCGAGGCGTCGGAGCAAGAGGTAGGAGAACAACCCCACGCGCTTGGCGTCGTCGTCGGCGTTGCCGTTGCGACTGGCCCAGTCGACGACCCCGTCCACCACGGCGGCGACCAGCACGACCTGTCGGCAGCGCCGGAAGCAGACGGCGGCCACCAGTGCGACGGGCCAGTAGTGCCGGCACATCGCCGAAGCGAGTTGCAGGGCGGCCGACCACAGCCCCTGGGCCGCCACGGCCGCCACTTCCCTCGGTTCGGTGTCGACCGTGTTGAGCACCTTGGCGATCTTGCGCCCGGTGATCGCGGCGACGACCGTCGAGGCGACGTAGCCCACTCCCGAGCCCATCGCCAGCAGCAGCCACACCATCAGCGTCCACCCCGACAACACCAGCGGCGCGGTCTTGCCGGGATGCCGGACGGCCAGCGGTGCGGCCGAGGATCCGTAGAATGCCTTGCGCGCGAACCACTCCCGCAGATTCGTTCGGTGGTCGTGGCCGACCAGGGCGATGGGTTCGTACCGCAGCCGCGCCTCGGCTTCGATGAAGCGCCAGCACAGGTCGACGTCTTCGCCCGACCGTAGCGTCTCGTCGAAACCGCCGACGTCGACCAGGGCGGTCCGGCGGCAGATGATGGCCGCGCTCGGCACGTAGGAGACGGTTCCGTACGGGACCACCGGGGCCTCGCGGTGGCCAAGGTCCAGAGAGGACCGCACCGCCTCGTAGCGCGCCACGAGGTTGTGGGGTTCGTGCAGCCCCACGATGCGCGGCGCCACCAGCGCGACGGCCGGATCGCAGAAGTGACCAAGGAGGGCCTCGAGCCAGCCGCGCCGTGGCACCACGTCGGAGTCCAGGAACGCGACGAAGTCGGTCTCGCAGACGGCCAACCCGGCGTTGCGGGCGGCCGCGGGTCCCTTGCTGGCGGAGTGGCGCAACACGCGCACGTCACAGTGCAGACCCGCGAAGTCGTCGACCCGAACCGGCGGCGCCGAGCCGTCGTCGACCACGACGACGCACATGCCGCGCAGCGACGACACCAGCCGCTTGAGCCCAACCGGGTTGTCCAGCACCGGGATAACGACGGTGACGTCACGGTGCGACGGTCCACTCGCCGGGCGGGGATGGGCCACGGTGGCGTCGAGCAAGGTCCGCGCCAGTTGCGCGCTCTGGGCGTCGTGCACCTCGAGCCGGCCGCTGCTGAGCATCGTCTGGGCCGCGGGCGCCAGGCGCAGCAGCCGGGTGGGCGAGCCGCCGAGGAGTGCCGATCCCTCTCCGAGCACCCTCACCCGTCTGTCCACCTGCACGGCAAAGCCGTCGGGCAGTCGTGGTCCGGTCACTGCAAGAGCCCCCCGGCACCGGGGGTCCACGCCGCGACGCGGCGGGTGCAGGTGTCGACCATTTCAGCAAAGATACGCGACCCCTCGAGCGCCGACGCCGTCGTGGGGTTGCCGAGCACGCCGACCGAACTGACCGCGGCGACGCCACCGGCGCGCAGACGGGGCATGAGTTCTGCGAGCGGGGTCTCGTTGCCCGGGACCCACTCCGCGGTGCGTACGACGCCGGGCGAAATATGTAGTAATACAGACGTTTCGGTATGCCCGGCATGCGCGTCGGCCCCGGGCACGCTGCACGGGCACCACGCGGCGTCCCGGCCTTCGCTACGGAGCAGGGTGACGGCGGCGGCAACGGCGGCGACGTTGCCGCCGTGACCGTTGACGAACACCAGCCGCGAGGCCCAGTCGCATGCCGAGCGGCCGTACTCCACCAGCAGGAGCTGCAGCGCAGCGGTGCCGATCGAGACCGTCCCCGGGAAACCCTGATGCTCTCCGCTGGCGCCGTAGCTGATCGCGGGTGCCAACAGCCACGGGCCGGCCAGTTGCTGAGCTATGCCGCGGGCGACGGCGGAGGCGATCCGGGTGTCGGTGTCAACTGGCAGGTGTGGCCCATGCTGCTCGGTCGAGCCTAGCGGGATGATCAACGCGGGCGACAGATCGTGGAGCTGTCTCGCCGTTGAGTTCCCAAGCTCGTTGGGGAAAGCCACCCGCCGATCGTAGGCCGAATTCACCTGGTGTGCGCCGAATGTTGGGGTTTGCGCGGCATTTGGTTCACCGCGCGCGGTCCGGCCTTCACGCCCGCCACGTCAGCACCGCCCGCCCCACCGGGACCACGCCGGCGGGCGGCCGGGGTCAGGCGTTCTCGGCGGTGGGCATGCCAAGGGCCCGGGTGAACCCGGCGGGCATCAGCACGTCGTCGGCGACGAGGTCGTGAATCGACGCCTTGCCGAGTCCCATCAGGGCCGAGTCGATGCCGCTGCGCATGATGTCGAGGACGTTCTCGACGCCGGGCTGACCCTCCGCTGCGAGCCCCCACAGGTAGGCGCGGCCGAGCATGACCGCCCGCGCGCCGAGCGCGACGGCCTTGACGACGTCGCTGCCTCGGCGGATGCCGCCGTCGAGGAGCACCTCCACCTGGTCCCCGACCGAGGCGGCGATGGCCGGCAGCGCGCGGATCGACGCGGGGGTTCCGTCGAGGTTGTTGCCACCGTGGTTGGACACCGAAATGGCCGAGACACCGGCGTCGACAGCGCGTTTCGCGTCGTCCACGCGCATCACGCCCTTGAGCATCACCGGCCCACCCCAGAGGTCGACCAGCCAGGCGATGTCCTCCCACGTGGGCGGCGGCGTGCCCATCCACTCACCGTAGGCGGCGAAGAACGGCGGGCCGGCCTCGCCGCGGTTGCCCTGGTTGGGCACGCGCAGGTTCGGCGGGCGCATGGTCTTGGCCCACTGCAGCAACCAGCTGGGCCGGGTCAGGCCCTCGGGCATCATCTTCACGGTCGTGCGGAGGTTCATCTCCTCCGGGATCACCGGGCTGCCCCAGTCGCGGCCGTGGGAGAAACTCCAGTCGGTGGTGACGATGATGCCGACCGCGCCGGCGGCCCTGGCCCGCTCCACCCTCGCGGCGATCGCGTCGCGCCCGCCCAGCCAGTACACCTGGAAGAACAGCTTGGGGTTGGCGGCGATGACGTCTTCGATGGGCTTGCTCGCAAACGACGACAGTCCCATCGCGGTGCCCCGCGCGGCGGCGGCCCGCGCCACGGCGACCTCACCGTCGGGGTGCACGGCCTGCACGCCGGTCGGGGAGATCATCACCGGCAGCGAGATCTCTTGTCCCATCACCGTAGTGGACAGATCACGCTTCTCGATCGCGCCGATCACGTGGGGCGCGAAGCCGAGTTCGCCGAAGGCGTCCACGTTGTCGGCGACGGTGATGCCGCGTTCACTGGCGGCGATCAGCGAACTGTAGACCGACTTCGGCAGCCGCTTCTTGGCGCGCTGCTGCGCGATGGCGACGGTCTCGAACCAGATGTCACGGGCCATGAGCTATACGGGACTTTCGTTGCAGAACGACTTGGGCGGTCGGGTGAGCAGGGTCAACGGCACCGGGGCCTTGCGGCCGCCGGAGCGCGAGTGGTCCCCGCTGGGCTTGGGCTTGCTGCGCTCCAGCGCCAGGGCGGGCTCGCCGTATCCCTGGACGCATTCGGGGTCGGGACCGTCCATCGGCAGACCGGTGAAGAACTTGGCGGCCATGCAGCCGCCGCGGCAGCCGTCGTAGTGGTCACAACTTCCGCACGCGCCGGCCGACTGCGGCTCGCGCAGTTCGCGGAAGAGCTTCGAGTTCTGCCACACGTTCTGAAACCCGCTGTCGGACAGGATGTTTCCGGCGAGGAATCGGTCGTGGATGGCGAACGGGCAGGCGTAGACGTCACCGACGGGATCGATCAGGCACACCACCCGCCCGGCACCGCACAGGTTCAGCCCGGCGAGCGCCCCCGGCTGGCCGAGTCCGGACAGGTGGAAGAAGGAGTCGCCGGTGAGAATGCCCTCGCCGCGGGCCACCAGCCAGTCGTAGAGCTGCACCTGCTGGGCCGCGGTCGGATGGAGTTCGTCCCAGACGTCGGCACCCCGGCCCGAGGGACGCAGCCGGGTGATGCGCAGGGTGGCGCCGTAGCGGTCGGCCAAGGCCTTGAACTCGTCGAGCTGGTCGACGTTGTGGCGGGTGACGACGACGGAGATCTTGGCGTCGGTGAACCCGGCCTCGGCCAGGTTCTCCAGCGCGCGGATGGCCATGGCGAACGAGCCGGGACCGCGGACGGCGTCGTTGACCTCCGCGGTGGCCCCGTCCAGCGAGATCTGCACGTCGACGTAGTCACTGGCGGCCAGCTTGGCCGCCACCGTACGGTCGATCTTCACGCCGTTGGTCGAGAACTTCACGCCCACGTGGTGCTCGGTCGCGTAGTCGACCAGCTCCCAGAAGTCCGACCGCACCGTCGGCTCGCCGCCGCCGATGTTGACGTAGAACACCTGCATCCGCTCGAGCTCGTCGATGATGTCCTTGCACTGCTCGGTGCTGAGCTCGCGCGGGTCGCGCTTGCCCGACGAGGACAGGCAGTGCACGCACGACAGGTTGCAGGCGTAGGTGAGCTCCCACGTCAGGCAGATGGGGGCGTCGAGGCCCTTCTCGAACTGCTCGACCAGCCTCGGCACGGGCGCCGGGGAAAGACTCGTCGTCATCTGTTCTCCTCGCGGACCAGCATCTTCGATGTGACCAGCACGCCGAGCGCGTGCAGGTAGGGCGCCAACGCGGCGTCGTCGATGCCGGCTGCGCGGCAGGCCGCCCTGGCATCGGGATGACCGTCGAGCGATGTGACGATTTCGACGATCTTGGTGTTCTTCAGAAACGAAAGCTTGCGCGTCCCAAAGTGATACAGCAGCGCGCCGAACGGCTCGGGCCGCACCGCGACCTGGGGGTGCAGCCGCCAACGGACGTCGGGGTCGAACACCGGAACCTCGGTTGGCGCCTTCGTGGGAGCGACCACCGTCAGTAGACGCCGCACATGCCGTCGATGGAGACCTCTTCGACGAGGCTCTCGGTGACGAGTTCGGATTCGGTCTCGGTCTGCTGAGTCGGCTCCATGGTTTCGCCTTCCGGTGGGAGTGGGGGTCTCGACAAATGTGATCGAGATCGCAAGAATATGGCATCGAGTGCCGAAACGGAAGGGCGGATTTCGATGAGTCGCGAACCCGCGGCCCGAGTAGGCAGGCGCAGGTCGACCACCGGGGACCACATCACCAACGTGGCGCTCGAACTGTTCGCCAGCCGCGGCTTCGACGAGGTCAGCGTGGACGACGTGGCCCGTGCCGCCGGCATCGCCCGACGCACGCTGTTCCGCTACTACCCCACCAAGAACGCCATCCCGTGGGGCGACTTCGACGCGCATCTGGACCACATGCGTGCGCTGCTGGACGCGGTACCCGCCGACGCGCCGACCACCGTCGCACTGCGGTCGGCGCTGTTGGCGTTCAACGACTTCGACGAGGCCGAGACCGCCCACCACCGCCAACGCATGCGCGTCATCCTCGAGACCGACGCGCTGCAGGCCCACTCGATGACGATGTACGCGGGCTGGCGCGCGGTCGTCGCGGAGTTCGTCGCCCGCCGCCTCGGACTGAAGGTCGGCGACCTCGTTGCCCAGACCACGGCGTGGTCGATGCTCGGGGTTGCGCTCTCGGCCTACGAGCACTGGCTCGCCGACACCTCGGTGTCGCTTCAGCGCTCGCTCGGCGACGCGTTCGACACGGTCAACGCCGGCTTCGCTGCCCTCGACACCTAGCTCCTCGGGGATTCGTGTGCGATTGAGAGCGCTCACCGCTCCTCAGACTCCACGAATCGCGAGAATGGGCGTCGGAGTTCGGGACGCAACGGCGACGATGAGGGTGTGGACGCCCAATCGCAGGCCCGGGACGCGCCTCGTGCGCTGCTGGCGCTGTACGACGAGGCGCTGCCCGCCGTCTACGGATACTTCATCCGGCGCTGCGGTGATCGCGGCGTGGCCGAGGACCTGACGTCGGAGACCTTCCTGGCGGCGATGGACGCCGCGCGGCGCGACGCACCACCGCCGATGACGGTCCCGTGGTTGATCGGCGTCGCCCGGCACAAGCTCGCCGACCACTACCGGCGACGGCACGACCGGTTCACCGAACCGGTCGCCGAGGTGCCCGAGCCGGTCGACCCGGCCGACGGGTGGGACGCCGAACTCGACCGCATCGTCGCCGAGAGCGTGTTGGCCAAACTGCCCGAGCACCATCGGACGGTGCTGGCCCTGCGATATCTGGACGACCGGTCGGTGCCCGAGTGCGCCGAGCTGATCGGCCGCACGGTGCACGCCACCGAAGCCCTGCTGGTGCGGGCCCGCCGCGCCTTCAGAACCCACTATCCGGAAGGAGGGACGCCGTGAACGATCCGCTGGACGTGCTGCGTGGCGACGACCTTCCGGTCGCGCCCGATCCGGCGTTCGCAGCCCGCCTGCGCGCCCGCCTGGAATCGGCGCTCTCCCTGCCCAATCGAACCGAAGGAGTCACCATGAGCGGCACCGACACCGCCATCGCCGAGCTCAACGCCGTCGCACCCGTCGCACCCCGGCCCGCCGCGCTGCCCTACCTCGCCGTGGCCGGCGCCCGCGACGCCGTCGACTGGTACGTCGACGCCTTCGGCGCCGTCCCGATGGGCGATCCGATCGTGATGGACGACGGCCGCATCGGCCACGCCGAACTCTCGATCGACGGCGGCGTGCTGTACCTGGCCGACGAGTTCCCCGAGCTGGGCTTGACGGCACCTGCGCCACAGGCGGTCTCGGTGAGCCTGATGTTGCACGTCGCCGACACCGACGCCGCTCTGGCCCGCGCCCGCGACCGCGGCGCGCGCGTCGAACGCGACGTCTACGAAGGCCACGGTTCCCGCAACGCCACCATCGTCGACCCGTTCGGGCACCGGTGGATGCTGAGCGGTCCCGTCGCCGGGGCGGTGAGTCCGATCCGCCACGGCGACATAGGCTACGTCTCGGTGTGGACGCAGGACCCCGAGCGGTCGGCGGCGTTCTACGGTCGCGTGCTGGGCTGGCGGTACGACGCGGCCTCCCGCCGGGTGATCAACACCGACCGGCCCGTCGGCATCGTCGAGATGCCCGGCCCGCCGACGTTGTTCTGCTGCTACGCGGTGGCCGACGTGGCGGTGGCCCGGCAGGCCATCCTCGCCGCCGGCGGCGAAGCCGGCGAGGTCGTGCACACCCCGCACGGGCCGACGGTCGACGCGACCGATCCGTCCGGCACGGCGTTCGCGGTCTACCAGCCCACCGGGGACGATCCGCGACCGGCGCTGAACGGCACTGGGCCCGGCGAACTCTCGTACGTCACCTTCCAGGTGTCCGACTCGGCGAGCTTCCGGCGCTTCTACGGCCGGGTGCTGGGCTGGAGCTACGAGCCCGGTCGGATCGAGGACGGGTGGGAGCCCCGGTCGGTGCACCCCATGGCGGGCATCGCGGGCGGCAGCGCCGAACCGGCGACCGTGCCGATGTGGACCGTCGACGACGTCGACGCGGCGGTGCAGCGGGTCCGGGACGCCGGCGGCACCGTCATCGAGGAGTCGTCGGCGCAGTCCTACGGCAGCTCGGCGCTGTGCGCCGACGACCAGGGAGTGCGCTTCTACCTCGGTGCGATTTCGGCGTGATCACCGGCGGCCAGCGCCGGTGATCACGCCGAAATCCCTAGAGGACGTCGGCGATGGGGGCGCCCGCGGCGATCTTGGCGCGGGCCTTCATCACCTTGCCGGGCATGCCGCCGCCCACCACGCCGACCACCGCGCCGTCCCGCTCGTAGTAGGCCAGGAACTTCCGCCCGTCGTCGGCGACGAGGTGCACGACGTCGTCGGCCTCCGGCTCGCCGAGGCACTGGATCTTGACGTCGTACTGGTCGCTCCAGAAGTAGGGCACCGTCACCGCCGAGGTGGGCTCTAGGCCGAGCATGGCGGGCACGATCGCGCGGGCCTGCTCGGCGACGTTGCTCCAATGCTCTACTCGCGCTTGCTCTCCCAGGGCGTCGCGCCAGGAGGCGACGTCTCCGATCGCCCACACGTTCGGTGCGCTGGTGCGTCCGGCGACGTCGCAGATCACCCCGTTGTCCACGGCGACGCCGCTGCCGTGCAGCCAGTCGGTCGAGGGCCGGGACCCGACGCCGACCACGACGATGTCGGCGTCCAACTCGGTGCCGTCGGACAGCACGACCTTCTCCACGTGGCCGGTGCCCTTGACCTCGGTGACGCCGATGCCGCACCGCACGTCGACGCCCTCGGACCGGTGCAGCCGCGCGACCAGTTCGCCGATCTGCTCACCGAGAACCGAGGCCAACGGCGTGGGCTGCGGTTCGACGAGTACGACGTCGACGCCGAGGCTGCGCAGGCTCGCCGCGACCTCGCAGCCGATGAACCCGGCCCCGATGACCACGGCGTGCCGCGCCGAGCCGGCGTGCTCGCGCAGCGCCAGGCTCTCCCCCAGGGTCCGCAGCACGCGGACGCCGTCCAGGTCCGGAAACGTCGGAATCCGCTTGGGCACGAGGCCCGTTGCGATCACCAGTTCGTCGTAGGGCACCACGTCGCCGTTGGCCAGGGTGACCGTCTGCGCGGTGGTGTCCAGACTCGTCGCACCCGATCCGAGTCGGACGGTGATGTCCTTCTCCTCGTAGAAGGCGGCGGGCTTGAGCGTGACGTCGTCGGTCTCGGCGCGCAGCACCTCCTTCGACAGCGGTGGCCGGTCATACGGCAGGTGGTCCTCGTCGCTGACGAGGGTGATGGGGCCGGCGAATTCGGCGCGGCGCAGCTGTTCGGCGGTGCGCAGCGCGGCGAGTCCGCCACCGACGATGACGATGCCCGCAGTAGTAGTCACGGGGCTTTTCTTACACGATGGGCAGCTACTGCAGTGCGGCACCCACGGGCGGCCGGGGTCAGACGGGGGCCCGCTCGATGATGTTGGACAGCACGACGATGCTTTCGCTGCGCTCGATGTCGGCGCTGGCCCGGATGCGTTCGAGGGCTTCCTCGAGGTGTCGCATGTCGCGTGCCAGCACGTGCAGGATGGCGTCGGCGGTGCCGGTCACGGTGGCCGCGCTCACCACCTCGGGAATGCCGATCCACGCCTTCCGAAGCTCCGCTGGCGCGATCGTGCCGTGGCAGAACACCTGCACGTAAGCCTCGGTGTTCCAGCCGATTGCGTTGCGGTCGACGACGGTGGTGAAGCTGCGGATCACCCCGTCGTCGAGCATCCGGTCGACGCGTCGCTTCACCGCGGGCGCGGACAGATTCACGCGCTGTCCGATTTCGGCGAAGGTCGCGCGCGCATGGTCGGCCAACTCGGCGAGGATGCGTTCATCGGTCTGGTCCAGCCGGTCCACGGCGCCTCGCCTTCATCGAGAACAACAGATCGCCGCAATACTAGCTTTCGCACAACGAAGTGCGCACCGATACGCAATGAGTGGCGATTGATTGCGCCGCAGCACCGCAATATCGTCTCTTTCATGACGATCGCAGATATCGCCGGCTCCCCGGCGTCCGATGTCGCCCCCGCGACACCCCGAGTCCGCACGCCACGACTGCGCCGATACGCCATGACCGCACCGACCTTCTTCGCCGTCGAATACGCGATCAACCCGTGGATGGACACCTCGACCCCCGTGGACGCCGCCCTGGCGGTGCGCCAGTGGGATCAGCTGCGCTCGACCTACCGCACGCTGGGGCACACCGTCGAGACGGTCGAACCCGTCGCCGGCCTCCCCGACATGGTCTACGCCGCCAACGGCGGACTGGTGGTCGACGGCACCGCGATCGTCGCCCGCTTCGCCTACCCGCAGCGCGCGGGCGAGGCGGCCGCCTACGCCGAGTGGATGAGCAGCCGCGGTTTCGAACCGCATCACACCCACCACGTCAACGAGGGCCAGGGCGACCTGTTGGTCGTCGGCTCGACGATCCTGGCGGGCTACGGCTTTCGCACCGACGTGCGCGCACACGCCGAGGTCGCCGACCTCACCGGCCTGCCCGTCGTCAGCCTGGAACTGGTCGACCCCCGCTTCTACCACCTCGACACCGCGCTGGCGGTGCTCGACGACACCACGGTCGCCTACTACCCGCCCGCGTTCGCCGACGACGCCCGCGCGCAGTTGCGGCGCCTGTTCCCCGACGCCGTCGAGGTTGGGTCGGCCGACGCCTACGTCCTGGGCCTCAACGTCGTCTCCGACGGCAAGCACGTCGTGTTGCCCGCCAACGCCACCGGCTTCGCCGCCCAGATCGCCGAGCTCGGCTTCGAACCGATTGGCGTCGACCTGTCGGAGTTGTTCAAGGGCGGCGGATCCGTCAAGTGCTGCACGCTGGAGGTGTACTCGTGACCATTCTGGAGACCGTCATGACCGGACCCGGAGAGCTGACGGGCGCAGCCATCGCGCTCGACGACCACTATGCGGCCCACAACTACTCGCCCCTGCCCGTCGTGGCCGCGTCCGCCGAGGGCGCCTGGATCACCGACGTGGAGGGCCGCCGCTACCTCGACTGCCTGGCCGCCTACTCGGCGGTCAACTTCGGCCACCGCAACCCCGAGGTCATCGCGACGGCGCACGCCCAGCTCGACACGGTCACGCTGGTCAGTCGGGCGTTCCACTCCGACCGGCTCGGCCCGTTCTGCGCCGCGCTGGCCGACCTGTGCGGCAAGGACATGGTGCTGCCGATGAACAGCGGCGCCGAGGCCGTCGAGAGCGGCATCAAGGTCGCCCGCAAGTGGGGCACCGACGTCAAGGGCGTCGCCACCGACCAATCCAACATCATCGTGGCGCACAACAACTTCCACGGTCGCACCACCACGATCATCAGCTTCTCCGACGACGACACCGCGCGCCGTGGCTTCGGGCCGTACACGCCGGGCTTCCGCGCCGTGCCCTTCGGTGACGCCGACGCGCTGGCCGCCGCGATCGACGAGAACACCGTCGCCGTGCTGCTGGAGCCCATCCAGGGCGAGGCGGGCATCATCGTGCCGGCCGAGGACTACCTGCCGCGGGTGCGCGCGTTGTGCACCGAGCGCAACGTCCTGATGATCGCCGACGAGATTCAGGCTGGTCTCGCCCGCACCGGCCGCACGTTCGCGTGCGACCACTGGGACGTCGTGCCCGACGTCTACCTCCTGGGCAAGGCGCTCGGCGGCGGCGTCGTCCCGCTGTCGGCGGTGGTGGCCGACCGCGACGTGCTCGGGGTGCTGCATCCCGGCGAGCACGGCTCGACGTTCGGCGGGAACCCGTTGGCCACCGCCATCGGGACCACCGTGGTGTCGATGCTCGCCCGTGGCGAATTTCAGTCTCGCTCCGCCGAATTGGGCGAGCGGCTGCACGCTCGCCTGCGCGGGCTCGTTGGCCACGGCGTCCTCGCCGTCCGCGGAATGGGCCTGTGGGCGGGCGTCGACGTGGACCCACGGATCGGCACCGGAAAGTCCGTCAGCTTGCGGTTGGCCGCACTCGGTGTTCTCGTAAAGGACACGCACGGCTCCACCCTGAGGTTCGCCCCGCCCATCGTCATCACGGAGGAGGAGATCGACTGGGCGGTCGACCAGTTCGCGCGCGTGCTGACCGACGCCCTCGCAACACCACCGGCCGCTACCGCTTGACGCCTGCCGAGGAGGCACCATGGCATCACCTTCGCCCACGGTTGGCTTGACCGAACAGATGCTGCGGCGCCGCCCCATCGCGGGCGCACCGGTCGCCCATGGTGCCTCCCAGGAACTCAAGCGCACCATCGGCGTCTTCCAGCTGACGATGTTCGGCGTGGGGGCCACCGTCGGCACCGGCATCTTCTTCGTGCTGTCCGAGGCGGTTCCCGAGGCCGGGCCGGCCGTGCTGCTGTCGTTCGTGCTGGCCGGTGTCGCCGCCGGCCTGGCTGCCGTCTGCTACGCCGAGATGGCCTCGGCGGTGCCGGTTTCGGGGTCGACGTACTCCTACGCATACACGACGCTCGGCGAATTCGTCGCGATGGGCGTGGCGGCGTGCCTGCTGCTGGAGTACGGGGTGTCGACCGCCGCCGTCGCGGTCGGGTGGAGTCAGTACCTGAACAAGTTGCTGCAGAACCTGTTCGGGGTCAGCCTGCCGCAGGCGATCACGGCCGCACCGTGGGACGACGACCCCGGCATCGTCAACCTGCCCGCCATCGTGCTCGTCGTGATGTGCATGCTGCTGCTCATCCGAGGCGCCTCGGAGTCGGCCAGGGCCAACACCATCATGGTGCTCATCAAGCTCGGCGTGCTGGCGATGTTCTCCGTCATCGCGTTCACCGGCTTCACCACCGACCACTTCGCCAACTTCGCCCCGATGGGCACCGCCGCCGTCGGGCTCGCGGCCGGCACGATCTTCTTCTCCTACATCGGTCTCGACGCCGTCTCGACGGCGGGCGACGAGGTCAAGGATCCGCAGAAGACGATGCCGCGCGCCATCATCGCCGCCCTGCTGATCGTCACCGGCATCTACCTGCTGGTGACGTTCGCGGCGCTGGGCGCGCAGGACTGGACCGGGTTCGAGGGCCAGGAGGCCGGGCTCGCGCAGATCCTCGACGACGTCACCGGGCTGAGCGTCTGGAGCACCGTCCTCGCAGCCGGTGCGGTCATCTCCATCTTCTCGGTCACCCTCGTCACGATGTACGGCCAGACCCGCATCCTGTTCGCGATGGGCCGCGACGGGCTGCTGCCGTCGATGTTCGCCAAGGTGAACCCCAAGAGCATGACGCCGGTGAACAACACCATCGTGGTCGCCGTCGTGGTGTCGATCCTGGCCGGCTTCATCCCCCTGGACAAGCTCGCCGACATGGTGTCGATCGGCACCCTGACCGCGTTCATCGTGGTGTCCGTCGGCGTGATCATCCTGCGTCGGCGCGAGCCCGACCTGCCGCGCGGGTTCAAGGTGCCGCTGTATCCGGTGACGCCGATCCTGTCGATCCTGGCGTGCGGCTACATCCTCTACAGCCTGCACTGGTACACGTGGATTGCGTTCAGCGCCTGGGTGTTGGTGGTGTGGGCGTACTACCTGCTGTGGGGCCGGCACCACAGCGCACTCAACGACGGTGGGGACGGTGTGATCGCGACGGCGGCGCCCGGGGTCGACGACGTGGAGGTCGTGGCGCCGAGGGACGGGGACGCTCCGTGACGGTCATCGTCGGCTACGTCGCCGGAAAGGCCGGGACGTCTGCGCTCAACCTCGGGGTGGAGGCGGCGCGAACGCTCAAGACGTCGCTGGCGGTCGTCACCGTGGTGCCGAAGGCGTGGACCACGCCGTCACCGGCGCGCGTCGACGCCGAGTTCGCGCAGTACGCCGACAAGCTGGCCGCCGACTCGGCGACTCGAGCCAGGGAGTGCGTCGCGGCGCTCGACGACACCCTCGAGGTCAGCTTCCACAAGTACGCGCACCGGTCGGCGCCGGGCGGACTGCTGCAGGCGGTGGCGGACCTGAAAGCTGAAGCGCTGGTGCTGGGTTCGGCATCCGACGGCGGCCTCGGACGGGTCGTGGTCGGGTCGACCGCCGACCGGTTGCTGCACTCCTCGCCGGTGCCGCTGGCGATCTGCCCGCGCGGCTACCGCGGCTCCACGTCACACGGGTTGACCCGGATCACCGCCGCCTACCCCGGAACCGCCGACTCGCTGCACGTGGTCCGGCGCTGCGCCGCCCTCGCCGAGCAGCTTCAGATCCCGTTGCGCGTCATCACGTTTGCAGTGCGCGGTCGCACGATGTATCCGCCCGAGGTGGGGTTGGACGCCGAGACGTCGATTCTGCAGTCCTGGGCGCTCGCGTCGCGAGAGGCGTTGGCGGCGTTGAAGTCCGACGGCGTGGTGGGTGACGACGTCACGCTTCAGGTGGTGACGGGCAACGGCTGGGATCAGGCGCTGGACGCACCGGACTGGGACGACGGCGAGCTACTCGCCATCGGTACGTCGCCGCAGGGTCCGATCGCCCGGGTGTTCCTGGGGTCGAAGGGCACGAAGATCGTGCGTCACAGCCCGGTTCCGGTGCTGGTGCTGCCGAACTAGCCGCGCTCAGTACTTCATGGTGCCGCGGTCGACGGCGATCTGCGATCCGGAGATCGTCGCCGACGCGTCACTGGCCAGCCACGTCACGACGTCCGAAACCTCTTCGGCCGTCATGAATTCCTGCAGACCCTTCTTGCCCTCGTGGTTGACGGGGTGGAACGGCATCGGCGAGAAGCTGTGGATGTAGGTCGGGTACTTGCCGAAGATCTCCATCATCGCCTCCGGCTCCACCATCGGGGTGTCGATGGAGTACGGGTGGATCGAGTTCACCCGGATGCCGTACTCCCCCACCTCGAGCGCCAGCGAGTTGGTGATGGCGACGAGCCCGTGCTTGGAAGCGGCGTAGTGGCTGTTGCCCGGGGTGGCCTTGAGTCCGGCCGACGAGCTGACGACGATGATCGATCCGCCGTTGCCCGCCTCGATCATGGCGGGCACCGTGGCCCGGATGGTGCGCCAGGTGCCGTTGAGGTTGACGTCGATGACGCTGTCCCACTGCTCTTCCGACATCTCGAACATCCGGCCCCAGCTGAGCACGCCGGCGTTGGCGACCACGACGTCGAGCCGGCCGAACTGTTCGATGGTGTCGGCGACGACCTGCTGCTGGGCGGCGAGGTCGCGGATGTCGACCTCGCGCGCGAGCACCTTGCGACCCGTCGCCTCGACGGCGCGTACCGTCTCGGCGAGGTCCTCCGACGTGGCGTGCGGATAGGTGATCGTGTCGGAGACCGGGCCACACACGTCGACGGCGACGATGTCGGCACCCTCGTTGGCCAGGCGGACGGCGTGGGCCCGGCCCTGGCCGCGGGCCGCTCCGGTGACGAATGCGACGCGTCCCTCGAGTGTCAATGCCATCAACCGACCCTTCGTCGACCATTTCGGTGCCAGGTGCAGGCTAGCAGCCAAACTGGAACGTGTTCTAGAACGGGTCAGAGTTCGGCGATGATCTGCTGTCGCTTGGCGGTGTACTCCGCATCGGACACGGTGCCCATGGCACGCAGGGTCTCCAGTTCCTGCAAGCGCTGGGCGGTCGACGGCGCCGGCGGGGCCGGCGGCACGTAGGGCGCGGCCGGGTCGACCGGGGGCGCGGCCATGTGCGCCGCCGGGGGAACCCGTTGCGCGGCGGCCCTCCTGACGACGTTCATCACCTGCTGGCGGACCGCCGGGTTGGAGCGGATGTCGATGGTGCCGTCCATCGGCACGCCGTTGGCCTTGAGGATCTGCATGATCTCCATCAGCGGACCCGCCTGGCCGGACAGGTCGTAGGTGCGGTCGCCGTCCTCGGCGAGCGTGAACTGGGCAGGCATCATGCCGCCCACCAAAGCGCTTCGGTTCCAGTCGATCTGGTACTCGTTGGTCGCGGGGTCGACGAGCACCACCAACTTGCGGCCGGTGATGAGCGGCAGTCGCGTCACCGAGGCGATCACCTTGTCCCGAACGTCGAAGGGGCGCAGTCCCGGGCCCTCGACGTGCAACCCGATGGTCACCAGCGGCTGGTCGTTGATTCGGGTGCCGGTTTCGCCGATCGCCGTCACCTGGGCCAGCGCCAACACCCCGTTGGCCTCCAGCATCTGGGTCTTGGCCGCGGACCGGGCGCCGTAATTGGCCAGCGCGATGGCCACCAGGACGTCCACCGCGGTGATCAGCAGACCCGTCCAGAACATCCACCGCATCGAGTCGGAGAACACGCCCCGACCGATGGTGAAGTACACCCCGAGGAAGATCGGCCCGACGATTCCGCCACACAGCAGCACCAGAAGCTGCGCCTTCACGTATCGCCCCACCATCGCCACTCCTCGTCCTGGATGGGCCCGTCGTGGAGGTCAGACTAGTCCGCGGCGGGCAGTTCCGGAATCTCGACGATCAGGAAGGAGAAGTTGTCGTGGGCGCCGTTGCGACGGGTGGTCTCGATGATGGTGGCCGCCAACTCGTCGAGGTCGGACTCCGTGACGGCCTCCCGAAGCTCCTCGGGTGACATCACCCCGCTGACGCCGTCGGAGCACAGCAGGTAGGTCCCCGCCTCGAGCGGGCGTACCTCCAGATGTGGCTGCACCGGCGGGACTTGACCAAGGGACTGGGTGATGATGTTCGTCGGCCGGCCGTTGGTGTCGAACACCGAGTCGTCGATCGAGATTTGCGACAGCACTCCGCCGGTGATCGAGAAGACCGGGCTATCACCGACGTTGAAGATGACGATGCCTTCGTCGAGCAGGCACACGCCGGCCACGGTCGTACCCAGCCCCTGCAGGTCGGCGTCCACCCCGACGGCGCGCACCTGCTCGCTGGTCTCGACGAGGGTGTCGGCGATGTCGGTCGACGTGCGCCAGTCCGTCGACCGTTCGGAGATGACCGTCAGCGCCACCCGGCTGGCCAGGTCGCCTCCCGCATGGCCGCCCATGCCGTCGGCCACCGCGCAGGTGAACGGCGCCGTGGGTGCGAAATCCATTGTGACGAGCGATCCTTCGCGCGTCTGACTCAGCCACCCGGCAACCAGGATGGCGTCTTCGTTGCGTTTGCGCACCAGACCGAGATCGGTGAACGCACGCACGTTGATCACGGACAACCCGCACCACCCTTTGTCGATTGACCTGCTCAGTCCGCTCATCGTGCCAGACCACGGGCAAATCGCAGCACAAGCCACGTCTGAGTGACCGAGCTTTGCGAATCGCAGGGTGCGAACGCGAAAGCGGCGCCCACCCTTTCGGGTGAGCGCCGCTGTACGACTAGATTCAGATCACTTAGAGGATCCCCGTAGGCGGAGCCTACTTAATGATCTTGGTAACGCGTCCTGCGCCGACGGTCTTGCCGCCCTCGCGGATCGCAAACCGCAGACCCTCGTCCATGGCGACCGGCTGGATCAGCTTCACGCCGATGTCGACGTTGTCGCCGGGCATGACGATGTCGGTGCCCTCGGGGAGGGTGACGACGCCGGTCACGTCCGTGGTGCGGAAGTAGAACTGCGGACGGTAGTTCGACAGGAACGGCTTGTGACGGCCGCCTTCTTCCTTGGACAGGATGTAGACGCTGCCCTCGAACTCGGTGTGCGGCGTGGTGGTGCCGGGCTTGACCACGACCTGGCCACGCTCGACGTCCTCACGCTTGACACCACGGACCAGCAGGCCGACGTTGTCGCCCGCCATGCCCTGGTCCAGCAGCTTGCGGAACATCTCGACGCCGGTGACGGTGGTCTTGGTGACCGTCGGCTTGATGCCGACGATCTCGACCTCTTCGTTGACGTTGATCACGCCACGCTCGACACGGCCGGTGACGACGGTGCCACGACCGGTGATCGTGAAGACGTCCTCGACGGGCATGAGGAACGGCTTGTCGGTCTCACGGACCGGGTCCGGGATCGACTCGTCGACGGCGTCCATGAGGTCCTCGACGGACTTGACCCACTTCTCGTCGCCCTCGAGCGCCTTGAGCGCCGAGACCTGGATGACGGGGGCTTCCTCGTCGAAGTCCTGGGCGGCCAGCAGTTCGCGGACCTCCATCTCGACGAGCTCGAGGAGCTCCTCGTCCTCGACCATGTCGGCCTTGTTCAGCGCGACCAGGATGTAGGGCACGCCGACCTGACGGGCGAGCAGCACGTGCTCCTTCGTCTGGGGCATGGGGCCGTCGGTCGCGGCGACCACGAGGATCGCACCGTCCATCTGGGCGGCACCGGTGATCATGTTCTTGATGTAGTCAGCGTGACCGGGGGCGTCGACGTGTGCGTAGTGACGCTTCTCGGTCTGGTACTCAACATGCGAGATGTTGATGGTGATGCCGCGCTCGCGCTCTTCGGGTGCATTGTCGATCTGATCGAATGCGCGCGATTCGTTCAACGCCGGGTACTTGTCGTGCAGAACCTTGGTGATTGCTGCAGTCAACGTGGTCTTGCCGTGGTCAACGTGACCGATGGTCCCGATGTTGACGTGCGGCTTGGTCCGCTCGAACTTCGCCTTCGCCACTTCTGTGTCCTCCTGGACTTTGTTGGTGCTTGTTTAAAGGTAGGTCTGTTTTCAGTTGTGTGGTCGCCGCGAGGCTACCCGGTGTTGCCCAGTGGTTACTGGCCGGTGGCCTTCGCGATGATCTCCTTCGACACGTTCGCCGGAACTTCGGCGTACGAGTCGAACACCATGGAGTAGTTCGCCCGGCCCTGGGTCTTCGACCGAAGGTCTCCGACGTAACCGAACATCTCCGACAGTGGCACAGTAGCCCGCACGACGCGGGCCCCACTGCGCTCCTCCATGGCTTGGATCTGACCACGGCGGGAGTTGAGGTCGCCGATCACTTCACCCATGTAGTCCTCGGGCGTGGTGACCTCGACGGCCATGACGGGCTCGAGGATGGTCGGCTGGGCTTGCGCCGCAGCCTTCTTGAGCACCTGCGAGCCGGCGATCTTGAACGCCATCTCCGAGGAGTCGACGTCGTGGTACGCGCCGTCGAGCAGGGTCAGCTTGACGTTCACCAACGGGTAGCCCGCGAGCACGCCGTACTGCATGGCGTCCTGCGCACCGGCGTCGACCGACGGGATGTACTCGCGCGGGATGCGACCGCCGCTGACCTTGTTCTCGAACTCGTAGGTCGCGCCGTCTTCGCCGGTGAAGGGCTCGATGCTGACGAGCACCTTGGCGAACTGGCCGGAGCCACCCGTCTGCTTCTTGTGGGTGAACTCGACCTTCTCGACCTTGCGCTTGATGGTCTCCTTGTAGGCGACCTGCGGCTTGCCGACGTTGGCCTCGACCTTGAACTCGCGGCGCATGCGGTCGACCAGGATGTCGAGGTGAAGCTCGCCCATGCCGCCGATGACGGTCTGGCCGGTCTCGTTGTCCTGGTGAACCTTGAACGTCGGGTCTTCCTCGGCCAGCTTCTGAATGGCCAGGGACAGCTTCTCCTGGTCACTCTTCGTCTTGGGCTCGATGGCGACCTCGATGACCGGATCCGGGAAGGTCATCGATTCGAGTACGACCTGCTGCTGCGGGTCGCTCAGGGTGTCACCGGTGGTGGTGTCCTTGAGCCCGATGACCGCGTAGATGTGGCCGGCGGCGGCCGTCTCGACCGGGTTCTCCTTGTTGGAGTGCATCTGGAACAGCTTGCCCAGACGCTCCTTCTTGCCCTTGGTCGCGTTGATGACCTGGGCGCCGGAGTCGACCTTGCCGGAGTACACGCGGACGTAGGTGAGCTTGCCGAAGAACGGGTGGGTCGCAACCTTGAACGCCAGCGCCGAGAACGGCTCCGAGGTGGACGGCTTGCGGGTGACCAGTTCGTCTTCCTTGCCCGGCACGTGGCCGGTCACGGACTCGACGTCCAAGGGCGAGGGCAGGTAGTCGATGACGGCGTCGAGCATGGGCTGAACGCCCTTGTTCTTGAACGCACTGCCGCACAGCACCGGGTAGATCTCGGAGTTGACGACCATCTTGCGGATGGCGCCCTTGATCTCCTCGACCGTGAGCTCTTCGCCACCGAAGTACTTCTCGAGCAGAGCCTCGTCGGTCTCGGCGACCGTCTCGAGGAGCTTGGTGCGGTACTCCGCGGCCTGCTCCTGGAGCTCTTCGGGGATGTCGATGGTCTCGTAGGTCTCGCCGAGCTTGGTCTCGCCGCGCCAGACCTTGGCCTTCATCTCGACCAGGTCGACGATGCCCTCGAAGCCACCCTCGGAACCGATGGGGAGCTGGATGGGCAGCGCGCGGGCGCCGAGGCGCTCCTCGATGGTGCGCACGGTGAAGTAGAAGTCCGCACCGATCTTGTCCATCTTGTTGACGAAGCAGATGCGCGGCACGTCGTACTTGTCGGCCTGGCGCCAGACCTGCTCGGACTGCGGCTCGACGCCTTCCTTGCCGTCGAAGACGGCTACGGCGCCGTCGAGGACGCGTAGGCTTCGCTCCACCTCGACGGTGAAGTCGACGTGCCCGGGGGTGTCGATGATGTTGATCTGGTTGCCATCCCAGAAGCAGGTGGTAGCGGCCGAGGTAATGGTGATACCCCGCTCCTGCTCCTGCTCCATCCAGTCCATCGTGGCGGCGCCGTCGTGCACCTCACCGATCTTGTAGCTGATACCGGTGTAGTAGAGGATGCGCTCGGTTGTCGTCGTCTTACCGGCATCGATGTGCGCCATGATGCCGATATTGCGGACCTTGGTGAGGTCGGTGAGCACGTCCTGTGCCACGGCGTCTTCCCACTCTTTCTTGCTTGTTGGTTGTTGATGTTCGACCGGCGGCCGGCTAGCGCCCGCCGCCGGTGGCGATCACCAGCGGTAGTGCGCGAATGCCCGGTTTGCTTCGGCCATCTTGTGAGTGTCCTCGCGTCGCTTGACGGCGGCACCCAGGCCATTGCTCGCGTCGAGCAATTCGTTGGCCAGGCGTTCGACCATGGTCTTCTCGCGGCGTTGCTTGGAGAAGCCGACCAGCCAGCGCAGCGCCAGCGTGGTGGACCGCTCCGGGCGGACCTCGACGGGCACCTGGTAGGTGGCGCCACCGACGCGACGGCTGCGAACCTCGAGGGCGGGCTTCACGTTGTCGAGAGCACGCTTGAGGGTAACGACCGGATCGGTACCGGTCTTGTCACGAGCTTGTTCGAGCGCTCCATACACAATGCGTTCTGCGAGGGATTTCTTCCCGTCCAGCAGAACCTTGTTGACGAGCTGCGTGACCAGCTGCGAACCGTAGACCGGATCGTTGACCAGCGGCCGCTTGGGTGCGGGCCCCTTACGCGGCATTAGCTCTTCTCCTTCTTGGCGCCGTAGCGGCTCCGTGCCTGCTTGCGGCTCTTGACGCCCTGGGTGTCGAGCGAACCGCGGATGATCTTGTAGCGCACACCGGGAAGGTCCTTCACACGGCCTCCACGAACCAGCACCATCGAGTGCTCCTGCAGGTTGTGGCCTTCGCCCGGGATGTAGGCGGTGACCTCAACCCCGGTGGTCAGCTTCACGCGCGCCACCTTCCGAAGTGCCGAGTTCGGCTTCTTCGGGGTGGTGGTGTAGACGCGGGTGCAGACGCCGCGGCGCTGCGGGCTGCCCTTGAGGGCCGCGGTCTTGACCTTGGCAATCTTGTCCCGGCGACCCTTGCGGACCAGCTGGTTGATGGTTGGCATGTACCGGCTTCCTGTGTTGCTTCGAAACTGCTCTGCTGTTCAAACGGTCGGTCTCAAGTCTGTGTACTGCGGTTACGCCCTGCCGTACTACCCCGCGGCCGGGTGTGTCGCACGCGCTCGCGCACCGAATCTCGTCGATGCGTCGTGGACATGCGAATTGGCCCGGCGTGCAGGCTTGCTCGAGGGCATCACAGCCCCAAGCGCCCTATCGGCCAGGCACGATCGACCACGATACCCGTCCGCGGGGGCTCGGGTCAAAGCGCGCCGACCCCGCCCCCGACCTGGGTGCTTCTAGGCGCTCAGACCGGCACTCCGCTCTTCGCGCAAGCGCTCATCGCGACACTCTGCTCTTCGCGCAAGCGCTCATCGCCTCTCCATGCCGACCGCCAGCCTCAGCACCATGTCGGTAAAGACGGCGTCGGTGTCGATCGCGTCCATCACGCCCGTCATCTCCAGCAGCACGAACCCGTGCAGCGCCGACCAGAACTCCAGGGCCGCGAAGAATCCGTCCTCACCCTCCAGCCCGAAGGAGGCGAGCACCGCGATCACCGGCTCGGCCGCGGCACGCGTCGCCGCGGTGTACTCCGGGTCGTCACCGCCCAGGGGCATCCGGGTGAACGCCGAATACCGGCCGGGATGGTGGTGGGCGTAGCTGCGGTAGGCGCTGGCCATCGCGACCACCGCGTCGTCCCTGGTCCGCCCGTCCCCGACGGTGTTGAGCATGCCGATGATGTCTTCGATGACGCGCATCCGGACCGTGCGACGCAGGTCCTCGAGGCTGTCGACGTGGTTGTACAGCGACGGGCCCTTGGTGCCCAGTTGCATGGCGAGGGCGTTGATGGTCAACGCGTCCCAGCCCTCGCGGTCCAGGAACGTCAACGCGGCGTTCACGATCGCGTCGCGGCTGAGCTTGGTGGCCCTGGCCGGCGGGCGCGCCCTGCCCGTGCCGGATGTCGACTCCGACCGAGCTGCCATGGGTTTGCGTCCTTCGCATTCGACGGATGAACATCGCGTGTCCTGCACGAGGACGGCGACTGACTGTAACCCGCCGCCCTGGGCGGGTCAGTTCACTCTGTCCTGGCTGAGCTGGGCGAGCGTCCCGGTGATCGAGCACAGATCGGGCAGCTTGCCAGGGTTCCCGGTCTGCACCGACCAGGTGATGACGTCGCCGCCCTTGGCGACGTAGACGCTGCAGGCGTTGTCGTCTCTGGCCTGGAACCCCTTGTTGCCGTTGACCTCCACCTCGGTGATGCTGCGGCCGGTGTTGCGCTCCAGCGTCCGCTCGGCGTCCAGGTCGCTGCCGCGGTACCACCACGTGGACAGGCCCATGCCCAGTTCGACGTCTCCGATGGCGGTGTTCTCCTGCCAGAAGCAGCCGGCGTCGTTGAGCACCACCCTGGTGAACAGGGTGCCGCCGGCGGCCGTGGCCACGTCGGCGTCGTCGACCCCGTTGCAGTCGGCGCTGCGGAACTCCGCGCCGGCACTCGACGACGGCGCGGCGCTCGGCGCGGTCGTCGGCGACCCGCACGCCACGACCGCGCAGCCGGTCGCCAGCAACGGCAGAATCCGGATCACGAGTCCGCCGACAGGGTGGCCGTCAGAAGCGTCTCGGCGTCCGCGCACGCGTCGCCTACGCTCTGCCGGAACTGCACCCACCAGGTCAGGACCCCCGACCCGGCGGCCGCCGTCGCCGCGCAGGCGTTGGGGCTGGTGGGCCGCTGGGCCAGGAAGGCCGGGTGTCTCGCCACCGTCTTCTCCTGCGGGTGCGCACCCCGGCCGACGGCGACGTCGCGCTCCCGGTCGAGGCTGCCGTGTTCGAACCAGGTGAAGACGACGTCGACGACGCCCGCGTCGGTCGACAGGACGTACTGGCAGACGGCGCCGCTGAAGGGCTTGACCACGTTGGTCGCGCCCAGCAGCTGCGTGAGCGCGTCGTCGTCGAGCAGCCCACAGCGGTCGTCGACGAATCCGTAGCTCCGGTCCGCATTGGGCACGGTCGCGCGGGCCCGTTCGGCAACCCCGACGACGGTGTGGGAGCACGCCGCGACGGCCACCACCGCCGCCGTCGCCGCGACGACTGCGGTGGCGCTTCGTCGGGTCGGCGCACGCATGGTGTGCACACGCTACCCAGCGACAACGGCCGAAGTGCCGTCACCGGCAGCCTTGCGCGACGTAGAGTCTGGCGAAGACCGATCAGGGCTGCGCCGCAAAGGGGAACCACCGTGGGCTGGAAAGCGTCGAGCACGTCGTTGGGGGTCAGCGTGGTGGCGGTTCTCGGCACGCTGGTGGCCGCCGCACCTGCCGCTCAGGCGAAGAACGGTGACACCCACGTCACCGGCCAGGGCGTGGTTCAGACCCTGGACTGCAACGACTCCACGCTGATCGTCGTGGGCACCGGCAACAACATCACCGCCGTCGGCACGTGCTGGGGCGTCTCGGTGCAGGGCTCGTCGAACGTCATCGTGGTCGACAACGTGATCAACGACATCACCGTCTACGGGTTCGACCAGACGGTGCTCTATCACCAGGGCGAACCGCTGGTATGGGATCGCGGCCGCGAATTGGGGATGACCAACCGCATCGATCGGGTACCCGTCTAGGCATGCGCGCGCGTTCCCTCCGACTCGTCGGTTCAGTGGCCGCCGTTGCCGCGGTGGGGGCGACGGGGCTGGCTGGCTGTTCCGACTCGGGAGCGCCGACGGTGTCGGCGGGGTCGTCGGGCGTGCAGGTCGAGATCGCCAACACCATCAACTACGGCTCGGTCGGGACCACCGCCGAGATCGACTGCGCCGGTGGCAAGTCGCTGACGGTCGGCGGTTCCAACAACACGCTGACGGTGAAGGGCACGTGCTCGAACGTCAACGTCGGAGGTGCCGACAACCGGCTGACCTTCGACGAGATCGCCGACGCACTCAACGTCGTCGGCCTGAACAACACCGTCAGCTACTCGACCGGCCAACCGAAGGTCAACGACACCGGATCGGGCAACTCGATCAGGAAGGGCTGAGTCAGGCGCTGGTGCCGTGCCGGCCGGCGCCGTCGGCGAATCGCCGTGCCCCGGAGAGTGATTCGGATGCGACGCGGGACATGCTGCCGAATTCCACGTCCATCGCCTCGGTCTCCGACATGCCCCACTGACCCAGCGCCGAGAGCCGGTCGGCGCGCAGGCACTGCTGCGGCAGGGCAGCCAGCTCGCCCGCGAGCGTCTCCGCGGCCTGACGCGCCTGCCCGTGCGGCACCACGCGATTGGCCAGTCCGATCGCGAACGCCTCACTGGCGTCGACGCTGCGGCCGGTGAGGATCAGGTCCATGGCGCGGCTGTGCCCGATCAGGCGCGGCAGCCGGACGGTGCCGCCGTCGATCAGCGGCACGCCCCAGCGGCGGCAGAAGACCCCGAACACGGCGTCCTCCTCGACCACGCGCATGTCGCACCAGAGCGCGAGTTCGAGCCCACCGGCCACGGCGAATCCGCTCACCGCGGCGATGACGGGCTTGGACAGCGTCATCCGCGACGGCCCCATCGGCCCGGGGCCGGTGCGGTGGACGGGGTTGGCCTCGGGCGTGCCGAAGGCCTTCAGATCGGCTCCGGCGCAGAAGGTTCCGTTGTCACCCCACAGCACGGCGACGGCGGCCTCGTCGTCGCGCTCGAACTCCTCGAACGCGGCGTGCAGTCCGGCGGCGGCGGGCCCGTTGACGGCGTTGCGCGCCTGCGGCCGGTTCATCACCACCGTCGTGACGGGCCCGTTGCGTTCCACCCGCACGCCCCCCGAGAAATCGGTCATCTTGCCTCCATCAGTGTCGTGTCGTCGCGTCGCGCCACCAGTTCGGCGGCGAAGTCGTGATAGGCCTGCCGCAGCTCCGCGCCCGGCCAGTCCTCGGGTAGCAGTTCGGCCGGCAGCACGGGGTCCGACAGCAGATGACGCACCGTCGCCGCGGCTGCCACGAACCGGGCCGGGACGTCCTCGGCGTCGGACAGTTCGGCAAGCAGACCGCGTCCGGTCTCCACCCAGGTGGGCAGGTCCCAGAGCGCGGCGACCAGGCCGGCCGGGTCGTCGTCGCGGGCCCGCAGCACCCGCACCCGGTCCCGCAGGTCGTCGGCCAACTGCAGGTCGAGGTTCGCCGGGCGCATCCACACCCCCTCGCGGAGTTCGCCGAAGCGACTGCGCTGCAACGTGGTTCGCAGCGCAGCCCGGGTGCGCGCGTCGGTGCCGATGCTGGTGACCACCAGCGTCGTCCACGTGCCGTCCCATCGGCGGAGCTGGGGGTCCAGGGCGTCGTCCTGCCGCCGCTGCCGGGCGAGCAACCGGTCCGAGAGCCGGTAGCCGTCCGCCGAGCGAACCAGATCACCGGCGCTCACCATCCTGGTCAGGGCGACCCGAAGCGTCGGCTCGCGGATGCCGAAGTCCTCGGTAAGACTGACCAATTGGGCCGCCGACGCCCAGGCGGGGTGGGCGCCGAGCAGCACGCTCAGCACGACGGACCGGGCCGTGAGCCGGGTCAGCACTAGACCCCCGAGGTCTTGCGGCCCGCGTCGCCGAACGGCTCGTCGCGTGACTTCACGGCGTCGCGAAAGCCGCGTGCGGTGGCCTCGGCGACGAAGGCGTGGCCCTCCGGCGTGTGCCGCGCGACGCCGTCGAACACCGTGCTGACCATGCTGCTGGTGGCGACGCCCTGGTTGAACAGCGCCGTGTTCAACGCGAGCTTGGCCATGATGAGCTGGTTGACGGGCATGGCGGCGATGCGGGCGACGAGGTGCTCGGTGCGCTCGTCGAGATCCTCGGGTTCGGGCGCCTCGACGGCGAGTCCCCACTCGGCGGCTTGGGCGCCGCTGATGCAATCACCGGTGAACAGAAGGCGTTTCGCACGTTGGTCGCCGAGCCGGTGGGCCCACAGACCGGCGGCGGGCACGCCCCAGACCCGCATCGGCGGGTAGCCGATCTTCGCGTCCGACGCGGCGATCACCTGGTCGGCGTGCAGCGCGATGTCGGTGCCGCCGGCTACGCAGTACCCGTGGATCTTGACCACCGTCGGCTTGTCGGCGTGCATCAGGCTGGCGAAGCCGCGGACGAAGCGGCTCATCATCTGGTAGTCGACCATCGGGTCCCACGGCTGGTCGGGCAGGTGGTTCACGGCCTGGGTCTTGCCGTCGAGCACGGTGCCCTTGTAGCCGCCGGTGCCGCCGGCCGACGACGTCCGGTCGGCGTAGGCAGACAGGTCGAAGCCGGAGCAGAATCCCGCACCGCGCCCGGAGATCAGCATGACGTGGACGTTCGGGTCGAGGTCGGCCCGCTCGACCAACGCCGACAGTTCCAGCGGGGTGTCGGCGACGATGGCGTTGCCCTTGTCGGGACGGTTGAAGGTGATTCGGGCTACTCGGTCGGTGACCTCGTAGGTCATCGTCTTGAGGTTGTCGAAGTCGACCGGCCTGATGGCGTGCGTCATCCCTTGACCAACGCACGCTCGATGATGGGCGCCAGGTCCAGGCCCGTGGGCAGCGTGCCGAACGCCCCGCCCCACTGGCCGCCCAGCCGGCTGGCCAGGAACGCCTCCGCGACGGCGGGGTGCCCATGGCGCACCAGCAGCGACCCCTGCAGGGCCAGCGAGATGTCCTCGGCGATCTTGCGGCCGCGGTACTGGATGGTCTCCATCTCGCCGAGCTCGGCGCGCAACGCCGTGACGTGGGCGTCCAGCCGGGCGTCGTGCCCGGTCGTACGGCTCAGTTCGTCGAACATCACCTCGACGCACTCGGGTCGGGTTGCCATGGCGCGCAACGTGTCCAGCGCGCTGACGTTGCCCGAGCCCTCCCAGATGCCCATCAGCGGCGCCTCCCGGTAGAGCCGCGGCATGCCCGACTCCTCGACGTACCCGTTGCCGCCGAGGCACTCCATGGCCTCCGCCGCGTGCGGGGTGGCGCGCTTGCAGACCCAGTACTTGCCTGCGGCCAGGCCGATGCGGCGCAGCAACGTCTCGCGCTCGTCACCGCGGGTGGCGGCGTCGGTGGCACCCGCCATCCGCATCGCCAGCATGGTGGCGGCCTCGGCCTCCACGGCGAGGTCGGCCAGCACGTTGCGCATCAGCGGCTGGTCGATCAGATACGCGCCGAACGCCTTTCGGTGCTGGGCGTGGTGAATGGCGCGCGTCAGGCCGGTGCGCATGCTGGTCGCGCTGCCGAGCGTGCAGTCCAGTCTGGTCAGGTTGACCATCTCGATGATGGTCGGTACGCCACGGCCCTCCTCGCCCACCAGCCAGGCGGTGGCGCCGTCGTATTCGACTTCGCTCGAGGCGTTGGCGTGGTTGCCGAGCTTGTCCTTGAGCCGCTGCAGGAACATCCGGTTGCGCGTGCCGTCGGGCAGGACCCGCGGCAGGAAGAAGCAGCTCAACCCGTTGGGCGCCTGGGCCAGCACCAGGAACACGTCCGACATCGGCGCCGAGGTGAACCACTTGTGGCCCCGCAGCGAGTACGTGCCGTCACCGTTGGGCGTGGCCTCGGTGGTGCCCGCGCGGACGTCGGAGCCACCCTGCTTCTCCGTCATCGACATTCCCGCGGTGAGGCCGGCCTTCGTGGTCGGCACCTTCAGCTCGGGGTCGTAGCTGCGGCTGGTCAGCAAGGGCTCGTAGAGCGCGGCCAGCTCGGGGTTGTGCCGCAGGGCAGGAACGACGGCGTAGGTCATCGAGATCGGGCAGACGTGCCCGGCCTCGGGCGTCCACACCGAGGTCTTGGCGGCGCGCACCACGTGCGCACCCGGCCGGTCGTCGGCCCACGGCGCCGCGTGCAGCCCGTGGCCGATCGCCACCGTCATGAGCTGGTGGTAGGCGGGGTCGTATTCCACCTCGTCGACGCGGTGGCCGTAGCGGTCGTGGGTGCGCAGGATCGGCTGGTGGCGATCGGCCAACTCGCCCCATCGCTGCGCCTGACTGCTGCCGGCGAGCGCTCCCAGTTCGAAGACCTCGTCGACGCCCCACTGACCGCCCTCGCGGATCAGGGCCTCGGCGAGCACCGGCGACGTCGCGGGGTTGTATTCCTCCAGCGTCGGAACCTGGTTCGTGACGACGTGCGTGTCTGACATGGCAGCCACTGTTACAGAATTTCGACAACCGCACAAGGTTCGTAATGGCGGGCGGGCCCGCATACTGATGCCCATGAAGCCCAACTCGGTCGTGCACGCCGCGGCGCTCGACCTGGACCACGAACCGGTCCCCGCCGACCAAGCCGTCCGCGGCGAGCCGACGACGGGCGCCACCGCCGTCGATGAGTTCAGCGGCCTCGAGGTCGGCGTGTGGGAGATGACGCCCGGCGTCATGAACGACGTCGAGACCGACGAAGTGTTCGTCGTGATCTCGGGTGCGGCCACCGTGGAATTCGCCAGCGGCAGCGACACGTTGGAGCTGGGCCCCGGCGACGTGGTGCGGTTGGCCGCCGGCACCGAGACGGTGTGGACGGTGACCGAGACCCTACGGAAGGTCTACCTCGCCCGCGGCTGAGCGCCGCGACTGCCGTCGCACCTCGTACCCGTGCAAGGCGGCCACCACGACCGCCGCCAGCGCCCACCCGAGCAGCACGTCGACCACGTAGTGCTCGGCGGAGTAAACCAGCGTGAACGCCATGAGCAGCGGGTAGGCCACCAGCAGTGGCCGCCACCGGTGCGCGACCCTGGTCCACAGGAACGCCGACACCGCGGCCGTCAGCGCCGCGTGCAGCGACGGGATTGCCGCAACCAGGTTCACGCTGGCCTGCCCCTGGTTGATCAGCGCACTCGCCGTGTGCAGGTGCATGTTGTCCCACCCCCGGCCGACGATGCGCTCGACCCACGGGTTGGCGCCGTCGTGATGGGGCGTCACGGCCCCGAGCAGGCCGCCGTCGGGCACCCCGCGGCCGGATCCGAACATGCACCGCGGACCCGACGGTCCGGCGGCCACGTCGTCGGGGGTGCACCTGGCGGCGGCCCACGGTGGTGCGGCGGGCAGCAGCGCGTAGATCGCCAACCCGACGAACGACAGTCCGACGAACATCCGGACGAATGCCTTCCACTGCTCACGGTCGCGCAACCACAACACCGCCGCCACGGCGTACGGCAGGACGAAGAACGACATGTAGACGACGCTGAGGATCACCTCCCACCACGGTGGCAGTGGCATCTTCAGCCGCTCCTGCAACCACACCGTCGGCATGGCGCCGGAGAAGAGCCAGCGGTCCGCGTCGGCCTGCCAGTGCCACATGGTGGGCCTGCCGATCAGCGTGGCCGCACCCCTGCTGAAGTCATAGGCCACCAGCACCAGCGCGAACGGCAGCCAGTCCCGGACGACGTACAGGACACGACGGCCCTGGCCGATGCTGGCGGCCGCGAGCCCGGTGCAGATGTAGAGCAGCAGTAGTTCGCGGTTGAACGCGAAGCCGCGGGTGACGGTCCAGTAGCAGACGGCACCTGCCCACACCGCGATCGCCAACCACCGCACCGTGCGCCGTGGTCGCCGACGGTTCTCGGTGGCGGCATCGGTGTCCGCCGCGACGTCTGACGACCTGTCGAGTACGGACACGGGAGCCTTTCGTCATCGGAGAGGAAGGGGTTCCCCCGGTGACGTTAGTCAACCCTCCGGACATCTGCCGTTCAGATGGGAGTCACACGTTGTCGCGCAGGAAGGCGATGTCGTCCTTGCGCCCCTCGTCGGAGGTCTCGCAGATCACGGGGGCGTCGGCGGCCTTCACCACGGCGACCAGCAGCTGGGGGTCGATCTGGCCGGTGCCGAAGTTGGCGTGCCGGTCGGCGCCCGAACCCGCGGCGTCGCGGGAGTCGTTGCAGTGCACGAGGTCGATCCGGCCGGTGATCGCCTTGATGCGCTCGACGGCGTCGATCAAGGCCTCACCGGCCGCCCACGCGTGGCACGTGTCGAGGCAGAAGCCAATTCCCTTGTCGCCGATGTGGTCCCACAACCGGGCGATCGTGTCGAAGTGACGCGCCATCGCGTGGTCGCCGCCGGCGGTGTTCTCCAGGTACACCGGCACGTCGGTGTTCAGCGCGGCCAGCGCCTTGACCCACCGCTCGAAACCGGCGTCCATGTCGTCGTCGTCGGCGTGCCCGCCGTGGACGATGACGGCCGTGGCGCCGACGTCCGCCGCGGCGTCACACGTGTCCTGCAGGATCTTCCGCGACGGGATGCGCACGCGGTTGTTCGCCGACGCCACGTTGATCAGGTAGGGGGCATGCACGTAGAGGGGCACGCTGGAGGCACGGAGCGCCTCGGCGTCCTCACGCGGCTTCGGCTTCTTCCAACTCTGCGGATTTCCCAGGAAGAACTGCACGACCTCGGCGCCCTCCGCAGCGGCGGAGGCCAGTGGGTCGTCGTCGTGGACATGCGAACCGATCAGCACGCGGCCAGTCTAGGTCGGCCGGCCGACACCTCAGGTCAGAGGCGTGTCGGCCCTGGCCGGCTCGACGTGGACCGTCCGCCGGGGATCGGGCACGCCCAGCAGCGTGCCGTCGTGTTCGACTGCCGTCGCACCGAACCGCAACGCACTTGCCAGCGCCTCGGGTCCACCGCCGGGCACGGCCAGGTAGCCGGCCAGGAAGGCGTCCCCCGCTCCGACGGTGTTGACGACGCGCCGCACGGGGGCGGCGCCGTACAGCGCCTCGGGCACATCGGCGTCGACCAGCAGCGCGCCCGCACCACCGAGGCTCACCAACACCGTCCGGACCCCGCGGGCCAGCAGCGCGCGCGCCGCGGCCTCGACGTCGCCGACGGTGCGCAACTCGACGCTGAGCACCTCGGCCAGCTCGTCGGCGTTCGGCTTGACCAGGTGGGGCACCCCGGTCGCGTCGTCGCCGAGCACCGCCGCCAGCACCGGACCGGACGCGTCCACCGCCACCCATCGGCCGGCCGCGCGCGCCTCGGCGACCGCCCGGGCCAGGCGGCTCGGGGCGAACCCCGAGGGCAGGCTGCCGGCCCACAGCACCCGGTCCCCGGTGCGCGCCGCCGCACACAGCGCGTCGACCTCGTCGTCGGACAGCGCAGGCCCCGGCTCGTTGACCTTCGTGCTGCGGCCGTCGGCCTCGACCAGGGAGACGTTGCTGCGGATCTCGCCCTCGATCGGCACGCCGACGACGTCGAGGCCCAATTGCCCGAGCGCCGAACGCAGGTCACGTCCGGTGCCGCCGCCAACGGGCAGCACCGCGCGCACCTCGACACCGACGCCGTGCAGCGCCAGGGCGACGTTGACCCCCTTGCCGCTGGGCTCGGTCATGGTGGTGGTCGCGCGGTTGACCGCGCCGGGTTCGAGCCGCGGAAGGTGCAGTGTGCGATCGAGACTCGGGTTGGGCGTAACGGTCACGATCATCGGACGGCCACCTCGACGGTGACGCCGGCGGCCCGCAGCTTTTGGTGGTGCTCCGCGGAGGCCCCGTCGTCGGTGATCAGCACGTCGACGTCGTCGAGAGTGGCGTGCCTTGCGTGGCTGACGCGTCCAAACTTGCCGGAGTCGACCAGGAAGATCCGCTGGCGGGCGGCGGAGAGCATCTGATTCTTGACCGCGGCTTCCTCGGGGTCCGGGGTGGTGAGGCCGCGGTCGAAGGACAGCGCGTTGGTGCCGAGGAACGCGACGTCGACGTTGACCGCGGCCAGCGCCTCACCCGTGAGCATTCCGACGGCGGCCATCGTCGCCGGCCGAATCCGGCCGCCGAGGGCCACCACCTCGACGCCCCGTGCGTGCAGGGCCGCGCCGACGGGCCACGAGTTGGTGTAGACGACGAGTCCGCGGTCGGTCGGCAGCATCTCGGCGAGCCGCAACGTCGTGGACCCGGCGTCGAGCAGCAGCGAACCGCCCTCGGGCACGAACCGCAACGCCCGGCGGGCGATCGACGACTTCTCCGCCACGCGCACGCCGCGGTCGGCGACGTGCGGTTCGGCCCGGCTGGGCTCGCACGGCACGGCGCCGCCGTGCACGCGCCGCAGCAGGCCCCGCTCCTCCAGTAGGGCGAGGTCCTTGCGCACGCTCTCCGCACTGATCTCGAATCGGGCTGCGAGACCGGCGCTTTCGACCCGGCCCTGTTCCGCCAGCAGCCGGAGCACCTCGGCGTGGCGTTCGTCGGCGAACCAGGTTCGGCTCACGGGGCGCCCAGGTGGTCGTCGGCGCCGAGGTCGCCGCAGGCCCGGGCAGCCAGGGTCGCGGCACCGAGAGCGCCGGCCTCCTCGACGCCCGACACCTCCAGGGGGCCGAACCGGGCGCGCTTGGCGCGCATCACTTCTGCGCTGTGCCGCCATCCTCCGGTGACGACGACGCGGGCGGCGGGGCCCACGACGTCGTCCATGGCGCGGTGCAAGGCCAACGCCTCGTCGGCGGCGGTCGCGACCACGGCGCGCCACTCGGCGCCCGGCCCGGTCCCCGCCTCGGCGGCGGCGTCCAGTTCCGCGACGTCGGCGCCGAGGCGCTCCATCGCCCGCAGTTGCGCCAATCCCCCCTCGGTGCCGCCGAGCAGGCTCCAGTGCCCGCGCTCGACGCTGGGATCGGTGGTGATCCCCGCCAACGCCAGCCGCGCGACGTCCGCACGCGACGGTATCGGCCTGATGGTCCGCACCAGCGCCTCGGCGGTGCCGGACGAATCCAGTTCGTGCCCTTGGACTGTCGCGCGGGCACCGAGGGCGGAGGCCTGATGGTCGTGGCCGGCCAGGGTCAGCACCGCGCCGCGCAGCAGCGGACTGACCGCGTCGGAGGAGATGGCGCCGACGGGATCCCCGGCAGCCACCAGCGGGGGCATCAACTCGCGGCGCGCGCCCGACCAGTCCAGTGCCGCGTCCCACCAGTCGCCGGCCGCGACGTCGAGCCATCCGGTGCGTCCGGCGAGGGACAGTTCGAGAACGGCGTCGCCGCCGAGCCGCCGTACCACCCAGCCGCCGACGTCGAAGCGGGTCGTCGCCTCGCGGGTGGCCGGTGCGTGGCGCAGGAGCCAGCGGTGCTTGGTGAGCGAGAACTGGCCTCGCAGCGGCTTTCCCGCGATGCCGCCGAAGGTCTCGGCGCCGATGGTCGCCGCGAGGTCGGCCACCTCGTCGCCGTCGCGGTCGTCGTGCCAGGCGATGACGGGAGCCAGCGGCCGTTCCCGGGCGTCGACGAGGATGCCGGACTCCCCCATGCAGGTCACGCCGACGGCGCGCACCTCGACCCCGGCGTCGTCCGCGGCGGCGCTAAGCGCCTCGAAGGCGCTGCGACGCAACGCCTCTGCGCTGATCTCGGTGCCGTCGGATGTCGTCTCCCACGTCGTGGCGGCACGCCCGGTACCCAGGACGAGTCCGTCGGCGTCGTAGACGACGGCCTTGCTCGACGTGGTGCCGACGTCCAGCCCGGCGTACGCCGTCATCGCTCTCCCGCCCATTGCCCAATTGGAGGTACCTGGATATGGTTGCGTTTGATTGGATGTCAGTCAAGCCCGACGGGAGCCGAAATGCCGCTGGTCGCCACGGCCGAACTGCTGCGCGCGGCCGTCGAGAACGGCAGCGGCGTCGCCGCCTTCAACGTCGTCACCCTCGAGCACGGCGAGGGCATCGTCGCGGGCGCCCAGCACGCCGCCGCCCCGGTGATCCTGCAGGTGAGTGAGAACACCGTGGCATTCCACGGCTCGCTGCGGCCGATCACCGCCGCGCTGGCGGCGCTGGCCGCCGACGCCGCCGTGCCGGTCGGCCTGCACCTGGACCACGTCGAGGCACCGCACCTGTGGGACCAGGCAGCGGCCGCCGGCTACTCGTCGGTCATGGTCGACGGTGGCGCCCTGCCGTACGACCGCAACGTCGCCGTCACCGCCGAGGCCACCGCGCTGTTGCACGCACGGGGCCTGGCCGTCGAGGCCGAACTCGGCTACGTGGGCGGCAAGGACACCCAGGTCAGCAACGCCCACGCCCCCGGGGTCCGCACCGATCCGCGGCAGGCGGCCGAATTCGTCAGGGCCACAGGGGTTGACGCACTGGCCGTCGCGGTCGGCAGCTCCCACGCCATGACCACCCGCACCGCCGAACTCGACCTCGACCTCATCGCGGAGCTACGCGACGCCCTGACCGTTCCGCTGGTGCTGCACGGCTCCTCCGGCGTGCCCGACGACGCGCTGCGTGCCGCCGTGCGGGCCGGCGTCGTGAAGGTCAACGTCGGGACGGCGCTGAACGTCGCCTACACCGGCGCGGTGCGATCCGCACTGGCGGCCGACGACGCCGTCGACCCACGCAAGGCGCTGCGTGCCGCTCGGTCGGCGATCGGCGACACCGTCGCGCACCTGCTCGACGTCATCAGCCGCTGACCCCCGCCGCTCCCCCTCTCCCCCGCGAGCAGACGCAAACCTGCGCCGCCAGGCGGCGTGTCGCGCACCTTTGCGACTGCTCGCGGGAGGGGATGGTCAGCACTCCGACTTGTACGCCGCCGCGCCACCCGCCCCGTCGAGGTTGTCCTTGGTGATGATGGTGAACCCGGTCTGCACGTTGGGGGTGCTCTGGCCGCCGTCGAGCGCGGTCACCGCCTCGTCGACGCCGAACTTGCCGATGGCGCCGGGATCTTGGGCCACCAGCGCCTGCACGGTGCCCTCCCGCAACGCCTGAATCTGGTTGGGGCCGGCGTCGAAACCGACGACCTGCACCTGTCCGCTCTTGCCCGCCTGCTTGATGCCGGTCGCCGACCCCTCTGCCGAGAACAGGTTGACCGCGAAGACGCCGACCAGGTCGGGATCGCGCTGCAACTGCGCGCCGATCAGCTGCGCCGCGGTCGCGGGGTCGTTGTGGCTGTACTGCACGCCGACGTAGTTGAACTTCGGATCGGCCTTCACGGCGTCCTCGAAGCCCTTGGCGCGGGCGTCGGTCGTCGAGACGCCGGGCTCCAGGCCCATCACCATGACCTTGCCGCCGTCGGGGTGCAGTTGCTTGATGGCGTCGAACGCCGCCGCGCCGCCGCCCTCGTTGTCACTCGAGATCGCCGACGTCGCGAACGACGGGTCGGCGGTCGTCGTGTCGACCAGGACCACCTTGATGCCCGCCGCGGCGGCCTGCTGCAGCGGCTGCTGCAGGGCCTGGACGTCGGTCGGCGCGACCAGCAGTGCGTCGGGCTTGCTGGCGACGATCGAGTCGAGGATCGGCTTCTGCAGGGTCGGGTCGAACTTCTGCGGCCCCTGCGTGTTCACCTTCACGCCCAGTTTGGCCGCCTCGTCCTGCGCACCACACTGCATGGTGATGTAGAACTGGTCGCCCACCACGCCCTGCAGCAGCGCGATGTCGTACTCCTTGCTCGCCTTCGGCGGCGCGGTGACGGTGGTGACCGCCGCCTGCGGCGCGGCCGAGGACGACGACGACGCCCCTCCCGTCGACGTGCCGCTCGGCTCGGACTGCGGCTTGGAGGACGTGCAGGCGGCCATCGGCAACGCGAGCGTCATGACGCTGGCGACGAACACCAGACGGTTTCGGTTCATGGGCTTTCCCTTCGTTGTGAACCTCGCGGGGACCCCCTGCGGTTGAGGGGGTTTCGAGAACGTGCGCTGCGCATGGCTGCAGCCCGCCGGGACTGGTCGACGTAGACCGCGGCGATCAGGACCGACCCGACCGCCACGCCCTGCCAGTACGGCTGGACGCCGATGATGACGAACCCCGACTGCAGCACGGCGGGGATGAACAACCCGACGAGGGTGCCGAAGACCGTGCCCTCGCCGCCGAAGATCGAGGTGCCGCCGATGACGACCGCGGCGATGACGTTGAGATTGGTCAGCGACTGGCCCGCAATGGTGGTCGTGCCGTACTGGGCCAGCGACAGCAGCGCACCGAACCCGGCCAGGGTGCCCGCCAATGCGTAGACGGCGATGAGGTGGCGGGTGACCTTGATGCCCGTGCGGCGGGCCGCCTCCTGGTTGGAACCGATCGCGTAGGTGTAGCGGCCGAACCTGGTCTTGTGCAGCAGAATCGCGCCGAGGATCACCACGATGAGTGCCACGAACGGCAGGCCGGGAATGCCGAGGACCTTGATGTAGGCGCTGAAGTCGGTGAGTTCGGTTGGCACCGATCGGATGTCGATGCCCCCGGTGAGCACCTGCGCCAAACCGAGTGCCACCGAAAGCGTTCCGAGCGTCACGATCAGCGCAGGTACCCGGGCCTTGGCGACCAGGACGCCGTTGACGGCGCCCCAGGCGGTGCCGCTGAGCACCGCCGCCACGAGTCCGGCGGCTGCGACCCCGGGGCCGTTGCCGCCCATGGCCGCCATCACCTTTGCCGCGACCACCGAGGAGAACACCAGCACCGACCCGACCGACAGGTCGATGCCCGAGGTGATGATCACGAACGTCATCCCGACGCCGAGCACCGCCCACACCGCGACGTTCTGCGACATCAGCGAGAAGTTGCCCGCCGACAGGAAGCGGTCGCCCGCGACCACGGAGAACCCGACGCAGATGACGACCAGCACGCCGAGGATCCAGATGGCCTGCAGGCTGAGCAGGCGCTTGAGGAGCGACTCGTCTCCGTCGTCGGATGACCCCGCCACCGTGGCATCCTTCACGAGCGTCATCACGCCGCCCCTTCCCGTCCGTCCAGGGCGCCAGTCATCGCGCCCACCAGCGTCTCGACCGTGGTCTCGCTTCCGCGATAGGTGGCGACGCGGCGGCCGAGGCGCAGCACCTGGATTCGATCGCAGATCTCGAGCACGTGCGGCATCGAGTGGCTGATGAAGACCACCGCAATGCCCTTGTCGCGCACGCGCTTCACCGATTCGAGGACGTTCTTGGTCTGCACCACGCCCAACGCCGCGGTCGGCTCGTCGAGGATGACGACCTTGTCCGCCCAGGCGATGGCGCGGGCAATCGCGATGCCTTGGCGCTGACCGCCGGACATCGACCCGACGGGGGTGTTCAGCGAGCGGACCGTCGCCCCCAGTTCGGCGAACGACGCGGCGGCCTGCCTGCGCATCTCCTTCTCGTCCAGGAAACCGAAACGTCCGAGCGGACCGCGGCGGCTGAGTTCTCGTCCCAGGAAGACGTTCTGCACGGGGTTGAGGTGTGGCGCGAGGGCGAGGTCCTGGTAGACCACCTCGATGCCGAGGTCGTTGGCATCGCGCGGACTGGTCAGCCGCATCGGGGAACCGTCGAAGTAGATCTCGCCCTCGTCGAGTTCGAGGCTGCCCGACAGGGCCTTGATGAGAGTCGACTTGCCGGCGCCGTTGTCGCCGATCAGCCCGACGACCTCTCCGGGTTCGACGTCGAAGTCGGCGCCGTCGAGTGCGCGGACGTGGCCGAAGCTTCGAGAGATGCCCCGCGCCTCCAGCAGTGCGGTCATGAGGTGCCTTCCCTGGAGTTTCCCAGTCGTGGTGGCCACGTGGTGCCGGGCCTGCAGACGAGCAACCGGGCGTCCCCGTCGACGCGCCAGGCTCCGGCGGCGGCGGGCACGACGAGGGTTCCTCCGGCCGCCACGTCGAGCGGTGCCCCGTGTACCGAGGTGAGGGTTCCGCGACCCGCCAGCACGACGGCGACGGCGAACCCGGCAGGCACGTCGGCCCCCGCGGTCAGCAGGTCCATGTGGAAGTAGGGGTCGGCCTCGGCGGGCAGCGCGCTGACCCGTTCGGCGGGCGCGGCGGTCGCGTGCCGGTGCAGCCGACGGGGGTCGGCCAGGGCGGCCACGTCGACGACCGACAGCGCGGTGTCGCGGTCCAGCCCAAGGAACACCTCGGCGTCCGAGGCCTCGGTGTTGGTGCGCTCCAACAGAATCGACTGGTCGGTCGGCTCCTGGGCCTCGATCAGCAGGATGCCCGCGCCGATGGCGTGGGGCGTGCCGCCGGGGACCAGCACCCCGTCCCCGGGGACGACGGGGATCCGGTGCATGAGCGAGAGCATCGCCTCGGCGTCCTGTTCGGCGACGAGTTCCCGCACGCGCTGCGGGGTGACGTCGTCGCGCCAGCCCACCCAGACCGCGGCGTCCGGCCCGGCCTCGAGCACGTACCACGCCTCGGTCTTGCCGTAGGCACAGCCGAGGTGACGAGTGGCGTAGTCCCGGGTGGGATGCACGTGCACGGGCAGCCGTTGACCCGCATCCAGGAGTTTCACCAGCACGCCGGTGTCCCCCGGCGCCCCGTCGTCGCGGCCCACCCAGGCCGCGGGGTCGGCACGCACGGCGTCGACCAGTCGGGTGCCGTCGGCGAGGGTGGCGGGCCCGTGCGCGGCGTCGCCGAATCGGGCGACGGTGGCGCCGATCCACTCCTCGGGCGAACGCTGCCCCACCGGCGCTAGTCCCCGCCATGCCGCCAACGCCGGACCACCGGCGTACCAGTGCTCGATCACGTTGGGCGGCAACAGTTGTGGCTGCGGGTTCACAGTTCGATCACCACCTTGTGCGCGGTGGCCTCACCACGCAGCGTCTGCAACGCCATGCCGTACTCGTCGAGGCCGAACCGGTGGGTGATGAGACCGTTGGTGCGCACCCGGCCGCCGCGGAGGGCGTCGATGGCCGCGCCGAAGGACGTCATCTCCGCGAACGAGCCCCTGATGGTGATCTCGCGCCGGAACACGTCGAAGGGGTGAAACCGGACGAGGTCGTCGGCTCGGGTCACCCCGTAGATCAGCACCGTGCCGCCCCGACGGGTGAGGGGTACGCAGATGTCCCCCACCACCGGAGAGCCGGTGGCCTCGACGACGGCGTCGTACCCGTCGCCGTGCGGCGAGGCCGCCAGCAGCGTGGCGATGTTGGCGTCCGGGTCGTCGCGGGCGATCCGCACCGTCCGGTCCACGCCGAGGCCCCGTGCCGTGTCGAGCTTGAACTGACTGGGCCCGGCCACCGTCACCGACGACGCGCCGCCCGACGCGATCAGCTGGGCCAGCAGCAGACCCGTCGGACCCGCACCGAGCACCAGCGCGCTGCCACCCGGCCGCATCTGCAGCGACTCCAGGCCGTGCATGGCGCACGAGGTCGGCTCGCAGAACACCGCGGTGTCCTTGTCGAGGCCCTCGGCGGAGAAGACCAGTGTGTGGTCGGCGACCGCGTATTCGGCGAAGAACCCGGGGAAGTTGCTGCCGAACCCCAGCATGGACTCGCACTGGCCGAGCCGGCCGGCAAGGCAGTACGGGCACTGGCCGCAGTAGACGTTCGGGTTGACGGTGACCTGTTCGCCGAGACGGAATCGGGTGACGTCGTCACCGAGTTGGTCGACGACCCCCACCACCTCGTGGCCGGGGATCAGGGGGAACACCGCACCGAACTCACCCTCGTGGATGTGCAGATCGGTGCCGCACACGCCGACCTGGTCGACCCTGATGCGCACCTGCCCCGGTCCCGCCTCGGGCGTGGGGACGTCGGTCACCGACCACGTCTTGGGGCCTTCGTAGGACACCGCCTTCATCCGTCGGCTCCGCCTCTTTCCTGCATCCGTTGCTGTTACCTGCGTCACTCCCGTGACCGCTTCGACGCGTGACGGTACGCCACTTCGGCGGCCATGTCACCGGTGTCAGAAAATCTGCGGCCCTTTTTCTGACATCGATGACATACTGTCCCGACCGACCAGGGAGGACGGCCGATGGCGACGATGCGCGACGTGGCGACGCGCGCTGGCGTAAGCGCGAAAACCGTGTCCCGCGTAGTCAACAACGACCGCTACGTCTCCACCGAAGTTCGCCAGCGCGTCGAGCAGGCGATCGCCGAATTGAAGTACGTGCCCAACATGCTGGCGGTCACGTTCCGCACCGGTCGCGACGCGGCGATCGGCGTCGCGGTGCCCGGCGTCGCCGACCCGTTCTTCGCCGGCATCATCAGCGCGGTCGAACGCGAGGCCAGCCGTCGCGGCGTCGCGGTCATCGTCACCAGCGTCGGCTGGGAACCCTCCCACGAGCAGCAATCCATCGAGGCGTTGCTGCATCGCCGGGTCGCCGGGATGATCATCTGCCCCGTCGGACCCGACATGTCCTTCCTCCGACCGTGGCAGGCACGCGCGCCGCTCGTCTTCGTCGACCGGATGCCCGGCAAGCTCACCGCCGACGCCGTGGTGCAGGACGACGTGGGTGGCGGCCGGGAGGCGGCCGCCCACCTGGTCGCGCACGGCCACCGCGCGGTCGCCTTCGTCGGCGACGACGTCGTCACCGGACTGCTGCGCCTTCAGGGCTGCCGCGAGGCGTTGGCCGACGCGGGCCTGCCCCACCCCGACGGCCTCGTCCACCTCGGCGACGTCGACGCCGACACCGTCACGGCCGCATTGCGTCGCATCCTGTCCGAACCCGAGCCTCCGACGGCGGTGTTCTCGTCCAACGCGCGGTGCACGGTCTCGGTGGTGTCGGCGTTGCAGACGCTCGGCCGCACCGACGTCGCGGTGGTCGGCTTCGGTGACTTCCCCACCGCCGCGGCGCTGCGCCCTGCCATCACGGTGATCAACCAGGACGGCGACGAGATGGGCCGCTTCGCCGTGACGCGTCTCTTCGACCGGCTCGACGACCCCGACCGCAAGATGCGCCGGCGCACGGTGCTACCCGTGTCGCTGGTGACGCGGACGTCGTGCGCGCTGCCGGGCGACACCGTCCACACCGGCCACTAGCCCCCTCCCCCTTCCCCGCGAGCAGACGCAAACCTGCGCGACACGCCGGGTGTTCGTGCAACTTTGCGACTGCTCGCGGGAAGTCAGGAGGCGCGCAGGTAGCTGGCAATGCGCGCGACCAGGTTCTCCGGTCGACGACGCACGTCGTCCACCACGAGCGGGACCACTCGATACCCGCACTCCTGCAGCCGAGCCATCTTCATGCGGTCGTGCCTCAGCGCCTCCGGACTCGCATGCCACTGCATGCTGTCGTACTCGGCGACGAGTTTAGCTGTCGGCCAGGCGAAGTCACTACGCCAGAGATCGCCACACCGATCGACGATCTCATACTGCAACTCGGGCGTGGGCAACCCACCGTCGATGAAGACCAGCCGCGCTTCGCTCTCCATCGGGGACTCGGACCGACCGTCCGCGTGCGCGAGCAGTTCTCGGACCCGCACGATTCCACGCCGCCCCTTCTGCTCGTCGACCGCACGACCGAGCCCCGCCGCCGTACAAGACCCCGAGCGCAGGGCGGCGTCCAGCATTGCCAAGGCACGAGGTCGGCGCAACGTCCTGGCCACCTCGACGGCAGTCCACGCGGGAGTGGTGGCCAGGCGTCCGTCGACGCGCTTCAGCGGAGCACCCGACCGTTGATGCACCATCACCGACTCCGTCGGCCGCATGCGGATTGCCGGGTCGAGGACGTGCACGCGCGGATCGTTCTCGGTGTCGAAACCGTGCAACGCGGCAGCGGTGTTCATGCAGGCGACCAACTCTCGACCGGTCATCAGGTCGAGGGCGGCGATCCGGCCCAGGACATCCGGAGGCGACAGTGCGTAGACGCCGTGGCACACCCTGACGATCGCTCCCGCCTCGACGAAGAGCGCCAGCGTTCTGGCATTGAGGGCGGACGAGAGGTCGGCCGTGGTGGCCAACCCACCCCGCTGACCGAACATCGCGTCGAGCAACATCATTCGATGCTGGCGCTCGCAGCACCGATGCAACAGAGGCGATCACCGATCTGTGGATGAATGCGCCACCGTCGACGGCCGAGCAGACGCAGACATGCAAAACCACCCGGCGTGTCGCACACTTTTGCGACTGCTCGCGGGAAGGGAAGGCATCCCCACCCCGGCATCCCCAACGCAAAAGGGCCCCGGCCGAAGCCGGGGCCCTTCCACACAGTGACTAGCGGTAGTCGCTGAATCCGTAATCGTCGAGCGGCACGGCCTGGCCGGCACCCTGACCGAAGTCGGGGCTGTAGTACTGGTCCTCGTAGGACGGGATCGTGTACGCCGCGGCGCGGGCTTCCTCGGTCGGCTGGACCTGGATGTCCCGGTAGCGGGCGATACCCGTACCGGCCGGGATCAGCTTGCCGATGATCACGTTCTCCTTCAGACCGTTGAGCCGGTCGCTGCGGCAGTTGATCGCCGCATCGGTCAGCACTCGCGTGGTCTCCTGGAACGACGCCGCCGACAACCAGGAATCGGTCGCCAACGAAGCCTTCGTGATGCCCATCAGGACCGGACGCCCGGCGGCGGGCTCGAGGCCCTCAGCCACCACGCGACGGTTCGCCGACTCGAACTCGGCCCGCTCGGTCAACGAACCGGGCAGGAATTCCGTTGCGCCCGAATCGATCACCGTGACGCGACGCAGCATCTGCCGGACGATCACCTCGATGTGCTTGTCGTGGATCGACACACCCTGAGCGCGGTAGACCTCCTGGACCTCCTTGACGAGGTGGATCTGCACCTCGCGGGGGCCCTGGACGCGGAGCACCTCGTGCGGGTTGGCCGAGCCCTCCATCAGCTGCTGGCCCACCTCCACGTGGTCACCGTCGGCCAGGAGACGCTCGGAGCCGTCCTCGTGCTTGAACACCTTCAGGCGCTGACGACGAGTGAGCTTGTCGTAGACGACTTCTTCACCACCGTCATCCGGGATGATCGTCATCTTGTAGAACTTCTCGCCCACTTCGATGTTGACCCGACCCGTGACGTCCGCGATCGGAGCGGTGTTACGCGGCACGCGGGCCTCGAACAGCTCCTGCACACGAGGAAGACCACCGGTGATGTCCTCACCGACGCCGCCCTCCTGCTTGAACGTACGCATGGTCAGCTGCGTGCCGGGCTCACCGATGGACTGCGCGGCGACGATGCCGACGGCCTCACCGATGTCGACCAGCTTGCCGGTGGCCATCGAGCGGCCGTAGCACGTGGCGCAGACGCCGGTGCCCGTCATGCAGGTCAGCACCGAACGCACCTTGACCTCGGTGACGCCCGCGGCCAGCAGTGCGTCGATCGCCGGGTCGCCCAGGTCGTGTCCACGCTCGACGACGACGTTTCCGTTGGCGTCGATGGCATCCACGGCCAGCGTGCGCGCATAGGTCGAGGTCTCGACGTGCGCGTCGCGGGTCAGAGTGCCGTCGGCCTCGGTGGCCGCGATCGTGGTCATGATGCCGCGCTCAGTCTGGCAATCGTGCTCGCGCACGATGACGTCCTGAGACACGTCGACCAGACGACGGGTCAGGTAACCCGAGTCCGCCGTACGAAGGGCGGTGTCGGCCAGACCCTTTCGGGCGCTGTGCGTGTTGATGAAGTACTCCAACACGGTCAGGCCCTCACGGAAGGACGACTTGATCGGGCGCGGGATGAACTCACCCTTCGGGTTCGTCACCAGGCCCTTCATGCCGGCCAGGGTGCGCGTCTGGTTGAACGTACCGGTGGCGCCCGAGTCGATCAGCTGAATGATCGAGTTGGACGACGGGTAGTGGTCGCGCAGCGCGTTACCGACCTCTTCGGTGGCTTCCTTCCAGATCTTGACCAGGGCGTCGGTCCGCTCGATCTTCTCGAGCAGGCCACGCTGGTACTTCTTCTCGATGGCGTCCGCTTGCTGCTCGTAGCCGTCGAGGATCTGTGCCTTGTTCGGCGGCACCAGCACGTCGGCCATGGACACGGTGACACCCGAGCGGGTGGCCCAGTGGAAACCGGCGTCCTTGAGCTTGTCGACGGTCTGCGCGACCACGATCATCGGGTAGCGCTCGGCGAGATCGTTGATGATCGACGCCTGGACCTTCTTGTGCATCTGCTTGTTGACGAACGGATATCCGCGCGGCAGCAGCTCGTTGAACAGCACCCGGCCCAAGGTGGTCTCCGCCAACCAGGCGTCGCCCATCTTCCAGCCGTCGGGGAACTGAGCGGCCTCGACGTCGGCCGGCGGACGCAGGTGCGTCAACCGGACCTTGATCTTGGCCCGCACGCTCAGCGCGCCACGGTCGACGGCCATCTGCGCCTCGGCCGGCGAGCTGTACACGCCGGTCTCGACGTGGTCGGTCGACGCCGCGGTGCCCTCGCCGAGATCGCCGTCGATCTCGGTGGTCAGGAAGAACAGACCGGTCACCATGTCCAGACGCGGCATGGCCAACGGACGACCCGACGCGGGCGACAGGATGTTGTTCGACGACAGCATCAGGATGCGTGCCTCGGCCTGCGCCTCGGCGGACAGCGGCAGGTGAACTGCCATCTGGTCACCGTCGAAGTCGGCGTTGAACGCCTCACACACCAGCGGGTGCAGCTGGATGGCCTTGCCTTCGACCAACTGCGGTTCGAAGGCCTGGATGCCCAAGCGGTGCAGCGTTGGTGCGCGGTTCAGCAGCACGGGGTGCTCGGAGATGACCTCTTCGAGGACGTCCCACACCTGCGGGCGCTGACGTTCGACCATGCGCTTGGCGCTCTTGATGTTCTGCGCGTGGTTCAGGTCGACCAGACGCTTCATCACGAACGGCTTGAACAGCTCGAGGGCCATCAGCTTCGGCAGACCACACTGGTGCAGCTTGAGCTGGGGGCCGACGACGATGACCGAACGGCCGGAGTAGTCGACGCGCTTGCCGAGCAGGTTCTGACGGAACCGACCCTGCTTGCCCTTCAACAGATCCGACAGCGACTTCAGCGGACGGTTGCCCGGCCCGGTGACGGGGCGGCCACGACGTCCGTTGTCGAACAGTGCGTCGACGGACTCCTGAAGCATGCGCTTCTCGTTGTTGACGATGATCTCGGGCGCGCCGAGGTCGATCAGTCGCTTCAACCGGTTGTTGCGGTTGATGACGCGGCGGTACAGATCGTTCAGGTCGGACGTGGCGAACCGGCCACCGTCGAGCTGAACCATCGGGCGCAGCTCCGGCGGGATCACCGGAACGGCGTCGAGCACCATGCCCATCGGCGAGTTGCGGTTCATCTGGAACGCCGCGACGACCTTCAGACGCTTCAGGGCGCGAAGCTTCTTCTGACCCTTGCCGTTCTTGATGGTGTCGCGGAGGCTCTCGGCCTCGGCGTCGATGTCGAAGGTCTCGATGAGCTTCTTGATCGACTCCGCGCCCATGGCGCCCTGGAAGTACTCGCCGTAGCGGTCGATGAGCTCGCGGTAGAGCACCTCGTCGACGATGAGCTGCTTGGGAGCCAGCTTGGTGAACGTGGTCCACACCTCGTCCAGGCGGTCCAGCTCACGCTGGGCCCGGTCGCGGAGCTGACGCATTTCGCGCTCGCCGCCGTCGCGAACCTTGCGACGGACGTCGGACTTGGCGCCGTCCTTCTCCAGTTCGGCCATGTCGGCTTCGAGCTTCTGGGCCCGCTCTTCGAGATCGGTGTCGCGCTGTGCCTCGACGGCCTTCTTCTCGACGACCATTTCGGCCTCGAGGGTCGACAGGTCGCTGTGACGCTGCTCGGTGTCCACCGCGGTGATGACGTAGGCCGCGAAGTAGATGATCTTCTCGAGATCCTTCGGGGCCAGGTCGAGCAGGTAGCCGAGACGGCTGGGCACGCCCTTGAAGTACCAGATGTGGGTGACGGGTGCGGCCAGTTCGATGTGGCCCATCCGCTCACGACGCACCTTGGCGCGAGTTACCTCGACACCGCAGCGCTCACAGACGATTCCCTTGAAGCGCACGCGCTTGTACTTGCCGCAGTAGCACTCCCAGTCGCGAGTCGGTCCGAAGATCTTCTCGCAGAACAGGCCGTCCTTCTCTGGCTTGAGCGTGCGGTAGTTGATGGTCTCCGGCTTCTTGACCTCACCGTAGGACCAATTGCGGATGTCGTCCGCAGTGGCGAGGCCAATGCGGAGTTCATCGAAGAAGTTGACGTCGAGCACGTAACTCCCTTTCCCCTTGCGGGACTAGATGACTATCAATCAAATCGCGGGACGCGAAGTCCCCGAAACTGCAGCTAAGCGAGATCTTCGACCGACGGCGACTCGTTGCGGGACAGGTTGATTCCCAGGTTCGCGGCAGCGCGTTCCAGGTCCTCGTCGTCACTGTCACGCATTTCGATCCGCTGGCCTTCAGACGACAGCACCTCGACGTTGAGGCACAGCGACTGGAGCTCCTTGAGCAACACCTTGAACGACTCCGGAATCCCGGGTTCGGGGATGTTCTCGCCCTTGACGATTGCCTCGTAGACCTTCACGCGGCCGACGGTGTCGTCGGACTTGATGGTCAGGAGTTCCTGCAGCGTGTACGCCGCACCGTAGGCCTGCATGGCCCAGCACTCCATCTCACCGAATCGCTGACCACCGAACTGCGCCTTACCACCCAGCGGCTGCTGCGTGATCATCGAGTACGGACCGGTCGAGCGAGCGTGAATCTTGTCGTCCACCAAGTGGTGCAGCTTCAGGATGTACATGTAGCCAACCGTCACCGGGTACGGGAACGGCTCGCCACTGCGGCCATCGAACAACTGCGACTTGCCCTCGGCGTTGACCATCACGTCACCGTCGCGGTTGGGAAGCGTCGCGCCCAGCAGGCCCTCCAGCTCGTTCTCGCGCGCACCGTCGAAGACGGGCGTGGAGACGATGCTGTCGGCCGGCGCCGAGAGCAGCTCGTCGGGCAGGTTCTCCGCCCAACCGGGCAGTTCGCCCGTGTCGCCGACGACGTTGATGTTCCAGCCTGCCTTGGCCACCCAGCCGAGGTGCGTCTCCAGGATCTGGCCGATGTTCATCCGTCGCGGCACACCGTGCGTGTTCAGGATGATGTCGACCGGCGTGCCGTCCGGCATGAACGGCATGTCTTCGATCGGGAGGATCTTGCCGATGACGCCCTTGTTGCCGTGGCGTCCGGCGAGCTTGTCGCCGTCGGAGATCTTGCGCTTCTGGGCCACGTAGACGCGGACCAGCTCGTTGACGCCGGCGGGCAGCTCGTCGTCCTCTTCGCGGGAGAACATCCGAACGCCGATGACCTTGCCGGACTCGCCGTGCGGCACCTTGAGCGACGTGTCGCGAACCTCGCGCGCCTTCTCACCGAAGATGGCACGCAGCAGGCGCTCTTCCGGGGTCAGCTCGGTCTCGCCCTTGGGCGTGACCTTGCCGACCAGGATGTCGCCGTCGCGGACCTCGGCACCGATGCGGATGATGCCGCGCTCGTCGAGATCGGCCAGCACCTCGTCGGAGACGTTCGGGATGTCCCGGGTGATCTCCTCGGCGCCCAGCTTGGTGTCGCGGGCGTCGATCTCGTGCTCCTCGATGTGGATGGACGTCAGGACGTCCTCCTCGACCAGGCGCTGCGAGAGGATGATCGCGTCCTCGTAGTTGTGGCCTTCCCACGGCATGATCGCCACGAGCAGGTTCTTGCCGAGGGCCATTTCACCGTTTTCGGTGCAGGGTCCGTCGGCGAGGACCTGACCGGCCTCGACCCGCTGGCCGCTGTCCACGATCGGGCGCTGGTTGGCGCACGTGCCGTGGTTGGAGCGGGCGAACTTGCGCATCCGGTAGGTGTGCCGCGTGCCGTCGTCTGCCATCACGGTGATGTAGTCGGCGGACACCTCTTCGATGACACCGGCCTTGGTGGCGACGATGACGTCGCCGGCGTCGATCGCGGCACGGAGTTCCATGCCGGTACCGACCAGGGGGGCCTCGCTGCGCACCAGCGGAACCGCCTGGCGCTGCATGTTGGCACCCATGAGGGCGCGGTTGGCGTCGTCGTGCTCGAGGAACGGGATCATGGCCGTGGCCACCGACACCATCTGGCGCGGTGAGACGTCCATGTAGTCGACGTCCATCGGCGAGACGTTCTCGACCTCGCCACCCTTACGACGGACGAGGATCTTCTCCTCGGTGAACCGGTTGTTCTCGTCGATCGGCGAGTTGGCCTGCGCTACGACGTAGCGGTCCTCCTCGTCGGCGGTGAGGTGGTTGATCTCGTCGGTGACGACACCGTCGACGACCTTGCGGTACGGCGTTTCGATGAAGCCGAACGGGTTGACCCGCGCGTACACCGACAGCGAACCGATCAGGCCGATGTTCGGGCCTTCCGGGGTCTCGATCGGGCACATGCGGCCGTAGTGGCTGGAGTGCACGTCACGAACTTCGAGGCCGGCACGCTCACGGGACAGACCACCGGGGCCCAGCGCCGACAGGCGGCGCTTGTGGGTCAGACCCGACAGCGGGTTGTTCTGGTCCATGAACTGCGACAGCTGCGACGTTCCGAAGAACTCCTTGATCGCCGCCACGACGGGACGGATGTTGATCAGGGTCTGCGGCGTGATCGCCTCGACGTCCTGGGTGGTCATCCGCTCGCGGACGACGCGCTCCATGCGGGACAGGCCGACGCGGATCTGATTCTGGATCAGTTCGCCGACCGTACGCAGACGACGGTTGCCGAAGTGGTCGATGTCGTCGACCTCGACGGGAACCTCGGCGCCGCCGGGGGCGGTCATCGTGGTCTGGCCCTCGTGCAGGCGCACCAGGTACTCGATGGTCGCGACGATGTCCTCTTCGTTCAGCGTCGAGGACGTGATCGGCTGGCCCACGTTCAGGCCCAGCTTCTTGTTGACCTTGTAGCGGCCGACGCGGGCCAGGTCGTAGCGCTTCTCCTTGAAGAACAGGTTCTCCAGCAGGGTCTGCGCGGATTCCTTGGTGGGCGGCTCGCCCGGGCGCAGCTTCCGGTAGATGTCCAGCAGTGCCTCGTCGGGACCGGCGGTGCTGTCCTTCTCCAGGGTCGACATCATGATCTCGGAGAAGCCGAAGCGCTCGGTGATCTGCTCGCTGGTCCAGCCGAGGGCCTTCAGCAGCACGGTGACGGGCTGACGACGCTTGCGGTCGATGCGCACGCCGACGGTGGCGCGCTTGTCGACGTCGAACTCGAGCCAGGCGCCGCGACCGGGGATGACCTTGACACTGGTCAGGTCGTTCTCGGTGGCCTTGTCCTTCGACTTGTCGAAGTAGACGCCGGGCGAGCGGACGAGCTGGGACACGACGACACGCTCGGTGCCGTTGATGATGAAGGTGCCCTTCTCGGTCATCATGGGGAAGTCGCCCATGAAGACGGTCTGGCTCTTGATCTCGCCGGTGGTGTTGTTGATGAACTCCGCGGTGACGAACAGCGGCGCCGCGTAGGTCTGATCCTTTTCCTTGCAGTCGTCGACGGGTGCCTTGACCTCGTCGAACCGCGGATCGGAGAAGCTCAGCGAGAGCGTGCCCGCGAAGTCCTCGATCGGCGACAACTCCGTGAGCACCTCTTCGAGACCGCCGACGGGGTTGACCTCGCCGCGCTCGAGAGCCTTCTCACGCCAGCCGTCGGAACCGATCAGCCATTCGAAGGAGTCCGTCTGCACGTCGAGCAGACCGGGAACCTCGAGCGGCTCACGAAGCTTTGCGAAGGAAACTCTGTTAGGTGCTCCAGGAACGGAGTTGTTGGGGTTTTCTACTGACTTGCTCTGGCGAGAGACTGCCAAGATGCATCCTTCCAGCACCGGATGCGACGATCGGGTGGCCGGCCGAAGACCGGACCCTTGCCGCGTTATCTGCGTTAGGTTCGGCTGGCATTCTCAGGCCTGAGTCTCGGCCCCGAAGCACACGACTAGTTCCCTGAGCAGCGCTCAGGATAGGTCGGGCGATAAGAGGCGGATGAGGATGGGCAGGATGCAGCCAGCGCAACGTCCAACACTAGCGCAGAACGGCGCATTCCTCAACATCGGCATGATATGGGCTCCGGCGCTGGCTGGCGACCTCAACCCTCGGATACATGCTGACCAACAGACTGGCCCGGTTTCGCCCTTCCGTCAAGAGTTCACACGCGGTTTGGGGAGGAAAGTTCACGCGCCGCCGCAGGCTGTGGAGTCACCGTGATCCGTCCCTTGACTCCCTTGACCGACGCGCGGTCCAGCAACTCCTGGTACAGGTCGGCGGACACGGTGCGCGTGCGGCTCAGCAGGAAGCCCGTGTTGCCGCTGGGGTCGCTCACGATGGCCCAGCCGTAGTCGGCCGCGAGGTCGACGATCCAGTAGTTGCCCGGCGGCGTGGCCGAGGCGGGCCCGAAGAAGGTCACGTTCAGCTTGTCGTTGGTCGCGCTCACCGGCAGGGCGGCGCCGACGATGCGGGACTGCGGACCACCGTCGACGAAGTAGTTGCCGGAGTTCACCACGCCGATCGACCCGTCGGGGTTGGCGCTGTAGACGGCGGTGGTGTTCACCAGGCCGAACGAGAAGAACTGCTTGACGCTGCCCACCTCGTACCAGGTGCCGAGGTACCGGTTCACGTCGACGACGGGTGCGGGCCCGAGCACGATCGCGGCCGTCGGCGCCAACTCGAGGTACTGGTCGGGGTCGCCGTAGGTGCCGTAGACGCCGTTCGCGGGTCCGAGACCGGCGTACATGTCGTTGATCCAGCCGTTGGCCAGCGTGTAGACCGCCTGGGTGTTGCCCGGCGGGGACGGCTTGATGAAGAGCTGGCTGAAGAAGTCGATGATCGGCGAGCCCCCGATCAGCGAGTCGACGTGGGACCCGTTGGCGAGGACCACGCCGACGAACTGGCCCGGCTGCTGCGCCGCCACCAGGTCGTTGGTGGTCTGGCCGTTGGCGTTCCACGGCTGCGGCGGCGCGGCGATCTGGTAGATCGGGATGCCGCGGTTGGCCAGACTCGTCAGCGCGCCGGCGAAGGTGCCGTTGGACGAAACACCGTCGTACATCACCACGCCGAGCAGGTCGTTGTCCGCCGGCGCGACGGCGTCGGAGTAGAAGCCCCCGGCGGCCGCGGCCAGTCCCCCGCCCGCGGAGTGACCGGTGAGGATGAACTTCTCCGGCAGCACCCCGTGGAAGCCGGCCGCCGCGGCGCTCGCGTTCAGCGACGTGCGGTTCGGGTCGGTGAACAGCGCCGCGACGCCCTGCTGCATCGGGACCGCGCTGAGCGTGCACCCGTTGCACGTGAAGAAGGGGAACGACGGGATGTTGGGGACGACCACGATGCTGTTGGTGCGGACCGCCAGGTCCTGGGCCAGCGCCGCGTACCAGGATTTCGAGCCCAGGAACCCGTGCTGCAGCAGCATGACGCCCTGGGCCTGCACGGTGCCGTCGGCCTGGGTCGGGAAGTACCAGTCGGCCGCGCCGGTGTAGGTCCCGGCGCCGACCGGGATGCCCAGGTTGGAGCTGCCGACCTGGACGCCGGTCACCCCGTTGACGTTCGACGTGCCGGGCACCGATTGCGTCGGAACGCCGGTGACGTCCACGGGAACCGGTGCGACGGGCGGGAGCAGTCCGAAGGCGGACAGCAGGCTGATGACGACCGTCGCGATCGGGCCCGGCTGGGGCCGCGGTGCGACGGGTGCGGCCAAGCTGCGGATCGTGGAGACGTCGGCGGCGGCCAGGGCGGCGGGCTCGACGGCCGACGGGGGCGTCGCGCCGGCGGACGGCGTGGGCACGACCACCGGTTCGGCCTTCTCCTCCGCGACGACGGGTGGCGTCGACTCGACGGCGGGGGTGGTCTCGGCGACCGGGATGGTGTCGGCGACCGGGGTGGTCTCGGCGACGACCGGATCCTTGGGCGTCGGATCCTTCGGCGTCGGATCCTTGGGTGTCACCTCGAGCGGGGTGGACGCCGTCACCGCCGCCGACGCAGCGGCGCCCTCCGCACTCTTCGTGTTGGTCTTCGTCGGCTTCGACTTCACGACGGGGTCGTCGCGGTCCACGGTCACCGTGGACGCGCTCACGGTACTGGTCGGACCGTCGGTGCTCTTGGACCCCGAATCATGGTCGGTGTCAGCGCTTTTCGATTCCGTCGCGGCGGGTCCCGAAGGCTCGGACGCTCCCGACGTCCCCGACGACGACGCGGACGACGACGCCGCGCCGCCGCCCGACGCATCCGACTCCGCCGCGGCCACGCCGTGGCTCGCACCGAGCGCGATCCCCACCCCGGCGGTCACGATCCACGCCCCGCGCCACCAGCGATTCGCACTCACCGACGGAATGTAACCGGCCGCACCGACATCCAGCCGATAAATGTCGCCAACGTCAGATTCTCGACATCACGGCGACTCGGGCCGCCGCCCGCTCGTGGTCTGCGAGGCGGCCGTCACGTCGCGGGTCACGTCGACCAGGCCGGCATCGCGCATCACGTCGCTCACCTCGTCGACGTCGAAGAGCCGCACCGGCGCCCACCGCGACGCCGCCACACCGATCCGCCGCACCGGCGCCGGACCCCTCGCGCAGGTGGTGAGCACGGCGATCCGGCCGCCGGGCACGAGCACCCGGATCATCTCCCGGAGCGCGCCGAAGGGATCGTCCATGAGATAGAGCGCGCCGTAGCAGCTGACGGCGTCGACGGTGGCGTCGTCGAAGGGCAGGTCGACGGCGTCGGCCCGAACGTAACCGACCGGGCTGCCCGGCGCCGTGTCACGGACGGCCTGCGCCAGCATCGTGGCGGAGCTGTCCGCGCCGATCGCGAGCCCGCCGGCCCCGACCGCGTCCATCAGGGTGCGGGTGGTGTTGCCCGGCCCGCAGGCGACGTCGAGCACGGTGTCACCCGGCCGGACGTCGAGCAGCCGCAGCTTGCGTCGGTTCTCCTGAGCGGCGTTTCGCCCGGTGAACCCGAAGAACAGCACGGGTCGCCACAGCTGTTCGTAGATCATCGGCAGGACCGACGACCCCATCACGCGCTGACCCGTCGTCTGCGGTACCTCCGCGGCACCCATCACGTCGAGGTAGCCGTCGACCACCGTCGCGGGACGGTTGAGCAGCTCGCGGGTTCTCCGGCCGCCGGGACCGGGGAGCGTCACTCCTTGGCGACGGGGATCGAGGCCGTGGGGGCCTCTTCTTCGGCGCGGCTGCGATTGCGCGCAGTGGCGTCGTTGTCCGGGTTGTAGCCGGCGTGCTGGTTGGTGCCGTCGAGGTCGGCGCGGATGGCTTCCTGCGCAGCCGGGGGCAGGGTGTGCATGATCTCGCGCACCCGGGCCTGACGACGTCCGACGGCCTTGCGCTCCGGCATGCCGGGGGTGGCGTTGACCTGCGGCGGCACGCCCTCGATCTCCTCGGTGCCACCGTCGTGGTGACCGGCGTCGATCATGGCCTGCTCCTCCGCCATCGTCGACTCGTCCTTCTCCTCGGACATGCCGATGGGCCCGATGCGGCGACCGTTGAGGAACTGCTTGACCACCGGCTCGTCGGAGGTCAGCAGCACCTCGCGCGGACCGAACATCACCAGGTGCTTGCGGAAAAGCATGCCCATGTTGTCGGGCACCGTGCGGGCGATGTTGATGTTGTGCGTGACGATCAGGATGGTGCAGTCGATCTGGGCGTTGATGTCGATCAGCAGCTGCGACAGGTATGCCGTACGCACGGGATCCAGACCGGAGTCCGGCTCGTCGCAGAGGATGATCTGCGGGTCGAGCACCAGCGAGCGGGCCAGGCCGGCGCGCTTGCGCATACCGCCGGAGATCTCGCCGGGGAACTTGGTCTCGTCGCCGGTCAGACCGACCAGGTCGAGCTTCTCCATCACGATCTGACGGATCTCGGATTCCTTCTTCTTCGTGTGCTCACGAAGCGGGAACGCGGTGTTGTCGTAGAGGCTCATCGAGCCGAACAGCGCGCCGTCCTGGAACATGACGCCGAACAGCGTGCGGATCTCGTAGAGCTCCTTGGCGGAGCACTCGATGATGTTGGTGCCGTCGACGATGATCTTGCCGCGCTCGGGCCGCAGCAACCCGATCAGCGATTTCAGGAACACGGACTTGCCGGTACCGGAGGGGCCCAGCAGGACGCTGACCTCACCCGCCGGCAGATCGAAGGTGACGTCTTCCCAGATTCGCTGGGGCCCGAAGGACTTCGTCAATCCCTCTACCTGAATACCGATGCCCACGCGCGACCCTTCCGCCAGTGCTTTTGCTCGCCAAACAGACATGCCCGCCTGTGGCTTGAGTCACTGTAGCGCACGGGGTCTGGGCACTCTTCGCTTTGCCAGCCATTGGGTGGTCGGGTGCGTGGCACCCACGTTTGCTCCGGCCGCCTCACGACACGAAAAAGCCGCCCGGGATCGCGATGATCCCGGGCGGCTTTCTCGAAGCAGTTGCTACTACTTGACGGTGACGGTGGCGCCGGCGGCCTCGAGCTTGGCCTTGGCGTCGTCGGCCTGATCCTTGTTGACCTTCTCGAGCAGCGGCTTGGGGGCGCTGTCGACGAGATCCTTGGCCTCCTTGAGGCCCAGGCCCGAGACGATCTCACGGACGACCTTGATGACGCCGATCTTCTTCTCGCCGGCACCCTCGAGGATGACGTCGAATTCCGACTGCTCCTCGGCGGCCTCGGCAGGCGCGGCTGCGCCGGCGGCGGCGGCAACGGCGACCGGGGCGGCGGCGGTGACGTCGAAGGTCTCTTCGAAGGCCTTGACGAACTCCGAGAGCTCCAACAGGGTCAGTTCCTTGAACGCGTCGAGCAGGTCTTCGGTGCTGAGCTTGGCCATGGTGTGGTCCTTCCTAGATTCTTGCGTGGTTCTTGATGGGTGGTGTTATTCGGCGTCGGCCGGGGCGTCGGCCACGGCGTCCGTCGGTGCTTCTGCTTCTGCGTCGTCCGCGGCGGCGGCGGGAGCGGCGGCGGGGCCACCCTCGGCGGCCTCCCTCTTCTCCTGCAGCGCGAAGACGAGGCGGGCGACCTGCGACGCCGGGGCGGCGAACAGTGCCGCGGCCTGGCTGGTCTTGGCCTTCATCGCGCCGGCCAGCTTGGCCAGCAGCACCTCGCGCGACTCGAGGTCCGCGATGCGGTTGACCTCGTCCACGGACAGCGCCTTGCCGTCCATGTAGCCGCCCTTGATGACGAGGGCCTTGTGATCCTTGGCGAATGTCTTGATTGCCTTCGCGGCGTCGACGGGCTCGCCCTTGATGAACGCGATGGCGGTCGGGCCGGTGAACAGGTCGTCGAGACCCGTCACACCCGCCTCGGATGCGGCGCGCTTTACCAGGGTGTTCTTGGCGACCGAGTAGGACGCGCCGCCACCGAGGGACTTGCGCAGATCCGCAAGGTTGGCCACGGTGAGGCCGCGATACTCGGTGACGACCGTGGCGGTCGACTCCTTGAACTGCTCGGCGATGTCGGCAACGGCGGTGGCCTTGTCAGCTCTGGCCATGCATGCCTCCTATCTCAGTTGGGTCCGGTCCCTGGACTAGGGATGACCCCGGAAACGACGAACGCCCCGGACGCAGAGCGGCCGGGGCGTGAAGATCCGTTGACGCTAGCCAACGATGGTGCCTCGTCCTCCTGCGTGGGCCGCCCGGATGATTCCGGGACCTTCAACCGATTTCTCGGTGACCGACGGTCTTCGGTGGAACAGCAGAAAGAATAGCGCGCCGCGCGCCGATCAGCCAAAACGCGGGCCACGCCTTGGATCCGTGGCGACGTCGTCCGGGCGCGGTGCGCAGGCCCGAACCTGGACGAATGCTGGGAAGGGTCACCGCCAGCTACCGACTGTACGGGGTCGAGGCAGTCGGCTCGCGCACCGGCGGCTCGCCGAGTCGTTCAGATCGGTCGTGATCTTCGCAGGTAACACGTAATACTTTCTGCATTGCGGTTGCGGTGGGGGGCTGTAATCATTGGTGCACTGATTGGGGGATCGGCAAACACATGAAGAGTTCCAACGGGCGTCGTAACGACGCGGACGCAGTGGTTCGCTCAACATCTCGGAACAGCCCGGAGCTGGAACGTCTGATCGAAGCGCAGGCCAACCTGGACCACGCTCGGCGCAACGCCAAGTGGAAGCGCGAGTGCAAGAACCTGCAGTCGGCGTCGCATGCGGTGCAGGTCGCGGCGCTGGCCGCGCACGACGCCGGAATCGGTTGGGCCGAGATCGGCGACGTCCTGGGGATCGAACGCGCGATGCCCCAGCCGAGCACCGCGACCGTCGCCCCGCTGCCTGCCCCGCCGGCGCCGCCCGTGCTGGAGACGGTCACCGAGCTCGATCCGGCCCGGCACCGCAACCACCACGTCGTCACCGCCGCCCAGCACCTCTTCCCCGAGAAGAGGCAGTGGGCCGCGAACTAGTCGGTCACTAGCCACACCGCCGCGTCCGGCGGCAGCTCGGTGGTGGTGCCCGGCACCGACGCCAGCACGACGGTCGCATCGGTCGGCAGCTCGACCGCCCGGTCCCCCGTGTTCACCCAGCATTGCGCGTCACCACGCCGGAACGCCGCGACCTCCGGTGCGGTCGGGATCCACTCCATGTCGCCGGATTCCACCCATGTCGTGGCGCGGACCGACAATGCCCGCCGATACAGGTTGAGCGTCGAGTCGGGATCTCCGTCTTGGGCCGCGGCGGTGCGCGAGGCCCAATCCGACGGTTGCGGCAGCCACGGGGTGGCGTCGGCGTTGGGCGAGAACCCGTATGGCGCAGCGTCTCCCGCCCACGGCAACGGCACCCGGCAGCCGTCGCGGCCGACGTCGGTGTGACCCGACTGCTCCCAGATCGGATCCTGACGGACGTCGTTCGGCAGGTCCTCGACCTCTTCGAGCCCGAGTTCCTCCCCCTGGTAGACGTAGGCCGTGCCCGGCAGGGCCAACTGCAGCAGCGCGGCCGCGCGGGCTCGGCGCAGCCCCAGCGCGTAGTCGGCGGGCTCCTCGGCCCAACGGGTGCGCTCCCAGTCCGTCTCGATCAGGTGATCGGGTTGCGAGCGCGCGTACCGGGTGACGGTGCGGGTGACGTCGTGGTTGGACAGCACCCACGTCGGCGGGGCGCCGACGGACGCCGCCTCCTTCACGGCGTCGTCGATCACGGTCCGCAGAATGCTCGCCCGCCACGGCGCGCGAAGGAAGTCGAACTGGAAGGCGGTGTGCAACTCGTCGAAGCGCAGATAGCGCGCCAGCCGTTCGTTGTTGGGCACCCATGCCTCGGCGATGAAGATGCGTTCGGGCTCATAGCGATTCGCCACCGCGCGCCACCCGCGGTACACGTCGTGCACGCCATCCTGGTCCCAGGCGGGGTGGGATTCGTTGTGCTGGACCAAGCCCGGTGCGGCGTCGGGTCCGGCACCGCCGTCGGGCAGGCCGTCGGCCTTGACCAAGCCGTGGGCGACGTCGATGCGGAAGCCGTCGACCCCCTTGTCGAACCAGAACGCCAAGACGTCCTCGAACTCGGCGCGCACCTCGGGGTTCTCCCAGTTGAAGTCGGGTTGGCCGGGCGCGAAGAGGTGCAGGTACCACTCGCCGTCGGCCACCCTGGTCCAGGCGGGTCCGCCGAAGACGCTCTGCCAGTCGTTGGGCGGCTCCGCGCCGTCCTTCCCCTTGCCGGTCCGAAAGTGGTAGCGCTGCCTGGCCTTTGGGTCACCGGCGAGTGCCGCGACGAACCACCGATGCTGATCCGAACTGTGGTTGGGCACGATGTCGAGCAGCACGCGGATGCCGGCCTCGTGCGCCTCGGCGATCACCAGGTCGGCCTCGGGCAGGGTTCCGTAGAGCGGTTCGACGTCGCGGTAGTCGGCCACGTCGTAGCCACCGTCGGCCAGCGGTGACGGATACCAGGGGTTGATCCAGATCGCATCGACGCCGAGTCGAGCGAGGTACGGCAGGCGGTCGCGTAGTCCCGCGATGTCGCCGACGCCGTCGCCACTCCCGTCGGCGAAGCTGCGGATGTAGACCTGGTAGACGACGGCGGTCTGCCACCAGGATTCTGCGGATGCCACGGCTCTCCTCGGATCGGTTGGGTGCACGTCGTCGTCGACTACCCGTTGGGCGCGCCGACGATACCCCGATTGCCCTGGTCGATCGGGAGTCTCAGTTCTGCAACGCCTTTCGTGGGCCGGCGTCCACCATCGTCGCAAAGCGGGGGCAACCCGCCCAAAGTCGTTGTGAGGTGTGCCACACTCGTGTGCAGGTTGAGATGGCCGCTGCTCGACAGACGAGGATGCATGAAACGAAATCAGTTCGCCCATTCACCGATACGACGGGCAATCGCGCTGGCCAGCGCATCGATCTTGACGGCAACGCTGTTGTCCGGCTGCGGGAGTGAGAGCGGTCCTCCGACGCTGACGTGGTACATCCTGCCCGACAACGGCGGGTCTGCGGCGCGTGCCGAACAGTGTGCGGACGCCTCGGGCGGCGCCTACAAGGTGCGGATCGAGTCGTTGCCGAGCACCGCCACCGCGCAGCGGGAGCAGATGGTGCGGCGCCTCGCGGCCGGGGACAGTTCGATCGACGTGGTGAGCCTCGACGTGGTGTTCACCGCGGAGTTCTCCCATGCGGGTTTTCTGCGCCCGTACACGGCCGAGGAGAAGGGCCGTCTGACCGCGGGGATGCTGCCCGCACCGGTGGAGACCGGGATGTGGGAGGACAAGCTCTTCGGCGCACCGTACAAGTCGAACGCCCAGCTGCTCTGGTATCGCAAGTCGTTGGCGGCCAAGGCTGGCGTCGACCCCACCAGTCCGAACTTCACGTGGGACGACATGCTGAAAGCCGCTGTGGGGCAAGGCAAGAAGATCTCCACCCAGGGCCAGCGCTACGAGGGCTACATGGTCTGGATCAACGCGCTGGTGCTCTCCGGCGGTGGCGAAGTGCTTCAAGACGTCGAGGCGGGACGCAACGCCAAGCCGGCGCTGGCCAGCCCCGCCGGCGAGAAGGCCGCCGAGATCGTCGGCAATCTCGCGCGATCCAGCGCCGCTCCCGTCGACCTGTCCAACGCCGCCGAGGAACAGGCCCGGGCGACGTTCCAGTCGGAGCAGGGCATGTTCATGCTGAACTGGCCGTACGTGCTCGCCGCCGCCCGCAGCGCGGCCGAGGCGGGAACGCTCGACCAGGCCGTCGTCGACGACATCGGCTGGGCCCGGTACCCGAGAGTGTTCGCCGATCGTCCCAGCGCGCCCCCGCTCGGTGGCGCCAACCTGGGCGTCGGCGCGTACTCGAAGCACCCGGATCAGGCGGTCCAGTTGGTGGAGTGCATCAACGCCGAACCGAAGGCCACCCAGTACATGCTCGACGAGAGTGAGGCGTCACCGTACGCCGCGTCCTACGACGATCCGAAGGTGCGGGCCGAGTACGCCAACGCCGACTTGATCCGGGAGTCGATCGGCGAGGGTGGCCCCCGTCCGGTGACGCCGTACTACACCGACGTCGCGGGGGCGATCACCCAGACGTGGCACCCGCCGGCGTCGGTGACCGAAAAGACACCGCAGAAGTCAGATCAATTCGTGGCCGACGTACTGGCGGGAAGGCGGCTGCTGTGACCGCGGTTCAGGACGCGCCCGTCCAGAAGAAGAAGGACGCCGGCAAGAAGGTCACCAGTGAGCGGGTCCGCGGCGAGCGGCGGCTGGGCATCTATCTGACCCTGCCGTCGTACGTGGTGATGCTGTTGGTCACCGCGTACCCGCTGGGCTACGCACTGGTGTTGTCGCTGTACAACTTCCGGCTCACCGACCCAGAGGGACGCACGTTCGTCGGGCTGGGCAACTTCGGGGTCATCCTGACCGACCCAGTGTGGTGGAACGACTTCGTGACGACGCTGGCCATCACCGTCGTCACGGTCGCGATCGAACTGGTGCTGGGCTTCTGCTTCGCGTTCGTGATGCTGCGGATCATCCGGGGCCGCGGTCCGCTGCGCACCGCGATCCTGATCCCCTACGGCATCGTGACCGTGGTGTCGGCCTTCATCTGGCGGTACGCCTTCGCGACCGACTCGGGGTTCGTCAACCAATGGCTCAACCTCACCGACTTCGACTGGTTCGGCAACCGCTGGTCGGCCATCTTCGTCATCTGCCTGTCCGAGATCTGGAAGACGACGCCGTTCATCTCGCTGCTGCTGCTGGCCGGTCTGGTGCAGGTGCCCGAGGACATGCAGGAGGCCGCCAAGGTCGACGGGGCGACGGCGTGGCAGCGGCTGTGGAAGATCACCCTGCCGAACATGAAGGCCGCCATCATGGTGGCTTTGCTGTTCCGCACGCTCGACGCGTGGCGCATCTTCGACAACCCGTACGTCATGACCGCCGGCGCCAACAACACCGAGACCATCTCGTTCCTGGCCTACCGGCAGAACGTCACGCTGGTCAATCTCGGCATGGGCTCGGCGATCTCGGTGCTGTTGTTCATCACCGTCGTGGTGATTGCGTGGATCTTCATCAAGGTGTTCAAGACCGATCTCTCGCAAGTCAGGGGTGACCAGTGAGCAGCGCCAAGAGCGCCCGGTGGTGGACGATCGCCGGAATCGTCATCGTGCTCTACAGCTTCGTTCCGCTGCTGTGGATGATCAGCCTGGCGTTCAAACCGCCGTCGGACATCGTGTCGGGCACGCCGCAGTTCCTGCCGAGCACCTTCACCCTGGACAACTTCGCGCAGATCTTCAGCAACCCGCTGTTCACCAGGGCGCTGATCAACTCGATCGGCATCGCGGTCATCGCCACCCTGATCTCGGTGGTGGTCGCCATGTTCGCCGCGTATGCGATTGCGCGGCTGGACTTCCCGGGCAAGAAGGTGCTGCTCTCGCTGGCGCTGGGCATTGCGATGTTCCCGCAGGCGGCGCTGGTCGGACCGTTGTTCGACATGTGGCGCGGGCTGGGCATCTACGACACCTGGCTGGGGTTGATCATCCCCTACCTGACGTTCGCGCTGCCGCTGTCGATCTGGACCATGTCGGCGTTCTTCCGCCAGATCCCATGGGAGATGGAGCACGCCGCCCAGGTCGACGGCGCCACGGCGTGGCAGGCCTTCCGCAAGGTCATCGTGCCGCTTGCGGCGCCGGGAGTGTTCACCACCGCGATCCTGACGTTCTTCTTCTGCTGGAACGACTTCCTGTTCGCCATCTCGTTGACCTCCACCGACAGTGCCCGCACCGTTCCCGCGGCGCTGGCGTTCTTCCAGGGCGCCTCGTACTTCGAGTCACCGGTGCCCTACATCATGGCGGCGTCGGTCATCGTCACGATCCCCGTCGTCATCCTCGTCCTCGTCTTTCAGCGCCGCATCGTCGCCGGTCTCACCTCCGGCGCAGTGAAGGGATAACCATGGCAGCAATCACCATGCGCAACATCGTCAAGAAGTACGGTGACGGCTTCCCCGCCGTCAACGACGTCAGCATCGACGTCGCCGACGGCGAGTTCATGATCCTGGTCGGCCCGTCGGGCTGCGGGAAGTCCACGCTGCTGCGGATGATCGTCGGTCTGGAGGACATCACCTCCGGCGACATGATCATCGGCGACACCCGCGTCAACGACAAGGCACCCCGCGAGCGCAATCTGGCGATGGTGTTCCAGAACTACGCGCTGTACCCGCACCTGACGGTGTTCGAGAACATTGCCTTTCCGCTTCGGTTGTCCGGCAAGCACTCCGAGGAGGAGATCCGCAAGCTGGTCTCAGAGGCCGCCGCCACCCTGGAGCTCGGTGAGCACCTCGACCGCAAGCCGGCCAACCTGTCCGGCGGCCAGCGCCAGCGGGTGGCCATGGGCCGCGCGATCGTGCGGCAGGCCGACGCGTTCCTGTTCGACGAGCCGTTGAGCAACCTCGACGCCAAGCTGCGCGGGCAGATGCGCACGGAGATCCTGCGGCTGCAGCGCCGCCTCGGTGTCACCACCGTGTACGTGACCCACGACCAGACCGAGGCCATGACGCTCGGCGATCGGGTGGCGGTGCTGAAGAAGGGCGTGCTGCAGCAGATCGCCAGTCCCCGCGAGCTCTACGACCAGCCGGTCAACCTGTTCGTCGCCGGCTTCATCGGGTCTCCCCCGATGAACTTCGTGCCCGCGCGCATCACCGGTGACACCGTCGAGTTGCCCTTCGTCAGCATTCCGCTGCGCGACGAATGGCGCGGCGCCGTCACCGACGGGAAGATCTACATCGCGGGCATCCGCCCCGGCGCCTTCGAGGACGCCGAGTTCGTCGACGCGGGCAAGAAGTCGCGCGGGGTCACCTTCGACGTCACCATCGACGTGACGGAGTGGTTGGGCAACGAGCAGTACGCGTTCGTGCCGTTCGAGGCGCCTGCCGAAATCGTCTCGCAATTGGCCGAACTCGCGAGCGACCTGGACAGCGAACAGATGCGGACCCAGATCTGCGTCGAGCTCGATCCGCTGAGCCGGGTCCGCAACGGCGACGAGGCGACGCTGTGGCTCGACGCCGAGCGCATCCACCTCTTCGATCCGTCGTCCGGCGACAACCTGACGCGGGTGGAGGCGGCGAGCGAGCCCGCCGACGGGTCAGGTCGCCACGCCGCCGCCACGAGCTGACCGGGGCCCATCGTGGCCGCGCCCGAATTGCGGCTGCGGACCCCGTCCCCCGGGCTCCTGGGTCTGCCGTGGGAGCGGCCGCTCGCCGAGTGGCTGGTGCCCGAGGTGCCGTTGCGCGACATGGCCGTTGGACCAAGTCGGCACCTGGTCAGGTTCGTCGAGTGCGACGGCGCCCTGTGGGCGCTCAAGGAGCTGCCGCCGCGCATCGCGGTCCGTGAATACGACGCACTCGGCCGCATCGAGGAGTTGCACCTCAACGCGGTGCGGCGGGCCGGCCTGGTTCAGCAGCCCGACTTCGACACTGCAATCCTGCTGACCCGGTACCTGCAGGGGTCGTGGCAGTACCGCCGGCTGTTCCTGCGGCTGCCACCCGACGCGCCCAAGCAGCGGTCCCGGCTGCTCGACGGCATGGCGTCACTGTTGGTGGAACTGCATCGCCGGGGCGTGTTCTGGGGGGACTGCTCGTTGGCCAACACGCTGTTCTCGCGCGACGGCCAGGTGTTGCAGGCGTCGCTGGTCGACGCGGAGACCAGCGAGGTTCACCCCCACCTGTCGGACGGTCAGCGCGAGTTGGACGTCGACGTGATGGTGGAGAACGTCGCGGCGGGGCTGATGGACATCGCGGCCCGCATCGACGGCGGCACCGCGCTGCGCGACCAGCTCATCGGGGAGGCGCTGAGCCTGCGGACGCGTTATGTGGGGCTGTGGGAGCTGCTGCACGACGAGCCGGTGTTCGGCTATGCCGATCGCCACCGGGTGGAGAGCCGGATCCGCAAGCTCAACGAGTTGGGCTTCGCCGTCGACGAGGTGTCGCTACGGCATGCCGAGGCGACCACCGATCGGCTGCGGCTGAAAGTCGCGGTGGGAGACCGCAATTACCACGCCACCCAGCTGCGGGAGCTGGCCGGCATCGAGGTCGGCGAGGGTCAGGCCACCCACTTGCTCGGCGACCTGCACGCCTATCAGGCGCAGTTGTGCGGCGAGGCAGGCCACGACGTCGATCTGCCGACCGCCGCGCAGCTGTGGGTGATGGAGCTCGTCAGGCCGACCATGGCCCGCGCCCACGAGGCTGTCGGGCGCCGCGGTACGCCGATTCAGGCCTACTGCGATCTGCTCGAGGTGCGCTGGCTCCTGTCGGAACGGGCCGGCCGCGACGTCGGCACCGAACGGGCCCTGGCCGCCCTGGCGGACGCGGTGGTGCCGAGCGACTCGGCGGCGCAGTTGATGGTGGTGGAGATTCCGACCGAGCCGTTCTCGGTGCTCGACGACCCGGACTGACCGTCGGCGCCCAGCTGCTGCCAGATTTAGTCATACTTGACGATATCGTCATTCTTTGGTTTGGTTGACCTGTCAGCGCCGCACGCTCGAGGGAGGAACCTGCCATGGGGAACGCCGCCCACGCTCCGGTATACCGCCGGAACATCTACTCCCGCAGCGCAATAATCGACCCCTATCCCCACTACGCCGCGCTGCGTGAGCTCGGCCCAGTGGTCTGGCTGAGCCGCCAACGGGTGTACGCGCTGCCCCGCTACGCCGAGTGCAAGGCGGTGTTGCGCGACGACGCCAACTTCGTCTCCGGTCAGGGCGTCGCCCTCAACCGACTGACCAATCGGATGTCGCGCGGAACCACCCTCAACAGCGACGGCGACGACCATCAGCGCCGTCGCAAGCTGCTCGCCCACCGCCTCACCCCCAAGGCGCTGCGCTCGATGAGCGAGGCCGTCGACGCGAAGGCCACGGCCGTCGTCGAGGCTGCAATCGCGCGCCGCCACGTCGACGGGGTGCGCGACCTGGCCACGGCACTGCCGATGGCGATCGTGCCGGATCTGGTGGGGTGGCCCGAGAACGGCCGCGAGAACCTGTTGCCGTGGGCGGGGGCGACCTTCGACTCCCTGGGCCCGCTGAACCGGCAGTGGCTGCGCACGACGCCCGCCGCCGTGTCGATGCTGCGCTTCTCGCGACGCGTCGTCCGCGACCGCAGCGTGCTCGCCGGCAGCATGGGCGACGACGTGCTGCGTGCGGCCGACACGGGGGCGCTCCCCCGCTCGGAGTGCTCCGCACTGATGATCGACTATCTCGCGCCCTCGCTCGACACCACGATCAGCGCCGTCAGTTCAGCGCTTCACCTCTTCGCGACCCATCCCGACCAGTGGCAGGCCCTGCGCGACGACCCGTCGCTGGTGGCCAACGCCCTCAACGAGGTGGTGCGCCTCGAGTCTCCGCTGCGTGCGTTCGCCCGAAAGTGTCTGGCCGACACCGACGTTGGCGGCGTCCGGATACCCCGGGGATCACGCGTCCTGGTCGTCTACGCCTCGGCCAACCGCGACGAGCGCGAGTGGGACGACCCCGACTCGTTCGACATCACCAGGGACGCGAACCGCCACTTGGGATTTGGTTACGGCACCCACGGCTGCGCCGGCCAGGGGCTGGCGCGGCTGGAGTCTCAGGCAATCCTGCGCGAGCTCGCCGCCCGGGTGGACCGCATCAGGCTCGCGGGCACGCCGACCTGGGCGGTCAACAACATCATCCACCGCTACGACCGGCTGCCTCTCGAGCTGGTTCCGGCCTAGAAGGGATCAATCATGCGCGTCACCATCGATCACGACCGCTGCGAGGGCCACGGCCTGTGCACGCAGGCCGCCCCGACCGTCTTCTCCTTCGACGACGACGGAGAACTGTCCAACGCCTTCGCTGACGCCGACGTGCCCGACGACGTGGCCGCGGAGGCCCGCGAGGCCGTCGACGTCTGTCCCGTTGCGGCCCTGCTCACCGAGTAGTGGCGGGGCTGATGGCGCCCAGGTCGGGGAGCGGCCGGGAGCAGATGTCGGCGGCGTCGGCGGCGGACATGCCGAACAGCCGGAGCACGTCCGCGGTGACGGAGTCGGCCGCAAGGGCGTCGTCGCGATCCGGATCGTCGCTCAGCAGCGCGCCCAAGCCCATGATCGCGCCGCCGGCGACGGCGAGGGCCAACTGCGGATCCTCGACGGTGAAGCGGCCGGCCGCGACGGCGGCCTCGATGTCGCGCAGCGCGCGGGGCGCCAGCCCCCGGTCCGAGGTCAGCAGCGCGACCCCGTTGGCCAGCAGGATCTGGCTCTCTTGAGGCCGACGGCGGAACAACCGCCCGGTGAGCCGGAATCGGCAGCCGAACGTCTCTGCGGGATCGTCGATCTCGGCGGTCAACGCGTCGAGGAGTGCGCCGTGGGCGTCGAGCGCCTCACCCACCGCGACGGCGAAGAGTTCTTCCTTGCTGTCGAAGTAGTTGTAGAACGAGCCCATGCCGACGTCGGCGGCCTGGGTGATGTCCAGCACCGGCACGCTGAGCCGGCCTTCGGCGATGAATCCCTGCGCCGCGGTGATCAACGCCGCCCGGGTGCGTTGCTTGCGTCGCTGTACCCGGCTGACGCCCGGCTCGGCCGACTCCTGCATCACTACCTCACCGTCTTCGGGGGACGTGGTGAATATACCAGCCGACTCAACACTGAGGATTTCGTCATTTAGCCTTGACTGAGCGGACCGTCGTATGTGACGATTTCATCAGCAAGGGAGAGGAGCGACCCGCTCATGGCTGGTAGCCACAGCGATTTGCACAGCGAGCAAGGAGCCGTCCGCGGCGAGCACCCCGGCCGCGCAGCCAATCCCACCATCAAGATCCGCGACATCGCCTGGCTCGAGTTCGACAAGCCCGACCTGGTGCGCGCCGAAGCCTTCGCCCGCGCCTTCGGATTCCAGACGTCCTCGCGCGGCCCCGACGAATTGCACCTCCGCGGAGCCGATTCCGGCGCACCCTGCGTGCTCTTGCGTCGTGGCGAGCGGTCCAGGTTCACCGGGATCGCCTTCCGCGCCGACGACGAGGCCGACCTTCGTCGCCTCGCCGGCAAGACCGGCACGACGGTACAACCCCTGCCCGGTGACCTCGGCGGCTCCGAGGTCCGGTTGGTCGACCCGAGCGGCATCCCGGTGCGTGTCGTGGCGGGCCTCCACGATCTCCCCCAATTGCCGACGCAGACGCCGCTTCTGGTCAACGCCGGCCACGACGTCATCCGCGCGAACGCCACCCAGCGTCCCCCGCGGGCGCCGGCCCGGGTGCAACGCCTCGGGCACGTCGTGTTGCAGTCCACCAAGTACGTCGCGGCGTTGAACTGGTATCTCGAGAACCTCGGGATGATCGTCAGCGACTTCCTGTTCTTTCCCGGGCAGCGCAACCGCGGGCCGGCCATGAGCTTCATCCGCTGCGACCGTGGCGCGGAGTTGGCCGACCACCACACCCTGGCGATGGCGCTGGGTCCGGCCAATCGCTACGTACACTCGGCGTTCCAGGTCGGCGACCTGGATGCGCTGGCCGCCGGCGGCGAATACCTGCGCGAGCGCGGCTACTTCCGGTCGTGGGGCATCGGGCGCCACATCCAGGGCAGCCAGATCTTCGACTACTGGCGCGATCCCGACGGGTTCCTGGTCGAGCACTTCGCCGACGGAGACATGTTCGACGACTCACTCGAGCCCGGCTGGGCGCCGTTCACCGCAAGCGGCCTCGCCCAGTGGGGACCGCCGGTGAGCGGCGACTTCCTCGGCACCAGCCCCCGCGGGGCCCGCGCGGAGGCCCTGTCCATCCTGCACGCGCTGCCCCGACGCAACGAGTTCGACGTCCACCGCCTCATCGGCCTACTGAAAGTTGCCCGCTCGTGAGCACTTCCGTCATCCGCACCTCCGACGCCTGGTGGGTCAAGACCGCCGACCGCGCCACCAAGATCGACACCGCCGCCGTCAGCACCGGCGAACTGCTCGCCGATCGCGCCGCGATCACCGCGGCGGCCGCGTCCGGCGAGTCCGTGCCGGTGGACGGGTTGGCGCTGCTCTCGCCGGTGACACGGCCCTGCCGCGTCGTCGCCCAGATGACCAACTTCGAGTCCCACGTCAAGGATTCGGGCATGGACCCCAAGACCATTCCGCTGACGTTCTTCCGGAAGTCGTCCGCGTCGATCAGCGGACCGTTCGACGACATCGTGAAACCGCAACACGTCCGGTTCCTCGACTACGAGGTCGAGATTGGTCTCGTCATGGGCCGCGACATGCCGGTGGGCACCGTCGTCACCGACGCGAATCTCGGCGACTACGTCGCGGGACTGGTGATCACCAACGACGTGTCGGCCCGCGACATTCAGCTCCCCCAGACCCAGTTCTACGAGGCCAAGTCCTACCCCACGTTCACCCCCGTCGGGCCCGAACTGGTGCTGCTCGACGCCACCGAGCTGACCCGCTTCGGCGATCTGCGGTTGACGCTGAGCGTCAGCGGCGACGAACGGCAGAACTCGGTCGTCGAGGGCGACATGCTGTTTCGTCCGCTCGCCGCGCTGCAGTCACTCACCCGGTTCCAGGACCTCTCCCCGGGCGACCTCGTGCTGACCGGCACGCCCTCGGGTACCGCGCTGAAGGCTCCGCCCAAGCCCATCGAGATGATCGGGGCGCTGCTGCCGCCCGCAGTCAAGTGGAAGGCCTTCTTCAAGCGCCAGGCCGGCAACCCCAAGTACCTGCAGCACGGCGACGTCGTCGAGGCCACGATCGCCACCGACGACGGCGCCCTCGACCTCGGCGCCCAGCGGATGAAGGTGGTCTACGCGTGACCGAGGACGCGCTGTGGCCGCGGTACACCGGCCCCGACGACCTCGCTGCCGTCGAAGGCATCCCACTGCACGATCGTGGCCTTCCCACGTCGACCTACGACGTCCTTCAGCGCGCCGCGACCCTGTGGCCGGACGCCACCGCCGTGACCGTCCTGCCCACCGCGTCGCAGTGGGAGAACGGCCTGTCCCGCACCTTCGCCGAGCTGGCCACCGACGTTCGACGCAGCGCGAACTTCCTGCGTGACATAGGGATTCAGCGCGACAGCGTCGTGGCGCTGCTCTGCCCAAACTGCGACGAGTTGATCACCGCCACCTTGGCGGCGCAGCTCGCCGGCATCGCCGCCCCCGTCAACAGCGGCCTCAGTGCGACGCACGTGGCCGAGCTCGTCGCCCGCTGCGGCGCCCGAACGCTGATCAGCGCGGCGCCGGACTTCGATCCTGGCAGTTGGGCTTTGGCCCGGTCGCTGGTCGACGCCGGGCTGGTCGACACCGTGTTGCTGCTGTCCCCGACGGGGGCGACGACGAGCGGGCCGGTCCCGACGATCCACGGCGCCAGCGTCGGGTATCTGACGGTCATGGCTTCGGGGTACGACGGCACGGTCTTCGACGGGCCACCACCCGCAGCCGACGACGTGGCGGGGATCTTCCACACCGGCGGCACCACCGGCACGCCCAAGCTCGCCGCCCACACCCACGCCAACGAGGTCACCGACGCGTGGATGGTCGCCGCCGCCGACACGGTGCTGGAGCAACGCTCGGTGGCGTTCGCCGCACTTCCGCTCTTCCACGTCAACGCCCTCATCGTCACCCTGCTCGCCCCGATGCTGCGCGGACAGCAGGTGGTCTGGGCCGGTCCGCTCGGCTACCGCGATCCCGATCTGTACGCGAACTTCTGGAAGATGGTGCAGCACCACCGCATCGAGGCCATGAGCGCGGTCCCCACCGTCTACGCCGTGCTGGCGCAGTGCCCGGTCGACGCCGACGTCTCGAGCATGAAGATCGCCATCGTCGGCGCGTCCGCGCTGCCGCCGGCCGTCCGGAAGGACTTCGAATCCGCCACCGGCATCACCGTGGTCGAGGGATACGGTTTGACCGAGGCCACGTGTGCCAGCGCCCGCAGCTTTCCCGATCATCCGCGCCCGGGCTCGGTCGGACAACGGCTGCCCTACCAACGCATCACCGCCGCCACACGTGACGAGCAGGGGCGATTCGAGCCGCTCGAGTCCGACGAGGTCGGCACCCTGCTGGTCGAAGGCCCGACCGTCTTCGCGGGCTACGTGGCCGGCCGCGACGAGCACGGGCTCAAGCTCGACGGCCTCGGCACCCTCGTCGACGGGCGGCTCGACACCGGCGATCTCGGCTGGGTCGACGACGACGGCTTCGTCTACCTGACCGGCCGGGCCAAGGACCTCATCATCCGCGGCGGCCACAACATCGACCCCGCCCAGATCGAGGATGCGCTGTTGTCGCATCCCGCGGTGGCGTCCGCTGCGGCGGTCGGCGCTCCCGACGTGCACTCCGGTGAGATCCCGGTGGCCTACGTGACGTTGCACTCCGGGTCCGTCGTCAGCGGACCCGAGCTGACGTCGTGGGCCGCGACGGAGGTGGGCGAACGAGCCGCCGCACCGAAGACCGTCACCGTCCTCGACGCCCTGCCCGTCACCGCCATCGGCAAACCGTACAAGCTGCCGTTGCGCGCCGACGCCGCCCGCCGCGTGGTCGGCGAGGCCCTGGCCGGCCACCCGGGCGTCACCGTGGCGGCCGACGTCGAGAACGGGTCCCCCCTGGTCACCGTCACCGTCACCGACGGTGCAGGCCGCGACGCCGTCGACCGCGCGCTGTCGCGCTACGCGCTGGCGTACCACGTCACCGTCGCAGACTGAGGTGGGCATGCTGGAGTCCGACGACGTCCGCCGTGCGCCCGTCGTCATCGTCGGCGCCGGCCCCACCGGTGCGACTGCGGCAATACTGTTGGCGCAGTACGGAATCAGAACGCTGGTCCTCGACCGGTGGGACGGGGTCTACCCGCAACCTCGCGCCGTGCACATGGACGACGAGGTGTGTCGGGTAGTGGCGCGGCTGGGCCTCGCCGACCGGTTCGCGGCCATCTCGCGGCCGGCCCAGGGATTGCAGTTGCGCGACCGCAGCCACCGCGTCCTCGCCGAGTTCCGCCGCGACACGGCCCCCAGCACGAACGGCTACCCCCAGGCGAACATGTTCGACCAGCCCGAGCTCGAGAAGATCCTGCGGGCCGAGCTTCTCCAGCACCGTTGCATCGAGTTGCGCGGCAACGCCGACGTGACCGGCGTCGAGCAGGTCGACGATGGGCGCGTCCGCGTCACCTATCGCGACCAGGCGGGCGACCGCACGACGACGGTCGACGCGGACTTCGTCCTCGGCTGCGACGGTGCCAACAGCTTCGTCCGCTCCACCATCGGTTCCCGGATGGACGACCTGCACTTCGACCAACGCTGGTTGGTGGTCGACGTCGACACCGACGCGGATCTGAAGCAGTGGGAGGGCGTCCACCAGGTGTGCGACTCCACCCGGGCCGCCACGTACATGCGCGTCGGTGCCACCCGATACCGCTGGGAGTTTCAGCTGCTGCCCGGTGAGACCGCCGAGGACTTCTCGGAACTGGCGGCCGTCGGCCCCTTCATCGAACCGTGGACTCGCGGGATTCCCGTCGACCAGCTGCGGCTGATCCGCGTCGCCGAGTACACCTTCCGCGCGCAGATCGCCGACCGGTGGCGGCGCGGCAACGTGTTCATCCTCGGGGACGCCGCCCACCTGACCCCGCCCTTCGTCGGCCAAGGCATGGGCGCCGGACTTCGGGACGCTCACAACCTGGCGTGGAAGCTGGCCGGTGTGGTGCGGGGCGATCTACCGTCGGACGTCCTCGACAGCTATCAGCAGGAGCGAAGGCCCCACGCGCGAGCCATGATCCGACTTGCCCTGGCCATGGGCCGGTTCATGACCTCCGGTGGCGAGGTCGGCAGCGTGCTGCGCGGCGTCGTCGTGCCGCGGCTGAGCCTGATTCCCGGCGTGCGCCGGCGCATCGTCGACTCGTCGACTCCCGCGCTGCACCGGTCGGCCCTGGTGCGTCGCCGGCTCCTGCCGCGGTCACTGACCGGAACGTTGTGCCCCAACCCGACGCTGCCGGACGGTCGCCGACTCGACGACGTCCTCGGCGCGGGGTTCGCCGTCGTCACCGCGGTGCCGCTGACGTTCGGACAGCAGACGCAGTTGCAGCAGCGCGGCGCCTCGACGTACGTCGCCGCCCGCGACTCCGAGCTGGCCCGGTGGCTCCGCCGGGGTCGTGTCGGCGCCGCCCTGATCCGACCCGATCGCACCGTGATGGCCACCGCCCGGCGACCCGGCGACCTGCTGGCGGCCACACCACATTTCGGTCGCATGGCGGTCGTATCGCACGTAACGGAGGATCGGCCTTGAACGAACCCGAGATCTACGACGTGGTGGTTGTCGGAATGGGGCCATCGGGGGCGGCCGCCGCAAATGCTTGTGGCCAACTGGGATTGCGCACGTTGGTCGTGGAACGCGACTTGGCCATCTTCGAACGTCAGCGCGCGATCGCCTTGGACGACGAAGCACTGCGCGCGATCGCCAACCTCGGTCTCTACGACGAGGTCACCGCGCACATGCATCTCGGAGTGACCGCTCGCTTCATCGGTCTCGACGGCAAGCCGTTCGTCAACGGCCCCACCGGACCTACCCGCTACACCGGCCACGCCGTCGCCAACTTCTTCCACCAACCGCTGCTGGAGCACGCTCTGCGTGAGGGGCTCAGGCGCTGGCCACACGTCGAGGTGCTCGCCGGCTGGACTGCCGAGTTCGTCGAACAGGACGGACGGGCCGTCACCCTCCGCGCCGTCGACGCCGACGGCGGCACCCGCCTGATACGGGCCCGATACGTTCTGGCCTGCGACGGCGGAAGCAGCCCGCTGAGAAAGCAATTGGGCATCGAGTTCGCCGGCAAGTCGTACTCCGAGCAGTGGATGGACGTGCAGGCCCGCACCAAGCGGCCGTTGCATCGTGGCCCACACTTCGACTTCGTGTGCTCTCCCACCAGGCCCGGCGTGCGGTGTCCGTGTCCCGGCGGCTTCTACCGGTGGGAGTGGCGCATCAATCCCGGCGAAGACGCCGACGCCATGCTCGAACCCGCCAACGTCTGGCGCATGCTGGCCGAGGAGGGGGTGACCGCCGACGACGTCGACATCGCCCGCACCTGGTCCTACACCTTTCACGTCCGCAAGGCGCGGCAGTGGCGCAAGGGCCGGGTGATGCTGCTGGGCGACGCAGCCCACGTCATGCCACCCTTCGCCGGCCAAGGGATCTCCGGCGCGTTCCGGGACGCCGCGAACATCGCCTGGAAGGTCCACGCCGTAGTGGCCGGTCACGCGGGAGACGACCTGCTGGACACCTATCAGAGCGAGCGAGAACCGCACCACGACGCGATGACCAAGCGCGCGATCCTTCTGGGTCGGCTGGTGATGCCGCCCAACCGGGCGATCGCCAGGCTGCGCGACGCCGCATTCCGGGCCATCGGCAAGGTGCCCGGTGCTGCCGATGCCATCACCCGCAAGGTCGTGGAACCGACGCCCCTGGGCCACGGCTGCCTGACGGCGGTTCCACGAAGGCGTTTCCCCGTCGGTTATCTGGTCACCCCGGCGCGGGTCGCGGTCGCGGGCGCCCATCAGGTCGGCGTCGACCAAGCACTCGGGCTTGGGTGGTGCATCCTGGGTCTCGACGTCGACCCTCGCGAGGGCATGTCGCCACGGCACCTGGCGGCTTGGCAGGTGATCGGTGCGCGGTTCCTGACCATCCGCCCGGGGACGTCGGTGGTGGTCGACGGCGAACTGGGTGACCCCAGCGGCGAACTGTGGAATGCGTTGACGGCGTGCAGCTCCCGCTACGTCGTCATCAGGCCGGACCGTTACGTCTACCAGGCCACCGACGATGCTTCCGCCATCGCGCCGCCCAGCAGCTACCTGCTCCCCACCGCCCCCGAAATCGCCTAGGCGGAGGCGTTGAACAGCGCCGCCGCGCCCACCAACCCGGCTTCCCCGCCCAGTTCGGCGGGCAGCACGCGCAGATCCCGGATGAAGCTCAGGCCGGCGTAGTGGGCGAGCGCCTCGCGCAGCGGGTCGAACAGCAGCGCACCGGATTTCGCGACGCCGCCGCCGATCACCACCAGGTCGAGGTCGCACACCGCCGCCACCGAGGCGATCATCCGGGCGATCGCGTTGGCCCCGCGGTCGAAGGCCCGTAGCGCTACCGCGTCACCGGCATTCGCGGCGTCGGCGAGTTCCTTGGCGTTGGCCTCCGGCGGGGCGTCCCAGCCGTTGGCGCGCGCCCAGCGCGCCAGATGAGGTCCCGCCGCCACGGTCTCGGCGCAGCCGTGGCCACCGCACGTGCAGAGGTCGCCGTCCGGTTCGACGACGACGTGGCCGACGTGCCCGGCGTTGCCGGTGCGCCCGTCGTAGGGTGCGCCGTCGAGTACCAGTCCACCACCGATGCCGGTCGACACCACCATGCCCATCAGGAACTGGGCGTCGCGGCCCGCTCCGCGCCAGCGCTCGCCCATCGCCGTGCACAGCCCGTCGCCGCCGAGGCGCACCGGCAATCCCGTAGCCGTGGCCACCCGCTCGACGATCGGAAACCGTTGCCAGGCGGTGATGTTGATCGGACTGACCGTGCCGCTTGGCAGGTCGACGGGCCCCGCCGAGGATATGCCCACGCCGCGCACGTCACCGGTGGCCGTCGCCATCGCGTCGGCGATGAGACCCTCGGTGACCGCCCAGATGGCCTCGGCGTCAGTGCGCGGTGTCGGCAGCTGCGCGTGGTGAAGCAGGTCGCCATCGGAGTCGACGAGGCCGACGGCGATCTTGGTGCCGCCGACGTCGACGGCGAGTGTCGGTCCGGGGGCAGGAGCGAAGCGACCGGGGGATGTCTCAGCCATCAGTGCCTGTGGGTGTTGTCGGGTTGGCCAGGATCGCCGGGATGCTCGTAGCCGGGCGCCAGCCGCACCAGATCCGCGCGGCGGGCGTCGAGCCAGCGGCGGAACTCCCGGCGTCGGGCCGCGGCCAGCAGGTGTTCGCCGATTTCCGCGCGGACGTCGTCGAGCGCGACCTCGGCCGGCCGGCCGCGCCACCCGCCGGTACCGACGGCGCGACGGCCGAAGCGAAACGGGTTGCGGGCGTGATAGTCCGAGATCTCCCGATCGGTGACGGCGACCCTGGAGGTGACGTGCACGAACACCGCCCGGGCCAGGTCGTCCTCCAGCGCCGACGCGGCGACGCTGCCGATCTCCAGGCGTGCGGGCACGTCGGGCAAGAGTTCCTCCTCGGTCGGCACCCCGTGGGCGGTCAGGCCGGCAGCTGCCGCCTCGGCGGCCACCACGCGCGCGGTGACGAGCACCTGCACCAGCCAGCGACGAAGTTGTCGTCCCTCGCTGGTGCCCGGCCGGGGCAGGGCGTTGGCCAGTCTGGTGGCGCGCAGCCGGTGTTCGCTGGCGTCGACCTCGCCGACGAGGACCGCGTCGTCCCCGACGGTGGCCACGACGTCGGTCACGACACCACCACCTTGACCGCCGGCGAATATAGCAGCTCACCCGCACAGGCCACGCGGATCAGGGCCCACCACTCGCCGGGCTCCTGCCACGGGGGTGGTGTGACGTCGAACTCCAGGTCCACCGTCCCGCGGGCGGCCAGGTCGGCACCGATGACGTTGGGCCCCATCCACTCCCAGGTCCCCCACGGGCTGATCAGATGCGCCTCGACCGCGAGGTCGGCGTACGCGTCGGTGCCGACGGTGACGCTCAGCGTGCCGGTGTCGCCGGCCGCCAGCACCACGGGTTCGGGGTCGGTGACGAGCCTGATCACGCGGTCGTCGGTCGCGCCGACGGCGATGACGCAGACGTCTTCCACCACCTGGCGCCACGCCGGCGGGATGGCGCTGCCGGTCAGCCCCAGCTCGGCGCGCAGCGGGTAGAGCCCGGGCGGCGTGCCGGCGGGCATCGTCAGGTCGACGACGGATTCGAGGAACTCTCCCGGCGGCAGTACGAACGGCAGCTCGCCCATCTCCACCGTCCAGCCCGGGGCGGGCACGAGCCGCACCTTCCCGTGCAACGGCACGTCGGTGACGTCGCTGACGGCGGTGAGCTGAAGGCGCACGGGCTCGTCGGCGTCGACGGCGAGCTGATGCGGGTGCAGGTGCGCGACGGCGGGCAGGCCGCCGAGCGGGGCGGGGCCGCGGTTGTGCAGCCAGTATCTGGCGTAGAGCGGCTGCGCGGGTTCGACATTGGGTCCCAGCGCCACCTCGTCGCCGTCGAGCACGCGGGGCAGGTTCAGCTGGACGCCAAAGGTCGCGATCTCGTACCCGTGCATCCGCAGCACGTCCGACTGGTCGGCCAGTGGCGCCTCGAGCAGGTCCAGCCGCTGCGGCGCCGACACCGTCCGCAGGCCCGAGCGGATGACCACGTCGGCGGTCGCGCCGCGGGTCTCCACCAAGCGCAGCGCGATGCCGTCGGCGGCACTCACCCGTCGGCCGCTGCCGCCGGGGGTCGGGTTGCCGAGCACCTTCAGGGCACCGACGGCCACGTCGCCTGCCGGTTCGACCTCCAGCAGCGACCCCCATGGGGGCAGTCCACCGGAGGTGGGGTCGTGCTCGGCGGTGACGGCAAGGAGCGGCTGGCCGAATTCCGCACTGCGCGCGGGGATCCCGGAGTCGCGCCAATCTCCGTTGCCGCAGGCGACGGCGTAGTCGAAGGTGTGCGTCCAGTGCTGCAACTGGAAGTTGGAGCCGTCGGGCGCGGTGCGCCGCGGTGGGTCGATCCACGTCCCGGACGGCCACCCGGTGCAGGACCGCATCAGCGAGGTGTGCAGTGTCCCGTCGGAGTCGACGGCGAAACTCGGGACGCCGCGGTTGACCACCGCGACGGTGCGGTGCTCGAACTCCTCGAGGCCGACGGGCAGGTCCTGGTCGACGAGGATCTCGGCGTCGGCCAGTTCCGCGATCACCGCGTCCACCGCCGCCACGTCGATGATCAGCACCGGCAACGCATGTGGGTCTCGGAGGTCCGCTCCCGGCACCCAGACGTCCTTGAGCGGGCGCGCCGCCGGCACCCAGGTGCGCTGACCACGGGTCGACCCACCGCCGAGGACCGCGGCGGTGAAGGCGTTGACGTCGGGACCGCCGACGGCGATCCGCACGTCGGGCAGATTCGAGTCGACGGTCAGGTCGCCGTAGCGGGGCGACGCGGCCTCGCTACAGGTGGCGGTGACGCCCGCCCGGGCGAGGGCCACCATCAGATTGCGGACCACCGGGTCGGCGGCCCCGCCGGGTGACACGACCTCGGCGACCGAGATCGCCCGGGCACCACCCCGGTCCCCGGTGAACCGCACCCGCACCGCCGAGGACAATCCGAACCAGCCGTATGCCGGGTTGTCCAGGGTCGACGGAAACTTGGCGCTGTCAACGGCTTTGGTGGCCCCTCGGTCGTGAGTCAACCCGAAGCCGCGGCCGATCACCGCGTCGCCCACCTCGCTGACGGGCATCGCACCGGGGACGGGGCACGGCCACCGCAGCCGCAGCATGCGGTCCTCGCCGGTGAACTCGTCGATCGTCGTCCGGCAGTCGACGCGGTCGACGCCGTGCCACAGCGTGATCGTCTGGGTGTACCGCAGCACGTTCTTGATCCGGCCGGTGACGACGATCCGCTCGCCCAGTGCGCAGCGGTAGCGCTGCATCGACGTGGCGCGGTCGCCCGCGGACGTGGTGACGGGCCCCTTGGGCAGCAGGTGCCACGGCCCCTCTCCGGCCTTCGGGTGTGCGGAGTATTCGTCGTAGACGGCCAGCTCGTTGCCGATGCGCCCCGCGGCGATCCGTTCGCGGCCGTCGACGGTCAGCGAGGCCACTCCCCCGCCGCGGGCCGCGTCGACCCGCAGGTGGTAGAACTCGTTGCCAATCGCGTCCCCCGGCACCGGTTCCCAGTCCGACGCACCGGCACCGGCGACGATGCGGTAGGACCGCCAGCCCAGCGACGGAACGTCGCGGGCAAGCCAGCTGACGGAGTGCCCGTCGTGTTCGGTGACGACGTCGACCGGGGCACCGTCGGCATCGACGACCGCACCGGCGAAGGGCGTCTGCAGACGTACCGTGACGACGTCGGTCCGCCGGTGCGCCAACGGGTTCCACACCACCACCGAGGCTTCGACCGCGGTGGACAGCAGGCTCAACGCGGCGTCCCGCACGTCGGTGCCCAGCTGCCAGGCGTCGCGCCAACTGGTGAGCAGGTCGAGGTACACCTGGTCGGACTCCGACCCGGTGATCGCGTCGTGGTGGGCACCGTAGGCAAGTTGCACCCACGCCTTGGCCAGCGCGGCCTCGGGATACCGCGCCCCGGAGAGCAACTCGGCGAAGACGGCGAAGCGTTCGGCTTCCAGGACGGCGTTCTCCGCGGCGCGGTTGGCCTGCTTGGTGTCGACGTAGGAGACGTCCTTGCCGGTGTAGATCGGGTTCATGTCGCGCGTTTGGGGTGACGGCGCCACGCCGCGCTCGTCGAGTTCGGCGCGCACCGAGGCGAAGAACTCGCTCGGCAGTGCGCACACGAATCGCGGCCAGGTGTAGCGCGCGTTCCAGTCGCGGTGAATGTCGGTGACCCACTTGTTGGGCGGTGTGTAGTCGGTGCCGACGGGCAGCAACACGTTGCGGGTCAGCGCCACCTTCTTCATCTTCGAGAACAGGTCGTAGGTCGCCCGTTCGGCGTCCTCGAGCGAGGCCGACGAGTCCATCCACCACCCGGCGGCGTAGTGGGCGGGCATGTAGTGCGTCAGCAGGCCGCGGCCCGACGGCGCCATCCATTCGAATTCGCTGGGGAACTGCATGCGTTCGGGGTCACCGCCGTCGGCCATCGGACCCCACTGGTGATACGGGCCGCGCGCCCACGAGCTGGACGTCAGCCCGGCGTCGGCGGCCATCCCCGGAAACTGCGGGTCGTGGCCGAAGACGTCGAGCTGCCAGGCGGTCGCCGGGTCGGCTCCCATCACGTCGCGTTGAAAGCCGATGCCGTGCACGAAGTTCCGGATGGCCGTCTCGGGGCTGGTCAGGTTGGTGTTGGGTTCGTTGTACGTGCCGCCCATGACCTCGACCCGACCGAGGGCGATCAACCGGCGCAGGTCGTCGCGATCTTCGGGGTTGATGTCCCAGTAGGGCTTGAGATAGTCGACCTCGGCGAGGACGAACTTGTATTCGGGTTCCCGCCTGGCCATTTCGAGGTGCGCGGTGACGAGCTCGAAACCGTTGGTCTGCCGGCAGCGGCCGGGCGGGTCTTCGGTCCACACGCTGGTGTAGGCGGCCTGGGTGTTCCACCAGACCGGGTCGTAGTGGAAGTGGCTGACCATGTGCATGGTCCACCCGGGTTCGGCGACGACGAAGTCGAACTCCGTGACGCTGCGCCCGACGACCACCTCGGCGCGCCGGCGCTCGCCCACCACCGGGTGGGCCACCCGCACCGACACCTCCACGGCGCGCCCGCGGGGTTGCGCGGTGGCGTCGCCGACCGTTTGCAACCCGGGGCCCTCGACGCGCACCTGCGTCGGATGGGAGCAGAAGCGGTAGGCCACCCGCACCACCTGCAGCGGCTCGTCGGCTGGTCCCGTGAACAGCTCCGTCGACTCCGCCGAGGTGACGTGCATCCCGCCACCCTACGTGCGGACCTCACCTCTCGTGGCCATACGCGGCCCTCCCGCGAACAGACGCAAACTCTTCGGTTCGACCGGCGTGTCGCGCACTTTCGCGTCTGCTCGCGGGAAACGGGGGGCGCGCGAAAGGGCGGGTCAGCGAGCGGCGCGCAGCAGACGTTCGGCCACCGTGCGCACCGCGGCGGCCACCTCGGGCGGTTCGAGCACCTCGAACTCGACGCCGGGCATCGCCAGCCACGGCACCATGCGTTCGGGGTCGTCCGCGCCGACGGTCATGACGCACGCGTGCGGGCCGTCCGCCTCGATCTGGGCTGAGGCGTCCGAGAAGCACTGGGCGACGGCCTCCTTCGGTGCGGAGTACCGCACGCGTGCGACGTAGCGGTACGGGGACGCGGTGATCGCGCGCCGCACGAACTGCGGCGCGTCGGGCGCCTCGCGCGGCCGAAACGTGGTGCCGCGCGCGGTGACGTGGGACATCCGGTCCAACCGCAGGCTGCGCCAGTCGTCACGGTCGCGGTCGAAGCACAGCAGGTACCAGCGCCGGCCGGTGGTCACCAGTTGGTAGGGCTCCAGTCGACGGTCGGTCGTGGTCCCACCGCGGTCGACGTATTCGGCGGCGACGTGTTCGTGGTCGCGGCAGGCGCGCGCCAGGGTCATCAGCACGTCGGGGGCGACGAGTTCGTCGGTCTGGCCGGGAGTCAGCGTGGTGGTCGCGTCGTGGATCGCCGCCACCTGCGACCGCAGCCGCGACGGCATCACCTGGTCGAGCTTCGTCAACGCCCGCAGCGCCGACTCCCCGACGCCGGCCACGCTGCCACCCGCGGCGACCCGCAGACAGACCGCCATCGCCACGGCCTCCTCGGGGTCGAGCAGCAGCGGCGGCAGGGCCGCGCCGGCGCCGAGTTGGTATCCGCCGCCGTGCCCCTTGCTGGCGTGCACGGGATACCCGAGGTCGCGCAGGCGTTCCACGTCGCGGCGCACGCTGCGGCCCGTCACCCCGAGGCGCACGGCGAGCTCTTCGCCGCCCCACACCCGGCGGGACTGCAACAAGCCGAGGAGCTGCAGCACCCGGCTGGTCGTTTCGGACATGAACCAGAGTCTGCCCCACTGTTAGGACCGATATCGTCCTAAGCCGCCGACGGAAGGTCAGTCGCTCACGGTGATGTCGTCGAGTCGCCAGCTGCGGTCGAAGTACGGCTCGAGTGGTCCGTAGAGCCGGAAGTAGGCGAACCAGTGCTGGTCGGGCAGAGTCTGAATCCAATTGCTCTGCCGCCCAAGGGGTTCCGTCGGACCGAAGTACACGTCGACTGAGCCGTCGTCGTTGTAGACCAGGTCGCGGTCGCGCGATCCGCGGTCGCCCCGCTGCTGGGGGTTGTCGATCAGGCACCGGGTGTCGGCCGAGTAGACCGTGGCCGACCAGAACAACTTCGCCGGCGGATCGGGCGGGATGTGCAAGGTGTACTCGCTTCCCCCGTCGAGCCAGCGGCCGTCGCCGTCGGTGTAGCAGCTCAGGTATGCCTGACCCACGCCCGGCGTCTGGCTCTTCATGGCGGCGGAGAAGCTGACGGCCTCGTAGAACCAGGAGGCCCGCTCGAGGAGCTGGTCGTAGTACGTGGTCCGCTGGCTCGAGTCGTCGAGGGCCAGAACCAGATCCCAGCGTCGGTCGGGCCAGTAGGTGGAGTCCGGGAAGCGTTTGGCGAACGAGTTGGCCTGGGCCATCAGCTCACCGTCGACGGCTGCGGCGGTCAGTATGTCGGTGAGTCGCCCGTCTGGCTGGAAGGCCTTGCCCTTCTCGATGCCCAGGGTGGCGAGCATCGCAAGGTAGAACCGGTCGCGTTCGTCGACGATCTCGCGCTGGTAGACCTCGTGCAGCCGTTCCCAGTACTGCATGCCGCGTGGTTGGTCTCCCGACCATGGTCGACCCTCCGGTGAGATCAGGCGGGTCGGCGGTGGCTGCTGCCGGTCGGCGTAGGAGTAGACCCTGACGGCCTCCACCAACGCCCGTGATCGCTCGGGGTCGGCGTCGAGGGTGCGGAAACCGAACATGATGTTCATGCCACTGGCATGGTGTACGCGGAACTCGTCCCCGGCCGCACTGGGAGTCTCGGCGCCCGGTGGCAGCACGAGGTGCCTGCCGCCAGCACCCCTTTCGGGACCCATTTCGCCCAGAGTCGCGATCTCGCGCTGCCAGAAGTCGGAAATGCCGCCCGCAGTCGGTCCGGCGGGAAGTTCGACGACCAGCGGTCCGGTTGCGCTCAGGTCGACGAAGCTGAGGATGTACGGCGTGGTGGCGTTGGCGGTGAGGATCCCGAGTCTGTCGCGGTAGGTGCGGTAGACGACCAGGTCGGAGTCCGTCGCCTCGAATACGTCGGCGTGCGCCCTTTGCCACTGGGCGTAGGACACCAGGGGCAGGGCCCACAGGTACGCCTGGCACGCCACTTGGTAGTCCAGCTCGTCGAAGATCGCCGGGAGATCTTCGCGACGCGGCAACCCGCGGTCACGTCCGAATCGGCTCAACCGCCCAGGCAGTTCGTCCACCGCCACCACCTCAGTCGTCGTTGTCGGTCAACCCTATTCGGCGAGGTGGTCCCTCGCGGACGATTCGTCATTGGGCGCCAGGGCCAGATCTGCGACGTTCTCGGGTCAGCCAGAAGATGCTCGCCCAGACGCCCGCGTCGCCGCCTCGCCCTAGGCGCAAACCCGGGCGTGGCGGCAACGAGGCTGTCACCGAGGGCTATTCGTCGGTGGGAATCAGGATGGTCTTGCCGCGCAGCCGGCCGGCGTCGGAGTCCGCGTGCACCGAAGCGGCCTCGGTCAGCGGGCGCCGGTGGGCGACGTCGACTCGCAGCGTGCCGTCGTCGACGCGGCCCACCAGCCCAGCGAGTTGGGCGGCGTCACTGCGCACGAACACTCGCTGCGAACGCACCCCGCGTTCCGGGTTCTTCGGCCCGAAGACCATGGTGCCGACGTGGACACCGCCGTCGGCGACCAGACCGATGAGCGCGTCGGTCTGCTCGTCGGTGGTCGACACCAGGTTGAGCACCACGTCGAACGGCGCCCCCTCGACGACCACCGGGGACTGGGTGTAGTCGAGGTAGTCCACGATGCGGTCGGCGCCGTAGCCGCGCAGCCGGTCGGCGTCGCGCTCCGTGGCGGTCGCGGTGACGACGGCGCCCGCCTCCTTGGCCAGCTGGACGGCGTACCCGCCCACCGCACCGGAGGCCCCGTTGACCAACACCGTCTGCCCCGCGGTCAGACCGGCGATCTCGAAGAGCGACTGCCAGGCCGTCAACCCGGCTACGGGAAGAGCGGCGGCATCGGCCAACTCCACCGACGTCGGTGCGGCAGCGAGTGATTCGGCCGCGGCGAGTGCGTACTGCGCGGCCGCTCCGTCGGCGTCGAGCGGCAGTAACGCGACCACGGCGTCGCCGACGTTCCAGCCCTGGACGCCCGCCCCGATCTCGGCGACGGTTCCGGACACGTCGACCCCGGGGGTGTGAGGGAAGGCGATGGCGTACACCTCGGCCAGGTAGCCGCCGCGGATGCCGGCGTCGACCGGGTTGAACGAGGTCGCGGCCACCTCGATCAGCACCTGCCCCGGGCCCGGAACCGGCTTCGGAGCGTCTTCGTAGTCGAGCACGCTGCTGTCTCCGTAGCGGTGGTAGCGCAGAGCCTTCATGATTCCTCCTCGAGTCGATTGCTTCGAACGTGAAGCAGTTACCATCCAGTCAACTCGCTTCAACATCGAAGCAATTCCAGATGGAGGTGAGACCCCGGTCACAGCCGACGACGTCCCCGGCGCCTAGGGCTGAGATTCGGGCCAATCTTCACGCCGTCGTGCGTGCGACGATTTCCACGTGGACGAACTGGATTCCGCGATCGTGGCCGCGTTGCAGGCCGACGGCCGGCGCAGCAACCGCGACCTCGCCGCCGAACTGGGGGTGTCGCCGTCGACCACGCTGGAACGGGTGCGTTCGTTGCGGCAACGAGGCGTGCTGGCCGGCGTTCACTACGCCGTCGACCTCGTTCAACTAGGGCGACCGGTGCAGGCGATGATCACGGTGCGGCTGCGACCGCAGTCACGCGACGTCGTTCTGGGGTTCCGCAACTTCGCCATCCAGTTGCCCGAGACCCTGCAGGTGTTCATCACCACCGGCGCCGAGGACATCGTCCTGCACGTCGCCGTGCCGTCGACCCAGGCGCTCCGCGACTTCGTCCTCGACTCCTTGACCAAGCGGCGCGAAGTCGCCGGTGTGCGAACCGAAGTCGTCTTCGACCACGAACGCAAACACGTCACGCCGCCCGCAACTCCCTAGCCGAACGTGTGGCGCGCCCCCCGAGCCCACCCGGGGTCGCCGTCGGTCGCGTACCGGACCCAGGCCTGGTGCATCTCCGTCGCCAACGACCGCGGCGCCGCCTCGGGACCGAGCAGGCCGTCGGACCCACTCAACGCGGGGTCGGCCAGGCAGTCGAAGACGAACGGCAGTTCCACCGTGTGCGCGGCACCCAGCCGTCCGCCGAGAGCCCCGGAGCGCCAGGCGAATCGGTACTCGTGCAGCGCCGCGGCCGACCGTGACCTGTGCGCGTCGACGAGACGTCGGGTGCCGCCGCCGAACAGTGCCTCCCCGAGCACCGCGGACCTGATCTGGCCCCACGTCCACTCGGGGTGACGGGCGCGAAGTTCGGCGACTGCCGCCTCGGGGTCCGTGTGGGTTCGGCCGGCCAGTTCACGCGCGTCACCCTCGGAGGAGCCGTCGAGCTCGCCCCGCGGCGCCATGTAGAGGTTGCCCTCGTCGGCGTTCGTGCCGATCAGAAGGGGGATCTGCGCCCCCGTTCCGGTCGCGACGACGTCGGCGGGTTGCCGATCCGACACCACGCTGAACGGGCTCAACCCGACGAGCGGATCGAAACGCCGCGCCGTGCGCAGGTCGACGCCGGTCAGCTGGGCGCCCACGTCGACCAGCTCGTCGTCGGACAGCGACTCGAGCGCTGCGGGGGTGGGTGCCGTGCCGAGGAGCACGCCGGCACGATGGGTGACCCGGGCCGCCTGTTCGGGGTCGAATGCACCGGTTCCGTTGCCGCTCTGCATGATCGACCGCTGGAACGGAGCATCGGCACCGGGGGTGGCGAGCAACGCGCCGACGAGGGTGGCGCCGGCGGACTGGCCGAACACGGTCACGTTGTCCGGGTCGCCGCCAAAGGCGTCGACGTGGGTCCGCACCCACTGCAGCGCGGCCCGTACGTCGAGCAGCCCCCGGTTGGCCGGCGCTCCGGGCATGTCGAGGAACCCGATGAGGCCGAGGCGGTAGGTGACGGTCACCAGCACCACCCCGTCGCGCGCGAAGGCGGCCCCGTCGTACAACGTCGACCGGGTGCCGCCGGAGACGAATCCGCCGCCGTGGACGAAGACCATCACCGGCCGTCGGGAGGCGTCTCGCGGTGCCCACACGTTGACGCGGAGGTAGTCGGGATCACCCGTTTGCCCGGTTCCGAAGTACGGGGCCATGTTCAACGCACCAAAACCGGTGCGGGCCTTCTGCGGTGCGGCCGGCCCGTGCCCGGTGGCGTCGCGGATGTCCGTCCAGACCGGATGCGGTGTGGGCGCGGCGAACCGGGCGGCAACCGTCGGCGGCGCGGCGTACGGGATGCCGAGGAACACCGAACCGGCGGCGGTGGTCACGCCACGGACGCGGCCGGACGGGGTGCTGACGACGACGTCAGCCACGGGTCGCCCGCGCGAAGTCGGCCCACCTGGTGACCGCGAAGCCGTCCCCCCGATGGCGCACCTCGGCGGCTCCGTGGCCGCCGAGATGCGCCGGGAACACCAGGGTGTGGGTGTCCGCGGCCTGTCCGAGGACTCGACGGCGGGTAGCCCTGGCCTCGGCGGGGTCCTCGCAGAAGCAGCTGTTGGCGTCCGGTTCGCCGAACTGCAGGGCGGTGTGCAGCAGATCGCCCACGAAAACTGCTCGGTCCGTGCCGGATTGGAGCGTCAGCAGTGATGATCCCGGGGTGTGACCGGGGGCCAGCTCGAGGCGCAGATTCTCGTCGACGTCGAGGTGCGTGTCCCACAGGTCCACCAACCCGGCCTGGTGCACCGGTGCCACGCTGTCCTCGAAGACGACGTGGCTGGCGGGGCCTCCTCGGGAGCGGTGACCGTTGGCGGGGTTCCAGAAGTCGAAGTCGGCCCGGGGCATCAGGTACCTCGCGTTGGGGAAGGTCGGCACCCACTGCCCGTCGCAAAGGATCGTGTTCCAGCCGACGTGGTCGTTGTGCAGGTGGGTGTTCACCACGACGTCCACGTCTTCGGGCCGGACCCCCGCGCGCGCCAAGTTCGCCAGGAAGTCGGTGTCGAGGTGGTCCCATCTGGTCCCGGGACGGGGCTTCGAGTTTCCGGCCCCGGTGTCGACGAGGATCGTCGCACCCGCGCTGCGCAGCACCCACGTCTGGAGGGCGGCGACGACCATTCCCGAGCCGGGGTCGTAGAAGTCGGGAACCAGCCAGTTCTCCTCGGAGTCCCAGGATTCGGGGCGGCTGTCGGGGAAGAAGGTCGCCGGCGACAGTTCGACGGAACCGAAGTACTCCATGACCCTGGTGACGGAGACGTCACCCAACACGATGTCGTTCACGAGTCCCAGCGTCGGCCGCCTTCGGCGAGGCAACCAGCCCCAGGCGTGCCTACCCCTGAGAGGGTCAGGCACAGCGGGACATCGGGGCGCATAGTGGAGGGATGACCGATTCCAGTCTCGGGGAGTTCCTCCGGGCCCGGCGGGCGCAGGTGGATCCGCACGACGCCGGACTGCCGTGGGTTGGCGGACGACGCCGCGTCGCCGGACTGCGCCGCGAAGAACTCGCTCAGCTCGCGGGGGTCAGCGCGTCGTACTACACCCGCCTCGAGCAGGGCCAGTCGGTGAACGCCTCCGACGCGGTGCTGGACGCGATCGCCCGGGCGCTTGGCCTCGACGACCACGAACGGCAGCACCTGCACACGCTGGCCGGGGTCCGGCACGTACGGCCGACTCGCAGCGTCAGTGAGCGCGTCGACCCGATGACCCGTGACCTGCTCGATTCCCTGACCGACCTGCCCGCGCTGGTGGTGGGTCTGCGACTGGACGTCCTGGCGTGGAATCCGTTGGCGCATGCGCTTCTGGCGGGTCATCTGGACGTCGACGCGGTGGATCGCCCCGCGGAGCGACCCAATCTGGCGCGCATGCTGTTCCTCGACTGCCACACCCGCGACCTCTACGTCGACTGGCAGCGCAAGGCACGCGCGGTCGTCGGCAACCTCCGCCTCGTCGCCGGCCGCCATCCCGACGACCCGGCGCTGGCCGCACTGATCGGTGAATTGTCCATGAAGAGCCCTGAATTCGTCGCGTTGTGGCGCGACCATCGGGTCAAGCCGTGCGAGGCCGATTCCTATCGGCTCCGCCATCCGACGGCGGGCCCGTTGACCGTGACCCAGCACAATCTCGCGGTGGCCCGGTCCACGGGCCAGTCGGTGTGCATCGTCACCGCCGTGGCCGGGTCCGCCTCGGCGGACACGCTCGGCCTGTTGGCGGGATCGCTCGGTGAGCGCTCGGGATCCCACCCGGCGCCGGCCGACCGCTGAGGCGCGCCGTCGAGGTCAGAGCTCGCGGTATCCCAGCGCCGCCGAGATCCGTCCGGCCGCACGGGTGACCACCGGTACGAGGCCCCGCATCCGTGCTGCGGGCATGTACGGCCGGGTGGCGGACACGCTGATCGCGCCGACGATGTGGCGCGAGGCGTCGCGCACCGGTGCTGCGACACAACGGATTCCGGGCTCGTTGTCCTCCAGGTCCATCGAGGCACCCGACCGCGCATAGTCGTGCATCCGCGCGCTGAACTGGTCGAAGCCGGCGTCCTTCGCCTCCGGCGAGAGCTGCGGATGCACCGAGTCGGCCTCGTACACCGCGGCCCATCGCTCGGGCGAGTCGAGCAGCAGGGCCTTGCCCACCCCGGCGCGGCTCAGCGGCATGCGATACCCGATGCGCGACCGCATCTCCGCACCTCGCGATCCCGGCAACTTGTCGAGGTACAGCACCGAGCCGTCGTCCTCCACGGCCAGGTGCACGGTGTCGCTGACCTGAGCCGACAACTCCTCGAGCACCGGCCGAGCGACCACCGGCAGCGGGTTGCCGTGCAGCGCCTTGAAGCCGAGGTCGATGAGCGCGGGCCCGAGCGAATAGCCCCTCGTCCCCAGTCGCAGGTACCCCTGGTTGAGCAGAAGCTGGATGAGACGGTGCGCCGTGCTGCGCCCCAGCTCGGTGCGCTCGGCCACGCTCTTGAGGTCTTCGGCGCCGTCGGCCACCGCCTGGATCACCGACAGTCCCCGCGCCAGGGTCTGCGCCCCCGCCGGAATCTCACTCGTCAAGCCGTACATCGTGCCCACTGTCCCACATATGGGGACGATGTTTGCAATATCGGAACGCGCTGCCGACAGTGAACGTGTGATCCACACCACCGACACCGGTCTCGTCGCGATCCTGCGGGGCATCTCCCCCGCCGACGTGGTGGCCGTTGGCACCGCGCTGGCCGAGGAGGGCTTCCCGGCCATCGAGGTGCCGCTGAACTCCCCCGATCCGCTGCGTTCGATCGAACTCCTCGCGGCCGCCGTCGGCAGCCACTGCGCCGTCGGCGCCGGGACCGTCACCCGGGTCGAGGACGTGGCGCGAACCGAGGCCGCCGGCGCGCGAATCATCGTCGCGCCCAACACCGATCCGGAGGTCATCGCCGAGGCGGTGGCTCGCGGCCTCACGCCCTACCCGGGGGTGGCGACGCCGACGGATGCCTTCACCGCACTGAAGGCCGGTGCGTCGAGCCTCAAGTTGTTCCCCTCGGACAGCCTCGGGATCGGCGGCATGAAGGCCATCCGGGCCGTCCTGCCCGCAGACGTCGAACTGCTGCCCGTCGGCGGCGTCGACGAATCAAACCTCGCGGCGTGGGCCACCGCCGGTGCCGGCGGCGCCGGAATCGGCAGCTGCCTCTACCGTCCCGGCGACTCCGCCGACGACGTCCGCGCCCGCGCCCGCGTTCTGGTCGACATCTGGAGAACCGCTCGACCGTCCCGCGTCTGATCACCCCGTCCCACCGAACACGAGAGTCGTGCGCACATGAAGATCACCTCGTTGACCACCTACGCCGTTCCGCCGCGGTGGCTGTTCCTGAAGATCGAGACCGACGACGGCACGGTCGGATGGGGCGAACCCGTGCTGGAGGGCCGCGCGGCGACGGTGGCCACCGCCGTCGAGGAGATGTCGGACTACCTCATCGGCAAGGACCCCACCCAGATCGAAGATCTGTGGAACGTGTTGTACCGCGGCGGGTTCTACCGTGGCGGCGGCTTCCACATGAGTGCCCTCGCCGGGATCGACCAGGCGCTGTGGGACATCAAGGGCAAGGCGCTCGGCGTCCCGGCCTACGAACTGCTCGGCGGCAAGGTCCGCGACCGCATCAAGGTGTACTCCTGGGTGGGCGGTGACCGGCCCGCCGAGACCGCCGCCGCGGCGCGCGACGTCGTCGACCGGGGCTTCACCGCGGTCAAGTTGCTCGGCACCGAGGAACTTCAGTACGTCGACGGGTGGGACAAGGTCGACCGGTGCGTGTCCAACGTCGCGGGCGTTCGCGAGGCCGTCGGACCCGACGTCGGCATCGCGGTCGACTTCCACGGCCGCGTGCACAAGCCGATGGCCAAAGTGCTGTTGCGCGAACTCGAACCACTGCACCTGATGTTCGTCGAGGAGCCGGTGCTGTCCGAACATCTCGACAGCTGCGTCGACGTCCTGCGGCAGTCCCCGATCCCGATCGCGCTCGGCGAACGGCTCTACTCGCGCTGGGACTTCAAGTCGGTCGTCAGCAGCGGGGCGGTCGACATCATCCAGCCCGATCCGTCGCACTGCGGTGGCATCACCGAGGCGCGGAAGATCGCCCACCTCGCCGAGGCCTATGACGTCGCGCTCGCCCCGCACTGCCCCCTCGGCCCGATCGCGCTGGCGGCCTGCCTGCAGATCGACGCCGGCTGCTACAACGCGGTCATCCAGGAGCAGAGCCTGGGCATCCAGTACAACACCACCAACGACCTCCTCGACTACCTCGTCGACCCCAGCGTCTTCACCTACCGCGACGGCTTCGTCACCATCCCGTCGGGCCCGGGCCTCGGCATCGAGATCAACGAGGAGTACGTCGCCGAACGTGCCGCCGAGGGGCACCGATGGCGCAATCCGCTCTGGCGGCACGCCGACGGCTCCGTCGCGGAATGGTGAGGTCCAAACATCATGACTGACACCACGACTCGCAAGGCGAACTTCGCCACCAAGGCACGCGTGACCATCGCGATCATGCTGTTCGTCACCGTTGTCATCAACTACGTGGACCGGGCGAACCTCTCGATCGCCATGCCGGCCATCGCCGGAGAACTCGACCTCTCCAAGGCCCAGCAGGGTCTGCTCCTCTCGGCGTTCGGCTGGACCTATGCCGCGCTGCAGATTCCCGGCGGCTGGCTGGTGGACCGCGTCCCGCCCCGCGTGCTCTACCCCGTGTGCCTCGTCCTGTGGTCGCTGGCCACCGTCTTCATGGGAATCATCGGCGGCTTCGCCGCGCTGATCGTCCTGCGCCTGGCCGTCGGCGCGTTCGAGGCACCCGCCTATCCCATCAACAACCGGGTCGCCACCGCGTGGTTCCCGGAGCGGGAACGCGCGACGGCGATCGGCTTCTACACCGCGGGCCAGTTCATCGGCCTGGCCCTGCTCACCCCGGTGCTGTCCTGGTTGCAGGCCGTCACCTCCTGGCACTGGGTGTTCGTCGCCACCGGCGTGATCGGAATCGCCTGGGCCGCAGTGTGGTATCTGTGCTACCGCGAGCCAGCGCAATCCCGCGCCAACGAGGCCGAGGTCGCCCTGATCCGCGACGGCGGCGGCGTCGTGGACCTGGCGGATCGACGTACGGAGCGAGCGGCCGTCACCCGGTCGGACGTCGCCACCGTCTTGGGTAGCCGCAAGCTGTGGGGCATCTACCTCGGCCAGTTCTGCGCCACCTCGACACTGTGGTTCTTCCTCACCTGGTTCCCCACCTACCTCGTCGAGTACCGCGACATGAACTACATCAAGTCCGGCTTCCTGGCCTCGCTGCCGTTCATCGCCGCGCTGATCGGCGTGCTGTTCTCCGGGGTGTTCTCCGACTTCCTGCTGCGCCGGGGTGTCAGCCTCGGCGTGGCCCGCAAGGGGCCGATCATCGCCGGCCTGCTCCTCACCACCGCGATGCTCGGAGCCAACTTCACTGACTCGACGACTCTGGTGATCGTCTTCCTGTCGATTGCCTTCTTCGGCAACGGTTTGGCCTCCATCACCTGGTCGTTGGTGTCGGCGCTGGCGCCCACGCGGCTCATCGGCCTGACCGGCGGAATGTTCAACTTCATCGGCAACCTGTCGTCGATCGCCACGCCGATCGTCATCGGACTGATCGTCACCGACGCCAGCTTCGCGCCCGGGTTTGCCTACATGACCGTCATCACCATCATCGGGATCGCCTCCTACGTTCTGCTGGTGGGCCGCGTCGAGCGGGTACCCGACCCCACTCACACCGTCGCGGTGACCACGTGAGGCGCGCCGCGAGGTGGGCACTGGTGCTGGCGCTGGTCGGGGCGTCGGTCGTCGGATGTTCGCGGATCGGTGAGAACGGGCGCATCGCGGTGATCTACTTGAACGCCGAAGGCTACTACGCGGGCGTGAAGGCCGGCGTGCAGGACGTGTTCGGAACCACCGGTGCGGCACCGCAATTGATCGAGACCAACGTGCAGTCCGACCCGTCGCGGGAGAGCACGTTCATCGACACCGTCAGCTCGGTTCGCGTCAACGCGTTGATCGTCTCTCCCACCTCCGCGGAGGCCTCGGTTCCGGCGATCCGGCTCGCGCACGACAGCGGTGTCCCGGTGATCTGTTACAACACCTGCATCTCCGAGGCCGACGCCGAGAAGTACGTCGACGCCTGGATTCTGGGCTCACCCGAGCAGTTCGGTCGGATCAGCGGCGAACAGATGGGTGACTACTTCGTCGCCAAGGGCATCACCAATCCCAAGGTCGGCATCGTCAACTGCGAACAGTTCGAGGTCTGCACCAAGCGCCGCAACGGATTCGAGAAGGCGCTGCTCGAACGCGCACCCGGTGCACAGATCGTCGCCAATCAGCAGGGGTTGGCGGTCGACGAAGCGGTCGAGGCCGCCGACCGGATGCTCACCGCCCATCCCGACCTCGCTGCGTTCTACGGCGAGGCGGGGTCGATGAGCGTGGGTGCCGTCCGAGCCGTTCAGGCTCGCGGGTTGCAGGGCAAGGTCACCGTCTTCGGCGGCGACATGTCGACCCAGATGGCGCAGATGCTCGTCGACGGCGACGTCCTCAAGGGGGTGGCCGACATCTCCGGCATCACCGTCGGGAAGATGGCCGCGCAGTCGGCACTGAAGATCCTCGACGGCGACAAGCCCGACCGGCTCGTGGTCGACGCCCCCGTGGACGCCTACCTCGGTCCCGACGACGGTCGCCGCTGGCTGGCCGCGCACCCGAACGGCATCCCGTGACGGAACGTCCGCGACCGGTCCGCCTTCACCGACCTGCCTCAGGGAGCAGCCATGACTGAACAACCCTCGTCGACGACGCCGTTGATCGACATTCGGGGCGTCTCGAAGAGCTACGTCGGCGTGACGGCGCTGCACGACGCCACCCTGACCATCGCCGAGGGCGAAGTGCGCGCCCTGCTCGGCCGCAACGGTGCGGGAAAGTCGACGCTCATCCGCATCCTGTCCGGGGTCGAACACCCCGACGCCGGCTCGGTCACCATTGCCGGGCAGTCACTCGACGGCGGCGTCCGCCGCGCGACCGAGCTTGGCGTACAGACGGTTCACCAGGAACTCAGCCTGGTGCCGGAGATGACGGTCGCCGAGAACCTCTTCGTCGGCTCCTGGCCGCGCCGGGCGGGCAAGGTGGACTACGCGACGATGCGCAGCGAGGCGGCCTCGGTCGTCGAACGTCTCGGCCTGGAGATCGACCCCGACGCCGCGGTCGGGACGCTTTCCCTTGCCGCCCAACAGCTCGTCGAGATCTGCCGTGCCGTGCGACGGAACCCACGGCTGCTGATCCTGGACGAACCGACCAGCGCGCTCGCGGCCACGGAGGTCACGATCGTCCTCGACGCCGTCCTGCGGATAGCGGCCTCCGGGGTGGCGGTGATCTACGTCAGCCACCGGCTCGACGAGATCCGCCGCATCGCCTCCACCGCAACGATTCTGCGTGACGGCCGGGTGATCGACACCGTCGACGTCGCGTCGACCACCACCGACGCCATGGTCACCATGATGGTCGGGCCCGACTACCGGGCCGAGGAACGCCCACCGCTGCGAGACGTCGACCGGTCGACCGAAGCCCTGCTGTCGGTGCGCAACCTGGTGGTGCCTCCGAAGGTCAGCGACATCTCGTTCGACCTGTACGCCGGCGAGGTCTTGGGCATTGCGGGGCTGATGGGCTCCGGCCGAACGGAAGTGCTTCGCGCCATTGCCGGTTTCGAGGCCGTCACCGGCGGCGAGGTGATTCTCGGTGGCCGCACGATGCCCCGGGGAGCGCCGGCGACGATGAAGCGACACGGCGTCGGGCTCACCCCCGAGGACCGCAAACGGGAGGCCATCGTGCCCCTGCTGGGCGTCGACGAGAACATGGTGCTCTCGGACTACGGGCGGGTTCGGGGCGGTGCCGCGATCTCCGCGAGCATGGTGCGGGCGGCCGCGCGGTCACTGATCGACCGGTTGGCCATCGACACGGCATCCCCGTCCACGCCGATCGTCAACCTGTCGGGCGGCAATCAGCAGAAGGCCGTCATCGGCCGGTGGCTGCACGCCGACGCGTCGATCCTGCTGCTCGACGAACCCACGCGCGGCGTCGACGTGGCCGCGAAGGCCGGAATCTACCGGCTGGTGCGGGAATTGGCCGATGCCGGCAAGGCCGTCGTCTTCGTGTCCGGAGAGCTGGAGGAACTTCCGCTCGTGTGCGATCGCGTCATCACCATCACCGGCGGTCGGATCACCGCCGAATTCATCGGCCGCGACGTCACCGTCGACGCCGTCCTGTCCGCCGCGATGGCGGCCTAGAGAGTCCGAGGAGATCATCATGACCACTCTGAAGTCCGACGCGGGAACACCCCGCACGGCGTCCCCACGCACATACCGTCTCAACGAGATTGGGCTCCTCGTCGCGATCGTCGTGCTCTACGTGGTCTTGACGGCGTCGGCGGCGGGGTTCCTGACGGCGGGCAACCAGCTCGGCATCCTCCGTGACGCCGCCACCATCGGCATCGCCGCCTGGGGAGTCACCCTCGTCATCATCGCGGGCGACATCGACATCAGCATCGGACCCGCCGTGGCGTTCTCCTCGGTGCTCGTCGCCAAGGGAAGCGCCGAATGGGGCCTCGGCATCGTCGGGGCCATCGTGATGACCCTGGTCCTCGGCACGCTGTGGGGCGCATTGGCGGGTTACCTCCGAGCGCAGTTCAACGTGCCGTCGTTCATCACCACTCTCGGCGTGTGGAGCATCCTGGGCGGCCTGGCGCTCTACCTGACCGACGCACTGCCCGTGGTGCTTCCGCCGAGCGGCCTGATGGACGTGCTGGGTGGCAACATCCTGGGCGTCCCGACCTCGGCGGTCGTCATGCTGCTGCTGTTCGGCGTCTTCGCCTACGTCGCCAAGTACACCGCCTACGGGCGCTCGGTCTACGCCATCGGGGGCAACGCCGGGGCCGCGATGCTGGCGGGCATCAACCTCAAGCGCACCCGCGTGCTGCTGTTCGCCACCACCGGTCTGCTGTCGGCGGTCACCGGCGTGCTGGTCGCCGCCCGTCTGGGATCGGGAAATGGCGGTGCCGCTTCGGGTCTCGAGTTCGACGTCATCGCCGCCGTCGTCATCGGCGGCACCCTGCTCGCCGGCGGCCGCGGGAGCATGCTGGGCACGCTGCTCGGGGTGGTGTTCATCACCGTGATCGCCAACGGCCTGGTCCTGCTGGGCATCGACTCGTTCCTGCAGGAGGTCGTGCGCGGCGTCATCATCGTCGGCGCCGTCCTGGTCAACGTGGTGATCGGACGCCGGGGCAATGCGACGCGCACGACCTGACGGGCGCCGGCCCGCATCCGCACATCGAGAGGAAACACGTTGACCAGCAACACCCTTCGCGCCACGATGCCGGGGGTTTTCCTCCCGGGCGACTCAACGGCGGTACTTCGCCAGTACGACGTCCCGACGCCCGGACCCGGTCAGGTTCTGGTCGAGGTCGGCGCGTCCGGAATCTGCGGCAGCGACATCGGCTACATCTACCGCGGGTACAAGGGCTACCGCGGCATCGACGGACCCGCGTACCAGGGCGTGGTGGCCGGGCACGAGCCGTCCGGCACCATCGTCGCCGCGGGTGACGGCGTGTCCCGATTCGGCGTGGGCGACCGCGTGCTGCTCTACCACATCGTCGGATGCGGGCTGTGCGACAACTGCCGCCGCGGCTTCTACGTCAGCTGCACCGGGCACCGCGCCTCCTACGGGTGGCAGCGCGACGGTGGACATGCGCCACTCCTGCTGGCCGAGGAGCGCACCTGCATCCCGCTGCCCGACGAATTGTCCTTCCTGGACGGGGCGTTGATCGCCTGCGGTTTCGGCACCGCGTACGAGGGCCTGCGACGCACCCGGCTCAGCGGGGACCACGATCTGCTCGTCGTCGGCCTCGGACCGGTCGGTCTCGCGGCGGGCATGATCGGCCGCGGCATGGGCGCCGGCAAGGTGATCGGCATCGAGCCCGCCGCCGCCCGCCGCGAATGGGCCGACCAACTCGGGGTGTTCGACGCGACGCTGCCCGCCGACGACGCCGCGCTGCCGACGCTGCAAGAGCTGACCGGCGGCGTCGGAGCCGGGGTGACCATCGACTGCTCCGGCAGCCAGCCCGGGCGCTCCCTGGCCTTGGAGGGCGCCGCGGAGTGGGGAAACGTCTCGCTGGTGGGAGAGGGCGGGGAGCTACGCACGGAGGTGTCCGACACGCTCCTGCACAAGCAGCTGACCATCCACACGTCGTGGGTCACCTCGCTCGGCGCGATGAGCGAGCTCGCCACCAACCTGGTGCGGTGGGGGCTGCGACCCGAACGCGCCGTCAGCGACGTCTTCCCCCTGTCTCGAGCCGCCGAGGCCTACGCGCTCGCCGCCGGCGCCAGCCGCGGCAAGGTCTGCCTCATCCCAGACGAGGCGTGATGGCCACCCCCGTGCACGGCGGACCACGCGCCTGGACCACGCATGGCCGCCACGACGTGTACTGGCTCGCCAGCGGCGACCTCGTACTGGGCGCCGTTCCGACCCTCGGTGGACGCCTGCTCGCCATTCGCAAGGACGGACGCGAAATGCTCTGGCGCAACGCCGATCTGATCACCGAGGAGTTGCAGCCCGCCGACGGCCACGTGCCGGCGCCGCACGACGGCGTCCTCGGGGACTGGCACAACTACGGCGGTGACAAGACGTGGCCCGCGCCGCAGGGCTGGTCCTCAGCGTCCGAATGGGCGGGCCCGCCGGACCCGGTCCTGGACTCCGGCGCCTACACCGCCGACGTCGTCACGACCCCGGACGTCGTCACGCTGACGATGACCAGCGCGCCGGATCCCCGCACCGGTTTGCAGCTGACACGCACGCTGACCGTCGGTGACGTCAGCGGATTCGAACTTCGGTTGACCGCCCGCAACACCGCCGACCACGACGTGACCTGGTCGCTGTGGAACGTCACCCAACTGGCGGGTGGTGGCACCGTCGAGATCGCGGTCGACGACGCCTTCACCGAACCCGTCGAACTGGTCGACGGCACCGGGGTGCCGTCATGGGTGCGCACCGACCGCGGTTCCGTGGAGATCGGCCCGCAGGACGTGGTCGGCAAGCTCGGCCTTCCCCATGCCACCGGCCGAATGTCCTACCGCCACGACGACCTCCGAGTCGTTTGGACGTTCGACGTCGACGACGCGGCGACCTACCCCGACGGCGGCTCGCGCGTCGAGGTGTGGATGGAACACCCGCAACCGGCTCCCCTGGCATCCCTCGACGGTCTCGACCCGCCCGACCGCATCGTGGAATGCGAGGTGCTGTCGCCCTTGCGAACACTGGCCCCGGGCGACACGATGGCCCTCGCGGTGGACGTCTCGATCGAGAACGTCGCCGACCGGGGAGAGGACTCGACGTGCTCGAAGTGACTCGACCGGTCGCCGTCGTCACGGGCGCCGCCCGCGGCATCGGTGAGGCCACGGCACGGCGGCTTCACGCAGACGGTTTCGCCGTCGCACTTCTCGACGTCGCCGATGAGGTGGACGCGGTCGCCCGGGATCTGTCTCCGGACGGCCGCACCGCCGTCGGAATCCGTTGCGACGTCTCCGATCCCGATGCGTGGCTGACTGCCGCGGCCGCGATCCGGCCGCTCGGTCGGGTCGCCGTTCTGGTGGCCAACGCCATGGTGGTCGACGTCAAACCGCTCCACGAGACCTCGCTGGCCAGCTGGCACCACCAACTGGACGTCACCCTCACCGGCGCGTTCCTCGCCGTGCAGACGTTCCTGCCGGACCTGCGCGCCACGTCCGGAGCCGTCGTGCTGGTGTCGTCGGTGCACGCACTGTTCGGCCTGCCGGGACGGCCCGCGTATGCCACCGCGAAGGCCGGCCTCACCGGGTTGGGACGCCAGCTCGCCGCCGAGTACGGCCCCGACGTCCGGGTCAACACCGTGCTGCCGGGACCGATCCTCACCGCGCAATGGGATGACATCGGCGAGGAGGAGCGGCAGCGCAGCGCCCGTTCGACGACGCTCGGGCGCCTGGGCCAGCCAGCGGAGGTGGCGTCGGTGATCTCGTTCCTCGCCTCGTCCGACAGTTCGTATCTGACGGGCGCCACCATCCCGGTCGACGGCGGCTGGAGCATCACCAAGGAGTCGTCGTGAACGTCGAATCGCAAAGGAACTCACGCTCAATGCCATTCCCCGCCAACCACGTCGCCGCCGCGAACGGGGCCCGACCATGACGGCACCCGACGTTCTGTCCATCGGAGAGACGATGGTGGCCCTGCGATCCCAAACCATGCTGAGCACCGGCGGTACCGTGTCCACCAGCATCGCCGGGGCGGAGTCCAACGTCGCGATCGCACTGGCCCGGTTGGGCCATCGGGCGAGCTGGGTCGGTCGTGTCGGCCCGGACGCGATGGGCGACTTGGTTCTTCGCACGTTGCGCGCAGAGGGCGTCGACGTCTCCGGTGTCCGCCGGGACCCGGCGAGCACGGGCGTGGTGTTCTTCGAGCGCCGGTTGCCTACGATGCAACGCGTGTCCTACATGCGGACGGGGTCGGCCGCCACGCAGTTGTGTCCGGCCGACGTCGACGTGCCACCGGGAACCCGCGTCGTGCACGTCACCGGGGTGACCGCCGCACTGGGTGCGCTCCCCCGCGCGGCGGTGTTCGCCGCCGTCGAACAGGCGCGCGAGCGCGGCGCCCTCGTCAGCGTCGACGTCAACTTCCGCAGCCGGCTCTGGGACGTCGACGACGCCCGGCCGATTCTCACCGACCTCGCCGCGCGCGCCGACGTCGTGGTCGGCTCACCCGAGGAACTCGCGCTCCTGGGGCCCGGCACCGAATCCGTTCCCACCAAGGAGTTGGCGGCCCGCCTGATCGCCGGCGGTGCAACCGAAGTCGTGGTGAAGGACGGCGCGGGTCCGGCGTTCGTCGTCACCGCTGACGGCACCACCGTCGAGGACGCGCGGGAGATCGGCGTCGTCGACTCCGTGGGGGCTGGCGACGCCTTCGTGGGCGGCTATCTGTCGGGGCTGCTCGACGGTCTGTCGGTGGTCGACCGGTTGCGCCGGGCTCACGTCCTCGGCGCCTTCGCCGTCTCCACCGTCGGCGACTGGGAGGGTCTGCCCACCCGCGACGAACTCGACCTGCTGGGCGCCGGACCCGGGACGGTGTTGCGATGAGCGCGGCCGTCACGTCCGCGTGGCAGTCGTTCGGTCCCGCGATGGAACTCGGCGAGGGCGCCCGCTGGGTCGACGACGCGCTTGTGCACGTCGACCTGCTGGCCGGACGGCTTCACCGGTCCGATCCCGGCACCGGTCGAGTTTCCCTGCTGACCGCGCTGGACGTCCCCCTCGGCGCCGTTGCACCCGTCGTCGGGCAGCCCGGTCGCTGGATCGCCGCGGCGGGCACCGGCGTGGCATTTCTGGGGCCCGACGACGCCGTCGAGTGGATCGCGCGCCCGGAGGACGCGACGCCCGCGGCGACCCGGGTCAACGACGGCGCGTGCGACGGTCTCGGTCGGTTCTGGTTCGGAGCAATGGGTTACGACCCGGCACCGGAGACGGGGGCGCTCTACCGCGTCGACCTCGACCTGACCGTCACCCGCGTGTTGGACGGCCTTGCCATCCCCAACGGGCCGGCCTTCGACGCCGCGGGCACCGTCATGTACCTCGCCGACAGTGCGCGGGGCGTCATCTACCGCCACGCAATGACCGAGGACGGAGACCTCGGCGACCGTGTCGAGTTCGCTCGGGTCGACGGCTCACCCGACGGCATGACCGTCGACGCCGAGGACCACCTGTGGTCGGCCGTCTGGGGTTCCGGGGTCATCCACCGCTACGCGCCGTCGGGTGAGCTCGTCGAGGGGGTGCCGGTGCCGGCCCGTCAGCCCACCAGCATCGCCATCGGCGGGGGCCGGGTGATGGTCACCTCTGCCACCGATGGTCTGGACGACCCGACCGCAGACGACGGGCGGACGTTCGTCGCAAAATGCGCTGTGGCGGGAACGCCGACCGCGAGTTTCGGCCGGTGACGGCCTCGCTCGCAGCCGACGTCCACCAATTCAACAGTTTGTAGAGACGACTTCAACAAATTGTTGTAGCGTCGCCGCATCACACCTTGGAGGTCATGATGCGTTCACCGCTGCCGGTCCGTACCCGGTTCTCCCTGCTGCTCGTCGGCGTCCTCACCGTGGGCGTCACCGCCTGCGGCAACGGAGTCGGCGGCGACACCGCGGAGTCCCCCGCCGCCAGCGGCGCAAAGTCGGCGATCCCCGACAACGCCGGTCTCATCTCGGCGATCACGCCCGACGCGGCTCTCGCCGCCGGACTGCCTCCCGCCGTCGCCCAGTCCAAGACCATCAACGTCGGCTCCAACGTCCAGTCGGCGCCCAACAACTTCTACGCCGAGGACGGCAAGACGCCGATCGGCTTCGAGGTGGACCTCGCCAAGGCCATCGCCAAGAAGATCGGCGTCGAAACGTCGTACCAGGACATGGCTTTCGGCTCGCTGATCACCAGCCTGCAGTCCGGTCGCATCGACATGACGATGGCCGGGATGAACGACACCAAGGAACGTCAGCAGCAGATCGACTTCGTCGATTACTTCTCCTCGGGCATCACGATCATGGTGCAGAAGGGCAACCCACAGGGCATCACCGGAGCAGACACGTTGTGCGGCAAGAACGTCGCCGTGGTCCAGGGCACCAGCCATCAGACCTTCGCCACCGCTCAGAGCGACAAGTGCGTGAAGGAGGGCAAGCCCGCCGTCAACGTGACGGCCACCGACAGCGACACCCAGAATCAGAACCAGTTGCGCACCGGCCGGGTCGCCGCCATCCTCAACGACCTGCCCAGTGCCGCCTACATCTCGCGGACTGCCGGTGACGGCAACATCTTCGAGGTCGTCCCCGGTGAGCCGATCGACGGCGGCCCCTACGGCATCGGTTTCGCCAAGGACGACGTCGCCCTTCGCGACTCGGTGAACAAGGCCCTCGGCGAACTCATTACCGACGGAACGTATCTGAAGATCCTGCAGAGCTGGGGTGTCGAGCAGGGCGCGCTGAAGGAATCCGCGATCAATGGCGCCTGAGGTCGCCTCCACCCGCCGGGAACCGCTGGAGATCGTCCGGCTCCGGCACTGGGGACGTTGGGTGAGCGCGGTCGTCATCCTCGGGCTGCTCGTTGCGGCCTTCGTCGTCCTGTCGCAGGCGCAGATCAAGTGGTCGTCGGTCCCCGACTTCGTGATCTACCGCGTGATGCTCGTCGGGTTGTTGAACACCGTGCTGCTCGCGGTCATCGCGCAGACGGTCGCCATCGTGATCGGGATCGTCATCGCCCTGATGCGCCGCAGCGCCAATCCCGTCGCAAAATGGTTTGCGACGGGCTACATCTGGCTGTTCCGCGGCCTGCCCGTGCTGCTGCAGATCCTCATTTGGTACAACCTGGCGCTGGTCATCCCGACCATCTCCATTCCGCTGCCCTTCGGCGGCTACCTGCTCAACGAACCCACCAACGTCCTCGTCAGCGCGTTCACCGCGGCACTGCTCGGCCTGGCCCTCAACGAGAGCGCCTACATGGCCGAGATCGTGCGGGCCGGGTTGAACAGCGTCGATGGCGGCCAGACCGAGGCCGCCAAGTCGATCGGCATGTCGCCGGGTCTGACGCTGCGGCGCGTGGTGCTCCCGCAGGCCATGCGGGTGATCATCCCGCCGACGGGCAACGACTTCATCGACATGTTGAAGGGCACCTCCATCGCGTCGGTGATCGGCGTGACCGAACTGCTGCACGCGTCGAACAACATCTCCTCCCACAACCTGCTGGTCATGGAGACACTGTTCGCCGCGGCCATCTGGTACATGCTGGTGGTGACGATCGCCGGCGTGGGGCAGCACTATCTGGAACGCACCTTCGGTTCCGCCGAGCGCAGCGTCGCCGCGCAGGCGGCAAAGGCGTTGCGAGCCATCCCGTTGACGAGAGGCGCCCGTGTCTGAGCCACTGCTGCGGGCCGTCGGCGTCCGAAAGAGTTACGGCCACACCGAAGTCCTGCGGGGCGTCGACATGGAGGTGCACCGCGGGCAGGTCGTCTGCCTGCTCGGACCGTCCGGCGCGGGCAAGAGCACCTTCCTGCGTTGCCTCAACCACCTCGAAACCGTCGACGAGGGCGAGGTGTGGGTGGACGGCGAACCGATCGGGTTCCAGCTGCGCAACGGCAAGCTCTACGAACTGCGCGAGCGTGACGTCGCCAAGCAGCGGCGCGACATCGGCATGGTGTTTCAGCGGTTCAACCTGTTCGGCCACCGCACCGCGCTGGAGAACGTGACCGAGGGTCCGATCCGGGTGTTGGGCACCGCGCCCGACGTCGCCCGCAAGGAAGGCCTGGAACTGCTCGACCGGGTGGGCCTCGGAGAACGCGGTGACGCCTACCCGGCGCAGCTGTCCGGCGGTCAGCAGCAGCGCGTGGCGATCGCCCGCTCGCTGGCGATGAAGCCCAAGCTCATGCTGTTCGACGAGCCCACCTCGGCCTTGGATCCCGAACTCGTCGGCGAGGTGCTCGCCGTGATGAACGGGCTTGCCGCGGACGGCATGACGATGGTCGTGGTCACCCACGAGATCGCGTTCGCCGCCGAGGCCGCCGACGAAGTCGTCTTCATGGCCGACGGTGCGGTCGTGGAGACCGGACCGCCCGAGCGCATCCTCAAGTCCCCCGAACACGAACGCACACGCCAGTTCCTGGCGCGGGTGCTCGCATGACGCCCATTTCGCCGCGCTACCTCATGCAGTTCTCCGAGCCGGCGGGCTACCTCGACTTCGCGCGCTTCGGGCCACCGTCGCACGCCGTGTTGGACACCACCGCCCGGCTGTTGGAGAAGGCGACGCACGCCGGCCCGGCCACCGTCGACGAGTTGATGCGCGAGGAGACCCGCGCCAAGGCGGCGGCTGCGCGGTTGTGCCGCAGCGACGTCGACCACGTCGTGCTGCAGCCGCACACCAGCCTCGGGCTGCTGCAGGCGGCGTTCAACGCCGCCGGTGGCACCGTGCTGGTGTCGGCCGCGGAATTCCCGGCCAACACCTATCCGTGGGCCCGCGCCGAACAGGCCGGACGGTTGACGATGCGACGGTTGCCCGGCGGTTACGTCACCGCCGACCGGATCGCCGAGGCCCTGACCGACGAGATCACCATCGTCTCGGTCAGCGCCGTCGACTACCGCACCGGCTACCGCGCCGATCTCGCCGCGCTGCGGGACGCCGTCGGCGACCGCATTCTCGTCGTCGACGGCATCCAGGGGTTCGGTGTGATCGAGGCGCCGTGGGAGGTGGCCGACATCCTGGTCGTGGGCGGGCAGAAGTGGTTGCGATCCGGGTGGGGAACGGGTTTCGCCGTGCTGTCGGACCGCGCGCTGGAGCGCATGGACCCGGTGCTGTCGGGCTGGACGGGTGCGCGTGATCCCGGTCTGTTCGACGACGAGATCCACCCCGCCGACACCACCGCGGCGGCATGGTCGATCTCCAACCTGAGCCCGGTGACCTCCGGTGCCTTCGCGGCGGGGCTGGAGCTGGTCGAGGAGACCGGCGTCGACGTCATCGCCGCGCACGTCGCCGAACGGGTGGCCGAACTCGAAGAGGTGCTCCTGTCGCGGGGCGCGCAGATCGTGTCGGCCCGCGAGCGGCGTGCCGGCATTCTGGCGTTCACCCTCCCGGAGCACCCGCCCGAGCAGATCGGTGCCGCCCTGACGGCGGCGGGGATCGCGACCACGATTCGGCCGCAACACATTCGGCTCTCGCCCCACGTGAGCACCTCGTCGGAGACCGTCGAGCGGCTGGGGGCGGCGCTGCTCGCGCTGACCCAGCCGAGGCGGCCGGCGCCCGCGCCGGTTCCCGTCACCGCGGGTGGCGCCACTCACGACCTGCTCGCGTCCTTGGTGCCGGCGGTCCACGGTCTGGCGGCCATGCTCGGCCCGGGCAACGAGGTGCTGCTGCACGACCTGTCCCGGTTGCCGGATTCGATCGCCGCGATCGCGGGCGACCTCACCCACCGTACGGTCGGTGGTCCGATGACCGACCTGCTGCTCGGCCTGATCCGCCGCGGCACCACCCAGGACCTCATCAACTACCGGACCAACAGTCCCGACGGTCGGCCGATCCGGTCGTCCACGCTGTTCCTGCGCGACGCCGACGGTGTCGCGATCGGGTGCCTGTGCGTCAACAGTGTTGAGCCTCAGGCCGTTTCGGCCGAGGTGCCGCAGCGCGAGGAGACCTTCCCGCCCGACGTCGACAGTCTGCAGCGGTTCCTGGTGGACCGCGCCATCGCCAAGGTGGGCGTGCAGACCTCCGAGATGAAGAAGCACCACAAGTCGGCGGTGGTCCGCGAGCTCGACGAGGCGGGCTTCTTCCTGATCCGGGATTCGGTCGACCACGTCGCGGGTCAGCTCGACGTGACCCGCTACACCATCTACAACTACCTCAACGAGGTCCGCGGCTGACCATGCTCAGAAGAACGGGTCGGTGGTGGCGACCGGTCCTCGGTCGGCCAGCTTCTGGACCACCCAGTGGTTGAGGGAGACACCCTGTTCGGAAGTTGCCGCTGTAACGCCGGTCGGTGAGTGACGGAGGAGGGTCGGCGTCGTCCCTCTCGCACTCCGCGAGGATTTCGGTGACTCTCTCGGTGATTCGTACGATCGCCTCCAGCGCGGTGGGGGCATGAAATTCCTCCAGCGGAAACTCGAGGCAGATGCCGACGTAGTCGCCGGCCTCCATCGACCACTGCGCTCGGTAGGTGTAGTTCTTCATGGGCCGATCGTGGCGGGGCACTCCGACACGGACGACGTCTTGTCGTCGATCCATCCCCAGGAGTCTTGCCCCACCCACCCGCAGCGCGGCCCGTCAGAGGTCGAGGTTTGGACGGCAGGCGCTGGGTACGCGCTCGACATGACGACTGATGCGAACCGGCCGTTGCGGGCCGTCGGGTTGATCTGCAGCCTCAAGCCGAGTCCGGCACCGTCGAGCAGTGCCGTGATTGCCGACCAACTCCTCGAGCACCTGACGAAGGGGGGCGTGGAGTGCGAGACGGTGCGCTGCGTCGACTACTCCATCTCGCCGGGGGTCGAGACGAACATGGGCGACGGGGACGAGTGGCCGGAGATCTTGGACAAGATCGTCGCGGCGGACATCGTGCTGGTGTCGACGCCCACGTGGGTGGGGCACATGTCGAGCGTCGCCCAGCGGGTTCTCGAGCGCCTCGACGCCGAGCTGTCGGAGACCGACGACGCCGACCGCCCTCGCCAGGTCGGCAAGGTCGCGTTGGCCGCCGTGGTGGGCAACGAGGACGGTGCCCACAAGATCGTGGCCGACCTGTTCCAAGCCCTCAACGACGTCGGCTTCACCATCGCGGCCCAAGGCTGCACCTACTGGAATGACGAAGCGATGGGCGGCCGCGACTTCAAGGACCTCGACCAGACACCGGAGGCGGTACAGACGACCACGGCGACGGCAGCACGCAACGCCCTGCACCTCGCGAATCTGCTTCGCCAGCAGCCCTATCCGGCGTATTCGTAAACGACAAACCTCAGCCACTTTACAAACACGATACTTTTGTACACCATGGGGTGATGATGCACGGCCGCCGCGACCTCACCGAACCACGTTCCCTCGCCGACCGCGGCCGGGCGGTGGTCCGCGGTCTCACCCGCGGCGCCGACGCCCTGCACGACGTCGCGATGATGACGGCCATTCACGTGAAGCGCCTCGCCACCATCGCCACGTCCACGGTCGCCGGCGTCGACCACGAGGTTCGAGAAATGGTGTGGGACGTCAGGGACGCCGCCGTGGCGGGGCTGACACCGACTCCCACCGACGTCGCCCTGCCGTCCGACACCGGCCACGTTCGGCTTCGGCGGTCCACTCCCGGTGGTCGACCGACTAATCATCGACGGGTAGCGGCGCCGCCGTCGACACCACCCCGCTGTCCCTGAGGTCACGCCAGAAGTCCTCGGGCACTGCGAATCTGATCGCGGCAACGTCCTCGACGATTCGACCGGGCCTGCTCGATCCGGGAATGACCGCCGCCACCGCGGGATGGGCGAGCGAGAAGTGCAGTGCGGCCGCCTTGATCGGTACGTCGTGCTTCTCGCAGAGGGTCGCGATCGTCTTGACCCGGTCAGCGATCTCCGGCGGGATCGGGCCGTATTCGAAGTGCGCGCCGCCGACCAGCGCGCCGGAATTGTAGGGCCCGCCCACGATCACGTCTACGTCCTCCCTGATCGCCAGGGGCATGAGCCGCTGCAGCGCGGACTCGTGGTCGAGGATGGTGTAGCGGCCGGCGAGCAGCATCCCGTTGGCGCTCGGTTCCGAGAGTTCGAGCCCGATCTCGATCGGCTCGACCTTGTTGGTGCCCTGCCCCCACGCCGTGATGACGCCGTCGTCGCGGAGCTTGTCCAGTACCTGGAACGCGCCGTGTTGCGCCTCGACGAACTTCGACGTCCAGTCGTCGCCGTGAAAGTCCTGGGCCAGGTCGTGGATGAAGACGTAGTCCAAGCGGTCGACGCCCAGCCGATCGAGGCTCTCCGCGATGGACCTGGTGGTGCCCTCGGCCGTGTAGTCGTAGCGAATCGCGTTGGCGTTGCCGTCCTTGAAGATGTTCCCCTTGTCGCCGAAGGTGCGCGTGCTGGTGTCGACCAACTCGGGAAGCACCAGGCGGCCGACCTTCGTGGCGAGCACGTACTCGTCGCGCGGGTACTTCGCGAGCGCCTTGCCGAGCCGCACCTCGGCGAGCCCGGCCCCGTAGAACGGTGCGGCGTCGAATAATCGGATGCCGGCGGCCCAGGCGGCGTCGACCGTCGCCGTGGCCTCCTCGTCGGAGATGTTGCGGTACATGTTTCCCAGCGGCGCCGTGCCGAAGCCCAGCGGACCGGCGAGCAGTGTGTCTCTGATGCCCACGACGCGTCCTTGGGTAGCCGAAAAACCAGGCGCGTGCGGCCTGCACGGCAACGCTAGCCATTGGCGCAGCGTCGTTCTCGACGCTTCTTGCGGACTTTCCGACGGTTCGTGCTCTCGACCCCGGTCAGCCCGGCGCGTGCCGCCGATAGCGGGCGGGTGTCTCGCCGGTGGCCCTGCGGAAGACCCGGATGAAGTTGTCGAGCGATCCGAAACCGTGCTCCCGCGCGATGTCCATCAGCGACGAATCGTCGGACTCGAGAGCAACTTTCGCAGCCTCGACGCGACGGTCGGTGACGTAGCGCAACGGCGTCGACCCCGTGGCCTCCTTGAACAACCGCGAGAAGTGGAACGGGCTGAGATGTGCATGCGCCGCCAGCTGATCGAGTGCGAGCGACGCGTCGAGATTCGCCTCGATGTAGTCGACCACCTGCTTCAGACGCCGTGAGTCGACGGCCCGGGGCATCGCCTTGGGCGTCCATCGGTCGACCGTGTAGTGCTTGACCACGTGGGCCACCAGCGCGGCGGTCAACCCGTCGACGTACAGCCGGTCCGTCGTATGCGGTGGCTGCGTCGACAGGCTCCACAGATTGTGCGCGACCTCGCTGATGAAGCGGTCGCGAAAGCCGCCCGCAAACGCCAGCTCGACCTTGCCGGCGTCGACCTCGAAGTCGTGTTCGGCACTGCGGTCGATCAAGCCGGACGGCAGACACAGGTGCACGCAGTCGATCGGATTGGACAGAACCGCCTTCTCCGCGAAGCCAATCGGCCCCGTCCACACCGTCCCCGCCCGGGCCAGGCATCGCTCGTCGACGCCCTCGCCCGACCGCTCCACCAGCGCCTGTCCCCCGACCATGACGATCAACTCGTTGCAGGGGTAGGCCTGCGGGTCGTGCGACCCCGCACCGTTGATCCGTCGCTCCACCACGATGCCGAGCGTCTCGACGGACCTGCCCTGCACCGAAACCGTTTCGCGTCTCCGGTCGCCCATCGTCTCGATGCTCATCACGCCTCCCGGATCAGTCCACGACCATTGTTCTCCCCCACGGGTCGGGATGCACCCAGACGCCCCGAACGGCCTCGCGCCGTATCATCCAGTTCCGGCTCGGCGAGGGGCCGCCCACGAACCGATGAGTGAGCCCGTGACACCGCCCGACGCGACAGAACTCGGCCCCAGCGGCATCCGCCACCAGTTGCCGCTGTACGCGGCCGGGTTCGTCACCGCGTTCGGTGCGCACGGCATCGCGGCCAACCTGGGCGGCTACACCCAGGGCCAGCACGCCTCACTGCTGACACTGGGTCTGCTGTTGGCGGTCTACGACGGCGCCGAGGTCGCCCTGAAACCGGTGTTCGGGGCGCTGGCCGACCGGGTCGGTGCCCGGCCCGTACTGCTCGGCGGACTGCTCGCGTTCGCCGCCGCCTCGGCCGCGTTCGTCATCGCCGGCGACCCCGCGTGGGTCGGACTCGCCCGCTTCGGGCAAGGTGCCGCGGCGGCCGCGTTCTCCCCGGCTGCGGGGGTCTTGGTGTCGCGGCTGACCCCACCGGGCGCCCAAGGGCGCGGGTTCGGCCGTTACGGTGCCTGGAAGGGTCTCGGCTACACCCTGGGTCCGCTGCTCGGTGGGGGCTTGATCGCGATCGGCGGCTACGACCTGCTGTTCGCCACCCTGGCCGTCCTCGCAGTCGCGGTCGCCGCATGGGCGACGGCGATGGTGCCGGGCGTGGCGCCGCTGCCGCGGACGCGGCAAACCGTCGCCGATCTCGCGCGGCGACTCTCCAGCCCGGGCTTCGTCCGCCCCACGTTGGCACTCGCCGCCGCCACCGGCGCCCTGTCCGTCGGGGTGGGATTCCTCCCCGTCATCGGTGCCGAACGTGGTCTCGGCGTCCTCGTCACCGGGGCGGTCGTCTCGCTACTTGCGTTGTCCGCCGCCGTGATTCAACCCCGCGCCGGCCGGGCCCGCGACGACGGCCGGCTGAGCGACCGAGCCGGTCTGGTCACGGGTTTGGTGCTGACGGCCGCGGGTTGCACGGCCGTGCTGATTCCGGGGATCGCCGGGCTGATCACCGCCGCCATTCTGATCGGCGCCGGCGTCGGGCTCATCACCCCGCTCGGCTTCGCCGCCCTGGCCGCGAGCAGTCCGAAGGAACGGCTGGGACAGACGATGGGATCCGCCGAAGTCGGCCGCGAACTCGGCGACGCCGGCGGTCCGTTGCTCGTCGGTGCCCTCGCCGCCGCCGTCACCCTGACCCCCGCACTGGTGGGCTTCGCCGGAGTGCTGGCCGCCGTCGCCTCCGTCCTGGCCGCCCCCAACTGAAACGATCCTGGCCCAAGGTGTCACGGCGTAAAGGGCGTGCGGACGGCGCATCGTTGGTTTAATGGTGAGAGGCTGGCAAAGCGAACGCGGAGCGACGGCAGATGCGGCTCCACGAAGCGGTCGGGGGGCGACGTGCACGAATACGCAAGTCGAGATGCAGGACGCCCGTGATGCACGTTCGAACCTCGGCGTCCAGCGAAGATCTCGACAGTGCGGTGGCAGGCGACGGACTCAGGGCAGTCTTTCAGCCCATCGTGTCTCTCACCGATGGCGGCGTCATCGGATACGAGGCCTTGGCGCGGTGGGCTCACCTCGTCGACGTCCCCTGTGAAGACGTGTTCACCCACGCCGTGCTGACGGATCGGGCGAGTCACCTCGAACGAAGATGCATCGAGGCGGCCGTCACCGGGGCGCAGGAAGCTGGCCTGACGCCGGGCAGCACGCTCTTCATCAACTGCGAGGCGACCGCGCACCATCTCAGCCGTTCCGACAGCCCCATCCTCGCGCGCGGTGCGGACCAGTTCCGGGTGGTCTTCGAAGTGACCGAGCGGAGCCTGCTCGCCAACCCACGCGACCTGTTGCGAAAGGTCGTCGCATTACGCGAGGAGGGGTTCGCCATCGCGCTCGACGACGTCGGCACCGACATGAACGCGCTGGCGTTACTCGACGTCCTGGCGCCCGACGTCATCAAGCTCGACCTGAGCCTCGTCCAGTCCCGAAGCCACTATCAGCAGGCACGCACCTGGTCGGCGGTGCTGTCTCACCACGAGCTCGCCGGCACGCGCGTGCTGGCCGAGGGCATCGAGACGGCCGAGCACCTACAGCGGGCGCTCGCGTTGGGCGCGACTCTCGGACAAGGCTTTCGGTTCGGACGGCCCGGCCCGTTGCCGCGTGACGTGGCCACCAGCACGCCATGGCCGCCCATCCGAACACAACACCCGTGCGTCGACTTCGGGTCTCCCTTCGACACCTTGGCGGCCCATGTCGGACACGTCTCGACGGGGTTGACCATTCGGCGGCATTCCTGGGACACGGTGATGGCGTTGTCGCGGTACGTCGAACGGCAAGCGCTCGACGCGCGGGATCCCCCCATGGTGCTCGCGGCGCTGCAGCGGGCGGAGTTCTTCACCGGTGAGACCCGTACCGAGCTGGAGCATCTCGGCGAGCATTCTCCGATGGTGGCCGTGTTCGGCTGCGACGTCGCCGAACACCTCGGTCGCGGCATCCGCGGGGTGCGCCTGGGGCGCGACGATGCACTTCACCGCCAGTGGATCGTGGTCGCGCTCGGAGCCAACACCGCCGCCGCCCTGGTGTGCCAGGAGGTCGCCGACCATCACGACGGGACCGGCGGGCGGCTCTTCGACGTGGTCTCCAGCAACGACCGCACCGTGGTGACGGCGGTCGCTCGCCAGCTGCTCAGCCGCATGCTGCTGCCGACCGTCTCGCCGCACCCGCCCAGCGCATCCCCCCACATCTGAGACAGTCGGTACGAGCACGATTGCCGCTGGCCGCCGAGCCGCCGGCTACGCGCCGTCGTCCCCGGCTCGTAGTGACCCGATCATGCTCTGGAGGATCCGAAATGCGCTGGCGCGCTCGGCCTCCGACAGGCCGGACTGCATTTTGACCTCGACCGCCCGGACTGCCACGGTCGCCTTCTCCAGACTGTGCCGTCCGCGCGACGTGAGCCGGGTGGGGAGAACCTTCCCGACGGGCGCCTCCGCGGGCCGGGTGACGAGTCCTTCGCGTTCCAACGACTGGAGCAACACGTTCATCGACTGACGGGTGACGAAGGCGCCGCGCGCAAGCTCGGAGTTCGACAGGCCCGGTCGTTGCGCCAGCAGCTCCAGGCAGGCATACCGCGTCACGTTCATCCCCAGCGGTCGCAGCACGTCCTCCATCGCTGCGCGCAGGGCGCTCGACGCCTCCTTCAGCGCGTAGCCCAGTGACGTCTCCATGTCGACGCCGCGCCCGTCTTGACTCATGTCAGCATTCTGACATAGCGTGTTCCGTGTCAGAAACCTGACACGACGAAGGGAACAAAATCATGACCGTTACCGGCCCCGACTTCATCTCGCTGCAAGCGCGCGACCTCACCGCCTCACAGGCGTTCTACGAGCACTACCTCGGCCTCGTCCGCTCCCCGGCCGGACCTCCGCACGCCGTCGTCTTCGAAACCACACCGATCACGTTCGCGTTGCGCGACGTGGTCGCCGGCACCGACCTGGCCGCCGCTCCCCAGCCCGGCATCGGTGCGGCAATCTGGTTGCACGCCAACGACGTTCAAGGCATCCACGACGCCCTCGCCGCCGACGGCCACGCCATCGTCTCCGCGCCGGTCGACGGACCCTTCGGCCGCACGTTCACCTTCGCCGACCCGGACGGCTACCAGATCACCCTCCACGACCGCACCCAGTAAACCGGGGGATCAGCGGCGATTACGCCCGAGCGGCCAGGTCGAGGGCGGTGCGCACGCCGGTGACGTAGTCGCCGGGGCACCCCCGGCATAGGGCGTGAACGACGTGGCCCAGTAGTCGACGAGGCCGAAACACGCATTCTTAGGACACAAACCGTCCTAAGCGGCTGTCAGGCTCGGACCCATGGACATCACCGCTCATCTCGCCGAGCAACTCGACTGGCACTGGACCCACCAGCTTCGCCCTCGACTGCGCGGCCTCACCGACGACGAGTACTTCTGGCAGCCGGTGCCGAACTGCTGGACGGTCCACCCCGACGGCTCCGTCGACGCCGACTTTCCGCCGCCGCAACCCGAGCCCCTCACCACCATCGCGTGGCGGCTGGCCCACGTCATCGTCGGCGTTCTGGCGGTCCGGGCCCACTCCCACTTCGGTGGGCCGCCCGCGTCCTACGACACGTGGCAGTACGCGACCACCGCGGACGACGCACTGCGCCAACTCGACGACGCCTACGCCAGCTGGCGCGCCGGTGCGCTCGCCGTCGGCGCCGCCGATCTGGAGAAGCCGATCGGCCCCGCCGAGGGCCCCTGGGCCGACCGGCCCATGGTCGACCTGATTTTGCACATCAACCGCGAAGTGATCCATCACGGCGCGGAGATCGCGCTCCTCCGAGACCTGTACGCCCACACCACCACCAAGGAGAACTGACCATGCCCGCCATGCCCGGACCCGTCGTCGACGAGCGGCACGCGTTGCGCGACTACCTCTTGCAGCAGCAGTACGCCTTTCACGCGATGGCGTACGGCCTGACCGACGAGCAGGCGCGCTCGACGCCGTCGGTCAGCGCCTTGTCGATCGGCGCGCTGATCAAGCACGTGACCGGCTGCCAGCGCAGCTGGATGGCTCGGGTCGTCGCGGCGCCCGAACCGCCACCGGCCGACGACCGCCCGATGGACCAGCGGCAAGCGGAGTACGCCGACGAGTTCACGATGCGGCCCGACGAGACGCTCGCGTCGCTCCTGGAGGCGTTCGCCGCGCAGAGCGCCGAGACGCTGCGTCTCGTCGAGACCGCCGACCTGGACGCCGCGGTGCCCGTCCCGCGAGACGCCCCGTGGTTCCCCAGGGACGTCGACGCATGGTCGGTGCGGTGGGTGTTCTTCCACATGATGGAGGAGCTGGCGCGGCACGCCGGACAGGGTGACGTGATCCGGGAGAGCATCGACGGCGCCACGATGTACGAGCTGCTGGCCGGTCTCGAGGGCTGGCCGAAGACCGACTGGCTGACGCCGTTCGAGCCGAAGAAGTAAGCCGATCTCGGTTGATTTTGCGTTCAGGGGGGTAACAGCCACTCAGGTCCTCTTTGGAGGAGAAGTCATCTACACAGAATCGAGTCCATAAATGACCGCCGTTCGAAGTTCCCTTCGTTTCCGTGCCGCTGCAGGTATTGCCGCCGCGTTCGCGGTAGGCACGCTCACCGTGGCGTGCGGCGACAGCGGTAGTGGATCCGACTCCAGCACGTCGAGCACCTCCAGCAGCACGGAGACGACGACCACGACCACCATGACCACGGCACCGTCCGAGTCGACGATGGCTCCGGCTCCCTCGGGCACCGAGTCCGGCGCACCCGGTGCGGGCGCGGGTGAAGGTGGCGCCTCGGCCACCGTCCCGGGCGCCGGTGCAGGTGCAGGCCCCGGCGGAGCGTCGGCCAGCGTGCCCGGCGGCGACACCGGTGCGGGCGCCGGACCGGGCGGGGCCTCGGCCACCGTGCCCGGCGGCGGCGCAGGTGCGGGCCCCGGCGGAGCGTCGGCAGGCGTTCCGGGAGCGGGCGCGGGCGCGGGCCCCGGTGGCGCCTCGGCGTGCGCCGGCGGTGTGTGCGTCGGCACCGGATAGATCCGTATCGCAGCACGACCCAGCGGGGCTCGACGCCGGCAACGGCGTCGAGCCCCGCTCGGCGTCTGGAGGTAGAAAGGCGTCATGCGCAAGCGGACTGGACGCGCCAAGTGCGGAAACCCGGACCACCCGGTCGAGCTGTACTACGAAGACCTCGGCAACCGCGCCGACCCGGCGGTTCTGCTGATCATGGGCGTCGGCGCGCAGCTGCCGATGTGGCCGGACGGTCTCTGCAAGCTGCTGGTCAAGCGCGGCTACCGGGTCATCAGGTACGACCATCGCGACGTCGGGCTGTCGACGAAGATGAGCGGCCAGCGCGCCGAGGGGTCGGTGCTCCCCCGCATCGGGCGCTACCTGCTGGGACGGCCCAGCCCGGTGCCCTACACGTTGGTCGACATGGCGCAGGACGCCGTGGGACTGCTCGACCACCTTCGCGTGGAGAGTGCGCACGTCGTCGGGGCGTCGATGGGCGGCATGATCGCGCAGATCCTCGCCGGCACCCATCCCGAGCGCGTCGCGTCGCTGGCGCTGTTGATGACCAGTTCGGGCAAGCCGCTCTCGGCCCTGCCGTCGTGGCGGGTGATCCGGCTGGCGCTGAACCCGCCGGGGGCGGACGCGCCGCGGGCCGCCAAGGTCGCCGTCGAGATGCACAACATCGCGGTGATCAACGGCCCCAACTTCCTGCCGACCGAGGATCAGTTGCGCCACCGCGTCGAGACGCTGACCGCCCGCAGCGACTACAAGCAGGGCGGCCTGCGGCAGTTCGACGCCATCCTCGGCACCGGCAGCCTGCTGCGCTACACCCGCCGCATCACCGCGCCGACCGTCGTGGTGCACGGGTCACACGATCCGATGATGCGAATTCGCAACGGCCGCAACCTGGCTCGGCTCATCGACGGTGCGCGGTTCGTGGTCGTCGACGGCATGGGCCACGACCTGCCCGCGCCCGTCTGGCGGCCCGTGGTCGACGCGCTGGTCGAGAACGCTAGCTCGCTCCGTACCGCGCTGCCTTGACCACGGGCGCAGCCTTCGCGGGCATGTCCTTGGCGGGCGTGGTGATCGTCGTGGTCTCGCCCACCACCATCGGCGCCGGCGGCGTGCCCATGTCGGCGCGCGCATCGGGTGCGCCGCTGCCCATCACGCCGACGAGGCCCATCGCCACGACGGCGAGCCCGCCGGCCACTGCTGCCGCGGCCTTGACGCGCATTCCACGAGCTTGGTTGAGAGCCATGTAGATCGAATCCCCTTGCCGTTCTTCGCCGTCCAACCTCGCCGGTTGGTTGCACTCCGTTGAGTGGTTGCTGGGAGTCTGTAGTGCCGGTGAGGTGTTCGGCCGTGTTCTCAAGGAACCCCGGCGCAGATCGGCAGGTTGTTGCCAGCGACCGTGGTCGCCGGTTTTGGCCGACCTCGGCGGCTCGGCGCGGCGCGAGCACCCGTCCGAAACGTTGCCAAGATCGTCGCGAATCGCCTCTGGCGTCAGTTGCGACACACCGTGAGCTTCGCTTTTCGAATTGATTACCGCAGCCCGCCCTGACATCCTGATCTTCACTGATCGGGGGGTCGGCAAATCACATGGGCAGGCATCGTCAGGCCGAGGACACGGCCGAACCGGAAGCACCCGCGCACAGCGCGCACATGAACCGTCTCGTTGAAGCCCAGGCCGAACTGGAACGCGCAAGGCTCCCACCTGAGAAGCAGTCCAGGCGGCACCGCAAGCGCGCCGCGGCCGAACTCGAGGCCGCCACCCTCGCCGTGCAGGCCGCGGCCGAGGCCGCCCACGACGCCGGGGCCACCTGGACCGAGATCGGCGACGTCCTGGGCATCAACCGGGCGACGCCGGCACCCCGCGCACCGCACCTGGGCCGGCTGGTGATGTTGCATCCCGAGGCGGACGCCGACGATCCCGAGGCGCAAGCGAACTAGATCCACGGAAGCGTCGCGTAGTCTGACAACAGACGTAGTCAGAACCGCGAGGGGCCGCCATGTTCATACCGCATCACATCGTCGAGCAGCAGATCCAGAAGAAGTTCGACGACGGTGTTCGCAAGCACTTCTTCCGCGGGTTGGACTTCGCCGGCCCGGTCGGCGACCCGGGATGGTTCGGCCCGGGCAGCGCGGTGTGGCACGTGCACTCGCACATGCCGTCGCTGATCTTCGGGCTGCAATGTGCGGCGTACCTGGAGCGGCTCGACCCGTCGATCTACTGGATGGGCGTGCACCACTCCCGGTTGGTCAAGCGCGACGAGTCGAGCACCGCTCCCCCGCGCCTGGACCCGGCGGGGTTGTCGGTGCGGCTGGGGCATTCGATTGCGTTCTTCATCGGCACCGCTTACGGCTCCACCGCCACCGCCGAGCGCCTGGCGCAAACCGTGCGGGCGATGCACCACACCATCAAGGGCGTACGGCCCGACGGCGCCACCTACGACGCCGACGACCCCGACTGGCTGCGGTGGAACTACGCCACCGTCGTGTGGGGCCTGGCCACCGCCCACGAGCGGTACCACCCGAACCCGTTGCGCGGCAGGAAGCTTGACGGTTACTACGGAGAGTTCGTCAGGGTCGGCCACGCGCTGGGCGGCACCGACCTCCCGGCGACCAAGGCCGAAACCCTGGAGTGCCTCGAGTCCTACTTGCCGCGGCTGGCCCTCACGCACGGCGCGGCGATGGCCACTGGATCAAACCTGCCCCTGCCGCAGAGCGCCATCGACTGGGCCATCCGCGACACCATGCCCAAGTGGGCCCGGCAGCTCATCCAGCATCGGTCCCCCAACGTCGTCGAACTGGCCGCCCGCCGCGCCACGGTCTGGTCGGTGCTCAACGGACTGCACGCCGCGGCGGGCCCGTTCCCCGAGTTCGAACAGGCCAAGGCCAGAGTGGCCGACGGCACCACCGTCGCGCACACGTTGCCCACCCACGTGCCCGGCACCGACCCCGTGCGCAGCCGTGACGAGGTCGAACACAGCTTCGCCTGACCCCGGACGCGCGGCCACCGGCGCTGTGACGCTCACCACACGACATTTCCGCCCACCGGGGCACCTTTGAGAGACTGCAGTTATGACAACCACCAAGCACCGCGAGGTAGCCCGGCTGGATCGGGTTCCGTTGCCAGTCGAAGCCGCCCGCGTCGGAGTGACGGGATGGCAGATCGCCCGCACCGGAGCGCGGGTCGTCAGCAAGCTCGCCGGCCGCGGCACCCTGCAGCAGAAGATCGTCAAGCAGATCCCGCAGACGTTCGCCGACCTCGGCCCCACCTACGTGAAGTTCGGCCAGATCATCGCCTCCAGCCCGGGCGCCTTCGGCGAGCCGATGAGCCGCGAGTTCCGCACCCTGCTCGACCGGGTGCCACCGGCCAACGCCGAGCAGGTCCACCGGTTGTTCAAGGAAGAACTGGGCGACGACCCCGCCAACCTGTTCAAGAGCTTCGACGAGAAGCCGTTCGCGTCGGCGTCGATCGCTCAGGTGCACTACGCGACGCTGCACTCCGGCGAAGAGGTCGTGGTCAAGATCCAGCGGCCGGGCATCCGCCGACGGGTGGCGGCCGATCTGCAGATCCTCAAGCGCGGCGCGCAACTGGTCGAGCTCGCCAAGCTGGGCCGGCGGCTCTCCGCGCAGGACGTGGTCGCCGACTTCGCCGACAACCTGGCCGAGGAGCTCGACTTCCGGCTCGAGGCACAGTCGATGGACGCCTGGGTGGCGCACATGCACGCGTCGCCGCTGGGCAAGAACATCCGTGTGCCGCAGGTGTATTGGGATCTCACCAGCGAGCGCGTGCTGACGATGGAACGCATTCAGGGCGTCCGCATCGACGACGTGGCCGCCATCCGCAAGGCCGGCTTCGACGGCACCGACCTGGTGAAGGCCTTGCTGTTCAGCGTCTTCGAGGGCGGCCTGCGACACGGCTTGTTCCACGGCGATCTGCATGCGGGCAACCTGTACGTCGACCCCGACGGCAAGATCGTGTTCTTCGACTTCGGCATCATGGGCCGCATCGACCCGCGCACCCGCTGGCTGCTGCGGGAACTGGTGTACGCGTTGCTGGTCAAGAAGGACCACGCCGCCGCGGGCAAGATCGTGGTGCTGATGGGCGCGGTCGGCAACGTCAAGCCCGACGGCGACGCCGCGAAGGACCTCGAGGCCTTTGCCACTCCGCTCACCATGACCTCGCTGGGCGACCTGTCCTACGCCGAGATCGGCAAGCAGCTCTCGACGCTCGCCGAGGCCTACGACGTGAAGCTGCCGCGCGAGCTGGTCCTGATCGGCAAGCAGTTCCTCTACGTGGAGCGCTACATGAAGCTGCTGGCACCCAAGTGGCAGATGATGAGCGACCCGCAGCTGACGGGGTACTTCGCCAACTTCATGGTGGAAGTGTCCCGCGAGCACTCCGACGAATTGGACGCCTAGTGGACATCCGGTCAGGCACGGCCAAGTCGGGCGACCTCGACATCTTCTACGAGGACATGGGCGACCCGAACGATCCGGCCGTCCTGCTGATCATGGGGTTGGGCGCGCAGATGGTGTTCTGGCGCACCGGTTTCTGCGAGCGCCTGGTCGACCAGGGCCTGCGCGTCATCCGCTACGACAACCGCGACGTCGGCCTGTCGAGCAAGGTCGAGGGCGGCCACACCGGGGCGAAGCTGCTGCCCCGGATGGCGCGGTCCCAGCTCGGTCTGCGCAACCCGGCGGTCTACACCCTGGAGAACATGGCCGACGACGCCGCCGCGCTGCTCGACCATCTGCACGTCGAGAAGGCGCACGTCGTCGGCGCGTCGATGGGCGGGATGATCGCGCAGATCTTCGCCGCGCGGTATCAGCAGCGCACCAAGACGCTGGCCATCTTCTTCTCGAGCAACAACCAGGCGATGCTGCCCCCACCCGGCCCGAGGCAATTGCGGGCCGTGACGACGCGACCCAAGGACACCTCCCGCGACGGCGTCATCGCCAACACGGTGGCGGTCAGCAAGATCATCGGCAGCCCGGGCTATCCCGTGTCCGACGAGCAACTGCGGGCCCAGGCCGTCGAGAGCTACGACCGCTCGTACTACCCGGTGGGCGTGGCACGGCAGTTCAGCGCCATCCTCGGCAGCGGCAGCCTGCTGCGCTACGACAAGCAGATCACCGCGCCGACGGTCGTCATCCACGGCCGGGCCGACAAGCTGATGCGGCCGTCCGGCGGCCGCGCGATCGCCAAGGCGATCCGCCGCTCCCGGCTGGTGTTGTTCGACGGCATGGCACACGACCTGCCCGAACCCCTGTGGGACGACATCGTCGGGGAACTGAAGACCACGTTCGCCGAAGTGCCCTGACCACGGGGCAAACGACGTTCCGAGGGGCAGTCGTTCGATTCGGCTGGCCCGAAGGGGTCGGCGTAGAGTGCCCTGTGGACCGCATCGGCCGGCTCGGTGCGTCATGGGCGACGGTTCCGAGTCACTGATCAGCCAAGAGAGGCATTTTTCACCATGTCGACTACCCGCAAGAAGGGTGGCCTCAAGCCGCACTTCGAGGACGTCCAGGCCCACTACGACCTGTCGGACGAATTCTTCAGTCTCTTCCTCGACCCCACTCAGACGTACAGCTGCGCGTACTTCGAGCGCGACGACATGACGCTGGAGGAAGCACAGCTCGCCAAGGTCGACCTGGCGCTGGGCAAGCTGGGTCTGAAGCCGGGCATGACGCTGCTCGACGTCGGCTGCGGCTGGGGTTCGACCATGCTGCGCGCCATCGAGAAGTACGACGTCAACGTCGTCGGCCTCACCCTCAGCGAGAACCAGAAGGCGCACGTCGAAAGTGTCTTCGCGACGCACGACAGCCCGCGGACCAAGCGGGTGCTGCTGCAGGGCTGGGAGCAGTTCGACGAGCCCGTCGACCGCATCGTGTCGATCGGTGCGTTCGAGCACTTCGGCAAGGACCGCTGGGACGACTTCTTCACGATGGCCCACAAGGCGCTGCCCGACGACGGCGTGATGCTGCTGCACACCATCACCGCGCTCACGCTGCCGCAGATGACGGCCGCCGGACTGCCGCTGACCATCGGCATCGCGAAGTTCGTGAAGTTCATCCTCACCGAGATCTTCCCGGGCGGTTACCTGCCGACCACCGAGATGGCGCAGGAGTACGCCACGCGGGGCGGCTTCAACCTCACCCGCACGCAGTCGCTGCAGAAGCACTACGCGCGGACGCTGGACACGTGGTCAGCGGCGCTCGAGGCCCACAAGGACGAGGCCATCGCCATCCAGTCCCAAGAGGTCTACGACCGCTACATGCACTACCTCACCGGTTGCGCGAAGGGTTTCCACGAGGGGTACATCGACGTCTGCCAGTTCACGCTGGAGAAGTAGACCTCCACGTCGCCCGGCGATGTGGAGTGCGTCGCCGGGCAACCGATACTCTGTAGCGCCTGAGGGGCGAGTTTGCGCGTTACGGCCCCCATCCGCGGGTAGGGTCCGTCACAACGAGACCCCGAGACGACACATATCTGCGCGCCCGCTGCAGTGAATCAAGAAAGGCCCAGCAGATCACCATGGCTGACAACACCGGCATCAAGGACATGACGCCTCACTTCGAGGACATCCAGGCTCACTACGACTTGTCGGACGACTTCTTCGGCGTGTTCCAGGACCCGACGCGCAAGTACAGCTGCGCGTACTTCACCGGGCCCACGATGTCCCTCTCCGAGGCGCAGATCGCGAACGTCGACCAGCACCTCGACAAGCTGGACCTCAAGCCCGGCATGACGTTGCTCGAGGTCGGCTGCGGCTGGGGCCTGACCCTGCTGCGCGCGATGCAGAAGTACGACGTCAACGTCATCGGCCTGACGCTGAGCAAGAACCAGCAGGCCTACTGCCAGCAGCTGCTGAGCGGGGTCGACACCGACCGCAAGTTCGACGTGCGGCTGGAGGGCTGGGAGCAGTTCGGCAGCTCGGTGGACCGCATCGTGTCGATCGAGGCCTTCGAGCACTTCGGCTTCGAGCGCTACGACGACTTCTTCAAGATGTGCTACGACGTCATGCCCGACGACGGCCGGATGACGATCCAGAGCAGCGTGGCCTACCACCCCGACAACCTGCAGGCCCGCGGCCGCAAGCTGACCTTCGAGATGGCACGGTTCATCAAGTTCATGGTCACCGAGATCTTCCCCGGCGGGCGTCTGCCCAGCACGGAGATGATGGTCGAGCGCGGCGAGAAGGCCGGCTTCACGGTGCCCGAGGCGGAGTCGCTGCGCAACCACTACATCAAGACCCTCGGCATCTGGGCCGCCGCCTTGGAGAACCACAAGGACGAGGCCATCGCCGCGGCCGGCGTCGAGAACTACGACCGCTACATGAGGTACTTGACCGGCTGCCAGTACTACTTCGTCGACGAGTCGATCGACGTCAGCCTGGTCACCTACCTGAAGCCTGGCGCCGTCACCGCCTAAGGTCACCAAACGAGAAGAAGCCCGGCACTCCTTGCGAGTGCCGGGCTTCTCTCGTATCTGGTCCGATCAGGCGGCCTGCTTCTCCGCGTCGCCTGCGCCGGCCTCCTTCGCGGGAGCGGCGGTGGTTGTGCCGGTATCCGTGCCGGTGACCTTGGTCTGGCCGTCACCGGCGGCACCGGCGGCCTTCGCGTTGTCGGCCGCTTCCTTCGCCTTGTCCGCGGCGGCCTTCGCCGCGGCGTCCTGCTTGTCGGCGGCGTCCTTCGCGTCCTGCGTGTCCTTCAGCTTTACGGCAGCGGCCTTCTCATCAGCGGCCTTCTCATCAGCGGCCTTCGCCTCAGCGGCGGCTTCCTTCTCCGCGGCGGTCTTGGCGTCCGCGGCAGCCTTGGCCTCAGCAGCAGCCTTGTCGGCCGCATCCTTCTCCGCAGCAGCGGCGGCAGCCTTGTCGGCGGCCGCGGTCACGTCGGCATCCTGATCCGTCGTGCCCTTCTCCCCCGCCCCTTCCGGCGCTTCGCTGCCGGCGGTCGCGGTGGTCAACGCGACCGGGGTGACCTTCTTGTTCTCCACCGGGTCAACCGTCTGCGGGGCGATGCTGCGCGCCACCAGGGTCGACGGCGTCTGAATCGGAGTCGTGGCCGGGGTCAGTGACGCGCCACCGGCGAGCGCGTCCTGGATGCCCTGGGCGATCGCGGCCACGAACTTCACCGAGAAGTCGACGGGGTTCAGGGCGAACGGGTTGAACGGCAGGATCGACAGCGTCCGCGCAATGCCCGGGTTGGTGGTGCGGTCGTAGCCCAGGTCGACGAGGAGCTTGGTCACCGGGTTGAGCAGTGCGACAAGCGGATTGACCAGACCGCTGATGCCCAACTGCTTGCCGATGTCGAGGACGGGCTGGTACAGCGGCAGCGCGCCCTGCTGCGGGATGAGGACGAAGGTCGCGTCGCCGTATTGCCGTTTCGGAGCGTTGGCGATGGCGGTGGCCAACGTGCCGTTGTCATACCCGTAGGGCAGCCCGTCGGTCGGCGAGTTGCTCGTCGGATCCAGGTAGTAGCCGTGCACGTACTCCAAGGCCACCACGGCGTTCAGCAGGGCCAGCGGGTTGCCCCAGTACTGCGGAGCATCGCCGACCGGGTCGTATTCGAAGCTGTAGTTGGTGCTCTTGATGCCGATGTTGGTGGGCAACTGCGGGTTGAAGGAGATGTCCAACCCCGGAATGGTCGGCAGGAAGCCCAGCCGCGACCAGAGTCCCAGCGGGTTGTTGATGTTGCCGATCGTGACCACCGAGACGCGGCCCTTGTCCTTGTCGGCAATGTTGTACATCTCCTGCGAAACCACCGCTCCGCCTTGGGAGTACCCGAAGAGAATGATCGGGTCCGTCGTGTTGGCCAGGGTGGTGTTCAGCGCGGTGTCCAGGTTGGCGACACCGGTTCCGACCGACTTGTTCCACGTGTCGCACGACAGTCCCGGGCACCACCCCGGAAAAATCACCAACGGGAAGAACGTCGCGGGATAGTCGACGCCGACGAGCTTGCAACCGTCGGTGGTGCTGCACGCTTGACCCGACTCGTTGATGTATCGGTCGGCCGCGTTCTCCTTGTAGCCCGTGACCGCGTTCGGTCCCACGATGTTGTGGGTTCCGGTGCCAGGCACGATCAGCGCGGTGGCGCCAAAGGCCAGTGCGGCCGCGAAGGCCGACCCGATGACCAGGCCGACGGCACCGATCATCGCGACGAAGAAAACCCCAATTGACCGAATCGTGCGACGCATCTACCGACCTCCACCTAACGCGCCTTCGAGTCACGCGAGCGCTGACCCCTCGGGCATGCTCGCACATCGGTTGGCGCCGCACGGGCGGATTGACGGTCGTGTCAGGAAGCTGTGTGGTTGCTGAAACTCAGCGTGCCCAACCGCGAATGGTTAGGCAGCCACCGCGAGAGGTTGTGGCATCGGCGCGGCGTGCGTGTCAGCGGTCGGCTCCGACTTGTCGCCACCGGCACGAACTAGGCCAAGCGCGGTCTTGAGAACCAGCAGCCCAGCAACTTGGACTCCCGCGATCGCCAACAGCGGCCAAACGAGACCGGCCGATACCGTCAACTTAGCCATGGCGCCCGACGGCATCTGATGGGTATCGCGACGCATGAGTGCGATCAGCGCCATCACCGCAATCGCCGGCACGACTCCGGCCCCGTAGACCAACAACCAAACAGCCATTTAAGAATCCCCCCTGCGCCAGCCACGGACACCACCCCCCGGTGGCGCTAGCTTCGATGATTATTGACCCGTACGGCAAAGCTCCGCAAGACAAGCGCCAATTCCGTTTGCACAAGGGCCTCACACAACCGAGCTCGGTTCGTTGCTCTGCCGCTTTGTGCCCACCATCGTCCCACCTCAGCCTGCGTTTCGTGTTGACAAGGAGCTCACAGTCTGGGATCTTTATCGCAATTAGCTTGGTCGAACAGCTGGGGGAGAAATGTCAACCGTTGCTACACGCTTCACGAAATTCCAGGTCGGTGCCGCCGCCGCGGCCCTCACCGCCGCCACCGTGCTCACGCCGGCCATGATTGCGCCGACGACGGCCTATGCGTCGCCGAGCTACACGACGATCAGCCAGGACGTCGGTAACTCCATCTCGGCGCTCGCCAATCCAGTCGTCACACTCGCCGATCCGAGTCCGTGCGCTTCCGCGGATTTCAATCTCGGGTGCTACGCGGTCGAAGGCTTCGCCGCTGGAACGCAAGCCATCGTCAGGGGGGCCGTCGTCTACATCGGCACCGCCGCCTATGTCATCGCCTCTGGCACCGGTCAGATCTTCAAGGCAATTGGCAGCTTCCTGCCCGGACCGTTCGGCACGTTCTTCACGAGCGTGGGCGACGGGGTGCTCGCTTTTGCGAACCAAATCGCCATCACGTTCCATGTCGGGCCGTACCTGACCGCTCAGTAAAACTGAGAACTTAGAGGCAACTCGCCAGATGCCAACAGGCATCTGGCGAGTTGTTTTTCATTGGCCATCTTTTGCATCTGTTCTGTTGGCGCAGACTGCAACTGAAACGCGGGGAATGTGCTGAGTGGGCCTCTTTTCTGGACGTCGGTCTACCGGCGATTCGATCGGCGACGACGATAGGCGGCACCGCTTGAGGCGGCGCCCTGTTGCGTGGGCAGGGCTCGCCGTTCTGGTCGTCGTCGTCGCTTTCGGCTGTTGGCTCGGGTTTCGAGCGCAAGCGGCGAAGACCAACCTCGAACAAGCACGCTCCAGTGCGCAGCAGACGAAAGACGCGCTGTTGCAGGGAAATACGGCTGATGCCTCACGCTTCGCATCTGACGCGCAGTCCCACGCGCAGGCGGCTCGGGACGCAACACACAGCCTCCCGTGGAATGTCGCGTCCGTCATGCCGTGGTTGGGCAGCCCGTTCAAAACTGGTCAGCAGATCTCCGACGTGGTGCTCGGCCTGACCGCCGAGGTGTTGAAGCCTGCTGCAGACGTCGGCACGGTTATCAGTCCAGATCAGCTGCTGGCTGACGGTCAGCTGGACGTGGAAGCGTTGCGCCGCGAAGAGCCCACGCTGGGCACTATCGCTGCCGCCGCCGCCCGGCTTGACGCCGACGCCAAGGCGATCTCGGAGCCAAGCTATGTCGCCACGCTCGGAGACGCCCGATCGAAATTGCAAGCCCAGACATCGGACATCGCGCACCTGCTCAGCGGCACGGCCATCGCCGCTCGGCTGGCGCCGTCGATGATGGGTGCAGACGGCCCACGCAACTACTTCATGGGTTTCCAGACCAACGCCGAAGCACGCGGTACCGGAGGCTTGCTCGGCGGATTCGGAATCCTGCGATTCGACGCCGGCAAGCCGACTGTAGACACGTTGGGCACGAACATCGAACTCGACAAAGCATTCACACCTTTCAGCCTCGGCCAAGACTTCGACCAGCAATACGGGTTCACCAAGCCGACGACTGACTTCAGGAATAGCAACCAGAGCGCCCACTTTCCGTACACGGCCCAAATCTGGAAGTCGATGTGGGCCCAACAGTCAGGGATGGACGTCGACGGAGTCATCGCCATCGACCCCGTCGCCTTGAGCTACATCCTTGGCGCTACGGGCCCCGTGGGGATGCCAGACGGCGAGACGGTGACGGAAAGCAATGTCGTCGAACTGACTGAGTCGACGGTCTACAACCGGTTTCCCACAGACCAATTGGCGCGGAAGCAATATCTTCAGGACATTGCCAGTGAAGTGGTCAAGAAGATCACCGGCCCGGTGAAGTCTCCTCGCAAGTTGTTCGACGCCTTGGGCCGAGCCGTCAGCGAGCGCCGCATCGCGGTCTGGAGCGCTACGCCCGCGGACCAGAAACTCTTGGAGGAAACTCCGCTGGCTCATGAGGTTCCCGACGACGCGGCGCCATACGCCGGAGTCGTCATCAACAATCTCGCCGGCAACAAGATGGACTACTACTTGAACCGGCAAATCGAGTACGTCGCCGACGGATGCGGCGGCGATACACGGCTGTCGACCGTCACGGTTCGGCTGACGAATACACTCGCAGATGCGTCACCCTTGTCGGAATACGTTGCAGGACAAGAGGGTTTCTTCACCGGACTCGCAGGCAACACTCCGAAGGGTGCGATGCTCACGTCGGTCCGACTCCTCGCGACCAAGGGCGCACAAATCATCGGTGTCCTCGCCAATGACACGAGGATCCGCGTCTACGGAGCATCTGAGCGCGGCCATCCGACCTATGAAGCCCAGGTAGTAATTCCGCCCGGAAAGACTGCTGTACTGACGTTCCGGCTCTCCGAGCCGACGGCTCCAGGTGCTGCCCGAGTTCCGGTTCAGCCGTTGATTGGCACTGTGATCCCAACCGTTTCAGTACCAATGTGCACTGGATAGAACGCGGGGCCCAGCAGCTTGTCAAGCCTGACGCAATTTGGCGTTGAGCCGTCTTCGGTTAAATGTAGAAAGAGTAATGAATTCGAGCTGTTAGGCACCTGCTTGGCATCTGGGTACAGCCCGACGAAGGTGTTCAATCTGAGTATCGGCGCGGTCGCGGCTCGCCGACCACGGAAAGAAGGGCCCTAACTGTACGGGTGAACAATGCCCCGGAGGTGCCCGTGATCACCGTAATTTCAGAATGCTAGCAGCGGCGTCCGCCCAGAACTTCGAGCCTTTCTGGTTCGGATGAATACCGTCGGGACGCAGGAGCGAAGGCAAATCAGGCGCTCCTTTAAACGCTTTATTGACATCGAGCAAATAGACTCCCGATGCGGGATCGTAAAATTCACGTCGAATCTGCTCCAGCGCCTGAGCTCGCGCTTCAGCCCCGGAATCAGTGCGCGGATTCTGCAGCACTACTATGACTCCTCCGTCAGAAAGAGTGTGGTTATAGGCTCGATTGACGAGCCGCAGGATCCCACTGGCGGCGTTTGAAGGGTCATTGTGTCCATGACTGATAATCGTCAGATTCACCGGATTCGGCGCGAGTTCATCGAACCACTTCAGGGAATAATCGGTCGCCTTCGCCACCGCTGAGCCGTTCCATACAACAACAGGCGCACCCGTCCCGAATGTACTTTCGGTCGTGTACGCGTTCTGTTTGACGTCCCAGTCGTGAATTGTCACTGACCGCCCGTAGTCGTTGGCAATGTGGCGCATCAAGAGATACACCCATTCGTCGCTGTAGTTTCCGGTTGAGTCTCCGATGATGGAAATTGCGTAGGGCTGATCGGCTTGCAGTGACTGCATGAGAACCGCGGGTGCATCGAAAGGAGCGCGCGCATTCTGCTGGTGAGTGGGTCTCGAGCAACCCGCGAGCAAAACGAGGCTGATGCAGATGAAGATAAGTCGCAAAGTCGGCTCCCTGTGGCGACGATTTATCAACTGTGAAATATCGGCGGCGTGCGGAGGATGGGCCAGTGCTGAGTACAGTTCGTCTCCATTCAGGCGAATGTTAGGAGGTCGACCAAATGCCCACAACGCTGGCAGCCACAGCTTAGCGAGATGCGCGAGCGGGGGCGCAGTCGGTGCCTACGGCACCAGCTACGCCTCAAGTCTGGACCGGCACCCCAACGCATCGTTGAACGTCTATATACAGCGCGAGCCTGTACCAATGGCGTCGACCTGATCAACGAGTATGTAAGAGTTCGTAACGGCACAACGACAACACGGGCTTCACTAGCTTGGCTATCTGCTCACCAAGCTCATCAAAATACTCAGGGCCTTTGCCGAGCGGGTCAGGGACATCTGCGTTCTGATCTTGGGCCAAGAGGGGCCGAAGGGATTCCAAGTCCGAGATTCTGCGTGCATCGTGAGCGACTACGAGGAGTGCAACCTCCCCTAAAGTGAAAGTTGCCTTCAGCTTCCGGGGTGCAATCGTCAAGACTGAATCGCGGTGCGCGTTGGTCATAGTAATAATGAGATCGGCATGCGCGGCGATCTTCGGGGTGAGCTGCTTAGCGCCGAAATTCGACGCGTCTCCGCCGAGCGATCTAAGAGTCTGTGCCGCATGGGGATGAATAGGATGGTTGACGACCGCATGGGTTCCTGCGCTCGACACGCTGAGATTGTTAATGCCCAGCCGTCCAGTTTCCATGACAGCCAAGCGCTCAGCCGTTGGCGAGCGACATATGTTTCCTGTGCAAACAAAAAGTATGTGCAGCACAGCCTCCTCAGTTCGGTTCGAATCTACAAGAACACCGCCTCCCCGACCACCCGAAGACCAACGGGCAGTCGCCTCAGGTCTCCAGAGGGTAGATCCCAAAGCAGACTGGCGGTCCGCTATCCGTTTTCAGAACGGCCCATCAAGGGGCATGTATTCAAGCAACCACACCTTGCAGGGTGCTTCGGCAACCATGCAGCTAGGATGACGCGAAGGGAGGACTAGGGGGAGGAAAGTTTATGGGGCGTCGTATTGCGGTGTTCGGCACCGGTTATCTTGGTGCCACGCACGCAGCATGCATGGCCGAGTTGGGCCATGATGTTCTAGGGGTAGACGTCGACGAGGGCAAGCTCGCGAAACTTTCGGCGGGCGAGCTCCCATTCTTTGAACCGGGCCTGTCTGATGTGCTCCGACGATCTATAGACAGTGGTCGACTCCGATTTACCACCTCATATCAAGAGGCTGCTGATTTCGCAGATATACATTTCGTAGCAGTCGGTACGCCACAAAAGCTCGGCGAGCTAGCTGCCGATCTCCGATATGTTGACGCCGTAATAGAGACGCTCGCACCGCTGCTTCGCAGCCCTGCCGTCATTTTCGGAAAGTCGACTGTACCTGCCGGGACGGCTGCGCGATTAGGAGCGCGAGTACGCGAATTGTCCCCCGCGGCTGACGGCATTGATCTCGCATGGAACCCAGAATTTCTGCGTGAAGGGTTCGCAGTCACGGATACTCTCCATCCAGACAGAATTGTTCTAGGCGTGGACGGAGGACGTTCAACGCAAGCAGAGGCCGCGGCCCGCGACGTATATGCTTCCTTACTTGACGAACAAATCCCTTTCATTGTCACCGATTTGGCTACCGCTGAACTAGTGAAGACATCAGCGAATGCTTTCCTTGCGACGAAAATATCGTTTATAAACGCTATTGCCGAAGTCTGCGAGGCTACCGGTGCCGATGTTTCGGTGTTAGCGGATGCTATCGGGCATGATGCTCGCATCGGACGGAGATTTCTCAACGCGGGCATTGGTTTCGGCGGCGGATGCCTGCCGAAGGACATACGCGCGTTTATCGCGATGGCCGGAGAGCTTGGAGCCGGGCAAGCGTTTGGGCTCTTACGTGAAGTTGACAGCATCAACATGAGGCGACGAAATAAGATGGTCGAGCTCGCGCGCGAAGCTGCGGGGGGATCTTTCATCGGAGCTCGAGTCGCAGTGCTTGGAGCGGCGTTTAAGCCAGATTCCGATGATGTTAGAGACTCACCAGCACTCAATATTGCTGGGCAAATTCAGCTGCAAGGTGCTGCTGTTTGCGTCTACGATCCTGAGGCGATGCAAAACGCACGACAGCTTTTTCCGACCCTTCAATATGCCCACGATGTTTCGTCTGCATGCGCGGGAGCCGACGTGCTCATGATCTTGACTGAGTGGAAACAATTTGTTGAACTTGATCCGGTAGCTACCGGCGACCTGGTTCGCGGTCGCAAAGTCATAGACGGACGCAATTGTTTGAATCCCACGAATTGGCGCCGTGCTGGTTGGAACTATCGCGGTATAGGACGGCCTTAGGAAAAGCACGGGAACGCATCGTCCTACGAAAATCGGCCAAATTTCGACCATGTCACTCAGACTCATTCCACACAGGCCGGCGCTTCTGACCTAACCGGCCAGCCTGCCGAGGGCGTCTTGCCGGCCTCTGCTTCGTGAACGCAGTCGCGTTGATCAGGTACCGAGTTTCAGTAGCGGATCGACGAAGCTCACGGCCTGGGTCTATCTAGTTCCGCGGCGATCAAAGGGGCGATTTTATCCGCCATGAAAACGTGACCCAGATCGCTTGGACGGTCTCCATTGGGGCCGATCATCTCAGGATGGCCCGCAAACCATTCATCGGCTAGGGGATCGACAAACGTTGCACCCACGGCTAGGGCCTGCTCCCGAATGACGTCTCGAGCCGTGAAGATAGGCGGACCAGGGGCGGGTTGTACCCACGCGGGTCCAATAACAAGAAGCGCTGCGTGTGGTGCCAGCTTTTTGACCTCCTTAAACGCTCGTTGCACCATCGACATCAGAGTGGCCGGCGGGATTGTTTGATCGTTGGCAGACCCAAAAATAACAACCACCTGGTCGTTGCTGCCCGCTACTTGACGAATCTGATCAATGAAGGGGACACTCCCCGGAGTCCCGTGCGGCGAGTAGCCAGAACCCCCTTTTGCGCCGACGATCGTATCGATATCCACGGCACGGCCTTTGAGAAGGTCAGTGGCCAAGGAAGGCCAGCCCTTAGGATCCGTTCCGCCGCTAGGGTTGAGGCCGCATGAGTACGTGTCACCGACTACCGCGACGAAGACCTTCTCTGTCGATCGCGTGAACGTAGGGCGTTCAACGGTGGCTGCGGGGCCGACTTCACTGGGAGACCCGCATCCCGAAATGACGACAACTGACAGAACCAAAATCGCAAATAACTTTCGCACAACCCCCCCTTGTTGCGTCCCTGAGACTGCTTCACCCTGCCGTAGCTACCGGCCCGGGACGCCTCAGCCTTTAAGATACCTGCGGTCCCCATGCATACCGCCATCCCTGATCACTTTCACACCACCTAACAGGAATCTTTCACCCTAGTAGGACACGGAGCGAGCAACGAGCAGCGAGCAGCGATAGGAGCACCGCGATTCTGGCTAGCGGCGGGCTATCCGTTGCCGTAAGTACGCGCCATCACGTAACCTCCGCTAGGGCGCGAGGGGGCGCTACAGCTCATAGATTTCCGCCGTGACGGTGTCTCATCCGCAGCGGCGGCACGAACGGCCGGGGGGCTTCGAGGTGGATTCTCTTCTAAAGCGATACAGCAAGTATTCGCGGCGACGGTATCGACGCGCAATGACATCCCCTCAGCGTCTAGATATCCAGGGACTGCGAATGGTCGCAGTTCTTGTCGTGTTCGCCAATCATTTGTGGGGCTGGCCCAGAGGCGGCTTCGTTGGCGTAGACGTCTTCTTCGTCATATCCGGCTTCCTCATCACAGGAAATTTGCTTCGGACGGCCGAGACGCAAGGCAACATTGATTTTGGCCGCTTCTACCTGAATCGAATTCGTCGCATCGTGCCAGCAGCTAGCGTCGTTTTGCTCTTTACGTACCTAGCGTATATAGTCCTGTTTCTACCTTTTCGAGCGCACGAAGTCGGAATAGACGCTCTTTACGCGTTCGGCTTCATTGCCAATTGGCACTTCTTGCTCCAAGGAACCGACTATTTTAACGCGTCGGCGGATTCTGTGTCGCCAATTCAGCACTACTGGTCGCTCTCGATCGAGGAGCAATTTTACTTTGTGTGGCCTGCGATCATTTTCATCATAGGAATTGTTGTGGCACATAACACGATACGTCGCAATAGCCGCAGCATGATCGCGGGTGCCACTATGGTCACCATTGTCGTCGCTTCGTTCGGCTGGGCGGTCTATGAGTCGTTTACTGCGCCAACGTGGGCATACTTCAACACCTTTTCTCGCGTGTGGGAATTGGGCGTTGGAGCCATTTTGGCCACAGCAACCGGGGTTCTCGCTCAACTGCCCACATCCCTTAGACCATTCTTGTCCTGGGCGGGGTTAGGGCTTATTTTCACGGCTCTGTTCACAATCAGTGATCAATCGGCTGGATTCCCGGCCCCGTGGGCATTGTTGCCAGTCCTTGGCGCTGCGCTGGTGATCGGGTCGGGCGTCGGAACCGAGCCGAGGTACCAAATATTTTTGCGCAATCCGATTAGCACATATATTGGAGATATATCCTACTCGCTCTATTTAACTCATTGGCCCATCATTGTCATCCTCAGCGCCATCCTTGAACCCGGAGTCGCATTGCAGATAATGATTCTGACGCTCAGCTTCGGTTTGTCGATTGCGTCGTATCACTTCGTCGAAAATCCTATGCGGCGCGCCGGTCTTGACGAGATGCGTCGTGTCTTACATGAAGTTCGACGCCGTCGCTATCGGGCGAGGCAATCGAGCCAGATTGCCGCCATGGGAGCTTTAGCACTCGTAAGCGTGTGCGGGATAACTTATGTCTCTCGCCCGGGGATATTCGAACAAGCAACTCCGTTGCCGATGGTATCTGTAGCGAATGAGGACAACTCAAAGCCGGCTACTGGAACCGAGGCGGGTCCCCTTACTGCTTCGCTACACATCGAGATTGTAAAAGCACTTAAGTCGACGGAATGGCCCGCTCTCACGCCCAGTATGGAGTCGGTGATAACTGGTCCACAGGTGGCAGAGGATTTACTCGAATGCGGCAGCATAGCTTTTCCGGATCCGGCCAAGTGCACTTGGGGTGCCAAGTCCGCGAAAACCAAAATCGTCTTGGTTGGGAATTCCATAGGAATGACTTACTCCGGGCCATTGCGAGAAATCGCACTTCACTCTGATTCAGCTTTAAGCGTACATACCGAAGCGATGGCTGGTTGCAACTTCGTAGAAGAAGACATTACGAATAGCGATCAATCACTGGTAGACGCATGCCCTGTGAGAAAACAACACGCAATTGACGTCATAAACACCATCAAGCCTGACATCGTAATCATCTCGAACTCATATGGTGCAAAAAGAGTCGTGGGCGCCAACGATGATCTTACTAACGTCGAGTGGGTGAAGTCGATGCGCCGCATCGTGGACAAGTTTATGATGAATACCAAAAAAGTTGTGTTTCTGTCTCCACCTCCCGGCGACGTCGATATTAGTAACTGTTATGGGAAACGGGCCAATAAGCCGCCGAGTTGTATCGGCCAGGTGGATGGCGTTTGGACATCAATGGCGATGGCCGAGAAGGACCTCGCCAAGTCTTTGAACGGGGTTTGGATAGACTCCCGCCCGTGGTTCTGCAGCGGAGGAAGAATATGCCCAAGTTTCGTCGGAAACACACCCACTAAGCGCGACGAAGCGCACATGTCACCCGCGTACGGGGAGCGAATATATCCCGTAATTGGGGAGGCGCTCAAGGCCGCCGGCTTGTTCTAATGCGCGGGTGACGCTGCGACGGCCTTGGACCTAACGTCGGCACAACGGGTAAACGGGCATTTGCAACCTCATCTATCGTGGTCGGCATCTATACGTAGCGCAGACCGCGTCCGTGCTCTGCAATCAGCCGCCGTCGTGAGCGGCGAACACCTGTCCGACTTAAAGGCAGTAAACGGCTTCGAAGCGAAACTCTCATCAAAGCACTTCGCGACGACGAACTACGTCGGCGGAGCGTGAGATCAGGACGCGGATGGCGGCTGAGGAGCCACGCGGGCGGGGGTCGAAGCAACACTGCAGAAGCGTGGACGATCGCTGAGCCAGGTACAGCGTTCGCCACTTCAGAAGGAGCGTATCCACAGGAGAAGTGACGGTGTGTTCAGTCCGAATGGCGACCGAGCAGGGCGAAAAATACATTGCGCTACGTTATAGTTATCAAATCACTGCGAAAAGGACAACGTGAATAATTATCGAAACAGCCCGAAGGATTCGCTGTAGTGGATTCCGGCACTAAGCGAAATTTGGCTACATATTACGCCAATTTTCTGATTGTTGGGGTAACCGGCTTCATCGTCAATCCCCTCTTACTTGGCGCGCTTGGTCCGCTGCTTTTTGGAGTGTGGAAATCGCTGCAGCGCTATCTCGACTTTGCGACAGTAGCTGACGGTCGCGCGTCTCAGGCGTTGAAATGGATCGTAGCGAGCAGAACGGCGCTCAGCACAGAAGAGCGCCAGCGCGATATCGCTGCCGCCGTTCATGTTTGGTTTAGGTGGCTGCCGGTTGCATTCGTGGTGGCAGGGGCCATAACTGTTGGCATGCCACTATTGATTGACGACATTCCCGTCGATCTAAAAGCGATGGTATATTCCGCCGCTGCCATCCTTGCGTTAAACACCATTCTTACTGGCTTGCTCGCCATCCCCGACTCCGTTTTAATGGGTGTGAATCAAGGTTACAAATCTATGATCGTCACCACCGCCGCCTACATACTAAGCAACGCGACTATGGTGCTCGCAGCTATATCAGGATGGCCGATTTGGACGTTGGCGGCAATTGTACTCATCGCCGCGGCGTTCAATAGTTTGTTCACACTTGCCATCGCCCGCCGCAGCATTACCTGGTGGGGGTTATCTAAACCGACGACGGAAGATATCAGGCGGGTTTTTGGCTACAGCACATGGACGCTTGGGTGGGTCGCAGTCGACAAACTTCTGCTCTGCTCCGAATTAATCGTCATAAGTGTAATGATCGGGGCAATTACAGTTACAGAATATGCCCTGACAACTTATGTCATGCAATTCGTTCTTTCCATCGCCCTTGTTACGGCGAGCGGTTTTATGCCTCTGTTGGGCTCCCACCTGGGCGCAGCTGATATGTGTGCTGCGGCAGAGAGAGCGCGTTCAGTTCGTCATCTTGTTGTCGGTGTTACCGCCGTGGGCGGCGGCGCGGTCTTAGCGTTCAACGAGGTATTCGTCAATTGGTGGGTCGGTAGTGATCAGTATATGGGCACACTTATGAACGCACTCCTTGTTGTACTCGGACTCCAGTTTGCGCTGATTCGCATGGATGGACAGATCCTTGATGTAACAATGCGGATAGCACCCAAAGTGCTCATTGGGTTGGCGAGTAGTGCAGGTGGCGTCCTAGCCGCATGTTGTGTGTACGCATACTCTGGCAACCTGCCGGCGGCGATGTCAGCGCTTATTATGGCTCGCCTCATCAGCAACATAGCGTTCCCCGTCTTGGTGGCACGGTCTGTGCCGGGTTCTGCGTTGCCGTTCTTACCTCTATTCTTATCGGTCGCTTTTCTGATTGGCTCGTTCATAGTCGGGCCACGCATTGCGACCGAGGCGCTGCCCATGAGAATAGGTCTAAGTTGTGCGTGGCTTGCGGCTGCCCTCGCGGCAGCGTGGTTCGGACTCGTTCCCCGTCACATCGTTCGCGCCTTACTTACACGCAGTACAGCTTCTTGAGTTCTAGGTGCGTTCAACAGAAGGGACCACCTAGCGAGACCGCCGCGGGTGTTCTGCTACCAATTTCGTGTTTACGGACGACGGAGCGTGACAAAAGAAGCTTCGACTCTAACGTTGGTTTGTGCAATACCGCTTCATCCACTGACGACCGTGTCTAGCCCGACGTTGCATAGACGCCGCGCACGTTTAACGGTCGCCCAACGACGTCGTTAGAACCAGTGGGCCTGTGGCGGTATCGCTGACTTTTGTGATGGAATCCGCAGGTACAAGCCTTGAGCCGACGGGTCGTTAACCGATAGTGTCGAAGTCGGCCGCCGATCAGGGCCGCGCACCCCAGACTGAGGTCAACAGTTGGTCGGCGTTGCGCAATCGTCGATGTGCGGTGCGGTTGTCGGCTGCCGTCCGGGGTGTACCAGAAGGAACCCGGTGCACCAGCGCATTTCGGTGCCCACGGCTCGACGTGGTGCCGCATGAACGGACTATCCTGCGCCGTGCGTGCCGCCAGCCAACCCACAGCCACACAATCGGGTTCATCCCATCTCCGATCCACATTCGCATCGCCAGAACCGTCCCTCCGTCACCGAGTCAGAGTCGGGCTGCGGCCGGCAGTTTGGCGACTGCAACGCCAACAGGACCTCGCAAAACCGTTAGACGGGTGCCTACACTGAGATCCGGCGCTTCCGGGGTGGAAACGTGCCCATCTACGGTCTGCTGAACGATCGCTCCAGTGGTGCCTCGCCGTGATCAAAAATTGCACGTCGCCGTCTAGAGGGGTTGCGACCTATTGCGATAATTTCAGGAAGTTACGCCACTGGGGCCGACATACACGCCCCTTCGCGCGGCATGACGGCTAAGCGGAGCCGCACACCACCTCAGACGCGTCCACACCAGCCGTCTGACACCGGACCCGTTCCGTTGCAATGATGTTCGATTGCTTGCGACAGCACTGTTGCGGGCGACAGACGCCACCAAGAGTTACGGCCTGATCGGACTACCCGGCTCGCATTGACAGCGTGCTGGAGGTCTGCGAGGCTGACGCACAATTCTTGGTACGAAGACCCTGGGGGGGTTATGAAGAAGGCTGCCGATCTGCATCGGGGTGACATGTCGGTCTTGTACAGGCGTTCTCAGACGCGTTTAAAGCTTTAGGCGCCCAAATTGCCCTCGCTTCAACTTGAAGCCTTGAGCTCAGTCATGGATCGGACACGATTCCCCATGACCGACCAGACGGGTCAAAGGAGAGCGGCGTCCCTAGCCGATCAAGCTGGCGTCGACCTGTTGATGCGCCGAGTCACTGGCCCATCGACACAATCAGGTGTCAGTTGACGCGAACTACATGCCGATACACGGTCCGAGGCATTTCCAATTGGCTCACCGCTAGCAGACACGCGGTGGTTCACGCCGCATCGGCTATAAAACCTCGTTCGTCAGACCCACGCTTGACATTAATCCTATGAACCTCAGTTGGATTACGATTTACGTGGAGCAGGCTTAATCGCCACGGACGCAAGAACAGCAGTGGAGGGATGACTAATGAACCTGCAAGACTTTACGAAACTTTTGCGTAGCAGATGGATAACTATTTGCGTCACCATTCTGGTTGCACTCGTTGGCGCCGTAGCGTATACGCTCCTCACAACTCCGTTGTATCGTTCTAGTACTAGGCTCTATGTCTCAGCCACTGGTGGCGTTTCAGTCGCAGAGATGTACCAGGGAAACCGCCTCTCTCAAGAACGAGTACTTTCCTACAGCGAGTTGCTCATGGGGCAGACGATCGCACAGAGGACTGTGGACAAGTTGGGTCTCACTATGAGCGCTGACGAACTTCGAGCGCATGTGAAAGCCACCGCCAAGCCAGACACCGTCCTCCTCGAGGTGGAGGTGGTCGACCAGTCGCCTATCCAAGCGCGCGATATTGCTAACGCCCTCTCGGATGAGTTCGTTGCAATGGTCAGAGAGCTCGAAACCCCTGAGGATGGATCACGCCCCGATGCGCGGGTAGTTGTGGAGCAGCGTGCAACAGTGTCCAACCGACCGGTAGTTCCTCAAACGAACGTGAATATTGCTATCGGACTTGCGTTAGGTATAGCCCTCGGCATAGGACTTGCGGTCGTTCGAGATTTGCTGGACAACACCGTAAAGGACCGTCGATCTCTGGAAGACATTACAGGCGCCGGCATCGTTGGCAGCATTCCTCTCGATAAGGATCGACGTAAAGATCCAGCGGTCTCGTTCGACGGAAACAACTCCGCAATAGCGGAAGCCTTTCGCAAGCTGAGAACCAATCTCCAATTCCTGGCAGTAGACAACCCCCCGCGGATGATTGTCGTGACAAGCTCTATGCCCAATGAAGGTAAGTCGACCACTGTAATCAATATAGCGCTGGCGCTCGCAGAAGCAGAGCACAGCGTCGTAATAGTCGATGGGGATATGCGTCGTCCGATGCTGCATAAATACATGAACCTGATAGGCCAGGTCGGATTCAGCACGGTGCTCAGCGGCGCAGCCTCGTTGGGAGAGGTGTTGCAAAAAACGCCTTTCCCAGGTCTTACCGCTTTAACATCGGGCGCCACGCCACCAAACCCAAGTGAGTTGCTGGGATCGCAGGCCGCGAAAACGATCTTAAGCGAATTACGTGCACAGTTTGATTACGTTATTATTGATTCGTCACCGCTTCTCGCGGTGACAGATGCAGCGGTGCTGGCGGCCGAGTCTGACGGTGTTCTAATTATGGCACGATTTGGTCAGACTAAACGGGAGCAACTGACCCAGGCAATTGGCAACCTCCATGATGTTGGTGCTACCGTTCTAGGCGCAGTGTTTACGATGACGCCATTACGCGGAAATGACGCATACAGTTATAGCTATCGCTACTATGGCGACGAAACCAGCCAGAATCCCCGTCGCCTGAGTCAACCTGCATCGACGCCCACTAATGCTGATTCGATAATCACCGACTCAGACGAACAAGCGACATCTACAACCCCCCCTCACAATTCAACAAGTACGTCGAAATAATGCTGATGGCACCTTGGGTGAGAAGTTCGACGATGGCTCCGATTAGCCGCGCGACTTATAGTGTGAGGTGCAACATCAGTGTCGCGAACTTCAAGAACACGTTCATGGTCTGCAACACCCTTGGTGCGAAGGCGACGTAGTGGACTTGACGTCAATGCCGGCCGTTTCGATGGTGGTGCTCGTCGCGGTAGCAGGCACCTTGTCCGTGCTGTTACTCCCACGGATTCTCTTGTTGGTACTCCTAATTGTAGTAAGAAGCGTTGCGGACGTTGGTAGCTACAATCCGAACGGATCACTCTTACCAGGGTCCGCCATCTCCGCGTCGGTCGGCTTGGCAGCAATTTTTGCACTTTTGATTCCGACTGGTAACCGAGCGAGTCGACGGGCTACCTTGGGGGCAAGCCTCGTCGCCACTATGGTGACGTTCTGGACAGTCATAACCATTGTTAATTTTGGCTACAAGTTCGAGTACGTTGGCGAGATAATTCGCACTACTTCCCTGGTAGCAGTTCTAATTCTCGCCTATCGAGCGGGCGCAACCGACGGACGCAACGCAAAGCGATCGTTTAATTGGGCTGTTGGCCTACCCGCGCTTGTCGTGATCGTCGGATACATCACCAACTGGGCGCCGTCCCTTATCGACACCGGTCGGGCGGCAGGGACGTTCAGCCATCCAAACGCAGCAGCAGCATTTTTTACGGTCGGAGTAATCGCCTGCCTTTGGTCCTACAGACAGTTGCGAAGCAAAATATCGCTCTGCATGGCACTCGCCGGTCTAGTCGCCCTACTGCTCACTCAGAGCCTAGGTGCAATCGCCGCGCTGGGGATCGGGGGCGTGGTCTTCTTCGCACTTAACGCAAAGCTATCGCCATGGCGCCGGATCGGAATAATCTTATTAGGTCTATCGCTATTCTTGACTCTCTTTGTATTACTGGGCGCCTCTGGCCGACTGAGCGAATTTCAGAGTCTCAGCTACTCTGGAGCTTCAGACGAAAACAGTCTCGATTGGCGATTCGCAAACTGGCAACTACTCATACCCATTTGGTGGAAAAGCGCACCCCTACTGGGACTTGGTTGGGCCTCCACGCGGTATGAGGTTCAGCCAATGGGAACCTATCCACATAGCATCGTTGTCCAACTGCTGGTCGAGATGGGGATTTTGGGTTCCACACTTGTCCTGGTTCTCACCGTAGTGCTCGGCATATCAATAAAGCGCAGATACGGTCGTAATCCTGACACCGCGGCGGCGTTAGCAGCAATCGGCGTATGCATATTCGTCCATGGCATTGAATCTAACTGGCTAAATTACAGCGTCGCACAGTACTTAGCGCTGTACGTCATTGGGATCATGCTTGGGTCTTCTCGATTAGCGGGCGAAGATGGAGGCGCTGTCGATCGCCGGCAGACGCCCGATGCCATAGCGAATCTCGCAGAAATGCCCACGACGACAATGCGCGCCGCGAACCACCATCCGCCAGCACGACGGGTATAAACACCTAGGCATTCGCTAAAGCTCAGCCCACGCGCGATGACATATTCAAAACTAAATCGATCACACAGATTTCCGATCCTGAATCCAACCATCTCTGCAGTCAAAATCGTGTGATTCGAGCGGTTGATACCTCAAGCCGTCGCGGTGTGGGAGGACGGCAGCGGTCCGTCTGATCTTAGGTAGCGAGCGGCCGAGTGGGGCGCATTCATCTAAACGCCCTCCCGCGCACCGATGACGGTGGACGCTCCTCGTTGCAGGCATCACGGCGCAGGTGGTGGGCAACGCCGCCCACGCCCGCCGAGTGCTTACTAGCATTTCATAGCTTGCAAACGAATCCTGGCCCGCAACTCGGTGACGTTATGGGCCGAGACCTGCACCATCGTGTTGTTTCCGTAGGTGGGATGCGTCAGTTGTCTGGCGTTGCCGGTGAGACGCCGACATTGGCGGTCTCGTCGTCGGTCTTGCCTGGGTCGGTCTAGTCTTGTCCGCACGGCGAAAGTTCCGCGGATGTCCTCTGTAAAATGCCGCTTTGACCATCCAAAGGTACCTTTGCACTTACCCACGCGGCATAGAACTACGGTGATGCCGAAAGAGTTCGTCTCATCTACCGGAAAACGCCAACGCCACTATAAACGTAAATTTTGCGCATGGGCACACGTCTTCAGCGGAAGCAGCACGCGCTCGAATTCATGAATTCCGTTAGACTTGAAATTGCGCGCGCCCCCACTCGAATTGTCGAGCTAAACCGTCTTGCAAGCTTATGCTAGGGCGCCAACCAAGCTCCTCTTCTATACGTCGCGTGCTGCCTCCGGTCCGCAAAACGTCACCTGCGACCGCGTCCGTATAGTTGATGTTTAGAGGACCGGCTAGGTCAGCGAGCCTTTCTAAGACTTCCCGAATTGTCGTGCTGCTACCACCCGCTACATTAAATACACTTCCCGGTGGGCAGTCAACAGTCGCGGCGGCAATATTGGCTTCCACGACATCATCGATGTACGTAAAATCACGAATCTGGTTGCCGTCGCCGAAGATGGTAATCGGTTGGGCACGCACTGCGGCTCGGACAAATCTGGTAAAAGCCATGTCGGTGCGCTGGCGGGGGCCGTACACAGTAAAGTATCTCAATGAGACGGTGGGCGTTCCATAGTTCGCGGCATATAACGTGCAAAGGTGCTCTGCCGCTAGTTTAGTGACACCGTATGGACTGATCGGATGCGGGGTATCCAATTCGCTCGTCGGATAACGAGCTGCGTTCCCGTATATCGACGATGACGATGCATAGACAAATTTTCGGAGAACCGCAGAATCCTTCACGGCCTCAAGCAGCCTCTGAGTTGCGCTGATATTGGCGTAAACGTAGTCGTCGAAATCACGTCCCCATGACTTCCGGACACCTGGTTGACCGGCTTGATGAAATATGAGTTCAGCGTCCATCACTAACGAAGCAAGGTCGGCAACGTTCAGATCATCCTCGATGAGCCGAAACCGTTGGTGCCCTAGATTCCGCCGCGCATTCTCGCGTTTGATTTCGACATCGTAGTAATCGGTGAAGCAATCCACTCCAACTACATCATGTCCGTCAGAAAGCAAGCGAGAGCTGATGCTGCTCCCGATGAATCCCGCCGCGCCCGTCACTACGCATTTCATCTCAGCGAATCCCCCGTACCCGTTGACATCTACTATCAGCCGCCTGTCGTGCTATAAGTACGTGCAACCATCTACAAAACTTGGGTCGCTACATGCACATACTTGTCTCGTCGCCGAATATGGTAGCGATTACCTCTGGTGCGCTTAACTTGGATACGCTCGCTCTGGCACTGTCACTCGATAAACCGGCTGCTGCTCGAATCTTGGCAGCGATTTCTTTGGGGTCGCGGGAGGTCACAAAGCCATTATGGCCATCGCCGATCAGACTCCCTGTGTCAGATCCAACGGTGACGACAGCAGGCAACCCAGAAGCCAAGGCTTCCACAAGGACTCGAGGATATCCTTCATAGCCAGGGTGTGACGTCATTAGAAAAACCGTCGATTGAGCCATCAGCTTGGCAACCCCCGGTGGCGACACACGTCCGCGTACGCAGACGCGGTCGCGCAATCCCAATGGTAAGCGGTTCACCGCTTCGTTGATAATTTGCAGTTGGGAACCAGAACCTAGGAGCTCTAAGCGCCATTCGTCCTCAGGGGCGATAGCGTCGAGGGCTTCAAAGGAGGCTATCGCGAGCGCAGGGTCTTTCGGCACTTCTAAGCGACCAACCCAAACTACGCAGTTGTCAGCACGCGCCTCCGAAACGCCGCTCGCTATCAATCCAGGGTCAAACCAGGTTGGCGAGCTTTGCGTAAGGTTGTTCCAGCCTTTAACAATGTTGGCATAGTCTTTGTTAAAGACGACAACTTGTCGAGCCCTACTAGCTATAGACTTCTCGAGGCTTCGGTGCACGCGTGAAGCTAGCTTCCATATTGAATCTGAGACCTCGCCCGTAAGACCGCCATCTTGGGTATGAATAAAGTACGCGGTTCGCCGGCGAAAAAGCCAATGCAACGACCAAGCCGTGTCCATCCGGTGCGCCTGAAACCACACTGAGCGCGGCATTCGAGAGTGGTATCGAATTACACCGAGTACTAATCGCAGTGCATGAGGTATACGCCTGACTTGATCGGCTGGATCAAGTTTGACCACGGGCATGAACCAAAAGTGCCCACCCCCCCAGTCGTAACGTTCCCATTGCCCGAGTCGACGTCCTACGACTGGTGTTCCGGTATCAACACCGACAAATGCGAAAATCGTGCGCGGTGGATGGTAACGCGCAATTCCTCGAAGGCATGTGTCTATACCACCCGGCGAGGGGCGCGCAGGATCAAACTGATGAACTACGAGCCGGTCGACATCGGCAGGCATCTCTCGTCTATTTCGTCGGCCTTTGATGATCGAGATTAGGGCGCAGCCTCGCGACCGTACGTGATCACTTGACTTTTTTCGCATGTTTGTCATGTACGCCGCTTCGACCGGGCGTGCCGATTCTCTCGAAGAAGTGACGGTAGGACTAAAGAGTCTTTAGCGTAGCGGACTAATAAGCGACGAGGTTCGCTTAACGCTCTGAACGCCCATTCGAGGCGGAGGATCTGCGCGAGCCGCGGCGCTCGTTGCGCGAAACCGGAACTGAAGTTAATCGACATTCCGAGACAGAGAATGACGCCGCAACCCGGACCTGCTGCAATCTCGGTCGCTAGTTGTTCTTGCAACGGAGCACCCACCCCGATCACGACGATTCCCCCCGTAGCGGCATCCGCACTTCTAGCAACGAGGTCTAGACGACGCCGAGGATCGTCTAACTCCGCCCGGGGAGCGGGTTCACTTGTGACTTGCCAACCTGTCGCACGGCATCGCTCAACAAGTTTGTCGAGATGTGGTCCCGCCGTGCCCCCGATTAATAGCAGCCGCCCGTTCTGCCCGGGTTGGCAGATGAGGGTCTGAAAAAAGTCGGCGCCGGATACACGTCCGACCCTCCGGCCCGCTACTCGAGAAGCTACCCACGCTACGGGCCAGCCGTCTGCCAGCGATAACGCAGCCGAGTTGTAGGGCTCTGCGACCACCGGTGAGGCGCGCACAATACGCATGTGGTGGAGATTCGGCGTGACCATAACCTCCCATTTGTCGCGCTGGTCGCTTGTCGCCCAACTTATCGCGTCGCTCAACGACACGTCGTCGACTGGAACCACGGCACTGCCCGCTTGAATTGTGACTCGAGTTGGAGCCCACGCGCCGTCAAACTTCGTCCCCCCACGCACTAAAAGGCCCCCCGCCCCTATCCCCACCAGCAGACTGCCAGAAAGTCAGCAGTCCATACCAAGAGAGTAGCGTCTGGAGCGGCACGATCAAGTTGAAGAGATCAGCGCACTGGCTCACAATGGTTCCCGATCCGCTCGGTTGCCGAGGAGTGCCCACAACCGGCTCAAGCTCTGCCTCCGAGCTCGTCGGCCGGTATCGTGCACGCTAGTAGTTTCTGCGACATCTGTGTTGGTCGCATAGCTGCTATCCATAGCGCCTTGGGGGCGAGGCAAGGGGGGAGACAACAATGTTGCCTGCAGAAGCTCGCTGGTTCGGAACTGCGTTAGACGGCATCGGGGTCGCCGAGCTGACGCCCGTACTTAATCTCGGTAGCTCTACGCAAGAATTCCGCACCGTGGCAAAACCGCACATCGAACTGGAGCTGTTCGGCCCACTGGAAGCACGCGGTGTCAGAGTCGTTCATTCTGATCTGAAGCAAGATGACGGTGTGCAGATCGCAGGCGATTTTTCGGACCGAAGCGTCCAGCAACAGATAGCCGCTGTCGGCGTTCGGTCCATCATGTGCAACAACATGCTCGAGCATGTCGCGGATATAAAACAGGTGTGCTCAGCGTTAAGTACGATCTGTCCCCCTACCGGCCGGCTATTCTTGTCGGTGCCATGTGAGTACCCATATCACCCCGATCCGATTGATAACGGGTTTCGCCCAGATATTGAAAGACTAAAACTCCTACTAGACGAATGGGGATTCGACTTAGAATTGGGCGAGGTCGTGCATTGCGGAGGGTATGCGGAGAAGGTGCGTGAGAAACCACAGCTACTTCTTCGAGATCTGTACTTGTTGCTGATAGGTGCATTCAGGCCAGGGAAATTTCGGATGCTCCGCGAAAACTACCGATTCTGGCGAAAGGAATACACCGTGAGTTGCGCTGTTTTCACCAGACGGTGAACGTATGTGCTCAATGCATCTACGGGCTAGCCCGCGCGGTTCAGGCCTACCCAAGGGCCAACATGCAAATTCATCGCAGACTTGATTGATCGAGGGGACGTGTGGACCAGGAACACGATCGGATCAAGAACAGGCAAGATTACGTCGCCTTTCTTCAAGAGGACTTGCACGCACATGGCGTTGATACTTGGCAGGTTCACTACAGGCTGACGCGTCCGACGCTGCACTTTCAACGACTACTTCGTCGCGTTGAGTTCCTTAGATCCAAACGGAGTGGTTTCTTACTTCCGCTTCGCATCGGTTTCGCGCGCGTACGATTAGCACGGGCCTCGGTTCGGCTAGGAATCTCCATTCCGCCAGGCGTATTTGGTCGCGGCCTATCGATCGCCCACTACGGCAGCATCGTGGTGAATGATCACGCCCATGTGGGAAAATATTGCCGAATCCACTCTGCAACGAATATTGGTGTTGCTGATGGCGGTGCACCAACTCTGGGTGATTATGTATATATCGGTCCAGGAGCTGTGATCTTTGGTCCTATTACGATCGGCGACGATGTTGTTGTAGCCGCGAACGCAGTGGTAGGTAAAAGTTTCGGCGGCCCCGGAACGCTCGGCGGGGTGCCCGCGCGGGCAATCAGCCGCGACGGCTCTCACAAGGTAATGCCACACTGGATGCCCAGAAGATCTGCACGTCTCTGACAAGTGGTCGCTGCCGGGCCGCCGCGTCTGTTTGCGAGCGCCTCGGCGCGTGTCAGCTAGACAGTATTTACCTACAACGCAACGTTGGGTTGGATTGGGTCCAGACGGCCTTATGCAATCCCGTAGCGTGATGCATTAAACCCCCCTCAAAAGCCAACACCGGACCTCTGCCTACGACGGTTCACAGCCCGGCTCAGGTGCTCGCTCAGGATGGCTCGCGGCGCGTTCTGCGCAGTACTTCTGTCCAGCGTCTGTAGTTGCTCTCCACTTGCGGGCTGCCTCAGCTTCTTTCGCGCGAACAGACACGGCGGCAATGCCGAGATCGCCGGCCGAAAAGCCTGTGTTTTTCCCGTCCGCGTCACCCTTGTAGCAACTAAGGGCAAGTTCCATTGCAGGCTTACTACTAGCTTCACCCGACGAATTCCGAGATGTGATTCTCGAAGCGTTCACCACGTAGCATTTGTTCCTGGCTACTTGATCGCCGACTACGGTTGCCACGACAACTTGCATGCCGGCCTTCGATAGCTCCGAACGCGCCTCGCTGTAGGTCATACCGACAACATCAGAGTTGTCGGCTCGAGCCAGTCCTGAGCCGCAGGTAGCGGAAATCGCCAAACCACTCACAAATGTAGCTACTACAAGTGCGACCTTGTCACCCACTGAAGTTCCCCCTTAAGTGCAGCCCCTCGCGGGCTGTCCCCGATGCAAAGAAATGACCGCATAGGCAGGCACTGAGTGGCTGGGAGCAGCAGCTCACTCGGCCATCGAGCGTGAGATCCAGCCTCAAATACCGCTATATGACGCCACCCGCGATCAACTCGACTTCCCCAAGCGCAGACGATAGCAGTAGCACCGGTTGTGTGCGCCTGTCCGACAACATGCGGACAGGCAGACGTCGCTAGCGACAACATCCGCAGCTGGTAGCTGGAGGCAGTAGCAACACGACCGAAATTTCTTTTGGGCAAGGTCTTCACCCGTCTGCCGGGACGAGTGACTCGGTTCGTAGGCAGGTCGGGCGGATATACAGGTCTGCAAGCCCCCGATGGTCAACCGTGGCGCGACGCATTTGGGCCACGATCCGACCCCATCGGGCAATCACCCGAAGTCTTTGCTGAGATCGGCGCACAGATCGCTTACCTGCTACCCCCGATATTCGAGGTTTGCCAGACCGATTGACCGCAACCGTTAATTCGCTGACCAGCGCAGTTGGGGCGTCGTAGCCCCAGGGGACCCTCCGAGAACGTAAGGGTTTTCCCCGGTACACGCGACGTTGCCATCGGCTAATGTTGGCTCATCGGCCAGGGGGAGCTTGCGCCGATGACGTTCGGGGGAAGTCATGATCAATGGTCTGCTGGCACTACCGGGGAGCATCCGGGTCGCCTGGATTCACGCCATCCACCAGCCGCAGCCGTCACCGGTGAGCATCGACGGTGCCTGCGTCACCTGCGACTTTCCGTTCGCACATCTGTCGCACGTGTGCCTCGGCAGCGGCGAGCAGCTCGCCAGCTGAGCTGGTAGGGGTCAGTTCACCGGCACGTCCAGAATCGGTCGCGGATCCTTCGCGCCCGGGCCGTCGAAGTGCCACCACTCCCCCGGATACACGCTCAGCCCGCCGGCCTCCATCGCCGTCCTCAGCAGGGCGCGGTTCGCCTGCTGCTCGGCGGTGACCCCGTCGGCGGCGTACGCCAGGCTCTTCGGGGTGAAGTCGTCGAACCCGGTACCCATGTCGAGCAGCCACCCGTAGTGCCCGTCGGCGACGGTCACGTCGACAGACCGGCCCGCCTCGTGGCTGCGCGCGTAATCACTCGGTCGCGCCACCCAATTCGGGTTGGGCACTTCCTGGAACATCCTTACCTGCACGTCGTGCGGACGGTAGCAGTCCCAGAACACTAGCCGCTTGCCTTGTGCGCGAAGCTGATTCGCGGCCGTGGCCAGACCGTCGGCCATCGACTCGTGCACCAGGCATCGCGCGTCGGCCGGGTAGAGCGCCACGCCGGTGAAGTTGTCGGCCGTCGCGTACCGCAGGTCGATCGTCGCGTCGGGCACCACGGTGCGCACGTCGACCAGCCCCGCGGCCTGCGCCTGCGGCGAGACCGGCGGCGGTTCGGCGGCCGCAGACGGAACGTTGATCATGGCGGCGCACATTACGCCGAAGGCGGCGGCAATCCATCTCTTGGGCACGGTCACCGTACGAGTCTGCAATGCCGCCCCGCCCGGACGCAGGGATACTGGGTCTCGACACCGCGTCGCTGCACGTGCGGCATGACGCCACCCGAGGGGGAAGCCTGACTACCGCACGTCGCGTCGTATCCGCCTGGCTGGGCGTCGCCCTCCTGCTGGCGGCCGCGGCGGCGCTGGCCGTGCGCTTCACCCCGATCCCCACCCACGGCGTGCTCTACCTCGTCATCGCCGCGCCGTACCTGATGCTCGGCGCTCCGGTCGCCCTCGTCGTGCTGGCGTGGGCGCGGCGATGGATCCTCGTCGCGGTGGCCGCGTTGCTCACCGCCGCGGTGGTGGCGGTTCAGGTGCCGTGGTTCATCGGCGCCGCCGCCGACCCCGCGTCGGTGGCCGTCCGGACCATGACGGTCAACATGCTCTACGGCCTGGCCGAGCCGGACGCCATCGTCCGGGTCGCCGCGAGGGACGCCGACGTGCTGATGGTCCAGGAGCTCACCCCGGACGCGGCCCGCGGACTCGCCAAAGCCGGCATCCGCGACACCTTCCCGTACCAGTTCACCGACGCGCGCCCGGTGTCGGCCGGCGTCGGCATCTACAGCCGCCACCCGATCGCGCACTCCACCCGCATCCCCGGCTACCAGTTGGCGATGGTGCGCACCGACGTCCGCATCCCCGGCGTCACCCACGACGTCTCGCTACTGACCGTCCACCTCGACGCCCCCTGGCCGCGACCCATCGAGGGGTGGCAGGGCGACATCGCCAAGTTCCCGACCACGCTCTCGGAGGTGGCCGCCAACGCCGGCGACGGAGCCGTCATCGTCGGCGGCGACTTCAACTCCACGATCGACATGCTCCCGTTTCGCCGCCTGTTGACCAACGGCTACGCCGACGCCGCCGGACAGTCCGGCTCCGGCCGCAACTTCACCTACCCCGCCAACAAGCCCTATCCCCCGGTCCTGGGCATCGACCACGTGCTGACCCGCAACGCCACCGCGGTGTCCACCGAGACCGTGAAGATGCCCGGCACCGACCACCGCGCGCTGCTGGTCACCGTGATGGTGCCGACCGCCTGACCCACGACGCGAGAAACCCCCGAGCGCGCGGCGCTCGGGGGTTTCTCGTCTGAAAACTAGCGGGCTTCGGTCTCCGCGAAGTTACGCGTGATGGCCGGGTCCACCTGGATGCCGGGGCCGGTGGTGGTCGAGACGGTGACCTTCTTCAGGTAACGGCCCTTCGACGACGACGGCTTGGCACGCATGATCTCGTCGATCGCGGCACCGTAGTTCTCGGCGAGCGACTTCTCGTCGAACGACGCCTTGCCGATCACGAAGTGCAGGTTGGCCTGCTTGTCGACGCGGAAGTTGATCTTGCCGCCCTTGATCTCGTTGACGGCCTTCGCCACATCGGGGGTGACGGTGCCGGTCTTCGGGTTGGGCATCAGACCACGCGGACCCAGCACGCGGGCGATCTTGCCCACCTTGGCCATCTGGTCGGGCGTCGCGATCGCGGCATCGAAGTCCAGGAACCCGCCCTGGATGCGCTCGATCAGGTCGTCGCTACCCACCTCGTCGGCGCCGGCGGCCACGGCGGCCTCGGCCTTCTCACCCACGGCGAACACGATGACGCGGGCGGTCTTGCCGGTGCCGTGCGGCAGGTTGACGGTGCCACGCACCATCTGGTCGGCCTTGCGGGGATCCACACCGAGGCGGATCGCGACCTCGACGGTGGCGTCCTGCTTCTTCGACGACGTCTCCTTGGCCAACTTGGCGGCCTCGAGCGGCGTGTACAGGTTGTCGCGGTCGACCTTCTCGGCCGCTTCGCGGTATGCCTTGCTGTCCTTGCTCATTGGATTCCAATCACTTGCGTTGGGTCGTGGTGTGCGGGCCGAAGCGGGCCCTCCCACGTCTATCGGGGTCCTGCTTAGGAGACCGTGATGCCCATCGAACGGGCGGTGCCGGCGATGATCTTCGCCGCGGCGTCGATGTCGTTGGCGTTGAGGTCTTCCTTCTTCTGCTCCGCGATCTCGCGGATCTGATCCCAGGTCACCTTGGCGACCTTGGTCTTGTGCGGCTCGCCGGAGCCCTTCTGCACGCCGGCAGCCTTCAGCAGCAGCTTGGCGGCGGGCGGGGTCTTCAGCACGAACGTGAAGCTGCGGTCTTCGTAGACCGTGATCTCCACGGGGATGACGTTGCCACGCTGGGATTCCGTCGCGGCGTTGTACGCCTTGCAGAATTCCATGATGTTGACGCCGTGCTGACCGAGCGCGGGGCCGATGGGCGGGGCGGGGTTGGCCGCACCTGCCTGGACCTGCAGCTTGATCAGCCCAGTGACCTTCTTCTTCTTCGGGGCCATGACGTGTTCTTTCCTGTTCTCGTTGTTCTTAGATCTTGGAGACCTGGGTGAAGGCCAGTTCGACGGGCGTCTCGCGACCGAAGATCGACACCAGCACCTTGAGCTTCTGCTGCTCGGCGTTGACCTCGCTGATCGACGCGGGCAACGTGGCGAACGGACCGTCCATGACGGTGACCGACTCGCCGACCTCGAAGTCGACCAGGATGGTCGGCCGCTCGAGACCACCGGTTTCGGCAGCCGCCGCGGCGCCGCCGGAGGTGGACTTGGCCGGCTTCTTCGCCGCGCCCTGCGGAAGCAGGAACTTGACGACGTCGTCGAGGGTCAATGCCGACGGCTTGGACGTCGCACCGACGAAGCCGGTGACACCGGGGGTGTTGCGGACCGCGCTCCACGACTCGTCGGTGAGCTCCATGCGCACTAGGATGTAGCCGGGCAGCACCTTGCGGTTGACCTGCTTGCGCTGGCCGTTCTTGATCTCGGTGACCTCTTCGGTCGGCACTTCCACCTGGAAGATGTAGTCGCCGACGTCGAGGTTCTGAACACGCGTCTCGAGGTTGGCCTTCACCTTGTTCTCGTAGCCCGCGTAGGAGTGGATGACGTACCAGTTGCCGGGCTTCTTGCGGAGATCCTTCTTCAGCGCGACGGCAGGATCCTCGTCCTCGTCCTCGACGGGCTCCTCCGGGGTCTCCTCGGCGGCGGGCGCGTCCTCGACCTCGTCGACCTCGTCCTGAACGTCCTCGACGTCCGGGATCTCGGCGACGGCCTCGGCCGTCGACGACTCCAACGACTCCGCAGTGCGGCTCGCGATCACCGTGGTGGGATCAGCGTCCTCAATGCGCGCGTCGGACACAGCCGAAGCCGAAGGCGTATCGCCCTCGAAGGAAGTCACGTGTCAATCCTCTCTAGATCTTTCGCTCGTGTGCGTGCCGGCTTCGTCAGCCGAACACCAGCGTCACGAGTTTTGCCAGGCCCAGGTCGACGCCGCCGATCAGCGAAACCATGAAGGCCAAGAACACCAGCACCACGGTCGTGTAGCTGATCATCTGCTTGCGGTTGGGCCAGATCACCTTGCGGAGCTCGGCCACGACCTGCTTCAGGAAGTTCAGGACGTACGACACCGGGTTGCGCGAAGGACCCGACTGCTTGTTGGCGGTCTTGGGCTTCTTGCCGTCACCGTTCTTGGTGTCGTCCGAATCCGACTTGGTGGCCGGTGCGGCGCCCTCGGCGGCTGCCGTGGGCTCGCGGCGGGTGCGCTTGCCGGTGGGCCGCTGCGGCCGCGTGGCCACCGCCGTCTGGCTACGGGCGCCGGTTACCCCGGTCGTCGAGTCGACGGCATCGTCGGTTGCGTCCACGGCGTCGACCTGAGAGTCGACGTCGGAATCGATGTCGTCGACTGGAGAGTCGGCACCGTTGCGATCGTCGCTCACCGCATGCCTTTCGTCGGTTTAGTCGTGGTCACCTTCCAGTGTCCACGCTTTGGTTCAGTGGAGCAGGGGCGACAGGACTTGAACCTGCAACCTGCGGTTTTGGAGACCGCTGCTCTGCCAGTTGAGCTACGCCCCTTCACAGACGGAACTGCTGACAGCGCCATCTCGTTTCGGAGTTTTACACAATTTACGCGCTCCCCGATCGGCCGATCAGTAACCGACGGACAGCGCGCATGTTTGGGTAGAACTCCGAGGACCGAGTGTACAACGGCCCTCTTGCGAGTTACTAATCCGCGGCGGCGGTCCGGACCACCTGACCGCTCTCCGCGTCCCACTGGACCTGGATCGAGTTGTCGCCCTCGTGGCCCATCAGCGTGGTGAACGCCTCCAGCACCACTTCGTTCTTCTGGTCGACGCAAACACTGCGGGTGACGACGATGTCCGCGCCGAACCGCTCCACGACGGATTGGATCTCCAGCGACGCGGTCAGCGTCTCCCCGACCACCAGCGGCTTGTGAAAGACGAACTTCTGGTCGACCTGCACGATCTGCATGGTGGTCAGCCCGACGTCGACCTTGCGGAAGAAGTCCTGCTGCACCAACAACGCGAGGATTGACGGAAACGTCGGCGAGGCGATCAGGTCGTCGTGACCCAGCTCGGCGGCGGCGGCCTCGTCGAACGTCGCGGGGTCGTCGGCCTTGATGGCACGCGCGAACTGACGCACCTGTTCGCGACCAATCTTGAAGCTCTCGGGGTAGTGGTGCACCATCCCCAGGACGTCGGCCTTGAGCGGCACCTCTACGCCAGCTTCGCGGTCGCGGTCGCGCGACCGAAGATCTTCTTGCCGCCCGTGGTGGCGGACAACGCGATGACGATGGACTTCGCGTCGGCGTCGACCGACTTGACGCGTCCGTTGAAGACGATCTCGGCGCCGACGCCGTCGTTGGGCACGGGCACCACGGCGGTGAAGCGCACGTTGTACTCGGTGACCGCGGCCGGGTCGCCGATCCAGGACGTGACGTAGCCGCCACCCAGGCCCATGGTCAGCATGCCGTGCGCGATCGCGGTGTCCAGACCGACCTGCTTGGCGATCTCGTCGTCCCAGTGGATCGGGTTGAGGTCACCGGAGACACCGGCGTAGTTGACCAGATCCATCCGCGTCAAGGGAATGACACGCTCCGGAAGCTCGTCACCGACCTTGACCGAGCTGAACTCACGTAGCGCCATTGGAAAAGCCCTCTCCACTCTCGTCTGCACGTCCCGCCAGGGTCGTGTAGGTCTCCTGCACGACCTCACCCCGGTCGTTGCTGATGATGGTCTTCAACACGATGATGTCGGTGCCGTGGGCCCGCCGATACGAATGCGCGTACACGTCGCTGTACAACCGGTCGCCCACCGTGGTGGGCCGCAGGAACTTGAACTCCTGGTCGACCTGGACGATCTGCGCGTCCGTGATCCCGATGCCGGCATGCTCGAAGAAGGCCAGCTGAGCGGTGTAACCGAACACCGAGGTGAAGGTCAGCGGCGCGAGCAACGCGGGGTGCCCCAACTCCGACGCGGCGACCTCGTCCTCGTAGGCGGCGTCGCCGTTCTTGATCGCGCCCGCGTACTCACGGACCTTCTCGCGGCCGACCTCGTAGAAATCGGGATGGCGGTAGTGCGTTCCGACGATCTCCGGAGACAGCGGCACGAATCAGTTTCCTTGTCGGTCCCCGGGCCAAGGGCCCGGAAATCGTTGGCTAGCGCGATTCCTTGTGCGGACGGTGCGTCCCACAGTTCGGGCAGAACTTCTTGATCTCGAGGCGATCGGGATCGTTGCGCCGGTTCTTCTTCGTGATGTAGTTCCGGTGCTTGCACACCTCGCACGCCAAGGTGATCTTGGGCCGTACGTCTGTACTCGAGGCCACGTCAGTCGTCCTTCTTCATTCACTTGCGTTGTCGTCTTGTAGCGGTGGGGGGGCTCGATCCCCCGACCTCACGATTATGAGTCGTGCGCTCTAACCAGCTGAGCTACACCGCCATGGGCACCACCCGGGCCCCCTAACGGAATCGAACCGTTGACCTCTTCCTTACCATGGAAGCGCTCTACCGACTGAGCTAAGGGGGCAACCGCCCGCGGCCGCCGAAAATTCCGCGCCGTGGGACTTAGAGAGGGTACAACCCGGGTGCTGGCGTCACCAAACCGCAGCTCCTCGCGACCGTTTCACACCAACCACGCGTCGGGCGAGAACAGCTCGCAGTGCACCCGCTCGGCGGGCACGCCACCGGCTTCGAGCTGCTGGCGGACCGCCCGGACGAACCCGTTGCCGCCACAGAGGTAGACCTGGGCCGCCGCCGGCAGCTCCGCGACGTCGAGCATCATTCGGCCGGCGTGGGCGTCCGATCCGCCGTCCTCGTACCAGAGCTCGAGGCTGGCGTTGGGGAGTCGGGTCGACAGCTCGTACTGCCGCTGCCGCAGCGGATGGGTGTGGGCGCTGCGGTCGGCGTGCAGGATCCGCACGTGCGTGTCGGGGGCGTCGGCGGCAAGCGCCTCCAGGATGCCGATCATCGGGGTGACGCCGATGCCGGCCGAGACGAGCACCAGGGGCGCACCCGGCGTCGGGGACGGCAGGTCGCCGAAGGGCAGGGTGACGTCGAGCAGGTCGCCCACCCGCACGTTGTCCCGGATCCAGTTCGACACCTCGCCGGCGGGGCCGTCGCCGGATGCCTCCACCGGCTTGACCGCGAAGGTCATCTCACCGGGACCGCCGGCGACCAGGCTGTACTGCCGGAGCTGACGCGCGCCGTCAGGCAGCGTCACCCCGACCGAAACGTATTGCGCGGCATGACCACTCACGGGCCCGCCGCCGACGGCGGACACCGTCACCAGGACCGCGCCCGACGGGTCGTCGACCCGCGCGAGTACCCGCGCCCGCCGGTAGACGTCGCCGGCGCTCACGCCGGCCTCGGCGTAGAGGGTCGTCTCCAGGTCGATCAGCGTCTGCGCCATGATCCAGTACACCCGGTCCCACGCCTCGGCCACGTCGGCGGTGACGACGTCGGCGCCCAGCACCTGCACGATCGCTCCGAAGAGGTGCTCGTGGACGATCGGGTACTGGTCGGCGGTCACCCCGAGCGAGGCGTGCTTGTGGCCGATCCTCGACAGCAGCGCCGCCGGGTGCGGCAGCGTCGGGTCGACCAGATGGGTCGCGAACGTCGCGATCGACGCCGCGAGCGCCCGCTGCTGTGCCCCCTGCGCCTGGTTGCCGCGGTTAAACAGGGTGCGCAGCAGCTCCGGGTGGTGGTCGAACAGCCGCCGGTAGAAGACCGACGTGATCTCGTCGATGTTCGCCCCGACCAACGGAAGCGTCGCGGCGACCATCTCGGCGTGCGCCGGGCTCAGCTCGTCCGTCGCGTCGACGGCGGTGGTCATGGTCATCGTGGGATCCCTTCGGTGGTGGTGAGGTGAAGCTGGATGAGCGGGAGCCGCGCGTCGCGGACCAGGTCGTCGAGGGTGTGGCAGTCGAGTTCGCGGTAGAAGGCCTCCTTGGCGTCGGCCAGCGCGCGTCGCAGCCGGCACCCCGGTAGCAGCGGACACGGCGTCACGCCTTCGCACTGGACGACCTCCTGGTCGCCTTCGAGGCGGCGGATGAGCCAGCCCACCGACACCGTGCGACCGGCGTCGGTGAGGCTCAGTCCGCCGATGCGCCCGCGACGGGCGGCGACCATGTCGAGGTCGACGAGTCGCGCCACCGCCTTGGCGATGTGATGTTCCGACGCGCCGGCTGCGGCGGCGACGGTACGAATGGTGACCCGCCGTCCTTCGGAGTCGCCGGAGGCCAGCAGCATCATGGTGCGCAGGCCCAGATCGGTGAACCGCGTGAGTTGCATACGACTGACGGTAGTAAACGTGCACCGTGAATACTTGTTTTGCGCGTGTGCGGTCAAACACCACCTGACGTGCGGTTTTTACACCTGCGGTTATCGGCCGGCCGAGAGGCAAATACGCTGACCCGATGACTTCTCCCGGCACCGACCGCCTCTACTTCAGGCAGCTGCTGTCCGGCAAGGACTTCGCCGCCAACGACGCGATCGCCCAGCAGATGCGCAACTTCGCCTACCTCATCGGCGACCGCGAGACCGGCGACTGCGTCGTCGTCGACCCGGCCTATGCGGCCAACGACCTGCTCGACACCCTCGAGTCCGACGGCATGCACCTGTCCGGCGTCCTCGTCAGCCACCACCACCCCGACCACGTCGGCGGGTCGATGATGGGCTTCGAACTCAAGGGCCTGGCCGAGCTGCTCGAGCGCGTCAGCGTGCCGGTGCACGTCAACACCCACGAGGCCGACTGGGTCTCGCGGATCACCGGCATCCCGCTCGGCGACCTGACCGCCCACGACCACGGCGACACGGTCGAGGTGGGCGCCGTCGAGATCGAGCTGCTGCACACCCCCGGCCATACGCCCGGCAGCCAGTGCTTCCTGCTCGACGGCCGACTGGTCGCCGGCGACACCTTGTTCCTAGAGGGTTGCGGGCGCACCGACTTCCCCGGCGGCAACGTCGACGACATGTACCGCAGCCTGCAGGCACTGTCCCAACTACCCGGCGACCCGACCGTCTTTCCCGGGCACTGGTATTCGGCCAAGCCCAGCGCGGCGCTGTCGGAGGTGCGCGACACCAACTACGTCTACCGGGCCAGCAGCCTGGATCAGTGGCGCACCGCGATGGGCGGCTGAGTCTCCCCCCGAAGCAGCGCGACGGCTCACAGCCTGCGCTAAGTTCGGTGCGCAGCGCCACCGGGGCGCCGGATCGGGAGACGCCTGCGATGACGACACCGCCCACACCGGCCAACTGGTATCCGGACCCCGAGAACTCCGCGGGCCTGAGGTACTGGGACGGGTGGGCCTGGACGGAGCACCGCGCACCGGCGCCCGGCCAGTCGATCTCACCGGCCGACGAGGCCGCCAACGTGTACGCCACCCGGCCGGTCGAGCAGGAGCCCACTCCCGAGGGCGCGCAGGAACAGCCCGTCCAGCCCTACGACACCCATCCGCCGGCGGCCTCCGCTCCCCCGGTGGATGACTCGACGTCCTGGAATCCGCCGCTGCCGTCCTGGGACTCGCTGTCGACCGAGCCGACCACGACCGGGTCCGCCACGACCGACGACGACCCGTCGCCCACGCAGTCCTACGAGGCGCCGCCCGCCGAACCGACGACGCCGTACGAGCGGGCCGCCTTCGCGCCTCCTCCGGGCCCGCCGCCCGGGTACTACCCGTCGCCGTCCCCGCCCGGCGGCAAGTCCAACACGAAGCTGATCCTCGGCCTGCTCGCCGGCGCCGTCGTCCTCCTGGTGGTGATCGGCGTCGTCGTCGCGCTCGTGGTGATGCGCACCGACAAGTCGACCGATGTGGCCGGACCCACGTTTTCTCAGACCCCGACCTCTTCCAGTGCGACCACCACCTCCGCGACCGAGGCCGAACCCACGCCACCCGAGTCCCTGACACCGCCCCCACCCGGCGCGGAGGGCAAAGACGGCGACTACACCTTCTCCGTCGCGGGCACCGAGACCGGCGACACCATCACGTCCACCGTCAGCGACTCGGTGGAGACCACGGCCGACGGCATGTTCTACGTCGTCTACCTCAACGTCACCAACACCGGCGCCGCTCCACTGACCTTCGTCGCCACCTTTCAGCAACTGAACGCCTCGGGTCAGACGTTCCCCCTCGACGACGAGGCCACCGCCTTCCTCGGCGGCACCATTGCCGAGATCGGGCCGGGCGAGCAAAAGGAGACGCCCCTCGTCTACGACGTGCCGGTGGGCACCGAGCCGAGCACCATCGTGCTGCGCTCGGATCCCTCGACCGCGGGTGTGGAACTGCCGCTGAGTTAGATGGTTGCGCGACAACGCTTTCAATGCTGCGCGAGCGCGTAGGAAGTGCTTTAATTTACGCAACTGCCCATTCGTGGGGAGGGGACTCTCTACCAAGTCCGCGGGGCAGCGCGGAGCCGTGACAGAGCCCATTGGCTGGGTGATCGACCATCTGCATCGGCACAGGTCCCCACACACGCCTCGGCGCCGAGGCCACATGAACTCGGCCTCGCCACCAAGGGGGGGATGGTGGCGAGGCCGATTCATTCACGAGCCCGGGGGGTGGCTCGCACATGAATCTAAGGCAGGGTTCTGTGTGGAGCCCTTGACGAAGCTGAGCGATTCCTAAGAAATCGTGCAACCGGTATTCATTTCTTGAGCAGACCGGCCTCGTGGTACTCCCGGTCGACGTTCACCTGCCACGGGTCGACGTCATTGCCGAAGTACTTGGCCACACTTTGCATGGCACTCAACATCGCGTGATCCTGGTTGTCGTAGCGGTGCATTCCGTTGCGCCCCATCGGATGCAAGGACGGGTATTGCCGGCGCAGGTAGTCGCGGATGCGGCCGACGCTGCGTTCCCGCACCGGGTCGTAGACGGGATAGGCACATTGCGAACGAAGCACCATCACGTGGTCGATGAGGGAGCCACCGAGGCCAAGTGCCCGGATGTCGGCTGCGACGACGTCGCTTAGCGAGTCCTCGTCGGCGGTCATGAGGTCACCGTCCGGACGGACGAAGTATTCGAATCCCAAGAAGGTGCCGTCCCAGCCCGGCGGGTGCAGGTTCTCCGACCATCGTCCATAGTTCTGAATGCGACCGCACGCGAATTCCGCACCGGGGGTGTACACCCAGTTGAACGGGATGTCGTGATGGTCGCGCAGCGCGACGGCGACCGTGATCAGCCCGCGGTGACGCAGCGCGGACGCAGCCACCTGGACGGGACGGGGCGCCTCCGGCAGGGCCTCGACGAGCGATTGCAGGGGCATGCTCGAGAACACCGCGTCACCCTCGATCACGTCACCGTCGCGGAGTTCGACGTACCACGTCCCGTCGTGTGTCCAGAGCCGCTCCACCCGGGCGTTGAGCGTCGGAGTCACCCCGGCGTCGACCAGTGCAGCAGCCGCCGCATCCCACAGCTGGCCGGGGCCACGCCGCGGGTATCGAAAGACGTCGTCGCCGAGGTGCTTTCGCTTGTTGCGCCACGCCCAGTCGATGGGCTTAATGCGCTGGTTCGCCCAGTCGCTGGCCAATTCCGCAGGATCGGCCAGCCACGTCTTGCGCACGTAGCCGTCGAAGAAGGTGGTGTACCAATAGCGACCGAACTCGTGGACACCCCACTCCTCGAAGTTGGCCGGTCGTCCACTGGATGCGGCGCCCCGCAGCATCCGCCACAGGGTGAAACTGCCCAGCCCACGCAACCCCCGGCCAAGCCCGAGCTTGGTGACGATGTCGCGGCCGACGAGCGGGTACCTGACGTACTCGCCGTCGACCAACATCGCCGAACTCCGCGGCACCGACAGCCATTGATCAGGCGGCAGCAACGCGTTCCAAAGGTCCAGCACCTCTTCATACTTGGTGAAGAAACGATGACCGCCGGGATCGAGGCACCATTCGCCGCTGCGAGGCGTGCGAGCCAAGCCACCCACGTGGCCGGTCGCCTCGAGCAGTCGGGGCTTCACCCCGTTCTGCACCAACCGCAGGGCTGCGGTGAGCCCGGCGGGTCCGGCGCCGATCACGATGGGACTACGGCTGGACTCCACACGCGTCACTTCCCATGGAGCTGGGGGAATCGTCGATAGTTGGCCACCAAGTATTCGACCTGATCGGTCTCCAACTCGTTGAGCGGTGTCGTCAGAAACAGCAGATGCGCGTACTGGCACTGCATCGGCAGGAAGCCGCTGAGCAGCTGTTCCGGCGACGTCCTGATGACCATCTCGACGTGGCCGATCTCGAAGGCGTCGTTGATGTCACACCCGAGTTCCTGCGCCCGCACGTGGGCGTTCTGCACTTCGTCGTAGGCGTCGTAGGCCGCGAGGACGTTGATCGTGAAACCGTGGCCCTGGAAGGCGGTTTCGGCACCTTGCGCGGCGGCAAGATAGCCCGCCGGCAACGACTTCCGGTCGCCGTGCAGGCGCACCGTGCAGACCGCCGGATCGAATCGCGCGGGGATCAGCGTGGTGAAGAAGACCTCGGATGCCGCGTACACGGCGTCGAGCTCCTCGTCTCGGCGCGACAGGTTGGCGCGACTGAGGTTGTACACCGAGACCGTCCTCACCCCCAGACGCTGGAGGGTGACCAGAATGTCGGTGACCTTGTGGGCACCCTTGACGTAGGCGTCGGTGAGGTCGCCTCCGTTGAGGTTGGCCCATCTGCGCATTCCGTCCGGAATCAAGCCCACGTGGTCTGGTGCGTCATACACCGGCTGACCTCATCTCGCGACCTTCGCCCATTGTCGGGCCGTTTGGGAAGGCTTGGACTGCAACGCCATTCGGGGCGACGGTCACTCCTCGACGCTGCGGAACACTGCCAAGACGGTCAGCACCAGAATCCGGAAGTCCAGTCGCAGCGACCAGTTCTCGATGTAGTAGTTGTCGAATTCGGCGCGGTCGGCGATGGAGGTTTGGCCCCGGAGTCCGTGCACCTGGGCCCAGCCGGTGATGCCTGCCTTGACCCGGTGCCGGTCGCCGTAGCGCCGCACCTGCATCTCGAACAATTCGACGAACGCCGGCCGCTCGGGACGCGGTCCGACCAGGCTCATGTCGCCCTTGAGCACGTTGAGCAGCTGAGGCAACTCGTCGAGTGACGTCTTGCGCATGAACTTGCCGATCTTGGTGCGACGGTCGACGCCCTCCACCCCGCCGGGCGCATCCCCCGCCTTGGGCGCGAAGCCCTCCTCCGACGGATCCAGCGGACGCATGCTGCGGAACTTGAGACAGTCGAACACCTTGGAGTCGCGGCCAATTCGGGGCTGCCGGTAGAAGATCGGCCCGGGCGAGGTGATCTTCACCAGCAGCGCCAGGGTGAGGAACAGCGGGGAGATCAGCAGCAGCCCGATGCCGGCCATCGTCCGGTCGAACCCGTGCTTGAGCGCGAACTGCCATCCCTTGGGGTCGACACGGGCGAGCACCAACAGCGGTATGCCGCCGAGGTGTTCCACGCGGGTGCCGACGCCGACCGCGTCGAACAATCGCGGCACGACGAAGACTCGGATGCCGAGGGTCTGCGCCACCTGAGCCGCCCGGGCCAACTGCTCGTCCGACACTGCCGACGGCGCCACGATGAGGTCTTCGGCGCGGACGCGGCGCGCCACGTCCTCGAGGTCGAAAGTGGTACCCAGGTAGGGCAAGTCGAAGGTCTCCGCTTCGGGGGGTCGGAAGTCGTCGAGCAGGCCGACGGGGTGCAGGCCGTACTCCGGCACCTGCCGCATCCGTGTGACGAGTTGATACGCGATCGGACCCGAACCGAGGATGAGCGCCGGTGACCCGACCCGGTACTTCCGCCGCAGATAGCGGTAGACCTGCGATCTGCTCAGCCGCACGAGGGGCAGCAGAATGGCCGCGCACACCCAGATTCGGATCACCAAATCACTTGGTCGAACGTATTGCCCGACAACGCTTCCGGGCGCAAACTGCGGAACGGCGACCATGATCACCGTCAAGGTGCCCAGCGCCGCCACGGCGACCGCCGTCTCCACCGGCTCGAAGTCCTCGAGGAACTTGAAGTCCAACTTGCGGGTGTACAGCGACCGGGTGGCCAGCACCAGCACCGCCAGCGGCACGAAGAGCCATGAGTAGACCAAGACGTAGCGGGTGTCCTCGGTGGAGGGCAACCACGCATGCGCCGCAGCAACCGCCCCGACGGCAGCCAGAAGGTCGAGGGCGACCGTGATCGTCAGGTACCAGCGGTCGGACCGGAATCGTTCGATCCACTGGGGCGCGCTCATGGGAGTGCGACGGCTGACCTGGTCGATGAGATCCGTTCGACGCGCAGTGGCGCGCCCCTCGGAAAGCTGCGTCGCCGCATTCACGTTTAAAGTCACCTCGGTCCCCCGCTGAATCTACGGGGCCGACTCTAATTGCGAATTGACGTTTGCGCAGCCCATTTCGCCGGGTGATGCCGCGTGTTTGCCGTTGATCTAGATTGCACCGGCTGGCGACGCCGCCGAGAGGACGTCAGTGCGTCGACTTGCCGCCGGGGCCAAAGGCGCGTTCCGCGGCGAGGCTGGCGAAGTCGCCCAGGATCTGGACGTGCCCGGTGGTCCACAGCCGAGGCTTGGGGTCGAAAACGCACAGCGTACCGATGGCATTCTCCTCGTCGTCGACGAGCGGTATGCCGAGGTAGGCGACCACGGTGCCGTCGACGACGGCCGGATGATTCTTGAAGACGGGGTGCACTCGAGCGTCTTCGATCATCAGCGGCGTGCCCTTTGCCAGGGCGTATTGGCACACTGACCGGTCAAGCGAGGTTTGCCTTTCCTCGGGCGAATTACCACCCAGGCCGACTTTGCTCTTGAAGAATTGCCGGTCGACGTCCACCAACGACATCGCCGAATGCGGCGCGTCCAACGCCGCCGCCGCGGCGCGAGTGATCCGGTCGAAGGCCTCCTCCGGCGGAGTGTCCAGTAGGCCGGTGGCATACAGGGCCCGTAGTCGCGACGGGTCGTTTACGGTCATCGAAGCGTCCGGCATGGTGGACACAGCAAACGTTCCGGACGAGGTGAGGTGAGTCATGAGTTCGATCAGGCCGGGACCGTCTGCCGACTTCTGCTCGGAGACCATCCGCGACGCGACGGCCCGCGCCACGTAGGTGGTCACGTCTTCCCCGGCGTTGCGCGCGCACTCCTCGAGCAGGCGGTTGAGCCAGTCGTCGAACCCCGTCAGCGAGCTTGTCACTCGCTCACGGTAACCGAAATTGGCGGTGGCGAAAGACTATAGATCCCCACGGAATTTCCCCCTCCTAGGTGTTGCGACGCCGGCGCATCCAAAAGATCACGCCTCCCAGCACCGCGAGGGCCAGCACGGCGGCCACCGCCACCGTCGTCCAGACGTGTCCGTCCGCAGTCGATTCGCCTGCGGGTGCCGCCGCGTCGGCGGCGGCGTCGCCGGTGCGAATCGCGACGTTGGTGGGCGTTCCGGCCGCCCCCGCGGCGAGTACGTCGCCGTTGAGCTGCGACCACCCGCCACCCAGCCCGTCGAGGTAGGTGAACAGCGGGTCCACCAGGGTCCACGGTCCGGTCGTCGTGACCAACACGACAGACCGGTTGCGCGTCGGGTCCGCGAAGGCCTGAATCGACCCGAGCCCGTTCTTGACGTCGGCACGCAGCGCATTGGGCAGGGCGACGTCGATCGCCGTGCCGTCAGCGCTGATCGGCGGGTTCAGCGTCGTCGTGCTCACGGCCTCGGAGTTGGCGATGATCAGCGCACCCGTGGTCGCGTCGGCCGCGGTCTTCACGTCCACCACCTGTGGCATCAACTGCTTGCCGGTGAGTCGCGCGACCTCGTCGACGATGCGGGCGGCGTACCCCAACTGATTCGGACTGCTGCCGTCGAGCGCGACGACGAAGGCCGGACTGAACTCCGAGGGCAAGCCGCTGAAGCCGCCCAGTGGAGGGCCACCACGGTGCAGCGTCATCGTCGACTGCGGGTTGACCTGAAAGGTGATGGGTGCCATGAGGGGTCCACACGCCTCGTGCGGCGTGTAGGTCAGCGCGAAGTCGAGGTTGATGCCCTGGCCCAGCGTCGTGGCATCCAGGTCGAAGGTGGCGTCGAGGACTCCGGTGGCGTCGAGCGAGGCCCGGTAGACCACTGCTCCACCGGAACGGATCATCACCGCCGCCGCGTCGTCCCGCGGCACCGGCGTGTAGTCGGCGCGCAGGTGCACCGACACGCCGTCGACGCGCGGACCACCCAGTGTGGCGCGGTCCACCCCGATCGAGAAGTTCGAGGTACGCAGGACGTCGGCCTTGCCGTTCAGCTTCAGCTGGCCGAACGTGAAGGTGTCGCCGGTGGGCGAGGTCTCCGAACCGGCTTGGTCGACCCGCACCGACGCCACCTGGGCCAGGGACTGCAGTTCGTTGATGAGCAGCGACACCTGGGTGGTCAGTTCGTCGCCGTGTCCGGACACCCGCAGATAAGCGCCTGGCTCGCCCGGGTTTTCGACGCTGAGGCCGGCGTCGCCGGTCTCGACGACGATCGCGCGGGCCAGCGGCGGGCTGGGCGGCGGGGTCGCGCCGCGGCGCTGCTGCACCACCGTCGTCCGCAGCGGCTGGGGTTGGTAGAGCCGGGCCAGCGTGGCCACCAGCGTCAGCACGGACTGCTGTTCGGCGGAGTCGGCGTCGGTCGGCGTGTAGATCGTGGCCTGCTGGAGCACCGGCGGCAGGAAGCTGGCGATGGTCGTGGCGGGAGGTTCGACGCCGGTGAAGACGGTCGCCAGATCGGTGAGCGTCAACTGTTGCAGCGGTCCGCAGTATTGGTTGGCGTTGTCGACCGGACGGACGGTGAACGACACGTCCACCGCCGAGGCCTGGACCCGGGCCGCCGAGAGGTCGACGTCGAACGGCGTCACCACCGCAGCGGATCCGGCGGCCGGCAGGTCGACCGAGCCGAGCAGCCTTCCGGCGCCGTCGTCGATCTCGAGGAAACCGGCGCCGATGTTCATGGGCATGCGAAACGTGCCCGTCAGGCGAGACGCGTTGAGCCCCAACGGGACCGGCACGCTGAAACTGGTACTGCTGTTGGGTCCGAGGAAGACCTCGTTGGCCAGCCCCAGGCTGGGCCAGGCCATCGTCACCCCGGCCCCGTCGGTCGGCACGGGGTCGCCGGGCGCCGCGTGCGCCGTGCCGCCGACCGACCCGGCGAGCAGTGTCGGGAGAATCAGCGTCGCCGCGAGGAATACGCGCCCATGTGCTCGGAGTCGCCGTCGAATGGGTAGCAAGACTGAATTCACCGGGTGCACGCTATTCCACTTTCGGACTGTTCGAGCAACGTATTCGCATTGGGGGTTGGGACTATACCGGCGGGCGCCGCGGGCGGACGTCTTAATCGCATGCTGCCGCGGCGTCTGGGCATTTTCCCGGCGTGCCCATCCGAGGTGAACACGAATGTGGCCAAGCACCTTTCGGATCGGCAAAATGGGTGGCCGGGGCCGGGAGACGCCGCAGGGTTCGACCGAATGCACGGCTGAGCCAACAATGGCGGCGCCGATATTCTCGATGACAGCGGCAATGGCCGCCGTTGTGGGATAGCGTGCACACGTCTCGTGCGCTCGCCGACCCGGCTCGTGCGCGGGGCGGCAATCTCTAGGGGAGGATTCAGCGATGAAGGGTCGCTCTTGACTGTTCAGGACTTCGCACGAATCCTTCGCACTCGATGGGTCGTCATCTTCGGCGCGATCGTCATCGCCGTGCTCGCGGCAGTCGCCTACGGCGCGGTCGCCCCCAAGCAATACGAGGCGTCGACCCGACTGTTCGTGTCGACCACGTCGGACGGCACCAACACCCAGACCAACGACGGCGGCCTGTTCGCCCAACGCCGCGTCCTGTCGTACACCCAGCTGCTGACGAGCGAGATCCTCGCCCAGCGCACGGTCGACAAGCTGGGCCTCGACATGACGGCCACGGACCTGCGCCACGAAGTCACCGCCACCGCGCCGACGGACACGGTCGTCATCGACGTGACCGTGCGCGACCACTCGGCGGCCCGGGCCCGCGACATCGCCAACACGCTGTCCGACGAGTTCGTCGTCATGGCGGCCGGACTGGAGACCCCCGACCTCGGCGCCCGCCCGAACGCCCGGGTCGTGGTCCAGCAGCGAGCCAACATCCCCGACGACCCGGTCGCACCCAAGACGCTCCAGCTCCTGGCGATCGCCGCCGTCGCGGGCGCACTGATCGGCCTGCTCGTCGCCACCGTCCTGTACCTCCTCGACGACACCGTCAGACTGTCCGAGGACCTCGAAAAGGCCACCGGCGTCGGGGAAGTCGGGAACATCCCGCTGGACCGGAACGGGCGCAAGGAACCGCTGCTCGCCTTCGACGGCGATCGGCCGGTGCTCGCCGACGCGTTCCGGGAACTGCGGGTCAACCTGCAGGCCCTCGAGGTCGCCGACGGGCCCCGCGTCCTGCTGGTCGCCAGCCCGATGCCCGGCGAGGGCAGGACCACGACGGCGGTCAACCTGGCGTTGGCACTCGCCGAAACCGGCATGGACGTCGTGGTGGTCGATGGCGACCTCCGACGTCCGGCGGTGGCCTCCTGCCTCGGCGTCGACGGTCAGGTCGGCGTCAGCACCGTCCTCGCGGACCGCGCGACGGTCGACGAAGCACTGCAGCAGACGCAGTTTCCGCGCGTGACGGTGCTGGCGTCCGGCGCGGTCCCGGCCAGCCCGACCGAGCTGCTCGGCTCCCCGAACGCCAAGGAGCTGTTGCGCGCGTTGGCCGAGCGCTTCGACTACGTCGTCGTCGACTCTCCGTCACTGGTGGTCAAGGATGCGGGTCTGCTCGCGGGCAGCGCTCAGGGAGTGCTGATCGTCGCCCGCTACGGACAGTCGAAGCGCAAGCAGATGGCGTCGGCGACCACGACTCTCGCCCGGGCGGGCGCACCCCTGCTCGGCGCCGTGCTGACCATGACGCGATCGCCGAAGAAGGGCTCGGCCGACTCCTACTACGGCAGGCCCGCCGACGTGTCGGTGCAGGGTCGCCATAGTGGGCCCCAGAAGTAGTCGGGCCGACGCATCGACGGATCCGATCGACACCAACCCGGGGCTACCTTCGTAGCCGCCGCACCGAAAGCCGTTCTCGAACTGAATCGTTCGACGGGACGGCTGGGCGCGGCCCGCTCCTACCTGATGGCGCCGACCCGGGTGTTCCCCTCACCGACGCCCACCGTTCGGCAGAACCGGCGGGTGCTGGCGCTCATCGTCGTCCTGGCGATCGGCCTGGCCGTCGTGCCCGAGGTGATCACGCACCTCAACGTCAAGCACACCCCGGACCTGCCTCCGCTCGAGGACGATTCCGCCTCGTCGAAGTTTCCCCTCGCGCATCTGGCGAGCCTCGCCGGCTCGGCCCTGCTGCTGTTGCTCAGTTCGGCGGTCGCCGTCAAGCGTGGCCGTCCCAACCGGAACGTCACCGGGGTCCTGGTCCTGCTGCTCGCCGTCAACGTGCCGTATCTGATCAGCCCGGTGGTGCCCGCACCGGGAGACCTCATCAAGGTCGTGCTGGCCAACACGGTCGTCTTGGCCCTGTGGAACATGGGCGCCTCGATCACCGAGTTGAAGTGGCTTCCGATCATCGTCAGTTGCATTGGCGTGTACTCGATCATCGGCGGCCTCCTCATCCCCGACTACATGATGTACAACCTGATCTCGGAGAAGTCGATCGTCGCCGGGTGGGAGTTGGCCGGTCCGTTCGGGCACGGCAACGTCCTCGGAATGTATTGCGCCGTCGCGTTTGCGCTCGTTCCCCTGGTCGACGGAACCCGGTGGCGCATCGTCTGCGCGACGATCCTGTTCGCCACCGTCGTCTTGTCGGCGTCCAGGACGGCCCTGCTGGCCTGCCTGGTCGTCCTGCTCTGGTGGGCGGCGACGGCGGTACGGCGGGTGTTCTCCGTGCGACTGGCCGGCACCGTGGGCGCCCTCGCCGCCGCGATCGCCATGGTGGTCATCCCCTTCTTGGACTGGGATCCGCGCGCCTTCACCGAGCGGGCCGCGATCTGGGCGGCCAGCATCGTCGAATGGTCGCACTCCCCGGTGCAGGGGTTGGGCGTCAACTGGTTCATGACCAACGCCCAGTCGACCGGGAACATCGCCGCCTGGGCCTACGTGGGCACCGGCCACAATCTGGCCATCGACACCCTGGTGAAGTCCGGTCTGATCGGCTTCGCGGTCCTGGTGCCCGTGCTGCTGGGCGCGATCTCCGCGGCGCGTTCGCTGCCCGACCGGAATCAGCAGATCGCCTGCTTCGGCTTTCTGCTGGGTTTCTTCGTCGCCGCGACCACCGAGGCGGTGTGGGCCCTGCTGCCGAATCTGCAGCTGTTCCCCATCAGCGGCCTCGTCTTTGCGATGCTGAACCTGAACCGGTACGGCGACCGGGCGGAGGTGAGCACGCCGTGACCTACGACGTCAGCGTGGTGATCCCGACCATCGGCCGCGCCAGCCTGCGGGCGGCGGTCGAGTCGGCGTTGCGACAGACCTTGCCGCCGAAGGAGGTCGTCGTCGTGGTCGACGCCGACTGCGAGCCGGACCTGCCTGACTCCGCGGCCGTCCGAGTGGTCCGCACCTCGGGCGGCGTCGGCGCCAGCATGGCGAAACACGTTGGCATCCAGGCGGCGACGGGAAACGTCATCGCCCTCCTCGACGACGACGACGTGTGGCGCGACGACAAGCTCGAGGTGCAATTGGCCGCGGCACCCCCCGGGGACCGATGGGTCGTCGCATGCCGGTTCTACGTCCACGACGGCGACGGCGAGCCGATCGTCGGACCGCGCACCCCGATCACCCGCCACGAGCGGATCGCGCCGTTCCTGTTCGAGCTCCGCCAGCAGCGCGCGTTCAACATGGTCCAGACCTCGACCCTGGTGTTTCCCGCGGCGTTGACGCAGGCGGTGCCAATGTCGGTGGCGGCGGGGTCGATTCACGACGACCCGAAGTGGCTGATCGAGGTGCGGCGCGCGTTCCCCGACCTGCCCATCATCCAAGTGCCGGCGCCACTGGTCGACGTCATCTGGACGTCGGGATCGCTGTCCCGCTCCGGAGTGGACAAGAGCCAGGAGCTCATCGACTGGGGCATCCGCGAACTCGCCGACGAGTCGAAGCGGGTGCGCGGCGACTACCTGTTGACCTCACCGGTCGGATCCGCACTGGGAGCGGGTTCCCTTCGTGGCGTGGGCCGTTCGGTCGCCGCCGCCGTGCGGTGTGGACGCCCGGGCCCTCGGGCGTGGGCGAGCGTCACCAAGTCGACCGTAAAGCTGGGCGTCGGACGGCTCAGGGCCCTGCGCAGTAGGCGCTGATGTCCCCCAGTTTCGTCCGCAACACCCTGCTCGGGTTCGGCTCCGGCGCCTCGGTCGCCCTCGCCGGCTTCATCGGCAATGCGATCACCGCCCGGCTTCTCGGACCCGACCAGCTGGGCGTGCTCGCCTACGTCGTCTGGTGCGTGACGCTCGCGTCGATGCTGGCCGGTCTCGGCATCAGCGTGGTCCAGCAGAGGTTCATCCCGAACCTGCGGGCCGAGGGCCGAAATGCGGAGGCGGACGGGCTGATCGGGTCCACCACGCGGTGGTCGACCGGTGCGGCGGTCCTCGGTGCGGTGCTGCTGTTCGCCTACCTGTTCTGGCCGGGTCGCAGCGCGACCGAGGGCGTCTCCGCCTCGTCGCACGACGTGGTCATCGCGCTGGCGGTGACGTGGTTCGTCTGCTGGAAACTGGCTGACCTCTACCTGTTCTACCTTCGGGGTGAGCAGCGCTTCGGCGAGCTCGCCCGGCTGTCCGGCGTCTCGGCCCTGCTCAAGCTGATCGTGATCGGTCTCGGCGCCTGGCTGTTCGGCATTCCCGGCGCCCTGGCCGGGTACGTCGCCGGAAACCTGCTGCCCGCGGCCCGGTCGCTGCGGCTGCTGCGCACCAAACCCGACGTCGCCCACGAGCTTCGGCGTCAGGTGGTCCGGTTCGCCCTGCCCAGTTGGGCGACCGCGGTGATCGGCGGCCTGGTGTTCGGCCGGACCGAGATCGTCTTCCTCCAGCACTACGCCGGCATCGCCGCCGTCGGCCTGTTCGCGGCGGCGGCCACCATCGCCGAGGTCGCGGTGCAGTTGCCGCCGCTGCTGCTCTCGGCGCTGCTGCCGCGTTTCAGCGAGCAGTTCGGTCTCGGCGCCCACGAACACATGCAGCGGCTGTACCGCACGATCACCGGTCTGCTGGCATTGGTGATCGTGCCGCTGTGCCTCGGTCTCGCGGCGATCGCACCGGTGCTGGTACCGCTGTTCTTCGGGACCGACTTCACCGACGCCGGTCCCGTGGCGTCGGTGCTGCTGATCGCGGCTGCCGTCAGCAGCCTCGGCGTCACCACGTTCTACCTGCTCCAGAGCATGGGCAAGACCGGGTTCCTGTTGTGGTCCAACGGACTCGGTCTGGTGGGCACCATCGCCCTGGGCTTCCTCCTGGTCCCCCACTTCGGTCTGATGGGCGCCGCCTGGTCGCGAGGCGCCGTCCAGGTGATGGTGGTGCTCATCGAAACGTGGTACGTCACGCGACGATTGGGCATCACGCCTCCGTACCGGGTGCTGGGCGCGATCACCCTGGCCGCCGTGGCCCAGGGTGCGGTGGCGTATGCCATCGGCAGCCATCTGGGCGGGGCCCTGTCGCTGCTGGTGGCGATCCCCGCGGCCGTCGTCGTCTACCTGCTGGTCCTGCGGCTGCTCTCGGTCATGACGATGATCGACCCAAAGCTGATGAGCCGACTCGTCCAGCGGCTGCCCGGCCGGATCCGGCCGCTGACCCGCTTCGTGCTCAACGTGCCGGAGTGACCGTCACGTCTGGTCCTCGTCCATCAGCGCCTGCGCCGCCGGCTTGAGGGACAGGTCCTCCCGCAGCACGCCGAAGTTCTCCTCGATCTCGCCCGCATCGGTTCCGCCGTCGACCAATTCGTAGTAGATCAGCGGCCCCGCCCACTCCCAGCCCTGCACCTGCTTGCGCGCCTGCAGCAATGCCTTCGCCTGGTCGGCCTCCGACACCGCGTTCGGGCCGGTTCCCGTCGGTGCGCCGAACTCGGTGATCCAGATCTTCTTCGCACCGTCGTCGTGGTTGGCCGTCACCCCGTGCAGCGCCGGCAGGTCGGCGAACCCACCGACGATGTTCTTCGGACTCGCGTCCATCGGCAGCGCGGGAAAGCTGTAGGGGTGGACGGCGATTCCGTCGGCGAGTTGCGCCGTCCCGTTGGCGTACAGCTGCTCGAGGTAATCCGTCGGTGCCACGCCCGCGTCGGGTCCGTCGTACCTCGGCGCCAGCCCGCCGATCAGCAGGACGGCCTTCGGGTCGACGCCGCGGATCGCCGTCTCCGCCGCCCGGAACAGGGTGCCGTACTCGGCCGCGTCGGGCTGCGGCGGCCAGAACTTGGTGCTGTTGGGCTCGTTCCAGATCTCCCAGCCAGCGACACCACGCGGGACGTAGCGCTCGGCGGTGATCCGCGCGAAGTCCGCGTAGTCCGAGGTCTGGTCGGGCCGCAGATGGCTGGCCTTGTCGGCGGGATCGGCGGCGACGGCGCGCGTCCACGCCGGGCTGAACGCCAAGACGATCAGCACCTTCATGCCGCGCGCCGACGCTTCGTCGACGAGCTTGTCGGGATAGCTCCAATCAAACCGTCCACGTTCGGGTTCCACCACCGACCAGTCGACGTCCACCCGTACCCACGTGACGTGCATGTCGGCCATCAGGTCGAACTGCCGGGACAGGGACGCCGCGTCGGCACCGCGCAGATGCACCGTCATCCCGGTCTGCACCTGCGGTGGCTTCGCCTGACACGACACCGCGGCGACGCAGACCAGCACCGCCGCCACCACGGCCGCGAGCCGGGTGCGCCGGGTGGTCGTCATCGGACGATCGCGCGATGATCCCGCGTACCGCCGGCCACCCGCCCCAGGACGCCTTCGGCCCGGCCGACCATCAGCGCGAAACCGTCGCGGGCCCGGAACTTGTCGCGCTTGAGCAGCGGCGCGAGGGCCGCACCGAAGACGTGCCGGAACTTGGCCCACGCCGGGTAGTCCCAGCGCCGGTAGACATAGCCACTGCCGCGGCCGTAGAACCGGATCTTGCGGCTGCGCTCGGCGGGCGTCAGGTGAGCGAACTCGGTGTGCGCCCGCACGGTGATCTCGGGGATCCACTCGATGGCGAAGCCGTCGCGAAGCGACATCCGCAAGAGCAGGTCGGTGCCCTCCCCTGCCTGCCACGGCGTGTCCGCACCCGAGCCGAGTGACGGGTTGAACCGGCCGGCCTGGTGGAACGCGCGCCGTTCGAACAGCGTCGCCGGTTCGATCGCGCCCCAGACGTTGCGTTTGGTCATCGGAGAGCCTGCTGGCGGCAACGCATTTCGGACGCCCTCGCGGTCGACTAGTTGCACCGCGCACACCGTGGTGCCCGCAGTGGCGTGGCGGCCGACGCGTTCCAGGAAGTCGTCGTCGACGCGACTGGTGTCGTTGGGGAAGTAGAGCCAGTCGACGTCGTCGCCGAGCAGTGCGGCCGCCGCGTTGCGGCCGTTCGAGATGCCCCGCGGGCTCACGACGGTGCTGATCGTCAGGGTGTCGGCGAAACACCGCACCAGTGCCGCCAATTCGTCGCCGGCGCTGGCATCGTGGTGGGCGACGGCCACCGCGTGCGGCGGTCGCGTCTGCCGGGCCAGGTCGCCGAGCAGTTCGCGAAGATCGTCCCACCGCCCCACGGTGGTGACGGCGACGCCGATCCGCGGGTGGTCGTCGGTCACAGCGGAGCTCCCGCCAGCTCGGCGCAGACGACCTCGGCGGCCGCGGTGAGCGAAATCCCGTCTTGCCGCTGGGTGACGCGGGCCCAACCGCGCTCGGCCAGTTCATCTCGGGCGGCGTCGTCGGTGCCGTATCTGACCAGCAGTTCACCCAGCGTGCCGTCGTCGTGCGGGTCGAAGTAGTCCGCGCCGTCACCGCAGGTCTCCCGCAGCGACGGGATGTTCGAGGCGAGCACGGCGGTGTGCGAGGCCATGGCCTCCAGCGGAGGCAGACCCACCCCTTCGTACAGCGACGGCATCACCAACAGGTCGGCACCGGCGACCAGCGCACGCAGCGACGCGAAGTCCACCCGGCCGACGATGCGCACCCGGTCGGCCTGGGCGTCGACCAACTGGTCGACGCGTTCGTCGGAGTTCTTGACCAGCGCCCCGCCGCCGGCGATCACGAGGTTCTGCGGCAGCGACCGTGCGACGTCGCCGAACGCCTTGAGCAAGACCGTCAAGTTCTTGTGCCACTTGGTGTTTCCGACGTAGAGCACGTACCTGCCTGCCACCGGCGACGCCGCGAGGTCGGCGGCGGTGAACCACGTCTGCTCGACGGGCAGCGGCGTCACGGTCACCGGCGCAGCGGGGGCCACCGCCGTCAGCGACCCGGCGGTGGTGTGCGACGGAGTGAAGATCCTGGCGGCCCGGCGGACGTCGAGGTTCAGCATGGTGCGCGCGTAGGCGCGAAACGCGGAGTTCTGGCCGGTGACGTCGCCGCTCTGCACGTGCAGCAGGTCGTGCACCGTGACGAAGAACCGCGTCCGCCGGTTGCGGGGTCGCAACAGCGCCAGCGGAAAGGGGTAGTGCGGCACCCACATCGAGCGGGGCCGGATCTCGGCCAGCGCGGCGTTCCAGGCGCGCTGTTCGTGCCGGGAGTACATCGGCGCGTTGGCCGGGCGTGACTCCACGACCCGGGTGGTGGCCCGCAGGTGCGGCATCTTGTCCCGATCCACCAGGACGGCCAGCACGAGCCCGCGGTCGGCGAACACGGCCTCCAGATGCGGTAATTCGGTGCTGATGTAGGTACCGATGCCGCTCTGGCGAATGTGTCGGGCGTCGAACAGCAGGTCGACCCGCGAGTGCCCAGCTATGTCAGCCGCCCCTGTAGGTCCGGGAGGAAGTCGGGCGTGGCCCAGGTTCGTTCGAGGGTGGCGTCCAGCTCGTTGGCCGGGGCCCACCCGAAGGTGTCCCGGATGCGGGAGATGTCGGCACCCAGGAACGGGCGGTCGACCGCTCGCATGCGCTTCGGATCTTGGCGCACCTCGAACGTCAACCCCAACACCGACCGCATGCGCCCGAGGATGTCGTCGACCGAATACTGTTGCCCGCTCCCGAGGTTGACCACCTCGCACGCCACGCCGGGCGGGTTCGCGCCGAGCGCGACGGCCGCGAACCCGGCGGCGGCGTCCCGCACGTCGATGTAGTCCCGCTTGGGCCAGGTGTTGCCCAGGTCGATCGACTGCGCGCCGTCCCGCAGCTGGGCGATGATCGCCGGCAGCAGATGGGGATTGGTCTCACCCGGACCGATCACGTTGAAGAGCCGGACGATTCCGCAGGACAGGCCGTGGTCGGCGGCGAAGGCGCGCACGTAGGCCTCGCCCTGCAGCTTGGTGATGCCGTAGATGTCGGCCGGCTTGAGCGAGGACACCAACTCCTGGTGCGGGGCTTCGTCGGGCTCGTAGACCGCACCGCTGCTGGCGAAGACGAACCGGGTGCCCGGCGGACACGCGGCCAGCACGTTCACGGTGCCCGCGACGTTGGTCGACACGGCCAGCGGCGGATCGGCGTCGCATTCCGGGATGTAGTGGATGGCCGCCAAGTGCACCACCGCGTCGGGGCGGAACTCCTCGACGACTTCGCGGATCGCCTGGGGGTCGCGGATGTCGACCTGACTGAGGCGCACGCCCTCCGGCGGATTCTGCAGCCAGTCGGGCATGCCGTAGCGCAACCGGTCGGCGACCAGCACCTCCGCCTTGCTCTGCAGGGTGCGCACCAACTCCTTGCCGACGAAGCCGGCACCCCCCGTCACCACTATGCGCACGCGCACTCCTTCAGTCGTCGGCCGTCATCTGTCACGTCGAGATCGTCTGCCGGACGCGGTCTTCCAACGTCGCCGCGATACCCGACCAGTCCAGGGACGTGGCTCCCGCCAGTCCCGCGCGGGAGAAGCCGTCCCACCCCGCTTCGGCGGCCAGCAGCGCCTCGGCGACGTCGGCCGGTGCGGTGCCGCACACTATGCCCGCGCCGTACTGGGCGACGACGTCCTTGCCGCCGTTCTCCTCGAAGCGGGCGGTGACGACGGGAAGCCCGCTCGCCATGGCCTCGGCGATCACCCGGGGAAAACCCTCCCGGGTGCTCGTCATCCCCAGTACCGAGGCCTGCGAGAGCAATTCGATCTTCCGTGCCTCGTCGATCGACCCGAGCACCTTGATCCGCGCGGCGTTGGGCGAACGGCTGGCGTACTCGGCGACGTCGGCGCGCGAGGGTCCGTCACCGGCGATCGTCAGGTCACCGGCGAGCCCGCGCGCGACCGCCACGTCGAAGGCGTCGATCAGCAGCGGCATGTTCTTGTGCGGCGCCAACCGGCCGACGTAGAGCACTCCGGAGCGGGTCCCGCGTTCGGCCGACCGGTAGCGGTGCAGTTCGATGCCGCTCGGCAGCACCGTGAAGTCCCGCCGCGACTGGCGGCCGATCGAGGCGGCCACCGCTTCCCCGACGGCGAAGTTGGTCGCGACCATGCGCGGGAACAGCCGCTGCAGCACCAGCACCGGGTCGGCGGTCCGCACTTCGCACCAGTGGATGCCGCTGCGCGCCCGCGCCCGCTTGCTCAGCGCGGGGACGTGGAACAGCGGCCACTGGTTGAGCAGGTAGAAGTCGTGACGACCGGCGGCGGCCACCCGGCGCACCTCGGCGCTGTACCGGAAGATGTCCGACCAGTTGCGGCGCAGGACCGGAATCACCGGCTTGGGGTAGACGCCGCTGCCCTGGGTTCGGTGGACGTGCACCCCGTTGATCACTTCGCTGGCCGGAAGGGCGGCGTCGTGGGTGATGCAGTAGACGTCGACGGCATGCCCGCGTCGCACCAACGCCTCGGCAAGCTCCTGGAAGAAGACTTCCTGACCGCCGACGTGGGGGTAATAGAGTTCGGTCAGGAAAGCCAACCGCAACGGCACGGACCCGCCGCCGTCGGATTGCGAATGGACGTTGCTCATTTGCGCGGAAATGTTATCAGCACGCGGGTAAATCGCCGGCCGAATAGCAAAGTCGAGCGGACACCGATTCCGGCCCCGAAAGGGCTTGAGTGACAACGGCTTCTGGACCCGGCATGCTCGTGTGCCAATTGGGCCCTTTCGCGGGCGCGGAATCCGCGGGCCGTCGCGGCGGGCCGCGCACGTTGCGGTGGGGCGAGGCACGCATCCGGCCAATTTACGAATTGGCTAACATCCGCGCCGGCTCCGGTTTACGCAGTCGTCAGTGAACGACTAAAGTCTCGGGCAAACACTTTGCGACGAGGCGGGAACGCATGGACTGGATCAACGATCGGCTCCACGATCTGAGCAACCTCGGGTCGGCGGGTTGGCTGGCGATCGCCGCGTGGGCCGCCCTCGTGCTAAGCATCGTCGTCCTGATCTGGGCAAACCGCCAGCTCACACGCAATCGCCAGCTCGCGACCGAACGGGTGCGGCCGCAGGTGACGATGTACATGGAACCGCACGCCTCCGACTGGCACGTGATCGAGCTGGTGGTGCGCAACTTCGGGCAGACCGCCGCCCACGACATCCGGCTGGACTTCGTCGACCACCCGACCGTCGCCGCCTACGAAGACCCCCGACTCGACGGTCCACCCGAAGTCGCCGAACTCGATTTGCCCAGCGAACTGCTCTACCTGGCCCCCGGCCAGGAATGGCGAACGGTGTGGGACTCCGCCATCAGCCGCGCGGAACTCGGCGGGTCGATTCGGGACCGCTTCGACGGCTCACTGACCTACTCCGACCATGCCCGGGCCGGCTCCAAGAAGAAGTCCGGTTCGTGGGGCAAGCGCACGACCTTCGAGACCAAGTTCCGCCTGGACTGGGGCAACCTGCAGCCGGTGCAGCGCATCGAGCTGATGACCACCCACGATCTGGCCAAGCGCGAGAAGCAAAAGCTCGAACTCCTGCGCAGCGTGCTGTCCTACTTCCACTACGCGTCCAAGGAAACCCAGCCCGACGTCTTCCGCGCCGAGATCGACCGGATGACCAAGGCCGTCGCCGAGGTGCAGGACCGCTGGCGGACCCGTCAGTTCGACGAGACCACCGAGCTGGACTTCCCCTGGATCCAGAACGGGACGGCGGGGCGTCATTCCGCACCGACCCGCTAGATAGCATCAGCTCGAACCGCATCCAAGGGAGAGCCGATGACAAGCACCGTTGCCTACGAGCAGACCGAGTCCGTCGCCACGATCACGCTCGACGACGGCAAGGTCAACGTCCTGTCGCCGGCGATGCAGCAGAACGTCAACGAGGCGCTCGACCGCGCCGAGAAGGCCGCCGCCGACCGGGAGATCAAGGCCGTCGTGCTCGCGGGCAACTCCCGGGTGTTCAGCGCCGGCTTCGACCTCAGCGTGTTCAACTCCGGTGACGCCGCAGCCGCACTCGGCATGCTCTCCGGCGGGTTCGAGCTGTCGATCCGACTGCTGAGCTTCCCGGTCCCAGTGATCATGGCGGCGACCGGACCGGCCATCGCCATGGGTTCCTTCCTGATGCTCAGCGGTGACCACCGCGTCGGGTCGCCCAGTTCGCGATGCCAGGCCAACGAGGTCGCGATCGGCATGGTGCTGCCCATCTCGGCCATCGAGATCATGCGAAACCGGTTGACACGCTCGGCCTTTCAGCGTGCGGTCGCCATGGCGGCGGTGTTCACCGGCGAGGACGCGGTGCGCGCCGGCTGGCTCGACGAGATCGTCGAGGACGGCAACGTGCTGGCGCGCGCCCACGACGTCGCCGCCGAGGCCGCGGCCGGACTGAACCCCAAGGCGCACCGAGCCAGCAAGCTCAAGGCCCGCGCGGACGCCATCGCGGCGATCCAGGCGGGCATCGACGGTCTGCCCGAGGAGTTCGCGCGCAGCTAGCTCTCCAGCCCTCCCCGCGAGCAGACGTAAATGGCCCTCAATTGCCGCGAATGAGGGCCATTTACGTCTGCTCGCGGGGCAACGGGGAACTCTGCAGCCACGTCTGCGCCTGCCGGGCCACGTCCAGGTCGGCCGCGGCGTCCCGTCCGAGCGCGGCGTACGTCGCCCGCAGTTCGGGCAGCGCGCCGGTCACGTGCCCGACCAGGGCGTCGTCGCCGTCGGCTGGCAGCGCCGAGAACCTCTGGTGAGCCGCGCGGGCCTGGACGGCCGCCGACAGCCCGGCGTCCTCGGCAGGCGGTGTCTGCACCCCGCGCACCAGCGCGGTCAGCGCCTGACGCGCGCGGTGCGCCGTCGACCTGGCCACCCTCAGCGCGCTCGCGGCGCCCTCCTCCGCGGCCAGCGCCGCGCGTGTCCGCACCACCCAGTCGTCGTCGAGTGTGCTCGCCGCGCACACCGGACACGGCTGCGTCCCGTGCCGGTCGTGGAACTCCAGGCTGGTCTCCAGGAATTGGATGCGGTCGGCGGAGAGGGCGTCCGCGACGCGCTCCGCGTCGGCCTGAGCGTCGACCGCCGAACGCAGTGCGGCGCAGGCACCTTCGACCTCCGCGGCATCCGGAACGGTCGAGGCGGCGGCGAGATGGCGTGCAAGCGCGTCCACCGTGGCGTCGACCCGGCCGACCACGTCGGTCAGCGGGGCGTCCGCGGGTAGGTCGCGCCACGCGGCGGAGATCACCAGCCGCGCGGGGCCGCCGATCTCGTCGGCACGCTGGAGAATGTGGTCCCTGAGCGGTTGGTCTGCCATCGCCTTGGACCCTAGCGACGATCTCGGCCCCGTCACCACAGGGGGGAGGTCGTGACGGGGCCGAGTCATCCGTGGAGCTTGGGGGGAAGCTCCGTCGATTACGTTAGGCGACCATTCTGGGCATTCGCTGGGAGTGGGCGGGTAGGACGGTAGGAATTCCCGCGGCCTCTGTCGGTGGCGCCCCCTAGGCTGGTGTCAAATGTCGCTTCACCTTCACCGTGCCGAGCGGACCGACCTCCTCGCCGACGGTCTGGGCGCCCTCCTGAGCCACCCCCTCGACGACCCGTTCGCGACGGAGTTGGTGCTGGTGCCCGCCCGCGGCGTCGAGCGGTGGCTGAGCCAGCGCCTGTCCCACGTCCTGGGCCGCGGGTCGGGCGCCGACGGTGTGTGCGCCGGCGTCGAGTTCCGGAACCCGCATTCGCTCATCGCCGAGATCACCGGAACCGCCGAGAACGACCCGTGGTCGCCAGACGCCATGGTGTGGCCGCTGCTCGAGGTCGTCGACGAGAGCCTCGACCAGCCGTGGTGCCGCACCCTCGCGACCCACCTCGGTCACTTCGCCACCGGCGAGGAGAGGGAGCTGCGCCAAGGCAGGCGCTACTCGGTGGCCCGCCGCATCGCCGGCCTCTTCGCCTCGTACGCCAGACAACGCCCGCAGCTGCTCGCCGACTGGCGCGACGGATCCGTCGACCTCGACGCCGACCTGCAATGGCAACCCCCGCTGTGGCAGGCGCTCGTCGACCGCGTCGACGCCGACCCGCCGCACGTCCGGCATCGCGAAACCGTTGCGCGCCTGCGGTCGTCGGCCTCCGACCTGCCCCCGCGGCTGTCGCTGTTCGGCCACACCAGGCTGCCCGTCACGGAGATCGAGCTCGTCGGCGCGCTGTCCACCCACCACGACGTGCACTTGTGGCTGCCCCATCCCAGCGACGACCTGTGGCGCGCCCTGACCGGTGCGCGTGGTCCGGTTCCCCGCCGCGACGACACCAGCCACCGCTGCGTCCACCACCCGCTGCTGGCCACGCTGGGCAGGGACCTGCGCGAGCTGCAGCTGATCTTGCCCGCCGAGCTGCACACCGACGAGTACCTGGGCGGCGGTGACCACCCCGACACGTTGCTCGGGTCGCTGCAGTCCGACATCGCCGCCAATGCCGTTCGGCCGCAGGGGCGTTCCGCCACGTTGGCGGACCGCTCCGTCCAGGTGCACGCCTGCCACGGCCAGGCCCGGCAAGTCGACGTGCTGCGCGAGGTGCTCCTCGGCCTGCTCGCCGACGACCCGACGCTGGAGCCCCGCGACATCCTGGTGATGTGCCCCGACGTGGAGGCCTACGCACCGCTGATCAACGCCGACTTCGGCCTCGGCGACGTTCTGCGTGGTGCCCACCCCGCCCACCAGCTGCGGATGCGACTCGCGGATCGTTCACTGGTGCAGACCAATCCGCTGCTGGGCGTGGCGTCGCAACTGCTGGCGCTGGCCGGCAGCCGGGTGACCGCCAGCGAGGTGCTCAACCTCGCGCAGTCCGCCCCGGTGCGCGCCCGCTTCGGTTTCACCGACGACAACCTCGAGGACATCACCCGCTGGGTGCGGCAGGCCAACGTCCGCTGGGGATTCGACCAGGAGCACCGTCAGCCCTACGGCGTCGACTTCGTCCACAACACCTGGCGTTTCGGCGTCGACCGGGTGCTCGCCGGCGTGGCCATGTCCGACGACGCCCACGCCTGGGTGGGCGCCACCCTGCCGCTGGACGACGTCGGCAGCAACCGGGTGGAACTCGCCGGCCAGCTCGCCGAGTTCGTCGACCGGTTGCAGCGCACCGTCGATGCGCTCACCGGCGACCATCCGCTGCAGCACTGGCTGCAGGCGTTGTCCGAGGGCATCGAGATGACCACCCGCGTCGACGACGCCGACGCGTGGCAGACCAGCCAGATGCACCGCGAGTTCGGTCGGGTGCTCGAGGACGCCGGGCCGCGGGCGCACACCGTGATGCGCCTGCCCGACGTCAAGGCGCTGCTGGAGCGTCACCTGGCCGGGCGCCCCACGCGGGCCAACTTCCGGACCGGCACGCTGACGGTGTGCACTATGGTCCCGATGCGGTCGGTGCCGCACCGGGTGGTCTGCCTCGTCGGCCTCGACGACGGCACGTTCCCCCGCCAGGGCGTCACCGACGGGGACGACGTGTTGGCCCGCAACCCGCTGACCGGGGAACGCGACACCAGGTCCGAGGACCGGCAACTGCTGCTCGACGCCATCGGCGCGGCCACCGAGAAGTTGGTGGTCACCTACACCGGTGCCAACGCCAACTCGGGCCAGCCCCGGCCGCCTGCCGTCCCGCTGGCCGAATTGCTCGACGCCCTGGACGCCACCACGCCGCAGCCCGTACGCGACCGGGTCGTCGTCCATCATCCGTTGCAGCCCTTCGACGTTCGCAACGTAATACCGGGTGCGCTGGTGCCCGACGTCCCGTTCACGTTCGACTCGACGGTGCTGACCGCCGCCCGGGCCAGTAGCAGCGAGCGCCGCGAGCAGCCGAAGTTCGTCTCCGGTCCGCTGCCCGCCCAGCCGCACGACGACGTCGCCCTGGCCGATCTGGTCGGCTTCTTCAAGGATCCCGTGAAGGGGTTCTTCCGCGCGCTGGAATACACGTTGCCGTGGGACGTCGACGGCGTGGCCGACGAGATCTCGGTCGACATCGACGCGCTGGAGCAGTGGGCCGTCGGCGACCGGATGCTCACCGACATGCTGCGCGGCATGAGCCCCGACGACGCGCGGCAGGCCGAGTGGCGCCGCGGCACCCTGCCGCCCGGGCAGCTCGGGTGGCGCAAGGCCGGTGAACTGCGCGAGCAGGCGACCACACTCGCCGCCACCGCGCTGGCGTACCGCAAGTCCGACGCCGACGCCTACGACGTGGACGTCGACCTCGGTGCCGGCCGCCGGTTGACGGGCACCGTGTCACCGGTGTTCGACGACCACCTGGTCTCGGTCACCTACTCCAAGCTCGACGGCAAGCACCTGCTCGCGTCGTGGATTCCGTTGCTGGCGTTGTTCGCCCAGCATCCGGACCGGGATTGGTCGGCGATCTGCATCGGCCGGGCGCGGCGCGGGACCCGTCCCGCCGAGCGCGCCCTGGGTCAGCCGCGACAGCCGGCCGTGGACGTCCTCGGCGATCTGGTGAGGATCTACGACGCCGGCCGCCGCCAGCCGCTGCCCCTGCCCGTGAAGACGTCGTACGCGTGGGCGGCCGCCCGCCACGAGGGTGGCGACCCCGAGCGCGAGGCGTCGTTCAAGTGGAAGTCGGGCAACTATCCCGGCGAGGACCAGGACCCCGCCCAGGTTCGGGCGTGGGGGCAGAACGCCTGGCTGTCGGCCCTCATGCAGCCGCTGCTCCCCGGCGAGGAGGTCGACGGCGAGACACATCGACTGGGCGCCTACGCCGCCCGGCTGTGGCTGCCGATGCTGCGTGCGGAGGTCACCCTCTGATGGACCGCTTCGACCTGCTGGGCGACCTGCCCGCCGCCGCCACCACGACCGTGCTCGAAGCCAGTGCCGGCACGGGCAAGACGTTCGCCCTCGCCGGGCTGGTCACCCGCTACGTCGCCGACGGCGTGGCGACGCTCGACCAGATGCTGCTCATCACCTTCGGCCGGGCGGCCAGCCAGGAGCTCCGCGATCGCGTCCGGCGCCAGATCACCGACGCCGCAACGGCCTTCGACGACCCGTCGACCGTCGGCGACAACGAGCTGGTGGCCTATCTGCTGACGGGCACCGACGCCGAGCGCACGGCCCGCCGACAGCGCCTGCGCGACGCGTTGGCCGACTTCGACGCCGCGACGATCGCCACCACCCACCAGTTCTGCCAACTGGTGCTCAAGTCTCTCGGCGTCGCCGGCGACTCCGACGGCCGGGTGACCCTGGTGGAGAGCCTGACCGACCTGGTCACCGAGGTCGTCGACGACCTCTACCTGGCGCACTTCGGTCAGCAGCGCGACGACCCCGCGCTCTCCTACCCCGACGCGCTCAAGCTCGCGCGCGAGGTGGTCAACAACCCGGCCACCGAGTTGCGTCCCGTCGACCCGCCCCCGGAGTCCCGGGCCGCGGTGTGCGTCTCCTTCGCCAATCACGTTCTGGCCGAACTGGAGACGCGCAAGCGCCGCCAGGGCATCCTGGGCTACGACGACCTGCTGACCCGGCTCGCCGAGGCCCTCGACGCGCCGGACTCCCCCGCGCGCCTGCGCATGCACCGACGCTGGCCGATCGTGATGGTCGACGAGTTCCAGGACACCGACCCCGTGCAGTGGCAGGTGATCGACCGCGCCTTCAGCGGCCGGTCGACCGTCGTCCTCATCGGCGATCCCAAGCAGGCGATCTACGCCTTCCGCGGCGGCGACATCGTCACCTACCTGAATGCCGCCGAGACCGCGGGCGCCAAGAAGACCCTGGGCACCAACTGGCGCAGCGACAGTGCGCTGGTCGACAGGTTGCAGGCCGTGCTGCGCGGCGCCGAACTCGGCGATCCCGCAATCGTCGTGCACGACGTCGACGCCGCCAACAAGGGCTGCCGGTTGGTCGGCGCACCCAACGTCGAGCCGTTCCGGCTACGCGTCGTGCAGCGAACCACGTTCGGGCGCCGCGGAACTCAGAACGTGTCGATCAACGACCTGCGCCAGCACATCGGCCGGGACCTGGCCAACGACATCGGCGCCCTGCTCGCCGGCGGCACGACGTTCGACGGCCGGCCGCTGCAGGCCGGTGACGTCGCGATCATCGTCGAGACGCACAAGGACGCCCGGGTGTGCCAGCAGGCCCTGGGTCGGGCGGGGGTGCCTGCGGTGTACACCGGCGACTCCGACATCTTCGCCTCGCAGGCCGCCGACGACTGGCTCGCGCTGCTGGAGGCCTTCGACCAGCCGCACCGCGCCGGCGTGGTGCGCGCCGCGGCGGCGACGATGTTCTTCGGCAAGACGGCCGAGGACCTGGTGAGCGGCGGCGACGAGTTGACCGACGAGATCGCGGAGACGTTGCGGGAGTGGGCCGGTCACGCCCGCGAGCGCGGCGTTGCGGCGATCTTCGAGGCCGCGCAGCTGCGCGGCATGCTCCACCGCGTGCTGTCGTGGCGTGACGGCGAGCGGCACATGACCGACCTGGCGCACATGACCCAGCTGCTGCAGGACGTCGCGCACCGGGAGCACCACTCGCTGCCCGCCCTGCGCGACTGGTTGCGCACCGAGCGCGACGACCGCGGCGGGACGGCCGAACGCAACCGCCGGCTCGACAGCGACGCCGCGGCCGTGCAGATCATGACGGTGTGGGTGAGCAAGGGGCTGCAGTACCCAATCGTGTACCTGCCGTTCGCGTTCAACCGCTGGGTGCCCGAGCGCGACCTGATCCTGTTCCACGACGGTCCCACCCGCTGCCTGCACATCGGCGGCAAGGAGAGCCCCGACTACCGCGACGTCGAGCGGTTGGGCCGCGAGGAGTCCGCCGGGGACGACAGCCGGCTGACCTACGTGGCGATGACCCGCGCGCAGTCCCAGGTGGTCGCGTGGTGGGCGCCCGCCAACGACGAGCCCAACGGCGGCCTGTCGCGGCTGCTCCGCGGCAGGCAGCCCGGCGAGCCGGTGGTGCCCAACCGGTGCGTGCCCAGCAAGATCACCGACGACGACGCCCTCGCGCGGCTGCGGCAGTGGGAGGCCGTCGGCGGACCCGTGCTGGAGGAGTCGGTGCTCGTGCCGGCGCCGCGCCCGCCCGCCGATCCCGCGCCGACGGGCCTGGACGCCAGGCACTTTCACCGGTCGATCGACACGACGTGGCGTCGCACGTCCTACTCGGGGCTGATTCGGGCGGCCGAGACCTCCGGCGTCACCAGCGAGCCCGAGGTCGTCGCGCTCGACGACGAGGTCGGCGATCTTCCGCTGCTGCAGCCCTCGACCGGACCCGCGCTGTCGTCGCCGATGGCCGACCTGCCCAAGGGCGCCACGTTCGGCACGCTGATGCACGCGGTGCTGGAGACCGCCGATCCATTCGCCGCCGACCTGGCCGCCGAGCTCGAGGCGCAGATCGTCGAGCACTCGGTGTGGTGGCCGGTGGACGCGCCTGCCAGCGACCTCGCCGCGGCGCTGGTGCCGATGCACGACACCCCGCTCGGCCCGCTGGCCGGAAACCTGACATTGCGCCAGATCGGTCTGCGAGACCGGTTGCGGGAGTTGGACTTCGAGTTCCCACTCGCCGGCGGCGACCTGCGCGCCACGGCGCCCAGGATCCAGCTGCGCGACGTCGGCCGCCTGCTCGCCGAGCACCTGCCCGCCGACGACCCGCTGGCGAACTACGCCGAACGGTTGACCGGCGACGCCCTCGGCAACCAGACGTTGCGCGGCTACCTCAACGGTTCGGTCGACGCGGTGCTGCGCATCCCGTCCGGCGACGGCCACCGCTACGTGGTGGTCGACTACAAGTCGAACTGGCTGGGCGACGGCGACGGCGGGCTGACGTCGGCGGACTACGAACGTGGCCGCTTGGTCGAGGCGATGCTGCACTCGGACTACCCGCTGCAGGCCCTGCTGTACAGCGTGGTGCTGCACCGGTTCCTGCGGTGGCGACAGCCCGGTTACTCGCCCGAGGTACACCTGGGTGGCGTGCTGTACCTGTTCGTCCGCGGCATGTGCGGCGCCGACACCCCGGTCGCCGACGGGCATCCGGCGGGCGTCTTCGACTGGCACCCGCCTGCGGCGCTCGTCGTCGCCATGTCGGAGTTACTCGACGCCGGGAGGGTGGCAGCGTGACGTCCGTCGAACCGGTCGACACCGCGAACTGGCGGCGGGCCGTCGGCGCCACCGGACTGCTGGCGGCGTTCAACGACGCGGCGGTGGTCGACGCCGCCGACGTGCTCGTCGCGCAGCGGCTCAGCGCCCTGGCCAAGGAGGACGACGAGCGCGTGATGCTCGCCCTGGCCCTGGTGGTGCGGGGGCTGCGCGCCGGCTCGGTATGCCTGGACCTGCGGTTGGTCGAGACCCAGGTCGACGTCGCCGACTTGCCGTGGCCGGCGGTCGAGGAGTGGTTGGCGGCCGTCTGGGCGAGCCCGCTGCTGGAGGCGCCGCACGTGCTGCGGCGCCAGGAACACCTGCTGTACCTCGACCGGTACTGGCGGGAGGAGGTACAGGTCGCCGACGACCTGCGCGCCATGGTGTCACGCGGCGCGACGACGTCGACCGCCGACGTGGAGCGCCTGTTCCCGGCCGGTTACGAGGAGCAGCGCGAAGCCGCGGAAATCGCTCTCTCGCAACGGGTCACGGTCCTCACCGGCGGCCCCGGCACCGGCAAGACCACCACGGTCGCGCGCCTGCTGGCCCTGTTCGCCGGGCAGGCCGCGACGGGCGCGCGGCTGCGCATTGCCCTGGCCGCGCCCACGGGCAAGGCGGCGGCCCGCCTTCAGCAGGCGGTCCGCCAAGAGATCGACGCACTGGACCTCGTCGACCAGCGGCGGCTCTCCGGGTTGCAGGCCACCACGCTGCACCGCCTGCTCGGCAGCCGGCCCGACAGTTCGTCGCGCTTCCGCCACCACCGCGGCAACCGACTGCCGCACGACGTCATCGTGGTCGACGAGACGTCGATGGTGTCGCTGACGATGATGGCGCGGCTGCTGGAGGCCGTGCGCCCGCAGTCACGGCTGCTGCTCGTCGGGGATCCGGACCAGTTGGCCTCGGTCGACGCCGGGGCCGTGCTGGCCGACCTGGTCGACGGGCTGGGCGCGGACACGGGCTCACCGGTCGTCGCGCTGCGCACGTCGCATCGCTTCGGTGAGTCGATCGGCGCGTTGGCCTCGGCGATCCGCGACGGCGACGCCGACGCGGCGATCGCGGTGCTGGAGGCCGGCGGCGAGCACGTCGAATGGCTGGTCGACGACGACCCGGCCGCCGCGCTGCGCACAGTGCTTCTGCCACAGGCGCTTGCGTTGCGACAGGCCGCGATCCTCGGGGACGCCCGGACCGCCTTGGAGACGCTCGACGAGCACCGCCTGCTGTGCGCGCATCGCCGCGGACCCCACGGCGTGCAGCACTGGAACCGTCAGGTCGAGCGGTGGCTCACCGAGTCGACGGGCGAGCCGATCTGGACGGACTGGTACGCGGGCAGACCGGTGCTGGTGACGGCCAACGACTACGGGCTGAGCCTGTACAACGGGGACACCGGGGTGACGGTGAACGGGCCCGACGGGCTGCGGGCCGCGATCGCCGGGGGCGGTGAACCGCGTGCCTTCGCCACGAGCCGGCTGCCCGACCTGGAGACCATGTACGCCATGACGATTCACAAGAGTCAGGGCTCGCAGGCCGCAGAGGTGACGGTCCTGATGCCGCCCGTCGACTCGCGGTTGTTGACCCGGGAGCTGTTCTACACCGCGGTCACCCGGGCCAAGTCGAAGGTGCGGGTGGTGGGCTCCGCCGACGAGGTGCGGGCGGCGATCGTCAAGCGCGCGGTCCGCGCGACCGGACTGGCTCTGCGGCTGCGGGATTCGAGCTAGGCCGCCGACGTGCTGGCGACGCGCAGGTCGTGCTCGGCCAGCGCGAGGTCGGTGGCCGCGGTCCGCACCTTGGTCTGCAGCAGGTGCGCCAGGCCCAGCCGCTGCAGCCACGGAACAGTCAGGAGCGTGGCGTTGCGACGCAGCAGCTGGCCGGGGGTCCGCGAGATCACCGACGAGTCGGTGCGCAGCGCGAGGTTCTGGTTCTTCTCCACGTACGTGCGCAGCCGGCGTTCGTAGGCCGCGAACGCCGCCTCGGGCCGGTCGTCGCGGACCAGTTCACCGGCCAGCACGTAGGCGCCGGCGATCGCGATGCTGGTGCCCTGCCCCGACAGGAACGCCGGTGCGTAGGCGGCGTCGCCGACCAGGGCCACCCGACCCGAGCTCCAACGGTCCATCCGGACCTGGCTGACGGTGTCGAAGTAGAGGTCCTCGGCGCCGGCCAACGTGTCGAGCACCTCGCGGGTGCGCCAGCGGTCCCGGCGAAGGCGCCGCGCACCGCGGTGACGACGGCGTCGGCGTCGTGCCGGTCGACGGTGCCGGGCGCGGGATGGACGAAGGCCAGGAACGCCCGGGCCGGGCTGCCGTCGGCGGGTCGCTCGACCATCGCGGTGCGGCCCGGATGCGAGTACATGAATCCCGTTCCCGGCGCGAACGTCTCGCCAGGCAGGTCCCAGATGGCCGCGTACGGTCCCAGGTGCCGGACGAATTGGGACTCGTCGCCGAAGGTGAGGCGGCGGACGTTGGAGTGGATGCCGTCGGCGCCGACGACCACGTCGACGGTCTGGGGCGGGCGGTGCCGGAAGGTGACGTCGACCCCGCGGTCGGTCTGGGTCAGGCTCTCGATCGAGTCGTCGAAGACGTAGGTCACCCGCTCGCGGGTCGCGGCGAACAACACCTCGCTCAGTGCACCACGGGTGATCTCCACGTCACCCGCCGCGGCGCTGTTGAGCAGCGTGCCGAAGTCGAGGGTGCAGAGGCGGCGTCCGCCGGGGGTGAGCAGCCCAACCGGCACGTGGTGGTAGTTCCGCGCGACGATCTGCTCGTGCAGTCCCATCCGGCGGACGACGTCGACCGCGGTGCCGCGGACGTCCACCGGGTAGCCGCTCGTGCGCAGGCGTTCGGCGCGTTCGACGACCGTGACGTCCCAGCCGGCGTCGGCCAGCCAGTAGGCGAGAGCGGGTCCGGCGATGCTCGCGCCGGAGATCAGGGCGCTACGTGTGGTCATGGAGGTCCTCCGCGCTTTAGCTACATCAGTGTCGCTTATCGACGCTACGGGTCCGCGATAAGATACGCAAATGTCCTCTAAGGCTCAGGGCCAGCGCCGCCGCGGAGCCGCGCTGGAAACCGCGATCCTCGACGCCGGCTGGGTTCAGCTCCTCGACGGCGGCTACGAACGCTTCACCATCGAGTCGGTGGCCGAGCGGTCGTCGTCGGCCCGCTCGGTGCTGTACCGGCGGTGGCCGTCGCGGCTGGACCTGCTCAAGGCGGTGATCCAGCACCGCGGCGAGATCGACTCGATTCCGACCCCGGACACCGGCACGCTGCGCGGCGACGTGCTGGCCACCCTCACCGAGTTCAACGAACGACGTTCGCGCATCATCGGTTTGATTGCCGCGCGCCTCGGTGCGTTCTACGACGAAGCGGGCGGATCGCCACGGGAACTGCGAGCGTGGTTCGTCCCAGACGGCCCGTCGGTGATGGACACCGTGCTCGAGCGTGCCCTCGCCCGCGGTGAAATCGCCGCGATTCCGCCACCGCGCATCGCCGTGCTGCCGGTCGACCTGCTCCGGCACGAACTGTTCATGACGATGACGTCGGCGCAGCCGGAAACCATCGTCGAGATCGTCGACGACGTGTTCCTTCCGCTGGTCACCCAACTCAGAATTGGCTGACCGACTCAAGGCGAATCTCTGACAGTCGCTGTCGCGATTGCTTACACGGACATCAGCAGTACTTTTGGCGGGTTCGATACGCCGTCGCCCTACACGAGCAACGATCTTGATTGTTACCCTCAGGACATGATCACGTTCATCACCAGCCTGCGGCATCCGCAGAACTCGGCGGACTACGGGCGGGTCGAGTCGCTGCTGGCCGACACGCTGGCCTCGATCGCCCGGCAGACCTCCGACGACTTCGCGGTGCTGGTGGTGGGCAACAGGCGGCCGGCCTTCGACCTGCCGCGGCAGACGCACTTCGTCGAGGTGGACTTCGATCCCCCGACCACCCATGCCGGAGCCCAGACGGGCATGAGCGCCGTCATCTGGGACAAGGGCACCAAGCTCGGCATCGGACTGGCCGCCGCCCGCGCATTCGACCCGGACTACGTGATGTTCGTCGACGCCGACGACTTCGTCCACCGCGACATCGCGGCCTACGTCCACGACCACGCCGGCAGTCCGGGCTGGGTGATCCGGCGGGGGTGGATGTACTCGCGCAGCCGCAACGCCTACGCGTTGCGCCGCCGGCTGTTCCGGGTCTGCGGGACGTCGTTCATCCTGCCGTTCGAGGCCTACGCCGTGCCGGACGACCTGCTGGTCACCAGCAGTCAGGACGAGGTGGCCGACGCCCTCGGCGACGACGCCCTCCAGCACGTCGTCGGCGAGCACCGCTACGCGTTGGAGTGGTGGCAGAAGCGGGGCCGCGAACTGGACACCCTGCCGTTCGCCGGCGCGGTGTACCACGTCGACACCGGCGAAAACCATTCCGGCAGCATGCTTCTGGGCCCTGGGCTGCCGCACGGCCCGCAGCTGCTCGACGACTTCGGCATCGCCTCGTCAAAGGACCGGTGGGCCAGTCGATGGTCGGCCTACGGCCCACCGGCCTTCAAGCCCGACCTGCGTCCCCGACGCCCGTTCTTTCTCAAGCCCGCGACGTCGGAGCTGCCCCGCAGCCGTTCGCTCTAGCGCGGCAGCGGATGGTCCGCCATCCACCGCTGCTCGACGCGCTTGACCCGCTGATGCTCCAGCGTGATCAGGATGGCGCCCGCCGTGACGAGTGCCCCGGCGATGAAGCCAAGGGGCAGTTGCCATTCCGGGCGGTTGTACGCGGTCGCCGCCAGGAACCCCGCGATCGTGGCCGTGCCGAGCATGATGAGTACCAGTCCGGGCAGCCACAGCGTGTCGATGAACGACTCACCGGCATGCGGCTGGGTCGTACGGCAGTGGTCGACGGGATCTCGATGCGCACCCTTCATCTGCATCTCCTTTCCGGAGAGATGCCATGATCGTACGCCGTTTGTGAGCCACGTCACAGTCCCGAAGGGCGGCTAGGGCCGCACCGGGTGACGGCTGAGGATCGACACCCGGTTGAACGCGTTGATGGCCGTCGCCACCCAGATGACCGCCGACAGCTCGTCGTCGGTGAGAACCTCTCTGGCCCGGGCATATTCACGTTCGGCGGTGTCGTGATCGGGCAGCGTCGTGGTGATCTCGGCCAGCCGCAGGGCGGCCTGCTCGCGATCGTCGAACAACTCGGTGTCACGCCACACCGACAGCGTCGCGAGCTGCTTGTCGGTGACTCCGGCCGCCACGGCGCGGGCATGGTGCACCTCCAGACACGACGGGCAGCCGTTGATCTGCGAGACGCGGACGTTGACCAGTTCGGTCAGGCTGCGCGACAGCCCCACTTCCCGCGCCGACTTGGTCACCGCGGTCGCCACCGCCACCATTGCGCGGTAGGCGTCGGGCGTCTGCTTGTCGATGTGTACGTGCTGAGTGTCCATCGCGCGCCCCGTCGTCAAAGGATAGTGTCGGACCGATCGTACGGAGCCAAGGGAGCGCGATGACCGAGCTGACGGACAAGACCGGCGCACCGGTCCAGATCGCCCGTGCGGGCGACACGTTCACCGTCGAGGTCGACGGTCAGACGGTGGGCCTGACACGGTTCGTGGAGCGCGCCGACCAGCGCGTGTTCGTCCACACCGAGGTCGAACCGGCCTTCGGCGGGCGCGGCCTCGCCACGGTGCTGATCGCCCAAGCATTCGCCGCGACGCGGGCCGACGGTCGGCGCATCGTCGCGCTGTGTCCGATGGTCGCCGCCTACGTCAAGAAGCACCACGACTTCGACGACCTCGTCGACCACCCGACGCGCGAGCTCATGGACTCACTGCGGTAGCGAGCGCCTGGCGGGCGTACGCCCGCACGTCGGCGTCCCCGTCCTCCAGCGCGCCTTCGAGTGCGTCGCGGGCCGCCGACTCCGAGGCAGCCCACCGGGTGAGGCTCAGCACCGCAGCCTTGCGCACGTCCAGGTGTGGATCGGTGAGTGCCCGCGACAGCGGGGGCACCGCGGCGGCCGGCGACGGGGCGCCCGCCAGCGCCCTCGCCGCGCCCTGCCGGATCTGCCAGGCCGACGCCGCGAGTGCGCCTTCGACGGCCGTCGCGTCCCCGTCGTCCCACGCCACCGAGCCCATGGCCGCCAGCGCCGCGGCCCGCACCAGGGGGTCGAAGTCCTCCACCAGCACCCGCACGGCGTCGCTCCCGGTGCGCAGCGTGCCGAGACCGTTGGCCACGGCGATGCGCACCTCCCGGTTGACGTCGCCACGTGCGGCGGCGACCCCGGCCGCGTCGTCCACCGACACCAGCGCCCGAACCGCCTCGATCCGCACGCGGTGGTCCCGGTCGGTCAGCGCCTGGCGGTACTGCCCGGCCCCGCCTGCCCTCCGGGCACTGAGCACGTACACCGCGACGCTGCGCACCACGGGGTCGTCGGAGTCCAGCACCGCGGCCAGCGCCTCCGGTTGGGGTAGCACCTCGACGAGTTCGCGCGCGCCGTCGGCCGCGATGCCCCTGACCTCTGCGTCGGAGTCGGCCAATGCGGCGACCAACGCCGTAGCCCATCCCTCGGCGAGGTGCTCGGTGAGCACGTCGACCGCCGTGCGTCGCACGCCGGGGTCGTCGTCGACCAGGTAGGGCGCCAGGTCCTCCAGGGTGGGCTCGTCCAGGGCCAGGACGGCGGCGATCCGCGGCGACGGCGGCGGGCCGGCGGCCTCGACTATCCGCGACACGGCGCTGGCCGGGGCCTGACCGCCCACCAGATCGGGTTGGGCGACGACGACGGATTCGGTTTCCCCGCTGGGTAATTGGTCCAGACCCGGGACGGGGACGAAATACGGGGCGACGGGCCGCTTGAGGAACTCCATCTCGCCCTCGGGCGTCAGACGCAGGTTGAGGTGATAGCGCCAGTCGACGTCGTCGCGCTCGGGCATGTCGCTGCGATCGTGGTAGAGACCCCACCGGGATTCGGTGCGCGTCAGGGACGACCGGGCCGCCATCTCGGCGCAGTCGCGGATGAACGACACCTCGACCGCGCGCATCAGTTCGTGAGGCGTGGTCGCGCCGATGCCGGCCACCTCGTCGCGCATCCGGTCGAAGGTCTGCACGGCGAGCGACAGCTTCGCGGCGGTCTTGGGCGGCGCGACGTAGTCGTTGACGAACCGGCGCAGCTTGTACTCGACCTGCGGCTGCGGCGGTCCGTCCGGGTGCCGCAGCGGCCGGTAGATCAGCTCGTGGGCGGCGGCGATCTGGTCTGCCGGCAGCACGTCGGGCGTGGCGACGTCCTCGAGCGTGCCCGCCGCGTGCGCGCCGGCGAGTTCTCCGTAGACGAACGCGCCGATCATGTAGTTGTGCGGCACGCAGGCCAGGTCACCGGCGGCGTAGAGGCCCGGCACGGTGGTGCGGGCGTTCTCGTCGACCCAGACGCCCGAGGCCGAATGTCCACCGCAGAGCCCGATTTCGGAGATGTGCATCTCGACGTCGTGGGTGCGGTAGTCGTGGCCGCGGTTGGCGTGGAACGTGCCGCGGGTGGGCCGCTCGGTGGTGTGCAGGATGCCCTCGAGCGTGCTCAAGGTCTCGTCGGGAAGGTGACTCACCTTGAGGTAGATCGGCCCCCGGGCGGACTCGATCTCGCTCTTGACCTCGGCCATCATCTGCCCGGACCAGTAGTCGGAGTCGACGAACCGTTCGCCGAGCGCGTTGACCTGATAGCCGCCAAAGGGATTGGCGACGTACGCGCAGGCGGGCCCGTTGTAGTCCTTGATCAGCGGGTTGATCTGGAAGCACTCGATGCCCGACAGTTCCGCACCGGCGTGCAGCGCCATCGCGTAGCCGTCGCCGGCGTTGGTCGGATTCTCGTAGGTGCCGTAGAGGTATCCCGACGCGGGCAGCCCCAGGCGACCACACGGACCCGTCGCGAGGATGACGGCCTTCGCCTTCACCACCACGAACTCGCCGGTGCGACTGTTCAACGCGACGGCGCCCACGGCCCGGCCGTCGTGGGTCAGCACGCGCACGGGCACGAGCCGGTTCTCGATGCGGATCTTCTCCCGCATCGTGCGTTGCCGCAGCACGCGGTAGAGGGCCTTCTTGACGTCCTTGCCCTCCGGCATCGGCAGCACGTACGAGCCAGAGCGGTGCACCCGGCGCACGGCGTACTCACCGTGCTCGTCCTTCTCGAACTTCACGCCGTAGCGCTCCAGCCGCTGCACCATCGCGAACCCGCGGGTCGCGGTCTGATAGATGGTGCGCTGGTTGACGATTCCGTCGTTGGCGCGGGTGATCTCGGCGACGTAGTCCTCCGGTGTGGCCTTGCCGGGGATGACGGCGTTGTTCACCCCGTCCATGCCCATCGCCAGTGCGCCGGAGTGCCGCACGTGTGCCTTCTCCATCAGCAGCACCTGGGCGCCGTGCTCCGCGGCGGTCAGCGCGGCCATCGTGCCGGCGGTGCCGCCGCCGACCACCAGGACGTCGCACTCCATCTGGACGGCGTCGTCGATCGGGGGAATCTGCATCAGCTCACCAAGTCCGAATCATCTAGGGCGGAAATCGCGTCGGCACGCAGGGCGCTTCGCGACACGTCGGGGTTGCGGGGCGACGGCACCTCGAGCACCGTCCGGAGCGGTCGGCCGGCGCGACCGAGAACCGCGATGCGGTCGCCGAGGAGAAGTGCCTCGTCGACGTCGTGGGTCACGAAGACCACGGTGGTCGGGTGGGCCCGCCAGGTGTCGACGAGCAACCGCTGCATGGTCGCGCGGGTCTGGCTGTCCAGGGCGCCGAACGGCTCGTCCATCATCACCGCCCGGGGTGCACCCGCCAGCCCGCGGGCCAGCTGCACCCGCTGGCGCATGCCGCCCGACAGGCTCTTCGGCAGGTAGCGTTCGAATCCGGTCAACCCCACGTCGGAGATCCAGCGCAGGGCCTCCTCGCGGCGACCGACTCGCGGCCGGCCGGCGAGCTTGAGGGCCAACTCGACGTTGGATTGCACGGTCCGCCAGGGCAACAACGCGTTGTCCTGGAACACCATCGCCCGATCGCGCGACGTGGTGACGATGGGTGCACCATCGGCGAGCAGCTCGCCGCGGTCCGGCGTCAGCAGGCCGGCGAGGGCCCGCAGGACGGTCGACTTGCCGCAGCCCGAGGGGCCCGTCAGCACCAGGATCTCCCCGGGCCGGACGTCGAGGTGCAGACCGTCGACCACAGGAGCGCCGCCGTAGCTCAGGACGACGTCCCGCAGCGTCAGGCCCATGCCCTCGCCGGTCATCGGTTCGCCCCCTGGCCGCGCGGCAGCCAGCCGGTCACCCGTCGGCCGATCAGTTCCACGGCGGCGGAGGTGACGAAGCCCAGCACACCGATGGTGATGATGCCGACGAACACCTCGGGATAGGCCAGCACGGTGTAGGCCTGCCAGGTGCGGTATCCGACGCCGAGGCGCCCGGAGATCATCTCCGCGGAGATGACGCAGATCCATGCGACGCCGATGCCCACCGACAGCCCGCCGAAGACGCCGGGAAGGATGCCCGGCACCACGACTCGGACGAGGACGTCCCACCGATTCCCGCCCAGTGTGCGCACCGAGTCCTCCCACAGCGTGGGCAGGGCACGTACGGCGTGGCGGGTGCTGACCATGATCGGGAAGTACGCCGCGAGGAAGGTGATGAAGACGATCCCGGCCTCGTCGGTGGGAAACAACAGGATTGCGACGGGGACGATCGCGATGGCCGGGATGGGTCGGGCCAGCTCGACGAGTGGGCCGAAGACGTTGGCGGCCTTCGGCGACCGGCCGAGCATGATGCCGGTGATCACGCCCACCACCGCGGCGAGCGCGAAGCCGGTGAGGATGCGGATCAGCGACTGGCCGAGGTCGAGCCAGTAGTCCTCGGTGGCCAGGCGGCGTGCGAACGCCGACGCGATCTCGGTCACGGTGGGCAGGGTGTCGAAGCGCAACCAGAACCGAATGTGGTTGGCGGTCAGCACCTGCCAGAGTCCGACGACCGCCGCGACGGACGCGATCCGCACCAGCCAGGAGGGCCACGCTCGTCGACGCGCCGAGGCGATGGGTGCGGTGGCGACGGCGGGCTCGTCGACGGTCAGCACCGCGGGCGGGGCGGTCACACCGCACCTGCCAGTGCCTGCTGGTAGTCGACCACCGCCGCGCCCGGATGTGCGCCGGTGTAGCGCTCGGCGCCCGCGACCGTGCCGAAGGGCAGGAAGTCGCTGCCGTCGCGCACCCACACGGACTTGTCCGCGAACCACCGAGTGCCGAACTCGGCGTCGGACACGTAGGCGGCGCGGACCGTCGCACCGCGGGCCGTGGCCTCGCGGACGGCGCGCAGCAGGCAGCCGGGGTTGGCGGCGGGCTGGGTGGCGTCGGTGCCGTCGACCCACAATTCGCCGGCCAGCTTCGGATCGGACACCGCGACGTTGCACACCGGGTCCCGGCCCTTCAGCAGCGACGGGTTGGTGGCGGAGTTCAGCGCGGCGTCGTAGTCCTGGCCGCGCGCCCTGAAGGCCTTGCGGATGGCCCCGTCGGAGACGAAGCCGTCGACGTTGAGGTCGGCGAAGTCGCCGATGGACTTCAGGTACGGTACGTCGCCCTTGAGTGCCTGCACCAGTGAGGGTTTGAGCGTGGTGTCGAAGCTGGTGCCGCCAGGGCCGTTGTAGAGGTAGACCACCTCCGGCGGCAGACCGCTGCCGTCGGCGACGAGCTTGGCCGCCTCCAAGGGATTCTGGTTGAGGAAGTCGGTGGCGTCGAGTTGGGCCTGCAGGAACGCGTCGAGCACCTCCGGGTGCTGGTCGGCGTAGGCACGGCGAACCACCACGCCGTGGAAGGTGGGGTAATTGCCCTCGGCGCCGTCGTAGAGCAGCTTGGCCTTGTTCTGGAAGACCAGCAGGCCCGGCCACGCTACGAACTGCGAGAGTGCCTGCACCTGACCCGATTCCAATGCCGACGCGCCGACCTGGGGTTGTTGGTTGAGCACCTCGACACCCGACTTCGGGTCCACGCCCGCGGTGTCGAGCGCGCGGACCAGCGTGCCGTGACCCGCCGATCCGACACTGGCGGAGACCTTCTGGCCCTTGAGGTCGTCGACCGTGCGTGCCGTCGAGGCAGGCGGCACGACGATCATGTTGAGGGCGCCGGTCGGGCTGTAGCCGGTGACGGAGACCAGCTCCGTCTTGGCCCGTTCGTTGGCCTGGGTCTTGGAACCGTTGATCAGCAGCGGATAGTCGCCCATCGAGCCGATGTCGATCTTCTCGGCGACCATCTGGGCGGTGATGGGGGCGCCGGTGTCGTAGTCCTGCCACTGCACGTCGTAGTGCTTGCCGGAGGACCTACCGATGTCGTCGAGTCGCTTCTCCAGGAAGCCCTTGGCCTTCAACAGGGTCCCGGCGGTGACGGTGTTGATGGTCTTGGACTGGTAGCCGACGACGACGGTCACGGTGTCGGAGTCGGCGGACTTCGACGTGGCGTCCAGCGAGCAGGATGACGCGGTGAGGGTGGTGGCGACAGCAGCCATCGCCACGAGTGTGCGTTTCATTGACGTTCCCGGGTTGTCAGCGGATGAGGAAGGGCATGTTGACGGTGACGGCGCCGGTGGGACAGCGCGCGGCACACGGTCCGCAGTACCAACACTCGTCGACGTGCATGAACGCCTTGCCGTTCTCCGGGTTGATGGCCAGGGAGTCCAGCGGACAGATCTCCACGCACAGGGTGCAGCCCTCGATGCAGAGCGACTCGTCGATCGTCACCGGTACGTCGACGCGTTGGTTGACCAGGGCCATCAGATTCCCCTAACTAGATTGCCACGCAGCGTGATTCGATCCCCACGCATGCGGATGTACTCGAGGTCGACGGGACGTCCGTCGTCCAGGTGGGTGAGACGTTCCAACAGCAGCACCGGGGTGCCGTCGGGCACCTGCAGCAAGGCCGCCGAGTGCGGGTCCGCGGGCACCGCTTCGACCGCGAGGTTCGCCTCGCCGAGGCGTTGGCCGGTGACCTCTTCGATGAGGGCGAACACGTCGTTGGCCTCGAGGCCGTGTTCGATCACCTCGCGGCCGATGTCGGGCGCCAGGTAGGTCATGTCGAGGGACAGCGGAAGGTCGCCGAGGTAACGCAACCGCTCGACGAACACCGCGGGCTCACCGGGGCTCAGCTTCAGGCGGTTCGCCACCGCAGGCGGCGCCGACACGGTCATGGCGGCCCGGACCTCGTTGCGAATGTCGCCGTAGCCCTTGAACGTCTCCTTCAGGCCGACGAGGGAGTCGAGTCCGTGGTCGTACTTGCGGATGGCGACGTGGGTTCCCGTGCGGGGGCCGCGGTCGATGATGCCCTCGTCCTTCAGTGTGGCGAGGGCCTCGCGGACGGTGTTGCGGGACACGAAGAAGTCCGCGGCGAGTTCAGCCTCGGTGGGCAACCCGTCGGGATAACCGCCGGCGTGGATCTGATGACGCAGCACGTCGGCCACCAAGCGGGCCTGGTCTGCCCGCGGCCGACGAATGGGCGTCGGCTCGGCAGGATTGCGGTGGGCCATCGTCACCTCCTGGGCTGTGGTCTGTGACTGACCTGCTCAGGACGGTATCGGCGCCCGGGAAGGCTCCCGCGCCGACGAGGATCGGGGCCGACGGCGGCCCGACGATTGCGCCGGTGTGGGCCCCGGCGGACCTGCTGTTAGACGGCCGCGGCCGTCGATTGCGCCACCCACGGTCGGTGGCGACAATTTCGAATCGCGCTGATCCGAAGGTGCGCGCTCAGACGCAGATGTTCACGAAGTACAGCCCGGGGGTGGCGCACATGCCCGATCCCCCGTAGGCGGCGTACGGCGACGGGACGATCTCGTGGTCGTCGGTCTGACTGCTGGTGCCCTGCACCGACGGCACGGCGGGGTCGGCGGGAGCGGCGTTGGCCACGCCGGCGCCGAGGGACCCGAATGCCAGTGCGCCCGTGACGGCGACACCAGCTGCGATGGCCTTGAGATCGATCATGTTGCACCCCGTTGCTCGAAGAACTAGTGAGCACAACTAACCGAGCGCGGGTTTCATTCCGCGCGTCGTCACGCCCGGGCGCGGACGATCTCCTCGACGCGGCGCGCGGCCTCCGTGGCGTCCTCGTGCTCCCAGATCCGGACGCTGACCCAGCCCGCCTCGGCCAGCCGACCGTCGGTGTCCCGGTCGCGCTTTCGGTTGCCCTCCACCTTGTCGGCCCAGAACTTCGCGTTGGCCGCGGCGATGGTGTGATGTTCGGGGCAGCCGTGCCAGAAGCAGCCGTCGAGGAACACCGCGACCTTCGCCCGCGGGAACACCAGATCGGCCGTCCGCCGCACCCCGGCCAGCGGTTTCGCCGAGACCCGGTAGCGCAAACCGCGGGCGTGCACCGCCGAGCGCAGCGCCAGTTCCGGCTTGGTGTCCCGGCTCTTGTTGGACTGCATGCGCGCCCGCGCCTCGGGTGAGGACGCCCAGGACTCGGCCATGCCTCCACACTATTGGCGACGTCGCTGCATACCATCGGCAGGTGAGCACCGCCGCCGACGTCGCGCGCGACGTCGGGCTCGAACGCTTCCGCACCCGCAACGGCAGCTACGAACGGATGCTGTCCCGACGCGACGGCCGCCACACCGCGAGCGCGATGGCCGGGTACCGCGGCACGGAGATGCGACCCACGTGCGCCGACGAAGCCGAGCGCGCCTGGCTGCAGAGCCGGGTGTCTCCCCCGACCGGCGCGAGCGGGAGGTCGTTGCGCGTGGTCGACCTGTTCTCCGGCTGCGGTGGACTGTCGATCGGACTGGCGGAGGCGGCCCGCGCGTTGAACCGGTCGTTCGACCCGGTGCTCGCCGTCGACCTCGACGCCGTGGCCGCCCAGACCTACGCCGACAACTTCCCGTCGGCGCTCACCCTCACCCAGGACGTGGAGGCCGTGTTCCCCGGCCGCGTCGGCGCCAGGCTCACCCCGGCCGAACGCCTGCTGGCCACGCGGCACTCCGACGTCGACGTGCTGGTGGGCGGACCACCGTGCCAGGGCCACAGCGACTTCAACAACCGCACCCGCCACTCCGACGACAAGAACGAGCTCTACCGCACCATGGTCAGGGCCGCGGAAGTGCTTGCCCCGCAGCACATTATGATCGAAAACGTGCCGGGGGCAGTCAACGACCGCAGGGCCGTCGTGCAGCGCACCGCCGACGCGCTCGACGCGCTCGGGTACCAGGTGTCGGTCGGCGTGGTCGACCTCAGCGAGATCGGCGTCCCCCAGCGCCGGCGCCGCCTGGTGCTGATGGCCAGCCTCACGCACTCGGTCACCGTCGCCGAGGTCACCGACCGGCACCGCCGAAACCGCCGTTCGGTGGCGTGGGCGTTCCAGGACCTCGAGGCGGTACCGGGGTCGGGCCGACTGGTCGACGAACCCGCCCGGTCGGCCCCGGCGACGCGGCAACGCATCGACTACCTCTTCGAGAACGGCGACTTCGACTTGCCCGACCGGCAACGCCCGGCCTGCCACGCCTCCGGCGGCCACAGCTACAAGGCCATCTACGGCCGGCTGGCATGGGACCGGCCGTCACAAACCATCACCACCGGCTTCTACAGCATGTGCATGGGCCGCTACGTCCATCCCAGCCGACGCCGCACCATCACCGCCCACGAAGCCGCACGGCTGCAATACATTCCGGACTGGTTCTCCTTCGACGCCGTCACCCGCCGCACCGCGCTGGCCCGCATGATCGGCAACGCGGTGCCGTCGCGCCTGAGTTATGCCGTTGCGGTGGAATGGCTCCGGTGAACCTGAGGACCGCCGGGCTGTTCGCGGGCATCGGCGGCCTCGAGTTGGGCATGGCGGCCGCCGGTCACCACGCGCACCTGCTGGTGGAGAACTCCGCGCCCGCCATGCACGTGCTGCGTCGGCGGTTCCCCGACACGAAACTGGAGGCCGACGTCCGCGACGTCGTCTCGCTGCCGGCGGGCACCGACCTGGTGGTCGCGGGGTTTCCCTGCCAGGATCTCAGCAGCGTCGGCCGCAAGGCCGGAATCGTCGGCGCCAGAAGCAGTCTGGTGGGCGAGGTGCTGCGCCTGCTCCAGGGTGGCGACGTGCCGTGGGTGGTGCTGGAGAACGTGCCGTTCCTGATCTCCTTGGGCCGGGGCGCCGCGCTGCGGGTCGTGACGTCCGCGCTGACCGAACTCGGCTACCGGTGGGCCTACCGGGTCGTCGACACCCATGCCTTCGGTTTGCCGCAGCGGCGCAACCGCTGGTATCTGGTGGGCTCGCGGGTCGGCGATCCGCGGGACGTCCTGCTGGCCGACGACAGTGCGAAACCGCCCGAGTCGTACGGGTATCCGGACGTCGCGTGCGGCTTCTACTGGACCGAGGGCATGCGCTCCTTCGGGTGGGCGGTCGACGCCGTACCGCCCATCAAGTGCGGCTCGTCGGTCGGGGTGCCGTCTCCCCCGGCCATCCGCCTGCCGTCGGGCGCCTACGTCACCCCCGACCTGCGCGACACCGAACGGCTGCAAGGCTTTCCGGTCGACTGGACCGCACCGGCCGAAGAGGTCGCCCGCGCCGGCGAGCGATGGCGAATGGTCGGCAATTCGGTGAGTGTGCCCGTCGCGGCGTGGATCGGCGGCCGCCTGGCCGAGCCCGGCCGCTACGACGCGTCGGCCGACCGGCCGTGGGACGGCACCAAGTGGTCGCGGCGGGCGGCGTGGGCCGACCTCGACGGCGTGGTGCACGTCGCCGACGTGGGCCCGTGGCCGGTGTGGGAGCCGCGGCTGCCGTTGGCCGACTTCCTGCGGTTTCCCGGCAAGCCGTTGTCAGCCAGGGCGGCAACCGGATTCATCCGGCGGACGCAGAAGGGCTCGTTGCGGTTCCCGGCGGGATTCGTCGAGGAACTGGGGGCCTACGCCAGCTTGCTGCCCTTGAGCCACTGATCCCACGGCACCGTCCAGTCGCCGTTCTGCGCGATCTGCAGCGGCTGGCCGCCGGTGTTGCGGACCTCGACGACGTCACCGGGCACCGAGAAGTCGAAGAACCAGGCGGCGTTGTCGCCGTTGAGGTTCAGGCAACCGTGGGAGGTGTCGGTGTTGCCCTGGGCCCACACCGTGGAGTTCAGTTGGTGCAGGTAGATGCCGTCGGTGCTGATCTTGGTGGCATACGAGATCGACTCCTTGTAGCCCAACCGTGAATTGGTGGGCAGCCCGAACGTCGAGGAGTCCATGATCACCGGGTTGGCCTTGCTGAGCACCGTGTAGACACCGGGCGGGGTGAAGAACGAGAACGTGGTGCCGGCGATGGTCTGGATGCCGCCCATGCCCATCGACGTCGGCATGGTGCGGACCAGCTTGCCGTTGTCGTAGACGCTGACCATGTGGGTGGTGTCGTCGGCAACCGACACGTGCGAGTCACCGATCTTGAACGAGACGTGCTCGTCTTCCTGGCCGTAGAGCCCGTCGCCGAGCGGCGTGCCGTAGACGTTGCCCGCCACCGTCACGGTGGTGCCCGGCGCGTAGTACTTGGCCGGCCGCCAGTGGGCGGTCTGGTCGTTGACCCAGTACCAGGAGCCGGCGACCGGCGGGTTGGTGGTGACAGCCAGGTGCCGTTCGGCGTTGGCCTTGTTGTCGATCGCCTCGTCGAAGTGGGCGACCACTACCGCGCCGATGCCGTAGGTGGCGCCGTCCTGCAGCAGCCCGCCGTCGGTGGTCTCGAAGTACACCTGGGTCTGGTTGCTGGGCGAGACGGTGTGGAAGGTGGTCTCCTGCCGCGACGGCATGCCGTTGGGGCCGCGGGCCGACACCGACATCGTGTACGCGCGGCCGTAGCCCAGCTGCATCGTCGGCTTCCACGTGGTGTGGTCCGGGGTCAGGACGCCGGGGATGACCTTCCCGCTGTCGCTGGTCATGGTGACGTCGGTGATCGTGCCCGTGGTGGCGGTGACCATCACCGGGCTCGCAGGGTTGACCTTGTCGGCCGCGGGCGCGGGGACGACGTTCAGTTCGGCAGGGGTCGACGTGGGGACGGCGGCGGCCGGCTGCGCCTCGGCGAGGTTCTTGGGGGCGGCCAGCACCTGGCAGCCGTGCACACACCGTTCCGACCCGCTCACCACGACACCACCGAGGACGGCCAGCACCGCGAAGGAGGCGGCCAACCACGTTCCACGGGCACGACGAATAGACGTCAACAAAACTCCATTGATTTTCAGCGCTGACTAGAAGAGGAACCCCAATGGTAGGTGGTCGGAAGCCAGTCTTCGCAACATGTGTGACGGCACGATCTGGTCACGTGTCAACGAGTAACGAATGGGTAAGACACGCCGAGTAAACAGGTGACGGCAGTCTCCCCCGGGAGTACTGCCGAGGGCGGTTGCCAAGAAGCGACAACCGGTCCGGCGAGCCGAGAAGGCGTCGTACCCGTGCCACGAGCCGCGTCGGAAGCGGCACTCACGAGATCGGATGACCACACACATGACCATGGTTGAGAGATTGCGCGGCACTAGCCGACGGATGGCGGTGGCCGCCCTCGTCGCGATCACGCTGCCAGGCCTGATCGGCGTCGTCGGCGAATCGGCGACCGCCGGGGCGTACTCACCACCCGGACTTCCGGTCGAAGACCTGCAGGTGCCGTCGGCCGCCATGGGGCGCAACGTGCTGGTCCGGTTCCAGCCCGGCGGCTCACACGCGGTGTACCTGCTCGACGGGCTGCGCGCTCGCGACGACAACAGCGGCTGGGACATCGAGACCAACGCGTTCGAGAAGTTCAACGGCTCGGGCGTGTCGGTGGTGATGCCCGTCGGCGGCATGTCGAGCTTCTACACCAACTGGGAGCAACCGGCCGTCGGCAACGGCCAGACCCAGAACTACCAGTGGGAGACGTTCCTGACCTCGGAACTTCCCGCCTACCTGTCGCAGAACAAGGGCATCTCGCCGTCCGGCAACGCCGTGGTCGGGCTGTCGATGTCCGGTAGCGCGGCGCTCATCCTGGCCGCCTACCACCCCGGCCAGTTCAGCTACGCCGGCTCCGAGTCGGGCTTCCTGAACCTCTCGCAGGGCATCTGGCCGACGCTGGTCGGCTTCGCCATGCGCGACGCCGGCGGTTTCGACGCGGGCGCCATGTGGGGTCCCGGCGGCGGACCGGACTGGCAGCGCAACGACCCGACGCTGCAGGCCGCCAGGCTCGCCTCGAACGGCACGCGGCTCTACGTCTACACCGGCAACGGCACGCCCAACGAGCTCGGCGGGGCCGATCTGCCCGCCACCACGCTCGAGGGCCTGACCAGGGGCAGCAACCAGGCCTTCCAGGATGCCTACACCGGTGCGGGCGGACGCAACGCGACGTTCAACTTCCCGCCCAACGGCAGCCACGCCTGGGCGTACTGGAGCCAGCAGCTGGACATGATGAAGCCGGACATCATCGCGACCATCGCCTAGGAACTCGCGTAAGGGTCAGGCCTCGTTGCGCAGTTTCACCATCCGCGTCGTGGAGCTCTCGTCGAGCTCCACGACGTCGGATCGTGAACGCAGGAAGTCGCTGAACGACCGAAAGCCCAGCGACTTCTCGCTGAACGACGGGTCCATCCGCTTCATCTGCGCCTTGACCGCGGAGTTGTGCAACCACTCCACGTCGTCCTTCTCCAAGCCAATCCGCAGCGCCCGCTGCAGCAGCCCCGTCGCGTCGGCCTGCGGATCCGGCGCCGCGGGCTCCTCCTCCACGACCTGCGGCCGGGTCGCCCGCCGGCGTGGTGCCCGCTTCTTCGGCTCGGGTTCCGGCTCCTCGTCCTCCTTGACGGCCACCGGCTCCGGTTCGAAGACCGGCACCCCGGGCAGCGCGTCGTAGATGACGAAGTCGTCGCAGGCCGCGGCGAGCGACCGGCTCGACGAGCCCGCCACCCCGATGCCCACGACGTAGCGGCCGAGCCGCTTGCACCGCTGCGCCAGCGCGATGTAGTCGGAGTCGCCGGCCACGATCACCACGTGGGTGAGGTCGGGCAGCCGGAACATGTCCTCCACCGCGTCGACCGCGAGCCGGATGTCGGCGCCGTTCTTGCCGTACGCGGCGGCCGGGAACAGCTGGACCAGGTCGACGGCCCGGCCGACCAGCTGACCGCGGTAGCCGGCGTTCACGTCGGCCGACCAGTCGGCATATGCGCGGGTCAGCACCAGCGTGCCGAAGGACGAGGCGAAGTCGATGATCGCGCCGACGTCCACGGTCGCGCGGGCCAGCCGGTCGACCTCCAGACCCTTGGTCTTGTCGCGCTGGAACGAGTTGCGACCGTTCACCTGGTCGTATCGCGAGATCACGATGTTGTCGAAGTCGAGGTAGACCGCGACGCGGGTGTCCTCACGTTCTGTCATGGGGTCAGTCTGGGCTGCGCCCTCCGCGCACGTCACCCCGGGTCCGGGGAAGTTGCTCCCAGCAACTCTTGGAGCCCACGTCGGCAAACGAAGACCCCGAACGGGCTGTGGGAAAGGTCACCCGTACCGCCGCGTCGGCGTCGATCTCGTGGCGACGCGGGGATAGAGTCGACGTGCCGGCATGGTGAAGAAGACGCTGGGCGGCACGGCCGCAAACGCCATAATCGATAGCCGACAGGTTGGTTCATGAATTCCTCGAGTGAGACACAAACCCCGTCACCTGCGCAGTCCCAGTGGCTGTCCAAGTCCGCGTCGCAGACGCGAGGGTCGGACAAGAAAGAAGTCCAGTTCCACTACGACATCAGCAATGAGTTCTTCAAGCTGTGGCAGGACCCCAATCAGGTCTACAGCTGCGCGTACTTCGAGAAGGACGACTACAACCTCGAGCAGGCGCAGCTGGCGAAGATCGACTTGTCGCTCGGCAAGCTCGGCCTCGAGCCCGGCATGACGTTGCTCGACATCGGCTGCGGCTGGGGCGCCACGATCAACCGCGCGGTCGAGAAGTACGACGTCAACGTCATCGGCCTGACGCTCTCGGAGAACCAGAAGCAGCACATCGAGAGCCACTGGCTCGCCAACTACAAGGGCGACCGGACGATGGACGTGCGCCTGCAGCCGTGGGAGGACTTCAGCGGCAAGGTCGACCGCATCGTGTCGATCGGCGCCTTCGAGCACTTCGGCTTCAACAAGTACGACGACTACTTCAAGAAGACCTACGACTGGATGCCCGACGACGGCGTGCAGATGCTGCACACGATCACCATCCCCGAGGATGAGGAGATCAAGGCCAAGAAGCTGCCGCTGACCATGTCGCGGGTGCGCTTCATCAAGTTCATCATGGACGAGATCTACCCCGGCGGCCGTCTGCCGCTGGCGTCGATGGTGACCAACCACGCCGTCAAGGCCGGCTATAAGGTGACGCGCGAGCAGCACCTGCAGCCGCACTACGTCAAGACGTTGGACACCTGGGCGTCGAACCTCGAGGCCAACAAGGACGAGGCCATCGAGATCACCAACGAGGTCATCTACGAGCGGTTCCTGAAGTACCTGACCGGTTGCGCGGACCTGTTCCGCGAGGGATACACCGACGTAGTTCAGTTCACCCTCGAGAAGGCGTAATCTACCGAGCCACAACGATTTTGACGCACACGCAGGTAACGAGAAGTCCGGAAGGTCGGACGGAAGTTGGTCGGGGCATGGTTGAGAGCACGGTGAAGCCGCAGGCGCGCAAGGAGATGGAGCCACACTTCGAAGAGGTGCAGGCTCACTACGACCTCTCCGATGACTTCTTCGGGTTGTTCCAGGATCCTTCGCGGACGTACAGCTGCGCCTACTTCGAGCGCGACGACATGTCGCTCGAAGAGGCGCAGATGGCCAAGATCGATCTGGCGCTGGGCAAGTTGAACCTCGAGCCCGGCATGACGCTGCTCGACGTCGGCTGTGGCTGGGGTTCGGTCATGCAGCGTGCGGTCGAGAAGTACGACGTCAACGTGGTCGGGCTGACGCTGAGCAAGAACCAGTCGAAGTTCGCCCAGGAACTGTTGGACGGCATCGACACTCAGCGTTCGCGTCGGGTGCTGCTGATGGGCTGGGAGCAGTTCGACGAGCCCGTCGACCGCATCATCAGCCTGGAGGCCATCGAGGCGTTCCCGCAGGAACGGTATGCGCCGTTCTTCCAGTTCTGCAGCAGCATCCTGCCCGCCGACGGCCGGATGCTGATCCAGGCGATCCTCGGGCACCCGCTGAAGCGCTGGCCGGAGATGGGCATCCCGATCGTGATGACCGACCTGCGGTTCATGCGGTTCATCGCCAAGGAGATCTTCCCGGGCGGTTCGGTGCCCTGCGACGACGACATCGTCGGGCTGTCGGCCGACGCTGGGTTTTCCCTCGAGCAGAAGCAGTTGCTCGACGAGCACTACGTGCGGACGTTGGATCTGTGGGCCACGGCGCTGGAGGCGCATCACGACGAAGCGGTCGCCGCGACGTCCGAAGAGGTCTACCAGCGCTACATGAAGTACCTCGTCGGCTGCAGCGACTTCTTCCAGCGCCGCATCAGCGAGCTGGGGCAGTTCACCCTGGTCAAGGGCTGAGGCCAGCCGCGTCCGCGCCGGGGAAACCACTCCGATGACTTCGGCGACGGACGCGCCGGCCCCCATCTCGACGTGGGCGCCGCTGCGCTCACCGGTCTACCGCGCGCTGTGGATCGCGCAGCTGGTCTCCAACCTCGGCACCTGGATGCAGACCGTCGGCGCCCAGTGGATGCTGGTGGGCGATCCCCGCGCCGCGGTGCTGGTGCCGCTGGTGCAGACCGCGACCACCCTGCCGGTGGTGCTGCTGGCGTTGCCGTCGGGAGTCTTGGCCGACCTGGTCGACCGGCGCCGACTTCTCATCGCAACGCAGGGGGCGATGGCCGCCGGGGTGGGGCTGCTCGCCACGCTGACCGGGTTCGGGCTGACCACGCCCGCGGTGCTGCTGACCCTGTTGTTCGTCATCGGGTGCGGGCAGGCGCTGACCGCCCCGGCGTGGCAGGCCATCCAGCCGGATTTGGTTCCCGCTCAACAGATCCCGGCGGCGGCCGCGTTGGGCAGCATGAGCCTCAACGGTGCGCGGGCGATCGGTCCGGCCATCGCCGGGGTGCTGGTGTCGGTGGCCGGCCCGACGTCGGTGTTCGCCCTCAACGCGGTGTCGTTCGTCGGCATCGTGGTCGTGCTGGTGTGGTGGCGCCGACCCGTCGTCGAGCGCGGGTACCCACCCGAACGGGCGCTGGCCGCCCTCAGCGCGGGCGGACGGTTCATCCGCAGTTCGCCGATCGTGCGACGAATCCTGTTGCGGGCCGCGCTGTTCATCGCCCCGGCGAGTGCGCTGTGGGGACTGCTGCCGGTGGTGGCCGCCAAGAATCTGGGGTTGTCGTCGTCGGGCTACGGTCTGCTGCTAGGGGCGATCGGCCTCGGTGCCGTCATCGGTGCGTTCCTGTTGGGGCGGTTGCGGTCTCGGTTCGGCCAGAACGTCCTGCTGACCGTCGGCGCGGCGGGCTTCGCGCTCGCCACCGTGGTGCTGGCGCTGGTGCCCGTCTTCGCAATCGTGTTGGGGGCGTTGATCGTCGGCGGCGCGTCCTGGCTGTTGTCGCTGTCGACGCTCAACGCCTCCATGCAGCTGAGCCTCCCCGCCTGGGTGCGCGCCCGCGGTCTGTCGGTGTACCAACTGATCTTCATGGGCGGGCAGGCGCTGGGCTCGGTGGTGTGGGGCCTGGTCGCCGGCGTGGCGTCCAGTTCGACCAGCCTGCTGGTGAGCGCCGGCCTGCTGGTGGTGTGCGCCATGTCGTCACTGTGGTGGCCGTTACACGCGAAGACCAGCAGCCTCGACCTCACGCCGTCGTCGCATTGGCCGGAGCCGACGCTGATCTTCGAGCCCGAACCGCTCGACGGCCCGGTGCTGGTGCTGACGTCGTATCGCGTTGCGGCGCAGGACGAGGAGGCGTTCCTGACCGCCATGACGGTGCTGGGCCGGTCCCGTCAGCGCACCGGGGCGTCGCAGTGGCGACTATTCCGCAGCATCGAGCACGAGTCGACGTTCGTGGAGACGTTCGTCGTGCGCTCCTGGGGCGAGCACATGCACCAGCACTACACCCGCCTGACGGGTCAGGACCGGCTCATCGAGGAGGCCGTCGAGCGCTACACCGACGGGGTGCCGGTCTCCGAGCACTACCTCGCGGTGCGCGACGCGCGGTGACCGCTAGACGGTGAAGCCGCCGTCGACGTTGAGGTTCGCGCCGGTGACGTAGGCGGACTCCGGGCCGGCCAGGAAGCTCACGACGGCGGCGACCTCGCTGGTCTTTCCGTAGCGCCCGAGCGCGGTGAGCGGTCGCAGGAGGTCGGCGAATTCGCCTTCGTCCGGGTTCATTTCGGTGTTGATCGGACCGGGCTGCACGTTGTTGACGGTGATGCCGCGCGGGCCGAGTTCGCGGGCGAGCCCGCGGGTGAAGGACGACACCGCGCCCTTGGTCAGCGCGTACACCGCGGTCGCGGGGGTGGGGACGCTGTCGGCGTTGACGCTGCCGATGTTGATGATGCGGGCGCCGTCACCGAGGTGCGCGAGCGCCGCGTGAACCGTCCAGAACACCCCACCGACGTTGATGGCGAGGAGCCGGTCGTACTGCTCCGCCGTGAACTCGTCGACCGGGAGGAGAGTCGCCGTGGCGGCGTTGTTCACCACGATGTCCAAGCCGCCAAGTTCGGCGACGGCCCGGTCCACGGCGGCGCCGGTCTGGGCCGGGTCCGAGGCGTCGGCCTGGATGGCGACGGCCGTGGCGCCGGTCGCGGTGACCTCGGCGACGACGGCGTCGGCCTCGGTCTTCGACGACGAGTAGGTGAATGCCACCGCGGCGCCGTCGGAGGCCAGCCTCCGGACGATCTCGGCGCCGATGCCGCGGGATCCTCCCGTTACCAGTGCCCGTCGTCCGGTCAGGGGTGCTGCGCTCATGTCATGGCCTCCAGATAGTTACGAACCGTTGTGTTACTAAGTACGATCAGGTCAAGTCCGGTCACGACGCAGGCATTCCGCCTGTGACCGGCATCACACCCAGGGGAGGCCACATGGCGATCGGTCGGCCGAGGGAGTTCGACCCCGATCAAGTCGAGGACGCCGCGATGAGGCTGTTCTGGGCACGCGGATTCGACGGCGTGTCGATCTCCGACGTGAGCGACGCGACGGGGGTGAACCGCCGCAGCATCTACGCCGAGTTCGACTCCAAGGAGAACCTGTTTGCGCGCGCCGCTCGGCGCTACATGGCCGGTCCCGGCGACTACCTGGTCGACGCCCTCGCGCAGCCGACGGCCCACGAGGTGGCCGAGGCGATGGTGCACGGCGCCGCGCAGACCGTGAGCGGCGAGATCCCCGGCTGCCTGACCGTCGGGCGGGCACCCGGGCTGCCCGAACTGCGGGAGGCGACGGTGCACCAGCTCGCCGAACGGTTCGACAGGGCGGTCGCCGACGGCGAGCTGGTCGGCGTCGACCCGGTGCTGCTGGCTCGGTGGGTGTCGGTGGTCTGCCAGGGGCTCGCCGTGCAAGCCCGCAGCGGAGCCACCCGCGACGAACTGCGGGCCGTTGCGGACATGGCGCTCGCCGGGTGGCCGGCCTAGGTGTACAACGTGATTGGCTGCACGTCGCCGGTGAGGTAGTTGGCGCCGACCTCGAGCTTCTTGTAGTCGACGGGGTCGTGCAGCGAGTGCGTGCGGATGTTGCGCCAGTAGAGGTCGAGGCCGACGTGGCTGCGGGTCGAACTCGAGCCGGTGACCTCGAAGACGCGGTGGGCGACGTCCAGCGCGGTCTCGGTGGCGACGACCTTGAGCTTGGCGATGCCGATCTCGGCGTCGGTGCGGTCGGCGGCGGTGACGTCGGCGCCGCGGGCGATCACCCGGTCGAAGCGGGTGTTCCAGCGGTCGGCCAGCGCCTCGACGGCCGCGGTGCGCGACAGCAGTTCCCCGAACACGCGCTGCACGAACGGGTCTCGCGAGTAGTGCTCGGCGGTGCCGAGAAGCCAGGCGCCACGCCGCTCCAGCGTCAGCTCGCGGGCCCGGGCCAACGCGCCCTCGGCGATGCCGAGGTACAGGTTCGCGAAGCTCAGCTGCACGCCCGGGGTAACGAGCGTCGAGTAGGGTTCCTCGCCCACCTCGCCGAGGACGTCCTCCGATGCGACGGCGACGTCGTGGAAGTCGACGCTGCCGCTGGCGGAGAGCCGCTGCCCCAACGCATCCCAGTCACCGGCGAATTCGACGCCGTCGCGGTCGTGTTCGACGACCGTGGCCAGGATCCGGGCGCCGGGCTCGCCGTCGGCGGCCATGGCGAGGGTGACGTCGCCGGTCGAGGCGCCGGTCGCGAACCGCTTGCGGCCGTTGAGCCGGTAGCCCTCGCCGTCGCGGGTGAGCACCAGGTCGGGGTCGACGGGGTTGACGGCGTCACCCCACAGCCAGCTTCCCGTCGCCGAGGCGGCGTACCAGTGCTCCCAGCGCGACGGGTCGGCGAAGAAGACGATGGCCGCCTGGTTGCAGTAGTGGTAGCTCAGGATCTGCGCGATCGACGCGTCGTGGCGGGCGAGGATCCGCACCGCGCGCAGACCGGTCGACCAGTGGCCGCCGTGACCGCCGAACTGGCGCGGGATCAGCAGGTTGGCCAGCCCGGAGTCCTTGAGGAGTTTGAGCTCACCCTCCGGGTCGACGTTGGCGCGGTCCCGGGCGAGCGCGTCTCGGGCCAGCAGGCGGCCGGTCTCGTCGGCGACGGCGTCCCACCGCTCGATCTCGTCGTCGGTGGGCAGCGTGGTCCAGGGCGTGCGCGTCACGGCGCCACCCTATGACCCGAACCGCCGCGTGCGGCGGGTTGCACTCTGACAGAGTCCAACCCGCGCGATGACGGCGTAATCGCTGTTCACTGCAGCGTTGTGACCATCATCGCCGCAGATCGTGCCCAGGACGCCCGCGCCCACTTCGCCCCCGTGCTCGAGGAGATCGCGGCCGGAGCGCGCCAGCGCGACCACGACCGCGAACTGCCGGTCGACGCGGTAAACGCGCTGAAGGCCGCCGGCTTCGGGGCGCTGCGCGTGCCGACCGAGTTCGGTGGCTGGGGCCTGAACTGGCGCGAGGTGACGGCGCTGTGGATCGACGTCGCCACCGCCGACGCCAACCTGGCCCAGGCGCTGCGCGGGCACTTCGTCTTCGCCGAGGACGTGCTGTTCCGGCACCGTCGCGGCGAGGACGTGCGGCGGTGGTTCGAGCGGTTCGTCGACGGGGAGATCGCGGGCAACGCCTGGACCGAGATCGGCTCGACGTCGATCGACCGCGTGCAGACCGAGGTGACCCACGTCGACGGGCAGCCGGTGGTCAACGGCCGCAAGTACTACACGACCGGCACGATCTTCGCAGAGTGGGCCGACGTGTACGCCCGCGTCGGCGAGGACCCCGCCATCGCGATCGTCGACGTCCGCCAGCCCGGGGTCGTGGTGCACGACGACTGGGACGGATTCGGTCAGCGCGGCACCGGCACCGGCACCGCGGAGTTCCACGACGCCCGGGTGGACGACCTGGTGCCGTTCAGTCAGCGGCACCCGTATCAGACGGCGCTCTACCAGTTGAACCATCTGGCGTCGCTGGCCGGCATCACCCGCGCGGTCCTGGTGGACGTCACCCGCGAGGTGCAGGAGCGGGAGCGGAACTTCAGCCACGCCAACAGCTCCCGCGTGCGCGACGACCCGCAGGTGCTGGCCCGGGTCGGCGAGATCTGGGCGTCGGCGTACACCACCGAGGCGTTGGCCCTCAAGGTGGCCGAGGCGATCGACGCGGCCGCGGCCCTCGACCCGTCCGACGCCGACGGTCTGCAGAAGGCCAGCGAGCGAGCCGAACTGGAGTCCTCGGCGGCACAGGTCACCGCCTCGCAGTTGGCGATCGACGCGGCGTCGAACCTGTTCGACACGCTGGGTGCGTCGGGCACCTCGTCGGCGCGGGGGTTGGACCGGCATTGGCGCAACGCGCGCACGGTGGCGTCGCACAACCCGCGCATCCTGAAGGCGAAGGTGCTGGGCGCATTCCAGGTCAACGGCACTCCCCCGCCGTACGCGTGGGGCATCGGGCGCACGCAACGCTGACGACGCCCCCCTCCCTCCCCCGCGAGCAGTCCGCAAGCGGATACAGGGCCATTTGCTGGAGCCGCTTGCGGACTGCTCGCGGGGGTTAGGCGAGGCGGCGGCCGGTGGTGCCGTCGAACAAGTGCACCCGGTCGGCCCGGACGTCGACGGTCACGGCGTCACCTGGCGCGGGCGTCGTGCCCCAGCCCGCCACGGTGGCCGCCTCGACCACCGCGGTCAGCCGATGCGCCCCGGCCGTCACGATGAACACGTAACGCGGACCCAGCAATTCGACGATCTCCACCGTTCCCTCGCCCCGAGGCGCCGGGGTGACCAGCAGGTCCTCCGGCCGTATGCCCAGTGTCACCGCGGCGGCGTCGGCACCGGGCGCCGCGAACCGCACCCCGTCACCCTCGAACGTCCCCCCTCGCACGGCACCCGGCAGCAGGTTCATGCTCGGCGACCCGATGAACCCGGCGACGAACGTGTTGGCCGGCCGACGGTAGAGCTCCTCGGGCGTCCCGACCTGCGCGATGGCCCCGGCGTCGAGGACCACGAGCTGGTCGGCGATCGTCATCGCCTCCTCCTGGTCGTGGGTGACGTACAGCGCGGTGATGCCCGAGTCCTGTTGCAGGCGGCGGATCTCCGAGCGCAGCTCCACGCGCAGCTTGGCGTCGAGGTTGCTCAGCGGCTCGTCGAACAGGAACACCTTGGGCGTGCGGACCAACGCCCGGGCGATGGCCACGCGCTGCTGCTGGCCGCCGGACAGTTGCCGAGGCTTGCGGTCGAGCAGCGCGCTGATGCCGACCCGGTCGGCGGCCTCGCGCGCCCGGCGGGCGGCCTCGTGCTTGGCGACTCCGTTGTTGCGCAACGGAAACGCGATGTTGGCGGCCACCGACAGGTGCGGGTACAGCGCGTAGTTCTGGAACACCATCGCGACGTCGCGCGTGCGCGGGGACTCCGCGGTGACGTCACGACCGCCGATCGAGACGGTGCCACCGTCGGCGGTCTCGAGTCCGGCGACGATGCGCAGGGTGGTCGACTTGCCACAGCCCGACGGTCCGACCAGCACGGTCAGAGACCCGTCGGGCAGGGTGAGCGACAGATCGTCGACGACGGCGCGGTCGTCGTAGGTCTTGGTGAGGCCGACGACGTCGACGTGACTCATTTGGTGGCTCCGGTGGTCAGTCCGCCGACGAGGTAGCGCTGAGCGGCCAGCGCGAGCACGTAGACGGGGGCGACGCCGAGCAGTCCGGCCGCGGCCTGCTGGCCGAACTGCACGTTGCGATCGCCTTGGAAGAGGGACAGTCCGACGGTCAGCGTCTGACTCTCCTTCGTCACGGCGAGGTACACCGCGAAGAGGAAGTCGTTGTAGGACAGGAAGAACGTGACCAGCAGCGCGGCGACGATGCCGGGCCACAGGAGCGGCAGGATCACCTTGCGCAGCGTGGCGGCCACCGACAGCCCGTCGATGACGGCGGCCTCGTCGATCTCCACGGGGATGCGCCGCACGAAGCCGTCGAGCAACCAGGCCGCGACGGGGACACCGGCAAGCCCGTTGACGAGGATCAGTCCGGCGAGGCTGTTGGTGAGCCCGGCGTACCGCAGCAGGAAGAACAGCGGGATGATGGCGACGATCGGCGGCGCGCAGTAGCTCGCCAGCAGGATGGTCAGCAGACGGTCGCCGCGGACGTGCCGCGCCGTGAAATAGGCTGCCGGCGTGGCGATCAGGACGGCGAGCACCGCGGCGCCGACGGCCGACACCCAGGAGTTGGTCAGCATGGTGCCCAGCTCGATGGTGTCGAACACCTTGACGAAGTTGTCGAAGGACACCGTGTCGGGCAGCAGGCTGGAGTTGAGCACCTCGCCGGCGGGGCGCAGCGCCAGCGACAGCAGGTAGGCGATGGGCAGCAGGGCCACCACCAACCCGCCGAGGAGGACGAGTCGAGCCTTCACGCGTCGGCCTTGACCGCGCGGGCCCGCAGCGCCGTGACGACGGTGGCGACGGCGCCTACGACGAGGCCGAACACCAGGGTCTGGGCGGCGGCGGTGCCCATGTCGAAGCTGCCGCGCAGCCCGGTTTGGTAGATCACGAACGGCGACAGGCTCGTCGAGAAGCCCGGTCCCCCGGCGGTGATGACGACCAGGACGTCGAAGACCTTGTAGCCGATGACCAGTTCGAGCACGGCGACGGCCCAGATGCTGGGCGCGATCGCCGGCCAGGTGACGGTGGTGAACGTGCGCCACGGGGAGGCGCCGTCGATGCGGGCGGACTCGAGCAGTTCGGGCCGGACGACGCCGAGTGCGGCGAAGGCGATCAGCGTCGCGAACGGCGTCCACTGCCAGACGTGGATGACCAGCAGCACCACGAACGCGCCGACGCCGGAGCCCAGCGGGTTGAAGCCCTCGAGGCCAACGGCCTTGAACACGTTGGCGAATCCGCCGCCGACGGGCGCCAGCAGGAGTTTCCAGGCCACCCCGACGAGCACCGGGGCGGTCACCAACGGCAGCAGGAACAGTGCGCCGATCACGCCGAAACCGCCACCCCGGTGACGCAGGAGCAGCGCGATGCCGAGGCCGAGCAGGGTCGTCACGACTGCGACGACGACGGCGAAGGTCATCGACTTCCACAGCGACGGCGTGAACGCCGGCGACGCGAACGCCCCGGCGAAGTTGTCCAGGCCGGTGAAGCGGTTGAGCGGCTTGGCAAGTGAGGACTTGGTCAGGGCGAGCGCGACGAGGTAGATCGTCGGATAGACCAGCAGCAGCGCCACGCCGGCAATGGCTGGGGCGGCCAGCCATCGTGGGACGCGTTGGGTCACGCCAGGGCCTTGTCCCACTGATTCTGGGAGTTCTCCAGCGACTGGTGCACGGTCTGGGTGCCGTTGACGGCCAACGCAATCTGGTCGACGAGGCCCTGCAGCAACTGGGGTGCACCGGCGGTCTTGGGCCACACCAGCGGGGTGCCGTTGAGACCTTCGCGGATGGGGCCGATGGCCTTGGTCACCACCTTGGCGTAGCCGTCGGAGTCGAGCACCTCGCCACGGGCGGGGTCGATGCCGGCGCCGGGGGTCGAGGAGACGACGAGGTTCTGCGGCGCGGCGGTGGCCCAGGCGATGAACGCCGACGCCGCGTCCTGGTTCTTGGTGGCGGTGGAGATGCCGAGTCCGAAGCCGGCGTCGAGCGCGGTGCGCGGGGTCTTGTTGGCACCGCCCACGGGCAGCGAGAGCGCCCCCCACTTGCCGGCGATCTTCGAAGCCGTCGGGTCCTCCGCCCGCAGCGCCATGTCGGTCCAGGTGTCGAGCATCGCACCCTGGCCGGTAAGGAAGGCGGTGTTGGCCTGGTCGAAGCCGATCTGCAGCGGGGTGGGCAACGCGGCGGGCGACACCTTGACCAAATGGTTCAGCGCGGCCACCGAGGCGTCGGAGGTGAGCTCCGGTTTGCCGTTGGCACCCAGCAGGTTTCCGCCGTATCCGGTGAGCCGGTTGATGTAGGAGCAGCCGAGGATCATCGGGACCTGCTGGCCGGAGACGATGGCGCCGTATGCGGAACCCTTGGCATCGGTGGTGATCTTGGCCGCGGCGTCGTCGTACTCGTCCCAGGTGGTGGGCGGCGCGACCTTGTACCGGTCGAAGAGTTCGGTGTTGTAGAAGAGGATGTGGACGTCGCCGTCGTAGGGCAGGCCGTAGCGTTTGCCGTCGAGCAGGGTGTACGGGTCGTAGATCGACTTGAGGTAGCCGCTGGTGCCGATCTTCTCGCCGTTGGCGTCGATCCACCCGGTGAGGTCGGTGAGCGCGCCGGCGTCGACGAGGTCGCCGAGACCGAAGTAGAAGTAGTCGAAGACGTCGAATTCACCCGTGCCGCTTTGCACGTCGAGGATCTGCTTGCTGGTCAGCTGGTCGTACGGCGCAGCGGTCACTTCGAGGGTGCCACCGGTGGCCGCCTTCCACTTCGGCGCCAGGACGTCGCGGAAGGACGTCACGTGCGGCTGGTTGACCAGCAGCTTGAGGGTGACGCCGTCGAAGCGTCCGCCCGTCGGCGCGGTGGTGGAGAGCGCAGCGGTGCTGCCCTCGGATCCGCACGCGGCGAGCGCGGGCGCGAACGCCATTGCGCCACCGGCGAGTCCGAGGAGTTGAAGCGCGCGGCGGCGGCTGAGATGGGCGTTGGTCACGTGGGAGGACGGTAAGGGAGGGGCGGCCGGTCGGGCGATGGTTTGACTCGTGGTGATCGTGGAGACGCCGTCAGCGTCGGGGTACCGCGGCCCGGAGCTCGGCGTAGGCGCGCACGAGCGCGTCGAGGGCGAAGCCGCGGTTCAGTCCGCTGGGGTTGGGCAGCACCCAGGCGGTCGCGCCGGCGACGTCCGTCGGCTGCCTGCCCCAGGCGACGTCACGCGTCGAGAGCATGGCCGACAGGGCACGCTTGCCCAGGAAGGCGACGACGCGGGGCTGATACCGGCGCACCTTGGCCTCGAAGGACGGCCTTGCGTCGCGGAACTCCGCGGCGGCGATCTCGGCCGCCGTCGGCGTCGGGCGCACCACCACGGCGGTGATGCCGCAGCCGTAGGTCAGCAGCTGACGTTCGTCCTCGGCGCGCAGGCGCGTGTCGGTGAACCCGGCCAGGTGCAGGACCGCCCAGAAGCGGTTGCTCGCGTTGGAGAAGTTGTGGCCGTCGGCGACCGCGCTCGACGCCGGGTTGATGCCGCAGAACACCACGTCCAACCCGGGGGCGAGCACGTCGGGGTCGTAACCTCTCGATGTCATCTCGTCGTCAGTCAACTCCCCTGCGGCACTTGACGGAATCCCGGTTCGCCGGCATCGACGACGGAGTTGAACCGAATCCTGGTGTCCAGGTCGCTGATGGCTTGCACGACGTCGTCGGGCACGGCGGTGACGTCGGCGTTCTCGGCGATGCGGGACGGTGTCACCGACGACGTGAGGACGGCGGTACCACGTTGGATGCCCCAGGCCAGAAGCACCTGGGCGGGAGTCTTGCCCAGGCGCCGCGCGGCGTCGACGATCAGCGGGTCGTCGAGCAGTCGCGGTTCCAGCGCGTGCCCCAGCGGGGCGAACGCCAGCAGGACGATGCCCTCGGATTCGCACAGCTGATGCAGATCCCACTGCGGGTGGTACGGATGCGATTCGACCTCGACGACCGCCGGGGCGATCCTGGCGCCGGCGACCACCCTGCGGGTGCCGTCGGCGTCGATGTCGGACAGGCCGATCGCGCGGGCGAGTCCGTCGTCGACGAGACCTTCCATGGCGGACCACGTTTCGGCCAGTGTCACCCCGTCGTCGTAGACGACGGCCCCGTGCGGATGGCGCGGGTCCTGGTCGTCGCCGGGGTGGAACGCGAAGGGCGTGTGCACCAGGTACAGGTCGACCGAGTCGAGTCCGAGCTTGCGCAGACTGGCCTGCAGGGCGGGCTTGACGCGGTCGGGGCGATGGTTGTTGTTCCACAGCTTGGTGGTGACGAACAGTTCCTCGCGCCGGATCGCGCCGGTGGCGAACAGGCTCTGAAGTGCTTCGCCGACTAGTGCCTCGTTGCGATAGCGCTCGGCGCAGTCGAGGTGCCGAAAGCCGGCCTCGACGGCGGCGACCGTGGCGTCGCGCGTCTTGGTGCTGTCGGAGACGAGCGTGCCGAATCCGAGTGCCGGAATCCGGCCGCCGCCGTGGTTCAACGCGAACGTGTGGTGGCGTGGATCGTGAATGGTCATGTGGTGTCTAGCCTTTCAGGAAGTCGACGGCCTCGGCGGTGGTCCACACTGCGCTGGCCAGGAAGCGGTAGTTGACCAGCGCGGCCAGGTAGCCGTCGCCTTCGGGTAGCCGTGGGCCGGCGGTGGCGTCCTTCACGACGACGACCTCGAAGCCCTGTTCGACGAGTTCGCGCATGTGCCCTTCGACGCAAAGATTTGCGGCCATGCCGGCGAGGATCACCTGGCTGACGGATCGCTTGCGCAGCTGCAGGACGAGGTCGTTGGACTCCGGGCCGACGATCTTGTGGGGCGAGGTGATGACGGTGTGACCGTCGAGGATCTGATCGCGGTAGGCCGGCAGGAAGTCCGCGCCGGAGCCGGCGAAGCCGTCCAGCGTGTACGCGCCTTGGCGTCCGAACATGCCGACGCCTCCCATGAACGCCTCGAGGGGATCGCCGAAGCGCCACTGCGAATCGGTCGGATAGAAGTGATGCGGCGACACGGCGACGGTGATGCCGGCGAGCTTGGCGGCGTCGAACAATTCGCCGATGTGGGCCACCGTGCCGTTCTCCTCGATGCTGTCGCCGAAGATCGCCCAGGACACACCGTCGGGACTGAGGAAGTCGATCTGCGGGTCGGTGACCACCAGGGCGGCGTGGGCGAGGTCGAGCTCGAAGCCCGAGGCGGGCAACGCGGGGTGCAGTGGTTCGGCGTAGATGGGCGGGACGGTCATCGGGGCGATCCTCTTGTTAGCAGATGCGTACCCCGCCGACAATACGTGACCGGTCGTCTATCTACAAGGACTGCACGTCAGCTCCCATGCAGACCGCAGGATCAACGCAGCAGTGCCGGGACGGTGATCGTTTCGAAGCGCGCGTACGGTGTCCGACTCCGGGTGACCTTGCCCCGCAGAGCGGCACCCTCCCACGCCTCGATCAGCGTCGCCGCCAGTTCGTCGGCGTCGAGATCGGTGCGGATGCCGCCCGACCCGTGCTGCCCCGACCGCACACATGCCGTCAGCGCCGCGTCCCAGCGCTCGAGGATGCTCGCGAGCTGGTCGCGGACCGCGTCACTGGCGCCACCGAGCTCGAGCGACAGGTTGCCGATGAGGCAGCCGAGTAGGAAGTCGCCGTCCTCGTGCTCGTCGGCCAGCGCGTGGAAGAAGCGGACCAAACGCTCCTGCGCGGGACCGTCCGCGTCCAGGATCGGCAGGAGTCGCCGTTCGATGTCGGACCAGTAGTGCTCGAGGATCGCTGCGGCGAATGCCTCCTTGCTGGGGAAGTAGGCGTAGAACGATCCCTTGGGCACGCCGGCCGAGTCGGTGATGTCCTTGACGCCGCTCGCGGCGAAGCCGCGGCCGTGCACCAGGTCGAGTCCCGCGGACAGCAGGCGTCTACGCACGTCGGGATTCGGTGGCCGGGGCATGCCATCGATGGTAGCCGACCGGTCACGTATGTTCGGTTTCTCGCCAAACTGGGTGGCGTCACCCATAGTGGATGGATGACGCTCGAGTCCCCGCCCACTGAGCCACCGTCGGTGTTGATCTTCGACGTCAACGAGACCTTGCTCGACCTCGAATCACTCGGCCCGCACTTCGAGCGCATGTTCGGCGGCGCCGGCGTCTACCGCACCTGGTTCGACGAGCTGATCAAGTATTCGATGACGCTGACGCTGTCCGGCTACTACGTCGACTTCTTCACCCTCGGCCGGTCGGTGCTGCAGATGCTCGCGACCACTCGCGACGTGGTGGTCACCGACGACGACCTGGACTCACTGGCCGAGGGCATGCGGACGATGCCCGCCCACCCCGACGTCGCCCCGGGCTTGGCCCGACTGCGGGACGCGGGCTACCGGCTGGTGACCCTGACCAACTCGCCACACCGGCCCAATGTCGCTTCGCCACTCGACAATGCGGGCCTCGGCGACTTCTTCGAGCACCAGTTCACGGTGGACACCCTCGGGTTGTTCAAGCCGTCGATCCACCTGTACCGCCGGGTGGCCGCCCAGCTCGGCGTCGACCCGTCGCACGCCATGATGGTGGCCGCGCACACGTGGGACATCCTCGGGGCACAGGGTGCCGGCTTGCGGGGCGCCCTGATTACCCGGCCCGGCCATGCACCGCTGGTAGCACCGGGCGTACCGCAGCCTGACTTGCTGGCCGTCGACGTCACCGAACTCGCTAGCCTGCTGGAGCGCCGTCCCGATACGCCTCCAACAGCCTGAGCCACACCTCGCTGATCGTCGGAAAGCACGGCACGGCGTGCCAAAGCCGCGCGATCGGCACCCGGCCGGCGACGGCGACGGTGGCCGAGTGCAACATCTCCACCACTCCGGGCCCCACGAAGCTGACCCCGAGCAACGTCTGATCGTCGTCGTCGACGACCATTCGCGCGTGCCCCGTGTAGCCATCGGCGTAGAAGTTGGCGCCGGGCACCGTCATACCCATGTCGACGTCGACGGGGCGCACTCGGTGTCCCCGCATTCGCGCCTGGTCAGTGGTTAGCCCCACCGACGCCGCTTCCGGATCGGTGAAGAAGGCCTGCGGGACCGCGAGATCGTTCGCGGTGCCGACGTGCGCACTCCACGGGTTCATGTCCACCGGTCGGCCGTGGGCACGCGCGCCGATCACGGCACCGGCGATCCGCGCCTGGTACTTCCCCTGGTGGGTCAGCAACGCTTGGTGGTTGACGTCGCCGAGGGCGTACAGCCACTCACCCTCGACCCCGCGGGCCAGACACGTCTCGTCGACGTCGACCCACACGCCGGGTGCCAGCCCGACGGACTCGAGGCCAATCTCCGCGGTGTTCGGCGTCCGGCCGGTCGCGAAGAGGATCTCGTCCACCTCGAGCCGCTCCCCGGTGTCGATGGTGACCTGGATGGGCCCGCTCCCGTCGGGGCGACGCAGTTCGGTGACGTGCACCTCGGTGCGCACGTCCACGCCGGCGTCGACGAGTCCGCGGTGCACGTGCTCGCCGATGAACGGCTCCATGCGCGGGAGCAATCCGGCGACGCGCGACAGCAGGGTGACCCGTGAGCCCAGACCGTGCCAGGCCGTGGCCATTTCGACGCCCACTCCCCCGGCGCCCACCACCGCCAGGCGGTCCGGAACCGCACTGCTGTCGGTGGCCCTACGGTTGGTCCAGGGCTTGGCTTCCGCGACACCAGGGAGGTCGGGTACTGCGGCGGTGCTGCCGGTGCACACCATCACCGCGTGGCGAGCGTGCAGCTTGAGCCGTCGATCCGACGTGGTCACGACGACGCGTCTGACCCCGTCGAGGCGCGCGTGTCCGCGAATCAGGTCGACGCCCTTGCCGACGACCGCCTCGGCCACCGGCGTGTCGTCCCAATTGGTGACGTACCGGTCCCGGCGGGCGAACACTCCCTTTGCGTCGATCGCGCCGACGACGGCCTCGCGGGCGCCGTCGACCTTGCGCGCCTCGGCGACGGCGAGCACCGGCCGCAAGAGCGACTTGCTGGGCACGCAGCCCCAGTAGTTGCATTCACCGCCGACGAGTTCGCGCTCGACGAGGGCGACGGACAAACCTTCCGCACGAGCGCGGTCGGCGGCGTTGATGCCCACCGGTCCGCCTCCGAGGACGACGACGTCGTAGTCCTGTGACATGTTCTGTTTCCCTTCAGGTCTGGGTGCGGACGAGCACTTCCTCGGCGTCGAGTCCGCGGTCGACACCGTGGGCGATGACGGTTTGCCCGGGTTCGAGGTGAAGCTGCTGGTCGTCGAGGCGAACGTCGACCTTGTCCGGTTCAAAGGAGACGTGGTCACGTATGCGGTCCACCTCGGCCCAGGCGTCCGGGTATGACCACGCCGCGCGCAGTCGGTCACCGACGGCGTAGTAGCTCGCCAATCCCTTGTAGGGGCAGAACGTCTGTCCGTCAACCGGTCTCAGTGCGCCGTCGTCGACGTCCTCGCGCGGCACGTACCAGCGCGGCGCAAAGCCCGATTCATAGAGCACCAGCGGTCCCCCGGTCTCGGCGACCACGCGGTCACCGTCGCGAACCACCAGATGCCCTGACGTGGAGCGGATGTCGATGCGGTGGTAGAAGTCGGCGGCGTGCCCCAAGATGCGCTCGTCTTCTTCGTAGAAGGCGTCCATCGCCCGCCACGCGAACGCGACACAGCCAGCCAGGACGCTCGCATGGTCGGGCAGGGCGGCGTACTGCCAGGCCGCTCGTCTCACGTTACGATCGCCGACCCGCACGCCGTACCAGGTCACCGGTCCGAGATCAGCGTGCTCGGTGACGTGACCGTCGTCGATGAGCACTCCCGACATCACGTCCGCGTGGGGAAAGTAGGCGACGGGATAGCGGCCCGGTTCGTGCAACAACACCACGTCCTGGCTGTCGGCTATCCAGTTGTCTGCGAATCGAACTCGCATTCGACGGCGCAGCGGCTCGGCGAACAGCAACCGCGGCAGCGGTTCGGGGGTGAGGAAGTGGCCCACCGCACGAAGGGCGAGCGGGCCTTGTTGCCATGCCAATCCCATGGGACGCCTTTCCTCACACCGGCCTCGATTGGACCGTGCCCATAGTGGGTCTCTCCGCCCATTATTGTGGGCGATGCAGCCCATAATGTCCAGGTTCTCGACCAAGGAAGGGACCGAGGAGATCAGCTCTTGGACCTGGTCCGAGATTTGTTGGGCCGCACGGCAAAGCCGGCCACATAGTCGAGCGCGGCGTTCACGGCCGCCCGGAACGGTTCAGGGCTGCCGGTGACGTGGGTGAGCAACGTGCCCCCTTGATGGGCGGCGACCATGGCCACGGCAAGGTGACGGGGATCAGCGTCGGGCGTGAGCTCACCTCGTCGGCACATCGCCGACAGGCCTCTCTCGAAGATCTGCAGCCAGCGCTCGTAGCCGTCGGCGAGATCGTCGAGCACGACGTCGTCGGCCTCGAGCAGTTCACCGGTGAGGGAACCGTAGACGCACCCGCCCCGCAGGTAGTCCTCACCACCCTGAGCCCAACACAGATCGGCCCAGGTGCGCATCGAGTCCAAGGTGTCGAGGTGGCCGAGCGCCTCCTGCGTGTGGAAGGCGACGACGAAGTCGGTGCGCGCCGCGATCACCTGACGCGTGAGATCTTGCTTGTCCGTGAAGTAGTGGGAGATCTGCGATCCGCTGACGCCGACGGCACGGCGCACGTCGTCGAGGCTGGTGCCGTTCACGCCGTGTTCGAAGATGAGTTCGGCGGCACCGTCGACGATGCGGGCGCGGGTGGCCATCCCCTTGGCGGTGAACTGCGGGGCGGCGTTGTGGTCGACGGCGGCCGGACGCCGCCGGGGTCGCGTCTTCCGCGCCGGGCGCGGGGTCCGCTCGCCCGCGTCCTTGGCGAACATGCGGACGTAGTTGACGACGAATCTGGTGACGTCGGCCAGCGGCCATTCCTGCCGGTAGGAGAACGCGAGCATGCCGGCGCCCTGATGCAGGCTCACGACCACCAGCGCCAACTCGCGTGGCTGGGCCGAACCGATCAGCAGGCCGCGGCTCTTCATCCGGGCGAACGAGTCCTCCAGCAACGTGACCCAGCGCCAGTAACCGTCGGCGAAGGTCTGCCGGGTCGCGGCGTCCGACTTCGCCAACTGACCGGCGAGCGCGTGATAGGTGGCGGTGCCGCGATAGCCGACCTTGCGCAGATAGCGCACGTTGAGGTTGGCCCACTGCTCCCAGTCCTCGAAGGTGTCGAGTCCACCCAGCTTCGGCTGACGGTGGAACTGCAACACGATCTCGACCTGGCGCTTCACGACCGCGCGGATCAGGTCTTGCCGGTCGACGAAGTAGTGGTTGAGTTGCGAACCACTGACCGACGCCACCTGACGCACCTTGTCCAGGTTGAACGCCGTCAGCCCGTCGGCGAGCAGGACGTCGGCGGCCGCACGCAAGATCCGCTCCCGGGTCGCAAGACCCTTGGCGGTGAAACTCCGGCTCTCCGACGCATCAGCGGTGGTCATCGTGCATACGAAGATACCTGTGAGTTCGGTGTTGGTCGGTGTGACCAGGGCCGACGGCGTGCCGCGACGGTGCCGAGTGGGGTTGGAGCACGCGCAGCGGGACTCACACTATGACTCGCTGCGGGGCGTCATCATTCGTTGACGATCGTCGTCATTCGTTGACGGTGCACAGCCACCTCGCAGTCCGAAATCCGTCGGAGCGACCCCGGCCACGACTATGGTTTGGGGGAACGGCCCCATTCGCGAGCGGACAGCGGGCCGGCGCCGTAGAAGGAGACCCCCATGAATGGCAGCAGTCGCGTCGCCGACCCGTGGACAGACGAGCATTCCGGCACACGGAGTCTGGACGTGGCCCTCGGGATACTGGTGGGGTTGCGACGCTGCACCGCCGGCGACGCCTTCGCCGAACTGGTTCAGGTGAGCACCCACCGGGGGCTGTCACCGTTCGCGCTCGGTCGGGCGCTGGTGGCAACGGCCAGTCGCGGCTCCGTCGTCGACCCCGACGCCGCGGCCGTGGTGGCCGACGAGTGGGGTGGTCTGCTCGACGCCCATAGGGTGTCGTCATGACAGCTTCCACCGTCGACGTGCAGATGCACGTGGGCACGTTGTACCGCTACCCGGTGAAGTCGATGCTCGGCGAGGCCGTGGATGCGATCGCCGTGGACGAACAAGGCGTCGAATACGACCGTCGCCTGGCTCTGATCGACGAGGAGACCGGCCGAGTGGCCAGCGCCAAGCAGGCGCGGCTGTGGCGCGGCCTCCTAACCTGCACTGCCACGGTCGATTCGGGCCGCGTGAGCATTCGCTTGCCCGAAGGAGAGCACCTGTCGACCGACGCCGACGAGGCCGATGCGCGGCTCTCCGACTTGCTCGCGCGACCGGTCCGCCTGGCGCACAGCCGACCGACCGGCGCGTCGCTGGAGCGGGCCGACCCCGACCAGGTGCTCGAGTTCGGTCTCGACGCCGAGGTCGACGCGCCACTGCTGGAGTTGGGGGAGGCGACCCCGGGCACGTCCTTCACCGACTACGCGCCGGTGCACGTGATCACCACCGCGACCCTCGAGCAGATCGGCACCGAGGCCGAGCGCTACCGCCCCAACCTGGTGATCGCGACGCCGCCCGGGTTCCCGGCCTACGCCGAGAACGACTGGACGGGCCACACCCTCGTCGTCGGCGAGGTCCGGCTGCGCGCGATCGGCCCGACGCCGCGTTGCGTCATCCCCACGCTGGAGCACGGCGCGCTGCCTCGCGATCCCGGCGCGCTGCGGACGCCCGCGGCCCAAAACCGGGTTCCGGCACTGGACATGGGGGTCTTGCCGTGCGCGGGGGCGTACCTCGAGGTCGTCAGCGCGGGCACCATCCGGAGCGGGGACCGCGTCGAGCTCGAACCTCGGTAGTCCGCGTCAGCTGCTCGCGAGCTCGAAGACGGGGATCACCCGGTCGGTCTTCTTCTGATACTCGCCGAACCCGGGCGCCCGCTCGACGATGAGGTCGTAGACCCGGTCGCGCTCGTCCTTCGGAAGTTCGTGGGCGACCATGTGCTGCGGCGGCTCGGCACCGATCTCCACGGTGACGGCGGGGTCCGCGCGGAAGTTGAACACCCAACCCGGGCTGGCGTCGCGGCCGGCAGCCGAGCCGACGACGTAGATCTTGTCGTCGATGTCGAAGTAGGCGATGAGGTTCTCGCGCCGCTCACCGCTCTTGGCGCCCGTGGACGTGACGATGAGCAGCGGGAAGCCCTCGAACTGGCCGCCCACCTTCCCGCCGTTGCTGCGGAACTCCGCGATGTTGCGCTCGTTGAATTCACGTTCGGACGTCATCTCGTCGGCCATGCGTTCCATGGTGGCACCGTCACGTGCGAGTGTGCAGCCGATCCGCCCGCCGCACCGCCCACACCACCACGACCAGCGCCACGGCGCCGAGCGGATATCCCATGGCGATCCGGGCGAACGCCAGCCACCCCGTGGCGTCCAGCCCGTAGAGCCAGTTCTGCACCACGAACTTCGCCGCGAACGTGGCCACCAGGGCGAGCGTCGCAAGGTCGTAGCCCATCCGCGCGGACGCGTCCGCCCGCCACGCCTGGCCCCGTCCGCTCATCGCACCCCAGATGACACCGACGAGCGGCCAACGCACCAGAACCGACGCGAGGAACACCACGGCAAGGACGAGGCTCGACCAAATGCCCACCAGGAAATAGTCTCTCGCCTCCCCACTCTGGTAGGCGATGAAGGCCCCGATGGCCACGCCCAACAATCCGGACACCGCCGGCTGCAACGGCTCCTTGCGCAGCAGGCGCAGCAGCGCGATGCCCGCGCCGGCGCCCACCGCCAACGCCGTCGCGCCGTGCAGTCCCGTGACGGCGTCGGCCGCCACGAACACGATGCTCGGCACGCTGGCGTAGATCAGTCCCGGTACGCCTCCAACCTGCTGCAGCACGGTAGGCCGTCGTTCTCTCACAGCCACGTTCACGATCGGCTGCCCAGGTGCCGGGCGAGGAACCCCGTGATCGCATGCCACATCTGAAACACGTTCTCCGAGTTGATCGCTCCGTGTCCCTCGTCGGCCTGGACGAGGTAGTCCACCTCCACGCCACGCGCCCGCAGCGCGGTGACCAGGTTGTCGGACTCGGCCTGCACCACGCGGACGTCGTTGGCGCCCTGGATGACCAGCAGCGGGGTACGAATCTGGTCGACCTTGGTGATGGGCGAGCGGGCCATCATGTCGGCCAATTGCTGCGGGTCGTCGGGATCGCCGACGTACCTGTGCCAGTTGTTGGCCAGGTGCGGGCGCGCGATCGGCGGCAGCGTCCGCATGAAGTTGGCCAGGTCCGAGATTCCGACGTAGTCCACTGCGGCGGCGAACACGTCGGGGGTGAAGGTGACGCCGACCAGGGCGGCGTACCCGCCGTAGGAGCCGCCGAAGATCGCGACGCGGTCGGGGTCGGCGTAACCCTGTTCGACCGCCCAGTTGACCCCGTCGATCAGGTCGTCGTGCATCTTGCCGGCGAACTCACCGATCGCCGCCTTCAGGAACGCCTTGCCGTAGCCCACGGATCCGCGGAAGTTGACCTGCAGCACCGCATGTCCGCGGTTGGCCAGCAACTGCGCCCCGGCGTCGAAGCCCCAACCGTCGCGGTACCACGGTCCCCCGTGCACGACCAGCACCAGCGGCAGATTGCGAGGTTCGACCCCCACCGGCAGGGTCAGGTAGGAGTGCAGGTCCCAGCCGTCGCGTGAGGGGATGGTGACCGGTCGCATGGGCGCCAACTTCTCCGGGTCGAGGTGCGGCAGTGGTCGGTACAACAGCCGGCTGTCGCCGGTGCGGTGGTCGTACAGGTAGGTCACGCCGGGCTCGCGGTCGTCGTTGAAGCCGACGACCCACCGCTGGCCGGCCTCGTCGGAGGAGAGCCGACCGAGGTCCCCGTCGGACAGCTTCTCCAGGTTGGCCAGCACCTCGCCGAAGGCGGGATCGAGGGCCCGAATCACCTGGCGCTCGCCGTAATAGCGCACACCGAGCAGCTCACCGGTGCGGCGGTCCTGGATGAGCGGCGCCGGGATGACGGGGCTGACGACGCCCCGAGGGTCGACGTCCAGTTCGGGGTGGGCGTCGACCTCGGTCTCCTCGCCGGTGGTGAGATCGACGTGCACGATGCGGGTGCGGTCGGTGTCGCGGTTGGATCCCATCCACACGCCGGTGCCGTCGGGGGTGACGACCATCGGGTGAATGCCGACGGGATAGTCGCTGCCGTCGAACGTGATGATGGGCCGCAGCGTGCCGGTGGCGTCGTCCCACCCGGACAGCTCGAGGTTGCCGTCGGGAGTCAGTGAGGTGGCGAACAGGTCGCCGCCGTCGCTGCTCAGCCAGCCGTTCACGTGTCCGGGGTTGATCGCCCGCAGCGTCAGATCGCCCGTGGCAACGTCGAGATCGTGGACGTCGAGCAGCGTGGCGTCGCGGTCGTTCATCATGACCGCCGTCGTGCCGTTCTTCACCTCGCGCAGGGGTGCGGCCATCACGCCGGGGAACGGCGTGAGGTCGACGGCGGGGGCCTCGGGGTCGTCGAGGTCGACCCGGTGGACGTGCCAGTTCTCGTCACCCTTGGTGTCCTGCAGGTAGATCAGCCAACGGGGGTCGTCGGTCCACTGGAAGTGCAGGACGCTGCGGTTGGCGTCGGCGGTCACGCATCGGGCGTCCTCGGCGTCGGGCTCCAGGCCCTGAACCCAGACGTTGAGGCGCTCCTTCCAGGGCGCGAGGAAGGCGATCTTGGTGCCGTCCGGGGAAATCAACGCGGCCGCGCGGGTCGGCGGGCGGAAGAAGTCCTCTACGGAGATCGTGTCGGGCAGTGCCATGACGGTCCTTTCACAGGGGTATGCGGGCATGGTCGAGCGCGCCGCCAGGAATGGTCTCCTGGCGATGATGATTGACGTGCTATGTGGTTGTGGTGATCGGGATTTCGCTATCTCAGGGCTCCACGGGCCCGCCCAGACGGCCATTGGTGGCGTCCCGGATGGCCTGGTCGATCAACGCCAGCGCCTCCTGCTGACTGACCCGCTCCTTCTCGACGATGGCGCGGCGCCCCACGTCCTCGTCGACCACGCGGAACGCCGCGGTGACCGCCGCGGCGAACAGTCGCGCGGTGAGGTCACCCTCCGGCAGGCGCAAGCGCTTGGCGACGACGGGGGCGAACCCGCGTTCCATCTCGTCGTGCACCATCAGATACGCCGTGCGCAGAGCCGGCTCCGTTGCCGACATGGTGGCGATCCGCAGCGAGGCGATCTCGTCGGCGAGTTCCCGTTCGCTGAGCGGGTTTTCGACCATGTCGGCGGCCATGTGGTCGGCCAGCGACAGCTCGTCGGGCCACCGACTTGCCAACGCGATGAAGCGCTTGGCCGACTGCGCCAGCACCGGCTCCACGCAACTCTCCTTCGAGCGGAAGTAACGCCAGATGGTTCTGGTGGAAAGCCCTGCGGCAGCGGCGATGTCGTCACCGGTGGTCGCCGCGACGCCGTGCTCCCAGAACAGCTCGCAGGCGTGCCGGGACACACGGAGGCGCGCCTGCGACTGCTTGTCGTCGGCCGTGCTCGGTGCGTCGGCGGTGTCGATGTCAAATCCTCCTGTCACTTAATGACAGCACCACTGTGTCACTTAGTGACAGGACGGTCAAGCGGGCCGGTTGAGGGGATTCCGTGAACTGACTGTGACTTCTCGGGGAGTGGCAAACAACCCCGCCCTATCGCCGTCGTTTGCCCCATACTCTGCGACTCGATGACCACCACACCCGAACGCGACGGCCACAGCCACCCCTCGGCGGAGACCGACGAGCCGACGGAGGCCGCCCCACGGCGACGGCGTCGACTGACGGCGCTGGTGAGCATCCAGTCCAAGCTGCTCGTGATGCTGCTTCTCACCTGCATCGTGTCGTCGGGCGTGGTCGGCCTGATCGGCTATCAGTCGGGCAGGAGCTCGCTCCGGGAGGCGGCCTTCGACCGCCTCACCGAAATCCGGCAGTCCCAGAGTCGGCAACTCGAAGCTCAGATCCAGGACTTGAAGGATTCGCTGCTCGTCTACTCCCGGGGTGAGACAGCGACCGAGGCGGTCGACGCCTTCACCGCGGGATTCGAGCAACTCGCCACGGCGACCGTCACGTCCGCCCAGCAGCAGTCGATCGTCGACTACTACACCAAGCGGTTCGCGGTGGACAAGAAGGCGCAGACCGGCGAGAGCGTGAACGTCGCCCTGTCGCTGCCGACCTCCACGGCGCAGCAATACCTGCAGGCCCTGTATACCGCCCCGTTCGGTGCTTACGGTCAACCCGAGGAGGATTGGCAGAAGGCGATCGACTTCGACGACGCGCGCGACGGCAGCGCGTGGTCGGCGGCCAACGCACGATTCAACGACTTCTTCCGCCTGATGGTGACGCGCTTCGCATTCGAGGACGCGTTGCTGCTCGACACCCGCGGCAACGTGGTCTACAGCGCCTACAAGGGCGTCGACCTGGGCACCAACATCCTCGACGGGCCCTACAAGGGCAGCGATCTCAACGGCGCCTACCGTGCGGCCGTCGACTCGGACTCCCTCGACTACGTCGGAGTCACCGACTTCGGCCAGTATCGACCGGCGACCGAACCGACGGCCTGGTTCGTCTCTCCGGTGGGTCGAGGGGGGCGCATCGACGGCGTGATGGCGTTGCAGTTCCCGGCGTCGAAGATCAACGAGATGATGACGATGGACGGGCGCTGGCGGGAATCGGGCATGGGCGAGACCGGTGAGACGTTCATCGTCGGCCCCGACAACCTGATGCGTTCCAATTCCCGCCTCTTCGTTGAAGATCCGAAGGCGTACGAGGAGGACGTCGTCGCCGCGGGCACGCCGCCCGACGTCGCGAAGGATGCCATCCGCCAGAACGGCACGACGCTGGTGCAACCGATCGCCACCGGTTCGGCAAAGCTGGCGCAGCAGGGGCGAAGTGGCACGTTGATCGCCGACGACTATCTCGGCGACGAATCCCTTCAGGCCTACGGCCCGGTCGACATCCCCGGATTGCGGTGGGGCGTGGTGGCCAGCATCGACACGGCCGAGGCCTTCGCGCCCGTCAAGGTGTTCACCAGGGATCTCGTGCTGTCCACGGCCACCATCATCTTCCTGGTGTGCATCGCTGCGATGTTGTTGGCGCGCTGGTTCGTCCGGCCCATTCGACGGTTGGAAAGCGGCGCGCGGGAGATCAGCTCGGGCGAGTACGGAACCACGATCCCCGTGGTCTCCCGCGACGAATTCGGTGACCTCACCGGCGCCTTCAACGACATGAGCCGCAACCTCGCGGTCAAGGACGGCCAGTTGACCGAGCAGATGCAGGAGAACGAGCGCATCATGCGCGCGCAGATGCCGGAGAAGGTGGTCGCGCGGTACCGCGGCGGCGAGGAGACCATCGCCCAGGACCACCAGGGCGTCACGGTGGTCTTCTCCGAGGTCGTCGGATTGGACGAGCTGACACACGGGGTGCCCACCGAGGAGTCACTGGCGATCGTCAACGGGTTGGTTCGCCAATTCGACGCGGCTGCCGACAGTTTGGGCATCGAGCGGATACGCAACCTGCGCAACGGCTACCTGGCCTGCTGTGGGCTCAACGTCCCGCGCATCGACCACGTCCGCCGCACCGTGGACTTCGCCGTCGAGATGCAACGCATCGTCGACCGGTTCAACGGCGAGGCCGATCAGTCGCTGCGCCTGCGCGTCGGCATCGGCACCGGCAGGGCCAGCAGTGGATTGGTCGGGAGGGCGAGCCCCGCCTACGACGTCTGGGGTGACGCCGTCGACCTCGCCCTCCACGTGCAGAGCGGGTCGCCGCAGCCGGGCATCTACGTCACCACCGACGTCTACGACGCCGTGCGTTCCGGTCGCGACTTCACCCCGGCGGGTGAGGTGGCGATGGGCGGAGAGATCCGCGGCATCTGGCGACTCGCGCTGGCGCAGAGGTGAACCCGGTGGTGGAGATCGCGTCGCTGTACTGGGCGGTCGGCGTGGCGATCGGCCTGCCCATCGGGCTGGTGGTGCTGACCGAGGTCCGCGAGGCGCTGTTGCGTCGCGGCAGCAAGTTCGCTCGACCCGTCGGCTTCATCCGCAACTTCATCGTGCCCTTGGTCGCCCTGCTGCTGTTGTTGACGAAGGCCACCGGGATCTCCACGGACGCCATCCCCGTGCGCATCGTCGCCACGGCGTTGGGGCTCGTCGTACTGCTCTTGCTGCTCTCGAGACTTCGGGCGGTGCTCTTCATGAACGCGCCGGAAGGCTCCTGGCGCAAACGGATTCCGTCGATCTTCCTGGACGTGGCCCGCCTCGTGGTCATCGCCGTCGGCCTGGCGATCATCTTCTCGTACGTATGGGGCGCCAACGTCCGCGGTCTGGTCACCGCGGTCGGCATCAGCTCGATCGTGCTGGGCCTGACGCTGCAGAACTCGGTGGGCCAGATCATCTCCGGGCTGCTGGTGCTGTTCGAGCAGCCGTTCAAGTTCGGCGATTGGGTGGACACGCCGTCCGCGCGCGGTCGGGTCGTGGAGGTCAACTGGCGGGCCACCCACATCGACACCGGTTCCGGCCTGCAGGTCATCCCGAACTCCGTGCTGGCCGTGGCGTCCTTCGCCAACCTCAGCCGCCCACCGGGTGAGCATTCGATCTCGGTGACCACCCAGTTCGGGCTCGACGACTCACCGGACGAGGTGGGCGCCGTGCTCCTGCGCTTGGCGGACTCGCTGCCCCAGCTGAGCCCCGGTGGGCTGCCCACGGTATCGGTGGACGGGGCCGCGGTGTTCACGACATCGATTCCCCTGCGCACTCCGGCCGACGCCAAGGCCGCGCGGACCACGTTCCTGCGGTGGGCGTGGTACGCCACCCGCCGTGCCGGGTTGCACCTCGACGACGCCGAGGACGACTACGGAAATGCCCAGCGCACAACCGATGCGCTGCGGTTCGTCGGGCCGACGCTGCGGCTTAGCGAGGCCGAACAGGACGAGTTGATGCCGAAGGTGCGGCTCGTGCGGTACGGCACCGACGAGGTGATCCAGCCGGCCGGGTCGGTGCCGTCGCGCATGTCCTTCATCGTCACCGGCACCGTGCATCTCACCGTCCGTGACCACCAGGGGTTCGTGGCCACCGTGCGTCACGTGGAGCGGGGTGACTTCATCGGTTCGACGACGCTGACCCGCGAGCCCGTGCTTTCCGACGCGTACGCCGTCGACGAGGTGGTCGCGCTGCAGATCGCCCGCGAGCACATGGAGCAGCTGGTGCTCCGGAATCCGCTGCTGCTCCACGAGATCGGCCGCACCATCAAGGAGCGTGGCGACGAAGCGAGACGCGCGCTCGGCGTCTAACCGCGGCAGCGGTGATCACGTCGCCTCGACGACACTGAAGCGCCGCAACCGAATTGCCGGGTTCTTGGCCCGCACCCGCTCGATGCGTTCGGGGTCGAGGGTGGCGGTGCCGAGTCCCTCTTCCTCGCCCACCGACGCCAGCACGACGCCCATCGGGTCGACGATCATGCTGTTGCCGGCGCCGCACTTGCCGCACTGGTCGGCGGCGGCCAGGTAGACGGTGTTCTCGATGGCGCGGGCCCGCAGCAGCGTGGTCCAGTGGTCTTCCTTCAGCGGCCCGGGCACCCACTCGGCGGGCATCAGCACGACGTCGGCCCCGGCGTCCACCAGCCGCCGCGTCACCTCGGGGAAGCGGAGGTCGTAACAGGTCTGCAGGCCGAAGCGCAGGCCGCCGACGGTGAAGGTCTGCGGCGGCTCGATGTCCCCCGGCCGCACCAGGCTGGACTCGGTGTAGCCGAATGCGTCGTAGAGGTGCAGCTTGCGATAGGTGGCCACGACCTCGCCGGACGCGTCGACGGCCAGCAGCGTGTTGTGGATGCGGTCGCCCTCGTCGGTGGCCTCGTTGACGCCGCACACGACGGCGATCCCGTGCTCGGCGCCCATTGCCGTGAGCTCGGTGACGAAGGGGCCGTCGAGGCGTTCGGCGGAGTCGACGAACCGCTCGTCCATCACCGGAACGGTGAACATCGAGTACTCCGGGAACACGACGAGCTCGCTGCCCTGCGCCCGCGCCTCGGACACCAGCCGGCGGATCGTCGCCAGGTTGGCGGTCTTGTCGTCACCGGGGGCGAACTGGGCGACCGAACACGTGACCATGAGGACCTCCTGTGATGGGACGGGCCGGGGCCATTGTGGCCCAGCCGTCCGAGAACGACGGTATCGCAGAGGATTCCGGTAAGCAGTACTCCTAACGCAACACCCGGTACCGCAGGTGCGCCACCCCCGGCGCTTCGAGGACGCGCACCAACTCCAGCCGAGGGTGCCCCGCGTCGAAGCCGTCGAACAACCGCTCCCCCGCGCCGAGGATGACGGGGCTGACCTGAAGGTCGATCTCGGTGACGAGGCCCGCCTGGATGGCCTGCCGGGCACACGACGCACCGCCGGCGATGCTGACGGGCCGGTCCCCCGCCACCTCGACCGCCTGCGCGTGCGCCGATTCGACGCCGTCGGTGACGAAGTGGAACGTCGTCCCCGTCAGCTCGATCGGGTCGTGCGCGTGGTGGGTCAGTACGAACACCGGGCAGTGGTACGGCGGTTCGTCGCCCCACCAGCCGGTCCAGTCCGAGTCGCGCCACTCCCCACGCACGGGTCCGAACATGTTGCGCCCCATGATGGTCGCGCCCATGCCGTCGAGCATCTCCGACACCACCTGCCGGTTGACGGGGTGATCCGCCTCGGGACCCAGGTGCCAGCCGTGCAGCAGCTGGCCGCCGACGCCGAGCGGATGCGCCTCGCTCTGGTCGGGGCCGGCGACGTACCCGTCGGCCGAGATCGACATCGAGAGATTGGTGCGCGGCATGAGTCCTCCGGTGGCGAGCGTAGGGGGTGACGTGGGTCAGACTCGCGCGGTCGGCGAAACTCATCGATCCTCGCGTGCCACCATCGAGGTCATGGCCGACGATTGGTTCACCCGTCTCACGGGCTTCCCCGAACGCGACTACGACGACACCCGGGCGTCGTTGAGGGTCGAGGACGACCAGCTGGTGTCGACGGTCAGCGGGGCGCGCCACGGCGTCGGGACCCTGTCGCTGCCGACCTTGGCGCAACTGCGCACCGACACGACGTTTCCGCGGCCGCAGCGCTCCACGATTCGGTGCTTCACCGGCGAGGCCCGGTCGATGCACGCCGATCCCAAACTTCACGGCGCCCTCTTTCAGGTGGCGTCGCAGTTCAACCTGCTGGAGATGACGAGCCCCTACGTCACTCCCGAGGACGGCGTGACGCGCTACGTCGACGACCACACGCAGGGCCCGGCCTGTGCGGTCGCCGCGGGTGCGGCCACGATCTACCGCAACTACTTCGCGCCGGTCGGCGGCGAGATCGGCCAGACCCGCGACCGTCAGATCGACGCGTTGGCCCACGTCGGCGACAGGTTGTCGGCGACGCTGGACCGCCCGGTGTCGGAACTGTGGACGATGCGCAACGGATACGCGTTGTGCACGCGCGACGGGCTACGGGCGATCACCGACCTGCTCGGCCGCGGCACCGAGGAGGAACGTGACGACCTCCGCGGGCGTCTCGCCATCGGCCTGCACCGCCACGTCCAGGTGACCGACGTGCCCGAACCTCACCTGGTCTCGCAGGCCTACTGCTCGGCGCTGCCGGTGGCCTACGGGGAGGGACGGCCTGCGGAGTGGGAAGCCTTCGCGCGGCTCGTGCTGGAGGCCGCCTACGAGGCGACGCTGCTCGCGGCCGTCGGCGAGACGTCGAACGTCGTGCTGCTGACGCGACTCGGCGGCGGGGTGTTCGGCAACGCCGACGCCTGGATCGACGACGCGATCGTGCGGGCGGTCGACATCGTGGCCGACGCCGGGCTGGACATCCGGTTGGTCAGCCACGGCCGCGTGCACGATTCCTTCCGGGCGATCGAGGAGCGGTTCCGCTGAGCGGTGTCACACCCCTGCGCTACATTCGGGTTGAGGGGTTGGCCACCCGGTTCTCCGGGGGCGACGCCAATCCCGTTCGCAGCCAACGTTCGTGACGAGCTGCTGATCGACTCGCTCCACGACACGGAGCCGAAGACCCCAACAGAAGGAGACGCCCATGCCCGCGTCCACTGAGTCAACCGCCGGCCCCGCGGGAAAGGGCTACGACGTCATCGGCGACGTCCACGGCTGCGGGACCGAGCTGACGGCACTGCTGGACCGCATGGGCTATCGCGTGAACCCGTCGAGCGGCGCCTACGCGCATCCGACGCGGCAGGCCATCTTCGTCGGCGACCTGGTCGACCGCGGACCCGCCCAACTGGAGGTCCTGCGGATCGTCAAGGGCATGGTCGACGCCGGCAGCGCGCAGATCGTCATGGGCAACCACGAGTTCAACGCCGTCGCGTTCGACACCCCCGCGCTCGACGGCGGCTATCTCCGACCGCACACCGACAAGAACAAGGGCCAACATCGGGCGTTCCTCGAGCAGGTGGACGGTGACGTTCGCACCGAATACCTCGACTGGTTCACGACGATGCCGCTGTGGCTGGATCTCGGTGGCCTGCGGGTGGTGCACGCCTGCTGGCACGAGCCGTCGATGCGCGTGGTCGAGGCGGCGCTGGGCTCGAACCGCTTCTCGTCCCGCGACCAGTTCGTCCGCGCTACCGAGGACGGCGACCCGCTCTACGAGGCCGTCGAGGTGCTGCTGAAGGGACCGGAGATCGACCTCGTCGGGCTCGGGCAGCAGCCGTACTTCGACAAGGACGGCAACGGGCGCAAGAAGGCGCGGGTGGCGTGGTGGGACGACGGCGCCACGACACTGCGCAAGCTGGCCGTGATGGGTACGAACTTCAAAACCGTTGCAGGCGAACCGTATCCACCGCTCCCCGACGACCAGGTGGGCTGTGGCGAACAGCCCTACGCCTACCGCGACGACGTGCCGGTGTTCTACGGCCACTACTGGCGCGAGGGCCGTCCGCAGCGCGGCGTCGACTTCACCGAGCGCACGGCCTGCGTGGACTTCAGCGCGGTCAAGTCCGGCGCGCTGGTCGCCTACCGGTGGAGCGGCGAGCGCGAGATCCGCGAGGATCACTACGTGGGCGTGCGGTGAGGGCCGTGCTCACGGTGGCCGTCGTGGTGCGGCGTGAAATTGGTGGCTCGCGCACGTCGCACTGCACTTAGGCTTGGGTGTACCGACAAGCCAATGCGGGAGTAACACGGGTGCCAGCGCATCTACGAGTTGATCCGGTGGACCTTCACATGTCATCGGCTCACATGGACATGCACCATGCGGAGCTACTTGCTGCCCATACCGCCGCCAACGAGTCGATCGAGGAGGCTCAGGCAGGTTGGGTGGGCGCTTCGGCGGCAGCGTTGCAGGCCAAGTTCGCCGAGTGGCAAGAGGCGACCACGACGCTCACTCGCGACGTAGCTGCGCACGGTGCCGCCTTTCGTGACGCCGCTGACGGTTACGTCGCGAAGGACTCCGAGAGCGCGGAGAAGCTCGACGAGCAGATCTGATGTCGCTGACGTTGGCCGACATCCAACGATGGGACGCCTCGGCGATCCGAGACGTTTCCAAGGCCCTTGGCAAGCGAGGTGCCAGCGCCGAGGAAGTGCGGACTGGACTCGGCAAGCTGCCACTCATCAGCACCTGGCAGGGCAGCGGCGGCGATGCGGCCCGCGCATCATTGGACAAGCTGAGCGCCTACCTCGCCTCGCACGGTGAGGAGATGGCACGGGTGTCCTCGGCGACGAACACGGCAGCCGACGACATCGAAGCCGTCAAGGCAACGCTGCAGCGCATCGATGCCGATGCCGTGCGCGAGGGATTCCACGTCGACACCGCCACTGGCGAGGTCACCCCGCTCAACACCGGGATGATCGGCGATCCCGGCTACGCGATGCAACAAGCCGACCTCGAGAGCAGGATCAAGGCTCTCCTCGCCGCGGCCAACGCTGCAGACGCCGAGCTGGCCCGAGCAATCACCACCGCCGGCGACGACGCTGCCCACGCCGGCCAGCCCGAGACCCGCCCCGACGTTCTCGACGCGCTGTCCAAGCCGCTACCCGATGACCCCAAACAGTTCGAGGCCCTCTGGGACAAGCTGACGCCGGAGGAAAGGGATTCGCTCTACCAGCGTGACCACTCGATCGGCAATCATGACGGGATGCCCGCCGTCGATCGCGACTACTACAACCGACAGAACCTCGGCGACGAACTCACCCATGCGCAGGCGGCCCGTGCTCGGGCCGACGCGCTGAAGAATCAACATCCCGACTGGGCCAACGGTCAGAACATTCCGCCGCCGTTTGGACCTGGAGCCGCGATCGAGGGTCGCGGCAAGTACGACGCGTGGAAACGCGACTACGACGCAGCGGTCAGCGGATCGAAGTACCTGCCAGACCTGCAAGCAGTCGACGATGCGGTGAAGGACGATCCGAACCGAAAACTCATGCTGCTCGACACACACACCGGTGAACAGGCCCGCGCGGCGGTGGCCGTCGGCGATCCCGACACCGCCGACCACGTGTCGGTGACGGCGCCGGGACTCAACACCACCGTGCATGGTGCCATCGGGGGAATGAGCGACGAGGCCACGCGCATGGCTCAGGAATCGCGCAACCAACTCGACCTCGCCGGGCGCGGCACCGAATCCGTCGCGGCCATAGCGTGGATCGGCTACGACGCCCCACAGGTGCCGGGTACCGGTGACATACCCGGATCACTGGCCGGCGGGTGGGAGGTCAGCCACGACGACGTCGCGAAGGCCGGTGCGCACGACCTGGCGCGGTTCTACGACGGAATCAACGCCACCCACCACGGGCCGCTCGACCTCACGGCGATCGGCCACTCCTACGGCTCGCTCACCACCGGCCTCGCACTTCAAGAGCCCGGCAACCATGGCGTCGACGATGCGCTCTTCTACGGTTCTCCCGGCATCGAGGCGAGCACCGCCGAGCAGCTCGGCTTGCAACCCGGCCACGTCTTCACCATGGAAACCCCGGACGACCCGATCCAGCAGGTGTACGACGCGCCCACGATCGCGCACACGGTCGCGCCGTTCCTGCCGCCACCGTTCAACGGGCTGGCGGGGACCATTCTCGGCGGCCTCGACGCCTCCGGTGCGGGAGACTTCGGGCCGAACCCGGCGACCAACCCGAACTTCACCCACCTCGAGACGGGCGCGACGACGGTTCCGGACGGCCGCACGCTGGGCGCCGCGCACGGTCACAGTGACTATCCACGGTGGGACGGTGCCAACAATCAGCTCTACACCACCGGCTACAACATCGCCGCAGTCGTCGCCGGCACAGCGCCCATCGAGCAGAAGTGAGCACACCGTCCATGACACCGCGACCACACCGCCGCCCGCATCGGCTCACCGCCATGGCCTGCGCAGCAGCGATGACCGCACTAGCAGCAACTGGATGCCACGTGAACAATCCCTATCAGCCCACCGATCCCACTCAGGCCAGCCAGGCCGCCACCTCACTGAACGGCCTTCCGACCCTCGAAGACACGCAGGCGGCCCTCAAGGCCGCGATAGAGGATGTCGGACAACGCATCTCGACCCTTGACCCGGCCGCGGTCCCGCCGGTCGCGTTCAGCTGGCGTCACACCGAAAGTCGCACTGGCTGCACCCCGCCGTACGAGCAGTCACCCGGCAAGGAGATCCTCATGCCCAGCTACGTCTCCGAAGTTCCCATCGCAGAACGATATTGGCCCCAGGCGCTCGACATCGCCAAGTCCGCGGCAGCCACGTTGGGCGCCACGAACGTCACCGTCTTCAAGGACGAACCGAACAATCACGACGTCCAATTCTCCGGCGACACCGGCACCACGTTCCGCTTCGGATCGCAGGCCGCCGTCCTCATCACCGGCGGCACCGGCTGCAGGTTACCGGCGGACGAGCACTGACAGATTTACTGGCGTCGCATGGCTGCCTACCAATGGAGCCGCGAGGGTCACGACGTGGGCCTGGGGTGAGGGCGGCGGACGGGTCCGTTTGACCTCGTCAGCCGGGGGTAAGCCCCGCCCATGAAGTCAGCCCACTTCACAGACCTGTCCCTGCGCGTGGACGGCACGGACCACACCGTGCACGTCGACAACCGCATCACCCTGCTGGACCTGCTGCGTGAGCACCTCGGCGTGACCGCGCCAAAGAAGGGGTGCGACCACGGCCAGTGCGGGTCGTGCACCGTCCTGCTCGACGGCCGACGCGCCACCACCTGCCTGGCCTTCGCCGTCGCCCACGACGGCGCCGAAGTGCAAACCGCCGCCGGCCTCGGCGACGCCGACCAACTGCACCCCGTCGCCCAGGCCTTCCTCGACCACGACGGCTTCCAGTGCGGCTACTGCACCCCCGGCCAGATCTGCTCGGCAGTCGGCATGCTCGACGAAGTCAAGGCCGGCGCCCCCAGCCACGTCAGCGACGACCTCGAGGCCTCCGCCGAACTCACCGACGCCGAGATCCGAGAACGCATGAGCGGCAACCTCTGTCGCTGCGCCGCCTACCCCAACATCGTCGCCGCGATCCAGGAGGCCGCCCGATGATCCCCTTCGAATACCACCGCGCCAGCAGCGTGCAGGACGCCCTGACCGCCGTCGCCGACCGACCCGACGCCGCCTTCCTCGCCGGCGGCACCAACCTCGTCGACCACATGAAACTCGGCGTCGCCGCACCCGGGCTCCTCGTCGACGTCGGCCACCTCCCCCTCACCGACGTCGAGGTGCTGTCCGACGGGTCGCTGCGCATCGGCGCCGAGGTCCGCAACAGCGACCTCGCCGCCCACCCCGTCGTCCGCAGCCACTACCCCGTCCTGGCCCGCGCGCTGCTCTCCGCGGCGTCCGGCCAACTCCGCAACCTCGCCACCACCGCCGGCAACCTCCTGCAACGGACCCGCTGCGTCTACTTCCAAGACGTCACCACGCCCTGCAACAAACGCACCCCCGGCAGCGGCTGCTCGGCCATCGGTGGCTACACCCGCTACCACGCCATCCTCGGCGCCTCCGAACACTGCATCGCCACCCACCCCTCGGACATGGCCGTCGCCATGGCCGCCCTCGACGCCGTCGTGGTCTTCCTCGACGCCGACGGCGAACACCGCGTACCGCTCGGCGAGTTCTACCGCCTGCCCGGCGACCGCCCCGACCTCGACACCACCCTCCCCCGCGGTGCGCTCATCACCGCCGTCGAGATCCCACCCGCACCTCAGAACGCCCGCTCGACCTACCGCAAGGTCCGCGACCGCGCCTCCTACGCCTTCGCCCTCACCTCCGTGGCCGCCGAACTCGTCATCGACGACGGCACGGTCACCGCTGCCCGCATCGCCCTGGGCGGCGTCGCCCACCAGCCGTGGCGAGCCACCCGAGCCGAACAGGCCCTGATCGGCGAGCCGGCCACCGAGGGCGCCTTCCGCAAGGCCGCCGACGCCGAACTCGCCCAGGCAGAACCGCAGCCGGGCAACGAGTTCAAGGTCGAACTCACCGCCCGCACCCTCGTCGCCACTCTCAGCACCCTCGCGGAAGGACGGCAGCGATGACCGCCGTACAGCCCCGGGCCATGGGCACCCGTCTCACCCGGCTCGACGGACCCGCCAAGGTCACCGGCACCGCCACCTACGCCCATGAATATCCGGTCGACGCCCCGCTGTACCTGCACGCGGTGCAGGCCACCATCGCCAAGGGCCGCGTCACCGCCATGGACACCAGCGCCGCCGAAGCGCTCGACGGCGTCGAGGTAATCCTCACCGTCTTCGACGCCCCCACCCTGGCCGACACCTCCGACGGCGACCTCACCATTCTGCAGGACGACCAGGTCAACTACCGCGGCCAGATCATCGGCGCCGTGGTCGCCGACACCGCCGAAACCGCCCGGGAGGCAGCCAATCTCGTCGGCGTGACCTATGACGAGGCCCACCACGACACCGAGATCCGCGCCGACCACCCCGGGCTGTACGCGCCCGAACAGGTCAACCCGTCGTTCCCCACCGACACCTCCGAGGGCGACGCCGACGCCGCCCTGCGCGACGCACCCGTCGTCGTCGACCAGACCTACACGACGCCGCAGGAGACCAACAATCCGATGGAGCCGCACGCCACCATCGCGATCTGGGATCCCGACGGCCCGATGCTGACGCTGTACGACTCCACCCAGGGCGTGCACGTCGTCCGCAAGCAGATGGCCACGATGTTCGGGCTCGACCTCGAGCAAGTCCGCGTGGTCGCCAAGAACATCGGCGGCGGCTTCGGCTCCAAGGGCGCACCGCACTCGCACAACACCCTGGCCGTGATGGCCGCGCAGCGCACCGGCGGCCGACCGGTCAAGTTCGCCGTCACCCGTCAGCAGATGTTCCACTTCGTCGGGTACCGCACGCCGACCATCCAGCACCTCCGGATCGGTGCCCGGTCCGACGGCACCATCCTGGCGCTGACCCACGACGTCGTCGAACAGACCGCCACCGTCAAGGAGTTCGCGGAGCAGACCGCCACGCCGTCGCGGATGCTCTACGCCGGCGAGCACCGGCGGACCAGTCACCGGCTTGCGAAACTCGACGTGCCGGTGCCCTTTTGGATGCGCGCGCCCGGCGAATGCCCCGGCACCTATGCCCTCGAAGTCGCGATGGACGAGCTGGCCTACGCGTGCAACGTCGACCCGATCGAGCTGCGCGTCCGCAACGAACCCGACGTGGACCCGGAGACCGGTCAGGAGTGGTCGGACCGCCGCCTCGTCGAGTGCCTGCGCACCGGTGCCGAGCGATTTGGTTGGGAGTCACGGGATCCGACGCCCAAGGCGCGGGTCGACGGCGAGTGGCTGATCGGCACCGGCGTCGCCTCGGCGGTGTACCCGGCGATGATCCAGCCCGGCAACAGCGCCCGCATCGAGTGCGTCGCGCCGGGCCGCTACGCCGTGCAGATCGGCGCCGCCGACATCGGCACCGGCACGTGGACCGCACTCACGCAGGTGGCCGCCGACATCCTCGGCGTCGAGGTCGACGCGGTCGACCTGCAGATCGGCGACACCGACCTGCCGGTGGCGTCGGTGGAGGGTGGGTCGTCGGGCATCAGTTCGTGGGGTCGCGCGATCTACGCTGCGGCACAACAGTTCCGGGAGGACCACGGCGACGACCCCGACGTCGGTGCCGCGTCCACCGCCGACGCCCCGGACAACGAGGAGGCGGACAACCACGCGATGTACTCGTTCGGCGCGCACTTCGTCGAGGCGCGGGTGAACCGCTACACCGGCGAGATCCACCTGTCGCGGATGCTCGGCGTGTTCTCCATCGGCCGGGTGATCAACCCGATGACGCTGCGGTCACAACTCATCGGCGGGATGACGATGGGATTGTCGATGGCGCTGCACGAGGAGACCGTGCGCGACCACCGCTTCGGGCACGTGGTCACCCAGGACTTGGCGACCTATCACATCGCCAGCCACGCCGACATTCCCGAGATCGACGCGATCTGGCTCGACAGCGTCGACCCGTACTCCAACCCGATGGGCTCGCGTGGAGGCGGCGAGATCGGGATCGTCGGTTCGGCGGCGGCGGTGGTCAACGCGATCCATCACGCCACCGGGATCCGGGTGCGCGACCTGCCCGTGCACTGCGACGCGCTGCTGGACGGGCTGTAGCGGCCCACCCCGCCGAAAGCCAAACAGCCGCCTCGCAATACGCGAGGCGGCTGCTTCAGTGTCAGGCCTGTTTACAGCGGGATCCAGATTCCGAAGAAGTAGAAGCCCCACGCGTTGAAGTTGGGCTCCCAGATCGGGGTCTCGTTGTAACCCCAGTAGTTGACGGGTCCGTAGTTCCAGAACCCACCGGGAGGCGGCAGCGGCCGGTCCCAGCCGGCGCGCGGCGGGGCGCCCCAGCCCCACGGTGCCGGTCCGCCGCCCCAGGGGGCGTCGCGCCAGCCACCGAATGCGTCTGGGGGCCGCGGTCCCCAGTCGTGACCGTCGGGTCCGCGGTTGTCGCCGGGGCCACGGTTGTCGCCGGGGCCACCCGGGCCACGGAAGTCGCCGGGTCCACCGGGACCGCCAGGTCCACCGGGGCCACGGTCGTCGCCGGGTCCACCCGGACCACGGAAGTCACCGGGACCGCCAGGTCCGCCTGGGCCACCCGGCCCTCCGGGGCCGCGGTCGTTGCCAGGACCGCCAGGTCCGCGGAAGTCAGCGGGTCCACCTGGGCCACCCGGGCCACCTGGCCCGCGTTGTCCCTGCGGGCCGCCTGGCCCACCCGGGCCCGGCCCACCCGCACAGAACGGCGGTTGGCAATTGCCGCCACCGCCGCCAGGAGCCGCGAGCGCCACCCCTGAACTGCCCGCAATGAGGCTCAGCCCGATGCCGCCCGCGAAGGTAACTCCCGCGACGGCTTTCTTGAGGTTCATCGTCTTTACTCCTTAGTCCGGAGTGGTTGCTCCGAGTCGCCCCGACCCTTGAACACTACATAGTCAAACTATGATTTATTCCTCGGCTTTGCTGTGAGGCGGCTTCAATGTGCCGGGAGGGCCTACTTAGGCCGCTTGTCACTTAGAGGGGTATCGGCTGAAGACCGGTATCCGTTACCCCGTCGCACCATGGCCAGACATACGCCGTGGTCGGGCACGCTTTGGCTGTGGGTTGGGTGCAGTAGTTGAGCGCACGTCGACGTGCCTCCCCTCGCTGCCGTGGGTGATGCAATGGCGCCGCTGAGTGCGCTCACCACGTGGTCGAGCAGATCCCGCACCACCACGTCACCGACTCCACGCAACACCCACCGGCGTACTCCCACGGCGGGACGTTCTCGTGATCCGACGGCATTCCGTAGAAGATCTCGCACGCACGGTGCCCCCGACACTGCGGGCATGACGGGTTCAGGGTGAACTTGTAGTCGACGAATGACGCGTGGCCATCCTCGGCCATGCGGTCGCGGCAGCCGCGGCACATCACGGCCGGCCAGTCGGGGTAGCCAAGGATGATCGACGTCTCCTGCATCTCGTGGTCGACCGTATGGACGAACAGTTGGTCACGGGCGTCCATGCCCGTCAGATCGACCTCCTGCTCGCAGCCGTCGCAGCGCCCGTTGAACCGCAGAAGTGTCCGTGCGCGGGCCAGGTCGTTGTGCCCGAACCGAGACCGCGGGGCACTGCGGTAGCGGCACTCATCCAGCGACAGCTCGACCTTGATGGCGTCGTCGCCGTCGAACGTGTCGGCGCGCATTCCGAGCCCCAGCACGGTCATGAAGGTGTCGACGTCCACCACGTTCGGAGAGGCGAACGATTCACGAAAGGTGGCTTGGCGAAGTTCACGGGAATCCCCCACATGGCCCACGTCGGCCACGATCGACGGCGGATCCGTGTTGAGGACGAGTGCGACGGTGTCACCCTCCTGCCCCTCGTCTTCCCCGCCGTGCCACGGCCGGTAGGGCGATCGCGGCTCCAGCAGCGTGATCACCGCGTCCTTCCAGTCGGTCGACGAGAGGAGGTGCAGGCGATGGTGGGACGTTAGCTCCATGAGACCATTCTCTCAGGAGGGTATGACAATTCGGCCGCCCAATACATAGCCAGTGACAGCCCATCAGCTATGTCGGAGATCCTCGCCGACTACCGGGCGGATGGATCAGCAGATCGTCGTGCAACCGGCGCCGGCACTCCCCCACGAAGCTGAGCGCCGAGGTGAGATCGGCGGCGAAGCCCGCGTACTGCTCGGCCGACAGCCGGTATCGCTCTTCGTAGTCGACGACGCTCGAGGTCACCGGAATGGCGAGGAAGTGGCCGCCGGCTTCCAGATCGTCCCCGATGGAGAAGCGATCGGCGGGCGAGACGTGGGTGTCGCGGAAGCGGTTCTTCACGACGGGGCCTCCATGTCGTCGACCTGCTCAACGTGTGGCCGACGGTAGTGCATCGAGTGATCCAGCACGGGGTAGCGAATGTGGTTCCCCGCTTCGTCGGATTCGATGGATCACGAATCTCTTTGACGGACAATCGCTTCACTTGCACGGCGACCTGTTCGGATCGGCCTCCGACGTGGCCTACGTCGTCATGGACTTCATCGCTGCCGGTAGGGCGACGGCGCATCCCGACCACGCCGGTGTCACCGATCTGGAGGCAACCGTGCCCGGCGACGTGCTGGTCGACCTGCTCCGCGAGACGGAAACACGAACCGGCAAGCCGTTGCCGGATGCCAGCCCCCTTCGGGTGGACCGGGATCACCGCTACCGGGTCACGTTCGTCGAGTTCTGAGCACCACCGCCCTCACGGCGACGATGTTCGCCACGACGCGCGGATCGTGTCGGTGGCAGTCGCTACCTTCTGGCCATGATGGCGAAGCGTCGCTCACGATCGAGCGGAGGATCCTCTGGCGGCGGTGTGGTCGTGTTCGGGCTACTGCTGGTCGTCGGCTTCATCATCAAGTTCTTCTGGTGGCTGGTTGCCGCCGCGGTCGCCGTCGGAGTGTTCTTCGCCGTGCGTGCGGTGATGCGTCACGTCGGTGAACGCGGCCTCGCGGCAGCGCGTGAGGCCGAGGAGATCGCCTACCGGGCGGACCGACAGAACCGGATGGCGCAGTGGGGCGATCCGCGGGGCGTGTACGGCGTTGATGGCGCGGACGTGATGCGCGACTTCGCTTCTGAGCCACAGGGCCAGCCGGACATCGTGCCCGACGGACCTGCGATTGCCGCGTTGGCCGACACCGCCGACGGCTTGTTGACCCTGCTGAAGGACAAGCCGCCCGGATGGCGATGGGCCGCGTTCGCGTCGGTGTTGGTGCAGCGGCGGGCGGGCGTGCGGGCCCGTCTCCGCGACGTCCGACTCGGCTACGGGACACCGCGGGGCGGTGCGGGAAGTGGTGCCGAGGTCGCCCACTTCGTCACCACCAACCTGGACGAACTCGGCAAGCTCGTCGACCAGGTGGAGTCGTTCATGCGGACCCCGGCGTTCATGGAGGTCTTCGGCCAGCGCGGCGACGAAGGCACCGCGGATGCCGAGGGCATCCTGCACGTGGCCAACCGACTCATGGATTACCACGAGCGGTTCCTCAGCTTGGCCGAGCGGTGCCGCGACTTCGACGGACCGTCACGGTACTCGGGGTTGATGCGCGACTGCCGTCAGCTGACGAACACTCCGCTGGACGGTTACGACACGTTCGTCGACGACTTCGTCGAGTTCCTCACCCACATGCCCGACATGATGCGATACGGCCGTGGAACCCTTGTGGCAGATCCCATCTCGCTGCACATGAGCATCGACGACGGCCTGTTGAAGCGGATCAGGACTGGGATTCGGGCGGCCGCGAGAGACGGGTGAGCAGGTCCGCGGATCGCTCAGCCTCGACGGAAGGCGTAGCCCTTGGTTGCCTTCTCCACGACGCGGTCGACGATGCGACCGGCGACTCTGTCCGCCTTCGTCCATCTCATCGCAAGGCCGTCGTTGTTGAAGCCGTGCTCGGCGACGATGTCCCGGAGTTGCTCGATGCCGAGAGCGCTTAGTTTGTCCCTCAAGCCGGCCTCCCCGACGTCGGCGTACACGTCGAACGGGTCCCATGGCCCCGGCGCCCGACGCCCCTTCCTCACCCGAGGTTTTGGTGGAGCGCCACTGGTTGCCGAGCCGACGGGCGACGCCTGGTCCGCCGCCGGGGTGGCGGTGATGAGCGGACTGCGGTCGACGACGAGCGCGGCGTTCAGCCGTGTGGCGAACTCACCGTTTCGTAGCGCTTCCTCGGCGACGACGACCACCACGTTCGCGAGGACGTCGGCAAGGTCACCGTGCGCAACGGCCAACCCTTCGAATGCTGCCGCCACGCGAGCTGCGGACGTCTTCTCGTTGCCGGCACCGCTGGTCACAGCTGCGCCTCCGCCCGCTCGGTGAGCTCCTCGGTGAGATCCTTCAACTGGCCGAACAAACTCGCCGGCCCCCATCGCTGACGCAACGTGCTCACCGCTGCGAACTCGGCCGCTTCCTCCACCCTGCTGCCGTACGGGATGAAGGCGCGAAACAGCTTGGGCACCTTGCCCGCTTCCGCTTCCCGCTTGAGCCCGCGAATCGTGTTCTCGTGAATGTTCACGCCGAGTCGATACATGTTGACGATCGTGCCGAGCGGCACGACGTCGTGTCGGACGTCCTCGGCGAAGCCAGCCACTCGGTTCATGATCTGCGGGATGCCGTAGGTGCTGAGGATGTCCGGCTTGGTGGGGATCACGTACCCCTGCGACATCCGGATGCCGTTCAACGTGATGATCCCCAGATTCGGTGGGCAGTCGATCAGCACGTAGTCGTAGTCCGGGATCAGCGACGAGGTCGCCTTCTGCAGCAGTTCGACGGGCGTCGTCGTGTGGTACTTGCCGCCCCGAGCCGAGGCCAAGTCGTCTTGCACGTCGATCAAGTCCAAGCTGCTCGGCAGAAGGTCGAGCGTCTTCACGGCCTTGATGGGTGACGCCTCACGGACCAGCGTCTTCTCCAGGTCGAACCTGGGTGCGTCGCCATCGGGGCGCAGCGAGTCCTTGAACAGTGACGCCAACGTGCGGCCCGCGACGTTGGCATCCTTCCAGGCCGCCTCGCCCATCAGCATCGTCGTCGAGTTGGTCTGCGGATCGAGGTCGACGACCAACACGCGCTTGCCGAGTTCACCGGCGAGGATCTCCGCCATCGCGACGGTCGTCGTCGTCTTGCCAACGCCACCCTTGAGATTGATGACGCTGATTACATAGGTCACGCGGTTCCCCCTCTACGAGATCGGCGACGATCCGTGCTTGCGCGCGGGCTCGGCCAGCCGGTCCAAATGCGTGAGTATCTTGACACGGCCCCACGGGCTGAACGACATTGCGGATGTCCGTGGCGCAGAGATGGCGTTCGTCAGACGATGTTCAGTCGGCGGGCGAGGTCCGGGCCGCCAACCTCGCGGATGAAGTCGGGATCCCCGCAGACGACGAGTTGTTCACGGGCTCGGGACAACCCGACGTAGAGCCGTTCGCGCGAGCGCTCGAACTTGCCTTCCTCGTTGACCACGACGACGACGGCACTGCGTTCGAGTCCCTTGAAGCCCAGAACGTGTCCGTAGAAGACCTGATCGCTGTCCCAGAACGTGTCCCAGTACGCCGTGTGACCGTCGCGCTGGCGTTCGGTCTGCTCGGGGTGACGGCTGCCGGTCGTGAGCAGCGCGATGTCACCCGGCCGCCACCCCTCGTCGAGCAGGAGGTCGATCTGGTCGTCGCCGGCGTCCATGGCGTCTTCCCGGCGGCACGGCACGAACTTGACCGCGGGTCCCTCGCCGCCGAGGAACTTCATCGGGCTGTCGACCAGCGGTTGGAACGCATTCGCGATCTGACGCGTGTTGCGCAGATTGTGGTCGAGGATCAACGGCACCAGAGGAACTGGTGGCGAGCCGTGCCGGTTGAAGACGCGCTGACCTTCGTCGCTGAAGACGTAGATGCCGCCCTCGACGGGGTCCTTCAGCGCAGCCAGAAGCGGGTCCCACCACGCGTCGGCGAAGTCCTGGGCCTCGTCGACCACGACGGCGTCGAAGCGGTGGCCGGCGTCGAGTTGCGCTGCGAGCTCAGCCATTTGCAGCGGTAGGTCGTGTTCCCAGAACTGCACGGTCTCGTCGTTGCGCAGCGCCTCGTCGGGTCCAGCGGGTGCGCCCCATTTCTTGCCGAGGTCGTGGAACTCGCCGACGTAGGCAGGCTGTTGGCGGCGGGGCCAGGTGGCGGCGATGCGCTCCAGGTAGGAGGCGAGTCCGTGCGAGTAGCAGACCAGCGCCACCCGCTGCCCCTGCTGCGCCAGTCGGCGGGCCTGCTCCATGGCGAGGAACGTCTTGCCGCTGCCGGCACCTCCGCGGACCTCGACGCGGTGGAGCAGGCGGATGGCGTCGAGGATGACGGCCTGGTGCTCGGTCAGCGCGTCGGCGGCATCGGCGTTGGCGAGAGCTCTCGCGACGACGTCGCGCTGAGGTAATCCCCTGCCGCTCAGTGCCGTTGCGAGTTGGGCGATGCCGTGGTCACTCAGCAGTGGCCGGTCGAGTTCCTGGCGCACGAGGATTTCGCGCAACTTGTCGGCGAGCTTGGGAAGGTCGTTGCGGTCGATGATCTTCCATCGCGGGCACTCGGGAAGGTCGAAGTCGGCGGGCAGTTCGGTGTTGGGCAGGACGACGACGTGATCCCAGCGCAGTCGACCCTGAGTCCAGCGCGGATCCTTCTCGACGAAGTCGCGCAGGGCATAGCAGGCTTCGCGTGCTTGGCGGACGGGCTCGATTTCCTTGTCGGTGACGTTCTTGCCGCCGCGCTTCTGCCACCAACCCGCGCCGTCGTGCCAGACCTCGCCACCCTTGACCTCCAGGCAAACGATCCCCGCGCCCTCGATGGCGACGACGAAGTCGACCTCGTGGTCCTTGAGGTGGTCGGTGACGCGCTGGCCGGGAACGAGGAGGTCGTTGGGCTCGAATTGCTCGACGAGCGCCTGCCAGACCTTGCGCTCAGCGGCGTTGGCGAGGCGGGGTGTTTCGGTGACGGTGATGGTCAAGTTCGAGCGCTCCCCGTGTGCTGATGACTAAGTTGATTGCTCATGCTAACGATGCGGGGGCGGGCGTTTGCTCCTTTCGCGCCGCATCGACCAAGGCTCGACGTGAAGACTCCCGGCGAACTCACCCGTCTGAAGGCCACCGATTGACGATCTCGGCGCCCGACGAAGCTCCACTAGCGTTGATGACGGCGCGGCTCATCAAAGACGTCGGAGGCCGCAAAAAGGCGCATTAACTATTCACAGTCGTCACACCTTCCGGTCGTAGGCAAGACCGTGCGGTGTACCGGGCACAACTTCGGCGGCGCTTCTGCCTTCGCCTTCAATCTCTTGACATCGCGCGCGGCCTTTATGCGTGGCGTCAACATAGGAATTCCGCCGTTGAACGGCAACTCAGCTCCGAAGAACCTGTAGCACTCGAGACGCGACGCAGCAGCGTGGTCGTCGAGGATGTCGAGCCTGTCAGGACCTTCTGGAACAGGCAAGCCCGATGCCCGGAAGTTCTCGGCGTATCCCTCGCCTACCGATTGATCGTGTGAGTTAACAACCAGCGATGTCAACGGAGGTAGATTCTGCTCGACGCACATCCAAACGATAGGTCCCAGCAGGCCACCCACCCAGCGGTACGTAGCGTCATAACCAATGCCGGTCGAAGTCGTCACGTAGTCGCCGAGCTGCTTGTAGGTCATGAAGGCGCCGTAGGTCTGCGCAGTCTGCTTGAGCTCCTCGAACGCAACTGGGACATACAGCTCCATCGCATTCGCGAGCGAGACCGAGTTGCCGTCTTTGTCGTATGGCACGTTGCCAGCTCCCCCTTGTTTGTTCCCCGGACGACGATGTCACACCCGTGCGCACTGACGTTCAACCGCCGTTTGTTGCGACCCCGTCGACTCGCGCAACCGTGGTCGCGATGCCCTTGCCCCAAGCACGTCGGGTGAGCGGTGGGTGGACAACTGCCACGGCGGTAGGACCTCGGCGAAGGAGATAGCCCGTAACGTCACCGCCGCTTATCGCTGTTCGTCACCCCGTGATCCTTGGTGTTTCAATGCAACCCGTGCGGCCGCGATGCGCCACCCTTCGTCTTTCATCGGGGTGCCGGAGCGATCAAGCCACCGGCAGCCGAGGCACGCACCGTGGGCGATCCACTGCACGGACTCGAGCACGATGCCGGGATGACGCGCCGGCCATGCTTCGGCATCCTCGCCATGGACGGCTTCGTATTTCATTCGCAACGATTCGCGCTCGTTCCACAACCGTTGGGCAATGCTCGCAACAGTGCTCATGGTCTTGAATCGGATCCATGGCGTCACCTGGCGCGGAGGAAACAGCACCCGGTGATACGCACCCCAGGTGCTGTCGTTGCTGCGCCCCGGAGACCAGGAGTCGACGAGTTCCCCATCCTTGGGTTGGCCACCGGGGCCCCAGTGCAACGGTCGTTCAAGGGCGTCGTCGCCGCTCATACCGGACTCCTTCGGACGGCCTCCGCAAGAAGGCGCTCTTGCCGACGCCGGTTGACGTCCGCCGCTTCGTCATCCGAGCCACCCACGAGCGTGGGGTTGGCGCACCGTCCAGTCGGAGCTAGACGACGGTGTCTCGTGAAGCTGGCCCAGAGTAGCGCTGCGCACTGACAACGGACCGAGTTCGATGTACGACCTGGTTCGAGGGAGCTAGAACGGGTTTCCCGCATCGCGTTGGACCACGGCCTGAGCATCCCGAAACGTTCTCTCCGCGTGGGCGATGACCAGTTTGGCGCCACCGTCAACCTTGCGCGTGATCATCCAGTGCGTTCGGTCGCGAACGACCCGGTATGTCAGCTGCGAGTCGTCGTGCCAGGTTGTCATGACGTAATCGCCCGCCACGAGCTTGTACCACTTGTCGTGCTTCATGGCGTCCATGCCGTAGCCCGTCCGTCCGCTCGAAAAACCCCTAAGCCACTACCGCAATCAATGATGCACCGCGGTGCCGACATTGCGATGCGCGCTGTCAGGTCCGCGCGTCATCGTCATCCCGACGTCGGAACAGTTCAGCGGGCCGCCCCCGGGTCCCCGTGCTCATCGTGCCGGTGGGTTCGAGGTGAGGTGTCATCGCGCGACGGAACCAATCCCGATCCAGTTCCTCGCCTGCGACGACATCGTGGAGCATTCGCAACTCGCGAAGCGTGAACTCTCCCGCCAGCAGACCCTCGGGATCTGGCCGTTCCGCGTACGAGGAGCGGATGCGCGCCAACGCCTTCACGATGATCACCCGGTGGTCGTAGATCAACCGACCCGGCGCATCGGCCGGGACGAGGCGGGCTTCCGACTCCCAGCGCGAGGCCACGTGTTCGGCGGACACCACCGCCCAATGCGCAGCGGAGAGCACCCAGCCGCGATCGTCGCGGAGGGGATCGTCGAAGACCTCCAGCTGATGCGGTGTCACGCCGTGGACGCCCGCCTTGTCGCGCAGCGACCGCTTGACCGCATCGGCCAGGCGCTCGCCCTCGTGGAGGAAGGTCCCCGGTAGTGCCCACCCAGGCATGCCCGCGCGCCTTACCTCTAGGACGAGCATTCCCCGATCTGGATCCGGTGACAAAAGCGCAGTGTCAACGGCAATCGACGGCCGAGGGTAGTCCGAGAGGGCTCGACCAGACTTGTCGCGGAATACGTGGTCGCTCATGTCGGTTACTGTACTTCACTTAGCGCGATATTGCGCTAAGTGCGATTTAGAGCTAAATTACTCTAAATCAAGGATCGAAGGGGAGGGTGTAGCAATGACCTCATTAAATGACCGGGTAGAAGGCGTCCTGCTGGCCACCGCCGCGGGAGATGCACTCGGCGCGCCCTATGAGTTCCAGCCGCCGCGTGGCCCGGAACTCCCCGTCGAGATGACTGGCGGAGGCCCCTGGGAAGCCGGCGAATGGACTGATGACACTGCAATGGCGATCGCCATCGCCGAGGTCGCCGCCATGGGCGCAGACCTGCGCGACGCGAAGGCGCAGGACGCGATCGTCGCTCGGTGGTGCGATTGGATGCGCGGCGCCAAGGACGTCGGCATCCAGACCCGCCGGGTACTGACCAACGCCGGACGACAGGACGTTTCGGCCGCAAGGACCAGCGCTGAAGCGAAGCGGCTACGCGAAAAGACCGGACGTACCGCGGGCAACGGGTCGCTCATGCGCACCGCCCCGGTCGCCCTGGCCTACCTCGACGACGAGGACGGGCTCGTCCAGGCCGCCCGGTCGATCAGCGAGCTCACCCACTTCGATCCCGATGCGGGTGATGCGTGCGTGCTCTGGTCCGCGGCGATTCGGCACGCCGTACGCACCGCGGAACTCGACGTCCGCGTTGGTTTGCGTCACCTTCCGGCCGACCGCCGCGAACTGTGGTCGGCCCGACTGGACGCCGCTGAGTCCTCGCGGCCGTCGGACTTTGCCAACAACGGCTGGGTGGTTGCGGCTATGCAGGCAGCCTGGTCCGCAATCACCACCACGTCGGCGACCGAGCCGGAAGTCCCTCCTGCCGAGCATCTTCGGCGCGCGCTGGACGCCGCAGTCCGAGCTGGAGACGACACCGACACCGTGGCGGCGATCGCCGGCGGACTGCTCGGCGCCGCCTACGGAGCGTCCGCCGTACCGCTGGAGTGGCGCACTCTCCTGCACGGCTGGCCGAGCCTCCGGGCCCACGACCTGGTCAACCTCGGCACGGCCATCCACCGCAAGGGCAGGCCCGACCCGTTCGACTTCACCTACCCCGGTTCTCCGGTCTCCACGGTTGCGGTCCACCCGCATGATTCGAAGGTGATCTTGGGTGGCATCGGCGTGCTGCGCAGTCTGCCCACTGGCGTCGATGCCGTCGTCTCGCTGTGTCGCATCGCCGACGACGACGTTCGCCACGACATGCCCCACGTCGAGGTACGGCTCATCGATAGGGCCGAGCCCGACGAGAATCCGCATTTGGACTACGTGCTCCTGGAAGCGGTCCGGGCCGTCGAGCGGCTCCGCGACCAGGGTCGCACGGTGCTGCTGCATTGCGTGGGGGCCTACAGCCGCACGCCCACGGTGGCGGCACTCTACGGCGCCCGTCGCCAGGGCATCTGCAGGGATCAGGCGTTGCGTGACGTTCTGGCGGAACTCCCTGGTGCCCATCCCAACTCCGCGTTCCGGGCGGCACTCCGTCGCCTGGACGGTTGCGCCAAGTGACGTTTGGAAGCGAAAGGCGTTCCGTGACGAAGCAATACGACCTCACCAGCGAGAGCCCGTTCGTGTGGTACGGGATCGTCGAAGACGTCATCGACAACAGCGTCCGGTTAGACATCGACGTCGCCGAGCAGCCATAACGTTACGTGGCGGACGTGACACTTCAGCACGCAGTGCCGATCTGGCTGTCTACCGTTTTGGTGGCAGGCAAATTCATTTGCGCGCCAACGTTTTTAGGGGCGAGGTGCTGGGGCGCCAGCCATACAACACTGTCAAGATCGTGGCGGCGCACACGCTTGGCGTCCTTTTAATGCTGGCCGTCGAGGTGGGTCACGCGGCCGCCAAGGGAGGCTGACGCGGGTACATTGACGACGATCGCCTGGTGGTACTGCTGGTCATCGTGGCCGCCAGGGTAATGTTCGCGGTCGCCCTCGTACGCCGGACCAAGAAGCAACTCGCGGCCACCCCGTCGCCTGCGCCCGGCATGGCGAGTAGTGCTCTTGAGGATCGGGCGGGACAGCACAACCCGAGGGCGAAGAACCACCGATTGGCCGGACTGGCAGGCATTTTGGATCTGTTGCGCCTCCGGGCGATGTGCCGGCGATCGCGCGTCAGATCACGCTGCGACACCGGGTTCGGCAGTTCGACCGGCTGGTGGCGGTAGCAGGCGCGCTGGTGATGCCGTCGCGGCGTTGGAACCATTGGTGGATGCAGCCGAGGATTAGAGCGAGGTTTCGTCATTCAACTCGCGGCCCTCTGGGCGTTGATCTTGAAGAGCGTGCCGGCAAAGGCAATCTGGCGCCTTGGCCGAACGGCTAGGACTACGGCCTTGGTCTCGACGTACGTAACGTCAGCATTCGACGTCAGGGCCGCTTGAATCGGACTCACTACGCGCGATTTCAGCATCGATGATTTCGTCGATCAACGGCATCTCATTGCCCTCGACGTCAATGACGTTGGGCGCCCATGAAAGCGGGTCGAGCCCATATTTCTCAGTGAGAAAACGCAATCGGTATGCAGACTGGGCTCGGGAAAAGGTGTTTTGGGCGAGGCGCGCGTTCAATCCACCGTTGATGATCACACCGGCAACGGGAACGATCTGAGCGAGCTTCTTCTTGGTGAGATTGAAGCCTAGCGAGGTAACAACGGTCTGAATGACGTTGACCATCTGGTGCCGCTGAAGCTGCTTCCAGGTGGCTTGCCGCATCATCTCCTGCGTCAAACGCGACAGTGCGGCCAATGACGCGGCCTTCTCGGCAGCACTGCCGGCCGTCGAATAGCTCAGTACCCCTGATGCGAAGACCTGCTCCTCCGGCTCACGAACGTCGTAGCCGTAGTGGGCGGCTACCAACGCGACGATCCGGCCCATACCGACCATCACTGAAGTGATGTCGACGACGACCGCACCCATAGCCACTCCGAGCGTGGTGCCACCGCTGACCGTCGAAGCCACGGTGGCTCCGGTGACTGCTAGCGATGTCGCCGCGCCCTGGCCAGCCGCCATGGCGATGTACTTCTCCTTGCGTCGAGGGACCGAACGATCGCACAACTTGAGATCGAGTTGCCGCACTTCGTCATACGAGGAGACGTTGGCGCCCTCGGAGGCAAACGACCCAAAGATCGTGGCTGGACTAACGGAGTTCAGCCCTCGCTCAACGAAGGCAGTATGCAATCCGGCCAAAGCCTTCTGCATCGTTGCGTCGACGGCCACCATGGCTTTGTCTGCGCCTGGGACGTGATCGGCTACCTCATTCTTCGCCTTGGTTGCTGCGCCCTTCGCGTGTGACTTTGCCGTATCCGCCCATCGGCTGAATCGACCTTGGTCGGAATCCTTGCCCGCGGCCTCAGCAACGAGCCTCGCCCAAGCGTTCCGTTCGTAGTCGGACATTTCGGAGGAGTCGCTGAACGCCATGTTCGTGAGGCTACCTACCTGCGCCGACGATCGCGAGTAACTCGTCATGAGTTGGTCTCGAGCGGGGCTGGACCTTTCGTGACCACAAGCCGACCGGCCGTCTGCCGATCCCCGTCGGTGGCACCCGCTAACATTCGGGGACGCACTTGGGGAGGGGCGCAGCAATGGATGTCCTGGGAAGAGTGGCGAGGGGGTTGGGTGTCCTACTAATGACACTGCCGACGCCTGTCCTCGTTGCCGTCGGCATCATCCTCGCATTTCTTGTGCTTGCTGCATCTGGAGCAGGCTTGGCTGCTCGCGTAGCGGAGAGCCGAAAGGAAGTAGAGCGCCGCCGAGAACAAGAGCGGGCTCGATTGGCACGCGAGCGGTCCGCCGCCGCTAAGCGAGAACGACAAGCCGCCGAGCTGCAGAAAAAGCGTGACGTAGAACGACGGGCGGCGGCCCTGGCCGCCGCCCAGCGCAGGCTCGAGGAGCAAGGCCGAACGGAAGAAAAGCGGCTCATCGGTAAATACGGGAAGCCTGGCGCTATGGCGGTCATGAAGGCGAAGTCGAGCGTTCAACTGCTTATGGCCACCGAAGCGGCAAGCACAGGCTGGCTCGGTGACGTTGACTTCGCATCTGACCTTGAAGAGATCGAGGACCACTTTCGAAGAATCGTGGCGCTTCGCATCATGGTCGCGGAGCTGACCGCGCTACCGAAGCCCAACAGTGACGACCGCAAGATCCTCGCCGATGCGAAGGCGACGACGTCGCGCTTGGAGCGAAAGGCTGATGAACGTGTGAAGCTCTTGGAGCAATGCGCGTCCGAGGCCCGTCACATCGAAGATTCCCTTCAGCAAGAACGCGACGATGCGCGGCTGGCGGCAGCACGCGAGAAGCTGCACGGCGATTTGGCCGCCATGATCTACGGAGCCGAGTCAACGGCACCCTCATCATCTGAGTCAGGGGCGGACGCAGTGATCGCGCGAGTGCAGGCGTACCGGGAGATCAAAGGTGAGTTGGAGCGCGCCCGCGTCGACGTGAACGCAGTCGACAGCGATAAGAACGACTCTAGCCATGACTCCTCAGCGAGCGGGATTTCTTCTTCGCTACGCGGAGCCTGGAAGTGGATAACCGAGTGACCCCTCAGAGTTTTGCGCGCCAACGTAATCGTCAGACCGGGCGCCTCTCCTTCCACCGCGACTTGGCGATCGAAGTGCGCGGCATCGCGTGGGCGACGCGGGTCGCCGTCACTCATCGAGTGTGGGCCGAGGGATCGCAAAGGGTTGACCCCATAGCCGAGCATTGGCAATCCCAGTAACGCGGGGCCTTTTCGGCTTAGAACACTCGATCGAGGGAGCACAGGATGAAGATCGTATTCCTCCACGGCATCGGCGACGGCGAACCGGACTACTCATGGCTGGACGGCCTGAACCGGGGCATGGAACAGGCGGGATACCCTGCCATTGAACGTGAACAGGTCATCGCACCGCGATACAGCGCGCTGCTGAAAACCGATGAACACAATGGCGCCAAGCTGCCACCGGTCACTTACCACCCGAAGGACGAAGGCGTCTCCCGGCGAGAATTCGAACGACGACAGGCCCGCGTTCAGCGCTACCTACGCCTCAATGATGGTGTCCGATCGTATGGATTCAACCTGCTTCCCGAATTACTTTGGAGCACGGTTCCTCAGTTCGTCTACAACAATCTTGCGCTTTGGGACCTCGACCAGGTTCGACGATATGTTCGCGAAGAAAAGGTCCGTGCAGCGGTGATGAATCACATCCTCGACCACATGCCTGCACACGGCGACGTCATCTTGGTTGGCCACAGCCTTGGGTCCGTCATCGCCATCGACTTGCTGGACCACCTCGCCACCGATCTTCACGTACGCAGATTCATTACCATCGGCAGTCCCGCCACTATCCGCGCCTTGCATGAAGGTAGCGAACGTCTCCTGAAGCGTTTTCCTTATGGGCGCGTGGATGATTGGTCGAACTTCCTCAGCGTCCGTGACATCGTAACCGGCGGTCGGGGGCTGGCGCGCACCTTTCCGGGTGCGCAAGACTTCGTGCTCAACAACGTTTCCGCGCACGATGCCGATCTCTACCTCGGCGACCCGGCCGTGGCCGCTCTGGTTGCGCACTCGCTCTACCTCACAAAGGAAGTGGTTCCAGCAGGATCAGGCATCGCCGTCCGGATGGGCGACCCCGAAGCGTCGGCGTTGCTATTGCACCACTTCGCCCGCGCGGTTGGACGCAACATTAAAGATGCCGACCGCGCGGCCCGCTTTCGGGCCGCCTTGAGGATCATGCGCGACGACCTCTCCGAACAGGTCGCCCAGTACGCCGCGGCTGGCAAGCTCCTCTCGCCCGAGCTGGTCGAGCTGATGAACGGAAAACTCCCCGAATTGCCGCATCGTTGGGAACTTCACGAAGCCGTCGGCGAGCTCGTCGTGCTGGCATTGACCAACTGCATCGCACCGTACGAGATCGATCCCGGTGAGGCGCAAATGTTGGCATTGAACGACATCGCAGTTGATCTGGGCTTCCAGCGCGGCACGGGTACCAAGGTGGCGGATGCCATCAAGGAGGTGAACGCGAGCGTCGTTGGACGCAGTGGCGTCCCGTGGGGTCAGGTGTTGACGGCCGCCGCCGGTCTCGCCATCCTCGCGGCGGGACCAGTGGGCCTTGCGGTCGCTGCCCCCGCCGGTGCGTTCGGTGCGGCGGCGCTTACCGGTGGCCTCGCCGCCTTCGGACCGGGCGGCATGATCGGCGGGTTGGCCATGCTCGGGGGGCTAACCGGTGCCGGCGCGGCCACGACCGCTGCCGCCTTGGCCGGCGGAGGTGGCTCCGAGGGCGGTGTTCCGAACCTGCAGAAGATCATGATCCGGGTGTCCACCGAATTCGCACGCAAGAAACTTGATCTGCCCTTCGACACCACGTTGTGGTACCAAATGACTGACTTCGAAGGTCAAATCTCAGCAGTTCTCAACAGACTCAAGGCATTCGATGACCCCAAGTCGGGCAAGATCGTTCAGCTCACCGCGGCGCAGGTTGCCATTAGCGCGTTGCTGCGGTTCATGATGGAGAAAGGATTGTCACCCGAGGAGCTCACCGACGGTGAGCAGAAGTCGTTGGAAAAGTAGGGACCTTCAGCGCAAGGCACCGAAAATAATCTGAGTGTTCAAGAATGGGCCGGATGCGACGTTGTCTAGCACCAAACCTTCGCGACTGGTCAAATTTTCACTGTCTTGGCAGCGATTTCTTCGTACCCGTCCCTGGTCGTGGGCGGGGTGCCCCACGGCTGAAAATCCTGCGACTGGAAGAGGATGCCGACAACGTCGCCGTCTAAGAGCAGACCCTGCGCTTTGTCGTCGCGCGGCCAGTTCACTTCGTAAATAGATTCAAGGTCACCTTCCCCGAGGGGGGCCATGCGGTTTAACCCTCACGGTGGAATTAGAAGCCGTTCCCGTAACTCGACGACGACCGACCGACGCGCCAGGCGCTTGGCTTCTGGGATCGCATTCTCTCTGCAGCCGCCTCATCTGCCCACCGCTCCTCCTGGGTCTTCGGTGGGCGCGGCGCGTTCATCTCGCGCAGACGTCGTCGTACCTTCTCCGGATCGGCCGGCGTGCGCTCGGCCGGCTGCGGCGTGGCCAATCGGCGCCTCTGTGCAATCGGCCCGTTCGCTTTACCACGCGAGCGCGATGCGCCCTTTGGACGCTGCGAGTTCCCCTTCTGCTGACTAGGTTGAATCTTCTCGACCAGCACCGATACCTGCTGCTTGTAGCGCTCGCATTGCTTCTCCAAGTGTCCGTTGAGGTTCTGCATACTTTTCAGCTCGGACTCAAGTGAACCGCATCGAGCGCGCCACCAAATAAGGTGATACTCCGGCAGCCGTGCCGCGCACTCGCCACATGCGGAGATCTTGGGGTCAGCCCCGGCCGGGGTCGGCGATGTCTTGAAACGATAACCGCATAACGCTTGTCCACTGTTCTCGTCGAGGTAACTGCGGTGATGAAAGGTCCCTGAGCCATCTTCGGCGAGGAGGACGTGCTCCGGCTCGGACGCCATCTGGCAGTCCTGGATGAGCGGGCGAGCTTGCTCTGCGGCAGGCATTCGTCGGCGAACCTGTGATGCGACTTGATCACTGAGAAGCGCGTCCGACGGCAACGACTTTCGGGTCATCGCCTGCACGACCTCCCTGACTGATGGCTCTGACACACCGAGCTCAGCCGCCAACTCGGCGACGGTGATGCCGGTCGCGCTGCGGGTCCCGTGGGCGGCTCGCACGCGCTGCGCCATCGACCGCTCGATGGTCGACCCTCCCGACTTGACCACGACGCCTATCTCGCGCAGCGTCGCGAGGAGATCCTTGACGGGCACGCCGAGTTCCTTCGCGAGTTCGTGAACCCGCATTTTGTGCGCCATGGCCTACTCCTCTGAAATCCGGTGTTCGTCATCTTGACATTGCCTGCCGACAAATTCGGGCCAGAGCCGCTGGGCGGACCGGTGCCAAGGATCGTGGTGTCCTTGGGCTCGCCTACATTGCATGTCATGCGAGTGGTCGGGTGGAATGTGCAGCAAGGCGGAGGAACGCGTGCCGCCCGCCTGGTCGCCGCGCTGGTAACGCTGAACGCAGACGTGTTGGTGCTCTCCGAGCACCGTGCATCGGGCCCTCTTGCGAGCATGCTCATGGCGCACGGTTGGACACACCAGATCGGCATCCCAGACCCGTCCGGTGGGTATGCTGCCGTGCTTGTCGCCTCTCGCAGCGCTCTCTTAACCCTAGCGCCTCAGCATCCAGATGAAACTTGTTCTTCGCGTTGGGTTCACGTACAGGTCGCAGACTCGGGTTGGGCTGTTGCGGGTGCGCTAATACCGGGACATCACCGCGACCACCCGCTCAGGAAAGAGCGGTTCTGGGATTTCGTCGTGTCAGACTTTGCCCCGTTGGCCGCGCTTCGTCCGACGCTATTCGTGGGCGATCTGAACACTGGCCTTCATGGTATCGACGAGATCGGCGCGACGCTGCGGTGCTCGGCACACATGATATCGCTTAGAAGCGCCGGATGGGTCGACGTGTGGCACGCCATGAACCCGAGTGTTCGGCCGCCGTCGACGTGGTGGGAACCGACGACGGGAAACGGATTCCGGCTCGACCACGCGTTCTTGTCGCCGTGTAGCCCGCCTGCGATTGCTATCGACTATCCGCGTTCGGTCGACAACACACCAACCACGCGGGCGGGCGCACGAAAGGCCGCGGGTGAAGTCTCGCCACTATCGGATCATGTACCAGTCGTGGTCGATCTCCCGCCGCTCAGCGGCCCACTTGCGTAAAAGTGACGAGCCAGCAAGTAACAATTAAACATTGACCCGTTTAGGGCGCGACTAGCTGAATAATCTTGTCTCGAGCGGGATCCACGTTCTCCCGCGCCCAAGCGAGAACCTCGTCCTCCTGCGTGAAAAGAATGACCTGATGCGCAGTACTCAGCTCATGCAGCATCTCCATCACCGCCACCGTGCGCACAGCGTCAGATTGGGTAGTGACGTCATCGAAGATCAGTGGAGCTGTCTCGACGCCGCCGGAGAGAACTTGCGACAGTGTCACGCGAAGCAGTAGGTAAATCTGTTCGGTCGTGCCCATTGATAGCCGATCCGCCTGTCGCACTTGGCCCCTCGTCTCGGTCACCTGCATCGTAAGGTCGCTTGGATCGACGGTGACGTCGCGGTACCGACCGTTCGTCACCTTGGGAAGCCAGGGCCTCATCCGGTCCGCGAGGGCAGGTGCGATGGAGGCGTTGGCACGCTCCTTGGCGTTCATCAGTTCGTCGGTGGCCGCGCTCAAACAAGAGGCCAGTAACTCCACCTGCGTCACTGCTCGCAGTGCATCGGCTTCTGCTTCCACGGCTTCCGCCACCGAACCAAGATCGTTGCCAAGTGTCTGGATCCTGCCCTTCAGCTGTCCGTCCAGGTTGATCGCCCGGTCATGGCGACTCTTCGCATCCGCAGCGAATGCGTTCAGATCGAGGGGCATCGGCACAGCGGGCTCGTCCCCCGCGTTCGCCATCTGTATTGCGAGGTCGGACTTCCACTCGTCCAGTTCGCGGCCGCCGAGCAGTTGTTCGAGCAGCGCGACGTCCGTCTTCTGTTTTGTGAACGCCTCCCGCTTCACCTCCTGCCTACGCGCCCACCGGCGAAGCCCATCCGCGGCGGCCTCGAGCGACTCGGGCTCCAGACCGACGGTCCTTGCAAACTCGACGACGTCGCGGCCCTGACTCTCGCGAGCGACGAGTGCCTGCTGATGAGCCGCTTCGAGCTGTTGTCGCTGTATCTGCGCCGCAACGAGATCGGGACGACGGGCTGCCTGCTGGGCAACCTCCGCACGCGCCTTGCACGCGTCGACGTAGTCGACAAAGACCTGGAGAGTCTGCGCGACAACGTCATCGGCTACCTCTACATGGGCCGCTTCACCGAGGAGGCGGGTCAACGCCCGGAGCCTGTCGTCGCGCGAGGCTCGAAACTCCGCCGCACGATCCGCATGCTGAGCCGCGATCTTCCGCGCCGCGCCGGCGTCATCAATCGCGCGGGCCATCCTCTTCAGTCCCTCAGGGCTAGGCTCAAGAGATTCGGCGAGTACCCGAGTTCTCGCGGCACCGACTCGTTCCCGATGTTGGCGCAGCGCAACATCTTGCGCCATAACCCCGGCCTGGACCTCCTGCGCCGAGAGCGACTCCAGGAGGAAGTTGGCTAGCCGGCGCGTGACGGCGATCAAGGCATCGGCGCGAGACCGCTCAGCGTTATGCAGCGCCGTACGTTCGGTACCCGACACCGGGTCATTCGACGCAGAATCGTATTCTGCCTTCAACCGCCGATACGCGGCGTCGTGCTCATCGACCTCGCGCTGCAGCGCCGCAATTTGCGCTGCCCGCTCGCCCCTCGTCTGCTCGAACTCTGCCACTGCAACCGTGTCGACCTCAGGCGGAGTCGATGCGAGAATATCGGCTAACGTGCGCAACTCGTCCGAGGCGAGGATCGTCGAGGACGGCGGAGCGACGTCGGGCGGTGCGCTATTCAGGTGGGTGTCGAGAGCGGTCTGCGCTTGGTCGAGTGCCGCGCGGGCTTCCACGATCTCCGAACGCGGTTCGAGGTCGCCCTCCGGAGTGCGAGGCAGCTGGTCTATCTGGACCTGCAGGTCGGCCGCCGTCAATCCCTCACCCAGCGGCGCGACATCAGTCCCGCCGTCGAACACGACGAGGACCTTCGTCGCGGCTGCGAGCTGCGCTTCATCGACTTCCAGGTCGACCTTGTTCGTCTTCGCCAACGCATCGGCCAGCTCGCCTGCTCTCTCGACCCGCCCCCGTAACTCGTACACACTCCGCCACTTCATGAGTCGCTCGCCCAGTTCGACTTCCGCGCGTGACGTCGTCAGTGCAGGGGCAAGCTTCTGACGGTTGCCGATGGTTTCGAGAAGCTCGCTGAGGTCGTCCCGTCGCGTCTCCGCCAACGCTTGAGCGCCCGTCAAGCTCGTATGACTGGTCCGCAGCGGCTTACTGCCGATGTGAGCCACTCCCACCCATTCGCTGCGTCGCTCCTTGAGCCAGCCCAGTGCCGCGTCTGCCGACGCATCGGCCGCTCCGGTCGACGCGGCCTTCTCCAGCAACTCCTGCAGTGCGCCCGCGTCGTCGCGGACTCGAAGGATGTCGGCCTGTCCGGTGAAGATGGTCGCCCGCGCCGAGTGGCGGTTGAGGCCCAGGAGCTTGGTTCCGTCGAGGCTCCCGTCCGTGAGCCAGTCGGTGTCGGACAGTCCACGGGCGGTCTTGGCATCGACGATCTGCCACTCACCCTTCGCTAGGTCTTGTTCGATCGCCAGTGTGCGGCCGTCATCTAGCGTGACTACGAGCGCGGCAACCCATTTGGACCCCGACCACGGCTTGTTTCGGTTCTTGTACTCGGTTTCGGCGGCAGACCCTTTGCCCTTGTACTTGCGTCGGCCGGCGAGGGCCGCATAGGTGGCGTTGAACCAGCTGGACTTGCCCGCCTCGTTGGGTCCGTGAACGACGTTGAGTCCAGTCGCGAACTTCAGACTCTCCTCGCGCAACGGCCCGAACGCGGCTCCGACCACGGTGTTGATGTACACGTCTCAAGTCTCCCGAGCGGAGGTATCGAGGGCCGCGAGTCCGAGCGCAACGGTCTGATGCCGTTGTAGCTCAGGGGTGTTGGCGTAGGCCATTGCTTGGAGAAACTCCGCTCGGGCGCTGCGGTCCGTCGGGTCGACCCGTGGTGTCGCGAAACTCAGAGAATCGAGATCGAGGACTACCTCGCGGGGGAGATTCCGTTCAGGTCCACCAAAGCCAGGCAAGAGCACTCCCGTTGCGAGCGTGCCGAGCAGTCGCAGGAGCAACGGATCACCCGGCGTCAGCGCAGCGTCGAGAGCAGCGGCGAGCGCATCGGTATCGGTGAGCTTTGTGACGTCGACGTCGACCGAAACTCCGGGTTGGCCGCTCATGTCGACTTGCCGTGCCGGCTCATTCGGATTTTCGCTGTCGATCAGCAAGGCGAACCCTCCGGCTTCGCGTGGATCGTGGACGAGGTCGGGGACGGTGAGGATCCCCGCGTCGTCGGCCACCCCGGCGCGGATGAGCACGCGGGGGCCCGGCGCGACGGGAACCCGCGGGGCGGAGCCGCCCGGCGACGTCCACGCGCTCGCCCACACCGCCTCTGCACCCGCACAGGGTTGAAAGTCGAAAGACGAACAGATCGAGATATTCGGAGCCCAACCTTGAGTGTTGTAAAGGCTGGTGTCATTGATCCAGTCGGACCGACCGGGGACGACGACGACGTCGCCACCGAAGGTTCCCAGAATCTGGGACGCGTAGTCGACGGCGGCAGGTAATGCATAGGAGCGGTCGAAGAGGTCGCCTGCAATGAGCAAGACGCCCACCGTGCGGCGATTCGCCTCCTCGACGACGAGCGCGAGGACTTGGCGTGACCATCTCCGCAAAGCCGACCCGAACGGGGCACCGAGGCCGGGCCACGCGTGGTCGAGATGTACCCCGCTAACGATCATGATGTCCACGGCCTGATTCCTCCCGTTTGCTGTCTATCATGCGGATAGTCATTCCGGAGGAAATGGAGACAGCGATGCCCGACCGGTTCGCTGACTTGACGCCGGGAGCGACGGTCGAGGGATTGATTCCCCACACGCTCGTCGAGATCGTCGAGGCCACGCCGGCTGGATCCGGTGTTTTCGTCCGCTACCGAGACGACTACGGCATCGAGGAATCCCGACTCTTCATGGCTGACGAGCTGGCGGCAGTTCGGTTGGTGGGTGGAGAAGGCCCCACCCTCGCCGCCAACCCCGATGAGTTCTGGCTTGCGGTCGAGGCCCTGCGCCTGCAGTACGCGCCCTTACTCAACCCGCTGCTCGCCGTGTCGTCGTCCAACGTCGAGGCCTTGCCACACCAGGTTCAAGCCGTCTACGACTGCATGCTCACCGACTACCCCAAGCGATTCCTGCTCGCCGATGATCCCGGTGCCGGAAAGACAATCATGGCAGGCCTTTTCATCAAGGAGGCGCTCGCACGCGGTTGGGTCCGGCGGTGTCTCATCGTGGTTCCCGGCAGCCTGGTAGAGCAGTGGCAGAACGAGTTGAGAGAGAAGTTCGCACTCCACTTCGAGATCTTCGAGAAGTCACTGCTAGCCGATTCGCCAGACGGGACACTCGCGGGCTCACCCTTTCTGATCGCCCGTCTCGACCAGTTCAGCCGCAGCACGGAACTCACGGCGCTGGCGGTCGACGGGAAGTACGACCTTGCGATCTTCGACGAGGCGCACAAACTTGCCGCGAGCACCTGGGGTAGCAAGGTCATCAAGACGAAGCGGTTCGTGCTCGCAGAGGCCATTCGTGATGCGGTGCCAAGCACGCTGCTGATGACGGCGACTCCTCACAACGGCGTGGATGCGGACTATCGGGAGTTCCTCACCCTGCTGCGGTCGGCCGGTGAGCCTGCGGTCGAGGACCCAGCCCACGACGGCCTGATGCGCCGTCTGGTCAAGGAGCAGCTTGTCCACTTGGACGGATCGCCTCTGTTTCCCGAGCGTCGCGCCAGCACCGTGCCGTACCGGCTCAGCCCGATGGAGAGCGAGCTCTACGAAGCGGTCAGCGAATATGTACGCGAGGAGATGAACAAGGTCTCCGACGATGACACCAAACGCAGCGTCGGTTTCGCACTAGTCGTGCTTCAGCGCCGGTTGGCGTCCTCTCCGCGAGCGATCCTGCGGTCGCTCACCCGTCGACGCGACCGGCTTCGCGCACAGGCGGACCAGTCGCAGGATGCCGACGACGAACTCGCCGCTGATCTCGCCGCGACGCTGAGGCTCGGCAGCGAGGATCCCGAAGAGATGAGCAGTGTGCGGGCCGAGACCTACCGGGACGAGGTGGTCAACGTCGCGACGAACGCACGCACGCTAGCGGAACTCGAGACGGAGATCCTGGTGCTCGACGGGCTCGTCGCAAGTGCTCAGGCGGTCCACGCTGCGCAGGTCGACGCGAAGTGGGAAGCGCTCGCCGACCTCCTCATGAGTGCGGACATGTACGAAGCAGATGGGCAGCGCCGCAAGATCATCGTCTTCTCGGAGAATCGCGACACCCTCGACTACCTCGAGGACCGTTTAGCCGTGCTGCTCGCCAAGACCGTCGACGTCCAGGTCATCCACGGTGCGATGTCGTGGCCGGACCGGCGTTTGTCCCAGTCCAGATTCATTACGGAGCCGAGCAGCTCGGTTCTGATCGCGACGGACGCGGCGGGCGAGGGCGTCAACCTGCAGGTGGCTCACCTCATGGTCAACTACGACGTTCCGTGGAACCCCAACCGGCTCGAGCAGCGATTTGGTCGAATACATCGCATCGGCCAACGGCACACCTGTTACCTGTGGAACCTGGTCGCGGCCGATACGCGGGAGGGCGACGTCTTCCTGAAATTGCTCGAGAAGGTCGAGGTGCAGCGAAAGGCACTCGGCGATCAAGTGTTCGACGTACTCGGTGAGGTGCTGACCGACATCAGTCTGAGCCAACTTCTCACACGGGCGATCCGCAAGGAGGCGGACGACCGCGAAATCGAGGTCGAACTCGACACCGTATCTGGACGTTTGGAATCAGCGGTCGCGAAGCGCGCGTCGTCGGTGAGCACGCTGACGCCCGAGGAACTAGCCGTACTCCGCCGCGGGATGGAAATCGCGAAGGCTATGAGCTTCCAGCCCGACGTGGCACGAGACTTCGTGTTGCGTGCCGCGCCGCTCCTCCACGTCGACATTGCTGCGCAGGCCGACGCATGGCGGGTTGCGTACGTGCCCACGAAGCTGCGCGACAACTTCGGTTCATCGCTGATGGCGCGCTACGACAGAGTGGCATTCGAGCACTCCGACGACCACCTGTACACGGCGGACCCACCTGAATTGCTCGCACCCGGCCACCCACTGGTATCAGCACTGGTCGAAGCTGTTGACCATCAGATCGGCTCCACGCTTACCCAGGGAATAATTGTGTGCGACAACCGATCTGACCACGATTACGTACTGGTGAGCGTGGTCACCCCGGCGGCGTTCGACACCCATGCCGTGTACGCCGGCGGTGATCGACACGAGGTGAGCCCCGACCTGTACACCGGTCTCGAGGTCGGCTCGGTGCCAGCGGCACACGAGATCGCCGCCACTGAAGCGGCAGTGTCGGAGGTCGCCAAGAACGAGCACGCGGTTGCCGCTGTGGCGTACGTCCGGGGAACGGCGAGCGCCGCGACCGCCGAGGCCTGGCGCACCATTCGCGAACAACTTCTTGACGAACTAACCGCGACGGGCCTCAACCCGGTGCCGGCTCAGCCGGGTCAGGGCTGGGATTTCGCGACGGGGCAGGACGTGATTACCTTCTGGTCGGCTGCTCCGCCGGGCGAAACGGAACGACGTCGGGCCGAGAAGCACGTGGCTGCGAATGTCGGCGGTCAGTACCGCGTGTGGCACGGGAGTCACCACTGAGCGCGACAGCGGGTCTCGACAACGATGCATGTTTTCGTCACGTCCTGCCGGCACCACAGATAGCGGAGCCATAGCGCCGGTGACCGCGGGACCACGGCACGACGGTGAGGGCGACGACCGCTTTGCGTGTCACCGACACAGCACGTGAGCTGCAGTACGGGTCAGTGGTCGGCCCTTTTCGTTCAGCGGCACCGCGACTCGGACGCCCGTGTTCTTGGCATTCGGCTGCAATCGCAGCAGACTCCTATCGGAAACGAATGGAGCGATACCGATGGTCAGGATCGACAGCGGTGCTATCGAGCTACGCCATGTGCTCACAGCAATTGCCGAATACGACCGGCTCGGCGCAGACGCGTTCATGGAGCGGTACCGGTTCGGGAGAGCACGTACGGTGTTCCTCACCTACAGCGGCCGCACGTACCAGGCAAAGGCGATCGTCGGCGTCGCCAACGGTTACGCGACCGGTATCTTCGTCACCGGCGGAGACCCCGACTACAAAGCCGGACATGCGCAGTCGGTGCTACGTCGTCTCGGCATGGACGTCATTGCCGAACCGACTCGATCGGAGATGCGGCGTGCGCCCGACGTCACAAGCGTGCTGGCTGTGCCCATCGAGGCGAACGAAGTCGAAACGTTCGCCGTGCAGTCGAGGATGGACGTTCAGGAGCGGGAACGCAGCGAGGGGCGCATCGTTACCGCCTACGCCAATTACCTACGGGCACTTGGGCACTCGGTGTGTCGACATCGCATCACAGTGAGCGACGGGGTGCTCATCACCGACCTTTACGACGAGACTACGGACGAGCTGGTTGAAGCGAAGTCGTCCACCGATCGCGGCACCATCAGGCTCGCGCTCGGCCAGATCCTCGACTACGCGCGGTACATCCAGCCCGCCTCGACAGCCATCCTGTTGCCGCAGCGGCCGAGCGTGGATCTATGCACGCTGATGTTGGCGAACTGCGCGGGGGTCGTCTGGCCGCATGGCCAAGTGTTCGAGCGAGCGGATCCCACCTAGATCCGCGATCACTAGGGCAGTGAGACGTTAGGCAACGGGCTTACTGGCTCTTGCCCTTCTCCACGTGTCGGACCTGACTGGCACAATCGGTGACGTGAGCGACGACAGAGCGATGGATCAACGTTTCAATGGCGAGGTCGCCGCCATCGTCCACGCTCAGCTGGCGGACCCTGAGTGCAGCGCAACGAGCCGCGAGAGCATCGCTGCCTTCGCCCGCAAGGTCGCGGACATCGCCATGCGGACTAACTCCACGTTTAGCTACGAATGGTTCTACGGCGCCTGTGGGCTCGACCCTTGGGGTGACTTAAACCCCGTTCTCGGTGCGACCCGGACCTGCACCGTCAAGTGGGATCCAGAACTGAGCGACTTCCGCACGAGTTAGGACTCCTCGGCAGCCTCGCTGGGCTCCTTGCCTTTCGAACTCCACGCCACGATGTCGAGCAACCGGACGTGTGTGAGGCGCTTTCCGCCGGTCGCCTTGTCGAGTAGGGCGAACGTGTCACGTTGCGTTCTCATGTCGTGCTGCATCGCCAGCGTCATCGCGACCATGTAATCCGACCATGAACGATCCTTGTCGTGGCCAACGGGCCCTTTCTCGCCCGCGTAGCAAGCGCGAATCCATCGATCATGTAGCACGACGCTCTCGGGCCTCTTGCGATGCAATACCTTTGAGAGGGTCGTTGCCCGTACATTCCAAGGCCTTCGAGGCCCATCAAGCACCGAATACAGCGGTTTGATCATCCGCGCGACTCTGTCGGCGTCGTCGATGTCGACGAGCGGCGAGGCGAGGTCCTCATTCGCAAGCGCGCTTTCGAGATCGTCGCGAACAGCTTGAAGGTCGTAGTACGACCGGATCTTCACAGGGACATTCAGCAACCCGGGCGCCAAGAGGTCAGCGTCCGTGAGTTGTGTTGGGTCATTTCGGCCGGCCTCGAAGCAGTCGTAGGCGGGATACGCGAAAGGCTCATCTGAGGTGGTGCCGCTGGAGGTGTACTCGGCTACCCAAGACTTGGCCTTTGAGAACGGGATCGCAAAGCCACCGATACGGATATTGCCCACTTGCTGGTCGTCCATCAAAGCACGATATCCCTCCCCGCTTGCGTCGCCCGTCGATTCGAGGCTCACGCCTCTGTCGACCGATTTACTCCTAAAGTGACGTTGTTCGTCGTCGATGTTCGACAGTCTGACGCGTTCTACCGAGCCATAGGGCTTGATCTGTTCGGCACTCACGAGGACGGTGTGCACTATTACGTCGACGGCGTGATCGTCGAGACGGCTCGGCAGCTGTGGACCGCCAGAACCAGGCCGTCAGCAGCATTTAGTTGAGTTTGCGCACTCGGGACCTTGGTGTCGGTGCAGATGCGCCCCTGGAGGTTGGAGTCGAGTTCGGGACTCCAGGGCGACGACGGCTGCAGACGCGAGACTCCGATGGAATCGGTTAGCATCTGTCAGAGATCGCGTCATGCCGCAGGTTCGCTTCCCCGAAGCGACGGACCGAGCCGCTCAGGTGAACGACGCTCCATTCCGAGGCCGTCACCCGTGGCAAATACGGATGCAAGCGGGGCGGCGGACCGGTCGGTGAACGCCTCCAACTTGCGGCTGCAGTTCGACTCCTTCGTCCTGTGCGAATCCGCGCGCTCGGGCGGGTGCATGGGGACACGACAAGTCTCCGATCCGTTCATCCTCGCCCAACTGAGAGACGTCTACGAGATGGTCTGGGGTTACGCACCCGACACCGCCAACTTCCGTCGCAAGGTACTTGGAACGCTGGACTTCGTACGCTCCAGCCAGAAATCGCCGACTCGACCCGCACAGGTGGACCTCCCGCTGAACTATTCACGCGAGGTGATGCCCAGTCCATCGTTCCGCCGCTAATGCGCCGCGAGTAGTAGGAGATGCCAAATCTGACTCGCTGTTGGGCGCCACAGCCCAATTCCGCCGTGACGGGCACCAATTCGTCGAGTTCATGCTTCAGACAGTTCGAACCTAACCCTGTAGAGCAGCCAGTCAGTCCTCACGCCGATTTTCTCGGACTGGATCTGCACGAGTTCCGCTAACTCCTCGTCGGGCTGCCCGGTGATGATAATCAGGCGCGCCCCCCGGCGCCCCTCCACGATTGCCTGCGCTTTGAGCGCTTTCATGTACTTTGCTGCTTGGGCAACGATCCCTTGGTCAGGCTCCTCGGCTTTCAACTCGATTCCAACGAGCTCGCCGGTCTTCGTGTCAACCGCGACAAGGTCGATTCTTGCGCCGGCGGTCAATCCCTCTTCATGGTCTCGGAGACGCAAGTTTTTGGTCGCGTACTTCAGGAAGTCCTTGTTCAGCCAGAGAAATCGCGACAACTGATGCTCTTCTTTGAACAGCTGACGAGTGGGCTGCAGACCCTTCATGGGCCGCTCCGCGTCGAAGAAATAGATCCGAGTCTTGGGAGTATTGGCGGGATCCAACAGGTCGGGACTGAAACCGATGCCTGCTCCTCGCAGGCGATTGCTGATTTCGTCGAGGAGTTTGGTCGAAGCGCGTTGATGGCCGGCCTCGCGGACCAGGACGCCGAGCATGCTGCTAGGCATGTGTCTCAGTAATCGAGTCGACGGCGGAGTCTGTTCGACACGGCTTTGCGCCTTCTCCACTAGCCGGTCGAGACGGTCTTCCTTCGTCAATCTAGTGGGCAAAACACGACTCCCTCGATGCTCACAAATCGGGCAAAAAGCCTGAACCCTTCACGCGGACACAAACTCGCCGTGGTCCGTTATCCGAAGCTAGACGCCGATGATCAGGTCTGCCCGCGGTTCAAGAAAACGCATGGTGCCCGAGGCGGTTTCGTCAGATAGCTCACCGCATCGGGCGTCTCGCTCGCAAACATTCCATACTCCCCGTCGCGCTTTCCTATCCAGGCCCGCTCTCCGAGTCAGGCACTCACTCCTGCTCTGCTACTAGTAATCATCAAGAAGTTCATATCGGCCCAACGCAGTAACCTCTTCGACCCACGCGCCGAAGTCTTGTTGCGACGTCACTGCACCGGATTCCACATACGCTCGGAACATTTCTTCGAGGTCAAGCACGCGGTCGTCAACGGTGTCCAGATACGCACCAACATGCTCACGATCACGGTTACCTGAGCCCAGATCCAATAGGACGAAGTCGATCAGCGCGTCCGCGAGGCGGAGCCATTGCGTTGGGTCTGTTGCATCTCCTTCATTCATTGGAGCGAGATCGGGGATTCGATCGTGTCCCTCCAGCCCAAGGTCACCCCAGTTGTAGGTCAGCAGAACGTCTTTGCCGTCTGGCCACGCAAGAACTCCGTATACAGGCGAGCTGGACATCACCGACAGGCCGCCGTTCACATCGCTGATGTCCTCGTACCAGCTCGCTACGCAGCCTCCATCCCAATTGAAGGCGACGTCGTGAGCCACCGGATCTCCGCCGAGGGCCGTCGTCCAAAGCGTGATGTTCACCGCACCCGGTGCGATGACTTTCGGCAGTTGATCGGCAGGGTCCTCCTGCCAGGGATACAGATCGAGGTCGAGACCAGTTTCCGTGCGAGTCACTTGGCCGGAATCGATCCCCCGCGCTTCAAAGTCCAATGCTTGCTCGTGCGAAACACCCTTCTCGATGAAGTCGATGACATCTCGAGCGGCCAGATCGGTGCAGCGGGACCACTCCTGTGCCGTCTGCAACGGCACCTGAGCACGGATGAAGTCCACTGCGTCTGAGGTCGGCACATCCGAGGCGATCCATTCCCGCGCCTCGTCCACTGATGCGCCGGCACCGAGGAACGCTGCGGTATCCGGCGGGGACACCCCAGCTGTAACCCACTCGCGCACGGCGTCAAGATCAGTGCTTTGGTCGATCGACTCAATAGTCTGCGCGGGCGACAATCCGGCTGTGAGCCACCGCTGCGCGGTAATTGGATCGACATCTCTGGCCAAGAACTTTGCGGCCGCCGCTGGCGGGACTTCGAGTGTGATCCAATCCTTCCAATCTGCAGGCGGAACCCCGCTGTCGGACCACAGAAGGAGCGCATCTCTTCCTACGCCCTCATGCCGCAGTCGGACTAGTTCGTCGATCCCGATGCCGGTCTCCAACACGCGAAGAAACTCCTCTGCGCGCGGAATCCGCCAGCCCGTGGGCTGCGAGCCCCATGTGTCGAGAGCGGCGAGGACATCATCGAACCCAACGATGTCCGACAGGAAGGGTGCGATGAGCGGCAGGGTCGATGTGTTCAGCGCCGCCGACCGCCATCGATTGACGTTCTCAGGGCCCAAGCCGGCTTGCGACAAGATCTTCGACCAAGACGCAACGTTCCATGAATCAACTCCGGCAGCTCGCCAAGCGTCATCGCTCGAGGCGCTGATCGCTTCCTCCATTCCAAACCCCCTTCCGTGACACGATATCGAGAGTCGGTGACACATTCCCGCACTTTGGACGGCATGGCTAAGTGGCACACACGATCATTAGCTGCGATGCCCCCGCCTTGCACGCAAGATGCGAGCGGTCAGCGCTGACCCTCGACCTACTGACCCGATGCCACTACGCGGTCTACGAGGCCGACGTACATCCATTCAGGGTCTGCGTCAGCGACGAAGTCGCATCACCGTGGCGATCGACACGCTTTCGCCGCCAGCTCGCTTTGAAGTGCGAGCAGCCTGTTGTGCCTGCGTCATGCCCGAAACTCACGATCCCGAAGCAGCGATGCGTGCGCTGTTGAGCAACTAGGGCGCACGATGCCAACTGATTCGCTTTAATCGACAAGGGAGCGGCCGCAAAGCGATGGCTACCGAGAGGAATCAAGATCGATACGACGACAACAGCTTACGGACGACCAGCGATCGATCACCTGGGTGCTCAACTCATGGCGCTCAAGGGCGAAGACCCACTCGCACCAGTCACCGTGGTGGTCAGATCAAACTTCGTCTCCGTTGCCACCCGTCGGGCCCTAGCAGCGCGTCCTGGCGGAATCGCCAACGTCAATTTCCTCACCTTGCGGCGCCTCGCAGAACAGATCGCAGGTCACAGTCTTGCCGAGGGCGGTCGACGGCCGACATCCGCTCCTTTGATCGCATCCGCTATTCGCGCAGTCCTGGATTCCGACCCTGGGGTATTCGCCCCAGCCGCCGCCCACCCCGCGACCGAACAAGCACTTGCCAGCGCCTATCGGGGACTCAGGACAGCACCCGATTCAAGCCTCGACGCAGTAGCGGCGTGTTCGCCCCGCGCCGCCGACGTCGTACGCATCCAACGGACGGCCCGAGAACGCCTCGTAGCTGACTGGTACGACGAAGAAGACCTTCTCAGCGCGGCGTCAACCCTCCTCGCATCGCTCGAAGTAGCTCAGAACGACCCCGTCATCATCCACCTGCTGTCATCATTCACAGTCGGTGAGGCGGCGTTGGTGAAAGCGCTCGCCGACGGAGGTCAACTCACGGTCATCGTCGGAATCACCGGCGTGCCCGACATCGACGCAGCCACTGGCGCAGCGTACGAACTCGCGGGAATCTCACTCCCACAACATGACCCGATCACTCCGCCGCCGACCACCCACATCATCAGCGCCAGCGACCCGGACGACGAGGTCCGGGCGGTCATCCAAGCAATCACAGGCTGGATGCAGGAGGGAGTCCGGCTCGGGACCATCGCGGTCCTCTACCCGACAGCGGATCCATACGCGCGACTGCTGCAGGAACAGCTTGATGCGGCAGGCATTGCGTTCAACGGCACGCCGGTGCGCAACATCGGCGACATGCTCTATGGACGCACTATCCGGAATCTTCTGAAGTTGTCCGAGCGCGACTTCCGCCGAGCCGACGTGCTCGGGCTTCTGTCTGACGCGCCAATTCTGAGCGACGGCGGCCGCGTCCCCAGCCGCGCGTGGGAGCGAGTGTCGCGCGCTGCGGGCGTAGTTCACGGAAGCGATTGGGACGCCCGACTCCCGCGGTGGGCCGTTGCACAGCGCGAGCTGGCCGACGCAGATTTCGCTGCCGGGTTGGAGTGGCGCGCTACGCATCGCCGCAGTGATGCCGACCGTGCGGACGCATTGTCTGCCTTCATCATTCAACTTCGACGCGATCTGAAAGGCCACGGTCCGGCGCAATCATGGACTGAAATGGCCGCCTGGCTCACGGACCTCGCCGAGAAGTATCTTGGCAGCGACCACCGGCGTTCGGCCTGGCCCGTCGATGAGGTCGACGCTGCACACCGTGTCGAGGAAGCGATCGATCGGCTTGCGGGCTTGGACGCCCTGAACGGATCGGTCCCCAGCATCGACCTGTTCCAACGGACGCTCGACAGTGAACTATCGGTGGCCCTGCGCCGAGTGGGTCGGCCTGGCGACGGCGTTCTCATCGGCCACGTTTCAGTGGCAGCAGGGATGGTGTTCGACCGTGTGGCAATTCTCGGCCTCTCGGAAGGCCGCTTCCCCGCCCGCAGGCTGGAGGATTCGCTGTTGCCCGATGCGGAGCGTGAGGCATCAGGAGGGCACCTACAGTTGCGTGCGCACCGCGTGCTGGATGATCACCGCGATCTGATTGCCGCGATCGCAAGCGCCGACCGGGCCTTGCTCTCGTATCCTCGGGGCGACTTGCGGCGATCGACGGATCGACCTGCGTCGCGGTGGCTACTAGCCGACGCCGCACGGCTAGCCCATGTCGACACGATCGAGTCTGGACACCTCGTCGATCACGCCAACGAAACGTGGTTCACTCACGTGGCATCCTTTGCAGGTGGGCTGGCGCGCACCCGACTGTATTCGAGCACTCAGCAGCTTCGGCTGGCCGCGGTCGCACGGCACGCCAGCGAGCATCCGCTCCTGCGCGGCGACGCACGCTCGCAAGTCGCACTGCAGGTAGTACGGGCACGGCGCAGCAGCGAATTCACCCGCTTCGACGGAAATCTCGAGGGTATTGCAGCTGAAATTGGCCGGCCAGAACATATCTCGACGTCGAGACTCGAGGCATGGGCAAAATGTCCACGGTCCTATCTGTTCGGTCATGTTCTCGGAGTCGAACGCGTCGAAGAACCCGAACGACGCTTCGAAATCGACCCACTCACCCGAGGTTCGATCTTCCACAAGATCCTCGAGGAGTTCATTCTCCTCGCCATCAGATCAGGTCATGCGCTCAATACGTGGACCCAGAACGACCACACCCGTCTACATGAGATCGCTGCCCTGCAGTTCGATCGCGCGGAGCAAGAGGGCAACACCGGCCGCGCAATCCTTTGGCGCGCCGAACGAATCCGCCTCGCGAATGACCTCGACCGACTGCTCGACTCCGACGCAAAGCGGCTCGCCGAAGGACTCCGCCCCATAGCGGCTGAGATGGCGTTCGACGATGTAGCAATTGAGCTTCCCGGCGGCCACACCATCCGGATGCGAGGTTCGATCGACCGCGTCGATCGCGGCGCTGACGGATCACTAGCTGTCATCGATTACAAGACGGGAAGCGTGGGCTCCTACAACGACCTGAGTGAATCAAACCCGCATCACCACGGTCGACGACTTCAACTCTTCGTGTATTCGCAAGCAGCACAGGCTCAATACCCCGGGGCACCCGAAGTGCGCGCCGACTATTGGTTCACGCGAGACGACAAGCACAAGGGCTACCCGATCACCGACCACGTCCGTGAGCTCGTGACGGGAGCCATCGACACGATCGCAACTGGTATCGGTTCCGGCGTCTTTCCTGCACATCCGTCGGATCAGCCGACCTGGGGTTGGGTCGACTGTTGGTTCTGCACCCCCGACGGCCAGAGCGATCAACACGTGCGACGCGAATGGGAGAGGAAGCAGGACCATCCCGCGCTCGCTGGATACGTCGGTCTCCTGGCGACGGACGGCAACGATGACAGCCTCTGAGCTCGAAACAGACCAGGCGGCACGTGACGCCGTCGTCAACGACCTGGAGAGCACCCTCTTCCTCGAGGCCGGTGCCGGCTCGGGCAAGACCTCCTGTCTGGTCGGTCGATTCGTCGCGCTCGTCGAATCCGGCATTCCCACAGACCACATTGCGGCGATCACGTTCACCGAAAAGGCCGCGGCCGAATTGGTCGATCGCATCCGTACGGAACTTCGCCGCCGAGCTGCCAACAATCAAGCGTGCCGCGATGCGCTACTGGTTCTAGACAGCGCTGCAATCGGCACCCTGCACGCCTTTGCACAGCGGATACTCACCGAACACGCGATCGAGGCGGGGCTACCTCCGCGGTTCGCGGTCCACGACGAGATCGCCTCGCAGGTGGCCTTCGAAACCCGCTGGGAGCTGTTTGCCGACGGACTGCTCGACGATCAAAGTCTCGAGATGCCACTCCGGCTCCTGTTCGCGAGTGGCGGCAAGCCCAAGCACCTTCGCGACGTCGCCGTGGCCTTCAACGCCAACTGGGACCTAGTCGTCGATCGCATCGACTTCGCGCCACCGGCCGTCCCCTCGGTGGACGTGCGCGACCTACTGACGGATCTCAAAGCCGTCATCGATCTCGCGGAGCATTGCACCGACGAAGATGATCTGCTGTTTCGTCACCTCACCGATATGGTCACGGACTTCGAGGCGCGGCTGCGCGCAGCCGTCGACGATGACGGTCGCGTGAAGCTGCTTGACGCACCAGAGCTCAAATCCAAACGCGGCCAAGCGAAGAACTGGACAAGCATCGGCGTGGGCGTTGTCCGCGACCGACTCAGTAACCTCCAGGAGGCTTGCGCGGCGTTGCGCGCTGCCGTTCTCGAAAGCGTGCTTCAGCGACTCGCGACGTCGCTCGCTCAGTTCACCGCCGAAAGTGCGACGGCACGACGAGAGGCTGGCGAACTCGAGTTTCACGACCTCCTGGTGCTTGCTCGAAACATGCTCCGGAGCGACGTCACGGGGCCGGACGTCCGACCCGCGCTCGCACAGCGGTATGAGCGACTACTGCTCGACGAATTCCAAGACACCGATCCGATACAAATCGAGATCGCGGTGCTCATCGCATCGGACGATCAGGAAGCGGGTCAGAAACACTGGTCTGCGATCCGGACGGAGCCCGGGCGCATCTTCTTCGTCGGAGATCCCAAACAGTCGATCTATCGGTTCCGGCGAGCCGACATTGGCATGTTCATGACCGCTCGGGACGAACTGGTGGGTGCGTCTCTACAACTCAGCCGCAACTTCCGCACCGGGGAACCCATCATCGACTGGGTCAATGCAACATTCGCCAAGCTCATTGTCGGCGAGGGGACTTCACAGCCCGAGTATCAAGCGCTTCTGGCCGAGCGCGGGCGCCCCGAGACTGGGCCACCGGTTGCGTTCATCGGCCGCGAACACGATCGTCGACTGCCGGCCGACGAGCTCCGAAGTCAAGAGGCCGCCGACGTATCTGCGGCCATTCGGCGGGCCATTGGTGAGGCATGGTCCGTCGCGGATCGGACACCCGCGCGCGTCGACTCTTGGCGACCGGCGCGTTGGAGCGACATCGCTGTCCTCCTGCCAGCACGAACGTCACTGCCCTTCCTGGAACGCGCGCTCGACGAGGCGAACATCCCCTTCCGCGCCGAAACCTCCTCGTTGGTGTACGGAACCCGCGAGGTTCGCGAGCTGATGCTCGTCGTTCGCGCAGTTGACGATCCCACGGACTCACTGGCCGTCGTGAGCGCATTGCGGACAACCGCGTTCGGATGCGGAGACGACGATCTATTCGTCTGGAGAAAGCGCCATCGCGGCGGCTGGGACCACCAGGAACCTGTACCCGAAGACGCGCCCGTTGACCATCCCGTCGCGCAAGGCAGCGCATGGTTAAGCACCATTCATCTCGAACGCCAATGGTTGTCGCCCAGCCAGGTACTCGACCGAATATTACGCGAGAGGCGGTTCTACGAACTAGCCGCCGCAGAACGGCGGCCGCGCGACCTGTGGCGAAGGCTCCGCTTCGTCGTCGACCAGTGCCGCGCATGGGAGGAAGCTGGCGGCAGCACGTTGCGCGAATACCTCCAGTGGGTCGAGGGTCAATCCGGGGAGGGAACGAGGGTGGTGGAGACCGTACTCCCCGAGACTGACGACGACGCAGTTCGCATTCTCACCGTTCACGGCGCAAAGGGCCTCGAGTTCCCCATCGTGATCCTCTCGGGCCTGACCACACTGATGAACTCCCAGCCGCGGCGAGTCGAGGTCAGATTTCCAGGATCGTCCGGCTGGGCCATCAAGCTGTCAAAACGATTGTCCACCACAGATTTCGAAGACACGCAACCGGTCGAAGAGCAGATGGACCACCATGAGCGTCTTCGGCTGCTGTATGTGGCTTCCACCCGGGCTCGCGACCACCTAGTAATTTCTGCCCATCGCAAGGAACGGGGTACCCGCACCACCCTGACTTCAGCCGAAGTTCTTCACGACGCGGGGTGGGATCCCATGCTGGCGGGTGAGCTCGACTTGGCAGACGAGCTTCTGCGGCCAACGCGTGAGTCCGACGTTGGTTCCGATCTTCAGGACCTGCCCACACTCGACGGATGGCAGGCAGCACACGATGCCGCTTTGATAAGTGCATCGCGACCGTTGGCGAACTCGGCAACGAGGCTGGCGAGAGCGAGGGCCGCGGAGAATGAGCTTGACCCTGCCGTGCGGAAGACCGCAGTCGGCGATCCAGGCCTCGCCAAGGGTGCGCGCGACATCGACCTGCCACCCTGGCAGAAGGGCCGTTACGGTAGCGCGATCGGGCGCGCCGTTCACGGCGTACTGCAGACGGTTGATCTTGCGACCGGCACCGGCCTAGTAGCGGCCTGCGCAGCGCAAGCCGCCGCTGAAGGTGTCCTCGGCAAAGAAGATGTCATCAGGGCACTCGCGCAGGCTGCACTAGATTCGGAAATCGTGAAGTTGGCCGCCACGCAACGCCACTGGCGCGAGGTCTACGTCGGAGTGCCCTGGGAGACGGGAATTCTCGAGGGCTACATCGACCTGCTGTATGAGGACGGCGCGGGTTTGGTCGTGGTCGACTACAAGACGGATGCGTGGCGCACCGAGACCGAACTTGATGCAAAGGTGTCGCTCTACAGCGTTCAATTGCAGGCCTACGCTGACGCCGTTCGCACATCTGTCGACCGCGAAGTCGTTGGTGCGCTGTTGCTGTTTCTAAGGCCCGGAGGCTCCGTGACCCGACCGGTCAGCATCGCAGCAAGTCTTTTCTGAGAACAGCAACGAGTCGAGTGGGGACAATATGAGTGGGCACTTGTTCATCATCAACGGTGACCTGAACCAGGTCGCATGTGACGCCGTCTTGATACCAACCGACGGGACCGTCCACATCACCGATTCGTGGAACCTGATCATGCGCGGCAAGCGCGCACCGAGGTCGTTTGGAAGAAAGCTCGTCGTTCACATCCGTTCTGAGAGTGGACACCCGCAGATTTGGTTGGGCAACGTCGGCCAGGCAGGTAGTCAATCGGACTTCGAGCTGTTCAAGCCCACCGTCCGTGAGTTCGTGAAGCAGGCGGTTGAGCAGTTAAGAACTGTCGATGACGGTGACCGCATCTATCCATGGCCCAGGCGCCGGCTTGGAGTCAACATCGTCGGATCCGGCGATGGCGGCGGTTCAGACAAGAAGGGCGAGCTTATCGAAGGGCTCGTCGAGACGCTCAACGGTCTTGTCGTCGAGTACGACGTAGATATCGTTCTCGTGGCCTTCGGCGAGAAGCCCTACGCCGCAACGCAAAGGGCGCGGCGCCGATTGGTCGGCGACGATACTCGGATCGCCTACTACTGGGACTTTGATGACCTGGCGTCGAAAAACCTAGTCGCTCAGGCGCAACGCCTAGCTAAGGCGGCGATCGACAACCAGCTTGTGCTATTCATCGGAGCCGGAGTGAGTGCCGGCGCGGGCCTCCCCACGTGGAGCAAGTTACTTAGTGATCTCGCGGTGACTGCGAGTATGAATTCAGACGTAAGCAAGGCCCTGTCCAAGAAAGACTTACGAGATCAAGCCACCGTTCTTGAACGACGTTTGCTGTTGGCCGGACTCAAACTACGTGAGGTCGTGGCTGCTCAGCTAGACCGGCCGGGCCGTTACGCCCTGCAGCACGGTCTCCTCGCCTCGTTGTCGAGCAAGGAAGCCGTCACAACGAACTTCGACAACATGTTTGAGTCCGCGGCTCGGATCTGTGGCCGAGGTTTAGCGGTCCTGCCCGCCAGCCCTTCGGAGACAGACGGCCGATGGTTGCTCAAATTGCACGGCTCTGTTTGCGAGCCCGAAAAGATCGTGTTGAGCAGATCTGACTTCCTCGAGATGCCTCGTCAGTACGGCGCACTGATGGGCCTCGTGCAGGGTCTATTACTCATGCGGCACATGATGTTTGTGGGCTATTCGTTGCAGGACGAAGACTTTCATGAGGTTGTCCACGAAGTTCGGGCGGCTCGAGGCGGCCCTGCGGCCGACGGAGGCAGAGGGACTGTCCTGACGCTGTTTCACGATCAGCTGGAGCAAGAACTCTGGGCAGACGACTTAGAGGTAGTACCGATGCTGGCAATACCCTACCGGGAGGACCTCCTAGCCGAGGCCGCGCGTCAACTAGAGCTATTTCTCGATCTCGTCGGCTACCTGTCGACGACCTCTGCGCCCTTCTTCCTTGACTCGACGTATAGCAGCCTCTCTCAAGAGGAATGCGAATTACGCGGATTGCTAACCAATTTAGTCGACTTGACCCGCCGATCGCCAGTCGACAGCGTTGGCTACATCGTTAGTAAATTCCTAAGCGATCTTGGCTCAGATACCGCCTGACGTGACTATCCGGTTGAACTCCGTTGCGCGATTGCAGCGGGAATCCAGGCTGTGCACGACTATGAACTTTGGAGGCAAGAGTGGCTACCGTGCCAAACCCGTTTTCAGGCATCTTTCGACGATCGAGTCTTGGCGACGGCTGCTATCTCGTCCGCAACGACGAGACCTCGGTGCCGCCCCACGCGGACATGGAGGTCTACAGAGCGGTAGTCGACAGCGGAGGCTGCGCCGTCCGTCATAGCGGCATGTTCCAGTCGACGCATGAGGCCATTGCGCTCCCAGGCGGTTACACGTACGAGATGATCGGGCGATACGGCTTCCGCGCCTTGCCCGAGCGCACATGGGCATTTGGGCCGCGGGCTGTCCGTCACATTTTGCGCCTCCTCGATGTACCTCAGCCGACCCGTCTGCTGGCGACAGAAGAGTCCGCGCCCGATCCAGCCGAATTGGCCGATGAGTGGGCCGCATTCGCCGCCTCCGATCAACTGGAGCGAATCGGGGCCTCCCTGGGCGCGCTAGCCTCAGTGACCAGACGAAGGATGCAAGATGAGCGCCTCACCCCCAAGACCGAGCCCATCACGCTCCCGACCCCTTATTCAACCGATAGTCCGCCACCTGCCGAAACCGATTCGCATTCAACCGGATACGTATCTCACATGTTTGACCCTCGCGTCAGTGACGCCTTCTTCTGGAAAGCCGAAACGACGTCCGTACACGACTCAACCGGCTCTTGGATACTGTCTCCAGACGGAACACTCAAACCGACATGATGTTGTCGGTACCTACAGGCCGATCAATCCCGAGCAACGAGGAACCGAGCGCAGTTTGGCCGTCGATGACTCGGCAGCACTGCCCTACCTTCACGCCGCCGCTGATCACGTCGCAATCGCGTTAAGAGCCTGGACGAGCGGTCGAGTGAGCAGACTGACCGTCGCTAACCGTGATACCGGACAATGCGGGCTCGTGCAATCTCCCCGGCGCCATGAGGATCAGCCAGCCGCTCACCAAGCGTCTTCACGGCGAGGTCCAACGGCAGCGCAACCGAGAACTTGAGCCCCGAGATGGCTTCCTCATCGACGCGCGGAACAGCATCTGAGTCCGCGTCTTTCACGTCGTCGACGGTAATGCCTTCTGGGAGAACGACGCTCTCGTTCTCAACGCCGCTCGCGTTGACACCCAGCCCTGCAAGAAGTGTCGCGTTAGCCTTGAGGCCGGCCCACGTCCAGAGGCGCGCACCTCCCCCACCGCGAGCATGCAGCGTTAGGCGGTTGTCGTTGACCTCCCCGGAGCGTTCTTCGCGGAGGCGCTCCATCGCCACCGGGACGCGTTTGGACAACTCGACGTCAGGCGCCGCCCCAAGCAGCACTTCCCTCTTCGCCTGGCATACCTCGAACGATTGCGTGACTGAACCGGACGGCCACCTCACGTCACCCTTGGTTGGGATCTCCTCGACCCATACAGTGAAGCGCTCCCAGTCAACGTGTTGCACAGACCAGCCTCGGCCTGCGAGAACGAGTGGTCGGTGCTCGCGATCCTTCACGGCCGGGATGGCGAGTGGCGAGATGAATCCGATCTCCTTAATGCCTGCCACGACTCGCAACTCGAGATCGGCAACGAAGGTCGAGAGAAGGTCCATGAAGTGTCGCTTGCCGAACTCCATCTCCGCGCGCGGGCCGATCATCAGCAAACCGGAGTCCTCAACGAGGAATTCTTGCTCGTGCAGATAGGCGAGCACCTCCGGACCATCCGCCATGAGCGGAAGATCCCCCCACCACCGCGACCAGTCCGACGCGCCGAACGACCCCTCTTGGAGCGCCAGTGCAAGAAGTTGTTGGGCAGCGAGGTGGCGAGGATGTGGTGGGGCGACGACCTTCTCAACGAATCCGCGCTTCCACAGGAGCAGAACGGCAGCAGCGTCGAGTAGTCCGTCGAGGCTGGTGGCGAGGAACAGGGTATTGCGGCTCGTGCCCGGTCGCCTGCCGGTTCGGCCAAGCCGTTGTAGGAACGACGAAACGGTGCGCGGCGCATCGATCTGGATGACCCGATCGAGGTCACCAATGTCGATACCAAGCTCTAACGTCGACGTCGCGACGATGACCGTGTCTTTGGCCTCCGCGAAAGCACGTTCGCTTTGCCGCCTCTCGTCGACGGAGAGCGACGAGTGGGACACGAATGTCTGGACGCCACGCTCGCGCAGGAGGAAGGCTAGTTCCTCTGCGGAACGCCGTGATTCAGCGAACACCAGTCGCTTGTCGCCCCGATGGAGCCGAGAGATAACCGTGGCGGCGTTGTCCATGCTTCCGACATAGTCGAGGGTGACCTCTGGGCTCACCGTCGGCGATGAGTCCTCTCGCACCACGACGACCGGCTTGCGCCCCTCGGTCGAACCCTGCATCCACGTGCCAACCGCTTCAGGGTTGCCAATGGTTGCAGAAAGCCCGACGCGCTGGATCTTGTGCTTGGCGATCCGTTCGACTCGCTCCAGCACGGCGAGTAAGTGCCAACCTCGGTCGGAATTGGCGAACGCGTGAAGTTCGTCGATCACGACAGCCCGGACGGACCCGAGGAACCGCTCATGGTCGACCCGTCGCGACACAAGCATTGCCTCAATGGATTCCGGGGTCGTCAGAAGGATGTCTGGTCTGTCGGCGAGCATGCTTCGACGCTCGGACTGTCCAATGTCGCCATGCCACAACCCGGCCGTTCTTCCGAGCCAAGAGCAATAGGCGCTCACGCGAGGGTGAATGTTGTTGAGAAGCGCACGAAGTGGCGCAACATAGAGGACGGTCGTGCCTGACCAGTTGCCTTCGACCATCTCGGAGAGCAGAGGAAAGAGAGCAGCCTCGGTCTTGCCCCCGGCAGTCGGTGCGACGAGGACGCAATCCGCACCCGCCCTGACCGGCTCGACCGAGGCCGTCTGGAGTGGTCTGAGTCCAGGCCACCCGAGCGAGTTGACGACGTGATATTCGATAGCCGCGTCGAGGCCGGTAGAAGCCGACATCGGCTAGAGGTCCAACTCGATTTCGTCGACGTTCCGGGCAGGAGCGCGGTTGGCCCGCGCGTGCACTTCCCGCTCCGCCGGCGTCAGCTCGTCGGGACTAACTGTCAGGTGGTAGTCGCGGCGTGGGTTGAAGTCCTCGAAGAGGTCCACGCGGTCGAGGACGTCTGAGACCAACTTCTTGAGGAAGAGCCGTGGCGCGATTCCGGTTCGACCACCCAACTCCCCGCCGACCGCTGCCGCGAGGTCTCGCAAGTAATCGTCGTCGACGACGGACCGCACACGCTCAGGATCTTTGGCTCCAGTCGCGTAGATATCGCGAACGCGGCTGCCCAACTCCAAGAGCGACTCTGGCGTGAAGCCGGTGAGGCGGATCTGTGTTGCGCGCGGATTGTCGAAGCGTGCGTCCGTGGTGAAGTCGGTCTGAAGGCGTTGAGCCAGTGGAGGAAGACGCTGCACGCCTTGCTGCCCGTCGAAGAACGCGGGCGTTCCGGTGAGGAGCAGGTACAGCCCAGGGAACCGGCCGCCGTCGATCTCGTCCATGAGTTGGCGAAGAGCGTTCAGCGACTTCTCTCGGACGTCGCTTCTCATGCGTTGCAACGTCTCGACTTCATCGAAGACGACGACAAGTCCCGCGTAGTCCGAATCGCGCAGGACAGTGAGCAGCCCTTGGACGAAGCCGAGTGCGCCGAAGTGGTCGAGGTCGCCCCGGACCCCGGCGGCACGCTTCACGGAGGCCGCTACGTGAGGCTGGCCACCGAGCCACGCCAACAGTCCATCCGCCTCCGCAGAGTTACCCGCCGTCTGCGCCAGCCGATATTGCCGCAGCACAGCGGCGAAGGCCGGCGCCTCCTTCGAGACATCCGACAGTCGACGTTGGAGGAGGTCCAGGGTTCCGTCTGAGCCTGCTGACTGTGCGGCTCCATCCTTGGCGTCGTGGTCGAGGATGTAGAACCAACCGTCAATGACGTCTCGGAGGGCGCTGGACTGAGTCGTCGAGGTAGAGAGATTCTCAGTGATGCGCCGATAGACGGTCTCCAGCTTGTGCAGGGGCGTTTCAGTCTCGCTGATCTGCACCTCGGTGGTAGCAAATCCTGCTCGCTTGGCTCGCTCGGTGAGCCAGCGGGAAAAGAAGGTCTTTCCAGAGCCGTACTCGCCCCGGACGGCCTTGAATACGGCACCTCCGCCCGAGACGGTCTGCAACTCTTCATCAACGGCGTTCTCGAAGGAGGCCAAGCCAACTGCGAGGACGTCGAGGCCCTGCTGCGGCACCGTGCCGCGCCGCAGTGCGTCGATGATGTCCTTGCGACGGCGGGCGCTAATGCTGCCCGAAGCCTCGGTCATCGCGCGCCTCCGACGTCGAACTGCTCACGCAGGAGACGTTCATCGAGCCGCAGCGTGACGCCGTCGGTGTCGGGCTCGATCACACCGTAGCCGTCGACGTTGAGCAACCGACGAACAGCCGCAAAGACCTGTCCAATATCAGCGGCTGCAATTCCGGCAGCGGCGGCGACCGTGTCTTGGTGAGCGCGACCACCACGGTCCACGAGTGCGCGCAACACTGCTTCTGCAGTCCTGTCGTCGAGTGCCCGCCGACCAGCCATCCGCTTCTGCTTTGCGTACGTGGTCGATGCAAGTACCGCTTCGATCAGTCCGGCAGGGGCTGCGGGCGGCTTGGGCAGCTCCTCGATCTCGAACAACCCATCGCCCTGCCTCGTCGCTTCCGCTTTCTTGGGCCGCCCGGTAGACGGTGGTACCTCGGTGGACGGGGTACGACCGATCGGGTCGTTCCACCACAGCGGAACCTGTGGTGCTGCCTGCTCCCACCCGGCAGCCCCGGTCGCTACGGCAGCGGCTTGAAACACCAGTACGGGAATCGTCAGCTCTGCAAGGCTGGCACCGCCATGGTAGCCCGCGTGTCTTGAGCCGTAATGCGCGTCGTCACGCCAGAGCAGCACCGCCTCACCGCCTGGTGCCACCACTCGCGGACCAGACACGAGCACCTCGCCTTCGCGTGCCGCACCCGCCGTTGGCGGCCGCCAACGGGAATCGGCACCGCTGACGCTCAGCGCCTCCGTTTCGCGCTCGACGACATGACCATGGTCGGACGTGAGGATGACTGCGCGCCGCGCAGAGATCGCCGCCTCGAGGAGTGCCCGCAGTGGGTTGAGGGAACGCAGATCCCAGTCCCACGCTGACATGTCGTTCTTGTGGGTTGCGTCGTCGATTGCGTTGATGACCACTCCGACGACGGGAACTGCGGAATCCCGAATCGCAGCAGCCACATCGCCGGGTAGTGAGGCACCACCTTCTGACCGAAGGTCGTTCTTGTGGAAGAGCTTTGCGCCGGGAAATGCCGTTGCTAGCCCGCGCTTTTCGTCCTCACCTACACCTGAGCGGACCTCGCCGCAGAACAGCGAAGTGCGGGATACGTTGGTAAGCGAAGGCAGTGCGGCAACAACCGACTGCCGCGCGTGCGTTGGCGTGGGAACCCACTCCACAAGACCCATCCGAGCAACCTCGGATGCGAGTGCCGTGGCGATGGCACCACTCATTCCGTCCAGCACAACGAGAAGCGCACCACCGGGGCGGCGCCACGGATCGACGATCTCGGCTAGCAGCCGCTCCACGCCGACCGCCCGTTGGTCGTCGGCCTCGTTGACTTGGTTCAGTCTCGATGCCGCAGCGCTGTCACGCTGTCTGCGGCGAACGCGCACCTTGGCCAGTAGCTGTTGGTAAGCCTCCGAAACGACCGGGTCGGCGGAGCCGTGCCACACTGCACCGACGGCGGCGTCGACCCATGCGCCGTCGTTCATCTGCAGTTGGAGATCGGCGCCGAGCCGTGTCGCGGCAACCTCAGGGGTGGCAAGCCAGCGGTGAAGTCGCACCGCCATCGTCGGAGCCTGCGAGCTATTCGCGTTGCGGTGCTTGAGGACGCTGGCTAGCGCCTCCTCGACTTGGTCACCGGAAGCCAGTGCCGCGGCAAGGCCACGCACCCGCGCTAGATACCCAGGATGTAGGACGGCCGATTGCTCGGCTCCCTCGGTCCAGCCAAGGTCACCGAGCAATGCTTCGGCTTGTTGCAACGCGACACCCAGATCCGGGGAGTCGTCCACCTCAAGTCGCAAGACTGCTGTCTTGGCAAGTCTGCCAATGGCTTTCGCAGAGTCGACGAGTATCGCTCGCCCGTCGACGAAGCCCTCGACCCGGACCCTCGCGGAAACCTGCGCCTCTGTGGGCGGAGCACCGTCCTCGGGCCACAAGACGTCCAAAGCAAGGCCGACGGCAAGTGGGGTGACATGTTCGTTGCGCTGAGCGATCTGCAGGGCAAGAGCGGCCGGGTCACCGAACTCAATTCGAGCCCAACCGATCAGATGCTCCCTCAGCTGCGCATCAACGGCAATCCACGCGGCACGCACATTCCGTCCCCCGAGCGTCATGAGGAGCAGCACACCGTCAAGCTGTGCGTCAGCATCAAGACCGAGGACACGCGCGAGGAGCGAGCCGATAGCATGGCGAGCGGTTAGCGCAGGCTCGACCGATCGCGGCCATCCGCCAGGCGGCTGGTGATCGAGCAATGCTGTTGCCGCCCAGTCCAAGCGTCGGAGTTCAAGCCCGACCTCGATCGCCCCGGGGAAGAGCCGGGGCACGGCCTGCCACTCGTCTGGAAGTTCAACGCCGTACCTGTAGGCGCGAGAAAGCACAGCCTCGCCAAGGTCTTCCGCGGGTCGGTCGGTCAGCACGACGGCGCGCCCATCGGGCGCAAGCGAGACAAGTATGTCGAGAACGGCGAGCTGAGATACGCCAGGAAGGACTCGGACGACCTCATCGCCCACCTTGACGTCCCCGTGGGTCCACTCTGGACGAGCGCGAAGCAGAAGGATCTGAGCGTCCGACTTCACCAGATCCGCTGCTCGCTGTTGCACCATCGCCGGAGAAACGCTGACAGTGCGGAGGTGCTCTGTCAGAGCCATCGCCAGTCGATCCTTAGTTTCTTACCCTCGACGGGAGAGCGGAGTTCCTGGACCAAATCCTGAAGCAGCGTTTCAAGCTGCGCCACACGCTCAACTTCGACCGTATGTTCCTCGCCCGCCCGTCTTTCCGCCTCGCGCTCTGCCTCCGCTTGCCGACGGCGAAACTCCTCCTCCTGCTCGCGCAAACGACGCTCGCGGTCGGCAGCCTCCTGTTCGCGACGCCTGAGTTCCTGTTCCTGCTCGCGTCGCTCTCGATCCTGTTGCTCGCGGCGCGCCCGTTCTTGCGCGGCTGCCGAATCGTCGTCGCGCTGGTCGACGAGAAGGTGCGTGACCGTATGAGCCGCCGCGGTGAGTGCAGGGGCGAGGTCAATGTGCATCTGCTCGGCCTTAGCGGTACTCCGCAACGCGGCAAGTGCGTTGAAGGCCTGATCTCCTGACAAGCTCGGGAGCCGATCAATAAGCTGCCAATTGGCGCCTTGAAGCGCTGCTGCAACGTCTGCTGCGGAAGCGAGCGACCGGGCAAGGGCTTGCAGTTCCTCGGGAAGATCGAACTCGGCAATGACGCGAATGCGGTCGACGTGGTCAGCGGCATCACGCAATCCCCCGACGAGGTCCCGAGCACGCCGACCAGTGGCAAGGCGCGGACTGACGTCGCCGAGGTCGAGCACATCACTATGGGCTTCCAACGCGCTGACAAGGTCTGCCACGCCACGATCGAAATCCCGGACCTTCGTTGCCAGCAGCTCTCCGAGCCGCTGCACGGCACTGCTAGAAAGATGGTGCTCATTCGCGCCTATGCCGAAGATCGCCTTGGCTCGGCTAAGGGCGTTGGTCCAATTCTCGGCGCTCGGGAGGACCGGATCCCGGAGGGTCATGTCATTGGCCAATCCGCCGATACCGGGGGAACCCACTGTCGACCCGTAGCGAAGAAGCTGCCTGTCGGTGAGCGCTATCCACGACAGAACTAACAGATCCTGGGCATCGGCAGTCATGCCGGCGAACGCGAGCGCCGCTCGAAGCGTGCCGACGGTCGAGTCTCCGGTGGCAAGTGCCTTCGTGAAGTCGTCATGCCACGCGAAGCGCGTCGTGTCCAGTACGTAGGTCACCTCGCTCAGGGTGCCAACCCCGTAAGCATCGACGACCCTCCGCACCCGGCCCGCAGTGTTCCTTTCCAAGGTGTCGATGCGCCCGCCCTTCGCCATCGCTTCACGAGTCAGTTCGAGCACCGCGCTGAATTCAGCCCTGCGGACTTCGTCAGCACCTCGGTCGACGTCAGGGTGTGTCGGGAAACGCGCATCAAGACCGCCGCCGAGCACGGTCACGACAGCATCGCCGAAGGACGGCGACGAGGGCTTCTTCGGGTCGTAACCAGATGCAAGCGTCACGAACGTGTTTCCTTCGGGAACACGTTCGCCGAGATGGTCGTCTGTCGCCGCGTCGATTCCGTAGGACTGGCGCAATGCAACCAAGATCTGATCGCGCAGCGAGTCGCGCTGGTTGGCGAGCTGACGCCTGGCAGGCTCCCGGTCACTGACAGGTAGGGATGTTGAGTACTGGTCGAACCGGGCCCCGGTCAACAAGTAGTCAAGGACGACGAGCTTGCCGATGTCATCCATGCGCGAGGCGGTCAAGAAGTGGGGAAGCCATGCGATGGTGTCGCTCTCCACGCGATCCTGCTTGAGTTGCACCAGGCGGAGAACGTCGTCAGACGGTGGGTGACCGGCATCGTCGAACGGGAAATCGACGACGAGCTTCCATCGTCCATCGGTAGCGATGAGCGCTGCATCCGGAAGTGCGCGCGCGTCACGGACATTGCCGAAGACGACATCGACCTCCCGCTTTTGACCACGCCACACGTGAGTCAGCGAATATTCGCTGCCCAACGCGCCCGTCAAAGAGGCACCGATCTGCTCAGCGAGGAGGCGCCGCAGCAGGCCGCGCCGGTTCTCGTGAGTGTCCTCGTTCTGGACGTGGACGAGGACCGAGTCGTAGTCAACCCCCGACACTTGCAGAGTGATGACCGGGTCACCAGTCTGAGATCCGATGGTGACCTCACCGAACTCGGCTGACCAGTCACGGGCAAGAGCGACGACTTGAACCGCTTCTTGGCCAGGAATCATCGAGACGACCGTGCCAAAATTAAGAGCCGCTAGCTTCGAGGCAGTGAGGTCCTTCAGCGAGGCTGCACCGGGGGCGATGCCCGCGATGAGCAGCGTCTTGGCCAGCCTGTCGTCGCGGCGGAAGGCGTGGTTTCGGGCCAGCCCCTTCGCTTCATCCTCAGTGAGGCTGTGCCTGTTCAGAAGGTACGGGCGCATCTTTCGCGTGTAGAAGGTGCGCGCCGCACGGAAAAGGTTCTTCATGTCGTCGGTCAGCGGCTCGGCATCGCCCAGCACGACCACGTCGAAGAGGTCGCCGACGGGGATGACGTCGCCTACGGTCAACTCGTCACGGCCGCGCGACAACAACTCGCTCATGATCTTCAACGCCGTACGTTCTCGCTGCATGATTGACGAGAGGGCAACCATCGCGTCCACAAGCGCAGGTGAGAACGGGTACACCTGTTCGAAATCGACTGCAGCTGAGCCCACTTCGTCGGTGAGGAGGTGCTTGAAGGCAACCGGGTTCGCGCGTACTCGCGCCACCGCCGCGGCGAGCGCTTCACGTCCTGCTTCGCTGGTCGGCTCTAGCAGTCGCTTATTGACGATTTGCGGGAGGTTTGCAGCAGCAAGGGTGATCTTCTCGAACCGGCCCTCCCACCACTGAAAGGAGTCGTCGAGCGCGACCTGTTCAGCGCCAACCGCACCTCCGCCAAGAAAGTCCTTAAGGTTTCGCTGACGAGCGACGAAGGACACCAACGGGATTGGTAGTGCGCCTATGCCTGTCTCGACGAGCTTAGCGACCTTCGAGGTCTCAGTCTGGATGAAGGTGGTGTCGCGCAGATGATTCGCCAGCCAGAGCACTAGTTCGTCGAGGAAGAGCACGACCCCTTCGTAATTCAGGCTTTTCGCGTGCTCGGTCATGGCCCGAAGGCCGTCGGTCATCTCCAGCCAGGTGCCAGTGTTCTCGAAGGCCGGGAAGTACGTACGAACGAGATCGGCGACAACACTCTGACGGTCTGCGTCTCCGGCGGGCTTGGACCGGGCAGCGTCATACAACGCTGGAGTCAACGCGGCGGCGAACGTACCCCACCCCGACGAACCCGACCCGCTCGCTTCGAACCGTGCGAAGAACTGCTCGTCGCCCAGCTGCGATCGCAACTTATCAGCGTTCTCGAACAACGAGTCTGACCGGTGCAGCACCGGTGCGGGTTTGTCGGGATGCCGCTGCTTCATCGTCGCGAGGTAACCACCGAAAAGAGCTGACTCGAAGGATTCGGCCCCGATCAAGTGGTAGTCGACCGCAAGCAGATTCCGGCTGAGCAAGTCCCTATGTTTGTCGACCTGAGCCTGGAGACCTGAAAGTGCCATGGCCTGTGAGTTGCCAGTAAGCAGCAGATGCATGACGGCCATGTAGTGCGACTTACCGGAACCAAAGGAGCCGTGGATGAACGCGCCCTTCGACGATCCGCTTGACAGCGTCGCCTCGACCAGAGTTAGGCCCTTTTCGAACGATTCCGCGATCGACTCGGTAACGACGTAGTCAGAGAGCGTTCGATCTGCGGCCTCCTGCGCACGATGAACCTGGATGACGAAGTCGTCGTCACGCACAGAAAGCGGTACATCGATCGCATCGCGCAACGGCAGAGACAAGTCGGTCATCGCGAAGCCCTTCTTCCACGGGTCGCGGCCGGCGGCGTCCACGCCGTTACCTGGTCGCGTGTTTTTTCCATACGGGCAAGGTACTGGTCCACGACGCCCGCGATAACCGACGCCGGGCTGGCGCCGAACTGCGGCTCGATCTCCGAATACCATTGGGCCAGCCACGGTTCCAACTCCACCAGACCAGCCACCAACGGCACCAGTACGGCATCGTCGGCACCGAGTGACTGCTGGAAGGGAATCTCCCGGGCGAGTGCGAGCGACTGGTCACGGTGCGACCAACCCGCCCAACCGAACACCGGCGTCGAGTCGCCCTCGCGCGCTACCCCTGGGTATGCGATGAAGCGCTCCTTGGGAACATCGAGCTTGCCCCTGGCTTTCCAGTAGGACGCCTTCGCGAAGTCGCCTTGTCCGTACTTGGGCGGCACAGGGACCCTGACCTTCTCTCCAGCGTCCTCACGACGCTGCAAGGCCCAAACCTCCTGCCACGCCCGGTACTTCTCAACGCCTGCCGGTTTGTAACGGTAGGCGGCCACGAAAGGCACTGCCACTTCCGGAATTAGACCCCCAATCACGGAGGCAAGATCCGGCTCAGCGGTGCCGGTGAGCACGTGGGCGAGGTCCTTTAACACCGGATCCGCACGCAGCAAGTCAGCAAGCTCGGCCACCGACCTAGTCCTTGGGCCTTGCGCATCCTGCCACAGAGTCTGGCCCTCAAGCCGATCGAGAACTGCGGCCTGCAGAGCCAGCGTGCGCTGCGCGGCCCAACCGGTGGTCGCCCAGCGGCGCTTGAACTCCGGCTTCTCCAACAGCCGAATGGCGAGGTCGGTCTCCACTAGGTGAAGCCGACGCTGAACGAGGCCCGTGTAGTCATCCGGCCAAGATTCGGGCAGTTCCGTGATCGGCGTAGAACCGTGACGCTCGAACCACTCCGGATCCTCAGCGCGGCGGGCGAGGTCAATCTCAAACGACCGTTGGCCCAACGCAATTCCGTCGATAGCGGAGCCGGAGTACGTGAGGTCGCAGTCCAAGGATCGGTATAGCCGGTAGACCTCCCAATCCAACTCCTCCTGCTCGAAGACAATCCGCCCACGAAGCAGGTGCCATTCTCGTTCAGCCGCCGCCAGCGCGTCGACCAGACCCCCCGTCGGGCTATCGGACCAGGCCGCGATCACTTCCGAAGGCGACGTCGCGCTGAGCTGCTGGGCGAGGGAGTCGAGCGTGCGCGCTCGATCTGTTGGCAACCTCGCGCCTAAGGGAAACTGACCCACCTTGGTGCTGTTGAACTGATAGAAGTCCTCCCAAGGAACCTGTGTCTGACGAGCACCTTTGGAGTCGACGGTGCTGCCCTTGTTGTGAGCCATTTGCTTGAGCCAGAAGCAGGCCGTTGACGAGTTCAGCACGCCCAGAATTTCGAGGTGCTGATCTTCAGTCGCCCCCTGCGGCAACTTGATCACTGGAGCAGTTTGTTTGAACACTTTTCCACCCCGATCCAGTACAAAGTGGTTGTGCGTCGCAACTTCGGCGAAGGTGATCGACAGTGGCGTGAGGAGCTTCGACGAGGTGAACCGACCGAACTCGAACCACTTGAGGCCCTCCTGGACCATGGTGCGTCCACCGAACATCAGACTGTTGGACAAGTTGGTTCGATACGGCCACATCAGCCGGAAGAGCCCCGGCAAGTCCTCTAGATCGACAGGGTCGAACGACTCGTCGTAAGGGAAGATTGCGATCGAGTCACCGTCGTAGTTCCAATCACGAAGCTGATCGCCCAATACCATCGGCCTTGTGAGTTCTGCCCCGTACCTAGCAAGTGCGCCACTCGAACGTACGTACACGTCATCTTCAAGGGTAAAGCTAGTAATTCCAAGCGATTCGCTCACACTGTCAAGTGTTTTGGCCCCCGCGCCATCGATTAGTGCCTTAACGTCTGACGCGCCACCTCCGCTGAGCGACCAGGGGTGCCTTCTGAAGACCGAGCGGTCAAGGTCGGTGACGGTGACGAAGCGGCCGTCATAGCCCGGGTCATCAACGTGCTTAACGACCTCTGTCCACACCAAGCCCTTCGACGGGTCTGCTGGCAGGCCAGGTTCGCCGCGCACGCCCAGAACGGCACGGACCTTACCGGATGTCGGTCGACGGCGGCGGCCAACGATGATCAACGTTGGCGTGCCGTGGCCGGGGATGTAGGCACCCGAGGTATCGATAACCTCCGTGAGATCGATCGGGTTGCCGACATCGTGGCCAGCGAAGAGATACTCGATCAACTTCTTGCCGAACTCGCGTTTCATGAACGAGTTGGAGGTGATTTGACCGACGTACCCAGCGCCCTGGCCCTGCTCGCCTCGGATCGCGAGCCGGAACAGGAGTTCCATGAACGGCGCCGAGAGCGCGTACTTCCCGGATGCGGAGACGTACGCCAAGCGATAGAGGGCGTTGAGCGCTTTGTCCTTTGGCGTGATGTAGGGCGGGTTCCCAACGACAACGTGATACTGACCTGGCTGCAGGATGCCGAAGTATTCGTTCAGGTCCTCGGTGTCGTAGCTGAATGCAAGTTCGGCTTCGCCCTCATCGAAATCAAACTTCTGGTCGAGGCCTCCTCGAACGCCGAGAAGCGAGTCGCCGATGGCGAGGCGATATCCCATGGCCGGAACTCCGACTAGCGAGCGTTCTCCGGTTGCTATCAGGCCAGCGAGGGCGAGGCGAAATCGTGCGATCGCCACCGCGAACGGGTTGATGTCGACGCCGCTAATCGACGTCATCGCACGACGCACCCGCTCCTTCGCGTCGAGCCCAGGAGCAACTTCAAGCCACGCTTGGTTGAGCCGCTCGAACGCTCCGAGCAAAAAGTGCCCGGACCCGCAGGACGGGTCGATCAGCTTGAGTTCGTCGAGTCCAAACTCCGCGACCGCAGGAACAAGTGTCTGATCGAGGATGAACTCCTCGACGAACACCGGCGTTTGCAACAACGCATAAGTCTTTCTGGCGTGCTCCGAGAGGTCTTGGTAGAGGTCACCGAGAAAACGGGTGTCCAGGTTGGAGTCGGTGAAATCGTGAACAAGTGTGCCGTCGCCATTTGTGCGACGCCAGAACGCGATCAGCGCAGTCGCGGTCTCCGGGCTGATCTCCGCGGTCCACACTGGGTTGTGCTTCCGGTCGACCAAAGCCGCACCGGCCGGCTGCGCGGCGAGCACCGCGAAGCCCTGCTGAAGCCAGTGACGCCGGTTATGGGTGGGGTGGTCGCGGAAGTACGCGGTGAGATTCTCCTCAGCGCGCTGCACCCGGTCGCCCGGACCGGCGATCCAGCCGACCGCAGTCGGCAAGCCGTCGATTTTGGCACCCGCGAGTAGGTCGTTGTCCTCACAGAAGCGGATAAAAGTCGTCGACACGATCCAAGCGACGGCGGCCTGATCGACTTCGTTGTCACGCCAATCCACCCACGACCAGCCGGTGCGCTCACGGCGAAGCGCTTCGGCGTACTCCTCCTTTAAACGCGCACCCCATGAGTCCGACGACTCCTCTGCACGCTGCTTCAGATCGGCGTGCAAAAGTTTGAGCTGACCCTTGAGGTCGGCAAGGAGGGCGAACGAGTTGATCACTTGTTGGGCTCCTGGGGTATTCGGGTGAGTGCGGGCTCAGTGAGAAGCGAGAGATCGGCGGGTAGCTCGACCCATCCGCTCGGACCGAGGGGCACGGATTTGCCCTTCAGCAGAGGGACTGCTTGGTTGCCGTGTTTTGCGACAAGTAGCCACCTCGCAGCAGGCCGCGGAGTCCCGACATCAAGAAGATCTGAGAGAAGCCGAGCCATGCCGTATCGGACGAGGGGGCCGGCGTTCACGATGAGCAACGGCTTGCCGGTTGCAAGCTTCTCCTCCCAGGCCGGTGTCGCGGCTTGTTGCACGAGGCCGGCGAGTTTCGACCAGTCGCCACTACCCTTTGGGTCGGCATCTACGCCGAGGACGAACTCCCAACTCGCTCCCCCCTGGATGGCTAGCGCTCGCGTCGTGTTCACGACCAGCGACGCCACATCGAGAACTTCGACGCCGTAACGCTTCGGGAGTTCTTGTGCGGCCTTTACATATCGCTTAGGTGGTGTGGTCAGTGTGAGTGCGCCGTTTCGCGAAAGCGACTCCCGCAACTTCGCCGCCGCCTCGGCGACAGCGACCGGCGCGAAGACCGTGAGACCGGTGGCGGTATGTGTGGACGAGCGCGCCTCAGACTCCAACTCGTACACGCCGTTGCGGTTCACCACACCGGGCAGCACCGCAGAGACGAGTGCATCGAGTCGGTGAGACGCTGTCGGAAGCTCGACCTGTGGGAAGCGAGCTGACACACTTCGCCGAACGGCCGATTCGCTGATGCGGCGGCCGGGCTTACCCCGCAACGCCCGTTCAACCGCCTGCTGCGGGTCGAGGTCAATTGGGTAAAACTCATCGAATCCCGAGACAGCCGCCTTCGTCGAGACAGAGGCAGCCAAGGCGAGGAGTTGACGACCAGTCACGACGATGAGCGTTGACGCACCGGCTTCGCTCACGATGTCGCACAGGGCAGCGTTCGCGGTTCCGAACGGAACGACTCCGGTGGCGACGAGTTCATCAGCTCTGCGCCCCAACTCGATAGCCGTCTCCGTCAGGATGCCGGCTGGTGGGAACTCCTGTCCCGACTCGTCGGGGTCCGCCGTCTCGCGCAGCGCAATGACATCGGCACGCTTTCCGATACCTCGCCGAAGTTCCAACTTTGGCTCGGGCATGCGGGCATCGAGCTCATATGCCGTGCGCAGCAGGGCCGCGCCGTGCCGGAGGCGCTCGTCCCCCTCCAACAGGGAGCCGCGCTGGGCAACCAGTGCGTTTGCAAGTGACGTCACCGTCATCACTCGACCGTTGCGAGCAAGGAGTGTGGACGTCTCAACGAGCACGTTATCGAGGGCCGACCCGGCTTTCTTAGTCCACGTTGTCACCGCTTGGTCTATGGCATGGGTGACCCGGTCGCGCGTCATCCCGAGCGATTGTGCGATGTCGCCCGTAGAGGGCCACTCGCCTGAAGCCGCGCCACCCGCCAACCCGAGTAGGCGCTCAATCACGGTCTGTTCTGCACCCTTAAGCTGGCCCAAGAGCAGGGACACAAGACGCTCTGTGCCTATCTGCTGAACATCCGCAGGCTCCACTGCACCACTGAGTCGCGAACGCCAGCCGCGAATCCTTGCCTGAATCTCCTTGCGGTAGGTCTCACCGAGGCCGCGGATCGAGTTGATCCGGGTCGGATGAACACCCAGGAGTTGCCCTACCGTCGCCACGTCGAGGCGTGACACGGCGGACAACGCCCGAGCGGAAAGGCCCGCACGCTCCAACGGAGTGTCCACAGAAGCAGCGTCGGCGAGGCTGTCGCTTCCACCCGCGCCGTCCTCCTCTCTGTCAAGAGCAGCAAACACACCCTGCCACTCGACTGCCAGCTCATCGGCGCTGCTGAACCTAGCTGCGGCGTCCGGGCCGAGGGCACGTTGGAAAAAAGCAGTGAGTTGAGTCGCGACAGCTGGCTCGAAGCTCGTTGGCTCGATGACCGGCGGATCATTGGGATCGGCTGGACGTCCTGCGCCTTCTCCCCACCATGGAAGTTGACCGGTTGCCATTTCGAACAGGGTGGCCGACACCGTCCACAATTCGGCTGCACGGTCGTACTTCTGGCGTCGACCGCGCCCAAGGTAGGGGTCGAGATAGCTCGGCGTACCAGACGCCGTGTTGTCGACACTCTCACTCGCGAGCGAGAAGTCGAACAGGACGAGTGACGGCCTTCTAGTGCTGGGGTCCGGTGTGATGCCCAGGTTGGCCGGCTTGATGTCTCTGTGGAAGATGCCCTGGGATTCCAGGTAGATCATCGCTTCGAGCAACTGGCTGCCGTATTGTTCAAGCTGGCCCACCGTCGCGCGGCCCTCTTTGGAGAGTCGCGCGGCGAGCGTTTCCTTGCCAGCGTCGCTGAGCAAAAGCGCACGTCTGTCCCCGACGTCGAGCGGCCCTGCCAGGAGTCGCACCACCCGCCGATGGTCGAGCGCTCTCAGCACATCGCCTTCGAGCGAGAGCCTGCGTCCCGCTGACTCAGTGCGAGCGACTTTGAGGACCAGCTCGCGGCTGGGGTCGTCGGAGTCGGTGTCATTAACTCCTAGCGCGACACCGCTGGAACCTTCACCGCGACGACCAGTGACGATGAAGCGGTCGGCGACTACGTCGCCCGTCTGTGCGTCGACGGGGTCGTCTACCTGTGTCGGCTCATCGACCTGAGCGCCTCGGCGAAGGTCGTCGCTCGCGAGCCGAAGGAGTTCCAGCACTTCCTCGATGGTCGACAATCGCTCTGACTCGACTGCACTGGTCGCCATCGAAATGACCTCGGCGACGCCGTCAGGCATGCCTGGTGACGCGGCGCGCGGGTCGAGTACGCCCGCTTCCGACAGCCGCTGCTCCAGCTCGACGATCGTCTCGGCGGGAGGCTTCCCCGTAAGTATGAGGTAGGCGAGGACGCCAAATCCGTAAACGTCCAACGGAATTGGCGGAAGCCCTTCAACGGAGTGGCGCGCCTCCGGTGCAAGCCAGATCAAGTCGTCCTGATCGGCCACTCCCATGAGGTCGTCAACCCCAGCACTGATGGCGGTCATGCGAGACACGTTCCGGGTCGAGCTGTCGCGCTGGGCGAAGTACCAGTCGCGGATCATGAGATGGGGCAGGCCGTCCTTGACCGGTGTTGCCCAGACGCGGTGTGGCGACAGCGCCCGGTGCCGAAGATGAACGTTGTGGGCGGACCGCACAATCTCACCCAACCGGATCACCAATCCGATGCGCTGTTCGAGATCCAGCTCGGTCCCCTCGCCCGACATGTAGGCGTCAAGCGGGAGTTCCCGAGCATCGTGTTCGAACACCAGTGCCGGGCCGTCATCGGTTCGCTTGTAATCGATGGGGACCGCGATGCCACCGTTGCGCAACCCCTGGGTGAGCTGGAACTCACGTTGTGCGAGTTGTTCGATTTGCTGGCGATCGGCAGGCGATGACTTGGCGGGGACGTCGTACAGACGCAGTCGACGCTTGACGTCGGGCAGCGCAGGGAGGTTGACGAGCACGTCCTGCCAGTCTCGCCCCTGAGCAATCGGTTCGTCATCAGCGACGACAAAGTCGCCGACCATCCGGACCTTGGGCGTCGGCGCGAATCCGACGGCGTCACAGAGCGAACGAATTTGCCTGGCCCGGTGCACGTCGATCGACTGGCGAAAGTCGTATGGAGGCTGCCTGAGGAAGTCCGCAAGCTTGAGAAGGCGGGGCTTCGAGTTGACGTGGTATCCGTCGAGTGTTAGCACTCCGATGTCACCCGGAGACGCGATCTCGACAGTGCTGCCCTCGCCGTGCATGACGACAACGGCGTGGATGTGCGGAATTACCTTCCTGGCAGACTGGTTGGGCGCTCGATCTTGGAGAAGGCCTTTCAACCACTTTGCCTTGCGGTCGGCCGTCAACCGGGGGTTCTCCACATTCCGCTGGCCTTGATTCCAGCGCTGCGCGTTGCCCCGGATCGTGCCGTGCCAGCCCTTGAGCTCGACGAGGAACATTCCCTGAGTCGTCAGCAGGAGTACGTCGACCTCGGCGGTGCGTCCTTGATCGTTGATGAAGGTCAGGTTCGCCCAGGCAGTGGTAATGCCATCGTCCGGGAGTAGCTCACGGAAGGCATCGAGCGCGGCGGCCTCAGCAGGAGTCGCTGGCTCACCCATGACCTTCCACAGTGGAGAGTCACGCCTCATCGAGTTCTTGCTTCGGGTACGCGGGGTCCATGCATGGGTGGCAAACACAACCGCTTCACTTAGTAGACCTTATCGGTGGGCGGGCCGAATGGAGGCAACTCGAGGTAGCGAGTTCGAGGACATGAGCGACTATGAGTTCGCTCGGCCGCGGGACGCGTTGCACAATACTAGTCAGTCATCCTCGTCGACGAGCTCGTACCGGTCTGGGTTAAACGCCTCGTCGAGCCGCGCACCGAAGTCGGGCTTAGGGCCGTCCCGCCGCTGTCCGCATACCGCCGCAACATGTCGTCGAGGTCTCGCTCTATGCCATCAACAGTGTCGAGGTAGTTCAACGTCGCCTCGCCTCCGAACACGAACTCATATCCAGCAAAACGAAATCGTTGAACGCATCGGCGAGCGTGAGCCAGCAGTCTGGGTCGCTGGATCTCCGTCGTCGACCGGAGCCCGATTGGGAAGGCGGGCGTGGCCCGCCAAACCCATGCCTGCCCAACGGTAGGTCAGGACGATGTCCTTCTCGTTCGGCCGGGTCCCCGCATAGGAGAAGGGTAGGAAAGCGCTCAATCAAGGGAACAAATGACAATGTTCCGAGAGAATAAAGATGCCCCAGAGCAACTGCAGTTCGGTGGCTTCTACCAGTTTGGTTCCCGGCGACAACACGCCGGCCTTGCGAAAGGGTCCGCGATATGAAGCAGTGCCGAACGAGCCGACGGCTCGTACCGTGACTGGCCGCCTCGACTGGTCCCATGACGAGGACAGCAACTTCAGCCATCACGACGGGTCAATCGTCGCTTGGTTCGGCGACCGGAGCTATTACATCTGGCCCGAACGCAAGGACGACGTAGAGATCGTCGGGTACCGAATCATGGCCGGCAGCTCCGAAGGCGAACACATGCCGCTCGGATCAGTGGACATCGATGGTGAGCTCGGTGAACCCACGCTCGAGAACGCGAAAGCCACTGCGGACGCGGAAGCGACATCGCTTCTCAACGAGGAGCAACTCGCGCTGGTCGCGATCGCCAAAAAGTGGACTGACGATGTCGGCGATCCTCGTGTCCGCCTCGATGGCATTCAGATCTTCTACCCGGTCGACAAGACCGCCGGCGTCGAAATCGAGTTGATCGTTAGCCCCGACTATGAGGACTGGTTCGACGCGCGCCGACGGCATTGGTTCGTTGGGCAGGACTCGCCCGTCAACCACCCCGAGAGTTTGGAATCGCTGTTGCGCAACCTGATTGCGGAACATGCCCCTCGACTCAGCATTTCGGGACAGCGCGAGTGACAGCGTGTCCGCTGACTCCGCCATTCGCCTCGACGCGTCCGTCCGTCCGTCGATGACAACGTTCTCAGTGGACTCTGACGGCATACTTCGTACGATGACGCCAATGGCAGCAGGGCATCGAAGGGAGGACGGAATGGCAGCGCTACCTGGGACCTCAGGCATCTTCCGACGGTCGAACCTGGGCTCGGGGTGCTACATAGTCCGAGATGACGGTGGACGGGCTCTGCCGGATGCCGAGACAGCGATCTACGACGCAGTCCCGGGCCTTGACGCAGGCGCAGGCGGGTACGCACAGTCAGTGTTCGATCCTCGGATCAGCGACTCGTTCTTCTGGCAAGCGGAAACCACTTCGGTCCACGATTCAACCGGAAATTGGCTCCTGACTCCCGATGGAGAACTTAAGCCGGCGTCGCGCAGATGACCGTTTCCGGGCTCACGCTCCCTGCGCTGTCCGCATACGACCCACCCCTTGCCGGAGAAGGCAGCCTCGATCCAATGGGTCTGGGCGCGATCTCCGAACGCCTAGCGGATCGACTCGTCCCCGGCTTTCGCGCACGCATGCAGCGCTTCCGATTCATCACCGCAATGGCGGTTGGGGCAACGGTATGTGAGGGCTTGGCCGATGAGATGGCCGCAGACCTGATCTCGACTCCAGCGATCTGCTTCGAATGGTTGACGATCGAAGCGCTTGTGCGGCGCCTACCGTCCGGTGGAGTCCCGAGCGCAACACCGGGCAGTCAGAAGGCACGCAATGTCATCAATCGTGGCCAGCGACTCTCTGCCGCAACATATCTCAAGAGTCCTTCGGTGTTCGGGTTCACCGGCATCTACAAACCCCTCGCCACCGATGCCCAGATCGTGACTAGCGAGCTAGAGGCGGGCCCACGATGTACAGACATCACTCGCGCGTGGGAGCGCGAGCAAGCTTTCGACGGGTTCACCGACGCGGTGCCGGGATCCGAAGGCGGAAGGTTTAGACAACACCTACGTGACCAGGTTCGGCAGGCCCTGCGCGAGGGACGATGCACCGCAAGTCCCCAAAGCTGGTTGTTCGGGCACGTCGCCAAGGCGCTACATCCGGAGCAGCCCGGGCCGCAGGAGCGTCGCGCCCTTCGTGCCGTGATCTTGACCTCTGGTCATGAGACGCGCACTGAACTCGCTCAGCTTCTCGAGTCTGCCCCGAGTACAGCGAACGAAGCCGAACTGCTGAAGTCGATTCGACCTCGTTGTTCCAAGGCCCTCGGGTCCATTGTTGATGCGGTCAGCGCGTATGAAGAACTTTCGATACTCATAAATGCGTCGTTCCGAACTCTCTGTGCTGCTTCGTATTCGATGGGCGGGCAACCACTGACGCCTGCTTCTGTGAATCACCATGAGACGTTGAGTCTGTCTGCCTCCGAACTTCCCGTCCGGTACGAGCGAGCCGCCGCGACGATGAACGCAATCGGCGCTGACGGTGGACTCGAAGAGCGCCTCGGTGAGTTCGCGATTCCACGCCCTACCGATGAACTCGTTTCCTTGCTGCTCGCGCATCACGAAGCGGTCCAATCAGCGAAGCTACCGTTGGGCAAACGGTCATGGTTCGAGCAATTTCGCGGAGGATGGATCGTCCGCAATCCTTACGGGAAGGCCGAGGGCCCTCAGCTCGGCGAAGGTTTCGTGCACCCCGTGCGAGCGAGCGCGCTCCGCCAGTACATGGACGAGACAGCACCTTGAGCGGGATGCGGCTGCTCGACAACTGGTCACCGCCCGACGGGGCGGGGCAACCCGTCGCCTGCCTGGCGACCAGTTTCACCTTCGACTCCGATTTCTTCACGCAGGATTGCTTATCCCGCTTCCTCAGCCTCTCCACCACATCCAGCGAGGGTGACAGGATCTCCTCAATCGCGGCCATTCTTGAAGAAGAGGATCGGCTCAGCGAAGTCCAAGTGTCGGTACTGATCGACCGCAGTAGCCCCGCCGAAAAGCGCAATCTTCGCTGGGATCTCCTCCCCGTCGGTGTACCGGGCGGCCTCCTTCACGCGAAAGTCGCCGCCCTGTTGTGGGAGCGATCGGCTCGGATCATCGTGGGATCGGCCAACCTCACGTCCGCTGGCTACCGCCGCCAAGTCGAACTCGCGATGGCGATCGAGCTGGATGAAGACTGCCGGGTGCCGAGGCCCGTTCTCGACGAACTCGTTGACGAGATTCGTCGTCTCGTGATGCTGGCACCTGGGCCTACGAGCGGCCCAAAAGCTCGCGCTATCAAGACCGTTGATCAGCTGGCTACGAGGATCGCCCAACTCAACGTACCGCGAGCGGGACAAATCGACCTTCAGCTGGCGGTAGCACCCGCACGACCCGGTGTGACGCCGTTCGATCGTCTGGACGACGTCTGGCGGGGCGCCAAACCGCTCCGGGCGACCATGCTCTCACCGTTTTGGGATGACGTCACGCCGTCGCCGGCATTCGAAGCGGTCCGTCGACAGCTCACCGGCCGTTCAGCGGAGAGGAAGGAGACGACATTCGTCGTCGCCCGCGACCCCTTCAGCGGAGCCATACAGGCACCCGCTTCGCTAGCCGAGCATCCCGGTACCGAAGTCGTCGAGTTCATTCTCGATGAGAATGAACGGCGCCTGCTGCATGCCAAACTAGTGTTGATCGAGAGCCCTCAATGGCTTGCCGCTCTGATCGGTTCGTCGAATGCTACCGAGGCCGGACTCGGATTGAATCTGCATCACGGCCACCACGAGCTGAACTTGTGGATCGGGTGCCCCGCCACTTCGAGCACCGCGAAGCAGCTCCGCGCGTTGGCGCAGAAGGGTGGTGCGGTCGACCTCTCGGATGAACAATGCAGCCCCGAGCGCGATGAAGATGAGCCGCCAACACTTTCGTTACCAACGGGATTCGTACAGTGCGTCATTGACGCGGCGCCGCCGGCCTACATTCGCTTCGAGCTTCGTGCGCAATCGCTCCCGGGTCTTTGGGCGGTTCGAACACCTGCGGGACACGAATTGCTTAGCGCAGTCGACTGGCAGGAGCTCGGATCGTCTGAGACTGTGACCGTCAACCTCGTAGATGAGGTCTTGCCGTCATTCCTTATCGTGCGATGGGACGACGACGGCGACAAGGTCGAAGCCACGTGGGTGGCGAACGTCCAAGACAGAGGTGCTTTGCCACCGCCGTCCGAGCTCGCCGATCTGCCTGTCGACGTACTTTTGGCCGCCCTGGCATCGACGCGACCGCTTCCCGTCGCACTCGAATCCGAACTCCGTCGACGCCAGCGCGATGACAACACTGACGGACGAACCGATCTCGATCCACTACGTCGTTACGACGACACAGGCCTATTGCTTCACCGGGCGCGACACCTGTCGCTCGCGTTGTGGCGTCTGCAGGAACGACTTGCGCGTCCTGCAACAAGCATCGACGCGCTTCAGTGGCGCTTGCGAGGAGCCATCGGACCGTTGGCCATCGCTGACGGAATCGTGAAGGCCGAGCAAGAGAAGGAGTCACTGCCCGGTGAAGCGCACTTCCTGCTCGCCGAACTGGCCTTGACGGTCGCGGCAGTCGACTGGGAGCACGTGGCGACCGAGATCCCTTACGGACCAGTGCGCGCGCTGATAATCGAAACCGTTCGCGAGATTCGCAATCGCCTTAATGCACTTCCGCCAGCATCCGACCCAGCACTCAACGTCTACGTGCGCGACGCTCTCGCAAAGGCAGCACGATGACCTGGGTGCTCAGCTCCAAGGTCAGCCTTCGGAACAACCGTGTCCCGAACGCGGACGCGGACCGTCAACAGCGCACTGCCGCAGAGATTCTGCGGCGGTTGGCCGATCAGCCGGGCCTGATACTCGCCGATGAAGTCGGTATGGGTAAGACGTACGTGGCTCTCGCCGTGGCCGCGTCGGTGATCCAAAGTACGAGGCGTAAGCGGCCCGTAGTGGTCATGGTGCCGAGCGCAGTCGCTGGGAAATGGCCCACTGAATGGGCGGTCTTCTCGGAACGATGTCTACCGCCCGGCCATGGCCTAAGAGCAACTCCTGAGACGATCACTCGGGGAAGCGAATTCCTCAAACTTCTCGACGACCCAGGCGCAAGCCGTTCCCATTTGATCTTTCTCACCCACGGCGCGCTCACAACTAGCCTTAACGACCCATTCATTCGGCTCGCACTGATTCGTCGGGCGATGTTACATCGACGAGATCAGGGTGACCGTCGCCGCGCCATCGCGAGGTGTGCTGCGCGACTTCTTGCGGATCGCAGGTTCGACGAAGAAGTTACGTCTGACCTGCTGTCGAAACCGATCGGGCAATGGCGGCAGACTTGGAATCGATGGCATACAGCAAGCCCTATCCACGACGATCCGGTGCCATTTGCTCTAGGTCGAGCGCTCTCGAATGTCGACCTCGACTCGCTTCGCGATGCTCTCGCGGCGGTCCCCCTGCGACACTCACCGACGTTCGACACAAGGTTGAAAAGTGCCCGCGAGCAACTGAACAAGTCTCTCAACAGCGTATGGACACAGACCCTCGGATCGCTCGACGAGCGCCTGCCGTTGCTGATTCTCGACGAGGCTCACCACCTTAAGAACCCGAATCAGTTGTCACGGCTCTTCGCCAACAAGGAGGCGGCCCGTGACGCCGATGCCCTCCAAGGTCCGCTAGGGAACATGTTCGCGAAAATGCTGTTCCTAACAGCTACTCCGTTTCAGCTCGGTCATCACGAATTGCTCTCGGTCCTGGACCGTTTTCACGGTGTGCGATGGCCCTCCGTGACCGCACGAGCGCAGTTCGACACGGATATCAGGCAACTGCGCGAAGCGCTCGATCGAGCCCAGGGCAGCGCGCTTCGACTGGAGCGTGCATGGGCCCGAATCTCGCCATCTGACAGCGATCGTGTTGTTGCATTGGAATCCTTCGCACCGAACGAAGGTCAACCCGAGACGGTCCACAGCGCTCTATCAGTGGCCAACGCCGCTCGAGAAGACATCAAGATTGCTGAAGATCTTCTGCGGCCGTGGGTCATCCGCCACGTGAAACCTGATAGGTCGACGCGTCGCCGGTACCGACCCGGCCGGTCGATCCTCGATGACAGCGACACTGACGTGGGGCTGGCCGTCGGAGGGCCCGCGGTGTTGCCGTTCCTGCTGGCGGCTCGCGCACAAGCAGTGGCTTCGCTTCACGGCCCCGGTGGTGAACAGGCGACACGCGCCTATTTCGCGTACGGGCTCGCCTCATCATTCGAGGCCTACGCGGACACCCGGCGCAATCGCGTTGCAAACCTCGACGACCGACCGCCCGAGGAGACCGCCGATACGCCGACGGACCAGATGCGTTGGTATCTTGATCGAATCGCGGCTGCACTCCCAACTGACGAGGCTGACGGCTGGGCAGCCCACCCCAAGATCGCGGCCACAGTCGGACGCGTGCGCGACCTGTGGTGCGAGGGTGAGAAGACGCTGGTGTTCTGTTTCTACGTCGAAACGGGACGCGCACTGCGGGCGCATATTTCGCGGGCGCTGCGTGAAGAGGTGATTGCCCGAGCCGCGGTCAGCTTCCGGATAGAGCCAGTCGATTCGGACACCGTCATGGCCCAGTTGGACCGGGTCGGTGAACGGTTGTTGCGCAGCGACTCCGCCGGCTACAACTTATTCCAGAAGCGAATTCGACTGCTGCTAAGAGGTTTCGATAGCTCGACTCGGGACCAGGTGAGCGAGGTCGTCACCAGATTCATGCGAACGCCGTCGTTCTTGGTTCGCTTCGTTGATCTCAGTCCGAGGACATCGATTGATGACCTTATCGCTGGCCTTGAGCGGCAAGATGGTTCCGGGGCCACCCTCGCCGACCGTGTCCGCTGGTTCGCTAGTTCGCTGAGCCAGAAGGTAGCGACTGAACGAGGGGAAATTATCGAGGCCCTCACCGGCATTCAAACCGGCGGCATCGTCACCTCAGTCGAGGACTTCGATCCGTCGGAGCGCTCGCGAAGCAGGGAAGTACTCATGCCAAACGTCCGGTTGGCCAATGGCTCGGTCCGTCAGGACACTCGCCGTCGGCTAATGCTGGCGTTTAATACTCCCTTCTTTCCTGAGGTGCTCGTAGCAAGCTCGGTGATGTCAGAGGGCGTGGATCTCCAACAAGATTGTCGACACGTGATCCACCACGATCTCGACTGGAACCCGAGCACGCTCGAACAGCGGACCGGTCGAATCGATCGCATCGGGTCGAAAGCGGGCGCTGTTGAGCAGCCCGTGGTGATTTACGAGCCGTATCTCGGCGGAACTCACGATGAGAAGATGTTCCGCGTCGTCAAAGATCGCGAGAGGTGGTTCGGCGTAGTCATGGGCGAGACACCGGAGTCGAGCGATCGGGCCACTGATCGTCAGGAGGCTCGGGTTCCGTTACCGGTGGCCCTGGCTGAGCAGTTGACGATGAATCTCGCACTGCCGGAGGGATGACTCAGCCGGTTATAGGCTTGAGTATATCCAGTTGAGGATCGAGTCACCGAGTCGAATCCAATTGCGGGGAATGCGCGCTCCAGCATCCGACTTGGGATCGTCCACCGTGGGCGCCGCGCCCGAGATCGACCCTCCCCCATCCATACTCATCTCGCTCCACTCGAAGGTCAGATCGACGTCCTTGCCGTTCGACCAGTCGACGGTCCCACGAATGGGCGAGCTCGAAGCCGGCGAACGGTCGCCGGCCACCATACTGATGTCTTGATACCAGGTAGCGGAGCGCTCGCCCTTCCACTCGAATGACAACTCGTAACCGACGTAGTCTCCGCCCGCCGCCATCGACCATAGGATGAAGCTGACGTAACCGGGTTCAATCACGTCCGGCAACTGTTCGGTCGGATCGACTTCCCATGGGTACGGCTCGAACTCGACTTCTTCATCTTCCTCGTCGAGTGCCTTCGTAGCGTCGATCAGATCCCGAGCTCGCCCCCTGTTGACACCCTTCTCGAAGTAGCGTTGGGCGGCGTCGGGAGAGATCCCGTCTTTGATCCACAGCAGCCAGTCGGTCGGCGGAATTTCTGTCGGCTGCCATTGCAGAATCTGGTGACCAGTCAAGCCTCGGTCCATGAGATCGCGGACCTGCTGCATCGTGAACCCACCGTCCAAGATTCGCCGCAGTTCTTGACCCGGCCAAACTAGCGGATCCGCCACGGGCTTTCCCTGCCAGTTGTCGAGCAAGTCGAGTAACGCGTCGAACTCGAAGCGCTCGTTCATCTCGGGCAATAGTGGTTCCAGACTGCTGAGGCCCAACCTTTGGTCCAGCCAGCGGCGAACGTCCGTCACACCAAGGCCCGCCGACGCAAGCGTGCGCTTGTAACTCGCGACGTCCTTAGGGCTGATGCCAATACTTAGCCACAGCGAGAACTCGTCTACAGGGACGTCTCCTTCTGCCAACTCGCGAATGAGCTCTAAACGCCTCGGCCCCCGGCCGATCACTTCGAGCCACCGTCGAGCAACGTCGACGGAACCGATTGCCTTCACCAGCTCGGCCCAGTCAGAGGCGGACCTGAGTCCGAGTTTCCAAACATCGTTGGTCAGTTCCAGGTTTGGTTCGCTTGATTGGTCGCTCACTGTTACCCCTTACGCTGACTGCTCCGGAAGGCTACAACGACTACGACCGCAATATCGGCAAGCGAAAAGGTTCGAAGCAGAGCCCTCGCTTGCTTGCCCCTCCAACATGGCAGTTAGTCCTGATCTTCGACGTGAAGCGGTCCGTGGCGCGGTGGCGAAACGCGATTAGCGACGACTACTGACTATCGGGAGGGTCTGCTTCATCGTGAAGTCGGGTCTCGATGACCAAGTTCGCCGGCTTGAGCTTCTGCCGCCAGCCGTACTCAGCGTCGCTCAACCAGTCCTTGAGCGAAATTTGGTCCGCCACGCTCCCCCTTGATGACCCACTAACGGCACTTTAATCAACGGCTCGGACAGATTGCGAGCAAATCAAGCCTTGTCGGCGGGCAGTGCGATAGTGGTGGACGTGGGCAACGACGCGATCTCGATACGACTCGTCGAGTGGAACGTCGCGATGTCGCTCCACGACAAGACCCATTTGCTGGCCAAGCTCAACCCCACGATTGCAGTACTGCCCGAGTCCGCCCATCCGGACCGAACGCGGCCGGCACTCGAGGCCATCGGCGCGTCGTCCATGCAATGGACCGGCGGCAACTCCAACAAGGGTTTGCTGGCCGTCGCGTTCGGCGGCTGGGACCTGCGCATCGACGAAAGCTACGATCCCGGATACCAATGGGTGATGCCTTTGCATCTCACCGGGCCAAGACACATCAGGCTGCTTGCTGTTTGGGACATGAACCACCGCGGCAAGGGCCATGCGTCCGCGCGTCAACTTGGAGCATGCCGTGCATCCATCGCCCACTACGAGGACTTCCTCTTGGGCGACTCCGACCTTGTGCTCCTTAGCGGCGACTTCAACAATTCGGTCTCTTGGGATAAACCCTCCAAGCGCTCGAAATTCGGCGGCTTCATGGATCAACTGGAGGCGCGCGGATTCGTCAATGCCTACCACCATCACATGGGTTGCGAGCGCGGCGCCGAGCCAGATCCCACATTGTAATGGATGAAGAACGTCGCAACGACGTACCACATCGACTACACCTTCGTGTCGCGCGCCGAGGCTGTCGAAGCAGTCACCGTCGGTACACACAAGGAGTGGCTCGCCCATAGTGACCACGGGCCCATGACGGTAGACCTGAGGGTAAGCAGCGTCCTGGACCATGCGACGGAGCCGCTCGTCACCGGCAATGCAAACTCGCGGGGCCAACCGGTGGCGAGGCGGTACCGGGCCGCGGCGAGTAGCGCTCTGCCTACCGAGAAGGAGACACAGTTGCGGGGAACTCCCGACATGCGCTTTCCCATCGAGTCGGGGGCGTTGCCTGACATGACGTGCGGCGTCAATGGCGAAAACTTCGTACAGCGTTTTCGCCCAACGTATTTCACCGCGGACTGGCGGAAGGGATTCCTCGTCCAAGTGAGGATCTGGGGACCGCGCGCCTTCGACGACGGAACGACGGGCCAGCGCCATCTAGATCACCGCTGGAAGCACACGCCGGCCAGAGGTCCCGTTCGCTACGTCGACCTGCCGCCACAGATTGCCAGCCGGCTGCGGGCATACAACGCCGAGCACGGCTTGCAGGGTTTACCGTAGTCGACCCTCGACAAGTGGTGCGGAATCAGACGGCGACTTTCGCGCCTTCGATTTTTCAGCGTCGCACACCACTACGAACTGCTCAAGCAGCGTTACCCGAACGATCTCGATGAAGGTCCGAAGAGGAAATGGTAGGAAGCTAATCGTGGATATCGCGCTTGATCCGCCCCGGCACATCTTGCGGTTACCCGAAAACTGGCAACCGTTGAAGACGATGCCGGACGACCCTCCCGGCACCCGCGTCATCGGGTACCACGACGCGGGAAGCGAGGGCATGGTCCTGATCACCCCGGTAAGCGCCGGGGACTTCTTCATGCCGTTCGATCAGACAGCAGTCATCAGCGGCATCCGGCCAGCCCTAGCGGAGACCGATTCCGGTCTGGTCGAGGCTGCGACCGGACGCGACCTTGCCGGACACCGTTTCGTGTACACGATCATCAAAGGCGCGATGGAGCCGGCGGGTATGCAATACACGCTGACCCTTCACATCGAGAGCGACGGCCCGACCCGATTCCAAATCCAAGGGTTCTTCAGCGAGCGAGGCACAACCGGTGTCCGTGACGCACTCGTTCAGGAGCTCAAACAACGCGACGGTACAGTCCGCCGTGGCGAAAATGGGCTGGAAGGATGGCTCCTCAACCCTTACGACGACGCTGAGGACGGCTTGCTCATGAACCTGTCCGAGTCGCGTGAGTACGACGGCATGTTCCCAAATCACCCACTGACACAAGCACGTTGGTTCGCTGCGGCCGTAAGCAGCTGCGCGGGTTGACGATTTCGGGTCTGTCGCCCGAGGACTTCCCGCAGGTGCCAAGCTCGGGTTGCGTCTGCTGTGGCAGCAACCCCAAAACTCCGAATTGGTTAGGCCCCAACCACTAACTCGTTCGAGCGCCCAGTAGCTTCTTGTACGTCTGCAGGTCACGGGCGCTGAAGCAGCAGAACGTCACCTTCCGAATCCCTGGGAGGTCCTTCACCGCGCTCCTGACTGTTGACACGGCGACCTCGGCCGCAAGATCAATCGGATAGTTGAAGACGCCGGTGCTGATAGATGGAAACGCAATCGTTGCGAGATCGCGCGCCGCGGCGATCTCCAGGCAACGCCGGTAACAGGACGCGAGGAGGTCGCGCTCACCTCGGCCACCGCCATGCCATACGGGCCCGACGGCGTGGATCACGTAGCGTGCCTGCAGCCGGTATCCCCTGGTGATCTTCGCGTTGCCCACTTCGCAACCGTTCAATGGTCGGCAGGCCTTGAGCAATTCAGGACCAGCCGCTTCATGGATCGCTCCATCGACACCGCCGCCGCCCAGCAACGACTGGTTGGCGGCGTTGACGATCGCATCAACGCTGAGCTTGGTGATGTTCGCCTGCACGGCGACCAGGACGGCGGGCTCGACGTCTGGTGCCGCAGGCTGTTCATCCACCGGTGGCTGACTCTGCCCCGAAAAGAGACGCCGAAATAGCCCTGCTTGTCCCATCGGCCCAATGATGCCCCGTTTGTGGAGTGTGGGGGAGTCTTTGCGGCCCGCTTCGTCTGCGCGCGAGATCCCGCACCAGACCAACAGGCGACGTCGGGGTCGGGCCGGAATGGATTCCCGCACCAGATTAAGTTGGTAGCCCTCTGACTCATCGGGGCAGTACCACTTAGTCGCTGCCAGCCACGTCGTGGGACGGGCCCAAGCTAGAACAACCGCCTGAACCACGTTGCAACCTGTTCGACGACGCTGCGCGATGCGTTCCGATGGGGTTCGACCCGCGGCCCAGAATCGCGTTCGTCCTCAAACCCCCCAGACCCCACAGCGTCGTCAGGTATGCGCACGCGGTGGCGGCGCTGCGCGTAGTCGAAGTAGGTTTCGCCGCAATCAAATTCATGGCGGTCACATTCCAGCAGGGCCGTAATCTTCTGCAGCATCGCTTCATAGACATCGATGTGATGACTTGTTTTGGACTGAAAAACGAGACGTTTCGCGCCGAGTTCTTTGGCTTCCCTCTTCGTCCTAGACAGGACGGCGTGCCACGGCAGCCGTGCCCCGCAGTCGTGGCGCACGACGAATGTCGCGTGCTCGCCCTTCCAGGGACTGATTGTGACGGCGTCCACGTTGAAGCTGTTCCGTCCCGCGAACGTTAGGACGAAGTAGTCGTTGTCGTTACTGCGGCTGGAAGAGAATGCGCCCCGACGTATTTCATACGTGTAGCCGCGATCCTGCAGGTATTTGCCGAGGCGGGTCAGCACTCCCACGCGGTCCATGTCGACGATTCGATCGAGATAGGTGCCGTTATTCCTATGCAGTTCATCAATAAATGACTGCAGTTGTTCGCCAGGCGGAAGCACCACGAAAGGCAAACCTTCGCCAGAGAGGTTATTTGACTTGGCGGACCGGTCACTTGCGAGGGCGGCAAGCGCGTTGTAGTCCCCCCGTTCGACGGCGAACAGCTCGGCGCGTCCGGTCTCGAGAACTGTTTTCACGTCGGCGTGCTGGCCGAAGAACAGACCCTCGACCACGGTGAGCATGCGCCGGAGCTTGACGAGCTCGGCAAGCACGCTGGGCGGTGCATTGCGGAGGTGCTCATCGGCGGGCGGGGTCAACTCACTGAGCATCCGGAGCACTTGATCGCCCGGATCCTCGGTGCCGAACGCCAAGACCACGGCGTGACGGAGGAACGTCACGCTGGCCCGCGCGCGGCGCAGCGCGGCATCGGGTGACCACCACGCGTCATCGAGGTCAATCTTGTCGAACTCCGCGTTGATTGCCCTGCGAGCAAGATGCGGCCTCGTCTCCAGAAATAGGCCATACGCCGCCTGAAGGCGCTTAAGCAATTCGCCGTCGTCTCGGATGATCGAGGCCATCAACCGCAGTCGGCTATCGACGGATCCGTCGTCGGCTCTGCCTGGCCGGGTGGATGCGTCGACTAGCCGCCACGCGAGATATGAGCCGGCGGGATCACGTAGGAATGCCTCGATGCACGACAAGGCATCGTCCTGATCGACCGTTTCACCACTCGCGGCAACCAATGCGTCAGCCAGCTCGACTAGTTCTACTCCCGGGTCCTTGGGGCCTGGGGCGCCGTCATGGTCTTTCCCTAGGTCACCGGACCCAGCGTCCGAGTCGCTTAGTCGGACGGCGCCTTCCCCCGGTGCATACGGAATGACAGATTCATAGGAGACGAAGCGATTGCACAGACTTCTGTCGATCGGCTCGTCCTGCAATTGGATCGAGTTGCCTCGGTAGAGGGGACGAACGGTACCGTCGTAAACCACCCCAGCGTATCCGTTCGGCATGAGGCGGACGGGACGACTGGCCACCGTTCCAATCAGGTCACCGCCGTGGTAGATCTTGGCTCCACATTTTCTGGTTGCCATCACACCCTCCGTCCACGTTTTACACTCCGATCGCTGCAAATCTAACGCTGAATCGCAGGATCGCGAGGCTCAGGAAGAGCTAGAGATGACGGCGCGCTCGACTGCTTCGACAGCCTTCGTGACGTCATCGACGGAGTCCTGAAGCGACGATAAGGACAGGTCCACCCCAGAAAGTGAACCCTCGACACCACTGACTGCACCCTCAACCCCGCTGATCGACGAGTCGACTGTGTCGACTGCAGACTGCACGTCAGTTATCGCACTCAGCAGCGATTCCTGATTCTTGCGTGCATCTAGTTTGATCTCCCGCAGGTGGATCGAGATGGCCTTCACGCAGTCGAGAATTTCCTGAAACTGATTGTCATCCACGCTTTCCGATCCTCCATGGCTAGTAGTAACAGTTCTGCGGCTTCGACCGCTGTGAGAAGAATGAGTTGAGGCGTTTGGCGTCATGCCGCTCGACGACAACGGACGGCACACCGCCGGCCGGGGTGCAATCACAACGAAAGCCCAAGCTGCGACTGAAGATCACTCGTCAAAGGCGTCAGCAGCCGATAGGTCACCATCATCGGCGCCGACCCCTCGTAGCTGAGCGGCACCACCCGTCCCAGGTAGGTGAAGGCGGTGTCGGCCCCGCGTCGTCGCATCCAGAGCTCTATCGACTTGCCCGTCGTCAGTGACTCCAAGATCTCCCTGCCCTTCTTGCCCGTCGGCTTGGTCGACGTCTGCGAGCTCCATACGAAAACGTCCGGACCCTCGAAGTGCTCGGCGTACTGCGTACGATCCGCACGCTTCTGCAGCGAGACGAAGAGAATCACATGCTGTCGAAGCGACACGTGGCCGGAACGCCAGTTCCCTGAGTTGTAGACCTCTCCATACAGAGGGGGCACATCCGCGCTCTTGAACTGCTCGCCTATCCGCGGCGTGAGCGGATTGATCTCCTGCTGGTCGAGTTTCGAGACGAGCCGCGCTACGGGATGCATGTCGGACGAAGCCTCGATGGGACGGATCGCAGGATTATTGGATTCGAGAACGTATGCCCCACCTTCGCGTCGGAGGATCTTCAACGCGCCTGCAGCACCGGACTTGTCGGCGGTTTCCACTAACACGGGCTGGCCCACGTAATCACGGGCCGATCCTCCCGTGATCCACTCGAAGAGCAGCGGATCACCGTGCCGAATCGGATCAACTCCACCGTCCATCGAATTGCCATGGGCGAAGCACACGAAGTTTGACTCGGCCGTGAGTTCCTGTCCTGCAATTCTTCTGACCGCAACCTCCGTCGAAGCATGATCAGTCCAGGAGGTGCGAGCGTGGGGTCCGCACGCCACGGTGTAGTCGCCGAAGAACGGAACGTAGTCCATCTGGACGTCCGCGCCCGAGGTACGGTCTGACTGGATTAGCAGTGCGCCATCGACCTGTTCGATCGACACGTGGTGTGACGTTCCCGGATGGCCCGCGGACGGCCCGAACCAGCCGCGCAGCAGTCCTGGGAGGGCATTGCCAGTCGAGTCCGGACGAGTGGCCGTGACGACGGCCCCCTTCGCAAACGACGCCTCGAACTCGACACCGTCGGCGAAGAGCGACACCTTTCCCTCGGGTAGGTCAGGATGAAGGCGTCGGTCGAGTCGTATCGCGGGATGACCGTCGGAGAACGTCAGTCGGCATGACCACGTCCGTGTCGTCGACGTCTCCGTGTTCAAAACATAACTGGCCAAGCGGTATTCGATGATCTCCGCGACCATCGCGTCGAAGACGTCGCCCACCTCGTCGTCGATGACGAACGTCGGTTCGATTCGATCGCCGGCGAGCCGAAACAGTGCGTTGGTCCGGCGCGCCGAATCCCCCACTCCGGACAGGTGGGACAGCGGCCACTTTCGCCAGTAGTGCACCCACTTCTCACCGACTGCCGCGTCGAGGTCGGGGAACTCCCGCGACGGGACGTCCTGGGCGAGGCGGGGGTCGGCGAGCACCAGCTGGCGTGACGTCTCGGCGTTGTTCGCCACGTCGCCTCCGGCACGGAGCTCACCCTCGTGGAGCAGGGCACGGATGGCGATGAGCTTGTAGCACTTGTTGATGCTCTCGGTCTGGAATCCCTTGAGCACCTCGCCGTAGGAATCCGAGACCACGGCCTCCCTCTCGCCGAGGAGATCGATCACGCGCAAAAAGCCGAACCAGCTGCCGTACATCGGTGTGACGATCGAAGGGTCGTAGCCGGCCCGGAAGGTCTGCGCAGCTGTCGGTCTCAGGCCTTCCTCCTCCATGTACGAGCGGCAGTATTCCTCGATGGCGTCCCGCGCGCTGGTCTGGGTCAGCCGTTTCAACATCTCAACGACTTGGAGGTCGTAGTCCACGGAGCAGCCTGCGGGCAGACCAAAGTCCTGACTCTCCAAAGCCGCCAGCACTTGGAGCGTGGTTGGGGCTTCGCGTCGTCCGAGGCTCAGCAAGGTGCGAGGCTTCAGCAGGAACGATCGATGATTGCCGATGAAGTCGACGATGGTGAGCGCGTCCTTACCCTCCTTGATCCGAAGGCCACGACCAAGCTGCTGCAGGAAGACGATTGGCGATTCCGTCGGTCGCAGCATTAGCACGGTGTCGATGTCGGGCACGTCGAGGCCTTCGTTGAACAGGTCGACGGTGAAGATAACCTCGAGTTCACCGCTGCGAAGGTCGTCGATCGACTGATGACGCGGCGCGCTCGTGGGTCCACTGTGCACCGACGCGCAGCGCACACCGCGTTCGAGGAAGAACGCACTCATGAAGTCGGAGTGATGTTTCGACGCGCAGAACGCCAATGTGCGAGTGCGGCGGCGCGAGTGCCATTCGTCGAACGCCGACTGCGCACGCTGCTGGGTCTCGATGGCAGCCTCAAGAACTTCGGGATCGAATCGCCCGTTTCGCCATGGAATGGGCTCGAAGTCGACCGGGTCCGGCACGCCCCAATAGTGGAACGGAACGAGCTCATTGCGTCGAATGCCCTCGACGAGATCGCAGCTGAACACCAAGTTGTCGGCGCACAAAGCCAAGAGGCTGGCCCCGTCCATCCGGTCGGGCGTCGCCGTGAGCCCCAGCAAGAATCGCGGTGCGAAGTGGTCGATCACCTTGCGGTACGTGTCCGCAGCGGCGTGATGGAATTCATCGACAACGAGGTAGTCGAAGGAGTCCGCGGGGAACTCATCGAGATTGCGCGACATGGTCTGGACCGTCGCGAAGACGAAGTCGGCGTCGGGTTGCTTGTCGTCACCCGTGTACAGGCCCATGGTCGCGGTCGGCATCACCTGCCGGAAGACGTCGCGGCTCTGCCTGAGTATCTCTTCTCGGTGCGCGATGAACAGCACGCGGGCAACGCGCATTTGCGCGGCATCGAAGGCGGCCAGCCACGTCTTGCCCAAACCTGTTGCCATCGTTATCATTCCGGCCCGGAATCCGTGGACTCGAGTTGCGACGAGCGCCTTTAGCGCTTCCTGCTGAATGGGTCGCGGCTCCGGCAGCGCCTCGGGCGGCTCCACGACCTCGACTACCTGAGGGACGTAGGGAGGGGCAGGGTCGTATTCGGCGATCAACTGGTCGGTGAGCACGTGACTGCGTGGGTCGTCCCACAACCCGAGGAAACGTTGTCGTAGCTCGTCGATCGAGCCGACCAGCAAATTCCATTCGATGCCGCCGCCGAGCGCGGACTTGCTCAGATTGCTGCTGCCTACGAACGCGGCTTCAGCCTGCCCATCGGCCGAATAGAACAGATACGCCTTCGGATGGAAGCTGACCTCGGGGTCCTGGAACACTCGCACGCTGACGGACTCCGAATAATCGTCCATGAAGTCACGCAGACGAGTGAGTGCTTCGGCCTCCGTGAGGCCGAGGTAGTCGGTGGTGAGGATCCGAAGGTGGGCGCCACGGGCAAGGGCGTCCTCGAGTGCATCGGCGAGTAGACGGAGGCCCGACATCTTGATGAAGCTGACCGCAATGTCGATCCTGTCGAATTGGACGCGCTGCAGATGCTGGACCAACTCGGTGAGCAGGAGGCGGACTTGACCATCGACGAGAACCGGCGTCATGGGGGTGGGAACCGGATGTGACAGCGGCACCGGCGCACCGGCGAGATAGTTCCCGCGGGCTGGGATCACGTTGCGGATGCCACCGCGCGGGTCCGGCACGTCGCCAGCGAACCGCGGGATCACGTGAATGTGTAAGTGGTCGACCGTCTGCCCGGCCGCGGCGCCTGCGTTGAACCCGACGTTGAATCCGTCGGGGCTATGAAGCTCGGTAATCTTGTCCCGCACGACGTCGGCCAAATCGAAGATGTCGACACGCTCACCGGGCGTCGCCTCCCACCAGTCGGTGATGAGGCGCCGCGAGACCACCAGCGCGTGGCCTGGCGACACCGGGAAGCCGTCCCAAATCGCGAACGCCGATCGGTTGGCAGCGATCCAGTCCGCCTGGGGGATGTCGAAGAAGGGTGACTCAGAATCCACCATTGTCCAATCTGTCTGGTGACGGGTTAGCTGTTGTGATCGGCCCGCAGTACGCGGCGTTCAAACGGCAGCTCTCAATGGTTCAACGCCCGTACTTTTCGTGAACGAGTCCCACTTGACCCTGGAAGAACTCGAACTTCTGAAGGCCGGGTGGCAAGAGTCCCATCTTTCTGGCCAAGCGGTAGAAGCCCTCCCCCGGATCACCGGTGGCCTTTTGCACCACAAGAGCCGACAACATGGCGCCAATCTCGTCATAGGTTCTGTCGGTGACCTCGCCGAGCAGAGCGCCCACTGCAGCCTGGTCACGATCAGCGCTGAAATCGAATCTCGCATAACCAGTCAGTCGAGCGAGCGCCGAACTTAGGTCGGTGTAATTCGTAATCGCTCGGTCTCTCGCGATCTCGACGAGGTACTCAATCGCAGCATCGAGGAGTTCGTCCCACTCGTCGTCGTCCCGTCCGTACTTCAATGCTGTTGTCCATTCATGTCAGCGATCCGAACCTCAGGTAGCTGACACATAGCCAGCGCCACGCCTGATCAGCTTGCCCAGCCGCTCTGCCCTCGAGATGCACAGCTCCAATCGATCGGCGGTCTGCTTGGTGAGTCGCGATTGGTCGAAGAACGATAACGTGTCGCGCATCAGTTGTTCTTGGTCCTTGACGCCGTCGCGTGCCGCGTACACGAGTGCGTTGACGATCTCCTCGCCGGCCACCTCGTCCAGCGGGCGGAAGTAGCCTGACGGGGTCGTTCTAAAGCCCGTCCATTCGACCCGGTCGAGGTCGGCCGGCCAGACAAAGCTCCCCATTTCGTCTTCGTAGATGAGGTCCGCGGGTACGAACTGTCGCACCGCCTCTTGACGCTTCGCTGCGGCGCGATCGAATCCGAAGCGATGAACCACGTTGCGCACCAGTCGACTTAGTGCGATCGGGCCTTCGATCTCGACTGACTCCCGCACAGCATCTTGAATTCTGGCTCTGACGCTCTGCCATTCCGGGTGGTCCAACTCGTCGCGACTACCCACCGACGTCGTCGGCGCCGCCACATATGGCGCGCGGACTCCGCGATCGGCAGCAGGAGACACGGCGGTTAGCGATGCCGCGACATGCGCAACGGGCGATACGGGGTCGATATCTACGGGTTGCTCCGCCTTATCTGGCTGCTCGATCGGCGGTATGTGCACGACGTGCGTTGCTCCGACCGTGGTGATATCTGCGTCGGGGTCATCCTCGACAGAAAGGCCGACCGGCTCCGCAGTTGCCTCCTCTTCTGCACGTCTTGCTTCGTCGGCGTTAGCCTCATCGATCGCAGCTCTGACGCGCCGTACAACCGAGTCAGAGTCTTTGATCCACTCGGGCAACCAGACTCGCTCACAAGCAGCCCATCCCATCATCGAGTCCAGGAGGCTGGGCGTGAGTTCTCGGTCGGCCACGGTGGCACGCCTCGCCCATCGAGGACCATCCAGCATCACTGCCACTTGCCATCGGGACGACTGCGGATCGCGCACCGCGATGTCGACGACGAATTCCGACAACCCGTAGTCGATTGCCACTTCGAGTCCCGCAGCCTGCAGCGCGGAAGCGATAGTCTCCTGAATCTTCTCTGGCTGCCCGCGATCGGAGTTGACGGACGCCAGTGCGTCATCGCCCGAAGCGGCGGCGGCTGCTTCGAGATAGGCCTTGAGATGGGCCATGCCGACTGACCGCGTACGAGACAGATCGATGTCGCTGGGATCGAAGGAGGTAAACACGATTACCTTGGCCCGCGCACGCGTGACCGCGACGTTCAGCCGCTTCTCTCCCCCGAATCGGGTTAGCGGCCCGAAGTTCAGCGGCATGTTCTGGTCACCGGGGCGCTTCGAAAATGCCGTGCTGAAGAGGATGACGTCTCGCTCGTCGCCTTGAACGTTCTCGAGGTTCTTGACGAAGATGCCGTTCTCGGTGTCCGGCTTGAGTAGGTGGATGATCTGCTGGTCACCTGTCGCCTCGAGCAGATCGAGGATCAACTCTTGCTGTTGACGATTAAAGGTCACCACGCCGATGCTCTGCTGAGATTTGGTCGCGCTGACGAGCGAACGGATCTCGGCAACGATTGCTTCGGCCTCGACCCGGTTCGTGCGGAAGTCATTCTTGCGGTCTTCTCGGTTGAAGTGCCCGCCGACCTTCCGCAACTCGAGTCCGGTCGTCGAATGGCCACCAGGCGCCGGCAGACTCGCCAACTTTCCTTCGTAGTACTTCTCATTCGAGAATGCGATCAGAGACTCGTCACGGCTTCGGTAGTGCCAACTCAGCCAAATACGAGGCACACTCGACTCGACGCACTCGGTCAAGATGCTGTCGAGATCCTCCGGCACGACTTCGTCGTCAGCCTCATCCTCATCGTCGTCGCGATTGGTCGTCACTTGGCCGAACGCGGTCGGTGGCATCTGTTGTGAGTCGCCAACGACGATCGCCGACTTGCCCCGGCCCAATGCCCCAATGGCCTGGGCGACGGTAATCTGGGAGGCCTCGTCGAACACGACGAGGTCGAACGTCAGCGACCCTGGTGGTACGAATTGCGCTAGGGATGCAGGGCTGACGAAGAAACATGGTGTGGCAGAGAGAATCTCGCTGCCGTAGTCTTCCATCAGCCGCCGCACGCTCTTACCTTGACGCCGCAGGTCGAGCTGGCGGCGCAGTTCGCCGATCTTGCCCTTGAGCTCGCCTAGGCGAAACGGCCGTTGTCGCATGATGCGAGCAGGCAGAGCCGAACTTTGCTCACGCCGCAACCGTGTGGCCACGTCGTTGAAGTCGGCCGTCTCCCCGCCACGCACCTGCGGATCGAAGCCATCGAGATGGTGGGCCTTCAAACGTTCCTTCATCGAGGATTGCGCAGCCCCCGCGAGATAAGCGAACTCCGCCTCTGCGGCAGGGATTGAACCATCGAGCAAGCGGGATACGAAGTCGTCCAAGCCACTTCGCCGCAGCGGGTTTAGAGCGGTCTCGGCGCGCGCGATGCGGCGCGGCAGGTCAGGACCGTGTTCGCGCAGCTCCTCCATCCAGGTGTCATGGTCACGCGCCCACGCTTCGAGCCACATCGCGTCACCGCGCCACCCCGCCACGGACGAATCGGTGGCACCGAGCTCCTGCAGCCAGCCGCGCCACGCGTGAACAACTTGATTCAGGCTGTCGACGATTGGTTTATCAATCCGCACACCTGAGCGAACAATGTTCCACTGCAACGGATATCGCCGTGCATACTCCACGGATGCCCGGATGTAGTCGAGCTGCCGTTGCAAGTCCGGGATCGCAGTTGGCGATAGTGGATCCCAGACCTGCGGCGCCATGGATCCGAGCCCCTGCCGCATTTGTGCATCGACGTGCGCACTGTGATCGCGGGCGCTCGGCACAGAGCTCAGCAGTGGGATCGCCGCCTCAGCCGTCAACGAAACGCCCGGCAATGCCACGGCCGCCAAATTCCGACCAAACTGTTCCTCGCGTTTCTTCCGGCCGAGCAGACCGCGGGTCGCCTCCGTCGCTTGCTGAGTCAACGCGGCATAATCACCGCGGGCGAGAAACAGCGGATTGAACGTCGAGATCAGGCGGTTCCAGGTGGCTTGTAGTTGTGCCGTCTGCGACAACACCCCTGCAATGAAGCGTTCCCACTCTGACGTTTCGAACCGACGCCATTCTTCGGTGGACACTGGCGCAGCAGTCGATTCCGTTGTAGCACGGTCGATTAAAGGCGCAACGTCATCCAAGGAACCGACACTCGTCAAGATGTCGAGCGCGGTCGCATTCGCGCGCAACGCCGTGAATGCGGCGTCGAGGTCGCGCGCTGCGCGACGTATCGAATCGTCGTCCCTAGGGCCGCTAGCTAGGCTCCATGGGTTGGCGGGACGACAATCTCCCGGGCGCACGGTGCGGCTGAACAGCCGGATGCCATCGCGGTTCGCCGCGAACTGTTCGGGGGTGGTCGCAGCAGCATGAGCTTCGGGAATCGCCGAATCCGACTCGCTGTCAAGCGATAACACCGTTTCGTACGCCGTCCAGAGCGAGTCACCGAGCGTGTTTCGAGAGTGGACCCGCTCCGGATATTCAGCCAGCGGGACGTGCTTCGACCGGAACTCGGCGATACGAGCGTCCCATACGCGCTCGTTGTAGTCGGCACGGTATTCGATTGACTCTCGGAGTTGGTTTCGGACTTCGACGACACTTTGGTTGCGGCCATGAAGGTCGAGCGTGAATGGCTTGAGCCCGATTCCCTCAAGACGCTTCTTGACGACCTCGAGAGCGGCCTGCTTCTCGGCGACGAACAGTACCGATCGACCTGCAGCGAGGTTGCGGGCGATGAGGTTGGTGATCGTCTGTGACTTTCCCGTGCCGGGAGGGCCCTCGAGCACGAATGTGCGCCCCTCCGCAGACAACGCGATCGCTCGCAGCTGCGAGCCATCGGCGTGGATCGGTGTCGGCTCGGCTGTTTCGTCAACAGCGACCGAGTCGAGGTCGGTCACGCCGAAGGCTCCGTCGATGTAGCTTTCACCAGGCCGGTGGGTCAGGTGCTCGACGAGCGGACTCTGACTCAGTACCGGCCATGAGTCCGAAAGGTCCTTCCACATTCCAAACGTGCCGAACTGACAGATCGCCAGCACCGCCGTCTCGTCGATGCGAAACTCGAGACGGTTTTCGACCAAGCCGGTTCGGATTGCCATGAGAGCCGCGTCGATGTCGATTCCCGAGTCATCCAGCGGCGGGCTGCTCAGCGCCGGGATGTCGACGTTGTGCTTGAGCCGCAGCCACTCGACCAGGCAATAGTTCGTGGTGGCGGCGTTCGTCGAATCGATGACGATCTGGAACGGGCTATTGCCGGTGCCGCCCACCAACTGGACCGGAAGGAGGAAGAGCGGCGCGCGCGCTTCGGAGCCAGCCGATGTGGTGTGCACCAACGAGCCAAACGTCAGATATAGGTTTGACGCGCCAGTTTCCTCGAGGAGCGTCCGCGCATCGCGTTGCAGGCGCTTGAATCGGCGGGCGTAGGCATCCTCGCCCACGGCCACGAATACCGTCTTCTCCTTGCCCAACATTTCGAGCAGGGTGCCGGGGTCGACGTCCTGGGCACTCCGGGCACCCTGCAGGCGGTAGATGGAGCTGAGGTCGTTGTGGGCCGCGAGCGACATCCGCTTGCCCTCGTGCACGAGGTCGTCAAGCACAGCGAGCCCCTGAGCGGGGACGACGAGATCGACTACTTGCGCGGAGGGCCGCAGATTCAGAAGGCGATTTCGGGTGCTGAGGTCGAGTAGCGACCTCTTCCACTTCTTGACCCGGGCTGGCGAGTCGTCGCGGACATCGAGCACCGCGTCGTCAGGCGCTCGTTTCTTGAGCTCCGGCGGCAACTCGAGCACGGCACCCAACGTCTTGTCGGTCTCGACCTCTTCCACCACGGGCGCTTCTTCGAATGCGCTCGGGAGTGGTCGAACGCTGTCGCGCCGAGCAGTCGAGATGTCGATGACGGCTCGTAGGGTGGCAGGATTTGCGAAGTGGCGCCGAGCGCTCTCCACAGCCTTCTTGAATGTGCCTTCCGAGCCCTGCTCGTAGAAAATGGCCTCGACGGCGATGGCTCGGTGCGACTCGAACAGGTTCACCATGGTGTTGGTCTCGGTGAGCGAGGTGTGCTTGAGCGACTCCTCGTTCAGCATGAAGCCGGTGAAGGCGTGGCCGTTGACGAGCCAGATGAGCGGGTGAAGACCTGTTTGCTCGATGCAGGCCGCATAGGTCACGGCGAGATCGATGCACGTCCCGAAGCGTTCGTCGAGGACCTGTGCCGTGGTGCGTACCTTCTGGCCGGTGTTCTCGAATGATGCAGGCGGCGAGATGTAGCGGATCTCATGGGTGCGGAGCGCTTCGTATACCGCGGCAGCGATCAACGCAGCCCTCTCGGGCCCCTGTTGGTAGGCGTCCAGCGAGCCGCTCGACGTTTGCTTCTGCAGCAGGTCGGAAGCTTCCTCTAGGACTCTCCGCACAGCTCGCGTGTTCGGTTGGACGAACGCAGCGAGGGAGTCGTAGAAAATCGGTGCATTGAACCATTCATTGTGGGCCAATATCTGAATCGGGATTCGATGGACAACCTCGTCCTTGAATCGCTGCGATGCCACGATGACGATCGCGCCCGGATAGCTCTCATTCAGGTGCTTGAGATGGTCTAGATCGGGGACGACGTCGCTCAAGTCGCTCCACGTGTGTGTCGCTCCTGGCAGTAGCTCTCCAGCGAGCGACCGTATCCACTCTGGGGCAAGTTCACCGTCGCTGCCGTAAAGGCGAACTGATAGCTGCAGACCGGTCACGGGCACGTCGGAATCGTTCGTGACCGCTATCTCGGTGATTAGCGGCACGCGGTTATGAATGAGCGCGAGATTCACTGCAGGCTGAGCGTGCACTTCGATACGCGAGCCGTTCCGCTCGATCACGTGAGCTGGCCAGATAGCTGTATCGGACATGTTCCCCTCGAGTGCGATGGCGCTCAACTACTGACAAGCGCAACTAAATAATCCCCGCTAGCGGAGCTTAGGCCAGCTCACTGACACGTGCGATTGTGTTCTGCACATCGGCGTCAAATCATGAGGTCCTCGCCTGCAGCGAAGGGCTCAAGAGCCCCGCGTCGGCGCTTCGTCGTTGCCCTGAAGCCGATCCTGCAAGTCAGGCAAGTTGCCAGCTACGTTTCGACACCAATTGGCAGCGACGCGACGTCATCGGGATGGCCGCGAAGTCAGACGCGACCTTGCTCGCCTACCGCGCCATCACCAGCGACGCGCGCAACTGGCATCCGTGCAAGGTAACGCTCCGCTGCGACCCGCTCTATCGCGCACCCGGGTCGTCGCTTAAAAGCTTCCGCTGACCCATTGCGTACGCGCTCAGGTACAGGACTGCGAAGATGCCCACGGTGACAACTGTGACGAGTACGAATTGCGGTGTCTGCCTTCGAGCGACGGGATTGCCAGCTCGTCCGTCGACGAAGCCGAACACCACCGAAACGAGTACCATCACGGCAGCCATCACCGCTGCCAACCGGGGTTCCTCCCGCGCGATGACGTAATGGCCGACGTTGAACGTACAGAGCGCCATGCCCGGAAGCATGAACCACCAGAGCTTCCGTGCCGACGTCAGCAGTCCATCGTCTGCGGCGTCGCCACGCCGAGAAGGTGCGTCGGTGTCGCTAACCGGGTGGTCTGCCTGAACGTCCGTTTTGTAGGCGGCGTAGCTCTTCCCGTTTAGCTTGAGATACGGACTCGAAAAGTAGGCGGTCCCCAACGTCATGAAAGCAACGAAACCCGAAATCTGGGCGCCGCTCTTTACATCCGGAGGGGATGGGATGAAGAACGCCGACACCACGGCAACCAGCAGACCCACCCAGAACATCCGGCGTCCAAACGCATGGTTCCTACGCGGAGCGAACAGTGGCAATGAGAGTCCGACGAACGTCGCAATTACAAAGAGAACGTTGACGGTTCTACCTCGTCATCTCAGCTTGCTTCCCACCGAAGTCACTCGCCGCGTCCGAGATCAAATGAGCCCGACGCCCTGAACCAGAAGATACAACGGTATGAAGAAGATCAATGCAGCCGGACCGGCGATGCACCCGATTATCATCCCGCGTCCAATCTCGCGGAGCCTCCCATGGCGGCTAGCGAGAAACGCCGACACGCCTAGGTCCACCAGGAGAGCGGGAATCAAGAATACGGCGAGATAGAACCATGGCAACAACGTCCACGTCACGAATTCGATGACGAGGATATTGGTCAACGCGGCCGCGAATCCGAGTGGTCCATAGTGACGAACTGGACGATGCAGCTCGGGGTTGTTCACCATCCGATGATCCAAGAACCGAAGATGACGGCACCGACGACCGCGACGAGACACGATCCGACGATGCTGATCGCAATTCCTTGGGAGGCAGGGGTCCGGCGGGCTAATAGCGCAGCGCTGACCGCTGCCGACAGCAGCACGGTGGCACCCGCGCCAAGTGAAAACTGACCGACGCCGTGCAGGTTTGACCAGTACTTGCCTAGCAGCCAGGAGATCGCAACCGCGACGCCCAAGATGACCTGGATCGCGAATGGCGCCGCCCACGTAGCGGTGCGCCACACGCTTTCATCCCGGATGCGGAACGACGGAAAGGTGGTCATACGAACTGGCCCTTGGCTCTCTTGTCAGACCTGGGTGCCTTCGCGCGGCGCCTGGGACACGATCGGCGGACTGGTGACGGGACCTGCTTCCGTTGACGGCAGCGGAATTTGGACATCGTACTTGGGGTTCCATGCGCCGGTATCGAACGGCGCAAAGGCACGCCCTCCGATACCGACGTCGTGGTGCTCGGGAAGGTTGACCATGGGACCAGTCGAGTTCCCGGCGATTGCGGGATCAATCAGCACGGTTCGCGTCGATCCGTCGGGCAAATCTTGGTAGACCTCCATCGACGGATAATTGGTTCGGGTGCCATCGACGTGCACACCATCGGCCGAGGGCGTGAAGACAAGGTCGCCATTTACGGTCCACGGATTGTCCGAGAGCGGCCATGGTGGGTTCTGAGCGATTTCCGGAGCGAATGGATTAGCGGCGTCAAACTTGATGCGGACGGCACCATCACTGTTTTGTTGGACAACCGCCTCAGGTATGCCAACTCTCACTTGCCCGGGCCCACCAGTTTCGTTCAGTTCGATCGACGGGTTCTGTCGCACTACTACCAAGCCGTTTTCGTAGTCGATGTAGGTCGTGACCTTGCTGTCTGCAGGATCGAAGTGCGGATCGGCTACTCGACCGTTGCCAAAGTCCCGCTTGAATGGGCCGCTGATGACGTCACGCTGTTCAATCCACTGTGAAGCGCGAACTACCCCCTGCCCTGGGACCGGGGTAATCCGGGTTTTCGCGGATCTCGGGTACCGCGCCCGGAGTCCTCGGGTCGTAGGTGTGGGGGTCCAGCACCGCTGCAGTGGTCCAGTCCGATGACGAGGTCGGCTCGCGGCCAAACATCTCCCTGAAGGCGTTCTTCTCGTTTTGACGCCGGTCTGCCTCAGGCTCGAGTGGCCCTGGCGGGCCTTGTTTGAAGTCGACTGCCTGAAACGCGCCGTCTTTAGGCTCAGCGTTCTCGCCGTCGAAGCGGATACCTCTCAGATCCGACGCCTTCTGTGCGAGCTGCCGTCCAATCAGGCCATCGGTCTGAACGAGACGCTCGGCGTTCCAACGAATGTCTTCGGCGAATTCACTCGCCGCAGTGTGGCGCGCAGCAGCCGTGTCCAGATCGAAGTCACGGATATCGCTCACCGACAGGTCTTCGCTGACCATGAATCCGTTCGCTTCGGCTTCGGCGACGGCGTCCAATGCCGCTTTCTGCGCCGCACGCACATCACCAGCGCCTCTTTCGGCGATGTCAGCGGCGTCCCGCTGGACGACGCCTTGTCGGCTCGCTATCGCAAGGTCGGTTGTGGCGCGTTGCAGAGCGGCATCCTTCGCCTCGCCAACCCACTCGGTGCCCCCAGGCGAGGCGATGTTTGCACGATTCTGCTCAAGGAGATCGTCGGATTGTACTGCCGCAGAGCGCCATCGAGAAGCAGCAGCTGTCAAATGGGCACTTTGCCAGTTCTCTATCTGGGACTTGGTAGGCGCAACTGACGCGGAGGACTGCGGGGTCACATTGAGTTCGCGATCCTTCTCTCTGCCTGCGAGTCGGTCACATCGTAGGCATCGGCCCCCGTCACCAAGTCCTCCGCGTTGAACTGGATACGTTCCGATTGGCGCGTTCGAACGTCGAGTACAGCTTCATTCATCAACGCAACGCCCGCGTGACTGGGCTGATCTCCCGCAGTCGAGTCTCCGCTGCCCCCGTCGGCCAAGGCGGAAGCGATCGAAACACTGCGGCCCGCTCCTTGCTTCAAGCCCGCTGGGTCAACTGACAAAGTCACCCAGACCACCCCCTAACGTCCCTCCCCGCCATTCTGCCGCACACCAGCAGGGCCCTCGGACATCAATACCGCAGCCCCCTCATCCACCACCACAGTCACCATCGGATGCAACTGCAACACCGACGCCGGGCACTCCGGCGTAACGGGCCCTCCAGTGCCGCCGCCACCGCCGCCGCCTTGTGCTCCCCCGTCGCGATCAACACCAGGTGCCGGGCCGAGCTGATCGTGCCCAACCCCTGCGTGATGACCCGGCGAGGCACCTCGTCCACGCTCGCGAAGAACCGGGCGTTGTCCTGGCGCGTCCGTGACGTCAACGTCGTCACCCGCGTCCGTGAGTCCAAGGCGGACCCCGGCTCGTTGAACCCGATGTGCCCGTTGGCGCCGATGCCCAGCAGCTGCACGTCGACCGGGCCTGACGACACGACCAGCTCGTCGTAAGACGCTGCGGCAGAACCCAAGTCCGATGCAAGACCGTCCGGTCCGAACACACCCCCGAGGTCGACATGCGACGCGAACTCCGCCCGGATCACCTGTGCGTACGACTGCGGATGCCCCGCCGGGAGCCCCACGTACTCGTCCAGTAAAAACGCCCGGACCGCCGCGAACGACAACCCCTCCTCGCGGTGCCGGCGGATCAGCTCCCGGTACATCGACAGCGGCGACGACCCCGTCGCCAACCCCAACCGCAACGCACCCGACCGCACCGCCCGGTCGAAGACGTCGGCCACGGTCACCCCGCACGCCGCCTCGTCGCGCTCCACGATGACGTCCACTACCGCCCCAACACCCGTCGCTCGAACACCAGGTCCCACGCCGTGTCCATCGCCGTCGCGATCGCCCCGACCAGGACCGCGTCGTCCCCCAGCTCGCCCCCGACGATGTCGGGCACCAACGGAATCGTCTCGGCCAGCTCGCGGCGCATCGGGTCGGCCAGCAGGTCGACGTTGCGACCGATGCCGCCCGCCAACACGATCAGCCCCGGGTCCAGCACCGCGGTCACCACCGAGACCACCCGCGCCAGCTTGGACGCCTCGTCGGCCACCACCCGTAACGCACGACCATCACCGGAACGGGCCGCCTCGAACACCGCCTTGGCCGTCGACAACGAAAGCCCCGCCGAGCGGGCCGCCGACACCACCGCGTCACCGGCCGCCACCACCTCCACCGGCCCGGGCCGGTGCGACGTCACCCCGGCCGGGACACGACCGTAGGGCAGGTCGGCGATCTCCCCCGCCGCGCCGCGCGCCCCGCGGAACAGGTTGCCGCCGAGCAGGATTCCCAGGCCGATGCCGGTACCCACGGTCAGGCAGGCCACCACGTCGACGCCCTGCGCCGCCCCGCGGGCGTGCTCGCCGACGGCACACAGATTCGCGTCGTTCTCCACCAGCACCGTCGAGCCGTTGGCGCCGAGCAGCGCCATCAGCTCACCGAGCAGCCCGCGCCGCTCCCAGCCGGGCAGGTTCGGCGAGCGGTGCACCGTGCCGGCGGCGGTGTCGGGGATGCCCGGCGTGCCGACCACGGTGACCACGATGTCGTCGTCCGCCAGCCCGGCTTCGGCGACGGCCTTCGCGACCGAATCGCCGACGGTGCGCACGAGCATGGCCCCCGACCGGCTGCGGTTGGGCTGCTCGACCCGGGCGACGACGACACCGTCCAGGTCGGCGACCGCAACGTGCAGCGCGCGGCGTCCGACGTCGACCCCGACGATGTAGCCCGCGTCCGGTGCGGTCCGGTAGATCACCGCCGCCCGGCCCGGGCGGTCCAGCCGCCGGCCGATTGGGCGCACCAGGCCGTGTTCCTCCAGGTCGACGAGCGCTTGTCCCACAGTCGGTTTCGACAATCCGGTCGCGGCGGCAATCTCCGGCCGGGTGGCCTCGCCGTGCTCACGGAGCCGGTCGAGCACCAGCCGCTGGTTGAGCGCGCGCATGTTCGCCGGGGTGCCCGCCTGCGGTGCCGTACGGCCGTCCACCGCCACCTCCCCTGCCGTCGACTCCGGAAATTTACACGTGAACTGTCGCACACTCGCGCCGAATATGTTAAGAAACTTTACTAACAAACTACAACGAAGGAGGTGCGTGATGAGCTCACCGTCGAACGGCGCCGCGACGACGCCCACGCAGCCGGCGCTGGAACGCCAGATCGGCCCGCTGCAGGCCACCGCGATCAACATGACCCAGATGTGCGGCATCGGGCCCTTCGTCACGATCCCCGCCATGGTCGCCACCTTCGGCGGACCCGAGGCCATGTTCGGCTGGATCGTCGGCGCCCTCCTCGCCCTGGCCGACGGCCTCATCTGGGCTGAGCTCGGCGCGGCCATGCCCGGCGCCGGCGGCACCTACATCTACCTCCGCGAAGCCTTCCAGTACCGCACCGGCCGGCTCATGCCGTTCCTCTTCGTGTGGAGCGCGGTGCTGTTCATCCCCCTGATCATGTCCACCGGCATCATCGGCCTGGTCCAGTACCTCGGCTACCTGATCCCCGGCGTCACCGACGCCGGCGGAAACACCTTGCTGGGCAAGGCCATCGGCGTCGGCATCACGCTGATCATCATGGCCGCGCTGTTCCGCAAGATCGGCCAGATCGGCAAGCTCACCACGGTGCTGTTCGTCGTCATGCTCGTCGCGGTGTTCAGCACCATCATCGCCGCCTACAGCCACTTCAGCGGCGCGCAGGCCTTCGCCTTCAGCCCCGGCGCCTTCGGCAGCCACGGCACCTTCTGGGCGGGCCTCGGCGCCGGCCTCATCATCGCCGTCTACGACTACCTCGGCTACAACACCACCGCCTACCTAGGCGCCGAGATGCGCGACCCCGGCCGCACCATCCCGCGGTCCATCGTCTTCTCCATCCTCGGCATCATGAGCATCTACTTCCTGCTGCAGATCGGCGTGCTCGGCTCGCTGCCGCTCGAGGAGATCAAGGCCTCCACCTCCGTCGCCTCGTCGGTGCTGGAACAGGCGTGGGGTTCGACTGCGGCGCAGATCATTACGGTCCTGATCGTCGTCGCCGCCATCGGCTCGGTGTTCGCCGGTCTGCTCGGCGGGTCCCGCGTGCCGTTCGAGGCGGCCCGCGACAAGGTGTTCCTGCCGGTGTTCGCCAAGCTGCACCCCAAGCTCAACCTGCCCACCGCGGGCGTGATCGCCATGGGCGTCATCACCATCATCGGGTCGCTGTTCACCCTGACCACGATCATCAACGCCGCCGTCGCGACGCTGGTGATCATCCAGTCGCTGGCGCAGGTCGCCGCGATCGTGGTGCTGCGCCGCCGCCAGCCCAATCTTGAACGGCCCTACCGGCAGTGGCTGTACCCGGTGCCGACGATCGTCGCGTTGGTCGGGTGGGTGTACGTCTACTACTCGGCGACGTGGCTGTCGATCGCGCTGTCACTGGGCTGGATCGTCATCGGCTGCGTGGCCTTCCTGATCTACGCCAAGGCCGAGACCACCTGGCCGTTCGGCCCGAAGGAGATCCGGGAGACCTACGTCGAAACCGCCGCAGCGCCCTAGGACTCGGCGTCCTCCCGCTCGTCCTTCAACCGATCCTTGCTGCGGATCAGCCGCAGCATCGTCACCAGCGCCAGCCCGCCGAACACGTTCAGCGGTGCGACGTAGGCGAACCAGACCAGCCAGTCGAGGTAGCCGAACGGCGCCTCACCGGAGACGAGCGCGCCAAAGATTAACAGCGAGTCCAGGATCGAGTGGAACATCTGCAGGCCGGCCAGGAGGAAGGCGCCCGCGACGGCGGCGGCGATCTTGGCCGGCATCGAGTCGGTGCCGTGCTGCATGCGCGTCATCAGGGTGATGGCCATGCCGCCGAGCACCGCCAGCGCGATCGACTCCGGGCCGATCGGCGCGTCGACGTAGTGGCTCGCCGACTCGACGGTCTGCGCCCGCAGCTTCGGGAAGCCCGTCATGATCAGCCACATCACCAGCCAACCGCCGACCAGGTTGGCCACCAGCGTGCCGCTCCACAGCTTGAGCAACTGCGCCACGCTGGCGCGCTTGGCGACCACCGTGGTCACCGGCACCAGGAAGCCCTCGGTGAACAACTCGCTGCGGCCCAGCAGGAGCGCGAGGAACCCGATGGAGAACGCCAAGCCAGCCAGCAACGGGTTGTGGGTCTGGTTCATCACCGACAGGTAGGCCAGCACGCCCAGCGCCACTTCGGTGCCGCCGAAGAAGCCGGTGGTGAGCACTTCGCGCCACGGGCGGTGCAGCCGCTGGGTGCCCTCCCCGATCATCCGCTGGAAGGCGTCCTCCAGCTCGTCCTCGATGGGACTGTCGGAGTCGCCGAGGTCGCGCTGGTCGGTCTCGGTCACGCGCGGGCCGCGTTTGCACTGGTCATCGGTGCCACATACCCCAATTGACGCCGGTTCACCGCCGACCCTGGGGTTTGGCTGGCAAACCCCGGGGTACGTCGGCCCCATGACTCTTCGACACCTGCCCCGCCTGCTCGGAGCAGCCGCCCTCTCCGCCGGCGCGCTCCTCTGCACCACCTCCACCGCGTCGGCGGCGCCCCCGTGCGCGGACGTGGAGGCGGTGTTCGCCCGCGGCACCAACGAGGCACCCGGCGTCGGTGGGGTCGGCCAGTCGTTCGTCGACGCGCTGCGCGCCCAGCTGGACGGGCGCACCCTTGACGTCTACCCGGTGGACTACCCCGCCAGCGACGACTTCGGCAACCGGGAGGTGTTCGCCGGCAAGGTGATCGAGGGCGTCCGCAACGCCGGGGACCACGTGCGGGCCACCGCGGCCAACTGCCCCAACACCAAGATCGTCCTCGGCGGGTACTCCCAGGGCGCGATCGTCGCCGGCTTCGTCACCGCCAACCAGGCCCCGGCCGGGGTGCCCGCCTCGGCGGTGCCCCAGCCCCTCCCGGCCGACGTCGCCGACCACGTCGCCGCGGTGACGCTGTTCGGCAACCCGTCGCCCCAGTTCCTCCAGCAGTACGACGCACCCCAGCTGACCATCGGGCCGAACTTCGTCGACAAGACGCTGCAGCTCTGCGCCCCGGGCGACACCATCTGCGACGGTTCGACCGGCGGGCAGCCGACGTTCGCGCACGCCACCTACGGCTTCAACGGGATGACCAGCGAGGCCGCGGCGTACGCCGTCGGCCGGATCGCCCCGGCGCCCGCTCCGGCCGCCTAGCGCTGCGGGGGCCGCGGCCCGCGCGGCGGTGGCCCGGGAGGCGGCCGCAACCGGGTGGTCGGCGGTTCGCTGTTCGGGCGCGGCGGCTGCTGCGGCGGACGTTGACGCGGCGGCTGCTGCGGGCGCGGCGGCTGCGCCTGGCCGCGCGGCATCGGCGCCGGCGGGCGACGCGGTGGCTGAGGTGCCCGGCGCGGCGGCCGCAACCGCATCGCCTGCGTCGCGTCCTCGGTGTAATCGCGTTGCACCAGGACATCCTGCGAGATGCGGTCCAGCGCCTCCCGGACCTGCGTGCGGTCGGGCGTGGCGTGCAACCCCGCCGACTGGGTGAGCCCGCTGGTGAGCCACTCCAAGGTGTCCGCGCGCACCAGCTCGACCTCGCGCGCGCCGGCCGGCGTCAGCCAGAACTGGTCGCGGGTACGCGTCGCGTAACCGGTCAGCGCCAGCCGGTCGAATGCCGGTTCGAGGATCTCCCGGGGCACGCGCACGTGTTCGGCGATGTCGCTGAGCCGGGCCTGCCCAGCGGCCTGCCCGAACCGGTACACCTGCAGCAGCGCCCACAACCGGCTGATGTCGAGCTTGCTGCCCGGCCGCTCCGCGATGGCGCGCAGCTGCATGCCCGAGCCCTGCTTGATCAGCCGGCCGACGGCGTTCTCGAGCAGCTGGTCCGGCGAGTCGGTGGTCGGCATCGCGAAGCCCTCGCCCATGTCGGCCGCGATGCTGACGTCGTTGCTACGCAACGGCACCTGCTTGAGCATCAGCGCCAGCACGAATCCGACGATGGCCACCGGGGCGGCGTAGAGGAACACCTGATCCAGGGCGTCGGCGTAGGCCGAGGCGATCGGGGCGGCCATCTCCGGGGACAACGCGTGCAGCGCGTCCGGCGACTGCGCCGCCGCGGCCGGGGCGCCGCTCTTGGCGACGGCGTCGGCGAGCGGGTCCTTCAGGAAGTTGTTGAACAGCGACCCGAACACCGCCGCGCCGAACGAGCTGCCGATGGTGCGGAAGAACGTGACGCCGGAGGTGGCGACGCCCAGGTCGGCGAAGTCGACGGTGTTCTGCACGATGAGGACCAGCACCTGCATGCACATGCCGATGCCCGCGCCCAGGATCACCAGGTACAGCGACTGCTCGAAGGTCGACGTGTCCGGGCCCATCCGCGACAGCAGCACGAAGCCGACGGCCATCACGGCCGTGCCGGCGACGGGGAAGATCTTGTACTTGCCGGTGCGACCGACGATCACGCCGCTGCTCATCGACATCGTCAGCAGGCCGAGCACCATCGGCAGGGTGTGCAGCCCCGACGTGGTGGCCGAGACGCCGTCGACGAACTGCATGAACGTCGGCAGGAACGTCAGCGCGCCGAGCATCGCGAAGCCGACGACGAACGACAGCGCGCAGCACACCGCGAAGACGGGTTCGCGGAACAGCCGCATCGGCAGGATGGGTTCCTTCGCGCGCAGCTCGACGAAGACGAAGGCGACGATGGCCACCACCGACCCGACGAACAGGCCGATGATCATCGCCGAGCCCCACGCGTACTCGCTGCCACCCCAGCTGGTCGCCAGCGTGAGCCCGGTGGCGCCGAGACCGACCAGCACGATGCCGGCGTAGTCGATGACGGGACGGCCCTTGCGGCCCAGGTTCGGGATGGCGATGACGGCGACGATCAGCACGACGACGGCCACGGGCACGTTGATCCAGAATGCCCAGCGCCAGCTCAGGTGGTCGGTGAAGAAGCCGCCAAGCAGCGGGCCGATGACCGTCGTGACGCCGAAGACCGCGCCGAGGGCGCCCTGGTACTTGCCGCGTTCGCGCAGTGGGATGACCTCGCCGATGACCGCGGTCGCGGTGACCATGATCGCGCCGCCGCCGATGCCCTGCAGGGCGCGCGCCGCGATCAGGACATCCAGCGACCCGGCCAGACCGCAGATCACCGAACCGGCCATGAAGAACAGCACCGCCGCGATGAAGACGGGCTTGCGGCCGAACAGATCGCCGAGCTTGCCGACGATCGCCGTCACCACGGTCGACGCCAGCAGGTAACTCGTCACCACCCACGCCTGGTGGCCGGCGCCACCCAGGTCGGACACGACGGTCGGCAGCGCCGTCGCGACGATCGTCTGGTCCAGGGCGGCCAGCAGCATGCCCAGCAGGACCGCCGTGAAGATCAGATTGCGCCGGGAGGTGTCGACCTCGGCGTCACTCGATTGCGGCGGATCGGTCACCGTGGCCGTCATGGTGTGCCTCGCTCCGGGTGTCTGTGGATGTCGGCGTTAGTTACGCGACCTAACAATGTACCCGCCCGACGCCCGCGGTAATCCCGTCAGTCCGCGGAGCCGTACTCGAGCGCCGACTCCGAGGAGTCGACGTGCCCGTTGCTCAGGATGGTCAGCCCGTCGGGCCGCACCTGGTACCTGGCGCCGTCGGCGGGGTTGACGGCGTCGTAGCCGGACCCGGTCGGCACCGCGCCGTCGATGCGCACGTTGGCACCGTCGCGCAGCCGTTGTCCGTGGTAGTAGTAGCTGCCCGCCGAATCCTGGCAGATGACCGCCAGCGACGACGCCGTCCTGATCGCGGACACCAGGGTGCCCGAATCGCAACGCGCGGCCTGGCCGACGAAGCCCTTCTCGTCGACGTTGGACACGCCGGAGACGCGGACGGTGGTCGGCGTGGTGGTGGTCGTCGACGTCTCGGTGGACGAGCTCGGTGGGGCGGCCAACGGGCTCTGCGGCTGCGACCCGGTGCTGCCGCCGGTGAAGACGATGGCCGCCGCCAGCCCCGCGGCCAGCCCAAGGGTGGCGACGGTGCCCGCGAGCAGCAGCTTCTGGGTGCGGCCGAACCGGGACGGCGCCGCCGGGGCTTGGGCCGCGACGGCCGGATGCGGCACGTAGGCCGGGGGACGCTCGGCGAACTGCCGGGTGTGGGTGGGCGCGGCGGGTCGGGGTGCGGCATGGATGGCGGCGGCGGCCGCCCTGGCCAGCTCCCCCGCCGTGGCGTACCGGTCGCCGGGGCTCTTGGCCATGCCCGTGGCTATGACGGCGTCGAACGCGGGGTTCAGGCCGGGGCGCACCTCGCTGGGCCGCGGCGGCGGCGCGAACATGTGGGCGCTCATCACCTGCCGGATGTCGGCGGCCTCGAACGGCGCGCGCCCCGTCAGGCACTCGAACAGAAGGCAGGTCAGCGAGTAGACGTCCGACGGCGGGCCACCGGGCTTGCCGCTGAGCCGCTCGCTGGCCATGTACGCACACGACCCGATGATCAGGCCGGTCTTGGTGACGGTGGCCTCGCCGCCGCCGTTGGCGATGCCGAAGTCGACCAGGTAGGCGAAGTCGTCCGGCGTCAGCAGCACGTTCTCGGGCTTGATGTCGCGGTGCACCAGGCCGTTGGCGTGCGCCGCGTCCAGGGCTGCGGCGACCTGGCTGACGATGGCCACCGATCGCTGCGGCGGCAGGACGCCCTTGACGCGCAGCTCGTCCTTGACACTGCCGCCCTCGACCAGGCGCATGTCGATGTAGAGGACGCCGTCGATCTCACCGAAGTCGTGCACGGGGATGACGTGGGGTTCCTGCAGCCGGGCGGCGATGCGGGACTCCCGCCGGAACCGGTCGCGATAGCTCGGATCGGCGGCGACGTCGGCCCGCAGGATCTTCAGGGCCACCATGCGCTCGCGCACGGTGTCATACGCGCGGTAGACCTCACCCATGCCGCCCATGCCGATGAGTTCCTGCAGTTCGTAGGGTCCGAACCGCGTGCTCGGACGCGGTCCAGCACCCGGGGACGCCATAACGTTCCTTCCCTCACTCCGTCTCGGACCCGCCACTGGGGGTGACCTGCCGTGATACCGAAGCGCAAGCAGCACAAGCCAATTGATTCGTGCCCAGGGTACAGGGTCCGCCGCGCCATCGGGGGGTGGCGCAGCGAGGTGTGTGACGCAGCCCGACGGACCCCGGGCCGACGGGTCAGTCGTCGTCGGCGTCGGGGATGCCGCCCGGCGGCGGTGTGGCGTACGCCGGGTTGGCGGGCGGCACCTCCCCCGGCATGTCGTCGGAGTCGGTGTCGTCTGGGTCGGGCTGCGTCATCGTCGTCACTCCTAGGCGTTCGCGCCCTGGACCTGGGCGAGCAACTCGTGGCAGCGCTTGGCTCGCTCCGAGTCCTGCGCCATGACGTCCTCGAAGAACGAGGCGACGTCGTCGAGGCCCGCGTTCTTGGCGTCCCGGACGTACTGGCCGTAGTCGTGGCCGGACTTCAGGGAGTGATACTGAAGGGAGATCAGGTCGAAGCTCACGTCGTCGAACCCCGTTTCACCAGTTGCCATGTCGGCTCCTTCGTTCGTGGTTGGCTCTCACCGACACCGTTACCCGCCACGAGGCGTCCAAAACGGCGCGGCTAGCCACGAAGCGAACGGATCGTCACGGTGAGCCGCCAAACGAAGCATCTCGACGTCGATGCGTTGTGCGACAACGTCTTTCACAGCTCACCCGCCGGACGGACCGCGGGACGGGTTACGCTGATCCCGACGGTTGAGCCTGCAGCCCGACATTCGAGGTCCGCCCCACAGATCGGCTCCCGTCAGTGCTCACCAACGACAGCGCCTCGGCGCTCGCGGCCCTCGGTCCCGTCACGGAGTGCCACGGAGTGCAGCTGCGCGCCCAACTGCGCAGCGTCGCCACGCTGGTTCAGGTCACGGGCCAGCTGAGCGACGCCAATCGCGACCTGGTCTCAAGCCAGCTGCGACGGTTCGCCCTGGCCGGCGGCGCCCTGGTGCTGGACCTGATCGGCGCCAGTGGCGTCGACGACGACTTCCTGCGCACCCTCGGCTCGATCGCCGACCTAACCTTGGTCCTCGACCCGTCCCGACACCACGGCCTGTCCCCCGACGCCGCCGCGATCGCCAGTTCCTGGGGCGACGCGATGCGCGGCATCGTGGCCCACCGGACCATCCTGGCGCGGACGGTCAGCCAGCACTAGAAGTCGCGATGACACGCCGGGCCGCGTCGACCAGCCCGGTGCCGTCCTCCGCCGCCAGCCGGTGCAGCAGCCTCAAGGCGCCGACGTCGTCGAGCCCGTGGCGGGCCATGACGACGCCCGTCGCCTGGCTGACGCGCTCCGCGTCGCCCAGTGGCGAATCCATCCGGGCGCCCCACACGCTCGCGCACACCGCAGCCGCCGCGTGGGCGGCCAGCGTCAAACCGAGCGCCTCGGCGTCGTCGTCCCACGCACCGGTACCGAAGCCGAACACGTTGAGGGTCGCGGTGATCGGTGCGCGGCGGTAGAGGGTGAACGACAGGCAACTGCGGACGCCGAGGTCTACGGCGGCGGGGGCGAACCGGGTCCACCGACCGTCGGTGGCCAGGTCGTCGGCCCGGACCATCAGGCCGCTCGCCGCGTGGGTGCACGGGCCGTCGCCGGCCTCGCGCCGCAGCTCGCACAGTCGGTCGCACAGGTCGGAGGTGCCCGCCACCGAGACGACGTCGTCGTCGCGGGCCAGCATGACGTCGGCCAGGTCGGCGCCGGGAATCAGGTCGACCGCCGCGGCGCACACCTCGTCGAACACCGCGACGGCCGGGTTGGCGTCACCGACCTGGCCGGCCGCGTCGGCGATCAGCCAGCCGGCGTCGGACAGGTGCCGGACGGCGTCGAGAACGTCACCGGCACAGGCGGCTTCGCGCAGCACGCGGCGGACCGCACCGTCGACGTGGCGATGGCGGATGGGCGGGCCCAGCGCGGCAAGCTCCTCGGCGATCCGGTCCAGGTCGTCGTCGCACAGTCGCCGCCGCTGCAGCGCAACCAGCGGCACGTGGCCCGTCCTGGGCACGCCGTCGGGATAGTCGGCGCGGAAGAACTCGACGATCTTGCCCAGCGGTCCCACGCGCGTCATGGTCAGGCCGCGGCTTGCTTGACCAGCCGGTCGTAGATCGACGGATCGTCGGTGTCGACCATCGGGAAACCGGCGCCCGGGTCGCCCTCCCAGTGCAATTCGACGCCGGGGTTGTGCACGCTGGACCCGTCGGCGAAGAAGAAGTGCGGGCTGCCCTGGACGTCGTCGGCGTGCTCGCGGTAGGTCCGCATCATCTCCGCGCGGGCGGTGCCCTCGTCGAGGTCGCGACGCAACCGGTCTGCGTCGACCGAGGGACACCCGCCGGCGACGTCGACCAGCTCGTGCAGCAGCGAGATCGGCCGGCTGTCGGTGAAGAACGCGTGCCGGATCGCCATGTCCAGCTCCTCGGACGCCTGCAACGACTGCAGCTTGGCCGCGTGCACGGCCTCGTTGGACAGCAGCACGGTGATCGGCCAGGTCGACGCGTCACCCTGCCACGGCTTCCACCCGAACGACGGCTCCAGGGAGCCGACGACGGGAATCTCGCTGTCCAGGAACCGCTTTGGAATGGGAAACCGGTTGACGTCCTCGAGCAGGAACAACTGGTGGTCGACCCGGACCTGATCGGTCAGGCCCGCCCGCTCGCGCGCCTCGTAGAACCGGTGCAACGCCACCGTCGCCCAGCCGCACACCACGTCGCTGAACAGCACGACGGTTCCTGGCGTCACGGTCACGCCCATGTCTGCCTCCTTCGAGCCGGGTTTCGTCGTCGGCGCCTACCCGGCCCCGACGCCGTCAAACTCAGCCCGCGAGGTTCCGCGCCGCCGCCCGGCAGTCCTCGGCGATGCGCCGCTCCCTGGCCAGCAGCAGCCCGAAGGTGAAGCCGTTCTCGCCGGTCGTGGTGCCGGCGGCCACGCCCATCCGCCGCAACGTCTCCGCCGCGACCACCGCGTCCTGGTGGTCACCCAGCACCGATTGAAACTGCTTGTACCGCTTGACGGTTCGCTCGTCTCGCCTCGACTTGCCGAGGCCCTGGCACAGCTCGGCGGCGTACCGCGCCCGCTTGCACGCCTTGCGGGCCCGGTGCCACGCGGTCGGCGAATCGTCGGCCATCGCAGCCGCCAGCCGGCGATCGGCCTTGCGTCGCGCCTTGTCCGCGGCGGTGCGGAGCTGCGCGCTCGTCGTGCCGGGTCGCAGCGGCGGCGCGTCGCGCCACCGGCGCAGCGCCGCCAGGATGGCGAGGTAGCGGGGCGAGTCCATCGCCTCGCGGACGGCGGCGCGGGCGGGCAGCTCGACGGCCTGCAGGTCGTGGTGCACCCGCGACCGCACCGGGCCCAGCACCAAGTCGACCGGCAGATCGTCGACGGCCTCACCGAAGCGCTGGCGCTGCACCTGACAGTCGCGGACCTCGCCGAGCAGCCCGGCGAACCACTTCAGTTCGTCCTCGAGTCCCGCGATCGCGGCGTCGTCCAGCACGCGGGCGAACACCCGCAACGTCGAGCGCAGCCGGCGCATGGCGACCCTGGTGTCGTGGATGGGATCCTGCCCGCGCCGCAGCCCGACGTCACCGGCGACGACGGCGTCGACCTGCGCGGAGAGATAGTCGACGAACGCCCGGGCCGCAGCCGAGTCCGGTGTGAACGGCGCCGACGGCGGGAGCACGTGCGCCAGCTTCGACGGGTGCCGCGACGGACGCGCACCCGCCGCGCGGAGGCGTTTGACGAGGGCCTTCGGCATCGACGGAGCCGACGGCCCCAGTTCGACCTCGACCTCCCGCCACGCCAGCAGCCGGTCACCGGCCGACGCACGCACCTGGTCGTCGGCGAGTTCGGCGTACACCTCGTCGGACCCGTCGACGCGCACGCGGTGGCGGCGGCGCACCGTGTGCACGGTGGCGACGTGATCGAGCGGCTTGCCCAGACCGACGCCAATCAGCAAGTTGAGCAACGACTTCGGCGGCGAGTCGGTGAGGGGCCAGTGCAGCTCGGTCCGCCCCTCGGCCGCCGGCAGCTTGACCTGCCAGCCGGTGTCGTCGTCGCCGCTGCGGCGGCGCACCAGCACGCGGTGCGCCTGCAGGTCCCGATCGGCCGTGTCGTAGTACTCGCTGACCAGGTCGACGGTGTCCTGGTCGACCGTCGCGCCGCGGACGACGGCGGCGAGGTCGGGCACCTCGAACCGGTCGTCGACCTCCCACTTGTCCTCGCGTTCCAGCACCTCTCGCACGCCGAACCGCCTCCGCTAGGGCTTGCTGGCGCGAGCGCGCTGCCGCTTTTGCTTCTCGGCGTCGGCCAGGTCCTCGACCTGGTTGGCGCGGGCCCGCGTGCTCTGCGCCGAGGCGCGCTTGTTCGCCGCCTCGTCACGCTGCTCGTCGGCGGCCGCCAGCTTGGCGTCCTCGACGGCGTCGATCCCCTTCTCGGTGGCCTTCTTCCGGGACTGGGCGGCGGACACCCGCTGCTGCGCGGCGGCGTCGGCTTGCTGCTTGTCGGCCTTGGCCCGGTCGGCGGCGGCGTCGGCGGCAGAGGTCTTGCGCTGCGCCGCCGTCTTCACCGCGTCCTGCTGCTCACGCTGCTTGCGCTCGCGGGCGGCGCGCTGCGTCGCCACGGCGTCGTCGCGGGCGCGGGTGACCTCCTCGGAGGCCTGTCGCGACTCGGCGTCGGCCTCGGCGTCGAGTTGGGCGGCACGTCCCAGCGCCGCACTGCGCTGCGCCACGGCGGTGCCCCGGCGCGCCGCCTCGTCGTCCCCGAGCACTCGCCCCGCCACCGCGTCGAGGACGCCGACCGACCGCTCGTAGATCAGCCGGGCCGGCGCCTCGTCGTCCAGCCGGGACACGAAGCGGTCCTCGACGAACTGCAGCGGCGTGCGGGCCAGTCGATACTGGGCGCGCAGGATGGCGCGCCGAATGTCACTGATGGCCATGTCAATTCCCTTCGTCGCTGTGAGCGCGGGCGCGCAGGCGGTCGGCCTCGTCACGCTTTGCCGCCACGTCCGCGGTCGACTCCTGGTGGTCGGCGAGCGCGTCGACGTAGTCGTCGGACGCCGCGTCCACCTCGGCACCGGCCTTGATGTCGGCCGCCATCTGATCCTGCTTGCGGCGCGCCTCCGCCTGGTCGTTGGCGCGGGCCACCTCGGCGTTCGCCGCCTGGTCGGCGGCCTGCTTCTCGGCGGCCTGCTGACGGCTCGCGGCCTGCTGCGCCGACGCCGCGTCGGCCTCGGCGACGATGCGCTGCTGCTCACCCCGGATCGCGGCGTCGTCGGCCCGCGCCTTGGCCTGCGCGGCCTCGGCGTCGGCCACCGCCTCGGCGGCGTTGGCATCCTTGCGCTCGCTGGCCTGCGTCTGCTCGAGCTGGCCTTCCGCGGTCAGCGAGTCGTTGCCCGTCACGGAGCCCACGACCTCCTTGGCCTTGCCCTTCACCGAGTCGATCAATCCCTTGCGGGCCTCTGCGGCCTTGTCGTCTGCTGCCATTCGCGTCTCCTTTCGCTCGGCCCCCGGATACCTGCCCTGCGGGAGTTCAAACGCGCCACGCCCGGGTTGAAGTGGTTGCCGTTGAATTGTTTTGGGACCCCCGCCGTCGGGCAATCGACACATGACCGCAGAGCACCCCGCGGCCGACCTCTCGGCCAACGACTGGCGACGACGACCCAGTACGTGTTGAGCCACGAACCACGATCCCGAGGAGACTCGATGTCGCGCACGATCATGTCCATCGCACCTGCCCTGGCCGCCGGCGCCGCCGCTGCCATGTTCGCCGTCGCACCTGCCGCATCGGCCGGACCGGAGCAGTGCGCCAACGCCACCGACTCGACGGTCTGCCAATCGCCCGGCAACTCCGACATCACGGTGAACCCGCCCCAGACCGGCGCCGGTGGCGTCGGCGGAGGGGCCAACGAGCAGAACGGCAACTACGGTCCGTCGGGCAACACCCCGCCCGTCGGGAACTAGGGAACAACGCGGAGGCGCCGGACGACCAGTCCGGCGCCTTCGGCGTGTAGATGGACCGGAGGTGGCCAGTCGATGACGGTCCGGTCAGAAGGTTGAGCCGGACGTACGATCAATTGGTCACCACGACAAGGGAATGGATGTCTCGATGAGCGCAGTGACCACGGCCTGGACCTCCGCCGACGTAGAACCGTTGAGCGACTACACGCTGTCCCAACTCGACGGCTGGTGGCGGGCGGCGAACTATCTCTCCGTCGGCCAGATCTACCTGCTGGACAACCCACTGCTGCGGACGCCGCTGGCCCGCGAGGACGTCAAACCCCGACTGCTCGGCCACTGGGGCACCACGCCCGGCCTGAACTTCCTCTACGCCCATCTGAACCGGGCCATCAAGGAGCGCGCGCAGTCCACGGTCTACGTCACCGGTCCCGGGCACGGCGGCCCCGGTCTGGTCGCCAACGCCTACCTCGACGGCACCTACTCGGAGACCTACTCCGACGTCACCGCCGACGCGGAGGGGTTGCGGCGGCTGTTCCGGCAGTTCTCCTTCCCCGGCGGCATCCCGTCGCACGTTGCGCCCGAGACGCCCGGCTCCATCCACGAGGGCGGCGAACCCGGCTACGCGCTGTCCCACGCCTACGGTGCCGCCTTCGACAACCCCGACCTGCTGGTGGCCGCCGTGGTGGGCGACGGCGAGGCCGAGACCGGGCCGCTGGCGACCAGCTGGCACTCCAACAAGTTCGTCAACCGCACCCAGGACGGCGTGGTGCTGCCCATCCTGCACCTCAACGGCTACAAGATCGCCAATCCGACGGTGTTGGACCGCATTCCGAAGGACGATCTCCGCAGCCTGATGGTCGGCTACGGTCATGAGCCGTACTTCTTCGAGGCGACCGAGGAGACCGACCTCGCCGACGCACACCGCGAATTCGCCGAGCTGCTCGACACGGTGCTCAACGAGATCGCCGAGATCAAGGCCCGCCCGGACGACGACGTCGACCCGGTCCGCTGGCCGATGATCGTCTTCCGCACCCCCAAGGGGTGGACCGGGCCCGCCACCATCGACGGCAAGAAGACCACCGGATCGTGGCGTGCACACCAGGTTCCGCTGGCCAACGCGCGCGACACCCCGGAACACCTCAAGGTGCTCGCCGACTGGATGGCGTCCTACCGCGCCGACGAATTGTTCGACGCCGACGGCAAACTCGACCCCACGATCGCCGAACTGGCGCCCGAGGGCGACCTTCGGATGAGCGCCAACCCGCACACCAACGGCGGTCTGCTGCTGAAGGATCTGCGCCTGCCCGACTTCCGCGACTACGCCGTGGACGTCCCCGCGCCGGGCGCGACGATCGCCGAGTCCACCCGGGTGCTCGGCAACTGGCTGACCGACGTGGTGCGGCTCAACCCCGACAACTTCCGCATCTTCGGCCCCGACGAGACCGCGTCGAACCGCCTGCAGGCCGTCTACGATGCCACCGACAAGCAGTGGAACGCCGAGTACGTCGGCCCCGAGGTCGACGAGCACCTGGCCCGCGTCGGCCGCGTCATGGAGGTGCTGTCGGAGCACCAGTGCCAGGGCTGGCTGGAGGGCTATCTGCTGACCGGACGCCATGGCCTGTTCAACTGCTACGAGGCCTTCATCCACATCGTCGACTCGATGCTCAACCAGCACGCCAAGTGGCTCAAGGTCACCAACCACATTCCGTGGCGCCGCCCGATCGCCAGCCTGAACTACCTACTGTCGAGCCATGTGTGGCGACAGGACCACAACGGCTTCAGCCATCAGGACCCCGGCTTCATCGACCACGTGGTCAACAAGCGCGCCGAGATCGTCCGGGTGTACCTGCCGCCGGACGCCAACACGCTGCTCTCGACCTATGACCACTGCCTGCGCTCACGCCAGTACGTCAACGTCGTGGTCGCCGGCAAGCAGCCCAGCCCCAACTTCCTCACCATGGACGAGGCGGTGGCACACTGCACCCGCGGCCTCGGCATCTGGGAGTGGGCGGGCAGCGAGGTGCTCGGCGAGGACCCCGACGTCGTCGTCGCCACGTGTGGTGACGTGCCGACGCTCGAGGGGCTGGCCGCAGTCGACCTGCTGCGGAAGAACGTGCCCGACTTGAAGATCCGCTTCGTCAACGTGGTCGACCTGATGCGGCTGCAGGACGAGAAGGAACATCCGCACGGGTTGTCCAACCGCGAGTTCGACATGCTGTTCACCCGCGACAAGCCGGTGATCTTCGCCTACCACGGTTACCCGTGGCTGATCCACCGCCTGACCTACCGTCGCGCCAACAACGAGAACCTGCACGTGCGCGGCTACAAGGAGGAGGGCACCACCACGACGCCGTTCGACATGGTGATGCTCAACGACCTGGACCGCTACCACCTGGTGATCGACGTGATCGACCGCGTGCCGTCGCTGCAGTCCTCGTACGCCACGCTGCGCCAGGAGATGGTCGACAAGCGGCTCGCCGCGCGGCAGTACACCCGCACCCACGGCGACGACATCCCCGAGGTGCGCGACTGGGTGTGGCCGGCGGCCCACGGCGCCACGTTCGGCGCCGTGGGCGCCACCGAGTCCACGGGCGGCGACAACGAGTGACCGGCTACCCGCTGAAGACGGGCAAGTCGATGCCGTACGAGGCGTTCTCCTCGACGGAGGCCAGCTTGTAGCCGAACTCGGCGCTCTTGGCGACGAAGCCGGCGACCTCCTCCGGCGTGGGCGGCTGCATGTCGGCGGTGACGGGCCTGCCGACCTCCTCGAAGAAGCGGCCCAGGCGCGGTGAGGTGATGATGAGGTCGATCGCCGGCTGGTCGGTCACGTTGCGGTGTGCGTGGATGGCGTCGCCCGGCACGCGGATGTAGTCGCCCGCGTTGGCGTCGCGCCACACCATCTGGTCACCGTCGGCCACCAGGACCTGCTGGCTGCCGGACAGGATCAGGAAGTCCTCGGGGTCTTCGTGGCTGTGCGCCGGCACGACCGAACCCGGGGGGACGATGCCGCGCAGCACCCAGAATTCGGCTGACTTGCTGAGGATCTCGACGTAGCCGCCGTAGCAGTCCAGGGTGGGTCCCGGGGCAGTGGTGGCCAGCGCCGCGAGCACGGCGCTCTTCTCGGATTCTGCGAACACGTCTACTCGATCTCCTTCGTATGGGACGGACACCTGCCGCCCTCTCATCCGAGACTGCACCGCGAAAGTCGCGCGAGCTTGGAGATTGCGTGGAGATCTCCTGTCGATGTGGCTAGCGCATCGCCCGGCCGGCCGAGCCCAGCATCCGCGCAGCTTCCACCACTCGGGCGGCCATGGCGTTCTCGGCGGGCTTGCCCCACGATCTGGGGTCGTAGGCCTTCTTGTTGCCGTAGTCGCCGTCGACCTTGAGCACCTGGTCGTACTTGGAGATCATGTGGCCGGCGATCGAGCGGGTGAACGCGTACTGGGTGTCGGTGTCGACGTTCATCTTCACCACCCCGCTGGCGACCGCGGACGCGACGTCCTCAGCACTCGATCCGGAGCCGCCGTGGAAGACGAGGTCGAACGGCTTGGCGCGTCCGGTTTCGCCGCCGATCACGGTCTGGATCTCCTCGAGGATCTCCGGGCGCAGATGCACCGCTTCGGGGTGGTAGACGCCGTGCACGTTGCCGAAGGTCAACGCGGTCAGGTAGCGACCGCGCTCCCCCGTGCCCAGGGCCGCGACGGTCGCGCGGGCGTCGTCGACGGTGGAGTAGAGCTGTTCGTTGATCTCGTGGGAGATGCCGTCTTCCTCGCCGCCGATCACGCCGACCTCGATCTCCAGGATCGTGTTGGCCTTCACCGACGCCTCCAGCAATTCCGCTGCGATGCACAGGTTTTCGTCCAGCGGCACCGCGGAGCCGTCCCACATGTGCGACTGGTACAGCGGGTCCAGCCCGCGGGCCCGGCGCTCGGTCGCGTCGGCGATCAGCGGCCGCACCCAGTCGTCGAGGTTCTCGGCGGGGCAGTGGTCGGTGTGCAGCGCCACCGTGACGGAGTAGTGCGAGGCGACCTCCTGGGCGTAGAGCGCCAGCGCCCTCGACCCGGCGAAGCGGCTCTGAACGGTGTTGCCCGACAGGTAGAGCGCCGTGCCCAGCGACACCTGGACGATGCCGTCGCTCTCGGCCTCCGCGAAGCCCTGCAACGCGGCGTTGAGCGTCTGCGAGCTGGTCACGTTGATCGCCGGATAGGCGAACCCGCCCGCCTTGGCGCGGTCGAGCATGGCGACGTACTGGTCGGGGGTGGCGATCGGCATTCTCGGGTGTCCTGTCGGTGGGGTTTACGTGCAACCGCACGAATTGCGATGGTGGAAGGTGGTCGGCACCCGGATGCGTTGTGGCTCGTCCTCGCTGCCCCGGATCCGGCGCAGGAGGAGTTCGACGGCCGTTGCGCCGATGGCGTCCACGTCCTGGGCGGCCGCGGTGAGCCGGGGTTCGAACAGATCGGACCACTCGAAGTCGTCGTAGCAGACGAAGGCCACGTCGGCCGGGATCGAGAGACCAAGGCGCCGAACGGCCTTCAGTGCCCCGATGGTCATGGAGTTGTTCAAGGACACCAGCGCGGTGGGCCGGTCGGGCCCCGACATCAGGGTGGACACCGCGCGCTCGGCGACGTCGGTGTTGGAGCCACCCTCGAGCACCAGGGCGGGGTCGACGGCGACGCCACGGGACGCCAGCGCCGCGGCGTACCCGTCGAACCGCTCGGTGGTCGACGAGATGCCGGCCAACCCCCGCAGGACCCCAATCCGCCGGTGCCCCAGGTCCAGCAGGTGCTCGGTGAGCGACCGGGCCGAGTCGACGTTCTCCGGGCCGACCTGGTCGCTGCCGACGTCGACGCCGCGGTCGATGAGGACCAGGGGCGTGCGCGTCCGGGCGATCGTGGGGAGCGTGACCCGCTCCGAGCCGGCCGCGGGCGCCACGATCAGCCCGTCGACCTGGCGCTCCAACAGTGAACCGGTGACCCGCTTCTCGGAGTCCACGTCGTCGTGGGAGTCGCCGACGATCAGCACGTAGCCGGCGTCGGAGAGTGCCCGTTCGACGGCGTGCACCAGGCTGCCGAAGTACGGATTCGTCAACGCGGAGATGGACAGTCCGACGGTGTGCGTGCGGCCGGCGGCGAGTGAGCGGGCGACGACGTTGCGGCGGTACCCGGTCTTCTCGATGGCCGCCTCGACGCGTTGCCGGGTGGCGCCGTCGACCCTGCGCGTGCCGTTGAGCACGTGCGACACCGTGGAGGAGGAGACCCCCGCGAGCCGGGCGACGTCGCCCATCGTGGTCACCGGAGTCGCACGATCCGGTCGGCCCGACCCGCGGTCGACTCGATCAGGTGGGCGTTGCGCTCGTCGGGACCCAACGCCCAGAACGCCGCGTCCTCGGGCGACTTGCCGTACGCCTCGTGGCGGCGCAGCAGCCGCTGGTGACGAATGTCGGTGTCGGGGGCCAGGAACCACACCTCGTCGATGGCGGCCCGGGCGGTGGGCCACGCGTCGGCGTCCAGCAGGAGGTAGTTGCCCTCGGTGACGACGAGTGGCACCGTGGGCGGGACGGGAATCGACGAGCCGATGGACTCCTCGATCTCGCGGCGGAACCGGGGTGCGTACGCTGTCGCGTCGTCGGCGCGCTGTGCCCGCAGCGCCACGATGAGCCGGGCGTAGCCACCGTCGTCGAACGTGTCGTGGGCACCCTTGCGATCCCGGCGGCCCAGGTCGAGGAGCACCTCGTTAGCCAGGTGGAAGCCGTCCATGGGGACCAGCACGGCGACCTCCGGGCCCAGCGCGTCGACGAGTTGTTCGGCGACGGTGGACTTCCCGGCTCCCGGGGCGCCGGTGAGACCGAGGATCCGGCGTTCCCCGTTGACGACGAGCGCCCTGGCCCAGGCGACCAGCTGGTCGAGGGTGGCGTCCTGTACGTCCTGCTCGATGCTCACCGTTCTCACTTCCGAATTCGTTCGCTGGAGAGTTCGCTCAGCCAGGCCCGGGGGCCGACCACCGAACACCGTAGTGCCGCCACACCGGCGGAGCGCTCGATGCGTTCGGCGACGCCGCCGTCGCCTCGAGCCGAGAAGTACGCGTACGCGCCGTGGAAGGCGTCGCCGGCACCGAGGGTGTCGACCACCACCACCGGCGGCACCGGTACGGTTCCGGACTCGCCGTCCGACCACCACCGGACGGGGTCGCCGCCGTGCGTGGTGGCCACGGTGTGGACGCCGTCGCGCACCAGGGCCGTGGCGGTGGACTCCGGCGAGTCGGCGCCCGGCACGCGAAAGTCGGCCGAGCACAGGACGTCCGAGGCGTACCCGACGAGATCGGCCATCACCGGCTTCCACCGGCCGGCGTCCACGACCAGCGCGGTCGACCGGTCCTGTGCGTGCCGGGCGGCGGCGCGGGCGATCACGGGGTGGTGCCCGTCGACCAGCACTACGTCGGCCCCGGCCACCAGGTCGTCGAGCCCGGCCGGTGGCGCCGCGTCGGAGTTCACGGCGTCCAGCGAGACCACCGACCGGTCGCCCGTCGACTCCACCACCGACACCGCGGAGACGGGCACCGCCGGGGTGCTGCCCGCCGCCGCGTCGACCACCGTCACGCCGTAGGCGGCGAGGTCGGCGCGGATCAGGTCGGCGACCGGGTCGTCGCCGAGCGCCGTCACCAGGGTCGCGGCGCCGCCGAGGGCGGCGAAGGTGACCGCCGCGTTGGCGGCCGGTCCGCCGGCCGCGACGAACTGCGCGGTCGAGGTGATCTTCTGGTTCGCCGCAGGCGCTTTCGCGATGCGGTGGACGACGTCCAGCGTCGCCAGGCCGACGAAGACCCCGACCGGAGCCTTCTCAGAGACCGGCGCGTTCCTCATCGGTCGGCTCCTCCGCACCCGTCATGAGCGCCACCACCTCGGACATCGAGCGCGTCTTCGGGTCGACGACCCCGGCGCGTTGGCCGAGGCGGTGGATGTGGATGCGGTCGGCGACCTCGAACACGTGCGGCATGTCGTGGCTGATGAGCACCACGGGGATGCCGCGGTCGCGGATCGACTGGATGAGGTCGATGACCTGCCCCGACTCGCGCACGCCGAGGGCGGCCGTCGGCTCGTCCATGATGATCACGCCCTTGCCGAACGCGGCGGCCCGCGCCACCGCGACACCCTGACGCTGCCCGCCGGACAACGTCTCCACGGCCTGGTTGACGGACTTGATGCCGATCTTCAGGTCGGCCAGGTGCTGGGAGGCCTCCTCGCGCATCCTGGGCATGTCCAGCCGGCGGAACAGGCTGCCGGCCAAACCCTTTCGGCGCACCTCGCGGCCCAGGTACAGGTTCGAGGCGATGTCGAGGGCCTGCACCACCGCGAGGTCCTGGTACACCGTCTCGATGCCGGCGGCCCGGGCGTCGCGGGTGTTCTTGAACGACACGGGTGAGCCGTTCATCAGCATCTCGCCGGAGTCGGGGACCACCGCACCGGCCAGGGCCTTGATGAGGCTGGTCTTGCCGGCACCGTTGTCACCGATGACCGCGAGCACCTCGCCCGCGCGCAGTTCGAAATCGGCGCCGTTGATGGCCGTAACGTTGCCGTACTTCTTGACGAGTCCGCGGGCTTCCAGAACGGGTGCGCCAGTCACTGTGACCTCCTGCGGGCGAATTGGTCGACGGCCACCGCGACGATCACCAGGACGCCCGTCGCGATGTTCTGGTACAGGTTGTCGACGCCGGCCTGGGTGAGGCCGTTGCGCAGGACGCCGACGATCAACGTGCCGACCAGCGTTCCGCCGACGCCGCCCCGGCCACCGAAGAGGCTGGTGCCGCCGATGACCACCGCGGTGATCGACTCGAGGTTGGCGTTCTGGTACGCGTTCGGGTCGGCGTTGGGGATGCGACCGAGCGCGGCCCACGCGGCGATGGCGGCGATCACCCCCGTCGTCAGGTAGACCGAGAACAGCACCCGCTGCGACTTGATGCCCGAGAGGTTCGACGCCTGCGGGTTGCCGCCGACGGCGTAAACGTGCTTGCCCCAGGCGGTTTGGGACAACGCGTACCACATCACCAGGTAGACCAGCAGCATCGCGACCACGCCGTACGTCGTCGAGAACGACCCGACGCGGAAGGACGTGCCCAGGAACGTCAGCAGCCCCGGCTCCACGCGGTAGGTCTCCGAGCCGGCGAGCAGCCGGGTGGCCGCCTGGATCGCGGTGAACGTGCCCAGGGTGACGATGAACGGCGGCAGCCGCAGGGCCGTGACCAAGCCGCCGTTGACCGCCCCGAACACCACGCACACCAGCAGCGTCGACCCGAGGGCCATGAACGGCCCGCTGGCGCCGGCACTTTGGGCCATCACGATGGTGCCGAAGACGGCCACCGCGCCGATGGACAGGTCGATGCCGGAGGTGAGGATGATCAGCGTCTGGCCGACGGCGAGGATGCCGACGACCACCGACTGCTGCAGGATCAGCGAGACGTTCTGCGGGTTGAGGAACGAGTCCGAGACGGAGCTGAAGATGACGATGGCGATGACCAACGCCACCAGCGGACCGAGCAACGGTTCACGCAGGAGGTTCCCGACGTTGAACCGGCTCGCGACCGACGACGTCGCCGTCGCGGGAGCGTCGGAGGTCATGAGCCGGCTTTGCCCCAGCAGTTCTGCTCGCCCCAGGCGGTGTCCTTGGACTCCAGACCGGCGACGGGCTTGTCGGTGATGAGCTGCGAACCGGTGTCGTTGAAGCCGCTGGGCTTGGTGCCGTCCTTGGCGAACTTGACCACGGCCTGCACGCCGAGCTCGGCCATCTTCGCCGGGAACTGCATGACCGTCGCGCCGATCTTGCCGGCCTTCACGTCGGCGACGCCGGTGCAGCTGCCGTCGATGGAGCCGATGGTGATCTGGTCGGCGCGGTTGGCGGCCTGAATCGCCTGGTACGCACCGGCAGCCGCCGGCTCGTTGATGGTGTAGAGCGCGTTGATGCCCGGCGCGCGCTGCAGGATGTTCTCCATGGCGGTCTGCGCCTTGGTCTGGTCGCCGTTGGTGTTCTCCTGGCCGACGATCTCCGGTGAGCCGTTGGCGATGCCGAAGCCCTCGAGGAAGCCGTCGTGCCGGAAGGTGTCGACGGTGCCGCCGGGGGTGCCGTCGAGCATGACGACCTGGGGCGCCTTGCCGGCGAGAGCGGCCTTGACCCACTTGCCCTGGCTGACGCCGGCGGCCTTGTTGTCGGTGGCGAACGTCGCGTCGACCGCGCTCTCGGGATCGGTCGCGGTGTCGAGCGCGATGACCACCACGCCGGCGTCGCGCGCCTTCTTGATCGAGTCGAGCACGCCGGTCGAGGAGTTCGGGGTGATCAGGATGCCCTTGACGCCCTGGCCGACCATGTTCTCGATGGCGGCGACCTGGCCCTCGTTGTCGCCGTCGAACGCACCCGCGAGCGCGACGAGCTTGGCGCCGTCCTTGTCGGCCTGGGCCTGGGCGGCCTCACGCAGCTTGACGAAGTACGGGTTCGAGTCGGTCTTGGTGATGAGCCCGACCTTGACCTCGTCGGAGCTGGATCCGCCGCAGCCGGTCAGACCGAGGACCAGTGTGCCGGCCGCGAGCGCCGCCCCGACCAGTCGCGTACCCGTGTGGCGCTTTCCGAACATGCGGACTCCCTTGTCCCTGATGCGACGGCCGATCGCGTCGCGCGGTGGTCAGGAGCCTAAGGGGCAGGCAAGCGCTTGCGCATGCGCTTTCGCAAAATTCATCGACCCGGTTCGTGAAAGCGCCCGATGATCGGGATGCGTTCGATGATGCGGTCCCGCAGCCGCGGTGGCTGCACCGGCGGCGGCGCGTAGACCGGGGCGGGCGGCACGTACGCCGGGGGCGGCGCGGCGGCCGGGGGCGGCGGCACGTAGACCGGTGCTGGCGCGGGCGGCGGCGCCACCTTCATCGTCTTCGCGACGGCGTTGGCCATCTCGGCCAGGCCGACCACCGGGCGCGGCTTGGGCGTCGGGACCGCCTCGGATTCCCCTGCGGCGCTGATCGTTTGGGCCGTGTCGACCGGCTCGCTGCGGGTCAGGTTGAGGCCGATCGCCAGCGACAGCGACACCACGAAGGTCACGACCCCGACGGCGAGCACACCCACCAGCAGGCCCGTCCGCGACACCGGCCCAAGCGTCAGACCACCCGGTCGAGGTCCCGCCATGTCGAGCGTCCGCGCCGCGACCAGCGCCGCGCCGCGGGCCAGTGCGAGGTCGGCCTCCGCGGCGGAGAAGACGGCGGCGGTGGTGACGGCCTCGATCGCGGTCACGATCACCTCGACGTCGTCGGAGCCGATGACGAAGATCGCCTCGAGCTGCCGGTCGAGGGCGACGATGACGCTGCTGGTCAGCTCGATCGCATCGGCCCGGTCGGCGGGCCGGTCGATGTGCTCGACCGTCACCTCCCCGTGGTCGACCACGGCCACGAACGCCACGTCCGGCTCGACGATGCACACTGCGAGGTCGTCGTGCTCGGTCAGGTCGGCGATGCCGCCGGCGAGGGCGGCGACGGCTGCGGAGTCCGAGACGCGGGCGACGTCGTGGTGACCGCGTGCCGCGAGGGCGGCGACGACGGCCACCGCGGCGGGTTCGGCGTCGGCGGTCGAGGTGACCCCGACGACGCGAATCCGGTGCTCGGGGACCACGTCGGGGTTGAGGACGGCGCGGACCAGCAGATCGGCGTCGACGTCGTCGACCCCGGGGATGACGAGCTCGCCGCGGTCGACCGGCTCGCCCTCCCCCGTGGTTCCCTCGACGAGCACCCAGCGCAACGCCGCCGTGGTGAGCGAGAGCCCGAGTACGAGGTCCACGTGTTTTACGGTACCGGTGGGGGCAAGCACCTCGACCGGCGTGGCGCGAGGGGCATGACACCCCCTGGAAGTCGACATCGCAGGTGATGTCAACTCCGAGAGTGGTTCTGGCCGCCGCTAGCGCGCCCCGTTGATCACCGGCGCGTCGAGCATCCCCTTCTCGACCCCCCACTGCGTCGCGATGGTCCGGTACTCGCCCGTCTTCATCAGTTGCTCCAGCCCCTGCTTCAACGACTCCGCCAGCCCCGACCCCTTGGCCACCGGCCAGCCGTAGGACGCGGAGTCGGTCACCTCACCCGCCGTCTCCAGGACACCGGCGCTGAGCTTCACCGCGAAGCCGGTCACCGGCGAATCCGCCGACATCGCGTCGACCTCGCCGGCCACCAGCGCCTTCGTCAGGTCGTCCTGCCGGGTGAACACCACCATGTCGACGGGTGACAGCCCCGCCGCCACGCACTCGTCGCTCTTCGCGGGCACTTCCTTCAGCTCCTGCAGACCACCCTGCGCCACACCGACTTTCAGTCCGCACGCCGCCGACGGCTCCACCGTCGTCCCCGCCCGGCGGGCCCACAGGTTGCCCACCCGGAAGTACGTCACGAAGTCGACGTCCCGCTCCCGGTCGGCGGTGTCGGTGAACGACGACGCCCCCACGTTGAAGTTGCCGGCCTGCACCGACGGGATGATGCTGGCGAACGCCGTCTCGCGGTAGTCGGCCTCCAACCCCAGCGTCCGGGCGATCGCGTTCATCAGGTCGACGTCGAACCCGACGATCTCGCCCTGTGAATCCTTGAACTCGTTGGGCGCGTAAGGCACGTTGATCCCGATCACCAACCGCCCGGACTCCCGCACGTCCGCGGGCACCGTGGCCGCGATCGACGGGACGGCGCCCGCCCGCAGGTTGGGATCCGGTGGCGCCGTGCTGTTCTCGACGGCGGCCTGCCTGGTGTCCTCGGTCTCGGGTCCGCTGCGCCACTGCACTACGCCGAACGTCCCGAACGCCGCGACGAGCACGACCGCCGAGACCACCGTGACGATCTTGCGCGACGGGCGCCACGCGCCGTGCGTCGGCACCCGGTGGGCCGAGTGCCGCCCCGAGCGGTGGCCGCCCCGCACGGGCGCGGTCAGAGCGCGGCGCGCGGCGGCGGCCAGTGCGGCGCCCGTCTGATACCGCTGCGCCGGCTTCTTGGCCATGCCCTTGGCGATCACGTCGTCGAAGGCCGCCAGTCGCGGGTCGAACGCCGACGGCCGCGGCGGTGCCTGCACCATGTGACCGGCGATCTGCTGCTCCAGGCTGTCGGCCGGAAAGGGCCGCGACCCCGTGAGGCTCTCGTACAGCACGCACGCCAGCGCGTAGACGTCCGAGCGCGGGTCGCTCTGCCCCGCGTCGAAGCGCTCGGGTGCCATGTAGGCCAACGTGCCGAGGGTGTTGCCGGCCGTCGTCATGCCCTTCTCCCCCGCGGTGCGGGCCAGCCCGAAGTCGATCAGGTAGGCGAACTCGTGCCGGGTCAGCAGAATGTTCGACGGCTTGACGTCCCGGTGGATCAGATTGGCCTCGTGCGCGGCGTCCAGCGCCGAGGCGACCTGCTCGACGATCAGCACGGCCAACGCCGTGTCGACCGGCCCGTCGTCGGCGAGGATGTCGCCGAGGGTCTTGCCGTCGATCAGCCGCATGTCCAGGTAGAGCCGGCCGTCGATCTCTCCGTACCCGTGGATCGGCACGACGTGCGGATCGCTCAGACTGGCCGCGGCCTGCGATTCCTTGCGGAACCGCTGCTGGAAGACGGCGTCCTCGGCCAGGTGCGGAGGCAGGACCTTGAGCGCGACGACGCGGTCGGTCCTGGTGTCGTACGCGCGGTAGACCTCGCCCATTCCACCGCGGCCCAGCAGCTCGCGCAGCTGATAGTGCCCAAATGGCGTCGCGTCCACCGTCTACTCCTTGGCGGCAGCCACCCCCGTGGCTGTCGGTCGAAGCTACCGCACGTGGGGATACTCCGGGGAACGGTCTTGAAATGCCAGGATGTCGGGGTTGACGATGGTGCCCTCGCGGATCTCGATGGCGCGGCGCACCGTCTCGTCCTCGTCCCACGACGTCGGCCCACCCAGAACGGTCGGCAGGTACGGGATCAACGCCTCGCTGATCTCCCACGTCGCGGCGTTCCACAGCCACGACGGGCTGTGGTCGACCGCGTAGTAGGTGACGTTGTCGCCGACGACGAACGACGGATCCTCGAACGTCGTGGGCTGCGCCCAGCTGAAACCCATTCCCGCGTCGCACGATACGTCGATCAGCAGGCTCCCCGACCGGAAGGCCGGAAGGTCGGCCTCGGACAGGAACACCAGCGGCGCATTGGGATCCTGCAGGACGCAGTTGACGACGACGTCGTGTTCGGCCAGGAACTGCGACAGGCGCACCCGGCCGTCGTCGGTCGACGCGAAGCTGGCGCCGTCGTCGTCGGACTCGAACTGCACGATGTTCGCCGAGTGAATCGGCGACGCCACCTCGGCGACGTTGCGGTTGGTCAGGATGTCGATGTCGTGGACGCCGATGGCGTTGAGTGCCGTCACCGCCCCGCGCGCCGTGGCGCCGAAACCGATCACCGCGGCCCGCAGCCGCCGCCCGTAGGTGCCGGTCGACCCGATGATCTGCAGCGCGTGCAGCACCGAGCAGTACCCGGCCATCTCGTTGTTCTTGTGGAAGACGTGCAGCTTGAACGAGCCGTCCTTGCTCCACAGGTTCATGGCCTCGAACGCGATCAAGGTCAGGCGGCGGTCGATCGCCTGCTGCGTGAGTTCGACGTCCTGCACGCAGTGCGGCCAGCCCCAGAGGATCTGTCCGTCGCGCAGCTCGGCGAGGTCGTCGGCGTCCGGCTTGGCCAACAGGATGACGTCACATTCGGCGATCAGCTGTTCGCGGGTTCGGACACCGGCGACCGACTTGGCCAGTTCGTCGTTGGAGATGCCGAAGTGCTCGCCGTAGCCCTGCTCCAGATAGACCCGGCCGATGACCGCGGAGTCGACGCGGTCGAAGTGCTCCGGGTGGATCGGCAGCCGGTACTCGTTCTCCTTGTGCGTGTGCGCGATGACGCCGAGGCTGAGTTCGCTCACGTGGTCCTCCCGAGGCGTTGGTCATCCCCCAAGCCGGGATGCCGACTCGGTGAATAGACCGTACGCGACCAGTTGCCGACCAGTCGATTTCGCCCACGTGTCAACGAAATTGACACCTCGACGATATCCGCGTCTACTGGAGTCCTACCAAGAATCCGAGGCGCCGTCGTGACAACGAATTCGATCGTCCTGATCGTCGTGGCGATTCTCGTTGCCCTCGCCCTCGCCGGCGTGGTGGCGATCTTCTCCCGCAAGTTCCGCTCGGACCGACGCCTGCTCGGCGGCGCCACCGTGCTCGGCGAGATGGCGGCGGACGCGGCCGTCATCCAGCACCGCGACGACCTGCGCGCCCAGCACGAGGGCCGCCTCGCCGACGACTGACCGGCGTCAGCGGATCGACACCAGCTGGTCGATCGAGTCGCGCGGCAACTGCCCGTCGACGATCGCGGTGACGTACATCGAGTTCAGGGTGATCGCCCCCTTGTGGTTGACCAGGAACGCCGTGTCGGCGGCGTCGCCGCCCGTGGCGATCCGCACCAGGCTCTGACGCGGCGCGAGCAACGTCGCGTCGACCACCCGCCACTGACCCTCGACGAACGCCTCCGCCACCGCGTGGAAGTCCATCGGATACAGCCCGGGCGCGTAGACCGCGACGACGCGGGCCGGCACGTTGACCGCGCGCAGCAGCGCCACGACCAGATGGGCGAAGTCGCGGCACACGCCGGCGCCGGCGAGCAGGGTGTCGACCGCCCCGTCGATCGGGTCGCTGGACCCCGGCACGTAGCTCAGCCGGCTGCCCACCCACGCCGACACGTGCTCCAGCACCGTGGCCGAGTCGGCATAGCCACCGAATTCCGTTGCGGCGAAACCGTAGAACTTGTCGGCCTCGGCGTACCGGGTGGGCCGGAGATACCGCGACAGGTCGTAGTCGGTCACCGGTGCGGGGTCGGTCTGGCCGATGACGGTCGCCGAGTACGTCGCCTGCAGATTGCCCCCGGCCACCTGGAGTTGGTGGATCCGGTTGCCGTGCTCGCCGCTGATCTCCTTGGCCGGCACCTCGACGCCGTCGAGCATGAAGGTCAGGGCCTCCCACACCTCGGTGTTGGGGTGCGGCGCGACGGCGATCTGAAACTCGAGCGTGGTCGGCGCCGTGACGTCGACGTCCAGTCCGCAGGCGACTTCACGCCGCATCGGAGCGGTCACTGCGCGACGGCCGAGAAGCGTTGCGCATTCTGCAGTGCCGACACCACGGCCAGCGTGGACGACGCACCCTGGTTGCGGTCGACGCCCTCGATGCCGAGACCGTCGAAGCCACCGCCGGTCTGCGCATCCCACATCGGTTGACCCGCCTCGTTGGCGCCCTGGAACCAGGCGACCGCGGCGCGGACCCCGTCCGGATACCTCGGGCTGGCGTCGACGCCAGCCGCGCGGACGCAGGCGTCTGACATCTCGGCGACGGCCACGGGCTGGCGGTGGCCCGACTCGTCGTCGAGCAGGCGGTTCAACAGGTCCAGGCCCTGCTGGCACAGCTGCGGCCGGTCCAGCGTCGTCCCGGCTGCGATCATCGCCTCGGCCACGACGGCCGCACCGGTCGTCGGCTCCGACGACTCGGCGTCGGCATAGGCGGTCAGGAGAGCGCGGGCGATTGCGTGATCGGGTTGCACGGAGAGGATTTCGGAGGCACCCAGCGCCGCATACGCCATGGCGAGTGGATACGGCGACCGCACCTTCGCGGCGCGCTCGAACTGGATGACGGCGATCCGGCGGACCAGGCCCACGCTGCTGTGCGCGGCGGCGGTGCCGAGCGCCCAGAGGCAGCGCCCCCACCCGACCTCCAGTGACGGCTGGTCGACCCAGTTGCCCTTGGCGTCCATGTGGTTGTGGCACGGGCCCGCGAAGGACTGCGCGTCGTTGAGGTACCGCACCGCGAGACCGGCGAGACCGTTGACCGGGCCGGCCGGGTCCGGCTGACGGGTGGCGACGACCAGCAACCGGGCCATGTCGTCGGTGCGGTAGCCGCCGCTGCGTTCGGGCTCGGCCAGCACGGCGTGCTCGACGATGCCTCGGCGGTCGGACAGGTGCAGCAGATGGTCGAAGACGGGCAGCGGCGTCGCGAGGGGGTCGGTCACACCATCGCCGCGCGGTCGGCGACGACGCGGCGGGCGAGCGCGAGGTACTCGGTGGCCGCCACGGGCCAGCCCATCGACGGCGCCAAACGCCGTGCCTCCGCGGCCATGTCACCGGTCATGCGCGGGTCGGTCAGCATGCGGCGCAGCGCCACCGCCAGTGCCTCCGGATCGTCGTGGTCGACGACGACGCCGGCTCCGCTGCCGAGCAGTTCGACGGCGTGGGGGAACGCCGTCGCGACGACGGGCCGTCCCGCGGCCAGCGCGTCGACCAGCACCCCGGAGTTCGCCTGGTCGGTGGAGTCGTACGGCAGCACCACGGCGGCCGAGGTCTGAATCAGTGCCGACAGCGACGCGGTGCTGCGGTAGATCGAGTCGAAGCTGACCGCGCTTGCGACGCCGGCGGCCTTGGCCCGCTCGATGCAGGATTCGCGGTAGGCCTCACCCTCGGCGGCCAGGACGTTCGGGTGCGTGGCGCCGGCGACGAGATACCGCGGCTGGCCGCGCAGGTCCTTGAGTCCACCCATCGCGCCGATGACCCGCTCGACACCCTTGCCAGGACCCATCAGGCCCCACGTCAGGAGGGTCGGCCGCCCGGAGCGCTTCAGCGGTGCCACCGTCGGCAGCGTCGCTCCGCGCTGAATCGTGACGACCCGACCGCCGTCGACGGCGTACTCGGCGCAGAGGCGCTCGTTGGCGGCGCGGGACATGACGACGATCCGGTCGGCCTTGGCGGCCAGCGTCTCCATCAACGAACGCTGTTGCGGCGTCGGATGTTTGAGGATCTTGTGGGCGACGACGATGGTCGGGACCTGCAGTGCCTCGACGACGTCGAGCACCTCGGCGCCGAAGACGTCGTAGTCGTGCTGGATGACGGCGACGTCACGCTGGTTGAGCAGGTCGACGCTCGCGGTGACCGACGCCGACGATCCGTTGACGAACTCGCCGATGACGGCCGCACTGGTCGACTGTGCGCCGTCGGCAACTCGAATCACCCCTACGTCGGAGCCCTTGGTGGACAGCCCGTCGGCCAGCCCGGCACTGAACGTGGCGAGCCCGCACGGCGTCGGCGGAAAGCTCGTCAGCATGCCGAAGGTGGGATTCGCGCGGCGTTCCTGCGCCATGTGGCCCATGAAGGAGGGGAATCGGGTTGGGTTGTTCAAGGTGCTCCCGGCAGGCGGATGTCACCGAAGTGTCCGGCGTGAGCGGATGCTCGGCGAGAACAGCGGCGGACAGCTGTCTCGATTCCGGACTTGTTGGGGTCTCAACGGGCCCGACTTTACCACCTCGAACGTGCTCCGACCTGCCCTCCGCCAAGCATTCGCACTGCTAGAAGGGCTGCCGAGCGACCTCAGGGCGTCGTGTGCCGCGCCTGGGCGCGCCGGACCGCCTCGTCGACGACGAGCGCGGCGACGTCGGCCAGCTTGCGGTGTTGGGTCTGGCTCATCCCCTGCAACTGGACGAAGGCGTCCTCGGCGGTGCGGCCGGTGCGCGCGCGGATGATGCCGATGGCTTGGTCGATGACCGGCCGGGTGGTCAGTGCCCGCTGCAGCTGGGCGTTGAGCGCGTGGGCGTCGGTGAGCACCTGGGCGTTGTGGACGGCGGCGGCCGCCGGTCGCGCGAACAGCTCCCCCAACTCCTCGGCGTGGTCGTCGAAGACGTCCTTGGCGTAGGCGTAGACGCTGATGGCTCCGACCACGCGGTCGGGCAGGAGCAGCGGCAGCGCCAGCACGCTGTGCACGCCCATCCTCCCGACCCGGGGACCGAACCGGGGCCACTGCTTCTCCCCGCCCAGCGAACCCGACCGCACCGGACGCCGGTCGCGCACCGCGGTGATGCCGGGCCCCTCGTCGAGCGTGACGTACTGGATTTCGTCGATCGCGGCGACGAACGGCGCACTCGCCGCCAGGGCGGCCACCGCGGTGTCGGTCGCGTCCACCCGCAACAGGGTCACCGCGGCACCGTCGGCCCCGGGTATCGCCCGGCACGTGAACGCCGCCACCTGCGCCAACAGCTCGGGCAGAGCCAGGCTGCCTGCGAGCAGGCCGGCCAGCGCGTCGATTCCGGCGCGGAGGTCGGCGACGTCGGCATCCGATGCCGTGACTTCCGCCATGCCCTACCTACCAGCCGTGGAGTGCCGCGAACCGCAGCAGAACGACCTCCAGCCTAGGCCCGCACCGAGCCCACCGACGCGCCACCTGGATCACCGGCGAAACGTGTTGCGGCAGGACCATTCTCGGCGCCGCCGCCGAGGGCCGACGCGGCGCGCGCGTATGGTCGAGGAATCGGGACCACTCAGGCCCCCAATGCAAGGGGCCAGAGATGTCTGACAAGTCTCCCAGATCAGCGATGTCCAAGAAGGCCGGCAAGTCGTTGAAGGAGAAGCGCGCCGACAAGCGCACCAAGGCCGAGACCTCGTCGGCGACCGAAGACGCCATCCGCAAGAAGCGCTGAACCCGCTTCATAAGTCTGATGTTTAGAAGTCGTCAATTAGTGATTGACCTCGTCGTAGCTGGCAGCTAAGTTTGTCCCATATCTGGGAACGGTTTTGCCAACGGGGGAGTTCGCATGGGGCGCTGGATCGTCGAAATGTTCACGGCACGCCGCATCGACGCGACCAACCTGGACGAGGGTTGTTCGGTCTGCGATCACCCGTTCGGACACCTGACGCACGCGTGCATCAGTTCGATCGGACCCGTGGCTCCCATGTGCGTCGAGCTGCCGATCCGTCTGCCCGAGGCCGTCGTCGCCTGATCGTGCTCCGCACGAAAGTCGTTCAGCGGTAGTAGATCTCGTCACCGTCGGGGTATCCCCCGCCGTGTGTCGTGAGATGGACGTGGTCGAAGTGGCCGGCACCGGAATTCTGCGGTCCACTGGGCGTGTAGTAGACGCCGCGCCAGATCGCATCCTGCAGGCCGAACCGCGCCGCGTTCTCCAACGCGTACGCCACGATCTTGTTGCCGAGCGCGATGCCCGCGGGGGAACTCGGGTTCGGCACCATGACGTCGAGGGCCAAGCCGTCGGGATGCCACCGCAGCGCGTCCGCGCGAACGCCGCCGATGCTGTGAATCTCGGGGAACACCACGCTGATGCTGCGCGCCAGGAAGATCGTCTTCACCTGAAGGCCGGCCTCGGGCGCCACGCCCTTCGGCAGGATCCGGTGGAGGTCGATGATCCGCCACCGCGACGCCGCGGCCGGGACGGCCTCGGTGCGGGCGGGCAGGGCCGACGTGAACAACGCCCTGCTGACCGGCAGGGCCGAACGGGCGGCATCCGACGCGGTCACGACCTGCAGGCAGCATGGGGTCGCAGGCATCGCCACCGTTGCGGCCGCCTCCTCGACGACGGCCGGGTGCGGGCTTGCGCCCGCCGTCACCAGCACGGCGAAGGAGGCCACGACGCCAGCTAGCAGCAACGGCGGTTTACGCCGTCGCCTGACCATCCGGTGCCTGCCCACGAGAGCACTTTACGAGGTCTCGACCCCCAATCGGTAATCTTTCCGATATTCAATCGTGATCTGCACAGAAGAATGCGGATAAACAATGGCCCGGTAATCGCCGTGTGAAAGCCATCCGTTGCGGTGTACGGTCCCGTATCGTACTGTCCACCTAGCTAACCTAACGACCGCGTGGTCGCCACCACCTACCACCGTCCGCATGTCCCCGCTCGCCGAAAGGGCCACGCTTGCACGGGAATTCGATTGGACGGCGCCTGGGCCGACGGTGGATGCCACTGGTCGCCATCTTCATCGTCGTGATCGCCGGCTTCGCGGTCTACCGCCTGCAGGCCGTCTTCGCCTCCCAGGACGTGGTCTCGACGCCGAGCGCGGGCGCCAACGAAATCGTCCCGTTCAACCCGAAGCACGTGGTCCTCGAGGTCTTCGGCCCGCCCGGCACGGTCGCGACCATCACCTATCTGGACGTGAACGCCCAGCCGCAGCGCGCCGACGGCGTCCCGCTGCCCTGGGCCTACGACGCGACGACCACCCAGCCGTCGGTGTTCGTCAACGTCTCCGCCCAGGGTGACGGCAGCTCGCTCAGGTGCCGCATCAAGATCGACGACGTGGTGAAGGACGAGAGAACGGTGAACACGCTGAACGCCTACACCTACTGCCTGGACAAGTCCGGATGAGCACGCATCAGGCGGAGAGAACCACCCGGACCGACCGGTTCGGGCACTGGATCCGGCGGTATTCGGCCCTGATCGTGCTGTTCTGGCTGGCACTGGCCGTGGTCACCAACGTCTTCGTGCCGCAGCTGGAGAAGGTCGCCGAAGCGCACAACGTGTCGCTGAGCCCTCAGGATGCGCCCTCGCTGCAGGCGAGCAAGGAAATCGGCAAGAAGTTCCAGCAGTACGACAGCGACAGCGCCGCGATGATCGTTCTCGAGGGTCAGCAGCCCCTCGGCGCCGACGCGCACCGCTACTACGACGACCTGGTGAAGAAGCTGTCCCAGGACACCACCCACGTCGAGCACGTCCAGGACTTCTGGGGCGACCCGCTGACCGCCGCCGGCTCGCAGAGCTCCGACGGCAAGGCCGCGCTGCTCCAGGTCAACCTCGCCGGCAACCAGGGCGAGTCGCTGTCCAACCAATCCGTCGACTCGATCCGCGACATCGTGACCCGGTCGTCGCCCCCGCCCGGGGTCAAGGCGTACGTGACCGGCGCCGCTCCCCTGGTCACCGACCAGTTCGAGGTCGGCAGGCACGGCACCCTCAAGACCACCCTGATCACCCTCGGGGTGATCGCGCTGATGCTCTTCTTCATCTACCGCCGACTCACCACGGTGTTCGTCGTGATCTTCACCGTGATGATCGAGCTGACCGCCTCGCGCGGCGTGGTCGCCGTGCTGGCCAACGCGGGCATCATCGAATTGTCCACGTACTCGACCAACCTGCTGACGCTGTTGGTGATCGCGGCCGGCACCGACTACGCGATCTTCATCCTCGGTCGCTATCACGAAGCCCGCCACACCGGCGAGGACCGGGTGACGGCCTACGGGACCATGTACCGCGGCACCTCGCACATCATCCTGGGGTCCGGTCTGACCATCGCCGGGGCGGTGTTCTGTCTGACCTTCACCCGGCTCCCCTACTTTCAGAGCCTCGGGGTGCCCGCCGCGGCCGGCGTCCTCGTCGCGGTGGTCGCCGCGCTCACGCTGGCGCCCGCGCTGCTGTCCATCGGCCGGCACTTCGGCCTCTTCGAGCCCGCGCGGCCGCTGCAAACCCGCGGCTGGCGTCGCATCGGGACGGCCATCGTGCGATGGCCGGGTCCGATCCTGGTGGCCACGATCGGCATCGCGCTCATCGGTCTGCTGGCGCTGCCCGCCTACAAGACCAGCTACGACGCCCGGCCCTACATCCCCTCCACCGCCCCGGCCAACGTCGGCTACGCCGCGGCCGAGCGGCACTTCTCCCAGGCCCGCCTCAACCCCGAACTGCTGATGGTCGAAGCCGACCACGATCTGCGCAACCCGACCGACATGATCCTGCTGGAGCGAGTCGCCAAGGCCGTCTTCCACACCGACGGCATCGCGCAGGTGCAGTCGATCACGCGCCCGCTCGGCACGCCGCTGGACCACACGTCGATCCCGTTCCAGATCAGCGCGGGCAACTCGGCACAGATCAACAACCTGCCGTTCCAGCAGGCCCGCACCGCCGACCTGCTCAAGCAGGTCGCCACCATCGACGACGGCGTCCGGGTGCTCCGCGAGCAGTACGCCCTGCAACAGCAGTCCGCCGCGGTCACCGACGAGCAGGCCAAGGCGTTCCAGCAGACGGTCGCCACCGCTCAGGACCTGCGCGACAAGATCGCCAACTTCGACGACTTCTTCCGGCCGCTGCGCAGCTACTTCTATTGGGAGCCGCACTGTTTCGACATCCCGGTGTGCGCGGCGCTGCGGTCGATCTTCGACGCGCTCGACGGCATCGACGCACTGACCGATCAGCTCGGTGACGTCGCGGGCAGCATCGCCAAGCTCGACGCGCTGCAGCCGAAACTGTTGGCGCTCTTCCCGCCCCAGTTGGCCAACCAGCAGACCAACCGCGACCTGACGATGACGAACTACGCCACCAACCAGGGCATCCAGGACCAGAGCGCGGCGTCGCTGGAGAACTCGACCGCGCTGGGCCAGGCCTACGACGCCTCCAAGACCGACGACTCGTTCTACCTGCCGCCGGAGGCGTTCACCAACCCGGAATTCCTCCGGGGACTCAAACTCTTCCTCTCCCCGGACGGCAAGGCCGCGCAGATGATCATCACCCACGAGGGTGATCCCGCGACGCCGGAAGGCATCTCGCACATCGACGGCATCCGGCACGCGGCTCAGGAAGCGGTCAAGGGCACGCCGCTGGCGGGTTCCAAGCTGTACCTCGCCGGAACGGCGGCCACCTACAAGGACATTCAGGACGGCGCCAAGTACGACCTGATGATCGCCGCCATCGCCGCGATGAGCCTGATCCTGCTCATCATGATGTTCATCACCCGCTCGATCGTGGCGGCGTTCGTCATCGTGGGCACCGTCGCGCTGTCACTGGGCGCCTCGTTCGGGCTGTCGGTGCTGATCTGGCAGGACCTCTTGGGCATCGATCTGTACTGGATCGTGTTGGCGCTGGCCATCATTCTGCTGCTGGCGGTCGGGTCGGACTACAACCTGCTGTTGATCTCGCGGTTCAAGGAGGAGATCCACGCTGGCTTGAACACGGGCATCATCCGGGCGATGGCCGGTTCGGGTTCGGTGGTGACGGCGGCCGGGCTGGTGTTCGCGGCGACGATGGCCTCGTTCGTGTTCGCCGACCTACGGATCCTCGGTCAGATCGGGACGACGATCGCCCTGGGCCTGCTGTTCGACACCCTCATCGTGCGGTCGTTCATGACGCCGTCGATCGCCGCTCTGCTCGGCCGGTGGTTCTGGTGGCCGCAGGTGGTCCGCCCCCGCCCGGCCCGGTACTGGCCGCGGGCCGACGAGTCACGCCAGTCGGGCGGTCAGCTGCCGCTGTGGGAGGACGAGGACCCGACGGTCGGCTCGGTCAGGCGCTGACGCGCTCCGGCGCCACGTCGGCCAACCGGCGCTTGAGCCGGGCGACCTTGCGTAGCTGCACGGCGATGTTCATCGACGACAACATCGGGATGCCGCCGACGAAAGTGCGGAAGGACGGGTCGCCGCCGTAGACGTGGAGTTCGTAGAGGCAGCCAACCACGTAGAAGAAGCCGCAGCAGAAGAGGGTCGCGGGGATCGCCAGGGCCAGCGGCGAGCGGGCGTCGTCGACCAGCTCGGTCGCGTACTCGACCTCGTCCTGCGACATCGGTTCGCCCTTGCGCAGCTTGGCCAGGATCGCCTTGTGGGCGCCGACCTGCTCGCCAAGGGGGGCCGGTGTCCGGTTCTCCAACCGTCGCAGATAGACGAAGACACACGCGGCGAACGACAGCCCCGCCAGGCCGGCCAGAATGGTCAGCAGTCCCCACTCCATGGCCGGTCCCCTTTCGCAACCACTACGTAGTACCTCTAACAACGCTACCTCAAACCGCATTCCTCTTTCTCGTGGCGATCTTGGCGGGGACGTCGTTAAGCTCCGAACATGCGGTGGGCACTGGCGGTCTTGACGGCGTCGACGATCTTGGCGGGCTGCGGCGACGGCGCCGGTGGCGGCATCACGACCTCGACCGAGCCCATGCCGACCACCACGACGTCGTCGCCCTCCCCGTAACCGTCGGCCGACGGACCGACCCGACGGAATGGGTCCGGCCGCCCGTTTTTCATGGCCACTTTCTTACGGCTCGCGTCATACCGTTTGGTTCACCCGTTGACGGGCATTCACGGCCCGACAGCAACGACGCGCACACACGGCGCCGAAGGGAATCACACGTGAAGACCAAGAACATCCAGCGGATCGCAGGCGTAGCCATCAGTGCCACAGCACTTTTCGCCACCTGCGCCGTCGCCCCCGCCTCGGCGATCAACAACATCAAGGGCTTCGGCGTCCAGGAGACGCTGAAGGACTACTACAGCCTGGGCAACTTCAGCAGTGAAATCGGTTACACCATCAAGAATCTCAAGCCCAGTCGCGACGTGGTGCCCTACCCCGTGGCCGGCCGACTCTACGAGGCCAACGCCACCACCACCGCCGTGGTCGGCAACGTCACCCCGCAGATCGCCAACTTCATCGCCCGCAGCCCGGGCGGCACCGACTACCGCGTGCTGCCCACCGTGTCCACCCTGAGCGGTGCGCCGCTGGGCCAGGGTGGCACTGCATCCGGAAAGCTGTACTTCGACGTGGTGGGCGAAAACCCCGACAGCGTCATCTACAACGCCGACTTCCAGGACCAGCTCGGCTGGGTGGGCCTGCAGCCCATCGAACCCGCCGAGGTCGTCCCCGGCACCGACAGCAGCGGCGGGACGTCGACCGGCGGAACGTCGGGCGGGACTGACGGCGGTGGAGGCAGCACCGGCGTGCAGGGCTCGACCGGTCCGATGGAGGCCACGCCGCCGTCCATCAGCAACGGCGCGCAGAACGGTCCCTACGGACCGTCGGGAAGCACTCCGCCCGTGGGCAATTGATCTAGACGAAGCGACGACCGTCCCGCATTCCCACCAGGGGTGCGGGACGGTCTCATTCGAGCAGCGGCGGAGTGCGGCTGCCGTACCCCGTGGCCTCCTCGAAGGCGGCGGCGACGGCCAGCAGACGCGCCTCGCTGCGGGCCCGGGTGACGAGCTGCAACCCGACCGGCAGTCCCTGCGGGGTGAAGCCGGCCGGCACCGACATGGCCGGGACCCCCAGCGGGGTGATCAGATAGCACGCCGCCATCCAGTCCAGATAGGTCGTCATCGGCGTGCCGGCCACCTCGGCCGGCCACGTCCACGTGGCGTCGAAGGGCGGGAGTTGAGCCACGGGCGCGAGCAGCACGTCGTAGTCGTCGAAGAAGACGTCGGCGGCGCGCTGAAGACGGGTCATCTCGGCCAGCGCGCGGGTGACGTCGCGCCCGCTCAACCCGCGGCCCTGTTCGACGTTCCACGCGATGTCCGCCTTGACCGCGTCGGGTTGCCCTGCGACCAAATCGCCCCAGGCGTAGTCGAACTCGGCAGCGCGCAGCGTCCGGAAGACGACGTCGGCGCCGTCGAGATCGGGGCAGGCGTGGGCGACGTGGGCACCCGACGCCTCGAACACCGACACCGCGTCGTCCAACACCGACGCGATCTCGGGCTCCACCGGGATGCGCCCGTCCAACGTGGGCGCCCAGGCCACTCGGAGGCCCTCGAGGTCGGCGGGGATGACGTCGGCGAACGGCGCGGGATCCTCGCCGAGCGACAGGGGATCCGCGACGTGCGCGCCGGCGATGACCGACAGCATCAGGCCCACGTCCCCGACGGTGCGAGCCATCGGGCCCGACACCGACAGGGGAAAGTGGGGCAACTCGTCGGTCGGGTCGGGCACCCGGCCGGGCGTGGGTCGCAGCCCCACGACGTTGCAGAACGACGCCGGATTGCGCAGCGAACCACCCATGTCGCTGCCGTCGGCCAGCGACTGGAAGCCCATGGCCAGCGCCACGGCGGCGCCGCCGCTGCTCCCGCCCGCCGTCCGGCTGAGGTCATAGGGGTTCAGGGTGGTCCCGAAGACGGGGTTGTAGGTGTGCGATCCCGCGGCGAATTCGGGGACGTTGGTCTTGCCGAGGATGACGACACCCGCCGCGCGCAGACGCCGGACTATTTCGTCGTCGGCGTCGGGCACGTTGTCTTCGAACAATTTCGAGCCGAACGTGGTGCGTAGTCCGGCGGTGGCGTGGGTGTCCTTGATCGACATGGGCAGGCCCGCCAACGGGCCGCTCGGCGACCCGGCGGCACGGGCGGCGTCGACCTCCGCGGCGGCGTCGGCCGCCCTGTCCAGGTCCACGGAGACGACGGCGTTGACCGTGCCGTTGAACCGTTCGAGTTGCTCGACGTGGGCGGCGAGCAGTTCGCGGGCGGAGAACTCGCCGGTCTCCAGTCCGCGCAACTGTTTCCGCGCGCTGCGCATCACCAGGGAATCGGTCATCGACCGATCATCCCCTACGCGCCGGCGTCACCGCCGCTCAGCACGGCGTCGAATCGCGTGATGGTCTCGTCGACGTCGGCCCGGGTGTGGGCTGCCGACACGTACCAGATGCCGCGATACGCCACCCAGATGCCGGCGTCGATGAGCTTGGTCGCGAAGCGTCCGTAACGCTCGCCGTCCAAGGCCTGCACTTGGGCGTACCGGGTCAGCGGTTCGGTGCCGGAGTCGAAGCGGGCGTGGAAGGCCATCGGCAGGCCTTGCAGTTTCAGGGGCACGTCGTGGTGCCGCAACAGCGCGGTGAGCCCGTCGATCAACGCGGTGCCCATCGATTCGACGTGACGGTAGACGCTGCGGTCCTCGAGTTCGTCGAGGGAGGCGAGCACCGCGGCGGTGGCGATGGTGTTTCCGTTGAAGGTGCCCGCGTGCGTCAGCGCGCCGACCGCCACGTCGGAGAACAACTCACCCCTTCCGACCAACGCCGCGCACGGCCAGCCGGCCGCCATGGCCTTGCCGTAGACCGCCAGGTCCGGCGTTACACCGAACCGTTCGGCGGCCCCACCCAGTGCCACCCGGAAGCCGGAGATGGTCTCGTCGAAGATCAGCACGATGCCGTGGCGAGTACACAGGTCGCGGACATGCTGCAGGTAGCCGTCGGCCGGGACGATGGCTCCGGCGTTCAGCATCATGGGTTCCATCACGACGGCGGCGATAGTGTCGCCATGATCGCGCAGCGCGGCGGTGAACGCCTCGACGTCGTTCCACTCGACGGTCAGCATGGGGTCGAGCGCATCCGAGACCTGACCGAGGCTGCCCGGCAGCACCCGGTCACCCTCCGAGCGGATCTGAACGTTGTCGAACCAGCCGTGGTAGTGCCCGTGAAAACGAAGGACGTTTCGTCGTCCTGTGGCGTTGCGCGCGATCCGCAGGGCGGCCTGGATCATCTCGCTGCTGGAACTGCCGAAGCGCAGCTGGTCCGCCCAGGGCAGGACGCCCAGAACTCGTTCGGCGGCCTCGATCTCGCGACGATGGGTGGCCGCGTAGATGATCCCGTCGTGCTGGGCTGCCACGATCTTCTCCACCACGCGGGGCGGCCCGTACCCCAGGAAGTTGGGGCCCTGGCCCAGGAGGTAGTCGAGATACTCGGTGCCGTCGACGCCCCACAACCGGCAGCCGCTGGCACGTTCGACGATGAGATGCGGGTTGAGCAGGCGGGTGTTGCTGTTCACGCCGCCGGGCAAGACGCGCATGGCACGTTCCTGAAGGTTGCCCTGAATCGTGGTGACGCCGTTCATGAATGCACTTCCCCTAAGCCGGGATGGATGGTCGGTAGACGGTCAAAGCGTTGTCGTAGAGGATGTTCCGTCGCTGGTCGACGTCGAGTGAGGACAGCGTCCCCATGGCGGCGGCCACCACCTGGTCGTAACTCGCGGCCAGCACGCACACGGGCCAGTCCGACCCGAAGAGCAGTCGCGAGGCACCGAACGTCTCCAGGAGGTGGTCGACGTAGGGCTGCAGGTCGGCCGTCGTCCACGCGCTCCAGGACGCCTCGGTGACCAGACCCGACAGCTTGCACCACACGTTCGGGCTCTCCGCCAGGGCCGCGACGCCGTCGGCCCAGTGCCGGGACCAACCCTGGGCGATGGGGGGTTTTGCCCCGTGGTCGAGGACGAAGCGCAGGTCTGAGTGCCGGCGTACCAGCGTGCGGGCGGCGGACAGCTCGCGCGAGGTGATCTCGAGATCGAAGGTGAGGCCTCGTGAAGCCACCGCCCGCATCGCCGCGTCCACGTCGTCGCGCAGGAGCCAGCGCGGGTCCGCTTCGTCGGCGACGGCGTGCCGCACCCCCACCAGGTAGTCGCCACCGACCCCGTTGCGCATGAGGTCGATTTGCCCGCCGACGTCGGCCGACGTCAGGTCGACCCAGCCGACCACTCCGACGACTTCCGCTGTGTGCGAGGCAAGTGCGAGCAGATTTACCGTCTCGGCCAGATCGGCGCGGACCTGCACCACGATGGTCGCGGCCACGTCGTTGGCGACGAGGTGGGGCCGCAGATCGGAGACGTCGTAACGCCGGCGCAGGGAGGCGAAGTCACCCGTCATCCACGGGTACTCGCCGACGTCGGGATCCCACAGATGGTGGTGAGCGTCAATCACTCTCAACGTGGGTCACCCACGGGGGCGCGCTCGTCGAGCAGCCCCTCCGACACCAGCTCCCGCCAGAGCCCCTCGGGAATGGGGCGGTCGAACAGCCGCACGTTCTCGACGATCTCGGCGCGGCTGCGCGCTCCGGTCAGAACCGCCGCGACCGCGGGGTGGGCCAGCGGGAACTGCAGTGCGGCCGCCTTGAGGGGCACGTCGTGGCGCCGGCACACCTCCGACAGGCGGTGCGCCCGGGCGACCACGTCGGCCGGGGCGGGGTCGTAGTCGTAGCGCGCTCCGGGCCCGGCGTCGGCCAGCAGGCCGCTGTTGAAGACCCCGCCTGCCACCACCGCGATCCCGCGTTCGGCGCACAGCGGCAGGAACGATTGCAGCGCAGTCTGTTCCAGCAGTGTGTAACGGCCCGCCAAAAGGAACACATCCGGATCGGATTCACGCGCAAAGCGTTCCAGCGCGGCGGTCTGGTTCATGCCGGCACCGATCGCCGACACCACCTTCTGGTCGCGCAATTCGATCAGGATGGGGAACGCCGTCGCGAGGGCCTCGTCGACGTAGTCGTCGGGGTCGTGCACCAGGGCGACGTCGAGACGGTCTGTCCCGAGCCGCACGAGGCTTTCCTCGATCGACCTCAGCACCCCGTCGCGTGAGTAGTCGTACACCGTCGCGACGTCGGGTGCGCCGGCGTCGTACGGTCGGCCCGTCGAGTCGAAGTCGTCGGGATGCGGATCGGCATCGGCGCGCAGCAGGCGGCCAACCTTGCTGGACAGCACGTAGTCGTCGCGCGGGTATCGAGCGAGCCCATGACCGAGCCGAGTTTCCCCGTTGCCGCGGCCGTACTGCGGCGCGGCGTCGAAGTAACGCAGCCCGGCCGCCCACGCGGCGGCGACGGTCTCGTCCGCGTCGTCGTCGCTCACTTCGGTGTACATGCCGCCGATGGCGGTCGCGCCAAATCCCAGTGCCGTCACGGTAAGCGGGGTCCGACCCAGTCGAACGGCAGTGTCGTGGCGGACGCGTGCGGTCGTGGCCTCGTGCTGGTCGGTCATCTATTGCACCGTTCCGTCGGACTGAAGATCGGCGACCTCGGCGACGCCGTCGTACACCACGGCGACCACCTCGGTCGACTCGGTCTCCTCGGGGCCCAGCAGGCGGGCCCGGCCAGCCGCGACCGCTTCGTCGAGTGGACTGGGGTACCCGGTCCACGGTTCTACGAGCGCCTGCTGATAACCACGCCATCCCCCGTAGACCAGACAGAACCAGACCACGGGAAACAGCTCGTGGTCGAAGCACAGTCCAAAACCGCGGCGGTCGGCGACGTCGGTCGCGGCGACCCAACCGGCGGTCAACCCGGTCAGGTAATGCAGCGCGAAGGCACCGACGTCGATGTCGTCGGCGCGGCGCAGGTCGTGTCCGCGCAGCATCGGCCAGTCGTACTCATCGCCGGGCACACCCAGGATCTCGCCACCGGCCTCGTCGACGAGGCCCCTAGTCGCCGGGATGTCGAAGCGCATCCCAGGTCTCAATGCGAGGCTCGGGTGCACTCCCCAGTTGTAGTCGAACGGCATCGTGCCGATGTTGCGCAGCGTATAGCCGAGGGTGAAGCGCTGCTCACCGGCTCGTAGCGTGATCGTGCGGGTCAACTCGGCGGGCGTGATGGGCGTGCGCACCCTGGTGGTGAGCACCACTTCGTCTGCCGTGGAGCGGATCTCGTAGTTGGCCCGCGCCGTCCACACCTCGCCCATGTAGGGCAGCAGGTCGCCGTAGCGGTTGCGGCAGGCCCGTCCCCCGGGGAAGGCGTCGTCCCAACCGCCTGCCCAGTGGTCGTCGAAGTCGGCGTGCACCGCCGCCACGTGGGGGGACACTCGCGGCGACTTCCACAGCAGATCGAGGTCGCGCTTCTTGTCCACCACCCGGAAGACGTTGGCTCCCCGCTCGGGCAGGACGTCAAGGGCCAGGTGCTCGTTCTGCATCCGCACCACCCGCATGCCGTGATACGTCCAGTCGTCGTCGATGCTCAAGTGCGTCGTGCCCCGGCTCATGACTTGGCGGCCTCGGGGGTCTCACCGTGGAACCCGCCGGTGACGCGCGGTGCACCGGCGGACGTCGCGTCGCGGTGCAGATGCTCCTCGACCTCATCCACCGCGAGGGCCAGGTACCCCGCGTCCGCGGTGAGTCCCTCGTCGCGGCTGAGCGACTCCGCGATCCGCCGGGTGGTCTTCGGGGCGGCGACGATGACCACGATGATGGCGATCACCCATGCCGCGGCGATCACGATGTTGGCGCGTCCCGGACCGGTCGACGGCCAGGGCGCGACGTTGCGGAACATGGTGTAGCCGATCACCGCGATGGCCAGCAGCGGCACCACGTAGTCCAGGGGGGCGGCCCGATGTCCCAACCGTGGCGCCCGGACGCACAGGTAGTACCACGCGCCGACGGAGAACAGTGCGTAGGCGACCAGGAGTACCAGCGTGCCAACGGTTCCCGACCAGGCAAACAGGTCGAAGGCGGCGGCGGTGACGAAGACCCGCATCACCACGATGATGGCGGCCGCCAACCCGCAGACGAACAGCGTCGCACTGATCGGTGTGCCGGACTTGGCCGACACCTTGGTGAATCCGCGGCGTTCGAACGCACCGCGGTTGAGCGCGAAGAGAAGTCGTGACGCCGCCACCGCGGTGGCCAGCGCGCAGCCCATCGCCGAGATGGCGGTGCCCAACGTCACCAGGTCGCCGACCACGGGGCTCACGTACTGCTCACCCAGGGTCCCGAACAGGGAGGCCGACTTCGAGAACGCTTCGACGCCTGCGTCGTCGGTGCCGAAGCCCAGCATCTCCACGCTGGTGCCGACGATGTAGAACAGACCGCCGAACAGCGCCACGCCGAAGATGGCAATGGGGATGGCGCGCTTGGGATTCGTGGTCTCCTCGCCCAGGCTGGCCGCCGCTTCGAACCCGGCGAACGACAGGAACCCGAAGACGATCCCGAGGAAGAGGGTGCTGGTCGAGATGCCGGGCGGCACGCTGAACATGTCGAGGTTGAAGCGCTGCCCACCGGGGGCGCTGCCACCGGCGACGCGCACGACGACGACCACCGCGATCACCACGATCACTAGGGTGGTGCAGATCTCCACCCACAGCAGGGTGGCCATCGACTTCTTCACCGGAGAGATGGCCAACAGGGTGGCGATGCCGACGGACACCAGTGCGATGATCCAGGGCACGATGTCGGGCGTCGTCTCGTAAAGCCCGAGCCCGCGCAGGAATTCGGCTCCGAAGATGCCCGCCGTCATCGACGTGGTGAGCATGAAGCTCAGGTAGGCCCCCAGCAGGGACCACCCCGCCACCACACCGGCCCGGGGGCCGATCGTCACGCCGGTCAAGCCGAATACCGAGCCAGCGTGGCTGAGTCGACTACAGATCCGAGCGAATCCGTAGGCGACCAGCAGCACACCGATGGTGGCCAGGACGAACGTCAGCGGGACGGCGCGCCCGACGGTCGCGCCCGCACCCTGCGGGTTGATGTTGACCGCCAGACTCGCGCCCATCGCCGCCACGGACAGCGAGATCGCCGCCCACGTCGCCAACGACCGCCGCAGCTTGGGTTGTGTTCCCGGTAATTCTGCTGGTGAGCTCATGCTTCCCATTTCTCGTGCGGGCGACCCTCGGGCCGAAGTGCCGCTGCATCTAGTAGCGGCCGGGGATGTGCTGGCCCCTACGGTGGCCGTCACGTCGTGCTTGGCATTGCGACGAGACCACCGATCGGAGTGGATCGACCGTATGACCGCGACCGACCCGACACAATGACGAACCTGGCGGGTCATTGTTCGGCCAATCCGAATGATGCTCACGGGATGTCGAGCCGGTTGGCCGCCTTGAGCCGTTCGGCGACGGCACCGAACCCGGTGGCGATGGCGACGAGATCGGCGACCTTGGCGGTGTGCTCCGGCCACCACGCCAGGGCGACCACGCACGGCGGGATGTCCCGGATCCGCCGAAAGGCCACCCCGGGTCGGGAGTAGAACCGTTGTGCGCCAGCAGAAGTCACGCTGATCCCGACGCCGCGGGCGACGAGGTGCAGTTCGGCATCGCGGGTGCTGGCCTCGTCGACGACCAGGGCGGGCGTGGTGCGGTATTCGCTGAGCAGCCAGTAGTCCCGCCACGGACCCGGTGCCTTCGGGGCGGCGATGATGGGCTCCTTGAGCAGATCGGCGACGCACACCGATTCTTGACTTGCCAGCGGATGCCCGTCCGGAAGACACACCACCCGGTCCTCGCTGACCAGTTCCAAGGTGGTGAGGCCCGCCAAACCGGTTGGCGGCCGGATGATGGCGGCGTGCACCGAGGAGTCCCGCAGCCCCGCGGTGGGGTCCGCGAAGTCGTATTCCACCGACCGCAGTAGCCGCTGCGGGTATTCGGCGGCGAAGGAGCGCAACAGCCACGGGATGACCTCCAGGCCCGCTCCGATCGTGTAGCCCAACGTCAACGCCGATCCGTCCCGGTCGGCGGTCCGCTGGGCCGACTTGATGGCGGCGTCGAGGTCGTCGAGGATCCGCGCGACGAGGTGCGAGAAGACCGCGCCGGCGTCGGTCAGTTCGACCGACCGGGTGGTGCGCACGAACAGCTGCAGTTTGAGCTGACGCTCCAGGTCCTTGATGGTTTCGCTCAGCCACGGATTGGACACCAACAACTGCTCGGCCGCGCGCGAGAAGCTGCGATGCTCGGCGACCGTCAGGAACGCGCGCAACTGGCGGAGGCTGACATTGGGCTGCGTCATGCGGCGGAACGCTACTCGCTCGACGGCCCTACTGTTCGCCATCGACGAATAATCGTCGGCGGTGTTCGTCATTGTCCCCAGAGTCACCGGTACCTAGTGTCGAAGGCGCTGCGGAACCATGCAGCCCAACGGATTTGAAAAGAGGACGTGGTGGTTTCCGCATTGTGGGCGTCGTCGCAGGCGAACATCTCCCTGTTGTTCGGCGACGTGCCCTTCGAACGTCGGGCCGCCGCCGCGGCCGCTGCCGGATTCGAGGCGATCGAGTGCTGGTGGCCCTTCGCCGTCGCATCGCCGTCGTCGACGGAGGTGGACGCCTTCGTCGCGTCCGTCGCCGACGCCGGAGTGACGCTGCGTGGCCTGAACTTCTTCGCCGGCGACATGCCCGGTGGCGAGCGGGGCGTCGCGTCGAACCCCCGCCGCAGAGGCGAATTCGACGACAGCGTCGCGATCGCCGTCGACGTCGGCGCCCGCCTGGGCGTCACGGCCTTCAACGCGCTCTACGGCAACCGGCTGCCCGGGTTGACCACCGGCCAGCAGGACGAAGCGGCCCTCGACGCCCTCGCCGCCGCCACCGAGCAGGCCGACGCGATCGGGGCGACCGTGCTCGTTGAACCGGTCAGCGGAGTGGACGCCTACCCCCTCAAATTGGCCGGGGACGCGTTCGCCGTCATCACCGGGGTCCGCGAACGCACTCACGTCGGCAGGATCGCGTTGTTGGCGGACCTGTACCACCTGACCGTCAACGGCGACGACGTCCGGCGCGTGGTCACCGAGCACGTCGACCGCATCGGGCACGTGCAAATCGCGGACGCCCCCGGTCGTCACGAGCCGGGCTCCGGCGACGTCGCCCTCGTCGCGCTGGTCGACCTCCTCGAACGACACGGTTACACCGGAGGCCTCGGCCTGGAGTACGTGCCGGCCGGTGACACGGTCGCCGGCCTCGCCTGGCTGCGCGACCTGGCTCCGAGTCTCGGCGGCGGCGTCGACTCGCGCGAGGCGGTTCGATGACCACTCCTGCCGTGCACCAACCCACCGTCGCCTTCATCGGCCTCGGCATCATGGGCTCGCCGATGGCGGCGAACCTGTGCGCCGCCGGACTCGACGTCCTCGGCTACAGCCGCACCAGGGCCAAGGTCGACGCGCTGGTGGCCAAGGGCATGCGGGCCGCCGACGACGTCGCGGGCGCCGTCCGCGACGCGGACGTGATCATCACGATGCTCCCCGACTCCCCCGACGTCGAGGCCGTGGCGTTCGGCCCCGAGGGGGTCCTCGAGTCGGCCAGGCCCGGCGCACTGTTCATCGACGCAAGCACCATCCGGCCCGACACCGCCCGCGCCGTCGGGGACGGGGCGGAGAAGCGCGGACTACGGTTCCTCGACGCCCCGGTCAGCGGCGGAGAACAGGCCGCAATCGACGGCACGTTGTCGATCATGGTCGGCGGATCGGCGGCATCTATCGCCGACGCCACCGCGATCCTGCAGCACGTGGGCAAGACCATCGTCCACGTCGGCCCGGTGGGAGCCGGCCAGACCGTCAAGGCCGCCAACCAGCTGATCGTCGCAGGCAACATCGAACTCCTCGCCGAGGCCCTGGTGTTCCTGGAAGCTCAGCAGGTCGACACCGAGAAGGCGATCTCAGTGCTCGAGGCCGGGCTGGCCGGCAGCACCGTCATGGCACGCAAGGCCCGGTCGATGGTGGCCCGCCAGTTCGCTCCCGGTTTCCGGATTGCGCTGCACGACAAGGATCTCGGCATCTTCACCGCCGCGGCGAAGACGTCGCGGACCGCCACCCCGCTCGGTGCCGTCGTCGCCCAACTGATGTCAAGCGCCCACGCCCAGGGCGACGGCGACCTCGACCACTCCGCTCTGTTCCGGCTCGTCGAGCGGCTCTCCGGCCGCCCCACCCCGTGACGCCGTCGACCAGCAAAGGACTTCTCGTGACCGATCTCGCCACCACCGTTGCGGTTGACGCCGACACCGTCGCCGTCAACACGATCAGAACACTGGTCATCGACGCCATCGCACAGGCTAAGTCGGGCCATCCCGGCGCCGCGATGGCCTTGGCACCGGTGGGTTACACCCTGTGGAACCAGACCCTGACCTACGACGTCAACGATCCACGCTGGGTCAACCGCGACCGGTTCGTGCTGTCGGCGGGACATGCCAGCATGCTGCTCTACGCCCTGCTGCACCTCGCCCGCGTTCGCTGCGCCGACCGGGACCGCCTGGCGATCGAACTGGACGACATCCGTCGTTTCCGTCAGCTCGGGAGCCCGTGCGCGGGGCACCCCGAGCACGAACTGGCCGACGGAGTCGAATGCACGACCGGTCCGCTGGGAACCGGCGTCGCCACCAGTGTCGGCATGGCCATGGCCGCCAAATGGCAAGCCGCGCAATTTAATCAACCCGGCTTCTACGTGTTTGACTACCGCGTGTACGCCCTCGCTGGCGACGGCGACATGATGGAAGGCATCAGCCAGGAGGCGGCCTCACTGGCCGGACACCTCAAGCTGGACAACCTCTGCTGGATCTACGACAGCAACGCGATCACGATCGAGGGCGAGACATCGCTAGCCTTCACCGAGGACGTGGCCACCCGGTTCCGCGCGTACGGGTGGGCAGTCACCTACGTCGCCGACGCCAACGACCTCGGCGCACTGCAGCGGGCATTCACCCAATTCACCTCGCACACCGGCTCTCCGATGCTCATCATCGTCCGCAGCATCATCGGTTGGGGCGCGCCGACCAAGCAGGGCACCGCGTCCGCGCACAGCGAGCCGCTCGGCGAGGACGAGGCGCGCGCCGCCAAGCGCTTCTACCAGTGGCCGGTGGACGCCCAGTTCGTCGTCCCCGACGTCGCCTACGAACAGTTCGCCCGCGGCGTCGGCGCCAGGGGCACCGGACGGCGCAACGCGTGGAATGCGATGATGGCCGAATACCAAGGCGCGCATCCAACTTTGGCAGACGGCCTCGCGTCGATGGTCAACCGCACCCTGCCCGACGGCTGGGACGACGACCTGCCCGAGTTCACCCCCGACGACGGACCCGTCGCCGGACGGATCGCCAACCACCGGGTGCTCAACGCGGTCGCCGCGACGGTTCCGTGGTTGCTCGGTGGCGCGTCGGACCTGGCGCCCTCGACGAAGACCGCTCTCGGTGGCACGAGCGGGCACTTCGGCCCCGGCGACTTCGGCGGTCGCAATCTACACTTCGGCGTGCGCGAGGCCGCCGCCGCCGCAGCTGCCAACGGGCTAGCCCTGTGCGGTCTGCGCCCCTTCCAAGCCGGCTTCCTGGTGTTCTCCGACTTTCAGCGCGGACCGCTGCGCCTCGGCGCGCTGATGGGCCAAGCGGTGATACACGTCTACACCCACGACTCCATCGGCATGGGCGAGGACGGCCCCACGCACCAGCCCGTCGAACAGCTGGCCTCGCTACGGGCGATGCCCAACCTGGTCGACCTTCGCCCCGCCGACGCCAACGAGGTCCGTGAAGCGTGGCGGGTGATCATGGCCGTCGACGACCGACCCGTCGCACTAGTTCTGTCCAAACAGGACGGACCAGTCTTCGACAGAACGGCTCTCGGGTCGGCCGCCGGCGTGGCCCGCGGTGCCTATGTCCTGGCCGACCCGGCCGACGGCGTCGACCCCGTCGCGCTGATTGTCGCCACCGGAAGTGAGGTCGCACTCGCGATGCAGGCGCGAGAGCGTCTCGCCGGTGCCGGCGTCGCGGTTCGGGTGGTCAGCATGCCGTCGTGGGCGTTGTTCGACGAGCAGGATGCGGACTACCGCGACGCGGTGCTGCCGCCGAAACTGACTGCGCGCGTGTCCGTCGAAGCGGCCTCGGGATTCGGGTGGGAACGTCACGTCGGGCCGCTGGGTCGAATCATCGCGGTCGACGGCTTCGGCGCATCCGGTCCGGCCGCGGACGTGCACCGCCACTTCGGCTTCACCGTCGATTGCGTCGCGCGGGCCGTCCACGAGGTGGTCGCCGGTGTCCGGTAGTCCAGGGTTTTGCTCTGGCGGTGCACGCCAGCGCGAGACTTGGGGCGCCCTTGACGGCTCGATGGGGGGAAAGAGCCAATCAAGGACTTGAGCACGGCAGACGGGGGGACGCCGCCATTCGCTCCGCCGACGACGTTAGCGTTTTTTGTCATCACTATCCACAAAACGAAAAGGTCCAATCGGTGACCTCGTCGTCCGCCCAGCTACGTGCATCACACGAATTTCATTGACGGATCCGTCATTTCGGTGCCTGATCGTCACCCTCTCGCGAAAGCCCCCTTGGTGGCACCACGATTGCGAAGTCCGGTTCGTGGGAACTCTGTTCTGGCCGGTCGCGTCAATCGACGCCTGAGCCGAGAGCGCCTTGCGCTCATTGCGCGAGAGCCCAAAGACGAAGGAAAATTCATGACGACTGCAGAAGCACGGGAACGACACGACGTCACCGCTGGCGGCGCCGACGCCGACTTGGTGATCGACCACTCCGCTCTGGACGACCCGCGCAGTGCGTGGCAGGCCGCAGAGGATGCGGCCGCCCACGCCGAGAATCAGCTGTCCCTCGTGCTCGAACGGCTCGAGGACAACGCCGAACGGCGCAGCGCCGACGAGGCCGCGCTCCAAGCCGCGATCGACCAGCAGGCCGAACTCAAGCGCACGTTGAAGGCGACGACTCAGCAGCGAGAGACGTTGCGCAAGGCACGAAGCAAGGCCCAGCGCGACGCGGCCGACGCACGCAAGCGGGCCCAAGCCGCTGAGGCCAGGTATGACGAGGCGCTCCTCGTCGAGGTGCTGGCTGCGCAGAAGGCCAAGGATCTGGCCACCGCCGAGGGCGAGGGCCAGGCCGACGACGAGGCCGCCACACCCCTCGCGGAGGCGACCGCCCAGACGACGGCGGCGGCCGTGACGGCGCGCAACGCCGGCGCCTAGCCGATCGATCTCCGGCGTACCGCAGAGCGGTGCGCCGGAGATTTCCGCACGCTGCGGAGTGCCGGACCCACGATGGTTGACACTGGGACCACGGCGCGGTGACTCCGGAAGTCCCGGTTCGACGACCACCGCTCCAACCCGACGAAGGAAGAGTCATGACCACCGGCACGACCGATTACCAGGCAATCACCTACGACGTCGTCGACGGCATCTTGACTATCACCCTGAACCGTCCCGACCAACTCAACGCGTTCACCACGCTCATGGCCGACGAACTGGAGGCCGCCTTCCGGCGCGCCAGCAGTGACGACACCGTCGCCGCGGTGGTCGTCACCGGCGCCGGGCGGGCCTTCTGCGCAGGCATGGACCTCTCGACGGGGGGCAACGTGTTCGGCCTCGACGAGACCATGCACCCCACCTACGAGGACCTCGAAACACGATTCGACGACCCGGCGATCGTCGAGGGCGTGCGCGACACCGGCGGCCGCGTGACCCTGGCGATCTTCGACTGCACCAAACCGGTGATCGCAGCGATCAACGGACCGGCCGTGGGCATCGGCGCCACCATGACGCTGGCGATGGACGTGCGCCTCGCGTCGGAGAACGCCCGCATCGGGTTCGTGTTCGGCAAGCTGGGCATCGTTCCCGAGGCGTGCTCCACCTGGTTTCTGCCCCGCATCGTCGGCATCTCCCAAGCGCTGGAGTGGGTGTACCGCGCCGACATCCTCCGCCCCGCAGAGGCGCGAGACGCCGGCTTGGTCAAGGCCGTGTACCCACCCGAGGAACTCCTGGACGAGGCGTACGCGCTGGCGCGGTCGTTCACCACCCACCGCTCGGCGGTCGCGACCGCGTTGACGCGACACATGATGTACCGCAACAGCGCTCAACCGCACCCGGTCGACGCCCATCGCGTCGACTCGTTGGCGATGTTCTACACCAGTGCCTCCGCCGACGGGCACGAAGGCGTCGCGGCGTTCCTCGAGAAGCGGCCGGCCGAGTTCACCGGGAAGGCGTCAACCGATCTGCCGCCCGTCTTCCCCTAGGCCTGGCTCCAGGTGGGTGATGACCACGCGACGGCAAGTTCCAGTTATTGGTGAGTAAGTAGCTGGGATGGCCCATACTCAGCGGGATGCGCTGGGGGCTGCCTGCCGCACGGTGCAGAGGAGTCGTCGCGGTGAGTGGTGTTCGTTACGTCGGTCGGGTCGGTGCGTTGGCGGTCGCGTTGGGGGCGGGCGCGATGATCGCCTCGCCGTGGGCAGCGTTGGCGGATTCCGGTGATCAGGGTTCGGTGACGCGTGGACCGGCTGGCCCCGCGGCGCTGGTCACGTCGGGCGACTGTCCGGATCCGTTGTGCGTGTTGACGATTGGCTCGGCGGGAGTCGTGCCGCAGCTGGCAGCGGCGCCGTCAGCAGCGGGCGACGACCCGATCGGGGCGTTCATCCGCTTGTTCATCGGAGACGGCGCCGACGCCGCCGCCGACTGCGAGGGCTCGGCCTGCAACGGCGGCAACGGTGGCCTCCTCTTGGGATCGGGTGGCCGTGGCGCCAATGGCGGTGCGGGCGGTTACGCCGGGCTGATCGGGTTCGGTGGTGCGGGCGGGAACGCCGCGCTCGGATCGGGGATGGCCGGTGGCGCCGGCGGGCGGGGTGGACTGCTGATCGGCAGCGGTGGAGACGGCGGCAACGGTGGCTCGGCGATGTCGGGTGGAAACGGCGCGGCGGGCCAGTCGGGTATCGCAGGCGGTAGCGGTGGCGCAGGTGGCCGGGGCGGCGCGGGCGGTCTGCTCATCGGCAATGGCGGTGCCGGCGGGGCGGGCGGCGCCGGCGGGAACGGCGGAGACGGCGGGTTCGGCGCAAACGGTCTGTCGGGCAAGGCGGCCGGCGAAAGTGGGAAGGACGGCGTCGCAGGCGGATCCGGAGGCGCCGGCGGTGCGGGTGGCAACGCGGGTGCCGGCGGTAGCTCGTCCCTGTTCGGTGCGGCCGGCGCGGCGGGCGTCAACGGCAATGGGGGTAATGGTGGCAGCGGCGGCAGTGGTGGCAACGGCGGCGACGGCGTGCGCGGCGCGAACGGTGTCGCCGGCGCGAAGGGCGACGACGGTAAGTCGGCCGACAGAGACCGTGTGGACGGCGTAGATGGCACGGACGGTCAGGACGGCGGGGCCGGTCAGGACGGCGGCAACGGCGGCAACGGCGGCGCAATCGGAGCCGCCGGTCTCGGCGGTGCCGCGGGGACCGGCGGGACCGGTGGCGTAGCTGGTGTCGATGGTGTCCAGGTCGGCGTCCGAGGCAACGGTGGCAACGGGTCGGACGGCGGCACCGGCAGCAACGGTGGTGACGGCGGCAACGGCGGTACCGCCATGGCCTCCGCCACCGCTGGTGGTGGCGGTGACGGAGGTGACGTCGGCGCCGGCGGCAAGGCTGGCATCGGCGGCACCGGCGCCTCCGTCGGAGCGTCGGGCACGCGCGGTGCCGACGGACTCGTTGCGGGCAACGGCGGCAACGGGGGTGCCGGCATCAGCGTCGACGGAACGAACAACAGTGCCGGGCCCGGCGGCAAGGGTGGCAACGGCATCAGTGGCCCCGGCGGGAACGGTGGTAACGGCGGACTGCTGTCCTCTACGAATGACTCTGGGTCCCTTCACTTCGGCGGCAATGGCGGTGCCGGTGGAGACAGCCAGTCAGGCGCGGGTGGGAACGGTGGAGCAGGTGGTGGGTCCATCCGCATCGGCGGATCGGGTACCAACTACGCGGGCAACGGCGGCAAGGGAGGCAACAGCCAGACCGGCGTGGGCGGCGACGGCGGCGACGGCGGATCCACTTCCGGTGCGCCGAACCGCAACAACCCCGGCTCGGGTGGCGCCGGCGGCACCGGCGGCGCGGGCAACGGCGACCCCGGCGCGAACGGCTAGCCTCGTCGGGACGTCCGTCTCTGCCCTTGAGACGTGCGAACCCTCTCTTGCTTCCACGGGAAGGTCCGGTGATGCGCCCCATCAGCCACAGCGAGCGGAACGCGGCTCGTCGTCACCTCTTCGATGGGCTGTCGGAATTCAGTGCGTCCTGGTCGGCAGGTCGGCTGGTCGTCGCCGCACCGGAACTCGAGGACGACGATCGCATCCCCATCGTCACCGCGTTGGCTGACGGCGCGCTGGAGCTGTTGTTCCTGACCACCTTCGAGTTCGGTGAATCTGAGCCCTTTCAGGCGGTGGTCGCCGCACCGTCGGAGGTGAACGCGTGGCGGTGGCAGTTCCATTTCGCAGAGTTCGCCGTAGTACGTTGCGACTTCTCGGCGGCTGTCCTGGAGACCCTGGATGAGTTCGTGCTGTTCGGCGGCGATCGCGAGTCGATCCAGAGGGCGCTAGGTCAGACGGTGGAGGAGGTACGGGCCGAGTTCGCCACCTACGCCGAGGAAATGAAGGGTGCGTGCCGACATCTTCCGCGAATAGCCGAGCATTACCGCTGAATGCGCCAAGCACGTGGCCGTGTCGCCCGCTGACCACGTCGACCTGCGGGTGGCTGTCGTCTCAGGGGGACGCGTTCCCTCGTTGAACGACGCTGCACCCACTGCAGACGGTCGCGTCGTGAAACGCAGACAGCCCCCCTCGAAAGGGGGGCTGCGCTGTGTGGCAGGTACAGGATTCGAACCTGTGTAGGCGTAAGCCGACGGATTTACAGTCCGTGAAACGCATGATCCGGTTATGTCCTTCGGTCTCCTGGGCGTCGCTGCCTGCGCTAACGATCTCAGAGCATCCCGTCCCGCCGCAGTGCGTTTCGTGCGCGTTGTGACAACCTAGTGACAACTGGGCCGATCAGCAGGCGCCTTCCGAAGCGCGCCAGACTGCGACATCGTGTGGCGCAGAGAATGGTCGTTCGGCCTGCGTGACGGCGAACGCCGGAGCTACACGTCGGCCTCAAATACGAACGAGCGGTCGCCGGCGCGGAGCGCGCCGCAGAACGGCAGCAATAGAAGGCCAAGGCGCGGGCCGAACAGTGGTGTATCGCGCGCAGATTCACTCTGCGGCCGGCGACGCGGACGCGGTACGGGGTGGGCATGCATCGGTGCGAGGCACGGCGATCCATCCAGACCGGCTGTGGCAAAGGATCAAGTCGTGGATGGAGGAGCGTGACATCGACCAGTGGTTGAGGGGCGGCCGTTCGCCTACCTGGTACAAGCTCTTCCTTGCTACCGACGATGGTGGGTGAGCCCCCGGGCGAAGGAGCCGTTGGGGTCGGCGGTCGATGGCGCCCCGTCACGGTGTTCGCGTGCGCAGTACCCCCAAGCACTTGACCACCGCCGGTATGGACGACGTTGCGCCACTCGATACAGTGATGGTGGAATAGTCGACAATAACCAAAAGGCGGGTGTAATTGATGCGCTGGAATCGCGTGCTGAACGTGGTCGACTGCCACGTCGGTGGTGAAATGGGCAGGGTTGTCACTGGCGGCTTGGGCGACATGCCCGGCACAACCGTCTTCGAGAAGATGAAGTACGTCCGCGAACAACGCGACGACGTGCGACAGCTCCTCCTCAACGAACCGCGTGGCAGCGTTACGCAATCCGTCAATCTGCTCGTCGCTCCGACCCACCCTGACGCTTCGTGGGGGTACATCATCATGGAGTCCGAGGAGTATCCGGTGATGTCGGGAAGCAACACGATCACCACCGCCACGGTGTTGCTCGAGACCGGCATGATCCCGATGATCGAACCGATCACCCGGGTGGTCTTGGAGTCACCGGCTGGCCTTATCCCACTCGAGTGCGAGTGCGCCGACGGCAAGGTCACTAGCGTCAGGTTCGTCAACCAGCCCGCGTTCGCCTACCACTTGAACGCCACCTTGGAGGTTGAGGGTCTGGGGAGCCTGACCGTGGACGTGGGCTGGGGCGGGATGACCTATTTGATCGTGCCGGCATCTCAACTGGGGTTCGCCCTTACCCCTGATGAGGGTCGGGATCTTTGCGAGATGGGTCAGCGGCTCAAGGTCGCTGGCGCCGAGCAACTCGACGCGGTCCACCCGCTCAACAGCGAGTACGCCGGAATCACCCAGACCCAATTCACCGGCCCGATCCGGGAAGAGGACGGCGTGCTAACTGCGCGCAACACGGTGGTCGTCTCGCCAGGGCGGTTGGACAGATCGCCATGCGGCACCGGGAGCTCGGCCCGCATGGCGGTGATGCACGCCAAAGGTCAGCTCGGCACCGGAGATCGCTTCAGGCACGAGAGCATCATCGGGAGCGTGTTCGACTGTCGAGTCGAATCCGAGACAACCGTCGGCGGGTATTCGGCAATCGTCCCGTCTGTGGCAGGCCAGGCGTGGATCAGCGGTCTGTGTCAGATCGGTCTCGACCCGACCGACCCGTTTCCACGCGGCTACACGGTCGGCGACGTGTGGATGAGCCCGCAAGAAGCGCTAAGCCACGCCGATACTCTGTCGGGGCGAGTCTAAGTTACCTCGGCGAGATGAGGTCAACCTGTGAAGTTTGAGCGCCTCGAGCAAAGGACGACCCCGTCGGGGGTGTACGAGATACTCAAGGCGGCAATCCTGGACGGTTCGTTGCCGCCGGGCAGCCAGCTTCGCGAAGCCCCTATCGCGGACGATATGGGAATCAGCCGGGCCCCGGTACGCGAAGCGTTGTCGATGTTGGTCGACGACGAGCTTGCCGTCAAGATCGCGTTCCGCGGCGCCTTCGTCGCACAGGTGAGCCCTAAGACGGTGGAGGAGATCGCCTCGCTCCGGTTCCATGTCGAGCCTTACGCTGCAGAACTTTCCCTGGCTCAACTGCGTACCACCAAGAGCGCTGAGCTTCTGGAGGCCGTTGCTGCCCTCCACCGCGCCACGGACAACCACGACGTGTCGGCGAGCATTGACGCCCACCTCCAGTTCCACCGGATGTTCTACGAGAATTCTGGCCATGGCCTCCTGCAAGACTTGTGGGAGGTTTGGGAGTCGAAGCTGCGCCTGTCCATGGCCGCGGACCACCGCACCTATAGCGATCCAGCCGAGATCGCCGCAGTCCACGAACGGCTGGCTGAACTCGTCATGGAGAACGACCTCGGCGCTCTCAAGACTGAGATCGCCAGCCACATTCACGCCGCTCCGGGCAAGACCGTCGGAGAGATGCATGCGCCGCAGAGCGTGACTGAGGCTGCGACTCCGCAACCTTCGGCCTGAAGGCACCGGGTTGGGGCCGAACGTCATAATGCGGCTCCCTGGAACTCGCCGCACTTCTCGTCACCGCGTCTCGCTCGATTCCACCGATTCGTTCCTTGCCACATCTTCGAATTTGATGGTAGATTGTCGACAAGCGACAAGCGCTGAACTGCTTGTCTGAGACATGTGTTTCAAACGTCGACTCGGGATCGCGTCCGGGCCGCCGGCCGCCCAACCCGGTAGTAACAGGATCCCGGCCCCCGCCGGGTCGAGTTGAGTCGAGGGAGTGCTGTGCCATGACGGATTCAATCGATCACAAGGGTGGGCAAACGGCTGCCGAGTTTGGCACTTCGGCCGAGCGCCTTCCCCGCCGCCTCGGCACGTTCAGCCTTATTGTGCTGATTGTCGCCTTCAACGCACCGATCGCGGCGATGGCCGGCTTTCAGCAGCTGTCCATCGGGTTCGGCAACGGGATCGGTGCACCCGTTTCCTTTTTGGCGGCGGGCGCGGTCCTGATGATCTTCGCTGTGGGATTCGTCGCGATGAGCCACCATGTCTCTAATCCAGGCGCCTACTACCGTTACATCGTCGACGGACTGGGCAAAGCGCCCGGGCTGGCGGGTGCTTTCCTGGCAACAGCGGCCTACATCCTGATCACCGCCGGCCCCTACATCTACATGGGCATAATCTTCCTGGACATGACGGACCGCCTGTTCGGACGTCCCGTCGGCAATGTCGAGATCTGGACACTGGTCGCGATTGCAGTGGTCACAGTTCTGGGGCTGCTCCGGGTCGACCTGTCGCTGAAGGTCTTGGGTGTCTTGGTCCTAGTGGAGTGCGTGGTGGTCGCGCTGTGGGAGGTCGCCGTCGCAGTTAAGGGCGGGCCCGAGGGGTACTCCGGCGCATCGTGGACGCCGTCGGAGTTCCTCTCCGGGGCGGTTGGACTGGGCATCCTCTTCGCCATGCTCACGCTCATCGGTATCGAGGCGCCGGCTTGTTTCCGGGACGAGACCCGAAACCCTGAGAAGGCGGTGCCGAGAGCTACCTTCATCGGCATTGGCTTCCTGGCCGTGTTCTATGCCATCGGGTCTTGGGCCTACATCGTCACTCAGGGCCCATCGAAGGCTGTCGATGCCTCGCTCAACGACCCCGTCGGATCTTTCTTCGACAGCATTAACACGTACTTGGGCAGCTTTTTCGTCCATGTCGTCGTCATCGTCTTGGTGACCAGCCAGTTGGCCGCACTGAACGCTACCCAGGGCGCCGCCTCGCGGTACTTGTTCGCCCTCGGCCGGGACCGAGTTCTGCCAGCCCGGTTGGCGCGGGTCCACCCACGGCTCGAGTCGCCGCACGTCGCGGTGCTGACAGTGTCGGCTGCTTCCTTGGCGATCGTGCTCGGAATCTTCTTGACGGGTATCGACGACGTACAGTCGTATGCCGCAATAACCGGTGCCGCTGTGTACTTCTTGCTACCTCTTCTCATCGCCACCAGCGTCGCGGTCATCATGTTCTTCCGTCGGCACCCCGACCTGAGCCCCAACGTCTGGGTCGCCGTTATCGCTCCCGCTGTCTCGGCAGTAGCTCTAGCGGTACTCATGGTGTTGACGACACTGAACCTGGAGATCTTGGCCGTCACCCGCGCCGGCGCCCTCCTTGCACAGGCCGGGGTAGTGGTCGTCGCCGCCGCTGGATACCTGCTTGCCCTGTACTACAAGAAGGCCAAGCCCGAGATCTACAACAAGATTGGCAATTCGTAGGCAACCGCTCGGGATGCTCAACGCTGACTGCGGCAGGAGAAAGGGCAGCGACGCGGGTAGGCATCGCCTTAAAAGAAGGCAGCCTCCATCGTCACCACGATGCAGATCAGGGTTTTGAAAATGACAGGAGGGACCCAGTGGCAACGGTCAGGAAGAGCAGCATAACGTGGTCGAACTGGGCCGAGAATCAGAACTTCGAGGGCGCGGCGATCGAGGCTGCGACCGAAGAATCCGTTCAGGCCCTCGTACGGTCCCACGCTCGATCGGGTTCGGGGGTGCGCGTCGCCGGCTCGGGCCACTCCTTCACGCCGATCGTGGCGCCCAGGACTTCATTGCTCAAGCTCACCGGCCCATGCGGTGTCATCTCCGTGGACGTCGAAAAGGGGCAGGCCCAAATCTGGGCGCACACGGCGCTGCACCAAATCGGTCCCGCCCTGTGGGAGCGAGGGCTGTCAATCCGAAACCAGGGTGATACCGACGCACAAACGATTGCCGGCGCCGCAGCTACCGGTACCAAGGGCTCGGGAGCGCGGCTGGGGAGCATCTCCTCCGCGGTGGTCGACCTCGCCCTGGTCGACGGGACTGGAACACTCCGCACCATCGACGCTAGAACGGGCATCGCGTCGGACGACAGGACCGGCGCCGATCTCCGCGCGGGAAGAGTCGGGCTCGGGCTCTTGGGCATAGTGACTCGGCTTGGCCTGCAAGTCGAAGCCTCCTACGGACTGGCAGAGCACAACTCCGCCGAAACCCTGAACGACGTCCTCGACAACGCCGAGAGCGAGTTGAGCCAGGTGCGCCATTACTCGCTGTTCTGGTGTCCGTCCTCGGAGACGTCGGTGCGCTTCGGACTACCTCCGACACCGGCTGACCGCTGCTGGGTCAAACGCCTCGAAACGGTCCCGGCCGACCATGCGTGGGTTGCCGCTACGTCGGGTGTCTCGGGCCAACCCGGGTCCCGAATCGGGCGGAGCTACCTAGTTTATCCAGACTGGGCTGACAACCAACCTTTCATCGAGCTGGAGTACATGGTTCCGGGCAATCGGTGGAAGGAGGCCTTTCTGTCTATCCGGGAGCTGATGCGGTCGTCGTACCCCGAAGAGCTATCCCCCGTGCAGGTCCGCTGGCAAGCCCAAGACGACTCGTTCCTGTCAGCTCAGTACCTACGAGACACAGTGTCACTCTCCGTGGTCGGCGACCGCGATGGCGACTACGACCAGTTCCTCCGCGCGGTTCACGAGGCGCTCATGCCCTTCAGTCCGCGTCCGCATTGGGGGAAGGTGCACTACTTCGATGCGACCCAGGTCAAGCATGCATTCCCAGCACTGGACCAGTTCAAGACCGTGCGGGAGAGGTACGACCCGACTGGCGTCTTCCTCAACTCGCATCTGCAAGGGCTTCTCACAATCGACGACCCCCGGGAGTCCTAGGCGTAGTCGAACACGCCGTCTCGAAGAACGCCCGGCCTGCTGCGACAGACCGGAGCAGCACGCGATAAGCCCGCAAACGGCAGGCACCTCGCACACATCTGTCCAATTCACTATTGAAAGGGGTCCCCATGGACTTCACCGGAGTCATCACTCCACTCCTCACGCCCTTCACCGAGGATGGAGGAACCATCGACGAGGGCGCTCTTCGCAACCTCGTAGACAGCCAGATCGAGGACGGCGCATCCGGTCTAATTCCCTGCGGCACCACCGGGGAGTTCAGTGCCTTAAGCAACGCCGAACGCCGTCGGGTTACAGAGGTCGTCGTAGATCAGGCTGCGGGCCGCGTGCCCGTCATGGCACAACCGGGGTCGACCTCCACCGAAGAGGTGCTCGGGCTCAGCGAGCACGCGCAGGAGGTCGGGGCTGCCGGCCTGCTACTCCCCCCGCCCTACTACGGATCTCTCACCGACGAAGAGATCTTCGGTTTCTACGCCGAGATCGCGGGCAGCACAGATGTCCCCATCTGTCTGTACAACATCCCCGCGGCCACCGGCATCGGCATGTCGGTCGACCTCATCATCGAGATCGCGCGTGAGGTGGACAACGTCAAGTACGTGAAGGACTCCAGCGGGGACCTGACTCAGCAGGCCACGTTCCTGCTCGACCACCCCGACGACATCGTCTACCTCTGCGGTGAAGAACTGCTCGTGGCACCCGGACTACTGCTTGGTCTCCGGGGCGCGGTGCTGGGCTGCGCGAACATCATCGGCCGAGGAATGGTGCAGCTGCTCGCTGCCGGCGCAGCCGGCGACGCCCAGGAGGTCTCACGAATCAACCGCGAACTAACCCCCCTCATGCGCTTCATCGTCTCGAACCCGTACTCCGCGACGGTCAAGGAGGCCTTGCGCATGGAGGGTATGCCGGTGGGCCCGGTCCGCCGGCCTCTGCGGCCGCTGAACTCGGCACAGCGGTCAGCCCTAGAACTTGAGTTGAAGTCGATCGATCCCGAAGTGCTTACGTCGAGGACCCAGCGGGCCTAACAGCCGCAGAGGCAACCACTCCTCCGAGGGGAGAGGGTCGCGAGGCGCTGAGGGCACCGCTCTGCTCAACGGTGCCCGTAGCCCAGCCGAGATAGTGATCGTGCTCGTTGACAATGCTTAGTTTGCTCACCGAAAGTGCTCACCTGTGTGGCTCCGCCGACGCGGGCGGGTCTCCTTCGATGCTGGTGGCCTCTGACCACGCACCAGCCATCTGAAGGGGACCGGCTCTCTCATGCTCACATTAGAGGACGATTTGGAGATACACGCCCTACGAAATTAAGGCTGGTCGGTCTCGGCCATTGCCCGCCACACCAAGAAGCACCGCAGGACTGTCCGCAATAACCTCGACGGCGTCACTACCCCGGCGTGCGCAAGCCCGCCGCTCGGGATGCCCTCTCACCGTTCGTCTCCTACCCTGCACCGCTCAACGCACCGTGACCCACTAGACCGAAGGAGCCCATCATGGAACGTATCTCGAACTTTATTGCCGGCGAGTCTCGAGCACCTCGCTCGGGCCGCTATACAGAGATCATCGACCCCTCTACCGGAGAGGCCTATCTCGAGGCTCCACTATCAGACGCCCAAGACGTCGATGATGCCGTACGCGCCGCCGCTGACGCCTTCCCACGCTGGCGGGCAACCACGCCTGGGGAACGCAGCCTGGCGCTCTTCCGCATCGCCGACGCGCTGGAGGGCAGCAAGGATGCGTTAGTTGCCGCTGAGTCCCGTAACACTGGAAAACCGTTGCGCGTCATGGCTGACGAGGAATTCTCCGGCATCATCGAACACCTTCGGTTCTTCGCCGCTGCTGCCCGCGACCTCCGCGGCGTGGCGGCGGGCAGTTACGTGACGGGCTACGACTCGACGATGCGACGTGAGCCGGTCGGCGTGTGCGCCCAAGTGGCGCCGTGGAACTACCCGCTCAACATGGGCGTCTGGAAGTTCGGGCCAGCGATCGCCGCCGGTAACACCGTGGTCCTCAAACCGTCGGATACCACACCGGTCAGCACGGTGATGGCAGCACAGATCATCGGCGACCTGCTGCCACCGGGGGTGCTCAACATCGTGGTCGGAGACCGTGACACCGGGCGCGCCCTCGTCGCCCATCCGATACCGCGGCTGGTCTCGGTCACCGGAAGCACCCGGGCAGGTATTGAGGTATCAGCTTCTGCCGCAACGGATCTCAAGCGGGTGAGCCTGGAACTCGGTGGTAAGGCACCGGTGTTGGTCTTCGCCGACACCGACGTCGACGCAGCCGCCGAAGCCATTGCCGCCGCCGGGTTCTTCAACGCCGGCCAGGACTGCGAAGCTGCGACCCGCGTTCTCGTCGAAGCGTCCATTTACGACCAGTTCGTCAGCGCCCTTCTCAAACAGGCCGAATCGACGACCTACGGGCCACCCGATCAGGACGTGACCTACGGCCCGCTGAACAGCGAGGCTCACCTGTTGAAGGTGCAGTCCCACTTCGAGCACCTGCCGGCTCACGCGCACGTTCTGACCGGCGGAAAAGCCGACCGCACGGGCGGCGGCTTCTACTTCCCGCCGACCATCGTCACCGATGTGCGTCAGGACGACGCCATCGTCCAGGAAGAAGTCTTCGGACCAGTCATCACCGTGCAGCAATTCACGACCGAGGCTGACGCGGTGGCCATGGCCAATGACGTGGCCTTCGGCCTGGCGGCGGGGTTGTGGACCACCAACCACGCGCGGGTTCTGCGCATCAGCGATCAACTCGACTTCGGCAAGGTCTGGGTGAACTGTCACTTGGTGGTGGCTCCCGAGATGCCAAACAACGGCTACAAGCACTCCGGGCATGGCAACGACATGTCCGTGCTGGCCATCGAGGAGTACACGCGCGTCAAACACGTGATGACCCACGTCGACTGATGGCCATGAGCGCGTCTGCCACGATCAGGGCCGCCGGGCCGCGTGCTCCACGGTCGCCTTGTTCCCGCGCGGGCCATTCACCCACTCGATCGAAAGCCTTTGAGCAACAGTGATCTCCAAACTCCTGGTCGCCAACCGCGGTGAGATCGCCATTCGGGCGTTCCGCGCGGCGTACGAGATGAGCATCGCGACGGTGGCGGTGTACGCCTATGAGGACCGCAACTCGCCGCACCGGTTGAAGGCCGACGAGTCGTATCAGATCGGCGAGCCGGGCCATCCGGTGCGGTCCTACCTCTCCATCGACGAGATCATCCGCGTCGCGCGGGACGCCGGGGCCGACGCGGTGTACCCCGGGTACGGCTTCCTCTCGGAGAACCCGGAATTGGCCGCTGCGTGTGCCGACGCCGGGATCACCTTCGTCGGTCCCGGCGCCCACGTCCTGGAACTGACGGGCAACAAGTCGCGGGCCATTGCAGCGGCGCGGGACGCGGGCCTGCCGGTGTTGGCGTCCTCGGAGCCCTCGACCTCGGTCGAGGACCTGCTAACCGCGGCCACCGACATGAACTTCCCGTTGTTCGTCAAGGCGGTGTCCGGTGGTGGCGGTCGCGGCATGCGCCGCGTGACCGAACCCGACGCGCTGGCCGAGGCGATCGAGGCCGCCAGTCGCGAGGCCGAGTCGGCGTTCGGCGATGGAAACGTCTACCTGGAGCAGGCGGTGCTCAACCCTCGTCACATCGAGGTGCAGATCCTCGCCGACACGCAGGGCAATGTCATCCATCTCTACGAACGCGACTGCAGCGTCCAGCGTCGCCACCAAAAGGTGATCGAGCTGGCGCCGGCGCCCAACCTGCCCGCGGAGTTGCGCGCCACGATGTGTGCCGACGCGGTGGCGTTCGCGCAGCAGATCGGCTATTCCTGCGCAGGCACCGTGGAGTTCCTCCTCGACGAACGTGGCAACCACGTCTTCATCGAGATGAACCCGCGGATCCAGGTGGAGCACACCGTGACCGAGGAGATCACCGACGTCGATCTGGTGGCCAGCCAGCTGCGCATCGCCGCCGGGGAGACGCTCGCCGATCTGGGCCTGAGTCAGGAGTCGATCCAGGTGCGTGGCGCGGCCATGCAGTGCCGCATCACCACCGAGGATCCGGCCAATGGTTTCCGGCCCGACAGCGGCCGGATCACCGGTTACCGCTCGCCCGGCGGTGCGGGCATCCGGTTGGACGGGGGCACCAACCTGGGTGCGGAGATCGGTGCCCACTTCGACTCGATGCTTGTGAAGCTGACCTGCCGCGGCAGGGACTTCCCCACGGCGGTGGCCCGCGCCCGTCGCGCACTGGCGGAGTTCCGCATCCGTGGCGTGTCGACGAACATCCCATTCCTGCAGGCGGTTTCGGATGATCCGGACTTCAGGGCGGGCCGGGTCACCACGTCGTTCATCGACGACCGGCCGCAGCTGCTGACCTCGCACGCCTCGGCCGACCGCGGCACCAAGATCCTCGACTACCTGGCGACGGTCACCGTCAACACGCCGTGGGGTGACCGCACGCGGGTCTACCCGCAGGACAAGCTGCCCGAGATCGACCTCGACTCGGTGCCGCCGTCGGGGAGCAAGCAGCGGTTGATCGAGCTGGGGCCCGAGGGTTTCGCGGCGTGGCTGCGCGATTCGCCCGCCGTCGGCGTCACCGACACGACGTTCCGGGACGCGCACCAGTCGCTGCTGGCGACCCGGGTGCGCACGTCGGGGTTGTTGGCCGTGGCGCCCTACATCGCCAGGATGACGCCCGAGCTGCTGTCGATCGAATGCTGGGGCGGCGCCACCTATGACGTGGCGCTGCGCTTCCTGAAGGAGGACCCGTGGGAGCGGCTGGCCGCGCTGCGTGAGGTGATCCCCAACATCTGTCTGCAGATGCTGCTGCGGGGCCGCAACACCGTCGGCTACACGCCCTATCCCGAGACGGTGACCAATGCCTTCGTCGACGAGGCCACCCGCACCGGCATCGACGTGTTCCGGATCTTCGACGCGCTCAACAACGTCGACTCCATGCGACCGGCGATCGACGCCGTCCGCGACACCGGTTCTGCTGTGGCCGAAGTCGCGATGAGCTACACCGGCGATCTGTCCGATCCCGGCGAGACGCTGTACACGCTCGACTACTACCTGAACTTGGCCGAGCAGATCGTCGACGCCGGTGCGCACGTGCTGGCGATCAAAGACATGGCGGGACTTCTGCGGGCACCCGCGGCGGCGACGCTGGTCTCGGCGTTGCGCAGCCGGTTCGATCTGCCCGTGCACGTGCACACCCACGACACCCCCGGCGGGCAGCTGGCCACCTACACCGCGGCGTGGCAGGCGGGTGCCAGCGCGGTCGACGGTGCGGCGGCGCCGCTGGCGGGCACCACCAGTCAGCCGTCGCTGTCCTCGATCGTGGCCGCGGCGAAGTACACCCCGTACGACACCGGGCTGTCGCTATCCACGGTATGCGACCTGGAGCCGTACTGGGAGTCGCTGCGAAAGGTGTACGCGCCCTTCGATGTTGCAGCGTCTGGTCCTCCGGCCCCGACCGGCCGGGTGTACTCCCACGAGATCCCCGGCGGGCAGCTCTCGAACCTCCGCCAGCAGGCCATCGCGCTGGGTCTTGGCAACCGGTTCGAGGACGTCGAGAACGCCTATGCGGGTGCCGACCGCGTGCTCGGGCACCTGGTCAAGGTGACACCGTCGAGCAAGGTGGTCGGTGACCTGGCCCTGGCGCTGGTCGGCGCGGGTGTCACGGCCGATGAATTCGCTGCCGACCCGGCCCGGTTCGACATCCCGGATTCGGTGATCGGGTTCCTGCGGGGCGAGCTCGGCGACCCGCCTGGTGGATGGCCGGAACCGTTGCGCACCAAGGCACTCGAGGGCCGGTCGGCCGCAAAGCCGGTCGCCGACCTGAGCGCCGAGGACGAGAAGCTGCTCACCGAACCCGGGGTCGAGCGCCAACGGACCCTGAACCGGTTGCTGTTCCCGGGGCCGACCAAGGAGTTCGAAGCGCACCGCGACGTCTACGGCGACACCTCGCGCCTGTCGGCCAACCAGTTCTTCTACGGGCTACGGCACGGCGACGAACACCGTATCCAGATCGACCGCGGCGTCGACCTGATCATCGGGTTGGAAGCCATCTCCGATCCCGACGACCGCGGCCTGCGCACCGTCATGTGCATCATCAACGGTCAACTGCGGCCGGTCGTGGTGCGCGACGAGAGGATTGCCGACACCGTGCCAGCCGCCGAGAAGGCCGACCGCACCAACGGCGACCACGTCGCCGCACCGTTCGCGGGCGTCGTCACCGTCAACGTCGCCGCCGGGGATCAGGTGACGGCAGGACAGAGCATCGCGACGATCGAGGCCATGAAGATGGAGGCCGCGATCACCGCACCCAAGGACGGCGGCGTCGATCGCGTCGCCGTCGCGGCCACCGCTCAGGTTGAGGGCGGGGACCTCCTAGTAGTGGTTAGCTGAGTCGCACGGTGTCGACGCACGATCGGTACGACAGCTCGTCCGCCGGTGATATCCCCGTTGACCCGAGCGTGCTGGCATCGCACCTCACGGCAGATCGTGTGCCGTGACGAGGTCTCCCGTCACCCTTTACCGCGGCGTGCAGTTACGATGTGCGCCGCCGTTCACCGCGGTCACCACCACTGACGTTGCCTCGAACGCAACCCGCTGGCACAAATCGCGTGTCACATTGACGTCGTCTCGACGACTGTGGATGCCATGCGTGAACGTCGTCCAGGCTGGCCGGGTCATCGCCACACGTCGGATCTTCCGTGTAATGCGCCCGGGGCGGCCCGTCCCCGTCCCTCGATTTTTCATGTCCACGATCGACCCCCGTGCCGGCAGTGTGCTGATCGACCTGGCAGATAACTCGCATATCCCGTTCGATATACGAGGGTCCGGCTTGTACCTCCCGCTCAGCGGCCCATGACACGAAGCGATCTGACGATACGGAAGTCACCGACACAGCTCACCTGGTTCGAGTGGACACCGAGCGAGAAGGCGTAGCGGCCGTCGCATGACGAAGGCTCGCCCGAAAAGTAGACAGGGGGTTTAGCGGCTTTGGTGGTCATGAGGTTGTGGCTTCTCAAACTTCATGTCCACTCGCGTTCGCCTGAACTGCGATGATGGCGATGTTTTCTCACGCGATGTCCACACCGAGAAACTCACTTTTATGTCCACTCGTTCAGGGACGTGAATTCCCGTCACACCGGGCCGAGTCGCCACCATCCTCACCAGACCGGTCTCCCGGAAGGGCTCAAGGCCGGAGTGGCCAGAAGCATTTGCGAGGACGACGGCGGCGCTTCAGCGCCGTGATGCAGTAGTTGCCGGTCGGAACAGGTTCAAAGTGCAGTAGTCGGTTACTGACGTTGGCGTTGCTGTTTGGCCGCATACTCGTCGTGATGCGTTGGGGTTCTTCCCGCCGCACGGCGGCGGAGGGTTCTCGTGGTGAGCGGTGGCAGGTATGTCGGGCGGGTCGGGGCGTTGGCGGTCGCACTGGGCGCGGGCGCGATGATCGCCTCCCCGTGGGCGGCGTGGGCCGATACCGGC
>NZ_NPKR01000028.1 GCF_008329535.1 Mycolicibacterium sp. P1-18
GCTGGATCGACACGTCGGCCTCGGTGCAGTGGGTGGCGATCCGGCAGATCGAGCCGCCGTTCTGCTGGGCCTCCTTGATGTCCTCCTTGGTGCCCAGACCCGGCAGCATCAGGAACGCGATCTTGGAGTTCTTGGCCGTCTGCGCGGCCAGCTTGATCAGCTCCTGCTCCGGGGTCTTGGAGAACCCGTAGTTGAAGCTCGACCCGCCCAGCCCGTCACCGTGGGTGACCTCGATGACCGGCACCCCGGCGGCGTCGAGCGCCGCAACGATGGACCCCACTTCGTCCTTGGTGAACTGGTGGCGCTTGTGGTGGGACCCGTCGCGCAGCGACGTGTCGGTCATCCGGACGTCCCAGCTGGCGTCGAAGAACACCTCGGCAGTCATGCGTGTCCCCCTGTGGTCGCAGCCAGAACTTCCTTGGCGATCTCCTCGCCGACCTTCGTCGCCGCGGCGGTCATGATGTCCAGATTCCCCGCGTAGGGCGGCAGATAGTCCCCGGCGCCTTCGACTTCGACGAACACCGTCACCAACGCGTATCCACCGGAATGCACCGACGGCGGGTCGAACTGCGGCTCGTTGAGCAACCGGTACCCCGGCACGTACGTCTGCACCTGCGCCGCGACCTCCTTGATCGACGCGGTGATCGCATCCTGGTCGGCGTCTT
>NZ_NPKR01000029.1 GCF_008329535.1 Mycolicibacterium sp. P1-18
ATGGCGTGCTTGAGGAAGCTGGAGTACACCCCGGAGTAGCCCATCACCAACGCGTTGCGGTCCAGCAGACACTCCTGGGGCATCGCCGGGCGGACCACGTCCTCGGCGGCGTCGGCGATCTCGAAGAAGTCGATGCCGGTCTTGACGCCGATCTTGTCGAACACCCCGATCATCGCCTCCACCGGCGCGTTGCCCGCACCCGCACCGAAGCGCCGCGTGCTGCCGTCGATCTGCTTGGCCCCGGCCCGCACCGCCGCCACGGAGTTGGCCACCCCGAGCCCGAGATTCTCGTGACCGTGAAAGCCGACCTGCGCGTCGTCGCCCAGTTCGGCGACCAGCGCCTCCACCCGCTCGGAGACGCCCTCGAGCACCAACGCCCCGGCCGAGTCCACCACGTAGACGCACTGACACCCCGCGTCGGCCATGATCCTGGCCTGGGCGGCGAGCTTCTCCGGCGGCGTGGTGTGGGCCATCATCAAGAACCCGACGGTCTCCAACCCCAGGTCCCGCGCCAACCCGAAGTGCTGGATCGACACGTCGGCCTCGGTGCAGTGGGTGGCGATCCGGCAGATCGAGCCGCCGTTCTGCTGGGCCTCCTTGATGTCCTCCTTGGTGCCCAGACCCGGCAGCATCAGGAACGCGATCTTGGA
>NZ_NPKR01000005.1 GCF_008329535.1 Mycolicibacterium sp. P1-18
CGCCGGTGAGGGTGGCGACGGTGGTACCGGCGGTAGGGCCGGCGTCTTCAGCGGCTCCAACGGTCGCCCCGAGCTCAATGGCAGCCCGGGTGTCTCCGGTGTCAATGGCGCCCCTGGCGCCATTGGCGCGCATGGAACGGTGGGCACTCCAGGTGCGGCCGGCAAGAACGGCACCGGCGGAGTCGGCGATGCCGGCACCACCGGAAGCTCCAACGACTAGCGGCGAGGCCCCCCGGCGCCAAACCCGTCGACCAGATCATCCGACGGACGATCGCTGTTCCCGTCTTGGTGACGCATGGGGGGCCGGAAGATCCACTTCTTCTCTTTCCCGCCCGCGTACGGAGGCAGGCATCACGGCATTCCCCAGCGGTCGCGCGCCGGAGTCTCACTACTAGAGAAACGAGACACCCTTTGGGGCGCCACTCCCCCGCCGGGTAATGCCAGGTCGCGGTGTCTCATTTCTTGTCTCACACCGCGTGTCTCAGATCCTCGATGAGAGAGGTGATGAGACGGCGGTTATGTGACTGGCCACGGCACCTACGTCGAGACGCTGCCAGACCGCCATGTCGTTCCGTGTGCGCCACGGCCGGCATAACAACGCAAACAGTCTCATCTGATATTCGGATCTTCCGGCCCGCGCCGGGTCCATGTGGTGGCGTGGACGGCACTCCGCGCTCGGCACACCCTCATTGCGCACCAACCGGCGAGCTCACGAGACCGTGCGACCGCCCAAAGTTTTGCCGAGAGTGTGGCTGGAGGACGTTAGCGTCTAGGAATGGCGATCCTGTTGCTGCACAGATGCTCTGGGGTGACGACGGTCGAGGCCGGCAGCGCCGCTGAGTATGCGCGGGACCACGGCTTCGACATGGTCACCACCATCCTTGACGGCGACAAATGCGTCAAGATGGTTCGCAACGGCGACTGGGTGGCTACTGCGCAGCCCATCGTCTTGTGAATGAGCCTCGTCGACGCAGCGCCCTTCACCGATCAGAGCTCGATTCCATCGTCGCGGCTAACGTTGCGATCCTGGCTCGACGCTGGCGCGTGGTCCCGCACCTTCGCGGCGGCCATGCCGTGGGCTACTCCGTCGACCGCCTTCTGCCACTCGGAATAGGCGGTGGCCCGGTTCAAGACCGCCAATTTCCGTTCGCCGAGTAAGCCCGCGACACGGTCAGGCAACAACTGGCGCGGCGTGTAAGCGGCGACCTGGTGAGCGGTGACGGGCACGTCGTCGCGGATCGTGGTGATGGCGCGGGCGAGTTGGCCGGCCTGCATGTTGGTCCCGCGCTTCACAACATGCGGGCCACCAGCTGTCGTCGGACTGTCGCCCTGTTCAATGGCCCGTTCGTAGAGGTACGCGGTGTTGGCGTCACGGGCCCGGGTCATCGCGACGTACAACATGGAACGACTGGTGTTCTCCCCGAGAACGGCGTGCGTGGCGTCGGCGGTGACCCCTTGCGCCGTGTGCACCGTGGTCGCATAACCGTGGGTGACGTGCTCGCGGACGTAGTCGGCGTCAAACACGGCGCCAGCGCCATCCGACAGTCGTTCGGCCGCAATTCGATTCGTGCCGGGGTCGATGGCGGCGACGCGCCACCGGTCCCCATTGCGGACCGGGTCGGCCGCTGCGTCGTGGTCGTCGGCACGCCGGACGTCGACGGTGGGGTCGTTGCGGCGGGACAGGATCAGATCCCCGGCGGCGATGCGCTGTCCGCGCGCGGCGATCACGGTCGGGGCGTCGGTCGGGATGGTGTCGTCGTGGATGCGGCGGTTCAACGCGTCGGCCATCTCGGTGGTGTCACACAGCAGCAGCGCCTCCTTGCCGACCGCCACATCTCGCCGATAGCCGTCCAGGGCATCACTGGCCATGGCGATCTGATCTCCGCACCGCAGCCGGTCATGGTCGCGGTACCAGTCCACCGCCATGCGGACTGCTTCCAGCTCACCATTCCGCAACGCCAGCGACGCCGCGCGTTCCTCCGGGTTGCGCATCCGCCACACCTCCGAGAGATGTTGCGTCCACGGCAGATCGGCGCACAGTTGGGCGAACATGCCGCCGCGGGCCTTCACCGGCGCCAACTGGAAAGCATCCCCGACGAGGACGGTCTTCATCCCGGCTGTGGTGGTGGCGGTGAGAAGTTGGCGCAGGTCGTCGGTGCCGACCATCCCGGCCTCGTCGACCACCACCACGGTCCCGCGGTCCAATGACAGGGTGCCGTTGCCGAGATCCTGCAGAGCCTTCGCGATGGTGAGCCCCTGATCGCCGGCGCCCTCCCGCACCGCGACGTCGACCGCCCGCCCGGTCGGGGCAAGCACCAGCACACGGGCGTCGTGGCGGTGGTGCGCGGCGGCGCGCAACGCGCGCAACGAGGTGGTCTTGCCCGCACCTGCCGGCGCGGACAGCGGCTGCACCAACCACGGCGAGCGGCCAATCGCCTCCACCGCCGCCCGCTGATCCGCCGACAGGCCGCGGGTGTCCTCCTCTCTCACCCAGAGCTGTGTGCGGTCGTCGCGGGCGTCGGCCAGATCCAGCACGGCGAGCTCTTCGGCCAGGATCCGGCTCAGGGTGAACCGCACATGCCCCTCACGTTGATGTTTCTGTCGGGGTGCGGTGAGGCGCATGCCGAGCTCATCGACCGCGGCTTCCACCGCCTCCCGCGGCGAGCGCTCCCCGTCGACGGGGAGTTGCGCGCCGATGATCTCCACCAGGTCGGCCCGGGTGAACGCCGCCTTATCGATTTTCTCGGCGGCGTCGGCCAGACGACCGCGGTCGAACGGGATGCGCGCGGCGGCGCGGCGCGCCGCGCGCGCCCGATCGAAGGATGCGCGATCCAGGCGCACGCCCCGCCCATCGGCCCGCCACTGTTGCAACAGGTCCGGCCACGCGAGCTCTTCGGGTTTGGACGGTCGGGTGGCCTTCTGCGCCGCGGCGAGCTGCGCCGGACTCAACGGCGCGTCGACCACGGTGAGGTGGCGCGCCGCCCAGTCCCGCAACTGCGAGGACCTGCGCGACCAGGCGGTGATCGAGGCGCGGTCGATCCCGGCGAGTTCCGCCATCCCGGTGTGCGGGTCGACCGGCTCCCACTCGAACCCCAACGACTGATGCAGTTCCCGGCGCAGGGTGGCCTGATAGATCACCCCGACGGCCTTGGCTTCGTGATACAGCGACGTCCCGTCGATCGACACCAGCACGCCGTCAGCGCGGGCCTGGCGGTTCGGCACGATGACGTGGGTGTGCAGATGCGGATCCCCGCACCGCGACGTCTCGTGCTGATACGCCACCGCCACCAGACCCGGGAGGTGCACCAGGTCCTTCTGCTCGGTGACCGGGTTGTGCACCCGGGTGTAGCCGGCGTGGGCGGCCAGGTACTCCATCGCCTCAGCGAGCGCAGTGGTGTGCGCGTCGGCGATCCCCTTCGACACGACGTCATCGGCCTTCACCGCCCGAATCACCGAGACGCTCTTCGGCGCGCTGAACGTCAAGTCATACCCGTGGACGCCCTGAGCACCCAGAGCCCGGCCCCGGGCACCGCTCGGGGCGACCCCGTCGTCGAGCCAGCGCGCCACCACCCCGGCCTCAGCCTCACCCCCCGCGCGCTGGGTGTCCGAAAGCCCGACCAGCCCGGCCGACGTGCGGGTGTCACCCGCGCACAACCATTTCGGCGTACGGGTGTCGTGTTCGGAGTAGTACTCCCCCAACCCACCACCGGCCCGCTGGAAATCAGCAGTGGCGCGCTGCGCCGATTGGGCGGTGTCGAGGTAATAGGCGATCGACCACCGCTTCAACTTCGAAATCGTCAACACCGCAGCCACCAACCCAGGTATCAAACCCCAAAGTCAGAACGACTGCCCCGCCGTCACTTTCGGCCACGCCCCAGACGCAACCACCACCAGTATCGCACCTTGTGCAAATGTGCCACTGCAGTTTCTTGGAAGGGCGGGGCGATGGCGGATATCCGTAAGAGTCTGGAGCGTAGGGCTTTTGAAGTGGACCGTAGAGGCTGGGGGCTGGGGGCTGGGGATGAACCGCTGGTTGTGGATGAATGGGGTTCGGGGTGTGGTAGGTGCGGGGGTTGGCAATATGCTCGTGCGTCGCGCCCGGGATGTCGCGAGACCTTACTGAGTCGTCGTCGACACCGGCGCCAAATGCCACCGCTTGGGGGCCGACGGTCGGCGGTTGGGCTTCGAGAATAAGACACAAACGTGTCATTCCATGGGCTTACAGTGGTCATAGCTGCTATGGGGGCGGTGGCTCAGCGCCAAGGTGGCGAGGAGCGTCAAACCGGTTGTCGATCATGGCTTCCGGCGACGAACCCCATACGCAAGGTTGGAGGTGGTCTCAGTGACCGACCAAGGGGAACTCATCACGGTCCAGGCCGCTGCAGACCGCCTCGCCGTAAGCCGCTGGATGATCTACCGCCTCATCTGGGAGCAACAGGTCAAGTCGGTCCAGATAGGTCGATGCCGTCGAATCATTCGGCAGTCGCTCGACGAGTACGTCGCCGGCCTCATCGACGGAGCCGCGTGATGGCCACGCGACCGCGCAGCAGGCGCAATGCCAACGGCCAAGGCGGTGTCTACCGTCGTACGGATGGCCGATGGGAAGGCAAGTTCTTCGTCGACACTCCAGACGGGCGGCGCAAGCGCGTCAGCGTCTACGGCGATACCGAGCGCGAAGCGCTCGACGAACTGAACAAGCTGCGCGACCAACAACGCCGCGGCGTACCCGTCGCAACCACCACCCTCACCGTCGCCGACTACATGTCGTACTGGCTCGAACACATTGCGGAACCGAGCATCCGCAGGACGACCTATGCGACCTACGAAGGCGACGTCCGGCTTCACATTGTTCCTGGAATCGGACGTCGCAAGCTGAAGTCGTTGCAGGCCGCCCATATTCGAGAATGGCTCAACAGCTTGCGGACGACATGCCAATGCTGTGCGCAGAAGCGCGATGCCGCCAGGCCGACGCCTCGCTGCTGCGCAAAGCCCAATCCCGAGTGCTGTGGTGCAGTGCTGTCCGCGAGCTCCATCCGACACATCCTCCGAGTCCTGCGCGCGGCACTCCAGGACGCCGTCGATGAAGAACTCTTGAGCCGAAATGTGGCCAGACTCGTCCAACTCCGCGTGACCGACGAGCGCAGGGTGCGCAGCTTCAGCCATGACGAAGCACTGCGCTTCCTCAAAGCCGCGGAATCGCATCGCCTCTACGCGCTTTGGGCGGTCGCGCTCGCAATGGGACTACGCCGTGGGGAGGCACTCGGGCTGGCATGGGCGGACGTCGACCTCGACAAGGGCCGGCTGACGGTCCGCCAAGCGCTGCACCGTGTCGACGGCCAGCTCCGCCTCGACCCGGTCAAGACCGACGCCTCCGTCGCAGTCCTGCCGATACCGGCGCCCTTGGTGAGCATCCTGCGCGCGCACCGACAGCGTCAGCTCAGAGAGCGCGTCGCCGCCGGCTCGCAATGGCGCGACACCGGCTTAGCGTTCACGACCCCGCAGGGTGGCTACATCGAGCCACGCAACGCGAACCGAATGTTTCACGACGTCTGCACGAAGGCCGAGGTCCCACAGCTTAGGGTCCACGACCTCCGGCACTCATGCGCCACACTGCTTTTCACGATGGGCGTTCAGCCAGCGACGGTACAGCGGATCCTGCGGCATAGCTCCATCACCGTGACGACCGGAACCTACGTCGAAGTAATCGAGGCGGTTCAGCGGGACGCGTTGGATTCAATGGGGAGTCTGTTCCCGGGTGACGCTCAATTTCGGCGCAATGATCACTGATCAGACTGGCTCGCTGACCTCGACGGCAACTTGATTCAGACACCGCGCTCGAAGAGACTCGGTTGCGTCGTCGGTTTCGGGCGCCGCGGCTTTGGCGGTGATACGGAAACCTCGCGTCGATCGTCGCCAGGACGATATTCTTCAAGACCTGCCTCGTTGATCATGTAGATCCACGGTCCGACAGGGCGTTCTTCGACGATGTCTTCCATCCGCGGCCAGTACTTGACGACGCGACCGAGCCACTCCCAAGTCGATTGATCCTTTTTCCCGCCAATGTTGAAGACTCGCAGACCCGCATCCCACAGCGTCTGGATCTCGACTGGCTTGGTACGGAGCTTCTTATCGCGAGCGATGACGACGAGGTTCCGGTTCGCCACAGCTGGTATCCACTCAGTGTCAAGAGCTCCGCGTGGACACTCAGGGATGAGCGGATGGCCGACATAGATGGTGTCCTTGCGCGCAGCGCACAGGGCCAGTCCCAGGCCGGCTGCGCTCTCATCGACATAGAACCTCACCTCGCTGGCAACGGCGACCATCAAACCGAGATGCCTAGCTGGCCTTCGCCGATCCTGCAGTGCGCAACTCATAGCGCACCGCCGCTTCCACCTGATCTCGAGGCAGCTGATAGAGCTCGGCGATCATTTCGATTGGATCGCCGGCTGTATACAGCTCTCGAATTACCTCGGTAGGCACACCTCGCGTTGATGGTTCACCGAAACGCTGCAGCGGATTTACCTCAACCTCGCGAACCATCGGGTCCGGACGGAGACTGGTGACGACCTTCGTTCTGGACCGTGGCGCGACCGGGTTCCATTGCAGTGAATCGGCGAACTGCTGCGCCCGGTCAGACCACTCAATCATCTGCTGATCGTTGGTGACGACGAGTAGTAGACGGCGATCCAGTCCAACCTCCTCTTGGACTCGCCTGACCAACTCCCGCCCTTCTACGGCAAGCCACGTCTGAGCGGAGGCAAGTGGATAGTTCGTTCCGAGCTCTTTGCGCAGCCGCTCGACTGCAGGACGCAACTTCTGAACGCGCGCGCCTTCGCTCCGGTATTGCGCCAACAGCCGCGCTTCGATGAATTCACCCCAGGTCACGATGTCACTACCAGTCGGTTCGAGGCGGATGACCGGCGGATAGAACTTGCCGCCACGTACGTAGCCGTCGATCCAGCGCGACGCTGTCGTCGGCTTCAAGCCCAGAATGCGGTCTACCTGCGCAAACCCGTAAACGGGTTTGTCCTGCAGGTCGATCACATTAGGGGGCATGGGCCCATCATGGCAGGTGCTTACCCACACCTCGTTGTAAATAGCTTCCGTGAGCGTGGGCCCGCAGCTACGGAGACTTCAGCGGCTACGTGCACAGAGGTGCTAGCAATTCCGGCCCAGGACCGCTGTCGTCAATCGCCAAGTGTTCGAATGTGACGCCGATATTCGAACGACGACTGTCGTCAATATTGTCGTCAGACCTGTGGTCGCTGGCTCCGGCCGAGCCACAAAAGCGGTAAACCGCCTGTTCAAAAGGGTGGAGCTAAGGGGATTCGAACCCCTGACCCCCACACTGCCAGTGTGGTGCGCTACCAACTGCGCCATAGCCCCTCGTCGTGCTGGTCGACGGTACACCAAGGAGCACTCGTGGTTCAAAACAGCACGTCAGGTGACGTCGCCACCAGCATCGGGACCCAACGGTCGGGCCTCGGTGTGCTCCGCATTGGTCCGCGGCCGGGTCTCGGGCGCGAAGATCCAGAACACCGCCGCGGCCAGCAGGATGGCGCCACTGAAGGCGAACGCCGACCCGTAGGACATGTACTGCGCGATCTGGCCCACCGCCAGCGAGCCGAGGATGGCCCCGAAGTCCGACGTCATCTGGAACGTCGCGACGGCCGTCCCGCCGCGGGCCTTGCTCCCGACGATGTCGGCGACCGCCGCCTGCTGCGGGGAGATGAAGATGCCCGTCGCCGCACCGGTCACGTAGGCGGCGGCCAGGAACAGCGGCAGCGACGTCGTGAAGCCGACCAGCACGGTCGTCACCGCCGCCACCGGAAGCCCGATCAGCAGGGGGATGCGTCGGCCCACCCGGTCGGACAGGTAGCCGCTGAGGATCACCACCGACACGTTTCCGATGGCGAAGGTCGCCAGCGCCAGCCCGGCGATGCCGGCGCCCCGGTGCAGCACCTCCACGACGAACAGCGGAACGAGCGCGACCCGCAGGCCGAACGCCGACCAGCCGGTCGCGAAGTTCGAGGCCAGCGCGGCCCGGTAGGCCGGGTTGCGCAGGGCCGCGCGGACGCTGAGGGCCGCCTCGGTCTGCTCATTCGGCACCGCAAGAGAGGACGTGCGCAGCACCACCAGGACGACGCCGGCCGCGATCAGCAGCGCGACGCCGTAGATGACGAACGGCATCGACAGTCCGAAACCGACCGTCAGGCTGCCCAGCACGGGCCCACCGACCGAGCCGACGAGAAACGCCGAGGTGAACATGCCCGACACCCGGCCGCGGGCGTTGGCCGGGGAGATCCTGATCATCAGGCCGAGCGACGAGACGGTGAACATCGCCGAGCCAAGCCCGCCCAGCGACCGGAAGGCCAGCAGCTGCCAATAGGTCTGTGCGAACGCGCACGCCCCGGTGGACAGCGCGACGATCAGCAGCCCGGAGACGTACACCCGCCGCTCCCCCAGCCGCTGCACCAGCAGGCCGGCGGGCGGCGCCCCCACCAGTCGCATCACGGCGAACGCCGTGATCACGAACGTCGCCGCGCTGATGCTGACCCCGAAGTTGCGGGCGTACTGGGGCAGGACCGGTGCCACCACCCCGTACCCGAGGGCGACGATCACGTTGCAAAAGATCAGCACCCAGACTTCGCTGGGCAGCTTCTCCTTCATGGGAGCCGGACAGTCTGCTTCCGCGTCGGATCTCACCCTATGACTGTATTCACCACCTCGCGCGCCGCCTCCTGCACCTCGGCAAGATGCTCCGGGCCCTTGAACGACTCCGCGTAGATCTTGTAGACGTCCTCGGTGCCCGACGGGCGCGCCGCGAACCACGCGTTCTCGGTGGTCACCTTCAGCCCGCCCAGCGGGGCTCCGTTGCCCGGTGCGGTCGTCAGCTTCGCGGTGATCTTCTCCCCCGCCAGCTCGGTGGCACTGACCTGCTCCGGCGACAGCTTGGCCAGGCGGGCCTTCTGCTCGCGGTTGGCGGGCGCGTCGACGCGGGCGTAGGTCGGCGCCCCGTACTTCTCGGCGAGCTCGGCGTAGCGCTGCGACGGCGTGGATCCGGTCACGGCGAGGATCTCCGAGGCCAGCAGCGCCAGGATGATGCCGTCCTTGTCGGTGGTCCACACCGACCCGTCGTTGCGCAGGAACGATGCACCCGCGCTCTCCTCGCCACCGAAACCGATTGTCCCGCCGATCAAGCCGTCGACGAACCACTTGAACCCGACGGGCACCTCGACCAGCTTGCGGCCGAGACCGTCGACCACCCGGTCGATGATCGAGCTGCTGACCGCGGTCTTGCCGACGGCGGTGGACCCGGGCCAGTTCGGCCGGTGCGAGTACAGGTAGTCGATGGCCACGGCCAGGTAGTGGTTCGGGTTCATCAAACCGCCGTCGGGGGTGACGATGCCGTGCCGGTCGGAGTCGGCGTCGTTGCCCGTCGCGATCTGGAAGTCGCCGATCTTGCCGATCAGCGACGCCATCGCGTTCGGCGAGCTGCAGTCCATCCGGATCTTGCCGTCGGTGTCGAGCGTCATGAACCGCCAGGTGGCGTCGACGAGCGGGTTGACGACCACCAGATTGAGCCCGTGCCGTTCGGCGATGACGCCCCAGTAGTCGACGCTCGCGCCGCCCAGCGGATCGGCGCCGATGCGGATCTCCTGGGCGCGGATGGCGTGGATGTCCACGACGTTGGGGAGGTCGTCGACGTAGGCGTTCATGTAGTCGTGCCGCTCGGCGATCTGCAACGCCCGCGCGAGCGGGACCCGCTTCACGTCGGCGAGACCGCCGCGCAGAATCTCGTTGGCGCGCTTGGCGATCGTTCCCGTGGCGTCGGTGTCGGCCGGGCCGCCGTTGGGTGGGTTGTACTTGAAACCGCCGTCGCGCGGCGGGTTGTGCGACGGGGTGACGACGATGCCGTCGGCCAGGTCGCTGTCACGACCGCGGTTGAACTGAAGGATGGCGTGGCTGACCGCCGGCGTGGGCGTGTACCGGTCGGCACCGTCGATCATCGCGACGACGTCGTTGGCGGCCAGCACCTCTAGCGCCGACACCCAGGCTGGCTCGGACAGCGCGTGGGTGTCGCGGCCGATGAACAGCGGACCCGTCGTGCCTTGCGACTGGCGGTACTCGACGATGGCCTGCGTGGTGGCGAGGATGTGCGCCTCGTTGAACGCGGCGTCCAGGCTCGACCCACGGTGCCCCGACGTCCCGAACGTCACCTGCTGGTCGACGTTCTCCGGGTCGGGCACCACCGAGTAATAGGCCGTGACCACCTGAGCCACGTCGATGAGGTCTTCGGGAAGTGCCGGTTGTCCGGCACGGGGGTTGGCAGCCATGACTGTGATTCTGCCCCGTCGTCGGCCCGCGCACGTCCGCGTCACCAAGAATTCGCCTACAGCGCCCACACCGCGGCCAGGCCCGCGGCGCACCCGGCAACCGACAGCACCAGCGAGCCAAGTGCGTTGAGCAAGGCCAGACCGGGTCGCCGCTGCTGCACCAATCGGACCGTTTCGAAGCTCGCGGTGCTGAAAGTCGTGTAGCCGCCGCAGAATCCGGTGCCCAGCACGGTTTGCCACACCGTGGGCTGCCCGCCGAAGAGCACCAAGCCGGCAAGCACGCCCAGCAAGAGCGATCCGGTGACGTTGATGATCACCGTCGCCCACGGAAACGCCGACGTCCACCGGCGCTTCACCGACGAGTCGAGCATGAATCGCGCCACGGCTCCGGCGGCGCCGGCGAGCAGGGTGAGGACGACGATCACGGGCTCACCCGCCGGTGGTGGACGGCCGCGGCCACCACGATGCCGAGCCACGCCGTGAGGACGCCTCCCACCACGGTGACCAGCCCGTAGGCGATGGCCGTGCCGGCGTGGCCGTGCCGGGTCAGCAGGACCGCCTCCAACGCGAAGGTGCTGTAGGTGGTGAAGGCGCCGCAGCCGCCGGTGCCGGCGAACAGGCGCGCCCGCAACCGCCACCCCGAGTCGTCGCCGAGCCGGGCCAGCGCCTCCAGCAGGGTTCCCAGGAGGAACGCCCCGAGGAGGTTGACGAGGAACGTCGCCCACGGCCACGACGAACCGTCGTGCGGCAGAACGAGTTCGCCGTAGTACCGCAGTGCGGTGCCGATGACGCCACCGGCGAACACCCATGCCAACGACGACGGCAGCAGGTGCAGGGGCCTGTTGGCGCGCGCCGCGACGTCGGGATCCGACGGCAGCTCCGCGTGCGAGTCGGCACCGGCCATTGGCGGGACTGTACCGGTTAGTCGATCAGCAGCACGCCGGTCCACACCAGGGCGGCGACCTTGACGACTTCCAGACCGACGTAGGCGAAGTGGGCCTTCGACCGCCGCCCCTCGTCACCCTCGAGGACGGCGGAGGTACGCCGTGACAGCAACGGCCGCACGACGATGGTCTGCGTGAGCAGCGCACCCACCGCACCGCACAGCGCGACGTTGAGCGCCGTCGGCGTCTCGTGGGTGAACAGCGCGGCGGCGATCACCACGGCGAACACGTACTCGAAGACGTTGAGCGCGCGGAACACCAGCCGTCCGATGCCCAGCCCGATGCGCAACGTGACACCGGGGGCGCGGAACTTCAGCGGCGCCTCGACGAACGAGATCGCCAACACCATGCCGAGCCAGACGAATACCGCGGCGATCGCCCATCTGGTGCCGGTGTCCACCTCGGCAGCCTACGACGGGGATGACATGGTGGAGGGGTGCATGCTCGATCCGCTGAAGACCGCGATTACGTGGCCGAGCTCGTCCGGTGGCAGGACGCCGGCGCCGTCTGGGAGGTGGTGGCGCGAACGTCTCGTGGCGTGACGATCGCGTTGCTGCGGTGCGACGGCGGCGAGGAGGTCGACCGCTTCACCTCCGACGACGGGCGACTGCTCGACTTCGTCCGGCACCGGTTGGCCTGACCCGCGTGCCCGACACCGTCTACGCCGACGTCTCCGAATGGCAGGTGCCGGTGGACGACCGCTATCCGCACCGCGTCCTGTGCATCCGCTCCAACGACGGCGACCACCGCGACCGCAACTGGCACGTCAACCATGCGTGGTGCCGAAGGCGTTGCGACACCGGGGAATTGGAGTTCTTCATCGTCTACTTCGTCTGGCGGCCCAACTGGCGCCGCACCGTCGACGTGTTGAAGGACATGGTCGGCGAACCCCATCCGCGGATGGCGGTGATGATCGACGTGGAGAGTTGGGGCGGCCAGATCACCGGCGACCAGTCCGACGGCGTGAACCGGGCCTACTGGGCCGTCGCCGACTGGTTGGGCAGCCCACGGCGCGTCATCGGCTACGGCAACGTCGTTGACCTGAACCGCCTGTGGCGGGTGAAGCCCGAGGGGATCCGCCTGGTGGTCGCCGCGTACGGAACCAATCCGGACTACCCCGGCAAGGTCGCCCACCAGTACACGAACGGCCAGGGCTACGGCAACACGACCACGCTGCCCGACGGAGCGCCGCCCTTCGGCAACTGCGACATGAACTCCGCCGACGGCCTCACCCCCCGGCAGTTCGCCGCCGCCTGCGGCGTCCCGGCCACTAGCGACGCCGGCGTTGCGTAATCTTCCGCGCGGAGGAGGTCGACGTGATCGTTCGGTACTGCTGCCTCGTCGTCGCCGCACTCGTCGCCGGGTGCTCGTCGCCCGCCGAACCGCCCGCCGCGTCACCGACGGCGACACCGGCGACCAGCACCCCGGCGTCGACCACGACGCCGCCGCCCGCGCCCGCCGCCCGCACCGTGAACTGGTTCGAACTCGCCGCCGGTGACTGCCTGGCCGACCCGCCGCCGGTCGACCCGACCGTGATCGGCGTCGCCGTCGTCGACTGCTCGTCGCCACACCACGCCGAGGTCTACCTGCGGGCGCCGCTTGCCGTCGACGCCGCGATCACCGACGTCGCCGGCCGCAAGTGCAACGAGGGGTTCACCGAGTACACCGGCGAACCGGTGGGCAGCGGCACCTTCGGCGTCAGCTACCTCATCGACTCCAACCAGAACCGGACGTCGTCCAACCCGAATCCAAGCACCGTGATCTGCCTGCTCGAAGCCGTGGACGGCAGCGTCCTCACCGTGCCCGCCCGGCGCTGAGCGCTACTGCGCGTCCTCCTCCGGCTCCGCCGGGGGGGCCTCGACCAGCAGCGACATGCCATGGTGGCGAGGCATTTCCACGGCGAAGCTGTGCAGGTCGTCGACCGTGCCCACCGTCTTGCCGGTGAACATGTCCATCACGTGGCTGCCGGGCGGCAGGTGCTCGGAGCGCACGGTGCCCGCGATGTCCTCGTTGGCGAAGTTCAGGATGGTCAGCTGGTGCTGGGTGGGATCCTCGAGCTGGTGCACCAGCACCAACATGCCCTTCTGCGACACCTCGGGGATGTCGACCTGCACGCTGGTGGCGATGCCGTAGTGCGAGCGCACCTTCAGAATGGCCTGCAACTGACGCAGGAAACTCGTGTCGTCGTCGAGCTGCTCGGGGATGGAACCGTAGAGGCTCCGGCCGCGCGGCATGCCCGCCATCGAGCGGGTCGCCTTCTCGTTGACGCCCATCAGGTCGTGCCCGGCGCGGTGGATCCATCGCGTGTCGCCGCCGCGGAGCAACTCGGCGACCTCGCTGGAGGGCAAGGTCAACATGCCGCACATGTCCCAGCCCGACAGTGCGAACACCCCCGGCTGCAGGGCGTTGAACATGGCCAGCAGCAGGTGGGCCCGGCGGATCGGGTCGACGTCGTCGATGTCGTCGAGATCGGTGACGCCGAGCGCCGCGGCGACGACGGTCGCGGTGGTCGACGCGATGCCGTTGGTGGTGAACACCAGGTTGTAGGGCGCCTTGGGTCCGGTGAGCTGCTGAATCATGTCCTGGCGGACCGATTCGCCGAGCTGCTCGCCGGTGATCTCCTCGCCCTTGTAGGTGTAGACGTCGTCGCGGTGACCGGTGGACCAGTGCACCAGTTCATAGGTCAGTTCGTCGTGGTTCTGCAGCGCGTGAATCAGCGACGCCGGGTCGACGCCCAGCTCGATCGACGTGCGCAGCGTGAGCCGCAGGAACTCGGTGTCCCCGGTCGCCAGTGCGTGGTGGTAGGCGGGACGGTTGATGAAGTCGTAGGACAGGTCGGCGCCGGCCTCACCGACCTCGCGGATGTCGTCGATCGTCAGGTTCAGCTCCTGGAAGGTGAACCCGCCGACCTTGCGCACCATGCTGGCGATCAGGTGGTTGGCGGCCTCCGAGAGCGGATGGCCCTCCGACCAGGCCGGGCTGCCCTCGGCGGCGCTCTTCTCCACGCCGAGGAATCCGTTGGCGTCGAGCCGCAACGCCCCCGAGCCCAGGTCGGTCAACGAGTGCAGGGCGTCGCCCATCACCATCCGCATGCCGGCGAACGTCGGGTCCAGCCAGTTGATCGAGGGCTGGCCGTCCTTGAAGTAGTGCAGGTAGACCCAGCGGCGCTCGACGCCGTCGACTCCGACGACGGGACGCGTGACGCTCCAGTTGGTCTCCTTGACGCCCTCGGCGTAGAAGATCACCCGCTGCAGGCGGCCGATGATGTACCCGGCCTTGTCCAGCCACTCCTCCGTCGCGGCGTCGATGTTGACCGAGTCGACCCCGTCGGGGGTGTCGGGCAGCTCGTGCCAGTCCCGCGGGTCGATCTCCACCATGTGGTAGATCCCGGGGTAGTCGGCGTAGTGCATCTCGGCGAGCCGGAAGTCGGCGCCCTTGCCGGTGTGACCGGGCACGACGTCGTCGATGATGGTGCCGCCGTACCAGTTGGCGGTCGCGCACATCTTCCGGAACTCTTCCTCGGTGCCGAACGCCGGGTCGATCTGCGTGCTGATCCGGTCGAAGTGACCGTCGACGCTGGGGGTGTACTCCCACCCCGAGATGCCGCCCGCGCGCTTCACCGGCCCGGTGTGGACGCCGTCGATGCCGATGTCGGCGAAGGCCTTCCACATCTCCTCGTCGGCCATCGCGGTCAGGAACGACTCGTCGGGCCGGGTGATCAACGACAGCGGGTAGGCGGTGAACCAGACCGACGCCGCGCTGACCGCGCTGCGTGGGTTGGGGTTGGCGAACGGGTTCTGCCACATCGAGCCCTGGCCGGAGAACTGCTGGCTGATCTCGTTGGCGTCGGACAGCATCGACTCCGACAGCAGCCACTTGACGTAGGCCGGGTTGTCCGCCGTCGCCTCGCCGTCGCGCGCCACCGAGTGCCGTGCGAAGGGTGCCTTGACCCGCGGCCGGAAGCGCAGCGTGCGGGGCCGGGCGGGGTGCAAGTGTTCGTCGTAGGTGATCTCGGTTGGTTCGCGCGTCGGATCGTCAGCCACCGTGTCCGTCATCTACTTCTACTTCCTCACCACTCGATTACCTGCTTGGCCCCGTGACGCACACGCGCGGTACGCCTGCCGCGCCGTATAGCCGTTGGCCAAATCCTGAAACTTGGGCCCCCACCAATCTAGGTGGCGCAGCCGACTACGGCGCCGCGGCCGACGGACCGTGCGACGATCGCCCGGTGAAGGAGTTCCTCGAGTTCCTGGGCGAGCAATCGCCGTACGACCGACTCGACGACGAGGACCTGCACCGACTCGCCAGTGCCGTCGACGTCGAGTACTTCACCGCGGGCACCGTGATCGTGGAAGCCGACGCCGCGCCGCTGGACTGCCTGTACGTCGTCCGCGTCGGAGCCGTCGAGATCCTCGACCGCGGTCGCAGCACCGACGTGCTCGGCGCCGGCGAGACGTTCGGACACATCTCGGTGCTCTCGGGGCTGCCACCCCCACTTCAGGTCCGTGCCGTCGAGGACACCCTCTGCTACCGCCTGCCCGACCCCCGGACCCTGCTCGCCCATCCCGACCGGCTGCGGTTCGCCCACTACGGCGGCCTGGTCGCCCGGGAGCGGCTGTTCAGCTCGGGTGAGTCGTTCGCCCGGCTGGAACGACCCATCGGCGACGTGGCCCATCCGATCACGTGGTGCGAGGCCGACGACACCATCCGCACCGTCGCCGCGCTGATGACCGCCGCCGGCCGGTCCTGCGCGCTGTTCCGCCGTGGCGGGCAGATCGGCATCGTCACCGACGACGACTTCCGCCGCCGCGTCGCCACCGGGGAGGTACCCGTCGACGCGCCGATCTCGGCGATTGCCAGCATCCCGGCGATCGCCATGAGCACCGACCGGACCGTCAGCACCGCCTACCTGTTCATGGTCGAACACGACATCCACCACCTCGTCGTCGTCGACGCCGTCGGCACCGCCATCGGGATCGTCCGGGTGGTCGACATGGCGGCCGCCGAGGTGCGCAACCCCCTCGTGATCCGCTCGGCCGTCGCCGCGGCCGACACGATGGAGGAGCTCGTCGACGCCTGCCGGCTGCTGACGCCCACGACGGTCGAACTGTGGGACGCCGGCCTGCCCGTCGAGCACCTCGGCGCCCTGCTGTCGGCGATGATCGAGTCGATCTTCCGCAAGGTCGTCGAATTGCACACCGCCACCAAACCATTCGTGGACCTGGACTGCTCGTGGCTGCTGATGGGCTCCCTGGGGCGACGGGAACCGCTGCCCAACTCCGACGTCGACACCGCCCTGGCGTGGGCGGTGAAGGGGTCGGAGGACTCCGCCCCGACGCGCGACGAGGTCGCCGCGGCCACCGCGCCCCTGGTCGACGCGCTCGCCCGGTGCGGCCTGGCGCCCTGCCCGCAGGGCCTCAACGCCTCCAAACCGCTGTTCAACCGGTCGCAGCGGCAGTGGCGGGAGGTGGCCGACCTCTGGCGCGCCAATCCCGACAACGTCGACTACCTGCTGATGGCGTCGACCGTGCTCGACGCCCGCCCCATCACCCGGCCGGTGCTGATCCAACCGCTGCGCGCCGCGTTGGTCGGCGGCGTCGGCAGGGACGCGTTCACCCGGTCGTTGAGTCGCTTCTCCATGCACGACCGCCCACCCAGCGGATTCGTCCGGGGCTTCGTCGTCGAGCACTTCGGCGAGCAGAAGAACCACCTCAACCTGAAGAAGGCGGGCCTGCGACCGGTGGCGTCGCTGGCCCGCGCCCTGGCCCAACGCACCGGTGACCCAACGGGTTCCACCCCGCAACGGTTGGACCGGGCGCGCCGCAGCGGTCTGCTGACCGCCGACGAGGCCGACGCGCTGTCCGGGGCGTTCAGCCTCTTCTACCACCTGGTGTTCGACAGCCAGATCACCGCGATCAAGGCCGGCCTGCCGGTCGCCTCGGCCATCGACCCCGCGACGCTCGACCCGCTCGAGCGCCGTCACCTGCGCAGCGCATTCCGCACGATCAGCGGCATCCAGGACCGGTTGAGCCGCAAGTGGTTTGGCTACGAGGGGCTGTGACGCCGCGGTGAGCGACTGGACGCGTCGTCTACGTGCGCGCCGGCCACGGCGCGCGCTGCCCGCCGACGTCGACTGGCGCACCGACACCTTCGTCGTGATCGACCTGGAGACGACCGGCCTGGATCCGCGGCACGACCACATCGTGTCCTACGGCGCCGTCCCGGTCCGAGACGGCCGGGTCCACACGTCGGAGTCGGTCTACGGCCTGGTGCACGTGCCGCGCGACGTGCCGGGATCGTCGGTCAAGTTCCACGGGCTGCGGACTCAGGATCTGGAGGACGCCCCTGCCCTGCCGGATTGCGTGGCCACCCTCGACGGCATGATCGGCGATCATCCCGTGGTCGCCCACTGCGCCTGGGTGGAGCGCTCGTTCCTGCGCAAGGCATTCCGCCAGTCCTACCTGCCCTTCACCAGTTCGATCGTCGACACCGCGGTGCTGGCCCAGCGGGTACTCGGCGTGGAACTGCAACGCGGACAGTCGATTTCGCTGGAGTACGCCACCACCGCGCTCGGACTGCCGGTGCACTCGCCGCATCACGCGCTCGGCGACGCCGTGACCACCGCCAGTCTCTTCATCGCCCTGGCCGGGAAACTGGAGGGTGGGGGCACCCTGACCACCGCGGCCCTCCTCGAGATGTCCGCCGTCCCAGCCTGATCAGGCCGCGGCCTCCAGGGCCAGTAGGGTGCGCTTGGCGTCGACGCCCCCGAGGTAACCGCCCATGGCGCCGTCGCTACGCACCACGCGGTGGCACGGCACCACGACGGGCAACGGGTTGGTCGCGCAGGCGCTGCCGACCGCGCGGACCGCCTTGGGGTTGCCGGCGAGCTGAGCCACGGTCGCGTAACTGGCGGTGCTGCCGTACGCGATCTCCGGCAGGTGGTGCAGCACGGCGCTGCGGAACCCACCCGACAGACGCCAGTCCAGCGGCACGTCGAACGTCGTTCTGGCGCCGGCGAAGTACTCGTCGAGCTGCGCGGCGACGGCGTCGAGCCGCCGGGGTGCGCGCAGGATTCGTGGACTCACCCGGTCGGCGAGGCCCTGCAGCACGGCCTCGTGGTCCTCGACGGCGAACGCCACCCGGACCAGGCCGAGGTCGGTCGCCGCGAGCAACAGTTCCCCGACGGGGCCGTCGACGACTCGGTAGGCGACGTCGAGCACCCCGTCGCGTTCGGCGGCGGCGGCGAGTCGGGCGTGCAGGACGGACAGGTCGTCGGTCATCGTGGTGCTCCCGTCGGTGGATAGGTTCGGCGCAGGGCGGCGAGGCCGTCGGCGGTGGCGCGGCGGGCCGCGTCGGTGCTGCCGCCGAGGATGGCGGCGACCTCGGCGTGGGGCAGACCCGCGAGGTGGTGGTAGGCCACGGCGTAGCGCTGCTTCTCGGGCAGTTGGGCCAGGGCGGCGGCGAGGTCGTCGTCGCGGTCGGGCTCCGGCGGGCAGACCGCCTCGGGCACCTCGTCGGTCGGAACGGCGCGGCGCGCCCTGGCGCGTACGACGTCGACGGCCCTGCGGTGGGCGATCGTTACGAGCCAGGCCTCGACGTTCGCGTCGGCGGGCAGGTCCGGGTAGGCCTTGAGCGCGGACAGGAACGTCTCCGACCAGGCGTCGTCGGCGTCGCTGACGCCCACCACCGCGCGACAGACCCTCAGCACGGTCGGTCCGTGCTGCCGCACGACGGCCTCGAAGGGCAGCTTGGCGGTCATGGGTTCCATGGTGGCGGGTTCGGATCCGCGGTGGGCATGGTGTCCTCCTCGTGGTGGGTCTCGAGGTGAAGACGTCCGGGACCGCGGGAACGTGAGATCAACTGGGATGTCCGCCGCGCAGCGCGTCCACCACGGCCACCACCGCCGGGGTCGGCCGCCCCGGCAGCCGCGCCACCAGCACCCGACGGCGCTCCTCGGATCCACCGTCGACGCGCATCAACTGCACGCCGTCCGGCAGGACCTCGGCCAGGCTCGGCGGCACCGTGGTGACCCCGCACCCGGCCGCGACGAGTTGGAGCTTGGTGAGCCAGTCGCGGGCGCTGTGGGCGACCCGTGGCCGCCCCGCCAGCCCCGGCCACACACCCAGCTGGGGCTCTCCGCCGGTGGAGGGACTGGCGATCCAGTCGACGGCGCCGAGCTCGTCGACGCCCACCACCGTGCGCCCGGCGAACGGCCCGGTGGTGGAGGCGGCCAGCACCAGCCCCGACTCGTCGACCACCTCGGTGACGAGCGCGGGCAGTTCCGCGTCGGGCGGCCGGTACGGGGCGCGCGAGGAGATCACCGCGAGGTCGACGGTGCCCGCCCGCAGCGCTCGCACCAACGCGGGGGTGGTGCCGTCGCGGCTGACCACCCGGATGTCGGGGCGCCGCTCTCGCAGTGCCCGCAGGGCGCGGGGCAGGAGCAGCGCGCCCGCGCTGGTGAAGGTTCCGATCTTCACCACGTGGACGTCGGGTTCGGACCCCGCGAGTTCACGGGTGGCGGCGTCGATCTCGTCGAGCACCACGCGCGCGTGCCGCAGCAGCGTCGACCCGCTTGTCGTCAGACGGACGCCGCCGGGGTGACGTTCGAAGAGCGGTAGCCCCGCTTCCCGTTCGAGTCCGGCGATCTGGCGCGAGATCGCGGACTGGGTGTAGCCGAGCTCCGCAGCCGCGGCGGTGAAGCTGCCGCGCTCGGCGGTGGCCCGCAGCACCCGTAGGCCGGTCAGCGAAGGCTCCATGCGTCAACGTCATACCACCCATGCCGTGTTCTCGTACGGCGCATGGCATCGACGGACCCGGCGGCGCGGTTGTGCCGAACGTGGAAGGGAGACGCCGATGAAGGCCGCAGTACTGGAGACGTTCGGACGACCGTTGACCGTCAAGGACGTTCGCGAACCCGAGATGGGCACGGGCGAGGTGTTGGTCGACGTGCTGGCGACCTGCGTGCTGCCCTATGCCGCGGAGGTCTTCAGCGGGGAACGCAGGTATCCCCTGGAGCCGCCGGTGATCTCGGGGGTGGGCGCCATCGGCCGGGTGGTGTCCACCGGGCCCGACGCCACCCGGTTGCGGCCCGGGGATCTGGTGTGGTGCGACGCCACCGTGCGGTCGCGCGACGACGCGGTGACACCCGACATCACGTTGCAGGGGTGGAGTTCGGCCGGCGACGGTGGGCTGCTGCTGTCGCGGTACTACCACGACGGACCGTTCGCCGAGCGGATGCTGGTGCCCACCGAGAACGCCGTCGACCTTGGCGACGTCGACCTCGCCGACGTCCCGCGGTGGGCGGCCCTGGGAGTGCTGCTGGTGCCCTACGGCGGTCTGCTCGCCGCCAATCTGCAAGCGGGCGAGACGGTGTTGGTCAGCGGCGCCACGGGAAACTTCGGCAGCGCGGGCGTGTCGGTCGCCCTGGCCATGGGTGCAGCCTCGGTGGTCTGCCCCGGTCGCAACGAGGCCGTGCTGGCAGATCTGGTGGCGCGCTTCGGTGACCGGGTGCGGCCGGTCGTCCTGACCGGCGACGGCGACGTCGACCGGTCCGCGATGCAGGCCGCCGCCGGCGACCCGGTCGACGTGGTGCTCGACCTGCTCCCACCGCGGGCGGGCGCCGCCGCGGTGCGGGCCGCGGCGATGACCGTCCGGCCGGGTGGCCGGGTGATTCTGATGGGTGGGGTCGGGATGCTCGGAGGTGGCGACCTCGCCCTGCCGTACCCGTGGCTGATGCGTAATTCGGTGACGGTGCGGGGTCAGTGGATGTATCCGCGGACGGCGAACGCCCAGTTGATCAAGATGATTCGCGGCGGCGTGCTGGACCTCGCGCACGAACGAGTGACCGTGTTTCCGCTCACTAGGGTAAATGACGCCGTGCGTTTCGCCGCGGCGCACGGCGATCCGTTCCAGCGGACCGTACTGTGTCCTCGAACTGACCTCGGCGAGCAGGCATCTGCCTGAGTCCGCACTGAGAATCAGCTGATGTGTCTACGTACGTCGAGGTGAAATCGAGGGTGCGAGTTTGATCCCGTTAGCAGACGGGAACAAGCTGCGCACCGTCCACGTTGTCGTGACGCCGGCACTGGACTCGAAAGGACGAAAATGGCTACTGATTACGACGCACCCCGCCAGAAGGAAACCGATGACGTCGCCGACGAATCGCTCGAGCAACTGGCCGGACGTCGTAACGACGCCGCGACCGCCGTGCTCGACGTCGACGACGGCGAAGAGCTCGAGGACTTCGAGCTTCCTGGCGCCGACCTCTCCGGTGAGGAATTCACCGTCCGGGTCGTCCCCAAGCAGCGCGACGAGTTCACGTGCTCGAGCTGCTTCCTGGTTCAGCACAGCCACCGCCTCGCCCGCCAGGTGGGCGACCGGATGATCTGCGCCGACTGCGCCTGAGCTGCCGCTAGACGCCGCGTTCGACGGGGAGCAATCCCCGGTCGACCGCGGCGACCAGCGCGCCGTGATCGGCCTCGGTTTGGTCGGCGTACCGCCGCGCGAACGTGCACAACGCTTCGTCCACCCGGCTGGACCCGCCCATGTACCCGGCGATCATCGACGCGCCGCTGGTCCGCGCGTGCCCCTTGGCCAGCAGTTGACCCACCACTCCCGCGTAGTCGGTGAGCGCCGCGGCGTCCATCGAGTCCAGCGGGATTCGCCCCTTCATGTTCCTGAACTGCCGCACGTAGTACTGCAGTCCGTCCATCGTGGTCCACCCCAGTAGGGGGTCGCTGACCGTCTGCAGGGACTGCTGGTACTCCACCACCCGCTGCCCCTGGTGGGCGTGCCATGCGGAGTCGCCGTGCACGTAGCGCGCCAGCACCGACCGTCGCGCCTGCTTGAGCTGCAGGAACACCACGTCCGACGCCGAGGAGCCCTCCAGCAGGGCCACGTAGGCGCGCAGTCCGACGCTGCCGACGCCGACGACCTTGTGCGCGACGTCGACCAGTGTGTAGCCGCCCAGGACGCGCCGCCAGTACGACGGCAACGTCTCCAGGTAGCCGTCGAGGGCTTCGGCCAGCAGTCCGGCCTCCCGAGGTTCGGGACGCGTGATGAGCGGCGGTTCCTCGACGATGCGACGTCGTCCCTCCACCTCGTGGGTGAAGCGGGGCAGGGCACGGTCCCCCGTGCGGTGGCGGGCGCGTTCCGCCGAGCGCGCGACCTGCTCCTGAAGGGGCCCGGCGGTCTGGGCCGCCAACCGGTCGACGTCGAGCCGCTCGAAGGACCGGGTGAACAGCGGCAGGTCGGCGAGCCGGCGCAGCTCGTGGCGGTAGGCGGCCACGCACGATCGCACCGACGCGCCGCAGTGCTCCTCGGACGTGCCGTTGTGCCGCCCCGCGACCCAGATGCTGGCCACCAGGCGGCGCAGGTCCCACTCCCAGCCGCCGGGATGTGCCTCGTCGAAGTCGTTGAGGTCGATCACGAGGTCGCGCTCCGGGGAGGCGTAGAAGCCGAAGTTGCCGAGGTGAGAGTCGCCACAGACGACGGGCATGATGCCGGTCGACGGCAGCCGCGCCACGTCCTCGGCCATCACCACCGCCGTGCCCCGCAGGAATCCGTACGGCGAGGCGACCATCCGGCCCACCCGGATGGGGATCAGCCGGTCGACCCGGCCCACGTGACTGGCGTTGATCAGGTCGACGGGATCGGGCCGGTTCGTGGGCGCGGTCCAGTCGGCCAGGGAGCGGCGCGGGACCTGCTTGCGCAGACTCTTGCCGAGGGCATAGCGCTCGGCCCTGCTCACCGGCTGCTGGCGCAGCGACCGGTACGCGGCGCTGTCGGCCTGTGCCAGGACGGTGTGCCCGCTGGTCGCTCCCCCGCCGTCCATTGGGTGCGATGGTACGACCCGTAGGCTCGGTTCGGCTATGGACGACGACGGCGTGTTGGTGCTCCCCAGCGGACGGTTCCGGGTCCGCCGGGACGACAAGACGATTCGCGCCCGCGGCCTGCGGTACGCGACGGCCCGGCGCTTCGAGCCGTGCGCGCCCGTGCCCGCGGCCGACGGGGTGGTGGACGCCACCACCGCCGGACCGGCGTGCCCGCAGCTGCCGTCGCGCCTGGCGTTCGTCGTCGGCTCGTCGACGACCCCGCTGAACCAGGACGAGGACTGTCTGGTCCTCGACGTCGTCGCACCCCGCCCCGGCGGCCCGGCCAAGCCGGTGATGGTGTTCTTCCACGGCGGCGCCTACGTCACGGGAAGCGGTCAGTCGCCCCTCCACGACCTGACGGCCATGGCCGAGGAGGGCGACGTCGTCACGGTCACCGTGAACTATCGCCTCGGCATGTTCGGCTACCTCGCGATCGACGGCCTGGTGCCGGCGAACCTCGGATTGCTCGACCAGATCGCCGCACTGCGCTGGGTGCGCGACAACATCGGCGGCTTCGGCGGCGATCCGGAGAACGTGACGATCTTCGGCCAGTCCGCGGGGGCCGACTCGGTCTCCTGCCTGATGATCGCCGACGGCACCGAAGACCTGTTTCGCCGGGCCGTCCTGCAGAGTGCACCGCTCGGCATTCAGCGCGGGCGGGCGGCGATGAGCCGCGCGCTGGGGGTGGCGGCGCGCGCTGCGCTCGGAGCCGATCCCGCATCGGTGGAGACGCGGGACCTCTTGGCCGCGCAGGGCACCGTCGCCGCGGCGGCCGCGCCCTTCGGGGCAAGTGCGCAGATGCCGTTCGGACCGCAGACGGGGCACCATCCGCTGCCCCCGGAGGACCAGGTGGCCGCCCGCCGCCGCGAGGTGGCCGGGCGCATACCCGTGATGGTCGGCACGACGGCCGACGACGCCCGGCCGTTCGTCATGCTCAACGCGCGGTTGAAGTCGGTGGTCGGCGCCCCGTTGGTCGGTTCGACGGCGCGGCGCCTGCTCGGCACCGCCGCCACGAAGCGCCTGTTCGCGGCTCCGTCGACGGCGTTCGCCGGACAGCACCGGCTCGACGGGGGTCACGCCACGACCTACGTCTTCGACTGGCAGCCTGCCGGCAGCGCACTCGGGGCGTGCCACTGCATCGAACTCCCCTTTCTGATGGGGTCGTTCGACGATTGGGGCCGCGCTCCCATGCTTGGGACCGATGCCCGCCGGGCGCTCGCCGAGTACGGTCCGCCGATGCGCCGGGTCTGGTGGGAGTTCGCCAGGGGCATGCGCGACGACGTCGACGAGCACCTGGTGCTGCCCCCGCGCTGAGGAGCGGTCCCCTCAGCGGGCTGTCTGGACGGCTCCGCCGAGGAAGTCCACCAGCGCGTGCGGCGCCCCCTCGCCGAGGCAAATGTCCAGCGTCGCACGGGCTTCGACGGCCGAGGCCGCGCTGCGTGGGAACATCGCGTCCTCGTAGGCGCTCACCGCGGCGTCGACGTCGGCGGGATCGGCGGCGATCGCCAGTGCCAGTTCGGCGGCGTCGAGCATGGCCAGGTTGGCGCCCTCTCCCCCGGGTGGCGTCAGGTGGGCGGCGTCGCCGAGGAGCGTCACCCCCGGCACGTGCGGCCACCGGTGCTCGTCGGGAAGGGCGTACAGCGGGCGCGGCACCGGCGCGGTGTCGGACGCGGTGATCAGGGCGGTCAATTGCGGTGCCCAGCCGTCGAATTCGGCGGCGACCCGGGCGGCGGCGGCGGCTCGGTCGTCGAAGTCGATCCCCGCGACCCACTCCGCGGGCCGATTCAGCGCGACGTAGGCGTGCAGCACGTTGCCGGGCTCGCGGTGGGCGAAGATGCCCTGCCCGGGCGCCATCGAGAAGAACGAGCCCGCACCGACCGCCTCCGCGGTCGCGGGATGTCGTTCGTCGGCGTCGTCGAGATAGGTCTCGACGAAGGTGGTGCCGACGTAGGCGGGCGCGGCGTCGGAGACCAGTGGCCGGACCCGGGACCAGGCGCCGTCGGCGCCCACCAGCAGTCCGGTGGTCGCGGTGGCACCGTCGGCGAAGGCGAGGTCGTGAGCACCGTCGCCGCGCGCGGTGACGGCCGTGAGCTTGCAGCCCCACCGGACGGTCCCGTCGGGCAACGAGTCGAGCAGGATCCGGCGCAGGTCGCCGCGCAGCACCTCCGGTCGCGCGAGCGCGCCGTCGTCGGGTTCGTCGAGGAGCACGGTCCCGTGGCGGTCGAGCACGCGCGACGCCTCGCCGCCGCGGTGGATCACCGCCTGGAACTCCTCGGTCAACTTGGCCGCCGCGATCGCGAACTGCCCGTTCTCGGCGTGGATGTCGAGCTGTCCACCCTGCCGACGGCCGCCCGGCGAGGTCTCGGCCTCGTAGACGACGGCCGCGACGCCGTGGACGTGGAGCACCCGGGCGAGCAAGAGTCCGCCGATGCCGGCACCGACGATCGACACGGTGAGCGGTGACATGGCTGCCCTTCGTTGATGGAACGTCGTTCCAGACATCTTGGAACGTTGTTCCAGAGGTGTCAAGATTGGCGGCATGACATCCCCGCGGGGCGGACGCCGACCGGACGCTCTCTCCAAGCAGCGCATCGTGGCCACCGCAAGCGAGATGCTCGACGCCGAGGGCGAGGACGCGCTGACGTTCCGCGCGCTCGCCGCCCGGCTCAAGACCGGCGCGGGCGCGCTCTACTGGCACGTCGCCAACCGGGACGAGCTACTCGCCGCCGCCACCGAGAACGTCGTCGTCGGCGTCGTGGCCGCGGCCCCGGCCGACGAGGATCCGCGGGCGGCGATCCGCGCCATTGCGCTGGCCATGTTCGACGCGGTCGACGCGCACCCGTGGGTCGGTGCCCAACTCGGACGCGAACCGTGGTCGGCGACGCTGCGCCTGCTGGAGGCCATCGGCGGCAACGTCGCACGGATGGGCGTTCCCGAAGCGGCGCAATTCAACTCGGCCACCGCGTTGCTCAACTTCGTGCTGGGCGCCGCCGGCCAGAACGCCGCCAACGCCCGACTGGTCGCGCACGACACCGATCGCGCGGAGTTCCTCCACGTCGTCGCGGCCCACTGGACCAGCCGCGACCCCGCGGAGTACCCGTTCGTCCACCGGATCGCCGCTCAGCTGCGCGACCACGACGACCGCGAGCAGTTCCTCGCGGGAGTGGACCTGATCCTCGCCGGGATCGCGGCGGCGCGTTAGGCCAGCGCCGGCGCCAGCATCCCGTCCCACTTGGCCTCCTGGCTGGGCAGCCGCAGCAGCAACCGTGCCCCGCCGAGTGGGCTGACGTCGAGTTCGGCTGAGCCGCCGTGCAATTCGGCCTGCTGGGCCACCAGCGCCAGCCCGAGCCCGGAGCCCGACCGGGACGCGGTGGTCCCGCGGGCGAATCGCTCGAAGACCGCCGCCCGCTCGTCCTCGGGCACGCCGGCACCGTTGTCGTCGACGGCGATCTCCACGCCGGCGACCGAACTCACCACGCTGAGCCGGATCTCCGTGGCGTCACCGTGTTTGACGGCGTTGGCGATGGCGTTGTCGATTACCAACCGCAGGCCGGCGGGCAGCCCCACGATCATCTTCGACGGCGACGGCGCGAGGGTGACGCGCAGGTCGGGGTACACCCGCTGGGCGTCGTGCGCCGCGCGGTCGAGCATCTCGGCGACGTCGAAGGAGACGAAGTCGTCGGCCGTGGTGAGTTCACCCTGGGCCAGCCGTTCCAGGGCCGTCAGCGTCGCCTCGATCCTGCCCTGGGTGCGCACCACGTCGTTGATGACCTCGTCGCGCTGCTCCTGGGCGAGGTCCAGGGTCGAGAGCACCTCGAGGTTGGTGCGCATCGCGGTCAGCGGGGTGCGCAGCTCGTGGGAGGCGACGGCGGCGAAGTCCCGCGCGGACTCCAGCGCCGCCTTGGTGCGCTGCTGCTCGGTGCCGATGCGGGCCAGCATTCCCTCGACCGCCTCGGCGATCTCGACGGCCTCCCGGACACCGCGCACCTGGACCTCGTCGGGCATGGATTGGGCGTTGATCGCCCGGGCCTGCTGCGCCAGCAGCCGGAACGGCACGATCATCAGCAGCGAGATCACCCAGCCGACCAGGACGGTGCCCACGATCACGCCGCTGCAGATCAGCAGCACGCGCAGGTGCAGTTCGTCGATGCGGTGCTGGGTCTCGGTCAGCGGGGCGCCGAGGGCGATCGAGCCGGGGCCCGCGGAGAAGGTGCGCACCCGGTAGGGCACGCCGTCGATCTCGGTGGTGGCGTACCCGTCGGCGAGTTCGGGCAGCACGACGTCGCTGGGCACCGAGACGGTGATGCCGCCGATGCGCGCGGTGCGGACCACGTTGCCGTCGGGCTTGGGCTGGCGCACGTCGGTGTTGGGCGACGTGCTCAGCAGGTTGCTCACGTCGCCCAGGCTGCTCACCGAGTCGAGTCGACGGTCGAGCTGGCTGTACTGGTCGTCGGTCACGCCCACCCACACCCACGTGCCGAGCACGATCACCAGGACGATGACCGACAGGGCGGCGACCACGACGATCGCTCGCAGCGACAACACCCTGGTCAGCGGCCGCAGGAGCCGGTAGACGCGGTCGTTGAGTTCCACTATCGAAGCCGCACGCTGAACCCAGCGGTGGCCGCGGCCGGCAGAATCTCGATCAACACGTGCACCAGGTTACTGACCGGGCTCCCTCGTGATCGTGATGGTGGTCCAGGCGCCGACGTGGATGCGGTCGCCGTCGGCGAGTGGAGTCTCCACGCCCTCGGCCAACAGGTCCTCGCTGTCGTTGAGACTGGTGCCGTTCGTGGAGCCCAGGTCGGTGACGGTCGGACCGCCGTCCCGGATCCGCAGCACCGCGTGCTGGGTGGACACCCCCCGGTCGGCGGGCTGCAGCCCGAGGTCGATCTCGGGCGTCACGCCCTGGTCGCGGTTGTGCCGCCCGATCAGCGCGGTGTCGCCCTGCATCGCGATGCGGCGTTCCGGGAAGAACTGCGGGAAGTCGACGCTGTCGGGCCCCCCGCGGGCCACCACGCGGTCGTAGAACCCGCGATCGGCCCGTACGACCGCGGTCCAGGTCACAGCCGCCGGCGCGGGCGTCTGCACGGGCGTCGCCGGCGCGGGCAGTGCGGAGTCGTGGCCGCACGTCTCGCAGAAGCGGCCGCTGACCGACGCCCCGCAGGCGGGGCAGGTCTTCGTCGCCACCGGTGGCGGCGCGGCGGGTGCGGACGGCGACCCGATCGGCGCCCCGCACACGTCGCAGTAGTCCTCGGCGGTCGAGGTGTGTCCCTCTGCACAGATCGCCATCAGGCGGGCTTCTCCTTCCGGACCCGGGCGGTCTTGGTCGACCGCGCGTCGAGTGCCATCTCGTCGGCCGCGGCCACCTCGCGCTTGAGGCGCGCGGTTCCCGTCCGCTCGTCGACGTCGATGACCTTGCCGAGCTCGGCGACCTTGTCGTCGTTGCCCGACTCCACGGCCAGTTCCATGGCCCGCTGCAGCTTCGCCGTCGCAGTCGCCACGTCGCCGTCACGACGCGCGGCCAGCCCCTGCTGGACGGCGTCCGCCAACTCCGCCTGGCCGGTGTAGTGCGCCACCCGGCGGTTGATCCTGGCCGACAACGCCGTGTCCGCCGTCCACAACGCGTTGACCAGACCCTGGCCCAGAACCTGTTCTCCCGCAACGACCGTCACCCGGGCCGCCAACTTCTCCTTGCCTGCTGCGGCCGGCTCGACGGCGACCTGGACGTGGTAGTCCCGATCCTCGGCACCCCAGGAGCCCAGGGGGTACTCGCCGATCTGTCCACTCACCTCGACCCGCCGGCCGGTCAGGTCCTCGACGGTGGGGGCGACCTGCTTGACGAACTCCACGGTCGCGCCCGCGGGCGTCCACACCCGCAGGGTCAGGTCGGGGATCGACTTGCCCATCGACGCGCGCATCATCGCCGCGAAGTCCTCGGCGAGGTCCTCGGCGTCGGCGACGATGTCCACGGTGCCCATCAGTGCCGAGGAGATCGACCGCAATTCGTCGACGCGCCAGGCGGTTCCGACTCCGCGGCAGTCACAGGTGAACTTTCCGACGCTCTGCGCGATCTCCTGCTGCAACTGTTCCGGCGTCTCGTGTTCGTCCTTGCCGTCGGTGAGCAGGATGGCATGGGTCAGCGCACCCGGGAACCGGCCGACGATGTCGCGGACGTAGCCCAGCCAGGTACCCATCGCGGTGCCGCCGTAGGGAACCAGCCCGCCGACCGCCCACGCCGCCTCCGCCTTGGTCGCCTCACTCGCCCGGGTCGGCACGCCGTCCGGCGGATAGATCGCCGCGGCGCTGGCGGTTCCGGCGACGATGATGAAGTACGTGCCGTCGCTGAGTTCCTCGATCGCGGCCACCGTCGCCCGCTTCGCGCCGTCGAACTTGCCTGCCGGCTTCAGCATCGACGTCGAGCAGTCGACGATGATCGCCTCGACGCGTTCGGTCGGGGCGGAGGCCACCGCGACCTCGCCCCCGACGGTGATGCTGACGATCGCGTCGACCGTGCCGGTTCCCTCGGGAAGGTAGGGGTTGTGGTCGACGTCCACGGAGAACCCCGAGACACCCTCTTGCCCAGCTGACGTCATGTAGCTCCTCCGATCGGAATCACCGCGACGGTGATGTTGTCGTTGCCGCCGGCTTGAAGGGCGAACTCGGTGAGGGCGCGGGCCGCCGCGGTGGGGTCCTGCCCCGAACAGAACCGGGCGAGGTCGGCCGCGTCGGGCAGGTAGTTCCACAACCCGTCCGAACACAGCAGCAGCGTCCCGGGTCCCGTCACGGTGAGGGTCCGGACGTTCGAATCCGCCCAGGGCTGCGCCTCGGAGTCGGCGCCCAGCCACCGGGTGATGGTGTGTGCGCCGCGCTGCACGTCGGGCGAATCGGCGGCGGCACCGGCCGTCATCAGCTCCTGGGCGACCGAGTCGTCGAGCGTCAGCTGCCGCGCCTGCCCGGGCGGTTCGGGAAGCCAGTAGGCACGGCTGTCGCCGACGTTGCCGATCGTGACCTCCACCGTCCCTTGACCCTTCGTCACGAGCGCCGCACCGGTATAGGTGCACGACGGTGCGTTGTCGGGATCGAGGCCGACGCCCGCGTGGGCGGCCGCCGCGGTCGCCGCGGCCAGCCCGGCGAGGCCTGCCGCCCGCGTGGCGGCGCCCCCCGCCAATGCCGCCAGCATGGCCTCGACGCCCGCCACCGACGCGGCGGCCGACGCCATCTGCGGCTCTCCGGAGGTGGAGACTCCGTCACACACCACGACGGCTCGCGTCTCCGGCAGACCGGGCACGCCGGTCACCGTTCCGGCCGCGGCGGCGTCCTCGTTTCGGGAATGCAGCAGACCGCGGTCGGTGACGACGGCGATCACCCCCACGTGCGCCTCGTCGCGGTCGGGTGCTGCGCGGCGATGGCCGCAGCCGGTGCAGTAGCCGTCGGAGAACGTCTCGGTGCCGCAGTCGGGGCAGGCCCCCTCGAGCGGCACCGGCCGCGGAATGGCCACCCGTTCGAACGCCGGCGTGGGCACCTCGAAGAGCGGCCCGCCGCAGCTCTCACAGAACCGGTCGGACCCGCCGACCGGGGTGGCGCAGGCGGGGCACGTCGCCAGTGCGCCCGTCATATCCGCGTCCTCGGCCTGATCGCGTTGGCCTTCTCCACCAGCTCGATGCGCTCCCACATGCCCGACGACTCGCGAGCCAGGTCGCGGTAGCAGCGCTCCATCCCGGTGCGCAACCCCGGCACGGTGAAGTCCGCGCCGAGCAGCCGAGGAACCGTGGTGGTGTGCCCGGCCTCCAACCACCCGAGGGCGGCCCCCAGTACGCGCAGCCGCAGCAGTGCCCGCTTGGCGTTCGACTCGAGAGCGAGGGCGCTGGCCCGCCGGTCGACGTCGACGAGGGTCTGCTCGTCGAGCTTGTCCGCCGTCCGTCCCTCGAGCAGGATCTCGATCGCGGCGGCACCGGCGTCGGTGGAATGGGATGAGGCGGCGGGGATTTGATCCAGCGCCGCGACGGCCCCGGCCCGGTCTCCGGCCCGCTCCCGCTGCCGGGCCAGCCCGAAGGCGGCACTGACGTAACCGTGGTCGGTCCGCCACACCATCTCGTAGTACCGCTGCGCGTCGTCGTGGGCGCCGCGAAGCTCGGCGGTGGCGGCGAGCGCCAGCTTGGGGGCGAGCTCACCCGGGAGCGTCGCCAGGACGGTGTCGAAATCCGCTGTCGCCTGGTCGAATTGGCCGTCGAGCAGGGCGCACTGCCCGGCGTACCAGGACAACCGCCAGTCCCCGCCGATCATCGGTTCGAGCTCGGCGAGGCGAGCGCTGGCCTTGTCGGTGGCGCCGAGCTCCAACGACGCGCGAACCAGCCGCAGCGGGACCTCGACCGACGTGCTGGCGCCCTGGTTCGTGCCGCCACGGGCGAGGGTGAGGGCGTTCTCCAGCCGGGCGGGCGGGGTGCCACTGGTGGTCGCGAGCAACGCGGCCCCGGCGTCGGTCGGGTCGACTATCGGGACGGGCAGCGCCGCGATGATCCGGGCCGGCTTCACCGCCGCGTCTCGACCGGCGCCGTACACCTCGCGCTGAGGGCTGAAGTAGCTCGACTGACGCGGCCGCGCGACGCCCGTGTCGGTGGAGGCGATTTCGTGCAGCACCCCGGTGAGTTGATCAGCCATCTCCTCGATCGAGGAGAACCGGCGCAGCGGGTCGACGTCGGTGGCGCGCAGGATCGCGCGGTACAGCGCCTCGTAGGTGGCGAGCACCGGCACGGTGTCGGGACCCGGCAGCTCGTCGACGAAGCGGCCGTGTTCCTGCGGCACGTCCATCACCAGCACGGCCAGGGTGCGCCCGACGGTGTACACGTCACTGGCCACGGTCGGCCCGGTCTGGGCGATCTCGGGCGCCTGATAGCCGGCGGTGCCGAAGATCGCGCTCTCCTCGTCGTCCATCGCGATGACCGCGCCCAGGTCGATCAGCTTCAGCTGCTCGTCGGTCTGCATCACGTTGTCGGGCTTGAAGTCGCAGTAGGCCAGGCCCTGGGCGTGCAGATAGGCCACGGCGGGCAAGATCTCGACGAGGTAGGCGACGGCCTGATCGGGGGGAAGCGGCGCGTTGCGGGCCTTGCGAATCTGCTTGAGCGACGTGCCCCCGACGTACTCCATGACGATGTAGCCGACGGGCGCCGTGGCGCCCACGTCCAGGTGTTCGACGAAGTTGTAGATCCGGACGATGTTCGGGTGTTCGACCTCCGACAGCGTGAGCACCTCGGCCGCGGCGGCGGCCATCGCGTCGGCGTCGGTGGAGTTGATCAGGCCCTTGAGCACCACCCAGCGGTTGTGCACGTTGCGGTCGACCGCCAGGTAGATCCAGCCGAGCCCACCGTGGGCGATTGCACCCTGTACCTCGTACTGCCCGCCGACCACGTCGCCGCGGGACAGCTTGGGCACGAACGAGTATCGGGTGCCGCACTGGGTGCAGAAGCCCTCCACCCGGCCCGGATTCCCGTCCGCGCTGCGTCCCACCGGCTTGCCGCAGTCGGTGTTGCCGCAGAACCGGCTGCCCTCGGGCACCTTGGGGTCGGTCAGGATGGCCGCCGCCGGGTCGCCCTTCGGGATTCTGGGGATGGTCACCACGCCGGCGCCGAGCCGACCTCGCGTACTGGAGGACCTCGACGACCCGGTCCTCGCCGAGCCTCTCGACCGGGCGCTGGGCCGACTCGCCGCGGTGGCCGTCGACGCCGGCGCCGACGCGGCGGTGACCGGGGACCCCGGTGCCGGCGGGGCGGTGCCGCACACGTCGCAGTAGCCGTCGACGACGGTGCCGGTGCAGCCGGGTTCGGTGCACGTCATCTGGCGCTCCCCTGCTTCTCGACGAGCAACTCCTGATAGTCCGCGACGGCCCTCGTGACGGCACGCAGGTCGCACGGCTGCCGGTGCAGCAGACCGGAGGCGATCCGGCTGCAGGCCAACAGGTCCCGATCCTCGCCGAGGTCGAGCCTGGCGGCCTTCGCCTGATACGCGGTCAGCCGCCCCTTCAGTTCGACGCGGCGATCCAGCAGCCCCTGGGCCAGCTCCTCGTCCTCGGCCACGACCCCCAGGGCGGCCTCGACGCGCTGCCGAAGTGACCGCAGGGCAACCGGATCCGGTGCGGTGAGCGCGCCGAGTTCGGCGCGCAGCGCCGGCTCGACGTCGGGGTGCACCGGGAGCGGACCGGAGACCACGTCCCGTTCGGCCTGGGCGCGGACCTCGACCAGCCGGTCGGTGCCGGTCCGCAGCACGTCGAGCCGGGCCGCGGTCTCGGCGACGGCCTGGCTCCAATCAGCGCGCAGCGCAGTCAGTTCCGCGAGCTCGGCCGATCTGCGCTCCACCTCCGCGGCGATCACGCGGATGCGCGCCGCGACGTCCTCGGACGTCAACGACAACGGGTCGGTCGCCGACACCGCCAGCAGGTCGCCGACCTCGTCGGGGAAGGTCGCCCCCGCCTCGTCGAGGCGCTGCTGCAACGGACCCAACCGGTCGGCGATCAGCGAGTTCACGCGGTCGACGTCGTCGAGGAAGTCCACGACGGCGGGGTACGCCTCGCGCAGGTGTGCGGCCATGTCGGCCAGTCCCACGTAGTCGACGGACTCACCGGGTCCGGTGATCACCCGTTGCGCCAACGGAATTCGCTCGCGGGAGACCTCCAGCGGGCGGTCGCGCAGCCATCTGGTCAGCTCGTCGCGGTCGTCCTCGTCGAGCTTGGATCGGCGGGCGCGCAGGGCCTTCGCGGACTCCAGGATCGAGGTCATCCGCGCCACGTCCTGCCACAACCCGTCGAGGGACGTCTCCACCCGAGACCACCGTCGGGCCGTCTCACCGACCGGCGGATAGCGCCGCACGTGCTGCAGGCCGGGATGGTCGTCGAGTTCCAAGAGCGTGGCCGAGGCGGCGTTCACCTCCTCGGTGCGGGACCGGAGTTCGCGATCGATCTCCTCGGTGCTCAGCATGGCCGTCAATCCTGGTACCTCGCGGGCGGCGGGCCGGGCGAGGGCGCCACCTGTTGCAGGTTGGCCTGGTACAGCCGCTCCCACGTCCCGTTCTCGCGCATTTGGTCGAGGGCGCCGTTGACGAAGCGGACCAGGTCCTGGTTCTCCAGTTTGACGCCCACTCCGTAGGGTTCGTCGCCGATGCTGGCGCCCACCAGTTCGAGGTTGTTGCGGTCCTGGGCCAGTAGCCCGGACAGCACGACGTCGTCGGTGCTGATGGCGTCGACCTGGCCCTGCTGCACCATGACCAGGCAGTCGGTCCACTGCCCCACCCCGTAGAGCGCCGGCCGGGGATCGAGGCCGTAGAGCGCGGTCAGCGACGTCGTACCCTTCACCGCGCACACGCGCTTGCCGGAAAGGTCGGCGGCAGAACGGATTCCGGAGCCCCTGGTGGCCAGGATGCGTTGCTTCGCGATGTAGTAGGGGGTGGAGAAGGCGACCTTCTTCTTGCGGTCGCAGGTGATCGAATACGTGCGGACCACCAGGTCGACCTGCCCTTCCTGCAACGCCGTCTCCCGCTGCGCCGCCGTGACCACCCGCAGGTCGGCCCGGTTGGGATCGCCGAAGATGCTCCGGGCCAGTTCGCGAGCCAGGTCGACGTCGAAGCCCTCGAGCTGCCCCGTGGCAGGGTTGCGGGAGCCGAACAGGTTGGTGGACTGGTCGACGCCGACGACGAGGCGGCCGCGCGCGAAGATGTCGGCCATCGTGGACCCGGGCGGCATGGCCCCGGGCGCGGGTTGGGGGCCGGGGCGCAGGCTCGCCTCCCGGTCGCAGTCCGCCGTGGCGGCGGTGGGCGCGGTCGTGATCTCCTGCGCACCCCCGGGCATTGCGTTGACCGGGGTGACCGTGACCGACGACGGCGACTCCGGAGCCCCACACGCGGAGGTGAGGGCGACGGCGAGCACGGCCGCGGCGATTCGCGCCTTCACAGGAACTCCTTGAGCCGCGGCCACAGTCCGACGACGGCGGCCGCCGCGGCGACCACCATCAGCACCAAGGTGCCGGTGGGACTCCACGACAGGCGGGTACCGGCCGCGTCGACGTCGTCGCGCAGGGTGGTGCGGGTCTCTTCGATGGCGTCGTTCAGGCTGGTTTCGACGGCCGCGAAGAGCGCGGCGGACGCGTTCTGATCGGGTCCGATCGCCTGGGTGAGGGCGCCGGCATAGTCACCGCTTCGGTACAGCTCGACCTGCCTGCCGTGGCTGGCCCGCCACGCGGCGACGCTGCCCGCCGCGGCTTCGTCCTCGACCAAGGCGGTCAGCTCGTCGATGCGATCACCGTAGGACTTCTCCCCCGCGGTGATGTCGCCGCGGGAGATGAGCTGCAGCGTCTCCTCGGTCCTCGCCTTCTGTGCCAGCACGCGTGCGTTGGCGAGCTCCTCGAACCGCTGTGTGCCGTCGCGGCGGCTCAGCTCGATGCTGTGCGCGGCGAACGCGTTGGCCACCCCGATCCACCCGATCACCAGCGCGACGGCGACCGCGGTGGCGATCAGGCCCCGGTTGAACTGGCGGTTGGTCCGCGTGACCAACATCCGCGATCCGACGACGACCAGCACCAGGACGAGCGCGAGGAGGACCAGCCCGACGAGGGGCAGCGTGGCCACCGAGCGCTGATCCTCGTCGACCGCGGCGAGGGCCCCGCTGTAGACCCGCTCGGCGCTGGGCAGCATCGAGGTCTGCATCGACGAGGACGCCTCCCGGAAGTACGCGGCACCGACCGCGAAGCCCTGCCGGTTGTTGGCCCGAGCCGCCTCGACCTGACCGGTGTAGGCGGCCAGCTCGGCCGAAATCTGTGCGAGCGCCGTGCGTGTCTGCGCGTCGCCGGCTCCCACGGTGGCGTCGGTCAACGCCTCGGCGGCGTCGGCCAGCGCCTGCTGGTAGCGGGCCCGCATGGGGGCCGTTTCGAGCCCGCCGGACAGATACTCGGTCGCGGCGGCCGCGTCGGCGGCCGAGAGTGCGGCGTAGAGCTTCTGCGTGGAGTATGCGAACGGCTCGGAGTGGTCGAGGATCCGGTCGCTGGTGGCGATGCGGCCGTCGAGCTGTCCCCCGACGACGACGCCGGCGATCACGCACGACGCCGCGACGACCACCGCCACCAGACCGATCACACCGGGAGTGGTCCGGGCAAAACGCCGCAACCACCCCGCGGACGCTCGCGCGTCCGGCGTGGTCTGCAGAACCGGCGTCGTGGTCATGGCGTTCACCCCCAGCCGCGATCGTAACCGCAGGCGGTCAATGGTTCGGAGGTAGAACGATATTCGTCGGCCGGCGAGCCGGTATCGACGCCGCCGTCAACGCGACGTCACCCGACGCCGGGCGGGGAAATCAGGTGACCCAGCGTCCGCGGCGCAGCACGCCGACCACCCGCAACTCCGAATTGAGCACCACCGCATCGGCGTTCGCCCCGGGAACCAGACCGTCGGCCGGCAGACCCAGCGCCCGGGCTGGGTTGAGCGAGGCCTGCCGGACGGCCAAGTGCAATGCCTCGTACCGGGGCAGTCCGCAATGGTCGACGGCGAACCGGAACACCCGGTCCATCGTCGCGGTGCTGCCCGCGATGGTGTCGGTGCCCGCCACCGATGCCACGCCGGCGACGACGTCCACCGCGAGCGGGCCCAGGTGGTATCGGCCGTCGGCCATCCCCGTCGCCGCCATCGCGTCGGTCACCAGCGACACCCGGTCGGGCCCGGCGCTGCGGGTGACGTGGCGCAGGATGGCGGGGGCCACGTGGACGCCGTCGGCGATCAGCTCGACGGTCACCCGCGGGTCTTCGAGGAGCGCGACGACGGGGCCTGGCTCCCGGCGGTCGACGGGACGCATCGCGTTGAACAGGTGCGTGCCTACCGTCGCCCCTGCGTCGAGCGCCGCCCGGGTCTGGTCGTACGTCGCCTCGGTGTGCCCGACGGCGGCCACCACTCCGGCCGCAACCAGTTGCCGGATCGCCGCGAGTGCCCCGTCGCGCTCGGGGGCGACGGTGACCATTCGGACCGCACCTCCGCCCGCCGCGAGCACGCGGTCGATCTCGCCGGGGTCGGGGTCGCGCATGAGACCGGGTTGGTGGGCACCGCACCTCTTGGTGGACAGCCACGGGCCCTCCAGGTGAATGCCGTCGATCAGACCGGCGTCGACGTCGGCGGCCAATCCCGTGATCTGCCTGAGCAATTCGTCGGGGCTCGCGGTGACGAGGGAGGCGACGACGGCGGTGCTGCCGTGGCGGCGATGCAGCTCCACCGCGGTCGCCGTCTCCGCGTGGGTGGCGGAGGTGAAGTTGGCGCCCCCGCCGCCGTGCACGTGGGTGTCGACGAAGCCGGGGACGAGGGTGACCGCCCCGAGGTCGCGGTCGACCGGCCGTGGCGGCGGGCCCCCGCCGACGGCGTGGACCACCCCGCCGACGATCTCGATCCACCCGGGGCGCAACAGCTCTCGGCCGGTGAGCAGGGTGCCGACGGCGAGCAGCACTCAGATCCCTTGCCAGGCCGGCTTGGACAGGTAGGTCTCGCGGTAGTAGTCGACCAGCTGAAGGCGGCGGGCGGCGGCGTCGTCGAGCAGCACCGTGGCATGCGGATGATGCTGCAGGATGGTCGCGGGCCACATCGCGCTGACGGCGCCTTCGACGAGGTGGTGGACCGCCTCGGCCTTGCTGCGGCCGGTGGCCACCAGGATCAGGTGCCGGGCCTCCATGATGGTTCCGAGCCCCTGGGTCAGGCAGTGCGTCGGCACCGATTCCACGTCGCCGCCGAAGAATCGGGCGTTGTCGACGCGGGTCTGCCGGGTCAGCGTCTTGATTCGCGTCCGCGACGCCAGCGACGATCCCGGCTCGTTGAATGCGACGTGCCCGTCGGTCCCGATCCCGAGGATCTGAAGATCCACCCCACCGGCGGCCCGGATCGCGGCCTCGTACGCCGCGCAGGCGGCCGGGATGTCGCCCGCCGCGCCGTCGGGGCTCTGGACCGCGCCGGGCGCCACGTCGACCCGCGAGGTGAACACCTGGTCGATGACGTTGCGATACCGCTCGGGGTGGTCGGCGGGCAGGCCGACGTACTCGTCGAGGGTGAAGCCGCGGGCGCGGGCGAACGAGAGGTGTCCGCCGTCGCAGCGCACCGCCAGTTCGTCGTAGATCGCCAGCGGTGACGATCCGGTGGCCAGGCCGAGGACGGCGTCGGGCTTGCGTGCCAGCAGGGCGCCGACGGCGTCGGCGGCGATGGCGCCGATTTCCTCGGCGTCACGGCAGATGACGACTTCCATCTATTTGTTCGCGGTGAAAAGGTGTGCGCCCGAGGGGATCTCCGCGCCCTCCAGGACGGCTTCGCCGGCGACGACGTTGCCCGCCTCGCGCTCGTCCATGATGACGACGGGCACGATGGGGTTGAGTCCCGTGGCGACGATGGCCGGTACGTCGTAGGTGATTACGAGCTGGCCGGCGGTGACGACGTCGCCCTCGCTGGCGTGTGCCGTGAAGCCCTCGCCCTTGAGGGCGACGGTGTCCAGGCCGAGGTGCACCAGCACCCCGACGTTGTCGGGGGTCAGGACGACGAAGGCGTGCGGAAGCAGCTTCAGCAACTTGCCGCCGACGGGGGCGATCGCCTCGGTGACCTGCTGGGGCGGTTCGACGGCGGCGCCGTATCCGACCATGCCCTGGGAGAAGACGGGATCGGGGACGTCCTGCAGCGGGACCGCGCGACCGCCGACCGGCGCGAGGACGTGTGTGGTGCTCATCTGCTCAACAATACGAGTACCGGTGCAACTGGGTCTCATGTTCCCGGGTTCTCGTCTAGGCTTCTCCCGCAGCCGAGGCGGCGGCCCACGTGTGCCGCAGAGAAGGGCGATCGACGATGAGCGACACCACGAAATCCGCAGGAACACAGCGCAAGTCGGGCATCCGAATTCCCGGCTTCGCGCAACTTCAGCGACTCGGCAAGAGCCTGATGCTTCCCATCGCGGTCCTGCCCGCGGCGGGCATTTTGCTGCGGCTGGGCCAGGATGACCTGCTGGGCAGCATCAAGGCGCCGGTCATCGGGCCGTTCTTCCAGGCGATGACCGCGGCGGGTGACGCAATCTTCAGCAACCTGCCGCTGCTGTTCGCCGTCGGCGTCGCCATCGGATTCGCCAAGAAGGCGGACGGTTCGACGGCGCTGGCCGCCGTCGTCGGATACCTGGTGGTGCAGGCGGTGTTCAAGACGATGTCGCCGATCGTGCTGGCCGGGGAGCTCGACAAGGCCGGTGAACAGGCCCAGATCAACTACAGCGTGTTCGCCGGAATCCTGGTCGGCCTACTCACCGCGTTCCTGTTCGACCGGTACCACACCATCCAATTGCCTTCGTATCTCGGCTTCTTCGGGGGCCGGCGCTTCGTCCCGATCGTGGTGTCCCTGGCCTGCTTGTTCCTCGCCTTCGCGATGAGCTACTGCTACCCGCTCTTCGACGCCGGCCTGACCGGTCTCGGCAAGTTCATCGGCGGCTCGGGTGCCATCGGCGCGTTCGTCTACGGCTTCGCCAACCGCATGCTGATTCCGCTGGGCCTGCACCACATCGTGAACTCGTTCGTCTGGTTCATCTACGGCGACTACCAGGCGCCCGACGGCAAGGTGGTCACCGGCGAGCTGACCCGCTTCGCGGCCGGTGACCCGTCGGCGGGGCTGCTCACCTCCGGTTTCTACCCGATCCTGATGTTCGGCCTGCCCGCGGCGGCGCTGGCGATGATCCACGTGGCCAACAAGAAGCAGCGCAAGGTCGCGGTCGGCATCCTGTCGGCGGCCGCGCTGACGGCGTTCCTGACCGGCGTCACCGAGCCGCTCGAGTTCGCCTTCATGTTCGTGGCGTTCCCGCTGTACGTCGTGCACGCCGTCCTGACCGGTCTGTCCCTGGCCATCGCCTACCTGCTCGACATCCACCTGGGCTTCTCGTTCTCGGCGGGACTGATCGACCTGCTGCTGTACGGCACCGCCCCCGCGGCGAAGAACATTCCTCTGCTCATCGGCATGGGCGTCGTGTTCTTCGCCGTGTACTACCTGCTGTTCCGCTTCGCGATCGTGAAGTGGAACATGCGGACCCCCGGCCGTGAGCCCGACGTCGAATTCGAGGCGGAGGAGCGGGCCAACCTGGACGACGGCGTCACCTCGGCCACCGCCGTGTCGGCCGGCGGATCGGGCACGGCGACCGACACCGTCGCTGCGCCCGTCGCGACCGACAGCACCGCCGAGCAGCTCATCGCCGCGTTCGGCGGCCGGGCGAACCTCGTCAACGTCGACGCCTGCATCACGCGGCTGCGGATGGAGGTCGCCGACCCGTCGAAGGTGGATCAGGCGCGGCTGAAGACCCTCGGCGCCGCCGGTGTGATCGAGGTGGGCAACAACGTCCAGGCGGTGTTCGGCACGCAGGCCGAGGCGTTGAAGAACGACATCAAGGACGTGCTCTAGGACCTAGTCCTTGGGCAGGACCAGCGCCGCCACGGCCGCCGCGACGAGCGCCAGCCCCAGGATCGTCGCGGCGACGGCCGACCAGCCGTAATGGTCGAAGGCGACGCCGCCGAACCAGCCGATGACGCTGGAGCCGCCATAGTAGAAGAGGTTGTAGAGCGACGACGCCTGCGCCTTGCCGACGGGCGCCGACTGCCCCGTCCACCCGGCGGCGATCGAGTGGGCCCCGAAGAACCCGGCCGTCGCCACCACGAGGCCGCCGAGGACCACGAACACGTTGTCGCTCAGCGTGATCGCCACGCCGGTGACCATGATGGCGATGGAGACCAGCAGGACCCGCTTTCGGCCGAAGCGGCTGGCCTCGGCACCCGCGCGCGAGGACGCCCAGGTGCCCGCCAGGTAGGCCAGGAACACCAGGCTGACCAGGAACGACGGTAGGAAGAACGGTGCCCCGGTCAGCCGGAAGCCCAGGAAGTTGTACAGCGCGACGAAGCCGCCCATCAGCAGGAAGCCCTGGGCGAACAGGGCCAGTTGCCGGCGCGACCGCAGGTTGGCCCCCAGCCGGTGCGCGAGCGTCCCCTCGGGTCCGGTGCCGCGGCGCGGGACGAAGCCCCGCGGTGCGGGTGCGAGCTTGACGAATGCCAGTGCCGCGCAGCCGCACAGCACGGCCACGGTGAACACTCCCCCGCGCCAGCCGGCGAATTCCGCCACCGGGCTGGCCACCAACCGGCCCAGCAGACCTCCGATGGTGGTACCCGCGACGAAGGTGCCTGCCGCCCGGGCGGCGTGCGCGGGATCGATCTCCTCGGTCAGATAGGCCACCGCGATGGCGGGCACGCCACCGACGAACAGACCTTCGAGGAAGCGCCCGGCGAGCAGGGCTTCGTAGGTGGGCGCGAACGGGACCACGAGCCCGACGGTGGTAGCGACGCCGACCGAGATCGTCATGGCCTTCACCCGGCCGATGCGGTCGGCCAGCGTCGACCAGGGGATGACGCCGACGGCCAGACCGACGGTCGACGCCGAGATGGTCAGCGCGGCGTCGGCGGCGCCGATGTGCAGACCGCTCGCGATGAGCGGCAGCACGGCTTGCGGCGAGTACAGCTGGGCGAACGTCGCAACCCCGGCGCAGAACAGGGCGGCGAGCAGTCGTCCGTACTCGGCCGAACCGCGGCTGTGGCCCACCCAGTGGGGCGCGGTGGTTTGCTCAATGGACACTCGTGCCACGGTAGGAAGCCCATCCTCATGTGTCCAATGCATGAGGTTCATCGATTTCATACGCCTGGTACATCACTGCCGATCAGCGCCCCGGAGCCGCCGCTACGGGTCGGTGAGAAAGCGGGCGAACCGTTCCGCCGGCGGCGCCAGGTGGCGACCCCTCCCCCACACCAGGCCCACTTCGCGCTTGGCGCCCCGGTTGGCGAGCGCCACGTGGACGGTCTTGGTGTGACCGGCGTCGTCGCGCGGAACCGGCACCACGGCGACGCCGAAACCGGCGGCGACCAGTCCCTCCATCGTGGGGATCTCGGTGGCCTCGAACACGATCTCCGGGGTCAAGCCCTCTTCGGCGCACAGTTCGTCGGTGACCTGGCGCAATCCGTACTGCTCGGCCAGTGCCACGAACGGCTCACCCGCCGCCGCCGAGAGCCGCATCCGGGTTCGCGTGGCCAGTCGGTGTCCCGGTGGAACGGCCAGGCACAGCCGCTCGACGTACAGCAGGCGCCACGTGAAGTCGGAGTCGTCGGGTCGGGGCGCGGTGATCGCCAGATCGGCCTGACCGGCGAGCACCCGTTCGGTGATTTCGTGCGCCGGGCCTTGGAACAGGTCGAATCCGATGCCGGGCACGGCGTCTCGGAAACGTCGGAGTTGTTCGGGCACATACCAACTGGCCAGCGAGTGCAGAAAGGCCAGCCGCACCCGGCCGCTGTCGGGATTGCGCAGCGCGTCGATGCGGTCGCCCGCCGACTGCATCTCGGCGATGCTGCGACGCGCGTGCTCGAGCATGATGTGCCCGTAGGCGTTGAGCCGCAGGCGCCGGTTGACGCGGTCGAACAACGGCGTCCCGGCCTGCTCCTCGAATCGCGCAAGGGCCCGGGAGAGCGTCGGCTGACTCACCCGCAGTTCGGCGGCCGCCACCGTGACGTGTTCGGTCTCGGCGAGGGTGACGAACCACTGCAGTTCCTCGAGGCGCACCGCCCGACGATACTCACCGACGCCCGACGGATTCCTGCAGGTAGGCCAGCGCGCTGGCCGCATCGGGCGCGACGTGGACCAGCTCCGCCGACGGGATCGGCAGGAATCCGTCGGCGTCCATCCGCATCAGTTGCAGGGCGAGCCCGTCGTAGAAGCCCGCGGTGTTCAGCAGCACCACGGGCTTGTCGTGGAAGCCGTGCTTGCGCAGTTCCAGGATCTCCGTCGCCTCGTCGAGGGTTCCCAACCCGCCGACCATGACCACGATGGCGTCACATCCGGCCAGCAGCAACGCCTTTCGCTCGGCGAGGTCGGCGGCGAACACCATCTCGTCGGCGTCCACCCTCGCCTTGACGCGCAGGAATTCGACCGACACGCCGACCAGCCGGCCCCCGGAGGCGCGCACGCCGTCGGCGACGACCTTCATCAGTCCGGTGTCGGAGCCGCCCCACACCAGGGTGTGCCCGCCCGCGCCGATCAGCTCGCCGAACTCGCGGGCCGGCACGGTGTATCGCTCGTCGAGGTCGGCGGCGGAGAGGAAGACGCAGATCTTCACGGGCCCAGTATGCGCGGCGTACACCAACTTCCCAGCTGAATATTGTTTACTATACTTAGATGGGGCGGACGAACGAGAGGTGGCCAGCATGACCGGAGTGGAGATCCCCTTCGACGGCGTTCGGTTGCGCTACGACAGCGCGAAGGACTTCCCGACGCTGGTCGACGCGCTGCTGGCCGACGTCGGCCGCCAACCCGTGCCCATCGAGGCCATCTCCGACCGCCACGACGACTGGGCGTCCTACGAACGCGAGGTCCAGGAGCACGTCGGACCCCACGGCTTCATGCTCTTCGCGTCCTTCGACCACGGTGCCTGGATCAAGAAGGCGGGACTCGACCGCCAGGTTCGGCGGGTGATCGTCGGCAACCCGTTGATCGCCATCACGATGCTGCGCCACGACGTCACGGCGGGTCTGTTCGCACCCGTCGAACTGCTGCTGACCGAGGAGGACGGCGGCCGCAGCGCCCTGACCTACGTGCGTCCGTCGTCGCTGATGGTGGTCGAACCCAACCCGCCGCTGCTGGAGGCCGCCGTCGCCCTCGACACCAAGCTGGCCGCCCTGGCGGCGGCCGTCACGGAGTCCTGAGCCGCCCTATCTGCCGTGGGCGGCGAAGAACTGCGCGCTCGCCAGCGACGCGTTGGTCGCCGTCGTGGTCGGCCCCGCACCCGGGAGCGCGAAGTTTCCGGTCGGCCAGGTGTGTCCGCCGCCGTTGATCTGCAGCAGCACGACGGCGGTGCCGTCGGCGCAGCCGACCCCACTGAACCGGCGCACCGACGTGCCGTCACCGGTGCTGGGCAGTTCGTCCTCGACCGGCGCACCCGCGCACCGGTCGATGTCCCGCCAGCGCGCCGACAACGCCGGCGCGGCGAGGATGTCGCTGGGTCCGCCCCGGCCCACCATGCCCCTGCCGGCGAAGGGCACGACCGGATCGGCGGTGCCGTTGAAGGCCAGCACCGACACCGGGCGGGACGGAGTGCAGGCAACACCGGAGCCCAGCGTGGCCGCCACGGGTGCGACTGCCGAGAAGACGTCGGCCCGGTCGCACGCCAGCCGCGACGCCATGAAGCCCCCCGCCGACATGCCGGTGGCGAAGACCCGTCCCGGCGGGATGCCGTAGTCGCGGACGAGCCGGTCGACCAGCGCCGTGAGGAAGCCGACGTCGTCGACGCCCTGACGATCCGGGACCGAGGCACCGCGGCCGTCGGCCCAGCTCTGGTCGACGCCGTCGGGATAGGCGACGACGAAGCCGAGTGCGTCGGCCGCGGACCCGTAGTTGGTGCTCGCCGCCTGGCCCGCTCCGTCGCTGCCGGCGCCGTGCAGGTTGATCACCAGGCCGGCGGGCCGGTCGGTGCCGGTCGGCGCGTGCACCAGATACGTCCGGTTCAGCCCGCCGAACGACAGCTCACCCCGGGTGTCGCCACCGGGAAACGCCGAGGCGGTACCGGCGACGCCGAAGAGGGCGCAACCGATGACGGAGGCGAGGATGGTCAGCCGCACGAGGGCGGTCTTGGTGGGCGTGTGCACGCGGTCAGTATTGCCAGCAAAGTTGGACGACGGGTGAACTTGAGGGACCTGGCCGGTTTTGGTCACCGTCGTCCTTTACCGCCGGCGACGACGTTGAAACGCCGTTCGGGCCCGACCAGCCCGAAACCGCACGTGGTCCACCTGCCCGCGGGCAAGAATGGGCCGATGCGCTTCGGAAACTTCATGGCCCCCTTCCACCCGGTCGGGCAAAACCCGACGCTCGCCATCGAGCGGGACCTCGACCTGATCGTGGCGATGGACCGACTGGGCTTCGCCGAGGCGTGGATTGGCGAACATCATTCCGCCGGGTTCGAGATCATCTCCTCCCCCGAAGTCTTCATCGGTGTCGCCGCCGAGCGAACCAAGCACATCAAACTCGGCACCGGCGTCAGCTCGTTGCCGTACCACCATCCCTTGATGCTGGCCGACCGGATGGTCCTGCTCGACCACCTGACCCGCGGCCGGGTGATGCTCGGATGCGGGCCGGGGCAGCTGACCTCGGATGCCCACATGCTCGGGATTCCCGCCGACGCGCAGCGGCCGCGGATGGAGCAGAGCCTCGACGCGATCATGCGCCTGCTGCGCGGCGAAACGGTCACCATGCACACCGACGGCTTCACGTGTGAGGACGCACGCCTTCAGTTGAAGCCTTACAGCGAGCCATGTTTCGACGTTGCGGTGGCGGCGTCGTTCTCACCGACCGGACCGCGCGGCGCAGGCAAGCACGGCGTCGGCATGTTGTCGATCGCCGCGACGGCGCGCCAGGGCATGGATCTGCTTGCCCAACACTGGAAGACGTGGGAGGACGTCGCCCTCGAACATGGTCACGTCGCCGATCGGTCGAAGTGGCGCCTCGTCGGGCCGATGCACCTGGCGGAGACCCGCGAGCAGGCCGAGCGCGACGTCGAGCACGGCATCGTCGAGTTCTCTCAGTACTTCAAGCACCTGCTGCCCGCCGGCCCGGTGCAGGGCGACACCGTCGCCGAGATCCTCGCCAACAACCGGGAGTCCGGTTTCGCGGTGATCGGCACGCCCGAGGACGCGGTGGCCAAGATCTCCGAACTCGTCGAGGCGAGCGACGGCGGCTTCGGGGCGTTCCTGCTGTTCGACCACGACTGGGCGCCACCCGCCGCGAAGCTCAAGAGTTACGAGCTCTTCGCCGAGTACGTGATGCCGCACTTCACCGGTCAACTCGCCGCCCCGGTCGCCTCCCGGGACTGGGTGCTCTCCAGCGGAACCGAATTCATGGACCGCGCCGCGCACGCGATCGGCAAGGCAATCGAGGACCACGCCGCCGAGCAATCCGCCAAGCAAGCCTGACCAGGTGGATCCGCTGCTGCAGGAGATGCTCGACGAGCACCAGCTCAACCGGCTCGTCCACGCCTATTGCCGCGCCGTCGACCGCGGCGACCTCGCCGCGCTGAGGGATCTCTATCACCACGACGCCACCGACGCCCACGGCGCGTTCTCGACCGGGTCGGTCGACGACTTCATCGGCGGGCTCGCCGCCGCGCGTCCCCACCTCCGCGCGATGCAGCACCACGTCACCACCGTGAACTTCGCGATCACCGGGGACACGGCCGAAGGTGAGATCTACACCGTCGCGAACCACACGCTGATCGCCGGTGCCCGCGACGTCGACGTCACCGTCGGCGGCCGCTATCTGGACAAGTACCGCAAGCGCGACGGCACGTGGCGGATCTCCGAACGGGTCATCGTCACCGACTGGGCACGCATCGACGATCCGTCACCGGTGGAGTTCGGTCACCCGATCACCAGGGACACCCCGCGCGGCAGCCCCGGCCCCAACGACCCGTCGCACCAATTCTTCTCGCTGCTTGGCTCTCGCTGAGCGGGGAACACCACCCCCATGAGAACCGTCGAATACGCGCCGGGGCGTTCGGTCGACCTATACGGCGACCCGTCAGACCCCACCGTCCTTCTGTGGCACGGCATGCAGACCGACTCACGGGCCGCGCTACGGCCACTTGCCGAGGCGATCGCCAGCCACCGCCTCGCCGTCGTGGTCCCCGACTGGAACTCCCACGCCGACGACGGCGGCCGCTCCGACCTGCTCGGTTCGGCAGCGTTTGCGCGGGACAGCGCCACCAATGCCGACGATTTGGTGGTGGTCGGATGGTCGATGGGAGGTCTCGCCGCGGCCGGGTTGACGATCCAGTCCAATGCCGTCGGCATGCGCGTCGGCCACACCGTCTGCCTCGCGGGCGCCTTCGGTGCCACCGACCCGATCTCGGGCGGCTCCCTCCTCGACGGTCTCGACGGCGGACCGACCGGGTCCTTCACGCTGCTGCACGGCCTGCACGACGACGTCGTGCCCATCACCGTCTCGACGACGTTCGCGGCCAAGCTCGGCGAATTCGGTTGGCCCGCAGAGGTGGTGGAGCTCGACGCCGACCACGGATCGATCGCCGGTGCCCGCTACGACGCGACCCACGACCGCTACGAACCGTCCGACGATCCCTCGACGCTGGGCATTGCCGCCGACGTCGCCGCGCGAATCGCCCTCGCGGCGGGACGCTGACCGGCTACGCCCTCGTCCCCGAGTGCCGGGTGGCCACCCGTGCCACCAGGTAGAGCACCGCACCCACCGCCAGCAGTATCGCGCCGAACAGCCACACCTTCGCGTCCTGCTGAGTGAGCAACAGGATGCACGACCCGACGCCAAGCACCGGTACCACCGTCCACACCCGAAAGTGGTCGTGCTCGACGGTGTCTCGCCGCAACACCAGCACCGCCACGTTGGTCGAGATGAAGACGAACAACAGCAGCAGCACCACGGTCTCGGCAAGCGTGGACAGGTCACCGGCGAGGGTCAGCAGCATCGCGACCACCGTCGTGGAGACGATCGCGACCCAGGGCGTCCGTCGATTGGGCAGCACTCTGGCCAGCACGGCGGGAAGTAGCCCCTGCTCGGCCATCCCGTAGGACAGCCGGCTCGACATGATCATTGTGAGCAGCGCTCCGTTGGCGACGGCGACGAGGGCGATGGCGCTGAACACCCAGTCGGGAATGCCGACACCCGAGGCGCCGACGACGGCCAGCAGCGGGCCCGAGGACTCGCCCAGCTCGTCGGGCGACAGGGCCGTCGCACTGGCGATCCCGACCAGTACGTAGACGACGCCCGCGGTGAGGAGCGCCCCGAAGAGTGCCGTCGGATAGACCTTTTGGGGGTTGCGGACCTCCTCGATGACGTTGGCCGACGTCTCGAATCCGACGAAGGAGTAATAGGCCACGATCGCGCCGCTCAGCACCGCCAGCGCGGGCGTGGCGCCGTCGGGGAACTCCGTCACGCGCCCGACGTCACCGCGGCCGCCGCCGACCATGACCGCCACCACGACGATCACGATCAGCAGACCGGACAGTTCGATGACCGTCATGACGACGTTGCTCTTGACGCTTTCGCTGATGCCCCTCGCGTTGAGCGCCGCGACCAACAGCAGGAACACCATGGCCGCAGGCACCGCGGGCACGTCGACGAACGTGCGCAGGTAGTCACCGGCGAAGGCCAGCGCCAGACCAGCGGCGCTGGTCACGCCGGCGGCGAGCATGCTGAAACCGACGAGGAACGACACCATCGGCCGGCGGAAGGCCCGCTCGGCGAACACCGCGGCGCCGCCGGCCTTCGGGTACTTGGTGACCAGTTCGGCGTAGGACCCGGCGGTGAGCAGGGCCAGCAACAGCGCCACCAGCAGGGGCGCCCACAGCGCACCGCCAACGTCTTTGGACAGCACCCCCATCAGGGCGTAGATGCCGGCACCGAGGACGTCGCCGAGTATGAACAGGAACAGCAGCGGCCCGGTGATGCCGCGCTTGAGCGGCCCGCCGTCCAGATCGTCGTCACCCGCCCGGGTCTCGGTCATCCGCTCAGTCATGTTCGGCGTGATACCCGCTCGCGCGCCGCGCAAGCATGTTCGCCCCTGCGGAAAGTCGGGTTACCGTGGGCGGGATGGCGACGAAGACCGCATCTGCCACACCCACCCTCTGGACCCCAGCCCGCGTGCTGGTGACCCGGTCGGCCTCCGAGTTGCCGCACGGCGCGGCGATCATCGCGCGATGCGAGGCCGCGGGCGTTGCCGACGTCGACGTGCTCTCCGGCGACCGGCTGCCGTCGTTGCGCGCCGGCGACGACCGCGCCACCTACGCACTGGCCAAGCGAACGCTCGCCGTCGTCGTGGCACCGCCGAGCAAGCGCCGACTGCAACCGATTCCGCCGAGCGCCGACTGGCGGATCGACCTGGCCGAAGGCTGCCCGGGCCACTGTCAGTACTGCTATCTGGCCGGCTCGCTCTCGGGCCCGCCGATCACCCGGGTGTATGCCAACCTTCCCGAGATCCTCGCCGCGATGGCCGACAAGGTCGGGCACGGAACCGTCACCTCGGCCTCGACGGAGCGCTCGGCGGAGGGCACTACGTTCGAAGCCTCCTGCTACACCGACCCTCTCGCGATCGAACACCTCACCGGGTCGCTGTCGACGACGATCGCCCATGTCGGAACCCACGACTGGCCGGGCCCGGTGGGGCTGCGGTTCACCACGAAGTACGACGACGTCGCACCCCTTCTCGCGCTGCCGCACGCCGGCCGCACGCGAGTTCGGATCTCGGTCAACGCCGAGGAGGTCGCCAACCGCTTCGAAGGCGGCACCGCGCGTCTGCCGCAACGCATTTCGGCGCTCGAGGAGCTGGCCCGCCATGGCTACCGGGTGGGCCTGACAATCGCTCCCATCATGCCGGTGCCCGACTGGCGCGAGGCCTACGGATCACTGCTGCGCGACGTCGCCGCCGCCGTGGCCGACGTCCCCGACCTCGACCTGACGGTGGAGTGCATCACGCACCGCTTCACCGAGACGAGCAAGGACGTGCTCCTGGGGTGGTACCCGCGCACCAAGTTGGAGATGGACGAGGAGGCCCGCACGCGCAAGTTCGGCAAGTACGGCTCCGCTAAGTACGTCTATCCGAAGGACACCATGGCAGAGCTGCGGTCGTGGTTCGGGTCCGCGCTTGCCGAAACGCTGCCGATGGCCCGAATCCTGTACTGGACGTGAGCGTTACATCCGCGAGTAGCGCGTCAGGGCGAAGCTGTACACGCCATATGACGCGAACCCGGCTCCGGCCAGCAGCAGCAGCGCGGTGCCGTACGGTCCGCTGCCCAGCGCCTTGACCGCGGCGTCGATCCCCCTGGCCTTGGTCGGATCCGCGTCGACCGAGGCCACGATGACCAGCCCGCCGGCCATGAGGAGCACGAGCCCCTCCGCCACGTACCCGCACACGGCCAGGGCGACGATGGCGGGACCGCCGTCGACGACCAAGTCGTCGAGGAATCGGCGGGTCGCGCCCTTGAATGCGTAGTAGCCGCCGATGACGATCGTCACCACGCCGACGGCGATCAACACCGCCTTGCCGCCGTCGGACTGCATGAGCCGCGCGCTAATGCCGGCATTGGTCTGGCCGCTCGTGGTGCGGCTCCCCAACGCAAAGCGCAGCGCCGTCGCCGCCACCATCGTGTACACCGCGGAAAGGCCAAGTGCCTTGAGCCGGTTCACTATTCGAGCATCATCCGGATCGTTTCCCGACTCGTAGGGGTGCAGCCCGATCAACGACTCGGCGATACGCCACAGAGCCAGAGCGAACAATCCGAACGCCACGGCGTAGAGCGCGAGGGTGCCCCAGCGGGTCTCGGCAATGGTCTCGAGCGCACCGGACTGATCGGCGTCTCCCCCGGATCCGAGCGCGATGCGCACGATGATGTAGGCGACGAGGAGATGCAGGGTCCCGCTGACGGGATATCCGGCGCGGGCGACGAGTCGCGCCCAGCGGCTGCCGGTCGCACGTTCGACGCCCGCCCTCACCGGGTCGGGGATCATCGTGTCAGGAGGTCCAGCCGGTCGCCGGTGGCCACAGGTCGACGTCCTCGCCGGCACGGCTCAGCCGCACCTGCCGATACTCGTTGTCGGCGGCGACCGCGACCTGGTCGGCGTAGACGCGTCGCGCTTCGTCCTCCGCCCCCTCCACGACGACGGTCTCCTGCACGCCCTGGGTCTCGTCGCCGCCGAGCGTCGCCCGGACCACGACGACGCTCCATTCGTCGGACATGCGCTCAGCCATCATTCAGCCGATTCGTCCGACCGCTTCACGACGTCCGGGGCCACCTCGCGGGTGGCCATGCCGCCGCTGCGACCGTGGTCGGCAGGTCCCGGCGGCGGCTCTGCCGCGTCGGCGTGGTCGTCGTTCTTCTCGTGCTTATCGGCCATGAGAACCAGATGCCCCTGCCGACCGAACTTCAACCTCGACTAGAAGGGGCTGCTGTTGGACTGCCACTTCGCCGAGTCCGGCCGAGGGCCGAAGCGCGCGGCGTAGTCCTCGTGGAGACGGGAGTCCTTGCGGCGTCTGAGCGCGTCGACCAACGTCGGGTCCAGGTCGTGCTGCACGAGGCGGTGGCGGCGCCACACCTTGTTCAGCGCCAGTGACATCAGGATGGCCCAGATGTAGATCGGCGCCGTCATCTCCAGGTGCACGTAGAGCGACGCGGGCAGCAGCCACAGCGGGGCGAGCACGAGCAGCGGCGGTATCGCCATCCGCAGGACGTGCCTGCGAACGGCGCCCTCGCCCGCGAGGTCCTCGGCCACCCAGTTGCGCATGGACGGTGGTAGGCGCCGCCCGTAGGAATAGGCGACGTACTGCAACGGCGTCGGTCGGGCGTCGTTCATGGTGGCTCCCATCTTTCGGTTCAGGCGTCGAGCGCGCCGGCCGCCAACGCGGCCACGTTGATTCGCGTCAGGACGCGGTGAAGTTCTTCTAATTCGGGCAGCTCCACCCCGAGTCGAGCGACGACCGCGGGCGGGATCTCCAGCGCCCTCGCCCGCAGTGCGGCACCGGCCGAGGTCAGCTCGACGTCGGTCGCGCGCTCGTCGACCGCGCTCTTCTTGCGGGTCACCAAGCCGATGGCTTCGAGGCGCTTGAGCATCGGCGACAACGTGGCCGAGTCCAACTGCAGCGCCGCGGCGATCCGCTTCACCGACAGGGCGGGCACCTCCCCCGACGCCGACTTCTGGTGATCCCAGAGCGCCAGCATCACCAAGTACTGCGGGTGGGTCAGACCGAGCGGCTCCAGAAGCGGTCGGTAGACGGCCAGGACGGCGCGGTTGGTGACGGCCAGCGCGAAGCAGACCTGGCGTTCGAGCGCCAGTGGGTCGACGTCCACCGTGGCCGGAGAGTTCATAATTGAATCGTACACAAATAGTTAGGGCACTAACAATGTGTCGTCAAGCACTCCGCCGCTGCACGTACGCCGCCTGACCGTGGTCGAGATGGGCGAGCGCAACGCGCAGGCGCTGCCTGCCGCGCGACACCCGGGACATCACTGTGCCGATCGGAATGTTCATCATCGCCGCGGTCTCGGCGTACGTGTACCCCGCGACCCCGGCGTAATACATGACCGCGCGAGTACCGTCCGGCAACGCCGCAAGTGCACGTCGAATGTCGTTGTCCGACAGCATCTCCAACACGTCGTCCTCGGCCGAGGGCAGACCAGTGGCCGACTCGTACTCGCCCACGTCGTCCACGGTCACCTCCATTGGGCGCCGCTGCTTGTAGCGGTGCGCACTGATCCACCGGTGGTACTGGATACGGAACAGCCACGCCTTCAGATTGGTGCCGGGCTCAAACGACCGGAATCCCCGGTAGCCGTGCAACAGCGTGTCCTGCAACAGATCCTCGGCATCGGCGTCGCTGAGCGTCAGCCGACGCGCGCGTCGACCGAGGGCGTCGAACAGAGGGACCGCGTCGCGGGCGAAGCGCTCGGCCAGTTCCGCGTCGGATTCCTCGCGAACTTCGGCGGTGGCAATGGTCATGACGAGAGGTCCCCTGTTCGGTGTCGCTGAAGGTGCATCCTCAGAATCACGGTCGGGAGAAGGAACCGAACCCTTGAAACCCCGTAGTCGCACCGCGCCACCGTCCGTGGTGGAACTACCAGGGGTCGACGAACGTCACCGTGGTCTCGAGGGGTTCTCGGCCCGTCCTGACGTAGGTCACCGCCTGGTCCTCGTAGCCGATCGACATGCCGCAGAACAAGACCAGCTCCGGTGGCGGCGACAGCACGTCGGCCACGGTGGTCCGAACTTGTGACCACGCCATCTGCGGGCAACTGTGCAGCCCCTCGGCCCTCAGCAGCAGCATGACCGTCTGCAGGTACATCCCGAGGTCCGACCATTGCGGAAGGCCCAATTCCCGGTCGACGTAACAGAACAGCGCGGCCGGCGCGCCGAAGCAGTCCCAGTTGGCGATCGCCGCCCGGGCCCTGGCCTCCCAGTCCTCACGGGCTACCCCGAGTGCGCTGTAGCGCTCCCTGCCGAACGCCGCCCGTCGCTCCCGGTACGGCGAGTGCAGCGCCGGCGGGTACATCACGTATTCGCGCTCGTCCCAGGGCTCGCCGGCGGCCACCCGCTCGGTCGCAGCCTTCTTCAAGGAGGTCAGCGTTTCGCCGGTCACCACGTACAGGTGCCACGGTTGAATGTTCGACCCGGACGGCGCCCATGCCGCCGCGTTCAGGACTCGTTCGAGCAAGTCCCTGGAAACGGGTTGGTCTGTGAAGCCGCGGACCGACCGTCGGCTGGTGACCGCCTCGTATACGTCCATCGCAATCGCCCTTCCTCGTGGAGACTGACTTCAGCGTGGCTCGGCGAGGGCGGGGGCGAACCCTTGGCGATTCGTGGTTCCCGGCGGACTACGGACCCGGGTCTAGCTCGCCCAGGAGATGGTCCGCAACTGCCGACGCGAGGAGATGTCGAGCTTGACGAACACCTTGCGCAGATGCCATTCCACGGTGTGGGTGCTGATGAACAGCTGGGCGCCGATCTCCTGATTGGTGAGCCCGTCGCCGGCCAACCTGGCAATCTGCGTTTCCTGGGCCGTCAAGTCGCCGCTGGCGCTGGCCTTGTCGCTCGGGCTGCGCTTGCGCACCTTCTCCCCGGTGGCGACCAGCTCGCGCCGAGTCCGCTCGGCGAAGGCCGCGGCACCCATCCGGGTGAACGCCGCGTGCGCGACGTTCAGCTGCTTGCGGGCGTCGATGCGGCGATTCGCCCGCCGGAGCCACTCGCCGTAGGACAACCTGGCCCGCGCACCGTGCAGCGATGCGCTGGCGCGGTCGAGGCGCTCGACGGCTTCCTCGAAGAACCCTTCGGCATGCTCGTCGGGGGCCAAGAGCGCCCGGGCGGCAGCCACCACGCCCAATCCCCAGTCGGTGCCACTGACACCTGGCCTCTGCTCGATGAGGGCCAGAGCCGACGAACCGGATTCGCGATCACCCACATGCGCTGCCGCCTCGACCAATTCGAACAGGCTCCACCCGTAGAACCCGAGGTCTTCGTACTCGCAGCACTCGCGGGCCGCGGCCAGCGCCTCTTCGTAGCGTCCGAGCCCGTTGAAGAGGACCGCGGAGGTAAACCGGCTGACGCCGACGAGTCGCCCTTCGCCCCTTGCGATTCCGTCCGCAGCGGCGGCGGCCAACCTGCCGACGGCCTCGTCGGGGTCGCCCCGCCACGCCGCGAGGTTCAGCGAGTGATACTTCACCGGCGTGTAACCCGTGGCCGCGGTGATGGCGTTGGCCTCCTCGATGAGCGTCTGCGCCATGCCGAATTCACCGGTGTACACGTGCACCCCGGCCCGGTAGACGAGCGCGGGCGGCAGCACGGCCAAGGCGCCGGTGTCGCGGGCCCGGCGCACCGTGTCGGTCGCGATCTGCTGAAGCACCGCGTCGTCCCACAGCTCGTGCGCGGCAGATTCCTGGGCGATCGGGAACGGCCATTGCACGGCCTGCCCAGTGTCGTTGCCGCCGTGAACGTTCCAAAGCTCCAGCGCCGACCGCATGTGTTCGGCACCGGCACCGGGACCGTCGAGGATTCGAGAGGTCATGCCGCTCAACAGGAAGTCGATCGGACGCTGCAGCTCCGCGACGCGGCCGACAGCGACCCGGCCCGCCCGCGCCACCGTCGACAGCATGCCCGGCTCGCCGAGCCGACCCGCGTACATGGCCGCGGTGAGCGCTTCGAAGTAGGTCTCCCGCGCCACGTCGTCGGCGAGGCCGTCGAGTCGTGCTGCGGCACTGAGCAGTTGCGACGCGGCGTCGGCCGCCGTCGACGCACCCGGCTCACCGGCGCGACTGCTGGTGAACTCCATTTGGGCGCGCATCCGGGCGATGTGAGCCCGTTGGAGCGCCGTCAGCGGTCCCAGTTCGGCGATCGCGAGCAGCTCGTAGGCCGCGTCGGGTGCCGCCGCTTCCCGTTTGGCCTGGGCGGCGGCGATGGCCCGCGCGCCGCGCAGGACCGGATCGGAGGTCAGCACCGCCGCACGCTCCAGAAACGTGGCGGCCGCCGACACACCGCCTCGGCTTTGGGCGCGCCCCGCGGAGGTCTCCAGTTCGGCGGCCACGGCATCGTCCGGTCCCGACGCGGCGTTCGCGGCGTGCCACGCCCGACGGTCGGGCGCCGCCTCTGGATCGGTGGCATCGGCCAGCGCCCCGTGGATCTCCCGACGCTCGGTCAGGTCGGCCGCACGGTAGGCGGCCGACCGCATCAACGGATGCTGAAACCGCATGCGCCTGCCGAATTCGATCACGCCCGCAGCTTCGGCAGGCGCGAGGGCGTCGACTGGGATCCCCAGCCGCGCCGCAGCGCGAAGAAACAGGGCGGCATCCCCCACCGGCTCGGCCGCGGCGACGAGCAGCAGCCGCCGCGTCGACTCGGGCAACGCCTGAATGCGTCTGAGGAAGCCGTCTTCGATCTGACCAGCGGACGCCCGCCGGACCGTCGTCCCGAAGCCGCCGGCCAGCTCGGCGGCGGAGACGTTGCGCGGCACCTCGAGCAGCGCCAGCGGAATGCCACGCGTCTCCGCCACGATGCGGTCGCGCACGCGCGCGTCGATCTTGCCGATGACCACCGATTCGAGCAGCTCCCGCGCCTCGGCGTCGGAGAGGCCGCCGACCCTCAGTTCGGGCAAACCCTCGAGGACGTCGGCGACGCCGTCGCGCACCGCGAAGATCATGGCGACCGGCTCGGCCATCAGGCGACGCGCGACGAAACCGAGGGTTTGGACCGACACCTGGTCGAGCCACTGCGCGTCGTCGACGACACAGAGAACCGGTCGATCGGTGGCCGCCGCCGCCATCAGACTGAGCACCGCCAACCCGACGAGAAAGCGGTCGGGCGCGGGTCCGACTCCTCTGCCGAAGGCCACCGAGAGCGCCTCACGTTGCGGCTCTGGCACTTCGTCGGCGCGATCCATCAGGGGCGCGCACAGCTGCTGCAGCCCCGCGTACGCAAGCTCCATGTCGGATTCCACACCGGCCACCTGGACCAGCTGGAAGCCGTCGGCTTCACCGATGACGAAGTCCACCAACGCCGACTTGCCAACCCCCGCCTCGCCGCGAATGACGAGCGCCCGGCTCTCCGCGGATCGGACGCTCGACAACACCTGCCGCAGCGTCGCGCATTCACCGGCGCGCCCGCGCAGATCCTTGCCCGACATCTATCACCGCGTCTGTTTCGAGTGAACCCTCTTGCCCGCCGATCGTAGCGACGCGTCGAGGACCGACTAACCCTTGGCCGCCGTTTCGATGATCCAGTCCTCGAAGCGAACGTCGTGGGCGACGGCCGCCTCGCCGGGTAGCAGCGTCCGCTCGTCGACGGCGAGCCCCAGGTACGTCGCCGTGGCGTCGGCGATCACCTGACGGGCGTCGCCGCGTGCGGTGAGCGCCGTCCGAATCAGGTCCGGCAGCAAGAATTCCCGCGGTCCTCCGACCTCCAGGATGCCGTTGCGCGGATCGCCGAGCGTGGCGACGGCGAGCGCGCGTGCGACGTCGACGGCGGCCATCGGCCGAATCAGCACGGCAGGCAACCGCACCGTCGCGTCCACCGTCGCCGAGTCGGCGATGGTCCTGAGGAATTCGAAGAACTGCGTCGCCCGCACGATCGTGTACGGGATCGGACCCGCGGCGACGAGACCCTCCTGCGTCGACTTCGCCCTGGAGTAACCGCTCTGCGGCGCCAAGCGGTCGGTGCCCACCACCGACAACACCACGTGATGGCCGACGCGCGCGTCGGCCTCCGCCTCCAGCAGGTGGGTGGTCGACCGGCGGAAGAAGTCCATCGCGGCGTCGTCCTCAGTGGACGGCGAGTTCGACACGTCGACCACCGCCGCCGCGCCGGCAAGCGCCTCCGCCAAGCCCTCACCGGTCAGGGAGTCGACGCCGGTCGACGGCGCGGCGGCCACGGCCTCGTGGCCGTCGGCGGTCAACGTCTTGACCAGCTTCGAGCCCACCTGCCCGGTTCCTCCGACGACGACGATCTTCACAATGGGCCTCTTCCTGATCCGACGACGACACGTGTTCGACCGTCAGAACGGATGGGACGACGCGGATTCATCCAGCCACCCGTGCCACCATTCGAGGGTGACCGACCTCCCACCCGGCGTCCAGAGCCAGTTCGACGAATGGGAGCTCACCCTCGACGGACCGGTGACGCAGGGGTCCGCGTCAACCGTGGTGGCCGTGCGCACGTCGGATGGCGCGCCAGCGGTCCTCAAGCTCGCCTCGCCCAACGTCGAGTCCGAACACGAGCACCTCGCGCTTCGACGCTGGGGCGGTGTCGGGGCGGTTCGCCTGCTACGGGCCGACCCGCATCGCCGCGCCCTGCTGGTGGAGCGGCTAAGCACACAGAGCCTCGACACCCTATGGGACGTCGAGGCCTGCGAGGTGGTGGCGGCACTGTACCGGCGAATTCACGTTCCAGCTCTGCCCCAATTGCGTTCCCTGGCAACCGTTGTCGAGCAGTGGGTTCGTGACTTCGAGGACCTGCCGCGCGGCGCGCCGATCCCTCATCGGCTGGTGGAGCAGGCGATCGCCGCGGCGCGCGAGCTGACGTCAGACCACGACGCCGGCGTCGTTCTGCATGGCGATCTGCACTACCGGAAGGTGCTCGCCGGCGATCGGGAAACGTGGTCGGTGATCGGACCCAAACCCCTCAACGGTGACCCGCACTTCGAGATCGCCCCCATGCTGTGGCACCGCTGGGACGAACTCGAAGGATATGTTCGCGCCGGAATTCGCACGCGCTTGCACGCGCTCGTCGAAGCGGCCGGCTTCGACGAGGCGCGCGCACGGGGGTGGGTCCTCGTCCGCGTGGTCCATCAGGCGGTGCGCTCGCTCGTCGACCAATCCACTTCCGGCCCAGCCGAACTCACCAAGTACGTCGCGCTCGCCAAGGCCGTTCAGGACTGACCGGCTAGAGATGCTTGGACACCTCGCCGTGCAGATCTGGCCACGGCGGCCTGCGGACCATGGCAACCCCAGCCAGCAGCGTTGCGAGCAACCCGACGAGGATTCCCATCAGCGCCATGCGGGTGTCGTCCGTCGCCGGTGACCAGATGGGCTTGCCGTCCTTGACGACGAAGACGCCGACGGGTTTCGACACCGCGATGACGGTCGCGCCGTCCGGCGTGTCGTACTGCTGACCGAACACCGTCAACTCGCTTCGTGCGTCCATGCGTTACTGCCTACCGCATAGCGCCCGCGGAAGCGATTGAATCAGCCGGGAAGGCCCTGCTCCTCGGGCGGCAGCGCGGCCGGACCCGTGATCTGGGGGGCGACCGACATCTGCGTCGGCGCAGGCGAGGACTGGGTCATGGTCACTCCGGTCTCCATGTCGCCCGCGACGGCGCCGCTGCTCGCGGGCCCCTGCAGGACGGCGATTCCGATGGCGACGGCGGTGACGGCGGCGCTTCCTCCGATGACGGCGAAGATCTTCATGTGTGGCTTCTCCTAGAGTCGTCGAGCAACAGTTCGTTACTCTAGGTAAGCAAGTTCCACGAACGGCCAATTCTCAAACCCGATTGCCGATCTCAGCCCCGATGCGTTCTGCGACACACCCGTCAGGCGACGTTCTCCGCACTGCACCACGACTCTCCCGGCAGGCCGGAACCGCCGTCGCACCCGAGGGCGGTCATCAGGGTCGCGTCCTCCGAGGGCGGGAACATCGGCGGGGCGGGCGGCAGGACGGGGAAGATCCGAGCGCCGCTGACGCCGGTCAGGAAGGCGACCACCTGCGCGGGGACGTTGGTGATGACGTAGAGACCGTCGAACAGGATCTTCGCCGGCAGCACCAGGAAACTCGGCAGTCCCGCGAGGTTGTCGTTGCCGAACGTGAACACGTAGTACGGGATCGTGGAGAAGATCGTGCGCAGCCCGAGTGCCACGTTGGTGACGAGGTCGGGATGGTCGTTGGCCGCGATGGCGTCGAGCAGCGCCTGCCGCAGATCGTCCGGATCCTCGTCGCCGGCGCCGAGTGACGTCAGCGGCACGCCGTCGGAGCCGGGCCGGGGCGTGCCACCGAAGAGGCTCACCACCGTGGGCGTGGCGTCGACGATCTCGTACTGCGAGTTGACGTCGCCGGCTGTGAAGGCACTGCCGCGGGCGATGACGAACGTCGAAGTCTCGTCCGGCGATTGGAAGCCGTGCCCGAAGCCCACCTGCGGCTGATGACCGTGGTCGGTGACGACGATGACCGTCCAGTCCTCGCCCAGCGCCTCCCGCGCAGCGATGGCCGCCATGATGTCGCCGAGGTTGTCGTCCATGTTGCGGACGGCCAGCTTGTACTCCTCCGACGCACCGCCGTACATGTGCCCGTTCTCGTCGACTCCGACGAAGTAGGAGAAGAGGAAGTTGGGGGCGTCGGCGGCCGTGAGGGCGTCGACGGTCCGGCCGGCGACCGCGTCGTCGGTCTCGATCCAGTTGGTGTCCCCCGGCCGCTGCGCCACGTAGGTGTTCACGTCGGCGCCGTACGTGCCGGCGGCGGAGATGGCGTTGATGACGTTCCAGTTGGCGACGGTCATCGTCTTGACGTCCCGGTCGATGGACTCGAGCTGGTCGAACACCGTGGGCCACTTGTCGTAGGTCCATGGCGTGAAGACGTTGTTGATCACGCCCGTCCGCTCACCCCACACCCCGGTCAGGATCGACGTCCAGGACGGGTTGGAGATGGTGGTGTGCCCGACGATGCTCGACGCGGCGGTCGTGCTGTGCTGCATCAGGTCGAGGAAGTTCTCGTTCTCGGCGTCGGCCAGGATTCTGCTCAGGTTGGTCCCGTCGACGCCGATGACCAGGACGTGCTGCGTGGTGGGGTCGACCTGGGTGACCACCGGCTGCGAGCCCACCCGCGCGGGGCGCGGGGTGAACACTCGCTCGAACTCGTTGCGCACCAACGACAACACCGCCGACAGGATGGGAATCTGGAACGGCGAACCGTTGACCGGATTGAGTAGCGGTCGGAACAGTGCGTCGACGAAGTCGGCGATCGCCGTCACCAGGGTCTGCGGTCGTGGTGCGACGACGGGCGCGAGGGCCGTCACCGCCGCCGCGGCGACAGTCGGGGTTGGTGCCGACACGAGCGACGCCCTCGTGGTGGAGGCCGGCGTGGAAGTGTCGACCGCGGCGGTGCGACTCACCGTCTTCGACTGCTGGTGGGCCGCGCTTGCCGGGGCGACGGCCGTCGTGACGTCGCGGGTCTTCGTCGGAGTGACGACTTGGTGCTCGTTCTTCGAGCCGGTCGACGCCGGCTGCCCGACCGTAACCTCTGGCGCCGGAACGACTTCCGGATCGTCGTCGATGATGACGATTGGCGGGCTGTCGTCTACGGGCTTGGGGTCGACGTCCTTCGGCTCGTCAGCCTTCGGTTCGGCCGCCTTGGGCTCGTCACCCTTGGCGTCGTCACCCTTCGGCTCGTCGGCCTTGGGGTCGTCCCCAGTCGAGTTACCGTGCGTCCCAGATTTGCCGGTGCCCGCGGTGACCGACGTCGGCTTCTTGGGCCCCGCCGCAGTACCCGGACCAGCGGTTCCCTTGGTCGACGGGGCACCGCCGCCTGCCGAGGGCGAGGATTCGCTCGACGACGACGAGTCCGAGGTGGGTTCGGCGTAGGCGAGTCCCGGGGTGGTGGCCATCGCCACTCCCACCCCGAGCGTGACGGCAAGCGCTCCGACCCGGCCGATGTACCTGGCATGACCCACGACGGTGTCCTCCGTTTCGCCGCGGCGTCGGCTGCCAACTTGCTGCGCCTTCGCCGTCAATTTACTGTGGCGAAAATTACGCGAGTCGGGCTGCCGACCACCCCGGAATCGAGGAAGTCGTACGTGGGTCAGTGAACGGTGTAGCCGCCGTCGATGACGACGACCGAACCCGTCATGAACGACGAGGCGTCGGATGCCATGTAGACCACCGTCGGCGCGATCTCCTCGGGAAGCGCGTACCGCTTCATCGGCGCGTCCTCGATCCAGTGCTGACGGAATTCGGGCTTGTCGACCGGCGCCATCTCGGTCTTGACGTATCCGGGGGCGATCGCGTTGACCCGGATGCCATGGGGCGCCCACTCGGCGGCCAACGACTTGGTCAACTGGTGTACCGCGGCCTTGGAGGCGTTGTACGAGGGCTGCCACTGCGGCCGGTTGACGATCAACGAGCTGATGGACCCCACGTTGAGGATGTTGCCGCCGCCGTGGTCCTTCATGTGCGCCGCCGCACGCTGACTGAGCCGCCACAGCGACCTGGTGTTCACGTCGAAGACCAGGTCCCACTCCTCGTCGGTGATCTCTAGCGCCGGCTTGTGGAGGGCGAGGCCGGCGTTGTTAAGCAGCAGGTCCAGCCCACCCAGCCGCTCGACCGCACCCCCGATCGCCGCGTCCGGGCCGTCCTGGGCGGTGATGTCGACCTCGAAGGCCTGCACGGTGAGCCCGTCCTCGGCCAACGCGGCGACGGCCGCGGCGTTGCGCTCGGCGTCACGCGAGACGAAGACGACGTCCGCGCCGGCCTCGGCGAGCCCGCGCACGAACGCCAACCCCAGGCCGCGGTTGCCACCGGTGACGAGGGCTCGCTTGCCGGTCAGCGAGAACGCGTCGAGAACGGTCATAGATTTCTTCTCCATTTCTTGGCGGGCTAGTCGCCGCCGCGGAACCGTCGGGTCGTCAACCCGTTGAGCAGCGCCGCCACGATGAGAACCACACCGAGGGCGAGCAATTGGAACTGGGTGCCGGTGTTGCCCTCGAAGTAGAGGATGATGCCGGCGTTGAGCCACACGATCAGGAGCGTGGCGAGCAGCACGCCGGCCAGGCGCCCGACGCCGCCGGTGATCGCGACCCCGCCGAGCACGGCGATGGTGATCGCGGGCAGCGCCAGGCCGTTGCCGGCCGTACCGGAATCGGGCCTCGCCGAGGCGAATTCGGCAGTGATGTAGACGGCGACCAGGCCGGACAGGACGCCGGCCGTCACGTAGGCGCGCATCCGGGTGCCGGGAACGTCGACCCCGGCCCAGCGGGCGGCGACGTCGTTGGTCCCGACCCCGTAGAGCCGGCGGCCAAAGGTACCGCGCCCCAACGCCAACCACAGCACCACCAGGACGGGCACCAGGAACGTGAACACGCCGAGGGGTACGTCGGGGACGTAGTCGCCGATGATCGGCACGCTCACCGAACCGGTGAGGGTGTACAGGTCCTGGATCTGTGGACTGTTGATCGGCTTCTGGTCGTTGATCACCAGCGCGATGGACTTGTACGCGTAGTACGTCGCCAGCGTCGCGATCAGCGCGGGAAAGCCGATGCGCGCGACCAGGAATCCGTTGATCGCACCCAGCACGGCGCCGGTCACCACCGCCAGCAGCACGGCGGCCAGCAGCGGCCATCCCCACTTGCCGTAGGCGAAGCCGAAGATCATCCCGACCAGCGACACCATGGCACCGACCGACAGGTCGATCCCGCCGCGGCCCGACACGATCACGACCAGTTCGGCGAAGCCCAGCAGCGCCAACGGGACGGCGTCGATGAGGGTGGCCGACATGTAGTCGAAGTCGTAGTCGCCGGAGAGGTAGCCGCTGACGCTGAGGTAGGACAACCAGGCCACGACGACGACGATCAGGACGGCGAGCAGCACGATGCGCTGGGTCAGGACCGCTTCGACGACGCGGTTCGCGAGCCGGCGCGGCGTGGGCTTGGCCCCGACCGGGGCGGGTGTCTCGACGCTCATGGGTCTCTCCTGGCACGTCGGCGGACGAGATCGGTTCCCACCGCGACGACGATGAAGATCCCGACGAACAGGTCGGACAGCTGAGACGGCCAACCCAGCTGCGTGACACCGGACTTCACGGTCTGAACCAGAAGCGCACCCAGTACCGTGCCGAGCACCGAACCGCGGCCGCCCATGATGGACGTTCCGCCGATGACGACGGCGGCGATCACGGCGAGCTCTTGACCCGACCCCACCGACTGGTCGAGGTTGGAGGTGCCCTTCGCCAGCGTGAAGATCGACGCCAGCCCCACCAGCAGGCCGGTGATCACGTAGGCGATCAGGATGCGCCGCTGCACCCTGATTCCCGCGAGCCGGGCGGCGACCGGGTCGCCACCCACGCCGAAGAAGTGCCGCCCGCCGGGGGTGTGCCGCAGGTACCACCAGGCGACGGCCGCCAGGACGACGGTGATGGCGAAACTGTGCGGCACGGCGAGGGTTCGGCCGTCGACCCCGCGCCCGAACCAGGACAGCGTGTTGGGCATGCCCGAGATGGGTTGCGAGTTGAAGATCTGCAGCCCGACGAAGAGGAACAGATTCGCGGTGCCGAAGGTGATGATGATGGCGTGGACGCGGCCGTAGGCGATCAGCACGCCGTTGACCAGGCCCAGGACCGCGCCGGTGCCGATCGCCACGACCAGGCACCACCACACGGGTAACGCGTTGTCACGCATCAGCTTTCCGGTGATCACCGAGCAGACCATGATCGCGCCGCCGACCGAGACGTCGATGCCACCGGTGATGATGATGAACGTCATGCCGATGCCGATCAGCGCCACCGGCGCCATCTCGACGAGGAGCGGGACGATCGAGCCCGCGCTGAGGAACGCGGGCGTCGCGAAGGCCAGGGCGATCCAGAGCACGACGATGACGGCGACCAAGGCGATCTCGGCGGGGGTCACCGGTGGGGGCAGCACCCGCCCACGGGTCTTGACGGCTGCGACGGCCGGGTCGGTGGAGGTGGTCACGCGGTGGCCGTCCCTTCGCGGTCGCCTGCGGCTGCGGCAAGGACGTCGACCTGCTTGGCGTCCGGGCCGAACTCCGCGGCAATGGAACCCGTGCGCATCACCAGCAGTCGGTCGGCGATGCGCAGCGCCTCCTGCAGATCGGAGGTGACGACGAGAACCGCGGTGCCGTTGTCGGCGAGGTCGGTGATGATGCGGTGGATCTCCTCCTTGGCCCCGATGTCCACGCCCTGGGTTGGCTCGGCCAACAGCAGCAGCTTGGGTCGTTCGACCAGTTGTCGGGCGAGCATCACCTTCTGCGCGTTGCCACCCGAGAGGTCGCCGACGTTCTGGTTCTCGTCCGAGGCGCGAACGGCGAGCCGCTTCATCAGGTCCTTGACCGTGGTGCGTTCCCGACGTCGGTCGACGAACGCCTTTCCCCACGAAAATCGTTGCAGGTGACCGATCGACACGTTGAAGGCGATGGACTGGAAGGAGAACATTCCCTCCGTCTTGCGGTTGGCCGGCAGCAGGGCGATGCCCGCCTCGGCCGCCTCGCGTGGTGACTTGGGCGCCACCGCACGCCCCTCGATCACGATGTCACCCGCACTTGCCTTGTCCAGTCCGTAGATGCACGCGGCGATCTCGGCGACGCCGGAGCCCACCAGTCCGTACAGCCCGAGGATCTCACCGGATCGCAGCTGCAGGCTCACGTCGTGAAAGGCCCCGGTCCGCGCGAGTGACTTCAACTCGAGGACGGGATCGCCCTCGGGCACGGTCCTGGTCCCCGCGTGGTCCGAAAGCGCTTCTCCCACCATGAGTTCGGCGATGCGCCGCACCGACATCTCCGCGATGGGATGGGTGCCGATGGTGCTGCCGTCGCGCATCACGGTGACCTGGTCTGCGATCTTGACGATCTCGTCGAGTCGGTGCGAGATGTAGACGATCGCCACGCCGTCGTCGGCGAGTCGCCGGATGATCTGGAACAGCACGTCGATCTCGGCGTCGGTCAGGATGGCCGACGGTTCGTCGAGGATCAGGACGCCGCACTTGCCTGCCAACGCCTTGGCGATGGACACCTGCTGCTGGGTGGCAACCGACAGGTTGCCGACGACGGCGGTGGAGAGCTTGGCCGGCAGGCCGAGCGCCTCGAGCAGGTTGACGACCTTCTCGTTTTGGGCCGCCCAGTCGACGCGGCCACGGGTCACCATCTCGCGTCCCATGAACACGTTCTCGGCGACGGTGAGTTCGCTGAAGAGTTGGGGCTCTTGGTACACCGTCGCGATGCCGAGTGCGATCGCGTCGTTGGTCGAGGCGATCGTCACCGGCTCACCGTCGTAGGTGACGGTGCCGGCGTCGGGCATCGTGGCACCGGCGACGATCTTGATCAGCGTGGACTTGCCCGCGCCGTTCTCACCGACCAGCGCGTGGATCTGGCCGGCCTGGATCTCGAAGTCGGCGTGCCGGATGGCCTTGACCGCGCCGTAGCTCTTGACCACTCCGGTGAGGCTCAGTCGCGACTGCTGCGACATCGTCGACTCCCCCGAGCGAGGACCGGCGGCGTCAGTAATCGAACTGACCGACGTTCTCGGTGGTGATCAGCAGCGGCTCGCCGAGGACCAGGGTCTTGCTGGCCTCGTCCCACTTCACGTCGGTCATCTCGTCGTTGACCTTGTTGTCGGCCTCGAAGGTCTTGCCGGTGGCCAACTGCTGGCCGGCCCATGCGGTCAGGTAGCCCAGGTTCGCCACGTTCCACAGGATCGAGCCGGAGGAGGACTTGTCGGCGAGGTACGGCGCCATCGACTTCGGCGTGCCGATGCCGACGGAGAAGACCTGCCCGATCTTGCCGGCGTCCTTGACCGCCTGCGCCACGCCCACGGCCGAGGTGGTGCACTGCCCCAGCAGACCCTTCAGGTCGGGGTGTGCGCTCATCAGGTCGGTGGCCATCTGCGTGCCCTTGGCCTGATCCTCACCGGAGTAGACGACGTCGACGAGCTCGGCTTCGGGATACTTGGCCGAGACGTAGGCCTTCTCGGCGGCGATCCAGGAGTTCAGGTTCTCGGCCGTCTCGCCGCAGGACACGATGGCCCACTTGCCCTTTCCGCCCATGGCCGTCATCAGCGTCTCGGCGGTCTTGTTGCCGATGCCCTCGGCGGTGGCCTGGTTGACGAAGGCCTCGCGCACCGAGTTGGGCGCGTCGGTGTCGGCGGTCATCACCTTGATGCCGGCGTCCTGGGCCTGCTTCATCAGCGGCGCCATCGAATCGGGATCGTTCGGCGCGACGACGAGGACGTCGACCTTCTGCTGGATGAACGACCGCACGATCTGCGCCTGGGCGGCGGCGTCGGCCGAGGTGGGTCCCTGGTATAGCCACTCGACGTTGCCCAGGTCGGCGGCGGCCTTCTTGGCGCCGGTGTCCATGGCCTCGAAGTACGGCGACCCCTGCAGCTTCGGCACGAAGGCGACTTTGACCTTCTCACCGGACGCGGCCTGTGAGGAACTGCCGCCGCCTGTCGCCGGGGCGGGTTCGTCGTTCTTCTTCGTACACCCGCCGGTGACCATCGCCATGGCCAACGCCACGCTGATCACTCCGACGAAACGCTGGGAAACCGGCATCGACTCATCCTTCGGCGTGGGCTTGAAAACCTCGCCCGAGACCGACCCGGGCAGGCGGACACCCGGCGCCTGCGTTTCATATATCGAACTCAGCGTCGAGTGATGAAACACACAGTAGGCAGCCCGCTGTGGCGTTGTCAACAACCTTCGCGGGGCCACGTCGCACTCTGATTCGCGGTCTTCCAAAGGGACACATCACTTATGGTGAGTCGATGGCGGAGCAACCACGTGTGCCCGCACTGCGCCGTGCGGCCGTCGTGCTGCAACAGATCAGCGACTCGGATCGACCGATGTCGCTCGCCGAGCTAACCCAGCGGACCGGCCTCCCCAAGAGCAGCGTGATGGGCATCTGCCACGCGCTGACCGACGAGAGCCTGCTCGCCCGCGGCGTCGACGGCAGCTATGCGCTGGGATCCCGGCTCTTCGAACTCGCCTCTGCGGCACGTGCTCACGGCCTGCCCATCGACGACATCGGATTCAGCTACCCGGTCGCCGAGAGCTTCTTCGTCGCCGAGATCGACGCACTGCACGCCGAGGCCGACCGGCTGGGCGCCCGGTTGCACGTGCACACCGCCAAGGAGGACAGGAGCACGCAGTCGCGTCAGATCGTCGAATTCGTCGCCGCGGGAGTCGATTTGATCCTGGTCGAGCCGGTGGCGACTGACGGCCTCGAAGAGGCATGCGCCCATGCCCGCGCGGCACGCATCCCCGTGATCGCCATCGGCTCGGCGGTCAGCGGAGCCGACGCCGTCGTGGCGACCGACAACACCAAGGCCGGGTTCCTGGCGGGGACGGCGCTGGCGACCACGCTCGGCGGACGCGGTCGCGTCGCCGTGGTCGGCGGCATCCCCATCACGGCCAACTCCGACCGCATCGCCGGCTTCCTGGCCGCCATCGCTCCACACCAGCACATCGAGGTGGTGGCGACCAGCTACGGAGAACTCGACGTCGAGTCGGGGCGACGGGCCGCCACGGAGATCCTCGCCACGGACCCCGCCGTCGACGGCTTCTTCGCCGCCAACGACCAAATCGCCATTGGCATCTCCCGTGTACTGCGCGCCCGCAAGCTCTCCGTGCCGATCGTCGGCGTCGACGGCGCCAGGAACGCCGTCGAACAGATCCGCGCCGGCGGGCCCATCGTCGCCACCGCGACGCAGGATCCGGCGGCACTGGTGCGGGCGGCGATGGACATCGGCATCGCCTTGCACGCGGGCGCGCACGTCTCCCGCCCGTCGCGCTACCTCGCGCCCAGGTTGATCGACGTCCACAACGCCGCGGGCTACGAACCATGGGGATAGGCGACGCCCGGACCCCGGCCGTGCACCGGGGCGCCCGCATCCTCGACGCCGTCTCCACGGGTGCGGCCACCACGCCCGCGGCACTGATCGCCATGCTGGGGCTGCCCAAGAGTTCGATCGCCGACCTGCTCGGTACGTTGGAGGACGTCGGCTTCGTCACCCGGCGTGCCGACGGCAACCTGCATGCCGGTTCGCGGCTGTCCGACCTGTCCGATCCGAAATCCGTCGTGCAGAACGTCTTTCGCGCCTGCGCGACACCGGACCTCGACGGGCACACCATCTCCCTGGACCGGCTGTTCGGCAACCAGGTCGTGTTCGTCGACGTCCACCTCGGCAGGCTGCCGTTGTCGTTGACTCCCCGGCCGGGACAGCGGGCCGAGGCCACGGAAAGCGCGGGCGCAGCGGCCATCCTGTCCGCCTTGTCCACCGCCGACGCCACCGACGCCGTCTCCGCCGCGGCCCGACACCTGGGACTGACCGACGACGAGGTGCGGCGCTGCCTCGACGTGCGCCACCGGCGGCGGCGCAAGGTCTACGAATCGCACTCCGCGCACCTGGGACGCCAACTCGCCTGCCCGATACCCGGCACCCGCTACGCCGTGACGCTGCACGTGCCGCAGCGGTGGCCGGAGCCGGCGATCGCCAAGGCCGCCCGCGCGCTGCACGCCGCGGCGCAGGACTACTGACCCAACCCCTCCAGCGGTGGGGTCGGCGACGTTCCGGTGACCACGCCGGCGACCACCCACAGGAACAGGGCGATGCCCATCGCGCCCGGGTCGGGCTCGCCCCTGGCCCGGTCCCCCAGATAGCTGGCCCGGCCCATGCGGGCCCGCATGTCCGCGGTGTCGTGCGCGCCGGTCGTCGCGGCTTGCGCCGCGGCAGCGAAATCCTGTGTCTCAGTTAGAGATTCGACCGCCGGCGCGAGGGCGTCGACCAGGGTGCGATCACCGACAGCGGCCTCGCCCACCCGGGTGATGGCAGCCAGGCCCGCTGCCAGTCCGCTGGCCCATCGGCTGGCGGATCCGGGGTCGTCCGCCACCGCCACCGCCGCCTCGGTGAAGAGCAGCCCCAACAGCGGTCCCGACGTGCCGCCGACCTCGTCGAGGAACACCGAGCCCAGCACCGTCAGCGGAGACTCGGACGCGGTCGCGATGCGCTCGGTCGCGATGCGCACTCCCCCGCGCAGGTTGTCCCCGAAGTCGCCGTCGCCGCTGTGCTGGTCGAACCGCGTCAGAGCCTCGTAGGCCTGCTCGACCGCATCGGCGAAGCCCGACACGATCGCCCGCTCCACGTCTGGGGTGTCCGTGCTCATCAGCGGCTCCGTTCCGTCGACGTCGTGGTGGTCCGGTTCGGGAAGGCGGGCGTGAACGCCGGTGCGTCCCACAGTGCCAGGAGTTCGTCGTCCACCCGGGTCGCGGTGACCGAGAAACCGCGCATGTCCAGGGCGGGCACGAAGGTGCCCACCAGATTCCCGACGATCCGGCCGCCCCGGGCCTCGACCCGAGCGGCGGCGTATTCGAAGATCACGTTGAGCTCCAGCAGCGTCACCGCGCCGAGCCCGTTGACGATCACGATGGCGTCGCCGCCCTTGGGCAGCGCGTCGAGCACCTGATCGGTCATGCGCCGCAACAACTCCGGTGTGGCGGGCCGGGCCACCGACGACACCGCGCGCTCGCCGTGGATGCCGACGCCGTACTCGAGTTCACCCGCTGCGATGTCGAAGGCGGGTGTGCCGTCGTGCATGTTGCTCTGTGCCCGGGCGGCCACGGCGATGCTCCTGGTGACCGCCGCGACCCGCGCGCCGAGGTCGCTCAGCTCGTCGACGTCCGCACCGGCGTCGGCGGCGGCACCGAGGATCTTCTCCACCACGACCGTGCCCGCGGTGCCGCGCCGACCGGTGGCCGTGTCCTCGCTCTCGGTGGCCAGGTCGTCGTCGACCAGGACGCGCCGCACCTCGACGCCCTCCAAGCGCAGGCGTTCGGCGGCGATGCCGAAGTTGATCCGGTCGCCGGTGTAGTTCTTCACCACGTGCACCACGCCGCCGTCGCCCGCCGCGTGCCGGCTGGCCTCGAGGACCTGCCGGTTGTGCGGCGAGGCGAAGACCTTCCCCGGCGCCACGGCGTCGAGCATGCCCTCGCCGAGGAAGCCGCCGTGCAATGGCTCGTGACCCGACCCGCCGCCGGAGACGAGCCCTACCCGGCGCCCCGGGTGACGGTGGCGGGCGGTGAGAAAGGCCGGCGACTCGTGAAGTTCGACGAATGCCGCGTTGGCGCGGGCGAATCCGCGCAGCGCCACCGGAACCGGGTCACCGTCGTCGGGATGGAAGTGGCCCGTGGGGCGTGGCGTCTCCGCTGACATCGCTGTCGGTTCTCCTTCGTGCCGTCCGTGCACCGACCACCCAGTGTGCCCCCTCGGAGAGTCCGAGCCCGGTCTCCGCAGCTGCGTGCCGCACAATCGACCGATGCACCTGATGGCTGTTCGAGGGGCCGTCAGGAGATTGCTGGTCGACTCCGACCCCGGTCGCCTGCGGCTGCGCAGCGCCGCGACGACCACACTGGCGCTCATCCTGGCCCTGAGCGCATCGTACGGATTCATCACCGTCGCCGGTCAGCCGATCACGGTGGCCATGCTCGGCACGATCGTGGCGATGCAGTCCGCGGCCGCGGTCAAGGACCGTCAACAACACAGCCGCGTGGTCACCACGCTGCTGCTCTTCTTCCCGGCCGTGGCCGCCGTGTCGTTGGCGGCGACGCTGAGCCACTTCGGCAAGGTGGCCGACGTCGGCTTCATCGCGGTCCTCTTCGGCGCGGTGTGGGTCCGCCGCTTCGGACCCCGGGGCAACGCCCTGGGAATGGTCGCGTTCATCTCCTACTTCTTCGCGCTGTTCCTGCGCGCCACGCCGAGTCAGATTCCGGTGCTCGCCGTGGCAATCGCGATCGGGATCGGCGCGACGCTGCTGGTGCGCACGCTGATCCTGCCGGACCGGCCGGCCGTCGAGGTGCGCCGTCTGGTCCGGGCGCTGCGCGGCGCGTCGACGGCGGTGCTGGACGTCGCCGCCGCCTGCGACGAGTTCGACCTCGTGGTGCTGCGCCGCCGGTTGGACCACCTTGGCGAGACTGCGCTGATGATCGACGACTGGCTCGACCGGCACGACGCCGCCCAGTCGCTGAACGTCACCAGCGACGATCTGGCCCTGAAGGTGTTCGACGCGCAGATCGCCATGGAGCAACTGGCGAGCATGCTGTGGTCCCTCGGCCCCGCGAGCTCGTGGCCCCGAGGCCTCCACGACGCGGTCGCCGCCGTCCGAGTGTGTTTGTGGCCCCATCCCTCCGAGGAGCAGCTCCGGGCCGCCCGCAAGAGTGCCGCGGCCGCGTCGGACCGCGCCGACCTGTCGGGCACCGAAGGCATCGCGACGGTCGTAGCCTTCCGCGTCGCGCAGGCGCACCTGGCGCTGCACCACATCACCACCAACGCACTCGGCGCCTCAGTCACCGCCGAACCCGAGCCGACGACACCCGACGCCGACGCCGACCGTGGGATGAATCCCAGCACCAAGGCGGCCATCCAGGTGGCGGTCGCCACCAGCGCGGCCACCATCCTCGGCGAACTGGTCTCCCCCGATCGGTGGTACTGGGCGGTGCTGACCGCGTTCCTGGTGTTCACCGGCGTGTCGACGCGCGGTGAGATCCTGACCCGCGTCGGGCATCGCATCGTGGGCACCGTCGCCGGGGTCGTGGCGGGCGTGCTGCTGGCCGCCCTCGTCGGGCATCACCCGCTGGTGCAGATGCTGCTGCTGGTGATGTGCGTGTTCTGCGCGTTCTACCTCGTCACGGTGGCCTACGCGTTCCTGACGTTCTTCGTCACCGTGCTGCTGGCGATGCTGTACGGACTGCTCGGCGACTTCAGCGTCGAGGTCCTCGAGTTGCGCATCGCCGAGACCGCGGTCGGCGGCGTGGTCGGCATCGCGTCGGCCTACTTCATCTTCTCCACCGGAACGCGCTCCACGTTCGTGGAGAAGGTCGACGACTACCTGCAGAAGATGACCGACCTGGTCGACGTGGCGATCGCATCGGTGGCGGCGCCCGGCGGCGAGACCGACCTGGTGGCCGAGACCCGACGACTCGACAACGCCCTGCAGGCCGTCGTCACGGCGGGCAAGCCGCTGCAGATGGGACCCGCCGTCCGCAGCCGACGCGGCGTCCAACGCCTCCTGCGCGGGCTGCAGGTGAGCAACCGGTCGGCCCACGCGCTGGCCAGGGCGGGCGTCAACGCGGCCCGGGCCGACGCCGACACCACCCCTCCCGAGGCGACGGTCGCCGCGCTGCACGAGGCCGCCGCGCACGTCTGCGACACCATCGACTCGGTGAAGCGGGTGGTCGACGGCGCCGCGGTGGACCGGACGGAGAAGTCGACCAACGCGGTGGTCCTGAGCGTGGCGGGCACGGCGGACGTCCCGCCGGGCCCGGTGCGGGGCGCCATCCGGGCGTTGAGCAACCTCGACCGTGCCCTGCTCGAGGTGACGGCGCGGGTATGACGGGCGAGTCCGCTTCGCGTCGTGCCGTCCCGGGTAGTCCCGTCGTGACGGAGGCGCCATGAGCAAGCTCGACACCACCAGAACACAGGTGGCGATAGTCGGCGGAGGCCCCGCCGGGCTGATGCTGTCGCACCTGCTGCACGTCGCAGGCGTCGACGGCGTCGTCGTCGACCACCGGACCGTCCACCAGATCGCCACCACGCACCGGGCGGGCATTCTCGAACGGGACAGCGTGCGCCTGCTGGTCGAGTCCGGAGTGTCCGACCGCGTACTACTGGAAGGCGCGGAGCACGAGGGCATCGACCTGCGGTTCGGCGGTGAGAGCCACCGCATCGACTTCCAGGCACTGGTCGGCGCGTCGTGCTGGCTCTATCCGCAGACCGAGGTGTTCGTCGACCTCCATCGCGCCCGCACGCGCGACCACGGCGATCTGCGGTACGGGGTCTCCGACACCGAGGTGACCGGCGTGCTCGACACCCCCACCGTCCGCTACACCGATGCCGACGGCACCCGACACGAGATCACCGCCGACCTCGTCGTGGGGGCCGACGGATCCCGCAGCGTCTGCCGAACCATGATCGCCGGTGCGCGGCAGTACGTGCGGGACTACCCGTTCGCGTGGTTCGGCATCCTGGTGCAGGCGCCACCGAGCGCATCCGAGCTCGTCTACACCCGCGCCCCTGAGGGCTTCGCGCTGATCAGCCAGCGCACCGAGGAGGTGCAGCGCATGTACTTCCAGTGCGACGCCGCGGAGGATCCCGACGACTGGTCCGACGACCGCATCTGGGACCAACTTCAGACCCGCCTTCAAGGAACGGACGGCTTCCAACTCAAGGAGGGCGCGGTCATCCAACGCACGGTGTTGCCGTTTCGCAGCTTCGTGCAGACGCCGATGCGCCACGGCCGTCTCGTCCTCGTCGGCGACGCCGCGCACACCGTCCCACCCACGGGAGCCAAGGGTCTCAACCTCGCGCTGTCGGACGTGCGGCTGCTGTCGGAGGTCGTCGAGCACGCCCTGACCAAGGGCGACGACGACGCACTGGACACCTACACCGAGCGCGCGTTGTCCCGGGTCTGGAAGGCCCAGCACTTCTCCTACTGGATGACGACGATGCTCCACAATGCCGCCGACGCATCGGACTTCGACGAGCAACGGCAGCTCGGCGAGCTCCACACCCTGGTCTCGTCGGAGGCCGGTCGCACCTATCTCGCCGAGGGGTACACGGGCTGGCCGAGCCCGTGACGGCCAACGAGAACGGGCCAGGACTTTCGTCCTGGCCCGTTCGTCGTATCGGTGGAGCTGCCGGGAATCGAACCCGGGTCCTACGGCATTCCCTCGAGGCTTCTCCGTGCGCAGTCCGCTATGTCTCTACTTGGATCTCTCGTTCACGCGGACGAGACGAGATGACGATCCCAGTCGCTGTTTGATGTCCCCGTACATCCCGCGACCGGACGTATGGGTTTGTCCCTCTAGATGACGCCAGGATCCGAGTCGAGGGCTCTCTCGGTCTGACGGACACACCGTCGCTTAGGCAGCGAGGGCGTAGTCGCGCTGATTGGAATCGGCGCTTAATTGGTTGCAACGACGCTTACGGTGGTCTCTTGCCTGCACCGGCACGCTTCCCTTGATTCGATGCGCGAAGTCGAAACCGTTCAGCCCCTCGCACCCCTGCCGAACTTCAGCAGGACGTTCATCGTACCGCTTTCAGCGCGATTGCCCAGCGATTAATTCCCGCCGGTCGCGCCGGCTACCCGCCCGCGAACCGCCCGACCACCGTCACGACCACGGCGCCGAACAGCAGCCCCGGGCCCGCGATCTCGACGACCACGAGGCCGCTGCTGGCGACCGCGAGGACGCCGAGCGGGATGGCACCGGCGAGCAGGACCACCCGCAGGGCCAGCGTGCGCTGGGATCGCAGTACCGACCGCCACGTGCGCATCGGCACCACCCGGCTCAGCCATCCGGCGTAGACCGTCAGGATCAGCGTGCACACGCCGACGGCGATGCGGTGCCCGGCATCCGGTGTGGTGCCCTGCCCGATCGAGGGGATGCTGACGATGATCACCCACCCCAGCAACAGCACGCCGAGGGTGGCCAGCCGCAGGAGCCGGGCCAGCGTGATGCCGATGTTGCGGCGCGCCAGGTCGCCGAGATCCGGGTCGAGCCGGGCCGCGCCGAGGAAACCGCTCAGGGCGGCCGACCACTTGCTGCGGGCGAGGCGGTTGACGCCGATGTTGTGGATGGCCGACGCGTTGGCCGGATCGAGTTGCAGCGCTTGCTCGTACGCGCCCGTCGACTCGTCGGACCGACCGAGGCGGGCCAGGATCTGACCGCGCAGGACGTGGCTGTCGGCGCTGGTGGGATCCAGCCGCAACGCCTCGCCGACGACGAGGAGGGCGTCGTGGGGGCGCCCCACCTACATCAGCATCTCGGCGTACACGAAGTGAGCCAGCCGGTCATGCGGCTGGGCGGCGACCCCGCGCCAGGCCATGCACAGCGCCTGGTCGACCCACCCCGCCGCGTCGAGCGCGACGGCGTAGATCCGCATGGCGAAGCCGTACTCGGGTGAGATGGCCAGTGCGGCATACGCGTTGCGGGTGGCGGCGTCGTACTGCCGGGTCAGGATCTGGACCCGCGCGAGGTTGGCCAGCAGCACCGCGTTGTCGGGGGCGGTGACCAGGGCGTCCCGCAGCACCTCTTCGGCGCGGGCGTGGTTGCGGGCGTCGGCGTACGCGGTGGCGAGGGCGATCACGCCGTCGGTGTCACCGGCAGCGGTCAACGCATCTTCTTGCGGCGCAGGTAGTTCGCCAGCTCGTCGTAGGTGCCGTCGCCGTTGGCGAATTCGACGACGTTGCGCGCGGTGTCGAACCACGGGCCCGCGCTGGGACGAATCTGTACCAGTGCCGCGTCGACGTCGCTCATGCGGACCGGCCGGACCTGTCCCGCCCGCAGCGAGTCCGCCATCGCGAGTTGCGTTGCGGTGTCGCAGACGTGGGCGATGTCGGCGCCGGAGAAGCCGTCCGTCCGCTTCGCGACCGAGGCGGGGTCGATGCGCTCGACGGGCCGGTCGCGGAGGTTCATCCGCACGATCGCGGCGCGTGCCTCCGCGTCGGGCAGACCGACGAAGATCATCCGGTCGAAGCGGCCGGGCCTGCGCAGCGCCGGGTCGACGTCCCACGGCATGTTGGTCGCCGCCAGCACGTACACGCCGTCGTTGGACGACGTGGCGGTATCCAGTTCGGCGAGTAGCGCGTTGACGACGACGCGCAGGCCCGACCCGTTGCTCAGCGCCGCGCGTCGCTGCCCGAGTGCGTCGACCTCGTCGAAGAACAGCACGCACGGCGCGTTGCGGCGGGCGGTGTCGAAGATGCGAGCCAGCGCCCGCTCGCTGTCGCCCAGCCAGTGCTGCAGCACGTCGGCGATGCCGACCGCGTAGAAGTTGGCGCCGAGCTCGCCGGCCACCGCCCGGGCGAGGTACGTCTTGCCGCACCCCGGCGGGCCGTACATCAGCAGGCCGCCACGGGCGTTGACCTTGTAGGCGCGCGTCAGCTCGGGATTGCGGATGGGCCCGAGGAGGGACACCTCGAGACGCTGCTTGACCACCTCCATGCCGGCGACGTCGGCGAGGGTGACCTCGCTGCGCCGGACCACGTCGACGTCGGTGTCGCCGATGCCGTCGGCGGTTGCGCCGTCACCGTCGACGAAGGCCGGGCCGATGATGTCGGACACCTCCTCCTCGGCGGCCGACCAGTTGAACTCCGCCTTGGGGTTGGGCGCGGGCGCCTCGGCCACGGGGCCCGACGCCAGACCGGCGGTGCACCGCTGCAGCAGGGTCAGCGCCGCGGCGTTGGAGGCGTCCTGCGCCAGCGCGGCGCTGCAGTGGGTGAGTGCCTCGGTGTAGCTGCCCTGCTGAATTAGGAGGTCGACGAGGTGCAGCCGCAGCTCGACGGCGTCGGGGGCTTGCTGAACGGCCGCCGTCAACTCGCGGATCACGGCGTCACTCGCCATCCCGCACTCCCTCCGCTCAGCGCTCGTTCGATCCTACTGACTGACGTGGTGCGCCTAGCCCGCGGCGATCAAGCCCACCGCCGCGATGGCCAGCACCATCCCCGCCGCCTGCCAGCGCGTGACCCTCTCCTTGAGCACCACCAACGCCAGCAGCACCGTGCCCGCCGGGTACAGCGAGACCAGAACGCTGGTCAGTGACAGCAGCGACGCCTGCAGCGCCAACAGCACCGCGACGTTGGCGACGGTGTCCAGCACTCCGGCCGACAACGCCAACCTCAGCGGCGCTCCGGACGGGACGCGGAGGTTGCCCGACACCGCGGCGACCACGAGGATCGTCAGGCTGGCCGTCAGCCGGGCGAACACCAGCGGCCACAGCCGGGCGTCCGGCGGCGCCTGGTCGATCAGCACGAAGTTGAGCCCGAAGGCCAGACCCGCGCCGAGGGTCAGCCACGCCACCTTCCCCGTGAAGCGATGCGCGGTCGAATCCTCGTCGCGCCCCTCGCGGCTCACCAGCACCACCGCGACCAGCGCGATACCGATGCCGATGCAGGCCAGCGCACTCGGCCGCTCCCCCAGCGTCACGCCCGCGACGATGGGGACGCCGGCGACCAGGATGGCCGTCAGCGGCGACACCAACGACATCGGCCCGGACCCCAGCGCGGCGTAGAACCACCACACGCCGAACGCCTGGCTGAGCCCGCACAGACTGCCCCACACCAGCGCGGGCGTCGAGACGTGCCCGCCGACCACGACGGACAGCACCGTCAACAGGACGAGCGCCACCGGGTACGACACCAGCACCACCCGCAGCGCGGCGACCCGGCGCGACGCCAGCCCACCGACGAAGTCGCTCAGCCCGTAGCCGAGTCCGGACACCAGGGCCAGGAGGACCCCGGTCAGCTCATGCCCTTGGTGCGCCTGCCCAGTTCGCGGATGACTTCCCGGTCGGCGTCGCGCCTGGCCAGGTCCTGACGCTTGTCATGGGCCTGCTTGCCGCGGGCCAGGGCGAGTTCGACCTTGACCTTGCCGTCGGTGAAGTACAGCGACAGCGGGACCAGCGAGAGGTTGCCGTCCCTGATCTTGCCGATGAGGTTGTCGATCTGGCCGCGGTGCATCAGCAGTTTCCGGTTGCGCCGCGGGGCGTGGTTGGTCCACGACCCGTGGTGATACTCGGGGATGTGCAGATTGCGCAGCCACACCTCGCCGTCGTCGACGGTGGCGAACGAGTCGGCCAGCGACGCCTGCCCCTCGCGGAGGCTCTTGACCTCGGTGCCCATCAACGCCACCCCGGCCTCGAACGTCTCCAGGATCGAATAATTGTGCCGCGCCTTGCGATTGGTCGCGACGACCTGGTTGTTTCGGTGCTTCTTGACCTCCGCGGCCGACTTCTTGGCCACCGCTACCGCCGGACGTACAGCCGCAGGGTGACGTAGGCCGTGACACCGGACATCGCCAAGCCGAGGAACAGCATGATGGGCGCGCTGAAGTAGAGGACGTCCTGATAGTCGACCTGAGCGATCAGGTTGGCGTCGTAGAACTGTTTGAGCGCCTTCTCGAGGAACAGCGCCCGCACCAGGATCAGCCCCCCGATCGCGATCACCACGCCGATGAACGCAGCCAGCATCGCCTCGACGAGGAACGGCAGCTGGGTGTACCAGCGACTGGCGCCCACCAAGCGCATGATGCCGATCTCCGTTCTTCGGGTGTACGCCGCGACCTGGACCATGTTGGCGATCAGCAGGATCGCGCCGACGGCCTGGACCAGGGCGATGGCGAACGCCGCCGCGCTGAGCCCGTCGAGCACCGCGAAGAGCCGGTCGATCAGGTCCTTCTGATTCAGCACGTTGAGGACGCCGGGTTGCGCCTTGAGCGCGTCGTCGAAGGCCTTGTGCTGCTCGGGGTCGTCGAGCTTCACCACGAATGATGCGGGAAAGGCGTCCTTGCCCGCAACGTCTTTGTATTGCGGGAACTTCTTGATCGCGTCGTCGTAGGCGTCGCTCTGGTTGAGGAACCGGACCGACTTCACGTCGGTGCGATCCTCGATCTGCTTGCGCACCGCCTTGCAGGGGTCCCCGTCGCAGGTGGGGTCGTTGGCCGAGATGTCGTTGGTCAGGAAGACCTGGCTCTCGACACGGTCCAGATAGATGCCCTTCGAGCTGTCGGCGAGGCGGACGACGAGCAGGCCGCCGCCGAACAGGCCGATCGAGATGGCGGTCGTCAAGATCATGGCGACCGTCATGGTGACGTTGCGACGAAGCCCTGTCAGGACTTCGTTGACGAGAAAGCCGAAGCGCACTTACCGATCCATTCCATAGACACCGCGCTGTTCGTCGCGGATCAGTCGTCCCAGCTCGAGTTCGATGACTCGCTGGCGCATGGAGTCGACGATGTGATGGTCGTGGGTCGCCATCAACACGGTCGTCCCCGTGCGGTTGATCCGCTCGAGCAGATCCATGATGTCCTTGCTGGTCTCCGGATCCAGGTTGCCGGTCGGCTCGTCGGCCAGCAGCACCAGCGGCCGGTTGACGAACGCGCGCGCGATGGCGACGCGCTGCTGTTCACCACCGGACAGCTCACTGGGCAACCGGTTCGCCTTCCCCGACAGGCCGACCATCTCGAGGACGTCGGGCACCACCCGGTTGATCACGTCGGAGCGCTTGCCGATCACCTCGAGCGCGAAGGCGACGTTCTCGAACACCGTCTTCTGCTGAAGCAGGCGGAAGTCCTGGAACACGCATCCGAGGACCTGCCGAAGCCCGGGGACGTGCCGGCTGGGCAGCTTGTTGACGTGGAACTTCGACACCTGGATGTCTCCGTGCGTCGGGGTGTCCTCGGCGAGGAGCAGCCGCATGAACGTCGACTTGCCCGAGCCGGACGGCCCGATGAGGAAGACGAACTCACCTTTATCGATCTTGAGCGAGACGTTGTCCAGAGCTGGCCGTGCCGAGGATTTGTACTGTTTGCTCACGTGGTCGAGGGTGATCATCACGGCACGCCAGTGTAGCCGGGCCGAGTACAGGCCCCCGACTACCCGGGTGGCGGGGGCACCAGCACGGGCAGTGTGATGCCCGGCAGGATCGTCGTCACCGTGGTGGTTGGCGTGCCAGAACGGTTCGGCACGGGCTGCCCCGGCGACGTGATCGGCGTCTGCGTCACGGTGGTCGCGGGAAGCGGTCCCGGCCCGTCGGGGTCGACGACGGTCGTCGCCGTCTCGGGCGTGCTCGTCGTGGGGGTGTCCGTGCCGCTGGTGGTCTCCGTCGGGGTGGTGGACACCGTCGTGGAGGTCTGGGTCGTCCTCGTCCGCGTCGTGCTGTACGTCGTCCGCGGCTGCGTCTCGACGTTGGTGCGGGGCACCCAGGTGTACTCGGGGTCGGGGACGTATCCGGGCGGCACGATCTGCGGAGCCTGCGACGCGGGCGGCGTCGGTGGTGGTGCGTAGGTGGAGTGCAGCCACCACGTGAAGCAGAACGCCACGACGAGGGCGGCCGTCGACGTGCGCACCCGGCCGCCGGGCAGGTAGGACGGCCACTCGCGGCCCTCGCCCGCCTTGCGGAACTTGAGGTTGAACTTCACTTGTCGTCACCCCCGTTCTGCGGGTCCTCGGCGATGGCAGAGGTCGCCGTCGGCGACAGCGCGCCCACCGTGGGCGCCGACTCGGCCGGGCTGGCGATGCCCGCGCGGCGCAGGGCGGCGACGACGAGCACGCGCAGTTGCCTGCCCACCTCGAATTGCTTGCCGGGCAGGGTTCGCGCGACCATCCGCAGGTTCACGGTGTCCAGTTCGATGCTCTCCACGCCCATCAGCTGCGGCTTGTCGAGCATCAGGGCGGCCATCTGGTGGTCCTTCATCGCGTCGTCGCAGACGTTGTGCAGCACCTCGTTGACCTTGTTGAGGTCGGCGCTCGTCGGCACCGGGATGTCGACCACCGCGCGCGCCCAGTCCTTGGACTGGTTGACGGTCTTCACGATCTGACCGTTGGGGATGGTGAACACCTCGCCCTCGCTGGACCGCAGCTTCGTCACCCGCAGCGTCACGTCCTCCACGGTGCCCTCGGCGGGCAGCGCGATGCCCGCGACCGTCAGGGCCACCAGGTCACCGAAGCCGTACTGCTTCTCGGTGATGATGAAGAACCCCGACAGCAGGTCCTGCACCACCCGTTGCGCGCCGAAGCCGAGCGCGGCACCAAGGACCGCGGCCGGCGCCACCAGCGACCCGACCGGTATCGCCACGATGTCGGTGATCTCGACGATGACCATGACGCACAGCAGCGCGATCGTGACCCACGAGATCACCGAGGCGACCGCCTGCCGGTGCTTGGTGGTCTCCGACCGCACCAGAGCATCGCTCTCGCGGAAGTCGGCGTCGATGCGGCGGGTGATCCTGCGGGCCGTCCACTGGACGAACCGCGCCGCGAGCATCGCGGCCAGGATCAGCATCACGATCCGAAGACCGCGCGTGATGATCCATTCGCCGATGTCACCGCGCCAGAAGTCGTGCCAGCCGTTGGCCCAACTGATTGCCAAAATCGTGTTAGTCGTCATCTTTCCTATTGCGCCAACGGATGCCTGCCTCCAGGAATCCGTCGATGTCGCCGTCGAGTACTGCGGCCGGATTCCCGACTTCGTAGTCGTTACGCAAATCCTTGACCATTTGATACGGATGCAGGACGTAGGAGCGCATCTGGTTGCCCCACGAACTGCCGCCGTCGTTCTTCAGCGCGTCCATCTCGGCGCGCTCTTCGAGCCGTTTGCGTTCCAGCAACTTCGCCTGCAGAACCCGCATCGCGGACACCTTGTTCTGCAGCTGCGACTTTTCGTTCTGGCAAGTCACGACGATACCGCTGGGAATGTGGGTCAGTCGAACGGCAGAGTCGGTGGTGTTGACCGACTGGCCGCCGGGGCCGCTGGATCGGTAGACGTCGACCCGGACGTCACCGTCGGGGATGTCGATGTGGTCGGCGGTGTCGACGACCGGCAGCACCTCGACGTCCGCGAAGGACGTCTGGCGCCGGCTCTGGTTGTCGAACGGGCTGATGCGCACCAGGCGGTGCGTGCCCTGCTCGACCGAGAGCGTGCCGTAGGCGTACGGCGCGTGCACCGCGAAGGTGGCGCTCTTGATGCCGGCCTCTTCGGCGTAGGACGTGTCGAACACCTCGACGCCGTAGTCGTGCTTCTCCGCCCAGCGGATGTACATCCGCATGAGCATCTCCGCCCAGTCGGCGGCGTCGATGCCACCGGCACCGGACCGGATGGTGACGACGGCCTCGCGCTCGTCGTACTCCCCCGACAGCAGGGTGCGGACCTCCATCGCCGCGATGTCCTCGCGGAGCTTGTCCAGTTCGGTGTTCACGTCGGCCAGGGCGTCCTCGCCACCTTCTTCGGCGGCGAGTTCGTACATGATCGGAAGGTCGTCGAGGCGCTGGCGCAACTCCTCGACGCGGCGCAGCTCGCTCTGGGCATGCGACAGCTCGCTGGTGACCTTCTGAGCGCGGGTCTGGTCGTCCCAGAGCTTCGGATCGGACGCCGCGTCCTCCAGCGTCTTGATGCGCTCGCGCAGCCCGTCGACGTCGAGCACCCGCTCCACGGTCGTCAGAGTCGTGTCGAGCGAGGCGATGTCTTCTTGCCGGTCGGGATCCACGGGAGATCAGGTTACCGACAGCCGTCCGGGTCTAGCATCGGCTTGGTAACCAGCCCGGTGACGACGCAACAGCCCATTGCGCGTTTCCGGGCCTACTCGGCTTCCTCTTGGAGGGCTAATACATGCGCCCATACCGTGTCGCGATCGTCGGTTCCGGACCGTCGGGCTACTTTGCCGCGGCCTCGCTGCTGAAGTTCGCCGACTCGACGGTCGGCTCGGAGGAACCGAGGGACGTGCGGGTCGACATGCTGGAGATGCTGCCGACCCCGTGGGGGTTGGTGCGTTCCGGCGTGGCGCCCGACCATCCGAAGATCAAGACCATCAGCGCGCAGTTCGAGAAGGTGGCGAGCGATCCCCGGTTCCGCTTCTTCGGCAACATCCGGGTCGGTGACGACGTCCGCGCCGACGAGCTGGCGGAACGGTACGACGCGGTGATCTACGCCGTGGGCGCGCAGGCGGATCGCCCGCTCGGCATTCCCGGCGAGGAACTTCCCGGCAGCGTCGCGGCCGTCGACTTCGTCGGTTGGTACAACGCGCACCCCCACTTCGAGGAGATGGCGCCGGACTTGTCGAACGGTCGCGCCGTGGTGGTCGGCAACGGCAACGTGGCCCTCGACGTCGCCCGCATCCTGGTCAGCGATCCCGATGCGCTGGCCAACACCGACATCGCCAACCACGCCCTGGAGTCGTTGCACGCCCGGGGCGTCGAGGAGGTGGTGGTGCTCGGGCGACGCGGTCCGCTGCAGGCCACCTTCACCACGTTGGAGTTGCGCGAGCTCGGGGACCTGGAGGCGATGGCGGACGTGGACGTCGTCGTCGACCCGGCGGACTTCGCCGACATCTCCGACGAGGACCTGGAGGCGGCGGGCAAGACCGTCAAGCAGAACGTGAAGGTGCTGCGGTCCTATGCGGACAAGCCGCTGCGCGGCACCAAGCGTCGCATCGTGTTCCGGTTCCGCACCTCCCCGATCGAGATCAAGGGCGAGAGCCGGGTGTCCTCGATCGTGCTCGGCCGCAACGAGCTGGTCGACGAGGGCGGTCGGCTGGTCGCCAAGGACACCGGCGCGCGGGAAGAACTGCCCACGCAGCTGGTGGTCCGCGCGGTCGGATATCGGGGCGTGCCGACGCCGGGGCTGCCGTTCGACGAGCGCTCCGGAACCATCCCGCACACCGACGGCCGCGTCGACGGCACGGACAACGCCTACGTCGTCGGGTGGATCAAACGCGGCCCCTCAGGGGTGATCGGCAGCAACAAGAAGGACTCGGCCGCCACCGTCGAGACCCTGCTGGCCGATCTGGCGACGGCCGACCTGGCCGACGAGCACGAGGACACCATGGAGTGGCTGCTCTCGCGCCAGCCCCACCTCGTCACCAACGACCACTGGAAGTTGATCGACGCCCACGAACGGAACACGGGCGGGCCGATGGGCCGGCCGCGGGTGAAGCTGACGAACTTGGTGGAGTTCCTGCGGATCGGTCACGGCTGACGACGAGGGCCTGCGCCGATGGTGAAATCCGCGACGCGCCAACGGCGTGTTGCGTCGTGAGATTCACGAACGGGCCGACCGCTAGCCCCGCTGCGGCGAGTTCACCGAGTCGGCCTCAATGGTGATCACCACGCGGGTCTCGTTCGGGTTCCCGCTGAAGTTGGGGTACGGGATGCCGAGGTACTTCTGCGACAGTTCTTCGATGCCTTCGCGCCCACCCTCGGTCGTCGTCTTCACCACGCGACCACGCACGGCGTAGTAGCCGTACACGTTCTCGGGGTTCACGACGTTGACGGCGACCCGGGGATCGCGCGCGATGTTCCGCGCCTTCTGCATGCCGTCGACGATGTTTATCACGATGTTCTCGCCGTCGGTGGTGACCCAGGTTTCGGTCAGCTGCGGCGATCCGTCCGGCATCAGGGTCGCGATGAAGCACGGGCTGGGCTTGCGGAGGAGTTCGATCAGACCTTCGGGAAGTGGTTGCGGCATGGCTTTGTCATACACCCGCAGTAGTATCGAACGCATGTTCGACACGGTGGACGAGGCGGGGTTGGTCGACCGAATCGCCGCGCTCGAACGCGCCAAGTGCGCCGCCGCCGCCGAACAAGCCGTCCTCACCGCCCGACTCGACAGCGCCCGCCGGGAACGTGAAGCCGCCGCCGGGGTGCCCGCCGCCAAACGCGGCAAGGGTTTGGGCAGTGAGATCGCCCTGGCTCGACGGGACTCCCCGAATCGCGGTGGCCGCCACCTCGGGTTCGCAAGAGCTTTGGTGAACGAGATGCCCCACACCCTGGCCGCCCTGCGGGCCGGGCTGCTGTCCGAATGGCGGGCCACGGTGATCGTGCGGGAGTCGGCGTGCCTGTCCGTGGAGGACCGTCGCATCCTGGATGCCCGGATGTGCGCCAACCCCGTGGCACTGGAAGGCAAGGGCGACAAGCGCATCGAGGCCGACGCCAAGGCCATCGCCTACGAACTCGACCCGCACGCCGTCCTCGACCGCGCCGTGCGCGCCGAGACCGAACGCTCGGTGTGGGTGCGCCCCGCCCCCGACGCCATGACCTATGTGACCGCGCTGCTGCCGATGCCCCAGGGCGTCGCGGTCTACGCCGCCCTGCGCCGCGAAGCCGACACGTGCGGCGACGGCCGCCCCCGCGGCCAGGTCATGGCCGACACCCTCGTCGAACGCGTCACCGGCCGCCCGGCCGAGGTACCCGTCCCCGTCGCCGTGGACCTGGTCATCAGCGACGAAACGCTGCTTGGCGGAGACCAGGCCTCGGCCCGGGTGCCCGGCTACGGACCCATCCCCGCCACCGTCGCCCGCCGGTTGGCGGACCGCGCCGCCAACGACGCCCGCTCACGGGCCACCCTGCGGCGGCTGTACCGCCACCCCCGCAGCGGAGCCTTGGTGGCGATGGAGTCCAAGGCCCGAATCTTCCCGAAGGGGTTGGCCCGCTTCATCGACCTGCGCGACGACACCTGCCGCACCCCGTACTGCGACGCTCCCATCCGGCATCACGATCATGCCCGGCCCCACCGCCGTGACGGACCGACCAGTGCTCTGAACGGACTCGGCGAGTGTGCGCACTGCAATTACACCAAGGAGGCACCGGGCTGGTCGGTGACCACCACCGGTGGCGAAACGGGTTGCCACACGGCCGAATTCACCACGCCAACGGGAGCTCGGCACGCGTCGACGGCACCGCGACTACCCGGCCGGCGCACGACGCTTTACAGCGCCCTCGACGTCCGCATGGCACTGGCTCTCGCCGCGCACGCCGCCTAGCGGAGCTCGGTGGGACCCGGGGGCGGCGGGGGCGGCATGTCGGGGGGCTCGGGGGCTGCCGTCGGCGCAAACGACCACTTCTCGGGGTTCTTCACGTTGTAGACGACCGGGATCAGCTGGCCCATGCTCGGCGCCGTGCCGACGGCCATCTGCAGGCGTCCGTAGACCTCGTGCTCGCGCACCGTCGGACCGTTGATCACGCCGGTGACCGTCACGAACTGCGAGCCGTCGGACGGGGCTCCGGCGCTGACTCCGGTGACGAGCAGAGTGCCGTGGGAGTTTCCCCCACGCACGCCCGGATTCCCGCGCTCGCGGAATTCCGCCATGCCCCCTGGCCCACTGGGCGCGCCCGTTCCGCGCCTCCCCATGATCCTCGGTCCGACCAACAGCACGAGGCCACCGACTACCAGCAAGAGCACGAGGATTTCAAACACGACTCCCATGGTAGGACTGCACCCATGAGAACAGTCTCAGATGACCTCGGCCTGGCTCTTCAGATGGCCGACGAGGCCGATGCGCTGACCCTCGACAGATTCGGGGCGCTGGACCTGCACGTCGAGACCAAGCCCGATCTCACCCCGGTCACCGACGCCGACAAGTCGGCCGAGGAGCTGCTGCGCGGCCTCCTCGTCGCGAATCGCCCCGACGACGCGATACTCGGCGAAGAGTTCGGTGGCACAGCGGTCTTCGAGGGACGGCAATGGGTGCTCGACCCCATCGACGGCACCAAGAACTTCGTCCGCGGCGTGCCGGTGTGGTCCACCCTCATCGCCCTGCTGGAGGACGGCGTCCCGACGGTCGGCGTGGTGAGCGCCCCCGCCTTGGCTCGGCGGTGGTGGGCGAGTTCGGGCCAGGGTGCGTTTACGTCGTTCAACGGTGCCACCCGCCGCATCTCGGTGTCGGGCGTGTCCGAGCTCGAGTCCGCGAGCCTGTCGTTCTCCGACCTGACGACCGGCTGGGACGACCGCCGAGACCGGTTCGTCGAGCTGACCGACGCGGTGTGGCGCGTCCGCGGGTACGGCGACTTCTGGTCGTACTGCCTGGTGGCCGAAGGGGCCGTCGACGTCGTCGCCGAACCCGAGGTCAAGCTGTGGGACCTCGCTCCGCTCGACGTCCTGGTCCGCGAGGCCGGCGGCCGGTTCACCAACATCGACGGCACCCCGGGTCCGCACGGCGGAAGCGCGATCGCCACCAACGGACGTCTTCACGACGAGGTGCTCGGCCGGCTGACGAGCCCGTGACGCGGCACTGGCCTCGACTGTAGGGAAACCCCCGATTCATCCCAGCTCTGAAGTCCCTAGCGTCGGTGCCATGAAGAAGTCCCACTTCCTCGCGGCCGCCGCCCTCACCGGGTTCGGTGCCGCCCTGGTCGCTCCCATGGCCGTCGCCGACCCGCGGATCAGCGTCCCGTTCATCCCCGTCCTGGTGCCGGGGGAACCGTTGGCCGACGACGGTCACTGACACCGTGACGGTCCCGTGACGTTGATAACAGTCCCGGCCTAACTTACTCAATAGTAAGATACGGTCATGGCGTACTGCCCCAACGATGCGAGGCTGTCGATATGACCAACACCCTGCCGTCCCCGAGCGGCACCAATCAGCGTCCGAAGCGCACCGGCCACGAGAGCGCCGTGGGCCTTCAGCGGCACAAGCGGACGGCGACCGACATCGGCCTCGCCCTGCTCACACCGCTCCTCGGTCAGGAGTTCCTGGACCGGCGCGGCCTCCGCGATCCGCTGAACCGCGGACTCCGCAACGGCGTGCAGACGGTGTTCGCCGCGATCGGCGGGTCGGCGCGTCAGTTCAACCGGGTTCAGCGGCTCGGCAAGCCCGCCACGCGGCTCAAGCCAAGTGGCGCAGACTATTTCGACCTGACGCCGGACGACGAGCAGAAGATGATCGTCGAGACGATCAGCGAGTTCGCCGACGAGATCCTGCGCCCTGCCGCTCACGCCGCCGACGCCGCGGCGACCTATCCCCCGGAGCTGATCGCCAAGGCCGCCGAACTCGGCATCACCGCCGTCAACGTGCCCGAGGACTTCGACGGCATTGCCGCACACCGCTCCACCATCACCAACGCCCTGGTGGCCGAGGCCCTCGCCTACGGCGACATGGGACTCGCCCTTCCGATCCTCGCTCCGGGTGGCGTTGCGTCGGCCCTGACGCACTGGGGCAGCGCCAGCCAGCAGGCCACGTTCCTCCCCGAGTTCGCCGGTGAGAACGTGCCGCAGGCGTGCGTCGCGATCGCCGAACCCCACGCGTTGTTCGACCCGACGGCGCTGAAGACCGTCGCCACCCGCACTCCGGGCGGTTACCGGCTGACCGGCGTCAAGTCGCTGGTGCCCGCCGCCGCGGACGCCGAACTGTTCGTCATCGCCGCCCAGCTCAACGGCAAGGCGACGCTGTTCATCGTCGAAGCCGGCTCGGCGGGTCTGTCGGTCAAGGCCGACCCGAGCATGGGAATCCGCGGCGCCGCGCTGGGCCAGGTGGAACTCGTCGACGTCGCAGTGCCGCTGCACAACCGCCTCGGCGAGGACGAGACCAGCGAGGCCGACCACGCCCACAACTACTCCGAGGCCATCGCCCTGGCCCGATTGGGTTGGGCCGCACTGGCGGTCGGCACGTCACACGCCGTGCTGGACTACGTCATCCCCTACGTGAAGGAGCGGGAGGCCTTCGGCGAGCCCATCGCACGCCGGCAGTCCGTTGCGTTCATGTGCGCCAACATCGCCATCGAACTGGACGGGCTGCGCCTCATCACCTGGCGCGGCGCCGCCCGTGCCGAGCAGGGCTTGTCGTTTGCCCGGGAAGCGGCACTCGCCAAGAAGTTCGGCACCGAGAAGGCCATGCAGATCGGCCTGGACGGCGTGCAACTCCTCGGAGGCCACGGCTTCACCAAGGAACACCCCGTCGAACGCTGGTACCGCGATCTCCGTGCGCTCGGCGTCGCCGAGGGCGTCGTCGTCCTCTAACAGCAGTCGTCCTCTAGTCCTGGTCTCTCGAAACCAACCGAAAGTCCCCTCATGGCAATCAATTTGGAAATGCCCAAGAAGCTGCAGGCCGTCATCGACACGAGTCACGGGGCCGCCACCGAGATGCTCCGGCCGATCTCGCGCAAGTACGACCTCGCCGAGCACGCCTACCCCGTCGAGCTGGACACGCTGGCCGAACTGTTCGAGGGCATGACCGCGGCCAACACCATCTCCTTCGCCGGGGCCGAGGCGTTCCGCGACGGCGCCGACTCGAAGGTAAACGTCAACGGCGCCAACATGTCCGCCTTGGTCAACGCACTCGAGATCAGCTGGGGCGACGTCGCACTGCTCCTGTCGGTGCCCTTCCAGGGACTGGGCAACGCCGCGCTCTCCGGCGTCGCGACCGACGAGCAGCTGACCCGCCTCGGCAAGGTCTGGGCGGCGATGGCCATCACCGAGCCGAGCTTCGGCTCCGACTCGGCCGCGGTGTCGACGACGGCCAAGCTGGACGGCGACGAGTACGTCATCAACGGCGAGAAGATCTACGTCACCGCCGGAGCCCGGGCCAGCCACATCGTGGTGTGGGCGACGCTGGACAAGTCGAAGGGCCGCGCGGCGATCAAGTCGTTCATCGTGCCGCGCGATCACCCCGGCGTCACCGTCGAGCGGCTCGAGCACAAGCTCGGCATCAAGGCGTCCGACACCGCCGCCATCCGCTTCGACAACGCGCGGATCCCGAAGGACAACCTGCTGGGCAGCCCGGAGATCAACGTCGACAAGGGCTTTGCCGGCGTCATGGAGACCTTCGACAACACCCGGCCCATCGTGGCCGCGATGGCCGTCGGCGTCGCCCGCGCGGCGCTCGAGGAACTGCGCGCCATCCTCACCGACGCGGGCGTCGAGATCTCCTACGACAAGCCCGCACACGCCCAGAGCGCGCCGGCCGCGGAGTTCCTGCGGCTGGAGGCCGACTGGGAAGCCGGCTACCTGTTGACCGTGCGCTCCGCCTGGCAGGCCGACAACAAGATCCCCAACTCCAAGGAAGCCTCGATGGGTAAGGCGAAGGCCGCCCGCGTCGGCAGCGACGTCACCCTCAAGGCCGTCGAATTGGCCGGAACCACCGGTTATTCGGAGAGCACGCTGCTGGAGAAGTGGGCGCGCGACTCGAAGATCCTCGACATCTTCGAGGGCACCCAGCAGATCCAGCAGCTGGTGGTCGCCCGTCGACTGCTGGGCTTGTCCTCTGCTGAGCTGAAGTAGCCGACCCACCGCGGCAGGGCACGATAACGTCGTCGGAATGGATGACTTTCAGGCCCTGGTCGCACGGCAACACGACGATCGCATCGACGCTGCGGTCGAGACGCTGACCGAGGCGGATCTGCCGCCCGGCGAGGTGACGATCCGCGTGGCGTACTCGAGCGTCAACTTCAAGGACGCGCTGGCACTCACGCCGAAGGGCGGTGTGGCGCGGGACTACCCGCTGGTGCCCGGCATCGACCTCACCGGTGAGGTGGTCGCGTCGTCCTCCGACGACTTCGCGGTCGGCGACGCCGTGCTCGCCCACGGCTACGAGATCGGCACGGGTCGCCACGGCGGCTACGCGGAGTACGCCCGGGTGCCTGCCGACCAGGTCGTCGCGCTGGGCTCTCTGACTCCCTACGAGGGGGCCGCGATCGGCACCGCGGGCTTCACCGCCGCCATGAGTGTGCAGGCGCTGATCGGCCGGGGCATCGAGCCCGACGACGGACCCATCGTGGTGACGGGTGCCACCGGCGGCGTCGGGTCGGTGAGCGTCGACCTGCTGTCGGCGGCGGGATATCAGACGGTCGCCTCGACCGGCAAGGCCGACGCCGAGGAGCGGTTGAGGGCACTGGGCGCGGCGGAGGTGATTCCCCGCCTGCCGGCCGACCCCGACGCGAAGCCGCGGGCGCTGGGCAAGACGCGCTGGGCGGGTGCGGTGGACTGCGTCGGCGGCGCCACTCTGGCCGACGTCATCAGCTCGCTGTCCTACGGCGGCGCCGTGGCGGCCAGCGGCCTCACGGGCGGCCCGGCGCTGAACACCACGGTGATGCCGTTCATCCTGCGGGGGGTCGCCCTGCTGGGCATGGACTCGGTGATGATGCGGATCGGGCCGCGCAGGGAATTGTGGACGCTGCTCGGCGGCTCCCTGAAGCCCCAGCGCCTTTCGCACATCACCCACGACGTGGACGTCAAGGACGTCGTCGAGGTGATCGATCAGGTGCGGGCCGGGGCGTTCTCCGGCCGCGCGGTCGTGAAGGTGGCGGGCGGGTTCTGACACCCGCTGCTCCCAACGACGAAATGGCGGGCGGGTCCGTGGACCCGCCCGCCATTGTTCACACTCGTTTCTGCATCAGCCTCAGAGCAGGTGGCTGATCAGGTCGGGCTTCATCTGCTGCAGCTGCGCGCCCCAGTACGGCCAGTCGTGCGTGCCGTTGTCCGGGAAGTTGAAGACGGCGTTCTTGCCGCCCGCCGCGATGTAGTTGTCCTGGAACGTCCGGTTGGTGCGGATGGTCAGGCCCTCGAGGAACTTGGCGGGCAGGTTGTTGCCGCCGAGCTCGCTGGGGGTGCCGTTGCCGCAGTAGACCCAGAGTCGGGTTCCGTTGGCGACGATGGTCGGGAGCTGCACCATCGGGTCGTTGTACTGCCAGGCCGGATCGGTCTCGGCCGGGCCCCACATGTCGTTGGCCTTGTAGCCACCGGCATCACCCATCGAGAGGTTGATCAGACCGGGCCACTGGCCCTCGGACGGGTTCAGGAAGCCCGACATCGAGCCGGCGTAGGAGAACTGTCCGGGGTGGTGCGCCGACAGGACGAGCGCGGCGCCACCGGCCATCGAGAGGCCGACGGCCGCGTTGCCCGTGGACTTCACGCTGTTGTTGGCCGCGAGGTAGGACGGCAGTTCCTGCGTCAGGAACGTCTCCCAGTTGTAGGTCAGGCAGCCGGCCTTGCCACACGCGGGCTTGTACCAGTTGGAGTAGAAGCTCGACTGGCCGCCGACGGGCATCACGATGGACAGGCCGGAGTCGAGGTACCACTCGAACGCCTGTGTGTTGATGTCCCAGCCGTTGAAGTCGTCCTGGGCACGCAGACCGTCGAGGAGGTAGACCGCCGGGGAGTTGGGGCCACCGCTCTGGAACTGGACCTTGATGTCGCGCCCCATCGAAGGCGAGGGGACCATCAGGTACTCGACCGGGAGGCCGGGACGGGAGAACGCCCCTGCGGTCGCGCTGCCACCTACCGCGCCGATCATGCCTGGCAGCAGGAACACCGCCATGGTCGCCATGAGTAGTCGGCGCGTCCAGCGCCCGAGAACACCGTCAAACAACATCTACGAATCCATCCAGTTCCTGTTACGGGTAAACCGACGACGTGTGCGATGCGAGATCGCCCTAGCGGCGACGGGATCACCGCCAGCCGCGCCCGCGCAGCCGTAGCAGGCGGACCTGAGTATTCACTTGTCGGTACGAAGTAAAACATGGCGCGATGACCCCCAGCCACTCCGACAGACGTCCGTTCAATGACGTTTGCGTCAACCGACGGGCTTTTCAGGGCACCTCGAGTACGACTCGCCACCTCGGCACGACGCTTGTCAGGCCGCGGACATAAAAGTAACGTCAGTTTCAGTTTTGTCGGCCCACGTCATCGGAGACAGCCATGGAATCGTTCGTCCATCTGCGCAAGGGCACCACCCCGCGACGCCTGCACGCCGACCTCGACGGCCTCAAGGACGACGAGTTGGGCCGCGGCGGCTTCACCGGGCGCACCGCCAACATGTACCGGCGCAACGACCCCACCGCCTACCGGTCGTCGGGACCGCTGCGGCCCCTCGACGTGCTGTCCACCGAGCTCGCGCCCAGCGACGCCACCGACGCCGGTGGCGCGCCCCTACTCCTCTTCTCCAACGCCGACTGCCAGCTGCTGCTGTCCCGGCGCGCCGAACCCATGCCCCACTTCGTCCGCTACGTCGACGGCGACCTGCTGTTCTTCGTCCACGAGGGCACCGGCCTGCTCGAGACGGAGTTCGGGCCGCTGCGCTACCGCGTGGGCGACTGGGTCTACCTGCCGAAAGCGTGCACGTGGCGTCAGGTGCCGGACGGCCCGTCCACCCTGCTGATGATCCAGGCGACCGACGAGTTCCGGGTGCCGCCACCGGCGCAGCTGGGCAGGCACTTCCCGTTCGACCCCGCGCAAGTCGTGATCCCCGACCCGGAGCCGCTCGACACCGGCGTGGGGCCACAGAGGGACGGGGAGTACGAGGTCCGCCTGGTGCACGCCGAGATCGACGGGGTCGGGTCGACGTCCCTGTTCTACCGGCACCATCCGCTGGACGTCGAGGGCTGGCGCGGCGACAACTTCCCGTTCACCTTCAACGTCGCCGACTACCACGTGGTGACCTCGGACAGCGTGCACCTGCCGCCGACCGTGCACCTCTTCATGCAGGCGACCGGCGTCTACGTGATGAACTTCCTGCCCAAGCCGGCCGAAGGCGTGCCGGGCACCGAACGCACCCCCTGGTACCACCGCAACGTCGACTTCGACGAGATCGCGTTCTTCCACAGCGGGTCGCTCTACGGCATCCCCATGCCGCCCGGGCTGATCTCCCATGCGCCCCAGGGCGTGCACCACGGCGCACCGGAGAAGGCCCGTGAGCGAGCCCGTCGCACGTTCGACGAGTACTCGCGGGTGGACTGGTCGGTCATCTCGATCGACACCCGGCGCAGGCTGGTGCCGTCGGCCGAGGTTCTGGCCAACGACCTCGGGCAGCACGCGTGAAGCACGCTTACCAGCGCATCCCGTACCTCGTCGCCTATCAGAACACCTCCGGCGTACGTGACGTCTACGGCGGCGTCGCCGAGCTGGTCGTCCTGGAGAGCTACCTGCTGAAGCCGGATCGCCCCAGCGACACGGTGCTGGTCTTCATGCACCCGATCGGTGGGGGCGCGTACCTGCCGATGATCAACGGTCTGGCCCGCGCGGGCCATCACGTCATCTATTGCAACAGCCGCTTCCGCGGCACCGACTCCGCACTGTTGATGGAGAAGGTGGTCGAGGACCTCGGCGAGTGCATCAAGGACGCCAAGAACCGGCTCGGTTACGCCAAGGTGGTGCTGGCCGGCTGGAGCGGCGGCGGCTCGCTGTCGGTGTTCTACCAGCAGCAGGCCCAACACCCGACGATCACGGCCAGCCCGTCCGGCGACGGTCCCGATCTGACGACGCTGGGACTGATCCCCGCCGACGCCGTCATGCTGCTCGCCGCCCACGTCAGCCGGCACGGCACCCTGACCGAGTGGCTGGACGCGTCGATCCTCGACGAATCCGACCCGCCGCGCCGCGATCGCGAGCTCGACCTCTACGACCCCGCGAACCCCAACCAGCCGCCCTACTCGCCCGAATTCCTCGAGCGCTATCGCGCGGCGCAGGTGGCCCGCAACCGGCGCATCACCGCGTGGGTCAAGGAGACGTTGGCCAAGCTCTCCGATGAAGGCCGGCCGCAAGACGAGTTCGCCTTCGTGGTGCACGGCACCATGGCCGACCCTCGCTGGCTCGACCCGACGGTCGATCCGAACGATCGCGCCCCCGGCACCTGCTATCTAGGCGATCCTGCAGTGGTGAACAACTCCCCCGTCGGCCTCGCCCGGTTCTGCACGCTGCGCAGCTGGCTGTCCCAGTGGAGCTACGACGACGCCAACGCGGACGCCGTCACCTGCGGCCCCGACGTCGCGGTGCCCACCCTGGTGATCGGCAACCTCGCCGACGACGCCTGCACCCCGAGCCACACCCGCAGGCTGTTCGACGCGATCGGCCATCCCGACAAGGAGATGCACGAGATTCCCGGCGCCAACCACTACTACGCGGGGCCCGACCAGCGGGACACGTTGCGGGAGGCCGTCGGCGTCGTGACGGATTGGCTTCGGCGGCAAGGGCTTTCGGCGTGACCGTTACCGGACCACTCGACGGGATCCGCGTCATCGAGGTCGGCACGTTGATCTCCGGACCCTTCGCCGGCCGCCTGCTCGGCGACATGGGCGCCGACGTCGTCAAGATCGAACCGCCCGGTTCTCCCGACCCCCTGCGCACCTGGGGTCAGGCCGAGGTCGACGGGCACCACTTCTTCTGGACGATTCACGCCCGCAACAAGAAGGCCGTCACCCTCAACCTGAGGGAACCCAAGGGCCGCGAACTCTTCCTGGACCTCGTCGAGCAGTCCGACGTCATCGTCGAGAACTTCCGCCCCGGCACCCTGGAGAAGTGGAATCTCGGCTACGACGTTCTGCGCGAACGCAATCGGGGCATCATCCTGGTGCGTGTCTCCGGGTACGGACAGACCGGTCCCGACGCGCACAAGGCCGGCTACGCGTCGGTGGCCGAGGCCGCCAGCGGATTGCGACACATGAACGGCTTCCCCGGCGGTCCGCCCCCACGCCTGGCGCTCTCGCTCGGCGACAGCCTGGCGGGCATGTTCGCCGCGCAGGGCGCCCTCGCCGCGCTGTACCGGCGAACGGTCACCGGAGAGGGGCAGGTGGTCGACGCCGCACTGACCGAATCCTGTCTGGCAGTCCAGGAATCCACGATCCCCGACTACGACGTCGGCGGCGTGGTCCGCGGCCCGTCGGGCACCCGGCTCGAGGGCATCGCGCCGTCCAACATCTACCCGACCGCCGACGGCAGCTGGGTGGTCATCGCCGCCAACCAGGACACCGTGTTCCGGCGGCTCTGCGGCGCAATGGGTCAGCCCGAACTCGCCACCGACGAGCGGTTCGCCGACCACGTCGGCCGCGGGCGCAACCAGGATGCGATCGACGAGATCATCGCCGCCTGGGCCGCGGACCGGCAGCCCGCCGAGATCATCGCCACGCTAAGCGCGGCCGGGGTGATCAGCGGGCCCATCAACACCGTCGCGGAGGTCGTCACCGATCCGCAGCTGGTGTCGCGCGGCATGATCGCCGACCACTGGGACGAGCGAATCGGACGCTACGTCAAGGGCCCGGGCGTGGTGCCGGTGCTGTCCGAGTCGCCGGGGACCATCCGCCACGGTGGCTCGCTGACGCCCGGGCAGCACAACGACGAGGTGTGGGGAACGCTGCTGGGCCGCTCGGCAGACGAGCTGGACACGCTGCGGGCGGAGGGGGTCCTGTGAGCCTCCCGCAGCACGTCACCATCCGCGAGGTCTGCCTGCGCGACGGCCTGCAGATCGAGGCGCCAATCCCGTTGGCCGCCAAGCTCGCATTGCTGGAGGCGGTCGTCGCGACCGGCGTGCGCGAGATCGAGGCCACCGCCTTCGTGTCGCCGTCGAAGGTGCCTGCGCTGGCCGACGCGGCCGAGTTGGCCGCGGAGTTGCCGCGCTTCCGCGAGTCGCACGGGGTCGACTTCTCCGCACTGGTCGCCGGTCCGGGCGGTGCGAACCGCGCGATCGCGGCGGGAATGGGCTCGATCGAATACGTGGTGTCCGCCGCCGACGGCCACAGCCGCGCCAACGTCGGGCGCTCGACGGCCGAGTCCACCGACCTGATCGCCGACATCGCCCGCATCGCCCACGACGGCGGGGCGACGATCGAGGTCATCGTCGCAACGGCATGGGACTGCCCGTTCGACGGGCCGACCGATCCCCGGCGGGTGGTCGACGTCGCCTCTGCCGCCGTCGAACTCGGCGCCGACCGGATCGCGATCGCCGACACCATCGGCACCACCACGCCGGGGCGGGTGACCGCTCTCGTCGAACGTCTGCGCCCGGTGGTCGGCGAGCTGCCCTTCGGCGCCCACTTCCACAACACCCGTGGCGCCGGTCTGGCGAGTGCCTACGCCGCCGTCGCCGCGGGCGTCCGCCGACTCGACTCGTCGGCCGGCGGACTGGGCGGCTGCCCGTTCGCGCCCGGTGCCAGCGGCAACATCGCGACCGAGGACCTCGTCTACCTGTTGCGCGACAGCGGCGTCGGCACCGACGTCGACCTGCCGGCCGCGATCCGGGCCGCAGACGTCGCACGTACCGCCGTGGGCCACGACCTGCCGAGCGCGTTGTTGCGCGCGGGCGATCGCATCCTGGGCTGAACGCGACCATGACGCCCCCCGAGTCGCTCACCGCCAAGGGTCTGCAGACCCGTGAGGCGATCACGACGGCGGCACGAAAACTGTTCGCCGAACGTGGTTTCCACGGCACCACGTTGACCGACATCACGTCCGCGGCCGGACGTTCGCCCGCCGCCTTCTACCGGTACTACACCGACAAGGAGGACCTGCTCGCGGTCCTCGCCGAGTCGTTCCTGCGCGACGTCGTCGCCCCCCTCGGCGCGCGGGTGCGCCTCCCCGCGTCACCCGAGGACGCCGACTTCTTCGTCTCGGCCGTCACCGGCTACTGGAACATGTTCAAGCAGAACATCGGCATCATGGTCGCGGTCGACCAACTCGCCGCCAGCCAATCCCGGTTCGCCGCGGTACAGCACGAATTCCGCCGCTTCGGCGTCGACGTCGTGCGGTCCTCGGTGCTCCGTGCCCAAGAGCAGGGGTACGGGACCGACCTCGACCCCGAACACACCGCGCTGGCCATCTCGCTGCTCTTCGAGCGGTTCACGGCCGTCTACCTCCGCGAGGACACGAGCATGCTGGGGGTCGCGCGCACCGACGAGGACGCGGTGCGCACCCTGTCGACGATCTGGAAGAAGACCCTGTACGGCTAGTGAGTGCGTGACCTCGAGAAGGGAATCACCGTGGATTTCGCCCTGCCAGAACACCTTCCCGGCCTGCTGGCCGAGATGGACGCGTTCATCGACGCGGAGATCGCACCGCTGGAGGCCGAGCACCTGCAGTACTTCGACCGGCGACGGGAGTACGCCCGCACCGACTGGGAGAACGGCGGCATCCCCCAGCGCGCCTGGGAGGATCTGCTCGACGAGATGCGCCGGCGGGCCGACGCCGCGGGCTGGCTGCGCTACGGGCTGCCGTCGAGGTTCGGCGGTCGCGACGGCACCAACCTCGACATGGCCGTCATCCGGGAACACCTGGCGCACCGCGGCCTCGGGCTGCACAACGACCTTCAGGACGAGTCGTCGATCGTCGGCAACTTCCCGCAGGTGATCATGATGGACCGCTTCGGCACCGACGAGCAGAAGAAGGAGTGGGGCGAGGCCCTGCTGACCGGCGAACGCTCCATGGCGTTCGGGCTCTCCGAACCGGATCACGGCTCCGACGCCACCTGGCTGGAGACCACCGCCGTCCCCGACGCCGACGGCTGGGTGATCAACGGCACGAAGCGTTGGAACACCGGCGTCCACCGCGCCACCCACGATCTGGTCTTCGCCAGGACGTCCGGGCAGGCCGGGTCCGCCACGGGCATCACCGCATTCCTGGTGCCGTGTGACTCGCCGGGCTTCAGCGTGCCGTTCTACTGGTGGACGTTCAACATGCCGACCGACCACGGCGAGGTCGAACTGGAAGACGTCTGGGTGCCATCCAGCGCGGTGCTCGGCGAGGTCGACCGCGGTTTGGAGGTTGGCCAGACCTTTCTGCACGAGAACAGGATCCGGCAGGCGGCCAGCAGCCTCGGCGCCGCACAGTACTGCATCGACCGGGCCGCCTCGTACGCCTCGGAGCGGGTCGTGTTCGGCAAGCCGCTGTCGGTGAACCAGGCCGTCCAGTGGCCGCTCGTCGAGTTGCAGACCGAGGCCCAGATGGTGCGGCTGCTGGTCTACTACGCCGCCTGGCACCTCGACCGCAACCACCACATGGAGGTCAGCGACAAGGTGTCGATGGCGAACTACCGCGCCAACCGGCTGGTGTGCGAGGCCGCCGACCGGGCGATGCAGGTGCACGGCGGCCTCGGGTACAGCCGCCACGAGCCGTTCGAGCACATCTACCGCCACCATCGCCGATACCGGATCACGGAGGGCGCGGAGGAGATTCAGATCCGACGGGTGGCGCAGCGGATGTTCAAGTTCGGCCGCTCGTGAACCCCGACGAGCTGGCACCCGCGCTGGCCGCGGCGCTTGCGCCGACGCTTGGCAACGTCACCGTCGCCGGTCTGCGAGTGCTCACCGGCGGCGCCAGCAGGGCCACGTGGGCCTTCACCGCGGTCACCGACTCCGGACCCCGGGAGCTGATCCTGCGCATCGGGCCGCCGGACGAGATCCACGCCGGAATGCGGCTCGAGGCGGCAGCCCTGACCCGGGCCGCCGCCGCGGGCGCCCCGGTACCGCACGTCCTGATCGCCGACGATTCGGCTGCCGCCCTGGGCAATCCGTTCCTGGTGTGCGACTTCGTCGACGGCGAGACCATCGTGCGACGCATCCAGCGGGCCCTGGACGACGCCTCGCGCGCCGATCTGCTGGTGCAGTGCGCCGAGGCGCTCGCGGCGATCCACCGGGCCGACCCCGCGGGCATCGGCCTCGAGGAGTCCGATCAGCTCGAGGCCTGGCACGGGCAACTCGACGACATGGCCGACACGACCGCCACCTTCGAGTGGGCGTTCCGGTGGCTCGCAGCCCATCGCCCCCGCCCCTCACCAACGGTGTTGGTGCACGGCGACTTCCGAATGGGCAATCTGATCGTCGACTCGTCGGTGCGACCGGCCCGGCTCGCCGCGGTGCTCGACTGGGAGCTCACCCACCGCGGCGAGGTCTACGAGGACCTCGCCTGGTTCTGCATCCGCGCGTGGCGCTTCGGCGCACCCCGGTCGCTCGGGGCCGGCGGTCTCGGCGGCGTCGACGACTTCCTCCGCGCCTACGAGGACGCGTCGGGCACCGCCGTCGACCGGTCGGCCATGCACTGGTGGTTGGTGCTGTCCACGCTGCGATGGGGCGTGATCTGCCGCTACCAGGCCGAACGTCACCTCTCGGGACAGACGCGATCGGTGGAACTGGCCGCCATCGGACGGCGCGTCTGCGAAACCGAGTTCGACCTGCTCACCCTGTTGGAGTCGGCGTCGTGAATCCCGTCCACGGCAGGCCCACCGCGGCCGAATTGGTCGCCGCCGTCGCCGAATTCCTCGAAACCGACCTGCTGCAGGCGACGGCGGGCGCGGTGAACTTCCACACCCGCGTCGCGGCCAACGTGCTGCGTACCGTGGAACGCGAGTTGCTCGACGACTCCCCCGCCCCGGACCTCCTCGGCTTCGGAGACGAACGCGCACTGGCCGCGGCCATCCGCGCCGGCGAACTCGACGACCGCCCGGGCGAGGTGCTTGCGGCGTTGCGTCGACTGGTCGCCCACCGTCTCGCCGTCGCCCACCCCGGTTACGACGAGGAGTAGTCGATCACCGGCGGCGCACCCGGGCCAGCCAGGCGGGTTCCTCGACGACCGTGCCGACCGGCAGACCGAGCGCGTCGGCGTGCGCCGGCCCGACGATGCCACGATAGGTCGTGACGTCCAGCGCCTCCACGTCCCAGCCGTCGGCGAAGGCGTCCCGGACGGTCTTCTCGCCGACCGACGGTCCAAAGCCCCGGCCGGCATCGGAGAGGGCGAGCAGATGCAGTACCCCGCCCGGACGGATCGCGCGATGCAGGCTCGCGACGTAGCGTGCCCGGTCTGCGTCGTCGCCGAAGACGTGGAACAGGGCGCTGTCCAGCACCGTGTCATAGCCGGGTTCGGCGTCCAGGGCGAGGGCGTCCCGCACCTCGAAGTGCGCGTCGACCCCGTGGGCCTCGGCGTTCGCCCTGGCCCGATCGACGGCGTGCGGCGCGAAGTCGACCCCGAGCACGTCGTAGCCGAGCGCCGTCAGCAGGATCGTGTGTTCCCCGAGGCCGCAGCCGACGTCGAGGACGGCGCCGCGGATGGTGCCGGTTCGTTCGAGTGCGACGACGGCGGGTTGCGGCTCACCGATGACCCAAGGCGGAGTGCCGGATTGGTAGGCCTGGTCGAATCTGTCCTTCGCTGGTGTGGTCACGGGTTCAGTCTGCAACCTGAACCGGACTCGAGGTCAACCCCGGATCACGCGGTCTTCGACGCCGGGGCGATCCAGGTCTGCACCTGTGGCGTGAGCCGATGAGGCAGCGCACCCGCGCGGGTGCACGTGCGCAGGACGACCTCGGGCGCATCGGCTTCGAAGATCCCGTAGAGCGCGTCGTCAGCCGGAACCGAAACCGTGACCAGGAGCCGCACCGGCGCCGCCTCCACCGACATCACCTGCGCGGTCGACTCCAACAGCGCCGTCAGTCCACCGACGGCCCTCTCGGTCAGCTCGGTTCGGTACCACTCGGCGAGGAAGCAGGCCACCTCAGCTCCTTTCCTCCGCGGCTGGGCCGCTGTCGTCGACGTGCACGCCGCGGATCAACTCGACGCGGGTGCGAATGCCCAGTTTCCGGTAGACGCGACCGAGGTTGCGCTCCACGGTCTTCGGGCTGATGAAGAGGGCGGCCGCGACGTCCTTGTTCGTCATGCCGGTGGCGGCGAGTTCGGCGACGCGTCGTTCGCCGGGCGTCAGCCCCGAATCGTGCCCCTTGGGGAGGCCGACCCGCGCCAGTTCCTGGGCGGCCCTGTCGGCCCAGATCGGCGCACCGAGGTCGGCGAACGTCTTCAGGGCGTCCCCGATGGTCGTCCGCGCAGCCTGCCTGCGGCGCAGCCGACGTTGCAGCTCTCCGAGGAACAGCTGCGTCCGAGCGCGTTCGAATGGCGCGGCAAGGTGTTCGTGCTCGGCCATCGCCAGCAGCGCCGCTCGCTGCGCACCGTCGAGATCGCCCTCGGCGGCCAGCAGCATGCTCCGGCACCGCGCGCCGACGGCCGACATCCACGGGTGGTTCAGTCGGGCACCGCGCGACTCCATCGCCGACACGAGGTCCTCGGCCGCCCCGAAGTCGTCCATGCCGACCATCGCCTCGACGGCGTCCGGGATGAACAAGAACGTCGAGATGTCGGTGTCGGCGGCGTGCCTCCACCGGGAGAGCGACGGCTGCAACGCGTTCAACGCCTCGGCGTAGTTGCCGAGGGACACCTCGAGGAAGCCCAGCGCCATCGACGGCCACGTCGTCGTCCACTGCCCCTCGGGTATCGAGGAATCCGTCAGCGCCGCCTCGACCTCCTTGCGGGCGTCCTGCTCGCGACCCGCGTAGGCGGCGGCGAGCGCACCCGGCACCGCGGCGAGGATCCTGACGTGGCTGCCACCGATCTGCTCGGCGCGCAACGTCATGTCCTCCGCCGTACGCGCGGCATCGGCATAACGGCCCAGCCAGACGTCGACCATGGCGGCGTGGAACTCGAGCAGGAGCACATCGGATTCGGTTCCGCGCGAGGCGCTTCGGGCTATGGTGTCCGCCAATGCAGGTGCCGCCTCGGACAGCCGTCCCGTCCACCCCAGCACCAGCGCACCGACGGCGCGCGCGCTGAAGGCGGCCGGGACGTCGGCGTCGGGATCCTCCAGCCGCATGGCACGGTCCAGCGTCGGCTGGTCGAGGCCGAGCCCGCGGCGACACTGCAACGCGACGTGGACGGCGAGCGCCTGGCTCAGCAGATGCGGATCGTCCAACCGCTCGGCACGGGTCATCGCCTGCATCGAGTGTCGTTGTGCGACGTCGCCGTTGCCCAACGACGACTGCGCCATCGCGGAGCTCAGATGCGCCCGCACCTGCAGACTGGAGCCCTTGGGCAGATCGGCCATCGCGTCGCGCAGCGTCTTCGCCGCAGCGCCGAACTCGCCGCGGTGCAGCAGGGTTCCCGCCACCAGCAGGCGCGCGACGGCGCGTTGCTCGCCGGCGGGCAGCACCGTGGCCGCCGATTCCGCCTGCGCCCTGGCGCGATCCAGTTCTCCGGCGCGCAGATGATGGCGGGCCGCATCGAGCCGGCGTGCCGGGGTACCCCCGCCGAGACCGATGGCCAACTCGACCAACTCCGCGGCGGCCACCGGATCGCCCCCGAGGCCGACGGTTCTCGCTGCCTCGTCGAGTGCCAGCAGGGTGTCGGGGTCGGCGTCGACCTCGGCCAGCGCCAAGTGTCTGGCCCGCTGTTCGGGCGCCCGCTCGAGATCGGCCAGCGCGCGGTGCATTCGGCGCCGGTGACTGAGTGGGGCCTCGCTGTACACGCCGTAGGCCAGCACGGGATGGGTGAAGCGCACGCGATTCCCCTCGATCGCGACCACTCCGTCCTGCTCGGGTTCTTCGAGCAGTTCGACCAGGTGCTCGACCGTCGTCGACGTCATCGCCGCCATCAGGTCGACCGTCGGGTCACCGACGCATGCACCGGCCAGGAGCGCCAGCTTCACCTCGTCGTCGAACCGGCCGACCTGGTGGCGGATGATCTCCGCCAGCGCTGGTGGCAGGATCGCCGTGGCCGGGGACGTCGTGTCGTTCAGTGCGCGGGCAAGTTCCAGCGCGTAGAACGGGTTGCCACCGGATACCTCGACGATGCGGCTCATCGTCGGCCGCGACAGGGACCGTCCCATGCGGTCGGTGACCACGCGCTGCAGCCTGCTCGAATCCATCGGCCGAATGCGCATGCGGGACAGGGTGTCCGGGCTGTGCAGCGTCAGCCAGGTGGCGGTTCCGTCGGCACTGAGACCCTCGGTGAGCAGCAAGCCGACCCGACCTCGCAACCGCCGTGCGGCGAACGCAAGAAGGTCACGGCTGTCGGCGTCGAGCCACTGGACGTCGTCGACGGCGACGAGAACCGGTGTGGCGTCGGAGAGCTTGTTGACGATGGCCGTGAAGGCCGCGACGACAGCCCGTCGATCGTCGGGGACGCGGTCACCCGGCACGTGCAGGAGGTTTCGCTCCGCGGCGATTCGCTGCATCTCGGGCAGCGAGTCGACCACCTCGGCTTCGACGTCGGCGATCAGTTCGGACGCGATGCCGAAGGCCAGCCCACTGCCGTCCCGGTTCGCCCGTGCCGACAGCACCCGGAAACCGGCCCGCCGTGCCTCCTCGCAGGCGGCGACCCAGGCCGTCGTCTTGCCGATCCCGACCTCGCCCTCGATCAGCAGCACCGCAGGCCCGAGGGCAGCCGACGCCAGAAACGACGAGACCTGCCCGTCCTCGCTGAACCCGTTCACCGACACACCTTTCGATCGCCGGACGCCACTGAGGTGCCGATGGGGAGTGAGAAGTCCGAACAGGGGCGTGTCCAGGCAGGCTTCGGCCGGACGCGGCTCCGGGTCGAGTGCCTGAACCGTCATCGCCGCCTCCTGATCGCCGGCCCGTCCGGCGTGGTGTAGTCGAAAGGCTAGGAACGGCGGACTACGTGCGTCACGCGTAACGCACTACGTGTTTTCCCGCGAACCGGCGCTGAGCAGCGGTGCACGAACTACCGTCACGCCGATGGGGTTGGACGACGACGTGAGCGATACGACCGATTACCTGGTGATCGGCAGCGGCTTCGGCGGATCGGTGATGGCGGCGACACTCGCGGAATCACCGCATCAGGTGTGCCTGCTCGAGCGCGGGAAGGCCTATCCCCCCGGCTCGTTTCCCCGGACACCCGACGGATTCGCGAAGAACTTCTGGGATCCGTCGGAGGGGCTTCACGGCCTGTTCAACGTGTGGTCGTTCGACAACGTCGACGCCATCGTCTCCAGTGGGCTCGGAGGTGGTTCGCTGATCTACGCCAACGTGATGCTGGAGAAGCCCGCCGAGTGGTTCACCCAACCGAGGCCCGACGGACCCGACGAGACGTGGTCCTTCGATCACGACGATCTGCTCGAGCACTATGAGGCCGTCCGGGAGTTCCTCCACGTCGGGACGATGCCCACGGAGTTCATGGCGACCGAGTCGACGAAGACGCGACGGTTCCTCGACGCCTCCGAGGGCGCCGGCGAACTGGCTCCGTTGGCGGTGCGGTTCCACGGCACCGACGGCACGCCTGCCATTGGTGCACCGCTCCCGACGGAGGGCTACGGCAGTATCTTCGGCACCCCACGCCGGACGACCTGCCGGATGATCGGCGAGTGCGACATCGGCTGCAACGAGGGCGCCAAGAGCAGCATGGACCACACTTACATCTCGTTGGCCGCCTACCGGGGCGCGTCCGTCCACGCGCGCACCGAGGTTCGCACGATTCGGGTGCTCGACGGGGCACCCGAGGGGTACCGCTTCGAGGTGACCTTCGTGCGGCATCCCGCGTGGGCCGAGGGCCAGCCCAGGAACACCAAGTCCGTCGGGACGCACACCATCAGGGCCAAGCGGGTGGTCCTCGCCGCCGGCGCATTGGGCACGACGTATCTGATGCTGATGAACCGCACCCGCTTGGCCCTCCCCGCCAATTCACCCGTGGGCGAGCGGTTCTGCGACAACGGCGACCACCTCGCCGTCGCAGTGCCGCTCCGAGACACGCAAGACTTCGCGGCGAACGAGGGTCCCGTGATCACCGCGTACCGACGGTTCGAGACGACTTCGGACGCCGGCGACGGTCGGCCACCCGTCCGGATGTACCTGCAGGACGGCGGTGTTCCCACGATCATGGTGTGGGTGCTGCAAATGCTCGGGGCACGGGGATTGGTGAGCCGCCTCGTCGCCAAGGGCACGCAGTACGTGTGGCAGCGAGTCACGAACACCAACGACAACAACGTCTCCGCGGAACTCAGCGAGATCCTGGGCGTGTCACCCCCGCTGGCCAGAAGCCTGCCGCTGCTCGGCATGGGCGAAGACGTCGCCAACGGCCGGTTGCGCGTGGACAAGAAGGGAACACTGGTCAATTCGTGGACGCCGGCGGATTCCCGGCACCACTTCAGCGCGATGCGCGTGAGGATCAACGATCTCTCGCGTCATCTCGGCGGTCAATGGAAGGCCAAGCCCGACGTTCCCACCGAACGCACCGTCACCGTGCACCCGCTGGGTGGGTGCCCTGCCGACACGTCCCGGTTCGCCGGTGTCGTCGACTCGTTCGGTCGCGTCCGCGGGGTGCCCGGACTGTGGATTGCAGACGGATCGGTGATGCCGGGACCGGTGGGAGCCAACCCGTCGCTGACGATCGCGGCGTTCGCGCGTCGTGCCGCAATGGAATTGCGCGACGAGGACGTCGACGGTCCGCCGTCGGTACCGCTTCCCCCGCCGACCGAGTGATCACCATCGCACTCTCTCGAAGGAGCAGTACGTCTTCAGCAGGCCCCTGACGAAGAACTCCGCGTAGTCCAGCACCGCGCGACGCCGCTGCGTCGACGTGCTTCCCTCGCCGAACCCGCGCATCGTCGTGAGCTGCACGAGAAAGCTCCGCGGCGAGATCTTGATGAAGCCGGCAGCGCACCACGGCCGTGCGCCGTCCACCGGGACCGACACTTCGGTCAGCGTGACGTGCGCGGTCGTCGAGTCGCGCCACGGGTGCCAGCTGGGTTGGAGATACTTGTTCGCGCACAATTCGATTCGACGATCGTCGTTGACCAGAACCGCCGTGTACGTCATCAGACGCGCTGGCTTGCCGTCCGGGCGAAAGCCCGGCGTGAACAGCTCGAACGCGCCCTCCGTGGAGACGAAGCGGCCTCCGACGACCGGGATGACCAGTTCGGCCCGCAGGCGGGCGGTCGGTACGGCGCTCGCGAGGAACTCCGCGACGTCCGCGATCTCGATCGACGCGCGCATCGACGCGGCGAAGGCGCTCGTGGCCGCGTACCCGGCGTCGGGATCGGTGGAGTTCAGGGCCACCCGGCCGGTCATCGTCTCCCTGAATCGAAGCCCGGTCACGCGTCCTCGCTCAACCAGCCGATGATGTCGGGGAAGACGTCGACGGCGGCGTACCGGCCCAGGAACACGTCGAGGTGTCCGTACCCCGGATACTGCTGGAAGCCGTGGCGTGGAGGCGCTCCGGGTGGCACTGGTGAATTACGGTTGAAGAACTCCCACGACTCGCGCATCGCGACGGGCCGGAACGTGTGGTTGTCCTCCCCGGTGATGAAGGTGAAGACAGCGTCGGTTCTCGGCGCCTCTTGCCCGAGTTGGGCGGGGATCTCGGGGTAGTTCTTGACGGGCACCAGGCGACCGGCCTTGAGACACTCGCGGGTCTGCCGGAACAGGCTGACCGGGACGTGGGCGAACTCGCCCTTGATCCAGTCGTGGGTCTCGGGGTCCAGGTTGTGGTGACTCCACAGGGTCGGGAACCCGACGCCGTAGACGAAGCTGGAGTGCTTGCACACGGCGTTGCGGCATTCGTGGTGGGTCACGTCCACCATGAAGTCCATGAGCTTGGCGCTGAAACTTGGTGGATACAAACCGTATTGCGGGTTGAAGTAGTCCATGAACTTGCCGAGGGTCGCCAACGCGATCGGCAGCTTGACCGCGGCGGCGCGCCGCACCCGGGGTGTCATCGCGGTCGAGTTCGCCACCACCCGCGTCACCTCGGGCAGCAGTCCCGACGCGATCGACATCGTGAAGGCGTGCGAGCCCTGGCAGTGCACCACCGCCTTGACCGTTGCCTTGCCGGTGACCTCGAGGATCTTCGCCACCGCGGCGGGGAAGTCGTTCACCGCCGCGTCGTCGAGGGTGTACTCGGACGGCTCGAGGTCGATGCTGGAGCGCCAGTTGAGGATCCACACGTCGAAGCCCGCCTCCGACAGCATCGCGGGCAGCGTGAGGATGCCGGGCGGGCAGAACAGATTGGCGCGCACCCCGGCGCCGTGCACCAGCATCACCGGACCCATGTCGGTGGTGCCCGGCACCGGTGGCAGATGCCGAAAGTTTAGTTCGAAGCCGTCCCTGGCCGGGAACCACACGGTCTCGACGTTCGGCAACACGACCCCGGGAGATGACGTCAGCCGGATGTCGGTGTGCGGCGGAACGGTGAAGCGCCGCATCAGGTTCGGCCCGTGGCCGGGAGCGGGGTCGGACTGGCCGCAACGGCCGTCGCCAGCGCGGACCGGTCGGGCAGTCCGAGCTTCATGCACGCCTTGTAGACGTGCCCCTCGACGGTGCGCACCGACACGGACCACCGGGCCGCAATGGCCTTGTTGGTCATCCCCTGAGCCACCATCACGGCGACCTCGCGTTCACGACCCGTGAGCGGCAACGGGTTCAACGCCTTGTCCAGCGCCGGCGTCGCCGGATTGCCGCACCGCTGGGACAGGTCCGCCGCGCGCGCCTTCGCCGCCAATTCACCGGCGCGATGCCCCGCAGCCTGGTGGGCCATGGCGGCCTGCGCGGCCGCGTCGGCGGCGACGGCCAGCAGCCCTGCCTCCTCCAGCTTCGTCGACGCGGCGTCCAGGGCGGCGCCGTCGCGATCGGCCAGCGCCTGACCGTGCGCCACGCACAGTCTGCCTGCTGCACAGTCGATCTGGGCGTTGACGCGGCGAGCCGTCGCGATGCTGCCGACGTCCCCGAGGCGGACCAGGTCGTGCAGCGCACGCATGGTGACCGCGTGCTGTCCGGACTGCTCGGCCAAGTGGACGGCGTCACGTGCGGCACCGACCGCGCCGTGGACGTCGCGAGCGGCGGCGCGAGCCCAGGCCCGGGCCAGCGCCAGGTCGGGCGCGTACAGCTCGGAGCGCATCCCGTGGGCGGCCTCGGCGCGCTCCAGCGCGACGGCGGCCTCCGCCGCCCTACCCTGCTGCCCCAGCGCCTGCGCCAAACCGGTCAACGCCAGCGGACCCCAGCTGTAACCGGTGGTGGTGAGGGCTGCCGCGGCCTGGCGGAGCAGGACGGTCGCCTCGTCGAAGGCGCCACCGGCGACCAGCGTGAGCCCGAGGAGCACTTCTCCGATCGCCCGGCCCGGCTGCTGAAACTCCGAGAAGCTGAGATAGTGCCGCGACAGTCCTTCGGCGGCGCCCACCTCCCCGGCCATGATCAGGCCCGTCGTCTGGCCGAGTCCGATGGTGAACCGCAGCAGTCCGGGGTGTGTCGCGCTCAGTCCGCGCTGCGCGAGCGGCTCGACGTCGTCGAAGGACCCGAGTCGCGCACTGGACAGCGTTGCGCTGGCCGCCGCCCAGGCCACCGCCAGCTCCAAGGCCTCGGGGCTCTCCAGTACGTCGGAGGCCACGCGCACCGCGCGGGCTGGCTCCCCGCAGTTCATCGCGAAGGTCGCGGCAAGCGCGTCGAGGGTGTGGAAGGCAGCGGGTTCGGAGACTCGGGCGCGCATGTCGGCGAGGTAGGTCACGGCGTGACTCGGCTGCGACAACATCCAGAACATGTTGGCGGCCTTGGGCAGCGTCCACGCCGTCAGATCCCACTGGGACAGAGTGTCGGGGTCGACGGGGTCGAGCACGTCGTCGGCATCGCGGCCACGGCCTTGCCAGGACAGTGAATGTGCCAACGGCATCCGCGCCGAGAGGTCACCGGTCTGGTCGAGCGCGCCGCGGGCCAATCGCTCGCCGAAGGCAAGGTCACCCATGCGCATCGCCTCCCACGACAGGGCGACCAGATCGCCGGCGCCGGGCGGTGAGTCGGTGTCCAGGGCCAACCCCGCGATGCGCAGCCGGCCACTGATGTCGGTCGGCGCGTCGGTCGAGAGTTGCCCGACGAGCATCTTGCGCAATCTGCGGAACGCCAAGCGTCCGAGGCTGGATCGCACGCGCTCGGTGTAGAGGGGATGGAACGGACGCACGACCAGACTGCCGCCCTGTTCGCTGACCGTCACCACCCCGGCCATCTCCGCACGATCCACGGCGTCCAGGCCTGCGACCTCGGCGAGGGTCGACACCGAGAGCGGGTCGTCGACGGCCAGGAACTCCAGGACCATCCTCACCTCCGGCGCCAGTGCGCTCAGATGCTGATCGATGAGAGTGGAAAGCTCTGGCGTGAAGCTCATTTCACCGCGCAGCTGCCACACGTCCTCGACCTGAGACAGCGCACCCGCGTCGAGGGCGGCCACGACGAGGTGGCGGAGGTAGAGCGGGTTGCCCTGACTGACCTCGAACATCCGAGCCGAACTGACGCCTTCGACCGGACCGCCGAGCACCTGCTCGAGGAGCGCCGCCGATTCGTCGGCATCGAAGGGGTGGATGTCGCAACGCGCCAGGAGATCGTCCTTCCACAGCGCGATGACGGCGTCGGGACACGCCTCGCCGTCGCGCACCGTCAGCAGCAGTCGGGCGAACCCACTGATGGCGACCTGGTGAACCAGCGTGGCCGACAGCGTGTCGAGGTGGTGAGCGTCGTCCACGACCAGCACGAGACCGTTGGCGGCCTCGCGGCGCAGCGCGTCCTGAGCGGTCCGGAGCAACATCGCCGGTTCGTCGGCCCCGGCGAACTCTACGAGGTGACTGAAGGCGCCGAACGGGATGAGTTTCGCCGACTCGGTCGCCGACACCCAGAGCGAGGTTGCCCCGGGATGATCCTTGGCATAGGTCTTCGCGGCGGCGCGCGCCATCACCGTCTTGCCCACGCCCGGCGCACCGACGAGCACGGCCCCCGGCCCAGAGCCGAGTGCGGATTCGAGCTGCTTTCGCGTCGCACCCCGACCCGCCGTCATCCAGCGAACCCCCACCACGGATGGATTCTATGCCCGCGTGCGCCAACTCATCGGCCGAACGAATGCGGCAACCGGAGTTGGCGACGTGGCAGGCCCATTGCGGCCGAACCCGGCGCAGGCGACGCCCCCGCCGTCGTAGCATCGCCCTCGTGACCGACGCGCCCCTGAAGATCCTGGTCTACAGCGACAACGCTCGCACCCGCGACCAAGTACGCAGTGCGCTCGGCACCCGGGTCCACCCGGACCTGCCCGAGTTGGAGTACCTGGACGTGGCCACCGCGCCGGTCGTCATCGCGAATCTCGACCGGGGCGGCATCGACCTCGCCATCCTCGACGGCGAGGCCAGCCCCACCGGCGGGCTGGGGCTGGCAAAGCAGTTGAAGGACGAGGTGGCGAACTGTCCGCCCATCTTGGTGCTGACGGGCCGCCCGGACGACGCATGGTTGGCATCGTGGTCACGGGCCGAAGCGGCGGTCACCCATCCGATCGATCCGATCCAGCTTGGCGAGGCCGTTGCGGCGCTGCTGCGCCCCGCCTCCAGCTAACCAGCACCAAAAAGACTGGCGCCATTGGTTTCTCGCGATGAGCGTGTCGCGAGCCATCGGTGCGCAGCCGCTAATTCGGATCCTATCCAAAATGCGCCAACGCGACCGTTAACGAGACTAAGCTGTGTCGTAGCTCACATCGACAGCCCACCGAGGGAGCGACACAGCTGTATGAATGCCTATCTGCCCATCCTGGTTCTCGGCGCAATCGCGGCCCTGTTCGCGGTCGGATCGGTCGGCATCGCGGTGCTCATCGGGCCGCGACGCTACAACCGCGCCAAACTCGAGGCCTACGAGTGCGGGATCGAACCCGTCGCCCCCGGATCGCCCGGTGACCTGCAGACCGGACAGCGTTTCCCGGTGAAGTACTACCTCACCGCGATGCTGTTCATCGTCTTCGACATCGAGATCGTGTTCCTCTATCCGTGGGCCGTCGCCTTCGACTCGCTCGGCCTGTTCGCCGTCGTCGAGATGCTCTTGTTCATGCTCACGGTGTTCGTCGCCTACGCCTACGTGTGGCGACGCGGTGGACTGAGTTGGGATTGAGCTGACATGGGACTCGAAGAGCAACTACCGGGCGGCATCCTCCTCTCCACGCTGGAGAAGGTCGCCGGATACGTGCGCAAGGGGTCGCTGTGGCCCGCGACGTTCGGCCTCGCTTGCTGCGCCATCGAGATGATGGCGACGGCGGGACCGCGGTTCGACATCGCCCGCTTCGGCATGGAGCGCTTCTCCGCGACGCCCCGGCAGGCCGACCTGATGATCGTGGCCGGACGGGTCAGCCAGAAGATGGCACCGGTGCTGCGCCAGGTGTACGACCAGATGGCGGAGCCCAAATGGGTTCTCGCCATGGGGGTGTGCGCATCCTCGGGCGGGATGTTCAACAACTACGCGATCGTGCAGGGCGTCGACCACGTCGTGCCGGTCGACATCTACCTGCCCGGGTGTCCGCCGCGGCCGGAGATGCTCCTGAACGCGATCTTGATGCTGCACGCCAAGATTCAGGAGATGCCGCTGGGCGTGAACCGCGCCGAGGCCATCGCCGCCGCCGAGGAGGCGGCGCTCGCGAACCGGCCGACCATCGAGCTCAAGGGGCTGCTGCGGTCATGACGGACGGGCCCGAGAAGATCGGCCAGCGCCGCGGCATGTTCGGCGTCAAGGGCAGCGGCGACACTTCGGGTTACGGCCGCTTGGTGCGCGAGGTCGCGCTTCCGGGCGGCTCGCCGCGACCCTATGGCGGCTACTTCGACGAGGTGGTCGACGCGTTGGCCGCCGCCCTGGGCGACGACGTCTTCGCCGCTGCGGTCGAGCGCGTGGTGGTGTTCCGCGACGAGCTGACCCTCGACGTGCGGCGCGAGCACCTGGTGGCCGTCGCGCAGGCACTCCGTGACGACGCCACCCTGCGGTTCGAGCTGTGCCTGGGCGTCTCCGGCGTGCACTATCCGGCGGACCTGGACCGTGAACTGCACGCCGTCTACCCGCTGATGTCGATCACCCACAATCGCCGGATCCGTGTCGAGGTCGCCGCCCCCGACGCCGATCCGCATGTGCCGTCGCTGTTTACGGTGTATCCGACCACCGACTGGCACGAGCGGGAGACGTACGACTTCTTCGGCATCGTCTTCGACGGCCACCCGTCGCTCACCCGCATCGAGATGCCCGACGACTGGGTGGGTCACCCGCAACGCAAGGACTACCCGTTGGGCGGCATCCCCGTGGAATACCACGGCGCCGAGATACAACCGCCCGACCAGCGGAGGTCCTACAACTGATGCCCACGCCCACGAACCCGCCTCAGGAGACAGTCGTCACGGTGGGCGGTGAAGACTGGCAGGACGTGGTCGACGCCGCGCGCGAGGGATCCGTCGCCGGCGAACGCATCGTCGTCAACATGGGTCCGCAGCATCCCTCCACCCACGGCGTCCTCCGGCTCATTCTCGAGATCGAGGGCGAGACCATCACCGAGATCCGCTGCGGAATCGGCTACCTGCACACCGGGATCGAGAAGAACCTCGAATTCCGCAACTGGACCCAGGGCGTCACCTTCGTGACGAGGATGGACTACCTGTCACCCTTCTTCAACGAGGCGGCGTACTGCCTCGGGGTCGAGAAGCTTCTCGACGTCACCGACGAGATCCCTGAACGCGCCAGCGTCATCCGGGTGATGCTGATGGAGCTCAACCGGATCTCCAGTCACCTGGTGGCCCTGGCCACCGGCGGCATGGAACTCGGCGCCATGTCGGCGATGTTCTTCGGCTTCCTCGGACGCGAGCAGGTGCTGTCGGTCTTCGAGACCATCACCGGCCTGCGCATGAACCACGCGTACATCCGCCCCGGCGGGTTGGCCGCCGATCTGCCCGACGAGGCCATCCCCCTGCTCGAGGAACTGCTGCGGACCATGCCCGCCAAGCTCACCGACCTCGAGGACCTGCTCAACGAGAACTACATCTGGAAGGCGCGGACCCAGGGCATCGGGTACCTCGACCTGACCGGCTGCATGGCACTCGGCATCACCGGACCGTGCCTGCGCTCGACCGGTCTGCCGCACGACCTGCGCCGCGCCCAGCCCTACTGCGGTTACGAGACCTACGACTTCGACGTCATCACCACCGACGAGTGCGACGCCTACGGCCGGTACATGATCCGCGTTCGGGAGATGCGCGAGTCGCTCAAGATCGTCGAGCAGTGCCTGGCCCGGTTGAAGCCCGGACCGGTGATGATCACGAACAAGAAGCTGGCCTGGCCGGCGGATCTGAAGCTCGGGCCCGACGGGCTGGGCAACTCCCCCGAGCACATCGCCAAGATCATGGGCGGCTCGATGGAAGCCCTCATCCACCACTTCAAGTTGGTCACCGAGGGCATCCGCGTCCCGGCGGGTCAGGTGTACGTCGCCGTCGAGTCACCACGGGGCGAGCTCGGGGTGCACATGATCTCCGACGGCGGGACCCGGCCCTACCGCGTGCACTACCGGGACCCGTCGTTCACCAATCTGCAGGCGGTGGCGGCGATGTGCGAGGGCGGGATGGTGGCCGACGCCATCGCGGCAGTGGCGTCGATCGACCCGGTAATGGGCGGTGTTGATCGATGAGCGCTTGCGCGAAGAGGAGATGGCACAGGTGACCCTGATCGATCTGCACCTGGGCCCGCGGCCGGACGAACCCGGACCGCCGATCTCACGCGGGCCGCAGTCCTACCCGGCCGAGGTCACCGAGCGACTGTCGGCCGACGCCGCCCAGATCATGGCCCGCTACCCCCAGGCGAGGTCGGCACTCCTGCCGCTCCTGCACCTGGTGCAGGCCGAGGACGGTTACCTCACCCCGGCCGGAATAACCTTCTGCGCCGGGCAGTTGAGCCTCACCCCCGCCGAGGTGACCGCCGTCGCCACGTTCTACTCGATGTACCGGCGAACGCCCACCGGCGAGTATCTGGTCGGCGTGTGTACCAACACGCTGTGCGCGGTGATGGGTGGCGACGCCATCCTCGAGGTCCTCGAAGAACACCTCGAAGTGCGCGCCGGACAGACCACCTCCGACGGCAAGGTGACCCTCGAGCACCTCGAGTGCAACGCGGCCTGCGACTACGCGCCGGTGATGATGGTCAACTGGGAGTTCTTCGACAACCAGACCCCGGCGTCGGCCCGCAATCTGGTCGACGACCTTCGGTCGGGAACGCCAGTGTCCGCGACCCGCGGCGGTTCGCCGTGCTCCTTCCGCGAGACCTCGCGCATTCTGGCCGGATTCGTCGACCAACGGCCCGGCGCCAACGACGGACCGACCGCGGGTGACGCCACCCTGGCCGGGCTGCGGGTGGCCCACGAGCGCGGGATGGCCGCCCCCGATCCCGGGCAATCCCATTCCACCGCAACCGGACCCGACGACGACGCGATGACCGAAGAGGCGGTTCGCAACGAGCCGGCCCCCGGCCCGCAAGCCGACCTGCCGCCGACGAACGGGGCGCACTCGTGACACTGACACCGGTGTTGAGCAGCTATTGGGACGAGCCGTCGTCGTGGACGCTCGACGCCTACGAACGGCACGACGGGTACCAGGCGTTGCGCACCGCGTTGTCGATGGACGCCGACGCCGTTATCGGCCTGGTGAAGGACTCCGGTCTGCGCGGCCGCGGCGGCGCGGGCTTCCCCACGGGACAGAAGTGGTCGTTCATCCCGCAGCGCACCGAGGGCGCGGCCGCCAAGCCGCACTACCTGGTGGTCAACGCCGACGAATCGGAACCGGGCACCTGCAAGGACATTCCGCTGATGATGGCGACGCCGCACGTGCTGGTGGAGGGCGCGATCATCGCGGCCTACGCGATCAGGGCGCGGCACGCCTTCATCTATGTGCGCGGTGAGGTGCTGCCGGTGCTGCGGCGCTTGCAGACCGCGGTCGCCGAGGCGTACGAGGCCGGCTTCCTGGGCGTCGACGTCCTCGGCTCGGGCTTCGACCTGGACCTGGTGGTGCACGCCGGCGCCGGCGCATACATCTGCGGTGAGGAGACCGCGCTGCTGGACTCGCTGGAGGGGCGGCGCGGTCAACCGCGGCTACGGCCACCGTTTCCCGCCGTCGCCGGTCTGTACGCCTGCCCGACGGTGGTCAACAACGTCGAGTCGATCGCCAGCGTCCCCGCCGTCATCCGCGGCGGTGTCGAGTGGTTCACATCGATGGGCTCGGAGAAGTCGCCGGGCTTCACGATGTATTCGCTCTCGGGCCACGTCACCACCCCGGGGCAGTACGAGGCGCCGCTGGGCATCACCCTGCGCGAACTGCTCGACTACGCGGGTGGGGTGCGAGAAGGTCACCAGCTGAAGTTCTGGACGCCCGGGGGGTCGTCGACGCCACTGTTCACGCCCGAACACCTGGACGTGCCACTGGATTACGAGAACGTCGCGAAGGCCGGCTCGATGCTGGGCACCAAGGCGCTGCAGATCTTCGACGAGACCACCTGCGTGGTGCGGGCGGTTCGGCGGTGGACGCAGTTCTACGCCCACGAATCCTGCGGCAAGTGCACGCCGTGCCGGGAGGGCACCTACTGGCTGGCGCAGATCTACGAACGCCTGGAGAACGGCACCGGCCGCGCCGACGACGTCGACAAGCTGCTCGACATCGCCGACGCCATCCTCGGCAAGTCCTTCTGCGCGCTCGGTGACGGCGCGGCGAGCCCGATCATGTCGTCCCTGAAGTACTTCCGCGACGAGTACGTCGCACACGTCGAGGGCGGCTGCCCCTTCGATCCGCACGCCTCGATGCTGGCCGCACCGGAAGGAGTGGGCGTATGACGCTGGCCGAGCCCACCAAGGGCACCACCGACGTCGAGATGGTGTCGCTCACCATCGACGACCACCGGATCAGCGTTCCCAAGGGCACGTTGGTGATTCGTGCGGCGGAGCTGATGGGCATCCAGATCCCCCGGTTCTGCGACCACCCCCTGCTCGATCCCGTCGGCGCGTGCCGGCAGTGCCTCGTCGAGGTCGAGGGCCAGCGCAAGCCCATGGCGTCGTGCACCATCACCGTGACCCCCGACATGGTGGTCCGCACCCAGCTGACGTCGCAGGTTGCCGACAAGGCCCAGCACGGCGTGATGGAACTGCTGCTGATCAACCACCCGCTGGACTGCCCGGTCTGCGACAAGGGCGGCGAGTGTCCGCTGCAGAACCAGGCGATGTCCAACGGCCAGGCCGACACTCGCTTCACCGACGTCAAGCGCACGTTCCCCAAGCCGATCAACCTGTCGGCCCAGGTGCTGCTGGACCGTGAACGCTGCGTCCTGTGCGCCCGCTGCACCCGGTTCTCCAACCAGATCGCCGGCGACCCGTTCATCGAACTGCTCGAACGCGGCGCGCTGCAGCAGGTGGGCATCGCCGACGACGCGGCGTTCGACTCGTACTTCTCGGGCAACACCGTCCAGATCTGCCCGGTCGGCGCACTGACCGGCACCGCGTACCGGTTCCGCGCCAGGCCGTTCGACCTGGTGTCGACGCCGAGTGTGTGCGAGCACTGCGCCTCGGGATGCGCGCAGCGCACCGATCACCGCCGGGGCCGGGTGCTGCGCCGCCTCGCCGGCGACGACCCCACCGTCAACGAGGAGTGGAACTGCGACAAGGGGCGCTGGGCGTTCACCTATGCCACCCAGGGCGACCGCATTGCCACCCCGCTGGTGCGTGACGCCGACGGCAGCCAGCGTCCGGCGTCGTGGTCGGAGGCCGTGGCGGTGGCGGTCCGCGGACTCACCGCGGCGGGTGCGCGCACCGGGGTCCTGGTCGGCGGACGGCTCACCCTCGAGGACGCCTACGCCTACGCGAAGTTCGCCCGAATCGTACTGGGCACCAACGACGTCGACTTCCGCAACCGGGCCCACTCCGCCGAAGAGGCCGACTTCCTCGCCGCGGCCGTCGCCGGGCGGCCGATGTCGGTGACCTACGCCGACCTCGACGCCGCGCCCGCCGTGCTGCTGGTCGGCTTCGAACCCGAAGAGGAATCCCCGATCGTCTACCTGCGCCTGCGCAAGGCGGCCCGCACCCGCGGACTGGCGGTCACCTCGATCGCGCCGTTCGCCACCCGCGGGTTGGAGAAGATGAGCGGCACCCTCGTCGCGACGGTGCCGGGTGAGGAAGCCGCCGCGCTCGACGCGCTGGACGGCGTCGACGCCGGCACGGTCGTGCTGGTCGGCGAACGGCTCGCCACCGTCCCCGGCGCACTGTCCGCGGTGCTCCGGCTGGCCGAGCGCACCGGCGCCCAGGTCGGCTGGATCCCGCGCCGAGCCGGTGAACGCGGCGCCCTGGAAGCCGGTGCGACGCCGCACCTCCTGCCCGGTGGGCGGCCGGTGGCCGATGCCGCCGCCCGCGCCGAGGTGGCCGCGGCCTGGCACGTCGACGATCTGCCGGCCGACCCCGGCCGGGACACCTCGGGCATCCTCGCCGCCGCCACGGACGGCTCGCTGGGCGCACTGTTGGTCGGTGGCGTCGAGCTCGCCGACCTGCCCGATCCGGCCGCCGCCCTGGCGGCAGTCGAGGCCGCTCCATTCGTCGTCAGCCTGGAACTGCGGCACGGCGCCGTCACCGAACGCGCGGACGTCGTGTTCCCCGTCGCCCCGGTGACCGAGAAGTCGGGCACGTTCGTCACGTGGGAGGGACGCCCACGGTCCTTCGAGCCCGCGTTGCCGCCCAACGCAACGTCGGATTCCCGCGTGCTCGCGGCCCTGGCCGAGGAGGTCGGCGTTCACCTGGGCCTTCGTGACGCGGCCGACGCCCGCGCCGAGATCCAGCGGCTCGGCAGTTGGCAGGGCGCGTGGGCCGACGCTCCGAACGAGCCCGTCCCCCAGCGACCGTCGCCGCAGCCGGGAACCGCGGTGCTGGCGGGCTGGCGGATGTTGCTCGACGCCGGCCGCCTGCAGGACGGTGAACCTCACCTGGCCGGCACGGCGCGAACCCCCGTCGCGCGGCTGTCCCCGTCGACCGCCGCCGGCATCGGCGCGCACGACGGGCAACCGGTGACCGTCGCCACCGACCGGGGCACGATCACGCTGCCGTTGGCGGTGACCGAGATGGTGGACGGGGTGGTGTGGTTGCCGCTCAATTCGATCGACTCACGCGTCCACGCCACCCTGGGCGTCGCACCCGGCGCGACGGTGGACGTCTCGGCCGGAGGTGAGCTGGCATGACCTACCCCGATCTGAGCTCGTTCGGCCACGACCCGTGGTGGCTGGTGGTGGCGAAGGCCCTGGGCATCTTCGTGTTCCTGCTGCTCACCGTCCTGGTGGCGATCCTGCTCGAGCGAAAGATCCTGGGCCGCATGCAAATGCGGTTCGGACCCAACCGGGTGGGGCCCTTCGGTCTGCTCCAGAGCCTGGCCGACGGGGTCAAGCTCGCGCTCAAGGAAGGCCTCATCCCCGCCGGCGTCGACAAGCCGATCTACCTGGCCGCTCCGGTCATCGCGGTGATCCCCGCGTTCATGGCGTTCGCGGTGATCCCGATGGGCGGCCTCGTGAGCGTCTTCGGCACCCAGACCCCGCTGCAACTGACCGACCTGCCCGTCGCGGTGCTCTACGTGCTGGCGGTGACGTCGATCGGTGTCTACGGAATCGTGTTGGCGGGGTGGGCATCCGGGTCCACCTATCCCCTGCTCGGCGGATTGCGTTCCAGCGCTCAGGTGATCTCCTATGAGATCGCGATGGCGCTGTGCTTCGCCGCGGTCTTCCTGTACGCGGGCACGATGTCGACCTCCGAGATCGTGGCGCGGCAGCAGGGCCTGTGGTTCGTGTTCCTGCTGCTGCCGTCCTTCGTCATCTACGCCGTCTCGATGGTCGGCGAGACCAACCGGGCACCGTTCGACCTGCCGGAGGCCGAGGGCGAACTGGTCGGCGGCTTCCACACCGAGTACTCCTCGCTGAAGTTCGCGATGTTCATGCTCGCCGAGTACGTCAACATGACCACCGTCGCCGCGCTGGCCACCACGATGTTCCTCGGCGGCTGGCAGGCGCCGTGGCCGTTCAACATGATCGACGGCGCCAACTCCGGATGGTGGCCGCTGCTGTGGTTCACCCTCAAGGTCTGGACGTTCATGTTCGGGTTCATGTGGCTGCGCGCGACGCTGCCGCGCCTGCGCTACGACCAGTTCATGGGGCTGGGGTGGAAGATCCTCATCCCCATCTCACTCGGCTGGATCATGACCGTCGCCGTCGTCCGCACCCTGCGCAACCAGGGCCAGGACGGCCTGGTGGTCGTGCTCGTCGCCACCAGCGCGTTCGCCGGCCTGCTGCTGTTGGTCTACCTGTGGCGGACGCTGCGACACAAGCGAACCCGTCCGCAACGTCTCGCCGATCCACCGTCGACCGCACCCGGTGCCTTCCCCGTTCCGCCCATCCCCGCGAAGGAGCCTGCCGATGTCTAAGCGGCCGCACATCGTCGACGCACTCGCCGGCTTCGCCGTCACCTTCACCACCATGTTCAAGAAGCCGGTGACCGAGCAGTACCCCGAGAAGCCGGGGCCGACGGCCAAGCGCTACCACGGCCGGCATCAGCTCAACCGGTATGACGACGGACTCGAGAAGTGCATCGGCTGCGAGCTCTGCGCGTGGGCCTGCCCGGCCGATGCGATCTTCGTCGAGGGCGCCGACAACACCGAGGCGGAACGCTTTTCACCCGGCGAGCGGTACGGCCGGGTCTACCAGATCAACTATCTGCGGTGCATCGGCTGTGGTCTCTGCATCGAGGCGTGCCCCACCCGCGCGCTGACCATGACCAACGACTACGAGATGGCCGACGACAACCGCTCGGACCTGATCTACGGCAAGGCCAAGCTGCTGGCGCCGCTCACGCCCGACATGACGGCCCCGCCGCACGCGATGGCGCCCGGGAGCACCGACGAGGACTACTACCGCGGCAACGTCCGGTCCGACGGGCTGGCCACCCCGCTGGGCATGCCGACGGTGACGCCCCGGGAGGCCGTCCTGTGAGGCACGACGTCGTCATCCTGGCCGCCGAGACCGTCTACCGCACGTCGACTATGGAGGCGGTGACCTTCTGGGTGCTCGGCACGCTCGCCGTCCTCGGGGCGGTCGCCGTCGTGGCCGCGCCCAAGGCGGTGTACTCCGCGATCTTCCTGGCGTGCACCATGATCGTCCTCGCGATGCTGTACATCGCGCAGGACGCCCTGTTCCTCGGGGTCGTGCAGATCGTCGTCTACACCGGCGCGGTGATGATGCTGTTCCTGTTCGTCCTGATGCTGATCGGAGTCGACTCCGCCGACTCTCTGGTGGAAACCATTCGGGGACAACGCTTCGCCGCGATCGGGGCGGGCACGGCCTTCGGCATCCTGCTCATCGCCGGCATCGGCAACGTCTCGGTCAACGGGTTCGCCGGACTGGCCGAGGCGAATGCGGGCGGCAACGTCGACGGCCTGGCGGCACTGATCTTCGTCCGCTACCTCTGGGCGTTCGAACTGACCAGTGCGCTGTTGATCACCGCCACCCTGGCCGCCATGGTCCTGACCCACCGCGAGCGCATCGACCGCCGGAAGACCCAACGCGAACTGGCGACCGCGCGCTTCGCCGCCGGCGGGCACCCGACACCCATGCCCAATCCCGGTGTCTACGCCCGGCACAACGCGGTCGACGTGGCAGCGCGGCTGCCCGACGGGTCCGACGCCGCCACCTCGGTCAGCAGCATCCTGCCACCGCGCACCATGGCGTCGGGGAACGGAGCGTCCTCGTGAATCCGGCGAACTACCTCTATCTGTCGGCCATGCTGTTCACCATCGGGGCGGCCGGAGTGCTGTTGCGCCGCAACGCCATCGTGATGTTCATGTGCGTAGAACTGATGCTCAACGCCGCCAACCTGGCCTTCGTCACGTTCTCCCGCATGCACGGTCACCTCGACGGCCAGGTGGTCGCGTTCTTCACCATGGTCGTCGCGGCCTGTGAGGTCGTGGTCGGGCTCGCCATCATCATGACCATCTTCCGGGCGAGGCAGTCCGCCTCGGTCGACGGCGCGAACCTGCTGAGGCACTAGTGGGCCTACCGGTGTGGCTGCTGATCGCGCTGCCGTTGCTCGGTGCGGCGGTCCTGCTGCTCGGCGGCAAGGCCACCAACGCGTGGGGTCATCTGCTGGGCTGCGCGACGGTCGTCGCGTCCTTCGCCGTCGGCGTGGCGTCGTTCGTCGGTCTCGTGAATGCACCGGCCGAGGATCGCGGCGTGCGCGAACACCTCTTCACGTGGGTGCCCGTCGGACAGTTGCGCGTCGACTTCGGCCTTCAACTCGACCAGCTCTCAGTGTGTTTCGTGCTGCTGATCACCGGCGTGGGCTCACTCATCCACCTGTACTCGGTCGGCTACATGGCCCACGACCCGGAGCGCAGGCGATTCTTCGCCTACCTCAATTTGTTCGTCGCGGCGATGCTCCTGCTGGTGCTGGCCGACAACTACCTCGGCCTCTACATGGGGTGGGAGGGCGTCGGCCTGGCGTCCTACCTGCTGATCGGTTTCTGGCAGCACAAGCCGTCTGCCGCCACCGCCGCCAAGAAGGCCTTCGTCGTCAACCGCGTCGGTGACGTCGGCCTGGCGCTGGCCCTGATGGTGATGTTCGCGAACGTCGGCACCATCTCCTACGAGGGCGTCTTCGGGGCGGCCGGCGGGATGACCCAGGGCGCCCTGACGGCCATCGGACTGCTGCTGTTGCTCGCCGCGTGCGGCAAGTCCGCGCAGGTGCCCCTGCAGTCGTGGCTCGGGGACGCCATGGAGGGCCCCACGCCCGTGTCGGCGCTCATCCACGCGGCAACGATGGTCACCGCGGGCGTGTACCTGATCGTGCGGTCGGGGCCCATCTACGACCTGGCCCCCGACGCCCGACTCGGCGTCGTGATCGTCGGCGCGGTGACCCTGTTGTTCGGCGCCGTCATCGGCTGCGCGAAGGACGACATCAAGAAGGCCCTTGCGGCGTCGACGATGAGCCAGATCGGCTACATGGTGCTCGCCGCAGGTCTAGGTCCGGCCGGCTACGCGATCGCGATCATGCACCTGCTGACCCACGGGTTCTTCAAGGCGGGGCTGTTCCTCGGCGCCGGTTCGGTGATGCACGGCATGGACGACGAGACCGACATGCGACGGTACGGCGGCTTGCGCACGTTCATGCCGATCACGTTCGTCACCTTCGGGCTCGGCTATCTGGCGATCATCGGCGTGCCCCCGTTCGCCGGCTTCTTCTCCAAGGACGCCATCATCGAAACCGCCTTCGCCGCAGGCGGTGTCAAGGGGATCCTGCTCGGCGGGGCGGCACTGCTCGGCGCAGGCATCACGGCGTTCTACATGACCAGGGTGATGCTGATGACGTTCTTCGGGGAGAAGCGGTGGCGAGACGGGGCTCACCCGCACGAGTCACCGGCAAGCATGACCATTCCCATGGTCGTGCTCGCCATCGGCTCGGTCGGCGCCGGCGGACTGCTCGCGATCGGCGGCACCCTGGAGCACTGGCTGGAGCCCGTCGTCGGCGCCCACGAGGAAGCGGCGCACGCCGTGCCGGTCTGGCTGATGACCACCATCACGCTCGCCGTGGTGGCCGTCGGAATCGCCGTCGCCTACCGGAACTACGCGACGCGCGCGATCCCGGAGGTGGCCCCGGACGACGTCTCCGCGCTGACCGTCGCCGCCCGCAGGGACCTCTACGGCGACGCGTTCAACGAGGACGTGCTGATGCGCGGCGGCCAGCTGGTGACCCGGGGGCTGGTCGAGATCGACGACGAGGGCATCGACGACGTGTCCCGTGGCCTGGGCGCGCTCGTCGGCGGTGCGTCGGAGCGAATGCGGCGGTTGCAGACGGGCTTCGCCCGCTCGTACGCCCTGTCCATGTTCGGCGGCGCCGTCCTGGTCGTCGCCGCCATTCTGGCGGTGAAGGTCTGGTGAGCGGCATGCCGTGGCTGTCCGTCCTCTGGGCCGTGCCGATGTTCGGCGCGGGCGTGGTCATCCTGTTGCCGTCGGCCGCACGACATCTCGCGAAGTACCTGGCGCTGGCGCTGTCGGTGGCGGTGCTGGCCGTCGCGGGGCTGCTGGCCGTGACCTTCGACCCGGCCGGGGCGCAGTACCAGTTCGTCGAGGACCACGCCTGGATTCCGTCCTTCGGCACGGGCTACGTCCTGGGACTCGACGGCATCGCGCTGGCGCTGGTGGTGCTCACCGCCGTGCTGGTGCCGCTGCTCATCGTCGCCGGCTGGAACGACGCCAGCGACCACGGCAGGTCGGCGCACGCCTATCTGGCGCTGATCCTGGCCGTCGAGGGCATGGTGCTCATCTCGCTGACGGCGCTGGACGTCCTGCTGTTCTACGTGTTCTTCGAAGCCATGCTGATCCCGATGTACTTCCTCATCGGCGGCTTCGGGGGCGGCGAGGGTCGTTCGAAGGCCGCCGTGAAGTTCTTGCTGTACAACCTGTTCGGCGGGTTGATCATGCTGGCGGCGGTCATCGGGCTGTACGTGGCGACGGCCAAGAGCGACGCGTTCCCCGCGGGCACCTTCGACTTCCGGGCCATCGTGGCCGCCGTTGCGGACGGGTCCTTGAACGTCGACCCGGCGGTGCTCAACGCCCTGTTCCTCGGCTTCATGTTCGCCTTCGCCGTCAAGGCGCCGCTGTGGCCGTTCCACCGCTGGCTGCCCGACGCGGCGGTCGAGTCGACCCCTGCGACGGCGGTGCTGATGATGGCCGTGGTCGACAAGGTCGGCACCTTCGGCATGCTGCGGTACTGCCTGCAACTGTTCCCCGACGCGTCGATGACGTTCCGGCCGTTGATCATCACGCTGGCGGTGATCGGCATCGTCTACGGCGCGATCGTCGCGATCGGGCAGACCGACGTGATGCGCCTGATCTCCTACACGTCGATCTCCCACTTCGGCTTCATCATCCTGGGGATCTTCGTGATGACCACGCAGGGCCAATCCGGGTCGACGCTGTACATGGTCAACCACGGCATCTCGACGGCGGCGCTCTTCCTGATCGCCGGGTTCCTGGTGTCGCGCAGGGGAAGTCGGGCCATCGCGTCCTATGGCGGGGTGCAGAAGGTGGCACCCGTGCTGGCGGGCACGTTCCTCGTCGCCGGGTTGGCGACGCTGTCGCTGCCGGGGCTCGCGCCGTTCATCAGCGAATTCCTGGTGCTGGTCGGCACGTTCACCACCTATCCGGCGCTGGCGGTGTTCGCGTCGTCGGCGCTGGTGCTCTCGGCGATCTACATCCTCTGGATGTACCAGCGCATGATGACCGGTCCCGTCACGGTGGGCAACGAAAAGCTGCGAGACCTGGTGCCCCGGGAGATCCTGGTGGTCGCCCCGTTGATCGCCCTTCTGCTGGTGCTCGGCGTCTATCCCAAACCCGTGCTCGACGTCGTCGACCCCGCGGTCGGCCACACGCTGACGACGATCGGTCAGCAAGACCCGGCACCACGCGTCGCCGAAGGGAGACCCGCCCAGTGACGATCACCCCACCCACCGTCGAGTACGGCCTCGTCTCACCAATGCTGATCGTCCTGGGCGTCGCCGTGCTCGGCGTCCTGGTCGAGGCGTTTTTCCCCCGCGCCGCGCGCTATCCGGTGCAGTTGGCGTTGGCGATCGGCGGTCAGGTCGCCGCGCTGGTCGCCGTCGTCGTGCAGTGGGTCGGGCTCGGCTCGTCGGTGGGCCGGACCGCGGTGATGGGCGCGGTCGCCGTCGACCGGCCTGCGCTGTTCCTGCAGGGCACGTTGTTGACGGTCGGCATCCTCGGCACGCTGCTGATCGCCGAGCGTCGCATCGCCTCGGAGGTGGGTGTCGACGAGGGGGCCGGCGGGCTCGACGCGTTCACCCCCATGGCGTCGACCGTGCCGGGCAGCGTCGCCGAGCGGCTTGCGACCAAGGCCGGCCTGGCCCAGACCGAGGTCTTCCCGCTGACCATGTTCGCCCTCGGCGGCATGATGCTGTTCGGCTCGTCGGACGACCTGCTGACCATGTTCGTTGCGCTGGAAGTGTTCTCGCTGCCGCTGTACCTGATGTGCGGCCTGGCCCGACGCCGGCGACTCCTGTCGCAGGAGGCGGCGCTCAAGTACTTCCTGCTCGGGGCGTTCTCCTCGGCGTTCTTCCTCTACGGAATCGCCCTGCTGTACGGCTACTCCGGCGCGTTGAGCCTCAGCGGCATCCGCGAGCAAACCGCGGGCAACACCGGCATGGCCCTCGTCGGCATCGGCCTGCTGTCGGTCGGCGTGCTGTTCAAAGTCGGCGCGGTGCCGTTCCATTCGTGGATCCCCGACGTCTACCAGGGCGCGCCGACCCCCGTCACGGCATTCATGGCGGCGGCCACCAAGATCGCCGCGTTCGGGGCCATGCTGCGCATCTTCTACGTGGCGCTGCCCGACTTCCGGGCCGACTGGCGCCCGCTGATGTGGGGCGTCGCGATCCTCACGATGGTGGTGGGCACGGTGACCGCGGTGTCCCAGAGCGACGTCAAGCGGATGCTGGCCTATTCGTCGGTCGCCCACGCCGGGTTCATCCTCACCGGGGTGATCGCCCTGACCGACAGCGGCGTCTCGGCGACGCTGTTCTACCTCTTCGCCTACGGGTTCAGCACGCTGGGCGCCTTCGCGGTGGTCAGCGTGGTCCGCAACGCCGCGGGCGAGGAGGAGACGAACATGCTGCGGTGGGCGGGGCTCGGTCGCCGTCACCCCCTGGTGGGCGTGGTGTTCTCGTTGTTCCTGCTCGCGTTCGCGGGCATCCCGTTGACCAGCGGCTTCGTCAGCAAGTTCGCGGTGTTCAAGGCGGCCGCCGAGGGTGGCGCCACACCCCTGGTGATCGTCGGCGTCTGCGCCAGCGCCGTGGCCGCGTACTTCTACGTCCGCGTGATCGTGCTGCTGTTCTTCACCGATCCGCCGGAGGACGGCCCCACGGTGGTCGTGCCCAGCGCACTCAGCATGGCGACGGTGACGCTGAGTGCCGCGATCACCCTGGCGCTCGGCGCGCTGCCACAACCGATCCTCGACCTGGTGAACTCCGCGAACCAGTTCGTCGGCTGATTGAACCGGCGCGTCGGCCGAATCGTGTCAAGATCAATCGACCACCGAAAAGGACGTTCCCATGCCCAGTTTCCCCGCCCTGACCCACGTCGCCCTGACGGTGCGTGACCTCGGCGTCAGCGCCCCCTGGTATCGCGAGCTCATCGGCACCGACCCCGTGATCGACGAGGACACCGACGCCGGCTACCGGCACGTCGTCTGGGCGCTGCCCGACAACACGCTGCTGGGCATTCACCAACACACCCAGAGCGCGCCGGCCGAGCCGTTCAGCGAGTTCCGCGTCGGCCTCGACCACGTGGCGTTCGCCTGCGGCTCGCGCGCCGACCTGGAGGAATGGGTGACGCGCCTCGACGAACTGGGCGTCGAGCACGGCGGCATCGTCGACGCGCCCTACGGCTCGGGGCTGAGCTTCCGAGACCCGGACGGCTGCGCCCTGGAGTTCTTCGCACCGCCCGCCGAAGGCTAGGTGTCCGCCCCGGAGTCGTCGTCGGAGCCGGCCATCAGCACGTTCCACGCCTCGCGCCGCTTGCGGTCCTGGACCTCCTTGCGCCACTGGGTGCCGCGCTGGCTGAAGTGACCCTCCGCGGCCCGTTCGGCGATCTCGGTGATGCGGCGGCCCAGCACCAGGGCTTCGCCGATCGTCATCGTCAGCAGCACCCCGGCCCGGTCGCCGTCGGGCCGCCCCACGGGGTCGACGACCACTCTGGCCGTCTCCGCGCGCCCGTCGGCGTCGTCGGTCCACGGCGGCGTGGAGTACACCTCGGGTACCCCGTCTTCGTCGTTCAGGGTCAGCTGCACGTACATGCCGTCAACGGTACTGGTTCGACCTGCCACGGCGCCGGTCGGCGGGAGCCTCTGCCGTCGTCGAATGCCTAGGCCTTCACGCCGTGGATGACGATCGCGGCGGTTTGCTGGACCCAGGCGTCGTCCAGCATCCCGCCGGGGTCGAGGAGTAGCCGCAGAAGCGTTGCGCCACCCACGATCTCGATCAGCCGCTCGGGGTCGACGTCGGCATGTACTTCGCCACGGGCGACGGCGTGGTCGAGCCGTTCCCTGACGACGCCGAACAGTCCCACGAACCGACTCACCACACGCGCGTGCAGGTCGGCGTCGTCGGCCATGTCGGCGACGAGCCCCGGCAGCGCGGCCCGGACCACCGGGCTGGTGAACACGTCGCGCGCGGCGGCCACCATCGCGACGACGTCGCCGCCGATGTCGCCCTCGGGTGTGCTCAGCGCCGTGGGCGCCGCGGGAAACGCTGCCTCGTGGATCAATTCGGCCTTGCCGGACCACCGGCGGTACAGCGCGGTCTTGGTGGTTCCGGCCCGTTCGGCGACCGCGGCCATCGTGAGATTCGCGTAACCGATCTCGACGAGAAGGTCCGCCGTCGCCGCCAATATGGCAGCGTCGATCCGTGGGTCGCGTGGGCGACCCACGCTTGGGGTCTCGACAACGTCACCCGCGTCTGCTTTCATAACGCTACTCACCGTATCGTAAGTGTTCGAAGGGGTAAACCGTGGCGAACGAACCGGCTGTCGAAGACGTCAGCCGACTGCAGCACAGCTCCCGCGACAACAGCACCCTCCCCTCGGTCATGTCACAGTGGCTCGGCACGGTCCTACCCGGCGGCACGGTGCCCGAGGTGACCGTCGAGAGTGGCGTCGACGCGAACGGAATGTCCTCGGAGACCATCATCGTGACCGGGCGGTGGGAGCACGACGGTCGACCCGTCGAGCAGACGTGGGTGGTGCGCGTGGCCCCGAGCGCCGCCGACGTGCCCGTCTTCTCGACCTATCGGATGGACCATCAGTTCGACGTCATCCGGCTCGTCGGCGAACTGAGTGACGTGCCCGTGCCCCGCGTCCGCTGGATCGAGAACACCGGCGAGGTGCTGGGCACGCCGTTCTTCCTGATGGACTACGCGGCCGGAGTCGTGCCACCCGACGTCATGCCGTACACGTTCGGCGGCAACTGGTTCGCCGATGCGCCGGCCGAACGGCAGCGCGAGCTGCAGGACGCCACGGTCGACGTGCTGGCCAAGCTACACTCGATTCCGAACGCGGAGAACACCTTCGGGTTCCTCGCCGAGGCCGACCCGCCCGGTGACACGCCGCTGCGGCGGCACTTCGGCTGGTTGGCGGACTGGTACCAATTCGCCGTTCCCGACATCGGTCGCTCACCGTTGGTCGAGCGCGCCCTGGCGTGGCTGGAGCAGAACTTCCCCCACGACGTCGCCGCGACGCCGCCAGTGCTGGCATGGGGCGACTCGCGCATCGGCAACGTGCTCTACGAGGACTTCCGCCCCGTCGCCGTGCTCGACTGGGAGATGGCGACCGTCGGCCCCCGCGAGCTGGACGTCGCGTGGCTCGTGTTCGCGCACATGGTCTTCCAGGAACTTGCCGGAATGGCCGGCCTGCCGGGGCTGCCCGACGTGCTGCGCGAGGACGACGTGCGCTCGACGTATGAGCGACTGACCGGCGTGACACTCGGTGCACTGGACTGGTTCTACGTCTATTCCGGGGTGATCTGGTGCTGCGTGTTCATGCGGACCAGCGCCCGGCGGATCCACTTCGGCGAGATGGAGAAGCCCGACGACGTCGAGTCGCAGTTCTACCACGCGTCGCTGCTGCGGCGCCTGATCGGAGAAGCCAACTGATGCTCAGCCCCATGGACGAGTTTCCGCTGCACCAGGTTCCGCAGCCGATCACCCAGCCGGCGTCCTCGGACCGCAACTTCTACGACCGGTCCTACTTCAACGCCCACGACCGCAGCGGCGAGATCTTCCTGATCACCGGCATCGGGTACTACCCCAACCTCGGGGTCAAGGACGCCTTCGTGCTCATCCGCCGCGGGGACGTGCAGACCGCGGTACACGTCTCCGACGCGATCGACCAGGACCGGCTCAACCAGCACGTCCTGGGCTACCGCATCGAGGTTCACGAACCGCTGCGTCGACTACGAATCGTCATGGACGAGACCGAGGGCATGGCCGTCGACCTCACCTGGAACGGGTTGTTCGACGTCGTCCAGGAACAACGGCACCTGCTCAAGGCCGGCAATCGAATCACCCTGGACGCCCAACGATTTGCCCAACTGGGGTCGTGGAGCGGTCACGTCGTCGTCGACGGCGAGAAGATCACCGTCGACCCGTCGGTGTGGATCGGCAGCCGGGACCGGTCGTGGGGCATCCGACCCGTCGGCGAGGCCGAACCCGCCGGGCGCCCGGCCGATCCGCCATTCGAGGGCATGTGGTGGCTGTACGTGCCCATGGCCTTCGACGAATTCTCGATCGTGCTCATCATCCAGGAGGATCCCAGCGGGTTCCGCTCGCTGAACGACTGCACGCGCATCTGGAAGGACGGCCGCGTCGAACAGCTGGGGTGGCCGCGGGTGAAGATCCACTACACCTCGGGGACCCGCATCCCGACCGGTGCCTCCATCGACGCCACCGCGCTCGACGGGTCGCCCGTGCACTTCGAGGTGGAATCCAAGCTCCCCGTGCCCATTCACGTCGGTGGCGGCTACGGCGGGGACTCGGACTGGATTCACGGGGTTTGGAAGGGCGAGAAGTTCAGGGAGCGACTGACCTACGACATGACCGACCCGGCGATCGTCGGACGGGCCGGGTTCGGGGTCATCGACCACGTCGGCCGCGCGCTGTGCACGGAGGGCAGCCGCGCACCCGTGGAGGGCTGGGGGCTCTTCGAACACGGCGCCCTGGGCCGGCACGACCCGTCGGGCTTCACCGACTGGCTGACGGTGGCGGACTAGCACGCGGCTCCGACATTTCCGGTGGCCGGGGCGGGGTTGTCCACAGGATGGTGAGTTATCCACAGAACGCCTGTAGCAGAACACCTTTCGTCAGACGGCCACCATAGACTGGGACCATGTTCGACAGTCTGGTGGACGCGACGACCGGCACCTCGGGTGCCCGGGCGCTCTCGGCGTGGGCGCGGGTGGAGAACGGCGCCAGTGCGCGTCGGGTGGCCGCGATGGCCGCCATGCTCGAGACCGCGTACGCCGCGTCCGGGTCGGCGGACCGCGACCAATGGTGCCTGGACAACTTCGACGCCGTCGCCGCCCACATCGGCGCCGCGGTGCGGATCACCCCCGGCGCCGCGTCCCACCAATTGTTGATCGCCGTCGCGCTGCACGAACGCTTCCCCCAGGTCGCCGCCGTCTTCGCCGACGGCCTGATCACCTACCAACTAATCCGGGCAGTGGTGCAACGCGGCGCCCTGGTCGTCGACCCCGACGCGCTACACGCCCTCGACGCCCTCCTGGCCGAGGCATTCCGGACCTGGGAACCGATGTCGGTGGACAAGACCGAAAAGACCCTCGACGCCTACGTCGCCCAGGTCGACCCCCACGCGGTACGCCGCACCGAAACCAAGGCCCGAAGCCGGTCGGTCGAGGTCCACGTCGACGAGGACGGCAGCGGAATGGCCACCGTCTACGCCACGCTGTTCGCCCACGACGCGAAGGCCTTCGAGGCCCGGTTGCGGAAACTGGCCGACACAGTCTGCCCGGCCGATCCGCGCACCGCCGAGCAGCGCCGCGCCGACGCGATCGGCACCCTCGCCAGCGGCAACGACCGCCTGGCCTGCCTCTGCGGCACCGAGGACTGCCCCGCCGCGCAGAACCCGCCCGCCACCGCGGTGGTGGTCTACGTCATCGCCTCCACCGACACCATCACCACACCACCCGCGCTCGAGACTCCACTCGACGGGGAGCAACCCCCCTTGTTCGACAAGCCGCTACGCGACCTCACGCTCACCGAAGCCCTCACGCCGACGCCCGGCACGCTGGCCAGCCTGCGACCGGCGGCGATGATCGGCGGACAATTCCTCCCCGGGGCGATCGCGTGCCGAGCGACCATCGGGGCGACCATCACCCCGATCGTCCACCCGGGCCACGCTCCACCCGAACCCCGATACCGGCCGTCGAAGAAGCTGGCCGACTTCGTCCGCTGCCGCGACCAGACCTGTCGCTTCCCGGGCTGCCGCGCGCCGGCAACGAACTGCGACCTGGACCACACGATTCCGTGGCCGCAGGGACCGACGGCGGCGTCCAATCTCAAGTGTCTGTGCCGTCGACACCACTTGCTGAAGACCTTTTGGGGTGGCCAGAATGGTTGGCGTGACGAGCAACTCGACGACGGCACCGTCATCTGGACCGCACCCGACGGCCGCCAACACGTCACCACGCCCGGCAGCCGGCTGCTGTTCCCCGAACTCAGCGCACCCACGGCGACGGTGACGGCGACCGGCAGAGCCACACCGCACACCGCCGGGCTCAGCATGCCCCGTCGCACGACCACCCGCACCCAAGACCACGCCGCACGGATCGCAGCCGAACGCCAACTCAACGAGGCTGATGACGAGCCAGACCCAGAGCGGCGACACTGCGCAGAAGGCCCTGCCGGGTCCTGACGTCCCATCCGGTCAGCTGCTGCCAGCGCTCGACCCGGTAGCGAACGGTGTTGGGGTGCAAGTGAAGTGCCCGGCCGGCGGCACTGAAGGACAGACCGTTGTCGATGAGGCCGCAGATGGCGACGGCGGCGTCACCGTGCAAGCTGGACGCACCTCGGTCCGGCCGCAGCAGGGGCTTGAGGCGGGCCTCGCGCTGAAACAGCGTGATGGCCAACCAGTCGTGCTCGAACCAGACGACGCGGTCGCCGCTGCGTCCTCGCCCGTAGACGAGCGACTCCTCGGCGTCGGTCGCGCTGTCGGCCGCGCCGGGCAGCCCCGCCCGTTGCAACCCGACACCAACCGCGATGTCCGCGCACTGCTCTCGGAGCATCTCGACCAGTTCGTCGGCGGGCAGGCCCTGACTGATGGTGACCAGGGACGTTCCGCGCACTTCACTGTGGGCGACCGCCCCCCGTGCACCCTTGGCGAGTTGACGTCGAAAGCCGTTCAGCCGAGAAGACTCCCATGACTCAGATGGGGTGACGACCACCCGGAAGTCCTTGGCCGGGTCGAAACCCAAGGCGCGCGCGGTCAATTCGAGGTCGGCGTGCTGGGGCGCCCCGCCGTAGATGCCGTTGAGGAGGCGTAGCAACAGCGTCGTCCGGGCGGCATCCTCGATCCGGGTGGTTTCCTCGAATGCCTCCGCGGCCGCCGAACTGGCGCGCTGCACCCACGTCCAGACCAGGTCGACCAACGGCAGCAGCTCCGAGCTCAACGATTGCTCCGGGGTGGCGGTTCGCGCCAGGATCACGTTCCACATCTCGCGGTAACCGATGTGGTACGCGCTCATCGTGGCCGCCAACGTCAGACCCTCCCGCGCCCGGCGCTGCCCGAGGCTACGAGCCCGGGTGACCTCCTCGGGGTTGGGTGGTCGGCGTTCGGACAAGCCCGCGAGCAGGCCCCTGTACTGCTCGGTCACGCTGACCTCGTGCTCAGTGCGGTCGACCGCGTGGTACTCCGGAACCTGGCGCCTGATCTCGTCGACGATGCCCGGCACCAAGCGGTTCAGCTCGGCCGTCACCTCCTCGCAGAGCGCCACGAAGTGCTTCTGCGTCGCCGAGCTCGAAGCTGATGTCATTCGTCGATTCTGCAGCATCGACGGCGGTATCGCCCATGGCCAGCGGTGACCTTCGTGAAATTCACCAAGGAAGCCTGAATTCTTCGCGGTTTCCGTCCTAGCACTGCCGTCCCCCGGCCGCCACGCTTGAGGAGTGGACATGACCGTGACGACCTACCTGCTGACCCGCCTTCGAGAGCTGGGGGTGGCCCACGTGTTCGGGGTGCCGGGTGACTACAGCCTCGCCGTGCTCGACGAAGTTCTGGACACCCCGGGCATCGAATGGGTGGGCACCGCGGCCGAACTCGGTGCCGCCTACGCCGCGGATGCCTATGCCCGCGTCACGGGCTTCGGTGCGCTGCTGACGACGTCCGGCGTAGGAGAACTCAGCGCCGTCAACGGGGTCGCGGGCAGCTTCGCGGAACGAGTGCCGCTCCTGCACGTCGCCGTCGGTCCGTCGCAGGCCATGGAGGACGCCGGGGCGATCGTCCACCACACCGCCGGCGACGGCGACTTCTCCCGGTTCGCCAAGGCGCACGAACACGTGACGTGCGCCCACGGCGTGCTCCGCGCCGACACCGCGACGGCGGAGATCGACCGCGTGTTGACCGCGGCTCTCGCCGAGCGCCGACCGGTCTACCTCAGGATGCCGTCCGACGTCGGCTCCGTGCGGGTTCCGCCACCCCGCCGACCGCTCGTTCGAGCGAACCCCGTGGTGAACACCGCGAATCTCGACCGCTTCACCGACGCCGTCCGTCGCCGGGTGCTGACCGCTGGTTCGACGGCCGTCCTCGCCGACTTCCTGGTCGACCGTTTCGGTGCCCGTGCGGAACTCGCAGCCCTGGTGGCAACCGGCTTGCCCCATGCCGTCGTCTCCATGGGCAAGACCGTGCTCGACGAAGGCAACCCCCTCTTCGCCGGTGTGTACGCCGGCGCGCTGAGCGACGACGCGACGCGCGCGACCGTCGACGAGGCCGACCTGCTGATCCGGGTCGGCGTGCAGCTCGCCGACACCACCAGCGGCGGATTCACCCAAGGCTTCCCCGACGACGCCGGGATCGACCTCCAGCCCTGGACCGCCCGCGTCGACGGGGAGACCTTCGACGACGTCCCCCTGGGCGTCTCGCTGCGGACGGTCACCGAACTCGTCCGTCGCCACCACCGGGCCGTTCCGGCTCACCTGTCGCCCGCCGACCCGCCATCCCCGGCGGGCGCGACCGAGCCGTTGACTCAGGAGTTCCTGTGGGATGCGGTGTCGCGGTCGCTGACCGGCGAGCACGTCGTCGTCGCCGAGCAGGGAACGTCGTTCTTCGGCATCGCCTCTCACCGATTTCCCAACGGGAGCGGCTTCATCGCACAGCCGCTGTGGGGATCGATCGGATTTGGCTTGCCCGCCGTGCTCGGCGCCCAGCTGGCGGACCCCTCCCGGCGATGCGTACTGCTCGTCGGCGACGGCTCCGCCCAGCTGACCATTCAGGAGCTGGGCACCATCGCCCGCCACGATCTGCATCCCATCGTCTTGCTGGTCAACAACGACGGCTACACGGTGGAGCGCGCCATCCACGGTCCGCGGGCCGCCTACAACGACATCGCGGCGTGGGACTGGCCGGCGCTTCCAGCCGCCCTCGGCGTCAAGGACGCGCTGGTGACGACGGTGCGAACCAACCAGGAACTGGTCGACGCCCTCGACGCAGCGCACCGGTCGCCTGACCGACTGGTGTTCATCGAGGCCGTCACCGACATGGACGACGTACCGGAGCTGCTGCGTCGCCTCGCCGAGGGCGTAAGCATTCGCAACTCGTAAAGCGTTGACAACTAAGGCAACAGGAAGGAAGACCTCATGGAGAACGACTTCATCACGGGCGCGTCCGCGGTCTACGGCCACCACGACCCGCGGTTCGCCGACGTCGTCAAGGCCTTGGAGGACGAGCTCCGCAACGGTGACGAGGTAGGAGCGGCCCTGGCGGTCGACGTCGACGGCGTCAGCGTCCTCGACGTCTGGGGCGGGTACGTCGACGGTGACCGATCCGCCGAGTGGGTCGACGACACCATCGTCAACGTCTGGTCGTCCACCAAACCGGTCTGCGTGCTGGCGGCGCTGATCCTCGTCGACCGCGGACTGCTCGACCTCGACGCACCCGTCGCGCGGTATTGGCCGGAGTTCGCCGCACGGGGCAAGCAGGACGTTTTGGTGCGGCACATGCTGTCGCACACCTCTGGCGTCGCCGGCTGGGACGAGCCGTTCACCCAGGAGGAGATGTACGACCGCGACGCGGCCGTCGCCCGTCTCGCCCGGCAGGCGCCGTGGTGGACACCGGGAACGCAGGCCGGGTACCACGCCCAGAACTACGGGCACCTGGTCGGCGAGCTCGTCCGCCGGGTCACCGGGACCAGCCTGACGGACTTCGTGCGACGCGAGATCGCCGAGCCGCTGGGAGCCGACGTCCAGATCGGGGCTCGCGCCGCCGACGACCACCGGGTCGCCGAGCTCATCACTCCTCCGCCCATCCAGCTGCCGCCCCTTCCGCAGGACAGCCCCATGCGCAAGGTGTTCTCCGCTCCCCCGGCCGCAGCCGAGCCCGCCAACACCACCGCCTGGCGACGAGCCGAGGTGGCCGCGTGCAACGGCCACTCCAATGCTCGCGGTCTGGTCCGGGCGCTGTCACCAATTGCCCGGGGCGGCAGTGTGAATGGCGTCACGCTGCTGAGGCCGGAGACGATCGACCGCATCTTCGACGTGCAGGCCTCGGGTCCCGATCTGGTGCTCGGCACGCCGATCAGGTGGGGGCTGGGCATGGCCCTGCCGACTGCGGAGTTCCTGCCGTACCTTCCCACCGAACGCACGTGCTTCTGGGGCGGCTGGGGTGGTTCGCTGGTCGTGATGGACCTGCCGCAGCGGGTGACGATCGCCTACACGATGAACCACATGACCTCCGACCTCGTCGGATCTCCCCGTACGCGACGCTACGTCGAGCTCGTCTACGAAGCACTCGGGCTCGGACTTCGGGAGGAGGACTCGTGACGTTCGCCGTGCTCAACCCCGAGGAGCAACGGGCCGTCTGGTTCCTGGGCTCGCTGGTGCACATCCGCCTGGGCGGCGCTCAGACCGGAGGCCAACTGGCGGTGGTTCACCACGAGGCGGAACGCGGCTTCGGCAGCCCGCGGCATCGGCACCTTCTCGCCGACGAGACGTTCCTGGTGCTCGAGGGCGAGCTCAGCGTGGAGCTGGACGGCGACTTTCAGTCGGCGGGTCCCGGCAGTGCCGTGTTCCTGCCGCGCCAACGCTCGCACGCCTTCGTTGTCACCAGCCCGAAGGCGCGCTATGTGACGCTTCACACCCCGGCCGACTTCGACGCGCTGATCCTGGCGAGTGGTTCGGTGGCCGCCCCGGGCGTCGACGCACCGCCGGATCTCGCCGAGCTGACTCGCATCGCCCGCGAGCACTCGATCGAAATCCTCGGTCCACCACCGTCACTCGAGACATGAAGAAGGGGCACCCGATGTACGGGTGCCCCTTCGTGGTGGAGCGTGTGTCAGCGGCCGTTGCCGACGGTCGAGGTGACCGAGCCCACGGTGGCCCGCTGCTGAATGTCGTTGATCCACTGGTGATGATCGATGTCGGCGCTCGCGGGTGCGGCCAGCCCGAACAGGGCGGCGGCGAATCCGGAGGCGACGATGCTGGCGATGCTGAACTTCTTCATGCCCGAGTCAACGACCGAGGCCGACGATTTCATTCCACGGCCCCACGCCCGCGCTGAGACCGGGTCAGGCGGGTTGCGCCTGCTCGGTCTCCGGCTTCTGCGCAGTCTGCGCCGGGGCGCGTCCGAAGACCATCGACTCCTCGATGCGGTCGAACCGGTGGTCGAGGATGTCGAGAACGTAGTTGTGTCGCACGTTCCACGGGCGCCGGATGCCCGACTTGGGCAGCGCATGCGGGGCACGCTGGATGTAGCCGGCCTTGAGGTCGAACGTCGGCTTCTCCGGCATCGACACCTCACCTAGGTGCGGATAGGCGTGGGTGTAGCCACGGGATTCCATGTATGCCAACAGCTTCGCGACCGCTCGCGCGGTCATGTCGGCGCGCAACGTCCACGACGCATTGGTGTATCCGATGCACCACGCCATGTTGGGCACGTCCTCGAGCAGGTGCTCCTTGTAGACGAAGCGATCGGTGGGCGTGACCGCGGTGCCGTCGACCACGATGTCGACCCCGCCGAGCGCCTGGAGCTGCAGTCCGGTGGCGGTCACGATCAGGTCGGCGTCGATCCGCCGGCCGGAGGTCAGCACGATGCCGGTGGCGTCGACGTGGTCGACGTGATCGGTGACCACTTCGGCGCGGCCCTGGCCGATGTCGTCGAAGAGATCGTGGTCGAGCACCAGACACATCCGCTGGTCCCACGGGTCGTAGCGCGGTTTGAAGTGCAGGTCGACGTCGTAGCCCTCGGGCAGCGCGGCGATGGTCCGGTTCCTGACCAGCCACCGGCCGAACCGGGGGGCCTTGCGGAACATCGCGTACGACAGCACCGAGAAGGCGGCGTTGCGCGCCCGCACCACGCTGTGAGCCAGCTTGGGCGACAACACCTTCCGAATCGATTCGACCATCGGGTCGACGCGCGCCATGGACATCATGTAGGTCGGCGAGCGCTGCAGCATCGTCACGTGGGCGGCCGTCTTGGCCAGCGCCGGAACCAGACTGATGGCCGTCGCCCCGCTGCCGATCACGACCACCCGCTTGCCGGAGTGCTCCAGCGACTCGGGCCAGAACTGGGGGTGCACCACGTCGCCCGCGAAGTCCTCGAGGCCGGGGATGTCGGGGCGGTAGGGCCGGTCGTAGTCGTAGTAACCGGTGCCGAAGAACACGAAGCGCCCCCGGTACGAGGTGGTCGAGCCGTCGGACGCCGACGTGCGCAACGTCCAGGTGTCGGTCGAGGAGTCCCAATCCGCGGAGATGACGCGGGTGTCGAACCGGATGTGCTCGTCCATGCCGTGGTGGCGGGCGGCGTCGGCGAGGTAGTCGCGGATGTCCCCACCGTCGGCCACGTTCTCCGGCCTGGTCCACGGTTCGAACGGCAGGCTGAGGGTGAAGATGTCGCTGTCGGACCGGATGCCGGGGTAGCGAAACAGGTCCCACGTGCCGCCGATGCGTTCGCGCCGCTCGAGGATGGTGTAGCTGAGCTGCGGATTGCGCTGGTGAATGCGGTACGCGGCGCCGAGCCCCGAGATGCCCGCGCCGATGATCAGCACGTCCGAGTAAACAGCCTGGTCGTCCATCGAAGCCTCCTTGGTCCTGCCGCGTACCAGCCCCACGATAGGGCGTCCGGCGCGAACTGCGTCACCGTTCCGGGTCAGAGCGTCGACCTGAATCGATGCCGTCCGAACTCCGCCATGCCGACCTCCGCGCGTGAGAGCCTGGTCACGTGACCAATCCATCGGGTCTTGACGTCGTGGTCGTAGGCGCCGGTTTCGCCGGACTGACGGCCGCGCGGAGTCTCACCGCCCACGGTTACCGGGTGCAGGTGCTCGAGGGCCGAGACCGCGTCGGCGGACGGTCGCACACCACCACGATCGCCGGCGTACCCGTCGACCTCGGCGCCACGTTCGTCGGCCCGACGCAGACCGAGGTGCTCAAACTGGCCGCCGAACTGGGCTGCCCGACGGTGCCGACCTACAACGTGGGCAAGAACCTGATCCGCTGGCGTGGCCGGGTCAGGTCCTATCGCAGCACCATCCCCAAGCTGTCGATCCTCGAATTGCTCGACGTGTCGCGCATCCAGTGGCGATTCGAGCGACTCGGCAAGCAGGTACCCCTCGGGTCGCCGTGGACGGCTCCGACGGCAGACCGGCTCGACCACCTGACCGTCGACGGGTGGCTGCGGTCGGTGCACGCCGGCAAGAGCACCAGGGACCTGATGGCGATCATGTCGCGGGTGACGTGGGGCTGCGAGCTCTACGAGGTCTCGATGCTGCACGCCGTGCACTACATCAAGGCCGCCGGCGGCATCGGAACCATGCTCGACGTCAAGGGCGGCGCCCAGCAGGACCGCTTCCCCGGCGGCACGCAACAGATCGCACGGCTGATGGCCGACGAACTCGGCGACCGCGTGCGCCTGGGCAGCGTGGTCGAGCGCATCGAGCACGGCCCCGCCGGCGTCACCGTGCACACGGCCACCGAGGCGGTGACGGCCCGCGCCGTCGTCGTCGCCATCCCGCCTGCGCACCAGGGCTCCATCGTGTTCGACCCCGGGCTGCCCGCCGACCGTGCCGAGTTGGCGACGCACTGGCCGATGGGAAACCTGAGCAAGGCCTACGCCGCCTATGAGACGCCGTTCTGGCGGACCGCCGGTCAGTCGGGCGAAGCGCTGTCCGACGACGGCCCGGTGTTCATAACCTTCGACGTCAGCCCCGGCGACGACGGACCGGGCGTACTGCTCGGCTTCACCGACGCGCGCACCTTCGACCCCCTGGAGCCCGACGCCCGTCGCGCCCGCGCCCTGGACTGCTTCGTCAGCCTGTTCGGCGACGCCGCCCGCACCCCCGTCGACTACGTCGACCACCGCTGGAGTGCCGAGCCGTTCGCACCCGGCGGTCCGACCGCCGCGGTGCCACCCGGTGCGTGGACCACCTACGGGCACCGACTGCGCGAACCCGTGGGAGGCGTGTTCTGGGCGGGCACCGAGACCGCCGACGAGTGGACGGGCTTCCTCGACGGGGCGGTGCGCTCGGGCCTGCGCGCCGCCACCGAGGTCACCGGCTACCTCGCTACGAACTGATTCGCCGCTCCTGCGCGGTCGACTCGAACAGCTGGCGAAGCAGCCCGTTGACCTCGTCGGGCCGTTCCAGGATACCGCAGTGGCCGCCGGACAGCTCGACGAACGACGCCAGATTCGGCACGTCGGCGGCGATGCGGCGCGACGAGCCGACGGGCAGCAGACGGTCGTCACGGCTGCCGATCACCAAGGTCGGGACGGTCAGGTTCTGCAGCGAGAGATGGCGCTCGCCAACGGAATCGACGAGCACCCGCGCCCAGCCACCTCGGCCGGCGGGCGGCGTCTGGACGAAGAGGTCGAAGACGAAGTCGGCGATCGCCGGGTCGGCGTGGCGGCCCACCGCCAGGGCGGCGACGAAGCGTCGGCTCTGCTGGATCGAGCCGGGCAGCAGCGGTGCGGCGCCCATCCGCTTGAGCACCAGCCCGGCGGCACGCACCCGGCCTCCCACGAATGCCGGTGGCACGGGCAGGAAGTCGACGTTGCGCAGCAGGTCGCCGGTGGTCGTGTTGATCAGCGCCACGGCGTCGGCGCACTGGCGCACCCGGTGCGGGTAGCGCCTCGACCACGACGAGATGGCGATGCCACCCATCGAGTGCCCGGCGATCACCGCACGCTCACCCGGGGCCAGCGTCGCCGCCAGGACGGCGTCGAGGTCGGCGGCGAGGAAGTCGAGGCCGTAGTTGCTCCGCCGTCCCCGCAGCGGCGGCACGCCGCTGCGGCCGTGGCCGCGATGGTCGTAGGCGATGACCCGGTAGTCCTTGGCGAGGTCGACGATCTGGTTGGCCCACACCCGGATGGCGCAGGTGATGCCGTGCGCCAGCACGATTGGCCGCCCGTCCTCGGGACCGAACACCTCGGTGTGGATTCTGGTGCCGTCCGCCGAATGAACCTCAACGACACGGCCGCGTGGCATCGCGTCCAGTATCGGCAGCCGCCTCGAGCTGGTCCTCACGTGAGCTCCGATCCCCGCGGCACCTTTGCCGACGGCGGGAGAATTGTAGCGATCACCACGTCAGCGCGGCATGGTGAGCACCGGTTTGATCGCCGTGCCCGCCACCGCGGCCGCCCACGCGGCACCGAAGTCGTCGAAGGGGAACCGGGTGACCAGCTTCTCCAGCGGCAGCTCGCCGCGCCGAGTGAGCTCGGCGAGATACGGGATGAACTCGTGCGGGTCGCTGTCGCCCTCGATCACACCGCGGACCCGCAGCCCCTTGGCCATGATGAGACCGACCGGCAGCTCGGCGGTCAGGGCGCCGAGGCCGACGAGTGCCAGTGTGCCGCAGGACCGCAACGCCGTCAGCGCCGTGGCGATCACCGCAGGCAGGGCGGTGGTGTCCACCGCGACGGTGGGTCCGCCGCCGGTCACGTCCGCCAGCCGGGCCGAGACGTCGCCCTCGGTCGGGTCCAGGACGGCGGTGGCGCCCAATTCCGTTGCGATCATGCGCCGTTCGGGGTTGGGGTCGACCGCCACGATGGCGTGGCAACCCGCGATCCGCGCGCCCATCACCGCCGAGAGTCCGACGCCGCCCGCGCCGAACACGACCACCGCGTCGTCGGCCCCGGCGGAGGCGGCGTTGAGCACCGTGCCGACGCCCGTCTGCACGCTGCAGGCCAGCGGGGCCGCCAGCGCCGGGTCGAGTGGTTCGGCGAGCGGGATGGTGTTGGACGGCCCGCCGAGGACGTGGGTGGCGAAGCTGGACTGACCGAAGAATCCGCCTCGCAGCGGGATCCCACCCAGACGAAGCGCACTGGCGTCGTCGGCCCGGTCACCCCGCATGTTCAGGGTGGTCGCGTGGTCGCAGTACGCGGGTCTCGCGGCGGTGCAGTTGGGGCACCGGCCGCAACTGGCGAAGGTCAGCACGACCTGCGCACCACGCTCGACCCTGGCCTGGGGTCCCGCCTCGACGACCGTCCCGACGCCCTCGTGCCCGAAGACCATCGGCAGCTTGCGCGCCGGCCAGCGTGCCGCGACGCTCACGTCGGTGTGGCAGATGCCGACGGCGTCGACGCGCACGAGCACCTCCGCGTCGACGGGCGCCCGGACCTCGACGTCGACCAGTTGGGGCTCGGATTCCTCGGTGAGCAGTACCGCCGCTCGTGCGTTCGTCACCGGGCGATGTTAAATGGTCACGATGCGCGCCATTCAGATCCCGCGACTCGACGGACCAGGGGCGGCGGAGGTCGTCGAGATCGACGAACCCGAAGCTGGCGACGGCGTCCTGATCGACGTCCACGCCGCGGGGGTCGCCTTTCCCGACGCCCTGCAGACCCGCGGGCTGTATCAACATCGCCCGGAGCTGCCCTACGTGCCAGGCGCCGAGCTCGCCGGCGTCGTGCGCAGCGCCCCGGCGGGCGCCCACGTCGCGGCCGGCGACCGGGTGGCCGCACTGACCATGCTTACGGGCGCGATGGCGGAAGTCGTTGCAGTACCGGCAGATCAGGTGTTCAAGCTGCCCGACGCGGTGTCCTTCGAAGCCGGCGCCGGACTGCTCTTCAACGATCTGACGGTGCACTGCGCCCTGCGCACCCGCGGGCGTCTGGTGGCCGGTGAGTCGGTGCTCGTCCACGGGGCGGCCGGCGGCATCGGCACCTCCACGCTGCGGCTGGCCACGGCATGGGGTGCGTCGCGCACCATCGCGGTGGTGAGCACCCTCGACAAGGCGGACGTCGCGCGCGCCGCGGGAGCCACCGACGTGGTGCTCGCCGACGGCTTCAAGGACGCCGTGAGGGAACTCACCGGCGGCCGCGGCGTCGACGTGGTGGTCGACCCGGTCGGTGGCGACCGGTTCACCGACTCGCTGCGGTCCCTTGCCGCGGGCGGACGACTGCTGGTGATCGGCTTCACCGGCGGCGACATCCCGACGGTCAAGGTGAACCGCCTGCTGCTCAACAACGTCGACGCGGTCGGCGTCGGCTGGGGAGCCTGGGCCATGACCCACCCCGGCTACCTCGGCGAGCAGTGGGCCGAGCTGGAGCCACTGCTCGCCTCCGGCGCGGTGACGGCTCCCGCGCCGGTCGTCTACCCCCTCGACCGGGCCGCCGAGGCCATCGCGTCGCTCGAGGACCGCTCCGCACGGGGGAAGGTCGTCGTCACCCTTCGGTCGTGACGGACGGCGTTCCCTCGGCCGCGGTGCGCAGGTGCCTGGCCCGCTGCAGGAAGATCACGGCCGCGACGGCGGCGACGACTCCGACGCCGCCCCAGAGGACGAACGAGAAGATCAGCGAGCCGACGAAGAATCCGTCGAACGTCACGGCCAGGTACGTCAGCCAGATCAGTCGGTAGGCACACCACGCCGCCACGACGGCGTTGCTGATGCCGATGACCAGGCTGCGCTGGCGGTCGAAGCGGTTGACGTGTTCTTCGATGGCGGCGGGAAGGGTGATCATGGTCGTCGTGCCTTTCGTGGGGCGGGCCTCGGTGGCCTCGCCGGTGAGACGAGTACACGGCGTCCGCCGGTCTACCGATCCCAACAATTGGCACTCCCATGATCCGAAGGTTGGCGCGTTCTCCCCCGGTGCGCGATGATGCCGCCCATGCGCAACGTGTCGAGTGTGGTGTCCGTGCTGGCCCTCGTCGGTCTGGCCGCGGCCACGGCCTGTGCCCCCGCCGACGAGACGGCGCCGGGCAGCTCGACCGCCGCGGCGTCGGCCGCCCAGTGCACCAAGGACCAGCTGCCCACCCTGAAGAAGGGGTCGATCACCTTCGGCACCGACCAGCCGGCGTATCCGCCCTGGTTCGTCGACGACGACCCTGCCAACGAGAAGGGCTTCGAGTCGGCCGTCGCCTATGCCGTCGCCGGCAAGCTGGGCTACGCGCCTGCGGACGTGACGTGGGTGCGGGTGCCGTTCAACGCGGCCATCGCCCCGGGCCCGAAGACGTTCGACGCCAACCTCAACGAGTTCTCCATCACCGACGAACGCAAGCAGGCCGTCGACTTCTCCTCGCCGTACTTCGACGTCACCCAGGCGGTCGTCGCGCTGAAGTCCTCCCCCGCCGCGGGGGTGAAGGACGTCGCCGGCCTCAAGGGCCTCAAGCTCGGCGCGCAGGTCGGCACCACCAGTTACACCGCCGCGAAGGCGGTCGACCCGGACGTGGCGGTCTTCAACAACAACGACGACGCCAAGGCGGCGTTGTCGAACGGTCAGATCGACGCGCTGGTGCTGGATCTGCCGACGGCGTTCCAGGTCCAGGCCGAACTCGCCGACGGCGTCATCGTCGGGCAGTTGCCGGCAGGCGACGAGAAGGCCGAGCAGTTCGGCATCGTGCTCGACAAGGACAGCCCGCTGACGGCGTGCGTGTCCAAGGCCGTCGACGAGCTGGGTACCGACGGCGAACTGTTCAAGCTGCAGAAGACGTGGCTCACCGGCGCAGGCAACGCACCGGTTCTGTCGTGACCACGGCCGCCCTGGATCGGGTGGCCTACCGGCAGTCACGGGCCCGGCGGTCCACGCTGATCGCCCTGGTGTCCACCGTCGTGTTCGCGGCGGTGCTGCTGCTGGCGGTCACGTCGTCGCCGGGCTGGCCACGGGTCCGGGAATCCTTCTTCAACCTCCGGATCGGCTGGGACAGCCTGCCCGCGTTGCTGGAGGGGTTGTGGCTCAACGTGCGCGTGCTGATCGTGTGCCAGGCGCTGATCCTGATCTTCGGGCTCGGGCTGGCCGCGGTGCGCACCCTGCGCGGTCCGGTGTGGTTCCCGTTGCGCGCGTTGGCAACCGGATACGTCGACCTGTTCCGGGGGCTGCCGCTGCTGATCTGCCTGTACCTGGTGGGCTTCGGCCTGCCCGGACTGCGCCTGACGGGGTTGCCGAACGATCCCGTGCTGCTGGGCGGTCTCGCCCTGGTGCTGATCTACTCCGCCTACGTGGCCGAGGTGTTCCGGGCCGGCATCGAATCGGTGCATCCGTCGCAGTTGGCAGCCGCGAAATCCCTAGGGCTGAACCATCGTCGGACCATGCAACTGGTGGTCCTGCCGCAGGCGACGCGCCGCGTGACGCCCGCCCTGCTCAACGACTTCGTGGCCCTGCAGAAGGACTGCGGGCTCATCTCGGTGCTCGGCGCCGTCGATGCCGTCCGGGCCGCGCAGATCCAGGCGGCGACCACCTACAACTTCACCCCCTACGTCGTCGCCGGTCTGTTGTTCGTCGCATTGGCGATACCGTCGGCCCGGCTGGCCGACTGGGCGGCCAACCGCGTGGCGACCCGGCAGGGTGCGCTGTGACGACTCGGCAACCCGTGCTCTCGGTGCGCGGCCTGACCAAGGCGTATCACGACCGGGCCGTCCTACAGGGGGTCGACCTCGACGTCGCCGAGCATCAGGTCGTGGTCCTGATCGGGGCGTCCGGATCCGGCAAGTCGACGCTGCTGCGGTGCGTCGACCTGCTCGAGGACATCGACGACGGGCAGATCCTGCTGGACGGCCGCGACATCAGCGACCCGCGGATCGACGCCGACGAAGCGCGCCAGTCGATGGGCATGGTGTTCCAGTCCTTCAACCTGTTCCCGCACATGACCGCCCTGGCCAACGTCGCGCTGGCGCCACGCGTCGTGCACGGGTCCAGCCGCCGGGACGCCGAGGACCGCGGCCGGGAACTGCTGGACCGGGTGGGACTGGCCTCGCACGCCGACTCCTACCCCGACAAGTTGTCCGGAGGTCAGCAGCAGCGGGTGGCGATCGCCAGGGCGCTGGCCTACGAACCTCGACTGCTGCTGCTCGACGAGATCACCAGCGCGCTGGACCCCGAGTTGGTCGGCGAAGTGTTGACCCTCGTCGGGGAACTGGCCGGCGCGGGCCGCACCATCGTCATGGCCACCCACGAAATGGCCTTCGCGCGCGAGGTCGCCGACACGGTGTGCTTCCTCGACGGTGGGCGCATCGTCGAATCCGGCTCGGCCGCCGAGGTGTTGACCACCCCGCGAGAGGATCGAACGCGCCAGTTCCTGCAACGCTTCACCGGCGGCCGCTGAGCTCCGACCACATGCGTTAGATTGTGTTCGTTATTGTGCGAATCTGTCTGACGAAGGGTGTCGCCGACGATGCTGGCCGCTGAACGACACGGTGCGATCCTGCGTGCCCTGCAGTCCGACGGCTCCGTGCGCGTCGCCGACCTCGCCGCGGAGCTCGACGTGTCGGAGATGACGGTGCGCCGCGACCTCGACGCCCTCGACGCCCGGCAGCTCTTGCGCAAGGTGCACGGCGGCGCCGTGCCGCGGCACAACCGCGGCGAGGAACCGCGTTCGGCGCAGAAGGCGGGCCAGCAGCGTGCCGAGAAGGCCGCCATCGCCGCGACGGCCGCCGCGACCATCGTCGACGGCATGACCGTCGCGATCGGCGCCGGCACGACGACCACCGAACTGGCCCGGCACCTGCGGACCCGTCCCACGATCACCGTGGTCACCAACTCCGTCAACGTCTTTCGGGAACTCACCGACCCCACGGCCGACGGGTCGGAGGCGCCCCTGGTCTACCTCAGCGGCGGGGTTCGCACTCCGTCGGATGCGCTCGTCGGACCCGTGGCCGACGCCGCGATCGCCTCCTTTCGCGTGGACGTCACGTACCTCGGCGTGCACGGCGTCGACCCCGACGCCGGACTGACCTCGCCGAACGTCGCCGAGGCCCAGACCAACCGGACGCTGATCGAGATCGGCGGTCGCCTCGTGGTGCTGGCCGACCACACGAAGTACCGCGAGGTGGGGTCCTGCGTCTTCGCCCGACTCGACGACGTGCAAACCCTGATCTCCGACGACGGCCTGACCGCCGCCGACCGCGAACTGCTCGACGCCCGCGTCGGCGACCTGGTGATCGCCTCGGCGGCCCGGCGATGACCGGCGTCATGGCCAACCCCTACGCCTGGCCGCTGGCCGACGGTCGGGAGATGTTGTTCTTCTCGCTGCCCAGCCACCACCCGTCCCCGGTCCCCGATCGACGACCGCTGCCCGCCCGGGGCGACGCTCGGTCGCAGGTGCGCTTCGACCGGCAGACCGGACAGTGGGTCGCCATCGCGGCACTGCGCCAGGACCGCACCTACCTGCCCAGCGCCGATCAATGCCCGCTGTGCCCCAGCCCGTCGGGCACCACCAGCGAGGTGCCCGCGCCCGACTACGACGTGGTTGTCTTCGAGAACCGCTTTCCCAGCCTCTCCGGGGCCGACGGGCGGGCGTTCAGCCTGCCCGACGCCACCGTCGACGACTTCGTCAGCGCCCCGGGACACGGTCGCTGCGAGGTGATTTCGTTCTCCAGCAGTCATCACACCTCGTTCGCCGACCTCGGCCTCCCCCATGCTCGCCTGGTGGTCGACGCCTGGCGTCACCGTACCGCCGACCTGATGAGCAGGCCCGGGATCGAGCAGGTGTTCTGCTTCGAGAATCGCGGCGAGGACATCGGGGTGACGCTCACCCATCCGCACGGGCAGATCTATGGCTACCCTTACCTGACGCCGCGCACCGACCAGATGCTCGCCGAGGCCCGCGCCCACCGACATCGCCACGGCAGCAACCTCTTCGCCGACATCCTGGCCCGCGAGGTGGCCGACGACGTCAGGGTGGTGATCCGCGACGACCTGTTCACCGCGTTCGTCCCCTTTGCGGCGCGCTGGCCGGTGGAGGTCCATCTGTATCCAAACCGGTTCGTGCGCAATCTTTCCGAGCTGGACGACGCCGAACTGGACGCGTTCGCGTCGACCTACTGCGACCTGCTGAAGCGCTTCGACCGGATGTACCCCACTCCGCTGCCCTACATTTCGGCACTGCATCAGTACTCCGACACCGACGCTCAACGGGAGGGGTACTTCCACGTCGAGCTGATGTCGGTGCGGCGCAGCGCGAACAAGCTCAAGTACCTCGCCGGATCCGAGTCCGCCATGGACGCCTTCATCGGCGACGTGCTGCCCGAGACGGTCGCCGCACGACTACGGGAGCTCGCCTCGTGACCGGCGACATCCGCTTCTCCGCCCCCGGCCGAATCAACCTGATCGGCGAACACACCGACTACAACCAGGGTTTCGCGCTGCCGATCGCACTGCCGGACCGCACCACGGTGACCCTGCGGCCCGACGGCGGCGACGCGGTCGTGGTGCGCAGCGACCGTGAGGACGGCGAGGTGAGGATCCCCCTCGACACCACCCCGGGCGAGGTCACCGGCTGGGCCGCCTATGTCGCGGGCGTGATCTGGGCACTGCGAGGCGCCGGCCATCGGGTCCGAGGCGGCACCATGCACGTGACGAGCGGCGTGGAGATGGGTTCGGGCTTGTCGTCGTCGGCGGCATTGGAGTGCGCCGTCCTCGGAGCGCTCGCCGCCGCGGCCGGGTTGCACGTCGACCGCACCGAGCAGGCTCGCATCGCCCAGCGTGCCGAGAACGACTACGTCGGCGCCCCAACGGGTTTGATGGACCAGCTGGCATCGCTGTGCGGCGAGCCTCGGCATGCGCTGCTGATCGACTTCTGGGACGACAGCGTGACGCCGGTGCCCTTCGACCCGGCCGCCGCCGGACTGGCACTGCTGGTGGTCAACTCCAATGCCCCGCATCACCACGCCGGTGGCGAATACGCCGCGCGGCGAGCCTCGTGCGAACGTGCGGCCGCGGCCCTCGGCGTCGGATCGTTGCGCGAGGTGCAGGACCGCGGTGAGGCGGTGCTCGGCGGTGTCACCGACCCGGTCGACGCCCGCCGTGCCCGACACATCCTGACGGAGAACCAGCGGGTGGCCGACGTCGTGTCCGCACTGGCGCGCGCCGACTTCGCGGCGGTCGGACGGCTCTTCGACGCCTCGCACGCCTCGATGCGCGACGACTTCGAGATCACCACCGACCACATCGACCTCATCGCCGACACCGCGGTCCGCGCGGGTGCGCTGGGAGCGCGGATGACCGGCGGCGGCTTCGGCGGTTGCGTCATCGTCCTCGCCGACGTCGACCGGTGTGACGCCGTGGCGCAGTCGATCATGGACGCCGTGCTGCGTGCCGGTTACCACCCGGCGACCATCACCAGAACTCGTGCCGCGGCTGGGGCACGCCTCGACTCAGCTAGCTGACGGGCCGAAGTTCGACCCCACCACTGGCGGATTGACCGCTGGGTAAATTTGCTGAAGTTCGTACCTTCGCAACCATTCGTGGAGAGGTGTCGCGCGCGTCGGCGACCACCGCTATCGTCGACCGCTCAAGGGGGTAAAACATGTTCGAATTCGTCGTCCGCCCGGGAACGATCTCCGCCACGGGTGGACGGGGCCGCATGGGGAGACGCTCGCTGGCCGCGGCTCTGCTGGCGGCTGCCGTCGCGGTGACGGCGCCCGGCGCGCTGGCATCCGCTCAGACCCGCATCGGGCTCAACGGTGGGCGCCCCACCGAGTGGCCGATCCTGTCGAATGTGCTTGCGAGCCAGGGCCTGACCCAGGAGGGCTGGCTGGACTTCGCGTCACGGGTCGGCGAGAACTGGCTGCCGGGTACGGATTCGGTGCCCCTGAACTATCCGGGTCAGCTCGGAATCGTCTCCGGGCCCAACGCGTTGACCGCGGACCAGTCGACCGCACTCGGCCAGCAACTCCTTCACGCACTGATCCTGGACCAGTTGAAGAAGGGCGAACCCGTCGCGGTGGCGGGGCTCAGCGAGGGCACGCTGGTCATCGACCGCGAGCTTGCCTACCTGCAGAGCCTCAAGGAGGAGGACGCGCCGTCACGAGACGCGTTGACGTTCTACGTCTTTGGCGACATGCTGCGGGGTCTGGGCCAGATGTACCTGCCCGGGGTGACGATCCCCTTCATCGGCCAGACTTTCGGGCCCGTGCCGGAGACCCGGTACGACACCGTGGTCGTCAACGAGGAATGGGACGGCTGGGCCAACCCGCCGGACCGCCCGTGGAACCCGCTGGCCGTCCTCAACGCGGTCATGGGTGCGGTCTACACCGTCAACGGCTCCAACGACCATTCGCAGACGTCGCTCGACAGCGTGGACGACGCGGTCCTGGTGTCGCAGGTCAAGAGCAGCCTGGGCGGCACCACCAGCACGTACATCGTGCCGCGCACCCAACTGCCCATCACCCGCCCGCTGCTCCAGCTCGGGGTGCCCCGCTGGGTGGTCGACGAGATCGACAAGATGCTGATGCCGCTGATCCGTGCGGGCTATTCGTACATGACCCCGGAACTCGGTCCGCGCATCGACCGCGGCCAGCTGACCTTCACGCCCCCGACGCCTCCGGAGCTGCCCGCGACCACCACACAGCTCGACGCGTCGTCCGAGCAGCCGGCGCTCGCGGCGTCGACGACGGACTCGCAGCCCACCGCGAGCGAAGGGCGGCACCGCGCGCGGGTCACCTCCGCCGAGGCCGACGAGGCCGACGAGGCCCACGCCACGACACCGTCGACTCCGAACGCCGAGGAGGGGAACGGCACCCCCGAGGCGACGGGCCCCGACGCGACGCCCGTCGCGGACACCCCCAAATCCGCTGCCGGGTCGACGGTCACGGACGACGAGCCCTCCACCGCCGCCGAGGAGCCGACCAAGGTGGTCAAGGGGTCGGTGCCCGACGACGCGAAGGACGACCCGACGCCGCGCACGCCGAGCCGGACCAAGCCCGTCAGGGTTCACGAGTCGACCGATTCCGACGCACCCTCGGTGAAGCCCACCGGCACCGCCGACACGTCGGCCGGTTCGGACGCCAAGGGCTCGGACGCCAAGGGTTCGGACGACAAGGGTTCGAACGACAAGGCGGCTGCTTAGCCGACCCGGACGTCGGTGCCCGGCATCGTCAGGTTCTCGACGGCCTGCCGCACCTGGGGGCTGACGTCGGCGGAGAGCCACAGGCTCCACGTCTCGCACGGGGTGGTCTCGCTGAGCCGAGTGAGGACCAGGCCCTGCCGTTGCGCGGCGCGGTAGATCTCGTCGACCATCTGCGTCCACCGGTCGTTGAACTTGGTGACGCCGCGCTGCTGTTGCGCCGAGCAATCCTCGAGCTGGACCGACGCCGGTGGCAACCCGTGAACCGCAAGCACATTGGGGCGGAACGCGTCGAGCTCGCGCCCGAGGGCGGCGCCGCGCGTGGCCGCGATGTCGCGGTTGTTGTGTCCGTAGGTGTCCAAGGCGGTTCCGGTCACGGCCAGCGGGATGAGTCCGGCTTCGGTGGTGGCGACGCGGACGCCCGAGGTGTCGACCGCGCCGAATGCGCTGGCCACGGAGCTCTGGAAGGGGCTCTCGAAGTAACCCCCGGCGGGCAGATGGAACGGGATCAGACCGACGCACACCAGCGCCGCCACCACGATCTTCGGCACGCTGCGCCGGCGCACGGGACTGGCCGCCGACGCGGCCGGCGTGCGAGCCCATGCGTCCACGACGTGCGTCGCGGCCAGCGCCGCGAGCATCGGGACGAGGGGCCACTGCATGCGGCCCCACCAGTTCAGGGTGGTCCCGATGACGATCCACGACAGCGAAACCAGCACCAGGGCAACCGGAAACAGCCAGGAGCCGTCGCGTCGGCCCCTGAGCAGCAGAGCCACCACGACGGGAACGAAGACGACCACCGTCGCCACGTTGGCGATCATCGGCGCGGCGGTCAGCCCCACCTTGTCCCAGAACTCCGCAGGGAGCGCGGCGTTGACCCACAGCAGCGGCGCACCGAGCGCCACACCCGCCAACCACCACGTGCGGTCCCGGCCCCGGCCCGAGGCCACGACGACCAGGGCGCCGATCAGCGGGAGCAGCAGCGAGCCGTAGAACTGCAGCGAGAACAGAATGTTCTCGGCGTGCAACGACCCCGACTTCATCACCGCCGAGGTGGGCAGCAGCTGCCCGAAGTAGCCGATCCGCAACGCGATCCACCCCGCGACGACGACGGCGAACGGCACTGCCGCCGAGGCCACCGCGGCGGGTGACAGCACTCGCTGCCTGCCCCGCCGTCTGGTGAGCAGCAGCCCCAGCACCACCACCAGGGGCCCGAACGCGAACGCTTCGGGGCGCCACCAGCCGGCGATCCCGGCGACTGCGCCGGCAGCCACCAGAGCGGCGGTGGCACCGCGGGCCGACGGCGCCAACGGCGCGAGGGCCGCCAGCGTGAAGGCCGCGAGAAGCAGGAACCCCAAGACGGGTGGCGAGAAGCCGCTGAGCACGTAGCGGTCCACGGGCCCGCCGCCGACGAGTGCGCCGAGTGCGATGGGCAGTGCCGACGACCGTCGCCACAGCTTGGCGTTCAGCACGCCGAACAGGGCGCCGATGCCGAAGACCGCGGCCAGGTTGACCAGTACCGCCGCGGCGGCGGTCGACAGCCCCAGCAGCGTCAGCGGTGCGAGCAACAGGACGAATCCGAGGTCGGTGGCGCCGTCGGTGGCGCCCGGCGCCTGTCCGGCATTCCAGACGATGCCCCACCCGTCGGCGAGGTTGTCCGCGTACCGGAACAGCATCGCGGCGTCCTCGAAGGGAGCGGGGATCCCCACCCGGGTGCTCTCCAGCACGGTCCAGAGGAGGCACACGAGCAGCGCCGCCGCCCCCGGCCAGACCACGGTTGCCCAGCGTCCGGACCGCCGCCACCATGGCGCTGCGGGCGCGGACGCGTCGACGTCGCGGCCGTCGTCGGCACTGGTCGCGGTCACACCGGTGTAGGTCACGCGTGCGATCCTCCCATACCTCGACGGTTTTGCTAAGTCGAGCGTGGCAATGTGACGAATTCGGGCGACCGCTAATCAGGGGTGGTTTTCCTGGTTGGCCGCTATCACGGCACACTTTGACACAGTGGCCGACCGGGGCGATTCGCGCAACGCCTACCATCACCACCATGAGCGACTCCGAATCTCCCGGGCCCTACCCACCCGGCTGGGTGCCCAGCGGACCGTCGACCCCACCCCGCAACACGAAGGTCCGATGGATCGTGGGCACCGTGGTGGTGGCCATCGTCGTCGCCGTCGGCGCCCTCGTGGTCGTCACCGGTCGCGACTTGGGCAGTGGCTCGGCGGGACCGGGCGCCTCGACGTCCGCAGAACCGCCGCCGAGGCCCGCGGCCGCCGACACCCTTCCGACGACCGTCGCCAGCGCCGACGACACCGGGCCGCTCGCCCTCCTCACCGCGGACGTGACGTGCGGATCGTGGGACAACGTCCAGACCGCGATCGGCGTCGCTCAGCGACGAGGCTGGGCGCAGCGCGATCCGTCGGTACCGGCGACGCAGTGGTCCCCGGACGTCCAGGCGCAGTACCAGGCGGTCGGCGACGCCCTGCGGAGCGGCACCGCCACCGCCGTCACGCTTGCCGCCCAGACCCCCAGCCGGGCGATGCGCGAGTTGTACGACGCGTTCGTCGTCTACGGACGCGCGTACGCCGACGCCCTGCCCACCTACCAGGCGCAGGACGACGCCCTCGCGACGACGAGTCTGGCGGCACTCGACTCGATCACCAACGTCTGCGCGGCCAACCGGTCCATTACGGCGATGCCCAAGTTGCCCGACGTCGAACCGGCACCACCACCGACGGCGCCGCCGGTCGTCGGCGACCCGGCGAATCCGCCGCGCTTCCTGCCCGGCGCGCCGTCGAATCCGGTGTGCGACGCGTGGATTACGGCATCGGCGGACCTGCGCACCCAGATTCAGCCCTGGTTGGCACTCGACCCCGGTGTGGGCGTCGGCCAGTGGACCGCGGAGCAGCGGACGGTTCAGGACGACGCCGCCCAGACCTTCGCTGCCCACGCCGACGCCATGGAGGCCGCCGGCCGACGCAGCGGCAACGCCGTCTTCGAGGACTTCGCGACCTTCGGCGCGCTGTACCTCCGCGGCTTCGTCGCGGAGGAACCCCTCTACTGGTCGGGCGTGCACGACCTGGCCGAGGTCGGCATGTCGGTCGACGGCCTGCTCGCGGCGGCGTGTCAGGCCACCGCGAGCTGACCGTCGTCAGGAGCGCTGACGGCCCCTTCGGTTCCGGACCGTCGCGACGCCCGCGTCGACGAGAAGGAACGCCAGCAGGCTCATCCCGAACAGCGGCAGGAACCAGCCGACCCCGACGGCGACGAGCACGACCAACAACGCTGTCGGCGTGGCTGATTGGCGCAACGCACCCCGCAGCGGCGGTCGGCCCGCCGCCCACGCACCGCCGCGGGTGGGTCTGCGCTGCCACCACATTCGGTAGCCCAGCACGATGCCGACGATCAGACCGACGGCGACGAGCGCCAGCACCGCCTGGTTCAGCACGCCGAACAGCACCCCCATGTGCGCGTCGATCGCCCAGTTGGTCAGCTTCGCGAGGACGGGCCAGTCCGCGAAGTTCACCCGGTCGGTGACTCGACCCGTGTCCGGGTCGACGGTGATCGCGTCGTAGCGGGTCGGCCAGTCGCGCTTCTTCTCGGTGACCTTCCACCCCTGCCCGGCCTCGGCCGGCGGGTACATCCACATCGGTCCGGACAGGCCGGCCTTCTGAGCGGCTGACAACGCGACGTCGGCACCGCGCGACCCGTCGACGCCCGCGGCCGGCGCGGCCTCGTGGTGATGCTCGGCCGGCATCGGGTTCGAGCCCGGCGCGGCGGTCAGCACGGTGTCCACCGTGGGGGCCGTCATGTTCAGGTGCGCCTGGATCTGGTTCACCGACTGGCCGCCGTAGCGCGACCAGGTGATGCCGGTGACCGACAGCCCGAGCAGTGCCACGACGATCCAGACGCCGAGCGCACCGTGCCAGGACAACGTCTTTCGCCGCCCCGTCGCCGTCCGGTCCGGCGTCGCGAGACGACGCAGCGAGCCGGTGCGGGCCCGCCGCCCGATCCACAGCACCAGCCCCGACAGCGCGATCACCCAGAGCCAGCTCGCGGCAAGCTCGCTGTAGTTGCGTCCGACCGCACCCAGGTGCAGGTTGCGGTGCAGCTCGTCGAACCACGCCCGCAACGGCATCCACTGGCCGAACGTGGTCAACGCACCTCGTACCTGCCCGGTGTACGGGTCGACGAAGACGGTGCGGGCGTAGTCGGGCGGTACGTCCTCCACCGCCAGGGTCACCTGCGTCGTCTCGTCCGCTTCAGCGGGCGGACGAATGCTCTCGACGGTGCCCTCGGGATGGGCGGCGCGGACCGCGTTCAACTGATCGGCCAGGGTCAGCCGCGTCTCCCCGACGTGGTCGACGGTGAGCTCGTGGCGGAACACCGTCGAGTCGATCTGCGGGATCAGGGCGTACAGCAGTCCCGTGATCGCCGCGATCAGGATGAAGGGGCCGACGAAGACCCCGGCGTAGAAGTGCAGTCGCAGCAGCAGAGGTCGAATACCCCTGCGGCCAGGTTCGTTTCGTGGCGGGGGGTGGCCCGCCGAGGTGGTCGGTGACGGGTCGGTGCGATCGTCTGGGGTCGTGGTCACGACGAATGAGTCCCTTCGTGCGGGCACGGTGGCCCGCAATGGTGCGACGCTGCCGCCACGAGGCGGCACGGCGATGGTCGGTGACGGGCGCTAGGCGCCGAGCGGTGACCATGCCGGCGGTGCGCGCATTCCCAGACCGGAACACAACGAATTCGCCTGTGGGACGACGACGTCGACGGGCCACCAGGACCGCCTGACCGCGGTCGGCGACCGGTCGAGGGCCACCAGCCGAAGCCAGTTCGACACCGACGACGCGAGGACGTACAGATACTCCGACGCACTGATCAGCACCGCCAGGACGACGGCGGCGCCGACGTGCGCCACGAGCATCGGCGCCGACGTCGTCGCGGCGCCGTGGTGCCCGCCGGCGACCACCAGCGCGAGGTGACCGAGGAACTGCGCTGCGCACAACGCCGCGACCAGGGTGGCGACGTCGGGGGTTCGTCCGGTTCGCGGGACGCGGGACGCGACACCGCCGACCGTGGCACACACCAGCAGCAGGGTGGGCACGGCCGCACCCGACGGCAGTCCGCCGCCGCCGACGGTGTGGGCGAGTGCGGTCGTCAGCGCCGAGCAGCCGCCGACCAATGCGCCGCGCAGGTGCGCGGCACGGGCGGACGGCGAGCTCACCCGCCGCACCTTACCGGCGCACCCGCCGGACGTCAGTCGCGGTGCTTCGGGCCCTTGTCCTTGCCGGGGCCCTTGCCGGGTGGTGGACCGGCGGGTGCAACCGGCTGAACCGTCGTGGACGACACCGGTTCCGGCGGCGTGCTCGTCGCCGAGGGCGACGGCGTAGAGGTGGTGGTCGACGTGCCGGTCGTGGCGGGGACGTCCCGCGACGTCGGCAGCAGTGCCACGGCCAGCGCGGCGACGACGAGCGCGACGACGATCCCGATCACCGCCAGCACGGTCCCGCGCCGGGCCGGCCGGGGCTCGGTGCGTGGGTCCGCGCTCGGCACGACCGGCGCGAACGGCGCGGTGAACACCCGGGTGCTCGGTCGCGGGGCCGCGAGAGCCGCGCGCATCTGGTCGGCGCTGGCGAACCGGGCGCGCGGATCGAGTGCCAGGGCCCGTTCGATCACGGAGACCAGTGCCGGGTCGACACCGGCGGTGACCGACGCCAGCGGCACGTGCGCGCCGTGCAGGATCGCCGCGGCGAGGGCCTGAACGTCGCTCTGCGGGAACGGCGGCCGACCGGCGATCAGCTCGTAGCCCACCACGCCCACCGCGTACAGGTCGTCGGCCATCGACGACGGTGCCCCGGCCAGGCGCTGGGGGCTGGTGTACGCCATCGTCCCGACCAGCTGACCCGTGGCGGTGTGGCCGCCGTCGTCGGTCTTGGCGATGCCGAAGTCGGCGACCTTGACGGCTCCGCCGGGGCCGGCCGTCAACAGGTTGGCCGGCTTGATGTCGCGGTGGACGACGCCGGCGGCGTGTGCGACCGACAACGCGGCGAGGACCTCGTCGAGGATGGCGCGCACCCGGATCGGCGGCAGCGGCCCGCGCCCGAGCTCGTCGATCAGCGTGCTTCCCGGCAGCCGCTCCATCACGATGTACGGGGTGCCACCGTGATGGCCGTAGTCGTGCACGGCGACGATATTCGGGTGCGAGAGACGCGCCGCGGCGCGCGCCTCCTCCTCGAAGCGGGCCCGGGCGTCGGGCCGCGCGCCCAAGGCGGGATGAAGCAGCTTCACCGCGACCGCGCGGCCCAGCCGGGCGTCCCAGCCGTCGCGAACCTCGGCCATCCCCCCGACGCCGAGTACGCCCCGGAGCTCGTAGCGGCCGCCGAGTACCTCAGGTCCAGCCACGCGACCTGCGTTTCGACCGGCTCGGCGAACTCAACGGCCGGGCAACCACTGCAGCGCCTTGACGAACGGCGGCATCACCTTTGCCCACACCTTCGGCGGAAGACCCCGCGGCCCACCGAGATTGAGGACGCGGGTGGTCGCGATGGTCTGCGGTTCGGTGTACTTGACCAGACCCTCGGGACCGTGACGACGGCCCATGCCGGACACGCCCATGCCACCCATCGGGGCGGCGGTGCTGCCCCACGTGGGCGCATAACCCTCGTCGACGTTGACGGTGCCTGCGTGGATGCGGGCGGCGATGTCCTCGCCGTCGCGCTTGGTGGCGGCCCACACACTGGCGTTCAGCCCGTATTCGGTGTCGTTGGCGCGGGCGACGGCCTCGTCGACGTTCGCCACCGGATAGATCGAGACGAGCGGTCCGAACGTCTCCTCGCGGTAGCAGTCGGCGTCCTCGGGCACGTTGGTCAGCACGGTCGGCTCGAAGAACAGTGGTCCCAGGTCGGGTCGGGCCTTGCCGCCCGCCACGACGGTCGCGCCCTTCACGACCGCGTCGTCGACGTGGGCGGAGACGGCCTTCACCTGCTCCTCGGAGATGAGGCTGCCCATCTCGACGCCGAACTCGTAGCCGCCGCGGAACGTCATCTTGCGCACGCGCTCGCCGAACACGCGGGTGAACTCCTCGGCGACGGACTGCTCGACGTAGATGCGCTCGATCGAGATGCACAGCTGCCCGGAGTTGGCGAAGCAGGCGCGCACGGCGGCGTCGGCGACCTCGCGCAGGTTCGCGCCGGCCGTCACGATCATCGGGTTCTTGCCGCCGAGCTCGGCCGAGAAGCCGATCAGCCGACGACCGGCCTGCTCGGCCAACAGCTGACCCGTGGCAGTGGACCCGGTGAACATCAGGTACTCGGTGTTCTCCACCAGGGCCGTGCCGACCACGGAGCCCTGCCCGGGGACCACGGCGAACAGGTCGCGCGGCAGACCGGCGTCGTAGAGCAACTCGACGCAGGCCAGCGCGCAGTACGGCGTCTGACTGTCGGGCTTGAGCACCACGGCGTTGCCGGCGAGCAGCGCGGCGATCGCGTCGGACACCGCCAGCGTCATCGGGTAGTTCCACGGCGAGATGACGCCGACGACGCCCTTGGGTTGGTAGCGCACCACGGTCTTGGTGAGGCCCGGCAGCATGCCCGTCACCCGCTGCGGGCGCAGCAGCTTGGGCGCGACGCGCGCGTAGTGGCGGGCCGTCATCGCGATGTCGAGGATCTCCTCCTGAGCGGCGTTGCGGGACTTGCCCGTCTCGGCCTGAGCCATGTCCATCAGCTGCTCGAGGTTCTTGAGCACCAGGTCGCGGTAGCGATGGAAGATCGCGGCGCGCTCGCCGACGGGCCGGGCCGCCCATTCCCTCTGGGCCACCCGGGCGCGCCCGATGGCGTCCAGGGCGTCCTGCGCGGTGCCGACCGGAATGGTGGTCAACTCCTTGCCGGAGAACACCTCGACCACCGAGCGGGTGGGGCGCTCGGAGGCGTCCGGAATGGCGATCAGGTCGGCGAGACGCGCAAACGTGGCGGCGGACGGTGCGGGCATGATGGCTCCTCGGACGATGGATCGCGGTGATCGGCAGTCACCGCAGTTCTACCCGATTCAACAGGTCGGCAAAGATTCGGCTGCAGGCGAGGGTGGGGCGTGAATTCACTCGCGGCGGATGGCTCGTCGTAGGATTCCATCGCCCGGCGACCGCCATGGCAACCACAGGACAGATAGCCCTATGACCACCCCTCAGCGATTGTCCGACCGCTACGAACTCGGGGAAATCCTCGGGTTCGGTGGCATGTCGGAGGTTCATCTCGCCCGTGACGTGCGGTTACACCGCGACGTCGCGGTCAAGGTGCTGCGCGCGGACCTGGCGAGGGATCCGACGTTCTTCCTGCGGTTTAGTCGCGAGGCGCGCAATGCCGCCGGGCTGAACCACCCCGCGATCGTCGCGGTCTACGACAGCGGCGAGGCCGACACCCCCGACGGTCCGCTGCCCTACATCGTCATGGAGTACGTGGACGGCGTCACGCTGCGCGACGTCATCCGCAACGACGGTCCGGTCGACCCGCGTCGCGCCGTCGAGATCATCGCCGACGCGTGCCAGGCGTTGAACTACAGCCACCAGCACGGCATCGTCCACCGCGACGTCAAGCCCGCCAACATCATGATCGACCGGGCCGGCGCGGTGAAGGTGATGGACTTCGGCATCGCCCGCGCGCTGCATGACGACGGCGCCAAGCTGACCCAGACCTCGGCCGTCATCGGCACCGCGCAGTACCTGTCGCCCGAGCAGGCCAGCGGCGAAACCGTCGACGCCCGCTCCGACGTGTACTCGCTGGGTTGCGTGTTCTACGAGTTGCTCACCGGGGAGCCGCCGTTCATCGGCGACACTCCCGTCTCGGTGGCCTATCAGCACGTGCGCAAGGACCCGCCGCCACCGTCGCGGCGCAATCCCGCGTTGTCGCCCGACCTGGACGCCGTGGTGCTCAAGTCCCTCGCCAAGAACCCCGCCAACCGCTACCAGACCGCCGCCGAGATGCGCGACGACCTGATCCGCGTGCGCGACGGCCTCACGCCCTCGGCACCGAAGGTGTTCACCGACGCCGAACACGCCGACCTCGCCTCCACCTCGCCCGGGCATCGCCGGGCGGCCCGCGCCGGCGGCTCGGGCCGGCGGTGGCTGGCCGTGGGGGCGGTGCTCACCGTGCTCGCCGTCGTGGTGGCGCTTGCCGTCAACGTGTTCGTCGGTGATCGCCAACGGGTCCCCGACCTCCGCGGTCAGGGGCAGGCCGACGCCCAGGTGTCGCTGCAGAACCTGGGCTTCAAGACCATCGTCAACCCCGAACCGAACTCCACGGTCCAGCGCGGGCTGGTCATCAGCACCGACCCCGGCGCCGACTCCACCGCGCGGGTCGACGACACGATCGCCATCAACGTCTCCAGCGGTCCGGAGCAGCGCCAGGTTCCCGACGTCTCCAATCTGAGCCCGGCGGAGGCTGCCGCCAGACTGACGCAAGCCGGTTTCGGGGACGTCGGCCGCAGCGAGGCGGCCCACCCCACGGTGCCCAAGGGCGCGGTGAGCGGCACCAGTCCCCCGGCGGGCACCTCGGTCGCCGTCACCGACCAGATCACCATCCTGATCAGCACCGGTCCCGGCGCCGTGTCGCTGCCCGACGTGGTGACCCAACCCGCCGACGTGGCGACCAAGAATCTCACCATTGCGGGGTTCACCAAGATCCTCACCGCACCGGTCGACAGTCTCCTGCCCGCCGGACAGGTGGTGGCCACCGATCCGCCTGCTGGCACCGAACTTCCCGTCGACGCGCCGGTCACCGTGAAGGTCTCCAAGGGCAACCAGGTGCTGATGCCCGACCTCTCGGGCAAGTTCCACGACGACGTCGTGCAGCGCCTGGCCCAACTCGGTTTCACCGTTCCGGTCACCGTCGGGCCCGCCGTCGACGCCGGCGCCGCCGGTCACTTCAGGGTCGTTCAACAGGATCCCCCGGCCAACACACCCGTCAACCGCGACGCCACGGTCACCGTCGACTACGGCTCCTGACCGCGCGATCGTGACCAGTCCGGAAAGGCCCACCACGATCGAGGTGCGGGGCGCCCGCGTCCACAATCTCGCGAACGTCGACGTCGACGTGCCCCTGCACCAAATGGTCGCCATCGCAGGCGTTTCCGGATCGGGCAAGTCGTCGCTGGCGATGGGGGTGCTGTACGCCGAGGGCTCCCGCCGGTACATCGAGGCGCTCTCCACCTACACCCGCCGCAGGATGTCGCACGCCACCAAGGCCACCGTCGACTCCGTCCGGCACGTGCCCGCCGCCCTGGCCCTGCGACAGCGCCCGGGGGTACCCGGGGCCCGGAGCACGTTCGGCACCTCGACCGAACTCCTCAACGTCCTGCGCCTGATGTTCTCCCGGCTCGGCGAACACCTCTGCCCCAACGGGCACCGCCAGCACCCGACGATCGACGTCGCCGCCGCCCTCGACCTGACGTGCCCGGTCTGCGGCGTCACGTTCACCCCGCCGGGCGCCGAGGCGCTGGCGTTCAACTCCGACGGGGCGTGCCCAACGTGTGGTGGCCTGGGAGTGGTGCGCGAGATCGACGACGACCTGCTGGTGCCCGACCCCGCCAAGACCATTGCCGACGGTGCGGTGGCCCCGTGGAAGATGATGGGCCTGACCGTCATGCCGCAACTGGTCGGCGAACTCGGCGTGCGCACCGACGTGCCCTACCGCGACCTCACCGCCGCCGAGCGCGACGTCGTGCTGCACGGCCCCGCCGATAAGCATCTCATCACCGTTCCGTCGAAGAGCGGCAAGCTGTTCGAGGTCAACTTCACCTACCGCAACGCCCGCCTCGCCGTGCAGGAGGCACTCGACAAGGCCGCCAGCGAGGGCGGGCTCACCCGGGTCAACAAGTTCATCCACACCGGCACGTGCCCGACGTGCCACGGCACCCGGCTCAGCGATCACGCCCTGGCGCCCGGCGTGATGGGACGGAACCTGGCCGAGGCGACGGCGCAGACCCTCGACGAGGTGATCGCCTGGGCCCCAAGGGTAGTCGACGCCCTGCCCGTCGAGATGCACGCGGTGGCGACCGTGATCGTCGACCAGCTCCTCGAGATGGCCGCGCGACTGGTCGAACTCGGCCTGGGCTATCTGGGCCTGGACCGGCCCAGCGCGACGCTGAGCACCGGTGAGCGCCAACGAGTTCAGCTTGCCCGGGCCGTACGCAACCAGACCACCGGCGTGCTGTACGTGCTCGACGAACCCTCAATCGGCCTGCACCCGTCCAACGTCGACGGCCTCAACGGCGTCATCCGCGACCTGTTGCGCGACGGCAACTCCGTCGTCCTGGTCGACCACGACGTCCAGGTCCTGCGGGAGGCGGACTGGTTCGTCGAGATCGGCCCCGGCTCGGGCAACGAGGGCGGCACCGTCCTCGCCGAGGGCACGATGGCCGACCTGGCGGGCAACCCGTCGTCCCTGATCGCCGGGTTCCTGGCGGGCACCGAAACCATCCGCGTGCGCGACACCGTGACTTCGGCGAAGTTGTTCTCCCACGGCCGGATTCGGCTGTCCACCCGTCCGTTGCACACGGTGCACGCCCTCGACGTCGAGATCCCCAAGGGTCGGTTGACCGCGGTCACCGGGGTCTCCGGGTCGGGCAAGACCACCCTGGTGCTGGAAAGTCTGGTGCCGGCGTTGCAGGCCGCCGCAGCCGGTGACCGGCTGCCCTCACACGTCGCCGCGGTGGAGTCGTCGGGCGTCGAGCGGGTCAACGTCGTCGACGCCACCCCCATCGGCACCAACGTGCGGTCCACCGTCGCCACCTACAGCGGTGTGCTCGACGATCTGCGGCGCGCGTACGCCGCCCTCGACGACGCGACGCGGCGCGGACTGACCGCGTCCGACTTCTCCTACAACACCGGGTCGCTGCGCTGCCCACGGTGTGAGGGCACCGGTCAGATCTCCCTCGACGTCCAGTTCCTCCCCGACGTCGACGTCGACTGCCCGGTGTGCGACGGCACCCGCTACGACCCTGCGGCTCAGGACATCCGACGTCCCGACGGGTTGTCGCTGCCCGAATTGCTGTGCCTCGCCGTCAAGCAGGCCCTCCCGGTCACCGAGGACCTGCCCAAGGTGCAGAAGAAGTTGCGCACGCTGGTCGACCTCGGGCTGGGTTATCTGACACTGGGCGAGGACACCCCGGCATTGTCGGGCGGCGAAGCCCAACGGCTCAAGCTGGCAACCGAACTCGGTCGCAAGCAGTCCGACGCCCTGTTCGTCCTGGACGAGCCCAGCGTCGGCCTGCACCCCCTCGACGTCCGCGTCCTGCTGGGGGTGCTCGACCGCCTCGGCGCGAAGGGCGCCACCGTCGTCGTCATCGAGCACGACCTCGACGTGATCGCCAACGCCGACTACGTCGTCGACATGGGACCCGGCGGCGGCGCCGCGGGCGGGACCGTCGTCGCCACGGGCACGCCGGCCGACATCGCCGGCGATCCGGCCAGCGTCACCGGGCGCTATCTCATTCCCCCGGTCGAGGCGCGGTAGTCGAACCGACGGGATACCAAGACTTCAGCGCGTTACCGCACCCCACGGGCGGTTCATCCCCCACAATCGGCAGGCGGTGATCGCAGTGATCCACCGCTCTGACCGATGGGTGTGCATGGACCGCGCGCGGCAACTCGAACACGTTCACGCTCCAGCGAGCGCCGGACCCGGCCCGTGCTGAGCTGGTTGGCGCTGGGGGCGCTCGTCACCGTCGTGACGCTCGCCGTCGTGGTGAAGCTGCTGGCGCGCCGGCGCGCACCGGATCCCGGCTGGTTCCTCGACAGCACCCGTGCCGCGGGCGCGCTCACCGTGATCGGCACCATGTTCGCGGTCCTGCTGGCCTTCACCATCTTCTACGCGCTGCAGAACTACCAGCGCGCCCGCGACGGCGGCACCATGGAGGCCATCTCGGTCACCGAGTTGCACAACGTGGCCGACGTGCTCGAGGGACATCAGGGGAAGCGGTTGCACGGCGACCTGATCTGCTACTCGCGGGCCGTGGTCGAGCAAGAATGGCCGGCGATGGAACGGGGCCAATCGGCTCCCGCGGTGCAGCATTGGGTCGACACGATGGTCACCGACTTCGCGGCCCTCAATCCCACCGACGCGAGGCAGGAAGCGGCCTACAGCCAGTGGTTCGACCAGCAGGCGCAGCGCCGCGACGGCCGCCGCGCCCGGGCCGCCGAGGCCGCCCCGTCGGTACCGCCGCCGCTGTGGATCGTCCTCGGCATCGGTGCGACCGCCATTCTCAGCTACATGTGCGTCCAGGCCGACCGCCGCGAGAGCGCCGTGATTCAGGCGGTGCCCATCGCGTTCGTCTCGGCGTTGGTCACCTCGGCACTGCTCGTCGTGGCGTTCCTCGACCACCCGTACGACAGTTGGGCGGGCAGCATCCAGCCGAACCAAATGGGGGTGACGTTGCGTCTCATCGACGACGGGCACGCCGCGCCCTGCGACGCGCGGGGCGACCCGACGACGTAGCCGAATTCAGCTCGACGCCAGTCCCGTCACGAATCGGTTGACGTACCCGCTCACCTGATCGGGTACCTCCAGCGGCGACAGATGACCGGTACCGACGAGCACGTCCATCGTCGCGGTGGGGATCCGCGGTAGCAGGTGCGTCGCCAGGGTGGCCGGCGGGTCGACGCGGTCGTCGTCACCGGCGAGCACCAACACCGGAACGTCGATGTTCGCCACCGCGTCACCGACGTCCTCGACGATGCCGCGGCGGGGCCAGGCGTCGCGTGCCCCGGGACTGCCGCGCAGGCTGTCCTCGACGACCTGGACTCGCAACTCCGGGGGCAGTCCCCGGCGGGTCAAGGCATGGTCGATCGCCTGGCCGACCGTCTCCGCGTCGTCGTAGGCGTGCAGTAGTGCGTCCCGTTGCGCGGCGGTCACTCCGGCCGGTGCCGGTGGGGCCGGCGCCACGAGAACCACGCCGGCGAGTCCTGCCGGTCGGCGCGCGGCCAACACCTGCGCGACCTTGCCGCCCATCGAATGACCCACCAGGACGAACGATCTCAGGTCGCAGGACTCGACGACGTGGAGGGCGTCATCGGCGAGCTGGTCGAGCTCGAACGGTCCGGGCATCCGGTTCGACGCACCCCAACCCCGCTGGTCGTAGGTGACCGCTGCGTGGTGTGGCGGAAGCCGGTCGACGACGGGGATCCAGGTGCGGTGGGAACCACCCCAGTAGTGCAGGAAGACCAGCGCGGGATCCTCACCAGTGCGCAGTCGGGCATGGAGCCCGCCTGCGCCGACGTCGACGATGCGTTCTGCGCTCGTCATGTCACTACGAGCCGACTTTGAGGCCCACCAGGTCGACGGGCGCGATGACCGGCGGCCGGTCGAAGAGCTCGGCGTGTGCCTCCAAGGCCTTGCGTACCTCGCCGTGCAAGTGGGTGTCACGGTCGGGTTCGGTGTCGAAGGTGTCGAAGATGCCGAACGTCGTCGCATCGACTCGGAATCCGAACCACTGCTTCGTGCCAGGTTCGGCGTGCATGAGTCGTTCGGCAGCTTCCAGGAACGCGACGACGTCGTCTTCCCGGCCACGGGCGGCGTGCAAGGTGACCAGGAAACCAAGCTTCGGTGACATGTCCACTCTTCTCTCTTTGAAGTCGTTGCGGCTCAATGGTGTTGATCTGACGAATGTTCGCGCGCACTCACAGGGTCAAGGTCAGACCCGCTGCCGGACCCGCCAGTGCCGCCTTGGCCTGGATGGTGGCCTCGTCGGTCAGCACCTCGTCGGCGTCGGCCTCCAAGCCGTCGACGATGAGTCGCGCGGCGACGGCTGGGCTGAGTTTGTCCATCGTGATGCCCGCCGCCATGTCCGTGTCGATGAATCCCGCGTGCACGCCGACGACGTGGGTATTCTGCGACTCGAGTTCCACCCGCAACGAATTGGTCGTCGACCACGCTGCCGCCTTGGACGCACCGTAGGCTCCGCCGCCCGCCAGCCACGACATCACCGAGAGCATGTTGACGACGGCTCCCCCGCCGTTGGACCGCAGGACGGGAGCGAATGCGCGCGCGACGCGCAGCGGCCCGAACACGTTGACGTCGAACGCATCCTGGGCGTTCCCGAAGTCTCCGGTCAACAGCGGTTCGGGTACGAAGATGCCGGCGTTGTTGAACACGATCCGGGCGTCGGGGACCGATCGCGCCAGCGCCTCGACGGAGTCCTGCGAGCGGACGTCCAAGACGTGTGTGACCACCGCGGGGCGGGTGTCGGAATGCGGGGTGCGCGCGGTGGAGTGGACCGTCCGCACTCCGCGCATCAGGAGTTCGTCGACCAATGCCGCTCCCAATCCGCGGGCGCCGCCGGTGACGACGGCGACTTTCCCTGCTACTGCGACCATGTCGTTCCTCTTTCTCGGGTGTGGGGTGATGCGGGACGGACGGCGGCGTGCAACCAGTGCACCAGGGCCGCGTTGACCTCGGCGGGCCTCTCCAAGCCGACCCAGTGGCCCGCAGCGAGACTGACCTCGGTCAAGTCCGGGCAGTAGTCGCGCATCGGCTCGGCGAGCCTGGTCCGGACGGTGTCGGCGGTGGGTTCGTACCGGGCCTCGACAAACAGGGTCGGCATGCGGAGCACTCCCCCGTCGACGGAGTCCTCGCTGTAGCGATGGTTGTCGACGTGGTTGAGGTAGTAGCCGTTCGGCCCGGAGAATCCGTTCGTTCTCAAGCCCGCGACGACGTCGTCGTAGACCACGTCGTCGAGGACGTGCGGATCGCGGTCGACGTCGGGAACCGCTGTCGCCCCGCCGAACCAGCCGCCGTCCCGGCGAACCGTCGCCCGTGGCGAGCGCCCGGAGACCATCGACGGGTCACCGCGCCGGTACAGGGCACGGACCACCCGGTCCGGGGCCGTGTCGAAGAAGGCGGTCACCTGGGCGAAGGACTCTTCGAAGTACGCCATGTAGTCGAACTGGCCGAACGGGAATTCGCGCTCGGGGTAGACCTCGCGGTCGACGTAGGCCACCAGGGCCTCCAACCCGCGGTCGAGCGTGCGGTAGGGCACGACCAGACCGGCCACCCCGTCGCACAGTTCGGGATGATGCGCGGCGACCGCCCAGACCACCGCGGCGCCCCAGTCGTGGCCCACCCACACCGCGGACTGCCGGCCCAGGTGGGCGATCAGGGTGCGGAGGTCTTCGACGAGGTGACGCAGCGCGTAGGCCGTCGGTGCCGTCGGAACGGACGACTCGCCGTAACCGCGCATGTCGGGTGCGATCACGCGGTAACCCGCAGACCCCAGTTCCCGCAGCTGGGGTGACCACGTGGACGCGGCGGCGGGCCAGCCGTGCACCAGCACGACGAGCGGCCCGTCGTCGGGACCGGCTGCCAGATAGGCGATCTGACCTCCCGTCACGGTGGCGACGTGCCGGGACCTACAGCTTGCCTCGGCGCCCATCGGCGCTGCCCTTCAGGATCGGCGATTCGGACTTCCAATTCGCGGGTTGCACTCGATCCCACAGCGATCCCTTGCCGAGGTCCCGGCCCGCCTGGTCGTGCCGACGCAGCCATTCCTCCACCGTGCGTATGCGGTTCGGGTGGATCTCGTCGAGCAGCGGGTAGTTGCGCTCGACGATGTCGTGCTTCCACAGATTCCAGAACCCGGTGAAGTTCTGACGTACCGTCATCGTGGCCTTGTCGGCGGGGTCGGCGTTGTACCCGGCGGGATCCTCGCCCCTGCCCGCGAACGGCCCCTCGCGCCAATAGGTCTCGAGGTCGACGTCGACGAAGCGGGCCGGGTGGCCCGTCACCTCTTCGAAGGCGGTCGCGAGGTCGGCGTACTTCACGTGGTCGAGTGCGACGGCCAGGTTCATTCCGTTGGCCAGCTCGGCATGGTCGAACAACCACCGCACGTAGAACCCACAGTCGTCGAGGGCGACGTGCGGGACCGCCCCGTCGCCGAGCGGCACCCGCCACGTGAGGACACCGTCGTCGAGGGTGGGAGTCATCGGCGTTCCGGGTGAGAGCGCCATCTCCATGTAGGGGCCGGTGGTGAACAGTGCAGCTCCCATGCGGTCGCGATTCGCCTGGTTCTGAAACAGGATCCACTCGCCGATGCGGCCCTTGCCGTCGTAGTGGCCGGTGCGAAATCGCGAGTCGTAGGCGGCGGCCTTGAGGCCGTAGTCCAGATTGCCGTAGACGAAGAATCCGACGCCCTCTTCGACGGCGATTTCGTACGCCCGCATGGCCCAGTACATCTCGGTCTTCTCGCCGGTGTTGAATCCGTTGATGTTGACGAAGGCGCCGTCGCAGCCGCGCAGGCCCTGCCTCAACACGTCCTCGTCGGCGAAGGACCCCTCGACGACGGTGACGTTCCCGAGTGCGGCCAGCGACTGGGCGCGTTCCGACGTGCCGTCGCGGCTCAGCGCGCGTACCGAGTACGCGCCGTCGGCGACGAGGGCCTTCACGACGGGTATGCCCTGCGCGCCAGTGGCTCCCACGACGAAGATCGTCCGCGTGACACGATCCGAAAAGGCAGGGCTATGAGGAGAATTCGACACGGTATCCGCTCCTGTTTCGACTTTGGAGGCTCCGGAAGCTCCAGACCACTCTGCGTATTGTTTACTATACCCAGCTGATGGGCGGGCAGCCAGGGCCGCCCCCGGCGCCTCAGCGGGTGAGTTCCTCGAGGCTCACGGCGAGGAACTGGTCGAGCGGACCCAGCGCCCCGGCGACACGGCTGCGAGCCACGGCGCCTTCGAAGCCGTCGACCAGCGCAGCGGCGAGATCAGCCGGGGCTCGGTCGGTGGACAACTCCCCGGCGTCGCGGGCGCGACTCAGCGCCGCAGTGAGCGCGTCGACCCACTGCCCGAAGCTCGCATGAAGGGCCTCTTGAAGCTCTGGGTAGGCCCCGGTGACGCTGTTGCTGAACGTTCCCAGAAGGCAACCGAATGCCATCCGGCCGTCCCGACGGGAGGCGACCAGTTGCACGAAGTGGTCGCGCACGGCGTCGACGGCACGACCCGGGGAGTTCGCCAACGCCTCCAGCGCCAAGGTGTGCACGTATCGGTTCACGTGCTCGACGGCGAACTGCTCCTTGCTCGAGAAGTGGTTGTAGAACGAGCCTTTCGGCACACCTGCGGCCGCGACGAGGTCGTTGACGCTGGCGCCTTCGAAGCCACGTTCGATCCACACCCCCAGGGTGCGGTCCACCAACTGCTCCTTGACGCTGGGTCTACCCATGTCGTTCCTCCCACAGCTTAGGGCGTCCGCGTGACAAATTAAGACGACCGGTCATATAGTCAGTATATGGCAATCCAGACAGAGGCACCATCCACCTATCTCTCCACGTGGTCGCACGCCCCGAGCCGATGGTTCACCCGCGCCGACGGCAGCCGGTTGCGGTACGTCGTCACCGGCGACGGACCTCCCCTCGTGCTGATGCACACGGTGCGCACCCAACTGGACTACTTCCAGCGAGTCATCCCGCTGCTGACCGGACGCTACCGCGTCTACGCCGTCGACTTTCCTGGCATGGGGTGGTCCGACATCCAACCGGACGCGGGGTACGAACACGCCGACATGCAGGCCGCCATCGTCGAGTTCGTCCTCGGTCTCGACCTGGTCGACGTCACGTTGGCCGGCGAGTCGATGGGTGCAACCATCGCGTTGACCGCCTCCGTCGAGCTCGGGGAACGCGTCGGCCGGGTGGTGGCGTCCAACGTCTACGACTATCCCCAGGGATTGGAACGGGCGAATCTCTTGGCCCGGTTCATCGTGTCCTCGGTGCGGGCGCCACTCGTGGGTCCCACCTTCGCCAGCCTGGAGAACAAGCCCATCGTCAAGGGCATCATGAGCGGCGGGTACGCCGATCCCACCCGGCTGCCCGCTCCGTTCCTCGACGAACTCATGCGAGTCGGCAAGCGGCCGGGCTACTCACGCGTCGCCCGTGCGGTATACCGCAACCTGCCTTCGCTGATCGCCTCTCGCAGCAGCTATCCCGCCATCACTGCGCCGGTGACGCTCCTCTACGGCAGTCAGGACTGGTCGCGGACCGCTGACCGGCAGAGCACCGCGGCGGCCATCCCCACCGCCACGGTGCAGACGATCGACGATGCGGGCCACTTCTCCGCAATGGAACGACCGCACGCATTCGCCGACGCAATCCTGATCAGGCACTCGTGAACCGCCGCAACGCATTCGAAGGAGCCAGCACGATGACACCGGACCGACTCTTCCTCATCACCGGCGCGACGGGAAACACCGCCGCCCCCACCGTCGAGATCCTCCTCGACGCCGGCCACCGCGTTCGCGCGTTCGTTCACACCGTCGACGAGCGTTCCGACGCCCTGGCCGCACTCGGGGCCGAGGTCGTCGCCGGCGACCTGCTGGACTTCCACGCGATCACGTCGGCGATGGCCGGCGTGGACGCCGCCTACTTCTGCTACCCGATCCTGACCGACGGACTACTGGCGAGCACCGCCATGTTCGCCCAGGCCGCGAGCGAAGCAGGCGTGAGCGCCGTGGTCGCCATGTCGCAAATCTCGGCACGACGGGACGCCAAGAGCCAGGCAGCCCAACAGCATTGGCTGTCCGAGCGACTCCTGGACCGCTCGCCGTTCCTGGTGACGCATTTGCGACCGACGTTCTTCGCCGAATGGCTCACCTGGGCTTGGCAACGGGACCCCGACGAAGCCGTGCTTCGACTGCCGTTCGGGACGGGTCGCCACGCTCCCATCTCGGCGCGCGACCAAGCCCACGTCATCGCCGCCGTTCTTCAGAATCCCGCTCCCCATGACCGGCAGGTCTACCCGTTGGTGGGCCCGGAGGAACTCGACCACTACGAGATCGTCGCCGCGATCACCGCCACCCTCGGCATACCGGTTCGCTACGAGCCCGTCGACGTCGACGCCTTTGCGACGCTCTTGGCCTCCAAGGGAGCCAGTGAGCACTTCATTCAGCACATCAGCAGCGTTGCGCAGGACTACCAGAACGGCGTCTTCGCCGGTGAGGGCAATCTCGTGGAGGTCATCACCGGACGGCCGGCAATGACGGTGCAGGAGTTCGTCACCGCCAATCTCGCCGCCTTCTCCCACGACGGACCCTTCGCGGCGCGCTGATCCGACCCCCGTCACCCACCCACACGAGGAGTTCACATGACCACGGCAGCCATCACGTCGACGACACATCTCTCCACCCGTCTGGACATCTCGACGGGGGTGCCGTTCGACGCCTTCTGCGACGCACTCGAACTGGCAGCACCCAGATTTCAGCAGGGGCCCGTCGACGACGTCGTCGCGCGCGGCGGCTCGTGGGACGACGTGCTCGCCACGGTCGCGAAGAATGCCCCGAACGGCTTGATGATCTTCTACAGCCTGGACGACACGGCCCTCATGGCACCCGCCGGGCACCAGACCCGCGTCACCGCCTACCTGATCGGCAACCACACGATCGCCGAACGGATGTTCCGGCACGACCCGCTGACCCTGCTCTACGCGCCGCTGCGAATGCTCGTCCACAGCGACGACGCCGGGAACGCCGTGCTGAGCCTCGACCAACCGAGCACGCTGTTCGGCAGCCTCGCCGATCCCCGGATTACGGCCGTCGGTCGCGAGCTGGACGGCAAGGTTCGCGGGCTCCTCCACGCGATGGGCATCGAAGCCGTCTTCGGCGCCCAGAACGAGCACCACGACAACAGAACTGGAGAATCATGAGCACCACGCACACCCGCCCCATCCTCATCACGGGGGCGGCAGGTGAGGTCGGCTCGGTCAGCACCACCATGGTCCGCATGCTCCTCGACGCGGGCTGGCCGGTCCGCGCCTTCGTCCGTACCGACGACGGCCGCGCCGAGGCGCTCCGCAGAGCGGGAGCCGACGTGTTCGTCGGGGACCTGCTCAACATCGCCGACGTCGCGGCGGCGTTGAGCGGCTGCCAACGGGTCTACTTCAGCATGGGGCTGTCGCCCTATTACGTCGACGCCAACCTGCTGATGGTCGCGGTGGCCCGTGCGCAAGGCGATCTCGAAGTCTTCGTCAACATCTCCGAGTCCGAACAGACCCTGCTGACCTTCGACCGGATGACCGCGCCAGAAGGAATCCGCCTGTCGTGGCTGGGGGGCACCGTGTCTCAGTGGTCGCCGCAGCAACGGGCCCACTGGATCGGTGAGCAGGTCCTGGACTGGTCCGGCCTGCCGGTCGTCCACGTCCGAGCCAGCATCTTCGTCGAAAATCCCATCTTCGCCTGGTTTCCCATTCCCGATCTGCTGGCCACCGGAGAGCTTCGCTTGCCGCTCGGAGACAGCAAGGTCGCACCCATCGCGGGATACGACGTGGCCGAGCTGTGCGTCAACATCCTCAAGGAGCCGGCTGACCACGTCGGGAAGACGTACACGCTGATCGGACCCGAGCTCAAGACCATGTACGAATTCGCCGACGATTACGCCGCCGTGCTGAATCGGCCAGTGCGCTACGTGCCGCAGGACCTCGAGTCGTGGAACACCGACTACGTCGACCGCGCGCTGGCAGCCGACAAGCCCCACAACGGCGAACACCTGAAGACGTTGACCCGCCTGATGGCCAGCGGCCGTTACTTCGATCTGCCGACGGACGACCTTGGCGCACTCCTCGGGCGCGCACCGAAGACGCTGCGGTTTGCGCTGGCCAACTCCACGCGCATCCACGCCGACGTGGCTGCCTCGGCCGACTCGTGACCCGCGAAAGGAGAGGCGAATGACCACGTTTCCCCCCGTCCCGGAACAGACGCCGGTCTCGGCGGAGGCCCGCAGCTCGGCCGTCGACTTCGTCAACCGGTCGAATTGGCACTTCGAGACGTGGGACGTCGAGCAGATGGTGACGTCATTCCTGCCCGATTCCACGACCTACCACTTCCACGGCACGGTCCACGGACACGACGGGTTGCGACGCCTCTTCAAGGAGGAGTACCCGTACCTGGTGCCGGGCGTGTCCCGTCACGCGACCAATCACATCGTCGACCCGGACGGGACCGACGGAGTGGCCGTCCGGTATCACAATCTGCTGATTCGCTACGCCCCTGGCGACACGGAACCCGGCCACGTCGGCGACCTCTCAAGCACTCGCACCGACAGTGGCACACCGGCGATCTGGATCTACTCCCCCATGCTTGACCGGCTGCGCATGACCCCCGACGGGTGGAAGATCCACGAGCGCTACGTCGGCGCCTCCGCACTGAATCCGCACTTCTCCCCCGTCGGCGCTCCCTGACGAAGGGTCAGCGGGTACTGCTCACTTGCACGCCTGCCGGATGAGTGCGGCGACGGCGTCCGGCCGTGACATGTACACGGCATGGCTGGCCGCCACCTCGACCGTGGTCGCGCCGGCCCGGCGCGCCATGGCGCGCTGGGCGGCCGGCGGGATCATCCGGTCTTCGGTCGCGACCAGGTACCAGCTTGGCTTGCCGCGCCACGCCGGATCCGTGACCGGCTGGGCCATGGCGTCGTCCCCCCACGGAAGCTGGGCATCGGCGAGGAACGCGGCATCTGCGGTGGTCAAGTCGGCACCGAACGAAGCGTGAAACCTCCCTCGGTCCTGATACCAAAGACCCTCCGCCACTTCGACGATCGGCGATCCTGGCGCAGCGGGATCACCCACGAGCGCACGCACCGTCTCGCCCTCATCCGGCGCGAACGCCGCGACGTAGACCAGGGCCGCCACCTTGTCGTGCAGCCCGGCCTCGGTGATGACCGCGCCTCCGTACGAATGCCCCACGAGCACGACCGGCCCGTCTTGCGCGTCGATCACGCGCCGTGTCTCCGCCACGTCGCCCGACAACGACAGGGTCGAATTCTGCACCACGGCAACGTGGTGGCCGTCCGCCGCCAAGAGGTCGTACACCGCCCGCCAGGTCGACCCGTCCACGAAGGCGCCGTGCACCAGAACGATGGTGGCCATCAGCTTGGCAGGTTGGCGTCGCCGGTGAAGGGCGCGACGCGGCGCCACACCAGCCGAGCGTTCCGCAGTTCACCGTCGAGTTGAATGGGCTCGGACGGTGCCAGTTGCAGGTGGGAGTCGTTCAGGCGGGCGGCCCGGTACTGCGTCCCACCCACCCAGTTTGGCAGCAGGCTGACGTCGACGTGATGGGCGATCAGACCACCGTCGAGCACGGTGTAGGGCCCGGCGTAGGAGAGATAACCCTCTGCAGCCCAGGCCAGTTCGGCCTCGGACGCGGCGTGGGCGTCCGATCCGGCGAAACGCTTGCGCCCGGACCGCATGATTTGCGCGGACATGTAGCCGTCAGCGGTGTACATGATGACGCCCCGGGCGTCGGAGCCGAGGGGATACGTCACGCTCGTTCCGTCGACGGCGGTGCTCTCGTAGGTGATGAGCGTCCATGCGCCGACGATGCTGGCGCGAAGGTCTTCGGTCGTCATCGTGGTGTGTCCTATCCGTTGGTCTGCGCAGCGTCGACGCTGCGCACGAGGTCGACGATGGCCACGTCGAATGGTTCGGTCGTACGCAGGGCGCGGCTCAGGATGAGCGCCCCCTCCATGGTGGTGACGGCGCTGACGGCAACCGCCCGCGCGGACGCCTCACCGAGACCCTTGTCGACCAGGCGGGCGGCGAGAACGGCGACGACGTCGGCGAAGGTGCGCTTCACCACGTCCCCGAGTCGAGTCGACGACGACGCGGAATCCACGACGATGGGCGCCACCGCGCATCCCTCCCGGAAGTCCGCGGCGACGACGTCGTCACGGAATCGCTGCATGAAGGCCTCAATGAGCTCGGCAGCGGTGGCCGTCGCGCCCGCAACACGATTCACGTGAGCGATGGCGTCGCTGGCATGCAGCAGAGCGACTTCCGTCGCGAGCTCTTCCTTGCCGCCCGGGAAGTTGAAGTACAGCGATCCGCGCGGCGCGGCACTTTCGCTCACCACGTCCGAGAGTGACGTGCCGTGATAGCCGTGCTCGCGGAACAACCGACGAGCAGCCGACACCATCCGTTCCTTGCTGTCACTCCGCGCCATGACGACCATCATACACAAGATTGACACTCATCGTTTATGTGCTTATCGTCGAGTTCATTGCACTATGACGATCGACATATTGGAGCTGAGATGAGCGAGGCCGGCCTCGACCCGACGGACGCGATACCTCCCACGGAGGCGCCCGATTCGACGTCCCCACCCGTCGCGCGGCAGATGGACGGAACGGTGGCGGTGCTGACGATGCAGCACGCACCCCACAACTTCCTCGGCACGGAGCTGGTGGCCGGCCTGCTCGACGGGCTTCGATGGGCTCAGGCCCAGGGCGCCCGCGCGGTCCTGCTGCGCAGCGGGTTGCGCAACTTCTGCGCCGGTGCCGACGTCACCCTGTTCGAAAGCGCCGACCGCGGAACCGCTCCCGACCTCGACCTGGTCGAGGTGCTGCGGGCATTCGACGCGCTTCCCATGCCGATCGTGGCGGCCGTGCACGGTGTGTGCATCGGCGGCGGACTGGAGACCGCCCTCGCGTGCGACTTGATCGTGGCCGCCGAGAGCGCCAAGATCGGCAGCGTCGAAGCCACGCTGGGAGTCAACCCTCTGATGGGCGGGATCCAACGCGTCACCGTGCGTGCCGGCGCCGCCCGCGCGAAGGAGATGGCGCTGCTCGGTCGCCGCTACGACGCAAGGACTCTCGAGCGGTGGAACGTCATCAACCGCGTGGTGCCCGACGACAAGCTCGGCGACGTCACCGCCACCCTCGCCCACGAACTCGCCAACGGCCCGACGATCGCGCACGCCTCCACCAAGGCCATCGTCTCGCACACCCTGGCGCACGGCGTCGCGGCCACCGACGAGGCGATGCGCGAACTACAGCAACACATCTGGCGATCGGAGGACCTCAGGCGTGGACTCGCCTCGCTGGCCGCCAACGGCCCGGGTGCCGCCAGATTCGAAGGACGGTGAGATGACGCTTCCACTCGACGGCGTCCGCGTCGTGGACTTCACCCGAGTCCTCGCCGGCCCGCACTGCACCAAACACCTGCTCGACCTCGGCGCCGAGGTCATCAAGATCGAGCCGCCCCAGGGTGACATCAGCCGTCTTGCGTTACCCGGCCGGGACGGCATCAGCGGCTACTACGCCCAGCAGAACGCCGGCAAGCGAAATCTCAGCGTGGACCTCAACGTCCCCGCCGCTCGAGAGGTCGTCCTCGAGCTCTGCGACACCGCCGACGTCATCGTCGAGAACTTCCGCCCCGGCGCGCTCGCCGCCTTCGGGCTGGACTACGAATCGGTGGCCGCCCGCAACCCCGCGGTCGTCTACGTGTCGATCAGCGGATACGGGCAGTCCGGGCCGTGGCGCACTCGGATGGCGTACGCGCCCACCATCCAAGCCGAGACCGGCTTCACCCGAAACACCCTGCACCAGTTCGGTCTCGACGACTCCGACGGCCGGTCCGATGCCCTGTCCCACGCCGACGTCTATGCCGGCTTGCACGCCGCGATCGCCGCCCTCGCCGCCTTACAACGACGCCGGGTCACCGGAACGGGCCAGTACGTCGACGTCGCCATGGCAGCGGTGCTGACGTCGATCAACGAGCGCGTCCACTACGACCTCTCCGACGACGACCTCGGCGCCGAGGTGCCCATCCTGGGCGCCACCGATTGCCCGTTCTTCACCAGCCCCGACGGCGTCGAATTCGTCGCACCCATGAGTCTGGTCGGCAGCATGAGCTTTCCGTTCTATCTTCACGCGATGCGACGCCCCGACCTCGCCGACGACCCACGCTTCTCGACGCCGGAACGTCGCGCCCAGAACGTCGACGCGCTGCACGCCATCGTCCAGAACTGGGTCGACACCTTCGATTCCATGGAGTCACTCGACGCGCAATTCGACGAAGCCAAGGTCGCCACCGGACGGCTACGCGACATCACCGAATTCAACGACACGGACTGGGCCAAGTCCTGGGTCACCACCCGCGAGGTGACCGACCGTCGCGGCGGTACCTTCACCATCCCCGCCCCGCCCTGGCACTTTGGCGGTCACGACGGCGTCCTCGCCGAACAGGTGCCTGCGCATCAGGGCGAGCACAACGACGAGATCCTCACGGAGCTTGATCGCACCGAGGCCGAGATCGAGGCCCTCCGTCGCGCCGGCGCCCTCACCGAGGGCCCCCAGGCTTAGAGGGCGCCGTGTGCTTGGCAGGCCGTGCGGACGCCGGCGCCGTAGGCGGGGTCGGCCCGGGTGCAGTTCTCGATGTGCTTCTCCACGGTGACCGACCGGGCACCCTTGATCGCACGGGCGGTGTTGTCGAACAACCGCTGCCGGGCCTCGGCGTCCATCAACCGGAACAGATCCCCGGGCTGCTCGAAGTAGTTGTCGTCATCGGCACGGAAGTCGAAGTGGTCAGCGGTGTCCCCGACCGCCTGCGGCGGATCGGCATAGCTGGGTTGATCGGCCCACCGGCCGAAGCTGTTGGGTTCCATCCCCGGCACCCCACCCTGATTGCCGTCCACCCGCATCGCCCCGTCACGGTGATAGGTGTTCACCCGCTCCGCACCCCGGGGATGGTTCACCGGCACCTGATGATGGTTCACCCCCACCCGATACCGGGCGGCGTCGCCGTAGGAGAACAACCGGCCCTGCAACATCTTGTCCGGACTGTAGGAAATCCCCGGCACCAGATTGGCCGGGGTGAACGCCGCCTGCTCCACCTCGGCGAAGTAGTTGTCCGGATTGCGGTTCAACTCGTACTCACCGACCTCGATCAACGGGTAGTCCCGCTGACTCCACACCTTGGTCACGTCGAACGGATGAAACCGGTAGGTCGCCGCGTCGGCCTCGGGCATCACCTGAATGGACAACGTCCACCGCGGGAACTCCCCGCGCTCGATCGCCTCGAACAAGTCCCGGCCGTGGGATTCCCGATCGGCCCCAATGACGGCGTGGGCTTGCTGGTCGGTGAGGTTCTCGATGCCCTGCTGGGTGCGGAAGTGGAACTTCACCCAGTGCCGCACCCCGGCGGCGTTGACCAAACTGAAGGTGTGGGATCCGAAGCCGTGCATGTGCCGATAGGACGCCGGGATGCCGCGGTCGCCCATCACGTAGGTGACCTGGTGCAACGATTCGGGCAGCCCGGTCCAGAAGCCCCAGTTGTTCTCCGGGTCCCGCAGATTGGTCCGCGGGTCGCGTTTGACCGCCCGGTTCAGATCGGGGAACTTCAACGGGTCGCGGTGAAAGAACACCGGGGTGTTGTTGCCCACGACGTCCCAGTTGCCCTGGGAGGTGTAGAACCGCACCGCGAACCCCCGGATGTCGCGTTCGGCGTCAGCGGCGCCGCGTTCACCGGCGACGGTGGAGTAGCGGGCGAACATCTCACAGCTGTTGCCGACCGTGGAGAAGATCGCCGCGGTCGTATAGGCGGAGATGTCCCCGGTGACCCGGAAGGTGCCGAACGCCCCGGCGCCCTTGGCGTGCATGCGGCGTTCCGGGATGACCTCCCGGCTGAAGTGCGCGAGCTTCTCGATCAGCCACAGGTCCTGCAGCAGCAGCGGACCCCGCGGCCCGGCGCTCATGCTGTTCTGGTTGTCGACCACCGGCGCACCCGCCGCCGTGGTCAACGGATCGGTGTTCTCCTCGAACGCCATCAGATGCCGTCCGTCGCGTCGATGAACGTGTCGGCGAAGCGCAGGACGTCCTCCACGCTGGTGGGATCGGCGAAGAGCAGAATCAGCTCGTCCACCCCCGCCTCGTCGTAGGCCGCGATGCGCTGGGCGACCGTGGCCGGAGTTCCGACGAGACCGTAGTCGGCGACGTTTCCGGGGAACAGGAGTTGCGCACTCGCCGGCAACGCCTCTCGTGCCGAGGCATCGGAGTCGGCGAGGTTGACCAGCGTGAGGACGGTGCGGTGGATGGAGTCGTAGTCACGACCGACGTCCCGGGCGTGCCCCTCGAGGACCTCGTACTTCGCGCGGGCGACGTCGGGCGGCTCGACGATGTTGCTGATGTCGGCGTAGCGGGCGACCCTGCGCAGCGTCACCTTCTCCCCCGATCCGGCGATCATCAGCGGAATGTGCGGATTCTGAACGCCTTTCGGATGATTGATGGCGTTCTTGGTCTGGTAGAACTGCCCGTCGAAACTGAACTCGTCGTGGGTCCACAGTCCGAGGACGATCTGCGCGGCCTCCTCGAGGCGCCGCGATCGATCCTTGAGGGTGCCGAACTCGAATCCGTACTGCTCGTAGTCCGGCTCGTGCCAGCCCGCGCCCAGACCAAAGATGAGGCGTCCGTTGGAGATGACGTCGACCGTGCTCGCCATCTTGGCGGCCAGCGCCGGGTTCCGGTAGCCCGCCGACCCGACGAGCAGACCCAAGCGGACCCTCTCGGTTCGTTCGGCGAGGGCGGTGATCAGCGACCACGCCTCGAAGACGATCTCCGGCGCCGGCGGCAGCGGCGTGAGGTGGTCTGGTGCGAGTACCGACTCGTACCCCGTCCGGTCCGCCGCCTGGGCAATCTCGACGAGGCGGTCGTAGGCGTCTCGGGCATCGGAGAAGCCGGAGAGTTCGTGGACGAAGCCGGTCGGTATGAAGATGCTGAACTTCACGAGGTGTCCTTGGTTCGTTGGAACGTTCTGTGTCAGGAGAATTCGGGGTACAGCGCGGCGACGCCCCCGGACAATGCGGCCTGGATGTGCCGGGTCGACTCGTCGGCGATGATCTCGGGCTTGCCGGCCTCCACACCGTCCAGCGCGATCCGGACGACGTCGACCGGGTCGGACTTGTCGGCGTCGACGTGGTTGGCCATGTCCGTGTCGATGTAGCCGACGTGCAGGGCGCTCACCTGAGTGCGCTGGTCGGCCAACTCCAGCCGGAGGGCGTTGGTCATCGCCCAGGCAGCGGACTTGGCCGCGGAATAGGACCCGTAGTCCGGGGACGTCACCCATGCCAGCAGCGAGAGCACGTTGAGGATGGCGCTTTGGGGGTGGGCACCAAGTTGCGGCGCAAATACGCGTATCACGTTGAGTGATCCGAGATAGTGCGTGCCGAGGTCGAGCTCGATGTCGGACAGTCGACCCGTGAGTAGTGATGCGCCGGTGAAGGTTCCGGCGTTGTTGACGACGAAGCTGACGTCGCCCGTGACCTGCGCGGCGCGGTCCACCGAGGCCAGATCGGTGACGTCGACCTCCACCGGGATCACGCCCTCGACGTCGACTGCAGAAGCGTCCCGCGCGCCGCCGTAGACCTTCGCCCCTCGCCGGACGAGTTCTTCGGCGAAGTGACGACCCAACCCCCGGTTGGAACCCGTGACCAGGACGGTACTTCCGGCGATCTGCATGTGGACTCCCTTGGGTTGGAAATCCGAACCTAGCATCTGAGTGGGAAAAGTCAACCCAGCGTAGGATGGGGCGGTGCCCGGATCCATCGACGACCTGCAGTGCTCCATCGAACGTTCCCTCCACGTGGTGGGAGAACGATGGAGCTTGCTCGTCCTGCGCGAAGCCCATCGCGGCGCAACACGTTTCGACGAGTTCAGAGATGCGCTGGGCGTCTCGTCGGACATCCTCACCGCGAGGTTGAGCACCCTGGTGACGCACGGCGTGCTCGAACGACGCCCCTATCGGGAACCGGGCCGACGCGAGCGTCTCGAGTACCACCTCACCGAGTCGGGGCGTCAGCTTCAGTTGGTCCTCGGAGCCCTCGGACAGTGGGGCGACACGTATCTGCCTCGCCCGCAGGGACCGTCGATCGAGCGCCGCTCGCCCACCGGACAGGCGGTGCGCTTGTGCTACGTCGACGAATCGGGCGCCGAGGTGTCGCCCGTGGACGTCAAGTCGCATCGAACCGCGGCGTACAGCTGACCCGCCACGGACCCGGCAAGACGACCGGTCGTATATGGTCTGGAGAGTCCCCGAAGGAGGTCATTTCATGAGCCAGGCAGGTATCGCCGGGATGCGGCAGGCGGCGCAGGACATCTTCGACGTCGTCGAGACATTCGACGCCGCCGATTGGCACGCGCCCAGCGCCGCCAACGGGTGGTCGGCCAAGGACGTGGTGACGCACGTCGGATCCCTACTCGAGGACCTCGTCGCAGCGGTGAGTCAACAGCCGTTGCCCGACATGGGCATCGAAGCGCTCAACGACCTCCAGGTCACCGAACGTCGGCACCTGTCCGGCCCGGAAGCGATCGCGTTCGTCAAGGAGCAATTGGGCAGTGCCCTCGACGCTTTCGAGCCCCTGCAGGTCGAACCCGTCGCGTCGAGCGAGGTGCCCATGCTCGACCTGGGGTCCTATCCCCTGCATGCCATCGCCGACATGTTCACCTTCGACATGGCGACCCACCTGCGGTACGACATCCTCGCCCCGCGCGGACCCATCGTGCGCCACGTGGCCGCGTTGGACGAGGTGGTCCTCGCCCCCTCGGTGGCGTGGCTTCTGGGCGGCATACCGAAGATGCAACCCACGCTCGCCACCGCCGTCGACGGGCCGCTCGCACTCGAGCTCACGGGACCCGGTGGCCGCGACGTCGTCGTCGACGTCACCGACGGTGTCGTCACCGTGGTGTCGGCAGCCGACGCCGGCATTGACCCGATCGCGACGATCAGTTCGACGACCGCCGACTTCCTCGCCTGGTCCACCCGGCGGACGGACTGGCGCAACGCCGCGACGATCGCCGGGGATCACGCTGCAGCACAACACTTCTTGGACACCCTCAACCTCATCTGAACACGCCTCCACCGCGGAAGGGGCGCCATGGCGCTGCGGGAACTGACGAACGTGCGCGTCGAGCAGTGCCGCGACGGTCGCAGCACGTGGACGTCTGCGACGGCCTCCTTCGCCGTGGATCCCACCAACCCGGCGAATCAGCGCATCGTCGACCTCGACCGTGCGCCCCGAAACGCCACCGGCCTGGTCACCTTCGACGCCGACGTGAACGTGCTCCGTCCCGTCGACGGCGGCAATCGCAAGGTCCTGCTCGTGATCCCCAACCGGGGACTGGTGACCGGTCCGCCCTTGCGCGCGGGGCAGTTTCACGATCCGACCAGCCTCCCGACCGGAGACGGCGAGGATGGTTTCCTGGTCGACGAAGGCTGGACCATCGCGTGGTGCGGATGGCAGTGGGACGTCGTGCGCTCGCCGGGAGTGCTGGGGCTCACCGCCCCGGAGGCCGACGTGGAGGCCGGCCCGCTGCGACTGGAATGGCGACCCGACACCACCACGCCCACCCTCCCCCTCAATCCGACCCAGCCCGGACTGCCCGTCATCCAGTTCGCCGGCTATCCGGTCGCCGACCCCGACGACGAGCAGGCCTCCCTCACCGTCCGGACCGCACCCGAGGGGCAGAAGGTCGCGATAGACCGCGCGCACTGGCGATTCAGCGAGGATTCGACGGTCACCCTGGACGGCGGATTCCAGGCGTTCTGCTGGTACGAACTGACCTACCGCACGCATCGAGCTCCCGTGGTCGGGTCGGGGCTGCTCGCCGTGCGGGACTATGCCACGCACCTGCGCGCCGAGGGATTCGAGCGGGTGTTCGCGTTCGGCGCATCACAGTGCGGCAGATTCCTCCGCCAGTTCCTCTTCGACGGGCTCAACGTCGACGAGGCCGGCACCCCCGCCTTCGACGGCATCTTGTCGTCCATTGCGGGAGCGGCACGGGGCGAATTCAACCACCGCTTCGCCCAACCCCCGCTGACCGAAGTTCACGGTTTCGGAGACCAGCCGCCGTTCGGTCACCACGAACTCGTCCGCCGGCAGCGGGATCTGGGCACGCTGCCGAAGGTGATCATGACGAACAGCGCCTGGGAGTACTGGCGCGGCGACGCCGCCCTGCAACACGTCGACCGGCACACCGGCGACGACCTCGAGGAGGACCCGGACGTCCGGAGCTACCTCATCGCGGGCACCGATCACTTCGGCGCTCTCGACGTCAAGGCGGCATTTCCTGCCCAGAATGCCACGCACGCACTCGATCCCACTCCCATCCATCGTGCCCTGCTGACGGCACTCGACGCGTGGGTCGACGGAGTGTCACCGCCCGCCAGTCAGGTACCGCGAACCGCGGACGGGACGGCGACGTCGCGCGCGGAGGTTCTCGGACACTTCGGTCACGTGCCGACACCGGACCTGGACGCCCTGCCGTGGGCCCGTCGCGTCGACCTGGGCCCCACGGCCTCTCGCGGGGTGGGCCGATGGCCCGTGACGCTCGGCGCCAGCTACCCCGATGTGGTCTCCGCCGTCGACGCGGACGGCAACGAGGTCGCCGGGGTCAAGTTGCCCGCCGTGTCGGCACCGTGCGCGGTGTACACGGGATGGAATCCACGGCGGCGGATCACGGGACTGCCCACCGCGCCGTTCGAACGACTCGGCAGCAGACTGCCCTTCCCGTCGGATCGGCCGGCTGTCACCGAGCGATACGCCGACCGCGGGGCCTACGAGGCCACGGCCCGTGAGGCCGCCTCGAGTCTCGTCGCAGCCCGACTGCTGCTCGCTCGGGACGCCGACGCAGTCGTCCACGAAGCACTGCGCGCGTACGACGAGGCCGTCGAGCGGGAGCGCCACGCCGAACCTCGGTGAGCCTCGCCATCGTGCCTGCCCACGGCCGCCCCATTGCGCGCCGGCGCCTGCGGTCCCTGGTATGAGTCTGCTCATACGCCGCCGCGGCTGCACGACGATGTCGTAGCGGACGTCTACCATTCCTGCGGCATACCCAAGACCGATGGAAGGGGCGAGCAGTGAGTTACACCGCCGCCGACATCACCGAACTCGACGATGTCCAGCACACACGCCTGCGGCCGGCGGTCAACCTCGGTCTCGACGTGCTCAACACCGCGCTGCGCGAGATCGTCGACAACGCCATCGAAGAGGTCGCCGACCCCAGCCATGGCGGATCGACCGTCACCATCACCCTGCACGTCGACGGCTCGGTCAGCGTCGCCGACGACGGCCGCGGCCTGCCCGTCGACTCCGACCCGGTGAACGGAAAGAACGGCATCGTCAAGACGCTTGGCACTGCGCGGGCGGGCGGCAAGTTCGACGCCCATGCCGACGCGACCAGCACGGGTGCCGGCCTGAACGGAATCGGTGCCGCCGCGGCGGTCTTCATCTCCGCGCGCACCGACGTGACGGTGCGCCGGGCCGGCAAGACCTACCTGCAAAGCTTCGGGGGCGGCTACCCGGGCGTGTTCGACGGCAAGGACTTCGACGCCGACGCGCCGTTCACCCGTGGGGACACGCTGAAGTTGCGCGGCTCGGGCAATCGCCAACCCGACGCCCACGGCACGACCGTCCGCATCCTGTTCGATCCTGCCGTGGTGCCGGATTCCACCGTCGACGTCAACGAGGTCCTGCTGCGGGCGCACGCGGCGGCCCGGATGTCCCCCGGCGTGCACCTGCTGGTCGCCGACGAGGGCTGGCCCGGCGACGAGGTCCGCCCCGAGCTGCTCGAGCCGTTCCACGGTCCGTGGGGCACCGACACCCTCCTCGACCTCATGTGCGTCGCCGGCGGCACCCCCGTGCCCGGCGTCCGCGCGGTGGTCGAGGGACGCGGCGAGTACACGACCGGCCGCGGACCCACCCCGTTCCGCTGGTCCTTGACCGCGGGCCCCGCCGAACCGGCCACCGTCGCCGCGTTCTGCAACACCGTGCGCACCCCCGGTGGCGGATCCCATCTCACCGCGGCGGTCAAGGGGCTGTCCGAGGCCCTGGCCGACCGCGCGTCACGTATCCGCGACCTGGGCCTGGCCAAGGGTGAGGACGGTCCGGAGGCGCAGGACTTCGCGGCGGTGACCGCGCTCGCCGTGGACACCCGGGCACCCGACGTGTCCTGGGACTCGCAGGCCAAGACCGCGGTGTCGTCGCGCTCGCTGAACGTCGCGATGGCCCCGGACGTGGCCCGCAGCGTCACCATCTGGGCCGCCAACCGCAACAACGCCGACACCGTCTCGATGTGGACGAAGATGGCGCTGGAGTCGGCGCGGGCGCGGCGCAGCGCCGAGGGCGCCAAGGCCCGCTCGCGGGCGGCGTCGAAGGCCAAGGGACTCGGCACCAACCTGTCGCTGCCGCCGAAGCTGCTGCCCAGCCGCGAGACCGGGCGCGGTTCGGGCGCCGAGTTGTTCCTGTGCGAGGGAGACTCCGCGCTCGGCACCATCAAGGCTGCGCGCGACGCCACCTTCCAGGCGGCCTTCCCGCTGAAGGGCAAGCCGCCCAACGTCTACGGGTTCACGCTGAACAAGGCCCGCGTCAAGGACGAGTTCGACTCGATCGAACGCATCCTGGGCTGCGGGGTGCGCGACAACTGCGACCCGGAATCGTGCCGGTACGACCGGATCCTGTTCGCCTCCGACGCCGACCCCGACGGCGGCAACATCAACTCCAGTCTCATCTCGATGTTCCTGGACTTCTACCGTCCGCTGGTGAAGGCCGGGATGGTCTTCGTGACGCTGCCACCGCTGTTCGTGGTCAAGGACGGTCAGCAACGGATCTACTGCCAGGACGAATCCGAACGCGACGCCGCCGTGACGAAGATGAAGGCCTCCTCCAAGCGCAAGGTGGAGGTGCAGCGCAACAAGGGCCTGGGCGAGATGGACGCCGACGACTTCTGGAACACCGTGCTGGATCCGGAGCGCCGCACCGTCATTCGGGTGCACCTCGACGACGGCGATCCCAAGCTGCACCACACCCTGTTCGGCGGGCCGCCGGAGGGCCGACGCACGTGGATGGCCGACGTCGCCTCCCGCGTCGACACCGCTGCCCTCGACCTCGACTAGGAGTACGACGTGACCGCCACCCTCGACGTCCCGGAGCAGAACCCCGACCTGGTGCTCGACCAGAGCGCCGACGACTACTGGAACCACTACCAGCTGACGTTCGCGCTCTACAGCGTGAGCGACCGTGCCATCCCGTCGGCGTTCGACGGTCTCAAGCCCGGTCAGCGCCGCCTGCTGTACCAAATGCACGAGTCCCGGCTGCTGCCCGGCAACAAGCCGCAGAAGTCGTCGAAGGTCTGCTCGGCGGTCACCGGCAACCTGCACCCCCACGGCGGCGCGTCGATGTACGGCGCCGCCGCGCTGCTGGCCGCCGACTTCCAGCGCGTCAAGGTCATCGACGGGCAGGGCGCCTTCCCCCGCATCCAGGGCGACATCCCGGCCGCCGACCGCTACACCGAGATGCGGCTGTCGGCGCCCGGTGCGGCATTGACCGCCGAACTCGAAGATCACGCCGTACCGATGGTGTCGACGTTCGACGGCGAATGGGTCGAACCGACGGTGCTGCCGGCCCGGTGGCCGGTGCTGCTGTGCAACGGCGCGGTCGGCATCGCCGAGGGGTGGGCCACCAAGGTGCCCGCCCACAATCCCCGCGAGATCATGGCGGCCTGTCGGGCACTGCTGAAGACGCCGAACATGACCGACGACCGGTTGGTGAAGCTCATCCCCGGTCCGGACTGGGGATGCGGCGCCACGGTGGTCGGCACCGCCGGGCTGCGCGAGTACATCACCACCGGGCGGGGCCAGTTCACGGTGCGCGGCACGGTGTCGGTGGACGGGAAGAACGTCGTCGTCACCGAACTGCCGCCCGGGGTGGCGAGCAACACCGTGCAGGAACGCATTCGGGCGCTGGTCGAGTCCGGCGAGCTGGCCGGGGTGGCCGACATGTCGGATCTGACCGACCGGCGCAACGGCCTGCGGATCGTGGTGACCGCCAAGCGCGGCCACAGTGCGGAGCAGATCCGCGAGCAGTTGCTGGCCCTGACCCCGCTGGAGGGCACGTTCGCCGCCAGCCTGGTCGCACTCGACGAGGACCGGGTGCCGCGCTGGTGGTCGGTGCGGGAACTGATCTCGGCCTTCCTGCACCTGCGTGACTCGGTGGTGTTGCGTCGCAGCGAATACCGGTTGGAGAAGGTCGCGGCACGTCGCCACCTCGTGTCGGGGTTGATGACCATTCACCTCGACATCGACGCCGCGGTCGCGGTGATCCGCGGATCCGACACCGTCGACGACGCCCGCCAGGGGCTGCAGGACCGGTTCACCATCGACGCGGTGCAGGCCGATTACGTTCTGGCGCTGCAGCTTCGGCGGCTGACCCGGCTCGACGTCATCGAGCTGCAGGCCGAGGCGGAGAAGCTGGACGCCGAGTTCCTGGCGCTGACCGAGCTGGTGTCCAACCCCGACGCACGCCGCGTGGTGATCGACGAGGAACTGGTCGAGACCGCAAAGCTGTTCAAGGGCCCCGAGTTCGACCGTCGCACCGTGCTGGACTTCGAGGCCACGCCGACTGTGTCGAGCAGCGACGAGGACGGCGCCCGCGAGCGCAAGGTCAACACCGCGTGGCGGCTCGACGACCGAGGCGTCCTCTCCGACAGCCACGGCGACCTGTTGACCTCGGGTCTGGGCTGGGCGGTGTGGACCGACGGGCGCATCAAGTTCACCACCGGAGGCGGGCTGCCGTACAAGATCCGCGACATCCCGGTGGCGCCGGACATCACCGGACTGCTGCGCTCCGGCGTGCTGGCTCCGGGCTCGCACCTGGCGTTGGTGACGCGTCGCGGGAAGGTGTTGCGCATCGACCCAGCCGCGGTCAACCCGCAGGGCGCGGCCGGCAACGGTGTCGCGGGCGTGAAGCTGGCGGCCGACGGCGACGAGGTCATCGCGGCGTTGCCGCTCACGTGCGGCAACGGTGAAGCCATCCTGTCGATCTCCGAGAAAGGTTGGAAGGTCACCGAAGTCGTCGACATCCCGGTCAAGGGCCGTGGCGGCGCCGGCGTCGGCTTCCATCCGTTCATCGCCGGCGAGACCGCGTTGATGGCAGCCGCGGTCTCGGCGACCGGCTTCGTGCGCGGCACCCGGGCCGTCCGAGCCGAGAAGCGGGCCAAGGCGTCGACGAAGGGGTCCGGCGCGGACGTGACGCCCGCGGGGTGACGGGTGCGCGTAGCACTCAGAGCTGGTGATCAGACCGCCACCTCTCCATCACCTCGGTCATGGGTGCGGACGTCTGTGCGCTGGGCCCGAAGTGGATGGTCACCTCGTCGGCCCCCGCCGCGTCGTAGGCGCGCAGGCGAACGAGTAGTTCCGCGACGCTCTCCTGGCTGCTTTCTCGCGAGAGCATGATGCCCGCGGCGATCCGGCGGGGCGCCGCCATCCGATCCAATTCCCCACGCTTGGTGCGAAATTCCTGCGGGGTGAGTCCGAACGCCTGCCAGCGGTCGGCAACGCGCGCCGCCCGTCGGAACGCCGGCCCCGTCATGCCGCCGACCATGACGGGCACCGGCGCGGACGGCCGGGGTTCGAAGACGCCCGCGCCCGACCCGAAGAAGCGGTTCTCCGGCGGCCCTTCACCCCGATGCAGCGCGTGGATCAGGTCGATGGTCTCGTCGGTCCGCGCTCCTCGCTCGGAGAAGGGCACGCCCACCGCGTCGAACTCGCTCGCGTCCCAGCCGACGCCGACACCGAAGACCACCCGCCCGGGCGCCAGGCGCTCCAGAGTGGCCAACTGCTTGGCCAACAACACCGGCTCCCGCAGCGGCACGATGATCACCGTCGTCCCCAACGTGACCCGGGTGGTCACCGCGGCCACGTGGGACAGCAGCATCAGGGCCTCGTACACGCCGCCGTAGACGTCGCCGTAGGGCTCCGGCGGCAGCAGGTGATCGGGCACCCACACCCCGGCGTAGCCCAACTCCTCCGCCAGGCGCGCCTGGGCCACGATCGACCGGGGGTCGACGCCGGTCTCGTCGTTGGACAGTGCGACGCTCAATTTCATTCGGCGCCAGCTTCGTTCGACGCTGCGAGGTGCCGAGGACGCTTGAACTGAGGTTTTTCCATGACGCGAATGCTAAAGTCTGACATGTATGTCAAGGTCAAGCGCCGAGCCACGGTCGACGGTCGTCTCCATTGGTGAGCTCTCGGCGAGGTCGGGCGCTTCCCCACGGATGCTGCGCTACTACGAGCAACAGGGCCTGTTGAACCCCGTCCGCGCCGACAACGGCTACCGGCAATACGATCCCGACGCCGTGACGACGGTGGCCCAGATTCGCGGCTTGCTGGACGCCGGACTCCCCACCGACGCCATCCGCCAGATCCTTCCCTGCGCGCATGGGAGCGAGCCGACGATCGACCCCTGCCCCGAGATCCTGGCCTCGCTCGCTCACGAGCGGGAACGGCTCGACGACCGCATCCGGCACCTGTCCGCCAGCCGGGACACGTTGGATCGCTACCTCACCGCCACCCACGCGGCGTTGCCCCGAGACTGAGCGTGCCGCTCGAGGGCCGGTGTGGTCAGAGGCTGCGGGCGAACGCGCGGCGCTCTGCCTGCGCCAGATACTCGGCGTGACGTCGGCCGACCATCACGACCAGCGCCACACCGACGGTGGCCCATAGCGCGGCCGAGGTGAAGACCGACCCGAGGCGGAAGGTCCAGAGCACGTCACCGGGAAAGTCGCCGACCTCGTCGACGGATGGCATCAGCGCACCCGTGCTGACCACGAGCGCCAGATAGCCGCCCACACCGGCGAGTACCGCGCCCCCGCCGCCCCACGCGCCACGCAGCCTCGCGGCGACCCAGGTGCACACCGCCGCCGCGCCCACGGACGCGAGGACGAAGGCGAAGTACAGGGCGGTGCGCTGATCGATGGTGTCGGGATCGCCCACCGCGGGCGGTGCTGCCGGATACTTCAGGAAGGGCACCAAAGCAACTGCCACGTAACCGATTCCGGCCACCGTTCCCGTGGACGCTGCCGGTGACATTCGGCCCAGGCGACCCATCACGCCGGCTGCCACCAGGGCGACAACGCCACCGATCGTGACGCCTACGGTCACCGTTCCCGTGAGCAGACCCCACGTCGACTGATCGTGCCGGCTGACGACGGCCTCGTCGCCGTGGGCATGGCCGGAGTCTGCGACGTCGGGATGACCGTGGTGATCTGCGGGCGCCGAGTCCGCCTCCTCGACGGCAATGGCCTTGTCGACCGAGGGCTCGCCGACGACGAAGGCGACCCCGAAGGCGGCGAAGCCGGCCAGCAGACCGGCGACGAGACCTCGGAGCAAGAATGCGCGTGCGTTCACGTCTGTTCCTCTGCCTTCAGTGACACGGATAACCGAGCAGGTGCCTGGCGTCGTGCACCCATTCGTGGATCTCGGTGCCCGAGAACATCGACAGGGCACCCTGTTCGGTGCTGACGAAGTAGAGGGCGAGGATCGCGAGCAGTCCGTAGAAAACGGCCCAGGGTGCGATCTTCCCCAGGGGAAGTGACGGGACTTCGACTCCCGCGGTCAGAATGACACTGTGCGACATGGCGTCTCGATTCCCTAGTGGTCGTGGTCGTGGTCGTGGTCCAGCTGATGGTCGCGCTCCCGGGGACCGACGTAGCCGTCGGCGAGCAGGCCGTGATCTTCGACCACGCGCTGCAGCGCCGCCACCCAGTGGTCGTAGTACTCCCAGGACGCCGAGGCGTCGTCCTGCGTCTCCCACGCGCCGATGGCCTTGATGAGCTCGCCTTGGAAGTCGTCCCAGTCGTAGTGGTCGAATTCGGACAAGGCCACCGCCAGACCGAATGCGCGTCGCTGCCATTCCGCCTCGAAGGTCGGCTGATTCGTGTCGGTCACGCAGCTGTCGTGGAACCGGACCTTGCCCGTCTCGTCGTATTCGACCTCGCTGGTGGTCATGCGTTGCTCCCCGCGGTGACGGCGGGCGGCTCGACGACGGCCACGCCGATCATGGCTTCCGTGGTGACGAGTTCGGCGAGCTGCTGCTCGGACCACCCGTCGGTGCCCTCCGGCCGGCTCGGGACGACGAACCATCGTGAATGGCCGCTGGAGTCCCAGATGCGGACCTCGGTGTCGTCGTCCAGGGGCACCCCGAGTTCGGTGAGGACGGCGCGTGGTTCCCGTGTCGCTCTGGCCCTGAACACCGGATCCTTGTACCAGTAGGGCGGCAGCCCGAGTACCGGCCACGGGAAGCACGAGCACAGCGTGCAGATGACGAGGTTGTGCACGCCTGGTTCGTTCACCACCGCGGCGATGTGCTCTCCTTCGGCACCTGCCATGCCGTCGGGCAGGTCGAGCTGCGCGATCGCCGCGGGCGCGTCCCTCGCCAACAGCTCGGCGAACTCCGCGTCCACCCAGGCCCTGGCGACGATCTTCTGACCGTTGAGCGGCGTCATCTCCGACTCGAAGTAGCCGAGCACCTTGTCCACCGTGGTGGGCGTGATGATGCCCTTCTCGATCAGGAGCGCCTCCAGCGCGTGGACCTTCGCCGCGCTCTCGCTCTCGCGGTCAGGGGGATAGTCGAATCGATCGGTCATGATGTCGGCGCCTCCTCGGCATTGGTGACGGCGGTCAGATACGGCTCGTAGAGTTCGGCGTACAACGGGCTGGGCCGACCCTCCGCCGTGGCGCCCCAGAGGTCGACGGCGTCGAAGCGGACGACGTACACCGGCACGGGGTCTCCGAGGCCATCGGCTCCGGTGGAGCAGAAGTAGGCGTAATTGCCCTCGGCGACGGATTCGACGACGCCCCGATGTCCACGCAGGTAGCCGGGGAGACGGGTGTGATCGCCGGTGGGCGGATTGGCGATCTGCACGGTGTCGCCGACCGAGAACGCCGGCGTCGCCGGCCCTCGCCGCGGCGAATCCCCCTGGCGCAGATACCGGATGACTTGCTCGTCGACGGCGTCGGCACCGTCGGGCAGCAGGGCATCAGCCCGACTTCGGAAGCCTCCGATCGCAGCGGACAGTTCGTCTGCCGTGAGGTACCCCTGCTCGACGCAGTAGGCGCTGATGCCGCCAAGCCATTTCTCGTAGTAGCGATACTTGAAGTAGTCGAACGGATTCATCGCCTCGGCACCCTTGCGGAGGTCTGCCCACGTCCACGTGGTTCGGAACGAGGTGCCGGACGCGTCGAGGTCGTAGCCCGGAAGCGCTTGTCGCAGCGAATCACTGAGGCCCATCAGCGCGGCGTGGATGCCGAAGATGCGCTTCTCCCACTCTTCGACGAAGACGTTCTTCTCGAAGTCGACGGGTCCTAGCCCCTCCAGCCCTCCCAGATTGTGTTGGAGCTTCATGCCGTTGCTTCCCTACTCTCGGTGCGGGTGGACATCAGATTCGCGAAGGTTTCCGAGGCGATGCCGAACAGACCGCCGAGCAGCATCGCGGTCACGACCATCAGGACGGGATTGCCCACGGAGTCGACGTACAGGACGTCGCGGCCCGTGACGGCGCTGGTGCCCACCGTCGAGGCGAAGCCCCACACGATCGCGGGGATTGCGGCGAGCAGTGGCACACGGGACACTGCCACCATCAGCGCGCTACCCACGCCGACTACGACGCCGGTGAGCCACACCCCGAGTCCCGCTTGCTGGGCGACGAGCAGACAGAGCGACGCGATCACGATGCCGGTCAGGTTGCTGGCCGCCGACTGGAGCAATCCGCGTGGACCTCCGCCGAGGATGAAGAACGACGCCCAGGCGATGAAGACCACCCACACGGGCACCTGGACGACCTCGGCCGTCAGCCAGACTGCGACGGCACCGAGAATACCGATACTGATTGTCAGAGCGTTCTTTTCGGACACACGGGCTTCCTTCGCCGAAGTGAATTCGTTGGACGGAGCCGACTGATCGCAACGTTGCGGTAACACGAGTCCGCTAGGTTGATCCGACGCCCGCAGTGCTCGAACGCCGTTGCGATAGCTCGAATTTCGATCGACGTCGATCACGTTCTCCCAGATCGACCTTGACCCGTGCAGATGAGTCTCGGGCCTGACCGGGCAGGCGGAAAGGGCAGGACAGGACACATGGCCGACGATTCCGGACATCTCGACGGGCAGCCAGCCCGGACGGTCGTCTTCGCGCTCTACGACAAGGTGACACTGCAGGACGTCGCGGCACCCCTGGAGATCTTCGCCCGAGCCAACGACTTTGGCGCACGCTATCGGGTGCTTTTGATCTCACCCACCGGCGCGTCGGTCGCCACGACCGCATACGCCAAACTCCACGTCGACCTTTCTCTCGCCGAAGCCCCGCAGGAGATCGACACGCTGATCGTCCCTGGCGGCGTGCCCGCCGAGTTCACCTTCACCCCCGGCGAACACGACATCCCCGAAGAACAGACGCCGGACGTCGTCGAACCCGCATTGGAGATGGTGCGCATCCTCGCGCCACGGTCGCGCAGGATCGCGTCGGTGTGCACCGGCGCCTTCGTGCTGGCCGCCGTCGGTCTGTTGAACGGCCGGCGGGCGACCACCCACTGGGCGCACTGCCACGCCCTGGCCAGCAGGTACCCGCAAGTGGAGGTCGATCCCGACTCGTTGTTCGTCCAGGATGGTCCGTTCATCACCGGCGCGGGCATCAGCGCGGGAATCGACCTGGCGCTCGCCTTGGTGGAGAGCGACTATGGTCCCGCCGTCGCCCGGCGCGTCGCGCGGTGGATGGTCGTCTTCCTCCAACGACCGGGCGGGCAGGCCCAGTTCAGCGTCTGGGCGCAATCCGCACTCCCCGTCAGCAGAGGACTGCGCGAGATTCTCGACGCGATCGTCGCCGATCCCGGGGCCGATCACTCGATCGCGGTACTCGCCGCGCGTGCGGCAGTCAGCGAGAGACACCTCGTACGAATGTTCGGCGACCAGGTCGGCATGACCCCCGCCAGGTTCGTCGAACAGGCGAGACTGGAAGCGGCCAAGGTGATGTTGGCGACTGGCGACCACAGTCAGGAAGCCATCGCCCGGCGGGCCGGATTCGGCGGACCGGACACCATGCGGCGCACCTTCCGTCGCAATCTCGGTGTCTCGCCGGGGACGTACCGAAGCCGTTTCCGCACCACCGGTGTCGACCGCAGTGTGAGCTAACGGCGACCCCGGCACTTTACCGACGCCTGCGGCCATGCTAAATTCACTTCACACGTGAACTGAATGAAGGGCTCAAGTGGACGCCTCGCACGACGCTGCCCGACGTTCGGCGGCACTGGGACCACGTGGCCGTGCGGGCGCCCCGTGTTAGACGCCTTCGTCGACTGCAACGCGGCAGAGGCTCGCCTTCCGGCGGTGCGGCACGCGAGCAGCGAAGACCTGGGATGGCAGTCGGTCTTGGCCAGGACCTACTCGGAGAAGCCCCATGTCGAAGAGTTCACCACGTTGCCGACGCCGAACTTGCTCGTCGTCGTGGTCACCGGGGGTACCTATGCGATCGACAGCCGCCGCGACGGCCGGTGGCGCAGCACCGTGTACCGAGCCGGGTCGGCGGGCGTGGCGGCACCAGGCCACACCAGCACGTTGCGATGGCAGGCCATCGGCCGGCAACCTCTGACGTCACTCCAGGTATACCTGGCACCGGAGTTGTTCACCGGGATCCGGGGAGACTCGGACGAGGCCGCGCTGACGAGCCTCCCCGATGCACTCGCCCTCGACGACCCGGTGGTCTCGACGATCACGGCCACCCTCGGCTGGGCCGTCGACGCTCAGGCGTCAGCCCTGTATGCGGACTCGGCCGCACAATTCCTCGCCGCGCACATGGTCGAGCGTCATCTGACACCTCGCCGGGTCGCCAGCGGACGCGGACTGGGCGCCAAGGTGCTCGAGGACGTCATCGGTTACATGCACGACAACCTCGCCCACGACATCTCGCTGGACGAGCTGGCCGCCGTCGCCCGCCTCAGCAAGCATCACTTCCTGCGCTCGTTCAAGACCGCCACCGGTGCGACGCCTCATGCATTCCTGGTGGAGATCCGGATGCAGCGGGCCTCGGACCTACTCCGCGCGCGCAACAACACCGTCAGCTGGGTGGCCGCGCACTGCGGCTACCGCAGTCCCAGCCACTTCGCGGCGGCGTTCCACCGCCACCACGGCCGCTCACCGACGGCCTTTCGCGCCGAACACGCTCTCCCGCGGGGTGATTGACGCACCGGGCGCGCCCCGCTCAGCCAGCAGGCGTTCCGGCTCGGTCCACGTAGGTCGGAGATCCCCGCGAAGATCATCGTCCAGTTGTTGCGCACCTGCTCGTTGCCCGTGAAGCTCCGCTCCGGGTGGTGAGGGAGTTCCGCGCGGTAGTCGTCGGTGAAGCAGTCGGCCACCCGCCCCGGATCACCGGAATTGATTGCATCCCTGAGCAGGTCGAGGACGGATGGTTCTGCCGAGGTGGTCACTCCGACGGCCCCAGCAAGTCCGACAGTCCGAGACGGTCGTAGAAGTCGCGACGCACGCGGTCGCCAAGGTCGTTGACCCGTTCGGCGCCGTCGTCGGCCGGATCGACGTGAACACGAAAGGGACGCCGACCCTTTGGCGTGTCCACCACCGTGCGAATGGCACGGGCCACCTCGCGTGGGTCTGCCGAGGGCGGCGACAACTCGTTGAGCTTGTCGGTGACCTGGTCGACCAGTCCGGCGTACCGCTCCTCGTAGGCCGCTGCGGTGACGGTGTCCGAGGGTTGCCCGGCGTTGGCGAAGTGGTTGGTGCCGGTGGTGAAGGACCCCGGCACGATGATCGAGGTGTCGACGCCGAACCGACTGAGTTCGGCGGCGTAGCTCACCGCGAGGGAATCCTCGGCGGCCTTGGCGGCGAAGTACGGGGCCAGATAAGGCGGTGTGCCGCCGCGGGTGCTCGTCGAACCCACCCACACCACGAGGCCGTCCCCACGCTCGCGCATGTGCGGCAGCACCGCCCGGTTCACGCGTTGGGTGGACAGCACGTTGACGTCGTAGACCTCCGCGAGGTCGTCCGGAGTGAAGGACTCGGCGGGTCCCAGCACCATGTGTCCGGCGTTGTGAACCACCACGTCGACGTGACCCACGTCGGCCAGCACCGAACCGATGGCGTCGTCGACGGACGCCTGATCGCCGACGTCGAGGTCCACCCACCGCAGATCCACGGAATGCTCCCTCGCGAAGGCTTCCGCGTCGGCCGCGGCATGCGCGTTGGAGGTGTCGGGGTGGCGCATGCCGGCGAACACCGTGTGCCCGGCGAGGGCGAGTTCGCGTACCGTCATGGCCCCGAAACCGCTTGAGGCGCCGGTCACCACGACTGTCTTGCCCATCAGATCACCCCGCCGTTGACGTAGATGGTCTGCCCGTTGACCCAGCGCCCCTGGCCGGCCAGGAACGACACCACCTCGGCGACGTCGCGTGGCTCCCCGAGTCGTTCCAGTGGAGCCATGCCCGCCATGTGCTTGACCTGCTCGTCGCTCTTGCCGTCGAGGAACAACGGCGTGGCCGTCGGACCGGGTGCCACGGTGTTCACCGTGACGTTGCGCCCGCGCATCTCCTTGGCCAGGATCAGCGTCAACGCTTCGACGCCGCCCTTGCTGGCGGCATACGCGGCGTAGGTCGGCAATGCCAGCTTGACCACCGAGGAGGAGAAGTTGATCAACGCGCCCCCCTCGCGCAGGTTCTCCGCCGCCCACTGCGACACGATGAACGTTCCGCGCAAGTTGGTGCGCAGGGTGCGGTCCAGGGTTTCCAGCGAGGTCTCCGCCAGGGGAGCCAGGATCATGATGCCCGCGGTGTTCACGACGACGTCGACGCCGCCGTACTGCGACGTGACCTCGTCGAACATGGCCGTCACGGCCTGCTCGTCGGCCACGTCGGCCCGTACCGCGACGGCCGACCCACCCGCCGACACGACCTCGGATACCACCTCCGCGGCGCGGTCCTCGCTGCCCGAGTAGTGCACGGCGACCGAAAAGCCGTCCGAGGCCAGTCGTTTGACGACGTCGCGGCCGATGCCGCCCGATCCGCCGGTGACCACTGCCACCCGCGCCTCGTGAGCATTAGCCATTACTACCTCCAGGGTCCATTGACGTGAAACGAACGGGATCGATCCCCACGGCCGAAGTCTGCCGCAGTCGATCGCACCGCGGTGTCGCAAAGTTGCCGTGTACGAACGGCCGGTTGCCCTTCCGGCGACGCGGCGGCGTCGGTCAGTGTCGTTGCGGACGCACCGGCGGTGCCTGCCCGGACGACGGCGGTCCGGGATACCACTCCTCGGGTTCGGGCCAGACGAATCCCTCGGGGATGGAATAGGTTTCGAAGGTGGTGCCGGTGGCCTTGGCCGTGTCGAAGAAGGCGAACGCGTTCGCGTCCATGAACCGGCCCGACTGCACCAGCGGAAACCCGCGACGGTCGAACTCGTCCGCGCGCTGCTGCCAGGGTGTCTCGCCGCAGTCGAAGGCGACGTGCTGGATGCCCTCGCCGTGGTGGTCGAGGAACTCCTGGAAGATCGAGGGCCCGTACAGCGGTTGCATGATCTCCACGGCCAGCTCGCCGACGTCGGCGAAGCACACCTTGATCGCGTAGTCGGCCGCTTCCCCACGGTAGGTGCGCTCGGTGACCGTGGCGGAGTCGAAGGTGTACACCCGCCACGGTCCGATGCCCAGCCGCACCAGCCCCTCCATCGTGCGTCGGTGATCGGCGGTGACGAAGCAGATCTCGATCAGCTTGCCGAGGAAGCCGTTGGACAACTCCGTCGCGCTGATGACGTCCGGTAGTGCGTCGTCGTTCATGCCCGAACCCTACGAGCCAGTGCGAAGTACAGCGCTCCGGCGACGACGCTCCCCGACAGCCAGGAGAAGTCACTGTTTCCGAGCGCCGTCGCGACGGGTCCCTGCATGGCGGGCACCACGCCGAACTGCCAGGACCAGCCGGCCACGATCCCCGCGGCGAGGCTGACCAGGCCGGCGACGTTGAACCGCCCGTACGGCGACGTCTCGGCAGGCAGATACAGCGAGGCGATGTCGAGCCGGCCGCGGCGGATTGCGAAGAAGTCGACCAGCATGATCGACGCCCACGGGCTGATCCACACGAGGATGGACACCATCCAGTTGTCGAAGGCATGGGCGAAGCTGTCGGCGTCGACGAAGACGGCGAGCACCCCCGAGGCCACCAGGCCGTCGGTCAACGTCACCTTCCAGCGCGCGGCGCGGACGCCGATGGACAGCGCGGCCAGAGAGCACGAGTACAGGTTCAGGATGTTGGTGGCAATCGGGCCGTGAATCAGCAACAGCAGCAACGGGATTGCCATCACACCGAAGGTTCCGACCACCAGCGTCGACGGATCGCTGCCACTGCCGGCACTGGCCAGGCACGCTCCCAGAGCGGCCAGCCACACCGTCGGGACGTACATGCCCAGTGCCGAGGACCAGAAGACCGTCCGCGGCGACGCCGAGACCCGGACGAACCGGCTGTAGTCGGAGGCGTAGGGAATCCAGGTCAGCCCCCAGCCGATGCCGATGGCGGTCAGCAGCTGGGTGACGGCGGTCAGCTTCTCGCCGGGTGCCAGCTCGGCTCCGGCGAGTGACCAGTTGACGTCGGTGGTCACGATCGCCACGACGGTCATCACCGCCATCACCACCACGGTGGCCGGCACGGTGTACTTCTCGAAGCTTCGGATCGCGTAGAACCCGTACAGCGCCAACCCGAGCTGTACCGCCATGATGGTCGTCGCCACGACGACCTCCAGCCACACGCCGCCGGTGACGCCGACTTCGGCCAGCATCGCCATCACCAGATCCAGCACCACCCAGGTGTTCACGCCGACCCAGCCCATGGTCAGCAGGAACTGCGCCACCCCGGGAACGATCGAGCCCCGTCGGCCGAACGGCGCACGACCGAGCACCATCTGGTTCACCGCCGTGCGGTGACCGATGACGTTGAAGACGCCGAACACGGCGCAGCCGACCAGGTTTCCGGCGACCACGACGATCAGTGTCTCGACGAGGCTCAGTCCCAGGGTGATGCCGAGCGCACCGAGAACCCAGTTGATGGGCGCGATGTTGGCGCCCGACCAGATCCAGAACAGCTCCCACGGGGAACAGTCCCGACTCCCGTCGGGGATGGGTTCGATGCCGTGCGCGTCGAAGGGTACGGCTGCGTCGTCGGCCGCGTGTCCGTCCCGCGGCGATACGGCGCTCTCTAGTGGGCTGGTCGACATGTGCACTCCTCGGTGGTGGGTGGTCTCGCCATCGAAACACCACCCGCAGCCCCGGCGGAGTGTATAAACATCCAGCATGCGCCCTGCGAATTGGATCTTGGTACACCGATGCTCACGGTGAGCTCACTGCTGGGGGACGCCGCGCTGGAACTCAGCCTGTTGACCCCCGGATCCCCCGGCGCCCTCGATCGCGAGGTGCTCTGGGTGCACAACACCGAACTGCCCGACCCCTCCCCGTACATCCGGCCCACCGAACTGGTGCTCACCAACGGGTTGTGGCTCGACACCGTAGCTCCGGCCGAGTTCGTCGCCGCCCTCGCGCGCGCTCGCGCCACTGGCCTGATCTTCGGCCTCACCGCGCAAACCCTTAGCGCACCAGAAACTCTCGTCGACGCGTGCCGACGAGCAGAGCTCCCGCTGGTGTCGGTCTCGATCACCGTGCCCTTCACCGCCATCACCGAGGCGGCGGCACGGATCCAGGGTGCAGCACGACAGAACGCGCTCACCGGTCTGGTCCGACGCGGCAACGCCCTGGCCACGTCCATCGCGCGCGGCGGTGGCGCCGAAGGAGTGCTCGAGGTGTTGCGCCACGACCACGATCTGCCGCTGCTGGTGGTCGACCGGCTCGGCCGCCGGTTGGCCGGCAACGCCGATCCGGACGCGGATCGCGCCGCGGCCGAGGCCCTCTCGCGGCACCCACCACCGCTCGAGGTCGACCTGCCAGGTGCCGGGCGGGCGTCGGTCTACCTCGTCGAAGGTGCCATGGGCGACGTCGACGCCGGTCTGTTCTGCCTCAAACCGCTCGCGGACCTGACGGACACCGAGCGCGAGGCGATCGACCAGGCGGCCCGTTTCCTCAGCCTGGAGGTCACCAAACAGCAAGCGCTCCAAGCGATCGAGTCGCGGTTCTCCAGTGAGCTGCTGGAGATGATCCTCTCCGGAACCGCCCGGGTCGACGACGTCCAGGATCGGTTGCGCGCCTTCGGCATCGACCCGTCGGCGCCCTTGGCCGTGATCACCCTGGTCGTCGGTGACGGACCCGAGCGACCCGCGGGGTCGACCGACGACGTCGAGAGCTTCTTCTCCGCCCGTGGCGTTCCGGCGGTGGTGGTCGCCGGCAGTCAGGACACGGTCGCGGTCTTTCCGTGGCGCACCACTTCCGAGGAGCTGGTGGCCCTGTGCCGCCGACTGGTCGACGCCTTGGCCGGGGAGCGCACCGTCATCGGAATCGGCGAGGTGGCACCGGATTCGACGGCCTTGCGGGAACCGCTGATCGGCTCCCGCGAGGTCTGCCACGTGTTGAGACGACGCGCAAGCGGTTCCCGCGTGGGCACCTTCGCCGACGTCGGCACGCACCGCATGCTGCTGGGACTGCACGACCGATCGTTGTTACGGCGCTTCGCCGACGACATCCTCGGTCCGTTGCGCTCTCACGACCAACGGAATCACACCGAACTCGAGCGCACCCTGCGCGTCTTCCTGGGCAACGACGGGCAGTGGTCCACCACCGCGACGGAACTCTTCGTCCACGTGAACACGCTGCGCAACCGGGTGACCCGGATCCGGGAGCTGACCGGGCGCGACGTCAACCGACTCGAGGACCGCGTCGACCTCTTCCTGGCCCTGGAGGCAGATGCGTTGAGCTGACGATCATCCCGGATACACGTCGGTCGGGACGTCGGGAGGCGTCAGCGTCCGCGGCTGGATCGCGTCGTCCGCGTTGACCGCCTCGGCAACGTCGCGACACCTCGCGAAGTGCACGTCGCCCAGGGCCTGCGCATGCTCGATCACGCCACGAAGCGCCATGATCCTGCCGGGGCGGCCCGAAAGGAACGGGTGCACGCAGAGATTGAACAGGCACCGATAGTGACGCATGCCGTCCAGCTCCGCCCGCCACGTCTCGGCGACCTTCACCGGCGACTCGATGACCGAGCCGATGTGCGGGTCGGGCAGATAGGCGTACTGCTCCCAGTCGTCGAGTGACCAGTGCACGGGCAACTCCACGATCGGTGCCGAGTCGGTGGCGATGCGGTAGGGCCGGTCGTCGCCCATCAGCGAGGAGTCGTAGGACAGACCGTGCTCGGCGACGAGGCTCGGCGTCTGCCAACTGGCCCCCCACAGCGCTGCCCGGTGACCCCGGATCTCGACGCCTTGCCGGTCGAACACCGCCAGCGCCCGTTCGAAGTCGGCGCGCTCCTCACCGGCGGTCATGGTCACCGGTGAACGGTGACTGTAGGAGTGGTGCGCCACTTCGTGTCCCCGCTCGACGATCGACGCGGCGAGCCCGACCCGGTGCTCGGCGACCCAGCCGGGAATGAAGAACGTTGCGGGGACTCGAAGGTCGTCGAGCATGTCGAGGATCCGCGGCACGCCCACGTCGGGACCGTAGGACTGGTGGGACATCGTCGAGGTGTGGTCGGCGAAGCGACGCCCCTGCGCGAGGATGGGCGTCTCGGCGTCGACGTCGAACGTCAGCGTCGCCACCGCGGCCGCGCCGCCATGCCAGGGCGTGGTCACCGCCGCGCGCCCGGCATGGTCTGCCACGCACGGGTGTTGGCGATGGTTGCCATCGGCGAGAGCATGGCGTGGTCGAAACGGTGGAGTTCGGCCCCGTCCGCCATGCGCTGCGGAAGGTCGGGGTTGGCCAGGGCGCCTCGCCCGATCGACAACAGATCGGCATGCCCACCGTCGAGGACGTCGGCCGCCTGGCGCAAGTCGTGCATGCCGCCGTTGGCCATCACCGGCAACCCGCTGACCTCGCGGGCCAGCGCGGTGATCGTGCGCCCACCGGGAAGCCGGGCCGTGTCGATGAAGTTGCGTCCCTCACTGGCGATGTGGAGGTAGTCGACGCCGGTGCCGGCCAGCGTGGCGAAGACGACTTCCGCGTCGTCCGCCCCGCCCGGCCACCGGTACGTGAAGTCGTTGACCTTGGTTTGCGACAGGCGCACGCCCACCACGAAGTCCGGACGTACCCGCTTCCTCACCTCGGTGAGAACCTCTGCGGTGACTCGGATCCGGTTGGCGACGTTGCCGCCGTACCCGTCGTCGCGAACGTTGGTGTACTCGGTCAGGAACTGGTCGAGCAGGTAGCCGTTGGCCGCGTGCACCTCCACTCCGTCGAAACCTGCCGCCTGGGCCCGGGCCGCGGCGTCGCCGAACTGCTCGACCACGGTCGCCACGTCCGCGGGGGTCATGGCCCGCGGCGTCGGCCACGCGCCGGCACCGCCGTACTCCTCGAGCATGGCGCCGCGCGGGGTCACTTCCGACGGCGCGATCGTGGAGGCACCGTGCGAATTGCCCTGCGACAGTGCGCCAGCGTGCATCAGCTGGGCGAAGACGGGGACGCCGTGGGCGTGCACCGCGTCGGTCACCGACCGCCACGCCGCGACGTGGGCATCGGTGGCGAGCCCGGGTTGGTTGAGGTAGCCCTGACTGTGCGTGGTGTCGGTGTAGGTCCCCTCGGTCAGCACCAGCCCAAAGCCACCTCGGGCGAACGCCTCGTAGTAGTGGGCCATTTCGGCCGTCGCCGAGCCGTCGGGCGTGGCCGACACCCGCGTCATGGGCGCAACCGCAAGCTTGTTGGCCAGCTCGAGGGATCCCAACCGGTGTGGGGTCAGCGCTGGGTGTTGGGTAGTCATGATGAAACCTCCTGATGGGTAACGACTTCGATGGCCAGCGGCGTCGGCCGCTCGCCGTTGATGGAATTGAGGTCCATGGGACACGCCGACACCACCACCGTGCAGTCCATGACGGCCTCGACGGTGACCGCGTCGCCCGGGCGACTCGTCGCCCGCAACCAACTCAGGTGACCGTCGCCGTCCACGGGAATGTTCATGAACAGGTTCACCGGCTGCGGCACCACGTCGGTGACGAGGTCGAGCTCGGTCAACGCGACCCGCAAATTGACTGCGCACGAGCGGTGTTCGGAGACGCCAAGTCCGCGGTAGCGCTCGGGGTCGCAGGCGGCGATGAGCATGTCGTGCACGCCCGGTGACGTGTCGGACACCAGGGTCAGGATGGGCCTGCGCCGCGTGGTGACGAACTGTTGACCGATCCCGGGAAACAAGCGGCCGGTGGACGTGCGGGTGTGACTTGCGGAGAGGTGCTCGTGGACGTCGGCCGCCGCGAAGGCGAAGAGGTCACCCACCTGACCGCCGTCGACGTCGACCACGCGAACACGGTCGCCGCGGCGGAGGCGGATCGCGCGACCCGTGCCGGCCGGTATGTCGAGGGTGGTCGTGTCGTTGGTCAACTCCATGTCCGCAGTCAACCGGTGAGCGCGGCCGGTCCGTCATGGCCGTTTGCACACCACTTGCTGGCGGTCGGTGGAGGTTCGTCCAGGCGTGGCCACCCGGCGGGCACCTAAGCTGCAGTGATGACCAGCGCGCGCGATACCTGCGAGCGCAGTCTCGCCCGCGCCTACTCACCGACCGCCCACTCGGCGATGATCACCGTCACCGCGGACCTGGCGCGCCGGCAGGCCGCGGACAGCGACGCACGTCGCGAGCGCGGATCTCTCCGCAGTCCGCTCGACGGCGTTCCCGTGGCGTTCAAGGATCTCTTCGACGTCTGCGGCACCGTCACGACCTGCGGCTCGGCCCTGTTCCGCGATCGCCCCGCGGCGCGCACGGACAGCGCACTGGTGCGGCGGCTGGGCGAGCTCGGCATGGTGACCGTCGGCAAGACCAACCTCAGCGAGTTCGCGTTCTCCGGGCTGGGCGTCAACCAGGTGTTCGGCACCCCGGTCAACCCGCTGGATCCGGCGAGAGTGCCCGGCGGGTCTTCGTCGGGTGCCGCGGTCGCCGTCGCCGTCGGTGTGACACCGCTGGCCGTCGGGACCGACACCTCCGGCTCGATCCGCATCCCGGCGGCGTTCACCGGCTGCGTCGGATACCGGGCCAGCCATCACCGCTACGGCCCCAACGACTTCGATGCACTCTCCCCCACCTTGGACAGCGTGGGTTTCGTCGCCCGCTCGGTGGCCGACGTCCGGCTCGTCGACCACCTCCTCGTCGGCGAACCGGAGCGCACGCCCGTGCTGCGGGCGGTCATCCCCACGGGTGAATGGGTCGACGAGGCCAGCCCCGGCGTGCGGTCGTCGTTCTCCGCCGCCGTGGACGCCCTGCGCCGCAACGGCGTCGACGTCACCTCTCGTGAACTGCGGTCGTTGACCGAGGCACAGCACCTCCTCGACACCCACGGCACGATCGTCGGCGCGGAGGCGTGGGCGGCGTACGGGCATCTGCTCGCCGAAGCGGGCGGCATGGAGCCCGCGACTCGACGCCGACTGCTTCACAATGCGGACGCCGTGGAGGCAGTCAAGCCGCTACGCGAAGCGATGCCGTTGCTGCGGAGCATGTTTCGCGCCGAGCTAGCCGGGGCGGTGCTGCTGTGCCCGACGGTGCGCCACGAACCGCCACGGATCGCCGACCTGCTCGCCAGCGACGCGGCGTACGACGCCGCCAACGCGAGCACGCTTCGGACCACGATGGCGCTGAGCTACCTGGGTGCGTGCGGTGTGACGCTGCCGGTGCCCGGCGTGGACGGTGGCCTGCCCAGTGGGCTGCTGCTGTCGGCGCCCGACGGCGACGACGGGACCGTGCTGGCAACGGCCGCGGTGTTCGGTGCGCATACGAGCGCAGGCTGACCTGAGGCCCGGCGCCAGCGCTTCACGTGTGTGAAGGAGTTCGAGCCGATGCCCAACTCCGTCGCGGCATCGTCTCCGCACGCTCGAACGCGACCCGGCCATCGGCGCATCAGGGGTTCGGGCATGGGTTCGAGCGCGCGAGCTGACGGATGGTTGTCGGCAAGAACTGGCGGCCAGCGCCAGCCCGCCGCCGCGCCAGGACACTTGTGCCCGCGGTCACACACGAGTTAGTTTAATTAAATGTTTGATACAACTTCGGGCGCCGCGAATGGGCCGCTCCACGGTGTGCGGGTGGTCGACGCCGCGACCATCTACGCCGGCCCCATGGTGGCCACCCTGCTCGGCGACTTTGGCGCCGACGTGATCAAGGTGGAGCACCCCCGCGGCGACGGACTGCGGCAGTGGGAGTGGCGCAAGGACGGCGAATCCCTGTGGTGGGCAGTGGTCGGACGCAACAAGCGCGACGTCAGCCTCGCCCTGTCCGACCCCCGCGGCGCCGAGGTGATGCGTCGGCTGCTCACCGACGCCGACGTCTTCATCGAGAACTTCCGACCCGGCACCCTGGAGAAGTGGGGCCTGGATCCACGGGACCTGCTGGCCGCCAACCCGAAACTGGTGATCGTCCGCGTGTCCGGCTTCGGCCAGACGGGTCCCTACAGCTCGCGCCCGGGATTCGGCACCATCGCCGAGGCCATGTCCGGATTCGCCGACACCAACGGCGCGGCCGACGGCCCACCCGTCCTTCCGCAGTGGCCGTTGGCCGACGGCGTCGCCGCCCTGGCCGGAGCCTTCGCGACCATGGTCGCGCTCCGGCACGCCGAGGCCACCGGCGAGGGCCAGGTCGTCGACCTGTCCATCTACGAACCGTTGTTCTGGATCCTCGGCGCTCAGACCTCCGCCTACGACCAGCTGGGCACCCTCCCGACGCGCCAGGGCAGCCGGACGGGCTTCAACGTCCCCCGCGAGTGCTTCCAAACCCGCGACGGTCGGTGGATTGCGTTGTCCGGTGCCACCACCTCGACCGCGCAGCGCATCATGCGCGTCGTCGAGCGGCCGGACCTGGCCGACGCCGAGTGGTTCGGCGACATCTCCGGGCGCATCGAACACCGTGACGAGATCGATGAGGCGATCGCCGACTGGGTCGGACGCCGCGACAACGCCGACGTGCTGGCCACCTTCGACGCGGTCGGGGCGACGGCCGGTCCGGTGTACAGCGCCGCCGACATCGCCGCCGACCCGCACTTCGCCGAACGTGGCAGCGTCGTCGACGTGGACCACCCCGTCCTCGGCGCCCTGCGGATGCAGGGTCTGATCGCCCAGCTGTCCCGAACACCGGGGTCCATCCGCAGTCCCGGGCCCGTGCTCGGCGAGCACAACGACGACGTGCTTCGCGACCAATTGCGTTACCCGCAAGACGTTTTGGACGAACTGACCGAGGCCGGTGTCATCGGCCCCACCCGCACACCCATCTCGACGAATCAAGGACGATCATGACCACCACCACGGGGCCGACGGTGCCCAACGAGCGTCTGGTCCGGCGCGTTGCACTGGCCAGCGGCATCGGTTCGATGCTCGAGTTCTACGACTTCTACCTGTACGGTGCCCTGTCCGCGACGATCTTCGGCACCCTGTTCTTCCACAGCGACGATCCCGCCGTGGGCACCCTGCTGGCGTTGGCCACCTTCGGCGTGGGCTTCGTCGCGCGGCCCATCGGCGGCATCATCGCGGGCCACTTCGGGGACAAGGTCGGCCGCAAGAGCGTGCTGATCGCCACCCTTGCGCTGATGGGTGTTTCGACGGTCGGCATCGGGCTACTACCGACCTACGAGACCATCGGCACTGCGGCACCGATCCTTCTGGTCACCCTTCGCGTTCTGCAGGGCCTCGCACACGGCGGCGAATGGGGCGGCGCGTCCATCATGACCATCGAGCACGCCCCCGAGGGGCGCCGCGGCTTCTACGGCAGCTGCCCGCAGATGGGCATCTACGCCGGCCTCATCCTCGCCAGTCTGGTGCTGGGCGCCTTCATGCTGCTGCCCGACGACGACTTCCTCAGCTGGGGATGGCGCATCCCGTTCATCCTCGGCGCGGTCCTGATGCTGGTGGGTCTGTGGCTGCGGCGGGCGATCACCGAGTCACCCGAGTTCGCCGCGGCCATCGCGGCGCGGGCCATCGCACCCGAGGAGGAGAAGAAGCGCATCCCCCTGGTGGAGGCGTTCCGCACCGGTCGGCGCGGCATCTTCATCACCTTCGCCGCGAAGGCCGCCGAGACCTGCACGTTCTATCTGATCACCGTCTTCGCCCTGACCCTGGCCAAGAGCGGTGCGGGCGAATCCACCGCTCGCAACGGCATTCTCGTCGCCTCCGTCGTCGCGATCGTCACCATCGGATTGTTCGGCGTGCTCGCCGACCGGATCGGCACGCGGACCGTCTACATGGCCGGTGCGGGCTTCATGGTCCTGTTCGCCTTCCCGTTCTTCTGGCTCGCCGGCGCGGGCACTGCGTGGACGTTGTGGACGGCCCTGATCGTCGGGCTGGCCGTCGCGCACTCGCTGATGTACGCCGCGCAGGCGAGCTACTTCTCGGCGCTGTTCGACACCAAGGTGCGGTTCACCGGCGCGTCGCTGGGCTACCAGCTCGGCGCCGCCATCGTGGGCGGCTTCACCCCGTTGATCGCCGCGTCGCTGCTGATTCGCAGCGGGGGCGCCACGTGGCCGGTCGCGTCCTACATCGCCGGCGTGTGTCTGCTGAGCTTCCTGGTCATGCTCATCTGGGGCAAGGTGCGCACCACCGCGCCCGTCATCGTCACGCCGGACGTCACCTCCGATGTCTCCAAGGTGCAGCGATGAAGGCCACCACACTGCCCGAGTACACCCGCGCCGCCGTCGTCCGGGGCTTCGGGGAACCGCTGAAGCTCGAAGAAGTCGCCGTGCCACAGACGGTGGAGGCCGGCGGCCTGCTGGTGGAGATCGTCGCCTGCTCGCTGTGCGGCACCGACGTGCACTGCTGGGAGGGCACCCTGGCCATCCCGGTGGCGCTGCCGCTGATCCTCGGCCACGAGATGGTCGGCCGCATCATCGCGATCGGCGACGGCGCCGACGTCGACTCGGCCGGTCAGCCCCTGCGCATCGGTGACCGGATTCTGTGGACCCACGCGGTCTGCGGTCACTGCGTGATGTGCGCCCGGAAGCGCCCCACCCTGTGCCGCAACAAGATCCCCTACGGTCAGGCCACCATGGACCAGTGGCCGACGTTGCTCGGCGGGCTGGCTCAGCACTCGTACGTGTTGCCGGGCTCGGGACGCCTGCGGGTGCCCGACGCGGTACCCGACGACCTCGCCAGCATGGCCAGTTGCGCGCTGCGCTCGGTGGTCAACGCGGTCGAACAAGCCGGTCGGGTGGGACCCGAGCACACCGTCGTCATCCAGGGCGCCGGACCGCTGGGCATCCTGGCGACGGGGCTGTACGCCCAGGCCGGCGCCGGACGCGTCATCACCGTCGGCGCGCCCGACGCCCGGCTGGAGATCGCGTCGGAATTCGGGGCCGACGAGGTCATTTCCCTGGCCGCGCACCCTGATCCAGCCGACCGCTTGGCGAGGGTCCTCGACGCCACCGGCGGTCTGGGCGCAGACCTGGTCGCCGAGTTCTCGGGCCACCCCGCCGCCTTCGCCGAGGGCGTCGAGATGGCCGGGCCGGACGGCCGCTATCTGGTGGTCGGCCAGCTCGGCGCGGGCACCACCGCCGTCGCGCCGGGCACCATCACCAAGAAGAACCTCAACGTCATCGGGTCGTTCTCCGGTGACCTCTCGCACTACCGCTCTGCCCTGACCATTCTGGAGCGCTACGCCGACCGGTTGCCGTTCGACCGCCTCATCAGCGGCCGGTATCCACTCGGTGACGTCGACGCCGTGATGACACGGATGCAGAACTTCGAAGAGATCAAACCCGTTCTACTGCCGCAGGAGTCGTCCTCATGACCGCCACCACCTACCGCCCCTCCGACGTCGCCTCCCTGGCGGACCCGGAGCTCAGCACCGACGTCGCCGACCTGTCGATGTTCGTCGACGGTGCGCCCGCCGTCGCCGCCGACGGCGCCACGTTCGACTCCTACGAGCCGCGCTCGGGCCGGGTGTGGGCCAGGCTGCCCCGCAGCAGCGCCGCCGACGTCGACCGCGCCGTGGCGGCGGCACGCGCGGCGTTCGACGGTCCGTGGGCCACCGTGTCGGCCGCCGACCGTGGCCGCTTCCTGACCAAGATCGCGGCCGTCGTCGACCGCCACCGCGACCAGCTCGCCGTCATCGAGTCACGCGACAACGGCAAGCCCATCCGTGAGGTCCGCGCCGAGATCGACGCCGTGGTGCGGTATTTCGAGTATTTTGCCGGCGTCGCCCAGACGGTGCTCGGCGAGACCCACCCTCAGGCGGCCTCCGCGTTCAGCTACACCCGCCGGGAGCCCGTCGGCGTCGTCGGCGCGATCGTGCCGTGGAACTCGCCGCTGCTGATGCTCGCCTGGAAGCTCTCCCCCGCCCTGGCCGGCGGCAACACGATCATCCTCAAGCCCGCCGAGGAGACCTCGGTGTCGGCGGTGGTCTTCGCCCACCTCGTCGCCGAGGCCGGGTTGCCCGACGGCGTCTTCAACGTGGTGACCGGGCTCGGCGAGGAGACCGGCGCGGCGCTGGTGTCCCACCCGGACGTCGACAAGATCGCCTTCACCGGTTCCACCGAGGTCGGCAAGCAGATCGCGGCCACGGCCGCCGCCGACCTCAAGCTGGTCACCTTCGAACTGGGTGGCAAGTCGCCGACCGTCATCTTCGACGACGCCGACCTCGACGCCGCGGTGCACCGCACCGCCTACGGCATCTTCTCCGCGGCCGGGCAGTCGTGCCAGGCGGCGTCGCGCATCTTCGTCCAGGAAGCGATCCACGACGAGTTCCTGGACCGATTCTCGGCGTTGGCGCGCCGCATCCGCGTCGGCGACCCGCTGTCGGAGCGCACGCAGATGGGTGCGCAGATCTCCGCGCAGCACCGCGACAAGATCGCCGGCTACATCGCCAGCGGCACGAGCGAAGGCGCAGAACTGATTTGCGGCGGCATCACCCCCACCGAGCCGCCGCTGGCCGACGGCTACTTCTACTCACCGACGATTCTGGATGGCGTCAACCGTGACATGAAGATGATCCGGGAGGAGATCTTCGGACCGGTCACCGGAATCATGACCTTCACCGACGAGGCCGACGCCCTGGCGAAGGCCAACGACACCGAGTACGGGCTCGCCGGCTCGGTGTGGACCCGTGACGTCGGCCGCGCGCACCGCGTCGCCGCCGGCATCCAGGCCGGCTTGATCTGGGTCAACACCACCCGCACGATCAACCACCTCGTCCCGTTCGGCGGATACAAGCAGTCCGGTTACGGCCGCGAGGGTGGACAGGCCGTGATGGAGCACTACACCCGCATCAAGTCGGTGTGGGTGGACCTCCAGGACGACCTGCCGAACTGGTACGCCGACTGATGGGCCGTCCGACCGTCATCGTCTCCCCCGACAGCCTCAAGGGCTGCCTGAGCGCGGCCGACGCGTCGGCCGCCGTCGCCGCCGGGATCACCGCCACCGACCCCGGGATCGCGGTCACGACGGTGCCGCTGTCCGACGGGGGCGAAGGACTCGTCGACGTGCTGCGCTACGCGCTCGGCGGTGAACTGCGCACCGTGACCGTCTCCGACCCGCTGGGCCGTGCCACGCCAGCCCGGTACCTGGTGATGCCCGACGGGCGGGCCGTCACCGAGAGTGCGCAGGCCATCGGACTGACGCTGCTGACCGATGCCGAGCTCGACCCGTTCCGGGCCTCGAGTCGCGGCCTGGGCGAGCTGATCGCACACATCGGGGCCGACCCCGACGTGCGGGAGCTGGTGCTGGGCGTCGGTGGAGTCGCGACCGTCGACGGTGGCGTCGGCATGCGGGAGGCGTTGCCGAGCCTTCCGCTACCCGTCCGGGTCGCCTCCGACGTGCACAACCCGCTGCTCGGAGACCGGGGCGCCGCAGCGGTTTTCGGCCCGCAGAAGGGCGCCGCACCATCCGACGTCCCCCGGCTCGAGCGGGCACTGGCCGATTTGGGCCACCCCGTCGAGGTCGCCGACCATCCGGGCGCCGGCGCGGCGGGCGGGATCGGTGCGATGTTGCTGGCGATGGGCGGGGCGATCGAGTCCGGAATCGACCTGGTGCTGTCGCTGACGGGATGGGCCGACGCCGCCCGTACCGCCAGCATCGCGGTGACGGGCGAAGGCACCGTCGACCTGTCCTCCACCGAGGGCAAGGTGGTCTCCGGAGTCCTGGCGGCGGCTGGGCCGAGCCAACTTCCGGTGGTGGTGTTCGGTGGGCGCGTCCACCCCGACGGCGCCTCGGCGTTGCTTGAATTGGGGGCGACGGACGTACGGCCGCTGAGCGGCCGCATCGCCGATGCCGCCGACGACCTCTACGCACTGGGCGTGCACGTCGCTACGCGCCTGCTCTCCACGACTGGGGCGGCCGGATGACGCGCGCGACACCCCTGCTTCGCACCCTGCTCTTCGTGCCGGGCGACCGACCGGACCGCATCGCCAAGGCGGTCGCCAGCGGAGCCGACGGCGTCGCCGTCGACCTGGAGGACGCGGTCGCCGCGGCGAGAAAGGACGCCGCCCGCACGGCGGTACGGTCGGCGCTGCAGGAGTTGCCCGACGACGGCCTCCCGGTGCTGTCGGTGCGGATCAACGCGATCGACTCCGGACTGGCCGACGACGACGTCGCCGCCCTGGAGCCGGTACTGCACCGGATCGCCCTGGTGATCGTCCCGATGAGCTCCGATCCGGACGGAATCCGCCGTGCCGCAGACCTGTTGGAGGGTTCGGAGCGCTCCGCCGGCCTCGACGTGGGTCGGACCGGCATCGTGCCGCTGGTCGAGACGGCCGCGGGCATCCTTGCCGCACCGCCCATCGCGGCGTCACACGAACGGGTGCACACGCTGGCCTTCGGCCCCGCCGATCTGTCCCGCGAACTAGGTATCAGGCCGACCGCCGACGGTGACGAATTCCTGCATGCGCGTTCACGCTTGGTCCTCGCCGCCGCGGCCGCCCATCGACCGCCGCCGATCGACGGGCCCCATCTGGACCTCGGCGACGCCGACGGCCTCGCCCGGTCCGCACGTCGCGCTCGCGCATTGGGCTTCGGCGGGAAGCAGGTCATCCATCCGGCGCAGATCGCCGCGGTGACCGACGCCTTCTCCGCCACCCAGGCCGAAGTCGACTGGGCCCGCGCGGTGGACGCCGCCTTCACCGCGGCCGAAGCCGACGGCGTGTCGTCGATCCGGCTGCCGGACGGCACCTTCGTCGACTACCCGATCGCCCGGCGGGCCCGGGCGATCCTGGCAGGCATGCCATGAGGATCGTCGTCACGCGGGGCCTGCCGCCCGCGACGCTGACCCCCCTGGCCGAAGTGGGCGAGGTGTGGGTCTCGCCGCACGACCGGCCGCTGCGCCCCGAGGAGCTACACGAGGCCGCCCGGGGCGCCGACGCGATCGTCAGCATGCTCACCGACCGCGTCGACGACGACGTGCTCACCGCAGCGGGCTCCCAGCTGAAGGTGGTGGCCAACACCGCGGTCGGCTACGACAACCTCGACGTCGCGGCGATCACCCGCCACGGCGCCGTCGCCACCAACACCCCGGGTGTGCTCGTCGACGCCACGGCCGACCTCACCATGGCCCTGATGCTCGACGTCACGCGCAGGGTGTCCGAAGGCGACCGGCTGGTGCGCTCGGGCGAGTCGTGGTCGTGGGACATCGGATTCATGCTCGGCACGGGCCTGCAGGGCAAGCAGCTCGGAATCGTGGGCATGGGGCACATCGGCCGTGCTGTCGCCGCACGCGCCACCGCGTTCGGCATGGGGATCGTCTACCACGCCCGTCGCGACCACGACGGCGACCTCGGCCGCCGCGTCGGCCTGGACGAGCTGCTCGCCACGTCCGACGTCGTGTCGCTGCACTGTCCGCTGAGCGCCGAGACCCGGCATCTGGTCGACGCAGCGGCGCTGCGCCGGATGAAGCCGGGCGCCTATCTGGTGAACACGGCCCGCGGTCCGATCGTCGACGAGAGCGCCCTCGTGGACGCCCTGGCCGACGGTGTCATCGCCGGTGCCGCGCTCGACGTCTACGAGCACGAGCCGGACGTCCACCCGGGCCTGCGCGACCTTTCCAACGTGGTCCTTGCGCCCCACCTCGGGTCGGCGACCGTCGAGACGCGGACCCGAATGGCCGAGCTGGCGGTCACGAATGTGGTTCAGGTGCTCGCGGGCGGAGGACCGATCACGCCGATCGCGGTACCGTCTCGGTGACAGCACTGGTCTCACGAGAGGAAGCGATGGTCAGCCCGCCCGAGCCTCTCCCGACGACCAAGGCGGAAGAGGCGTTCATCGCGATCCGGCAACTGATCGAGCGCGGTGCGCTGCCGGGTGGGGCGAAGCTCACGCTGGCCAGCCTCTCGGACCAACTGCAGATGAGCCTCACTCCCATTCGCGAGGCGCTGCGCATGCTGCAGGCAAACGGGCTGGTGGAGTACAAGCGTCACCACGGCCACGTCGTCACGCGGTACTCGATCCAGCGCGCCGAGGAGATCTACCTTCTGCGCCAAACTCTCGAGCCGCTCGCGACCAAGCTGGCCGCGGCGAACGCCACCCCGGCCGAACTGCAGGGCATTCGCGAGCTGCAGGAGGAGTTCCGCCTCGTCGTCGACGGGGATCCCCCGCGCTTCGCCGACGTGGTCGAACTCAACGCGCGGTGGCACCGCATGGTGTACACCTCTGCCCATTCCGCGCTGCTGGACGACTTCATCGAGCGGTTGTGGAACGGCGTTCCCTACCAAGCGATCTGGTTCGTCCAACGTCGGCACCGCTCCGTCGCCGACCACGAGGCGATCACCACGGCGCTCGAGGCCAGGGAGGCCGAGGTCGCCGGGCAGGGAATGCTGGATCACATTGGGCGCGGTCGCGCGGCGACGGTGGAGCATCTGCAGGCGATTGGTTCGCCGGAGAGCTGAGGACGCGCCGTTCCGACGCCGGCGACCAGGGATTCGAGCCAACCCGTAGTTCACGACGTCGTCGGAAACGTTCGGCCAGCGTCCACGAGTGAGTAGGGTGTCCGTCTGGGAACCCGACCGCCACCCCCGTCGGGGCGACGCGGGGATCTTCCCGATGGTCGACGAAAGGTTCTCGCGTGCAACAGAACACGGCTCCGGCCACACAGTCTCACCTATCGCGATCACTCGGACTGTGGGCAATCGTCGGCCTCGGCCTCGGCTACATGACCCCCATGACCGTCTTCGACACCTTCGGCATCGTGTCGGAGGAGACGAACGGTGTCGTTCCGCTGGCTTACATCGTCGCGCTCGTCGCCATGGTGTTCACCGCGCTCAGCTATGGACGAATGACCCGAGTCTTTCCCTCGGCGGGGTCGGCCTTCACGTACGCATCGGAGGTCATCCACCCCAACGTCGGCTTCCTCGTCGGGTGGTCCTCGCTACTCGACTACCTGTTGTTGCCGATGGTCAACGCGGTCATCGGCCGGATCTACTTCGAGTCGTTCTTCCCCGACGCTCCGTCCTGGATCTTCGTCCTCGTCTACGTGGCAATCGTCACCGCGCTCAACTGCTGGAGCATCAAGGGCACGTCGAACGTCAACGGAGTGCTCGTCGTCTTCCAGACGGTGCTCATCGGCGCGTTCGTCGTCCTGACCTATTTGTCCTTGTCGCGCGGCCTTGGCCAGGGCACCGCGCTGACACTCGAACCGCTGTATCACGCCGGCGTCGACATGGGGGCAGTCATCGCCGGCGCCACCGTGGTGTGCTTCTCGTTCATCGGGTTCGATGCGATCACGATGTACAGCGAAGAGGCGAAGACGCCCAATACCGTCCCGAAGGCGATCGTCCTGGCCCTCCTCATCGGCGGCGCGATCTTCCTGCTCGGTGCGTGGTTTGCCCAGAGCGCCTTCCCCACGCTCGACGGCTTCGAGGTCACCGACGACACACTGCCGGAGCTCGCGCTGAAGGTGGGCGGAGAGTTCTTCAAGATCCTGTTCGTCTCGGCTGCGCTGGCGGCCATGTTCGCGTCGAGCCTGTCCTCCCACGCCAGCGTCTCCCGCATGATCTACGTGATGGCCCGCAATCAGACGGGGCGCATCCCACGCTTCCTGTCCTACATCCACCCGAGGTTTCTCACCCCGCTGCACGCCGTGCTGATCGTCGGGGCCGTGTCGCTGCTCGCATTCAGGTTCACGCTCGAATTCGTCTCGGCGATGATCAATTTCGGCGCCCTCATCGCCTTCACCGTCGTCAACCTGACCGTGCTCCTGTACTTCGCCGTGCACCTGAAGAAGCGGCAGACGCCGGTCGAGATCTTCACCAACATCGTGCTACCCGTCATCGGAATGTCCCTGACAGTGGTGCTGTGGCTGAACCTGCACTTCGATGCCCTTCTCTACGGCGCCATTTGGTTCGTCATAGGCCTAGTACTGCTGGTCTACATCACCCGCGGGTTGCGCAAGCCGCTCACGATGAGGATCGAAGAGGAGACCCTGTCCGAGGAGGGCACGCCCATCGAGCACGTCGAGCACCGCAGGAAGGGTGGAAGCACATGAAGCTCGTCGTCGGCTATCTCGCGACCGCCGGTGGGGCCGACGCAGTGTCACTCGGCGTTCGACTCGCCCGCACCCTTGGCGCCGAACTGGAACTGCGAATGGTGCTGTCCCCCGACGACGTGACCACCCCTCGCGTGACGGCCGACAGGTTTCACGAGGTGCTAGCCGGACAGGGCTCGGAATGGCTCGACGCCGCCATGCGCCTAGTGCCCGAGGACGTCACGGCCGGGGCCGAGGTGGTCATCGGAGAGTCGGTCGCCCAATCGCTTGGCGACGAAGCACTGAAGCTCGGTGCCGAGGCCCTCGTGGTCGGTGGATCCGGCGGCGGTCTGGCCGGCAGCTTGGCGCTCGGCTCATTCGTCGACGACCTGCTGCACTCTGCCCCCGTGCCGGTCGCGGTGGCGCCCCGAGGTACCCGACACTCGGAGGTACAGCGCATTCAGCGCGTCACCTGCGCGGTCGGGGATCGCCCCGGCGCTGCTCGGTTGCTCGACACCGCGGTGTCGGCGAGCCGGGCCACCGGGGCACCTCTACGACTGGTCTCGTTGGTCGCGCTCGACGAGCACGGCGAGAAGGGCGTCGACGCGGCGCGCGAACATGCCCACGCCACACTGGAATCCGTGAAGTCAGCACTACCGGAGGGTGCTGCCGTCACCGCGGTCGTCGCCGACGGCGACACGGTCGAGGCAGCCGTCGAGGGACTCGATTGGGAGCCCGGCGACCTGCTGATGCTCGGGTCGAGTCGCCTGGCCCCGCCTCGCCGCCTGTTCATCGGTTCGACCGCGGCCAGGATCCTACGGGTCCTCCAGGTTCCCATCGTCGTAACTCCCGGGGAGGACGCCTCCCCTTCGGCGCCACTGATTGGCATCGAGCAGGATTGACACCATGGCCCTCGACCGAACCCGGCCCACCGTCACCGTGTGCCGGGGCTGCTGCTGCGGCACTGCGAAGAAGCACCCCGACACCGACCACCAAGCCCAGCTCGGCATGCTGCGCGAGCTGATGCGGGACGTGGCCGATCTGCGGGTCACCGACTGCCTCGGACCGTGCGAGCGTTCGAACGTCCTCGTGGTCACACCGTCGGAGGGCGGACATCGACGCGGCGGACGATCGACCTGGCTTGGCTATGTCTTCAACGACGAGGCGGGGTCGGACATCGCCGGCTGGCTGCGCGACGGTGGGCCCGGATTGGCCGACTTCCCACGAAGCCTGCGGCGGTACCGATTCCAGAGATTGAGAAAGCGTCGCTGACGGCAAGGATCCTCCCGTCGCAGGACGTCGATTCCCGTCACCGGCGCCACGGACCGGCTGCGGCATACTCGTCACTGTGACGGGTGCGCGCACCGGAGTGTGCGAATGGTGCGGGGAGCGGTTCGAGGCGAGGAGCGGGCGTGGTCCGGTCGGCCGCTATTGCCGACCGTCGCACCGGCAGCGGGCCTGGGAGGCGCGCCGGGCGTCCCGCTGGCCCGCCGCCACCTCGCCGTCCGACGCCGACCACGCCAGAGCGCTCGACGAGGCGAATTCGTCCGTGCCACAGAGCAAGCGCAAGGTCACTCCGAGACGCCCGTCGGGCCGGGAAGCCATCGTCGGCTCGCTGGTTTCGGCGGCCACCGAGGAGTTCGCGGCAGTCGGGTTCCGCGGTGCGTCGATCCGTTCGATCGCGGGGCGCGCCAACGTCAACCACGGGATGATCAGCCGGTACTTCGGGTCGAAGGGTCAGCTGCTGCACGCCGCGTTGAGCGCGCTGGCCGAGGAGAACGCCAAACACCTGCGAGCCAACGACGACTTCGACGCCTACGTGTCGAGGCGGTCGTTCCAGTTGGAGACGCAGATCGTCGGGCGGCTGATCCTCGAAGGCGTCGAGCCGACGCTGCTGCCGACGTCGCTGCCGGTCTACGACTTGCTGGGCCCGGCCATCGCCGGCCGGTACGGCCTCTCGGCCGAGGAGGGCAGGATCGCCGTCGCCGCCCGCAGCGCTCTCACGCTGGGTTGGGCGCTGTTCGGCTCGTGGATCGGATCTGCCTCGGGGCTGTCGCACGACGGGCAGCAGCGGCTGCAGGCGAGCATCGGTGAGCAGATCCGCCGCCTCGGCGTCGAGACCGGTGATTGTTGACTCCAACCGACTACACCCGGTTGTATCCACTGGTGATGATGCGCGGAGGCCCCATGGGGACCACGGTGACGAGGACGTCGATCGATGCGGCGGGACTCACGTTCGAGGCCTTGGCCTCCGGAACGGACGGTGAGCCGGTGATCCTCTTGCACGGCATGCCGGAGACCTCGGCGATGTGGATTCCGGCCATGGATCTGCTTGCCCGCCAGGGCTATCGGTGCCTCGCCTTCGATCAGCGGGGTTACAGCCCCGGCGCTCGGCCCGACGACGTCGCCGCCTACGACCACCGGCACCTTGGGCAGGACGTCCTCGACGTCGCCGACGCGGCGGGATTCAACCGCTTCCACCTGATCGGGCACGACTGGGGGGCGGCGGCGGGCTGGTGCGCGGTCGACCTCGACGGTGGGGAGCGGATCGCCTCCTACGTCAGCCTGTCCATCCCGCACTATCGCGGTTTCGCCGAGGCCACGCGCGACGATCCGGCGGTGCAGGCCTACCGGGACTTCCTCGGTGCCGTGCAGGCCCCGGGGCAGATCGTCGAATCATTCTGGTCGGCAGACACGTTCGCACGGCTGCGCGACGTGTGGACCGCGCACGACGAGGAACTCGTCGAGCGGTACCTCGCCGTCCTCGGGCAGGACGGCGCACTGACCGCTGCGCTCAACTGGTACCGCGCGACGAACGGGCACATGACCGTGCTCGACGGGACGTCGCTGGACTTCGCGCCGGTTTCCCTGCCGACGATGCTCGTCTGGGGCAACCGCGACCCCTATGTCAGTCGAATGGCCGTCGACGTCGGTCGTGGATACGTCGCGGGCCCGCACGAGTTCGTCGAGCTGGACGCCGGGCATTGGCTCGTCCAGGAGGAGCCCGAGCTGGTAGGGGTGCTGCTAAAGCGGCACCTGAGCCGGCATCCCCTGTAGTCGAGGTGGTGCGTAACCCGTCACAGTGACGGGTACGCTGGCCGATTCGATTCGAGGCCTCGCGTTGGCGATCCGAATCATGTTATCTTACAAACGATCACGACAAAGCACGCCGACACAACCGCACCGTTTACGACAAGTCGTTGACGCCCGCCGACTGCAACCGGTTGGATGCACTCATGGTGGAACACACGACCCTCGCGGCGCATCCCGTGCGCGACGCCGCCGACCTTCGCGCCGTCGCGCGCCGGCTGCGACTCCACGCGCTGTGTGCCGCCCGCGGCAAGGGCGAGGCCTACATCGGTCAGGCACTGCAATCGGCCGAATTGTTCGCGGTGCTGTACTTCCGGGAACTGAACTGGTCACCCAGCACGCAGAACGACGAAGCACGGGACCGCCTCCTGCTGTCGGTCGGGCACTACGGACTGGCGCACTACGCGGCGATGGCCGAACATGGCCTGCTCACGGAGGACGACCTGCGCACCTACGGCGCCGACGGCAGCGCGCTCACACTCGGCTCCGAGCCCGGTGACGTGCCCGGGATGGAGTTCGCCGGAGGATCACTGGGCCAGGGACTCGGCGTCGCAGGTGGACTCGCATGGGGGCTGCGATACCGCGGCAATTCGGCGCGGGTGTTCGACTACATGTCCGACGGGGAGACGCAGGAGGGGTCGACGTGGGAGGCCGCGATGTTCGCCGGCGCCCGCGGGCTGTCCAACCTCACCGCCATCGTCGACGTCAACCGCACCCAGGCCGACGGCGACCTCGTCCTCGAAGTCGAGCCGCTCGCCGACAAGTTCCGGACCTTCGGCTGGTGGGCCTGCGACGTCGACGGCAACGACGTCGACGCCCTCCTCGACGCCTTCGGCGCCGCCGATCGGGACGCAGGTGCACGGCCGCGCGCGCTGATCGCACACACCCGCCTCGCGCAGGGTGCACCCAGCCTGCAGAACCGGCCCCACGCCCACTTCGTTCGCATGAGCGCAGACGAATGGGCAACGGCGCAACGCGAAATCGAGGAGGGTTCGTGAACCAGCACACCGGCGCGGCAGCCGCGATGGGGCTGCGGACCAAGGCCGGACCGTGGGGTCAGGCCCTGCTGGACGCCGCCGCCGAGCGCGACGACATCGTCGCAGTGTCGGCAGACCTGAAGAAGTACACCGACCTGACGGCCTTCGCCACGTGCTACCCGGACCGCTACGTCGAGGTAGGGATGGCCGAACAGAATCTGGTGATGACCGCCGCCGGCTTGGCGCGCGCCGGATTGACCGTCGTCGCAACGACGTTCGCAGCCTTCCTGGCCCGCCGCGCGCTCGACTTCGCGATCATGCAGATCGCGCTCCCCCGCGCCAATGTCAAGCTCATCGGCGCCACCCCGGGCATCTCGGCGACGTTCGGACCGTCGCACACCGCCATCGACGACCTCGCGGTCTGGCGGGCCGTGCCGAACATGATCGTCATCGACCCCGCCGATCCGGCCGAAGCGGCGCAGGCACTCACGGTGGCCCTTGACTACGACGGGCCGGTCTATCTTCGGCAACCGTTCAACCGGGCGTCCGCGAGACGCACCGTGGAGATGCCGCCGTTCGAGCTGGGCAAGGCGGCCCTGCTGCGGGACGGTGCCGACGTCGGCATCATCGCCAGCGGCGACCGCGTCGGTGAGGCGCTGATCGCCGCTGACGTCCTGGCCGCATCGGGCGTTCATGCAGCCGTCCTGCGGGTCAGCACCCTGAAGCCCTTCGACGGTGACGCGGTCGCCGACCTGGCAGCCCGCACCGGCCGGCTGGTCACCGCGGAGAACCACTCCGTCATCGGCGGCCTGTTCTCGGCGGTCGCCGAGGCCCTAGCGCTCCGTGGGGTCGGCGTCCCGGCGAGGCCCGTGGGCGTACCGGATGTGTTCCCGCCCTTCGGATCTCCGGAATATACCGCCGACATCCTTGGCATGAGCAGCCGTCACATCGTCGAGGCAGCGCTCGTCGTGACCGGCGTCGAGGGACAACCGAAGGAGACAGCCCGTGGATGAGACTCGACACCTTAGCAAGGTGGCCATCGTGACCGGCGGCGGTCACGGCATCGGCGCCGCCACCGTGCGAAGGTTCCTCGCCGAGGGGGCGACGGTGCTCGCGTGCGACGTGAACCCCAAGGGCCTGACACGGCTCACCGACGAGTTCGGTGACACCCGGCTCGCCACCCGCATCACCGACGTCTCCGACGAGCAGCAGGTCACCGAGATGATCGAGCACGCGGTGGAGCGGTTCGGCCAGCTCGACGTCCTGGTCAACAACGCCGGTGCGATCACCATGGGAACCGTCGTGGACGTCGAACCCGCCGACTGGCGCCGCATCATGGCGGTCGACCTCGACTCCGTCTACTACGGCTCCCGCGCCGCCATCCCCCACCTGGCCGTCACCCGCGGCAACATCGTCAACACCGCGTCGATCTCCGGCCTCGGAGGGAACTACGGTTTGGTCGCCTATTGCACGGCCAAGGGTGCGGTGGTCAACCTGACCCGCAACATGGCAATCGACCACGCGCGCCAGGGTATTCGCGTCAACGCGGTCTGCCCCGGACCGGTGAACAGCCACCCCGGCGGGATGATGGACCATCCGAACATGAAGCCGGTGTACGAACGGAACATCCCGATGGGCCGGGTGGGGATGCCCGACGAGATCGCCAGCGTCATCGCCTTCCTCGCATCGGACGACGCCAGCTTCATCACCGGCGCCAACCTCGTCGCCGACGGTGGGCTCACCGCGCACACCGGTGAACCGAACTTCCAGGAGCTGTACGCCGACGAGTTCCACGCCCGGCAGAAGCCGCGATGACGTTGGGCGAGAACCAGTTCGACCACGCCGACCTGACCGTCAACGGCATCAGCCTGCACACGGTCTCGGCTGGCGACGGCCCGCTGGTCGTGTTCTGCCATGGCTTCCCCGAGTCGTGGTACTCGTGGCGCCATCAGCTGCCCGCGGTGGCGGCGGCCGGCTTCCGGGCGGTGGCCCTCGACATGCGTGGCTACGGCCGCAGCGACGCGCCCGCCGACGTCGCCGCCTACTCCCTGTCGCACCTGGTGGGCGACGTGGTGGGCGTCGTGAACGCGGTCGGCGCGACGGATGCCGTCGTCGTCGGCCACGACTGGGGAGCGCCGGTGGCCTGGTACTGCGCGCTGATGCGACCCGACGTCTTCCGGGCCGTCGCCGCCCTCAGCGTCCCGCACCAGGCGCCGACGGGCTGTCTGCCCGAGGGACTGACGATCGGGGACCTGATGCGCGCCAAGGCATCCGACGCCGACTACTACCGGCTGTACTTCCAGGAGCCCGGTGTCGCGGACGCCGAGATCAACGCCGATCTCGAGTCCTTCCTCCGCGGCTTCCTCTACGGCATCAGCGGTGACGTCGTCGCCGACGGCGTGCACGAGTCCGGCTGGGACGGATACTTCCCACGCGGCGAGACCTTCATCCAGCAGCTGCCGGTGCCCGCCACCCTGCCCGGCTGGATCGCCGAGGACGACATCCGGATCTGGGTCGCCGAACTCTCCCGCCACGGCATCCGCGGTGGCCTCAACTGGTACCGCAACCTCGACGCGATGCCAGCCATTCTCGCGCCGTTCGTCGGCTCGGCGATCCGGCAACCCGCCCTCTACCTCGCCGGTGAACACGACCTGATCGGTGGCAACACGGCGAAGGCTCTAGACCGGATGCGCGCCGACGTACCGGGTCTGCGGGACGTGCGGATCTGCCCCGGAGCGGGGCACTGGCTCCCGCAGGAACGGCCGGACGAGGTCAACGCGGCGTTGGTGGACTTCCTGCGCTCGCTGTAGCGCGCTGCGCGTCTGAGGGCAGTACTCACATCCGGCGGCGACACCGGCCGCCAGGGCTACGCGGCGAGTTGCTACTCGATCCCCTTGCGCACCAATAGTTTCCGCGACGTCGAGCCAGCCGCGCCGTGGGCTACGGCCCAGAGGCCACTCACTGCTACTCACCGGTCCTTTCGGCATACGCCCTGGCGTCGGCCATGAGTGCCGCGGCGGGTGTGGTGAGGTGGTCACGCCTGCTCATGGCGGCGACGTGGAGGTAGGACTCGGGGGTGATGGTTTGCACGCGGGCTCCGGAGCGGCGGGCCGACTCAGTCCACGAGGCGGGCATGACGGCTCGGCCGAGGCCGTTGAGCACCATGGGGAGAATTGATGTGCGGTGGGCGATTTCAGCGACGATGCTGACATCGGTACCACTGGCGAGGACGTCGTCGACGAGGGCTCGCATCAACGACCCGCGTTGAGACACGATCAGCCGGCAACCCGTGAGTTCTTCGCGCGCAATGGAGTTGCCGGTAGGGCCGCCATCGTCTGGGCCCGAAATAAGGACCAGTGCTTGGCGTTCCAGGGACACCACGTCGAGGTCCGCCGCTACGGTGGGCTCGGCGGAGCCCAGGACGCCGATCTCGGCTGAGCCACTGCGTACCAGCGCTAGAACCTCCTCGGGGGTGAAGGCCGCTTCGGCGTTCACCGTCACATCGGGGTGAGCGCGGGAGAAGGCGGTGAGGATCGTGGTGAGGGGTTCCATGCCCGGTGACGGCATGGTGACCAGATCGATTCGTCCACCTCGCAATCCCTTGAGTGCCGCCATCGTCGCCTTGGCCTCGTCCAGGTCGCGCAACACCACTCGGGCCGGGCCGACGAGGGCTGCGCCCGCCTCACTCAGCACCACACCGCGCCCTATTCGGTGGAACAGCGGCAAGCCGAGTTCACGCTCGAAGTTGGCGATCGCCTGCGACAACGAAGGTTGCGCCACCAGCAGATGTTTGGCGGCACGGCTGAACCCGTTGTGGTCGACCACGGCGAGGAAGAACTTCAGCTGCCTCACGTCCACCGTCGAGCCTCCCGCCTGGATAGATAGGTCCAGCCTATACGGCGGATTGAAATACGGTCTTGGACGAATCAATCGGTGTGACCGCTAATGGAGTCATCACTCATTGTGATCCACGCCACCTGCAGATTGAGGACATCATGACCCAAGACTCCCCCGTCGCTTCGCTCGCCCCGGAGCAGACCTTCAAGATCGCCGCGATCCCCGCCGACGGAGTCGGCAAGGAGGTGGTCGCCGCCGGCCGCCGCGTGCTGGACACCCTGGCCGCACAGTCCGACGGCAAGTTCGCCTTCGCGTGGGAAGAGTTCGAGTGGGGCTGCGAGTACTACGACAAGACCGGCAAGATGATGGCTGACGACGGCCTGGAGACCCTCAAGGCCTTCGACGCCATCTACTTCGGCGCCGTGGGCTGGAAGAACGTCCCCGACCACATCAGCCTGTGGGGCCTGCGCCTGAACATCACCCAGAACTTCGACCAGTGGGCCAACATCCGACCGGTCAAGTTCCTGCCCGGCGTCGTCTCCCCTCTGCGCAAGGCCGACGACACCGAACTGGACTGGGTCGTCGTCCGCGAGAACAGCGAAGGTGAATACGCCGGTCTGGGTGGTCGCAACCTGTCGGGCCGTGGCCCGGGCAACGAAGTCGCCCTTCAGACTGCCCTGTTCACGGACAAGGGCTGCGAGCGCATCATGCGCTTCTCCTTCGAATTGGCCCGCACCCGTGCGGTCAAGAAGGTCTCCAGCGTCACCAAGTCCAACGCCCAGCAATACGGCATGGTGTTGTGGGACGAGGTCTTCCAGCGCGTCGCCCTGGACTACCCGGACGTGGAGACCGAGAGCGTGCTCGTCGATGCGATGAGCGCCAAGTTCGTGCTCAAGCCCGAGGACCTGTCGGTCGTCGTGGCGTCCAACCTCAACGCCGACATCCTCTCCGATCTGGGCTCGGCACTGGCGGGCAGCCTCGGCATCGCCGCGAGCGCCAACCTGAACCCGGAACGCCGCTTCCCCAGCATGTTCGAGCCCGTCCACGGCTCGGCTCCCGACATTGCCGGTGAAGGCATCTCCAACCCGGTCGGCGCCATCGCCAGCGCGGCGTTGATGCTCGACCACTTCGGTCTGCACGCCGAAGCCCGCCGCGTGGAAGCTGCCATCGAAACTGCCAGCGGTAGCGGCGTCCGGACCCGCGACATCGGCGGCACGTCCAACACCGACGAGGTGACCGACGCGATCATCGCCGCACTGTCGAAGGCCCTCACCCCCGCCTGACAACGAGGTCCGGCACTCCCGAAGACTCTGGTCTGCAGGAGTGCCGGGCCCACCCCCGCGCCCTCGGTGCCACCTCTGTGCGGCGCAGTTCGTCAAACCTGGCCGGTGCTCTGGCCGCCCTGCTACATACGAAACACACTCATCACACAGAGGTGAACGTCATGCATTTCCACGAAACCACCACCGCGGTCTACCGACCCAATCACGTCAAGAAGCGCTGGTACCAACAGCTGTACTTCTGGGTGCTCTTCGCCATCGTCGTCGGGGTCCTTCTCGGCTGGCTCGCCCCCTCCGCCGGGGTCGCGATGGAACCGATCGGCACCACGTTCGTCACCGCGATGAAGATGCTCATCGGCCCCATCGTCTTCCTGACCATCGTCGGCGGCATCGCCAGCGTCGCCGACCTCAAGAGGGTCGGAGTCACCGGCCTCAAGGCGCTGACCTACTTCCAGGCCGGCACCATCCTCGCGATGATCTTCGGCCTGGTCGCCATCAACGTCTTCCGCGTCGGCGACGGTGTCAACGCCGACCCCGGCAAGATCGAGGCCAGCGAATCGGCGGAGAAGCTCATCACCGCCGGTGAGACCAAGCAGTGGTGGGAGTTCATCACCCACCTGGTGCCCGACAGCATGGTCGGCCCGTTCGTCGACGGCGACATCCTGCAGATCATCTTCATGGCCGTCCTCGTCGGCGTCGCGCTCAACGCCGTCGGCCACATCGGCGGGCCGGTGCTGGACATGGTCAACCGGCTCACCCAGATCATCTTCAAGATCCTGAACTACATCATGAAGCTCGCCCCGCTCGGCGCGTTCGGCGCCATGGCGTACGCGATCGGCAAGTACGGCGTGTCGACCCTGACCAGCCTGGGCTCACTGATCGCCTTGTTCTACGTGACCTCGGCGCTGTTCGTCTTCGTGGTCCTCGGCTCGGTGATGGCCTATCTGCGCCTCAACATCTGGCACATGCTCAAGTACCTGCGCGAAGAATTGCTGCTGATCCTGGGCACGTCGACCGCCGAGCCCGCGCTGCCCGGATTGATGCGCAAGATGGAGTACGCCGGAATCCCCAAGCCCACCGTCGGTTTGGTCGTACCGACCGGTTACAGCTTCAACCTCGACGGTGCCGCGATCTACCTCTCCCTGGCGGCGCTGTACATCGCCCAGGCCACCAACACCAACCTCACCATCGGACAGCAGTTGGGTCTGCTCGCAGTCATGCTGCTGACCTCCAAGGGTGCGGCTGGTGTCGCCGGTGGTGGATTCATCGCTCTGACAGCGACATTGAGCACGATCGGTCACATCCCGGTCGTCGGCATCATGCTGATCTTCGGCATCGACAAGTTCATGTCCGAATGCCGCGCGCTGGTCAACTTCATCGGCAACGCCGTGGCCACCCTGTTCGTCGCCAAGTGGAACGGTGAACTCGACGTCGTCAGAGCACGGGCCGTCTTCGCCGGGAAGGACGTCGAACCGCTGGTCGACCCTAGCGAGGACTTGGACGTCAACCCCTACGATCCGGCCGCGCACGAGCTGGTCGGGGTGAATCACGGGCCCGCACTTGCCATGGCCGGCACATCGTCGCCGACGTCCCCCACGAGTCGGGAAGTCCTCGCGCCGCCCCACGGCACGAGTTCGGACACGGCCGGCCATCGGACGCCCCCTACGACGTCGTAAGTCGTCGAGGAGAAGTGCCACCAGCCACTCGCCGACCACGAAGGACGGAACAACGATGAGAGTCCTGATCGCACCCGACAAGTTCAAGGGCAGCCTCACCGCTGCCGAGGTCGCCGACCACGTGGCGAAAGGCCTCACCGGCGCCGGTGCACACATCACGGCGCTCCCGCTGGCCGACGGCGGCGACGGTAGCGTCGCCGCCGCCCTGGCAAGTGGCTTCCATCCCCTCCCGGCCGACGTCCGCGCAGCAACCGGCGACAGCCACCGCACCACGGTGGCCTTCAACGGCGACACCGCCATCGTCGAAGTCGCCAACACCTGCGGACTGGTCACCCTGCCGGGCGGGAAGCTCCACCCGATGACCGCATCGAGCTACGGCTTCGGTCAAGCCGTCCGGGCAGCCCTGACGTTGTCTGGCCGTCGCTTGGTGTTGGCGCTCGGCGGTAGCGCCAGCACCGACGGCGGCGTCGGGATGCTTGCCGCCCTGGGATATCGCTTCCTCGACCGGGCGGGCAATCTGCTCGCAGCGACTGCGGCGAACCTCGACCGGATCCACTGCGTGGACAGCCGCCACGCCATCGACGTCACCGGCGTCGATGTCGTGGTCGCCGGGGACGTCACGAGCCCGCTGATCGGTCTGACCGGAGCCGCGGCCGTCTTCGGACCCCAAAAGGGAGCCACCGCAGCACAAGTCGCTCAGCTCGACCATGGCCTTGGACACCTCGTCGCCGCGTTCACCCGTTCCGGCTTCGCGGATGCACCTGGGTTCGCCCGCGCGGCCGGCTCAGGGGCCGCAGGCGGGATCGGTTTTGCCGCCATGCTGCTGGGCGCCTCCATGGCATCGGGAGCCGAATACTTCCTCGATCTTCTCGACTTCGACCGACACGCCACCGGTGCCGACCTGGTCATCACCGGCGAAGGACGACTCGACCACCAGACCCTGCACGGCAAGCTCCCGGCCGCCGTGGCAATGCGCGCCGCGCCGACGCCGGTCATCGCGGTAGTCGGCCGCAACGACCTCGAACGCGACGCCAGTACCGTGTTTACCGACGTATTCGCCGTCACCGACTACACCGACACCGACACCTCCCGCGATCCGCTGCGTACCGCGGAACTGTTACGGCACATCGGGACACAGATCGGAAGCCGCTTCACCACCTCAGTCTGATCCGGGCCTTGAGTAATTCCGCCACGACGATTCTGCTGCTGCGTGATGGTGACGGGTTGGGCACCACGCAACCAGCGAGCCCCGTGTGCCCGCCAATGACGCCCGAGGCCCCCGTTGAGTGGTTACCTGGTCATCTCGTCACCAACAGCAGCATGTACGCAATCACCAGTGTCATTCCCACGTACGCACTCACGAACATCCAGCGATAGTGGCGTCTGAATATCGCGAATACGATGAAGAGAGCCGTGAAGGCCATGTAGAAACCGACGAGGCTCCAACCGGAGGTCTTGTTTTGGAGCAAGTGGTCGCCGATGTAGACGCCACCGCCGAGACCGACGATGACGTGGCCCACGTTCCTCCACGGCCACCCGCCGACCGTTCGTCCCCGACCGTCAACATCACTTTCGTTCACGTTCCTCCTCGTGGCATGTCTCGCAGGTCATGGTCTCGAATCGAACGACGCGGGGCCGAATCGGCCCGGCCGCGAACAGCAGCCGAAAGGTCCACGGCCCCCGGTCTTCTTTGCTCGCCTCACCTTTTCCTCGACATCGCCCCACCTCAGCACGCTCGGCGGCAGGCCGCAATCGGTTTCCGCCCATTTGGAGACGTACTCGTTCATGACCGTTCGTTCCTGGGGCGCCCCGACGGCACGATCAAGGGCGGCGGGGTGATGTGGGATGCGGCCCGGCGCGCACGACTTCGTGGCATCGCACGAACCGCGTTTTCGGGCCGTGACAAGGGAATGCGACATTCACCAACACATCGACCCCAGGAAAGAGATGACGGCGCCATTGCGGCTCAGCATGGTGGCGGCGTCTTCGAGAATGGCAATGGCAATGCCACGTTGCCCGTCGTACACAGCTTCGATCGCGCTTACCTCAAAGCGTGCCGACGGTTGCCCCAAGCCCGGCGGCGGCGGATTCTCAGGGGCCGTTCACAAATCCGTTCACGAGTGGCATGAAAACGGCCCCCGGAGAGATCTCCGAGGGCCGTTTTACCTAGTAGCGGGGACAGGATTCGAACCTGCGACCTCTGGGTTATGAGCCCAGCGAGCTACCGAGCTGCTCCACCCCGCGACGGGTGAACACAAGGTTACCGAGCAGCCCCCATACCTCCAAATCGGGTGGTCAGCGCATTACGGAGGCCGGATCGTAGCGTCGGGCGAGGGCCCTCAACCAGTGCAGCGCGTCCTCGTCGTAGCAGCGCGCAGGACGGCCCGGGTCGTTCGACGCCGCGAAGTTCGGCAGCTGCCCTCCCGTGGCCCACGGCGCCACCGCCGCGATCAGTTCGGCCGCGTGCCCGGCGACCGCGTCGGCGACCGGCGGGGCCAGCACCCCGATCACCGACAGCGCATACGCGGCGTTGCGATGACAGAAGGCGCTGCGGTGCCGCGGCTCCCGCGCCAACTCCCCACCGAGCAGCCGTAGTTCGACGAGCGTCTGCGGCGACCGAGACTCCGGCCCGCACGCGGCGAGGAGTGCCTCGACCGTCTCGGCGGTGAGCTCGCGCAGCAGCGCGTGGTCCTCGTGGGTGGGCATCGGGTCTACCGGGTCGGCGTGCACCGCGCCGATCGCCGCGTACGGCAGCACCCCGACCGCGTCGAGCACCACCGGTGCGACGTCCCGCATCGACTGCAGCAGCCGCTGCGCCTCCGCGACGTCCCCCACGGCCGTGTACCGCACCGCGATCGTCATCCGACCCGCGAGCGGCTCGGGGATGCCCGGCAGCGGCGGCAGCTGCTGGATGCAGATCGAGGTGTTGACGGTGTCGGGCAGGTCGGCCGTCCACCGCTGCCACTCCCCCAACACCTCGGCGGCATACGAACCGTCGAAAAAGAGCGCGCCGCCGAAGAATTCGCTGATCGGCAGCAGGTCGATCTCCACGGCGGTCACCACGCCCAGCATCGACTTGCCGCCCCGCACACCCCAGAACAGGTCCGCGTGCTCCTCTGGCGTGACGCGCAGGACCTCGCCCGCGCCGGTCACCAACTCGACGGCCCGCACGTGGTCGGAGGACAGCCCGACGGTGCGCACCAGCGGGCCGATGCCGCCGCCGGTCAGGAAGCCAACGACGCCGACCCCCGGTGCCGACCCACACAGCGGCGCCAGGCCGTGCGGCGTGGCCGCGTCCAGGACGGTCTGCCACCGCACGCCGGCACCCACCCGGGCCGTCCGCGCGACCGGGTCGACGACGCATTCCGTGAGCCCCGCGGTCAACACCAGCACCGTGTCGGCGCCGATCGGCACGGCGCCGTGCCCAGTGGCCTGCACCGCCACCCGTAGGCCCCGCTCGCCGGCGAACCTCATCACCTGCGCCACGTGGCTCGCCGTGGCCGCCAGGACCACCGCAGCGGGGCGTACGGGCACCGCCACGTTCCAGGGCGTCGCCCGGTCGTACACGCGCTCACCGGGCAGTGCGACGGGTGCGCTGACGTAGCTGCGCAGCGCTTCCATGCCGTGGGTGCCGGTCAGGGTCTGGGAGTGCATCGTGATTCCTTTCAGCGGGACTCTGTCGTCGGGCTGAAGGATCACTCGGCGCACTTGGACGTTTCTTGGACTCCGACTCCAAGATTTCGTCCCACCGCCGTCAGACGAAGGTGAGCGCAGCGGCCTCCACCCCGCGCATGCCGAGGCGCCGGGCATCGGCGGCGACCCGAGCCGCAAGGTCGCTGCGCCGGCCGGGCTCGCTGAGCTCTGCCGCCAGCAACCCACACCGCACCAATGTCGGTGCCCCACCGGTCCGCTCGGCGATCGCTCGGGCCCGCTCCAGGTCGACCCCCGCCCGGTCACGGTCACCGGAAAGCAGATGCAGCCGGGCCGTGGCGAGCGCCACCGGCCCCACGACGCCGATCTGCCCGAGCACCGCGATCCGGTCGCCGAACGGATGCAACTCCTCCAGCAACGGGCCGGCGTAGCGCGCCAGCCCGTTGTCCGCGGCGAGGTGGGCGAGCAGCACCAAATGCCCGAGCGTCGTCCACACGTGGGGTCGCGCCCGCGTGGCCAGCCACTCCGCGAGCAACGCCTCCGCGGCCGGCGCCACCTCCGGTTCGTCGGCGATGGTCAACAGCGCGGTCTTGACGAGATCGGCCATGCTCCGTCCGCCGGTCTCCGGTGTGGCGGCCAAGGCCAGCCACCGCGGGTCGATCGGACCGCCCGTCTCCCGCAACAGTGACACCGCCGCCATCAATCCGCTTCCTGCCCCGTACAACTCGGTTTGCTCGTGGACGTGGGCGGCGATGCCGTGGTGCCGTTCGGCTTCGGCGAAGTCGCCGCGCCACACCGCGAGAACCGCCTCCATCCACCGCAGCTGGGCACGCATCACCGGCAACACCAGCGCCTCGCTGCCCTCGATGCCCACCGCCAGCCGATGCGCCGCGGCGTCCACGTCACCCAGGTTCATCTCGGCCATCGTGGCCACCGAGTTCGAGATCACGCGGTCCTCCCGGGAGCGGCTGTGCCGCAAGCCGTTCAGCCGCTCCGCCCAGACCAGACAGCGGTCGCTGGCGGTCGCCACCCCGGAGTAGGTGATCAACCGACCCGTCAGCACGTCGGCGATGACGTCGGGATCGCCGGTCGAGTCGGCCAGCCGCTCCGCACGATCCAGAAGCGCCGCGGGTACCTCCGGACGAGGGTCGTAGCAATGCCCGACCGCCAGGGCCGCCAGCACGCGCGCACCCGCACCGGCGTCCCGGTCGGCGACCTCCGCTGCATCCTCCAGCACCGTCAGCAGGTCGCCGGGATCCTGCCCCGGCGCGAGCCACGGCCACGCACCACTGGCCCGCAGCAGCGCGCTGGCCACCAGACCGACGGTCGTCGTCCGGCCGGCACGACGCGCCTCGGTCAGGTACCTCTCCACCGTCACGAGGACCAATCGCCCTCTGCCGGCACGGGAATGGGCCTCGAGCATCGCCACCGTCAGCGCATCGCGGTCGGCCTCGTCGCGGGCCGCGGCGGGCAGACGGTCGTGGGCGTCCAGCGCGGCCTGCCACCACGTCGCGGCGATGTCGGAGCTCCATCGCTCGGTGGCCTCCTCGGCCGCACGACGGCACGCCTCGATCACGACGGCGGGTTCCACCAGGGGCTGCGCGGCCACCAGGTGCAGCGCCCGCCGCGTCAGCGCGTCGGCCCCCACGCCGTCGGCCAGCACCTCGGCGACGGTGGCGTGCAGCCGCCGTCGGCGTAGCGCGGGCATGGTCGCGATCAGCTGCTCGCGCAGCAACCCGTGGGCGAAGGCGTACCCGTCGCCGGTGTGCGACGGCACCAGGATGCGTTCGTCGGCCGCCTCGTCGAGATGGTCGGCCACGGCGTCGACGTCCAGGCGGGTCGTCTTCGCCAGCACCGCCACGTCGACGTCGTCCCCGACGACCGCAGCGGTGCGCAGCATCTGCAGAACGGCGGGGTCCAGTCCGGCGAAACGGCGGTCCAGCACCGACTTCACGGCGACGGGAATCTCGTTGCCCTGGCGCTCGTCTCGCGGCAACCGCGCGTACTCGCACACGAAGAACGGGTTGCCGCCGGTCCGTTCGGCGAGGGTGGCCGCCTCGGCAGGGGTGACCGTCTCGTCGGCGACCTGGGTGGCCAGGGTCGCGACGTCGTGCGAGGACAGCGCAGGCACCTCGACGTGCCGGTTGTGCGCGCCGCGGGCGATCGTGCCGAGCAGCCGCGTCACGTCGGGGGCGAACTCGCCGTCGCGGACGGTCACCACGAACACCACGGCATGGTCGCGCAGCGCACCGGCCACGTAGGCCAGGCAACTCGTCGACGCCGAGTCTGCCCACTGCACGTCGTCGACGACGACCGCCCGCACGTCCGGCACCGACTCGAGCAGGCCGTGAACCCGTTCGTAGACCCGGAATCTCGCCGTGTCGGGGTCGGCGTCCTCCGGTACCTGCAGCACCTCGTCGGCGTCGGCGCCCAACGCTCGCACCAGCTGGCGCATCGGCCACCACGGCGGGGTCGCGGACTCGTCGGGACAGCTGATCCACACGACCCGACCACCACCCTCGGCGACCCGCCCCGCCACCTCCTCGGCCAACCGGGTCTTGCCGATCCCGGGCGGCCCGGACAACACCAACCAGCGGGTGGCACCGCCGGCCACGTCGGCGAGAACCCTTGTGACCGTCGATAACTCGCGCTGCCTCCCGACCAGCGCACTGCGCCGGAGCGGCTCGACGGGTTCGGCGGCTGCCGGAGTCGCGACCGTGGGCGTGGCCACCTCGGCGGCCCCGGTCCATTCGGGCGGTCGCGGCCACGCCGCGAGTTCCGGTGCCTGCCGCAGGACGGCCGTCTGGAGCTCGCGCAGTTCCGGGCCCGGTTGCAGTCCGAGATCGTCGTCGAGCCTGAGGGTGTGGCGCGCGAGCGCCTCCAGCGCATCGGACGTGCGGCCGGCCCGGTAGAGCGTCACGACGTGCAACCAGCAGGCCCGGTCGGACAGCGGGTCGGTTGCGCTCAGCTCCGCGGCGGCCGCCACCGCGACGGGCACCCGGCCCAACGCCAGCAGCGCGGTGACGCGGTAGTCCAGGCAGTCGCGTCGCAGCTCGTCGGCCGCCGCCGCGTCCGGACCGACCCACGACTGGTCCCGGAGATCCTCCAGAAAGGGGCCGCGCCACAACGACATTGCGGTGTCGGACTGCTCGAGTGCCACGTTCCAGTCGTGCGCCTCCACGGCCGCCGCCGCACGCCCGACCGCCGAGGTGAAGACGGTCAGGTCGACGTCGTCCGGCCCGACGGCGAGGTAGTACCCCGGCGACTGCCGGACGATCGGCGAGGCAACGCGTCCCGTCGAGGCGCCGTCGCGGAGAGCGCGGCGCAGGTTCGACACGTACGCCTGCAGACTCGCCGTCGCACTACCCGGAACGTCGTCGCCCCACACCGCGTCGACCAGGCGGTCGACGGACACGACCCGCCCCCGGGCCAGCAGCAGCGCCGCGAGCACGGCGCGCTGCTTCGGCGGGCCCACGTCGACCCACGCCTCGGACTCCTCGCGCGCCACCCGCAGTGGCCCGAGCACCCGAAAACGCACCGAACGAACCTAGGGGGCTACTTCGCCTCGCGGTACTTGGCCATGGCGTCGTCCAGGTTCTGCAGCGCCTCACCGTACTGGGCGAAGTTGCCACTCTGCTGAGCCGACTGCATGGCGTCCAAAGCCGTCTGAACACCTTGCAGCGCAGCGGACTTCGCCGCCGACAGCTGTGTCGGCCCGCTGGGTACCGCCGCCGCCGGGATCGACACCTCGGGGGCGCCGCCCTGCTGGTTGGCCGGCGGTTGGGCCGGCGGCTGTCCGGGCTGCGGGTTCGCCGCAGGGGCCGGCGCTTGACCGTTCGGCAGCAACGTCGGGGCGGGGCCGGTCGCCGTCGCTCCCGCACCGGCACCGAACAACTCGTCCAGCGCGTCGCTGACCGTCGGTCCGTAGCCGACCTTGTCGTTGTACATCATCGCCACGCGAATCAGGCGGGGATACGACGACGCCGCGTCACTGGCACCCGGCGAGGCGTAAACCGGTGCGACGTACAGCAGGCCGCCCTGAGCCACCGGCAACGTCAACAGGTTGCCCCAGCGGATGCGGTTCTGGTTGTCGCGGCCGATGACGCCGAGGTCCTGACTGACCGCGGTGTCGGTGCTGATCGCGTTGAATGCCAGCTTCGGACCGTTCACCTGACCCGGAATGGTCAACACGGTGATCTTGCCGTACGTCGCCGGATCGGAACTCGCGCTGATGTAGGCCGCCAGGAAGTCTCGGCGGAATCTGTTCATCGCGCTCGTCAGCTGGAACGACGCCGAACTGTCGTTGGACGCAATGTCCTTGGCGACGATGTAGTACGGCGGCTGGAAGCTGCTGGCCGTCGGGTTCGGGTCGAGCGGCACGTCCCAGAAGTCCGACGTCGAGAAGAACGTCACCGGATCGTTGACGTGGTACTTGGCCAGCAGCGCCCGTTGCACCTTGAACAGGTCCTCGGGGTAGCGCAGGTGCTCCTGCAGCTCGGGCGAGATGTCGGACTTCGGCTTGACCGTGCCGGGGAAGACCGCCTCCCACGCCTTGAGGACCGGGTCGGTCTCGTCCTGCGCGTAGAGCGTGACGGTGCCGTCGTAGGCGTCGACGGTGGCCTTCACCGAGTTGCGGATGTAGGACACCTGCTTGTCCAGCGCCAGCCGGTTGAGCGCGACCTCGTTGGAGTCGGCCGTCGCCGAGGACAGCGAGGTCAGCTCCGAGTACGGGATGTTGTCGAGGGTGGTGTACCCGTCGACGATCCAGACCATCTTCTTGTTGACGATGGCCGGGTACACGCTGGTGTCGGTGGTCAGCCACGGGGCGACCGCCTCGACGCGCTTGGCCGGGTCGCGGTTGAAGAGGATCTTGCTGTTCTCACCGATCACGTTGGAGAACAGGAAGTTCCGCTCGGCGTACTTGGCCGCGAACACGCTGCGTGCCAGCCAGTTGCCGACCGGCACGCCACCACTGCCGCCGTAGGTGTAGTTCTTCGTGTCGGTGTTGGTCTCGTAGTCGTACTCGCGGTCGGTGCCGTTCTTGCCGACGATCGCGTAGTCCTCGGCCGTGTCGGCGATGACGGGCCCGTAGTAGATGCGCGGCTGGTCCAGCGGCGCCGGACCCGGGGAGACGACGCTGCCGTTGGCGCCGACGACGCTGGCCAGGAACTCCGGGTAACCGCCGTTCTGGTTCGGGTCGTTCGCGACGCCGCGGACCGTGTTGGCCGGGGAGGCGATGAAGCCGTTGCCGTGGGTGTAGACGGTGTGGCGGTTGATCCAGTCGCGCTGGTTCTCGATCAACCGGTCGGGGTTGAGCTCGCGCGCCGCGACCACGTAGTCGCGCAGGTTTCCGTTGGACTCGTAGCGGTCGATCGACAGCTGGTCGGGGAAGGAGTAGAAGTTCTTGCCCTGCTGGAACTGGGTGAACGCGGGGCCGACGATGGTCGGGTCGAGGAGCCGGATGTTCGACGTGGTCGCCCGGTCGGAGGCCACCTGCTGCGCGGTGGTCGCCGCGTCACCGCTGTAGTCGCGGTAGGTGACGTTCTGGTCGGTCAGCCCGTAGGCCTGCCTGGTCGCGGTGATGCTGCGACTGATGTATTCGCTTTCCTTCTGCGCGGCATTGGGTTTGACGCTGAACTGCTCGACGATCAACGGCCAGCCCGCACCGACGATCAGCGAGCTCAGCAGCAACAGCACCACGCCGATGGCGGGGATGCGCAGGTCGCGGAGCACGACGGCGGAGAACACCGCCACCGCACAGATCAGGGCGATCGCCAGCAGGATCAGCTTGGCGGGCAGCACCGCGTTGATGTCGGTGTAGCCGGCGCCGGTGAACGGCTTGCCGCCACGGGTGTGGCTGAGCAGTTCGTAGCGGTCCAGCCAGTAGGCGAACGCCTTGAGCAGCACCAGCGTGCCGACGAGGGTGACCAGCTGAATGCGTGCCGAGCGGCTCAGCGCGCCGGTGCGACCGGCCAGCCGGATGCCGCCGAACAGGTAGTGCCCCAGCAGGTTCGCCACCAGGGCGAGGAACGTCGCGACGAACAGGAAGTTGAGGACCAGCCGGTAGAACGGCAGGTCGAACGCGTAGAACCCGAGGTCCATGCCGAACTGCGGGTCGGTGACGCCAAATTCGCCGCCGTGCAGGAACAGCTGCACCTGCACCCAGTAGGTCTGCCCCACCAGTCCGGCCAGCAGGCCGATGAAGATGGGGAGGCCGATGCCGAACAGCCGCAGGCGCGCCATCACCGAGGTGCGGTAGCGGGCGACCGGGTCGTTGGGCCCGACGGTGGGCACGAACACCGGGCGGTTGCGGTAGGCGAGCGCCATGCCGGCGAACACCACCCCGCCGATGAGGAGCGCCGTCACCAAGAACACGATCAGCCGGGTCACCAGGGTGGTGGTGAACACCGACCGGTACCCCAGCTCGCCGAACCACAGCCAGTCGACGTAGGTGTCGATGAAACGCGGGCCGATCAGCAGCAGTAACACCACCGCCAGGGCGAACCCGATCAGAATCCGGCTACGTCGAGTCAGCTTCGGCATTCTTGCCGCAGGCCGCATCCCCACTCGTCAACTCCAGTCGGTCGTCACGCCGCGGTTCGGCGTGCCACAACTCTACGCATCCGCCCCAAAGCGGTTTCTCAGCAATGGGGTGGTTCGCCACCAGCCGAATAGGTCTTCAATGCATCGATGGCGCCGGTCAGGTTCTCCACCTTGATCAACTGGAGATCGTCCTCGTGGGTGGTGTTGGCCTCGTCGCAGTTCTCGGCCGGCACCATGAACACCGTCGCCCCGGCTTCCTTCGCGGCGTAGATCTTGTGGGTGATGCCGCCGATCGGGCCGACCTTGCCGTCGACGCTGATGGTGCCCGTCCCCGCGACGAACTTGCCGCCGTTGAGGTCGCCGGTGGTCAGCTTGTCGACCACCGCGAGGCTGAACATCAGCCCGGCCGACGGTCCGCCGATGTTGGCGAGGTTGAAGTCGATGGTGAACGGCGCCCACGGTGCGTCGACCACGCCGACGCCGAGGAAGCCGTAATCGCGGTCCTCGTTCTTGCCCAGCGTGATGTTGGCGGTGCCCAGGGCACCGTCCTTGCGGCGGTAGTCGACCACCAGCTGGTCACCGGGCTTGGTGGCCTTCAGGATCGCGGTGAACTCCTCGAGGTTGGCCACCGGTTTGTCGTTGACCAGGTCGACCGCGTCGCCCTCCTGCAACTTGCCCGCCGACGGGCCCGGGTCGGCGACGGTCTGCACGGTGACGGACTTGGGGTACTTCAGGTAGTCGAGCGCCGCGTACTCCGCGCTGTCCTCGGACCGCTTGAAGTCGCTGGTGTTCTCCTTGTCGATGTCGTCCTTGCTCTTGTCCGGCGGATAGACCAGATCGCGGGGCACCAACTGCTCGTTGCCCGACATCCACAGACGCAACGCCTGGCCGAGCGTGAGGCCGTCGCTCTGGCTGACCGTCGTCATGTTCAGGTTGCCCGACGTGGGCTTCACCTCGGTGCCCTTGATGTCGACGACCTCCTTGCCTTCGACCTCGCCGAGGGTGTTGAACGTCGGGCCCGGACCGAGGCCGACGAACGGCACCCGCACCGCCGACAGCAGCAGACCGAAGGCGACGATCGGCACCAACGCCACCACCAGCGTCATCATTCGCCGGTTCAATCCACCCATCACGGTGCCCACAGTAGGGGTCGGTCGAGACCCGTTCACTCTCGGCGTGACCGCGGCCCCACGGGGACCGCATCCTGTGAGTACCGTGGACGACATGCCTGACCAGCCTTTCGGCTTCTCTGCCTCGGACCGCGAGGGAGACGACCCCGACCGAGACGACCGCAAGAAGGACCCCAACGCAGGGTCGTCGCCGGATCCGTTCGGATTCGGTGGCGGCGACTTCGACATGAACAACCTCGGGCAGATCTTCTCCAAGCTCGGTGAGATGTTCAGCGGCGCAGGCACCTCGATGGCCGGCGGCGCGCAATCCGGACCCGTCAACTACGACCTGGCGCGTCAGCTGGCGTCCAGTTCGATCGGGTTCGTCAAACCGGTGCCCGAGCAGACCAGCGCCGCCGTCGCCGACGCGGTGCGCCTCGCCGACACCTGGCTCGACGGCGTCACTCCCCTGCCCGCGGGCACCACCAGCTCGGTGGCGTGGACGCCCAGCGACTGGGTCGACAACACCCTCGCCACGTGGAAGAGGTTGTGCGACCCGGTCGCCGAGCAGATGTCGACGGTGTGGGCGCAGGCCCTGCCCGAGGAGGCCAGGGCGATGGCCGGCCCGCTGATGGCGATGATGACGCAGATGGGCGGCATGGCCTTCGGGTCGCAACTCGGCCAGGCCCTTGGCACGTTGTCGCGAGAAGTGTTGACCTCCACCGACATCGGCCTTCCGCTCGGCCCGAAGGGCGTGGCCGCCCTGATGCCGGAGGCCATCGAGTCGCTCGCGGAGGGGCTCGAGCAGCCGCGCAGCGAGATCATGATGTTCCTCGCGGCGCGGGAAGCGGCGCATCACCGCCTGTTCAGTCACGTGCCGTGGCTGTCGACGCAGCTGCTCAACGCCGTCGAGGCGTTCGCCCGCGGCATGAAGGTCGACATGAGCGGCATCGAGGACTTCGCCCAGGGCTTCAACCCCGCGTCGCTGTCGGACCCGACGGCCATGGAGCAACTGCTCAACCAGGGCATCTTCGAGCCGAAGTCGACGCCCGAGCAGATCGCCGCCCTGGAACGCCTCGAGACGCTGCTGGCCCTCATCGAGGGCTGGGTGCAGACCGTGGTGACCGACGCCCTCGGCGACCGCATCCCCGGGACCGTGGCGCTGAGCGAGACGCTTCGCCGTCGTCGCGCGACCGGCGGACCCGCCGAACAGACGTTTGCGACGCTGGTCGGTCTGGAGCTGCGGCCCCGCAAGCTGCGTGAGGCGGCGGTGCTGTGGGAGCGGCTGACCCAGGCCGTCGGCTCCGACGCCCGGGACGCCGTGTGGCAGCACCCCGACCTGCTGCCGGGCTCCGACGACCTCGACGAGCCGGCCGGTTTCATAGACCGCGTCGTCGGCGGCGACACCAGCGGCATCGACCAGGCCATCGCAGATCTCGAGAAGGACTTCGACGAGAAGGGCCCCGACACCGGGCCTGTGGATAACTAAGACGCCGCTGGGCGGTCCCGTGGCAGAGTCGGCGCATGTCGAGCCACACGCTCAATCCGGCGATGCCGGTGCTCGTCAGACCCGACGGTGCCGTGCAGGTGGGCTGGGATCCGCGGCGCGCCATGCTCGTCGAGCCGCCCGAGGGACTGTCCGCCGCCGCGCTGGCTGACGTGCTGCGCGCCATGCAGGGCGGGGTGAGCGCCCGGGACCTGTGTGCACTGGCGGTGGACCACGGCATCGCCGACGTCACCGCGATGACCGATCTGGTCACCTCGCTCGTCGAGCAGGGCCTCGCGACGACGCCGCCGCCGCACACCCGGTCGGCGGTCATCCGCATCCACGGCCGCGGTCCATTGTCGGACCTCCTGTCCAGGACGCTGCGCTGTTCGGGGGCCCGGGTGACGCAAAGCAAGGTCAGCCACGCGGGTGCCCCGCCGGGCACGACCGACCTGGTGGTGCTGTCGGACTTCCTGGCCGCAGACCCCCATCTGCTGCGCGAGCTGCATCGCGACCGGATACCGCACCTGCCCGTGTACGTGCGGGACGGCACCGGGCTGGTCGGCCCGCTGGTGATCCCCGGGGTGACGAGTTGCCTCGGTTGCGCCGACCTCTACCGCAGCGATCGCGACGCGGCGTGGCCCGCGGTGGCGGCCCAGTTGCGCGACGCCGTCGGCAGCGCCGATCGGGCGACGATACTGGGTACCGCTGCCCTGGCCCTGAGTCAGGTGGACCGCGTCATCGCGGCCGTGCGCGAGTCCGGCGACCCGAGCCGGGCGGGCGACCCGCCTCCCACCCTGGACACCACCCTGGAGTTCGACGTGCGCACCGGGTCGACGACCAGCCGGCGGTGGGCACGTCACCCGCGGTGCGCGTGCTGAGCCCTCTCCTGCTTGGCGACGGCGAAGGTGCCCACCACGTCAGCGAACCGCTTGACGTCGCAGAGCCGTTCGGCGGCAACGGGATTGCCCACGACGCGCCACTGGTCGTCCGATCGCCACAGCCTCAGGGCGTGCACCGGCACGTCGAACACCCGGATGCTGGACTGCGGGTCGGCGATGTCGACCTGAATCGGCCGGCCGTCGACGCGGATCACCGTGATCGTCCGCGGCTGCTTCGACACCCGGATCCGCGCCACGTCGGCCGGTCCGCCTGCGCCGATCTGGATGACGCCGTCGCGCAGCGGCACCCTGAGTTCGACCGTCCCGCAGGCCATCTCGTCGAGACGTTTGGAGCGAAACGCCTCAGTTGTGGCTGCCGACACGACTTCTCGCGTCCCACCACAGGTGCAGCGGGGCGTCCCAGTCGCCACGTTCGAGCCATCGACAGACCGCGCGGACGTCCTTGGGGCCGACCGATCCGAGGCGTCGGGCCGGCCCGTCGGGCCGACGGTCGACGTCGCAGGGTTGCACCACGACGGTGACGCCGCCCGGGGCGGACGCGGCGCAGGCGGGGCGCTCCCACAGGCAGCCGGTGGTGACGAGCATCCCGTGCCGACTGCGGCGGACAGTGGCCCGCAGGGCGTCGAGGGTGGCCGAGTTGCCGTCGGACGCGCACGCCGCGCACACGACGACGGTGTAGGGGTTCACCGCCGGGCCCGGAGTCGCGCAACCACCGCTTCGATGCCGTCGCGGTCGATCACCTTGATGCCCTTGGCGCTGACCCGCAGCGTGATGCGGCGGCCCTCCGACGGCAGGTAATACGTCTTGCGTTGGACGTTCGGCGACCAGCGTCGACGGGTGCGACGCCCCGAGTGCGACACCGTGTTGCCGAAGCTCGGAGCGCGGCCGGTCACTTCGCAGTGTGCGGACAATCCACCTTCTCCTTCGTCAGTCTTAATGAAAACCGTTTTCGACAACGGTCTCCGGGGACTGTACTGTCCAGAGGGCGTTAATGACAATGAGTACCAATAAGGAGGAGCATGTCGAGAACCCCGGTGCTGCTCGTGGCCGGCCAGGGCGACACGGAGGCGGTGACCGCCACGCTGATGCAGCGGCCGGGCACCCTCGTCGTCGTCCACCGCCTCGACGGACACGTGGTGCAACGCCAGGTGACGATGCTCGTCGACGGCGCGCCCCGGACCTTGGACACGGCCCTCGAACTGGCTCACGGATGCGTGGCCTGCACCATCCGCAACGACCTGCTGGTACTGCTGCGCAGGCTGCACCGCCGCGACGACGTCGCCCGCATCGTGGTGCACCTGGCGCCGTGGCTCGAACCCGAACCCATCTGCTGGGCGATCCACCACGTCAAGGTCAGGGTCGGTCCCGGCTACGTGGACGGACCCGCCGCCCGCGACGTGGACGTCCACGCGGTGATCGCCTGCGTGAACGCCGACCGCTGGCTCACCGAGGCCCTCGGTGCGGACGAACTCGACGACGGCCGCACCGTCGCGCAGGTCGTCGTCGGTCAAGCCGAGTTCGCCGACGTCCTCGTTCCGACCCATCCCGAGGCGACGACGCTGGCCGTGCTGCGCCGTCTGGCGCCCCGCGCCCGGATCACCGTCGGCACCGACCGGCTCGAGATGGCCCTGGCCCACCTGGAACCCGACGCCCGCCGCGGTCGCAGCGACGGACCGCACGGCCCCCTGCTCGCCGGCCAGCCACCGCTCGCGGGCGACGGCGCGGTTCAGCTCGTCGAGTTCTCCGCGCGGCGGCCGTTCCACCCGCAACGGCTACACGCCGCCGTCGAACTGCTGCTCGACGGAGTGATCCGCACCAGGGGCAGACTCTGGCTGGCCACCCAGCCACGACAGGCCATGTGGCTCCAATCCGCGGGCGGCGGGTTGCGCGTCGACTCCGCCGGAAAGTGGCTCGCCGCGATGACGCCCTCCGAACTGGCCTACGTCGACCCGGAACGCCGCGCCCTGGCCGACCTGATGTGGTCCGACGACCACGGCGACCGGCACACCTCGATGACGATCCTGGTGTGCGGCGCCACGGCCGACGACATCCGCGGCGCGCTGCACGGGGCACTGCTGTCGGACGCCGAGATGGCCGCCCCACAGGAGTGGGGCACCTACCCCGACCCGCTGGGCGACTGGCACCAGGACCCGTGCGACGACCTTGCCGAGTCCAGGACCGACGACGCCCTGGGCCACCGACGGACCACCGAGTCATAGTTCCGTAGCCAGGCGAGATGGCCCGCCCCCAGCTTCGTAATGGATGATGGTGGAGTGGCAGACATCAAGCGCGGACGAGCAGCTCGCAACGCCAAGCTCGCCAGCTTGCCGGTCGGCATCGCAGGCCGGGCGGCGCTGGGAATCGGCAAGCGGCTGACGGGCTCGTCCAAGGACGAGGTCAACGCCGAGATGATGGAGAAGGCCGCCAACCAGCTCTTCACCGTCCTCGGCGAACTCAAGGGCGGGGCGATGAAGGTCGGCCAGGCCCTCTCCGTCATGGAGGCCGCCGTCCCCGAGCAATTCGGCGAGCCGTACCGCGAGGCACTGACCAAGCTCCAGAAGGACGCCCCACCGCTGCCCGCGGCCAAAGTGCACCGCGTGCTGGACGCGCAGCTCGGTACCAAGTGGCGCGAACGGTTCAGCTCCTTCGACGACACCCCCATCGCGTCGGCGAGCATCGGCCAGGTGCACAAGGCGGTCTGGGGCGACGGCCGCGAGGTCGCCGTCAAGATCCAGTACCCGGGCGCCGACGAGGCGTTGCGCGCCGACCTCAAGACGATGCGCCGGATGGTATCGGTCTTCCGGCAGCTCTCTCCCGGAGCCGACGTCCAGGGCGTGGTCGACGAGCTCATCGAACGCACCGAGATGGAACTCGACTACCGGCTGGAGGCGGCGAACCAGCGCGCCTTCGCCAAGGGGTACCGCGACCACCCGCACTTCGTGGTGCCCGCGGTCGTCGCGAGCGCCCCGAAGGTCGTCGTGGCGGAGTGGATCGAGGGCATCCCGATGGCCCAGATCATCCGCAACGGCACCCCGGATCAGCGCGACGTCATGGGCACGCGGCTGTTCGAGCTGACCTACGACGCACCGGGCCGCATCAAGCTGATGCACGGCGACGCACACCCCGGCAACTTCATGCTGCTGCCCGGGGACAAGATGGGAATCCTGGACTTCGGCGCCGTCGCACCCATGCCCGAGGGCCTCCCGGTCGAACTCGGCCTGATGGTCCGCTACGCAGTGGCCAAGGACTACGACAAGCTGCTGCCCACCATGGAGAAGATCGGGTTCATCCAGAAGGGCCAGAAGGGCGAGCAGGTCTCACCCCGCGAGATCGACGAAATGCTGCGCCAGTACGTCGAACCCGTCGAGGTCGACGAATTTCACTACACCCGCAAGTGGCTTCAGAAGATGGCGGCGGCCAACATGGACATCTCGGCCGACGCGATCAGGACCGCCCGGGCGATGGACCTGCCGGCCAATCTGGCGATCCCCATGCGGGTCATCGCGTCGGTGGTGGCGATCTCGTGCCAGCTCGACGCCCACGTCCCCACCAAAGCGCTTGCGCTGAAGCTCATTCCGGGCTTCGCCGACGAGGTGTCCTAGCTCCAGCAATACGTGGAGCTAGAACACCTCGCGCCGGTCATGCGGCGGCCGGGTCGGCAACGGGGCCCTTGTCGTCCTTGCGCGGGCGGCCCCTCGGCCGCTTGCGCGCCACGACCGTGCCACGGTCGATGATCTCGCCGCCCCAAACCCCCCATGGCTCTTGCCGTTCCAGCGCCTCGGCGAGGCACTGACGGCGGATCGGGCAGTCGGCGCACAGCGTCTTGGCCCGTTCGAGCTCCATCGGATTCTCGGCAAACCACAGGTCCGGATCGTTGAGGTGGCAGGGTACTGCCGGCAACGCTCTCTCGCGGCATGTCTGCGGGGACATGTCCGAATCACCTTCTTCCTGGTCCAAAGTCGATCAGAGTGACGTCTGATGGATCTGAGACCAGAGAGTTCGGGTGTCCCCGAAAGCAATCTGGCCACGGATCCGGTGAATGTCGGGTCCGTGGCCATGTGGCTTTCGTGGGTACCTAGGTGGTTCCCCGATTCACGGACGCGACAGTCGCGGCGGCGGCGCGTCGCTTGAACGCCGGAATGGCGCCACGCATCGCGGCCATCGAATGCCGTGCCGGCGTGGCGGGCCCGGCGACGGCGAGGGGCGACGACGTGACGACGGCGTTGGCGATGGCTACGCCGGAGGTCTTGGTGAAGATCACGTGACTCCCCTCCCTTCGAATCGATCGGTTTGGACGGTTATGAGACTAAACGCTCACAGCATAATTCGACAAGCAATTTTCTGACCTGCGGGTTTAGCCGTCACCGGCGTCCCTTCACCAACGCGAGCACGTCGGGCCCGAACTGCTCGAGCTTGCGGGCGCCGATGCCCGGAATCGCCACCAGCGCGGCCTCGTCGACGGGCAGCGACTCGGCGATCGCAATCAGGGTGTTGTCGGTGAACACCACGTACGCGGGCACCTTCATCTCCTTCGACGTCTCCAGCCGCCACTCCTTGAGCTGGGCCAGCAGTTCCTCGTCGAGATCGGACGGGCACGTCTCGCACCGGCGCAGCATGATCGACGCCGAACTGGTCAACGCCGTATTGCAGACCCGGCAGCGAGGCGCGGCGCCGCGCTGGCGCCGCGGCTTGCTGGGACCGTCGTCGGCGGCGGCCTGCGGGGCCACGCCGTTGAGGAATCGCGACGGCCGACGGCCCTGCCTGCCCCCCGGCGTGCGTGCCAACGCCCAGCTCAGTGCCAAATGCACACGCGCCCTGGTGATTCCGACGTAGAGCAGCCGGCGCTCCTCCTCGACCTGCTCACTGTCGGCGCCTCGCGCCAAGGCATGCGAGATGGGCAGCGTGCCGTCGGCCAACCCGACCAGGAACACCGCGTCCCACTCCAAGCCCTTCGCGGCGTGCAGCGACGCCAGCGTGACGCCCTGCACCACCGGTGGGTGCCGCGCGTCGGCACGCTGACGCAACTCGGCCAGCAGCGACCGCGTGTCGAGGGACGGCCGCACGGCCACCTCCTCCTCGACCAGTTCGACCAAGGCGGTCAACGCCTCCCACCGTTCGCGGGCCCGCACGCCCTGCGGCTCCTCGGCGGTGAGGCCCAACGGTTCCAGCAGCTCGCGGACCACCGGCGGGAGGTCCGCCCCGACCGCGTCGACGCGGTCCGCCGCACGCTGCAACGCGACGAGCGCCTGCCGGATCTCCTGGCGGCTGAAGAAGCCCTCACCGCCGCGCACCTGGAACGCCAGCCCGGCCGCGGTCAGCGCCTCCTCGTACACCTCCGACTGCGCGTTGATGCGGTACAGCACCGCGATCTCGGCCGGCGCGATGCCGTCGCGGACCAGCTTCTTGACGGCCTTCGCGACGGCGGTGGCCTCGGCGACCTCGTCGGGATGCTCGTTGAACGTCGGCGCGGGCCCGGGATCACGCTGGCCGATCAGGTGCAGCTTGCTGCCCGCCATGCGACCGCGGGCCATCGAGATGACCCGGTTGGCCAGCGACACCACCTGGGGCGTCGACCGGTAGTCGCGCTCGAGGCGGACCACGGCGGCCTCGGGAAAGCGGCGCGAGAAGTCGAGCAGATAGCCGGGGGTGGCACCGGTGAACGAGTAGATGGTCTGGTTCGCGTCGCCGACGACGGTGAGGTCGTCGCGGTCGCCGAGCCAGGCGTTGAGCACCCGCTGCTGCAACGGCGTGACGTCCTGGTACTCGTCGACGACGAAGCAGCGGTACCGGTCGCGGAACTCCTGCGCCACGGCGGCGTCGCCCTCGATGGCGGCGGCGGTGTGCAACAGCAGGTCGTCGAAGTCCAGCAGCGTCGTGCCGTCGCGGCGGGCCTTCATCGCCTCGTACCCGGCGTAGACCTTTGCGATCTTGGCCGCGTCGAGCGGAATGTCGCGGCTGACCTTCGCCACCGCCGCCGGATAGTCCTCGGGGCTGATCAACGACGACTTGGCCCACTCGATCTCCCCGGCGAGATCGCGGACGTCGTCGGTGCTGGCCTGAATCGACGCGCGGTTGGCCGCCTGCGCGACCACGCCGAACTTGCTGTCGAGCAGCTCCCACCCGGTGTCGCCGACCACGCGCGGCCAGAAGTACTGCAGCTGACGCCGGGCCGCCGCGTGAAACGTCATGGCCTGCACGGCACCCGTGCCGACGCCGTCGGCGCCCTGCTCGTCGAGCGACCGCAGCCGCCCCCGCATCTCGCCGGCGGCCCGCGAGGTGAACGTCACCGCCAGCACCTGACCGGGCGCCACGTGACCCGCCGCCACCAGGTAGGCGATGCGCCGGGTGATGGTGCGCGTCTTGCCGGTGCCCGCGCCCGCCAGCACGCAGACCGGGCCGCGTGGCGCCTGGACCGCCTCGCGCTGCTCGTCGTCGAGGTCCTCGATCAGACGATCGAGCAGAGTGGAGGAGGCCTCGCGAGCCTGGGACGGCATGGCCTCCATCCTGTCAGGCACGGGTGACAACCGCTGCTCCGACATCCCCGGCCGCCAGCGCCCGGGTTGATGCAATAGGCCGGGCTTCCGTAACGTTGACAGCGCTATGACAGGTAAAGACGCGCAGCTGACCATGTACTCGACGACGTGGTGCGGCTACTGCGCACGACTCAAGACCGCCCTGAAGTCGGCAGGCATCGGCTACCGGGAGGTCGACATCGAGGCCGACCCCAGCGCCGCCGAGTTCGTCGGCTCGGTCAACGGCGGCAACCACGTCGTGCCGACGGTGAAGTTCGCCGACGGCTCTACGCTGACCAACCCCAGCCTCAAGCAGGTTCAGGCCAAGCTCGCCGGCTGAGTCAGGTGGCGTACGCCCAGGATTCGATGATCTCCCGGGCAATCGAGATCGACCCCGGCAGCAGCAGCCGCGACGGTGAGTCGCTGCTCCAGTCGCCGTCGGCCAGCGCCGCCTGCACCTCCGCGCGGGTGAACCACCCGGCCTCGGCGATTTCGCCGTCGCTGAAGACGAACTCCTGCTCCGGATCGCCGATCGCGTGGAAGCCGACCATCAGCGACCGCGGAAACGGCCACGGCTGGCTGCCCAGGTAGGTCACGTCGGTGACGCCCAGACCGATCTCCTCGGCCACCTCGCGCACCACGCACTGCTCGAACGACTCACCGGCCTCCACGAATCCCGCGATCAGTGAGAAGAGCCGCTCGGGCCAGACGGTCTGACGCGCCAGCACTGCGCGATCGTGGCCGTCGTGAATCAGGCAGATGACCGCGGGGTCCATCCGCGGGAACTCCTCGCGGCCCGTGACCGGGTCGACCCGCGCCCACCCCGCCCTGTGGCTCTTGGTGGGCGAGCCGTCGGTCGCGCTGAAGCGTGCGCTGTCATGCCAGTTGAGCAGCGCGGTGGCGGTGGCGACCAGCTGTGCGCTCGTGTCGTCGAAGACGGCGCCCGCCCGGCGCAGGTCCAGGACCTCGGAGTCGGCATGCGGATCCTCCGGGCCGTCCAGCGCGCCGCGCACCGCCCAGACGTGCCTGCCGTCGGGCATCCGACCCAGGAACACCGCGTGATCGTCCGGGGTCGGCGAATGCTTCGCGGCGCTGCCCAGAACCACCCGACCGCCGGAGATCAGCACCTGGTTGCGCCGGTCGACCTTCAACAGCAGGGCGTCGTTCCACCCCGCCAGCGCGGCGTCGACGTCGGTGCGCAGTTCGTCGGCGCGGTCGGCGCCCACGCGCGACAACAGCGGGACGTTGCGCAGCGTGAACGCACCGGGACGCTCCTGCCCGCCGGTCATCGGTCCGCGTCCGCGTTGCGGATGTACAGCAGCCGGTCGCCGAGTTCCATCGCGTCGGCCCCCGGTGCGTCCACCCGGACCAGATTCCCCTCGCGCACCACCCCGAGCACGAGGTCGGACAGGTGGCGCGCGGAACCGCCGACCTCCTTGGCGGTCACGTCGCGTTCGGCGATGGCGAAGCCGGCGTCCGGGGTCAGCAGATCCTCGATGAGCTCCACGACCGTCGGGGTGTTGGCCGCCATGCCGAGCAGTCGGCCAGCGGTCTCGGAGGACACGACCACCGAATCGGCACCCGACTGCAGCAGCAGATGCTGGTTCTCCGACTCCCGGATCGAGGCGATGATCTTCGCCTTCGGCGCGAGCTCGCGGGCGGTCAGCGTGACCAGGACGGCGGTCGGGTCGCTGTTGGTGGCGACGACGATCGCCTTGGCGTGCTGGGCGCCGGCGAGGCGGAGCACGTCGGCGCGGTTGGCGTCGCCGTGCATCGTCACCAGGCCGGCCTTGTCCGCTCGGTCCAGCGCGGCGCGATCGGTGTCGACGACCACGATCTCACCGCTCTTGGCGCCGTCACCGATCATGGCCGAGACGGCCGTCTTGCCCTTGGTGCCGTAGCCGACGACGACGATGTGGTCGCGCACTCTTCTCCTCCATTGCTGAATCTTGAGCGTCTGCCGCGACGCCTCCGTCAGGGTTTCCACGGTCGTCCCGATCAACACGATCAGGAAGGCGACGCGCAGCGGCGTGATGACCAGGACGTTGATCAGGCGGGCCGACGGCGTGAACGGCGTGATGTCGCCGTAGCCGGTGGTCGACAGCGACACCGTGGCGTAGTACAGGCAGTCGAGGAACGAGAGCTGGTTGTCCTGCACGTCGCGGTAGCCGTCGCGGTCCAGATAGACGATCAGCACCGCGGCGAACAGCGCGAGCAGCGCGTAGAGCACTCGCATCGCGATCTTGCGGGCCGGACTCACCGGCTGCTCGGGAATCCGCAGCGTCCCGACCAAGGCGTGGTCGGGCTGGGTGGTCAACGTCTGATCGAGCGCCTCCATCCGGCGCCGCAACCTACCCTTGGCCACGAGGGCCCGTCATCTGCCCAACTCGCCGCACAGCACAATGTAACCATGAGCTCCCTCACCGCAGCATCCGAGAACGCAGCAAGCCAGGTCACGGCCCAGCGAATGGGGGCGATGCTCATCGGCATGGGCGTGCTGCACTTCGTGGCGCCGAAGCCGTTCGACACGATCGTGCCGGCGGAGCTGCCGGGCACGCCGCGGTTCTACACCCTGGCCTCCGGCGTCGCGGAGGCCGCCACGGGCGCCCTGCTGCTCGCCCCGCGCACTCGCCGCGTCGGCGCGGTCGCCGCGATTGCGCTCTACGTTGGCGTGTTCCCCGCGAACGTCAACTCCGTGCGGGTGCTGTGGAACAAGGGCTGGCCGGCCCGCGTCGGTACCATCGCCCGCCTGCCGATGCAGATCCCCATGATCACCAAGGCGCTCAAGGTGTACCGCACCGCTCCTCGCTAGCGGCGCCGAGCAGCCCGGCCAGTTCGTCGGCGTCGGGCAGGACTTCGGGCGTCACCGTGCGCCCGCTGCGCACGTAGTGGAACGCCGTCCGCACCGACTCCGGTGACACCCCGGCCGTGGCGGCCCACGCCAGCCGGTACACGGCGAGCTGAATTGCGTTCTGTTGCAACGCCTCCTCGGTCGCCGGCGCATCACCGGTCTTCCAGTCGACCACCGTCACCCCGCCGTCGTCGTCGGCGAACACCGCGTCGATCCGGCCGCGGACGACCGTGCCGCCGATGACCATGTCGAAGGGCACCTCGACGTCGACCGGGGTCCGCGCCGCCCACGGCGACACCGCGAAGGCCTCCTGCAGCTCGGCGAGTTGCTCGGCCTCCGACAGGCCCAGCTCGCCGTCGACCGCGCCCGGCAGGTCCTCGAGGTCGAACAGCCGCTCGGCGTGGAAGAACCGTTGCACCCAGTCGTGGAAGGCGGTGCCGAGCAGCGCGTACGGATCCGGGCGTGCCGGTACGCGACGCTGCAGCCGGCCCAGCGCACCGTCGGGGTCTCGGCCGAGGTCGACCAGCGCGCTCACCGACAGCTGCGCCGGCAGCACCGGTGCCGGCCGGAGCAGGGCCAGCTCACGCTCGGCGATCAGTGCGTCGACGTCGGCGATCCATCCGTCGGGGTCCGCCGGTTCGGGGCCGTCGGCGTCGTGGCCCGCCGCCATGGCCGCGCGGACGAGTTCGACGCCGCGGTCGACGACGCCCCGCTCCGCACCGGCCGGGTCGACGGGCCAGTTGCGCTCCAGCACCGTGTCCCGCAACGGGTTCGACTCGCCGTCGGCCGGCGCCGGCGCCCACCGTTCGACGACTCCGCACGGGTTCCCCGCGGCCGCAGCCTGGTCGATCACGTCCTTGATCTCGAGCAGGAAGTCCGACGGTCCGCGGGGCTTGGACTCCGTCGCCCCCCAGTGATGACCGGACAGCAGCAGGGTGTCCTCGGCGCGCGTCAGCGCCACGTACAGCAGGCGGCGCTCCTCGTCGACCCGCCGCTGGTCCAGGGTCTTCCGGTGGGCGGTGATCTTGTCCGACAACGCCTTCCGGTCGTTGACGTCGGAGGTGTCGAGCACGGGCACGCCGTGTTCGGACACTTCGGCGCGGTCACCGCGCAGCAGCGGCGGCAGGTCACCGGCGTCGCTGAGCCACGTGCGGGCGGATCCCGACGACGGGAACACCCGGGCGCTCAGGTGCGGGACCGCGACGATCTGCCACTCCAGGCCCTTGGCGGCGTGCACGGTCAGGATCTGGACGCGGTCCTTCGACACCGTGATCTCCGCCGGGGCCAGCCCGTTCTCCACCTCCATCGCGGCGTCGAGGAACGCGAGCAGGCCGACCACCGACGCCGAGGGGCGGGCGGCGAACTCGCCGACGACGTCGGAGAACGCGTCGAGGTGTTCGGTGCCACTCCACCCCGCCGAGACGGTCTGCGCGGCACGGACCTCGGCGTCCACGCCGAGCATCCACCGAATCTCGGCGATCAGGTCGGGCAGGGGGTGGTGTAGTTGTGCTCGCAACGCGGTCAGCTCTCGGCACAGTGCGACGACGCGTCCGTAGCCAACCGCCGAATAGCGGTCCGGGTGCCCGGGATCGCAGATCGCGTCGGCCAGACACGCGGTGTCCGCGTCCGGGCTCGCGGCCGCGACGATGTGCGTCGTCGAGGACCGGTCGACGGTGCCCTTGCTCGCGGAGTCGAGTTCCACCGCCCGGCGCCACAGCGCGGCGACGTCGGCGGCGCCCAACCGCCATCGCGGCCCGGTGACCACGCGAATCGCCGCCGAACCGGCGGTGGGGTCGGCGGTCAACCGCAGCATCGCGACCACGTCGGCCACCTCGGGCACCGACAGCAGGCCCGACAATCCGACGACCTCGACCGGCACGCCGCGCGCGGTCAGCGCCTCGGCCACGGGAGCGGCGTCGGCGTTGCGGCGCACCAGCACCGCCGTGGTCGGAACGTCGGCTCCGGAGTCGACCGCGCCGTGGTATGCCTCGGCCAACTGGTCTGCCAGCCAATCCCTTTCGACGCTCACGTCGCTCAGCAGCGCGCACCTGACGGTGCCGGCCTGGGCGCCGGGCCGGGGCAGCAGCTCGCGAACGGCGACCGACCGGCGCCGGGCCTCCATCGAGACGGCGTTGGCCAGGTGCAGGGCGCTCGGCGGGTTGCGCCAGCTGGTGCGCAGCTCCAGCGTCGGCGCCGGCGTGCCATCGGAGAGGCAGAAGTCGGTGGTGAAGCGCGGCAGATTGGTCGCCGACGCGCCACGCCAGCCGTAGATCGACTGGATCGGGTCGCCCACCGCCGTCAAGGCGAGCTGGTCGTCGACGCCGCCACCGAACAACGCCGACAGCGCGACCCGCTGCGCGTGGCCGGTGTCCTGGTATTCGTCGAGCAGGACCACGCGGTAGCGCTGGCGCAGCTGCTCGCCGACCTGAGGAAACGTTGCCGCCAGCCGCGCGGCCGCGGCCATCTGCATGCCGAAGTCCATCACGTTCTCCGCACGCATCCGCGCGTGCAGCGCGTCGATCATGGGCACCAACTCGGTGCGCTCGGATTGCACGGTCAGCATCTTCAGCAGCGACTGGGTGGGGCCCGTGTCACGCTGCCGCGGACCGGCGGGGAGGGTGTGCACCAGCCGTTCGAGCTCGACGTGGGTGTCCCGCAGTTGGTCGGTGTCGACGAGGTGTTCGGCCAGCTGACCGGCCAGCCGCAGCACCATCCCGGTGACCGTGGCCGGGGACTTCTCGGTGTCGAGTTCGGGGTGCTCGCACACCACGCGAAAGGCCAACTGCCACAACTCGGTTGCCCCGATCAGCCGGGTCGTCGGCTCCACCGGCAGCAGAAGACCGTGTTCACGGAGCAACGTGCCCGCGAAGGCGTGATAGGTGCCGATGGCCGGGTGCTCGTCGACCTCGGCCCGCTCGCCCGGCACCAGCCCCGCACCCGCGAGCCGCGCCAGCCGGGTGCGGACCCGGCGCAGCAGCTGCCCGGCCGCCTTGCGGGTGAACGTCAGCCCCAGAACCTCACCGGGTCGGGCGTACCCGTTGGCGACGAGCCACACGACGCGGGCGGCCATCGTCTCGGTCTTGCCCGCCCCCGCGCCGGCGATCACCACCAAGGGACCGGGGGGTGCCGCGATCACGGCGGCCTGCTCCTCGGTGGGCTCGAAGATGCCGAGGGCGTCGGCCAACTCGGCCGGGCTGTAGCGCGCGGTCACGGTCGCCCGCCCAGCGCCGCCTGGGCGGGACACGTCGCCCGCACCGGGCAGTGCACGCAGCCGTCGTTGACACGCGCCACGAACTCGGGTCCCTTCGTCGCTCCGGCGGCCTGCTGGACGCGTTCGCGCCATTCCTCGCGCCCGTCGGCGGTCATCGGGTTCTGGTCGCGTTCGGTGGCGCCCGCCACGCCGATCTTGCCGAGGTAGACCAGGCGGCCACCGCCCGCCTGGTCACCCTCGGGCAGAACGCCTTCCGCGATGGCCAGCTGGTACATCGCGAGCTGGGCGTGCTGTTGCGCATCGTCCTTGCTCACCGGGCTCTTGCCGGTCTTGACGTCGACGACGACGAGTCGGCCCTCGGCGTCGCGCTCCAGCCGGTCGACCCGACCGCGGACCCGTACCCCGGGCTGGTCGACACCGGCCGGCGCGACCACGCCCTCGACCTCGACCTCGGTGCCCACCTCGGTGAGTTCGTGCCGGGTCTGGGCCCGCCAGTCCAGGAACGCCGTCAGCATCGTGCGGTGGCGGTCCAGCTCGTTGGCCGCGAACCACGCGGCGTCGAAGGGAAGCTCCTCCCACACCGATTCGAGCTGCCCCAGCATCTGGGCCTCCGTCTTCTCCCCGTCGGACACCAGCGCGTGCACCAGGGTGCCGAGCGCCGACCGGACGTCGCGGCCGTCGTTGCCCCCGTGACGCTCGAGCAACCACCGTAGCGGGCAGTCCGACAGCGTCTGCAGCGTCGACGGGGACAGCGTCACGACGTGCTCGTCGCCGTCCCACAGCGGCCGGTCGGTCGACATGGCGGTGCTGGCATACCAGTGGGCGGGATCGGCACCGGGCACCCCCGCCTCCGTCAGCCGGGCCAACTGTCCTGCCGCACAGGCGCGCACGTCGTCGGCCACCACACCGTCGGGTGCGCACACGACCGCCCGCAGCCTGCCGACCACCGCGGCGGGTGCCAGCACGCGGGGGGCGCGGACCGGCTCGGCGTCCACGTCGGGCGGCTCGGTCGCCAGCGCCGCGAGTTCGTCGCAGAACGGCGACGGCATCAGGGCGTCGTCGCCTTCGTCTCCGTCGACCGCGGTGACCAGGACCCGTGACCGCGCCCGGCCGAGCGCGGCGATCAACAGCCTGCGCTCCTCGGCGAGCAGCGGCGCCCTCGTGGACGTGCCGTCGGCGATCCCGTCGAGCACGTCGACGAGCTGCTGGGTGCCCAGCACTCCCCCACGTGGAACGACGTTGGGCCACAACCCTTCCTGCAGACCCGCGATGACCACGAAGTCCCATTCCCGGCCCAGCGACGCGTGGGCCGACAGGACCGCGACCGCGTCGCCGGCACCGGATGACTCGCCACCACCGACGGGCAGCACCATCGACCGCACGTGGTCGACGAAACCCGTGAGCGACGCGCCGGTCGTGTGGGTGACGTACTGCTCCGCCACGTCGAACAGCGCTGTCACGCCGTCGAGGTCATGACCGGCCTGGATCGCCGCGGTGCCGGCGCGTTCGGCAGCCGCCAGCCACCGCCGCTGCAGACCGGTCTGATGCCACGCCTGCCACAGCGTGAACCGGGGATCGAGCCCGTCGGCCTGGCTGCGGCCGGCGGCTGCAAGCACCTTGCGCACCAGCTTCAGCGCCCTGGCCAGCTGATCGGGCACGTCGCCCGGGACGGGGCGGCGCGGGTCCAGGGCGTCGACGAGCAGGTCGGCGAAGTCCCGTGGGGCGTCACCCGGGTCCACCCGGCGCAACGTGCGACGGAGTTGCCGCAGCGACACCGGATCCACCCTGCCGATCGGACCCGTCAGCAGCGCCAGTGCCCGCTCGCCGTCCAGACCGTCGGACACCACGTCGAGCACCGTGAGCAGCGCCGCCACGGCGGGCATCTCGGCCAGCGGGCCCGTCGACGCCTGCTGCACGACGGGGACGCCCGCCACCGTCAGCGCACGCGCCAGCCCGGCACCCGCGCGGGGCACCGACCTGACGACGACGGCCATCTGCGACCACGGCACGCCGTCGACGAGGTGGGCCCGGCGCAGCGCGTCGGCGATCACCGCGGCCTCGGCACGCTCCGAGGCGGCGATGCGCACCGCCACCGACCCCGCCCGGTCGTCGGCCGTGGTCAGGTGCCGGGCGTCGTCGACGCCCGGAAGCCGACTGGCGATGCCCGTCACGGCGCGTGCCACGGCGCCGGCACACCGGTGGGACTCGCCGAGCACGATCGTCGGATGGTCACCGGCGGCACCGAGGAGGGCCGGGTCGGCGCCGCGGTAGCCGAACACCGACTCGTTCGGATCGCCTGCGATGACGGCGAGTTCGGTCCCCGCCGCCAACAGCCGGACCAGCAGAGCAGCCTGCGGGTCGAGGTTCTGCGCGTCGTCGACCAGAAGCAGCCGGATCCTGCTGCGCTCGGCCGCCAACAATTCCGGGTCGGCGGCGAAGGCGTCGAGAGCGGCGCCGACCAACTCGGCTGCGCCCAACGCCGGCACCGTGGCCTGCGGCGCCGCCATGCCGACGGCGGACCGCAGCAGCATCACCTGCTCGTAGACCTGCGCGAACTGCCCCGCCGCCACCCACTCCGCGCGGCCCGCCCGCCGACCGATGCGTTGCAGCGCAGTCGGTTCGACCCCCCGTTCGGTGCAGCGCGCCAGCAGATCCCGCAGCTCGTTGGCGAACCCCACGGTGCCGAGTGCGGGCAGGAGGTGGCGCGGCCACCGCACCGCGGCGTCGGGGCCGTCCTCGACGTCGCCGGCGAGCAGTTCGCGGATGATGCCGTCCTGTTCGGCACTGGTGACCAGTCGCGGGGGCGGGTCACCGTTGCGCTGAGCCGCGAGCCGCAGCACCGCGAAGGCGTAGGAGTGAATGGTGCGCACCATCGGTTCCCGCACCGCCGCCGGGCCGTTCTCGAGCAGCGCAGCCGTGACCCTGGCGCGCGCCGTGGCGCCGAGCCGCGCCGAACCCGTGAGCAGCAGAACGGATTCCGGTGCCACGCCCGCGGCGATGCGCGCCGCCGCGGCGTCGACGAGGAGCGACGTCTTTCCCGTCCCCGGGCCACCGACCATCCGCACGGTGCCACGCAGACCGGGATCGGTCAGCACGGTGGACGTCTGTGCGGTGTGTGGAGCGGGCATGGAGACATGTCACCACGGGGGTACGACAACAGCCGCTGCTGCGCTGCTGGCAGCATCGACACCGTGACCGACGTCTTGAGCGTGCGCCGCTTCGGCCCGCGCACGCCGCCCCGGATCCTGGCCCTTCACGGGTTGACCGGGCACGGCCAACGCTGGGAGACCCTGGCGGTGCGCCACCTCGCGGAATACCCGATCCTGGCCCCCGACCTGCTGGGCCACGGCCGCTCGTCGTGGGCCGCGCCGTGGACCATCGAGGCCAACGTCGCGGCCCTCGCCGACCTGCTCGACGCGGAGGCCGACGGGCCGGTGTGGGTCGTGGCCCACTCCTTCGGCGGTGCCGTCGCGCTGAGGCTCGCCGAGTCCCGGACCGACCTCGTCGAGGGTCTGATCCTCCTCGACCCCGCCGTCGGCCTCGACGGCAACTGGATGCGCGAGATCGCCGACGCCATGCTGCAATCCCCGGACTTCGCCGACCGGGCCGAGGCGCGAGCCGACAAGACCTCCGGATCGTGGGGCGAGGTCGACGACGACGAGTTGGACCTCGAACTCGACGAGCACCTGATCACGCTGCCGAACGGCCGCGTCGGCTGGCGCATCGGCATCCCGGCGGTCATGTCGTACTGGAGCGAGCTGGCGCGCCCGGTCGCCGTACCGACGGCGGGCACCCCGACGACGGTGGTGCGGGCACTGAGAACCCAACCCCCCTACGTAACCGACGAACTGGTCGCGACGTTGCGCGCCGCGCTGGGGTCGGAGTTCACGCTCCTCGAGTTCGACTGCGACCACATGGTGCCGCTCGCCAAACCCGCCGAGACGGCGCGACTGATCCGGGACCTGGTGGGCTGAGCGATCGCCGCCATCACCGACGAGCAGGTGGAGACCGTCCGCGCGCTGGTCGCCTCGATCCCGGCGGGCAAGGTCTCGACGTACGGCGACATCGCCGCCGCCGCAGGGCTGCCCAGCCCCCGGATCGTCGCGTGGATCATGCGGACCGACTCGTCGGACCTGCCGTGGCACCGCGTGATCCGGGCGTCGGGCCGGCCCGCACCGCACCTCGAGACGCGCCAACTCGAGCGGCTGCGGGCCGAGGGCGTGTTGGCGAAGGACGGCCGCGTCCCGCTATCCGAGGTTCGGCACGCGTTCTAGGTGGAACAGCCCTGCTCACAAGCGGTTTCGTTGAAGTAACCGGCCACGACCGCCTACCTTCCGGAATGCCACCCACCACCGGAAGGTTCACCATGACGTTCACCCGTCGCATCACGATCGCCTCACTACTCGTCGGGGCCGCGTCGTTCGCAGTTCCCGGCGGCCCGGCCCACGCCGAGCCGGCCCTCGTCCGGCCCGAGACGGTCGTCGTCGACCCGGGCCTGCCCGCCACCCGGGTCGACGAGCTGACCACCGCGGCCCTGCGCTACGACACCTTCTGGGCGACCGGAGACCCGGAGTTGGCCCGTGCCGCACTGGATCCCGCGTTCGTCGACCGGACCCTCCCACCCGGTCGCGCCCAGGGCGTCGCGGGACCGCTCGCGGCCAGCGTCACGATGCGTGCGGCCATGCCCGATCTCTCCTGCACGGTCGAACAGCTGATCCTCGCCGGCGACCGCGCCGTCGCACACCTGCACTTCCGGGGCACCTTCACCGGAGAGTTCGAGGGCGTCCACGGGACCGGGCAGCAGGTGGACTTCATCGCCACCGACATCTATCGCGTCAGTCGGGGCCGCATCACCGACAACTGGCACATCGAGGACAACCAGACCCTGATGCGTCAGCTCGGCATCGCCTAGCGGTCCGCCGCGGCGTTGGCCTCGAGCACGTCGGGAACGTGCGTCTCCGCCCAGTCACGCACTGCCGCCAATGGAATGAGCAGCGAGCGACCCAAGGGAGTCAGGCTGTACTCGACCGGCGGCGGGGTGCCGGGCAGCTCGACTCGCAGCACCAGGCCGTCGTGTTCGAGCGCGCGCAACGTCTCGGTCAGCGCCTTGGCGGTGATGCCGCCGATCGAGGACTTCAGTTCGCCGAACCTCATCGTCGCGTCCTCCAGGGCCACCACGACGAAGATGGTCCACCGCGCACCGATCCGGTTTAGCACCACCCGGCTTGGACACCTCGGTGCCAACACGTCGTAGGCCTTCGGTCGCTTCGTCGAGGTCACGACGCCCGATGATAGGCCCGTGACGGGCGAGACGCCGCTACAGGATCAAGCGGACCAGGGCCGCGGTTCGGGCCAGCCCGGGAAACGCCGCCGCGGTCGAGCGCGGATGCAGGGCATGAACGGCCAACCGGAACATCAACGCGCGCAACAACATTTGGGGCCACTCCGGCAGTGGGGCCCACCGCTCGACGAGTCCGTCGTCGGCCTCACCCCAGGCCAGGGCGTCGACGACGACGACGCCGGCAGCCCAGGACGCCGGCCGCCAGTAGGGCGTGATGTCGGTGATGCCCGGAGCCGCGGTGCCGGCGAAGAGCACCGTGCCGTAGAGGTCGCCGTGCACGAGCTGGCTGGGGCTGCGCGTCGGCCGACGCAACGTGGCGAGCTGGCCGATGAGCTCGATCGAGCGTTGGCCGTCGGCGCCGCCGGGCGCGACGCGCGCAGCGGGCGGCAGGTTGTGCAGCGGACGGTCCTCCCACGCGGCGCGGTCGGCGGCGATGAACACGTCGACGTCGGACCACGGCGCCGAGGGCGGCTGGGTCAGGAACCGGGGGCGTTCCAGCTTCGCCGTGGCCTCGTGCAGCCGGACGGCGGCGGAGACCACCTCGTCGTGGCGTGGCTCCGGCGTGCCGGTGACGAACGTGTCGGCGCGCCACCCGGCCACGACGTAGCGGCCGTCGGTCGAGCGCACGGGACGGGCCAGGCGCACCCCGTCGACGAACAGCGTCTCGCGCACCTTCGCCGACCAGCCCGCCCGGGCGTGCTCGGCGACCATCGACAACACCACTTCGCCGCAGCGCCAGCCACCCTCCCAGCTCGAGCCGAGCGGAACGGGCCGGACACCCGAGAGACCAAACGCCGCCAGGACGTGATCGGGCGGCATGTCGGCACTCACAGACTCAGCCTAAGGCGTGGGCTCGCCAACGAGCCGTCAGTACATGACCATGTCGGGTTCGAGTTCGCGCGCCCACGCCACGATTCCGCCCTGAAGGTGCACCGCGTCGGCGAAACCCGCCCCCTTCACCGCGGCCAGCACCTCCGCCGAGCGGATCCCGGTCTTGCAATACAGCACCGGCGTCCGGTCGTGCGGCAGCTTGGCCAGCCCGTCGCCCGCGTCGATCGCCGACTTCGGGATCAGTTCGGCCCCGTCGATGTGGTTGATGGCCCACTCGACGGGCTCGCGGACGTCGACCAGCGCGATGCGCCGGCCGGAGTCCAGCATGTCGCGCAGTTCCCGGGGCGTGACGGTCGAGCCGGCGGCCGCGTCGGTCGCCGCGTCGGACACCACGCCGCAGAACTCGTCGTAGTCGATCAGCTCGGTGATCCTCGGCGTCTCGGGGTCCTTGCGGATGGTGATGGTGCGGTAGGACATCTCCAGCGCGTCGTACATCATCAACCGGCCCAGCAGCGGATCGCCGATGCCGACCAGCAGCTTGAGCGCCTCGGTGCCCATGACCGACGCGATCGAGCCGCACAGGATGCCGAGCACCCCGCCCTCGGCGCACGACGGCACCATCCCCGGTGGTGGCGGCTCCGGGTACAGGTCGCGGTAGTTGAGACCACGTCCGTCGGGCGCGTCCTCCCAGAACACCGACACCTGACCCTCGAACCGGTAGATCGAGCCCCAGACGTACGGCTTGCCCGCGAGCACCGCGGCGTCGTTGACGAGATAGCGGGTGGCGAAGTTGTCGGTGCCGTCCATGATCAGGTCGTACTGCGAGAACAGGTCGACCGCGTTGTCGGGCGTCAGCCGCACCTCGTGCAGCCGCACCGTCACCAGCGGGTTGATCGCGACGATCGAGTCGCGGGCGCTCTGGGCCTTCGAGCGGCCGACGTCGGACTGGCCGTGGATGATCTGGCGCTGCAGATTGGATTCGTCGACGACGTCGAAGTCCACGATGCCGAGGGTGCCCACCCCTGCGGCGGCGAGATACAGCAGGGTCGGTGAGCCGAGGCCGCCGGCGCCGATGACCAGTACCCGGGCGTTCTTGAGGCGCTTCTGCCCGTCGACGCCGACGTCGGGAATGATGAGGTGGCGGCTGTACCGGGCCACCTCGTCGCGGGTGAGCTCGGCGGCGGGCTCAACCAGCGGTGGTAGCGAAGTGGACACTTGCCGCCCCTCGAATCGACGTGACACCTGGTGACGATCACACCAGCCCGGCTCGTTCAACGGCAATCGCGCCGGCTCCGTTCCCCGGCGGGTCAGGCGATCGGATAGGGCCAGGGGTTGAAGCGGCAGGTCTTGCCGTCGGCCTGCACCGACTCCGGATCGAACCGCGCGTCGTCGTCGTTGCTGGTCGAGAACGTCTGCTGCATCATCACCGGCGCCAACGCACCGTTGTCGGCGCACGGCTCGTGCTTCTGGTAGCCGATCGCGTGTCCGACCTCGTGGTTGATCAGGTACTGGCGGTACGAGCCGATGTCGCCCTGGAACGGCACCGCGCCGCGCACCCAGCGGGCCTCGTTGACGAACACCCTGGACTGGTCCCCGAGGTAGGCGGGGTTGTAGCAGGACGCCTCGAGCGGGATGTCGTATCCGCACCCTTCGCGCACCGTGAACGGCGAGGTCAGCGACACCCGGAAGTCCGGTGTCACCGTCGGGTCGTCGACGCGGGTGAAGGCGATCTGCGGGTTGTGCGTCCAACTCTTGGGGTTGTCCAGCGTCTCGCTGACCATGCGGGCGAAGGCCTCGTCGCCTCCGATGGCGGCGGTGTCGACGCCGTCCTCCACCTCGACGGTGTAGGTGAAGGACTTGGTGGTGCCCTCGCCGACCTTGGGGGTGGTGCCGGGAACGAGGTGCCAGGTCTTGGCGCCGGACTCGGTGAACGGGCCGCCCTCCGGGAGAATCCCGGTCGGCAGGTTCGCGTCGAACTGGGTCATGCCCTTGGGCGGTGCGCCGATGATGCCGGTGCCCGTGGCGCCGATGGTGGGCGGGCCTTGGACGGGTCCTTCGGCGACGACTGGCGCGGGGGCCGTGGTCCCGGTGACGGTCTGATAGACCACCAGCACGGTGATGACGGCCAGGATGGGCAGCGCATAGGCGCGCCAGCCGTAGGTGGAGACGAACCGGCCCAGCCACGATTGCTTGCGCCAGCGTTGACGTTCGTCGCGGTTGGAGCGCATCCGGCCGCCGGCCTCGGCCAACGGGTCGCGCTGCGCGCGCAGGGGTTCCCTGAACTCGGTGCGCAGCACGGGCTGACGACCGCCACCTGCGAAATTGCCGTCACTGCGCTCGCCCCGGCGACGTCCCGGGTCGTAGGTCACCGCACCAGAATGGCACAGGCGCGCTGAGGAGAGGCTGTGGCGCGCCACCCGCGGACCGCGTGACGTGACGCACGGCCTCGATCACCGGTAGTAGTGTCGGATCGATGACAAGCCGGATCAACGGCTCCCAACGGGGCGGCCCGCAACGGGCCGCAGTACCAAATCCTGACAGAGGAGTGATGAGCGACATCGCCGAGCGGAAGGGTGCCCAGTCGGGCGGTGGTGACGGTTCGACGACCGGGAGCACCACCGGCGGGAACCGGCGTGGAAACCGCCTGCCCCGCGACGAGCGGCGTGGGCAACTCCTGGTCGCCGCCAGCGAGGTCTTCGTCGACCGCGGTTACCACGCCGCCGGCATGGACGAGATCGCCGACCGGGCCGGTGTCAGCAAACCGGTGCTCTATCAACACTTCTCGTCGAAGCTCGAGTTGTACCTGGCGGTCCTGGAGCGGCACGTCGACAATCTGGTGACCGGCGTGCAGCAGGCGCTGCGCACCACCACCGACAACCGCCAGCGGCTGCGCGCCGCCGTCGGGGCCTTCTTCGACTTCATCGAGCACGACGGCCAGGGCTACCGGCTGATCTTCGAGAACGACTACGTGACCGAGCCACAGGTGTCGGCTCAGGTCAAGGTTGCCACCGAGGCGTGCACCGACGCGGTGTTCGAGCTGATCAGCAGCGACTCCGGGCTGGAAGCGCATCGGGCCCGCATGATTGCGGTCGGCCTGGTCTCGACGAGCGTCGACTGCGCGCGGTACTGGTTGAACTCCGACCGGCCGATCTCCAAGGAGGCCGCGGTCGACGGCACGGTGCAGTTCGCCTGGGGCGGACTGTCACACGTGCCGCTGACCCGCTTCTAGCTGAGCTTGTCGGCGACGGCCGCGGCCGTGGCTCCGATACCGAAACCGACCCGCCTCGAGTCGGCGGCGCCGATCTCGACGTAGGCGATCCTGGTGTTCTGGATCAGGAAGCGACGGCCCTTTTCGTCGGTCAGTGCGAGCACGCCCGAGTCCTTGCCGAGCGCTGCGGACACCAGTTCCTCCACCTCGACAGGGGTGGACGCGCTTTGGAGCACCAGCTCGCGCGGACTGTCGGTGATGCCGATCTTGACCTCCACGTGAACCCTTTCCCTCGATGGTCTTTCCTCTGAGCAGGCTAGTGGACGGTGTGCGTCACCCGCTCCTGCGGTGGCGCCACTTCGCGGACAGCGCAGCGCGCACCGTGGGCCCGTCGCATGTCACGGGCCGTGAGCCAACCGAGTCCGGACCGTGACCCGACCCCAGGCGCGTCAACCTCGTGCGTCACTTCAGCCTCGTTAGCATCGCTGCTACACCAGAGGACGACGCACGGGATTGTGAGCATGGACAGGCCTTACGGAACGTATTCGAGGACGTCGACGACGGCGCGCAACGCGGGCGCATCCGGGACCCGCGGAGCGCGTTCCGGCGGGTACACCGACGTCGAGACCGACGTCGTCGACGGCGGCGCGACCTACCGACGACGGGCCGACTACGGCTCCGACTACGGCACGTCGTCGAGCTACGGCTCCGACTACGGCACGTCGTCGAGCCCCGACTACGGCACGTCCTCCGGCTACGGCTACCGGTCCGGATCGCGCTACGGGCACGACGACCGGTCCGCCGTCCGCGACTACGACTCCTATGACGCAGAGTCCGACGACTACCTCGACGACGACGTCTACGAGTACGAAGAGGCCATCGACCGACGGTGGGTCTGGGTCGCCGGCGTCGCCGCCGCGATCCTGCTCGTCGCCATCATCTGCACCGTGGTGATCCTCGGCGGCGGTGACAGCGGCTCGGTGTCCAAGACGATCGCCGCAACCACCCCGACGTCGGCCGCGCAGGACGCCGCCACCACGCCTGCCAGGACCGCACCGCCGGCCGTCACGTCGGTGGCTCCTCCCCCACCGGTCGCCGCGCTGTCACCGGAGACGGTCACCACCGTGCCGCCGACCCCCACCGTCGGCGCCGCTCCGGCACCGTCCGTCCAGGCCGCCCCGGTCGTCCCGGCCGTGTCGCCGCGCACCGTGACCTATCAGGTGACGGGCACCCGCCCGCTGCTGGACCTGGTGACCGTGGTCTACACCGACGGTCAGGGCGCCCTGCAGACGCAGTTCAACGTCGCGCTGCCGTGGGTGCGCTCGGTGACGCTGGATCCGGGGGTCGAGCTGACGTCGGTGACGGCCACCAGCCTGACCGGTCGGCTGAACTGCTCGGTGACCGACGCGAACGGCACGACCCTGGTGGCGCAGAACACCGACTCGATGATCGCGACATGCACCAAGTAGGTCCGGCCTAGCCGAGACCGAGCTCGCGCACCCGTGCGTTGTGGGTGTCCTGGAGCCGGCCGAAGAACTCCGTCAGCCGGCCGAGGCCCTCACCGCTGGAGACGACGAAGTCGACCAGCTCGTCATGCTCGGCGAGTACGTACTGCGCCTGGGTGATGGCCTCGCCCAGCAGCCGCCGCGACCACAACGCCAGCCGGTGACGCTGCTTGTCGCTGGCGGTGACGGCGGCCTTGACCTCGGCGACGACGAACTGCGAGTGCCCCGTCTCCGAGAGCACCGCACGGACCACGTCGGCCGCGTCCTCGGGCAGCGCGTCGGCGATCTCGAGGTAGAAGTCGGCCGCCAGGGCGTCGCCGATGTAGGTCTTCACGAGGGCCTCGAGCCAGGTGCTCGGCGTGGTCAGACGGTGGTAGTTCTCCAGTGCGGAGGCGTACCTGGTCATCGCGGGGACGATGTCGACGCCACGCTTGGCCAGCGCCTCGCGCAGGATTTCATAGTGGTTCATCTCGGCCGCCGCCATGCTGGCCATGTTGATCCGGCCGGCCAGATTCGGGGCCATCCGCGCCTCGTCGGTCAGTCGGTAGAAGGCCGCCACCTCGCCGTAGGCCAGGAGCGCGAACAGCTGGTCGACGCCTGCATGCCTTGCCACCGTGGGGGCCACCGTCTGCTCGGGCGAGGCCCCGGGCTGCGTCGGAGTCATGGGTCGACTCTAGACGGGCCCGGCACGCCGATCGGCGCGACGACCACACCGAATCACCGGCCAGCTATCATGGTGGGCGGAAGCGGCACGTCTCCTACCCGCCGCTACCAAGAAATGTGCGTGCACGTGTCGGTCCGCTTCGTCAGAAGCCGAGGCCCCCAACGTTCCTTCGTCGAACCCGTGTGCGCGTGTGGACGCCGCGAGATTGACAAACGAAAGGTTACGTCGGCAAACGCATGACTGAAATCACCACGACTTCAAACACCACCGAATCCTTCGCCCCGGACATCGACGTCATCGTCGAAACCCCCGAGGCGGCACCACTCACCACCACCTTCGCTGAGCTGGGCGTCCGCGAGGAAATCGTGCGCGCGCTGGCCGAGTCCGGCATCGAGCACACCTTCGCCATCCAGGAACTGACGCTGCCGCTGGCACTGTCCGGCGACGACCTGATCGGTCAGGCCCGCACCGGCATGGGCAAGACCTTCGCCTTCGGCGTGCCCCTGCTGCACCGCATCGTCACCGACGAGACGCGGCCGCTCACCGGGATCCCCCGCGCGCTGATCGTCGTGCCGACCCGCGAGCTGTGCCTCCAGGTCTACGACGACCTCGCCAACGCCGCCAAGTACCTCGTGGTCGGCGACCGCAAGATGGCGGTCACCTCCATCTACGGCGGCCGTCCCTACGAGCCCCAGATCGAGGCCCTGCAGAAGGGCGTCGACGTCGTCGTCGGCACCCCGGGCCGGCTTCTCGACCTGGCCCAGCAGGGCCACCTGCAGCTGGGCGGCCTGTCGGTCCTGGTGCTCGACGAGGCCGACGAGATGCTCGACCTCGGCTTCCTGCCCGACATCGAGCGCATCCTCAAGCAGACCCCGACCGACCGGCAGGCGATGCTGTTCTCGGCGACGATGCCCGATCCGATCATCACGCTCGCCCGCACGTTCATGAACCAGCCGACGCACATCCGTGCCGAGGCGCCGCACTCCGCGGCCACCCACGAGAACACCAAGCAGCACGCCTACCGCGCCCACGCCCTGGACAAGGTCGAGATGGTCGCCCGGATCCTGCAGGCCGAGGGCCGCGGCGCGACGATGATCTTCACCCGCACCAAGCGCACCGCCCAGAAGGTGGCCGACGAACTGGCCGAGCGTGGCTTCAAGGTCGGCGCCGTGCACGGCGACCTCGGCCAGGCGGCCCGCGAGAAGGCCCTCAAGGGCTTCCGCAACGGAGACGTCGACGTGCTGGTGGCCACCGACGTCGCCGCCCGCGGCATCGACATCGACGACATCACCCACGTGATCAACTACCAGATCCCCGAGGACGAGCAGGCCTACGTGCACCGCATCGGCCGCACCGGCCGCGCGGGCAAGACCGGCATCGCCGTCACCCTGGTCGACTGGGACGAGCTGCCGCGCTGGACGATGATCGACAAGGCCCTCGGCCTCGACACGCCCGATCCCGTCGAGACCTACTCGAGTTCGGCACACCTCTACGAGGAGCTGAGCATCCCGGCCGAGGCCACCGGATCGATCGGGCGCGCGTCGCGCTCCAGCGAATCGCGGGAGCGGCCCAAGCGGGAGTCCCGCGACGGCGAGACGCGCGAGAGCAGCGACCGGCCGGCCCGCAACCGCGACCGGACGCGGCAGCGCACCCGGGGCGCCGCGAAGTCGACGACCGAGTCCGTCGAGGCCACCGAGACCAGCCAGGTCACCACGGCGACCGACGACGCCGAGACGGCCCCGGCCGGCGACTCCACCGGCCCGGCCAAGCGCCGGCGCAGGCGTCGCCGCCCCAGCAACACCTCCGCCCCGACCGCCGGCTGACCGGAGCACCCAACTCCCGATGGTTCAACCCGAACGCCGCACCAGGGGCGACCTGCTCGCGGCCGCCGCGATCGTCGTGGTCCTCGCCGTCGCGGCGGGACTGATCTGGTGGAGCAGTGACGCCAGGGCGACAATCAGCAAGCCGGCCGCCGAGCCGGTCCCCGCGCTGAAGGCGGCGCGGGACGTCCCGACCGCACTGCGGGAGGTGTGGACGGCCGCCAGCCCGAAGACGCGCAGGCCCGTCGTCGCCGGCGGCGCCGTCGTGACCGGCGACGGGAGCGAGGTCGACGGCCGTGACCCGGCCAGCGGACGCGTGCTGTGGAGCTACGCCCGCGGCGTGCCGCTGTGCGGGGTCACCTACGTCTACAACGACGCCGTCGCGGTCTACCCCGACGACCGGGGCTGCGGCCAGGTGACGACCGTCGACGGGCAGACGGGGCGGCGCCACTACTCCCGCACGGCATACGCCGATCCGGAGGTGACCCTGTCGTCGGACGGGTCGACCGTGCTGTCGACCGGAGCCACCCGGCTGGAACTCTGGCGCTCCGACATGGTGCGGATGATCGGGTACGGCGCGCTTGACGCCAGGATCAAGCCCGGCGTGCCCGCTCAGCCGCTGTGCGCCATGGTCTCCGCGGCGGCGAGTTCGAACGGGGTGTCGGCGCTGCAGAGGTGTCCCGGCCAGGCCGATCTGCGCCTCACCCTGCTGGTGCCCGCCGACCAGGAGGACGAGCCCACCACCAAGATCGTGCAATTGCCCGGCGTACCGGCCGACGCCGACGCGCGCGTCATCGCGGTCTCGGACACCACCACGGCGGTCTACCTGCCCAAGCCGACGCCCGTCGTCAACGTCATCGACGACACGGGCACCACGATCGCCAGCACCGCGCTGCCCGGACCGGTGTCCTCGGAAGCGGTCGCGTCGCGCGCCGGTGACCTCATCACCTGGTGGACCGGTGACTCCGTGATGGTCTTCGACGCCAACGGGCTGCGCTACAAGTACACCGTGTCACCGGTCAACGGTCAGGCTCCCGTGGGCCCCGCGACCCTGATGGCGGGACGGCTGATGGTTCCCGTCACCACCGGCTACGACGCGTTCGACCCCGCCAGCGGCGCGGGCGTGGTCCACATCGCCGTGCCGCGCCCGGCCAGTCGGGACGCCGTCATCCCCAACGTCGCCGGGACGACCGTGCTCGAGCAGCGCGGCGACACCCTCGTCGCGCTGGCCTGACTACACCTCAGGGGTATAGGTCGGCAGCGCCTTGCCGGACTTCCAGTGCTTCAGCAGCGCGGCGGCGAGCTCGCGATAAGCCATGGCGCCCTTGTTCTTTCGTCCCGCCAGCACCGACGCCCCCGAGGCGCTCGCCTCGGCGAAGCGCACCGTCCTGGGGATCGGCGGGGCGAGCACCGGCAGCTGGTAGCGGTCGACGACGTCGAGGATCACGTCCCGACTGTGCGTGGTCCGTGAGTCGTACAGGGTGGGCAGGGCGCCCAGCAGAACCAGGTCGGCATTGGTGATCTGCTGTACGTCGTCGACCGTGCGCAGGAACTGACCGACGCCCCGGTGGGCAAGCGTCTCGCACTGCAGCGGCACGATCACGTCGTTCGCGGCGGTCAGTCCGTTCAGCGTCAGGACGCCCAACGACGGCGGGCAGTCGACGATGACGACGTCGAACGAATCGGTACTCGTCTCCAATTTCGCCAGCGCCCTCTTCAACGCATACTCCCGGCCCGCGCGCATCAAAAGCATCGCCTCGGCACCCGCCAGGTCGATGTTCGCCGGCAGCAGCGTCATGCCCTCCGGCGTCTCCAGCAGCGCCGTGTCGGGCTCGACGTCGCCGAGCAGCACCTCGTGGATGGACACCGCCAGCTTGTCGGGGTCGTGACCCAAGGAGAACGTCAGCGATCCCTGCGGGTCCAAGTCGACGAGCAGCACGCGTCGGCCCTGCTCGGCCATCGCCGCGCCCAACGACGCCACCGTCGTCGTCTTGGCAACCCCGCCCTTTTGGTTGGCGACTGCCAGTACTCGCGTCATGTGGTTCATCCTGGCACGCGCACCCCCGAAAGGCGCGTGCGGCACAATCGCGGGTGTGAGCGTCCAAGGGCATCGCCTTCTTTTGCTGCGACACGGTGAGACCGAGTGGTCCAAGAGCGGCAGGCACACCGGACGCACCGATCTCGAACTCACCGACGAGGGCCGCGAGCAGGCGAGGCTGGCCAGGGAGGCGCTGGCCGACCTGCAACTGCGCGACCCGGTGGTGCTCAGCAGCCCGCGGCACCGCGCGCTGGTGACCGCCGAGCTGGCGGGTCTGTCCGTCGACGAGGTCACACCGCTGCTGGCCGAGTGGGACTACGGCGACTACGAGGGCCTCACCACCGCCCAGATCCGCGAGACCGTCCCGGATTGGACGGTGTGGAAGTACGGCTGCCCGGACGGGGAGAGCACCGCCGCGGTCAGCGCACGGGCCGACCGGGCCGTGGACCTCGCGCTGTCACACATGGAGTCGCACGACGTGGTGCTGGTGGGCCACGGCCACTTCTCGCGGTCGGTGATGACCCGGTGGATCGAACTGCCGATCTCGGAGGGCATCCGGGTGTCCATGGCGGCGGCGTCCATCGCGGTCTGCGGCTTCGAACACGGCGTGCGCCAGATCGGCGCACTCGGACTGACCGGGCATCCGAACCCCTGCCTGCCCACGTGACGGATCCGACCTTCGTCCTGGCCGGTCGCGACGGCGCCCTCGTCGCCGACGGCGTCGAGGTCGCGTACCCCAGGCTGGACGACGCGCGCGCCGCCCTGGCCGCACGCCAGTGCCCGATCATCGTGGGAGCGTTGCCATTCGACGTCATCCAGCCGACGGCATTGTTCAGCCCCACCCAAGTTCGTCGGACCGGCGCGCTGCCCGACTGGCCGACCCGGACCATGCCCGCCGTCCGCATCACCGAGACGGTGCCCGACCCCGACGAGCACCGCGCCCGGATCGCCACCGCACTCGAACACCTGCGGGACCCCGCCTCCCCGCTGCACAAGGTGGTGCTCGCCCGCGCACTGCACCTCGCCGCCGACGCCCCGCTCGACGTCGGCACCCTGCTGCGCCGGCTCGCCGAAGACGCCTCGGCCACCACGTACTTCGTCGACCTGGGCGCGGCCGGGGGCACCCATGTCGGCACCGCACTGATCGGCGCCAGCCCCGAGCTGCTGGTGGCCCGCCGCGGCGACGTGGTGACCTGCCGGCCGTTCGCGGGTTCGGCACCGCGCTCGGCCGATCCGGCGACGGACCGGGCCAACGGCGCCGCGCTGGCCGACTCCGCGAAGGACCTCCACGAACACCGACTCGTGGTCGACCAGATGCGGGCGGCCTTGCAGCCGTTGTGCGTCGACCTGGACATCGCCCCCACTCCGGAGCTGAGTCGCACCTCGGCGGTGTGGCACCTCAACACCCCGATCACCGGGCGGCTGCGCGAATCGTCAACCACCGCACTGGATCTCGCGATCGCCCTGCACCCCACCGCAGCCGTCGGCGGCGTGCCCACCGCCGAGGCCGTCAGCCTGATCGCCCAACTGGAGGGCGACCGCGGCTTCTACGCCGGCGCCGTCGGCTGGTGCGACGAGCGCGGCGACGGCACCTGGGTGGTGTCCATCCGGTGCGCCGAGCTGTCGGCCGACCGCCGCGCCGCCCACGCCAATTCCGGCGGAGGCATCGTCGCCGAATCCGATCCGGACGACGAAGTCGCCGAGACCAACACCAAGTTCCGGACCATTCTGAGCGCGTTGGGAGTGAACACATGAGCGTGGACATCCGTCGGGCCCGACCCGGGGACGAGAACGAACTGGTCGCCATGGTGCGCGAGCTGGCCGAGTTCGAGCACGCCGCCGAGGAGTGCACCGTCACCGAGGACCAGTTGCACGAGGCGCTGTTCGGCAACCCGGCCACGGTTCAGGGGTACGTGGCGGAGGTCGACGGCCAGCCGGCCGCGATGGCGCTGTGGTTCTACAACTTCTCCACCTGGGACGGCGTCGCCGGCATCTACCTGGAGGACCTCTTCGTCAGGCCGGCGTTCCGCCGCCACGGCCTGGCCCGGGCGCTGCTGTCGACGTTGGCCCGCGAATGCGTCGACAAGGGCTACTCCCGGCTGACGTGGGCGGTGCTCGACTGGAACTCCGACGCCATCGCCCTCTACGACGCGGTCGGCGGCCATCCGCAGACTGAGTGGATCACCTATCGGGTGTCCGGTGACGAGCTGTCGGCGCTGGCCGCGGGGCCGAGCTAGACGTCGTCGTCGGGGCCTTGGGCAAGCCACTGCACCGCCGAGGGGCTGAACATCAGCGCCAACGCGAGGACCGCCACCAGCGCGACGGGGATGCCGTAGGACCACTGCTGCGAGCCGACCGCGATGTACCACGCCACCGGCAGCAGCAGGAGTTGGGCGAACACGGCGATCCCGCGGCCCCATCGTCGCCCCGTCCACAGTGCCCATGCCGCGGTGAGCACCGCGGCGCCCATCACGACGTACCAGAGCGCGGTTCCGTATCCGCTGATCGACACCTCGTGGGCACCCTCGAGCGCGCGGACGACGAACACCACCGCCACGACCACGAGTGCGAGGCCCTCCAGCGCCACGATGGCGGCCGCCTGGCGAATGGTTGAGGGCGAGGGCACGATCACATCGACGAGCGTAGAGCGCGGCGGTGCGGCATGCCGATAGGGTTGAGCCCCGTGCGTGCCGTCCTGATCGTCAACCCCAACGCCACGTCGACCACTCCGGCGGGGCGTGATCTTCTCGCGCACGCGCTCGAGAGCCGCGTGAAGCTGACCGTCGCCCACACCAACCACCGCGGTCATGCGATCGAAATCGCAAGGGACGCAGCGCGAGACGGGACCGACGTGGTGATCGTCCACGGCGGTGACGGCACGGTCAACGAGGTGGTCAACGGCATCCTCGGCGAGTGCGGTCAGACGCCGCCCAAGAAGGGGCCCGCGATCTCGGTGGTGCCCGGCGGATCGGCCAACGTGTTCGCCCGCGCGCTGGGCATCAGCCCGGATCCCGTCGAGGCGACCAACCAACTCGTCGACCTCCTCGGCGCCTACCGCCGCGGCGTGAAGTGGCGCCGCATCGGGCTGATGGACTGCGGCGACCGGTGGGGCGTGTTCACCGCGGGCATGGGCGTCGACGGCGACGTCGTGGCCGCGGTGGAGGCGCAGCGGGCGAAGGGCCGCAAGGTCACCGCGTCGCGCTACATCAAGGTCGCCACCCGGGAAGTGCTGGCCAGCGCCCGCCGCGAACCGTCGATGACGCTGGAGCTCGCCGGCCGCGCGCCAGTGTCGGGGGTGCACTTCGCATTCGTGTCGAACTCGAGCCCCTGGACCTACGCCAACACCCGGCCCGTGTGGACCAATCCCGACACCAGCTTCGAGACGGGCCTGGGCGTCTTCGCGACGACCAGCATGAACGTGTGGGCCAATCTGGGGCTGGTGCGTCAGATGCTGGCCAAGAATCCGCGCCTGGACGCCAAGCACCTGGTGCGCGACGACGACGTGTCATGGGTGCGGGTCACGGCCGACACGCCCGTTGCCTGCCAGATCGACGGAGATTACGTCGGTCAGCGCGAAAGGATGACGTTCACGTCGGTTCGGGACGCGCTCGGAGTGGTGGCTCCGCCACCGAAAAAGGCCTGACCTGCGAAAGCCCTGTGAACTCACGCGAATCAGGGCGCAAGTAGTGCGAGTGTAGTACAAACGTGTGGGGGGTTCGGACACCCGGTCCCCCTTGGCGATGCCAGTGAGATTGCCCACGTGTGAACGCGCCTCTATTGACATCTGTTCAGCCTGTGGAAGCATCGTTTGCAACAGTGCAGAAACATTTGATGTGCACGCGTTAACAGCCGAAGAAAAGCTCGTGCGCCTTGCTGCGCACCAGAATAGGAGTAATGGAAATGGATTGGCGGCATAAGGCGGTCTGTCGTGACGAGGATCCGGAACTGTTCTTCCCGGTGGGAAACAGCGGCCCGGCACTCGCCCAGATTGCTGATGCGAAGATCGTCTGCAACCGGTGCCCGGTCACGACGGAGTGCCTGAGCTGGGCTTTGGAGTCCGGACAGGACGCCGGCGTCTGGGGCGGCATGAGCGAGGACGAGCGTCGCGCGCTCAAGCGTCGCAACGCACGGACCAAGGCTCGCACGGGCGTATAGCCCCCACGATTCCTCGGATTTACGGCCCCGGCTTTTGCCGGGGCCGTAAATTTTTGTGCCGACGTGCATTTCCAGGATTATTTCCGGAATGTGTCGGGGGTATTACTGCGCCAGCCGGCCGCGGCGCCCTACGGGCACCCGCAACACGACGTCGGTTCCCCCGGTCGGCACCGCGTGCATCCCCAGTGAGCCGTCCAGTTCCGCGGCCACCAGCGTCCGCACGATCTGCAGGCCGAGGCTGTCCGACTTCTCGAGGCTGAACCCCTCGGGCAGGCCGCGGCCGTCGTCGTGTACCACGACGTCGAGCCACCGGGCGGAGCGCTCGGCGCGGATCGTGACGCTGCCGTTGTCCGACGTCGAGTCGTACGCGTGCTCTATGGCGTTCTGGACGAGCTCGGTGATGACCATGACCAGGGCGGTGGCCCGGTCGGCGTCGAGGACGCCCAGATCGCCGACGCGGTTGATCCGGACGGGTCGGCCCACCGACGCGACGTCGTTCATGATCGGCACGATGCGGTCGACGACCTCGTCGAGGTTGACCTCCTCGTCCACCGACATCGACAGCGCGTCGTGCACCAGGGCGATCGAGGACACTCGCCGCACCGACTCGATGAGCGCGTCCCGCCCCTCGGCGTTGTTGGTCCGCCGGGCCTGCAGGCGCAGCAGTGCGGCGACGGTCTGAAGGTTGTTCTTCACGCGGTGGTGGATCTCGCGGATGGTGGCGTCCTTGGACAGCAGGGCGCGGTCACGCCGCTTGACCTCCGTCACGTCGCGAATCAGCACCGCCGCACCCGCCGCCTTGCCGTCGACCACCATCGGGATGGTGCGCAGCAGCACCGCTGCTCCCCCGGCGTCGACCTCCATGCGCATGCTGGAACCGCCGGAGAGCGAATCCCGGACGTGGTTGGCCAGTTCCTGGGCCTCGAACGGGTCGGAGATCAACGGTCGGGTGACGGTGACGAGGTTGTGTCCCTCGAGTTCGGCGTTGAGTCCCATGCGGTGATAGGCCGAGATGGCGTTGGGGCTGGCGAAGCGGACCTGGCCGACCTCGTCGAGCCGGATGAAGCCGTCACCGACCCGTGGGCTCGACCGGGACATCGCGAGGTCGCCCACGTTGGGGAAGGTGCCCTCCGAGAGCATCTGCAGGATGTCGGCGGCGCAGTCCAGATACGCCCGCTCCAGCGGGCTGACCTTGCGCCGATCGGCCAGTGCCGTCTGATGGGTGAGGACGGCGACCACCCGGTCGCCGTGCCGGACGGGCACGGCTTCGACGTTCAGCCAGCGGCCTTCGGGTGAATCGAGTTGTCCTGCACCGGTTTCGCGCCCGATTGCCCCGGAGGCGAAGGCGGCGACCACGACGGGCATGTCGGCGGCGGTGTTGACGGTGCCCACCGCGTCGGCCAGCAGAACCGTGGGCGCGGTGTTGGGCCGCACCTGGGCGACGCACACCAGTGAGCCGTCGTCGTGACCCACCCACATGAGGTAGTCGGCGAACGAGAGGTCCGCCAGCATCTGCCACTCACCGACCACGGCGTGCAGATGGTCGACGGCATTGCCGGGCAGCATGGTGTGCTCGGCGAGCAGGTCACCGAGGGTCGACACGGGCGTTGCCTCTCGGTGTCGCGGACCTAGCTGATGACGGCGATGAGATCGCCGGCCTGGATGACGTCGCCGACGGCGACGTTGACCGCGGTGACCTTGCCGGCCGCCTCGGCGAGCACCGGAATCTCCATCTTCATGGATTCCAGGAGGACGACGGTGTCACCCTCGTTGATGTCGTCGCCTTCGCTGACCACGACCTCGAGCACACTGGCCACGATCTCAGCGCGAACGTCCTCGGCCATCTTCACCCACTCGTCTCTAGAGCCGCCCCTGCGGTGTCTATCGAACCACACGCACGGGATTGGAATGTAGTGGCGCGAGCGTGAGACACTTACGGGCAAGCAATTGACTCATTGGAGGATGCCATGGCCAAGCGTGGCCGTAAGAAGCGTGACCGTAAGCACACCAAGGCCAACCACGGCAAGCGCCCCAACTGCGGTTCGAAGGCAGTTACCTAACCACGGATGATGGTGGTGCGGCTGATCTCCACTCGCAGCCGCGCCCGCAGTGAATCCGGCGCCTTGTCGCCACTGCACCTGGTGGCGATGAGGCGCTTCACGCGTTCCTCGATGCCGTACTGCCGCAGGCAGGTGGGGCATTCCTCCAGATGATGGCGCAGCTTGTCGCGCGTCTCCGTCGTGCATTCGCCGTCGAGCAAGGTCCACACCTCGGCGATCACCGACGCACATTCCGGGTGATCGGGGTCGACGGGACCTACCGGCGGACGGAACGTGTGCTCTTCGGGGCGGTCGAAGTCGGCGCTCACGAAGACACCTCCTCTGGCTCGTCGATCTGACCTCTGATGAAACCGCGATCCCTCGCGACGTCGGCCAGTAATTCACGGAGTTGCTTGCGTCCACGGTGCAGTCGAGACATCACCGTGCCGATGGGCGTGTCCATGATCTGGGCGATCTCCTTGTACGGGAATCCCTCGACGTCGGCGTAGTACACCGCCATCCGGAACTCCTCGGGAAGTGCCTGCAGCGCCGCCTTGATCTCGGTGTCCGGCAGGGCCTCCATCGCCTCGACCTCGGCCGACCGCAGACCCGTGGACGTGTGCTGCGCGTTGGCCGCGAGCTGCCAGTCGGTGATCTCGTCGGTCGGATACTCCGCCGGCTGACGCTGCTTCTTGCGGTAGCTGTTGATGTAGGTGTTGGTCAGGATGCGGTACAGCCACGCCTTGAGGTTGGTCCCGGCACGGAACGACCGGAAGCCGGCGTACGCCTTCACCATCGTTTCCTGCAGGAGGTCTTCGGCGTCGGCGGGATTGCGGGTCATCCGCAACGCGCCGCCGTACAGCTGGTCCAGCAGCGGAATGGCATCCCGCTCGAAACGCGCCGTGAGCTCGGCGTCCGTCTCGATCAACGGTTCTTCGGCCGCTGCGGGCGCTGCTCCGTCGAGGTCGGTCATCTGGATCGACACCGTCCCTTCTCTCGCGGCACCGTCGAACGAAACCGGCACGTAGACCGGCCGTTCCAGGCAAAGCGTTGGCACCGAGGTGTCTCCTAACTTCCGATCCTAGTGGCTCGCACCGACGGAGTCGCCCCACGAGGCCCATCGATGCAGAACAACAGCACGGATGGCCACGAATGTTCCCGGCGAATCCCGCACTATCGTGAGGCCGTGGCTCGCGCAGCAACCCCCGCAATCGCCGCCCTCGTCGCGGCGGGCGTCCCGCACGAGGTGCTGAGTTACCACCACGATTCGCGCACCGACGCCTTCGGCGACGAGGCCGTCGCCGCGTTGAGCGCCGCAGGGCTCGAGGTGTCCGCCGAACAGGTGTTCAAGACCCTCGTGATCGCACTGCCGTCGGGGCGTCTGGCGGTCGCGGTGCTGCCGGTGCCCTACAAGCTGTCGCTGAAGGCCGCCGCCGCCGCTCTGGGGGCACCTCGGGCAGAGATGGCCGACCGTGCCGCCGCCGAACGGTCCACCGGGTACGTCGTCGGCGGCATCTCACCCCTCGGTCAGCGCCGGCCGCTGCCGACGGTCGTCGACGACTCGGCGTACGCCTGGGACCGCGTGCTGTGCAGCGCGGGCAAGCGCGGGTTGGAGGTCGCGCTCGCCCCCGCGGATCTGGTGCGGCTCACCAACGCGGTGACCGTCGACGTGCTCGCACCCTGACGGTTCTATGGTGAAGCCATGTCGCTCTCGGGAAAGACCATGTTCATCTCCGGCGCCAGTCGCGGTATCGGCTTGGCGATCGCCAAGCGCGCCGCCGCCGACGGCGCCAACGTCGCCCTGGTCGCCAAGACCGCAGAGCCGCACCCCAAGCTCGAGGGCACCATTTACACCGCCGCCAAGGAGATCGAAGACGCCGGCGGGCACGCACTGCCCATCCTGGGCGACGTCCGCGACGGCGAGTCGGTGGAATCAGCCGTCGCGCAGGCGGTCTCGCAGTTCGGCGGCATCGACCTCTGCGTCAACAACGCGTCGGCGATCAACCTGGGCTCGATCACCGAGGTACCCCTCAAGCGCTTCGACCTGATGAACGGCATCAACGTCCGTGGCACCTACGCCGTGTCGCAGGCCTGCATCCCGCACATGGTGGGCCGGGACAACCCCCACATCCTCACGCTGTCGCCGCCGCTGCTGCTGGAGTCCAAGTGGCTCAAGCCGACGGCGTACATGATGGCCAAGTACGGCATGACGTTGTGCGCGCTCGGCATCGCCGAGGAGATGCGGGCCGACGGCATCGCCTCCAACACGCTGTGGCCGCGCACGCTGGTGGCCACCGCGGCCGTGCAGAACCTCCTCGGCGGCGAGGAGGCGATGAGTCGTGCCCGCAAGCCCGACGTCTACGCCGACGCGGCGTACGTCGTCTTCACCAAGCCGGCCCGCGAGTACACCGGCAACAGCCTGCTGTGCGAGGACGTCCTCCTCGAGTCCGGCGTCACCGACCTGTCCGTCTACGACTGCGTACCGGGCTCCGAACTCGGCGTCGACCTGTGGGTCGAGACGCCCAACCCTCCCGGGTACGGCTCCTGATGTGGGCCGGAGGCCGCTACGAGTCGGTGGCCGAACGCATCGCCGTCATCGCCGGCGAGACGGTCGCCGCCGCCGACCGCCGCCAGCCGCTCCCGGGAACGGCGCTGGTGGACCTGGCCTGCGGAACCGGCAGCGCCGCGCTGGCGGCGGCCGAGCGCGGCGCGGTGGTCACGGGCGTGGACCTGACCCCCGAACTGGTCGCCATCGCCCAGCGCCACGCGCGCAGCGCAGGCCACGACGTCACCTGGGTGATCGCCGACGCGACGGAGACGACACTGCCCGAGCAGTCGTTCGACGCAGCGGTGTCCAACATGGGCATCATCTTCGTCGAACCGCGCCAACAGGTCGCCGAGATCGCCCGGCTGCTGAAACCGGCTGGCGTGCTGGCCTTCTCGGCCTGGAAGCGCACCGGCGGCAACCCGCTCTTCGATCCGATCGTCGAGGCGCTCGGACCTCAGCCCGAGCGGGCGTTCACCCCCGACCAGTGGGGCGATCCTGCAATCGCGACCGAACGGCTGGCCGCCGACTTCACCGACGTCGAGATTCACGACGGCACGCTCGTGTGGGCGTTCGACTCGCTGGACGCCGCACGACACTTCGTGCGGCACGAGTCGCCCATGCACGTCGACCTGTTCGGGCGCCTCGACCGTGCCGCGCAGGACCGCCTCCTGTCGGCGTTCACCGACGCGCTCACCCCGGACGTCGGCGACGACGGCGGCGTGCGCTTCGACGCGCCCTACGCAGTCATCACCGCCACCCGCCGCTAGAGCAGCGCGAGGCCGGGCGGTCCACGACTGCGCGCCGGGGCTCCGTGATCACGTTGCCTGGTACAGGATTCCGCGGCCGATCGCCTCGCGCACCACGGGCATGGCAGCCTCGGAGCGCGTGTCGGCGTCGACCCCGTGGTGGGCGGCCAGCAGCTCGACGAGACTGCCCAACGGCACCTCTCCCCGACACCCGGCGAACAACGCCCGCGACACTTCGTCGACGCCCAGCGTCGCGCCGGGACCGCCGGGACGACGCACGGCGGCGCCCACCACCTGCCAGCCGTCAGCCCCCGGCAGCGAGTGCTCCTCCAGCACCACCGGAGCGGTGGACAGCTTGGCAGCCAGCAGCGTGGTGTCATCGGTGTCGTGCAGGTACTGCCGCCGCACGAAGAAGGCCTCGACCTCGGGTCCGGTGAGGCCCTCGTCGGCCTCGGAGATCTCCTCCAGTATTCGATCCGGTGGGCGGTGCTCCCCACGACGGGGTGCCCGCACCGTGATCATTCCCATTCCGACCCCGGCCACCCCCTCGTCGGCGAACCAGTCCAGCCAGGACCCGCCCCGACTGGCGGCGTCCTCGGGCCGTTCGCCGGCGTCCGACGTCCACAGCGACACATAGCTGATTGGATCGGCGAACTCTCGCTGTACCACCCACGCGTGCAGACCCGTGCCCGCCAGCCAGCTTTCGACCCGCTCGCGCCAGTCCTGGCCGTCGCGCACCATCCAATTGGCCATGATCTGCGCGGTGCCACCCGGTTCAAGATGGTCGCCGACCTCTTCGATCAGCTTCTGCGACAACGCATCTCCGGCCATTCCGGAGTCACGGTAGAGATAGTCCAGCGCACCGGCGCCCACGACGAACGGCGGGTTGGACACGATGAGGTCGAAGCGCTCCCCCGCGACCGGCTCGAAGAGGCTTCCACAGCGCAGGTCCCACCGCATGCCGTTGAGCCGCGCGGTCGCGGCGGCCAGCGCCAGCGCCCGTTCGTTGGTGTCGGTGGCGACGATCTGCTCGCAGTGCGCCGACAGGTGCAGAGCCTGGATGCCACTGCCGGTGCCGACGTCCAGGGCGCGCTCGACCGGCGAGCGCACCACCGCGTTGGCCAGCGTGACGGAGGCCCCGCCGATGCCCAGGACGTGGTCGTGGCGCACCGGAGCGGGATGCATCGCGGCGTCCTGATCGGAGACCACCAGGAAGTCGTGCACGCCGTCACCGTGCGGACGGATGTCGAGAGCCGCCCGCAGTGAGCCGTCCTCGGCGCGTTCGACGACACCGTTGGCGACCAGGGCATCGACGCCGGCAGTCGGCATGGCGAGCGCGACCCGTTCCGGCGTCTCCCCGGCGCCCAGCAAGAAGATCCGCACCAGCACGGCGAGGCGTTCGTCACCGGGACCAGGCTGGTCGGTGATGCGCATCGCCGACCACCACAGCCCGCGGCTGAAGGCCGCGTTGGCGTCGGCACCGAGCAGGGCGGCGACACCGTCGGTGGTGTAGGCCGCGCTGCGCAGATCGGAGGCCAGCGCGTCGACGACGCTGGTCGCGTGAAGCGGATGGGTCACAACAGCGTCCCCTGCTCGGCCCGCGGTTCCACGGGTTCGACCAGCTCGGGTCCGTTGTTGCGCACGCTGTTGACCAGCCGGGACACCTCGCGGACGGCGATGCGGTCCAGGTCGCCGTGGCCGCGCAGCAGGCCCTCGTCCATCGGCGCGTCGGGATCCAGCCACCGGTCCCAGTCCGATTGGCTGATGCTCAGCGGCATGCGGTCGTGGATGTCGGCGAGTTGGCCCGCCGACTCGGTGGTGATGATGGTGCACGTCAGCAGCGGCGGGGCGTCCTTGGCGGGCCGCCACGTGGACCACAGGCCGCCCATGAACAGGGGCTCGCCGTCCGCGCCGTGCATGAAGAACGGCGTCTTGGCGCCCTTCTTGCCGTCGGCGCCCTCCGGGCCGGGGCGCCACTCGTACCAGCCGTCCATCGGCACCAGGCACCGCTTGGTCTTGGCGGAGGCGCGGAACGCCGGCGACGTGGTGACCGTCTCGGCACGGGCGTTGATCAGCAGCGGCCCCTTGGTCTCGGGGCTGCCGTCGTCCTTGGCCTTCACCCAGGGCGGCACCAGGCCCCACCGCATGGAGCGCAGCCGCCGGGTCGACTCGTCGTCGGGTTCGGCGTGCCGCTTGACCACCGAACTGATTGTGGTGGTCGGCGCGACGTTGAAGTTCGGCCCCGACGGCCCCGTGGCCTCCGCGGCCGCAATGGTCTCGTCGATTGCCTTGATCTTCTCGGCCAGGAGTGCCGGATCGGTCGTCACCGCGAATCGCCCACACATACGTCCCATGGTGGCAGAACTGGGCGACAAGGCAGGATGGACGGCATGAGCGAGAACGGAGGCGGGTGGCCGGCACCGTCGGTGACGATGCCCATTCACGCAACCGTCGAGGTGCCCGGCTCGAAGTCTCAGACCAATCGCGCGCTGATCCTCGCCGCGCTGGCGAGTCCGCAGGGAACGTCGACGATCAGCGGCGCCCTGCGCAGCCGCGACACCGACCTGATGATCGGTGCGCTGCGAACCCTCGGGCTCACCCTCGACGGTGCCGGGACCGAGCTGACGGTCGGCGGGTCGATCGCGCCGCCCCCCGACGCCACGATCGACTGCGGCCTCGCCGGCACCGTCCTGCGGTTCGTGCCGCCCGTCGCGGCGCTCGGAACCGAGGTGGTGACCTTCGACGGCGACGAACAGGCGCGTTCGCGTCCCATCGCTCCCCTGCTCGAGGGCCTGCGCGGCCTCGGCGTGCCCGTCGACGGCGACGCCATGCCGTTCCACGTCCGCGGCGAGGGCGGCGTGGCCGGAGGCACCGTGCACATCGACGCGTCGTCGTCGTCCCAGTTCGTCTCGGGTCTGCTGCTGTCCGGGGCGACGTTCCGCGACGGGCTGACCGTCGTGCACACCGGCGAGTCCGTGCCCTCGGCACCGCACGTGGCGATGTCGGTGACGATGCTCCGCGAGGCCGGTGTGACGGTGGACGACGCGACGCCCAACCACTGGGTGGTCCAACCGGGACCCGTCGCCGCCCGCCACTGGGACGTCGAACCCGACCTGTCGAACGCCGTCCCCTTCCTCGCCGCCGCGGCCGTCACCGCGGGCACGGTGCGGATCATCGGATGGCCGGAGGTCAGCGTCCAACCCTCCGCGACCATTCTCGAGTTGCTCGGCAAGACGAAGTGCTCGGTGCTGCAAGGCAAGACGCACCTCGAGGTGACGGGCTCGATCGACGGCTACCCGGGCTTCGACGCCGACCTGCACGACGTCGGCGAACTGGCGCCAGCGTTCGCGGCGCTCGCCGCCCTGGCCCAGCCGGGTTCGGTGTCACACCTCACCGGCATCGCCCATCTGCGTGGCCACGAGACCGACCGGTTGGCGGCGCTGACCGCGGAGATCAACGGCCTCGGCGGCCGGTGCGAGGAGACCGAGGACGGGCTGACCATCACCGCCGTACTCCTGCACGGCGGGGTGTGGCGCTCCTACGCCGACCACCGGATGGCGACCGCGGGCGCCGTCGTCGGCCTCCGGGTGCCCGGGGTGGAGGTCGAGGACATCGGCACGACCGCCAAGACCCTGCCCGACTTCCCGGGCATGTGGGCGGACATGCTGGCCGGGCAGGTACCCCAAATACCTTGAGAGCGGACGATTACGACGAATCCGACGTCCGGGTGCGCCCGGGTCGGGGGTCGCGGCCGCGCACCAAGACCCGGCCCGAGCATCTCGACGCCCGACCGGCGATGGTCGTCACCGTCGACCGCGGTCGGTGGGGTTGCGCGCTCGGCGGAGACCCGAATCACGTCGTCACCGCGATGCGGGCCCGCGAGCTCGGCCGTACTCCGATCGTGGTGGGCGACGAGGTCGACGTCGTCGGCGATCTCTCCGCCCAGCCCGACACCCTCGCCAGGATCGTCCGACGCGGTGAACGACGAACCGTGTTGCGGCGCACCGCAGACGACACCGACCCCACCGAACGAGTCCTGGTCGCCAACGCCGACCAACTGCTGATGGTGGTGGCGCTGGCCGACCCACCGCCGCGCACCGGCTTCGTCGAGCGGTCCCTCATCGCCGCCTACGTCGGCGGACTCGAACCCATCCTCTGCCTAACCAAGACCGACCTGGCACCGCCGGAGCCCTTCGCGGCGCAGTTCGCGGGGCTGGACCTGACCATCGTCACCGCGGGCCGCGACGACGATCTCGCGGTGGTCGACGATCTCCTCGTGGGCAAGCTCACCGTGCTGGTTGGCCACTCCGGCGTCGGCAAGTCGACGATGGTCAACCGGCTGGTGCCCGAGGCCAAGCGGGCCGTCGGGGTGGTGTCCGGCGTCGGCAAGGGCAGGCACACCTCGACCCAGTCGATCGCGCTGCCACTGCACGATTCGGGGTGGGTCGTCGACACCCCGGGCATCCGGTCGTTCGGGCTCGCCCACATCGCCCCGTCCGACGTCATGATGGCGTTCTCCGATCTCGCCGAGGCCATCGAGAAGTGTCCCCGCGGCTGCGGCCACCTCGGCCCGCCCTCGGATCCCGACTGTGCACTCGACGAGTTGACCGGCCACGCCGCCGACCGCGTCGCGGCCACCCGCCGACTGCTGGCCGCGATGGCGGCCGACTAGCCATGACTCCCGTACCCGAGATCACGCTCGACGACGGTGCGCGCATCCCTCAGCTCGGATTCGGCGTCTACAAGGTCGCCCCCGACGAGACCGCCGCGGCGGTTCGGACCGCGCTGCAGGTCGGCTACCGCCACCTGGACACCGCGGCGATGTACCACAACGAAGAAGGCGTGGGCCGCGGCATCCGCGAGGCCGGCGTCGACCGGGCCGACGTCTACGTCACCAGCAAGCTCGACAACGGATTCCACGAACCCGACGCTGCGCGAAGGGCATTCGACCACACCCTCACCGCGATCGGCTCGGACTACGTCGACCTGTACCTGATTCACTGGCCCCTGCCCACCCGCTACGGCGGCGACTTCGTCTCGACCTGGCGAACCCTCGAGGAGTTCGCGGCCGACGGTCGCGCGCGCAGCATCGGAGTGTCCAACTTCCACGTGCCACACCTTCAGCGGCTCGCCGCGGAGACCGACACCGTGCCCGCCGTCAACCAGGTCGAGGCGCACCCCTACTTCACCAACGCCGCGGTCCGGGACTACTGCAAGGACCACGGCATCGCCTTCGAAGCCTGGTCGCCGCTGGCCCGCGGCACGCTTCTCGACGACCCGGTGGTCGGGAGGGTGGCCGCAGCAGCGGACAGGTCACCGGCTCAGGTGGTGCTGCGCTGGCACCTGCAACGCGGCGACATCGTGTTCCCAAAGTCGGTGTCGCCGGCACGCATCGCCCAGAACTTCGCGGTGTTCGACTTCGAACTGAGCGATCACGACGTGGCGGCGATCGACGGCCTCGACCGGGGCCCCGCCGGGCGGGTGGGCTCCAACCCCGACACCTTCGACGTCATCACGCGCTGAGGTGCCGGGGGCGAGCAGCCGGCGGTTTGCGAGGACCTCGAAACGGGCACGCACCCAGGGGCAAATCGCCAAAGGAGGCTCATTCATGACCAACGTTCCAACGATCGAACTCAGCACCGGCGCGCACATTCCGCAGCTCGGATTCGGCGTGTACCAGATCGATCCGGACGAGACCGCGGGTGCGGTCAAGACGGCCCTCGACATCGGCTACCGACACATCGACACCGCCGAGATGTACCAGAACGAGGCCGGTGTCGGCCAAGGCGTGCGCGACTCCGGACTGGACCGCGCCGACGTGTTCGTCACCAGCAAGCTCAATAACGGGTTTCACGAACCCGACGCGGCGCGCAAGGCGTTCGACGAGACGCTGAGCAAGCTCGGCTTCGACTACGTGGATCTGTTCCTCATCCACTGGCCGCTGCCGACGCGCTACAACAACGACTTCATCTCGACGTGGCAGACGCTGGAGGAGTTCCGGCGTGACGGGCGGGCGCGCAGCATCGGCGTGTCCAACTTCCAGGTGGCCCACCTGGAGCGCTTGGCCAACGAGACCGACACCGTCCCTTCGGTGAACCAGATCGAGGTGCATCCGTACTTCGTCAACGACGAGGTGCGCCAGTACTGCATCGAACACGGCATCGCCGTGGAGGCGTGGTCCCCCATCGCGCAGGGCAAGGTGCTCGACGACCCGGTCGTCACCCAGATTGCCGAGGGGGCGGGCAAGTCGCCGGCTCAGGTGGTGTTGCGCTGGCACATTCAGCGCGGCGACATCGTCTTCCCGAAGTCGGTGACTCCCAAGAGGATCGAAGAGAACTTCGACATCTTCGACTTCGAGCTCAGCGATCACGACGTCGAGGCGTTGACCGCCCTCGACAAGGGCGAGGACGGCCGGACGGGACCCAACCCGGACACGTTCGACTACATCCCCGACTGATCGTCTGGAACGCCGAAAGCGGCGGGGAGATTGCAATCGCAATCTCCCCGCCGCTTTTTCGTGAGCTAGGCCGTCACCTTGGCGCGGCGCCGCGCCCGCACCGCTGCGATCGCCGACTTGAGTCCGCGGCGCTCGCCGGGCTCGAGTTCGGCGAACATCCGCTCGCTGCGGGTCTCCGGGGCGTCGTCAGCGGTGTCGCGCAGGAACTTGTCCGGCAACGACAGCTTGGCGATGGTGCGCCACGTCTTGCCGTACTGCACCGCGAAATTGCCCGTCGTGTAGGGCAAGTCGTACTTCTCGCAGATTTGCTTGACGCGGATGCTGATCTCGTGCAGCCGGTTGCTGGGCAGGTCCGGGTACAGGTGATGCTCGATCTGGTGGCACAGGTTGCCGCTCATGAACCGCAGGGCGGGACCGGCCTCGAAGTTGGCGCTTCCCAACATCTGTCGCAGGTACCACTGGCCCCGGCTCTCGCCCACCATGTCGGTCTTGGTGAACTTCTCTGCGCCGTCGGGGAAGTGGCCGCAGAAGATGACGGCGTTGGCCCAGACGTTGCGGATGACGTTGGCCACCGCATTGGCGGTCAGCGTCGACTTGTACGTGGCACCCGGCGACACGGACGTCAGCGCCGGGTAGGCGACGTAGTCCTTGAGCAACTGGTGACCGGCCTTGACGCCGAACTCGCGGATGCGCTCCATCGTGGCGGCGCGGTCGTCACGCCCCTTGGAGATCTTCCCGAGCTCGAGGTGCTGCAGTCCGACGCCCCACTCGAACCCGATGGCGAGCAGCGTGTTGAACAGCAGGTTGCCGTACAGGTTGAACGGCGTCCACTTGGCGTCACGCGTCACGCGGATGACGCCGTAGCCGACGTCGTCGTCCATCCCGAGGATGTTGGTGTACTTGTGATGCATGAAGTTGTGGGTGAAGCGCCAGTGCTTGGACGCCCCGCTCATGTCCCACTCCCACGTCGAGGAGTGAATCTCGGGATCGTTCATCCAGTCCCACTGGCCGTGCATGACGTTGTGGCCGATCTCCATGTTCTCGACGATCTTCGCCACGCCGAGGGTCACGGTGCCTGCCCACCACGCCGAGCGCTTCGAGCCCGCGGCCAGCATCAGCCGGCCGGCGACCTCGAGGGCGCGCTGGGCGGCGATGGTGCGGCGGATGTAGCGCGAGTCGCGTTCGCCGCGGGAGTCTTCGATGTCCAGCCGGATCGCGTCGAGCTCGTTGCCCAGATTTTCGATGTCGGCTTCAGTCAGATGCGTGAATGCCGGTACGTCGGTAATAGCCATCGTCAGCCTCCTGTCTTCTACCTACGTTAGCGTAACCTACGACTCCGTAGGTTACTAGCCAGTAAATCTCAGACGTCCAGGACACAATCGCCAGAAGCTGCGGAAACACACGTCTGCACGCGGCTGCCCGGTTCATGCTCCACACCCGTGCGCAGGTCCCTGACGTGCCCCTCCACCAGGCCGACGACGCACGACTGGCAGATGCCCATCCGGCAGCCGAACGGCATCCGGATGCCCGCGTCCTCGCCGGCGTCCATCAGGGAGGTGGCGGCGTCGACGTCGACGGTCTTGCCGCTGCGCTCGAAGGTGACGGTGCCGCCGGTGCCGTGCGCCGCGGCCCGCGTGGCCGCGAAGCGCTCCAGGTGCAGCCGCTCCCCCAGGTGCTCCGCCGACCAGATGCGGTGTGCGTCGTCGAGCATGCCCTCCGGGCCGCACGCCCACGTCTGACGCTCACGCCAGTCGGGCACCACGTCGGCCAGCTTGGCCAGGTCCAGTCGGCCCTCGGTGCGCGTCGGTCGCACCGTCAACCGGTACCCGTCGTGCGCGTCGTGGAGACGGGCCAGTTCGTCGGCGAACATCACGTCGGCCGGGGTCGGCGCGGAGTGCACGTGGATCACGTCGGTGATCTGGTCGCGCCGCGCGAGCGTGCGCAGCATCGACATCACCGGCGTGATGCCCGATCCGGCGGTCAGGAACAACACCGACGCGGGCGCCGGATCCGGCATCACGAAGTTGCCCTGCGGCGCCGCCAGTCGCACGATGGTCCCCGGTGTCACCCCGGCGACCAGATGACTGGACAGGAAGCCCTCGGGCATGGCCTTGACCGTGATGGTGATGGTCCGGTCGCGGGTGACCGGCGTCGACGTCAGGGAGTACGACCGCCAGCGCCAGCGGCCGTCGATGAGCACCCCGATGCCGACGTACTGACCGGGTTGGTAGTCGAAGTGAAAGCCCCAGCCCGGCTTGATCACCAGCGTCGCGGAGTCGACCGTCTCGCGCCGCACCTCCACCACGCGACCGCGGAGTTCCCGCGCCGACCACAGTGGATTGGCGAGCTTCAAGTAGTCGTCCGGCAGAAGGGGCGTGGTGATGCGCCCGACGACCGACCGCAAGGCCTGCAGGCCCGGATGCTTGGTGGCGCCCTTGAGTGTTGGGCGGATGGTGTCGGCCACGTTGGCCGCGACCTTTATCTCGTTCTTGGCCATGACGGCTCCTGCTTCACCTATGCCCGAATGTCCGCGAACCGGCTCACGGCCAGCAACCTACGGTACCGTAACCTGCGGTCTGGCAGCCAGGCGTCAGAGCAGCTCGAGCAGAAACGGCAGCTCCTGGGTGGCGTACCAGGCGAGGTCGTGATCCTGGGCGTCACCGACGGTCAACTCGGCGTCCTCGTCGCCGAAGTCGGCCAGGTCGACCACCGCCATCGCAGCCCGGACCGCCGGCTCCGCGGCCGCGTTGTCGAGGTACGCGGCGACCACGTCGCCGACGCCGATCGGCCCCGCCAGCCGGACCACGGCGTCGTCGAGATCGGGCCGGATCGTGGCGCCCTCGACGTCGGCCACCAGCACCGCCCGCCGCAACGGCAGCCCCGGTTCGGCCTCCTCGGCGGCCAACAACCGCAACGACGCCAGCGCCGCCTCACGCAACGCGACTTCGGCGAGCTCGTCGTCGTCCCCCTCGGCGTAGGACTCGCGCAGCGTCGGGGTGACGGCGAACGCCGTTCCGCTCAGGGCGTGCATGGACTGGTCGGCGACGAGCCGCTGAAGCATGGCCAGGGTCGCGGGGATGTAGACACGCACCAGGGCAGACTAGCGGGCCTACCTACTGAGCTGCCTCCAGCAGTTCGTCGAGCGACTCCCGCAGCAGGGCGGGCAGCATGTCGACGTCGCTCATCGCGTCGCGGTCCGCGTTGACGCCGAAGTACAGCATGCCGTTGTAGGACGTCACCCCGATGGCGAGGACCTGCTTGTTGAGCAGCGGCGGCACCGAGTAGGTCTCCAGCAGCTTGGTTCCCGCGACGTACATCTGCTTCTGCGCGCCGGGCACGTTGGTGATCAGCAGGTTGAACTGCCGTGCCGAGAAGCTGGTGGCCACCCGAGTTCCCATGGCGTGCAACGTCGGTGGCGCGAACCCCGACAGCGTGACGATGGTCCGCGCGTCGACCAGGCTGGCCGCCGTCGAGTGCGATTCGGTGGCATGGGCGATCTGCGACAACCTGACCACGGCGTTGCCCTCGCCCGTCGGCAGGTCGACGAGGAAGGGCGAGACCTCCCTGATGGCCTGACCCGGACCCGTCACGTCGAGCTCCGCCTCGGGATAGACCGACATGGGCACCATCGCGCGGATCGTCGACGTGGTGGTGACCGGCTCCCCGCGCGACAACAGCCAATTGCGTAGCGCGCCGGCGATCACCGCGAGGATGACGTCGTTGACGTCGCAGTCGTAGCGCGCCCGCAGCTTCCGGTACTCGTCGAGCTGATGGCTGGCGACCGTGAAGCGTCTGTTGCGCGACACCGTCGTGTTCAGCGGGCTGCTCGGCGCGGTGCCACGCGCGAGGGTGCGGGCGACGACGGCGAACCTGCGCCCCGTCTCGGCCAGCTGCCCGGTGCTGGTCACGGTCTCCACGACCGCCGAGCGCACCGCCTCCAGCTGGGTCCCGGGCCGGGCGATGAACTCGCCCACGGCGCCAAGGGCCAGGCGGGCGTCGCTGGGTTCCCGCGCGGGAATCCAGATGTCCTCGCCGAACTCCGGCGGCTTCTGGCTGCGGTCGGCGATCACGTGCCCGATCTCCAGCGCCGTCATGCCGTTGACCAGCGCCTGATGCGACTTCGTGTAGATCGCGAGGCGGTTCTTGGCCAGGCCCTCGACCAGGTACATCTCCCACAGCGGACGGGACTTGTCAAGCGGCCGTGAGCCGAGTCGGGCGACGAGGTCGTGCAGCTGGGCGTCGCTGCCCGGAGACGGCAGCGCCGACCGGCGGATGTGATAGGTGATGTCGAAGTCGCGGTCGTCGATCCACACCGGACGAGCCAGTCCGCGGGCGACCTCCCGCACCTTCTGCCGGTACCGCGGGATCTGCGGGAGCCGCCGCTCGACCGTCTCGAGCAGGGTTTCGTAGCTCAGCCCGGTGCGCGGCTTGCGCAGGATCGACAGCGACCCGACGTACATCGGGGTCGACGTGTTCTCCAGGCGATAGAACGACGCGTCGGCGGCCGACAACCTCGTCACCATGGCCGCCACCTCCCCTCGTTCCTCGCCCGGTCCCCGTCACGGTATCCGGCGAAACCTAGGCACCGCATTACGGGTGCGCGGAGGTGTCTCCGCGCCGTGGGATCATGAATCGTCTGCGCCTCTCCAGCAGATGTCGTCCATTCGCCTCGACCGCTGGAGAGCCGCCGTGACCGCATCACGCATCCCGACTCGTCGTACCTCGTTCACCTCACCGGTCGTGGACTACGAGCCGCCACCGATGGGCACCTGCGCACCGCCGTCGTCCGCGGCCATGCACCGCCACGCCCTGCGACCGCTGCGATCGGTGCCGACCGGCGATCCTCCCGACGTCGAGCAGCCGCCGCGCGCTGCCGCCGCGTTCGCCGAGACCGCGCTGCGGCGCGTCCTGGAGGTGTCGGACCGGCGCCGCTCGGTCGCCCAACTGCGCCCGTTGGTCGCACCCGCCCTGTTCGACGCGGTGGCGGCGTTCGCCATGGCGGGATCCCGCGACGGCGCAGCCGTCCTCCGACGGGTCCGGCTGCGACCCGTACACGTGCTCGACGGCGAGGCAGCGGCCGCGGAGGTGTTCGCCACCTACTCGCGGGGACGCCGCGTGCGTGCGATCGCCGGTCGCGTGGAGCTGGTCAAGGGACGCTGGGTGCTGGTCGCCCTTCAGGTCGGCTGACTCAGCCGCGACGCGCCTTCGGCGGTCCACCGCGGGTCTGACGACGCGCGGCTTCGCGACGCTCGCGACGCGAACCGCCGGCGGGTGCCGCATGCCTGCCGCCACCACCACCGTCGCGCTGCACCTCGGCCGAGCCGTCCTCGGCGGGACCGGAGTACGTCATCGGCCGCGACGCCTCTTCGTCGATTCCCTTGACGCGCAACGCCGCCGGTGCGGGCCGGGCCGGTTCGGGGACCACCTCGTCCTCGTCGGCGTCGGTCACCGTGTCGACCTGTCGCGCCTTCGCAGCAGCGGCGGCGTCGGCGGCGAACTGCGCCAGGTTCGGCGGCGCCGCGGTGGCGCCCACCTGCGCCGCGGGGGGCTGGGCAGCCTGCACCTGAGCGTTGAACAGCAGTCCGACCGACTCCTCCTTGAGGCCGTCGAGCATGCCCATGAACATGTCGTAACCCTCGCGCTGGTACTCGACGAGCGGGTCGCGCTGGGCCATGGCGCGCAGGCCGATGCCCTCCTTGAGGTAGTCCATCTCGTAGAGGTGTTCGCGCCACTTGCGGTCGATCGTGGTGAGCAGCACGCTGCGCTCGAGCTGGCGCATGGCACCCTCGCCGCCGATGGCGGTCAGTTCGGCCTCCCGCGCCGCGTAGGCCCGTCGGGCGTCCTCGAGGAGGGCCTCGCGCAACTCGTCACTCGTCAGCTCACCGGGCTCGCCAATGGCATCGGAGTCGACCAGGTCGTGATAGTCAATGCCCACCGGGTACAGCAGCTTGAGGGCGTCCCACAGCGCGCCGAGATCCCAATCCTCGGCGTAGCCCTCCGACGTCGCGCCGTTCACGTAGGCGTTGACGACGTCCTCGACCATCTGCTTGGCCTGGTCCTGGACGCTTTCGCCTTCCAGGATCAGGCGGCGCTCGGCGTAGACGACCTTGCGCTGCTGGTTCATCACCTCGTCGTACTTGAGGACGTTCTTGCGGACCTCGAAGTTCTGCTGCTCCACCTGCGTCTGCGCGCTCTTGATGGCCCGCGAGACCATCTTGGCCTCGATCGGCACGTCCTCGGGCAGGTTGAGGCGGGTCAGCAGCGACTCCAGCGTCGCGCCGTTGAACCGCCGCATCAACTCGTCGCCGAGGGAGAGGTAGAAGCGCGACTCGCCGGGGTCGCCCTGACGGCCGGACCGGCCACGCAGCTGATTGTCGATGCGGCGCGACTCGTGCCGCTCGGTGCCCAGCACGTACAGGCCACCGACGTCGCGGACCTCCTTGGCCTCGGCCTCGGCTTCGGCCTTCACCTGAGCCAGCACGCCGTCCCAGGCGGCTTCGTACTCCTCGGGCGTCTCCACCGGGTCCAGCCCGCGGCTGCGCAGCCGGGTGTCGGCGAGGAAGTCGACGTTGCCGCCGAGCACGATGTCGGTACCACGGCCGGCCATGTTGGTGGCGACGGTGATGGCGTTGCGCCGGCCCGCCTCGGCGATGATGTTCGCCTCCTGCTCGTGGAACTTCGCGTTCAACACGTTGTGCGGGATGCGGCGCTTGGTGAACTGCTTGGACAGATACTCGGAGCGCTCGACGCTGGTGGTGCCGATGAGGACCGGCTGACCCTTCTCGAAGCGCTCCGCGACGTCGTCGACGACGGCGATGTACTTGGCCTCTTCGGTCTTGTAGATCAGGTCGGACTGGTCGCTGCGGACCATCTCGCGGTTGGTCGGGATGGGTACGACGCCGAGGCCGTAGATCTCGTGCAGCTCGGCCGCCTCGGTCTGGGCGGTGCCGGTCATGCCGGAGAGCTTGTCGTAGAGGCGGAAGTAGTTCTGCAGGGTGATCGTGGCCAGCGTCTGATTCTCGGCCTTGATCTCGACGTGCTCCTTGGCCTCGATGGCCTGGTGCATGCCCTCGTTGTAGCGGCGCCCGACCAGCACGCGGCCGGTGAACTCGTCGACGATGATGACCTCGCCGTCGCGGACGATGTAGTCCTTGTCGCGCTGGAACAGCTCCTTGGCCTTGAGGCAGTTGTTCAGATAGCTGACCAGTGGCGAGTTGGCGGCTTCGTAGAGGTTCTCGATGCCCAGCTGGTCCTCGACGAACTCGACGCCGATCTCGTGCACGCCGACGGTGCGCTTGCGGATGTCGACCTCGTAGTGGACGTCCTTCTCCATGAGCGGAGCGAGCCGGGCGAACTCGACGTACCAGTTGGACGCGCCGTCGGCGGGGCCGGAGATGATCAACGGCGTCCGGGCCTCGTCGATGAGGATCGAGTCGACCTCGTCGACGACGGCGAAGTTGTGGCCGCGCTGGACCATGTCGTCGACCGTGTGCGCCATGTTGTCGCGCAGGTAGTCGAAGCCGAATTCGTTGTTGGTGCCGTAGGTGATGTCGGCGGCATACGCCACGCGACGCTCGTCGGGCGTCATCTGCCCGAGGATCACGCCAACCTCGAGGCCCAGGAAGCGGTGCACCCGGCCCATCCACTCGCTGTCGCGCTTGGCCAGGTAGTCGTTGACGGTGACCACGTGCACGCCGTTGCCGGAGAGCGCGTTCAGGTAGGCGGGAAGTACGCAGGTCAGGGTCTTGCCCTCACCGGTCTTCATCTCGGCGACGTTGCCGAAGTGCAGCGCTGCGCCACCCATGATCTGGACGTCGAACGGGCGCTGGTTGAGCACCCGCCAGGCGGCTTCGCGGGCGACGGCGAACGCCTCCGGCATGATGTCGTCGAGCGTCTCACCACCGGCGACGCGCTTCTTGAACTCGTCGGTCTTGGCGCGCAGTTCGTCGTCGGAGAGCTTCTCCACGTCGTCGGACAGGGAGTTGACATAGTCAGCGACCCTCTTGAGGCGCTTGACCATGCGGCCTTCACCGAGACGGAGCAACTTCGACAGCACGCTAATTTCCCCTAAGCCTGAATGGGGGCCTCGATGGGCCTCGATCGCACTAAACGAGGTCCATCGTAGGTGACCGGCCGGTGCGAACAGCCGACGCGCCGCACGGGGCGGTCGCGCCGGCTGCGTGCCACCCGGCGACTAGGACAGGCGGATGAGTCCGTAGTCGTAGGCGTGACGGCGGTAGACGACGGTCGGCTTGTCGCTTTCCTTGTCGTGGAACAGGAAGAAGTCGTGGCCGACGAGCTCCATCTCGTAGAGCGCGTCGTCGATGGTCATGGGCGTGGCGGTGTGTTCCTTGGTGCGCACGATGCGACCGGGTTCGTGATCGTCGAGGACCGGGGCCTCCTCCTCGACGGGAGCGGACACCGGTTCGAGGAGGTGGTTGAGTGCGGTCGCCTCGGCGAGCGATACGGGCGTCTTGTCCCCGTAGTGGATCTTACGGCGGTCCTTGCTGCGACGGAGGCGGTTCTCGAGTTTGCTTATCGCCGACTCGAACGCCGCGTAGAAGCTGTCGGCGCAGGCTTCGCCGCGCGCAACGGGTCCGCGGCCTCTGGCCGTGATCTCGACGTGTTGGCAGTTCTTGCGCTGCCGGCGGTTCTTCTCGTGGTCGAGTTCGACGTCGAACAGGTAGATGGTGCGGTCGAAGCGCTCCAGGCGCGCCAGCTTCTCGGAGACGTACAAACGGAAGTGATCGGGAATCTCGACGTTGCGGCCCTTGACGACGACCTCGGCGCGGGGGCCGTCGTGCGACTCCTCCTCGGCGCCCACCATCGTTGATTGGTTGGTGTCCATGGATTGTATTGACATACTTGGCAACTCGCTTCCTCTTCGGCGTCGCACGCGCAACGGCGTGCCGGCATGTAACGGGAGCGCGCCGAGAGAAGCCCGAAAGAAGTCCGCCCGCGGCGCAAGGTGTCGAGTACTCACCTCCTCGCTTTTGGGGCGATGTGGCGCCATTGATTCAAGACGCCGCCGTGAGTCGTTCACGGGTGGTTGGCCCCGACGGTAGTCCGTGTTCACCCGCCTGTGCCACTAATTCGGCACACGTGTTTTCCGTTCTTCATTCCGGTTTGATCTCGCGGAAATCTGACGGCGTCGCCGATCGCGGAATCAGGCGTGTGCGACGGCCAAGATCGCTGCGACGTGGACGCCGGCGGTTTGCAGGACGCGGACCGACTCACACGCCGTAGCGCCCGTCGTGACGACGTCGTCGAGGACGAGCACCTCGCCGCTCACGCGTTCGCGGACGCGCACCCGGCCGGCGATGTTGTGCTGCCGTTGCCCGGGTGAGAGCCCCACCGAGTCCCGCGTGAAGGCCCGCATCCGCAGGGCGGCGACGACGGCGGTCCCGGGCACGGCGGCGGCCTCTGCGACGGCCGTGACCGGATCACCGCCGCGCCGCCGCGCCGCCGACCGCCTGGTCGGTGCGGGGACCACCGTCAGCGGCGTCTCGAGGACGCCCCACGTCAGGAGGCGGGTCAACCCCGCGGCGACCGCGACCGCGAGCGGCCCGACGAGGTCGGTGCGACCGTGCTCCTTCATCGCGATGATCGCCGCGCGGCGCGACCCCGCGTAGCGGCCCAGCGAGAACACCGGCACGCCCGGGTCGAGGCGCGGGCTGATGACGATGGGCTCGTCGGTGTGGACCTCCAACGACGCCGCGCACGCCGGGCACCACCGCGTCCCCGGCGCACCGCAGCCACCACACTCCAGCGGGAGGACGAGGTCGAGCAGCATGGGCTGAGTGTGGCGGCCGGGTCCGACAATCGCCTCGCCGCTCGCCGAACGTGGACTTATGGCTGCCTTTTCATCGCATCAGCGCCAACAACTCCACGCTCGCGGCGGCTCCTAGCCGTACTTGGTCACGATCGCCGCGTGGGCCGCCGGGAAGTCGCGCTCTATCTGACCCCCAAGCCATCGCAGCCACTTCGGCCAGGTTTCGAAGTTGGCCCGTTCCGCCTTGAGTACCTTCACGAGTTCCTCGAGCGGGAGATTTGGCTTCTCGGTGAATTCCTTCAGGTAATGCCACAATCCACTTCGGTCGTACAAGCCCGGCTCATTTTGGGCTGCGATGGGCGCGATCATGCAATTGATCTCCCCCGCTCGGGAAGACCAATACACCTGCAGTCGGCAGTCATTCGCGCGGAAGTAGACGACGGACCCCATGCGTCCGCCCTCGTCGACCGCGTCGTCGACGGCATCAGTGACGAACCCGAGGTCGGCGAGCGTTGGCCCAACGATGTCCTCGACCATTTGCGGGAAGTTCTCTTCTGCGTTCATCAGTCCTTCACCCATGAATTGCCGACCCGATGGTAGCCATAGTCGGCTGCATGCTCGGTCAAGTACTCAATCTCCATCGCCGAGAACGATCCCTGCCGTTTCAGCACCACGTCCTCCAGCGTTGAGTAACTACTGTCGAGGACGTACTCGATGCGACTTACACCGTGCTCCAACTGCATGCGCAGGAATTGCTCGTTGACTTCCCAGCCGAGCAATTTCGCTTGGTCGGGCGAAAGTCCTCGCTCTACCGCGTTCCACACAGGATCCCCCGTGTCGAAGTAGACACCGCCGTTGTGTCTGGCTTCGCCGATGTATCCGCCGTCCTGACCATCCCACTTTCCCAGGACCACACGATCCGCGTCCCCGACGTGATGCGTCGCCCCTTCGGCGACTTGCCGAGCCAAGTCATCCGTCGGAAGCCCGTTCCTGAAGGCGTCGTTGAGATCGTTGGCGGTGTGGACCGGATCGTGTGTGCCGGACGACGCACTCGGGGGATCACCCGGGTCGTGGTCTGATCCGTGCCCGTCGCCCGACGAGTCGTGACTCGCCTGTCCGGACCCATCACCTGCCCCATGCCCTGAGCCGCCGTCCGAACCATGGCCCGACCCGCCGGACCCGTGATCGCCAGACCCACCGGAGCCGTGGTCACCGAATCCGTGCCCCGAACCTCCGGCACCGTCGCCACCGCCTCCGCTGTGTGCGCCCACGGTGGCGGGAACCTTGTCGTCGGCTCCGATGGGAGAGGACAGTTCGCCACCGTGGTTCGCCGCCGCCGGGGGGTCGCCCGCGACCGGCCCCGACCCGACGGGATCCCCAGGCGAGTGCGACGGATTGCTCTCCGCGATCTGTGCCGGCTCCGATCCGTGCGGCGGGGGCGCGCCATCGGCCTGGTTCGGCGCCGCCGGTGCATCGGCGTGCGGCGGGACGGGAGCATCGCCACGTGGCGGCGACGGGTCCGCCGACGACGGCGACACCGGTTCCGGTGCGGCAGCGGGATGCGGTGCGGTGTCGACCGGAGCCCGCTCGCCAGGGGCGTCCGGAGCGGGCGCGGCCGGGGTGTCGACCGGCGGCCGACCCGCCGGCGCGGACTCCCCCGGCGCCGCGCCGGGCGCAGAACTCTCCGTCACCTTGATGCCGTCGAGGTCACTGCCGACGCGGCCGGCCTCGGTGGCGATGGACTTCGACTCCGCGGACGCGACGCCCAAGCCGGGGATGCCGTCCCGTGCGGCGCCGGCCGCGGCCCGCTCCTCGGCCGAGGCCGCGCGTCCGGCGATGCCCGCGCCGTCGGCGGCCGCGTCGGCCTCCCCAGCACCGGGGATGAGGAACGACCCCACCTGGGCGGCGTCGTACCCCAGGGCGCGCAGAGGGTGCCCGGCTTCGACGTCCTTCCAGTCGACGACGTCCTTGACCGTGTCCCAGGCGCCCTGCGGATCGGCGGCGATCTTCTGCGCCAGCAGGGCCGGGTTGGTCAGGACCGCGACCGTCTCGCCCACGCCCTCCCACGTCTTCGCCGCTCCGGACGGGTCGTAGAGAAACCGGGTCGGATCGAGCTGACTGATGCCCTGCGCAGTCTCGGCGACGAACTTGAACGCACCCTCGGACACGTCGACGATCGCGGTGAAGTCGGACGCCAGCGCACCTCCCACGTCGTGACCCAGGACGCTGGTGAACTCCTTGTTGGCCCACGCCTCGAGCGAGGTGGTCGCGGAGTCCAGGTCGTTGACGCCCTGGCTGAACAGCTGCGTCGTCGCGTCGGCTTCGCGCTTCATGTTGTGCAGGACGGTCTTGATCTCGTCGGCGATCTTGCGAATCTCGTCCATCGGGTCGTGGCCGGTGAAGATGCCGCCGATCGTCTTCAAGACTCCCGACGGGCTGAGCTGGTGCAGGAGGTTGCGGACCGCGTTCTGAGTGGCTTCCACCGTTCCGGCGAACCCGTCGACGGAGGTGGCCAGCTTTTGCGCTTCGGCGGCGATCCGGGTCAGACCGCCGCTGATCTTCCCGAGCGCGTCGGTCATCTGTCCCGACTCGGGGATCTGTTGAGTACCCAGCCCGGTACCGGCCGTCTCGACCTGACCTGCGAGGCCGCCGATCGCGGTGGCGAAGGCTCGCCAGGCACCTGCCGCGGCGCGCATCTCGCCGGGGTTCCCGTCGGGCCAGACGTCGCCGACGAAGGCCTCCACCAGTGCCCAGCCCAGCGGCGCGGCGATGCCGGAGCCCAGCGGTGGCGGCATGCCAGGTGCGGTGAAACCCGCCGGGGCGGTTGGCACGGGAACCGCCGACGTGCCGCCCCCGACCGTCGAGGAGGCGTTCGCGTGCCCGTAGTTCGCGGCGGAGGTCTGGATGCCGAAGCCCACCCTGCGGCCCGCGTTGACGGCAGACGCGGCGGCGTCGAGGATCGCCTTGCCTGCGGAGGTGTAGCCCTGGGCGAACACCACGCCTGCCGCGTCGTGTCCGAACAGGGCGCCGGCGCCCGACAGCGACGAGTCCAGGGAACCGACGGCCGTGGCGATCGCGTCGCCCTCGCCGGCGACGGTCGTGCCGATCCCCGCCAGCGCCGCCGGGTCCACCGAAATGGGTGGTGCCACGCGCTAACCCCAGTTGCGCACGTTGGTCTGCGCGGCGCCGGAGTAGTTCTCGTGGGCGCCCTCGGCGATCTGACGCAGACGCGCCAACGCGTCTCGCATCTCCTGGGCCCCGTGCTCCCAACGCTGTTGCGCCGAGCGCTCGGCCGCGCCGCCGTCGCCGTACCAGGACGTGCCCAGCGCGGCGACCGAATTCGCGGCCTGGGCCAGGTGCGCCTCCAGCTGGGAGTCGAACTCCGACATCCGGTCGACGACGGCCAGCAGCGCCGCCGGGTCGACCTGGAAGCCGCTCACAGGCCGGTCTCCGCGACGCGCGCCGCGCCCGTCGCGTCGGTGGCGTCGTACCGCTGCGCCGCGCCTTCCAGCAGTGCCGACATGGTCGCGAGTCCGTCGACGACCTGCCGAGCGCCGTCGTGCCATACCCGCCACACCGCGTCGTAGGCCGACGCCGCCTCTCCGGACCAGCCGGGGCCCAGCAATGCGGAAACTTCGCCGTCCAGCGAACCCAGGCCGGTGCGCAATCCCGTGGTCACCGACTCCAGTTCACCCGCCACCGTGGCAAGCACGGATGACGTCACGCGCAACTCCGACATCGAAGTTCACCCCCACTAGATCGCCGACCCACTCAGGGTAACGCGACGCGCAGGGACCCAAATGCACTCAATCCGAACACTTTTGACAGCCGATTCACAGCAAGTTGGCGGACACCGATCAGCCGGGAAGCACCGGGATGGCGCCCGCGACCATGAGTGGCCGTACCTCGGCCCACGTCGGATCGTTTTCAGCCGCGGATCCAGAAAGCTGCAGTACCCCACGCTGATCCGCGACGTACAGAGTCGACGGATTCGCAGCGACGGTCGAGACCGGGGCGAGCAGGTTGCGACTGGGTCCGTCGGAGTTGACGCCGTCGAGGTTGACGTAGGACACCGGATGCTGGGGATCGGTGCGGCTGACGACGATGTCGTCACCGGTGCGCCACGACAGGGACACCGCCGTGTCGCCCAGCCCGAAGCCCAGCCGTCGCGGATAGGTGAGCGCGTAGAGCCCACCCTGGGTCTGCTCAACCCCGGCCAGGATGACCTGTCCGTTGATCACCATGGCCGCGCGGGTGCCGTCCCGCGAAAGCTGAAGTTCGTTCACCGGTCCGGGGAACTTGGTGAACACCGCGGTCGCGTCGACGGGGATGCGGGCGGGCTGACCCGACGCCGCTTCCTGGATGACGCGGAGGACGTTGTTGCCGTCGACCACCACCCAGATCGCGTCGTCGAGTGACCAACTCGGCCGCGACAGCGTGCGGCCGTCGATGGCTTGCGAGGAGTCCCCGCCCAGTTGGCCGACCCACAGCGACGACGCCATGTCCGGTGCGCCAGGACGCAGCGTCACCACCGACGCCACCTCTTGGCCGCTGCGCGAGAGGGTGGCCGCGGTCTGTCCCGGCAAGTTCCCGAACGACCCCGCGACTCGCGGCGCCTTCTGCCCGTCCAGCGACACCAGCGACCCGCCGATGAGGGCGTGCAACCCGGCGGCGGCGCCCGGATCCGCGCCGGGATCGGTGGCGGCGACGTCGGACGAGTTCCACCCCGCGGCGAAGCGGTCGTCGAGCGCGGCGCCATCGGCGTTGATGACGTACGGCCCGTTCACCCCGGCCCGGTTCAACGTCCAAATGATTTGTGCCGCAAGCAGTTGCCGTGAATGCGGATCGGTGGTCGACAAGTTCTCCAGGTCGACGCGTGCGCCCCCGTAACCCCGTCCGACGCCGGTCTTGCCACCGTCGGCGCGGGTCACCGGCCCTCGCAACCGCAGCGGCGTACCGAGCAGATTGCGCACGGTGTTGACCATTTCCGGGCGCGGGCCGGCGACCAACTTGGTCACCAGTTCGGTGGGCAGTTGATCCGGATCGGACACCGCGACGTAGCGCGGGTCGGGGACGACGGTCTTGCCGGTGGGGTCGACGAAGTACAGCGTGCTGCGCTTGTAGGTCGCCAGGAACTGCTGCCAGTCCAGGAAGACGCCGTTGGGCAGCTTGTCGATTCGCCAGCCGCCCGGTGTCTTCACCAACTCGATCGGGCCGGGGTCGGGCAGTGCCCCGTCACCGGTCTCGAAGACCCCCATGTCCGACAGCGATCCGAGGATGTCGGCCTTCATGGTCACCGAAACCCGTTCGGGCTGGCGCGTTTCGACGAACACCACCCGGTCGATCAACAGGGCGCTGCCCGCGTCGTCCCAGGAATTCGACGCCGACTCGGTGAGGAACTGACGGGCGGCCAGATGCCGGTTCGCGGGATCGGCGGTTGCCTTGAGGAATTCGCGCAGCAGGACGTCGGGGTCCATGCCGGGGGTCGGCGTCGGCAGACTCGGCGGCGCCGGGCGGTCCATGGTGCCCAACGCCTGAGGTGCCGAGGAACTCGGCACGCCCGCACACCCGGTGAGGGCCAATGCGAAAGTCAACAGCAGCGTGATGGCGACCAGCGCGCGCCTCACGCCCGCTCCCCCGCGGGTTCCCGGTCGCGCGCCGGCGTCGCCGACGGCTTGTCCTGGCCAATGGGCTTGAGGGGCAACGGACTCGCCGTCACCTTGTGGCCACGCACCAACGGCAGGGTCAACCGGAAGCAGGCGCCCTTGCCGGGCTCCCCCCACGCCTCGAGCCGGCCCTGGTGCAGCCGGGCGTCTTCGATGGAGATGGCCAGCCCCAGTCCGGTACCACCGGAGCGGCGCACCCGCGAGGGGTCCGACCGCCAGAACCGGCTGAACACCAGCTTCTCCTCACCGGGACGCAGCCCGACGCCGTAGTCGCGCACCGTGACCGCGACGGTGTCCTCGTCGGCGGCCATCCGGATGCGCACCGGCTTGCGCTCGGCGTGGTCGATGGCGTTGGCGATCAGGTTGCGCAGGATGCGTTCCACCCGTCGCGCGTCGACTTCGGCGATGACGGCCTCCGACGGCATGTCCACCACGAGGTCCACCGACGCGTCCTTGGCGAGGTGCCCGACGTTCTCCAGGGCACTTCCCACCGTCAACCGCAGATCCTCGGACTCCACCGACAGTTCCGCGACGCCGGCGTCGTGGCGCGAGATCTCGAGGAGGTCGCTGAGCAACGTCTCGAATCTGTCCAGCTCGCTGACCATCAACTCGGTCGCGCGTCGCAGCGCGGGTTCGAGGTCGTCGCTGTGGTCGTAGATGAGGTCCGCCGCCATGCGCACGGTCGTCAGCGGGGTCCGCAGCTCGTGGCTGACGTCGGAGGTGAAGCGGCGCTGCAGGTTTCCGAATTCCTCCAGCTGGGTGATTTGACGCGACAGGCTCTCGGCCATGTCGTTGAACGAGACTGCCAGGCGGGCCATGTCGTCCTCGCCACGCACCGGCATGCGTTCGGTCAGGTGGCCCTCGGCGAACCGCTCGGCGATGCGCGACGCCGACCGCACCGGCAGCACGATCTGGCGCGCGACCAGCAGCGCGATGGCGGCCAGCAGCCCCAGCAGCACGATGCCACCGGTGGCCATCGTTCCGCGCACCAACGCGATGGTGCTCTCCTCGTTGTTCAGCGGAAAGATCAGGTACAGCTCGAGATTGGTGACCGCCGACGACGTCGGACTGCCGACGATCAGAGCCGGCCCGGAGAAGCCGTCGGTGTTCACCACGGCGTACTGGTAACTGACCTGCCCGGCCTTGACGAAGTCGCGCAGGGCGGTGGGAATCTGCTGCACGGGGCCGGCCGCGGTCGCCGCGCGCGGACCGTCGCCGGGCACCACCAGCACCGCGTCGAAGGCGCCGGCGAGACCCGCACCCGAGTCGACCTTGCGGTCGACGAGCGTGTTGCGGGCCAACTGCAGACTGCTGTCCAGGGAGCGCGTTTCCTCGCCGCCGACGATCCCGCTGACCGTCGTGCTGGCGCGCTCGATCTCCTCGGTGGCCGCCCGCACCTTGATCTCGAGGATGCGGTCGGTGATCTGACTGGTCAGCACGAAGCCGAGCACCATGATGACGGCCAGTGACAGCCCGATGGTGAGCGTCACCACCCGCAGTTGAAGAGAGCGTCGCCACGCGAAGCCGAGCGCCCGGCCCAACGTGCCGAGGCCCCGCAGCATCGGAGCCGAACGGCTCCGAATGCGTCGGCGGGAACCCCAGATCACGGGGGTCCGGCCTTGTACCCCACTCCTCGAACGGTGAGCACCACCTGCGGGTTCTCCGGATCTGTCTCGACCTTGGCGCGCAACCGCTGGACGTGCACGTTCACCAGACGGGTGTCGGCCGGATGCCGATAACCCCACACCTGTTCGAGCAGCACATCCCGAGTAAACACCTGCCGCGGTTTCCGTGCCAGCGCGACCAGGAGGTCGAACTCCAACGGCGTCAGCGAGATCTGCTCTCCGCCGCGGGTGACCTTGTGGGCGGGCACGTCGATCTCGACGTCGGCGATCGACAGCATCTCGGCCGGGCCGTCGTCGTTGCGGCGCAGACGGGCCCGCACGCGTGCGACGAGCTCCTTCTGCTTGAACGGCTTCATGACGTAGTCGTCGGCCCCGGATTCCAGACCGAGCACCACGTCGACGGTGTCGGTCTTGGCCGTCAGCATGACGATCGGCACGCCGGAGTCGGCGCGCAGGACGCGGCAGACGTCGATGCCGTTCATGCCGGGCAGCATGAGGTCCAGCAGCACCAGGTCCGGTCGCAGTTCGCGGACCGCGGTCAGCGCTTGGCTGCCGTCACCGATGACCGCGGTGTCGAAGCCCTCGCCCCGAAGGACGATGGTGAGCATCTCGGCGAGCGACGGATCGTCGTCGACGACCAGAATCCTTTGCCTCATGGTGCCCATCGTGTCACCGAAACGCGATAAACCTGGGTTACCACACCGGGTGTTTTGCCCGCAGATCAGGACGTCAGAGCCTGCGCCAGCTCCTGCGGCACCACGTCGGGTCCGGCGACGGCCCAACGCCCCTGCCAATTCCCGTCGGCCAACGCGGCGTAGGCCGCCCCGGTGCGACGCTGCAGACCGTCGTCGCGTTCGTAGGCGTCGCGCGTGCGGTCGGCGTCGGCGGCCTCCCGCCGCAGGGCCCGTTCGGCGGCCAACTCGGTCGGCACGGCAAGCAGCACCTGCCAATCCGGCCGCGGCAGCGCGAAGCGACCGAACTCGAGTTCGCCGACCCAGGCCACGACGCTTCCGCCGACGTCCTCGTGCAACCGCGCGGCGCTGTAGGCGGCGTTGGAGGCGACGTAGCGGTCCAGGATCACGACGTCGTGGCTTGCGCAGAGCCGTTCGATCTCGGCCTTGGCGTCGGCCCGGTCGAGGGCGAACAGCGTCGCCATCGCGTACACCGACGACGAGAGGTCGCCGTGCTGGCCGTGCAGCGCCTCGGCGGCGACGTCCGCGTGTACGGATTCGTGGTAGCGCGGGAACGCGAGGCGGGCGACGGTCCTGCCCGTCGACTCGAAGGACCCCTGCAGGCCGTCGGTTAGCGTTCGCTTGCCTGCGCCGTCGACTCCCTCGATCGCGATGAGCACCCGCCGAGCGTAGCTCGTGACGTCCAGTGGCCAGTTGCGTTACGGCCGAAGCCCTTTCGCGTGCACTAACTGGCCGCTCGGGAAATGCGAACAGCCCCCGGCACGCAGGGCGCGCCGGGGGCTGTCACATGGAGAAAATCAGTAGCGGTAGTGCTCGGGCTTGTACGGGCCGTCGACGTCGACGCCGATGTACTCGGCCTGCTCCTTGGTGAGCTTGGTCAGCGATCCGCCGAGGGCCTCGACGTGGATCTTGGCGACCTTCTCGTCGAGGTGCTTGGCGAGGCGGTAGACCTCGTTGTCGTACTCGTCGTTCTTGGTCCACAGCTCGATCTGCGCGATGACCTGGTTCGAGAAGCTGTTGCTCATCACGAAGGACGGGTGTCCGGTCGCGTTGCCCAGGTTCAGCAGGCGACCCTCCGACAGCACGATGATCGAGTGGCCGTCGGGGAAGACGAACTCGTCGACCTGCGGCTTGATGTTGATGCGACGGATGTCCTTGTCGCGCTCCAGGCGGGCCATCTCGATCTCGTCGTCGAAGTGGCCGATGTTGCCCAGGATGGCCTGGTGCTTCATCTTCCGCATGTGGTCGAGGGTGATGATGCCCTGGTTGCCCGTGGCGGTGATGACGATGTCGGCCCAGCCGATGGCCTCTTCGACGGTCTTGACCTCGAAGCCGTCCATGAGCGCCTGCAGCGCGTTGATCGGGTCGATCTCGGTGACCGCGACGCGGGCGCCCTGCGCCTTGAGCGCCTCGGCGCAGCCCTTGCCGACGTCGCCGTAGCCACACACCAGCGCGGCCTTGCCGCCGATGAGGACGTCGGTGCCGCGGTTGATGCCGTCGATCAGCGAGTGGCGGGTGCCGTACTTGTTGTCGAACTTGCTCTTGGTGACCGAGTCGTTGACGTTGATGGCCGGGAAGGCGAGCTCGCCGGCGGCGGCGAACTGGTACAGGCGCAGCACGCCGGTGGTGGTTTCCTCGGTGACGCCCTTGACCGACTCCGCGACCTTGGTCCACTTGGTGTTGTCGGCCTCGATCGAGCGGCGCAGCAGGTTGAGGAACACCTTGTACTCGTCGGAGTGCTCGTCGTCCTCGGGCGGCACGACGCCGGCCTTCTCGAACTCGGCGCCGCGCAGCACCAGCATGGTGGCGTCGCCACCGTCGTCGAGGATCATGTTGGCGGGCTCACCCGGCCACGTCAGCATCTGGTCGGCGCACCACCAGTAGTCCTCGAGGCTCTCGCCCTTCCAGGCGAAGACGGGGACGCCCTTGGGCTCCTCGGGGGTGCCGTGCGGGCCGACGACGGTCGCGGCGGCGGCGTGGTCCTGGGTGGAGAAGATGTTGCAGGAGGCCCAGCGGACCTCGGCGCCGAGGCTCACGAGGGTTTCGATCAGCACGGCCGTCTGGACGGTCATGTGCAGCGAGCCCGACACGCGGGCGCCCTTGAGCGGCGCCACGTCGGCGTATTCGCGACGAAGGGCCATCAGGCCGGGCATCTCGTGCTCGGCCAGGCGGATCTCCTTGCGACCGAATTCGGCCAGGGAGAGGTCGGCGACCTTGTAGTCGATGCCGTTGCGGACGTCGACGGTCAGTTCAGGTGCAGTCATGAAAGAGCCTCTACTTCGTTGGTTCTCGGGTCGTCAAATGCCATGTGCGCACGCATGGCGCGCCGGCGACACCCGAAGCCTGCGGACTCGCGGGACAGGCACTATGGCGCACTGCCGGCTAGGAGGTGTCTATGACACCGTATCGCTCGGCGAACGGTGTCATCAAACGGGCCAGGTCACGGGCAACGTCGTGATCGGCCTCCGGCGGCATCGAGACGTAGCTCATCGCGAGCCGCACGATGGCTCTGGCCAGCACTCCGGCGTCCTCTTCGCTGGCTCGGACCCAGCTGTCCATGAAGGTCGACGTGAGTCGCTGCGAACACCTCGTGATGATCGGCGCGCTGTCGGTGGTGATGATCTGCAGCAGGTCGGGCTTCGCCGCGCCGGTGAGCAACGAGATGACCAGCGGGTCGGACGCCGACTCCGCGAAGAAGGCCCGGAAGCCCTCGAGGAAGGCGGCGTAGACGTTGCCGACGTTGCCGGCGATCGCGTCGTCGACCGCGTCGACCAGCCGGTCGGCCAACCGCAACGCGTAGCCCTCGGCCAGGCCCTGTCGCGATCCGAATTCGTTGTAGATGGTCTGGCGGCTGATGCCGGCCGCCTTGGCGACGTCCGACAGCGTGATCGACGACCAGTCCCGCACCAGCAGCATGTCGCGCATGCCGTCGAGGATCGAGCCGCGGAGCAGCACTCGCGACGCCTCGGCGTACGGCACGCGTGCTGCCGTACGCCGGTCGCTCGGACTGTTCATACGCGCGAGACTATCGGGTACGAGGCCGGTCAGCCCCGCTCGACCTCCACCATCTCGAAGTCCGATTTCGCCGCACCGCAGTCCGGGCAGCTCCAGTCCTCCGGGATGTCGTCCCAGCGGGTGCCCGGTGCGATGCCGTCCTCGGGCCACCCCTTCTCCTCGTCGTATTCGAAACCGCATTGCACACAGACGAACAGCTTGAAATTCATGGCGTCACCCTCCTCGTGTCATTCCCCGTCGCTTCGCTCGCCTCAGGTTCGAAGTCGATCTTCTCCCGGACCGCACAATCCGGGCAGCACCAGTCGTCGGGCACCTGCGCCCAGGGTGTCCCGGCCGGAAAGCCCTCCCGCGGCGCGCCTTTCGCCTCGTCGTAGACGAAATCACATCCGGGACAACGGTAGGCGGTCATGACGCCCCCTGTCCGTACTTGGCCATCACCTTGTCGCGCACCCGCGGGTGAACGTTGACCCGGCTGAGGTCACCGCCGTAGTGCGCCAGCACGCGGTGGTCCATCACCTTGCGCCACAGCGGCGGAAAGTAGGTCAGCCCGATCATCGACGCGTAGCCGCTGGGCAGGTTCGGGGCACCGTCCATGCTGCGCAGGGTCTGGTAGCGACGCGTGGGGTTGGCGTGGTGGTCGCTGTGCCGCTGCAGGTGGTACAGGAACAGGTTGGTCACCAAATGGTCTGAGTTCCAACTGTGTTGGGGCGCGCAGCGCTCGTAGCGTCCGCTGGCGGTCTTCTGCCGGAGGAGGCCGTAGTGCTCGAGGTAGTTCACCGTCTCCAGCAAGGCGAAGCCGAAGACCGCCGAGATCACCACGTACGGCACGAGTGCGAGTCCGAAGACCGCGATCAGGACGCCGTAGAGCACCACCGACATCGCCCAGGCGTTGAGGACGTCGTTGGAGGGATGCCACGGGCTGCGGTTCAACCGCCGCATCCGCTGCGCCTCGAGTTCCCAGGACGACCTGAGACTGCCCCAGACGCTGCGTGGCAGGAACTCCCAGAACGTCTCCCCGAAGCGGGCCGACGCCGGGTCCTCCGGCGTCGCGACCCGCACGTGATGGCCGCGGTTGTGCTCGATGAAGAAGTGGCCGTAGCAGGTCTGCGCCAGGGTGATCTTGCTCAGCCAGCGTTCGAGGGTGTCCTTCTTGTGGCCGAGTTCGTGCGCGGTGTTGATGCCGACGCCGCCCATCATGCCGACGGACAGCGCCAGACCGATCTTGGCCGGCCATCCCAACGACCCGTCGAAACCGAGCCAACCAAGGTCGGACGCCGTGAACAGATAGGCCCCGAGGGCGACGGTCACGTACTGGAAGGGGATGAAGCTGTAGGTGCAGTAGCGGTAGTACTTGTCGTTCTCCAGGCGCTCCATCGCGGCGTCGGGCGGGTTCTCTCCGTCGGGACCGAAGCGCCGGTCCAGCAGGGGCAGCACGACGTAGACCAGGATCGGACCGATCCAGAACGGCACCTGCGCGGCGACGTGCCAGCCAAGCTGGTTGAGCGCCCACACCACCGGCAGCATCACCAGCACCGCGGTGGGCACGATCAGCCCCATCAGCCACAGGTATCGCTTCTTGTCGCGCCACCGGTCGACGGGGGTCGTGCCGTCTGCGGATTCCACGTGGGTCGTCACCGGGTCACCTCCATGTGAGTGCCATCACCAACTGGAGTTGACTATAACCCGCGATTTGTCTGGCGTCTAGACACAGAGCCCGTGTTTGTAAAGCAGCTAGGCCTCACACGGTCGAATTGGACCTTTCCCGCTGCCCCAGCACCGACTTGCGCCGCCCGTACGCCAGATACAGCGCCACGCCCACGACCATCCAGATTCCGAAGCGGATCCACGTCAGCCCGGTGAGGTTCAGCATCAGCCACACGCAGGCCACGATCGAGACGATCGGCAGCAACGGAACCAGCGGCGCGCGGAAGCCCCGCTGCAGATCGGGCCTCGTCCTGCGCAGCACGATCACGCCCGCGGACACCAGCACGAAGGCGAAGAGCGTGCCCACGTTGACCATCTCCTCGAGGCGGTCGATCGGGAACACCGACGCAGCCAGGGCGACGACGACGCCGACGAGCACCGTGATGCGGATCGGCGTGCCGCGGGCCCCGGTCTTGGCCAGCTGCCGCGGTAGCAACCCGTCGCGCGACATCGCGAACAGCACCCTGATCTGCCCCAGCAGCAGCACCATCACCACCGTCGTCAAGCCGGCGAGCGCGCCGATCGAGATCACGGTGGCGGCCCAGTCGACGCCGTTGGCGGTGAAGGCCGACGCGAGGTTGGCCTGTCCGTCGGGACCGGTCTTGAGGTCGGTGTAGGACACCATCCCCGACAGCACGACCGTCACCGCGACGTAGAGCAACGTCACGATCCCCAGGGAGTACAGGATGCCCCGCGGCACGTCGCGCTGCGGGTTCTTGGTCTCCTCCGCGGTGGTGGCGACGATGTCGAAGCCGATGAACGCGAAGAACACGATCGACGCGCCGGCGAGCAGCCCGTACCAGCCGTACGTGCTGCCCTCGGCCCCGGTGAGCAGGGAGAACACGGATTGGTCGATGCCGGTGCCCGTGTCACCACCGGATTCGGCCGGCGGAATGTAGGGCGAGTAGTTGGCCGCCTTGACGTAGAAGGCGCCGACGACGACGACCAGCAGCACGACGGCCACCTTCACCGCGGTGATCACGGCGCTGACGTTGGACGACAACTTCGTTCCCCGCGCCAGCAGCAGACAAATCACGACGATGATCAGCAGCGCGCCCCAGTCCAGCGTGACGGGACCGAGGTCGACGGTGCCGCCGGAGAAGCCGAACACCGTGCCCAGGTATGACGACCATCCCTTGGCCACCACCGCGCCCGCCACCGCGAACTCCAAGATGAGGTCCCAGCCGATGATCCAGGCCGTGAACTCGCCGAAGGTGGCATACGAGAAGGTGTACGCGCTGCCCGCCACCGGCACCGTCGACGCGAACTCGGCGTAGCAGAGCGCGGCCAGGCCGCAGGTGACCGCGGCGATGACGAACGAGACCGAGATGGCCGGCCCGGTCAGGTCGCCCGCCGTGGACGCGGTGATGGTGAAGATGCCGGCGCCGATGACGACGGAGACGCCGAAGACGGTCAGATCACGCCAGGTCAGATCCTTTCGGAGCCGGGTATCCGGCTCGTCGGTGTCGGCGATCGACTGCTCGACGGACTTGATGCGCCATCGATCCGTCATACTTTTGCGCCCCCTCTGGTCATATCCCCCGGAACTTACCCATTACCGTCCATGCCATGGGCGAACACGCGATTGTCGTCGGCGCGAGCCTTGCCGGGCTCTGCGCCGCCAGGGTGTTGTCGGACTTCTACGACCGGGTGACGATCTACGAACGCGACGAACTCCCCGACGGCCCCGGCGACCGCACCGCAGTGCCGCAGGGCAGACACGTGCACCTGCTGATGGCGCGCGGCGCGGCGGAGTTCGAACGGCTGTTTCCCGGGCTGCTCGACGACATGGTGGCCGCCGGGGTGCCGAAGCTGGCGAACCGACCCGACTGCATCCACTTCGCCGCCGCGGGGCACGTGCTGGGCACCAACACGACCCTGAAGCGGGAGTTCACCGCCTACGTGCCGAGCCGGCCGCACCTGGAATGGCAGATCCGCCAGCGCGCGCTCGCCATCCCCAACGTCGAGCTGGTGCGCACGAGGGTTGCCGAACTGCTGTACGAGCCCGAGCAGCAACGCGTCACGGGTGCCCTCGTCGACGCCGGTGACCACACGACCGCCGTGCCGGCCGACCTGGTGGTCGACGCCACCGGCCGCGGCACCCGACTTCCGGTGTGGCTCGAGCAGTGGGGCTTCGGTCGGCCGACGGAGGACGTCGTCGACGTCGGCATCGACTACGCCACGCAGCGGGTGCGCATCCCCGAGGACGCCCTCGTCGAGAAGGTCGTGGTCGCCGGCGCGTCCCACGACCATCCCGTCGGCCTCGGCATGCTGCTGTACGAGGACGGACTGTGGAGTGCCACGTCGTTCGGCACCGGAAAGGTGACCCCGCCGCAGAGTTTCGCAGAGATCTGCGACGTGGCCGACGACCTGCTTCCGCCTCACCTCAGCGCTGCTCTGAGGGCCGGCGAACCCGTGGGCGACATGGCTTTTCACAAGTATCCCGCGAGCCGGTGGCGCCGTTACGACCTGATGGAGCGCTTCCCCGCCGGCGTGATCCCGTTCGGTGACGCGGTGGTGAGCTTCAACCCCACCTACGGCCAGGGCATGACCATGACCTCGATCCAGGCGGGCAACCTGCAGTCCGTGCTGCAGTCGGGCGAGCACGACATCGCGGGTGCGCTGTCGCGCGCGACGAAGAAGACCACCTGGCCGGTGTGGACGATGAACGCCATCGGCGACGTGGCGTTGCACAACGCGACCGCCGAGGACGCGCCGTGGTGGTACCTGACCGTCGGGAATCTCTTCGAACAGTTCCTGGGTGCCGCGGAGACCGACGCCGATCTGGCCGAATGGTTCCTGCGCCGGTTCAGTCTGCTGGACAGCCTCTACATGGTGCCGGACGCCAAGACGCTGGGCCGCACCGTGCGGCACAACATGGGCCTGCTCGCGGTCGAGAAGTACGGCCGGGCAAAGATGTTCGTCAAGACGAAGCGGTCTCGGAACTCAGTCCGCGATCGAGATCCGGCTCCAAGTAGATGACCGTGGCCGCGGGCACCGCGGCACGGATCGCCGCCTCCGCGGCGTCGATGGCAACCGCCGTCGTGGCGAGGTCGGTCTTCGGCGCGAGGGCTATCTTCGCCCCGACCAGCATGTCGTCGGGTCCCATGTACTGCGTCCTGAGGTGGATCACCCGGTCGACGTGAGCGGTCTGCTCCAGCGCCGACCGGATCGCCTCGTCCTCCTGGGGTGTCGCCCCCTCGCCGATGAGGGCGCTGTGCATCTCGACCATCAGGACGACGGCGATCACCCCGAGTAGGGCACCGATGCAGACCGTGCCGACACCGTCCCAGACCGGGTTGCCCGTCAGGATGGTCAGCCCGACACCGGCCAGGGCGAACGCCAGACCGATGAGCGCGCCGGTGTCCTCCAGCAGGACCACCGGCAGCTCGGGGTTGCGCGAGCTGCGGATGAACCGCCACCAACTGCCGCTCCCCTTGATCGGCCGGGACTCCACCATCGCCGTGCGAAAGCTGTAGGACTCCAGGCAGATTGCCACGCCCAGGATGGCGACGGCCACGACCGGCGAGGTCAACTCGTGGGGGTGGACGATCTTCTCGTAGCCCTCGTAGATCGCGAAGGCGGAACCGAGGGAGAACAACACCAGCGCGACGACGAACGAATAGAAGTAACGGCTACGGCCGTACCCGAACTGGTGGAGCGCGTCGGGTTTCTTGGCCGCCTCCCGCTGACCCAGCAGTAGGAGACCTTGATTGGACGTGTCGGCGACGGAGTGCACGGCCTCCGCGAGCATCGACGAGCTGCCCGTGATGAGGAAGCCGACGAACTTGGCCGCCGCGATGCCGGCGTTGGCGAGTAGGGCCGCGACGATGGCGCGCTTGCTTCCCGATGCGGACACGTCCGACCTTCCGTCAGATGCCGACGGTCGCGCGGAACAGGGCCGCCGGCTGCTCGGCCACCACGCGGATGGGTCCGTCGTCGGCGGCCACCCACGCGGCGGCGCCCCGATCGAGGGTCAGGACACTGGACTTCGCGTGAATCTGCACGGACCCCTCGATGCAGAACAGCACCTGGGGACCGTCGTGGCGTGCGGGTGCGTCGACTTCGTGGCCGAGATCGTCACCCTCGAGCCGCAGCATCGACACCGCGAACTCGGGCGCCGGCGTGTCGTAGACGATCTCCACCCCCTCGCGCGTGGACCGTGGCCGCAGCTCCGATTCGTCGGTGGGGGTGAAGTCCAGCACGCGCAGCAGTTCGGGCACGTCGACGTGCTTGGGGGTCAGGCCGCCGCGCAGGACGTTGTCGGAGTTGGCCATCACCTCGAACCCCATGCCGTGCAGATAGGCGTGCAAATTGCCGGCGGGCAGGTAGATGCCCTCCCCCGGCGCCAGACTGATCCGGTTGAGCAGCAGGGCGGCCAGCACTCCGGCGTCCCCGGGGTACAGCTCGCCGAGCTGCAACACCGTCTTGGCTTCGCTCGTGAATTCCGTTGCGCCAGAGCGCAAGTAGTTGACGGCGCCGTCGAGCACCAGCGGTACCAGCGCGTCGAGAATGGCCTGCGGCGCGGTGATCCACGTCGTGAACAGGGCGCGCAGTCCGTCGGCGTCGGCCGGCCCCGACAACAGGTTCACGTACGGATCCAGGTCGGGCACCGTCAGCGCGCGCAACAGTTCGACGGTGCGCGCCACCGGACGGAACCCGGCCAGGGCCTCGAAGGGTCCCAGCGCGACGAGCAGTTCGGGCTTGTGACTCCGGTCGCGGTAGTTCCGGGTGGGCGCCGAGACGGGGATGTGAAGCCGGTCCTCGCGGGCGAACCCCTCCATGGCCTGTTCGGCACTCGGGTGCGCCTGCAGGGACAGCGGTTCCTCGGCCGCGAGCACCTTGGCGAGGAACGGCAGTGCGTCGCCGAATCGCTGACGCGTCGCCGCACCCAACTGGCCGTCCGGATCCGCGGTGATGGTGTCCAACAGGGAGCGCTCCCCGCCGTCGCCCTCGAGCCACGCGGGGTCGCCGGGGTGGGCGCCCAACCACAGTTCGGCCTCCGGATGCGGTGTGGGACTGTGCCGTCCGGTGAGCTCGGCGATGGCGGTGTGCGATCCCCACGCGTAGGTCCGCAGCGCACCACGTAAGACGTCCACTGGCTAACCCCGGACCAATCGCAGGTAGACCGCGGCCATTTCCAACCGGACGGCCAGGACGACGAGTTGCTGCTCGCGTCGACCGGCCGGCCTGGAGGCCACGTCCTCCCCGACGTCGTCGGCGCTCACCACGTCGACGTCGTCGTAACCGTTGAGCGCCGCCACCATGGCGGGTCTTTCTTCGTCGGTGGCGAACACGAGGGCCCGCACCCGCTTGCCGAGCGGACCGTCGATCTCGTCGTCGTGGAAGATGGACGACTCGTAACTGCTTGCGCCGCTGGTCAACCCGCGACGCAAGGCCGTCATGGCGTCGGCCAGGCCGACCGCGGCCGCCGGTTGTTGCGCGACGCGCAGCAGCGTTGCGCCGGCATGCCTGGCGAGCACGACGCTGGCTGCCGTGCCGCCGGCCAGGACGACGTCGCGGTCCGACATCCGGTCGGCGAGCAACTTGGCCGGATTGGTGAACAGGTCGCGTCCGGCGCTGTTGCGCAAGGTTTCGGCGTCCAGTGCGTCGGCCATCTCCGAGAGGTCGACGCTCATCCCCGGGAGGACGACGTGCAAGACGGCCAGCCCCACGGCGAGGTAGCGGACGAGCGCGAACTCGTCGGACACCATCAGTCGCGGCGCCAGCACCACGGCCTTGCCCGCGGCGACCTCGCGAAGGGGACCTTCGTCGGGGGCCGCCACGACGACTCTTGCACCGCGGCGGATTCCGCTCGCGGCGGTGGCGACCAGCACGGGGTCCGCGGCGTCGTCACCGGCGACGATCAGCACGTCGAGGGCCCCGATCCACGGTGGCACCTCCGAGGCGACGACGATCGGCGCGCCCGTGGAGCCGCCGAAGGCCGCGGCGAGCATCGCGCCGGCCGCCTCCGCCGCACCCCGGGTCGCAACCCAGATGACGGTGCGCGGGGCATGGTCCCCGGCAAGGGAGTCGAGCGCGCCCTCGTCGAGGGCAGCGGCGGTGGCCCGCGTCTGCGCACCCGCCATCGACGCCGCTCGCAGCAAACCCTCTCGGTCGGCGGCGAGCAGCCCCTCGACGTCGTCGAGGTCGACGGTCGCGTGCGGAGCGCTCACCTCGCGGTCCCGCCTTCGTGAGTCTGCGCGGCGATCTGGGCACCGATGTCGGCGACGAGCGCGGCGACGTCCTCGGCGCTCCTGGCCTCGACGTTGAGCCGCAGCAAGGGCTCGGTGTTGGAGGTGCGCAAGTTGAACCAGGTGCCGTCACCGAGGTCGACGGTCACGCCGTCGAGGTGGTCGAGCGACTGGATGCGGCTGCCGAAGGACTTCAGGACGGCGTCCACGCAGGCCGGGGCGTCGGCCACGGTGAAGTTGACCTCGCCGGACTCCTCATACCGCTGGTAGTCGGCCATCATCTCCGACAGCGGGCGGTCCTGCTCGCCCAGGGCGGCGAGCACGTGCAACGCGGCCAACATTCCGGAGTCGGCGCCCCAGAAGTCGCGGAAGTAGTAGTGCGCCGAGTGTTCTCCACCGAAGATGGCACCCGATTCGGCCATCAGCGCCTTGATGTAGGAGTGTCCGACGCGCGAGCGCAGGGCGGTGCCGCCCCGCTCGACGATGAGTTCGGGCACTGCCCGCGAGGTGATCAGGTTGTGGATGACGGTGGCACCGATCTCGCGACCGAGTTCCCGGCCGGCCACCAGCGCGGTCACCGCCGACGGCGACACGGGCTGCCCGCGTTCGTCGACGACGAAGCACCGGTCGGCGTCGCCGTCGAAGGCGAGTCCGATGTCGGCTCCGGAGTCGACCACGTGGCGCTGCAGGTCGACGAGGTTGGCCGGGTCCAGCGGGTTGGCCTCGTGGTTGGGGAACGTGCCGTCGAGTTCGAAGAACAACGGCAGCAGCGTGATCGGTGTGAGGGGTCCCAACACCGCGGGCGTGGTGTGCCCGCCCATGCCGTTGCCCGCGTCGACGGCCACGCGCAGCGGTCGCAGCGCGGAGATGTCGACCAGCGACCGCAGGAAGTGCCCGTAGTCGGCGAGGACGTCGCGGTCCTCGACCGTTCCGGTGGCGCCGTCGAAGGTGGGCACGCCGGCGATCACCTCGTCGCTGATGGTCGTCAGTCCGCTGTCCTTGCCGACGGGCTTGGCCCCGGCGCGGCACAGTTTGATGCCGTTGTAGGCCGCCGGATTGTGACTCGCGGTGAACATCGCGCCGGGGCAGTCGAGGAGGCCGGATGCGAAGTACAGCTGGTCGGTCGAGGCCAGCCCGATCCTGGTGACGTTCAGGCCTTCGGCGACGACGCCCTCGGCGAATGCCGCGGCCAGCGACGGCGAGCTGTCGCGCATGTCGTAGCCGATGGCGACCCGGTCGGCCCCCTCGCCGCGAACCAGCCTGGCGAACGCGCCGCCGACCTCGGTGACGAACTGTTCGTCGATCTGTTCACCGACGAGTCCACGGACGTCATACGCCTTGATGACGCGGTTGACAGCCGCAGCTGACCTCGACATTGATCTCCTCGCACAGGGGACTCTTGGAGCAAGCCTATCGGCTCGGCAACCGGCGCGCCGGTGGGTCGTGCCGTCCGGGCACTCGCGCTCCCGCAAAAGCTTCCGCGACGAGCATCGGCAACCCTCGAATTAGTCCAGGGGGTCCGGCAACACCCGCAGGTGGCCGCGTCGACGGCCGTTCTGCTCGGCGCGCTGTACCGGGGGCGCCATCAGGGCGCCTCCGCGCACACCGCTGACCGGATCGGAGAACCCGACGGGCGCGGCGACCGCGGCGTCACGACCTTCGCGCACCGCGTCGGCGAGCGCGACCAGGTCGTCGTCGTCGGAGTGTGACGGCAGCGGACCGGCGTGCCTGACGAGTTCCCACCCGCGCGGCGCGGTGATGCGTCCGGCATGGATCACGCACAGATCCCACGAGTGGGGTTCGGATGCGGTGGCCAGCGGCCCTACGACGGCGGTCGAGTCCTTGTAGACGAAGGTCAGCGTCGCCACGGCGTAGTGCGGGCACCCGGGCCTGCAGCAGCGACGGGGAACGTTCACGGACACGAGGCTATCGCGCGGAAACGCCTCGGGTCTGCGACACGCGCAGCACGCAACGCGTCGATCTCCAACCGTTACGATCGCCGCATGGTCGACCGGCAGCCGTCACGTGCACATCGCGGACGTCGGGAGATGCGCGGTCCGCTGCTCCCTCCGACCGTGCCGGGGTGGCGCAGTCGCGCCGAGCGTTTCGACATGGCCGTACTGGAGGCCTACGAGCCGATCGAGCGCCAGTGGCAGGAGCGGCTGGCGGGGTTGGACGTCGCGGTCGACGAGATCCCGCGGATCGCGCCGAAGGATCCGGACAACATCTCGTGGCCGCCCGAGGTGATCGCCGACGGGCCGATCGCGCTGGCACGGTTGATCCCGGCCGGGGTCGACGTGCGAGGAAACAGCACTCGCGCGCGAATCGTGTTGTTCCGCAAGCCGATCGAACGACGGGCCAAGGACACCGTCGACTTGTCGGACCTGCTTCACGACGTACTGGTGGCCCAGGTGGCCACCTATCTCGGCGTGGAACCCTCCGTCATCGACCCGACGGTCGACGACGACTGACCCCGCGGAGTCAGCGCTGGATCAGATGATCCCGCGCTTGAGGCGACGGCGCTCCCGCTCCGACAGACCGCCCCAGATTCCAAAGCGCTCGTCGTGGGCGAGGGCGTAGTCGAGGCACCGGTCCTTCACCTCGCAGCCGAGGCAGATCCGCTTGGCCTCGCGGGTCGAGCCGCCCTTCTCGGGGAAGAACGCCTCGGGGTCGGTCTGCGCGCACAGCGCGCGTTCCTGCCATTGCTCGTCGTCGAGTTCCTGATCACCGAAGGCGCCTGCCTGGTCGGGGACCACGCTCAACTGTGGACGGCCGGTCACCCCACCCTGCGCCGGCGCGGTATCGGTATGCGGTTCGTTGCCTACTGAGCCGAGCATCTGATTGTCGAATCGGATGACACGATTGAAATCTACGTGCTCATAAGACATCTTCCGCCTCCTCACCTGTCTTGAAAGTTCCCTGCTTCATCCCCACCACGCACCCTAGTGGCCCCAGTAATTCGAACACGTGATCGAATCTCGGTCTGCGACACTGGAACCGGAAGCCAACCGGGAAATGACACTGATGTGATTAGACACGCGTTAGCTGCGGGGGTCAAGCGCAGGGGCGCGAATTCATACCATCCCGTGACCAAACGTCGGCGCGTCGGATACCTGGCGTGTCGCGAAAGTGACCAAGTCGGCCCCTTGATGAACCACGTTCGAGTTCCAGCGCCTAGTGTCGATCGATGTGAAGGTCACTGTTCTGGTGGGCGGCGTCGGCGGCGCACGGTTTCTCCTCGGCGTCCAGCAGTACCTGGGCCTGGGTCAATTCGCAGGCACCCCAACGGGGCCTGCGGGTGAGCACGATCTCACCGCGATCGTCAACGTGGGCGACGACGCATGGATGCACGGCGTCCGCATTTGCCCGGATCTCGACACCTGCATGTACACGTTAGGTGGAGGTATAGATCCCGACCGGGGCTGGGGCCACGCGAACGAAACATGGCACGCCAAGGAGGAACTCGCCGCCTACGGTGTGCAACCCGACTGGTTCGGACTCGGGGACCGCGACCTCGCCACCCACCTGGTCCGCAGCCAGATGCTCAGGGCCGGCTACCCGCTGTCGCAAGTCACCGAGGCGCTGTGCGCGCGATGGCAGCCGGGCGCCCGACTGCTGCCCGTCACCGACGACCGCAGCGAAACCCACGTGGTCGTCACCGATCCCGACGCCGACGATGGCAGTCGGCGCGCGATCCACTTCCAGGAGTGGTGGGTTCGGTACCGCGCCCAGATCCCCACCCACGACTTCGCCTTCGTCGGCGCCGACAAGGCCACCGCGGCTCCGGGGGTCCTGGAGGCGGTCGCCGAGGCCGACGTCGTCTTCCTCGCCCCGTCCAATCCCGTCGTCAGCGTCGGCGCCATTCTCGCCGTGCCGGGAATCCGTGGCGCACTTCGGTCGACCGCCGCCCCGGTGATCGGCTACTCCCCCATCGTCGCCGGGCGGGCCCTTCGCGGAATGGCTGACGAATGCCTGACGGTCATCGGAGTCGAGACGTCGTCGCAAGCCGTCGGCGCCCACTTCGGGCCGCGTTCGGGCACGGGACTCCTCGACGGCTGGCTCGTCGACGAAGGCGACACCGCCTCCGTCGACGGCATCACCGTGCGGTCCGTGCCGTTGTTGATGACCGATCCGCGGGCGACCGCCGAGATGGTGCGCCATGGAATCGAACTCGCCGGCATCGGATCCGGCGCGTGACGGGCTCCGACCGGAACACCGACCACGGGGCGGCCGCCGCCCTCGAGATCCTGCCCGTACCCGGGTTGCCCGAATTCCGCCCCGGTGACGACGTGGCCGCCGCGATCGCCGCCGCTGCCCCGTGGCTGCGCGACGACGACGTCGTCGTCGTCACGAGCAAGGTGCTCTCCAAGAGCGAGGGGCGCATCGTCTCCGCACCGTCGGACCCCGAGGAACGAGACGCCCTGCGGCGCAGGCTCGTCGACGCCGAGGCCGTCCGGGTACTCGCCCGCAAGGGACGGACGCTGATCACGGAGAACGCAATCGGCTTGATCCAGGCCGCAGCGGGCGTCGACGGCTCCAACGTCGACTCCGCCGAACTGGCACTGCTGCCAGTAGATCCCGACGGCAGCGCCGCAGCGCTGCGCGACCGACTCGCGGAGACGCTGGGCGTCACCGTCGGCGTCGTCATCACCGACACCATGGGGCGGGCCTGGCGCAACGGCCAAACCGACACCGCCATCGGAGCGGCGGGGCTCGCGGTGCTGCACGGTTACGGCGGAGCACACGACGACTTCGGCAACGAGCTCGTGGTGACCGAGGTCGCCGTCGCCGACGAAATCGCCGCGGCCGCGGATCTGGTGAAGGGCAAGCTGACCGGAATCCCGGTGGCCGTCGTGCGCGGACTCACCCTGCGCGACGACGGCTCCAACGGCCACAGCCTCGTCCGCGCCGGCGAGGAGGACCTGTTCTGGCTCGGCACCGAGGAGGCGATCGCCCTCGGCCGCAGGCAAGCCCAGTTGCTCCGCCGCTCCATTCGCGCCTTCACCGACGAGCCCGTCGACCCCGCCGTGGTGGAAGCGGCTGTCGCCGAGGCCCTCACCGCGCCGGCCCCCCACCACACGCGGCCGGTCCGGTTCGTGTGGATCCGCGACCACGAAGTGCGCCTGCGCCTGCTCGACGCGATGAAGGACCGGTGGCGCACCGATCTGCTCGCCGACGGCAGGCCCGCCGACGCCGTTGAGCGGCGCGTCAGTCGCGGTCAGATCCTCTACGACGCACCGGAGCTGGTGATCCCGTTCATGGTGCCCGACGGGGCCCACGCCTACCCGGACGCGACCAGGACGGCCGCCGAGGCCACGATGTTCACCGTCGCCGCCGGCGCGGCCGTTCAGGCACTGCTCGTCGCGCTTGCCGTCCGCGAGGTGGGCAGCTGCTGGATCGGGTCGACCATCTTCGCCGCCGACCTGGCTCGCGACGTGCTGGAGCTGCCCGCGGACTGGCAGCCATTGGGCGCCATCGCAATTGGTCACCCCGACGAACCCTCGACGCCCCGTGAACCCGTGCCGACGGACGGACTGCTGGAGATCCGATGACGCTGCACGCCTCGGTCGTCGACGCGTTGACACGTTGGCGGCCCGCCGATCCCGCGCAGGATTCACTGCGCCACGCGGTGCTCGCCTTCGTCCTCGCCAGGGACGACGCCTGCCAACGGTCATGCGTGCCAGGCCACGTCACGGCCTCGACGCTGGTGCTCGACCACACCGGCACCCGCACACTGCTGACCCTGCACCCGCGGATCGGCCGCTGGGTTCAGCTCGGCGGCCACTGCGAGGAGACCGATCCCGACATCGTCGCCGCGGCGGCCCGGGAGGCGCGGGAGGAGTCCGGAATCGAGGGGCTGACCGTCGGCGAGCTACCCGTGGCCCTGCACGTCCACGCGCTGACCTGTTCGCTGGGCGTGCCGACGCATCACCTGGACATGCAGTTCGTGGCCCGGGCGGCACCGGACGCGCACGTCGCCATCAGCGACGAGTCCCTGGACCTTCGCTGGTGGCCGCTCGACGCGCTGCCCGAGGGCTCCGACTTCGGCCTGCGGCAGCTGGTGCTGGCGGCTCAGACGTCCGTCGAGTAGCGGATGCCGCCGTCGGGGATGCGCACCCCCGGCCACACCCGGGCACCGCGAAGCAGTTCGCAGCGCGCCCCGATGTCGGCGCCGTCGCCGATGACGCCGTCGCGGATCAGCGCCCGCGGGCCGACCCGGGCGCCGAAGCCGATGATCGACCGCTCGATCACCGAACCGGCCTCGATCCGTGCACCGTCGAAGATGACCGCGCCGTCGAGCCGCACGCCGGGGCCGATCTCGGCGCCCCGGCCCACCACCGTGCCGCCGATGAGCAGCGCGCCCGGCGCCACGGCGGCCCCGTCGTGGACCAGTTCCTCACCCCGGTGCCCGTTGAGCGCGGGTGACGGCGCGATGCCTCGGACCAGGTCGGCCGAGCCGCGGACGAAGTCGTCGGGCGTCCCCATGTCACGCCAATAAGTGGCGTCGACGTAACCACACACCTTGAGCCCGTCGGACAGCAGCGCCGGGAACACCTCGCGCTCCACCGACACCGCCCGCCCCGTGGGGATGCGGTCGATCACTTCGCGCTTGAACACGTAGCAGCCGGCGTTGATCTGATCGGTCGGCGGATCTTGGGTCTTCTCGAGGAACGCCGTGACCACACCGTCGGAATCCGTTGGCACACAACCGAAGGCACGCGGATCGCCGACCCGCACCAGGTGCAGCGTCAGATCCGCGGCATTGTCGTGGTGGCTGTTCAGCAGCGCGTTGAGGTCGGCGCCGGAGAGCACGTCGCCGTTGAACACCAGGGCGGTGTCGTACCGGAGCTTCGACGCCACGTTGGCGATGCCGCCACCCGTGCCGCGCGGTTCGTCCTCCACGACGTAGTCGATCTGCAGTCCGAGCTTGCTCCCGTCGCCGAACTCGGCCTCGAACACCTCGGCCTTGTACGACGTCCCCAGCACGACGTGCTGAATCCCGGCCGCCGCGATCCGCGACAGCAGGTGGGTCAGGAACGGCAGCCCCGCCGTCGGCAGCATCGGCTTGGGCGCGGACAGCGTCAGCGGGCGGAGGCGCGTGCCCTGCCCGCCGACGAGCACGACGGCGTCGACCTGTGCCGGATTGACCGAACTCCCCATCGCCAGCCCCATCTCTTCATCGTCTTCTGGTCTTGCGCCGAGAATTGCCAACCACCAACCCGGCCCGCGCCGCGAGGGCCGACCGGATGGCCCACCGAAGCGGAGCCTGCCACCGGCGAGGATGCCGGTCGGCCAGGAAAGTGTAGGTGCTGGTGTGGTGGGCAGCCAAGTTGCGGGCGGGGTCGCGGCCAGTCGAGTGCCCCTTGTCGTGGAGCACTTCCGCCGACGGCACGTAGACGTTCTGCCATCCCGCCGCTGCGAGACGATCACCCAGGTCAACGTCCTCCATGTACATGAAGTACCGCTCGTCGAACCCGGCGATCGCGTCGAACGCCGCCCTGCGCAGCAGCAGACACGATCCCGACAGCCAGCCGACGGGACGTTCGCTGGGCTCCAGTCGCTCCTGGCGGTAGGCGGCCGTCCACGGGTTCGACTTCCACACCGGACCGACCACCGCGTGCATGCCGCCGCGGATCAGACTCGGCTGGTGCCGCGCCGACGGGTACACCGAGCCGTCGGGATCGCGGATCAGCGGACCCAGCGAGCCCGCGCCGGGCCACCGCCGAGCCGCCTCGAGAAGGACGTCGATGCTGCCGGGACCCCAGACCACGTCGGGGTTGGCGACGATGAAGAACTCGGGATCGCCGTCTGCCGCGCCGCTTTCCGCGCCCTCGGCGACGTACTTCCGCACCGCCATGTTGACCGCCGACCCGTACCCCAGGTTCGCACCGGTGTGCAGCAACCGGGCGTTCGGATACCTCTCGAGCGCCTCCTCGGGGACCCCGTCGGTGGACCCGTTGTCAGCCATCACGACCGTGACCGAGCGCTCCGTGGCATGGCTCAGCGAGGCCAGAAACCGGTCGAGGTGGGGACCCGGCGAGTACGTCACCGTCACCACGATCAAACCCGGAGTCACGGCGTAGAGGGTAGTGGGCCGTCCGACAGGGCGTCGGCGAGCGCGTCGCGCCAGGGGCGGAGCGGGCTCAGTCCGGCGGCGGCGGACTGCTCGGATCCCAGGGCCGAGTACGTCGGCCGCGGCGCGGGCCGGGGATGGCGGTCGGTCCCGACGGGCCGGACCCGCTCCGGGTCGGCGCCCACCAACTCGAACACCGCGCGGGCCTGGTCGAACCGGCTGACCGCCCCCTGGTTGGCGGCGTGCAACACCGATTCCCCGATGGATCCGCCGACGACCTGGAGCAGCGCGTCGACGAGGTCGCCGACGTAGGTCGGCGACCCGATCTGGTCGGCCACGACGTCGACGGTCCCGTCCCCGGCGGCCAACTTCCGCATGACGGACACGAAGTCGCTGCCACCCTCGGCCCCCGCATAGATCCACGCGGTGCGTACGACGTGCGCGTTGGGCATCGCCGACAGCACCTCGAACTCACCCTCGAGCTTCGTGCGGCCGTACACGCTCGTCGGGCCGGTCTCGTCCCCGATCTCGTACGGGCGCGGCTGCCCACCCCCGAAGTCACCGCTGAACACGTAGTCGGTCGAGATGTGGACCAGTTCGGCGCCCGCCCTGGCGCAGGCATGGGCGACGTTCTCGGCGCCGTGTGCGTTGACGGCTCTGGCACCGGCCTCGTCGGCCTCGGCGTCGTCGACCCTGGTGTAGGCCGCGCAGTTGACCACCACGTCGCCCGGCCCGACGTGCCGCTGCGGCGCCGCGGGGTCGGTGACGTCGCACTCGGCGGAGCTCAGGGCCAGCACCTCGAGCCCGCGCCGGCGCGCCTCGGCAGCCAGTGTTCGCCCGACGAGACCGCCGGCCCCGGTGATCACCAAACGCTCAGACATGTCTGCAGAGTCTGGCACGCCGAGGTGCGTTACCCCGTCTTCGGGCGACTCGCCAGTAGCCTGGGCTGATGCCAGGTCGCCTTTCCCGCATCGTTGCCGTGGTCGCGGCAGCGGTGATCGTCATCGGCACCGGCGTCGCCTGGGGCAAGATCCGCTCCTTCGAGAACGGCATCAACCACGTGTCGTCGGCGGCGCTCGGCGGCGGCGGCGAGGACGGCGCGATCGACATCCTGCTCGTCGGGATGGACAGCCGCACCGACGCACACGGCAACCCGCTCTCGGCCGACGAACTCGCCACGCTGCGGGCCGGCGACGACGTGTCCACCAACACCGACACGATCATCCTGGTCCGCATCCCGAACAACGGCGAGTCCGCGACCGCGATCTCCATCCCCCGCGACTCCTACGTGGAGGCGCCCGGCGACCTCGGCAAGACCAAGATCAACGGCGTCTTCGGTCAGGTCAAGCTGGAGAAGATGAAGGAGCTCGTCGAGCAGCAGGGCGAGGACCCCGCCGTCGCCGAGCCGAAGGCCACCGAGGCCGCCCGCGAGGCCCTCATCGAAACCGTCGCGAAGCTGACCGGCGTGACGGTCGACCACTACGCCGAGATCGGACTGCTGGGCTTCGCCCTCATCACCGACGCGCTGGGCGGCGTCGACGTCTGCCTCAAGGATCCCGTCTACGAACCCCTCTCCGGTGCCGACTTCCCCGCGGGCCCGCAGAAGCTCGACGGACCGCAGGCGCTAAGCTTCGTCCGTCAGCGCCACGATCTGCCCCGCGGCGACCTCGACCGGGTGACGCGCCAGCAGGCCGTGATGGCCGCGCTTGCCCACCAGGTGATCTCGAGCAAGACGTTGTCGAGCCCGGCCACCCTCAACCGGCTGCAGGACGCCGTGCAGCGGTCGGTCGTGCTGTCCGACGGGTGGGACATCATGGACTTCGTCACCCAGATGCAGAAGCTGGCCGGCGGCAACGTCGCCTTCGCCACCATCCCCGTGCTGCAGGAGGACGGGTGGAGTGACGACGGCATGCAGAGCGTCGTACGGGTCGACCCCACCCAGGTCCAGGACTTCGTCACCGGCCTGCTGCACGACCAGGCCGAGGGCAAGACCGAGGTGCTCGCGTACTCGCCCAGCAAGACCACCGCAGACGTGGTGAACGACTCTGACATCAACGGTCTGGCGGCCTCGGTCTCCGAGGTGCTCACCGCCAAGGGCTTCGTCGAGGGCAACGTGGGCAACAACGAGGCCGAACGCGTGGCGAGCAGCCAGATTCGCGCCGCGAAGGTCGACGACCTCGGCGCACAGGCAGTGTCGAAGGAATTGGGCAACCTGCCCGTCGTCGAGGATCCGTCGATGGCCCCCGGTGCGGTCAAGGTGGTGCTCGCCAGCGACTACACCGGGCCCGGATCGGGCCTCGGCAACGAGGTCGCCAGCGGCGATTCGACCGGCGCCACCGTCGACCAGGCAGCCGCCTCGGCCACCGACGCCCCCCTGCCCGCGCCGCCCATCATCACCGCGGGTACCAGTGGACCGGAGTGCGTAGCCTGACGAATCTTGGCTCAGCGGTGCTGAATCCGCTCCTGGCCCTCCCCTCCGCACCCCGCATCACCTATTACGACGACGCCACCGGCGAGCGCATCGAGCTGTCGACGGTGACGCTGGCCAACTGGGCGGCCAAGACGGGCAACTTGTTGCGCGACGAGCTGGGCGCCGGGCCGGGCAGCCGCGTAGCCGTCCAACTGCCCGCCCACTGGCAAACCCTGGGCGTACTCCTCGGCATCTGGTTCATCGGCGCGGAAGTCGTCCTCGGACAGGGTGATTGCGACGTCGCCTGCTGCACCGTCGACCGCCTGGGCGAGGCCGACGCTGCCGTGGGGCAGATGGGCGACGTGGTGGCGTTCTCCCTCGACGCCTTCGGCAAGCCGGTCCCCGACCTGCCCTTCGGCATCACCGACTACGCCACGTCGGTCCGCGCGCACGGTGACCAGATCGTCCCCGAACGCGCTCCCGGACCCGCGCTCGACGGCGCCACCGCGGACGACGTCCTCGCGGCCGCCACCGCGTCTGCCACCGCAGGTGGGCTCAGCGCGGCGAGCCGGGTGCTGTCCTCGGCACCCTGGGACACGGCCGCCGCCGTCGTCGACCGCGTGCTCGCGGTACTGGTGGCAGGCGGATCCGTGGTCCAGGTCGCCCATCCCGACCCCGCCGCACAGGCCCGCCGCCGCGAGGCCGAGAAGGTCACCGCGGAGCTGGACTAGACCCGTCGGCTGCCGCGCCACGCATGCCGAAGTAGGACGTCACGACGCGCTCGGCCGGCTTGGGGGTCCCGTCGGACCGGAAGATTCCGAGGGTGTCGTCGGCCTCCCGGCTCGCCGAGTTGCGGTCCCGCATGGTGTAGACGTACACCGGACCGGTGAAGGGCAGGGTGCGCCACGTGGCGAGCATGTCGTCGAGGTACTCCGCCTGCGCCTTCTCACCGACCTCGGAGGACGGTTCGCCGTACTCGGTGGCCCAGATCTTCTTGTCCCCGTCACCGTTGGCGAGCATGGCCTCGCGAATTCCGTTGAGCTGGTTCAGGGGTGCGTCGGGATGCCAGCTCTCGGAGAACTTCATCGTGTACTGGTACGGGTGGTAGGCCAACGCGTCGAAGGAGTTCTTCGCCCCGGCGGCGTACATGCCCGAGACGAACTTCACCGGATCCATGGCGAGCGTCGAATAGTCCACCACCGAGCCCAATCCGGCGGCGACCACCACCGCCGAGGGAGCCATCGCCTTGATCGACGGGTACGCGGCCTTGAGCAGGTCGGCGTATCCCGCCGGATCGGGCGCGGGAGCGAAGAACGCCGACCCGTTCGGCTCGTTCCAGATCTCGTAGGCGGCGACCTTGCCCCGAAAGTGTTCGGCCACCTTGCCGGCGAACACCCCGAACGCCGCAGGCGACGCGGGCCGCCCTGCGATCGCGGGCTGACCGGGGACCACTGCCCATCCCGGCGGAGAGTTCAACGTGGCCAAGATTGAAAACTTCTGCGCGGCAACGGCGTTCACCGTCTTGTCGACCATGCTCCAGTCGTAGACGTTCGGACTGGGCTCGATCGCCGCCCACGGGACCAGAAGCCGCACCGTGGTGACGCCCAACTGCTTCATCCGCCCGACGGCATCGACCACCTGGGCCGGGGGCAGACCGAGCAGATCGGAGTCGGCGATGCCCACCGTGGTGGGGCGCTGGTCCAGCGTCGCCGCCGCCGCCCTCGTGGTGGTGGCGGGCTCAGCCGCCGGACGCGGTGCGTCGGCGGGGTGTCCGCAACCGGCCGCCAGCAGCGCGCACGTCGCAATCACCACGCCCAACCGTCGAAGACCCGGCAGTGGTGCTCGGGTCATCGGGGTCTCCAGTGTTCGGGAGTCGGGTCAGCGTCACATTACTAGAACGTGACGCCGACGCATCCGGCTCCGAAGACCTCAGCGCAGCAGCGCGCGTGACATCACGACACGCTGAATCTGGTTGGTGCCCTCGTAGATCTGGGTGATCTTGGCGTCGCGCATGTACCGCTCCACCGGGAAGTCCACGGTGTAGCCGTAGCCGCCGAACAACTGGACGGCGTTGGTGGTGACCTCCATCGCGACGTCGGAGGCGTAGCACTTGGCCGCCGAGGAGATGAACCCGAGGTTCGGCTCGCCGCGCTCGGCACGGGCGGCCGCCGTGTACACCATCAGCCGGGCGGCCTCGATCTTCATCGCCATGTCGGCGAGCATGAACTGCGTGTTCTGGAAGTCGCTGATGGACTTGCCGAACTGCTTGCGCTCCTTGGTGTAGGCGATCGACGCCTCCAGTGCACCCTGGGCGATGCCGACCGCCTGCGCGCCGATCGTGGGACGCGTGTGGTCCAACGTCGCGAGCGCGGTCTTGAACCCGGTCCCCGGCTCGCCGATGATGCGGTCACCGGGAATGCGGCAGTCCTCGAAGTACAGGTCGGTGGTGGGCGACCCCTTGATGCCCATCTTGCGTTCCTTGGCACCGACGGTGAAGCCGGGGTCGTCGGCGTGCACGACGAACGCCGAGATGCCGTTGGCGCCCTTGTCGGGATCGGTCACGGCCATCACCGTGTACCAGGTTGACTTGCCGCCGTTGGAGATCCAGCACTTCGAGCCGTTGAGCACCCAGTCGTCGCCGTCGGCCTTGGCGCGCGTGCGCATGGCGGCCGCGTCGCTGCCCGCCTCGCGCTCGGACAGGGCATAGGAGGCAGTCGCCTCGCCCGACCCGATCGACGGCAGCACCTGCTTCTTGAGTTCCTCGGAACCGCGCAGCAGCATGCCCATGGTGCCGAGCTTGTTGCAGATCGGGATCAGCGACGAGGAGGCGCACACCCGCGCGACCTCTTCGATGACGATGCACGCCGCGACGGAGTCGCCGCCCTGGCCGCCGTACTCCTCGGGGATGTGGATCGCCGAGAACCCCGACGAATTCAGGGCCTTCAGGGCTTCGTCGGTGTAACGAGCCTTTTCGTCGACGTCGGCCGCGTACGGCGCGATCTCCTTGTCGCACAGGTCGCGGAGGACCTTGCGCATCTCGACGTGCTCGTCGGACAACTGAAAGACGTCGAAGGACGGGTTACCGATGGACATGTACGACTCCTCGCTACTCACCGGTAACTTTACCCGCGAGCCCCGCGAAAGCCGCTATCGGCCCGTGGTGCCCTTGCCCGAGACGAGCTGCATGCCACGCACCAACTGCCGGTACGACGCGTGATAGGCCGACCTGGCCGTCTCGCTCCGGCGCAACAGGTCCACGGCGGTCACCGGCGCCAGGTACACCACGGGGTGTCCGGCGAACACCGTCGAATCCGACTGGATGCGCAGGCTGCCGGCGAAGGCCGCCTCGAGTTCGGCGCGGTAGACGTCGCAGAACTCGGGCTGGGTGAAGTACACCTTGTTGAAGCCGATGGCGAACGGGGCCAGCTTGGCACCGTCGTCGAGGTATCTCAGCGTGCCGACCGCGACGCCCGGCCACTGCTGGTTGAAGATGTCGTCGGCGATCACGATGCCACCGTCGGCGAGGGTCTCCTCGGCCAACCGCATGTCGCTGTAGACGATCTCGGCCGTGTGGCCGCCGTCGACGCTGAAGAAGCGGATCGGGCCGCCGGCCTTCTCCGTCAGCACCGTGGGCTCGAGCTTGGTGGAGTCACCCTGGTGCAGCACCACGCCGTCGGTCGTCGACCAGAGGGCCACGTTGTCGGTGAACTTGTCGAGGTTGCCGTTGCCGGACTTGTCGACGTTGAGCTCCTGGTCGCCGAACAGGTCGATCGCCACCGACGTGCCCGTGCCCCGCTGCAGCAGGTGCAGCGGAATGAACAGCCTGCCGTGGTGCACACCGATCTCGGCGACGGCGCCGGCGACCTTGCGCGCCCGTTGGGCGTCGTCGAGCACCTTCAGGACCGGCAGGTTGCCCGGCTCGAGAAAGCCGCTGACGAACCGATAGCCGACGTTGCTGTACCGCTCGAATGTGCGCTTCATCGCCACTGATCCTACGTGCCCAGGAGCCGATCCCGCAGCGCTGCATCCTTTTGCAGCACCATCTCTTCCAGGCCCGCCTGGAAGGCCTCCATCCGACCCCGCAGGCCCGGGTCGGCCGCGCCGAGGATGCGGACCGCCAGTAGCCCGGCGTTGCGGGCGCCACCGATCGAGACGGTCGCCACGGGGACGCCCGCCGGCATCTGCACGATCGACAGCAGGGAATCGAGGCCGTCGAGGCGCGCCAGCGGCACCGGGACGCCGATCACGGGCAGCGGGGTGGCCGCGGCGACCATGCCGGGCAGGTGCGCCGCACCCCCTGCGCCGGCGATGACGACCTCGATCCCCCGTCCCGCGGCGCCGCGGGCGTAGTCCAGCATCCGGCCGGGCGTGCGATGCGCCGACACCACGCCGACCTCGAAGGGCACCTCGAACTCCACCAGCGCGGTGACGGCGTCCTCCATCACGTTCCAGTCGCTGTCGCTGCCCATGATGACGCCGACCCGCGGCGAGCTGCGCCCGGTCATCTCTTCTTCGCGCGAGCGCTCATCAGTCGCCATGTTCATCCCATCCGTCCGTCCATTCGCCGTGCGAGAGCCAGTGCGCGGCGCGGACCGCGCGCTCCCGAACCTCCGCGACGTACTCTGCGTCGTCGACCGAACCTCCGGCGGCGCCCAGCACGTTGACGTGGCCGATCTTGCGCCCGGGCCGCTCGCCCTTTCCGTACAGGTGCACCTTCGCCTCCGGAAGCCGGGCGAACAGGTGGTGCAGGCGCTCGTCCATGCCCATCTCGGGGGCCTGCGGCGCACCGAGCACGTTGGCCATCACCGTTACCGGCGCGATGGCAGCGGTCGAACCCAGCGGGTAGTCGAGGACGGCGCGCAGATGCTGCTCGAACTGGCTGGTGACGGCGCCGTTCATGGTCCAGTGTCCGGTGTTGTGCGGTCGCATCGCCAGCTCGTTGACCAGCAGCTCACCGTCGACGGTCTCGAACAGTTCGACGGCGAGCACGCCGACGACGCCCAGCTCACCTGCCAGCCGCAGTCCCAGCTGCTCGGCCGCGCCGGCCAGCTCGCGGTCGAGGTTGGGCGCCGGGGCCATCACCTCGACGCAGATGCCGTCGCGCTGGACCGACTGCACGACCGGCCACGCCGCGCCCTGCCCGAACGGCGAGCGCGCCACCAGGGCCGACAGCTCGCGGCGCATGTTCACCCGCTCCTCGAGCAGCACCTCGACGCCGTCGGCGAGATAGCGCTCCGTCACCGAACGCGCCTCGTCGAGGTCCTTGGCGAGCGTGACGCCGCGGCCGTCGTATCCGCCGCGTGCGGTCTTGACGACGATCGGGCCGTCGACCCGCGCCGCGAAGGCGTCCACGTCGGCGAGCTGGACGGCCTCGGCGAACCGGGGAACGGGCGCGCCGAGGGCCTCGAGCCGGCGGCGCATCACCAGCTTGTCCTGCGCGTGGATCAGCGCCTGCGGTGGCGGTGCCACGTTCACGCCGGCGTCGACCAGTGCCTGCAGCAGCTCGGTGGGCACGTGCTCGTGGTCGAACGTCAGAGCCGAGGCGCCCTCGGCGACCTTGGCCAGCGCCTCGGCGTCGGTATGCGAACCGATGACCACGTCGGGGGCCACCAGGGCCGCGGGATCACCGGGAGAGGCGGCCAGCACGCGCAGCGTCTGACCCAGGGCGATCGCCGCTTGGTGGGTCATCCTGGCCAGCTGTCCGCCACCGATCATGGCTACGACGGGAGGTGCACTCACGGCCCCTATGTTGTCACGGCCCCAACACCCGGCCGCACCCGTCGCGACCTGCGCGGCTACGCGTAGCATCACCCGTTTCCGTAGAATGACCTCTCGTGTCCTTCACCGATGCCACCATTGCGCGCCTGCCGCGTGCGATGCGGCCCTTCGCCGAACAGCATCACGAGCTCATCAAGTTCGCGATCGTGGGCGGCACCACGTTCATCATCGACTCCGCGATCTTCTACACGTTGAAGCTGACGATCCTCGAGCCCAAGCCGGTCACGGCGAAGATCATCTCGGGCATCGTCGCCGTGATCGCCTCCTACATCCTCAACCGTGAGTGGAGCTTCCGCGACCGCGGCGGCCGCGAGCGACATCACGAAGCGCTGCTGTTCTTCGGGGTCAGCGGCATCGGCGTGCTGATCTGCATGGTGCCGCTGTGGGTGTCGAGCTACGTGCTGGAACTCCGCGTGCCCATGGTCAGCCTGACCATGGAGAACATCGCCGACTTCATCTCCGCCTACGTCATCGGCAACCTGCTTCAGATGGCGTTCCGATTCTGGGCGTTCCGGCGCTGGGTCTTCCCCGACGAGTTCGGCCGCAATCCCGACAAGGCGGTCGAGGCCGCCATCACCGCGGGTGGCATCGCCGAGGCCCTCGAGGACGAAGCCGAGAAGGCTCACGACGCGGGCGCGGTCACCTCGCTTCGCAGCCGGCGCTCACGCCGCGACGATCAGCTCGGGGACTCCTCCGACCCAAGGGTGTCGAAGACTTCGTGATACAGCAGTGAGTGAACCTGCTCCACGCGCGGAATGTCGTGGAACTCCAGGGGATCTTGCGACGCCGACTCGATGATCAGGGTTCCGGTACGCAGCACGCGGTCGGCCAGGCCGTGCCGAAATTCCACGCTGTTGATCCGCGCCAGCGGGATGTCGATGCCCGAGCGCGTCATCACGCCGTGCCGGAACATCACCCGGCGGTCGGTGATGACGAAGTGCGTCGAGCGCCAGTTGAACACCGGCCACGCCACCAGCCACCCGACCAGGATCAGCCAGATCACGCCGATGACGATCATGACGATGTTCTTGGCCGTCTGCTCCCACGTCATGCGGTTCACCACGCCCAGCCCGAACGCCGCCACGGCGGTGGCCAGCAGCAGCACTAACACCGGACCGATCAGCCGCTTCCAGTGCGGATGACGGTGAAGGACCACGCGTTCGTCGCCGGCCAGCACGTTGTCGGGATATCCCACGGGCTGACTCTACCCAGCTAGACGGGCCGAAGATGCACGATGTCGCCAGCGGAGACGACGGTGACCTCGCCCCCGGTGTCGATGCGCAGCCGACCCTGATCATCGATGGAGACGGCCTCGCCGACCACCTCCCGTTCCCCCGGCAGCGTCGCCCGCACCCGCGAGGAGATCGTCAGGCTCCTGCCGACGTAGTCGGCGACGAGGCCCGCGTCCGCACCGCCGGCGGCGGTCAGACCGTCGACCCGGCGCCGCAGCTGCCGCAGCAGGGCGAGCACCAGTTCGCCGCGATCGGCGTCGTCGGCACCGAGCACCCGCAGCGACGTGGCGGTGGACTCGGGAAGTTCGTCGGTGCCGAGGGAGACGTTGACGCCGACACCGACCACGATGGCCGCGGCCGGCGACGCCACCTCCGCGAGGATGCCGGCGAGCTTGCGACCGTCGTGCACCGCGAGGACGTCGTTGGGCCACTTGAGGCCCACGTCGACGCCGGTCACCTCGGCCACGGCGTCCACGACGGCCAGACCGGTGATCAGCGGCACCCAGCCCCACGCGGCGGCGGGCAAGCCCGCGGTGGGCACGCCGACCGACATGCTGATCTGCGCGCGCGGCACCGCCGACCAGGTGCGGCCGTTGCGCCCACGGCCGGCGATCTGGCTCTCCGCGACCAGCACATTCCAGGCGATGTCCTGCCCGGCGGCGACCCTGGCGACCAGATCGGCATTGGTGGAGCCCGTTTCGGCGACGACGTCGAGCGTGCGCCAGCCGGCCGGCCCGGTCGCGGCGGCGCGCAACGCGGCCTCGTCGAGCGGGTGGCGGGTGCGATCAGCAGTCATTCTTGGCGGGCTTTCCGTCGAACCGGTCGGTCATCCACTGGATCGCCTCCAGGGCGTCGCTCGGATTGTGCCCACCCTGGGGGTCATAGGCGATGGTCACGCTCCCGCCCAGGGCGCACGCCCGCTGGATCGCCGCCGTCGTCCACTCGGCGTCGATGAACGGATCCTTGCCGCCGTAGTAGACGTACAGCGGTTCCGACAGCGGCTTCTGCGGCAACGCCCAATCCTTCAGCAGCCCCCGCAGCCGGTCCGCGGCCGCCGGCGTCTTCGGCGTGAAGTCGCGGGGCCCGACGCCGTCGGCGGCCTTGGCCCGGGCGTAGGCGTTGGCGGGCGTGCAGTCGGTGAGCACCTTCCAGTACGTCTTCGCGCCAGCGGAGCGGAAGTCGTCGCGGTTCAGGTCGGGATGCAGGCGGGCCAGGGACTCGATGATCGCCTGGACGACGCCGCGCTGTTCCGGGGTCAGGGTGCCGTCCTGGGCCTTCTGGACGATTCCCGTCATGTCCGCCGGAGGCGACGCGGCCAGCGCTCCGAGCAGCTTCAGCTCGGGCGCGTAGTCCTTGGCCTGCTCGTCGGCCGCCCACGACGCACCGGCGCCCTGGGAGTCGCCGAAGGCCACCCACCTGTCGGACACGTTGGGGAAGGTGTGCCGCAGCGCGCGCACCGCGTCGATCATGTTCAGCCCCGCCGTGCGGGAATCGGAGTAGGGGTGGATGCCCTTGGCGCCGAGGCCCTGAAAGTCGGCGAGCGCCACCGCGTATCCCATGCCGGTGAAGACGTTGACGTACCTGAGGAAGCCGAGCAGGCCGGCATCGAGGGACGGAGCGCAGGGGACGTCGATGCCGAGGGTCGCGTGTCCCAGCGACACCACCGGCCAACCGCCGTCCGGCGCCTCCCCCGTCGGCACGAAGACCGACCCCGACACGATCGTCGGTGACATGTCGTCACCCGAGGTCGACCGGTAGACCACCCGCGCGGCCTCCAGGTTGCGGCCCTCCCACTTGCGCGTCACCAGCGGCAAGGTCGACGCCTGGAGCACCGAACCAGGTTCGGATCCGTTCAGTTCCGCCGTCGGCACCTTCTCGGACGGCCCGGCCGACGGCGCAAGCTGGTCATACGCCCACGCACCGACGATCGGAGCAAAGGGGTACGCCGCGTACGCCATTCCGAGGACGAGCACCACGATCACCACGGGCAGGACCACTCGCTTCAGCACGCCGGACACGCTATCTTTTCGGGCTCGACGCGGCGGTCCGCTTGGTCGCATTCATGTCGAGTCACCCTAGCCGCCACCGCGCGGCGGGCACTGGTTCACCGCCGGCTTGCCCGCGAATCTGTCTGCGATCCAACCGAATCGGGACGCCACGTCCACGTCGCCGTGCCCCTTGTCCGGTTGCAACTCCCAGACGACGTTCCCGCCGAGCGCGCAGGCCCGGGCGATCGCGTCGGTGGTCCACTGCGCGTCGATGAACTGGTCGCGCCCCGCGTAGGTGACCGACATCGGCGCGGTCAGCGGTTGCTGAGGTAACGCCCACGCGCGCAACAACGTCCGGAGGCGCTCGGCCGCCGCCGGCGTGGCCGGGGCGAAGTCGCGCGATCCGACGGCCGCGGCAGCCGTCGCCCGGCTCGCCGCCTTGGGCCCGGAGCACGCCGACAACACGTCCCAGTACGTGACGGCCGCACCCCGTCGATAGTCGTCCCGGACGACGTCGGGGTGCAGCCGTGCCAGCGACTCGACGATCGCCTGGAAGGCCAGCGACTGGTCGTCGGTCATGGTGCCTGCGACGGCCTTGTCGACCAACCCGGTGACGTCGGCCGCGGGCACGTAGGCGACGGCGCCGACGAGTTCCAGTTCCGGTGCGTAGGTGACGGCCTGCTCGTCGGCGGCCCACGCCGCGCCCCCGCCCTGGGAACCACCGACGGCGGCCCATCGGTTCGACACGCGGGCGAAGGTGTGCCGTAACGCGCGGACGGCGTCGATCATGTTGAGCGCGGCGGTCTTCGAGTCGGTATAGGGGTGCACGCCGGGTGAGCCCAGCCCCTGATAGTCGGCCAGCGCGACCGCGTACCCCTTGCTCGTGTAGCCGTCGACGATCGTGGAGAACCCCATCAGCGTGTCGGAAAGCGAAGGCCCGCAAGGCTCGTCGAGACCGGTGGTGCCGTGGCCGAACGAGATCACGGGCCACCCGCCGGCGGGCGCATCCCCCTTCGGGGTGAACACCGAGCCGGACACCACGGTCTGCTGGCCGGTGTCACCGTTGGTCGAGCGGTAGACGACGCGGGCCGCGTCGACCAGTCGCCCCTCCGGCGAGCGGCTGAACACGGGCATGGACGACGCGCTGATCAACGACCCCGGTCCAGATCCGGACAGGTCGGCGTTCGGAATGGGCGTCGGCTGGTCGGCGAGCGTGCCGGTCTTGGCAGTGGAGCCGCACGCCGACGACACCGCCGCGACCAGCACCAGCAGGACGACCAGCCACGACGGCGTCCTGCGGCCGCGGGCGTCGGTCATTCAGGCCGTCCGCCGCCGTGGACGACGCGCCCGAGCTGGCGGCGTCCCAGGAGTTGGTCCTGCACCAGACCCCAGGCCAGCACGAGCACCAGCGACACCAACACGCCGATGACGCCGGCCTGGACGAGGTCCCGCACCAGCGAGCCCTCGCGCTTCGCCTGCCCCGCCTCGTCGACCAGCACGAGTTCCGTGCCGCCGCCGTCGACCTTTGCCAGCTCGCTCGACACCGCGATCAGGTTGGCGGTGACCGCGTTGGCGACCTCACGCGTCTCGTCGGGATCGGTGCCCTTGACCACGATGTCCAGAACCGGCGTCAACGACGGGGCGATGCTGATGCGTCCGGCCAGGTCCTCGACGGTCTGCGGCAATTGCAACTGGTCGACGGTGGGCCCGGTCACCCGTGTGCTGCGCGCGAGGTACTGGTAGGTCAGGACGCGGGACTCGGCGTTGATCTGTCCGTAGAGGGCGTCGAGCGGGGTGGCGTCACCCGTCGACGTCACGATCACCCGCGAGCGGGAGTCGTACACCGGCGTGGTGATCTGCCAGGCCAGCCAGCCGATGCCGGTCGACAGCACCGTGGCGACGACGACCACCAGCCAGCCGCGGCGGATGATCCGCGCGTAGTCCTCGAGCCGGGGTGCGTCGGCGGGGGGAATCACGACGCACCCACGCAGACGCTGCCCAGCCGCTGGCCGCCGAAGCGGGCGTACAGCCATCCGATGGCGCTCTCGACCACCTGGTCGTCGGAGGCTTCGGTGCTGCCGGCGCGCTCCAGCACTTCGATCTGGTCGCCCTTGGCGCAGGCGGCGTCGACCGCGGCCCTGATTCCGTCCGGCGGGGACGTGACGTCGAGGCTGCCGAAGGTCACCAGGACCGGCGCCGCCCCCGGGGTGGGATACGGCACGGGCACGCCCGCGGCCGAAAGCCGTTGGCGCAGATCGGCTGCCGCCGCGCTGTCACGCGGTCGCAGATCGTTCGGCTTGAGATCCTCGTAGAGCCGCTTCGCCGCCTCCGGGTCGGGCGGACCGCAGTCGGCCAGCACGTCCCACTGGTCGCGCGCCAATCCGGACCGGTACAGGTCGAGGTCGAGGTCGGGCTCGAGGTTGGCGAGACTCTGCAGCACCCAGATGTAGGTGCGGAGGTCGGCGATGCCGCTCAGGTCACCGCGCTCGGCGACGTCGACCAACGGCGACATGTCGGCGAACGGCGACAGGGCGACGGCACCGACCAAGGTCATTCCGCCGCCGTAGATTCCGGCCCGTTCGGCCGCCGCCCACGCCGCCAGACCGCCCTCGCCGAGCCCGTAGGCCGCCCACCGGGTGCTGCTGGTGGGCAGGACCCGGTGCGCCGCGCGCGCGGCGTCGATCATGGTGTTGCCCAACGTCGTCGCGTCGACGGCCGAGTGTGGGGCCTGACCGTCGAGGCCGAGCCCTTGGTAATCGGGGAACACCACGACGAAGCCGCGACTCAGCAGCGTCACGATGGCCGAGGAGTAGCCGTAGTAGTCGTCGGCCAGCGTCGGGCCGCACTTCGGCTGGGTGCCCGTCATCGCGTGGCCGAAGGCGATGATCGGCCACCCGTCCTTGGGCGGTTTGCCCGCCGGGACGACGACGACGCCGGTGGCTTGGCTCGGCGTGCCGTCCCGCGCGGTCGAGCGATAGGTCACCTTGACCGCGGCGGCGTTGGCGTCCTCGAAGGCCAGCATGCCGGTCACCGGCTTGGACTCGACGAGCGATCCGGGACCGGTGTCGGACAGGTCCGCGGGCGGCAGGTCGGGCGCCCCGTCGAAGTCTGGTGACAGTTCGGAGCGCGGCGGGAGCTCACGGGCGACCGACGGTCCCGATGGCGACGAGGCACAGCCCGAGAGAACGGCTGCCGACACGACCAACGCGGCCAGGAGTCGCGACGGCACGGTCAGTCGGACCCGTGCCTGGAGGCTGCCTGCTGAGACGATCCGACCAGGCCCTCGGTGGGTGCGTCGCCGTCGCCTTCGGCCGACGACGCGGGTGGCGCCGCCTTCGGCGCGGAGGACTTCGGCGCGTTCAGCTGCCGGCGGTGGCCGGGTTCGAACGTCGCGACGGTGCCGATCAGGATGGCGTTCGCCGCGTGCAGCGTCTGGACGCCGCGCCGCAACTTCGCGCTGGTGGTGCGGCGGATCCTGGCCAGCAGCAAGGCGCCGTCGGACAGGGCGGCGACGAGCGCACCGTCGTTGTACTGCCCCAGCGGGGGCGTGTCGACGATGACGTAGTCGAAGGTGTCGCCCAACTCGTCGAGCAGATCCGACGCCCGGTCGTTCGCCCAGAGCTCGCCGGGCCGGGCCGGGATCGGTCCGGTCGGCAGCAGCGAGATCCGGTGATGGCCGAGGGGTACGTCGGAGATGACGGCCTCGACGATGGTGGACTCTCCGGCGATCGTGGTGCTGAGGCCGCGTGCGGCGGCGGATTCCTTCATCGGGCCGTTGAGCGACAGTCGCTCGGCGAGCGCGGAACCCCGGAAGTCACCGTCGACGAGGACGACGGAGCGGCCCGCCTCGGCGAGCGCGGCGGCGAGGTCGATCGCCAGCGTGGTGCGACCCTCCCCCGACGACGGGCTGGTGACGGCGATGACCTTCGGCGGCTCGGGGGCATCGGACAACCGCGCGAAGCGGAGGTTCGTGCGCAGTTCCCGCAACCGCTCGGCGTAGAGGCCGTCCCTGTCGAGGTCGACCACTGCCACCTTCGACCGCGACGGATCGGCGGGCAGGCCACCGATCACGGCGGAGTCGGTGCTGTCGGCGACCGGTTCGCGCCCACGGACACGCCGGTCGAGCACCCCGACGAGGATCGCCGCGAGGATGCCGAGCAGCACCCCGCCCGCGGCGCCGACGGCGACTCGGATGGGCATGCCCATTCCGACGGGCTTGACCGGATAGTTGGCTTCGTCGACGACCACGGCGCCGGCGGCGGGTGTGCCGCCTCGGCGTGAGGTCTCCAATTCACCGATGAGGCCGACCAGCTGGTCGGTCACGGCGTTGGCGTAGGTCTGCGCCTGGGCGGGGTCGGCATCGGTCACGCTGACGGTGAACAGCACCGTCTTCGGCGCCGCGACCGCGGTGATCTTGCCTCGGAGGTCGTCCGGGGTGATCGAACCCTTCAGCTGGTCGGCGGCTCTGGCCGCCACCTGCTCACTGGTCGCCAGGCTGGCATAGGAGTTGGCCCGGTCGGTGGAGAAGAGGTTGTTCTGATAGGCCTCGGTGACCGTGGTTCCGTTCTGCGTCGCCACGAACAACGTCGAGGTCGACTGGTACTCGCGAGTGCCGAACTGCCACGTTGCCCAGCCGATCCCACCGCCGATCAGGGCGAGGACCACGATCACCCACCAGTACCTGCCCAAGATTCGCAGGTATTCCTTGATCTCCAACGTCGGACTCCTCGGTGATTGCCGTGCAACGTGTCAAGAGGTTAGTCGCCGCGGTCCCCGCAGAGCCATGGGACGCGGCCATACCCGCGTGTTGAGCTTAGCTGGTCGACCTGCGACCATGGTCATCGTGAACCCCAACAGGGAAATTATTCGCAACATCATGGTGTCCGTCGTGATTGTTGCGGTGACCCTGGCGGCGGTGTGGGTGGCCATTTCGTTCGGAAAGCTGGCATTCATCGGCGTCATCGGCGCGGTCGGATTATTGGTCGCGGCCTATGTCGGCGTCCGTCATCCGATGTGGCTCTTCTATGCGCTGGCCGTCATCATGGCCGGTTTGCAATTCGGTCGCATTCCGGGCGTCAGTCTCCCCATGTATCTGCCGTTGGCATTCGGCGCCGTGGTCGCGTCCTATTTTCACCCGCGACTCGCCCGTTCCATGCACCCGCTCGAAATGGCGTGGATCGCGTTGATCGTCACCAGCGGAATCACGATGGCGGTCAACGCAAACGGATTCGTCGACTATTCGCTGTACATTCGTTGGTTGATTCCGTCGATGGTGTTGTTTGCCCTCGTTCAATTGCCGCGCGAAAACCTGAAGCGGTTCGGGCAGATATTCACCGTCGTCGCCGCGGCCAACGGGCTGTTCGGCATGTACATGGTGGCGTTCGACCAGAACAACACCGCGCTGCGCATCTTCCAACCGTTCGGCTACCTGCCGGAGGCCATCACGCCGATCTTCGCCCAGGGCGGCGACGGGGTGACCGGAACCATCCGTCTCGGCGGCACGTGGGTCAACGCCAACGGTGCCGGACTCAACCTGGCGCTGGCCGTCGGCCTCAGCGTGTTGCTGTTTGCAGGCTGGCAGCGCGTGGCGCTGGTCCTGATCACCACGGCCGCGCTGCTGCTGACCCTGAGCCGCGCCTCGATCTTCAGCGTGGTGGCCGGCGTCATCCTCGTGTTGATGTTCGGCGCGATGCGGGCGCGTGACCGTGCGGCGACGATTGGCCTGGGCGTGGTGGTCGCCGCGGGCGCACTGCTCGCGCCGGCCGTGCGCGACCGCTTGACGTCGGCGTTCGCCGGCCGCGACGTCGGCTCGATCGCGCGCGCGGACGCCCTCAGGGTGTTTCCGAGCCAAATGGCGCACAATTGGCAATTCGGCTGGGGCTGGGGGCGCCCGGAATTCATCGATCCCGCATATTCATATGTCTTCAATCTGCCGTCCAACGCGCCGTTGATCACGCTTTACCGCGGCGGATTCCTGCCCTTCCTCGCCTTCGTGGCCGTGATGGCGATCAGCATCGCGTTGTCCTATCGGTCACTGCGCTCGAATTCGCTGCCGCTGGCCACGTACGGCGGAATCGTCATCGGGTTGACCGTCGTGCAGTTCAATTTGGACCACAACGTCTCCGACGTTCCGCAGAACGTGCTTCTGTGGTCGATCATGTTGGCCTTCGTGCTCTACGCCGAAGACGTGCGAAAGGACGCGGCGACGTCCGAGGGCAAGGGACTGAAGCCGCATTCCGCTCCGGAGTTACTGCCCCGGTAGGCACCTACCGGGGCCGGGAACGGTGACCGCAGGAGATTCGCTCGCCGGCTCTGGCCGGTGGACCGGGCACGCCGAGCACACCAGGTCCCGCAGGAGTCCGACGTTGGTTTGCTGGCGGCTACGCCGACGGCCGCTGGGCGCTCAGTACGCGCCGGAGCCGGTGGCGATGGTGCGGACCGTCTTGACCGCGATCAGCACGTCGTTGGTGATCGACCAGTTCTCGACGTAGGACAGGTCCAGGCGGACCGAGTCCTCCCACGACAGGTCGGAGCGTCCGCTGACCTGCCACAGGCCGGTGATGCCCGGCAGGACGAGCAGCCGGCGACGAACCTGGTCGTTGTAGGTGTCGACCTCACGGCGCAGCGGCGGGCGAGGGCCGACGACGCTCATGTCGCGACGCAGAACGTTGAAGAACTGGGGCAGCTCGTCGATGCTGTACTTGCGCAGCAGGCTGCCGACCTGGGTGATCCGCGGATCTTCCTTCATCTTGAACAGCACGCCGCCGACGCTCTCGTTGACGTCCATCAGGTTGACGACCTGCTGGTCGGCGCCGTCGACCATGGTGCGGAACTTGATCATCTGGAACGGTTCGCCGTCCAAGCCGATGCGTTCGGACCTGTAGAAGACCGGGCCCTTGCTGGTCAGCTTGATCGCGATGGCGGCGGCGATCATCACCGGCAGCGCCATCACGAGGGCGAAGACCGCCATGAAGTAGTCGAACGCAAGCTTCTGGATCTTCTTGGTGCCGCTGTACTGCGGCTTCTCGACGTGGATCAGGGGCAGGCCCGCCACGGGTCGCATCGTCAGCCGGGGGCCCGCGACGTCGACCACGCCGGGGGTGACCACCAGGTCGACGCCCAGCTTGTGCAGATCCCACGACAACTCCCGAACACCCTCGGGGCCGAGGTGGTCGGTGGTGGTGAGCGCGACGGTGTCGCTGTTGGTCTTGAGGATCGCGTCGTGGACGCTGCTCTCGTCGCCGAAGACGGGCAGTGCGCCGACGCCGGGGATCTCGATGGTGCCGCCCGAGCTGCGCCCGGTGAGGCACACGCCGACGACGGAGTATCCGTAGCCCCAGCCACGGTTGAGGGACTGCACCAGGCTCCGGACGGCCCTCGCGTCGCCGACGGCCAACACCGTCACCACGCAGCGGCCGCGCTTGCGCTGGCGGGATAAGAAGAGCCGGCACACGTTGCGTCCGACCACCAGCCCGGCCAGGCCGAGCGGGAAGGCCACCGCGAGGTACCCGCGGGCGAACTCCGGCCGGAAGATCATGAGGGCGACGGCTACGACGCCAATCGTTGCCAGGGTGGCCGAAACCACCCGCCGGTACTCCTCCACGCCGGCGCCCACGACGCGCGGCGACCGGGTGCGGTAGGCGGCGAGCAGGCTCAGCCAGATACCGGCGATCAGGACCGAGAGAATGGAGAAGTAGATCGACGCCGGATCGGTGGCCGTGATGGGTCGGCCAAGCTTGACCGTTTGCGCTGCCACCAGGGCAAGAGCGACGACGACGATGTCGGAGACGACCAGGACCTTGACGTACCGCCGTTGCCAGCGCGGGCCGCCATTTCGGCGGGTCGCCGACATGGGTGCCTCAGTGAGCGCCACGGTTTCTTCGGTCAAAGACAACGTTCCCCACCCCTTCTGTTTGCTGGCAGTTAAACGCGTTAACAAGGCCCCCGCCTCGCGTTTACTATGTCATCGTTAGCCAGCCAATGCCACGCGTACAGCATATGCCCAGCTCACCTACATGTGCCTTGTATCGCGGCTTTGGCCAAACCACCCCATTGATAAGCGAAGACGAACTCCCAGCCCAGCAGCGAGTAGCGGTAGCGGCGAGGCACGTCGACCATGACGGCGGCGTCGGACTGGTCTGAGAAACATTGCTGAAACACCAGTCGCGCCCGGGGCAGGTGATAGCGCCAACTGACGACGATGATCTTGCTCCACGACCGCTGGTCGGCCAGGCGGCGCATCTCCTCGGCCTCGCCGCGGGTGGTGCCCGGATCCGGCGTGAAGCAGATGACCTCGACGTCGTCGGGTTCGCGACACACCCGCCGCATGACGGGGTCGCCGTCCCAGTACGGGTTGGACAACACCACGGTTCGAGCCCAGCCCTCCCGGGCCAACTGGATGCCGTAGTCCTCCCGACCGTCGTGTTCGCCGCCGAGGACGATGATCGCGTCGGCCCGCTCCAGGCTGTCGACCTTGGCGTTGGCGAACACGAAGTGCCCGCTGACGCCCATGTCGACGAGGATTATCGCCACCACGAGCACGACGGCCTCGAGCGCCGCCAGAAGCCGTCTACTCGCGGGCATACTCCGCCAAGTCGTCGGGGCACATCTGGCGATAGGCGGCCCACATGCCGTGGCCCATCGCGCGCAGTCCCTCGGCGTTGTAGTGCCGGTCGAGTTCGCCGTTGACGCAACCGCGTGCGCCCGTGACGAATGCGGTGCGGGCCTTCCGATTCGGGGTGTCGGCGTGAACGGCGTCGATCACCGAGTAGTCCTTGCGGCTCAGTTCCATCTCCTCGGGCACCATCTGCCCGAGGATGAACGGCAGGTCGGCGCCATGGCGCGCGCGTAGATCGTCGACGACCGAGTCGAGTTTCTCCCGATAGGTCGGGCCGGACATCAGTGGCACGTCACTCTCTCCCTGATGCCACAACACCGCGGCCACTGTACTTCCCGGGTGGAGCCTCAGCGCCGCGTCGATCGCCCGCACACCGTTGACGTAGAGATTCACCCTGGTTCGGGTGTCGGCCGGATCCCACGTGTAGCCGTTCTTGGGTGTGAACGACGTGTCGCCGCGGGCGCCGGGGATCAGGAGGACGTGGCGGCCCGTCTCCTCGGCGAGCGCCTTGGCGAAGGTCATGCCGAACCCGACGCCGTACCCGGGGATCTCGTGCATCAGCGGATCCTTGGCGAGCACGACGGTGCCCTTCGACGGTCCGCTCATCGCGTACTGGTGAACCCGGGGGTGGGTGCGGTCCAGCCCGTCGGGGTCGATGCCCAATCCCATCCCGAAGGCGTTGGACTGCCCGAGGATCGGCACCACCAGGTACGGCGACGGCGGAGGGTCCACCGGTGTTCCCGGCGACGCCAGCCTGCGCTTGACCACCGACTTGGCCTCGTACGCCAGCAGCCGCCACAGTGCGACGTCGCCGTCCGGATTTCTACTGGCACTCATTTACTGCCGGCCTTCCTGCGAATCGATCGGCGATCCAGGCGATTTGACGGGACACGTCCACGTCGCCGTGCCCCTTGGACGGCTGAAGGTCCCACTCCACGTTCCCGCCGAGGGCACACGCCTTCGCGATGGCGTCGGTCGTCCACTGCGCGTCGACGAGGGTGTCCGCGCCGCCGTAGGCCACGGACAGGGGCGCCGACAGCGGTCGCTGCGGAAGTGCCCACGCCGACAACAGCTTCCGCAGTTGGGCCGCAGCCGCTGGTGACGCCGGGCGAATGTCGTCGGCGGTCACCTGGGCCAGCGCGTCGGTCCTGGCCTTGGCGGTGTCACCGGAACAGGACAGCGTCACGTCCCAGTAGCGCGCCGCCGCGCCGCGCCGGAAGTCGTCGCGATTCACCTGCGGGTGCAGTCGGGCCAGCGACTCCACGATGGCCAGGAACGCCGGCCGCTGATCGGCGGTCAGCGTCCGCGCCTCCGCGCCGTCGAGCACGCCGACCACGTTCGCCGCGGGCGAATCCGCCACTGCGCCAACCAGAGTCAGCTCCGGAGCGTACGTCGACGCCTGCTCGTCGGCGGCCCACGCCGCTCCCCCGCCCTGCGATCCGCCCAGTGCGAGCCAGCGCGTGGAGGTGTTGGAGAAGGTGTGCCGCAGCGCGCGGACGGCGTCGATCATGTTGAGGCCGGCGGTCTTGGCGTCGGTGTAGGGGTGGACACCCTTCTCGCCCAACCCCTGGTAGTCGGCCAGCGCGACCGCGTGGCCCGTCTTGACGAATCCGACCACCAGATCGGAGACACCCAGCAGCGAATCGGAGAGCGACGGTGCGCATTGTTCGTCGATGCCGGTGGTGCCGTGGCCGAAGGAGAGGATCGGCCAGCCGCCCGGTGGTGGCTCGCCGAGGGGTGTGAACACCGATCCCGAGACCGTCGTCTGCGCGCCGGTGTCCCCATTGGTCGAGCGGTACACCACGCGCGCCGCCTGGAGTTGACGTCCGGTGCCCTTCTGGACACCGGGCATGGTGGTGGCGCTGACCAGGGTGCCCGGACCGCTGCCGCCCAGGTCGGCGGTCTCGACGGGTACCGGCTGCGCCGCGGGCACGTCACCGCGGAATCTGTCGACCACCGCGGTGGCGAGACGAAATCCGACGGGCAGGGTGAGGCCGACGACCGCCACGGCGATCAGCGCCGCCACGGCGACCGCGGCCGTCCGCGCTCGGTGACTCATGTCATCCGCCGTCCTGCACCTGAGCCGAGGTCTCCTGCGGTGCGGCCGGCGGCGTGACGAACGACCCGCAGCTGTTCGGCGCGGGGTCGCCGGTGAACCGGTCGGCGATCCAGGGCAGCACCGGGGTCACGTCGACGTCGGAGTGCCCGCGGTCGGGTTGCATGTCGATGCGGACCACGTCCCCCATGTCACACGCGTCCTGCAGCGCCGCGTCGGTCCAGGCGGGCGGCACGAGGACGTCCTGCCCGCCGTAGACGACGAGCGCCGGAGCCGCCAGGGGGCGACGCGGCAAGTCGTCGGTCCGCAGGCGGTCCCGCAGCGCGTCCGCGGCCGTGGTGGACGACGGCACCAGGTCGTCGGGGGTGATCTCGCCGACGACCTTGGTCCGTTCGTCGGCGTCGCCGTAGTCACACTGCAGCAGCACGTCCCACTTCTCCGCGACGACGCCACGTCGGTAGTCGTCCAGATTCAGCGTGGGGTCCTCGCTCTTCACCGTGGCCAGCAGGGCCTGATAGGCCGGCTCCTGTTCCTTCGAGAGAAGTCGATTCGCCGCGTCGTCGACGAACTTCGAGACATTCAGCGGCGGAGACACACTGGCGGTGCCGACCAGGTCCAGTCCGGCACCGTAGGCCGGGCTCAGTTCGTTGGCCGCCCACGCCGCCTGGGCGCCCTGCGACAACCCGAACGCCGCCCACCGGTTGGAGGTGTCGGCGACCACCTTGCGGGCGGCGCGCACCGAGTCGACGAGGTTGTAGCCGGCGGTGGTGGCGTCGAGGTACGGGTGGTAGGTCGAATCATCGCCCAGCCCTTGGTAATCCGCCATCGCGACCACGTAGCCCGCGTTGACCAGTTCGAGGACCGTGGAGGACAGATTGGACAGGGTCGGCGACGACGACGGGGCGCATCCCGACACGACGCCGGTGGTGGGGTGGCCGTACGCGATGATCGGCCAGCCTCCCTCGGGCGGCTTGCCCTTGGGCGCGAACACCGTTCCCGTCACCCGGGTGGGCTGATTGGTCACACCGGACGTGGAGGCATAGGTGACCTTGGCGGCCACCGAGGTGACGCCGCTCAGCCGTCGGTCCAAGGTGGGCATGCTGCTCGCGGCGACGACGGTTCCCGGCCCGGAACCGCTGAGATCGGCCGGCAGCGAGATTCCGGCGTCGGGTGGCGGCGCCGCCGACCCGGCGGACGGCCTGTCGCAGGCGGACGACACGATGGCCACCGCGACGATCGCGGAGATGACGGCGCGACGACGGCTCATTCGTGTCCACCCGTCCGACGGTCGACGTCAACCACGGCGTCCTCCATTCACCCCCGTCGATCAACGTTGCCAGCGGATTGCTGGCAACGCCCCCAGGTCCAGCTCACGCGTGTTCCGCGAACATCGAACCACGCCGGTCGACGGTGACGTGTCGGCGCACGACGACTCATCCTAGCCAACCGCCGCGACCTGCCGGATCGCACGTGCTGCAGCCGTTTCGGAACCGTAATGCCGACACCTGCAATTGCACCGCCACGGCGACCGGCGTCGACCGCCGGGCCCGCCCACGTCGCGAACCGACCGCCACGGGCGAAATCACCGCGACCGTCAGGAAGGTCGCTGGCCGCTGAGGATCAGCGCGTCGACGGCGTCGCGCACCCTCCCGCTCCGCCAGTGTTCGGCGTTGGCCCGATGGATGGCGTGGCCAGCGGCGGCCGCGGCCGCACGGTCGGTCAGCATGCGCCGGCACTCCCCGACGAAGGCGTCGTCGTCGTCGAAGACGTCGAGGCCGAACAGCTCTCCCAGGGACCCCACCGCAGCCTTGGTGCCGACCACCGGCAATCCGATGCGAGCCGCGTCGAGGATCTTCACCCGCACCCCTCCACCGGTCTTGATCGGTGCCACCATCGCGCGACACGTGCCGAGGAAGGCGTGCAGGTCGTCGACGAAGCCGAGGTCCCGTACCCCGGGCGGGTGGGGCGGCTCAGGTGCGTTCGGCTTCTTCGCGCCGATGATGCACAGCTCGGCGTCGGGAATGCCCGCCGAGATGCGTGGCCACAGCTTCAGCGCGTGCAGGAAGGCCTCCTGGTTCGGCGGCCAGTCCCTGGTCCCCATCAGCACCAGCCGCGGAGGCGTCGACGACGTGTCCACCGGTTCGGCCGGCGGCAACGTCAGCTCGAACCAGCGGGCGCCGCGCACGCCGTTGCGGCGGTACTGCTCGGCCTCGTCGGCGTCGAAGGTGCCCACGGCGTCGGCGGCCATCGCCACCCGCAGCTCGTCGCGGACGAGTCGCCTGGCCTCCACCCGTCCCAGGAGACCCCGGCTGGCGCCCCAGACGAGCGCCTCGCTCACGTGGGTGTCGACCACCAGGGTGCGGGTGCCGAACAGCGAGCTGCGCAGGAACGACTCGGCCATGTAGCTGTGCTCGGCGACGTAGACGTCGGCGTCGGCCCGTTCGATCGCCGCGACCAATTCGTCGCCGTCGAACCGGACGTGGACGAGGCTGCGGCGCGTCTTGGCCGCGCCGGCGAGCAAGCTGAGCGGTCGGACGGCGGGTTTGCGCACCCTCGTCACCTCCACGCCGCCTGGGACGAAGTCGGCGGTGACGGAGCCGCTCTCGGCCGCCAGGCAGATGATCGAGACGTCGAGGCGCTCGGCGGCCAACTCGACGAAGAGTCGCGACAACGCCACGTCGCCACCGTGTTCGACGACGGGGTCCTTGGACAGCAGGAAGACCACCGAGGTCATCGTCGGCCCTTGCGGTACAGCGCGGTGGCGAAGATCGCCAACAGGATCCCGTCGGACGCGGTGGTCGCGATCGCCGCGGCCACCGCACCCAGCCCCAGCTTGACCAACACGGTCAGCAGCGCGAATTTGACCGGCAGCAGGGCGATCGACGACGCGAGCCGGAACCGGTCCCGCCGTTGCGCGTACAGGATGACCTGGAAGACGCAGATGACGGTTCGCAGGAAACAGAAGCCGGCCATGATGACCATGGACTCGGCCATGGGCGCGGGGGCGGAGGTGAACAGCATGACCACGCCGGTGACCAGGACGATCGCGCCGGCGGCGGACGCGATGGTCAGCGTCAGCCGCAGCTTGGGACCGGTCTTCAGGTCACCGCCGCTCTTGCGCAGCGGTTCGTGATAGGTCATCGCGAACGACTGCCCGATGCCGGCCAGCGCGGTGCCCACCATGAGCGTGATGTTGTAGTAGCCGACGACGGTGCTGTCGGTGAGGAAGCCGAGCAGCAGGACGTCGCCCTGCAGGTATACGGCTGTGCCCAAGCCCATCTCGGCGCTGAGGTAGGTCATCTGCCGCAGTGATCCCGGCAACCCGGGGCGGTGGCCCCGCACGGCCAGGCCCGCCATCACGAGGATGACGGCGTAGGGCACGCAGTAGAGAAGGCTTGTGACCTTCAGCATCGGATCGTCGACCGCGAACAGATAGGCGCAGACCAGTACGACGCTGCTGGTCTGCCGGATGGCGTCGTAGCGCCAGACGAGATCGGGATGACCGTCGCGCACGGCGCGGCTCTTCAGGCTGTTGAACGCCATCTCGCCGCCGGCCATGACGAGGCCGAACCACAGCAGGTACAGCCGGTCGAACGGCAGGAGGGCAAGTCCGGCGACGACGAGAACGACGCCCACCAGGTAGCGGCTGGAGCGCTCCCGGTTGAAGGCGTCGTCGGACTCGCGCATGGCGCGGACCGCCCACGGATTGTCCAGTGGCGGACCGAGAATCGTGGCGAAGGAGAACGCCAGGGCGTAGAGACCGTAGTCGGAGATGCCGAGGCGGGCGATGATCGCCAGGGTCAGCAGCAGGCCGAGGCCGCGGCTGCCGTACATGAAGAAGACGCCGACGAGGGTCTTGACGAGGTTGCGCGACGCGCCTTCCGGGGCGGATTCGGGCGCCGATTCGGGGAGCGTCAGATCGAGGGCCCCTTGTCCGGTTGGCCAGCATCGAGACCGAGCAACGCCGACCACTCGGCCGCGAATGCCGACGCGGTGTTCGCGGTCGACCGGGCCTGGCGGGTGTCGTCCGCGTGCCGACCCAGTTCGACCAGGCGGGCTTCGTCGTCCACGACCGAGGCGATGGTCTGCGCCAGTGCGGCGGCGACGGCGTCCCCCTCGAGTCCCCTGGTCGACACCACGGCAGCACCCACCCGATCGTCGAGTTCGGCCAGTGAGCCCCAGTCGGTGCATACCACGGGGGTGCGGTAGGCCATGGAGTGCGCGACGACGCCGGATGCGGCGAAGCTGTCGGCGTAGAAGTGGCGCTTGCCGTAGGGCACGACGATCGCGCGGACGGACGCGAAGAAGGCGTCTTCGCTGGCTCCGTCGACCGGACCGAGGACGTCGACGCCCGCGATGGCCGGCAGGTCCTCGGTACCCCGGCCGGCGACGCGGATCGCGATGTCGTCGGACAGCGCTTCCCGGATCTTGACGATCTGCTCGAAACCCTTGCCGCGGTAGACGTGTCCGAAGAAGCCGATGGCCCTTGGCCGTTCGTGTGCGGGACGGATGGTGGGCCGCTCCCGCACCAGGTGCGGGACGTAGGCGGTGCGGGTCTGCGGGTACGTCTCCGCGATCGAACGGCGCCCGGTCTCGGTCAACGCGAACAGCAGACGGCCGGCGTAGACCCGGCCTTCGATGGCCCGACTCAGCGGCCGCAGCGGGTAGTGGATGCCGTGGTTGAGCAGCCGGGACCGGCTGACGAACTCGGTGCGGGCGGGCATCCACACGCCTTGCGGAGGATCGTGCACCGTGCCGGTCACCGGCGCGCCCTTCACGCCCGAGGTGGACCAGAACGGCGCCAGCGCGCCGGTGGAGAGCTCGGCGTGCACCAGCACCCGGTGTCGTCGCCCGCCGGCGACGTGGGCGGCGACGTCGCGCCGCAGACCACGCAGCGCGGCGACGGTGTCGTCGCCCGGTCCGCCGGTGCGCACCTCGACCACCTCGCCGAAGTGCGGCCGAACGGCGTTGACGAAGTCCTCCGAGTAGTCGCCGACGGCGGTGACGCCTTGGGCAGGTCCGACGAACACCAGCCGGTAGTCCTCGAGCGTCGCCATCAGCAGAACAGGGGCCGGTAGCCGCCCGTGTACTTCAGCGCCTCCGGATCCCGCTTGCCGATCACCTTGGCCGGGACGCCCCCGACGATCTCGCATTCGGCGATGTCCTTGGTGACCACCGCCTGGGCGGCGACGACCCCGCCGCGTCCGATCAGGGAGGGAAGCACCATGGCGCGGCTGGCGATCCACGCGTAGTCGGAGACCACGGTGGGGATGGGCACCGGGAGGAAGTCCGGATGGTTGACGTCGTGCCCGCCGCCGATGATCTGAACGTCGCTGGCGATGGTGACGTCGTCGCCGATGTAGAGGCCGGCGCGGGCGTCGAGCAGGCAGCGCGCGCCGATGGACGTGTTGTCACCGACGGTGAGGAACTCGATGTCCAGGATCGTGGTGCCCAGCATGATGCACGAGTTGCCACCGATGGTGGCGCCGAACAGCCGGAGGAATCCCTGCCGCACGAAGTGGAAGGGAATGTGGGTGACGACGAGGTTGTAGAGCACCTGGCCGATGCGGTTGCGGAGCTTGCGCTTGAGGCCCATGCTCTGCATCCGGTAATTGGCCACCCGTCCGTCGGGCTGCAGGTCGTAGGACGGTGGCGGCGGCAACTTCAATCCGGGTGCGGCGCTGACCTTTCTGGCTACGTCTTCCGGGTCCGCCTTTGCGGGTTCGGTGTTCACCGGCGTGGCTCCTGCCATGGTCATGGACGGCGACGCAGTGGCGCCGCCTCGGCAACTCGGGGTGTCAGGGTACAGCGGTGACAGGGGTCACCGGGGCAGCGCGACGAGGCCGTTGACGGCGTCGTGGAGCTTCTCCGAGAACGACGCCTCGCTGAACTGCTTGACGTGGTCGCGGATCTTGTCCGAGTCGAACTTGGTCATCTCGAAACGGTCGACGGCCTCGGCGATGTCGCCGGGAGTCGGCTCGTCGAAGTACATGCCGCTGACGCCCTCGTTGATGGTGTCGAGGAAGCCGCCGTAGCGCAGCGCGATGGCCGGCCGACCCCAGATTCCGGCTTCCAGCGGCGTCAGGCCGTAGTCCTCGTAGCTGGCCGCCAGGATGGCTCGGCAGTTGCGGTAGAGCCACGCCAACTCGCCGTCGGAGATGTCGGACACCATCGTCACGTTGGACGTCTTCATGGCGCGCAGACGGTCGGCCTGCGGGCCGCGGCCGACGACGACCAGTCGCCGATTGGTGCCGGCGAACGCGCTGACGATCGCGTCCACGTTCTTGTACGGGAGCAGTCGCGAGACGACGAGGTAGAACGCCCCGTCGACGCTGCCGACGTTGGCCGCGTCGGCTCCTAGCCAGTCGACGACGCCGGGGATCGCCTGCACGGTGTCGGCTTGAGCCATGGTGACCGGGGGGAAGACGACCTCGGCCTCGACGCCGTAGGCGGTGTGGATGCGCTCGCGGATCACCGCGGAGTTGGCCAGGTAGCGGTCACTCGACGCGGCGGCGCGCCGATCCCACTTCGTGAGGTAGGTACCCATGGCCCGAAGACCCAGCTTCGCCACCACGTTGCCGTGGTCGCCCAGGTAGCTGTCGCCCTGATACAGCCAGCGGGCCGGCGAATGGCAGTAGACGAGCTTGCGGCCCGTGGTGTGGAATCCGTGCGCCCAGCCGCTGCTGCTCGCCAGGACGACGTCGGCGTCGATGTGCACGCGGTCGGCGATGAACGGGAAGAGCGGCAGCGCGGCGCGGTGATGCTTGCGGATTGCCGCGACCCGGTTGACGGGCGGAACCCGGATGTCGAGATCCCGGAATTCGGGGAAGGTCGTGTCGGGGTCGTAGAGCATGGTGTAGATCGGAGCGTCCGGAAACGCCCTGCTCATGGCCAGGACGGTCTTCTCAGCCCCCCCGAGCTGAGTCAGGTAGTCATGCGCGATGGCCACTCGAGGGCGAGTCGACGCGTGCGCTAAGAGGTCTCGGGGCACCGTCAGTAATCCTCACGATGTTTGGCACTTGAACATGCGTGCTGGGCAGGACAGGGGGTGTGGGCGTCCCCGCAGTAGGGGTACACCGACGACAACTGTACACCGATGGGCGCGATTGCACCGGTTGCCAGAAAAACGTCCGCAACTCGAGACCCGATCGTCAGCAAAATGTTCGAAACGTGTCCCCTGCTGTTGCTTTAGGCGTCAGAACAGCGGCACTTTGAACTTTCCGCTGTACTGCAGGGCGTCCGGATTTCGTTTGCCGATCACCTTGGCGGGAACGCCGCCGGCGATACCGAGCGGGGGCACCTCCTTGGAGACCACCGCGTGCGCTGCGATCACTGCACCACGGCCGATGAGGCACGGCAGGATCATGGCCCGACTCGCGATCCACACGTGGTCGCCGATGACGATGGGGTCGGGCGGGTTTGGCGACGGCGGGAAGTTCGGATGGTTGATGTCGTGGCCGCCCGCGATGATGTGGGTGTCGCTGGCGATGATCACGTCGTCGCCGATGGCTATCCCCGCCCTGGCGTCCAGCAAGCATCTGAAGCCGATCGAGACCCGGTCACCGATGACGATGTAGGGAATCGACCAGACGTTCGTGCCGCGGTTGATTGCCGTGTCCTTGCCGATCGACGCACCGAACAGGCGCAGGTAGGCCTGTCGGACGAAGTGGAGCGGGACATAGGTGACGAAGTTGTTGAAGAACCAGGCCGAATACAGGTTCCGAATCCTCGACGCCACGGTTTCCCCGGCGATCCGGAAGTTGACGATGTTTCCGTCGTCGTCGGTGATCCACTCCATCCGACCTGGCGACCGGACCTTGGGATTCACGGCACGCTTCTGGGCGAGCACCTCTGGATCCGACTGCTGCGGTTCGATGAACATGGGCGTTTGCTCCTGTCTGTCATTCGTGGCCCACGGTAACGTTCGGCCACCTGCGTGGCGACGCGACTCGTCGTCGGCCGCCGTGCGCTACGCGTCGCGCTGGGGCTCGGCATCGGATCGGGTGAAGAGGAAGTCGGCCTGCACCGCCCGCCCACCGTCGTCGTAAGCCGCGTTGAACACTCCCGCCATCGTGAAGTCGTGGTCGGCGAGCCACCGGACCACGTCTCCAGCCAGGCCCTGACCCTCGTACAGTTCGACGAAGGAGCATTCGCAGTAGATCAGGGTGAATTCGCTCAGCAGTGGCTCACATCCGCGCAGGACTTCGAGTTCGTAACCCTGTACGTCGATCTTCAAGAGAGCCGGTTCGACCATCGACCCGGGATTGACGAAGGCTGCGAGCGGCGCCACGCGCACGTCGACCGTGCCGATCTCGTCCGTTCCAGGGAAGACCGTGTCCTGCAGCCGGGTGATCGCGAGAAGTGACGACGAGTCGTCGCTTCTGGAGAGGTGCATGCTGGCGACGTCTTCGCGAGGGCCGATGGCAAATTCATGGAGAGTCGTCAGTGGGTCACGGGAGAAGACCCGGCGGAAGGTCGACGCCGGACGGTCGAGCGGCTCGAATGACATCACCTGCGCAGCAGGCCATCTGCGGCGTGCGGCAAGCGCGAACTGCCCGCGATTGGCACCGACGTCGACCACGGTGGAGCATTCCAGCGACCTCAACACCGACCCGTGCTCCACCCCTGCCGGGACGCCGAGCACCAACGCGCGCCACCACGCCCGGTCACGCGAAGCGAGAATGAGGAATAGCTTCTTCAGCCGGCGCACGGAGCCCATTCGGCGCCGAATCGCAGCGACGGCATCTCAGCGGCGTCGCCGTCTCGACCCAGCTCGCGCCCACTTGTCACGCGCATGACGCTCTACGGAACCTTCTGCATGGCGGGTGCGACTGCCGCACTCTCGGTGAGGAGTTCGAGCTGCGACGAGATGAACACGGCACCCACCACGCGCGCCTCCACGTTGTCCAGTCGCCGCTTGCACTCGACCAAGTCGGCCATCGTCGACCCGGATCGTCGACTGACCATCAGCACTCCGTCGACCAAAGCCGCAATCGCATCGGTGCCGGAGTTCTCCAGCATGGCTTCGGAATCGACCAGCACATAGTCGAATTGGCGCGACAGCTCTTCTAGCGTTCTGGCGAACGCCGCGGATGCGAAGTAGTCGGCGGGGTGGCCCGTGACCCTGCTTCCCGCCCCGAGACCCGACAGGGTCTTGACGCCGCTTACGCCGCGTTGCAGTGCGTTGCCCAACGACGCCCCCCGCAGCACGTCCGCAAGACCAGGTGCATCGTCGAGGCCTAGCCGCTTCGACGCGTCGGGCCGATAGAAGTTGGCGTCCACGATGACGACCGAGTGCGCAGCCTGAGCGATCGCCCGGCCGAGGCCCAGGGTCGTCGTCGTCGTGCCCTCCTGTGCGCGGCCGCTCGTCAACAACAACGTTCGCGCCGGTGGAGTCAACACCGCCAATCGGGTACGCACTGCCCGGAAGGCCTCTGCCGCTTGATCTTTCTGGTCGACGACCGCCAGTGCGGGCGTACCTAGTGCAGCTTCGGCATCGTTCTCGTCGCGCACCCTCTTGTTCAGGAATTCGCGCAACATCGCCAACAAGACACCGACCACGAGTCCGGCGACGACCGCGACGGCGACGTTCATCAGCGTCCTGGGTTCTGCCGGTCCGGCGTTCACGGTCGCCGTCGTCACCTGGTGCACCTTCACGAGCGGCTCGGTGCTGGCGCCGGGAACCTCCAGCGCGGAGACCGTCGTCTCCATCGATTTGGCGAGTGCGTCCGCAAACTTCTGTGCCACAGCGGGATCGCTGTCACTCGCCGACAGCGTGATGAGAACGATCTGGGGGTTGACGTCCACGGCAACGCGCTGCCGCGCCTGCTCGAGCGTCAGATCGAGACCGGCTGCCTGAGCGGCGGGCATGAGGACGGCCTGCGTGTAGAGGAGTTGCGCATAGGAACCGACACGCTCGCGGGACGCCGACAACGAGTCGTACGCCGAAGGAACGATGGTGCCGCCGGACGTCAGATACAGAGTCGTGGAGGCGGAGTACATCGGCTTCTCGAGGATGGAGTATCCGAGGGCTCCTAGCCCGAACACGATGGCCACTGCGGCGATCGTCGCCCAGCCCTTCGCCAATACCGTGGAAATGCCGCGTGGCGCCGGACGTCTCTGTTTGGTGACCATGCCCGATTCGCTCCCCCGTCGATGCCGACGACCGAAATCGTGCGACAATGTGCAATTACAGCAAACACGGTCGGCCGCCAAGGCATTCATTGCAACGCGCGGCAGAGACGGCGCCAAAACCCTTCACATCGATAATCTGGCGACGCCCTGACTTAGCGTGACCACACGGTATGGTAGTCGCTACGTACCTCGTTTAGGCGTGATTTCTAGGGGGAAATTCGATGGCTGGCACCTCGCACGGCCACAGGTCATCCAAGGCGCGGCCCCCAAAATCAGCCGTCGACCGCCGACGCCGCGGACGAGCGAGGCTGGTGTTGCCCATCCTCGTCATCGGCGCCATCGCCTTGGTTTGCGGGTCGGCCTGGGCGTCGGTGCGATTTCGCACCGACGCCCCTCCCCCCGCGCCGCTCGCCCTCGGGCCCGACGAACGGTCGCCGGCCTTGAGGAGTCCAGGGGCTGGGCCGGCCCAAACCTTCGCGGTCGTGGGAGACGATTACGCCCGCGGCGTGGGCGCAGGTTGGGCACAGGGGTGGGTGCTGAGGTTGAGCGACGAGCTGTGCTGGGACCTCACCAAGGCGTCCGTTCAACCGGGAAGCGGGTACATCGCGGCACTGCAGCCAGGGGCTAAGCCCTTTCCGGAGCGACTCGACGAACTCGGCACCGGTCGACCCGGCGTCATCTTGGTGCAGGGCGGAGCCAACGACTACCTCGCGCCGTCGGAGGTCGTCACCGCTGCCGCGGACACCACGTTCAAGGCGTTGAAGGAGCAACATCCCGACGCCAGGATCGTGGCAATCGGTCCAGTCATCGTTCCCCACCGGGCAGAGGCGCCGGAGTTGATACGGGTCTCCGGCGCACTGGCGGCCGCCGCCGCCGCGAACGACGTGCTCTACGTCGATCCCGTCGCAGAGCAGTGGCTCGCCGACGACAGCATGTTTGCGGGCGTGGTGCCCAACGCGGATGGATACACCGAATACACCCGCAGGCTGGCCGCCGATCTTTCCCAGGGAGGGCTTACGTCGAGTTGCGCGCCGCCAGCCGCGTGACGGAAATCGATTCGAACCCGGACCAGAACCGACGACCCGATGCCAGCACCCTTTTCTCGAGGCGCGTTCCGACGAAAAGACGGACGCGACCTTCCGAGGGCCGCCGCCATCGGCATACCTCGACCATTATTTCGACAATGCCTCTTCGACGATTGGTGACGTGTATCGTCCCAGCAAACGTTAATCGGTCGGGTATCCATAGTCGGCGCGGGTAGGTCGTCACAGGGGGTGGCACTCGTGAAGAAATTGATTACGGGAATGGTCGGCATGATCGGCGCGGCGTGCGTCGCCACGACTTTCGGTACCGGAACGGCGGGCGCCGACGCGCTGGCGGGCATGACGTATGCCGCCGCCTCGAAGGCTCTCGACGGAAGCGGACTGACCCCGGTGGTCGCGACCCGCGTCGGCGGTTTCCTCGCCGACGACGACTGCATCGTGACGAGATCCCAGCTTCGTGCCGTCAAGGGAAAGCCGACGGCCATCCTGCTGTTCTTGAACTGCAACGCCACGGTGGCGACGAACGGCAGCCCGGGTAATTCGGCGGCAAGTCCCGAGGGCAAGGCCGAGAAGACCGCTCAAGCGGTCGCCGACTCCATCAACGCCAATCCTGAAGCGTGCGCAGCGTCCGAGAAGGCGGCCGCGGACTGCAAGGCCTTCTGCGACGCGCATGCCGGGATGTGCACCGCCTAGGTCGTTGACCGCCGGCCCGTCACACTCCCGACGCCGGGCTGCGGTTCGCCCTCCGTCGCTTGGCCCAACGCTGGATCGCGCGGCGCCCAGGCTCCTCGACGACCTTGTAACACGCCACTGCGCTGACGAAGCATGCGAGGTAGTAGACCGCCATCAGCGACATTCTGACCACCAGCGTGGAGTCGGCAAAGTCCTGCCACTTCAGCAACTTTCGCACCATCTCGAAGACGATGAAGTGCGTCATGTACAGCGAGTACGAGATCTTGCCCCCGAAGATCATCGGCCGGGTCGAGAGGATCCATCCGATCGGCCCCCGCGCACCTGCGCATGCGATGACGAATACGGCGATCAACGGAGTCAACACCAGCGGAAGCGCCTCCCACCGGGGAAGCGCGGCGAGACCGACGACAGTAAGCGCGAACGCGCTGCCCGCCAACAGGTCCCACTTCACTCCTTGCGGCTCACCGGCTGAGTTCCACGCCTTCCACAGCATCGCACCGGCGACGAACTCGGTCGCAATTCGCAACAGCGCCATCCCCGGTGCCGTGGTCTCGGTCGTGACCAGGCGTGCCGCCATCATTGCGGCCGTGCCGATCAGCAACCACGCGAGCGCAGCCGTCACGGCGATGCGCGGAGTGGTGAGTCGAGCCAACAGCCAGGCCGTCAGGGGGAACGTCAGGTACGCGAGTGCCTCCGCCGAGATCGACCAGGCCGGCGCGTCCCAGGCAGGCACCCCCGGCGCGGCCTGGAGCATCAGCAGGTTGCCGAGGAAGGACAGCGGAGTGTATCGATCCGCGCTGTTGAGCGTGACGTTCGCGACCGCCGCCGCGGCAACGAGAACGCCTGTCGCCAAGAGGGTAACGAGGTGCACGGGATAGAGCCGTGCGAATCGGTTGACGAGAAAGTCCCGGTATCGGGCGCCTCCGCTACGCAATCTGTCCGCGTAGTTGTAGCTGATGATGAAACCACTCAAGACGAAGAACACCTCTACGCCGAGGTACCCGTTGTCGATCCACCAGTCGATGTGACGGGTTGCGGGGAACAGTCCGTAGAGCTGGTCCCCGAAGTGGGCGATCACGACCCAGCCAGCGGCGATGGCCCGTATTCCCGTGAGCGCGTGGATCGTTGCAGGAGGCGCAGCTCGCAACTCAGTGGCCGCGACCTCGCTCATCGGTTCGACCTCGGAGCGACCGAATGTGCGTTTGGGGCGATGTCGCCGACCATCAAGGCAGCCGGCTTCGTTGACGGGCGTTCACCGTCGAACGCCCAAGCTGGTGTCCGCCAGATGAATTCACCGAACAACGGTAACCGGACGGGGTAGATTTTGGTCGAAGACTGAAATCAAATGCCTGACCAAGTCGGCCCGCGGGCGATCGTTCATCCCATTCGTCCCGTTGGCCACGAGGGGCTGATGCTTCGACGGCTGACGACAGAGAGGAGCGCACGTGTCTGCACGATCGATCCTCGTCGCGGTCGCCGCGGCCATGCCCGCCGGTCGAGTCAAGAACGGGGTGCTCCGCCGGTTGGGCTGGTTCATCGGGCGTGGAGTTCGTCTCGGCCCTTGTCTCGTGCTCTCGGTAGACGAGGTCCGCCTTGGCGACGGCGCCTTCGTCGGACCGTTCAACGTCATGCGGGAACTGGCGTCGCTGACCCTCGACGAGCACGCCCGAATTGGCCAGTGGAATTGGATCACTGCCTCCCGTCCCATGCGGGAGGCCGGCGGCGCCGGACGGCTTCACCTGGGAGCTCATTCTTCGATCACCGCGCGCCATTACGTCGACTGCACCGGAGGCATCCGGATTGGTACGCACACGACCGTCGCGGGAATCAGGTCGACCCTCTTCACACACGGCATTTCGTGGAAGAGCAGCACCCAGACCTCGAATGCCATCGACGTCGGAAGTTATTGCTTGATTTCCTCGAACGTCACGGTTGCCCCGGGATCGGTGATCGGTGACCGAATCGTCGTCGGCATGGGTGCAACGGTCGCCGGGCAACTATCCGAACCGGGGCTGTACATGCAACCTCGTGCGACGCTCGTCAAGACCGATCTCGCCGGAAGCTACTTCGACCGCGAGCGAGGTTTCGTCGAAGCGGACTAGTTCTCGAGGACACGACAACCTTGCGCGACACGGTGGACGTGGATAATCTCCAAAGCCACCCGTCAACGGCCTTTCGCGGCCCACGAGAAAGGTGGCAATGGCCGATGTCGCCCGTGTCCTGGGGGCAGAGCCTCTGGGCGACGACTTCGGTTGTCGTACTCGTGCTTTCGATGCTGCACGTCGCGACCAGTGATTCGGTACGTCTGGCGGCAGTGTCCGGCCCGGTATTCGACGACTTCAACGGTCCCTCGGGTGCATTGCCAGACCAACTGTTGTGGACCGTCGATCCTGCCGACGTCTCCGGTTTCGCCAGCGGGGAAGTAGCCAACTTCTCGAGTTCACGGGACAACATTCACCTCGACGGGTCGGGACACCTCGTGATTCAAGCCCTGGCGACTCCCAACGGTTATACGACGGGGCGCCTGAACACCCTCGGGAAGGTCGACATGCTGTTCGGCCGGGTCGAGGCCCGAATGAAGTTGCCCACCGGATACGCCCTCTGGCCGACGTTCGTTCTCGTCGGGACGAACCTGCCGGCGGTCGGATGGCCGCAGGCGGGCGAGCTAGACATCGCCGAGATGATCAACGACTCCAGCACGTTTCACGTCACCTTGCACGCGCCGCGAAGCGGTGGCGTGACACCGAGCTGCCCGAACTGCATGACCGCCGGAGCCAACTACGAGCTTCCGGGGTACCTGCCCGCACCGATGGACCTCAGCCAGGACTTCCACGTCTACTGGGCCAGTTGGCAATTCGACGGAATCCAGGTGGGCGTCGACGACATGACGTTGGCGACGTACACACCGGCACAGCTGGTTGGTCAAGCGGACTGGGTCTTCAACTCACCGATGTACGCGTATTTGCAATTGGCCGTCGGAAGCTCGGTCACGGGACCGCCGAACGCCAGTACTCCCCTGCCGGCCCAGATGCTGGTCGACTGGTTTCGTTACTCCCCCAACTGACGATCTGGGCTAACGGTGTGCTCGCGTCGACTTCGGCGGCGCGGCCGGATGGCGCGCCCACGCATCGGTCATCGAGTACAACTGGTTGACGATCACGTCGTCGGGAATCTGGTACTCGCCACTGGAGCGATCTTCGTTCAGCACTCCCATGGGGGCGTCGACGCTCCGCTCGGTCATTCTGCCGACGCGGTCGAAGTACTCCCCGCTCGTGGGCCGCTTCCACACCGCAGGCGATCCTGCGTACAGGCCAGGCTTCTCCCCGAGACCGGATTGCTTCGTCATGGTCGAGTTCGCCGCTAGCAGCGATTGATCCGGCAGGTGGGCACCCTTGAGCATCACTGCACAACTTCCGACCAGGGAGTGGTGACCGACCGTCACTCGCCCGACCGTCTGACGACAGTTCGCGAAGTCTGGCTCGTGAGTTTGGATGAGGCAACGATTCCCGCCCACTCCGCCGTACTCACGCACCACGACGGTGCCGGAGTTGTCGATGTAGTTTCGGTTTCCGATCTTCGCGCAGTAGCCCAGGAACAGCGTCCCGGCCTGGGGATCGACCGTTTGAAACGTTCGATCGGCCGAAATCCAATTCCACGAGCCGATCACGGCGTGATCCTCGAGTCGAACGGTGCTCATGCCCTTGAAGACGTTGAAGGAATTGATGGCGCTGCCGGGCCCGACCTCGAATCGTGCGACGCCCAACACGAGCACGATGTTGATCTTCGCCTTGTCGGAGATGTCGTGGCCGAAGGCGCGCAGTAGTCGGTTCTTCAGCCCGGACGCGGGCAGGAGCCAACACAGGATCTGCAGCATCTCGCATCACCTCACCGTTCTTGTCGTGTCCGACGAAGAAGGATATTGACGCGATCGTAACACTCGTTGTTCGATCAGCATTGTGATTGCACCGTCGCACGCAGTGAGTCCCGCCGCGGGACGGAATCGCCCGGAGATTCCCTGCACCACAGAGTGTTTGATCTACGTGATGGGCCGGTGACGGCCAGCGATTGGATACTTCACCGCCGACTTACGGGGAGACCTGATATTTCCCGCGTCGACCGGCCATCATGGCGGTATTGCGGAGGAGCACGGCGGTGCACGACCGAGATTGGCACACATGTCGTCTGTATTTGGGCACCAGCCCGCGTCCACGGTGTCGGGGGGCAGGCTTGCCCTCTATACGTCCGTCGACCAAGGGCTCTCGAGCCTGAGCAATGCCTTGCTGCTGTTTGCGATTGCACAAACGGCCACGGTGTCTCAGTTCGGTGCGATCACGCTTCTCGTCGCGCTCGTCAACACCGTGATGTGCTTCAACCGTGGGGCGCTCGGAACTCCGATCCTGCTCGTCAGCAACCTGCGACCGCATCAGATTCGGACCGAGTCGGGATATGCCGTGACATGGTCCGCGGGAAGCGCCGCGGCGAGCGCTCTGCTGCTCGCCCTGGTTGGGGCCCTGGCGGGCTCACTGCCTACGGCGCTTGCCTTTTGCGCTGCGGTGCCAGCCGTGTTGATTCAGGACGTCCTGCGATATTCGGCGTTGTCGTGCGGTCGCCCGCTCGCGGCAGTGGCGTCGGACGGACTCTGGGCATTGCTCATGGCCGCGCTGTACGTGCTCAACGTCATCACCAATGCGGTTCCGATCGTCGTGGTGGTGCTCTGGTGGGGCGTCGGCGGCCTGGTGGCCGGGCTGATGTTGGCCGCGACCACCGGCGTCCGGCCGCGGTGGCATCGGATCCTCGGTTGGTGGACCACCTACGGCCGCGCCCGAATACGCTTCGGCTGCGTCCAAGCCTTGATTCCCGTCGCAACGGCGCTCTTCATCTTCACGATCACTCTCATACTGGGCTCCGCCGTTGCCGGCGGATTGCGCGGCGCGAGTACGTTGTTCGGCCCAATCGCGATGCTCATCTCCGCTCTGCCGCTTGCCTTCGTCCCGCATGCCCGGCGGTCGAACAAGACCGTCGCAGATCAGTGGCGAATCCTCGTGAAGACCTCGTGGGCGACGTCGGCCATCACGATCGCGGGAACCATCGTGCTGGTGATCCTGCCCGCCCACCTTGGCCGACTTCTCCTGGGTGACGTGTGGGAGTCGGCTGTAGCGGTGGTGCCCTACGTCGGCCTGGAGGCGGCAGCCAATTGCTGGATGGTCGGTGTCTACGCCATGACTCAGGCTCAGGGGATGAGTCGGGCATCGCTCTGGCTTCGCGTGCTCGAAGTTCTCCTCAAGCAGGGCGCTGCCGTATTCGCGGCATTCGCGATCGGCACGGCCATTGCCGTCGCCGGCGCAGGTGCAGTCGCGGCGTGGCTGACCGCGGTGGTCAGTGTCGCGTTCGCCAAGCGGGCCGTGCGAGATCTCGCGCCTCATCGAATGGAGTCGTGAGCCGGCAGCATCGAGGCATCCCGATCGGGGCAACGGCGGGGATGTCAGCTCCGGGCTGGCGGCGGATGCTGGTCGCCGATGTCCCACCAATTCTCCAAGATTCCCGGGATGTTGTCCGTGGGTGCCGTCATCGCGGTTTCCACGTAACCCCAGTCTCCCGCACGGAACACCGCATTGCTGGTCGTGCTGACTCCGCCGTCGGGCAGCACGACGGTGACCGTGTCGCCGACGCGGTAGACGTCGGCCGTGTACACCGTGTCGTCGATCGACAGCGGCGGCGTGAAAGTGCCGCTGGCCAGGACGCTCCACACTCCGTCGACCTTGGACTGCAGTCCCCAGTTGGTGGGTCCGATGTAGACGTGGACGTTCAGCTCCACCGCGGGATCGGTCGGACTGTACGACTTGTTGGTCATGACCAGCGCGACGACTCCGGACGTCGTCGTTCCGACCACTCGCGATCCGAACGTAAACCGCGCACCGACGCGGGTGATGGGCTCGGCTGCTCCGAATACGCGATAGAGGCCTGCGCCACCCGATGTCGGCGCAGTCATCGTGAGCAGACCGGACGCGATGAGTCCGGGGACCCCGCCCATCGTGGCCACTGCCTGTCCCGTGTCCTCCGCCGTCGGAAGGACGGTGGAATCCGGCTTGTCGCCCCAATACGTGCGGGCATGGGGGCGAACCTCTTCCGAACACGAGATCAAGGCCATGATCAGCAGCAGGGCACAGACCACCCGGCTCGTCATCCTGATGACGACGACGATCTCGTGCCCAATGCCGGGTGAGTAGGTCAAGTCTCGTTCTCGATTCTCTCGGTCGTCCCGCAAGACGGCCCGGTCCGGCTAGCGTTCGGCGGGTTGGGAGCGCAGCGCGTCGTGGTCGACTTCTCCGTCGACCGAGTCCGGCCGGCGCGAGAGATGTAGCGACGCCACACCGGCGATGCACCCCACCGCGAAGTAGATGCCGCGTTCGGTCAGCTGATTCTCCACTGCTCCCAGGACGAGCCAACCGACGATCGACAACATCAGGAAGCGGGCATAGTCGACACCCATCGCCGAGAGCCGAAGGCAATCGCGAATCATGCACCACCAGTAGGCGAACATCGCAATCAACAGCACCAGTCCGCCCGACGCGATCAGCTGCACGTAGATGTTGTGCGCTTCCACGATGTGACGAAGTCCGGCACCGAAGATCGGGTACTGACGCCAGTCGAGCATGCCGTTCTCCAGCAGCGTGAAACGGTCGTCGTTACTGGCATTGCCCGCCGCGAAGAACGAATCGATGGACGTGATTCGTAGGATGCTCTCCCGGATCTTGCTGGGCAGCGACACCAACACTGCGAGTCCCACGACGACCGCGGCAAGAGCCGACCCGGAGAAGAAGCGGACGTTGGAACGGCCGTCGGACCTGATCCTCGGCAACCACAGCACGGAGGCGATCAGCACCACCGGCGCCACCAGTTGTGCGCCCCGCGACCCCGAGGCCAAGATTCCTCCCAGCAGGCAGATCAGCATGGTGGTCGCGACCCATCGATGCTTCATGGTGCCCATGAAGTAGACGACGACGGGAATGGAGAGCGTCGCCGTGAATCCGAGGTTGTTGGGGTGGTCGCTGAGTCCGGGAATTCGGTTGGACGAGTCGACGGTGGTGTTGGTCAGCAGGAATGTCAGATTTCCCGGAAGACTGCGTCCGATGTTCGTCAGTCCCGTCAGATCGACGATGGCGATGCCGCTCGACATCGCCGTCCCGGTCACGAAAGCGGCCATCACCCAGACCGCGACGCGGCGGTCGAGCGCGATGCATGCAACGATCGTCAGGGGCACGACGAGGAGCGCGAAGAGCCAGAAGATGGCCTTGACAAGGCTATTGGGCGTGTTGATGCCGAACTGGTAGCGCAGCACCTGCAGGTAGTAAGGGGGCGGGTCCAGTTGCCGGGCCAGGACGCACGCAACGATTGCGGCTGCCGGGATGAACGACCACGAGGGCATCGAGAACCTGAGGTCGCCGAATGCCACCATCAACGCACACATTCCGAAGGCGGCGACGATGAGGATGTCGGCCGGATCGCCCAGTCCGGGAAGTTTCAGACCCGTCCAAGTGACGGTCAGAGCGGCCAGCAGAAGACTCGCGATCGCCATCCATCTGGCGATCGGCGGGAAGCGAACGGACGTCGCTCCGCCCCAGGCCGTCGGCTTCGGAAACATCACACCTCCGTTTCGCAGCTGCACGGACCACTCGTGGGGAACGATTCCACCGTGGACGAGTTTGGGAAAGTGGTATCTGCCGCCGACTTGGGTGAGCTCTTCGCTGATGGGCTCGTCCACGCCGTCGAGCTGCCCCTTGCCGATGCCGCCCTCCGACGGTTGTGGGCCGGACCATTCTCCGTGGCGACGGCGGGCAGCCGCCTGCTGTTGAGCAGCACGTCCGATAGCGACTTCCCGTGGGAGTTGGTCAACCGGCTGGCCCTCACGGCCGGAACCTTCGGCAACACAGCCATGTCCGACGTCTCCGACGAGCGCGGAGGCTGGCTCCTACCCTTGCCATCACTGCTGGAGAACCGTCTGTGCGTGGACGAGGCCGATCCGAAGCCGGGCAATGCCGTCATACTGGTCCGCAAGGACGCCAGCCCGATTGCCGGGGTTCGTACGCTCGCCGACATGTTCGCGACGGCGGACATTCCGGTATCGGGTGTGGTGATCGTCGACGGCGATTCCCGACGCTGGCGCCGGTGGCGCCGTTTCGCATCGCACTACGGGGTGTGGTCCGATCCGGAGCGACCGTGGCCGACCATCGACGTCCTGGAGGCCGAGAATCGTAGAGGCCCCCGGTCGGCGCGCGTCGAGAAGGCTTGACATGGTCAGAGTTTCACCTCCGCACCGGTGACCAACGTGAATCCGGCGCGGAGCGCGTCGTCGTGGAACATCTGCACCGTTTCCTGCGAATACTGCGTCAAGTCCTTGCCGAGCAACGGCAGCTTCTTCAAGATGTCCGGAGTCACCGTCACGACGTGGCAGCCCATTTCGTCGGCCTGAACCAAATTGAGCAATTCCCTTGGGCTGGCCCACAACAACTTGGCGTTGGGCAGAGCTCGGAGTATCTCGAGTGATTGCTTCATCACCGGGACGGGGTCGACCCCGGTGTCGGCAATGCGCCCGGCGAACACCGACACTATTGCGGGAGTCGACGGGTCGAGCGCCGCGGCGACTCGACGAACCTGGTCGACCGTCAGCAACGCGGTCACGTTGAGCTTGATTCCGTCCGCGGCCAGTGCCCGAATGACGGTTCCGGCGAACTCGCCCCTGGTGTTGGTGACGGGAATCTTGACGTACACGTTCGGACCCCACGAGTCGATGAGCCGAGCCTGCCGCTCCATCTCGGCGAAGTCGTCGGAGAACACCTCGAACGAGATGGGGAGGTCCTTGATATGGGCCAGAACGTTCGTCGCAAACGCCTCGTAGTCGGTGAGGCCAGCCTTGTGCATCAAGGTCGGGTTCGTCGTGAATCCCTTGATGTACGGCTTCGTCAGCGCTACGAGCATCTCGTCTACGTCGGCGCCGTCGGCATATATGTCAATCGTCAACTCAGCCATTCTTCCCCCGATCATCGCGCCCACCGATTATCCGGTCGGCTGCCTCCGACAAACTGCCCACTCTCACATCCGGTCGCGAGGGTTCGCGCTTCGCGATCGAATGCTCGTTCATCACCAAAACCGTTCTGCATCCGGCTGTTTGGCCACACACCACATCGGTGGCCTGGTCCCCCACCATCCACGACGCGAACAAGTCCACACCGTGTTTGCGGGCGGCTTCCAACAAGAAGAAGGGAGCCGGCTTTCGACAACGGCACGGCCCGGAGAAGTCCGGTTCGATCCCGTCGGGGTGATGAAGGCAGTAGAAGTACTCGCGGAAGACGACGTCGTTGTCGGTCAGCACCCCGTCCAGGCGACGGTGAATGGCCTCGATGTGCTCCAGCGAGGTCTTGCCCTTGGCGTAGCTGGGCTGATTCGAGACGAGGAACAGCTCGAAGCCGGCGTTCGTCAACCGTCGCAGGGACGGCACGACTCCGTCGATCACGCACAGGTCCTCGGGCACGTGGGGTGACTCGTATTCGCCCGTCGACGGGTTGAATACGAGGTGGTTCAACACCCCGTCTCGGTCCAGGAACACTGCCCTCGTCACGAGGTGGTCGACTCCCACTTCATTTCGTGTGCCTTCATCTCGGGATGGGACACGATGAGATGCCACACCACCGCCTGCCACGATTCTGCGTGTGGGGTCACGGTGTCAGCGCTCAAGGTGGGTACGACGATGCACGCATCGGCCTGCTCGGCGGTGTACCCGCCGTCGCGCCCGACGATGCCGAGCACCGTGCAGCCGACCTCCTTGGCGTAGCGCACCGCGTGAACGATGTTGCCGCTGATGTTCTTCTCGAGATTTCCGCCGCCGACGGAGAAGACCAGGATTGCGTCGTCGGACCGGAGCCGACTGCCCTTCAGCCAGTTGATGAAGGTGCTCTCCCAACCGTCGTCGTTGACGCGTGCGGTCAGCTCTGCCACGTTGTCCGTGGGCGCGTATGCCTCGATTCCGCAGATCTTGCGGAAGTCGTTGACCGCGTGTCCGGCGTTGCCTGCGCTCCCGCCGACACCAAGGATGAAGAGCCGACCATCCGACTGACGGAGGTCCCGCAGCAGACCGATCATGCGATCGATCGTGACCGGGTCGATCAGTCCCGCAATCGTTTTGACCTCGTCGAGGTACTGGGTGGTGTAGGTCGAGGCGACTACGGTTGACATCTCTTACCTTCTTTGGCCGAATTTGCTAGTGATCTTGCCGGAGCTGGCGTAGTTTGTGGTCGGTTTCGCGCAGCCCCTGCGGTGAACCGATCTCGAAGAATCGCTCGCTCACCTCGAACCCTGCGACGGCACCGCGGCGAACCAGAGCGGAGAGCACCGTGGCCAGGTCTGACGGTTGGCCTCCGGGTACGTCGTCGAGGACCTGCCGTCGGAACAACGACAGCCCGAAGTCGACGTGGTTCATCACGGGGCTCGGATCGTGCTTGTCGTAGCACTCGATGCGACCGTCCCGAAAGTGGACATTGCTCCTGTCCCAGCGGTTCTCGTTGCGGAGGACGGTCATGAGCGCAGGTCGCTCACTCCTCTCGAAGGCCTGCCAGATGGGCGCCAGGTCGACGTCGAGATAGGAATCGCCGTAAGTCACCCAGAACACGTCACCCAACATGGGCGCCGCCTTCTTGAGTGCACCCGCGGTACCGAGCAACACGCCGCCGTCGAACGACGACGACACCGACAGCCCGAACGCGGACCCGTCCCCTACGGAATCCCTCACCGCGTCACCGAGATGACCTAGGCACAGCACGACCCTCGTCAGCCCTTGCCGGTGGAACAATCGCAGCTGGTGGGCGATGAACGGCTCGCCCGCGACGGCCAGCATCGACTTGGGAACGGTCTCGGTCAAGGGACGCATGCGCGTAGCCAGGCCACCGGCAAGCACCGCAATCGGGGCGTCGAACTCACGAGGCGACGACAATTTTAGTCCCCTCGAAGTCGAATCTGAAGCGAACTTCCTTGAGCCCCGCAGCCGTCACCGCGCGGCGCAGGCGCACCTTGTCCTCGGCATAGAACATGAGGAAGCCGCCGCCGCCCGCGCCGATGAGCTTTCCGCCCACCGCGCCGTTGCGCAGGGCCAAGGCGTACCACTCGTCGATCCGCCCGTTGGACATCGAACCGGAGCGCTGCTTCTTGAAGTCCCAGTGAACGTTCATCAGACTGCCGAACTCGTAGAGGTCTCCCTTCTCGAGGGCATCGCGGCTCCTGAAGCCCAAATCCTTGACGAAGTGCAGGTTTTGGAGCATGTCGTCGGACTTCTTCTTGCTCTCGTCGTCCTGCTCCTTGAGTATCGACGACGCCGAGCGCGAGTATCCGGTGAAGAAGAGCAGCAGGTTGTCCTCGAGGTCGAACAGCGTCTCGGTCGAAACCTTCAACGGGTCGGCCAGCACCTTGCCGTTCGAGCAGAAGGTGAAGCACGTCAAGCCGCCGTAGGCGGCGATGTACTGGTCCTGCTTCCCGATGGGGTCCTTCAACAGGTCCAGCTCGATGTGGCACGCCTGCTCCGCCAACTCCTCGGGGTGGACCAGGTTCTTGCGGTAGGCGTGCAGAGTCTTCAACAACGCCGTCGTGAAGCTACCCGACGAGCCGAGTCCGGTGCCGGCGGGGATGTCGGCCATGCTCGTCAACTCGAGATTCGTCTCCCGGATCTCGAGCATCCTCAACGCTTCTCGGATGATCGGGTGTTCGATCTCGTCAGCCGTCGGGACGCGCTCCATCTGCGAGTACTTGATGATGATGTCTTCGACGAAGGTCTCGTGCAGCGTCAAGTACACGTATTTGTCGATTGCGGCGGCAACCAGGAAGCCCTCGTGGTCGCGATAGTAGGACGGCAGATCGGTGCCGCCTCCACCCAGCGAGATGCGCAGCGGACTGCGGGAGATGATCATGCCTTATCCGCCCGATAGATGGCGTCGACCACGGTGAGTGCCTGTAGCGCGTCGTCCAACCCTCCGCACGGAGGCGCACCGGTCTCGACGGATCGCACGAAGTCGGCGAATTCGAGCGCCCAGGACTGATCGGCGCCTGGGTACTCGTGGATGACGGTCTCGGGCGGCCCCATTTCGGGAGACATCCGATAGAACGACAATCTCTCGGTGCCGTAGCTGCCACCTAGGCCCTCGACGTGCAATTTGCCCGTCTTCCCGTACAACTCGAACGAGAACGAGTTCTTCCATTCGGTCCAACTGACGTGAAGCCATGCCATCTGCCGTCGGGCCGTCCGCAGTGCCATGAAGCTGTTGTCGTCGACGGGCATGTCCCAGAAATAGGTGTGGGTGAAGCCGTCGACGTAGGTGAAGTCACCGAGGAACCAACGGGACAGGTCGATGAGGTGCATTCCCTGGTCCAACAGTTCGCCACCGCCCGAGATGTCCGGGTCTGCCCGCCACTCCTTGTCGTAGCCCACCCGCCCGCCATGTCCGTACCGGGCCCTGAGAAACATCAATTCGCCCACTGCACCGTCGTCGACGTACTTCCGTGCCCGTTGAAGGGCTGGATGAAACCGATGGTTGAAGCCCACCTTGACCACCACGTTCCGTCGCCGCGCAACCTCGGTCAGCGGCCCGAGTTCGGCGGCGTTGCGGGCACCCGGCTTCTCGACGAGGACGTGTTTGCCTGCCTCCGCGGCCGCGATCGCGACGGGCGCGAGCAGATGGTGCGGCGTACAGACGAGCACGGCGTCGACGTCGGCGCGGTCCACGGCCGCCCGCCAATCGGTGAGTACGACCGAGCCTGGCCGCAGCTCCGACACCTTCTGCGCTGCAGCGTGGTCGGCGTCTACCGCAGCCACCAGACGGTGGGTTCCCAGCAGGTTGGCTCGCTTCTGTCCGATCAACCCGCACCCGATGATCGCTACGTCCATCTCAACCCCATGCCTGGCCTCTGTCCTTCGGGACGATGCGGCGCAGCGTGTAGATGTCGGTGCCCTCGAGCTGCGCCGCGCGGTCCGGCATGTCCTCCCACGGATCCCAGACGGCGCTGAGAAGCCTGCCAGTCAATCCATCCGATGCCGCCGAGGCCAGGAACACGCACAGCGCCGCGCCCCTAGCCAGCGGCGCACCACCGTCTTCCTTCTGCTTGAGCGACCTGTCGTAGAAGTCGGCTCCCACGCGGTCCGGCCCGGCCTTGAGGACTTCGTCGAGCAAGCGCGTGTTGAGAGCGCCGGGCGCTACGGCATTCACGTCGATGCCGTCATGCCGCAGCTCCTCGGCCAGGGTCTCGGTGAATCGGACCACCGCGGCCTTGGATGCCGCGTACGCACTCATGCGTGGAAGTGGCGCCGTGGCGCCGCCGCCCGAGAGGTTGACGATCTTTCCCCGTCCCGCTGTCTTCATGTGCGGCAGGGCCGCTCGGCAGCACAGCACGGTCCCCATCAAGTTGATCTCGACGGCCCTGACCCATTCCGCCCAATCCACGTCCTCGGTCGGCCCCATCGGCCCGTAGACGCCCGCGTTGTTGACCAAGATGTCGAGTCCGCCGAAGGAGTCGACTGCCGCCTGCACCACACGCTCTGCGTCATCGGCACTGGAGACGTCCGCCACCGCCCCGTGGATTCGTCGATCCGGCGTGGCGGTCGACGAGAGTGACGCAACTGCCGCGTCCAACGCCTCTTCGCCTCTCGCGCAGATCATCACGTCGGCCCCTTCGGCCACCAGGGCTTCGGCCACGGCCAGGCCGAAGCCCTGGCTGGCTCCCGTCACCACGGCCGTGCGACCCGCCAGCTTCATCGCGGAACCCCGACCGCGTCGTAGGCCACACGAGAGTCGGCACCCAGCGTGTCTCGCAGGAAGCCGTTGGGATCCACGACGATTGGTTGCCGCATTCCGTCGACGACCTCCTCGACGTCGAGCTGCCGATATTCGGGCCACTCGGTGGCCACGAGAAGGGCATCCAAACCCTTGAGGACGTCCGACGCGGAGTCGGCCAAGCGGATCTCGTCACGCAGGCCGACGGGTAGCGCGTGCACCGCAGGATCGTGGGCGTGGACGACTACACCCTGGGCGGCCAACCACAGACACGTCTCGACGGCGCTGGACCGCCGCAGGGTGTTGGTGCCGGGCTTGTAGGTGAGTCCGAGCACGCCCACCGTCTTGCCCTCGAGGTCGCACAACCGCTCCAGGAGCCGGCCGCCGGCCCATTGCTTGTGCGCTTCGTTCGCCGCCCTCACGCCGTCCACCAACGGCGTCGGGCGGTCTACCCGTCGGCCGATGTCCGAGAGGAATCCCAGGTCTCGCGCCAAGGTGCCACCCGCGATGGCCGCTCCGGGAGCCAGATACGCCCGGTGCCCGATGCGGGATTCGGTCTTCAGTCCTCGCTCGACGTCCTTGGCGTCGGCTCCGACCTTCTCGCAGAGGGTCGACAGCTCGTTCATGAACGCGATGGACGTGGCGAGGAAGGCGTTGATGGCGTGCTTGGTCATCTCGGCAGCCTCGACGGACATCCACTCGATGCGATCGGTGATCGGATCCAGCAGTGCCGATGCACGGCGTCGAGCGGCTTCGGATCGAATGCCGACCACGATGCGGTCGGGGGAGGTGAACACGTCGATCGCCCGTCCCAGGCGAAGGTTCTCGGGCGAATATGCAAACGTGACGTCGCTGTCGGGGGCGCGACGGCGGAGGTACTCCTCCAATCCCGCCGTTGCGCCCACCGGCAACTGGGAGGACACCAGGACCATCGCGCCGGGCTCGACGTAGTCGAGTACGGCCTTGACCCGCTCCTCGACGAAGAGGGTGTCGGCCCGGTCGTCCTCGTCGACCGGCGTGTCGAACGCTACCCACAGCACCGCCGCATCACGCAGCGCCGCGACGGGGTCGGTCGTGAAGTGCAGACGACCGGCTGCCACACCCGCCGTCACCAGGTCGACGAGTCCCGGCTCCAGAACCGGCGGCTCACCACGGGTCAACGCGCGCACGACGTCCCCGTCGTCGTCCAATCCGGTGACGTCGTGGCCGGCATGGGCGAGGCAAGCCGCCGTGACTACGCCGAGGTGCCACATCCCCTGCACGCAAACCTTCATGTCCGCACCGTCAGCACTGACGGGTGGTCCTGGAGATAGGACAGGGTGCGAAGGATCCCCTCGCGAATGTCGAGCGTCGGCTCCCAGCCAAGCGAACGAATCTTGCTGGTGTCGAGGAAGATGAACGGATTGTCACCAATCCAGCCGCGTTCACCACCGGAATAGATCTTCGTCGGAGACAACCCCAGCGCGGTCGTGATCCACCCGATCGAATCGTCGACGGCACAGTATTCGTCGGTTCCCAGGTTGTAGACGTTGACCCGTTCCTGCGCCTTCTCCAGTGCCAGGAACACCGCGGAGATGCAGTCCTGAACGTAGAGGTAGGACTTGCGCTGCCTGCCGTCGCCGAGGACGGCTAGCTCCGCCGGGTCGTCCAGCAGCTTCCGGTAGAAGTCGAACACGTGGCCGTGGGTGTACCGCTCCCCCAGGATCGAGACGAAGCGAAAGATCCAGGCCTGCATTCCAAAGCCTTCGCAATAGGCGGAGATCAAGCCCTCGCCGGCCAGTTTGGACGCCCCGTAGAGAGAGGTCTGCAGGGGAAAGGGACACGTCTCGGGTGTCGGCACGATCGGCGCCTCCCCGTAGACCGAGCCGGTCGAGCTGAAGACGATCTTGGCTATCCCGTTGCGGCGCATCGCCTCGAGGACGTTGTACGTGGCGATGGTGTTCTGCTCGAGATCACGACGGGGATGCTGCGTCCCGAAGCGAACGTCTGCATTGGCAGCCAGGTGAAAGACCGTGTCGGCACCGTTCATCGCGGCTTCCAACGTCGGCTCGTCGAGCAGGTCCCCGTGAACGAACTCGAACAGCGGACTCGTGTGCGCGTCAGCGAGGAACACCTCGACGCCGGTGGACAGGTTGTCGTAGGCGACCACTTCGTCGCCGCGCGCCAACAGGCGGTCCACCAGGTTGCTGCCGATGAAGCCTGCGCCTCCGGTCACGAACGCCTTCATCGCCCATTCCCCCCACCGGCTGGGCTCAGCACGCGATTCCCCCTCGCGCCGCGGCCCTCTCGAGTACCTCGAGGGTCTCGTGTGCAGCCTTCGCCCAGGAGAATTCGCCGACGCGCTCCTTGCCCAGGCGCACCAGCTCCGCTCGGCGGAGCGGCTCGCCGATGACGACGGTCAGACCGCGGGCAATGGATTCCGGACTGAGTGGGTCGACCATTTCGGCGGCGTCGCCGACGACTTCCGGCAGACTCGACGCCTCTGCAGCCACCACCGGACAGCCCAACGCCATGGCCTCGAGAACGGGCAGACCGAACGTCTCGTAGAGCGAGGGCATCACGAACACGTCTGCGGCACGGTAGAATTCCTCGAGATCGCCTTGCGACACGCGGCCTGGTAGGCGGACGGAATCATCAACTCCGAGGGCACGAGCGTGGCCGACGACGTCGGCGACGGTCAGCCCGGGTGTGTCACCGCCGACGATGACGAGCTCGTGCGGAAGACCGGCGTCCTTCACGATGCGGAAGGCGTCGACGAGCCGCAAGAGATTCTTGTAGGGATAGAAGGCCGAGACGCACAGAATGTATGGCCGCCGGCCGGCTGGCGGAGGGGCGCTCTGCTCGTCCGTCGAAAAGAAGACGCCGTGAAGCACGGCGTGAACCTTGGCGGGATCGGGCTTCAGCCAACGGATCACGTCCTGGCGCGAGTGCTCGGAGACCGTGATCACCGCATCGGCTGCGCGCACGGCGCTGGCCACACCCATGCGTAGATAGTGGCGCTGGAGAAATCCGTACGCCTCCGGAACGAATTGGAACTGCGTCGACTGGACCACCACCGCAGACGGCATTCCCAGGTTGGGCGGCAGAGTGTTGCAGAGGCCCAGGAAGACGTCACACCCCGCACGACGGATGGCGGCGGGATACGCGGTCCGTTCGTAGATGACCCGTTGCACACGGCTTTTGGGGACCGACCGCAGAGGCACGACTTTGAGGCGTGGATCGGTTGGGATGTCGAACACGGTATTCCAGTCGGGTGTCAACAACGTGAACTGGTGATCGGGAGACGCCGCCAGCATCTCGGTGACGAGGCTCTCCAGGTATTTCCGCATCCCCCCCTTGCCTCCTGGGGCCGTGGAGGTGCCAGGCGAGACGTTGTCGATGGCAATCCTCATCGGATCGGCTCGTCAGGGCCCGTGTTCACGGGGTGCACCATGGCCTCAAGCAAACTGACACGCTCCTTCTCGCCCGTCGGCAATCGCTCTCCCCAACGCGTCGATTGTGTGTCTATCACAAACAAAACCCGGGCATGCGGGGTCGAACACATCAGTCGTCGATTCGTGCTTCCGGCGTCTCCGATGGAACCGCTCGTCGTGTTGTCCACGACATCGTCGGCGACTCTTGCGCAGCGCGTCACATTCGCAACCAAATCCCACTGAGCGGGCCACGCTACGGGGTAATCGAGACTCTGCGAAGTGCGGTCATTCGTCGCTCCACGAACGACGTCGAGAACCAACCCATTGGCTTCGTTTCGTCAGCACGCGAGCCATTCGAGCACAACGTCGTAATTAGGTCACCACACCGACGGGATCATGCAATACTTCCGCGCAGAACAGACACCGCTCGCCCATTGATCCGCCAATCGAGGTATCTCCGTGCGTTTCGAGAGAACGTGATCGCCGCGTCACGCCGGACGCATGACCATCGCGCCGACCCCTCCAGCCAGTTAACCCCGCTCGGCACCGGGCGCCAATCGTGTGAGACGCGTCCGGACCCGGTGTCAGACCTCGTCTCGGCCTGGCGTCGAGACGGCAAAGAGAAGCTCGGTGATCGCTATTGCCTGCTAGCGGGGTCATCGACGTGCGGCGAGCCCGACGACCATGACACCCTCACGTGGCGCACCGCGCCGTGCGTCGACCGAGCACGAGCGTGGGTTCAGCAAACTGTCGGTACCCCGTCATGAACGACGCTCTGCCCCCCGTGCGCGCCACGTCCTCATACCGTCGTCGGAAGGTGGACGTTATTCTTCACCGCCCATGTAACTGCCATGAGTTCGCCAGTTCAGCGAATGGCGGGAAATCGCAGTCGTGGATACCGGTATTGCAATGCAAACCCGTGTCAACGCAATCGACGGCGCAACGTCGACGTAGTCGGGGGATGCGAACTCATATGGAACGGCGTCTGGAATCCCGTCGCCACGATCGAATGCCGCCTGAGCTGCGCTTTCATCTCGACTACCGCCTAACGCAGGTGGCGACGCCCAGGCTCGCCAGCACGCTGACATCCGGGTCTCGTACTCTCTGGATAGGGAAAGTCCATGCGCGAAGTCTCCTATGAACGTCAGACGCTCGATCACCCGAATCCCGTTGCGCGCTTTGCCCATCGCGCGCGTATGCGACGATCCACGCGACTGATCCAGCCATATCTGACAGGGTCGGCCACCCTGCTCGACTACGGGTGCGGGCAGGGCCGATTCCTCAGCGAACTGGCACCCCAGTTCACGGGCCAACCAATTACCCTTCTCGGATACGATCCGCATCAAAGTGCGCAATTCGACGGATACCGCGTCGTATCGGACCCGGGAAAGGTTCCCCTGGCGACGGTGGACGTCATTACTAGCCTTGAAGTATGTGAACACTTGTCGAACGCGGAAATGGCGGAATTCGTCGATTTCTCCGACAAAGTCCTGGCTCCGCATGGACGGCTGTTGGTGTCCGTTCCCATAATGACGGGGCCGGCGCTGCTGGCAAAGGAGCTCAGCAGGACCATCCTGCTTCACCGTCGCACCGATTACGCGGCGCGCGACCTCGTGAAGGCGGCGCTGCTCGGAAGCGCGACGCCACGTGCCGACGACATCAAGGCATCGCACCGGGGCTTCGACTGGCGCGGTGTACTCGCCCAGCTTCTCGAGACTTTCGCCCTGGAGCACACGGAGTTCTCGCCGCTGCCGTTCAAGCACTGGTACGGCCAGAGCCAGGTAATCATGCTCTTCACCAAGAAATGACCGCACCCAATCCGGTTCGCTCATGACGAAACGTGCTCTCATCACCGGTATTACGGGGCAGGACGGTTCGTATTTGGCCGAGTTGTTGCTGGGCAAGGGCTACGAGGTGCACGGCATCATCCGACGCGCGTCGACTTTCAACACCTCCCGCATCGACCATCTCTACGTCGACCCACATTCGCCGACCGCCAATCTGTTTCTGCACTATGGCGATCTGAGCGACGGAGGTCGCCTGGCCACGTTGCTCGCCGAACTCCGACCCGACGAGGTGTACAACCTCGCTGCTCAATCCCACGTGCGCGTCTCGTTCGACGAGCCGGAGCACACGGCCGACACGACCGGAACGGGAACGATTCGGTTGTTGGAGGCCGTCCGGTTGTCTGGCATCCAAACTCGCTTCTATCAAGCCTCGTCCTCCGAGATGTTCGGCGCGACACCACCTCCCCAGGACGAGGGCACGCCGTTTCATCCCCGATCTCCGTATGCGGCCGCCAAACTCTACGGCTATTGGATCACCAGGAATTATCGCGAGGCCTACGACCTCTTTGCCACCAACGGCATCCTGTTCAACCATGAATCTCCCCGGCGCGGTGAAACGTTCGTCACCCGGAAGGTGACTCGCGCCGTCGCCGCCATCAAGGCGGGCGAACAGAAGTACCTCTACATGGGTAATCTCGATTCGGTGCGGGACTGGGGTTATGCCGCCGAGTACGTCGAGGGGATGTGGCGAATGCTCCAGTGCGACAAGCCCGACGACTACGTACTCGCCACGGGAGTGGGCATCACGGTTCGGGAGTTCGTCCAGGTCGCCTTCGACCACGCCGGCCTCGACTGGGAGGACCACGTTCGCATCGACGAGAGGTACTTCCGTCCCACCGAGGTCGACGCGCTGATTGGCGACGCGTCGCGCGCGAGATCGGAATTGGGTTGGGAGCCGACTCTCGACGGCCGAGATCTCGCCCGTCTGATGGTCGACGCCGACGTGGCGGCGCTCGACTGTTCCGGACGCAGGTGGATTGACAAGGTGCAGTTGACATCCTGGCGTTGAGCCCCTCGCCGATCATGACGCCGGGGGGTGATGACTGAATCGCGACATGGCGACGAGCCCGCCGATGATCATGGCCGCAGCCGCACGTGGAGATCGTTGGGCGCGTGACGGACTCTGCGCGAGAACCTCTTCGATGACGGTCGACCACTGCTGCATCGCGCCGCGCTCGTCCAGAACCACCTGGCGGTATCGCTGTCCATTGGCGCCGAATCGCGCTGCCGCCGCGGCATCCGAGCCGATCTCGAGAACCGCGTCCAACAGAGCCCTCGGCTCGCCGGCGCGGACGACGGTTCCGCCGTCGGCCGCGGCGATCTCCTCGGCACAGACACCGCCAGGGTCCGTCGCAGCGATCACCGGACGTCCTGCGTGGAAGTAGGAGGTGAGCTTGCTGGGTACCGCCATGGCCGTCACGCCGGGCATTTCGTTCACGAGGAGGACGTCCGCGGCGCAGAGCGCCAGCGGGTAGTCGGCTTCGCTCAGCGGATCCACGAAGGTGAGCCGTGAAATTCCCCGGGCGAGCGCCGTCAACTTCTTGCGCTGGCATCCGTCGCCGACCAGGAAGAAGTGCACGGGTGCGCCGGTCTCGTCGGCGAGCCGCGCAGCGTCGACGACGTTCTCGAGCCCTTGTTTGACGCCCAGATTGCCGGTGTGGACGGCCAGCGTGACCCCGGTCGGCCAGCCCAGGGCGGCCTTTGCGGCAGCTGAGTCGCCCGGAGCGACCGTGGCGAGATGCGCCCAGTTGCGGACGACCTTCACCTTCCGTTCGTCGATGCCGAGCTCGCGCACCGCGTACCGCGCGAACCGTGGGTGGATGACGACGACGCAGTCGGCAGCGCGCAGCGTATGGGCCTCAACCCATCTCGTCAGTCTTCCCGCCGCACCGATCCCCTCCCCGGTCTCGGCCATGCCGAGCGCGTAGAGGTCCTGTATCCAGGCCACGAAGGGAGGCCGGTGCCGACTGAGTCTGATGCGCAGCACGACCAACACACTTGCGAAGAGGGCCGGCGAGACGACGACGACCGCACGAGACGACTCCCAGCCGGCCAGGACTAGTCGGATGCCGAAGCTCAGCTCGGACATCAAACGGCGGATGCCGTGCGGCGAATGCGGCACGTAGTGCCGGTGCCGGTGTACGGCTACACCGTCCACCTGGTCGTTTCGGGTCCACTGTCCATAGCCCTTGTAGTGCGCCCACTGGGGATAGTGCGGCTGGGCCACATGAGCGGTTACCGCGTATCCGCGTTCGTGCAATCCCGCCGCGAGGGCGCCGGCGTACGGGGCCACACCGGTGGGTTCGGGCGGAAAGTTCACGCTGAAGATGGCGATGTCTGGATGCGATGTCATGAGTGGCCGGAGACGCGGGCCCGCAGTGCGAGCCGCTTCCCCCCTCCGTTCATTACGTGCGGTGTCGTGACTTCACGCTCGATGTCGAGTGCATTTCCCCTCGCATCGGGGTGCGAGGGATGAAGTTGTCTGAACCTTCCCGTCCTGGCGAATGACACGTTCGACTTCCTCAGGGGCCTGAGCAGCGTTTTTGGTATCCGTGGCCGAGAGACGCAACTTCGTCGATTTGCGAAGGTGCGCTAGCTACCGAATGGCAGATACAGGCGACTTGCCGTGAAGGCGCACTGGAGAGGGTAGGCGAACCTAACCGAATATCATCCGCAGGCGCGCCCGGGATACGTAACGCCGCAGGTAGGAGCCTGGCCACGCCTCACATGCTGGCATTCGAAACGGTGTCGTGTACCCGTATTCGACGAAGAGCCTGTGACATCGTTGTGAGTCGCCATCAGCTACTGGCTCTATCCGTGTTGCGAAGCGCCGACCGGGCCTCGCGACGGCGATCGCCGCCAGCGGTCGGGTTCGCGCCGCGGTGACCGCGCGACTCGCGGGCCGCGTATTTAAGGGCTGCTTAAGAGATGCGGGCCTTCTATCGCTACCATCGACCACCATGACGAGCGTTTCGGATCCCTCTGCACCCGAGATCGACATCCACACCTCCGCGGGCAAGTTGGCCGACCTCCGCAGGCGCACCGAAGAAACGCTGCATCCCGTGGGCGAAGCAGCGGTCGACAAGGTTCACGCCAAGGGCAAGCTGACCGCTCGCGAGCGCATTCACGCACTGATGGACGAGGGCACCTTCGTCGAACTGGACGCGCTGGCCAAGCACCGCAGCACCAACTTCGGCCTCGAGGCCAACCGGCCCGTCGGCGACGGCGTGGTCACCGGCTACGGCACCATCGACGGGCGCGACGTCTGCATCTTCAGCCAGGACGCCACCGTCTTCGGCGGCAGCCTCGGCGAGGTCTACGGCGAGAAGATCGTCAAGGTTCAGGAACTGGCCCTCAAGACGGGTCGTCCGCTGATCGGCATCAACGACGGAGCCGGCGCCCGCATCCAAGAGGGCGTCGTCTCACTTGGCTTGTACAGCAAGATCTTTCGCAACAACATCCTTGCCTCGGGCGTCATCCCCCAGATCTCGCTCATCATGGGCGCCGCGGCCGGCGGTCACGTGTACTCACCCGCGCTGACCGACTTCGTGATCATGGTCGACCAGACCAGCCAGATGTTCATCACCGGCCCCGACGTCATCAAGACGGTGACCGGCGAAGAAGTCACCATGGAGGAGTTGGGCGGCGCCCACACCCACATGGCCAAGTCGGGCACCGCGCACTACGTGGCCTCCGGCGAGCAGGACGCCTTCGACTACGTCCGCGACCTGCTGAGCTACCTGCCACCCAACAGCGCGTCCGAGCCGCCGCGTTACCCCGCTCCGCCGCATCCTGGCGCCATCGAGGACACCCTGACCGAGGAAGACCTCGAACTAGACACCCTGATTCCCGACTCGCCCAATCAGCCGTATGACATGCACGAGGTCATCACGCGCATCCTCGACGACGACGAGTTCCTCGAGGTGCAAGCCGGATACGCGGGCAACATCGTCGTCGGATTCGGACGGGTCGACGGGCGCACCGTCGGGATCGTGGCCAACCAGCCCACCGTGTTCGCCGGCTGCCTCGACATCAACGCCTCCGAGAAGGCCGCCCGGTTCGTCCGAACCTGCGACTGCTTCAACATCCCGATCATCATGCTGGTCGACGTGCCGGGCTTCCTGCCCGGCACCGACCAGGAGTTCAACGGCATCATCCGTCGCGGCGCGAAGCTCCTCTACGCCTACGGCGAGGCCACCGTCGCCAAGATCACCGTCATCACCCGCAAGGCCTATGGCGGCGCGTACTGCGTGATGGGTAGCAAGGACATGGGCTGCGACGTCAACGTGGCCTGGCCGACGGCGCAGATCGCCGTGATGGGAGCATCGGGCGCCGTCGGGTTCGTCTACCGGTCACAGCTCAAGGACGCCGCGAACGAGGGCAAGGACGTCGACTCCCTCCGCCTCGAGCTGCAGCAGGACTACGAGGACACCCTCGTCAATCCCTACGTGGCCGCCGAGCGGGGCTACGTCGACGCGGTCATCCCGCCGTCGCACACCCGCGGCTACATCTCCGCCGCGCTGCGCTTGCTGGAGCGCAAGATCGTCCAGTTGCCGCCCAAGAAGCACGGCAACATCCCCCTCTGATCCGCTCTGCCTCCCCGACGAACGGACTACTCGTGTCACAAGACGTCGACATCACCGAAGTCTCCGATCCCGACGACCTGACCATCGACGCGCCCGTCGTGACGTCGGTTCCCGAGATCAAGATCCTCAAGGGCAATCCCAGCGACGAGGAGCTGGCCGCCTTGGTCACGGTGCTTGCCGGCAGCGGCGGCGGCTCCACCGAGCCGGGCCCGCAGGAACTCAACCGGTGGGGACTTCCGGTCGACCAGCTGCGCTACTCGCTCATCAGCTGGCAGCGGATCACGCAGCTGGAACGCTCGCACCTGCGGCGCTAGTGACCGGTTCGACGCGGGTCGTCCTGGCATCCGCATCAGCAGGCCGCCGAAAGGTGCTGCGGGGCGCGGGAATCGATCCCGTCGTGCTGGTGTCCGGGGTCGACGAGGACGCCCTGGTGGCGGCGCTGCCCGAGGGTGTGGGTCCGGCCGAGGTGACGACGGCGCTGGCGACCGCCAAGGCCGAAGCCGTCGCCGGCACGCTCGACGCCGGGTTGGCCGCGGACTGCGTCGTCATCGGATGCGATTCGATGCTCTACCGCGACGGTCGGCTGTGGGGCAAGCCTGCCACCGAGGCCGCAGCGGTAGAGGGTTGGCAGGCGATGGCCGGCCGGTCAGGCGAGTTGTTCACCGGACACTGCGTGCTTCGCCTCCGTGACGGTCGCATCACGGAGACGGCGGCGGCACACGCGGTGACCACCGTCCGGTTCGGACACCCGTCGGCATCGGACCTCGAGGCGTATGCGCGCAGCGGTGAACCGACCGCCGTCGCGGGTGGATTCACCCTCGACGGCCTCGGCGGGTGGTTCGTCGACGGCGTCGACGGCGATCCGTCCGCGGTGATCGGCCTGGGACTTCCGCTGACCAGGAGCTTGCTGGAGCGCGTCGGCGTCTCGCTTCCGGACCTGTGGCTGGCCAACCCCGTCGCCGGCTGACCGATCGGCCCCACGTTCCGCGCGAGGCAAACTATGCTGGCCTCCGCCGTGATGTTCTGCGCCGCACCTGACCTTGAAAGCCAGCTAGGCTCCAATGCCATCCAAGGCCATTACAGCGCAGATCGACGGCCGATTCGACAGAGTTTCGTGCAAATGGAATGATTTGCCATAATCCCAGAACACGAATACTGGCAAACAGATGGAGCGACTGGTGACCATGACCTCGACGCGGCAGACGGTGAAGCGATGAAGAAGGCGCTCATCACGGGTATCACCGGTCAGGACGGATCGTATCTAGCCGAACTCCTGCTGGCCAAGGGCTACGAGGTGCACGGACTGATCCGTCGCTCGTCGACGTTCAACACCGCCCGCATCGACCACCTCTACATCGACCCCCACGAAACCGGCGCTCGCTTCTTCCTGCACTACGGCGATCTCAGCGACGGTGCCCGATTGGTCACCCTCATCGCCACGATCAACCCCGACGAGGTCTACAACCTCGCCGCCCAATCCCACGTCCGCGTCAGCTTCGACGAACCCGAACACACCGCAGACACCACCGGCTCGGGCACCATCCGCCTCCTCGAAGCCATCCGCATCGCCAACGTCGACTGCCGCTTCTACCAAGCGTCGAGCTCCGAGATGTTCGGCGCCACCCCGCCGCCGCAGAACGAAGACACCCCGTTCTACCCCCGCTCCCCCTACGGCGCCGCCAAGGTCTACTCCTACTGGATCACGCGCAACTACCGCGAGGCCTACGGCATGTTCGCCACCAACGGCATCCTGTTCAACCACGAATCACCAAGGCGCGGTGAAACATTCGTAACCCGCAAGATCACCAGAGCCGCCGCCCGCATCAAAGCCGGCATCGAGCAGTACATCTACCTCGGCAACCTCGAGGCCATCCGCGACTGGGGCTACGCACCCGAATACGTCGAAGGCATGTGGCGCATGATGCAGGCCGACACCCCCGACGACTACGTACTCGCCACCGGCGGTAACTTCACCGTCCAAGACTTCCTGGAAGCCGCCTTCACCCACGCCGGACTCGACTGGCGCGAACACGTCCGCTTCGACGACAGATACCTCCGCCCCACCGAAGTCGACGCCCTCGTCGGCGACGCGTCCAAGGCCCACCGCCAACTAGGCTGGAAGGCCGAAGTCGACACCCCTCAACTCGCCCGCATCATGGTCGACGCCGACATCGCCGCACTCGAATGCCAGGGAAAACCCTGGATCGACACCCCACTGGTCAAGTCTTGGAGCTGACGCCGATGGCGACACACGAATCCGCTTACCGCCCGCGCGTCTTGGACCGCGCCGCGCCGACGTTCGTCGCCGGGCACCGAGGCATGGTCGGGTCGGCGATTCACCGCCGACTCGAGCGCGAGGGATTCTCCAATCTTCACGTGCGACCGCGCAGCGAACTGGACCTGACGGACCGGCAGTCGACCTTCGCGTTCTTCGAGGAGGTCCGCCCCACGGTGGTCGTCCTCGCCGCAGCCCGCGTCGGCGGCATCCTGGCCAACAGCAGCCAGCCCGTCGACTTCCTCTCCGAGAACCTGCAAATTCAGGTCAACGTGCTCGACGCCGCGTTGCACACCCGGGTGGACCGACTCCTCTTCCTGGGGTCGTCGTGCATCTACCCGAAGTTCGCCCCTCAGCCCATCTCCGAGGACGCGTTGCTCACCGGAACGCTCGAGCCGACGAACGACGCCTATGCGATCGCGAAGATCGCCGGCATCCTGCAGATTCAAGCCGTTCGACGCCAGTACGGCCTGCCCTGGATCTCGGCGATGCCGACCAATCTGTACGGACCCGGAGACAACTTCTCCGCCACCTCGTCGCACGTTCTGCCCGCCCTGATCCGCCGCTACGACGAGGCGCGGGCCGAGGGCGCACCCATGGTCACGAATTGGGGCAGCGGCAGCCCACGTCGAGAGTTCCTGCACGTCGACGACCTCGCCGACGCCTGCCTGCACCTGCTGGAGCACTTCGACGGGCCGCGGCAGGTCAACGTCGGCACGGGCGAGGACCAGACCATCGCCGAGATCGCCGAGATGGTCTCCGAGGCAATCGGATACACCGGCCGCACCGAATGGGACTCCTCCAAACCCGACGGCACGCCGCGCAAGCTGCTCGACGTCAGCACCCTGCGCAACAGCGGCTGGGAGCCGACGATCTCGCTGCGCGACGGCATCCGCGACACCGTGTCCTGGTACCGGTCCAACCAGTCGGCACTGAGGGTCTGACCCGCCCGGAGTGAGCAAGTAGGCTCTAGGGGTGTCTCTGCCCGCAGACCCGCATCCCTCCCTCGCCGCCTACGCCCACCCCGAACGCCTGGTGACCGCCGACTGGTTGGCCGGCAACATCGGCAGGCCAGGCCTCGCCATCGTCGAATCCGACGAGGACGTCCTCCTGTACGACACCGGACACATCCCCGGCGCCGTGAAGATCGACTGGCACACCGACCTCAACGACGAATGCGTTCGCGACTACATCGACGGCGCGCAGTTCGCCGCCCTGATGGACCGCAAGGGCATCGGCCGGGACGACACCGTCGTCATCTACGGCGACAAGAGCAACTGGTGGGCGGCCTACGCCCTCTGGGTGTTCACCCTGTTCGGCCATCCCGACGTGCGGTTGCTCGACGGCGGCCGCGACCTGTGGGTGTCGAACGGCCGCGACACCAACCTCGACGTACCGTCGAAGTCGTCGTCCGGCTACCCGGTCGTCGAACGCGACGACGCCCCCATCCGTGCCTTCAAGGACGACGTGCTGGCGACGCTGGGCCAGCAGCCGCTGATCGACGTCCGGTCGCCCATGGAATACACCGGGGAGCGCACCCACATGCCGGACTACCCGGAGGAGGGAGCTCTGCGCGGCGGTCACATCCCGACGGCCACGTCGATCCCGTGGGCGAAGGCCGCCAAGGACAACGGACAGTTCCGCAGCCGCGCCGAACTCGACGAGCTGTACGGCTTCCTGCCGGCCGAGGACGAGACCATCGTCTACTGCCGCATCGGTGAGCGCTCGAGCCACACCTGGTTCGTCCTGACCCACCTCCTCGGCAAGGAGGGCGTCCGAAACTACGACGGCTCGTGGACCGAGTGGGGCAACGCGGTTCGGGTGCCCGTGGCGGTCGGACCGGAGCCCGGAGAGGCGCCCGGCCGGGGATGAGCGCCATGCCACCGGCGCTGGCCGAGGTCGTGTCGGAGTTCGCCGAGATGCAGGGCCAGGACAAACTCCAGCTGCTGCTCGAATTCGCCAACGAGTTGCCGCCCATCCCCGCCGACCTCGAAGAGGCCGCGATGGAACCCGTGCCGGAGTGCCAGTCGCCGTTGTTCCTGCACGTCGACGCCTCGGATCGCGCCCGCGTCCGGTTGTACTTCAGCGCCCCCGCCGAGGCGCCGACCACGCGTGGCTTTGCGGCCATCCTGGCCGCCGGCCTCGACGAGCACTCGGCCGACGAGATTCTCGCCGTGCCCGACGACTTCTACGCAGAACTCGGATTGGCCAAGATCATCAGCCCGCTTCGCTTGCGCGGCATGTCGGCCATGCTCGCCCGCATCAAGCGTCGACTGAACGCCGCGTGATCGGTCTTTTGCCGCCCGACTAATCCGGCCGCGTTTGCCATGGCAGCACTTCGCTGCGGCATGCGCACCCAGACGGGATCGTTGTCGATTGACGCGAATGCGCCGTGACCGCGTCAGCTATCACCCGGCCCGCGACGTGATCGACGGTTTGTCCAAGAAGACCTTGATCTTCGGCTCTGCGCGTCTAAGCTCTGGCAAATGGCCGAAATGCGAGAACAGCGCAGAAGTAGCGTCGTGTCGGCCAACCTTGCCGGCCGCGAGGGCAACACCCGCGACGACCTGGACCGGACCGGGCTGGTTTACCTCCCCGGTGTCGTGCCGCAAGAGTGGCTCGCCGCGGCACGTGCCGACGTGGACGGGTTCCTCGCCCGGCACGGCTCGGGCGAACACAGCCTGGTCGACACCGACCGGTGGGATTGCCCCACCGTCGCCGAGCTGGCCGTCGACGAGCGGGTGGAGGCATTCCTGCATTCGCTGACCCCGGAACCGGCCGCGTCGGCCCCGGGCTTCGCCGGCTACCGGCAGCGCGTTCTGCGCATCCTCGACGGCTCCGCGGTCGACTCGCCGCCCTTCGACTGGCACTACGACGCGAACGCGGTCACCATGCTCGTCCCCGTCGTGGTGCCCGAGGGCGCGGGCGACTTGGCATTGTTCCCCGACCATCGGCCCCATCGTCGCTGGGCCACCGTCGGCGCCGCGGAGCGCCTGATGGTGCACAACCCCGTGTACGGCCGTGCACTGCGGCGACGCTTCGACGCCGACCCGTCGGCATTCACGGTTCACCTCACCCCGGGGGACGTGTACGTCTTCCGGGGGTACCGGGCGCTGCACGCCACCCTGCCGTGGCCGACGAACACGCTGCGGGTGACCCTCCTGCTGCAGTACGGACACCCCTACGGGGCCGAAGGCTCGTTGACCCGAGCCGTGCGGACACGCCGGAATACCGCACGAAGGCGACGAAGTCAGTGAGCGCGCCTCGAGTTCACCAATGGCCACAAAACGAACATGGCCTTCGATAACATCCCCCTCAGCGACACCGATGGGGGGCATCCAGTGCGCAGCAGCCAACGCGACCTGATCCTTTACGAACTCAACGAAGTGCCGTGGAGCATCGTCGACTACTTCGTCGAAAAGCGTCCGCACTCCAACTTGGCGGCGCTGCTCGACGGGGGTCTGTCGGTCACGACCGTCAACACCGGGCCGGAGACGTTGACACCTTGGCGTACCTGGCCGTCGCTGCACAATTCGATGTACGACCACAACTCGTTCGACCTCGGTCAGGACCCCACTACCTTTCGCGGCGAGCCCATCTGGAACGTCGCAGAGAAGGCCGGGCTGAGCGTAGGACTGTTCGGGCCGATGCAGAGTTGGCCGGCGAGGCAGTTCGCGCACGGCGGGTTCTACGTGCCGGACACCTTCAGTCAGGACAGTGAGACGTTCCCGGCCACGATGCGGGGGTTCCAGGACTTCAACTTGTCCATGACCCAGACGATGGCCTTCGACGCCAACGTCGCACTCGATCCCAAGGCCCTGGCGAGGGCTGGCGTCGACATGCTGCGGCACGGGGTAACCCCCCGCTCCATGGCGACCGTCGCCCGGCACCTCGTACGAGAGCGAAAGGACTACCGGCACAAGGCCTTCCGTGCGGCACTCCAGGTGCTACCGGGATTCGACCTCTACTGGAAACTGCACGTGGAGAACAATCCGCGGCTGAGCGTCTTCTTTACCAATCACGTTGCCAGCATGATGCACCGGTTCTGGGGCGACGCCATGCCCGGTTACACCGACCTCTACGACTACACCCCCGACGACGTCTTCGGCGGTTTCATCGAGGCCTCCATGGAACTCGCAGATCAGCAGTTCGGCCGGATCCGCAAGTACCTCGCCGCCAACCCGCGAACCGTTCTCGTCGTCGCGGCCAGCATGGGCCAGGAACCCGTCGAGACACGATTCGGAGAGGCAGACATGCTGCTTCTCGAGGACCACGACCGCTTCGCGGCCCACCTCGGCTTGAACTGTGCCGAATGGGCCCTTGCGATGTACCCGATGCTGTCGGCCGTCTTCGCCGACGAAGAGGATGCGCGAAACGCCGTCGCGCCCATCGAGTCCGTCGTCGCCGAAGGCATCGGTCCGGTGTTCAGCCGGGTGCGCCTCGAGGGCAAGACGGTCACGTTCCTGCTGCGGGGGTACGAAACCGCAGTGGCAGGCGCCGGAAGCGGACCGGACGTCTCCAGTCCGATGACGTTCACTCCGGCCGGTTCGGCTCAGACGGTCACCGCAGCCCCGGCCGAACTCGGATTCACCACCCGTACCAGGACGGGCGGTGACAATTCCGGCAACCACATTCCGCAGGGCATGCTCCTCGCGTACGGGGCGGGCATCGGGCCCGATCCGGCACGCCGCGAAGTGGACGTCCTGGACGTGGCGCCGTCACTCCTGGCGAATGTCCTCGGCGTCGGGCCCGGGCCGATGATGCAAGGCACCCCGTCACTGTTCGTCGGCGACATCTGAACACCGACGAGGTGCAAGAAAAGCTACTCACGAGTAAGGGACCGGCGCGCCGACGGCCCTAGCGCGCCGCTTAAACTGCCTCCGATACATTCTTAAAGAGGTTTCTTAGAGAACATGCCATCAGGAGGCGCAGTGCCAAGTCACGCCAGCTCGAAGATCTCCAAGGTGCTCGTCGCCAACCGGGGCGAAATCGCCGTCCGGGTGATCCGGGCCGCCAAGGACGCGGGGCTCGCCAGCGTGGCCGTGTACGCCGATCCCGATGCCGACGCACCCCACGTCCGGCTCGCCGACGAGGCCTTCGCCCTCGGCGGCCAGACCTCCGCGGAGTCCTACCTCGACTTCGCCAAGATCCTCGACGCCGCGCAGAAGTCCGGCGCCAACGCCATTCACCCCGGCTACGGCTTCCTGTCGGAGAACGCCGACTTCGCTCAGGCCGTGCTCGACGCCAACCTGATCTGGATCGGGCCCAGCCCGCAGTCGATCCGCGACCTCGGCGACAAGGTCACCGCCCGCCACATCGCCGCGAAGGCCAACGCCCCCCTGGTCCCCGGCACGTCGGAGCCGGTCAAGGACGCCGACGAGATCGTCGCCTTCGCCAAGGAATTCGGCGTCCCGATCGCCATCAAGGCCGCCTTCGGCGGTGGTGGCCGCGGCATGAAGGTCGCGCGCACCATCGAGGAGATCCCGGAGCTGTTCGACTCCGCCACCCGTGAGGCCGTGTCCGCCTTCGGTCGCGGCGAGTGCTTCGTCGAGCGCTACCTCGACAAGCCGCGCCACGTCGAGGCCCAGGTCATCGCCGACACCCACGGCAACGTCGTCGTCGCGGGCACCCGCGACTGCTCGCTGCAGCGCCGCTTCCAGAAGCTGGTCGAGGAAGCGCCTGCGCCCTTCCTGACCGACGCGCAGCGCAAGGAAATCCACGAGTCCGCCAAGCGCATCTGCAAGGAAGCCGGATACTACGGCGCCGGCACGGTCGAATACCTCGTCGGCCAGGACGGACTGATCTCGTTCCTCGAGGTCAACACCCGACTGCAGGTCGAACACCCGGTGACCGAGGAGACCTCGGGCATCGACCTGGTGCGCCAGCAGTTCCGCATCGCCAACGGCGAGGCCCTCGAGATCACCGAGGATCCGACGCCGCGCGGGCACTCCTTCGAGTTCCGCATCAACGGCGAGGACGCCGGCCGCGGCTTCCTCCCCGCGCCGGGACCCGTCACGCTGTTCGACCCGCCGACCGGCCCGGGCGTCCGCCTGGACTCCGGTGTCGAGACCGGCTCCGTCATCGGCGGTCAGTTCGACTCCATGCTGGCGAAGCTGATCGTCACCGGCGCCACCCGCGACGAGGCCCTCGACCGGTCCCGCCGGGCGCTGGCCGAGTTCACCGTCGAGGGCTTGGCGACGGTCATCCCGTTCCACCGTGCCGTGGTGTCCGATCCCGCCTTCATCGGCGACGAGAACGGGTTCACGGTCCACACCCGGTGGATCGAGACCGAGTGGGACAACACCGTCGAACCGTTCACCTCCGGCGCACCGCTCGACGAGGACGACGCACTCCCCCGCCAGAAGGTGGTCGTGGAGGTCGGCGGACGTCGCGTCGAGGTGTCGCTGCCCGGCGATCTGGCCGTCGGCGGCAACGGCGGTGGCACGGCTGCAGGTGTCATCCGGAAGAAGCCCAAGCCGCGCAAGCGTGGCGCTCAGGGCGGTGCCGCAGCCTCGGGTGACTCGGTCACCGCGCCGATGCAGGGCACCGTCGTCAAGGTCGCCGTCGAAGAGGGTCAGCAGGTAGCCGCCGGTGACCTCATCGCGGTGCTGGAGGCGATGAAGATGGAGAACCCCGTCACGGCCCACAAGGACGGCACCGTCACGGGACTGGCCGTCGCGGCCGGCGCCGCGGTCACCCAGGGCACCGTGCTCGCCGAGATCAAGGACTGAGAACCGCCGAGTGGCCGGTTACGGCACGCAATTTCGCGATCTGCGTGCCGTAGGTGGCCACTCGACCGGTTGACGATCATGGAACCCGTCGAAATCAACAACGGCACGTGGTACCTGCGCGGGCTGCGCTACGACGACCGCGTCGACGACCGTCCCGCGCTCGCCGACCTCGGCGAGACCGACCTCGACTACGTCCACGACGCCGAGGACGGCTGGGCCGACGACAGCATGTACACCTGGGCGGTGTGCGAGCCGTCGACCGGTGAACTGCTCGCCGAGATCACGCTGAATCCGAAGACCGGCTTCATGCAGAGCCGGGCCCGGCCGGGGCACGAGGATGCCGCGGCGATGTCGGAGGACACCGTGCGTCGGTACGCCTCGGAGGTGCTCAACATCCGCGTGCACACGTGACGAGCTCCGCCCGCCCGAAGGTCGTCACGGTCACCGGCGCCGCCGGCCAGATCGGTTACGCCGCCCTCTTCCGCATCGGTGCGGGCGCACTGCTCGGCCGCGGGGTCCCGGTGACCCTGCGCCTGCTCGAGTTGCCGTCGGCCATCCGGGCCGCCGAGGGCGTGGTGATGGAACTGGTCGACAGCGCCTTCGACCTCCTGGCCGACGTCGAGATCCACGACGATCCCGTGCGCGCCTTCGACGGCGTCGACGTGGCGCTCCTGATCGGCGCCAAGCCCCGCAGCAAGGGCATGGAGCGGGCCGACCTGCTGGCCGCCAACGCCGCGATCTTCGCCGAGGCGGGGCGAGCCCTCAACGCGGGCGCGGCGTCCGACGTCCGGGTCGTAGTGGTCGGCAACCCGGCGAACACCAACGCGCTCGTCGCCTCCGCGCACGCACCCGACGTGCCTGCGGAACGCTTCACCGCGCTGACGCGCCTCGACCACAACCGCGCCGTCGCCGCACTCGCCGCCTACGCGGGCGTCCACGTCACCGACGTCTCACGGGTGACCGTCTGGGGCAACCACTCCCCGACCATGTATCCCGACGTCTTCCACGCCGTCGTCGGCGGCCGGCCCGGGACCGAGTACGCGGCCGACACCGACTGGCTGACAACCGAGTTCATCCCCACCGTCGCCACGCGTGGGACCGCGATCATCGAGGCCCGCGGCACGTCGTCGGCCGCGTCGGCGGCCAACGCCGCCATCGACCACGTCCGGGACTGGGTCGACGGCACCGACGCCGACGACTGGACGTCCGTGGCGCTGCCCTCACCGGGCGTCTACGGCGTCCCCGAGGGCATCGTGGCGTCGCTGCCGGTGCGCGCGGTCGACGGCGCGTGGCAGATCGTCGACGGTCTCGAGATCAACGAGTTCTCCCGGCGGCGCATCGACGCGTCGGTGGCCGAACTTCAGGACGAGCGCGCCGCAGTGGCCGCGCTCGGTCTGCTCTAGCCGACCGAGTTCGCGGTCCGGAAGGCGTCCACCGCCTCGAACGGCAACGGCCCGCGGCTGCCGACCCGGAAGCCGTTGTCGTGACACCATTCCCGGATCTGATCGCGCTCTTGACCGCTGACCTGCTTGCGCCACGGGTCCACACGGGCCAGGTGGCGTCGCTGCACCGCCCGTACCCGTCGCCCACACTCGGCCCACTCGCCGACGATGCGGCGAAGCTCCGCGGCGTTCTCCGCGGACAGGTCGATCGAATACGACTGACCGTCGAGACCGAAGTCCACGGTCTCCCGTGCAGCCGTGCCATCCAGGGCGTCGACCGACCCACTGTTCTTCTTCTTGCTCATGGCCCTACCCCCCTTGCCCTGGCGCGTTCCCGCGCCACCCCCCGGAAGCCGGTGTCGGCCACCGTCGGCAGAAACTCCCCATTTCTGCGCTACGAGGTGTATACCACCTCCGGCCTAGGGCTCGTCGACGTCGGTTCCGGTCGCGAGGTCGCCGCACTCGACGGCGACGACGCCGGGCGTGCTCGTCAGAAAGGCGCGGGCCCCCTGTTCGCCGTGCAACGTCGCCGTCAACGCGGCCACGTGCCGCCCGGCGATCACCACGGGATGACCGGGCCGCCCGCCGTAGGTCGCGCGTGCCAGCCCCGACTCCGCGTTGACCGCCGCGGCCAGGACGCGGGCGACCACGTCCGCGCCCACGTCGGGCGTGTCGACCAACCGCACGACCACCACCTCGGCCTCCTCCGCGGCGCCCAGCCCGGCGCGCAGCGACGCACTCATCCCGGTCGCCCAGTCCTCCGCCACCACCGCCCGCGCCGGCGGCGGCACGTCGACCACGGCGGCACCCAGCACCACCACCACGTCGTCGCACCCCCCGTCCGCCAGCGCGTCGACCGCGCCGCGCAACCAATCGCCCCGCTGGGCAAGCACTTTCGGCATGCCGTAGCGAGATCCCGCCCCGGCGGCCAGGACGACGCCGACGACGGCGCGAGCTCTCGACATGCGAACAGTCTCAACCTGGTCGATTCTTGACCGGTGTCCACCCCAAGGTCGGCCCCGCCACTCACCTCCGGCAAGAAGCGCGTGCACCCGGTCGACGAGGTGCTGCCGCTGCCAAAACTCGCTACCTACGGGTTTCAGCACGTCGTCGCGTTCTACGCCGGTGCGGTGCTGGTGCCGATCATCATCGCCGGGGCCATCGACCTGCCCGCGGACCAGCTCGTCAAGCTCATCACGGCCGACCTGTTCACCTGCGGCATCGCCTCGATCATCCAGGCCGTCGGGTTCTGGAAGATCGGCGTGCGGCTGCCGCTGCTGCAGGGGGTGACGTTCGCCGGCGTCTCCCCGATCATCGCGATCGGGCTGGCCAACGGGGGCGGCGCGCCCAGCCTGCTGTACGTCTACGGCGCGGTGATCGTCGCGGGCGTGTTCACGTTCCTGATCGCCCCGGTCTTCATCAAGCTGCTGCGATTCTTCCCGCCCGTGGTGACCGGCACGCTGATCACCATCATCGGACTGTGCCTCGTCCCGGTCGGCGCCCTGGACGCCGTCACCAATCCCGCCACCCATCAACCCGATCCGACCAACATCCGGTGGTTCCTCTACGCCCTGGGCACCATCGCGATCATCGTGGGCATCCAGCGCCTGTTCCGGGGCTTCCTGGCGACCATCGCGGTGCTCCTCGGTCTCGTCATCGGCTGCGCCGTGGCGTACGCGCTGGGAGACATGACCTTCGACAAGGTCGGTCAGGCGTCGGCGTTCGGCTTCACGCCGCCGTTCCTGTTCGGCCTGCCCAAGTTCGACTTCGTGGCGTGCCTCACGATGATCATCGTGTTGCTGATCACCGCGGTCGAGTCGACCGGCAGCACCATCGCGACCGGGGAGATCGTCGGCAAGCGCGTCAAGGCCTCCGACATCGGCAACGTGCTGCGGGCCGACGGCGTGGCCACCACGATCGGCGGCATCTTCAACTCGTTCCCGTACACCGCCTTCTCGGAGAACGTCGGCCTGGTGCGTCTGACCGGGGTCAAGAGCCGGTGGGTGGTCGCCGCGGCCGGCGTCATCATGATCATCTTGGGCTTCCTCCCCAAGGTGGCCGCGGTCGTGGCGTCGATTCCCAATCCCGTGCTGGGCGGTGCCGCGCTGACGCTGTTCGCCACCGTTGCCGTCGTCGGCATCCAGACCCTCGGCAAAGTCGACTTCACCGACCACCGCAACCTGATCATCGTCACCACCAGTCTCGCTCTGGCACTGTGGGTTACGACCTACCCCGACCTCGCCAAGGCGATGCCGACGGGGCTCAACCTGATCTTCGGCAGCGGCATCAGCATCGGGGCGGTGGCCGCGATCCTGCTCAACATCGTGTTCTTCCACACCGGTTCACGGGGCCCGCGGGTGGCCGGCGGCGGATCGATCACCCTCGACGAGGTGAACTCGATGACGAAGGACCGCTTCACCGAGGTGTTCGGCCACGTGGTGCAGGACGTGCCGTGGGCGGTGGAACGCGCCTTCGAGCAGCGGCCGTTCGCCGGCACCACCGCGCTGCGGGAGGCCTTTCAGGATGCGGTGCTGACGGGCACGTCCGGACAACAGGACGAGCTCCTCAGCGCGTTCCACGACCTCGGCGCCGAGGACGAGACGGGGCACGCGCTGGCCGTCGACCACGTCGCCTTGTCGAATCTCGACGACGACGACCACAATGACGTCGTGGACCTGGCCGGCGCGTACCGCGAGCACTTCGGCTTCCCGCTGATCATCTGCGCCCGCGAAACCGAACGCTTCGACCGCGTCCTGAAGAACGGTTGGTCGCGGATGGACAACTCCCCCGCCGCCGAGCGGGCGTTCGCGCTCATCGAGATCGCCAAGATCGCCAACTACCGCTTCGACGACCTGGTGGCCGACGCCAATCCGATTGCCGCAGCACGGTTCGCCCGGCTCAACGAATTGCAGTAGATGCCAACTCAGGGAGCCCTGGGCCTCGACGGCTTCACCCGGCTGAGCGATCGGCAGCAGATGAACGTGCTGTTCGGCGTGTGCTCGTCGCCCATCTGGGCGCGACGGGTCCTGGCGGGCGGGCCCTTTCGCGACGCCGACGCCCTGCTCGACCGTGCCGACCGGGTGTTGGCCGAACTCCCCGACGCCGAAATCGACGCCGCCCTGGACGGTCACCCACGGATCGGCGCCAGGGTCGACAACGCGTCCTCTGCCCGCGAACAAGCTGCCGTGACGACCGCGGCGGACTCCGTCAAGGCCGAATTGGCCGCGAAGAACGCCGAATACGACGAGAAGTTCGGCTACGTCTACCTGGTGTGCGCCAGCGGGCGCTCCGCCGAGGAGCTGCTGGCGATCCTCACAGAACGACTGCACAACGACCCCGAGACCGAGCGTCGGGTGATGCGCAGCGAGCTGGCGAAGATCAACCGGCTCCGGCTCGAGCGCCTGCTGAGCGAGCCCTCGTGACGGCCCAGCTCCCACCGCGAGCAGACACAAAGGGCCCTCGATTGCGCCGAAACAGGGCCGTTTGCGTCTGCTCGCGGGAGAGGGTGACCACATGAGCCTGTCCACTCACGTCCTCGATGCGATGTCCGGCAAGCCTGCCGCCGGTGTCGCCGTCACGCTCACCGACCGCGACGGCATGAACCTGGCCGCCGCGACCACCGACGGCGACGGCCGCGTCGCGCAGTTGGGCGAGGACCTTCCCACCGGGGTGTATCGACTGCACTTCGACACGGGGGCCTACTTCGCCGCGCTCGACGTCGGGACGTTCTACCCCGAGGTGATCGTCGCGTTCGAAATCATCGACGCGGGGGCGAAATACCACGTGCCGGTACTGCTCTCGCCGTTTGCCTATTCCACCTACCGAGGGAGTTGAGCGGTGTCCGAGATCATCCTGGGCGGCAACCAGTACGGCAAGGCCGAGACCCGCGTGGTCAGAATCTACCGCGACACCCCCCGCCATGAGATTCACGACGTCAACGTAACCACCTGTCTGCGAGGCGACTTCAGTGCCGCGCACCTGGCCGGCGACCAGTCGAAGGTACTGCCCACCGACACGCAGAAGCAGACCGCGTACGCCTACGCCAAGGAGAAGGGGCTGCTGTCGGTCGAGGACTACGGTCTGAGCTTGGCCAGGCACTTCGTGCACGACGTCGAGCCGGTCGACGGCGCCCGCGTCGAACTCGAGGAGTACGCCTGGGAGCGCGCGGTCGTCGGCGGCGCCGAGCACGACCACACCTGGATCCGCAAGGGTCAGGAGGTCCGCACCGCTGCGGTCACCGTCGACGCCACGGGTGAGACGGTCGTCGGCGGCCTCAAGGACATGGTGATCCTGAAGTCGACGGGCTCCGAGTTCGCCGGCTTCCTCGAGGATTCCTACACCGTTCTGCAGCCGACGCACGACCGGGTGATGGCGACCTCGCTGGTCGCCCAGTGGCGGTTCACCACGACCGACGTCGACTGGGAGCCCACCTACGTCGGCATCAAGGCACGGTTGGTCGAGCAGTTCGCCGTGGTGCAGTCACTTGCCCTGCAGCAGACGCTGTTCCAGATGGGCAAGGCCGTGCTCGAGGCCTACCCGTTCATCGCCGAGATCCGGCTGTCGGCACCGAACAAGCATCACTTCGTCTACGACCTGTCACCGTTTGGCTTGACCAACGACAACGAGGTGTTCAACGCCGACGACCGACCGTACGGGTTGATTCAGGCGACCGTCACCCGGGACGACGCTCCCCCCGCCGGTGCGGCGTGGGACGCCTACCAGGGCTGGCTGTCCTAGCCGCCGCTACTCGAGCTGATCGCGCAGGCGCGTCAGCGATTTCGCGAGCAGGCGCGAGACGTGCATTTGCGAGATCCCGACCCGCTCCGCGATCTGGGTCTGCGTCATCGACTCGAAGAAGCGAAGCAGCAGCACCTGGCGTTCGCGTTCCGGCAGGCTGGCGAGCAAGGGCCGCAACGATTCCCGGTTCTCGATCTGGTCGAGGTTGAGGTCGACGTCGCCGAGGGTGTCGGCGATGGCGGGGGCCTCCTCGGTTCCGCCGCCGGCGCCGTCGATGGACAGCGTGTTGTAGGAGCTGCCCGCCACCAGGCCCTCGACGATTTCCTCACGGTCCATTTCGAGTTCGGCCGCAAGCTCCGACGGGGTGGGGGCGCGCCCGAGCTTCTGCGACAACTCCGCGTTGGCGGCACCGAGACGGAGGTGAAGCTCCTTGAGGCGCCGGGGCACCTTGACCGACCAGCTGTTGTCCCGGAAGTGGCGACGGACCTCGCCCATGATGGTGGGCACGGCGAACGACACGAAGTCCGAACCCGCGTCCACGTCGAACCGGATGACGGCGTTCACCAGGCCCACGCGGGCCACCTGCACCAGATCGTCGCGCGGCTCACCGCGACCGTCGAACCGGCGGGCGATGTGGTCGGCCAACGGCAGACACCGCTCGACGATCGAGTCGCGCTGGCGGAGGAATTTTGCCGAGCCCTGTTCGAGCCCCTGCAGTGTGCGGAACATGTCGACCACGTCCGCGTATTCAGAGTTCGAGCGTGACGCCGAACCCCGGGAGGACGACGTCGTCACCTCAGCGAGCTCGCTCGTCTCGTCGTCATGGAGATGCCGAAGATGTGCGAGTCTTCGGGGCCATGACCGTCGTGGAAGGTACTGACGTCGTCGGTCAAGGAACTCAGGACGTGCCAACTGAAGCTGCCCGGCACGACGATGTCGGGCGACGAACACGCGGTCGACACGTCGACGACGAGCTGCTCTTCGAGCGGATGCACGACGAGTACGAGCGTGGCGTCGGCCGTGGCGGAGCGAATGAGCCGGGTGCAGGCCTCGTCCACCGCCAGCCGGAGATCCGCCACGCTGTCGAAGTCGAGGTCCTCGTAGGTCCCGACGGCGCCCACCACGGTGCGCAACACCGCCAGATTCTCCAGCTTTGCTGCGACTCGGACCTCGACGGATCGCGGGCTTCGATGCCCACTGTCGTGGCCGTACTCACCGTCTGACACGCGCCCTCCATGTGATCTCCACGCGAGATTACCCCGAGCTGGCTCGTAGTTAACCACCAGCACTCCCGTCGCCCAACGGGGCCTGACGGGAGCTGCGGGTGGGCGGTGTGATCGGACGTGTCGTCACGATGCGATACCGCCTCCCGCTCGATTGATACGACTCATTACCCGGTGGGGATGCCCATCGGGTGTGTGACTAAACCACGACCAGCCGCCGGCACCCGTCGGGGCACGTCTCAAATCGGGCCGAAAACAACGTATTTGGCGTCACGTCGCCGTCCGGATTCGGAGTCGTTTAGCCCCCCGATTCGACGGGCAGCCCAGCAGTCACGGAGCGCGACGAGATGGCGCGCCCGTTGAGCCCACGAGCGAAAGGAAGACCATGAGCGACAGTGGACCCGAAGCAGGCGTGAAGGGCGTCGTCGAGGACGTCAAGGGCAAGGCGAAGGAAGTGGCCGGCACCGTGACCGGCAACGACGACCTGTCCCGCGAGGGCGAGGCGCAGCAGGACAAGGCCGACGCCCAGCGCGACGTCGCGAAGAAGGAAGCCGAGGCGGAGGCCGCGCGCGGCAGCGCGGAGGCGGCCGAGGCGCGCGAGAAGTCCGCTCAGTAGCGCGATCGCGCGACGACGGGCCCGGCTGGTTCCTCGGCCGGGCCCGTCGTCGTCGCATAGGACATGCGGCGTTCGCGCGGCGTGACTACGTTCGTGGGGTGGACCTGACCACCGTCGAGACGGTAAGCACGCCGCGGCACCGCGACGAGCTGTGGCCGATTGGCGCCTCCGACGCCGTGCTGGCGGGTGGGACGTGGCTGTTCTCCGAACCGCAACCGGGGACCTCACGGCTCGTCGACCTCTCCCAGCTGGGATGGGCACCGGTGCGCGTCGACGAGGAGGGCGTGGAGTTGGCGGCGACCTGCACCCTCGCCCGGGTGTCGGCGTTGTCGGCCGAGCTGGTTCGCACCCACCCCGAGTGGTTGGCGGCCCCACTGCTGCATCAGTGCTGTACTGCGTTGCTCGCGTCGTTCAAGGTGTGGGCCGAGGCCACCGTCGGCGGCAACCTCTGCCTGTCCTTTCCCGCCGGGTCGATGATTTCGCTGAGTTCGGCGCTCGCCGGCGAGGTCCTGGTGTGGCGGGCCAATGGCGACGACTACCGGATGCCCGTCGCCGAATTCGTGACCGGAAGTTCGACCAACGTGCTGTCCGTCGGCGACGTGGTGCGTTCCATCCATCTGCCAGCCGCCGCGCTGCGGGGGCGCACCGCCTACCGCAAGCTGGCTCCCTCGCCGCTCGGCCGCTCGGGCATCGTCGTCATCGGCCGCCTCGACGGCGACGGGACCTTCGTCCTGTCGATCACCGCGGCGACCGTGCGGCCCTTCGTCTTCACCATCGCCTCGGTCGACGTCGACGCGGTGCGTCGGGCCCACGCCGGCATTCCCGACGACGCGTGGACCGATGATCCGCATGGCGACCCGGATTGGCGACGAGCGGTGTCGCTGGTGCTCGCCGAGCAGATCTGTGCGGAGCTGAGTTCGTGACGGCCGAGCGGGATCGCGCGTCGGTCACCGTGAACGGCGAAGCGCTGCAGGGCGACCCGTGGCCCGGTCAGTGCCTGCGGACCTACTTGCGCGACCACGGCCACTTCGAGGTCAAGAAGGGCTGCGACGGCGGCGACTGCGGGGCGTGCTCGGTGCTGGTCGACGGGGCGCCGGTGCATTCGTGCATCTATCCCGCGTTCCGGGCCGCCGGCCGCGACGTCACGACGGTCGCCGGTCTCGGCACCCCCGACCGGCCACATCCCCTGCAGCGGCAATTCGTCGAGGCCGCCGGGTTCCAGTGCGGATTCTGCACCGCGGGGATGATCACCACCGCGTCGTCGCTGACGTCCGGACAACTCGCCGACCTGCCGCAGAATCTCAAGGGCAACCTGTGCCGGTGCACCGGCTACCGGTCGATCACCGACGCCCTCGCCGGTTCCGTGAACACCAAGAAGGCAGGTGGCGCCGGGGATTCCGTCGGAGCCCCGGCGGGCATGCGGGTGGTCACCGGCACCGAGCAGTACACGATGGACCACGCCGTCGACGGGCTGCTCCATCTCGCGGTACTGCGCAGCAGCGTTGCGCACGCCAGGATCGTCTCGGTCGACACGGCTGCGGCGCAACGCATTCCCGGCGTCCGGTTGGTGCTCACCCATCGTGACAGCCCCGCCGTCGCGTTCTCGACGGCCCGCCACGAGAACAGGCTCGACGACCCCGACGACTCCTTCGTCCTCGACGACACCGTCCGGTTCGTCGGCCAGCGGGTCGCCGCCGTCGTGGCGGACACCCCCGCCATCGCCGAAAGCGCATGCCGGGCAATCGTCGTCGAGTACGACGAACTGGCTGCGGTGTTCGATCCCGAACTTGCCTCGCGGGCGGGGGCGCCGCTGCTGCACGGCGGGAAGTCCGCCGTGGCGCGCATCGCCGACCCGACCCGCAACCTGGTCGCCGAGGTGCACGGCGGCGTCGGCGACGTCGAGGCCGGCGTGGCGCAGGCGGAGCGATCCGGCGGCGCCGTGGTCCGCGGGCGCTGGAGCACGCAGCGCGTCCAGCACGTGCACCTCGAGACGCACGGCTGCACGGGCTGGCGAGACGACGACGGCCGCTTGGTGATTCGCACCAGCTCGCAGGTGCCGTTCCTGGTCCGCGACGAGCTGTGCCACGTCTTCGGTCTGGACCGCGACGAGGTCCACGTGTTCACCCGTCGCTTGGGCGGTGGCTTCGGCGGCAAGCAGGAGATGTTGACCGAGGATCTGGTCGCCTTGGCGGTGCTGCGGCTCGGTCAGCCGGTGCGCTACGAGTTCAGCCGCTCCGACGAGTTCACCGCCGCACCATGCCGCCATCCCTTCCGGGTCGACGCCACCGTCGCGGCGGGGCCGGACGGGGTGCTGACCGCGCTGTCGGTCGACGTGCTCGTCGATGCGGGCGCCTACGGCAATCACAGCGTCGGCGTGATGTTTCACGGATGCAGCGAGTCGGTGTCGGTCTACCGGTGTCCCAACAAGCGGGTCGACGCACAGGCCGTGTACACCAACAACATTCCGTCCGGTGCGTTCCGCGGCTACGGACTCGGTCAGGTGATCTTCGCCGTCGAGTCGGCGCTGGACCAGCTGGCCGAAAAACTCGGCGTCGACCCGGTCGACCTGCGGCGGCGCAACGTCGTGGTCCCCGGTGACCCGTTCACCGACGCCCACGTCGCCGACGACGACCTGACCTACGGCAGCTACGGGCTCGACCAGTGCCTCGACCTCGTGCAAGGGGCGTTGGCCGCCGGCGGGGGCACCCCGCCGCCCGAGGGCGAGCAGTGGCGGGTCGGCGAGGGCGTGGCCCTGGCGATGATCGCGACCATTCCCCCTCGGGGTCACTTCGCCGACGCGTCGGTCACGCTCGACGCCGACGGTGACGTCACGCTCTCGGTCGGCACCGCCGAGTTCGGCAACGGGACGTCCACCGTCCACGGTCAGATCGTGGCCTCCGAGCTCGGCGTCGACGTCGGTCGAGTCCGCCTCCGCCAATCCGACACCGACGCAACGACGTACGACACGGGGGCGTTCGGCTCGGCGGGCACCGTCGTCGCCGGCCTCGCCGTCCAAGCGGCGTGCCGGGACCTGCGCACGGCCCTCGAGGCCAATCCCGACGTCCGCCCGCTCACCGGCTACGGTCGCCATGAGGGCACACCGCGATCGGTGGCGTTCAACGTGCAGGGATTCCGCGTCGCGGTCGACGTCACCACCGGCGAAACCCGGATCCTGCAGTCCGTCCACGCGGCCGACGCGGGTGTGGTGATGAACCCCGAGCAGTGCCGCGGCCAAGTGGAGGGCGGTGTCGCCCAGGGCATCGGCAGCGCGTTGTACGAGGAGATGCGCACCGGGCCCGACGGTGCCGTCACGACCGACGCCCTGCGCAACTATCACATCCCGCAACTCGCCGACCTGCCGGTGACGGAGGTGTACTTCGCCGACACGTACGACGTCCTCGGTCCGTTCGGCGCGAAGTCGATGAGCGAGTCGCCCTACAACCCCGTGGCCCCGGCACTCGCCAACGCGATCGCGAGGGCGTGCGGCGCCCGCCTGCATCAGCTGCCGATGACGCCCGCGCGGGTGTGGCGGACGCTCAACGCCTGACCCGCGCTCGCGTCATCCGGTTGTCGGTGCGGCGGCCTAGCATTCACACGGTGTGGAAGGTCTACGTCGTCGTGGCGGCCGCCGCGGGAATCGCCGCGCACCTGGCGGGTGCGGATCTCCGGTGGAGCGTGGCGGCCGCCGTACTGGCGCCCGCGCTGCCGGCGTTCCTGGTGGGCGTGCTCCGCGGCGCACGCACCCCGGCCGCCCGGGAAGATCCCGCCGTCGCCAAGCAGTCGATGACCGGCACCGAGTTCGAGGACCACGTCGCCCGGATCGCCCGGTCCAGCGGCGCCTCGGTGATCATGACGGCGGTGACGGGCGACTACGGCGTCGACCTCGTCGTCGGCCGGCGGCCCAATCGCCTTGCCATTCAATGCAAACGGCAGTCCCGTCCGGTCGGCTCGGGTGCCGTGCAGGAAGTGGTGGCCGGCGCCGCGATGCACGACTGCACGCACACCATGGTCGTCACCAATCACGACTTCACCCCCGCCGCCCGACGGCTTGCCGAGCGGCACGGCTGCGTCCTGGTCGGCGGCGCCGAGCTGACCCGGCTCGGGTCGACGATCCGGCGGCTGGTGAACCAGGAACCGGCCCGTTAGAGCTCGGCCAGCACCGACCGCACGGCGTCGACGGCGGCGTCGATCTCGCCCTGCGAGACGGTGAGCGCAGGCCGGAAGCGCACGCTGTCGGATCCGCTGGCCAGCATGATCACGCGGCGGTCCCACAGCGTGGCGATCAACGTGTCGCGCTGCGCTGCCGTCGGCATGCTGAACGCACACATCAGGCCACGGCCACGCGGGTCGACGACGAGCCCGGGGAATTCGGCGGCCAGATCCTCGAGCCGCCCGAGCAGGTAGCGGCCGAGTTCCGCGGCGCGCTGCATCAGCCCCTCGCCCTCGATGGTCTCCAGGATGCGCCGCGACCTCACCATGTCGGTCAGGTTGCCGCCCCAGGTGGAGTTGATCCGCGAACTCACGGCGAACACGTTGTCGGCGACGTCGTCGACCCGTCGTCCCGCCATCACGCCGCACACCTGGGTCTTCTTCCCGAAGGCGACGACGTCGGGCATGACACCCAATTGCTGGTATGCCCAGGCGGTTCCGGTCATCCCGCAACCCGTCTGCACCTCGTCGAAGATCAACAGCGCGTCGAATTCGTCGCACAGATCACGCATGGCGGCGAAGAACTCGGCGCGGATGTGACGGTCGCCGCCCTCCCCCTGGATCGGCTCGGCGATGAAGCATGCGACGTCGTGCGGGTGGGCCTCGAAGGCGGCGCGGGCCTGACGCAGCGACTCGGCCTCGAGCTCCTCGACGTCCGCGCCGGGCCGCAGGTACGGCGCGTCGATGCGGGGCCAGTCGAACTTGGGGAACCGCGCGACCTTGTTGGGGTCGGTGTTGGTCAGCGACAGGGTGTACCCGCTACGACCGTGGAACGCGCCCTGCAGGTGCAGCACCTTGGTGCCGAGCGCCGGGTCGACGCCCTTGCTCTCGTTCAGTCGACTCTTCCAGTCGAAGGCGACCTTCAGCGCGTTCTCGACGGCGAGGGCGCCACCGTCGACGAAGAACAGATGGGGCAGGGCCGGGTCGCCGAGGACGCGGGCGAACGTCTCGACGAATCGGGCCATCGGCACGGTGTAGACGTCGGAGTTGCTGGGCTTGTTCACCGCCGCCGCGGCGAGTTCGGCGCGGAACGCCTGGTCGTCGGCGAGCGACGGGTGATTCATGCCGAGCGCCGAGGAGGCGAAGAACGTGAACATGTCCAGATAGCTCTCGCCGGTGCGGGCGTCGACCAGATGCGACCCGGCGGATCGGTCGACGTCGAGCACGAAGTCGAGTCCGTCGGCCAGGATGCTGCGACTCAGCACGTCGCGGACGTCGTGGGGTGCGACGGAGTCGGCGGGCGTCTGGACACGGGAAGGCAGGACAGCGGTCATACCGGCATCCTAACGGAACTTTTACGGCCTGCGCCAGATTAGGCAGGATTTTCTACGGCAGGACGTCGCGGTCCTCGTAAAAAGTCTGTAAGATGATGGTGCTTCGGGTGCGGACGTTGGCCGCTGTCCGGATCTGTTGCAGCAAGTCTTCGAGCGCCCGCGCCGACCGGACACGCACCAGGAGGACGTAGCTTTCGTCCCCGGCCACCGAGTGACACGACTCGATGGCCTCGATGTGTTCGAGCCGCGCGGGTGCGTCATCGGGTTGAGAGGGGTCGATTGGGGTGATGGACACGAACGCCGACAGCATGTTCCCGACGGCCTCGGGGTCGATCCGGGCGTGGTACCCCGTCACCACTCCGCGCGTCTCCAGCCGTCGGACCCGCGACTGCACCGCGGACACCGACAGGCCCGCACTCACCGCCAGATGCGCCAGCGTGGCCCGCCCGTCGGCCACCAACTCACGAACCAGCGTCCTGTCGATGTCGTCGAGCTCGTCGGACGCGTCGGCCATGGCCGGAGACTATCGCAGGGTGTCCGTCGAATGAACGTCATGACTGCCGACCTGAGGAGTCGCTTCGCGGCGGCGCTCTCGCAGATGTACGGCGCCGAGGTCCCCGCGTATACGACGCTGGTCGACGTCAGCACCGAGGTCAACCGCGACCATCGCCACGACGAGGGGCTCGGCTCGCTCGAGCGGGTCACCGCCGAGCGCCACGGCGCGATCCGCGTCGGCAGCCCCCGCGAGCTCGCCGACGTCGCCGACCTGTTCGCCGCGTTCGGGATGTACCCGGTCGGCTTCTACGACTTGCGTGAGGCCGCGTCCCCCGTGCCCGTGGTCTCCACCGCGTTCCGCCCGATCGACGCCGACGAATTGGCGCACAACCCGTTTCGCGTGTTCACCTCGATGCTCGCCACCGCCGACACCCGCTTCTTCGACCCCGAGCTGCGGGGGCGCGTCGACCGATTCCTCGGCGCGCGTGAGCTGTTCGACCCCGAGCTGATCGCCATGGCCCGCACCATCGCGGCCGACGGCGGCTGCGGTGCCGACCAGGCCCACGAGTTCGTCGCCCGGGCGGTGTCGGCGTTCGCCCTGTCGCGCGAGCCGATCGACGCCGGCTGGTACGCCGAACTGTCGCGGGTGTCGGCGGTCGCCGCCGACATCGCCGGCGTGCGGACCACCCACGTCAACCATCTGACGCCCCGCGTGCTCGACATCGACGAGCTGTACCGCCGGATGGTCGCCAGGGGCGTCGCCATGACCCGCACCATCCAGGGTCCGCCGCGGACCGACGGGCCCGACGTGCTGTTGCGGCAGACGTCGTTTCGCGCGCTGGCCGAACCGCGCCGCTTTCGCGACGCCGACGGCGTCGTGACCGACGGATCCCTGCGCGTGCGCTTCGGCGAGGTCGAGGCCAGGGGCGTGGCGTTGACTCCCGCCGGGCGCGCCAGATACGACGCCGCGATGACGGCGTCCGACCCCTCGTCGACGTGGGGCGACCACTTTCCGTCCAGCCACGCCGAACTGGCTGCCCGAGGCCTGGCCTACTATCGTGGCGGCGACCCGACCAAACCCGTTGTCTACGAAGACTTCCTGCCGATCTCCGCCGCGGGTATCTTCCGGTCCAACCTCGACGCCGAACCGGCCGCCGACCAGTCCGCCCCGTCGGCTGCCGAGAACCACTTCGCCTATGACGCAGCGTGGCTGGCCGGTGCCATCGGCCAGCCCGTCCACGACCCGTACGACCTCTACGAGAAAGCAGCAGCACAGTGACTCTCAGCTCGACAACGACCGCACTTCCCACCGCCGACGAGCTCCGCGACCGGGCTCGCGCCGCACTGAAGGCCGTCGGCTCCGCCGTCGAACTCGGCGAGCCCGGCGGCGCCGGCCTGCAGGCCAGCAGCCCCGTCACCGGGGACGTCCTGTTCACGGTCACCGAGACCACGTCCGACGAGACGGACGCGGCGATCGCCGACGCTTCGGCCGCCTTCGCGGCGTGGCGGGTCACGCCGGCCCCCGTGCGCGGCGCGCTGGTCGCGCGGCTGGGCGAACTCCTCGTCGAGCACAAGGCGGAGGTGGGCGCCCTGGTCACCATCGAAGCCGGCAAGATCACCTCGGAGGCACTCGGCGAGGTGCAGGAGATGATCGACATCTGCCAGTTCGCCGTGGGCCTGTCGCGGCAGCTCTACGGGCGCACCATTGCCTCCGAGCGGCCCGGTCACCGGTTGATGGAGACGTGGCACCCGCTCGGCGTGGTCGGCGTCATCACCGCCTTCAACTTCCCGGTCGCGGTCTGGGCGTGGAACACGGCGGTCGCCCTAGTGTGCGGCGACACCGTGGTCTGGAAGCCCTCGGAGCTCACCCCGTTGACGGCCATCGCCTGTCAGGCGCTGATCGAGCGGGCCGCCGCCGACGTCGGTGCACCGGCGAACCTGGCGCGACTGATCCAGGGCGGCAGGGAGATCGGCGAGCGGTTGGTGGACGATCCCCGGGTCGCGTTGGTCAGCGCGACCGGCTCGGTGCGGATGGGCCAGCAGGTCGGCCCCCGCGTCGCCCAGCGGTTCGGCAAGTCGCTGCTGGAACTCGGCGGCAACAACGCGGCCATCGTCACCCCGTCGGCGGACCTGGACCTCGCCGTCCGGGGCATCGTGTTCTCCGCGGCGGGCACCGCGGGACAGCGCTGCACCACCCTGCGGCGGGTGATCGCCCACACCTCGGTCGTCGACGCCCTGGTCGAACGCATCACCGCGGCGTACCGCAGCCTCCCGATCGGTGACCCCTCCTCGGACGGAACGCTGGTCGGGCCGCTGATCCACGAACGCTCCTACCGCGACATGGTGGGGGCGCTGGAGAAGGCGACCGCCGACGGTGGCGAGGTCACGGGCGGCGACCGACGCGACCTCGGCGAGGGCTCCTTCTACGTCGAGCCCGCCGTCGTGCGGATGCCGGCCCAGACCGCGGTGGTCCACGCCGAGACGTTCGCACCGATCCTCTACGTCCTGACCTACGACACCCTCGACGAGGCCGTCGAGCTCAACAACGCGGTGCCGCAGGGTCTCTCGTCGGCCATCTTCACCACCGACGTGCGCGAAGCCGAGCGCTTCATGGCCGCCGACGGGTCCGACTGCGGCATCGCCAACGTCAACATCGGCACCTCGGGCGCCGAGATCGGCGGCGCGTTCGGCGGTGAGAAGCAGACCGGCGGCGGCCGCGAGTCGGGGTCCGACTCGTGGAAGGCCTACATGCGGCGGGCCACCAACACCGTCAACTACAGCTCCGAGCTGCCACTGGCCCAGGGCGTCCACTTCGGTTAGGGAACGTCGTCGCCGAACGTCGAGTTGACGTCGCCCCGGACCCCCGATGGCGACATCAACTCGACGTTCGCGGCTAGGTATCATCGCGGCGTGAGCGAGCAGGTTGAACAGAGGGAATTCCAGGCCGAGGCCCGACAGCTGCTGCAGCTGATGGTCCACTCGATCTACTCCAACAAGGACTCGTTCCTGCGGGAGTTGATCTCGAACGCGTCCGACGCGCTGGACAAGCTCCGACTGGAGGCGTTCCGCGACAAGGACCTCGACGTCGACGTCTCGGACTTGCACGTGGAGGTCGAGGTCGACAAGTCGGCGCGCACCCTGACCATCCGCGACAACGGCATCGGCATGACGCGCGACGAGGTGGTCGACCTCATCGGCACCCTGGCCAAGTCCGGCACCGGCGAGCTGCGCAAGAGGCTGGGCGAGGCGAACAAGGCCAGTGACGCCGAGGAGTTGATCGGACAGTTCGGCATCGGCTTCTACTCCACGTTCATGGTGGCCGACTCCGTCGTGCTGCTGACCCGCAAGGCGGGCGAAAGTACCGCCACGCGTTGGAAATCCAGCGGTGACGGCACCTACACCATCGCCGAGGTCGACGGCGCGCCGCAGGGCACCTCGGTGACGCTGCACCTCAAGCCCGAGGACGCCGACGACGAGCTGCACGACTACACGTCGCCGTGGAAGATCCGCGAACTGGTGAAGAAGTACTCCGACTTCATCTCCTGGCCCATTCGGATGGAGGTCGAGAAGACCGCGCCGCCGGCCGAGGAGGGCGGCGAGCCGACCGTCACCGTCGAAACCGAGACGATCAACTCGCGGACCGCACTGTGGGCCAAGCCCAAGAGCGAGGTGTCCGACGAGGAGTACGCCCAGTTCTACAAGCACATCGCGCATGCCTGGGACGAGCCGCTCGAGGTCATCGCGATGAAGGCCGAGGGCACGTTCGAATACCAGGCGCTGCTGTTCATCCCGTCGATGGCGCCGTTCGACGTGTTCAACCGCGACGGCAACACCGGCGTCCAGTTGTACGTCAAGCGCGTGTTCATCATGGGTGACTGCGACGAGCTGGTGCCCGAGTACCTGCGGTTCCTCAAGGGAGTCGTCGATGCACAGGACATGTCGCTCAACGTCTCTCGCGAGATCCTCCAGCAGGACCGCCAGATCAAGGTGATTCGTCGCAGCCTCACCAGGAAGGTGCTCTCGACGATCAAGGAGATCCAGGCCAACCGCCCGGACGACTACCAGACGTTCTGGACGCAGTTCGGTCGGGTGGTCAAGGAGGGGCTGATCTCCGACGACGACAACCGCGACACCCTGCTGCGTCTCTCGTCGTTCGCGTCGACCTTCAGCGATGCCGCCCCCACCACACTCGCGGACTACGTGGGGCGGATGAAGGACGGCCAGGAACAGATCTACTACGCCACCGGCGAGTCGCGCCAATTGCTGGAGCGCTCACCGCACCTGGAGGCGTTCAAGGCCAAGGGCTACGAGGTGCTGCTGCTGACCGACCCCGTCGACGAGGTGTGGGTGGGGTCGGTGCCGGAGTTCGACGGCAAGGCGCTGCAGTCGGTGGCCAAGGGCGAGGTCGACCTCGGCGCCTCGGGCGAGGACTCCGACGACGCGCAGCACGGTGACTTCGCCGAGCTGCTGACCTGGTTGCAGGAGACGCTGGCCGAGCACGTCAAGGAGGTGCGGCTCTCGACGCGGCTGACGTCGTCGCCGGCATGCCTGATCACCGACGCGTTCGGCATCACCCCGCAGTTGGCGCGCATGTACCGCGCGTCGGGCCAGGACGTCCCGGTCGGCAAGCGGATCCTCGAGCTCAACCCGGATCACCCCCTGGTCACCGGTCTGCGGGATGCTCGAGCCGCGGCCGAATCCACCGACGGTCTGGCCGAGACGGCCGAATTGCTCTACGGCACGGCCCTTCTCGCCGAGGGCGGCGTGCTGGACGACCCCGCCCGGTTTGCGGCGCTGCTGGCCGACCGGCTGGCACGGACGGTATAGCGGCCGTCGTGCAGATCGAGGGCAAGGTCGCCGTCGTCACCGGTGCAGGTTCGGGGATCGGGCGTGAACTCGCGGTCGCCTTCGCCGCGGCGGGCGCCTCCGTGGTGGCGGGTGACCTCGCCGCCGACGGTGCCGAGGAGACGGTCGCGAGGGTCAGATCGGCGGGCGGGTCGGCCGTCGCCGTGGTCGGCGACGTGGCCTCCGTCGACGGCGTCGACGCGCTGATCGACCGTGCCCGCACCGCATTTGGTCCGGTCGACGTCTTCGTCGCCAACGCGGGCATCATGGGTCCGCCCGGGCTGGGCGACGACGAAGCCGCCTGGGACACCGTCCTCGACGTGAACCTGCGCGCCCACGTGCGGGCGGCGAAGGCACTGGTGCCCGGCTGGGTCGAACGCGGCGAGGGTTACTTCGTCAGCGTGGCCTCCGCCGCTGGACTGCTGACCCAACTTGGGGCGGCGGGCTACTCGGTCACCAAGCACGCCGCGGTGGGGTTCGCCGAATGGCTCTCGGTCACCTACGGCGGCAGCGGGATCGGCGTGTCGTGCGTGTGTCCGATGGGCGTGGACACGCCGTTGTTGAGCGGCATCCGAGACTCCCCCGACCCGGTGGCCCGGATGGCGGGCGCCGCCGTGGCCACCGCAGGCGAGGTCATCGGTCCGGACCGGGTGGCGGCCATGACGGTCGACGCGGTCCGCGAGGGCCGGTTCCTGGTGCTGCCGCACCCCGCGGTGTTGGACATGTACCGGCGCAAGGGCGACGACTACGAGCGTTGGCTGGCGGGCATGCGGCGCTACCAGGGCACGCTGGGCTGATCGGCGACGGCGTTCAGGACGTCGTCAGTTCGATCTCGACACGTTCGGACAGCGCGGCGACGCCGATGCCGTACGTCTCCAGAACGTGGACCTTCCCAGCGGCGGAATCGATGTCGAAGGTGGCGACCTCGGTGTACACCCGACTGACGCAGCGCAGTCCGGTCAGCGGGTAGGTGCACTGCGGGACGAGCTTGGCGGTCCCGTCCTTGGCGAACAGGTTCATCATCACGTAGACGCGCTTGGCGCCGATGGCCAGATCCATGGCACCGCCGACGGCGGGGATGGCGTCGGGTGCGCCGGTGTGCCAGTTCGCGAGGTCACCGTGCCGGCTGACCTGGAAGGCTCCGAGCACACACACGTCGAGATGACCGCCGCGCATCATCGCGAACGAGTCCGCGTGGTGAAAGTAGGACGCGCCAAGGGTTTCGGTGACGGGAATCTTGCCGGCGTTGGTCAGGTCGCCGTCGACGTCGTCGCCGAAGGCCCGCCCGCCCATGCCGAGCATGCCGTTCTCGGTGTGCAGCACGATGCCGGCGGCCGGATCGAGGTGGTCGGCGACCGTGGTCGGCTGCCCGATGCCGAGGTTCACGTACGAGCCGGCAGGGATGCCGCTGGCCACCATCGCCGCGAGTTCGTCGCGGTCCAGCGGGCCTCGGTCGAGGTGTTCGACGGTGGCGTCGAGTGTTTGGGTCATGATGCAGCCCTTCCTGCGTCGGACGGCGAGGACAGGTCGAGCACCCGGTCGACGTAGATTCCGGGGGTCACCACCGTCTCGGGATCGATCTGGCCGGCGTCGACGACGCTGGCGACCTCGACGACGACGAGCTCGGCGGCGGTGGCCATCACGGGCCCGAAGTTGCGGGCGGTCTTGCGATACACCAGGTTCCCCATGGTGTCGGCCCTCCAGGCTCCGATCAGCGCGACGTCTCCACGGATGGGGTACTCGAGAACGTAGTCCCGGCCGTCGATGGTGCGGGTCTCCTTGCCCTCGGCCAGCGGTGTACCGACGGCGGTCGGGCCGAAGAAGGCCCCGATGCCTGCGCCGGCGGCCCGCATCCGCTCGGCGAGGTTGCCCTGCGGCACCACCTCGAGGTCGACCTTGCCCGCGCGGTACAACTCGTCGAAGACGTAGGAATCCGATTGGCGTGGAAAGGAACAGACGACCTTGGCGACCCGGCCGGCGGCCAGCAGGGCGGCCAGCCCGGTGTCGCCGTTGCCGGCGTTATTGCTCACGATGGTCAGGTCGGTGGCGCCCTGCTCGATCAGGGCGTCGACGAGGTGGGTCGGCATGCCGGCCATGCCGAACCCTCCGACCAAGACGGTCGCCCCGTCGGCGATACCCGCCACGGCGTCGGCGGCGTCGGCGTGGATGGTCGTGCGGCTCATGGGGTCACCCGGGACATACGTCGACCCTAGAGTGAGGGATAGGTATTCTGAAATACTCATATTGGCGCCATTGATAGGCGAGGAGTGTCAATCGTGGAATTGAGACATCTCCGCTACTTCCGCGCCGTCGCCGAGGAGTTGCACTTCGGTCGTGCGGCCGAGCGGCTGCACATCGCCCAGCCGCCGTTGTCGCAGCAGATCCGGCAGCTGGAGCGCGAACTCGGCGTCACCCTTCTCACCAGGAGCACCCGCCGGGTCGAGCTGACCAGGGCCGGCGAGGCCTACCTGAGGCGGACGATTGTCATCCTCGAAGCCGTGGACGACGCCGGCCGTCAGGCGCGGCGGGTGGCGGAGGGTCTCGAGGGGCACCTGTCGATCGGGTGCGTCGGCTCGGCGACGTACTCGGTGCTCCCCCGCTTGGTGCGGGCCCTTCGGGAACAGCTGCCCCACGTCGAGATCAGCATCCGTGGCGAGATGCTCGCACCCGCCCAACTCGACGCGCTGCGCAACCGCGACGTCGACATCGCGCTGCTGCGACCGCCCGTCGACGATCCCGACGTACGGTGCGAACACGTCCGCCGCGACCGCCTGATCGCCGCCCTGCCGACGGCTCATCCCCTGGCCTCGCGGGAGACCCTCACCGTCGACGACCTGCGCGACGAAGAGTTCATCGCCCATGCCGGGCAGGACCGCTCGGTGATGGGACGCCTCCTGACGGCGATCTGCGCCGACGCCGGATTCGCCCCGCGGATCCGGCAGGAGGTGTCGGAGACCTCGACGCTGGTCACCCTGGTGGCCGCCGGCCTCGGCGTCGCGGTGGTGCCCGCCCCCACCGCCGACCTGGACGTCGCCGGGGTCACCTACCGACCGCTGGAGCCGCCGACGCTGGGCGTCGACCTGGTGGCGGCCCACCTTGGAGACGCGGCGCCACCGGCCGTCGAACGCGCGCTCGCGGTGCTGCGCGGCCTCGCACAGTAACGACCGACCCGATGAGCATCGACGACGACGGCCCCCGCCGGAGCAGGAGCCGTCGCGTCGAGGTGACGAGGGTCAGCCGATGGCGACCTTCGGTTCCGGACGCCGGATCGGTTCGACCTTCTTGATCACGAGTCCGAAGCACAGGGCACCGGCGACGATGATCGCCGCGGTGAGCAGGAGCGGGACCTGGAACGAGCCGGTCGCGCCGTAGAGCGCACCGATGATGATCGGGCTCAGCGCGCTGCCGATGTTGGAGAAGAAGTTCTGGGTGGATCCCAGGGTGGCAACGGTGCTCGAGTCGACGACGTCGGCGGGCAGGCACCAGATCGAGACGATCGTGAAGGCTGCCGCGGCGTAGGAGATGGACATGAGCACCAGCGCCTGCCATGCCTCAGGTGCGACGGCGGCCAAGGCGATGACCGAGCACACCATCATGCCGCCGACCAGACAGGTCTTGCGGACCTTGTTCAGCGACCAGCCCTTCTCGAGCAGGTAGTCACCGACGATGCCGCCGGCCCAGCTGCCGAGGATGGCGGCCAGCGGCGGAATCATGCCGAAGACACCAAGTTTGAGGAGGTTGAACCCGCGCTCTTCGACCAGGTACGACGGGAACCAGGTGAGGAAGAACGTGATCATGAAGTTCAGGCAGAAGAAGCCCAGCATCATGCCCCAGACCGTCCGCTGCTTGAACAGGTCGAGGATGGCCATCGGCTTGGCGTCGGGGTTCAGGTTGCCGGAGCTCTGCTCACGGTGACTCTCGTGGATGATCTCCAGTTCCAGCTCGTTGACGCCGGCCTTGTTCTCGGGCCGGCGGTACCACGCCCACCAACCGATTGCCCAGAGCACGCCGATCGCACCGGCGAAGACGAACGCGGCACGCCATCCGAACAACCCGATGATCAGCGCGATGATCGGGGTCGCAGCGGCGCTACCGATGCGGGCACCGCTGTCGTAGACCGACGTGGCGCGGCCACGCAGCCGCAGGGGGAACCACTGCGACACCGTCTTGGCGGCCGCGGGGTAGGCGCCGGCCTCGCCGACGCCCAGTCCGAGGCGCAGACCCATCAGGGCCGCGAAGCTGGAGACGCCGGCCGTGGCCGCGGTGAACAGTGACCACATCAGCACCGAGGCGCCGAACATGACACGCTCGCCGAACCGGTCGATCAGCCGTCCGGCGGGGATCTGCATGAGCGCGTAGCTCCACGAGAAGGCACTCAGGACGAGGCCCTTCTCCGTGGGCGTGAGGTGGAAGTCCTCGGTCATGAACGGCAGGCTGACCGAGATCGCCGAGCGGTCGATGTAGTTGATGGCGAGGCCGACCGCGCAGAACACGGCGACGGCCCACCGCACCTTGGTGGCGCGGCTCGTGCCCGAGGGATCTGGCGGCGTATCCGATTTCGTAGCCGAACTGCTGGTCATCTGCGTCTCCAAGGGTGGACTGGTGATCGTTTCGCTCACCGGAGTGAGAGGGCGGACACTGCGCACGCGTCGCTGTGGTGCGCGACACAATCAGCATCCTCGGTTCACATGATTGAACCGATCATCTAAAAAGTCAAGGAGTGATCGCCGCCACGCTTGTATGCGCACAACTTTGGCTTACGTGAGCAAGCACGGAGCTCAAATGATTGATTTGCGCATATAACATTGACTTGCGCGGATCGCGCAGGTAGCTTTCGAGACGTGAGCAACGACGAGGCCGACTCCCCGACCGCCGCCGAATCCGTCGACGACGAACTCGTCGCCCGCCGGCGCGACGTACGCGGCGGCAAGCGACGGGAGCAGATTCTGCAGCTGCTGCAGACCGTTGAATCCGGCTCGCTGAGCGTGGAGGAGATCGCCGACCGGTTCGACGTCTCGTTCGCGACGGTGCGGCGCGATCTCAGCCGCCTTCACCAGGACCGCCACATCACGCGCACCTACGGTGGCGTCGCCCTGACCGGTCCGGCCGAGCAGTCGATCCACCAGCGCCACCTGGAGTTCACCGCCGAGAAGGACGCGATCGGCCGTCGTGCCGCCGAGATGGTCGCCGACGGTGCCGTCGTGATCCTCGACGCCGGCACCACCACCGAGTTCGTCGCACGACACCTCGACGCGGTCGACGCCACCGTCTTCACCAACGGCATCGGCGCGATCAACGTCCTGCTCGGCAACGACGAAGTCTCGGTCGTCGTGCTGGGCGGTCGGCTGCGTGCGGTCAACCAGACCGTCAGCGGACCGGAGGCCGAGCACATGCTGCACTCCGTGGTCGCCGACTACGCGTTCATCGGCGCCGACGCGGTCCACCCGCAGTACGGCGTCGCGTCGAGAACACTCGAGCAGAGCCGGCTCAAGACGCTGATGATGCAACGCACACGTCAGATCGTCGTGGTCGCCGACCGACGCAAGGTGAGCACCGACCAATTCAACTACTGGTCACCGGTTCCGGCGCGGTGGCGGCTGATCACCGACGACGACGCGGACGCATCCGCGCTGACCGAACTGCGCGCCGTGGGCGCCGACGTCGAACTCGTCTCACCCCTGGGGGCTCTCACCGAGCCCACCACCCTGAAAGGTTCCCCATCGTGACGACCACCTCGGACTCCGTTGCAGCAGCGCAGTCGGCGCCGGCCTCCGGACGGGCGACACTGCGCCAGGCAATCCTGCACCGGCCCAACGACTTGCGGGTCGAGGACGTACCGATGCCGCGACTCGAGCCCGGTGACGTCCTCCTCCGCGTCGACGCCGCCCTGCTGTGCGGCACCGACGTTCGCATCTACGAGGGTCGCAAGCAGAAGAACGTCACCTTCCCCACGGTCCTGGGACACGAGTTCGCGGGCACCGTCGTCGACGCCAACGGCCCCCTGCCCGAGGGCGTCTCGATGGGCGACCAGGTCGCCGTCTATCCACTGGTCACCTGTGGCGAGTGCGCCGCGTGCCGCAAGGGACACGAGAACATCTGCAAGAACCGAAAGGCGTTCGGCTACCAGCTCACCGGTGGACTGTCGCAGTACGTCCACGTCCCGGCCGCTGCGCGGCAGAATCTCGTTCCCGTGCCAGGGGTGTCGGCCGCCGAGGCCGCGATCATCGAGCCCGTCGCGTGTGCCTACAACGGGCAGAAGCTCGCCAACATGGCGCGCGCCGAAACAGCCCTCATCGTCGGCTGCGGTCCGCTGGGCCTCATCCACGCCGGTCTCGCGAAGAGCTTCGGCGTGGAGCGGGTCGCCGCCGTCGACCCCATCGCCCAACGGCGAGCCATGGCCACCCGATTCGGCGCCGACCTGGTTCTCGAGCCCGGCGCCGACACCGCGGACCAGCTGAACGACTTCAGCGACGGCGGAATCGACGTGCTCGTCATGGCCATCGGCCGAATCGACGCCCTCACACCGTATCTGGGCTGCCTCGCCCCCGGCGCGAGCGTGTCGGTGTTCGCCGGCTTCGGCGCGGACGCCGACTTGGCCGTCTCGGCGAACGACGTGCACTACAACGAATGGAACATCGTCGGCGCCTCGTCCTGCCGACTCGACGGCTTCCACGCCGTCGCCCCCATGGTCGCCTCCGGAGCACTTCCGGTGGCCGACCTGATCGGCACGCAGTTGCCGCTCGACCGTGCCGTCGAGGCACTCACCCTCGCCGGTTCCGGCGCCGACATGCGCGTCGGCGTCAACCCCTGGGCCTGATCGCAGGCTCTTCCCGGCCCCGTCCCATCACCCAAAAGGAGCAGTACCCACGATGACCGCCACCTTCACGCCCGCGTTCGACGTCAATCCGACCGGAACCACGGCCGCCCTGGGCCGGAACCTGCGACTGCGCAGACTCTTCGCCGCCGACGGCCGCACCGTCACCGTCGCGCTCGACCAGGCCGTACCCCGCGGCGTCGCACCGCGGCTCGCGACGATCGGGTCGACGTTCGCCAGCATCGCCGAAGGCGAGCCAGACGCCGTCACCATCACCAAGGGCCTCGCCGGTCCGCTGCTCGGCGGCAACCGCTCGCCGATGCCGTGGATCCTCAAGGCGTCCATGTTCTCCGTGGAATTCCACCCGACCTACGACGCGACGATCGCGACCGTGCAGGACGCGGTGCGCCTCGGTGCGGACGCCGTCGCCGTCGGCATCTCCGCCGGCTCCTCCAACCAGGTCGCGATGTTCGAGATGCTCACCCGCGTCGTCGAAGAGGCCCACACGTGGGGCCTGCCCGTCGTGTGCCATGCCTACCCCTCGGGTGAGATGTGGGGCGACCGCAAGGGTTCCACCGAGTCGGTCCTGTACGCCTCGCGTGCCGCGGCCGAGCTGGGCACCGACATCGTCAAGACCTGGTACACCGGGTCCACCGCCGAATTCGCCAAGGTCGTCGAGGGCACTCCGGCCATCGTCGTCGCCGCTGGCGGAGCCCCCGCCGAGAGCCCGCTCGACGTGCTCAAGCAGGCGGCGTCCGTCGTGGAGGCCGGCGCTCACGGCATGACCGCCGGCCGCAACATCTGGCAGGCGCCGGAGCCCGGCAAGATGGTCGCCGCGCTCAAGGCCGTCATCCACGGCGGCGACAGCCCCGAGGTGGCCGCCAAGCTGCTCGACTGATCCAAACCCGTTGACCCACTGCCGTTGACACGTGCGCGACCCCCGAAGGAGTGGGTTTCCGACTATGCCCGATCAGCACGCCGCTGAGGCGACCTACCTCGGAATCGACGTCGGCACGTCCGCCACCAAGGCAGTGGTCCTCGCCTCCGACGGCAGAGTCGTCGCCCGGTCCCGAGTTCCGCATCCAGCAGCGCGCGGAGCCGGGGCCGGACGAGCCGACCCGTCGGCCTGGCGAACCAGCATCACCGAGGCCGTCCGTGCCCTGGCCCCGCACACCGCCACCGTGCGCGGCGTCGGGATGGACACCCACTGCCCCACCGCCCTGCTGCTCGACGGCAACGGCGTGCCGCTGGTCCCGGGCATCACGTGGGACCACCCCGGTCTCGCCGGGCCGACCGAGCGGCTGATCGCCGCGCTCGATCCCGCCCGTCGCAGCCTGGTCGGCAACCACCTGATGCCGGCGACGGCGATGGGGGCGGCACACCTGCTGCTGCAGCTCGTCGAACCCCAGGCGATCGCCGCGACGACGACGTTCGGGTTGGCGGGCACGTGGCTCGGGCAGTGGCTCACCGGAGAGCGGGCCATCGACCCCACGCAGGCCTCGTACACCGGCTTGATGGCCAGCACGGACGGATCGTGCCGCTGGCTGACCGAAGTACTCGACGAGCTCGGGATTCCGGCGCATCACCTGCCGCCGGTGCGACCGTCACTCAGCGTGCTCGGCCCGCTGCTGGCGACGGCGGCGGCCACGCTCGGTCTGCCCGCAGGCATTCCGGTCATGGTGGGATCGGGCGACACCCCCGCGGCCTCCTATGCCCTGGGCACCGCACCGGGTGGTCGGCCGCTGCTCATCATGGGGACCACCCACGTCGTCTCCAATGCGCTGGCCGCACCGGACTTTCGGGCGAAGGCGTTGCAACGCGTGGACGTTCGGGCCGACCGCTGGCTCATCAACGGCGTCATCAACGGCGGCGACGCATTGGCCGAGGGGGCCGAGCGCCTCGGCTACGGGCGTGGCGACATCGCGGTGGAGGCGCTGGTGGGCACGGCGTTTCAGGCACGGCCCGAACACATGGCAGACGCGCCGGTGTTCATTCCGCATACCCGGCCCGAACGCGGACCGCTGTGGTTCGCCGAACCACGGACGGCGCTCGTCGGTGACATCCCCGATCCCGCGACTGCCGCCGCCGCCCGCGGAGTCGTCGAGGGCGTGCTGTTCGCCGACCGCATCATCGTCGAGTCCTGCATCGGCGACCATCAGCGGACCCTCTACGCCAGTGGGGCATTCGGCTTCGAGCCCGAGTTGCCCCAGTTGCTCGCCGACGCGCTGGACCGTGACATCCTCGTCGTCGACGAAAGTCATCTTCCCGCCATCGGCGCCGCGGCGATGTGCGTCGAGGTGGTGGAGGGCACGGTCGTCAAGCCTCCGCAGGCGCGCCTCGTGCAACCCCGCCCGCAGTGGCGCGACACAGTCGCCGAGCGCTGGCTCCGCTACCGGGAGGTCTGGACGAGCGTGACGGGTACCCCACCGCTGGGCACCCTGGACGAGTACGTGGAGTCGACGCCCGTGCCCGCCTCGGCCCTGCCGCTCCGCATTCCGACCAGAAAGGTCCTCACGTGACCACGTCACCCGCGACATCCCGCCCCGTCACCGGGACCATCTACGTGTCGAGGCTTCTCACCGACAGGGCGATGAGTCACCTGCACTCCCTCGGGGCCGAACTGCGCGTCGGGTCGGAGGCCCCACCGACTCGATCGGAGCTCGAGGCGGGCCTCGCCGGCGCCAACGCCGCGGTCATCACACTGACCGAGCGCGTCGACGCCGACCTGCTCGCCGCCGCAGGTCCGCAACTGAAGGTGATCGCCAACGTCGCGGTCGGGTTCGACAACGTCGACCTGTCGGCGACCGAGGCCGCCGGGGTGACCGTGACCAACACCCCGGGCGTCCTCGACCGCGCCTCCGCAGACCACACCTTCGCCCTGATCCTCGACGTCACCCGGCGAATCACGGAGGGTGACCGGCTGATTCGCAGCCGGCAGCCGTGGATCTGGGGCCCGCGAATGTTGGTGGGGCTGGACGTCAGCGCCGGCGCGACGCTCGGAATCCTCGGCTACGGGCGCATCGGGCAGGCCGTGGCCCGTCGCGCAAAGGCGTTCGACATGACCGTCATCGCGTCGTCGCGTAGTCGCACCCCTGGCACCGTCGAGGACGGCGTCACGTTCGTCGACCAGGCCACCCTGCTCTCCGAGAGCGACGTGGTGAGCGTGCACACGCCGCTGACTCCCGAGACGCGACACCTGGTCGACGCGGCGGCACTCAAGGCCATGAAGCCCACCGCGTACCTGATCAACACCGCCCGCGGCGGCGTCGTCGACGAGTCCGCGCTGATTGCAGCCCTCCACGACGGCGACATCCGCGGCGCCGCACTCGACGTCTTCGAGGGCGAACCACGGGTGAACCCGGCCCTGTTGGACGCCCCGGGACTCGTCCTCACCCCGCACACCGCGAGCGCCGGCGAGGCGACCCGCGACACCATGGGCATCCTGGCGATCGACAACGTCGCCGCCGTGTTGTCCGGGAACCCCGCGTTGACGCCGGTGCGGTGACGATTTAGCGCAGGACCGGATCGGTGCCCGGTTGGCAGAACCGCTCCACGTCGCTCAACGTCGGGCTCGACTCCCAGTCCCCCGGCGTCATGCACAACAGGGCGCCGCAGGCGTTGGCACGGTGCAGCCGACCCGGCACGTCGAGGTCGGTCAGCAGCCCACTGAGGTAGCCCGCCACGAAGGCGTCACCGGCACCGACGGTGTCGACCACGTCGACCGCGAAACCGGGACTCTCGACGACCTCGCCGGGGCAGTGCGTGGCGGCTCCGTCGGCCCCGTGCTTCACCACCACCTCACCGCAGCCGGCGTGCAGCAGTCGTTCCGCGGCATCGGCGGCGTCGGCGTCCGGGAACAGCAGTCGCAGTTCGTCGGCGCCCCCGAAGACGACGTCGGCGTTCTCGGCGATCTTGCGCAGCAGCGGCCCGGCCACGTCGGGCGGAGCCAACGCCGAGCGGTAGTTCACGTCGAAGCTGACCCGGACACCGGCGGCCCGCGCGCGAGTCACCGCGGCCAGCAGGCACTCCCGCGCACTGTCGGACACCAGCGCGGTGATGCCGGTGACGTGCAGCAGTTCGACGTCCTCCACCCAGCCCGCCGGCAGGTCCTCGGGCCGCAGCCGCGAACCGGCGGCTGCCGCCCGGTAGTAGAAGACCGCGGTGGAGTTGGACGACGGTCGCTCCTTGAGCATCAACCCGGTGGGCGCGTGCGCGTCGACGACCTCGCGGACGTCCACCCCCTCGGCCCGGATCTCCCGGGTGACGCGCTCGCCAAGGGGGTCGTCGCCGACCCGCCCGAGCCACGTCACGTCGACGCCCAAGCGGCGCAGCCCAATTGCTACGTTGCTCTCGGCGCCACCGATGCCGAGGACCATCTCCGAGACGTGCCGCAGGGAGCCGATGTCGCGGGTGCGCAGCAACGCCATCGTCTCGCCGAGGGTGGCGACCCGGGCGCTCATGTCGCCCGCCCGCAGACGGCGACGAACTCCGACGTCCGATCCCGCAGGGCGCCCAGGTCCCCGCCGCGCAGCGCGTCGCCCAGCAGTGGTCCACCCACGCTGACCGCGGCCGCACCGGCCGCCAGCCACGCCTGGGCACCCACCAGGTCGACGCCGCCGGAGGGCACCGCGGCGATGCCGGGGAACGGTCCGCGCAGATCCTTCAAATACCCGGGGCCAACCACGTTGGCCGGGAAGATCTTCACGGCCGCGGCACCGGCCCGCCAGGCGCCGAACAGCTCGGTCGGGGTCAGCCCACCGGGCACGATGGGCACCCCTGCACGGGTCGCCGCGGTGACCAGATCGGGGTCCGCGATCGGGGTGACGAGGTAGTGCGCCCCGGCACGGACGGCCGCGTCCAACTGCTCGCCGTCGACCACGGTGCCGACGCCGACGTCGGCGACGTCGCCGAAGCGCGCGAGCAACTCCGGCAGCCGTTCCAGGGTGCCCGGGGTGGTGAGAGTCAGTTCGACGCTGCGAATCCCGGCCGACACCAGCACGTCGAGCACCCTGTCGTAGTCGGCGGCGTCCGGAGCCCGCACCACCACGATGAGCTTGGCGGCCGCGGTGCGGGCGGGAATCCGGGGCCGGGACAACGTGTCACCAGTCATGAACGGTTCCGTCCTGCAGTCGGTTCACCGGCAGGTAGGCCGCCGTGTACGGGAAGGCCGAGGCCGCGTCTTCGTCGAGTTCGACGCCGAGACCGGGTGCGTCGCCGGGGTGCAGGAATCCGCGCTCGAAGGTGTAGGACGTGCGAAACACCTCGAGGGTCACCTCGCTGTGCGGCATGTACTCCTGAATGCCGAAGTTGTGGATCGCCATGTCGAGGTGCAGCGCGGCCGCCATCCCGACCGGCGACACGTCCGTCGGTCCGTGCATGCCGGACTTGATGCCGTAGATGCCCGCGAAGTCGAGCAGCTTCTTCATGGCGGTGATGCCACCGGTGTGCGTGACCGCCGATCGCACGTAGTCGATCAGCCGTTCGGTGATCAGGGTCTGATAGTCGTAGACCGAGTTGAACACCTCGCCGATGGCCAGCGGGGTCGTGGAGTGCTGGCGCACCAGCCGCAATGCCGCCTGGTCCTCGGCCGGCGTGCAGTCCTCCAGCCAGAAGAGGTCGTAGGGCTCGACGTCCTTGGCGAACCGGGCGGCCTCGATTGGCGTCATCCGGTGGTGCCCGTCGTGCAGGATCCGCACCCCGGTGCCGAAGTCCTCCCGGATGCGGCCGAAGACCGAGGGCATGTGGGACAGGTAGGCGCGGGTGTCCCAGACCTCTTCGATGGGCGCGGTCGCCGCGCTTCCGTCGGCGGCCCGGTGCGCCGGTTCGTAGTCGTATCGGCCGCCGGCCTTGGTGGTGGACACCCCGTAGATCTGCCCGAGCCCGGGAACACCGGTCTGCACGCGCACGGCGGTGTAGCCGGCGTCGAGGTAGCCGCTGATCGCATCCTTGAGCGCGGGATAGTCGGTTCCGGAGGCATGGCAGTACACCCGAACGCGGTCACGACTGGCACCGCCCAACAACTGGTAGAGCGGCACCCCGGCCTTCTTGGCCTTGATGTCCCACAGCGCCATGTCGACCGCCGCGATGGCGGCCATGGTGACCGGCCCGCGACGCCAGTACGCGCCGCGGTAGAGGTACTGCCAGGTGTCCTCGATGCGGTCTTCGTCGCGACCGATCAGCGTGGACGCCAGGTGCTCGGAAAGGTATGCCGCGACGGACAACTCGCGGCCGTTGAGCGTGGCGTCACCCCACCCGACGACACCGTCGGCCGTGACGACCTTGAGGGTGACGAAGTTGCGGCCCGGACTGCTGACGTTGACGTCGATGCTCTGGATGGTCATGAAACTCCTTCGGCGTGGCGGCTCGTGTCTGGAATCGGTTCCGTCACATGGCGGGAAGCGGATCGGTGAGGTCGCGTCCGGTCCAGTCCTTGGCCCAGACGGCGACGATCAGCGCCGAGAGCGAGTACAGGACGAGCATCACCATGACCGGGATCGGGCTGCCCGTGGTGGCGGCAACCCACGCGGCGACGAGGACGGGACCGATGCCGGTGGCGATGACCGCGGCGATCTCCCGGACGACGGCGGTGAGCGTGTATCGGTTACGCGAACCGAAGATCTCGGGAATCGAGACGTTCTCCAGCGAGGCGGGGCTGAGCACCGCCACGTTGTGGAGCACGACGTAGCCGACGAACACCCACAGCAGGTTCTTCGAGTCGATCGCCATCATGGCGGGCACCACGACCACGAGTGCGGCCGACATGACAATCATGTACATCCGGCGGCGACCGAACCTGTCGCCGAGCCAGCCGACCAGCGGGATGGTCAGGAATCCGACCAACGAGGACACGATGACCACGTTGGCGCTGAGGCTCTTCTGCAGCGCGAGCGTCAGGGTCATGAACGAGATGAGGTAGGTCTGGATCAGACCGGAGTTGCCGGCCTGCCCGAACCGCAGGAAGAACGCCACGGCGATCGCCTTGATCGGCTTGTGCTGCAACGCTTCCACTGTGCGGGTCTCGACCTTCGTGTCCCGCTCCAGGATCTCCTCGCGGGTCAAGGCGCGACCGTCGACCACGTCGTCGCGCTCCTCGAAGACGGGACTCTCCTTCAGGTTCAACCGCACCCAGACGGCGAACACCATCACCACGGCACTGGCGATGAACGGGATGCGCCAGCCCCAGGCGATGACGTCGCTCTCGACCATCACGCCGAGCAGGATCGCCCAGATGCCCGAGGCGAACAGGGTTCCGCAGTTGGTGCCGAGGCCCACCAGGGAGGCGATGAAGCCGCGCCGCCGGACGGGGGCGTATTCGGCGAGCATCACTCCCGCGCCGCTGATTTCGGCGCCGGCGCCGAACCCTTGCAGCAGTCGCAAGACCACCAACAGCACCGGGGCGAGCACACCCACTTGCTGGTAGGTCGGCAGCACGCCGATCAGCGTGGTGGCCGCACCCATCAGGGCGATGGTGTAGAACAGCACCTTCCGCCGCCCGATGCGGTCACCGAGACGGCCGAAGAAGATGGCGCCAAGAGGTCGGGCGACGTAACCGACGCCGTAGGTGGCCATCGATAGGACCACCGCCATCCCGGCGCTCTCACCGGAGAAGAACAGCTGACTGAACACCAGCGCAGCGGCGAGGGAGTAGAGCTGGAAGTCCATGAATTCCAGTGCGGTGCCCAACCATCCGGAGACGGCGGCCCGGATCAGGTCGCCGGTGCTGCGCTGGGCCGTCGGCGGATGGTCGTCGGTGCGTGGTTCGGGGGCGTGCGCTGCGGTCATGTCGTTCCTCGAGGTGTGTGCTGGGATGGCTACGGATTATCAGAGTTGGAGCATGACCTTCGCCGACGCCGAGGCGTCGCGGGCCACGGCGAAGGCGTTCACGGCGTCGGCGGCCGGGATCACGTGGGAGATGACCGCGTCGAAGCGGTCGGTGGCGGCGAGAAGTGCGATGGCGTCGTCGATTTCGGTGGAGAACCGGAAGGCGCCGAGCAGGCTGACCTCCTTGGCGAGCATCGGGGCGAGGTTGACGCCGATCTCGGCGTTCGGCAGCATGCCGACCTGCACGACGGTGCCGGCGCGCCGCACCGCCCGCACCGCCTGGGTGACCGACACGCCGACCCCGGAGCATTCGAAGACGACGTCGTAGGCCTCGTCGTCGACGACGTCGCGGCCGACGAGCACGGTGTGGTTGGCGCCCAACGCAACTGCGCGGGCCAGCGGCTCGGGACGCAGATCGGTGACGCCGATCTCGGTCGCGCCGGCTTCGGCGGCGGCCGCGACGACCAGGAGTCCGATGGGACCGGCGCCGATCACCAGAACCCGTCGGCCGGACAGGCCGGGGGCCAGGTTGACGGCGTGCAGCGCGACGGCGAGCGGCTCGGCCAACGCGGCGCGAAGCAGCGGCAGCCCCGCCGGCAGCGGCCGGATCATGTGGTCCTCGACGATCAACAGTTCGGCGGCACCGCCCTGGCGGTGGGGGAAGGTGGCCGCGCTGCCGAGGTAGTCACCGCCGGGGCGTAGATGGGGACGTTCCTGAAGGCCCGCCACCGGCGCGCCGTAGCGCGCCGGATGCACCGTCACCGGTGCGCCGGTCGGGTAGCGGCCGGACGGGTCGAGGTCGACGACCGCAGACAGTTCGTGGCCGGGCGTGAACGGTTCCCGGACGACGTTCTCGCCGTTGGCGCCGTGGAAGTAGTAGTGCAGATCCGATCCGCAGATGCCGACGTAGCCGACGCGCAGCCGGACCTCGCCGTCGGCGGGCTGGGGCTCGGAGCGGTCCTCCCAGCGGATGTCCTCCTTGCCGTAAATTGCCAGAGCCTTCATGACACCCTCCTGTCGTCGGCCGCCTCGACGGCCTCCCGGGCCGCCGCGCGAATTCCGCTGCGGGCGATGACATCGACGAGGTCGGCGACCCGGTCGGTGAACGCGTCGTGCGCGACGAGATCGTCGGGCAGGAATCCGCCGCGCAGCACCGCCATGGCGTGTTCGCGGGGCCCCGACGCCCCGCGCGTCACCTCGGCCAGCCGGTCCCGGGCGGGTTCGCGGATCTCGCCGGCGTACGGGCCGGGGTCGACGCCGGGGGGCGGGGCGACCGAGACGATCCAGCTGGCCACGGTCAGCGCCAGCAGATGCGGAGTTCGCCCGTCGCGCAACGCAATCAGCGCGGGCTCCGGCACGCGCTGAAGCAGTTTGACCGAACCGTCGGTGCCGACCTGTGAGGTGCGGTGACCGAGTGCGGCATTGGCCCACCGGTGCGACAGCGAGTCGACGTAGGCGTCGACGTCGAACCCCTTCGGCAACGAGATGGTCGGCAGGTATTCGTGGGTGATGCAGGCCCGGACCGCGTCGCGGACGAAGGGCTGCGCCCAGGCGTCGGCAATCGTGCCGTGGCCGTCGAGGATCCCGAGATAGGCGATCAGGGAGTGAGAACCGTTGAGCAGGCGCAGTTTCACCAGTTCATAGGCTTCGACCTCGTCGCTCGTGATGGCTCCGGCACGATCCCACGCGGGTCGTCCGGCGGCGAAGTCGTCTTCGAGGACCCACATGGTGAATTCCTCGGCGGGCACCGGGCAGCGGTCCTCGACCCCGAGCAGGTCACCGACGGCGGCGATGGTGCCGTCGGTGGTCGAGGGCACGATCCGGTCGACCATGGAGTTCGGGAACGTGACGTGGTCACGAACGAAGGCGAGGACGTCCTCGCCGGCGGAGCTCGCGTGCAGGTACTCGGTGAGGACGGCGCGGGTGACGTGTCCGTTGGATTGCAGGTTGTCACACGACAACACGGTCATCGGGGCGCCGCTCGCGGCGCGGACCGCCACGCCGCGGGCGATGAGTCCGATCGTGCTGCGGGGGCGCGCGGGGTCGGCGAGATCGGCGCGGACGTCGTCGCGGTCGACGTCGAGGCGGCCGTGTCGTGGCGAGCGGCAGTAGCCGATCTCGCTCACGGTCATGGTCAGGATGCGAGTGGCCGGCGCGGCGACGGCCGCGACGAAGGCGTCGGGTTCGTCGGCGAGCACCCCTAGGCCGCGGTGCACGTCGACCACGGCGGCGCGGCGACCGCTCTCGGACAGTTCGAGCACGCCGTAGCGGCCGTCCTGCTCGCGCATCGCGTCGACCACGTCGTGGGACCGGTTGGCGAAGCCGTGGATTCCCCAGTCACCGGGCTCGGTGGCCAGGGCCTGTGCCGTGTACACCGCGGCGTGCGCTCGATGGAAGTTGCCCAGACCCAGATGGACCATGCCCGACGCGGCGCCAGCCGAGGCGCCGAGCACGGCGCCCGTCGGAGTGGTTTGGCGAGACAGTCTCAGCATCATGTCCTCTTCTCGACCCGCGATGACCATCGTTCCGTATTATGAACCTCATGTATCGTTATGCGAACCACACTGACATGTGCTCGATCGGTGTGTCAAGCGTCACCATGTCGATGTGCGAAGCTCTCGCTACGGCCGAGGATCGAAGGAGGACGCGATGACGAGTGGCGATTCGCAGTCTCCGGTCGGCAGCGTGGACAAGGCCCTCGCGTTGGTCGAGCTCCTCGCCGAAGCCGGCCCCGAGGGAATGGCGTTGCGCGACGTCGTCGCGGCGAGCGGGCTCAACAAGGCCTCGGCCCACCGCACGCTGCAGGCGCTGCAGCACCGCGGCTTCGCCGAGCAGGGCGTCGACCAGCGCTACCGATTGGGTTCTCGCCCAGCGCTTCTGGTCGAACGGTTCCAGCGCGAGGAGAACCTCCCCACGCTGTTCCGCCCGACCCTGCTCGCCATCTGCCAGGAGGTCCAGGAGCTGGTCCACCTGGGCATCCTCGAAGGGCGGGACGTCCTGTATCTGGACAAGGTGGAACCCGACCGGGCCATGCGGGTGTGGTCGCGCGTCGGCCGTCAGGTCAGCGTGCTCACCACTGCGCTGGGGCGCGCCATGGTGGCCGGCGAGGGCGCCTCGGACGCCCAACTGTCGGCCTACACCGCCGACGCGGAGCCCGTGGTGGTGGACAGATTCCGCCGGGCCGTCGGCGAGGCCAGGGAGCGGGGGTTCGCGATGGAGCGCGAGGAGAACGAAGCCGGGATCTGTTGTGTGGGAGTGGCATTGCGCCGGCCCACCGGTCGCCCCGTGGCGGTGAGCATCACCGGGCCGAGCAACCGGATGGACGGCGACCGGCTCGACCGGCTCGGCCACCGGCTGCGGGACGTGCTCGACGCGTCGGCGCCGCCGGGATTCTCGGTCGCGCCCGCCGTCGTCGGCTAGTTCGCGCCGACGGTCAACCCGCGGGCGACCGCCTGCTGCAGGCACGTCTGCGCGGGCGACGACGGACCGTCGAGCACGGCGGCCGGAAGAACGGTGCCGGCCTTGCAGCGCAGGCACGACGGCCAACGCCGGTGTCCGGCCGTGGCGAGCGTCAAGGCCTGCCGCACCTCGACGGGGCGGGTGTCGGCGCCGACGAGGTGGTGGACCGCCGAGAGCGCGAGGGTGCTGTCCCGCAGGGTGGCGGTGTCGTCGACGACGGTGCACGCGGCCAGCGCCACCGCGAGGCGCTTGTACAGCCCCGTACCGGGGTCGGTCTCGGGAAACACGCGCTCGTCGACGACGGCCAGCGCCAGGAGCCGGTCGTCCTCGAAGGTTTCGCCGTAGGGGCCGAGCGTGACGACGCTGGTGGCCTCCTCGGCCGGGCCCAGTGCGGTCGGGACGGCGATGTGGGCGCGCGGCCGGGTCCGCGGCTGCTGTCCCGGCCGCCGCAGCGGGTTGCTGGCCAGCGTCGCCACCGCCTTGCCTGCGGCGATGAGTGCGCTGTCGCCGACCGAGACCAGACCGCCGCCGGCGAACTGCGCCAGGATCCGTGCGACGGCGTCGACCTCACCGTCACGGTCCGCCCCGTTCGACATCTCGACGACGCGCGCGGGCATGGCGGCCTCTGCCAACGCCCGCTCCACGTAGGTCCTGGCCGCCCCGTCGGCGTCGACGTCGACGAGGATCAGCGCCCGGCCCTGTCCCGTGGCGCGGACCAGCTCGGGCAGCTGGTCGATGGCGGTGGGTCCGGCATGCAGCACGCCCAGCTTCGTGTCGTGCGTCGACGAATCCTTCATCTCGTGATCATCCCCCTCTACGGCGCCCGGGTCGTGCCGAGGTGAGTGAGCGGGCGTTCCTCGCTACCCTGGACACATGTCCAGCACGAGTTCGTCAGACGTCGACGAGCTGGAGATCCGGCGCCGCCGACGGTCGGACGCCGAGGCCTCGACGAAGATGATCGACGCGACGGTCGACATGCTGCGCGAGTCCCCGCTGGACGCCGTCGCGGTCAGCGAGGTGGCCGCCCGAGCCGGGGTGTTGCCCGCGACCGCAGAACAGTTGTTCTCCTCCACCGACGAACTCGTCGTCGAGACCTGTCTGCGCCGCATTCGCGGCGTCGCCCTCAGTACCGATGCCAGCCACGGCTCCCTCACCCGGGTCGCGGAGCAACTCAGCCACATGATGCTGGTCGTCGCCGAGGAGCCCGCGATCGCGTCGGCGTGCGCGGCCGTCTTCCTCGACAGCGGCCCGACCGCCGACCGGGCCCGCGAGCAGATCGGGCTGGAGATCCATCGCCTCATCGCCTCCGCGGTCGGTCCCGGGTCGTGGCCGGAGGTCATCGCGACCCTCGAACTCGTGTTCTCGGGCGCCCTGATTCAGGCCGCCGCGGGCACGATGACCTTCCAGCGCGCCGCGGAACGCGTAGAGACCGCGGTCGGCTTCATCCTCGAGGGCGTTCCCGGCCGCTGACCACCGCGCGACGGACGTGTCGGTGGGTGCAGGCACTATGGCTAGATGGCCCGTAAGTCCGCTGCACCGGCAGCACCGCTGGCCCGCTTCAGCGACCTGACGCGGGAGTGGTTCACCGGCACCTTCGCGGCCCCGACCGCCGCTCAGACCGAGGCGTGGGAAGCCATCGCCAACGGCGACAACACCCTGGTCATCGCGCCGACGGGGTCGGGCAAGACGCTCGCCGCGTTCCTCTGGGCCATCGACCGACTCGCGTCGACCCCGAAGGATCCGGCGGCCAAGACGGGCACCCGGGTGCTCTACGTCTCCCCGCTCAAGGCACTGGCCGTCGACGTCGAACGCAACCTCAGCACCCCGCTGACCGGCATCGGCCGAGTCGCCGAACGCCAGGGTGAGCTCGCCCCGAGCATCAGCGTCGGGGTCCGCTCCGGTGACACCCCACCCAATCGCCGCCGCGAGATGATCGCCCGGCCACCCGACATCCTCATCACCACCCCCGAGTCGCTCTTCTTGATGCTGACCTCGGCCGCCCGGGAGACCCTCACCGACGTCGAGACCGTGATCGTCGACGAGGTTCACGCCGTGGCGGCCACCAAGCGCGGCGCCCACCTCGCCCTGTCCCTCGAGCGGCTCGACCAGCTGATGGACCGGCCCGCCCAGCGCATCGGGCTGTCGGCGACCGTCCGACCGCCCGAGGAGGTCGCCCGGTTCCTGTCCGGCCAGGCCCCCACCACCATCGTGGCGCCGATGGCCGCCAAGACCTTCGACCTGTCGGTCCAAGTGCCGGTACCCGACATGGCCAACCTCGAGAACAACAGCATCTGGCCCGACGTCGAGGAACGCATCGTCGACCTGATCGAGTCGCACCGCTCGTCGATCGTGTTCGCCAACTCGCGGCGGCTCGCCGAGCGACTCACGGCTCGGCTCAACGAGATTCACGCCGAGCGGCAGGGCACCGAGCTCGTCGAGACGTCCAACCCCAAGGTCGGCGGCGGCTATCCCGCCCAGATGATGGGCAGCGGCGTGGCGAAGGGCGCCGAACCCATCCTGGCGAAGGCCCACCACGGATCCATCAGCAAGGAGCAGCGGGCGATCGTCGAGGACGATCTGAAGACCGGCCGGCTGCGGGCCGTCGTCGCCACCTCCAGCCTCGAACTCGGCATCGACATGGGCGCCGTCGACCTCGTCATCCAGGTCGAGTCGCCGCCCTCGGTCGCCAGCGGGCTGCAGCGCATCGGCCGCGCCGGCCACCAGGTGGGCGAGATCTCCCAGGGCGTGCTGCTGCCGAAGCATCGCACCGACCTGATCGACTGCGCGGTGACCGTGCAGCGCATGCTCGGCGGTCAGATCGAGACCATGCGGGTGCCCACCAACCCGCTGGACATCCTCGCCCAGCACACCGTCGCCGCGGCCGCCCTCGAGCCACTGGACGCCGACCGCTGGTTCGACGCCGTCCGGCGCAGCGCGCCCTTCGCCACGTTGCCGCGCAGCGCCTTCGAGGCGACAGTGGACCTGCTGAGCGGCAAGTACCCCTCCACGGAGTTCGCGGAGCTGCGCCCCCGTCTGGTCTACGACCGCGACGCCGGCACGCTCACCGCGCGACCGGGCGCCCAGCGGCTGGCGGTGACCTCCGGCGGCGCCATCCCCGACCGCGGGATGTTCACCGTGTACCTGGCGTCCTCGGCCGACACCGACAAACCCTCCCGGGTGGGCGAACTCGACGAAGAGATGGTCTACGAGTCACGACCCGGCGACGTCATCTCCCTCGGTGCCACCAGCTGGCGGATCACCGAGATCACCCACGACCGCGTGCTGGTGCTGCCTGCGCCCGGGCAACCCGCCCGACTGCCCTTCTGGCGCGGCGACGGGGTGGGCAGACCCGCCGAACTGGGTGCCGCCATCGGCGCGTTCACCGGCGAGCTATCGGGACTGAACCGGGAGAAGTTCGACGCACGTTGCGCGACAATGGGTTTCAACGACTTCGCGACGGACAACCTCTGGCAGCTGATCTTCGACCAGAAGGAGGCCACCGGCACCGTCCCGACCGACACCACGTTCGTCGTGGAGCGCTTCCGCGACGAACTCGGTGACTGGCGCGTCATCCTGCACTCCCCCTACGGCCTGCGGGTGCACGGGCCGCTCGCGCTGGCGGTCGCCCGACGGCTGCGGGAGCGGTACGGCATCGACGAGAAGCCCACCGCCTCCGACGACGGCATCATCGTGCGCCTGCCCGACACCGAGGACACCCCGCCCGGTGCCGAACTGTTCGTCTTCGACGCCGACGAGATCGACCCGATCGTCACCGACGAGGTGGGCGGCTCGGCACTGTTCGCGTCGCGGTTCCGGGAGTGCGCCGCCCGCGCGCTGCTGTTGCCGCGGCGCCACCCGGGCAAGCGGTCACCGCTGTGGCATCAGCGCCAGCGCGCGGCGCAACTCCTCGACATCGCCCGCAAGTACCCCGACTTCCCCATCGTCCTGGAGACGGTCCGCGAGTGCCTGCAAGACGTCTACGACGTTCCGACGCTGCGGGAGTTGATGGATCGCGTTGCACAGCGGCGCATTCGCATCCTCGAGGTCGAGACGGTCACCCCGTCACCGTTCGCGGCGTCGCTGCTGTTCGGCTACGTCGGGGCCTTCATGTATGAGGGCGACAGCCCGCTTGCGGAGCGGCGCGCGGCGGCCCTGTCGCTGGACAGCACGCTGCTGGCCGAACTGCTCGGCCGCGTCGAGCTTCGGGAGTTGCTCGACCAGAAGGTGATCGAGTCCACCGTCGCGCAGCTGCAGCACCTCGCCGAGGACCGCAAGGTGCGCGACGCCGAGGGCGTGGCCGACCTGCTGCGACTGCTGGGCCCCCTCACCGAACTCGAGGTGGCGCAGCGCTCGACCGTCGACGACGTCGGTGGATGGCTGGAGGGCCTGCGGGCAAGCCGACGCGCCCTGACGGTGTCGTTCGCCGGCCAGACGTGGTGGGTCGCCATCGAGGACATCGGCCTGCTGCGCGACGGCGTGGGCATCGCCGTGCCCGTCGGCATCCCCGCCAGCTTCACCGAATCGGTCACCGATCCGCTCGGTGAGCTCCTCGGCCGGTACGCCCGCACGCGCGGGCCGTTCACCACCGCCGACGCCGCCGAGCGCTTCGGCCTGGGCTTGCGGGTGACCGCCGACGTGCTGGGCCGCATGTCGGCCGACCGGCGGCTGGTCCGCGGCGAATTCACCACCGCCGTCCCGGCCGACACCGAACAGTGGTGCGACGCCGACGTTCTCAAGATCCTCCGGCGACGCTCCCTGGCCGCCCTGCGGGCCCAGGTCGAGCCGGTGAGCACCGCCGCCTACGCCAGGTTCCTGCCCGCCTGGCAGCAGGTCGGCGTCGAGAAGAGCCTGGGCGTCGACGGATTGGCGTCGGTGATCGAACAGCTCTCCGGCGTGCCCATTCCCGCGTCGGCCATCGAGCCGTTGGTGTTCGGCCAACGCGTGCGCAACTACCAGCCCGCGATGCTCGACGAACTGCTCGCCGCGGGCGAGGTGACGTGGTCCGGCGCCGGCGAGATCGGCAGCGGTGACGGCTGGATCGCCTTCCACAGCGCCGAGACGGCTCCGCTGACGCTTGCCACCCCGACCGACTTCGACCTCACCGACGTCCACCGGGAGGTCCTCGACACCCTCGACAACGGCGGCGCCTACTTCTTCCGCCAACTCACCTCCGGCGCGTCCGAAGCCGACACCAAGGCCGCGCTGTGGGAGCTGATCTGGGCCGGCCGGATCACCGGCGACACCTTCGCCCCGGTGCGCGCCCTGCTCGCGGGCACGGGGAAACGCGGCGGCGCCCATCGACAGCGCCAACGACCGCCCCGGTTGAGCCGCTACAGCGTCGCGCACGCCCAGACCCGCACCACCGACGCGACGGTGGCCGGTCGGTGGTCGGCCCTGCCTCATCCCGAACCCGACTCGACCATCCGCGCGCACTTCACCGCGGAGCTCCTGCTCAACCGCTACGGCGTGGTCACCAAGGGCGCGTCGGAAGGCGCGCCGGGCGGGTTCGCCATGTTGTACAAGGTGCTCACCGCCCTGGAGGACGTGGGCCGGTGCCAGCGCGGCTACTTCGTCGAATCCCTCGGCGGCGCCCAGTTCGCGGTCGCGTCCACGGTCGACCGTCTGCGCACCTACCTCGACGACCTGGACCGCCAGCATCGCGAGTATCACGCGGTGGTGCTCGCGGCCGCCGACCCCGCGAACCCCTACGGCGCCGCCCTGCCGTGGCCCACCGACGCCGACACCGGACACCGGCCGGGACGCAAGGCCGGCGCGCTGGTGATCCTGGTCGACGGTGAGTTGACCTGGTTCCTCGAGCGCGGCGGCCGGTCGTTGCTGGCGTTCTCCACCGACGTCGAGGCGCACGCCGCCGCCGCGACCGCACTGGTCGAACTGGTGGGTGCCGGGCGGCTTCGGGCCCTGCTCGTCGAGCGCATCAACGGCGTTCCCGTTCTCGAGACCGGCGCGGGCGACCAGCACGTCGCCGTTCAGGACGCCCTGACCGCCGGCGGCTTCTCCCGGACCCCAAGGGGTCTGCGACTGCGGTGACGGCGTTCCGGCACCGGCTCGAGATGAGCCACCCAGCTTTCTTTGCTTGAATTGAACGTCGTGAAGGCAGTTGACCTAGAACCCCGTCATCGTCTCTTCGCCACGGGGCGCATCCTCGGTGGTGTCCCGTGGCGTTGAAGACCGATATCCGCGGCATGGTGCACCACTATCCCGACTACTTCGTCGTCGGCCGCGAGAAGATCCGCGAGTACGCGAAGGCCGTCCAGTCCTCCGACGGGGCCAGTCACGACGAGGAGGCCGCCGCCGAGCAGGGTCACCCGGCGCTCATGGCGCCGTTGACGTTCACCGCGGTGTACGCGCTGCTCGTCCAGCAGGACTTCTTCCGCACCGTGGACGTCGGCATCGAGACGATGAACATCGTCCAGGTGGACCAGCGCTTCGTGTACCACCGACCGATCTACGCCGGCGACCGACTGTGGGCCCGGTTGGAGATCCATTCGGTGGACGAGCGATTCGGCGCCGACATCGTCGTGACCAGGAACGTCTGCACCGACGACGACGGTGTGGTGGTGCTCGAGGCGTTCACCACCCTGATGGGCCAGCAGGCGGAGCAGACGGTGAAGATCACCGGGATGTAGCGACTCCCCCGCCTGACGCGCTGCCTACAGTGCAGGCATGGGCCTGCGGTCGGCGTTGACGGACATGTTCGGAATCGAGCACCCCATCGTGTTGGCACCCATGGGCGGGGTGGCAGGCGGCCGGCTGGCCGCCGCCGTCGCCGAGGGTGGCGGACTCGGCATGATCGGCGGCGGGCGCGGCGACGCGGAGTGGCTCCGCCGGGAATGCGACCTCGCCGCCAGCGGCACCAAAAGGCCTTGGGGCATCGGACTGTTGAGCTGGGCGGTCGACCACGACGTCGTCGCCGCGGCGCTCGCGTGGCGACCGGCCGCGATCATGCTGTCCTTCGGCGATCCCGCTCCGTTCGCACCCGCCGTCCGCGACGCGGGCATCCCCCTGATCGTCCAGGTCACCAGCATGGCCGAGGCGCGGCGTGCGCTGGAGGTCGGCGCCGACGTGGTCGTGGCGCAGGGCACCGAAGCGGGCGGCCATGGCGGCGGCCGCTCGACGCTGCCCTTCGTGCCCGCCGTGGTCGACGTCGCCGGTGACGTCCCGGTACTGGCCGCCGGCGGAATCGCCGACGGCCGCGGGCTGGCCGCGGCGCTCGTGCTCGGCGCCGCCGGTGTGGTGATCGGCACCCGGTTCGAGGCCACCCCGGAAGCACTGCTCGACGCCGACGAGTCGGCGGCGATCATGTCCGCCGGAGCCGCGGACACCGTGCTCGGCCGGGTGGCCGACGTCGCGGCCGACGCGGGCTGGCCCGCCGTCTACCCCGCCAGGACGCTGCGCAACGCCTTCACCGACGCGTGGCAGAACCGCGAGGATCAGCTGGGCCGCGACGCCGAGGCGCTGGCCGCCTTCCGGGCCGGTGTGGCCAGGGGAGACATGGACTTTCGGCCGGTCTGGGCGGGTGAAGCCGTCGACCTGGTCACCGAAGTGCGCGGCGCCTCGGCGCTGGTCGGCCGCATCGTCGACGAAGCGGTCGGCGCCTTGAACGCCGTCGACCGCTAACCCGGCGTCGGGTGGGCTTCGTAGAAGTCGAGGTGGCGGTTCGCGGCCGCCGACCACGTCAGCGACGTAGCCAACGCGCGTCCCGGGCGCGGATCCGCGCCGGACTCCAGTGCGTCGGCCATCAGTGCAGCCATGTGAGCCGTCGTCGCGCCGTAGCCGACGGTGTCACCAAACACCTCGCGCAGCACCGGCAGATCCCGGGCGACGACGGGACGACCGGCGGCGAGCGCCTCCATCGCGGCCAGCCCGAAGCCCTCCTTGGTCGACGGGAAGGCGAAGACCGACGACGCGGCGACCAGGCTCGGCAGCTCGTCGTCGTCGACGGCACCGAGGATGAGCGGCTCGACGCCGAGCTCGGCGCATCGGCGGTCGAACTCGGCGCGGTAGTCGCGGTAGTCGAAGAGCGTCTCACCGCCGGCGATCACCAACCCGACGTCGGGAACGCGTTGCCGCAGAGCGTGATACGCCTGCACCAGGTCGACGGTGCCCTTGCGTGGCTCGATGCCGCCGACCGCCAGGACGTAACGGCCGAGCGTGCGCCGCCACTGCTCGCGCCGCGCCTCGGCGACCGGGGTGTCGGCGGCCGCATCGACGAACCGTTGCGCGGCAACGCCGTTCGGGATCACGCTGGGCGACAGTCCCCACCCGGCCCGCACCTCCGCCGCCACCGCCTCGGAGACACAGATGCGCGCGTACGGTTCGACGACGGCCTTCTCGTGACATTCCGCCAGCACCGGCGTGGTGAACTGGTCGAGGTGGTGGATGGTCCGGATGCACGTACCCACGGCGTTGGCACTGATGCAGTCCTGCGCGTGCACGACGTCGTAGGCCTCGGGCGTGAACGCCTCCCGCAGCAACGCGATCGACCGCACGATGCGCGAGGTGACCGACTCCTCGCCCCCGTCGGGAAAGTCCACCAGTCGCACGCCCACGCCGGGGTCGACGGCGCGGAAGAAACCGCGGTCACCGTGGCGAGCCAGCGACCACACCGTGACGTCGGCGCCCGCCGCGGCCAGCGCTTCGGCCAGGTGCAGCGTGTGCACGACGCCGCCGCGGGGCTTCGTCGAATAGGTGAGCAGGGCGACGCGCACCTTCAACTCCCGGCGCCGAGACCGTAGGCGTCGACCCGCCGTTCGGCGATGTGGTTCAACACCTTTCGGGCACGGGTGATCTCGGCCCCGACGTCGACGGTCACCTTGGCCAGCCCGCCCTTGGAACCGGTGTTCGCCAACACGTCGCCGCCCGGGCCGACGACCTTCGCCTGGCCGAGGAATCGCAAAGCGCCCATCACCCCCGTCTGATTCGACGAGACGACGACCACCTGGTTCTCCGCCGCCCGGGCGCAGTCGTAGAGGTCGAACAGCCGCGCCTGCCGGTCGGCGGGCAGCCGGGACGCCCGGTCGGTGACGCTGGCCGGCCAGGCCGACAGCGCGGCGATGACGTGGGCGCCGTCGAGCGCCAGCGCGCGGGCGGACTCGGGGAAGGTCTTGTCGTAGTCGATCAGCATCCCCAGTCGGCCGACCGGGGTGTCGAATGCCGTGAACGCGTCGCCCGCCAGGTAGGCCAGCGACTCGCCCGCCGGCTGATGCACCTTGCGGTGCTGGCCCAGCACCCCGTCACCCGACACGCAGATCGCCGCGTTGTACCGCCCGCCCAGCGCCTGCTCGGCATACCCGACGCAGACCGTCATGGGACCCGCCGCAGCGATCACCGCCGCGATCTCCGGCCCGTCGGGATCCAGGGCGGGGGGCTGGTCGTTGAGATCGGGCGCGCGAAGGTCGCCGATGTACCCACCGAGACACGCGTCGGGGAACACCAACAACTCGACGCCGTCACGCGCGGCAGCATCGACGATGCCGACGACCTTGCTGACGCCGCGGTCCACGTCGCGGCCGAAGTGCGCCGCGACCGCACCGATCGTCACGAGTCCCAAGGTCAGGCCCGTCCCAGCCCGGTGACGTCGGCGGCCACCGCGGTCGTGGTGACGCCGTCGGGCCATCTGAGTCGGACTCCGCGGCGAGCCGTCAGTTCGCCGCACGCGGCGGTGACCACGCCGGTCGGCACTCGCGGCGCGGCCACTCCGGCCCGGTCCGCGGTGAGCATCGCGTAGCCGGGGAAGCACGTGAGCCACGCGCCCATGTCGGCGGTCGCGGGCCGGGGAATGCGGGCCACGTCGAGTTCGGCGCCGGTGCCACTGGCCTCGGCCAGCATTCCCATCGTGCCGACGACACCGGCCATGCTGACGTCCTTGGCCGCTCGCGGCGCCATTCGCGCGATCAACGTGGACAGCTCGGCGAGGTCGTCGGCGCTTCGGGTGCCACTCGAATCCCATTGCCGACCATGCTGACCCGGGCGCCAGTCCCCCGCCAGATCGGCCGTCAGACGCACGGTGTCGCCCGCGGAGCCACCGCCGGCGCGGATCGGAGTCGACGTCCGTCCGAAGGCCGTCACCGCCAGCGAGGCGGGGACCCCGAGTTGGGTGTGACCGCCGAGCACCGGCACCCGCCACGCCTGCGAGGCCTTCGCGATGCCCCGCACGATGCGGGTCAGCAGCGAGCGGGTGGGCGCCCCGACGGCGTCGAGCAACCCCGTCGGCGCAGCGCCCATCGCGGTCAGGTCGTTGACGTTGACCAGCACCGAGCACCACCCCGCCCACTCCGGATCGCGTTCCACCATGGACGGGATGATTGCATCACACGCCGCGACCAGATCGCTGCCGGGCAGCGGCACGCCGTCGTCGCCGATGAAACCGTCGGGACCCAGGCCGCCGGGCACCGCGCGCAACGGAGCCAGGGCGTCGCCGAGAAAGGACTTGGTCGCGTCGGCGAGACGCTGCATCCGGTGCAGCGGCCACCGCATCAGCGCATGCGGTTGGCCCGCCACCAGACAGTCGCCGTGATCCTCCCAGCCGAGCGCGCCGAACATCTCCGCGTACCGCCGCTGCACGGTCGCGTCGAAGCGCAGCACGCCCGCCGACTCGGCGTGGGCGCACGCCGCGCGGACCAGGGCCGGGCCCACTCCCGAGGACCGAGCGGCCGCGCTGGTGACGAGCCTGCTGCCCGTCCACCAGCCGAGGTCGGGCTCGCACCGCGGGGCGAGGCGCACGCCGCCCACCACCGTGGCGTCCTGGGCGACCGCCACCAGCACCACCGTGCGCGGATCGTCGTCGACGTCGTCGGCGTCGCTGCCCGCGAAGAGGTGCTGGTCGACGACGAAGGCGTCGTGGCGCAGCCTGCGGTACGCCGCCAGGTCGACCTCGTCCGCGCGGCGGATCAGGAAGCCCGCCGCGGGGACGGCGTGGGAACGGGTGCCGGCGAGAATCGACAGCGTCTCCACGACCCTCACCCGCCGACGCTCTGGAGCACGCCGCACGCGCCACACGCGGCGCAGCCGGCCTTCTGGTCGGCCCCTGCCATGCCCGCCAGCCGCAGCACGTTGGCGACCTCCCGGGACACCTTCTCGACGGTGGCCGCGTCGGGCGCCCCCACCCGGTCGACGTCGACTGCCAACGTGCCGGGGTGCGGGCGGAACGGCACCACGAAGGGGTAGACGCCCATCTCGACGAGTTCGGCTGCACCGGAGATCAATTCGTCGGGATCCTCGCCCAGGCCCACGATGAGATACGTCGACACCTGGTTGGGGCCGAAGACGCGGACGGCCTCCCGCCACGCCTCGCGGTACTGCGCGAGGGGAACGGTCGCCTTGCCCGGCATCCACCGGCGGCGCACCTCGTCGTCGAGGGACTCGACGTGGATGCCGATCGCGTCCGCGCCCGCGTCGCGCAACTCGGTCAGCACCGCCAGATCCGCCGGCGGCTCGCACTGCACCTGGATGGGTAGCCCCGGCACCGCGGCCTTCACCGCCCGCACGCATCGGGCCAGATGCCGGGCACCGCGGTCGGTGCCGGCCGACGTGCCCGTGGTCATGACCATGTGGCGGACGCCGTCCAGTCGCACCGCGGCCTCGGCCACCTCGGCGAGTTCGTGCGGTCGCTTCACCGCCGTCGTGGCGCCCGAGCGCAGCGACTCCTCGATGGAGCAGAACCGGCACCGGTCGTCGACGCCGTAGCGGATGCACGTCTGGACGACGGTGGTGGCCAGCACGTCCCGGCCGTGCAGCCGGGCGATCTTCTCGTAGGAGATGCCCTCGGTGGTCTGCAGATCGTAGAACGCGGGCCGGTCGATCACGTCGACCTCCAGGCCCGAGTCCTGCCCGTCGAGCAGCACGCGGCTGCCGTCGAAGACGAAGGGACTGTTGGCATTCAGCGGGATCGCGGCGGCGCGGCCGTCGATCATCAGGTGACCGTCGGCGCTGGGGCCGGCGCCGGCGGTCCGGCTGACCGGCGGGCGACCCCGGATTCCCAGCAGGGTGAGGTCGACGCGGGTGGAGACGGACATGGCTTCCCTCGTTCTCAGCGGGCCACGGCGAGGCGGCGACGAGCGCTTGGCGCGGACTGGCGTCGGAGATCGTCGATGATCGTCTCGGCAATGTGCTTGGCGTCGCGGTCGACGCCGAGGAACCGACCGGAACCCCAGGTGTGCATCCACGGCAGTCCGACGAAGGACAGACCCTCGACCTCCGTGATGCCCCTGTTTTGCATCGGCCGCCCTCCGCCGTCGAAGGCGCTGGCCTCGATCCACCGGTAGTCGGGCCGGTAGCCGATGGCCCAGACGATGCTGGTGACCCCGGCGGCGGCCAGATCGAGTTCGGTGAGGTCGGCGTCGGGTTCCCACACCGGGATGTACCGGGTGGCCGGCGGCGCCGTGATCCCCTCGCGCTCGATGAACGCGTCGATGTCGGCGCAGATCGAGTTGTAGGTCGCGTCGGCCTTGTCGAGAGCACCGCGCAGCGACGGTTCGAAGGTCAGCCTGGTGTCCCGGCCGTCACCGAGGGTGCCGTAGAGCCGCATGCCTTCGGCGGCGAACCTGCGCAGGTCGATGTCGCGGCCGCCGTCGCGCCCGGTGACGTAGTGGTTGGTCTTCTCGATGGCTGCTTTGCCCCCGGGGTACTCCGGCGCCGACTTGTCGTAGAGCCCCATGTCGGCGAGCCAGGTCATGCAGTCCCGGCCGCGGTAGAACCGGGCGACCCGCGGGGCGCTGCCCACCGCGAGATGCACCTGACGGCCCTCCAAGTGCAGGTCCTCGGCGATTTGGGCGCCGGACTGGCCGGTGCCGACGACCAGCACCGCGCCCTCGGGCAGCTGGTCGGCGTTGCGGTACTGCTCGGAGTGGATCTGGGTGATCGAGCTGTCCAGCGACGCCGCGAACGCGGGCAGCACGGGAATGGGATAGCCGCCGGTGGCCACCACCGCGTGGTCACACGTCATCGTCTCCCGGCCCGCCGCGGTGTCCAGCGTCAGCTCGAAACCGCCTGCGGCTCGGCGACGCAACGTCGTGACGCGGGTGTGCGTGCGCAGCGGCGGCTCGAAGGTCCGCAGCCACCCGTCGAGCCACTGCACGACCTCGTCGCGGGTCATGAAGCCGTCGGGGTCGGGACCGTCGTAGGCGTAGCCCGGCAGCTTGCAGTGCCAGTTGGGCGTCACCAGGGTGAAGTTGTCCCAGCGGGTGTCCGCCCAGGCGTGCACCGGGGTCTTGGCCTCCAGCACGACGTGGTCGACGCCCTCCTGCAGCAGGTACCAACTCACCGACAGGCCGGCTTGACCGCCGCCGACGACGGCGACGGACACGTGTTCGGCGGTCATGACGTCGTCTCCAGTCCGGGGTGCATGGCGACGACACGGATCGTCGCGTCACCGGGGTAGTGCGTTGCCGCGGAATTGATTTGCTCCGCTGTCGCGGTGGCAGAGGTGCACGCGAAGCCGAACTTGGCGCGCACGCGGTCGCTGGCCTCCTGCAACGCGGTGGCGGACCGGTCGACGAAGTCGGCCACGGTGTAGGCCGAGCCAGAGGTCAGGTAGTCGTGCATCACCAGGCTCGGCGAGTAGCAGCGCTGTACCCGGCCGTCGGGCCACTGCACGTCGAACGTCATCTCAGGCACGAGCGAGCCCCTGCCACTGGCCGGCATCCTCCGCCACGACCGGTCCGTAGACGTCCGGCCTACGGTCGCGCAGATGGAACATGCCCGCGCGCATGGCACGGAACGTGCCGTCGACGTCGACGTCCGCGATCGCCATCCCGCTACCGAGAAGCGTTGTGGCGAGTACGTTCCCGCCGGGGTCGACCACCTTGGCGTTGCCGACGTAGCGCAGCGAACCGAACGTGCCACTCTGGTTGGAGGCAATCCAGAACACCTGGTTGTCCAACGCGCGGGCCGCGTCGAACAGGTTGAACCGGTACGTCCACCGGTCGTCCTGCAGGTTCTCCGCGGTCGCCGTCCGAGCCGCCGGCCACGCCGACAGGCTGGCGATGATCTGGGCGCCCTTGAGCGCCATGATGCGGGCGGCCTCGGGAAAGGCCTTGTCGTAGCAGATCTGCAGCCCCACCCGGCCGACGGGCGTGTCGAACACGTCGTAGTCGGAGCCTGCCGAATAGGACATGCCCTCACCGAGGGGCTGATGCACCTTGCGGTAGGTGCCGTACACCTGGCTTCCGTCGAGCACTGCCGCTGCGTTGTAACGGGTTTCGCCGTCGGCGTCCAATTCGCAGAAGCCGATGGCGACCACCAGGTCACCGACGATCTGCTGCACCCTGGCAAGTTCCGGGCCGTCGACGCGGATGGCCGGCGGCAGTGACCGCGTCGTCGTCTTCACCGTGTCGCCGTGGTTGCCCAGCGATGAGAGGTACCCGCCGATCGCCGCCTCGGGCAACACCATGAAGTCCACGCCCGCGTCCCTTGCCTCCCGAGCCAGGGAGTCGATCAACGCGTAGTTCTGTTCGAGGTCGCGGGTGAAGTTCGCCGCGACCGCCGCAAGCTTGGTCATCTCGAGCCGCCTAGACCATGTAGGTGGAGTTGACGATCGCGCCCTTGCGCGCGTAGTAGATCAGCGCGTCCTGCACGTCGAGCGGGTGCGCCGGGATGACGCCTTCGATCAGGTCCTCTTCGCGCCCGCCGTGCAGGGCGAGACCGAAGCGGCAGCAGAACACCGTGCCGCCCTCGGCGATGAACGTCGCGAGGGAGTCGTTGATGTTCTGCTCGCCGGGGAACCCCGAGTCGCCGGTCTTGGGGAAACCGCGGGTGGCCAGGCAGTTGATCGAGCCGGGTCCGTAGAAGTAGAGGGCCGAGTCGAAGCCCTTGCGCAACGCCCGGGTGGCCTGCAGCACCGCGACGAAGCTGACCGACGATTCGTGGGCGATCCCGTGCACCAGCGTGAAGTAGCTTTCGCCCTCCTCGGCCTGGTAGTCGGGGAAGATCTTGGTGCCACCGTAGATGTTGGATCCCTTGGGCAGCGAGGGGTGGGGAATCTCGGCGAGGGAGGTCTTGATCTTCTCGGCGATCGAATCGTCAAACGACATGGTGGACTCCAGGATTCTTGCGGTGAGGTTCTCGGACTCGGCGACGCTGCCGGCAGGCCGGTGACTTTCGGCTTGACCCCATTAGAGAAGCCGCACGTTTCCGAATGGTCATCGTAGGAATACGTTTCGGTTATCCGGAGCTCACCGCCGACACGCGCGTGTAACAAACGGCGATGCGGGTAGGTTTCAGTTCATGCCCGAAGGTGACACCGTCTTCCGCGCCGCGGACAAGCTGCGCACTGCCCTGGAGGGCAAGACGCTGACGCGGTGCGACGTGCGGGTGCCGAAGTTCGCCACCGTGGACCTCACCGGCCGGGTGGTCGACGAGGTGCTCAGTCGCGGCAAGCACCTGTTCATCCGCGTCGGCGACGCGAGCATCCACTCCCACCTCAAGATGGACGGCGCGTGGCTGGTCGACGGACAGATCCGGCGCGTGCCCCAGCACAAGGTGCGGATCATCCTGGAGACGGCGGACTCTCGGGCCGCGGGCGTCGACCTCGGGGTGCTGGAGGTGCTACGGCGCGACCTCGACATGGAGTCCGTCGCCCATCTGGGTCCGGACCTGCTGGGCGACGACTGGGAGCCGAGAACGGCCGCGGCGAATCTGGTGGCGGATCCGGACCGACCGTTGTCGGAGGCTCTGCTGGACCAGCGGGTGATGGCCGGCGTCGGCAACGTCTACGCCAACGAACTGTGCTTCGTGTCCGGCCGCCTGCCCAGCTCCCCGGTCAGTGCGGTCAAGGATCCACTGCGGATCGTGCAGCGTGCTCGGGACATGTTGTGGCTGAACCGATCCCGAGTCAACCGCACCACCACCGGCAACACCAGGGCGGGCAGCGACCTCTGGGTGTACGGCCGCGTCGGACGACCCTGCCGTCGCTGCGGGACGACCATCGAGTCCGATCGCGCCGAGGTCACCGGTACCGAGCGGATCTCGTTCTGGTGCCCTAGCTGCCAGACGTAGCCCCCGCGAGCAGACGCAAAGGGCCCTCAATCTCGCGGATTGAGGGCCCTTTGCGTCTTGTCACGTCAGGTCTGGGCTAGTTCCAGGGCAGCGCGAGCTTGCAGATCTTGCGGACGACGGTGCCGAACTGCTGCGGCAGCGGGCCCTTGTTGTAGGGAATGCCGTAACGCTCGCAGATCTCCTGCACCTCCGGCGCGATCTCCGCGTGCCGGAAGGCCGGGATGTCGGGGAACAGGTGGTGCTCGATCTGGAACGACAGGTTGCCGCTCATCACGTGAAACAGCTTGCCGCCGGTCAAGTTGGCCGAGCCGAGGATCTGGCGGAAGTACCACATCCCGCGAGTCTCGTTCGCGGTCTCCTCCTTGGTGAATTCCTGTGTGCCGTCAGGGAAGTGACCGCAGAAGATGATCGCGTAGGACCAGACGTTGCGGATCAGGTTGGCCGTCAGGTTGCCCGTGAACACCCACGGCGCAAACGGGCCGGCCAGCAGCGGGAAGGCCACGTAGTCCTTCAGCGTCTGACGCTTCACCTTGCCCCAGATGCCCTTCAGCGTCTCGCGCTTGTCGGCGATGCTGATCTCACCGGAGCGGATGCGCTCGGTCTCCAGCTCGTGCAGCGCGACGCCGTACTGGAACAGCACCATCAGCAGGAACGCGTAGACGGGATTGCCGTAGTAGTACGGCGTCCACCGCTGGTCTTCGCTCATCCGCAGGATGCCGTAACCGATGTCGCGGTCCATGTCGACGATGTTGGTGTAGGTGTGGTGCATGTAGTTGTGCGAGTGGCGCCACTGGTCGCTGGGGCAGGCCGAGTCCCACTCGAAGTTGCGGCCGGCGAGCGCGGGATCGCCCATCCAGTCGTACTGCCCGTGCATGATGTTGTGGCCGATCTCCATGTTGTCGAGGATCTTCGACGCGGCCAGCATCGCGGTGCCCGCGATCCAGGCGGGCGGGAGGATCCCGGCGAACAGCATCGCGCGGCCGCCGACCTCGAGGGCGCGCTGAGCCTTGATGACCCGGCGGATGTAGGTGGCGTCGCGCTCGCCGAGGTCGGCGACCACGCGCTCACGCAGCGCGTCGAGCTCGGCGCCGAAGGCGTCGGCCATCTCCGGAGTCATGGTGACGGACTTGCCGCCGACGACCTTGGTGATCGCCTGACGGATGGGTTCGGGCAGGACGTCTGCGACGTCGGCCTCGATGTCGGCGGTGGGCTTCTCGAGCATGGCGGTCATGGCGATCTCCTTCTCGGTGGGATTGTTAGAGGGCTAGTTCGACGTCGCCGACGGGGACGGTGATGCAGATCTGCACGTCTTCCTCGTCGGCGGCGGAGACGGCGCCGGTGATGCGGTTCTTGACCGCGCCGCTGGTCTTGCGCCGGGTGCAGGTGTGGCAGATGCCCATTCGGCAGCCGCTTTGCGGCGACAGCCCGGCGGCTTCGGCCTGCTCGAGCAGCGAGCGTCCGTCGTCGGTCACCTCGACGCCGCTCTCGGCGAAGGCCACGGTGCCGCCGGATGCCTCCGCCGGAACCTCGAACACGGGTGGGACGAAGCTCTCGAACAGCGCGTCCGGGTAGTGGCCGCGGACGGCGTCGACCAGCGCGGGCGGCCCGCACACGTACACCGCGTCCGGAGCCGGCGCGTCGACGAGGTGCTCGGGACCGAAGTAGCCCGTCAGGTCGCCGGACTCGGTGGTCCGCGAGTAGCCGTGCAGGACGCGAACGCCGGACATGCCGGCGAGCTCGGCGCGGTAGCACGCCTCCTCGGGGGTCCGGGCGTAGTGGATGAAGGTGACGTCGCGGTCCCCATCCTCACGGACCAGGGTGCGCAGCATCGACAGCACCGGGGTGATGCCGCTGCCACCGGAGACGAACAGGACGTTGCGCGGGCGCTGCGTCGGCAGGGTGAAGTCGCCGCCGACGACGTCGAGCCCGACGACCAGGCCGGGACGGGCGTTGCGGAACAGGTGCTGGGACACCACGCCGGCGTCGTGCACGCCGATGGTCAGCTCCACGAGCCGGTCACCCTCGGCGTTGGCCGGGGAGTAGCACCGGGTCTGCCGGCGTCCGTCGACCTCCACGGTGAGGTTGACGTGCTGCCCGGCGCGCAGGGCCGGTCCGGCCACGAAGGCCGCGTTGGGCTCGAGAACCAGGGTGACGCTGCGAGGCGTCTGCCGGCGGACCGCGACCACCTTGGCGCGGCAGTCCCCCAGCGTCCACGTGGGCTCGACGAGCTCCGTGTAGCGATCGACGCCGTGCGGTCCGGTGAGCAGGTCGACCAGAGGCGACCGCAGCACTCTGTCCCGCAGGCTCAGCGTCTTCGTTTGAGTGAACATGTGTATACCGTGCGCCACTCCTGCCGCGAGCGTCAATGGCTTTGACCAGGTTGTGGTAGGTTTCACAACGGTGAACGAACGTACGCCCAGTTCACGATCGTCCCGGTCGGGACGCTCGGGGTCCTCTCGCTCCCGCGACACGCTGACCCGCGAAGAGCGCAAGGAAGCCACCCGCCGCGCCATCGTGGCGGGGGCATTGCGACTTCTCGAGGAACGCAGTTTCAGCGCCCTGAGCCTGCGCGAGGTGACGCGCGAGGCCGGGATCGTGCCCGCCGCCTTCTACCGGCACTTCGACTCCATGGAGGCGCTCGGCCTCGTCCTCATCGACGAGTCCTTCCGTGCCCTGCGCGACATGCTGCGCGGCGCCCGGGCCGGCAAGCTGGACCCCAGCCGGGTCATCGAGTCGACGGTCGACATCCTGGTCGCCGGCGTCGCCGAACGCCGTGAGCATTGGCGGTTCATCGCCCGCGAACGCAACAGTGGCGTGACCGTGCTGCGCTACGCCATCCGCACCGAGATTCGGTTGATCACCTCGGAACTGGCCATCGACCTGACCCGCTTCCCCGGCCTGAATGCGTGGAGCGCCGAGGACCTGAACATCCTGTCCAGCCTGTTCGTGAACTCGATGATCGTGATCGCCGAGGCCATCGAAGACGCGCCCGACCAGGCCGCACTCGACGAGATCCGCAACACCGCGGTCAAGCAACTGCGAATGATCATCGTGGGGATCAGCGGATGGCACAGTAACGACTGAGGTCCGCCAATAGGGTGGGGCACCATGCCCCATCTCGAGTTGAGCCGTCCGCGTCCCGACGTCGCCGTCATCACGCTGAATCGTCCAGACAAGCTCAACGCACTCAACTTTGGCCTCGTCGAGGAGCTTCACCAGACGCTCGACGAGATCGGCGACGACGACCTGTGCCGCGTCGTCGTACTCACCGGCGCGGGTCGCGGATTCTGTTCGGGCCTGGACTTGACCGACCCGTTTCCCGACGGCGCACGCCGTGGGCTGCCGTTCCCGCGGTCCAGCATGCGCTGGCAGGAACGCATCGCTGAACTCACCGTCAAGCTCAGCGGCCTGCGTCAACCGGTGATTTCAGCGGTCAACGGCCCGGCCTACGGCGGCGGTTTCGCCCTGGCCATGGCATCCGACATCCGGATCGCCTCGTCGACGGCGCGGTTCTGCACCCAGTTCATCAAACTCGGACTCGGGGGCTGCGACATCGGGGTCAGCTACACGCTGCCCCGGATCGTCGGCGCCGGTCAAGCGTTCGACCTGGTCCTCACCGCGCGAACCGTCGAGGCCGACGAAGCTCTGCGCATCGGGCTGGTGTCGCGACTTGCGACGGGCCCCGTGCTCGCCGAAGCCCTGGCCATCGCCGAAACCCTCTGCGATTACGGCAAGTTCGGCCTCGAGTCCACCAAGCAGGTGCTGTGGGCCAACCCGGAGGCACCGAGTCTGCAGGCGGCGTTGCACCTGGAGAACCGCAGTCAGGTCCTGTCGACGACCACCGGCGAACTGACCGATGCGACGTCCGACTTCGCGAGCCGCAAGAAGAATTGATGGCCGACCATCCCGACGTCGAACCGTACGCCTCGGGCCTGCTGGAGGTGGGCGACGGCAACCACGTTCATTGGGAGACATCCGGAAACCCCTACGGCACACCGGCCCTGCTCGTCCACGGCGGCCCGGGATCGGGTTGCGTGCCGGGCATGCGGCGGCCGTTCGACCCACAGCGGTACCGCATCATCGCCTTCGACCAACGCGGATGCGGCCGCAGCACCCCCCACGCCTCCGACGCCGCGGTGGACATCTCCACCAACACGACTCATCACCTGATCGCGGACATGGAACTGCTGAGGGAGCGCCTCGGCGTGGACCGCTGGCTGCTCGTGGGTTGGTCCTGGGGTACGACGCTGTCGTTGGCCTACGCCGAGCGGCATCCCGACCGCGTCACGGCGCTCGCGCTGACGGCCGTAACCACTACCGGTCCAGCGGAAGTCGAGTGGATCACCCGTGACGTGGGTCGACTGTTCCCCGAGGCGTGGTCACGGTTTCGCGACCAGTTGCCCGAGGCGGACCGGACCGGCAGCCTGGTCGACGGCTACGCCCGATTGCTCGCCGATCCGGACCCCAGGGTTCGCGACAAGGCTGCCCGCGACTGGTGCGAGTGGGAGGCCAGCCACGTCGACGTCGACGGCACGCAGCCGCCACCGGTCCGCTACGCCGACCCCGCATACCGAATGTGCTTTGCCCGCCTGGTGACTCACTATTGGCGGCATGCCGCCTGGCTTCCCGACGGGGATCTGCTGCGCAACGTCGGACGCATCGCCCATCTGCCGGCGGTGCTGATCCATGGGCGCCGCGACCTGAGCTGCCCGTCGGAGATCCCGTGGCAGCTCGCGCAGAGGTGGCCGGCGGCCACCCTGCACCTGGTGCCCGGCGTCGGACACAGCTCCGGGGGCGTGATGACCGACCATCTCGTCGACTTCCTCGACGGTGTCAGCCGTCGGACGTGACCAGCAACCGTTCGGGGTGGTGGAGGTAGTTGATCCGGGCTTGCCCGACGTCGAGTTCCGGGGGTGGAAGCCATTCGACCACGCCGTCTCTGAGGTGCACGGTCCAGCCGTGTTCGGCGAGGCGGTTGTCCCCGCCGCAGGCGAAGGTGACTTCGTCGATGTTGGTCTGCCCGTTCTTCGCCCAGCCGGTGGTGTGGTGGACCTGGGTGCCGTAGCCGGGGACGGTGCAGCCGGGTTTGGTGCACCCGCGGTCGCGGGCGTGCAGGACGATGCGTTGGGCGGCGGAGGCGAGGCGTTTGGTGCGGCCTAGGTACAGGGCTTCGTTGGTGTGCTTGTCGAACACCGCGAGGTAGTGGTGGGCGTGGGACGCCAGGCGGATCAGATCGGCCATCGGCAGCAGCGACCCACCACCGGTGACACCACTGCCGCGGGCGGCTTCCAGGTCCTGCAGCGTGGTGGTGACGATGACCGTCACCGGCAGGCCGTTGTGCTGACCCAACTCACCGGAGGACAGCAGGTTGCGAGCCACCGCGATCAGTGCGTCGTGGGTGCGCTGCCCAAAGGTGCGGGTGTCTCCGTCGATCTGTTCCTGCGACGGTGTCCCCGAGGTGCGGGGTTCGTGATCGTCGGGGTTGCACATCCCGGGTGCGGCGTACTTGGCGAGGATCGGTTCGATCGTCGCCCGGGCCTCGGGGTCGAGCAGTCCGGTGATGCGGCTCATTCCGTCGGCCTGCTGCGGACCCAGCCGGAGGAACCGCTTGCGGGCGCGTTCGACGTCGTCGGGTTTGGGGCCGTCCTGGTCGATCGCCGTGGCCAGCGTCTTCGCGGCTTGCCGCAGCTCCTCCGGACCGGTGCCCGATCCGATGTGCACCAACGTCTGCTCCGAGAGTTCCCGCACGTCGGGGTCCACCCACCCGGGAAGCTTGTCGAGGAACGACCGAATCTCCGTGACGTGCTCGGGACCGATCGCACCCGTGCCCTGCGCGGCCGCGGTGGGAGCCAGCTTGGGGTCCAATGGTTGGCCGTTCAGCGCGGTCCGCGGCCCCA
>NZ_NPKR01000022.1 GCF_008329535.1 Mycolicibacterium sp. P1-18
CGCACGGCGGCGGAGGGTTCTCGTGGTGAGCGGTGGCAGGTATGTCGGGCGGGTCGGGGCGTTGGCGGTCGCACTGGGCGCGGGCGCGATGATCGCCTCCCCGTGGGCGGCGTGGGCCGATACCGGCGGTCAGGGTCCGACGACGGTGGCCAGTGGTGTGGTGGCATCCGGCCCGGCCGCGCCGACCGACTGCAGTGATCCCTTGTGCGCGTTGATGATCGGTTCCGCGGGCACTCCAACGCGGACACCAAACGGTACCTCGGTCGTGCCGTCGGCACGACTTGCCCCGCTGGTGGTAGCGCCGTCGGCGGTGCCCGGTGTGGATCCGGTGTCGGCGCTGATCGGATTGTTCATCGGCAACGGGGCCGATGCGGCCGCCGATTGCACGGGCACCGCGTGCAACGGCGGCAACGGCGGACTGTTCTTCGGCTCCGGTGGTCGTGGCGCCAACGGCGGCACCGGCGGATCTGCCGGCCTGTTCGGCAACGGTGGTGCCGGTGGTGACGCGCTCGCAGGATCCGGTGCCGCCGGAGGTGCCGGCGGCCGGGGCGGTCTGTTGATCGGCACCGGCGGCGCCGGTGGTGTCGGGGCCGACGCGACGGCGACCAGTGCCGCCGGTGTGGGCGGGCGCGGCGGAGACGCCGGGTTCCTCGTCGGGAACGGCGGTGCCGGAGGCCGGGGCGGGGCGGGCATGGCCGGCGTAGCGGGGATCAATCCGACCACCCCTTCTGACACCGCTGCCGCTGGTGCGAGCGTTGGTAACGACAACGGACACAACGGTGTCGGCATGAACGCCGGAAGGGGCACCGTAGGCGGGCCCGATCAGAACGGCGGGCCAGGCGGCAGCATCGGGTTCTACAACGGTGCTGGAGACGGCGGTGGCGTCGGGTTCGGCGGCAACGCCGGGGATGGGGGCGCCGGCGGATCCGGCGGTGGGACCGGCGGTGCTGGGGGCAGCATCGGCAGTCGCAACGGATTCGGAGCCGCATTCGGAAGCTCAGGTATCGGACACGGCGGCAACGCGGGATCCGGCGGGGCCGGGGGGCCCGGCGGTGGATCCGGCGGGCCGGGCGGCGACATCGGCATAAGGAACGGAGAGGGCGTTGCCGTCGAACCCGCCTACGGTGAGGGGTTCGGCGGCGACGCGGGTAGCGGCGGCGTAGGAGGCGCCGGCACGCCGGGTGGCTCCGGTACCGCGGGCGCTCCCGGAGGCTCCGGCGGCAACGGCGCACTGTTGTTCGGTAGCGGCGGGTCCGGAGGCGCCGGTGGGTCGGGCGGGGCCGGTGGATCAGGAGCTGCCGGCGGATCCGGAGGCAGGGGCGGCGACATCGGTGACCAAAACGGCTATTCCCGCGCAGAAGGTTTCGCTCACGGCGGCGACACTGGCAACGGCGGAGCGGGTGGGGCCGGTGGCTCGGGTGGGTCCGGCGGGCCGGGCGGATCCGGAGGGTCCGGCGGCAACGGCGGTGCACTCGGCGGGGGCGGCGCGGGTGGTCCTGGCGGCGCGCCCGGCGCCGCCGGTGAGGGTGGCGACGGTGGTACCGGCGGTAGGGCCGGCGTCTTCAGCGGCTCCAACGGTCGCCCCGAGCTCAATGGCAGCCCGGGTGTCTCCGGTGTCAATGGCGCCCCTGGCGCCATTGGC
>NZ_NPKR01000006.1 GCF_008329535.1 Mycolicibacterium sp. P1-18
AATCTCGTAGGCGTCCACCACGTCGATCTCGGCATACCGGTCGGTCAGCGGCTTCATCGGAACCTTGCCGCGCTCGGCCTCGGCCAGCTCGGCGGCCAGTTCGGCACGCACTGCAGACGACAACATCGGTGAAGTCCCCTCGTTTCGTCGACCGGCACAGTTGTGGGTCGGCCGGGCAATTCTATAACGTGTTCTACATGACTCAACAGGAGTACGACGTCGTCGTGGTTGGAAGCGGCGCCGCCGGCATGGTGGCCGCACTCACCGCCGCCCACCAGGGACTCTCGACATTAGTCGTAGAGAAGGCTCCGCACTATGGAGGTTCGACCGCCCGATCCGGCGGCGGCGTCTGGATTCCGAACAACGAAGTCCTGAAGCGGGACGGGGTGAAGGACACCGCCGAGGCAGCCCGCACCTACCTGCACACCATCATCGGCGACGCCGTCGAACCGGAGAAGATCGACACGTACCTGGACCGGGGACCGGAGATGCTGTCGTTCGTGCTCGAACATTCGCCGCTGAAGCTGTGCTGGGTGCCCGGGTACTCCGACTACTACCCCGAGGCCGCCGGCGGCAAGCCCACCGGCCGGTCGGTGGAGCCCAAGCCGTTCGACGCGAAGAAGCTCGGACCCGACGAGTCGGGCCTGGAGCCGCCGTACGGCAAGGTCCCGATGAACATGGTCGTCATGCAGCAGGACTACGTGCGACTCAACCAGTTGAAGCGCCATCCGCGCGGCGTGCTGCGCAGCCTCAAGGTGGGCATCCGTGCGACGTGGGCCAAGGTCACCGGCAAGAACCTGGTCGGCATGGGTCGCGCCCTCATCGCCCCGATGCGGATCGGCCTCCAAAGGGCGGGCGTCCCAGTGCAACTCAACACCGCGCTGACCGATCTGTACGTCGAGGACGGCGTCGTGCGCGGGGTGTACGTGCGCGACACCACCGAACCGGAGAGCGCCGAGCCGCGGCTGATTCGCGTGCGCCGCGGCGTCATCCTCGGCAGCGGCGGATTCGAGCACAACGAGCAGATGCGGGTGAAGTACCAACGCGCGCCGATCACCACCGAGTGGACGGTCGGCGCGGTCGCCAACACCGGTGACGGCATCATCGCCGCCGAGAAGCTCGGAGCCGCACTGGAATTGATGGAGGACTCCTGGTGGGGCCCGACCGTGCCGCTCGTCGGGGCGCCGTGGTTCGCGTTGTCCGAGCGCAACTCCCCCGGCTCGATCATCGTCAACACCAGTGGCAAGCGCTTCATGAACGAGTCGATGCCGTACGTCGAGGCATGTCACTGGATGTACGGCGGCGAGTTCGGTCAGGGCGAGGGCCCCGGCGAGAACGTACCCTCCTGGCTGGTGTTCGACCAGCAGTACCGCGACCGCTACATCTTCGCCGGATTGCAACCGGGACAGCGCATTCCGAAGCGGTGGCTGGAGTCCGGCGTCGTGGTGAAGGCCGACACAATCGAGGAGCTGGCCGAGAACACTGGCCTGCCGCTCGGTGAGTTCAAGGCCACCGTGGAGCGGTTCAACGGCTTCGCCCGCGCGGGCGTCGACGAGGACTTCCACCGCGGCGAGAGCGCCTACGACCGCTACTACGGCGACCCGACCAACAAGCCCAACCCCAACCTCGGCGAGATCGCCCACGGCCCGTTCTACGCGGCCAAGTTGGTGCCGGGAGACCTCGGCACCAAGGGCGGCGTCCGGACCGACGTGAACGGCCGGGCACTGCGCGACGACGGCTCGGTGATCGACGGGCTGTACGCGGCGGGCAACGTCAGCTCCCCCGTGATGGGCCACACCTATCCCGGCCCCGGCGGGACCATCGGCCCCGCCATGACGTTCGGCTATCTCGCCGCGCTGCACCTCGCGGCGACGTCCACCGCCGCCGGACCGGCCTGACGTGCCGATCGACCTCGACGAAGCCATCGGCGCCGAACTTCCACCGGTCGAGTTCTCGTGGAGCAGCAGCGACGTCCAGCTGTACCACCTCGGCCTCGGCGCAGGCGCCGACCCGCTGGACGCCCGTGAGCTCCGCTACCTGGCCGACGACACGCCCCAGGTGTTGCCGACGTTCGGGTGCGTGGCGCAGACGTTCCACCAGACCGCGGCGCCGACGGTGAAGTTTCCGGGCATCGACGTCGAGTTGTCCAAGGTGCTGCACGCGAGCGAGACCGTCACGGTTCCTGGCCCGATCCCGCCGTCGGGGACGGGACATGCCGTCACCCGCTTCACCGACGTCTGGGACAAGGGCAAGGCGGCGGTGATCTGGTCGGAGACGACGGTGACCACGCCCGACGGCGACCCGCTCTGGACCCAGCGACGCTCCATCTTCGCCCGCGGGGAGGGCGGCTTCGGCGGCGAGCGTGGCTCGTCGACCTCCGCCGAGCCGCCGGACCGCGCGCCGGACGTCGAGTTGTCCATCCCGACGCTGCCGCAGCAGGCCCTGCTGTACCGGCTCTGCGGTGACCGCAATCCGCTGCACTCCGATCCCCAGTTCGCGGCGGCGGCCGGCTTCCCGAGGCCAATCCTGCACGGACTGTGCACGTACGGCATCGGCGCCAAGGCGCTCGTCGACCGCTTCCTCGACGGCGACGTGGCACGCGTCGGTTCATACGGCGCGCGGTTCGCCGGCGTCCTGTTCCCCGGCGAAACCCTGACGGCGCGCGTGTGGGAGGACGACGGACGGTTGCTGGCCGTCTTCACCGCCCCCGACCGCGACGACGCGGTGGTGCTCTCCGGCGTGGAGTTGACGCCGGCCTAGTCGGCGAAATTGGTGACCGGAGAACCCCTGGGGACCTGATAGCTTCAGGCATACAGCTGTATTTTTTTCGGGACCATGGGGAGGCACGTCACGTGAAGATCACCAACGCATTGGTAGCAGCCGCTGCCGCTGCAGCCGTTGGCGCCATCGGGTTCGTCGGAACGCCGGTCGCCGCCGCCGATGATCTGACCACCACGACGATCGGCAACGAAGCCCGGCTGACCAACGGAAACGTGGTGCAGGGCTGGACGGTCACCGACCTCAAGCCCAGCACCGACGCGATTCCCTACCCGGTGGCGGGCACGCTGTGGGAGGCCACCGCAACGGACAAGGCCATCGAGGGCAACGTCACCCCGATCGTCTCGAACCTCAACGCGCGCGCCAAGAGTGGCGAGACCTACCGTGTGCTCTTCGGTGTCGCGACCCCGCAGGGCGTGAACCCGGCGACGCTCCCCCAGGGTGAACAGACCACCGGCAAGGTGTACTTCGACGTCACCGGCGACACGCCCGACAGCGTCGTCTACAACGCCGGCGGCCAGGACCTTCTGGTGTGGGTCCAGCCGCCACCGCAGCTGCCCACCCAGCGTGGCGGCGGAAGCTACTCGTCCTCGTCACCCGCGTCACCCGCGTCGACCGCCACCCCCGCGACGCCGGCGCCCGCGCCGATCGGCGCGGAGGCCATCCCCGCGCCGGGCGCGATCCAGCCGGCAGGTAGCGCTGGCACGCCCATTCCGGCCGGAAGCCAGGGCACGCCGCTCGCCCCGGTTCCGACGGGTACCGAGGGTGCACCGCTGCCCGCCAGCGTTCAGCAGGGAACCGCGCCCACCGGAAGTCAGGGCACGCCGTTGCCCGCGGGTGCGCCGACGCCGTCGGTCGCACCGGCCGCAGCAGGCACTCCGGCGGTCGTCCCGGCACCCTCGACGACCCCGATGGTGCCGCCGCCGGCCTGATCAGGTCAGGAGTGGCTCGACCACCACACGTAGAGCTGGTCGAGATTGGGGCCGTTCGCGGCGCCGTCGACCGAGGCGAGCATCAGCTTGGCGTTGTCGGTCCAGCTCAGGGTGGGCACGCCGGACCGGAAACCACAGACAAGCGTCCCGCTGACCAGCTGGGGGGTGGCGTTGCGGCGCCATGCCCCCGGTGACTGAATGTTGCCGGGGCAGTTGACCACCTGCATGTCGCCCACCACCGCGCCGAACGCCGCCTGCAATGCGTCGGCGTCCCCGAACGAGGTAAACGTCGACACGGGAGGTCCCCCGGGATCGGTGTTCTGGGTGCATCCGAACCTCGCCACGGCGGCTTGCGGCACGTCGGCCGCGGTGCACGCGCCGGACGAGTAGCCCGGTGGGATGGCTCCGCGAAGCCGTTGTTGCGCAGCGGAATTCACCGATGACGTCGTGGTGGTGGACGTGGTCGCCTCCGCCGACGCGTCCGACCCGTCGGACGACGGCCACAGCGCCCACACCGCCAGCACACCGACGGCGACGGCCGCCACGCCCGCCGCCACCACCGGTCCGACGGGGAACTTCCTGGCCTTGGGCCTGGCCGCCCGCGGGTCGACCGTCAACGGCTCGGTGTAGAGGTTGGCGAAGGTGTCCCCCGGGGGCGGCGGGCCGTAGTTCGGTGGGGCGACCGCCGAGCGCGGGCCTAGGTCGGCGATCTTCTCGGTGAGGGCGCGCGCGAAGTCCGAGCAACGGGCGAAACGACTTTCGGGCCGCTTCGACAACGCCACCGTCAGGACGGGGTCGAGTGCGGCGAGCTCGGGCCGCTTCGCCGCCAGCGTCGGCGGCTTGGAGTTCAGATGGTCGTGGATGACCTCCGCGGGGTCCGAGCTGGGGAACAGGGGCTCGCCGGTCAACAGTTGATACGCCGTCGCCGCGAGCGCGTACTGGTCGGCGCGGGGCCCGACCTCGTCGCCGGACAGCTGCTCGGGGGCGCAGTACGCGACGGTGCCGATCGCCGTGGTCGACGCGGAGACGTCGTCGGCCTCGTTCACGTCGCGGGCAATTCCGAAGTCCGTCAACAGGATTCGCTGTTCACCGTCGTCGTCGAGATGGGTCAGCATGATGTTGGCCGGCTTGACGTCACGGTGCAGCAAACCGCGCTTGTGGGCACCGTCGAGCGCGCTGGCGACGGCGGTGACGATGCGTGCCACGTCGTCGGCCGGCATGCCGGCGGGATGACGTTCGGCGATGAGACGCGAAGCGTCGAGTCCGTCGACGTAGTCCATCGAGATCCACAGCTGGCCGTCTGCCTCACCGCGGTCGTGCACCCCGACGACGTTGGGATGCCAGAGCGTCGAGGCAAGGTCCGCCTCGCGGTTGAAGCGGGCGCGGTACTCGGTGTCGGCCGACCACGTCGACGGAAGCAGCTTCAGCGCGTCCCGCCGCGGAAGCCGAGGATGCTGTGCGAGATACACCCGGCCCATGCCGCCGGAGCCCAGCAAGCCAAGGATTTCGTACCCGGCGAAGGTCTGACCGATGGTCAGCTCGTCGTCCGGCAAGGACGGGAGAGAAGGCCACTCATCGGGCGAACTCATTCCCGTACCTCCGAGTCGCTCGGTCTGACTTCTACGTGCTGACGCGTCAGTAACGAGCGTAGTGCTCGGCGATCACATGTTGCGTTCGAGGCCGTCTCCGCGCTGCGGTGGTGCGACGGGCGCCGGGCCTGCGCCGTGCGGTGCGGGAGCGGCGGTGGCGTGATCGAGCGGTGGGCGGGCATCCCTGGCGGCCCGCTCCCGTTCCTCCCGCTCCTCGCGTTCCTCGCGTTCCCTCTGCTCGGGCGACTCGTCGCGGGCCGGTTGCGGCGGTGCGGCAGTAGGCTGACCGCCCGCACCCTGGCCGGCCGAGCCACCACCTTGGGAGCCGCCCCCTTGGCCCTGGGCGGACTGCATGGCCTGCTGGATCATCGAACCGAATTGGCCCGCCTGCTGGCCGAGTTGCTGCGCGGGCTGACCGGCCTGCTGGGCCATCTGCCCGACCTGCCCCAGCATCTGGCCGAGCTGACCGACGGACTGGCCTCCCTGGTCGTCGGCGTTGTCGTAGGCGCTCTGAGCCGACGTCAGCTTGCCCGCGAACATGGTCTCCTTGGCCTGCAGGGCAGCAACGCTCGTCGTCATCGTCGCCGCCAGGGTCGGCAGCACCGCGGCGATGGTCATGCTCATCCCGTCCTCGCCGGGCGGGAGCATCGGAATCTGCGGCAGCTCGACACTGGCGGGATTCCAGTTCAGGTTGTCCGGTGTCTGCATCGGATCACCAGTCATCGTCGACCTCTTCCTCCCCGTAGTCCAACGGTGGCGGAGCGGACAGCGTCGAGCCAGTTCCGCCGCTCTCGCCGCGCTGCTGACCCATCATGCCCATGCCGCCGCCCATGCCGCCCGCGCCTGCACCGACCGGAGCCAAGCCGGCGATCGCCCCGCCGCTCGCACCAGCCGGACGCACCGCCACGTCACCGGAACTGCCGACCAGACTGGCCAACGCCGGGGACTGCGGTGACAGCCCACCCGACCCCGGCAGTCCCGCCGCCTTCACCATGCCGCCTCCGGCACCCGCTCCCGAGCCGCCTGCCAGGGGATGATTGGAGAACGACGAGAAGGGTGACACCGACGAACCCATGCCGGAACCGCCCTTGCCTCCGGACATCAGCTGCTGCAACGGCTGCATGATCTGCTGCAACGGCTGCATCAGCTGTTGCGGCGCCTGAGTCAACATGCCGCCGATCTGCTGCGGCAACTGCATCGCCATCTGGCCCATCTGCATCATCATCTGCATCGCCTGCTGCGAGCCCTTGTCCGCGGCCTGCGACACCTGAGCCGTCCCCGGAGGGGCACCCGGATTGGGGATGTTGGGCGGCACGCCGAGCCCGGCTGCCAGTTCGGCCGAGTTGGCGTTGACCATGGCGATGTTCTGCGACAGACCCATCTTGATGCGGCTCTGCACCAGCTCCTGGGCGTTGCCGAACGGCATCGCCGACAGCGCCTCGCATTCGTGCTGCACCTCTTGGGCGGTGACGTTGACCAGCATCTTCGTCTTGGCGACGGTGGCCTCCATGGTCCGCAGCTTCAAGGCGATGGCCGCGGCCTGGGCGGCATTTGCCTCGTGACCGGCGACGATCGTGGTCGCTTCTCCACCGGCAGCGACGCCACCTGCCCCCAGGAACTGGTCGGCCATCTTCATCATCTGGCCCTGCTGCTGGGGCACCACCGAACCGGAGATCTTGGATGCGAGCGCCTCATACTGCGCCGCGGCAGCCGCCAGCGACTCCTCGTCGACGTTGGGCCAGCCTGGCCCCGTCACCGTCTGTGAACCAAACGGGCTGCTGTCGGGTGGCACACCCACGACTCGGCTCCCTCCCGCGCGTTTTGCTACGTAGGTCGAGATTACCGTCGAATCAGGGCGCGGGAGCACACCTCTCTGGGACCTGTCACGGAGAGGTGTGCACCGCCTACGACGACTACGCGTCGCCGCCGCCTGCACTGCCCGAGCTGCCGCCCGTCCCGCCGGGGCCACCCGCACCTCCGGCACCACCGGCGCCGCCGGCATTGGCCGTGCCACCGGACGCGGTGCCGCCATTTCCACCGGTGCCACCGTGGCCGCCCAGCCCATGGCCATTGCCACCGACTCCACCGCTACCGCCGGTGTTGGTCACCGGGCCCGATGCGTCTCCACCGTCACCGCCGGTAGCGCCGCTTCCGCCGTCGCCACCGCGACCACCCGATCCGCCCTGCGACGGTCCTGCGGTGGAGTTCGTCTTGCCGCCCGCGCCGCCGGTGCCACCGGCGCCACCCGCCGAACTGCCGCCCGCGCCCCCGGCTCCGCCGGTCGCCGTCGAACCGCTGCCGTCAGAGGTGGCGATACCGCCGCCACCGCCGGCGCCTCCGGAACCGAGGCTCGCCGCGCCACCGGCGCCGCCGGCACCACCGGTCGAATCGCCGTTGTCGGAATGGGAGAAGCCGCCGACGCCGCCGCCACCGCCACCGCCGCCCAGCAGACCGCCGCCACCGCCGGCCCCGCCGGAACCGCCCGTCGAATTGGCGCCGCCGGTGTCGTCGGCGGGCAGTGCGTTGTTGCTGTCACCGCCCGATCCACCCGTGCCTCCCGAACCGGCCAGCACGGCGCTGCCGCCGCGCCCCCCGGTGCCGCCGGTGCCCGACCCGGTGGTGGAGCTGCCATAGCCGGCGCTGCCGCCGTTGCCCGCGTTTCCGACCACCGATTGGCCGCCGTTGCCGCCGTCCCCACCGGTCGCGGTCCCGTCCTCGCTGAAGGCTCCGCCGCCGGCACCGCCCGCACCGCCGCCGCTGACCGACCCGCCGCCGCTGCCGCCGGTACCGCCGGTCGCGTTGCCGTTGAGCGCCTGAGCATCTCCACCGGCGCCGCCGCTGCCTGCGCTCCCGCTGACGAGGCCGCCCGAGCCGCCGTTGCCGCCCGCAGCTCCGATGGCGTCGGTCGCGGCCGCGGGACCAACCAACTGAATGTCGCTGCCGCCGTTGCCACCCTGCCCACCAAGACCGATGAGGCCCCCGCGCCCGCCGTTGCCGCCAGCGGTGGCGGCGGACAGCAGCGTTCCGTCGGCACCGTAGACCGCGTCCACGCCGTTGCCACCGCTACCGCCGTTGCCGATCAGGAACCCCGCGCTGCCACCGACGCCGCCCAGTGCGCCCGCACCTCCGTTGCCCCACAGCAAGCCGGCGTTGCCACCGTTGCACGGAGCCGTGCACGTGGCCGCGTCGGCGTCGATGCCGTCGCCGATCAGCCAACCGCCCGGTCCGATGATCGGCTGGAACGTGAAGGTGTTGGCCGCCGCTGCCAACGCGGTCGGCGTTGGCGATCCGGCGGTTCCGACGAGTGCACAGCCCGAAATTGGCAGACAGTCCAAAGCCGTTGTACTGAGCGCGAACTCGGTCGACGCGAGCCGAACATCCACCGCGCTGGGTGGCGCCGCCGGTTCGCTGTTCGGGGGCGATGCGAGCAGGAGACCCACTCCCACCATCACCGCCCCCGTCACTCCCGTTGCGACGTACTGACGAACCGACGTCCGCTGCGCGGACAAGCCTTGAATGGACAAGGTGAAACCTCCTTGATGCGAGAGAACCGACGACCCCCGTGCGCTGCGATCTCAACGAATCCGTAGCTCCCGGCCCCACCAACTATCGGCGTCCGCCCGGGTCGGCACATGAGTCATCGGAGCGAACTTCCGCCAGGACCGGGCCTAGTTCCCGACCCACCCCGCGCGGCGACGGTGCGGCGTGCGCGACACTCTGCGGCCGACGCACCGAAGCGCGTTCGTCCCCGACGACGCCAAACGCCCCGTCGCGGCACGTCCTCTGATGCGATGGGCCTAGTTCTGCCACCGGTGTCGTCCAAATCCCCGGTGCCATGGGAACTAGTCAGTCCTCTGCGGGATGACCGATCGCAGTTTCACGACGATGGCGACGTCGACGGCCAAGAGACCCAGGACGACCGCGACGTACGAGGCCGAGAAGAGGATGGCCACGCGTCTTACCATGGCACGCAGACGAGTTCGCTGTAGAGATCGTCGATCTGCGTCGGTTCCAAACTCGCGCTCCGGTACATCTTGGGCCAACTCTCCAACTTGAACGACATGGCCGGCGCGTATCCGATGACGCGTCGCTCGGCCATGGTCGCCACCAGCCCGCGGCGCAACAACAGGTGACGGGTGACCGAAATCAGCGCACGGCGGAACAGTTCCGGGTTCCCCACGTAGAGGATCGTGGCGAACAACGGCACGCCCCTGAACCGGTATGCGCGATACATGACGTAGCAGGATTCGGTGCCACGCATGATCACCAGATGGCGTGCGGCGAGCGCTCGGGCGTGGTCTCGGTAGAGGACGAGCTCCGACCCGACGAGGGTTCGTTCGATGACGTCCGGATCGGCGCTGATCCTCGTCCGCCCGAAGCCTCGCGGCCAGGGCAGGTTGGGCACCAGGGAGGCCGACGTGTCGAGGGGCCGAAACTTGAAGAACTCGAGTATCTCTCGCGGTCCCTCATCCGGAGACAGGACGGTCACGCTGTATCCGTCCTGCGCCAACAGCGCCTTCAACAGCAAGATGCTCCGCGATCGGTAATGGGGCAGAACGCACCACGAACCCATGTTGCAGAGCCGTTCGACGCGACCGGCGAGGAGTCGGTCGGAGTAGAGCGCCAACAGGGTTCCGACGATTCGCCCCCCGTCGCGCAGCATGAAGCCGCGATTGGGCGCCGTCACCTCCCACGGCACCGCTGCGAGCGATTGGGCCCACGACACTCGGCCGTCGTGATGGGCGCCCAGGAACTCGGAGACCGCGTCCACGTCGGCCTCCGTGATGGGAACGACGTCGACGGTCATCCCGCACGCCGCGGCGAACGACCGCACTGCCGCCGCCACCACGCCTGCCCGGCCGCCGGCAGGCTGTCGATCGGGTCGTAGAACGGGTAGACGCCGTTGAACGCGTCGACGTCCGACGCGTCGAGACCCGTGCGATAGTTCTTGCTCCAATAGGAGACTCCGCGGGTGCGGTCGTAACGCGACACCTGATGGACCCAACGCTTGCCGACATACGGTACGTCACAGACGATTCGGGGCGTCGCAAAGCCGGGCAGGTACCCCATGATCGACAGCTGCAGTTCCTGCGCCTCCCACAGGGCGATTCGCCAGTGTTCGGCGTTGGGAATCATGTCGCACATGTAGAAGTAGTACGGCAGGATGTTCGCCTCACCCTGCAACGCGAAGCAGAGGTCGAGCAGATCGTCGGCGGTGGCGTTCACCCCCCGCATCAGGACGCCCTGGTTGCGAACGTCCCGCAATCCGGCATCCAGCAGCGCGCGGGTCGCCTCCGCGACCAGTGGAGTGACCGACTGCACGTGGTTGACGTGGGTGTGCAGGGCCATGTTGACGCGGCGCGACGCCGCCAACCGGGCGATCCGACCGATCCCGTCGACGACCTCGGGCTGCAGCCAGTGCTGAGGAAGCGCCGCAAGGGCCTTCGACGCCAAGCGGATGTCGCGAATCGTGTCGATGTCGAGCAACTGCAAGAGGAACGACTCGAGCCGCGGCCACGGGACGTTCGCGACGTCGCCACCTGACACCACGACGTCCCGCACCGTCGGCGTTGCGCGCAGATAGTCCAGCATCCGCTCCTGCCGATCGGCTGGGCGCAGTGTGAGTCTGGCCTTGGCGACCGACGGCGTCGAGTTGCCGACCAGGTCCATCCGGGTGCAGTGCCCGCAGTACTGCGGGCACGTCGACAGCATTTCGGCCAAGACCTTTGTCGGGTACCGGTGGGTCAGACCCTCGACGACCCACATGTCGCTCTCGTGCAACGAATCCCGCTCGGCGAAGGGGTGTGATCCCCATTCCGGCTCGCGGTCACTCAGCACCGGCAGCATGTACCGCCTGATTGGATCCGCATAGAACGCCTCGGTGAACTGGTTTCGCCCCGCAGGGGCTTGGGGCACCATCGTGTTCAGCATCTGCGGTGGCAAGAGCATCGACATCGTCGCCCGCTCTTGTTGATCGGCAGCCAGGTCGGCGAAGAACCCGTCGTCGAGCAACGAGCCCGTCACCGCACGGAGCTGCTCGATGCTCTTGATCGAGTGAGACCGTTGCCACTGCGCATTTCGCCAGTCTGCCTCCGAGACCGTCGCCCACCCCGGGTAGCGGGTCCAGTCGGGCTCGGTCAACTCCCGGCGTCGGTAGGTATAGGGCTGGTCCACGGCGGCGGTGAAGCCCGCCGTGTCGTCGAGATCTTCCAGAGTGGTCATAACGCTGCCGCCTTTCGCGGATCGGCGCCAACGTCGGCGCCATGAATGAGTTCGTTGGCTGCCCGTCGGCCCGACCTGATTGCGCCCTCCATCAGGCCGAAGAACTCGAGGCTGGTCTCGGTGCCTGCCCAATGGACCCGGCCGTGCGGTTCGGTCAACGTCGGCCCGAGCCGCATCCAGTCGCCGGGCCCGAACAACGCGGCGTAACAACCCTTGCTGTACCGGTCCTCAAGCCAGTCGGTGACCGAGCACTTCGTCGGAGCGGGCAGCTGCGGAAACAGCCTGCGCGCGTGGGCGAGCACCGCATCCGCCTTCGCCGGCAGCGACAGTCGGCTGAAGGGGCCAGCCGCCGCACCCGTGACGAAGCCGGTCAGAATCCCGGCGGAGCCATCGGCCGGCGAATCGTCGACGGTCGACAGCAGCGGACCATCCGCACTCACGGACCAACCGGACAGGCCGTGGTCGCGCCACAGCGGCGACGGGTAGCTCAGGTGTACCTTCACGGCACATCCGCGGCCGGTGGCCACCGTCGCCCGGGGCGCGGTCAGACCGGGCCGAAATTCGATCTGCTGCGCCAGTCGCGGCGGAAGTGCGACGACCACGTAATCGGCGCGGTGCTCCGACGTCGAGCCGTCCGCCGTGGAGACGGCGTGTACGACGACGTCGCTGCCCGACTGCTCGACCGCCCGGACCTCCCGCGCCAACCGGACCCGACTGTCGAGCCGACGTGCGAGCGCCTCACAGAGTTGGTGCGCACCACCGTCTATCCGCCACTCCTGCGCGCCACCCTTGAAGGCGTTGAGGAAGCGGATTCCGCCGCCGGAGCGCAGATAGAACGCCATGTGGAGGACCGAGATCAGCGCCGGATCGGCTGCCATCATCTCACCGATGAACATGGGGAAGAAGGCCCGTGCGGCGGGATGTTCAATCTCCTCGGCCACCCACTGCGCCACCGTCATCCCGTCGAGGTAGTCCGCCCTGGCGCTCGTCCACGGTGCGTCCGGACACACCTCCGCGACGAGGCCTTCGAGTCGATCGAAGAGGTCGCCGAGCGCGACGGCGTCCAGGGGCGGCACCCGGCTTGCCGCCGTCGTCCGCGTGTCCGACAACAGGAAGGTGCTGTCTCCCAACATCTCCGTCGACGCCAGCCGAAGGCCGTTCTCACGCAGCATCGTGAGCAGTTCGGTGTGCCGCACGCCGAGATAGGCCGCGCCTCCGTCGGCGACGACCGTCGGCGACATCGGGACGCCGTGCACACGGCCGCCCACCCGTTCTCTGGCCTCGAGTACCGTCACCTCGGCACCCGCCGTGGCCAGGTCGACGGCGGCAGTCAGTCCGGCCAAGCCGGCTCCGATGACGACGACCCGCATGTCCCCGGTAGTCATGGCGCGACCGCGACGAGCTTCGAGGCCAGTCCCTCGGGCGTGGGTTGGTCGACGAACTCCTCGTAGTCCAGCTCCGTCCCGAAGTCCCGAGCGATCGCGCTGAGTACCCTCGTCGCCAACAGGGAGTCGCCACCGAGTTCGAAGAAGTCCGAATTCGATTCCACCCGGGGCGTCTCGAGGACCCTTCGGAAGATCTCGATGACGTGGTCTTGGTTCATTGGCGTGCTCCTTCGTTGTCTTCAGTGGTTGCGGCACGCTGCGTGGCCGCTCGGTCGACTTTTCCGCTGGCGGTGTACGCCAGCGCCGCAACGAACGTCACGCGACCCGGTACGAACTGATGCGGTAGTCGCTCGCGCAGATAGGTCTTCAGCTCTGGTGGCGTGACGCAGGCGGTCACGACGACGTACGCGCTGAGCGACATCTGACCGAGCCGAGGTTCGCCCAGCACCACCGCCGCCGCGACTGCCGGGTGACCGTTCAACTGCGCTTCGACCTCGGCCGGGTCGACGCGGACCCCGAGAACCTTCACCTGGTCGTCGAGTCGACCGCGCGGATACAGCAGTCCCCGTTCGCCACGGGTGACGATGTCACCGGTGCGAAACCAACGGGTGGGCCCGGTTCCGTGGTCTTCGACCGGGAATTCCGTCGCGGTGCGGTCGGCCAAGCCCAGATACCCGGTGGCGAGGCAGGCACCCGACACCAGCAGCTCGCCGTCCTCGGTGACGTAGTCGGTCACGTGCGGCAGCGCCCGGCCAATCGGAGCATCGTTTGCGGCGCAGCCGATGTCGGCGTGCGGACCGGCGAGCTGCACCGCGTGGGTGATCATGGTCGTCTCGGTACACCCGTAGGTGTTGAGCAACGAGACGTCGGCGTGGCCCAGCTCCCGCCACTGTCGTAGCCGAGTGGGATCCACCCGTTCTCCGCCGATCACCACCAGCCGGATGCAGGCAGGGAGCGCGATGCCGCCTTCGTGAAGGTAGAGGACGAGTTCGTGCCAGAACGCCGTCGGAAGGTCCACTACCGTGACCTCGCGCAGCGCGAGCATGCGAACGAAGCGCGGGAACGACTTGGTATGGGCCTCGTCGTCGAAGACCAGGGTCGCTCGGGACGTCAGCGCGGGAAGGATCTCTTCCAGACACGTATCCCAACCGAGAGAGGCGAACTGGAGCACGCGATCCTCGGGCCGGAGCGCGAACGCGTCCCGCAACGCCCGTACCGTCGTCGTCAGCGAATGCCGGGAGACGACAACCGGCTTCGGGACTCCAGTCGACCCGGACGTGCACAGTACGTACGCCGCATCACCCGGTCGCGGAGCGTCCGACGTAGGCTCCGGGCCGACGGCGACGCGGTCGCGGCCAACCACCTCGACCGGCAGGTCCGTCGCGCCCCAATCGTCGCCGGTGATGGCATGGAACCGATCCAGGCCGAGCACTGCGGCGAGTGCGCTCTTGCGCGCGGCTGGCAGGCCGGCGTCGATCGGGCAGTAGCCGGCCCCGGCCCGAAGCGCTCCGAGGAGGTGCACGACCACCGCGGGCGTGTGCGACACCAGTGCGCCGACGAGATCGACTGCAGCGGAGTCCGTTCGGTGCATGCGGTAGTGCGCCGCGGCGGCGTCGACGCGCTCCGCGAGAGCGGAGTAGGTGACCGCGACGCCGTTGTGGACGACGGCGGGATGGTCCGGCCGGTCCCGAACCGCGGTGACGAAGTCCGCCACCACGTCGTTGTCCGCCAGGACGGAGCTCATCGGTAGAACCTCACCCAGTCGACCGTCATCTGTTTGGGTAGGACGCCCCTTCCGAGCGGACCCGGCCAGATGCCACCCACGGCGAGGTTGAGGACGGCGAAGTAGGGGGTGTCGTAGATCCACTGCTGGCCGGGGGGCAGATCGGCGGGCGTGACGGTCGCCAGGGCGTTCTCGTCGATGCCGAACACCAGGTGGCCGGATTGCTTGGACAGCCAATACGTGTGGAAGTCGTCGGCGAGGCCACCCACCTGCGAGGTGAGCTGAAGCTGCGAGTGCGAGGAGTTGCCACGTTGGCCCTCGACACGTGGACCGATGACCGTGAAGTAGGCCGTCGACGCACTGTTGAGCAACTCGACGACGTCGATCTCACCGCTCGCCGGCCAGCCGACCTCGGGAAGTGATTGACCGAGCAACCAGAAAGCTGGTTGAAGTCCCTGTCCCGCAGGCATTTTGATGCGGGCGGCCACCACGCCCTCGGTGACGTCCACCTTGCCCTGGGTGTTCAGTCGGGCTGACGTGACGTGGCCGTCGTCGTCGCGGGCGTTGATTACCAGGTGCCCGGCACCGTCCTGTCGGATGTTGGCGGGGTCGGCGGTGTAGGCCTGCGCTTCGCCGGCCCCCCATCCGACACCACCGGTCTCGATGTTCCACATCGCCGGGTCGGGAGCCGAGTTCGACGGCCCGTCGAAGTCGTCGGCGGCGTACAGCTGGTGCGACGCGGTGATCGCCGAGAACGAGCCGGCCGCCATGCCGCCCGGCTCGGCGTGGCACGTACCACCACTGCACGCCACGGTCGAGACCGCGAGTGCCACTGCGATTGGCGGGCGGAGTCTTTCGTACATCTTCGTCACGTTCTGTACCTAACCTTCGGGGTATCGGTAGACGACGGTGTCGTCATCGGCGATGACTTGGGACCAGCCGGGTCGCGTCGCCATCTGGGTGGCCAAGCCCTGGAGCACACCGGGTTTGAAGACGCCGAGCCAGGCGTCGTACTTCTCGAGCTGGCGCGGGATCACCACGTAGAGCGGAATCCGACCGTTGCGCACGTGTTCTTCGACTTCTTCCATGACACCGGCGGTGGGAACGTCCTTGAGGAAGGAGGATCGAAGATCGTCCAGCGGTATGTCGTACTGCGGGTCGACCAGCGCGTACTTCACGTACGCGGCGCTCGGCCGCTGCGGCCACCCCACCAGCGGTGCCCAGACGGTGATGCCTCGCCGATCCTGGTTCGTCGCCAACAGCCACTGCGACTGCTCGAGTTGCTGGCGGGTCACCGTGGAGAAGGACCAGTTGCTGTAGTACCCCTGCATTCCCGCCAGCGCGAAGAACACGAGCACCACCCAGGCGAGACTTCTCCGCACCCGCCCCCACACGGGGTTCGACGCGGCGAGCGCCCTGGCGAGGAAGGGCGCGACCAGAAGCGTGCACCCCGCGAGCGAGTACAGGAAGACCCGCATCGTCGCCTCACCGCCGTAGCTCTGCGAGACGATGAGCACCATCGGCGAGAATGCGACGATCGCAGCGGCCCAGGGCCTCGCGCGGCGCCGCCAGAGGACGAGGACGCACATCGCGGCCAACGCCCAGAACGTCGTTGCCAGGCCTCGGTCGACCAGGACGGTGAATTGGTAACCGGGCGCCTCGAGGCGCTCGCTCTGGGTTGGACCCGCCGCGTTCGCGACCGGGTCGAACGAGAACAACCCGTAGCGCTCCACCGAATCCAGTCGGGGGAACACGTACACGACCCACACCACGAGGTAGTACACGGCTATCGAGCGCGGCCGAACTCGACGCATGACCGACAGGGCGACCACGACCGAGATGATCCATACCGGGGTGAGCTGATGCGTCCACACCATCGCGATGAACACGACTACCGACAGGTACCCCGCCATCGGGTAGCGGTTGGAACACGACAGCAGGGCGAGGATGGAGAAGGCCATCACCAAACTCAGGGCCTGCGGCGAGTAGTAGTCCTGCGCAACCCAGTTGACCAGCTGGACGAGCAGCGCCCCGACGAGCGCGGGCTGCTTGCTCCTGGTCACCGTCAGCACGAGGGCGCCAAGGACGACGGCGATCAACGCGTCGACGACTGGTGCGAACCAGTGCGCGACGTCTACCGGATCCACACTGGTGACCGAACTGAACCACGCCATGGTCGTGAAGAATCCCGGCCACCGCACGTAGATGTCGGTCCAGTACGGCGCAAGGGCCTGGTGGGAGACGATGTAGTCGACGACCCCGACGTGCTTGTAGGTCCACGTGTATGCCGGCACGTCGGTGATCAGCGTCGACGTCACTCGGCCGACCCCGATCGAGACGAGCACGGCAAGGGCCGCGAGCATTGACCGACGCGCGGCGACGGCCGCCGCGAACGACGACACCGCGGCGATCATCGCGAGGACGAGGAGCCCTCCGCCCGGTGTGAACAGGAGACCGTAGTCACCGCCGGGATTCGACCGCAGCGGACCGAGCGCGACCACCCACACCGTCACCGACGACGACAGCAGGGCGAGCGCCCAAAGGCGACCTCCCCGTTGAGGTGTGGGTCGGATAGACACGATCGTCGGAACGTCGCCGTTCGAGCTCCACAGGCGGACCAACCCGCTCGTCGCCACCAGAATGGACAGACACAGGCAGGCGAGTTTGGGATACCACGCGCCAAAACGCGCCATGAGTGTCGCCATGACTACGACCGATGCCACGCTCAGGCCGACGACCCCGGCCACCGACGCGCCGGTCGGCAGTTCGACCCAGCACAATATTGCGCTTCCGCCACCCCATGCCAGGAGGACGACCAGGGCCAGCGACTGGACCGCCGGCGCCCCCGGTACCGTCGCCACGATGCCCGCCGCGCTAGCGACGAGACCCGACAACGCGAGTCTTCGGGCCTGCCATTCGGCACCGACGTCGCGTAGGTCCCTGCCAGTGTGGGGATCCGCGAGGCCAGCCAGCTCCGGGGCGCCCGTCACGAGACGCTCGTGAATCGGCCGTCAGACGACATGTCGGCTCTCCGTCACGATGCGGTGCGCGTTCGCCATCACGGTCAGCGTGAAGGTGGTGGCCGGCACCGACGGCAACACCGACCCGTCGATCAAATGGACGTCGTGGAAGTCTCCGATGCGCCCCAAGAGGTCGGATCCGTTGCCGTGGGGAAAGGTGGAGCCGAAGTGATAGCTCTTGCCAGGTCCGGATTGGCGAACCATCGGCAGTACCGGATGCAGGTCCAGTCGTGGACCGGCGGAGGCCAACCGACGCAGCACCGAACGCAGCATCGCGGGGTGCTGATTGGCCACCACCCGCACACTTACGTCCGGGAGTGAATCCGGTTGGCGGCGCTTCAGTTCCACGCGCATCCTGGGTGACTCCCACGACGGCAGGTAACCCAGGGCGGCGGTGACCCGGCCCAGCACGGCGCCGGTGAAGCCGTTCGGGAGCCATCCCGGGAGTGCCGCCGCCACCGCCGGGTTGTACGGATAGCAGTGGATCTGCGAGGTCGTGTACGCCTCGTCGTCGAATGTGAGCAGAAGATTGAACTGGTTGAGGGTGAGGTCGTTCCGACAACGCGGATCACCCGTGGTGTGGCGGGATACGAACGGGACCAGGAACTGCATCGACTCCTGCAAGCCGACCTCACTCGGAGGCGAGGCCAACGAGTTGAGCGCGATGCGGGTACTGCCGAGACCACCGGCGGCCACGAAGACACGGTCTGCGTCGAACCGCGTGCTCCGTCCGTCGACCAGGTCGATCCCGCGAACCGACGGCGTGCCGCCGGCAGGCTGCTCGACCCCGGTGACCAGGATTCTCGAGAGGTGTCGGACACGACCCGTCGCCACCAGACGGTCGACCGTGTGACGCGACGAGTAGACCAGGGAGTACGGACAGCCCGTCATGCACAGTCCGCACTGCCGACACGACCTGGCGTCGACGGCCAGCCGAGCCTTGCCGACCACCAGGCCCTTGGCCCGCAGGGCGTGGCGACGCCGACGGTAACGCTCGAGGACGTCGGCGGTCCGCTGCGACGCCGGCGGCAATGGGGCCCGGGCGTGAAGCAGGGGAAAGTACTCGGCGTAGTCGTCCTCCTCCGCGGCGAGCGGCACCTCCCTCAGGACGGCGCGATAGTGCGGTTCGATGGCGTCCCAGCCGAAGGGCCACCGGTCGAAGGTGCTGCGTGAGAACGGCATGATCTGCGCGCCCCATACGGTCGAGAATCCGCCTACGGCAGCCGAAACCGATGCGTCGTTGCCGCGCTCCGGCATGCTCAGGCCCAATTGCTGACCACGGTCGACGAACATGTGGTTCGAGCCGTAGGCGCGCTTCTCCGGGACGGCCGATCCCGTGATCCGGGACGGTTGGGCACTGACCAGTTCACGGTCCGCGGCATGCCATTGCGCAGGTTCCATCGCGCTCATCCGGTCCACCGCGGCGGTGGCGTCAGCCGACAGGCGCTCGCCGAGGTCGACGACCGTAATTCGCTGCGCCGGATCGTCGGCCAGGGCGAGGATGGCCGCGGCTGCCGCCGGGCCCGTCCCCACGACGAGGTTATGCATCGGCGGCGGCGGCGAGCTCGGTCGCCTGGTGGACGTCGTCTGCGCTCAGGCCCGTGGTCGGGCATTCGAACCGGATTCCGCGTGCGAGGCGGATCCTGCCTGCCAGGTATCCGACGGTCGCGATCGCCGTTCCGGTCATCGCGACGAGCCACTGGCGCAACGGTTGCGAACGCCCCGACGCCGCGGCGAGGAGGGCCGGGCCGCCCTTGAGCACCAGTCCGACGACGAAGCGGGCTTCGGCGCCGATGTTGCCGGCGGGTCCCATGTCGGCGAACGCGTCGACCTTTCCGCGGTTGACGAAGTAACAACGGCGCCAGAAGTACGTCCACGTGAGGCGCTCCGCCGAGACGTAGTGACGAACCTGGGCCAGCGGCTCGTAGAGAACGGACGCGGGACCGTGGGCATCGGCGATGCGGTGCGAGAGATCCATGTCGTCGTGGTCGTCGGCGTGGAAGCCGCCCACCGCGAGCATGTCCTCGCGGCGCACGGACATGCTCGCCCCAATGAGATGGCGCAGCGGCGCAAGGCTACTCGGCAACATGTCGTAATGGCAGCCGAAGATCCAGTCGAAGTCGGGCGGGAACCAATCGGGTCGCGGGGCGGCGTAGACCGGCCGTGGCGCCCCACCCACCGCAACGGCCTCGGGACGAGACGCGTACACGGCCAGGAGTCGCTCGAGCCAATCAACGTCTGCCGCGGCGTCGTCGTCGAGGAAGGCGACGACGTCGGCGTTGGCCAAGAGCAGGCCGGTGTTGCGTGCCGAGCCGAGCCGGCCGGCGAATCGGTTCGAGCAGATGGTGATTGAAACGGAGGATTCGGTCGAGCCGGATGCCCATCGTGCCCGGCATCTCGCGAGGAGGTCGTCGTTGTGGTCGACGACGACGATCAGACGACCCGGTGCGACTCGCTGCTCGAGCACGGAGTTGACCGATCGGACCAACAGGCCCCATCGGGCCTCGGTGTAGGTGCAGATCACGACGTCTGCGGTCAATTCGTGGTTCATCTGCCGTCCTTCGTTCTGGCGGGCCGCGTACTGACCACGCCTCGGGTGAATCGTGTGCCGCGGCCGCGGCGAAACATGCGCCAGGCCTTCGTCTTCAGAGCCTCCGGATAGGGAGCGACACGAGCACCTCGTCCAGCCAGCCAGGTCGCAAACTCGGCGTGCGGCGTGCTGGCGCGAACGGTGAGTCGGGCGAGACAGAACGCCTGATCGTCGTTGGAGCTCAGCGCATCCATCACCCCGCACGCCGACGTATAACCGGCGGCTCGAACGTCGTGCCGCAAGCGCGCCGACTGGAAGCCGTGGGGGTACGCGAAGCTGGACACTTCGCGACCGAGGTGATCTTCGAGAAGCACTTTGCTCAATCGGATCTCACGACCGGCGTCGGCCGCCCGCATGGTGTCCAACTGCGGGTGGGTGTGGGTGTGTGCACCGATCTCGACCCCCGACTCGGCGAGCTCGAAGAGCTGCGACCAGGCGAGCATCTTCGCCGGCGGCAGCACCCATCCCGACGTCTGCTCCCGAGCGCCTTCCAGCGCACCGGTCGTCACGTACAGCGTGCTCGGAATGTCGCGGATCGCCAGTTGGTCTGCTGCGGCGGCGAAGTCGGCGAAGCCGTCGTCGACGGTCACCACCACGGGTGCGGCCGGCAGCACCGATCGCCCCTCCAGCCCGTCGACCAAGGCCGACACGGACATCGGAGTACGTCCGCTCTCGAGAATGAGGTCGAGGTGCCTGGCGAACGCTTCCGGGCTGACCGTGTAGGGCGCGATCCAGTCCGCCGGATCGTCGGAGATCGAGTGGTACAGAAGGATGGGAATGATCGTCATGGGTGCACTCCGCTGCGGATGGGAATCGTCAACCACGAGTCCTTGCGGATCATCAGCCCGCACGCGATCATCGAGATGGTGATGAGCCACGCGACGCTCGCACCCTCCATTCCGATACGGGGCAACAGGAACCACGTCAGCGGGATCGTCAAGGCGGCCTGGGGAATCTGCGTCCAGAGCACGACCTTCATTCGCCGCTGCGCACGCGCGGAGCTGATTCCCGTGACGACCACCAGGTGTGGCAGCGCGGAGAGAGCGAAGATCCGGAGTGTGTCGTCGGCTTCGCGATAGGCGGTGCCGAAGACCCCCAGCAGGTACGGAGCCGCGACGATGATCACCAGCACCACTGCCACGAGTAGCTTCCCGGTGTGCACGAGGACGTGACGGGCCTGGCGCGCAAGGTCGGATTGACTCGACGACGACTCGACGACCAGCGAGACTCCCATGTTCAGACTGATCTGGAACACGGATGTCCCGATCAACCACGCCATCGAGAAGTACGCGTTCTGCGTCGCACCGAGTGCGGCGAGTACGAGCATCGGCATCGTGGTCATGGCGGCCACCGAGCAGATCGCCGCGCCGTAGTCGAGCGTGACGAAGTGGATGAGATGGCGCAGCGGGGGTAACGCGACGGAATCCGCCGCGACCGTGCGCTGTTGGCGTGGGATGGCCTTCCAGAAGAGGAACACGTTGATCGCGATCACGATGCCGGCCGCGGACAGCGCCCAGGCCGCCAGAATGCCGTGCGAAGGCAGCGACACGGAGAAGGCCACTACCAGGCCCAGCTTTCCCAGCGCGAAGACGAAGTTCGTCAGCGGCACCAAAGCGGTTCGGCGCAGTCCGGCGAGGACGCCCTCCTGGATGACGAAGATGGTCGACGCAACGGTGGCAACGACGAAGATGGCCTGTGCCGTCGTACCGTCGAAGAACGTCGCCGTCGGCGAGACGACGTGGACGAGGCTCACCGCACAGACGCCGACCAACAGCGCGACGCCGCCTGCGACGATCAGCACCGATCCGATCAGAGCCTTGGTGTGTCGTCCGGCGGCGGGAACGAAGCGGACGACCGCGCTCGACAGGTTCAGCTGCGAGATCGACACCAGCAGCATCAACATCGACACCGCTGCCGAGTTGCTTCCGACCACCGATGCGTCGTACTCCCACGCCGCCGTGGTCCAGAAGCAGAGCCCGGTCACCGCGACGAGAGCCGAACTGAGGGTCAGCAGATGGCCGTTGCGCAGCAGCGGGTTGCTCAAGGCCGAAGCCGTCCTTCGGGCCGGAGGCGTTTCGAGAAGCTGCGCCGACGCTCGCGGCGCGCCGATGTTCAACCGTCGCAACGTTCGTGGGATCGACGGGCGCGCCACCGGCTCACCGCGTAGGCCGCCGGCCCGGCGACCAGGCCACGCCTCTCCACGTTCACGAGTTCCGTCGGCCACGGGTGTGGCCGTGCTTCAGCCGTAATCGGCTGTGGCAGGAACGCCTTGGCAAAGGCATGCGGGAAGCAGCGAACGAGTTCGACGATCATGCGTGGTTCGTAGACCAGCGAGCTGGCCAGGTAGGCCCCCATGCCGACGCCACAACCGCGGGCCATGTTCCGCAGCGCGTTCATGTCCCGGTAGTGCCGATGCCACACGATCGCGCCGGGCTGGTAGACGAGTCGACGTCCGGCCACGACCGTGCGGAAGAACCCGGACATGTCGTCACCGCCCCGCGCCCGAGTGCCGACACCCAGAGCGGAGTCGAATCCTCCCATAGCCCGCAGCATCTCGGTGTCGAAGGCCATGTTGGCCCCCGACCCCAGCTGGCCCGCGGCGAAGGGAAAGAGCGGGTCGTGGGGCCGGTTCCCGGCCGTGTCGAAGATCTTCAGGTCGAACCCCTTGCCATATCCGCCGCGGTGCTCGAGGAGCAACTGGGCGGGTGTCTCCAACTGCTCGGGAAGGATGAGCCCCGTCACGCAGCCGACGTCGTCCGTCTCGGCGAATCCCTGCGCAATGGCCGTCAACCAGTGCCGGTCCACGAGGACGTCGTCGTCGACGAACGCGACGATCTGCCCCTGCGCCACGCGTAGTCCCCTGTTGTGCGCGGAGGCAAGGCCGCGGCGGTATTCGCGCACGTAGCGGACCGAGTCGAACCGTTCGGCCATCATCGTTGCGGTGTCGTCGTCGCTGGGGTCGTTGTCGACCACCACGATCTCGGAACGTGGATAGGTGGCGGCCAGCAGGGAGGTTAGACAAGCGCTCAAACTCTCGGGCCGGTCCCGCGTCGCGACGACGACGGTGATGAGCGGCGGTGTGGACAGCACGGCGTCACGGGTTTGTTCGCAGCCAGGCGGCGCTGACGTCTCCGACGCGATCAGTTCGTCGAGGTTGTTCGCCGCCGGAAGTCCGTCACCGGCGAGGTGCGCGTCGACGCGCGACCGTAGCGAGGCCCAGATACCGGCGGCGTGTGTCGCACGCGACGGACCAGCCCTGCCGTCGAGGTAGAGAACTCCCAGTGGCTGGCCGTGCAGGCGCATCAGAGCCATCACCCTCGACGAGTGAGGCCATTGACCTTCGGGTACCAAATCGTCTCCAGCCGAGCTCAACTCGATCTCGATGCGGGGAACCGGAAGGTCGGACACGTCGATCTCGTGGATCGAGTCGACGACGCGCACCGGGTCGGTGACCACTGACTCACCGTTCATCGTCATGCTCCGACGACGGCGAGAGGACCTGGGACGAGTTCGGCGCGCAACCACTCGACCGTGCGTGCGACGCCTTCCTCGAGGCCGGTTGCCGGCAACCACCCCAACTCACGCCCGGCCTTCCCCGCCTCCAGCGCGATTGCCTGCAGTTCACCCGTGCGGGCAGGCGCGAATCTCGGACCGGCGACGTCGTCGAACATCGCAGCCATCAACCGGTACAGCTCCACGACGCTGGTCTGCCTGCCGGTGCCGACGTTGTAGAGCGCGGTGAGGTCCGGGTCCGAGGCCCCGGCCAGGGCGAAGGCCTCCACGACGTCGTCGACGTAGACGTAGTCACGCGTGGAGGTGCCGTCGCCGTAGATCGTCACGTCGCGACCGGCGACCATGGAACTGCCGAACAAGGTGATCACGCCCGCCTCACCACGAAGGCTCTGGCGTGGTCCGTACACGTTCGACAACGCCAGGCAGATCGGCGCCAGCCCGTACATGCCGGCATGGGCCCGCAGGTAGCACTCTCCCGCGTACTTCGAAACGGCATAGGGCGACTGAGGATCTGCCGTCGCCTGCTCGCTGACCGGAAGCACGGAGGGAGCACCGTACCTGGAGCCGCCGGACGCGGCGTAGACAATTCTTCGAACCCCGGCCTCGCGACTCGCCTCGCACAGGTTGACGACCCCGAGCACGTTGCTTCGGGCGTCGAACAGCGGATCGCGCACCGACACGCGGACGTCGACCTGAGCAGCGAGGTGGTAGATGACGTCCGGGTTGGCCCCGAGCACGATGCCCTTCAATTCCGGCGCCGTGACGTCGAGGTGATGAAACCGGAACCGTTCCGGGTTCGACCGCTGCACCCGCCGAGCCCCCGCGAGATTGTCCAGGTGGCCCGTGCTGAGATCGTCGACGCCGACGACCTCGTGCCCGTCGGCGAGGAGTCGGTCGACGAGATTCGACCCGATGAAGCCGGCAGCACCGGTAACCAGGCTGCGCACCATCAGTTTCCGCCGACCAACGTCGCGGGCGGTGCCGCCGATACGGATACGGAGATTTCGGTACCGGCGCCATCGGGAACCGTGCAGACCATTTCGGTCGCGATGGCGCGTGGGCGGGATTCGCGACGCCGACCGGCAACCACGGTGTCCAGGACTCGCCACCCGTCCCGAATCGCGCGAAGATTCGACTTCCCGGCCCGCCTGGGCATTTCCAGGCTCGGCACCTCGGCGATGCGCAGACCGGCCTGCATCGCCCGCACCGTCATCTCCGCCTCGATCTCGAACCCCGTTGCGGTCAGGTCGAGATGGTCGAGATAACGGCGGTGGAAGGCGCAGAACCCGTAGCACAGGTCGGTCAGCTCGCCGCCGTAGAGGGTGTTGAACACCGTCAAGAGGAAGCGATTGCCCATTCGGCGGAACGGCGTGATGTCCAAGGACCCGCCGCCACCCATGAAGCGCGACCCCTTGACGAAGTCGTAGCCGTTGTTGAGGAAGTGGACGTAGTGGCGAATCTCTTGCGGCGCCATGCTGCCGTCCGCGTCCATCATGACGATGAGATCGCACGTCGAGGCGAAGAATCCGGTCCTCAGAGCGCTGCCCTTGCCGATACCCTCCTGTGCCACCACCCGGATGTCGGGTCGGTAACTGTATGCGGTGATCAACGTCGCGTCGGTGGAATCGCCGTCGACGAGGATGATCTCGTCGACGTCGTCGGCGATCTGCTCCAGCACCCACGCGATGTTGCGCGCCTCGTTGCGCACCGGGATCACCAGGCTCACGGTCGGTACGGCGGCCGCGGCCCTCAAGCCGCTGACGCGCGGGACCACGTACTCGGGGCTCTCGGGTAGGGGCGTAGTCGTCAGATACTCGCTAGCGGAGAGTGTTTCGTTGCCATTGACTTGTAGATCGGTCATCGTTACTCCAGCCTGTTCGGAACACCACACGGTGCGTTGGTTGTCGTTTGGGGGTATCTGGGGGTTCATCGCGTCACTCCACCGTCACGGACTTGGCGAGATTGCGCGGCTTGTCGACGTCGTGCCCGAGGGCAAGGGCGAGGCTCCTGGCGAGAATCTGCAGCGGCAGCACACTTTCGATGGGACCCCAGGGCGCATCGGGATTGCCGGTGACGGGGACCGTGCTGCCGAGCGGGCCTACGCTGACGACGAGTCCGCCGCGCGCCCGCACCTCGGACACGTTCGTCGCGAGCTTGGGCGACCCGTCGTCGACGACGACGACCGGGGTTCCACGGGTGATCAACGCGAGCGGACCGTGCTTGAGTTCGCCCGCCGGATAGTGCTCGGCCCAGCGGTAACTCAACTCCTTGAGCTTCAAGGCGCCCTCCGCCGCGTAGGGAAGGCCGGTGCCGCGTGCGATGAAGAGGAAGCCGCTGGCATCCACCAGTTCATCCGCCAGCGCGGGCACGATGCACCCGGCTACCAGACCGGCCGCCGCGAGTCGATCCGGAAGGCACCGAAGGTCGTCGACCATGGTGCCGGCCGTCGCCCTGGACAGTCTGCCCGCGGACACCAATGCCGAGATCATCACTGCGACACCGGCCACGATCTGGCAGGTGAAGGTCTTCGTTGCCGCGACACCGATCTCCGGGCCTGCCGAGCACGTCACCACGGCATCGGCGCGACGGGCCAGAGTGGAGTGCGGGTTGTTCACGAGCGCCAGCATCGGCGCGCCACCTGCCGCACCGTCGGCGATGGCGTTCAGCACGTCGGCGGTCTCTCCGGACTGGCTGATCGCCAGCAGCAGCGTGCCCGGTTCTCGGACGGACTCCCCGGTTTCACTCGCCACCGTGCTCGTCACCGGCAGCCCACCGAGGCGGCGCACCACGTTGCCGATCACATGGCCGGCGTTCAAGGAGGTGCCACAACCGATGACATGGACGCGGTCGAAGCGCTGAAGTCCCAGATCGGACCATAGCGCGCCGTTCGCGATTCGACCGCCGACCTCGTCGAGCACCCTGGCAGCGCGCTCCGACTGCTCGTCTATCTCCTTGGCCATGAAGTCCGCATGGCCAGCCAGTCCCGAATCGGTTCCGTGCCAGACGAATCGAGCCAATGCAGGCGTCGGAACGGTCTTGTCGGGATCGTGCCATCCGTTGACACCCGTCAGTTCGACGACGTCGCCGTCCTCCAGCACCTGGAACTCGTCGACCCAGTCCGCGATGGCGGTGATGTCACTGGCGGCGAAGTCGCCGACGGTCGTGTGTGCCACGATCAGAGGTGAGCGGTTCGCCGCCACGACGAGCCGGCCCGTCGACTCCTCCAAAACGGCAATGGCCCACGATCCTTCGAGGAAGACCACCGCACCCTTGACTGCGGCGAGCAGATCGCCCGCGAAGGCCAGCTGATCCTCCACCAGGTGACACAGCACCTCGCTGTCGACGCCGGTGGCGAAGAGGTGCCCCGACCTCGTCAGCTCGCGCCGCAGTGCGCTCGCGTTCTCGATCACCCCGTTGTGCACGAGGCTGATTCGACCGGCGCAGTCGACGTGCGGATGCGCGTTGACTTCGGTGGCCTGCCCGTGCGTAGCCCATCGGGTGTGGCCGATCCCGACGCCTCCGAACGTCTTGCCGTCCCAATCGGCTACGGCGCGATCGAGCGCATCGATCCGGTGAGTGGTCCGCATCCGCACGACGTCACCGGAGATCGTCCGCACGGCGATACCCACCGAGTCGTAGCCGCGGTATTCGAGTCGACGCAAGCCGGTCAAGAGATACTGGGCGGCAGGTGAATGCGTCCTGCACGCGATGATGCCGCACATCCTCAGTTCCCCTGCCCGTCGCCGAGCCGCGGTGCGGCAGCGTCGCGCTGGCCGCCGGCGGGATCGTGAGCTACTTCGAGGAACACGCCTCAACTATCGGGGTGCGCAACGCTGCCGTACATGGACCATCGGAGCGAATCTCAACCGACAGTGGATCTAGTCCACCGTGTTCACTCCACACGTCGGCGGTTGGCACGCGACAGCGCAGCGGCGTCGGCGCGACTCGAGACGCCGAGCTTCTTCAGCAGGTTGTGCACGTGATTCTTCACGGTGTGGACCGCAATCGAGAGTTGTTCCGCTATGTCATGATTCGACAGGCCCTGTTCCAGCATCCGTAGGATCTGAGACTCACGCTCCGTGAGAACTAGTTCTCTCGCCGCAGTTCTGCGCTGAGACGCCATCGCCGCCAACCGGTGAAGCAACGTCGCGGCGAAGGTCGGGGAGAACGACATCTCTCCGGCAGCAACTCGGCTGATCAGAGTCAGCAGATCGGCGAAGGATTCACGACGGGTGTGAAAGCCGGCCGCGCCAGACTGGGCGCACTCCACGATCTGAGTCTCGTCGTCGTCGGGCAGTCCGACGACGATCACCTTGGCATCGAGATCCATCGCAGTAGCTGCCCGGAGAAGCGCCATGGCGTCGCGTGTTTCGACCGCCATCAGCAATATCTGCGGCCGCACCGGCTCGCAGACGATCGCGAGCGACACCAGGTTCCACGCTGCGCCGACGGCGGCAGCGCCGTTCATTCTCAACGCATTCGCCAGCGTCGTGCGATGGAGTGCGTTGTCATCGACGATGACGAAGCGCAGACCGTCGAGTGCGTGGTGAGTGCTGGAACTGTCGTCACGTCCATCCGAATCCAGATGGAGGTGCTCACGCCTCAACGTGACGTCCGTGGAAAGACTCATTCACCGGCCGAGGAACCCCCACCCGAGTCTCCAGCGCCAGCCGATCCTCCGGCCGACGATCCGGAACCCGTACCTTCGTTGGATCCGCTGGCCGATCCAGCATCGGGTGCCGACCCCGTACTCGACGAGTCGGCCTTGGGTTGATCGGGCTTCGGTGGATCAGGCTGCGGGTCCGGCTCGGATTGCGAAACCACCGGCGTTTCGTCGACGTTCCCGCCGATGGTGCCTGGAGGCGTGACTTCCGTTGTGGGGCCTGGCGCCTCGGTGGGCAGCGGATCCGGAGTTTGCATCGGTACGACGTCGTCGACGATCGGTGGCGGAGGTGGCGGAGGAGGTGGAGGCGGAGGTGAAGGTGGAGGGCTGGGCGGCGACGGATCTGGAGACGGAACGGCCACCAGCAGACTCGACACCGAGGGCGGTGAAGGTGGTGCCGGCGCGAGGGCGAGTGACACGTCCGTCGGGCCAAGTGGGGGTGCCGACGACGTGGTCAGCCGGCCGACCGTTGCCGCCAGTTGGGTGAGCACGTCCCGGAACGCCTCGAACAGGTATCGACCTGGGGAGGGCCCACTGCCGTCCAGAAACGCCAAAACCGTCATCAACGAATGAAGTGTGACGGCGCCACTACCGGTCGGCCCGTAGCCGCCACCTCCGTACGGGACGCGATCCGGCAGTGTCTGAATGGGGCCCATCGCACTCAGAAGCTGAAAGGACCTGACCACGTTGCCGATGCCGAATTGGTCGACGAGCCCCAGCAGGGCACCCGTCGAGACCTCCGGGTGCCGGTCGGTGAACTCGACCAGCCACACCAGGTCTGGCAGTTCGACGTACGAGAAGTCCAACGCGGCCTTCAGCGCCACCGATCCGACCGTTCCCGGCGCATCGCTCACTACGTGGTCACCATGGTCACCGGGTGTCAGGGCGTCGATGAGTCCCGGGCCGCGCTGCATCGGATGGATGGACACGCTCAGAGCGACTCCACCGGCGAGGATTACTGCCCCGATGACGCGATGTGCCCCTTGGGCGTTGTCGGGACCAGACTTGGCGCGCGGCCGCGTCGTCATCGGGCCACCGCCCCGATCGTCTTCGGGTCGGGGCAACGGCGTTGGACTGCAGTACATCTCACCGATTCAGAATCGACCCCGCGGACCCGCTAGTACATGGACCGTTGGAACCATCTTGCGACCGGCTTGGTGCCTAGGCCATCAGACCCATCTCGCCATGTCGCATGGCCCGGGCGGCTGCCACCGCCTGAGCACGGGTGCTGACACCCAACTTCCCCAGCACACTGTGGACGTGGTTCTTGACCGTGTGCAGGGCAATGCACAACTGGTTGGCGATCTCGCGATTCGACAGACCGACTTCGAGGAGCGCCAAGATCTGCATCTCTCGCGCGGTGAGAACCAGCTCTCCCATGTCGGGTTTGCGTGCCGAGGCCAAGAGGGACAACCTGCGCAGCAAGACCGCGGCAACCTTGGGAGAACAGACGGACTCACCGTCGGCGATCTCGCGGATGAGCAGAAGCAAGTCGGCGAACGATTCGTCGCGGAGGTGATATCCCGTGACACCTGCCTCCGCGGTGGCGACGATCGTCGATTCATCGCCCTCCCACACGCCGACGGCGATCACCTTCACGTCTGGGTGGGCCTCGATCATCGCGTGCAACATGGCCGCGCTGTTCTTGGTCGACATGCTCAGGAGCACGACGTCGGGGGTACAGGTGTCGAACGCCGACAGCAGTGACGCCATGTCCCACGCTGCATGCGTCGAAGCCGCGCCATTCGCAGACAGCGCTACCGCGAGATTCTCGCGGTACAGCGTGCAGTCGTCGACGATCAAGATCGTCGCGGCCAGTCGGTTACGCGCACTCCCCATCTCGTGCACCCGAAGGTTTGCGCCGGGCCCGACGTCGGTCAGCACGTGGTCCGCGCCGGGCGCACCGACACCCCACCGCTCGACGATTTCCCCAAGGTTCGGTGCGATATTTGCCGAATCAAGCATTGCGCGCACATTTTGATCGAGCATGTCGGCTTCCCCCGTTTCAAGTAAGCGGGCGATACCCCATGCACGCCCACTTTCGCCTGAATGCTAACGCACGCGTAGAAAAAGCTCGACTACTAGAATTGAAGCAGAGAAATTTGCTCAATCTGCACGTGGATGCGCAAACCTGTGCGTGCATCGACGGCCGCACACCAAATGATCCCCAGCTCGGAGCTGGTCTTTATCAGATGTCGAGTGCTTTGGAGCCGTCAGCTAACCGAGGATCAACCCCGACGTCGGCACGCCGGTGCCAGCGGTGACCAGCACGTGTTCGACGTCCGGGACGGGGTTGACCGAGGTTCCCCGCAACTGCCGAACACCCTCCGCGATGCCGTTCATGCCGTGGATGTAGGCCTCGCCGAGCTGACCGCCGTGGGTGTTGATGGGCAACCGACCACCGATCTCGATGGCGCCGTCGGCGATGAAGTCCTTGGCCTCCCCCCACCCGCAGAACCCGAGCTCCTCGAGTTGGATCAACGTGAACGGGGTGAAGTGGTCATACAGGATGGCGGTCTGGATGTCGGTCGGCGTCAGCCCGGACTGCGCCCACAGCTGCTTGCCGACCAGGCCCATCTCGGGTAGCCCGTCGAGTTCGGGCCGGTAGTAACTGACCATCGAGTACTGATCCGGGCTGGCGCCCTGGGCGGCGGCCTCGATGATTGCCGGCCGGTTCTTCAAGTCCTTGGCCCGCTCGGCGGAGACGATCACGAGTGCCACACCGCCGTCGGTCTCCTGGCAGCAGTCCAGCAGACGCAGTGGTTCGGCGATGAACCGCGAGGCCTGGTGCTCCTCGATGGTGATCGGCTTCTCGTAGAAGTAGGCCTTCGGATTCTTGGCGGCGTGCTTGCGGTCGGCGACCGAGATCGCGCCGAAGTCCCTGCTCGTCGCACCGGACAGGTGCATGTACCGCTTGGCGATCATCGCGACTTGCGCTGCGGGAGTCGACAATCCGTGCGGATAGGAGAACGAGTTGTCCACGCCGGTCGAGTCGGCGTTCTCGACCAGACGCATCTGCACCTGACCGAATCGCATGCCGGAACGTTCGTTGAACGCGCGATAGGCCACCACGCAGTCCGCGACTCCGGTGGCGACGGCCATCGCGGCCTGCTGCACGGTCGCGCACGCCGCACCGCCGCCGTGGTGGATCTTGGAGAAGAACTTGAGGTCCCCGATGCCCGTGGCGCGGGCGACCGCGACCTCGGTGTTGGAGTCCATCGTGAACGTGGTCATGCCGTCCACGTCCCCGGGCGTCAGGCCGGCGTCGTCGAGCGCGTCGAGAACCGCCTCGGCCGCGAGCCGCAACTCGCTGCGGCCGGAGTTCTTCGAGAAGTCGGTGGCGCCGATGCCGACGATCGCGGCCTTGCCGGACAGGCTCACGCCTCTGCTCCAATCGTGAGCGTAGCGGTGGCTATCACGTGGTCACCAAGGCTGTTGGCGCCCACGATCTTCAACGTGATCAGCTCGCCGTCGACGGCAGTGACCTCACCCGAGAACGTCACCGTGTCATAGGCGTACCACGGCACGCCGAGTCGCAGCTTGATCGCCTTGATCCGCGCGGTCGGCCCCGCCCAGTCGGTGACGAATCGCTCCACCAACCCCGTGTCGGTGAGGATGTTGACGAAGATGTCCTTGGACCCCTTCGCCTGCGCCTTGTCGCGGTCGTGGTGTACGTCCTGGTAGTCCCGCGTGGCGATGGCCGTCGAGACGATGAACGTGGGGTCGCCGTAGAGGACCAGTTCGGGGAGCTTGGCTCCCACTTCGACGACGGCGCTCACGCGACGGGCTCCCATGCGTAGTTGGTCCAGGCCGGCCCGACGTCGTTGGCCGGGAAGTCGATGAACATGGCGCGCACCGGCATTCCGACCTCCACGCTGGCGGGGTCGACGTTGCGCAGCTCGCCGAGCATTCGCACGCCTTCCTCCAATTCGACGAGCGCGATGACGAACGGCGGGGTGCGGCCGGGCACCTTCGGCGCGTGATGGACGACGAAGCTGAACACGGTGCCGGAGCCGCTGGCGACCTGGTAGTCCGTGGTCTCCTCGCGGTCGAGCCACAGCGCGGGCACCGGCGGATGCTGCAACGTCCCGTCCGGGCGCTTCTGGATGCGCAGCTCGTGGGCGTCGACGCCGTCCCAGAAGAACCTGGTGTCCTTCGACGACGCCGGCCGCATGGCGTTGTCCGGGTCGAGGTCGTCGGGCACCGACGACGGCGCCTGCTGCCCGTCCTGCGCGTCGCGCGGGATGAACTTCATGATGCGCCAGTCCATCTCGGCGACCGGGTTGACGTCGTCGTCGCCGCTGAACCACGTGATGCGCTGGTTGACGAAGAAGCCCTCTCCCAACGCGGTCTGCTTCGGCCCGATGACGTCGGTCAGCTCGGCGGTCACGCTGACCTCCTCACCGGGACGCAGGTAGCGATGGTAGGTCTGCTCGCAGTTGGTCGCGACGACGCCGACATAGCCCGCCTTGTCGAACAATTCGAGGATCTTTCCGAGCGGGTCGTCGTCGGGACGGACGCCGCCCAGGCCCATCATGGTCCACACCTGGATCATGGCGGGCGGCGCGACGACGCCGGGATGACCGGCGGCCTGGGCCGCCTCCTCGTCGTGATAGATCGGATTGGCGTCGCCGAGGGCGTCGGTCCAGTGGTCCACCATCGGCTGGTTCACCGGATGACGGCCGACCCGCGGCGTGCTGCGGCCCTCGGACTTCACTCGTTCGGCGGCCGCCCGGATGTCGTCGACGGCCCCCACTACCGTGGCACCCGCGGGACGTTGAGACCCGAGGCCGCGATCATCTCGCGCATCACCTCGTTGACACCGCCACCGAAGGTGATGACCAGGTTGCGCTTGGTCTGGCTGTCCAACCACTCCAACAGCTCGGAGGTCGCGGACTCGGCAGGATTGCCGTACTTGCCGACGATCTCCTCGGCCAACCGGCCGACCCGCTGAATGCGTTCGGTGCCAAAGACCTTCGTCGCAGCGGCGTCGGCGACGTTGATCTCCTCGCCTCCGGCGGCCACCTGCCAGTTGAGCAGTTCGTTGACCCGCCAGATCGCCTTGATCTCGCCGAGCAGGCGCAGCACGTCGTCGTGCTCGATCGGGGTCACTCCGTTGCCGCCCGGCTTGGACGCCCAGGCGTGCACCTTGTCGTAGATTGCCGCCACCTTGCCTGCGGGTCCCAGCATCACGCGCTCGTGGTTGAGCTGGGTGGTGATCAGCCGCCACCCAGCGTTCTCCTCGCCGACGAGCATCTCGACCGGCACGCGCACGTCGTTGAAGTACGTCGCGTTGGTGTGGTGCGCACCGTCGGACAGGATGATCGGCGTCCACGAGTACCCGGGATCCGACGTGTCGACGATCAGAATCGAAATGCCCTTGTGCTTAACGGCTTCCGGGTCGGTGCGGACGGCCAACCACAGGTAGTCGGCGTCGTGCCCACCGGTGGTCCAGATCTTCTGGCCGTTGACGACGTACTCGTCACCGTGACGCACCGCACTGGTGCGCAGCGACGCGAGGTCGGTGCCCGCCTCGGGCTCGGAGTAGCCGATGGCGAAGTGCACGTCGCCGGACAGGATGCCGGGCAGAAACTTCTTCTTCTGCAGTTCGGTGCCGTACTTCTGCAGCGTCGGGCCGACGGTCTGCAACGTCACCGCGGGCAGCGGAACGTCCGCTCGCGCAGCCTCGTTGACGAAGATCTGCTGCTCGATGGGCCCGAAACCGTGCCCGCCGAACTCCTTTGGCCAACCGACGCCCAGCTTGCCGTCGGAACCCATCCGCTTGATGATCGCGCGGTAGGCCTTGCCGTGCCGGTCGGTCTCCATCTCCGCGGCTTCGTCGGCGGTGATGAGATTGCTGAAGTACTGCCGCATCTCGGCCTGCAGCTGACGCTGCTCCGGGGTCAGTTCGATGTACATTGCGCTCCCACCAATTCGAGCCGATGTGCGGGACCACCCAGTAGCCGGGTCAGGTCCTTGATCGTGGAGTAGTACCGGTTCATGGGATAGGTGATGTCCATTCCCATGCCGCCGTGCAGGTGATGGCAGGTCTGCATCACCGGCGGCGCCTGCGAGGCAAGCCAATACCCGAGGACGTCGAGGTCGTCGTCGGCGTCCCGGCCCTCGGACAGCCGCCAGACGGCCGACGTCGCGGCCAGCGAGAGGGTGCGCGACGCGATGTACACCTCGGCCAGTTGCGCGGCCACCGTCTGGAACGTCGACAGCGGCCTGCCGAACTGCTCACGCTGGGCCACGTAGTCGGCGGTCAGTCGCAGCGCACCCGCGACCAGACCCGCCGCGAACGCCCCGCTGGATGCCAGCACCAACTGGTTGACCCGGTGAACGGCGTCGGCACCGGCCAGCACGTCGGACTCGGACACGGTGACGTCGGCGAACGTCACGGCGTATTCGTCGGACCCGTTCGCGGTCGGCGTCTTGGTCAGCGTCACGCCGTCGGCCGTGGCCGGCACCACGACGACGCCGTCGTCGGTGGTCACCACGATCCAATCCGACTGTCCCGCATAGGGAACGCCGATCTTGGTACCGGAGAGCTTGCCGTCGTGCAGGTTGGTCGACGGCCGCTCCGGCAACGACGACCCCGGCTCGTTCAGCGCGGCGGTCAGCCCGCCACCGGCGGCCACGCCAGCCAGGTAGCGGTCCTGCTGCTCCTCGGAGGCCAACGCCAGTAGCGGAATCAGGCCGTACCCCAGCGTCGCCAGGGCCGGACTCACCGTGCCGTGCCGGCCGATCTCGGTGAGCGCGGTCGTGATCTCGGGGAGCCCCAGCCCGTCACCACCGAGCCGTTCCGGCACGCCGAACGCGATGACCCCACCGGCGACGAGCGCGTCCCAGGTGTTGTCCCGGTCGAGCGCAGACGTCACGACGTCGGCGACGGCCTGTTGTCCTTCGTCGGGACTGAAGTCCACCCGAATCCTCCTTGATCCGTTTAGCTCGCGGCGCCGGTGTAGTCGACCTGCCAGTGCTTGATTCCGTTGAGCCACCCCGACCGTAGCCGCTCGGGCTCGCCGACGGGCTTGAGATCGGGCATGTGATCGGCGACGGCGTTGAAGATCAGGTTGATCGTCATCCGGGCCAGATTGGCGCCGATGCAGAAGTGCGCACCCGTCCCGCCGAAGCCCACGTGGGGATTCGGGTCACGCAGGATGTTGAACGTGTGCGGATCGTCGAAGACGTCCTCGTCGAAGTTCGCCGAGCGGTAGGACATGACGAGCCGCTGGCCCTTCTTGACCTGCACGTCGGCGAGCTCGGTGTCTTCGAGCGCGGTCCGCTGGAACGCCGAAACCGGTGTGGCCCATCGAATGATCTCGTCGGCCGCGGTCGACGGACGCTCCTTCTTGTAGAGCTCCCACTGCTCGGGGTTGTTCGCCAGGGCGATCATGCCGTGGGTGATCGAGTTGCGGGTCGTCTCGTTGCCGGCCACGGCCAGCATGATGACGAAGAAGCCGAACTCGTCGTCGGAGAGCTTCTCGCCGTCCACGTCGGCCTGAATGAGCGTCGTGACGATGTCGTCGGTCGGGTTCTTGCCCCGCTCGTCGGCCATGGCCATCGCGTACATGATCAGTTCCATGGAGGACTGCGCCGGGTCGACGTCCGCGAACTCCGGATCCTCACCACCGGTCATCTCGTTGGACCAGCGGAACAGCTTGTCGCGGTCTTCCTGCGGGACGCCGAGGAGGCCGGCGATCGCCTGCAGCGGCAGCTCGCAGCTGACCTGCTCGACGAAGTCGCCGCTGCCCTCGGCCGCGGCGGTCTTCGCGATGTTCTGGGCGCGCTGGGCGAGCTCTTCCTGGAGCCGGCCGATGGCGCGCGGGGTGAAGCCGCGGGAGATGATCTTGCGCAGCCGGGTGTGGTGCGGCGCGTCCATGTTCAGCATGACCGCGCGCTGCATCTCGACCGACTCGCGGGTCATCTCCTTGGGCCACGTCGGAATCGCACCGTTCTGCCAACTGGAGAAGACGTCGCTGCGACGCGACACCTCCTTGACGTCCGCGTGCTTGGTGACGAGCCAGTAACCGTTGTCCTCGAAGCCACCGGCTCCACCCGGAATGTCCACCCAGTGGATCGGCTCGGACGCGCGCAGTTCGGCGAGTTCGTCGACGGGTAGGCCGGCGAGGTTGACGTCCGGATCGAGGAAGTCGAAGTCAGCGGGAAAATTGAGGGGGGCCATATGAGTGCACTCCTAATTGGAACGTGTTCTAGTGCCAGTAAAACATGCCTTCACCGCAGATCAAAGGCGCGGCCGCATCGCGGCTTGTCAGAGTTATGAAACGTGTTCTAGCCTGACGGAATGGGCAACCCCGTCATCGTTGAAGCCACCCGCAGCCCCATCGGCAAGCGAAATGGTTGGCTGTCCGGACTGCACGCCACCGAGTTGCTCGGCCTCACCCAGAGGGCCCTCGTCGAGAAGGCCGGCATCGACCCCGGCGACGTCGAGCAACTCATCGGCGGGTGCGTCACGCAGTTCGGCGAGCAGTCCAACAACATCACCCGGGTCAGCTGGCTGACGGCGGGCCTGCCCGAACACGTCGGCGCCACCACCGTGGACTGCCAGTGCGGCAGCGCCCAGCAGGCCAACCATCTGGTCGCGGGCCTGATCTCCGTGGGCGCCATCGACGTCGGCATCGCCTGCGGAATCGAGGCGATGAGCCGCGTCGGCCTTGGCGCGAACGCCGGACCGGACCGGTCGATCATCCGGGCGTCGTCCTGGGACATCGACATGCCCGACCAGTTCACCGCCGCCGAGCGGATCGCCAAGCGGCGCGGCATCACCCGCGAGGACGTCGACGCCTTCGGCCTCGCGTCGCAGCAGAAGGCCAAGCGCGCCTGGGCCGAGGGACGCTTCGACCGCGAGATCTCGCCGATCGACGCGCCGGTGCTCGACGAGAACAAGCGGCCCACCGACGAGCGCGCGCCCGTGACGCGCGACCAGGGCCTGCGCGACACCACCCTCGAGGGCCTGGCTCAGCTGAAGCCGGTGATGGAGGGCGGCATCCACACCGCCGGAACCTCGTCGCAGATCTCCGACGGCGCGGCGGCCGTGCTGTGGATGGACGAAGACAAGGCGAAGGCGTTGGGACTCAAGCCCCGTGCCCGCATCGTCAGCCAGGCCAACGTCGGCTCCGAGGCGTACTACCACCTCGACGGGCCGGTGCAGTCGACCGCCAAGGTGCTGGAGAAGGCCGGCATGAAGATGGGCGACATCGACGTCGTCGAGATCAACGAAGCCTTCGCCTCCGTCGTGCTGTCCTGGGCGCGGGTGCACGAGCCCGACATGGACAAGGTCAACGTCAACGGCGGCGCCATCGCGCTCGGCCATCCGGTCGGAAGCACCGGCGCCCGGCTCATCACCACGGCCCTGCACGAGCTGGAGCGCTCCGACAAGAGCACGGCGCTCATCACGATGTGTGCTGGTGGCGCACTGTCGACCGGCACCATCATCGAGCGGATCTAGTGGATCCTGATCCCGACCGCGTGACGGCCGCCCAGGCCTACATCAGCGCGCTGGCCGACCACCGGGCCGACGACGTCCCGTTCGCACCTGACTGCACCCGGGTCGAGGTGGGCCTCAAGACGGGCTTCTCGGGAGAACACCTGCGGCGCAGCCTCAATCGCGGCCCGCAGTACCGGATCATCGAGGCGACCACCACGCCGGAGTTCACCGCCGTCGGCGACGGATTGCGCGCGAAGTTCGACGTCATCACCAAACCGTCGCTGGCGGGCCGACGGGTCTGCGCCCACGTCGACGAGACGTTCCTCTTCACCGCCGACGGCAAGATCCGACACATCCGGGCCGACATCCGGCCCTTCATCAAGCGATAGCGTGGCCCCGTGACGAACCCGAAGCCAGAACCGTCCCGCCCCTTGACCGCCAAACAGATCGACGGCCTCAACTCGGCTAAGGTCGGCACCGCCATCAAGTGGATGTCCAAGGCGCAGACCTTCGTCTTCAAGAAGACCAAGGGCAAGATCGGCAACAAGTTCCTCAAGGGCACCGAGGTCGGCATCCTCACCACGATCGGCCGCAAGTCTGGTGAACCCCGCGACAGCCCGCTGCTCTTCCTTCAGGAGGGTCAGCGCATCGTTCTGGTCGCCTCGCAGGGCGGCCGGGCCACCAACCCGATGTGGTACCTGAATCTCGTCGCCAACCCGAAGGTCACCTTCCAGACCAAGAACGGTGTCCACGCCCTCACCGCGCGCGACGCCACCGCCGAGGAACGCGCCGAGTACTGGCCGAAGCTCGACGCCATGTATCCGGACTTCGCCAACTACCGGTCCTACACCGACCGCGAGATCCCGATCGTCATCTGCGACCCGTAGGGCAGGTTTGCGGCGGGGCGGTCCCGGCTACCTACAGCCCATGGTCGACGTCGCCGAGAAGATCCGCAACTCAGGGGCGTTGGCGCTCGCACTGAAGTACTTCTCGCGCGCCCACATCGCGGTGTACCAGCACACCAACGGGAAACTGGGCGCCCAGCTGCTGTGGTTCCCCGCGGCGCTGCTCACGACCACCGGCCGCAAGTCGGGTCAGTCGCGCACCACGGCCACGCTTTGCCTGCGCGACGGCGAGAAGGTGGTTCTGCCAGCGTCGTTCGGCGGCCGCGACGGCAATCCCGCGTGGTACCTCAACCTCAAGGCCAACCCGTCCGTGCGCGTGCAGGTTCGCGACGAGCACCTCTCGATGACGGCCCGGGACGCGACCGACGAGGAACGCCGCCGCTACTGGCCCGTGCTCATCAAGATGTATCCGCCGTACAAGGGGTACCGCGACGCCACCGACCGGGTGATCCCTCTGGTGGTCTGCGAACCCGATCAGGCGCCGTAGACGGGAACCGGCGGACGCGCCTCGGTGAGCAGGCCGGTCACGACGGGGGCCAACTCGGTGGGATCCCAGCGGGCTCCCTTGTCGAACTGCGGTCCGTGCGCCCAACCCTCCGCGACCCGGATGATTCCGCCCTCGACTTCGAAGACCCGACCCGTGACGTCACGGGACTCGGTGCTGCCCAACCACACGACCAGCGGTGAGACGTTCTCCGGCGCCATCGCGTCGAAGGCGGCGTCCTGGGTGGACATCATCTCGGCGAATACCGTCTCGGTCATCCGGGTGCGCGCCGAGGGGGCAATGGCGTTGACGGTGACGCCGTAGCGGCCCATCTCGGCCGACGCCACCAGGGTGAGCGCCGCGATGCCCGCCTTGGCCGCGCTGTAATTGGCCTGTCCCACACTGCCTTGCAGGCCGGCGCCGGAACTGGTGTTGACGATGCGGGCGTCCACGGTCTCGCCGGCCTTCGACTTGGCCCGCCAGTACGCCGCCGCGTGCTTCATCGTCGCGAAGTGGCCCTTGAGGTGCACGGCGGTGACGGCGTCGAACTCTTCCTCGCTCGTGTTGGCGAACATCCGGTCCCGCACGATGCCGGCGTTGTTCACCAACACGTCGAGCCCGCCGAAGGCGTCCACCGCGGTCTGGACGAGCCCCTCGGCCTGCGACCAGTCGGCGACGTTGGCCCCGCTGACGACGGCTTCGCCACCCGCAGCGGTGATCTCGTCGACGACGCCCTGGGCGGCACTGCCCCCGCCCGCGGGGGAACCGTCGAGCCCGACGCCGATGTCGTTGACGACGACGCGCGCCCCCTCCGCGGCGAAGGCCAGCGCGTGTGCCCGTCCGATACCGCCGCCGGATCCGGTGACGATGACTATCCGGCCGTCAAGCAAGCCCATGAACGTTGTCTCCTCGGTTATTTGATGGCACTGGTCGTGGCGAGGTAGTGCGGCGGCTCTCCGCCGCCGTGCACCTCGAGTGATGCTCCGCTGATGTAGGACGCCGCGTCACTGGACAGGAAGGCGGCGGCCCAGCCGACGTCTGCGGGCGTCGCGAGCCGGCCCAGCGGGACGTTGGCAGAGATGGCGGCGATCGACTCGGCGTCGCCGTAGAAGAGTTCGGCCTGTTCGGTCTCGACCATGCCCACGACGAGCGAGTTGACTCGAACCTTGGGCGCCCACTCGACGGCCAGTGTGGCGGTGAGGCTTTCGACGCCCGCCTTCGCGGCACCGTAGGCCGCGGTGCCGGGCGTGGGCCTGCGGGCGCTGACGCTCGAGACGTTGACGATGCAGCCGCCGTTCTCCTGGTTCTGCATGTGCTCGTTGGCGTGGTGCGACACCGACAGCGGCCCCAGCAGATTGAGCTCGACGATCTTTCTGCTGAATCTCGCCGACGCGTCGGCGGCGAGCGCGTATGGCGAGCCACCGGCGTTGTTGACCACCACGTCGAGTCGGCCGTGGCGCTCGACGATCGCGTCGACGAGTGCCTTGACCGAGTCGTCGTCGCGCACGTCGCAGGGGATGAACTCATACGGCAGGCCGTCGACGGGGCGGCGGGCGCACGTGACGACCGTCGCCCCCTGACCGGCGAATACGGCGCTGATGCCGGCACCGACCCCTCTCACGCCACCGGTCACCAGAACCACGCGGCCGGTGAGTCGCAGATTGATTCCAGCCGGGTCGGTCACTGTGCTAGCGTACCAAGCAAGTGCTTGCTTAGGTAGCCATCGCAGGAGTTGGTATGACGATCACCACCAGGACCGTGGAGCCGGGCATCGTCTCGGTCACCGTCGACTACCCGCCCGTGAACGCCATCCCGTCGCGCGGCTGGTTCGAACTCGGCGACGCGATCACCGCCGCCGGGCGGGACATGGCCACCCACGTGGTGATCCTGCGCGCCGAGGGCCGTGGCTTCAACGCGGGCGTCGACATCAAGGAGATGCAGAACACCGAGGGCTTCACCGCGCTCATCGACGCCAACCGCGGCTGCTTCCACGCCTTCCGCGCCGTCTACGAGTGCGAGGTCCCCGTCGTGACCGCCGTCAACGGTTTCTGCGTCGGCGGCGGCATCGGACTGGTCGGCAACTCCGATGTGATCGTCGCCTCCGACGACGCGAAGTTCGGCCTGCCCGAGGTCGAACGCGGCGCACTCGGTGCGGCCACGCATCTGTCGCGGCTGGTGCCCCAACACATGATGCGCCGGCTGTTCTTCACCGCCGCGACCGTCGACGCCGCCACGCTGCACCAATTCGGGTCCGTACACGAGGTGGTGCCGCGCGCCGACCTCGACGAGGCTGCGCTGCGCGTCGCGCGCAACATCGCCGTCAAGGACACCCGCGTGATTCGCGCGGCGAAGGAAGCGTTGAACCTGATCGACGTGCAGCGGGTCAACGCCAGTTACCGCATGGAGCAGGGCTTTACGTTCGAACTCAACCTGGCGGGCGTGGCCGACGAGCACCGCGACGCGTTCGCGGGAACCGACAAGGGGGCGAAGTAGTGTCCGACAAGAGGACGTCGTTGGACGAGGCCGTCTCCTCGATCGAGAGCGGCATGACCATCGGCATCGGCGGCTGGGGGTCACGGCGCAAGCCCATGGCGCTCGTCCGCGCCCTGCTGCGCACCGACGTCACCGACCTCACCGTCGTCACCTACGGCGGTCCCGACCTCGGTCTGCTGTGCTCGGCCAACAAGGTCAAGCGCGTCTACTACGGCTTCGTGTCCCTGGACTCGCCTCCCTTCTACGACCCCTGGTTCGCCAAGGCGAGGACCACCGGCGCCATCGAGGCGCGCGAGATGGACGAGGGCATGCTGCGCTGCGGTTTACAGGCTGCCGCGCAACGACTTCCGTTCCTCCCCATCCGCGCGGGCCTCGGCAGCGACGTCCGCACGTTCTGGGGTGACGAACTGAAGACCGTCACGTCCCCGTATCCGACCGGCGACGGCTACGAGGAACTCGTCGCCATGCCGGCACTGAACCTCGACGTCGCGCTGGTGCACCTCAATCTCGGTGACGCGCACGGCAACGCGGCCTACACCGGTATCGACCCCTACTTCGACGACCTGTTCCTGATGTCGGCCCGGACGCGGCTGATGAGCGTCGAACGGGTGGTGTCGACCGAGGAACTCGTCACGTCCGTTCCGCCGCAAGCGTTGCTGGTCAACCGCATGATGGTCGACAGCGTGGTCGAGGCGCCGAACGGCGCACACTTCACCACCGCCGAGCCGGATTACCGCCGCGACGAGAAGTTTCAACGTCACTACGCCGAAGCCGCGGCGTCGGAGGAGACGTGGGCGCAGTTCGTCGAGGCCTACCTCTCGGGTAGCGAGGACGACTACCAGGCCGCAGTCCGAAAGTTCGCCGACCAACAGGAGGGTGCGCGATGACCGCCCCAACCCGCGCCGAGGTGTGCGCCGTCGCGTGCGCCGAATTGTTCCGCGACGCAGGCGAAATCATGGTCAGCCCGATGGCCAACATGGTGGCCGTCGGAGCGCGGCTCGCACGCCTGACGTTCTCCCCCGACATCCTGCTGACCGACGGCGAGGCCCGCATCCTGGCCGAGACGCCGGCGATGGGGGCCACCGGCGCCATCGAGGGCTGGATGCCGTTCGGCCGCGTCTTCGAGACCCTCACCTGGGGCCGGCGTCACGTCGTGATGGGCGCCAACCAGATCGACCGCTACGGCAACCAGAACCTGTCGGCCTTCGGCCCCATTCAACAGCCGAAGCGTCAGATGTTCGGCGTGCGTGGGGCACCGGGCAACACCATCAACCATGCCACCAGCTATTGGGTGGGTGCCCACTCGCCGCGGGTCTTCTGCGACCAGGTCGACATCGTCTCCGGCATCGGCTGGGACAAGGTCGACCCCGGCAACCCCGCGTACCGGTTCATGAACGTCTACCGCGTGGTGAGCAACCTCGGCGTATTCGACTTCAACGGCCCCGACCACCAGATGCGGGCCCTGTCGCTGCATCCCGGGGTGGAGCCCGACCAGGTGGCCGAGAACACGGCGTTCGAGGTGCACGGTCTCTCCGAGGTAGAAGTGTCCCGCGAGCCGTCGGAGGAGGAACTGCGCCTGCTCCGCGAGGTCGTCGACCCCAAGGCGTTGCGCGATCGCGAGATTCGGTCGTGAGCCACCTCAAGACGCCGCTCACCGAGCTGATCGGCATCGAACATCCGGTCGTGCAGACCGGCATGGGGTGGGTGGCCGGCGCCCGACTGGTCGCGGCGACGTCGAATGCCGGCGGCCTGGGCATCCTCGCGTCGGCGACGATGACCCTCGAGGAACTGGCCACCGCCGTGACGAAGGTCAAGGCCACCACGGACAAACCATTCGGCATCAACATGCGTGCCGACGCGGGCGACGCCGGAGACCGCGTCGACCTCCTGATCCGCGAAGGAGTCAAAGTCGCCTCCTTCGCCTTGGCCCCCAAGCCCGAACTGATCGCGAAGCTCAAAGAGGCCGGCGTGGTGGTGATCCCCTCGGTCGGTGCGGCCAAGCACGCGAAGAAGGTGGCGGGCTGGGGTGCCGACGCGGTGATCGTGCAGGGCGGCGAGGGCGGTGGTCACACCGGCCCGGTCGCCACGACGCTGTTGCTGCCGTCGGTGCTCGACGCGGTGGACATCCCCGTCATCGCGGCGGGCGGCTTCTTCGACGGCCGGGGTCTGGCGGCCGCGCTGTCCTACGGCGCCGCGGGCGTGGCGATGGGCACGCGCTTCCTGCTGACGACGGACTCCACCGTGCCCGACGAGGTCAAGCGCCGCTACCTGGACTCGGCGTTCGACGCCACCGTCGTCTCCAAGCGGGTGGACGGCATGCCGCACCGGGTGTTGCGGACCGGCCTCGTCGAGAAGCTCGAAAGTGGTTCGCCCGTGCGCGGTTTCACCGCGGCGGTGCTCAACGCCCAGAAGTTCAAGAACATGTCGGGCATGACGTGGCGCTCGATCGCCAAGGACGGGCTCGCGATGCGCCGCGGCAAGGAACTCACCTGGTCGCAGATCGTGATGGCCGCCAACACTCCGATGCTGCTGAAGGCGGGCCTCGTGGAGGGCAACACCGACGCGGGCGTGCTGGCGTCGGGTCAGGTGGCCGGCATCCTCGACGACCTGCCGTCGTGCGCGGAATTGGTGGCGTCCATCGTCGACGACGCGGTGAAGCACCTGCGCGCAGCCGGCGGCCACGTCGTCGACTGACGCGCCCGCCCGTTCGTGAATCTCACGACGCGACACGCCGCCGACGCGTCGCCGGCTTCACGGACGGTGAGGGTTCGACGCCGCGCTCGCGTAGCGCCGACTCCACTCGCGAGACGAAGTCCCGCCGCCGGTACCGCATCATGTCCCGGCTGGCCCGGATGATCACCCAGCCCATCGTCGTCAACTCGAATTGCTTGTCGATGTCCCGCTGACGCACGGCCGGGTCGGTCCAGTGCTGTGGGCCGTCGTATTCGATGCCGACCTTGGCGTCCTCGTAGGCCATGTCGAGCCGGGCGAGGAACTCGCCGTATCGGCCGAACACCTCGACCTGCGTCGCCGGACGCGGTAGTCCCGCATCGACGAGGGCCAGCCTGGCCACCGTTTCCTGCGGCGATTCTGCTCCGCCGTCGACCAGGGGCAGCACCGTGCGCAGTCGCGGCAGCCCGCGGGCACCCGGATGGGCGTTCATCACCGCCTCGACGTCAGACACGGCGACGTGCGTCGCGGCGGTCAACGCGTCCAGACGCTGAACGGCGGTGATTCGATTGGCGATGCGACGTCCGAGGTCGAAAGCCGTTCGCGCGGCAGTGGTCACGGGTATGCCGTCGCAGTCTTGCGTCTCGCCGCGCCCGAGCACGTCGGAGTGGACGACGACGTTCTGAGGGGGCTTGCGGTTGTCGTGAATCAGTTCGGCCGGACGAGCTCCGTCGACCCACTTCGCCCCCAGCATGGCCGCTGCCGACGAACCGGCCACCACGGCGCGGCGGCGCGACCACAGCCACGCGGCCTTGGCACGCTCGACGGCGGACGGCTCGATTCCCCATGGGACGTAGACGCCGGCATACAGCGGCTCGTAGAGCATCCGCATGGCGCGCTCGGGAACGAGGCGATCGGCCAACGCCTCCGCCCCGACGAACGGCCAGTCCAGGTCTGCCATGGCCGAATACTGCCGCGGGCCACCGACAGCCCGCGCTGTGTGAATCTGGCGACGCGACCCGCCGATGCGGCGTCGCCAGGTTCACGAACGGCCGCTACAGCCGCTCGATGATCGTCACGTTCGCCGTGCCGCCGCCCTCGCACATCGTCTGCAGGCCGTAGCGACCGCCGGTGCGCTCCAACGTGTTCAGCATCGTGGCGAACAGCTTGGCCCCCGTCGCCCCCAGCGGATGGCCGAGCGCGATGGCCCCACCGCTCGGGTTGACCTTTGCCGGGTCGGCGCCGGTCTCCTGCAGCCACGCCATCACGACCGGCGCGAAGGCCTCGTTGATCTCGACGGTGTCGATGTCGTCGATCGTCAGCCCGGTCTTCTCCAGCGCGTAGTGCGTCGCCGGGATGGGGCCGGTCAGCATGTACACCGGGTCGGCACCGCGGGCGCTGACGTGGTGGATCCGGGCGCGCGGCGTCAACCCGTGGTCCTTGACGGCCTGTTCTGAGGCGATCAGCACCGCGCTGGCCCCGTCGGAGATCTGGCTGGCCATCGCCGCGGTGAGGCGGCCGCCCTCGACGAGCGTCTTGAGCCCGGCCATCTTCTCCAGCGACGTCTCGCGCGGGCCCTCGTCGGTGACGAAGCCGTCCAGCGGGATGATCTCGTTCTCGAAGTAGCCCGCGCGGATCGCCTCCTGCGCCCGCTGGTGACTGGTCAGCGCAAACTGCTCCATGGCCTCCCGCGACAGATTCCACTTCTCGGCGATCATCTCCGAGCCGCGGAACTGCGAGATCTCCTGGTCGCCGTAGCGGTGCAGCCAGCTCTTCGACTCGTTGGTCGGCGAGGTGAAGCCGAACTGCTCGCCGACGATCATCGCCGAGCTGATCGGGATCTGGCTCATGTTCTGCATTCCGCCCGCGACGATCAGATCGGCGGTACCGGACATGATCGCCTGTGCGCCAAACGAAATGGCTTGCTGGCTGGACCCGCACTGCCGGTCCACGGTGACGCCGGGCACCTCCTCGGGGAAGCCCGCGGCCAACCACGACAACCGGGCGATGTTGCCGGCCTGCCCGCCGATCGCGTCGACGCATCCGGCGATCACGTCGGTGACGGCTCCGGGGTCGACGTCGTTGCGGTCGAACAGACCGCGCCACGCCGCGGCGCCCAGGTCGACGGGGTGGACACCGGAGAGCCCTCCGTTGCGCTTGCCGACCGCGGTACGCACGGCGTCGACGATGTATGCCTCACCCATTGCTCAATCTCCTTCGTTGGTGATGCCGCCGAGCACGATGGCGAGGTACTGCCTGCCCACCTGCTCGGCGGTGAGTGGTCCGCCCGGCTGGTACCAGCGGACGGACACCCAGGTGGTGTCGCGGATGAACCGGTACACGAGGTCGACGTCGAGGTCGGCACTGAAGCAGCCCTCGGCGACGCCCTGCTTGAGGATGTCGACCCACATGGTGCGCTGCTCGCGGTTGCGCTCGTCGACGAAGGCGAACTGCGGCAGCGCCGACAGCCGCTTGGCCTCGTCCTGATAGATGACGACCTGGGCGTGGCGGTGTTCGATCGCCTCGAACGACGCCATGAACAGCCCCTCGACGCGCTTCAGCGGGTCGGTCTCGTTCTCGACGATCTCCCGATAGCGGCCGAACAGCCAGTCGAGGAAGTCGCGGAGGACCTCCTCGACCATCTGCTCCTTGGACTTGAAGTGGTGGTAGAGACTGCCGGAGAGGATCCCCGCGGAATCCGCGATGTCGCGCACGGTGGTGGCCCGCAGTCCACGGTCGGCGAACATGGCCGCGGCGAGCTCGAGAAGCTCGTCGCGGCGGCTGGGCGCGGGGCTGGTCATGCGCGCTGACTCGACACCGAGATCACTTCACCGGTCAGATAGCTGGAGTAGTCGCTGGCCAGGAACGCCATGGTGGCGGCCACCTCCCACGGCTCGGCCGCGCGGCCGAAGGCCTCGTCGGACGAGAGCTGGTCGAGAAGCTCGGAGCTGCTGGTCTTCTCGAGGAACTCGTGCCGCGCGATGCTGGGCGACACGGCGTTCACGCGGACGCCGTACTCGGCGGCTTCGATTGCGCTGCAACGGGTCAACGCCATCACGCCGGCCTTCGCCGCGGCGTAGTGCGACTGCGAGTGCTGCGCCCGCCAGCCCAGTACGCTCGCATTGTTGACGATGACGCCGCCGTGCTCGACGTCGCGGAAGTAGCGCAGCGCCGCACGGGTGGCGCGCATGACCGAGGTCAGCGTCACGTTGAGCACGCGGTCCCACTCGTCGTCGGTCATGTCGACCAACGGGGTCTGACCGCCCAGGCCGGCGTTGTTGACCAGCACGTCGAGCCGGCCCATCTTGGCGACGGTGTCGGCGATCAGCGCGTCGACTGCCGCAGTGGACGTGACGTCGCAGACCACCGCGTCGACCCGGCCCAAGCCCAGTTCGGCCAATTGGTCGCGGGTTTCACCGAGGCGACGCTCGTGGAAGTCGGACACGACCACGTCGGCGCCCTCGGCGAGTGCGCGCCTGGCGGCCGCGGATCCGATGCCCGTGCCGGCCGCGGCGGTGACGAGCACGATCTTGCCCGTCAGCAGGCCGTGGCCGTCGATCTCCTTCGGCGCAGTCGAAAGATCCACTAGCCCCTTGCCTCCCGGGGTAGGCCGAGCACTCGCTCGGCGATGATGTTGCGCTGAATTTCGTTGGACCCACCGTAGATGGTGTCCGACCGCGAGAACAGGAACAGCCGCTGCCACTCGTCGAACCGGCCGTCCTCGAGCAGCAGACCGGCCTTGCCTCGCACGTCCATCGCGATCTCACCGAGTTCGCGATGCCAGTTGGCCCACAACAGCTTCGACACGGAGTCCTGGCCGGGGCGCTCGACGTCCATCGTCGCCATCGCGTACGAGCGCATGGCCTTCAGGCCGACCCAGGAGCGCGTCAGCTTCTCCCGGATGACCGGGTCGTCGACCGCGCCGGTCTGCTTGGCCAGCTCGACGATGCCGGACAGCTCTCGGGCGTAACGGATCTGCTGGCCGAGGGTCGACACGCCGCGTTCGAAGGTCAGCGTGCCCATCGCGACGCGCCAGCCGTCTCCCGGCTCGCCGACCACCAGGGAGGCGTCGGTGCGGGCGTCGTCGAAGAAGACCTCGTTGAACTCCGAGTCGCCGGTGAGCTGGATGATGGGGCGGATCTCGACGCCGGGCTGGTCGAGCGGGATGAGCAGGTAGGACAGCCCGGCGTGCCGCTTGGAGCCCTTCTCGCTGCGGGCGATGACGAAGCACCACTGCGCCCAGTGCGCCAGCGACGTCCACACCTTCTGCCCGTTGACCACCCACTGGTCGCCGTCGAGTTCGGCGGTGGTCGCCACGTTGGCCAGATCGCTCCCGGCGCCCGGCTCGGAGTAACCCTGACTCCACAGCTCGGTGACGTCGAGGATCGTCGGCAGGAAGCGCTGCTGCTGTTCGGGGGTGCCGTAGGCGATGAGCGTCGGCCCCACCAATTCCTCGCCGAGGTGGTTGACCTTGTCGGGCGCGTTGGCCAGGGCGTATTCCTCGTAGAACGCGACGCGGTGCGCCACCGTCAGACCGCGCCCACCGTGCTCCTCGGGCCAGCCGAGGCACGTGAGCCCGGCCTTGGCCAGGTGCTGGTTCCACGCCCGGCGCTCGTCGAACGCCTCGTGTTCTCGACCCGGCCCGCCGAGGCCCTTGAGCGCGGCGAATTCGCCGACGAGATTGTCGGCGAGCCACTGCCGGACCTCGGCCCGGAACTCCTGGACCTCTATCACCCCTGTAGGCTAACCTACCAAGCACTTGCTTTGTTAGAGGAGTCTCGATGGAGTTCCAGCCGAGGACCATTCCCGGCGTTCTGGACCGGGTGACGGGCGAGTTCTCCGACCACGAAGCATTGGTCACCGACGACCGGACGCTGACCTACGCCGACCTCCGAGCCGAGGTCAGACGGGCCGCCGCCGCCATGGTCGACCTCGGCGTCCGCGCCGGGGACCGGGTGGCGATCTGGTCCCCCAACACCTGGCACTGGGTGGTCGCGTGTTTGGCGACGCAGTACGCCGGCGCGGTCGTGGTCCCGCTCAACACCCGCTACACCGCCAGCGAGGCCACCGACATCCTGGCCCGCACCGCCGCACCACTGCTGATCGGCATGGGCCGGTTCCTCGGCACCGACAGGACCGCCGAACTCGACCGGTCCGCACTGCCCGCGCTGCGGCACGTCGTGCGGGTCCCGATCGAGTCCGACGACGGCACCTGGGACGAGTTCATGGCTCGTGGAACCGATCTCGACGCCGCGGACGCGCGTGCCGCGGCCGTGCGCCCCGACGACGTCTCCGACATCCTCTTCACCTCCGGCACCACGGGACGCAGCAAGGGCGTCCTCAGCGCACACCGCCAGTCCCTCGACGCCCCCGCCGCGTGGGCTGCCTGCGGTGAGCTCACCAGCGCCGACCGCTACCTCTGCATCAACCCGTTCTTCCACAACTTCGGCTTCAAGGCAGGCATCCTCGCGTGCCTGCAGACCGGGGCGACGCTGATCCCTCAGCTGACGTTCGACCCGGAGGGGGCGATGCGGGCGGTGCAGGACCAACGGATCACGGTGCTACCCGGGCCGCCGACCATCTATCAGACGCTGCTCGACCATCCCCGGCGCGGCGACTACGACCTGACGTCGCTGCGGTTCGCCGTCACCGGCGCCGCCGTCGTCCCCGTGGTGCTGATCGAGCGCATGCAGGACGAACTGGACATCGACGTCGTCCTGACCGCGTACGGGCTGACGGAGGCAACGGGTTTCGGCACGATGTGCCGAGCCGACGACGACGCCGTCACCGTCGCGACGACGTGCGGACGGCCGATCGCGGGCTTCGAGCTGAGGATCGACGGCGCCGACGAGGGCGAGGTCCTGCTGCGCGGGCCGAACGTCATGCTGGGCTACCTCGACGACCCAGAGGCCACCGCCGCCGCCGTCGACGCCGACGGGTGGCTGCACACCGGCGACGTCGGAAAGCTGGACGCGGCAGGCAATCTCAGCATCACCGACCGCCTCAAGGACATGTACATCTGCGGCGGCTTCAACGTCTACCCCGCCGAAATCGAACAGGTGCTCGCCCGACTCGACGACGTCGCCGACAGCGCCGTGATCGGGGTGCCCGACGACCGCCTCGGCGAGGTTGGCAAGGCCTTCGTCGTCGTCAAACGCGACCGCCACCTCGACGAGGCCACCGTGATCGCCCACGCCCGTGAACACCTGGCGAACTTCAAGACCCCGCGGTCGGTGGTCTTCGTCGACGTGCTGCCCCGCAACCCTGGAGGAAAAGTGGTCAAACCGCTTCTGCGAGAGATTCGTTGATGGACCTGACGTTCGACGCCGAGACCGAGGACTTCCGCGCCGAGGTGCGTGACTTCCTCGCCGCCAACACCGAACACTTCCCCACCGTGTCCTACGACCTCGTCGAGGGCTTCGAGCAGCATCGCCATTGGGACAAGGTGCTGTTCGACGCGGGCCTGTCGGTGATCGCGTGGCCGAAGGAGTTCGGCGGCCGGGACGCGACGCTGCTGCAGTGGATCGTCTACGAGGAGGAGTACTTCCGCGCGGGCGCACCGGGGCGCGCGAGCGCCAACGGCACCTCGATGCTGGGGCCGACGCTGTTCGCGCACGGCACCTCCGAACAGCGCACGCGCATCCTGCCCAAGATGGCCAGCGGCGAGGAGATCTGGGCCCAGGCCTGGTCGGAGCCGGAGTCGGGCAGCGACCTGGCCTCGTTGCGGTCGACCGCGACCCAGACCGACGGCGGCTGGAAGCTCAACGGCCAGAAGATCTGGAGTTCGCGAGCACCGTTCGGCGACAAGGCCTTCGGACTCTTTCGCTCGGATCCGTCCGCACAACGCCACAAGGGCCTGACCTACGTCATGTTCGACTTGCGCGCCGAGGGCGTCACCGTGCGACCCATCGCCCAACTGGGCGGGGCCACCGGCTTCGGCGAGATCTTCCTCGACGACGTGTTCGTACCCGACGACGACGTGATCGGCACCGTTGGCGCGGGCTGGGCCGCGGCGATGAGCACCTCGAGCAACGAGCGCGGTATGTCACTGCGCAGCCCGGCGCGCTTCCTGGCCCCGGCCGAACGCCTCGTCGAGGCCTGGCGAGCCGACCGCAACCCCGCCTTCGCCGACCGGGTCGCCGACGCGTGGATCAAGGCGCAGGCCTACCGCCTGCACACGTTCGGCACCGTCACGCGCTTGGCCGCCGGCGGGGAACTGGGCGCCGAGTCGTCGGTGACCAAGGTGTTCTGGTCCGACCTCGACGTCGCGCTGCATCAGAGTGCCCTGGACCTGCGGGGTCCCGACGCCGAGCTGGTGGACGGCTGGACCGAAGGACTCCTGTTCGCCCTGGGCGGCCCAATCTACGCGGGCACCAACGAAATTCAACGCAACATCATCGCCGAGCGGCTACTGGGCCTGCCTCGGGAGCCGAAATGAGGCTTCGCCGTGCACTTTGAGCTGGATTCTTCGCAGCGCGACTTCGCCGCCAGCATCGACGGTGCGCTCGCCGCGGCCGACGTGCCGAGCGCCATCCGCGCCTGGTCGGCGGGCGACCCGGGCCCGGGACGCAAGGTGTGGTCGACGCTGGCCGACCTCGGCGTCACCGCGCTGATGGTCGCCGAGGAGTTCGACGGCATCGGCGCCCACCCGGTCGACCTGGTCGTGGCGGCAGAACGCCTGGGCCACTGGGGCGTACCCGGTCCCGTCGCCGAGTCGACGGCCGTCGCGCCGATCCTGCTGGCCGGTGACCCGCGCAGCTCGGCGCTCGCCGCCGGCGAACTGATCGCGACCGTCGCCATGCCGCCGCTGGTTCCCCGTGCCGTCGACGCCGACGTCGCGGGACTGGTGCTGCTGGCCTCCGACGGCCAGGTTGGGGACGCCGAGCCCGGCGCGCGGCACGACTCGGTGGACCCGTCGCGCCACCTCGCCGAGGTCTCCCCCACCGGCGACGCCCGTGCAGCCGACACCGCGAGGGCCTTCGAGTTCGGCGCGTTGACCACCGCGGCCCAGCTGGTCGGCGCCGGCCAGGCCATGCTGGACGGCTCGGTCGACTACGCCAAGCAGCGCAGCCAATTTGGCCGCGTGATCGGTTCCTACCAGGCCATCAAGCACGCCCTTGCCGACGTGCACATCGCCGTGGAGCTGGCCCGGCCGCTGGTCTACGGTGCGGCGCTGTCGCTGGCCGACGGCTCCCCGGACACCGCACGCGACGTCAGCGCTGCGAAGGCGGCGGCCTCGGACGCGGCGCTGCTGGCGGCCCGCACGTCGCTGCAAACCCACGGCGCGATCGGCTACACCCAGGAGCACGACCTGTCGCTGTTGATTCTGCGCGTGCAGGCGCTGCACTCGGCCTGGGGTGATCCGACCTGGCACCGGCGCCGCGTCCTGGAGGCACTGGCCGGGAGCGCGTCGTGAGCGAAGAACGGGAGATGTTGCGCGACACCGTCGCAGCCATCGTCGCCAAGCACGCGACGTCCGAGGCGGTCCGCCGCGCGATGGACTCCGAACGCGGCTACGACGAGACCCTGTGGACGCTGCTGTGCGAGCAGGTCGGCGCGGCCGCGCTGGTGGTCCCCGAGGAGCTCGGTGGCGCGGGCGGGGAACTCGCCGACGCCGCGGTCGTGGTCGAAGTGCTTGGCAGCGCGCTGGTTCCGACACCCCTGCTGGGCACCACTCTGGCCGAGCTGGCGCTGCTGGCAGCCGACGACCCCGACGCCGACGTACTCGAGGCCTTGGCGGCGGGTGCGTCCACCGGCACGGTGGTCTTCGATCGGGACTACGTGCTCAACGGCGACCTCGCCGACGTGGTGCTCGCGTGCGAGGACGGCCGGATCGACCGGTGGACGGACGTCACCGCCCACCCCGCCGCCACCATGGATCCCACCCGAAGGCTCGCCCGCGTCGCCCCGGGGGACGCGGTGACCATCGGCTCCGACCCCGGCCTCGCCGACGTCGCCGCCATCCTGCTGGCCGCCGAGCAGATCGGCGCCGCCGCACGGTGCCTCGACCTGACCGTCGCCTACACCAAGGAGCGGGTGCAGTTCGGCAGGCCCATCGGCAGCTTCCAGGCGCTCAAGCACCGGATGGCCGACCTGTACGTCCTGGTCCAGACCGCGCGCGCCCTGGTCGACGACGCGGTGGCCGAGCCGTCGCCGACGTCGGCGGCGCTGGCCCGGGTCGCCGCCAGCGAGGCGTTCACCGCCGTCGCGGGCGAGGCCATCCAGATGCACGGCGGAGTGGGCATCACCTGGGAGTACGACGTCCAGCTGTACTTCAAACGGGCCCACGGAAGTGCGCAGTTGCTCGGGCCGCCGAGGGACTTCCTCCGCAGGCTCGAAGCCGAGGTGCTCTAGCCTGGCTGAAATGAGCCTCCGAGTCGCCCAGCGGGCCGGGATCGCGCCGTTCTACGTGATGGACGTGTGGCTGGCGGCGGCCGAACGCCAGCGGTCCCACGGCGATCTGGTCAACCTGTCCGCGGGACAACCCAGCGCGCAGGCGCCCGCCCCCGTCCGCGCGGCCGCGTCCGACGCGCTGGCCAATCACAATCTGGGATACACCGTGGCACTTGGCATTCCAGAGCTGAGAGTGGCGATCGCGGAGTCCTACCCGCAGCGCTACGGCATCACGGTCGGCCCGGAGGACGTCGTCGTCACCACCGGGTCCACCAACGGCTTCCTGCTCGCCTTCCTGGCCTGCTTCGACGTCGGCGATCGCGTCGCCGTGGCCAGCCCGGGGTATCCCTGCTACCGAAACATCCTGTCCGCGTTGGGCTGCGAGGTCGTCGAGATCCCGTGCGGACCGGAGACGCGGTTCCAGCCGACGGTCGAGATGCTGGCCGCCATCAGTCCACCCGTCGCGGGGCTCGTCCTCGCCAGCCCGGCCAACCCGACCGGGACCATCCTTCCGCCGGAGGAACTGGCCGCCATCGCGACGTGGTGTGAGACGTCCGGGGTTCAGCTGGTCAGCGACGAGCTCTACCACGGCCTGGTCTACCCCGGAGCGCCCGCCACCAGCTGCGCGTGGGAGACCTCGCGCGACGCGATCGTGGTGAACAGCTTCTCGAAGTACTTCGCGATGACGGGCTGGCGGCTCGGCTGGCTTCTGGTGCCCCCGCACCTGCACCGTGCGGTGGACCGACTGACCGGCAACTTCTCGATCTGCCCGCCGACACTGCCCCAACTCGCGGGGGTCGCCGCGTTCACGCCCGAGTCCGTCGCCGAAGCCGACGCCCTGGTCGAGGACTACGCCGTCAACCGGGACATCCTCCTGCGGGGCCTACCGGAGATCGGGTTGACCCGGCTCGCCCCCGCGGACGGTGCGTTCTACGTCTACGCCGACATCTCCGACTACTCGACGGACTCCCTGGACTTCTGCGCCCGCCTGCTGGCCGACACGGGCGTCGCGATCGCCCCCGGCGTGGACTTCGACACCGTCCACGGCGGCTCCTACGTCCGGTTGTCGTTCGCCGGCGCCACGGCCGAGGTGTCCGAGGCGGTACGCCGGATGGGACCGTGGCTCGCCGGGCTGCGGTGAAGCCAACGGTCGAGTTCGTCGGCCGGTAGCGGCGGGCAGTGCACGTAGCCCTGCGTGATGTCACAACCGTAGTGGCGCAACGCGTTCAGCGTGCCGACGTCCTCGACCCCCTCGGCCACCAGCGAGGCGCCCAGGCTGTGGGCGAGTGCGACCGTCGACCGCACGATGGCGATGGACCTGGCGTCCTCGGCCAGGCCGCTGACGAAGACGCCGTCGAGCTTGAGTTCGTCGACCGTGATCTCGTGCAGCCGCGCCAACGACGACCACCCCGTGCCGAAGTCGTCGATCGACAACTTGACCCCGAGGCGCTGCAGCGCTTCGACGACGGTGCGCGACCGCGCGCCGTCGGGGCTCAGAACGCCCTCGGTGATCTCGAGGATCAGCGCGTCGGCGGGCAGCCGGTGACGGGCCAGGAGCTCGCCGACGTGCCCGACGAGGTCGACGTCGAGCAGGTTGGTCGCCGACAGATTGACCGCGACGGTCATGGTCACGCCCTGGTCGCGCCAGATGCGCACCTGGCGGAGCGCGACGTCGAGCACCGCCGTGGCGAGCGGCCGCATCAGCCCGCCGAGCTCGGCCTGCGGCAGGAACTGACTGGGCGCCAGCAGTCCTCGGGTCGGGTGTTGCCACCGCACCAGCGCCTCGACGCTGTGCACGCTGCCGTCGTCGACGCGGATCTTGGGCTGGTAGTGGCACGTCAGCTCACCGGCCGACATTCCCGCGCGCAACTCGTCGACGATCTGACGGTCGTCGCGCCGTTGCGAGGTGTCGGCGACGTCGTACACCGCCACCCTGCTCGGCGTGCCCTTGGCGCGGTACATCGCGATGTCGGCGCACTGCCGCAGATCCTCGGGGCGCGCGCAGTGTTCGGGACACAGCGCGATGCCGATGCTGGCCTCCACGCGAATGGTCATGTCGTCGAGCACGAACGGTTCGTCGAGTGCCGCCACCATCGTCAGCGCCGTCGTCTCCGCCACCGCCAACTCGACGCCCGCGGTGAACACCACCGCGAACTCGTCGCCGCCGACCCGGGCCAGGAAGTCCTCCGGTCGGACGCAGCGGGCCAGCCGGTCGGCGACCTGGCACAGCAGCTGGTCGCCGGCGTGATGGCCCAGTGAGTCGTTGACGCCCTTGAACCGGTCCAGGTCCAGCAGCATCAGACCCGGGCCGCGCAGCCGCGAATCGAACGGCCCGCGGCGGGAGTACTCGAACGACGCCGCAGTCAGCGCCGTCGACGCCGACCGCCGGTTGCCCAATCCGGTGAGGTCGTCGGTCATCGCGTGGTGGTGACTCTCGGCGAGGCGGCCGACTTCGTGGAACGCCACCGCGAACCGGACCGCCACCGCGACGAGGCCGGCCGCCGCCAGGACGACCGCGAACGACGGCAGCGTGGCGAACTGGCTCAACACCAACAGTGCGACCAGCGCGGCGGTGCAGATCAGTTGCGGGACGACGTTGCCGCGGACGGCGGTCGGCGCTTCGAACCGTCGCGGCCGCGGCGCGAGCCAGCTCGCTGTCGCGATCAGCAGGCCGGCCCCGGGCCGCAACGCGTCGAACCAGCTGCCGCGAACGTAGCTGCCGTGCGCGACGTCGAACATGAACAGGACGTCGGCGACCGCGTACAGGGCGAATCCCAGGAGCAGCAGCTTCCACCGATGATCGGTACGCCAGCCGAGCACGGACAGTGCGCCGGCCGCCACGGCGACCAGAAGCAGGTCACCGGTCGGGAAGGCCAGCGCCAGCCACACCGTGAGGGGTGATCCGCTGGTTGCCGCGCCGTAGGGGCCGAAGGCCACCGCCGCGATGGCGGCCACGGCGAAGCTCGCCACGACGGCGTCGAGCGCGAGGGCGAGCGGGAGTCGCCGCAGCCGTGTGCGAAGAAGGACGACCAGTGCCGCGAACAGCAACGGATAGAAGCACAGCCACAGCGGGCGAAGCGAGTTCAGTTGCCCCAGCACGGGATACAGGAAGTTGCGGATCGCCGGGATCGACAGGCCTGCGGCCATCAACCACCATGCCAGCCGCTCGTCGCCCCCGGACCGCGCCCGCACGACCACCGCAACGGCGGTTGCGAGCATGAGCGTCGGATACAGCCACTGCCCCACGGTGACCGACCACCAGACATTGCTGCCGAACAGGGTCGTCGCCGCGTAGCCGACGACGCCGATCGACAGCGCCACCAGCGGGACAGGGGACCGCCGAACCGGTGGAACTGACGGATACGTCAATCTAGCGGGTGGCTCCTGATTCGAGATCTCTTGGGAGAGCCCGTCCGTCGACCGTGCACCCGAAACGGGTGTCGTCGAACCCTGCATCCAGTCCCACCTCAGCTCGCTTCTGAACTGACCATCCATTGCACGCGGCCAGTGCCACCGCAGGCGACGACCGTTGTTTGCCAGGATGATGATCGCACGTCGAGGCGCCTCGCCGCCACCATCGGGGAGCTGGGCTCAGCGAGCGCTCCAGCCGCCGTCCATCGTGTAGGACGCGCCCGTGACCATGCCGGCGTCCTCGGAGGCCAGGAAGCCCACCAGCGCCGCCACCTCCTCCGGCTCGACCAATCTCTTGATCGCGCTCTCCGAGAGCAGGATTCGCTCGAGCACCTCCTGCTCGCCGATGCCGTGCGCGCGAGCCTGATCGCTGATCTGCTTCGTCACCAGCGGGGTCCGCACGTAACCGGGGTTGACGCAGTTGCTCGTCACGCCGTGCGGTCCGCCCTCCAGAGCGGTCACCTTCGACAACCCCTCCAGCGCGTGCTTCGCGGTGACGTAGGCCACCTTGAACTCCGACGCGCGAAGGCCGTGCACCGACGAGACGTTGACGACGCGGCCGAACCCGGCGTCGTACATGTGGGGAAGCGCCGCGCGGATCAACAGGAACGGCGCCTCGACCATGAGCGCGAGCATCGACCGGAAGCGGACCGGGTCGAAGTCCGCGATCGGATCGATGGTCTGCACGCCGGCGTTGTTGACCAGGACGTCCACGTCGAGACGCAGGTCCTCCAGGGCTCCGACCTCGAGGAGGTCGACCGCCCAGGTGTGTCCGCCGATCTCGTCGGCCAGCGCCTTGGCGGCCACGTCGTCGACGTCGGCGATGGTGACCGACGCGCCCCGCTTCGCGAGTTCCCTGGCGCAGGCGGCACCGATGCCACTCGCGCCGCCCGTCACCAGCGCCGTACGGCCGGCCAGACCCGTCATCCGACCGCCGCCCGACGCTCGTCGGCGACCTCGTCGGCATCGGCGTCGTCCAGCGCCTTGAGGTCGATGCCCCTGGTCTCGCGGGTGAAGACCACCGCGATCAGGGTGATGCCACAGGCCAGCGCGAGATAGATGGCGATCGGGACCGACGAGTCGTAGACGTCGAGCAGCTTGACCGCGATGATCGGCGCCAGGGAGCCCGCCACGATCGAGGTCACCTGATACCCAAGGGAGACACCGGAATACCGCATCCTGGTCGGGAACATCTCCGCCATGATCGCCGGCTGGGGCGCGTACATGATGGCGTGGATGACCAGTCCGATGGTGACCGCCGCGGTGACGACGGCGTAGTTGCCGCTGTTCATCATGGGGAAGGCGAAGAAGCCCCAGGTGGCGCCCAGCGCGGCACCGACGAAGTACACCGGCCGTCGGCCGAATCGGTCGGCGAGCTTGCCCACCAGGGGGATGACGGCGAAGTGCACCGCATGGGCGACGAGGAGGTACCAGAGGATCGAGCTGGTGTCGGCGCCGACCTGCACCTTGAGATAGGTGATCGAGAACGTCACCACGAGGTAGTACATGATGTTCTCGCCGAAGCGCAGTCCCATTGCCGTGAACACGCCGCGCGGGTAGCGCTTGAGCACCTCGACGACGCTGAACGACGTCGCCTTGATCTGCTCGGCCTCGCGCTGCGCCTCGACGAAGATCGGCGCGTCGGTGACCTTGGTCCGGATGTAGTAGCCCACCAGCACGACGACGGCCGACAGCCAGAACGCCACCCGCCAGCCCCAGGACAGGAACGCGGCATCCGACAGCGTCGTGGTCAGCACCAGCAGCACGATGGTGGCAAGCAGGTTGCCGGCGGGCACCCCGGCCTGGGGCCAACTGGCCCAGAAGCCCCGCTCCCTGTTGGGGCTGTGCTCAGCCACGAGAAGCACGGCGCCACCCCACTCGCCGCCGACGGCGAAGCCCTGGATGAAGCGCAGGGCCACCAGCAGCGCGGGCGCCCAGTAGCCGATCTGTCCGAAGGTGGGCAGGCAGCCCATTAGGAACGTCGCGGCGCCGACGAGGAGCAGCGAGAATTGCAGCAGCTTCTTGCGGCCGTACTTGTCGCCGTAGTGGCCGAACACCACGCCGCCGAGCGGGCGGGCGATGAAGCCGACCGCGTAGGTGACGAACGCCGCCAGGATCGCGTCGAGATCACTCGTCGACGGCGAGAAGAACACCTTGCTGAAGACCAGGGTGGCCGCCGTGCCGTACAGGAAGAACTCGTACCACTCGACCACCGTGCCCGCCATCGACGCCGCGACGACGCGGCGCAGTCCGGTCGGTACTGGTTTGCCCATCTGACTCTCCTCCACGTCGGCGCATGTGACGCGCCCCACAATGCCCCTGAGTATTCCTGCAGCTCACTGTCACCGCAATGCCCATCGGCGCAGCATCGGTCTGCGAAAATGCAGACGTGAGCGACTCGAAGCGGCTGAGCGCCGACGACCTGCTGGTCCTGCTCGCCGTCGGGCGTTCGGGCCGCTTCGTCACCGCCGCCGACGAGCTGGGCCTCAACCACACCACCATTTCGCGGCGGATCGCCGCACTCGAGCAGTCCATCGGCGGCCGACTGCTGGCCCGCAGCCCGGGCGGCTGGGAGCTCACCGAGCTCGGCGCCGAGGCGTTGGCCGCGGCGGAGGCCGTGGAGTCGGCGGTCCGGTCGCTGGCCGGGCCGGCCGGGTCTCGCACGCTGGAGGGCGTGGTCAGGATGTCGGCCACCGACGGGTTCAGTGCCTACATCGCCGCGCCCGCCGCGGCCCGCGTCCGGCAACGGCACCCGATGGTCTCCGTCGAGATCGTGGCCGCCACGCGCCGCGTCACCCAGCAGCGCTCGGGGCTCGACGTCGAGGTGGTGGTCGGCGAACCGCAGGTGCACCGCGCCGAGGCCACCCGACTCGGCGACTACTGCCTCGGCCTCTACGGCTCCCGCGACTTCCTCGCCGAGCACGGCGTGCCGACCACCCCCGAGCAGCTGGCCGGCCACCCGCTGGTGTACTTCATCGACTCCATGCTGCAGGTCGACGACCTGGACCTGGCCCGCACCTTCGCCCCGGCGATGCGCGAATCCGTGACTTCGACCAACGTCTTCGTCCACGTCGAGGCCACCCGCGCGGCAGCCGGCTTCGGGCTCCTCCCGTGCTTCATGGCCGACCGGCACGATGACCTGGTGCGCGTCCTCCCCGACGACATCGCCCTGGTGTTGAGCTACTGGTTGGTCGCCCGTGCGGAGACCCTGCGCCGACCCGAGGTGGGCGCCGTGGTCGACGAGATCCGCGCCCGCATGGACGACCAGCGCGACGTCCTCCTCGGCGGCGCCGTTTGATTGGTCCCTCGCGGGTAACCCTCCGGCATGCATTCAGTGCGCACCGGGTCCGGCAAGCCACTCCTGCTGGTCCACGGGATCTCCAACCTCCACAACTGGGACACGATCGTTCCGGCGTTGGCCCGGGAGCGCACCGTGGTCGCCGTCGACCTGCCCGGGTTCGGTGAGAGCGAGCCTCTGCCGGGTGAGGTGACCGTGGCGTCGTTGACGGACGCGGTGGAGAAGTTCATCGCCGACGAGGGTCTCGGCGACGTCGACGTGGTGGGAAGTTCCATGGGCGCCCGCATGTCCCTCGAGCTGGCCCGCCGCGGCCATCGCGGCACCGTCGTCGCGCTGGACCCCGGCGGCTTCTGGACCGACCGCCAGGTGACGGTGTTCGGCGCGACCGTCGGCCCGTCGATCGCGTTGGTGCGGCGCATCCAGCCCCTGCTGCCGGCCCTGACCGCCAACCCCGTCGGGCGCACCGTCCTGCTGGCGCAGTTCTCCGCCAAGCCATGGCGGCTGCCCGCCGACCTGGTGCTGCAGGAGCTGCGCAACTTCGCCGGCTCGCCCAGCCTCGACGGGGCCATGCGAGCCCTGGTGCACGGGCCCAAACAGCAAGGCGCCCCTGCCGGTTCGCTTCGCGGGCGCGTCGTCATCGGGTGGGGCCGCAACGACCGCGTGACGGGGCCCAGCCAGGCGCAGCGCGCAATGCAGCTGTTCCCCGACGCCGCCCTGCACTGGTTTCCCCAATGCGGGCACTTCCCGCACTGGGATCGGCCGCGCGAGACCGAGCGCCTCATCCTCGAGGCCACCCGGTAACCGCCGAGGGAATAGGCTGTCGCATGCCCTTCCTCGAGACCGATGCCGGCCGTGCCTACTACCGCCACTGGGCCGCCCCCGACCCGCAGGCATCCGTAATCTTCCTGCACGGCTTCGGCGAGCACACCGGGCTCTACCACCGCTACGGCTTCGCGCTGAACGCCGCGGGCGTGGACCTGTGGGCCGTCGACCAGTTCGGGCACGGCCTGACCCCGGGTGACCGCGGGGACTTCACCACGCTGGAGGCCAGCATCGGGCTGGCCGACCGGCTCGCCGAGCTGGCCCAGACCGAGCGGCCGGGCCTACCGCTGGTGGCCCAGGGGCATTCGTTCGGTGCCGTCGCCACGCTGTGGAAGCTGCTGGCCGACCCCGCGCCGTACCGTGCCGCGGTGATCTCGGGTGCGCCCCTGGTGCCGGTGCCCGGGCTGGTCGACGTGAACTCCACCTTCGAGATCGCCCCGAGTCAACTCTCGGCCGACCCGTTCTACCTCGACGCCATCGAGAACGACCCGCTGGCGTTCGTGGACGCCGACGGCGGCCCGCTGGCTCGCGAGCTGGACCGGGGCTGGGACACCTTCGGCGCGACGCTGCCCACCCTGGCGGTGCCCACGCTCGCGGTCCACGGCAGCAACGATCCCATCGCGCCGGTGGGTGCGGTGCGCGCCTACGCCGAGCAGATCGAGCCCCTGTCCTTCTTCGAGGTCGACGGCGGCGGCCACGACATCCTCAACGACGTGACTCATCGCGAGGTCGCCGAACGGGTGGTGGAGTTCATCCACAGGAGTTGTGCACAGTGTGGATGAATTACACGGGTGTGATTCTGGCGTCTACAACCAGGTGTCGGCAGTGGTCGCGGTGAGGAAGGCGTCCAGGTCGTCACGCCATTGCGCCGGCGAGGTCTTGTCCGGTTCGATGCCGGTGTACTCCCCGCGGTAGAACAGCAGCGGCCGCGGCTTGGTCTTCGACGGCTCCGACATGGCGTGCACCGCGCCGAACACGACGAAGTGGTCACCGCCGTCGTGCACCGAGGCCACGGTGCAGTCGATGTGGGCGAGCGTCCCGGCGAGCACCGGCGAGCCCAGGTGCGACGGACTCCACTCGACGCCGCCGAACTTGTCGGGCTCGCGCGACCCGAACCGCGCCGAGACGTCCTTCTGATCCTCGTGCAGCACGTTCACGCAGAACTTCCCACTGGCCTCGATCGCCTGCCAGGATCGCGACTGCTTGGTCGGGCAGAACAGCACCAGCGGCGGGTCCAGCGACAGCGCCGCGAACGACTGACACGCGAAGCCGACGGGTTCGTCGTCGTGCACGGTGGTGATGATGGTGATGCCCGTGCAGAACTGCCCCAGCACGTGGCGGAACGTGCGGGCGTCGATCGGTTGGCCCATGGCTACTTGAAGCCGACGCTGAAGTCGTGTCCCCACAACGACACCGCGGTGCTCTCCCGCGCCACCCAACTGGTGTCCTCGACTTCGAGTCCCTCGCAACCGAATTCGATGTCGAATCCGCCGGGAGTCTTGACGTAGAAGGACAACATCTTGTCGTTGGTATGCCGGCCCAACGTCGCCGACATCTTCACCTTGCGGCGCAGCGCGCGGTCCAGACACAGGCCGACGTCGTCGGCTTCCTCGACCTCGACCATGAGATGGACGATGCCAGTCGGGTTGGGCATCGGCATGAAGGCCAACGCGTGGTGGCGGGGGTTGCAGCCGTAGAAGCGCAGCCAGATCGGATCGCTGTCGGCGGGGCGCCCGGCCAGCTCCGGCGGCAGGCTCATCGAGTCCCGCAGCCGGAAGCCCAGCACGTCCTGGTAGAACGCCTGGGCCGCGGCATCGTCGTCGCAGGTGAGCACCACATGCCCGAGGCCCTGCTCGGCGGTGACGAACTTGTGGCCGTACGGGCTGACGAACCGGCGGCCCAAGTACTGCGCGCCGTGGAACGCCTCGAGAACGTTGCCCGCGGGGTCGTTGAACCGGATCAGTCCCTCGACGCGCCGCTCGCGCTTGTCCTCACGGGTGCCCTCGGTGAACTCGACACCGGCCTTGGCCAGCGTCTCTCGCAGGTCCTGCAGAGCGGGCGCGTCGGCAACCTCCCAGCCGGAGACGAGCAGACGGTCGTGCTCGCCCGGCACGATCACCAACCGGGCGGCCATCTCGTCCATGCGCAGATACAGCGCGCCCTCGTGCGCTGTGTCATCTGGGGCGGAGCCCTCGACCATGCCCAGCACCTTCAGCGCGAACTCACGCCATGCCGGCACGTCGGTCGCCTCGATGCGCATGTACCCCAGCGCCTTGATGCCCATGGTCTAACTCCCCAGGAAATTAACAGTGAGCTCGTTGAATTCGTCGAACTTCTCCAGCTGTGCCCAGTGGCCGCACTGGCCGAACACGTGCAGCTGCACGCGCGCGATCTGCTTGAGCGCGACCAGCGCACCGTCGATCGGGTTGACGCGGTCCTCGCGGCCCCAGATCAGCAGCACCGGCTGGCGCAGCTTGTAGACGTCGCGCCACATCATGCCGAGCTCGAAGTCCGCCCCCGCGAACGACTTTCCCATCGCCTTGGCCGCCGCGAGGGACTCGGGCCGGCTGGCGATCGCGAAGCGCTCGTCGACGAGTTCGGGGGTGATGAGCTTCTGGTCGAAGACCATGATGCGCAGGAAGCGCTCCATGTTCTCGCGCGTGGGGTCGACGGTGAACTTGCCCAGCAACTTGACGCCCTCGGTGGGGTCGGGCGCGAAGAGGTTGACGCTCAGGCCGCCGGGGCCCATCAGCACCAACCGGCCGGCCCGCTTCGGGTTGTCGAGGGCGAAGCGCACCGCGGTGCCGCCGCCCAGCGAATTGCCCACCAGCGCAGCACGTTCGATGCCCAGCTGGTCGAAGAGGTTCAGCAGCGCGGTGGCGCTGTAGCGGTTGTACTGCTCGTGTTCGGTGTGCTTGTCGGACAACCCGTACCCGGGCTGGTCGACGGCGAGCACGTGGAAGTGCTGGGCCAGGACGGCGATGTTCTTGGAGAAGTTCGACCAGCTCGACGCACCGGGCCCCCCGCCGTGCAGGAGCACCACGGTCTCGGGATTGCCGACGCCCGCCTCGTGATAGTGCAGGCGCATGTCGTCGCGCACCTGCGCGTAGCGAGACGTCGACTCGAACGTGATCTCTTGCAGCGCAGTCATCGTCAGACCATCGTGTCGGCCGGCGGCAGTCCGAAGGCCTCGTTTCCGAAGATCAGGTACGCGCGTTCCGGCTCGTTGGCGGCGTGCACCCGACCGGCGTGGGCGTCGCGCCAGAAGCGCTGCACCGGCTTGTCGGTCTCCAGCGCCGTGGCGCCGGACGCCTCGAAGAGCAGGTCGATCGACGCGATCGCGCGGGCGGTGGCGCGCACCTGGTCGCGGCGCGCGCGGGCGCGGAGCTCGAACGGGATCTCCTGCCCCGACGTCAGCAGCGCGTACTCGTCACCGACGTTGCCGATCAGCTGACGCCAGCCGGCGTCGATGTCGCTGGCCGCCTCGGCGATGCGCACCTTGGCGAACGGGTCGTCCTTCGACTTCTCGCCGGCGAACGCGGCCCGGACGCGCTTGCCCTGATGTTCGACGTGCGCGTCGTAGGCGCCGTAGGCCATCCCCATGATCGGAGCGGTGATGGTCGTGGGATGCATGGTGCCCCAGGGCATCTTGTACACCGGCGCGGTGTTCGTCTGCAGTCCGCCGGCGGTCCGGTCGTTCATCGACTTGTACGACAGGAAGCGGTGCTTCGGCACGAACACGTCCTTGACGACGACGGTGTTGCTGCCGGTGGCCTTGAGCCCGACGACGTGCCACACGTCGTCGATGCGGTAGTCCGAGCGCGGGATGAGGAAGCTGCCGAAGTCGACGGGACGACCGTCCTTGATGACCGGTCCACCCAGGAAGGCCCACGTCGCGTGGTCGCAGCCGGAGGACCACTGCCAGGCGCCGCTGACGAGGTAGCCGCCGTCGACGACGGTGCCCGCTCCCATCGGCGCGTAGGACGACGAGATGCGGACCGACGAATCGTCGCCCCACACCTCTTCCTGCGCCTGCTGGTCGAACAGTGCGAGGTGCCAGTTGTGCACGCCGATGATCGAGCTGACCCAGCCGGTCGAACCGCACGCGCTGCCGAGCCTGCGCACCGCTTCGTAGAACGCGGTGGGGTCGCACTGCAGGCCGCCCCACTGTTCGGGCTGCAGCAGCTTGAAGAATCCGGCCCGGTCGAGGTCTTCGATGGTCTCGTCGGGGATGCGTCGCAGATCCTCGGCGGCCTGAGCGCGCTTGGCGATCAGCGGCAACAAATCGTCGATGCCGTCTAGGACCGATTGCACGTCGCGTTGTTCAATGGACGTCATTGGTTGCCTCCGGGCATCGTGGGGCGGATCGAGAACTTGACCAAGATTAGAACACGTTACGATTTGTGTCGAGCAAGGCATTCCTATGATGGCTAGACCTGCGGATGTCCGTTTTTGTAACATGTTCTAGTTTTCGCCGACTGATGGAGGACCGACCGTGACGGACGAGCCGCTCGGCACGCACGTGCTCGAGCTGCAACTGGCCGCTGTCGTCGAGGAAACCGCCGACGCGCGCTCGTTGGTCTTCAAGGCGCCCGACGGGCCTGGTGCTCAGGCCATCCCGCCGGAACGGCTCCGCCACCAGCCCGGTCAGTTCCTCACCCTGCGAGTGCCGAGCGACCGCACGGGATCGGTGGCCCGCTGCTACTCGCTGTGCAGCTCGCCCTTCGACGACGAAGCCCTGACCGTCACCGTCAAGCGCACCGCGGGTGGCTACGCCTCCAACTGGTTGTGCGACAACGCGCACCCTGGCATGACGATGCACGTGCTGGCACCCTCGGGCACGTTCGTGCCCAAGACCCTGGACACGGACTTCCTCCTGCTGGCCGCGGGCAGCGGCGTCACGCCCATGATGGCCATCCTGAAGTCGGCCCTCTCGGAGGGCAGCGGCAAGGTCACGCTGGTCTACGCCAACCGAGACGAGAAATCGGTCATCTTCGCCGGCGCCCTGCGCGACCTGACCACCAAGTACCCCGACCGCTTCACCGCCGTGCACTGGATCGAGACGGTCCAGGGACTGCCGAGTGCGGCCGCACTGGTCAACCTGGTGGGCCCCTACGTCGAGCGCGAGACGTTCATCTGCGGACCGGGTCCGTTCATGGTCGCCGCCGAGGAGGCCCTCACGGTCGCCGGCGCCGCCCCCGAGCGCATCCACCTCGAAGTGTTCAAGTCCCTTGAGTCGGACCCGTTTGCTGCGGTCGTCGTCGAGGAGGACGAGAGCGACGAGGGACCCGCCACCGCTGTGGTGACCCTCGACGGCGAGACCCAGGAGATCCGCTGGCCGCGCACCGCCAAGCTGCTCGACGTGCTGCTCGACAAGGGCCTCGACGCGCCGTTCTCCTGCCGCGAAGGCCACTGTGGCGCCTGCGCGGTGCTGGTCAAGAGCGGCGAGGTGGACATGGACGTCAACGACGTGCTGGAGGCCTCCGACCTCGCCGAGGGGCTGATCCTGGCCTGTCAGGCCAGGCCGACGTCGGATTCGGTGGAAGTCACCTACGACGAATGACGTGCGGGCTAACATTCGCTGGACCCATAGGAGCTCGCGTGTTTCGGTTGGTTAAGAGTCTCGCAACGGTGTCGGCACTCCTGCTCGCGTTCGGCGTCCTCAGCCCGTCCGCGCAGTCCGTCGCCGCGACCAACACCGCCACCAAGGGCATCGCGATCGACGAGACCCACACCGTGCAGATCCACGTCACGGCCAACTGCGTCAAGGCCGAGAACCGGTGCTACTTCGACACTCTCGCCGACGTCCTCACCCCGGAGGGCACCACGGGCTTCCCGTCGGACTTCTACGGCAGGCAGAACACCACCATCCGGTCGACGAATCGACTGGTCTACATGGACGCGGACTTCGACGCCGCCAACACCCGAATGTTCAAGTCGATCAGCGACACCCAGTTCGCGACGGTCTACTTCGCGGGCAACCCGCCCGTCATGCGCGGCGACGCCCGCACGGTTCAGTTCGAGACCGGGCAGCCCAACACCGACGCCGGCTTCATCGCCTGCGCCTACATCCAGGTGGTGTACGGCGGCGTGAACCTGACGACTCCGACCGCCTGCGCCCAGACCACCTACGCCTGAAGCACCGGCTGCGCCCGGTAGTCGCCGGGGAACAGCTGCTCGAGGGCGTGGACCTTGGGCATGTCGTTGGCGACGATGTAGGAGCTCGTCGGGTGTGAGTCGAGGTAGTTCTGGTGATACTGCTCGGCGGGGAAGAAGCCGGTGTCGGGCTCGACCGTCGTCACGATCGGCGCGGCGAACACCTTGGCGGCGGTGAGCTGCGCGACGTAGGCGTCCGCGACGCGCTGCTGGGTGGGGTTCTGAGCGAAGATCGCCGACCGGTACTGCGTGCCCTCGTCGGGGCCCTGGCGGTCGAGCTGCGTCGGGTCCTGCACCACCGAGAAGTAGATCTGCAGCAGCTTGCCGAAGCTCACCCGGGCCGGGTCGTAGGTGATGCGCACCGACTCGGCGTGCCCGGTGGTGCCGGTGCTGACGGTCTCGTAGTCGGCGGTCGACTGCTGGCCGCCGGCGTAGCCGGACTGGGCCATCGTGACACCCTCGACGTGCTGGAACACTCCTTGCACGCCCCAGAAGCAGCCGCCGGCCAGCACCGCGGTCTCCGTCGCTCCCGGCGCCGCCTTCGGCTCGTCGGCCGCGGGTGCGGGGACGACCACCGACGACGACGTGCCAATGCCTGCCAGAATCGCCGGGGCGGTGATGGCACCCGACTGCACGCCGATGAACACCGCCGCCGCCACTCCGAGTACCCCGAGACCACTGCCGAGGGTCAGCCTGCTGCGATTCGCCACCATGATCACCAGTGTCCTGCCATCGGGCCCGCCGCGGCGGCCTCGGTTGTTACCGGAGGCTGACGGATCGCGGCCGGATCGGGTCGCGGCGGCCGACGCGCCTACCGTCGTCGGCATGAACCGGCGACATCTGCTGCTCGGCGGCGCGTTGGTCGGCGCCCTCGCCGGCTGCGGAACCCTGCGCGGTATCGCCGGTGCGGACACTCCCAGGGACTCGACCGAGGCCTTCGACGTCAGTCACACCGACGCGCAGTGGCGCGCGCAGCTCAGCGACGCGCAGTACGACGTGCTGCGCGCGGCGGGCACCGAGACACCGTTCACCAGCGCCCTGAACGACGAGCACCGGACGGGCGTCTTCGCCTGCGCCGGTTGTGGTTTGGATCTGTTCGCGTCGAGCACGAAGTTCGACAGCGGGACCGGCTGGCCGAGCTTCTGGAAGGCGTTGGACGGCGCCGTGATCGAGAAGCAGGACACCACCATCGGAATGACGCGCACCGAGGTGCGCTGCCACCGGTGCGGCGGGCATCTCGGGCACGTCTTCGACGACGGGCCCGAACCGACCGGCCTGCGCTACTGCATGAACGGCGTCGCCATGACGTTCAGGGCCACCTAGCGCGGCAGCCCCAGCAGCCGCTCGCCGGCGAGGTTGAGCAGGATCTGTTCGGTGCCACCGGCGATCGACAGGCACCGGGTGTTCAGGAAGTACCGCACGTCGGGCGAGTCGACGATGCCCGCGCCGTCGCGCGAGTCCATGATCGCCTCGGCGAGATTCTGGCGGTAGCGCACGCCGATCAGCTTGCGCACGCTCGACGCGGCGCCGGGATCGTGGCCGCCGACGGCCATCTGCGCGATCAGCGCGTCGAGCAGCGCCCCGACCTGCGCCGCGACGATGAGCACCCCGAGGCGGTCGGCCTCGGCCGGGTCGAGGTCGCCGTCGAGCACCTCCAACAAGTGCTCCATGCCGCGGTCGAGTGCGCCGCCGGTGGCGATCGCCACCCGTTCGTTGGCCAGCGTGGTGCGGGCCAGCGGCCAGCCACCGTCGACCGGCCCCACGACCATCTCGTCGGGCACGAACAGGTCGTCGAAGAAGACCTCGTTGAAGAGCGCCTCGCCGGTGATCTCGCGCAGCGGGCGGATGTCGATGCCCGGCGACTTCATGTCGACCAGGAAGTACGTGATGCCCTTGTGCTTCGGCGCGTCCGGGTTGGTGCGGGCCAGGCAGATGCCCCAGTCGGCGCGGTGCGCGTTGGACGTCCAGACCTTTTGTCCCGTCAGCAGCCAGCCGCCGTCGGTGCGGATTGCCTTGGTGCGCAACGCCGCAAGGTCGGATCCGGCACCCGGCTCGCTGAACAGCTGGCACCAGTACACGTCACCGTTGAGCGTGCCGGGGATGAACGTCTCGATCTGCTCGGGGCTGCCGTGACCCAGGATCGTGGGGGCCGCCCACCATCCGATGGAGATGTCGGGCCGCACCACGCCCGCCGCCTCGAGTTCCTGGTCGATGACCAACTGCTGCGCCGGGGACGCCGCGCGACCGTAGGGCCTGGGCCAGTGCGGTGCCACGAGGCCCGCCTCGGCCAGGGCGGCCTGACGCTGGTCCTCGGGCAGTGCGGCGATGTCGGCGACGACGCCGGCGACCTCCGCGCGGACGTCCTCGCCCTCGGTGACGTCGACGTGGAGCTGGCGGCGCACGCCGTCGCGTGTCAGCGCGGCGCACCGCCGCAACCAGGACGACCGGCCGCCGAGGAACTGGGCGTTGGCGTAGGCGCGCCGCATGTAGAGATGCGCGTCGTGCTCCCAGGTGATGCCGATGCCGCCCAGCACCTGGATGCAGTCGCGGGCGTTGACCTTCTCGGCGTCGATGCCGACGGCCGAGGCGACGGCGGCCGCGATCGACAATTGGTCGGCGTCGACGTCGGTGACGGCACTCGCGGCGTCGGCCGCCGCGACCGCGATCTGCTGGGCGCGCAGCAGCATCTCGGCGCACATGTGCTTGACGGCCTGAAAGCTTCCGATCGGCTTGCCGAACTGCTCGCGCACCTTCGCGTACTCGGTGGCCGACTCCATGCACCACCGCGCCAACCCGCTGGCCTCGGCGGCCAGCAGCGTCGCGGTGAGGTCGACGACGCGTTGGTGCGGCACGTCGATCTTGGTGGCGGGTGCCGACGACAGCTCGACGCGCGCCAACGGCCGCGAGAAGTCGGTGGCATCCAACGCCTCGACCGTCACTCCAGCGGCCGTCGCGTCGACGAAGATCCATTGGTCACCGGCCGGGAGGACGAGAATCCCGTCCACCAGACCGCCCAGGACGTACTTCGCCGTCCCGGTCGCCGTCGTGCCGTCGAAGGCGATGTCGGAGCCGAGCGCCACCCCGGCGGTGCGCTGCCCGGAGGCCAGCGCGTCGAGCAGCTTCTCGTCGGTGATCACCAGCGTCGCCAGCGCCGTCGTCGCGACCGGGCCGGGCACCAGCGCAGCGGCCGCCTCGTCGACCATCAGACACAGGTCCTCGACGCTGCCGCCGGCACCGCCGAGTTCCTCCGGCACGGCCACCCCGAACATGCCGAGCTGAGCCAGGCCGTCGTAGACCGGACGCCACGATTCGGGGTCGCCCGCCTCGACGCCGCGCACCGCGGCGACGGCCCCCGAGGAGCCCGCCCAGTCCCGGACGAGCTCTCGCACGGCAAACTGCTCGTCGGTGACGGTGGCGGACACCGCGCCTGTCGAAGCCATCGTCGGGCCCTCCTGGGTGTTGGAGAGAAGGCGATGCTTCTCACTAGAACGTGTTCTAATGGTGACATCGTTCGAACGTCAAGTCGACTGCCATTACTCCAGGACAGGTCGGTGACCCCGGGGCACGGAGGTGGGACATTCCTGATTCGCGTGCGTATCGTTTTCACCTAGTGCGTACTACGAAGGAGATGCCCACCGCATGTCCGGTTCTTCCGTGTCAGCAAGCGATCGAGCAGCAACCGGCTCGGGGTCGGGGTCGTCGTCCACGACCGGCCCCCGCCAGGTGACCAAGGTGGCCGTTCTGGCCGAGTCCGAACTGGGATCCGAGGCCCAGCGCGAACGGCGCAAGCGCATCCTCGACGCCACCCTCGCGATCGCCTCCAAGGGTGGTTACGAGGCAGTTCAGATGCGTGCCGTCGCCGAACGCGCCGACGTCGCCGTGGGCACGCTGTACCGCTACTTCCCGTCCAAGGTGCACCTGCTGGTGTCCGCCCTGGGCCGCGAGTTCGAACGCATCGACGCCAAGACCGACCGTGCTTCGCTGACCGGGGGCACCCCGTATCAGCGGCTGAACATCATGGTCGGGAAACTCAACCGCTCCATGCAGCGCAACCCACTGCTCACCGAGGCCATGACGCGCGCCTTCGTGTTCGCCGACGCCTCGGCCGCGGGTGAGGTCGATCACGTCGGAAAGCTGATGGACTCGATGTTCGCGCGCGCGATGAGCGACGGCGAGCCCACCGAGGACCAGTTCCACATCGCCCGGGTGATCTCCGACGTGTGGTTGTCCAACCTGCTGGCGTGGCTGACCCGGCGCGCCTCGGCCACCGACGTCAGCAAGCGTCTGGATCTCGCCGTCCGACTGCTGATCGGCGACGGGGAACACCCTAAGATCTAGGCCATGGCACTCCCGGAAGACCTCGTCCGGGCCCTCGACGCCGCCGCCGCGACACCCCGCCTGCTCGTCGCCTCGGACTTCGACGGCACCCTCGCCCCACTGGTCGACCGCCCCGCCGACGCCCGGCCGCTGCCGCGCGCGGCCGAGGCGCTGATCGCGCTGGCCGGGTTGCCGTCGACCGACGTGGCACTCGTGTCGGGACGCGCCCTGGCCACCCTGCGGGACTACTCCGGCATGCCGTCGAGCGTGCACCTGGTGGGCAGCCACGGCGCCGAGTTCGACAGCGGCTTCGCCGTCGAGGTCGACGAAGCGCTGCTGGCGACGATCACCACCGAACTCGACGCGATCGCGGCGGACCGGCACGGGGTGACGGTGGAGACCAAGCCCGCCAGCGTCGCCCTGCACGTGCGCAACGCGTCGGCCGCCGACGGCGACGCCGCCCTCGCCGCAGCCCGCGTGGTGGGCGAGGCCTCCGGCGCCGAAATCACGGCAGGCAAGAACGTGCTGGAGTTCGCCGTCATCCCCACCGACAAGGGCGAGGCGGTCGACGTGATCCGCAGGCAGAGCGGCGCGACGGCGGCCGTGTTCTTCGGCGACGACGTCACCGACGAGAAGGCGTTCCGGCGAATGGTCGGAGCCGACGTCGGCGTGAAGGTCGGACCGGGCGAGACATTGGCCGCCTACCGGGTCGACTCGCCCGAGGACGTCGCCGAGTCGCTGAGCCACCTCCTCGAGCGGCGCCGCGGCTAGGCCGGCGGGCCCGACGTGCGGCCGCGCACCAGCTCCGTCTCGAGGATCTCCACCACGGGTAGTCCCGACCGCGGCGGGTTGTGGAGCAAATGCCCTGCGCGACGGCCCTTCTCGACGCTGGGCTGCTTGACGGTCACCAGTCCGCGCGCCAAGGCCGCTGGGACACCGTCGAATCCGGTGACGGTCATCTGCCCCGGCACGTAGATGCCGCGACCGCGCAGGTAGTCCATCGCCGAGAGGGCAAGCACGTCGGTGGTGCACATCAGCGCCGTGATCCGCGGGTTGCGCTCCAGCGCCACCTCCGCCGCCGCCCCGCCGGAGGTCGGCAGGTGCTCTCGACTCTCCACCACGGTCAGCGAATCGGGTTGCAGCCCAGCCGATTCCATGGCCTCCCGAGTGCCACGGAGGCGCTCCCGCTGGACGTAGAAGTGCGGATTGTCCATGCGCTCGAGATCGGCGGTCGCCGCGTCGGCGTCGCCGTGCGGCCAGTCGCGCCCCAGACGCATCGTCAGCACGCCGATGTGCCGGTGGCCGAGCCCGATGACGTGGTCGGCGACGCTGCGCATCGCGGCCCGGTCGTCGATGCCGACACGTGAGGCGTCGGGAACGTCGTGGGGCTGGTCGACGACCACGATCGGCAGTGCGCGCTGCGCGACCACCTGCAGGTACGGGTCGTCGTCGGAGGCCGAGTAGACGACGAAGCCGTCGACGCCGGCGGAGAGCACCGCGGCGGTCCCGTCGGTCACGCTGCGGTTGGGCCCGGCGGCGACCAGCAGCAGGCCCTGCCCCACCGCCTCACACGACTCGGCGAGCCCGGCCACGAAGTCCAGCGCCGCCGGATCGCGGAACGAGTAGTTGAGCGGTTCGGTCATGATCAGGCCGACGGCCCCGGCGCGGCGGGTGCGAAGCGAACGCGCCACCGGATCGGGTCCCGCGTAGCCCAGCTGCTTGGCCGTCGCCAGAACGCGCTCCCGCAGATCCGCCGAAAGCTGGTCCGGTCGGTTGTACGCGTTGGAGATCGTGGTGCGCGAGACCTTGAGTTCGGCCGCCAACGACGCCAGGGTTGCGCGCCGGCGCGGCGCAGGGCCTCTGGACATGGTGTATGACGCTAGCGGATTCGGTCCAGTTCACATCGACGACGGGGCTGCGTGGCGCACGCTGGTGATGACCCGCACGGTGCCGCCCATGACGTCGGAGACGTAGACGGTGCGGCCGTCGCGACTCGCGGCCATCAATCCGGGCTGGATTCCGACCTCGACGTTCTCGACGACGCGGTTGGTGGCGACGTCGACGACGGTGACCGTGCCGCGGTGAATGTTGCTCAGATACAGGCGGTCTCCGCGGACCACCATGTCCACCGGCGCCGCGTTCGGCGGGATGGCGTCCAGGGCACGGGTCTTGGGGTCGACGTCCACGGCGGTGGTGGTGGACCCGTCGACGACGGTGAGCGCGTTGGTCGCGACGTTGACGACGTACAAGCGCCCGCCGACGACGGCGGCGGCGTAGGGATACCCGGCCGTATCCGCGTGATCGGCGGTGTTGGTCGTCTTGTCGAGTACCGCGACCGTGCCACCCGCGTAGTTGGTGACGTACACGCGGTCGGCGGTCGCGGCGAGTGCGAAGGGGTCGCCGCCGACGGGGATGCGGACGAGTTCGGTGTTGTCGGCCAGGTCGATCACCGACACCGTGCCTGCGAGATCGGCGACGTAGAGGTGGTCGGCGGTGACCTCGAGACCGCACGGATTGGCGCCGACGTCGATGACGTCGACCACCGCGTTGGTTCGCGCGTCCACCACCGACACGGTGCCGTCGTCGGCGTTGCCGACGTAGAGCGTCTTGGGGCCGGCCGCCAGCGCGAACGGCATGCTGCCGACCTCGACCGAACCGACCACCATCCTGGTCGCCGCGTCGACGACCTTGACCGAGCCGTTGCCCGCCGCGTCGGCCGAGCCGTTGAGGACGTAGAGGCGGTCTCCGATGACCGCCATGCCGTAGGTGAGTCCGGTGCCGACGTCGATGGTGCCGGTCACGGCAGCCTCGGCCGGGTCGACGGGCACGCGGACGTCGACCGTCCGGCCGTCCGACGCGGCGACGGCGAACGCCGCGATCCCGTCGCCGAGATCGAGGTGGGCAGCCAGTCGGGCGGCCGCGGTGGGGGTGAACGCCCACTGTCCGGAGTCGGCGTCGACCGTGACGACGCCCAGCCGCCGGTCCAGCCGGCCGGCCAGTGAATAGGTGGGCCCGTCCCCCGGGTCGGAGTCCTCGAGCTCGACGTGCCCGACGACGCGTCCGGTGGTGTGGTCCACGCGGTCGACGACGGCGCCAGGGATGATTGGTTCGGCGAGGACCAGCGTGGTCTGCCTCGGCACGGCGACGACGGTCTGCCGCTGCCGCACGGCACCGAGCTCGGATTGCCGTCGCACCCAGGCGAGTACGGCCCAGAGGGTCGGTGCCTCGACGGGGCTTCCCGGCACGGGAAGCACGAAGGGAGCCAGGGCCGCGGCGAGCACCTCGGAGAAGGTTCCCGCCGGTTCCCGGGGAGACGTGTCGTCGTCGGGTGCGGTGGGCACCGCACGGGCGGCGACGAACGTCGGCTCGGTGGTCCCGCGGTCGCCGGCGGCTGCCAGCTCGACGTCGCCCTCGGCGAGGGGGATCCGGGTGGCACCGCCGACGAGGGCGACCACGGCGGGCGGTATCGCCGAGATCGCCGACGCGACGGCGTCGTTGGGCTTGCCGGCGGGGACGTCCCAGGCGGGGACGCGGGCCGTTCCGGCCTCGTCCTGGACCGCCGCGGCCGGGACCGGGGCCGGAGCGCTCTCGACCTCCGGGGTCGGCACGTCGACCTGTTCTGCGGTGGGCGTGGCGGTGACCGGGGAGTCGTCCGGCGCGGACTGGTCCTCCGCGGTCTGCCCGACCGTCGTCGACGCCTCGCCCTGGACCACCTCGTACAAGCTGGAGATGAGGGCGCCGCCCGAGCTGCGCACCGAGACACCTGGCGCCGGTTCGCTCGTGGTCGCCGTCGACCCGGAGGCCTGGCCGGGGCCCGACGCTTCGTCAGACCCCGACCCGGCTGCGACGGAACCCGCCCCCACAGGTGGTGTCGACCCCCCAGACGACACCACCTCGGGCTCCGTCTTCGAGTCCGGGTCCCCCGATCCCGGACTCTCGACCTGCGACGCGCCAGGCGGCGGCTCTGCCGACGGTTCGGCTGCCACGATGCCCGGGTAGGTCACCGCCGCCGCACCCAAGCCGAAGGCGACCACGAGGGCCCCCACGCACCGGAGGCAATTCGTGTTGCTCACCGCCGATGCCCCTCGCCGCCGCGCCTTCGACGTTGTCCCTTCCGACGTCGTCACAGTCGATGATCGTCCGGAGGGCACCCCGGCCGCATCGGGGATTCCCCTATGGTTCTGCCGCCGACGACCCCATGCGCCGCCGCTTTTGCCCCGCGAACGGCCATGACCTACCATTTTGGGAACGGTTTTCATTAAAATCAGGGAGCGTTGTCGTGCCTCGTCGTCACCGGTTTCGGTCTGCGCTGACGCTCGCCGTCGCCGTCACGGTGCTCGGCGCGTCGGCGTGTGGCACCGCCGCCACCCCGAACGGAACCTCCAGGCCGACCGTCGTGGCGACCACCGACGTCTGGGGCAGCATCGCCAGCGCCGTCGCCGGCGACCACTCGACCGTCCACTCCATTCTCACCAGCGCGTCGGCCGACCCCCATTCCTACGAGGCGTCCGCCTCCGACGCCGCCGCGATCACCGACGCGAACCTGGTGGTCTACAACGGCGGCCACTACGACCAGTGGGCCGACGACGTGCTCCTGGCGCATCCGGACGTCACCACGGTCAACGCCTACTCGCTGACGCCCAAGCCGGCGGACGGCAAACCCGCCAACGAGCACGTCTTCTACGACCTCGCGACCGCCAAGGCCGTGGCGACGAGCATCGCCGACCACCTCGCCACCGACGACCCCGCCAACGCGGCCGCCTACCGCGAGAACGCCGCCACGTTCGGCACCGCGGCGGACGCGATCGCCGAATCCGAACGCGCGATCGGCGCCAAGCACCCCGGCGTCGCCGTCGTCGCCACCGAACCCGTCGCGCACTACCTGCTCGAGAACGCGGGCATCGCCGACCGCACCCCCGAGTCGTTCTCCAGCGCCGTCGAGGAGGGCGACGACCCGGCGCCCGCCGACGTCGCCGCCATGCTCGACCTCATCACCGGCCACCGGGTGTCCGCCGTCGTGCTCAACCAGCAGACCGAGACACCCGTCACCAACCAGATCCAGGACGCGGCCCGCACGGCGGGCGTCCCCGTCATCACCATCTCCGAGACGCTCCAGGACGGCCTCGACTACCTCGGCTGGCAACGCAAGACCGTCCAGGAGTTCGCCGACCAGTTGGACCGCGCGCCTGCGGTGGCGCGGTGACCGTAGTCCAGCTGACCGACGCTCGACTCGCCTTCGGCGACCGCGTGCTGTGGGCCGGCCTCGACCTCGAGATTGGAGCCGGCGAGTTCATCGCCGTGCTCGGCCCGAACGGCACGGGCAAGACCTCCCTGCTCAAGGTGCTGCTCGGGCAGCTGCCGCTCAGCGGCGGGACCGCCACGGTGACCGGGCAGATCGGCTACGTTCCGCAACACCGTTCGATGGACGGCAACCTCGTGCTCCGGGGCCGCGATCTGGTGGGCCTCGGCTACGACGGACATCGGTGGGGCGTCACCAGCCCCCGCCAGCGCACCGCCAAGCGGGCCGTCGTCGCCAAGGCACTCGCCCAGGTCGACGGCGCTCGTCTGGGCAACCTTCCGGTGGGCGTGATGTCGGGCGGCGAGCTCCAGCGGGTGCGGATCGCGCAGTCGCTGGCCACCGACCCGGCGCTGCTGCTGTGCGACGAGCCGCTGCTGAATCTCGACCCGGCCAACGCCCGGCTGATCTCCTCGCTCATCGACCAGCGGCGGCGCGAAGCCGGCACCGCCGTCCTGTTCGTCACCCACGAGGTGAATCCCGTGCTGCCCTACGTCGACCGGGTGCTCTACCTGGTCGACGGGCGGTTCCGCATCGGGACCGTTGCCGAGGTGATGACGTCGGAGACGCTCTCGGAGCTCTACCGCGCCGACATCCAGGTCGTGAAGATCGGCGAGCAGTACGTGGTGGTCGGCGAGCACTGCGAAACCCCGCACGACAACTCCGAGCACGCGAGCGGGCACGTCCATGACTGACCGCCTGTCCGAGTTGCTGACTCACCTGTTCGCCTTCGACGTCACCGCCGACCTGCTGCGTCGCGACTTCGTTCAGCAGGCGCTGCTCGCGGCGGCGCTGCTGGCCCTGCTGGCCGGGGCGATCGGTCCGTTCATCGTCATGCGGCAGATGTCCTTCGCCGTGCACGGTTCGAGCGAGCTGTCGCTGACGGGCGCGTCGTTCGCGCTGCTGACCGGGTTCAACGTCGGGCTGGGCGCGTTGGTCGGAAGTGCCCTGGCGGCAGTGTTGTTCGGCTTCCTGGGGCAGCGCACGCGCGAGCGTGACTCCGCGATCGGCGTCGTCCTGGCCTTCGGCCTCGGCCTCGCGGTGCTGTTCATCCATCTCTATCCGGGGCGGACGGGAACCAGCTTCGCGTTGCTGACGGGGCAGATCGTCGGCGTGGGCTATTCGGGTCTCGCGCTGCTGAGCGTGATCACCGTGCTCGTCGTGGTGGTCCTCGCGGTGAGCTACCGCCCTCTGCTGTTCGCGACCGTCGACCCCGACGTGGCGGCGGGCCGCGGCGTGCCCGTGCGCGCGCTCGGCATCGTCTTCGCCGCGCTGGTCGGCGTCGCCGCCGCGCAGGGCGTCCAGATCGTCGGCGCCCTCCTGGTGATGTCGCTCCTCATCACGCCCGCCGCCGCGGCCGCCCGCATCTTCACCTCACCCCCGGCGGCCATCGTCGCCTCCGTGGTGTTCGCCGAGATCTCGGCGGTGGGAGGCATCCTTCTGTCCCTCGCGCCCGGCGTGCCCGTCTCGGTGTTCGTGACCGTCATCTCGTTCACGATCTTCCTGCTGTGCTGGGCGGTCGGCAGCCGCCAGCGCGTCAGCCGCCGGTAGCGACGGGTCGCGACGGGTCCCCGGACCACTGCGACCACGACCCGGGGAACAGCGCCGCGTCCACCCCGACCACGGCCAGCGCGGCGACCGCCACCGCCGCGGTGACACCCGACCCGCAATAGGCCCCGGCGGTGTCGCCGAGCGCCTCGGCCAGCTCGTCCGTCGGCCGGAAGGCGCCGGCACCGTCCAGCAACGACGTGCTGGGCACGTTGACCGCCCCGGGGATGTGTCCCGCGACGGGGTCGACGGGCTCGACCTCGCCACGGAAGCGCTCCGGGGCCCGCGCGTCGGTCAACCGCGACCCCAGCGTCGCCGCGTCGTCGGCGCTCAACGTCGGCAGGGCGCCCGCGTAGAGGTCGTGGTGGGTGACGGTGACGTCGCCCGCCTCCGGGTGGGCCGCACCGGTCTCCAGGGCGCCCGTCCACGCCGCCAGGCCACCGTCGAGGATGCGCACGTCGGCCAGACCCGCCGCCGTCAACACCCACCAGGCCCGCGCCGACCCGGCCCGGTTCCAGTCGTCGTAGACCACGACGGCGTCACCGTCCCGGATCCCCCACCGCCGCGCCGCCACCTCAAGCGCGTCGCCGGACGGCAGCGGATGCCTGCCCCGATCGGGCACGCCGTGATCGGTCAACTCGTCGTCCAGGGAGACGTACACCGCGCCGGGGACGTGGCCCGCCTCGTAGGCCGCCCGGCCGTCCGGCTCGGTCAGCTGCCAGCGCACGTCCAGGATTCTCGGTGGTGCGTCTCCGGCGATCAGTTGCTCGAGTTCGCTTGCCGTGACCAGTACTTCGGATCTCACGCACTTGAACGTACGCTGGCCGGCGTGGTCGAGCAGCACGCGTTCAGCGCGGCCGAGAGACGGGCCGTATACCGGGTGATCGCCGAACGTCGTGACATGCGCCGGTTCACGCCGGGCGAGGTGCCCGACGAGGTCCTCGCCCGACTGCTCGCGGCGGCCCACGCCGCGCCGAGCGTCGGACTGATGCAGCCGTGGCGGTTCATCCGCATCACCGACGCCCAGCTGCGGCGAGACGTTCACGAGCTCGTCTCCGACGAACGCCGGCAGACCGCGCTGGCATTGGGAACGCGGGGCGACGAGTTCCTCCGGTTGAAGGTCGAGGGCGTGCTGGACTGCGCCGAACTGCTCGTGGTGGCGTTGCGCGACGGTCGTGACCGCCACGTCTTCGGGCGCCGCACGCTGCCGCAGATGGATCTGGCCTCGGTGTCGTGCGCCATCCAGAACCTGTGGCTGGCCGCCCGCGCGGAGGGCCTTGGCATGGGCTGGGTGTCGATCTTCGATCCCGAACGCCTCGGCACTCTGCTCGGGATGCCCGCGGGCGCCGAACCCGTGGCCATCCTGTGTCTCGGTCCGGTGCCCGAGTTCCCCGACCGGCCCGCGCTCGAGGTCGACGAGTGGACGCACGGCAGACCGCTGAGCGAATTCGTCTCGGAGAACGGTTGGGCGTCAGCCGCTCCCGCCGTAGGCTTGCCGGCGTGTCCTCCGTGACCGTCGACCTCAACGCCGACCTCGGCGAGGGCTTCGGGGTGTGGCGACTCGGTGACGACGACGCCATGCTGGAACTCGTGACCAGTGCCAACGTGGCGTGCGGCTTCCACGCCGGCGACCCGGCCGGGTTGCTGCGGGTGTGTCGCGCCGCGGCCCGCCGCGGTGTCCGGATCGGCGCGCAGGTGAGCTATCGCGACCTCGCAGGATTCGGCCGCCGCTTCATGGACATCGAAGCCGACGACCTGACCGCCGACGTGGTGTACCAGATCGGCGCCCTGCAGGCCCTGGCCACCGCGGCCGGTTCCACGGTCGGCTACGTCAAACCCCATGGCGCCCTGTACAACACGATCGTGCACGACGAGGGTCAAGCCGCCGCCGTCGCAGCCGCGGTGCACGCCGTCGCCCCGGGGCTGCCCGTGCTCGGGCTGGCCGGCTCGGCGTTCTTCGGCGCCGCCGACGCGCTGGGCCTGCGCACCGTCGCCGAGGCCTTCGCCGACCGCGCCTACGAGCCGGACGGCCGCCTGGTCTCCCGCCGCGAACCCGGCTCGGTTCTCGACGACGCCGAGGCCATCGCGGCCCGCGTGTCGTCGATGGTCGGCAGCGGCACCGTCGAGGCCGTCGACGGGACGACGATCTCCATCACCGCGGAATCGGTGTGTTTGCACGGCGATTCGCCCGGCGCGGTGCGGAGCGCTACGGCGGTCCGCGCGCGCCTCGACGCCGACGGCGTCACCGTGAGGGCGTTCACCTGATGCGGCTCAAGCTCGGCCGGCCGAACGTCGGCGACTACCGCGGGTACTTCGACCAACCGGCCGCAACCCCCGCGTCGCCGCTGACGGTGACCTGGGCGGGGGTCGCCACCCTGCTGGTCGACGACGGCGAGTCCGCCCTGATGACCGACGGATTCTTCACGCGTCCAAGCCTTCTCGCCGTGGGCACGCGGAGGATCGCCCCCTCGCCGGCGCGCATCGACGGCTGCCTGGCCCGCCTTGGCGTGGAGCGCCTCGACGCGGTCCTGCCCGTGCACACCCACTTCGACCATGCGATGGACTCTGCGGTGGTGGCTGGCCGCACCGGGGCGAAGTTGGTCGGCGGCACGTCGGCCGCCCAGGTGGGCCGCGGTGCGGGACTGCCCGACGACCAGATCGTCGTCGCCGTCCCCGGTGAGCCAATGTCGTTGGGCGCCTTCGACGTCACGCTCGTCGAGGGCGATCACTGTCCACCGGATCGCTTTCCCGGCGTCATCGACGCGCCCGTCGTCCCGCCGGTGCGCGCCTCGGCGTACCGGTGCGGCGAATCGTGGTCGACGCTGATCCACCACCGCCCGTCCGGCCGACGCCTCCTCGTGGTCGGCAGTGCGGGTTTCGTGCCCGGAGCGCTGCGGGGGCACCGGGCCGACGTCGTCCACCTCGGGGTCGGACAGCTGGGCCTGCAGTCCGAGCGCTACGTCCGCGACTACTGGGACGAGGCGGTGCGCACGGTCGGCGCCCGTCGCGTCGTCCTCATCCACTGGGACGACTTCTTCGGCCCGCTGCGGGAGCCCGTACGGGCGCTTCCGTACGCCGGTGACGACCTGGACGCCTCGATGCGGACGTTGACCCGGCTGGCCGCCGAAGACGGCGTGGCGCTGCACCTTCCGTCACCGTGGGAACGCGCCGACCCCTGGACCTGACGCCGGTCTCGGAATCTGACGTGTTCGGGACGGCGGGTGTGGGGCGCGATCACGCCCGCCGGGGTCAGGTAGTTTGCTGGAAATGCCCTCACGCCAGTCGTTGCGCGCGCTGGACGCCGTCAACTTCTTCCTCGCCGACGTCCGCGACGGGTTGGGTCCGTACCTCGCGATCTACCTCCTCGCCGTCCGCGGGCCCGAGCACGGCTGGAACGAGGCGACCGTCGGATCGGTGATCACCATCGCCGGCATCGTGGGGCTGCTCTCCCAGACCCCGGCGGGCATTCTGATCGACCGGGTGAAGAACAAGCGGGCGATCATCGTCGTCGCCGCCCTCGCCGTCACGGTCAGCTCGGTGGTGCTGCCCTTCGTCAGCGGGTTCGCCCTGATCGCGATCAGTCAGTCGGTGGCGTCACTCGCCGCCGCGATCTTCGCCCCGGCGATCGCCGCCGTCACCCTCGGGCTGATGGGGCCGCGGATGTTCGCCCCGAGGATCGGCCGCAACGAGGCGTTCAACCACGCTGGCAACGCCACCGCCGCGGGCGTCGCCGCGCTGCTCGCCTGGTCCCTCGGGCCCGTCGTGGTGTTCTGGCTGATGGGCGTGCTGGCGGTGCTCAGCGTGGTGGCCACCTCGCGCATCCGCGGCGACGAGATCGACGACCAACTGGCCCGCGGGCTCACCCCCGACGACGACGACGGCGCGTCGGTCGGCGCGTGGACCACGCTGGTGACCAACCGCCCGCTGATGATCTTCGCGATCATCGCGTTCACGTTCCACCTGGCCAACGCGGCGATGCTGACGTCGGTCAGCCAGCTGCTGACCCGGGTGGTCGGCAAGGACAGCGCCACCTCGCTGGTCGCGCTGTGCATCCTGGCCGCGCAACTCGTGATGGTGCCCGTGGCGATCGTGGTGGGCCGCAAGGCCGACAGCTGGGGCCGAAAACCGATCTTCCTGGTCGCCTTCGCGGTGCTGACGCTGCGCGGGTTGCTCTACACCGTGTCGGACAACGCGGCCTGGCTGCTGGCCGTGCAGGCCCTCGACGGCATCGGGGCCGGCATCTTCGGCGCGCTGTTCCCCATCGTGATCGCCGACCTCACCCGCGGATCGGGGCGGTTCAACGTGGCCCAGGGTGCGGTGGCGACCGTGCAGGGCATGGGCGCCGCCCTGAGCGCGACGGTGGCCGGCTTCGTCATCGTCAGCGAGGGCTACACGATCGCGTTCTGGACGTTGGCCGCCGTCGCCGGAATCGGCCTGGTCCTCTACGCCAAGCTGATGCCCGAGACCAAGCTGGCGACTAGCGCCGCTGTCTAGCGATCTCCGCCAGCACGACACCCGCGGCCACCGAGGCGTTCAACGACTCCGTCGGTCCCGCCATCGGGATGGACACGATCGCGTCGCAGTTCTCGCGCACCAGGCGGGACAACCCCTTGCCCTCGGAGCCGACCACGACGACCATCGGACCGCTGGCGTCGAGCTCGTCGAGCTGGGTGTCGCCGCCCGCGTCGAGGCCCACCACCAGCAGGCCCTCGTCCTTCCAGCTCTGCAGCGTCCGAGTCAGGTTGGTGGCCCGTCCGACGCGAAGCCGCGCCGCCGCGCCGGCACTGGTGCGCCATGCGACCGCGGTCACCGACGCCGAACGCCGCTGCGGGATCACCACGCCGTGGCCACCGAACGCGGCCACCGAACGCACGATCGCGCCCAGGTTCCTGGGGTCGGAGATGTTGTCCAACGCCACCAGCAGCGCCGGCGTCGAATCCGCCTTGGCGGCCCGCAGCAGGTCGTCGGGATGGGCGTAGTTGTACGGCGGCACCTGCAGCGCGATGCCCTGGTGCAGACCGTTGGCGCTGATGCGGTCCAGGTCGTGCTTCTGCACCTCGAGGATCGCGATGCCCTTGTCGGCGGCCAGTTGCACGGACTCGGTGAGCCGCTCGTCGGACTCGGTGCCCAGCACCACCCACAGGGCGGTGGCGGGGACGCCGGCGCGCAGGCACTCCAACACCGGGTTGCGGCCCAGCACGACTTCGGTCTCGTCGGTCTTCTTGTGCCGGCCCTGGTCCTTGCGGGCCGCGGCCGCGGCACGCTTGCCCGCGGGGTGGTGCGGCCGCGCCTTCGCAGGCGGGGTGGCGCCCTTGGCTTCCAGCCCGCGTCTACGAACGCCGCCGGAGCCGATCGTCGGCCCCTTCTTGGTGCCCGCCTTGCGTACCGCGCCGCGTCGTTGGGAGTTGCCTGCCATTACTTGTTGCCTCCGTCGCCGAGCTCCCACTGTGGTCCGTCGGCGGTGTCGGTGACGACGATGCCAGCCGCCTTCAGCCGATCCCGGATCTCGTCGGCCTTCGCCCAGTCTCGTTGTTCGCGGGCCTCCGCGCGACCCTTGAGTGCCCACTGGACGAGTTCGTCGATCGCCGCAAGCGCGGCCGACGTCTCGTCCCGCGACTCCCAGCGCTCGTCGAGCGGGTCGCAGCCGAGGATGCCCATCATCGCGCGGATGGACCTCGCGTGGGTCATCGCCGTCTCGTGGTCGCCCGCGTCGAGGGCGCGATTGCCCTCGGCCCGTGCGGCGTGCACCTCGGCCAGCGCGGCGGGGACGGCGAGGTCGTCGTCCAGCGCGGCACCGAACTTCTCGGTCCAGTCGCCGGGGACGACGGTGCCCACCCGGTTGCGCACGCGATGGAGGAAGTCCTCGATGCCGGTGTAGGCCTTGACCGCGTCCTGCAGGGCGGTCTCGGAGAACTCCAGCATCGACCGGTAATGCGCGGAGCCCAGGTAGTAACGAAGCTCGGCAGCCCGAACCCGTTGCAGCACAGCGGGAATCGCCAACACGTTGCCGAGGGACTTGCTCATCTTCTCGCCACCCATGGTGACCCAGCCGTTGTGCATCCAGTACTGCGCGAAACCGTCGCCGGCCGCGCGCGCCTGCGCAATCTCGTTCTCGTGGTGCGGGAAGACCAGGTCCATCCCGCCGGCGTGGATGTCGAAGGCCGAGCCCAGGTAGGTCTCGCACATCGCGACGCACTCGGTGTGCCACCCCGGACGGCCGGGGCCCCACGGCGTCGGCCAGGACGGTTCGCCCGGCTTGGCGCCCTTCCACAGCGTGAAGTCACGCGGGTCGCGCTTGCCCGTCGCGACGCCCTCGCCCTGATGCACGTCGTCGATCCGGTGACCGGAGAGTTGGCCGTAGCCCGGGTAGCTCAGCACGTCGAAGTAGACGTCACTGCCGCCTTCCCGGGTGTCCCGGTAGGCGTGGCCCCCGTCGATAAGCCGCTCGATGAGCTCGACCATCTGGGTGATGTGGCCGGTAGCGCGCGGTTCGGCCGACGGCGGCAGCACGCCGAGGGCGTCGTAGGCGGAACTGAAGGCGCGCTCGAACGTCGCCGCCCACTCCCACCACGGACGGCCGGCGTCGGCGGCCTTGATGAGGATCTTGTCGTCGATGTCGGTGACGTTGCGGATGAAGGCGACGTCGAAGCCCTTCGCGGTCAGCCAGCGGCGCAGGACGTCGAACGCCACGCCACTGCGCACGTGCCCGATGTGGGGCAGCCCCTGGACGGTGGCGCCGCAGAGATAGATCGACGCGTGTCCGTCGCGCAGGGGGACGAAGTCACGCACCACACCCGTCATGGTGTCGTGAATTCGCAGGGGCTGAACGGTCACGACGGGCCAGCTTACCGGCCCGTCAGCGCTCAACTGTCATCCTTGCTCGTCTGGTGTTATCAAGGCCGTCGCGATCGCGGCCAGACCTTCGCCACGGCCGGTCAAGCCGAGCCCGTCGGTGGTCGTCGCCGACACCGACACCGGTGCCTCCAGCAGTGCCGACAGCAGCTGCTGCGCCTCGACGCGGCGGGGCCCGATCTTCGGCCGGTTACCAATCACCTGGACCGCGGCGTTGCCGACCCGGAACCCCTCGGCCCGAAGCAGTCCGTGCACGTGGCGCAGCATGTCGGCACCGCCCACACCGCGCCACTCTGGACGATCGGTGCCGAAGACGGAGCCCAGATCGCCGAGGCCGGCTGCGCTGAGCAGAGCATCGCAAATCGCATGCGCGGCGACGTCTCCGTCGGAATGCCCAGCACAGCCGTCGGCGTCATCGAATTCCAAGCCCAGCAGCCAGCACGGCCGCCCAGCTTGGATGGGGTGTACGTCGGTCCCGAGACCGATTCTGAAGTTCATTGCTGTTCACCACCGCAGCGACGCTGCAGTGGCGACGACGTCAGGAAGCGGCAGCCAGAACTTCGTCGAGGATGGTTTCGGCCTTCTCCTCGTCGGTGTTCTCGGCCAGGGCCAACTCGCCGACGAGAATCTGCCGGGCCTTCGCCAGCATGCGCTTCTCGCCCGCGGACAGGCCGCGTTCCTGGTCGCGACGCCACAGGTCGCGGACGACCTCGGCCACCTTGTTCACGTCACCGGAAGCCAGCTTCTCCAGGTTCGCCTTGTACCGACGCGACCAGTTGGTCGGCTCCTCGGTATGCGGGGCGCGGAGCACCTGGAAGACCTTGTCCAGGCCCTCCTGGCCGACGACGTCGCGGACGCCGACGTACTCGGCGTTGTCAGCAGGAACTCGAACGGTGAGATCGCCCTGCGCAACCTTGAGGACGAGATATTCTCTCTGCTCGCCCTTGATGGTTCGGCTTTCGATCGCCTCGATCAATGCAGCACCGTGATGTGGATAGACAACGGTGTCTCCGACCTTGAAAATCATCAGATTAGAGCCCCTTTCACCACCCAATGTTAGCACGGAGCTAAGACAGGTGTTGCGCAACGATGCAGGTCAGGGGCACCGCGGGTGAAGACTAGGGGTTGACACGGTCGGAAATCCGTGCAACGCGCAGGGCTCGCGGGCCCTCCGGGAACGGGGCGAGGAGTCCCGTCGCACCGCCCTCGGCTTCCACCGCTACTCACTACCTACTACTCTGCATAGTCGACACTCGGGATGCACGTCACGGTCGTCCCGTCGCCGAGCAGGAGGCTTCAGTGACGCTCTCGAAATCGCGCACTTCCGTCGTCGGACTGGCCGCGTGCGGGCTGTCCGCCGCCATCGTCCTGTCCGGTTGTGGTGCAGGCCAGATCTCCCAGACGGCCACTCAGATGCCGGCCGTCAACGGCACCCTGGCCTGGGTGGGCGACCCCACCTCGGGCATCGCCCTTCGCAACGTGCACCTGCGCGCGCCCCAGACCGCCGACTACGTCCGGCCGGGCGACGAGGCGGAGCTGATCTTCGTGGCCGTCAACGAGTCCGCCGAGAACGGCGACAAGCTGGTGTCGATCACCTCCGACGTCGGCACCGTCAGCGTCAGCGGCGACGCCCAGGTCCCCGCCGGCGGCACCCTCGTCGTGGGCACCCCGGACGGCACTCCGAGCGCGCTGGACGCCACCGAGGGCGCCAACACCGTCGAGGCCACCGTCCGGCTCTCCAAGCCGATCACCAACGGCCTGAACTACCCCTTCACCTTCACCTTCGAGCGCAACGGCCAGACCCAGGTCAACGTGCCGATCTCCGCCGGCGAGGCACCCCGCCGCGAGGCGGCCGTCGAGGCGGGCGCCGAAGCCGACACGGGCGGCCACTGAGCCTCACCGCCCCGGTTCTGTCGGTGCGGACCGATACGGTCTGCACGTGGCAAAGGTCGGTTCCAAGGCACGTTCGCAGCACCGTTGTTCGGAGTGCCAGCACGTCACCGCGAAGTGGGTCGGCCGATGCCCGGACTGCGGTAGTTGGGGCACCGTCGACGAGATCGCCGTCCTCACCCCGATCACGGGTGCAGGCACCAACCGCGCCGTCGCCCCGAGTTCGCCCGCCGTCCCGATCAGCTCGATAGACCCCGGCACCACCAGGCACTTCGCCACCGGCGTCAGTGAGCTCGACCGGGTGCTCGGCGGCGGCCTGGTCCCCGGGTCGGTGACCCTGCTGGCCGGCGATCCGGGCGTCGGGAAGTCGACCCTGCTGCTCGAGGTCGTCCACCGCTGGGCGCAGTCCGGCCGCCGTGCGCTGTACCTGTCCGGCGAGGAGTCCGCGGGCCAGATCCGGCTCCGCGCGGAACGCACCGGATGCACCCACGACGAGGTGTTCCTCGCCGCCGAGTCCGACCTGCAGACCGCGCTCGGCCACATCGAACAGGTCAAGCCGTCGCTCATCGTCGTCGACTCGGTGCAAACCATGTCGACCACCGAGGCCGACGGCGTCACCGGTGGCGTCACCCAGATTCGGGCGGTCACCACCGCCTTGACGATGGCCGCGAAGACCACCGGGGTGGCGATCATCCTCGTCGGCCACGTGACCAAGGACGGCGCCATCGCGGGGCCTCGTTCGCTGGAGCACCTCGTCGACGTGGTGATGCACTTCGAGGGCGACCGTTCCTCGGCGCTCCGGATGGTGCGGGGTGTCAAGAACCGCTTCGGCGCGGCCGACGAGGTCGGCTGTTTCCTGTTGCACGACAACGGGATCGAAGGAGTCGCCGATCCATCCGGACTGTTCCTCGACCAGCGGCCGCAACCGGTGTCCGGCACGTCGGTGACGGTGACCCTCGACGGCAAGCGGCCACTCATCGGAGAGGTTCAAGCGCTCATCGGTTCCGCCTCGGCAGGCAATCCGCGGCGGGCGGTCAGCGGCATCGACTCGGCCCGCGCGGCGATGATCACCGCGGTGCTCGAGAAGCGCGCACACCTCAACGTCGGCCAGAACGACATCTACCTGTCGACGGTCGGCGGCATGCGACTCACCGATCCGTCCTCCGATCTGGCCGTGGCTCTCGCGATCGCCTCGGCATACGCCGACATTCCGATGCCGACGACGGTGGTGGCCATCGGCGAGGTCGGTCTCGCCGGCGACCTTCGCCGGGTGACCGGCATGGACCGGCGCCTGGCGGAAGCGGCCCGGCTCGGTTTCACGACCGCGGTGGTTCCGCCGGGGGTCAAGGACGTGCCACCCGGGTTGACGGTGCAGTCGGCCGACAACATCTCGGGAGCCTTGCGGGTGCTCAGGAACATCTCCGACAATGTGAGGGACAATGGCGGCCGACGCTAGGAGGGATGATGGCCGTGAAGGCTGCCAGAAGCGGGCGCGGCAACGTCGTCCAGCTTGCTCGACCGACGCTGCGTGAGACCCTCGGACAGCTTGCCCCCGGTACCGAACTCCGCGACGGTCTCGAGCGCATCCTGCGTGGTCGTACCGGCGCGCTGATCGTGCTCGGCTTCGACGACTCGGTCGAGGCCATCTGCGACGGCGGCTTCGCACTCGACATCGCCTATGCGCCGACCAGACTGCGCGAGTTGTCCAAGATGGACGGCGCGGTCGTGCTGTCCAGCGACGGAACGCGCATCCTGCGCGCGAACGTCCAACTCGTCCCCGACCCGTCGATTCCTACCGACGAGTCGGGCACCCGGCACCGGTCGGCCGAGCGTACCGCCGTGCAGACCGGCTATCCCGTTGTCTCCGTCAGCCATTCGATGAGCATCGTCACGGTCTATGTCGCGGGCGAGCGGCACGTGGTCCCCGATTCCGCGACCATCCTGTCGCGGGCCAACCAGACGATCGCGACCCTCGAGCGATACAAGGCCCGTCTCGACGAGGTCAACCGGCAGCTCTCCACCGCCGAGATCGAGGACTTCGTGACGCTGCGCGACGTCATGACCGTGGTGCAGCGACTGGAGATGGTGCGACGCATCAGCCTCGAGATCGACGCCGACGTCGTCGAATTGGGCACCAACGGGCGCCAGCTCAAGCTGCAGCTCGAAGAACTCGTCGGCGACAACGACACCGCCCGTGAACTGATCGCGCGTGACTACCACTCCAATCCCGACCCGCCCTCGACGGCTCAGGTGCTCGCGACGCTCGACGAGCTGGACACCCTCAGCGACAACGAGCTTCTCGACTTCACTGCGCTGGCAAGGGTTTTCGGTTATCCGTCGACGCTCGAGGCGCAGGATTCCGCGATGAGTTCGCGGGGCTACCGTGCGATGGCCGGCATTCCGCGGTTGCAATTCGCCCACGTCGATTTGCTGGTCCGGTCGTTCGGGTCGCTGCAGGGCGTGCTGGCCGCGAGCGCCAACGACCTGCAGTCGGTGGACGGCATCGGATCGATGTGGGCCAGGCACGTCAGGGAAGGACTTTCCCAGCTTGCCGAGTCGACGATCGCCGACCAGCTGGCCTGAGCCGGGTCATCCCGCATGTGGCACTGACGTATTCGGGGGCACGGGCGCCGGTTATGCACAGTTGACGATTCATCCACAGATCGCAGGCAGGCTGCCGCTTTCCCGGTAAACCCGTCGTTCACCGCGAGTAAATTCGAATGTATGTTCGATTCGGTTGTTGCCTCCACCTCCGGCACTTCGGGTGCCGGTGTGGTGGAGACGTGGTCGCGGACGGAGTCCGCGGCGTGCGCCCGCAAGGTGACGGCCATGGCGGGCATGCTGGAGACCGCCTACAACGCGTCCGACTCGGAATCCCGTGACCTATGGTGCGTGGACAACTTCGACGCCGTGGCAGCCCACATCGGGGCGGCGTTGCGGATCACCACCGGCGCCGCGTCCAACCAACTGCTGATCGCCGTGGCCCTGCACGAACGCTTCCCCCTCGTCGCCGCCGTCTTTGCCGAGGGACTCATCACCTACCAACTGGTCCGCACCGTGGTGCAGCGCGGCGCCCTGGTCGTCGACCCGGATGCCTTGCATGAACTCGATGCGTTGTTGGCCGAGGCGCTGAGCAGCCGGGAACCGATGTCGGTGGCCGTGTTCGAGAAGACGGTGGACGCGTTCGTGGCCCGGGTCGACCCGCAGGCGGTCATCCGCACCGAGACCCGCGCGCGGGGACGGTCGGTGGAGGTCGGGGACGAGGACGGCAGCGGAATGGCGACGGTCTTCGCGACGCTGTTCGCCACCGACGCGAAGGCCGTCGACGCCCGCATGGACGCACTGGCCAGGACCGTGTGCCCGGCTGATCCACGGACGTTGGATCAGCGGCGTGCCGACGCGATGGGGGCGCTGGCCCACGGCGCGGACCGCCTGGCCTGCCTCTGCGGAGCGGATGACTGCCCGGCCGGGGAGAACCCGCCCTCGACCGGGGTGGTGGTCTACGTGATTGCGTCCGCGGACACCGTCGCGACTCCCGAGCCACCAGCACCACCGCCACCTGCACCTGCACCTGCACCGGAGCCTGCGTCGGAGCCCACCGAGCCCGTCGCAGAAAGGCCCTCGGATGAGGCTCCCGCCGACGAGCGCTCCGCCCTCGACGGCGAAGCCCCGACCATGTTCGCCAAGCCGCTAAGGGAGCTCACGCTCACCGAAGCCCTCACCCCCGCGCCTGGTCGCTTCTCCAACCTGCGACCCGCGGCGATGATGGGCGGCCAGTTCCTTCCCGGTTCGATCGCGTGCCGGGCCACGGTAGGGGCGACGATCACCCGGATCGTCCACCCCGGCCAAGCGCCGCCGGAATCCCGCTACCGGCCGTCGAAGAGGCTGGCCGACTTCGTCCGCTGTCGCGACCTGACGTGTCGCTTCCCAGGCTGCCGAGCGCCCGCGACTAATTGCGACGTGGATCATACGATTCCGTGGCCGTGCGGACCAACGGCGGCATCCAACCTGAAATGCCTATGCCGTCGACATCACTTGCTGAAAACCTTCTGGGGTGGCGAGAACGGTTGGCGCGACGAACAACTCGACGACGGCACCGTCATCTGGACCGCACCCGACGGCCGGCAGTACGTCACCACACCGGGCAGTCGGCTGCTGTTCCCCGAACTGTCGGAACCGACCTCCACAGTGAACGCCACCGGAGCGCGGCCACAGCACACGGGCGGGCTCACCATGCCGCGGCGAAGAACTACTCGAGCCGAGGACCGCGCCGCCCGCGTCCAACGCGAACGCGAATGGAACGGGCAGTGAAGCTAGTTGCCCGCGGGCGCGGGAACTTCGGGCGGCGGTGCGTCAGCGGGGGCCGGGGGCGCTTCGCCCGCCGGCACGTTCGCGGGCGCGGCCAAGGTGAAGGGCACGGTCGCCGACCGCAGGTTGCCCAGCTGGACGACCAGGTTGTAGGTGCCAGGTCCGATCGGCTGGCGCGGGAGCGGGCAGTTCGCGGCGGAACCCATTCCGGTCCAGGTCACCTCGGTGGTCACCTGCTCGCCGGGGTTGAACGTCTTCACCAGCGTCTCGTTCGAGGGCGCGCAGTCGAGGTTCGACCAGAGCCGGTTGTTGTCCAGCCCGTAGACGTAGGCCGCCAGCACCGCGGCGCCGACGTCGCGCTTGCACGCCACCAGCCCGATGTTGGTGACCACCATGGTGAACTTCGGCTGGTCACCGACGACGTAGTTCGGCTGGCTGGTGATGCCCTTCACCGCGAGGGTGGAGTCGGGGCAGTCGTCGCCCGCGTTCAACACCGGAGGCGGCACGACGGCCTCGACCGGCGTCGGGGTGGGCGCGGGAGACTGCTGAGCCGGCGGCAGGATCGGCGTCTTGATCTCGGGGTTGGCACCGGGCAGCTGCGTCGCGGCGGGAGCCGCCGTCGGGCTCGGCTGAGTGGCGGTCGAATCCCCACCGGTGCTGTTCGCGAACACCACCACGGCGATTGCAATGACGATGACGAGGACCAGGGCCCCCACGCCTATCGCGAGAAACCGCCTGCGCCGGTAGATCTCCGGCGGCAGCGGGTGATGCGGTTCAGTTTCCAGCACGAGACTACGGTAAGGCCAGCTCACACATAGCCGTCTGACCTCGCCCGGCGTGTCGCCCGTCAGCTCACGCCGATGTCACCCACGTGCTCGCGGAGAACCGCCCGGCCGTCGGCGAGGTGGTAGGTCACACCGGCGATGGCCAGCTTCCCGGACTCGACGGCATCCGACACCGCCTTGGACCGGCTGACGAGCTGCTTGGCGGTCGCCGTGACGTGGCGTGCCTCGAATTCGTCGACCCGGGTCAGGCCCTCGTTCCGGCCCAGCAGGATCGACGGGGTGATGCGCTCGACGATGTCGAGGACGTAGCCGCCGGGGATCTCACCGTCGTCGAGCGCGGACAGTGTCGCCTTGACCGCGCCACAGCTGTCGTGACCGAGGACCACGATGAGCGGCACGTTGAGCACCGTGACCGCGTACTCGATGGAGCCGAGAACCGCCGAGTCCAGCACGTGGCCGGCGGTGCGCACCACGAACATGTCGCCGAGGCCCTGGTCGAAGATAATCTCGGCGGCGACGCGGCTGTCGGCGCAACCGAACACCACCGCGGTCGGCTTCTGACCGTCGGCCAAGCTCGCGCGGTGCTGGATGCTCTGGCTGGGATGCTCGGGCGTACCGGCGACGAACCGGTCGTTACCCTCGCTGAGTGCCTTCCATGCGGTTATCGGACTCGTGTTTGGCATGGCCACATTGTGCCCGGAGATGGTCCTGATGGTCGATGCGGGTGAGCTGCTCAAATGGTATTCACATGCGCAGCGCGATCTGCCCTGGCGTCAGCCGGGCGTTCCCGCGTGGCAAATCCTGGTCAGCGAGTTCATGTTGCAGCAGACGCCCGTCGCCCGAGTGGAGCCGATCTGGCGCGACTGGGTGGCCCGCTGGCCGACCCCCTCGGCGACCGCCGCCGCCAGCGCGGCAGACGTCCTGCGGGCGTGGGGAAAGCTCGGCTACCCGCGCCGGGCCAAGCGTCTGCACGAGTGCGCGACCGTGATCGCCGCCAAGCACGGTGACGTGGTGCCCGACGACGTCGACGCCCTCCTGGCGCTGCCCGGCGTCGGCACCTACACCGCGCGGGCCATCGCCTGCTTCGCCTACGGCAAACGAGTTCCCGTGGTGGACACCAACGTACGGCGGGTGGTCGCCAGGGTCGTGCACGGACGCGCCGACTCCCCCGCCAGCGTTCGCGACCTCGCCGACGTCGACGCCATCCTTCCCGACGACGCACGGGCGCCGGGGTTTTCGATCGCCCTGATGGAGCTCGGCGCCATCGTCTGCACGGCCCGCTCGCCCAAGTGCGGGGTGTGTCCGTTGAGCACCTGCGCGTGGCGTTCGGCCGGCTACCCGCCCTCGACCGAGCCGGCGAAACGCGTGCAGAAGTTCGCCGGCACCGACCGCCAGGTCCGCGGCAAACTGCTGGACGTCCTGCGCGCCAACGTCGCTCCGGTGCCTCGGGCCCAACTGGACGTGGCGTGGCTGACCGACCCCGCGCAGCGCGACCGCGCGTTGGACTCGTTGCTCGTCGACGGCCTGGTCGAACAGACCGCCGACGGCCTGTTCGCGCTCAGCGGAGAAGGTGGTGAAGCCGGGACCTCGAACGTCCTGGTGAACTAGCCTGGGCTGGTGGCCGTACCCGTTTCGCGGGCTCCGCGGACCCGGTACGCGTCGCGGGGCGATCTGGACATCGCGTACCAGGTGATCGGTGACGGCCCCATGGACCTCGTCGTGATGCCGGGACCATTCGTGCCGATCGACTCGATCGACTCCGAACCGTCGATGTACCGCTTCTACCGGCGCCTGTCGTCGTTCTGCCGGGTCATCCGCTTCGACCACCGCGGCATGGGGATGTCATCACGCATCGGCGCGGACAAGATCACCCCGGCCTGCTGGGCCGAGGACGCCGTCGCGGTCATGGACGCCGTAGGTTGCGAGAGCGCCACGGTCATGTGCTCGGGGTACACCGCCATGAGCGCACTCTTCCTGGCCGCCGACCGCCCTGAACGCGTCGCCAACCTGGTGGTGGTCAACGGCGCGGCCCGCGTGGTGTGGGCACCCGACTACGAGGTGGGGGCCCACCCCCGCGCCGCTGGTTCGTTCGCCACGGCGGCAACGCAGTCCGACGCTGTCGAGCAAGGCGTCGACGTGCTCGCCATGGTCGCGCCGTCGGTCGCCCGCGACCAGGTCTTCCGCACGTGGTGGGATGCCGCGGGCAACCGGGCCGCCTCACCGAGCATGGCCAGACGGTCCAGTCAGGCCCTCACCGACGCCGACGTGCGGGACAAGCTGCCCGCCATCAAGGCCCCGACCCTGGTCGTGCACCGCGAGGACGCCACGTTCGTGGGCGTCGGCCACGGCCGCTACCTCGCCGAGCACATCCCGGGCGCACGCTACGTCGAACTGCCGGGCGCCGACACCCTGTACTGGGTGGGCGACGCGACGCCGATCCTCGCCGAGATCGAGGAATTCGTCACCGGGTCACGTAGCGGCTCGGACGCCGAACGCGTGCTCACCACGATCGTGTTCACCGACATCGTCGGGTCGACGCAGCGCGCCGCCGAGCTCGGCGACGACCATTGGCGCGATCTGCTGGACAGTCACGACAACCTGGTGCGACGGGAACTGGCCCGCTTCGGCGGGCGCGAGGTGAACACCGCCGGCGACGGTTTCGTCGCCACGTTCAGCAGTCCCAGCGTCGCGCTGGACTGCGCCGAGCAGATCGTCGGTGCGGTCGCGACGCTCGGGGTCGACGTCCGGGTCGGCATCCACGCGGGCGAGGTCGAGGCCCGCGGGCAGGACATCGCCGGCATGGCGGTGCACATCGGTGCGCGAATCACCGCGCTGGCGGGCGCCGGTGAAGTCCTCGTCTCGTCGACGGTGCGCGAGATCGTGACCGGCTCGCACCGGACCTTCAGCGACCGCGGCGAACACCGGCTCAGGGGTGTGCCGGGCGCCTGGTGCGTCTACGCGCTTTGACGCGCGATCCCCCTAAGCCGTTGCCGCGCAGTCGGACTCGTCGCTGGAGAACCGGCGCCGGTAGTCCGACGGCGTGACGCCGACGATACGGCGGAAGTGGTGGCGTAGCAGGGTTGCGGTGCCGAAGCCCGCCTTGTCGGCCACCCGGTCGACGTCGAGGTCGGTCTCCTCGAGCAGGCGCCGCGCGTAGAGCACCCTCTGGTCGGTGACCCACTGCATCGGGGTACGCCCCGTCTCCTCGACGAACCTGCGCGCGAAGGTCCGGGCCGACATGCTGGCCCTGGCGGCCAATGATCCGACCGTGTGCGATGCGTCGAGATTGCCCAGGATCCAATCCAGCTGCGGCGCAAAGCCTTCCGAACATCGCACCGGAATGGGACGTTCGATGTACTGGCGCTGACCGCCGTCACGCTGCGGCGGCACCACCATGCGGCGGGCGATGGTGTTGGTGACCTCGCTGCCCAACTCACGCCGGACCAGGTGCAGGCAGGCGTCGATGCCGGCGGCGGTCCCCGCACTGGTGATGAGGTTGCCGTCGTCGACGAACAGCACGTTGCGGTCGACGTCCGCGGTGGGGTGCCGTGCCGCCAGGTCGTCGGCGTGCATCCAGTGCGTGGTGCACTTGCGGCCGTCGAGAAGCCCGGCCGCGCCGGCGAGGAACGCCCCCGAGCAGACCGTCAGGATGGTCGACCCGGCTTCGGCGGCGGCCCGCACGGCGGCGAGCACCTCCTCCGGATAGTCGTCTCGGTGGAACGCGGGGATGGCGACCAGATCGGCGCCGACGAGGGCGTCGAGCCCGAAGTCGGGAACCAGGTTGGCGCCGACCGACATTCGCAGCGGTTTGCCGGGTTCCGGACCGCACACCTTGAAGTCGAAGTTGGGCACGCCGTCGGCCGAGCGGTCGATGCCGAAGACCTCGCAGACCACTCCGAACTCGAAGGGGGTGACCCCGTCGAGCACCAACGTCGACACGCTCTTGAGCATGGCAGCATCTTAACGCACCACGTCCGTACTGCCACTGTTGGCGGAATGTTTTCGGTCAAATAATTGCTGCCATGAACGTGATACTCGCCTTCCTGATCCTGTCCGCCCCCTTCGCGCTGGCCGCGCTGCTGAGCTGGGCCAGTCACCGCAACGACACGGCCCGCCGCGCGTTGTTGCGGGAATTCGGCAACCCCGACTACTACCGCGTGATGCACGACGTGGACGCCGCGCGCACCCGCTTCGAGAAGCAGCCGCAGTGGCCGACCTCGGGCGCGACCGGCGAGCACCGCTAGGCGAACCGCGCCAGGAACGGTTCCACCGCGTCGCGGTACTCCCGTGGTGCGTCGTCGTGCACGAGGTGACCGGCACCGGGCACCCTCAGGTACGTCACGTCGGCGCCGGTGGACCGCATCCGCTCCATCTGACCGGGCGGAGTGACGGAGTTGCCCGCCTCGACGAGCAGCGTGGGGACGCGCACCGCCCGCCACTGCTGCCAGTAGTCGCGGACTCCCCACTGCGCGGCGATCTCGATCCACCGCTCGGGCCGGCCGTGCAGCCGCCACCCGGTGTCGGTGCGGTCGAACGCCTCGACGAAGTAGCGTCCGGCCACGGCCCCGAACTCGTCGAGCACCTGCTGCTCCGAACCGAACTCGGCGGGCAGCGCGCGCAGCCACGGTTCCCACGGTCCGGTCGTACGCCCGCGGAAGTCCGGGGCCATGTCCTCCACCACCAGCGCGGTCACCAGCTCGGGTCGCGCGGCGGCCAGAAGCCACGAGTGCAGACCGCCCATCGAATGGCCGACCAGCGTGGCTGGCCGTCCGAGAGCCGAGACGGCGTCGGCCAGGTCGTCGACGAAGCGCTCCGTGCTCACGGGGTGCGGGTCGGCGACGTCGCGGCCGCGGTGCCAGGGCGCGTCGTAGGTGTACACCTCGCCCAGCTCGATCAGCCACGGCAGCTGACGGGACCACGTCGTCCCCCGGCCCATCAACCCGTGCACCAGAACGACGGGCTGCCCGGCACCGCCGCGGCGGGTCAGCAAGTCCGAACGCATGCCCGACGATAACGAACCGGTAACGTGGGGCCCATGGCAGTGGTGAAGATCAACGCGATCGAGGTTCCGCCCAACGCAGGCCCGGAGTTGGAGAAGCGGTTCGCCAATCGCGCGCACGCCGTCGACGGCCAGCCCGGCTTCCTCGGCTTCCAGTTGCTGCGGCCGGTCAAGGGCGAGGACCGCTACTTCGTGGTGACGCAGTGGGAGTCCGAGGAGGCCTTTGCGGCGTGGGCGAACGGTCCGGCCGTCGAGGCCCACGCCGGTCAGCGCGCAAACCCCGTCGCCACCGGTGCGTCACTCCTCGAGTTCGAGGTCGTGTTGGACGTTCAGCGGTCGGGAGCGTAGCTAGGTGGGACGGCGGGCGACGGCGATCGGTGTCGCCGCCACTCTGATCGCCGCCCTGGCCTGCGGATGCGCCAACGCCGGACCGACGGCTCCGGCCGAGGCCGCCTACGGCGCCCACATCGAGACGAACACGCCTCCGGGGCTGCGCGCCAAGCAGACCGTGGACATGCTGAACTCGGACTGGCCCATCGGTGTCGCCGGCGTCGCCACGCTGGCCGCCAAGCCCCAGGTGGACGACGTCGCGTTCATGATGGACCGCATGTGGTGGGACCGGCCCTTCACGGTCTCGGGCATCGACTACGGCGCGGGCCAGGCCACCCTGCACCTGCTGACCTCCTATGGCGTCGGCCAGGACATCGAGCTGCGCACCGACGACGCCGGCATGGTCGACCGCTTCAAGGTGACCCTGCAGAAGCCCACCATCACGCAGTGGTCCGACGTCGACGCCCAACTGACCAAGACCGCTGCGCACTACTCGTATCAGGTCTCGAAGGTCACCGACGGCACCTGCACGACGGTGGCCGGCACCCACGTCGACGACTCTCTGCCCCTGGCCTCGATCTTCAAGCTCTACGTCCTGCTGGCCCTCGCCGACGAAGTCAACGCGGGCCGGGTCGGCTGGGGCGATCGGCTGACCATCACCAAGGAGGACAAGGCGGTGGGGTCGGCGGGCTTCGAGGACCTACCGCCCGGGTCCACGGTGTCGGTGAGAGACGCTGCACAGCAGATGATCTCGGCCAGTGACAACATGGCCACGGACCTGCTGATGACGCGCGTCGGGCCGGACGCCCTGCACCGCGCGCTGATTCGCGCCGGCCACCACGATCCCGCCAGCCTGACGCCGTTTCCCACCACCCACCAGATGTTCTCCGTCGGCTGGGGAACGCCCGACCTTCGCGAACAGTGGAAGACCGGCTCCGCCGCCGACCGCGCCCGACTGATCGCGCAGACCGACGCCCGCCACTACGAGCCGGATCCGACGCGGACGCACACGCCGGCCTCCCCGTACGGCGCGGAGTGGTACGGCACCGCGGGCGACATCTGCCGGGTGCACGCCGCCCTGCAGAGCGACGCCGTCGGTCCCGCGGCACCGGTCCGGGACGTCCTGGCGGCGACGCCCGGCATCGAACTCGACAAGACGAAGTGGACCTACATCGGCGCCAAGGGCGGAAACCTGCCCGGCGACATCGGCTTCAGCTGGTACGCCGTCGACCGGACGGGGCAGGCCTGGGTGGTCAGCTTCCAGCTGACGTGGCCGAAGTTCCGGAGCCTGACCGTGGCCAGTTGGCTGCTGTCGATCGCCCAGGGCGCCTTCGGACTCGTACAGCCCGTCTAACCGGTGGAGCGCAGCGTCCACGAACCGCCGCGCAGGTGCATGACGGTGCGGCAGACGGGTCCGACGTCGACGCGCCAGAAGGACGACGCCGGTGCGTTGAGCGCGTAGACGACCGCGGCCCGGACCACGCTGGGATGGGTCACCGCGACCAGTCGCCCGCGGCGGTCCGCCAGCGAGTCCAGCCAACCGCCCACCCGGGTGACGACGTCGACCACCGACTCGCCGCCGTGCGGGGCCTGCGTGGGATCGGTGAGCCACAGCGTCAACTCGGCGGGCCCCACGCCGCCGAGCACGCTGCCCCGCCACGCACCGCAGTTCAGGTCGGCCAGCAGGGGCTCGGTCTCGGCGCGCAACCCCAGTAGGTCCGCGGTCTGCCTGGTGCGCGTCTCCGGCGCACAGACCGCGGCGTCGACGACACCGAGGTCGACGGTCGCGTCGACCTGACGCTGACCCAATGCGTTCAGGGCCTCGTCACGCGGAAATCGTCCGGCTGCCATCGCATCCGTCATCGCATGGGAGACGAGGGTCAGCCGGACGATCTCACTCACGTGCTGGCGCCGACCTCCGCGCCACTCTTGCGCGAGTCCAACACCTTCGAGATCGACGTCGCGAACACCAGACCGATCGTCGTCCAGACGATGAGCTGGGTGGCGAACGTGTAGAGCCGGAACTCGTACATGTCCACCGCCGGGAAGCCGGGGAAGACGATGACGCCAGCGTCGTTCACCATCGGTCCGGGGGTCTCGTCGATCGTCGGCAGCAACAACATCACCACGAACACGGCGACGAGATAGGACGCCCCGCCGACCAGGGTCGCGTTCCACGCGCCGAGCCTGGGAGCCAACTGGCGTCCGAGGTACACCGCGGCCACCACGAGCACCGCCGACAGCCCGACCATCAGCAGGTACAGCATCGAGCGCTGAAAGATCGTGGAGTCCTCGCTGGTCGCCGGCGGATTCGGCGGGTACTTCAGCGCCGGAACGATCCACAGTGAGACGAACATGGCCCCGGCGACCAGCACCGACAGCATGCGGGCCGAGACGTCACCGACCCGGCCGTGCGCCACCGCGAAGACCACGGCGAACAGCGCGCCCATCGCGACGGCGAACAGGAGCACGCCGAAGCCCATGCCGACCGTCGACTGGATGCCGCGGCTGAACAGTTCGCCGCCCTCGCCGTGGCTGTGCCCGCTGGCACCCATCTCCATGGCCTCGTGTGCGGCGGACGTGCCGTCCTCGAAGTCGATCGCCCGACCGATGACGGGCTCGAGGAAGATCTTCGCGAAGACGAACGCGAGCACGCCTGCGACGGCGCCGGCCAGAAGGCCGCGCCCGATGATTCGCTTTTCCATCGTGAGGTTTCTCCTGCCGGTCAGTGGCAGGGGAACCCGAGGAGGTGGCGAGCGTCGTGCACGAATTCGTGGATGTACATGTTGTCGCCGAACACGGACGTGGCGCCCTGGTCGACGCCGACGAAGTAGAGGACCAGCAGAGCGAAGAAGGCCGTCAGCGACAGCCAGAGGGCCGCCTTGGTGGCGGTGAAGTCGATCGCGGGAGCAGCGCTCCGGCGGGTGTCAGTCGAGGTCATGAAAGGTGTCCTTTCGGGAGTTCGCGTCCCGTATCACGGTTGACGTACGTCGGGTCTGACTTTCACAGTGGCGCGACCGCTCTGGATTTTCACCAGCATTCCTTCGTGCGTCGGGTTACTCGAGCATCATAGGCCCAGACATCGAAATGGGCGGTACCCCTTTGAGGGATACCGCCCATTTCGATGCGCTGCGCGCTGCCGGACTACTCCGGGGCGCCGGCCGGGGCCAGATCCGGTGCGTCGACGACGGGCCGGGTGGCACCGACGAAGGTGAACACCGCGTCCTCGCCGGCACCCTCGCCGTCCCAGTTGTCGACGTCGACCGTGACGACCTGACCCGGACCGACCTCGTCGAAGAGGATCTTCTCGCTCAAGGCGTCCTCGATCTCGCGCTGGATGGTCCGCCGCAACGGGCGGGCTCCCAGCACCGGGTCGAAGCCACGCTTGGCCAGAAGCGACTTCGCCTTGTCGGTCAGCTCCATGGTCATGTCCTTGGCCCTGAGCTGGTTGCCGACGCGGGCGATCATCAACTCCACCATCTGGACGATCTCTTCCTTCGTCAGCTGGTGGAAGACGATGATGTCGTCGATGCGGTTCAGGAACTCCGGGCGGAAGTGCTTCTTCAGCTCGTCGTTGACCTTCAGCTTCATCCGCTCGTAGTTGTTCTCGCCGCCACCCTGGGTGAAGCCGAGGCCAACCGCCTTGGAGATGTCACTGGTGCCGAGGTTCGAGGTGAAGATCAACACGGTGTTCTTGAAGTCCACCGTCCTGCCCTGACCGTCGGTGAGACGGCCGTCCTCGAGCACCTGCAGCAGCGTGTTGTAGATCTCCTGGTGCGCCTTCTCGATCTCGTCGAACAGGACCACCGAGAACGGCTTGCGCCGGACCTTCTCGGTGAGCTGGCCGCCCTCTTCGTAGCCGACGTACCCGGGAGGGGCACCGAACAGCCGCGACGCGGTGAAGCGGTCGTGGAACTCGCCCATGTCGATCTGGATCAGCGCGTCGTCGTCGCCGAACAGGAAGTTCGCCAGCGCCTTGGAGAGCTCGGTCTTACCGACACCGGACGGGCCGGCGAAGATGAACGAGCCCGACGGACGCTTGGGATCCTTCAGTCCGGCACGGGTACGACGGATCGCCTTGGAGACGGCCTTGACGGCGTCGAACTGGCCGATGATCCGCTTGTGGATCTCGTCCTCCATGCGCAGCAGACGCGTGGTCTCGGCCTCGGTCAGCTTGAACACGGGGATGCCGGTCCAGTTGCCGAGGACCTCGGCGATTTGCTCGTCGTCGACCTCGGCCACGACGTCCAGGTCACCGGAGCGCCACTGCTTCTCCCGCTCGGCGCGCTGCGTGACGAGGGTCTTCTCCTTGTCGCGCAGGTTGGCCGCCTTCTCGAAGTCCTGCGCGTCGATCGCAGATTCCTTCTCGCGACGGGCGTCGGCGATCTTCTCGTCGAACTCGCGCAGGTCTGGCGGAGCGGTCATCCGGCGGATGCGCATCCGGGCGCCCGCCTCGTCGATCAGGTCGATCGCCTTGTCGGGCAAGAACCTGTCGTTGATGTAGCGGTCGGCCAGCGTGGCGGCTGCCACGATCGCACCGTCGGTGATGGAGACGCGGTGATGCGCCTCGTACCGGTCGCGCAGACCCTTGAGGATCTCGATGGTGTGCTCGACGGTCGGCTCGCCCACCTGCACCGGCTGGAAGCGGCGTTCCAGGGCGGCGTCCTTCTCGATGTACTTGCGGTACTCGTCGAGAGTGGTCGCACCGATGGTCTGCAGCTCGCCGCGGGCCAGCTTCGGCTTCAGGATCGAGGCCGCGTCGATGGCACCCTCGGCGGCACCCGCGCCGACGAGCGTGTGCAGCTCGTCGATGAACAGGATGATGTCGCCGCGGGTGTTGATCTCCTTGAGCACCTTCTTCAGGCGCTCCTCGAAGTCACCGCGGTAGCGGCTGCCGGCCACCAGGGACCCGAGGTCCAGGGTGTAGAGCTGCTTGTCCTTCAGCGTCTCGGGCACGTCGCCGTGCACGATCGCCTGGGCCAGGCCCTCGACGACGGCCGTCTTGCCGACGCCGGGCTCGCCGATCAGCACCGGGTTGTTCTTGGTGCGGCGGCTCAGCACCTGCATGACCCGCTCGATTTCCTTCTCGCGGCCGATGACGGGGTCGAGCTTGCCCTCCATCGCGGCGGCGGTCAGGTTGCGACCGAACTGGTCGAGCACCAGCGACGTCGAGGGGTTGCCCGCCTCGCCGCCGCGGCCACCCGTGCCGGTCTCGGCGGTCTCCTTGCCCTGGTAGCCGCTGAGCAACTGGATGACCTGCTGGCGCACGCGCGTCAGCTCAGCCCCCAACTTGACCAGGACCTGGGCGGCGACGCCTTCGCCTTCGCGGATCAGGCCGAGCAGAATGTGCTCGGTGCCGATGTAGTTGTGGCCGAGCTGCAGCGCCTCGCGCAGGCTCAGCTCCAGCACCTTCTTGGCGCGCGGGGTGAAGGGGATGTGACCGGACGGAGCCTGCTGGCCCTGTCCGATGATCTCCTCGACCTGGCTGCGGACACCCTCCAGCGAAATCCCCAGCGACTCGAGCGACTTCGCCGCAACACCCTCGCCTTCGTGAATGAGGCCAAGGAGGATGTGCTCGGTGCCGATGTAGTTGTGGTTCAGCATCCTGGCCTCTTCTTGAGCCAGGACGACGACGCGCCGTGCGCGGTCTGTGAAGCGTTCGAACATCGGTGGTTACCTGCCCTCCGTAGATAGCGCAGTCCTCACACGGCGAACCGTGCTCTGCACTTGACGTCCACTGTAGTGGGCGGCGGCCCGGGGTGCCCCGCTTGTCCTCTCCTAGTGAAAGACCAAACGGTGACCGTTTCGGGGCCGCAGGGATTCCAACGCCCGGCACGCGGGCATCGGTTCCGCCGACGGACCCGGCAACGGTTCGCCCCTAGCGAAAACTCGTTGCCGTTCCGACGGCGATGAACGCCGAATTTAGGTTGCCGCGTGAAATGCGTCGATGACGTCGGCCGGAATGCGGCCGCGCGTGGAAACGCTGTGTCCGTTGCGACGCGCCCAATCCCGAATGGCGGCGCTCTGTTCACGGTCGATAGTCGCGCGACCACGACCCGACCCGGCCGACGAACGACCACGGCGACGGCCACCGACGCGGCGGCCTGCCTCTACCCATTGTTTGAGATCGCCACGTAGTTTCGTGGCATTCTTCGACGAAAGGTCGATCTCATAGCTGACGCCGTCGAGAGAGAATTCGACGGTCTCGTCGGCAGAACCCGCACCGTCGAAATCATCGACTAACGTGACGGTCACCTTTTTTGCCATTGGCTCACACTGCCCCTTCTGCACGGGCGCGTAGTCATACTTCGCTCGAAACCCTGAACAATGTTGGCACAGTAATCGACGCAATTCAACACAAAAGTATGAAACGTCTTGGGCTAGCCCTGCCGACGCACCAGGGGAAACAAAACCGTCTCCCGAATCGACAACCCCGTCAGCGCCATCAACAAGCGGTCGACGCCCATTCCGGTGCCGGCCGTCGGCGGCATCCCGTACTCCAAAGCCGCGAGGAAGTCCTCGTCGAGGACCATTGCCTCGTCGTCACCCGCGGCAGCGGCCCTGGCTTGCGCTTCGAATCTCTCCCGCTGAACCACCGGATCGGTCAATTCCGTGTATCCGGTGGCCAATTCGAAGTGTCGGACGTAGAGGTCCCATTTCTCGGTGACGCCGGGAATGCTGCGGTGCTCCCGCGTCAACGGCGAGGTCTCGACCGGAAAGTTCCGCACGAACGTGGGCGCCCACAGGTCGGCCCCGACGGCGTCCTCCCACAGTTCCTCGACCAACTTGCCGTGGCCGAATCCGCGATCCCGGGCAATTTCGACGCCACGCGAGTCGGCAATCGACCACAGGCGATCGGCCGGGGTTTCGGGGGTGATTTCCTCACCGAGCGCCTCGGACAACGACGGGTACATTTCGAGCGTCGCCCATTCGCCGTCGAGATCGTAGGTAGTGCCATCGGGCAGTGGCACGTTTCGGGTGCCAATCGCCTCGTCGGCCACCTCTTGAATAACCTCACGCGTCACGACCGCACAATCGTCATACGTTCCGTACGCCTGATAAGTCTCGAGCATGGCGAATTCCGGCGAATGCGTGGAATCGGCGCCTTCGTTTCGAAAGTTCCGATTCATCTCGAACACCTTCTCGAAACCACCGACCAGGCATCGTTTCAGGAACAGCTCCGGGGCGATGCGAAGGAACAGATCCGCATCGAGGGCATTGGAGTGCGTCACGAATGGTCGCGCGGCGGCGCCACCGGCCAACGTCTGAAGCATCGGGGTTTCGACTTCGAGGAATCCGCGTCGCTCGTATGCCGAACGCACCGCGCGAACCACCGCAATGCGCTGCCGCGCAATGGTGCGGGCCTCGGGGCGCACGATCAGGTCCACGTACCGCTGCCGGACCCGCGTTTCCTCGCTCAGTTCCTTGTGTGCGACGGGCAGCGGCCGCAATGCCTTGGAGATGATTTGCCACGAATCGGCGAGCACGGAGAGCTCACCGCGGCGCGAGCTGATCACCTCGCCGTGCACGAACACGATGTCGCCGAGGTCGACGTCGGACTTCCACGCGTCCAGCGACTCCCTGCCCACCCCGTCCAGGCTGATCATCGCCTGCAACTGCGTGCCGTCGCCCTCCTGCAGCGTGGCGAAGCACAGCTTCCCCGAGTTCCGCGCGAAGACCACCCGGCCGGCGACGCCGACGACCTCGCCGCTCTTGGTGTCGACCTCCAGATCGGCGAACCGGGCGCGAAGTTCGGCCAGGGTGTGGGTGCGGTCCACTACGACCGGATAGGGGTCCCGGCCGTCGGCCAGCAGCCGCTCGCGCTTCTCCTGCCGGATCCGGAACTGCTCGGGTAGACCGGAGTCGTCGTTCTTCGAACCGGCCTCGGGGACGTCTGCGGAGCTCACGACGTGCCAGCTTAAATGAGGCTTGAATGGTCGAATGCCCACGACCGTCGACGAGACCGCGCTCGCCGCCCTGTCCGCCGAGCCACTCGACTGGCGGTACAAGGGCCTACCGTCGCGCTGGTGGGGCCAGACGCCGGCCCAGGTGCGCGCCGCCGGCGTCGACCCGTTCGCCGACGGCGCCGTGGGGCCGCTGTGCGTGCTGCGCGAGTCCGCCCTCGCCAACAACCTCTCGGCCATGGCCGATTGGTGTCGCGACCGCGGCGTCGAACTGGCCCCGCACGGCAAGACCCACATGGCACCGCAGCTGCTGGCGCGGCAGTTCGACGCGGGCGCCACGGCGGTCACCCTGGCGACGATCAGCCAGGTACGCACGTTTCGAGCCTTCGGCGTCGACCGCGTGGTGCTGGCCAACGAACTGGTCGACGACGCCGGGTTGCGTTGGCTGGCAGGCGAATTGGACGCCGACCCGAACTTCCACCTGATGTGCTGGGTCGACTCGGTGCGCGGGGTGGCGGCGATGTCGGCCACGCTGGCCGACGCCGGGGCCCGTCGCCCGGTCGACGTGTGCGTCGAGGTCGGCATGTCCGGCGGGCGCACCGGCTGCCGGGGCGAGGACGAGGTCGACGCCGTGGCGCGGGCCGCGGCCGAGTCCCGCCAGCTGCGTCTGGTCGGCGTCGCGGGGTACGAGGCCGCCACGGGCCACGACGTGACCCCCGAGGCCAAGGAACTAGTGCGCACCTATCTTCGGGAGCTGCGCTCGGCGGTGGGCAGGTTGGCGCCCCTCTTCGAGGGCGACGAGATCGTGGTCAGCGCCGGCGGCAGCACGTACTTCGACGTGGTGGCTGACGAACTGACCGGATGGACGGGCGTCGGCCCGGTTCGGACCGTGCTGCGCAGCGGGTGCTACCTCACCCACGACGACGGCCTCTACGGACGCACGTCACCGCTGGCGGACGTCCTGCGGCCCGCGCTGACCGTCTGGGCACAGGTCACGTCGCGCCCCGAGCCCGATCTGGCGCTGGTGACGATGGGCCGCCGGGACGTGTCGTTCGACCAGGACCTTCCGGTGCCGGGTTCGTTGTCCGACGGTGCGGTGACCAAGCTCAACGACCAGCACGCCTATCTGCGGGTGGGGCGCGCCGACCGCGACCGCGTCGAGGTGGGGACCTGGCTCGAATTCGGCATTTCGCATCCCTGCACGGTGTTCGACAAGTGGCAGCTGATCCCGGTGCTGGACGACTCGGGCCGGGTGGTCGACCTGGTTCGTACGTTCTTCTAGGGCCGGCTCGAGATGTCGATCCAGCCGAGGCGCCGGCTGATCGTCTCGGCCGCGGCGACGGTGCGCTTGGCGGTCGCGGCGAACTCGTCCTCGCCCAGCCGGTAGGACGGCCCGGAGACGCTGAGCGCCGCGACCACCCGTCCCGAGGCGTCGTAGACGGGCGCGGCGACGGCGTTGAGCCCGACCTCCAGCTCCTCCCGCACACACGCCCAGCCCTGCTCGCGCACCCCGTCGAGTTCGGCCTGGAGGGCACTGCGCGTGGTGACGGTGGTGTCGGTGAAGGACTCGAGCCGGGTGCCGAGGCAGTCGCGCAGCCCGGCGTCGTCCAGGGCAGCCAGCAGCACCTTGCCACTCGAGGTGGCGTGCGCGGGGCAGCTCTGCCCCACCCAGGTGCGCAGGGCGATGCCGGCGGGCCCGATGGCCTCGGCGACGTTGACGATCCGGTCGCCGTCGAGGACGGCGAGGTTGGTGGTCTCGCCGGATTCCAGCGCCAGCGCGTCGCACGCCGCCTGACTCTGCTTGACCAGGTCGAGTTGACCGCTGGTGGCGCGCGCCAGCCGGGCGACGGCGAAGCCCAGCCGGTACTTGCCCCGGTCGGCGAGCTGTTCGACGTAACCGCGGGCCTCCAGCACCGAGACGATCCGCGACACGGTCGACTTGTGAACGCCGAGCTCCGCGGCGATCTCGGTGACCCCGGCCTGGCCAAGGGTCGCCAGGATCTCCATGACCACCAGGGCGCGGTCCACCGATTGGACGGACGCAGACCGGCCGCCGTCTTCGGGGGTCCTTCTGCTCTCCGGTGGTGGCATCGGATCCGACCCTATACGGCGGGGATGCCCAAGTTGCCCACACGTCTGCGCACCGCGGCGATCTCCCGCAGACCGTCGTTGAGCAGGCTCCGGTTCAGCGGGGACAGCTCGGACATGGTGACGACGTCACCGGGACTGTGCCCGGCGACGAGTTGCTCGACCTGATGGGTCATCCGCAGCCGCTGCAGCATTCCGAACACCTCGCCGAGGGTCGCCGCGTCCCGGTCGCTGAGCGCACCGCACGCCGCGGCCGCCGTCAGCCGGGCCGGCGTCGACGCCGATGCGACGTCGCCGACGAGGCCGCCCCACCGGGCGAGGTTCACGATCGGGGTGACGGCGTGACTCTTCAGGTCGAACGTGCCGCCACGCCGCGACAGCACGTCACGCAGCGACCGGGTGCGCACCCGCCCGGACAATGCGTCGAGCAGCTGCAGCCGGAGCGCATTGGGATGCTCGGCGCGCATCCTGCGGAAGGCCGCGGGCACCGTGTGCAGGGCGGCGTCCCCCCAGACCACCCTGCCGTCCAGCAGCAGCGAGGACAGGATCAGGCCCTTGCCGACGAGCGGGTCGTCCAACCACCCCCGGGCCGCCCGGGCCCAGTCGCCCTGGGAGCGTGAGAAGTTGGGGCTCGAGGCCACGGCGCCGTTGCTGTCCGACGGCAACCCGCACTCGTCCAGGATGGCGTGGGTGCGGCGGGCGATGGCCCGCAGCCGGTCGCCCGCCGGGGACAGGTCGTCGCGCCACGACAGTGCGCTGTCGACGTCGGAGGACGGCATGGCCTCGCGCCGGGCGATGCTGCCGAGGGTCAGCCACGCGAAACCCGACGTCGGGGTGCCCGCGTCCGCCGGCGCCTCGGCGAGTGCCAGCTCGAGGGCCCGCCGGACCACGCTGTCGATCACGATGGACAGGATGCCGCTGGTCGCGCTGGCCTTCGTGCCGCTGAGGAACAGCGCGCTGGCGGTGTGGGTGACGCGCTGCGCGGCGGCTTGCAGTTCGGCGGCGTCGGCGGCCAGCCCGATCGAACGCCGCAGCATGAAGCTCTGCCGCGCCGAGGCGGCCAGCAGGTCGGCGTCCTCGAGGACGCCGACGACCTCGCCGCGGGCGGACGTGACCGGCATGTGCCGAAGCCCGCTCTCCAGCATGGACATCAGCACGGTCTCGGCGGTCAGGTCGGCGGTGACCCGGCGCGCGGGTGCGCTCATCACGCGGGTGATCGGCACCTCGACCGACAGCCCCGCGGCGACGACGCGCGTCCGCAGGTCCCGGTCGGTGAAGATGCCGTACTCGCCGTCGGGCAGCGGGACCAGCGCGTAGGACACGTGCTGCTCGGTCATCCGGATGACCGCGTCGCGCACCGACGCGTCCGGCGCGACGAGCAGGACCTCGCCATGGATCAATTCGCCGACCGGCCTGCTGTCGGCGACGGGGACCAGGGCCGGGCGGCTGACGGCGCCGACGCTCCACGCCGACGACGCCAGGAACGCCAACCCCGCCGGGGTGGCGAACTGGGTGCGCACCTGCTCGCCGGGCAGCCGGATCAGCGTGCTCGGCTCCGTGGCCCGCGCCACGAACTCCATGCCGCCGCCGGTGAGCAGCGGGGTGTACCCGAAGATGCCGCCGGGTTCGACGACGTCGACCGCCGCGCCGTCGACGGCCTGCAGCGTCACGCGGCCCGTGCACACCATCCAGACGTCGCCGGGCACCCGCGCCGAGTAGTCGGCGACCACGGCGCCTGCGGCGAAGGTGTCCACGGTCGACCCGGCCGCGAGCTCCGCCAGTTCGTCGGCGGACGCCGACTGGAACGGCGTGTGTTCGCCGAGGAACTGGGTCAGGTCCCCCGGATCAAGTCCGCACACTTCTCGGCCATGGTCATCACGGTGATGTTGGGGTTGACCGCCGGCAGCTTGGGCATCGCCGACGCGTCGACCACCCGCAGCCGGGACACGCCCTTGACCCGCAGCTGCGGGTCGAGCACCGCCATCGGATCGTCGACCGCACCCATCCGGGCGGTGGCCGCGGGGTGGTAGACGGTGTTGTGCGTCTGGTGGACGTAGTCCAGCAGCTCGTCGTCGGTGGTCGCATCGGGTCCCGGCGCCAGCTCCCGCGCGATCCAGCCCTTCAGCGGCGCCTGCTCGGCGATGGTGCGGGCCAGCCGAAGACCGGCCAGCATGATGCGCTCGTCGTAGCCCTCGGGGTCGGTGAAGTAGCGGGGGTCGACGCGGGGCCGGTCCCGGTAGTCCAGGCTGCGCAACCGGACGGTGCCGCGCGACCGGCCCTGAGTGACGTTGGGCGTCAGGCAGAATCCGTTGTCCGTCGTCGGGTATCCGCGCCGCAACGTGTTCATGTCGAAGGGCACGCTGCCGTAGTGCATCATCAGGTCGGGCTGCGTCATTCCCTCGTCGACGCACGTGAAGAGACCGATCTCCCACCACTGCGTCGAGCTGGTCACCATCGGCTTGGCGGCCTCCCAGAACACCAGCCCCTCGACGTGGTCGTCGAGATTGGCGCCCACCCCCGGCGAGTCGACTCGGACGGGAACGCCGATCTCCCGAAGGTGCTCCGCCGGGCCAATTCCGGAGAGCATCAACAGCTTTGGCGTGTCGATGGACCCCGCGGTGACGATGACCTCGCGGCGGGCCGACACGGTGTCGTAGCCGGTCAGGTCGGGCCGCTGGTAGCGCACCCCGGTCGCGGCGTTGGACTCGTCGAACAGGATCTCCTTGACCCAGCAGTCGGTGCGCACCTCGAGGTTCTTGCGGGAGTCCAGGATTGGGTGCAGATAGGCGTGCGAGGTCGACATGCGGGTGCCGTCGGCGCCGACGTTGATCTGGAACCAGCCCGCGCCGTTGCGCACCGTTTCGCCGCGGTTGAATGCGACGGTCGGCAACCCGGCCAGGGCTGCCGCTTCCAGCACGGCGGTGCCGCACGGGTCGACGGGCGGCACGTCCTGCAGGCGCACCGGACCGTCGTGGCCGTGGTCGCCCGGCGCGTCGTTGGTCTCCAAACGCTTGACCAGCGGCAGGATCTCGGCCGATCCCCAGCCCGTGGCGCCCATCTCGACCCACTCGTCGAGGCACTCGGCGGGCGGGTGGAACGCGATGCAGGAGTTGTGCGACGAGCAACCACCGAGCACCTTCGCGCGGGCGTGCCGCATGAAGCTGTTGCCCCTTTCCTGCGGTTCCACCGGGTAGTCCCAGTCGTAGCCGGAGTCGAGCAGGTGCATCCACTTCGCCAGGGGGAGGATGTCGTCGTTGCCGACGTCGGTGGGCCCGGCCTCGACCAGGCACACCGTCACGTCGGGGTCCTCCGACAGGCGGGCGGCCAGCACGCAGCCGGCCGTCCCGCCGCCGGCGATGACGTAGTCGAAGGTGTCGTCAGACATCGATGCCGGGAATCTTCGCAACGGCGGCATGCGACTCCAGGGTGCCGATGTGGTGACGGCCCTTCACGGCGTACCACAGCAGACCCGCGCCGAGGATGACGCCGATGTAGATGAAGGCGCCCCACGAGTAGTACCAGCCCTCGCCGTAGACGGCTTCGCGCGGCCACGCCAGGTTGAGGGCCATCGCCGCACCCCACGCCACGGCGACGATGTTCACCGGCATCCCCCACTTGCCCATCGTGAAGTAGCCACCCTCCTTCAGATCCCTTGGCGGCCACTGCCCCTGGAACCGCTTCTTCAGAAGCGGTCCGGTCACCATCAGGTAGGCGAGGTAGATCATGATGATGGCGATCGAGGTGAGGACGGTGAAGATCTTGGCCTGGCCCACGTTGATCACCAGGATCAGCACCGCAAGCACGCCGATCAGGACGGCCGGGATGATCGGGGTCTGCGTCTTGGGATGGACGCGGGCCAGCTTCTCGCCGAAGGGAAGCGCGTTGTCGCGCGCCATGGCGAACGTGAGCCGGATGGCGGCCGTGTGGACCGCCAGCGTGCACACCGTGACCGCGATGACGATGCAGATCAGGAAGATCGTGCCCAGCGGGCCCCACATCACCTGCTCGACGATGTACTGCAGACCGCCGGTGCTCTCACCGAGCGCCGGATCCTGAAGGTTGGGTGCGGCCATCACCGCGAAGACCAGGATGCCGCCGCCGATGACGAACGACGCCAGGATCGCCCGGAAGATGGCCTTGGGGGCGGTGCGACGCGGCTCGACGGTCTCCTCGCCCAGCGAACTGGCGGTGTCGAAGCCGTACATCACGTAACCCGATGCCAGCGAGGCGATCAGGAAGGCGCCGAGGAAGCCCGTGCTCTCCCCCGCGCCGTAGCCGTTGGTGGAGAAGAAGATGTCCGGGCCGCGCTTGATGTTGAACCCGAGGAGCACGACGATCAGCACCGCGGCGATGAGTTCGATGAAGACGCCGGCGCTGTTGATCCGGGCCATCAGCTTGACCCCGAGGGCGTTGACCAGGGTCGTGAACGCGATGAGGACCGTGCCCAGTAGGACGGCGTTGGCGGGCCCGTCGTATTCGCCGGTGCCGTCACCGATGATCTGGAACCCGCTCCATAGCCGGGGCAGGTTCAGTTGGTAGGCAAGGGCGACCGCCGAGATCGTGACGATCGACGCCGTCAGCATGAGCCAGCCGGACATCCATCCGACGATCCGGCTGGCGAGCATCTTCGACCAGTTGTAGACCGCCCCCGCGATCGGATACTTGGCGGCCAGTTCCATGAAGCACAGGGCCACTGCCATCTGGCCGACGAACACGATCGGCCACGACCAGAGGTAGGCCGGGCCCGCGGTGCCGTAGCCGAAGTAGAAGAGCTGGAAGGTGCCGGTGAGGATCGAGATGTAGCTGACGCCGGCGGCGAAGCTGGCGAACTTGCCGATGCTCCGGTCCAGCGATTCCTTGTAGCCGAAGTCGTCCAAGCCGCCGCTGTCGGTGCTGCTCAGTGCATTCGGGTCAACTGCCATGGGGCGTCCCTTCGAGGGTGCGGTTATTCACCGGTGAACCAGCCTGCGGGTTTCGGCGCGACGTTGTGCCAGATGTGTTTCAGCTCTTGATATTCCGAGAGCCCCGTGGGGCCCAACTCGCGTCCGTTGCCTGACTTCCCGTATCCGCCCCACTCCGCTGCCGCGGTGTAGTAGCCAAAGTCGTTCAGCCACACCGTGCCGTGCCTCAACGCGCGCACCACACGTTCGCCCCGCGCTGGATCGGACGTCCGAACGCCCGCCGCGAGACCGTATTCCGTGTCGTTCCCGAGGCGGATCGCCTCGGCCTCGTCGGTGAACCGCTCCACGGTCAGGATGGGACCGAAGGTCTCCTCCTGGACGATCGCCATCGAACGGTCGCACTGGTCGAAGATCGTCGGCAGATAGAAGCTGCCGGTGGCCAGCGCCGGATCGGTGGGGCGCGATCCGCCGGTGACCAGCTTCGCGCCCTCCGAGATCGCCGACGCGACATGGGCTTCCACCTTGGCCCGGTGCTGCTCCGACACCAGGGGTCCGGTCTCGCTGGCCGGATCCATGCCGTCGCCCATCCGGATCTTCTCGGCGCGGCCGACGAGGGCGGTGACGAAGTCGTCGGCGATCGACTGCTCCACGATCAGCCGGGTGCCCGCCGAGCACACCTGGCCGGAGTGCAGGAACACCCCCGTCAGCACCTGGTCGACCGCGGCGTCCCAGGCGTCGCCGGTGCCGATGTCGGCGAACACGATGTGCGGGTTCTTGCCACCGAGTTCCACGGCCACCTTGGTGACGTGCTCGGCGGCGACCTTCGAAATGGTGCGTCCGGTGGCGAGGCCCCCGGTGAAGGAGATGAAGTCGACGTCGCTGTTGTCGGTCAGTGCAGCGCCGAGGTTCGCGCCGCTGCCCTGGACGAGGTTGACCACGCCACCGGGCACGCCGGCCTCTTCCAGCAGGTGCACGAACGCGATGGTCGACAGCGGCGTGACCTCGCTGGGCTTGGCGACCATCGTGCAACCGGCACCCAGCGCGGGGGCGATCTTCCAGGACATCTGCAACAGCGGATAGTTCCACGGCGCGATGAGGACGCACACCCCGATGGGCTCGCGTACCACGCGGCTGATGACGTCCGGGTTGCCGACGTCGACCACCCGGTCGGCCTGCACGCCGACGAGCTTCGCGTAGTACCGGAACACCGACGTCACGTCGTCGATGTCGATTCTGCTCTCCGCCAGTGTCTTTCCGGTGTCGCGGGTCTCCAGCAGCGACAGGTCCTCCCGGTCGCGCTGCAACAGGTCGGCTATCCGGTCGAGCAGCGCGGCCCGGTCGGCCACCGGCGTCGCGGGCCACGCCCCGTCGTCGAACGCCGCCCGCGCCGCCGCGACGGCGTCCCGCGCGTCGGTCTCGGTCGCCTCGTCGACCACGGCGGCGACGCTGCCGTCGGCCGGGTTGACGATCTCGCGGGTCCCGGAGTCGGAGGCGTGCCGCCACTGCCCCCCGATGTAGAGGTCGGGCTCACCGTTCACGTGTCACCTCGCGTCGCTGGCGTGGGAGTGCGCGCCGATTCGGGACACTACCCACTCGTGGAACTCCGCGATGTGGTGTTCGGAAGGAACGAGTACGCCGCCGTTGCGGTAGGCACGCGACGACATCGCGGGCTGGGTGCGCTCGCAGGCCTCGAAGTCCTGCTCGTTGACCCGGTGGAACAGCTCGACCGACCGGGACACGTCACGACCCTGCTCGACCACGTCGGCGGTGTAGAGCCAGTCGCATTCGACGATGGTGCGGTCGGGGGCGAGCGGGTACATCCGGTGGAAGATGATGTGGTCGGGCACCAGGTTCACGAACACCGTCGGCTTGATGGTGATGGCGTAGTAGCGACGATCCTGGTCCTCGGTCACCCCGGGCAGCGTGTCGAACCCGGCGCTGCCGTCGATGGTGAAACCGGAGATTTCGGAACCGAATTCGGCGCCGTGGCCCACGTAGTACTGCGCGGCGAGGCCCTGGGCGAACTCCGGGAGCACCTCGGTGAGTTCGGGGTGGATCGTGGCGCAGTGGTAGCACTCCATGAAGTTCTCGACGATGAGCTTCCAGTTGGCCGCGACGTCGTAGACCACCCGGCGGCCGACGCTAAGGCTCGCGACGTCGTAGTGGTCGACGGCGCCGGGGTCGCCGAGGCGGCGGGTGACCTCGCCGATCACGTCGTCGTCGAACGACGGCGGTTCGTCGGCCAGACAGACCCAGGCGTAGCCGAGCCATTCCTTCAGCGCGACCGGCACCAGGCCGTACCGATACCGGTCGATGCCCTCGCCCGAGGCGTCCTTGAGTGACGCCAGGTTGGGCGCGGCGATCAGCTTTCCGTCCAGGGCGTAGGTCCAGGCGTGGTACGGGCACTGCAGGCTCCGCTTGACCTGACCCTCGGGTTCGGTGCACAGCGCGGCCCCGCGGTGGCGGCAGACGTTCAGGAACGCCCGCAGCGCGCCGTCCTTGCCGCGGACCACCAGCACGCTCTCGCGGCCGATCTGGACCTTCTTGAACTGGCCGGGGTTGGCCAGGTCGTTCGAGCGCGCCGCGCAGAACCACGACTTCTCGAAGATCTCGTCCTGCTCGGCCGCGAAGATGGTCGGGCTGGTGTAGAACTCGCCGGCGAGTGTGGCCAGCAGCGCCGGTGGGTTGTCGGTCGCGGTCATCGCTTTCCTTCGCTCATCGCCTGATCAAGGCCATCTCGGGGTCCACCACCGGCTCGGCGTGCACCGTCGCGCCGTAGCGGCTGCCGCGGTAGTCGACGGCGACGACGTCACCCGGTGCGGTCGACGCGGGTAGCCACGCATAGGCGATGCAGCGCCCGATGGTGGCGGAGTAGGCCGCGCTGGTCACGTAGCCGGCGCAGTCCGGGGAGCCGTCGAGGTACACCGGCTCCTTACCGAGCACCACGGCCGTGGTGTCGTGGAAGACGATGCTGCGCAACGCCTTCTGCGGTGCAGGCGCGGCCTCCAGGGCGGCCTTTCCGACGAAGTCGTCCTTGGCCATCCGGACCGCGAAGTCGAGTCCCGCGGCGGCCGGCAGGTGTTCGGCCGTCACGTCGGTACCCCACGATCGGTAGGCCTTCTCGACGCGCAGGCTGTTGAAGGCGATCCGGCCCGCGGCGATGACGCCGTGGTCCTGCCCGGCGTTCCACAGCAGGTCCCACAGCGCGGCGCCGTAGGCGGCGTCGGCGTAGATCTCCCAGCCGAGTTCGCCGACGTAGGACACCCGCATCATGGTCACCGGGATGGCTCCGAGGTGGGTCGTGATGGCGCGGAAGTACTTGAAGCCCTCGTGCGACAGGTCGTCGGAGCACAGGGGTTGCACCACGTCGCGGGCCGCGGGACCCCAGAGGCCGACGCAGCACGTGCCGCCGGTGACGTCGCGCACCGTCACGGAGCCGTCGTCGGGCAGGTGCCGGGTGAGCCAGTCGAAGTCGGTCGGCCCGTTGGCGCCCACCTGGAAGCGGTCGGGTGCCAGCCGGGCGACGGTGAGATCGCTCCGGACGCCGCCCGTTTCGTCGAGCATCATGGTGTAGGTCACCGAGCCGACGCTCTTGTCGACGTTGTTGGTGGTGAGCCGCTGCAGGAGGTCGACCGCGCCGCGACCGGCCACCTCGTAGCGGGTGAGCGGGGTCATGTCGTACATGGCGACGTGCCGACGGGTCCAGTGCGCCTCGGCGATGGAGATCGGCGACCAGAACTTCGCCGACCATTCGTCGCGTTCGGGGAAGGCCAGCCCTTCGTCGCGAAGTCGCCGCGCCAGTTCGCCGTTGGCCTCGTACCACGCCGGCCGTTCCCAGCCGCCGCCCTCGAAGAAGAAGGCTCCGAGGTCTTGCTGGCGCGGGTAGAACGGGCTGGTGCGCAGGCCGCGGAGCGCCTCGCGGAACTGATGCGGATGGATGATGTCGTACACCTCGACGAACGCCTGCGAGCTGGTCGTCAGGATGAAGTCGTCGGTCTTGGCGACGTCCTCGAAGCGGTAGAGGTCGCACTCGTGGACGTCGGTGCCCGGGGTGCCGTCGACGATCCACTCCGCGGTGGCCTTGGCGACGCCTGCCGAGTGCGTCACCCACACCGCCTCGGCGACCCAGAATCCGCTCAGCTCGCGGTGCTCGCCCATGATGGAGAAGCCGTCGGGGGTGAACGAGAAGATGCCGTTGAAGCCCTGCTCGATCTTCGAATCGTTGAGGACCGGAAGCAGTTTGGTGGACTCGCGCCACGCGGGGACGAAGTCCTCCTCGGTGAAGGGCAGCATCGAGGGCATCTGCTCGCCGGCGGTATCGGCCGCCAGGGATGACATGTCAACGGGCATCGGGTCGTGCCCGTAGTACCCGATCCCGATGCGGTCGACGTGCTCGCGGATGTAGAGGTCCTGATCCTGGTGCCGCAGAATCGGCAGCGTCGCCTCGCCCAGGTCGGTGTTGCGTCCGACGAGCGGTTCGATGCGGCCGGTCGTCGCGTACTGGTGGGCCATCGGCACCAGAGGTACGACGAGGCCGACCTGCTTGGCCAGCTGCGCGCCCCAGAACCCGGCGCAGCACACGACGACGTCGGCGGGGATCACGCCGTCGGCGGTCCGCACGCCGGTCACCTTGCGCCCGTCGTCGACGATGCCGAGCACCTCGGTGTGCGGGCGGAAGGTCGCACCGCGGGCGGTGGCCGTGCGCGCCTGGGCCGCCACGGCCCGGACCGCCTTGACCAGGCCGTCGGTCGGGGTGTGGAACCCTCCGAGGATGCGGTCGGCGTCCAGCAGTGGGTGCATCTCCGCGCACTGCCCCGCTGTCAGCAATTCCCCTGCAATCCCCCAGGATTCGGCCCACCCGGCCTTGCGGTGCAGGTCGGCCCAGCGCTCCGGGGTGGACGCCACCTCCAGACCGCCGGTCGGGTTGAAGGCCCATCCGTCCGCGGGGTCGAGGGCGCCGAACTTGGCGACCGTGTACTTCGCGAACTCCGTCATCGTCTTCGACGGGTTGGTCTGGAACACCAGGCCGGGGGCGTGCGAGGTGGATCCACCAGTGGCGAACAGCGGGCCGCGGTCGACCACGGTGACGTCGGTCCAGCCTCGCGAGGTGAGTTCGTCGGCCAGTGAGCTTCCGACGATTCCCGCACCGATGACGACGACCTTGGGGGCTGCCAAGGGATCCTCCGACTGTTGCATGGGGCGCAACGCTCACGCGATGCGCAACACATGATTCTCCCGCGCGGGTCACACGTCAACAGGAGAAGGAGGCTAGCGAGCGTGTCGGAGCTTGCCCCGGGTGTCGTTCTGGTTGCGCTCGAACACCAGGCGCAGACCCTCGAGGGTGAGGTGCTGGTCGTAGCGCGCGACGGTGTGCAGGTCCGGCAGCAACAGCGGTGCCGTGTGACCGGTGGCCACCACCGCGACGTCGTCGCCCGCGAAGCCGTCGACGTCGTGGCGGATGCGGTCGACGAGACCGTCGACCAGGCCCGCGAACCCGAACACCGCACCGGATTGCATGCACTCCACGGTGTTCTTGCCGATCACCGATCGCGGTCGGGTCAGTTCCACCCGCCGCAGCGCGGCCGACCGTGCGGCCGCGGCATCCGAGGACACCTGGATGCCCGGCGCGATGGCCCCGCCGAGGAACTCGCCCTTGGCCGACACCACGTCCACGCAGATCGACGAACCGAAGTCGACGACGATCGCGGCGCTGGCGTACTTCTGATAGGCGGCAAGGCAATTGACGATCCGGTCGGCGCCGACTTCCTTGGGGTTGTCGACGAGCAACGGGATGCCCGTCCGCACCCCCGGCTCGATCAGGACGTGCGGCACCGAGGACCAGTACTGGTCGAGCATCAGGCGGATCTCGTGCAGCACCGACGGCACGGTCGACAATCCGGTCGCGCCCGTCAGCCGCTCGGCGTCGTCACCGATCAAGCCGTCGATCGTCATGGCCAACTCGTCGGCCGTCACCTCGGCCTCGGTGCGAATGCGCCAGTGCTGCACGACCTTCGCGTGATCGCCCGAACCGGAGATCAGTCCGACGACGGTGTGGGTGTTGCGGACGTCGATCGCGAGCAACACGGCGCTAGTTCCTCCACGGCAGTTCGCGGCTCTGCCCCGACTCGACGCGGGAGTGCCCGTCGATGCCCGCCGACGCGCCGACGTCGACGGCGATGTTGTCCAGCAACCTGGTACGTCCCAGCCGAGCGGCGACCACCATGCGCGCCGGGCCCTCCACGGGTGCCGGGCCCAGCCACGGATCCCTGACCTCGAGGTAGTCGACCTCCAGCGCGGGCACCTCGTCGAGCACGGCGCGGGCGGCGTCCAACGCCTCCGCCGCCCCGTGGGACGCGGCGTACATGCCAGCGAGCAGTGCCGCGGAGAGGGCGCCCGCCTGCTCGCGCTCCACCTCGTCGAGATAACGGTTGCGCGAGGACATCGCCAGCCCGTCGGCCTCCCGCACGATCGGCACCCCGACGATCTGGACGTCGAGGTCGAGGTCGTCGGACATCTGCCGGATCAGCACCAATTGCTGATAGTCCTTCTCGCCGAAGAACGCCCGGTCGGGCCGCACGATCTGCAGCAGCTTCAGCACCACGGTGAGCATCCCCGCGAAGTGCGTCGGCCGGGACGCCCCTTCGAGTTCGGCACCGAGCGGACCGGGATGGACCGTCGTCCGCCGACCGTGGGGATACATGTCGGCGGCGGTCGGCGTGAACACGATTTCGACGCCCTCGCCTCGGAGCAGCGCCACGTCGTCGTCGAGGGTCCGGGGGTAGGCGTCGAGGTCCTCGCCCGCGCCGAACTGCAACGGGTTGACGAAGATCGACACGACGACGACCGCTCCGGGTACCCGACGGGCCGTGCGCACCAGGGCCAGGTGGCCCTCGTGCAACGCGCCCATCGTGGGCACCAGCACGACGCGCCGCCCGGTGGTGCGCAGCGCGCGGGTGACGCCGGCGACGTCGCGGACCTTGGTGTAGACGTTGAGTTCACCGGCGGTGAACTTCGGCGGTCTGTGGACGCTCACGGGCGGCCCCCTTCGTTCGGCTGGCTTGCCAGCGCGGCGAACACGTCGGCCGGGGCGTGCGCCCGCTGCGCGGTGCGCAACGAGTTGGCCCGGTATGCCTCTGCGAGTTCGGGATCGACGCGCTCGAGGGCCTCGAGATGCGCGGTCACCGCGACGGCGTCACCGCGGGCGACGGGGCCGGTGAGTGCGGCCTGCCCGCGCTGCAGCGCGTTCTCCAGCGACGCGCGCGCGAGCGGGGCGAGCACCCGTTCGGCGATGCCGCCGGGAGCGTCGCCGACGGCTTCCTGGCCGAGCAGTTCCTGCCCCCTCAGTGCCGACCGCAACGCCTCCACCGCGTCGAGCACCACGGTCACGACGTGGTTGCCACCGTGCGCAAGTGCCGCGTGGTAGAGCGGGCGGGCCTCCTCGGGGACGCCAAACGGCTCACCGCCGATCTCCAGCACCAGCGACTGTGCCACCGCATGCCCGACCTCGTCGGCCGCGGTGATCCCGAAGCACGCCCCGGAGAGCCGGACGATGTCCTCGTCGGACCCGGTGAACGTCATCGCCGGGTGAATCGCCAACGGGATGCATCCCAGTTCGGCGAGTGGGGCCAGCACCCCGATGCCGTTGGCACCCGAGGTGTGCACGACGATGGCGCCCGGCCGCACCGACCCGGTGGCCGCGAGTCCGGCGACCACTCCGGCCAGCTCGACGTCCGGGAGCGCGAGGATCAGCAACTCGGCCTGGGCGGCGACGTCCTGGACGGGCAGCACCTGGGTGTCGGGCAGCCGACGCTCGGCGCGCAGCCGTGACGCGCGCGAGATGGCGCTGCAGGCGACGACGACGTGCTCGGCCCGTTCCAGGGCGACACCCAGTGCGGTTCCCACCCGGCCGGCGGACACGACGCCCACCGTGAGCCGGGCCGGACGCAGTCCGTCGGGCTGCACCATCGCAGACGACCTCGCAGGCTAGTTGGTTCAGGCGTTCCAGTCCCGGCTGGGCCGGGTACCGGACGGTCGAATCATGAGCTCGAAGTCGAGACTAACTCACTCCTCGCGGCGCCTGCGACGGCCGCCTCCCGTGGCACCGGCCTGCAGACGAGCCATCAACTCCGAGACCGGCTGGCCCCCGATGTGCTGGCCGGCGGGTTCCTCCGGCTCGTCGTCGCCGCGGTGGCGGGCGGGCGGCGCGTCCGGCGCGTCGGCCGAGGTCGCCAGCGTGGGCGGCGTCCGCCGAGCCGCCTCGGCGTCCTCCGCGGCGGCGGCGTGGCGGGCACGTCGTGCCGACTCGGCCGCGGTCTCGACGGTGTAGTGGCGCCCGGGCCGGGCCGCCTCGGTCGGCGGCGGCGTCATCGTCGGCGGAGGTGGCGGAGGCGGTGGGGGCGTCGGTACGGGCGTCGGTACGGGCGGGGGCGGCGGCGGGGGCACCGGGGCGTCCTCGGCGACGACGGGAGACGCCCAGTTACTGCCCGGCACGCCGGCGGGGATGAACTGGCCCTGGGCCGGGGCGGGCCGCCAGCCCGCGTCCTCGGATTCCGGCGCGCGCCGCCGACCCTCCGGCCGCGGCTCCTCGACGGGCGGCGGGGGCCGCCAGCCCGCGTCGGCCCGAGCCTGCTCGGACGCTCGCCGGTGCGCACCACCCGGTGTCATCGGGACCCACTCGTCGCCCTCGGGCTGCGGCTCCGCGGGCACGTCGATGATCGGGCTTTCCTCGGTGTTGGGATCGCTGTCGTCGGGGGCGGCCGGGGCGGCGGCCCGCACGTCCTCTGGCTCGTCGGCGTCGATGCGGCTGCTGATCACGCGGCCGGGACCGAAGCTCCGCTCGTCGAACCGATGCACGGTGGTGCGCTCGTTCTCGATGGCCGGCCTGCTCTGCAGATCGGTGTCGAAGATGATCTCGAGATTCGCGCGCAGCGCCGCGAGTTCGGCGCGCAGGCTCGCCACCTCGTCGGAGGTCTGGGCCCGCATCTCGGAGGCGAGTTCTCGCCGCAGGTGCGTCTCGACCGACAACTCGTACTCGCGGCGCGCCGAGATCTCCCGGTCCAACTGGAGGTCGTAGACCAACTTGAGGTCCCGCGACTTGGCTTGGTCGAGGTCGGCCTGGCGCCGGTAGATGAACGAGACGAAGGCACCGACCACCGCGGCCCACAGCGCGACGATCACGGCAAGCTTCAACAGCGCGACCTTGTCGGTGAACACCAGGGCCGAACTGGACACGATGGCAAGCACCAGCAAAGCCGTCAGCAGCAACGAGCCCGGCCTGCGGTTACCGCGTCGCGCGCGGACCCCACGAGTCGGTTCGGTCATGGGCCGACTGTACCTGCGACAGCCCTCATCGCGTACCGACCACGTCGGCGATTCGCCTGGTCAGATGCTCGGGCGAGCTAACTGCGGACACCGTCGGGATCCTCGGTCGGCTCATCCGGTGACTTGCAGCAATGCTCCAGCCAGAGGGCGGCGACCACCAGGGCCAGCGCACTCGCGGCGGCCACCACGGCGCCCGCACTGCCCTCGGCGGCGACTCTCAGGACGCCGCGCTTCGAAAGGAAGAATGCGCTCACCCCCAGCCACCACCCCAGGGTCAGCGCGCCCACCCAGGCCGCGGCCTTCGCGATCATCACCCCGCGCGCCACGGCCAGCGGGTGCAGCCGGCCCGGGCCGACGCCGATCTTGCCGTCGGCGATCTTCGACCGCACGTAGAACGCCCAGCCCGCCAGGACCACGGCCACCGCGAGCAGCGACACCCCCGTCAAGATCCTGATCGGCGGGAACGCCCCGAAGAGCCGCGACGTCACGACGTACCCGAGGGCCGTCAGGAGCACGGTCGCGATCGCCAGGTCCCGCTTGCGGGTGGGACCCATCAGCGGACCAGCGCCTCGGCGGCGGCGCGGACCCCGTCGCGTTCGCCCGCGTCCAGTTCGGCGAGCAACCGTGCGACGGGTCGCGACGTCCCGTGCACCGTCAGCGTCGCCCCGGGGTCGGCGGCGAGCCAGGGGACGAGCACGAAGGCCCGCTGGTGCGCGAAGGGATGCGGCAGCGTCAGCACCTCGTCGGCGCTGGACACCTCGTCGGCCCCGTCGTGGCACGTGATCAGGTCGACGTCGAGAGTCCGTGGGCCCCAATGCACGTCGCGCGTGCGGTCGGCCGCCTGCTCCAACTCCTGACCGCGGCGCAGCCAGGCGTGGCAGTCCAGCGCCGGGTCCTCGGCGATCAGCACGGCGTTGAGGAACGGCCCCTGCTCCACGCCGCCCCACGCGTCGGTCTCGTATACCGGGGACACCGCGCGGACCGCGGACCCGAGACCGTCGACCACGGACTGCAGGTGCGCCAGGCGGTCACCGACGTTCGAGCCGATCGACACGACGACGCGGGTCACGGCGCCGAACCGTCGCGACCACCCCGTCGCGACCGTCGCGCCACCACCGCCACGTCGGCGAACGTCAGCGGAATCGGGGCGTCGGGCTTGTGCACCACGACCTCGACGGCGTGCAGGCGCTCGTCGGCCATCACGGCGTCGGCGATCTCGGCGGCGACCGTCTCGATGAGGTTGCGCGGTGGCCCGGCCACCACGTCGGCCGCCAGTTGGGCCAGCGCACCGTAGTCGACGGTGTCGGCCAGGTCGTCACTCGCCGCGGCGGCGGCCAGGTCGACCCAGACGGTGACGTCGACGACGAAGTCCTGACCGTCGCGACGCTCGTGGTCGAAGACTCCGTGATGTCCGCGAACCTGCAAGCCGCGCAACTCGATTCGGTCAGCCACGGCCCGCTTCACCCTCCCAGGTGGGCGCCGTCTCCCAGGCCTCGACGACCTTCAGCGCGTCGACGGTCGCCGCGACGTCGTGCACGCGCACGCCCCAGGCGCCGTGCATCATCGCCAGGGCCGAGATCACCGCCGTCGCGGTCTCCCTGCCGTCGGGCGGACGCAGCTCACCGTCGTCGTCGGCCAGCAGCGCGCCGAGGAACCGCTTCCTGGACGCGCCGACGAGCACGGGCAGGCCGAGGTCGACGATGTCCGGCAACGCCGCCAGCAACGTCCAGTTGTGCGCGGCGGACTTGGCGAAGCCCAGACCGGGATCGATGATCAGCTTGCCGGGGTCCACCCCGGCGGCGATCGCGGCGTCCACCGCGGCCGCCAACTCGTCGCGCACCTCGGCCACCACGTCGCCGTAGGGCGGCACGTCGTGCGGACGGTCGGGATCCACCGCGCGCCAGTGCATCAGGATCCACGGCACGCCGGCCTCGGCGAGCAGCGGCGCCATCTGCGGGTCGACCCGTCCGCCGGAGACGTCGTTGACGATGGAGGCGCCGTTCTCCAGCGCTGCCCGGGCGACGGCCGCGTGCATGGTGTCGATGCTGACCGTGACGCCCTCGTCGCTGAGCGCCTTGACCACCGGAATCACCCGCGCGTTCTCCACGGCCGCGTCGACGCGGGTGGCGCCCGGCCGGGTCGACTCTCCGCCGACGTCGACGATCGCGGCACCCGCCGCGGCCAGGGCCAGCCCGTGTTCGACGGCGCGGTCCCGGTCGAGGTACAGACCGCCGTCGGAGAAGGAATCCTCGGTGACGTTGACGACGCCCATCACCTTCACACGTGTGGCGGTCACTTGCGAAGGATGAGATCCAGCGCCTCGGACCGCGACGCGCTGTCGGTCTTGAACTGCCCGCGGACCGCCGAGGTGGTGGTGGAGGCGCCCGGCTTGCGGATGCCGCGCATCGCCATGCAGAGATGCTGGGCCTCGATCACCACGATGACGCCGCGGGGGTCGAGCTTGCGCATCAGCGCGTCGGCGACCTGCCCGGTCAGGCGCTCCTGGACCTGTGGCCGCTTGGCGTAGAGGTCGACCACGCGGGCCAGCTTGGACAGCCCCGTCACCCGGCCGTCGACGCCGGGGATGTAGCCGACGTGCGCGACGCCGTGGAAGGACACCAGGTGATGCTCACACGTCGAGTACATCGGGATGTCCTTGACCAGCACCAACTCGTCGTGCTGCTCGTCGAACGTCGTGTTGAGCACGTCGTCCGGGTTCGCGTACAACCCGTCGAACATCTCCCGGTAGGCGCGCGCCACCCGGGCCGGCGTGTCGACGAGCCCGTGGCGTTCGGGATCCTCGCCGACGGCGTACAGCAGCTCCCGCACGGCGTTCTCGGCGCGCTCCTGGTCGAACGTCGCCGGCACGAAGGCAGACGGATCTGACGTGACTGCGCTCATCGAAGCTCCGTTCGGCTCAGCCGGCCGAGGGCTTCGCGGGTCCGCCGTCACCGTCGACGACGTCGTCGGGTCGGCGAGGCGCGGGCGCGCCTGGCTGGGGATACGGCTGATAAGGAGGATAGGGCTGCGGATACGGCTGCTGGTAGCCACCCTGCTGTGGCGGCGGCCCCCAGGCCGGCGGCGGCGGTGGCGGCGGGTACTGACCGGGACCCTGCGGCGGCCAACCCGGGGCGTGCCATCCGGCGGGGGCACCGTAGTTGGGCTGCGTCGAGCCGGGGGCGCCGTTGCCGGACGACCCGTTCTGGCCGCCGTGCGATCCGTTGCCGTTGGCGCCGTGGCCGTTGCCGTTGGCGCCGTTCTGGGCGTCGGCCGCCCGGCTGGCCGCGGCGATCGCCGCCTTGAAGGCGGGCTCCTTGACCGGCGGCGGCCACGGCTCGCCACGTTCGATCGCCAGCTCACCCGGGGTCTTGATCGGGGGCTTCTCCGAGGGCACGCGGCCACCGAAGTCGTCGAACATGGTCAACCGCGGACGCTTCTTCACGTCGGCGAAGATCGCGGCGAGCTCGGCGCGGTGCAGCGTCTCCTTCTCGAGGAGTTCACCGGCCAGCACGTCGAGGACGTCGCGGTACTCGGTCAGGATCTCCCACGCCTCGGTGTGCGCGGCCTCGATCAGCTTGCGCACCTCGTCGTCGATGATCTGGGCCACCTCGTGGCTGTAGTCCGCCTGCGCGCCCATCGACCGACCGAGGAACGGGTCGCCGTGCTCGGTGCCGTAGCGAACCGCACCCAGCTTCGAGCTCATGCCGTATTCGGTCACCATCGCGCGGGCGATCTTGGTGGCCTGCTCGATGTCGGAGGAGGCGCCGGTGGTGGGCTCGCGGAAGATGAGCTCCTCGGCGGCGCGGCCACCCATCGCGAAGACCAGGCGGGCGATCATCTCCGAGCGGGTCATCAGGCCCTTGTCGTCCTCGGGCACGGCCACGGCATGACCGCCGGTGCGGCCGCGGGCCAGGATCGTGACCTTGTAGATCGGCTCGATGTCGGGCATCGCCCAGGCGGCCAGCGTGTGCCCGCCTTCGTGGTAGGCGGTGATCTTCTTCTCGTGCTCGCTGATGATGCGGCCCTTGCGGCGCGGGCCGCCGACGACGCGGTCGACCGCTTCCTCGAGCGCGGCGGCGGCGATGACGGTGCCGTTCTCGCGGGCGGTCAGCAGGGCGGCCTCGTTGATGACGTTGGCCAGGTCGGCGCCCGACATGCCGACCGTGCGCTTGGCCAGCCCGTCCAGGTCGGCGTCCTCGGCGATCGGCTTGCCCTGCGAGTGCACCCGCAGCACCGCACGCCGGCCCGCGATGTCGGGGTTCGACACCGGGATCTGCCGGTCGAAGCGGCCGGGCCGCAGCAGCGCCGGGTCCAGGATGTCGGGCCGGTTGGTCGCGGCGATCAGGATGACGCCCTGGCGCTCGCCGAAGCCGTCCATCTCGACCAGCAGCTGGTTGAGCGTCTGCTCGCGCTCGTCGTGACCGCCGCCGAGTCCCGCACCGCGCTGACGGCCGACGGCGTCGATCTCGTCGACGAAGATGATGCAGGGGCTGTTCTGCTTGGCCTGCTCGAACATGTCCCGGACACGGGAGGCGCCGACGCCGACGAACATCTCGACGAAGTCCGAACCGGAGATCGTGAAGAACGGCACCCCGGCCTCGCCGGCGACCGCGCGGGCCAGCAGGGTCTTGCCGGTTCCCGGCGGACCGTAGAGCAGCACGCCCTTGGGGATCTTGGCGCCGAGCGCCTGATACCGCGTGGGGTTCTGCAGGAAGTCCTTGATCTCGTAGAGCTCCTCGACCGCCTCGTCGACGCCTGCGACGTCGGCGAAGGTGGTCTTGGGCAGGTCCTTGTTGAGCTGCTTGGCCTTGGACTTGCCGAAGCCGAAGCCCATCCGGCCGCCGCCACCCTGCATGCGGGAGAACATCACGAACAGGCCGACGAGCAGCAGCAGCGGCAGCAGGTAGATCAGCAGCTGTCCCAGGACGCTGCCCTGGTTGACCATGGTGTTCGTCTTGGCGTTCTTGGCGTTCAGGGCGTTGAACAGGTCCACCCCGTACCCCGTGGGGTAGCTGGTGATGATCTTGTCCTTGCCCTCGGTGTCGCCGTTGCCGCTCTTCAGGTCGAGGCGGACGCGCTGTTCGCGGTCGTCGATCTGGGCGGAGTTGACGTTGTCGCCGTTGATCTGGCTGATCGCCACCGAGGTGTCGACGGGCGTGTAACCGCGGGTGTCGTCACTGAAGTAGAAGAAGGACCAACCCAGCAACAGGACGAGCACTATCACGGTGAGGGTGCGGATGACGTTCTTACGGTTCATTCGTGTCTTAGGCCAGCGGACTCTCGAGCTGAGTCGGGTCGGGCCACGTCCTTCCGATGAGCACAGGTTGGGTTCGTCAAGGCTACCGCTTGACGAACTGATCAACGATCGACGGTTCCCGACGGCTCGTGCTTGGCTCGGACGGTGATGAACTCGACCCAGCGGCTAGTGGACACCAATGGCGTGACGTTGCGCGTGACCGAGGCCGGTGACCGCGGGGCCCCGGTCGTGGTGCTCGCCCACGGCTTCCCCGAACTGGGCTACTCGTGGCGTCATCAGATTCCCGTGCTGGCCGCGGCCGGATACCACGTGCTGGCCCCCGATCAGCGCGGCTACGGCGGTTCCTCGGCGCCGTCGGCGGTCGAAGAGTACGACGTGGTGAAGCTGACCGGCGACGTCGCGGGGTTGCTCGACGACGTCGGCGCCGAGACGGCGGTCGTCGTCGGACACGACTGGGGTTCGGTGGTGGCCACCAACTTTCCGCTGCTGCACCCCGATCGCGTCTCGGCGTGCGTCGCCATCAGCGTGCCGCCCATCCCCCGCTCCGCGGTGCGGCCGACGCAGGCGTGGCGCGACGCCTTCGGCGATAACTTCTTCTACATCCTCTACTTCCAGGACCCGGGGCCGGCCGACGCCGAACTGTCGGCCGATCCGGCGCGCACCATGCGCAGGCTGATGGGCGGCATGCGCTCGACCGACGACACGAACGTCTTCCTGCAGATGGCCACGCCGGGCCCGGAGGGCTTCATCGAGCGGTTGCCGGAGCCCGACGGCCGGCCGGCGTGGATCACGGCGGAGGAGGTGGACCACTACGTCGCGGAGTTCACCAGGACCGGATTCAGCGGAGCGCTGAACTGGTACCGCAACTTCGACCGGAACTGGGAGCTGACCGAGACCACGCCGTCGCCGACGATCGACGTGCCGACGCTGTTCGTCGGCGGCACCGCGGACCCCGCCCTGGCGATGACGCCGCGCGACCGGGTCCGCGACGTGGTGTCGGGGCCGTACCGGGAGGTGCTGGTCGACGGGGCCGGTCACTGGCTGCAACAGGAACGCCCCGCCGAGGTCAACGCCGCCCTCCTGGAGTTCCTGGCGACTGCCTGAGTGACCGGTAGGGTGCGTGCCATGCCGACGCCGCTGACCCGACTGTTCCTGATTGCCGGGGCGGCGCTGGCCGCCGTCGTCGTGGTGGGCTGCGACTCCACGGCGGCCCCGGCCGCCGTGCCGGGGACGGCCGCGCCGCGGCAGGTGACCGTGATCGGCGAGGGCAAGGTCGACGGCACGCCCGACACGCTGGTGATCAGCCTGTCGATCGCCGCGACCGCACCCGACGCGATCGGCGCGTCCAACCAGACCAGCAGCCGGGCCAACGCCGTGACCGACGCGATCGCCGGACAGGGCGTCGACCGCAAGGACATCAGCACGACGACGGTGACGCTGCAGCCCCAGTACGGCGGCTCGGACAACACCACCATCGTCGGATACCAGTCGAGCAACTCCATCGACGTCAAGCTGCGCAAGATCGAGACCGGGCCGCAGGTGCTCGGGGTCATCACCACCACCGGCGGTGACGCCACCCGGATCAACTCGGTGACGTACTCGATCGAGGACGACTCACAGCTGGTCAAGGACGCCCGCAGCCGGGCGTTCGACGACGCCAGGAACCGGGCGCAGCAGTACGCCCAGCTGTCGGGCATGGACCTCGGCAAGGTGCTGTCGATCTCCGAGACCGGGGGCGTGACCCCGCCGCCGCCGTCCCCCGTCCGCTACGACGTGGCGGCCGCGGCGCCGATGTCGCCCGGCCAGCAGACCGTCGGCTTCGCCGTCACGGTCGTCTGGGAACTGGGCTGACCCCTCAGACCACCGCCGCGATCTGAACGGGGATCCCGTTGAGCACCGCGGTGCCCGACAGCGGGTCGACCGTCATGCCGTCGTTGAGCTGGTTGACGTTGACCCCGGGTTGCCCGGTCGCCACCGCCTGCGCGGTCCCGCCGACGTCGTGACCCCAGCCGTGGGGCAGGGACACCACTCCGCGGCGGATGCGGTCGGTCAGCTCCACCGGAACCACCAGCTCGCCACCGGGCCCCTTGACCCTGGCGTCGTCGGTGAGTCCGAGATCGGCGGCGTCGTCCGGGTGGATCTGCAGCGTGCAGCGGTTGGTGCCGCCCGCCAGCGCGGGCAGGTTGTGCATCCAGCTGTTGTTGGAGCGCAGGTGCCGTCGGCCGATCAGCACGTACCCGCCGGGGACGACGGGATCCGCCGACACCGACTCGCGCAGCCGGGCGGCGTCGGCCACCAGCAGCGCCGGCGCCAGGTCGACCTTGCCCGACGGGGTGCGCAACACCTCGGCGAGGCGCGGACGCAGCGGCCCGAGGTCGACGCCGTGGGGGGCGTCCAGGAGTGCCTGCAGCGTCAGACCGTCGGGGATGGTGCCGAAGCCGTCGCCGTAGGGGCCCAGCCGCAGCATCATGTCGAGCCGGCGCTCGTAGCCGGGGCCCGGCGGCAGCATGGCCGTCAGCTCCTCGACCGAGCGTCCCGCGACGGGTGAGGTGGGATCGGCGACCTCCTTGCCCAGCGTCGCCGCGATCACCTGCTCGTCCACCAGGGCCGGGTCTGCGTCGGGGCCGGCGCCGGCGATCGCCAGCGCCAACCGGGACAGGATCTCCGGCTCGTCGGGTTGGCCGTCGTCGAGTGGCAGCACCGGTCGCGAGTAGCGGGCGTTGTTGCGCACCGACGCGTTGGCCAGGGCGATGTCGTAGTGCGCGCTGCGCGAGGGCGGCGGCGGGGGCAGGATCACGTCGGCGTGGCGCGTCGTCTCGTTGAGGTAGGGGTCGACGCTGAGCATGAAGTCCACGCCGTCGAGCGCGCGGCTCAGCCGGGCTCCGTCGGGCGCGGAGAGCACCGGGTTGCCCGCCACGGTGAGCACGGCCTTGACCTGCCCCTCGCCCGGCGTCTCCAGTTCCTCCGACAGCGCCGTGGTCGGCAGCTCGGAGAGCACCTCGGGGAACCCCGAGACCCGGCTGTGCCACCGCCCCACCAGGAAGCCGCGACCGGGCCGCGGCGGCCGGGGTGCCGCACCGACTGCGGACTGGGGAAACATCACCCCGCCGGGGCGGTCCAGGTTTCCCGTCAGCACGTTGAGCACGTCGACCAGCCAGCTGCCGACGGTGCCGAACTCCACGGTGGAGGTGCCCATCCGCCCGTAGACCGCGGCCACCGGCGCCGCGGCGAGCTCCCTGGCCACCGCGCGGATTTCCTCCGCCGGGACACCGCAGTGCTCGGCGACGTGCTCGGGTGCGAATTCGCGGGCCAGCGCCTGCACCTCGTCGACGCCGTCGACGAGTCCGGCGAGGTGCCCCAGGTCGACGAGGTCTTCGTCGAACAGGGTGTGCACCATCGCGAACAGCAGCACGGCGTCGGTGCCGGGCCGGGGTGCGACGTGGCGGTCGGCCAGCTCGGCGGTGCGCGTGCGGGCCGGGTCGACGACGGTGAGCCGGCCGCCGCGCTTCTTCAGCGCCTTGAGCTTGCCGCCGAAGTCGGCGGCCGTGGCGAGGCTGCCGTTGGACACCAGCGGGTTGGCGCCGATGACGACGAGGTGCTCGGCCCGGTCCAGGTCGGGCACCGTGAACGCCATCGGGTTGCCGAACAGCAGTCCGAGCGCGACGTGCTTGGGCATCTGGTCGAGGGTGCTGGCCGAGTAGACCTGCCGGGTGCCCAGAGCGCGGATGATCAACGGCACGTACAGCGCCCCGGCGATGGTGTGGGCGTTCGGATTGCCCGCGTACACCGCGACCGACGACCCGCCGTGCTCGGCCAGCACGGCGCCGAGTCCCGCCGCGGCCGCGGCAAAGGCCTCGTCCCACCCGACTTCGACCAGTTCGCCGTCGCGGCGGACCAGGGGGCGGGTCAGCCGGTCGGGGTCGCCGTCGAGTTCGCCGAAGCTCGCGCCCTTGGGGCAGACGTAACCGGCGCTGAACACGTCGTCGCGGTCACCGCGCGCGCCGACGATCGTCTTGGCGAGGTCGTCGACCTCCAGGGTGAGGCCGCAGGTGGCCTCGCAGAACGGGCAGATCCTCAACGCGGTGCGGGTGTCGACCATGCCTGCATTGTGCGCCGGGCAGGTGCTCCCGCGTCAGCGGTCAGGGGTTCTCGTAGACCTTGGGGTCCAGGAGGCCGATGTAGGGCAGGTCGCGGTAGCGCTCCGCGTAGTCCAGGCCGTAGCCGACGACGAACTCGTTGGGGATGTCGAAGCCACACCAGGTGATGTCGATCTCGGTGCGGACCGCGTCGGGCTTGCGCAGCAGCGTGCACACCCGCAGTGAGCGCGGGTGCCGCGTCGCGAGGTTGCGCAGCAGCCACGACAGCGTGAGCCCGGAGTCGACGATGTCCTCGACGATGAGCACGTCGCGGTCGTGGATGTCGCGGTCGAGGTCCTTGAGGATGCGCACCACGCCCGACGACGAGGTGGACGAGCCGTAGGAGCTGACCGCCATGAACTCGAGCTGCGTGGGCAGCGGGATCGCGCGGGCCAGGTCGGTGACGAACATGACGGCGCCCTTGAGGACCGTCACGAGCAGCAGGTCCTGGCCGCCCTCGCCGATGCTCTCGCGGTAGTGCGCGCCGACCTCCGCGCCCAGTTCGGTGACCCGCGCCTGAACCTCGGCCTCGGACAGGAGAACCGACTCGATGTCGCCGGGATACGGGTCCGCGGCAGTTGGCTCGGGCACGGCAACAGCGTGCCACGTCAGGGCAGCGACGACCAACTACACACGCTCGGTGCGCAGGGTCAGTGCGTCACCGGCCCGGTCGGCGAACAGCCGCTGGTGGCGCAGGGACGATCCCACCGCCACCCCGCCGCGGCCGCGCCAGTCCACGACGAGGCGGTCCACCCCGCGGATCTGGACGTCGGTGAGGCCACTGCCGCCGCCGTCGAGGAGCCACCGCCGGATGACGCGGCGGCGCAACGCGGCCGGCATCGCCGACAGGTGTGCGACGTCGAGCCGGGAGTCGACGCCCTCCCCCGCGCGGACGGTCAGCAGAGCGTCGGCGGCCAGCTCGTCGAGGGTGTCGGTGTCCTCCCGCAGGCTGGTGGCGGTGCGGGCCAGCGCCTCGGCCACCCCGCCGCCGAGAACCCCCTCGAGCAGCGGCAGCACCTCGGTGCGCAGCCGGACGCGGGTGAACCTCGGGTCGGCGTTGTGGGGGTCCTGCCACGGGGTGAGCCCCAGCTCCTCGCAGACGCCGTGGGTGACCGACCGCCGCACGCCCAGCAGCGGCCTGCCCCACGGCGGGTCGTACGGGAGCATGCCGGCGATCGACCGCGCCCCCGAACCGCGGCCGAGGCCGAGCAGCACGGTCTCGGCTTGGTCGTCGAGCGTGTGGGCGATCAGCACGGGCGCACCGTCGCGGGCCTCGTCGAGGGCGGCGTACCGCGCGGCGCGGGCCGCCGCCTCGGGCCCCCCGTGGCCGCCGACGTCGACTCGAATGACATGAGCTGCAACGCATCCCACGCCCATGGCCTGGTCGCGGGCCACCGTCGCCACGGCGTCCGAGCCCGCCTGCAGACCGTGGTCGACGATCAGTGCGACCGTCGGGCGCACGTGGGCCGCGACGGCGGCCAGCGCCAGCGAATCGGCACCGCCGGACAGCGCCACGCACCATTGCCGTTCGGCCGCGTAGTGCGCCAGGGCGAACTCGTCGACCGCACGGCGGACCGTCGCCACCGAACCCTGGCGGTCCATCGTTACAGGACTCTGGCGATCCATCGCCGTGGGTCGTCGACCTCCGCGGGCAGCGGCAGCGTCTCGGGGCCCGTCCAGACGGTGTTGAACGCCGACATGCCGACTTCGCCGACCACGTGGTCGACGAATGCCTTGCCGCGGGTGTACTGGTTCATCTTCGCGTCGAATCCCATGAGGCTGCGCAGAATGCGTTGCAGCGGAGGCTGTTTGCGCTGCCGTCGCTCGTTGAAGCGACGCCTGATGGTCGTCACCGAGGGCACCACCTTGGGTCCGACGGCGTCCATCACGTGGTCGGCGTGCCCCTCCAGCAGCGTGCCGAGGACCAGCAGCTGATCGAGCGCCTTGCGCTGCGGCTCGGACTGGATCGCCCGTAGGAAGCCGACCATGCCCTCGGAATTCGGTTCCGCCGCTTGACCTCCCGCCGCCCGCTTGCTCCGGACGAACTCCCCGAGCCGGCCGATCACCTGTGTCAGCTCCTGACCGCTCTCGTCGGTGATGACGGCCAGTGACGCCGACATGTGCTCGGCCAGCCACGGATTCGCGCGGAACTGCACCCGGTGGGTGACCTCGTGCAGACACACCCACAGCCGGAAGTCGGCGGGCGGCACCCGAAGCTGGCGCTCGACGGCGATCACGTTCGGGTAGACGAGGAGGAGTTCCCCACCTGCCCGATCCCCCGAGTCGCTGCGCTCCTGCCCACCGCCGCTGGCGAACGGGTCGTACTGACCCAGGATCCCCGACGACACGAACGCGAGGACCGCACCCGTCTGCGCGCCGGTCACCCGGCGGGCGAGCATGCCGCCCGACGATCCGCCCTGCTGCTGGCCGCCGGTGGTCATCACGCGCATGGATTGCGTTGCCGCCCGGACCCATTCGGCCCGGTCGACGATGCGGGCGTCGGTGATGGCGGCGCCCTCGTTGAGCCCCGTCACGTCGCGCACGGGTCCCTCGGCCGCCCGGGCGGACGTCGCGAGCTGCTCGATCGCCTGCTGCCTGGTGTAGTCGGTGACCGGCGGCGCGGGCCTGACCAGCTTGGCCCCGACGGTGGCGGCGTACTCCCAGTCGACCGTGTTGCCGACGGTGACCGCGCTCATCGGGCGCATCCGCAGGTGCGCAGCGCGGAGGCCACCGCGTCGATGGCGGTGCGGCCCGTCGGGCCGGCATTGTTGGAGATCAGCGAGAACGTCAACACCCTGCCACTGTCGTCGGTGACGAAGCCCGCCAGCGCGTTGGTGCCGGTGAGCGATCCCGTCTTGGCTCGAAGGAGACCCAGCGCGTCCCTGCCCGCGTCGGTGTCGGTGAAGCGGTTGGACAGCGTGCCGCTGCCGCCCGCGATGGGGAGCAGGTCGACCAGGGGGCGAAGGTCGTGGTCGTCGAGGGTCGCGTTGGCCGCCGCCGCGGTGACCACCTCGTCGAGCGTCTCGGCCGTCAGACGATCGTCGACGGACAGCCCGCTCGAATCCCGCAGCGTCGCACCGCCCGTGTCGACGCCCGCCTTGGCGAGCTGGCCGAGCACCGCGGCCACGCCACCGTCGAAGCTCTGCGGCTTGCCGACCGCGGCGGCGACTTCGCGGCCCGTCGACTCGGCCATCACGTTGTCGGAGTCGAGCATCATCTGACGCAGCCGTTCGATCAGGGGTGGGGACTGCACGGCCGCCACCTTCGTTCCCGTCACCGGTGCCGGACGCATGGTGACGGCCGCCGGGTTCAGACCGAGGGCGACCGCGAGGGCGCGGCCGGCGTCGAGCGCGGGGGTGGTCGAGCGGGCCGAGTCGACGCTGACCGGTTGAGTGCGACCGCCGTCGAGCATGACCGCCTCCATGGGGGCGATGTCGCCGCCGTCGATGTCGAGCGGATCCCAGCCCGGCGCCAGCGTCGGCCCGGAGTAGGCGTTGGCGTCGACCTGGACGGCCTTCGGCACGACGCCGGAACTGCGGATCTGGTCGGCGAGGTCGGAGATGCGCGCCGCCCCGCGATACCAGGAGTCGACGTTCTTCGGCGCGGCCGACAGCGTCGGGTCGCCACCGCCCTTGAGCACGACCAGCCCGGGGGACGTGGTCTGGTCGGGGGCGATTACCTCCGTCGTGAGCCGGGCGTCGCGGTCCAGGGTCAGCAGGGCGGCCGCCGCCGTCAGCACCTTGTTCGTCGACGCGGGCTGCATCGGCACGCCCGCACCCTGAGCCCACAGCTCCCGGCCGGTCGCCGCGTCGGTGACGCGGCCGGTGAACGCGCCCAGGTCGGGGTTGGCGACGAACGGCGCCAGGACGGCGGCGAGGCCGGCGGGCGTCGGCACGGGAGCCGAGTCGGCGAGGGCGGCGACGGCGGGCGCGGCGGTCGCGAGCGCCGGCTGGGGTGCGACGGCGACCTTGGGCTCGGCGGGTGTGCTGCCGCTGGAGGTGGCCACCGCGGCCACGGCGACCACCACGGCGACCACGAACAGCACCAGGACGCCGACCCACACGTGGGTGGATCGTCGCCACCGCGTGGGCGCCATGAGTCCGATGATCGCTCTCCTGATCGGTGGGGCTGCCGCGCAGACCCCGCAAGTGCAGGGTATCGCTCGTCTATGGTTGACCCGCGTCGTCACCTGACGACCCCATGACGCTTTGCAGACGAGAAGGAGCCGGCGGTGCAGTTCGACGTCGTCATCGAGATCCCGAAGGGGTCGCGCAACAAGTACGAGGTGGACCACGAGACCGGCCGGGTCAAGCTCGACCGCTACCTCTACACGGCGTTCGGTTACCCCGCGGACTACGGGTTCTTCGAGAACACCCTCGGCGAGGACGGCGATCCGCTGGACGCGCTGGTCCTGCTGCCCGAGTCCGTCTTCCCCGGGTGCGTCGTCGAGGCGCGGCCGGTGGCGATGTTCAAGATGACCGACGAGGCCGGCGGCGACGACAAGCTGCTGTGCGTGCCCGCGGGCGATCCGCGGTGGGACCACATCCAGGACCTGGCCGACGTGCCGCCGTTCGAGCTCGAGGCCATCAAGCACTTCTTCGTGCACTACAAGGACCTGGAGCCGGGCAAGTTCGTCAAGGCCGCCGACTGGGCGGGCCGCGAAGAGGCCGAGGCCGAGTTGCAGCGGTCGGTGGAGCGGTTCAAGACCACGGGGCACTAGGCCCCCGCCCTGATTTAGCACCGACGTAACACTCGGCTAACGCGCCCGTGTCTTCGGGCTTCCATCCTGATGGTGTGCTGCTACACCAGGGAATCGGCCTCGACGCGTTCAACGCGTTGCCCGAGCGCAAGGCCGTGCACGCGCTCTACGAGTGCTGCAACAGCATGACGATGGCGCGGCACCTGACCTACGGTCGGCCCTATCCCAACCACGACGCCCTGTTCCGCCGGGCCGACGCCCTGTTGTTCGCGCTGCCGGAGTCGGCGGTCGACCAGATCCTCGACGCGTGCCCCGAGTTGGGCCGTCGGCCGCGCAGCGAGAAGAGCCAGGCCGAGCAGTGCGCCCTCTGGCACGACGACGCCGCCGTCATGACCGAGCTGGCGCAGTCGGCGCGCAGGTACGCGTCGAGCTTCGGGTTCGGGTTCGTGATGTACGTCGGCGGTCTCGACGCCCAAGCCGTCCTGTCGGCGATGACCGACCGCCTGCACAACGAGGTCGACACCGAGCGCAAGGTGGTCCGCAACGAGCTGGCGAAGATCAACCGGTCGCGGCTGGAGCGCATGCTCGGGCCAGAGGGCGGATACCAGAACTGGTAGAGGTTCGTGCGCTCACTAGGGTTGTCCCGTGAGCACCCCGCCTGAGAAGACCCGGACGCATTCGCACTTCCTCTCCCTGCCGGATCTGGCCGCCCGGCCCGCCGGTGGTGCCGTGCTCTGGGCCAACGACGAACTGTTCGCCGAGAAGGAGAACCTGATCAAGCCCAAGGCGGCCGAGTTCCGGCCCGCCACGTTCGGGCACAAGGGCCAGGTCTACGACGGCTGGGAGACTCGCAGACGCCGTGACCTGCAAGCGAATTCGCACGACGCCGCGATCGTGCGGCTCGGCGTTCCCGGAATCGTCCGCGGGGTGGTCGTCGACACCGCGTGGTTTACCGGCAACTACCCGCCGCAGATCTCGGTCGAGGGCGCCTACGTGGCGGGGTACCCGTCGGTCGACGAGCTGGTCGAGAACACCGAGTGGACCACGCTGGTCGAACGCTCCGGCGTGAACGGCGACACCAGCAACCCGTTCGAGATCACCTCGTCCCGACGCTGGTCGCACGTGCGGCTGTCGATCTACCCCGACGGCGGCGTCGCCCGGTTCCGCGTGCACGGCGAGGGCCTGCCGAACCCCGACTTCGCCGCTGGCATGACGATCGACCTCGCGGCGCTGGAGAACGGCGGGCGAATCACCGCCTGCTCCAACATGTTCTACGGTTCACCGAACAACCTCCTGCTGCCCGGCAACGCACGGACGATGGGCGACGGCTGGGAGACCTCCCGCCGAAGGGATTCCGGAAACGACTGGGTGCAGGTGCATCTGGCCGGCCGCGGCACCGTCAACGCCGCCGAACTCGACACCTCGTACTTCCTCGGCAACGCCCCGGGGGTCGGCAGGCTGTCCGGGCGCGACGGTGACGGCGAGTGGTTCGAGATTCTGCCCGCCACCGATCTGCGGCCCGACACCCGGCACCGCTTCCTGATCGCCGACGACCGGCCCGTCACGGAGGCGCGGCTCGACATCCACCCCGACGGCGGCATGGCACGGCTGCGGCTGTTCGGCAGCCTGACCGACGACGGTCTGCACCGGATCCGGCAGGACTGGGACGCCAGCGCCTGAGGCTCCGGCCCTAGAACGCCCAGTTGCCGAAGCGACCCCAGGCCACCACCAGGGCCATCACCAGCAGCGCGACGGCGGGCAGCGCTCCCGTGACCTCCTTGCGGCGCAGGTGGAAGGCGACGGCGCCGGCCATGACGACGGCCACGCCGACGGCGGCCCACGGGACGAGCACCGGGGCGACGTGCACCAGGGCGGGCACGACGAGGCCGATGCCGCCGAGCACCTCGAGGACGCCGATCCCCTTGATGGCCCCGGCGGGTAGGTCGCCGAGTTCCATTCCCTTGTCGGCCAATCCGTCCTTGGGGGTGATCAGCTTGAGCGTTCCGGCGCCCAGCATCGCCACGGCCAGTATCCCGGCGAGTATCCACAGCACGACGTTCATCGACGGTCCCTCGTTCCTATGACTTGATGATTCAAGTCAACGTAGAACCGATCACTTGAAGTGTCAACTCAGCTGGCCTAGCCTTCTGGCATGGGCGACGTCACCACCGGAGCAGACGAACCGCGCTGGCTCGACGATCGGGAACTCGGCGCATGGATGGCGTTGATGCGAATCCTCGTCGCGCTGCCCGCGAAACTCGACGGCCAACTCCGCAGCGACTCCCGCCTACGGCTGTACGAGTACCACGTCCTGGCCACGCTGGCCGATCAACCGACGAGGTCGATCGGCATGAAGGCGCTGTCCGGCTTGACCAACGGATCGATGTCGCGGCTGTCGCACGTCGTGTCGCGACTCGAGGACCGCGGGTGGGTGGAGCGCCGGCCACATCCACGCGACGGCCGACTCACCGAGGCACACCTAACCGACGCGGGCTACCGCACGATCGTCGACGCGGCCCCCGCCCACGTCGCGACGGCGCGCGAACTGGTCGTCGACCGGCTTACGCCACAACAGGTCTCGCAACTCCGCGACATCTGCCTGACCATCGGTGCCGGACTCGACGACGGCATGTCAGACCTGATGAGTCGCGCCGTCCACGCCAGAGGCGAGACCCGCGAGATGGCGCCCGATCGGTAGCGCCGCGGTCGCGGCCGGCGACGGCGAGTTGAGCACGTGGATCATCCTGGCGGTCCGCTCGACGACGAAGTCGTGGACCAGGTCACCGTTGCGCCGCACGGCCTGGGCGCGGATGCCCGCCTCGAGCGGCAACAGGTCGGCGACGGTCAAACCCGGTGCGTACTTGCGGCATTCGCGTAGATACCTCGTCTTGAACAACGAGTTGCCGATCTCCCTGACCCCGAGGCGCGCGTTGGCCCTCGCCACCCGCCACAGGCCGGGGAACGTCGCCATCCGCGCCACGTCGCGCACGTCGACGGACGACTTCGGATAGCGCTCGCGGGCCAGGCCCAGTACGGCACTCGGCCCGACGGTGATGGCCCCGGCAATGGTGGGACTGAGGTGCACCCCGAGGAACGGCAGTTCCGGATCGGGCACCGGGTAGATCAGCCGCCGTACGAAACCCGCTCGCGTCGTGGGCAACTGGAAGTACTCGCCGCGGAAGGGCACGATCTGCACGTCGACCCGCACCCCGGCCAGCTCGGCCAGCCGGTCGGCCTGCAGACCCCCGCACACCACCAGCCGGTCACAGGTCACCGTCGTGGACCGCGTCGAGACCGTCACTCCCCGAGCGTCTTCGGCAATGGCGACGACGCGCTGGCCGGTGAGCACTGTGCCGCCCGCGCCGCGGACCAGCTCGGCCAGGGTCGTCGCCACCCGTCGGTAGTCCACGATTCCCGTCCTCGGCAGGTGCAGGGCGCCGAGTCCCGTGACGTTGGGCTCGAGTTCGGTCAGTTCGGGACGGCCGATCCGCCGGTAGGCGATGCCGTTGACCCCGGCCCGCTCCTGCAGGGCCGCCATGCGCGCCACTTCGGCGTCGGTGGTTGCGACGATCAGCTTTCCGCACTCGTCGAACGGAATGTCGTGTGCGGCGCAGAACTCCTTGGTCGCCCGTTCCCCCGCCTTGCAGAACCGCGCCTTGAGGCTGCCGGGCTCGTAGTAGATGCCCGAGTGGATGACTCCGCTGTTGTGTCCGGTCTGATGTGAGGCGACCGACGACGCGGCCTCCAGCACGACGACGGTGGCGTCGGGCTCGGCCTCGAGGAGGTGGTGCGCGGTCGACAGGCCGACGATGCCGGCGCCGACGACGCAGTAGCGGCGGTGCATGGCCGAACCGTACTCGACGGCCGTCAGGCCAGCGCGGGCTTCTTCTTCGACCGAATGCGCTTGGCGTAGTTCATCGCCGGCTTCTCGATCAGGTAATAGGTGACGGCGCCGGCGAGGATGGTGACGGCCAGGGCGAGGACGATGTTCCAGAGCATCCCCGGCAGCGTGTCGCCGGCCATCCAGCCGATCCGGCCCAGCATCAGCAGCACCGGAAAGTGCCAGAGGTACGCCGACAACGAGATCTCGCCGACGAAGCGAATCGGCCGGAAGTCCAACGCCGTCGCCAACCGGGACTTCTGGTGACGCGCCAGCGGCGCCACGACGATGAGGATCATCAGGGCGGCGACGACGCCGACACCGGCCGTCACGAACTGACTGGCGAACACCAGCAGTACGCCGCAGGCCAGCAGCACCGGCAGGATGGCGACGGTGCTGATCGTCCGCACCCGGCGGCTCAGTCGCTCGGGCAGCTCACCACGTTCCATGGCGACGAACATGATGGCGGCCAGCATGCCGAAGGCGAAGTTGTCCGCATTGGTCAGGAAGCTCTTGGTGAACACCGCTGCCCAGTTGGGTCCCCAGTTCAGCAGCATGAAGTCGGTGGTGCCGGCGTGGGCGAAGACCACCGGGATGAGCGCCCGTCCGACCAGACCGAGGACGAGCAGGAACGCGGGCACCGCGGTGGCCAGCACCAGCGGGTTGACCGACAGGCGCTTGCGAAGGGCGAAGACGACCATGAACAGCAGGGGCAGCGAGGCGTAGAAGGCGTACTCGAGGGTCAGCGACCACGACGGGTTGATGCCGGTCTGGACGTAGGCCGGAAAGTAGGACTGCGTAAGGGTCAGGTTCGCGACGAGCATGCCGGGGTCGGTGATCATCGCGGTGCCGTCGTCGGTGCCCAGCGGCTGCAGCGTCGGGTTCTGCACGTAGGACACCTGCAGCACGAAGTTGACGAACAGGAAGATCAGCACGTAGGCGGGCATGATCCTGGCCAGTCGGTGCACCGTGTAGTCGGTGACGTTCGGCAGGGTCGCCGCGGTGCGGTCCTTGATCAGGTTGCGGACGAACGGCAGCGACAGCAGGAAGCCGCTGAGCACGAAGAAGTAGACCAGCGAGAACCCGAAGACGTTGGTCTGCCAGGTTGCTGCCGTCTTCGGCGAGTAGTGACCGGTGATGTGGGTGACGGCGATGCTTAGGCACAGCAGTCCGCGGACGCCGTCGAGGCCGATGATGCGGGCGCGCCGGGGCTTGGTCGACGCCGGCTCCGGGGAGCCTGAAGCCGGCGTGGCGCTGGTCACGTCCTGCGACATTAGATCTCCAAACCTCACCGCTCGGTCCCGCCATTGTCCACCCGTGGGACGCCGCCGTGGCGCCACCCGGGAGGAGAGTCGTCGCAGGACGTCGCCTCCGACCACTCGATGTCGATAGCTGAGACTCCACCACGTGAAACTCCGCAATCGCTGCCAGACCAGCAGGCGGGATTACGGGGGGTTGGTCCCAGCCAGTCGACCCGGAAAGGATAGCTTGCACGCGGTGATCATGCACATTACGTGGCATTACGCGACGCGGACAGATTGCTGGCAACGCGAACTCGAACGGCGGAACGTTCTCCGATACACCGCAATCGCCAGGTCATGGCGGGCACGGTCGACTGTCGGCACGCACGCGGCGCCGCCGAGCGCGAATTAGTCGCGGCCAAGGTCAATTACCGCCACCGGCGAACGTCGCGAGCTGTCGGGAACGTTTGCTGAGGGCTATCGCGCGACGACGTTGGCCAACGCCTCGCCGCGCGCCAACCGCCCCACGTTGGCGGCCACGTCGTCCGACCGGCCCCGGAACGTGTCCGTCGTGACACCCGAGGAGTGCGGCGTCATCAGCACGTTGGCCAACTCGTGAAAGGGCAGCGCGCTGGGCACCGACTGACCACCTGGCACCGGGTAGCGGTACCAGACGTCTATGGCGGCCGCGCGCAGGACGCCGGTGCGCAACGCCTCGTACAGGGCCCGCTCGTCGACCAGTGGCCCGCGGCCCACGTTGACCAGCACGCCGTCGGGACCGATGAGCTGCAATTCGCGACCGCCGATCATGCCCGCGGTGGCGGGGTTCAGCGGCGCGCTGAGCACCACGACGTCGGACTCGGTGAGCAGTGCGTCGAGTCGCGAGATGTCGCCCGCCCAGGACAGCCCGTGGGCGGCGGCGTCCACGCGCCCGGATCCGGTGACGGCCGCGCCGGTGGCTCCGAGCCCGCGGAAGGCCTCCCAGGCGCGCTGCCCGATGTGCCCGAAGCCGACGAAGCCGATCCGGGCGTCACGCAGCGTCGGCAGCTGTGGAATGGAGTCGTCGTAGACCGACGTGGCCCACACCCCGCGCCGCAGTGCCCGGTCCTGGGCGAGGAAGTCGCGACGCAGCATCACCGCCGCCGAGAGCACGTACTCCGCGATCGACCGCTCGTGATGGAAGGTGTTGGCCACCAGCACCCCCGGTGGCAGGGCGTCGAACTCGACCTTGTCGACGCCCGCGCCGACGACGTGGATCAGCCGCAGCTTCTCGGTCAGGTCGGCCATCGCCGCGGTGAACCTGCTGCCGACGTAGACCTCGGCGTCGCGCAGTTCCTCCCGCAGCGTCGCCGGATCCTGCCCGGGGCGCCACACGACGTCGACGCCCGACGGCAGCGCGGCCTCGAAGCGCTCGCGGTGCGGGGCCAGGTTGGCATCGGCCAGCAGGATCTTCACTCGTCAGCTCCGTTGCAGTGCCGGTCGTTTGGGGTCGAACGTCCACCCGGGAATCAGATACTGCATGGCCACCGCGTCGTCCCGCGCGCCGAGGCCGTCGGTCAGATACAGCTGATGCGCCGCGGCCACCGCGTCCTCGTCGAGCTCGACCCCGAGTCCCGGCGCGTCGGGCACGTCGAGGTAGCCGTCCACGATGTCGAACGGCCGCTTGGTGATTCGCTGGCCGTCCTGCCAGATCCAGTGGGTGTCGATCGCCGTCACCTCGCCGGGTGCCGCGGCGGCGACGTGGGTGAACATCGCCAGCGACACGTCGAAGTGGTTGTTGGAGTGCGATCCCCACGTGAGGCCCCACGCGTCGCACAGCTGCGCGACGCGCACCGAGCCGGCCATCGTCCAGAAGTGGGGGTCGGCCAACGGAATGTCGACGGCGCCGGCCCGGATCGCGTGACCGAGCTCGCGCCAGTCTGTCGCGATCATGTTGGTGGCGGTGCGCAGACCCGTCGCCCGCTTGAACTCGGCCATCACCTCGCGGCCGGAGAATGCGCCCTCGGGGCCGACCGGGTCCTCCGCGTAGGCCAGCACGCCGTCGAGTTCCCGGCAGGTCCGTACGGCGTCGTCGAGCAGCCAGCCCCCGTTGGGATCCAGGGTGATTCGCGCATCGGGGAAGCGGTCGGCCAACGCGATGACGGCCTTGGCCTCGTCCGGTGCGGGCAGCACGCCGCCCTTGAGCTTGAAGTCGCGGAAGCCGTAGCGTTCCCGCGCGGCTTCGGCGAGGCGGACCACCGCGTCCGGCGTCATCGCCTCGTCGTGCCGGATGCGCTGCCAGTCGTCGGCGTCGTCGGGCTCGTCGGCGGCCGACCGGTAGGGCAGGTCGGTCTTGGTGCGATCACCCACGAAGAAGAGGTAGCCGAGGGCCTGCACGCGCCGACGCTGCTGGCCCTCGCCAAGGAGCGCCGCGACGGGCACCTCGAGGTGGCGGCCCAGCAGGTCGAGCAGCGCCGACTCGACGGCCGTCACCGCGTGCACGGTGACCCGCAGGTCGAAGGTCTGCGCGCCGCGTCCGGCGGCGTCGCGGTCGGCGAAGGTGGTGCGGATGTCGGCCAGGACCGCGTGATGGTCCCCGATGCTGCGGCCCTCGACGATGCGGCGGGCGTCCTCCAGCGTGCGACGAATGGCGCCGCCGCCGGGCACCTCCCCCACTCCCACGTTGCCGTCGGAGTCGTTCAGGATCACCAGGTTTCGGGTGAAGAACGGTCCGTGGGCACCGCTGAGGTTGAGCAGCATGCCGTCGTGGCCGGCGATGGGCACCACCCTCATGGTGGTGACGACGGGGGTGCGGGACGGCCTCATGCCGTCAGCCTACAAAGACGCTTTGATACTCGTCCAACACTCTTATCGCATGGATTCATGCTCGAATCGCATGCCGAAAGTGTCACTGCGCGAACCACTTGTCGCCGTTCGCCACGGGTCGCAGCACCCGCGACACCTTGTCGCCGACGGAGCGCAAGGCCTCGACGATGACGCGTTCACGGTCCGGCGTCAACCGCGCCAGCGGCACCGACGCACTGATGGCGTCCTGCGCGGGTCGCGTGTAGCCCAACGCCACCGCGAAGCAGCGCACCCCGTCGGTGTTCTCCTGGTCGTCGGTGGAATAGCCGCGGATCCTCGCCGTCTCCAGCTGCTCCTCCAGCAGCACCCGGTCGGTGGTGGTGTGCGAGGTGATCGCCACCAGCCGCGCCGGCACGTGCCTCTCCCGTTCGGCGCCGAATCGGTCCGCCAGCAACGCCTTTCCCAGCGCGGTCGCATGGGCCGGCAATCGTCGTCCCACCCGGCTCGCAGTCCGGCGATACTGCCGGGACTCCCTGGTTGCGAGGTAGACGACGTCGAGGCCGTCCAGCCGGCCGAGGTGGATCGTCTCGTCGAGTTCCTGGCGCAGGTCGTCCAGGAACGGGGCGATGGTCGGCAGGTAGGGATCGCCGTCCAGATAGCTGGTGCCGACGAGCAGCGCGCGCACCCCGATGCCGTACAGCGTGCCCGACTCGTCGGAACGCACCCAACCCTGCGCCATCAACGTCCGCAGCAGGGCGTGCGCACTACTTCGCGGCATGCCCAGCGCCTCGCTGATCTCCCGGACGCGGGCCGGCTCGTCGGGTCTGGCGGCGAGGTACTCGAGCAGCTCCACCGTGCGCACGGCCGACTTCACCTTGCGCACGGCGACGTCCGAATCGTCGTCGAGGGTCACAACACTCCTACCTCGTGGGCGATCAGCGCGGTGGCGCCGGCGAGTGACATCGCGATCGCCGTCCACCTCTGCCGCGTGGGATTGAGCCAGCCGTTGACGAACCGGGACAGGACGTAGCCGCCGACGACCGCGGGAATCAGCGCCGCGAACGTTCGGAAGGTGTCGGCGTGGACGGCTCCGGTGGCGGCGAGCACGCCGATCGACAACGTCGACCCGACGAGGAAGAACCCGCTCATCGTGCCCCGCAACGAGGGACCCGAGTTGCCCTGCCACACCAGCGCCATCGGCGGCCCGCCGATCGCGGTGGCGGTCCCCAGCACCCCGGACGTCGCACCCGCGAGCATCAGGTTGCGGGGCCGCGGCACCGGAACCCAGCCGAAACTGGTCAGGGCGACGCCGAACAGGACGACGCAGCCGATCAGGATCGCCAGTGCGCGTTCGGGTATTGCCAGCAGCAGCAGACCGCCCAGGACGGTGCCGGGCACCCGGCCCAGCAGCGCCCACCCCGTGCCGGAGAAGTCGATCGCCGCCCGCTCCCGCACCGTGACGGCGAGCGTGAGTGCGGCCGCGAGCATGATCAGCGTGCCGGGAATCAAACTCGGGTCGACGATGGCGACGACCGGTGCGGCCAGCATCCCCATGCCGAATCCGATCGACGCCTGCAGACACGACGCGAAGACGATCGCGACGGTGACGACCGCGAAGCCCGCACCACTCACGCGCTGGCCGACAGCGCCGGTTCACCCACCATGGGGTGGTAGCACTCGGCGCCGTGGGTTGCCGAGTTCGGGTCGACGGCCAGCGGCGGCCGCTCGGTGGCACACACGTCGGTCGCCTTCCAGCAGCGGGTCCGGAAGCGGCAGCCCGACGGTGGATTCAGCGGCGAGGGCACCTCGCCCTTCAGCAGGATCCGCTCGCTGCGGTGGGCGGCGTCGAGCTTGGGCGCCGCGGACATCAGGGCGGCGGTGTACGGATGGCTGGGTGAGTCGAACACCGCTTCGGTGGGTCCGGATTCGACGATGCGGCCCAGGTACATCACCGCGACGCGGTCGGCGACGTGGCGAACCACCGACAGGTCGTGGGAGATGAAGACGTAGGCGATGCCCAGGTCCCGCTGCAGGTCGTTGAGCAGGTTGAGCACCTGCGCCTGCACCGAGAGGTCGAGCGCGGAGACCGGCTCGTCACAGATCACCACGTCGGGATCCAGGGCCAGCGCGCGGGCGATGCCGATGCGCTGACGCTGGCCGCCGGAGAACTCCTGCGGATACTTGTCGGCGGCCTTCGCGCCCAGCCCGACGAGTTCGAGGAGTTCGCGCACCCTGGCGTCGCGCTCGGCCCTGGTGGCGTACATCGACTTGTGGGTACGCCACGGCTCGGAGACGATGTCGCCCGCACTCATCCGTGAGTTCAGCGAGGCGTAGGGATCCTGGAACACCATCTGCACGCGGCGCCGGAACTTCAGCAGGTCCTTGCCGCGCAGCGTGAACGGGTCGATCCCGTCGAACGAGACGCTGCCCGAGTCGGGGCGCTCGAGCATCATCAGCGTCCTGGCCAACGTCGACTTGCCGCACCCGGATTCGCCGACCAGACCGAGGGTCTCGCCCCGCCCGAGATCCAGGGTGATGCCGTCCAGCGCCGTCAGCCCGGTCTTGCTGCCCGGCACCCGGAAGGTCTTGCGGAGGTCGCGCACCTCGAGCAGTTGACTAGACATTGACGACCTCCTGAGGGAAGTGGCACGCCGACAGGTGCCGTGAGCCGACGGAATTCGAGGGGGGCCGGCTGGTCCGGCAGACGTCCTGGACCAGCGGACAGCGAGCCTGATACGCACACCCCTGCGGGATGGAGTGCAGATCGGGCGGCGAACCACCGATCGACTTGAGCTCGTCGCCGCGTACCGCGTTGACCGGCACCGAGTCGAGCAGGCCCTTGGTGTAGGGATGCCGCGGGTTGGCGAATACCTCTGACACCAGGCCGGTTTCGACGATGTTGCCGGCGTACATCACGGCGACGCGGTCGGCCTCCTCGGCGACGAGGGCGAGGTCGTGGGTGATCAGCACGACCGCCATGTCGTACTCGCTGCGCAAGCTGCGCAGCAGCGCCATGATTTGCGCCTGCACCGTCACGTCGAGCGCGGTGGTGGGCTCGTCGGCGATGAGCACCCGGGGATTCAGTGCGACCGCCATCGCGATCAGCAGGCGTTGCCGCATGCCACCGGAGAACTGGTGGGGGTAGGAGTTCAGCCGCGTCTCGGGCTGCGGAATGCCCACCCGCGCCATGAGTTCCACGGCCTTGGCCTTGGCCTCCTTGGACTTCATCCCGTGGTGGATCCGAAACGGCTCGGCGAGCTGTGTGCCCACGGTGTAGAGCGGGTTGAGTGCGGTGAGGGCGTCCTGGAAGACGATGGCCAACTCGGTGCCCGCCAACTTGCGGCGCGTCTTGCGGTCGACGGCCAGCAGGTCGGCGACGCCGTCGCGGCCGGTCAGGGTGGCCGTTCCCGCGGTCACCTCGGCGACGGGTTCGAGCAGGCCCACCAAGGCCGTCGCCGTCATCGACTTGCCGCAGCCGGATTCACCGAGCAGCGCGAGCGTCTCGCCGCGACGGGCGTCGAAGGACACGTCGTTGACGGCGCGGACGGTACCGGTGATGGTGCGAATGTCGACGGTGAGCCCGTCGACGCTCAAGGCCGGATCGGCGTCGACGACGTCGGTGTGCGGGTGCTCTGCGATGGCGGTCATGAGAGAGCCTTCGTGGTCTTGGCGAAGCGGGACAGGCGTTTCTGCGGAACGGTGAGCCGCCACCGCTGACCGGGATCGGTCGCGATCCGGGCCCAGGCGGCGAGGATCGTCGCCGACACCGTGGTGATGACGATGGCCAGGCCGGGGAAGAACGACAGCCACCACGCCGAATTCAGGTAGGTGCGGCCCTGGGCGACCATCAGGCCCCAGCTCACGTCGGGCGGTTGGATGCCGATGCCGAGGAAGCTCAGCGAGCTCTCCGCCAGCATCACGTAGCAGAAGTCCAGGGTGGCGACCGTCAGCAGCGTCGGCAGGACGATCGGCAGGACGTGGCGGGTGATGATCGACGTGGCGCTGGCCCCGAAGGTGCGGGCCGCGTCGACGAACAGCCGGCTCTGCAGTTCGGCCGACTCGGCGCGAGCGGTGCGCAGGTAGACCGGGATGCGGGTGAGAGCAAGGACGGCAACGATGTTGGCCGCACTCGGGGAGAAGACGTAGAGCACCACGACGGCGAGCAGCAGCGACGGGAAGCTCATGATGACGTCGGCGACGCGCATCGCGACCGTCTCCCGCCAGCCGCGGTAGAACCCGGCCCACATGCCGATCAACGAGCCGATCACCGCCGAGATCACCACCGCGGGAATGGCGACCGACAGGGTGGTCCGACTGGCCACGATCAACCGGGCCAGCATGCTGCGGCCCAGTGGGTCGGTGCCCAGCACGTTGGCCCAGCCGTGCGCCAGGGTGAACGGCGCCTGGTTGGAGTTGTCCAGGTCGATGCTGGTGGCGACGTGCCCCATCAGCATCGGCCCGAACACCGCGGTGAGCAGCACCAGCGCGAGCACCGCCGCAGCGCACGCGGCGACCCGGTCGTTGGCCAGCAGCCGAAACCACACGGCGCGACTCGACTTTCGCGTGCCGGCGTCTCCGACGATCGCCGTCGTCGGCTTGACGGGGACGAGATCGAGTTGAGTACTCATGTGTCTGTCTCCTAGACCCGGGCCGGTTCCCGCACGCGTGCGTCGAGCAGCGCGTAACAGGCGTCGATGGCGATGTTGAGGACGAAGATGCTGACCGCGGTGAGGAGAACCGCCGCCTGCAGCACCGCGAAGTCGCGTTGCAGGATCGCGTCGATCATGAGCTTGCCGATGCCGGGCCACCCGAAGATCGCCTCGACCACGACCGCGCCGTTGATCAGGCCGACCGCGAGGTCGCCCGCCACCGTCAGCGCCGGGGCGGCCGCGTTGCGCAGCGCGTGGTGGGTGACCACCCGCAGGTCACCCGCGCCCTTGCTGCGGGCCAGCCGCACGTACGGGGCCGACAGCGCGGAAACCATTGCGCCGCGGACCACTTGGGTCAGCACGCCCAGCGGTCGGATCATCAGCGTCGCGATGGGCAGGATCCATGCCAACGGTCCGTCGGTACCCGAGGTCGGCAGCACGCCGAGCAGCACCGCGAACAGCCAGACGCCGGTGATGGCGAACCAGAAGTCCGGGATGCTGGCCGCGGTCATCGACAGCAGGCTGGAGAAGCGGTCGGCCAGCGAGTTGGGCCGGTAGGCCGCCCAGCAGCCGATCACGATGGCGCCGACGATCGCGAGCAGCATCGTCGTGAAGGCCAGCTGAAGCGTTGCGGGGAACGCCCGAAAGGCCATCTCCGAGGCCGACTCTCCGGTGCGCAGCGACGTGCCGAAGTCGAGGTGCAGCACCCCGGTGAAGTAGTCGCCGAGCTGGGTCGTGATGGGTTGGTCGAAGCCGTTCTTCTGGGCGAACGCCTCGCGCTGCGCCTCGGTCGCCGACTCCGGAAGGTAGAGGCTGGTGGGATCGCCCGTGAGTCGGGCGAGGAGGAACACGCCGAGCAGGACGATGATCAACGGTAGTGCGCTGGTGTACATCCGGCGCCGTACGAACGAAAACATCTGGTGGCCTTCCTGACTACTGGGCGTCGGTGCGGTCGGAGCCGGCCATGGTCATCTCTGACAGCCGCATCTCGTCGCCGGTGGCCGAGTTGGGGGTGTAGTCGACGCGAGCGGACTTGCCGAGGATGCCCTTCATGTGGGCGAGGTAGGCCATCTGCATGATGTCCTGCGGTTCCTCGGCGAACAGTCGTGCGAACGCGTCTTGGCGGGCCTGGCCGGTGAGGGCTTCCGCGGCACGAATCTTCGCGTCGAATTCCGTTGTGCCGTAGGCGGCCTGAGGACCGTCGCTCAGCATGTACTGATCCATGGTGAAGGCCGCGTCACCGGCCTGGTTGCCGTGCATGATCATCAGCAGGTACGGCCCGGTGTTGGGTGGGAACGGCCGCAGCTGATACTGCAGCTGCGACGCCGTGTCCATCATCTCGATCTTCACGTTGAGGCCGATGTCGGCAAGCTCGCTCTGGATCACCTCGATGGTCTCGGCGATCTTGGGGAACTGCGCCGTGCGGCCGATGAGCCTGATCTGGGTGTCCACCGGGACGCCGTCTGCCTTGGCCTCGGCGACGAGCGCCTTCGCCTTGTCGGAGTCGTGCGGCCACAGCGCCAGTTGGTCGTTGTAACCCACCACGCCCGACGGGATCAGCTGTGACGCCGGGTCCCCGAGCCCGCGGAACAGCGCCTTGACGATGCCGGTCCGGTTGATGGCGTAGTTGATCGCTTGCCGAACCCGCATGTCGTTCAGCGGCGCCTCGGTGGCCTGCATGCGCAGTGCGGTGGTCTCGTTGTTCTGGAACGGAACGCCGAGGTCTCCTGCGCCGTCCTCGGGTCCAAGCGACGTGGCGACGTCGGTCTCGTCGTTGGTGATCATCGCCGCCCGCACGCTGCCTTCGCTGCGCCACTGATACTCGGCGCGGGCGAAGGCGGGTGCCGTGCCCCAGTAGCGGGGGTTGCGGGCAAGCACGAGCTTCTGACCGAAGTCCCAATTCTCGATGGCGTAGGGCCCGGTCCCGATGGGCTCGCGCACCTTCTCCGTCGTGCTGGTCGACCGCGGCACGATCTCGACGAATGAAATGCGCAGCGGCAGAATCGGATCCGGCTTCTCGGTCTCGACGGTCAAGGTGCGGTCGTCGACCGCGGCCAGCTTGAGCTTCTCGTCACCGAACACGTATCCGTCGACGTTGCACTGCAGGTCCGAGTTCACGGCGCGGTCGATGGCGAACGCGGCGTCGGCGGCGGTGAAGGGGGCGCCGTTGGAGAACGTCACGCCGGTGCGGATGTCGAACGTCCACTGCGTCGGGGAGGTCTGGCGCCACCCTGTGGACAGCAGCGGCTGGAGGTCACCGGAGTTCGGATCGCGCTCGACGAGCGGTTCGGTGATGTTGGAGCGCACCACGATTCCGGTCGAGGTGAGCGAACTCTCGCACGGCTCCAGCGTCGGGGGTTCCTGGGAGAGGACGACGCGCAGGGTGTTGGGGTCGTAGCCGCCGCGTCCGGAGTTGGCGACGGTGCAGCCGCTCGTGGCGACGGTGAGCACCGCGACGCCGGCGGCGAAGACCGCTCTCGAACTCATGTGTCCTCCAGGGGCTGCTGGTGTGACGTCCACGTATGTGGATGCGACGTGTGATCGCAGACACACCGTAAGGACGGGGTTTCAGCAGCGTCAACCCCGCTTGGCGGCACTGAAAGGCCCTGCTTCGGGCACTCTCAGGTCTCGCTGGAGGGTGCGGAAAACGGCCCTGACGTCGGCCGATGGCCGTCCCCGGGGCCCGCCGATACCGTGACGGTGCCGCCAAACGCCTGATCATGCCGGTTGGGCATTAGTCCATGCTATTTCGGGGTTGGACGGGTATCCGCAGGTAGTCGTACCGTGGTTCTCATCATGACCACACCACGCCACACGCCCTCGGACCGCACCGTGCTGCAGGTCGGCCCCCTGAAGGCCACGCTGGAGAAGACCCTGTCCGAGACCTACGGCGCGTACGTGCTGCCGGACGAGGCCCGCGAGCGCAGCGAGTTCCTCTCCACCCACGGCGCCGAGATCACCGCGGTGGTCACCTCGGGACGCTCCGGCGTCGACGCGGACCTGATGCAGGCCCTGCCCAAACTCGGCGCCATCGTCAACTTCGGTGTCGGCTACGACACCACCGACGTCGACGCCGCATCCGAGCGAGGCATCGGCGTGAGCAACACCCCCGACGTCCTCACCGATTGCGTCGCCGACACCGCCGTCGGCCTGATGATCGACGTCATGCGGCAGTTCTCGGCCGCCGACCGCTACGTGCGCGCGGGAAAGTGGCCGGCCACGGGCAACTTCCCGCTGACCCACCAGGTCAGCAACAGGCGCGTCGGCATCATCGGCCTCGGCCGAATCGGATCGGCAATCGCCAAGCGGCTCAACGCCTTCGGTTGCACCATCTCCTATCACAACCGCAACCCCAAGGCCGACTCGCCGTACGCCTACGTCGACTCCCCCGTCGCGCTCGCGGCCGGGGTGGACGTCCTCGTCGTGGCCGCCGCCGGCGGCAGCGGCACGCGGCAACTGGTCGACGCGGACGTCATCGACGCCCTCGGCTCCACGGGTTACCTGGTCAACATCGCGCGCGGCAGCGTCGTCGACGAGGCCGCATTGGTCGACGCCCTGACCAACGGCCGACTCGCAGGTGCAGGCCTCGACGTCTTCACCGACGAGCCCAACGTGCCCGCCGAACTCCTTGCCCTGGACAACGTGGTGCTGCTACCGCACGTGGGAAGCGGCACCGTCGAGACCCGGGCGGCGATGGAACAGCTCACCCTCGACAACCTCGACGAGTTCCTGCGCAGCGGCCGGCTGGTGACGCCCGTCGTCGAGCCCGCGATGGCGGTCTAGGCACGTCGCCTCGAGCGAGGGACCACCCGCTCTGGAAGTCGATACCGCCGGCGCTATCAGGCGTTCTCAGATGTCGTACCCCCTTCATACAATGGTGGCATGTCCTCGCCGGCAACGTCTTTGAGCTCCAAGGAGCGTCTCGAGGTGTTGTTCGGGGAGATGGAAGAACTTGCCGGGCAGCGCAACGCAATCGACAGCCGGTTGGTGGAGATCGCCGCCGAAATCGAAGGCGACGGCATCTGGGGTGCCACCGGCTGCCGGTCAGTCCCGGCGCTAGTGGCCTGGAAGCTGGGCGTCAGCCCCCACACCGCCGAGACGATCGTGACCGCCGCCCGGCGACTCGAGGAGTTCCCGAAGTGTGCGGCGATGATGCGCGAGGGCCAGCTGTCGTTGGATCAAGTCGCGGTGATCGCCGAGCGCGCCGGGGAGGGCTCCGACGAGCACTACGCCCAGTTGGCGTCGGTGGCCACGGTGACGCAGTTGCGGTTCGCGATCAAACTCGAACCGCGACCCAAGCCTGATCCCCGGGCGGAGCCGGAGCGGTCGTTGTCCAAGACCGTCGGGGAAACGCACACCACCTACCGGATCCGGTTGCCGAAGGTGGAGGCCGCGAAGTTCGAGGCGGGGTTGGACTCACATCGGGACGCGTTGGTCGCGGCGTGGAAACGCGACCATGGTGTCGACGGTGACGACGACGGTCCGTCGGTGCAGACGCCGCCCTTCCCCACTGCCACCGACGCATTCGTGAGTCTGGTCGAGGCCGGCTGGGACGCCGATGTCGCGCGGCGCCCGCATGGGCAGCACACCACCGTGGTGGTGCACCTCGACGTCGAGAACCGCAAGGCGGCGCTGCATCTGGGGCCGTTCCTGTCCGACGCGGACCGCCGGGGGCTGATGTGCGAGGCGGACTGCGAGATCTGGTTCGAACGCCACGGCCAGGTGATCGGCTCCGGTCGGGCGACCCGGCAGATCAGCCGCCGCCTGCGCCGGGCGCTGGAGCACCGCGACCGGTGCTGCGTGGTGCCCGGCTGCGGGTCGACCCGGGGTTTGCACGCTCACCACCTCATTCATTGGGAGGACGGCGGGCCCACCGAGTTGGACAACCTGGTGTTGCTGTGTCCGTTCCACCACCGCCTGCATCACAGCGGCGGGATCACGATCACCGGTCCGGCCGGCCACTTGGTCGTCACCGACGCCGACGGCGAACCGCTCAACCCCGGATCGTTGGCGCGCACTCCCACCGGACCGCCACCGGCGGTGAAACCGTGCCGCGGCCCGCTTGGCGAACGCGCCGAATGGTGGTGGTACACACCCTTCGAACCCCAACCACCCCCGCCCGACAACTAGTTTCGGCGGACTGACGTCCTGAGACGTGCCGCTCGAAGAATGGATGCTGCGCCGTGATATCGCCGGCGATAGAGACTTCCAGGATGGGTCCGTGCCGGGCCGGCGGCCAACCGACGAACTCGTCCACCAAATCGTCGGTGGTCCACTCCCGTTGCGGCAACAGGCAGTGATATCGCCGGCGATAGAGACTTCCAGGGTGGGTCCTTGCCGGGTCGTCGGCTAACCGACGAACTCGTCCACCAGATCGTCGGTGGTCCACTCCCGCTGCGGCAGCACGTCGCGCAGCAGCCGCAGGAGCGCCGGGTTGGTGCTGTCGCTGCGCCACGCGGCGTCCAGCTCCACCGGCCGCTCGCGGAACGCACCGATCGACCGGAACACCACACCCTCGGGGTGCAGCGTCGCCGCAGAGGCCGGCACCAGCGCGATGCCGATGCCCGAGCGCACCAACACCAGCATCGTGTGCACCTGGGTCACGTACTGGACGTAGCGCGGCGTGGCCCCGGCGATGGTGAACGTGCTGATCAGCAGGTCGTTGAAGTACCGCGCCTGCACCGGCGAGTACATGACGACGTCTTGGCCGTCCAGGTCGTTGAGCGTCAGCTGCCGCGGCAGGCTCGCCAGCGGATGCTCCCCGGGCAGGGCGGCGACCAGCTGCTCGTGCAGCAGCGGCCGCGACACGATTCCCGGCCGCTTCACCGGCGGCCGCACCATCCCCAGATCGATCTCCCCGGACATCAGACCCTCGAGCTGGACGGCCGACACCATCTCGCGCAACTCCAGTGTCACGTCGGGCAGCTCGGCGCGGGCACGCTCGAGCAATCGCGGCAGCACCGCATGAGCCGAGGCGGCGGTGAAGCCGACCACCACCGTGCCGAGATCTCCCGCGGGCACCCGCCGGACCGTCATCGCCGCGCCCTCGGCGAGTTGCAGGATGCGGCGCGCGTCCGGCAGGAACGCCACTCCGGCCGGGGTGAGCGTCACCGACCGGGTGGTGCGGTCGATCAGCTGCACGCCCAGCTCGGACTCGAGCTGCTGGATCTGCCTACTTAGTGGCGGCTGCGTCATGTGCAGGCGTTCGGCAGCGCGGCCGAAGTGAAGTTCCTCGGCGACGGCGATGAAGCAGGACAGTCTCGCCAGTGAGAACATCGATGCACACTCCGTATCGCTCAGCGCCATGGATGCGCCGATCGGGTATGAGTGTAGCTACCAGCGCGGGCTGGCGGTCTCGAACTCCGGGTGAATGCTCTTCATGTACCCCGTGTCGTCGCGGTCCCTGATGCCGCACCGCAGGTACTGCTCGTGCAGGGCGCCCAGGGCGTCGTCGTCGATCTCGACACCGAGGCCCGGCGTCGTGGGTACCGCCACCGCACCGTCACGGATCTCGAGCACGCCCGCCCTCACCACGTCCTCGGTCTTCCACGGCCAATGCGTGTCGCACGCGTAGCTCAAGTTCGGCGTCGCACCCGCCAGGTGGACCATGGCCGCCAGGCTGATGCCGAGGTGGGAATTGGAGTGCATCGACAGCCCGAGCCCGAAGGTGTCGCAGATGCCCGCCAGCAGCCGCGACCGCTGCAGACCGCCCCAGTAGTGGTGGTCCGAGAGCACCACCTTGACGGAGTCCTTCGCGACGGCCGGAGCCAACTGGTCGAACGCGACCACGCACATGTTGGTGGCCAACGGCATTGGCGACTGCGCTGCGACCTCGGCCATGCCGTCGAGGCCCGGCGTGGGGTCCTCCAGGTATTCGAGGACGCCCGCCAGGCCAGCGGCCACCTTGACCGACGTCTGCGGCGTCCACGCCGCGTTGGGATCCAGCCGCAGCGGGTGCTCGGGGAACGCGTCCCGCAGCGCTTCGATCGCCTTCATCTCGTCCTCGGGCGGGAAGACCCCGCCCTTCAGTTTGATTGCCGTGAAGCCATATTCGGCGATCATCCGCTGCGCCTGCGCGACGATCCCGGCGGGGTCGAGGGCCTCGCCCCAGGGGTCGGGCTCACCGCCCGGATGGGCGGCCCACTTGTAGAAGAGATAGGCGCTGAACGGAACCGCGTCGCGAACCTTACCGCCCAGCAGATCCGAGACCGGTCTGCCGGTGGCGTGGCCCTGCACGTCCAGGCAGGCCACCTCGAACGGCGAGAAGACCTGGTCGACGGCACTGGCCGAGGTGATCATGCCGGCCGTGCCGACTGCAGCGTCGTCACCCGCCAACCTGTGGGCGATGCGGGCTCGAATCTCGTTGAGCGCGAACACGTCCAGTCCGGTGATGGCGCCGGCGGCGGCATCCAGACGGGCCAGATGCCTGGTGTCGGCGTAGGTCTCCCCCAACCCCACCAGACCGGCGTCGGTGTCCAGCTGGATGATGGCGCGCAGGGCGAACGGCTGGTGGACGCCGACGGTGTTGAGCAACGGCGGGTCGGCGAACGCGACCGGCGTGATGCGCGCACCGGTGATGCGGATCATGGCGTGTCGCTCTTCGCGCGAGCGCTCATCGTCACACCGCCGCGAGCTCGTCGGCGATCACCGCGCGCCCTGCTGCGATGATGCCGGCCAGCGCGTCGACGTCCTCGGCCGACGGCATGATCAGCGGCGGCCGAACGGGTCCTGCCGCAACGCCTTCCATGCTGACGCCCGCCTTGATCAGCGACACCGCGTATCCCGGGACGGTGTCGCGCAGCCGGACCAGGGGGTGGAAGAAGTCCCGCAGCAACGCGGCGACCAAGGTCTCGTCGCCCCGCTCCAGCCCGTCGTAGAACGCCAGGGCGATCTCGGGTGCGAAGGCAAAGCTGGCCGACGAGTAGAGCGTGACGCCGATTGCGCGGTACGCCTGCTGCGACACCTCGGCGGTCGGCAGACCGTTGAAGAACTGGAACGGCTTGCCCGAGGGCTCCAGGGCGTCGGTGACGGCGCGCACGATGCGGGCGACCAGGTCGACGTCACCCGTTCCGTCCTTGAAGCCGACCACGTTCGGGAAGTGGGCGACCTCCACGGCGGACGCCTCGCTGTAGCGGGCGTTGCCGCGGTTGTAGACGATCAACGGCAGGTCGGTGGCACCGGCGACCTCGCGGGTGTACTCGACGAGCCCACGCTGAGGCATGGTGACCAGGTAGGGCGGCAGCAGCAACAGGCCGTCGGCGCCTGCCTCGGCGGCGGCGCGGGCGAAGATCTTCGCCTGCGCAACCGAACCACCCGCGCCGGCGTAGACCGGCACCCGGCCGCCTGCCGCCTCGACCGCGGTGCGGACGATGCCGGCGAACTCGACGGCCTCCAGGGCATGGAATTCGCCTGTGCCGCAGGCGACGAACACGCCACCGGGGCCCGCGTCGACGCCCTTTGAGACGTGCTCGGCGAGCCGGCCGAGGTCGACGTCACCGTTCTCGGTGAACGGGGTGACGGGGAAGAAGAGAACGCCGTCCAGCATGTCGTGACTCCTTGTTTTCGCGGGGGTTTGGTCAGTCGTGGGTGAGTTGGCCGTCGACGCGGCGCCACAGCCCGTCGGGGTTTCCGTCGGCAATCGCGTTGGGCAGCAACGCGTTCGGGATGTTCTGGTAGCACACGGGCCGCAGGAACCGCTCGATCGCCCGGCCGCCGACGGAGGTGGTGCGGGAGTCGGAGGTGGCGGGCGAGGGCCCACCGTGGACCATGGCGTGGCACACCTCGACACCCGTCGGCCAGCCGTTGAACAGGATGCGTCCGACCTTCAGCTCGAGCAGCGGCAGCAGTTCGGCGGCCTGGTCGTGATCGGAGTCGTCGACGTGCAGGGTTGCCGTCAGCTGACCCTCGAGATCGGTGATGACCGAGGCCATCTCGGCGACGTCGGCGCACCGCACGACGATGCTGGACGCACCGAAGACCTCGGCCTGCAGCGCCTCGGAGCCCCGGAACGTGCCGGCGTCGGTACTGAACAGCGCGGCCCGGCAGGTCGTGCGGTCGTCGCCGGGCGTTCCGCGCACGACGAGGTCGGCGTCGGCGTCGAGTGCGGCCACGCCACGGGCGAAGTTCTCGGCGATGGTCGGCGTCAGCATCGGCGTCGGCTGCGCCTCCTGCACGGCGTCCTTGGCCGCGGCGAGGAACGTGTCCAGGTGGGGGCCGTCGACGGCGATGACGAGACCCGGGTTGGTGCAGAACTGACCCGAGCCCATCGTCAACGAGGCGACGAAGGCGCGGCCCAGTTCGGCGGCGCGGGTGGCCAGTGCCCCGTCGAGTAGGAAGACCGGGTTGATCGAGCTCATCTCGGCGTAGACGGGGATGGGCTCCCGGCGACCCGCCGCAGCGGCGACGAGAGCCAGCCCCGCCGTGCGTGATCCGGTGAAGCCGACCGCCTTGATGCGCGGATCGGTGACGAGCGTGGTCCCGAGTCCCGGACCGGTGCCGAACAGCATCGAGAAGGTGCCCGCGGGTAGACCGGACTGGGCAACGGCGTCGGTGATGGCGCGGCCGACGAGTTCGGAGGTACCCGGGTGGGCGTCGTGGGCCTTGACCACGACCGGGCAGCCCGCCGCCAGTGCCGACGCGGTGTCGCCGCCGGCGACGGAGAAGGCGAGCGGGAAGTTGCTGGCGCCGAACACCGCGACGGGGCCGAGCGGAACTGCACGCTGACGGATGTCGGGGCGCGGCAGCGGCGTTCGTTCGGGCTGGGCGGGGTCGATGCGGGCGCCGTTCCAGCTGCCCTCCCGCAGCACGTCGGCGAACAGCCGCAGTTGTCCGGTGGTGCGGCCGACCTCGCCGGTGATGCGCGCCTGAGGCAGGCCGGTCTCGGCGGACGCCCTGGCGACCAGCGCGTCGCGCAGCGCCTCGACGTTGTCGGCGATGCGCTCGAGGAACGCCGCCCGGCGCTCGGAGGTGGTGGCGCGGTATTCGCCGAAGGCCGCAGCGGCGGCCGCACAGGCCCGGTCGACGTCACGGTCGTCGCCGTAGCGGTAGGCGGGTTGCAGTTCGGTGCCCGCGACGGGGTCGAACCCGCGGATCTCGGGGCCGTCGCCCGCGACGAGCTCGCCGGCGATGATCATCCGTCCGGTCAAGGCGGTGGTGGTCGGTGCGGTGTCGAAGGTCGTCACGCGTCCAACGCTAGGTCCCGGATCAATACATGTCCAAGACCAATATGGCACCGACTAATGCAGTAGCTGCATCACGGTCGGCCCGACGTCAGGCGGACTTGCGACCCCGCAGCGCCAGGCGCTGCAGCACGTCCCTGCCCAACTCCCGCAGGTCGACGCGGGGCGACGCGGAGATGAGGGTGACCCCGTCGGCGACGCCGGCCACCTCGATGTCGGCGATCAACCCGGCCAGCCCGTCGACCGTGCCGGCGTAGCGCAGCGTTCCGTCGTCGACGACGGCCAGGTCGCGGACCGAGCGGAAGTCGGGGGCCACCGCCACCGTGACGTCGAGGATGACCTCCACGTCGGCGCGGTCGGATTGGATCCGCGCGCGCCCGCGCTGGGCCCGCTGCAGGTCGGGGGCCGCCAACCGCACGGTCGGCTCACCGCCCGCCGTCAGCTCGCTCCAGTCGTCGCCCGCTCCGTCTACCACGAATAGCCGCACCTCCGCGAGGGTAGACGCGCCGCCGACGACGGGCGAGGGTTGCAATCACGGCGAATCCATCGGTATGACCTCGCGCATGGCGCGGCGCGGCGCGAACCACACGGGCGGGCTTAGTAGTTTGTAGTCGTGACAACGGAGGCTCGGCCGGACATCCCCGCGCAATACCTGTTGTCGGACGCGGCACCGCAGTCCCGAACGCTGATCGACGTCCTGCACGCGACCGCCGAGCGCTACCCCGATGCGCCCGCGCTCGACGACGGCGACGTGCAGCTGACCTACGCGGAGCTGATCGCCGACGTCGAGGAGAGCGTCGCGTGGTTGGCCGCCCGCGGAATCGGCCGCGGTGACCGCATCGGCATCCGGATGCCCTCGGGCAGCTACGCGCTGTACGTCGCGATCCTGTCCGCGCTGGCCGCCGGCGCGGCCTACGTGCCGGTCGACGCCGACGACCCGCAGGAGCGGGCCGACCTGGTGTTCGGCGAGGCCGGCGTCGTCGCGATCATCACCGACCTCGGGCTGGTGCGCGGCCCCGGCTCGTCCCGGGGATGGCGCGCCGGACCCCCCATGCCGCGCGACGACGCCTGGATCATCTTCACCTCGGGTTCGACCGGCACGCCGAAGGGCGTGGCGGTCACCCACCGCAACGCCGCTGCGTTCGTCGACGCCGAGGCGCAGATGTTCCTGACCGACAACCCGATCGCCCCCGGCGACCGGGTGCTGGCCGGTCTGTCCGTGGCGTTCGACGCGTCGTGCGAGGAGATGTGGCTGGCGTGGCGGTACGGCGCGTGCCTGGTTCCGGCGCCCCGGTCGCTGGTGCGAAGTGGCATGGACCTGGGCCCGTGGCTGGTGTCGCGGGACATCACCGTGGTCTCGACGGTGCCGACGCTGGCCGCGCTGTGGCCCGCCGAGGCGCTCGAAGCGGTGCGGCTGCTGATCTTCGGCGGGGAGGCCTGCCCTCCCGAACTCGCCGACCGGCTCGCCGTCGAGGGCCGCGAGGTGTGGAACACCTACGGTCCGACCGAGGCGACGGTGGTCGCGTGCCTGGCCAAGCTGGAGGGCACCGGCCCGGTCAGCATCGGACTTCCGCTGCCGGGCTGGGATCTCGCCGTCGTGGACTCCGGCGGCAATCCGGTCCCGCTCGGCGCCGTCGGCGAGCTGGTGATCGGCGGCGTCGGCCTGGCTCGTTACCTCGACCCCGAGAAGGACGCCGAGAAGTACGCGCCGATGCCGACCCTGGGATGGTCGCGGGCCTACCGCAGCGGCGACCTGGTGCGGCTGGAGTCCGACGGGCTGTACTTCCAGGGCCGCGCCGACGACCAGGTCAAGGTCGGCGGCCGGCGCATCGAGCTCGGCGAGGTCGACACCGCCCTGGTGAACCTGCCCGGCGTCAGCGGCGGCGCCGCGGCCGTCCGGCGTACCGCCAGCGGCACTCCCCTGCTGGTCGGCTACGTCGCGAGCGCCGACCCCGACTTCGACCTGGCCGCGGCCCGGGTCGCGCTGGCCGAGTCGCTACCCGCGGCGCTGGTGCCCAGACTCGTCCTGCTCGAGGAGCTTCCGACGCGGACGTCGGGCAAGGTCGACCGCAACGCACTCCCCTGGCCCCTCGGCGACTCGGCCGACGACGACCCCGACCTCGGCGGCACCACCGGCTGGCTGGCCGGGCTGTGGCGCGAGGTGCTCGCCGCCCCCGTCGCGGGACCGGAGGAGGACTTCTTCGCCCTGGGCGGCGGTTCGCTGTCGGCGGCGCAACTGGTGGCCGCGCTGCGCGCGCGCTACCCGGAGGTGACGGTCGCCGACCTGTACGACCATCCGAGACTCGGCTCGCTGGCCGGGTACCTCGACGAGCTCGACCCGGCGGCCACCGTCGAAACGCGGGTCGTCGCACCGGTTTCCCGCGTCACCGAACTGGCCCAGGTCGTGGCGTCCGTGCCGCTGTCCACGTTGGCGGCCATGCAGTGGGTGGTGTGGCTGGCACTGCTCAACGACGTCGCGGCCCGGTGGCAGCTGGTGCCGTGGGCCGTCACCGTCGACTGGTGGCTGCTGTTGATCGGGTTCGTCGTGTTCGTCACCCCGGTGGGCCGGATGACCATCGCCGTCCTCGGCGCGCGCATCCTGATCGGCAGCCTCGAACCCGGCACCTATCGCCGGGGCGGCTCGGTGCACCTGCGGGTGTGGCTGGCCGAACGCCTCGGTGAGGCCAGCGGTGCCGAGAACCTCGCCGGCGCACCATGGTTGGTGTACTACGCCCGTGCGCTCGGCAACCGGGTCGGCAAGGGCGTCGACCTGCACTCGGCCCCGCCGGTCACCGGCATGCTGACGCTGGGCCACCGGTGCTCCATCGAACCCGAGGTCGACCTCACCGGACACTGGATCGACGGCGACCTGTTCCACGTCGGGGAGATCGTCGTGGGCAACGACGCCACCGTCGGCGCGCGGACCACGCTGCTGCCCGGCTCCGCGGTGGGCAAGAACGCCGACGTGGCACCGGGATCCGGGGTGGTCGGCAAGGTCAAGGCCGGCCAGTACTGGAAGGGTTCGCCCGCCATGAAGTCCGGCAAGGCGCGCCATCCGTGGCCCGACGAACGGCCCCCGCGCGCCCCGCTGTGGGTGGCGATGTACGGCCTGACCTCCATCCTGCTCGGTGCCGTCCCGCTGCTGGCCCTCGGCGCGGGTCTCGCGGTGGTGGGCTGGGCGATTCGCGACACCGCCTCGCTGGGCGAGGCGATCTGGCCCGCGCTGGCGTGGACGCCCGTCGCGACCGCCGTCGCGGTGATCCTCTACGCCGCGCTGACCGTGCTGGGCGTGCGTCTCATGTCACTCGGCCTGCGCGAGGGCTACCACCCCGTGCGCAGCCGGGTGGGCTGGCAGCTGTGGACCACCGAGCGGTTGATGGACGCGGCGCGCAACTACCTCTTCCCCGTCTACGCGAGCCTGCTGACACCGGCCTGGATGCGCCTGCTGGGCGCCAAGATCGGTCAGGGCACCGAGATCTCGACGACGCTGATGACGCCGAAGTTCACCGTCGTGGAGGACGGCGCCTTCCTGGCCGACGACACCATGGTCGCGTCCTACGAACTCGGCGGCGGCTGGATCCACGTCGCCACCGCGACCATCGGCAAGCGCGCGTTCCTCGGCAACTCCGGCATCACCCAGCCGGGCCGGCGCGTGCCCGACGACGGCCTCGTCGCCGTCCTCAGCGCCACGCCCCACAAGGCCAAGGCCGGATCGTCGTGGCTCGGCAGCCCCCCGGTCCGGCTGCGCAGGCAGCCGACCGCGGCCGACGCCCTGCGCACGTTCCATCCGTCGCGCAAGCTGAAGATGATGCGCGGCATGGTCGAAACCTGCCGGCTGCTGCCGATGATCGTCACGTTCGCGATCGGCGTCGCGATGCTCGCCGCACTGCAAGGCCTGGCCGTCGACTTCGGCTGGGTGTGGACGTCACTGGCGTGCGGGCTGGTCCTCATCGTCACCGGCGCCGTGGCGGGCGCGATCGCCGTGCTGGCCAAGTGGCTGTGGGTGGGACGCATCGAGGCCAAGGAACACCCGCTGTGGTCGTCCTTCGTGTGGCGCAACGAGGTGTCGGACACGTTCGTCGAAACCGTTGCCGCGCCGTGGTTTGCGCGCGCCGCGAGCGGAACGCCGGTGATGAACCTGTGGCTGCGGGCCCTGGGCGCCAAGATCGGCCGCGGCGTTTGGTGCGAGACGTACTGGCTGCCGGAGGCCGACCTGGTCACCGTCGGCGACGGCGCGACGGTGAGTCGTGGCTGCGTCGTGCAGACCCATCTCTTCCACGATCGGATCATGCGGTTGGACACCGTCGTCGTCGAGGCCGGCGCGACGCTCGGCCCGCACTGCGTGGCCCTGCCCGCCGCGAAGATCGGGGCCGGCGCCACCGTCGGACCCGCCTCACTGGTCATGCGCGGCGACGAAGTGCCACCGTCGACGCGGTGGCAGGGCAACCCCATCGCGCCGTGGGGCCAGAAGCGCAAGAAGCGCGGCGGGTCGGCCACGAAGTCCAAGAGTGCCGCGTGAGGCGGGGAGTGAAGAAGGGCGCCAGGGGAACTCCGCCCGTCATCGACCCGTATCTGCCCGGCAACGGCAACTTCGGTTACCGGGTCTCCCGCTACGAACTCGACGTCGAATACAAGGTCAACATCAACCGGCTCGCCGGCACCGCCACCATCACCGCGGTCACGCTGGCCTCGCTGCGGACGTTCAGCCTGGACCTGTCCGACGCGCTCGCAGTGTCCAAGGTGTCGGTGAACGGCCACCGGCCCGCGAACTTCTCGCGATCGCGCCACAAGCTCGACGTCACGCTGGCCACGCCGCTGGCCGCCGGCGCGGCACTGGCGGTCACCGTGCGGTACTCCGGTACCCCCAAGCCCATCCGATCCCTGTGGGGCGACGTGGGATTCGAGGAACTCACCAGCGGCGCGCTGGTCGCCGGCCAACCCAACGGTGCGGCGTCGTGGTTCCCGTGCGACGACCATCCGAGCAGCAAGGCGAGCTACCGCATCGCGATCACGTGCGAGAACCCGTACTACGCGCTGGCCAACGGCAAGCTGGAGTCGCGCAAGACCAGGGCCGCGATGACCACGTGGACCTACGAGCAGCCGGAGCCGACGTCGACCTACCTCGTCACGCTGCAGATCGGCCAGTACGAGCACCACCGCCTCACCAAGAGCCCCGTACCGATGAACGTCGTTCGGCCGCAACGGTTGCACGCGGCGTTCAACCACGACTTCGGGCGCCAGCCGCAGATGATGAAGCTCTTCGAGAAGCTCTTCGGTCCGTACCCGCTCTCGAACGGTTACACCGTCGTGGTCACCGACGACGATCTCGAGATTCCGCTGGAAGCCCAAGGAATTTCGATCTTCGGGGCCAACCACTGTGACGGCGAGCGCGGGGCCGAACGGCTCATCGCCCACGAAATGGCGCACCAGTGGTTCGGCAACTCCGTGACCGCGCGGCGCTGGCGCGACATCTGGCTGCACGAGGGCTTCGCCTGCTACGCCGAATGGTTGTGGTCCGAGGAGTCCGGCGGACGCACCGCCGACGAGCACGCCCGTCACTACCATCACCGACTGCGCCACTCCCCGCAGAACCTGTTGCTCTCCGACCCCGGTCCCCGCGACATGTTCGACGACCGCGTCTACAAGCGCGGCGCGCTCACCCTGCACGCGCTGCGGGGCACGATCGGCGACCGGAACTTCTTCAAGCTGTTGCAGGACTGGACCACTCGGCACCGGCACGGCACGGCGGTCACCGACGACTTCACGGGTTTGGCCGCCAACTACGCCGACGAATCGTTGCGGCCACTGTGGCAGGCGTGGCTCTACTCGACGGACGTCCCCGACCTGTGACCGACGGCGCGGCCGTCCCGACCCAGGGGCCCGTCACCAGGAGCAGTGTCGCCCGGGTCGGCGCGGCCACCGTCGTCAGCGCGCTGTGCGGCTACGCGGTGCTCTACCTCGCCGCGCGCGACCTCGAGCCGGCTGGCTTCTCGGTGTTCGCCGTGTTCTGGGGTGCGTTCGGGCTCTTCGCCGGCGCCGCCAACGGCCTACTGCAGGAGTCCACCCGCGAGGTGCGCCAGGCCAGGACGCTGGCGCGGGTGCCCGAACCCCGGTCGAGCCCCGTCCGCGTGGCAGCCGTCGTGGGTGTGGCGTCGGCGGCGGCGATCGCCGTGACGTCGCCGCTGTGGTCGTGGCACGTGTTCACCGAGTCGCAGGCGCTGAGCGTGGCGCTGCTGGCGGCGGGGGTGGCCGGATTCTGCGTGCACGCCACGCTGCTGGGCATGCTCGCCGGGGTCGACCGGTGGTCGCAGTACGGCGCGCTCATCGTCGGCGACGCCGCGATGCGCGTGACCGTCGCGGCGATCACGTGCCTCGTCGGCTGGGGGCTGGTCGGATACCTCTGGGCGACCGTGGCGGGCGCGATCGCGTGGCTGGTGCTGCTGCTGGCCTCGCCGTCGTCCCGGGCCGCCGCCCGACTCGTCACCCCCGGCACCACGGCGGTGTTCCTGCGCGGCGCCTCCCACTCCATCGCGGCGGCCGGCGCCAGCGCGATCCTCATCATGGGCTTCCCCGTCCTGCTGAAGGCCACGTCGGCGGACCTCGGTGCGGCGGGCGGCGTCGTCATCCTCGCGGTCACCCTGACCCGGGCGCCGCTGCTGGTGCCCCTGACCGCGATGCAGGGAAACCTGATCGCGCACTTCGTCGACCAGCGCGAGCGACGCCTGCGGTCGCTGGTCGCACCGGTCGCAGCCCTGGCGGTGCTCGGCGCAGCCGCCGTCCTGGTCGCCGGACTGCTCGGACCCTGGCTGCTGCGCACCGCGTTCGGACCCGACTACCAGCTGGGCGGACCGCTGCTCGCCTGGTTCACCGCGGCGGCGGTGATGATCGCGGCGCTGACGCTGACCGGCGCCGCGACGGTCGCGGCGGCACTGCACCGGGCCTACGCCGTCGGCTGGATCAGCGCGACGCTGGCCTCGACCCTGCTCCTGCTGGTGCCGTGGCCGCTGGAGACCCGCACCGTGGTGGCACTGCTGTGCGGTCCGCTGGCCGGAATCGCGGTGCACCTGATCGCGCTCGCCAGGGTGCCCGCACCGGGCGGGTATCTTGATCGGCATTGACATGCGAGACGTGTGGATCGTCATCCCCGCCTTCAACGAGGCGACCGTGATCGCGGAGGTCGTCACCGACGTCCGCGCCGTCTTCGACAACGTGGTCTGCGTCGACGACGGCAGCCGCGACGACACCGCCGAGCAGGCCTGGCGCGCCGGAGCCCACGTCGTCCGCCACCCCGTCAACCTCGGCCAGGGCGCGGCCATCCAGACCGGCGTCGAATACGCCCGCAGCCGGCCCGGTGCCGCCGTGTTCGCGACGTTCGACGCCGACGGTCAACACCGCATCGCCGACGTGATCCGGATGATCGACCGGCTCCGCACCGAGAACCTCGACATCGTGGTGGGCACGCGCTTCGCCGACGGCACGCCGAACAACATGCCGCTGCTGCGGCGCCTGGTCTTCCCGATGATCGCGAAGGTCAGCCCCGCCAGCCGCAAGCTGGGGCTGACCGACGCGCACAACGGGCTGCGGGTCTTCGACAAGGTCGTCGCCGACGGGTTGAACCTGACGATGAGCGGCATGGCGCACGCCAGCGAGATCGTCGCCCTGATCGTCGAGAACGGGTGGCGGGTGGCCGAGGAGCCCGTCGAGATCCTGTACACCGACTATTCGATGTCGAAGGGTCAGCCGTTGGTCAACGGCGTCAACATTGTCTTCGACGGATTGCTGCGGAAGAGGATGCGCCGATGAACTGGATTCAGGTTCTGCTGATCGCCGCCGTGCTGGTGATCCTGGTCTACCTGTTGCGGTCCCGCCGCAGTGCGCAGGCCAAGGCGTGGGTGAAGATCGGCTACGTGCTGTTCGTGCTGGCCGCGGTGTACGCCATCGTGCGCCCCGACGACACCACCGTGGTGGCCAACTGGCTCGGCGTCGACCGCGGTGCCGACCTGCTGGAGTACGCGCTGATCGTGGCGTTCCTCTTCACCACCATCAGCACCTACATGCGGTTCAAGGACCTGGAGTTGCGCTACGCCCAGCTGACGCGGGCCGTCGCGCTGGAGGGCGCCCGCACCCCCGTCGAGTAGCGGCGGGTCAGGCGAGTTGGTCGCGGAAGAACCCGACCGTGCGGTCGATGCCGTCGGCCAGCGGAACCTTCGGGGTCCAGCCGAGCACGTCGGTGGCCCGCCCGATGTCCAGGCAGGACCGCCGCAGGTCACCGAGCCGGGGCGGGTGCAGTTCCGGCTCGTCGGGCGTGCCCGCGGCGGCGGCGACGGCGGTGTGCAGCGCGCGGGTGGACGTCTCGATCCCCGTGCCCGCGTTGAACCGCTGACCGCTGCCCGCCTGCCCACTGGCCCGGACGAACGCGTCGACGACGTCGTCGACGAACACGTAGTCGCGGGTGTCGGAGCCGTCGCCGAAGATCTTGGTGGGCTTGCCGGCCAGCAGCGCCTTGGCGAAGATCGCGACGACGCCGGCCTCGCCGTGCGGGTCCTGGCGCGGCCCGTAGACGTTGGCCGGCGCGATGTGCGAGCAGTCCAGGTCGTACAGGTTGCGGAACATGTTGAGGTACACCTCGCCGCACACCTTGCTGGCCGCGTACGGCGACGACGGGTTCACCGGCACGGTCTCGTCGGTCGGGTAGACCGGCGGCGTGCCGTAGATGGAGCCACCCGAGGAGGTGTGGACGATCTTGCGCACCCCGGCCTTGCGGGCGGCCTCCGCGAGCCGGACCGTGCCGACGACGTTGACGCTGGAGTCGAACTGGGCGTCGTCGACGGACCGGCTCACCGAGATCTGGGCCGCCAGGTGGAAGATCACCTCGGGCTGGGTGTCGGAGACCAGTCCCAGCAGATCGGCGTCCACGATGTCGGCCTTGGCGAACTCGTAGGCGTCGTGACGCTCGGCGTCGACGATGTTGACGGCGTTGCCCGAGCTGAGGTCGTCGACCCCGACGACGGCGTGACCGTCCGCCAGCAGTCGTTCTACCAGCGTTGATCCGATGAAGCCGGCTGCTCCGGTGACGAGTGTCCGCACCGGGTCACCATACCGACACGTACAGTCGCACCGGTGATTCGGCGGCTGGGAGCGTGGCGACCTGGGGCGCCCTGGGTCCTGTACGCCGCCGTGGCGCTGATCGTCGCCCAATTGGCCATCCGCGCGGTGCTGGCGTTCCAGGGCTACTTCTACTGGGACGACCTGATCCTGATCTCCCGCGCGGGCACCCACCCACTGTGGTCCCCGGCGTATCTCTTCGACGACCACGACGGCCACGTCATGCCCGCGGCGTTCCTCCTCGCCGGCGCGATCGCCAAGCTGGCGCCGTTCAACTGGATCGTCCCCGCCGTCAGCCTGGTGCTGCTGCAACTGGTGGCGTCGCTGGCGATCCTGCGGGCGTTGCACGTGATCCTCGGGTGGCGCCCACTGCTGCTGATCCCGCTGACCTTCGCGCTCTTCTCGCCCTTGTCGCTGCCCGCGTTCGCCTGGTGGGCGGCGGCGCTGAACGCCCTGCCGATGACGGCCGCCATGGCGTGGGTGTGCGCCGACGCGATCCTGTTGCTGCGCACCGGCAATCAGCGGTACGCCCGCAACGGCGCCCTGGTGTTCCTCCTCGGGCTGACGTTCTTCGAGAAGTCGGCGGTCATCCCGTTCGCGGCGTTCGCCGTCGCGGCGCTGCTCGCCTACGTGCTGGGCGACCGGTCCGCGGTGGCGACCGTGTGGCGTGGCGGGCGTCGGCTCTGGATCGCCACGGCCGCGCTGACCGCGGCCTGGGTCGGGATCTACCTCCTCGTCGTCGACCAGCGGCGCTGGACGCTGGACTTCGCCATGACCGGTGACCTGCTGGTGCGGTCGGTCACCCACGGCATCGTGCCCGCGCTGATCGGCGGCCCGTGGCAGTGGGAGCGCTGGGCGCCGTCGTCGCCGTGGGCGCTGCCGCAGTGGCCCGTCATGGTGGTGGGCTGGCTGGTGCTGGGGGCGGTGATCGCGCTGTCGGTGGCCCGCAAGGAACACGCCCGCGTGCTGTGGGTCGCCGCGGCGGCGTACGTGGTGGCCTGCCAGCTGCCGATCTATCTGATGCGGTCGTCGCGCTTCACCGCCATCGAGTTGGCGCAGACCCTGCGTTACCTGCCCGATCTGGCCGTGATGCTGACGCTGCTGGCGGCCGTCGGATTCCTCGCGCCGAACCGGGTGACCTCGGCGCGGCTGGACGCCTCCCGGGCCCGCACCGCTTTCGTCGTGGGCTGTGCCGCACTGTTCGTGGTCAGCTGCGGGTATTCGACCGTCACGTTCGCGGCGAGGTGGCGCGACAATCCGACCCGGGCCTACGTCGCCAACGTGTTGAGCAGCCTGTCGGCGGCCAACGCCGCCACCACCGCACCCCTGCTCGAGCAGGAGGTCGACCCGCTGATCCTGCAGCGCTTCGCCTGGCCGGACAATCTGTTCGGCCACGTCTTCGCCCTCGTGCGCGACCGGCCCGAATTCAGCACCAGCACAACCGATCTGCGCACCTTCGACCGCAAGGGCCACCTGGTCGACGCGCAGGTGACCTGGGTGCGGCACACCCTACCTGGACCAAAACCACAGTGCGGCTACCTCGTTCAGCCCGACACCCCGGTCAGGATGCCGCTCGACGGTCCGATGCTGCCGACCGAGTGGACCGCCGAGATCAACTACCTGGCCAACAACGACGGTTCGATGACCTTCGCGCTGTCCGACGGCGACGCCACCCGGGTGCCGGTCCATCCCGGGCTCAACCGCGTCTTCGTCCGCCTCTCGGGGGCGGGCAACGCCGTCATCGCGATCGCGAACACCTCGGCGCTGTCGGTGTGTCTGGCGTCGGGTCCCGTCGGCTACGTGGCGCCGCCCTAGCCAAATGGGCTCATCTCGGGTCCGTTTCGCACCGGCGACCGCCATACTCAGCCCATGACGGTCGAACACCCAGCAGACCCCGCGACGGCGGCCATCCGATGACGTCGACCACGGCGGGACTGGCCGGCCTGACCGGACGCGTCGTCGCACCGGGTGACGACGACTACCCGACCGCGCGCGCCGGCTGGAACCTGCTGTTCGACCACCGCCCGATGGCGATCGTATTCGCCAGGGAGACGGGCGATGTCGCCACTGCCCTGGCATGGGCACGACGCCATCGGGTCCCCGTGCGGGTACGCAGCGGCGGGCACTGCCTGGAGGGCTGGAACAGCGTCGACGACGGCGTCGTCGTCGACGTCAGCGAGATGAAGTCCGTCGCCGTCGACGCGGCGGCCGGGACGGCGACGGTCGGGGCCGGGCTCAACCAACTTGAAGCCGTGACCGCGCTCGGCGCGGCGGGGTTCGCCGCGCCGACCGGCACGGAGGGCTCCGTCGGTCTGGTCGGTGCGACCCTCGGCGGCGGCTTCGGCTTGCTGACCCGCGCCTACGGGATGGCGTCGGACAACCTGCTCGCCGCCGAGATCGTCGTGGCCTCCGGGGTGGACGGGGCCGAGGCGATCACCGTCGACGAGCACCACCACGCCGACCTGCTGTGGGCGCTGAGGGGCGCGGGCAACGGCAACTTCGGCATCGTCACCTCGCTCACCTACCGCGTGCGCCCATTGCGCCAAACCGTCTACGTCACCGCGACCTGGCCGGGGCTGACCCACCTGCGCGAGGTGTTCCACGCCTGGCAGCGTTCGGCACCGTTCGTCGACGAGCGGATGACCAGCCAGTTGGAGATGAGTCCCGGCGAGGTGCAGCTGATCGGCGTCCTCGCCGGCGGCACCGAGGCGGAGGCCGCCCAGATCCTCGCGCCCATCCTGGCCGTCGGCGACCCCGCGGTCTCGATGCTCGACGGCGACTGGGCCGACGCCTACGCGGGTTTCCAGATCCCCGACGAAGACGAGTTGGCCAACTGGAAGTTCCTGTCCCAGTTCATCTCCGAGCCGTATCCGGATGACGCGATCGACCTGATCGGCTCGTTCCTGGCGGCCGCCCCGACGCCGGGCTGCAACTACTTCACCAACGCCTTCGGTGGCGCGGTCACCCGCACCGAGCCGGCCGGCGGTTCGGCGTTCACCCACCGCCACGCACTGTTCTACGCCGAGCCGGGAGCCGGGTGGGGTCGACGCGGCGGACCGGCGCCGGACGACGCGCTCACCGCCCGGTGCCTGCAGTGGACCACCGACTTCGCACGGGCATTGGCGCCCTTCGTCGACGGCGCCTACGTCAACGTGCCCAACGCCGGTGACCCCGACTTCGCGACCGCCTACTGGGGCGACAACGTCGATCGGCTGCGCGAGATCAAGGCGACCTACGACCCGCACGAGGTGTTCCGCTTCGAGCAGGGCATCACGCCCACGCCTGCCGGCTAGTGCGCTGACCTGGACGTCACGCTGATCGCGCGCAACCGGTATCGCTGAAACGTGGGGCCGCCTTGGGGAATCGAACCCCAGACCTTCTCATTACGAGTGAGATGCTCTACCGACTGAGCTAAGGCGGCGATGCCTGGTCAGCCCAGGCGGGACGAGTCTACGGCAGGCACCGTCGCCAACCCAAAACGATCGGCCGTCAGCCGCGAAGGGCCTGCCCAACGGTGGCCACCAACGCGTCGACGGCGAACTTGGGCTTGACGTTCACCGCCAGCGCGTCGCGGCACTCGAGCACCGCCTCGATGCAGCGCAGCAGCCGATCGGGTGGGACGTGCGCCGCCATCGCCGCGACCTTGTCGGCCATGTCGGGGTGGTTGGCCTGCAGGCCGGCCGCCCCGGACGACACCAGCATGGCGTCCCGGAAGTAGGTGGCCAGGTCGATCAGCGCCCGGTCCAGCGCGTCGCGCGAGGCCCGCGTCTGCCGCGACTTCTGGCGCCTCTCCAAATCCTTGAGGGCACCCGCGGCCCCGCGCAGCGCACCGGCGGCGCCCTTACCCGTGCCGCCGCCACCGAGCGCCGTCCGCAGCTCCTCGGTCTCGGCCTCGTTGCGGTCACCGGTCAGCGCCTTGGCCTCGTCCTCCGCGGTGGTCACCAGCGCCTCGGCGGCCGCGTAGGCCCGCGCCGGCGTCGCCGCGTCCCGCGCCAGCCCCAGAGCACGTTCGCGGCGGCTTCTGGCCTGCTCGTCGGTCGCGAGCCGGCGGGCCCGCCCGACGTGCCCGCCGCTGACCGACGCCGCCCACGTCGCGTCCTTCTCGGCCATGCCGTCGACGTCGACCAGCACCCGGGCGATCGCGTCGAGCCGCGGGGTGACCAGGGCGACGTGCCGGCACCGCGACCGCAGGGTGATCGAGATGTCCTCGGGGTCGACCGACGGTGCGCACAGCAGGAACACGGTCGACGCCGGCGGCTCCTCGACCACCTTGAGCAGGGCATTCGCCGCGCCCTCGGTGAGTCGGTCGGCGTCTTCGACCACCACCACCTGCCACCGCCCGGTACCCGGCCGCCGCGACGCGATCTGCACGATGTCGCGCATCTCCTTGACGCCGATCGACAGGCCTTCCGGAATGATCCGGCGCACGTCGGCGTGGGTGCCCGCCATCGTCGTGGTGCAGGCGCGGCACTCCCCGCACCCCGGCGGGCCGTCGGACGTGCACTGCAGGGCCGCGGCGAAGCACACCGCCGCGATGGACCGACCCGACCCGGGCGGTCCCGTGATCAGCCACGCATGCGTCATCCGGCCGCCCCCGGCGCCGGTGGCCAGGGGGTTGTGAGCCGAATCACCGCGGGCCGCGTACGCGGCAGCCACCAGCTCGGCTTCGACGGCGTCCTGACCCACAAGACGCGAGAAAACACCGCTCATCAGGCGCCACCCTAGTGGTCGCGGCCGACACGTCCACAGAAGACGTCGGCGACAGCGCCCGTGCCGACGCCCGTGGACCGATACGGTTGTCGGATGACCGGGCCGACACGACCGATGGGGCGAATCACCGCCTTCGTCCGGTGGGTCGCGCGCACGCCGTGGCCCGTGTTCACCCTCGGCATGCTGCAGGCCGACATCATCGGCGCTCTGTTCGTGCTGGGCTTCCTGCGGTTCGGGCTGCCCGCGGAGGACCGCATCCAGCTCCAGGACCTGCCGACCCTCAACCTGGCCGTCTTCCTGGGCTACCTGTTCGTGTCGTTCACGATCCTGTCCTGGCTGACCCTGCGGCTGCTGATCCCGGTGATCCGCTGGCAGCGCCGCGACAGCCTGCTCGGGGGTGGTGACCCCGCGGTGACCGACCTGGCCCGCGTACGGGCGCTCAGGATGCCCTTCTACCGGTCGGTGATCAACGTCTCGAACTGGTTCCTGGGCTCGATCGTCTTCATCGTCGCCAGCTGGCCCGTCGCCAGCCGGTCGGCGCCCGTCGTCGCCGTGGCCGCCGCCCTCGGCGCCACCGCGACCGCGATCATCGGGTACCTGCAGTCCGAGCGGGTGCTGCGGCCCGTCGCCGTGGCCGCACTGCGGGGCGGGGTGCCCGAGAGCTTCCGCGCGCCGGGCGTCATCCAGCGCCAGGTGCTCACCTGGGTGCTCTCGACCGGCGTGCCGATCCTGGCCATCGTGCTGGCCCTCGTCGCCAGCAAGTTCGAGATCCTGACCGCACCCGCGGAACGCCTCAACACCCCGATCCTGCTGCTGGCCGTCGCCGCGCTGGTCATCGGGCTCGCGGGCACGGTGCTGGTCGCCATGTCGATCGCCGACCCCCTGCGTCAGCTGCGCTGGGCGCTCGGCGAGGTGCAGCGCGGCAACTACAACGCCCACATGCAGATCTACGACGCCAGCGAGCTGGGCCTGCTGCAGGCCGGCTTCAACGACATGGTCCGTGACCTCGCCGAACGACAACGCCTGCGGGACCTCTTCGGTCGCTACGTCGGCGAGGACGTCGCCCGGCGGGCGCTGGAACGCGGCACCGAGCTGGGCGGCCAGGAACGCGACGTCGCCGTGCTCTTCGTCGACCTGGTCGGATCCACCCAGCTGGCCTCGACCCGACCGGCGGCCGAGGTCGTCAGCCTGCTCAACGAGTTCTTCCGCGTCATCGTCGACGCCGTCAACCGGCACGGCGGGTTCGTCAACAAGTTCCAGGGCGACGCCGCGCTCGCCATCTTCGGCGCCCCGATCGAGCACCCCGACGCCTCCGGTGGGGCGCTGGCGGCCTCCCGGGAACTGCACGACGAGCTCATCGAGGTGCTGGGCCAGACCGACTTCGGCATCGGGGTGTCCGCGGGCCGGGCCATCGCCGGCCACATCGGCGCCCAGGCCCGCTTCGAATACACCGTCATCGGCGACCCGGTCAACGAGGCCGCGCGGCTCACCGAGCTGGCGAAGCTCGAGGAGGGCCACGTGCTGGCCTCCGCCATCGCGGTCAGCGGCGCCCTCGACGCGGAGGCGCTGTGCTGGGACGTCGGCGAGATCGTCGAACTCCGCGGCCGCAGCGCGCCGACCCAGTTGGCCCGGCCACTCAACCTGGCGGCGTCCCGGCGGGTGTCGAGCCAGGCGCAGACCTAGCCCGTCTCAGGCTCAGGCCTTCTTCGCCGCGGCCTTCTTGGCGGGAGCCTTCTTCGCCGGGGTCTTCTTGGCGGCGGCCTTCTTGGCGGGTGCCTTCTTCTTCACGGGACCACGCGCGCGCCGGTCGGCCAGCAGTTCGGACGCCCGGCCGTCGGTGATCGACATGACGTCGTCACCCTTGCGGAGGCTGGCGTTGGTCTCGCCGTCGGTGACGTACGGACCGAAGCGGCCGTCCTTGATCACCATCGGCTTCTCCGACACCGGGTCGTTGCCCAGCTCGCGCAGCGGAGGCGTCGCGGCGCCCTGCCTGCCGCGCCGCTTGGGCTCCGAGTAGATCTTCAGCGCCTCGTCGAGGGTGATGGTGAACATCTGCTCCTCGTTGGCCAGCGACCGGGAATCGGTGCCGCGCTTGAGGTATGGGCCGTAGCGACCGTTCTGCGCGGTGATCTCCTCGCCGTTGGCGGGGTCGACGCCGACGACGCGGGGCAGCGACAGCAGCTTCAGCGCGTCGTCGAGGGTGATGGTCTCGAGGTCCATCGACTGCAGCAGCGACCCGGTGCGCGGCTTGGGTCCCGGCGGCGGCTTCTTGGCCTTCTTCGCCGGCGCGGCGCCCGGATCCTCCGGCGGCGCAGGCGGTTCCGGCAGCACCTCGGTGACGTAGGGCCCGTATCTGCCGTCCTTGGCCACGATTTCGTGACCGGACTCGGGGTCGACGCCCAGGGAGCGCCCCTCCTGCGGCGTGGAGAACAGCTTCTCGGCGAGCTCGAGGGTCAGCTCGTCGGGGGTCAGCTCGTCCTTGAGGTTGGCCCGCTGGGGCTTGAGCTCCCCCGGGTTGTCCGGGTCCGGGATCATCCGCTCCAGGTACGGCCCGTTGCGGCCGACGCGGACGTTGATCGGGGTGCCGTTCTCGTCGTCGAACAGCTTGATGGAGTTGACGACTCGCGCGTCGATCTCCTCGAGGTTGCCGCCGACCAGCTTCTTGAGCCCACCGGCGCGGGCGATCGACCCGTCGACGCCGTGGTCGCCGCCGAAGTAGAAGTTGTTGAGCCAGTTGGTCCGTCGCTCGTTGCCCGAGGCGATCTCGTCGAGCTCGTCCTCCATGGCCGCCGTGAAGTCGTAGTCCACCAGGCGGCCGAAGTGCTGCTCGAGCAACCCGATCACGGCGAACGCCACCCACGACGGGACCAGCGCGCTGCCCTTCTTGTGGACGTAACCGCGGTCCTGGATGGTCTTGATGATCGAGGAGTAGGTCGACGGACGGCCGATGCCCAGCTCTTCGAGCGACTTGATCAGCGACGCCTCGGTGTAGCGCGCGGGCGGGCTGGTGGTGTGGCCGTCGGCGGTCAGGTCGGAGGCGTCGACCCGCTGGCCCTGCGTCAGGTTGGGCAGGCGGCTCTCGGCGTCGTCGGCCTCGCCGCCGGCCTGCTCGTCGAGGCTCTCGACGTAGGCCTTGAGGAAGCCGGCGAAGGTGATGGTGCGGCCGCTGGAACTGAACACGACCTGCTCACCGGAACTCGCGGCGCCGGCGATGCGCAGACTCAGCGTGGTACCGCGCGCGTCGGCCATCTGCGAGGCCACGGTGCGCTGCCAGATCAGCTCGTAGAGCCGGAACTCGTCGTTGTCGAGCGCGGAGTGCAGCTGACCCGGCGTCTGGAAGACGTCGCCCGACGGCCTGATGGCCTCGTGGGCCTCCTGCGCGTTCTTGACCTTGCGGGTGTACTGGCGGGCCGTCGGATGGACGTACTCCTCGCCGTAGAGCTGCCTGGCCTGGTTGCGCGCCGCGTTGATCGCCGTCTCCGACAGCGTCGTCGAGTCGGTACGCATGTAGGTGATGTAGCCGTTCTCGTACAACCGCTGCGCGATGCTCATCGTCCGCTCGGAGGAGAATCGCAGCTTGCGGCCGGCCTCCTGCTGCAGCGTCGACGTCATGAACGGCGGGTACGGCCGGCGGGTGTAGGGCTTCTGCTCGACCGACGCGACGCTGAGCTGCGCGCCGCGCAGGTTGCCGGCCAACGCCGACGCCGCCTGCTCGGTGAGCACCAGCACCTCGTCGGGCTTGCGCAGACCGCCGAGGGAGTCGAAGTCGCGGCCGCTGGCCACGCGCTTGCCGTCGACGGTGTTGAGCTTGGCGGTGAACTTGGGCGGCGTGGCCTCGGCGTCGGAGACCGACGCGTCGAGTTCGGCGGTGACGTCCCAGTATCCGGCGCTGCGGAACGCCATGCGCTCGCGTTCCCGCTGCACGATGATCCGCGTCGCCACCGACTGGACCCGGCCGGCCGAGAGCTTGGGGGCGACCTTCTTCCACAGCACGGGACTGACCTCGTAGCCGTAGAGACGGTCGAGGATGCGGCGGGTCTCCTGCGCGTCGACCAGGTCGATGTCCAGGTCGCGGGGGTCGTCGGCGGCGGCCCGGATGGCCGACTCGGTGATCTCGTGGAACACCATCCGCTTGACGGGGATGCGCGGCTTGAGGGTTTCCAGCAGGTGCCAGGCGATGGCCTCGCCCTCGCGGTCACCGTCCGTTGCGAGGTAGAGCTCGTCGACGTCCTTGAGCAGCGCCTTGAGTTCGGCGACGGTGCTCTTCTTCTCGGGGCTGATGATGTAGAGCGGTTCGAAGTCGGCGTCGACGTTGACCCCGAGGCGGGCCCACGGTTCGGTCTTGTACTTCGCGGGCACGTCGGCGGCCGCCCGGGGCAGGTCGCGGATGTGTCCACGTGACGATTCCACGACGTAGTTCGATCCCAGGTAGCCCGCAATCTTGCGCGCCTTGGTGGGCGACTCGACTATGACGAGTCGCCGAACCGTCCCATTGCCGCTGCCACCGCCGGAGTCAGCCAACTGTGTTTACGCTCCACTTCTATGTTGCCGAAAGCGCGGGACATTGAATAAGTAGTCCCACCAGCCCCCGGCAACTGACAATTTGGCACTACGGACGAGCCTACGCAAACTGGCTCCGTCCTTGGACCTCACCGCGAGTGCGGCCAGCTGTGAAACGCCTCAGGCTGCTCCGGTGGTTCCCCCACGTTCTCTACCAGGCGCGATAGTCGCCTGTGGCCGCTGATCCGCAACGCGGGGTGCGTCCCGCGAGTGCCAATCAAGGTTGGTGCAATTCCTACCCTCATCATCGCCGCCGCGAGAGCGGTATGCGTATCCGGGGCGTGCGGGTCCAGGCCCAGGAGGTATCGGTCGGCCTCCGGCATTCCGGCGGCCAGCGTCCACGCCCGCAGCTCCCGCGGGCCGGGCAGCCACTGGGGCGGGACGGTCTTCACGGCACCGCGCGTCCAGTTCTTCGCGATGACCGACAGGCGGGGGTCGGGCGCCGTCCGCACCAGCGGGGTGTTCTCGTCGGTTCGTCCGATCTCGGGCACCAGTCCCGCGTCGGCGATCATCTCGGCCAGCGCCTCGGCCCGCCACTGCGCGTCGACCACGACCGACAGGCGGGCGGCGCGGTCCCCGCCCTGCCCGACGAGCACCACCTGTCCCGGCGCAGCCAGAATCCCCGTCAGGTCGGCGACCGCAGGCGGCACCGCCTCCGCCGAGAAGAAGGACAGCTGGCTCACGATCCCGACACTAGGCCAGCGAGGCATTCCCGCCGCGACACCGGGCCGCACGGGCATGGACGATCATGGAGTGGCCGGTGGCGTCGAGAGGGGGGAGCGTGGCTGAGGGGATGACGGACTTCGGCCGCGAGCTGCTCGACCGCGCCGTCGAGGGCGCCGACTCCGGCGAGCACCCGTTGCGGCACGTCGCCGACCTGGCACCGCGGCGGGCCCGCACCCAGGCCTGGCCGGCCTGGGCCGACCCGGACGTCGTCGGGGCCTTCGTCGACCGCGGGGTGACGCAGCCCTGGTCCCATCAGGCGGCCGCCGCCGACCTGGCCCACTCCGGCCGCCACGTGGTGCTCAGCACGGGTACCGCGTCGGGCAAGTCGCTGGCCTACCAGCTGCCGATCCTGACCACGCTCGCGGCGGACCCCCGGGCCCGGGCGCTGTACCTCTCCCCCACCAAGGCGCTCGGACACGACCAGCTGCGCGCCGCGCAGTCGCTGACCAACGCGGTCCCGCGGTTGCGCGACGTCGCGCCGAGTCCGTATGACGGGGACAGCTCCAACGACGCGCGGCGGCTGGCGCGCGAACGCTCGCGGTGGATCTTCTCCAACCCGGACATGATCCACCTGTCGCTGCTGCGCAACCACCCCCGCTGGGCGGTGTTCCTGCGCAACCTGAAGTACGTCGTGGTCGACGAATGCCACTACTACCGCGGCATCTTCGGCTCGAACGTGGCGATGGTGCTGCGCCGTCTGATCCGCCTGTGCGTGCGGTACTCGGCCGACGACGGCGGCCCGACCGTCGTCTTCGCGAGCGCGACCACCTCCGCACCCGCCGCCACCGCGTCGGAGCTGTTGGGCCACACCGTCGCCGAGGTGACCGACGACGGCTCCCCGCAGGGCGGCCGGACCGTGGCGCTGTGGGAGCCCGCCCTGCGCGACGACATCACCGGGGAGAACGGCGCCCCGGTGCGGCGGTCGGCGGGATCGGAGGCGGGCCGGGTGATGGCCGACCTGATCGCCGAGGGGGCGCGGACGTTGACCTTCGTCAGGTCCCGGCGCGGCGCGGAGCTCACCGCCCTGGGGGCACGCGCCCGATTGGAGGACGTCGCGCCCGACCTCGTCGGCCTGGTGGCGTCCTACCGCGCCGGGTACCTCGCCGAGGACCGGCGCGCCCTGGAGCGGGCCCTGTCCGACGGCGAGCTGCGCGGTCTGGCCACCACCAACGCCCTCGAGTTGGGGGTCGACATCGCCGGCCTCGACGCGGTGGTGCTGGCCGGGTTCCCCGGCACTGTGGCGTCGTTCTGGCAGCAGGCCGGGCGGGCGGGCCGACGGGGGCAGAGCGCGCTGATCGTGCTGATCGCCAGGGACGACCCGCTGGACACCTACCTGGTGCACCACCCCGCGGCACTGTTGGACAAGCCGATCGAACGCGTGGTCATCGATCCGACCAACCCCTACGTCCTCGGGCCTCAGTTGCTCTGCGCGGCAACAGAATTGCCGCTCACCGAGGCCGAGGTGCGGACGTGGAACGCCGAGGCGGTGGCCGACACCCTGGTCGACGACGGCCTGCTCCGGCGTCGACCCGCCGGCTACTACCCCGCACCCGGGCTCGATCCCCATCCCGCCGTGGACATCCGCGGGTCCACGGGCGGGCAGATCGCCATCGTGGAGACCGGCACCGGTCGCATGCTGGGCAGCACCGGCGCGGGTCAGGCACCGTCGTCGATCCATCCCGGTGCGGTGTACCTGCACCAGGGCGAGACCTACGTCGTCGACTCCCTCGACTTCGAGGACGGCATCGCCTTCGTCCGCGCCGACGACCCCGGCTACTCCACCTCGGCGCGGGAGCTGACCGACGTGGCCGTGACCGGTCCCGGAGAGCGCTACACGACGGGACCGGTCACCGTCGGCATCGTGCCGGTCTCGGTCAGCCACACCGTGATCGGCTTCCTGCGTCGGCGGATGAACGGCGAGGTGATCGACTTCGTCGACCTCGACATGCCCACCCAGACGCTGGAGACCATGGCGGTCATGTGCACGATCGAACCGGAGGCGTTGGCGGACAGCGGGATCGACGACCTCCGGGTGCCGGGGTCGCTGCACGCCGCCGAGCACGCGGCGATCGGGTTGCTTCCCCTGGTCGCCAGCTGTGACCGCGGCGACATCGGCGGCGTGTCGACGGCCGTCGGGCCGGAGTCGGGGACGCCGACCATCTTCGTCTACGACGGGCATCCGGGCGGCGCGGGCTTCGCCGACCGTGGGTACCGGCAGATCAGCACGTGGTGGGAGGCCACGGCCTCGGCGATCGAATCGTGCGAGTGCCCGTCGGGGTGCCCGTCGTGCGTGCAGTCGCCCAAGTGCGGCAACGGCAACGATCCGCTCGACAAGGCCGGCGCCGTCACGGTGCTGAGGCTGGTGCTCGATCAGCTGGCCACGCATCCGGGATAGCCCGATTCAGCGCATCGGCCCGGGTTGGCGCAACCAAAGGTGGGCCGGTCGCAGATTTCGCGCAAGCGGTTGGACGCTGCACCGATGCCGCCCGTCTTCGGGTTCGGAGGCCCACTCCGGCTAAGCCGCCTGGCACCGGCGCTTAGGATGCACTCATGACGCACGACTGGCTCCTGCTGGAGACACTTGGCGCCGAACCAGCCGTCGTCGCCGAGGGGCAACACACCAGGAACCTCGTGCCGATCAGCGCCTTCCTGCGCCGGAACCCGAGCCTGATGGCGATTCAGACGGCCGTCAACGAGACGGTGCGGGCAGGAAAGCCGCTGAGCAGCCTGACCCCCAAGAGCGATCGGGTGATCCGCACCGAGGTCGTCCAGATGACCGACGGCCGCATTCACGGCGTGCACGTCTGGATCGGCCCGCTGGACGAGGATCCACCGGACCGCGTGCTGCCGGGTCCCCTGAAGTGGGATCTGACGAACGGCATCGCGACCGACACCCCCGAATCGCTGATGAACAGCGGGCTGAACCCCACCACCGAGGCCACCCAGGGCCGGGCCTTCGCCGAGGACCTCCCCGCCAGGAACCTCAACCCCGACGAGGCCCGGGTGCTGGCCGTGGCGATCAGGCCGGAGGCGGGCCGGACGTTCTGCAGCACGTGGGACATCGACGACTACAAGGGCAAGCAGATCACCGTCGGCTTTGCGGCCAGGGTGCTGGCGGAGACCGACGAGGACGGCCGCGAGCGGTTGATCTGCCGCGCGATGAACTGGCGCGCCGCCAGCGACGAGCCCGTCCCGCGCGCCGACGACCTCGGCGAACGAATCCTCAGCGGCCTGGCGGAGTCGGGCGTACACCGTGCGCTGGTCGACCTGAACACGTGGAAGCTGCTCAAGTGGCTCGACGAGCCGTGCCCGTTCTTCGACTGGCACACCCCGGAGGGCGACGAGCCCCTCGTCCACCCCGACGACGCACCGGAAATGGCCGCCATGGCAGTCGAATTCGACACCGGGGAGGCGTCGCACGTGCTGCGGCTTCGGGGAGTCGACGGCGGGTGGACCCCGATTCACGTCACGGTCCGCCGGGTCGAGATCGCGGCCGACACCTACGCGGGCCTGCTGTCGTTGCGACTGCCGACGGCCGACGAGCTGGCCCCGCCGACCCGCAAGGGTGCCCGGCGCACGAAGTCCTCGACGCGCCGCGCCCGCACCTGACGTCGCGCGCGACACGTCACACCGGGCCGGCGCGGGCGCTCGCCCTCGCCACGTGCACACCCCACCGTCCGAGCCGAACGGCCACCTCGGCCGTCACCACCACGTCGAGTTCGTCGACCGTGCAGGCGGCGATCGACGCGGACATCGCCGCGGCGAGCGACCGCGCCGAGTCGCACGCCGCCTGCGGGCCGGCCGTCAGTCGACCCGCCCCGGCCAGTGCGGCCAGATCGGCCGCGGCCTGGGAACGGTGCCGGGCGACGACCGCCGAACCCACCGCCGCCCCGCCGACGGTCATGGTCATCAAGACGACCATCATCGCGGCGGCCACCACGCTGGCCGAGCCGCGGTCAGAGCCCAGGCTCGACGGCCGCCACCGCTTCCGCGCTGATCGTGATGCCCGGCAACAGGTTCGATCGCGAACTGACCCTCGCCACCACGAACGCACCGTCGCGGCGCAGCGCCAACTGCGCCCCCGCCGGACCACCCCGTCGCACCACCTCGGAGGCGGCGCCCTGGTCACCACGGGCCGCCAGCCGTGCGGCCTCTCGCGAGGAGTCGACGCACCGCACCTGCATGCCGACGGCGGCGAGCCCGCCGACGCACAACACGAGGACCACCGCCAGCGCGGCGAGGGCGAACGCCGCCTCGACGGTGACGCCACCGTCCTCACCCCCTAGACGTTGGTGTTCAGCGCCCGCGTGATGATGTTGGTCAGCGCGTTGACGATCGAGTCCCCGGTGACCACCGTGTAGAGAATCGCCCCGAACGCCGCCGCCGCGACCGTCCCGATGGCGTATTCCACGGTGGACATCCCGGACTCGTCGACCGCCAGCAACACCAGCCGGGCACGCAATCTTCCTAACATGTTGCTTGTCAACACTTCTCGCTCCATTCACCCTCCCAGGGCCCGCGGTGTCTCCGCGTGCCACGATTCGGTTCACCACACGCCCGACTGCAGGACGTCACCGGCCAGGCCGACCACCACGGGCACGATTCCCAGACAGACGAAGGCCGGCAGATAGCAGATGCCCAGCGGTCCCGCGATGAGCACCGACGCCCGCTCGGCCGCGGCCCGGGCGGAGTCGGCCGCGTCCCGCCTCGACTGGTCGGCGAGATCGGACACTGCCTGCGCCAGAGCGCTTCCCGACGAGGCAGACCGGCGGGCGAGCCGGCACAGCGCCTCGACGCGCGGGGCGCCCACGGGATCCGCGCCCGACCAGACGGTCGTCGCGTCGGCGCCGAGCGCCAGCAGGTCCGCCGCGTGGTGCAACACGTCGGCCATCTCCTTCGGCGCAAACGGCGCCGTCGCCCTGGCCGCACCCGCCACGGCCATGCCGGACGAGAGACAGGCGGCGAACACGTCCAGCGCGGACGCCACCGCGAGCGGATCGTCGGCATCCCCCGCCGGGGTATCCGGGACCTCGGCCGCGGCCGGGCGGGCGGTGCGCGCGCGACCACCGGTCAGCAGCATCGCCAGCGCGAGAAGCACTGCGGCGACGGTCATCCGAGCACTCGATCGGTGATGCGATCGGACCACCACAGCCCCACGCAGGCGAGCGTCACGCCGATCAACAGACACCACCCACCCACGCCACCGGACAGCAGGAATCGCAGCGGTTCCGCGCCGATGGCGTGCCCGAGTCCGACGCCCAGCAGCGGCAGGCCCGCCAGGATCGTGGCGGTGGCCCGCGCCCCCGCCATGCCCGCCCTGACCCCGGAGGCGAAGCGTTCGCGCTCGACGATGTCGCGCTCCGCGGCGCGGATGAGTGCGACGATGGCCAACCCGTGACTCTGGGCCAGCAGCCAGGTGGCAGACAGCCGTTCCCAGTACTGCGGGACCGTCGACCGGTCCGCGACCGAACGCAATCCGGCGGCCACGTCGGCACCCAACCGGGCTCGCGCAGCGACCGCACGCAGCGAGTCCGCCACCTGGCCCTGCACCTCGGACGCGGCGGTCTCGAACGCGACGACGGGATGGGCTCCCACCCTCAGCTCGCCCACCAGAACGCCCAGGGCACCCTGCAGCGCGGCCCCCTCCGCAGCCCGCCGGGTCCTCGCGCGAGAAGCGTTGCGACGCAGCACGAGCAACGCCACCACCACGAGGGCGGCCACGGTCACGGTGACCGGCGCCAGTACCGCCGACGTCGCGACGGCAATCGAGCACGCCACCAGTACGGCGCCACGGCCGGGCCGTCGCGGCGGCAGCTCGAGATCCAGCCGGCGACGTGGCCGGCCGGGGGCCACCATCAGCGCCACGGCGAGGATCAGCGCCGCGGCCGTCACGGGCACCGCGCCGACACTAGCGCCGCCAACTGGTCCATGCCGTCGCCGAATCCCCGGTCGGCCTGCCATGCGGTGACCGCCGCGACCAGCCCGTCGGCGCCTCGGCGGAGCACCGCGATCTCCTCGAGGCGACGGGCCCCGCCACGATCGCGGCCGACGTGCAGCACCACGCGGACGGCGGCGGCGAGCTGACTGTGCAACGCCGCCCGATCCAACCCGCCGACCGCCGCCAGGGCCTCCAGACGAGCGGGTACCTCGGCTGGGCTGTTGGCGTGCACCGTGCCCGCGCCACCGTCGTGGCCGGTGTTCAGCGCCGCCAGCAGGTCGACCACCTCGCCGCCGCGCACCTCCCCGACGACGATGCGGTCCGGCCGCATCCGCAGCGCCTGCCGGACGAGGTCGCGCACGGTCACCTCGCCGACACCCTCGACGTTGGCGTACCGGGCGACGAGATTGACCAGATGCGGATGACGGGGTGCGAGCTCGGGCGCGTCCTCGACGCAGACGATCCGTTCAACTGCGGCGACGGCCCCCAGCGCCGCCGACAGCAGCGTCGTCTTCCCGGCGCCCGTCCCTCCCGAGACCAGGAACGCGAGCCGCGCCGCGATGACGTCGCCGACCACGGCGACCGCGTCGGGCGCGATCGCACCGGCGGCGGCGAGTGCCGCGAGGTCCTGGGTGGCCGGTCGCAGAACCCGCAGCGACAGGCACGTGCCCGCGGGGGCGATCGGGGGAAGCACGGCGTGCAGTCGCACGGTGAACCCGCCGGCCCCGAGACTCGGGAGCTGACCGTCGACCCAGGGCTGCGCCTCGTCGAGGCGGCGGCCTGCTGCCAGCGCCAGGCGCTGGGCCAGTCGACGCACCGCCGCCTCGTCGTCGAATCGGACGGCGGTCCGGCGCAGTCCCCGACCGTCGTCGACCCATACCGAATCGGGTGCCGACACCAGGACGTCGGTCGTTCCCTCCGCACAGAGCAAGGGCTCGAGGATGCCGGCGCCGGTCAACTCGGTCTGCAGCATGCGCAGGTTGCTCAGGACGTCGGTGTCGCCGAGCAGGCCGGAGGACTCCGCGCGAATCGCCTCGGCGACCACGTTCGGCAGCAGCGGGCCGGACTCGGTTGCCAACCGCTCCCTGACGCGCTCGATCAGCGAAGCACTCATGCGACCCCCGGCTCGGCCGCGGCGCCGGGCTGGCGGTGCAGCACCTCGAGCACCCGCCGCGCCGCCGACATCAGCGGGGAACGCCGGCGCGGCCGGAGCCCGTCGCGCTCGAGTTCGGCGGCCAGGCCGGGTTGTGGACGCATCGTTGCCAGCAGGGGAAGTCCGACGATGCGGGACACGTCGGCGGACCGCAGTCCCCCGGGGGCGGGTCCGCGGACGACCAGTCCGACGTTCGGGTTGGCCTCGGTCAGCCACCGCCCGACCACCGTCGCGGCGGCACACGACCGGACGTCGGCGGGCGCGACGACGACGACGAGATCCGCCGCGTCCAGCGCGGCCCCCACCGCGGGGGTGGCGCGCCGCGGAAGATCGCAGATGGTCGCGGCACCCGCACGGCTGCCGCCGTCGATCACCGCGGCGAGCGCACCGGCGTCGATCTCGCCGCCGGACCGGCCCGCCGACAGCACCGTGATGCCGTGCCGCGAGGGCAGCGCCGCGGCCAGCGCCGGGTAGCCGACGCGACCGCCGCCGACCGCGAGTTCGGGCCACCGCAGACCGGCGTCGCCCTCGCTGCCCAGGGTCAGGTCGATCCCGCCACCCCAGGGGTCGACGTCCACCAGCAGTGCCTTGGGCGCGGCATGGGCCAGGGCCGTCGCGAAGACCGAGGCACCCGCCCCGCCGCATCCTCCGACCACGGCCAGGACTGCGCCTCGCCTGCCGTCGTCGCTCGCCGCGTCGGAGGCGTCGGCCAGCTCGGACACCAGCGCGATCTCGTCGGCGGGCAGCGCCACCACACGGTGGGCGCCGACGGAGAGTGCGACGTTCCACTGATCCGGGTTCGGCGTGGCGGTGCCGACGACCAGCACGCGATCTCGGCGCGGTAGCCCCAGCTCGGCGCAACGTCGGGCCCCGTCGAGGTCGAGGACTATCGCCGACGCCGCGAGCCACACCTTGCGACTGGACGGCTGGTCGACGTGGACGACCCGCACGCCTGCCGCGGCGGCGACGCGGTCGACGTCCCGGCGGAGGGAGGCGTCGACGACCACGGCGAGGATGCCGTTGCTCGAACTCATGCCTCAACTGTGTGGCTACGACGGACGCGCCACGGCGTCCGAGCCGTCGAAAGGGCACGGTCTGTGGATGAAGGAGCCTCTGTGGACTATTCCGTACGGGCAGCGCCGCGCAAACTCGAGGGGGTGTCTGTCACTTTCCCTGGAACGCCCGGGAAGAAATATTGACGCACTTGCCCACAAAAAGGGACGACCCCCGCCAGGGGGGAGGAGGCGGAGGTCGTCGTGTATCAGCCCCGGGGGGTCGGGCTGATGCACACCCGACATAAGCCGGGTAATGCTCACTATACACACGGCAATATGGGCGAGCGCAAGTCGTCGACACCCTATGAATCTCCAATGAAATCGTACGGTGACCTGGAAAGTTACCCAGGGCGACACGTGGCGGAGACTGCCACTTCGCTACGGCGGACGCCTCACCCGACACGCCCGGCGCATATGCTGGCACCGTGACCGCTTCCGGCGCCGCCTCGGCGGACCCGACAGAGCCGCATTCCGCGCCGGCCGACGACCCGCCCATCCGCACCGCCGCGTTCTTCGATCTCGACAAGACGGTGATTGCCAAGTCCAGCACGCTGGCTTTCAGCAAACCCTTCTTCGACCAGGGTCTGATTAACCGGCAAGCCGTGCTCAAGTCGACTTACGCGCAGTTCCTCTTCCACATGTCGGGCGCCGACCACGAGCAGATGAACCGGATGCGCTCCTACATCACCACCATGTGCGCCGGGTGGAACGTCGAGCAGGTCAAGTCCATCGTCGGGGAGACGATGCACGACATCGTCGACCCGCTGGTGTTCGTCGAGGCCGCCAACCTGATCGCCGACCACAAGCTGTGCGGCCGCGACGTCGTCGTCGTGTCCGCGTCGGGCGAGGAGATCGTCGCCCCGATCGCCAAGGCCCTCGGCGCGACCCACGCAATGGCGACCCGCATGGTCGTCGAGGACGGCAAGTACACCGGCGAGGTGGCGTTTTACTGCTACGGCGAGGGCAAGGTCGAGGCCATCCAAGAGCTCGCCGCCCGTGAGGGTTACGCGCTGGACCATTGCTACGCCTACTCCGACTCGATCACCGACCTGCCGATGCTGGAGGCGGTCGGCCATCCGACGGTCGTCAATCCCGACCGTGCGCTGCGCCGGGAGGCGCTCGGCCGGGAGTGGCCCGTGCTGACGTTCTCGCGGGCGGTATCGCTGCGGGAACGCATCGGCGCTCCCTCCGGCGCTGCGGTCGCCACGTCGGTCGCGGTCGGCGTCAGCGCGTTGGCCGCCGGCGCGCTGACTTACTCGTTGCTGCGCCGGTTCGCCTTCTAGCCGCGCAAAGCCTGCGCGGCGCGGTTGCTGACGCTGAGAAGTAACGATCTGACGACTCGCCGGAATTGGCCCTTGATGTGACCGCGGTCACGGAGTACAAAGGAGTCACGGAAGCCGATAGAGGCCAAGTTCGAACCGGAAGAGAAGGTTCGCACTCCCGACAGAGGCATCCCAGCACGGAACCTGCGAACCCACGCGGAGCACATACCGCGATAATGGTAAAAGTGTTGCGGGCCTGCGTAATTGCGAAGAGCGGACGCCAAGCGACGACCCCTTGGGTGGGGTCAGCAGCCGTAGCGCATCGCACGTACGCCGAGGCCACCCACGCAGCCCACGAAGCACGCATGGTATCCGGAGTTCCGTGCTAGCGGGCGGCGAGCCGAATCACTTCGGAGCGTCGCCCGCTTCACGTTGCTGGGGTCACTTCTTGGTCGACGCTTCGGCGATCGACAGAGCCTCGCGCGCACCCGCCTTCAGGGCGTGACTGCTGTTGACGAGCCAGGCGGTGAGACCCTCACGGGTGCCGGACTCGAAACCCCGAGCCGCCGCCCGATAGTCGCCGGGCTTCTGCATCCAGAACTGTTCGGGGACGCCGAGGCCGCGCGTGTCCAAACCGCTGGCGATGGTGGCCAACCGCGAGACGCCCCGTGCCACCACGCCGTCCGCCACGCCGAAGGGTGCGAGCACCAGCAGTTCACCGTGGACCACCGCGGCGAGCACCGGCGCCGGAACCCGCGTGCTCGTCACGACGTCGGCGAGCATCTCGAGCCGACGCCCCACGCCGGCATCCGCGCGGGGCCGGCCGAGCCGGTCGTCGTCGGTGAGGTCGGCAGCAGCGAGCGCGTGCAGCCGCGCGATCGCCTGTAGCGGCGCGCGTTGCCACACCCCGATGAGCGACGACGCCCCACCTTCGAGCGCCTCGGCGACGCGCAACGCGCCCGCCAACACGGGGTCGGGCTGCTCGCCGGGCGTCAGCACCAGCGATCCGCCGTCCAGCACGGACGACGCCCGGGCCGCCCGCATCGCGGCCTCGGCGGCGGTCGCGGGCCAACCGCGGCGGTTCGCCTTGTGGCGGTGCGCCAGGGCGAGCGCTTCGCGGGCCTCTTCACCGGCGTCGGCCACCCCCGGCAAGTCCGCCAGTGGGGCAAGGGGATCGGGAGCGGCCACGAGGACACGCTAGTGCCCCGACGCGACGCCGTTCCCGGGGGTCGGCGACCGCTGGACCCGTCCACGTGCGCGTTCGTCGCGCCACGGGTGCCGTCCGCAGCCGCCGGTGTGAGTTGTCTCCTTACCCGTCACCGGTGGTGACTACGCTCACGTTCATGGCACAGAACGACTCCGCGGCGCCGTCCCTCCCGACGTCTTACCCGCCCTCCTCCGCGTTCTCCGAGCAGGCCAACGCGTCCGCCGACCTCTATGACGAGGCCGAAGCCGACCGTCTGGCGTTCTGGACGACCCAGGCCGAACGCCTGTCGTGGGCCAAACCCTTCACCGAGGTCCTGGACTGGTCGGAGGCTCCGTTCGCGAAGTGGTTCGCCGACGGCACGCTCAACGTGGCCTACAACTGCGTGGACCGCCACGTCGAGGCAGGCAACGGCGACCGCGTCGCCATCCATTGGGTCGGTGAGCCGGTCGACGACGAGCGCACCATCACCTACGCCCAGCTCAAGGACGAGGTCTGCAAGGCCGCGAACGCGCTGACCGACCTCGGCCTGGTCGCCGGCGACCGCGTCGCCATCTACATGCCGATGGTGCCCGAGGCGATCGTGGCGATGCTGGCCTGCGCCCGGCTCGGCGCCATGCACTCGGTGGTGTTCGCCGGATACTCCGCCTCGGCGCTGAAGGCGCGCGTCGAGGATGCCGAAGCGAAGGTGGTCATCACCACCGACGGGCAGTTCCGCCGGGGCAAGGCGGCCTCGCTCAAGGAAGCCGTCGACGAGGCAGTCGAGGCGTCCGAGAGCGTGGAGCACGTTCTCGTGGTGCGCCGCACCGGAATCGACGTCGAGTGGACCGAAGGCCGCGACCTGTGGTGGCACGAGGTCGTGGATGGGGCGTCGACGCAACACGAGCCCGAAGCGTTCGAGTCCGAGCACCCGTTGTTCCTGCTCTACACCTCGGGCACCACCGGCAAGCCCAAGGGCATCCTGCACACCACGGGCGGGTACCTCACCCAGTCGAGCTACACCCACTTCAACGTCTTCGACGTCAAGCCCGAGACCGACGTCTACTGGTGCACCGCCGACATCGGCTGGGTCACCGGACACACCTACATCGTCTACGGGCCGCTCTCCAACGGCGTCACCCAGGTCGTCTACGAGGGCACGCCCACCTCGCCCTCCGAGCACCGGCACTTCGAGATCATCGAAAAGTACGGCGTCACGATCTATTACACCGCGCCGACCCTGGTCCGCACGTTCATGAAGCTGGGCCGCCAGATCGCCGCCGAGCACGACCTGTCGAGCCTGCGACTGCTCGGGTCGGTCGGTGAGCCCATCAACCCCGAGGCGTGGCGCTGGTACCGCACCGTCTTCGGCGCCGACGAAACCCCGATCGTGGACACCTGGTGGCAGACCGAGACCGGCTCCATCATGATCTCCCCGCTGCCCGGGGTCACCGACGCCAAGCCGGGGTCGGCGATGACCCCGCTGCCGGGCATCTCCGCGATGATCGTCGACGACGAGGGCAACAAGCTGGAGCCGGGCACCGACCACGGCGAACAGGCCAGCGGCTACCTGGTGCTCGACAAGCCGTGGCCGTCGATGCTGCGCGGCATCTGGGGCGACCCCGAACGCTTCAAGGAGACCTACTGGTCACGCTTCGCCGAGCAGGGCTGGTACTTCGCCGGCGACGGCGCCCGCTACGGCAAGGACGGCGAGATCTGGGTGCTCGGCCGCATCGACGACGTCATGAACGTCTCCGGACACCGGATCTCCACCGCGGAGGTCGAATCCGCCCTGGTCGGACACTCCGGGGTCGCCGAGGCCGCCGTCGTCGGCGCCACCGACGAGCAGACCGGCCAGGCCATCTGTGCGTTCGTCATCCTGAAGGCCTCGGCGAAGGGTGGCGAAGAGGACATGGTCGACGAACTGCGCAAGCAGGTTGCCACTGAAATCTCCCCCATCGCCCGGCCGCGGGAGATCCACGTCGTCCCCGAACTGCCCAAGACCCGCAGCGGCAAGATCATGCGACGCCTGCTGCGCGACGTCGCCGAGGGCCGCGAACTCGGCGACACCTCCACCCTGGTCGACCCCAGCGTCTTCGAGGCCATCCGCGCCGGCAAGTAGCCCCTCGAGACGGGACCGTTCGACGGCCGACGGGACTATCGTGGCTCCCACGTGGGGCATCGACGCGCCCCGCGAGGAGCGTGATCACCGGTGAGTTCATCGACGACGACGGACGCCAGCGTGCGCGCCGTCCACGACCTCTTCGTCGCGGGCGAGGTCGACGGCTCCTATTTGGCGTCGACCCCGCTGCGCCGCGTCGTCGTCGAGAGTTGGCAACGCAGCCTGGCCAGGGGCGTCGACCCCGACCGCGGCGGCGCGCAATCCTCGGACCTCGCGCTGAGCGTGGCCAGGATGCGGGCGGCGCATCCTCTGGCCTCCGCGTTGCCGGTCATCCGCCGACTGCTGGTCGAGGACGCGCGCTCCTCGGGCGTGATGGTCGCGGTCAGCGCGGCGGACGGCACCCTGCTCTGGGTGGAGGGTGACGCCACGGCCTGCCGTCGGGCCGAGTCGATGAACTTCGTTCCCGGCGCCGACTGGAGCGAGCGCGGTGCCGGCACCAACGCGCCCGGAACCGCGCTGGCGCTGGACGCCGAGGTGCAGATCCGCGGCACCGAGCACTTCTCTCGACTGGTCCAACCGTGGAGTTGCACGGCGGTTCCCGTGCACGACCCCGTGACCGGAACGCTGATCGGCGCCATCGACCTCACCGGGGGCGACGAGGTGTCGTCGGCCCAGACGCTGGCCCTGGTTCGCGCCACCGTGGTCGCCGTGGAGAACCATCTGGCGCTGCTGCGCTTCACCGAGGCGCCCCGCGTCGAATCCGGTTTCACCGCAGGCCATTTGAGGGCGCTCGGTACCGACCGCCCGCGGTGGGAGAGCACCGACGCGAGCGGTCGGCCCACCCGCGTCGCCCTCACCGGCAGGCACGCCGACATCCTGGTGCTGCTGAGCCGGCACCCCGAGGGGCTCAGCGCCGACCACCTCGCCACGCTGCTGGACCAACGGGACCTCGACGTCGTGACCGTGCGGGCGGAGATGTCGCGGCTGCGCAGGGTCGTCGGACCCGAGCTGCTGACGTCTCGGCCCTACCGGCCGACGGCACCGTTCACCAGTGACCTCGCCGAGGTCTTCGACGCGCTGGCCCGCGGGGACGTGGCGGCGGCCCTCGACGCGTACGCCGGACCGCTCTTGAGCAAGTCTGTGTCCCCGGCCGTCGGACGGCTGCGCACCGAGTTGAGCACCAGCCTGCGCGGCGCCGTGATGGCGACCGGAGACCTCGGGTTGCTCCGCCGCTGGCTGCACCTGCCCGAGGGGTCCGACGACCGCGACGGCTGGCGCCGACTGTACGACGGCGCCGACCCGGCGGACGGGCCCGGGCCGGTGGTCATCTCGCCGGCCTCGACTTCGAATTCGGTGGAACCGTGCAACCGTGATGCAACCCCTTTTGGCCTATCTTCAGTGACGACCGACACACTTCCACCGGTGATGTCGCCCCGTTCGCTGGAGAGGAACCCATGACTGTTTACGCGCGGCCCGGCACCGAAGGCTCGTTGATGACCTTCGAGTCCCGCTACGACAACTACATCGGCGGCGAGTGGGTGGCACCCACCGCCGGCCGCTACTTCGAGAACCCGACGCCCATCACCGGCAAGACGTTCTGCGAGGTGGCGCGTTCCGACGAGTCCGACATCGACAAGGCTCTGGACGCCGCCCACGCCGCCGCCCCCGGCTGGGGCAAGACCTCACCCGCCGACCGGGCCAACATCCTCAACAAGATCGCCGACCGCATCGAGCAGAACCTCGAGTCGATCGCCGTCGCCGAGGCGTGGGACAACGGCAAGCCCGTGCGCGAGACCCTCAACGCCGACATCCCGTTGGCCGTGGACCACTTCCGCTACTTCGCGGGAGCGCTTCGCGCACAAGAGGGTTCGTTGTCCCAGATCGACGAGGACACCGTCGCCTACCACTTCCACGAGCCCCTCGGCGTCGTCGGACAGATCATCCCGTGGAACTTCCCCATCCTGATGGCGGTGTGGAAGCTCGCTCCCGCGCTGGCCGCGGGCAACGCGGTGGTGCTCAAGCCCGCCGAGCAGACCCCGGTGTCGATCCTGTACTTGATGTCGATCATCGGCGACCTGCTGCCCGCCGGTGTAATCAACGTGGTCAACGGCTTCGGCGTCGAGGCGGGCAAGCCGCTGGCCTCGAGCAACCGGATCGCCAAGATCGCCTTCACCGGTGAGACCACGACCGGGCGCCTCATCATGCAGTACGCAAGCCAGAACCTGATTCCGGTCACGCTGGAGCTGGGCGGCAAGAGCCCGAACATCTTCTTCTCCGACGTCATGTCCCAGGTCGACGACTTCCAGGACAAGGCGCTGGAGGGTTTCACGATGTTCGCCCTCAACCAGGGCGAGGTGTGCACCTGCCCGTCGCGTTCGCTGGTGCAGGCCGACATCTACGACGAGTTCCTCACCCAGGCCGCGATCCGCACCAAGGCCGTCCGCCAGGGCGACCCGCTGGACACCGAGACGATGATCGGCGCCCAGGCCTCCAACGACCAGTTGGAGAAGATCCTGTCCTACATCGAGATCGGCAAGGACGAGGGCGCCAAGGTGATCACCGGCGGCGAGCGTGCCGAGCTCGGTGGCGAACTTGCCGGCGGCTACTACGTGCAGCCGACGATCTTCGAGGGCAACAACAAGATGCGGGTGTTCCAGGAGGAGATCTTCGGCCCCGTCGTCGCCGTCACGTCGTTCACCGACTACGACGACGCCATCTCCATCGCCAACGACACCCTCTACGGCCTGGGCGCCGGGGTGTGGAGCCGCGACGGCAACACCGCCTACCGGGCCGGTCGGGACATCAAGGCCGGTCGCGTGTGGACCAACTGCTACCACGCCTACCCCGCGCACGCGGCGTTCGGCGGCTACAAGCAGTCCGGCATCGGCCGCGAGAACCACAAGATGATGCTCGACCACTACCAGCAGACCAAGAACCTGCTGGTGTCGTACGGCAACAAGGCGCAGGGCTTCTTCTAACCCCTGCCGAACGTGACGAAGTGCGCGAGAGATGCTCGACATCTCGCGCACTTCTTCACGTTGGAGGGAAGCGCATGACCCTGATCGCCGGCGCCGTCGAGGCGGCGAGCAACGTCGACCGGTCCGGCGGGTAGCAGACGTCGACGACCGCCGCCGACGGGAAGCGGTACGGCCGGCCGTGCACCAGGCCCGCGAGTTGCCGTCGCAGCCGCGACATCTCGGCCCGCACCGTCACCACGCGCGACCGGTCGCCGTACAGGTCGTCGGCCAGATCGGGAGCCGACCGGCCGTCGCGGTGGGTGGCGAGGATCAGCAGGATCTCGGCGTGCCGAGGTGAGATGTCGTGCCGCCAGCAGCCGAACTGCCCGACCATCTCCAGCGACGGCGCCCCCGCGTCGCGGACGTCGAGGGTGACGCGGGAGATGCCGGGGGTGGCGTCGTCGTCGGTCGGGCGCACCAGCCACCCGCCGGGCAGCAGTTCGATCTCGCACATCCCCAGTGGCGGCACCCAAGCCCGGCCCGGCGCGATCTCCACGGGCAGCAGGATGCGGTTGTGCATCGGCACCGAGTCCACTGCCGCCACCCACCCGTCCTGGTCGACGGCGAGCGCGGGCGCCGCGATGCGGGCGAGGATGGGCGCGGCCACCGCCCGCAACCGGTTCAGGGTCTGGTCGTGCTGTTCGCGCAACCGCGACTCGGCGAGCCGCGCGACGACGTCGACGAGGGCGACCGTCGTCGGGTGCACCGTCGCCGCCGGCCCCGAGACGTCGACGACGCCGATCACCTGGCCGGTGCGCGGGTCCTTGATCGGCGCTCCCGCACACGTCCACGGGTGGTGGCTGCGCTGGTAGTGCTCGGCGGAGAACACCTGCACCGCCCGGTTCGACGCCAGGGCGGTCCCGATGGCGTTGGTGCCGACGGCGCTCTCACCCCAGTGCGCACCCTCGATGAAGCCCAACCGGTCGGCGTGGTTGAGCACCGACGCCGAACCACTGCGCCACAGCACCCGGCCCCGGGCGTCGGCGACGACGAGGATGTTGTCGCCGTCGGCGATCAGCGACTCCAGGTTCCGAGACACCTCGTCGAGCACGCCGAGCAGACCCGAGGACTTGCGCAGCATCTCCAGACCCGCGAGTTCGACGACGGGCGCCGACAGTCGATCGGGCGCAAGGCCGTTGGCGATCATCCGCTGCCAGGAGTCCTCGATCACCGACCGCGGTCGGGCCGGCGCGCGGGCACCCGACATCGTCGCGTCGTAGACCGCCGACATCAGCCGCGCGTAGTCCCGCGGGTCCTCACCGACCGCGACGGCCGGTTCGGGGGAAGACAGACCTTGCATCACCAATGATTGTGCTCCCGATCACACCCGAAAGCCATCACCGATAGACGATCCCGCCGTCGATCAGCCCCGCCTGCCCCGTCATGTAGTCCGCGTCGGGCCCGGCCAGATAGGACACGAAGCCGGCGACGTCGTCGGGGGTCTCCGCGCGGCCGAGCGCGATGCCGCCGACGTACTTGTCGTACGTCTCACCCTCGGCGGCGCCGGTCAGCTCGGCGAACCGCTTGTCGATCTCGACCCACATGTCGGTGCCCACCACGCCGGGACAGTAGGCGTTGACGGTGATGCCGTCGGCGGCGTGCTCCTTGGCCGCGGCCTGGGTCAGCGCGCGCACCGCGAACTTGGTGGCGCTGTACACCCCGAGCATGGCGAACCCGTCGTGGCCGGCGATGGACGACGCGTTGATGACCTTGCCGCGGCGGCCCAGCTCCTTGAACTTGGTCACCGCCGCCTGGATGCCCCACAGCACCCCGTCGACGTTGACGGCCCAGATCTTGGCGACGTCCTCGGGCCTCGTGTCGAGCAAGGGGGCGACGAGCGCAATGCCGGCGTTGTTCACCATGACGTCGAAACCGCCGAGTGTGGTGGCCGCGTGGTCGACGGCGGCGAACACCTGGTCGCGGTCGCTCACGTCGGCGACGAAGGTGGTTGCCGTGCCACCGAGTTCGGTGATCTCCTCGGCGACGGCGGAGATGCCGTCGGGTCCGAGGTCGACGAGCGCGACGTCAGCGCCGTCACGGGCCAGCCGCAACGCGATGCCGCGGCCGATGCCACGGCCGCCACCGGTGACCAGGGCGACCTTGCCGTCCAGTACCCCGCTCACGACTGCGCCACCGAGGGGTCGACGAGGACCTTCATCTTGGTGCCGGCGTGCAGCGCCTCGAACCCCTCGTCGACGACGTCGTCCAGCGGGATCGACGTCACCCAGCCGGTGGTGTCGTACTTGTCCTCGGCCATCAGGGCGATGACCGCTTCGAAGTCGTCGGCGGTGTAGCAGAGCGACCCCTGGATGCGGGATTCGTTCATCACCAGGTTGAGAAGCGGTGTCGTCAGGGGCTTTTCGTAGATGGCGACGCTGACGATCGGTCGGCGCGCCCCGACGCAGGCGAGCGCGGTCTCGACGGCGGGCGTCACGCCGGCGGCGTCGAACACCGAGTCGGCACCCGCGCCGTTGGTGTGGTCGGCGATGAAGGCAGGCACGTCTACGGCAGTCGGGTCCAGGGTGCGGGCGCCGAGCGCCTCGATGGACGCCCGCCGGGTGGCCGACGGTTCGACGACGAAGACGTCCTCGACGCCCTTGCCGCGCAACGCGAACCACAGTCCGATGCCGATGGGGCCGGCACCGAACACCATCGAGGTGCCGTCGGGGTTCGGTTCGCCGAGGGTGGCCGCGTGGTAGGCCACCGACATCGGTTCGACGAGGGCGCCGAGTTCCATCGACACGTTGTCGGGCAGCCGGTGCAGCATGTCGGTCGGCACGACGGTGTACTCGGCCATGCCGCCGTCGGACATCAGCCCGTGGAAGCCGATCTGCTGGCAGATGTTGTAGTTGCCCGCCCGGCACGGCCCGCAGTGCCCGCACCGGTAGAGCGGCATGACGGCGACCCGGTCCCCCGACGCGTAGTCGGTGACGCCGTCGCCCACCTCGGTGATCACGCCAGAGAACTCGTGGCCCATGGTCAGCGGCAACTGCTGTCCGGTCAGCGGGTGGGGCGACGTCGGGATGAAGATGGGGCCCGCGTAGTACTCGTGGAGGTCGGTGCCGCAGATGCCGTTGAACCCGACCTTCACCTTGACCGTGCCCGGTGTGGGATGGGGTTCGGGGACGTCGGCGACCTCGAGTTTGTTGGGTCCGTAGTACACAGCTGCTCTCATGGGCCATGTCTATGTGACGGCGGCCACGTTCCGAAAGAGTTGCACCCCGTTGCATGCTGCGGGTGCAACGCGTTGCAACCCTTGCGCCGGACCCCACCGTGGTGTGCTCTGAGTCACATGACTGACACGATTGAAAAGCCGGCCGCCGCGGCCATCACCCCCCAGGCCCGCGTGGACGCGTGGCTCGCCAACTTCGAGGCCGCTCTGGCCGTGCGGGACGTCGAGCGGGTCGTGGCGATGTTCGCCGTCGACTGCTTCTGGCGGGACCTGGTGTCCTTCACCTGGAACCTCAAGACGGTCGAGGGGCGCGAGGGCGTCGCCGACATGCTGCACGCCCGGCTGGCCGAGACCAGCCCGTCCGGTTTTCGGACGCGCGAGGAACCCACCGCCGACGGCGACGTGGCCTCCGCCTTCATCGAGTTCGAGACCGCGGTCGGTCGTGGCACCGGGCACCTGCGCATCAAGACCGACGCCGACGGCGACGACGTGGCCTGGACCTTGCTGACGGCGATGCAGGAGATCAAGGGCCACGAGGAGCGCAAGGGCGTGACGCGCGTGCTGGGCGCCGTGCACGGCTCCGACGCCGACACGCGGTCGTGGGCCGAGAAGCGAGCGGACGAGGAACGGGCGCTGGGCCGCAGCGAGCAGCCGTACACGCTGGTGGTCGGCGGCGGTCAGGGCGGCATCGCGCTGGGCGCGCGGCTGCGCCAGCTCGGCGTGCCGGCGATCGTCGTCGACAAGCACGAACGGCCGGGCGACCAGTGGCGCAAGCGCTACAAGTCGCTGTGCCTGCACGATCCGGTCTGGTACGACCACCTCCCGTACATGCCCTTCCCGCAGAACTGGCCGGTGTTCGCACCCAAGGACAAGATCGGCGACTGGCTCGAGTTCTACACCCGGGTCATGGAGGTGCCGTACTGGTCGAAGACCAGCTGCCTGTCGGCCTCCTTCGACGAGGCCGAGAAGCAGTGGACCGTCGAGATCGACCGCGACGGGGAACGGCTGACACTGCACCCCACGCAGCTGGTGCTGGCCACCGGCATGTCCGGAAAGCCGAGCATTCCGACGTTGCCCGGTCAGGACGTGTTCCGCGGCGAGCAGCATCACTCCAGCGCCCACCCCGGACCGGACCGCTACCTCGGCAAGCGCGCCGTGGTCGTCGGGTCCAACAACTCCGCCCACGACATCTGCAAGGCCCTGGCCGAGAACGGCGTGGACACGACGATGGTGCAGCGCTCCTCGACGCACATCGTGAAGTCGGACTCCCTCATGGACATCGGCCTCGGCGACCTCTACTCCGAGCGCGCCGTGGCGTCCGGCATGACGACCGAGAAGGCCGACCTGACGTTCGCGTCGCTGCCGTACAAGATCATGCACGAGTTCCAGATCCCGATCTACGACGCGATCCGCGAGCGGGACAAGGAGTTCTACGACCGGCTCACCGCCGCCGGCTTCGAACTGGACTTCGGCGACGACGATTCCGGCCTGTTCATGAAGTACCTGCGCCGCGGGTCCGGCTACTACATCGACGTCGGCGCGTGCGACCTGGTCGCCGACGGCACGATCAAGCTGGCCCACGGCCAGGTCGAGAAGCTCACCGAGGACGCGGTGGTGCTCACCGACGGCACGGTGCTGCCCGCCGACGTCGTCGTCTACGCCACCGGGTACGGCTCCATGAACGGCTGGGCGGCCGACCTCATCGGCCAGGACGTCGCCGACAAGGTCGGCAAGGTCTGGGGTCTGGGCAGCGGGACGACGAAGGATCCCGGCCCGTGGGAGGGCGAGCAGCGCAACATGTGGAAGCCGACGCAGCAGGAGAACCTGTGGTTCCACGGCGGCAATCTGCACCAGTCCCGGCACTACTCGCTGTATCTCGCCCTACAGCTCAAGGCGCGCTACGAAGGGCTGCCGACCCCGGTCTACGGGCTGCAGGAGGTGCACCACCTCAGCTAGGCAGCGGGCGGAGCACCGACCGGGACGAAACCGGATCCCGGTCGGTTCTTCGCGGCGATGTCGGCCAGGATCGAGGTCATCGACATGGTGACCGCCGGCGTGTGCAGCGGCACGAACTTCACCACGCACGTCGGCAGGTCCTCGCTGAAGGCGCCGTGGATCATGCCGACGAGCATGTTGTTCACCGTCACCGGAGCCCCGGAGTCGCCGGGCTGGCCGCACACCTGGTTGAGGATGGTGCCGGGCTTGTCGCCCGGACCCCAGGTGACGCCGCACGACTGGCCCGTCGTGCGGCCGAGCTTGCAGGCGTTCTCACCGAACACCGGATCCGGTCCGAGGCCGTCGATCTCGAAGCCGTCGACCGAGTTGACCGGCTGCACCTTCGCCGGGTCGAACTGGATCACCGCGTAGTCGAGGCCGTCGTTGCCTGCGACCATCGTGCCGACGACGCCGCTGGCCTGGGCGCGTTCGGACGCGACCTGCGCTCCGGGTCCGCCGCAGTGCGCGGAGGTGAATCCAATGAGGTTTCCCTTGGCGTCGTTGCCGATGGTGGTCAGGGTGCAGAAGGTGTCACCGTCGATCACGATGCCCGAGCCGCCGCCGAGGATCACCCGGTCCTCGGCGCGGGAGACCGCGGGGTGAGGTGCGATCAGGGCGGCTACCAGGACGACGAAGAGCGCGGACAGGACGAACTGACTCCGATGACTTCGTACGAACTGCAAGGAACCTCCTGGGGACTGCTCCGGCCGACGGCCAAGCGGGGTCAGTCTAACGTCGGCCGGAATCGTTGCGCGGGCCTCGACATGGCAACATGGGCGCCGACCCCCATGAACTGCGGGACTGTACATCGAACGGGGAGGACGTGTCCGTGAGCAATGGCGACCGCAAGAGCGGCGTTCCGACGACGGTGACCTCGATTCCACTGGTGGATCCGCACGCGCCGAAGCCCGACCCCTCCGTGGGTGACCTGGTCAAGGATGCGACGGCGCAGATGTCCACCCTGGTGCGCGCCGAAGTGGAACTCGCGCGCGCCGAGATCACCCGCGACGTCAAGAAGGGTCTGACGGGCAGCGTCTACTTCGTCCTGGCCCTCGTCGTCCTGTTCTACTCGACGTTCTTCTTCTTCTTCTTCGTCTCGGACCTGCTGGACCTGTGGCTGCAGAAGTGGGCGGCGGACCTGATCGTCTTCGGCCTGATGCTGCTGACGACCGGACTGCTGGCGTTCCTGGGCTATCTCAAGGTCCGCAAGATCCGCGGCCCGCGGAAGACCATCGAGTCGGTCAAGGAGGCGCGGGTCGCGCTGACACCCGGCGGCGACCGGACCCCGGTGAAGCCTTCCGCGCCGACGGCAGATCCCTCCGGCTGGTAGTGGCGCGCTCGCGGGGGCGCATCGCACAGCCGCCACCCGATCCGTCGGTCACGCGCATAGCGGGACCGTGGCGGCACATGGACGTGCACGCCAACGGCATTCGCTTCCACGTCGTCGAGGCCAACCCGACGACCGACGACGCCGAGCAGCCGCTGGTGATCCTGCTACACGGTTTCGGCTCGTTCTGGTGGTCCTGGCGCCACCAACTCCGCGGACTCCGGGGTGCGCGGGTGGTGGCGGTCGACCTGCGGGGTTACGGCGGCAGCGACAAGCCGCCGCGCGGCTACGACGGCTGGACGCTGGCCGGCGACACCGCGGGCCTGGTCCGCGCGCTGGGACACGAGACCGCGACGCTGGTCGGGCACGCCGACGGCGGGCTGGTCTGCTGGGCCACCTCGGTGCTGCATCCGCGGGTGGTGCGATCCATCGCCGTGGTGAGTTCGCCGCATCCGGTCGCCCTGCGCGCCTCGGCGATGACCCGCCGCGATCAGGGCATGGCGCTGCTGCCGTCGATGTTGCGCTATCAGGTACCCGTCTGGCCGGAGCGGTCCTTGACACGTGACGACGCCGCCGAGCTCGAGGCCGTCGTCCGCAGCCGCGCCGGTGCGAATTGGCTTGCCTCCGAGGACTTCTCCGAGACCATCGGGCACATGCGCCGCGCCATCCAGATCCCGTCGGCGGCACACTCGGCGCTGGAGTACCAGCGCTGGGCGGTCCGCAGCCAGCTCCGGGGCGAGGGTCGCCGCTTCATGCGGTCGATGAAGCGGCCCATCTCGGTGCCGGTGCTCCACGTGCGCGGCGACGCCGACCCCTACGTGCTCGCCGACCCGGTGCGCCGCACGCAACGACTGGTTCCGCACGGACGGTACGTGTCCGTCGCCGGCTCCGGGCACTTCGCCCACGAGGAGAACCCCAAGCTCGTCAACGAACAACTCGAGAGGTTCCTCGCCGGCGTCAACGGCGCCTGACGCTAGGAGATGCAGGTGTCGGTGGACACCCGCTGGGTGTTGCCGACCTTCGCCATCTGCTTCTCCACCTCGGTGGAGGTCAGCACGAAACCGGTGTCCGCGTCGTCGACCGCCGCGCCGAACACGACGCCGAGCACCCTGCCGTCCTTGTCGATCAGCGGGCCACCCGAATTGCCTTGGCGGACCGTTCCTCTGATGGTGTAGACCTCGCGGGTGACCGTCGTCGTGTGATAGATGTCGGGCCCGTTGAGCTGGATGATCTCGCGGATGCGGCCGGGGGTCGCGGTGAACTCGCCGCCGCCCGGATACCCCATCACCAGCGCGTCGGTACCCGTCGCCGCCTCCTGCATGTCGAACTCCAGCGGCTTCGCCGGAAGGTCGGGCACGTCGAGGATGGAGATGTCGGCATTCGGGTCGTAGGACACGACCGTCGCGTCGTAGGTCTTGCCCTCGGATTCGACGGTGACGCTCTCCGAACCCGCCACCACGTGGGCGTTGGACATCACCCGGTTGGGCGCGACGACGAAGCCACTGCCCTCGAGCACCTTTTGGCAGCTGGTGGCCACCCCGCGGATCTTCAGCACGCTCGGCCGGGTGGCCGCGACGACGGGGTTGGCCGCCAGCGCGGCGTCCGGTGCGTCGACGTTGACGATCGGGGTCCGGCCGAACGGCTGCAGGACGTCGGGCAGCCCGGAGGTGTCCAGCAGCGACGACAACCGGGTCGGGACCCGCTTCAGCCAGGCCGGTGCGGCCTCGTCGACCGTCGAGAGCACGCGCGAACCCCGAACGGCCGCGGCGAGATTGGGCTGATCGGAGGACGTGAGCGGAGTGGCGAGCAGCCACGCCGCCACCAGGACCGCGACCAGCTGCAGGGCCACGCCGACCACGGAGTCCATGGTGCGCAGCCCGCCGTTGCGGATCGCGCCGCGCACCGCCCTGCCGAGGACGACACCGGCGATCTCGCCGATCACCACGAGCCCGAGGATCAGGAACAGTGCCACGAACAGCTTGGTCCGCGCCCCGTCGACGTGTCCGACGACGTGCGGCGCCAGCAGCACACCCGCCACGGCGCCGAGGATCACCCCGACGAAGGACAGCAGCGAACCAAGCGCCCCGGAGCGCCAACCGGAGATGGCGGCGACGAAGGCGATGGCGAGGACGGCCAGATCGAGCCACTGCGACGAAGTCATTGTGGGCCCTCACGGTAATCGGTGCCGCCGCCGACGAGCGCCATTGCCACGTCGAGTTCGCGCACGTCGTCGGTGTCCCAGGGCTGCGCCCAGCCGGCGACCTCGAGGATCGCCGAGATGACCTGGCCGGTGAAACCCCAGACCAGCATCTGGTTGAGCATGAACGCGGGTCCGGCGAACCGGGTGGTGTTCTCCTTGCGGTACACCATCAGCCGATTCTCGGGGTTGACGAAGGCGCGGACGGGAACGCGGGCGACGACGGCCGTCTCGCTCTCGTCCACGACGCCGACCGGGCCCGGGTCGGGCGAGTAGGCCAGCACCGGCACGACGTGAAAGCCCGACGGTGGGATGAACATCCGGTCCAGCGTGACCAGCGGCTGCAACCGCGTGACGTCGACGCCGGTCTCCTCGTTGGCCTCGCGGAGCGCGGTGCCGACGGGGCCGCCGTCACCGGGGTCGGCCGCACCGCCGGGAAAGGCGGCCTGGCCGGCGTGCTGGCGCAGCGTGGAGGCGCGGACGGTGAGCAGCAGGTCGGCGTCGGGGGGCAGGCCTCCCGACGGGGAGTCGAACGGTCCGGAGAACAGCACCAGGACCGCGGCGTCGCGCTTGGCCCCGGTCAGCGTGGCCGCCGCGTTCGCGACCGTGATGGCGGCGAGCACGTCGGCGGGCACCCGCTCGCGGTAGGCGCGCGGCACGTCGGCGACGTTGTCGAGCAGCGGCTTGAGCCAGGACGGGGCTGCTGCGGCATCGAGGGCAGCAGTGGGCCCCCCGTCACCGTTCGAGGTCAACCGCGCACTCCCATCGCTGGATTCACCGCTGCTGCGATCTCATCGGCGCTGGTGAACGCACGCGGCAGGATTTTGGCCACCGTACCGTCCGAGCGCAGGACGACGGTGGCGGGCATGACGTTGGGCACCTTCAACGCGGCGGCGACCAGCCGGCGGCCGTCCTGCAGGGTGGGCAGCTTCACGCCGAGTTCGGCCAGCCGCAGCAGCGCGGCGGTCTCGTTCTCGTCCTGGTGCACGGTCAGCACCGTGACGGCGGGCCCCATCCGCCGCTGGTACTCCGCCATCGCGGGCAGTTCGTCGGCGCACGGCCCGCACCAGTAGGCCCACAGGTTCAGCACCACGTTGCGGCCCGCGACGAGGGCTCCGACGTCGGCGCGACCGCCGTCCGCGGCGCACTCGACCGAGACACCGGCTAGCTCCGGCGGACCGGGGGCGGTCGACGGCGCGGGACACGGTGGCAGGTCGGCCTCGGCGCGCGGACCCGCCAGCGCTTCCGGGGTGTCGGCGTCACGGTGTTCCCGCGAGGCGCTGGCGGTCAGACCGCCGCCGGTGCCGCCGACCGGGTCCTCCGCGCCGATCTCGCGCCACAACGCGACCACCAGCGCGACGATGACGACGAGTCCGGCCAGGGTCCATCGAGTGGATGCGCGCATGACGTCCGGCAGGTCTCAGAGACCGGCCAGCGCCAGCAGGTGTTCGGTCTCGGGGCCCTTCACCAACGCGGCGGCGGCCAGCGGATCCGTCGGTCCGAGGCCGAACGACGGGCAGTCCTTGGCCAGCACGCACACACCGCAGGCCGGCTTCTTGGCGTGACACACCCGGCGGCCGTGGAAGATCACCCGGTGGCTGAGGAGCGTCCACTCCTTGCGCGGGATGAGCTCGGCGATCGCGAACTCGACCTTCACCGGATCCTCGAGCTCGGTCCACCGCCACCGGCGCACCAGGCGCCCGAAGTGGGTGTCGACGGTGATGCCCGGGATGTCGAAGGCGTTCCCGAGGATGACGTTGGCGGTCTTGCGGCCGATGCCGGGCAGGGTCACGAGCTCGTCGAGCGTCCGCGGCACCTCGCCGTCGAACCGCTCGACCAACTCCTGGCCCAGCCGCATCACCGAATTGGCCTTGTTCCGGTAGAAGCCCGTGGTGCGGACCAGGGCCTCCAACTCCTCGCGGTCGGCCCCGGCATAGTCGGCGGCCGTGCGGTACTTCGCGAACAACGCCGGGGTGGCCAGGTTGACGCCCTTGTCGGTGCTCTGCGCCGACAGGATGGTCGCGACGGCGAGCTCCAGCGGGTTGGTGAAGTCCAGCTCGCAGTAGACGTGCGGAAAGGCTTGGGAGAGCGAGCGATTCATTCGCCGTGCCCGCCGGACCAGGCCGGTGTAAGTTTCGTTGTCGTACTTGGCGGATTTGGGGGCCGCCACTGCGCGCGTTGCCACGTAGGTCAGCCTACTGAGCCAACCGACAAGTGTAAGCGCGGACCGGTGGCAATCTGTGATCCCACCGAGACCTTCGGCGTGTTTACTTCGCCATGTGTCCTGGTTGCTCGTAGCGTTCATCCCGGTGTTGCTGATGTTGGCGACATTCGGGCTCGACCGCTTGGAGGCCGGCCTCGACGACGACACCGTCTCCCCCGCGGACGTCACCGCCGCCCTCGAACAGGCCAAGGCCGACTGCGCCAAACCCGCGGCGCGCAGCACTGCAGCCGAGTCCTACGAATTGCTCGACGACGGCTACGACGACGTCTGCCGGGACAGCGTATTCACCGATTCGGCACGACGTTTGCCGACGCGGGTGATCATCCCCCACGGGTCGAATACCGAATTTCGGCCGACTCGGCACGCCTATCGTGTGTAGCGTTGGCACGTCGCGAAGGCACCAACGCTTAGACTGATTTCGCCATCCACGCAGGGTGGCCTTCGTGTGTCATATTCTCCGACGGGTTAAGGGGCAACGTGGACGAGATCCTGGCGAGGGCCGGAATCTTCCAGGGAGTGGAACCGACTGCGGTCTCCGCGCTGACCAAGCAGCTGCAGCCGGTCGACTTTCCCCGTGGGCACACGGTGTTCGCCGAAGGCGAACCCGGTGATCGGCTCTACATCATCATCTCCGGCAAGGTGAAGATCGGCCGCCGTTCACCGGACGGCCGCGAGAACCTGCTCACCATCATGGGTCCGTCGGACATGTTCGGCGAGCTGTCGATCTTCGACCCCGGCCCCCGCACGTCGAGCGCCACCACCATCACCGAGGTCCGCGCCGTGTCGATGGACCGTGATGCGTTGCGGGCGTGGATCGCCGACCGCCCCGAGATCGCCGAGCAGCTCCTGCGCGTGCTGGCCCGCCGCCTGCGTCGCACCAACAACAACCTCGCCGACCTCATCTTCACCGACGTGCCCGGTCGCGTCGCCAAGCAGCTGCTGCAACTCGCGCAGCGCTTCGGCACCCAGGAGGGCGGCGCCCTGCGCGTCACGCACGACCTCACCCAGGAGGAGATCGCCCAGCTGGTCGGCGCCTCGCGCGAGACGGTCAACAAGGCGCTCGCCGACTTCGCCCACCGCGGGTGGATTCGCCTCGAGGGCAAGAGCGTGCTGATCAGCGACTCCGAGCGGCTGGCCCGCCGAGCGCGTTAGCTCCTCGCGATTTCGGCGTGATTCCCGGCGCTCACCGCCGCCAATCACGCCCGAATCACGCCCTGAGGTAGTCCAGTTGGGCCTGCACGCTCCATTCGGCGTGCTCCCACAGCTTCTCGTCGACGTCGGTGTAGACCCGCTCGACGACCTGCCGGGCGGTGGCGTCCTCACCGAGCACCCGCAGCGCTTCGCGCACCTGGTTCAGCCGTTCCTCGCGATGAGCCAGATAGGTCGCCGTCACCGCCTCCAGATCCTCGAGATCCGGTCCGTGGCCGGGCAGGACGACGCGGCCGCGCAGACCGTTCAGCCGTTTCAGCGACTCCAGGTAGTCGCGCAGGCTGCCGTCCTCGTTGTCGATGACGGTGGTGCCGCGGCCGAGCACCGTGTCCGCCGTCAGCACGGCATCCTCCAGCACGAACGACAGCGAGTCCGCGGTATGCCCGGGCGTGGCGAGCACCGTGATGCGGACGCCCGCGGCGTCGATCACCTCGCCGTCGGTCAGCGGACCGCCCAGCCCGCGCAGGAATCCGCTGCCGACCGACCGCACGACGGCGCCGGTCCGGGCGACCAGCTTGTCGATCCCGTCGGTGTGGTCACCGTGCTTGTGACTGATCAGCACCAGCGGGATCTTGCCGAGCGCCGCGATGCGCTCGACGTGCGCGTCGTCGTCGGGACCCGGGTCGACGACGACCATCTCGTCGCTGCCCGGCCCCCGGAGCACCCAGGTGTTGGTGCCGTCCAGCGTCATCAGCCCGGGGTTGTCGCACAGCAGCACCGACGCCGTGTCGGTGACCCGGCGCAGCTGCCCGTAGGCGGGATGGGTCACGCGACCTCCGCCTGACCGTCGCTCACGCGACCTCCGCCTGACCGTCGCTCACGCGACCTCGACGATCAGCTCCACTTCCACCGGCGCGTTCAGCGGCAACTCCGACACCCCGACCGCCGAGCGGGCGTGCACGCCCGCGTCGCCGAAGACGTCACCGAGGAGCTGTGACGCCCCGTTGACCACGCCGGGCTGACCGTTGAAACCCGGTGCCGAGGCCACGAATCCGACCACCTTCACCACGCGGACCACCGAGTCGACGCCGACGAGGGCGTGGATCGCGGCCAGCGCGTTCAGCGCACACGTGCGCGCCAGATCCTTGGCGTCCTCGGCGGTGACCTCGGCGCCGACCTTGCCGGTCTGCGGCAGCTCGCCGCCGACCATCGGCAGCTGCCCCGAGGTGTAGACGAGGTTGCCCGTCTGCACGGCGGGCACGTAGGCGGCCAATGGTGCGACGACGGCCGGCAGTTCGAGGCCCAGTTCTGCCAACCGTTCCGAAATCGTCACTTGGGCCGCTTCATGTACGCGACCAACTGCTCGCCCGTGGGCCCGGGAACGATGGAGACCAGCTCCCATCCGTCCTCGCCCCACTGGTCGAGGATCTGCTTGGTCGCATGGGTCAGGAGGGCCACCGTCACGTATTCCCACCGGGTCAATTCGCTCATGGGCCCGAGCTTATCGGTGCCTGTGCGTCCGATGGCTAGCATGCAGGAGTGAGCAACGATGTTCCCGATTCCAGCAGCCGTTCCGTTGGCTGGCCGTCCCGGATGAACAAGGCGCGACTGCACTTCGTGACCGGCAAGGGCGGCACGGGGAAGTCGACCATCGCCGCGTCGCTGGCGTTGGCCCTCGCGGCCGGCGGCCGCAAGGTCCTGCTCGTCGAGGTCGAGGGCCGCCAGGGCATCGCGCAACTCTTCGACGTGCCTCCGCTGCCGTACGAGGAGGTGAAGATCGCGACCGCCGAGAGAGGCGGTCAGGTCAACGCGCTGGCCATCGACACCGAGGCGGCGTTCCTCGAGTACCTCGACATGTTCTACAACCTCGGCATCGCGGGCCGCGCCATGCGCCGCATCGGCGCCGTCGAGTTCGCGACGACGATCGCACCGGGCCTGCGCGACGTGCTGCTGACCGGCAAGATCAAGGAAATCGTCGTGCGGTCCGAGAAGGAGCGCTCCAAGGGCTCGAAGGGCAAGCCGACGGGGTACGACGCCGTGGTGGTCGACTCGCCGCCGACGGGACGCATCGCCCGCTTCCTCGACGTCACCAAGGCCGTCTCGGATCTGGCCAAGGGCGGCCCCGTGCATTCGCAGGCCGACGGCGTGGTCAAGCTGCTGCACTCGGAGCTGACGGCCATCCACCTCGTCACCCTGCTGGAGGCCCTGCCCATCCAGGAGACCATGGAGGCCATCGACGAGCTCAAGGAGCTCGGGTTGCCGATCGGCAGCGTCATCGTCAACCGCAACATTCCCGCCTACCTCGACGCCGACGAGATCGCGAAGGCTGCCGAGGGCGACGTCGACGCGGACGCGGTACGGGCGGGCCTCGCCAAGGCCGGAATCACGTTGAGCGACCCGGACTTCGCCGGCTTGCTCACCGAGACCATCCAGCACGCGACGCGCATCAGCGCGCGCGCGGAGAGTGCGGCACACCTCGACGAGGTCGACATTCCGCGACTGGAACTGCCCGCCATCTCCGACGGCGTCGACCTGGGCAGCCTGTACGAACTCGCCGAAGCACTCTCCCAGCAAGGCGTGCGATGAGCGCCAGCGAAGACCACCAGGAGTTCCAGCGATGAGCACCACACCCGCCGCCCTCGACCTGCGCTCCATCCTGACGGATCGCTCCAACCGCGTCGTAGTGTGTTGCGGCGCAGGCGGTGTCGGCAAGACGACCACCGCGGCAGCCATGGCCCTGCGGGCCGCGGAGTACGGCCGCACCGTCGTCGTCCTGACCATCGACCCGGCCAAGCGCCTCGCGCAGGCCCTGGGCATCAAGGACCTCGGCAACACGCCGCAGCGCGTCCCACTGGCTCCCGAGGTGACCGGCGAGTTGCACGCGATGATGCTCGACATGCGTCGCACGTTCGACGAGATGGTCATCCAGTACTCCGGCGGTGACCGCGCGGAGGCGATTCTGGAGAACCAGTTCTACCAAACCGTCGCCACGTCGCTCGCGGGCACGCAGGAGTACATGGCCATGGAGAAGCTCGGCCAGCTGCTCGGCGAGGACAAGTGGGATCTGGTCGTCGTCGACACTCCCCCGTCGCGCAACGCGCTCGACTTCCTGGATGCGCCCAAGCGCCTCGGCAGCTTCATGGACAGCCGGCTGTGGCGCCTGCTGCTGGCACCCGGCCGGGGCATCGGCAAGCTGGTGACCGGCGCGGTGGGCTTGGCCATGAAGGCGCTCTCGACCGTGCTGGGCTCTCAAATGCTGTCCGACGCAGCCGGATTCGTCCAGGCTCTGGACTCGACGTTCAGCGGCTTCCGCGAGAAGGCCGACCGCACCTACGAATTGCTGAAGCGCCGGGGCACCCAGTTCGTCGTCGTCTCGGCGGCCGAACCCGACGCGTTGCGGGAGGCGTCCTTCTTCGTCGACCGCCTGTCGAGTGAGAAGATGCCGCTCGCCGGCCTCATCCTCAACCGCACGCACCCCACGCTGTGCGACCTGCAGACCGACAAGGCCAGGGAGGCGGCCGACCAGCTCGCCGCCGACGGGCAGTCCGACGGCTTGGCGGCGGCGGTGCTGCGCGTGCACGCCGATCGGGCGCAGACCGCGAAGCGGGAAGTACGACTGCTGTCGCGTTTCACCGGCGCCAACCCCCAGGTGGCGATCGTCGGCGTGCCTTCGCTGCCGTTCGACGTGTCGGATCTGGAGGCGCTACGCGCGATCGCCGATCAGATCACCGGCGAAATGGAGTGAGCCGGACGGCTCAGACGGCGCTACGGTGCTTGCGCTGGGCGGCGAAGAACTCGGCCCAGGACACGACCTCGGGGTGCTGCTTGAGCAACGCCCGGCGCTGACGCTCGGTCATGCCACCCCAGACGCCGAACTCCACGCGGTTGTCCAGGGCGTCGGCGCCGCACTCGGAGATGACGGGGCAGTGACGGCAAATGACGGCCGCCTTGCGCTGCGCGGCACCGCGGACGAACAACTCGTCGGGGTCGGCCTGGCGGCATCGAGCCTGGGATACCCACGCGATGCGCGCCTCGGCTTCGGCGCTTTGCACCACCACGCCGTTTACTGGGGAAGTCATGACAGTTCTGCGCGCCGCGGGCCGGATTCCTGACACCAGCGATCCCTTCGTCCAGCCGCCCCCTGCGACGGCGCACCTCGGTGTAGAACGCCATTGCGATCTACGCCACATTGCGATTGGGAGTGTTACCTAGATCGCACTGTCAGTCAAAGCTAGGTGGTCAGGGGGGTTTTGCGCAACAGCTAAATCACGAATTTTTGGGACGACCGTGCCGTGATGCGTCCTCACCTACGATTTGCGGTTGCGCAGTGCGTGCTCGTGGGGTTACAAGACCCGCTGCGGTGCTGGTAAGGATCGGTCTCGCTACTCTGTAGCCATGTCCGACCGATCGCAGGCGACGCCGCCGCCGCGGCGCGCGCCCGCCGCGGTCACGCTCATCAAGCTCGCCTGGTGCATATTGCTGGCCAGCGTCGTCGCCGCAGGCCTGATGTTTCCCGTGGTCGGTGGCTTCGGGTTGATGTCCAACCGCGCCTCCGACGTCGTCGCCAACGGGTCCGCCCAGCTGGTGGAAGGCGAGGTCCCGGCCGTGTCGACGATGGTCGACGCCCGGGGCAACCCACTCGCGTGGCTGTACTCCCAGCGCCGGTTCGAAGTGCGCAGCGACCAGATCGCCAACTCGATGAAGCTGGCCATCGTCTCCATCGAGGACAAGCGGTTCGCCGAGCACAACGGCGTCGACTGGAAGGGCACGCTCACGGGCCTGTCCGGGTACGTCACCGGCGCGGCCGACACCCGCGGCGGCTCCACGCTCGAGCAGCAGTACGTCAAGAATTACCAATTGCTGGTGATCGCGCAGACCGACGCCGAGAAGCGCGCCGCGATCGAGACCACGCCCGCCCGCAAACTGCGTGAGATCCGCATGGCGCTGACGTTGGACAAGACGTTCACCAAGTCGGAGATCCTGACGCGGTATCTGAACCTGGTGTCCTTCGGCAACGGCGCGTTCGGCGTGCAGGACGCCGCGCAGACCTACTTCGGCGTCGACGCCTCTGCGCTGAACTGGCAGCAGGCGGCCCTCCTGGCCGGCATGGTCCAGTCCACCAGCGCCCTGAATCCCTACACCAACCCCGAGGGCGCGCTGGAGCGTCGGAACGTGGTGCTCGACACCATGATCGACAACGTGCCGCAGGAGGCCGACGCGCTGCGCGCGGCGAAGCAGGAGCCACTCGGCGTACTCCCACAGCCCAACGAGCTGCCCCGCGGCTGCATCGCCGCCGGCGACCGTGCCTTCTTCTGCGACTACGTGCTCGACTACCTCGCCCGCGCGGGGATCAGCAAGGAGCAGGTCGCCAAGGGCGGCTATCTGATCAAGACCACCCTGGATCCCGACATCCAGAATTCGGTGAAGTCGTCCATCGACGGTCTGGCCGCCCCCGACCTCGACGGCGTCGCCAGCGTGATGAACGTCATCAGGCCCGGCAAGGACAGCCACCCCATCGTGGCGATGGCGTCCAACCGCACCTACGGGCTGAACAGCGACGCCGGGGAGACCATGCAACCCCAGCCGTTCTCGCTGGTGGGTGACGGCGCGGGATCCATCTTCAAGGTGTTCACCACCTCGGCCGCGCTGGAGATGGGCATGGGCATCAACGCCCAGCTCGACGCACCGGGCCGGTTCGAGGCCAAGGGGCTCGGCAGCGGCGGCGCGAAGGGGTGCCCGCCGGCCACGTGGTGCGTCCAGAACGACGGCAGCTACCGCGGCGCCATCAGCGTCACCGACGCGCTGGCGACCTCGCCCAACACCGCGTTCGCCAAGCTCATCTCGCAGGTCGGGGTGCAGCGCACCGTCGACATGGCGGTCAAGCTCGGCCTGCGCTCCTACGCGCTGCCCGGCACGGCCCGCGCCTACGATCCCGACAGCAACGAGAGCCTGGCCGACTTCGTGAAGCGGCAGAATCTGGGCTCGTTCACCCTCGGCCCCATCGAGGTCAACCCGCTGGAGCTGTCCAACGTCGCCGCCACGCTCGCCTCCGGGGGAACGTGGTGCCCGCCCAACCCGATCGACAAGATCTACGACCGCAACGGCAAGGACGTCTCCGTCACCACGGAGACCTGTGAGCAGGTCGTACCCGAAGGGCTGGCCAACACCCTCGCCAATGCGATGAGCAAGGACGACCAGAGCGGGACCGCCGCCAGCGCGGCCAACTCGGCCGGCTGGTCGCTGCCGGTGTCGGGCAAGACCGGCACCACGGAGGCGCACCGGTCGTCGGGGTTCTTCGGGTTCACCAACGCCTTCGCGGCGGCGAACTACATCTACGACGACTCGTCCTCGCCGTCGGACCTGTGCTCGTTCCCGTTGCGGCAGTGCGGCTCGGGCAACCTGTACGGCGGCAACGAGCCTGCGCGCACCTGGTTCACCGCGATGAAGCAGTTCACCCCCGACGACGTGGCGCTGCCGCCCACCGATCCGCGCTACGTCGACGGCGCCCCGGGTTCGAAGGTGCCCAGCGTGGCGGGCATGACGCAGGACCTGGCGCGGCAACGACTCAAGGACGCCGGCTTCCAGGTCGCCGATCAGGCGACCCCGGTCGGCAGCGGCTCGCCGGCGGGTTCGGTCGTCGGCACGTCCCCGGCCGGTCAGACGGTCCCGGGGTCGATCATCACGATCCAGATCAGCAACGGCATCGCGCCTGCCCCGCCGCCCCGCCGCCGGGGTTCCCGTTCGACCCGAACGATCCGAACGCGATTCCCGCGCCGGTGGGTTCGACGGTCGTGATGATCCCCGGTCTGCCGCCCATCACGGTTCCGGTGCTGGGACCACCACCACCGCCTCCGCCGTAACCGTCCGCGGGGCCGACGATCCGGCGCCCGGAGAGGCAGTGGCCGTCAGGATGTGGCAGTAGGCTGCACCCATGCTCGCCCGTTCGACGGTTCTGAAGACTCCCGCCACCCTGGCCGGCTCGCTGGCCGCCGGATCACTGGCCGCGGGCATCGCCTATGCCACGTTGATCGAACGCAACGCGTTCGTCGTGCGGGAGACGACGATGCCGGTGCTGACGCCGGGGTCCGCCCCGCTTCGCGTGCTGCACCTGAGCGACCTCCACATGACGCCGCGGCAGCGTCGCAAGCAGGAGTGGATCCGCGAGCTCGCCGGGTGGGAGCCCGACCTCGTCATCAACACCGGTGACAACCTGTCGCACCCCAAGGCCGTGCCGTCGGTGGTCCAGGCACTGGGTGACCTGCTGTCCGTGCCGGGGTTGTTCGTCTTCGGGAGCAACGACTACTTCGGCCCGTCGCCGAAGAATCCGACGAACTACCTGTTCAAGAAGTCGCATCGCGTCACCGGTGAGCCGCTGCCGTGGCAGGACCTGCGCGCGGCGTTCACCGAGCGCGGCTGGCTGGACATGACGCACACCCGTCGCGAGATCGAGGTCAAGGGTCAGCTCGTCGCGGCCGCCGGCGTGGACGACCCGCACCTGTCCCGCGACCGCTACGACACCGTCGCCGGCCCGGCGAGCCCGGCGGCGAACCTGACCCTCGGCCTGACCCACGCGCCGTACACGCGGGTGCTCGACCGGTTCGCGGCCGACGGCTATCAGCTGGTGCTGGCCGGGCACACCCACGGTGGCCAGATGTGCGTGCCGTTCAAGGGCGCGCTGGTGACCAACTGCGATCTCGACCCGTCGCGGGCCAAGGGTCCGTCGCGGTGGGGCGCTCACATGCAGTTGCACGTCTCCGCCGGTCTGGGCACGTCGCCGTATGCGCCGTACCGGTTCTGCTGCCGGCCGGAGGCCACCCTGCTGACGCTGGTCGCCGCGCCGACGGGCGGGGGCAGCCTCGGCAGCCGGGTCAGCGTGTCGCACCCGACCGTATCGGCGCGTTGACCGACCGCGACTCCGTCGCCGTTCGCCGCCATCCGCGCGCCTGGGTGGACGACGCGATCCGACTGATCGAGGCCGACGCGAGGCGTAGCGCGGACACCCATCTGCTGCGGTACCCGTTGCCCTCGGCGTGGTGTGACGGCAAGGACGGCGTGAACGTCCAGCTGTATCTGAAGGACGAGACGACCCACGTCACCGGCAGTCTGAAGCACCGGCTGGCGCGGTCGTTGTTCCTGTACGCGCTGTGCAACGGCTGGGTTGGCCAGGACACCACGATCATCGAGGCGTCGTCCGGGTCGACGGCGGTGTCCGAGGCCTACTTCGCGGCGATGCTGCGGTTGCCGTTCATCGCGGTCATGCCGTCGTCGACCAGTGCCGCGAAGATCCGGCTGATCGAATCGCAGGGTGGCCGTTGCCATTTCGTCGCGCAGTCCGGCGAGGTGTACGCCGAGGCGGAGCGCCTCGCGAAGGAGACCGGTGGGCACTACCTCGACCAGTTCACCAACGCCGAGCGGGCCACCGACTGGCGCGGGAACAACAACATCGCCGAGTCGATCTTCGACCAGATGCACGAGGAGCGCTTCCCGATTCCGGACTGGGTGGTCGTCGGGGCGGGGACCGGCGGCACCAGCGCGACCATCGGCCGCTACCTGCGCTACCGACGGCACGACACGATGTTGTGCGTGGTCGACCCGCAGAACTCGGCGTTCTTCCCGTCCTACGCCCAGGGGCGGCGCGACGTGGTCGGAACTTCCTCGCGCATCGAGGGAATCGGGCGACCCCGGGTCGAACCGTCGTTCCTGCCGGACGTGATCGACCGCATGATGGTGGTGCCCGACGCGTCGTCGGTGGCTGCCGCCCACCACGTCAGCGACGTCTTGGGCCGCAAGGTGGGACCGTCCACGGGAACCAACGTGTGGGGGGCGTTCACGCTGCTCGCCGAGATGATCTCAGCGGGACGAAGCGGCTCGGTGGTAACGCTGCTCTGCGACGCAGGTGAGCGCTACGCCGACACCTACTTCGACTCGGAGTGGCTCACCAGCCAGGGGCTGGACCCCGCGGCGTCGGCGTCGGTGCTCCAGGAATTCGAGCGTTCGGGCCGCTGGGTCTGATCCCCGCTCGGGAACAGGCCGCGGCCGAAGCGATCCGAGGTCGCGAACAGCCACAATGCGGCGATGGCGAACAACCCGAAGTAAATCGTGGCTCCCAACCCGGTCATGTGAATGCCTCTCCTCGAGATGATCGTCGAACTTGCCGGCTATAACGTCGCCGACGTGGAATTACATTCCGCGTGACGGCGTCTGGCCGTCCTCGCGTTCGACACTGTCTACCCATTCACGCGTCGGTCAACCACGTCGGCCGCCATGGCCCAGGCGTTTGGCTTCCGACTGGCTCGGTGCGTTAAGCTGACGACGCTCTACGCGGGGTATGGCGCAGCTTGGTAGCGCGCTTCGTTCGGGACGAAGAGGTCGTGGGTTCGAATCCCGCTACCCCGACCGCGTAACGGCAGAGAGAAGCCCCGACCGGGTCATCCGGCCGGGGCTTTCTGCGTTGCGGGTCAGGGGTTAGGGCAGCAGCACGTAGGACATGCCCGGGACGTTCTGGATGTCTCGGTCGTTCCAGAGACCCTCCCCGGCGAGTCCGTTCATCTCCGTCACGTGGACGAATTGCCCACCCGGAGACACGGAGTCGACCCACGCGACGTGGCCGTACCCGCCCGCTCCGGCGACACCGGGCTGGAAGACGACGAGCGAACGGTCCTGCGGGGTGTCCACGACGGTGTAGCCCGCAGCCGCCGCGGTGTTCGTCCACTCCAGGGCGTTCCCGCCCATCGCCGGATAGGAGCCGGTGGCCTCGAACCACTTCTCCGCCGCACCCCAGGTGCACTGTCCGGGCGTGCCCGGGTTGATCGACTGGGTGCGGCCGACGGTGCGGATGGCGATCTGGTCGACGGTGTCGGCGGATGCGGGCGCAGCGACGACGACTGCCTGCGCTCCCATGCCGGCGGCGAAGGCGGCGACGGCCAATGCCGCCAGCCCGCGCCGGACGACGCTGCCCAACGACCTCGACCGAGGCTGCGTGCCGCCATGGCGTTCATGCGATTCAAGATCGAACATGGTAAAACCTCTCGCGCGATGGTCCTCCCCGACCCGCCACACGAGGTTATCTCAAATCGGTCACGATTTCGTACCGAATCGTGACCTCGGACCCTCGGTCAGACCTTGACGAGCACCCGATCGGCGTCGTCGTCGTGCTGATGCGCCTTGGCGTACATCGCGAACGAGCTGAATTCGGCCAGGCCCAGCAGGATGACGGGCCATACCGCCCCGGCGGCGAGACTCAGGCCAAAGCGCTGGGGCGTGGGCCGGCGCTCGTCGCCCAGACGGGCGCTGGCGACGAACACCACGACGGCCGCGATCAACGCCACGGCGGTGTATCCGATGAGCAGAGTCTCGACCACGGTGTCTCCCTCGTAGGTTTGCTACCGGCAAATGACTTCCCAGAATAGCGAAAGCCAAACCGAGAACCCCTAACCAGCGGCTTTGCGAAGTTTGTCCAGCAGCGGGGCGGCGGCCTCGTCGAGGAACCGGTCCTGCCCCTCGTCGCCCACCTGAACCAGGGCGATGTCGGTGAAGCCCGCCTCCCAGTACTTGCTCACCGCGTCGACGATCTTGTCGAGGTCGGGCCCGCACGGAATGGACGACGCGACGTCCTCCTCCCGGACGAACTGCGTCGCCCCGGCGAAACCGGCCGTGGTCGGCAGGTCTGCGTTGACCGACCAGCCGCCGGCGAACCACCGGAACTGGTCGTGGGCCCGCGCGACCGCCGCCGCCTCGTCGGTGTCCCAGCAGATGGGAATCTGGCCGACGACGCGGGAGTCACCGGGCAGACCGGTGCCCTTGCGGGCGGCGTGCCACCCGTCGACCAGGTCCTTGTCCGGTTCGACGGCGATGAGATGGTCGACCAGCGGCGAGAAGGTCTGCACCGAGCGCTCCCCGGACACGGCGGCGGCGATCGCCACCGGCACCTCCGGCACGTCCCACAGCCGGGCGGAGTCGACCTCGAAGTACTCGCCCTTCCAGTCCACCAGCTCGCCGGTGAACAGTTCGCGAATGATCTGAACGGCCTCGCGCAGCATGTCCTGACGCCGCTTGATCGTCGGCCAGCCCTGGCCGACGACGTGCTCGTTGAGGTTCTCGCCGCTGCCGACGCCGAGGGTGAACCTGCCGTCGGCGAGGATCTGCAGCGTGGCGGCCTGCTGCGCGACGATCGCGGGGTGGTAGCGCACCGTCGGACACGTCACGTAGGTGAACAGCTCGACGCGCTCGGTGGCATGCGCCACGGCCCCGAGCAGCGTCCACGCGTTGGGCGCGTGGCCCTGCGCGGCCAGCCACGGCGAGTAGTGGTCGCTCGAGACCTCGAAGTCGAAGCCCACTCGCTCGGCCGAAACCGCATACTCCACAAGCTGTTTCGGGCCGCTCTGCTCTGTCATCAGGGTGTAGCCGAATCGCGTCATGTCTGACGCCTACCCCGCCAGGGCGGACCAAAAACGGCTAGAGCCGGTCCTTCACGGCCGCCGACAGGCGCGACGAGTCCGCCTTGCCCTCCGCGATCGCCATGGCCGCCTTCATCACCTGACCCATCTGCTTGGTGCCCGGCCGGTGTCCGAGGTCCTCCGCGACCTGCGCCATGGCGGTGTTCACGACGTTGGCCAGCTCGTCGTCGTTGAGCTGAACGGGCAAGTAGGTGTCGATGACCTGGGCCTCGGCACGCTCGTTCGCGGCAAGTTCCCCACGGCCGTTCGACACGTAGATTTGGGCGGCCTCGCCGCGCTTGCGCGACTCGCGGGCCAACACCGCGAGGACCTCGTCGTCGGAGAGCTCACGCACCTGCGCTCCCGACACCTCCTCGGACTGGATCGCCGCGATCAGCATCCTCAGCGTCGCCGTGGTCAGCTTGTCCCGTGCCTTCATCGCCACCGTGAGGTCGGCGCGCAGCCGATCCTTGAGTTCCGCCATGGCGTAGACGCTACGCTCGGGCACCCCGGACACGTTGTGAATGTTCGCCGGCATCGACAGGATGAGAGACATGAGCAGCGAAGCCGGCGGGCCCGCCGCCCCACCGCCGCCCGGCCATCCACCGCCCGGCTACGGGCAGGTCCCGCCCTCCTATCCGCCGTCACCGGGTTACCAGCCGCCAAGTCCACCACCGCCGCCCGGCTACTACCCGCCACCGGGTTACCAGGGATACCCGCCGCAGTCTGGCTACTACCCGCCACCCGGATACCAGGGCTACCCACCGCCCGGCTACCCGCCGATGGGACCGCCACCGGCGCTCAAGCCCGGCATCATCCCGCTGCGTCCGCTGGGGATGTCGGACGTCTTCAACGCGTCGGTGTCCTACATCCGGGCCAATCCGAAGGCCACTCTCGGCCTCACCACCGCCGTCATCGTGGTGGCCCAGGTGGTTGCCCTGCTTCTGCAGATCGGTCCGTTGGCCGCCAGCGGACTGTTGTCGCCGAGCGCGTTCGGCGGCGGCGTGGGACAGTCCGATCCCACCGAGATCTCCGACTCCTCGATCGTGGGTCTGCTGCTGTCCAGCGCCGCGGGCGCCATCACCACCGCGCTGGCCGGCATCGTGCTCAGCGGCCTGCTCACGGTCGTGATCGGTCGCGCGATCTTCGGCGCGAAGATCGGCGTCGGCGAGGCGTGGCGACGAGCACGGGGGCGACTCCTTCCCTTGCTCGGCATCACCGCACTGGAGGCGGTCGGCGCCACCATCCTGATCGCCGTGGTCGTGGGCGTGGTGGTGGCCGTCGCCGAAACAGCCGGTGGCGCAGCCGCATTCGTGGTCGGTGGACTACTCGGCCTCGCGCTCGCCGCCGCGCTCGCCTACCTGTACACCATGCTGAGCTTCGCCCCGACGCTGATCGTGCTGGAGCGCATCGGCGTCATGGCGTCGATCACGCGCTCCTTCAGCCTCGTCAGAGGCGACTTCTGGCGGGTCTTCGGCATCCGACTGCTGGCGATGGTCATCACCAGCGTGATCTCCGGCGCGGTGACGGTGCCGTTCAGCCTCGTCGGCCAGGTCATGCTCGTCGTGGGCGAGTCGACGACGATCGTGGTGATCGCGGTCGTGCTGATCAGCGTCGGCGGCGCAATCGGACAGATCATCACGGCCCCGTTCAGCGCCGGCGTGGTCGTGCTCCTCTACGCCGACCGCAGAATCAGGGCCGAGGCCTTCGACCTGGTGCTGCGGACCGGGGCGACCGGGGCGGTCGACTCCACCGACGACCTCTGGCTCACCCGGCAAAGCTGACGTGTCCACCATCGACATCGACCGCGACGCGGCCCACGACGCCGCGCAGCGCGAGCTGAGCAAGCCCATCTATCCGCGCGGCTCGCTGACCGATCAACTCGGACGTCTGCTGGACGAGCTTCTGTTCAAGATCATGTCCGGGGGTGCCGCGGTACCCGGCGGATGGCTCACGATCACCGTCCTGCTCATCCTGGTGGCGGTGGCCGTCGTCGTGGCCGTTCGGGTCGCGCGACGCACCATGCGCACCAACCGCGGCCGTTCCGGGACGTTGTTCGCCTCCGGCGAGATGAGCTCGGCCGAGCATCGGGCCGCCGCGGAAGCGGCTGCGTCGCAGGGTAATTGGTCGACGGCGATCCGCCAGCGCCTTCGAGCCGTCGCCCGCCACCTCGAGGAGACCGGCGTGCTGATGCCCGTGCCGGGGCGCACGGCAACCGAACTCGCCCGCGACGCGGGTCAGGCCGTCACCGACCAGGCCGACGAATTACACCGCGCGGCAACGGCGTTCAACGACGTCACCTACGGCGAGCTGCCTGGCACCGAACCCGCCTACCGGATGATCGCCGACCTCGACGACCATCTGCTGAACCACGTCGTCGGCCCCGCAGACCAGCGGGGCACCTCGGGTGCGGTCGACGGCTGGGTCGAGGTGCGATGACCGACACCACCTCGGCGGTCGGCACGACCGTCGTGCAACGCTGGCGCACCCTGCGGTGGGTGCTCCTCGCGCTGGTGCTCGTCGTCGGCGTCTCGGCCGTGTCCGCCTATCTGACCGCCCCGCGTCAGGGAGGCCGGATGAACCCCGACGCCACGTCACCGGACGGCGCCCACGCCCTGGTCTCGCTGCTGAGGGATCGCGGCGTCGACGTGGTGGCCACCAAGGACCTCGCGGGCGTCGAGCAGGCCGCCCGCCCGGACTCCTTGCTGCTGGTCGCCCCCACCCCCTATCTGATCGACGACGCGGCACTGGACCGGCTCGAGGATCTGCCGGGCGACGTGCTGCTCGTCGAGCCGTCCTCCTGGACCCGGGAGGCGTTGGCACCGGGGATCCGGATGGCGGCGGACACCAGCTTCGGCGGCGAACCGCGCTGCGACGTCGGAGAAGCCGTCCGCGCGGGCCGCGTGCAACTCAACCTCAGTGACACCTACGAATCGGTCGACGGCGGCCCCGCGGTGACCCGCTGCTACGACGGCGCCCTGGTCCGCTACACCGAGCGCGGCCGCACGGTGACCGCCGTCGGCACGGCCGACTTCATGACCAACGCGGGACTGCTGCAGGAGGGCAACGCCGCACTGGCGATGAATCTGGCGGGCGCCCGGCCGCGGGTCATCTGGTACACCCCTGCCCGCATCGCCGGCGAATCGGACGGCGCCACCTCGATCATGGACCTCATCCCCGACCGGGTCGGCTGGATCGCGCTGCAGCTCTGTCTCGCCGTGGCATTGGTCGCCTTGTGGAAGGGCCGCCGCATCGGTCCGCTGGTGGCCGAGGACCTCCCGGTCGTCGTGCGCGCCTCGGAGACCGTCGAGGGACGCGGCCGGCTCTACCGCTCGCGACGCGCCCGCGATCGCGCCGCGTCGGCCCTGCGCACCTCGGTCCTGCAACGCACCCTCCCCCGGCTCGGCCTCGGCGGGCAGTCCGATCCGGCGTCCGTCGTCGAGACGGTCGCCCGCCGCATCCGATACGACCCGGCCACCGTCGAGTACGCACTCTTCGGGCCGGACCCCACCGACGACGCGCAGCTGGTCACCCTGTCGCGGTTGCTCGACGACATCGAAAGGCAGGTCGCCACCTCGTGAACCACCCAACGACTTCCACCACGGACGCCGACGGCGCTCGACGGGCGCTGCTGGCGTTGCGCTCCGAGATCGGCAAGGCGGTCGTCGGGCAGGACGCCGTCATCAGCGGTCTGGTGATCGCGCTGCTGTGCCGCGGTCACGTCCTGCTGGAGGGCGTGCCCGGAGTCGCGAAGACGTTGTTGGTGCGCACGCTGGCCGCGGCGCTTCAGCTCGACTTCAAGCGGGTCCAGTTCACGCCCGATCTGATGCCCGGTGACGTCACGGGATCCCTGGTGTACGACGCACGCACGGCCGAGTTCGAGTTCCGCGCCGGGCCGGTGTTCACCAATCTCCTGCTGGCCGACGAGATCAACCGCACGCCGCCGAAGACCCAGGCCGCACTCCTGGAGGCGATGGAGGAGCGTCAGGTCACCGTCGACGGTGACGCCCGCGCCCTGCCGGACCCGTTCATCGTCGCGGCCACCCAGAACCCCATCGAGTACGAGGGCACCTATCAGCTGCCGGAGGCGCAACTCGACCGCTTCCTGCTCAAGCTCAACGTGCCGCTGCCCCCGCGCGACCAGGAGATCGCGATCCTGTCCAGGCACGCCAGGGGTTTCGACCCGCGGAACCTCTCCGAGATCCGCCCCGTCGCGGGGCCCGCCGAACTCGCCGCGGGACGCGAGGCGGTGAGCCGGGTGATGGTCGCCGACGAGGTGATGGGCTACATCGTGGACATCGCGGGCGCGACGCGGGCGTCCCCGGCGCTGCAACTCGGCGTCTCGCCCCGCGGCGCGACGGCGCTGCTCGCGACGGCGAGGTCGTGGGCGTGGCTGTCGGGACGCAACTACGTGGCCCCCGACGACGTCAAGGCCATGGCACGGCCGACGCTGCGCCACCGGATCGCGCTGCGACCCGAGGCCGAACTCGAAGGGGCCACCCCCGACGGCGTCCTCGACGGCATCCTGTCCGCGGTGCCGGTACCCCGCTAGTGGTGCTCACCGGCCGGGCCGGGCTGGTCGCCCTGATCTGCGCTCTGCCCGTGGCCGTTTCGCCCTGGCCCGCGCAGACCTTCGCGGTCCTGCTGCTCCTACTGGCGGCGGCGATCGTGGTCGACGCGGCCCTCGCCGCCAACACCCGGCGGGTGCACTTCACCCGGCTCGGCGACGGTGCCGCCCGGTTGGGCGAACCGGTCGACGCGGCCCTGATCGTCGAGAACCCGGGCCGCCGCGAACTCCGTGGCTGGATTCGCGACGCCTGGGCACCGTCGGCGCGGGCGGAGCCGCGCACGCACGTCGTGACGATCGCTGCGGGACGACGACTTCGGGTCGACACGACGTTGCGGCCGATCCGCCGCGGCGACCAGCAGTCGGCTTTGGTGACCGTGCGGTCCGTCGGCCCCCTCGGTCTGGCCGGGCGGCAGAGCTCGCACCGGGTGCCGTCGCAGGTGCGAATCCTGCCGCCGTTCCTCTCCCGCAAGCATCTGCCGTCGCGGTTGGCGAAGCTGCGCGAACTCGACGGCTCGATCCCCATCCTGATCCGCGGCCAGGGCACCGAGTTCGACTCACTGCGCGAATACGTCGTCGGCGACGACGTCCGGTCCATCGACTGGCGCGCCACCGCACGACGTGCCGACGTCGTCGTCCGCACCTGGCGGCCGGAGCGGGACCGCCGGGTGGTCATCGTGCTGGACACCGGCCGGACCTCCGCGGGCCGGGTGGGCGTCGACCCCACCTCCGGGGATCCCAGCGGCTGGCCGCGGCTGGACTGGTCCATGGACGCGGCACTGTTGTTGGCGGCCTTGGCTTCCCGGGCGGGCGACCACGTCGACTTCGTCGCCCACGACCGGCTGCCCCGGGCCGGGGTGTTCAACGCGACGCGCTCGGAACTGCTGCCGCAGCTCGTCGAGGCGATGGCCCCGCTTCAGCCGGCGTTGGTGGAGTCGGACGCCGCGGCGATGGTCGCGACGGTGCAGCGCCGCATCCGTCGGCGCGCGCTGGTGGTGCTGCTGACCGACCTGAACTCCTCGGCACTCGACGAGGGGTTGATGTCGGTGTTGCCGCAGCTGGCCTCCCGGCATCAGGTGGTGCTGGCCGCGGTCGGCGATCCGCGGGTCGACCGCCTGGCCGCGGGACGGTCCGACGCCGCGCAGGTCTACGACGCGGCCTCGGCCGAGCGGTCCCGCAACGACCGCGGTGCCATGGCCGCGCGGTTGCGCCGGCACGGCGTCGACGTCGTGGACGCGATGCCCGAGGAGTTGGCGCCCGCGCTGGCGGATCGCTATCTCGCGATGAAGGCCTCCGGCAAGCTGTGACCCGCCGGCCGGGAAACGTCAGGACGTCGGCAGTAGATCGGGGGCGTCGTCGACGTCACCGGTCTCGCCGGCCCGCGCGGCCTTGCGGCCGAAGTGGACCACGTAGGTCAGGAACGCTAGCTCGGCGGCGACGCCGATCGCGATCCGCACGAACGTCGGCAGCGACGACGGCGTCACCAGCGCTTCGATGAGGCCCGACACCAGCAGCACCACGACCAGCCCGACGGCGACCGAGACGACGGCACGCCCCTGCTCTGCCAGCACCTGGCCCCGCGGCCGGTCACCGGGTGACACCACCGACCACCCGAGCCGCATCCCGACGGCGGCGGCCAGGAAGACCGCGGTCAACTCCAGCAGCCCGTGCGGCGTCAGCAGGCTCAGGAAGAGGTCGCCCTTGCCCGCGTCGAACATCAGCCCGCCGATCACTCCGACGTTCGCGGCGTTCTGGAACAGCACGTACGGGATCGGCAGACCCAGCACGACCGCGTAGCCGATGCACTGCGCCGCCACCCACGAGTTGTTGATCCACACCCGTAGGGCGAAGGAGCCCGCCGGGTTCTCACTGTAGTAGGAGGCGAAGTCGTGGTTGACCAACTCCGCCACGTCGGAGGGGGTTCCGACGGCGGCCTGCACCTCGGGGTTGCCGGCGACCCAGCTGCCCATGACGACGGCGACGACGAGGGATGCGACCGCGGCACCGAGCCACCATCGCCACGCGCGGTAGGCGACGACGGGGAAGGACACCGTCCAGAAGCGCGCGAACTCGCTCCACACGGGGGCGTGGGCGCCGGTGACCGTGGATCGCGCCGAGGCCACCAGGCCCGACAACCGGCCGACGAGCACGGAGTCACCGGAGGCGCTGCGCACCATCGACAGGTGGGTCGACACGCGCTGGTAGAGGTCCACCAGCTCGTCGACCTCGGCGCCGGTCAGTGCGCGGCGACGCTTGACCAATTCCTCCAGCCTGTCCCACGTGGGCCGGTGGGCCAGGACGAATGCGTCGACGTCCACGCGGCCGAGCCTAGTAGCGTTGGGTGCCATGGTGGCCCAGCCCGAGCCGATGGTCACGGGTGACGCCGTCGTCCTGGACGTTCAGATCGCCCAACTGCCGGTGCGTGCCCTGGCCGCACTGATCGACCTGACGGTCGTCTTCATCGCCTACCTGATCGGCATCGTGCTCTGGGCGGTGACGATCTCCGACCTCGACGACGCGTTGTCGGCGGCGGTGCTCATCGTCTTCACCGTGCTGAGCCTGGTCGGCTATCCCGTCGTCTTCGAGGTGGCCACCAGGGGCCGGTCGCTGGGCAAGATGGCCTTGGGCCTGCGCGTGGTGTCCGACGACGGGGGCCCGGAACGCTTCCGCCAGGCCCTCTTTCGGGGGTTGTCGGGATTCGTCGAGATCTGGATGTTCGCGGGGGCGCCTGCGGTGATCTGCAGCATGCTCTCCCCCAAGGGCAAGCGGGTCGGCGACCTGTTCGCGGGCACCATGGTCATCAGCGAGCGCGGCCCCAAGATGCCGTCGCCGGTCCCGATGCCCCCGGAACTGGCGTGGTGGGCGTCGTCCCTGCAGTTGTCGGGGCTGCGACCCGAGCAGGCCGAGCTGGCCCGTCAGTTCCTCTCCCGGGCGAGCCAGCTCGAGCCGGCCCTGCGCGACCAGATGGCGCATCGCATCTACGCCGAGGTGGTTTCACGGATATCCCCGCCACCGCCGGCGGCCGCGCCCCCGCCGCTGGTATTGGCGGCCGTGCTGGCCGAGCGCCATCGCCGTGAGCTCGCCCGGCTGCGCCCGGAGGCGCCGCCTGCCACGTGGCCGCCCCCGCCGCAGGCACCCACGCCACCCACGAACTACGGTGCCGGGCCGCCCGGAGGGTTCACCACACCGTCATAATGGGACACGCGTGTCTCATTATGGGCCAGTTGTGCTACTTTGGTGTACATGACTGCGTCTTTGTCGGCCATTGGTGGCCCGCGTTCGAGGACCCGAAAGGCGATCCTCGACGCCGCCATGGAGGTGCTCGGCACCAACCCGAACGCTTCGCTCGGCGACGTCGCCGCCGCGGCCGACGTGGGCCGGAGCACGCTGCACCGGTACTTCGCCGAGCGCACCGAGCTGCTGCGGGCCATGGCCCTGCACGTCCACGAACTGAGTAAGTCGGCCATCGAGCGCGCGGAGCCCACCTGCGGTCCGCCGGTCGAGGCGTTGCGCCGGGTGGTCGAGGGTCAGCTGGACCTGGGCCCCATCGCGTCGTTCATCTACTGCGACTCGTCGATCGTGCGCGACGACGAGCTGACCGCCGAACTCGACACCGGTGACGAATTGATCGTCGAGGTGCTCGACCGGGTGGCCACCCAGGGCACCGCCGGACCGCCGGGATGGCCCCGACTGGTCTTCTGGGCACTGCTGGACGCCGGCCACGACGCCGCGCGCCAGGGTGCTCCCCGCGTCCAGGTGGTCGACGCGATCATGGCCAGCCTCACCCAGGGCACCATCAACCCGAATCAGGCGTGACGCCAGAGGGTTTCACCCCGGCGACGTAGAAGTAGTTCTCAGGAGAATCGAAATGTCCATCCGAATGGACGCCACCCCGACGTCCATCCCCACCCCGCGGCGCGCCTGGTTCGCGCTCGCGGTGCTCATGCTGCCCGTGTTGCTGATTGCCGTCGACAACACCGTGCTCGCCTTCGCGCTGCCCAGCATCGCGCAGGACTTCCGGCCACCGGCCACCACCCAGTTGTGGATCGTGGACGTCTACTCCCTGGTGCTCGCCGCCCTGCTGGTGACGATGGGCAGCCTCGGTGACCGCATCGGTCGTCGCCGGTTGCTGATGATCGGCGCCGGCGGGTTCGCGGTCGTGTCGGCCGCCGCCGCCTTCGCCCCCAGCGCCGAATACCTGGTCGCGGCGCGCGCACTGCTCGGCGTCTTCGGCGCCATGCTGATGCCGTCGACGCTGTCGTTGATCCGCAACATCTTCATGGACGCCTCCGCGCGCCGGCTCGCCATCGCGCTCTGGGCGTCCTGCTTCACGGCCGGTTCCGCGCTGGGCCCCATCGTCGGCGGTGCGCTGCTGCAGCACTTCCACTGGGGCGCGGTGTTCCTCGTCGCGGTGCCGATCCTGCTGCCGCTGCTGGTGCTGGCGCCCCGGCTGGTGCCCGAATCGCGGGATCCGAACCCGGGCCCGCTGGATCTGGTCAGCGTGCTGCTGACGCTGACGACCATGCTGCCGATCGTCTGGGCCGTGAAGTCCGCAGCCCACGACGGCCTCTCGGGGCTCGTCGTCGCCGCGGTCGTCGTCGGCGTCGGCTCCGGGATGACGTTCGTCCGCCGCCAGCGCCGCACCGCCACCCCCATGCTCGACGTCGGGCTGTTCGCCAACAGCGCGTTCACGTCGTCGATCCTGGCCAACTTCCTGTCCATCGTCGGCCTCATCGGGTTCATCTTCTTCATCTCCCAGCACCTGCAGTTGGTGCTCGGCCTGAGTCCGTTGGCCGCCGGACTGGTCACCCTGCCGGGCGCCGTGCTGTCGATGATCGCCGGCATCGCGGTGGTCCCCGTCGCGAAACGCATTGCGCCGCATGCGTTGATGATCGCCGGCCTGGTGCTCGTCGCCGCGGGGTTCCTGGCCATCCTGCTGTTCCGGCACGACCTCACCGTGGTGGCGGTCGTCGTCTCGTTCGTGATCCTCGAGATTGGCGTCGGGGTGTCCCAGACCATCTCCAACGACACCATCGTCGCGTCGGTCGAGCCGGCCAAGTCCGGTGCCGCGTCGGCGGTCTCGGAGACGGCCTACGAGCTCGGCGCAGTGGTCGGCACGGCGACCCTCGGCACGATCTTCACGGCGTACTACCGCGCCAGCGTCGAACTGCCGGGCGGTCTGACCGAGCTGCAGAGCGCCGACGCCCGGGAGAGCATCGGCGGCGCCGCCTCGGTGGCGCAGACGCTGCCTCCCGCTCTGAGCGACCGGCTGATGGATTCGGCCCGGGTGGCGTTCGACGCCGGGATCGCGCCGACGGCGACCATCGCCGCGGTGCTGACGCTGATCGCGGCGGGCGTCGTCGCGCTGGCGTTCCGCGGAGTCAGCGGCCGCGCACCCCGAGCAGCATCAGCGCCGAACTCAGCAGCGGCGCAACGGTCCGCACGTGATTCCACGCGGTCCACGGCCCCAGATACGCGCGCCATTCCCGCGTCGCGTCCGCTGCGGTCAGAGCCGACGGATCCACCGTCGCCAGGTGATCGTTCAGCGGAACGTTGAAGGCCATCGTGACGACGAAGGCCACCAGCGCGAGCACGGCGCCGCCCAGCACGTAGCCGGCGCCCGGCTGCGACAATCGGACCAGCGCGGCGACGCCGACGCCGACGGCGAGGACCGCCGAGCCGACGAACATCAGCAGGAAGGGCCCGTTGGCTTGGGCCTCGGCGTTGACGCCACGCATGGCGGCGATCGCCTCGGCGGGCTGCGCCCGGTCGAGCCCGCTCATCACGAACGTGGAGAAGGCGAAGAACATGCCGCCGACGACGGCGCTGGTGACGGCGGCGGCGGTGGTGGCGAGCAGGTAGGGACTGGTTGACATGACTCGAGTCAAGCCCCGCGCGCCGAGACGATCCATCGATGTGACTGCCGAATGCATACGTCATCGTCTACATTGACCACGTGGACGCACTAGGCGGACTGCTCGACGGCGTGCGCGCCCGGGGCGCGTTCGTGCTGCGACTGTCGCTGGATCCCCCGTGGTCGATGCGCATTCAGGACGACGCGCCGCTGACGCTGATCTGCATGACGCACGGCCACGCGGTCATCGTGACCGACTCGGGGTCCTCGTTCGATCTCGGACCGGGTGACGTCGCACTGGCCCGCGGGGTGGAGCACTACGCGTTCGCCGACCGGGCGGTCACCGAACCGCAGGTGGTGGTGCATCCCGGCAACCGATGCACGACGCTGCGCGGGGAGGACCTGCGGTTCGAGATGTCGGTGGGCGTGCGCACCTGGGGCAACGCCGCATCCGGCGCCGACCGCGCCGTGGTCTGCGCCTACGAGGGTCGCAGCGAGGTGAGTTCTCGCCTGCTGCAAGCACTTCCAACGGTGCTGGTGCTCCGCGGCGACGAGTGGCAGACCCCGCTGATGCCATTGCTGGCCGACGAGGCGGGCCGCGACGGACCCGGGCAGGCCGCGTATCTCGACCGACTGCTGGACCTGCTGCTGATGGACGTGCTGCGCACGTGGTTCGACCGCGACGAGAGGGCGCCCACGTGGTGGCACGCCGAACACGATCCGGTGGTCGGGCCCGCGCTGCGACTGATGTACGACAACCCGGACCATCCGTGGACGGTGGCCAATCTGGCTGCCGCCGTGGGATGTTCGCGAGCCTTGTTCGCCCGCAGGTTCGCCGGTCTGGTCGGTGAACCGCCGATCGCCTTCCTCACCGGCTGGCGATTGGCGCTGGCCGCCGATCTGCTGCGGTCCAGCGGCGCCACCATCGCCTCGGTCGCCCGTCAGGTCGGCTACGGCACCCCGTTCGCCTTGAGCAGCGCCTTCAAGCGCGCCTACGGCGTCAGCCCGAACGCGCACCGGTCGGCGGCGTCGTCCGGTTAGCGCGGGCCGCGACCACGCCGGCCACCGAGGTCGCCGCGATGGTGACCAGCGCCCCCAGCACCAGCGCGGCAGGTTCGCCTGGCAGCAGTAGATGCTGCTCGGTGCCGACCGTCGCCGCGGCGACGGGGACGCCGAGTTGCGCTGCCGACAACACCGCCAGCGTCAACGGTTGCCCGAGTAGCCGACCGACGGCGTGCGCCAGGATCGCCCCGACGCCGAGCACCACCCCGAGCACGACGAACTCCGGGTGCTGGCCGAGGTCCCGCACCTGCAGGGAGGCACCCAGCCACACGAAGAACAGCGGGCCGAAGAACCCCTCGGTGATTCCGAACAGCTGTCGCGCCAGCCGCCGCGGCTGACCGATCGACGCGACCACCAGACCAAGGGCGAAGCCCGCCAACATGATCGAGACATGCGTGCTGATCGCGAGCGCCGCGAGCCCGAACAGCACCGCCAGGCTCAGGCGTAGCTCGAGCGCGAACTTCTGCTTCTCCGAGTACTTGTGCAGCCGCTTGCGCAAACCCCTGGCGTTGGCCCACCGCAGCGCGACGAACAGCAGCGCCGCGCACACCGCGATGGCCAGGGCGCCGACCGCCGCCCGGGGCGCACGGGCGGGGTCGATCACCAAGGGCAGCAACACGATGCACGCCGTGTCGGCCACCGCGATCTGCGCGGTGACCGACAGGACGGGCGGACCGGTCAGCTTCAGGTCGTCGACGATCGGCAGCGCCAGCGCCGCCGACGAGGACGCCATCAGCACCCCGTACAGCGCGGCGTGACCGGTGTGGAAGACCGCGGCCAGCCCGACGCCCAGACCCGCCGCGACCGCGCCCACCACGACCGCGCGCACCACGGCCGCCGGCGCCGCCGAGCGTTGCGCGTGGTCGCGGATGGGCACGTGGGTGCCGACCACGAACATCACCAGGGCGAAGCCGACGTTGGCCAGCAGCTCGAAGGTGGGGTCGGTGTGGTCTAGGAGCCCAAACCCCGTCTTGCCCAGGATGATGCCGACCACCAGCTCGCCGACCACGACGGGAAGACGCAGGCGTGGCACCGATGCCAGCAGCGGGCCCGCCAGGGCCGCGACGACGATCAGGGCCAGCGTGCCGAACCCGATGTGCGTCAAGTCAGTTCGGGATCTGCCAGGACACGAGACGGCACGGGATGGGGGTGTTCTCGTCGGTCAGGTAGCTGGCGCAGACCCGGTGGTACCCGTCGGCAATCTGCAGTGCCACGCCGTCGAGCACCTTGCCGCGCACCAGGAGCACCGGCGAGAGCTTCTTGCCCGCGTCGATCTTCGCGAGGTCGGTCTTGACCCGCGGGTTGGTCGCGGGCAGCAGGTCGAGGCGCGCAGCCCGCAGGACGTCCTTGGCCTTGCGCTCGCAGGTCTGCGCCGACTCGAGCGCGTGGACCGTGGCGGTGACGGCGTCGGCCTCGCTGATCAGGCTCAGATAGTCCGCGGCCGCCTCATAGTCGTGGTCTTCGGGATCGTCGAGCCACTTGACCGCCATCGGCACACCTTAAACCGGAGGGTTTTCCCCGATTCGGTGGACGCCGTGACCGTTTAGCGTGAGGATGAGGACGTCTGGGGAGACGCACGTGTTCGGGGGGACGTATGTATACATCTGGGGACCTGTCGACGGCCGACGCGCACGTCGAGTCCGTGCTCGTTCGGATGTCGCTCGACGAGCTGAGCCGACTGCAGGACGCCCTGCTGGCCGAGCTTCGGACCGGCATGCCGTCCACCGAGCAGATCGCCAAAGCGCTCGAACGGCAGAGCATCGAGGTCGCGGCCTGGTTCCGCTTCCGCCAAGCCGCGGAGGCCGTCAAGATCGTCATGCTGCTCGGGGCGTTGGCCGTCGCGATCGCCTGGCAGACGCACCGTCACGTGGCCGCGCCGGCACACCGGCTGCAGGACGCGATGGCGCGGGTCCACGAGGACCACGTCTACATGCTGCCCATCCCGCGCAGCGATCCATGTTTCTGCGGCAGCGGGAGCCGTTTCCGGTCGTGCCACGGCCGCCCGCCGATGGCGGCTCCCGCCGTCTGACCGCTAGGCGCCGATCCAGTTGCCGTGGAAGCCGAAGGGCACCCGCTGCGGCAGCTTGATGGTGGCCACCGGGGCTGCGGCGAAGTTCGAGGCGTCCAGGATCACCAGGTCGCTGCCGTCGCGCGCGGCGTCGTAGACGTAGCCCAGGTAGTAGCCGTTGCTCTCGTCGGCCGGCCCGCTGCCGGGCACGAAGACCGCCTCGCCGGGCGCACCGGGTGAGGCCGACGTGCCGAACCGGTGCTCGACCGCGCTGCCGCTGGTGAGGTCGTGGCGGACGAGCTTGTCCTTGCCCACGGAGACGGCGTAGCGCGCCTGCAGCCCGGCGAGCCGGTCGTCGATGCGGGGGAACTCCACCGGACGGTCGTCGAGCTGCCGCTCGCTGACGGTGCCGGTGGTCAGGTCGATCGTCCAGGTCCACATCATCGCGTCCTGATCGAAGCCGGCGTGGCCCCGCCACAGCTCGGGATACCGAACTGCCTGCAGCACAATCGAATTGCCCACGTCGTAGGAGTTGGCGACGTGGAAGACGTAGCACGGGTCGACGTCGAACCAGCGGATCGGGCCGAACGGGTCGTCGCGCCGCATGACGCCCAGGCGCGCGCCGTACGCGTCGTCCCAGCGGAACGGCATGTCCCCCGCCACGGCCGCCTCGGCGTTGAAGACGATGGGCAGGTCCATGAAGATGACGTGCTGCGCGGTGAGCGCGAAGTCGTGCATCATCGTCAGCGCCGGGACGTCGACCGGCCGGTTGACCGTCAACGTTCCGTCGGCGTCGACGCGGTGATAGGTGACGTAGGGCTCGAACAGGTTGCCGTAGCCGAAGAAGTGCATCTCGCCGGTGGTGGGGCAGATCTTCGGGTGTGCGGTCATCGAGTCGACGAGCTGGCCGTTGAAGTCGTACGCGCCGACCGTCTCGAGGTCCTTGGTGACCTCGTAGGGCAGGGACGACTCCACCAGCGCCAGCGTCTTGCCGGCGTGGTTGACGACGTGGGTGTTGGACACCGCCGAGCGCAGGTTGCGGGTGCCGTCTTCGTTGTAGAGCGGGAAGTCGTTCTCGAAGCTCTCCGTGCGCACCCAGCGATTGCGGTACCAGGCGGCACGACCGTTCTCGACACGGATGCCGTGGATCATGCCGTCGCCGCTGAACCAGTGGCCGGTCGGCGTGCGGGGGTTGGGGCCGTTGCGCAGGTACCAGCCGTCCAGCTCGGGTGGAATCGAGCCCTCGACGGTCAGGTCGAATTCGGTGAGTTCGTCGGCCACCGGGGCGTAGTTGCCGCGCTGAAAGAAGGTGCCGGTGCCGAGCAACTCGGCCTGTTGGGTGTCGGTCATGTCGATTGCTCCCTGGGCTGCGGGTGGGACTCGTCAACCATGACACTCCATCACTGACATGTCAATGATGGAATGTGCTTACGTCGCCACGGCGCCCAAACCAGTGCAGGATGAGGCGATGTCGGTCCGCCGCCACTCCGCCTGGGCGCTTCCGCTCGCGGTCAACCGGGCCGGGTTCTCCCAGCAGGGCATCGTCGACGAGCTTCGCCGTGTGATCCTCGACGGCGCGGTGCCGCCCGGCACTCCCATCCCCGTCAGCGAGGTCGCCGAACTGTTCGGGGTCAGCCCCATCCCCGTCAGGGAGAGCCTGAAGACTCTGACCGGCGAGGGCCTCGTCGCGCATCAGACCAACGTCGGGTACGCCGTCGCGCAGTTGACCGCCAGCGAGTTGGCCGAGATGTACATCGTCCGCGAGACGCTGGAGTCGGCGGCACTGGCGGCCGCCGTGGTCCGCGCGACCGACGACGAGCGCGCACACGTCACCGCGGCCAACCAACTCCTCGAAGACGCGGTGACGCAGGACGATCCGCAGACCTACCACCGCCAGAGCCGCATCTTCCACATGGGCCTCACCCGACCGTCGGGCATGCTTCGTCTCATCCACATGCTCGAATCAGCTTGGAACATCACCGAACCCGTGCAGGTGATGGTCCACGTCGAGCACGCCCAGCGCGCCCGCCTGCACGAAGACCACGGAGAGATGCTCGACGCCTTCCTCGCCCGTGACGTCGACCGGCTGTTGACCACCAGCGCCGCGCACCACCGCAGGCTCAACGAAGTCGTCGCCACTCTGCCGGTCGACACCGGGCTCGTCGCCGACGAGCACTGACGTTCGTCGACGGGCTGCGGAAACGGCCGCGACGAGAATATATTTTCGGCGCAACGGCGCCGCAACAACTCGCCGCTAGCTTTTTCCAATCGCATCGCCACACGTGCACACGATCAGGAGCTAGCAATGACAGAGGTAAAGGAACCACCGGCAAGTGCGGTGATCGCCGTCGGCGACATCGTCGAAGCCGCGGGCCATCCGGTCGGCGGCGGAGTGATCAAGGACGGCTACGACCCGCAGCTGACCAACGAGGACCTCGCACCGCTGGGCAAGCAGAGTTGGTCGTCGTACAACATCTTCGCGTTCTGGATGTCCGACGTGCACAGCGTCGGCGGCTACGTCACCGCGGGCAGCCTGTTCGCGCTCGGCCTGGCCAGTTGGCAGGTGCTGATCGCGCTGCTGGTCGGCATCGTCATCGTCTACTTCCTGTGCAACCTGGTCGCCAAGCCGAGCCAGCAGGCCGGCGTGCCCTATCCCGTGGTGTGCCGCAGCTCCTTCGGGGTGCTCGGGGCCAACATCCCGGCCATCATCCGCGGGCTGATCGCGGTGGCCTGGTACGGAATTCAGACCTACCTGGCCTCGGCGGCGCTGGACGTCGTGCTGCTCAAGCTGTTTCCCGGCCTCGCGCCGTACGCCGACGTCGACCAGTACGGGTTCACCGGTCTGTCGCTGCTCGGCTGGGGCAGCTTCACCCTGCTGTGGATCCTGCAGGCGGCGGTGTTCTGGCGCGGCATGGAATCCATCCGCAAGTTCATCGACTTCTGCGGCCCCGCCGTCTACGTGGTGATGTTCATCCTCTGCGGCTATCTGCTGTGGAAGTCGGGATGGCACGTCAGCCTGAACCTCGGCGGCGAGAAGAAGGGCAACACGCTGGTCGTGATGCTCGGCGCCATCGCGCTCGTCGTGTCCTACTTCTCCGGACCGATGCTGAACTTCGGCGACTTCGCCCGCTACGGCAAGAGCTACGCGGCGGTGAAGAAGGGCAACTTCCTCGGCCTGCCGGTGAACTTCCTGGTGTTCTCGCTGCTGGTCGTCGTGACGGCGGCCGCGACGGTGCCGGTGTTCGGCGAACTGCTCACCGATCCGGTTGCCACCGTGGCCCGTATCGACAGCGTGACCGCAATCGTGTTGGGCGCGTTGACCTTCAGCATCGCCACCATCGGCATCAACATCGTCGCCAACTTCATCTCGCCCGCGTTCGACTTCTCGAACGTCAGCCCGCAGAAGATCAGCTGGCGGATGGGCGGCATGATTGCCGCCGTCGGTTCGGTGCTGCTGACGCCGTGGAACCTCTACAACAACCCCGAGGTCATCCACTACACCCTGGAGACCCTGGGTGCGTTCATCGGTCCGCTGTTCGGCGTGCTGATCGCGGACTTCTACCTGATCCGCAAGCAGAAGATCGTCGTCGACGACCTGTTCACCATGTCCACCACCGCCAACTACTGGTACTCCAAGGGCTACAACCTGGCCGCGGTGACGGCGACCGTCGTCGGCGCGATCCTGGCGATGGCACCGGTGTTGTTGGGCGGCATCGTCTTCGGCATGGCGGGCGCCGCCCAGTACAGCTGGTTCATCGGCTGCGGCGTCGCCTTCGTCCTCTACTACCTGCTGGCCACCCGGGGCCCGTGGCGGTCGACGGCGCTGCGCCTGCCCGAGGGCGCGACGCTCGTCGACGCGGAGGGCACTGCCTGATCCACCCCGCGACACACCGTACGGCCCGACATTCCACAACTGGAACGTCGGGCCGTACGCTCGTCTCGTGAGTCTCCGCTTCGCCGCCCTCGGCCTCCTCGCTCAGCACCCGGGCAGCGGTTATGACCTGCTGCGCCGCTTCGAGCAGTCGATGGCCAACGTGTGGCCCGCCACTCAGAGCCAGCTGTACGGGGAGCTCAACAAGCTCGCCGCCGACGGGCTCATCGAGGTCTCCGACGTCGGCCCCCGCGGCCGCAAGGAGTACCGCGTCACCGACGCCGGACGCGCCGAACTGGTCCGGTGGGTGACCAATCCCCGCGACGACCCGCCACCGCGCAGCGCGTCCCTGCTGCGAGTGTTCCTACTCGGCGAAATCCCTCCCGAGCAGGCCCGCGAGTACATGGTGAGCGTGGCCAGTCTTGCCGATTCCGAGCTGCATCGACTCAGTTCCCTGCGCGACGAGCTGGCGCCGTGGGGTGACAGCGACGCGGAGTTCTACGGCGGCGCCGCGTTGGAGTACGGGCTCCGAGTGGCCGCCATGGAAGGCGACTGGGCGCGGGCCCAGGTCACGGCCATCGACAGGCGGACCACCAACTAACTGGCTCCAAATGGTTGCATCGCGATAGTTTCCGATATATCGTCAACGTATCGGAAGCGCATTCGGCGTTTCCCGGCCAAGGAGACACACACATGAACACCCCCTTCACACCCCCCAACGGCGCCTTCGGCTTCGGGTTCTCGCCCGTCGACCGCCGCGCCATGCACGAACGTCGTCATGCCGCCCGGCGCGGCTTCCGCGAGGCCATCGCCGAGCACGACGCAGGAGCCGACGGCGGCTTCGGTGGCTTCGGCCCCGGATTCGGTCGTGGCTTCGGACGCGGTTTCGGCGGACCCGGGTTCGGACCTGGCTTCGGCGGTCCCGGCTTCGGCGGCCCACGTGGCGGCGGCCGCGGTCGCGGTCGTGGCAAGCGCGGCGACGTCCGCGCGGCCATCCTGTCGCTGCTCGTCGAACGGCCGATGCACGGCTACGAGATGATTCAGGAGATCGCCGAACGCAGCCAGGATCTGTGGAAGCCCAGCCCCGGCTCGGTGTACCCCACCCTCCAGCTGCTGGTCGACGAAGACCTGATCAAGAGCGCACCCGGCGAGGGCAGCAAGAAGCTCTTCGAGCTGACCGACGCCGGCCGCGAGGCCGCCGAGAAGATCGAGACCCCGCCGTGGGAGGAGATCACCGACGGCGCCGACCCCGGCCACGCGAACCTGCGCGGCGCCGTGGGCCAGCTGATGGGAGCGGTCGCGCAGTCCGCGCACGCCGCCTCCCCCGAGCAGCAGCAGCGCATCGTCGACGTGGTCAACAACGCCCGTCGCGAGATCTACGGCATCCTCGGCGAGACCGAGTAATCACCAAAACCAGTCGAATTGGGGCGCATTCGGATTGAATGCGCCCCTTTCGCTGTTGGATGAGGACATGACGACCTTCCCACTCGGCAAGTTCACCGTCCACCGCGTCGGCTTCGGCGCCATGCAGCTGCCCGGGCCCGGCGTCTTCGGACCCCCGCGCGACCACGACCAGGCCATCGCGGTGCTCCGCCGCGCCGTCGAACTGGGCGTCGACCACGTCGACACGGCGCAGTTCTACGGCCCCGACGTGGCCAACCAGCTGATCCGCGAGGCGCTGCATCCGTACTCCGACCGGCTGGCACTGGTCAGCAAGGTCGGCGCCCGCCGCGACGGCGAGGGCAACTGGATTCCGGCGGCCGAACCCGACGACCTGCGCGCCGACATCGAACTGAACCTCCGCGAGCTGGGCGTCGACCAGTTGGCCGCGGTCAACCTGCGCATCCACTCCGGGGACCCGAACACTCCCGGCGTCGTCGACCACGAGCTGTTCGACCGGCAGCTGACCGCCATGATCTCCGCCCGTGACGAGGGCCTGATCGGCGGCATCGGCTTGTCCAGCGTCACCGAGGACGACCTGCGTCGCGCGCTCGACCGCACTGAGATCGTCACCGTGCAGAACGCCTACAACCTGGTGGACCGCACGTCGCAACCGGTCTTGGACCTGTGCACCGAACGCGGCATCTCGTTCGTCCCGTTCTTCCCCCTGGGCTCGGCGTTCAACGACGACAACCCGGTGCTCGGCAACGCGGCGGTCAAGAAGGCCGCGGCCGATCTGGGCCACACGCCGGCTCAGATCGCGCTGGCGTGGACGCTGGCGATCGCCCCGAACGTGCTGTTGATTCCGGGCACCTCGTCGGTGAACCACCTGGAGGAGAACCTCGCCGTCGCCGACATCGAACTGCCCGACGACGTGGTCGCGGCCATCTCGGCGGGCTGACCGCCGGCGGGGTCGTCGGCCATGATGGAGGGGTGACGCACTCGAGGACCGCCGTCGACCGCATGCCCCGCGGGGGATTCGACGCGTCGTGTCTGGATCGACTCCTGGAGACCGACCGTCAGGAGTACCTGGACCGCGACGACGTCGATCCCGGCGTGCGGCGGGGAATCGTCACGGCGCTGGAGCGCACCGGCGAGTGGTTCGGCAACCACGAGAGGTTCGCCCACGTCGTCCTCGACGAGGTCGCCGAGGTGCCCGATCCGCGCATCCTCGAACTCGGGGCGGGGCACGGCGGCCTGTCGGCCAAGCTGGTGGAGATGCACCCCACCGCGGTCGTCACCGTGACCGACGTCGAACCGGACTCGGTGGCCGCGATCGCCGCGGGCCCCCTCGGCTCCGACGAACGCGTCACCGTCCGGGTCGTCGACGCCACCGAAATGGCCTTCGACGACGGCACTTTCGACCTCGCCGTCTTCGCGCTGTCGTTCCACCACCTGCCGCCGGGCCTGGCCGCTCGCGTGATCGCCGAGGGCACCCGCGTCGCCGACAAGCTGGTGATCATCGACCTGCCCCGGCCGCCGGCGCCGCTGCACTTGATCAGGTTGGCGACCATGCTTCCGTGGGCCCCCTTCATCCCGTTCGTCCACGACGGCGTCATCAGTTCACTGCGCAGCTACAGCCCCTCGGCGTTGCGGACCCTCGCCGCCGCCGCGGGTCCGGACGTCACGCTGGAGCTCCGAGGCGGACTGCTGAGTCCGCAGGTCGCCGTGGCCACGCGTGGCCGCGGCCAGGGTCGTTGAGGTGCAACAGATTCCGGTGAGCCGGTCCGACGTCCTCGGCCACGTCTCGGAAATCGACGCGGCGCAGTACGCCCGGCGGCGCAACCACACCGACGGTGGCACCCAGATCTCCGCCTTCCTGACGCGCGGTCTGGTGTCGCTTCCCGAGGTGCGCGACGAGGTGCTGCAGCGCTTCACCGCCGAGCAGGCCTACACGTTCGTCTACGAGCTCGCGTGGCGGGAGTACTGGCAGCGGGAGTGGACCATCCGGGGCGACGCCATCTTCACCGACCTCAAGCGGCCTCAGCACCCGGTCACGTCCACCCGGTTGCCGCGGGCCGTGCTCGACGCCGACACCGGGGTGAACGCGCTCGACGCCGCCATCCGCGGGCTGTACGACACGGGATACGTGCACAACCACGAGCGGATGTGGCTGGCCGGCCTGGTCTGCAACATCGCCCGCACCCACTGGTGGGAGCCGAGCCTCTGGATGTACCACCACCTGCTCGACGGCGATCCGGCCAGCAACAGCCTGTCCTGGCAGTGGGTGGCGGGCACCAACAGCGCCAAGAAGTACCTCCCCGCGCAGAGCAACGTCAATGCCTACTCCCCGCACCGCCAGCAGGGCAGCGTCATCGACCACGACTACGACGCCCTCGCCGAACTGCCCGTGCCCGAACGGTTCTCGGAACGCACCGACTTCGACGTGACGTGGGTTCCGCCGGCCGCGGACACCCTCGCACTCGACCCGGCCAAGCCGACGGTGCTCTACCACTCGTTCTGGCTCAACGCCGCGTGGCGTGCCGACCAGGACGCCAACCGCGTCGTCCTGTTGGAGCCCAGTTGGTTCGCGCGGTTCCCGATCAGCCCGCGCGTGACCGACTACGTCGTGCGCTGCGCCCGCGAAATCCCCGGCGCCCAGGTGGTGGTCGCCGACTTCGACGACCTCGCCCTCGGCGGCGAGGTCTACTTCGCCAGCCATCCCTCCGTCGCGCACTGGCGCGGCACGGCCGACGAGATGCCTCGGCTGTTCCCCCATGTTCCCGAACGGTCGTACGGATCGTTCACCAGCTATTGGAAACAATGCCAAAAGACACTGAAGTGAAGACGTGCATCACGTGCGGACGGCCCTTCGCCAATCGTAAGAAGTGGCGTCAGCGCGGCCAGTGGGAGCAGATCGTCTACTGCTCGGAGCGCTGCCGGAGAACGGCGAAGTGACGCGTCCCGCCGAGCTTCGCCACTAGGCTCGGACCGTGGGAGAAGAGGTCACGCAGACCGAATACAGCCGAGAGCACCGGCTGCAGTATCGGCGAAAGGTCCAACTCAGCCTGGACGTGTTCGAGACGATGCTCGCCCAGTCGAGCTTCGAGTGTGAACGGCCGCTGACCGGCATGGAGATCGAGTGCAACCTCGTCGATGCCGCCTATCAACCCGCGATGACCAACCGCGACGTGCTCGCCGCCATCGCCGATCCGGCATTCCAGACCGAATTGGGCGCCTACAACATCGAATTCAACGTGCCGCCGCGTCCGCTCGGGGGCAGCTCGAGCCTCGAACTCGAGGACGAGGTGCGGGCCAGCCTGAACGCGGCAGAGGCCAAGGCCAACGCCGACGGATCGCACATCGTGATGATCGGCATCCTGCCCACGCTGATGCCCGAGCATCTGGCGGCGAACTGGATGAGCGAGTCGACGCGGTATCAGGCGCTCAACGACTCGATCTTCACCGCCCGCGGCGAGGACATCATGATCGACATCGGCGGAGCCGAGCGGCTGACGCTGCAGGCCGCCTCGATCGCCCCCGAATCCGCCTGCACCAGCATGCAATTGCACCTCCAGGTGTCACCGGCGGAATTCGCCCAGAACTGGAACGCCGCGCAGGTGCTGGCCGCTCCGCAGCTTGCGCTGGGCGCCAACTCCCCCTACTTCTACGGTCACGAACTGTGGGCCGAGACGCGCATCGAACTGTTCGCCCAAGCCACCGACACCCGGCCCGAGGAACTCAAGACCCAGGGCGTGCGGCCGCGGGTGTGGTTCGGGGAGCGGTGGATCACCTCGATCTTCGACCTGTTCGAGGAGAACGTCAGGTACTTCCCGTCCCTGCTGCCGGAGGTGTCCGACGAGGATCCCGTCGCCGAGCTGGCTGCGGGCCGCACGCCGACGCTTCCGGAACTGCGCTTGCACAACGGCACCATCTACCGGTGGAACCGTCCCGTCTACGACGTCGTCGACGGGCGGCCCCACCTGCGGGTCGAGAACCGGGTGCTGCCGGCTGGGCCCACGGTGGTCGACATGCTGGCCAACGCGGCGTTCTACTACGGCGCGTTGCGCGCGTTGTCCGACGACGACCGCCCCATCTGGACGCAGCTGAGTTTTGCTGCGGCAGAACGCAACTTCACCTCGGCCGCCCGAAACGGCATGTCGGCCCGGCTGTACTGGCCGGGGCTCGGCGAGGTGACGCCCGACGAACTGGTGCTCCGCGAGTTGCTTCCCCTCGCCCACGAGGGGCTGGAGCGATGGGGCGTCGCCGCCGACGTGCGGGACCGCTACCTCGGCGTCATCGAGGGCCGCGCGAAGTCCGGGCGCAACGGAGCGGTGTGGCAGGTCGAGACGGTGCACGCCCTGGAGCGTCGCGGACTGGCCCGCCCCGAGGCGCTGGCCGAGATGCTGCACCTGTACTGCGAACGGATGCACGGCAACGCGCCCGTCCACACCTGGGACGGACCGGCGTGATCACGGCGTGGCTGCCGGCGGCGGTGGCGGTGGCGCTCTTGGCTGCCGGGGGCCAGGTCGCCTCGGCCGATCCCCCGGTGCCCGGCCTCGACCGGGACGTCACGCTCGGCGGCGGGCAGGAGGCCTCGGTCGACGGCCTCCGGGTACGGTTCGCCGACGTACTCGAAGACTCCCGTTGCCCCGCCAGCGTCGCGTGCTTCTGGACCGGCCAGGCCCGGCTGGCGGTCGTCGGCCAAACCGAGGACGCCGCGCCGACGACGGTGGAGTTCAACACCAACCCCGCTCCCCGGCAAGGCGTTTGGTCGGGCCAAGTGGGCGAGTACACGATCACCATGCACTCGCTCGAGCCCTACCCGCAAACCCCCGACGACCCGACACCGCTCGAGGACTACCGGCTTACGCTGTCGGTCACGAAGGGCTGACTGCCCGGCACGTCTCGAGGCGTACGTTGGATTTCGTGACTGATTCTCCTGATTCCAACGTCATGGACTGGGACAGCGCCTACCGCGGCCAGGCCGGTTTCGAGGGCGCACCGCCGTGGAACATCGGCGAGCCGCAGCCGGAGCTGGCCGCCCTCATCGCCGCCGGCAAGGTGCGCGGCGAGGTGCTCGACGCCGGCAGCGGGCATGCCGAACTCTCGCTGGCACTGGCCGCGCAGGGATTCACCGTGGTGGGCATCGAGTTGTCGCCGACCGCGGTCGGTGCCGCCACGAGGGCCGCTCGGGAGCGCAACCTGCCCAATGCCACCTTCGTGCAGGACGACATCACCACGTTCACCGGCTTCGACGGACGCTTCGAGACGATCATCGATTCGACGCTGTTTCATTCGCTGCCCGTCGAGGGACGCGACGGCTACCAGCGGTCGGTGTCCCGGGCTGCCGCGCCCGGCGCCGTCTACTACGTCCTGGTGTTCGCCAAGGGTGCGTTCCCGCCCGAGGAGTTGGAGCAGAAGCCCAACGAGGTCGACGAGGCCGAGCTGCGCGCGGCCGTCGGACGGTATTGGGAGATCGACGAGATCCGGCCTGCGTTCATCCACGCGAACATGCCGTCGGGACCGGACGCGCCGTTCCAGCTATCGCACGAGCGAGACGACAAGGGCCGGGTGAAGATGCCGGCGTTCCTTCTGACGGCGCACAAGTCGGGCTGACCCGGCGCGGTCGTCCCGGGGTGGCAGGATCACCCCATGGCGGACACTCTGCGGTTCACGCTTCACCAGCAAATAACGCTGTGGGTGAACCGCTACACGGTTCAGGGCCACCACGTCGACGGTGCGACGGGGACGGTGGTCGCCTATGCCGAGCAAAAACGGATGACCATGCGCAAGCAGGTCACGTTCTACGCCGACGACGCCCGCACCGACGTCCTGTTCGGCTACGCCGCCCGCGAAGGTCTGCAACATGGCGGCGCGTACGACGTCACCGACGCCGACGGTCTACCGATCGGTGAGTTTCGCAAGGACGTCGGCCGGTCGCTGCTGCGCTCCACCTGGAACCTCTCGAGCGGTCAGGGACTGACCGCCGTCGGGCAGGAACGCAGCCGGGGCGTTGCCCTCGCCCGACGGTTCCTCGACCTCGTCGGCGTCGTGGACCCCCTGCGCTACCACTTCGACTTCGTGACCGACGACGGGCAGATCGTGCTGACCTCCGAGCGCGAGCCGACGCTGCGCGACGTGTACGAGATCACCATCCCGGTGCTGTCCGACGGCCGACAGCTGGACTGGCGGGTCGGTGTCGCGATGGCCGTCGCGCTGGACGCCCTGCAGAAGCGCTGAGGGTCAGCCGGTCAGCGCGGCGGCCAGCAGCCCGAGCTCCTCGTCGGTCACATCGACGTGCGGTGACACCCGCAGCGCGGGCCGCGTCATCTCCCCCGGCGCCCGGCCGATCCCGGCGCAGGTGGTGACGATCCGGTGCTCGGCGATGAGACGCGCCCGCACGTCGAGCGGCTCGACGCCGTCGGGCGGGATCAGCGTGGTGATGGCGCTGGGCTCGTCGACGGCCTCCACCACCCGCCACCCCGGTACCTCCGCCAGCAGCGTCCGCGTCCGCGCACCCACGTCGGCGAGGCGGGCCTGGACGAGCGCGGGCCCGGCCGCGACGTGCTCGCCGAGCGCCACCGACAGCCCGAGCTGCGCGGCGACGTTCACCTCGGCGTCGGACAGGACGGTCCTGGTCTGGTCGCTCAGCAACCCGGGTCGGGTGGCCAGCAACCCGACGCCCCGCGGCCCGGCGGCCCACTTGCGCGACGACGCATAGATCGCGTCGGCACCGGTGCCGGCGCAGTCCAGATGCGCGAACGCCTGCGCGGCGTCGACGAGCAGCGGGATGCCGTGGTCGCGGCACGCCGCGGCGATCTCGGCGACGGGCTGGACGGTTCCGCGGTGACTGCCCAGCATCGTGACGTGTACCAGGGCCGGCGGGTCCTCCGCCAGGGCACGGCCCGCGGCCTCGGGATCCAGCCGCCCGTCGTCGTCGGCGGGCAGCGGCACGGTGCGAAATCCGTGCCGCGCCATCACCTCCAGATTCGGCCCGTACTCCCCGGGCAGGCAGGCGATCGTCTTGGCGCCCTGCCAGTCACCGAGCAGGATCCCGAGGGCGTGGGTGGCGCCGGTGGTGAAGTCGACGTCCTCGGCGGTGAAGCCGGTGAGGGCACCTGCCGCGGCCCGGCCCGCCTGCAACGCGGGCGCGGCGGCCTCGGCCGCGACGTACCCGCCGACCTCGGCTTCGTGGCGGGCATGGGCCGTAGCGGCGTCGACGGCGGCGAAGGACTGCCGCGAGCAGGCGGCGCTGTCGAGGTGCACCCCCGCCGTCGGCGGTCGGGCCGACCGCCAGTCCTCGGCCAGGCTCACTTGACGGCGAGCGACAATCCGAAGTCGCCGGCGTCGTCGGTCCACCAGTCGGTGCGCCGCAGACCGGCCGCAGCCAGCTCCTCGGCGACGGTCTCCGGACGGAACTTGCAGGACACCTCGGTGAGCATCTCCTCACCGGCCGCGAAGTCGACCGTCAGGTCCAGGGCGCCGATCCGCACCCGCTGCGCACTGCTGGCGCGCAGCCGCATCTCGATGCGCAGCTCGTCGGGGTTCCAGCGGGCGACGTGGTCGAACGCGTCGACGTCGAAGTCCGCGTCGAGTTCGCGGTTCACCACGGCCAGCACGTTCTTGTTGAAGGCCGCGGTGACGCCCGCGGCGTCGTCGTAGGCGCTCACCAGGCGGTCGACGTCCTTGACCAGGTCGGTGCCGAGCAGCAGGGTGTCCCCCGGCTGCAGGGTGTCGGCCAGGGCCGCGAGGAACTCGCCGCGCGGACCGGTGGTGAGGTTGCCGATCGTCGAACCGAGGAAGACGACGAGGCGCCGTCCGACCAACGGGATCTTGCCGAGGTGCTCCTCGAAATCGCCGCAGACGGCGTCGATCTCGACGGCGGGGTACTCGGCTCCGATGGCGGCGCCCGCCGACTCGAGGATCGTCGCGTCGACGTCGAAGGGGATGAACCGCCGCAGCGACCCCGCCTGATCCATGGCGTCGAGCAGGATGCGCGTCTTCTCCGAGGTACCACTGCCCAACTCCACCAGGGTGTCCGCACCCGAGGAGGCCGCGATGTCGGCGGCGTGGGCGCGCAGGATGGCGGCCTCCGCGCGCGTCGGGTAGTACTCCGGCAGCCGGGTGATCTGGTCGAACAGGTCACTGCCGGTGGCGTCGTAGAACCACTTGGGCGGCAACGTCTTCGGCGACGCCGTCAGGCCGTCGCGGACGTCGCGCCGCAGCGTTTGGGCCGCGGCGTCGGCGGCGAGGTAGTTCGACAGGGACATGTTCATGACGAGCCTTTCAGAGCGGTCAATTCAACGGAGGTACGCGACACGTCCACCAGGTGGCGGTCGGGAACGTCCTCCCAACGGGGGTCGTCGTCATAGGGTTCGCTTGCCAGCACGACGCCGTCGTCCCGCCGCAGGATCGACAGGGTGTCCCCCCACGTCGTACCGAGCAGCCGGGTTCCGTTGGCGGCGAGGATGTTCAGGCGGGCGTTCGGGTCGGCGGCACCGACCTCGACGATGGTGTCACCCAGTGCGTCGAGACCGCGTTCGAAGATCAGGGCGGCCAGCAGCGCGCTGTCGACGGTCGACTCGGCGGCCGAGGACAGCGGCAGCACCGACCGGTCGACGACGCCGTTGTGCGACAGCAGCCATCGCCCGTCGGTGAACGGCGCCGAGGCCGACGGTTCGATCGGCATGCCGACGGTGGCCGACCGGACGGCCGCGACGACGCATCCGCTGCGTAGCGCGGGCGCCACCGAGGCGAAGGACGCGTCACCCCACAGCGGGGCCGCACTCCGCCACCGTCGCGGCGTCCCGTCGTCGAAGAAACCGGCGCCCCAGCCGTCGGCGTTCATCGTGCCGTGCTTCTGCCGCCGCGGCGAATACGACTGCACCAGGAGGGCTTCCGGCGGATCGAGGATCAGCGAGGCAATGGATGCCGGCTGGCCCAGCCAGCCCAGATGACGGCACACCCTAGGCGTCCCACGCGAGTCGGACACCGGAGAAGATCTGCCGCCGGATCGGGTGGTCCCAGTTGCGGAAGCTCGGTCGCACGATGTCGGACGCCACCGACCACGCACCGCCGCGGAGCACCCGGTAGTCGCCGGCGCCGGACCCCTCGAAGAAGGGGCTCGAGTACTGCTCGTAGAGCATCGGGGTGAAACCCGGCCACGGCCGCAGCGGCGACGTGGTCCACTCCCACACGTCGCCGAGCATCTGCTCGGCGCCGTAGGCCGACGCACCTGCCGGGTAGGCCCCGACGGGCGCCGGCCGCAACGCCTCTCCGCCCATGTTGACCAGGGCGGAGCTGGGTTCCGAAGCGCCCCAGGGGTATCGGCGACGGGCGCCCTTCACCGGATCCCAGGCGCAGGCCTTCTCCCACTCCTGCTCGGTGGGCAGGCGCGCACCGGCCCACGCGGCGTAGGCCTCGGCTTCGAAGAACGTGACGTGCTGCACGGGCTCGTCGGCGGGAATGTCCTCCACGTAGCCGAACCGCGTTCGGGTACCCACCTCACCCCAGAACTTCGGCGCCGTCAGGTCGGCCTGCCGACGGTGCGCCCACCCGGCGTCGGACCACCACCGCGGTTCGCTATAACCGCCGTCGTCGACGAAGTTGCGCCACTCACCGTTGGTGACGGGAACCCGCCCGATCCGGAACGACGCCACGTCGACGACGTGCGCGTCGCGTTCGTTGTCCAGCGACATCGGCTCGTCGGCGGCGGTGACGCCGAGGACGAACGGCCCTCCCGGCACCAGCACCGACGTGCCCGCGAGACCGGGACGTCCCGGCGGCAGCGGTGTGCCGAGGCCGAGGATCGGCGGCCCGGTCCGAATGCTCAGGGCCTGCAACATCGTTTCGTCGTGCTGATTCTCATGGCTGACCACCAAGCCGAACACGAACGCGGGGTCGACGCCGGTGCCGTCGTCGTCCGGCAGTGCCTCGAGCGCGTCGAGGGACTTGGCCCGGACGGTGCGCACGAAGGACCGCGCGTCCGTGGGCGGCAGCAGCGGCAGGTGCACGCGACTGGCCCGCGAGTGTTCGAAGGCGTCGTAGAGCCGTTCGACCGCCGGGTCCAGCAGCCCCGGTCGGCGCCCGTCGTTGCCGCGGAGCAGCCACAGCTCCTCCTGCCAACCGATGTGCGCCAGGTCCCACACCAGGGGGCTCATCAGCGGGTCGTACTGACGCAGCAGTTCGGCGTCGTCGATCTCGACGAGCCGCAGCGTGCGTTCCCTGGCCGAGGTGAGCTGTCGGGCCAGAGCCTCCCTGGTGCTCACGCCGTCATCCCCGCCAGTCGACCCACTGCCGCCGGGACGGTGCTCGCGGCGACCAGGTCGGTGAAGTCGTCGGCCGAGCTCCTGCCCAATTCCACGCGGCGCGACAGTCTCTGCATGGCGGCACGCAACTCCGGGGGTGCCATCTCCGCGACGGTGCGGACGCAGCGCAACGCCGCGGCCCGCAAGCGGTCGTCGCCCAGCCCGACCCGGGCGGCGAGGTCCCATTCGGTGGCGACGGGCTCGGTGGCCTCCGCGGCGACCTCCGCGGCGGAGGGATCGTCGAGCAGCGTGGCCAGCGTGAACACGACCGCGGGCCACACGTCGTCCGGGGTGCTGTCGAGGTACCGGATCTCCAGGAAGCCGCGCGGCCGCACCGGCGGGAACAACGTCGTGAGGTGATAGTCCAAATCGGCCGCCGTCGGACGTCGTCCGCCGAGCAGCGCGCGGCCGTCGGCCCAGTCGGCGAACGGGACCACCTCGGTCATCGGAACGGTCTCGGGGCCCTGCACCAACATCACCGGCGCCTTGAGCGCATAACTCACCCAGTCGTCGGCCGGATCGCCGCCGCTGGCACCGAGCACCGGACCGCAGCGTGCGGAGTCCAGCCGGCTCCACACCCTCTGCCGGGTGCTGCGCCAGCCCGACGGCTCGCCGCCGAGCAGCGGTGAGTTGGCGGAGATGGCGATCATCGTCGGCCCGAGCGCATGCGCCAGCCGAACCCGTTCGGCCCAGCCCTCGCGCGGACCCGCGTCGAGGTTGACCTGAACCGACGCCGTCGACGTCATCATCGCCGCCCCGGCGTCGAGGGTGCCGCTGGCGGCGAAGAACTGCTCCATGGCGCGGTAGCGGTCACCCGGGTTGACCCGCTTCGGTGGCCGCAGAGGATCGGCGCCGAGCAACACCAGGCCCAGGCCGTGCTCGGCGAACGCCTTGGTGAGGACGGCCCGGTCGGCGCGCATCGCCGCGATGGCCGTCAGCACCGATTCCCCGGGCGGGCCGGACAGCTCGACGGCACCGCCCGGCTCCACGGTGATCGGGCTGCCACCGGGCAGCGGCGGAACCTGGGCGATCACCTCGGTGAGCTCGTCCCAGCCGGGCCGCCGGAAGGGATCGTCCACGTCGAAGCAGTGCGCCTCGATCTCCAGGCCGACCCGACCCACCGGGCCGTCGACCAGGCAGGCCGCACCGATTCGGCGAGCCGCGTCCCGGGAGTCGGCCAGCTCGACTCCGCGCGTGTCTGTGGTGGTGGTCATCTCAACCATCCCCTCCGGGTCGGCTCGTGGTGGCGCGGCGCGGCTACCTCAAGAATTGCCTTCACCATCTTCCAGAGGGGAACCGACAAAACCGCCCGATCCATTCGTCGCACACGGTCTGGTGGACGGCCATCACGCAACCGTTACTGGCCCAGAGTGTTCTGCATCGCGCCAGCCAGCACGTTCACCGCGGGCCCGCCGTTGCCAGGCTGACAGACTTTCGCTTGTAGCAGAACGTTCTCGCGCAGCCTGGTTTGAATGAAGCACCGTCGATCAGTACCCGCCTCCTGCTTCACCCACACCGCATCGGTGGCCGTCGGTGCGCCGCCGGAGAAGGACCAGACCTGCGTCGTGAAGTCCTCCAGGTGCATCGCGGTGGTCTGACCGTCGCAGCCGACGGTCCGGTCGGTCACGCGGTGGAAGGCGCGGGTGGCCGCGTCACCGGTCGCGAACACCCCGACGGCCTGCTTGACCAGGTTGGTGTCGTCGTCGGCGGCGCGCTGGGCGACGGCACCGTTGAACGACGCGAGGTCGGGATCGTCGTAGACCTCGGGGAGACCGATGTCGGCCCAGTTGTTGCACACGGGAAGGTCGACGTAATAGCCCTGAAAGGGCGCGGTGAAGGTGGACTCCCACCGCATCGGCGCGCCGACGACGTTGCCCACCGATCCCTTGCCGAGAACGGCATAGGACACCACGCCGGGATCCGACGGGCGCGCCCCGGCGACCGGCGCCAGCACGACGGCTCCCGCCACGAGGGCCACCGCCACACCGGCGCCTCTGCGCATCGGTTAGACCACCTTGGCCGTCAGCTCGACGTCGATGTTGCCGCGAGTGGCCTTCGAGTACGGGCACACGCCGTGGGCCTTCTCCATCAGGTCGTCGGCGACGCCCTGCTCGAGACCGGGCAGGTAGCCGATGAGGTGCGCGGTCAGACCGAAGCCGCCCTCGGAGTCCTTGCCGAAGCCGATCTGGGCGGTGATGCCGCTGGCGTCGTCGATTGCGATCTTCTCGTTCTTGGCGACCAGTCGCAGGGCGCCGAGGAAGCATGCGGAGTAGCCGGCCGAGAAGAGCAGTTCGGGGTTGACGCCCTCGCCGCTGCCGCCCATCTCCTTGGGGGGCCGGGTGTCGAGGTCGATCTTGCCGTCGGCGGACTCGACGTGGCCGTCGCGACCTCCACCGGTGGACGTGGACTCTGCGGTGTAGACGACTTCGATGCTCATGCGGTCGATCATGCCAGCTGCGGCGGCGGGCGAGAATCCCCTAGAAGATCGTCAGGGTGCAGTAGGTGCGGGGCGGCGACGGGTAGGGCCAGGCGTACTGCCCGACCGCCGCGGGACACGCTCGTTGATCGCGGACGTCGAGGCGTTGGGTGACCTGAACCAGCAGGCCCTTCTGGCCCCGCTCGGCGCAGTCGGCGAGTTGCAGCATGCCGATCGGCATGTCCATGACGTAGCAGTGGTTGGCGACGAGGTTGGGCACCAGGCACAGTCGGGTCGTCGAGGGATCGGCGAATTGTGTTGGCACGTGCTGGTATTCAGCACTTGGGCAGGCGCCCGATTCGTCGGCGAGCGCCCCGACGGTGTAACTCGGGTCGGCGGCGCAGGACGCCTTGTCGGCGGTCAGGGTGGTCGGCGAGTCTGGCGTGTCGGACGGGATGGCGACGCAGTCGCCGACGGAGAACACCTTTGCCAAGCCGCGCTGCGGCGCCTCGGGCTGGGTGGAGCAGCCGCTCGTCAGGACGAGCAGTGCCGCACCGACGGCCGCGAACAGAACCATTCGCACGCGTGTCATGGGTAGCGACATTGTCACGAATTGGGAGCTGTCGCCACATGATCCCCAAAGTTCTCAATAGTCTCACAGACCCCATGAGAATCACAGCTTTGGGATTCATCCGGCGTGTCGTGTCGCCCGTTTCAGCCCCGAGCGTGAATCTGGCGACGCCCCACCCGCGTGGTGCGTCGCCAGATTCACATCCGGGCGAGGAAGCGTCAGCCGTTGCCGGCGCGCACGCCCTCCTCGACCTTCTTGCCGATCTCCGGGTCGACCTTGGTCCAGTACTCGAAGACCCGCGAGAGCACGGGCTCCTTCACGCCGTCGAGCACGTGGCCGACGATGTTGCTCACCAGCCGTTCCCGGGCGTCGTCGTCGAGCACCTCCCGCACCAGCGTTCCGGCCTGGCCCCAGTCGTCGTCCTCGGGCCGCAACGCGTACGCCGTGCGGACCATGTCGCCGTCGGACGCCCAGTGCACCTCGGCCGCTCGCGCGGGATCGGCGACGGGACCGCCCATCGAGTTCGGCGCGTACACGGGATCGGTCGCCAGCTTGATCCGCATCGCACCGTCCTTCGAGTACGCGTTGACCTCGGACTTCGGCTCGTTGACCGGAATCTGCTTGTAGTTCACGCCAAGTCTGGCCCGGTGCGCGTCGGAGTAGGAGAAGCCGCGAGCCAGCAGCATCTTGTCCGGCGACAAGCCCGTGCCGGGGACGATGTTGTTGGGCTCGAACGCCGCCTGCTCGATCTGTGCGTGGTAGTCCACGACGTTGCGGTCCAACGTCAACTTGCCGACGTCGATCAGGGGGTAGTCCGTGTGCGGCCACACCTTGGTCAGGTCGAACGGGTTGTACCGGTAGGTCTTTGCGTCCTCGAACGGCATGATCTGCATCTTCAGCGTCCAGCTCGGGTGGTCGCCCGACTCGATCGAGTTGAACAGATCGCGCTGGTGATAGTCGCCGTCCGCACCGGCCAGCCGGTCGCCCTCCTCCTGCGTCAGGAATTCGATGCCCTGGTCGGTCTTGAAGTGGTACTTGACCCAGAACAGCTCGTCGTTGGCGTTGACCCAGCTGTACGTGTGGCTGGAGTAGCCGTTCATGTGCCGCCACGTCTTCGGGATCCCGCGGTCGCCCATCAGCCACGTCACCTGGTGCGCCGACTCCGGGGACAGCGTCCAGAAGTCCCACTGCATGTGGTGATCGCGAAGGTTGTTGGCGGCCATCCGCTTCTGGCTCCGGATGAAGTTCTGGAACTTCATGGGGTCGCGGATGAAGAACACCGGAGTGTTGTTGCCGACGATGTCGAGGTTGCCGTCGTCGGTGTACAGCTTCAGCGAGAAGCCGCGCGGGTCACGCCAGGTGTCTGGGCTGCCACGCTCGCCGGCGACCGTGGAGAACCGCATCACCGTCTCGGTCTTCGCGCCGGGCTGGAACACTGCCGCCTTGGTGTACTGGCTGACGTCGTTGGTCACCTCGAAGTGCCCAAATGCGCCGCCGCCCTTGGCATGTGGCTGCCGCTCCGGAATGCGCTCACGGTTGAAGTTGGCCATCTGCTCGATCAGGTAGTGATCCTGCAGCAGAATCGGTCCGTCGGGGCCGACCGTGAGGGAGTGCTCGACGCTCGGGATCGGCGCTCCGCCGTCCGTGGTCGCGATCTTTTCAGTCATGTACCCATCCATCTCCGGGTGACGTCGCGACCACTCGGGGCTGGGCCGCATCTCGTCTGAACGCACCGCTGCCCGTGGCATACCCACGAAGCGTCGCAAGCACTCGTCACCCCTCCTGCGAGGCTATCGACCTGGGGGCGGCGGCGGAGGGGAACCCGGACCTTGCCCGGGGCCACCTTCGAAGCCGGGACCACCCTGGACGCCGGGGCCGAACCCGCCGGGCCCACCCGGCCAGCCGTGCCGGGGTCCGCCGCCGTCGCGTTCCATCTGACTCTCGCCGTGCCCGTGATGATGGTGACCACCGCCGCCGACGCTCGCGCCGAGCGCGAATCCGGAGAAGAAGATGACGGCGACGACGAACACCGTCCCCGCGACGATGCCGACCCACGCCGCGACGACGTTGAGCCTGCCGCCGCGGCGCCGCGCGTCGACGTCGCCGTCGCCGTCGTGGACGACGACCGGTGTGGTGGTGGCCGGTGTGGTGGTGGCAGGGGTCTCGACGGGACCCGTGGCCGATTCTGATGACGACGTTGTTTCGCTCATGGCGTCGATCTTCGTCGCGGTGGTGATGCGCCCATCATGAAATGCCTGTGAGGACGCTATGAGCGGATCACCTGGGCGGTTGTCCGGGCACCTGGGTCGTCGGTCCCTGCGGCGGCATCGGGAACTGCGGGAAGATGTTGGGCAACTGGAACGTCGGCCCGTTGGGGATGACGATGCCCGGCCCGGGTCCCGGCCGCTCGAACTGACCGCGGGGGAACGGCATGATCATCGGGCCCTGGTCCACGCCGGTGGCGCTGCCGGTCGGCACCTTGGGGGCCGTCTCGCGGCCGAAGTAGAAGCCCGACCCGAACAGCACGGCGACGATGACCAGCGAGCCGGCGACGATGCCCACCCAGGCCGCCACCTTGTTGAGGCGACTCGGCTTGCCCGGGGGCGTCTGCTGCGGACCCGGCCCGGGCGGCGGGTAGCCGTACCCCTGCGGCGCCTGCTGATAGTGCCCTTCGGGAAGGACGGCGGTCTGCGGGCCCGTCGGGGCGTCGGGGTAGTCGAGTGGTTGGCTCATGGCTCAATGATCGTCGTCCCGCCGAGGGCGTCCCGACAAATCGCTGCCGTGTTGCCCGTGAATCCGCTGTGGGCGCTCCTGGCGCCGGGTTTGCCGTTTTCGCATCGGGCAACCACCTACGCATGGAACAACCGCAGAACGACCCGCCGGCGACCCCCGTGGACGCCACCGAGACCACCGAAGAACAGCGCGAACTGCAGGACCAATTGGACGACCCGACGTCGGATCCCGAGGCGCCGGCCGGGCATCAGGATCGCCACCAGGTCGCCGACGAGACCTAGCGGCCGGTCGCCCCGATCTTCATCAGCGTCGGGGCGAGCTGCTCGAGACCGGCCACCCCGCCGTCGAAGTCGCCGCCGGGCATCATCACCGAGACGTGGTCGGCGCCGGCCGCCAGGTGACTGCGCACCAGGTTCGCGACGGCGTCAGCGTGGCCGTGACCCACGACGGCGTCCACCAGCCTGTCGTCGGCGCCGGCGGAGTAACCAAGAGCGGCAATGGTCTTCGCGTAGGCCGGACTGTTGAGCGACGCGCTGACCGTGGCCCGGGCCGTTTCCCTGGCGCGCTCCGGGTCGGAGTCGACGACGACGGACAGCCCCACGACGAGCAGCTTGTCCGGACCGAGGACCCGCCTTGCCTGCGCCGTGTAGTCGGCGGGCAGTCCCGCCGGCAACGCACCGTCGGCCGTCTCGGCAGCCAGCTCGAGCATCTTGGGCCCGTTGGCGGCAACGATCCGGGGGTAGTCCGCGTCGGGCACCGGGGGCCAGGTGACCTCGCCCATCCGGCGCTGATACTCCCGCATGGTGGCGAGCGGCCGCCCGTAGTCGCGGCCCGCAACCTCGGCCTGCTGGGGATACCCCACGCCGAGCCCGAGGATGAAGCGGCCCGGGTGGGCCGCCGCCAACTGCGCGGCCGCGGCAGCCAGAGTCTGCGGCTCGCGCACCCACACGTTGGCCACGCCGGTGCCGAACACCATGCGTCGGGTGGCGGCGAGCAAGAGGGCCAGCTGGACCAGCGCGTCCTTGCCGAACACCTCGTTGGTCCAGGTGCACGGGTAGCCCGCGCGCTCGAGCCGCTCGACGGCGTCTCGCTGCGCGTGCGCCGAAGGCGCCTCGGTGAACGTGACCGGCAGCAGCGCTCCCACCGGTCCGATCGCCTGGCGGGCGGCTTCGACTGTGTTGACGTTCATTGAGTACCGCCTCCGTGCCTGCGCCATCCCAGTGATGACATCGAGTGTCATCACACTAGACCACGATGACACCGCGTGTCATCACGTTCTAGGATGTCGTCATGGGTCGATGGCCGGAGGGCGCGCGCACGCGTTTGGAGGCCGCGGCGTCGGCGCTCTTCATCGAACAGGGCTTCGCCGAGACCACCGTCCCTCAGATCGCCGCGCGCGCGGGCCTGACGACGCGCACCTTCTTTCGCCACTTCGCCGACAAGCGCGAAGTCCTCTTCGCCTACCAGGCGGAGTTGCCCGACGTGGTCCGGCAGGCCATGGCGGCCGCGCCGCAGTCGGCGGGTGCCCTGGAGGTGATCGCGGTCGGTCTGCAGACGATTGCGACGACCAAGTTCGACGGCCGACGCGATTACCTGCTGGCACACCAGGCGGTCATCGACTCCGACCCCGGCCTCCGGGAACGCGGGCTGCGCAAGATGTCGATCCTGACCGAGGCGATCGGCCGAGGGTTCCGCGAACGCGGACTGGACGACCTCGCCGCCACGCTCGCCGCACACACCGCGGTCACGGTGCTCAGCGTGGCACTCGACCGGTGGTTCGGCGCCGCCGACGAGACGTCGTTGTCGGTCCACGTCGCCGACGCCCTCGCCGCGTGGAAGTCCCTCGCCACGCCGGACGCCGAGCCCGGGTGAGGACGACGTCCCGCCACGCGCTCGGGCTCTGAACGCTGCTTCCTGAGGCGGGACGTCGACGAGCCCCACCGATCGGTCTCATCGGTTCAAGTCGGTGAGCAGCGGGGCCTGTCTCGTCCATACCGTCACCGCGGCATCGGGAAACGGCGGCAAGCGAACGAGGTCTGTTCGCTTGCCGGATCGCCAGCCCATGCCGCGGACTGTTGTGATGATGAGGCAGTCACGGCCGGGACCCCGACTACCAAGTCCACGCCCGCGAGCGTGGAACCGTTTGCGGTGTCCATGGGGGTCGAACGACAAGCTGCCGCGGTGAAGGGATCGCGGCCGTGACGGCGTCGTGGAGAACGCCTACGGCTTGAGCGGATTCACCGCGTACTGGATCACCCGGTACGGCGCATTGTCGGCTTGCGGCAACGTATTCCATTGACTGACGAACACCCGTAGCTCGTCCAGCGTCGAGCCGGGCGACAGATACCCGCCATACGGTTGGGCCAGCCGGTTGTCCTCGGGCGGGGGCAGGTCGTCGGCCTCGTCGGGCCACGAGCCCGCGAGCACCACCGTCGTGACCGGGGCGCTGCCGAGTCCGGTCGGCGCGTCGGCGACGCGGACCTCCATGTTGCCGGTGCTGGCGTTGAAGTACGACAGCACGGTCTTGCCGTCGACCTGACGGATGCTCATCTCCCCCACCCGGTCACCCCACAGCGCCACCGGCGCCTTGCCCCACGTCGCGCCGCCCGACCACGCCTGCCAGCTCGACCGGTCGGTGAAGGACTGCGGCGTTGCGCGGTAGAGCTCGACGGGCTCGCTGCGGTCGAAGTCGTTGGCCACCATGTAGACCCAGCCGCTCGGCGAGTCCGGCGTGGGAATCGGGTCGTAGTAGCCGCTGATCTGTGATTGCCTGCCGCCCGCGTAGGCCGCCGACCGCTGCGATCCCGGCACCGTCGCCCAATTCCCTTGGTACGGAGACGCCTTGACGAGTCGGGAGGTGGCCGGCACCAGATTCTTCGTGGTGGTGACCAGCATGTAGTTCTCGCGGTTGACCTGAACGATCCCGGCCGGCAGCTGCGACGAGCCGGGCGGGGTGGGGTCGGCGAGCAGCGGCGCGTCGGTGCCCGTGACGCCGTAGTAGCGCACGCCGGTCGGGTCGTCGACCGAGTCCAGGTCGACGTGCAGGGCGATCGGCGAGAAGTGCCGGCCGAAGGCGACCCCCTGGCCCGCGAAGCTGTCCCCGCACACCTGCAGCACCCCGCTGGGGAACTCCATGAACTCGCAGAGGTCGGTGGCGCCGATACCGTAATCGCTTGTCGGCGTGCCGGTCCCGGCCGACGGTCCGATGCGGACCACCTGCCCGGGCGCCAGCGGCGGCAGTACGGGGCTAGGCGCGGGCGACGGCGGGTCGGCGTACGCCGGGTCGGCGAGCCCGAACGCCAGTGTCAGCACGGCAAACGTGGAGTTGACGCACGCCGCGACGGAAGTCCACACTCGGCGGTCGTCGGATCAGAGTTCGGCGGCGAGGAGCTCGGCGATCTGAATCGTGTTGAGCGCAGCGCCCTTTCGGAGATTGTCTCCGGAGACGAACAGCGCAAGGCCACGTCCGTCCGGGGCGCCGGGATCTTGGCGGATGCGGCCGACGAGGGAGTCGTCGGCACCGGCGGCGGCCAACGGCGTCGGAACGTCCACCAGCTTGACCCCCGGCGCGGAGGCCAGCAGCTCCCGGGCCCGCTCCGGCGACAGCGGCCGCGCGAACTCGGCGTTGATCGACAGCGAGTGCCCGGTGTACACCGGCACCCGCACGCAGGTGCCGCTGACCAGCAGGTCGGGGATGCCCAGGATCTTGCGGCTCTCGAACCGCAGCTTCTGGTCCTCGTCAGTCTCCCCGGAGCCGTCGTCGACCAGCGAGCCGGCTAGTGGTACCACGTTGAAGGCGATGGGTGCGACGTACTTGTTCGGGGCGGGGAACGTCAGCGCCGAACCGTCGTGGACCAGCTGCTCGCTGTCCTCGACGACGGCCCGCGCCTGGCTGAACAGCTCCTCGACGCCGGCCAGTCCGCTGCCGGACACCGCCTGGTAGGTCGAGGTGATCATCCGGACCAGCTCGGCCTCGTCGTGCAGCACCTTCAGCACCGGCATCGCGGCCATGGTGGTGCAGTTGGGGTTGGCGATGATGCCCTTGGGTCGTTTACCGGCGTCTCTGGCGAAGTTGACCTCGCTGACCACGAGCGGAACCTCGGGGTCCTTGCGCCACGCCGACGAGTTGTCGACCACGACGGCGCCGGCGGCCGCGAACCGGGGCGCCTGCACCCGAGACATGGTGGCACCGGCGGAGAACAGCGCGATGTCGAGGCCCGAGGGGTCGGCGGTTTCGGCGTCCTCGACCTCGATCTCCTGGCCGCGGAAGGTCAGCTTCTTGCCCTGCGAGCGGGACGAGGCGAAGAACCGCACCGAGCTCGTCGGGAAGTCGCGCTCCTCCAACAGCTTTCGCATGACCTGGCCGACCTGTCCGGTCGCGCCGACGACTCCTAGGCTGATGCCCCGGTCGCTTCGCTCCTGCCCACCGATGCTGACCATCTAGATCCCGCTTCCCGCGTACACGACGGCCTCTTCGTCGCCGCCGAGGTTGAACGCCTCGTGCAGCGCCATCACGGCCTTGTCCAGCTCGGTGTCCTTGACCAACACCGAGATTCGGATCTCCGAGGTCGAGATGAGGTCGATGTTCACGCCGACGGCGGCGAGCGCCTCGCAGAACGTCGCGGTGACGCCGGGGTGGCTGCGCATGCCGGCGCCGATCAGCGACACCTTCCCGATGTGGTCGTCGTACAGCACGGAGGTGAAACCGATCTCGCCCTGCAGCGACGCCAGCTTCTCGACCGCCGCCGGGCCGTTGTCCCGCGCGCACGTGAAGGTGATGTCGGTCTTGCCGTCTTCGATCTTGCTGATGTTCTGCAGCACCATGTCGATGTTGACGTCGGCGTCGGAGACGGCGCGGAACACCTTGGCGGCGTAGCCGGGTACGTCGGGCAGGCCGACGACGGTCACCTTCGCCTCGCCACGGTCGTGGGCGACTCCGGTCAGGATGGCGTCTTCCATCGGGATGTCCTCCATCGATCCTTTGACGAGCGTGCCCGCCTTGTCTGAGTACGACGACCTGACGTGTATCGGAACGTCGTAGCGCCGGGCGTATTCCACGCACCGCAGCATGAGCACCTTCGCGCCGCACGCCGCCATCTCGAGCATCTCCTCGAAGCTGACGGTCGACAGGTGCCGCGCGTTGGGCACGATGCGGGGATCGGCGGTGAAGATGCCGTCCACGTCGGTGTAGATCTCGCAGACGTCGGCGTCCAGCGCGGCGGCCAGCGCGACGGCGGTGGTGTCGGACCCACCGCGGCCCAGCGTGGTCACGTCCTTGCTGTCCTGGCTGACGCCCTGGAAGCCGGCGACCAACACGATCAGGCCCTCGTCGAGGGCGCTGCGGAGCCGGCCCGGGGTGACGTCGATGATCTTCGCGTTGCCATGCGTGCCGGTGGTGATGACGCCCGCCTGGGACCCGGTGAAGGAGCGCGCCTCGGCGCCGAGCGAGGAGATCGCCATCGCGACGAGGGCGTTGGAGATGCGCTCGCCGGAGGTCAGCAGCATGTCCATCTCGCGCGGCGGCGGCGCGGGGTTGACCTGGCGGGCCAGGTCGAGCAGGTCGTCGGTGGTGTCGCCCATGGCCGAGACCACGACGACGACGTCGTTGCCCGCCTTCTTGGTCTCGACGATCCGCTCGGCGACGCGGCGAATCCGGTCGGCGTCAGACACCGAGGATCCGCCGTACTTCTGTACGACGAGCGCCACTGTTCGCCTTTCCGTTCACGCGTGAGTCCCATAAAGGATAAGGGGTCTGCGCACCCGATTTTCCCGTCCCGCCCGGCGGTACGGTCGGACCCGTGACCGACAGACTCGCCGACACCCGCGTACCGATCCTCGAGCCGCTCGCGGCGCGCTGGAGTGCACGTGCGTTCGACCCCCGGGCGACGCTCACCGCAGAGCAGCTGACGGCGGTTCTCGAGGCCGCCCGCTGGGCTGCGACCTGGGGTGGCCGCCAGCCGGTCCGGTTCGTGGTGGGCGTCCGGGGGGACCAGACGTTCGACGGGCTGGTGGCGACGCTCAAGCGCGGCAACTCCTACGCCACTGCCGCGAGTGCACTGCTCCTGGTCTGCGCCGACGAGGGACCCGACGACAACACGGCGGCATACTCGCTGGTCGACGCCGGAGCCGCGATCGCCAACGCCAGCGTCGAGGCGGTCGCGCGGGGGCTGGTCGCACATCCGATGGCCGGGTTCGACGCCGACGCCGCACGGGCGGCCTTCGACGTTCCCGCCGACGTCAGACCGGTGGCCGTGCTGGCGGTGGGCACCCTGGGCGACTACTCGACGGCCGACCCGGCGATCGTCGAACGGGACTCCAAGCCCCGGGAGCGCCTGCCGCTGGAGCAGGTCGCGTTCGCCAGCCGGTGGGGCACCCCGTTCACAGTGGACAGGTCTTCAACAGATCTCTGACCTGGGCCTCGTACTGATCGTTGAACGCGCTCACCACCATGGCCGACGCGGGCGCGGCGGCCCCCGGAGCAGTCCGCGCGGCCTGAGCGTCGTAGTCCAGCCGGGCCCGGACCAACCGGTCGGCGGTCTGCGCCACGTCGCGCGCGGGGCCGGCCAGGTCGGGTGCGGAGACCTTTGACGCGCGGTCGGCCAACCCGTCCGTCCAGTCGCGGTAGTCGAGTTCGCTGGGTTCGGTCTCCGAACCGTAGGACCCGGGCTCGGGGACGTGGGTCTTGGCGTTGAGCCGTTCGATCTGAGACTTGTTGAAGGACAGCAGGTCCCGCACCGGTGCACAGTCCGACGAGGACGGTCCACGGAAGAACAGCCACCAGACGCCGCCGCCGATCAGGATGGCCACCAGCACCACGACCGTCGTCAGCGGCCTCACGCGTTTCACGCCTCGATGCTGGCACAGGTGCGGGGCGTGGTGCCGCCGAGGACGTTTAACGTGGGCGAAACCTCACAGGTAAGTCCACGTAACAGAAACCTCGTTCACTGCCAGTGATCGGCCTCGAGGGGGCCGCACCACTGATGGAGAGTTCCCGATGGATGTAGTTGACACCGGCACCACGGCATTCATGCTGTGTTGCATCATCGGCCTCACGCTGATGATCCCCGGGCTGGCGCTGTTCTACGGCGGCATGGTCTCGGTCAAGAGTTCGACCAACATGATGATGATGACCTTCGGGGCAGTGGCCGTCGTCGGCGTCCTGTGGGTGCTGTTCGGCTTCTCCATGGTGTTCGGCACCAGCTACGGCGGCTTCGTCGGCAGCTTCACCGAGTTCGCCGGGATGAAGGACCTGCTCGAGTCGCAGACCACCATCTCCGGCCTGCAGGTCAGCCTGTTCGCGCTCTTCCAGGCGCTCTTCGCGGCCATCACCGTCGCGCTGATCTCGGGCGCGGTCGCGGACCGCATGAAGTTCGGCGCGTGGATGGTGTTCGCCGTGTTCTGGGCGGTGCTGGTGTACTTCCCCGTCGCCCACTGGGTGTTTGCCTTCGACGGCGTGGTCACCGAGAACTCCGTCGGCGGCTGGATCGCCAACAGCCTCAAGGCCATTGACTTCGCCGGTGGCACCGCCGTGCACATCAACGCCGGCGCCGCCGCGCTCGCCGTGGCGATCGTGCTCGGCAAGTCGGCGATGTTCGGACAGCTCCGCAAGCCGCACAACGTGCCCCTGACGCTGCTCGGCGCGGGCCTGCTGTGGGCCGGCTGGTACGCGTTCAACGGCGGTTCGGCCCTGGCCGCGGGCAACTCGGCCGCCATCGTCATGGTCACCACCTTCGTGGCGACCTGCGCCGCCACCCTCGCGTGGTTGGCCGTGGAGAAGCTCAAGGACGGGCACGTCACCGGCGTCGGTGCGGCATCCGGCGCCATCACCGGCCTCGTCGCGATCACCCCCGCCTGTGGTGCGGTCACGCCCATGGGTGCCATCGCGGTCGGCGCCATCGCCGGCGCGGTCTGCGTCTACGCCGTCGGCCTCAAGGAGCGCTTCGGCTACGACGACTCGCTCGACGTCGTCGGCGTGCACCTCGTCGGCGGCGTCATCGGCACCGTGCTGATCGGCTTCTTCGCCAGCGCCAGCATGCCCAACGCCACCGACGGCGTCTTCTACGGCGGCGGCTTCAGCCAGCTCTGGAAGCAGATCATCGCCGCCGGCGCGGTCATGGCCTACTCGTTCGTCGTCGCCTTCGCCATCGCGTACGCGATCAAGAAGACGATGGGCATTCGCATCTCCCCCGAGGACGAGGAAAGCGGCATCGACGCCAAACTGCACCGCGACGCGGCATACGAGCTGCAGACGCTGTAGATACCGGCCCCGACCGGCGCGATTCGCCCCGCGCCGGTCGGGACCTCTTCACCTGGTCGAGCTGCCCGTCCGGCCTCCCAGGTCCGAGCCGAGGTTTTGGAGAAGCGCCCTCGCGGAGTAGGGTGGCCCACGTGCAGCGGTCGCTCCTCCTCGGACGCCGCGACGGGGTCTGATCCAGACTGGCTTCCTGTCGCGGGTTGTCTTGATGCGCCGGTCTGATCTTCCCAGACTCGAACCGGAGCGAGAACCGTGAACAATCCCAACCCCCATTCCATTGACGCCTACACCTCGGCGCGCACCATCAACACGCCGTCCGGCGACCGCCATCCAGGCCAGCCCGCGTGGAACACCCAGCGCGGCACCTCGATGCCCGTCAGCCGCTACCGCCCCTTCGCCGCTGAAGTAGAGCCCGTCACGCTGCCCGACCGCACGTGGCCGGACAAGGTCGTCGAGACCGCACCGATGTGGTGCGCCGTCGACCTGCGCGACGGAAACCAGGCCCTGATCGACCCCATGAGCCCGGAACGCAAGCGGCGCATGTTCGACCTGCTGGTCCGCATGGGCTACAAGGAGATCGAAGTCGGCTTCCCGTCGGCGAGCCAGACCGACTTCGACTTCGTCCGCGAAATCATCACCGACGGTGCGATTCCCGACGACGTCACCATCCAGGTGCTGACGCAGTGCCGGGCCGAACTGATCGAGCGGACGTTCGAGGCTTGCGCGGGCGCACCCAAGGTGATCGTGCACTTCTACAACTCGACGTCGATCCTGCAGCGGCGCGTGGTGTTCCGCGCCGACCGGGAGGCCGTCAAGAAGATCGCCACCGACGGCGCCGAGATGTGCGTCGCCGAGGCCGCGAAACACCCTGGGACGCACTGGCGTTTCGAGTACTCCCCCGAGTCCTACACGGGCACCGAGCTCGAATACGCCAAGGAGGTATGCGACGCGGTCTCGGAAATCGTCGGCGCCACCCCCGAGAACCCGCTGATCGTCAACCTGCCCGCCACCGTCGAGATGGCCACCCCCAACGTCTACGCCGACTCGATCGAGTGGATGAGCCGCAACCTGGCCCGCCGCGACTCGATCATCCTGAGCCTGCACCCGCACAACGACCGCGGAACCGCCGTCGCCGCAGCCGAATTGGGTTACCAGGCCGGTGCCGACCGCATTGAGGGCTGCCTGTTCGGCAACGGTGAACGCACGGGCAACGTCTGCCTGGTGACGCTGGGGCTGAACATGTTCAGCCGCGGCGTCGACCCCCAGATCGACTTCTCCAACATCGACGAGATCCGCCGCACCGTCGAGTACTGCAACCAGCTGCCGGTGCACGAACGCCACCCGTACGGCGGCGATCTGGTCTACACCGCCTTCTCCGGCAGCCACCAGGACGCCATCAACAAGGGCCTGGACGCCATGAAGGTCGACGCAGACGCGGCCGGTTCCGACATCGGCGACATCCTGTGGCAGGTGCCGTATCTGCCCATCGACCCGAAGGACGTCGGCCGCACCTACGAGGCCGTCATCCGGGTGAATTCCCAGTCCGGCAAGGGCGGCGTGGCCTACATCATGAAGGCCGACCACGGGCTGGCCCTGCCGCGGCGGCTGCAGATCGAATTCAGCCAGGCCATCCAGAAGATCACCGACGGCGAGGGTGGCGAGGTGTCGCCCAAGGAGATGTGGGACGTCTTCGCCGACGAGTACCTGGCCCCGATCACGCCCCTGGAGCGCATCCGGCAGAAGGTCGACGCGGCCGAGGAAGACGGCGGCACGGACACGATCACCGCCACGGTGAAGGTGAACGGCGAGGAGCGCGAGATCGTCGGCGCGGGCAACGGTCCGCTGGCGGCCTTCGTCGACGCGATCGGCGCCGTCGGCTTCGACGTCAGCGTGCTCGACTACTCCGAGCACGCACTGTCGGCGGGCGAGGAAGCCCAGGCCGCGGCCTACGTCGAGGCGTCGGTGGGCGGTACGACGGTGTGGGGTGTCGGCATCGCGACGTCCATCACCACCGCGTCGCTGCGGGCCGTCGTGTCCGCGGTGAACCGGGCCGCTCGCTAGAACAAGGCGTACTGGTCGCCCCGGAGCGTGGGGTCGGTGAACTGCTCCACTCCGGTGCCGCCGACGACGTGTTCGATCAGCGCGGTGAACGTCGCGTCGTCGACCAGCGGGATGCCCATCTCACGGGCCTGATAGCCGCGGCCCTGCTCCGGGTCGGCGTCGTTGCACACCACCAACGACGTCTGCTGGTCGACGATGTCGGCGTACGACAGTCCGACGTGCAGCATCCGTTCGATGAGTTCCTCGTAGGTGTGGGTCACCTCGGCGGACAGGGCCACCCGCATGCCTTGGACCAGTGGCCGGCCGGCGACGAACCGGCCGGGGTTCTGGAAGTCGCCCGGCAGCCGGGCCGCCAGGGTGCGCAGCGGCAGCAGTTCGTCATGGGTGACCTGACCGTTGGGCCAGGTGCGCCGCGACACCGGCCGGACCGGGAGCCAGGCGTTGCGGTCGTGGGCGCCCGCGAGTGACGGCTTGAGGATCTGGGCGAGCACCATCGCGTCGTCGAGCGCGTCGTGGGGGCGCATCTGGGTGACGCCCCAATGCGCGGCCAGCGTCTCCAGCCGCAGGTTCTCGACGCCGAGGTGGAGCCGCCGAGCCAGCTCGACGGTGCACATCACGGTGTCGACGGGCAGCTCGGCCCCCGCCAGCTCGGCCTCGTTGGCCAGGAAGGAGTAGTCGAAGCCGACGTTGTGCGCCACCAGCGTGCGGCCCTCGAGGACTGCGTTGAGCTCGCCGACGATCTCGGCGAAGGTCGGCTGACCCTGCAGCATCTCGGTGGTCAGGCCGTGGACGTGGGTGGGCCCGGGGTCGACGCCCGGGTTGAGCAGGGTCGCGAAGCTGCCCTCGACGTTGCCGTCGTCGCCGAGCGCCAGCGCGGCCACGCTGACGACGCGAGCCTGACGCGGATGGAACCCCGTCGTCTCGACGTCGACCACGGCCCAGCCCGCACCGGGCTCGGAGGCCGGTCGGCCGAACGTTTGGCTCACGATTCGAGGATGGCACGCGACCCCGACAAGCCCCGACCGAGACGCCGCGTGTCGCCAGCCGACTTTCGCCCTTTTAGACTGCCGGGAATGGTCACCACTCGGGGTCGAATCGCGTTGGGCGCCGGGTCGGCGGCCCGGTGGGCCTCGCGCGTCACCGGCCGTGGCGCCGGCGCGATGATCGGCGGGCTCGTCTCCATGGCCTTGGACAGGTCGATCCTGGGCCAGCTCGGCACCGGACGCAGCTCCGTCGTCGTGACCGGCACGAATGGCAAGTCGACCACCACCAGGATGACCGCCGCCGCCCTCGCCACGATGGGTCCCGTCGCCACCAACGCCGAGGGCGCGAACATGGACGCTGGGCTGATCGCGGCGCTGGCCGGCGACCGCACGGCCACGCTTGCGGCGCTCGAGGTCGACGAGATGCACGTCCCGCACGTCCTCGACGCGGTGCCCGCCGCGGTGGTCGTGCTGCTCAACCTGTCGCGTGACCAGCTCGACCGCGTGGGTGAGATCAACCACATCGAGCGCACGCTGCGAGCCGGGCTGGCGCGCCACGGCGACACCGTCGTCGTGGCCAACTGCGACGACGTGCTGATGACGTCGGCGGCCTACGACAGCCCGAACGTGGTGTGGGTGGCCGCCGGGGGCACGTGGGCCAACGACTCGGTCAGCTGCCCCCGCAGCGGCGAGGTGATCGTCCGCGAGGAGTCCCACTGGTACTCCACGGGCACCGACTTCAAGCGGCCCTCCCCGCAGTGGTGGTACGACGACACCCACGTGCACGGCCCCGACGGCCTCGAGCTGCCGATGGCGTTGGCATTGCCCGGCGCCGTCAACCGCGGCAACGCCACGCAGGCGATCGCGGCGGCGGTCACCCTCGGCGCCGATCCCGCGGCGGCCGTCGCGGCGGTGTCCGGCGTCGACGAGGTCGCGGGCCGCTACCGCACCGTGCAGCTGGGCGAGCACACGGTGCGGGTGCTGCTCGCCAAGAATCCCGCCGGCTGGCACGAGGCGCTGTCGATGGTGGACAAGCACGGGGCGGGCGTCGTCATCTCGGTCAACGGTCAGGTCCCCGACGGCGAGGACCTATCGTGGCTGTGGGACGTCCGGTTCGAGCACTTCGACGACACCACGGTGGTCGCCGCGGGGGAGCGCGGCACCGACCTGGCGGTGCGCCTGGGGTACGCCGGCGTGGAGCACACCCTGGTGCACGACACCGTGAAGGCCATCGCGTCGTGCCCGCCCGGCCACGTCGAGGTGATCGCCAACTACACCGCGTTCCTTCAACTCAACCGGCGGCTGCCCCGTGAGTGAATCCACCGTCCGCATCGGGCTCGTCCTGCCCGACGTCATGGGCACCTACGGAGACGGCGGCAATGCCGTCGTCCTGCGGGAGCGGTTGCGGCTCAGGGCAATCGACGCCGAGGTCGTCGAGATCACGCTGGCCGACCCGGTCCCGGAGTCGCTGGACCTCTACACCCTCGGCGGGGCGGAGGACTACGCCCAGCGGCTGGCCACCAAGCATCTGATCCAGTACCCCGGCCTGCAGCGGGCCGCCGAGCGGGGCGCGCCGGTGCTGGCGATCTGCGCGGCGATCCAGGTGCTCGGGCACTGGTACGAGACGTCGTCGGGCGAGCGGGTGGACGGCGTCGGCGTGCTCGACGTGACCACCTCGCCCCAGCCCGCGCGGACCATCGGCGAAGTGGTCTCGCAGCCGCTGGTGCCAGGCCTCGACCAACGGCTGACGGGCTTCGAGAACCACCGCGGCGGAACGACGTTGGGGCCGGCGGCCGCGCCGCTGGCCAAGGTGATCAGCGGGGCAGGCAACCGCGAGGGCGACGGTTTCGACGGTGCGGTGCAGGGCAGCATCGTCGCGACGTATCTGCACGGGCCGTGCCTGGCCCGCAACCCGCAACTGGCCGACCACCTACTGTCGCGGGTGGTGGGCGAGCTGGCGCCGGTCCAACTGTCCGAAGTGGAGCAGTTGCGTCGCGAACGCTTGGCGGCCCCGCGCCGCGCGTAGCCTCGGGCGCTCGTCGAGATCGACCGCGAGACATAAACGGTGGCGGGCTTTCCCGGCGTGTCGCCGCCGAGGTTTATGCCTCGCGGCAGTTGCGACGAGCCAGCGCGTGCCGGATGCGCTGGAGCACGTCCATCGGGTGCTCACCAGCGAGCACTCGGATGACGATCCATCCCATCCGCTCGAGCATCTGCAGTCTGCTGACGTCCTTCCGATATTGCTGACGGTCCGTTCGGTGCTGGTCGCCGTCGTACTCCACCGCGACCATGTACTCGTCCCAGCCAAGGTCGAGATACGCGAGGGGGTAGTAATCACCGTTGTGAACCATCAACTGGCACTTCGGCTTCGGCAGACCGGCGTCCAATACGAGTAGGCGCAACCAGGTCTCCTTCGGCGACGTGCCGCCGGCATCCATCAGCGCGATCGCGTCGCGTGCCTTCCGCACGCCTCGACTGCCACGGTGCCGGATCAGCAGCGGTTCGACGTCGGCCGCCGAGATCCCCGTCGCGTGAGCCAGCGCGTCCAGTCTCGTCACCGCTGCGTCGCGGCCGAGATGCCGACCGAGGTCCAGTGCCGTACGAGCCGTCGTGGTCACCGAGATGCCGTCCACGACGACGATCTCATCGGACTCGACGCGCTCGTTGCGCGTGACCACTCCGCGGGGTGCGTGTTGATTGCGCCAGATCAGCTCGACGGCTTCGTCGTCGTCCACCCACTTCGCACCGTGCAACGCCGACGCCGTCACCCCTGCCACGACGCCACGGCCCTTGGACCACAACACCGCGGCACGCGCACGGTCCGCGATGGTCAGCTCTGCGAACTCCGCGACGTAGACGTCGGGATGAATGGCCTCGAAGCGAGTCCGAAGTCGATGACGGGTCAGCCGTCCACGGCTTACCGCCCGACTCCCCGAGAAGACCGCTGCCATTCCCGAACAGTGGCATCGCCCACCGACAGCCCGGCGAGACATAAGCCATGGCGGCCACCACCGGCGTGTCGCCGCCAAGAGTTATGTCTCGCGGGGAGGGGGCGGAACGCGGTCGCGGGAGAGCGCGAGCCCCCGCCTACAACCCCAGGTCGCGCAGGAACTCCGGCTTGTAGGCCTCGAGGATCACGTAGCTCGGGTCGGGCACCGGCACGTCCGGCGCGTCGTCGTCGACCGCGTGCCCGTCGCCGACGTCGACCCACTGCTGTGCGGATTCGTCCCACCGGCTCGTCGTGTACTCGGCGGTGAGGTCGTCGGCGAGCACGAGTTCACGAACGGAACGCTCGGCTTCCTTGGCATCCCGCAGGCTGCACGTGTACAGCTGAATCCGGTTGCCGTCGCGGGTCACCGTCACCCGGCTGCCCAGCCGTTGCCGGGCCGCGTCGTCCACGTCGAGTGACCGCAGCCGGTCCCAGAACGACAGGTGGTGCGCCTGGTCGCCGAGTTCGACCTCGACCTTGAACTCATCGTCACGCATGGTCGACAACCTAAGCCATCGCCCGGCGGCCGGTCAGAGCGCGTCCCAGGGTGAGCTCGTCGGCGAATTCCAGATCGCCACCCATCGGCAGCCCGGAGGCGATGCGGGTGACCGTCAGCCCGGGAATGTCGCGGAGCATGCGCACCAGGTAGGTCGCCGTCGCCTCGCCCTCGGTGTTGGGGTCGGTCGCGATGATCACCTCGGCGACGTCCACGCCGTCGACCCGCTCGCCAATTCGGTTCAGCAGCTCGCGAATTCGCAGCTGCTCGGGCCCGATGCCCGACAACGGATCCAGTGCGCCGCCCAGCACGTGGTAGCGCCCGCGGAACTCGCGCGTGCGTTCGACGGCCGCGACGTCCTTCGGTTCCTCCACCACGCACACCTGCGAGGCGTCCCGCCGCGAATCCGAGCAGATGCGGCAGCGCTCGGCATCGGAGACGTTTCCGCACACCGAGCAGAACTGCACGCCGTCACGCACCTTGGCCAGCACCGCGGTCAACCGGTCGATGTCGGGCGGCTCGACCGAGAGCAGATGAAAGGCGATGCGCTGGGCGCTCTTCGGCCCGATGCCCGGCAGCTTGCCCAGTTCGTCGATCAGGTCCTGGACGGGCCCCTCGAACAAGTCAGAGCCCCGGGATCTCTAAGCCGCCGAGGCCGCCGGCCAGCGGACCGAGCTTGCTCTGCGCCATCAACGTCACCTGTTGGGCGGCGTCCCGGATGGCGCCGACGACGAGGTCCTGCAGCGTCTCGACGTCGTCGGGGTCGACGACCTTCGGGTCGATCGCCACGCCGGTCACCTCGCCGCTGCCCTTCATCGTGACCTGAACCAGGCCGCCGCCGGCCTGTCCGTGCACCTCGGTGACGGCGAGCGCTTCCTGCGCCTCCATCAACTGCTGCTGCACCTGCTGGGCCTGCGCGAGGAGCGCCGACATGTCGGGCGGTTGGCCGGGTTGCATGACGGTCCCCTTGCGTATTGGTCTCGAACTGATTGCTGTCTCAGCGCTTGGCGATTCGTCCTCCAAGAGTAGTCGTCCCGCGAACTAGCTTGGGCGTCGTGCACGTACCTGTCTGCCTGCGTGTCGGCGCAGCCCTCGCCGTCGGCCTCCTCGTCGCAGCGCTCGTCTCTCCGTCCGCCGCGGCCGCCCCGTCGAACATCGCCGGGATGATCGTCTTCCTCGATCCCGGCCACAACGGTGCCAACGACGCGTCCCTGACCAAACAGGTCCCGACGGGGCGCGGCGGCACGAAGGACTGCCAAACCAGCGGGACGACGACCGACGACGGTTATCCCGAGCACACCTTCAACTGGGAGACCGTGCTGCGCATCCGGGCGCTGCTGACGCAGCTCGGCGTGCGCACCGCGATGTCGCGCGGCGACGACACCAGCGTCGCGGCCTGCGTCGACGAGCGGGCCGCCATGGCCAACGCCTTGAAGCCGGACGCCATCGTCTCCATCCACGCCGACGGTGGGCCTGCGACGGGGCGTGGTTACCACGTGAACTACTCGTCACCGCCGCTCAACCAGGTGCAGGCGGGCCCGTCGGTCCAGTTCGCCCAGGCGATGAACGCCCAACTGCAGGCCTCGGGGCTGATGCCCGCCAACTACATCGGCCAGGGCGGGCTCTACGGGCGCTCCGACCTCACTGGTCTGAACCTGGCGCAGTACCCGTCGATCCTCGTCGAGATGGGCAACATGAAGAACCCCGCCGACTGCGCGTTGATCGAGAGCCCCGACGGTCGGCAGAAGTACGCCGACGCCGTGGTGCGGGGCATCGTCAGCTTCCTGGGGACGCGGCCGCCGCGGGCAGTCGCCTAGCGGCTAGCTCCCCCGGGTCGCTGCGCGCCTGCCCGCCGCTAGTTCGACTCGACCTGATTCTTCAGGTTGGCCAGCACCTCGGCCTGGATCTTGCGCAATCCCAGCGGAGCGAACGTCTTCTCGAAGAAGCCCTTGACGCCGCCGGCGCCCTGCCACGTCGTCTTGACGGTCACCGACGCGCCCGGTCCGGCGGGGGCAACTGTGTAGTTGGTCACCATCGTCGAGTTGGCGTCCTTCTCGATCACGGCGTGGCCTGCGACGTCGACGGTGGCCTTCACGTCGCGCACCCGCTTCTCGGTGGCCTGCAGCTTCCACGTGGCGACGGTGCCCGCGCCCTGGCCGCCCTCGAGTACCTGGTAGCCGCTGTAGTGCGAGGAAAGGATCTTCGGGCGAACCGTCTGATAATCGGCGACCGCGGCGAACACGACAGCCGGTTCGGCGTTGATCAAGACAGTGCTGGAGGCGCTGACCTGTCCCATCGGTGAAGACTCCTAGATCTGAGGGTGAACGGGTGTTGTCCCGGGCCGGTCCGGTCGCATCGGGTGCGACCGGGGTCTAGCGTACGTGTGTGACTGTTGCAGCGACCGAAGCGCAGTCGGCCCACGCGGCAGGCGTGGAGAGACTGCTGGCGAGTTACCGAGCGATTCCTCCCAACGCGACGGTACGCCTGGCCAAGCCCACCTCGAACCTCTTCCGAGCCCGTGAGAAGTCGACCGTCAAGGGTCTCGACGTCTCCGGTCTGACGGGTGTCATCTCCGTCGACCCCGAGGCGCGCACCGCGGACGTCGCGGGCATGTGCACCTACGAGGACCTGGTCGCCGCGACCCTCCCCCACGGCTTGTCGCCGCTGGTGGTGCCGCAGTTGAAGACCATCACCCTCGGCGGCGCCGTGACGGGACTCGGCATCGAGTCGGCGTCCTTCCGCAACGGCCTTCCGCACGAATCGGTGCTGGAGATGGACATCCTGACCGGCACCGGCGACGTGGTGACGGCCAGCCGGGACGTCCACCCCGACCTCTTCTACGCGTTCCCCAACTCCTACGGGACCCTCGGCTACACCGTGCGGTTGAAGATCGAGCTGGAGCCCGTCAAGCCGTTCGTCGCACTGAAGCACCTGCGGTTCACCTCGGTGGCCGACCTCGTCGCCACCATGGATCAGATCGTCGAGACGCGCGGCTACGACGGCGCCCCGGTCGACTACGTCGACGGCGTGGTGTTCAGCGCGGACGAGTGCTACCTCACCCTCGGCGTGCGGACGGCGACGCCAGGCCCGGTCAGCGACTACACCGGCCAGGACGTCTACTACCGCTCGATTCAGCACGGCGAGGGCGAGAAGCACGACCGGCTGACGATTCACGACTACCTGTGGCGGTGGGACACCGACTGGTTCTGGTGCTCGCGGGCCTTCGGCGCCCAGAATCCGACGATCCGGCGCTTCTGGCCCCGCCGGCTGCGCCGCAGCAGCTTCTACTGGAAGCTCATCGCCTACGACCGACGCTTCGACATCGCCGACCGCATCGAGAAGCGCAACGGCCGGCCCCCGCTGGAGCGCGTCGTGCAGGACATCGAGGTGCCGATCGAGCGCACGGCCGAGTTCGTCGACTGGTTCCTCGACAACGTGCCGATCGAGCCCATCTGGCTGTGTCCGTTGAGGTTGCGCGACGACGAGGGCTGGCCTCTGTACCCCATTGCCGGGCACCACACCTACGTCAACATAGGGTTCTGGTCGTCGGTGCCAGCGGGTTCGGTAGAGGGAGAGACGAACCGCCTGATCGAGAAGAAGGTCAGCGAGCTGGACGGCCACAAATCCCTGTACTCCGACGCCTATTACTCCCCCGAAGAGTTCAAGCAGCTTTACGGCGGGGATACCTACGGAATGGTCAAGAAGACCTACGACCCAGATTCGCGTCTGCTCGACCTGTACGCGAAAGCCGTGCAGAGGCGATGAGCGCTTGCGCGACGAGGAAGAAACGCAGATGAGCGCTGGCGCGACGAGGAGAGCACACTGATGACTACCTACAAAGAGGTTCCCGCGGAGTCCGCGACGACGCCCGGGCGGTTGACGCTTGCCGAGATTCTCGAGGTGCTCACCGCCGGTGACGATCTGTCGATGAAGTTCACCGCCTATGACGGCAGCACGGCCGGCCCCGCCGACGCCCAGGTGGGGCTCGACCTGCGCACCCCCCGCGGCACCACCTACCTGGCGACCTCGCCGGGCGAGCTGGGGCTGGCCCGCGCCTACGTCTCCGGCGACGTGGAACCCACCGGCGTGCATCCGGGCGATCCCTACGACCTGCTGCGTGCGCTCGGCGACAACATGGACTTCAAGCGTCCGTCGGCCCGGGTTCTCGCCAACATCGTCCGGTCGATCGGCTTCGAGCACCTGCGCCCGATCGCCCCACCTCCGCAGGAGGCGCTGCCCCGCTGGCGCCGCATCGCAGAAGGGCTGCGGCACAGCAAGACCCGTGACGCCGAGGCAATCCACCACCACTACGACGTGTCGAACACGTTCTACGAGTGGGTACTTGGGCCGTCGATGACCTACACCTGCGCGACCTACCCGGATGCCGACGCCAGCCTGGAGCAAGCCCAGGACAACAAGTACCGGCTGGTGTTCGAGAAGCTCCGCCTGCAACCCGGCGACCGACTGCTCGACGTCGGCTGCGGCTGGGGCAGCATGGTGCGCTACGCGGCACGCCACGGCGTCAAGGCCGTCGGCGTCACGCTGTCCAAGGAGCAAGCGACCTGGGCTCAGAAGGCGATCGCCGACGAAGGTCTCGCCGATCTCGCGGAAGTCCGTCACGGGGACTACCGCGACGTGCGCGAATCCGGGTTCGACGCCGTGTCGTCCATCGGGCTGACCGAACACATCGGCGTGCAGAACTACGCGTCGTACTTCCGCTTCCTCAAGTCGAAGATGCGCACCGGCGCCCTGTTGCTGAACCACTGCATCACCCGGCCCGACAACCGATCTGGCGCAGGCGCCGGCGGCTTCATCGACCGGTACGTCTTCCCCGACGGTGAACTCACGGGGTCCGGGCGGATCATCACCGAGGTGCAGGACGTCGGCCTGGAGGTGCTGCACGAGGAGAACCTGCGGCACCACTACGCGCTGACGCTGCGCGACTGGTGCGCCAACCTCGTCGAGCACTGGGACGAGGCGGTGGCCGAGGTCGGTCTGCCGACGGCCAAGGTGTGGGGCCTCTACATGGCCGGGTCGCGACTGGGCTTCGAGACGAACGTCGTTCAGCTGCACCAGGTTCTGGCGACCAAGCTGGACAACAAGGGTGGCGACGGCGGCTTGCCGTTGCGGCCCTGGTGGAACGCCTAGCGGCGGCGAGTGGTCAGGCCCCTTCGATCCGCCGGGCGCCCAGTTCGCTCTGCAGCAACTCCAACGCCACCTCTTCGGGGTCGCGGCGGGGCACTGCCTCTTCGTGGACGGCTTGGGCGAGCATGCTCTCCTCGTCCTCCTCGTCGACCGGCGGCGGGGTCTCCACCACCTGGCGGGGGCGGGCGACCGGCGCGGGTGCGGTCGGCGAGCCGGCTTCGCATCGAATGGTCCAGTTGACGCCGAGCGCGTCCTTCAACGCGTCCCTGATGATCTCGACGTTGCGCGCCTCGTTGAGCCGTGCCGCGAGCGGCGCCGACACGTGGCTCAGGACCAGGACGTCGCCCTCGACGGCGAGCACGACGGCGCCGTCGAGCATCACGTCGGTGGGCCGGCGACGCTCGCGCACCTTGTCCCGCACCGTCGACCACATGCTGCGCACCGCGGCGGCGTCCGGCTGACCGGCCGCAACGGGAACGGGTGCCGGAGCCGCGACCGGCGGCGGGGGCGCAGTGACGCGCGGGGGCTCGACTGGCGGTGGAGGCGTCACGGGTGGCGGAGGCGTGACGGGTTCGGGCCGGGCGACCGGGGGCGGCACGGGCACGGGCTCCGGCCGCGCCGCGGGCGGCGCCGTGACGGCGGGTGGTGCGGGCCGCTCCTCCACCGGCGGCGGGGTCGACGCCTCGGGGGCGGCGTTGCTCCGACGCACGAACTGCTTGACCGGTGCAGCCTCGGCGGCCGCGGCCTGCGCCGCCTCGCCTGCCGGGATGGACACGTTCATCCTGGTTTCCAGGCGCTCGATGCGTTGCAGCAGAGCAGCTTCGGTGTCACTCGCCGACGGCAGCAGCAGTCGGGCGCAGACGACCTCGAGCAGCAACCGCGGCGCGGTGGCCCCCCGCATCTCGCCGAGTCCCGCGTGGACCACCTCGGCGTAGCGGGTCAGCGTCGCGGATCCAAGCGTCGCGGCCTGCTCCCGCATCCGCTCGACGACGTCGTCCGGTGCGTCGACGACGCCACGCGCCGCCGCGTCGGGGACGGCTTGCAGCACGATGAGGTCCCGGAACCGTTCGAGCAGGTCGGTGGCGAAGCGCCGGGGGTCGTGGCCGGCGTCGATGAGCGCCTCGACCGCACCGAACAGCGCCGCGGCGTCACCCGCGGCGAGCGCGTCGACCGCGGCGTCGATGAGTGCGAGGTCGGTGGCGCCCAGCAGGGCCAACGCCCGCGAATAGGCCACCTGCTTGCCGTCGGAGCCGGCCAGCAGCTGATCCAGCACCGAGAGGGTGTCGCGGGGCGATCCGCCGCCCGCGCGGATCACCAGCGGGTAGACCGCGTCGTCGACGCCGACGTTCTCCTGGGTGCAGATGCGCTCCAGCAGGCCGCGCATGGTCTTGGGGGCCAGCAGGCGGAACGGGTAGTGATGGGTGCGCGACCGGATGGTGGGCAGCACCTTCTCGGGTTCGGTGGTCGCGAACACGAAGATCAGGTGGTCCGGCGGTTCCTCCACGATCTTCAGCAGGGCGTTGAAGCCCGCGGTGGTGACCATGTGCGCCTCGTCGATGATGAAGATGCGGTAGCGCGACTGGGCCGGGGCGTAGAACGCGCGGTCCCGCAGTTCACGGGTGTCGTCGACGCCACCGTGGCTCGCCGCGTCGAGTTCGACGACGTCGACGCTGCCGGGCCCGTTGGGCGCCAGCGCGACGCAGGAGTCGCAGACGCCGCACGGGGTGGGGGTGGGCCCCTGTTCGCAGTTCAAGGATCGGGCCATGATGCGGGCCGACGACGTCTTGCCGCAGCCACGCGGACCAGAGAACAGATAGGCGTGGTTGATGCGCCCCGACGTCAACGCCGTCGACAGCGGCTCGGTGACGTGCTCCTGACCGACCACCTCGGCGAAGGACGCTGGTCGGTACTTGCGGTAGAGAGCCACGGAAGCAGGCTACCTAGGGTCTCCGACGCGCGGCGCCCTAGTCACCGGCGAGCAGGGACTCGGTTGCGGCCAGCAGCGCGCAGGTCGCCAGACCGTCGACGGCCGCGTCCAGGTCCGGCACCGACGGGAAGGACGGCGCGATGCGAACGTTCTTGTCCTCCGGGTCTTTTCGGTAGGGGAAGGCCGCTCCCGCCTCGGTCACCGCAATGCCGGCGTCCTTGGCCAGGGCGATCGTCCGCCGGGCCGTACCCGGCCACACGTCGAGGCTGACGAAGTAGCCGCCCTTCGGGTCGGTCCACGACGCGATCTTGGACTCCCCGAGACGGTCTTCGAGGATCTGGCCGACGAGCGCGAACTTGGGCGCCAGCAGCTCCTGGTGCTTCTGCATCTGCAGCCGCACCCCGTCCGCGTCGCCGAAGAACCGCAGGTGACGCAACTGGTTGACCTTGTCGGGTCCGATCGACTTCTTGCCGGCGTGCTGCAGGTACCAGGCGATGTTGCCCAGCGACCCGCCGAAGAAGCTGACGCCAGCCCCCGCGAAGGTGATCTTCGAGGTCGAGGCGAAGACGTAGGGCCGGTTCGGGTTGCCCGCCTTGGCCGCGAGTCCCAGCACGTCGACCTGCTTCACGAAGTCGTGGGTGAGGGTGTGCACGACGTAGGCGTTGTCCCAGAACAACCGGAAATCACTTGCGGCAGTCTGCATTTGCACCAGCCGGCGGACGTTCTCCCACGAGTAGGTGGTGCCGGTGGGGTTGGAGAACACCGGCACGCACCACATGCCCTTGATGGCGGGGTCGCCGGCGACGAGCTCCTCGATCAGGTCGACGTCGGGACCCTCCTCGAGCATCGGCACGGGAATCATCTCGATGCCGAAGGCTTCGGTGATGGCGAAGTGGCGGTCGTACCCGGGCGAGGGGCACAAGAACTTGATCCTGCCGCTCTCCTCGATCCACGGCCGCGGGGAGTCGACGCCGCCGTGCAGGAGCGAGAACACGATCAGGTCGTGCATGAACTCGAGGCTCGCGTTGTTGCCCGCGATCAGGTTCTGCACCGGGATGCCGAGCAGTTCTCCGAAGATGGCGCGCAGCTCCGGCAACCCGTGCAGACCGCCGTAGTTGCGGGTGTCGGTGCCCTCGCCGTCGCGGTAGTCGGCGCCGGGAAGCGTCAACAGACCGTTGGAGATGTCGAGTTGCTCGGGGGACGGCTTGCCGCGGGTGAGGTCGAGGCTGAGCTTCTTGGCCTGCAGCTCGGCGTAGTTGCGGCGCTGCAGTTCGTGCTGCGCCTCCAGCTCGTCACGACCAAGGGACAGAAACGACAAGGCAGGCCTTCCGCTGGGCCGTGAATGAAAAGGGGACCCCGCGCACCCGCCAGAGCCCATTGACCCTTGCTGCCTTCCGGCCCTGGGGGAGTTCACAGGATGGACGCCGCGCGGGGTCCGGAGGCAAGTGTAATACCCCGGGTTCCCCCGGCGACACGGCCGCTCGTGAAGAACGGGTGGCCCGGTCGGCTACCATGGCCCGCGGAGGATTCGCCTAGTGGCCTATGGCGCTCGCCTGGAACGCGGGTTGGGTTAATAGCCCTCAGGGGTTCAAATCCCCTATCCTCCGCGCTGGTCCGGGTACGGCCAGGCCAGAGTGCCTGGTCGTACCCAGACTTTTGAACGGCCCGACCGACTCGAGGAGGAGTATGCGGCGCTGGATCGCGGTCCTGTGGCACGCATGGTTCTTCGTCATCGCCGGAGCTCTCTACTTCTTCTTCGTCCTGCCCCGGTGGTTCGAACTCACCGGGCGATGGCCGACGGGCCTCGGACTGGCGATGCGGATCGTCTGCGGCGCGCTGATCGGTCTCTCCGCCCTCCCCGTCGTGCTGACGTACCTCAAGTCCCGGCGGGCCGAGTTCGGCACCCCTCGATTGGCCCTCACGCTGCGCTTGTCGGCGATCGTCCTGCACGTTCTCGCCGGTGCCATGATCGTCGGCGCCGCCGTCAGCGAGATCTGGGTCAGCCTGGACGCTGCGGGTCCGACGTTGTTCGCCATCTACGGGGCGGCGGCGGCGCTCGCCGTCCTCGGCGCGCTGAGCTTCTATCTGGCCTACGCCGCTGAACTGCCCCCTCCCCCGCCCAAGCCGCTGCGCCCGAAGGGCCAGACCCGTCGTCGCGGCCGGGGCGTCGCGGACGAGGCCGAGGCCGACGACGACGTCGAGTCGACCGACGAGGTCGTCGAACCGACCGAGCCCACCGTGGCCGCAGCACCCACCGAGCCCACCGACGAAGTCGTCGACGAGCCGGCCACGGACGCCGAGGTCGAGGACGCTCCCGAGAAGGAGCCGACCGCCGACGCCGAGACGACCGCCCCCAGCGAGGACGCCACCCCGTCCGACGCCGAGACGACCGTCGACGAGCCGGCCGGTAACGCCGACGAGCCCACCGACGATGAGTCCGATAGCAAGTTGCGCAACCGACGTCCGAGCGGCAAGTCGAACTCGCGGCTGTTCGGGCGCTCGCGCCGCGGAGTAGCCCTCGAGGACTGACGTCCGGGCCGGTTGCCGCGACGACCCACGGTGTCAGCGTCACAATTGTGGGTAGAACACCAGCTACACACGGCGGAAGGTGCCCCATGCGCAGGTCCCACACCAGATGGCGACACGTCGTCGCGGTCGTTGCCGCGGCCGCCTCGGCGGCCACCATCGTGGCACCCGCCATGGCGTCGGCCGTGCCCGCCGACCTGTCGAGCGTCGCCGCCCAGGTCGAACCGGCAGTGGCCCGCATCGACACGACGATCAACTACCAGCACGCCATCGGCGCTGGTACCGGCATCGTGTTGGACCAGGGCGGCGCCCTGCTGACGAACTTCCACGTGGTCCAGGGCGCGGACAGCATCACCGCGACGGTCGCCGGCCGGGCGTACCCCGCCGACCTGGTGGGCTACGACCGCAACCGCGACATCGCGGTGTTGCAACTGCGCGGCGCGGGCGGCCTGCCGGTCGCGGTGCTCGGGGATTCCTCGCAGCTCGCGGTGGGCGACCCCGTCGTCGCCCTCGGCAACGCCAGGGGTTCGGGCAGCCCGTTGACCCAGGAAGCGGGCGAGGTGGTCGGCTTCGGACGCACCATCAACGCCAAGGACGAGTTGACGGGCAGTTCGAGCCAGGCCGTCGGGCTGATCGAGTTCGCGGCACCGGTGCGCGCCGGCGACTCGGGCGGCCCGATGGTCAACGCCGCCGGCCAGGTCATGGGCGTCACCACCGCGGCGACGGTCAACTTCCGGATGGATCCCGGCGGCTCCGGCTTCGCCATTCCGATCAACGACGCCCTCGCCACGGCGAACCAGATTCGCTCGGGATCGCCGTCGAGCACGGTGCACATCGGACCGCCGACGCTGCTCGGGGTCGGAGTCAACTCCCGCAACCAGCCGGAGAATCTCCCCGGCGTCGTCCTCTTCGAGGTACTTCGCGGTGGGCCGGCGGAGCGGGCCGGTCTGCACGACGGCGACGTCCTGCTCAGCATCGACGGCGAGCAGCTCAACTCGGCCACCTCGTTGACCAACGTGCTGGACCGTCACTACCCCGGTGACGTCGTCGACCTGACCTGGATCGACCGGGCGGGTCAGCAGCTCACCGGCAAGGCGACGCTCACGTCGTGAGCTCGTAGGATGACGACGATGACTCTTCGATTGCTGGTGGCCTGCGCGCTGACGACGGCTGCCACGGCGATCAGTCCGTGGACCGCGACCGCCGCTCCCTCGCAACCGGAACCCGGCTGCCCGGTGACCGATCCCCCGGTCATCAACCGCTGCGGGTGGGAGAAGACGCCCGATCCCGTTCCCCCGCCGCCGGGTGTGACGGTGGCCCAGTGCCAGGACGGTGCTCTGGACTTCACCCAGCAACCGAACTACCGCGCGACCTGCGCCGAGAACGGCGGCGTGGTCAAGTGGCTGGCTGGCTAACGCGCCCTCGCTAGGACAGTTCGGGGTTCAGAAAGACGTACAGGACGGCGATTCTGCCGTCGCGAACCTGCAGCACGTCCAATCCGGTGTACTCCGGTTCGGCGCCTCTCGGGCCCGACGTCCACGCGATGACGCCCGCATCCTGCAACACCTGGGGCTCTCCCGTCTCGGTGTAGACGTACTGCGGATGCGTCGCCCGAAGAGCACCCGCGAACTGGTCCACGGCGTCGTGCCCTACGTACGTGCCGTCGGGAGTGTGGACGACGCAGTCGTCGGTGTAGAACTCCTCGACGGCGGCGCGCCGACGGCTGGCGTCGCCCTCTCCGAAGACTTCCTGGAGGTTCCGGGCAAGCAGTTCACGTATTCGCGGAGGCGCGGTCGTCATACCGACACCAAACGGACTGCGGTCCCCTTTGATTCCCACGCTCTCTACTTGCCCGCCGGGTTGCCGTCCTCATCCCAGTGCTCGGCCACCTTCTTGCTCGGCTGCACGCGCGGCGGCTCGCCCGGCATCTTGGGATAGCTCGGCGGGTACGGCAGGTCGGCCAGGCCACGTTCCTCGTCGGCGGCCACCATCTCCAGCAGCGGCTCGATGGAGTGCGCCACCTTCTCGATGTCGGCCCACGGATCCTCGCGGCTCGCAACGACTTTGGGCACGGTCACGATGGTGTAGTCGTCGGGGTCGGCCGTGGCCAGCTCCGCCCACGACAGCGGGGTCGACACCGTGGCGATCTGCGTCCGGCGCGCCGAATAGGCCGACGCGAAGGTGCGGTCACGGGCGTTCTGGTTGTAGTCGACGAACAATCGCTGGCCCCGCTCCTCCTTCCACCACGAGGTCGTCACCCGATCCGGCGCCCGACGCTCGACCTCGCGGGCCAGTGCGATGCCGGCGCGCCGCACCGCGATGAAGTCCCAGTCCGGCTTGATCCGGATGAAGACGTGCACGCCGCGGCCGCCGGACGTCTTCGGGTAGCCGACGATGCCGAGTTCGTCGAGCACGGGCTTGAGCACCTCGACGGCGATCTCGGCCGCGTCGGCGAAGTCGGTGCCCGGTTGGGGGTCGAGGTCGACGCGCAGTTCGTCGGGGTGTTCGGCGTCGGGACACCGGACCTGCCACGGGTGGAACGTGACGGTGCCCATCTGCGCGGCCCACGCGATGGCCGACGGATGCGTCACCTTCAACGCGTCGGCCGTGCGGCCCGACGGGAACGTCACCTCACACGTCTCGAGGTAGTGGGGATGCTTTGCGGGCACGCGCTTCTGGTAGATCTCCTCGCCGTCGATCCCGTCGGGAAAGCGCTGCAAATGCGTGGGACGGTCCCGCAGCGCCGCGACCATCGGCTCCGCGACGGCACGGTAGTAGTCGAAGAGTGCCCGCTTGGTGCCGCCGGCGCCGAGTCTGGGGAAGTACACCTTGTCCGGACTGGTCAATCGGACGGCCACGCCGTCGATGTCGACTTCCGTTGCGGGACTAGCCATTCAGTTCTCCAATACGTCGGACAGGTCGTAGTTCAACGGCACGTCGAGCTGGGCGAAGGTGCAACTCGACGGCTCCCGGTCGGGCCGCCAGCGGACGAACTTCACCGCGTGCCGGAAGCGCCGGTCACTCTGACCGTTGCCCTCCATCTGGTCGTAGGCCACCTCGGCGACCTTCTCCGGGCGGATCGGGATCCAGCGCTTGTCGGCCGCGGAGTTCCATCGGCTGGGGTCGCCGTCCCGAACGTCGCCGTCGCGCAGCGGTTCCAGCTCGGCGAGGAGCTTGATGCGGTCCTTGACGCTGAACGACGCTGCGCCCCCGACCATGTGCAGCTCGCCGTCCTCGCGGTACAGACCCAGCAGGACGGATCCGACGCCCTCCCCGCTCTTGTGCACGCGATAACCGATGGCGACGCAGTCGGCGTCGCGCTTGTGCTTGACCTTGACCATCTCGCGCTTGCCCGCCAGATAGCGTCCGTCGAGCCGCTTGGCGATCACGCCGTCCAGGCCGGCGCCCTCGAACGTGGTCAACCACTGTGTCCCGAGCTCCGGATCCTCGGTGGTGCGGGTGACGTGGCACCACGTCTTCTCGGTGACGAGCTCGAGCAGCGCGTCCCGCCGGACCCGAAACGATTCGGCGAGCAGCGACCGGTCGGCCGTGGCCAGGGCGTCGAACCCGATGAAGTGCGCGGGCGTCTGCTCGGCGAGCATCCTCACCCGGCTCTCGGCGGGATGGATCCGCTGGCTCAACGACTCCCAGTCCAGCCGGATGCGGCCGTCGATCTCGCGGGGCACGACGACTTCGCCGTCGAGGACGCAGCGCGGCGCCAGTTCGTCGCGAAGCGACTCGACGAGTTCCGGGAAGTACCGGCCGAGTTCCTTGCCGCTGCGCGACTGCAGCACCACCTCGTCGCCGTCGCGGAACGCCAGCGCCCGGAAGCCGTCCCACTTGGGCTCGTAAGACCACACCCCCCTGTCGTCGGGCACCTTGGTGGCCGCCTTCGCCAGCATCGGTTCGACGGGCGGCATGACGGGCAGGTCCATGGTTCCCATACTCACGTAGACCGCCACCGCCGATCAATGTCATCGCCATGGCGAATTCCCCTAGCGGCAGTGCTGGGGTTACATTGAAGACGACCCACACGGGAGTGCACGCCAAGTGCGCTGAGAGGACGGCTGGCGCCGTCGACCGTACGAACCTGACCGGATCATGCCGGCGTAGGGAGTGAAAACGAATGAGTACCGACATCGTCTCCGATCGACCCACCAGCCGTCCGCGGAGCTACCGCTGGCGCGTGGTCGACATCGTCGTCGCCAGCGTGCTGGCCGTCGCGGCCGGACTGGTGTTCGTGCTGTGGAACATCGCCTCCAACCCGATCGGCGCTCCCCTCGGCGCCGCTCTGCCCGGCCTTCAGGCCCTGCTCGGAGGGGGCTGGCTCTTCGCCGGCGTCCTCACCGCCCTGGTGATCCGCAAGCCCGGCGCAGCGCTCTACGGCGAGTTGGTCGCCGCCACCGTTTCGGCACTGGTCGGCAACCAATGGGGCGTGCTGACACTGGAATCGGGATTGGTGCAGGGCTTGGCCGCCGAGTTGGTGTTCGCGGTGTTCCTCTACCGCGCGTGGAATCTGCCGGTGGCCGTGCTGGCCGGCGCCGTCGCCGGCCTGGGACTCGCGATCAACGACCTGATTCTCTGGTATCCCGGTTCGGCGGCGACGTTCTCGGCGATCTACGTCGTCTCTGCGATCGTGTCGGGTGCGCTGATCGCCGGCGCCCTGTCCTGGTTCGTCGTCCGCGGACTCGCGAAGACCGGCGCCCTGTCCCGATTCCCGTCCGGCAGAGTGGGATCGCAGCCCAACCTCTCGCGATGAGCGGCCCGCCGTCCCCGGGCGGCGGCGTCGCCGTGTCCGCGCAGGGTTGGCATTGGCGGCACGCCGGCCGCGCGAAGTGGGCGCTGAGAGGTCTCGACCTCGCGATCGAGCCGGGCGAGCGGGTGCTGCTGCTCGGCGCCAGCGGTTCAGGCAAGTCGACTCTGCTGCAAGGACTTGCGGGCCTGCTCGACAGCAACGAGGACGGTGACGAGGCCGGCCGGCTCCTCGTCGACGGAGCATCCCCGGTCAACCGCCGCAGTCGCATCGGCATGGTCCTGCAGAACCCCGACTCCCAGGTCATTCTGTCCCGCGTCGGTGACGACGTGGCGTTCGGCATGGAGAACTTCAACGTCGAGCGCGCCGCCATCTGGCCGCGCGTCCGCCGGGCGCTGGCCGCCGTCGGCCTGAACCTTCCGCTGTCCCGGGAGACCTCGGCGCTGTCCGGCGGTCAGCAGCAACGGCTGGCCCTGGCCGGCGTGCTCGCCATGAATCCCGGGTTGATCCTGCTCGACGAGCCCACCGCCAACCTCGACCCGGCCGGCGTCCTCGAGGTTCGCGACGCGGTCGCGGCCGCCGCGGAGTCGACCGGCGCGACGCTCGTCGTCATCGAACACCGCACGGCGACATGGCTTCCCGTGGTCGACCGCGTGGTCGTCCTCGGCGACGACGGCCGGGTGGTGGCCGACGGACCACCGGCGGACACCCTGGGACGGCAGCGCGACATGCTGCGACGCGCGGGCGTCTGGGTCCCCGGCACCGAGTTGCCCGCCATCACGCGCCGTTGCGCTCCCGGCGCACCGCTGCTCGGCGCTGCGAACCTGTCGGTCGGCTACCGCGCCGGCCACGGCTCCCCCGACCTGACCTTCGACGTCGACCGTGGCGCCGTCACGGTAGTCACCGGTCCGAACGGGGCAGGCAAGTCCGCGTTGGCACTCACGCTCGGCGGACTGCTCCCACCGCGCGGCGGGACGCTCACCGCCGACGAGTCGTTCGCGCCCGCGCCGCGCCGCACGGCACCCATCGAGTGGAAGTCGCGCGAACTGCTGACCCGCATCGGCAGCGTCTTCCAGAATCCCGAGCACCAGTTCCTGACCGCCACCGTCCGCGACGAGTTGGCACTCGGCCCCCGTGCGCTGAAGAAGGACGAGTCCGCGGTCGCCGACACGTGCGACGCGCTGCTGGAACGGCTGCGGCTCAGCCACATTGCCGACGTCAACCCGTACACTCTCTCCGGCGGCGAGCAACGCCGGCTGTCGGTGGCCACGGTCCTCGCGACCGCCCCGGGTCTGATCATCCTGGACGAGCCGACGTTCGGTCAGGACCGCAACACCTGGGAAGAGCTGGTGCGCCTGCTCGCCGAGATCGCCGACGACGGCGCCGCGGTCGTGGCCGTCACCCACGACCTCGACTTCGCCGGTCTGCTGGCCGACCAGCGGGTCGAGTTGGGTTCCTGGCAGGCCGAGACCGCCGCGGACGCCCCATGCTGAGAACCGCGACGCCGACCCGGCTGACGGGCGTCAACCCCGTCGCGAAGCTCGCCGCGGCCTTGGTCATCGCGGTCGGACTGGTACTGAGCGTCGACTGGGTGTCGGCGCTGACGGCTCTCGTCCTGGAAGCGGTCCTCTTCGTCGCGCTGCGGATTCCGCTGCGCACCATGGTGTCCCGCGCGGCCATGGTGGCGTTCGCCGCCGCCCTCACCGCCTTGACGATCCTGCTCTACGGCGAGTCCCGCGGCGTGGTGCACTGGCACTTCCTGCTCGTCACCGTCAGCGACGGCTCGATCACCCTGGCAATCGCCACCTTTCTGCGGGTGCTCGCCATCGCCCTGCCCTCGGTGTTGCTGTTCGTCGACACCGAGCCCACCGAGCTCGCCGACGGCCTGGGGCAGGTGCTTCGGCTCCCCGCGCGGTTCGTGCTCGGCGCGTTGGCCGGCGTGCGATTGGTCGGGCTGCTGGGCCAGGACTGGCGCTATCTCGGGTACGCACGCCGGGCTCGCGGAGTCGCCGACCAGGGCCGCGTGAAACGTGCTGCGGGACAGGCGTTCGCACTGTTGGTGTCGGCCATTCGGCGCGGGTCGACGTTGGCCACCGCGATGGAGGCGCGCGGCTTCGGCGCGCACCCGACGCGCACCTGGGCCCGCCCGTCGCCGTTCGGCCGGCGTGAAGTCGCGTTGATCTGCGCAGGCTTCGTCATCGTCGCGGTGGCGATCGCGACGTCGGTCGGCACCGGGCATTGGAACCTCATTGCCACTCGATGACGTCGCCCGCGAACTGTGCGACACCGACGCGCGCACCGTCCTGATCGACGGCCGGTCCGGCTCGGGCAAGACGACACTGGCCAAACACCTTCGGCGGCTGTGGGACGGCAGCCAGATCCTGCGACTCGACGACGTCTACCCGGGATGGGACGGCCTGGCCTGGGCCGTCGACCACGTGACGACCGAACTGCTGACGCCCCGCCACGAGGGACGTCCCGGCCGGTGGCGCAGCTGGAACTGGATGCGGGACGTTCCCGGCCGCTGGCATGCCGTCGACCCCGCGCAGCGGTTGATCGTCGAGGGCGTCGGCGCGCTCAACGCGCCCAGTCGCGCCCATGCCGACCTGGGCATCTGGGTCGACACCCCCGACGCCGAACGCAAGAGCCGCGCACTGTTGCGCGACGGTGACACCTACCGGCCGCACTGGGATCGCTGGGCCGCCCAGGAGGACGACTACATCGCCCGCCACGACCCGCGGTCGGCCGCCGACTGGGTCGTGACGGAGGGCCCGGACGGACTTCTGTGGAGCGCTGGAGCTGCGGTGCGAGAATGACGCCGTGATGCTGCCCGTCCTGCCGCCGATCCGGCCGATGCTCTCCAAGGCGGTGACCAGCATCCCCGACGGCGCTTCCTACGAGCCGAAGTGGGACGGCTTCCGGTCCATCTGGTTCAAGGACGGCGACGACGTCCAGTTCGGCAGCCGCAACGAACGACCGCTGACGCGCTACTTCCCCGAACTGGTCGAGGCGGCGATCGCCGAGCTGCCCGAGCGTTGCGTCGTCGACGGCGAGATCGTCGTCGCCACCGACGACGGCCTGGACTTCGACGCCCTGCAGCTGCGCATGCACCCCGCCGCCTCCCGGGTGCGCCTGCTGGCCGAGCAGACCCCGGCGTCGTTCATCGCGTTCGACCTCCTCGCCCTCGGCGACGACGACTGGACCGCGCGCCCCTTCGCCGAGCGTCGGGCGGCATTGGTCGACGCGCTGGCCGGCTGTGCACCGCCGATCCACCTGACCCCCGCGACCACCGACATCCACCTCGCCCACAGGTGGTTCGACGAGTTCGAGGGCGCCGGCCTCGACGGGGTCGTCGCCAAACCGCTCGACGGGACGTATCAGCCGGACAAGCGGGCGATGTTCAAGGTCAAGCACCAGCGCACGGCGGACTGCGTCGTCGCCGGGTACCGCCTGCACAAGTCCGGGGACGACGCGATCGGCTCGCTCATGCTGGGGCTGTACCGCGACGACGGCGCGCTGGCCTCGGTCGGGGTGATCGGCGCCTTCCCCATGGCGACCCGGCGCCAGCTATTCGCCGAATTACAGCCACTGGTAACGGATTTCGGGGGACATCCGTGGAACTGGGCGGCCAGCCACGACGCCCCGGAACCGGCGTCCGCGCGCAACGCCGGCTCGCGGTGGAACGCCGGCAAGAGCCTGTCCTTCGTGCCGTTGCGACCGGAACGGGTCGTCGAGGTGCGCTACGACCACATGGAGGGTGAGCGGTTCCGCCATCTGCCCCAGTTCAACCGGTGGCGGCCCGATCGCGATCCGCGGTCGTGCACCTACGCCCAGCTCGAGGTCCCGATGACCTACGACCTGCGCGACATCATCCCGGGACTCGGCCGGCCTTGAGATTGCCGTCGTCGACGCCCGGAATCGGTGGGATGATCGACGGATGCGAATGACGTCCCTGGCAGCTGCGGTCACCCTCGGCGCCGGCTTGCTGGTGGCGGCGCCCGGTACCGCGGCGGCCGCGGTCCCCGTCGTCTTCGAGTTGACCGGCACGTTCGCCGACGGGGTGCAGGTGTCCTACTTCGGCGCCAACGACGAACCGATCGTCCAGGTCGCAGGACTCCCCTGGTCGGCCGCCTACGATTACAACGGCAGCGCGCGCTCGCTGACCTTCACCGGCATCCACCCGGGCGGCGACCCCGGCTCGGTGACGTGCAAGGTGTCCATCGGTGGCAAGACCATCGTCTCCCACACCAACAACGCGCCGAAGGCCGCGGGCACCGGCGCGTACTGCAACGTCGTCGATCTCGGCTCGGGCTACCGGGGCAACTAGCTCCTCGCGTAGAGGTGCACCAGGCCGGACGCCACCGCGAAGCGCGGTCCGTGCTGGCCGTCGACGTTCGCCCGCCCCACCACCGTCGACGAGGCACGCAGGGCTTCTGAGACGGTGCGCAGCAGTTCGTCGTCGAGCGCTCCGCCCCCGGCCAGCACCAGCGCGGGCGGCGGCTCCTCGAAGGCCCGCAGGCAGCGGACGATGTTGGCCGCGACCGTTTCCTGCTTGACGGCCAACCGCAGACTGCGCCATTCCTCGGCGGCCAGCTTGTGCGAGAACGGCACCAGGCCGGCACTGCCCCGGGTGCACAACCGACCGATCGCGTCGGCGGGCGCCGGGCTGTCGAGGAACAGCCGACGGCCGTCCTCCTCGTGCGCGACGTGGGGACCCTCCACCCGCAGGGCCGGGGTCCGCTTGACGCGTTCGGCCAGGGCGCGCGGGACGCCGAGCACCCGGGCGACGGCCGTGGTGATCGCCTCCCCGGCACCGGCGGCGGTCACCTCCCGGTCGTCGCCGATGAGGTCGATGGTGCCGCCGCCGATGTCGCACACCACCGTGCCGGGCGGAAGTCCCGGTGTGGTGCGGGCGCCGACGGCCGCGGCCGCCGGCTCGCCGGCGACCGTCCGGGTCGGGCGTCCGGTGAGCTCCTGCAGGGTCGACGCCGCGTCGGCCACCAGGTCGGCCGCCAGCAGGGCGACGACGGTGCCACGGGTGTCGGCCACCCCGCGCCGCAACCACGCGCCGTTGTCGATCGAGGACAGGTCGGTGAAGAACGCGTCGTCCACCGCCAGCCCGTCCCGGGCCGACCGCACGGAGCTCAGCCGCACCTCGACGACGTTGCCCGGCGGCGCGAGCCGCAGCACCACGTGCGCCTGGGCGGGTGAGTACCGCACCACTTCGCCGTCGACGGTGCAGTCGACGTAGTCGTCGTCGACCGACGGCGGATCGGGTGGCCCGGTGCGGCGCGTGACCGCGATGGCCGGGGAGTCGGCCAGTTCCCTGGTGAACTCCGCGACGTCGCCGATCTGGTCGGTTCCGATTTCGAGTGCGACGCACAGCGCGATCGGGTCGGCCATGGCGCGGTAGGCACGGCCCTCGGCGACCACTTCGACGGCGACCAACGCCCCCGGTGCGACGCCGTCGAGGACCACTTCGTCGACCACGGGCACGTCGACCGAGATGCGGTTGCGGATCAGCACCGCGTCGTCCTGTGCGGCGATCACCCCGACCACGTCCCAGCCCCGCGCCACCGCTGCCGAGATGGCCTCGGCCGCCACCTCGAAGTCGGTCGACGCGTCGACGGACACGACGGCGGGTCCGGGGATGACGTCCCCGGCCAGACTGCTCAGTGGGCGGTGTCGTCCGACCCCGAATCCGGTGCCTGCGGGAGTGCTTGCGTCGACCGCCCGCAGGCTCCGCACCGGAGACCTCGGCGAGGACGGCGGCGGGAGCGGCGCGGTCGCCGTGTCCACCGGTCGCAATGCAGCCAACAGGATCTCGTCGACCTCGAGCCCCGCCTCGACCTCCAGCTTGCGCAGCAGCGCCGCCGCGCCCTCCAACGACTCGGCCGAACCCTTGCGGCCGCGGGTGGGCTGCTGACCGTGCACCACCTGCTCGACCGCACCGCCGCCCACCCGGGCGACGACGATCTCGGTGGTGTGGTTGCCGACGTCCACACCGGCCACCACCACCGTCACCGCAACAAGCCCCGTCGGGCGTAGACGGCGGCGGCTTGGCGCACCAGTTCGGCGCACCGCGCGGCACCCCGCGTCTCCAACGAGGTGCGCAGCGCCTCCAACTCCTCGGCCGTGGAGCGGTGTGGACGCAGGGCCTCGTAGAGGCGCATGACGTCCTCGTCGTCGATCAGCGCGAGTTCGGCAGCGCGCAGGAAGTTCTCGGCCAGTTGCGGGTTGCCGTCCTCCTCGGCCACGACGGCCTGATGCGCCAGGGTGGCCGGGTCCATCCGGAGATCGGCCAGGCTCAGGTTGCCGTTCACCGCCGCGTCGACGGTGAAGTCCTCGGGCTTCATCGCTCGATCCTGACGGTCGTCGGCGGCTGACCCGGTTCACTCGCCTCGCGTTCCAGTGCGACCAGGGCGACCGCCCGCGCGTGGTAGCGCGCGGAGATGGACTCGTCGGTGCCGCCGGTGAAGATGGGAATCGGCGCCATGCCCTTGGCGTGGCGCGCGGCATTCTTGCCGAGCTCCCGGTACATCCGGTCGGTCAGCAGCGGCGCGACGCTGAACAGCTCCAGGTTCGCCAGCGGTGAGAGGTCGCGGCGGTGAATGAGCGCGGTTCCCTTGCCCTGCAACCCTATTCCGATCCCGGAACCCGACAGCCGGGCGGCGGTCAACCCGATCATGCCGACGTCGATCGTCGAGCGGATCCGGACCAATCGGGGCACACAGCCCTCCTCCTCGAGTCCCGCCGAGATCTGCCGAAGTACCTCGCCGACGGTCAGGCCGCACAGCGACAGCCACACGGACCGCCCGAGCGCGGGCGACAGCCCGATGCAGACCTCGCGGGGATCGCTGCCCTGCCTGGCGGTTTCGACGTCGGTGAACGTGACGTGACCGGCGTGCTCGGCCTGGTCGGCGGTCAACTCGTCGGCCGTCCGCGCCTGCCGGATGGCGTCGATCTCGGCGCGTCGCTCCGCGGTCAACGCGTATCCGGTGCCCGGGCCCCGATAGTCGTTGGGATCGGTGATCTTCGACAGCACCCGGAACTCCCCGTCGAAGATCGCCGAGGTCTGCAACTGGTCCCCGCGCAACCGTTCCCGGGTCAGCGCCATGATGGCCTCGGCCTCCGCGTCGTAACCGGTGCGCTGGAGGGAGGCGATGACGTCGAACACCGTCAACTGCTTGGCCTCGATCGCGGTGGCCGCCTCGGCGACCGCCTTGGGGTCACCCACCGACAGATCGCGAGAACCGTTCGCCACCACCACCGCGTCGACGCGTTCGTCGTCGAAGTCGGCCAGGCCCAGATCGCGGTAGACCGCCTGAACCGCGGTCGCGGCGCGCCGCCGCACCCGGGCCAGATGCTCGACGGGGACGGTTCGCAGCCCGCCGTCGACGCCCCAGTCGCGTTGCAGCACCAGGAAGTCGTCCATGTCGTCGGAGTTGAAGTTCGACAGCGCGAAGGCGTTGTCGTAGCGGGGAATCGAGCCGAATCCCGAGAAGATGAAGTCGGCCCCGGCCAGCAGCACGGGCAGGGTGTGGGCGCTGCGCCGCACGTCGGACTCGGAGATGAGATTGTCGTTGCCCGCGCACGATTCGAGGTCGCGAAGCATCACCATCAGATTCTCGGCGAGAAGTTCCTTCATGCCGTCGGGCACCGAGGCCACGACGCCGACGCCGTCGATGCCGCCGTTCTGCACGCCCTGGGAACCCAACGCCCTGGCCAGCGAGACGCAGCGCGACTCCAGGTACAGGATCGAGCACTTCTCCGCCGCGCCCATCAGCACCTCGGCGCCACCACCGCTGGTCACCCGCATCTTGAGTCCGCGCGAGGCGTAGGCGGAGGTGAGGATGGCCTTCGAGAACGGGGTGTCGTCACCGTCGACGAACACCTGCTCGGTGCCGTACAGCGAGATCGTCTCGGCGTAGCTGGTCAGCCCGCGCAGCCCCAGCCGCAGCTCCAACGCCTCCTCGATGGAGCACTGCGCCATCGCGCCCGGCGTGCCGACCTGACTGCCGATCAACAGCGCGACCGCGTTGGACGGGGCGTCGCCCAGCACCGGCACCGTGGTCTCCACCTCGCGGAACCCGTAGGCCACCGCGCTCGCCGCGTCGGCGGCGATCAGCAGCGGATCGTCGAGCTGATTGGTCACGTGGGCCTGATTGCTGGGCGTCCGCCTGGCCCGCATCCTGGTCATCGCCATCTGCATCTCCACCGGGGAGAGCAGCGCGACGACGCGGGCCAACTTGGCGGGCGTGAGGCCGCCGACGAGACGCACCACCTCGGCGCGCGGCACGGTGAAGTCCACCGTCATGCGGGCCAGCGCCTGGTCGTCCATCGCCATGGCCTCCTCGGCCACGGCGAGGTCGAGCCCGTAGAGGGCGACGAACTCGTCGATCACGTCGAACTCGTCGACCGACTTGCCGTCCAGCTCGACGACGACCCCGTCCGTCACCACCAGAGACGGCACGGGGTCGAACGGGCTGGCCATGGCGACCAGCCCGAGATCGGGGTTGGCCACGCTGAACCCGTCGAGGTTCACCGGCTTCGCGTCGAGGATGCGCATCCGGCCCTGGTCGAGGTCGGCGGTGCGGTCCGGGGTCTCGTCCACGGTCTGGCCTCCTGTGCTCATTGCGGGCAAACCGTGGACGACTACTGCGGTCTAGTCTCGGACGGCGTTGTCCTCGTAGACGATTCGGCCGATCAGATCGTAGCGCCGCGGGTCCCTCAGCTTGAAGTACAGCGCCATTGCCGCACCGAAGACGAACAGTCCGACGACGATCCACGGCGTCAGCTGGAACAGCAGCGTTCCCGACGCCGCGCCCGCCGCGGCGTCCTTGTGCTCCCACAGCAGGTAGACGACGTAGAGCATGCCGATGCCGCCCAGCAGCGGCGCCAGGAACGTCTTGAACCAGTGTGCACTCGACGGGTGGTTCTTGTGGAAGTGGAAGTAGGCGATCACCGCGAAGGCGCACAGCGCCTGCACCACCAGGATCGCCATCGTGCCGAGGATCGCCAGCAGTGTGTACATGTGGATGTAGGGGTCCATGCCGGTGAAGTAGAAGGCCAGGATCAGCACCAGCGTGATCCCGGTCTGGACGAAGGACGCGATGTGCGGCGACCCGTGGGTGGGATGGGTGGCGCCGATCGACTTCTGGAGCCCCTTCGACAAGCCTTCGCGGCCAAGGGCGTACAGGTAGCGCGACGCGCAGTTGTGGAAGGCCATGCCGCAGGCGAAGGAACCGGTGACCAGCAGGATGTTGAACAGCGTGATGGCCCACTCGCCGTAGGTGCTGCGCACGTTGCCGAAGAAGATCTCCGAGGACGTGTCGGCGCTCTGCGCCAGTTCCACGGACTTGGCGGGGCCGGTGCCCGCGATGGCCATCCAGGACACGAAGACGTAGAAGATGCCGACGCCCAGCACGCTGATCATGGTGGCGCGCGGGATGATTCGCTTGGGGTCCTTGGACTCCTCGCCGTACATCGCCGTGGACTCGAAGCCGACCCACGACCAGAACGCGAAGAACAATCCGAGCCCGGCGCTGGCGCCCGCGACGGCCGCCGGGGTGAACGCGCCGATGGGGTTGAGCGTCTCGGCGACGGCGAACCCGTCGGGGCCGCCACCCTTGAACAGCACGGCCAGTGCGCCGAGGGAGAGCATCACGATCTCGGTCACCAGGAACACCCCGAGCACCTTGGCCGTCAGGTTGACGTCGAAGTAGGTCAGGATGCAGTTGAGCACCAGCATCAGGATCGCGGGCGCCAACCACGGCACGGTCATGTCGAATTGGGTCTTGAACAGGTTCTGGAAGAAGAACGCGAAGATGCCGATCAGCGAGGCCTCGAACACGATGTAGGCCATGGTGATCAGCAGTCCGCTGGCCATGCCGACCACTCGGCCGAGACCGTGGGAGATGTAGCCGTAGAACGCACCGGTGGCGGTGATGTGCTTGGCCATGGTGGCGTAGCCGATGGCGAACAGGCCCAGCACCACGGTGGCGACGATGTAGCCGGCGGGGGCATGCGACCCGTTGCCGAAGCCGACGGCGATGGGCACGTTGCCCACCATCGCCGTGATGGGCGCGGCCGTGGCCACCGCCATGAAGATGACACCGACCGTGCCGACGGCGTTTCGCTTCAGCCGTTGGACGTCACCGGTGTTCTCGTCGCGCGATACGACTTGATCGGTCATCTGTGGTCACCTTCCAGGCGAACGTCGGAGGTCCGGCGGTGACCCAGTGTGCTGCGGCCCACAGTCGAACTTCCGTATATTGGCACCACCAAATGGATCGTGCAACCGTTCCGGTAGTCCATTGACATAAATGGTCCAACCTTTTTAGGGTGGGTGCCTCGCAGCCAGCTGAGCTCGAGACATCTCAGGCAGGGAGTTCAGGTGTTCGACTACGGCACGTTCTCGTTCGAGTCCAAGGCGCAGGTGCTCGAACAGGCGAAGAAGTACTGGAATCCGGACAAGACGCAGTTCTGGACCGACGCAGGCGTCGACCTGGTGATCGACCGGCGCGAGGACTACTTCCTGTGGGACATGGACGGTCGCAGGCTGATCGACATGCACCTCAACGGTGGCACCTACAACCTCGGCCACCGCAACGCCGAGATCATGGCCGCCGTCGTCGAGGGCCTGCAGCACTTCGACATCGGCAACCACCACTTCCCGTCGGTCGCGCGCACCGCGCTGGCGCAGCGTCTGGTCGACTCGGCGCCCGCGTCGATCACCAAGGTGGCCTTCGGATCCGGTGGCGGCGAGGCCATCGACATCGCGCTCAAGAGCGCCCGGCACGCCACCCAGCGCCGCAAGATCGTCTCGATCATCAAGGCCTATCACGGCCACACCGGCCTGGCCGTGGCCACCGGCGACGACCGCTTCTCCAAGCTGTTTCTCTCCGACCGTCCCGACGAGTTCGTCCAGGTGCCCTTCGGCGACGTCGACGCGATGGAGCAGGCGCTCTCGGCCGGAGACGTCGCGGCCGTGATCATGGAGACGATCCCCGCGACCTACGGCTTCCCCCTCCCGCCGGCCGGATATCTCGAGGCCGTCAAGGAACTCACCGAACGTCACGACACGCTCTACATCGCCGACGAAGTGCAGACGGGACTGATGCGCACCGGCGAGATGTGGGGCATCACCAAGCACGGCATCGAACCGGACATCATGGTCGCCGGAAAGGGCCTGTCCGGCGGCATCTACCCGATCACCGCCGCGATGCTCGGCGACCGGGCGGCGCAGTGGCTCGACCAGGACGGCTTCGCGCACATCTCGACCTTCGGCGGTGCCGAACTCGGGTGCGTCGCCGCGATCAAGACCCTCGAGATCACCAGCCGTCCCGAAGTGCGGTCCTCGGTGCACCAGATCACCGACGTCTTCGCCGAGGGGCTGGCCAGGATCAAGGCCGACCACCCGGACTGGTTCGTCGGCATCCGGCAGAACGGCGTGGTCATCGGCCTGGAGTTCAACCACCCGGAGGGCGCCAAGTACGTGATGCGCGAGCTCTACGAGAACGGCGTCTGGGCCATCTTCTCCACGCTGGATCCCTCTGTCCTGCAATTCAAGCCGGGGCTGCTGCTGAGTCGCGAGCTGTGCGACGACGTGCTAGAACGCTTGGACGTGGCGGTGGGCAAGGCCGCCGTGGCAGCGAAGGCGGGGTAGACAGTGGGCGATGAGGGTTTCGTCGTCGACGAGACCGGTGACCCGTTCGTCGCCGACGACGTCGCCGTCGCACGAGCCGCTCTCTCGGAGTACGACCATCCCGCCCGCGCCACGCTGCGCCTGCTGAACCTGTCGGAGAACGCCACCTACGAGGTGGTCGACGACCACACCGGGGTGCGGTCGATCCTGCGCGTGCACCGCAAGGGTTACCACAGCCGCCCCGAGATCGAATCCGAACTCGACTGGCTCGACGCGCTGCGCCGCGACGGCGACGTCACGGTTCCCGTCGTGCGGCCGGCACGCGGCGGTGGCCGGGTGGTGACGGTGGATCAGGACGGGACGCCCCGCTACGTCGTGCACTTCGAGATGGTGTCGGGCGCCGAGCCCGACGAGAAGGCGCTCACCGTCTCGGACTTCCACACCCTGGGTCGGATAACCGCTGCCCTGCACGATCATTCGACGACGTGGACGCGCCCGCAGGGATTCCGTCGGTTCTCGTGGGACTGGCAGCACAGTCTCGGTGACCGGCCGCGCTGGGGCCGGTGGGAGGACGCGACGGGAGTGGGCGAGTCGGAGCGACGGGTGCTCGACCCGGCCCGCGACCTCCTACGGCGCCGGCTCGAGGAGTACGGCACCGGACCCGAGGTCTTCGGCCTGGTGCACGCCGACCTGCGACTGGCCAACCTGCTCGTCGACGGAAGCGCCGCGGCCGCCAAGATCACCGTGATCGACTTCGACGACTGCGGGTTGGGTTGGCACTTCTACGATTTCGGGACCGCGGTCTCGTTCTTCGAGGACGATCCCGCGGTACCCGAATGGCAGGACGCCTGGGCGGCGGGATATCGGACCCGGCGGCCGATGGCGGCGTCGGACGAGGCGATGTTGCCGTCGTTCGTGTTGCTGCGCAGATTCCTGCTCTTGGCCTGGATGGGCTCGCACAGCCATTCACGGGAGTCCCAGGCGATGTCGATCACCTACGCCAAGGGCAGTTGTGAACTCGCCGAACGGTATCTCGGCTCCGACGGCCGACGGCTGGCCTAGGTCCCACCCAGTGATAGCCCCCGAAGAGCTCTGAGAGGCAACACATGTTCCAGTCATTGCAGGGCCGCACCGCGATCGTCACCGGCGGAAGTCGCGGCATCGGCCGCGGCATCGTCGAGACGTTCGCCGGTGCCGGCATCAACGTCGTCCTCACCGGTCGCAGTCAGGTCGACGTCGACGCCGCCGTCACCGCACTGGCCGACGCTCCGGGCACGGTGACGGGGGTGGCCGCCGACGTCACCAGTCCCGACGACTGCAAGCGCGTTGTCGCCACGGCCGTGGAACGCCACGGCGGGGTGGACATCGTGTGTGCCAATGCGGGCATCTTCCCGTCGGCCCGCCTCGAGGACATGACCCCCGGGGACCTCGAGGAGGTGCTCGGCGTCAACTTCAAGGGCACGGTCTACATCATTCAGGCGGCACTGTCCGCGCTGGCCGACAGCGGCCACGGCCGCGTCGTGGTCACGTCGTCGATCACGGGACCCTTCACCGGGTACCCGGGATGGTCGCACTACGGCGCCAGCAAGGCCGCCCAGCTGGGCTTCATCCGCACGGCAGCAATGGAATTGGCACCCAAGAACATCACGATCAACGCGGTACTCCCCGGCAACATCGTCACCGAGGGCCTCGTCGACATGGGCGAGGACTACATGAACCAGATGGCCGCCGCCGTGCCCGCCGGGCGGCTCGGCACCGTGGCCGACATCGGCAACGCCGCGCTGTTCTTCGCCACCGAGGAGGCCGGGTACGTCACCGGGCAGTCCCTGGTGGTCGACGGTGGCCAGATCCTGCCCGAGTCCCAGGCCGCGATCGCCGAGCAGTAACTCGGCCGCCCCCTAGAATTGGTCTAACCGAAAGCCGAGAGGGGGCCAGCGTTGACGAAGTCGACCGAGGAACTGCGACGCCGCATCGTCGCCGACATCAACGCGGGCAGTCCCGGCGCCAAGCTCGGCAGCGAACGCGACCTCGCCGAGCGCTACTCCACCAGCCGCTCCAGCCTGCGCCAGATGCTCGCGGCGCTGGAGGAAGCTGGCCTGGTCCACCGCGTGATCGGCCGCGCGGGTGGCATCTTCATCAGCCACGCCCAGGTGCAGCGCAGCCTGGCCAACGTCGTCGGGGTGCCGGCCTTCCTGGCCAACCAGGGGTACGTCGCGGGCACCCGGGTGCTGTCCACCAAGATCACCGCGCCCGACCGCACCACCCAGTCGGCGCTGCAGATCGGCGCGTCGGACTTCGTCGTGGAGATTCAGCGGGTCCGCCTGGCCGACGGCTCCCCCATCTCGCTGGAGTTGGCGCAGTTCCCCGCCGAGGCGTTTCCCGGGCTGCTCGAAAAGCAGCTGGGCGGTTCGATTTACGAGATCCTGGAGAACGACTACGGCCTGGTCACCTCCCGTGCCGACGAGCGCATCGAAGCCGTCAACGCCACGCCCGACGAGGCGTCGCTGCTGGCCATCAAGGGACGGTCGGCGCTGCTGTTGATCACCCGCGTCACCTACGACCAGAACGACGTGCCGTGCGAGTTCTCCCGCGACCTGTTCCGGGGCGACCGCACCCGCCTGGGCGTCACCGTGCAGGGCCGCGGCATCGGCATCCAGTCACCTGTCGCGGCGGCGACGGTGGCGCTGCACAGCTGAGATGAGCCACGCAGGACGGTTCGCCCCGAGCCCGTCGGCCGATCTGCACGTCGGGAATCTGCGCACGGCGATTCTGGCCTGGCTCTTCGCCCGGTCGACGGGACGGCGCTTCCTGGTGCGCGTGGAGGATCTCGACGACCGCGCCAGGGACGACGTCGCGCGCCGTCAGCTCGACGACCTGGCCGCGATCGGTCTGACGTGGGACGCGCCACCCGAGCGGCAATCCGACCACGAGACCCGGTACGACGCGGTCGTCGACGACCTCACCCGCCGGGGCTTGACCTACGAATGTCATTGCAGCAGAAAGGACATCCTTCAGGCGCCGCGCGCACCGCATGCGCCCGAGGGCGCGTACCCGGGGACCTGTCGCGACCTGACCGACGCCGAGCGCGCCGAACGCGCGGCCACCGGGCGGCCGCCGGCGGTGCGGCTGCGGTCCGAGGTCACCGAGTTCACCGTCACCGACCTGCTGCACGGCAGCTACACCGGAGTGGTCGACGACTTCGTGCTTCGCCGCGGTGACGGCGTGCCCGCCTACAACCTCGCGGTCGTCGTCGACGACGCCGCCCAGGGCGTCGACCAGGTGGTGCGCGGCGACGACCTGCTGCCGTCCTCGCCACGGCAGGCCTACCTAGGTTCTCTGCTCGGCCACCCGACCCCGAGCTACGCCCACGTCCCGCTGGTGCTCAACGGCGACGGCAAGCGGCTGGCCAAGCGCGACGGCGCCGTCACCCTCGCCGAGACCGGGGTCGAGCTGGCGCTCCACCAGATCGCCGCGTCGCTGGGCTACTCCGCCGTCTCGGTGGCCGGCATGCTGGCCGAGTTCGACCCCGAACGGTTGCCCCGCGAACCGTGGGTATATCGGCCTGGGTGAGCAGAACCCTTCGCGAATCGGGTCGGCATTGCTACCGTCCGCCCGTGACAACCATCATGCGGCGGGCGATGCTCGCCGTCCTCATCGTCGCTGCGGTGATCCTCGGCTCGGCCGCCTGCGGGTCGTCGGACAAGGGGTCCGACCCGATCACGTCCTCCGGGGTGCTGCGCGTCGGCACCGAGGGCGTCTACTCACCGTTCAGCTACCACGATCCGGCCACCGGCGACCTCGTCGGCTACGACGTGGACGTCGCCAAGGCCGTCGGCGAAAAGCTCGGCGTGAAGGTCGAATTCGTCGAGACGCCGTGGGACTCCATGTTCGCCGCCCTCGAAGCCGACCGCTTCGACATCGTGGCCAACCAGGTGACGGTCAACCCCGAGCGCCAAGCCAAGTACGACCTGTCGCAGCCGTACACCGTCGGCGAGGGCGTCATCGTGACGCGCGCAGGTGACGACTCGATCAAGTCCTTGGCCGACGTCAAGGGCAAGACCGCGGCGGAGAACGCCACCAGCAACTGGTCGGAGGTCGCCCGCAAGGCCGGCGCCACCGTCGAGTCCGTCGAGGGCTTCACCCAAGCCATCACGCTGCTCAACCAGGGCCGGGTCGACGTCGTGATCAACGACAGCATCGCCGTCTACGCCTACCTCGCCGAGACCGGCGACAAGTCGGTGAAGATCGCGGGCACCGTCGGCGAGAAGAGCGAGCAGGCCTTCGCCGCGCGCAAGGACAGCGGCATGCTGCCCGAACTCGACAAGGCACTCGGCGAGCTGCGCGCCGACGGGACGCTGGCGTCGATCTCGCAGAAGTACCTCAAGGCCGACGCGACGGGGACGCCGCCGTCGACCCCGATCCGCGAGTCGGGAGTGCTGCGGGTGGGCACCGAGGGCACCTACTCACCGTTCAGCTATCACGACCAGGCGACCGGTCAACTCGCCGGCTACGACGTCGACGTGGCCAAGGCCATCGCCGAGAACCTGGGCGTGAAGGTCGAATTCGTCGAGACGCCGTGGGATTCCATCTTCGCCGCGCTGGAGGCCAACCGCTTCGACGTCGTCGCCAACGAAGTCACCGTCACCCCGGAACGCCAGGCCAAGTACGACCTCTCGGAGCCCTACTCGGTGGGCGAGGGAGTCATCGTCACCAAGGCCGACGACGACTCGATCAAGAGTCTGGCCGACCTGAAGGGCAAGACCACCGCGCAGTCGATCACCAGCAACTGGGCACAGGTCGCCCGCGACGCCGGCGCCACCGTGGAGTCGGTCGAGGGCTTCAGCCAGGCGATCACCCTGCTGAATCAGGGCCGCATCGACGCCACCGTGAACGACAGCATCGCGGTCTACGCCTACCTCGCCGAGACCGGCGACAAGACGATCAAGATCGCGGCGAAGACCGACGAGAAGAGCGAGCAGGCGCTCGCCGCCCGCAAGGACAGCGGCTACCTGCCCGAGCTCAACGGCGCCATCGACGCCCTGCGATCCTCGGGCAAGCTCGCCGAGATCTCGCAGAAGTACCTCAAGGCCGACGCGACCGGCGTCGGGCAGGCGGGACAGGCACCCCAGGCCGGCGGGGCGCAGCAGAACGCGCCGCCGGTGCGCTCGGCGTGGCAGCTGATCCTCGACAACCTGTGGCCGCTGGCGAAGGCCGCGATCACCGCGACCATCCCGCTGACCATCATCAGCTTCGTGGTCGGTCTGGTGATCGCCCTGGCGGTGGCGCTGGCCCGGCTGTCGCCGAACGTCATCCTCACCAACGTCGCGCGGTTCTACATCTCGGTCATCCGCGGTACTCCCCTGCTGGTGCAGTTGTTCATCGTCTTCTACGCGCTGCCGCAGCTGGGGGTGAGGATCGACCCGTTCCCCGCGGCGGTGATCGCGTTCAGCCTCAACGTCGGTGGCTACGGGGCGGAGATCATCCGCTCGGCGATCCAGAGCATCCCGAAGGGACAGTGGGAGGCCGCCGAGACCATCGGCTTCAACTACGTCGGCGCACTGAAGCGCATCATCCTGCCGCAGGCCGCCCGGGTGGCGGTGCCGCCGCTGTCCAACACGCTGATCTCCCTGGTGAAGGACACGTCGTTGGCGTCGACCATCCTGGTCACCGAGCTGCTGCGGCAGGCCCAGATCGTCGCCGCGCCGACGTTCGAGTTCTTCGCCCTGTACGGCACGGCGGCGGCGTACTACTGGGTGATCTGCCTGGTGCTGTCGTTCGGGCAGGGCCGCCTGGAACACCGACTGGAAAGGTACGTGGCGCGATGAGCGACAGCACTGACGAGACCGCGACCGACTACCTCGTGGTCGCCGAGGGCGTCGAAAAGGCCTTCGGTGCCAACAAGGTGCTCAAGGGCGTGTCCTTCACTGTCGAACACGGCACCGCGACCGCCATCATCGGTCCGTCCGGATCGGGCAAGACGACGCTGCTGCGGACGCTCAACGCGCTGGACCGGGCCGACGCCGGCGTGATCAGGGTCGACGACGTCGAGATCGACTTCGCCACCCCGACACCCAAGCCCGAGATCCGAAGGTTTCAGTCGCGCAGCGGTTTCGTGTTCCAAGGCCACAACCTGTTCCCCCACAAGACGGTGCTGCAGAACGTCATCGAGGGACCGGTGATCGTGCAGAAGCGGCCCAAGGACGAGGCCGTCGCCGACGCGGTCGCCCTGCTAGAGCAGGTCGGTCTGGCCGAAAAGCAGGACCAGTATCCGTTCCAGCTCTCCGGCGGTCAGCAGCAGCGCGTCGGCATCGCCCGCGCGCTGGCGCTGAAGCCCAAACTGGTGCTGTTCGACGAGCCGACCTCCGCACTCGACCCGGAGTTGGTGGGCGAAGTGCTCTCGGTCATCAAGGATCTCGCCGTCGAGGGCTGGACGCTGGTGATCGTCACCCACGAGATCCAGTTCGCCCGCCAGGTGTCCAGCCAGGTGTTGTTCACCGATCAGGGCGTCATCCTGGAGCAGGGCACCCCCGCCGAGGTGATCGGCGACCCGAAGGAAGAGCGCACCCGCCAGTTCCTGGACCGCATCCTCAACCCGCTGTAGCGCCCCTCCCCCTCCCCGCGAGCGTGCGTGTCTGCGGGCGACACGCCGATCGATTGTCGGAGTTCACGCCCGCTCGCGCGCGTCCTCCAACAGCAATTCGACTGCGATCGCGGCGCTTTGGGCGGCACTCTCCATCGTCGCCGACCAATCGGTGGCGGTCCAGTCCCCCGCCAGCACCAGCGACGGCACCGACGTGCACTGCGGCGGCCGCAGCGAATCCATGCCGACCACCTGCGAGAACGTGGCGCGGGGCATCTTGACCACCTGCGCCTCGAGGACCTCGGCGGCGACCGCGGCCGGGTAGTACCGCCGCAGCAGCGCCATCTGCTCGGTGACGATCTCCTCGTTTGCCTTGCCGATCTGCTCGTAGGCGCCGCTGGTGGTCAGGCAGTAGAGCCACCCGCGCTCGGTGCTCCTGCCGTGCATGATCTGCCGGTCGAAGACCTCGTCGATTACACCCGTCCCGCCGATCAGCCCCTCGAACGCCGACTCGGTGCCCAGCGGACGGTCCAGGTAGAGGTTGGTGCTGACGATCGGGGTGTAACCCAGTTTGTCTGCAGCCGCACAGATTTCGGCATGCTCGGGTAGGTCGTCCAGCAGTCCGGCCACGTTGGAGTTGGGGACGGCGCACACGACACCGTCGGCGGGCACCCGGGATCCGTCGGCCAGCAGCACCCCGGTGACCACACCGTCCTCGATCTCGATCCGCCGTGCCACCGCGCGATAGCGGACGTCGACGCCACGCTCCCGGAACACCCGCAGCGCGCCCGTGACGAACAGGGTGTCGAGGTCGACCGTGGGATAGCCGATGGTGATCGGAGTGCGGTGCCGCACGCCCATCCGGAAGCCGGTGGCCATGACCCTCGCGAACACCGCGGCCGAGCCACGCGTCACCGGTTCGGCGGCAATGCCCAGGGCGAGCCAGTCCCACAACGCTTCTCGCGCTGGCGCCGGCATGCCGGCCCGGTCGAACCACTGGTCGGTGCTCAGGTCGGCGAGGTCGGTGGGCGGGTGCAGGGCCTGCCACCCCAGCCGCAGCGTGGCGCGGGCGGCACGCAACCGGTCGGCGACGGTCGCGTCGGGATGCACGCCGAACAACGTGCGGACGGCGCCGAGGCCCGTCGTCTGCACGACCTTCTTGCGCCCGTCGGGCCAGCGCAGCGTCGAGCGTTTCGGGAAGACCACGAACTCGCGGGTGCCGACGCTGGTGAGGTAGCGGAAGAGGTGCTCATACCCGCTGGCGATGACGTGCTGGCCGTTGTCGGGTAGATCGTCGACCTGCTCGGCGCGCATGGCGTGCGTCCGGCCGCCGAGCCGTCCGCGCCGCTCCAGCAGCGTGACGTCCATGCCCGCCTCGGCCAGCCAGACCGCCGAGGCCAGACCGGCCAGCCCGCCCCCGATGACCACGTAGCGTCCGCCCATCAGCTCAACGTACGCCGTACCGGTCCACCGCCTCCGGCCCGCGAGCAGTCGCGAAAGGTCGCGACACGCCGAGATTTCACGCACGTTTGCGTCTGCTCGCGGCAGGGACGCGGGAAACTGTGGGATGTCGCAACCACGAAGCGTCGATGCGGACGTCGTCATCGTCGGAGCCGGGCTCTCGGGCATGATCGCCGCTCGCACGGTGCTCGCCGCGGGATTGACGCCCGTCGTCCTCGAGGCCGACGACCGCGTCGGCGGACGCATCCTCACCGAACAGGTCATGCCGGGGGTGAGCGTCGAACTCGGCGCGCAGTGGATCGGCGACACGCACGAGCGGATGTTCCGGCTGGCCGACGAGCTCGGCGTCGAGACGTTCCCGCAGTACGACGAGGGCGAGACGTCGTATGACCTCGGTGGTTCGGGAGTGCTGCGGGAGAACGACTTTCGCACTCGCTTCGCCGACGAGCTAGCCGAGCTGGAGCGCGTCCTGCGCCGTCTGGACGAGCTCGCCGCCGACGTGCCCGTCGAGGCTCCCTGGCTGGCGCCGCGGGCCGACGAATGGGACGTGATCAGCGCGGGCACCTGGTACGACGACCAGGGTCTCTCGCCGATCGCGCGGACGCTGCTGGAGATCTGCACCGTCGGGATCCTCGCGGTGCCGACCGTCGAGGTGTCGTTCCTGCACCTGCTGTTCACGATTCAGACCTGCGGTGTGACCGCCGAACTGTTCGCCGAGTCCGAGGGCGGTGCCCAGACCACCCGCTTCGTCGGCGGCACCGGCGAAATCACCCGGCGGCTCGCCGCCCTGATCACCGACCACGTCGTCCTCGACGCCCCGGTGCAGACCATCGAGCACTCCACCGACGGCGTCATCGTGCACTGCCGCGGCGGACTGGTGGCCCGCGGCCGCCGCGTCATCGTCGCCATCTCGCCGACGCTCGCGGGCCGGATCCTCTACGAGCCACCGCTGTCCGGCGTGCGTGACCAGCTGACGCAGCGCCTGCCGAACGGGTCGGCGATGAAGGCGTTCTTCGTCTACGACGAACCCTTCTGGCGCACCGACGGATTGAACGGGCAGATCATCTCCGACGTCGGCCCGGCGCGGATGTCCAACGACACCTGCCTGCCCGGTGACGACCACGGGGTGATGCTGCTGTTCCTGGAGGGCGACCAGGCACGGACCTTCGGGCGTCTGCCCGTCGACGAACGACGCACCGCGCTGACCGCGGAGTTGGTGCGCCACTTCGGCGCCAAGGCCGCGACGCCGGAGTTCTACGTCGACGGGGAATGGTCGGACCGGCAGTGGACCCGCGGCTGCTACAACGCCAACCACGGCCCGCACGTGTGGACCACCTACGGTGAGGCCCTCGCGGCGCCGATCGGCGTGATCCACTGGGCGTCCACCGACACGGCCACCCACTGGAGTGCCTACATGGAGGGCGCCGTCGAGGCGGGCGAGCGCGCCGCGCTGGCGGTCGTCGACTCCCTCACCTAGGGCGAACGGAGCGCGTCGCGGAATTGCGGGTGTGCGATCGCCGCCAGCGCCTCGGCACGCTCGCGGACGGTCCGGCCCTCCAGCTCGGCGACGCCGTACTCGGTGACGATGACGTCGACCTGGTGCCGTGGCGTGGTGATCACCGCGCCGGGACCGAACGTCGGCACGATGCGCGACCGCAACGCGCCGTCCTTCGTGGTGAAGGTGGACGGCAGGCAGATCAGCGAGCGATCCGCCAACTCCAGCCCGGCACCCGCCACGAAGTCCTCGGCGCCGCCGATGCCGCTGAACTGCTTGCCGTCGAGGGTGTCCGCCACGACCTGGCCCTGCGCGTCGATCGCCAGCGCGCCGTTGACCGAGACCATGTCGGCGTTGGCGCCGATGACCTCCGGTGAGTTGACGATCTCGACCGGCAGGAAGGCGACGTCGGTGTTGCCGTCGAGCCAGGTGTAGAGCTCCGGTGAGCCGAAGGCGAACGTCGTCACGCTGACCCCGTCATATTGCCCCTTGCGGACGTTGTCGACCTTGCCCGCACGGTGCAACTTCATGCAGCCGTCGGTGAACATCTCGGTGTGCAACCCGTAGTCGCTGCCATCACCCTCGGCCAGCAGGGTGGCGATCTGATTGGGGATGGAGCCGATGCCGACCTGCAGCGTCGCGCCGGAAGGGATGAAGCCGACGGCGTGGCGCGCGATGGCGTCGTCGACGTCGGTGGGCTCGCCCTCCGGCAGCGCGAACGGCTCGTCGGTCGAGTGGACCAGAATATCGATCTCGTCGACGTGCAAACCATGGCGGTGTCCCCCGAGCCCGAACGTCCGCGGGTACGCCTCCGACGCCTCGACGATCAGGAGACGATCGGGATCCGCTCCTGCCCTTCGCAATTCGTCGATCGTGCCACCGGCGTGCAGCGACAGCGAACACCAGCCGTCGGCGTCCGGCGGCGTGGCGACGGTCGTCATCACCCGCGGCGCCTGCCGTTCGAGCAACGGACCGAAGCGCCGGAAGTCCGCCGGCGTGAATTGGATGTCGGCGCCACCACCGAGCAGCGCCCGCTCCAACGGGCCGAAGAAGCCGGACAGATAGTGCACGCCCGGGCGAGAGAACAGTTCGGTGAGGACGGCGAGCAACGCGCCGTAGACCCGCAGGTCGGTCCAGTCCTCGCGGTCGCCGAGCGCCCGCAGGAACGCGGGCGGCTGGCCGGGCCCGAGGGGGATGCCCAGGGTGTCGCGGGGGTTGAGTCGGGCGGCGGCCTGCTCGGCGGCGAGCTCGGTGGGCATGGCGCGACCCTATCCCGCAGGCGACTTGGGCGCGGCAACGTTCGCTCAGCGAACGTTTACGCGCCGAAATCGCTAGGGGTGGAGGGGGAGCGACGCCATGCCCCGCAGCGTGACGTTCGGCTTGTAGGCCGGCTCGCCGGCGAGCGTGGCACCCGGGAAGCGTCGAGTCACCGCCGTCAACGCCACCCTGGCCTCGAGCCGGGCCAGCGGCGCGCCGAGGCAGAAGTGCACGCCGTGACCAAACGCCAGGTGCCGCAGGTTCTCTCGGTCTGGGTCGAACGCGTCCGGCCGGTCGAACGCCGCCGGGTCGCGCTGCGCGGCGGCCAGCAGCAACATCATCGTGTCGCCCTTGGGGACCGTCACCTCTCCGATGGTCATGTCCTCGGCCGCCGTCCGCCCGGCCAGCTGCACGGGAGGGTCATACCGCAGCGTCTCCTCGATGATCGTGGCGGCGCGGTCGGGATCCTCGGTCAGCGCGTTCCAGTGCCCAGGCTCGCGCTGCATCGCCAGGATCGCGTTGGCGATCAGGTTCACGGTGGTCTCGTGGCCCGCGATCAGCAGCAGGTTGCACGTCGCCACGATCTCGTCGGTGCTCAGCTGGTCGCCGTCCTCCTCGGCGGCGATCAGCGCCGAGATCAGATCCTCGCGTGGAGTCGACCGACGCTCCTCGACGAGGCCGGCGATGTAGCCACGCAGCCAATGGCCGGCGGTCATCCGCTCGTCGAAGTTCTCGGGCAGTTCGCCGGTGAAGGTGATGAACGGGTCGAGGCCCTGCGCCAGCAGGGCGGAGGCGCGGCTGAACTGCGGCTCGTCCTCGATCGGCACGCCGAGCATCCGGCATATCACGGCGACCGGCAGCGGGTAGGCGAGGTCGGCGACGGCGTCCAGGTCGCCATTGACCCGGTCGAGCAGGCCGTCGACCATCTGCACCACGTCGGCCTCCAGCGCCCTGACACGCTTCGGCGCGAACGCCTGCTGCGCCAGCTTGCGCAGCCGGGTGTGGTCGGGCGGGTCGAGGAACAGGAACCCCGGCTGGCCGAACGGCCGTGGCTGCGCGCCCTTGGCGATCTCACGCTGCGCGACGGTCGACTTCAGCCGGTCGCTGGCCGACGACGGGTGCCGCAGCACGTCGCCGCAGTCCTGGAACGACGAGAAGACGACCAGATTGCTCTGCGGCAGCAGGATCGGTCCGCCGTCGAGAATCTGCCGGTACACCGGGTACGGGTCGGCTCGGTTCTGGGGGTTCAGCAGCTGCATCAGCAGCGACTGCGGCTCCGCGGTATTCGTCACCGTTCCATTGTGCGCGAGTAGTAGCGCCCCAGAACGTGCTCGCGCAGTTCGTCGAACTCCCCGGCCGCGATGGCCGCGCGGATCTGGTCCACCATCCGGATGACGAATCGCTCGTTGTGGATGGTGCACAGCGTGGAGGACAGCATCTCCTTGGCCTTGAAGAGGTGGTGGATGTAGGCCCGGCTGTAGTTGGCGCAGGTGTAGCAGTCGCACTCGGCGTCGATCGGCGTGAAGTCACGCTTGTAGCGCGCCCCGGTGATGTTGTACCGGCCCGTCGCCGAGTACACCGCGGCGTTGCGCGCCACCCGCGACGGCGACACGCAGTCGAACGTGTCCGCACCCGCGGCGACGGCGGCGAACAGGTCGTCGGGCTCGCTGATGCCCAGCAGGTGGCGGGGTTTGTCGTCGGGCAGCTCGTCGGTGACCCAGCCGACGATGGTTGCGAGATTCTGCTTCTCCAGCGCCCCACCGATGCCGTACCCGTCGAACCCCCTGCCATCCTCGTCGCGAATTTCGGTCAGGCCCCTCGCCGCCTGCCTGCGCAGGTCCTCGTACTGCGCGCCCTGCACCACGCCGAACAGGGCTTGCGCCGGCTTGTGTGCCCGCGCGATGCCGAGCCGACGGTGTTCGGCAAGGCAGCGCACCGCCCAGTCGTGGGTGCGCTGAACCGAACTCTCTTGGTAGCCACGGGTATTCATCAGCGTGGTCAGCTCGTCGAAGGCGAAGATGATGTCGGCGCCGAGCTGATGCTGGATGCCGATCGACACCTCCGGGGTGAACCGGTGGATCGACCCGTCCTTGTGCGAGCGGAACGTCACGCCGTCGTCGTCGACGTGCGCCAGCCGCTCCTTGCCCTCGGCGATCACGTCGTCGGCCTGGACCCGATCGGTGTCCATGGAGAGCACCTTCTTGAAGCCGACTCCGAGCGAGAGCACCTGAAAGCCGCCACTGTCGGTAAAGGTCGGACCCGGCCAGTTCATGAAGGCGCCCAGACCGCCCGCCTCGTCGACGACGTCGGGCCCCGGTTGCAGGTAGAGGTGGTAGGCGTTGGACAGGACCGCTTGGGCGCCAACGTCTCTCATCGACTCGGGCAGCACGGCCTTGACGGTCGCCGCCGTCCCGACCGCCACGAACGCCGGGGTGTGCACGTCGCCATGCGGGGTGTGGATGACGCCTACCCGGCCGGCTGCTTCTGGCAGTTGGGCCTTGACCTCGAAGTACGGCGGGGTGCTCACCGCTGTACGTTCTCACATCGCACGCGCCGCGCGCCCCTAGGCCAGGAAGCGCACGATCGCATCGGCGAGCTCTTCGCCGGCGTCCTCCTGGAGGAAGTGCCCGGCGCCGTGGATGACGGGATGCTCGACGCCCTGGGCGCCCCGCATCTCGCTGATGAAGATCGGGCCCATGGCGCCGGTGATCGGATCGCCGTCGCTGAAGGCCACCAGCATCGGAGTCGGGCTGTCGCGCAGCGTCGTCCACGCCTTCAAATTCGCCGCGCTCGCGGGGTCCTCCGGCGAGGTGGGCACCAGACCGGGCATCGCCCGGGGACCGGCACAGTAGGAATCGTCGGGGAACGGCGCGTCGTAGGCCGCACGAACCGAATCGGCCATGGGCCGCAGGCAGCCCGACTGGACGAATCGACCGACCTCGATCTCGGGCATCTCCTGGATCGCCTTGCGGAACTGCCACCAGATCTCGGGCATCGGCAGATCGCCGGTGGGCAGCCCCGTGTTGGCGACGACGATCCGCGCGACGCGCTCCGGATGTTCGGCGGCGAGGCGCAGCCCGATGAGCCCACCCCAGTCCTGCCCGACGATCGTCACCCGCTGAAGGTCCAGGTGGTCGAAGACCACCGCCCGCATCCACTCGACGTGCCGGGCGTAGGTGTGGTCGCCGATCTCGGTGGGCTTGTCCGACCGGCCGAATCCCACCAGGTCGGGGCAGATGACGCGGTGTCCGGCGGCCACCAGAATCGGGATCATCCGACGATGGAGGTAGGACCAGGACGGCTCGCCGTGCAACAGCAGGACCGGATCGGCGTCGGCAGGGCCGTCCTCGACCCAGGCGACGCGAAGGCGTCCGCCCTCCTGGTCGTCGACCTCGCAGTAGTGCGGCGGATACGGGAAGTCCGACAGGTCGTCGAAGCGGTCGTCGGGGGTGCGCGTCGACTTCATCCTGGCGAACCTACGCCGCCCCTCACCCAGCCCGCCACGGGCGCGACGACGGCGGCCAATTCTGGCAATTCCCTGACCGTCGTGCCGTCTCACCCCATAATTCGTGGGACGATCCGTTGATCTTGATGGGGTCGCATCGACGACGAGGAGACCAGACGTGAAGCAAGTGCTGATTGCCGTGGGAGGGGCCGCCATCGTGGTCGCCGGCCTCGCGGGCTGTTCGTCGGGAGACAAGTCGGCGTCGGGCTCCTCGAGCTCCAGTTCGAGCTCGTCGTCGTCGAGCAGTTCGAGTGCCGCCTCCACGACCGCCGAGGCGAGCGCGAACACCAAGGTCACCATCGACGGCCAGCCCAAGGACGTCGGCGGCCGGGTGGTGTGCGCGTCCATGGGCGGCAACGTGAACGTTGCCATCGGCGAGTCCATGACGGGGATCGCCGCGGTCATCAGCGAATCCGATCCGCCGACGGTGACGTCCGTGGGACTGGGCAACGTCGACGGCATCACCCTCGCGGTGGGCGCCGGCCAGGGGGACGCCACGGCGACCAAGGACGGCAACACCTACACGATCACGGGCAACGCCTTCGGCATCGACATGGCCAACCCCATGCAGCCGGCCAAGAAGCCCTTCGAATTGCAGTTCACCTGCCCGTAGGCAGACCGCGTCAGCGCACCGACGGCGACATCCCGACATGGGGTGTCGCCGTCGCTCGTTAACGCCCGTCAGGCCGAGACCGGATCCACGCGATCTGCCGTGGGCGCCGTCCGCGCGGAGTACCGTCCGAGCCGCGCAACGTCGCGCAGCACACCCCTGGGGGGACAACCGTGGCAAAGCCCGAGACACACCCTGCCGGCAAGGCGGTGTTCGCCGCGCTCGTGGCCATCGGATGCTCGGGCGCACTGGTCTTCGGTCATGCGACCGGCACCACCGCAATGGTTCGGCTTGCCAACACCGTGATCGGCATCGGCGGCAGGGACGACCCGACGAGTGCCCGCGTCCCCGCCAAGTTGGCGGGCACCGTGGTGCCCGCCCTCGACGACTTCCACTACGTACCGGTGCACTACCCCGCGACGGTGGCGCTGGACGACAGCCGTGACGTGGCGCTGCCGATCCTGCACGAGTATCTGACGAAGACGGGGAAGGACGAGGCGCACCTGATCGTCGCCGGGTACTCGCTGGGGACCATGGCCGCCGAGCAGGAGAAGCGGAACCTGCAGTCGCTCGGCGCCTCCGGCGCGCCGTCGGCCGACCAGTTGACCTTCGTGATGATCGCGTCGCCGTTCGCCGGCAACGGCGGCATCTTCGGCCGCTTTCCCGGCCTCGGCATTCCCGGCGTCACCTCCGGCATGGGCGCGGCACAACCCTCCCGGTACGACACCACCTACAGCGCCAACATGTACGACACCTACGCGGACTTCCCGGCCTACTTCAACCCGCTGGCTCTGGTGAACTCCGCGCTGTCGATCCGCTACGGCCACGCCGACAGGTTCTACGACCCGCTGGATCCGGCCACGTCCTACGCCTACGTGACCGAGGTGGAGGACACCGCCGCCGGGAGCACCGACCGCTACGTCCTGTACTACAACCCGCACCTGCCCCTGCTGGGCCCGTTGCGCGAGCTGGCGGCCGCGACGCACGGCACCGGGTTCGTCGAGCCGCTGCTCGGCGCCGTGGAGCCACTGCTCCGCGTGCTGGTCGACATGAGCTACACCGATCGGGTGAACGCCGATCCGGCTGCAGCAGTTCCGTTCTCGTTCGTCACGCCACCGGCCAAGATCGCGGAGGCGCTGGCCGCGATCCCCGGCGCCCTGGCACAGGGGGCCGCCAACCTGGCCTCGGGCGGCCGCGCGCCGGCGACGCCCCCGGACCCGATCAAGAACCTGGCGCCCGTGCCGGTCGTGCCTTCGTCGACCCCCGTGGTCCGTCGCAGCACGCCCACCACCACCACGACCCCGGACGTCCCCAAGACCGAGCTCGACGCGACCGTCGGCGACGGCCTGCACCCCACCCTGACGTCGGACGGCAACAAGGTGACGCCGGGTGGCGTCGATCCCGCGCCGCACGACACGACCGGCGACGCCGTCACACCTTCGAGCAGTGCGACGCCGACTGCCACGGTGGATGCCACGCCGGCGAATACCCCTGCGGCACAACCACCGTCGGATCAGGCGGACGCCAGCGCCGACGCCGACGCTGCCTAGCCGGCGGTGGACTAGTGTTCACTCCGTGAGCCAGTCGCGTCCCAGGAGAGCCACCCGCGACGACGTCGACGGCATCGTGCGACTGGTCACGTCGGCGTTCGGCAAGTACGTCGACCGGATCGGCAGGCCGCCTGCGCCCATGACCGCCGACTACGCGGAACTGCTTGAGACGTCCCGGGTCTGGGTGGTCGACGACGGAGAGGACATCGTCGGCGTGCTGGTCACGCAGGCACGGCCCGACCATCTGCTGCTCGACGTCGTCGCCGTCGCGCCGACGGCCCAGGGAGGCGGTCACGGGCGGGCCCTGCTGGCGCTCGCAGACCAGGACGCCCGCGAACAGGGCCTGGCCGAGATCCGACTGTGCACCAACGAGGCGATGACCGAGAATCTCGAGTTCTATCCGCGCCGCGGCTTCCGGGAGACCGGCCGGGCCGTCCAGGACGGGTTCCACCGGGTGTTCTTCGCCAAGCCGGTGACCGGCGCGCCGCCACGTTGATAACAGAGCAATCGCTCTGTTATCTTTCCGGCATGCCCCGCCCCCGGATCCACGACCGCGACACGGTCCTGGACGCCGCGGAGGCGCTGGCCGTCCAGATCGGCCCCGCGGGCGTGACCACCCGCGCGGTGGCGGCCGCCGCCGGCACGTCGAACGGCGCGATCTACCACAGCTTTCGGTCCCGGGGTGAGCTGCTGGCGCAGACCTGGCTGCGCGCCGCCCGAGCCTTCCTCGACGTCCAGAACGCGTTGGTGGAGTCGGCCCTCGCCGACCCGGATGCCGATCCGGTGTCGGCCGTCGTGGCCGCCGCCGACGCACCCGCGGTGTTCTACGGTCTACACCCGCAGTCGTCGCGCCTGCTGCTGCGGGTCGACCGGGCACAACTCCTCGGCGACGACCTGCCCGAGGACGTCGTCACCGACCTGGCCGCCCTGGACCGAGCCCTGATCGGTCTGATGAAGCGCCTGTCCATGCATCTGTGGAAGCGCAAGGACGCCAGGGCCGTCGACGCGATGACGCTGTGCATCGTCGACCTGCCCACCGCAATCATGCTGTCACGCAACAGGATCGATGATCCGTGGGCCCGCACCCAACTCACGTCGGCGGTACGCGCAGTGCTCGCCGGCGGTCCGCCGTCCCCCACCACCGAGGAGTGAATCCATGCCCATCACCGTGACCCACACCGACACGATCGCCGTCCTCGACCTCGGCGACGACGAGAACCGGTTCTCGTTGGACTTCCTCGACGAGGTCGAGGGCCGGATCGACGACGTCGTCACCTCGGGAGCGGGTGGCCTCGTCACCACCGGCACCGGCAAGTTCTACTCCAACGGTCTGGACCTCGACTGGCTGCTGGCGCACGGCGACCAGATGGAGTCCTACGTCGGACGCGTCCACGCACTGTTCGCCCGCGTGCTGACGTGTCCGATGCCGACCGCCGTGGCACTCAACGGGCACGCCTTCGGCGCGGGCGCCATGCTCGCGATGGCCCACGACTACCGCGTCATGCGCGCGGACCGGGGCTTCTTCTGCTTCCCCGAGGTCGACATCCGCATCCCGTTCACGCCGGGGATGGCCGCGCTGATCCAGGCCAAGCTCACCCCGGCGGCGGCCGTGGCGTCGATGACCACCGGGCGGCGCTTCGGTGGAGTGGACGCACTGGCCTACGGCATCGTGGACGCGACCGCCGCCGAGGACTCCGTCGTCGCGGACGCGGTTGCCCTGGTCGCGCCGTACGGCGGCAAGGACGCCGGCACGGTGTCGGCCGTCAAGACCACGATGTACGGTCCGGCCGTCGCGGCGCTCACGACCTGAGTCAGAGCGGGGTCGGCCTGCCGAAGTGCGCCCACACCCCCGGCGAGTACAGCGCGCGCAGTCGCTCCCCCACCGGTTCCACGCCACTGGCCGGCACCAAATCGTCTGCGAACTCGACGATCCGGGCGGTGTGAAGGGGGAACGGAACGTGCTCGTTGGGCACCCACCACGTGCGACCGGCCTTGCGGGTGTGTGCGCCCCAGCGTGCGGTGAGCCACGTTTCCAGAGGTGTCGGTTCGACCACCGGACCCACCTCCACGCCGACGGTGCTGCGCAGTCCGCGGTGCGGAAGACGTCGCACGCTGTCGTAGGTAATCCGTCGACCCTCGCGGGTCATCCGCATCCTCGCCCACGTGTACGGCGTACCCAGCGTCAGACGACTGGCTCCCACCATGGCCAACCGCTCGGTCTCCAACGATCGGAAGAGCACGCCGCGCCGGCCGGCGTCGTCGGTCGAGTACAGCCGCACGTTGGTCTCCAGGAACCGGCCGAAGTAGGGAATCGCCCGCGGAATCCCCAGCGACAGTTGACTCATCGCAAACGGCACCAGAGCCACGTACGTCCGTCCGTCGCCGAAGACGTCCGGCCGGGCGCCGTCGGGGAACAAGTGCGCGATGGCGCCCGGGTCCACCGGCCAGTGCACGAAGGTCAGGTCACCCCAGAACTGGCGGGTGAACACCGGTCGCGGCACCGGCGGCGCCGTGACGGCGAATCCCTCGGGCAACGAGTCCGGCACGTTGCCCATCGTGTCACCAACCGGTGTCACTAACCGTTGGCGCCTCGACCGGTCTGCTGCTGCAGTTCGTCGATCATGTCCGACGCCGCCGCCTTCGTCAGGTCGTCGGGCACCTCTCGTCCGGCCTCCTGGGCCAACGTGTGCAGATAACTGCGTTGCGGACCGGTCATCGGCTCGTCACCGGTCACCCATTCCGACGTGTCCTTCTCAGCTGTTTCGCTCGGCGCCTGCTGCGCATCTTCGCTCACTGACATCACCTCCACCTGCGGCATATCCGTCGCACGTCTGTTCGAAACCTGCCAAACCGTTTCACGTTCATGACCCCGGGGCACCCACCAGCAGTGCCGAGCGACGAGGAACCCACGACCACCGACGCCGACGTCAGGCTCGTCCGCCTCACCGCGGGTGGTCCGATGATGGTGCAGGGTCCCGTGCGCGTCGAGACGCCCGACGGGGCGACCGTCGAATCCGACCGGTTCATGGTGGCCATCTGCACGTGTCGACGCAGCAAGACCTATCCGTTGTGCGACACCAGCCACCGCAAGAAACGCCGCTCCACCCCCTGAGACCTGGCCCACAATGCGGCGCCGAGGCGGTTACCAGACCGCCCGACGGGTACGCAACTTGGGAAGGTGCACCCCGCGCCGAGACACATCAACGCCGAAGGGGCGAACCCACATGAGTATCACCACCAACACCCTGATCGCACAGTTGCGTGCGCTTCTCGACCTGACCAACACCGAGATTCAGGTCGCCGAGACCCGCGTCGCCCAGGCCCGCACCGAGGCCGTCCGTCGCGAACTCACCCAGAACGCCGAGAACGGCCGTGACCGCGCCGAGGCCATCGAGAAGGCGATCCGCTCGCTGGGCGGCCGCCCCGACGTGATCGGCCCGTTCCTGGGACGCGCCGCCGCCGCCGTCAAGGCACTCACCGAGCAGGCGCAGCCGTTCGACGAGGCACTGCTTGGCGACCTCGCCTTGGAGCACCAGCTGTTCGACCGTGCGCGCTACGTCAAGGCGCTCGCCGTCGCCGCGCAGGAGTCCGACGTCGAAGCGCTGGCGACGCGACTCATCACCGCCCACGCCGCGACCGTGGACTGGCTGACCACCGTCCTCGCCGAGGACGCGCTCGGCGGACCCGCCGCCCTGCGTCGCACCCCGCTGCAGGCCGCCGCGGGCACCGCCATCCAGCTGGTCAACGTGCCGGTGAACTGGTCGGTCCGCAGCCTGGACAGGGCCGTCGACACCGTGCGCGCCACACCGCTGGCCGTCAGCGAATTGATCAACCGCGGCAAGCGAGTTGGCGACGTCGCCAGCAAGACCGTCTCAGCGTCGCGGGACGCCGCCCTGGAGACGGCCGAGGCCGTCATCCGTGAGGGTGGCGGGGAGCGGGCCGCCGACGTCCTGCACTCCGCGCGTAGCGCCACCGGCGCCCTCGACGCCGGCGAGCTGCCGGTCGACGGGTACGACGAGCTGAACGTCTCCGAGTCCGTGAGCGCCATCAAGGCACTGACCAACCCGGCCGACGTCCGCGCCATCCTCGCCTACGAAGAGGCGCACAAGGCGCGTCAGGGCGTGGTGTCGGCGGCTCAGACCCGCATCGCCGCCATCGCCCAGGAAGTCGTCGGCATCAGCTGACCCTCGCACGCACGAAGGCCCCGCGGTTCCACCGGACCGCGGGGCCTTTTCATGCGCTCTGCGGCAACCAGTTTCGGACGACGGGTCGATAGCCGACCGGATGGTCGCCGACCTTGACCCCCGGGCTGACCAGCTGGGCCTGATACTCGGGGGTGAACATCCGGTAGACCGACTCGGCCGCCAGGGCACTGGCCTCGTCGAGCGTCGCCCTCGACTCGGCGGGCAGCTCGAAGTCCAGGGCCGCCATCGTGGCGCCGAGCTGATCGGCGCTACTGGCCCCGACGATCGCCGAGGCGATGCCCGGCTGGGTGGCCACCCAGTTGACGGCCACCTGAGCCATCGTCACGCCCAGCTGCTTCGCGGCGGACTCGAGCGGCTCCAGCAGGCGCCAGTCCCGTTCCGTCAGAGGAAGTCCCGACCCGCCGGGAGTGCTCAGTCGTCCGTCGCCGGTGAGTCCGCGCGCGGAGTCGTGGCGGTACTTGCCGCTGAGGAAGCCGCCGCCCAGCGGGCTCCACGCCGTGATTCCGAGACCGAGCGTCTGCGCCATCGGAAGGTGCTCCACCTCGAGTTGGCGCTCGATCAGCGAGTACGGCAACTGGAGATTCACCATCGGCGCGGACGACTGCGCCCGGGCCAGCGTCTGTGCTTGCGCCGCATACCAACTCGGCACGTCGGACAGTCCGGCGTAGCGGATCTTGCCCGCGCTCACCAGGTCGTCGAACGTGCGCAGGACCTCCTCGACCGGCGTCAGCCGATCCCACGTGTGCAACAGGAAGAGGTCGACGTAGTCGGTACCCAGGCGGCGCAGCGAGTCCTCCAGGGCACGGATCATGTGCTTGCGGCCGTTGCCGCCGGCGTTTGGATCGCCGGGCGCCACGCTGTTGGTGAACTTGGTGGTCAGCACCACCCGGTCGCGCATCTTCGCCTCTTGCAGCAGCGTGCCGAGGATCGTCTCGCTTTCTCCGGCGGTGTAGAAGTCCGCGGTGTCGACGAAGTTGCCGCCCTCCTCGAGGTAGCGCCGGAAGATGAGCCGGCTTTCGTCGAGGGTCTTGCCGTAGGCGGCGTGATAGCCACCCGTGCCGAAGTTCATGGTGCCCAACGCAAGCCGACTGACGCGCAGGCCGGACGTGCCGAGGAGGTAGTACTGGTCGAGTGGCATGCGACCACCATGCTCCGACGGAAATGGACCCGCAAGTCCACTCCCGCGCCCGTTAATGCCTGGCGCCGAACCATGGGCGATCACTAGCATTCCGGCATGGCCACGGGAGACCTCGAACTCGTCGTGTTCGTCGGACCCACCGGCGACCACAACGACCGAGGAATGGCGGGCGCGCCGATCGTCGGCCGGGAGCTGAGCCGGCGCCTCCGGCTGGAACCCACCACGGTCGGCGACCCCCGGCCGGCAACGTCGGCCCCGTGGCACCACGCCCTGCGCGACGCCCGTCCCGGGCTGTTCGCATTGCGAGACACCCACGCGGACATCATGTCTCGCGGCCACATCCCCATACTGGCGGCCTCGCGCTGCGCGGCGTCGCTGGCGACGTTGCCCAACGTCGCAGCGCTGCGGCCGGACGCCGTCGTGGTGTGGTTCGACGCCCACGCCGACCTCAACACGCCAGCCGGCTCGACGACCGGCTATCTCGGCGGGCTGGTCCTCAGCGCGGCCGTCGGGTGGTGGGAGTCCGGCCTCGGGTCCGGACTCGCGCCCGACCACATCGTGCTCGGCGCAAGCCGCGACCTGGACCCACCCGAGCAGGCACTCGTCGACGACGGAACCATCAAGCTCGCCGCGGGCCCGCACCTGATGGACCTACTCGACCGCTACGTCGGCGACGCGCCGGTCTACGTCCACCTGGACTGCGACGTCCTCGAACCGGACACGGTCCCCACCGACTACCGGGTACCTGGCGGGCTCGGTCTCGACGACCTGGGCGAGATCGCCACGCGGCTCGGCCGCAACGACGTCGTCGGCGTCGAGGTCGCCGAGTTCGAGGCGGCCGCCCCCGACGACCACACCGACTACGCCCAACCGCTCGTCGACGCCCTGGCACCCCTGTGGGCACGGAGGGTTTCGGCACCGTGGGACACCGCGCTCTGATAGAAAGCAGGCATGGTCACGGGCTTCGGAGTCGGTCGTCGTCGGCTCGTCGTGCCGTCGTTCGCCGTCGCCGCCGCATGCGTGGTCGCTCCGATCGGCGTCGCGCAGGCCGTGCCCACGACACCGGTCTTCGACGTGGACGCCTACACCCAGTGCACCTCGACCACCGTGCCCGCACCCGACCAGGACGCCGACGCCGTGGTCAGCGCGTGTTGCGCCCAGTTCGCGGGCGTGCCCGCACCCACCCGGTTCGGAATGGGCTGCGCCGCACCGATGCGAGCCGACGCCGGCCCCGACGAGCGGCCGCTGATCGTGCTGCCGTCGCGAGAGCTGCCCGACGAGCAGGCCGATGCCGACCTCAACGGTCTGATCGACATGCCCGTCCCCGAGCCGCTGCCCTAGCCGGCAGGCGGCGGAGGCGGCGGCAGAATCAGGCCAGGGGGCGGTGTCGGACCGTCCGCGGGGTCGGGCAGGAACTGCACCAGCCCCGGCGGAATCACCGTCCCGGGCGGCGGCGCGGTACCGGGCAGCGGTTCACCGAGCTGCTGCTGCGGAGCCTGCCCGAGCCCGCCGTAGGTGCGTCCCGCCCGCTGCATGTCGATCCACCGGCCGAACCACTCCCGCCGGGTGACGTCGGCGTTCTCGTCACCGGGGGCGACGTCGAAGCGCTCACCGCCCGGCGCGGAGGGCACCTGATACTGCTGAATGCCGTAGGCGTTGTTGAAGACGTTGAGGTTGGGCACCGCCCCGACGGCGCCGTTGGGCGCCTCGGGCACCGGGTTCTGACCCAGCAGACTGTTCTGGTCGAGGCCCACCACCGACGGCGCCCCGAGCGCACCGGAGACCGCAGGTGCGTTGCTCTGCGCCAGCACGTCCAGGCCCGTGGGTCCCAGATTTCCCAGCATCGGCACAGCGGGTCCCACCGGAGGGCCCGGAGGTGGCGGCGGCAGCGCCGGGTCGGCCGGGACCGGCACGGGGCCGGGAGGAAGGTCGTCGGCCACGGCGGTCGCCGGGAAGGCGACCGCCGCTCCGACGACTGCCAGGCCACACGCCGCGGCGACGATGCGATGTCGGTCAATCATTGCCATGTGCCTCGTTCTTCGGTGTGGTGGCCCGTTGGGTGTTGCGTCAGACCGACTTGGTGATGCCGTAGTAGGCCACCACGTCGTCGGTGTCGGTCGTCGAGCTCGTCAGCGTGGCGTAGGACCGCAGGAACGACTGTCCGACGCAACCGTCGACCTTGACGTGGGTGTCCTTGAGCGTCACGCGAACCGGGGCGGCCTTGAAGGTCTTCTTGTCCACGGCGACCGTGGAGACCGTGCCCGGCTTGGGGTGGATTTCGATGGTGCCCGACAGCGGGAACGAGACGCTGCCGATGCCGACCCCGGTGATGCCCGCGGCGCCGTTGCCGGCGATGCCCACGCCCACGTTGACGCCGGCCTGGCCGATGAGACGGACCTGTCCGAGTTCGATGCCGCAACCGATCTGGTAGCCCGCCTCCAGCGTGCCGCCGGCCAGCGTGGTCTTGCCCTTGCCGGTCACGGTGCCGGTGAAGGTACCGCCCACCAGGTATTCGCGCGACGACAGCGCGGTGGTCAGCGGCGCGACCGGGAGTTCGGACTCGTTGGAGGCCGCGACGGTCAGCGTCCACCCGTCGGGGGTGGTGACGACGCCCGGCTCGGACGAGCCGACGATGCCGTTGTCCGGCGGCGGCGGACCGGGGTCGCCGACCGGTGCGACGGCGGGGTCCGGCGGCGGCGGGTCGGCCAGCGCGACGGGCGCGGCGCCCATCGAGAACAGCATGCAAGCCGTAGCCAGCAGGGCAACACGATTCAACATGGCAAAGCCTTTCGAGTTCGGGGAGGGCGGCCGGCTGCTAGACGGACTTGGTGACGCCGAGGTAGGTGATGACGTCGTCGGTGTTGTCGGTCGAGCTGGTCAGCGTGGCGTAGGAGCGGATGAACGACTGTCCCGCGCACTGGTCGGTCTTGACGCGCACGCCGGTGAGGGTGATGCGGGTCGAGGCGCCCTTGAACGACTTCTTGTCCAGGGCGACGGTGGTGACGGTGCCCGGCTTCAGATACACCTTGCCCTGCAAGCTGATACCACCGCTGAGGGTGGGGATGCCGAGTGCGCCGAGTCCGGGCGTGATGCTGGCACCGGGGTTGATCTCGGTTTCGTCGGAGATGATGCCGCAGCCGATCTGCTCGCCGGCCTCCATGGTGCCGCCGGCCAGCTTGGTCTTGCCGCCGCCGGTGATCGTGCCGGTGAACGTGCCCGAGATGAGGTACTCACGGGACGAGATGGCGGTGGTCAGGGGTGCCACCGGCAGCTGCGTCTCGTTGCTGCCGACCACCGTGAGCGTCCACCCGTCCGGGGTGGTCAGAGTTCCGGGGGCGGCCGAGGGAACGCCGCCGGTGTCCGGCGGAGGCACGGGCGCGCCGACGGGCTGCACGGCCGGGTCCGGAGCCGGCGGATCGGCGAGCGCAACGGGCGCCGTCCCGACCGGGATGGCAATGCAAACGGCTGCCAGCGTCGCAAAACGGTTCAACATGAGTGAATCGGCGCCTCTCGTGGTCGAAATCTCAAGCACATAACGGATCTGTCGCGGCGAAGCATCCAATGGCCGGGTTGCCGTGTGGTGAACGGAAGGCCAACTGTTGCCGCCCCGTTCCCGTCCAGCGCGCGCCAGTTTCGCGCCGCTGAATCCGTTGCCAGGCAGGGTATTTACGCTCCCACCTAGCTCACAGCGTGGGTTGGCCGGATTGATCGGCGTTGGATGCCGGCCATTGGCCAGCCGTTCACCATCTGGACGCTTGACTGGCCGACGGTGGTGGCCGAGTTTCGTGCCCGTCAGACGGCGCCATCGACCACCTTGGAGGAAGTCTTGACGTCATCCGGCGTGTGGAAGCGGGTATCAGCGGCGAGCGCAATCTCCCTGGGTCTGGGGTTCGCCTTCGCCCCAATGGCTTTCGCCGACGAAGACGCCCCTCAGAACCCTGCGGTGGCCGTCGACGCCGTCCCGATGTCGGACGCCGCCGCCCCCGCCGCGGTCGCGGCCTGCGGTGACTTCGCCCAGGCACTCGACGGCGCGGCCACCTACTACGGTGAGTTCTCCGACTCGTTCGAGGGCTCGGACTACAACGACCCGGCCGTGCAGAGCAGCAACCAGGTTGGCCGGACCGCCCTGCGCCAAGCCGCGGGTGTGGCGATGGACTCGGCGAACACCCCGGGACTCGACCCGAGCGTGGCCGATCCGATGCGGGCATGGTCGGCCGACGCGACCAAGCTGCTGCTGAAGATGGCGCTGCGCATCCCCGGCGACAGCCTGAACAACACGGCGACCGAGATGAACAACGACGCCACCAACGCGCAGCAGGCCTGCGCTGCGGCCGGCACGCATGCCTGACGATCGGTGATGCGTTTCGCCGCACGCTCGTTCATCGCCGTGGCGGCAGCCGCGATGGCGTTGACCTCGTGTTCGAGCCAGCCCGCGCCGCCGCCTGGACCGCCGGAACTGGTGCCCGCCAACTCGCTCGACGGCGTCCTGCTCACCGCCGACCAGGTCGACTCCGCGGTCGGCACCACGGGCATGACCGCGCACCCGCGCGTCGACGTGATGAGCGACCACCGAAACCTGTTGCCGAACCTGAATTGCCTTGGCATCTGGCAGGTCAACGAAGCCGGCGTCTACGGCAAGGACGGGTGGATCGCCCTGCGCCAGGAGCTGTTACGGGCCCCGGACACCGACGCCTGGCACACCCTGGTCGTGCAGTCCGTCGTCAACTACCCGTCGACCGACGCCGCCCGCGAGTTCTTCACCCAGTCGGCGGACCGGTGGTCCAAGTGCACCAACCACAACGTCAACATCACGCTCAACGACCAGCCGCTGCCCAAGTGGCGCAGCGGTGCGCTCACCGCGACCGACACCACGTTGGCCATTCCCTTCACCAGGGGTGACGCCAACGGGGTGGCCTCGTGTCAGCGCGTGCTGGCGGTTCAGGACAACGTGGTCGCCGACGTGCAGGCCTGCAGCCGCGACTCGGGCACCGTCACCGCGGCCTCGGCCGTGGCCGCCGCGATCGCGGCCAAGCTCCCGCGGTAGCGGCTAACCGATCCCGGCGCCGAAGCCGAATCCGCCGTCGTCCCCGTTCGGGCACGCGACGTCGACGTAGACGGTCGTGAACGTGCCCTCGGTCGGCGCGATGTCACCGGGGTTGTTCACCCCCGTCACCCGGCAGTCCGACAGAGGCTTGGTGTCGAACCCGGTGGTCCAGTTGATCTGGACGTTGTAGCCCTGCGCCTGCAAGTCGGCGACGACGGCGTCCGCGGGTCGACCCGACAGCGACGACGGAGTGGCGGCGGCAAGGGGCGCGCAGCCGAGCAAACCGGCCACAGCAAAGGCCGTCCACACACCGAACCGCACTGCACCGGGCACGCCTCGACGGTACGCCCCGGGCGGGGATTCGCCCAGCTCACGCACCCAGGTGCGGCGACAAGACGAGTTGTATAAGATTCCTAAGAGCCGCCGGGTGCCGTCAGATCTTGATCCCGCCCAGCGTGCCGCGGAGCATTCCGCAGGTCCAGCAGAGGGCCAGCCACTCGTGTACTTCATCGTGGGGGTCACTCTCGTGCCGACATCAGTCAACTCGTCCCAGGTCGCCGGCCTGAGCACCGGAAACGGTCTTCCGAACGTCGTCGTCACCGGCATCGCCATGACGACCTCGGTCGCCACCGGCGCCGACGACACCTGGAAGGCCCTGCTCGACGGGCAAAGTGGCATTCGTCTGCTCGACGACCCGTACGTCGAGGAGTTCAACCTGCCCGTCCGCATCGGCGGACACCTCCACGAGGACTTCGAGGCCGATCTGACCCGCATCGAAAAGAGGCGGCTCGGCTACGTGCAGCGGATGTCCACCGTCCTGGGCCGGCGGGTGTGGGAGAACGCCGGCAACCCCGAGGTCGACACCAACCGCCTGGCGGTGTCGATCGGCACGGGCATGGGCGCGACCGAGGCACTGGTCTTCGCCTGGGACGACATGCGCGAGCGCGGCATGGCGGCGGTGTCGCCGTTGGCCGTCCAGATGTACATGCCCAACGGCCCCGCCGCCGCCGTCGGCCTGGACCGCCACGCCAAGGCCGGCGTCATCACGCCGGTGTCGGCATGCGCGTCCGGGTCCGAGGGCATCGCCCAGGCATGGCGACAGATCGTCCTCGGCGAGGCCGACATCGCGGTCTGCGGTGGTGTCGAGAACCGAATCGAGGCGGTGCCGATCGCCGCCTTCGCCCAGATGCGCATCGTGCTGTCGAACACCAACGACGACCCGGCCGGCGCCTGTCGCCCCTTCGACGTCGACCGCAACGGCTTCGTCTTCGGCGAGGGCGGCGCCCTGATGGTCATCGAGACCGAGGAGCACGCAAAGGCCCGCGGCGCCAACATCATCGGCCGACTGATGGGCGCCAGCATCACCTCCGACGGGTTCCACATCGTGGCGCCCGACCCCAACGGCGAACGCGCCGCCCACGCCATGACCCGCGCCGTCCAACTTGCCGGACTAACGCCGGACGACATCGACCACGTCAACGCCCACGCCACCGGCACGAAGGTCGGCGACGTGGCCGAGGCCGCGGCCATCAACCGCGCCATCGGAAACTCCGCGGCGGTCTACGCACCCAAGTCGGCACTGGGCCACTCAGTGGGCGCCGCGGGCGCCGTCGAGTCGGTCCTCACCGTAATGGCCCTGCGCGACGGCGTCGTGCCCCCGACCCTGAACCTCCACAATCTGGACCCCGAGGTCGACCTGGACGTCGTGTCGGGCGAACCCCGTTCGGGCAACTACGAATACGCCATCAGCAACTCGTTTGGTTTCGGCGGACACAACGTGGCGCTCGCCTTCGGTAAGTACTGACCCACCCGAGCGACCCAGAACCCCGTCGCGAGAGGCAGATTCGCAATTCATGGCATTGAAGACCGACATCCGCGGGATGCACTACGAATACCCTGACTACTTCGACGTGGGGCGCGAGAAGATCCGCGAGTTCGCCGCCGCCATCAAGTGTGACGATCCCGCCACCCTCGACGAGAAGGCCGCCGCCGAACTGGGCTACCCCGGCCTGGTGGCGCCGGCGACGTTCATGACGTTGTTCGCCATCCTCGCCCAGAAGGGCTTCTTCCGGACGGTCGACGTGGGCCTGGAGTCGATGCAGATCGTTCAGGTGGACCAGAAGTTCGTCTACAAGCGACCGGTGGTGGCCGGTGACCGACTGTGGTGCCACTTCGACATCGTCTCGGTGCAGGAGCGGTTCGGCGCCGACATCGTCGTCAGCAAGAACACCTGCATCCACGACGACGGTGGCATCGTGATGGAGGCCTACACCACGCTGATGGGCCAGCAGGGCGAGAACTCCGCGAAGATCGACTTCCTCTAGGCCGCGCTCGGGTTCTCCAGTACCAGGGCGACGCCCTGGCCGGATCCGATGCAGACCCCGACGACGCCGTAGCGGACGTTGCGCTCGCGCAGTTCGGTGGCCAACGTCAGGACGTAGCGCGTCCCGGTCGCGCCGAACGGATGCCCGATGGCGACCGCTCCCCCGTTGGGGGTCAGCTTCTCGTCGGGAACGACGAAGCCGCCCAATTGGTTTGGCAGCTCACGCAAGACACCAAGCGCCTGGGCGCTGAACGCCTCGTGCACCTCCCACACGTCGATCTGATCCGGCGTCAGCCCGGCCCTCTTGATGGCCAGCGGAATCGCCCAGGCCGGCGCCAGTCCCATGACGAGCGGATCGATGCCGTACACGGCCGAGGAGACCACGCGCGCAAGCGGTTCCACGCCGAGTTCCGCGGCGCGCTCACCCGAGGCGATCACGACGGCGCTGGCGCCGTCGGTCAGCGGCGTTGAGTTGGCCGCGGTCATCTGGGTGGTGCCCGGCTGAGCCGGAAGCTTCGCCAGCGACTCGGCGGTGGTGTCGTCGCGGATGAACTCGTCGTGGGAGAACACGACCTCGGGGGTCTTGCGCGTCGCCGGGATGGTCACCGGCATGATCTCCTTGGCCAACCGTCCGGAGTCGCGGGCCGCCTTGGCGTTCCGCTGCGACCGCAGGGCGAACGCGTCGATCTCGTCGCGAGTCAGTCCGTACCGGTCGGCGACGTTCTGCGCGGTCTCGATCATCGCGATGTACGCGTTGCGGGCGAGCAGCGCGGGGTTGGGTGGCCCCCCGGCGCCGGCCCACATGGTGTCCAGCATGAAGACCGGTCCGCGGGGACTGAATGCGGCGTCCCCCTTCATCATCGCCCAGCCGGAGCGCGACATCGACTCGACGCCGCACGCGATGCCGACGCCGAGATCACCGGCCTTGATGGCGTGGCTGACGTTGATCGTGGCGCTCAGCGACGACCCGCAGAAGCGGTTGATCGTCGCCCCGGCCACGCTGTCGGGGAAGCCGGCCGCCAGCGCCGCCCATCGGCCGACGTCTCCCATGCCCTCGTGCGCGGGGTTCACACAGCCGGCGACGATGTCCTCGACCGCACCGAGTTCGACCCCGACCCGCTCACAGGCACCCGTCATGGTCATGCCGAGCAAGTCGTCGGTGCGGATGTGCGACAGCGAACTTCCGTAGCGGGCGAAGGGCGTCCGCACGCCACCGAGAATGTATGCGTCGGCCATGGGGTTAGCCTGGACCGATCTCGTGGCGCTGTCAACGGCGCCGACCCGCGACGGAAGGCGATCCATGACCGACGGTCAATCCACTACGCACGCGCAGCTTTTCGACCTCACCGGCAAGCGCGCCCTGGTGACCGGCGGCACCAGGGGCATCGGACTGATGATCGCCCGCGGTCTGCTGCAGGCGGGTGCCCGCGTCGTCGTCAGCTCACGCAAGGCCGACGCGTGCGACGAGGCCCGCGCGGAACTCTCGCAGTTCGGCGACGTCGAGGCCATTCCCGCCGACCTCTCCACCCACGACGAATGCCGTCGTCTGGCCGGCCTGGTCACCGCGGACGACCAGGGGCTCGACATCCTGGTCAACAACGCCGGTGCGACGTGGGGCGAGCCGCTGGAGTCGTTCCCGGATTCGGCGTGGGACAAGGTGCTCGACCTCAATCTCAAGTCGCCCTTCTGGCTCGTTCAGGCGCTGCTGCCGGCACTGCGGGCGGCCGGCACCGCCGACGATCCCGCGCGCATCGTCAACGTCGGCAGCATCGACGGCATCCGCGTCAGCCCACTGCCCGTGTACTCCTACGCCAGCAGCAAGGCCGCGCTGCACCAGTTGACGCGCGTGCTCGCCCGCGAACTCGGACCTCAGCACATCACCGTCAACGCCGTCGCGCCCGGACCGTTCCCGTCGAAGATGATGGCGGCCACGCTCGACGCGTTCGGCGAGGCGATCGCCGCCTCCGCCCCGCTGGGCCGGATCGGCCGGGCCGACGACATGGCCGGCGTGGCGGTGTTCCTGGCCAGCCGGGCCGGGTCCTACCTCACCGGGACGGTCATTCCCGTCGACGGCGGGATCGCCACCACCGCCTAGCCACCCTCGCCGACTGCACGCATGTTGACGGGGCTACTCGGGATTCGCGTTCGTGATGCGTGCGGTCGGCGACTCGCGCGGCTTCTTTTGCCACGGCCACCGGCCGGTGATCTCGAGTTCGAGGGAGAAACTGAGGAACGTCCGGATCGCCACGATGCCGGCCAGCACGGCGACGCTCTGCGCGTTCGGCGTGACCGCCACCGTCCGGATGATGTCGGCGGCGACCAGGAACTCCAGACCCAGCAGGATCGTCCGGCCCAGCGTCTCCCGGAAGAACCGGTAGGTGTCCGGCGACCTCCGGACGAGCCGGCCGACGGCGACCCCGCCCGCCACGACGGCACCAACGGCGATGATCGCCACCCCGACGCCGTCGATCACCTTGCCGACGAGCTCCACGCTCTCGATGAACCCCACGACGTCGACGCTAGCCGTCCGGCAGCATGGTGGGGGTGGCAACCAGCGAGCAGCGTGACGGCGTCGACCTGACCAACCTCGACCAGCCGTTGACACCCGAGGCCAACGCCACCAAGCGCGACCTCGTCGACTACCTCGACGCCGTCGCCGACCGGCTGCTGCCCGGGCTGACCGACCGGCCGCTCACCGTGCTGCGGGTGTTGCGCGGGCGGGCGCCGTTCATGCAGAAGAACGTCCCGAAGTACACCCCGGACTGGGTTCGGACCGCCTCGATCTGGGCGGAGGCATCCCATCGAGAGGTGCACTACGCGCTGTGCAACGACCGTCGCACGCTGTTGTGGCTGGCCAACCAACGCGCCGTGGAGTATCACCCCACCCTCGGGCTGGCCGAGAACATCTACCGTCCAACGCATTTGATCCTCGACCTCGACCCGCCCGGGGACGACGACTTCGCTGCGGTGGTCGCGGTGGCACACCTGGTGCGCCAGGCGCTCTCCGACAGCGGGCTCGCCGGCGCGGTCAAGACCAGCGGCGCCAAGGGCATTCACGTCTTCGTCCCCGTCGACGGCACCGCCCCGGTCGAGGACGTCGCCGCGGCCACCCGCGCACTGGCCGCCCGCGCCGAAGCGCTCGACCCGGCCATTGCCACCACGGCATTCATCGTGGAGGACCGCGCGGGCAAGGTGTTCGTGGACTCGACCCGCGCCGGCGGGGCGACCGTCGCGGCGGCGTACAGCCCACGGCTGCGGCCGGGGACCCCCGTCTCGTTTCCGCTGGCCTGGTCCGACCTCGACCGAGTGTCCCCTGCGGACTTCACCGTTCACACCGCGCTGGACGTCCTCGACGGCGGGGATCCGTGGCGGGACTCGATGCCGGCGCCGCAACGACTGCCGGCCGACCTGGTCGAGCAGGGTCGGACCATCCCCGTCGCCCGGGTCGCGGCGATGCACGAGGGCAAGCGCCGGGCCCGCGCCCGCCGCACCGCGGACGACTAGGGGACGGTCCGTCCTAGCTCACTCCGCGACGAAGTACATCCGCTTGTTGACGAATTCCTCCATGCCCAGCGGACCGAGTTCGCGGCCGAAACCGCTTCGCTTCACACCGCCGAACGGAACCTCCTGGCCCTCGTTGGCCGGGGTGTTGACGTTCGACATGCCCGACTCGAGACGCTGGGCGATCTTCTCAGCGCGCTCGGTGTCGGTGCTGAACACCGCGCCGCCAAGTCCGTAGTCGGAATCGTTGGCCAGCTCCAGCGCCTCCTCGTCACTGGAGACCGCGTAGACGACGGCCACGGGGCCGAACAGTTCCTCGCGGTAGGCGCGCATCTCCTTGGTGATGCCGGTCAGCACGGCCGGGGAGTAGTAGGCCGCGGGTCCGTCCCCGAGCACGCCGCCGGCGTGCAGCGTCGCCCCCTTGGAGACGGCGTCCTTGACCTGCTCGTCGAGGATCTCGGCGGCCTTGCGCGAGGACAGTGGCGCGAACGTGCCGTCTGCCGACTCGGCCGGATTACCGGGCTTGAGGTCCTTCGCCCGCTCGACGAGTTGCGCGACGAAGGGTTCGAAGATGTCCTCGGTGACGATCATCCGCTTGTTGGAGTTGCAGGCCTGGCCCGTGTTGCCAATCCTGGTGTCCCATGCCAAGTCTGCCGACGCCTTGACGTCGTCGGAGTCCAGCACGACGTAGGCGTCGGAGCCACCGAGCTCGAGGACGCACTTCTTCAGGTTCTTGCCGGCGATTGCCGCGACGACCGAGCCAGCGCGCTCGGACCCGGTCAGTGAGACGCCGACGACGCGACGGTCGCCGATGATCTTCTCGATCTGGTCGTAGGACGCGAAGATGTTGGTGTACACGCCCTTCGGGATGCCCGCTTCATCCATGAGCTCCTGCACGGCGAGCGCCGACTTCGGCACCGACTCGGCGTGCTTGAGGATGATCGTGTTGCCCAGCACCAAGTTTGGCGCCGCGAACCGGGCGATCTGATAGAACGGGTAGTTCCACGGCATGATGCCGAGCAACGGCCCGATGGGCAGCCGCTGCACGTAGGCCTTGCCCTTGGCGAAGGTCTTGATCTCCTGATCGGCGGCCAGGGTGGGGCCCTCCGAGGCGAAGTACTCGAAGATGTCGCCGCAGAAGTCGGCCTCGTCGACCGATTCCTGCAGGGGCTTGCCCATTTCCTCGGTGGCGATGGCGCCAAGGCGTGCCGAGTTCTCCCGGAACAGCTCGGCCACGCGGGTCACGATGCGGGCGCGCTCGGCGATCGGCATGTCGCGCCAGGAGCGGAACGCCGCGTCGGACGCCGCCAGGGCGGACTCGATCTCGGCCTCGCTGGCGAAGTCGAACGACTCACCAACGTCGCCGGTGGCGGGATTGACCACCCGGTAGGTGGGCTGAGTCGAAACGGTCGCGGTCATGATGGGAACTCCCTCGGTAGTGAGTAACGCCACCTCAATCTAGTCACCGCGGAAGTGCCGCGCCGTTGGATCGGCGGACACGCCTGACCGCCGCCGCGCTGGTTCATTTGCCAGCTAACTCCGGCGTTCGCGTCCCAGCAGGAACGACGCGCAGGCGATCGAGATTGCCACGAACATCACCGCGGCCAACGGCACGGCCGTGTGCTCTCCGCCGATGCCGACTACCGGGGACACCAGCGCCCCGAGTCCGAACTGCAGCGCTCCCAGGACGGCCGACGCCGACCCGGCGACCCCGGTGACTCCGCCGAGGGCCAGCGCGGTCGCGTTGCCGAACACCAGACCGAGGCTCGACACGGTCACCCACAGCGGGATCGCCAGCAGCCAAGCGGGCGCCCCGACCGCCACGATGACGACGATCGCCACCACGGCTGCCAGACACACGGCGAGCCCGGTTCCGGCGAGCCCGCGGGTCGAGCGCCTGCCGACCAGCCGCGCCGACACCGCGCTCACCGCGGCGAGGCCAAGGGCGTTGACGCCGAACGCGATTCCGTACTGCACCTCGCTGAAGCCCATCATCACCTGGTAGACGAACGGCGACGCGGAGATGTAGGCCATCATGGTCGCGAAGGCGAACGCGAAGGCCAGCGCATTCCCGAGGTAGACACGCGAACCCAGCGCGCGCAGCGCCGACGGCGAGCCGTCGCGATCGGCGCGCACCGCGGCCCGGCGCTCGGCGGTGTGGGTTTCGCGGACCACGGCCACGACGCCGACGAACATGGCCGCGACGATGGCGAAGACCACCCACAGCACACCCCGCCACCCCAGGGGCCCGACGAGGACGCTGCCCAGGACGGGCGCCACCACGGGCGCGATGCCGCCGACGAGCATCATCAGGCTGAAGGCCCGCGCCGCGGCGGCCCCGACGGCGAGGTCGGAGATGATGGCGCGGCCGATCACCATTCCCGCGGCACCCGTGATGCCCTGGGCGAACCTGGCCGCCACCAGCACCTCCACGGTGGGCGCCAGTGCCGTCGCGGCGCTCGCGGCCAGGCACAGCAGGGAGCCCGCCACGAGCGGCGTCATGCGGCCGAAGCGATCCGACAGCGGACCGAACACCAACTGGCCCAGGGCGATTCCGACGAGGAATGCGGTCAGGGTCAACTGGACCGACGTGGCCGTGGTGCCCAGGTCGGTCGTCATGGTCGGGAACGCCGACAGATACAGGTCGGTCGCGAAGGGCGCCACCGCGGACAGCAGCGCCAGCACGAGCAGCAGCGGGCCGGTGATCCCCCGCGGCGACGCCCCGGGTGCGTGTAGTCGTTCCATCTGTTCGGCGTTCGTCATCCCACGTCCTCAATTAGCTATGTTGAGATAACTATACGTTCATAGCTTCTCTGGCGTAAAGTCGAGGACATGACACGGCCCGTCGCCCCAGCTCCCGCCACCGACGACCAGTCGGCCCTGGCCGATCTGGCCGACGCGATCATGCACGCGGCCCGCCTGATCCGGTCCTGGGACCAGGCCGCCGAGACCGTCGTGCCGTTGTCGACCGTCGAGGCGGCGGTCCTCGAGCACGTCGACCGCCATCCCCGGTGCCGGCCCAGCGACGTCGCGCGCGAACTCAGGATGCGCACCAGCAACTTCAGTGCCGCACTGCGCGTCCTGGAGAAGCAGGGATTCGTCGAGCGGCGCGACGACCCGTCCGACGGTCGCACCGCCAACCTGGTCGTCACCGCCCTCGCCAAACGCAACATCGACGTCATCCGGTCCCGCCGGGCCGCCTTCCTCGCCGCCGCACTCGGCGACGACCGTTCTCGCATCGACGGCGCCCGCGAACTCCTCGACCGGCTGCGCCAGTAGGCCGGCGTCAGTCCGGCATGGCCTCGACGATCCGCTCCGCGGTGAACGGCATGCTGCGCACCCGCACGCCGATCGCGTCGTAGATCGCGTTGGCGATGGCCGCCCCGGTGGGACCCTGCGCGGTCTCGCCGACCCCCAACGACGGATTGCCGTCGTCGGGCACCAACTCCACGTCCACGGCGGGCACCTCGGAGAACGTCAGGATCGGGTAGGTCTCCCACGTGTCGCTGGTGACGGACCGGTCGTCGAAGCGGACCCGTTCGCGGAGCGCCCAACTGGTCGCCTGGATGGCGCCGCCCTCCACCTGGTTCTCCGCCCCGTCGGGGTTGACCACCAGCCCCGCGTCCACCGCCACCGTCAGCCGACGGACCCGCACCTCGCTGGTGGCCTCCACCTCGGCGACCACCGCGCAGTAGGCGCTGGTGTTCTTGTACCGGGCGTAGGCGATGCCGTGACCGCGCGATTCGGCAGGCGCCCACTCGGCCCAGCCCGACCGCCGGACGACCGCCTCGATCACCGCGCGGCCGCGAGGGTCGGTCAGCTGGGCCAGGCGGTACTCGACCGGATCGCGGCCCGCTGCGACGGCGAGCTCGTCCATGAACGACTCGATGGCGAAGACGTTGAGGAACGCCCCCAGCGAGCGCAGCGCCGAGGTGCGCAGTGGCATCTCCGACAGCAGGTGATTCACCACGCGACAATCGGGAAAAGCATAGCCTGGCACCGCGTTTCGAGCCGCACCACCACCGTTGACCAAGGGTGGTTCACCGGCCGCCCCGATCGGCTCACCACCCTCGCGGTGACTGGCGGCCAGCAGACCCACGGTCCGGACGAAACCCGGCCGGGTGACGTGCCCGTTGCCCCAGACGTCGTGACGCCACGTTCGCACGGCCCCGTCGCCGTCCACCTCGGCGGCGATCCGCACGACGGCGGCGGGACCGAAGGGCGCCCAGCCGAGTTCGTCGGGCCGCGACCACACGACCTGCACGGGGCGGTCCGGCACGGCGAGCGCCAACAGTGCCGCATCCAGTGCGACGTCGTCGGCGCCGTTGTGCCCGTAGCACCCCGCCCCCGCGACGTGCCGCACCTGGATCGACTCCTCGCCCATGTTCAACGCGCGCGCCAGTTCCCGGCGCAGGAGGTAGACGCCCTGGCTGTGGGTCCACACCTGGAGCGTCGCGCCGGTGGCCAGTGCGGTCGCCGTCGACGGTCCCATCGACGCGTGTGCCAGATAGGGCCGGTCGTAGCGGGCTTCGTGGAACACGTTGCGATGCGCAGGATCCGGGTCCCCACCACCGGTGTCGGCAATGACCGTGCTGACCGCGGGCGCCGCCAACAGGAACGCCGGCAGATCCGACTCGTCGGGCAGCGTCGCCCGTTCCTCCCACGTCGTGTCGGCGCGGAGCCGCTCCGCGGCCGTCAGCGCAACCTCCTCCCGTTCGGCGACCACGCCGAGGAAGTCGCCGTCGCGGACGACGGTCACGACACCCGGCAACGCCAATACCCTTGCGGCGTAGATGGATCGAAGCGTGGCGGCCCGGGAGGGCGGTCGGACGATGCGACCGTAGACCATGCCCGGCAGCGCCAGGTCGTGGGCGTACCGCGGACGCCCGGCCAGCTTGTCCGGCAGGTCGAGCCGGGGCACGCTCGTGCCGACGATCCGGCGGTCGGCCGCCGCCTTGGTCGGAGCCGCACCGGTGACGGAACGGCGCAGCAGGCCATCGCGCGTCAGCTCCCAGTAGGTCGCCGTGCGACCGTCTGATGCGGCGACGACGCCGTCGGTCACCGTCAGCTCGTCGGCGGGCACCCGCCAGCGCCGCGCCGCCGCGTCGAGAAGCAGGGCCCTGGCCTCGGCCGCCGCCATCCTCAGCGCGGCACCCGAATGCTGAATGGACAGGCTGCCCGCGGTGTATCCCTCGTTGGGGCTGACGCCCGTCGCCGCCGCCGTCATGCGCACGCGCCCCAGGTCGACGTCCAACTCCTCGGCCACGATCTGCGCCAGCGCGGTCAACACGCCCTGCCCGAGTTCGACCTTGCCCGAACGCACGTCGACGGTTCCGTCGGGCGACAGCCGCACCCAGTCGTCGACCATGGGGTTGGCCAGAATCGACGCCGGCAGGTCACCGTCCGCGACGGTGGTCACCGTGTCCCGTCCCGCAGTTCGGCGGCCGCCGACAGCACCGCGCGCACGATCCTGTTGTGGGCGCCGCACCGGCACAGGTTGCCGTCCAGCGCCCGGCGCACCTCGTCGGCCGACGGGTCGGCGTTGCGCTCGAGGAGGGCCACGGCGGAGACCACGATTCCGGAGATGCAGTACCCGCACTGCGCGGCCTGGCCGTCGACCATCGCCGTGACCACCGGGTGCGGACGTTCGGGTGTGCTCAGCCCCTCGACGGTGGTGATCTCGCGCCCCTCGAGGCTCCCGACGGGCACGTCACACGAGTAGGTGGGCCGGCCGTCGACGAGCACCATGCACGAGCCGCACAGTGCCAGACCGCAACCGAAGCGGGTTCCCTTGAGGCCCAGATGGTTCCGCAGGACGTACAGCAGGGCGGTGTCGGGCTCGGTGGTGACCTGCTCGAGCTTGCCGTTGACCGACACGGCGGTCATGGTTGCCTCCACATCGTTTCATCGTCCTCCCGCTCGGCGTTCCCGGCCAACGCCCAGGCTCGCGCCCTAACCTGGCAACGGTGATCCCCGAGGAGTACCGCGAGTTCTTCGTCGCGGCCGCAGGTGCGGCCGGCGCGCTGATCGGACTGCTGTTCGTGGCGGTGTCGGTGTTCCCCGAGCACGCTCGCCAAACCACGACGCGCGTGCAATTCCAGTCGCGGGCGTCGGCGGCTCTGCTGGTGTTCACCAACGCCCTCGTCATCTCCCTGGCGGGCCTGGTGCCGGGGGTCAGCCTCGGCTGGTGGGCCGTGATCGCCGGCGGCACCGTGATCCTGTTCGGTCTCGGAACCGCCCGGACGGTCGTCGACGCGGCGCGGCGACGGGAAGCCCGCGGCGACTCCGTGTGGCTGGTCGTCGGATTGCTCGTCATCGGCGGGTTCGAGGTGTACGCCGGTCGCCGGCTCGTCGCCGGCCTCGACCCGAACGCGCTGCAGACGCTCAACTACGTCGTCATCGGCGACCTGGCCTACGGAATCTCGAGGGCCTGGCAGTTGGTCGGTCTCCGCAACACCGGCCTGTGGTCGTCGATCCTGCTGATCGCCGGCCGCGACCGCGCACTGGGAGACTAGGGACATGGTCGACACCCTTCACGACACCGGCTACCGGGGCTTCGCGAGCGACAACTACGCCGGCGTGCACCCCGAGGTACTCGACGCGCTGGCCACGGCCAACGGCGGACACCAGGTGGCCTACGGCGGGGACGCGTACACCGGCCGGCTGCTCGAGGTGGTGCGGGCCGAGTTCGGCGACGCCGCCGAGGTCTTCCCCGTGTTCAACGGCACGGGCGCCAACGTCGTCGCCCTGACGGCGATGATGCCGCGCTGGGGCGCCGTCGTCTCCAGCGCGACCGCGCACATCAACACCGACGAGGGTGGCGCACCCGAACGGGTCAGCGGCCTCAAGCTCCTCACCGTGCCCACCCCGGACGGCAAGCTCGACCCCGAGCTGATCGCGACGCACGCCTGGGGGTGGGGCGACGAGCACCGCGCCCAGCCACTGACCGTCAGCATCACCCAGACCACCGAACTCGGCACGCTGTACACCCCCGACGAGGTGCGGGCGATCGCCGACGTCGCGCACGGCCGCGGCATGGGCCTGCACATGGACGGGGCCCGCATCTGGAACGCGGCCGCCGCTCTGGGCGTGCCGTTCCGCGAGTTCACCTCCGACGCCGGGGTCGACGTCGTCAGCTTCGGCGGCACCAAGAACGGGCTGCTGGGCGCCGAGGCCGTGGTGGTCGTCGACCCGGCCCGCGTCGAGGGCATGCCGTACCTGCGCAAGCTCAGCATGCAGCTGGCCAGCAAGATGCGCTTCGCCAGTGCGCAGCTGCTCGCACTGTTCGACGACGAGCTGGGGCTGCGGTCGGCCGCGCACGCCAACGCCATGGCCGCCCGGCTGCGCCGTGCGCTCGAGGAGCAACCCGTCGACGGCCTGTCGTTCAGCCAGGCGACCGAGGCCAACGCGGTGTTCGCGGTGCTGCCCAACGACGCGGCCGACCGCATCCGGGAACGCGTGCGGTTCTACGACTGGGATCGCGCGGCCGGCGAAGTGCGGTGGATGTGCGCCTGGGACACCACCGAGGATGACGTCGACGGGTTCGTCGAGGCCATCCGCGAGGAGTTGGGTCGCTAGGGTTCGAGCCATGACGGTGAAGACGGTGATGTGCTTCGGTGACTCGCTGACGTGGGGCTGGGTGCCCGCAGACCAGACCGCACCCACCACGCGGTTTCCCCGCGACGTGCGCTGGCCGGGCGTGCTCGCCGCGACGCTCGGGGACGACGTGGCGGTCGTCGAGGAGGGCCTCAGCGCCCGCACCACCAACGTCGACGACCCCACCGACCCGCGGCTCAACGGCGCGGCCCACCTGCCGATCGCGCTGGCCAGTCACCTGCCGCTGGACCTGGTCATCCTGATGCTCGGCACCAACGACACCAAGGCGTACTTCCACCGCACGCCGTTCGACATCGCGACCGGGATGTCGGTGCTCGCCGCGCAGGTGCTCGGGTCAGCGGGCGGCGTCGGCACCGTGTACCCGGCGCCGAAGGTCCTGGTCGTGGCCCCGCCACCGCTGGCCGCGATGCCCGACCCGTGGTTCCAGATGACCTTCGAGGGCGGGCAGCCGAAGTCGGCCCGGCTGGCCGACGCGTATCAGGCGCTGTGCGCGTACATGAAGATTCCGTTCTTCGACGCGGGGTCGGTGATCAGCACCGACGGCAGCGACGGTGTGCACTTCACCGAGGAGAACAACCGCGATCTGGGCACCGCGCTAGCCGACGAGGTACGTCGACTCCTGCTGTGACGGAGCGGGTGAGGTGGGCCCGGACTCGACGCCCCGCGGCAGGGACACGGTGAAGGTGGTCCCCTGACCCAGCCCCGGACTGTCGGCCTTGATGCTGCCCCCGTGACCGTCGACGAGGGCCTTGGCGATCGCCAAGCCGATGCCGGCGCCGCCGTGCACCCGGTCGCGGGCCGCGTCCACCCGGTAGAAGCGGTCGAAGAGGTGGGGCAGGTGCTCGGGTGGCACGCCGTCGCCGGTGTCGGAGACCACCACCGTCACCCCGTCGTGAGTCGCCCGCGCCCCGATCGTCGCGGAGCCTCCGCTCGGCGTGTGCCGCAGGCCGTTCTCCAGCAGGTTCGCGAACACCTGCCCGAGGCGTTCCGGGTCGGCCCACACCTCGGGAAGGTTGGCAGCCGTCACCGACGTCAGGGTGACGCCCTTGGCGCGGTAGCGCGGTTCCCACACCGTCGTCGCAGTCGTCACGAGCTGCGCGATCGAGGTCCAGCGCGCGTCGATCGTGCGGGCCCGGTGCTCGGCGTCGGACAACGCGGCGACGTCCTTGCTGAGCCGGGTCAGTCGGCGCGACTGGTCGCGCAGCACCGCGATGGCGTCGTCGTCGAGCGTCTTCACGCCGTCTTCGAGTGCCTCCAGGTAGGCCTCGACGATGGAGACCGGTGTCCGCATCTCGTGGGCGAGGTCGGCGAGCATCTGCCGGCGGCTGTGCTCGACGCGCCCGAGACTGTGCGCCATGGTGTTGAACGCGAGCGCGATCTCGTCGAACTCCCGGCCCAATCGCGGTGCGCTGACCCGGAAGTCGTAGTGGCCGTCGGCAATCACCGTGGCGGCGTGGGCGAGTTCGGTCGCGGAGTGGTAGACCCGCCGGCTCAGGTACCAGCTCAGCGCGAGGGCGGCCGCGATCGACACCAGCAGCGCCATCCCCAGTGACGCGGCGGTGGCCTTCTCGAACGCCCGCTGATACGGGTGGTCGCCCGATGCGCCCGGCCGGACCGCGGCGTCCATCAGGCGCCGGAACATCGGCGGGCCCACGAGGGCGGCGACCAACGTGGCGGTGACGAAGCTCGCCACGATCACCACCGAGTTGACCGCCAGCAGTCGTGTCCGGATGCCGAAGCGGGAGGCGTTGTGCGGAAACGACTTCGGCTCCACGGTCAGCCCCTGCCCATTCGGTAGCCGACACCGCGCACGGTCGTGACGTACCGGGTGGGGTCGTCACCGAGTTTGCGACGCAGATGTCCGACGTGCACGTCGACGATGTTGTCGCTGCCCACCCAGGTGTCACCCCAGACGATTTCGATGAGCTGCCGCCTGCCCAGGACCTTGCCGGGCCGCGACGACAGCGCCTCCAGCAGGTCGAATTCCGTTCTGGTCAGCACGATCTCGGCATCGTCGATGCGCACTTCCCGACCCTCGACGTCGATGCTCAGGTCGCCGATCCGACGGGGCGGCTTGCCCGCCTCGACGAATTCCGAACCCTCGCGCGAGGTTCGGCGGGGCCGTCGGAGCATCGCCTGGATGCGGGCCACCAGCTCGCGCGGGCTGAACGGCTTGGTGATGTAGTCGTCGGCGCCGACGGACAAGCCGACGACGGTGTCGACCTCGGTGTCGCGGGCCGTCAGCATGAGGACGTAGGCGTCGGAGAACATCCGCAGGCGTCGGCACACCTCGAAGCCGTCGATGCCGGGCAGCCCGACGTCGAGCACGACCACGTCGGGGTCGACGCTGCCCGCCAGGATGAGCGCCTGGCCGCCGTCGTGAGCGGCGTGCACCTCGAAGCCCTCGCGCTTGAGATAGCTGCCGACCACCTCGGTCAGCGCCACTTCGTCGTCGACGATCAAGGCGCGACGAGTCGGCGCTCCGGTGGGGTCGTTCACGTCTCCATGATGCACCGCGCGAAATGGGCCGGCCGCGATCGTTAACGAATCTTCAGAAAGGAACCAGGGAACCGTCGTCTTGGTGCCCGAGGGTGAAGGCATCCCGGCAGAGACCGGACCCACTCACGAGGAGAGCCGACATGAGAATCACCGCCAAGCGCATCGTTCCCGGATTGGCCGTGGGGTTCATCGCCGCCGCGATGGCCCTGGCCCCGGTCGCCGGCGCCGACACCAGCCCGCTTCTGCCCTTCGGAACCACCCCGCAGGTGAAGACGACGCTGAATCTGCAGACCTCCAACCACGACGAACTCGACACCACCGACGGTTCGCTCGACCTTCCGTTCTGATGCCGACTCCACGGCTCAACCGACGCGACGCCCTGGTCGGGCTCGCCGCCGCCGGCACCGTGCTGGCGGTCGGCGCGGGCGGCCTGGCTGAGGCGTCGGGCTGGTTGAACACGCGGCGGTTGACGTCGGCGCGATTCGCCGACCGGTTCGAACAGGTCTACGGGCGGCACAACGGCTTTCGCCGAAACCACGCCAAGGGGCTCGCCGCCACCGGAACCTTCACGAGCAACGGAGCCGGCGCCGCGCTGTCGTCGGCGTCGGTCTTCGCCGCAGAAACCTTCCCGGTGACCGCGCGCTTCTCCCTCGGCGGGACCGTCCCCGACGCGGCCGACCAACCGGGTGCGGTGCGCGGCCTCGGGCTGATGATCCAGCTGCCGCACGGCGAGCAGTGGCGCACCGCCATGATCAACTTGCCGGTGTTCCCGGACAGCACGCCGCAGGGCTTCTTCGACCGCCTGCTGGCGGGCAAGCCCGACCCCGCCACCGGACAGCCCGTCCCAGGTGTGATGAAGGCCTTCCTGGCGGAGCATCCCGAGACGGCCGCGGCGATGAAGATCATCAAGGCGTCCCCGCCCAGTTCTGGCCTCGCGGACAGCACCTTTCACGGACTCAACGCCTTCATCGCGACGAACAACGCAGGAACCTCGGTGCCCATCAGGTGGTCCGCCGTGCCGATGGATCCACCCGGGGTGGCCTCGCCCGGCGGACACGACTACCTGTTCGACGGCCTCGTCGAGCGGATGCACCGCGGCCCGGTGAGCTGGCGTCTGGTGCTGACGGTGGCCGACCCGGGCGATCCCACGCACGACGCCACGCTTCCGTGGCCGCCCGGACGACGCACCGTCGACGCCGGGGTGATCACCATCGACGCCGTCCTCACCGAGGCCGCAGGCAACGCCCGCGACGTCAACTTCGACCCGCTGGTGCTGCCCGACGGACTGAGTCCGTCGGACGACCCGCTGCCCCAGGCCCGCTCGGCGGTCTACGCCCGCTCGTACGAACGGCGCACCCGAGAACCCAAGTCCCCCAGCGAAGTCGACGTCGAAAAGGTGAACAGTGACCACTGAGGCTCCCGCCGCCGCGCCACCGAAGTTCACCCTGGCGTCCCGGCTGCTGCACTGGTCGATGGCCGCGATGGTGATCGGCCAGTTCTTCCTCGGCGCCACGATGGTCGCCGCGCTGGTCTACTACCCGCTCCTGCTGGCGATCCACCGGGTGCTCGGCATCCTCATCCTGGTCTTCGTCGTGGTCCGGCTCGTCAACCGGCTGCGCCACCACCCGCCGGCGTTCCTGACGACGATGGGTCCACTGGAACGGAAGGTGGCGACCTGGTCGGAACGGATGATGTACGCGCTGCTGGTGCTCCAACCGCTGGTCGGCTGGGCGCTGGTGTCGGCGTCGGACGTGCCCGTCACCCTGGTGGGACCGGTGCATCTGCCGGGCATCGCGCCGCACGGCATCGCCGTCTACGCCGTGCTGCGCACCGCCCACACCGTGCTGGCGTATCTGCTGTTCGCGACGTTCACCGCCCACATCTGTGCGGTCGTGTTCCACACCGTCGGCCTGCGCGACGGGTTGCTGCGGCGCATGACGATTCGCGTGCGGCGGTGACCCGTCAGGCCGTGCCCAGGGCTCTGGGCATGAAGTCGCGGATGTAGCCGCCGATCTCCTCGCCGTGGGTCTCCAGCGCGAAGTGGCCGGTGTCGAGGAGGTGGAACTCGCCGTGGGGGAAGTCACGGTGGAACGCCTCGGCCCCGGCGACGCCGAAGATCTCGTCGTTCTTGCCCCAGGTGACCAACAGCGGCGGCTGATGAGTGCGGAAGTACTCCTGAAACGCCGGATAGCCGTCGAGGTTGAACTGGTAGTCCCAGAACAACTGCAACTGAATGGCGTCGTTGTCCTTGCGGTCCAGCCCGAACTGATCCAACAGCCAAGCCTCGGGGGCGATCCTGTCCAGTCGGTCTGCCGGCACGCCGTGGGTGTACTGCCACTTCGTGGTCTCCAGGGTGAACTTCTCCCGCACCCCCTCCTCGTTGGCGGCGCGGTCCTTGGCGTGGGCGAACAGGATGTCCCAGAACGGGGTGAACCCCTCCAGGTAGGCGTTGCCGCTCTGGGAGATCAGCGCGGTGATCCGCTCGGGGCGGCGGCTGGCGATGCGCAGTCCGATGGGCGCGCCGTAGTCGTGGATGTAGAGCGCGAAGCGGTCCAGACCGAGGTGGTCGATCAGGCCTTCGGTGATCTCGGTGAGACGGTCGAAGCTGTAGGTGAATTGCGTCGTGGTGGGCATCGCCGAGCGGCCGAACCCGACGTGGTCGGGGGCGACGAGGTGATATTCGTCGGCCAGCGAGTCGATCAGGTTGCGGAACATGTGTGAACTCGACGGAAACCCGTGCAGCAGAAGCAATGTGGGGTTCGACGGATCGCCGGCCTCGCGGTAGAACACCTCGAGCCCGTCGATCGTCGCCGTCCGGTACCGCGTGCTGAAAGCGCTCATGGAGCTAGCCAAACACGGACGCGGCACATTGTGGCCGAGACCGCCCATTTTGGTGACGCGGGCGTCACAGCGCGGCGGTGGTGGGTTGCAGGACGGCGGTGGCGACGGCCTCGGAGCGGAGGTGTTCGAACGCCAGGTAGTCCGGGTCCTCGACCATGTCGACGAAGTGCTGACGGCTGGGATAACTCACCAACGCCACCATGTCCCAGTCGGCGCCGTCCGCGGCCAAGGACGGATGCCCGACCCCGGCGTAGACGATGCTCACGCCGTACCGCTCGTTCACCCCGGAGCTGCTGAAGCGTTCGATGTACTGCATGTACTTGGCCTGTCCGCCGGGCGCGAACCGGATGAGGTTGAGCATCACCACGGGGCCGTTCGGGTCGGCGGCGAGGAATTGATCGAGACGAGACGTATCCAAGGCGGACATGAAGAGGTTCCCTTCGGTAAGTTACTTGCTGTACATCACGCAACATACAGACGAGCTCCGACATCCGCATGACCCGCGGGGGATGATGGCCCGATGACCGAAGCGCGGGCGGTTCGGCGCACGCAGGCCGAGCGCCGCGCCGAGACCCGGCGCCGGGTGCTCGACGCGGCGACGACCCTGGTGGCCACGCACGGCTCGCGCGCGGCGTCGTTGGCCGCCGTCGGCGAGGCCGCCGGCTACAGCCGCGGCATCGTCAACCACCACTTCGGCAGCAAGGCGCGCCTCCTCGAGGAGCTCATCAAGCACACACAGCAGTTCGACGTGCCGACCGACGCCCCCTCCGGACTCGGCCGTCTCACCCAGTTCGTCGAGGCCTACCTCAACGGGATGCACCAGCGGCCGGCCCGTTCGGAGGCGTTCCTGAAGCTGTGGGCCGAATCCGCCGGTGCCGAACCGGCACTCGCGCCGCTGTTCGCCGAACGCGACGCGTGGTTCCGGGACTTCCTCGCCCAACTCGTGCGGGAGGGCGTGGAGGACGGCTCGATAGGTCGCCACGTCGACGCCCGGTTCGCCGCCGTCACCCTGATCGGTCAGTTGCGGGGAACGGCGATGATGCTGTTCTCCACCGCCCGCGACGTCCCCGTCGCCGAATTCTCGGCCGACGTCGCCAGGAGCGTGGCCCGCAGCCTGGCGGCGGACTAACTCAGAGCTCTTGTCCGAGAACGGGTTCGGCCCCGCCCGAGCGTTCCGGGGCGGAGCCGAGGCCGTCGAATCACAGGATGGTCGGATCGAACTCCGTCAGCGGGGCGATGGAACCATCGCCGAGGAGGACGTAGACGACACCGTCCGAGCTCACCCGAGCGCCCCACGCGTCGGTCGCACCGAGAACCACCGGCCCACCCGCGAAGGTGTTGGTCGTGAGATCGACGACGAATACGGCCGATCCGACGGAGTAGCCGTCAGCGTCGTACTGGTTGGCCGTGGCGTAGGCCCGCTTTCCGTCCGGGCTCACCGCGATGCCGTAGCCGGCCACCCAGTCGCCCGGCAGCGTCAGGATTTCGACCGAGTCATCGCTGGGATCGATGACGGCGATGTTGCTGTCGGTGGTGACGACCAAGCGGCCGTCAGGTACGGCGTCGACTCCCCATGCGGGGCTGCCAACCTGGTATTCCGCCAGTGCGGCACCCGCACTGTCCGCGTCGTAGACGAGCACGCTCTCATCGTCGTAGCTGGTCACGTAGATCTTGTTCCCGACGACGACGGCGGCCTCCGGGCCGGATAGGCCCGTGATGTCGAAGAGCTTGGTCGGCGTCGCGCCGGTGAGGTCGATGACCGTCACCGTCCCGTCAAAGGTATTGGAGACGTAGGCCTTCGTCCCGGTCTCGTTCACCGTCACCCACTGTGGGCCGTCGTAGGTCGCGATGAACGTCGTGGCCCCGGTCTGCAGGTTCACGATCTGCACACCTTGCGGCCCGTTGTTCTCCGGGTGGTCCTCGTCCTCGTAGTCGGTGGTGATCAACGCCAGCTTGCCGTCGGGGGTGACGGCGAAGCCCGATCTGGGGCCGTTGGCGAATGGCACGGGCGTACCGATCAATTGGCCGGTCGTCCTGTCGATGACGGCCACCGTGTTGTCGTAGGTGGGCACGTAGATGCGATTTCCGATGACCGCGAGATCGTAGAAGGAGATGTTGGGGACCGGGGTGAAGGCGCTGCCCAGCAGCAGGATCGGGGTGCCGACGACGACTTTCGTGGAGTAGCTGGCCGTTTCACCGCTCGGGTCGGTGACGGTGAAGGTCAGGGTTTCGACACCGGGCCTGGTGAGGTCCGGCGTGTACGTGAAGGGGAGTGTCGCCGTTCCGGTGAACGGAGTGATCGCTCCGCCGGTGAAGGTGTCGGGTAAAGGCTGGTTGGCTACGGAGAGAGTGCCGTGTTCGCGTTGGCCGATGGACAGGGTGGTGGCGTCGTCGTCTGTGTCGGTAACGGTGACGACCAGGGTGACGGTGCCGTCGGCATTGTCGGTGCGGACGACCGTGACCGTGGGCGCCTGGTTTTCCGGATCGCTCGGCAGCCCCGCCACCGTGATCACCGCTGTAGCGGTAGACACCTCACCACCTGAGTCCGTGACGGTGAAGGTCAGGGTTTCGACACCGGGTCTGCTGGGGTCCGGCGTGTACACCAGCGGAATCGTCTGCGTTCCGTTCGAAAGTGGCACGGGACCACCGACGAAGGTGTCGGGCAAGGTCTGGACGCCGGTGGAGAGGGAACCGTGCTCGCGCACGTTGACGCCGAGGTTGACAGTCGTGTCCTCGGTGTCGGCGACCGTGACCGCCAGGGTCACGGTTCCGTCGGCGTTGTTGGTGCGCACGATCACGACCGTGGGCGCGTCGTTCTCCGGATCGCTTGGCTGCCCCGCCACGTCGATGAAAGCCGTCTTGGTCACCGACGCACCGGAGGCGTCGGTGAGGGTGAAGGACAACGTCTCGGTTCCCGGACGAGTGGGGTCCGGGATGTAATACGCGCTCTGCGTCATCGGAATCGAACTCAGTGGCGCGGGCGTACCCGTGACGCCCGTGGGAATGCGTACTAACCCGGCGGCGTCGGCGTACAAGCCGCCGTGCGTCAGGGGTGCGATGTACGAAGTGACGACGTCGCCGTCGGGGTCGGCGAAGGTCAGCGTCACCTTCACCGCACCGTTGGCCGCACCCGTCGGCGCGGTGACCACCGTCAACGTGGGCGCGTGATTCTCCGGCTCGCTTGGCAGCCCCTCCACCTCGATGACCGCGGTCTTGGTCACCGTGGCACCCGCGGCGTCGGTCAACGTGAACGACAACGTCTCCGTCCCCGGACGAGTGGGATCGGGAATGTAGTACGCGACGCTTGGCGTGGCTCCCTGCTCGGTGTCAACGGTCTGGCTGCCGACGACGTTGCCCGTGAAGATCGGGCCGTCGATCGTCGAGGCGAAGCCGCCGTGGAGCGGGGTCGAAGTGATCGCGGTGAGGGTCGCGTCGTCGACGTCGCCGTAGGTGATGGTGATCTTCACCGCGCCATTGGCCGCTCCGGTCTCCTCGGTGACGACCGACAGCGTCGGCGCATCGTTGACTGGGTTCACGGTCATGGTCACCGTTCCCAGCGCGGACGCGTTGGCGGTGCCGGTTCCGTCGGTGACGGTGTAGGTGAAGCCGTCGGCGCCGTTGAAGTTGGCCTTCGGCGTGTACGTGAAGGTGCCGTCGGCCTTGATCGACACGGACCCGCCGCCGCTGGTGGTCTTCACCTGCGCCACCGCGTGCAACGGGTTGCCGTCGGCGTCGGAATCGTTGCCCAGCACCGATCCGTTGAACGCCGTGTCCTCGTTGGTGGTGAACGAGTCGTTCCCCGCCACCGGCGCATCGTTGACCGGTGCGGTGCCTGGTGCCACCGTGACGTCCACCCGGGCGGCGGCGGTGTGGGTCTGACCGAGGGCGTGGGCATGCGAGGCCCCGGTGTCGTCCGTGGCGGTGACGAAGAAGTAGTCCTCGCCGACGTATCCGGCGGTCGGCGTGTAGGTGTAGGTGCCGCTGGCCTGGTCCACGGTCACGGTGCCGTGAGCGGGGGCGCCCGTCCCCGTGCTGGGCACGGTGTAGACGAGGGTGTCGCCGTCGGCGTCACTCCCCCCGAAGGTTCCGTGCACCTGGTTGTCGTCCAGATCCTGGCTGGTCTGACGCGGCGCCAGAACCGGGGTCGAGTTGGCGAAGGATTCGTTGAACTGGCGACGGACGAATGCCAATACACCCCACAGGACGGGATTGTCGGCTGGTGCGCCCGGACCGATGAGCGGTGCCAACGCCGCCGTGATCAGGTTCAGTGCGGTGGAGATGATCGTGCCGGGCAGTGCCAGCACGGCGTCCGCCAGCGTGGGCTGCGGCACCGTCGGAACCGGTAGCGTCGGTGCGACCAACGCGCTGATGGTGTTGTCCGGCAATGCATTCGACTCTGGAGCATCGCCAGTCGCCAGTCGGGCGGCGAAGACGGGCGGGGCCTCCTGACCGGCGGGCGCCGACGGTGCGAACGTCGGGGTCCCCGTGGCGGTGCGAGCACCGGGCGCGTTCGTCGTCGGAACCACGCTGGAGAGGTCCTGCGTCGCCGCGGGTGCGGCCGTCGCGGTCGCGGTCGGCGTGACCGCTGACGGCGCGGCGGAAACCGTCGTCGGATCCGCGCTGACCGGCGCAGTCGTCACGGGCTCGGTGGTGACAGTGCTGGGCGGAGTCGGAGGTGGGCTGTCCTCCGTGGTCGCGCCGCCGATGCTGCCGGTGTTGGTCGTGCCACCAAACGTCACCGTGGGTCCGGACGCTCCGCCACCCACGGTGGTCGTGGCCGACCCCTGCTCGGTGGTCGTGGTGGTCGTGGTGGTGGTCGTGTTCTCCTCGGCGCCCGGCGTGCTGCCGTTGGGGCTACCGGTGTCGACGTTCCCACTGGCAGGAGCCGATCCGCCTTGCGACGGACCGTCGTCGCTCGCGGTGCCCGTCTCGTCGGCCCAGGCGATGCCCGGCGCGGTGATCACCGCCGTACCTATGCCCAAGGCCACAGCCAAGGCACCAACACGACCGACATACTTTGCACAACCCACTACGTCTCCCCCCAGAGACTGCGGCCAGCCCCCTTGCCGGCGCTCGCAGTGAGACTGAAGCTAAGCGCCGGCGGGCGCAGGCGAAACGGGGAAAACCCTAGGCGCTTCGGGATCGGCACCCGTAACTGTGGAGCCGGGCATCCAGCGGAATGGTATTGCAGGAGCGTCGGCTCCAAAGAGACACGCAACGGCAATACGGATTAGCTGATGTCTCCATGCAGGATCTGCCCTTGCCCGTGTGAGCAGGGGGCGCATCACGTCGGTGGCGGAGCGGTTTGAACCCTCGACGCACCCGAGGTCAGATGGGTGATATGCCGCTTGAAATGCACAGAGTCATTTGCTGACATTCAAGGAGAGGCAGTGCTTTGTGCCCAAAATGTGCGCGCCCGTGCAGCGAGCACCCCCTTGGCTGAACCGAGCTGGTCGATGCCGCGGGGGGTGTCGTAAACCGTTTCCGGCAGCACGCATCGGCTACAAGCGGTGAATTTGCTCCATCGGCCTCGTCACGCAGCTTGCCAACCGCCATGACCGGTTCGATTTGCCTGCGCTTGTCGGATGGGTTCGTTAACGTCTGGCGCGCACAGAGAACATCGAAAATTGGGGGAATCGTGAACGCACCAACGCCAGCCGGGTGGTACCCCGATCCATCTGGTTCTGGCCGGCAAATGTACTGGGACGGCCAGGGGTGGGTGGCACCTCAGGGTCCAGTGGTGACCGCGGAGGCTCCGAAGAAGAAGTCGAGCGGCGGCAAGGTGGCGCTGATCGTCGTTGGGATCTTCGTCGTGCTCTTCGCCATGGGAAAGTGCGGAAGCAGCGACGAAAAGAGTTCGAGCTCGTCGTCGAGGTCGAGCAGCACCGCCAGCCCGTTGGCGGCATCCGGCGCGACGCCGAGCGCGAAATCGACTCCAACCGTCGCACCCGCAGGGACGGCAGTCCGAGATGGCAAGTTTGAATTTCAGGTGACAGGCGTGAGCCGCGCCGCTCAGGCCGGCGACCTCTCGAACCAGTTCGAGATCGTCGATCCGCAAGGCGAGTTCATAATCGTCACCATGTCGGTGACGAACGTCGGCGATGAAGCGCGATCGTTCTCTGCGACCAATCAGAAGCTCATCGACTCTGCCGGCCGCGAGTACAGCGCCAACTCGGAAGCCGACATGTGGATGAACAAGGGCACGGGCGAAATCAACCCCGGCAACAACATTCGGGTAACGGCTGCTTTCGATGTTGCACCCGGGACCGTGCCCGCTGAACTGCTGGTCCACGATTCGATGTTCTCGGGCGGCACGAGGGTGCGGCTCTGACCTGTGCGCCGTGGACGGTTCACACTGGCGTGTAGACGACGACCGATTTGACCCATTCCCGGGCTAGCCGCACCTGTGCGTCAATCAGCAGCAGATTAGGGGTCAACGTACTGACGCTGGCGCGGATGCTGGGACACCCCGACCCATCAGTGACCCTGCGCGCGTATGCGGACCCGTTCGACATCGATCTTGACGCGGTTGCGATCGCGTTCGATTCGAAGTGTGCCCAAAGTGTGCCCATACGCAAGCCGGGTGCCCCAAGGGACACCCGGCGAGTCGCTGACCAGTATCGAAGCCTGATCAACTATGGCGGTGGCGGAGGGATTTGAACCCTCGGACGGGGGTTACCCGTCACACGCTTTCGAGGCGTGCTCCTTAGGCCGCTCGGACACGCCACCGTGGGGCAGCTTACCGGGAACGCGGCGCGGCCCCTAATCGCCGCCGAGCGTGGGCCGCGTGGCGATTCTTGAGCCCACTTTCGCCGTGGGACGCACACTCGGCGAGCAGCCCCAAGCTCAGCGCTGCCGGGCGAAGAACTCCATCAGCGGCGCTGCGCACTCCTCGGCCAGCACGCCACCGCGGACCTGCGGCCGATGCGTCAACCGCCGGTCGCGCACGACGTCCCACAGCGAGCCCACCGCACCCGTCTTCGGCTCCCACGCCCCGAACACCACCCGGGCGACGCGCGCCATCACCAGCGCGCCGGCGCACATGGTGCACGGCTCGACGGTGACCGCAAGGGTCGCGCCCTCCAACCGCCACCCGTCGCCGAGCACCAGGGCCGCCGCTCGCAGCGCCAGGATCTCGGCGTGCGCGGTCGGGTCGCCGAGCGCCTCCCGGGCGTTGGCGGCCCGCGCCAGCTCGACGCCGTCGGGTCCGACGACCACCGCGCCGATGGGCACGTCGCGCGGGCCGACGGTGGACGCCGCCTCCAGCGCGAGGCGAATCAGGTCGGCGTCGGACTTACCGGTCAAGCTTGTCCAGGAGGGCCGACATCTCGTCGCCGAAGCCCATCTCCTGGGCGATCCGCGAGAGCTGCTCGTCGGCATAGTCGTCGTCGGAGATGATGATGCTCAGCACGCCCTCGGACAGCCCGATGTCGGACAGCACCCCGAGGTCGCCCTCCTCGAACGGGTCCTCGTCCTCCAGGTCGTCGGGGTCGACGTCGGCGCCGAGCTCGTCGAGCACCTGCCTGGCGATGTCGTAGTCGACCGCGGCGGTGGCGTCGGACAGGAACAGTCGGGCACCGCCCGGCGCGGGTCGCACGATGACGAAGAACTCGTCGTCCACGTCGAGCAGACCGAATACCGCCCCGGCGCTTCGCAGTTCCCGCAATTCGGTCTCGGCGTCGGCCAGGTTGGTCAAGGCACTGTTACGCAGTGACGAACACCGCCACTTGCCGTCCTCGCGGACCACCGCGACGCCGAATCCGTCCGGGAGATCTGCGGCTTGGTTCTGCGCCTTCGCTCGCTGTGCTCCCATGGGAGGCAACGCTAGTCCCAGCTCAGGCTTTTTGACCAGCCATCACGATCAGTGTCAACCTTGCGGAGTGACGACACCGGTATGCGTGCTGGGCCTCGGGCTGATCGGCGGGTCGCTGATGCGGGCTGCGACCGCCGCCGGACGCGAGGTCTTCGGCTACAACCGGTCCGAGGACGGCGTGCGGGCCGCCCGCGACGACGGCTTCGACGCGACCGCCGACGTCACCGAGGCACTGCGACGGGCCGCGGACGACCACGCGCTCGTCGTCCTCGCCGTCCCGATGCCCGCCCTGCCGACCATGCTGGGACACGTCGCCACGACGGCACCCGACTGCCCGCTCACCGACGTCACCAGCGTCAAAGTGGCGGTCCTGGAAGCGGTTCGAGAGCACGGCCTGCTCGACCGCTTCGTCGGAGGACACCCGATGACCGGTACCGCCCACTCCGGCTGGACGGCCGGTGACGCCGCGCTCTTCGCCGACGCGCCGTGGGTGCTCGGCGTCGACGGCCACGTCGACGAGCAGGTATGGGCCCAGGTCATGCACCTGGCGCTGGACTGCGGGAGCTTCGTCGTCCCGGCCCTGTCCGATCAGCACGACGCGGCCGCGGCCGCCATCTCCCACCTGCCGCACCTGCTGGCCGAGGCGCTGGCCGCGACGGCCGCCGACGTGCCCCTGGCGTTCTCACTGGCGGCGGGATCGTTCCGGGACGGCACCCGCGTCGCCGCCACCGCCCCCGATCTGGTGCGCGCGATGTGCGAGGCGAACGCCGGCCAGCTGGGATCCTCGCTCGACGAGGCCATCGAACTGCTCACCCGTGCGCGCGAACAGTTGGCCGAACACGGTTCGGTGGCCGAGCTGGTCGAGTCAGGCCATGCCGCCCGGACGCGCTACGACCGCTTCGACCGGCCTCGGATCCTGGACGTCACGGTCGGCGAGGAGGGCTGGCGCGACCGGCTCGCCGCCGCCGGGCGTGCCGGCGGCGTGATCAGATCCGCTCTGCCAGTCCTGGGTAGTCGAGGATGAAGCCCTCGTCGTCGACGGTGACGGTGGTCTCGGCGACGGGCGACTTCAGGTCGATGCCGGCCCCGGGCGCCCCACTCGAATAGTCGATGGTCACGGTGTCCACCGTCAGCTCGGGCAGACGCACGTAGACCACGGGCAACGAGACCGACTCCGCCTCCTTGTAGAGCCCGGTCCGCCGGATCGGCAGCGCGTTGAAGAACGGGCTGTAGATCACGTCGACGTCGAGTGCACCGCCGTACGGCTCCCGGGTGGCCTGGTTCTGCTTGTCCTGGACCAACCACATGTTCTCTTCATCGCGGGCGATGTTCAGCTGACGTTCCCGTTCGGCCATCGTCACCGTCAACGACAGGCGCTTGGTGGCGCCACTGTCGTCGGTGACCAGGTCGTACGAGGCGCTGAACGCCGGGTGAACCTCCGTCGCGGCGGCCACGATGCGGCCGTATGCCTTGATGCGGTTGCCCGACAGTTGCACCCGTACCGATTCCATCCGGGGCACGTCCTGTGCGCGCCACGTCAGAACTGCCGGCCAGGTGTCCTGCGATTCAGAGCGGACTACTTCACTCATGCCCTACACCGTAGGCGACGTTCCCCGTGCTTCGTGGTCTCCTCGCGAAAGCCCATCAGATCGTGACGTCGACGCTGCTTCGAGCGCGACCTCGTCGCCGAGGAAGGGCTGCGGCATCTTCCTGAACCGGTCGGTGCCCGGCTCGGAGAGCCACACCGCGAAGGCCAGCGCGGCGTCCAGGATCAGGGCCAGGGCCGTGACGACCAGCGCGCCGACCAGGGCCAGGTAGAACTGCCGCACCTTGATGCCGTCGATGAGGTACCGGCCCAGGCCGCCCAGGCTGGCGTAGGCGGCGACGGTGGCCGTGGCGACAATCTGCAGCGTCGCGGTGCGGACGCCGCCGAGGATCAGCGGCAGCGCGTTGGGCACCTCGACCCGCAGCAGCACCCGGGACTCGGTCATGCCCATCGACCGGGCGGCGTCGACCACGTTCCGGTCGACGTTCGCGACGCCGGAGTAGGTGCCGGCCAGCATGGGCGGGATGCCCAGCAGCATCAGCGCGACCGTCGCCGGGATGATGTTGAGCCCCCACAGCAGCACGCCGAGCAGCAGGACGCCGAGGGTCGGCAGCGCCCGCAGCGCGTTGACGCCGCCGACGACGAAGAAGGTGCCGCGGCCGGTGTGCCCGATGATCATGCCGATCGGGATGGCGATGACCGCCGAGCAGACCAGCGCCACGGCGGTGTACTGCAGGTGCTCGAGGATGCGCACCGTCAGGCCCGCCGGACCACCCCAGTTCGCGGCGGTGAAGATGAAGGACAGCGCCTGCTGCAGGAAGTTCATCGGGCACCCGCCTTGGCCTTCTTGGCCGATCGCACCCACGGCGTCGCGAACTTGCCGCCGACCATGATGAGGGTGTCGACGACGATCGCGAGCACGAAGATCGCGACGATGCCCGCGATGATCTGGTCGCTCTTGTCGGCCTGGTAGCCCTCGGTGAACCACGTGCCGAGGCCGCCGATACCGATCACCGAGCCGACCGACACCATCGAGATGTTCGTCACCGCGACGACGCGCAGGCTGGCGACGAGCACTGGGATGGCCAGCGGCAGTTCGACTTTGATGATGCGCGTGAGCGGCTTGTAGCCGACGGCGGTCGCGGCGTCCAGCACGGCCGGCGGTACCGCGTCGAGCGCCTCGGGTACCGCACGCACCAGCAGTGCCACCGTGTACAGCGTCAGGGCGACGATGACGTTGGCCTGGTCGAGGATGCGGGTGGGGATGACCAGCGGGAGGACGACGAACAGGGCGAGCGACGGGATCGTGAAGATGATGCTCGCCACGACGGTGGTCAGGCGCCGCAGCGCCGTCGTCCGCTGCACCAGCGCGCCCAACGGCACCGCGATGACCAGTCCGAGCACCAAGGGCAGCAACGACAGCCACAGGTGGATCAGCGTCAGATCCCAGGCGTCGTCGAGGTGTGTGAAGAGATACCGCACCTAGGTGGATCCCTTCTTGCCCTTGATGGCCGCGATGACGTCGTCGGCCTTCACTCCGCCGATGACCTGCCGCCTCTCGTCGACGACGACGCCGAGCCCGGACGGGGACGACAGCGCGGCGTCGAGCGCCAGGCGCATCGTGCCGTTGGGAACCAGCAGCGAACCACCGGCAATGGTGCTGTCGTACAACGACTTCCCCTGCCGATGCAGCCCCACCCCGTTCACGTCGATCCACGCGTACGGCGAACCGTCGGAGTGCGTGACCAGCGCCCAGTCGTCCGGCCCCAGATCCAGGGCGTCGACGCCGGCCTCGCTGACGGTCCGCAGATCGTGCAGCGGCAGCCCGGTACCCGGGGTGAACTGCAACCCCCGGTAGCCGCGGTCGGCTCCGATGAACCCGGCGACGAAGTCGTTGGCCGGGTTGGACAGCAGCTTCCGCGGTGAGTCGTACTGCTGGAGCTTGCCGCCACGGCCGAACACCGCGACCTTCTCGCCGAGCTTGAGCGCCTCGTCGATGTCGTGGGTGACGAAGACGATGGTCTTGCGCAGTTCGCTTTGCAGGCGCAGGATTTCGACCTGCAACTCCTCCCGCACCACCGGGTCGACGGCGCTGAACGGCTCGTCCATCAGCAGGATCGGCGGATCGGCGGCGAGCGCGCGGGCCACCCCGACGCGCTGCTGCTGACCGCCGGAGAGTTGGGCGGGGTACCGGTCGGCGAGCTTCGGGTCGAGCCCCACTCGCTCGAGCACGCCGAGGGCCGCCTTGCGGGCGGAGCGGCGCGACTCCCCCATGAGCACCGGCACCGTTGCGACGTTGTCGATCACCTTCAAATGCGGCATCAGACCCGCACTCTGGATGACGTAGCCGATGCCGAGGCGCAACTTCACCGCGTCGACCTTCGTGACGTCCTTGCCGTCGACGGTCAGGGTGCCCGACGTCGGGTCGATCATCCGGTTGATCATCCGCATCGAGGTGGTCTTGCCGCAGCCCGACGGACCGACGAACACGGCCAACGTGCCGTCGGGGACGTCGAGGGTCAGATCGTCGACGGCGACGGTGCCGTCCGGGTACTTCTTCGTTACTCCGTCGAAGGTGATCATCGAGTCCTCTGCTGTCTATCCGGTGACCGGCTTGTCGAACCCGTTGTCTTGGACCCACTTGCGTGCCGCCTCGTCCGGGTCGACGCCGCCGTTGCCCGACGTGGCGGTGTTCATCTCGATCAGCGCCTCGGTGCTCAACTTCGCCGACACGGCGTCCAGCACCGACTTGAGCGGATCGGACATCTTCTGCGAGGCCACCAGCGGGACGACGTTGGCCGCCAGGAAGTTGTTCTTCGGATCCTGCAGGACCACCAGGTTGTTCTGCGGGATTGCCTGGGACGTGCTGAAGATGTCCGCCGCAGTCACGGTGCCGTCCACCAGGGCACGCACGGTCGCAGGACCGCCGCCGTCGCTGATCGAGACGAAGTTGGCGGGTGCGATGTCGAGCCCGTACTTGGCCTTGAGCCCCGGCAGCCCCTCGGCCCGGGTCTGGAACTCCGAGGGCCCACCGACTTTCACCTCGGCGGAATGGGCTGCCAGATCGCCGATGGTCTTCAGATTCCACTTCTGCGCCGTGGCGGCGGTGACCGCGATGGTGTCCTGGTCGTTGGCCGGCGACGGCGTCAGGATGGACAGGTCGCCGGGCAGTGCGCGGTACAGCGCCAATTCGACCGACTGCGGATCGGTGGCCTTGGTGTCCTTGTCGAAGTACTGCAGGAGGTTGCCGGTGTACTCGGGGATCAGGTCGATCGAGTGATCCTTCACCGCGGGCACGTAGGTCTCCCGACTGCCGATGCCGAACTGGCGCCGGATGTCGAAGCCGTTGGCCTCCAACGCCTGCGCGTAGATCTCGGCGACGATCTTGGACTCGGTGAAGTCGGCCGAACCCACCGCGATGGACTTCAGGTCACCCGACACCTCGCCCCCGCCCAGGGGGTTCGAGCTGCCGCACGCGGCGGTCACCAGGGCGAGCATCGCTGCCACCACGGCGAGCGCGCGTCTGCGCATGGGTCGTCGTACGGGGTTCACGTGAACGTCCTTTCGGCGGCACCGGCCTGGAGCGACCATAGCCAGCCCACGCCGATGCTGCTCGGCTTTGGCTCGGGGTGATTCGCTGATGACGATTCGGGGGTTACCCAATACCGGCGGTTTTCAATTTGCCGGAAAGGGGCAAGGATGGACCCATGAGCGTCGACCCGCAGTTCCAGCCCACCGATCCGAGCCATTCCGGCCCGCTGGATCCGGTCGAGGCCGGACCCGCCGACGCGTCGGCGTCGCGGCCCGTACCCGAGAACGCCGTCCACTTCACCAGGGCCGCGGCACTGTGGTCGGCGTTGATCGTCGGCTTCCTGGTGCTGATAGTGCTGCTCATCTTCATCGCGCAGAACACCGCGTCGGGCACCTTCCACTTCCTGGGGTGGTCGTGGAGCCTCCCGCTGGGCGTCGCGCTGCTGGCGGCCGCCGTGCTCGGCGGCCTGGTCACGACGCTGGCCGGCATCGTCCGCATCGTGCAGCTGCGACGCGCGGCGAAGAAGAACTACAAGGCCGCGCTCAGGTAGCCGAGAGCTCCGACAGCCCGGCCGCCACCAACGGGGCGACGGCCTCCCCCACCTTGTCGCCGTACTCCGTGCCGCCGCCCATCCGGTCGCGGAACTGAATCCCGGCGGCGATGATCGCCAGCTTGAAGTACGCCAGCGCCATGTAGAAGTTCCAGTGGTCCAGCGGCACACCCGCTGCGACCGAATACTTTTGCGCCAGTTGGTCGGCCGAGGGGATCTGCGGTGACGACCACGCCGCGTTCGCGTGCACCATGTCGAACATCGGGTGGCGGTACACGCACATCAGTGCCGCGTCGCTGAGGGGATCGCCCAGCGTCGACATCTCCCAGTCGAGCACCGCGCGCACCGTGGTGGCGTCCGTCGCGTCGAGCATCGTGTTGTCGATCCGGTAGTCCCCGTGCACGATCGAGCTCCTGGTCTGCGGCGGCATCGCCTCCCCGAGCGCGGCGTGCAGCCGCTTGACGTCGGCGTCGCGGGGATCGTCCTCGAGCCGCACCAGATCCCACTGCCCACCCCAGCGCCGCACCTGGCGTTCGAGATAGCCGGTGGGCTTGCCGAAGTCGCCGAGCCCGACGGCCTCGGGATCGAGGGCATGCAGATCGGCCAGCACCTTGATCAGCGCGTCGACGCAGGCGTCGATGACGCTCTGGTCGCCGAGTGCGGTCAGCTCCTCGGAGTAGCGCACCACCCGGCCCGGGACGAAGTCGACCATCTGGAACGGCGCCCCGAGCACCGAGTCGTCGTTGCGCATGGTGACGGCGTGGGCGACGGGCACCGCCGTGTTCTCCAAGGCGGCCACCACCTTGTACTCGCGGGCCATGTCGTGCGCCGACGGCGTCAGACCGTGCAGCGGCGGGCGTCGCAGCACCCACTTGGCGGCGTCGTCGAAGACCAAGAAGGTCAGATTGGACCGGCCGCCGGCGATCAGTTCGCCGCGCAGTTCACCGGAGCGCGGAACGCCGATCTCGCGTAGGTGCACGTCGAGCGCACCGAGGTCCAGGCCGTCCAAGCTCACCGAAGTCACCGGACTTGTCTACCACCGCAGGTTTCGCGGCAGCAGATCCCATACGTGTTCGGTGCCGTTGACCGACGCCACGTTGAGGCCGGCCCGCCGCGAGTGCAGCAGACGCGTCACGCCCGCATAGTCCACCTGGACGCACAGCAGGCGCTCGGTCTTCATGACGGTGTGCACCATCGCGTTGATCACCCCGCCGTGGCTGAACACCGCCACCGTCTCGTCGTGCCCGGTGGCCGCGACGACGTCGTCGATGCCGGCGACGACCCTGGCGATGAACGCGTCCTGGTCCACGTCCCCCGGAAGTCGCCCGCTCATCAGACGCTTGAGGTCCTCCTCCGAGGCCTGCTCGATGGGCGTGTAGTGCGTCGCCTCGTAGTCGTATTCGGCGAGGCGCTCGTCGACGTCGATCGGCAGGCCCAGTGCGTCGGCGACCGGTTGGCCGGTCTGCAGGGCCCGCCGCTGGGGGCTGCTGACCAGTCGCGTGACGGGGAACCTCTTCAGGGCGTCGGGCAGCCGCTTGGCCTGCTCGACGCCCTCGGGGGACAGGTCGGGGTCCGACCCCTGACCGGCCTCGCTGCGAAGGGGTAGCGCATGTCGAACCAATAGCAGTTGCACCGTGACACCATATGGCTGCCGAGCGGTGGGAGACGCGCCATGGGGTATGCCGACGAGTTGTTCGACCTGACCGACCGGGTGGTGCTCGTCACCGGGGGCAGCCGCGGGCTGGGCCGCGAGATGGCCTTCGGCGCAGCCCAATGCGGCGCCGACGTCGTGATCGCGAGCCGCAACCTCGAGTCGTGCGTCGTCACCGCCGAGGAGATCTCGGCGTCGACGGGCCGCACCGCCTTCCCCTACCAGGTGCACGTCGGGCGGTGGGATCAGCTCGACGGACTGGTCGACGCGGTCTACGGCCGGTTCGGCAAGGTCGACGTCCTGGTCAACAATGCCGGCATGTCACCGCTCTACGAGTCGCTGACGTCGGTGAGCGAGAAGCTGTTCGACGCGGTGCTCAACCTGAATCTCAAGGGTCCGTTCCGGCTTTCGGCGCTGATCGGCGAGCGCATGGTCGCCGCGGGTGGCGGCTCCATCGTCAACGTCAGCTCCGTGGGTTCCATCCGGCCGACGCCCGACCTGCTGCCGTATGCCGCGGCCAAGGCCGGGCTCAACGCCATGACCGCGGGGCTCGCGAAGGCATACGGTCCCACGGTACGGGTCAACACGTTGATGGCGGGGCCGTTCCTCACCGACGTGAGCGAACCCTGGGACGTCGACGCCCGGCGGCGTGCCGGGCAGCCACGCGAAATCATCGGCGCCGCATTGTTTCTCGCCTCCGACGCGTCGAGCTTCGTGACCGGGTCGACCCTGCGCGTCGACGGCGGCCTGACGTAGCTAGGGGGTGACGATCGCGAAGTTCGGGTCCGGCCGGTCCAGCACACCCAGCAGTGCCGTCATCGCCGAGGCGTCGCCCGCCACCTGCACGCCGGGAGAGGTGGTGTCGCCCGTGGCGAAGGTCAACAGCCGCAGCTTGTTCGCCACCGTGACCGTCGCGGTGGCCGTCCCAGGATCGGCGGAGGTCTTGCGGTACACCAGCACCCCGTTGCGCAACGTCAGGCGATAGTTGGTTGCGACGTCGTCGAACGTGACGTCCAGCGCGAGGTCCAGACCCCACGCCTTCGGCCCGTCGACGCTGATCGCGAAGCTGTCGAACATCTGCTCCGGCGTTAGTTGCGACAGCAGCGACAGCGACGTGGTCTGCGTCGGCGTACCGAAGTTGCCGTCGCGCAGTTCGGTGGCGCCGGCGAGGAAGAAGTTGCGCCACGTCGCGTTCTCGGCGCCGTAGGCCATCTGCTCCAACGTGTCGGCGTACAGCGCCCTGGCCCCGTCGTGGTTCTCGTCGGTGAACACGGCGTGATCCAACAACGTTGCCGCCCACCGGAAGTCGCCGTCGTCGAATGCGGTCTGGGCGATCTCCACCACGCGGTCGACGCCCCCCATGGCGGCCATGTAACGCGGGCCGATCGCCTCGGGCGGGTGCTGCCACAGCCGTGCCGGGTTGCCGTCGAACCAGCCCATGTAGCGCTGGTAGACCGCCTTCACGTTGTGGCTGACCGAGCCGTAGTAGCCGTGCGTGTGCCAGGCCTCGTGCAGTGCGGGTGGCATCTGAAACGTCTCGGCGATCTCGATGCCGGTGTGGCCCTGGTTGATCAGCCGCAGCGTCTGGTCGTGCAGGTAGGCGTACAGATCCCGTTGCAGCGATAGGAATTCGACGATGCGCTCCTCGCCCCACGTGGGCCAGTGATGCGAGGCGAAGACGACGTCGGTCCGGTCGGCGAACGCGTCGATCGCCTCGGTCAGGTAGCCCGACCAGGCGTGCGGGTCACGCACCAGCGCACCGCGCAACGTCAACAGGTTGTGCAGATTGTGCGTGGCGTTCTCGGCCATGCACAACGCCCGGTAGCGCGGGAAGTAGAAGTGCATCTCGGCGGGCGCCTCGGTGCCCGGCGCCATCTGGAACTCGATCTCGACGCCGTCGACGGTGCGCGTCTCCCCCGTGGCGGCCACGTCGACGGTCGGCACGATCACCGCCACCTCGCCGGTGGACGGCGTCTGCCCGAGACCGCACCCGACCTGCCCCTGGGGCCCACGGGCCAGCACGGTGCCGTACATGTAGGCCGCCCGCCGCGTCATCGCGGTGCCCGCGTAGACGTTCTCCTGCACGGCGTGCTCGATGAAACCCGCCGGCGCGATCACCTCGACGGTCCCCGCGTCGACGTCGGCCTGGGTGGTCACTCCGAGGACGCCGCCGAAGTGGTCGACGTGGCTGTGGGTGTAGATGACCGCGGTGACGGGGCGGTCGCCCCGGTGCGCGCGGTAGAGCCCGAGTGCGGCGGCCGCGGTCTCGGTGGACACCAGCGGGTCGATCACGATGACGCCGGTGTCACCCTCGATGAAGCTGACGTTGGACAGGTCGAGGCCGCGGACCTGGTAGACGCCCGTGACCACCTCGTAGAGCCCCTGCTTGGCCGCCAGCGTCGACTGACGCCACAGGCTGGGGTGCACGGTGGTCGGTGCGTCCCCGGTCAGGAACGAGTAGACGTCGTTGTCCCACACCACGCGACCGTCCGCGGCCTTGACGACGCACGGTTCGAGCGCGGCGATGAAACCCCGGTCGGCGTCGTCGAAGTCCCGGGTGTCGGCGAACGGGAATCCGCTCAGGTGCTCGGCGTGGGCCGTCTCGACGACGGCGGTGGGCGGCTTCTGATCCATGGCCACGACCCTGCCACCACCCGATGGCGGGTGCGGCCGAATCTCACACGCGGTGCAGCGTGACGTTCGACAGGACGGAGTCCCCGACGGTCGCCGTCATGTACGTGCAGAAGGGCTGCCGGCGACGGTCGGTCGGCGAGCCGGGGTTCAGCAGCCGCAGGCCGGTCTCGGCGGTGGTGTCCCACGGGATGTGGCTGTGCCCGAACACCAGCACGTCGACGTCGGGATAGAGCTTCGCCATCCGCTGGTCCCGGCCCGTCGACGCGCCCGTCTCGTGCACGACGGCGAAGCGCACGCCCTCGAGCACCACGTCGGCCCGTTCGGGCAGCCGCCGCCGCAACTCGTCGCCGTCGTTGTTGCCCCAGCACCCGACCAGCCGCTTGGCCCTGGTCTCCAGTTCGTCGAGGAGGTCGGGCACCACCCAGTCCCCGGCGTGCAGAACCACGTCGACCCGGTCCACCTGGTCCCACACCGTCACGGGCAGGTCCTTGGCCCGTTTCGGCAGGTGGGTGTCGGCAATCAACAGCAACTCCACGGTTCCACGGTAACCGCAAGACGGCAGACGCACTCAAATTGTTGCTGGCATTTCGTTTACCGGACAAAGTAGGGTGGCGGGCGAGTGGTCATTCCGCGGACAATTGACACCACCATCAGCGACCTGGGGGGTCCATGACGGTACGGCCCCGCAGCCGCGCGACGATCGCACCTGCCACCGGCGCGCTCCTGGTGTTTGCCAGCTGGCTCGCATTCGGGTGGGGCGGCCCAGACGTCGTGGCGCGGGTCAACGAGGTGGCCTCGCTCGCGGCCAGCACGTTCGCCACGAGCTGTGCGATCGCGGCCGCCCGTCACAACCATGGGCGCCAGCGGAAGTCCTGGGCCTGCCTGTCGGTGGGCCTGTCCGGTTGGGTGGCCAGCAATCTGGTGTGGCTCTACCTCGAACACGTCGCCCACCGAACCCCGTCGCCGCCGGGCCTGGTGGACCTCGGCTACCTGCTGCTGCCCGTCAGCGGATGTGCGGCGGCGCTCTTCGTTCCCTATGGCGGCGTTCGTTCCAGCCTGCGCATCGTCCTCGACGGAGTGCTCGTCGCGACGGCGCTCTTCGCGATCGCCTGGACCACGTTCCTACGCGAACTGTTCGAACTGGGCAGCGTGTCGGGCCTCGCGTTCGCCGTGTCGGTGGCCTATCCGGTCGGCGACACCGCCATGGTGACCTTCGCACTGGTGATCGTCGCGCAAGCCCGGCCGGGGCGCCGTCTCCCCCCGGCGCTGCTGGCCGTCGGGCTGGGGCTCCTCGGCGTCGCCGACAGCATCTACGTCTTCGTGGCTGCCAGCGGCGGGTATTCGAGCCCCCTCGTCACGATCGGCTGGGTAACCGGTCTCTACGTCATCGGGCTTGCCGGCCTCGTGGCGCAGCGGCTTCCCGACACCTCCTCTACGACGATTCGCGCGACGCCACGCGCCGTCTTCTGGGTCCCCTACGTGCCGGTGCCATTCGCGGTCGTGCTGGGCGCGCGCGAACTGTTCGCCGGGGAGAGCCCGCCAATCGTGGTCGCCGGGCTCGTGTTGATCTTCGCCGCGCTGGCCCGCCAATTCGTGCTACTGGACGAGAACCGGCGCCTGCTCGTGACCGTGGCCGCGATGGCGCTGCGCGACCCGCTGACCGATCTCGCCAACCGGGCGCTGTTCCACGACCGGCTGGCTCACGCGATCGAATTGCGCGGCCGCACGGGCGCTCCGGTCGGCGTGCTCGTCGCAGACCTGGACGACTTCAAGCTGGTCAACGACAGCCTCGGTCACCCCGCCGGCGACGAGCTGTTGCGCCGCGTGGGCGACCGCATCCAATCGGTGGTGCGCCCTGGTGACACCGTCGCCCGGCTGGGGGGCGACGAGTTCGCGATCCTCGTCGAGGACGCGCCGGCGGTTGCGGAGCAGATCGCCGACCGCGTGGTCCGGGCCATGGACGAACCGTTCGTGGTGGACGGCCGCCCGGTCGACATGCGGCTCAGCGTCGGGCTGGCCACCGCCGCCGGTGACGCGGAGCTCACGGCCGAGGAGCTGTTCACGCGCGCCGACCTGGCGATGTACTCGGCCAAGCGGGCGCACGTCGGGTCGCGCAGCTTCACCCCCGCCATGCGGCAGGACGCCACGGAGTTGAACCTCCCCAGCCAGCAGGGCCGGACGGGCTGCCGCGGCAACGTCGCACGCATCGAGTTCCTGGCCGACCTGCGCCGGGCCGTCGACGACGGCGAACTGGACCTGGTCTACCAACCCAAGGTCGACCTGCGCACGTGGTCGGCCGCCGGCGCCGAAGCGCTGATCCGTTGGCCGCACCCCGAACTGGGACTGCTCGAACCCGCCGACTTCCTGCCGCTGGCCCGCGAGAACGGACTGATGGAGGCGCTCACCGACTTCGTCGTCGACCGGGCCCTGGCCGATGCCGCCGGCTGGCGCGCGGCGGGCGTGGACATGCCGGTCGCGGTCAACGTCTCGGCACCCTCGCTGAACGACGAAGCGTTGCCGGCGCGGGTGCTGTCGACGCTCGCCCGGCACGGTTTGCCGCCCGCCACGCTCACCGTCGAGATCACCGAGGACGTGCTGGTGTCCAGCGTCGTCCGGGCCAGGACCGTGCTCGACGAGCTACGGGACTCCGGCGTGCGGGTGGCCATCGACGACTTCGGAAGTGGCTATGCCGCAATGACCTACCTCCATGAACTACCGGTCGACGAACTCAAACTCGACCGGCAGTTCGTCAAGCCCATCCGCCACGACGAACGCGCCGCGTCCATCGTCTTGTCCGTGGTGAACCTGGCGAACGAGTTCGGGCTGACCTGCGTGGCCGAGGGTGTCGAGGACAGGGCGACGGCGGACCTGCTGAAGAGTTACGGCTGCGGTTACGCGCAGGGCCACTACTTCAGCCGGCCGGTGGGCGCACAGGCCATCGCGCACTGCATGGCGCCGGCCGCCGTTACGGCGAAGACAGCAGCGCGGCCATCCTGGGCATGATCGCCTGCAGTCCCTTGAAGGGGCGCATCATCACCTTGAACGAGACGATGCGGTCGTCGTCGTCCCACCTGATCAGGTCGACGCCGTTGACGTAGACACCGTCGACGGTCGCCTCGAACTCCAGGACCGCCGAACGGTCGCCGACCCACTGCTCGACGTAGTGAAAGTCCGTGTCGGCGAACATCGCCGCCGCCGCCATCAGGTAGGCCGCGGTCTTCTGCCGGCCCTCCTGCGGGGTGAACACCGCCGGTGAGGAGAACACCGCGTCGTCGTGCAGAAGGGCGTCCAGCACCGCCGGGTCGTGCCCGCCGTCGAGGAAATGGTGCCAACGCTCGATCAGGGTCGATGTCATGGAGTCATGATCGCAGGCGGGTCGGCGGCATCGGGCAGCAACGGCGGGCACGTGCCCGTGGCGTCGGCGGCGAGTTCGAAGTGCCAGATCTCGTTGGCGTAGATCTGGCACAGTCCGTAGCGAGGCCCGTTGGCGGACAGCCACGCATCCGCGCCGGCGCCTCCCACGTCGACCGCCTCTCCGAGGACGTGCTTGGAGTGCTCGGGAGTCTGCACGTACCGGCGGGCGGCGGCGAGACTGCCGTAGGTCTGGACGGCGTCGTCGAGGAGCTGCTGCTGGAACTCCGGTGAACGCCATCCCGAGGTGACCGTCATGGTCACCCCGTCGGCCGACGCCGCTGTCGCGGCGTTCTGGAGGGCGCTGAGCAAGCCCGGGTCGAGCCGGCCGACCGACGGATCGGCGACGTCGAACACCGACGCACCGGGGTTGGCGGCGGCGATCCCGCCGCCGAACCAGGAGGCGAGGAGCGCCATGACGGCGACGACGACCAAACGCATCGGTCCGACCGTACGGAGCCACGGGCGGACGGGTCGAACCGGGGCCGTCGCAACCCTCGCTACGACCGGTACGGAATTTGCCGTAACCTCATCGCTCGGAGGATTTGCCAGCAAGACTGGCCTTCGGCACGACGGGGGAGAGTTACAGATGCCAGCACACGAGGACGAATCCTCTGACGGAAGCGGCTTTCACTGGTTGCCGTTCACCGCGGCGTACTGGGGCGTGGCGGTCGTCGTGGCCATCGTCGCCGGCAACGCGTGGCTGCTGTTCGCGTTCTGGTTGGCCAACCCGGCGATCCTGGCCGTGGCCTGGCTGATGTGGGCGAAGGTGATGCCCCGATACAGGGGGAAAGCTGAGTGCGCCCGAAGGGATTCGAACCCCTAACCTTCTGATCCGTAGTCAGATGCTCTATCCGTTGAGCTACGGGCGCGTGCTATTCAGTTGTACGGCTGACGCGAGTCAGCCGCGGCGGAGGCGAGAGGATTTGAACCTCCGGTCCGCTTTAAGACGGACAACTCATTAGCAGTGAGTCCCATTCGGCCGCTCTGGCACGCCTCCTGACCGATCCCGAGGGTACCGGACACCGATGGAATCCCCAGAACCGCCGAGGAGGAAGCGTACACAGGGCAGACCGCCGAAGGCAAAGCAGCATCTCGGACACCCCTAGACTGTTCGCGTGACCGCCCGTCTCCGACCCGAATTGGCCGACCTGCCCGCCTACACGCCGGGCAAGACGGTGCCCGGCGCGATCAAGATCGCCAGCAACGAGACCGTCGACGGTCCGCTGCCCAGCGTGCGGGCCGCGATCCTGGCCGCGACCGACGGCATCAACCGCTACCCCGACAACGGCTACGTCGAGCTCAAGGAACGCCTCGCCAAGCATCTCGACGGTGGCGCCTTCGCCCCCGAGCACATCTCGGTCGGCGCCGGCTCGGTCAGCCTCAGCCAGCAGCTCATCCAGATCACCGCCACGGTCGGCGACGAGGTGCTCTACGGCTGGCGCAGCTTCGAGATCTATCCCCTGCAGGTCCGCACCGCGGGCGCCACGCCGGTTCAGGTGCCCTTGACCGACCACACCTTCGACCTGGACGCGATGCTGGCCGCGATCACCGATCGCACCCGGCTGATCTTCATCTGCAACCCGAACAACCCGACGTCGACCGTCGTCGACCCGGACGCCCTCGCCCGCTTCGTCGCCGCGGTGCCCAGCGACGTCCTCGTCGTCCTGGACGAGGCGTACGTCGAGTACATCCGCGACGGCATGGTGCCAGACAGCTTCGGCTTGGTGCGCAACCACCGCAACGTCGTTGTGCTGCGGACGTTTTCGAAGGCCTACGGGCTCGCGGGCCTGCGCATCGGCTACGCCGTCGGCGATCCGGACGTCATCTCGGCGCTGAGCAAGGTCTACGTGCCCTTCACCGCGACCACCGTCTCCCAGGCGGCGGCCATCGCATCGATCGACGCCGCCGACGAGCTGCTGGCCCGCACCGACGCCGTCGTCGAGGAGCGCGCCCGCGTCACCGCGACGCTGCGAGAGGCCGGCTTCACCGTGCCGCCGTCGCAGGCCAACTTCGTCTGGTTGCCCTTGGCGGAGGACACCAACGCCTTCGTCAACGGTGCCGCCGACAACCGGATTCTGGTGCGGCCCTATGGTCAAGACGGTGTGCGCGTCACCGTCGCCGCGCCGCACGAGAACGACGCCTTCCTCGAGTTCGCCACCGCCTGGATGGGACACAGATGAGTACCGCGCGAAAGACGTTCGCCGCGTTGACCGAACGCGCCGAGCAGATTCCCGACGCCGAGCTGGACGCGTTCTGGGACACCCTGCAGCCCGCCACCGTCGACTTCATGATCGGGGAGTGGAAGGGCGGTGAGTTCGACACCGGGCACCGCGCCAACGGGTTCATGAAGCGGCTCAACTGGTTCGGCAAGACGTTCCACTCGGCCTCCGACGCCAAGCCGCTGGTGTGCCTGGACGCCGAGGGAAACAAGTTCTCCAACACCGAGGCCATGAAGGGCGAGGCGAGCCTGTGGCTCGAGGAGTTCCGTGGTGAGGTGACGGCGTCGATGGTCTACGACGGCGCACCGGTGCACGACCACTTCAAGAAGGTCGACGACAACGCCGTCATGGGCATCATGAACGGCAAGGGCTCGCTGGACGACAGCACCGGCTCGCCGCGTCACCTGTACTTCTACCTGGAACGCGTCTAGCCCCTATCGTCTCTCAGATGAGGACGCGCGTTCTGGTCGCCGCCGCGCTCGTGGTCGCCGCCGCGGTTGCCGGCTGCGACCGCACCACCGAGGGCACCGTGGCGATGACCACCGAGGCCGGTCCGCCGCTTCGGAGCTCGACGTCGCGGCCCACCCCGTCCTCGCCGCGGACCACGCTTCCGCGGACGTCGTCACCGGCCCTGCCTCCGGGCGACGCGCTGTCGCTGACGTGCAAGGACTACGTCGGCCTCGACGAAGCCAGCCGCACCGCGGTGGTCCAGGAGATCCTCAAGGACCAGACCTCGGTGCTCAGCCCGGGTGACGCGGACATCGCCAAGACGCTGGCCGACGCGGTGTGCACGTTCCTGCCCGACAGCACGGTGGCCGAGATCCTGCTCGGCGAGACCCCGCCCTGAGACGTGTCGCGAATGGCCGTAGCCTTCCAGCCATGGGCGATGCATACGAATCCCTCACCGTCGACGTCGACGACCACGTCGCTCGCGTCACGCTAACGGGTCCCGGCAAGGGCAATTCCATGGGGCCGGCGTTCTGGGCCGAGCTCCCCGTGGCGTTCACCAAGCTCGACGCCGATCCGGACGTGCGCGCCATCGTGCTCACCGGCTCGGGCAAGAACTTCAGCTACGGGCTTGACCTGGCGAGCATGGGCGGCACCCTGGCGCCGGTGCTGGCCGAGGGCGCGATGGCCAAGCCGCGCACCGAGTTTCACACCGAGCTGAAGGCCATGCAGGGCTCCATCACCGCGGTCGCGGACTGCCGCACACCGGTGATCGCGTCGGTTCACGGCTGGTGCATCGGCGGCGGGGTCGACCTGATCTCGGCCGTCGACCTGCGCTACGCCAGCGCCGACGCCAAGTTCTCGGTACGGGAGGTCAAGCTCGCCATGGTCGCCGACGTCGGCAGCCTGGCACGGCTGCCGCTGATCCTCTCCGACGGCCATCTGCGGGAACTGGCGTTGACGGGCAAGGACATCGACGCCGCGCGCGCCGAGAAGATCGGCCTGGTCAACGACGTCTACCCCGACGCGGAGGCCTCGCTGGCCGCCGCGCACGAGACCGCCCGCGAGATCGCCGCCAACCCACCGCTGGTGGTGCGGGGCATCAAGGACGTCCTCGACGAGCAGCGCACGGCGCAGGTCTCGGCGAGCCTGCGGTACGTGGCGGCGTGGAACTCGGCGTTCCTCGCGTCGAAGGACCTGACCGAGGGCATCACCGCCATGTTCGCCAAGCGGCCACCGGAGTTCACCGGCGAGTAGAGCGGTGGCGGAGGGATTTGAACCCCCGGACGGTGTTAGCCGTCTCTCGCTTTCAAGGCGAGTGCATTAGGCCGCTCTGCCACGCCACCGCCGACAACTCTAGGCGACGCGGGCGGTAGTAGCGTTGGGGCCATGCGTGCCATCGTCCCCGAACCGGGCAAGGACCTCGACTGGCGGGAAGTCCCCGACGTCACCGCCGCCGACGGCGAGGTCGTGATCGACGTCGTCACCGCGGGGGTCAACCGCGCGGACCTGCTCCAGGCCGCCGGTCACTACGCACCGCCGCCAGGCGCCAGCGAGACGATCGGCCTGGAGGTCTCCGGGCGAATCTCGGAGGTGGGTGCCGGGGTCACCGCGTGGAGCGTCGGCGAACCCGTCTGCGCGCTGCTCGCCGGTGGCGGCTACGCCGAGCGCGTCGCGGTGCCCGCCGGGCAGGTCATGCCCATCCCCGACGGTCTGGGGCTGCACGAGGCCGCGGCGCTGCCCGAGGTGGCGTGCACGGTGTGGTCGAACCTCGGCATGACCGCGCACCTGACCGGCGGACAGACGGTGCTGTTCCACGGCGGCGCAAGCGGTATCGGCACCCACGGCATTCAGGTGGCACATGCGCTGGGCTGCCGCGTCGCCGTGACCGCAGGCTCGGCCAAGAAGCTGGAGGTGTGCCGCGCCCTCGGCGCCGACATCACGATCAACTACCGCGACGAGGACTTCGTCGAGCGGATCAAGGCCGAGACCGACGGCGTGGGCGCCGACGTCATCCTCGACCTGCTGGGGGCGTCGTACCTGGACCGCAACATCGACGCCGTGGCGCCGGACGGCCGCATCATCGTCATCGGCTTCCAGGGCGGGCTGAAGGCGGAGTTGAACTTCGGCAAGCTGATGGCCAAGCGGGCCGGGGTCATCTCCACGGCGCTGCGGTCACGGCCGGTCGAGGGGCCGTCGGGAAAGAGCGCCATCGTCGCCTCGGTGGTGGAGAACGTGTGGCCGATGGTCGCCGACGGTCGAGTGCGTCCCATCATCGGCGCCGAGCTTCCCGTCGAGGAGGCCTCAGACGCCCACCGACTGCTGGAGTCCGGCGACGCTCACGGGAAAGTTCTTCTGCGCATTCGTGATTGAAAGATGTAGCTAGCCGAGCGAGGCGATGGCGCGCACCAGCTGGTCGACCTCGGCCATCGTGGTGTAGTGCGCCAGCCCGACGGTGACGGCGCCGCCGATGTCGTTGACCCCGATCAGCTCGAGCACCCGCGACGTGGTGTTCAACGACGCCAGCACCCCGTTGTCGGCGAGCCGCTGCACGACTCGCGCGGCCGGGACGCCGTCGAGGGCGAAGCTCAGCACCGGGATGCGTTCCTCGGGCTGGCCGATGACCATCACCAGCGGCAGCGACCGCAGCGACGTCAACAGGTACTCGAACAGCCGGTCCATGTAGGCCGCCGCCGATTGCATTGAGACCGACAGTCTTTCGCGCCGGGTCCCGGTCGCTGACTCGTCCAGGTTCGCCAGGTACTCGACGCTGGCCACCACCCCGGCGAGCATCCCGAACTGGTGGGTCCCCATCTCCAGCCGCTCGACACCGGTCGCCAGCGGGTCCAGCGACACCGACCCGAACGTCTCGATCGTCGAGGGGTCGCGGAACACGAGTGCGCCGATGGGCGGGCCACCCCATGCCACGGTGTTCACCGCGAGGATGTCGGCCTCGATCTCGTTGACGTCGACCAGCCGGTACGGCGCCGCGGCCGAGTGGTCGACGACCACCGTGCCGCCGTTCTCGTGCAGGAGCTTGGTCACCGGTCGCAGATCGGTGACGGCGCCGATCGCCGAGGACGCCGACGTGATCGCGACCAGCTTGGTCGGCTTGTCGATCAGCGATTCCCACTGATAGGCGGGCAGCTCACCGGTCTCGATGTCCACCTCGGCCCACTTGACCTTGGCGCCATAGCGATTCGCCGCGCGCAGCCACGGGGCGATGTTCGCCTCGTCGTCGAGCCGCGTGACGACCAGTTCGTGCCCCAGCCCGACGCGCGACGCCGAGGCGTCGGCCAGGGAGGTCAGCAGGATGGCGCGGTCGGCGCCCAGCACCACGCCGCGCGGGTCGGCGCCGACCAGATCGGCCACGGCCTGCCGGGCGGCGTGCAGCACGGCCGCGCTGCGCAGCGCGGCGGGATGCGGACCCTGGCCGGTGGTCATGGAGCCGCGGAACGCGGTCGAAACGGTGGTCGCCACCGAGTCGGGCAGCAGCATGCCGTTCTGCGCGTCGAAGTGCACCCAGCCGTCGCCCAGTGACGGGTGCAAACCACGCACCCGGGCGACGTCGTATGCCATGCCTGCCACCTTCGAGCCCTGTGAATACCGCGACCGAACCGAGTGCCGGTGGTGCCCGCCGGACGCACGCCGTGGCGGACCAATTCACCTGCGTGGTCATACTAGTGCAGTGAGCTTGGCGTCCGGAGTGCTAGTCGCGTGGGCGTTGCTCATCATCCCGGGAGCAACCATCGCGCGGGCCGCTCAGCTAACGTGGCCGGCGGCCGTCGCCGTCGCCCCCGCACTGACCTACGGCACCGTGGCGCTGGCGATTCTGCCCCTCGGCGCCGTGGGCGTCCCGTGGAATCTGCTGACCGCACTGCTCGCCCTTCTCGTCGTGGTGGCCGTCGTCGCAGGTTTGCAGGCAGCGCGGACGCGGTGGCGTGACCGGACCCCGGACGAGGAGACGATGGGGCGGGGTCCGGCGCTCGTCGTCGCCGCGGGAGTCGCCCTCGGTGCGACCTTGATCACACTCGCAGCAATCCGCGGCATGCCGAACTGGCAATCCATTCCCAGCACCTGGGACTCGGTCTGGCACGCCAACACGATCCGGTTCATCCTCGAAACCGGGCAGGCCTCGCCCACCCACATGGGTGAGCTGCGCAACGTCGAGACCCACGACGCGCTCTACTACCCGTCGGCGTTCCACGCCCTCGCCGCGATCCAGTGCCAACTGACCGGCGTCGCCGCCACCACCGCGTACACGTTGAACTCCCTGGCCGTGGCGGTCTGGCTGTTCCCGGCCAGCGCGGCGGCGCTCGCGTGGCAGCTGCTGCGCGGCCGTGACGTCGGCCAGTGGCAGGCGGCGGGCTCGGCGGCCGCCGCGGCGGCCCTGGCGGCGTCGTTTACCGCGGTGCCCTACGTGGAGTTCGACACCGCGTCGATGCCCAACCTGGCGGCGTACGGGTTGGCCGTGCCCACCGCGCTGCTGACCATCTCGGCGCTACGACACCGCGACCGGATTCCGCTGGCCGTGCTCGCGCTGCTGGGCGTGTTCTCGGTGCACATCACCGGCGGCGTGGTCACGGTGCTCTTCATCACGGGCTGGTGGTTGGCCGAGGGGCTGTGGCGACCGGTCCGCGGCCGGCTGGCCGACTTCGGCACCCTGGTCGCGGTCGCCGCGCCGGCGGTGCTGCTGCTGCTGCCCCAGTTCGTCGGCGTCCTGCAGCAGGCCGAGATCATCGCCGGGCACGAGTTCGACACCCACGAGGGCAAGAAGAAGGCGCTGTTCGACGCCGTCGTGCAGCACACCAGACATCTCAACGACTATCCGATCCAGAACGCGCTGATCGCGCTGGCAGCGATCGGCTTCGTGGTGCTCCTGGTGCGGCGCATCTGGTGGCCGGCCGCGATCTGGCTGGTGCTGGTGTACTCGATCATCCACTCGTCGGCGCCGTTCGGCGGAGCGCTCGGCAAGGTCACCGCGCTGTTCACCGACCTCTTCTACAGCGACCCGCGCCGGCTGTCGGCGGTGGTGACGTTGCTGCTCACGCCCATGGCGGGCATCGCGCTGTTCTTCCTCGCCGCGGTCGCCCTGGCCGGGCTGCGGCGGGTCGCGCCCCGGCTGAACGCCCGCGTGGGCCACGCCGTCGTCGCGGTGGTCCTGGTGGCGGTGCCCGTCGGCCTGGCCTGGCATTACTTTCCCCGGCACCGGCACCTCATCGGCGAGAAGTACGACCAGGTGATCATCGACGACAAGGACCTCGAGGCGTTCGCCTACCTGTCGACGTTGCCCGGAGCCCGCGACACCCTGATCGGCAACGCCAACACCGACGGCACGGCCTGGATGTACGCCGTCACCGGTCTGCACCCGCTGTGGACCCACTACGACTACCCCCAGCAGCAGGGACCGGGTTACCACCGCTTCATCTTCTGGGCCTACGCCGACGACGCCGACCACGATCCCCGGGTGGCCGAGGCGGTCCACGCGCTCGACATCAAGTACGTCATCACCAGCACCCCGGTGGTCCGTGGGTTCGTCATGCCAGACGGACTAGTGTCGCTAGGAAAGTCGAAGTCGTGGAGGTTGATCTACGACAACGGCGAGGACCACATCTATGAGTGGCAGGGAAGTTAGATCCGAGGGAGTTTCAGACGTGACGAGTAACGCCGACGAGAACGACATCGAGGTCATCGGGGACGTCTCCGCGATGGGCGACGACGCCGACGGCAAGTCCCTGAGCGAGCTGGTGGAGCAACCGGCCAAGGTCATGCGCATCGGCACCATGATCAAGCAGCTCCTCGAGGAGGTGCGGGCGGCTCCGCTGGACGACGCCAGCCGGAGCCGGCTGCGCGACATCCACGCCCGCAGCGTCCGCGAGCTGGAGGAAGGGCTCGCTCCCGAACTGCGCGAGGAACTCGAGCGGCTCGCGCTGCCCTTCGGGGAGGACGTGCTGCCCTCGGACGCCGAGCTGCGGATCGCCCAGGCCCAGCTGGTCGGCTGGCTGGAGGGTCTGTTCCACGGCATCCAGACGGCGCTGTTCGCCCAGCAGATGGCGGCGCGCGCGCAGCTCGAGCAGATGCGCCAGTTGCCGCCGGGTGCCGCCGGCGGGCCGGGTCCGCGAGGCCCGGCGAGTTCCGGCACGGGGCAGTACCTCTAGCGGTGGTCGATCCCCACATCGAGACCCAGAACGCGTGGGTCGAATTTCCGATCTTCGACGCCAAGTCACGGTCGCTGAAGAAGGCGTTCCTGGGCAAGGCGGGCGGCGCGATCGGAACCAACGAGTCCAACGTCGTCGTCATCGAGGCCCTTCGCGACATCACGCTGTCGCTCAAGATGGGCGATCGCGTCGGCCTCGTCGGGCACAACGGCGCCGGCAAGTCGACGTTGCTGCGCCTGCTGTCGGGCATCTACGAACCGACGCGCGGCTCGGCGACCGTCCGGGGCCGGGTGGCGCCGGTGTTCGACCTGGGCGTCGGGATGGACCCCGAGATCTCGGGGTTCGAGAACATCGTCATCCGCGGCATGTTCCTGGGGCAAACCCGCAAGCAGATGGCGGCCAAGGTCGACGAAATCGCCGAGTTCACCGAGCTCGGGGACTACCTCTCGATGCCGCTGCGCACGTACTCGACCGGCATGCGGGTGCGGTTGGCCATGGGCGTGGTCACCAGCATCGACCCCGAGATCCTGCTCCTCGACGAGGGCATCGGCGCGGTGGACGCCGAGTTCATGAAGAAGGCCCGCACCCGGCTGCAGGATCTGGTGGCCAGGTCCGGAATCCTGGTCTTCGCCAGCCATTCCAACGAATTCCTCGCCCAGCTGTGTGACACCGCCATGTGGGTCGACCACGGCACCATCCGGTTGACCGGCGGCATCGAGGACGTCGTGCGAGCCTACGAGGGCGACGACGCGGCCCACCACGTCCGCGAAGTGATCGAGGAGAACAAGCGCTCGGACGTGCGGCGTGAGTGATGTCGTCATCGCCGTCGTGGTCACCCACCGGCGCGTGGCGGAGTTGGCCCTGTCGCTGGACGTCGTGTCGGGACAGACCCGGCCCCCCGACCACCTGATCGTCGTCGACAACGACCACGACGACCGGGTCCGCGAACTCGTTGCCGCGCAGCCCATTCCGACCACCTACCTCGGTTCCCGCCGCAACCTGGGCGGAGCGGGCGGGTTCGCACTCGGGGTGCTCACCGCCCTCTCGCTCGGCGCTGACTGGGTGTGGCTGGCCGACGACGACGGCCGCCCCGCCGACGCCGACGTCCTCGGCACGCTGCTGGAATGCGCGGCGCGCCATTCGCTGGCCGAGGTCTCCCCCATGGTGTGCGACCTCGCCGACCCCACCCGCCTGGCGTTCCCGCTTCGCCGCGGGCTGGTGTGGCGCAGGTGGGTCCACGAACTGCGCACCGACGGTTCCGGTGACCTGTTGCCGGGCATCGCGTCACTGTTCAACGGCGCGCTCTTCCGCGCGACGACGCTGGAAGCCGTTGGGGTGCCCGATATTCGGCTGTTCATCCGCGGCGACGAGGTGGAGGTCCACCGTCGGCTGGTGCGGTCGGGGCTCCCGTTCGGCACCTGCCTCGACGCGGTGTACCTGCATCCCCAGGGCTCCGAGGAGTTCAAGCCGATCCTCGGCGGCCGGATGCACACCCAGTATCCGGACGACGCCACCAAGCGCTACTTCACCTACCGCAACCGGGGTTACGTGCAGTCCCAGCCCGGGATGCGTCGGCTGATCCCCCAGGAGTGGGTGCGGTTCGGCTGGTTCTTCCTGGTGACCAAGCGCGATCCGGCCGGGCTGCGGGAGTGGATCCGGTTGCGGCGGTTGGGCAGACGAGAAAGGTTCACCCGCACATGACGTTCATCGACGCGGCGGCGCAGTCGAAGACCTTCGGCCGGGCCTGGGGTGACCTGACCGACGGCTTCGGCAAGCGCGAATTGTGGCTGCACCTCGGGTGGCAGGACATCAAGCAGCGCTACCGACGCTCGGTGCTGGGTCCGATCTGGATCACCATCGCGACCGGCACCATGGCCGTCGCGCTGGGTGGGCTGTACTCGACGCTGTTCCATCTGCCGTTGGCCGAGCATCTGCCCTACGTGACGCTCGGGCTGATCATCTGGAACCTGATCAACGCCTCCATCCTCGAGGGCGCCGACGTGTTCGTCGCGAACGAGGGCCTCATCAAACAACTTCCGACGCCGCTGTCGGTACACGTCTACCGACTGGTGTGGCGCCAGATCATCCTGTTCGCGCACAACATCATTATCTTCGTCGTCATCGCGATCATCTTCCCGCAGCCGTGGAAGTGGACCGACCTCGCGTTCATCCCGGCGCTGGCGCTGATCGCGCTGAACTGCGTGTGGGTCGCGCTGTGCTTCGGCATCCTGGCCACCCGCTACCGCGACATCAGCCCGCTGTTGTTCAGCCTGGTGCAACTGCTGTTCTACGTGACGCCGATCATCTGGAACGACGAGACGCTGCGCCAGCAGGGCGCGGGCACGTGGGCGAAGGTCATCGAGTTCAACCCGCTGCTGCACTACGTCGACATCGTGCGCGCGCCACTGCTGGGCGCCGACCAGGAGCCGCGGCACTGGGTGGTGGTCATCGCGCTGACCATCGTCGGCTGGACCATCACGGCCTTCGCGATGCGCCAGTACCGCTCCCGGGTGCCCTACTGGGTCTAGTCAGCGGCGCGGGGCCTTCATCCGGGTGGCGACGTTGAAGCGGTTCCACGCGTTGATGGTGACGGCCATCGCGATCACCTGGGCGAGCTCCTTGTCGGTGAACACCGCGGCGGCCTTGGCGTAGACCTCGTCGGAGACGTGGCCGTGGTGTAGCTCGGTGATGGCCTCGGTCAACTCGAGGGCCGCCCGCTCCCGCTCGGTGAAGAGGTCACCCGCCTCCTCCCACGCCGCAACCAGCGCCAGGCGCTGCTCGGTCTCGCCGTGCTTGCGGGCGTCGGCGACGTGCATGTCGAGGCAGAACGCGCAGTGGTTGATCTGGCTGGCCCGGATCTTGATGAGCTCGCCGATGGTCGGGTCGACGTCCTTGGCCGAGGCGGTGCTGAGCCGCATCATCGCGTCGTACAACTCGGGCGAGACCTTGTAGATCGACAGGCGGTCGATGGCGGTGGGGTGTTCGAGTGTCTGTGTCATGACCACCACGCTAGCCACCAAAGAACCATCTGCATGGTTCAATTCGGGCATGACTTCGTGGGCCAATTCGGGCACCAGGGACCTGCACCTCGACCTCCGCGCGGCGATCGTTCCCGGCGCCCGCGGTGCCCGTGAGCTGCTGATCGCCGCTCTCCGGGACGCCGTCAGATCCGGTCGCCTGGCGTCGGGTACGACGTTGCCGCCGTCGCGCACCCTGGCCTCCGATCTGGGAGTGGCCCGCAACACCGTCGCCGAGGCCTACGCCGAACTGGTCGCCGAAGGGTGGCTGGCGTCCCGGCAGGGTGCGGGTACCTGGGTGGTCGACGCGGCGGCCACCCCGCTGCCGACCCGCTCCCGCGGCACGCCGGTGGTGCCGACGCACAACCTGATGCCCGGCTCGCCGGACGTCAGCGCCTTCCCCCGCGCGGCGTGGCTGGCGTCGACCCGGCGCGCACTCACGGCCGCTCCGCACGAGGCACTGCGGATGGGCGACCCGCGCGGCCGGGTCGAGCTGCGAGAAGCCCTCGCGGAGTATCTCGGCCGGGTGCGTGGCGTGCGTGCCTCGCCCGAGTCGATCGTGATCTGTGCCGGCACCCGGCACGCCGTCGAGATCCTCGCCAAGACCCTCGGCGGTCCGGTAGCCGTCGAGGCCTACGGGCTGTATCTGTTCCGGGAGGCGCTGGCGGGCGTCGGCGTCGCCTCGGTTCCCATCGGCGTCGACGAGCACGGAGCCGTGGTCGACGACCTCGCGCGGACCTCGGCGACGGCCGCGCTGCTGACCCCCGCGCACCACTTTCCGCACGGCGGCCCGCTGGCTGCGACGCGCCGCAAGGCGGTGGTGGAGTGGGCCCACCGGACCGGGGGCTACCTGCTCGAGGACGACTACGACGGGGAGTTCCGCTACGACCGCCAGCCCGTCGGCGCCGTCCAGGGACTCGACCCCGACCGCGTCGTCTATCTCGGGTCGGCGAGCAAGAGCCTGTCGCCGGCGCTGCGACTGGGCTGGATGGCGCTGCCCGACGACCTGGTCGACCCCGTGCTGGCCGCCTCGGGCGGGCAGCAGTTCTACGTCAACGCCATCACCCAGCTGACGATGGCCGACTTCATCTCGACGGGCCACTACGACAAACACGTTCGCCGAATGCGGCTGAGCTACCGGCGCCGCCGCGACCGCCTGCTCGAGGCCTTGCGGCCGTTCGACGTCGGCATCAGCGGCCTGTCGGCGGGTTTGCACCTCCTGCTGACCCTGCCTGCCGGCAGCGAACCCGAGGTGCTCCGCCGGGCCGGCGAGGCGGGCATCGCACTCTCCGGACTGGGTCTGCTCCGGCATCCCGACGCGGGCCCGGACGTGCCCGCGACCGACGGCATCGTGATCAGCTTCGGCACGCCCGCCGAGAGCGCCTTCGCCGCGGCGGTCGACGCGTTGTGCGGAGTGCTGGCCGGTCTGCGCCGTCACCCCTGAGCCAGCCGGTACGCCCCGGGCGGGCTGCCGGTCCATCGGCGGAAGGCGCGCCGGAACGCACTGGGCTCGGAGAAGCCGAGTCGGCCCGACAGCTCGTCGACCGTCTCGTGCCCGCGCGCCAGCGCGGCGATCGCCGCATCGCGCAGGACGTCCTCCTTGATCTCGCGGAACGTCGTGCCCTCGTCGCGCAGCAGGCGCCGCAGGTGCTGGGCGCTGACGTTCAGCGGCCTGGCGACGTCCTCGACCGTGAGCAGGTCCGGGGCGGGTCGTCGCTCGACCATTCTGCGGACGCGACTGGACGTGCTGGGGTGGTAGTCCTGCCGGAACAGCAACGCGCCGGGCAGGTTTCGCAGGAACGCGACCAGCTCCTCCTCGTCGCGCACCACCGGGGCGTCGAGGAAGCTGCTGTCGAAGGCGATCGACGCGGCCGGTGCGTCGAAGTCCGGAACCAGGCCGAAGACCGACGGGTAATCGGAGTGGGGCGGCGCCGGTTCGGGTAGTTCGACCGCTCGCAACGGAATCTCCCGACCGATCAGCCAGCTGGCGAACCGGTGCCCCACCACGATGCCGATGGCACCGACGACTTGATCGGCCCGGGTACCGCCACCGGGCGCGACGACCATCCGGGTGGTCGTGGCCTCTCCGGCACGCTCCGTCACCTCGAAACCCACTCCAATGCCGACGAATTGGATGAGGCGCCGCAGTGCGGTGCGGAGATCGGGGGTGTGGATGAGTCCCAACGTGACCATCCGGAACGTGCCGCGGGGAATGACCATGGGGCCCAGCCCCACCATCTCGTCGCCGGTCACCGACCAGAGCACCTGGATCACCCGCGCGGCCTGATCCTCGGTCACCCGGGCGGCGTCCTCTCCGATCAAGGCCGCGGGGATGCCCGCTTCGCGCAGCACGTAACCGACGTCGAGGCCCCGGGCCGCCGCCGGGGCGATCGCCGCACGGATGAGCTGTATTGCGACTGTGCGGGTCGCCACAGAGGGAAATTACCACCGTTTAGGTGCGCGATTCGGTCACTGACCTCGCTAGTTCAGGTCATTTTCGCCGGCGTCGAATCCTCTTAGCTTTGACACCAGAACGGAAGCGGACATCCGTCGCCAAACAGTCATCCGCTTCCGCCTACCCCACTTGCGGTTGGCAAAGAAAGGCAGTCGTCATGCTACGACAGTTCGTCAGTTCCGTTGCCGTGGCGACATTCGTCGCCGTGCCCGGCGTCGCGATCGCGGCACCCACCACGTTCACCCTCGGAGGGACGGCGCAGATGACGGACAACGGCCTACCCGTGCCGCCCGTCAACCTGTCCGGCGTGCTCGGCGGCAAGTACGACGACGGACCCGCCGTCTCGGTGCCGTTCCCGGCCACCGTCGTCGGCATGGATCAGTCGGTCGCGCTGGGCGCGGATCGCCTTGTCGCACAGATTCAGTCGACCTCCGGGGAGAGACGAGCGCTGGGCATCAGTCAGGGTGCCATCGCCGTCGCCGAGGCCAAGCGCCGTCTGATGGGCCTGCCCGTCGACCAGCGGCCGGACCCCTACACCCTGACCTTCGTCGCGATTGCCGACCCGACGCGTCCCGGCCACGGTGCGCTGACCCAGATGGGCTACCAGACCCCCGACACCCCCTACGACACCATCTACTTCACCCGCGAATACGACGGGTTGGCCGACCTCCCGGACCGCTTCAACGTGCTGGCCCTCGTCAACGCCGCGGCCGGAATCGTCTACATACACCCGTATTACGGCGACCTGCCCGCCGACCTTCCCGCGAAGAACGTCACCACGACGGTCAACGGCTCCGGTGCCACCATCACCGACGTGCTGATCCCGACCCGGCACCTGCCCATGCTGCAGCCGCTGCGCGACCTCGGCATGAACGTCGACGGCCTGGAGGCGGCACTGAAGCCGATGGTGGACGCGGGATACTCTCGCAACGACGTCCGGTCCGAACCGGTGGCCGTCACGAATACGGTTGTGCGCGAGCCGAAGAAGCCGCACCGCAACGTGCAGGCGTCCGACGCCACCCACGAACTCGCGGCCAAGTCGACCAAGGTCGACGACGAGAAGGACGAACCGTCGGGGAGCACCACGCCGGCTCCGACGCCGACCGCGGCGCCCGACGAGCCGGCCGCGACACCCGACGACCCCACCGACGCCTCGGACTCGGACTCAGACTCGGACTCAGAGGGGTGAGGGTGGTCCGCGCACCGGAATTGGTGCGCGGACCCCCTGTCCGTGGCTGGCAAGATCGAATCACGTGTCCACCAAGGAGCTGACCAACTCGATCACCCTCGCCGGCTGGCAGGCCACCGGCCTCGCGCTTGCGGCGGCCGCGATGGCCAACAGGGCCGGGCTCGGCGCCCTGGTCGGCGCGGCGCTCCTGGCACCGATCGTCTACGCCCTCGTCCGGCTGCGCAGCCACGCCCCGCAGGCACCGTCGACGGCGGAGCTGGTCGGCTCCACGCTGGGCCTGCGGGCCGCCGCAGCCGCCGGCATCCTGCAGGTCACCGGATACGCGCTGATCGCGGTGACGGCCGCGCAGGCCTTCGGCCTGATGTGGGTGCCACTCGACGTGACGGACGGCCTGGGCGGCACGGTGCAGGTCAACCCCTGGCTGTGGTCGCTGTGGGCGGTGGCGGCAATCGTCGTCGCCGCCGTGCTGGTGTTCGCCCTGCCCGGCCGGGTCGCCGCAAGCCTCGCCGCCGTCCTGGCCTTGGGCGGACTGCTGATCCAGTTCTATTACGGTCTCGCCGTCGTCGCACACGGACTCTCGGACACTGCGCCCGAGCAGGCCGTCGGCGACGGCTCGACGACGGGTCTGGCGATCGCCGGCATGCTCGCGACCCTGGCGGTCACTCCCGCCGGCTTCGAGGTGGTCACCACGCGGACGCGACGGGGCAGTTCCAACGGCTGGCCGATGGGCTTGGCGATGGCAGTCGTGGCAGTCGTCGCCTTGGTCGTCTGGTGGGCGTGCCAATACGTCGCCGCTGCTGCGGGATCGTTGGACGGCTCATCCCTGGGGATCGCCGTCAACGGCTTCTACGGCGACACCGGTACGAAGATCGTCAACATCGGAGCGGCGATGATCGTCTTCGGCGCGCTGCTGGCCCTGCTCTGGGGTATCGGCGCCGTCACCGAAGGGCTCGACGTCAGGGTGCCGGCCGACGCCGTCTTTGGCGGAATCGTGCTGGTCATGGCGCTGCTGGCCGTGGCGCTCATCCACGGCGGCTGGTCCCCCGGTTACATCGGCGGGTTGGTCCTGTTCGCGCTCTACGCCGTCGTCATGGCGGCGAACGGCCGGATTCCCGGCGACAGCGTGGTCTCCTGGTGGCTGCGGCTCGTCATGCCCGTCGTCTTCGCCGCGGTGGTACTGCTGCCGCTGGTGTGGGCGGAGTTCGACCCAAGTGTGGTCGTCCCGGTCGTCGTCGCGGCGGTCGTGATCGCGGCGGCCGTCGCGGCCGCAGCGGTCGGCACCCGCAGCCGCGCTGACTAGGCTGCCCCCGTGGCCGAGCCCCCGATGTCGCCGAATTTGTCCCTGGCGACCCAGGCGTGGCGGTTCGTCGTCACCGGCGGGCTGTCGGCGGTCGTGGACTACGGGCTCTACGTCGGGTTGCACGCACTTGGGCTGCAGCGAGACTTCGCGAAGGTCCTCAGCTTCATCGCCGGCACCACCACGGCCTACCTGATCAACCGCAGGTGGACGTTCCAGGCGCCGCCCAGCCGATCCCGGTTCGTCGCCGTCGTCGCGCTGTACGCCGTGACGTTCGCCGTCCAGGTCGGCATCAACCACGTGCTGTACACGGTATGGGCCGACAAGTGGTGGGGCGTGCCGGTCGCCTTCGTCATCGCGCAGGGCACCGCGACGGTGATCAACTTCGTGGTGCAGCGCGCGGTTATCTTCAAGCTGAGGTGAGGGCGGTACCCTCGTCACGATGTTCGAAACGACCACCAAGCAGCTGATGGGCTGGGGGCGCACCGCGCCGACCGTTGCCCGGGTGCTGTCGACGCCAGATGCCGAGACCATCGTCGAAGCCGTCACCAGTGCCGACGGCCGCGGCATCGTCGCGCGCGGGCTGGGGCGCTCCTACGGCGACAACGCCCAGAACGGCGGCGGCCTCGTCGTCGACATGACGGCGCTGCACCAGATCCACTCGATGGACCGCGACACCCACCTCGTCGACGTCGACGGCGGGGTGAACCTCGACCAGTTGATGCGCGCGGCGCTTCCGCTGGGACTGTGGGTGCCCGTGCTGCCCGGTACCCGCCAGGTCACCGTCGGCGGCGCGATCGCCTGCGACATCCACGGCAAGAACCACCACAGCGCGGGCAGCTTCGGCAACCACGTCCGCTCCATGGAGCTGCTGACCGCCGACGGTCGGGTCCGCCACCTCACCCCCGAAGGCGAGGACGCCGCGCTCTTCTGGGCGACGGTCGGCGGCAACGGCCTCACGGGCATCATCCTGCGGGCCACCATCGCGATGACGCCGACCGAGACGGCGTACTTCATCGCCGACGGCGACGTCACGCCCACCCTCGACGACACCATCGCCTTCCACAGCGACGGCAGCGAGAACGACTACACGTATTCCAGCGCCTGGTTCGACGCCATCAGCGCGCCACCGAAGCTGGGGCGCGCCGCCATCTCGCGTGGCTCGCTGGCCCGGCTGGACCAGCTGCCCGAGAAGCTGCAGAAGAACCCGCTGAAGTTCGATGCGCCGCAACTGCTTACGTTCCCGGACGTCTTCCCGAACGGGCTGGCCAACAAGTACACCTTCGGCCCGATCGGTGAACTCTGGTACCGCAAGTCGGGCACCTACCGCGGCAAGGTGCAGAACCTGACGCAGTTCTACCATCCCCTCGACATGTTCGGGGAGTGGAACCGCGGCTACGGGTCGGCGGGCTTCCTGCAGTACCAGTTCGTGGTGCCGACCGAGGCGGTCGAGGAGTTCAAGCGCATCATCGTCGACGTCCAGCGCTCGGGGCACTACTCGTTCCTCAACGTCTTCAAGCTGTTCGGACCGGGAAACCAAGCGCCGCTGAGCTTTCCGATCCCCGGCTGGAACGTGTGCGTCGACTTCCCCATCAAGGCCGGACTCAACGAGTTCGTCACCGAGCTCGACCGCCGGGTGCTCGAATTTGGCGGCCGGCTCTACACCGCCAAGGACTCGCGGACCACCGCGGAGACCTTCCATGCCATGTACCCGCGGATCGACGAGTGGATCGAGATCCGCCGCAGCGTCGACCCCGCCGGAGTGTTCGCCTCCGACATGGCCCGACGTTTGGAGCTTCTGTAAATGGTTTTCGATGCCGTCGGCAACCCCCAGGCCATCCTCGTTCTCGGCGGCACGTCGGAGATCGGGCTGGCGATCGCCGAACGCTATCTGCGCGACGCCTCGGCGCGCGTGATCCTGGCCGACCTGCCGAACCACCCCCGCAAGGCCGACGCCATCGCGGCGATGGAGTCCGCTGGTGCCAAGTCCGTCACGTGGGTGGACTTCGACGGGGTGAAGACCGACACGCATCCGGCCGTGGTCGACGAGGCTTGGGCGGGCGGTGACGTAGACGTCGCCGTCGTCGCCTTCGGGTTGCTCGGAGACGCCGAGGAGCTGTGGCAGAACCAGCGCAAGGCCGTCCAGATCGCCGGGATCAACTACACCGCAGCGGTTTCCGTCGGAGTGCTGCTCGGTGAGAAGATGCGCGCCCAGGGTTCGGGTCGCATCATCGCGATGAGCAGCGCGGCAGGCGAGCGGGTGCGACGCTCCAACTTCGTCTACGGCTCCACCAAGGCCGGACTCGACGGCTTCTACCTCGGACTCGGAGAGGCGTTGCGCGAGTTCGGCGTTCGCGTGCTCGTCATCCGCCCCGGACAGGTTCGCACCAAGACCACGATCGACTACCTGTCGGCCACGGGCGCGAAGGAAGCCCCGATGACCGTCGACAAGGAGTACGTCGCCGAGCTCGCCGTCACCGCGTCAGCCAAGGGCAAGGACCTGGTGTGGGCGCCCGGCGCCTTCCGGTACGTGATGATGGTGTTGCGCCACGTGCCGCGGCCGATCTTCCGCAAGCTGCCGATTTAGACGTGCTGTCCACAGCGGGCCGGTCGGCGGCGGCCATGCTCGCCGCGGCGGTGACGGCGGCCGTCGTCGCGGGCATCTCGCTGCTGGCGATCGCCCGGGTCGAATGGCCCGCGTTCAACTCGTCGAATCAATTGCACGCCCTGACCACCGTCGGCCAGTTCGCCTGTCTGGCAGGACTGTTCGCCGCGGGGTGGCTGTGGCGGACCGACCGGCGGCTGGTCGCCAAGGCCGTCGCGGTGGTGTTCCTCTCCGCACTGTCGGCCGTCACGCTGGCCATGCCGTTGGGCGCCACCAAGCTCTACCTCTTCGGCGTCTCCGTCGACCAGCAGTTCCGCACCGAGTACCTGACGCGGTTCGCCGATTCCCCGGTGCCCCACGACATGACCTACATCGGTCTGCCGCCGTACTACCCGAGCGGCTGGTTCTGGCTGGGCGGCCGACTCGCGCAGCTGACCGGCACGCCCGCCTGGGAGACGTTCAAGCCCTGGTCGATCATCTCGATCACCGCCGCGATCGCCGTCGCGCTGGTGCTGTGGGCGGCGCTGATCCGCTTCGAGCTGGCCCTGGTGGTCGCCACGGCGACCGCCGCGGCCACGCTCGCCTACGCCCCCGCCGAGCCGTACGCCGCGATCGTCACCGTGCTCCTGCCGCCGGTGTTCGTGCTGGCGTGGTCGGGGCTGCGGGCCACCGGCCGGGGCTGGGCGGCCGTCGTGGGCGTCGGGCTCTTCCTCGGACTGGCGGCGCTGTTCTACACACTGCTGCTCGGGTACGCCGCGTTCACCGTGACGCTCATGGCGCTGCTCGCCGCCGTCACCAGGCGCAGCTGGGCTCCCGTGCTGCGCCTGGCCGTCGTCGCCGTCATCGCCGGCCTCATTGCGCTGATCCACTGGGGGCCGTACTTCCTGGCCGCGTCGAGGGGGGCGCCCGCCGACAGCGGCACCGCCCAGCACTACCTGCCCGCCGACGGCGCCCAGCTGACGTTCCCGATGCTCGACTTCACTTTGCTCGGCGCGCTGTGCATGGTCGGCACGCTGTGGCTGGTGGTGCGGGCGCGCACCTCCGTCCGCGCGGGCGCGCTCGCCGTCGGCGTCCTCGCCGTCTACGCGTGGTCGCTGCTGTCGATGCTGATCACCCTGCTGGGCACCACGCTGCTGTCCTTCCGGCTGCAGCCCACCCTGACCGTGCTGCTGACCGCGGCCGGCGCGTTCGGCTTCGTCGAGGCCACGCTTGCCGTCGCCTCGAGGTACACCCCCCAGACGCGGCAACGGGTGGTCGCCGCCGGCGCGGTCGTCGGGGCCATCGGGGCCGTCACGTTCACCCAGGACATCCCCGACGTGCTGCGACCCGACATCGTCGTGGCCTACACCGACACCGACGGCAGCGGTCAACGCGCCGACCGCCGGCCCCCCGGGGCCGAGCAGTACTACCGCGAGGTCGACGCCACGATCGCACAGGTCACCGGGCGCCCGCGGGACGAGACCGTGGTGCTGACCGCCGACTACAGCTTCCTCGCCTACTACCCCTACTACGGCTTCCAGGGCCTGACGAGCCACTACGCCAACCCGCTCGCGCAGTTCAAGGAGCGGTCCGCGGCAATCGAGGGCTGGGCGACGATCACCACGCCCGACCAGTTCGTCGCCGCACTCGACGCGCTGCCCTGGCAGCCGCCGACCGTCTTCCTGATGCGGCACGGCGCCAACGACACCTACACGCTGCGACTGGCCAGCGACGTGTACCCGAACCAGCCCAACGTCCGCCGCTACCAGGTGGCCCTCGACGCCGCCCTGTTCGACGACCCGCGCTGGGCCGTGTCCGACATCGGACCCTTCGTCCTGGCAATCCGGCGGTGAGTGATCATGACCGGTGAGCGAACGCCGAGCGGGGAACTATCATCTAGCCCCGTGACGGGTACCGGGGCCAACCATGGGACCGCCCGCCTCGTCGCCATCGTCGCCGGTCTGCTGGGGTCCGTGCTGGCCATCGCCACGCCGTTCCTGCCGGTCACCCAGACCACCGCGCAACTCAACTGGCCGCAGAACGGCGTCATGCAGAGCGTCGACGCGCCGCTCATCGGCTACGTGCCGACCGACCTCACCGTGACCATCCCCTGTCGCGCCGCTGCCGGCCTGGTCGGCGCCGAGAACGCGAACCGGACGGTCCTGCTGTCCACCGTCCCCAAGCAGGCCCCCAAGGCCGTCGACCGCGGCCTGCTGGTCGAGCGCGTCGGCGGCGACCTGCTGGTCATCGTCCGCAACACCCCGGTGGTCAGCGCCCCGTTGGCCGAGGTGTTGAGCCCGGCCTGCCAGCGGTTGACGTTCACCGCGCACGCCGACAAGGTCACCGCCGAGTTCGTCGGACTGGTCGCGGGACCGGACGCCGACGGCCAGGCCAAGCCCGGCGAGCCGCTTCGCGGCGAACGCAGCGGCTACGACTTCCGGCCCCAGATCGTCGGCGTCTTCACCGATCTCTCCGGCCCTGCGCCACCCGGCCTGCAGTTCTCGGCCACCGTCGACTCCCGCTACAGCACCTCCCCGACGCTGCTCAAGCTGCTGGCCATGGTCGTCGGCATCGCGGTCACGATCGTCTCGCTCGGCGCACTGCACGTTCTCGACACCGCCGACGGCGTGCGCCACCGCCGGCTGTTGCCGCCGCGCTGGTGGTCGTTGACCCCGCTGGACGGCCTGGTGACCGCGGTCCTGCTGTGGTGGCACTTCGTCGGCGCGAACACCTCCGACGACGGCTACATCCTGACGATGGCCCGGGTGTCCGAGCACGCCGGCTACATGGCGAACTACTACCGGTGGTTCGGCACGCCGGAGGCGCCGTTCGGGTGGTACTACGACCTGCTAGCGCTGTGGGCCCACGTCTCCACCGCCAGTATCTGGGTGCGACTGCCCACGCTGCTGATGGCGCTGGCCAGCTGGTGGGTGATCAGCCGCGAGGTGATCCCGCGCCTCGGGCACGCGGTCAAGACCAGCCGGGCGGCGGCGTGGACCGCGGCGGGCATGTTCCTGGCCTTCTGGCTGCCCCTCAACAACGGTCTGCGACCCGAACCGATCATCGCCCTCGGCATCCTGCTCACCTGGTGCTCGGTGGAACGCGGCGTCGCCACCAGCAGGCTGCTGCCGGTCGCGATCGCCATCATCATCGGCGCGCTGACCCTGTTCTCCGGGCCCACCGGCATCGCCGCGGTCGGCGCCCTGCTGGTCGCCATCGGACCGCTCAAGACCATCGTGGCCGCGCACACGTCGCGCTTCGGCTACCTCGCGCTGCTCGCACCGATCATGGCCGCCGGCACCGTGACCATCTTCCTGATCTTCCGCGACCAGACGCTGACCAGCGAACTGCAGGCCAGCGCGTTCAAGTCCGCCGTCGGACCCAGCCTGGCCTGGTTCGACGAACACATCCGGTACGAGCGCCTGTTCATGGCCAGTCCCGACGGTTCGGTGGCCCGCCGCTTCGCCGTCCTCGCGCTGTTGCTCGCCCTGGCCGTGTCGGTGGCGATGTCCTTGCGCAAGGGCCGAATTCCCGGCACCGCCGCGGGGCCGGCCCGGCGCATCATCGGCATCACGATCATCTCGTTCCTCATGATGATGTTCACGCCCACCAAGTGGACCCACCACTTCGGCGTATTCGCCGGGCTCGCCGGGTCGCTCGGCGCCCTGGCCGCCGTCGCGGTCGCGTCCGCCGCGATGACGTCGCGCCGCAACCGCACCATCTTCGCCGCCGTCGTCCTGTTCATGACGGCGTTCTCCTTCGCCAGCGTCAACGGCTGGTGGTACGTGTCGAACTTCGGCGTGCCGTGGTCGAATCAGTTCCCTCAGTACAAGTTCGGGTTCACCACGATCCTGCTGGGGTTGTCGGTCCTCGCGCTGCTGGTGGCGGCGTGGCTGCACTTCACCGGCCGCGACGCGTCGCCGCCCAGCAAGCCTCGGCGATGGTCGTGGGTGGCCAGGGTGCCGCTCACGGTCGTCGTGTGGGCGCTGGTGGTCTTCGAGGTGATGTCGCTGACCGTGGGGATGGCCGAGCAGTACCCCGCCTGGTCGGTGGGCCGGTCCAACCTCGAGTCGCTGACCGGCAAGACCTGCGGGCTGGCCACCGACGTGCTCGTCGAGCAGGATCCCAACGCCGGCATGTTGGCGCCGGTGAGCGCCCCGCTGGGCGTCGCGCTCGGACCGTCGTCCCAAGGCTTCGGCCCCAACGGGATTCCGGCGGACCTGTCCGCCGACCCCGTCTCCGAGCCCGAGGGCAGCAACAACTTCGCCGACACCGACGGTTCCGTCGTCAGCGGCAGCGAGCCGGGCACCGAGGGCGGCACGACGGCCGCCGCGGGCGTCAACGGCTCGCGGGCCCGGCTGCCCTACAACCTGAACCCCGCCACCACCCCGGTGATGGGCAGCTGGCGCTCCGGCACGCAGCAGCCGGCGCAGCTGCGGTCGGCGTGGTACCGCCTGCCGCCGCGCGACCAGGCCGGTCCGCTGCTCGTGGTCGCCGCGGCCGGACGATTCGACGCGGGCGAAGTGACCATCCAGTGGGCGACCGACGAGCAGGCGGCGAGCGGACAGCCCGGCGGCAGCGTCGGCTTCGGCGACGTCGGCGCCGTCCCCGCGTGGCGCAACCTCCGCATCCCGCTCAGCGCCATCCCGTCCCAGGCCACCCAGGTGCGGCTCGTCGCCTCCGACCAGGACCTCGCGCCGCAGCACTGGATCGCCGTGACCCCGCCACGCATTCCGTCGCTGAAGACGCTTCAGGACGTCGTCGGATCCACCGACCCGGTGCTGCTGGACTGGCTCGTCGGGCTGGCCTTCCCCTGCCAGCGGCCGTTCGGCCACCAGAACGGCGTCACCGAGGTGCCCACGTGGCGCATCCTGCCCGACCGGTTCGGCGCCGAGGCGAACTCGCCCGTCATGGACTACCTGGGTGGCGGTCCGCTGGGCATCACCGAGCTGTTGGTACGGGCCGTGCCGGTGCCGACGTATCTGAAGGACGACTGGTTCCGCGACTGGGGTGCCCTGCAGAAGCTGACCCCCTGGTACCCCAACGCCGAACCCGCGCGGCTGGATCTCGGCACCGCCACGCGCAGCGGGTTGTGGAGCCCCGGACCTCTGCGTTTGAGCTGAGGCCCGCATGGCGGCGCGGCGCACACGAGTGCGTCGCCTAGCATCGAACCTCGTGCCCGCCCGGACCCTACGACTCATCGCGATCATCGCGGGGGCCCTGGGACTCCTGCTGTGCGCTCTGACTCCCCTCCTTCCCGTCAAGCAGACGACGGCCACGATCCTGTGGCCCCAGGGCGTCGGCACCGACGGTCTGATCACCGACGTGACGGCTCCACTGGTCTCCGGCGCGCCGCTGTCGCTCGACGCCACCATCCCCTGCCAGGCGATCTCCACGCTGCCCGCCGCGGGCGGCGTCGTCCTGTCGACCATCCCCGACGGAGGCATCGACGCCGGCCGCAACGGCTTGTTCGTCCGGGCCACCGCCGACAGCGTGATCGTCGCGTTCCGTGACTCGGTCGCCGCCGTCGCGCCACGCCCGGCCGTCGACTCGGGGGCCTGCAGCGCGCTGCACGTGTGGGCCAACGTGGGCGGCGTCGGCGCGGACTTCGTCGGCATCCCCGGCGCCACCGGCACCCTCGCGCCGGAGAAGAAGCCTCAGGTGGCCGGCGTGTTCACCGACCTGAAGGTCGCCGCCCAGCCGGGACTGTCCGCCCGCGTGGACGTCGACACCCGCTTCATCACCTCGCCGACCGCGCTGAAGACCGCGCTGATGGTTCTCGGCGTGCTGTCCACCCTCGGCTCGATCGTGGCGCTGGCCCTGCTGGACCGCGGACGGCGCGCCACGGGCGCGCGGCGCCGGTTCTGGCGTGCGGGCATCGCCACCTGGCTCGCCGACGGCGCCGTCGTCGGCACCCTGCTGCTGTGGCACGTCGTGGGGGCGATCTCCTCGGACGACGGCTACAACCTGACCATCGCGCGGGTGTCCGGCGACGCCGGCTACGTCGCCAACTACTACCGCTACTTCGGCGCCTCAGAAGCGCCCTTCGACTGGTACCAGTCGGTGCTCGCGCACCTCTCGGCGATCAGCACCGCCGGGGTGTGGATGCGGCTGCCCGCCACGCTCGCCGGCCTGGCCACCTGGCTGCTGCTGAGCCGCTGGGTGCTGCCCCGGCTCGGCGGCAGGTTGGCCGCCAACCGGGTGGCCGTCTGGACCGGCGCCGCCGTGTTCGTGGCCGCGTGGCTGCCGTTCAACAACGGTCTGCGCCCCGAACCCCTGATCGCCTTCGGCGCGCTGCTGACGTGGGTCCTGGTCGAGTACGCCATCGGCACCCGGCGGTCGTGGCCCGCCGCCGTGGCGATCGTCGTCGCGATGTTCAGCGTCACCCTGGCCCCGCAGGGCCTGATCGCGCTGGCCCCGCTGCTGGTCGGCTCCCGGGCCATCGCCAGGAACGTCCGCGCCCGCCCGACCGGGCTGCTGGCCCCGCTGGCCGCGTTCGCCGCGTCGCTGTCGGTGGTGTTCGTGATCGTCTTCCGCGACCAGACGCTGGCGACAGTCGCCGAGTCGGCGAGGATCAAGTACACCGTCGGCCCCACGATCTCCTGGTACCAGGAGTTCCTGCGCTACTACTTCCTGACCGTCGAGGACAGCGTCGACGGCTCGCTCACCCGCCGCTTCTCGGTGCTGATCCTGCTGCTGTGCCTCTTCGGCCTGCTGGCAGTGATCCTGCGCCGCGGCACCCTGCCCGGCATGGCGACCGCGCCGGTCTGGCGGCTGCTGGGCACCACCGCCGTGGGCCTGCTGCTGCTGACGTTCACCCCGACCAAGTGGGCCGTGCAGTTCGGCGCGTTCGCCGGCCTCGCCGGTGCGCTGGGCGCCGTCACCGCCTTCACCTTCTCCCGCGTCGGGCTGCACAGCCGACGCAACCTCGCCCTCTACGTGACCGCCCTGCTGTTCGTGCTGGCGTGGGCCACCTCGGGCATCAACGGCTGGTTCTACGTCGGCAACTACGGCGTGCCGTGGTTCGACAGGCAACCGGTCATCGCGGGTCAGCCGGTGACCTCGATGTTCCTCGGGTTGGCCATCCTGACCGGTCTGCTGGCCGGCTGGCTGCACTTCCGCATGGACTACACCGGGCACACCGAGGTGGAGAACACCCGGCGCAACCGGGTGCTGGCCTCCACGCCGCTGCTGGTGGTGGCTACGCTGATGGTGCTGCTCGAAGTCGGCTCGATGGTCAAGGGTGCCGCCTTCCGCTACCCCCATTACACGACCGCCAAGGCCGACGTCGAGGCGCTCGCGTCCGGTCTCGGCGCGACGAGCTGCGCGATGGCCGACGACGTCCTGGTCGAGACCGACCCGAATGCCGGCCTGCTGGAACCCGTTTCGGGTCAGAAGTTCGGCTCCGCCGGGCCACTCGGCGGCACCGACCCGCAGGGCTTCACCCCCAACGGCGTCAGCGACAGCCTGCTGCCGCCCGAGCCCGTGACCGCCAACCCGGGCACCGTCAACTCCCCCGGATCGGCCGACAAGCCCAACGTCGGCATCGGGTTCTCGGCGGGTACCGGCGGCGGCTACGGCCCCGTGGGCGTCAACGGCTCGCGGGTCTTCCTGCCCTTCGGACTCGACCCCGCCCGGACCCCCGTGATGGGCAGCTACGGCGAGAACACCGCCGCCGCCAAGGCGACGTCGGCCTGGTACGAACTGCCGCCCCGCACCCCCGACCGGCCCCTGGTCACCGTCTCGGCCGCCGGAGCGATCTGGTCGGTCGACGACGAGGGCGAGTTCAACTACGGCCAGTCGCTGAAACTGCAGTGGGGCGTGCGCAATCCGGACGGCAGCTTCCGCGCGCTCGCCGCGGTCGAGCCGATCGATCCGCTGGTGCCGCAGCGCGCGTGGCGCAACCTTCGCTTCCCGTTGGCAATGGCGCCGCCGGAGGCCAACGTGGCCCGCATCGTCGCCGACGACCCGAACCTGTCCACCGACCAGTGGTTCGCGTTCACCCCGCCGCGCGTGCCGACCCTGGAGTCGGCACAGAAGTTCCTGGGTTCGACGACGCCGGTGCTGATGGACATCGCGACCGCCGCGAACTTCCCCTGCCAGCGCCCCGCCTCCCAGCACCTCGGCATCGCCGAGCTGCCGGACTACCGGATCCTGCCCAACGCCAAGCAGGTCGTGGTGTCGTCGAACCAGTGGCAGTCCGCCGACGACGGCGGACCCTTCCTCTACATCCAGGCGCTGCTGCGCACGTCCACCGTGCCGACCTACCTCAGCGGCGACTGGTACCGCGACTGGGGCACCATCGAGCGCTACGACCGGATCGTGCCCGAGACCACCGCGCCGGAGGTCACCGTCGACCAGGGCGCCGAAACGGTTCTGGGCTGGACGCGCCGCGGACCCATCCGAGCCCTGCCACTGGAGACGGACAAGTGAGGACTACCCGCTGGGTGGCGATGATCGCGGGGCTCGTCGGCTTCGTGCTGTCGGTGCTGACCCCGCTGCTGCCGGTCGTGCAGACCACCGCGACGGTGAACTGGCCGCAGGGCGGTCAGGTCGGCAACGTGACCGCCCCGCTCATCACGCTGACGCCGGTCACCATGACGGCCACCGTGCCCTGTGACGTGTTGCGCGACATGGCCAACCGCGGTGGTGGCACCGTGCTGGGCACCGCTCCGCCCGACACCAAGGACGCGGCGCTGAACTCGCTGTTCGTCAACGTCAGCGGAAAGCTCGCTGACCAGCGCGTCACCGTGACCGATCGCAACGTCGTCGTGGCGACCATGCCGATGTACCGGGTGCTCGGTCGGGAATGCACCCGCCTGGAGATCACCTCGTCGGAGGCCGGCACGTTCGCCACGTTCCCGGGGATGACCGATCCGTCCGAGCCGCAGAAGGAGTTCCGCACCGGGTTCGCCGACCCCAACCTGCGGCCCAACTTCGTCGGCGTCTTCACCGACCTCACCGGACCTGCGCCGCAGGGACTCTCGGTCTCGGCCACCGTCGACACCCGGTTCACCACCAAGCCGACGGCGATCAAGCTCGGGGCGATGCTGCTCGCCATCGTGGCCACCGTGATCGCCCTGGTCGCCCTGTGGCGTCTCGACCAGCTCGACGGCCGCCGCATGCAACGCATCATCCCGTCGCGGTGGCGCACCTTCTCCGCGACCGACGTCGTGGTGGTCTGCGGATTCCTGATCTGGCACGTCATCGGGGCCAACTCGTCCGACGACGGGTACATCCTGCAGATGGCGCGCGTCGCCGACCGCGCCGGCTACATGTCCAACTACTTCCGGTGGTTCGGCAGCCCGGAGGATCCCTTCGGCTGGTTCTACAACGTGCTCGCGCTGATGACGCACGTCAGCGACGCCAGCATCTGGATGCGCCTGCCGGACTTGATCTGTGCGCTGGTGTGCTGGCTGCTGCTGTCCCGTGAGGTGCTGCCCCGGCTCGGACCCGCGGTGGCCTCCAGCCGGTCGGCCACGTGGGCGGCGGGTCTGGTCCTGATGGCCGCCTGGATGCCGTTCAACAACGGCCTGCGGCCCGAGGGCCAGATCGCCACCGGCGCGCTCATCACCTACGTGCTGATCGAACGGGCCATCATCTCCGGCCGGCTCACCCCGGCCGCCCTGGCGATCGTCTCGGCCGCGTTCACCCTCGGCATCCAGCCGACCGGCCTGATCGCCGTCGCGGCGCTGCTGGCCGGCGGCCGGCCGCTGTTGCGCATCCTGGTGCGCCGCCATCGCGTGGTCGGCACGTGGCCCCTGGTGTTGCCACTGCTGGCCGCGGGCACCATCATCCTCGCGGTCGTCTTCGCCGACCAGACACTGGCAACGGTGTTGGAAGCCACCAGGATTCGCACCGCGATCGGCCCGAGCCAGGCGTGGTACACCGAGAACCTGCGCTACTACTACCTGATCCTGCCGACGGTCGACGGCTCGCTGTCGCGACGCTTCGGATTCATGATCACCGCGCTGTCGCTGTTCGCGTCGCTGTTCATCATGTTGCGGCGCGGACGGGTTCCCGGCGTCGCCCGCGGGCCGCTGTGGCGCCTCGTCGGCATCATCTTCGGCACGATGTTCTTCTTGATGTTCACCCCCACCAAGTGGGTGCACCACTTCGGGCTGTTCGCCGCCGTCGGCGCCGCGATGGCCGCCGTCGCCACGGTGCTGGCGTCCCGGGTGGTGCTGCGCTCGGCCCGCAACCGGATGGCGTTCACCGCCGCGGTGCTGTTCGTGACCGCGCTTACCTTCTCGACCACCAACGGCTGGTGGTACGTCTCCAGTTACGGCGTGCCGTTCAACAACGCGCTGCCGAAGATCGGCGGGGTGACCGTCAGCTCGATCTTCTTCGCGCTCTTCGGCATTGCCGCACTCTGGGCGTTCTGGCTGCACCTGTCCCGCAACCGCAGCGAGAGCAGGCTGGTGCGGGTGGTGACCGCGGCGCCGATTCCCGTCATCGCGGGCTTCATGGTCGTGGTGTTCGTCGGTTCCATGCTCGTGGGCGTGGTGCGGCAGTACCCGACGTACTCGAACGGGTGGTCCAATCTGAAGGCGCTGACCGGCGGCTGCGGTCTGGCCGACGACGTGCTCGTCGAGCCGGACGCCAACGCCGGCTTCCTCGCGGCGCTGCCGGGCAACTACGGCCCGCTTGGTCCGCTCGGCGGCGTCGGCTCCGTCGGCTTCACCCCCAGCGGGGTCCCGGAGCACATCGTCGCCGAGGCCATCCGCAACGACCTGCCGACGCCGGGCAACGACTATGACTGGGACGCCCCGGTCAAGCTGTCGAGCCCCGGAGTCAACGGGTCGACGGTTCCACTGCCCTACGGCCTGGACCCCCGGCGCGTACCGCTGGCGGGTACGTACGTCAACGGCCCTGCGCAACAACAGAGTCGGCTGACCTCGGCGTGGTACCAGTTGCCCGCCGCGGACGAAGCGCATCCCCTCGTGGTCGTGACGGCCGCGGGCAGCATCACCGGCAACAGCATCTTCAACGGACGCACCGAGGGTCAGCGCGTCGAATTGGAATACGGCAGAACGGGTCCCGGTGGCGAACCACAGGCCGCGGGTCGCGTGACGCCATACGACATCGGACCGATTCCGTCGTGGCGCAATTTGCGCTTCGACCGTTCGCAGATCCCGTCCGACGCAACGTCGGTGCGGATCGTCGCCGAGGATCTGTCGTTGACGCCGGGTGACTGGCTGGCCGTCACGCCGCCGCGCGTGCCCGAGCTGAAGTCGGTGCAGCAGTACGTCGGCTCCGTTCAGCCGGTGCTGATGGACTGGGCCGTCGGCCTGGCCTTCCCGTGCCAGCAGCCGATGCTGCACGCCGACGGGGTGACAGAGATTCCGAAGTTCCGCATCACGCCGGACTACAACGCCAAGCGCAAGGACACCGACACCTGGCAGGACGGCCTCAACGGCGGCCTGCTCGGAATCACCGACCTGCTGTTGCGGCAGAACCTGATGGCCACCTACCTCAACCACGACTGGGGCCGGGACTGGGGCTCGCTGCGCCGGTTCGACACGGTCTTGGAGGCGCAACCGGCTCAGGTCGAGCTGGGATCGGCCACCCACAGCGGGTTGTACTCGCCGGGCAAAATCCGGATCAAGCCCTGAGGCCCGCGATCACCACCCGGACCATGCGGCGGGCGTCGTAGCCAGGGTCGCCGTCGGCGCCGATGCAGATGTTGCCGACGCCGCGCATCAGCCACAGGGCGTCGACGTCGGGGATGATCTGGTCGGCCGCGGCGGCGAGTAGCTGCTCGCACACCGGGACCAGCCGACTCAGGAAGTAGGCGTGCAGGCTCTCGTAGCCCGCCGTGTCCGACTGCCAGGCGTGCGCCAGACCGTGTTTGGTGACCAGGAAGTCGACGAAGAGGTCGATCCACTTCGCCAGAGCGTCGTAGGGAGAGTCGTTGGCGCTCAACAGAATCGGGCCCGCCTCTGCGCACGCTTCGACCTGGTGGCGGTAGACGGCGACGATGAGGTCGGCCCGCGTCGGGAAGTGCCGGTAGATGGTGGCGACCCCGACGCCGGCCGCCGCGGCGACGTCACGCACGGGGACGTCGACCCCGGACTCGACGAAGGCGGCGGCGGCCGCGGCGAGCAGGGCCTCCTCGTTGCGGCGAGCGTCCGAGCGCTTATGCGGCGCCGTCATGAGCCCTCCTAGCGAAACGGAACACGGTTCCGTATAGTCCGGTATCAGGAACGTTGTTCCGTTTCGCACTCTACCGGCCTCGAGGAGGCAGCTCTATGACACCGACGTCTCCCGTGCGGTTCGGCATCATGACCGCACCGCAGCAGGTCTCCTATCCCGATTTGCTACGCGTGTGGCAGGAAGCCGACGCCCTTCCCGAACTCGAGCACGCGTGGCTGTTCGACCACCTCATGCCGATCGGCGGCGATCCGGACGGTCCGATCTTCGAGGGGTGGACGCTGCTCTCGGCGCTCGCCGGCCAGACCCACCGACTCCGGCTGGGACTGCTGGTCACCAGCAACCGCTTCCGGCCCCCTGCGCTGCTCGCCAAGATCGCCACCACGGTCGACGTGGTGTCCGGAGGGCGGCTCGACTTCGGCATCGGCGCCGGATCGCGCCCCAGCCACCCACTGGCCCGGCGCGAGTACGACGCGCACGGGTTGCCGTACGACGACTTCACCGACTCCGTCGCCAGTCTCGCCGAGGCGCTGGTGGTGATCAAGAAGTCATGGACGGCGGCGGAGCCGTTCGACTTCGCCGGCGACCACGTGACCGTCACCGGGGCGTTCGGCAATCCCAAGCCGGTGCAGACGCCGCATCCGCCGATCGTCATCGGTGGCCGCTCCGCCATGCTGCTGCGCGTCGTCGCCCAACACGCCGACGTCTGGAACATCCCCGGCGGCGATCTCGACGACGCCGTCGAGCGCAGTGCGCGGTTGGACCGGTACTGCCACGAGATCGGCCGCGACCCGGCCTCGATCGTGCGGTCGATGCACCTGCCGGTGTCCTACGACCAGCCCGGCGGCACCCGGGACGCCATCGGCCGAGCCGTCGAGGCCGGGTTCGGCCATCTAATTCTCGGACTGTCGGATCCGTATCCCGCGGGTGTCGCGCAGTGGGTCGTCGACGAGCTGGTCCGACCGTCGGTCTGACGGCGCCGCCGTAGGGTCAGAGGCATGGACGACCGCATCACCCTGGGCTCGGCGACGGTCATCCGCGTGCCGGAATGGGAGTTCGAGCTGGGCACGACGTTCTTCGCGGACACGCCGGCGCAGGCGTGGGTAGACGAGGCCGAGCTCCTGGTGCCGACGTTCCACGACCCCGAGACGGGGCGGTGGCGCGTGGCCATGCAGAGCTGGGTGGTGCAGGTCGACGGGTTGACCGTGGTAGTCGACACCGGCATCGGCAACGATCGCGACCGCCCGCAGTTTCCGATCATGTCGGGTCTGCAGACGGACTTCCTCGGCGCCCTGGAGCGAGCCGGGGTGTCCACCGACGAGGTCGACGTGGTGGTCAACACGCATCTGCACACCGATCACGTCGGCTGGAACACCCGCCTGGTCGACGGCGAGTGGGTGCCGACGTTCCCCAACGCGCGCTACCTGATGCCCGAGGAGGACTACCGCTTCTTCGCGCCGGACGGACCCGGGGCCTCCGACGGTTCGCGACTCCTGTTCGCAGACAGCGTGTTTCCCGTGGCTGATCAGATTCAACTGTGGGCCGACGACCTCCAGGTCAGCGAATCGCTGCGGCTGCGCCCGGCCGGCGGACACACTCCGGGCGCCTCGGTGCTGTGGCTCGACGCGGGACGGCCTGCGGTGTTCGTCGGCGACATGACCCACTGCCCCATTCAGATCCCCCGACCCGACGATGCGTCCGGATTCGACGTCGACGCGGCCGCCGCGGCCGTGTCGCGCAAACGCATCTTCACCGAGGCGTCCCGGTCTCGGGCGGCCGTGATTCCCGCGCACTACCCGGGTCACGGCGGCGCCACGCTGGTGGCCCGTGGCGACCGCTTCGAGGTGGACGACTGGCTGCACCTGCCGGGGATTTAGGGAGCCTCACGCTCGCGTTGGATGCGGGCCGCGCGGTCCTGGGCGCGGGTGGTCCTGCGGCGCGGCATCGTCAGCCCGGCGGTGTGCGCCGCAGGCATCCCGCTCGCCTGAACGGTGGCGGTCGGTTCCGACAGTTCGGGGAAGAGCAGCCGGCTGCCCGGTGTCGTGATGTGTTGGCGGCCGTCGGGTGCGGTCCAGATGACGGTGCCGTCGTCGAGTTGCTCGTCGCGCCAACCACTCTCGCCACCCCAGAACGTCTTCAACAAGTGGTGTCGACGGCATAGACATTTCAGGTTGGACGGCGCCGTAGGCCCGCACGGCCACGGAATCGTATGATCCTCCTATGCAGCGTCAAGCGCCAGTTTCGGCCCCGCTAAATCTGCTTGAAGTGCTCGGAAGAGCTCGCGGACGACGGCGCGTTTGAGGCAGCGGATGATCTCCTTCTTGGTCTTGCCCTCGGCGGTTCGGCGGACCACGTAGGCCTTGGTGGGTTCGTGCCAGCGCAATCGGTTGACCACGATCAG
>NZ_NPKR01000030.1 GCF_008329535.1 Mycolicibacterium sp. P1-18
CCACCGGAATGCACCGACGGCGGGTCGAACTGCGGCTCGTTGAGCAACCGGTACCCCGGCACGTACGTCTGCACCTGCGCCGCGACCTCCTTGATCGACGCGGTGATCGCATCCTGGTCGGCGTCTTCGGGAATCGCGCAGAAGATGGTGTCGCGCATGATCATCGGCGGCTCGGCCGGGTTGAGGATGATGATCGCCTTGCCGCGCGCGGCACCACCGATCACCTCCACGCCACGGCTGGTGGTCTTGGTGAACTCGTCGATGTTGGCCCGCGTACCCGGCCCCGCCGACGCCGAGGACACCGACGCCACGATCTCGGCATACGGTACGTCGACCACTCGGGAGACCGCGTGCACCATCGGGATCGTCGCCTGCCCACCGCAGGTCACCATGTTGACGTTCGGCGCGTCGAGGTGCTCCCGCAGATTCGCCGGCGGGATCACCCCCGGACCCACCGCGGCCGGAGTCAGGTCGACCGCCCGGATGCCCGCCTCGGCGTAGCGCGGGGCGGCGTCGCGGTGCACGTACGCACTGGTCGCCTCGAACACCAGATCGGGCTTCTCGTCTTGCG
>NZ_NPKR01000007.1 GCF_008329535.1 Mycolicibacterium sp. P1-18
GAATCAACCGAACAACGAAACACAGCCCTACCGGGCTGGCTGCACTTCTACAATCACCACCGAGCCCACTCCGCCATCGGAGGCCGCCCACCGGTCACCCGACTGACCAACCTCCCTGGACATCACACCTAGGCATTGACGGCTACCGTGGCTCCATGGCCGATGTTGACGTCATCGTGGTCGGAGCCGGGCTCGCCGGGCTGGTCGCCGCGTGCGAGGTGCTGGACAAGGGCCGGTCGGTCCTGATCGTCGACCAGGAGAACGCCGCCAATCTGGGTGGGCAGGCCTTCTGGTCCTTTGGCGGACTCTTCTACGTCAACAGTCCCGAACAACGGCGCCTCGGCATCCGCGACAGTCACGAGCTGGCCCTGCAGGACTGGCTCGGAACCGCCGGCTTCGACCGACCCGAAGACCACTGGCCACGGCAGTGGGCACACGCCTACGTCGACTTCGCGGCCGGGGAGAAGCACAGCTGGTTGCGCGAGCGCGGACTGAAGACGTTCCCGCTCGTCGGCTGGGCCGAGCGCGGTGGCTATGACGCTCGAGGACACGGCAACTCGGTGCCGCGCTTCCACATCGCCTGGGGCACCGGCCCGGCGATCGTCGAGGTCTTCGCTCGCAGGCTGCTCGCGGCCGGCGCCAAGGCGCGCTTCGCCTACCGCCATCGGGTCGACGAACTCGTCGTCGACGCCGGGGCCGTCGTCGGGGTGCGCGGGGCGGTGCTGGAACCGTCGACCGCGGCCCGTGGCGTCGCCTCGACACGAAACGTCCTCGGCGAGTTCGAGTTCCGCGCATCAGCCGTCGTCGTCGCCAGCGGCGGAATCGGCGGCAACCACGACCTGGTCCGCGAGAACTGGCCGGCCCGGATGGGCCGCGTTCCGAGCCAACTGCTCAGCGGCGTACCCGCGCACGTCGACGGCAGGATGCTGGGCATCACCGAGGCCGCCGGCGGCAACATGATCAACCGCGACCGGATGTGGCACTACACCGAGGGCATCACCAACTACGACCCGGTGTGGGCCCGGCACGGCATTCGGATTCTGCCGGGGCCGTCGTCGATGTGGCTGGACGCGACGGGACGGCGGCTGCCCGCGCCCCTGTATCCGGGCTTCGACACCCTCGGCACGCTGGAGTACATCGCCAAGACCGGGCACGACTACACCTGGTTCGTCCTCAACGCGCGCATCATCGAAAGGGAATTCGGGCTCTCGGGCCAGGAACAGAACCCCGACTTGACCGGACGCAGCGTGCGTCAGGTGCTCGCACGGGTTCGTCCCGGAGCACCCGACCCCGTGCAACGGTTCGTCGACCGCGGGGTCGACTTCGTCTCCGCGACGACGCTGCGGGATCTCGTGGCGAAGATGAACGACGTCCCCGACGTCGAACGCCTCGACTACGGCGTTGTCGAGGCGGAGGTCACCGCTCGCGACCGCGAAGTGGCCAACCGGTACACCAAGGACAGCCAGGTGACCGCCATCCGTGGCGCCCGCAACTACCTGGCCGACCGCGTGAGCAGGGTCGTGGCACCGCACCGGATCACCGACCCGAAGGCCGGTCCGCTCATCGCGGTGAAGCTGCACATCCTGACGCGAAAATCGTTGGGAGGACTGGAGACCGACCTCGACTCGCGGGTGCTGAAGGCCGACGGAACGGCCTTCGACGGTTTGTACGCCGCGGGCGAGGCCGCCGGATTCGGCGGTGGTGGCGTGCACGGCTACCGGTCGCTGGAGGGCACCTTCCTCGGTGGCTGCGTGTTCTCCGGCCGCGCGGCAGGACGAGCCGCGGTGCGCGACAACGGTTAGCCCGCGGGCAGGTCGATCGTCGTCGTGACCGAGACCATCTGCGGCGTGCTCGGCGCCGAGGAGAAGCCGAACCGCACGGGCGGGTCCAGCGGTGCCACCCCGTCGAGATCCACGCCGCGGAAGGTGCCCTCGACGGCGGCGATCAACCGGCTGCGGCGTACCCCGTAGAACTCACGACGGCCGTTTCCTGCGCTGCCGGCGGTCCGAACCCCCGGAATGAGCCGCGCGGCAACGGGATCGATCATCCGTAGCCACCCCGGCGCCGTGGCGAGCCGGCCCGGCACCAGGCGCAGCAAGCGGTCGAACGGCGCCGGACCACCCAACCGCCCATTGACCGCGAGCCCCGGCGCGGCCACCGAGAAGCCGTCGGCGGTGTGCTCCACGTCGACCGGACCGATCTCCACCGAGTCGAACTCGTATGTGGTCGAGACGAAGTCGGCCACCTCCTCGGACGGCGCCAGCAGAACGCGCTGACCGTCGGCGGTCTCCACCATGACGTCGGCGAAGCGCCCGAAGGGAGACTCCAGCCACGACCCGACGACCATCCGGACGCCCGCACCCGTGCCGACGCCGGCGATGTGACCGGTGAAAGTTACGCGCTTCGCTCGCCTCACCTAGATCTCCGTGCCGTTCTCCTCCTCCAGGATCTGGAAGTCGGTGTCGGTCATCTCCGACAAGCGGCCGTAGTAGACGCCGCGGGCCTCCTTGACGACCACGGCCTGGTGGATCGGCACGGCCCGCGTCGGCGCCACCGCCCGCAGGTAGTCCACCGCCTCGGAGAGCTTCATCCACGGCGCCGCCGCCGGGGTGGCCAACACCTCGACCGGCTCGCCGGGCGCATACAGCGCGTCACCGGGATGCATCAGCCGGGCGGGATGCCCTTCGTCGCCGATGAGGTAGGAGACGTTGTCGATCACCGGGATCTCGGGGTGGATCACCGCGTGGGTGCCGCCCACCCCGCGGACCGCGAGGTGGCCGACGGTGAAGGCGTCGCCCACGTTGACCGCCTGCCAGGCGCCGCCGAGCTGGGCCGCGGTCATGGGGTCGGCGTACAGCGCAGCCTGCGGGTTGGCGTCGATCAGTGCAGGTAGACGCTCTACGTCGACGTGATCGGGGTGCTGGTGGGTGACGAGGATGGCCGACAGCCCGGTGACGCCCTCGAAGCCGTGGGAGAAGTTGCCCGGGTCGAACAGCACGGAGGTTTCGGAGTCGCCCTCCCGAAAGCTCGCTAGCAGGCAGGAGTGGCCGAAGTGGGTCAGTTGCATGGCTCCATTGTGGCCCGACGCCTGCCGGTAGAGTGAGCGCGAGCAATCAACTTCTCAGAACAGGAGCCGCGCGTGGCCCGCGTCGTAGTGCACGTGATGCCCAAAACGGTGATCCTCGACCCCCAAGGTCAGGCGATCGTCGGCGCATTGGGCCGCCTCGGCGTGTCCGGCGTCTCAGATGTCCGGCAGGGCAAGCGATTCGAGTTGGAGGTCGACGACAGCGTCAGTGACGAGACGCTCGACGAGATCGCCGAGTCGCTGCTCGCCAACACGGTGATCGAGGACTGGACCGTCACCCGGGAGGATCGATGACCGCCCGGGTGGGAGTCGTCACGTTCCCCGGAACGCTCGACGACGTCGACGCAGCCCGCGCCGTGCGGCTGGCTGGCGCGGAGTCGGTCAACCTGTGGCACGCCGACGCCGACCTCAAGGGCGTGGACGCCGTCGTGGTGCCCGGCGGGTTCTCCTACGGCGACTACCTGCGCTGCGGCGCGATCGCCAAGTTCGCGCCCGTCATGGGCGCCGTCGTCGAGGCGGCGGGACGGGGTATGCCGGTCCTTGGCATCTGCAACGGCTTCCAGGTGTTGTGCGAGGCGGGTCTGCTGCCAGGTGCGCTGACCCGCAACGCGGGTCTGCACTTCGTCTGTCGGGACGTGTGGCTGGAGGTGGCGTCGACCTCGTCGGCCTGGACCACCCGCTACGAGAAGGGCGCCGACCTGTTGGTGCCGCTCAAGTCCGGCGAGGGCCGGTTCGTGGCCTCGGAGGACGTGCTCGACGAGTTGGAGGGCGAGGACCGCGTCGTGTTCCGCTACCGGGAGAACCTCAACGGATCGCTACGCAACATCGCGGGCATCAGCTCGGCCAACGGCCGGGTCGTGGGCCTCATGCCGCACCCGGAGCACGCCACCGAGGCGCTGACCGGCCCGTCCGACGACGGGTTGGGCCTGTTCTACTCCGCGCTGGACGCGGTGCTCGCGGCGTAATTGCAGCGGCCGGTCAACGCCACTGCCCGATCCCGTGGGTGCAGGACCGGGACGTTGCCGCGCTACAGGCGGCCGTGACTCTGCATACGTCATCGGGGTCGTTGCAGTGGTGGCGCCTTCGTGATGGCTAGCGCTGAAGGTGGCAGCTCGTTGGCGCGGGGCCAGTAAACCCTCCGCGATCGCACCCGATCGTTCGCCCCGGCTGTCATCACGCCAAATTCATGCCCTGACTGCGACGTGGCCGGTGCTAGCGTTAATTCTGGTACGTGATCGTGTACGACAGTCTTTGGTGCGGGCGACGTTTGGGGGAACGGTGCTAGTTGATCCGGAGATCTTGCGTGCGTTTGCCGCGCGGGTTGATTCTGCGGCTACTGCGATCTACGCCATCGACCTCGGTGTGATTGCTCCCGCCGCGGCCGATGGAGTGCCAGGATCGGATACGCAATGGGCCGCCCGAGAAGTTGGTCGGCATCTCGGCTTGGCGGCAGCTGACGTCGTCAAGGACGTCGAGGCGATGGGTCAGGCCGTCCGTGGAGCCGGCGAACGGTACGAAGTCGATGATTCGGCTCTGGCGGGCACCTTCGACAAGCTCTTCTGACCGTGCTTCCCTCGCGCTCCAGATTGCAAAGCTGGAACCCCGACTCTCTGGCGTCAGAAGCAGCGAAGATCAGGTCGGCAGGTGCGTCGGTTTACAACAGTGTCCGTGATCTGGACGACCGCATAGATGCGATGCCCGAGTCGCGAATCTGGTCCGGCGAGGCCCACGCCGCTGCACAGCGCATGTTCCGCCGGGCGACAGATCGGTCGTCGGCCTTCAAGAACTACGCTGAGGCCTTCGCGGGAGCGCTTGAGCGTGGCAGCACGCTGATTGGCGAGACCCGGAGGACCTTGCTTGCCAAGGCTGACGAAATCGACAGCACCCCCCTCAACGTGACAGACCAGTGGGTGGTGCTGATCGATCCGGCGGCAATGTCGGCTGAGAGGGCCGCCCAGCTACAAGAACAGGCCGACGCCGCCCAGGCAGACGTCAACGAGATGTTGCACGCAGTGGGACAGGCAGACGATCAGACCGCCCAGCAGGTGATCTTGGCAAAGGCCGGTGACGGTACAGCATTTCGCAATCTCGAGTACGGACCACCCGGTCCCATACCGCCAACTCCAGGTGACGACGTGCTCGATCCGTCAACGGCCGAGGGCAAGCAATTCCAGGACGTCGCCCGCGCCCAAGACATGGCGACCACCATCCGCGAAAGCAGCGAAACGGTCGACAGGGACGGCAACCTAGTGACCACCTACACGATGCTTGACGGCAGTAAGCAGATCGCTACGGAGTACGTGGACCAAGGACTGCCCAGCCAACAGATCTACCCGCCCGGGACGCTGCGAGTCCTTCACCTGGACAAGACCGGGAACTGGATTTCCGACACCATGACGACGCCGCGCGAGGATGGGGGGAAGCAGACCGAGATCATTTGGGCCAACGGAACGCGTGTCAACATCTCGCAGAATGCCGATGGCACGCATTCGGGGGACTGCACGACGGCCACGGGCGATTACTCGGTGTTACCGGACTCGTTCTTCCAAGACCCCGTGCCTACCTTGGCCGGTGGTGCGCTTTCGGGCCTCGAGGTTCAGGCAGGTCGCGGTATCCAAGGATTGAGTCCGGCTGTCCTCGATGGGCTCAAGGGCGGCGCCAAGTGGGGCGGACCCGCAATGGGTGTAGCACAAGCAATCCTGGGGGTCTACTCGGCAGACACGGTCCACGACAAGTGTGTTGCCGCCTGGTCTGGCGGGGTCGGGTTCGTCGGAGGGATTGCGACATCCGTTGCAGTTGGGGCGGTACCCGGTGTCGGCCCAATTGCCGCGATGGGCGCTAACGTTGCCGGTGGTTTTGTGTTCGGCTACGTCGGAGAGTTGGTGGGCAACGTGGTGTGTGACCCGTGAGGGCCCGGATCGCAACCGTCTTCCTCTGCGTTGTCTTGGCTCCCTTCGGGTTGGCGTGCATCTATTGGGCTGCCGTAAGCCTCGGTCGCTCGGACTATGCGACGGTCCTTGTCTCTCTTGGTGCGGCCATCTTCACCCTGGGTTTCGCTGCCTTCTTGGTGATCGTCGCGTCAGGCAAGGTGACCCCTCGCGTCACGCTCCAGCAGTCGGGACTGCTAATACGGCCGGACCGCCGGGTGGATGCGCTCCTCACGACCTCGACCTTCGCAGCGTTTCTCACCATGGCGCTCTACGCGGTCCTCGCGCCCCTCGACATGGTCGACATACCCGCTCCCCGCGGAAACCACTGGTATTCCGTAATTGCCTGTGCTGCAGGAGCTTTGGCAGGCTTGGTCAGTATCCGGCAAATCTGCAAGCGACGCGGGGTGAGCTATTTGTTCTTGACCGTCGACGAACTGGAAATCGGAAGTGCAACGTCGTCGGCGAAGCGATCATGGAACGAAGTAACTGACGTTTCGGACAGGCCACGGAACAGCGGTCGTTCCACCGGGACCACCTACGTCATAACCAATGACGGGCGATCACGAACACTACCCACTGACTGGTACACCCCTGGAGGGCTTGCTCTGCGTGATTTGGTGCGCCTCTATCTGCACCATCCCGAGTCCCGTTCCGAACTCGCCGACGATCGTGGCCTCGAACGACTCGAAACCGTGTTTCGGGATCCGAGACGAGCGGCATGAAGGCTTCGACAATGGTCGGCCTTCGACGGATGAGTGCAGTGGCGCTCGTGATCGTCGCGTTGGCGGGCTGTACTCGTGCGTCCGAAGGCGAGCCGCAGAAGTCGTCCGCGCCTGAGCTGCCGCAGCAGACCTTGCTGACTTCGTCCATGCGCCAGCAGCCCGTCCGGGGGTGGTCGGTCACCGTTGGTCAACTTGGCCTTCCGTCGGACGCAAGTCTCGATCCGGTGGGAAGCTTCGGTGAGCGGGGCGTGTTTCTGGGAGTTGCCAACGAGGGCTGGTCGCTGGTGGGTGTCGATGTGAACGATGGGCGTCGACTCTTCGCTCCGTTACGTCTTGGGTCGGCCGAAGGTGCCTCGGACTTCAAGTGCTTCGTGAACAAGGCACCCGACGTTCTTTGCATACGGCAGGCGGCTGATTCCGTTGCTCCATCGACGGCGTGGGTAATCAACACCGAAACCGGCGAACTGCGCTTCACCGGCCCCACCGAACTCCGCGTCGCCGGCGCGCAAGATCGACCTCGCGTCGAGCAGATTGGCGACTATGCGGTCGCGACCGTCGAGGGTAAGGGGATGTATGGCGTAGGACCGCGTGGAGAGCTCACCTGGTTCGTCCCGGGAAACGGAATCCTGCCGGCGCAATTTGCAACGTGGGCACGTGATGCCATCCCCTCGAGTCTCGCGGTTCAAAATAGTGGTCGGGTAGCGGATGTGGTGTTCTCCGTCGCTGATGGTCACGTCGTCGAACCGAAGATCGAGGGCGATGTTCAACTGGGGCAGGCCGTCGTGTACCCCGGCGGTTTCGGGTTTGAGTACACGACGACGTCCGACATGTCCGAAAGAGTGGCATTCTTCGATGACTCGGGACACAAACTCAGTGAGCCGGAGCCGGGTGGCACACTCGAGACCAGATCGCTCGATCTTCCGACAGTTGGATCGCGGCTGAATGATCGAATCTTCGCCATCGACGGACGTAAGCTCCTCACGCTTCCGCCGTCTATTCCATCTCCGAACGCGCGTCTGATCGGGTCACGTCTCTACATCGCAACCGATCCGGACCACGAGAGGTGGCAGCAATTCGACTTGCAGACCGGCGAAGCCGGAAAGGCATGCGACGGCGACAGTCTGGGATTCTCCTACATCGCGTCAGATGGCCAGGTGGCGGTGGTTCTCGGTAAAGACACCCCTGCCCAGGGAATTGATCTCGCGACGTGCGAGACGGTGTGGTCGCTGCCGGGGCCGACGCAGAATGAGATCAAGGAAGTGTGGAAGGTTCACACCACTCTCCTGGAACGCAGTGGAGATGAGCTGTTCTCCCTAGTTGCGCCAACCTAAGTTCCGCGAGGGTCAGTCACCAACGCACGAGCGAAGCGTCTTCGCGCAATCCCCGAGAGAACCAGTACAAGGCTCCTCACGGCTAGTCGTGAACTACACGGACAAATCAGCCGCCCCCGGTCAGCCAATCTTCATGAAATCTTCAAGCGCGATCGTCGGTGTTCCGGAACCATTGGGTGCATGAAGGACCATTCGTGAACTCACGCCTCGAGGCGCAACGTGACGTGACCGTGGCACTCAACGAGCAGATCGCGTCGCTGTCGGTGACGGTCAGCGCTCCCGACGGATCGGTCAGCGTGCAGGTGAACGGCTCGGGCGCCATCACCGGACTGAAGCTGAGCGACCGCGCCTACCGGCTCGGCGCCGACGCGATCGCGGCCCGCATCGTCGAGGTCTCGAAGGCGGCGGCCAAGGTGGTCGCCGACCGACAAGTGTTCTTGCTGAACGAATTCGGGGAACGAGCCCGAGCCCTGCGGGACCAGGCGCAGTAGCCACCGCCGGGCCTCACCTCACGCGCGCGAACTTGGCCGCGACGGCACCGGCGAGTTCCAGGTACGCGCGCACCGCGTCCGGTGACAGCATCGCGAAGTCGACGTCCGCTCCTCTGGCCAGGTGCGGTTCGAACGGGACGACGTGGATGGACCCGCTTCGTTCCTCGAAGTACTGGAACACCTCGTCGAACGTTGCGGTGTTCGCACCCGGCCGCACACCGCTGAGCACGACGTGTGACTCCCGCGCCAACGTGCCGTAGCCGTGCTGGGTCAGCCAGTCCAACGTGGCAGCGGCGCTGCGCGCGGCGTCCACGGCCGGTGAGCTGACGAGCACCAGTGCGTGCGCCAGGTCGAGCACGCTCGCCATCGACGAGTGCATGATCCCGGTGCCACAGTCGGTCAGGATGATGTTGTAGTGCGCTTGCAGAATCTCGATTGCGCGACGGTAGTCACTCTCCCCGAACACTTCTGAGACCGCAGGGTCCTGCACGCTGGCCAGGACCTCCAGCCGACTCGGCGCCAGACGTGTGTGGTGGCGGACGTCCGCGTAGCGGGCGACGTGTGGGTCCAGCAGCAGGTCGCGCACCGTCGACGAGGTCGACGAGTCCGAGATGCGTTCGGCCAGCGTGCCGCGGTCGGGGTTCGCGTCCACTGCGATGACGCGATCGGATCGCACCATCGCGAAGGCCGAGCCGAGACCGATGGTGGTGGTCGTCTTGCCGACGCCGCCCTTGATCGAGAGCACCGCGATCCGGAAGTCCGTGGCCAGCGGTTGCCTGATCCGTTCCACGAGGGCCTGTTGCTCACGGTCCTTCTGCGAGACACCCGGGTTGACCCGGCCCTTCGTCGCGCGGTGAAGCGCTCGGCGCCAACCGAATTGCGGCGTCAGCTGCTCGTCATCGAGATCGTCGTCGTGGACGGGCAGGTCGGCCCGTGGGGCCGGGACGGGAGCCTGGCGGCGGGGCACCAACTCGCCACCACTCGTCGGAGGACCGCCGCGGTGGGGCGGCATCCACGGTGGCGGGCCGGGCCAGCCCGGAGGCGGCGGCGGAGGGTTCCATCCGGGGGGTGGTTGTGGGGGACCGGACCGCCGCACCGGGCGCGGCGCCGGCGGCAGGTCCGGCGCCGGTGCCTGGTTGTCGCGTCCGGGATCGTAGGACTCGGGCAACGATTGGACCGCCGGCTGCCACGGTGGCGCCGCCATGCGGCGCCCGGTGCGCTTCGTGGCGTCCGACGGCGGCAGCTCCGGTTCGGGCTCCAGCGCCGGCGCTGGAGCGGACGGCTCGGCTGGTGCTGCGACCTCGTCGACGTCGGGCTCCGGTTCTGGTGCCACCGCGGTGTGCTGGCTCTGCCGCGCGGCGAGACGCGCCATCAAGTCGGCGGCTCGGCTGTCCACGTCGTCGGCGACTTGGTGCTGATCTGTCACGGTCACTCCCATTCCCTGTCATTCACGCGTGGGCTTCTTCAGTACGGACATCGCGATGCCGGCGACCACCGCGCATCCGACGAGGACTTCCACGGCGAGGTTGCGCGCCCGGTGGTCCGCCGGGTCGACCCGTGCCGGCGGTGGCACGGCGATCGTGGCGTCGGAGGTCGACGGCCGGGGCGGGACCTGGAACGTGAGGGCGGCCACCGGGTCGACGACGCCATAGCCGACGATCTCGTCCGGACCCGACGCCGGCGTCCGCGCCGTGCGCTTGATCCGCTCCATGACCTCGCCCGCGGACATCTGTGGGAAGCGCGACCGCAGCAACGCGACGACGCCGGAGACGTAGGGGGCGGCAAAACTGGTGCCGTTCACCGGCACTGGACCGGCCGTGGGATCCAGCCACGCGTTCATCAGGCCCGGACCATTCGGGCTGAGCGAGGTAATCTGCTCGCCGGGCGCCGCCACGTCGACCCAGGGTCCGTGTAGGGAGAAGTCCGCGGGCTGGCCGGCTGCGGTGACGGCGCCGACGGTGAGTACGTAGTCGGAGAACCACGCCGGGCTGGCGACGGTCTTCACCGACGCCCACGCGTCGGCCACCGGCAGGTTCGGATCGGGCGTCCCGTTCTGCGCGCTGCACTTCCCCTGTGAGGCAACGTTTCCCGCGGCGGCGACGACGACGACGTTGCGCTCGAAGGCATACCGCAGCGCCTGCCCGACCGCGGCGTCGTCGATGTTCGCCCCCACCGGGGCGCAGGCGGCCTCGGACAGGTTGACCACGGTCGCCCCGAGGTCGACGGCCCGCACGATGGCGTAGGCCAGTGTCCGGGTGTTGCCGTACCCCGCCGAGGTGGCATTGGGATCTTCCTCTCCGGCACCGGTTCCCTTCACCGAGTACACGCCGCTGTTCTGGCGGATGGAGAGGATGGCCGCGTCGGGCGCGACCCCGCTGAAGCCGTCGTCGGGGCTGGGCGCGGCGGCGATGATCCCGGCCACCAGGGTGCCGTGCGCGTCGCAGTCGGTGAGACCGTCCGACGACGAGACGTAGTCGCCACCGGGTTGGAGGGCCAGCAATCTGGGGTTGGGGGAGACCCCGGTGTCGATCACCGCCACCTTTTGCCCCGCCCCGCGCGAGAACCGCCAGGCAGCCCGATAATCGAGCATCGTGTCCCCAGCCGGTGGCCGCTGGAACTGGGTGCCCGGAAGGGTGGTCGCCTGCGCGCACACCGTCTTCTGCTCGGTGGGATCCATCGGTGCGACGGGCCCCGTCGGCGGCGGTCCAGGTGCGACCACCGGCGGTCCGACGGCCGCCGCCGGCGCCGGCCACACCACGATGGCGCCGACGAACAAGCACGCCGCCGCCAACCGGCCCCCGCGCCTCACCCGACACCCCATCCCGCACCGCTCCCAACCACCCACGCGGCGCTGGGCACCACCAGGGCGAAGGCGACGTAGGACCCCAGCGAGAGCGCCTCCCGCGCTCTCGGATGGGGCCCGGCTCCGACGGCGGCAAGAGCGACGGCAACGGCCAGCAGCGCCGCGGCGCCGACCATGGGCATCGGTGCGTCGCCTCGGATCGCAGCCGCGGCGACGGCCGCGGCCAGTGCCACGGCCGGCAGCCCCGACGCGGCGCGCGCGACGCCGGTGCGGGCGGCCGCTCGGGGCAACCCCAGCGCGGCGGCGCACACCACGCCGAACGTCAGGGTGGGCCATGACGGCGTGGGCTCGGCCCACACCACCGATGCCACCCCGGAGCACGCGGCCACCGCCAACCCGGCGGACAGCCCGCTGCGCAGTGCGCGCGCCCAGGCGACCCGCCCGCCGAACTCGGCGTCGTCCGGCAGTGGGGCGCCGGGTCGGGCGGGGCGGGAGAAGTCCAGTCGCGGGACGGCAGCCGACACGAGAGTCGCGCACACGCCCAGCCCGATGGCCGCCCAGGCACCGGTGACGCCCGCCGACTCGGCCACCAACGCCGTTGCGCCGCACGCGGCCAACACTGCGGCAGCGGTAAAGCCGGCCACGCCGGCACCGATGAGGCGATACCCCGCCAGGCTGAGCGCGACCACCGCCGTCGCCCCGCCGGCGAGTGGCAGGGTGCCGTGGGGCGACAGGCCGGCCCAGCAGCCGGCCGCAGCGACGGGTAGGCAGGCCCACCCGAGGGCCGCGCCCACCCGTGGTTCCCCGGCCGACCGGGAGAAGATCGTGGCGACGACGAGCAGCGTGACGGTGGCGAACGCGGTCAGGCCGAGCAGTGTGGTCCGGCGTGGGCTGGTGGCGTCCACCAGCAACAGGAAGACCCAGGCCGCCGCGGCCAGACCGATCCCGAGGTAGGCGACGCGGCGGGCGGCCGCCTGGTCCCACCCGGGGTGCTGCGACTGGTTGAGGCGTGCCGCGGCGTCGACCACGTCGTCGTACAGCGTGGGGGCCGCCAGGGTGCGTCGTCCCCGCAGCTGCAGGACGTCGTCGCGGGCGATCCCGGCGTCGCGCAGGGTGCCGCCGGGGTCCAGGGGCGCCTCGGACTCGGGTTCGGCCAGCACCCACGCGACGTCCTTCGGGCGCTCGTCGGCGTCGTCGAACAGGCGGACGAGTTCGGGCACGAGAAGGGCGGCGGGGACGTCCAGCGGGAGGGAGAGTTCGAGCTGTCGCCCCTGCCCGACGACGGTCACCCGGAGCAGGTCGGCCACCGGTGACACCGCGTCGGACGGGGTCGATTCGAGAATTCCCGGGAACACGTCGATTTCGGTCACAGGTCCGGCATCCGGGACAGTTGGACGACGTCGGAGTTCACCGACCGCGACATCAGCATGCCCCGACCCGGTGGCATGGGCTGGGCCCGGACCCCGAACAGCGCGCCCTCGTCCTTGGATCCGCTCATCACCAGGCCGTGGCACGAGAGGTCCTTCAAGCGTCCGATGATCGGGTCCATGATGGCGCGCCCGGCCCCACCGATGCGCCGGGCGATCACCACGCGCAGACCGACGTCGCGAGCCTGGGGAAGGTATTCGAGCAGCGGACCCAGCGGATGATTCATCGACCCACCGGGGATCAAGTCGTAGTCGTCGATCAGGACGTACACATCGGGCCCCTGCCACCACGACCTGTCCCGGAGCTGCTGCTGCGTGACGTCGGCCGGTGGCAACCGATCCTTGAGTGTCTGCGCGAGCTCGGCCATGGCTTCGCCGCACGACTGCGCGGCGGTGGCATAGGCGCTCAGGTAGGCGTTGTCGACCGCACCCAGGAGCGTGCGCCGGAAGTCGACGACGACGATCTTGCACTCCTCCGGCGTCGAGCCGGCCATCAAGCCCGCGGCGATGTTGCGGAGCAGTCCGGTCTTGCCGCATTCGGAATCCCCGAACACGACGAGGTGCGGCTGGACGTCGAAGTCCAGCACCACGGGAGCCAGTTCCGACTCGCTGACGCCGATGGCGACCTTGTTGCGGCCCAGCGCGCCGGCGTCGCGGCCGGCCGTGGTGACCTCGTGCGGGTCGACGTCGTGCGGGAGCATGCGAACCGGGGGCGCCTCCCGGTCGCCGTAGACGGCGCGCACCGACGCGCACGCCGCGGCGACGCCGGCCGGCAGATCCTCCACGTCGGACGACGAGTCCAGCCGCGGCAACCCGATGAGGATGTGCAACCGCTCCGCGCTCATCCCGCGTCCCGGTCGCCCGACGGGGACCAGCTCGGCGAACTTGCGTCCGACGTCGCTGTCCATCGGGTCACCCATCCGCAGTTCGACGCGAGTGCCCATCATGTCCTTGACCGCGGGCCGGATCTCCATCCACCGGGTGGCGGTGATCGCGAGGTGCACGCCGTAGGAGAGGCCCTGGATGGCGATGGCCTGCAGCGCCGTCTCGAGCAGGTCGAAGTCGCTCCTGATGGTGGCCCACCCGTCGACGACGAGCACCACGTCACCGAAGTGGTCCTCGCTCAGCGGATCTCGGGCCGCCTCTGCCGGTGGCATGGCGGCCAGGGTGGCCTTGCGCTGCCGGAAGTCGCGCATCGACTCGATGCCCAGTTCGCGGAAGCGCTCCTCCCGCGCCCGCAGGATCCCGGTCACCTCGGCCACCGTGCGACGGATGCGATCGGAGTCCATCCGGCCGGCGACGCTGCCGACGTGCGGGAGGTTGGCGAGACTGCCCAGCGTGCCGCCGCCGAAGTCCAGGCAGTAGAACTGCATCTGCTCCGGAGTGTGCGTGGCGGCCGCAGCCATGACCAGGCTGCGCAACGTCGTGGACTTGCCCGACTGTGGCCCGCCCACGATGGCGACGTTGCCCTTCGCGCCGGCGAGGTCGAGAGCCAGCACGTCGCGTCGCTGGTCGTAGGGCCGATCGACGATCCCGATGGGAATCCGTAGGCGTCCGTTGACGTTCCGGGGATCGCTCCAGTCCGATTCGGGCAGCAACGCGTTGACCGCGGGGCTGGCCTCCAGCGGAGGCAGCCACACCGCGTGGACGGGCCTGCCGTGTCCGTGCAGCCGGCCAACCACGACGTCGAGCAGCGTCGTCCGCGTCGTCGACGTCTCCTCCTCGGGTTGCCCGGCCTCGGCCTCCGTTTCGACGGGTACGACATCCCGTTCGACCGGGGTCGCGGTGAACAACTTGGGTGCCCGGCTGCCCAGCGTCGACGGCCGACCGCCCGTCGAGGTCAGACGTGGCTTGGAGTAGGTGCCGGAGACATAGGACGCGTTGAAGCGCATGGGCTCGTTGGCGTCGCACTTCAGGAAGCCCGAACCGGGCACGCTGGGCAGGTGGTAGGCGTCCGGAACGCCGAGCACGCTCCGAGATTCACCGGCGGAGAACGTCTTCAAGCCGATCCGGTAGGACAGGTGGGAGTCCAGCCCGCGCAACTTGCCCTCCTCGAGTCGCTGCGAGGCCAGCAGCAGATGGATGTGCAAGCTTCGACCCAGCCGACCGATCATCACGAACAACTCCGCGAAATCCGGTTTCTGGGAAAGCAGCTCGGAGAACTCGTCGACGACGATGAACAACGCCGGCAGCGGATCGAGTGCTGCGCCCGCGGCCCGCGCGCGCTCGTAGTCGCCGACGTTGGCGAAGTTGCCTGCCGAGCGCAGCAGTTCCTGCCGTCGGTTCATCTCACCGGCCAGTGCGTCGCGCATGCGGTCGACCATCGTCAGTTCGTCTTCGAGGTTGGTGATGATCGCCGCGACGTGCGGAACGCCGTCGAGGCCCAGAAAGGTCGCCCCACCCTTGAAGTCCACCAGGATCAGGTTGAGCGCCTCAGGGGAGTGCGAGGTCACCATCGCCAGCACCAGGGTGCGCAAGAACTCCGATTTGCCCGAACCCGTTGCGCCGATGCATAATCCGTGCGGACCCATGCCGCCCTCGGCGGACTCCTTGATGTCGAGTTCCAGCGGTTGACCCGACGGCGTCACGCCGACTGGTACGCGCAGTCGCTTACGCGGTGAGGAGGGTCGCCACACCTCGGCCGGGTCGATCTCGGCGGCGTCCGGAATCTTCAGCAGTGCCATGAGGCCCGGATCGGTGGCCCGGGCATTGGCCTCGAGGTTGACGATGTGGGCCGCGCCGCCCGGCCGGAACCGGCTGAACGTGCGTGCCGTGGCCTCCGCCTCGGCCAAGCTCAATTCGTCTGCCTTGGCGAAGTGTTCGACACCGGCAGCCGTCCGGGCTCCGACGTCGTCGCCGTCGACCACGAGCTGCAGGCCGCGGCGGGACCCCGATCCGTCCCGGGGACCGTTGAGGTCGAGCACGGTGACGCCGTCCAGGCCGGCATCGGTGATCAACCGTTCGTCCCCGGTGACGTACCCGTCGTCGACGACGACCACCAGTTGCCGGCTGCCGTCCGCGAGCTGTGAGTTGCGGTTGAAGCGACCACGTTCGGCGAGGTCGGACTCCAGGGCGGTCTCCAGCAACTCGAGGGTCGGGTACAGCAGCCGCATGGTGCCGCAGCCGTCCCGCAGCGTCTCGTGCTGGGCCTGGGCCAGCCACTTCACCCAGTTCCAGTTCGCGTTGTCGGGATTCGACGTGACGACCGCGATCTGCAGATGGTCCGGACCGTGGAACGTGCACAGCTCCAACACCATCGACCGCACCAGCTGCCGGATCTGCGTGCGGTCGCCGTCGAAGCTGATCGTCGGGAACGCCCGCAGCGACACCGCGGTCGGCAGCGCGTGCACCACCGAATGCGTCGCGACGAAGCGGCGCAACGCCACGGTGGACACCGGCTCGAGGTCCTCGGGAGGTCCGGTCTCGGGCGCCAACAGGCGGGTGGCCAGGCGATGGGTGCCCACGCCGACGCGGACGTGGCAGAAGTCGTTGTCGGTGGGTCGGCGTTCCCACATGCGGCGTGAGCCCGCCAGGTCGACGAGGGTCCGCGGGTCGGGGTGGCTCCACTGCAGGGTCGCCCGCTGTGCGGCGCCGGTCTGCTCGGCGTCGTCCCGCAGCCCGGCCAGGTAGCTGAAGAAGTCCTTGCGCTCCTCGTTGAGCTCGGCGGCGGCCTTGCCGGACTTGCCGCCGCCCATGAACATGCCGGCCATCGACATGATCATCATCATCGGGAAGAGCAGGAACATCGGGTTGCGCGTCACGTTGCGGCCGCCCACCGTGACCACCAGCGAGATCATCCCGACCACCGCGACGAGCATGATGATCGGCATCAGCTTCGCGAGCAGATTGCCGGGGATCACGCGCGGCACCTCGGGGGGTGACTGCAGGCTGACCTCGCCGCCCGGCATGCGCGGCGGCGTCAGCCGCAGTCGACGTACGAAGCCCTGCCTGGTCATTCCACCTCCGACGCATGGCCCCCGACGATCGGATCCGGGCCGTGTCATGGAGAACGAAAGATTCGTGCGGCACGTTCGATCCGACGAGGGATGTCGTCCACACGAGGTTTGCCGGGAGGCCGCCAAAACATGACACTGCCAACCACACTCGACGGCGAGTCCGACGAATACCAGCAGCTGAGCCGGGTGACGGTGGTCGTCGGCACCCACCTGGTCGACGTCGGCCTGCCCACCACCGTAAGCGTCTCCGTCCTGGCGGCAGAGGTGGTCGCGATGGCCAACCTCGCTGACGTCGGCGGGCCGGGCGACGACGCCGATGCGACGGACCGATGGACGTTCGCCCGGCTCGGTGGAACCGTCGTCGACCCCCGGCGGACGCTGGCCGAGGCAGAGGTGTTCGACGGGGACGTCCTGCTGATCCGCGAGGTCGGCGACCCCGCCCCGTCCATCCTCGTCGACGAACTGACGGGCCTCGGCGAGACGCCGGCGGCAACGCCGTGGTTCCGGCGTGCCGCGACGGGGTGGCATGCGACGAGCCTCGTCTCGTCGGGCGTCGTCGCCTCGACGCTGCCCACACTGGCCTCCGGACCCCGGTTGGTGGGCATCCCCGTGGCGGCAGCGATCCTCGTTCTCGTCGGTGCCCTCGGCGCCACGATCGCCTGCGTGCGGGCCCGCCCGACGGGGACGACGAGTGTGGCGGGCCCCGTCGTGGTGGCAATGCCGTCGTTGTTCGGGGGCATGCTCTACGTAGTGCCCACCGCTCAGGGCGTCGACGCGCTACCGGTCGCCCTGGCCGTGACTGCCCTCACCGCTCTGGTTCTGCTGCGACTCACCGGAACCGGCCGCGCGGCGTTCAGCGGGATCATCGCGTTGGCGGCGTTCGGGATTCCGACGTCGCTGTTCCAGCTGAGCGTGAATCCGGCGGCCACCACGATCGGCGCGATCCTGGCGACGGTCGGCGTCGTGGTCGTCTATCTGGCACCCGGGATCACCATCATGGCGTCGCGACTACCGGTTCCGCGCGTTCCGACGGCCGGAGAGCCGCTGGACGACATCGAGATTCAGGGTGGTACGGCGGTCGACGGGGTGGACGCGCTCCGTGCCATCAGCCGGGTGGTCCCCACCGAGAAGGGTATGACGCGACGCGTCGGCCGGGCGTCGGACTACCTGACCGGGGTGGTGTCCGCGGCTGCGATCTGCGCTGTCGTCGGCGCCTACCTGGCCAACGGCGTCGACGACGGCTTCCACTGGCAGGGCGCGGCATTCGGGATCGCCGTGGCCACGGTTCTGTGTCTACGGGGGAGAAGCCACCACGATCTCGTGCAGGCCGCCACACTGATCGTGGGCGGTCTGTGCACCGCTCTGTTGGTCGTGGTCAAGATCGCGGTCTTCCTGCCGGAGTGGCGGGTGCAGTCCGCACTGGCGCTGATCGCCGTGACGGCCCTCGTCGTGGCGTGCGGACTGGTGGCACCGAGGGTCGAGTTCTCCCCGGTGATGCGCCATCTCGCCGAACTCGGCGAGTACCTTGCCATCGGCCTGATCGTGCCGCTGGCCTGCTGGATCGTCGGCACGTACGCCTTCTTCCGCGGCCTGCGGCTGTGACGCTTCCGGCCCCGGTGCCACCCCTAGGGTGACGACGCCGGCCCAGCCGGCGTGACGGCCACACCCGCCGGATCGGCGGCCATGCCGTCGTGGGCGATCAACGCCGCTTCCTGCGACAGTCGCGGCCCGGGCGGCAGCAGCGACAGGATCGGCCACGGGGCGGCCTCGGCGTGCTCGGGAACGTTGCGGGACTCGCGCACCCCGACCAGCCCCAGAATCGCTGCCGTGGCCGCATCCTTGACGGGATACCGCAGACCCAGGTCGCTGACGTAGAACAGGTCACCGAGCGCAGGCCCCGACCCGGGGTTCCCAGCTTGGACGTACTCACCGGTGCCCGGCTTGAGGTACACCGCGTCGACGCCAGGCCCCGGGCCGTCGGCGCCGGCGAGCTGCACCGGCTGCGCGTCCAGGGGTAGCGGCAACCGATTGCCCAGCAGAACCCTCGTCGTCGCCGAGGCGTCCCCCACCCGGCGCTCCCACGACATGCACAGCACGGGTGCTGAATCGGCGCTCACCACGTCCAGGGCGCTTGAAGGATAGTCGTCGACCCCGAGGACGTGGACGATCGGGAGGCCACCGAGCCGCGCCGGCGAGATCGCGGCGGGCTCGCGTGCCGCCGCGGACTCCGGATTGCCGTAGCGGATGATGTCGGCGGTCTCGGCCGAAATGGGTTGCAAACCTTGACTCAACACGACATAGAGCTGGTCACCCCGGGAGTCCGTGGTGCGGGCCAGCGAACCCACCGGAAACTCGGCCGGAAGGTAGGACGTGGTGGCTCCGATGCCGTCGATGCGGATCGGGCGAATGGGCGCGACGAGGGGGAAGGCGTTCAACAGGCCTACCGAGACCTCCCTTGGCGAGACGCCGGTCAAGCGCAGCGCCGTGCTGAGAATTGGTTCGCTCGGGTCTATTTCGGCGCGCACCCCGTCGTAGAGCAGATAGGTGGTGCCCGCGGATCGTGCCAGCACCGCCTGCGCCTGGGTCGCCGGCGAGACGTCGGGGCCCAGCACGGGGTCGTTGGCCAGCACCGTCGTCGTCACGGACGTCGCACCGACCGACGCCGTGGCGGGCGGCGCCACCGTCGAGTCGCAGACCGTCCACGCCGAGGTGTTCGGATCCTCGCCGGAGTGAATGGCGCTCGGAGCGCCGATGATGCCCACTGCCGGACCGCGGGCCACGGTGTCGAGGAACTTGCGGTCCACCCGGCCCGGTGCCTCGTTCTTGCCGACGGCAAGCCGAGCCGAGGCCAGGTTCAACGCCGGGTGCAGCCGGTCGCCGATCCGGACGTACAGGGCGCCGTCGCCATCGCTCAGCATGATCGACGAGGTGCCGAAGTTGGGGGCCGGCTTGAAGAAGGCGAGAACGCCGGCGCCGCCGGCGACGAGGATGGCCACGGCCACGCCGGTCAACAGGGCCCGCATCTGGCCTCGCATCGGGTCGTGGATCATCCGCGAATCGGCGCGAATCAGCGCGTGTTGCAGCCGCTTCAGCAAGAAGCGATATCCGTTCACCTGAGCGCGGGTGGTGACCTGTGCCGGCATGTGTTCTCCTCCGCCCGTGGAACTCCCGAAGGATTGCCGCGTCGGGAGCGTACTTACCAGTAGAGAAACTGAATCCGCGGCGAAAGCGTTCACGACGCGGTCCGACGCGACGCCCACCTCGTGAACGGAGACCAGCCCTTGAGCATGACGACCACCCGTCGACGCGGCAGGCGCACCCGGGTGTCGCCGAGTGCGGACGACCGGCAGCTGCTGTCTCGGGCCTCGTCGTTGCCGGATCTGCTTCTGGTCCAGGTGGTCACCTGTGCCGGCATGGCGCTCGCGGCCCCGTTGGACGAATCGCCGTGGTGGGGTGCGGTGTGCGGGGTCGCCACCGGACTCACCCTCGTGGTGCCGCTGGCCGGACGGTCACTGCCCCGGTGGGCACTCGCCCGGCTCGACTTCTGGCGCGACCGCAGACAGCGGACCGCAACCGTGCCCTGGGCCCCGTTCGACCACGAGGAGCCCGACGGCACGGCCGTGGGATTGTGCTGGGACGGAAAGACGTTGACGTCGATGATCCGCCTCGACGGTGCCCCACCGTCGCTGCACGTGCTGACACCGGGGACCGCGGTCTCGGGTGAGACGGTGCCCGTGAACCTCTTGGCCGAATGTCTGCGGACGTTCGACGTCGCGTTGCAGTCGATCGACGTCATCAGTCAGGGGAGCCGCTCGGCCGGACAAGGCCACGTCGCCGCGGTGTACGACGCCGTCCTCGGTCCGCTGCCGGCCGTGGCCCGTCGCTCGGTATGGGTGGTCGTCCGGTTCGATCCGGCACGCTGCCCCGACGCCGTCGCGGCACGAGGCGGTGGGTGGGACGGGGCGTTACGCACCGCGGCCGTCGCAACGCGGCGGGTGGCCAACCGGCTCGGCGACGCCGGAGTACCGGCAAGCACCACGACGGCCTCCGACATGGCGCACGCGGGTGCCGAACTGGCCGGCAACGTCAGTCTCGAGGCGGTCGAGGAGTACTGGACCACGTGCCGCAGCGGTCGACTTCATCTGCGCAGCCACGACATCGAGCCCGCCACCTGTACTACCGCCGGGCTCGGCGCGCTGTGGAGCCTGCCCAGCCGCGTCACGACGCTCACGCTGTCACTGCGCCGGGGGGAGCGCCACGACGCCGTCGAGGTCCGCGGCATCGTCCGCCTCGACTCCCTCGGCCGTGGCCGAGACGGCCACCCCGGTGTGCGCCGCCTGACGGGCCGCCAGTTCGACGCGCTGCTCTGCGCCCTGCCGTGGCCGACTCCGAGACGGCCGGTGGGACGATGGTCCCCTCTCCGGGGCGACGACGAATCACCGCCGCAGGCCGGGCTCGAACTGCCCGTCGCCGCGTGCGGTCAGGTCGTCGGGGCCGACGAACACGGCCGCGCGATCGCGGTGCCCCTGTTCGGACCGCGGGTGATCAGGGTCGAACTGCACGGCTCCCTTCACTTGGCGCAGCAGGTGGTCCTGCGGTCCATGGCGCTGGGTGCCCGCGTGCGCGTGCGCACCCGACGTACCGGGGCGTGGCGCGAGATGGTCGAGGCGGTCGGCGACGCCAACCAGCTTCAGGTGGTCGGGCCCGACCGCGGTGTCGTTGATCCCGCAGCCTCGCAGGAGTTCTCGGTCGAGATGTTCGACGGTGAGCCCGAGCGATCCGTGCGGGTGGGGACGACCGCGATGGTGGTCAGCCCCAGCCACAGCCCTCCGTCGACGCCCGCCGACGTGCGGTTGCAACTGCTCGACGAGGACCGTGACGAGATGTTGGTGACCACGCGGACCGCTTCGGTGACGGTGACGATGGTGGCGAGCGACGAGGAAATGCGTTACATCGGGGCGTCATTCGACGTCGCCGACCCAGGATGGCCCAACGGGAAGGAGCAGTGATGAACGAGGAGGGCGACGTGTTCGACCAGGACGGCTACCCGGCCGTGACGACGGCAGGGCCGGGCAAGCGAATCGTGCAGCGGTCCCTTTGGGCACTGACCGCAGTATTCGGGTTGGCGGCGTGGGTGGTTGGCCTCGTGGCGCAGGAGACCCCGGGCTTTGCGGTGCCCCTCGCCGTGCTGGCCGCCGCCGTCGCCGCCGTCGGCCTGGTACCCGGGCAGGTGATGCGCGGATGGCTGGTCGTCGCCGTGGCGGTCACCGCGTTCACCGCCGCGACGACCATGACCGTCGTGGTCGGTCACGCGGGCCGGGGGTCGATCGGCGTCGACGTCCTGCTGGGGCTTCAGGTGGTGGTCGCGGTGGCGGCGCTGCTGCTGGAACCACGGATCGGCGAGGCGACGCAGGCCGCGTCCGAGGGCGACTACGCCGCCTATGTCGAGTACGCCCGGGCCTATCGGGAGTACGCGCAGCAATACGAATCACACTGGCCCGAGCACTATTCCACCGCGGCGACGGCGGAGACCACGGGTGAGGCTCAGGGCACCGTCGCCGGCGATCAGGACGCATGGGCGGATCTGCAAGCCAGGTATGCCCAGCACGTGTCACCGGTGGTGCCGTTGCGATCGGAGCACACGACGCCACGGGCTGACGGGGGTGACACCGTGGGCGCCGGAATGCCCGGTGCCGACTGGGCGGAACGGTATCCGACGGTGGGCGAACGGGATTCAACCGGCACGGCGGCCATGACACCCCCGGAGGCTTACTGACACCCCCGGGGGCGCAGCCCCACCGCGGTCAGACCGCGCGCCCCACCCGACGAAGTCTGAAGTCACCGGTGCGACGGCCGTGGTGAAACGCCGACGGCATGGCCGAGGCCAGTGCCGTATAGGCGGACCTGGTCTTGCGGTGGAGCCGGTCGAGCCGAATCTCGCCTCCCTCGGCCAGGTGGTCGTCATACGGGACGACGACGACGTTCTCCACCCTGCCGCGGAAGTACCGGGTCAGTTGGGAGACGTCGACCGACGTGGTCCCGGCCCACGGCGAGTTGACGACGACACTGGTATGGGCGGCCAGGTACCCGAAGCCGTGGTGTTCGAGCCAGTCCAGGGTGGCCAGGGCGCTGCGGGCCGAGTCGATTGCAGGAGAGGCCACCACCACCAGCGCGCTCGCGGCGTTCAGCACGCCCTGGATGGCGGAGTGAGTCAGACCGGTGCCGCAGTCGGTCAGGACGACGTTGTAGAAACGGTCCAGCACCTGGTGGACGTTGCGGTAATCGGTCTCCGAGAAGGCCTCCGACACCGCAGGATCGCGAGCCGAACCCAGGAACTCCAGGCGGCTGGCGCTCTGCGAGGTGTGCCGCCGGACGTCGGAGTAGCGATTGATCCGTCTGTCGGCCAGCAGGTCTCGGACCGTGGCGCGAACCTGGTCGGGCCCGCGTTGAGCGAGTGTCCCGAGGTCGGGGTTTGCGTCGACGGCGATCACGCGATCGCCTCGCATGGTCGCGATCGTCGACCCGAGCCCGACGGTGGTCGTCGTCTTGCCTACCCCACCCTTCATCGACAGCACGGCGATGCTGCAGATTCCGTGGTGCAGTCGGGCCGGGCGGACCGGCCCCGTGCCGTCGTCGGTGCCCGCCCCCGGAGTGACGGTGCCTCCCGTCGCACGGTGCAGGGCCTGGCGCCAGCCATGTCGGGAAGGAGTCCGCTCCGGGCGTGTCAAGCCCAGGTCGACGGCCGAGGGGAGGTCTCTCGGCGGTGGAGCGACCGAGCCAAGGTTGCCCGCGGTGAAGCTGGTGGTGAACCGGGACGGGAACTCCACGGTGTCGTCGTGTTCGGTCACGCGGTCTCCTCTACTGGATGTTGAGCGTCTGCAGGATGTTGCCCAGCGCGCCCTTGACGTCACTTGATTCGAGTCGGACCAGTGCGGTCTCGTCGATTTCGTCCAGGGCCATGCCGTAGCTCTCGGTCAGCCGGAACGCGCGCTCCTCCTCGGCGGCCTCGATGACGTTGCGGACGAACCGGCCGTTGCCGGCGAGATCGATGTTCTGGCGCATCTTGCCGTCGGCGTCCGCCGATTCGCCCGAGCAGAGTTCCGAGCAGACGGTGACCAGCTCGTCGTAGGCCTCCGACGACAGCTCGGAATCCCGGGAACTCGCGATCAGGCGCCCGATGTCCCCCAATTCGTTCGGGGTGTAGGACGGGAAGCGGATTCGTTTGGTGAACCGGGACGACAAGCCCTCGTTGGCGCCGAGGAAGCGGTCGATCTCGGAGTCGTATCCGGCGATGATGACGACCAGGCGGTCACGGTCGTTCTCCATCCTGGCCAGAAGGGTGTCCACCGCTTCCTTGCCGAAGGCGTCACCGCCGGACAGGCCGGTCTGGATCAGGGTGTACGCCTCGTCGATGAACAGCACCCCACCCATCGCGGAGTCGATCAGCTCGCTCGTCTTGATCGCGGTGCTGCCGAGGTGCTGTCCGACGAAGTCCTGGCGCTTGGCCTCGACGACCTTGAGCGATTCCAAGAGGCCGAGACCGCAGTAGGTTTGCGCGACGACCCGTGCAATGGTCGTCTTACCGGTGCCGGGCGGTCCGGTGAACGCCAGGTGCAGGCTGCTCGAAGCCGTGCTGAACCCCTTGTCGCGCCGCAACTTCGCCAACGTGACCCCAGACCGCAACTTGGCCACCTGAAGCTTGACGTCGGTGAGACCGACTTGACGGTCCAGTTCCTCCTGAGCAGCCTGCAGGTGCTTGCTGCTGCGTTCGGCGTGCTCCTCTGCGTCGGCGTCCCCAGCGGTGGGTGCGCTCGCGGGATCCCACTTGTTCCGGCGTGTCTCGATCGATTCCTTGGTGGTGATCACCAAGCGGAACTTGGGATCCTGCAGGGCGGCGTAGTTGGCCGCGAAACCTGGCTCCTCGCTGTAGATCCGCTCGAAGATCTGACGTGCGTCGGGCTCGTTGCCCATCTCGCGAAGGGTGAGCCCCTTGCAGAATTCCGCCGCCCGCCGCGCGGCCGGGATGGGACCGCCGATGGCCTGGTCCAGCCGGCGGATGCCCTCGCCGAACAGCCCCATCTGGGCACAGGCCGAACCCACCATCAGATGGCATCCAGCCGCGATGTACTCGTCGGCGTACGACGCCGAATCGGCGAGTGCGGTCAGCACGTCCGGCCATCGCTGGGTGGTGAAGTACAAGACGCCGCGCACGTAGGCTTGGATCTGATCGGTCGAGGGGTCCGCGGCCGAGCGCCCGGCCGTGGTCAGCTCGTCGAGGATTCGTTCGGCGGCGGCGTAGTCGCTACCTTGAATCAGGTTGGCCGCGTAGGCCACCCGGATCTCGGACAGCGAACTGAGCGGGTAGTCGAGGTAGAGACCGGTCTCGAAGCGGCCGGCCAGGGCGCGTGGTGCCAGACCCAGCCGGCGCTGTTCGCGTCCGAGGTCGTGCGCGGTGACGCTGAGGTGATGGAGCACCTCGGCGGTGCTCTCGCCGGTGGCTGCCCGGCCGAGCCAGGCGTCGCACATGCCGGGGTCGTACTCCGTGGCCCGCCGAAACGCCGACGCGGCGTACTGCAGGTCCCGTTCGATCTCGAGGCCTTCGATCGGAATGCCCAGGGATAGCACCCCGGCGTCGAAGACTTGCTGGGCGTCACTCATCGGATTCTCGTCTCCCTCGTGCCGGTCCACCACGTCGCGGCGTCGCCGTCACGATGTGAAACGCCGGAATCGGCGGGACCGTTCGTGGAAGGCGTCCTCCGGCGTCGAGGGCCGTACGCGAACGGATTCGACCCACCGCCCGTTTTCAATCCCGTAGAGCATTCCGGCGCTGCCAAGTTCCGCGGCATTACCGAGAGGAAGTCAGATGGCGTTCACCGTCGTTCCCCAAGCGCTCGAGGCATTTTCGGCCGCCAACGCCGCCGCCGGCGAGGCGGTTGCCGCGGCAGGATCGGCAGACCACGCCGCGAACCTGGCGTCGGCGACGGCGGCCCTGGGCCCGATCGGCGCGCAGTACCTCGCGGCCTACGGACCGGCTCAAGCCGGCAACTTCACCGCCACCCTGGCGGTGGCCCAGTTGCACGCGGCCCTCGGGGCGGCAACGGAGGCGGCCAAGGCCTCGTTCGTCGTCGCCGACAACGGCTGAGCGGGTCGACCTCCATGGCATCCGCGACGCCGCTCGACGCGGCTCGAACCAGCTTGGACGGCTACTTGAACGAGCCGGTCCGCGACATCCTCGACCGCCTCGGGCTGACGTCGACCGGGGCGCCGGCCAGCCCTGCACCACCTGCGAGCCCGGCGAACGCCGCACAGCCGCAACAGCATCATTCGCCGCAGTCCGGTGGAAGTCAGGCACCCGGCGGTGGAGGCTCCGGTGGATTCGATCCGTCGCAGATGATCCAGCCAGTCATGGACGCGCTCGGCAGCCTCGGCTCGGGTCAGATGGGTCAACCCGACCCGACCCAGTCCTTCGACGGGATTGGTCAGGCGCTGCAATCCGCGGGTAGCCAAGTGCAGCAGGCCTTGTCGGGGCTCGGTGACGATTGGCAGGGAGATGCCGGATCGGCGGCCCAGGCCACCGCCCAGGCTGCGCTCGCCGATGGCGACAAGGTTGCCGACCAGGCGGCGGCGTTGCGTTCGAGCCTCGCCGCGGCCAGCGCGGCGGTCCAGAACGCCCAGGCGCGACTCGTCGAGATCGTCGACGTCTTCTGGGCCAAGATCGCCGCAATCGGGCCCAGCATCATCTTCCCCTGGGGAATCGCCGCCGCGATCGCAGCGGCAACCGAGGCGGTCACCTCGACCACCGAGGTGATGGCAGAGACCGAGAGCACTCTGGCGGCCCAAACAGCTCAGGTGTCCAGCGCCGGTGTGCCCGTGAACGTCACGTCCATTCCCGCACTCGGATCGCAGACCCAGGCGTTGAGCCCGCTGATGCAGCTCGCGACCTCGGTGACCTCACCGGTGATGCAGGCGATCGGTTCGGCGTCGAGCGCCGCGCCGGACCAGAGCGGTCCGGACGATGCGGCGTCGGCCGCCGATCCCGGTCCGGCCGCGGCTACGGGTCGGGCGACCGCCGGAGGCGGGGCGACGGGTGCGGGCGCCGGGCTTCACGGCGGGTTCGGGGCCGCGGCCCCGGCCGCCCGCCCGCTGGGTGCCGCACCTCCCGTGGCCGCGGTCGAGACCACCACCCCGGTGCAGGCGACGTCGGTGCGGTCCAGTGGCGCGGCCGCGGGGGCGGGCGCACCGATGGGCGGCGGTGCGCCGATGGGCCACCACGGCAAAGCCGGCATCGCCGGCGGCCACAACGCCGCCGACTTCCTGCACACCGCCGAACGAGGCGGGGAGCTCGTCGGTGATCTCGCCGACGTCGCCCCGCCGGTGATCGGCGAGAAGAACCCACTGGACAGTCCCAACGTCGGACTGCGGATTAGTCAGGAGTGAAGTGATGACGGATGACGACATCTTGCGGATGCAGCCGGCGGAAATCGCCGACGTCTCTGCCCAATTGGACGCGTTGGCCGATCGCGTGGACCAGATGATGGCCGTCGAGCGCCCCAACCTCTCGGTGCAGGCGGGTGCTCGAGACGAGGTGTCGCAGCGAATCGCGGCCACGCTCAACGCCGTTCACGACCAATTTGGCACGTCCGTCGATCTTGGCACCACCGATCTGCGCGACACGGCTGCCACTCTGCGTTCCCAGGCCGAGGACGTCACGCACCTCGACGAGGGTTTCGCCGTCTGACCGTCGGCGTCGAATACCGCAGCAGAGCTTCGGAAGGGAGGTCAGGACATGGGATTCACGAACGTCGCGTGGGAGTCGCGCAGTACCGAACAGCTCGCCCGCGATCTGACCGAGGGGCCCGGCCCCACTCCCGCCGGTCAAGCCGGCGCCAGCTGGGTCCGGGTCGCCAATGAACTGGCAGCCGTGTCCGAGGACTACCAGAAGCTCGCCGACCGTCTGACCGGTGCATTCGAAAGTGGCTCGGCCGACGCCGTGATCGGACGGATGCAGGACTTCGGAAACTGGCTGCGTGCAACGAGTCTCAGTGCAGCCGGGAACGGGCAACGCGCCGAGGACGCCGCCGTCGCGCACAGTGTGGCCATCTTGGCCATGCCCACCGTCTCCGAGGTCGTGGAGGCGCAGACGACTCGCGACGTGATGGCGTCCCTGGCCGCCTACAACGGAGCAATCCTCAACGGGCGGTTCGCTGAATTCGACGACGCGGCGGACGCCGACCAGGCCAATGCGGCGGCCGTGATGCAGCAATACGAGGACGCCTGTTCCGACTTCGCCGCGCCGTGGGACCAACCTCCGCCGCCCGACACGAGCAACGGATCTGCCCGAGCCGCCGAGCGTGCGGCGCAGGCAGCCCACGACCTCGGGTCCGGCGTCGGAGGCGGCGGGGTGGGCGGTGGAGCATTCGTCGCGCCCCCCGCCCCGCTGGGCGCGTTTCGGGTCTCCGAGGCCAAGTCCTCCGGCGAGACACGGCATCCGTCCGGCGGTGCTGCGGTCAGCAGCACGTCGGCCGCCGCGGGAACCGGGATGGGCGGCATGGGCGGTTACGGTCCGATGGCCGCGGGCATGGGCCGCGGCGACAACTCCCGTGAGCACGAGTCGGCGTTGGGCACCGATGCTCTCGCCGGTGGCGGCGAGCCCGAGGCTGGTCTCGCCGACGGCGGCGCGCACTGGTTGCCCGCGACGGCGACGAGCGACGCCCCGCTGCTTGTGTCGAATGTCAGTTGGGGGCCGACTAATTCCGCGCTTGACGGCTTGGTCCTCCCGTCCGAGCCGGCGGTCCCGGGGTATGCCGACCCGCCGGACACCACGCTCGAGCAGGTGTCGGATCACTGGGTGACGGCCCCCGTCATCGGTCGCGGAACGGAGAGGAACACGTGACCGAAGCGCTGAGCCGGGAATGGTCCTTCACCGCAGACGAACTCGCGGCGCTGACGTCGCGCACACCCGGAGCTGGATCCCAACCGGTGCTGGGGCTGCGACCCCGACACGCGACGGTCGAGGTCCGGAACGCCGCCGTGAGCCACGCGGTACACACCCTCACCCACCGGGGCGTCATCGTCGACGGAGTCGTCGACCCGGAGGCCGTCGCGGCGCTTCACGCGCTGCGACGGCCGGACCGCGAATTGGCCATGCGGATGGTGACTCCGGTCGGGTTCGGCCGCGTCAGCGTCGTCCGACGAGGCCGTTCGGCCGTCATGGGCCGACGCGTCGGAGATCGGCTCGACGTGCGGTTCCTCGGCCCGGGCATCGAGCCATCCGCATTGGTGGCAACGCTTCTCGGTGAACTGCCGACCGCTCCACCGGCATCGGTGGCGCCGGTCGGAGCCCCTTTGGCTGAGATGACCGAAGCGCTGTCGGAGAGTCACGATCCACTCGTTCTCGCCGACCGAATAAGGGCACTGGGTGCGCCGCAGCAGACCGCGATGCTGCTGGGGTCCGCGCTGGGGTCCCGGCAGGCGTTCGCCGAGATCGTGTACAGCGCTCTGCTCGAGGGCGAAGACGTGATTGCGCGTGTGCCGGCGGCCGTGGCGGTCCTGTACACCGCACGCGGCCGCGTGATCGCCGTCCCCAGTGTGTCCCCGTCCGGACAGCTGTGGTCGACGCTGAAGCCGGGATCTGACCAGGTGTTCGGTCAGGCCATCAGCCAGCTCGTCGAACTCTCCGCGGAGAGAGGGGAGGTTGGATAGCCCGCTCAACGTTAGAGAACAAGTACGCCAGACGATTTCGATGTACATCGGGAAGGACTCATCCGCACATGACCGTTTCACTCACCCCGGCCGAAGCCGAGGCCAAGATCCAGCAGATTCAAGAGGCGCGAGGGCAGGCCGTGCAGAAGCTGAACCAGATCAGCGACGCACAGGAGCAGATGCTGTCGTCGAACTGGCAGGGCGGCAGTGCCTCCACCTACCAACAGACTTCGCAGGCACAGCGCGAGGAATTCGACGACATCATCAAGTCGCTCGACGCGACCGTCGAGAAGGGCTCGGAGCACCTCCGGGCCGTCGCCAACATGGACAACGGCTAAGGGACGGGGAGCACCAAAATGGCTGACAACATTCTCTACAACTTCGGCGCAAACGCCGGATCGCTCACCGACATCAACGGGATGCTGAACAACATCCAGGAGGTGCGCCAAGACATCAGCTCGATCTTCACCACGCTGATGAGCGTGTACGAGGGCGAGGGCGCGACGGCGCTCAGCGCAGCACATCAGAAGATCGACGGCATGCTGGACGAAGCGGTGAACACCACCGTCAACACCCAGAAGCAGGCGCAGGATCAGCAGGACGCGATGCAGTCACTCGACCGGGCCAACGCCGCGGCGTTCTGATGTGACCGTGGAGCCGGGGCTGATCGCCCCGGCTCCACGATCACCTCGAATTAATCGAAGGAGTGCAGGACCAATGGACCCGAATCTGCTTGGCAGCATGAACGGCATCAAGGACGGTGCGTCGACGGGTGAGGCAGACCTCAAGCTGACGACAGAAGTGCGGGATGCCTACATCAAGGCCGTTCACGACTTTCGGGATCTGCTCAACGCACAACTGACCAAGGTCAACGGTTTGCCCGGATACGGCGAGCCAGGGGGCTTTCAGTCGGCACAGCAGACCAAGGGCAATCTCCAGAACGGAATCGACGACTTGAAGAAGGTCATCGCCAACTACAACGACTACCTCGACGCCTTTGCCGAGACCGTCACCGAGGCCGGCAAGCGCCTGATCCAGTCGGGCTAGATCACCACACACGCCCGTCGACACCATGAATGACACGACTCCAGGAGATGGCATGACAAGCCCCAGCCGTCGCAGCGTGTGCTGCCCCGGCCCAGCAGACGTCCTCGGCGCGGCGTCCGCGTCGGCCGCCGAAGTGCTCATTTCATGGAAGAAGGTCGAATCGTAATGGGCGGCTACGGTTTCGACGATTACAAGAAGGACTACGTCGACGGCAAGATCAAGGACAACAACGGCGACCCCCGGCACGGCGGCGGCAACAACAGGCCGGACGCCACCCTGACGGAGTTGGACGGAAACGGCGCGAAGGTCGACCCTGCACCCTTGGGGCTGGAGAACTTCGACAGCATGGACTACGAGACCATCTACAACCGCATGACGAACGTCGCGGAGAACATCGCCCCCGGCTACCAGGACACCCTCCGTGGCGTCGCGCAACAGGTCGTCCAGGGCCTGTCGGACATGAAGGACCGCCTCCAAACGCTGGAGGGCGAGGGTGGGTGGAAGGGCAAGACTCATGACGCGGCGATGGCCAACCTCCAGAACTCCGCCGACGTGCCCGCCGAATTCGGCAAGGCTGCACTGTCGCTGGGAGTGCTGAGTGAGTACTACTCCCAGACGATGTCGACCAACAAGCACAACATCTGCGACCAATGGGAGACCTACCAGGACTGCCTGTCGTGGTATTACACCCAAACCGACGATGTCAAGCGGTATTTCAACAGCTTCGCCATAGACGTGATGAAGAACTACTACTCGCCGGAGATCACCGACATCGCGAAGAACCAGCCCGCCGTCGATGCGACGGCAACCCCGGACGTCGGGGGAGCCAACGGCGGCGACGGATCGTCCACCACCCAGCCGCAGCCGGCGCAAGACGACCCTTCCCTGACACCCATGACGCCCCGCACGGCCGTAATCCCCGCCACGCCGACGAGTTCGGCCGCGGCCACCAACAGCGAGCCTATCGGCGCCGCCGGCGGTGGTGGCAGCCCATCGGGATCACCCCCGCCCTTCTCGCCGCCGAACTCGAGTGCCAACGATCCCAGCGGTGGCTCGACCGGTAGCGGGTCTGCCGGCGGTGGCGGTGACGGCACGTCGCCACCGTCCTTCAACCCGTCGGCCGCCCCCAACGTCAAGAGCCCCGACCTGGGGTCTGGAGGTGGGGAGGGGTCGGGCGCGGGATCTGGAAAGGTATTGCCCGCAGACGCCGGTGGGTCCGGCGGCCCCCCGCCGTCCATGCCCAGTCTCGGCGCCACCAGCCCTCGGCTGCCCTCGCTGGGTGCGCCCGACGATCCGGCCACGACGGACGCGTCCGGAACGGGCGCAACGTTCGACCCGTCGAAGGTCCTCACCGACCCGAAGTCCATTGCGGCGGCCAACAAGCTGTTCGACGACCCCAAGACGGCGGCTGCGGCGAAGAAGCTGTTCGGTGACCCCAAGCTCGCCGACGCCGCCAAGACGCTGTTCGGCGACGGCGCCAAGGGTCTGTTGGGCAACCCCAAGGCGCTCGACGCAGCCAAGACGTTGTTCGGTGATCCCGACGCAGCCGATGCGGCCAAGACCTTGTTCGGTGACCCCGATACGGCGAAGGAGGCGCAGAAGCTGCTCAATGATCCGCACCTCGACGACATCGGCAAGGCGCTGAAGGACTCTGGCGCCCTTCAAGCGAAGGGGCTCGCCGGCGTCGACCCGACGAGCGGGTCCGATGCCAACGATCTCAACCGGAGCCTCCTGGGGCAATCCGGGCTGAGCAACGCGGGCGGGATTCCCGGCCTCGCGGCGAGCGCGGGCGGTAGTCCCTCCGACGGTGCCAGCAGCCTGATCGGCGGGATCATGGACGGGGTCAACCAGATCGTGCAGACCGCACAGCAGGGTGCGGCCCCGCAACCGCCCGGCTTCGGCGGAGGTCCCGGATTGGACGGTGCCCCCGGCGGCCCTGGGGACCACGCCGGTGCCGGCGCAGGTCATGGCGGAGGCGCAGCGGGTGGCGGTGCCGCCGGGCCCGGCAAGGTTCATCTGGCGGGCGCCGGCGCGCCCGTTGCAGCAGCGAATCTCAGCCCCGTCACCCACGCTGGCGTCCTACACCCGGCTGGTGACCCGTCCCAAGCAGCATCCGGTGGCGGTGGCGCACCGTCGGGCGGCGGTGGTCACGGCGGAGGTGGCAAGGGCGGCGAAGCCAAGGACTACAAGGGCAGCAAAGCACTTCGCGGCAGCCAGAACGGACAGAACCTGATCGGTCAGCCCGACGCCGTGGTCTCCGTCATTGGCGAGAACGGTAGCGATGGCGGACCGGGTTGGAGCATGGACAACTGATGGGATCGACGGCCACCACCATGACGGCCCACGCCGCCGAGGTCGGCGCACTCGACTTGTTCGACCTGCAGCTGCTCAACGAGCGATGGGGCCGCGACTCCCTGCCGTACCCCTTCATGCTGACCCGCCCCGCACGATTCGAGTTCCTCGACGAAGTCGCCGGATACGCAGCGCAATTGCCCGACCGTCTCCGATCGGGTGATCTCACCAACTTCGCCCGGTGTCTGAACGCGCTGCGGCATGCCGACGTCACCGTCACCGGGCACGTCCAATACGTCCCAGCCGACACTCCCAGCATTCGCGTGCTGGCCTTTCGAACCGGACAGTCGGGTTACCTGCTCGAGCAACGGGCCGACGCAGACGTCGTCGACGTCTACACGGTGTCGCCCTTCGAGTTGGCCGCAGCCGTCGCGACCGCCATGCGGCTCGAAAGTCCCGGGTGCCATCCGCTGGTCGTGAACGCGGAGCACACACCGAGTCGTCCCGCGGTCGTGGACGACGACGACGTCGTGGTGCGTCACGGGATGACCGCCGAGCGTGGGGTGAAGACGTCGATCTCGCAGTTGTCTGCCTACGCACAGGTGCAGAGCAATTGGCGCCCGGGCAGGGAGTGGGGCATCGACTCCCGCAAGGACTCGCTGGTGTGGGTCCGGATCAAGGACGACGGTGACTATCTGGGGGCGCCCGATCGCAGTAGCGGCATCCCCCTGACGGCCAACCTCCTTCGTGAGCGGATCGACGGTTTGATTGCCGCCGACGTCGAGTGGTTGCGCCAATCACGCGAATGATCGCCTCACCCAGCACGTTTGATTGTGTTAGAGGCCCATCGGCCGACACGTCGGGGCGTGACTTCGCGTCGGTGCATGGCAGATCGGAAGGACGAGCGTGAGCAACGAGTCGATTCGGAACGAGTTCGGTCAGGTGCTGGCCTTGGTACAGGAGCAGATGCGCGACCTGGCCAATGTTCAGCAGCAGCGCTCGACGATGATGGCGCGGGCCACGGCGGCCGACGGCATGGTCGAAGTGACGGTGAATGCGCAGCGCACCGTCGTCAAGACCGTCGTGGACGACACCTATCTCGACGACCACGAGCTAGCCGACCTCGGCGGACACGTCACCAGTGCGGCTCAAGCCGCCGTCAGGCAGTTGGACCAGCGGTCGGAGGCGCTGCTCGCGCCGATGAACGAGCGGCGCAAGGCAGTGTCCGAGATCTCCGGCAACGTCATCGGTCTGCCTGGCTTCCGCGAGGCGCTCGCCGAGGTGAGTGCGATGGGCGATTCCCTGAACTCTCCGCCGGAGCCAGTCACGAACGACGGTGAGGACGCCTCGTCGTTCCCGACGATCAGGAGCTGACGAATGCCCGAGTTTGGTATTGCACCCAGCGAACTCCGCTCCACTGCAAAGGATCTGGCGGACGTCAGCAGCCGCATGAAGGGCGTGATGTCACGCCTTTCGGCCAACCTCGCCGCCGAAGGTGCGCCGTGGGGCGGGGATGACAGCGGTCGGAGATTTCGCCACGGGGACAACGACAACGGGTACGACTCACAGAAGGAGTGGGTGGACGGGTCGGTGGACGCGAAGGCTCAGTTGCTCGACGAGTACTCCGAGGGCCTTCGCACCGGAGCCGACACCCTGGAGCAGACCGATGACGTCTGACCGGGGTGCGTGGTCTCGGTCGCGGGCCGTCGGCGCCTGATCGACATGTCCATCGACATTCCCCCAGCGTTGCAATGGGTCTCGTATCTGGCGGGCAGCAAGTGGCCGCAGGGCGACGAAGACGGTCTGTGGCGCATCGGCGAACACTGGCATGCCTCCGCGACGGAGATGTCGGATCTGATTCCCGAGTTGAACCGGGTGCGCAACGAGACGATGTCGGTGATCACTGGCGAGACCGCGAACACCGCGGAGCAGGAGTTCGCCAAGCTCTTCGACGGTGACTACTCGGTGGACAAGCTCGTCGACGCCATGTCGGCGTTGGGGGAGATGGCGCGGCAGGCCGGTACCCAGCTCGAGTCCTCGAAGATCGAGATCCTGGTCGGATTGGCGATGTCGGCCGCGGAAATCCTCTATGCGATCGCCATGGCGCCGTGGACGTTCGGGGCGTCGATGGCTTGGATCCCGCCGATCGAAGCCCTGACCATCGCGGCGATCCGAACGCTGTTCAACCAGTTGCTGCGGGCCTTGGTCCGCAAGGCGGTCGAGGCCCTGACCAAGACCGCCGTGGCTCGGCTGGTTCGCGAAGCCGCCAAGGAAACCGTCGAGGAGATCGCCGAGGAACTGATCACCAACCTCGCCATCCAGCAGTATGAGGTCGACAAGGGCCACAAGGACAAGATCGACTGGAGTGACGTCGGGAACGCGGCCAAGGGTGCGGCGGCCGGTGGAGCGGCTGCAGGTTTGTTCCACGCCCCGGCGTTCGGGGCGTTGGGCGGCAAGCACGGCCAGGGTGGCATCGGCAACGCGCTTGCGGGCGCGGGAGCCTCGTACGGGGCCGAGGTGGTTGCCGGGGTGGCCGGTGCCCTCGCCGCCGGGAGCAATCTGAATTCCGGTGAGATCTTCGCCGGTGGCGCACTGGGTGGCCTCTCCGGTGGTATCGAGAGTTCGCACGGCCACGGTCACGACGACCACGGCGAGGACTCTTCCCACGGCGCCCCGGCTGGCCTGGATGGAGGCAAGACCCACGCGTTCGACTCCGATGCCAAGGGGCCCGACGTCGTCGCGGGAGACGACGCCGTCAAGGGGAACGACTCGGTCAAGGGAGACGACTCGGTCAAGGGAGACGACGCCGGTAGTGGCGTCGGCAGCAAGGATCCCGGCGACTTCGGCTATCCAGACGCGGCGCCGGCGTATCAGAAATCCGATCCAGATGGCTCACCTCCGCCCTTCGGCCAACACGAGTCCGGTGACTCGTCCGACGGACCCCGGAGCGCGGTGTCGGGGGATTCCCTCGACTCGGGCACGGCGGTGACGGGTGCACCGCAACCGCAACCGCACACGCAGGAAGCCTCGTCGGCTTCGCTCGGTGGCGGCCAAGGTGGCGACGCCGTGTCGCAGCCGGCATCCATGGACAGTCACACGGATGACGCTGCGACACCGCAGAATCCACGTGGCGGCCGCAGCGGCGAGTCTGCTGCTCAGCAGACCCTGGGCGGTGGTCATACCGACATCGCTGCGGCACGACACGATTCGACGAGTGACCACCTCAGCGAATCGAGAGCCCCCCAGACGCCGGATGACGGTTCGGCCGCACAGGCCAGCGGACACCAGGCACCGCCGTCGAGCACCCAGCAGCCAGCACCGCAAGCCCACGCCTCGCAGTCGGCGCCGCAGCACGGATCGTCCGAGCCTTCGGGTGGTCAGCCCGTCCCGCAGCACGTGCCCGACCAGACCGGGCCGACTACCGCCGAACACCACGCCAGCAGCGCGAACTCCAATCTGAGCGCCACGCATCATGACTCGCAGACTCCGGGCCGCGGCGCGGAGCCCGCGCCGCATCAAACGTCCACGTCGTCGGACACGTCACCGACGCGCGCTGAGGCGCCGACGCCCGTTTCACAGTCGCCCGGTGGGGCAGTCCCCGAGTCTGCGGCGACCGATCATGGTGCGCCAGCTCGTGCGGATGATCCCCACCAGGTGGACGGGCCGCGACCCACCGAGCACTCGTCGAGTGTCGGTACCGCACCGTCCGACGGCACTGGCGCAGCAAGCGAGAAGCCGGCCCCGCCGTCGACCGACACCGGCACGAATGACTCGTCGGCGTCGTCGAACTCGGCCACCACGCCGGTGACGACCACGGGTGCCGGGACGACCGCCGCTCCGTCGACCGCGGCACCGAACGCTCAGTCGACCGCGCCGACGTCGACCGCGAGCACCCAATCCCAGCCGGGCCCCTCCAGTACGATCGCTGGCCCGTCGTCGCCAAGTAACCAGGCCGCGACGCCGCCGCCAGGATCGACGGCTACGCACTCGTCCAACACCGCTGGGACCCCCGGCCCCGGCGCGCCCGCGAAGTCGGTGTCAGCGGGCGTGGGGGCCTCGTCGAACTCCGCTCCGACGGCAGTGTCGAACGTCGCGAGCAGCACCGCCTCGACACCGGCATCGCGCTCCACGGGCGACGATCAACCCCACGTCGTCGTGGGGATGTTGCCAACGCCGGCGGGGACGGTGCCCGCTGCTCCTCCCGCACCTCCGGTGCGTGGTGCTCGGAAGCCCGGGCCTCGGGTGGGTGCACCGCCACCGCTGTCCCCGCCGAAGGGGCCGCGCAAGGCCGACGTCCTCGACGACGAATCGTGGCGGCACGATCCGGCGCGGTCGGCGGAGTGGTTCGCCCCTCGCGATCCAGCGCCGGAACGGCTTTGGCACTCGCGTCGAGACGGCGCACACGTCCGGTCGGTGGACACGGTGGTGGCTGACGTCGAGACCACCAGCACTCCATCCAGAGTCGACGCGTTCGACGGTCTGGTCAAGTACGACTTGCGGCGCATCGAGGTCGCACCGGGCAAGTTCGTGCAGGAGTACACGGTCAAGGTGCACCTACGTCCCGGCACCGACGTCGACTCGGACGCGGTGGCGCACGTGGCGGCGAAGGCTCACAGCGGCGTAGACGATCTTCTCAATCAAGGTTTTCGCTTGCCCAGCGGCGACCAGTTCCATGTCAACCTGGAGTTCACCGACAACGCCGACGGTGCGCACACCGTCGTCCACGTGGGTCCCGGGGGAACCGACCAGACTCACTGGAACCCCAACGCCACCTCCAGCGTGTTGGCGCACGAAACCCTGCATTACCTCGGAGTGCCCGACGAGTACGACGACACGCGACGGGTGTTCCTGCGCCACGACACGAATTCCGGGGTGCATCGCAACGACGGCGGCATGATGGGCCACGACGTGTTGGGCGCCGACCCCGGGCTGCGCCCACGTCATCTCTGGTTGGTAGAACGCGCCGCCAATAGTCAGGTGTCAGTGCCGGATACGCGGCTGGATGACCACCGTCACCCGATGGTGCGGGACCTCGACCATTCCCACCACGATGGCGCTGACCCCTCGCCGTCGCGCCCCGCCCCCGATCTGAAACGCGGACGGCACGACGACTCCCGCGAGAACTCGCCCGACGCCTCGAACGTCACGGGTCCGTTCAAGCGCCTTCGAACCGACGACTCTCCAATCGGCGTGGACTCTGAGGTCGACGTGCAGATGGACGATGCACGACACGGCTCAACGGAGTCCCTGGGGCGCCCCGTGGAGCTACCACCTCGCGACGCGATGACCAAGTACAACAACGCCTTCGCGGAGTTGGCAGACGGACATGGGGTATTCGCCCCGTCCATTGCCACGCACTTGGCGGCTCTCAACGACAGTGTCGTCAACGACAAGCCCATCGCGTTCGTGGTGAACGCCATCGTCTCCGTGTCGGATCTTCACCGACTGCCCGCCGTCATCGATGCGATGACGGCCAATGCAGAGGCACGAGATGGCAAGGTGGCGTTCGTCATCGGCGTCAACACCGAGCTGACTCCAGGGGCCGTGGCGAACTTGGAGACCACGATGGCCGGCATGGAGGACGTGCTGGCCGGCATCAATCATCCAGTCGCGCTCACCGCCGCCACCTGGAACATGCCGAAAACCGAGCACCTGCCTTACGGGACGATGCGCAACGACATGATGCACAGCGGTGTCAACCAATTCGCCATCGCGGCAATGCTTTCCAAGGGTAACCACCCCTACCTTGCGATCCAGGACTTCGACACCGGATCCCGCAACGTGGCCTCGGGAAAGCACGTCTTCGACCACGTCGTCGACGGCATGACGACCGGCGACGGGCTTCCGCCGTTGCGCCCCCTGATGTTCAGCGGTGGTTACACCGCACCTAGATCCGAGGCAGACTTCGACGCCATGATCGCCGATGCGGAGGCGAAGCGTTCGGCGAAGAGCGCTGCACTCACACAGCAGCTGAGCGACCTCAAGGCCGAACTTGTGAAGACGACGACGACGAGCGAGCAATGGAAAGACCTAGACGCCAAGCGACTGAAGCTGAGCGGGGACTTGTCGAGAACTGAAGCTGCCCAGGCCAAGCTAGCCGCGGCCGGCTTCAGAGAAGACTTCACCCGCAAGATCGAACAGGACATGGACGCTCGCGTGGAGCAGGCTAAGACGAGTCCGTTGCTGCCGTACACGCCGGAGCCAAATCTCTTCTTCGACGCCGTCGCGACGCTGGTCGATCCCGAGGTCAAGTTCGGCGACGGCGGCGCCGAATTCTCCAAACTCGGGCGGTCGCTGGCCCACTTCAACGCCGCAGAGCTGGCAGCCACCCACGATGCGAACGTCGCCGCGCTGTTGAGCGGGCCGATGACCGAAGACGTACTGGCGCAGGTAGAGAACGAGCGATCCCACCTCGAGGTCGACGCTCAGACGGGTCGCCATCCCGTGCGCGGTGTGGCATTCATGACCGACTTCAAGGGTGCGGCCGTCGAGACGGACCTGGCGCGCATCGCCCTCGGCTACGCGGCCGACGGCAAACTACCCCAGTCCCACGTTGCGCTGACGGGCGTGGTGGACCGCTTCTTCGCCACCAAGTCGGACAAGGGGGGTACCAGTCTCACCAACTTCCGGAAGGAATTCGCCGAGCGCGGGGGAGCCGACCGGGAACCCACGCATCTGCACTACACACCGGATGCGCCCAAGGGCACTCCCAAGATTGCGCCAGCGCCCTTCACCGAGGATCAGGGTGTCCGCCGGCAGCTGGGTCTCGCCGGCGACTCGACGAACGACGGGCGCCACCCCGGGAAGCACAAGCTCGACGCCGCCCTGTCCACGCCGGTCCCGGGTCATCCAGATGTGGTCGTGGGCATCGACCAGGGGAATCACATCGCGAAGGGTGTCGCCGCCGTCAACGTGGCGATGTCGAGCCCGGAGGCGTCGATTCAGCGAAAGTTCGCTTCGTTGAACAACTTGGTCGCTCAGGAGTTCTCCGACGGTATGGGCTCCAGTCTGTACGCCGCGCCACCGCCCGCCCACGGTGGGCTGTTCCATGCCGTCGGTGACGCGCGCGGCGAGAGCGCCAGCTCCATACGTCAGGCGCTCACCTCGCACTTCGCGGGAAAGGTCGCTCCGAAGGTTCTCACGGACCTTGCGAACTTCGTCACCGAGAACCCGACGACCGATGGCGATCTGGTCAGGGCGATCATTCAGCCCGGCGCGACGCCCGACCCAAACTGGGCGGGTCTCGCGCTCGACCGGTCCGTCACGCCTCACCGCAACGACGACCCGGACACCCACCCGGGTGGGGGCGATCCCACGCACGGACCGCTGACCAATGACGAGCCTGCGGCGATCGAAGCGCAGAAGGCGACGAACGCCCACACCGCGCGCAACGCCGAAGGACTCGCCCTCAGAGCGCTTGCCACGCAACTGAACACCAACATATCCGTCCGTGACACGACATCCGACACCGAAGCGACTTACGCACCGTTCGGCAAGGCCGCGCCGAAGTCGAACGCGAAGGCGACCGTCAAACTCGACGCCACCGCTCAGTCCGACGGCCGCAACACCTACTCTCCGCGACAGCCCACCGGACCGGCGAACCGTACCCGCCCCGCGCCGTCGCCGGGCGACGCGGCTGGACCAGCGAGCGCGGCGGCCGCGGATACGAAGGGCCAGCAGTTGCTTGCCGCCCAGAAGGAGGAGAGGGAGGAGCGGGAGCAAGAGGTGTTCGGCACGTTCGAGGAATTGCCGGTCGTATCGGTGCGCTCCGAGGATGCAAAGGCGCTCGGCGGCAGCAGCGGTGTGCACAAGCACGTGGTGGACGGCCGGGAGGTGGCGATCAAGCCAGGTCGGGGAGCGCGCGCCGTGAAGACCGAGCTGTTCGCGCAAGCGCTGTACCGCGCGACGGGAGCTCCCACCCTGCGGGCGACGCCGGTTCGGATGGCGGGAGTGGATTCCAAAGTCCATCTGATGTCCGACTTCTTGGTTGGCAACAAGCCGGATGAATCGGCTCACGCGCAATTCGCCGGACATCCCGACGTCGCCCGGTTCGCCGCTGCGGACATGCTCCTCAGCAACTGGGACAGTCACAAGACCGATGCCTACCTCGCCACGGGCAGGCGAGTGGTGCGCATCGACGTGGGTGGCTCACTGGACGTTCGCGCGCAGGGCGCGATCCGCGAAGGATGGACGACGACCGACGTGGCGGACGGGGGCTTCGACGTCGACGAGATCAAGCCCGGTTCACGGATGCGGACCGGGGGCCCCTTCCAACATCTCACCGACGAGCAGGTCGCCGATTCAATCCGCACGGTGGCGGACCGCCTTACCCCCGAGGCCATCGACGACGCCATCGTCGAATCGGGCTATCCACGCGATGAGGGCCAGGAGCTGAAGACCGTCCTTCAGACCAGGATCGCCAAGGCACTCGAGTGGGCAGACTTGGTGTATCCGGCGACGACGCTCGAGAATCGCTCCTTCGGAACGATTCTCGAAGCCAAGCCTCTGGGGCCGCTTCAGCAACTACACGAGGACTTCGGATACGAGCCGACCGAGGATCTCGCCAACCCGAGCGTGATCGACCACCTGCGGCCGGATCCGCCGACGGCGCTTCAGCAACTCGTCGACGACTTCGGATATGAACCGACGGTGACGGCAGAGCTGTCTCTCCCGAGTGAGATCGATGATGCGCGCTCGACGAACACGACCACCAAGGTCGAGCACTCCGACCCCACCGTCGACGTGGCGATTCTGTCCGTGCACGACACGCGGGTGGCCGACGCGCTCGGCCCGAAGCCGTACACGTTCGAGCAGAAGGTCGACGCCAGGGTTCCAGCGGTGGGACCGGAGGAATTGCTCCGCGCCTCCCAGCACGGCGACGACCGTGCACGTGCGCGGTTCGCGCAGCACTCCGGAATGCTCGACGGCGGTGTCCTGATCCGCCGGATGTCCGAGGCGGAGGTCGAGGCGTTCCACATCGCACTGGCCTCCGACGACCTCGTCGCGATCGAGCGGGCATTGTTCCCAACTCCGCCGCCCGGTTCCACCTGGCCCAAGCGTGGAGAGATCGTCTGGTCGCTCAACGACACCTTCACGTTCACCCGGGAGCTGGCATCGGGATCGGAAGCCACCCGGCACGACCCCGACGGGTACGGGAAGATCCTCGAGATCCCCGTGACCGCGGAAATGGCCCGGTTGCTCGGCCAGAATCTCTACATCAGCAACCCGGTGCAGGGTGCGAAACCTGCAGCCTTCCGGGGAAATCCGAATCTGAAGTACGAGGGCACCGCCGGCGGGGCGAACGATTCCACGGGCGTCCCCAACGTGGTGATCAAACGCAATGGCTTCGCGGGCTTCTGGTCGACGGTGCAGCGGGCCAGGGTGTTCGACGAGGCCGCGCACGTCTCGGCGCACCAGTACGCACCCGCGGTCGAGACCAAGAAGGAGCGGGCCAAACGGGAGGCGGCGGAACGCAAGCTGGCCAAGGAGCTCGACCCCCAGAAGTCAGAAGAGCCTTCGCAAGGACTCTTCGACGGCGACGACGACTTCGTCATGTTTGGCGGGATGCTCGACGACGACCCTCCCCACACCCCCGCAGCACCCCCGTCGTCGGGGTCGACTCAGGCACGGCCGGCACCGGAACCCGCTAGTCCTCCGACGATCGAAGGCCTGCCGGTGGCTCAGCGTGTCCAAACGGCCTCGGCCGCTGCCAATTCCGTCGATTACCCTCCGGTGGAGCGGTCGGGCAGCGCGCGAGTGTCGACGTTGGCAAGCGGGCGTCCCGGACAGCCCCTAGGGACACCGTTCGCCACGGCCCACGAGGACTAGGCGACACCGCAATGCAGGCACATCGGTACCACCCGGTCAATTGGCATCGGGCGCATGTCTTGCGCCGACACCCGGGGTCAGGCAGACCGTCGCGCCGTGCAGTCGTCGGCGCAGCAGCGCTCAGTCAACTTCGCCCGCAGTTCACGGCGACCGCGGAAGAGGCGCGAACCCACCGTGCCGACCGGGATTTGGAGCATCTCGGCAACCTCGGTGTTGCGATAGCCCTGCACGTCGGCGTAGTAGACGATTTCACGCAGATCCGGCGGGAGCTCGCTCAGGGCAACCTCGGCCTCGCCGGGAATCGACGTCAGCGCCTCCGACTCCGCGGACGGCAGACTGCCTTCGATTCGAGCCTGGCTGGCCAGTTGCGGATCGGTCAAGTCGCCATGCAGTTGCTCGGCCGGCCGGCGTAGTGACGACCGGTGCCGGTCGACCCACGTGTTCGCCATGATGCGGTAGAGCCACGACTTGACGTTCGATCCCTCCCGGAACGTCGCGAACGACACGTAGGCCTTGATCATCGTCTCCTGCACGAGGTCCTCGGCGTCCGACCGCTGATGAGTCAGCCCGATCGCATGACCGAGCAGATAGGCGGTGTGCGGAATGACTTCTTCGGTGAATCTCGCGGCCAGGCGGCTAGTGGTGGACTCCGGCGCGTCGGCTTCGGCGTGTACGGACGGATCTGCAGGCAGCATCTACCGTTCCCCTTCGAGATGCCGGCCTCCTCTGGAGGCCGACGGTGAGCGCAAGCGTCACGATGCCGGCGAGGTGGTCCCACGGACGTTGGGGGACAACGACGTCGGCGTGCCCGGACGTGCTGCTCGGATGGAGCGGGTGCGTCTGCTCGGCTCCGCCCTTGGAACGAACCGCACCCGCCTTGACGCAGTGAATGCTCGTCGGGGCTCGTGTTCCTCGCCTGAAGATCTCGTGGAGATCGAATGGAGATCGACGGGGCCGGCAGCGTCGTAAGGATTCTTCCGTGGGGGTTGAACCATTGAACGGGGTTGCCCGTCGTTCCTCCTGACAGCTCCTCAGCGGAGCACGACGCCAGAAGGGACACCTCGTGACCACGCTCTCGTTTCCTGCAGCGGCCGCAACCGCAGTCCTGCCCGCCGTGTGGCACTTCGGTGACTTCGTTCTCGACCTCCCGCGCTACCAGCTGCGGCGCGACGGGGTCTCGATCCGGGTCGAGCCGCAGGTCTTCGACGTATTGACGCAGTTGGTGACGAACCATCACCGCGTCGTGACCAAGGTCGAGTTGTTCGACTCGGTGTGGGGTGGCCGCTTCGTCGGCGATGCGGCTCTGTCCAGCCGCATCAAGGCAATTCGCCAGGCGCTCGGCGACACTGGGCAGCTGCAACACACCATCCGCACGGTGCGCGGCCGGGGATACCAGTTCGTGGGCGACCTCCGTGACGCCGAGGCGGACGTCTCAGAACGCGGGCGGGTCCTCAGGCTGGGGGCGCTTGCGGAAACGGGCGGTCCCCGACACTTTCACCCCGGACCGTCGCGCGGCCGCAGCCGGGCGCGCTACCGCCTGGCGCCGTCGACGCGGCGGAGGAATTTCAGCGGTCCGCCCAAATGAGTCGGGACGTCGCCGAGTGGGACCTGGCCCACGTGCTCGACGTTCTCTCCCCGGAGGAGGCGCTCGCATTGATCACGGATCAGCCCGCCTCGGACGGCCGGTCCAGCGTCGCCCAGAAATCGGGGTCGTGACCGTAGAACACGCTGGCGCCCTCGTCGCGCAGAGTACGTAGGGTCCCCAGCGACCGACGGTAGAGCTCCTCGTCGTGGGCGTGGTCGGGCAACCGCATCTCGTCCATCGACCGCCTCAGATTGCAGGCGTCACCGGTCAGCACGACGTCACCGGTCGGTGTGCGCACCAGCGCGGACTGATGCCCGGGGGTGTGCCCAGGGGTGGGGATCAGCTGCACGGATCCGTCGCCGAACAGATCGACACGCCCGTCGACCAACATCACGTTCTGCCCGGTGTCGAACTCCGGACGGTGGTAGGCGAAATCGTCGGACACGTGGGCGAATTCCCATTCCGCGCGTTGCACGACGACCGTCGCGTTCGGCACGAAGGCATTGCCGCCCGCGTGATCGGAGTGCAGATGCGAGTTGACCAGATAGCGGATCTCGCCGGGGTCGACCGCCAATGCCCGAAGGCGGGCGTCCACGCAGGCGTGGTCCTCGAGGTCCACCCAGCCGTCGACGGGCGTCCCCGTGGGCCGGCGGAAGCGTGCCCCCAGGCCGGCGTCGAACAGGACGCGTCCGTCCGGGTGGTCGATCAGGTACGCCGGCACCGGCACCGTGAGATCGCCGGTCTCACCGGCGATGAAGAACGCGGCGGGCAGGGTCAACCAACCGCAGGTGAGGGGTACGACAGCGGCGACGGTCACGCCGTCAGTGCGACGGACGCCTCGGCGGTGTAGCAGAGGAACGTCAGCGTCTCCTCGAGATACAGCTGGACGCTCTGAGCGTCGTGCGACAGGTAGCCGATCGACACGTCGGTGCCCAGCTGAAGGTCGAAGTCGCCGCCGCGCGTGGACAGCACGAACGCACCGTCGATCGCTGGCGCCCAGATGATTTCGCCGTCGACCAGCCGGTTGAGATGCTCGCGGATCGGATAACCGTGAGCGGTGGTCTCACTGACCTGGGTGTAGACGTCGGCCGACAGCAACACGCAGTACGGACCGTCGACGCCGGCGAGCCGGAGCTCCGACAGTGCCTGGGAGATGACGTCGGGGATCTGCTGCGGGTCCGACGGCAACGCCAGGGCGACGTTCGAGCTGCACTTGCGGATGCCGTCGATGGCGGCGTCCTCGTACCCCTCGAAGATCGCGCGGTCCTCGGCGAACGCCAGCTGCTTTGCCGCGGCCTTGACGGGATCCCAGTCGGAGTCCTGCGAGCCGCGTTCGACGTCGTCGACGTCGGTGCGTGCGATCGTGAACGGCACGCGCAAACGCACCAGCGGCCTGCTCTCGCGAAGATGGGCCACGACGCCCTCGCCGGGGGAGGGGACGTCGACCAGGTGACCGGTGCTCACCGCCGCCTTGGCCGGACCGCCGGGTGCGCTGACGTCGACGACCCGACGTCCGGCGACGTGGCGCTTGAAGGTCCTGGTGGCCTCCAATTCGATTTCGCGCCAGGCTTCGTCGGTGATCGGTGCCAGTTCGCGGTAGTGATTGTTCATTGGGGTCGTCCTTTCAAACTGCCGATCGACAGAGAGCCGGTGGGAGTGGGGGTTACCGAAGCTGTTGCAGCCGCAGCCAATTCGGGCGGTGGCGGCGGGTCGTCCAGGAAGTCCGCGGTGGGTACGAAGAACATGGTGCCGGTGACCGCGGTCGAGAAGTCCAGGATGCGGTCGGTGTTGCCCGGGGGGTCGCCGATGAACATGTTGCGCAGCATCCGCTCGGTGACCGTGGGCGTGCGCGAGTAACCGATGTAGTACGTGCCGAACTCGGCCTTGCCCACTTCGCCGAACGGCATGTTGTGCCGGAGGATCTTGAGTTCGTTGCCGTCGGCGTCGGTGATGACGTTGAGCGCCAGGTGGGAGTTGGCCGGTTTCACGTCGTCGGCGAGTTCGATGTCGTCGAGCTTGGTGCGGCCGATCACCCGTTCCTGGGCTTCGGTGGACAGCGCGTTCCAGGCGCCCATGTCGTGAAGGTACTTCTGCACGTGGACATAACATCCGCCGGCGAAGTCCGGGTCTTCGTCACCGATCTGTGTGGCGGCCAACGCAAGTGGGCCGTCGGGGTTCTCGGTCCCGTCGACGAACCCCATCAGGTCGCGATTGTCGAAGAACTTGAACCCGTGCACCTCGTCGACCACGGTGATCGCGCCGGTCATCGCGCCGACGATGCGCCCGGCCAATTCGAAGCAGACGTCGAGGGAGTTCGCGCGGATGTGGAAGAGCAGGTCCCCGGGCGTCGACGGCGCGTGATGCCGCGGGCCGTCGAGCGCGACGAAGGGGTGCAACTCCGCCGGCCGTGGTCCCGTGAAGAGCCGACCGAAGGCGTCGGAGCCGATGGAGGTCACCGCCGACAGCTCCTTGGACGGGTCGCGAAACCCGATCGCCCGCACCAACCCCGAGATGTCGCCGAGGGCGTCGTGCACGACGTCCTCGCCACCCTCGTCGACGGTGGCGACGATGAAGATGGCGGCGGGCGTCAGTGGTGCAAGCACCTTCTGCGGCAGCGGATCGGACACATCAGGGACCCTAGCGTCAAGATCACCGCGAATGCCGGTCGAGGGCCGAAGATGGCGGCTACCCCCCACCGTCGGCGGGGGGAGGCGTCAAGATGTACCCATGGCAGCGACCCCGCAGGGATTGTGCGACTTCATCGACGCCTCGCCGTCGCCGTTCCACGTGTGCGCGACCGTGGCCGGGCGACTGCGGTCCGCCGGCTACGTCGAGTTGTCCGAGGGGGACGCCTGGCCCCCGGGCGGTGAGGGTTGCTTCACGGTGCGCGCCGGGTCGCTGGTCGCGTGGAAGGCGGCCGCCGACGGCGCGCCGTTCCGCATCGTCGGCGGACACACCGACAGCCCCAATCTGCGGGTCAAGCAACACCCCGACCGCGTCGTGGCGGGCTGGCAGGTGGTCGCGCTCGAACCGTACGGCGGCGCGTGGCTGAACTCGTGGCTGGACCGCGACCTCGGCATCAGCGGCCGGCTGTCGGTCCGAAGGGCAAACGCGGTCGAGGACGTGTTGGTACGCGTCGACGAACCGATCCTGCGGGTGCCGCAACTGGCAATTCACCTGTCCGACGACCGCAAGGGCGTCGAGCTGAACCCGCAGCGTCACGTCAACGCCGTCTGGGGTGTCGGCGACCGGATCCGGCCGTTCGTCGACTGGGTCGCCGAGCGCGCGGGCGTCGACCCGGGTTCGGTGTTGGCGGCCGACCTGATGACCCACGACCTGACGGGGTCGACGCTGGTGGGCGCCGACCGCGAACTGGTCAGTGCGCCGCGCCTGGACAACCAGGGCACCTGCTACGCCGGGCTGGAGGCATTCCTGGCCGCGGAGCCGCGGGGGTACGTGCCGGTCCTCGCCCTCTTCGACCACGAGGAGGTCGGGTCGACGTCGGATCACGGCGCCCAGTCCGAGCTCCTGCCGACGGTGCTGGAACGCATTTCGCTGATCGCCGGAGAGGGGCGGGAAGCCTTTCTGCGCCGTGTCTCCGGCTCGATGGTGGCCTCGGGAGACATGGCCCACGCCACCCATCCCAACTACCCCGAGCGGCACGAGCCCGGCCACCTGATCGAGGTCAACGGCGGCCCCGTGCTCAAGGTGCACCCCAACCTTCGCTATGCCACCGACGGCCGGACGGCGGCAGCGTTCGCGCTCGCCTGCGCCCAGGCCGAGGTGCCCCTTCAGCGCTACGAGCACCGCGCCGACCTGCCGTGCGGGTCGACGATCGGGCCGATGACGGCGGCGCGCACCGGGATCCCGACCGTCGACGTGGGCGCCGCGCAGTTGGCGATGCACTCGGCCCGGGAACTCATGGGCGGGTACGACGTTCCGGCGTATTCCGCCGCGTTGCAGGCCTTCCTGTCGCCGGCGTGAATTACCTTCTTCAGCCATGAGTCTGGACATGGCGACGGTGACCTTCGACTGCACTGACGAGGGCACCGCGTTCTGCATGGCGGGCGGTTAGCGCACAGGGCAGGATCACCGACGTGTTGCTGTCGCTGATCGCCATCTCGCTGCTCCTGGCCGTCTGGGCACTGTCGGCCCGACGCCTGGAGCGCCTGCGCATCACGCCCCCGCTGTTCCTCCTCCTCGCCGGCGCCGTCGTCGAATACACCACCCACGGCTCACTGGCCGACACCCTCAACTCCCAGACCGCCGAGCAGGCCGCCAAGATCATCCTGGCCGTCCTGCTGTTCGTCGACGCGAACGCGATGCGCGCCGGGCTGTTCGGCGAACACCCACGCTCGGCCGCCCGCGTGCTGTTCGTGGCGTTGCCGCTCAGCGTGGGAATCGCCGTCCTGCTGGGCCTGTGGTTGCTTCCCGGTCTGTCGTTGGCGACGGTCGTCGTGATCGCCTGCATCGTGGTGCCGATCGACTTCGCCCCCGCCCAGTGGATCGTGCGGCATCGCGGCGTACCCCATCGGGTGAGCGATCTGCTCAACGTCGAGGCCGGGCACAACGACGGCATCCTCTCGCCGATCTTCCTGTTCGCCCTCGCCGTCGCCGACCAGCACGTCGAGGCCGGCCCGGTGTGGGAGGAGCTCCGCGAGGCGTTTCCGCACTCGGCGAAGGCGATTCTGGTCGGGTTCCTGGTGGGCGCCGCGCTGGCGCTGGGCGCCAACCTCGCCGAGCGCAGGAATCTGATGACCGAACAGTCCCGGCGGGTGCTGGTGGTGGCGGCGCCGGCCCTGGCGTACACGCTGACCATCTGGTGGCACGGCAATGGCTTCGTCGCGGCGTACCTGTGCGGCGTCGGATATCACTACTACCGGCAGTCCAGGGACGCCGAGCGCGAGCTGGAACTGCTCGAGGACCTCGGCTTCCTGCTGACGTCGATGATGTGGTTCGTCTTCGGCGGCGTGATCCTCATCGCCTACTGGCGGGCCGACCTCACCGTCGGAATCGTGGTGTTCTGCCTCCTGGCGGTGACCCTCGTGCGGATGCTGCCCGTCCTGCTCGCCATGCTCGGCTCGAAGTTCACCTGGCCGGAACGGGTGATGCTGGGTGGCCTGGGGCCACGTGGCGCCGCGGTGATCGTCTTCGGGCTGCTGGCCTACAACGTGCTCGACCCGCCAGAGGAGGACACCATCCTGCTGATCGTCGTCGTCGTGGTGCTCGGCAGCGTCCTCCTGCACGGTTTCGGGGGCCCCGTGGCCGCGCGGGCGCTCGCCCGTCGCCGGAGCGAATAAACTACGGAGGTGACATCCGCGTACTCCCACGAAGTGGACAGTGTCGAGCAAGCCTCTACTACCCCCGATCAGCCGCAGCCGTTCCGCGAGCTCGGCCTGAAGGACGACGAGTACCAGCGGATTCGTGGCATTCTCGGCCGTCGGCCCACCGACGCCGAGCTGGCCATGTACTCGGTGATGTGGAGCGAGCACTGCTCCTACAAGTCCTCGAAGGTGCATCTGCGCTACTTCGGTGAGACCACCACCGACGAGATGAAGGCCGGCATGCTGGCCGGCATCGGTGAGAACGCCGGCGTGGTCGACATCGGCGACGGGTGGGCGGTGACCTTCAAGGTCGAATCCCACAACCATCCCTCCTACGTCGAGCCGTACCAGGGTGCGGCCACCGGCGTCGGCGGCATCGTCCGCGACATCATGGCCATGGGCGCCCGTCCCGTCGCGGTGATGGACCAGCTGCGGTTCGGGCCTGCCGACGCACCCGACACCCGGCGCGTGCTCGACGGCGTCGTGCGTGGCGTCGGTGGCTACGGCAACTCCCTCGGCCTGCCCAACATCGGCGGCGAGACGATCTTCGATCCGTCCTACGCGGGCAACCCGTTGGTCAACGCGCTGTGCGTCGGGGTGCTCCGCAAGGAGGACCTGCACCTCGCCTTCGCGTCGGGTACCGGCAACAAGATCATCCTGTTCGGCGCCCGCACCGGACTCGACGGCATCGGCGGTGTGTCGGTGCTCGCGTCGGAGACCTTCGGCGGCGACGAGGGCGAGGGACCCGGCCGCAAGAAGCTGCCGTCGGTCCAGGTCGGTGACCCCTTCATGGAGAAGGTGCTCATCGAGTGCTGCCTCGAGCTGTACGCCGCGGGCCTGGTGATCGGCATCCAGGACCTCGGTGGTGCCGGATTGTCATGTGCGACTTCCGAACTCGCCTCCGCCGGTGACGGCGGCATGTCGATCGAACTGGACAAGGTGCCGCTGCGGGCCAAGTTCATGACCCCCGCGGAGGTGTTGTCCAGCGAGTCGCAGGAACGCATGTGCGCGGTGGTGGCACCCGAGAACGTGGACGCGTTCATGGCGGTCTGCCGCAAGTGGGAGGTGCTGGCCACCGTCATCGGCGAGGTGACCGACGGCGACCGGCTGCAGATCACGTGGAACGGCGAGACCGTCGTCGACGTGCCTCCGAGGACCGTGGCGCACGAAGGCCCCGTCTACGAGCGCCCCGTCGAGCGGCCCGACACCCAGGACGCGCTGAACGCCGACACGTCGGCGTCGATTCCGCGCCCGTCCACCGGTGACGAGCTGCGTGCGACGCTCCTGAAACTGCTTGGCAGCCCGCACTTGTGCAGCCGCGCGTTCATCACCGAGCAGTACGACCGCTACGTGCGCGGCAACACGGTGCTGGCCGAGCACGCCGACGGCGGCGTGCTGCGCATCGACGAGGAGACCGGTCGCGGCGTGGCCATCTCCACCGACGCGTCGGGCCGCTACACGTTCCTCGACCCGTACACCGGCGCCCAATTGGCCTTGGCGGAGGCCTACCGCAACGTCGCGGTCACCGGCGCCTCGCCGGTCGCCGTCACCAACTGCCTGAACTTCGGCTCGCCGGAGGATCCGGGTGTCATGTGGCAGTTCTCGCAGGCCGTCCGTGGACTGGCCGACGGTTGCGCAACGCTTGGCATCCCCGTCACCGGCGGCAACGTGAGCTTCTACAACCAGACCGGCACCACCCCGATCCTCCCGACCCCGGTCGTCGGCGTTCTCGGCGTCCTGGAGGACGTCAAGCGGCGGGTTCCCACGGCCTTCGGCACCGAACCCGGTGAGACGCTGATCCTGCTGGGCGACACCCACGACGAGTTCGACGGTTCGGTCTGGGCTCAGGTCACCGCAGACCACCTCGGCGGCCTGCCGCCCAAGGTCGACCTCGAGCGCGAACGGCTGCTCGCCGAGGTGCTGGTGTCGGCGTCGCGCGACGGGCTGATCTCCGCCGCGCACGACCTGTCCGAGGGCGGACTCATCCAGGCCGTCCTGGAATCCGCGCTGGCTGGCGAGACGGGTTGTCGTCTCATCCTTCCCGAGGGTGCGGATCCCTTCGTGACGCTGTTCTCCGAGTCGGCCGGGCGGGTGCTCGTCGCCGTTCCGCGCACCGAGGAGAGCAGGTTCCGCGCGATGTGCGAGGCGCGCGGCCTGCCCGCCGACCGCATCGGCGTGGTCGACGAGGGCAGTGCGTCCATCGAAGTCCAGGGTCAGTTCACCGTGAGTCTCGACGAACTGCGCCGCACGTCGGAGGGCGTGCTCCCCGGACTGTTCGGCTGAGTGGCGACGCCTCGACTTCGGCGGGGTCGCCGTCCACGCTGTCGGTGGCGAACGCCGATGCGGCCGAACCGATTTCGAGCGCTGACACTGGCAACGGCGCTGGTCGGTTGGAGCGGTCTGGTCGCGCCGCGCCGCGCCTGTCGGCCCGGTGGGTGACGCCCCTGCACGCCGCGCTCGGCGCGGCACTCGTCCGGTGGGCCCACGCCCCGCTCGGTCTGCGACCGCCCACGTCGCAGTCCGGCGTGCGTCTTGGTCTCCGGACCGCCGGCGCGGTGTCCGCGGCGGTGGCGACGGCCACGGTGATTCCCGCCGTCCGGGAGGGCATGGGTCGACGGAGCATGCCCGCCCCCATCTCGCAGTGGCTGTTGGTGCACATCCCGGTCGGCACGGTCTGGTCGGAGGAGGCCGCGTTCCGGGCCGCGCTGGGAACCGTTGCGGCACAGTCCTTCGGGCCGAGGTGGGGCCGCATCGTGCAGGCGGTGGCGTTCGGACTCTCGCACGTCGCCGACGCCCGGGGAACGGGTGAGACGGTTGTCGGGACCGTCGCGGTGACCGGGGTGGCGGGCTGGGTCTTCGGGTGGCTCTACGACCGGTCCGGCAGTCTCGTCGCACCGATGCTCGCACATCTGGCGGTCAACGAGGCCGGGGCCGTGGCGGCGCTGGCCGTTCAGCGTCTGGGACACTAGGGCATGGCCGCCCGTCGCATCGCGGATCCGACGAAGACCCGCGACGCCGTGTCGGCGGTCGCGGACTGGTTGCGCAACGACGCCGCCGCCGCGCCGGAGCGCGGCCTGATCGCCGAGGCGGTGCGCCTCACCGCCAGGACGCTCGCCGCGCAGGCGCCGGGTGCCAGCGTGGAGGTGCGCGTGCCGCCATTCGTTGCGGTGCAGTGCATCTCGGGTCTGGCGCACACTCGCGGCAACCCGCCCAACGTGGTCGAGACGGATCCCCGCACCTGGCTCCGGTTGGCCACCGGACTGCTGACGATGTCCGACGCCCTCGCCACCGGGACGGTGCAGTCGTCGGGCTCGCGTGCCGGCGAGATCGCCGACTGGCTACCCGTCGTGCCCCTGGTGCCCTAACCGAAGAACGGTGCCTCCTGCACCCAGTGGAATCCGCGGTTGCGCAGCGTGAAGTCCTCCAGCGGCTGACGCTCCAGTGCGACCGTCACGGGTCGGTCGCGCCACCGTCCGGTGAGGCGCAGTCGATCGCCCGTGCGGTCGACGGTGAAGGATCCGCGGTCGACCGGCAACGTCAGGGTGTCGGCCGTCGCGTCCGCGGGGACGTCGACCAGGTCACCGTCCATCAACTGGTAGGTGACCACCCCCGACTGGTCGAATACCAGCCGCTGCCAACGAAGGTCGTCGGTGAGCAGGGGAGGGCGCGGCGTACCGTCGACCGAGAACTCGGTGACCCGCCAGATGCCGTACAGCTCCGGCTTGGCTCGCCCGTCACCGAATTCGCGCCAGCCCTGCAGGCTGAGCACCAGGCACCCGACCAACACCCAGACACCCAGCACCACCTGGGCCACCGCGGCCAGACGGTTGCGTCGGGGCGCGTCGAAGAGCGCCGGCCGAACCTCGGGACCGACGCCGCGGCCCAGCACCAGCGCGTCGACCAGCCGTCGTGCCCTGGGCGCCAACAGGACTGCACTGACCACCAGCAGGTGGAACGACAGGATCTTCACCGGCACGCCGTAGGTCATGTTCAGCAGGAAGATCTGTCCGGTGGCCGCCAGGCTCACCAGCGCGCCCAGTGTCGCCGTCCTGGGCACGAACAACAGCACCCCGGCAAGCACCTCGACCGCTCCGAGAGCGATCTCGTAGGGATGGGAGGTGCCGACCTGCAGCCACAGCACCGCCATCGGGCTGAGGTTCCCGAACGGCTCGAGCAGCGCCGTCAAAGGTGGTGACGGCATCTGGGTCGGGATCACCTTCGCGAAGCCGTAGAACAGCATCTGCCCACCGAGGCACAGACGCAGGAACACCGTGAACCACGCCGCCAGGCGTGGATATCCCTTGCGCCGCCGGTCCAGGACCGACCAGACCACGGTGCCGAGCACCGACACGGTCAGCAGGAGGGCGACGTACACCCAGATGGCGGCCTGGTCGCCGCTGCCGGAGCCCGGTGTCAGGGCCGCGTCGACGCCGAGCGCCGTGCGGCCGAACCACCGGGTGAGCGGTTCCAGGGCGACCATCTGCCAGATGACGGCGCCGTCGGGCAGCAGGGCGGCCAGCACCCCGGCATAGGCGAACGTGATCTGCGCGAAGGTGAGGCAGAACATGCCGAGGTAGACGACGCAGAAGCGGAACGCGACCCGCGTGGTCGGGGCCCAGGTGGGCGATTCGTCATCGGGTAGCACTCGCGTCACACCTCCGTCGAGAAATGCGCGGGCAGTCCTCGTTGTTGAAGAGTTCGCACCGACCGCGCTTCGATTCCACCTTCGACAGCAGTTGACCGTAGACTGAAGCCCGTCACCCACAGCCCCCAGGGAGCACACTGATCGTGACCGCCGAGCAGATCGACCCGATCGACCAGACGGACGACGAGCCCAAGGAAGAATGCGGCGTCTTCGGCGTCTGGGCACCAGGCGAAGACGTGGCGAAACTCTCGTATTACGGCCTGTATGCGCTGCAGCACAGAGGGCAGGAGGCGGCGGGCATCGCCGTCGCCGACGGTTCGCAGGTCCTCGTATTCAAGGATCTGGGCCTCGTCAGCCAGGTGTTCGACGAGCAGACACTGGCCGCCATGGAGGGCCACGTCGCCATCGGACACTGCCGCTACTCGACCACCGGGTCGACCACGTGGGAGAACGCCCAGCCGGTCTTCCGGAACACGGCGGCGGGCACCGGCGTGGCGCTGGGCCACAACGGAAACCTGGTCAACACCACCGAACTCGCCGCCCGCGCCCGCGAAGCAGGCCTCACCGACATGCGCGGCGCGACCGCGGCGACGACGGACTCCGACATCCTCGGTGCGCTGTTGGCGCACGGCGCCGCGGACGCGACGCTCGAGCAGGCCGCTCTGGAACTGCTGCCGACCGTTCGCGGCGCGTTCTGCCTGACCTTCATGGACGAGAACACGCTGTACGCCGCCCGCGACCCGCACGGCGTGCGCCCGCTGTCGCTGGGCCGGCTGGACCGAGGCTGGGTGGTGGCCTCCGAGACCGCCGCACTCGACATCGTCGGCGCCGCCTTCGTGCGGGACATCGAGCCCGGCGAACTGCTGGCCATCGACGCCGACGGCGTCCGCTCCACCCGCTTCGCCAACCCGACGCCCAAGGGCTGCGTGTTCGAGTACGTCTACCTGGCCCGGCCCGACAGCGTCATCGGCGGTCGTTCGGTGCACGCCACCCGCGTCGACATCGGCAGGCGGCTGGCCCGGGAATCACCCGTCGACGGGGACCTCGTGATCGGCGTCCCGGAATCCGGCACCCCCGCGGCCGTCGGCTATGCGCAGGAGTCCGGCATTCCCTTCGGCCAGGGCTTGATGAAGAACGCCTACGTCGGCCGCACGTTCATCCAGCCGTCGCAGACCATCCGCCAACTCGGCATCCGGCTCAAGCTCAACCCGCTCAAGGAAGTCATCCGCGGCAAGCGGCTGATCGTCGTGGACGACTCGATCGTGCGCGGCAACACCCAGCGGGCGCTCATCAGAATGCTCCGCGAGGCCGGTGCACTCGAGGTACACGTCCGCATCGCCTCACCGCCGGTGAAGTGGCCCTGCTTCTACGGCATCGACTTCGCCACGCCGGCGGAACTGATCGCCAACGCGTCCAACGCGGGGGCGAACGAGTCCGAGATGCTCGACGCGGTGCGCCGGGCGATCGGCGCCGACAGCCTCAGCTACATCTCGCACCAGGGCATGATCGCGGCCACCGAACAGCCGGCCTCCCGGTTGTGCTCGGCGTGCTTCGACGGGGAGTACCCGATCGAACTGCCCAGCGAGTCCGCATTGGGCAAGAACGTCATCGAGCACATGCTGGCCAACGCGGCCCGTACCGGGGTGCAGTCCGAGAACGACAACGCCTCGGCGCTGCGACGCCCCTGACGCCCCGCGGGCCCGAAACTACTGCGGCGCAGTCGAACTGAAGCGGATCAGGTGGCGACGGCCGTTGCCGGTGGTGCCGTCCTGTTCGAGTGCGCGCCGCACCGAGTCCCGGTAGTTGGTCAGGCCGCCGGGCGGTGGCGGAATCACCGCGTCGATGTCGTGCTCCGACATGACCGCGTCGTGTTCCAGCGACTCCACCAGCGGTCGGGCCAGTCCGGACGGAATGGGCGTCACCAGCCCCACCCACCAACTGGCGATGCTCGGCGTCAGCAGCGGCAGCGCCACGATGAACCGCCTGCGCAGCCCCGCCTCCTCGGCGTAGATCTGCATGGCGTCGGCGTACTCCAAGACGTCCGGGCACCCGACGTCGAAGGTGCGCGACTTCGGGATGTCCGCGTCGGCGGCCTCGGCGAGGTAGTACAGCACGTCGTCGATCCCGATCGGCTGAATTTTGTTGCGCACCCACTTCGGGGTGGTCATCACCGGCAATCGGTCGGTGAGGTGGCGGACCATCTCGAAGGACGCCGACCCGGAGCCGATGACGATGCCGGCCTGCAGGACCACGGCCTCGACCGACGACGCCATCAGGACTTCGCCGACCTTGTTTCGCGACTTCAGGTGGCGGGACAGTTCGCCCTTGGGGTGCAGGCCGGAGAGATAGACGATGCGGCGCACGCCGGCCTTCTCGGCGGCGGCGACCACGTTGTGCGCGGACTTCTCCTCCTCGCTGACGAAGTCACGCGAGGTGCCCATCGAGTGCACGAGGTAGTAGACGACGTCGACGCCGTCGAACGCGGCCGTCAGCGAGTCCCGGTCGCTCAGATCGCCGCGTACCACCTCGACCTCGTCACGCCACGGCGCGTCACGCAGCTTGTCGGGGTTGCGGGCCATCGCGCGGACGTCCTCGCCCCGCTCCACGAGCAGCGCGGTCAGGTGCCCACCGACGTACCCGGTCGCCCCCGTCACCAATGAGCGGCGCGTCTCAACGTCCGACATCTAATCTCCGTCCGTCGTCATCACTACCGAGGTATTCGGAGCAGACACCGATACAGATGTCCGCCGGACGACCTATTCAAACGGGCAGCCCGGGTTGGGTGCGTCGACCGCGAGCGGCGCCCCCGCGTCGTCGATGTAGAGAACCCACATCACGACGGGCTCGGGGCCGAGGTTGCGGCCGACGTGGACGTGGTCCGGGCCGCTGCCCTCGGTGATGGGCGCCCCGGCCGAGTAGATGCCGTCGACCGAACAGTCGGCGAAGTCGTGCGTCAACGTGCCCGACCGGATGACACCGAAGATCCGGCCGGGATGCCAATGCCACCCCGTGCTGCCGCCGGGCGCGATGGTGATCTCCTTGGTGATGTAGTCGTGGCCGTTCACGGTGGCCTGCGACAGGATCCTGGCGTCGACTCCGGTGCTCGGGGTCGCCGACGCGGTTGCGGCCGAACCGAGCGACGCCAAGGTCAGCGCGGAGACGGCGGCCCAACCACGCACGGTGCTCATGGGGGCAGCGTGTCACACCAGCGACGGAATGTGCGCCGCGATCGATGAGACCGGTACCCTCATACCCGATGAGCGAGGATCAGCGGCCCGACGACAGCATCGCCTCCTACGCGTCGGCGGGGGTGGACATCGAGGCGGGTGACCGCGCAGTCGAACTGTTCAAACCGTGGGCGGCCAAGGCGACTCGACCGGAGGTCCGGGGCGGGCTCGGCGGATTCGCCGGGCTGTTCGCCCTGCGCGGTGGATATCGCGAGCCGCTGCTGGCCTCGTCCACCGACGGCGTCGGAACCAAGCTGGCGATCGCGCAGGCGATGGACAAGCACGACACGGTCGGCCTGGACCTGGTGGCCATGGTGGTCGACGACCTCGTGGTCTGCGGGGCGGAGCCGCTGTTCCTGCAGGACTACATCGCCGTCGGCCGCACGGTGCCCGAGCGCGTCGCCGAGATCGTCTCCGGCATCGCGAACGGCTGCGTCATCGCCGGATGCGCACTGCTCGGTGGCGAGACCGCCGAGCACCCGGGCCTGATGTCGCCCGACCACTACGACATCTCCGCGACCGGGGTGGGCGTGGTCGAAGCCGACGACGTCCTCGGACCCGATCGCGTGAAGCCCGGTGACGTCATCATCGCGATGGCCTCGACCGGCCTGCACTCCAACGGATATTCGCTGGCCCGCAAGGTGCTGCTGGAGATAGACCGCGGCAACCTGGCCGGCCACGTCGAGGAATTCGGTCGCACCCTCGGCGAGGAACTGCTCGAGCCGACGCGGATCTACGCCAAGGACTGCCTCGCGCTGGCCGCCGAGACGCAGGTGCGCACCTTCTGCCACGTGACCGGCGGCGGACTGGCGGGCAACCTCGAGCGAGTCATCCCGAACGGGCTGAGCGCCGAACTGGACCGCGGAACGTGGACGCCCGCACCGGTGTTCGCGATGATCGCCCAGCGAGGACGCATCGAGCGCGCCGAAATGGACAAGACGTTCAACATGGGCATCGGCATGGTCGCCATCGTCGCGCCGGAGGACACCGACCGTGCGTTGGCGATCTTGACTGCGAGACACCTGGACTGCTGGACCCTGGGCACCGTCACCAAGGGCGGCAAGGGAGCGTCGCGCGCTCAGTTGGTCGGGCAACACCCGAGGTTCTGAGCGCCGCGACCTCTGCCCGAGTTCGGGGGAGACCGCTCAGCGGCGCCAGTCGTCGTCGTCGACCCAGCGGTCGTCCACTGGCCCGTCGCTGCTCAGGATGTCCGGCTCGGGGGAACCGGAACCGCCCAGTTCCTGCTGTAACCGTTGAAAATCGGTTTGTGGCGAGCTGTACTTAAGGTCACGAGCAACCTTGGTCTGCTTCGCCTTCGCCCGGCCGCGGCCCATAGGGGACCCCCTCGCGCAATAACGGAGCGGCCCGATTAGCAGGCGGCTCCGATCTGAATGTGTTTTATCGTCCTGCCGATACTTTACCGTGCCCGGCGGTCTCATGCTGGCAGGGTCATCCCCACGGCGAGCGCGGCGACCTCGAATTCAACGCTGACCGCTCCGCAGACGTTCCACGGCGAGCCGTCCGGCGCCCACCGCGGCGGCCTCGGGCAGCGAATCCGGGTCGATCAAGGCGCTCACCTCGGTCTCGCCGCCGGTGCTCAGCTGGGTGTTCGCGGGGACGCCGCGCTTGAGCAGAGCAATCGCAATCGGACCGTGGTCGACGTGGTCGACCACCGTGCCGAGGCGACCTATTGCCCGCCCACCAGCGAGAACGGGATCCCCGGGCGTCGGCCGGTCGGCCGACCCGTCCAGCTGCAGCAGCACCAGCATCCTTGGCGGCTTGCCCAAGTTGTGCACGCGCGCGACGGTTTCCTGGCCGCGGTAGCAGCCCTTGTCCAGGTGGACGGCACCCTCGCCGGGGCCGCCGATCCAGCCGACCTCGTGCGGAATGGTCCGCTCGTCGGTGTCGACGCCGAGGCGGGGCCGGACCGCCGCCACCCGTTGCGCCTCGTAGGCCCATACGCCGGCGGGCTCGACGCCGGCCGCGAGCAACCGGTCGCGCCACGCGGGCACCGCGTCCCTGGGCACCACGAGGTCGACCTCGCCGGGGCGCAGCGTGCGGACGAAACCGCCCTCTGCCAGGGGTGATGCCGACGCGACGGCAGGAAGCTCCGCGATGCCGACGGCAGCCAGGACCGCGGGATCGCCGATTCGCGGACCCAGCAGCGACAGCACCGCGAGGTCGGCGGGCTCGGCCACGACGTCGGCCCAGAAGATCATCTTGCGCAGGTAGGCCAGCAACGGCTCGCCGCGCCACGGCTCGGTGTCGACGACGGTGACGCCGTCGAGTTGGGTCTGCAGCCAGTGATCTTCGACACGGCCCTGCGCGTCGAGGCTCAGATTCTCGACGACGGCGCCGTCGGGGAGGTCGGCGACGTGCTGAGTGGAGATGGTGTGCAGCCACTTGCGGCGCTCGGGGCCGGTGAGCGCGATGGTCGCGCGGTGTGACCGGTCCACCACCACGACGCCGTTCTGGGCGGCACGCTGCTCACCGAACGGGTCGCCGTAGTGCCACGTGGCGCCGGCGTCGGGTCCAGATTCTGGGGCGGGTACGGCAGACATCCTTCCAGCGTACGGCCGTCGACCGGCGCTATCGTCTGGTGCCATGACGTCCCACGGCGAGATCGTCGTCACCCTCGCCGGCGAGGTCGTCCCGGCGGAGGTTCCGATCGGCCACGTCGACGATCCGATGGTCTCCCGTGGCGACGGCGTCTTCGAGACCCTGCTGGTCCGCGACGGTCGCGCGTGCCTCGTCGGGCCGCACCTCGAACGGTTGGTGCGCTCCGCGGCGACCGTCGGCCTGCCCCGCCCGGACCCGGCCGGCTGGCGCTCGGCGATCGCCACGGCCGCCGGGGCGTGGACCGACACCGGCGACGCGGTCTGCCGGCTGGTGTGGGGCCGAGGCCGCGACGGCGGACCGGTCGGCTTCGTCACGGTGTCGGGGCTGCCCGACCGGGTCCGGTCCGCACGCCGGGACGGGGTGGCGGCGATGACGTTGGACCGCGGGGTGTCCGTGGGCGATCCTCGGATCGCCGGCTCCGACGCCGACCCGTGGTCGACTGCCGGGGTCAAGTCGTTGTCCTACGCCGTCAACGCCGCCGCGCTGCGCCACGCCCAGCGCCTCGGCGTGGGTGACGTGGTGCTGGTGAGCTCCGACGGATTCGTCCTCGAGGGGCCGCGGTCCAACGTCGTGGTCGCCACGGGGGACGGCGGGTTGGCGACACCGCCGGCGTCGCTGCCGATCCTCGCGGGCACCACCGTCGCAGCGGTGTTCGACGTCGCCCGCCGACGGGGTCGAACTTGTGCGGAGCGTCCGCTACGGGTGGGGGATCTGCTTGCCGCCGACGGGGTTTGGCTGCTCTCCAGCATCACGCTGGCGGCCCGGGTGCACACCTTGGACGGTCATCCGCTGCCCCTTCGCGCCGGGGCCTTCGACGTGGCGGCGGCCGTCGACGAAGCCCTCAGCGAACACGATTGAAAGTCGATCGAAAACCGGTTGTCGGCATGGGGTTTCGGGAGTACCTTCGTTTTTACACAGGAAGGAGGTGGTCCAGAAATTGATTGACTCATGGACAAGTGAGGTGGCTGCCCGCTAGCAGCACCGGGTGTTTACCAGCGTGCGCTGGCGAATTCCCAGCAGTCACCCGGCCCCCGAGCCCCTCGGTCCGTCCAACCAGGATCCAACGGCTCGGGGGCCGCTCCATGTCCGGACTAGTTATTCGTTGGTCCCGGACCGAGCGGCGAACACTCCTGCATTGCCTTGCGCCAAGCGGCCTCGTCGACTCCGGGCGGCGGCCCCGCCGCCGGGCCGGCCGCCGCGGGCACGCCATGCTTCGACAGGCATTCGGCGAGCGTTCCGTGGGTGCTCGACGTCGTCGGCGCCGGGTCACTCGGGGCGGGTGAATTCGTGGCGCACGACGCCACCAGGGCCGTCGCACCGAAGGCCACGGCCAGGGTGCGCAGACGCACTAGCCGACGTGCCGAGACAGCCGGGCCGACAGATGGGGGACCAGGCCGCCGTCGGCGTCCACGCGTTCCTCGACGTACGCGAGGTCACCGCCCTCGACGATGCCGTAGAGCCGCTTCGCGCCACCGACGAGCACGCCCGACTTGCTGCGGGCCAGCGCGTCGGTCGCCAACTCCCACGAGGACTGATTGAGGGGATGGCCGTAGAACAGTTCGACGTAGCCGGCGGAATGGGCCAGCAGAAGCTCGATCGCCTGGGTTTCCGCGGGGTCGTCCGGGTCGTTCACGAAGCGCCAGAAGCCGGACTCCCGCAGCGAGGGCCCGACGTAGTCGCCGGTCTCCGACAGCAGCCACGAACGCGCTTCCCAATTGAGGTACTCGCCGCCGTCGTGGGACACCGTGATCTGCTGACCGAACGGGTAGTCGCCGTCCGGGCCGCGACCGGTGCCCTCGCCACGCCACACGCCGACGAGCGGCAACAGCGCCAGGAGCGCGTCGTTCAGGCTGACGCCCTCACGCAGGTTGGCCGTGTCGGCGGGGACGGGCAGGTCGTCGAACGCGGGAAGGTTCCTGGCGGCCGTGATCTTGGCTCGCTCGAGGGCTTCGGCGACGGCGCGGTCACCGGAACCGGGGATCACCGACCCCGCTGAATCGGCGACCTCACCTGGAACCTCGGCGTTGTCGTCCGCGGTCACAAGTCGTCGGTGATCAGCCGGTACACCGTGTACAGGGCGAACCAGGTGATGACGACGACTGCCACGATGAGCAGGATTTCGAAGAAGAGCACCACGGCGTCGAGTCTAGTTCCGATGTCCGGCCAGGCGGCCACCGGGGTTCGAGCTCAGGCGACCTTGACGTCGACTTCGTGGATCCCGGCGCCCGACGGCGCGACGCTGGCGTCGCCGTTGCCCGCGGGGGACAGGGCGCGCAGCGTCCAGGTGCCCGGGGCGGCGAAGAACCGGAAGTCACCGGTGGCCGACGCGACGACCTCCGCGGTGAACTCGTCGGAGGCGTCGAGGAGGCGCACGAACGCCCCTCCGACGGTCTGGCCGGCACCGTCGACGACGCGACCGGTGATGACCGTTTCCTTTTCGAGGTCAACGCTGGCCGGCAGCGTCAGTCCTTGCTTGGGTGCAGAGCACATATCAACTTCCCAACTCGATCGGGGCGCCCACGAGGGAACCGTATTCACACCAACTACCGTCGTAGTTCTTGACATTCCGATGTCCCAGCAATTCCTGCAGGACGAACCAGCTGTGCGAGGAGCGCTCGCCGATGCGGCAGTAGGCGATGGTCTCCTTGGAGCCGTCGAGGCCGGCGTCGGCGTAGAGCTTGGCGAGGTCTTCGTCGGACTTGAAGGTGCCGTCCTCGTTGGCTGCCTTGCTCCACGGCACGTTGACCGCGGTGGGGATGTGCCCGGCGCGCTGGCTCTGCTCCTGCGGCAGGTGGGCGGGGGCGAGGATCTTGCCGGAGAACTCGTCGGGGGAGCGCACGTCGACGAGGTTCTTGGTGCCGATGGCGGCGATCACCTCGTCGCGGAAGGCGCGGATCGCGGTGTTGGGCGCCGACGCCGTGTACGAGGTGGCCGGGCGGCTGGGCACCTCGGTGACCAGGGGGCGACCGTCGAGTTCCCACCGCTTGCGGCCGCCGTCGATCAGCTTGACGTTCTCGTGGCCGTAGAGCTTGAAGTACCAGTACGCGTACGCGGCGAACCAGTTGTTGTTGCCGCCGTAGAGGACCACCGTGTCGTCGTTGGCGATGCCCTTGTCGGACAGCAGCTTGGAGAACTGCTGCTGGTCGACGAAGTCGCGCTTGACCGGATCCTGCAGTTCGGTCTTCCAGTCCAGCCGGACGGCGCCGGCGATGTGGCCGTCCTCGTACGCGCTGGTGTCCTCGTCGACCTCGACGAAGACGGTGTTGGGGGCGTCGAGATTGTTCCCGGCCCACTCGGTGCTGACCAGGACGTCGGAACGTGCCATGGATGAAATCCCTTCGGTTGCTTCAGTATTCGACAGGTTAGGCGGGCGAGGCAGTGGTACGAAAGCGCGTGACGAGCGGGTAGAGCCGGCAGCCGAGACAGATGCCGAAGGCGGCGTTGAGGAACGCCGCGACGAGTGCGAGCGCGGTGGCCGCGAGGCCCAGCGTCGCCAACCCGGTGGCGAAACCGACGCAACCGAGGACGGCGAACACCACGCCCACCAGCTGGGCGAACTTCAACGGCGGCACGGGCTCGCGCTCGGTGACGGGACTCAGCCGGGGCGCGACGACCGCGGCGAACACGCGGCCGTAGGGGTGCTTGCGCGGGCCACCGAGGGCGCCGACGGCGAACACCACCGCCTGGACCCCGAGCACGACCGCGGCGGCATGGGCGCTGACGGCGGAGACCAGGAGTGCAGCCACGAGAACCGCGGTGGTCACCCAGGCGGTGAATCGGGGACCCCGGACGTCGACCTGGTCCGGAGGTGTGGTCTGGTTCGGCAACGGTCTACTCCTGCTGTCGTGACGAGGCTGGGCGTGGGCAAGCCTGAGCGGCTGCTCCGAGGGCGACGCGAGTGCGCGCAGCTACTCAGCAGCTACGACAACGACAACAAGAACCCGCGACGCGGCACAGATCTACTGCGCGGCGCTTGATGAGCTCGTGCTCAACGCGGGGGGACACGCGGGAGAGCTTACCCAATGACCCGGTCGTCAGGCCAATAGCGGTTCGAGAGCGGACCGCAGGTCAGCGGCCTTCGGTACCCCCGAGCTGCGGTACCGCTGCCGACCGTCGGCGTCGAAGATGAACGTCGTCGGCAACGACAGGACCGAAAGTGCCCGCGCAGCGGCCGGATCGGCGTCCATGTCGACCTCGACGTGAGCAACGTCCGGCAGGTCGGCGCAGACGTCGTCGACGACCCGCCGGACCCCCGCGCACGGTCCGCACCACTGCGCGCTGAAGTGCACGATCGCCGGCTTCCCGGCGGGCAGCCCCAGGTCTGGAACCTCGGGGGACGCGGCGTCGGTGCTCCGCAGCACCCCGTCGCGCTTGGTGAGCATGCGTCCCACCACCACCGACACGGCCAATGCGGCCACCAGCACCCCGACCACGACGAGAAGTGAGCTCATGACTGTCTGAACCCGTCGAGCGCCACCGTTACTCCCGTGGTGATGCCCTCGATGATGATGTCCGAGCCGCGGGCGCCCTCGCTGGTCGGCGCGATCCCGAAGGGCAGCTTCATCCCCGGCATCCTGGTGTCGAAGGCCGCCAGGACCGCCGCCTTCTTGTCGTCGGGCACGGCCTCGTCGGCCGTGCCCGGGCCGGTCAGCACGTCGGTGGCGTTGAACACGAGCGTGGTGTCGTCGTCCTCCGGCGTGGACAGGTCGACCGACACGCTGACCCGCTCGCCGAAGCCCGCCGCGACGGGCGTCCCGGTGAAGACCAGTCCCCGGCTGCCCGAGATGCCCGACTCCGTCGTGCCGCCGGTGGCGTCGTTGGTCTCCTTCGGCGGCGCCTCGACCAGCAGGTCCTTGATGCCCATGAAGCGGCCGACGTGCGTCGAGTCGACGATCAGACGGCTCTCCAGCTTGCCCACCGGCAGCGTGGCGTCCGAGCCGATCAGCCAGGACGTCCCGGTCAGGTCGACGGAGTGCAGCGTCGCCTCGATGGAGGCCTTGCCGACGACGGGGTGGTCGACCCCACCAGCCCGGATCTCGACCTCGCGGTACTGGTGTCCGGTGGCCTGGGTGACGAACGGAAAACCCAGGATGCCCACCCAGGGGTCGAAGGGCAGGTGGTTGGCCGCCCGGATGCTGCGCGCCCAATGGAACTCCGCGTAGATGGCGGTCCCGAAGTCGGTGCCGACGGCGCCGACGGTCAGCGTCGTGACCGTGGCGACGAGTCCGATCAGCACCTTGCGCACCCGGACATTCTGGCCTACCCGGGTGCGCTCACCCGCTCAGCGCGGCTAATTAGCAGGTTGCACGCTATCGTTATGCCCATCGTCGGCCGGTAACGGCCGCGTGTCAGCCATGAATCTGGGAGATTGCCCGGACACCGACGTCGGGTGATCTTCCCGAAATGCGCTGGAGGACCCATTGGATCTTTTGCTACTGACCGTCGACCCGCATCCCGAGTCGGTGCTGCCGTCGTTGGCGCTGCTCGCGCACAACGTCCGCGCCGCCCCGACCGAAGTGTCGTCCCTGCTCGAGGCGGGCACCGCGGACGTGGCCATCGTCGACGCCCGAACCGATCTGGCCGCGGCGCGCGGGCTGTGCCGGCTGCTGGGGACCACCGGCACGGCGGTGCCCGTCGTCGCGGTGGTCAACGAAGGCGGCCTGGTTGCGGTCAACGTCGAATGGGGCCTCGACGAGATCCTGCTCCCCAGCACGGGCCCGGCCGAGATCGACGCCCGGTTGCGGTTGCTCGTCGGTCGCCGCGGCGGTGCCGCCGACCAGGAGAGCGCGGGCAAGGTCAACCTCGGCGAACTCGTCATCGACGAGGGCACCTACACCGCCCGGCTACGTGGGCGGCCGCTGGACCTCACGTACAAGGAATTCGAGCTGCTCAAGTACCTGGCGCTGCACGCCGGCCGGGTGTTCACCAGGGCGCAACTGCTGCAGGAGGTGTGGGGCTACGACTTCTTCGGCGGCACCCGCACCGTGGACGTGCACGTGCGACGGCTCCGCGCGAAGCTGGGCCCCGAGTACGAATCGTTGATCGGCACCGTGCGCAACGTCGGCTACAAGGCGGTCCGGCCGGCCCGAGGCCGCCCGCCGGTGCCCGAAACCGACCCCGTCGACGACTACGACGACGTCGACGCCTACGACCAGGACCCCGCGGGCTTCGTCGACGGCCTGGGCGACCCGCTGCGCACCCAGTGAGCGCAACAGCCTGGCGGACAACGCTTTCCGAGGTCGAGCAACGGCGCATCTCGGACCTCGTCGACGCCGCCACGGAGGCCGACGGAACGGCTCCCGTCGGTGACCAGATCGTGCGCGAGCTGCCCCGCGACCGCACCGGCCACCTCCTCGCCGAAGACCACGACGACGTCGTCGGCTACCTCAACCTGGCTCCCGCCACGCCCGACGCACCCCCGATGGCGGAGGTCGTCGTGCACCCCCTCGCCCGTAGGCGGGGGATCGGTTCGGAGCTGATTCGCACGGCCCTGGCCAAGGGTGGCGCCGGCACTCGGATCTGGGCGCACGGAAACCTCGAGCCCGCCCGCGCCACCGCCGCCGCCCTCGACCTCGTCGCCGCGCGCGAGCTGCTCCAGATGCGCCGCCCGCTGCGCGACCTGCCGCCCGTCACGGCCTCCGACGGCGTGGTCCTGCGCACCTACGCCGGGCCCGAGGACGACGCCGAACTACTGCGGGTCAACAACGCCGCCTTCTCCTGGCACCCCGAGCAGGGCGGCTGGACCGAGGCCGACGTCGCCGAGCGACGGGGCGAGTCGTGGTTCGACCCGGCGGGACTGTTCCTGGCGTTCGACTCGGCGACCAAGGCCCTCCTCGGCTTCCACTGGACCAAGGTGCACGGCCCCGATCTCGGCGAGGTGTACGTCGTGGGCGTCGACCCGTCCGCTCAGGGGCGCGGTCTCGGGGCGATGCTGACGTTGGTCGGCCTGCACCACCTGGCCGATCGGTTGGGCGCGGACGCGGACGTGACGCTGTACGTCGAGGCCGATAACTCGGCCGCCGTGAAGACGTACGAACGGCTGGATTTCACGGTCTTCAGCGCGGACGTGGCGTACACCCTCCGTTAGCCCTCAGCTGTGAAATCGCTGAGGCTGTTCACTGCTCGTTCACCTTTCGTCAGCGACCCGTCCACCGGCGCCGAATACGTTGCCGTGGAGTCCTGAGGCAGACAAAAAATCGAAAGTGGGATCAGTGAAGCTCAATCGCTTTGGCACGAGTGCCGGCACTCCGTTCTTGGTGGCGTTGTCCGCGGCAGCGCTCGCGATGTCGATGACCGCGTGCGGCAGTGACGACAACTCGGGATCGTCGTCGTCCTCGTCGAGCGCCGCGTCGGGATCGTCGTCCGCCGCCGCCGCCGCCGCCGACTGCGCCGGCAAGGCTGCCCTGACCGCCGAGGGTTCCACCGCCCAGCAGAACGCCATCGCCGAGTTCAACAAGGCGTGGGGCCAGGTCTGCTCGGGCAAGTCCCTGTCCTACAACCCCACCGGGTCCGGTGCGGGTGTGACGCAGTTCCTCGCCAAGCAGGTCGACTTCGCGGGCTCCGACTCGGCGCTGGCCGAGGACCAGGTCGCCCCGGCGACCGAGCGGTGTGGCGGGAACCCGGCGTGGAACCTTCCGCTGGTGTTCGGCCCGGTCGCGATGGCCTACAACGTCGAGGGCGTCGACAAGCTGGTCGTCAACGCCGACGTGCTGGCCAAGATCTTCACCGGCGCGATCACCACGTGGAACGACCCGGCCATCGCCGCGCTGAACGGCGGCACCACGCTGCCGGACACCAAGATCACGCCGATCTACCGCTCGGATTCCTCGGGCACCACCGACAACTTCCAGAAGTACCTGACGGCCGCCGCTCCGCAGACGTGGACCAAGGGCGCCGGCAAGGAGTTCCAGGGTGGCGCCGGCGAGGGTGCGCAGAAGTCCTCCGGCGTCGTGCAGGCCGTGCAGGCCACCCCCGGTGCCATCGGATACGTCGAGAAGAGCCCGGCCGCCGCGGCGAACCTGCCGTTCGCGCAGATCGACAGCGGTGCCGGTGCAGTCGAGCTGAACGACGACTCGACGGCCAAGGCCGTCGCCGCCGCCAAGTTCAAGGCCGAGGGCATGGACCTGACGCTCGACCTCAACGCGCTCTACGCCTCCAAGGAGGCCGGTGCCTACCCGTTGATGCTGGCCACCTACGAGATCGTCTGCTCCAAGGGTTACGACGCCGACACCGCCGCAGCGGTGAAGTCGTTCCTGACGGTGTCGGCCGACCAGGGCCAGGCCAACCTGTCGGCCGCCGGCTTCGTGCCGCTGCCCGACAGCTTCAAGGAGCGCTTGCTCACGTCCGTCGACGCAATTGCCTAGACGGTTGGCATACCGCCACCAACGCGGTGAGGATGGGTTCTAAGAAGCAATGACCGACAACGGGATGACAGTGACGACACCGAATCCAACCGGCGCGGGATCGGGCGAAGTAATCGCTTCGCCCTTTCCCTCTCCGGATCCCATCAGCACCAACCCCTCGAAGGGCGCCAAGGTACGCCTCGGTGACCGCATCTTCGGGGGTGTGGCGCAGGGTGCGGGCGTCGCCGTCGTCGTCCTGATCGCGGCGATCGCCGTGTTCCTGCTGTGGCGCGCGGTCCCGGCGCTCAGCCGGAACGAGGCGAACTTCTTCACCTACGGCGGCAACTGGATCACCACGGACACGTCGAAGATGACCTTCGGCATCCTCGACCTGATCCAGGTGACCATCTTCGTGTCGCTGTTCGCGCTGGTGCTGGCGATGCCGATCGCGCTCGGCATCGCCATCTTCCTGACGCAGTACTCGCCCCGGCGCCTGGCGGGGCCGCTGGCCTACGTCGTCGACCTGCTGGCGGCGGTGCCGTCGATCGTCTACGGCGTGTGGGGCCTGTACGTGTTGGCTCCGGTGCTCAAGCCGTTCGCGGTCTGGCTGAACACCAACCTGGACTGGTTGTTCCTGTTCAAGACGGGCACCGCGTCGGTGGCCGGTGGCGGCACCATCTTCACCGCGGGCATCGTGCTGGCCGTGATGATCCTTCCGATCATCACGGCGGTGTCGCGCGAGGTCTTCATCCAGACCCCGCGGGGGCAGATCGAGGCCGCTCTCGCCCTGGGTGCCACCCGCTGGGAGGTCGTCAAGACGACGGTGTTGCCGTTCGGACTGTCGGGCTACATCAGCGGAGCCATGCTCGGTCTGGGCCGCGCATTGGGTGAGACCATCGCCCTGCTGATCATCCTGCGCGGCACCCAGACGGCGTTCGGTTGGTCGCTGTTCGACGGCGGCTACACCTTCGCCAGCAAGATTGCTTCGGCGGCAAGCGAATTCAACGACCAATACAAGGCAGGCGCCTACATCGCGGCGGGCCTGGTGCTGTTCATCCTCACGTTCGTGGTGAACTCGCTGGCCCGCGCGGCGGTCGCAGGACGAGGAGCGAAGGCATGACCGCCATACTCGACAAGCCCGTCAAGGCGCCGACGTTCCAGGGCGTCAGCGTCAAGCGCAAGCTGACCAACAACGTTGCGACCGTCCTGGTGTCGGCGTCGGTGCTGGTGGCGCTGGTGCCGCTGATCTGGGTGCTGTACTCGGTGGTCAGCAAGGGCCTCGCGGCGGTCACCTCGCCCGTGTGGTTCACCAACTCCCAGGCGGGCACCACGGCGTTCTCGGCGGGCGGCGGCGTCTACCACGCCGTCATGGGCACGCTGCTGCAAGGCCTGGTGTGCTCGCTGATCTCGATCCCGGTCGGTGTGATGGTCGCGGTGTACCTGGTCGAATACGGCGGCGGCACGCGACTGGGCAAGATCACGACGTTCATGGTCGACATCCTCACCGGCGTGCCGTCGATCGTGGCAGCGCTGTTCATCTACGCGCTGTGGGTCGCGACGCTCGGGTTCGAACGTTCGGGCTTCGCGGTGTCGCTGGCCCTGGTGCTGCTGATGATTCCGGTCATCGTGCGGGCCACCGAGGAGATGTTGCGAATCGTCCCGATGGATCTGCGCGAGGCGAGTTATGCACTGGGCGTGCCGAAGTGGAAGACCATCGTGCGCATCGTCATTCCGACGGCGTTGTCGGGCATCGTCACCGGCGTGATGCTGTCGCTGGCCCGCGTGATGGGCGAGACCGCGCCGCTGCTGATCCTGGTGGGCTACGCGGCGTCGATCAACTTCGACATGTTCGCCGGATTCATGGGGTCGCTGCCCGGCATGATGTACGACCAGATCTCCGCCGGCGCCGGCGCCAGCCCGATCCCCACCGACCGACTGTGGGGCGCTGCCCTGACGTTGGTGTTGCTGATCGCCATCCTGAACGTCGCGGCGCGCCTGGTCGCAAAGATCTTCTCCCCCAAGAAAGTTTAAGGAGCATCCCGTGGCCAAGCGCCTCGATCTCAAGGACGTCAACATCTACTACGGCTCGTTCCACGCCGTGGCCGACGTGGCGCTGTCGGTGCAGCCGCGCAGCGTGACGGCGTTCATCGGACCCTCGGGCTGCGGCAAGTCGACGGTGTTGCGCACCCTCAACCGCATGCACGAGGTCATTCCCGGTGCCCGCGTGGAGGGCTCGGTGCTGCTCGACGGCGAGGACATCTACGGCGCGGGCGTCGACCCGGTCGGTGTGCGCAAGACCATCGGCATGGTGTTCCAGCGGCCAAACCCGTTCCCCACCATGTCGATTCGCGACAACGTGGTTGCCGGGCTGAAGCTGCAGGGCCGCCACAGCAAGAAGGCCCTCGACGAGGTCGCCGAGCAGTCCCTCAAGGGCGCCAACCTGTGGAACGAGGTCAAGGACCGCCTGGAGAAGCCCGGCGGCGGACTGTCCGGCGGACAGCAGCAGCGGCTGTGCATCGCCCGCGCCATCGCCGTGCAGCCCGACGTGCTCCTCATGGACGAGCCGTGCTCGGCGCTGGACCCGATCTCCACGCTGGCCATCGAGGACCTCATCTCGGAGCTCAAGCAGGACTTCACCATCGTGATCGTCACGCACAACATGCAGCAGGCCGCCCGGGTGAGCGATCAGACCGCCTTCTTCAACCTCGAGGCGACGGGCAAGCCCGGCAAGCTGATCGAGATCGACGACACCGAGAAGATCTTCTCCAACCCGACCCAGAAGGCCACCGAGGACTACATCTCGGGCCGCTTCGGCTAGGGGGTCAGCACGATCCGGGTGCCCGACGGCTCGTTCGCGGTCCACGCCCGTTCGACGTCGGCGAGCGGCGTGGCTCGCACCTCGAGTCGTAGGTCGCCCGCCGCCACCATGGCGAACATCTTCGGTAGTGCCTCGGTGCGGATGCGCCCCAGCACGTCCGGCGGTACGCTGCCCAGGCCGACGCCGCTGATGGTGATGCCGGCGCTGCGCAGGATGCCGGCGGGCAGGGTCGTCGTCAGCCCGGCCATCGACCCGATCTGGACGTAGCGGGTGTGGTGGTAGCGCGCCATCAACTCGTGGGAGCCGAGCCCCTCGAGAACCTGCTCCGCCGGCTCACCCCACAGGTAGTCGAGGACGGCGTCGAAGGGCCGCTCGGCGTGCAGGCTCGCCACGCGTGCGGCCAGATCCCCGTCGCCGAGCGCGATCACGTCGTCGGCGCCGACGGTGCGCAGCCAGTCCAGCCGACTGGTGTCGCGGCCCGCCACGACCACCCGACCGGCGCCGAAGGCGGACGTGGCCAACTGGACGGCCGTCGCGCCGGTGACACCGGTGGCGCCCAGCACCAGGACGTGATCGCCGGGACGGATTGCGGCGGCATGCTCGAGCGACATCCACGCCGACACTCCGGGGTTGGGGATGGCCGCGGCCGTCACCGAGTCGACGTCGTCCGGCACGACGACCGCCCCGCGTGGGTCGACCAGGGTGCGTTCGGCCATCATCCCGTAGGGCGCGAGTGCGCCGGTGTAGACGCGCGTGCCGTCGGCCAGCCGTGCAACGCCGTCCACGCCGGGGATGACGGGCAGCTCGAGTTGACTGCTGGCATAGTGCTTTCCGGACACCAAACCCTTGGCGAGGTTGGTCAGAGCGGATGCCTCGACGGTGGCGATCACGCCGCCGTCGACGACGACCGGTTCGGCATGGTCGGTGTAGACGGGCGCCCGGCCCCATTCCTCGACGACGGCGGCCTTCATGGTGACTCCTTCGTTTCCACGGATATCGTTTCTAGGGAAACAATGTACGGCGCCGGGCTGGCGATGGCAAGATGGTTTCCATGAAAACCAAGTCGGCGCTCATCTCGGACGTCACCGACTTGTTGAGCGCCGTCGGAGACAAGTTCGAGATCGAGATGACCGGACGCGAGGACGACGACGCCGAACGCGACTTCATCGCCCAGCGCTGCCCCACCCGGCTGTCTTCCTTGATCCGCGAGACGCCGACGCTCTCGATGCATCTGCTCGCGGCGATCGCCGACGGGCCCGTCAGCGTTGTGGGCCTGGCGGCGCGGTCCGGTCAGCTCAAGGGGACGGTGTCCAAACACGTACAACGTCTGGTCGAGGCCGGTCTGGTGGCTCGCCGGGCGATACCCGGCAACCGCAAGGAGGTGGAACTGGTGCTCACCGGCGACGGAGAACTGGTCGCCGCCGCCCACCGCCAACTGCACGACGAGATGGACGCCGCCCGGCACGACTTCCTGGCGGCCTACGGCAACGCCGAGCTTCAGGTCGTCGCGACCGTGCTGCGGGATCTGCTAGCCGCCACCAAGGACGGCGTGCGGATCGTCCGTCACTGAGTGGCGGGAACGGCTTCCTCGTCGGGGAAGCGGCCGGTGACCTGGAAGATGACGCGCCGCGCCACCTCGACGGCGTGGTCGGCGAAGCGCTCGTAGAACCGGCTGAGCAGCGTGACGTCGACGGCGGCGATGACGCCGTGGCGCCACTCGCGGTCCATCAGCACCGAGAACAGGTGGCGATGGAGGTCGTCCATCGCGTCGTCCTCTTCCCGGATGCGGGCCGCCTTCTCCGGGTCCCGGCTGACCAGCACCTCCTGGGCACTGTTGCCGAGGTCCACCGCGAGCCGGCCCATCTCGGCGAAGTAGCCGTTGACCTCCTCGGGAAGGACGTGCTGAGGATGGCGGCGGCGGGCGATCTTGGCGACGTGCAGCGCCAGCGCGCCCATCCGGTCCACGTCGGCGACGATCTGGATGGAGCTGACGATGGCGCGGAGGTCGCCGGCGACGGGGGCCTGCAACGCGAGGAGCACGAAGGCGGACTCCTCGGCGCGCGCGCTCATCGCGGCGATCTGTTCGTGGTCGGTGATGACTTGCTCGGCAAGAACCAGGTCGGCCTGGAGCAGGGCTTGCGTCGCACGCTCCATGGCTACACCGGCAAGGCCGCACATCTCACCGAGCTGGTCCGTCAAGGAGGCCAGTTGCTCGTGGTAGGCGGTACGCATGTGCCAAGCCTACGGGCTGCACATCGCGCTCGTCACGACCTCGTGGATGAACGAAAGGTGAATGCCACCTGCCGCAATGGCAGTCTGGGCGTCACTCGCACGTGGTGTCCGCGGCGTTGGTGACGGTCAGGTCCTCGGGCAGATGGGACTTCTCGGTGCTGCGGTCGTGGACCACGTGAACCTGTACCGACGAACCACTCGGCGACGGGGCGTTGACGGCGTTGAAGTTCGACCCCAGCACCACCCGGATCACGTTGCCCATGCCGGACACCCGCTCGATCGGCGGGATGGCGGGCGAGGCGAACGACGAGGCGACGGTGGCGGCGGCCTGCTCGTTGCCTGAGGAGAAGAACACCGTCGTGTCGTCCAGCGGGCCCGGGTAGTCGTCGGGAGTGTCGACGTTGAACCCGTGCTGTTCCAGATCACTGGCCGCGGTGGACGCCAACCCGTCCTCACCGGTCGAGTTGGACACGCGCACGGTGATGTCGCCGGGGCTGGTGGTGACGGCGTCGACGAGTTCGCCGTTGGTGTCGGTGGGCTGGGGCACGGCGGCCTCCGGCTTGTCCGGCACCGGGGTGGGGCCGACGTTCTTCTCCTCGGGCAGCGGATCGTCGTTGATGATCGCGTCGAACAGACTGCGCATGTCGTCGGTGCGGGGCACCTCGTTGCCGTACTCGTCGGCGTAACCGACCGTGGGCACCGTCACGAACGTGATGCGTCCGACGTTGACGCCCTGGACGGACTGCCCGAGGTCGACGAGGTCCTTGGTCTGGATGTTGTCGACGTAGCTGTCGTTGATGAACAGGTTGACCACGTTGTTGAGCTTGCTCAGCGAGAAGAACGTGTCCTTGGAGATCAGCGACCGCAGCAGCGACGACAGGAAGAGCTGCTGACGCTTGATGCGGCCGTAGTCGCCGTTGGTCTCGGTGGTGACCTGCCGGGCGCGGACGTACTGCAGCGCGGTGTGCCCGTCGACGATCTGGCGGCCGGCGTTGGCGAGCACCGTGCCCAGCTCGTAGTCCTCCAGCGGAGTGGTGGAGCAGACCTCGACGCCGCCGAGCGCGTCGACCATCTTGGCGAAACCGGCGAAGTCGACGGCCATGAAGCGGTTGACGGAGAGCCCGGACAGCTTCTGGATCACCTTGACCAGACACTTCGGCCCGCCGACGGCGTAGGCCGAGTTCAGCTTGGTCTCGGTGTAGACCTTGTCCATCCCGTAGACGGGGGAGTCCGGATCGGTGGCCGGTCCGTACGTACTGGTGGTGGGGTCCCAGTGCTCGCACTGCATGGGCGTGATCGACAGGTCGCGGGGAAAGGACACCGCCACCACGCGTTTGCGGTTGGCCGGGATGTTGACCAGCATGATCGTGTCCGAGCGGGCGCCCGCGGCGTCGTCGGTGGTGCCCGCGCCCATGTCGCTGTTGGTGCCGATCCGGCTGTCGGTGCCGACGATGAGGAAGTTCTCGTCGCCGTACTGGGCGCCGGGGTCGACGATGTCGCGCGAGTCCGGGTCGAGCGCCGCCACCTTGTTCAGGTTGTGGTTCTTCGAGGCCTGCCATTGCCACGCCGCGCCGGTCATCGCCAACGCGAGCACCGCGATGAGCGCCGCGGCGACGCGGCCCATCACCATCGCCGTATGGCGGCCGCGATGCGAGGGCGCCGGAACGGGCGCGGAGCCGTCTCCGTCGATTCGCACGGGCGCCGCGGGATCCCTGGCGAGGTCGGTCAGGTCGGGCAGCTCCGAGGCGTGGGCCGGCACGACGGGAATGACGGTGGTGTCCGGATCGCGGACGACCTCGTCGGGATCGCCGGTCTCGAGTACGGCCTCGTCGTACGACTCGGGTTCGGGCTCTGGCTCGGGTTCGGGCTGGGGTGCGGGTGCCTTGCCGGTGATCTTGGCGATCAGGTCGGCGACCGTGACGCCGTCGGTGTGGTTGCCCTCCGAACTGGCGGAGGAGGTCGGGTGGCGCTCCCACGGCGCGGCGCCTAGTGCCGGGCGCGTCGATCGGGTAATCCAGTCGTTGACGGGTTTGTCGGACTTCTCGGCACCCGACGTGCTGTCGTCGGGCTCGCCCCGTTGCCGACGACCGGGAGCGGCGTTGTCGCCGTCACTCATGTCCTGTCGGCCTCCGACCGTGTGGATTCGGTGCGCGAGGGCGCACCGATCGAACTCGTCTGCTTCTAGTCTTCTAGCAGCACGACAGGGGCTTGGCTAATCGGAGCCAGTCGGAACCCGTCATGGTGGTTCCCCATCGTACTGAGACAACCCGATGTCGAGCCAGTCCGAGACGGCGTCGGTGGCGTCTCGAAGACGTCTCGCTCGGGAGTCGGTTCAGCCTCCAGAATGCATGACGTCGGCTCCCGCCGGCACCGTGCAGTCGTCCGGGTCGCCGAGCCAGCCCTCCGGAAGCGAGACGGATCCGGGGGAACCCTGCCGTCCGCGTGGGCCTTCGGCGGCGGGCGGGAACGGCACGTCGGGGTCCAGCTGGGCCAGCAGCTCGTCGAGCTCGTCGAGCGTTTTGACCAGCGCCAACGCGCGACGGAGATCGGCGCCGGCGGGGAATCCGTGCAGGTACCAGGCGACGTGCTTGCGGATGTCGCGCATGCCCTTGTCCTCACCGAAGTGGGCGGCGAGCAGGTGACCGTGGCGACGCGCGATGTCGGCGACCTCGCCCAGGGTCGGGGGAGTGGGGGCGTCGACGCCGTTGAAGGCCGCCGACAACTCGGCGAACAGCCACGGCCTGCCGAGGCAGCCGCGACCGATGACGACGCCGTCGCAGCCGGTCTCGGCCATCATCTTCAGGGCGTCGTCGGCGACGAAGATGTCGCCGTTGCCCAGCACCGGGATGCCGGTGACGTGCTGCTTGAGATCGGCGATCTGGTTCCAGTCCGCGGTGCCGGAGTACCGCTGCGCCGCGGTTCTGGCGTGCAGCGCGACGGCCGCCGCGCCCTCCTCGGCGGCGATGCGGCCCGCGTCGAGGTGCGTGTGGTGCTCGTCGTCGATGCCGATGCGGAACTTCACGGTCACGGGGATCCCGGTGCCCGCCGTCGCCCGGACGGCCGCGGCGACGATCTGACCGAACAGCCTGCGCTTGTAGGGCAGCGCCGCACCACCGCCGCGGCGGGTGACCTTGGGAACCGGGCAGCCGAAGTTCATGTCGATGTGGTCGGCCATGTCCTCGTCGACGATCATCTTGGCCGCGGCGTAGGTGGTCGCGGGGTCGACGGTGTACAGCTGCAGCGAGCGCGGCGACTCGTCGGGCCCGAACGTGGTCATGTGCAGCGTGCTCTCGTTGCGTTCGACGAGCGCGCGCGCCGTCACCATCTCGCAGACGTAGAGCCCGCTGACGGTGCCCGCCCTGGCCAGTTCGAGCTCGCGGCACAGCGTGCGGAACGCGACGTTGGTGACCCCGGCCATGGGCGCGAGGACGACGGGGCTGCGCAAGGCGATCGGCCCGATCTGCAAGACAGGTCGGGCCGACGGCTGGGGTGGCGCTAGGAGGCCGCTGATGATGACGTCACCAACAAGTTCTTCATTTCCTTCTTCTCCGCCATCTTGCGCTCGCGCTCGAGGCGGCGTTCCTTGGCGATCTCGAACTTCTGGCAGGTCTCCTCGAGTTCCTCGACGAGCTTGCCGAGGTCGTCCCGCATCTCGGCGGCCTCACCGGTGAAGTCCTCGCGCTCGAAGATGCGCCACTTCTTCAGGACGGGCATCACCACGTCGTCGAGGTGGATGCGCGGGTCGTAGACGCCGCCGACGGCGATGATGACGGCCTTGCGGCGGAACTCGGGCACGGTGTACCCGGGCATCTTGAAGTTGCGCAGCACCCGGTGCAGGGACTTCATCGCCTGGTTGGGTGCGAAGTCCAGACCCGCCGCGCTGACGTCGCGGTAGAAGATCATGTGCAGGTTCTCGTCGGCCGAAACGCGTTGCAGCAGTTGGTCCGCCACGGTCTCGTTGCACGCCTTGCCGGTGTTGCGGTGCGACACGCGGGTGGCCAGTTCCTGGAACGTGACGTAGATGACCGAGTCGAAGAGGCTCTCGGCGAACATCTCGCCCTGGGGGCCCTGACCGGGGCTGAAGCCACGCGTGACCTGCTCCACGCGCAGTTCTTCGAGCTCGAGCGGATCGATCGCGCGGGTGACGACGAGGTAGTCGCGCAGCGCGATGCCGTGGCGGTTCTCCTCGGCGGTCCAGCGGTTGACCCAGTAGCCCCACGGGCCGTCCATGCTGAAGTTCATCGCGATCTCGCGGTGGTAGGACGGCAGGTTGTCCTCGGTCAGCAGGTTCTGCAGCATGGAAACCTGCGCGACCTCGGAGAGCTTCGACTGATCCGGATCCCAGTCCTGGCCGCCGAGGGCGTAGAAGTTCTTGCCGTCGGACCACGGAATGTAGTCGTGCGGGTTCCAGTCCTTGCGCATCCGCATATGGCGGTTGATGTTCTGCTCCACCACAGGCTCGAGTTCGTGCAGCAGTTGCAGGTCGGTCAACTCGGTCGACATGAACCCTCCCAGTTATCTGTACCCGTTGGTTGCACTCAATATATCTGTGTCCCCCGGTGACATCAAGTTCTCCGTCGAGCCGTCATCAAGTCGTTGTCAACGACTCACAGGCAATCCTCGGGCAAGGGTAGTATCCGCGGAAGAACGTTCCCCCCTGGCAAACGCCTCTCCGGCCGCTGCGCACCCGCTTGACGACGAAAGGTCACCCGACGTGAACAAGATCTTGGTTGCCGGTGTCGGTGCATTGGGCTCGGCTGCCGTGGCGTTGGCCCTCGGCGCGGGCGTCGCCTCGGCCGACGACGGCGTCGTCGGGCAAACCTACGCGGACGCCAAGGCGGCTCTCAGCCAGCAGGGCATGTCGCCCGTCGTCGCGTCGACCGTTGGGGATCGCAAGGATTGGGACAACTGCATCGTCACCAGTGCGACCCCCGCCTCGGGAATCGACGGCTTCGGCAACCAGGCCAACCGCAAGATGAACGTCAATCTGAACTGCTACGCCAAGTACTCGACCGGACAGTGGCCCGGCTTCTCGCTGCAGAGCCCGGAGGGGCAGAAGATCTACCAGGCCGACCTGGCAGCAAAGAAGCAGCGCGAAGCTCAGGAGGCGGCCGCCGCGCAGCAGTCCGAGCAGGAGCAACTGGCCGTCGCCGGTGGCGAGTAAACACCCCGTCTAGCTCGGGATTTCGCACTTTCAGCCTTCGTGGCGGGAGCCGCTGCGGCGCGTGACCGACGGCGGTACTATCCCCGCGAGCAGGCATTGTGACTCCGCGGACAGATAGGGCTAGAAGTGAAGAAGCTCCTCGTTGTTGGTTCTGGCGCCATTGGTGCGCTGGCTGTATCGGCGCTGCTCGGCGGTGGAGTGGCCTCGGCCGACTCCTATGCGGGCCAGACGTATTCGGATGCATCCTCCGCCGCCAGCGATGCGGGCCAGACGGTCGTCGTCGCGGCCCGCACCGGCGACAAGCTCTCCGAGGGTGACTGCATCGTCGACCGGTCGCAGACCGCACCCTTCGCCAGCGCGAACGACGGCGCCCACGTCTCGGACACGGTGCAGTTCTACCTGAACTGCAACGGCGGCTACGCCACGGCCACCACTCCCGGCCTGTCGCAGGGCAGCGAAATGGGCCGCGCGGCCAAGTCGGCCGCGGACGAAGAAGAAGCCAAGGCGCAAGCGCAGGCCCAGGCGCAGCAGGACGCCGCCGACGAGCTCGCCGGCGACGGCCAGTCGCCCGGCGCCCCCGGCGAGTAACTAGTGGGTTGACGCCCGGCTGAGCAGCATGTCGACGCAGTAGTCGATGAACTGCTCCCGGGTGGCCTCCAGCCGGCCGTTCAAGTAGGCCGTGAACAGGGCCGTCAGAGCGCCGACCAGTCCGGTGGCGACCATGGCCTGTACCGCCGGGTCGGTGATGCGCGTGAGCTTGTGCTGAAGCAACTCGATGAAGCTCGGCATCCACTCCGCGCCGGACTTGGCGAGCACGGGTTCGCGTTCCGGTGCGATCAGCAGCACCCGCCCGCGGACCGGGTCGTCGACCATCAGGGCGACGAATCTCTCGACGGCGTCGCGGGGCGTGGTCGAGGACGTCAGTGCCGTCATCGCCGTGCTGCAGACGTGGTCGTAGACCGCGCGGACGAAGTCGTCGCGGTCGCCGAAGCTCTCGTAGAAGTAGCGCTCGGTCAGGCCGGCGGCACGGCAGACGCCCCGCACGGTGAGCGCGCCACCGTCGGCGCCGCCGAGAACCTCCACGCCGGCGGCGACGAGTTCGTCGCGCCGGAGCGACTGCCGGTCCTGCAGGGGGACACCGGACCAGCGGCCCCGTCGTTGACCGGAAGGCACATCGCTCCTAAACTCACTATGACAACGCTTGTAGTCAGAAATTCGTCGGCCCCAGGGAAGGTCACCAGTGACTCAAGATACGTCCGAGACGTGTCCAGTGACCAGCGGACCGGCCACGGGGTGCCCGGTGTCACCCGGGGGGTACGACGCGCCGCCGCTGCCGTTGGGGCCCGATTCCCTGACCTGGAAGTACTTCGGCGACTGGCGCGGACTGTTGCAGGGGCCGTGGGCCGGCTCGATGCAGAACATGCACCCCCAGCTCGGCGCCGCCGTCGAGGAACACTCGACGTTCTTCCGCGAGCGCTGGCCCCGGCTGCTGCGGTCGCTGTATCCGATCGGCGGCGTCGTCTTCGACACCGACCGGGCGCCCCGCACCGGGGCCGAGGTACGTGACTATCACACCGACATCAAAGGCGTTGACGCCCAAGGGCGTCGGTACCACGCGCTCAATCCCGAGGTCTTCTACTGGGCGCACGCCACCTTCTTCGTGGGGACGCTGATCGTCGCCGAGCGGCTCTGCGGAGGCATCACGGAGGCCGAAAAGCGCCAGTTGTTCGACGAGCACGTCGAGTGGTACCGGCTCTACGGGATGAGCACGCGACCGGTGCCCGCGACGTGGGAGGAGTTCCAGACGTACTGGGATCACATGTGCCGCAACGTGTTGGAGAACAACTACGCCGCCCGGGCCGTACTGGACCTGAGCGAGCTGCCCAAGCCGCCGTGGGCCGAGAAGATGCCCGAGTGGATGTGGCGTCAGCAACGACGGCTGGTGGCGCCGTTCTTCGTCTGGTTCACCGTCGGTCTGTACGACCCCCCGGTCAGGGACCTGATGGGCTACACCTGGTCGGACCGCGACGAGTGGTTGCATCGCCGCCTCGGCCAGGCGGTCCACGTCGCATTCTCGTTGCTGCCCAAGCGGGCTCGCATGCACCCGCGTGCGCGGGCGGGCTGGGATCGGGTCTCGGGCCGCAGTGCCGCCGACGCACCTCTGCCGGAGACGCCGGCGCGCAACCTGCCGCCGCTCGACGAGCGGGACAACCCGATGCACTACTGCCCGGTGGTCTGACCCGACCGCGCCCTCGGGGCGCGCCGGTCACCGCGAGCAGAGCCCGGCGGCGGTCTCCTCGGCGATGAGCTGGGGCAGCGGCGTGCCGAGTCGCGAGGCGAAGTCGTCGGTCGCCTGCATGTTCCACGTGCCGTTTTCGTAGACCATGGTCCGCGACTTCTCGACACCTTGAATCTTCATGACCACAATTGCCTCGCCGGCTTCCAGGCGAAGGCCTCGGACGCTGATGGGCGGTCCCGGCTTCTTGCACGTCTCGTAGAACGTGACGAAGTCATGCTGGCTGATTCCGGCTCGGACGTCGGACTCCATGTGTTCCCAGACGCCGGCGTAGTCCCCGGCGGTGAAGCGGTCGATGTTGGCCTGAGCCGCAGCGGTGGCGGCACCCAGCGTCTCGGGGACGTCGGTGTCCTGAGCGTTCGAGGCGGACGTCGCGGGCCGCACCACCGAGGATCCGGAGGCGCCGTGAGCGGGACCGCACGCTGCGCACGAGATCGAGACGATCACCGCCGCCGCGAACGCCGCCACCGACTTCATGGCGGAAAGGGTATCCGGATTGGTCCGTCGGCGGGGACCTAAGCAGAGGTTGGTTTCGGTGCCGACCGTGAGCCGTCCGGCGGCGATGCGGCCAAGATTCGTCCACCCGACCCACGGTCGGCGAAACCAGCGAACGAGCGGTGCCCCCACCAGGGCTCGAACCTGGGACCTGCGGATTAAAAGTCCGTAGCTCTACCAACTGAGCTATAGGGGCGTGGAGAAACAGGATACTTGGCGGCGTCGGGCCGGTCGTCGCGGGCGTAACGGGGACCCGCGTTTGAGGAATTGGCGGTTGGTGACCTAAGCTATCGAAGCTCCCAACGCTCCGGCGTTGAGAGTCCCCGAAGAGATTCGGCTTTGGCCCCCATCGTTTAGCGGCCTAGGACGCCGCCCTTTCACGGCGGTAGCACGGGTTCGAATCCCGTTGGGGGTACGACGCAACGGCGGTAACGTCGGAGCAGCAGGAAGAGCAAGGCCCTGTGGCGCAGTTGGTTAGCGCGCCGCCCTGTCACGGCGGAGGTCGCGGGTTCGAGTCCCGTCAGGGTCGCCATTTTTGGCGAGGCACGATTTCGGTTTTCTTTTGCCGGTGCCGTCCCGGCCAGGTAGCTCAGTTGGTACGAGCGTCCGCCTGAAAAGCGGAAGGTCGCCGGTTCGATCCCGGCCCTGGCCACCTCAGAGGCGATTTTTGCCGGGTCGACGATCGTCATCCGACGAATATTCGACGTTTATACCGACCGCCCGGTCGAGCGCGTCAGCCACTTCGGTATGCACCTGGCCGCGTGACATGTAGACGTCTTGCGTCATCGACGGCCGCGCGTGCCCGAGCTGATCCGCCCCGATCCTCGCGGACAGGCCGGAGTCGTCGATCAACGTCGCGACCGTCTTTCGGAACGAGTGAGACGACACGTCGGGCAACCCGAGGGCATCGCGCACCTCCCGCCACTGCTTGCCGAAGTTGTCGGGATCACGCAACGTCCCGGTCGAGCTGGGGAAAATGACGCCGGCCATGTTGGGCCGATCGTCGGCGGCGGCCTTCCGGCGGTGTAGCGCGTCCACCGCGAACAGGGGCAGCGACACCGTCCGTGCGCCGCCGCCCTTCGTCGTATCCTGACGAACCAGGCCGGCTCCCCGAATTCTGACGATCGACCCACGCACCTCGAGCTGTCGCGCGTCCAAGTCGATGTCTTCCCATCGCAGCGCCAGCAGCTCCCCACGCCGGAGCCCAGTGGCCGCGAGCAGGATCACCGGGTCGCGGAGATCCTTTTGCTTGCACGCTTCCGACGTCGCGATCGCCGATAGCAGTCGGCGAACTTGGTCGACGTCGAGGGCCGGCGCACCCTTGACCGCTTTGTCCGTCTTCCGCTTGCGGCGGGTGCCGAGCTCCCTCACCGGATTCGCCGCGACGGCGCCGGCCAAGACCGCATCGGTTAGAACCGAATTGAGAGCCACTTTCGTGTGCCGCTCCCGCGTCGCCCCGTGGTCGCGTCGGATCCCACGCAGGATCTCATCCAGCAGGCCCGGCGATGCCTCGCTCACCCGGATATCCGCGAGCCGGGAACGCACAGCGTTGAGTGTCGCCTCGTACGTGTCGACGCTCTTCGGCGCCAGCTCGCCGTCGCTACGGCAACGCTCCACGTAGCGGACCAACAGCTCACCAAGAGTCGTCGCGGCCGTGATGCTGCCAGTGCCAGGAGGCCGGCGCTCCGCGAGTGCATCGCGGAGCGCGTCTTCGGCGGCCTTGCCGTAGGCGTCCACATCGCCCAGCGGTGTCGTTCGTTCCACGCGCCGGGTCACACCATCCGAATCCCGAAAACGGCACCGCGCCGCCCACACACCCGCCGCCAGTTGCGTTCGGGTGATTTTGCCGTGCTGCCCAATCCGCAGCGGCGGCCTACCCGCCACGTCGTTCGCCTGGGGAGTCATCGGCCGCGGCTTCGCCGTCGGCCGGAAAGTAAAGCCCCACGTCGCTTCGCATTAAGTCGGCCAACGTTCGTGCCATGCGTTCTTCGAGCTCCCGATCGCCGATGCGGGTAGCTATCGCCAGCATGTTCTCCGCGCTGTGCAGCTTGTCGCGGATTTCACGCTCCGCTCGCAACCGGCTCGTATTGAGCCAATAGTCGCCGCTCACCCTATCGCGCTCAGGGTCGAATATACCGGAAAAGCGTTGCACCGCATCAAATTTGGATATCTCAACACCTGGTGCGTACTGGACGGGTTCGTTGTACGGCGCCGGATACAGCAGCGCCGCCGGCGCAGTTTCCAGCGCCAGGGCGATGACGAGTAGTTCGGAAACCATCAGTTGCCGACGTTTGCCGTTCTCGAGCTCTGAAATCGTGGTCCGCGCGACTCGGTAGCCGAGCTCGGCGGTGCGATCGGATACCCACTGACCGGAACGACTGCCACGAAGCCGCCGAATCTCCTGGCCCACGATCGTTGCTTGGCTGGCGGCCCAGTCGTCCTCTTTCGCCATGCCGTCAAAAATAGCAGCTTGTTGCAAGTATGCCGAACAAGTGCTAAATGTTGACGTGTACACGTCAGTATGACGCCCTATGTGACGAAATCACGAAAGTGGGAACTTAGATGATCGCAAGCAGCGAACTGTGGTTGACGCGGAAGCAAGTATCCGAGCGGCTCCAAGTGCCCACCTCGACGCTGGCCCACTGGGGCCGACACGGCAAGGGACCTCGTTTCGCAAAATTCGGGAATCGGACCCGCTACCGAATCAGCGACGTCGCCGCATGGGAGAGCGCGCAGTTTGCCGACAGCGCCGCCGCAGCGTCATGACCAGAAATGCCGAAGGGCCCCGGCCGACACCGGAGCCCAGCGCAGCAACAGTAACCACTCAACGAGAGACAGAAACTGCCATGACTGTACGTCCCGTCGCCGAATTCGCGAACACCCCGCTCCCCGCCGGCGCCGAGCTGGTTGCCGAGCATGGCCCCGTTCGGTACGTCCAGAGCGCGCCGATACCCGGCGGACTCCATGCCGAGATTTCCGTCTCGGTCACCGCCGCACAGCATCCCGACGGATCAATCGACTCGAGTGGCGAGACGTTCGACGCCCCACTTGTGTTCGTCATGGAGCAATTCGACGGCGAAAGCTCAGAGCGATTAGTGCTGTCGCTATTCGATGCTGAGATGCTCGCCGCTGCGCTCAAGAGGGCCATCGACACGGCTAGGACGTGGGCCGGTGACGTGGACGCGGACGAACCGAGTCGCTAGCCAATCGGCAGCATTCCGCCCGACAGGGCAGCCAGCTCCGCGGACAGGTGCCCCGGGCTACCAGCTGGTAATCCAAACCGAGACGAAAGCCCCGAATGAGCACCCGCAGCACAGACGACGGCAATTCCGAGTTCTCCAAGCTGGCGTGGATCACGGCCGTTATCTGCTGCGCCGCAATTAAGTCCGACACCGTTCGCAAGGTCATCGTCCATCTCGGCATGACTGCCGATCGCACTGGCGCGCGCGCTTATCGTCCAACGTCCACCCTCATGGCCGAACTCGACGTCTCGCGAGAGACCATCAAACGAGCCCGAGCGGACGCCGTCAAGCAGGGCCTCATGGCCGTTACGCGCCCAGGCCGCGCCGGCGCCGGCGGCAACAAGTCGGCCGAATACCGTCTACTCCTGCCGGTCCCCGGTGAACCGAATAGGGTCCAGCCAGACCCCATTACGGCCACCAATAGGGTCCAGTCAGACCCAATTTCGCCATCCAATTGGGTCTGGCCAGACCCTTCGGCTGGGTCTGGCCAGACCCAATTACCCGGCCAAATAGGGTCTGGTGAGAGCCCCCCTTTGGGTACTACTTCATTGGGTTCTTCATTGGGGGAGCCGCGGACAACGCTCCGCGCTGTCGCGCCATCCCGCTTCTGCGCCAAACACGACGAGAACCACAACCCTCCATGCCTCGCATGCCGCGACGCGCGGCTCGCCCTCGAGACGTGGGAAGCCGCACGCGCCGCGGCCCAGTCCGCCGCCGCGGCCGAACGACGCGCCATCGCCGAGAACTGTCGGACTTGTCAAGGCACGCACTGGATCCCCAACACGGACCCCGCTGTCCGCTGCCGCCACGAAACGCAGGAGTCGGCGTGAAACGCTTCCGGTCCAGCGGCCAGCTCGTCCTCCTTCACATCTGCGCCGGCTGCAACAGCCTTGTCGCTTACCCGCGGGCGCTCGCCTTCGCACCAGACTCATCGGGCGCGAATTCCACGCTCCACGCGACGTGCGCCGAGGCCGCTCGCCGATGGTTTTGGCCGAACCTGCGAACAGACGTCAACGGCGACGTCTTCGTCGAGCCCGTGAAGCAGGCGCCGTGAGTGCCGACGACGAGGACCAGGACCACGCCGACCCCGGGCAGTGCCGATTCTGTCGCGGGACCGGCATTGTCATCAACGGCGACGGCCGTCCCGGGTGGAGAGATCCGCGGATCTGTTACCACGACCGCACTTGGCGCTCGATGACGCCGCCAGAGCGAGCCCAGCTCGGCGAACTCCTCGGCCGACTCAACCGGAACCCGATCCGCCGGCGGGACGGCCGGGATGCTTGACGACGTCGACCTGATCAACTGCCGCAGAGCATTGTTGTCGATTCAATCCCAACGCCAACTGTGCCGGCTCCCGCCCGACAAGGGTCTCGCGCGGACGCTGGCCGCACTGGACGCCGCCCTGGGCGGTACCGCTAGCGGAACCAAATCAGTTGACGTGACGGACGATTGGAGAACAACGGCTCAAGTCGCCGCCGAACGCGGATGCTCACCACGCTACGTGCGTCGCATCGCCGCTCAGCTCGGCGCCGTCAGAACCGGACGCGATTGGAGATACCCGCCAGCATGACCGACACCACGCCGCCGCAGACCGTATTGCAACGTGACCGCGCCGCGCAGTCCGCGAAAGCCGCTCAGCTCTTGCAGTTACGCGCGGAGGCCGACGCACGCGCCGCCGCCGGCATGGCCGAACTGCTCGCCGCGATCGCGCCGCCGACAGTCGACGCCGCCGCCGCCCCCGCGGCAACCCCAACGCCCAACCCGACGACGTTCGACACAGACACCAGCATCGCCAACCGTTCAGCACAGCTCCGCAACATGCTCACCACCATCCCCGAAGGGACCTGACACCGTGACCGCCGCCAAGACCACGCCCGAAGACATCGACGCCGAGCTCGCCGAACTAGACGCCGCGGCGGCAGCTGCCAAGGCTGAACGCGACCGCGTAGCCGCCCGCGCAGCAGCCATCCGATGCGCCGGCGATGCCGCCCGCCAGGCCGCCACCGTCGCCGAGCTCCGCCGCCGCTACGCCACCGTCCCGAAAGCCGCACGCGAAGCGCGCGACGCGGCGCACGACGCGCTGATGGCGATCGCGTCCGCACCGAAACTCGACGTCGACAAACTTCGAACGGCGTTCATCCTCCGCCAGGAACGCGACGCCGAATGTGCAACGGGAATCGCGCTTCTGCTCGACGAAGCCGACCCGCTGCCGCCGTCCGGCCCACTCGGCGCCGTTCGCAGGCGTCCGCCCGCCTCGCAGCCGAGGTACGACACGGAGACGTGGTCCGCGTTCCTCGACAACACGATTCAGCAGAGCGCACTGAGAGCCGCCGCGCGGAAGCGATCGGCCCGCGCCACCGAGCTCGAGCAGATCGGCGACACCGCCGAACAGCAGACACGCGAGCAGGCCGCCCGCAGCGCAGACGGCCACCTAGCCGTCGACCAGCCCGAGACGATGCTCGAGCGTTTCAACCGCATCGCAGACAAACGTGTCACCCCCGAAGTAGTCGCCGCCGACATGGAAGCCAACCCCGACGGCACCGACGAGAAAGCTCACCGTGCCGTCCTTCGCCGCCGCGTCCTCGAGGAGCTCATGGCCGACGAGCGCGACCAGGACGTCGACGACTCATGACCACACAGACCGCCGGCGCGACCCAAGGGGTTGGTGCGCGCGCCGGCACCGTCACCGCGTCGCCTTCCTGGGCACGACGCAGTGACATGCGGGCCGGCGTAAAGCCGCGGAGTTCCTGCCTCCGTGAGCATTACGCCGGCCCGCACCCAACGATGGAACGCACCACAAACGGACGCCCACGGCCCACACCGGGCCAGCACCACACCGCGCAGTCATCGGCAGGGGTACCCGGTGACCCCCTGGCCTCGCCCCTGCACCGGAACGCCTTAGCACCTGTGTGCCTGCGTGCGCTCGCGCCAGCCTCCGAAATTCTCGGCCAGCACCGATCGGTCGTTCCTGTCTGCGATCTGGGGCTGAAATCGTGACTGAGCAGGACATTCCGCGCGCACCGACTGGCCTCGGCAAAGCAGGCCGGCGCCTGTGGAAGCAGGTTCAAACCGACGTATTTGGGCAGAAAATGACGCTCGATTCCCTGGAAAATGCCTACCTCGAGGACGCCGCGCGGCTCTCGGACCGCATCGACGAGCTTGAGGCGGTGCTCAACGACTGCGAGACGGGTTACATGGTGAAGGGCGTCGCGGGCCAGCCGGTCGCCCATCCGATGATCGCGGAGATTCGGCAAACCCGCGCTGAGCGGGCCCGCATGTTGGCTCGCATCAAGGTCACGCCGCCGGCCGATGGGGAGGAGTCATCGGGTTTCGTGATGCCGCCGGGCGTGCAACAGCGGGACGCCGCGCTCAAGCGGTGGGGGGCCCACGGTGGCTAGGCCCATGCCAGTCGTTCGTGTCGGTGACGAGGAGAACGGTATCCGCGCGCTTCTGCTACGCAACCGGGTCGCCGAACTGGACGAATGGCGAATACCCGGTATGGACGACGAGCTCGAGGTGGCGTTGCGCGCCGGCGAGCCCGTATGGGTCAGCACGGGTACGTTGTGGCACGCGTTTCGGCATGGTGGTCTGCCTCATGAGCAGTTTCGCCGGGCTGAGTTCGGCGGCAAGCTGGCTGGCAAAACGTGGCGGGTCAGTAGTGACGGCGCGGTCACTGAGTGGACTGCGGCAAGTCGGGGCTGAGTTCGAGACCTCTCACGCTTTTAATGACGACGTAGCGCGGGCGGAGCTCGGCGATCGCGCCAGCGAACCGGGCCCACAAGCCGGAGCGCGTGCCGGTGCGGATCCCGGCGCGCAACCCGGCGCTCGAGACGTCTAAACCCCGTTAACTGCCAGCTCCAAGGTCCGCGAGATGTACGTGTTCGCTTTCACAGGAAGCCTGGATTGGTGCTGGCTGGCGACGCCGGCCAGCCCAAAATGACCGGCGGACTATCGTCGCTTCATGCAGATACAGGGGGACAAGCTCGATTCCATCGAGCAGGAATTGGTACAGCTCACAGGGGTCCAGCCGCCGCGGGCGGTTCTCACCGCGTTGCTGGCGCTAGTCGATCCCGACGATCACGTTGCTTCATGGGCCGACTGGCACCCGAATCCCAACACTGACTGGCGCGTCTGGTTCGTCACGGACGCGTCCTTGGCGTTCCTCCACCTCGAGTTCGCTGAAATGGGGTGGCACCGTGGCGAGGAAGAAAGCCAATACGGCCGGGAGCAGTTTGTGGCGTCGGAGACTCATGCAGCCTGGGTACGTCCACTTGACACAGTGACTGAAATACAGGTGATTGGATACGGCAACCCGCTCGGGGACCATCGTCAAGAGCTGCCGCTTCACGGCCTGGTCCTGAAGTTCGCCGACGGTGGCACGGCCCAGCTGCCAACCCAAGAAGCGATGTACCCGCAGCATCGCGCTGGCATCGATCGCCTCATCGAGGCGATTCGCGAGCGGGTCGCATTCTGGGGCTAGCCGGCTAGGTACCGGCGATAGCCGTCAACCATGGGGAGGCGGCATGTTTTCGCTGCTCCCGGCGTTGGATCAACAATATGTCGCTGCGGTAACTCATACTGGCACCCAGAAAGGGGGAGCAATGTCGACCGCACTTAGCCCGCAGGCTGCCGCGACGAGCGCGCTCGAACCGTTCACCGGCCCGGACGAAGCCGTTCTCACGCCGATCGACCCCGTAGTGGTCGCGCGTCAGCTCGGTATCAACGTCTACTCCTCGGCTCTGCCGGCCGATGTTTCCGGTTACATCGTGAAGCGTGCGGCGAGCTCGGCGCCGGATATATTTCTCAACAGTGAGCACAGTCCGGTGCGCCAGCGGTTTACCTGCGCGCATGAGCTTGGCCATTACTTCGCCATCCTGAACAAGGGCGCAAACGCCCCCGACACGTATGTGTTCAAGCGGGATGCGCTGGCATCATGCGGGATCGACAACAGTGAGATATACGCGAATCAGTTCGCTGCAAATCTGCTCATGCCAGAGAGTGTCGTCCGCGACCTGGTCAGCCAGGGACTCGACGTCATAGAGGTCGCCCGAGAGCTGCATGTCTCGGTAGACGCCATGAGTCACAGAATGCGGAACCTAGGGCTGTGACTGATGGCTCACCAGGCCCTAACGTCTCGCCTGACGAGGTCGACCAGCTTTACCGAAACTCGAAAGAACTTGAGAAATCAGAAGACTCGCCACCGGCTCCGCTGACAGCGCCTATCGCGCTCTCAAGCGACGTACCTGGCGCCAACCTGCTGAACGGGCTGGTCAACGCTGCCCCGTTCAGCGAGTTTCTTCACTTCAAAGCTCGAGCTAATTGCACGCATAAAACCGACCAAGGTCGGATCAGGAAGTACTCGGAGGAACATCCGAATCTCGCTAAATTCTGCCTAGTTGCGGACGTCATTTTCCGTGTCCTTGTGGTCCTGGCGGTACTTGCCGTGGTTGGCGCCGTCCTAGCTGGCGTCATCTTGAAAACGTTCTACCGCTGAGGTTTAACAGGCCGAACACGCTACGTCGATCGAGTGCCGTCGGCACTCACGCAGTTACTTACGTTTCGCGGTTTCTCCCGCAGCGGCCGGCTTGGTCGGGGCTTTCGTCGCACTGCTGGTCGACTGGGTGGTCGTGAATGAACGCGACGTCGTTGTTGACGAGCGGACGGCAGCACCCTGGGGCGCGCTGCGATACGTCGCGCTGCCACTGGCCATGTTGGCAGCCGTGTAAGCAGTCATCTTGCCCTCCCAGTTACTGGATTCAGCCCTTTATCAAAGTAATGCTTCCGTTGTACCCATTGGAAGCCTTCATGCTTGGTGACCGCGGCAATCTCAATAGGACCACCAACTGTAGGGTGCCCGGGGCAGAACCTGACAAAACCAATGGTCAGACGCACAAGGAACTCTGCCAGATCGACGGCATCTTGGATGGGCATGGCCGGGGAGACGATCTGCACGTTGACTTGGCCAGCGATGTCCTCTGCCATGGAGATTGCAGCCGCTTCGTCGGTGGCCAGACTGAGATTGAGCAATGCCTGCGGTGTGAAGCCACTCACGCCCTTCAGTAACCGCGTGATCGCCTCCCCCTGCGCCCACCAGGAGGCGCCCGTGTCGTCCTGGAGAACCGGGAGGGGTCCGTTGCAACCTTGCGGAGTCAGCTGGAACTCGAATAGCTCGGGTTGATCTTCGTCGGCTCCGTAGCCGCCCACGATCAGACCGAGCAGGGGAGTGTCTTCGCCATTCGCGGCGGCGGCGTCGGAGAACGGCTTGTAGTGCTCGTCCCAGAAGAACTCTTTGAAGCGGTCGACGACCTGTTGCATGGTGTACTCACCGCGCTTGAGCTTCCAATCTTCATGGGCGGAAGACTTGCCAGCGAATCGCATCCGAAGATCTTTCGCCAGGGTCGAGATCGACGCCGGACCGATATTGCCAAGGTTGTACGTCATCGCCGAAACTGGCAAGCCCTTGCGCAAGTTGAAGATCTTGTTCGCGTTGTTGTAAATGTTTGCGATCGCGACGCCGGCCGGCGTCGATGCGCCCACGGTCGTGGCGCTGTCCGACGCTAGGACGTAACCATCGTTGACCTTGACGACAACGGCAATCGTCAATTTTGCCCCCTCGGCACCACTTTGATGGCTAAGTGAATCACAGCGATGTGATTTGCAATCCGATTTCGATCGGGACACTCCGTCGACTACTGAGCGCGGGTCGACCGTTCACTCGCAAACGCCCGTCGGCGACTCGAGGCCCAACTTTGCCGAACACTGTGAACTTGGTTGGCGCGCAGAATGCTTCACACCCGGGTGGGTTACATCCGTGCTCGGTCTCGATCCCCAACGCCGGCATCCGCACATTGCCGCCGAGGTCCGTACACCGTCTTCATTCCGCGCGCCGGGCAGGCAGCGGACAGCGACACCGCCGCGGCGGATGCAGCAGCTCGCACCCGATAACCCACCTAATCGTCACAGGGCACTCTCGCCCCGTGCAGAGGCTAACGTTTGCGCCGTGCGAGCGAGCCATGATTGCCGCGCCGGCGAGCTCGCCAGCATCGCGTGGAGCATCTCCCGGTAGCCGCCCCGCCATACGGCCGCGTTGACGAGCTCACCGCGGTACGGGTTGGGCTCGTCCACGCCGGCGGCTACGCCCTCGGCGCGGATCCGTCTCAGCTCGGCGGCGCGCGTCACGCGCCCGCATTCCGCGGCGTCTTGAGCCGTGCCCGAGACCGTTTCGACAAGCCGTCGATTCGACGGCGGCGCAACGGCGGAACCCGCCGGCGCCACCACAGGCTCGCGCGGCACATTCCGGCGACTAGCGACAAACTCGGAGACGTCGTCCTCTGTCATCCGCCAGGAACGCCGACCTTGTAAGCGGAGATCTCGCCGGCGCGGATTCGCCGCGACAGCCAGCGAACGCCATCAGTCCACTCGGCCGGCAGGTACACGGCCGCAACCTCGGCGAGCGAGTAGGTCCGCATTCGCCCATTCCTCGCTTTCCGATTGACGCTTATTGGTCGTATATGCCTTGCGATCACTCGCAACTAGTGGCAATTAGCCGCATTGTGCGTACGGGCAACTGCGCTGGTAGACAGACATATTCGCAATCATTCGGCATTGCTGGCAATGTCTGCCCTAGAAGCGGAAGGTCGCCGGTTCGATCCCGGCCCTGGCCACCCTTCGGATCGGCGCCCTTCGAGGTCGCCGTCCCCCTCCGCGGGCCGTTTATTACGGCCTACGCCACGGCCCGTCCGCGAGCAAACCACGGTGTTACGCTTCCGCTGATTTCGACGACACCGGCTGCGAACTGGCCCGACGGAGGTGGGCATGGCCGGCGCGAGCGTCGACTACCCCCGCGGCATGGAACGGCTTCTCCTAGCCGTCCAAGAACTCTCACTCGCGCAGGAATTGGCCGACGTCCAACGGGTCGTGCGCACGGCGGCCCGCGAAATGCTGGGGTGCGACGGCGCCACCATCGTGCTGCGCGACGAGGACACGTGCTTCTACGCCGACGAGGACGCCATCGCCCGACTGTGGAAGGGCAGCAGGTTTCCGATGCGCGACTGCATCGGTGGGTGGTCCATGCTGCACCGGCAGGCGGTGGTGATCCCCGACGTCTACGAAGACGACCGGATCCCGCACGACGCCTACCGCGTTACGTTCGTCAAGAGCCTGGTGATGGTGCCGATCCGGCAACTGGACCCCGTCGGCGCGATCGGTGCCTACTGGGCCCGGGAACGGATGCCCACGGACCACGAAGTGTCGCTGCTGCAGGGACTTGCCGATTCCACGTCGGTGGCGATGGCTCACGTCCAGACGATCTCCGAGTTGGAGCAGCGCGTCCGCGACCGCACGGCCGAACTCCGGACGGCGAACGACGAGATCCGTCGGCTCTCCCTGACCGACGAACTGACCGGATTGCACAACCTCCGCGGTTTCAACGATCTGGGGCAGGCCGCCCTGAGCGCGGCCCGGAACCGCGGCCAGGACTGCTTGCTGGCGTTCCTCGACGTCGACGGCCTCAAGAAGGTGAACGACGAAGAGGGACACGAGGTGGGCGATGCGCTGATCGCCGACGTCGCCGGAACCCTCCGCTCGATCCTGGGCCCGGCCGACGTGCTGGCACGCACCGGCGGTGACGAATTCTGCGTCCTGGTCACCGAGACCGGCGCGGGGTCACACGCCCTCAAGGCGCGGCTGCTCGAATCGTTCCTCGCCCTCAACGAGGCGGCGGATCGGCGGTATCACCTGTCGGTCAGCGTGGGCCTCGTGCACGTAGCCGCGGACGACACCAAGACGCTTCAACAATTGGTGACAGAGGCCGACGGGCTGATGTACGCGGACAAGAAGGGCAAACCCCGTCCGCGGGTGGCAGTCTGAGCACCCTCACGACGACAGGAGACATCACGATGCAGGGACCGTTCGCCGTCCTGGGAGCCACGGGTGCGCAAGGCGGCGCGGTGGTGACCGCGCTGCTGGAACGTGGCGCACGGGTGCGGGGCATCACCCGACGCACCGACTCACGGGCGGCAGTGCGCCTCGCCGACGCGGGGGTCGAGGTGGTGGCCGCCGATCTGTCCGACGAGGCGTCGGTGGCGGCGGCCTTCGCGGGAGTCGAGGGTGCGTACGCGCTGACCACGCCGTTCGAGGACGGGCCGGACGCCGAACTGGAGCAGGGCGCGACGATCATCGCGGCGGCGCTGGCCGCACGGGTGCCGCACCTGGTGTTCTCGTCGGTCGCCGACGCCGACCACCACACCGGCGTCCCGCACTTCGAGAGCAAGTACGCGGTGGAGCAGTCCCTCGCCGCGTCCGGACTGTCCTACACCGTCGTCGGTCCAACGTACTTCTACGACAACATGCTCGGCGGCGTCGACGACGTCAAGGCCGGGGTCTTGGAGCTTCCGCTGCCCGCCGACGTCGCCCTGCAGCAGTTGTCCCGACGCGATCTCGGTCGCTTCGTCGCCACCGTGCTGGCCGACCCCACGCCGTTGCGGGGCGCCCGCGTCGACGTCGCCTCGGACGACCCGACCCCTCAGCAGATGGCCGCGGTGCTGACCACGGCGCTCGGGTCGCCGGTGAAGCTGGTCACCCGCGATCCCGACGAGATCGGCTCGGAGGACATGCGGGCGATGTTCGGCTTCCTGGCCAGCGGTGGCTACACCGTCGAACTCGCGCAACTGCACGCCCGCTACCCGGAGATCGGGTGGCAGTCGTTCGAGGAATGGGTCGTCAGCGACCTGGTTCCCCTGCTCTGACGTCGTCGCTGCCTACGGCGGCGGTACGGCCCCGCCGCAGCCGCCGGGTGGGGCCGGCTGCGGCACCGGTCCGCCACCGACGACGCACTGCATGCCCGGCGAGAGGAGTCCGTACGGGTGTCCGATCATCGGCGCCCCGTACTGGATCGTGTGCCAGAACGAGCCGTCGGGATAGGGCACTCCGTCGCAGTACGCGAGCGATATCTGCGATCCCATGCCGCCACCGGGACAGTAGCCGGACTGCATGTTGGGCAGGTGCGGATCCGGGACCGGCTCGGCATAGGCGGGCGCGGCCGACAGCACCGCGGCCGCCAACGCGGCCAAGGTCGCCACAGGCGATTTACGCATGGCCGGCTCCTATGAGCAAACGTCGACGATTTCTTCCATCGCATTGTGCGTCGGCGCCCGGGAGGTGTCTCGACATCGGCGATATTGCTTTGCTCGACGCCCGGGTCACTCCGCCCGGCGCATCACGGCGAGCACCGTCAGCATCAGGATCTTCATGTCGAGGGCCCACGACCAGTTCTCGATGTAGTAGTTGTCCCATTCCGCGCGGTCGGCGATCGAGGTCTGTCCTCGTAGGCCGTGGACTTGTGCCCAGCCGGTCACGCCGGCCTTGACGCGATGTCGCTCGCCGTAGCGGCGGATCTGCGCGTCGAACAGTGCGACGAACTCCGGTCGTTCCGGTCGCGGGCCCACCAAGCTCATGTCGCCCTTGACGACGTTGAGCAACTGGGGCAGCTCGTCCAGCGACGTCCGCCTCATGATCTTGCCGATCTTGGTGCGACGGTCCACGCCCTCCACGCCACCTGGTGCACTGCCGGAGGCGACGTGGAAGTCGGCGTCGGTGGGCAGCGGTGCGCGCATCGACCGGAACTTCAGGCAGTCGAACACCTGGCCGTCGCGTCCCACGCGAGGTTGTCGAAACAGGATGGGGCCCGGCGAACTCACCCGGACCAGCAGCATCAGCGTCACGAAGATCGGCGAGATCACGAACAGTCCGAGGCCGGCGATCACCCGGTCGCCGAGGTGCTTGCCCAACGTGAACTGCCAGCCCTGGGGATTGGTGTGGGGGACGGCGAGCAGTGGAAGTCCGCCGACGTGTTCGACGCGCACGTTCTCACCGATCGAGTCGAACATCCGGGGCACCACCCACACGCGAAGTCCGTGCCGGTGGGCGATCCTCACCACGGGGGTGAGCAGTTGGTCCTGGGTGAGGGAGAAGGCGATGACGATGCCCTCGGCGCCGGTCTCGCGGATGATCCGGTCGACGTCGTCGGGTGAACCGAGGTAGGGAACCGGAGGCGTGGCCCCCTCGGAATCCAGACCGGCCCAGGGCGGTTCGGCGTCGACCAGCCCGATGACCGACAGTCCGTGCTGCGGGCTGGAACGCAACCGATCGACGATCTGATACGCGACCCGCCCGTTGCCCACCACGACGACGGGGGACAGGAGGAGGTTGCGGCGGCGCAAGCCGCGTTGATACTCCGCGCGGATCAGTCGGCACAGCAGCATCAACGCGACGACGCACACCCAGATCTTGGCGACCATCCCGCCGATGTGCCCCGGGGCATTGGCGAACTCCATCAGGCTGAGCAGCAGGATGGCCGCGAGCGCGGTGGCGGCGAGCACCGGGCCGATCTCGTCGAGGAAGCGCCGGTTCAGCTTGCGCGAGTAGGCCTTTCGAAAGGCCAGCGTGCCTATGATCAACGGGGTGTAGAGGGCGCACGACCACACCGGCGGGCTGGTCGGCTCCGTCGAGAAGGCCCACCACGCGCCCAGTGCCACCCCCGCCGAGCCGGCGAGCACGTCGATGGACACCGTGATGATCGTGCTCAACGGGTTGGTCCTGGCCAGCTCGTTGAGGGTCCGCCGCCGTCGTGGGCCGGGTGCCGATGGCGCCGACCTCGCGGACGACTTGCGTCCCTGCAACGTGATCACCCTGGCCTCCGTTCCCATTCCGTGCCGCCCGCCTGCGTCACGGCCTCACGTGCCGAACACCTTGGCGTGCGCGGCCGCCGAGAGATCCTCGAGGATCTGCACCTGCCCACCCGTCCATCGCCGTGGTTGGTCGTCCCACGCGCACAGCGTGCCCGCGGGGTTGCCGCTCGGGTCGTGGAGCGGGAAGGCGGCATAGGCGCGAATGGTCCCGCTGAGCGCCATCGGATGGTCGGCCAACATGGGGTGTCGGACGATGTCGTCGACGATCAGCGGCTGACCGCTGGCCACGGCGTACTTGCAGATCGAATCCTCCAGCGGGATCGACCGGTCGTCGCCGGCGGCGGGGTCGTTGCAGCCCAAGCGGATTTGCCTGTCCTCGGCGAGGATGGACACCGCGGCGTAGGGCACGCCCAGGGCTTCGGCGGTGAGCTCTGCGAACTGGTCGAGCGCCACTCGGGGTGCCCCGTCGAGGAGACCCGCGTTGCCGAGTGCGGTCAGTCGGTCGGGGTCGGTGAGGACGAGGCGCAGTAGCCGAGCCACCCCGCCGTGATCCTCGGCGATCCGGCCCATCAGTTCGCGGACCGCGGGATTCGCCGACACCGACCCCGCGATCAATCGCCGGGCGGTCGCGCGGTCGAGGTAGCCGGCGCCGCCGGCGTCCGCCTCCGGTATCGGGTCGCTCACCCGTCGATGATAGGCGCGCAGATGGCCGCGATGGGGCAGCCAGCAAAAATTGACGCCTCGTTCAGCTTAAGGCGGGGTGCATTCCGCGGACGCCCCTAGCCGGGCTGCGGTTCATCCGGCTCGGAGATGGTGAGCACGGCCTCGCGAATCTCGGGCACGTCGTCTTCGAACCGATGCTCGAGCTCGCGCAACGTCCGCGCGATCGACGACTCGACGGCGTCGCCGACCAGGTCGACGCTCGCGATCACGAAAATCTGCTTCGGCCCGATGAATTCGGGCCGCAGGAACCGCACCGAGGCGACCTCGGGGAACCCCGCGAGATGCTCGCTCAACGCCTCGCGCAGGCGTGGGGGCCCACCCTCGCCGGTGAGGAACACCCGGTTGCGGTTGATGAGCACGACGGCCACGACGGCCAGCAAGACGCCGACGAGGATCGAGCCGATCGCGTCCCACACCACGTCGCCCGTCAACTGGTGCAGCAGGATGCCCAGGAATGCGATGACGATCCCGATCAGTGCCGCACTGTCCTCGGCGAACACCGCCCGGACCGTCGGGTCCGAGGTCTGGTAGGCGTATTGCAGGACGTCGCTCTCGAAAGTGTCTGCGTCCCGGCGCAATTGCCGCACGGCCTGCGCCAGCGAGATGCCCTCGAGGACGAACGCGACGCCGAGGACGAGGTAGGCGACGTGGTAGTCCTCGGGGCCCTCCGCCCCGTGGATCAGCTCGGTGACACCCCGCCAGATGGACACCGCCGCGCCGACGACGAAGAGACCCAGGGCGGCGAGCAGCGCCCACACGTACGCCTCACGCCCGTAGCCGAGTGGCCTGCGGGCGTCGGCCTCGTGCGTGCTGCGGCGATCCGCGACGAGGAGGAAGACCTCGTTGCCGGTGTCGGCCCACGAGTGAGCGGCCTCGGCGCTCATCGACGCGGAGCCGGTGATCACCCCGGCGACGGTCTTCGCCACTGCGACCGCGAGGTTGGCGGCGAAGGCGATCATGACGGTGAGGGTGCTGTCGCCCTCCGCTTTCACCACCCGGGGTCTTTACCCGCGACGCTGAAGCTGAACCATCCAGTCCTTGGGGACGCGGTCGTTGGGTCCGGGTGCGGTCTGGTCGACCGGATGACTCTCCGGCGGAGCCAGTTCCGGCCCGTCGTAGTACTCGTTGGTGTCGAAGTTCCAGAACCAGTCCTCGCCCGGCTCGAACGACCGGATGATCGGGTGGCCCGTCTCGCGCCAGTGCGCCGACGCGTGGCGGGCCAGCGAATCGTCACAGCAGCCGACGTGTCCGCATGCGGTACACCGGCGCAGGTGCACCCACCATCCGTTCGCGGCCGTGCATTCGACGCAGCCCGTACCGCTGGGAGGGATCGTGGGATTCACCGCATCGGTCATGGGCTCACCCTACTTCTTCTCGCGCCACGCACGCTCGAACGGCAGGCGCCACGCATTCGGCGCGACGAGCTGGTGGATGGCGTTCGGACCCCAGGTTCCCGGCTGGTACGACTTCACCGGTGGCGGGTTCTGCAGCAGTTGTTCGGAACGCTCCCACAGTGATTCGATGCCCTCGGCGGTGGTGAACAACGTGTGGTCGCCGCGCATGGCGTCGAGGATCAGCCGCTCGTAGGCCTCCAGCACGTCGCCGAGCGAATCGGTCTCCTGGGTGGAGAACTGCATCGACATCTTGTCGAGTTTCATGCCGGGGCCGGGCCGCTTGCCGTAGAACGACAGCGACACCTTGGATGCGTCGGCGAGGTCGAAGGTCAGGTGGTCGGGCCCCTGGGAACCGACGCCCGAGCCGGCGGGGAACATGGTGCGCGGCGCCTCCTTGAAGGCGATCGAGATGATCCGCATGCCCTCGGCCATCTTCTTGCCGGTGCGCAGGTAGATCGGCACCCCGGCCCACCTCCAGTTGTCGATGCCCACCTTGAGCGCGATGAACGTCTCGGTGTCGGAATCCCGCGCGACGCCCTGCTCGCTGCGGTAGCCCGTGTACTGCCCGCGCACCACCTCGTTGGGCTGGATCGGCAGCATCGACCGGAAGACCTTGTTCTTCTCCTCGCTGATGGCTCGTGGCTCCAGCGCCGTCGGCGGCTCCATCACCACGAACGCCATCACCTGGAGCAGGTGGGTGACCACCATGTCCTTGTAGGCGCCGGTGCTCTCGTAGAAGTTGGCGCGCTGGTCGAGGCCGAGGGTCTCGGGGATGTCGATCTGGATGTGGTCGATGAAGTTGCGGTTCCAGATCGGTTCGAAGAGCCCGTTGGCGAAGCGGAACGCCAGGATGTTCTGGGCCGCTTCCTTGCCGAGGAAGTGGTCGATGCGGAAGATCTGCCGTTCGCGGAAGGTCTCGTGGACGAAGTCGTTGAGTTCGATGGCGCTGTCCAGGTCGGTGCCGAACGGCTTCTCCATCACCACCCGGGACCGCTCCACCAGGTTGGCGTCCTTCAACATCGTGATGACCGCGCGCGCCGCCTTGGGGGGCACCGAAAGGTAGTGCAGCCGTCGCACTTCCGGCCCCAGCTCCTTCTCCGCGGCATTCACGGCGGCGGCCAGTGCCTCCGGCCCGGCGCCCTGCGGGACGTAGGTGATGCGGCTGGCGAAGTGGTCCCACTGCTCCTTGGTGAGCTTGTGGGTGCCGAACGCGTCGACGGCTTCCTTGGTCAGGTCGCGGAACTGGTCGTCGGTCAGCTCCTCCAACGACGTTCCGACGACCCGGATCTTGGGGGCCAGGGAGGATTGGACCAGGTACGCCATCCCCGGCAGCAGCTTGCGCTTGGCGAGGTCGCCGGTCGCGCCGAAGAGCACGATGACGTGGGGAAGCAACGGGTCCTCGTCGCGCCGGTAGGGGCGTGCGCCCGCCGCCGGGTGCGCGATGGTCTGCGGGTTCTCGGGTGTCGTCGTGGCCACGTCGACGATGTTTCCATCCATACGTGAACAGCGCAGGACAGTGCTGGTTAAGGTCGCGGACATGACAACCAGTGATTCGCGCGAAGTGGTCATCGAGGCAACCCCCGGCGAGATCCTGGACGTCATCGCCGACGTCGAGGCCACGCCCACGTGGTCGCCGCAGTACCAGAAGGCCGTGATCCTCGAGAGCTACCCCGACGGGCGGCCCAAGCAGGTCGAGATGACGGTGAAGGCCGCCGGTCTGACCGACAAGATGGTCGTCGAATACACCTGGACCGACACCGGCGTCGCCTGGACTCTCGTGTCGTCCGGTCAGCTCAAGGCGCAGGACGCCGGCTACACGCTCACGCCCGACGGGGAGAAGACGAAGGTCAGGTTCGACATGGCGATCGACCTCTCGATCCCGATGCCGGGCTTCCTCCTCAAGCGGACGCTGAAGGGTGGCATGGAGACGGCGACGGACGGCCTTCGCAAGCAGGTTCTGAAGGTCAAGAAGGGGTGAGCGCCGGGCCGCTGGCCGGGGTACGGGTCGTCGAGCTCGGCGGCATCGGGCCGGGTCCGCACGCGGGAATGATGTTGGCCGACATGGGCGCCGACGTGGTGCGGGTACGACGGCCCAGCGGGGGCCTGACGATGCCGGCGGAGGGCGCCGACCTGCTGCACCGCGGCAAGCGCATCGTCGACCTGGACGTGAAGAACGAGCCTCACCGGCTGCTCGACCTGGCTGCCAAGGCCGACGTGCTGCTGGACTGCTTCCGGCCGGGGACGTGCGAGCGCCTCGGCATCGGTCCGGACCACTTTGCGGCGGTCAACCCACGGCTGATCTTCGCGCGCGTCACCGGCTGGGGCCAGCACGGCCCGCTGGCCAAGACCGCGGGCCACGACCTGAACTACCTGGCGCAGACGGGTGCGCTGAGCGCGATCGGCTACCGCGACCGCCCGCCCGTGGCGCCGCTCAACCTGGTCGCCGACTTCGGGGGCGGATCGATGTTCGCGCTCGTCGGCATCGTCGCCGCCCTCTACGAACGGGAGCGCTCCGGGGAGGGACAGGTGGTCGACGCCGCCATGGTCGACGGGGTCAGCGTGCTGGCCCAGATGATGTGGACCATGAAGGCGACCGGCTCGCTGAAGGACGAACGGGAGTCGTTCCTGCTCGACGGCGGTGCGCCGTTCTACCGCGTGTACGAGACGTCCGACGGTGGCTACATGGCGGTCGGTGCGATCGAGCCACAGTTCTTCGCCCAGCTCCTCGTGGGCCTGGGCCTCGGCGCCGACGAGGTGCCGAGCCAATCCGACCGCGCCGGCTACGACCGGATGCGGGCGATCTTCGCCGAACGCTTCGCCGCGCGGACCCGCGACGAGTGGACGGCGGTCTTCACCGGTACCGACGCCTGCGTGACACCGGTGCTGACCTGGTCCGAGGCGTCGGTCGACGAACACCTCACGGCGCGGTCGACGATCGTCACGGCGGGCGGCGTCGAGCAGGCCGCCCCCGCGCCGCGGTTCTCCCGCACCCCCGCCGGCCCGGTGGGGACGCCCCCGCAGAGCACGACGGCGCTCGACGACGTCGATTGGTGAGCTGAGTAGAAGGGAATGTGCGCGGTCCGGCAGGGGGTTGTCCCGAACATGCCCACCGGAGTAGTCATCAATCCCCGCGCCACCGCCACCAACGTCGTCGACGACGTCGTCGACCAAGCCCGTCGCGCCCTTCGGATCGGCGTCCGCCAGATTTGGCTGGCGCAGCGCTTCGACTACGACGCGATTTCCCTCGCCGGCCATGTCGGCGCCGCGGTGCCCGGACTCGGGGTCGGCACCTTCGTGGTCCCCGTCAACCCGCGTCACCCGCTGATCGTCGCGATGCTGGCGCAGACCGCGCAGGCGGCGTCGCACGGCAACTTCAGCCTCGGTCTCGGGCTCGGTGCCAAGGCAGTGGAGCAGCAGGCGTTCGGCACGGCGTGGGCCAACCCGGCGGGCCGGCTCCGCGAGCACCTGCAGGTGTTGCAGTCGATCTTCACCACCGGCACCGTGGACTTTCACGGCGAGGAGTTGACCGCCGCACCCGAGTGGCCGGTCGCAACTCCTGGCGGTACTCCGGTGCCGCTGTACGTTGCGGCGATGGGCCCCAAGGCACTTCGGGTCACCGGCGAGTTGGCCGACGGCACGCTGCCCTACCTGGCGGGCCCGCGAACCCTGTCCGAGTTCATCGTGCCCACCATCTCCGAGGCGGCGACGGCGGCGGGCCGTCCCGCGCCCAAGATCATCGCCGCGGTTCCGGTGATGGTGACCGCCGACGCCGACGCTGCCTACGAGTCGGCGGCTACCGAACTCGCGTTCTACGAGTCGATCCCGTCGTATGCCAGGGTCATCGAGCGGGAAGGAGTCTCCCGTGCGGCAGACGTCGCGGCCGTCGGGGCACCGACGGCGGTGCGCACCCAACTGCACCGCTATCTCGACGCGGGCGCCACTGATCTCGTACTCAGCCCGCTGCGTTCGGACTCCGCTGATCCCGAACGCCTCTGGGAACTCGCCGCGTCGATCTGAGCGGCGCGTGTTTGGATGAGGCGGTGGTTGAGCCGGACACCGACGACGAACAGCCGCCTGCGATCGTGGCCACGGCCATCTCGGTGGCCGGCCCCTGGGGGCCGGTATACGGGCCGGTCAGCCTGGAAGTCCCACGCGGCGGACTGACGGTGCTGCTGGCACCTCCCGGCGCGGGCCGGACCGCACTGCTGATGACCCTGGCCGGTCGGATGAAGTCGACCGGCGGGACACTGCGGGTGCTGGGGGAGACCAACGTGCGGACCGTGTTCCGCCGCAGTGCGCTGGCCGGGATCGAGGAGGTCGACGCGGTCTACGAGTCGGTCACCGTGCGCGACCTCCTCACCGAGAAGATGCGCTGGGACGCACCGTGGTACCGCGTGGTGCGACGGGCCGACGACGCCGACCTGGCCCGCGCGTGCGCGCCGGTCTTCGGCGCGCTGCCGCTGCCCGAATTGGGTTCCTACGTCGACGAACTCGGCGAGTTGGACGCGTTGCTGCTGCGCGTGGCCCTGGCCAACACGACCGCGCCGCCGCTGCTGGTGGTGGGGCCGGTCGACCAGGTGGCCGAGGACGCGAGTCGCGTCGCACTGGTGCGTCGCCTCGCCGAGCTCGGCGAACGCCAGACCGTGGTCACGGCCTCGGCCAACCCGGTGCCCGACGGGCTGGGTGTGCGCGTCGAACTACCGCTGGCCCAGAAGGATGGAGTGTGAGGATGCTTGCCGGACTGTCGTTGGGTACCGATCTCAAGCGCTACTCGCGCGGCACCATGCCCCGCATCGCGTTGGTCACCATCATCCTGCTGCCGTTGCTCTACGGCGCGATGTACCTGTGGGCGTTCTGGAACCCGTTCAACGCGGTCGACAAGGTGCCCGTCGCGCTGGTGAACACCGACCGCGGCGCCGTGGTCCAGGGCCAGGAACTACGCGCGGGCGACCAGGTGAGTGACGCCCTGCTCGCGTCCGGTCAGCTCGATCTGCATCCGATGTCGGCGCCGGACGCGGCCAAGGCGGTCGCGGACGGCACGTCGTACTTCTCCATCACCCTGCCCGAGGACTTCAGCGAGGCGATCGCGTCGGCGGCGACCCCCGAACCGCGCCAGGCCGAGCTTCGGTTCGACTTCAACGACGCGAACAACTACCTCGCCTCGGTGATCGGGCAGAACGCCTCCCGCGAAATCCTCAACCAGGTGAGCGCCAAGATCGGTGAGCAGGTGGTCGGCAAGGTGCTGATCGGTCTGACCGACGCCGGAGCGGGCATCAAACGGGCCGCCACCGGCGCCGACCAGCTGTCCGCGGGACTGACCAGTGCCGACGACGGGGCACGCCAATTGGCCACGGGAGCACACACACTCGCCAACGGGCTGACCACCGCGCGCACCGGTTCGGCTGCGCTCGCGTCGGGAGCGCACCAGTTGTCGACCGGCATCGGTCAGGCCACCACGCCTCTGATCGACGCATTGGACAGGGTGCAGCGGCTCGGCCTGAATCCCGACGACGTCTCCGCGCTGGCCGCGCAGATCAGCGGGGGCGTCGCCACGGCGAGTGATCGCATCGCCGCACTGAACGTGGACCACCAGTTGGCGGCCGGAATCGTCGACCAGGTGATCGGCGGTTTGCAGTCCAACCCGGATCCGTCGGCGCGCGGCCTCGGCGAGGTGCTGGGCGGAGCGCAGCGACTGCTGAACTCCCAGGGCCTCGACCCGACCACCGACGAGGGCCTGCTGAAGCTGCGCGACGGAGCCCAACGCCTGCAGAACGAGTTCGGTGATCCGCGCAGCCAGGCCCGGCAGCTGCTCACCCCGACCCTCAACGGCCAGCTGAAGTCCGACGTGATCCGGCTGCGTGACGGCGCCGCCCAACTCGACAGCGGCGCGGCGAAGCTCGACGCCGGGTTGGTGAAGCTGGCCGCCGGCGGAGGCCAATTAGCCACCGGTGCAGATCAATTGGCGGCGGGCACCGGCAAGCTGAAGGACGGTTCCCGGCAACTCGCCGGCGGGTTGGACGAGGGTGCCGCACAGGTCCCGACGTGGAGTCCCCAGCAGCGCGACGCCGTCGCCCGCACGGTGGCGAGCCCGGTGGGCGTGCAGCAGCACGTCGCCAACGAGGCGCCCACCTTCGGCACCGGATTCGCGCCGTTCTTCCTGCCCCTGGCGCTGTTCATCGGCGCGCTCATCGTCTGGATGTTGTTGACGCCGTTGCAGGCTCGACCGATCGTGGCCGGGCTCGGCTCCCTGCGCGTGGTGCTGGCGTCGTACTGGCCGGCGCTGGCCGTGGTGGCGTGCCAGGTCGCCGTCATGTACGTCGTCGTGCACGTCGGGGTCGGCTTGCACGCCAAGTACGCGCCCGCCACCGTCGCCTTCCTGTTCCTCGTCGCCGCAACCTTCCTGGCGATGATCCAGGCGTTCAACGCAGTGTTCGGGGTGGCGGTCGGCAGGGTCGTCACCCTGGCGTTCCTGATGTTCCAACTGGTGTCCTCGGGTGGCATCTATCCCGTCGAGACCACCGCCAAGCCGTTCCAGATCATCCACCCGTTCGATCCGATGACGTACGCGGTCAACGGGTTGCGTGAACTGACGGCCGGTGGCGTCGAATCCCGGCTCTGGGTGTCGATCGCCGTGCTCCTCGGCGTCCTCGCCGTGTCGCTCGCGGCCAGCGCGCTGGCGGCCCGGCGCAACCGGCAGTACACGATGGAGCGGCTGCATCCGCCCATCGAGGTGTGATCAGGCCTTGAGGACCTGAAGCCTCCTGATGGCTTCCTCCATGGTGTCGTCGCGCTTGCAGAAGGCGAAGCGCACCAGGTGGTTCCACTGCCCGACGTGGTCGGAGTGGGGATCGCAGAACGCCGACATCGGGATCGCCGCGACGCCGGCCCGCTCGGGCAACTCGGCGCAGAAGGTGGCGCTGTCGCCGTACCCCAGGGGGCGCGGGTCGGCGCACAGGAAGTAGGTTCCGAAGCTGTCGAGGACGTCGAAGCCGATGTCGGACAGCGCACTCGAGAGCCGGGTCCGCTTGGCCTGGAACGACTCTCGCAGCGACGTGCTCCACGCGTCCTCATCGTCCAGGGCCTGGGCCACGGCCGGCTGGAACGGTGCGCCGCCGACGTAGGTGAGGAACTGCTTGGCGGCGCGGACCCCGGCGATGAGATCCGCCGGCCCGCACGCCCAGCCGATCTTCCAGCCGGTGACGTTGAACATCTTCGCCGCGCTCGAAATGGTGATCGTGCGTTCGGCCATTCCCGGATACCCGGCCAGCGGCAGATGCCGGTGGCCGTCGAAGACCAGGGCTTCGTAGACCTCGTCGGTGATGACCAGCAGATCGTGCTCCACCGCGAGCTGCGCGATCGCCGAGAGTTCGGCGTCGGTGGCGACCATGCCGGTCGGATTGTGCGGCGAGTTCACGATCAGCGCCCGGGTGCGCGGCGTGACGGCGGCGCGTAGGGCGTCCACGTCGATCGCGAATCCGCGGCCGTCGGTGACCAGCGGGACGGCCACCCGATGGCAGCCGGCCATGGCGATGACGGGGGAGTACGAGTCGTAGAACGGCTCGATCAGCAGCACCTCGGAGCCGGGCTCCACCAGCCCGATGACCGACGCCGCGATGGCCTCGGTGGCGCCGACGGTGACGAGTACCTCGGTGTCGGGGTCGTAGGTGATCCCGTAGTGCCGGTGCCGCTGCGCCGCGATGGCCTGCCGCAGGGCGGGGATGCCCGGCCCGGGTGGGTACTGGTTGACGCCCTCGGCGATCGCGTTCTCGGCGGCCTTCAGCATCGCCGCCGGGCCGTCCTCGTCGGGGAACCCCTGGCCCAGGTTCACCGCACCGATGCGAGCGGCGAGCGCGGACATCTCGGCGAAGATCGTCACGGCATAGGGCTGAAGGCGGGCGACCGGAGCCGGGCGGCCGGCGACATGGGGAGATGCCATGGACCGAGCCTAGGTCCACCGGGGTGGGGAATGAATTTCGCCCACGCGACGCTGACGGCGACATGACCTACGCGCTCCCGGCCGACGCCGCACTACTGCAACCCGTTCGCATCGGCTACACAGACCTGCGCAACCGGTTGTTCATGGCGCCGCTCACCCGGTCCCGGGCGCAGGCCGACGGAACCCCGTCGGACCTGGCCGCGCAGTACTACTCCCAGCGCGCGGCGGCAGGGCTCATCATCTCCGAGGCCACCGCGGTGTCGGCCGCCGCCAACGGCGCCTATCTGAACACGCCGGGCATCTACACCGAGCGGCACGAGTCCAAGTGGGCGGAGATCGCGGACGAGGTCCACGAAGCCGGCGGCCAGATGTTCGTCCAGCTGTGGCACGTCGGCCGGATGGGGCACCCGGACATCAGCGGTGTGCACCCCGTCGCGCCGTCGGCCATCGCGGCCGACGTAACCACCCACACCCCGACGGGCAAGCAGCCCCTTCCCGTGCCTCGCGCCCTGCGGACCGAGGAGATCGCGCCGATCGTCGAGGACTTCCGGGTGGCCGCGCGCCGCGCCGTCGACGCCGGGATGGACGGCGTCGAGATCCACGGGGCCAACGGCTACCTGCTGCACGAGTTCCTCTCCGACGTCACCAACCAACGCACCGACCGGTACGGCGGCTCCGCCGAGAACCGCGCCCGGCTGGCCGCCGAGATCGTCGAGGCCGTCGCCGCGGAAATCGGCGCCGACCGGGTCGGGCTGCGCATCTCTCCCGGAAACGGTGCCGGTGACATGCGCGAGGTCGACGAGGTCGCCGCCTACGAGGCGCTCATCACGCGGCTCGCACCGCTGGAGATCGCCTATCTGCACGTCCTCATCGATCCCGACGTGCCCGCCTTCGGAGCGCTGCGCGGGCTGTGGGCCGGGCCGCTGGTGCTCAACACCGGTCGCGAGGTCGACACCCGGTTCTGCCAGCTCGAGGAGCTCGCCGAGTGGGGCGTCATCAGCGCCGCCGCGGTGGGGCGGGCCTTCCTCGCCAACCCGGACCTGATCGACCGGCTGGTCCTGGGCGCCGAGCTGAACGAGCCCGACGTGGCGACGTTCTATGCGCCGGGACCCGTTGGCTACGTTGACTATCCGACGCTGGGGCAGGACGCCCGACTCGAAAGGGCCTGACGGAGGAGGGGGTCTCAGCAACCGCCCAACCAACGGGTTGGGCGAGCTGCTAGGCTCACCACGCGAGGACTAACCTCCACGCGGGTACGCGCCTGTTCAACACCAGAACGCGATCCCCCAACCTCAATATGGACCTGGAGAGTCAACACATGTCCGAAGAAGCCTTCATCTATGAGGCGATCCGCACACCCCGCGGCAAACAACGCAACGGCGCACTCAACGAGGTCAAGCCCGTCAACCTCGTCGTCGGACTGATCGACGAGCTGCGCACCCGCCACCCCGATCTCGACGAAAACCTGATCAGCGACCTGATCCTGGGTGTCGTCTCGCCCGTCGGCGACCAGGGCGGCGACATCGCCCGCACCGCGGCGCTCGTGGCCAAGCTGCCCGAGACCACCGGCGGATTCCAGCTCAACCGCTTCTGCGCCTCGGGCCTCGAGGCCGTCAACACCGCCGCGCAGAAGGTGCGCTCCGGCTGGGACGACCTGGTGCTCGCCGGCGGCGTCGAGTCCATGAGCCGCGTCCCCATGGGCTCCGACGGTGGAGCCTGGGCCAGCGACCCGGAGACCAACTACCGCATCGGCTTCGTGCCCCAGGGCATCGGCGCCGACCTGATCGCCACCATCGAGGGCTTCTCGCGCGACGACGTCGACGCCTACGCGGTGCGCTCGCAGGAGAAGGCCGCCGCGGCATGGTCGGGCGGCTACTTCGCCAAGTCCGTCATCCCGGTCAAGGACCAGAACGGTCTGGTCATCCTCGACCAGGACGAGCACATGCGCCCGGGCACCACGCTCGAGAGCCTCGGCAAGCTGAAGTCCGCGTTCGAGGGCCTCGGCGCCATGGGCGGCTTCGACGACGTCGCGCTGCAGAAGTACCACTACGTCGAGAAGATCAACCACGTCCACACCGGCGGCAACAGCTCCGGCATCGTCGACGGCGCCGCGCTGGTGCTGGTCGGCTCGGAGAAGGCCGGGCAGTCGCAGGGTCTGACCCCGCGCGCCCGCATCGTGGCGACCGCCACCAGCGGCGCCGATCCCGTCATCATGCTCACCGGCCCGACGCCCGCCACCCGCAAGGTGCTCGACCGCGCCGGTCTGACGACCGAGGACATCGACCTGTTCGAGCTGAACGAGGCGTTCGCCTCGGTGGTGCTGAAGTTCCAGAAGGACCTCAACATCCCCGACGAGAAGCTCAACGTCAACGGTGGCGCCATCGCGATGGGTCACCCGCTGGGCGCCACCGGCGCCATGATCACCGGAACCATGGTCGACGAGCTGGAGCGTCGCGGCGCCAAGCGTGCGTTGATCACGCTGTGCATCGGCGGCGGCATGGGTGTCGCGACCATCATCGAGAGGGTGTAGGGCAATGGCAGAGAACACCATTCAGTGGGACAAGGATGCCGACGGCATCGTCACGCTGACGTTGGACGACCCGACCGGGTCGGCCAACGTGATGAACGAGCACTACAAGGAATCCATGCACAATGCCGTGGATCGGCTTGTCGCGGAGAAGGATTCGATCACCGGCGTGGTGATCGCCAGCGCGAAGAAGACCTTCTTCGCCGGTGGTGACCTCAAGGGCATGCTGAAGATCGGTCCGGACGACGCCGCCCAGGCGTTCGAAGAGGTCGAGTTCATCAAGGCCGACCTGCGCAAGCTGGAGACCCTCGGCAAGCCCGTGGTCGCGGCCATCAACGGTGCAGCCCTCGGCGGTGGCCTGGAGATCGCGCTGGCCACCCACCACCGCATCGCCGCCGACGTCAAGGGTGTGGCGATCGGCCTGCCCGAGGTCACCCTGGGCCTGCTGCCCGGCGGAGGCGGCGTCGCCCGCACCGTCCGGATGTTCGGCATCCAGAAGGCGTTCATGGAGATCCTGAGCCAGGGCACGCGGTTCAAGCCCGGCAAGGCCAAGGAGATCGGACTGGTCGACGAATTGGTCTCCAGCGTCGACGAATTGGTGCCGGCCGCCAAGGCGTGGATCAAGGCCAACCCCGAGTCGCACACCCAGCCGTGGGACGCCAAGGGCTACAAGATGCCCGGCGGCACGCCGTCGCATCCCGCGCTCGCCGGCATCCTGCCGTCGTTCCCGGCGTTGCTGAAGAAGCAGCTCAAGGGTGCCCCTATGCCCGCCCCGCGCGCCATTCTGGACGCGGCCGTGGAGGGTGCGCAGGTCGACTTCGACACCGCCACCCGCATCGAGAGCCGCTACTTCACCCACCTGGTCACCGGCCAGGTCGCCAAGAACATGATTCAGGCGTTCTTCCTGGATCTGCAGTCCATCAACGGCGGCGGCTCGCGCCCCGACGGCATCGCGAAGCAGGAGATCCGCAAGATCGGCGTGCTCGGCGCCGGCATGATGGGTGCGGGCATCGCCTACGTCTCGGCGAAGGCCGGCTTCGAGGTCGTGCTCAAGGACGTCGAAATTGAAGCGGCGCAACGCGGTAAGGGCTACTCGGAGAAGATCGAGGCCAAGGCGCTCGAGCGCGGCCGGACCACGCAGGAGAAGTCCGACGCACTGCTGGCCCGGATCACCCCGACCGCCGATGCGGCCGACTTCGCCGGCGTCGACTTCGTCATCGAAGCCGTCTTCGAGTCGGTCGAGCTGAAGCACAAGGTGTTCCAGGAGATCGAGGACGTCGTCGAGCCCAACGCACTGCTGGGGTCGAACACCTCGACGCTGCCCATCACCGGTCTCGCGGCCGGGGTGAAGCGCCAGGAGGACTTCATCGGCATCCACTTCTTCTCCCCGGTCGACAAGATGCCTCTGGTCGAGATCATCAAGGGCGAGAAGACCTCTGACGAGGCGCTGGCCCGGGTCTTCGACTACACGCTTGCCATCGGCAAGACCCCGATCGTGGTCAACGACAGCCGTGGCTTCTTCACCAGCCGCGTCATCGGCACCTTCGTCAACGAGGCGCTGGCGATGCTGGGCGAGGGCGTGGTTCCGGCCAGCATCGAGCAGGCCGGTTCGCAGGCCGGCTACCCGGCGCCGCCGCTGCAGCTGTCCGACGAGCTCAACCTCGAGCTGATGCACAAGATCGCCGTTGCCTCACGCAAGGGCGTCGAAGAAGCCGGCGGCACGTACGAGGCGCACCCGGCCGAGGCCGTCGTGGAGAAGATGATCGAGATCGGTCGTCCGTCGCGGCTCAAGGGCGCCGGCTTCTACGAATACGCCGACGGCAAGCGCGTCGGACTGTGGTCGGGTCTCAAGGACACGTTCAACTCCGGCACCACCGAGCTCCCGCTGCAGGACATGATCGACCGGATGCTCTTCGCCGAAGCGCTCGAAACGCAGAAGTGCATCGACGAGAACGTCCTGATGACCACGGCGGACGCCAACATCGGCTCCATCATGGGCATCGGCTTCCCGCCGTGGACCGGTGGCTCGGCGCAGTTCATCGTCGGCTACGAGGGCCCGCACGGCGTCGGCAAGGCCGCCTTCGTGGCCCGCGCCAAGGAGCTCGCGGAACGCTACGGCGAGCGGTTCGCACCGCCGGCGTCGCTGACCAGCTAGCCCACCAGATCCAGCGAAAGTCCCCGAGGCAACGGCGCCTCGGGGACCTTTGCGTTGGTCAGAACGAGCCCATGTCCGCCGAGAGCCAGTGCTCGGGCGTCATCGAGATGGCGACGTGCTCGCCGAGTTCCGTGCGGGCGAACTCGAGGTACCGGTCGGCCGCGTCGCCGTGGAGATACCGCCGCGTCATCTCCTCCAGTTGGGCGTCGGTCGCCGGCTCGATGCGGCTGACGGATCCGTCGACGGCCACGTACCGCACGGTGGGCTCGGAGCGCTCGACCATCAACGAGAAGAAGCCGTTGGCCTCGATCAGGCGGGCCTTGCGCGAGGCCGGGGCGGTGAGAATCCAGGGCTCACCGCCCGGGGCGTACTGATACCAGATGGGCACCACCAGAGGCCCTCGCGTGTCGCCGGCGTAGACGGAAAGCGCCGCGACGCGAGGCTCGGCGAGGAACTGTTCACGGTCGTCCTGAGAAAGCGCCATGGGGAAGGCTAGCCCCGGGACGGTGGACGCAAACCTCAGGTGGTCGGAGTGCCGATGATGTCGCCCGTCGGCGCCCCGTCGACGACCTCACGGGCCAGGTCGGCGAGCCGCCGGTTGGTCCGGCGAGCATGTTGCCGAAGGAGATTGAACGCGCGATCCATGTCGAGGGTGCCGCGTTCGGCGAGCACGCCCTTCGCCTGTTCGATGATCAGGCGGGTGTTGAGCGCCGTCTGCAGTTGCTGGTTGACCTGCTCGGAGCGGCTCAGGAGCCGTTGGTGGACGATGCCGATCGTGGCGACGTCAGCCAGGGCCTGCCCCACCGCGACGTCGGCCTGCTGCATCGGACCCGTGTCCTGAAGGAAGAGGTTCAGGGCGCCGATCCGCTCGGTGCGCAATCGCAGCGGCAGCGCGACCACGGCCCGGAAGCCGTATTCGGCAGCCCGCTGGGCGAAGGCGGGCCACTGCGCGGAGGTGGCGGCCAGGTTCTCCACGTGCACGGCCTCACCGGACCGGTACGCGTCGAGGCACGGGCCGACGTCGGCCTCCACCTGCAGCAACTCCAGCAGCCGGCTCTCCTCGCTGCTCGAGGCGAACAGGTGCAGCGCACCACGTGCGTCACCCAGCAGAATGCCCGCCGCGCTGATCGGCAACAGCTCCATGCTGTTGTCGATGAGTTGTTGGGCCAGCTCGATGGCGTCGTAGTCGGCGACCAAGGTGTCCGCCAAGCCGACGAACGCACCCGCCAGCCGCTCGTAGCGATCCATCGCATCTCCTTCTCTCCGCCCCGATGTTTCCACGTCCGTCCCCGCTACAGTCGGAAGCATGCGCTTCGGACTCTTCATCCCGCAGGGTTGGCGACTCGATCTGGTGGACATTCCCGTCGCCCGGCACTGGGAGGTGATGCGCGACCTGGCCACCTACGCCGACGGCGGAGCGTGGGACTCGCTGTGGGTGTACGACCACTTCCACACCGTGCCGGTGCCCACCGGCGAGGCGACGCACGAGGCGTGGTCGTTGATGTCGGCGTACGCGGCGACCACCACGCGCATCAAACTCGGGCAGATGTGCACGGCGATGAGCTACCGCAACCCGGTGTACCTCGCCAAGGTCGCGGCCACCGTGGACGTCATCTCGGGCGGCCGGTTGCAGATGGGCATCGGCGGCGGCTGGTACGAACACGAATGGCGCGCTTACGGATACGGCTTTCCCTCGGCCGGCGTCCGACTGGCCCGGCTCGACGAGGGCGTCCAGATCATGCGCGACGCGTGGCGCGACGGCCGGGTGAGCCACGCGGGCGATCATTATCAGGTCGACGACGCGATCGTCGCACCAAAGCCGTTGCAGGAGGACGGTATTCCACTGTGGATCGCCGGCGGCGGCGAGAAGGTGACGCTGAAGATCGCCGCCAAGTATGCGCAGTACACCAACTTCACCTCCGAGCCCGAGGGCTTCGCGCACAAGTCCAAGGTGCTCGAGGAACACTGCGCGAACGTCGGTACCGACTACGGCGCCATCGTCCGGTCGGCCAACTTCAACGCCGTCCTCGGCACCTCGGAGGCCGACGTCACCGAACGGATCGAGCGCATCCGGGCCCGCCAGGCCACCGCGGCGAATCCTGAGGCGGTGGACGCCATGCTCGCCAACGTCACCTCACCCGACGCGGCCAGCGGCACACCCGAGCAGGTCGTCGAGCGGCTCACTCGGTTGCGCGACCTGGGCTGCGAGTACGCCATCCTGTACTTCCCCGAGGCGGCCTACGACCGCTCGGGCATCGAACTGTTCGAACGCGAGGTCATCCCCGCGCTGAGCTAGCGGTGGCTCAGCACGTTGACGACGTTGCCGGAGGGATCCTCGAAGAAGAACCGCCGCACGCCCCACTCCTCGTCGGTCAACGGGTGCACGATGGCCATGCCCGCGGACACCGCCGCGGCGTGGGCGGCGTCGACGTCGTCGACCTCCACCGAGAGGTCCGGGTTGACGGCCGCGGTGAGATCGGTTGTCATGACGCTGATCTGGTGGCCCGCGTCATCGGCCAGCGTGAGGATCCAGCCGTGGTTCATCACCTCGGTGAGGCCGAGGGTCTCGACGTAGGCGGTGCGGGCGGCGGCGACGTCGGCGACGGTCAGATTCGGCACCACCCGCCGCACCGTCATATCGCCGGACCGAGCAGATCGTCGGCGTCCTTGATGACGTATCCGTACCCCTGTTCGGCAAGGAACCGCTGCCGGTGCGCGGCGTACTCGGCGTCGAGGCTGTCGCGCGACACCACGGAGTAGAAGACCGCGCCGCCGCCGTCGGCCTTGGGCCGCAGAAGCCGACCCAAGCGCTGCGCCTCCTCCTGCCGCGAGCCGAACGTGCCCGAAACCTGCACCGCGACACTGGCTTCGGGAAGGTCGATGGAGAAGTTGGCGACCTTGGACACCACCAGTGTCTGAATCTCACCCGTGCGGAAGGCGTCGAAGAGCACTTCGCGTTCGGCGTTCTTCGTCGACCCCTGGATCACCGGGGCGTCGAGTTCGCGGCCCAGCTCCTCCAATTGGTCGAGGTAGGCACCGATCACCAGCGTCGGCTCGCCGGGATGGCGCGCCAGGATGGACTTCACCACCGCCACCTTGGTGTGCGCCGTCGAACAGAGCTTGTACCGCTCCTCGGGCTCGGCCGTCGCGTAGATCATCCGCTCGTTCTCGGTCATCGTGACCCGGACCTCGATGCACTCGGCCGGGGCGATCCAGCCCTGGGCCTCGATGTCCTTCCACGGCGCGTCGTAGCGCTTGGGGCCGATCAGGCTGAAGACGTCGCCTTCGCGGCCGTCCTCGCGGATCAGGGTGGCGGTCAGCCCGAGCCGGCGGCGGGACTGCAGATCGGCCGTCATCCGGAACACCGGGGCGGGCAGCAGGTGCACCTCGTCGTAGATGATCAGACCCCAGTCGCGGCTGTCGAACAGCTCGAGGTGCTTGTACTCGCCCTTGGTGCGACGCGTGATCACCTGGTAGGTCGCGATGGTGACGGGCCGAATCTCCTTGCGCTCGCCGGAGTACTCGCCGATCTCCTCCTCGGTCAGCGAGGTCCGGGCGATCAGCTCCCGCTTCCACTGCCGGCCGGCGACGGTGTTGGTGACCAGGATCAGCGTCGTGGCCCCGGCCTTGGCCATGGCCGCGGCGCCGACGATGGTCTTGCCCGCGCCACAGGGCAGCACCACGACGCCCGAGCCGCCGGCCCAGAACGAGTCGGTGGCCATCTGCTGGTAGTCACGCAGCACCCAGCCGTCCTGCGCCAGCTCGATGTGATGAGCTTCACCGTCGACGTAGCCGGCGAGGTCCTCGGCGGGCCAGCCGATCTTGAGCAGCATCTGCTTGATGTGACCGCGCTCGCTGGCGTGCACGATGATCGTGTCGTCGTCGATGCGGGCCCCGAGCATCGGGGCGATCTTCTTGTTGCGCAGCACCTCTTCGAGCACCGCGCGGTCCAGGCTGACCAGCACCAGGCCGTGCACCGGGCTCTTCACCAGCTGCAGGCGGCCGTAGCGCGCCATCGTGTCGACGATGTCGACCAGCAGCGGCTGCGGCACCGAGTACCGCGAGAAGGACACCAGGGCGTCTACCACCTGCTCGGCGTCGTGCCCGGCCGCGCGGGCGTTCCACAGCGCCAACGGGGTGATGCGATAGGTGTGGATGTGTTCGGGCGCGCGTTCGAGTTCGGCGAAGGGAGCGATTGCAGCGCGTGCCGCACCCGCGAGTTCGTGGTCGACCTCGAGCAGCACCGTCTTGTCGGACTGCACGATCAACGGGCCGTCGGTCATGCCCGGACTTCTGCTGTGTTCATCCCACTCATTATCCCTGATCCGCCGACACGACCGACGTGACGCGATGAATGGCGAAGTCGCGCACTCGCCCGGCGGCCGGATCGTAGGCGGTGAGCTGACCGCCCCGGACGTTGATCGGGGCCACGACGCGTTGCGTCGCCACCCCCGCCGGGTCGACGTAGCCGATGACGACGGACTCCTGCCGGTGGGCCGCGCCGTGCAGCTGCGCCATGGCCTCCGCCGGGTCGAGGCGGGTGCCGTCGGTGGGGGAGCCCGTCACCTTGCGCAGCACCGCGACGATGGCGCCCAGGGTCTGCGCCGTCGGGCCCTGCGGCGGACGGTAGCCGCGGCGGCGGCCGGGCGTCGGCACCCGGGCGCCGCGCGACTTGACGTCGACGATCGTGCCCGACGAATCCTCGGCGGCCGGAGCGAAGCCCGCGCTTCGCAGGGCGGCGAGCAGTTCGTTGATGGGCGACATCGACACGGCGACGGTCGGGGCCAGCGCCCGGACGTCGAGCTTCTCCAGCGCCGGCGACGAGATGGCTTGAGTCAGCAGGGCGGGGTCCTCGCACCGGACGAACGACGCCGCCATGCCGACCCGCAGCTGACCGTGGCGGCGCGCCACGTCGTCGATCAGGTACGTCAAGCCCTGCGGCACCGGGGTCTTCGAGTGGCGCGCGAACAGCTGGTGCAGCTCGCTGGCGCTCAGGCCGGTGTCGAGGGCCCGCCGGACGGACTGCTCGCTGATCCGGTACACCATCGCGGCGCCGGCCGACTCGACCGTGGCCACCACCGAGAGTTGTTCGGCCAGGCCGCGATCCAGCGGTCCGGGCACCACCACGGTCAGGTCCGCCTGCACCAGGAAGTAGTCGATCGGGGCGGGCAGCACCTTGGTCATCGCCGCGACGACGACGTCCTCCGGCTCGTTCGCGAGCATGCCGCGGCTCGGTGTCGCGATCGCACCCCGACCGATTGCCCCCACCGCGTGGGCCTCGGCGAGCAGGTCGGCCACCGGCGCGACCTGAAGACGCGCCGCCCAGCGCGGTCGCCGCCACGTCATGGCGGCCGAAGCGCCCGCAGCGTCGACGCCGGTGCCGGGCGGCAGGTCCGCCAGCGTGGACAGCAGCAGCCGGCGGTCCAGCGGCGCGGCGGTCGAGTACAGCGAATCCGACAGCACGGCATAGGGTTTGCCGTCGGGCCCACGCTCGCCGACGAGACCCGGCCGGGCCGGAAGGTCCAGCCAGGCCGACGCGATCTGATGCCAGCGCACGGCATTGGTGGACTCGACGAACCGGTCGGCGGCCAGCGTCGGCGCCCAGTACGGTCCGGCGCCGTCGAGCGGATCCGGCTCGGGGATGCCCGCCGCGATCAACCCCGCCGCCGAGGCGACTTCGAGGATCAGGCCCAGGCGGTCGTCGTCGATGCCGGTCGCCTTGCTCAGCCGCTTCAGTTCGCGAACGCCGAGCCCGCCGCTGCGCAGTTCGGGGATCGGCGTCGTGGACAGGGCGTCGAGCACCACGTCCACCTCGCGGAGGACGTCCATCGCGGACCCGGCTGCCGCCGCGTCGACGTCGGCCACCGACGTCGACGTGGTTGCCGGGTCGGGTGGGCTCAGCCCGAGGGGGCCCGGCGCCTCGCCGCGCATCACCTGCCCGACGAGGCGCGGCAGGATCACGGTGTCCTCGTCGACCCGTCGCAGCAGTCCCGCCGCCAGCAGCCGCTGGACCGGCCGGTCGGCGGGGGTGCCCGTCGCGGCGTCGTGCGTGCGGCCGATCGGCGACCCGTCGACCAGTCGCTCCAACAGCTCGCGCTGCGGCCCGTCGACGCCGTCGACCAAGTCGGCGACGAGCGCGGCGTCGGGGCCGTCGGCCTCGAGGGTGACCTGCCCCGGATGCCACGGCAGCCCGGCCGCGGACTCCGGGGTGACCCGCAGCGCGTCGTCGCCCCACGCCAGGGCGCGGGCCCGCAGGGCGTCCAGCGCCGCGGCCAGGTCCTCGCGGCCCACGCGGTCGCCGAGGCGCTCGGTCAGCGCGGCCAGCGTGACTCCGGCGGCGTCGGCACGCAGGACCAACAGTGCGTCGAGCGTCGCCAGCGCCAGGAAGTCGAGGCCGTCGGTCGCGGCCTTCACCGACTGCCGGGCCGCAGCCCTGGCGGCCAGCGCGGAGATGGACCCCGGTGGGGGTTGGGCGAGATCGGGACGCAGCTCGAACAGACGGACGAGCTGATCGTCGGTCAGCTCGGCCAGCCACGTGCCCAACGGCACGACGGGAGCTGATTCGGACATTGCTTACCAGCGTAGGCCCGCCGGTCTCGCCAGCGCACTGCGCGCCTGCCACAATGTGAGGCGTGGCTGACAAGAAACCGCAGAAGAATCACTACGTCGACAACGGCTGGCCCGTGAGCGACGACGGCGATCACCCCGTCAGTGAGCTTGCCGCCGACCGTACCGGCGCGCTGTCGCCCTTCGGCGAACTGACGTTCCCGTTGCCGGTCGAGGATCTGCCGTACACGCACCCGGTCACCGTCATCAACAAGTAGACGTGACGGCCCGCCCCGGTCGACTGTCGCACCTGGACGACTCGGGCGCGGCGCACATGGTCGACGTGACCGCCAAGGACGCCACCAGGCGCACGGCCGTCGCCACCGGTGTCCTGCGCACGCGCGCCGACGTCGTCGACCTCATCGCCACCGGCGGACTGCCCAAGGGCGACGCCCTCGCGACCGCCCGCATCGCCGGGATCCTCGCGGCCAAGCGCACCAGCGACCTGATCCCGCTGTGTCACCAGCTGGCGCTGACGGGCGTCGACGTCGAATTCGAGGTCGGCTCGGTCGACGTCACGATCACCGCCACGGTCAGGACCACCGACCGCACCGGCGTCGAGATGGAGGCGCTGACCGCGGTCAGCGTCGCGGCGCTCACGCTCTACGACATGCTCAAGGCCGTCGACCCGGCGGCGATCATCGACGGCATCGCCGTCGTGCGCAAGGAGGGTGGCAAGACGGGCACCTGGGAACCGCCGCGGAGCGACGGCGCGTGACCCGGTCGGCACGCGTGATCATCGCGTCGACGCGCGCGGCCAACGGCGTCTACGAGGACCGCACCGGCCCGGTGATCGTGGAGTGGCTGAGCGCCCGCGGATACGACGTCACACCGCCCGACGTGGTCGCCGACGGACTGGCGGTGACCCGCGCCCTGTGGACCGCGCTCGGCGAGAAGGTCGACCTCATCCTGACCTCCGGCGGCACCGGCATCTCGCCGACCGACGGGACCGCCGACGCGACGGCCGCCATCGTCGACTTCGAGATTCCCGGCCTGGCCGACGCGATCCGACGGTCGGGCCTACCCCACGTGCCCACCTCGGTGCTCTCGCGCGGCGTCTGCGGTGTCCGTGACGGCACCCTCATCGTCAACCTGCCGGGATCGCCCGGCGGCGTGAAGGACGGGCTCGGCGTCCTGGCCGACGTGCTCGACCATGCATTGGACCAACTCGGCGGAGGAGACCACACCCCATGAGCGCGATCGTGCTGCGGGCCGAACTGAGCGACCGGACGATCGACCTCGCCGAGCACGAAGCGCTGGTGGTGCATCGCGCGGCCGGCGCGGTCGTCGGCTTCGTGGGTGCGGTGCGCGACCACGACGGCGGCCGATCGGTCACCCGGCTCGAGTACTCCGCACACCCGACGGCGCAGCAGGTGCTCGCCGAGGTGGCCGCCGAGATCGCCGAGAAGTGCGAGGGTGTGCGGGCCATCGCCGTCAGCCACCGCGTCGGCACGCTCGACATCGGCGACGCGGCGCTGGTCGCGGCCGTCGCCGCCGATCACCGCAAGGCGGCGTTCGAGACGTGCGCGCTGTTGGTCGACACCGTCAAGGAGCGTCTACCGGTGTGGAAGCACCAACTGTTCGTGGACGGATCCGACGAATGGGTGGGCTCGGCCTAGCCTTCGGTCTAGTTGGCCGGGGCGGGCGCCGGGACGAGCAGCGCCGGGTCGGCGGGAGCCGGGGCAGGCGCCGGTAGGGCCGGATCGACTGGAGCCGGCGCGGGGCCGGTCGGCACGTTGGGTCCCGGTGCCTGCGCAGGAATCGGCGTGTTCATGCCGCGCTGGGACAGGCCGACGATGAGGGCTTCCTTGCCACTGATGTCGTGGTTCTGGACCGCTTGCCACAGGTCCTTCAGGTAGCTCGTGTTCGGGCTGTCGGCGGGGCCTGCGGCGTTGGGATCCATCGTCGCTCCGGGCGGCGGTGCGTCCGGGCTGGCGAGGTGCGGAATGCCGTTGGGCGGAAGCACCGACGGATCGGCGGCCGGCGCGGGCGCGGCGAGGGCTGCGGGAGCAGCCGGGTCGACGACCGGTGCCGGTGCGTCCGCGGCGGGCGGTGCGGCGGCATCCGGAGCGGGCAGCGGTGCGGGAGCCGGGAAGATCGGATCCTGCGGCAGCGGGGCGCCGTGCAGCGCCCACGCCTGCGGCTCGGCGGCGGGGGCGGCGCCACCGGGGGCGACGTCCCAGTCGGCGACGTTGACGGCGGGGGTCGCCTGATCGAGCTTCAGCGGGCCCAGGCCGGGCGGCAGCGGCGGCGGCACCGGTGCGTCGAGCGGCGCAGCGTCCACCGGCGGCGGCGGCGGTGCGTCGTCGGCCGGAGCGGGCGGTGCCGGTGCGTCGAAGCCGACCGTCACGGCCTGGTCGGGCGCGGGCGGCGGGGGCAGCTCGTCGGCCGGAGCCGGAGGAGGCAGGGGTGCGTCGAGGGGCGCAGCGTCGACCGGCGGCGGCGGGGGCAGCTCGTCGACGGGCGGCGGGGGAGGCAGGGGTGCGTCGAGCGGCGCGGCCTGATCCGGCGCGGGCGGCAGCGGCGCGGCGTCGGCCGGGGGCGGGGGAACGTCTCCACCGAGATCGGGGTTGTCCAACGGCGCGGCGTCGGCGACGACGTTGCGCGGGGTGGCGCTGGAGAGTCCGCGACCGCATACGGGCCACGCTCCGCGGCCCTGAGTGGCCAGCACGCGCTCCGCGACGGCGATCTGCTCGTCCTTGCTCGCCAAGTGGGCGGCGGGGGCGTACTCGCCACCACCGTGGCCGGACCAGGTGCCGGGGGAGAACTGCAGTCCGCCCTGGTAGCCGTTGCCGGTGTTGATGGCCCAGTTTCCACCGGACTCACAGCCGGCGACACGGTCCCACTCGCCGTCGGTGGCCGCACTGGCGTGACCGGCGAGGGCGAGGCCGCCCGTGCCGAGCACGGCGCCGGTGAAGGCGATCTTGGCGACGTTCACGGTCGAGCTGGGGGTTTTGCGATGCCGTCCACTCATGGGTGCAGAAAATCCTCTCGTCCACGCCTACGAGGTCAGCTGTCGGGTTCGGGCTAGAGAGGTTGCCCGGCCTCGGCCTCGCGGCTTTCGGCTTCACCCCAAGGAATCTCGTGCCTTCGCACGCGATTCCGAGTCCTTGTGTATCGGTGGACCGGTGGGTCCCCCGCCTCCATCCCTGAGGTAGGTCTTGACCATGCCCAACGGATGGAGCTCGGCGTAACTGGGCATGGCGGGCCACGAGTGAGGTCGTGTGGCTTGGAATAGGACGTTAACGGGTACTTCGTTTTTCAGCACCTTCGGAGGGTGCGGGTGTCGGCCTGCCCAGCAAATCTTATGAGAACGTTAAAACGGCAGCACGGCGTCACGTTTACGCAGGGAATCATCGCGGTGAACAGCGCGTGTGACACTTTGTGATCATTCCGTGATGTGACGCAAATCACTCTTATCCGCCCGCGAAGGGCGGTAAGACATCGACGGTCTGGTTTGTTGCAAGCGGCTTTTCGAGGTCTCGCACCGCGATTTCGTCGCACAGGAACGAACACCGGTCGAGCACGGCGGACAGCACTGCGCTGCGCGCGCGGAGGTCGGCGACGAGGTCGGCCACCGTCGCCCCCGGTGCCAACGACACCGTCTCGGCCTCCACGCCCGCGGCGGCCCGCGCCGCGGCGAAGTACCGCACCGTCACGTCCATCGTCAGCCGCCGATGGCGCTCATGGGGCGATCCGGCTGCTGGAAGCCGGGCTCGTTGATTCCGTGGCCGGCGGGCTTGGCCCACATGGCGGCGCGCCAGGCCGCCTCGACGGCCTCGTCGTCGGCGCCGCGACGCATCAGGAGCCGCAGGTCGGTCTCCTCGCGCGAGAACAGACAGCTGCGGACCTGACCGTCGGCGGTGAGCCGCGTCCGGTCGCACGCCCCGCAGAAGGCATCGGAGACCGACGCGATCACGCCCACCGTGCCCTCGCCGCCGTCCACCCGCCACAGCTGGGCGGGCGCTGAGCCCCGCGGGGCGGCGTCGGGCACCAGGTCGAACTCGCGCCGCAGGGTGCCGAGGATCAGGTCCGCGTCGATCGTCTTGTCGCGCTGCCACTGATGCCCGGCGTCGAGCGGCATCTGCTCGATGATGCGCAGCTGATAGCCGTGGTCGAGGCAGAACCGCAGGAGTGCGACGGCGTCGTCGAGCCCGGTCACCGGATCCAGCACGGCGTTGACCTTCACCGGCGACAACCCGACCTCGGCCGCCGCGGCGAGGCCCGCGAGGACGTCCTTGAGGCGGTCGCGGCGGGTGATGCGGGCGAAGTGCTCGGGGTTCACCGTGTCGAGTGAGACGTTGACCCGGTCGAGGCCGGCGGCCTTCAGCGCGGCAGCCCGGCGGACCAGCCCGATGCCGTTGGTGGTGACCGCCGTCTTCGGGCGCGGCCGCAGCGCCGTCGCCGCCGCAATGGCCCCCTCGAGGTTCCGCGACAGCAGCGGCTCTCCACCCGTGAAGCGGACGTTGGTGATCCCGAGACGTGTCACGGCGATGGACAGGAGCCTGGCCAGCTCGTCGGCGCTCAGGAGGTCGTCGCCCGGCAGCCAGTCGAGACCCTCGGCGGGCATGCAGTAGGTGCAGCGCAGATTGCAGCGATCGGTGAGCGACACCCGCAGATCGGTGGCGGCCCTGCCGAAGGTGTCGAGCAGCGGGCCGTCCGTCGGTGCACCGACGGGTGCCGCCCGCCGCACCGACGGCATGCCAAGGGCCGTTCCCGTCACGCGAAGACGCCCTGGTTCGTGGGCACGATCTCCTTGCCGAGGGGGAACAGCGACACCGGGATGAGCTTGAGGTTGGCCAGCGCCAACGGGATGCCGATGATCGTCACCGCCATGGCGATCGCGGTGAGGACGTGTCCGATCGCGAGCCAGATGCCGCACAGGACCACCCAGATCACGTTGCCGACCATCGCGCCTGCGCCCGCGCCGGGCTTGTCGACGACGGTCTGACCGAACGGCCAGAGGGCGTACACCCCGATGCGGAATGCCGCGAAGCCGAACGGGATGGTGACGATCAGGATGAAGCACAGAATGCCGGCGAGAAAGTATCCGAGGGCCAGCCAGAGGCCACCGAAGATCAACCAGACGACGTTCAGTATTAGGCGCATGTCTCCTCCAGCGGTGGCTTCCAGCCTACCGACAGGTGGTCGAGCAGTAACGGCTGCAGGTGGCGTCCTTGTAGGATCATTGCATTCGCGTCCCGCACGAGTGGGACGCGTTCATTGCGAAACGAGCGGGTGAGTTCAGTGCCGACCGGCAAGGTGAAGTGGTACAGCGCCGAGAAGGGCTTCGGCTTCGTGTCCCAGGAGGAAGGCGAGGACGTCTACGTGGGCTCCTCGGCGCTTCCCGCTGGGGTTCAGGAGCTCAAGGCGGGCCAGAAGGTCGAGTTCGGCATCGCGGCCGGCCGCCGCGGCCCCCAGGCGTTGAGTCTCAAGGTCGTCGAACCGCCGCCGAGCGTGGCACGCGCACGCCGCGAAGCGTCCGCCCCCGAGCACAAGCACACCCCCGACGAGCTGCACGGCATGGTCGAGGACATGATCACCCTCCTCGAGGGATCCGTGCAGCCGGAGCTGCGCAAGGGCAAGTACCCCGACCGCAAGACCGCTCGGCGCATCTCCGAGGTGGTCAAGGCGGTCGCGCAGGAGCTCGACGCTTGACTTCGTGCCGCCGAGCGTCGACTTCTCGACGCCGTCAGGCGGTTTCGGCGACGAATACTCCACGCTCGCGCAACGCCGCCCGGACGCGTTGCACGACGACGTGCGGGCGGCGACGCAGCATCTCACCGCTGACCCGCACGACGAGCCAGCCCAACTCGCCCAATTCGGCGATCCGGTCGATGTCTCGACTCCGCTGACGCGGGTCGGTCCAATGCTGGGCACCGTCGAACTCGACGGCCACCAAGGCGTCGCGCCAACCCATGTCGAGGCGGGCGACGAAACGACCGCATGCGTCGTAGACCTCGATCTGGGTGTGCGTCGGGCGTAGCCCGGCCGCGGTGAGGACGAGCCGGGTACGGGTTTCCTGCGGGGACTCTGCGCCCGAGTCGCTGAGTTGGAGCACGCGGCGCAGTTGCCGGATGCCCCGCGCGCCCTGGTGCCGTTGGGCGATTGCGTGAATCGATCCGACGTCCACCCCCGTCGCCTGGCGCAGCGCGTCGACTCTGACGACGGCCGTCTCGAGTCCTGGCACCCTGCCGACGTCGAACGCGGTGCGGGCGGCGGTGGTCGCCGGCATGCCGCGACGGCTGCACACCTCGTCGGGCGCGAGGACGTCGCTGTGCAGCACGATGCCGTCGACCTTGTCGCGGCCCGGCCGGTTCAGTTCGGCAGGGAGCTCGGCGTCCACCCACCGCGCCCCGTGCAACGCGGATGCGGACATGCCGGCGAGGACGCCCAGGCGCCGCGACCACAGCCACGCTGCGACGGCCTTGTCGATCGCGTCGAGTGGAGCACCACGGGGCACGTAGACGTTGCGGTGGACGGCGACGTACGCGTTCCGAAGCCCGTGGTTGGTGACGGCACCGGCGGCGAGGGCCTCGGTGCCGACGAACGGCCAGCGCGGGGACACACGGTTAGGACTCGAAACGGTTCACGGTGGTTCCCCAGGCTCTCGAACGTCGACCTTTCGTCGACGTCTCGTGGACTCATCGACGTCAAGTCCACGCTCGGTGGGGAACACTGGTGCCCGTGACCTACGTCAACCCCGAGGGCGACTTCAACCGCGACACCAAGTACATCGAAACGCGCATCACGGCCGACGGTCGCGACGGCTATCCCGTGGAGGCGGGCCGCTACCGGCTGGTGGTCGCCCGCGCGTGCCCGTGGGCCAACCGCGCGATCATCGTCCGGCGCCTGCTCGGGCTGGAAGACGCGCTCTCCATTGGTTTCTGCGGGCCGACGCACGACGAGCGCAGCTGGACCTTCGACCTCGACCCCGGCGGCGTCGACCCCGTCCTACGGATCCCGCGGCTGCAGGACGCCTACTTCGCGAGGTTCCCGGACTACTCCAAGGGCATCACGGTGCCCGCGATCGTGGATGTGCCGACGGGCGCGGTGGTCACCAACGACTTCCCCCGGATGACCCTCGACCTGTCCACGGAGTGGACCGAGTTCCACCGTCCGGGCGCGCCGCAGCTGTATCCGGAGGCGCTGCGGTCGGAGATCGACGAGGTGTCGCAACGGATCTACACCGAGGTGAACAACGGCGTCTACCGGTGCGGGTTCGCCGGCTCGCAGGACGCGTACGAGGCGGCCTACGACCGACTGTTCACCGCTCTGGACTGGCTGTCGGAAAGGCTTGCCAGCCAACGGTTCCTGGTGGGCGACACCATCACCGAGGCCGACGTCCGGCTGTTCACGACGCTCGCCCGCTTCGATCCCGTCTACCACGGGCACTTCAAGTGCAACCGGCAGAAGCTCGCCGAGATGCCCGTGCTGTGGGCGTACGCGCGCGACCTGTTCCAGACCCCCGGCTTCGGGGACACCGTCGACTTCGTCCAGATCAAGACGCACTACTACGTGGTGCACGCCGACATCAACCCCACCCAGGTGGTGCCCAAGGGCCCGGACCTTTCCAACTGGTTGACCCCGCACGGCCGGGAAGAGCTGGGCGGCAGGCCCTTCGGTGACGGCACGCCGCCGGGGCCGACGCGCGAAGGCGAGCGGGTGCCCGCCGACCACTCGGCGGGTTAGGGCCAGACCGTCTTGACCGACCACTCCGCGTGGGGCCACGGGAACTCGTTGTTCTGGGCGTCGCGGACGAGGGTGGGCAATTGCACCGCGAACCCGGTCAGCCGGCCGCGGCGCGGGTCGACCGTCGGGATGGTGACCGCCAGCGTGCTGTTGGGCCGGAACTCCGAGACGGCGGGTTCGCCGTCGCCCTCGTAGGCGCGCAGCAGTACCCACGGCGCCCGCGCGATCGACGGCGGCACGGACAGCTGAATGGGATTGCGCCAGCTGACCACCAGCGTGCCGACCGTCTTGGGGACGTCGCACTCGGTGATGACGAAGACGTCGCAGTAGCGGTACGGGCCCACCCGCACCAATTGCTCACGGGTGTAGGCACTGATCTCGGGATGCTTCGGCACCGGGGTTCGACTGAGCTGCCACACCAGGGCGCCGGTGATCAGAGTCGCCGCCAACGTCACGCAGGCCAGGATGATCGCGACGCGCTTCATTCGCGCACCGCCGACGCCGTGCCACGGCTCTCCTGCTCGGCGAACACCGGCCGGTTGCCGCCGAGCCCCGGGATCAGCGAATCGCCGCCGTTGCTCACCAGGGTCTGCGCGAGCCCGAGGATCAGCACGGCGGTGATCGCCGTGAAGCCCACCCACAGATCGGTGTAGATCAGCACGCCCATCGCGCCGCCGGCCACCCACGCGAGTTGCAGCAGCGACTCCGACCGGCCGAACGCCGACGCCCGTGACTGCTCCGGCAGGTCGTCCTGCAGGGAGGCGTCCAACGACGCCTTCGCGACGGCGCTGGCCCCCGAGGTGACCAGCGTGGCCAGCGCGGCGACGTACAGGTTGCCGAAGACGGCCGTCGCCAGCGACATCACCGTGACCGCGGTGGCCGCCCGCACCACCAGGCGCGAGGGATTGCCGAGTTGCAGACGGGCGGCGGTGAAGTTGCCGACGAAGTTGCCGATGCCCGCGGCGGCGCCGATGAGGCCGAGGATGCGCAGCTGCTCCCAGCCGCTGGCGTCGTGGGACTTGGCGACGAAGGCGGGGTAGAGGAACAGGAAGCCGACCATCACCTTGATGGTGCAGTTGCCCCACAGCGAGGTGATGATGTTGCGACCCAACGGTTGCCGGGTCTTGTCGGTGACGGGCGGCTGGGTCGGCCGGCCGAACTGCTCGGTGGGCCCGTGATAGCTCAGCGTGGTCGGGACCTCGCCTGTGGTGACCTCGACCCACTTCGGGATGCGCATCGACAGTGCCGCGCCCACCACGGTGATGGCGACGATGACGTACAGCGCGCCGGGCAACCGGAACAGTCCGAAGAGGTACTCCACTCCCGCGGCGATCGCGCCGCCGAGGATGGTGCCGCCGAGCAGCCCGAACATGGTCAGGCGCGAGTTCACCCGGACCAGGTCGATGCTGGGCGGCAGTACGCGGGGCGTGACGGCGCTGCGCAGGACGCTGAAGGACTTGGACAGCACCATCATTCCGAGCGCGCAGGGGTAGAGCACCCACGGCGGGAAGCTGCCGGTGGCGGGGTCGTAGTTGGCGATGAGCACCACCGCCAGCGCGGTCCGGATCGCGAACGACGTGGCGAGGGCGACGCGGCGGCCGTGCTGCAGCCGGTCGATCGCGGGACCGATCAACGGTGCGATCACCGCGAACGGGGCGATGGTGATGACGAGGTACAGCGCGACCTTGCTCTTGCTCTCCCCGGAGGCGGCGGCGAAGAACAGCGTATTGGCCAGGGCGACGGCCATCGCGGAGTCGGCGGCGAAGTTGGCCATCACCGGATAGGTCAGCGCCGTCAGACCGGACTTGTCCGCCCCGTCGGCGGTGGCCGCCTTCTGGAACAGCCCGTACATCTTCGAGCCCATTTCGCGGCCGCGTCCGCCGGCACCCCGCGGCCGGTCCGTCGACTGGTCGAAACCGGGCTCGGACGCGTCGCGGTCGTGCGCGCGGTGGCTCTCCTCGATGGGCGGCAGCCACCGGTTGGCGCTCGACTGGCGGGGCGTGGACGGGCTGCTCGGATAGTTCGCCATGCCGGGATGCTCACCGCGGTGACCGCCCGGTGGACGCGGCGGATGGTAGCGGGGGTCTCGCGAGTCATCCACGCCCCTGATTGTTCCCCATCGGAGGAACTGCCGCCCGCAGGGCAGCCGGTGTGGCTTTGCTCCAGGGTCGTCAGGCAGTATTGGGGGTGATGGACAGCATGATCGAACCGGCCGAGCAGGCCGCCCAGAACCTCGAGACCGAACAGCCCCAGCCGTCGGCGGAACTCGCCGCCGTGCTGACGGGCGCGGTCGACGCTGCGCGTGCCGCGATCGTCGAGTTCGAGGGCGGTGACGAGGCCGAGGGTTTGGTCGGTGAGTACCTGGGTGTCGCGTTCGAGGATTCGAACGCCGCGACGCACCGCTTCCTGGCCGCCATGCCCGGCTACCAGGGCTGGCAGTGGGCCGTTGTGGTCGCCGCCTACCCGGGCGCCGATCACGCCACCATCAGCGAGGTCGTGTTGGTGCCCGGTCCGACGGCGCTGCTGGCGCCGCAGTGGGTGCCCTGGCAGGAGCGCATCCAGCCCGGTGACCTCAGCCCCGGCGACTTGCTGGCCACCCCGACCGACGATCCGCGCCTGGTGCCGGGCTACATGTCCTCCGGCGACGAGGAACTCGACGAGCTGGCGGGCGAGGTGGGCCTGGGCCGACGCCAGGTGCTCAGCCAGTGGGGCCGCATCGAGGCGGCCGAACGCTGGAACGACGGCGACTACGGTCCCGACTCGGCGATGGCCCGGGCCACCCGCAAGGTCTGCCGCGACTGCGCCTACTACCTGCCACTGACCGGCACGCTCGGCACGCTGTTCGGCGCCTGCGCCAACGAGATGTCGGCCGACGGACACGTCGTCGCCAGTGAATACGGTTGCGGCGCGCACTCCGACACCCCGCAGCCGGCCACGATCGGGTCACCGATGTTCGAGCCGTTCGACGACGGCGTCATCGACCTCACCCAGCCCGTCGCCCAGCAGGCCGCCGAGCCGGAGCCCGTGTCCGAGCCCGTGCCCGAGCCGGAGCCCGAGCCCGTCGAGGGCTAACCCTCGGCAGCCGCCTTGATGCGGCTCAGGGACGCGTTCATCCCGACGACCAACTCGTCTTCGAAGCTGGGCACGCCACCCATCACGGCGTTGACCAACAGGTTCGACACCGGCTTCACGCCGTTCTGCGCATGCCTGGACTCGGTCAGCCGGGTGCCGGTGGCCGTCGGCTCCAACTCGTAGCTCCAGACGGTGTTGTTCTCGTTCACGCGGAACGCCAGCTTGCGCTCGGGCACGACCTCGGTGATGCGGCTGGTGGTCGGCCAGAAGAGGAAGTTGCGCCGGTTGACGTTGACGGTCCGGGTGCCGGGTCGCAGCGGCCCGAACGGCTTCATGAGCAGGCACTGCGGGCTCCACCGGGGCATCAGGCGGAGGTCCGACACCAGCGCCCACACCTGCGCCGGTGACGCGTCGATGTCGACCTGGGCGTGCAACAGGGGTCGAGCCATGGGTTCCTCCGTCGGGATCAGTCGAGTCCGCGCTGTGCACCGCGGGAGCCGCGGCGGACGGCGCTACGTTGCCACAGGAAGATCGAGGTGCCCACCACGCCCACCCCGAGGCCGGCAACGGTGACCGGGCGCCAGTCGTGCAGACCGGGCACGGTGAAGGCCAGCACGGCCGCGACGAGCCAGCCGGCGGCGATCACGTAGATCACGGTCCACGGCCGGAGGAGGATCTCGGGCAGCGGCGGAGGGGCCGGCTGCGGTTCGGTCGGCGTCGCGTCCATTGCGGACCAACCTAATCGATTCCCGTGCCGGTGTCGGTACTGTTTGCGTCGTGACCGACCCCGACGCCCGCCTGGCCAGCGACCTTTCGTTGGCCGTGGTGCGCCTGGCGCGGCAGCTGCGGTTCCGTCGTCCCGACTCCCCGGTGTCGCTGTCTCAACTGTCGGCGCTGTCGACGCTCGCCAAGGAGGGGCCGATCACGCCCGGCGCGCTGGCGATCCGCGAGCGGGTTCGCCCGCCCTCCATGACGCGGGTCATCGCGTCGCTGGCCGAACTGGGCTTCGTCGACCGCGCCGCCCATCCCGACGACGGTCGTCAGGTGCTGGTGTCGGTGTCGACGGCGGGGCGCGACCTGCTCGACGTCGAGCGTCGCGCGAGCCAGGAATGGTTGCAGCAGCGCTTGGCCCAACTTCGGCCGGAGGAACGCAAGACGCTGCTGGCCGCGGCCGACCTGATGTCCGCGATCGTGGACGAGGGCAGCGCTTGACCGAGGTGACCGGGGTCAACGTCGTGCCAGTCGACGATCCCACCGACCCGCGACTCGACGACTTCCGCGACCTCAACAGCATCGACCGCAGACCAGACCTGCCCAGCGGCAAGGGTCTGGTCATCGCCGAGGGCGTGCTGGTGGTGCAGCGAATGCTCGCCTCGCGCTTCGTTCCGAGGGCGTTCCTGGGCACCGAGCGTCGGCTGACCGAGCTGGCCGACGACCTGCGGACCACCGACGCCCCGTACTACCTGGCCAGTGCCGAGGTGATGGCCGAGGTCGTCGGCTTCCACCTCAACCGCGGGGTGCTGGGGGCGGCGCCCCGCCCCACCGAGCTCTCCATACCGCAGGTGCTCGACGGCGCCCGCACCATCGCGGTGCTCGAGGGCGTCAACGACCACGAGAATCTCGGGTCGGTGTTCCGCAACGCGGCCGGCCTCGGCGTGGATGCGGTCGTGTTCGGTCTCGGGTGTGCCGACCCCCTGTACCGGCGGGCGGTGCGGGTGTCGATGGGGCATGCGTTGCTGGTGCCGTATGCCTGGACCGAGGAGTGGCCCCGCGAGTTGGAGACCCTGCGCGACAACGGCTTTCGCGTGCTGGCGATGACACCGAATCCGGCGGCGCCGACCCTGGCCGCGACCATGCCGACGCTGGCGGAAGACAAGGTGGCCATCCTGGTCGGCGCCGAGGGGCCGGGTCTCGACGAACGCACGATGCGGGCCAGCGACGTCCGGGTGCGCATCCCGATGGCGCGGGGAACGGACTCCCTCAACGTGGCCACCGCTGCGGCGATGGCCTTCTACGAGCGAGCTAGGCTCGCCCCATGACCGAGGATGCGACGACGCCGTGGGGGACCGGCCTGACCGTGGCGGCGTTCGTCGCGACCGTGACGGCGGGCGCGATCGTCGTTCTCAGCCTGGGCCTGACCCGCGTGCATCCACTGCTGGCGGTGGGGCTGAACCTGGTGGCCGTCGGCGGGCTGGCGCCGACGGTGTGGGGTTGGCGAAGCCGACCGGTGTGGCGGTGGTTCGTGTTCGGCAGCGCCGTCGGAGTGGCCGCCGGCTGGCTGGCCCTGCTCGCCATGGCCGTTCAGGCGATGGTGGCCTGACTCAGGGCTGGTTCGCCGACCGCACGCCCAGCAGGACGTCTTCCCAGCCGGGAACCTCGGGCCGACGCTTGCGCGTGCGAGCCTTCGCCGGAGCGGGCTCCGGGGTCGGCGCGGCGGCCGGCTCGGGTGTGGGCTCGGGCAGCGAGAGGTCCAGCGTCGGAACGGGTGCCACCGAGCGCAGTGCCGGGCGGTCGAAGTTGGGGTCGATCAGCTCGGCCGCGGCGTCGTCGAACGCCGTGGCGGTGCCGCCGTGCGCGCCGGGGGTGAACCGGAAGTGCGCGACGTTCTCCGAACGACCGGCCTTCCACGTCAGCTGGACGGTCCAGCGGCCGTCCTCGTTGCGCCAGGCGTCCCATGACGTGGCGTCGGGGTCGAGCCCGCGGCCGACCAGCGCCGTGGTGATGGTCTCCAGCAGCGTCAGCACCGCGGGTCCGTCGGCGAGCACCGGGTGCGCCGCGGTCGCCAGTTCGGCGGCGCGCGAGCGCTCCAGCAGCACGGGATGAGCGAATCGCTCCACCCGGGCGGTGTCCTCGCCGGCCGCGCCCGCCACCTGTTCGACGGATGCCCCCGCGCGGATCCTGGACTGAATCTCCTTGGGAGTCAACACGTTCGGCACCTCGGCATCGGATTGAGGGGGCATGGCGTCACCGCTCAACGCGGCACGGAGGCGGTCGTCCGGACGGAGCACGAACTTCTCGGTGCCCTCGGCCGTCTCGCAGATGATGCGCGTGCCGGACCGACCATCGTTGAAGTCGAGTCCGACGACCTTCAGTTCTCGCATGTGCGACCTCCTAGGGCAGCTCAGCGGTCACCCTACTTCGTTATCGCCCCGTAACCGCGCTGACACGCTCGACCTGGTTACAGGCGCTCGACGACCCAGTCCACGCACGCCGTCAGCGCGCTCACGTCGTCCGGGTCGACGGCCGGGAACATCGCCACCCGAAGCTGGTTGCGGCCCAGTTTGCGGTAGGGCTCGGTGTCGACGATGCCGTTGGCCCGCAGCACCTTGGCGACGGCGGCGGCGTCGACCGCGTCGGTGAAGTCGACCGTGCCGACCACCTGCGACCGCAGGGCCGGGTCCACGACGAACGGCGTGGTGTACTCGGTCGCCTCGGCCCACGAGTACAGCCGGCCCGAGGAGTCGGCGGTGCGGGCGACGGCCCAGTCCAGCCCGCCGTTGCCGTTGAGCCAGTCGAGCTGGTCGGCCATCAGCACCAGCGTGCCGATCGCGGGGGTGTTGTACGTCTGGTTCTTGAGGCTGTTGTCCACGGCGATGGGCAGCGACAGGAAGTCGGGCACCCAGCGGCCCGAGGCCGCGATCTTCTCGACGCGGGCCAGCGCGGCGGGGCTCATGATCGCCAGCCACAGGCCACCGTCGGAGGCGAAGTTCTTCTGCGGGGCGAAGTAGTAGGCGTCGGTGTCCGCGACGTCGACGGGCAGGCCGCCGGCCGCCGAGGTCGCGTCGATGACCACCAACGCGTCGCCCTCGGGCCGCCGGACCGGCACGGCGACGCCGGTCGAGGTTTCGTTGTGCGCCCAGGCGACGACGTCGACCGACGGATCCGACTGGGGCTCGGGTGCGCTACCCGGGTCGGCCTTGACGACGATCGGGTCGCCCACGAACGGGTTGGCCTTGACGGCCGAGGCGAACTTGGCGCTGAACTCGCCGAACGTCAGGTGCAGCGAGCGCTCGTCGATCAGCCCGAACGCCGCGGCGTCCCAGAACGCCGTCGACCCGCCGTTGCCCAGGATGACCTCGTAGCCGTCGGGCACGGAGAACAGCTGACGGACGCCGTCGCGCACGCGCCCGACCAGGTTCTTCACCGGCGCCTGTCGGTGCGAGGTGCCGAAGAGGTGGCTGGCGTCGGCCAGCGCCTGGAACTGTTCGGGTCGCACCTTCGACGGACCGGAGCCGAAGCGTCCGTCCTTGGGCTTGAGATCGGCGGGAATCACGAGGTCGGCCATGACACACCAGCGTAGTGAGGCCGCGGCGCCCGCAGTCCGCCAGGATGCGCGCCGGCGGGCGTGAGATCTGTGTCACATGTGACGTGGATTACCCGATCAGCCCACACACAGGTAAACGCCCTGTTCAATTCATGGGACCTCCGGTACCGTCGTGGACAACAAGGTGACGAATGTAAACCTTCACGGGAGGCTCCACATGGCTACCAAGACCGCTCGCACACGCATCATCCGCCGCTGGCGCAAGAACATGGACGTCCTCGACGACACCGCGTACGTCGACACCCTCACCACGCTGTCCGAGGGGTCCGTCCGCCGCAACTTCAACCCCTACACCGACATCGACTGGGATACGCCGGAGTTCGCCGTGACCCCGGGCGACGAGCGCTGGATCCTGCCGGCGACCGACCCCATCGGCAAGCACGCCTGGTACCGGTCGCAGCCCAAGGACCGCCAAATCGAGATCGGCATGTGGCGCCAGGCCAACGTCGCCAAGGTCGGTCTGCACTTCGAGTCCATCCTGATCCGCGGGCTGATGGAGTACTCCTTCTGGACGCCCAACAACTCCCCGGAGTACCGCTACTGCCTGCACGAGGCGGTCGAGGAGTGCAACCACACCCTGATGTTCCAGGAGATGGTGAACCGCATCGGCGCCGACGTCCCCGGCATGCCGAAGATGCTCAAGTGGATCCAGCCGGTCATCCCGTTGGTCGCCGGGCCGCTGCCCATCCCGTTCTGGTTCGGCATCCTCGCCGGCGAGGAGCCCATCGACCACACGCAGAAGAACGTGTTGCGCGAGGGCAAGGCCCTGCACCCGATCATGGAGCGGGTGATGGCCATTCACGTGGCCGAGGAGGCGCGGCACATCTCGTTCGCGCACGAGTACCTCCGCAAGCGGGTACCGCACCTGTCGCGGACCAAGCGTTTCTTCCTCTCGCTTTACGTCCCGGTGACCATGCGGGTGCTGTGTTCGGCGATCATCGTGCCGCCGCGCGCGTTCTGGTCGGAGTTCGACATCCCGCGTTCGGTCCGCAAGGAGATCTTCTTCAAGTCGCCCGAGTCGCGAAAGATGCTGCGCGACATGTTCGGTGACGTCCGAATGCTCTGCAAGGAGACCGGGTTGATGAACCCGTTCGCCAAGCTGATGTGGCGGATCTGCCGGATCAACGGCGACCCCAGCCGCTACCGCAGCGAGCCGCAGCGCCAGCACCTGGTCTCGGTCGCGTAGGCCGACGTGCCCCATGTGATCACCCAGTCGTGTTGCAGCGACGGGTCCTGTGTCTACGCGTGTCCGGTCAACTGCATCCATCCGTCGCCCGACGAACCGGGATTCGCGACGGCCGAGATGCTCTACATCGATCCGGTGGCGTGCGTCGACTGCGGCGCGTGCGTCTCGGCGTGCCCGGTCGGCGCCATCTTGCCCGACACCAAGCTCGGCGACGGTCAGCAGGTGTTCGTCGAACTCAACGCGGCGTTCTACCCCAAGCGTGAGGGCAAGCTGCCGCCGACGTCCAAGCTGGCGCCGGTGGCCGAGGCGCCCGTGGTGCACCCGCGGACCGGTGGCCCCCTCACCGTCGCGGTCGTCGGCTCCGGCCCCGCCGCCATGTACGCCGCGGACGAGCTGCTGACCCAGCAGGGCGTGCGGGTCAACGTCTTCGAGAAGTTGCCCACGCCATACGGTTTGGTGCGCGCGGGCGTGGCGCCCGACCACCAGACCACCAAGCGCGTCACCGCGCTGTTCGACCGCATCGCCGGGCAGCGCGGCTTCACGTTCTATCTGAACGTGGACGTCGGCCAACACCTCTCCCTGGCCGAACTCGCCGAGCACCACCACGCCGTGCTGTACGCCGTCGGCGCGCCGACCGACCGCCGCCTCGAGATCGACGGCATGGCGTTGCGGGGCACCAACACCGCGACCGAGATGGTGGCCTGGATCAACGGTCACCCCGAATATGCCTCGCTGCCAGTCGATCTGAGCACAGAGTGCGTCGTGGTGATCGGCAACGGCAACGTGGCCCTCGACGTGGCGCGGATCTTCACCACCGATCCCGACGCGCTGGCCCGCACCGACGTCTCCGACCACGCCCTCGCGGCGCTCCGCAACTCCCGGGTGCGCGAGGTCGTCGTGGCCGCGCGCCGCGGTCCCTCGGCGTCGGCGTTCACGCTGCCGGAGCTGATCGGCCTGACCAACACCCACGAAGTGGTGCTTTCGGCCGAGGATCACGACCTGGTGCAGCGGGACCTGGTGACGGAATCGGATCCGTTGACCCGCAACAAGCTCGAGCTGCTCGCCAAGCTGGGCGACGCATCGGCGCCGATCGTCCGGCCCCGCATCCGGCTGGCCTACCGCCTGACCCCGCTGCGCGTGCTCGGCGCCGACGAGGTCGAGGGTGTCGCCTTCACCGTCACCGGGACCGACGAGGTTCGCGAACTGGCGGCCGGGATGGTGTTGACCTCGATCGGCTACCGCGGCAAGCCCATTCGGGATCTGCCGTTCGACGAATCCGTCGCCGTCGTGCCGAATGACGGCGGACGTGTCGCCGGTACGCCGGGGGTCTACGTCGCCGGCTGGATCAAGCGGGGTCCGACGGGCTTCATCGGCACCAACAAGTCGTGTGCGGCGGAGACCATCCGCAACCTCGTCGACGACTACAACGCCGGGTTGCTGACCGATCCCACCGCTCGGCCCTCGGCGCTGGACAGGCTGGTCCGCGGCCGGCAACCGGACGTCGTCGACGCGGCGGGATGGACGGCCATCGACCGCGCGGAGATCGAACGCGGCGGGGCGGATCGTCCGCGCGACAAGTTCACCGCCGTTCCCGACATGCTCGCGGCGGCCGCCACGGCTCCGGTTCCGTCGCTGGGCCGACGCCTGCTCTCCGGCTTGCGCCTGTAGGCGCCTCGTTAGTGCTCGAGCAGCGCCGGCCGGTAGAACGCCGGCACGACGAGGCTCGCGGTGCCGCGCCGGTACCGTTCGGCAGGCCGGCCTCCACGCCGTCCCGGTGAGGCCGGTGCGCCCTCGGCGGGCTCCACCAGATCCGGGGTGCCGAGGATCTTGCGCCGGAAGTTTGCGGCGTCCAGCGGTACGCCCCATACGGCCTCGTACACGTGGCGCAGCGCGACGAGGGTGAACGGCTCCTCGACGAAGTGCATTGCCAGCGTGGTGTATTCGAGCTTGGCGCGGACCCGTTCGAGGGCGTCGTCGACGATTCTGCGGTGGTCGAAGGCCAGCCGGGGCACGTCCGTGACGGGGGTCCACTTGGCCTGCGACGCGTCGGTGCCCGCAACGGCGTCGGGTAGGTCGGGTGCCAGTGCGACGAATGCGACCGACACGACGTGCAGGCCGGCTGCCATCCGCGGATCGCGGGCCGGGTCGCTGTAGGTGGCGAGCTGTTCGAGGTGGGGCCGTGCGAGCCGGGCGTCGACGCCGGTCTCCTCGAGCAGCTCGCGGTATGCGGCGTCCTCCGCCGACTCGTGGCCGTGCCGGACGTGCCCGCCGGGCAACGCCCACCGCCCGCGGTGCGGATGCTCGCCGCGGCGGACCAGCAGGACGAGCAGCTCGTCGTCGCGCACCGTGAACACCGCCAGGTCGACCGTGAGTGCGAACGGCGGAAACGCGGTCGGGTCGTAGCCACGGAGGAACGCCGCCTCGTCGTCGGGTGGGCGGCTCACGCGGTGGCCTCGAAGCCGGGTCCGTGCAGCGGATCGCCGAAACTCGCGCCGAGCCGTAGCAGCGGGTCGACCGTCGCGACGGCGAGCTCGAGCCGTTTCGCCGACGATCCGGTCAGCAGCACCCAGGACCGTCCCGCCGTGGTCAGGGCGTCGGCGAACCAGTCGGTCATCGCGGCCCGCACCTCCAGGTCGCCCTCCCGCATGCCGTCGTCGTGCCAGGGCACGCCGCGATGGTCGGTCAGCAGGTACACCGCCCGCGGGGGCACCCTCGTCCAGGGCTGCCCGGTGCGGGCCGCGGGGCCGAGGTAGCGGCGCTCCCAGACTGCGGTGGCGAACGCGTCGGTGTCGCAGATCAGCAGCGGGGAGCCCGTCCGGGCGGCGCGTTCCTCCGACGCGGTCTGCTCGGCGGCCACGCGATCGAAGTCACCGGTGTCCCAGGTCAATTCGGTCAGCGGCTGGTCGGGGCGGGCAGCCCACTTCGCGGCGGTGTAGTCGCGCCCGTACTCCGGTACACAGCGGGTGTCGGCCCACGTCCCGCCGCGGTTGGCGTAGTGCGAGCGCAGACGCTCGGCGACCGTGGTGGTTCCGGTCGACTCAGCGCCCACCACCACGACGCGGACCGCCAGGCCGGCGCGCGTCGACGGCGCCAGGTGGTGCCAACGGCCGGCGAGGTCGCGTCGCACCGCCGTACTGCTTTCGGCGGTGCGTCGAATCACGACCGCCGCGGCCCCGAAGCGTCGCGCGAGTTCCTCACCGTAGGCGTCGCCGCAGTACACGGCGTCCACGGGACGTTCGGCGCCCGATGCTCGTAGGGCCGCCGTCATCGCGGCGACCTGCGCCGTCCACACGGCGTCGTCGGTGACGTCGAGCGGTGCGTCGCAGGGTATCCCGGCGATCCGCACGGTTGGTTCCGTTCGGTGTTCGTCCCGCAACCACGACATCCGATCGGCCAACGCGACGGTCTCCCACGCCGACGACATCACCACGACCGTCACCTCGTCGCAGTTCGCGGCCGCCAGGCGAATGGCGGCGTGATGGCCGGCGTGCGGCGGGTAAAACTTGCCGATGAACAAGCCGTGGCGGTACCTGGTCACGAGACGCCGACCCCCTCGCGCCGCGGAGACGGCGCGTCCGTCGCGGCGCGGAGCCACGACCGCAAACCCGCGACGCACAGTCCGAGGAAGAGGACGTACACGAGTGCGGTGAGGTTCAGATCCTTGGAGACGTAGAGGGGAACGTAGATGCAGTCCGCGGCGATCCAGAAGTACCACGTTTGAATTCGCTTGCCGTTCAACAACCATTGCGCGGCCAGCGACAGGCACGTGGTGAAGGCGTCCAGCAGGGGCGCGGAGTCGTGCGCGGCGCGGAGCGCGACGAACAGCGCCGCGGTGCCCAGCACCACGAAGCCGACGCACCACACCATCTCGCGTCGTGGGGCGCGGGTCACGACGAGCGGTGCGTCGCCGCCGCGGTGCCGTACCCACTGCCACCACCCCGCGACGCCGAGCGCGATGAACAGGAGTTGCAGACCGGCGTCGGCCCAGAGGCGTGCCGAGGTGAAGAGCAGCAGAAAGAAGGCACAGTTGGCGATGCCGACGGGGAAGTTCCACACGTTCCGGCGGACCGTGAGCGCGACACACAGTCCGCCGGTGACGAATCCGAGTAGCTCCACCCAGCTCACCGGCTCGCTCGCCATGGTGAACGCGACAGAGGACAGTGGGCGAATCAGCGCCGCGAGCCAGTCGAGCATTGGACCTCCTAGGTTAAAGTCAGACTGACTATAACCCGGTGGGCCCGTTCGCGACACCCCGCATCCGCCGCCTACTCCATGGCGGCCATCGCCGCGGCGATCTCCTCGCTGCTGACCTCCCGCATCGGTTGGCCCAGGGACCACATGTGTCCGAAGGGATCTCGGAGGACGCCGTAGCGGTCACCCCAGAACACGTCCTCGAGCGGGGCGACGACGGTGGCTCCGGCGTCGACCGCGCGCTGGAACTGGGTTTCGACGTCGGTCACGGTGAGGTGAATCGACACCGGGGTCCCGCCGAGCGCCGTCGGCGTCATCGACATGCCGCCGGTCATCTCGGGGAAGTCGTCGTTGAGCATCACCACCGAACCGTTGATCCGCAGCGCCGCGTTGACGATCTTGCCGTCCGGCCCGGGGACCCGGCCGAGTTCCTCGGCGCCGAACGCCGCGACGTAGAAGTCGATGGCCGCGGCGGCGCCGTCGACGATCAGATAGGGGGAGACGGCCGGTTGCACTTCGATGGCCATGGTGGCCTTCCTCTCGATGGTGGGTTGGTCATTACTACCGACCAGCCGTGGTCCCGTTTCTCATCAGAAGGGCGGCGGGCTGGGGTCGCTGCCGACGGTGTCCGCGTAGGCGGGCACCGGTGGGGTGGTGCGTGCGCGGTGGTTGGCTCGCCGTTCGGCGAGGATGTCGTGGGCCCGCTGATGGGCGCGGGTACGCCGGCGACGCGGCATCTTGGCCGTGCGGTCGGACCCGTTCGGCGCACGGTCACGGGCGTCGAGGGCCATGGGGGCAGTCGGTGCCCGCAGTCGTGGGAAGACGATCGCGCTGCCGGGGTGGGTGACGTACCGATCCCCGGCCGGGGAGGTCCAGATGACCGTGCCGTCGGGGAGTTGTTCGTCGCGCCAGCCCCAGAACGTCTTGACGAGATGATGAAAACGACACAGGCATTTGAGGTTCGACGCCTGGGTGGGCCCGCCGCGACCATGAGGAATGGTGTGGTCGAGGTCGGATCGGGTGGCCGGGGCGTCGCACCCGGGGAACCGGCACGTCAGATCCCGGCACCGGACGTAGTCCGCCAACCCGCGCGACGGGACGTAGCCGCACTCCGGTGGAGCGTGGACCGGGTGCACCAGCGGGCGCAGCCGTGCCGACTTCGCGAGCTCGGCGACCATCTCCGCGGGAATCAGCCCCTCGAAGCCGATCATCGCCGCCGGTACGGTGCCCGTGCCGTCGACGGTGGCCTGCTCGGCGATCACGTGGATCACGACCGCGCTGGCCACCTCACCGGCGGCCGGGCAGTCGGCGTGCCCGCACCGGCAGCCCAGGCGGTCCCCGCCGGCGGTGAGCACCCCGACCGCGTCGGAGCGGCGTTGGGCCGTGGTGCGGCCGTCGGCGTCGCAGACGGTCCTGGCCAGCGCGGTGATGCGTTCGTCGAAGGCGTGCCCGTCGGGGGCGTTGACGACGGCGGTGATCTCGGCCAGCCCGTTGTCCACGTCGCCGACGACGACGTTGCGGCCGGCGACCCGGTCGCGGCGCCTGCGCACGGCGTCGAGGTCGACCTTCGCGACCACCCGGTCGACGCGGGCGGCCAGTTGGGAGCGGCTGCAGGTCCCCCAGCGTGGGGCGGTGACCGCCAGTTCGGCGTCGACCATGGCCAGGGTGGCGTCGTCGACGATCAGCCCGGTGCGGAAGACGCACGCCCGGAAGACCGCCTCGTCGACGTCGCCGGCGATGAACGCCCGACCCAGCCGCGGCAGGGCAAACCGCAGGGCGTGGGCGTATCGGACGTGGCTGGCGGCCAGGCCGCGGCTGATGCCCAGGGCGGCGGCGACTTCCAGGGTGACCGCGTCGGTGGCGTCGACCACCCAGAGGTCGGTGGCGCCGGCGTCCTCGGCGAGCCGCAGCGACACCAGCTCCCCGATCGCGACGAGTCGTTCGGCCGCGGCGCACGCCTCGGCCCGCGCGGCCGAGCACACCCGCTGCAGCAACACCGCCGATTCGCTCATGTGTTCGATTGTAGGCGCGGGGTCCGACACGCGCCCGCACCTACACGACGGAGAACCCCGGCGGCAGATCCGAGCGCCCGGTCAGCGCCAGCAGCGCCGGGGACGCGGTGCCGAAGCGCACGCTGATCCGCGCCGCCAGCACCGTGGCCTCTTCGACCACGTCGTCGGGGAGGGTGAGGTCCAGCCCCACGGCCCGGGCGATGTCGAGGCCGTGCACCGCCAGCTCGAAGACCCGGGTCGGCAGATACGTGCTGAGCCGCAGGCCCAGTCCGCCGATCACGGTGATCAACGGATCCTCCACTGCGGCAACGTCGTCGAGGGCGCGCTTCAGCAGTTCCTCGACCGCCGCGGCGGGGTCCGCACCGAGATCGCGGCCCGCCTGGCGGCCACGTTCGACGATCGCTCCCGGGTCGGCGGTCGCGAGGTGGTCGCGCACCCAGACGTAGTAGTCGGCCGGACTCGCCACGTCCTCGCGGTCGGCGGGCGCCCGCAGATAGGTGCTCACGGTGATCAGCGAGCGCGACGCATGGCCCACCAGGGCGCGCAGATCCCAGTCGCCGAGACCCGGCCCGTCCCAGGCGGATTCGGGGATGGCGCGGACGAGCTCGGCGAAAATGGTTGCCGCCGAGCGGAAGGCCGTGCTCACGACGACGCGATCAGGTCCCAGCCCTCGACGGACTCCGGACTGCGCGGCTCGGGGCCGACGTAGATCGCCGCCGGGCGCACCAGCTTTCCGAGCCGCTTCTGCTCCATGATGTGCGCGCACCAACCCGCCGTGCGTCCGCACGTGAACATCGCGGGCATCATCGTCGGAGGAACGCCTGCGAAGTCGAGCATGACCGCCGCCCAGAACTCGACGTTGGTCTCGATGGCGCGATCCGGACGCCGCTCCCGCAGCTCGGCGAGGGCGGCCTGCTCCAGGGCGCGGGCCACCTCGAAGCGCGGCGCCTGCAGTCGCTCGGCGGTCGCGCGGAGCACCCGCGCCCGCGGGTCCTCGGCACGGTAGACGCGGTGCCCGAAGCCCATCAGCTTGTCGTTGCGGTCCAGGATGGCCTTGACCACGGCGCGGGCGTCGCCGGAGCGCTCGACCTCCTCGATCATCGGCAGCACGCGGGCGGGTGCGCCACCGTGCAGTGGACCGCTCATCGCGCCGACGGCCCCCGACAGCGACGCGGCGACGTCGGCGCCGGTCGACGCGATCACCCGCGCGGTGAAGGTGGACGCATTCATGCCGTGTTCGGCCGCGGTGACCCAGTAGGCGTCGATGGCCTCGACGTGCCGCGGATCCGGGTCGCCCTTCCATCGGGTCATGAAACGTCCCGTGACGGTGGAACACTCGTCGATGGTCCGCTGTCCGACGGCCGGGCGGTGAATGCCGCGGGCCGACTGGGCGACGTAGGACAGCGCCATCACCGAGGCGCGGGCCAACTGGTTGCGGGCGGTCTCGTCGTCGATGTCGAGCAGCGGCTGGTACCCCCAGATCGGGGCGAGCATCGCCAGCCCGGCCTGGACGTCGACCCGGACGTCGCCGGTGTGGATGGGCAGCGGGAACGGTTCCGCGGGGGTCAGGCCCCGGCCGAAGGCCCCGTCGACCAGCAGCGACCACACGTCGCCGAACGTGACGCGCTTGGCCACCAGGTCTTCGACGTCGACGCCGCGATAGCGCAGCGCGCCGCCGTCCTTGTCCGGTTCGGCGATCTGCGTGGTGAAGGCGACGGCGCCTTCGAGGCCCTCTACGAAACCGTCGGGAATGTTGGACGCGTCGGTCATGAGCAGATTCTCGCACCACGGCCACCGGCGGTTGCTACCGGTTGGTAACCCGGCACTCAGGGGCCCGGCGTAGCGTCTGACGGGTGGTTTTCGACGATGACGAGCATCTGGCACGCATGCGCGTGGAGTACGGATCCCCCGAGAAGGACGGTAGTGCCGACCTCGACGCCGACTGGTTGGCCGACGGGTGGATCGTCCTGTTGCGCAAGTGGTTAGCCGACGCCGAACGGGCCGGGATCGTGGAGCCGAATGCGATCGTCGTCGGCACGGTCGACGCCATGGGAAGGCCGGCCACCCGAACGGTGTTGTGCAAGGGCGTGGACGAGACCGGCATCACCTTCTACACCAACTACGACTCCGACAAGGGCGAGCAGTTGGCCGCCTCGCCGTACGCGTCGGCGACCTTCCCGTGGTACGCCCTCGGACGTCAGGTACACCTGCGCGGCGCCGTCGCGAAGGTGGCGCCCGAGGTCACGGCCGAGTACTGGTCCAAGCGCCCCCGCGGGTCCCAGCTGGGGGCCTGGGCGTCGCACCAGTCCCACGCGATCGTCTCCCGTGAGGCGCTTGCCCAGCAGCTCGCCGACGTCACCGAGCGCTTCGCCGACGTCGAGTCCGTGCCCGTGCCGCCGAACTGGGGCGGCTACCTGATCTCGCCCGAGGTCGTCGAGTTCTGGCAGGGCCGGGAGAACCGGGTGCACAACCGCATCCGCACGAGCGGCACGCTCGTCGAGCGCTTGCAGCCGTAGGGGTGGCGAGCCTCTTCGCCGACACCGCACCGCTGAGATCGCCGGACTTCCGGCGGTTGTGGTTCGCCGGCATCGTCACCGTCATCGGCGGCAACCTCACGATCTTCGCGGTCCCGGTGCAGCTGTACGCACTGACGCAGAACTCGGCCTACGTCGGATTGTCCGGCCTGTTCGCGCTGGTGCCCCTCGTCGTCTTCGGGCTGTGGGGTGGCGCCTGGGCCGACGCGATGGATCGCCGGCTGCTGCTGATCATCGCCTCCATCGGGCTGGCCGTGTCCTCGGTCCTGCTGTGGGTGCAGGCGGCCCTCGGGCTGAACAACGTGTGGGTGGTGCTGTGCCTGCTCTCGGTGCAGCAGGCGTTCTTCGCCGTCAACAGCCCGACCAGGTCGGCGGCGATCCCGCGGATGGTGCCCGAGGAGCAGCTGCCCGCGGCGAACTCGCTGAACATGACCGTCATGCAGTTCGGCGCGATCGTCGGGCCGCTGCTCGCCGGTGTGCTCCTGCACTTCGTCGACCTGTCCACCTTGTACGCGATCGACGCCCTGACGTGCATCGCGCCGATCGTCGCGACGTGGCGTCTGGCGAAGATGCCGCCGACCGGCACCGCGCAGGGCAGCTCGAAGTGGGGTTTCGCGGCGGTCCTCGACGGCTTCCGGTACCTGGCCGGCAACCGGGTGGTGCTGATGTCTTTCGTCGTCGACCTCATCGCGATGATCTTCGGCATGCCGCGGGCGCTGTTCCCGGAGATGGCGCATCAGAGCTTCGGAGGGCCCGTCGAGGGCGGCAGCGCGATGGCCTTCCTGTCCGCCGCGATCGCCGTCGGTGCCGTGGTGGGCGGCGTCTTCTCCGGGTGGTTGCCGCGGGTCAGCAGACAGGGCTTCGCCGTGGTCGTCGCGATCGTCGTGTGGGGCGTCGCGATGATCGGGTTCGGGCTGGCTGCCGGCCTGGCGGGTGGACACGCCGGTGCGTTGCTGTGGATTGCCCTGGCGTTCCTCGCCATCGGTGGCGCCGCGGACATGGTGTCGTCGGCGTTTCGGTCCACGATCCTGCAACAGGCGGCATCCGACGACGTACGTGGCCGGCTGCAGGGGGTGTTCACCGTGGTCGTGGCCGGTGGGCCCCGGTTGGCCGACACCGTCCACGGTGCGTCGGCAGCCGTCGTCGGCACCACGGTGGCCGCGGCGGGCGGCGGTGGCCTCGTGGTGGTGGGCGTGATCGTCGCGGCACTGCTGGTGCCCGCCTTCGTCCGCTACCGGGTCTGAGTTCGCTGCCGCCCCACGGGGATGACTAGTACCGCTAGCATCTTGTCGTGGTCGACGTGTCGAATGAGTCGCCGAGCCTGCGCGAGCGCAAGAAGCTCCGGACCCGCGCAGTGTTGATCGACGCCGCGATCGACCTGTGCCTCAAACAGGGCTACCAGCAGACGACCGTCGAGCAGATCGCCGCGGCGGCCGACGTGTCGACGCGCACCTTCAGCCGGTACTTCCCGACGAAGGACGCGGTGTTCGTGACCCTCCTCGACGACTACTACGACGAGGTGGCCGTCGAACTCGAGGCCGTGGAGGCAGGCGTCGGCCCGCTCGAGGCGATGCGCCGGGCCCACACCGGGTTGTTGACGCGCGTCGTGGGGCGACGGGCCGGACGGCTCACCACCGACCGCATCGCCACGATGCTGCGCGTGTTCAACGGGGCGGAGGCGTTGCAGCAGGCGGTCGTCGACTTCCGGCACGAAGCCACCCAGGACATCCTCGCCAAACGCATGGGGGTGGACAGGGACGACCCGTCCCTTCGTGTGGTGAACGTCGTCTTCTCGGCCGTCATCGTCGACGCGTGCGGCGACCTGGTCTCCGACACCGACACCATCCGCCTGGGTCCGCAGATCATCATGGATCGTCTGAACGCGTCGCTCGAGCGGGTGGCCTGGATGACGCGTGACCTGCAGTTCCCGTCGGGTGGCGCCCACTACGAGCGCGCCCATGGTTAGCGACGCCGCGCCCGACGGCTTACGGGAGCGCAAGAAGAAGCGGACTCGGGCGATGCTGATCGACGCGGCCGCCGAGCTGTGCGTGCGACAGGGCTACGACAACACCACCGTCGACCAGATCGCCGCGGCGGCCGAGGTCTCGCCCAGGACGTTCAGCCGGTACTTCCCGACCAAGGTGTCCGTCGTCGCCGCCATCACCGACGACCTCGACGAGCTGATCGCCGACGCCATGGAGCGGCTGCCCGGCGAGGTCACCGCCTACGACGCGCTGCTCGCGGCCTCGCTGGAGGTGCTGGGCAGCAGGAACGGAGTCGAGTCGCCGGGCTTCCGCCGGATGGCGATGCTGATCCGCATCATCAACGGCTCGACGTCCTACCGGGCGTCCGCCCTGGCGCTACGGCACGACGTCACCAACAAGGCGACGATGCGCGTGATGGCACGCCGGATGAACGTCCCGGTCGAGCATCGCGCGGTGACCTTGGTTACCGACGTGTGGGCGGTCATCTTCTCCGATTCGTTCGCCGGCCTGGGGCAGCCGGGCAACCACGACATCGAGGCCGACATCATCTGTCGGCGACTGTCGGCCACGGTGGCCTTGTTCCGCAGCACGTGGACACCGTGGGCACGCGTTCCCGTCGCCGACGGCCAACCCCCCACGAGCGCGTGAAACCGATAGCGACTACCTTCCACTAGTGACGGACAGCTTCGTTCCGGTCGACAACCGTAGAAGGGGTTAACGTGCCCGAAGACTCCAGTTCTCGCCACGATTCGGACGAGGTCGCCACGCTCCGCTACCCGGGGGGCGAGATCGACCTGGAGATCGTCAAGGCGACGGAGGGATCCGACGGCATCGCACTGGGATCGCTGCTGGCAAAGACCGGATACACCACGTTCGACGGCGGGTTCGTGAACACCTCGTCGACCAAGAGCTCCATCTGCTACATCGACGGCGACGCGGGCATCCTGCGCTACCGCGGTTACCCGATCGAGCAGTTGGCGGAGAAGTCGACGTTCATCGAGGTCAGCTACCTGCTGATCTACGGCGAGCTGCCGACCACCGACGAGCTCGAGAAGTTCACCACCCAGATCCAGCGGCACACCCTGCTGCACGAGGATCTCAAGCGCTTCTTCGACGGCTTCCCCCGCAACGCACACCCCATGCCGGTGCTCTCCAGCGCGGTCAACGCGCTGTCCGCGTACTACCCCGACTCGGTCGACCCACTGGACAAGGAGCAGGTCGAGCTCTCGACGATCCGCCTGCTGGCCAAGCTGCCGACGATCGCCGCCTACGCCTACAAGAAGTCCGTGGGCCAGCCGTTCCTGTACCCGGACAACTCGCTGACGCTGGTCGAGAACTTCCTGCGGATGACGTTTGGCTTCCCGGCCGAGCCCTACGAGGTCGACCCGGAGATCGTGCGGGCGCTGGATCTGCTGCTGATCCTGCACGCCGACCACGAGCAGAACTGCTCGACGTCGACGGTGCGGCTGGTCGGCTCGTCGCAGGCCAACCTCTTCACCTCGGTATCCGGCGGCATCAACGCGCTGTGGGGGCCGCTGCACGGTGGCGCCAACCAGGCGGTGCTGGAGATGCTCGCCAAGATTCGCGATGGTGACGACGACGTCGCGACGTTCGTCAAGAAGGTGAAGAACCGCGAAGAGGGCGTGAAGCTGATGGGCTTCGGGCACCGCGTCTACAAGAACTACGACCCGCGGGCGCGCATCGTCAAGGAGCAGGCCGACAAGATCCTGGCCAAGCTGGGTATCGACGACCCGCTGTTGGACATCGCCAAGCAGCTCGAAGAGATCGCCCTGACCGACGACTTCTTCGTCGAGCGCAAGCTCTACCCGAACGTCGACTACTACACCGGCGTCATCTACCGGGCGATGGGCTTCCCGACCCGCATGTTCACCGTGCTGTTCGCGCTCGGCCGGCTGCCCGGGTGGATCGCGCACTGGCGCGAGATGCACGAGTCGCCCAGCAAGATCGGCCGGCCGCGCCAGATCTACACCGGCTACAACGAGCGCGACTACACCGACATGGGCGGCCGCTGATTACGCAGTGGTGACTGCTTCGCCACTTTGTTTGCCTTGGTAAAGGTTGTGGGTTCACAATAGTTGTGTGAACACAACTGTTGAGCTGACGCCGCGGCGCAAGGCCATCATCCTGGTGTCCTGCTGCCTGAGTCTGCTGATCGTCTCGATGGACGCGACGATCGTCAACGTCGCCATCCCCAGCATCCGCGCCGATCTGCACGCCTCGCCGTCGCAGCTGCAGTGGGTGGTCGACGTCTACACCCTGGTGCTGGCGTCGCTGCTGATGCTCTCGGGCGCGACGGGCGACCGCTTCGGCCGGCGCCGGGTGTTCCAGATCGGCCTGGTGGTGTTCGCGATCGGGTCGCTGCTGTGCAGCATGGCGCCCAACATCGACACGCTGATCGTCGCGCGCCTGCTGCAGGCCGTCGGCGGATCGATGCTCAATCCCGTTGCGCTGTCGATCATTTCGCAGATCTTCACCGGACGTGTCGAACGGGCCCGCGCGCTGGGCTTCTGGGGTGCGGTGGTCGGAATCTCGATGGCGCTGGGTCCCGTCGTCGGCGGCTTCCTGATCGAGCTGATCAGTTGGCGTGCGGTGTTCTGGATCAACCTGCCCATCTGCCTGGCCGCGGTGGTCCTGACCGCGATCTTCGTCCCCGAGACCAAGTCGAAGACCATGCGCAACATCGACCCGATCGGCCAGGGATTGGCCGTGACGTTCCTGTTCGGAGTGGTGTTCACCCTCATCGAGGGTCCGGGCTACGGCTGGACCAACCCGAGGGTCGTGGCCGTCGCGGTGGTCGCCGTGATCGCCTTCGTCGCGTTCCTGCGGTACGAGTCCAAGCGCCACGACCCGTTCATCGACCTACGCTTCTTCCGCAGCGTCCCCTTCGCCGGTGCCACCATCACCGCAATCTGCGCGTTCTCGGCGTGGGGCGCGTTCCTGTTCATGATGTCGCTGTACCTGCAGAGCGAACGCGGGTACTCCGCGATGCACACCGGGCTGATCTACGCTCCGATTGCCATTGGGGCACTGGTCTTCTCGCCGATCTCGGGCCGGATGGTCGGCCGGTTCGGGGCGCGGCCGTCCCTGCTCGCGGCGGGCGTCCTGATCACCACGGCGTCGGTACTGCTGACCTTCTTGACCAACACCACCCCGGTGTGGGGGCTGCTCTGCATCTTCGCGGTGTTCGGCATCGGCTTCTCGATGGTGAACGCCCCCATCACCAACGCTGCGGTCAGCGGCATGCCGCTGGACCGGGCCGGTGCGGCCTCGGCCGTGACCTCGACCAGTCGGCAGATCGGCGTGAGCATCGGCGTGGCGCTGTGTGGTTCGATCGCGGGGTCGGCGATCTCGCACACCGGTGCGGACTTCGCCGCCTCGGCGCGGCCGCTGTGGTTCATGAGCATCGGCATCGGCGTCGTCATCACGGTGCTCGGCTTCTTCTCCACGACCCCGGCCGCGTTCCGGTCGGCCGAACGGCTGGCCCCGCTGATCGCCGGTGACGCCGAACCGAAGGTGGCCGCCAATGTCCGCTGACGCCGACCTGGCCGACGACGTATGGCGCGCAATGGCGTCGGTGGTGTTCGACAACCGCGACGGCTGGCGACGCGACGTCGTCGAGATTTCGGGTCTGCCGTTCAGCCGCATCCGCGTCCTTCGGCGGTTGGCCCGGCGGCCGATGACGGCCACCGAGATCGCCGAGGCCGCCACCATGGACGCGCCCGCGACCAGTGTCGCGGTCAACGACCTCGAGGGCCGCGGACTGGTCGTGCGGGAGACGAATCCGAACAACCGCAGGTGCAAGGTGGTGTCGTTGACCGACGAGGGTAGGGCTGCGGTCGCCGGCATCGAAGGGGTCGACGATCCTGCCCCCGGGCCGTTCTCGACGTTGAGCCGCGACGAGCTGTTGACGCTTCAGGCGATCCTGGCGAAGCTGGCCCACACCTGACCGTTTGACGACATCGTCGATTACGGTCGACTCTCCGGCCGGCGAGAATATCCTGATCTCGTCCACCGGAGAGGACGACGCGATGACGGTGTGCCGGGCGTGTGACTCCGAGTTGCGCGCCGCCGCCAAGTTCTGCGACGAATGTGGTGAGGCGACCCGGCCCGCCGACGCGGCCGAGATCAAACAGGTCACGGTTCTGTTCGCCGACGTCGTGCACTCGATGGACATCGCCGTCGCCCTCGGACCGGAACGCCTGCGCGGCGTCATGGCGGACGTCTTCGACGTCTCGGCCGCTGCGGTCAAGCGATACGGCGGAACCGTCGACAAGTTCACCGGCGACGGCATCATGGCCGTCTTCGGCGCGCCGGTAGCCCTCGAAGACCATGCGCTCCGAGGCTGTCTCGCCGCGTTGAGCCTGCAACGGGAGGTGCGGCGACTCGCCGTCCACCTGGGCCGCGAGGGGGTCGACGTCGCCGTCAGAGTGGGCCTGAACTCGGGTCGGGTCGTCGCGGGGCGGCTCGGCGCCGAACCGCGCGCCTACACCGCGATCGGCGAAGCGGTCGGAATGGCCCAGCGGATGGAATCGGTGGCGCCACCGGGCGGGGTCGCGATCTCGGAGTCGACGGCCAGACTCGTCGACGACGTCGTCGACCTCGGCGACACCGAGTTCTCGACCGTGAAGGGCGTCGCCAGCCCCGTGGCCGTGCGGAGGCTGCTCCAGGTCCGGCCGCACCACGCGCTGTCGCGGCGCGCCGACTCGCCGCTCATCGGTCGCCGGTGGGAGATGGCCGTCCTCGAAGGCACCTTCGACGAGGTCCTCGACGGATTCGGCGGCGCCAGCGTCGGATTGTGCGGGCCCGCGGGAATCGGCAAGAGCCGGCTGGTCCGGGAGATGGCGGCGATCGCGGCCACCCGCGGTGTCCAGGTGTTCCGCGCGCGCTGCGAGTCGATTGCCAAGGACGTACCGTTTCACGTCGTCGCCCAATTGCTGCGTGCCGTCCTGAAGGTTGGCGGCTCCGAATCCGACTCCGACACGGAACGACTCGGGATGCAGCTGCCCGACGTCAGCCCAGAGGACCTGCTGCTGCTCGGCGACCTGCTCGGCGTCAACGAGCCCGGCGTCGTGATCCCGACGCTGCATCCCGACGCCAGGCGCAGACGGCTCACGGCGTTGATCCGGGGCGCGTGGACCACTCAGCGATCACCCGCCGTGTACGTCGTCGAGAACGCGCAGTGGATCGACGAGGTCAGCGAGTCCATGCTGGCCGACTTCACCGCGGTGATCTCGCGGACCGATTCGATGGCTCTGATCACCCACCGGCCGGAGTATGGCGGCGCGTTGTCGCGGCTGGCCGAGGGGCGAACCATCACGTTGGCGCCCTTGAGCCGTCCGGAGACGTCGGAACTGATCGCCGAACAGCTCGGCCGGGACGACTCGCTGACGGAGTTGGCGGCCACGATCGCCGAGCGCGCCGTCGGCAACCCGTTCTTCGTGAAGGAGATCGTGCGTGACCTTGCCGAGCGGGGCGTCCTGCGCGGTCGGCGCGGTGCGTACGCGTTCAACGCCGCCGTGGCGGAAGTCAGCGTGCCGCCGACCCTGTACGCCGTGATCGCAGCACGCATCGACCGCCTCGACGTCCAGGCGAAGCGAACCCTCAACGCCGCCGCGGTCGTCGGAACCCGCTGCACCGCGGAGCTGTTGACCGCAATCGGCGTCGAACCGGCCTTCGACGGACTGGTGGACGCGGAGATGGTGGACCGGGTGAAGTTCTCGTCGCCCGACGAATACGTCTTCCGGCAGCCGCTGATCCGCACGGTCGCCTATGAAACGTTGCTGCGGGCGGATCGTGCCGACGTCCACCGGCGCGTGGCGGCGGCGATCGAGGCGCGCTACCCGACGCTGGCAGATCAGAATGCCGCGCTGATCGGCGAGCACCTCGAAGCGGCCGGGGACGACGCCGCGGCGTACGGGTGGCACATGCGTGCCGGTGCGTGGTCGCGAAACCGCGACATCTCGGCGGCGAGAATGAGTTGGGCCAAGGCGCGGCGCGTCGCCCAGGCGCTACCCCTCGACGACCCGAATCGCCTGCCGATGCGCATCGCTGCGGGCACGCTGCTCTGCGCGACGGCCTACCGTACCGCGGAGAGCATGTCCCACAGCGGCTTTCAGGAGGTTCGCGAGCTCGCATCGGCCGCGGGGGACAAGCGATCGTTGGCGCTGGCCATGCTCGGGCAGTACACCGACCACATGGTCCACGGCGGTGTCACCGAAGCGTCCGCCCTGGGTACCGAGGTGCGGGCGCTGCTCGAGTCCGTCGACGATCCCGCGCTGATCGTCGGACTCTCCGTCGCCCCGATGATCGCCAAACAGCAGACCGGCGAGATCGCCGAGCTGCTGAGGTGCTCGCAGACGGCGATCGACCTGGCCGACGGCGATCCGACCATGGGCGACATCGTCTTTGGGTCGCCGCTGGCGTTGGCACTGATGTTCCGCGGCATCGGCCGATGCTGGCTGGGCATGGAGGGCTGGCAGGACGACTGCCGGGACTCCCTGGACATGGCCCGCAGGACGGATCGCCTGACCTACAGCAAGTGCGTCGTCTACAAGCACAGCGTGGCCACCCTGCAAGGCGTTCTGCTGCCCGACGACGCCACCCTCGCCGAAGTGGAGGAGGCGCTGGGCATCGCCACCGATCACGGTGACCACCACGCCGTCGCCCTCGCCACCTACTGCCTGGGCGGCGTCCTCCTCGAACGGGGGTCCGGCGACCGTCGTCGGGGACGGCACCTCCTGGCCGCGATCCGCGAAATGGCGGATCGCGGGCACTTCTACCGCAGCGAGGTTGCCGTCCTCGACCTGTTCCACGCACGCGAGTTGGCGCGCGACGGTCACCTCGACGTCGCCGTCGACGAGTTACGGGTCGCGGCGAACTCCGTCTTCGAGAGCGGTCAGTTCGCCCACGGCGTCATCGCCACCCGAATCCTCGTCGAGACGCTGCTGCGGCGCGGGGGGAGGGGAGACGTGGACGAAGCGGACGCGGCGATCGAACGCCTTGCCTCGGCGGGCAGGGACGATCTCGCGATCGTCGAACTTGTTCTGCTCCGGCTGCGGGCACTGGCCGCGCGGGCCCGTGGTGACGACGTCGCGTGTCGGCACTCGCTCGGGCGATGTCGCGAGCGGGCGACGGCCCTGGGCTTCGAGGGCTTCGTCGCGCACGCTCAGTTCAAATAGCCCTCGACTTCGTTCTCGGACCGCACGCTGGCCTGGTCGGGATCCTGGCCCGTCTCGCGCAGGGCGCGGCGCTGACGCAGCAGGTCCCAGCACTGGTCGAGCTGCACTTCGAGACCGCGAAGGCGGCGATGCTCCTCGGACTCGTCGATCTCGCCCTGCTGGAGCTTCGCGCGCAGTTCCTTCTCCTCGGCGACCAGGCCGTTGACTTGAGCGAGGATGTCGGCGTCTTTGTTCGGGTCAGTAGCCACGTCCCCAGTCTGCCCGACTAGCGTGGGGAACGTGGCCACTAAACCCGAGATCGAGTTCCCCGACGGTCCGGCACCTGCCGAACTCGTCATCGAAGACATCGTCGTCGGCGACGGTGCCGAGGCGGTGCCCGGTGGCACCGTCGAGGTGCACTACGTCGGCGTGGAGTACGACACCGGCGACGAGTTCGACAGCTCCTGGAACCGCAACGAGTCCATCGAGTTCCCGCTGCGCGGCCTGATCGAGGGCTGGCAGGACGGCATCCCCGGCATGCGCGTCGGCGGACGTCGCAAGCTGGTCATCCCGCCGGCGAAGGCCTACGGGCCGGCCGGATCCGGGCACCGGCTGTCGGGCAAGACGTTGATCTTCGTGATCGACCTGCTCGACGCCCGCTGAGTGCGTTCCGCACTGCTGGTCGCCCTCGCCCTGGCGTTCGTCGTCACGGGGTGCGGGGCGACCGGCGGGTCGGGTGTTGCCGATCCCGCCGCCCGAAGCGCTTCGTCGGTGATCCCGTCGACCACGTCGTCGGCCGTGGAGAAGCGGGGGCCCTTCGGGGCCATGTCGATCACCAGGACGGCCAACGGGTTCACCGTGACCGGTGAGGTGCCGGACCAGTCCCTCAAGACGGACCTGCCCGCCACGCTGCGTCAGGCCATGCCCGGCGCCAAGATCGTCGACCAGCTGACGGTCAAGCCTGGCGTCACCCCTCCGGAGTTCTCCGGTCTGGGCGCGTTGTTCGGGGTGGCCATGGACGTGCAGGGCTTCGGCGTGAAACTCGTCGGGAACACCGCCACCCTCACGGGCAGCGCCAAGACCGACGCCGCGAAGACGGCGGCGGAGACCGCGGTGAAGGAGACCTGGCCGAACGTGAACGTTGCCAACGACATTCGGGTCGGCTAGGACGGTCCGGGCAGCCGCAGCAGCAGCCGGACGCCGCCCAGCGGGCTCTCCTCCAACTTCGCGGTGCCGCCGTGCAACTCGGCCTGCTGGGCGACCAGTGCCAGTCCCAGGCCGGAGCCCGAGTGTGACGCCGTCGACCCGCGGGAGAAGCGCTCGAAGACGACCGTGCGTTCCTCCTCGGGGATGCCCACCCCGTCGTCGTCGACCGCGATCTCCACGCCCGCCCTCGACGTGACCGCCGAGAGCTGAATGCGCGTGGCGCCACCGTGTTTGACGGCGTTGGCGATCGCGTTGTCCACCGCGAGACGCAGCCCGGCGGGCAACCCCACGATGATCACCGTCGGCGCGGGCACCAGCGACACGTCGAGTTCGGGATAGACGCGCATCGCGTCGTGCGCGGCGCGGTCGAGCAGCTCGGTGATGTCGACCGGCGAGTGGTCGTCGGACGTCGAGAGTTCGCCCTGGGCAAGCCTTTCGATGGCCCACAGCGTCGACTCGATGCGGGTCTGGGTCCGGATGACGTCGTTGAGGACCTCCTTGCGCTGATCCTCGGCGAGGTCCAGCGTCGCGAGCACCTCCAGATTGGTGCGCATCGCGGTCAGCGGGGTGCGCAGCTCGTGGGACGTCACGGCGGCGAAGTCGCGGGAGGACACCAGCGCGGCCTTCGTGCGGTCCTGCTCCTGCCAGATGCGCTGCACCATGCCGTTGACGGCGTCGGCAATCTCGACGGCCTCGGTGGCGCCGCGGACGTCGATGTCCGGTGCCGCACCGCCCACGTCGATGGCGCGGGTCTGCTGCGCCAGGCGCTTGAGCGGTCGCACGGCGAACGCGGCGAGCAGCCAGCCCGCCACGGCCGCCGCCCCGATCGCGAGCGAACAGATCATGATCACCCGGCGGTGCAGGTTGTTGGTGTCACCGATGGTCGCGTCGTAGGTGGCGCCGACGGCGGCCGTCATCTCGCCCTGAGGACCGCTGATCTCGACGGTGCGCACCCGGTAGCGGACGCCGTCGATGGTGGTGTCGGCGTACCCGGTGGGCAGCTCCGGCAGCGTCACGTCGGAATTCGACGTCACCCGTCCGTCGGGCCGCCGGACCGTGATGATCGCGTCCTGGTCGTTGGGCGACTTCGGGATCTGGTCGAGACCACGCGGCAGGAACGGGATGGCGAAGCCCGCCGCCTCGTCGAGCCGACGGTCCAGACGTTCCTTGCGGTCGTTGGTGATGCCCACCCAGACGATCACCCCGACGATGCCGACCACGATGGCCGCGGCGATGGCGGTGGCGAACGCCACGCGGGTCCGCAACGACGGCGTGCGTCGGAGGACCCGCGAGACGACGTTCACGGACCTACTGCTGCCGCAGGACGAAGCCGACGCCGCGCACGGTGTGAAGCAGTCGCGACGCGCCACCCGCCTCCAGCTTGCGGCGCAGGTAGCCGATGAAGACGTCGACGACGTTGGTGTCGGCGGCGAAGTCGTAGCCCCACACCAGTTCCAGCAGTTGGGCGCGTGACAACACCGCGGTCTTGTGCTCGGCCAGCACGGCCAGGAGGTCGAATTCGCGCTTGGTGAGGTCGACGTCGACGCCGTTGACGCGGGCCCGGCGGCCGGGGATGTCGACCTCCAGCGGGCCGACGGCGATGGTCTCCGACGAGAACGTCGCCGTCGCGCCCCGGCGCCGCAGCAGGGCCTTGACCCGGGCGACCAGCTCGGCCAGGACGAACGGCTTGACCAGGTAGTCGTCGGCCCCGGCCTCGAGGCCGGCCACCCTGTCGTCGACCGAGCTGCGGGCCGACAGCACGCACACCGGTACGTCGTTGTCCATGGCGCGCAGCGCCGTCACCACGCTGACACCGTCGAGGACCGGCATGTTGATGTCGAGGACGATCGCGTCGGGCCGGGTCTCCGTCGCGCTGCGCAGCGCCTCGGCGCCGTCGACCGCGGTGCTGACCTCGAAGCCCGACAGTCGCAGTCCGCGCTCGAGGGACGCGAGCACGTCGGGGTCGTCGTCGACCACCAAGACCCGAGGTGGCGCGGCACCGCTAGCTCCCATCTCCATGCGCCTCATCTTGCCTGATGCGCCACTATGGTTGCGGTAGGCGCGTGGCGCAGGCCTGAGGGGAGTGGTCGGTGCTAGCTTCGACAGTCGTGCAGCCGAGCGGCCCCCGCCTGATCGTCGAACCCGACGACGGTCTGGCTCCGGTCCTCGAGTTCATCGGATCGGCGCAGACGTCGCTTCTGGTCAAGCAGTTCACCTTCACCGACGAGAGCCTCATCGACGCGGTCATCGCGCGGAAGCAGGCCGGCGTCGACGTGCGGGTGATGCTGAACGCGGCCCGCTCCGGCGGCGACCGTGCCAACGACGAGACCTTCGAGCGCTTCTGCGCCGCGGGCATCTCGGTGCAGTGGGCCAACCCCAAGTTCTACGTCACCCACGAGAAGTCGATGGTGGTCGACGAGAAGACCGCGCTCGTCGCGACGTTCAACATGTGCCTCAAGTACTTCACGGCGACGAGGGACTACGGCGTGATCGTCGACGACCCGGTGCACGTCGCCCAGATCGTCGAGGTGTTCAACGCCGACTGGAATCACGACGACTGGGTGCCCTCGGTCTACGAGGGCCTGCTGTGGAGCAACTCGAACTCGAGATATCACATGGCCCGCTTCATCGACACGGCCACGCACCGCATCGACGTGCAGCATCCCAAGTTCGTCGACGCCGTGATCCTGGACCACCTGGCGGCGGCGGTGCAGCGCGGCGTCAAGGTGCACGTGCTGTGCGGTGGCAGGCACGGCATCAGCGAGGGCGACGTGCTCGACACCTTCGCCTCGCTGCGGACGCTGCGCAGGTTCGGCGCCAAGGTGCACAAGCAGAAGAACCTCAGGGTGCACGCCAAGCTGATGATCGTCGACGACGAGCGGGCGCTCGTCGGGTCGATGAACATCGACCGCAGCGCCTTCGACCTGCGTCGCGAGCTGGGCATCACCGTCACCGAGCCGGCCGTCGTCGCGCGACTCAAGGAGGTCTTCGAGCGCGATTGGGCGCTGTCGCACCAGTATTCGCCGCCCGACCCGCTCGACTCCGCGACGCACGTCGAGGACGACTTCCCGCACGACCCGGAACTCGTCCACGAGTGACCACGCCGGAGCCGGCGAAGGTCGGACTGGGTGAATTGGCGCTGACGTTCAACCACATCGCGCTGGCGTCGTTCGGCGGCGGGCTGTCGGCATGGTCGCGTGAGGTGATCGTGGTCGAGAAGAAGTGGATGGGCGAGGCGGAGTTCCTCTCCGCCATGACGATGTGCCGCATCCTGCCCGGCGCCAACCAGGTCAACATGGCCGTGTTCACCGGCACCAAGCTGCGGGCGGTGCCGGGAGCCGTCGCCTCGGTCGTCGGGCTGTGCTTCATGCCGCTGGTGATCGTGCTGGTGCTGGCGTTCCTGTACTTCACCTTCAAGGAGGTGCCCGCGGTCAAGGGCGTGCTGCACGGCGCGTCCGCGGCGGCCGTGGCACTGACGCTGGCGATGGTGATCAAGACCGGCAAGACGTGCCTGACGGGCGTGGTCCCGGTGGCGCTGTTCGCGTTGGCGTTCGTCCTCAACGGTGTGCTGCGGTGGCCGCTGCTGGGCGTGCTGGGCATCGTCGCGCCGTTGGCGCTGCTCTGGGCATGGCCCCGGAAGTCGGCCGAACGGGCCGACGCGTGAGCACCTACCTGCAACTGATCGCGCTGTTCGGGTCGCTGTCGCTGATGTCGATCGGCGGCGGCAACGCGGTGCTTCCCGACATGCACCTGCGGGCCGTGCACCAACATCGCTGGCTCAGCGACACGCAGTTCGCCGACCTTTTCTCCATCAGCCAGACCGCGCCGGGGCCCAGCATCCTGATCGTCGGCATGATCGGCTACGCCGCCGGCGTGCCGGTCGGGGGCGTGCTCGGCGGCGTGGTCGGCGGGTTCGTCGCCACCGCCGCGATGGTGATCCCGGCGGCGTCGCTGGTGTACGCCATCACGCTGTTCTGGCAACGGGCGCAGGAGTCGAAGTGGCGGATTGCCGTCGAGAAGGGGTTCGCGCCGCTGACCGTCGGGCTGATCCTGGCGTCGTCGCTGGTGATGAGCCGCGCCGCCGACCACGACTGGCGGGCCTACCTGCTGACGGCGGTGTGCACGCTGATCTTCGTCCGGTCCAAGGTCAACCCGCTCGTCGTCGTCGCGGCGGCGGGTGTGATCGGTTACTTCGGCATCGTCTGAGTTAGCCATAACGGGTATAGCCCTACGCATGGGTAACGAATTGACCTCATGCTTTGTTGAGGTTTTACGGTGATGACATGAGCATGGAGTACGCGGCCAGCCGGGCCCTATACCGGCAGCGCAACGCGCGTGGGGGTGACCTCCGCGTGCTGGCCAACCGTGCCCTCTTGATGCGCATCTGGCGGTTCTCGGCCCGCCACCACCGGCGTCTGGGCGCGTTCGTGGCGGTCAGCGTCGTCGGTGCGCTGCTTGCGGTGTCCACTCCGGTGCTGGCCGGGCGGGTGGTGGACGCAATCGTGCACGGCGGCCTGCCGAGCACGGTGGTGGTGCTGGCGTCGGTGATCGCGGCCGTCGCGCTGGCCGAGGCCGGCGTGGGCATGCTGACCCGCTGGCTGTCGTCGAACATCGGCGAGGGCCTCATCCTCGACCTGCGGACCGCGGTGTTCGACCACGTCCAGCGGATGCCGGTGGCGTTCTTCACCAGGACCCGAACCGGGGCGTTGGTCAGCCGGCTCGGCAACGACGTGATCGGGGCGCAACGCGCCTTCTCCGACACGCTGTCCGGCGTGGTGGGCAACCTGGTCACCCTCGCCCTGACGTTGGCCGTGATGCTCGGCATCTCGTGGCAGATCACCGTGCTGTCGCTGTTGCTGACGCCGTTGTTCCTGTTGCCCGCGCGCCGGATCGGACGCACGATGGCGACGCTGAGCCGCGAGAGCGCGATCTACAACGCGACGATGAACACCCAGATGACGGAACGCTTCTCGGCCCCCGGTGCCACGCTGGTCAAGTTGTTCGGGGACCCGGGCCGCGAGTCCCGGGAGTTCGCGTCGCGGGCCGATCGGGTTCGCGACATCGGCGTGCGGACCTCGATGCTGCAGGCCACGTTCATGAACTCGCTGACGCTGATGTCCGCACTCGCGCTGGCGCTGGTGTACGGGCTGGGCGGCGTGCTGGCGATCGGCGGCGCGCTGCAGGCCGGCGCCATCGTCTCGCTGGCCCTGCTGTTGACCCGGCTGTACGCGCCGCTGACGGCCCTGGCCAACGCCCACGTCGAAATCGCCAGTGCGCTGGTAAGTTTCGAGCGGGTCTTCGAGGTGCTGGACCTGACGCCGCTGATCGAGGAGAAGGCCGACGCCGTCCCCGTGCCCGACGGCCCGGTGGGCGTCGAGTTCGACGACGTGCGCTTCGGCTATCCCTCGGCCGACAAGGTGTCCCTGGCCTCGCTCGAGGAGGTCGCCGTGCTCGACGACCGTGGCGGAGACGAAGTGCTGCACGGCATCTCGTTCACCGCCGAGCCCGGGCAGATGGTCGCGCTGGTCGGATCGTCCGGAGCGGGCAAGTCGACGATCGCCTCGCTGCTCGCGCGGCTGTACGACGTCGACTCCGGCGCGATCACGCTGGCCGGCGCCGACGTCCGCGACGTGACCTTCGAGTCGCTGAAGGAGACCGTGGGCGTCGTCACCCAGGACGGTCACCTCTTCCACGAGTCCATCCGCGCCAACCTGACCCTGGCCGCGCCGGGGGCCACCGACGACCAGCTGTGGGAGGCGTTGCGCCGGGCCCGCCTGGCCGACGTGGTGGCCGACATGCCGGACGGTCTCGACACCATCGTCGGCGAGCGCGGCTACCGGCTCTCCGGTGGTCAGCGCCAGCGGCTCACCATCGCGCGCCTGCTGCTCGGTAAGTCCCGGGTGGTGGTGCTCGACGAGGCGACCGCGTCGCTGGACTCCGAGTCCGAGGCTGCCGTCCAGCTGGCGCTGGCCGAGGCGCTCGCCGGCCGGACGTCCCTGGTGATCGCCCACCGGCTCTCCACGATCCGGGCGGCCGACCAGATCCTGGTCGTCGAGGACGGTCGCATCGTCGAACGCGGCACCCACCGCACCCTGCTGGCGCGCCGCGGTCGCTACGCGGAGTTGTACGAGACGCAGTTCGGCGACGAGACGTCCGCCGCATGAAATCGGTTGCCGAGCATGGGAGCCTTGATGGCGTGACGACTGCGGACGACGAGGGGTTGCGGTCCGAGCCCGCCGTCGCGCCGCCGCCTCGCCGCATCCGGTCGTCGTCGGACATCCTGCGGTTGCTGCCCTACCTGAAGCCCTACTGGATGCGGTGGACCTCGATGCTGATCGCGGCGCTGCTGAGCCTGGTGGCCACGGTGGCCATTCCCCTGATGACCAGGGCCGTCATCGACGGTCCGGTGCGGCACCAGGATCAACAGCACCTGTGGACGCTGGGCTCGGCCGCGATGGCCCTGCTGGTCGCCGAGGCGGTGCTGTGGTTCATCCGCCGCTGGCTGGTCTCGCGCGCCACGATGGGCGTCGAGGCCGACATCCGCAAGGACCTCTACGCCCGGCTGCAGATCCTGCCGATGTCCTTTCACGGCCAGTGGCAGTCCGGCCAGTTGCTGTCGCGCGTGATGAACGACCTGAGCACCATCCGCCAGTTCCTGTCGTTCGGGCTGCTGTTCCTGTTGCTCAACGTCATCCAGATCGTCGTGGTCACGGGAATCCTGCTGGCCATGTACTGGCCGCTGGGTGTGGTCGTGGTCGTCTCGATCGTGCCGATCACCGCCACCGTGCTGCACTTCCAACGCCAGTTCACCAAGCTGTCGCGCGCCGCGCAGGACCAGTCCGGCAACGTCGCGACCCACGTCGAGGAGCAGGCGCTCGGGGTGCGGGTGGTCAAGGCGTTCGGCCGCGAGGAGTACGCCTACGAACGGTTCGACCAGCGCGCCACCGCCCTCTACGACACCGAGGTCAGCAAGGTCGGGGTGTCGGCCAGGTTCTGGACGCTGCTCGAGGCAATCCCCAGCGCCAGCCTGATCGTCGTGCTGGGCCTGGGCGCCTACGCGGCGGGCAGCGGACTGGTCACGATGGGCACCCTGGTCGCGTTCATCACGATGATGCTGTCCCTGGTGTGGCCCATCGCCTCGCTGGGCTTCCTGCTGTCGATGACCCAGGAGGCCATGACGGCGGCCAACCGCGTCGTCGAGATCTTCGACGCGCCCCGCGAGATCACCGACGGACCGCACCGCGACGTACCCCGCGGCGGCCGCCTGGAACTGGTCGACGTCGGCTTCCGCTTCCCCGACTCCGACGAGTGGGCGTTGCGCCACGTGAACGTCACCGTCGAACCGGGGGAGACCCTCGCCCTGGTGGGGCCGACGGGTTCGGGCAAGTCCGTGCTCGTCTCACTGCTCTCGCGCCTCTACGACGTGACCGAGGGCGCGATTCTGGTCGACGGCCACGACATCCGCGAGCTCTCGCTGCCGGCGTTGCGCAAGGCCGTCGCCACGGCCTTCGAAGACCCCACCCTGTTCTCGATGTCGGTGGCGGAGAACCTCGCGCTGGGCCGTCCCCCCTGCAATCCGGCGACCGAGGAGCAGATGGCCCAGGCGATCGAGGTGGCCGCCGCCCAGTTCGCCTACGACCTGCCGTTCGGCCTGGACACCCGGATCGGCGAGCAGGGCATGAGCCTGTCCGGCGGTCAGCGCCAACGACTCTCGCTGGCGCGGGCGCTGCTGGCGGCCCCGTCCATCCTGGTGCTCGACGACACCCTGTCGGCCTTGGACGTCCACACCGAGGCCGTCGTGACCGAGGCCCTGCGCCGCGTCCTGTCCTCGGTGACCGGCCTGGTCGTGGCCAACCGCGCGTCGACGGTGCTGCTCGCCGACCGCGTCGCCCTGCTTCAGAGGGTGGCGGGCTCGGGGGCGACCATCTCGCGGGTCGGCACCCACGCCGAGTTGCTGGCGACCGCCCCGGAGTACCGCTACCTGCTGGCCGCCGACGACGAACTCGAGGACGACCTGGAGCGCGATTGCGACTGGGAGCGAGACGAGGAGCGCAGCCGCCTCGAGCACCTGTACCTGGAGCAGGAAGCCGACCGCGACGGCGAGCGGGACTATGCGGCGTCGGAAGCGGAGAAGAGATGAGCACCACCGACTGGCGGGGCCGTGCCGTCTCGAACGACGACGGCGACCTGCCCATCGACGAGTCCATCTCGCGCCGCCGCGAGGCCCGCACCCTGCTGGGCGGGCTGCTGCGGCCCTACGCCACCACGGTGGCCCTGCTGACCATCGTCATCGTCGCGGAGAACGCCGCCCGGTTGTCGGTGCCGCTGCTCGTGCAACGCGGCATCGACCACGGCATTCCGCCGCTGGTCGACGGTGGCTCGGCGCGCGAATTGATCCTGATCGTCGTGGCCCTGTGCGGCGTGGTGCTGGTGCAGGCCACCAGCCGGATGTTCTTCCTGCGCCGTTCCGGGCGCATCGGTCAGGCGGTGCTTCTGACCTTGCGCCGCAGGATCTTCCGGCACTTCCAGCGGCTCGACGTCGCGTTCCACGACCGCTACACCTCCGGCCGGGTGGTGGCGCGGTCGACGAATGACGTCGAGGCCATCCAGGACATGCTGCAGACCGGGTTCGACGGTCTCATCACCGCCGTCCTGACGCTGCTGGGCACGTCGGTGCTGCTGATCGTGCTCGACGTGAAGCTCGGCCTGATGTGTCTGTGTGCCTTCCCCGTGCTGGTGCTGCTGGTGTGGTGGTTCCGCACCGAGTCGGCGAAGACCTACAAGCTGGTGCGCGAACGCGCCGCGTTGGTGATCGTGCAGTTCGTCGAGACGATGACGGGCATCAAGGCGGTGCAGGCCTACCGCCGCGAGCCGCGCAACCAGGAGATCTTCACGGCGGTCGCCGACGACTACAAGAACGTCAACGAGCGCGCGTTCAAACTGCTGGCGGTCTTCATGCCCGCCGTCCGGCTGGTCGGCAACGTCACCACCGGCGGGGTGCTGCTCTACGGCGGGTACCGGGTGCTCAACGGGGAGATGACGCTCGGCACGCTGACCGCGTTCCTGCTGTATCTACGGATCTTCTTCGAGCCCATGCAGGAGATCTCGCAGTTCTTCAACACGTTCCAGTCGGCCGCCGCGGCGCTGGAGAAGATCGCCGGCGTGCTGGCCGAGAAGCCGGGCATCGAAGATCCCGAGCAGCCGGTCGAACTGGCGACCGTGAAGGGCGACATCGCCTTTCGCGACGTGACGTTCTCCTACGTCCCCGACCGCCCGGTGCTGCCGGACCTGCGGCTCGAGATCCCGGCGGGCCAGACCGTGGCGCTGGTCGGCACGACCGGCGCGGGCAAGACCACCATCGCCAAGTTGATCGCCAGGTTCTACGACCCCACCTCGGGTGCGGTCACCCTCGACGGCGTCGACCTGCGCGACCTCGCCCAGGCCGATCTGCGCCAGCACGTCGTGATGGTGACGCAGGAGAACTTCATGTTCGAGGGCACCATCGCCGACAACATTCGCTTCGGGCGGCCCGACGCGACCGACGCCGAGGTGCGCGAGGCGGCCGAGGCCGTCGGCGTCAGCCGGTTCGTCGACGCGCTGGTCGACGGCTACGACACCGACGTGGCCAAGCGGGGCGGCCGGCTCTCGGCGGGCCAGCGGCAGCTGATCGCCTTCGCGAGGGCGTTCCTCGCCGACCCCGCCGTCCTCATCCTCGACGAGGCCACGTCGTCGCTCGACATCCCCAGCGAGCGCCTGGTCCAGCGGGCCCTGGCGACCGTGCTGGCCGACCGCACCGCCGTCGTGATCGCCCACCGCCTGTCCACCGTCGAGGTGGCCGACCGCGTGCTGGTCCTCGAACACGGCCGCATCGTCGAGGACGGCGCGCCGGCCGAGCTGATGCTGGGCGACGGCCGGTACGCGGCGCTGCACCGGGCCTGGGCCGACTCCCTCGTCTGACACACGCTGCAGGGTGGCCGCGTCGGTGAAAGAGTTGTCCGATGTCGCGCATCAGCACGCCGACCGTCGCGGGGCGACGGGTGTGTGCCCTGCTCGCGGCGAGCTCCGCGGTGCTGCACGGGGCGATGGTCGGTGACGTCCGCAGTGCGGTGCTGGCGGTGGTCGTCGTCGGCATGACGGTGGCGTGTCTCTACTGCGCCAAGGAGCTGTGGACGGCGGGATCGCCCCGGGTCTGGTGCATCGTGGCGGTGATGAACCTGGCCATGGTCGCGGTGCACTGGTCGATGCCGGGGCACCACCACGGTCAGACGGTGAGCGCCGCGCCGGCGGCCGCCGCCACCTCCACGCTGATGGCGGTGGCGACGAGCATCGCGATCCTGGAGGCCGTCATCGCCACCGTCGTCTTGTGGGTTCAGACGCGCAGCAGGGCCTCGAGCTTGGCGTTGGCGGCGCGCAACCGCGGCGCGATCTGAGCCGCTCCGTCCCGCGCGGCGTCGTCGTCGGTGTTCATGTGGCTCACCACGTTCAGCCGGGCGCGGTTGAGCCAGTGCATCAGCTCGGGGTCGTCGAACCACGTCAGCTGGTTGTGGTTGAAGTCCAGTGTCATCGTGATCCAGTCGAGGGGCTGCATGGGATGCTCCACCGGCCGGCAGTAGTCGTTCTTCGTGTCGTCGTCGGCGTCCATCGCCTCGACGCGCGCGATGACGGCGGCGCTGAACGCCGGCTGGCACGTGCGGACCGATTGCAGGGTGACGCGTCCCGGCGCGAAGACCGGGGTGGCCTCCCGCGTCCCGATCCCGTCCCCGGTGCAGTCGACGTACAGCGCCCCCGGGTCGACGTCGACGGTGCCGCCGTCGAGGACCATCCGGCCGGGTTCCAGCGCGACGACGCGCCCCATCCGGATCACGTCGGACACCCGCCGTAGCTGCTCGAGTTCGCCGCGCGAGACGATCGCACACCGGTACATCGTCGGCTCGACCGTGGGGTCGATCCGCTGCAGACAGCCCAGCTTCTCCAACCGGACGTAGAGGTCGTCGACCGAGGTGGCCTGGGCGATGGCACGGGATTGGGCGCTGAAGTCCGCGAGCACCCGCCGGGCGAACAGCGGGCCGGGCTGCACGGCGGCGCGGTCGAGCAACCACGAGTCGCGCGGTTTGACCCAGGTCAGCCGGTGCGGTTCGACGCCGTGGCGCAGCAGCCACAGGCAGGCGTCCATGGAGGTCTTGCCGGCGCCGACGATCACGTAGCGGTCCCGGGCGGGTTGCCGGGGCAGGCCGTTGGGCGCAATGCAGTCGACGCCGGGAGCCACGTCGTAGAGCGGCGGACGCATCGACGGCACGACGACGCTGAGATAGGTGGCGTCGACCACCTTGCGCCGGACGACGACGTGGTAGTCCTCACCGCCCAGCGTCCGAAACTGGTTGTCGCCCAGGTATTCACTCATCGGGAAGTAGGAGACGCGGCCGCTCGGCAGCAGGTGCTGGCGCATCACCTGGTCGTAGTAGGCGCACACCTCGCTGCCGCTGGCGAGCTCGTAGAAGCCCTCGTTCCAGCCGCCGGCGTCGATCGAGTCGCTGCCCAGCCGGCGCGAGTTCACGCCGTAGTACGCCGAGGGCTGGTGCAGCCGGACGAACGGGTAGGCGTTCACCCAGTGCCCGCCGGGCTGGTCGTTGCGGTCGACGAGGACCACGGTCGCGTCGGTCTCGGCGACGAGGGTGTCCACGAATGCCATGCCCATGGCGCCCGCGCCGATCACCAGGTAGTCGGCCTCGATGGTCTGCACCGCCGGTTCGGTCATGCCGTCATGGTGCCCGACGGGGTCACCGGTCCGACAACCCCGTCAGCGGTAGACCAGACCCGACAGGCGCGACGCCAGGGCTTGGGTGACCCACGGGAGGCGTCCGAGGACCTTCAGTGCGGCGTTGCGGGCGGGGCGTAGCGCGGGCGGCATGGTGGCGAGTCGGGTCAGCCGGTCGGTCAGGGTGATCACCCGCAGGGCGACCGGACGGCGCGCGGCCGCGTACTCGTCGAGTCGCGTGTCCGGTTCACCGGCCAGCACCGCCGCCAACGCGTCGGCGAGGGCGATGGCGTCCTGGATGCCGAGGTTCATGCCCTGACCGCCGGCCGGGCTGTGCACGTGGGCGGCGTCGCCGGCGAGCAGGATCCGGCCCTGGCGGTAGGTGTCGGCGACCCGGTGGAGGATCCGGAACCTCGAACCCCAGACGACGTCGGTCACCGTGATGCCTCCGGGGCCGCGGGCGTCGAGGAGGTGCTGGACGAACGCGGGCGAGGGCACCTCCGGGGCGTCGTCGGCGGGTGCGACGATGCGGAACGCGCCGTCGGGCAGGGGGGCGACGACGGTCAGGCCCTCGCTGGCCCAGAACAGCCGGACCTCGTCGGTCGGGGCGTCGCCGCGGAGGTGGGCGTCGGCGAGGACGAAGGAGTGGTCGTAGGCGCCGCCGGTGAAGCCGATCCCGGCCTGGGTGCGCACGGTGCTGTGCATGCCGTCGGCGCCGACGACGTAGCGGGCGCGGACGGTGTCGCCGTCGTCGAAGGTCGCCGTCACGCCCGTGGCGTCCTCGGTGACGGTGGCGAGCGCCTTGGGCCGGACGACGTCGCCGCCGAGTTCGCGCACGCGCTCCAGGAGCAGCCGCTCCGTCGTCGACTGCGGGACCATCAGCGTGAACGGGTGGGCCGTCGGGAGCCCGCTGAAGTCGACCGCGAGCAAGGCTTTGGCGCCGTCGCGAATGGCGAAGCGCGGCGCCTCGATGCCCTCCTTGAGCAGGCGGCGCGTGACGTCGACGCCCTCGAGAACCTCGAGCGTGCGGGCGTTGACCGCGGCGGCGCGCGAGGTGTTCGCGGCCTCGGCCTGCCGGTCGACGAGGGTGACGTGCGCACCGTGGACCAGGAGGGCGGCGGCCAGCGTCAGGCCGGTGGGGCCGGCTCCCACGATCAGGACGTCGGTGTCGGACATGGCTGCTCCTGTGGTCGGACAGATGCCAACGCGTGTTGGCATTTTTCAGCGTGCGCCGCGCCGGCGCAAAAGTCAACAGGCGTTGGCATAGAGTGATCGGCATGGGAGCGAAGGCCGACCAGACCAAGGCCGTCATCCTGGCCGCGGCCAGGGAGCGGTTCGCCGAATCGGGATACGAGGCCGCCACCATCAGGGCCATCGCGGCCGACGCCAACATCGACCCGTCGATGGTGATGCGCTACTTCGGCACCAAGGACCAGTTGTTCGCCGCCGCCGCGGAATTCGACCTGCGGTTCCCCGACCTGTCCGACGTCGCGCCCGAGCGCCTCGGCCACGCGCTGGTGTCGCACTTCCTGACGCGCTGGGCGGCCGACGACGCCCTGGTGGTGCTGCTGCGCTCGGCGACCACCAATGCCGAAGCCGCCCAACGCATGACCGACATCTTCGCCGGGCAGCTGCTGCCCGCGATCTCGAAGTTCACTCCCGACGACGCACCGCGGCGGGCCGGGCTCATCGCCACCCAGGTGCTCGGAATGGCGTTGTGCCGCTTCGTGTTGCGACTACCGCCCGTGGTCGACCTGAGCCACGACGAACTGGTCGACTGGCTCGGCCCCACCCTGCAGCGCTACGCGCTGGGCCCCTAGGCCTCGATCTCGCCCGCGATCCGCCGCTCGATGCCGGCCCGGGTCACGGCGGGCAACACGATCAGGCCGTCGAGTTCGCGCTGGGCCTTGAAGTACGCGTTGCGGCGCTCGTCGGTGGTGGCCGCGGCGTCGGAGGCCACCCGGAGCAGGCGCTGCGCGCGCTCGAGCCGCTCCTGGGCTTCGGCCGAGAAGTCGCTGCGCCGCCTGCGGACCGCCTCGGCCTCCGCGACGTCGAAGGCGGTCACGTACGCGTGGACGGCGTCGCGGTAGTCGAGCTGGGCGTCCCGGTCGCCCACCAGGTCCTCGGCGTTGGTCGGGCGCAGCAGATCGGCGCGGCTGCGGGCCCGGTGGAACTCCGCGGTGAGCGGTTCCCGCATGTCGGTCATCAACGGGAAGTCCAGCAGCTTGGCCACGTCCATCTCGTAGTCCAGCCAGCGTGCGTCCGTGGCGTCGTGGCGCTGCAGCACCTTGGCCACGTCGCGCCGGGCGGCGGCCTCGTCGACCCGGCCCCGACCCGACGCCTCCGCCATCGCGACCTTGGCCTGCTGCTTGATGCGGTACCGCTCGAGCCGGCGCTCGGCCCGGCGTTCGTTGGCGGCGGCCACGGCCCTGACTCCACCGCCGATCACCCCGCCGAGCGGGAAGATCAGCCACCAGAAGTTGCCGGCGAAGTGCAGCACCGAGTCCACGACTTCCACAATGCCACCGCTAGGCGCTCAGATCGACCGTCGTCCCCACTCCGCGCTCCGCGGCGTGTGCCATGACCAGTTGGGCCGTGGCCAGGTCCTGCAACCCGATGCCGACGGACTCGAACAGCGTGATCTCCTCGTCGGAGGACCGACCCGGGTGGGAGCCGACGACGACGTGGCCGAGTTCGGTGCGCACGTCGTCTTCGCTGATCGCGCCCTCGGCGATGGCGAGCAGGACGCCGCCCGACTTCGCCATTGCGGTGTCGTGACCGTCCACGACGACGCGGGAACGCCGCATGGCCTCGGCGTCGACCTCACGATGGTCCGGCCTCGGTGGCGCACCGACGGCGTTGACGTGCTGACCGGGCCTCAACCAACGCCCGAGCAACACCGGGTCACGGGACGGGGTCAGCGTGCACACCACGTCGGCGGCGGCGACCACCGCCTCGGCCGACGCCGCCCGTTCGACGGTGATGCCAAGGTTCCCGGTCCGGGCCTCGAACGTCTCGAGCGTGGCGGTGCTCCTGGTCCAGACGACGATCCTCTCGACGTCCCGCACCGCGGCGATGGCCCGGGCGTGTTCGACGGCCAGGTTGCCGGCGCCGACGAAACCGAGCACCCCCGCGGCGCGCCGGGCCAGGTGGTCGGTCGCGACGGCGCTGACGGCCGCGGTGCGCATGGCGGTGACGGCGCGGCCGTCGAGAATCGCCAGACACTCGCCGGTCGTCGCCGAGGTCACCATGATGCTGGAGCGTTGTACGGGCAGTCCCCGGGCGCGATTTGCGGGCAGGTCGCACAGCATCTTAACCGACACCAGCTCGCCGCCGGCGGCGGTCATGGGGATTGCCGACCCCTCATCGGCAATCCCCATGGCGCGGGGCGCTGGGCTGTGCCAGTCGCCTTGCGCCAACCCCGCGTGCGCCAGCTCCACCGCCTTGCGCACCTGCTCCCGGTCGAGCATCCCGGTGATCTCCGAGTGCGTCAGGACGAGGACCACGTGCTCAGGCCGAGACCGCAGCCGAGTCGACCGCGTCGACGATCCTCGTGTCGACCACGTCCGCGAAGCCGGGGACGGCGCGAACCATGGTCTCCTCGAACAGGATTCGCATCCAACGCTCGGTCGCGGCGCGGTCGATGCGGGGCGTGGCCCACGTCTGTGAGCGCAGCATCCGTTCGCACGCGCCGGCGAGGACCTCCGGCGGCGTCGCGGGCCAGTGCTCGGCCATCAGCGGACGAAGTTCCTCGACACCGACCGAGGCCAGCAGCGCCATGGACTCGTCGAGTGCGGCGGTGAACGCCACGAACCGGTCGGACAACTCCTCCAACCGGTCCGTGCGGCAGTAGTAGACGCTGTTCGGTCCGAGTCCACCGGTCACGGAGTAATCGTTGGCGATGACGCCGGTTCCCCTGTGCTGCAGCAGTTCTGCATTCGTGTGGTCCAGCACGATGGCGTCGCCGAGACCCGACTCGAACAGTTCGACGAACATCGGGGTGGAGAGGTCGCGCAACCACGTGATCGACGCGGGGTCGACGCCGGCTTCCCGCACGAGGCCGGCGGTGAAGGCATATGGTGCGCTGCCGCCGATGCCCGGCGCGAGCACCGTGCGACCAACGAGGTCGGACCATTGGAAGTCCGGCTGCGGCGTCCGCGTCACCAGCGCCTTGGGGAACTGATGGTTGACCTGGGCGAAGACCGACAGCCGTCGCGGCGTGCCGCTGTACATGGCGGGCACCCAGAGTCCGCCGAGTGCGACGTCGGCCGCACCGCTGTCCAGGTCGTCCAGCACACCCGTCCACGGGTCCTTCGCGGTGGCCGTGACCGTCAGGCCGCGCTCGGCGAACAAGCCGAGGTGGTCGGCGTAGTACTGCGGTAGGTAGTTCAGTCCGTGGGCGGTCGCGGAGATGTTGAGCGTCAACATGATTGGAAGATCCTTTTCGGGTAGACGGATGTTCAGGCGGCGTGGGCGAGGACGGGCTTCTCGGTGACGGCCTCCAGCGGCTTACCGAACGTCTCGGGGCCGAAGCGGGCGGCGACCACCAGCAGTGCGTACATCACGGCGATCATGGCGAAGACGCCGGCCACGCCGGCCCGGTCGAAGAAGAACAGCGCCGCGAAGGGCATGACGGCACCGGCGACGTTGCCGATCCCGTTGACCACGGAGGTGCCCATGGCGCGCACCGAGGTGGGAAACAGCTCCGGCGACCACACCGACAACATGGTGTTGAGCATCATCGTGAAGAACTGAAAGATCATGCCCAGCACCAAGATGAGCGCGGTCGAATGGGCGAAGGTGGCGAAGCAGACGGCCGAGACGCAGCCCAGCACGGCGGCGATGCTCACGGTCAGTCGTCGTGGCGCCTTGCCGGCGAGGTAGGACGCCGCGCAGGCCCCGAGCAGCGAGCCAATGTTCATGATCATGGTGAACGCCAGCGAGTCCGACAGCGAGTAGCCGCGTGACACCAACAGGATCGGCATCAGGAACAGCAGGGTGACCTGGGCGCCGAAAGACATCCACGACGCTGCGCCGATCGCGGCTGTGCGCCTGAGGTTCTCGCCCCTGAACACCTCGGCGTAGCTGCTCTTCACCCGGGCTGGAATGTCGGCCTCGGTGACGTACCGCTTGGTGGCGCCGGGCTTGCGCAGGGCCTTGATGCTTCCGCCGTCCAGTCGGGTCAGGCTCTGGTTGGCCTCGTCGACGCGGCCCTTCGACAGCAGGAAGCGCGGAGACTCGGGCAGGTAGCGACGGAAGAACACGACCAGGAGGGCAGGAATGGCGAGCAGCACGTAGGTCCAACGCCAGGCGGTGTCGTTGCCGCCGAGGACGCCGTTGAGCGGACCAAGGACCAACCAGAAGAAGCCGAAGGACGCGATGTTTCCGACGCCGCCGGAGGAGATGTTGAGCGTCGCCAGCAGCGATCCCCGATGCCGGGTGGCCACGATCTCGGCCAGGATCGCCAGGCCGACGGTGAACTCGCCGCCCAGGCCGATTCCCACGACGAACCGGCTCGCCAGCAGCATCTCGTAATTCACCGCCGCGGCGCTGATCAGGCCGCCGAGGGTGTAGACGAGGAGGTTGAGGCTCAGGGCGGCGCGACGCCCCCAGCGGTCGGCGATGTAGCCGCCGATGAGACGGCCGGCCAGCCCACCGAGCACGGTGGCCGTGTTGATCATCGTCAACTCCGCGTTGCCGATGCCGAACGACTCCTTGAGGAGCGGTCCCATCGCGCCGGTGGAGTTCTGCTCCAGGGAATCGAAGAACAATCCGGCCATCAGCAGCAAGATCAGCGCTGCTTGTACCCGGCCGAAGCCGATGCGGTCCAGGGCGGCCGTCAAGCCGGGCGACGCGGCCGGATCGGGTGGTTCGGGATCGTGATGGGCGACAACGGATTTCGTCTTGGTGCGGGTGAGGGGCATCGGAGTCTCCGAAGGGGTGAGTCGACACCGACGACGGTCGCGTCGGTGAGCCGACCCCACGTCGTCGATGACAGAAGCCGCGCTGCCCAATTTGTATACGAAACTCGTTACGCATCTGTTTCCCACCAGCATGATTACGTTACATCCGCGAAAACTCTCCCCGGATTGTAATACAAACTAGCGTGACGGCTGGTGGATCAGTCGTGCTCGAACTCGTCGGCGAAGTACCGCTCGTCGCGACGAAGATGCTCGTCCATGAGATAGCCGGCCTGCACCACCGAGCCGTTCACGATCGCCTGGGCCAGTGCGCGGTGATCGCTGGTCGACGCCTCCGGGTTGTTGCCGAGGCCCCACTGAACTCGTCGATTGATCCCGGCCAGCATCTCCACGAGCTGCCTGTTGCCCGAGGCTGCGGCCACCAATTCGTGGAAGGAGGGCCCGTGTTCGTCGTCGTGGCGGTCTCCGTGACGGTCGACGTCCTCGGCCAGCGCGGCGAGCTCGCCGGCCGCCTCGCCGCCGCGATTGGTGGCGGCCAACTGCGCGGCGAGCACTTCCAGGCCGCGGCGAATCTGCAGCAGTTCGCGCCCGTCCTGCACGAGCGTCTCGGAGACCGCGGCGCCGCGGTAACGCACGATCGTGACGAAGCCTTCGGATTGAAGCCGAGTCAACGCCTCCCGCACCGGGACTCGCGACACCCCGTACTTCTTGGCGATCGCCTCTTCGATCAACCGCTCGCCGGCCGTCAACCGCCCGGCCAGGATGTCCTGACGCAACGCGTGGGCGATCGAATCGCCGGTCGACTCCACCCGGGACGAGGGCTCTGCCACGACGAGCAGCCTAAACCGTCGGCATGGTCAGCTGGGCAGCCCGATTCCGCGGTAGTGCCGCAACCGCGACGCCAACCGCTCCTCGGCGGGCAGCCGCCGAAGCGCCACCAGCTCGGCGGCGATGGTGGCCGACAACCGGGTGGTGAAGTCCAGCGGGGTGTCGGCGGCGTCGGTGTGCTCGGGCACGATGGCGTCGACGATGCCGTTGCGCAGCAGGTCGGCCGACCGAATGCCTTGAGCCGCAGCCAGTTCCGGGGCGTGATCCACGTCGCGGAAGACGATGGCGCTGGCCCCCTCGGGCGGCAGCGGCGCCAGCCAGCCGTGCAGCGCGGCCAGCACGCGGTCGGCGGGCACCATCGCCAGCGCCGGCCCGCCGCTGCCCTGGCCCAGCAGCACCGAGACCGTCGGCGTGTCCAGGGTGACCAGCTGCGCCAGGCACCGGGCGATCTCGCCGGCCAGCCCACCTTCCTCGGCCTCGGTCGACAGCGCCGGACCGGGGGTGTCGATGACGAGGACGAGCGGCAGTCGCAGTCCCGCGGCCAGCGCCATGCCGCGGCGCGCCTCGCGCAGCGCCTGCGGGCCCGCGAGTCCGCCGCCGACGCCGCGCTGCTGACCGACGACCACCGCGGGCTGCCCACCGAACCGGGCCAGCGCCAGCAGCGTGGTGGCCGCCTCGCCCTGGCCGCCGGTCCCCGAGAGCAGCACCCGTTCCGGCGTCCCGTGCCGCAGCAGGTAGCCGATGCCGGGCCGGTCGGGGCGCCGGGAGATCTCGACCGAATCCCAGGCCGGCACGTCGGCGACGGTCTCCGCCTCGGGTGCCTCCGGCGGCGAGCCGGGTGCGTCGGCCAGCACCTTCAGCGCGCGGTCCAACGTCGTCCGCAGCAGTCCGATCGGGACCACGCCGTCGATGACGCCGTGGCGGTGCAGGTTCTCGGCGGTCTGGATGCCCGTCGGAAACGGCTCGCCATATAGGTGCTCGTACACCCGCGGTCCGAGGAAGCCGATCAGGGCGCCGGGCTCGGCCGCGGTCACGTGCCCCAGCGACCCCCACGACGCGAACACACCGCCGGTCGTCGGGTGCCGCAGATACACCAGGTAGGGCAGGTGCGCCTGCTTGTGCAACTCGACCGCGGCGGAGATCTTGACCATCTGCAGGAACGCGACCGTGCCCTCCTGCATCCGGGTGCCGCCGGAACTGGGCGAGGCCACCAGCGGCAGCGCCTCGGCCGTGGCCCGTTCGATCGCCGTGGTGATCCGCTCGGCTGCGGCCACCCCGATCGAGCCGGCGAGGAAGTCGAACTCGCTGGCCACGACGGCGACCCGGCGGCCGAACACCGTGCCCTCGCCGGTCAGCACCGATTCGTCGAGGCCGGTCGCGGCCCTGGCGTCGGCGAGGTCGCGGCGGTACTCGTCGTCGGCGGCGACGTCGAGCGGGGGACCGTCCCAGCTGATGAACGACCCCTCGTCGAGGACCGCGTCTCGCAGCGCCATGGCACCGATCCGGCTCACGGGGCAAGGCTAGCGGTCGGCTCGTTAGGCTGGGCCCATGATCGGAATGACCCGCGAGGGCAACGTACTGACATTGGAGATGCAGCGGCCCGAGCGGCGCAACGCCCTCAACGGCGAACTGCTCGACACCCTGCGCGAGGCGGTCGAGAAGGCCGCCGACCAAGGCGTGCGCGCCATCGTCCTCACCGGCCAGGGCCACGTCTTCAGTTCGGGCGCGGATCTGTCCGGCGGCCAGGGCGTCGCCGACGAACTGCCCGACAAGGCCAGGGCGCTGAACCTGGCCATCGACCAGGCGCCGCTGCCCGTCATCGGCGCGGTCAACGGCCCGGCCATCGGGGCGGGAGTGATCCTGTCGATGATCTGCGACCTGCGCGTCGCCGCACCCGAGGCCTACTTCCAGTTCCCGGTCGCCAAATACGGCATCGCACTGGACAACTGGAGCATCCGACGGCTGACCTCGCTCGTCGGCGCCGGACGGGCCCGCGGCATGCTGCTGGCCGCCGAACGGCTCACCTCCGAGGCCGCCCTGCTGACCGGGATGGCGAACCGCTCGGGCACGCTGGCCGACGCGCAGGCCTGGGCGCAGGAGATCGCCGGGTTCGCGCCGCTGGCGCTGCAGCACGCCAAACGCGTGCTCAACGACGACGGCGCCTACGAGGACGCGTGGCCCTCGCACAAGGAGCTCTTCGACCGCGCGTGGGCCAGTTCCGACATCATCGAGGCACAGGTCGCGCGCATCGAGAAGCGGCCCGCGAACTTCAAGGGGGCCTAGATGCTTCGCGAGGCGGTGCGATTCATCGGCGGCACGGCAGCGCTCATCGGCGGCGGCTGGGTGTTGCGGGCCGTGCAGGGCGCCCCCGAGTCGCTCGGCGCGTCACCGGTGGACATCGACGCGGTCGCGCGGCGCTCGCCCCACTACCGCGACGGCGTCTTCGTCAACATGGAGCCCGCCTCCGAGGCCAGCCTCACCCGCCAGGAGCAGTTCATCCTGGCCAGGGACGTCATCGTCGCCGGCTCGGCGCAGCACCCGTCGACGCCGATTCCACTCGTCACGCCCGACCCCAGCATCGCCGCGGCCGACCTGGCCGCCACCTGGTACGGCCACTCGTCGGCCATGATCGAGGTCGACGGATACCGCATCCTGGCCGACCCCGTGTGGAGCGACCGGTGCTCGCCGTCGCGCGCCGTCGGTCCGCAGCGGTTGCACCCGGTGCCCGCCGCGCTCGAGGCGCTGCCCGCGGTCGACGCCGTCATCATCAGTCACGACCACTACGACCACCTCGACGTCGACACCATCAAGCAGCTCGCCTTCACCCAGCGCGCCAAGTTCTTCGTGCCGCTCGGCATCGGTGCGCACCTGCGGGCATGGCACATCCCGAAGGACCGCATCGTCGAGCTCGACTGGAACGAGAGCGCGCACCTCGGCGAACTCGAGCTGGTCTGCACGCCCGCGCGGCACTTCTCCGGGCGCTTCCTGACGCGCGACACCACGCTGTGGTCGTCGTGGGCGATCCTCGGTCCGCGGCACCGCGGCTTCTTCGGCGGCGACACCGGCTACACGAAGAGCTTCGCCGACATCGGCGCCGACTACGGGCCCTTCGACCTGACGCTGATGCCGATCGGCGCGTACCACCCAGGCTGGCCCGACATTCACATGAACCCCGAGGAGGCGGTGCGCGCTCACCGCGACGTGTCCGACGGTGGCTTGCTGATGCCGATCCACTGGGCGACGTTCCGGCTGGCGCCCCACCCGTGGGCCGAACCCGTCGAGCGACTCCTCACCGCCGCCGAGGGTGACGGGGTCCGGGTGGTGACGCCCAAGCCCGGCCTGCGCGTCGACCCGGCCACCGCCTCATTGGACCCATGGTGGCGGTCCTGACCAGCTAGCGTGCTGGTGTGCAGCGCTCACCGGTCTTCCGCCTGGTCACCCTCCTCGCCGTGACGGCCGCGCTCGGAGGCTGCGCGAAGCCGGCGTCGCAGGCCGGTCCGTCGAGTGCGCCGCCGCCCGCGGCGGCCGATCCGTCGGCGGCTCTGGTGCCACCCCCCTTGGTGCCGGCACTGCCGCTGCCCGACGACGCCGTCGGCAAGGCCGTCGCCAAGCTCGACGGCATCGCCGACGAGCTGATGAAGAAGTCGGGCATTCCCGGCATGTCGGTCGCCGTCGTCCATGGCGGAAAAGTGGTCTACGCCAAGGGTTTCGGCGTCAAGGACGTCCGCAAGGGAGCCGATCCCGCCAACGGCGTCGATCCCGACACCGTGTTCCAGCTGGCGTCGCTGTCCAAGCCGCTGGGCTCGACCGTCGTCGCCCATCAGGTGGGCGAGGGTGCCATCACCTGGGACACCCCGGTCGTCGAGAAGCTGCCGTGGTTCGCCCTCGCCGACCCGGCGATCAGCAAGCTGGTGACCGTCGGCGACATGTACTCCCACCGCTCCGGGCTGCCCGACCATGCCGGTGACCTGCTGGAGGACCTCGGCTACGACCGGCGCTACATCCTGGACCATCTTCGGCAGCTGCCGCTCGGCCAGTTCCGTACGTCGTACGCCTACACCAACTTCGGGCTGACCGCGGGCGCCGAGGCCGTGGCCGCCAGTGCGGGCAAGATGTGGGAGGACCTCAGTCAGGAGGTGCTGTACGGACCGCTGGGCATGACGTCGACCAGCTCGCGGTTCAGCGAGTACGAGGCCAGGCCCGACCGGGCGGTCGGGCACATCCACGTCAACGGGGCGTATGAGCCGCTCTACGTCCGCGACGCGCAGGCCGAGTCCCCGGCCGGTGGGGTCAGTTCGACGGCGAACGACATGGCGAAGTGGCTGACGATGGTGCTGGCCAACGGCACCGTCGGCGGCAAGACGATCGTCGACCCGAAGCAACTGCTAGCCGCCGTCACGCCGCAGATCGTGGCGAGCCCACCGTCCGAACCCGCTGCCCGGCCCGGCTTCTACGGTTACGGCTTCAACGTCGGGACGACGGCGGCCGCCCGAACCCAGTTCAGCCACTCGGGGGCGTTCGAACTCGGGGCGGGCACCAACTTCGTCGTCATCCCGTCGGCGGACGTGGCCATCGTCGCGCTGACCAACGCCACGCCGTCCGGGGTGCCGGAGACGCTCACCGCGGAGTTCGCCGACCTGGTTCAGTTCGGCGAGGTGCGCGAGGACTGGCGCACCCTGTACGGCCAGGCGTTCGCCGCGATGGAGCAGCCGGAGGGATCGCTGGCCGGTCAGAAGCCGCCGGCGGCACCGGCTCCCGCACCGCCGACTCCGACGATCGTCGGCACGTACGACAACGCGTACTGGGGACCGGCCACCGTAACCGACGCCGACGGCAAGCTCACCCTCGCGCTCGGTCCGCGGGAGAAGCTCGAGCTGACCCACTGGGACGGCAACGTCTTCACGTTCGTGCCGCAGGGGGAGAACGCGCCACCCGGGTCGATCTCCAAGGCGACCTTCTACGGCGACAAGCTGAACCTCGAGTTCTACGACGACGAGAAGATGGGCACGTTCAGCCGCTGACGCGAGTGATTAGGGTGGTGGCATGGGATTTCTTGACAAGGTGAAGGACCTGGCGTCGAAGAACGCCGACAAGGTCGACAAGGTCATCGACAAGGCCGGCGACATGGTCGACAAGAAGACGCAGGGCAAGTACGCCGGGCAGGTCGACAAGGTGCAGGAGGCCGCGAAGAAGGCGGCCAGGGACAACGCCGGCACGCAGCGCCCGCCCGCGCAGCAGCCGCCCGTTCAGCAGTCGCCCGACACCACGCCCCCTGCCACGCCAGCCGGGCCGCCGCCCACCTCGTAGGCCATGGCGAAGCTCTCGGTCTCCGTCGACGTGCCGCTGCCACCGGAGAAGGCCTGGGAGGCCGCCTCGGACCTGTCGCGGTACAAGGAGTGGCTCACCATTCACCGGGTGTGGCGCAGCACGCTGCCCGACACACTGGAGAAGGGCACCAAGCTGGCCTCGGTCGTCGAGGTCAAGGGAATGATGAACCTGGTCCGGTGGACCATCGTCAGTTACAAGCCGCCGCACTCGCTGACCCTGGACGGCGACGGCAAGGGCGGCGTCAAGGTCAAGCTGATCGGCAGGGTCAAGCCGGCCGACGAGGCGGCGACCAGCTCCACGGTCACCTTCGACGTGCACCTGGGCGGGCCGGCGTTGTTCGGCCCGATCGGGATGATCGTCGCGGGCTCGCTGAAGGGCGACATCCGCGAGTCGCTGGACAAGTTCAAGTCCGTCTTCGGGTGAACCCCGGCTGAGCGAGAGCGGACTGTCCGTCGTGCAACGTCTCGAGCAGTTCGCGGTGCGGGCCGACGAGATATGCCGTGTCCCCGGCGTTCAACCGGGTGTCGCGGCGGGGATGGACGTGGACGTTCCCCGGACCGCGTGAGATGGCGATGACGCGCGTCTGGGTCGACATGTCGGCCATCCGTAGGCCGTCGAGTTTGCTGCCCGGTGCCACCTCGACGCCGCCGACCATGAACGACTGCTGGCCGACCGAGAACGTGCCGAGCACCTCGAGTCCCATCGCGGTGCCGATGAACCACGGCGCCGCGAGTTCGACCGTCGAGCGCACGTTCTCGAAGCCGAAGCGTTGAGCGACGGCGCGTCCCAGCGTCCTGTCGTACACCCGCAGCACCACCGGCACGCCCGGCTGCTCGGACGACCTGAGCCACCGTTCGCCAAGCCGTTCGCGGAGCACGATGCCCGTCTCGATGTTCACCATGTCGTCCTGCGTCAGAACCGCCACCGCGACGGCGTCGTCGATGCGGGCGTCGTCGAGCGTCTGCGCCAGCGTGGCGTCGCCGAAGATGACCGGCACGTCGAGCTGCGCCGCCGACGCCAGGTAGCGGTTGTCGCGGCTGCGTTCGACGACCACGACGTCGTGCCCGGCGGCCTTCAGGTCGGCCACCACCCGAATGCCGAACGAGCCGAGCCCGACGACCACGACGTGGTCGGTCAGGTCGCGTACCTTGCGGCGGCCGGCGTTCTGCGCGATGCGCCGCGACAGCAGCAGATCGGCGACGAACGCCATCAGGACGGCGGTGGTGGTGACACCGGCGAACATCAGCACGATGCCGAACAAGCGCAACCAGGTCGGCTGGTCGACGAAGCTGAAGTCGCCGTAGCCGACGGTCGCGATGGTCTCGGTCGAGAAGTAGAGCGCGTCGACGACGCTCATGCCGGGCCGGTGGTAGGCGAAGCGCAGGAGCGCCGTGGCACCGAGGAGCAGGCTCATCGACACGGCCAGGGCCTTGAAGAAGTTCGGGTTGACGTCCTCGCGAAACGCGCGCAGCGCATCGGCCAGCGGCTTCAGCGGCGACCGGCGCGCGGGAGCATCCGCGGTACGGGTCGCGGTCACGGCGATGCCCTGCGCGGTCAGTTCGGCGGCCGTGCCGATCACCGCCGTCCAATCCCCTGGCTCGACGCGCTCGTCCCTGCCGGGGCACGGCACCACCGACCCCGGTTCGGGCGACCGCTCGCCTCTCACCACGGCGACCGGAGCGAGGTCGCCGAAGATCTCCCGCAACGTGGCGGCCCGCGGCGCCGTCGTACCGGAGACGACGAATTCGAGCCCCGCGACGGTGATCGAGTGGGTGGTGCGCGACAGGCAGGCCTCGACGACCGAGGGCGCGGCCACGTCGGCGACGTCGAGGATGGCACCGGGGCCGTTGCCGATGGCGACGGCTTCCCGCAGAACGCCGTTGGCCAGACGTACGACGACGCGTACGGTGGCGTTCAACTCCCTTGCCAGCAGGGCGATTTCGAGGTTCAGTGCGTCGTCGTCGTCGGCACAGATCAACGCGGCCGCATCGGCTATGCCGGCGTCGCGCAGTTCGTCGGAGGATTCGACGATCGCGATCTCCCGACCGGCACTGCGGAGCTGTTCGACGATCCGCAACCCCAGCGGATCGTCACCGCAGACGATGATGTGCCCCTCCATGGGGAGACGGTACTTCGGAAAGCCCGAAGGCGAAGGGCGAAGATGTACCCATGCCCAACGCGAAGATCTACGTCAAGGCCTGTATCAACGGTGCTCGCACCCCCGATCAGCATCCGAACCTGCCCGTCACCCCCGAGCAGCTGGCCGCCGCGGCGGTCTCGGCCCACGAGGCGGGCGCCCAGGCCGTGCACATGCATCCCAAGACGCCGGACGGCAAGGACTCGCTCGAACCCGACGTCGTCGCCGCCGCGGTGACCGCCGTCCGCGCCGCGGTCCCGGGCCTGCCGCTGGGCGTCACCACCGGGTTCTGGGCGCTCCCCGACCCCGACGCACGACGGCGGGCGGTGGAGGCGTGGACGGTGCTGCCCGACTTCGCGTCGCTGAACTGGCACGAGCCCGGTTCTCCGGAGCTCGCCGACGTCCTGCTCGGCAAGAGCCTCGGCGTCGAGATCGGGCTGTTCCACCTCGAGGCCGCCGCGTCGTGGGCGGAGTCGAAGATGGTGCAGCACTGCATGCGGGTGATGATCGAGCTTCAGGGCCACGAGGACGTCGCCGTCGCCGACGCGATGCTCGAGAGGATCGCGGCGGCCAACTCGCCGGCGCCGGTGCTGTTGCACGGCCTCGACGACAGCTGCTGGCCACTGCTCGAACACGCCGGCGTGTGCGGCGTGCAGACGCGCATCGGCATGGAGGACACCCTCGTGCTGCCCGACGGCTCCGTCACCCCCGACAACGCCGCGCTGGTGACGGCGGCGGTCGAGCTGCTCAGCCGGTAGGGGCGCCCAGCGCGAAGTCGGCGAAGTCGAAACCGGGCACGACGACGCAGCTCACCAGCGTGGGTTCGGCGTCCCGGGGCACCGCCCTCTGCCAGTGCCCCGGCGGCACCAGCACCTGCGGATGCTCACCCGCGGCGACGTCGCCTCCGAGCAGATGGGTTGTCGCGCTCTCCCTCTCGGCCCCGATCTCCAGGAGCAGCGGGCTGCCGCGGTGGTGGAACCACAGCTCGGCGCTGCGCACGGTGTGCCACGCCGACTGCTGGCCCGGCATCAGAAGGAAGAGGATGGCGGTTCCGGCGCTTCGCGGCCCGGTGTATTCGGGCGGCAGGGCGGGCTGTCCCAGGGTCAGGTCGCTGCGCCAGGTCTCCCGGTACCAGCCGCCCTCGGGGTGCGGTGCCAGGTCGAGTTTCCTGGCCCACTCCGGGAGTTCGCTCATGCCGTCAGCCTACGGCGCAGCCGGTGGCCGACCCGATACGCTCGTCCCATGGCTCGCCTGCGCCCGGGATGGTTCGTCGTGTTCTGCTCGGCGGTGCTCCTGGTCAGCGCGTGGCTTCCGTGGCTGGTCACCAGCGCCGACGGCGGCGGTCGCGCCACGGCGATCGGCGGACGGTACGGCTCGATCGGCGTGCCACCGAACGGGTTCGGCGTGGGTCAGCTGATCGTCGTGCTGAGTTCGGTGTTGATCGTGGCCGCGGCGATGTCGGCGCGCAGGCTGCGTCCCAAGCTGGCTTCGACTGCCGCACTTGGCATTTCGGTGGCACTGGCGGTGCTGGTGCTGTGGTACTACCGGCTCTACGTCGGAAATCCGATCGGTGCGGGCTACGGCCTCTACGTCGGTGGGGGTGCCGTCGTGGCCGCCGCGGTACTGTCCGTATTCGCCATGGTGGCGGCGTGGGCCGAGATGGGCCGTAGAGAAGGGACGGGTCGATGACCGGATTCGTCGAACCCGTTCGCCTGACGGGCGACCGCTGGGTGAGCGTGGAGCCCCTGACCCCGGCGCACGCGCCGGAGATCGTCGAAGCCTCGGCCGACGTCCGGCCGCTGTGGTTCACCAGCGCCCCGACGCCGGACACCGCGCAAGAGTGGGTCGACGGCCGGCTGGCGGTGCAACACCCCGACACGGGTCTGACGTTCGTGGTGCGCGCGCTGGGCGGCGACGTGGTCGGCTCGTCGAGCTACTGCAACGTGGACGCGCCCAACCGTCGCCTGGAGATCGGGTACACCTGGTACCGCCAGGACGTGCGGCGCTCCGGCGTGAACACCGAGTGCAAGCTGCTGCTCCTGGGGCACGCCTTCGAGCAATTAGGTTGCGTCGCAGTCGAATTCCGTACGCACTTCTTCAACTCGACCAGCCGTGCCGCGATCGAGCGGTTGGGCGCCAAGCGCGACGGCATCCTGCGCAGTCACCAACTGCTGCCCGACGGTTCGCGCCGCGACACGGTGGTCTATTCCATCCTCGACGTCGAATGGCCGTCGGTGCGCAACAACCTGCTGTTCCGGTTGGACCGGTGACGGCGCCGCACGGGCACCGGCACCGGTCCCACGCCGGGCGCTAACCCGCGTCGACGGTGTTCGCCTCGATGGACGTCTGCCGACCGCCGTGGGCGATCTGCACCTTGCGCGGCTTCGCCCTCTCCGCAATGGGAATGGTCACGTTCAGCACGCCGTTCTCGTAGGTCGCGCTGATCGCGGAGGCGTCGACGCCCTCGCCGAGGGACAACTGCCTGCGGTAGGTCCCGAAGAACCTCTCGTTGGTCAGCCACTGGACGGATTCCTCGCTGCGGGCGGTCCGGTGCGCGGAGATCGTCAGCGTGCCGGCGTCGACGTCGATGTCCACCGATCCCGGGTCGACGCCGGGCAGGTCGGCGGTGAGCAGGTAGTGGTCGTCGACCTTGCAGAGGTCCATCGGCATGAACCGAGGACTGCGGTTCGATCCGGACTGGCCGTTGAGCAGACCGCGGGTCAACAGGTCGAGGTCACCGAACGGATCAAAACGAAGCACAGCAATCCACCTCCCTTTGTCTACTCGAGGCCCGCCACCTCGGCGAGCCGTCAATCACTGTGCACCTCCAAAATTAGCACTCGCTAGCCGAGAGTGCCAAGCATTTTTTTCGAGACGTTCGCGCCAGTGTCCCACTAGCGCAACACCTTCGGGGTCAGCTCCGGTCCGCCAGGTCGGCGCCACGCACCGCCGCGGCGCACTGGTCGCAGCTGAGCACGGCGTCGAAGTCCCGGCCGCACGACTCGTGGCGCAGCACCACCGCCGGACCTTCGGGGGCCGTGAACCAGCGTTGGGCCCACTGCAGGGCGGTGATCAGGATCGGGAACGTGGCCCGGCCCTTCTCGGTGAGCAGGTAGCGGCCGCCGGTGGCGTCGAGAACGCCACCGGCGGTGAGGATCTGCAGCCGGTCGGTCAGCGAGCCCGGGGGAGCCCCGAGGTGGCCGGCGAAGTCGTTGAACCGTGACGTGCCGACGAAGGCGGCGACCAGGAGCGCGAACGCCCACCGGTTGCCGAGGATGTTCATGGTCTCGGGAAAGAGGTCCGGCCGGCCGGCCGACTGGGACGCCGAGCGGCGCCGCGTCGACTCGACCGGCATCGACCGCGGCCACGATCCGCTCGGCCCCCACGCGACGGTCAGTTCCTTCTCCGTGACGACCTGCTCGCACGCCCGGCACGTCACCCGCGGTGAGAAGTCGGCGTGGCAACCGAGGTGGTGCATCGCGGGCAGGCGTTCGGCATGGTCGGGCACCCAGCGGCGTTCCCATTCCCAGATGGTCGTCAACACGGGCCACAGCGAACGGCCCTGCGGTGTCAACACGTATTCGTACCGCGCGGGCCGCTCCTGGTAGAGCCTGCGCTCGAGCAGACCGTCGGCCGTCATCGCCGACAACCGCCGCACGAGCACGGCGTGGGAGATGGGCAGCCGGGCGGCGAAGTCGCCGTACCGGGTCACCCCGAGCAGCGCCTGCTGCATCAGCAGCAGTGTCCATTCGTCGCCGAGGACGCCCAGCATCCGGCCGACGGCGTTGACGCCCCCGAGCTTCACTGCAGGCCGATGGCCTCGGCGGCGGTGTCGGTCTGCTGCCAGCGGCGTAGCTCGGCTCCGGCCGCCCACGTCGAGTGCGTGCCACTCGACACCCGTTCCGGCAGAGCCAGTTTGCACACCGGGCCGTCGGCCACCCTGGCGGCGTCGAACACCAGACAGTAGGAGGCGTCGGCGGTCATGTCGGTGGTGATGGTGACGAGGTAGCCGTCGTCCTCGGCCGTGCTTCCCGTTCGGGGCGCCATCGCCGTCTCGCTGCCGTAGACCCCGTCGGCGAAGGCGTAGCGCTCCTCGGCGCCGGTCGTCAGGTCGTGCTTGACCAGGCCGTCGAACAGGAACCAGCCGGGCTTGCCCGTCGCGGCGTAGGCGTAGCGGTACTGCCCGCCCGCGTACCCGGGGTTGATCATCCCGAACTCGGTGACGGAGTCCGACAGTTGCTCTTCGCGCACCCCGCCGGTGACGAGGTTGAACCGCCAGCGGTGCAGCCGCGCCTGCATGCGGTCCAGCGCGAGGAAGCGGAATGCGCGCTGCCACTTGTCGCCGAGGCCGTTGTCGCTCGGCTCCGGATCCCCTTGGTAGAAACCGTCGAGGACGATCTCGTCGCCGTCCTCGTAGGCGTTGGTGAAGTGCAGGACGTAGGTGGGGTCGGCCTCGAACCACCGGATCCGAGTGCTGTCGCCGCGCCGCGGGATGACGGCGAACCGGGACGGCATGTCACGGTGAAAGCGTGCGACGTGGGCGTTGCGTGCCAGGTACTCGGGCTCCCAGAAGAGGGGGAAGTCGTTGAGGATGGCGTAGTTCTCGGTGAACGCCATGTCGTGGGGCAGCCGCGGACCGGGCAGCGGCACGTCGACGTAGTGCACCAGGTGGTCGTCGGCGTCCACGACGCCGTAGTGCATGAACGGGTCGTCCTTGGAGTAGTTGAAGAACAGCATTTCCCCGGTCTTGTCGTCGACCTTCGGATGCGCGGACACCCCCCACTCGACCGGAAACGCGCCGTTCCACCGGGACTTGCCGAGCGTGTCGCCGGTGAAGGGGTCCACGCGGTACAGCTCGCCGCACTGGTAGAAGCTCGTCAGCGCGGTGCCGCGGTGCACGATCACGTCGGTGCTCGACGCGTCCTTCATCAACGTCCTTGCGCCCCAGCCGTAGTCGCGTTTCGCCAGCCCGACCGGCTCGGCCAGACCCGGCCACAGCGGCCCGCCGGCGTCGTTCTCCTCCGCGAACGCGTCGGTGCGGACGAACCTGTTGCGGTAGAACGCCTTTCCGTCGCGGAAGCCGACGACGTGCACCATGCCGTCGCCGTCGAAGGGGTGGTAGGCCTTCATCGCGGGATGCAGCGGGTTCTCCGTGTTGCGCAGGTAGACGCCGTCGAGGTCGCGCGGCAGCTCACCGGAGACGACGGTGAGGTCGTCGGCGTCCCACTCCGTCGACTGTGGTCGCCACGGCCCGGTGCGGTACGGATGGTCGTCGTCCTCGGGCAGCGACGACAGGAACTTGCCGACCACGTCTACGTTCATGGCGTTACTCCTCGACCGAACCGACGACGAAACTGACGGTGGTGGCCGTGCTGCCACCGAAGTTGAGCGTGCCGAAGGTGCTGGCCCCTTCGACCTGGTACGCACCCGCGGTGCCGCTGACCTGTTTCGCGGCGTCGAGGAGCATGCGTACGCCGGATGCCCCGACGGGATGGCCGCCGCCGATCAGCCCGCCGCTGGGGTTGATCGGCAGCCGCCCGCCGGCCTCGATCTCGCCGTTCTCGATCGCCTTCCAGGATTCGCCGGGACCGGTGAGCCCGACGTGGTCGATGGCGAGGTACTGGCTGGGGGTGAAGCAGTCGTGCACCTCCATGCCGTGGAGGTCTTCCAGGGTGACGTGGGCGCGGCCGAAGGCGTCGAGTACGGCGTCGCGGACGTGGGGCATCACGTAGGGGTGCTCGGCGGAGCGGTCGAGCTTCTGGCGCATGCCCAGGCCCACCGTGCGGTGGCCCCAGCCCTCGATGCGGGCCAGCGGCCGGGCGTCGGGATGGTTGCGGAGGTAGCGGTCGGTGACCATGACCACGCCGGCTCCGCCGTCGGTCATCTGACTGCAGTCGAAGCGGCGGATCCGGCCCTCGACGACGGGGTTCGCGACGTCGTCGTCGGGGAGCGGGCTCGGCACCAGCCAGTCGCGCGTCTGTGCGTTCGGGTTGCGGCGGGCGTTGGCGAAGTTGAGCGACGCGATCGATCGGAGATGGACCTCGTCGAGGCCGTACCGGCGGTCGTACTCGTCGGCCACCCGAGAGAACATCGAGGGCCACGTGAAGCGCGCGTCCTGGGCCTCGTGGCCGGTCCAGGCGGCGGCGCCCAGGTATTGGGCGGCGGTGTCGCCGGGCACGGTCTTCTCCAGCTCCACGCCGAGGACCAGCGCCGTCTCGTAGGCACCGGAGCGAAGGTCGGCGACGGCCGCGAGCGCCGCGACGCTGCCGGAGGCGCAGGCCGCCTCGTGGCGCGTGGACGGGGTGTTCCACAGGCCGTCGACCACGGTGGCCGGCATGGCGCCGAGGTGGCCCTGCGCGGCGAACATCTCGCCGAACGCGTTTCCGACGTGAATCACGCCGACGTCGGCCGCGTCGATCCTGGCCGCGTGCAGCGTCGACGTGACGACGTCGCTGGTCAGGCCGCCGAAGTCGACGCCCTCGCGGGTGAGATTGCGCGCGAAGTCGCTCTGGTGGCCGCCGAGGATCCACACGTTCGAGTCCGACATTCCGCGGACGCTACTACAACTAGCAGAGTGACTTGCGGAATCGGTAGATTGAAACGGCCCCACCGGCTCTATTCTGAACCGGCGGGACCTAGGTTTGCTTGAATGTCGACACACAAGCACACCTACCTGGCCGCATTTCCCGTGCTCGGCGGTCACAAACGTGCTTGGCGACGGAGATAACGTGCAAAATGCTGTCATGAAGTTGCAGAACCACGACCTCGCCATGCGCATGGCGGAGTTGGCGCGCGTCACCTCGCTGCGCAAGGTCGACGACGTGCTGGCCGACGTCACGGCCACGGCGAAGGAACTCATCCCCGGCGTCGACGTCGCCGGCGTCCTCCTCATCGGCAAGGCCGGAAGCTTCGAAACGCTCGCACCGACCAGCGAACTGATGTTCAAGCTCGACGAGTTGCAGATGCGGTTCAACGAGGGACCCTGCGTCGAGGCGGCGCTCGACGAGATCGTGGTCCGCACCGACGACTTCCGCGACGAACCCCGCTTTCCGAACTACGCCCCCGAAGTCGTCAAGCTCGGGGTGCTCAGCGCGCTGTCGTTCAAGCTGTACACCGCCGAACGCACCGCCGGCGCCCTGAACCTGTTCGGCCACGAGCCCAAGCTGTGGGACAGCGAGGCCGAGTCCATCGGCATGGTCCTGGCGGCCCACGCCGCCGCGGCGATCCTCGCCAGCCGCGAGGGCGAGCAGCTGCAGTCGGCGCTGTCGACGCGGGACCGCATCGGCCAAGCCAAGGGCATCATCATGGAGCGCTTCAAGATCGACGACGTGCGGGCGTTCTCGATGCTCCGCCAGCTGTCACAGGACACCAACACCAAGCTGCTCGACGTCGCCCAGCGCGTGATCGACACCCGCGGCGAGTGAGCTAGTCGTCCAGGTCGGACAGGTCGAGGACGAAGCGGTACCGAACGTCGTTGCGCGCCAAGCGTTCCAGTGCCACGTCGACGTCGGCCGACGGCAGTACCTCGACGTCGGCACCGATCTGGTGGTCGGCGCAGAACGTCAGCATCTCGGCGGTCGCCGGGCGTCCGCCGCTGCCCGCCGAGGTGAGCTTCTTGCGGCCGATCAGCAGGTCCATCGCGTCGACGGTCATCGGCCCGAGGTAGCCGAGTTGGCAGAGGGTGCCGTCCACGCCGGTCACAGTGAGGTACGGCGCCACGTCGTGGGCGACCGGGATTGCGTCGATTACGACGTCGAAGCGGTCGCGGGCCGCCGCCATGGCCGCGGCGTCGGACGACACCAGGTACTCCGAGGCGCCCAGTCGGCGGGCGTCGTCGGCCTTTGCCGCCGAGCGTCCGATGGCGGTGGTCGCGGCGCCCAGCGCTGTCGACATCTTGACGGCGAGGTGCCCGAGGCCGCCGATGCCGACCACCGCGACCGACGTGTCGGGCCCGACGCCCAAGGCGCGCAACGGCTCCCACACGGTGATGCCGGCGCACATCAAGGGTGCGGCCGCGGCGGCGTCCAGCGTGGCGGGCAGCGCGTAGGTGAACCCTTCGGCGACGACGATCTCGCGGGAGTAGCCACCCAGCGTCGGTGATCCGTCGCGGCGGTCGGTGCCGCCGTAGGTCAGCGTGGGCGATTCGTGGCAGAAGTTCTCCTGGCCGCGTCGGCACATCGGGCAATGGCCGCAGGAGTCGACGATGTTGCCGACGGCGACCGGGTCGCCCGGCCGGAACGCCGACACGGCGGAGCCGGTGGCCAGGACGACGCCGGTGAACTCGTGGCCGGGCACCAGGAGTCCGGGCGGCGTCCACGCATGCAGGGCGTGCAGTTCGGAATGGCAGACGCCGCAGAAGTCGACGCGGATGGCCACGTCGTCGTCGCGCAGCTCGCGACGTTCGATGGTGACGCGGGCCAGGGGGCCGCCGGGGGAGCTGGGGGACAGGCCGACGGTCTTCACGAGACTCCTCAAAGAAACAGACTAGTTGGTTTATTTGAGGCTACATGTCATCGGGATCATGGGTCTAGGGTGGCGCTGATGACAGCCGCACCCGCCACTCCCCGGGGGTTCGCGACCCAGGAGCGGATCGTGGCCGCCGCCACCGCCGAGTTCGCCCAGTACGGCATCGCCGGCGCGCGGATCGACCGGATCGTGCGTGCCGCCCGCACCAACAAGGCGCAGCTCTACGGCTACTTCGGCGACAAGGACGCGCTGTTCGACGCGATCTTCGTGGCGTCGCTGGAGCGCATCATGGACGTGGTGCCGATGGACGCCACCGACCTTCCCGGCTGGGCCGTGCGGCTCTACGACGAGTACCTGCGGCGGCCCGACCTCATCCGGCTGGCGACGTGGGCGCGCCTGGAACGTCAGCCGTCCGGGCACCTGGTGGGCGACGCCGACCGGTTCGACACCGCCAAGCTGGCGGCCATCGCCGACGCCCAACGCCTCGGGCTGGTGCGCGACGGCGAGCCCTTCGACCTGATGGCGATGGTGATCGCCATGTCGATGGCGTGGTCACCGGTGAGCAACGTGTATTCGGCGACCAGTGACGAGGCTGAGTCCGTTCATGGGCGGCGTCGAGACCTGTTGCGGGACAGCGTGAGTCGGGTCATCGCGCCTGGAGCTTCCTGACCTGTTCCGCTCGCCAGGGCTATCCGATCACTGCCTCTCCCCGACGCGGTTTCCAACCCGGTCGGGGTACTGACGCGATGAGTCTCTTCGTGTAGTCGTCGTTGGGTGTCCGCAGTACGTCGTCGATCGGGCCTCGCTCGACGATCGAGCCACGGTGCATGACGATCACGTCGTCGGCGATGTGCCGGGCGACGGCCAAGTCGTGAGTAATGAAGAGATATGCCGTACCCGAGTCGCGACGGATCTTTGCGAGCAGGTTGAGGATCTGCGCCTGAATGGACACGTCGAGTGCCGCGACCGCTTCGTCGAGAATGAGGAGCTGCGGGTCGGCGGCGAGCGCGCGGGCGATCGCGATGCGCTGACGCTGACCACCCGAGAGGGCGCGCGGTGATGCGCCGGCTTGGCGGGTGTCAAGCCCGACCTGGTCGAGCAATTGCTCGATTCGCGTGGTGACAGCGCGATCGTCGAGTCCCGAGTCGTGTATGTCGAGAATCTCTCGCAGCGAGTCGCGCGCGCTCTGGCGCCTGTCGAGCGATCCATACGGGTCCTGGAACACGATCTGGATTTGCCGCGCCCACCGGCGACGCAGCGTCGTCGACACCCGGCCACCGGGTCGGTCGACGCCCTCGACGGTGATGGTGCCCGCGCTCGGGCGTTCGAGCCCGGCAATCATCCGGGCGACGGTCGTCTTACCCGAGCCGGACTCGCCGACGATGGCCAGTGAACCGCCCGCCGCCACCGCGAACGTGGCGCTGTCAACCGCGACGTGGTGCCCGAAGACCTTGCGTAGCCCGTCGACCGCAAGCAGAGTCTCAGGCACGAGGTGCGCTTTCGAGCGCGGTGCCGTCGGCGACCCGTTCGGCGAAGTGGCATGCGGCGAAACCGTTGTGAACCGGTTCGAGCTCGGGCCGATCCGAGCGGCAGACGGGCTGGCAGTACGGACAGCGGTCCGCAAAGGCGCAGCCGGCGGGCGCCTCGTAGCCGGCCAGCGGCCTGCCGGGGATGGCTGCGAGTATGCCTCGTTCACCGTTGACGTCGAGGCTTGGACGGGCACCCAGGAGCGCGCGGGTGTAGGGATGTGCACCGTCGCGGTGGAGTTTGTCGGACGCTCGTTCTTCGACGAGCCTGCCGGCGTACATGACCGCCGTTCGGTCGCAGACCGCGGCAGCCAGTTCCAGGTCGTGGGTAATGAAGATCATGCTCATCTGCCTGTCGCGGCGTAGCTCGTCGATGATGGCCATCACCTCTTCTTGCGTCGTCACGTCCAGGGCGGTCGTCGGCTCGTCGGCGAGTAGCAGTTGCGGCTCGACGATGAGCGCCGCAGCGATCATCACCCGCTGCAAGAGTCCGCCGGAGAATTCATAGGAGTACTGACGCAACCGCCGCTCGGCGTCGGCGACGTGCACGGTGCGCAGAGCATCCGCGGCGCGCCGCTCGGCTTCCTTGCGTCCGACCTTGCGGTTGGCGACGAGGACCTCGCACAGGAAGTCGCCGATCGGGCGAACGGGGTTGATGTGCGCTCGCGGGTCTTGGAACACCATGGCCACCCGCATCGAGCGCCACTCGCGGAGAGCCTTTGCGCTCATGTCGGGAACCGACGTGCCGTTGAAGCGAACGTCTCCCTGGGTGGACGCGCCCTTCGGAAGGAGTCGCATGATCGCCCGCGCGGTCATCGACTTACCGGATCCGGATTCGCCCACCAGACCGAGTGCCTCGCCGGCGCCCACGGAGAACGACACGTCGTTCACGACCGTCTGGGGACGGCCGTCGATCGGAAGGGTGACGCTCAGCGAGTCGACCTCTAGCAGCGCCGTCATCGAGCCCCCTTCGCGAGTAGTTGCTGAGACACGCGTTCGCCGATGACGTTGAAGGCGACCACCGCAAGCACGATGGTCAGGGCTGCGTAGAGCGACTGAGCGGGGTGGCCGTCCACGATCGCCGGCTTGCCGTTGGCGACCATGAGCCCCCACTCGGGGCTGGGCGGCTGAAGCCCAAGCCCCAGGAACGAGACCGCCGCGATGTCGAGCATGGCGTAGCCGAAGCCGACGACGATCTGGGTGACGATGAGCGGGCCGAGATTGGGCACGACGTGACGCAGGCAGATCTTCCACGGCGACTGGCCCTGCACGACGAGTGCCTCGATGTAGGGGAGGTTGCGTTCGCGCAGCGCGGCTGGGCGCAGGATGCGTGCGACGTAGGGAACGTTGGCGATCGACAGGGCGATCACCGGCGCGACGAGGCCGCTGCCGAAGACAGCCGCGGCGACGATCGCGAGGATCAGTCCGGGGAAGCCGAACAGCAGGTCCAGGAAGCGCGCCACGGTGGCGTCCCACCAGCCGCCGAACCACGCGGCGGACACCGCCAGCAGCGTGCCGACGGCTCCGGCGAGCACCATCACCACAGCCGGGGCGACGAGGCTCGGGCGCGCTCCACAGATCAGTCGGGACAACAGGTCGCGGCCGGTGTCGTCGGTTCCAAGCAGATGGGCGGGCGAGGGGCTGGCGAAGATGTTGAGTTGGTCGAGCTCGGTCGGATCGTGGGGCGCGACGAGCGGGCCGAAGATGGCCAGCACGACGAACAGCACGCCGATCATGGCCGCGACGGCCACCGCGAGGTTGGCGGAGCCCAGCCGTCCCGTGACACGCCGGACTCGCGTGGAACCGGCGAGGGCAATGGCGCTCATCAGTTGCGTCCCTTCACAGCCTGGCGGGGATCGAGCGCAACGTTCACGACGTCGACCACGGTGTTGACCACCACGAACGCGGCGACCATCAGTAGTGACAGAATCTGCACCACCGCGAGGTCCTGCTTGGCGGCGCTGTCGACGAGCAACGAGCCGATCCCGTCGATGCCAAACGCCTTCTCGGCCACCGCCGTTCCCGCGAGCAGGCCCGCAATCATCAACCCCGACACCGCCAGGATTGGGGGTGAGGCGTTACGCAGCACATGGCGCCGGACGATCCACCGATTGGGCAACCCACGACTGCGGGCGGCGTCGACGTGCTCGGAGCTGAGCTCGCCTCGCACCGATACCTGCGTCACCCGTGCCACCCACGCGATGTAGGCCAGTGCCAGCGAGATCGCGGGCAGGGTCAGGTGCCAGAGCTTGTCGCCGAGTCCCTCGCCGGCACCAAACACCGGGAACCAGGAGAGCTGGGTCGAGAAGATGGCGATGAGGAACACCGCGACGACGAAGGTCGGAAAGGCCATCGCCACCGAGCTGCCGACGGTCACCGCCGTCTCGACCCGACCTCCGCGCAGACCGGCGAGCACGCCGCCACCAATGCCGAAGATCACGATCAGCACACCGGCGAACAGCACCAGCAGCAGCGTGTTCGGGATCCGCCCCGACAGCAGATGCGAAACGTCATCCCGGTAGGCGAGTGAGCGCCCAAGGTCGCCGCGCAGGATGTCCGTCGCCCAACGCCCGTACTGGGAGAAGAACGGGTCGTCCAAGTGGTATTCCTGGTGGATCCGCGCGACGACGTCCGGGTTGGGCTTGCCGCCGCCGACGAGCAGGGTTGCCGGGTCGCCGGGCGAGATGAACAGCAGCCCGTAGATCACCACGCTGGCGACGACGAGGGTCAGCACCAGCGCCACGATCCGTCTGAGGACGAAGCGGACGATGGTCAACCTACGAAGCCCCGATCATCGCCGCCCACGGCATGTTGATGTAGGCGAATGAGGCTGGCGCACCGGTGATCCGCTTGTTCAGGAACAAGCGCTCGTACGGCGTGCCGATCGGAACGCGCTGCTTTTGTGCTTCCCAGATCGCCTGCGCGTCGACGTATGCCCGAGCCGATGCCGCCGGATCGGTTGCCTCGCGAGACTTCGCGATGTTGGCGTCCACCTGAGGGTTGTCGAAGCCGGTCCAGTTGAACAGCGCATCCTTGGGGAACAGCAGGATCGCGTACGACAGCGGGTCAGGAACCTCGACGTAGCCCGCGCTGAGTACGAGGTCGACGTCCTTGCGCTTGGAGGCGTCGTAGAACAAGCTCGAGAACTCGGTCGCAGGCATCTGCTTGAGGTCGAAGTTGAGTCCGATCGACTTCGCGGAGGCCTGGACGAAGGTGGCGATCTGCAACTGCGACTGATCGCCGGCGGGGAGCGCCAAGGTCATGGTCTTGGTTGGTGCGCCGACCTTTTCGACGAGTGCCTTCGCGCCTTCGACGTCGGGCCTGGAGTTGTCCGGTAGCGCGTCGTAGGCCTTCTGAAACACGGCCGCCCCCGGGCCCTTTCCGAAGGATGAGGGTGGGATGACCGCCCGGTTGGGCGTTCCTGCGCCGTGCCATACGTTCTTGACGATCGCCGCGCGGTCGATCGCCTTGTCCAGTGCCTGCGCAAGTTCGGTCTTGGCCATCGGCGTTTCGGGATTCGCGGGACTCAGGTTGAACACCTGGGTACTCGGGCCGAGGTAGAGCTTTCCCGCGTCGGTCTTTTGGAGCGTGTCGAAGCTCGTCGACGGTGCCTCGTACGTGCCGTCGACCTCACCGGACAGCAGCGCGCTGGTCAGGGTGGAGGTGTCTTCGAGGAACTTGAAGTTAACCGTCTTGACCATCGGCTGGAGCTTGGGATCCCAGTAGTCGTCGCGCGCCTGGAGTGTGATGCTCGAGCCGGCATTCCAGCTGGCCACCTTGTACGGGCCGGTACAGATCGGCGGGTGGCTGGCGGTGCCGTAGCTGGCGCCGGCGGCGGCGGCGTCGGCCACGTCGACGATGTCGCCGAACTCCGTCGACATGCCCTCCGCGAAGAGGATGTCCGGCTTGTTCATCGTCACCGTTACCTCGAGCGGGCCGGTTGCGTCGATCGACTTCACCGACGTGAAGAAGTCACCGTTGATCGGTTCCGTCGCCGGGTCCATGTTGCGCTTCAGGCTAGCGGCGACGTCGTCGGCGGTCATGGTCTTGCCGTTGGAGAACTTCACCCCGGGACGGAGCTCGAAGACGACGCTCGTCGGAGTCTGCGTCCAGCTCTCGGCGAGGCCCGGAGACGTGCTGTAGTCGGCGTTCATCCGCAGCAGTGGCTCGCATACGTTCATCAGCACCGTGTTGGGTGAGTAGTCGCCCGTCTTGACCGGGTCGAGCGTCGTGGGCTCGCCGCTGGAGAGCGCCCAGTTGATCGAGTCGACGGGGCCCTTGCCTGGCGGCGTCGTGGCCGAAGCATCCGTTGGCGCCTCCATCGCCTTGGTGTTCTCACCGGAGTTTCCGTTGCCGCCGCAACCTGCCACGAAGATTGCCGCGGCGGTGACGGTGAGCAAGGCAGTCGTCTTACGAAACATCGTTACGTTCCTCCGGTAGTGCGGTTACGGTCAGGCGTGCCGGCCAATCGGCCGAGACATGCAGCGTCTGCTGGGAAGCTCGTGGCTCGAGGACCGTCCACCGGTTCTCGTCGGTGCCGGAGTTCCGGACGAACAGCGGGAAGTCACTTGACGAAATATGTATGCGGAGAGCGTGATTCGGGCGAACCCGGTAGCCGGTGTGGCCGAGGTTGACGTGTGCCCGAGAAATGTTTCTGGCGTCGTCGAGATGAACCTGTCCACGAACGATCATGTGCGCGCTGCCATCCGGGGCGACGTCGAGGAGCTTGACGAACACGTCGGCGGTGGGAGCCGTGCTCGACACACGAGCTTCGACCTCGATCGGACCGGCCAGGTCGAGTGGCTCGGTGAGTCGCTCGCTGGTGAACGTGAGCACGTCCCCGCGGTCGCCCGTCGCACTTTCATCTGGGTAGTCGAAGAGGAAGGCGAAGGAGTTCTTGACTGCCGACGGAACGAGGTTGTCCGGATCGAAGCCCCACTGCACCTCTCCGGTTTCGCCCGCGCCTGCCTCGACCAGGTGACCGCCAGGAATCGCACCGGGCGCGCTGCTCAACCCGGAGAGGTCGAAGCTTCGCTTCGTCGCCTCAGGAGGTGGCCACTGCGACGACGTCTGCCATCCCACGTGGCCGAGTTCCCACCGGACCTTCGGGAGCGTGTCCGGTGACTTGAGTCCCCGCACGAAGACGTCGAGGAAGTCCAGTGCCTGCGACGTGTAGAGGTCGAGCATGCGCTCCAACGCCTCGTCGTCGACGCCGTGATCGTCTGCCCCCTTTATCGGTGCCAGGTCGAGGATGTAGTTCTCGTGATCGAACGAGCCGGCTTCGATGTATTGCACTGCCGCCCACTGGGGAATCGATTCCAACTCCATCACGTCGCGCATTTGCGGGATCATGATGTTGTCGAACCAGCCGACGGTCTGTAGGACGGGGATGGGTTTGGCGTCGCGCGGATGCTCGTGGTCGAACGGTCCCTTCTCGTCCGCCTGAACTGGGATCCGCGAGTCGAACGACGAAGACCGGGCGCCGATGGCTTGAAAGGCCTCCTCGAACGCGTCGGTCAGGGGTCGCTTGTCGTAATTCGCGTCGTACTCGTAGGCCTCATGGTCGACCCAATGAGTGGCGAGGTAATAGGAGCCTTCCATCCACGGGACCGGCTCGCCGAATCCGCCAACGCCGTGGCTATTCACACCGCTCAACTCGTAGGTCGTCACCCGCGGGACGATCGCCTTGAGCGCTGGATGGGCGGAGACCACGGCGGCCCACTGCGTGAAGCCGTAGTAGGAGTCGCCGAACATCCCAACCGCGCCGTCGCTCCAGTCTTGCGCCACTATCCAATCGATGGTGTCGTACCCGTCTTCGACCTCGTACAGGAATGGCGCCGTGGGTCCTTGCGACCGGAATTTTCCACGCACGTCCTGCACGACCATCGCGTAGCCGCGGTCGGTGAATCGCCGAGCGATCTTGTCGAAGAACACGTAGCGGCTGTTCTTGTCGTACGGCAGGCGGACGAGCACCGTCGGTGCCTGGGTGACGCCGGGAGGCAGGTACACGTCCGTCGCGAGGACGGTCCCGTCTCTCATCGGGACCGCGTGCTCAGTCGCGCTGTCGCCGACGGGTTCCGCGACGGTACGGACGATCTGCAATTCACTCACGTGAACGTCTCCTCCTTGGCCCCGATGGCGACACCGACGAGCCGAGCGCTCGGATGAGGACGTTGTCTCCGTTACGGTAGACAACACTGTTGTACAACACTGTTGTCTCGTCAAGCGGAAGGGCTAAGGTCGCACTATGCCGCCCGAAATAGACGCGAGCGCACGTCTTACGGAGATCGCCCAAGCCACCCTCGACGTGGCGCGTGAGGAGGGGCCACGCTCGGTCACCATCCGAGCCGTGGCCGCTCGCATGGGTCGGTCGACGACGGTCATCACGAAGTACGTCCCCAGCCGATCCGCGCTGCTGGTCAACGCGGTGTCACATGTTCGTGCCGGGTGGGACGCGGCGGTGGCGGAGGTCCTCGACCGGAAGTCCGGCTTGAATCGTCTTCGAGCCCTGATGGATTGGACTCTCGACACAGAGGACTACGACGACGCAGCCCGCAGGCTGTGGCACGAGATCCTCGCCAAGGAGGAACCCGCCAGCGACCAGTGGGGGGCGTTGGTCGACGAGGCCCACGACGATCACGCATCGATCGTCGCGACGATCGAAGAATCCGCGATCGATGCGCCTCCATGGCTAGCCGACGTTCTCTTCCTGGTGTCGCGCGGTTTCTTCGTCTCGACGGTCAAGGATCCAGAGGACTGGAGTGGGGACCGGGCGCGCGCGGCCGTCAACGCGATGCTCGACGACCTCTTCCCCCAGGACGCTGCGAAGGCTGGCCGCGCGCGAAGGCGTAAGAGGGCATGACGTACGGCTGAAGAACTAGTGGTGCCCCCGGCATGATTCGAACATGCGACACCGGCTTTAGGAGAGCCGTGCTCTATCCCCTGAGCTACGGGGGCGGACCGGATCGCAGCATACCGAAGTCACCGCCCACTTCGTGTTTCCCCAGGTCACGCAACGGCTACACCACGCCATGAGCACTTCCAAGAAGGCCAAGAACTCCGTCGACAAGCTGGCGGGCCGCGTCAAGGAGAACCTCGGCGAGATCACCGGAAACGACCGCCTCCGCAACCAGGGCAAGGTCGACCAGGTGAAGGCCCGCGTAAAGCAGTCCGGCGAGCGCCTCAAGGACGCCGTCCGCGGTCGTTGATCAGCGCAGCAGTTCGATCACCTTCGCGAACGCCTCGACGTGGGGCTGCTGCACGGTGACGTAGGTGACGCCGTACGTGTCGCGGTAGCGGCGGATCTCGTCGGCGATGTCGCTCGGCGAGCCGACCAGCACGCCCGGGGTGCGAAGCAGTTCCTCGTCGCTGAGGTTCGGCAGGAACCGTCGGGTGATCGACAAGTCGGGCATTCCGGTGTCGTCGATCGGCATCGCCGTGACGGCGATGTTCAACTCCAGGTCGTCGAAGCGGTCGCCGGCCGCTTGGCGGACGAAGGAAATCCGCTCGGCGAGCGGGTCCCCGTCGGGCCCCTCCGGATCGCCTCCGGTAAGCCCGATGACGTGGGCCCGTTGCGCGGCGATCGTCAGCACCCGGTCCCCGTTGCCCGCGATCAGGATCGGTACGTCCGGCGCGTGCTCGCCGAGATACTCCACGACGTGGCGCAGGTGGTCGACGCGCTCCCGGGCGCTCGGGAACGGGATCTCCGCGGCCGCGAACTCCGCCTCGACGTAGCCGGTGCCAAGCCCCAATTCCAGACGGCCTCCGGTGAGGTCGTGCATCGCCATCACGTCACGTGCCAGCAAGGCGGCCTTGTAGAACCCCGCGTTGAGCACGAACGTGCCGACGTGCAATTTCTCGGTGGCGGCGGCCGCGGTCATCAGCGTCGGGAACGGCGCGGGGGCACCCAGGTGGTCTGGCACGTGCAGGACGTCGTAGCCCATGTCCTCTGCGCGGTGCGCCCAGTCCTGGACCGCCGACTGCCGTGGCGCGGCGTGCAGCCCGAACCCGAAACGAAGCTCTCGTGCCATGAACCGAAGCTTAGGTGTCGATACGAAAACGGATGTTTGGCCCCGCGGTGGGTGGGGCAATTGAATCTCCGAGCCGCGCATTCACCTCGCGCGACAGTAGGAGTGACACCCTGATCCGGCCCGTCGTGAATGATCCGATGGGCCGGGTCAACACTCCAGAACCTCCCACCTACGGCGTCGAAGAAGAGTTCCTGCTCGTCGACCCCGAGACCGGTCAGCCCGCGCCGCTCAACGCGGCGGTGGCCGAGCACGCGAAGCGTCACGGCGTCGACCTCGAGCTCGAACTGACCAGCTGCCAGGTCGAGACCAAGACCGAGGTGGCCAGCTCCAGTGCCGACCTCCGGCGTGACCTCGTCCGGCTTCGCCGCGCCGCCTCCGCAGCCGCCACCGAGGCGGGCGCTCGCCTCCTCGCGGTCGCGCTGCCTCCCACGCTCCCCGAGCACTTTCCCGTCACGGACAAGCCGCGCTACGGCAGGATCGCCGAGCGGTTCGGGATGATCGCCCACGAGCAGGGCATCTCGGGGTGCCACGTGCACGTCGCGGTGGCCGACCGCGACGTCGCCGTCCAGGTCAGCAACCGGTTGCGACCCTGGCTGCCGCTGTTGCTCGCCCTGACCGCCAACTCGGCGGTCTACCGCAACGCCGACACGGGGCACGCCAGCTGGCGCAGCGTGCTGTGGGCCCGCTGGCCCAGCGCCGGACCGCCGCCGCACTTCGACTCCGCCGCCGACTACGACGCGGCCGTTCAGGAGATGCTGGCGTCCGGGGCGATGCTCGACGACGGGCAGGTCTACTGGGACGTCCGTCCGTCGGCCAACTTCCCGACCGTCGAGGTGCGCGTCGCCGACGTGCCGGCCACCGTCGCCGACACGGTCCTGTTCGCCACCCTCGTCAGGGCGCTGGTCATGACGGTCCTGGCCGAGGGCGAGCGCAACGAGCCGGTGCCACCCATCGCCGCGCACGTGCTGAAGGCCGCGTACTGGACGGCTGCCCGCTACGGGGTCGAGGGTCAGTTGGTCGACCTCCCGGGCGACCGCACCCTGCGACCGGCCGCCGACCTGTTGCACGCATTGGTCGAGCGTCTCGAGCCGGCGCTGACCGCGATCGGCGACTACGACATGGTGCGCACGGAGATCACCCGCGTGCTGGCCAACGGCAACGGCGCGGCGCGACAACGACGGGCATGGCAGCGGCGCGAGGACGTCTCCGACGTGATGGCGGAGGCGGCGGCCGCCACCGTGGAGGGGTGCTGACTCAGATCAGCGGGAGCTCGGCGAACGCCGGCGTCGTCGGTGCCGACGAGCCGCCGCTGGGTTCCACCGTGAACGCAAGGGTCGTCGACCCGTCCAGGTCTGGGAGCACCGCCGTGGTCGACGGGGCGACGGCCGCGGAGTCCATGGTGCCGGCCGACTCGGGACCCTTCGCGCCGACCAACCACATTTGGTAGACCGTGCCGGGCTTGGGCGGTTCGACGTTGTTCATCACGAGGACCGCCGCGTTGCGTTCGCGCGAGAACACCACGGTGGCGGTGCCGCCCGTCGGAATCGGACCGGACACCGTCCGGACGTCGGGTGCGTCGAAGATCTGTTCGGCGGCGGACGGCTTGGGCGCGGGCCGCACCGCGATGCCGACGCCCACTGCGCCGAGGCCGATTGCCACCGCGGCGGCCGCCGCGAACGTGGCGGTGCGCCAGCGCGTCGACTGGGGGCGCATCTCGATGACGCGGCCCTCGCCGCCGACGGCCGCGAGCAGGCGCTGCCGCAACTGGTTCGGCGGCTCTTGCGCCGTCGAGGCCGACAGTCGCGCCATCGTTTCGCGCACCGCCCGGACCTCGTCGGCGAAGGCGATGGCGACCGGCGGCGAGACCTGGGTCAGTTGCCGGTCGATGTCGTCGAGTTCCGCCTGTGGCATGGCGTGCAGCGCGTACGGCGTCGCGAGAACGAGTAGGTCGTTCGAGGAGAAGTCGCCGTCGTGTGGTTCGGTCACGAGACCCCCAGACACTTCCGCAAACCACGGATGCCGTCTCGCATCCGTGACTTAATGGTGGCAAGGTTCGCCGACAAACGCTCGGATACCTGCACATAGGTCAGGCCTTCGTAATACGCCATCTGGATGCATTCGCGCTGAGGATCGGTCAGCGACGCCAGGCATTCCGTGACTTGGCGCTGTTCGTCGAGTTGGATGACGGCTTCGGCGACCCGGTCGGCGGGCAGTTCGACGTTGGCGGCGCCGTAACGGGATTCCCGCTGGCTGGCCGACTGCTCGGACCGCACCCGGTCGACGGCGCGGCGGTGCGCCAACGTCATCAGCCAGGCCAGGGGTGTTCCCGCGGCCGGGTTGTAGGTCGTCGCGTTGCGCCATACCTGCAGGTAGACGTCCTGGGTGGTTTCCTCGCTGTACCCGGGATCGCGCAGCACGCGCACCACCAGGCCGAACACCCGCGCGCGGGTGTGGTCGTAGAACGCGGCGAACGCCTCGACGTCCTGTTCTGCCACCCGGCGCAGCAAGGCGTCGAGATCGGCTGTCACGCCGCGAAGTGTACTGGCCTGCGCGATCGTAGTCACGATAACCGCGATGTGGCCGCTCGCGGCGTGAAAGGGGAAGTGCGAGCGCGATATTCGCGAGAGTCCGGCCGGGTCACAGTTGACCGACCTTCTCGCGCTCGCGCACCGGGGCCGGCGGAACGTTGCGGACGCGCTGCGTCCACAGCGTGGCCCCCTGGATGCGGATCCACATTTCACCCACCAGCGGAGCCAGCGGCGCGACCAACTGAAGCCGCAGGACGTTGGCGATCGACGCCTTGCGGCGGGCGCCGTCGAGGGTCGCCACGAACGCCGGCTTGTTGTCGCGGTGCAGGGAAATGGTCACGTCGAGTTCGTCGCCGGGCAGGGGTGCCCGCACGAGGTAGTAGCCGTCGGCCTCGTTGGTGGGCGACACGTACAGGGCCTTCTTCACGGCCGCCGGTTGCGCGCCGGTGGGCGGCAACAGGTAGGCGTGGCGGTCGCCGGAGGTGCTGTGCACCTCGGCGATGACGTGGCGCAGCACGCCGCGGCCGTCGTGGCACCAGAAGATGGTCAACGGGTTGAACACGTAACCGAGCACCCGGGCCTGCGTCAGCGCGGTGATGGTGCCGCCCGGCAATTCGACGCCGCGCTCGGCGAGGTAGTGGTCGACGCGGGCGCGTAGCGTGTCCGGTCCCTGGGCGGGCGGTGAAAGGTGGTCGACCGCCTCGAATCGGGCGAAGGGCTGTAGCCAGCGGGGGAGCTGGGGCAGGTCGTCGACGTCGACGTACCAGCTGTAGCCGCCTTGCTCGAAGTAGTGATGCACGGGCGAGCGGCTCAGGTGCGTGATCCGCGTCCGGTAGAGAGCGCTCAGCACGGGGCCGACACCTGCTGGTCGAGGGCCGGAGCTACCAGCTCCGCTGCACCACCGATGAGGTCTCTACGTTGCACATCTGGTATTCGACGCAGGACGCGCGATGGATGGGCGCCGTTCTACATTGCGAAAGTGCCGCCGCCGCGTAGTGTGCCGATCCGTGGCGATAACGCTGTTTCACAACGGAACCGTCTGGACAAGTGCCGCCGGACCGACGATTACCGCATTGCTGGTCGACGACGGCGTGATCGCCGCCCTCGGTGAGGAGGCGACCGCCAAGGCCGCCGAGCACCAAGACGTCGTCGAAGTCGACCTCGAGGGCGGGTTCCTGATGCCGTCGTTCGGCGACGGGCATGCCCACCCCATGCTCGGTGGTCTGGAGTACGTCGGTCCCGCCGTGCGGCCGTGCAGTTCGGTGGAGGAGATCGTCGCCGAGGTGCGCAAGTTCGCCGAGGCCAATCCCGACGACGACTGGATCGTCGGCGCCTCCTACGACGGCAGCCTCGCCGAGGGGGGCCTCTTCGACGCCCGCTGGCTGGACGAGGCGGTGCCCGACCGGCCGGTGGCGCTGCGGGCGTGGGACTACCACACGATGTGGGTCAACTCCGTCGCGCTGGAACGGGCGGGGATCACGGCGGACACGCCGGACCCGGTGCTCGGTGAGATCCCGCACCGCGAGGACGGCTCGGTGCTCGGCACCATGCGGGAGTGGGGTGCCGTCGACCTCGTCACCGCCATGATGCCCGAAAGGGACGTCGACGTGCGGGTGGCCGCGCTCGGCACGGCGGCCGACTACTACCTCGCCAGAGGCGTCACCTGGGTGCAGGACGCCTGGGTCGAACCCGGCGACGTGGAGACCTATGTGACCGCCGCGCAGCGCGACGCCCTGCGGATGCGGTTCAACCTGGCGTTCTACGCCGACCCGCGCTACTTCGACTCTCAGGTCGACGGCTTCGTCGACGCCCGGCGCCGCGTCGTCGAGGTGGACTCGCCCTTCCTGACCGCGCACACGGTGAAGTTCTTCGCCGACGGCGTCGTGGAGAACGAGACGGGGGCGCTGCTGGCGCCGTACTGCTCCGGGCTACACGAACACGGCATGACGGTGTGGGAGGGCGACAGCCTGGCGCAGGCGGCCCGTCGCGTCGACGAACTCGGGTTCCAGATCCACATCCACGCCATCGGCGACGCCGCGGTCCGCCAGGCGCTCGACGCCATCGAGTACGCGATCGAGTCCAACGGGCCGCGGGACCGGCGGCCGGTGATCGCCCACGTCCAACTGGTCGACGACGCGGACCTCGAACGGTTCGCCGCGCTCGGCGTCATCCCGTGCATGCAACCCCTCTGGGCGCAGATGGACGCCCTGATGACGGTGCTGACGGTTCCGCGTCTCGGCGCCGAACGCGCCGACAGGCAGTACCGGATGCGCAGCCTCGACGAGTCCGGGGCGCCACTGGCCCTGGGGTCGGACTGGCCGGTGTCCTCCGGGGCGCCGCTGGACGGCATCGCCATCGGCATCTCGCGGCGTACCCCCGACGGGGAGCCCGAGGGCGGTTGGACGCCCGAGGAAGCGCTGACGATCGAGCGCGCGCTCGGCGCGTACACCGCCGGCGTCGCCGAACAGGCATTCGCCGACCAGGCCTGGGGGCGCCTCGTCGACGGTGCCAGTGCCGACCTGGTGTGGCTGGACCGCGACCCGCGCGAGACGCCCGCTCAGCAGCTGCCCGCGATCGTCGTCCGGGCCACGTACCTCCGAGGCGAACTCGGTTACTCACTCACCCCTGGAAGGGATTAGCAATGTCGGCAGAAACGCCCGTCGTCACCGAGAACGAGGGCCATCTCAAGCGGGCGCTGGGAGTTCCAGCGCTGGTGCTCTTCGGCATGGTCTACATGGTGCCGCTCACGGTGTACACCACCTACGGCATCGTCACCCAGCTGACCGGTGGCCGACTCTCGGTTGCGTACCTGGTGACGCTGGCGGCGATGGTGTTCACGGCCAGGTCCTATGCGCGGATGTCGGCGGCCTTCCCGGTGGCCGGCTCCACCTATGCGTACACCCAGCGGACCTTCGGAGCCCCCGTCGGCTTCCTGGCGGGGTGGTCGCTGCTGCTCGACTACCTCTTCCTGCCGATGCTGAACTACCTGGTCATCGGCATCTACCTGGAGGCCGCCATCCCCGCGGTGCCCGCCTGGGTCTTCGTACTGGGGTCGATCGTCCTGGTGACGGTGCTCAACATCATCGGCATCGTGTCGGTGGCGCGGGCCAACTTCGTGCTGCTGGCGGTGCAGGCCATCTTCATCGTCGTGTTCGTGGTGATGGCGTTCCTGACCATCACCAAGCTGGGCAACGTGGACTTCATGGCGCCGTTCACCGGTGACGGCAGCGTGGGCGGGGCAAGTCCCATCTTCGCCGGTGCCGCGATCCTGTGTCTGTCGTTCCTCGGGTTCGACGCGGTCTCCACGCTGTCGGAGGAGGCCAAGGACCCGACTCGCAGCGTGCCCAAGGCGATCATGATCGCGACGGTCACGTGTGGCGTCATCTTCGTCGCGTTGTCCTACGTGTCTCAGTTGGCCTTCCCGTCCAACCAGTTCGCCGACGTCGACTCGGGTTCGCTCGACGTGATGACGGCCGCCGGCGGCCAGTTCCTGAACACCTTCTTCACGGCGGCCTACATCGCGGGCGCCTTCGGTTCGGCGCTGACGTCGCAGGCGTCGGTGGCCAGGATCCTCTATGCCATGGGCCGCGACGGCATCATGCCGCGCAAGGTGTTCGGGCACGTCTCGGTGCGCTTTGCGACGCCGACCTTCGCAATCCTGGTCGTATCGGTGATCTCGTTGGCGGCCATCTGGATCTCGCTCGACTTCCTCGCCTCGATCGTCAGCTTCGGCGCACTGATCGCCTTCTCCGCGGTGAACCTCACCGTCATCAAGCACTACTTCGTCGACGAGGGTGAGAAGAACATCCTCAACAACGTGGTGCTGCCGGGCATCGGCTTCGTTCTGACGGTGTGGTTGTGGACGAGCCTGTCCTGGCTGACGCTCGAAGTCGGCCTGGTGTGGTTGGCAATTGGCCTCGGCTGGCTGCTCGTCGTGACCCGTGGGTTCCAGCGGCCGACGCCGGTGTTGGCTCTCGAGGAGTAGCCACGGAATCCGTCGTGGCGTGCCCCCGCGCACGTCACGACGGGCCCTGGATGAGGCGCCGCCGGGGTGTGCGGTTTGCTCCGCGACGCCGTGGCAACGGATCGAGTCGACCTACGGCACATAGTCCCGAAATTGACGCATTCGAACGACTTCTTCCCTGTTTGCGAATGTGGACACCCGCTGCGGAATTCGTTGTACGTTCCCCCCACGTCGAGATCACGGCGCCCCCACACCCGTTCTCCATTGCAGGGGGTCACGATGGCACCCATCGGGACATGTCGCGTCTACCGTCCGGATCCGAAGTCGATCGGCATCGGCGAACAGTGGGGCCGGGCCAGCGCGTCGGTGGTCCTCGACCCCGCCGTCGTCGTCACGATCCGCGGTGAGGTGGACGCGAGCAACGCGAGCCGGTTGGCCGGCTACCTGGAGCGGCACGTCGCGATCGCCGAGGCGCTCGTCGTCGACGTGATCGGCGTCGACTTCTACGGCGCTCCCGCCATGGCCGTCCTGCACGGGGTCGACCGGTGCTGTGCGGCGGTCGGCATCGACTGGCGACTGGTGGCGGGTCCCGCCGTGCGGCGGGTCATGCGGGTCTGCGACTCGACGGATCTGCCCCGCGCCGAGAACGTCAAACAGGCGTTCCGCGAGCTCGGCGTGGCTTCCCAGATCGCAGCGACCCGGGACGTGAATTCGCCCTCAGTCGTGGGTTGACGGCCAGGCGTTCGCCGCGGCGGTCAACCCGGCGACGAGTGCCGTCGTCGGTGCGCACAGGCCGTCGTCGCCGGCGGGTCCGCTGCGCGGGCTGATGCCGCGCACCCGTGGCGTCAGTTCCAGTTGTGCGCCGCCCCCGCGGGCCCGGTTCACCGGGTTCTCCGGATGCAGGCCGCGCAGTTCGCGGGGGATGGCCTCCAGGTCGGTGACCACCTCGAAGCCCGGCACCGACACGTAGGCGGCGAGGTGCGCGGCCAGGGTCCGGTTACCGCCGCCCGCCAGCAGATCCATGGTCCGCCCGACGCGGCCGTACCCGTGCAGCGAGACCACGACGTCGACGTGGGCGAGGAAGGCGTCCAGCAGGGCGGACTCCCCGGCCAGGTACGCCGACGACGACAGGTGGTGGGGGTAGTTCTCGGGATGGCGGACGACGTACACCGACGCGCCGGCGGCCAGCGCGGCACGTTCGGCGATGACGTCGGTCATCCGCTCCAGCCCACCGCCGTGGATGGCGAGGAAGCCGAAGCGCGACCGCAGCGTGCTCGCTTCGACCACTTCCGGATCGGCCAGCAGCGCCGAGAACGTCTGCGGCGCAATCAAATCCGTGGGTGGCAATCGGCGCGGCCAGTTGACCGGGTCCCACCGATGCAGGTAGTCGACCCACTGCGTCGGCAGTCCGTGGTGCGTGGCGCCGCCGATGATCCGCTCCAGATATCCGGGGCGCGGGGCGCCCGGTTCGACGCGGGGGTCGACGTAGACCCACGCCTCGGCGGGCCCGTCGTCGGTGTCCACGGTCATCCGGTCGCGGCGGTATCGCACCGGGACGCCCTCGGCGCTGTCGAGCACCGTCAGATCGTGATCGCTGACCTGCCACAGCACTCCGTGCACCCGCGCACCGTCGAGGGGTTCGACGGTGGCGACGCCGCGCTCGTTGATGAGCCAGTCGTGGTCGGCGAGGCTTGCGGGCCGCGGCCGTGTGGCATCCGGGCAGCGCCGTCTCATCTGAGTCACGTCCAGGTTCGACCCGTACGCGAAGTAGGGCTGCATTCAGCCGGTAACCGTCAGATAGATCAGGACCACGTTGAGAACACTAATGACTCCGGCGACGGTCCAGCCGAGTGCGGTCGTGACGCGATGGTTGACGTCGGCGCCCATCAGCGTCCGACTGCTCGTCAACCGGATCAACGGCACCAGCGCGAACGGAATGCCGAACGACAGCACCACCTGCGACAGCACCAGCGCCCGGCTCGGGTCGACCCCGATCGCCAGCACCACGAGCGCCGGGATCAGGGTGACGAGCCGGCGCAGGAGCAGCGGGTAGGACTTGCGCAGCAGGCCCTGCATGATCATCGCCCCGGCGTAGGCGCCGACGGAGGTCGACGCCAGCCCGGAGGCCAGCAGACCGATGGCGAAGAACAGCGCGACGGTGTGGCCCAGCGAGTTCTGCACCGCGGCGTATGCACCTTCGATGGAGTCGGTGTTCTCCACGCCCTGCAGGTTGGTGGCGGCGACCAGCAGCATCGCGAGGTTGACCGCGCCCGCGACCAGCATGGCCAGGCCGACGTCGTACCGGGTGGCCCGCAGGAGGTGGCGCCGCGGCGCGCCCTCGTCCGGTCGGCCGTGCCGGTCGCGGGCCAGTGCCGAGTGCAGGTAGACGGCGTGCGGCATGACGGTCGCGCCGAGCATCGCGGTGGCCAGCAGGATGCTCTCGGCGCCGTCGAAGCGGGGGACGAGGCCGCCGATCACGGCACTCGGGGCGGGCGGCGCGACGAAGAGGCTCGTCAGGAAGCCGATGGCGATGACCAGGAGCAGGCCGGTGATGACGCGCTCGAAGACGCGTTGGCCGCGCCGATTCTGCACGGCGAGCAGGAACAGCGACACCGCGCCGGTGATGACGCCGCCGAGCAACAGCGGCAGGCCGAACAGCAGGTACAGCGCAATGGCGCCGCCCACCACCTCGGCGAGATCTGTTGCCATGGCGACCAATTCGGCTTGCAACCAGTAGGCGACGCGCGTTCGGGTTCGCGAATGGTCGGCGACGGCCTCCGGAAGGGTGCGTCCCGTGACGAGGCCGAGCTTGGCGGAGAGGTACTGCACCAGACCCGCCATCACGTTGGCGACCAGGATCACCCACACCAGGAGGAAGCCGTACTGGGCGCCCGCGCTGACGTTGGCGGCGACGTTGCCGGGGTCGACGTAGGCGATGGCGGCCACGAACGCGGGCCCAAGCAGCATCACGATGGCGCGCTGCGGCACCTTGTCCGCGATCGACAAACCGGTTTCCCTTCTATCCGGGCGTGCGAATAGAAAAGTTAGGTTAGCCGAAACCTAGGGGCGGTGCTACCAGGGGAAGCCGACGACGACCCCACCGTAGGGCCACCAGGCGTTGTTGTTCATCGCCGGGGGAGACGTCGTGATCTGGGAGTGGCCGGGGGTCTGGCACTGCGTGGTGGTCGGACCCGTGTCGACGCAGTGCGGTGCGGCGGTGGCAGCCGGGGCGAACGCGAAGGCGGCCGCCGCGGCGGCGGAAACCATGAAAGCGCCTGCCAGGGAACGCATTAACCGCGCTCGCCGCCACCGATGACCAGAGCCGAACCGTAGAACTCGTCGTCCCAGGGGTAGCTCCAGGTGGGCACGTCGGGCGCCTGGGCGGAAATCTCGACGTTGCCAGGCGTCTGGCACTCGGTGGTGCTGGTGCCGGTCTCCCCGACCTGTCCGGTCGACGTGCACGCCGGCTGGTTGGAGACCTCGTTCGGCTCGGCCGACGCGGCCGGGGCGGCGACGATCGCGGCGGCACCAGCCGCGGCGATCAGACCGATGAGATGGCGCGTCCGCATGGCAGGCCCTTCGTTAGTCCTTTGACAGCAGATGCCCAGCGTACAACCCTCTTCCGGTCACCAGGGGCAAGTCCAGCGTCGTACGGATGCCCGGCGCCGCGGCCACGACCTCCGGGATCGCGTTGACCACCCTCGCCGCGGTCGCCACGCAACCCGCGTGGTTGTGGTCGCCGTGCGGACTGCTCAGGCACAGGTCGATCGCGTAGCTCGGCTCGCCGGTGATCTCGATGCGGTACGAGCCGCCCTCCTGGGCGGGCTGAGGCCACTCCGGGCACAGGTCGTCCCTGGTGCGGGTGACGTGCTCGAGGACGACGGCGGGCGCGCCGTCGACCATGCCCCGGACCTCGAACCGAAGCGCGGCCGCGGTGCCCTTCGCGATGCGCCCGGAGGCGATGTCGTAGTCCTCGGGTGCGGGCTCGCGCACGTAGGTCTCGGTGACCTCGTCCAGGGTGACGCCGAGTCCGGCGGCGAGTTGCCGCACCACCGAGCCCCAGGCGAGGCTCAGCACGCCGGGCTGCAGCAGCATCGGGATCTCGTCGAGCGGCTTGCCGAAGCCCATCACGTCGAACATGACCGTCGCGCTGTCATAGGTGTCGTAGTTGATGATCTCCATGCAGCGGATCTGCTCGACGCTCTGGCAGGTCCCGGCGAGCGCCATCGGGATGAGGTCGTTGGCGAAGCCGGGGTCGATGCCGTTGACGAAGATGCTGGACCCGCCCGACTCGGCGGCGTCGGCGATGGGCGCGATCATCTCGTCGGGCAGTGTGCCCCAAGGGTATTGGAGGAACACCGCGGCGCTGGCGACCACGTTGACGCCGGCGGCCAAGATGCGACGGTAGTCCTCGAGCGCTTCGACGAGGCGGTTGTCGGCCATCGCGGTGTAGACCACGCAGTCCGGGGCGGCGGCCAGGATGGCGTCGAGGTCGGTGGTGGCCGTGACGCCGGTCGAGCGGTCGAGTCCGGCGAGTTCACCGGCGTCCTTGCCCGCCTTGGCATCCGAGGACACCCACACCCCGGTGAGTTCGAATCGGGGATCGAGGATCAGCTGGGTGAGCGCGTGCTTGCCGACGTTGCCGGTGCCGATGGCTGCGACCGTGATCGCCATGAGGTCGTCCTCTACAGGTCGGGGATCGGGAAGGTGAAGTTGGGGAAGGTGATGCCGCCGTCGACCTCGAGGGTCTTGCCGGTGAGGTAGCTGCCCGCCGGGGAGGCGAGGTAGACCGCCGCCGCGGCGATGTCGGTGGGATCGCCCAACCGGCGCATCGGCGTGGCGTCCTCCATCGGCTTGCGCAGCTCGTCGTTGCTCGCCAGCACGTCGAGTGCGGAGGTCAGGATCGAACCCGGCGCGATGGCGTTGACCCGGATGCGGGGTGCGAGGTCCAGGGCGGACAGTCGCGTGTAGTGCGCCAGCGCGGCCTTGGCGGTGCCGTAGGCGGCGAACCCCCGGCCGGACACCCGGCTCATCGTCGAGGTGATGTTGATGATGCTGCCGCCGCCGGAGTGCTCGAGCATCAGCGGGACCGCCGCCGTGGTCAGCGCGTGGGCCGTCGTCACGTTGAACGTGAAGGCGTCGCGCAGGTCCTTGGTCGAGGTGTCCAGCAGCGGCGCCGGCATGGTGCCGCCGACGTTGTTGACGACGATGTCTAGTTTGCCGAACGCCTCGACGGCCTGACGCGCCAGCGACGCGGTGTCCTCCGGGTGGGCCAGGTCGGCGACCACGACGTGCGCGCGGCGGCCGGTGGCCGCGATCTGTGCCGCCACCTCGTCGAGCTGTGCCTGTGTCCGCGCAGCGATCACCACGTCGGCGCCCGCCTCGGCGAAGGCAAGGGCCATGGCGGCCCCGAGACCGCGGCCCGCCCCGGTCACCACGGCCACCTGACCGTCGAGTTTGAACTTGTCGAGAATCACGCTCGCCGACGCTACTAGAACACGTTCTAGTTCGTGGCGGTTTTCCCACCCGGACCGAACGGGACGCCGGCCCGACACAGGACGTTGGCGAAGAAGGTGTCCTCGCCCGTGCGGACGGCGAACGCGACGTCGAGCACCGCCGCCTTGAACGCGTCGTGGTCGACCGGCTCGGGCTCCAGGTCCAGGTCGACCAGGTGCTTGTAGACGTGGGGGCTGACGGTCAGGACGTCGCGCGACACCCAACTGTGCTCTACGACGACCTCGCTCAGGATCGTCGCGCTGACGTCGGCGAACGGCGCCTGGCCGTAGCGGTAGCCGAGGTCGACGACGGGCGTGCCCGGTGCCAACGGCAGACCCGAGTCGCAGATGACGAACGTGTCGGTGTGCCTCAGCCCCGCCACGCGACGGGCCAGTTCGGCGTGAATGATGCCGGTGCGCTTCATGAATTCATCTCTCGGACGGCGTGGGAAAGGGTGGACTGGTCGGCGTAGGACTCCTGCGCACCCGCGCCGCGGACGGCCAGTGAGCCGGCGACGACGCCCCAGCGGCACGCGTCGACGAGGGTGTCCCCGGCGGCCAACCGGGCGGCGAGCACGCCGACGAACGCGTCTCCCGCGCCCGTCGTGTCGACCACGGTGGACGCGGGCGCGGCCAGGTCGGTGGTGACGCCGTCGGCGTCGGTGACGACGGCACCGGCGGCGCCGCGGGTGGTGACCACTGCGGCGGCGCCGCGGTCGCGCAGCTTCCGGTGTGCCGCGGCGACGGCGTCGGAGTCCGTCACCTCGTCGCCGATGTCGGCCACCACGGCGAGTTCGTGTTCGTTGACCACCAGCACGTCGCAGCGGGCCAGCAGGTCGTCGGGCAGCGGAGCGGCCGGCGCGGCGTTGAGGACGAACGACCCCCGGGACTGCGTGGCCGCGATGCGTACGACGTCGAGCGGAATCTCCAACTGGCACAACACGACTGCCGCGGACCCGACGATCGCGGGCAGGTCACCGGGTGGCCAGCGGTCGTTCGCCCCGGCGATGACGATGATCGTGTTGTCCTGTTCGGCGACGGTGATCCACGCCGTTCCGGTGACCTCGTCGGCCAGCACCGCGACGTGGTCGACCCGAACGCCCCGGTCGGCAAGTCGCCGACGGGCCGTCTCCCCGTCGACGTCGTCGCCGGTGCTGGCCACCATCGCGACGCTGGCGCCCGTCAGCGCCGCGGCGACCGCCTGATTGGCGCCCTTCCCGCCGACCGACGAGGCCACCGACGTCCCGATGATCGTCTCGCCGGGGCCGGGAAACCGTGGCGCCGTGACGATCTGGTCGACGTTGACCGAGCCGACGACGACCACCGACGGATCGGAGTCAGGCACCGGCGTCACCCGCGATGGCGCCGGTGATCAGGCCGACCAGTTCGTCGCCGGTGGTGTCGGCCATTCTGCGATTCGCGGCAGTCCGTCCGCGGCGCAGCACCCACGCGCTGTCCGCGACCCGCATCACCTGGTCCATGTCGTGGCTGACGAGCAGCACCGTCACTCCGTTGGAGCGCAGTCGACCGATCAGCTTCTCCACCGCCGCGGTCTCCCGCACGCCGAGGGCCGCGGTCGGCTCGTCCATGATCACCAGCGTCGTGCCCCAGTTCGCGGCGCGCGCGATCGCGACGCTCTGACGCTGCCCACCCGACATCCGGCGCACGGTGGCGCGGACGTTGGGGACGTTGACGTCCAAGTCGGCGAGAATCGTTGCGCTGTTGGCGATCATCTGCTTCTTGTCCAGGACGCGCAGCGGGACGAAGCCCCGGGTCAGCTCACGGTTGAGGTACAGGTTCTGCCACACCTGCAGGTCCTCGATGAGCCCCAGGTCCTGAAAGACCGTCTCGATGCCCAGATGGCGGGCGTCGTCGGGTGATCCGAGCTTGATGGTCTCGCCACGGAACAGGATCTCGCCGCCGTCGGGGGAGTGCACGCCGGTCAGGCAGCGCACCAGCGTCGACTTGCCCGCGCCGTTGTCGCCGAGAAGCGCGGTGACCGTGCCCTCCTCGATCGTCAGGTCGACACCCTGCAGGGCGCGCACCGCGTCGAACGACTTGGTGACGCCGCGGATTTCGACCAGTGGTGCCGTGCCGACCGTTCGCCGGCCGGAGTCGTCGGCCATGTCTGAGCCCCTCACTTCTGGAACCTGGAGATGAACGCGGCACCGAGCACCACGACACCGACGGCCACCGGCTGATAGTTCTGTGAGATGCCGATCAGCGTGAAGCCGTTGATGAGACTGGTCAGCAACACCGCGCCGACCGCCGAGCCCAGGACCGACGCCCGGCCGCCGAACAGGCTAGACCCACCCAGCACCACCGCGGCGATCGAGGACAGCAGCAGGTCGGTCTGCAGGCTCGGATCCGCGCCGCCGGTGCGGGCGACGAGCAGGATGCCCGCGACGCCGCACGCGAGACCGGACAGCACGTAGGCCAGCATCCGGGTGCGCGCGACGTTGATGCCCGTGCCCCGGGCGGCGTCGAGATTGCCGCCGGTGGCCAGCAGGTGCGTGCCCGTCTTGGTCTTGAAGAGCAGGAACGCGGTCAGCAGGGAGGCGATGATCGCGACCAGCCAGAACCACCGCACCGGGCCGACGCCGTCGAGCGCCAGACCCTGCAGGAACGGCGACGACACCGCGACGGTGTTGCCGCCGGTCAGCAGCAGCGTGGCGCCGCTGACCACCGACAGGCTGCCCAGCGTCACGATGAAGTCGGTCATCCCGAGCTTGGCGACCAACAAACCGTTGAGCAGGCCGACGAGGCCGCCGGCCACCAGTGCCAGCAGCATGGCGATGGCAAGGTTCGCTCCGTTCGTGTACGCGAAGCCCAAAGTTGCTGCTGCCCATGGCAAATTGGATCCCACCGACAGGTCGATGCCCGCAACGGAGATGACCAATTGCTGGCCCATTGCCAGCACCATCAGGATCGACGCCGACACCAACAGGTCGGTGAGGTTGGCGACGGTGAGGAAGTTCGGCGTCGCGATGAAGAAGATGACGAAGACGACGACGAGGCCGATCGGGGCGGCGAAGCGCGCCGCCGACCCGATCGACAGGCTGGGGCGACCGGTGTCGCGTTCTGCCGTGGCCTCAGTGGTGACCGTCATTACTTCTCGCCGGTGATCGGGTTGTCGAACGGCTCGAAGGGCTGCGGGAAGGCGGCGATGGCCTTGTCGACGTTGCCCTTGTCGATGAGCTTGATGGGTGCGACGACTCGTTCGGGAACGGACTTCTTGGTCACCAGGTTCACGCACGCCTGGACGGCCATCTGTCCTTCGGCGTAGGGGTATTGGCTGATGGTGCCGGACAGCGTGCCGTCCTTGACCGCCTGCAGGGCCGCGGTGATGCCGTCGACCGAGATGATGGAGATGGTGCCGGTCTTGCCGGCGTTCTTGACGGCCTGGGCGGCGCCGAGCCCCATGGTGTCGTTCGCGGCGAAGATGCCGGTGATGTTCGGGTGCGCCCGCAGCAGGTCGCCGGTGACGGTCAGCGCCAGGTTCTGGTCGTAGTCCGCGGGCTGCGTGGCGACGATCTGCAACTTGCCCTGCGTCTCGTCGGTGAAGCCCTTGAGCCGGTTGATTCCGTTCTGCTCACCCGCAATGCCCTGCAGCACGGCGACTTCGCCCTTGCCGCCCATGTCGGCCATCAGGGCCTGACCGGCCTGCTGGCCGGCCGACAGGTTGTCCGAGCCGATGAACGAGGCGTAGGAGACGCCCGCCGCCTTGGAGGCGTCCGCGTCGATCTGCGTGTCGAGGTTGAGGATCGGAATGTCCTTCTTGGCCACCGGCACCAGCGGGGTGATGACGTTGGTGGCGTTGACCGGAACCACGCCGAAGCAGTTGTAGTCCTGCGCGGCCATCGTCGAGATCTTGGTGTTCTCGCCGGTGGAGTCGGTCTCGGAGCTGCCGGCCTGCACGTTGACGTCCACGCCTAGCTTCTTGCCCTCGGCCACGGCACCGTCCCGCAGCGCCGCCCAGTAGGGGTTGGTGAAGTCGCGGGTGACGATCGCGATCTTCGCCGCCCCGTTGGAGCTGTTGCCGCTGGGCTCGCGGTTGCAGCCGGCCGCCGTCAGCGCCAGGCTTCCGCAGAGGAGTGCAGTGAGGACGACGCGACCCTGCGCCACCCCGAGGGGATTGATCATTGTGATTCCTTTCTCGTGGACGTCACCGGGGTGGTGACGGCCGGGCTGTGATCGGGTGCGGCGCCGCACGAGCCGCGTCGTACCAGATGGCAGGGCGGGTAGGCGCTCTGAGCTGAGCGTCCCGCCAGGAGGTCGAGCATCGCGTCCACGGCGGCCGCCGCGAGGGCGGCGATGGGCTGTGCGATGGACGTCAGGGGTGGGTCGAACAGGTCGAACCACGGGGCGTCGTCGAAGCCGACGAGCGAGACGTCCTGCGGCACGCGCACCTTGGCGGCGCGCAGGCCCTTCAGCGCGCCCACCGCCATCAAGCCGTCCGCGGCGAAGACTGCGGTCGGCGGCTGCCGCCGGGAGAGCAGCCGGCGTACCGCCCGCGCCCCGCTGTCCTCGCGAAAGTCGCCTTCCACCACGGTGATTCCACGCCGTGGCACGCCGCGCTGCATCAGTGCCTCGGTGAGCACGTCCCGGCGCTCGCGGCCCACCTGGGTTTGCAGCGGAGGCGCGATGATGCCGATGCGCTGGTGCCCGAGGGCGGTCAGCATCTCGGCGACCTCGTCGAGCGCCGCCCGGGCGTCGCTGCGCACGATCGGCGACCGCCCGAGGTGGCGGGCGGCGGCTCCGCGACCGGTGACCTCGACGGGGCGGTCCAGCAGCACCATTCGGGCGCCGTCGGTGCCGGCCTGACGAAGCCCCGGTGTCATCGCCGAGGTGGGTACGACGATGACGCCGTCGACCTGGCGCCCCGCCAGCAGGCTCGACAGGTAGTCGTCCTGTCGATCGGCGTCCTCGTCGCTGTTGCACAGCACCAGGGAGTAGTCGCGGCGGGCGGCGGCCCGCTGGATGGCGCCGGCTAGTTCCGCGAAGAACGGGTTGGCCACGTCGCTGACGACCAGGCCGATGGTGCGCGTGGAGTCGGTCCGGAGCGCGCGTGCGCCGACGTGCGGCCGGTACCCCATCTGACGTGCGGCTTGCTCGACCTTGTCGCGGGTGGACGGGGAGATCCGGGGGCTGCCGGACAGCGCGAGTGACACGGTGGCGGCCGAAACCCCCACCTGCACTGCGACGTCCTGCATGGTGACCGCCACCGAAACCTCCGTTGTTTAATCGATTAACTGGACTGTGACACACATCTCAGGAGAGGTCAAGAACGTCGGATTCCTGGCAGTCGCCGGACCCGATTCCGGGCGGGATCGGCAAACCCGCCGTCGACGAGACGAGCGGTGGTACCTTCCGCACATCGACCGCCGAACGACGGCGCACGGAGGGGGACCGGCATGCGACTGAAGACATCGACGGTGGCGGGGCTCTTCGCCGCCACCTGCGCCGCCGCGGCCATCGGCGCGGCACCGGCCGCGCTCGCCGACGAGAGCTGCGATCCGGCGGTCGTCAATTGCGACGCCCCCGGCGGCGTCGACAGCCCCGGCAACGTCGAAATCAACGACTCGCCACCGCCATCGGACAACGCGAGCTACCCGTTCGACAACGACTGGTACTTCAACCCCGCGGGCGGCGGCACGGCCCTGCAGCCCAACGAGGGGTCGCACTCGGGCGGCGGTGGCGGCGCTGCCGGCGGCGGCGGCGGACGCCGATAGTCATGCTTAGCGCCATTCACACCGAAGGAGACTCATCCATGTCGATTCCCCAGCGAGCCATCCGCGGCGCCGTCGCCGCCGCTGTCACCGGCGCCGTGCTGCTCGGTGCCGCGCCGTCGGCCCTTGCCGATCCGCCGCCACCGCCGGCGCCCGGCTGCTCGGCGGCTGACTTCGAACAGCTCAAGGGCGTGGTGTCGACGGCGACGGCGGACTACTTCTTCACCCACCCAGACGCCAACGCGTTCTTCTCGACGCTCAAGGGCCGACCCCGCGACCAGGTCAAGCAGCAGGTCGACGACTACTTCGCCGCCAATCCCCAGACGAAGTCGGACCTCGACGGCATCCGCCAGCCGATTCAGGACATGAAGGCTCGCTGCCAGTAATCAGTCCTTCGCGGCGGCCTTCTTAGCCGGGGCCTTCTTCGCGGCCGTCTTCTTCGCCGGCGTCTTCTTGGCGGGGGCCTTCTTCGCAGGAGCCTTCTCGGCAGGGGCCTTGTCGGCTGGTGCCTTCTTGGCGCCGGCCCGCGCCTGGACGCTGGCCTCGAGCTTGGCCAGCAGGTCCGAGACGTCGTCGGTCTCGTCGAGATTCTCGGCGGGCTGTTCCTCCACCGCGAAGGCTTCGCCGCCGTCGATCTTGGCTTGGATCAGTTCCATCATCTCGACGCGGTAGTCGTCGGTGAACGCCTCCGGGTGGAAGTCGTCGGTCATCGACTCGACGACCTGGCCCGCCATCTTCAGCTCGGCGGGCTTGATGTCGACCTTCTTGTCCAACTCGGGGAAGTCGGGATCGCGGATCTCGTCGGGCCACAGCAGCGTGTGCACGATCATCACCTCGCGCTTGCCAAAGTCCTTGACGCGCAACGCCGCCAGCCGCGTCTTGCTGCGAAGGGCGAAGTGCACGATCGCGACGCGGTCCGTCTCGGCGAGGGTCTGGGCCAGCAGCATGTAGGACTTCGACGACTTCGAGTCGGGCTCCAGGAAGTAACTCTTGTCGTACATCAGTGGGTCGATCTGCTCGGCGGGCACGAACTCGACGACTTCGATTTCGCGGCTGCGCTCCTCGGGCAGCGTGGCGATGTCCTCGTCGGTGATGATGACGGTCTGACCGTCGTCGGCCTCGTAGGACTTTGCGATGTCGCGGTATTCGACGACCTCGCCGCACACCTCGCACGTCCGCTTGTAGCGGATGCGCCCGTTGTCCTTCGCATGGACCTGGTGGAACTTGATGTCGTGGTCTTCAGTCGCGCTGTAGACCTTGACCGGCACGTTCACCAGGCCGAAGGCGACCGATCCCTTCCAGATGGAGCGCATGACCCAGTATGGCTCACGGGCTCACCCCAGTTGAAGAGCGGCGCGATCCGGAAGATCCGCGCCAGCGCGGGCGACGGTCACCGCCGAGGCCAGCGCGGCCGCCCGCAGTACGTCCTCGACCGCGTCGACCCCGATGCGGGCCAGGTCGGCACGCCGGTCACCGCCGAGCAGGTCCTTCGACCACAACGCGTCGATCAGGCCGGTCATGAACGAGTCACCGGCGCCCACGGTGTCGACGACCTCGACCGGGCGGGCCGCCACGCGCACGGTGCCCGCCGCGCAGACCGCGAACGCGCCGTCGCCGCCCATGGTCACCGCGACGATCGACGGGCCGAGCGCCTGCCACGCCGTCGCGACCTGTTCGGGCGTGCGGGTCGGGTCGATCCACTGCAGGTCCTCGTCGCTGGCCTTGACCACGTCGGCCCTCTCGACGAGCCGGTTGATGCGGTCCACGGCCTGGTCGTGGTCCTCGATGAGGGCGGGGCGCACGTTCGGGTCGAACGTGATGGTGGCGGAGAGCCGATAGGCGTCGAGCAGCGCGGCGGTCGCCAGGCAGCCCGGATCGAGGAAGCCCGCGATCGACCCGGTGTGGGCGACCAGCGGCGGCGTCACCTCCGGGGTGCCGGACAGCTGCCACTCGATGTCGAACGTGTAAGTGGCAGCGCCGCTTTCGTCGATCGTGGCGGCCGCCGTCGGCGTGCGGGCGGCGTTCGTGCTGCCGGGCACCAGCGTGACGCCGGAGGCCTCGACGTACTCGACGATGCGCCGGCCGCGCTCGTCGTCGGCGACGTGGGTGAGGAAGTCGACGTGGCGGTCGAGCCGGCCCAGCCCGATCGCGACGTTCAGTGGGCTTCCCCCGACGTGCTCGCCCAACACCTGGCCGTCCCGCTGCACGATGTCGATCAACGCCTCGCCGATGACGAGCGCGCGCTGGCTCATTACTGCGCGTCCGCGGTCATCAGCGCCTCCAGCGTGGCGCGAGATCCCACCCGGTGCAACGAGTCGAGCGCCCACAGATAGGCTTCGACGAAGCGCGGCTCCGCGGCGAGGTCGCCGAACAGCGCGGTGTTCTCGATGAACGCCGTAGGGTTCTCCAGCTGCGACTTGGCCAGTGGCACCAGGGATTCCGCGAGGTTGTCCTGGACGTCGATCGGCTCGCCCTGCTCGTCGACGCCCTCGGCGTACCGGGCCCAGCTCGCGACCGTCGCCGCGGACAGCCGCACGGGTTCACCGGAGCGCAGGTTCTCCTTGATGACGGGCACCAGCCATTGCGGGATGCGGTCCGAGGACCCGAAGCACAGCCGGACGATGGTGTCGCGCACGCTGGGGTTGGCGAAGCGGTCGATGGCGGTCTGCTTGAACTTGGGCAGGTCGATGCCGGGCACGGGCTTGAGCGTCGGCGTCGCCTCGGTGTCCATGTACTCGAGCAGGAACTTGGCGAACAACGGGTCACCGGCAGCGTCGGCCACCAACCGGTAGCCGGCCAGATAGGCGAAGTAGCACAGCGCTTGATGGCCGGCGTTGAGCAGCCGCAGCTTCATCAGCTCGTACGGCGTCACGTCGTCGACCAGCAGGACGCCGACCTCGTCGTACGGCGGCCGGCCGTCGGAGAAGTCGTCGTCGAGCACCCACGCGGTGAAGGGCTCCGCCGCAACGGGCCATTGGTCGTCGATGCCAGAGTCGGCGGCCAGGTTCTCGATGACGTCCGGCGTGGTGACCGGGGTGATCCGGTCGACCATCGAGTTGGGGAAGCGCGTGTTGGCCTTCATCCACTCGGCCAGGTCGGGATGGTGCCGCTCGGCGTAGCTCGTGAACGCCTCCCGGGCGACGTCGCCGTTGCCCTCGATGTTGTCGCAGGACACGATCGTCGGCGACGCGATGCCGCGTTCCTTGCGGAGGGCGAGCGCCGCGGTCACCAGACCGAAGACGCTGTCCGGGCCTGCGTCGTCGACGGCGTATCCGCCCTCGGTAATGGTCAGTTCCACGATCCGCGTGGTGGGTGCGGCAATCAACTCGATGACGGCTTCGGGATCGTCGGGGGCGAACTTGTAGTCGACGATCGACCCGATGACCCGCGCGTCGCGGGTGCCGTCGGGATTCATCAGGATCAGCGTGTAGAGGCCGTCCTGGTTGGCCATGACGGTCGCCATCATGCGGTCGCCGGGCAGCACGCCGACGCCGCAGATTCCCCACTCCTTGGCCGTGCCGGCCTCGAGTAGCCGGTCGAGATACATCGCCTGGTGGGCTCGGTGGAAGCCGCCCACCCCGAAATGCACTATGCCGACGCTGATCTCGCCGCGGTCGTAGGACGGCTTCGCGATGGAGACGTCAGGCAGGGACGCGTTGTTGAGCTTCATGACTCGATCACCACTTCCTGGACGCTACCCGGCGCGGGGTAGGGGTCGGCGGAATTCGGACGGTCTGAACCGCCATTTCGCTTCGGGACGGCCGCTGCACTGAAAGTGTTGTGTAGGTCACATACGCATGTTAGCGTGATGAGCATCTACACGCGACCCCGAGCATCCGCTCACCTACCGAGGGGGAAGGGACCCGAGATCGTGGCGACATCGACGTCGAACACCCACGTGGCAGAGCCGCCCACCGACGCGGCACCCAACGGCGGTGCCACGCCGGAGGATCTGCGCCTCGCGCTGCGCGCGGCCACGCTGTACTACCTCGACGGACTCACGCAGGCGGAGATCGCTGCCAAGCTCGGCGTCTCCCGGCCCACCGCGGGCCGGCTGATCGCCAGGGCCAAGGCCAGGGGACTGGTGCGCATCGAGGTCGTCGTTCCGCCGACCATGAAGGACGACCTCCACGCCGACGAGGAGCGACTGCTCGAGCAGCGGTACGGCCTGACCGAAGCGGTGGTCACCGGGCACCTGGGCCGCGCGGCGGGCGCGCTGCTGATGCGGCGGCTGTCCGAGAACGACGTGCTCGGCTTCACCTGGGGACCCGAGCAGGTCGCCGCCGTGACCGCCCTGGCTCCCGGTGTCGCGAGTTGCCGGGTGGTCGTGCAACTCGACGGCGCGATGTCGACCGCCGCCTACCAGACCGGCATGGAATTCATCCTCAGCCGTGGCGCAGACATGTTGCGCGCCAGTGCCATGCGACTGCCCGCACCGCTGTACGCCGACCCGTCGACCGTGGTGTCCATGCGAAGCGACTCGGTGATCTCGCGGACGCTGGAGACCGGTCGACGTGCCGACACCATGTTGTTCGGAGTGGGCTCGGTGACCACGTCGACCACGCTGTTCGAGGGCAGCTTCCTGGACACCCGGATGCTCGACGAACTGGTGTCGCTCGGAGCCGTCGGCGAGATCGGCGGCCGCTTCTTCGACGCCGACGGCGCACCGGTGGTCACCGAGCTCGCGCACCGCGCGGTGTCGGTGCCGCTCGAGGACATTCGGACCTGCGCCAAGACCATCCTGGTCTGCAGCGGGCCACCCAAGCACGAGGCCACGCGGGCCGCTCTGCGCGGCGGACTGGGGAAGCTGCTGGTATGCGACATCGAATGCGCCCGTTGGCTCTTGGATCACTAGGACACGCATGAACACACGCAGTAGTACTCGACGAGGAGTGAGGTGAAGATGAAAGCGACACGAACATTGCGAAAGCTCTCGGTGTGCGCGGTGGCCCTGGGGCTGACGCTGACCGCGGGCTGTTCGGGCGCAGGCAGTCTCGGCGCATCGGACAACGAGGTGACCATCGCCCTGGTGTCCAACTCGCAGATGACCGACGCGCAGAAGCTGTCGCCGGAGTTCGAGAAGGCGAACCCCGGCGTCAAGCTGAAGTTCATCTCGCTCTCGGAGAACCAGGCGCGCGCGAAGATCACCATGTCGACCGCCATGGGCGGCAGTCAGTTCGACGTCGCGATGATCAGCAACTTCGAGACGCCGCAGTGGGCCAAGGACGGCTGGCTGCTGCCACTGTCGGACTACGCGAAGAACACGCCGGGTTACGACGAGGCCGACTTCATCCCGTCGCTGCGCGACTCGCTCTCGTACGAGGGCAGCATGTACTCGGTGCCGTTCTACGGCGAGTCGTCGTTCTTGATGTACCGCAAGGACATGTTCGAAAAGGCCGGCATCACGGTCAACCCGGACCCGAGCTACCAGCCCACCTGGCAAGAGGTCGCCGAATGGGCCAAGACCATCAAGGCCAAGCAGATCTCGGATGCGGGTATCTGCCTGCGCGGCAAGCCTGGCTGGGGTGAGGTGCTGGCGCCGCTGGACACCGTCATCAACACCTTCGGAGGTCGCTGGTTCGACGACAAGTGGAACGCGCAACTCAACAGCCCCGAGGTGAAGAAGGCCGTCAACTTCTACGTCAACACCATCAAGGACTCCGGCGAATTGGGCGCGTCCTCAACGGGTTTCCAGGAGTGCGTCAACCTGTTCGGCCAGGGCCAGACGGCGATGTGGTACGACGCGACGTCGGCGGTCTCGACGATCGAGGATCCCAAGACCTACCCGGACCTGGTCGGCAAGATCGGCTACCTGCCCGCACCCATCGTGGAGAAGCCCAACTCGGGCTGGCTCTACACCTGGGCGCTCGGCATCCCCAAGGCCGCCAAGAATCCGGACGGCGCCTGGAAGTTCATCTCCTGGATGACCAGCAAGGACTACATGAAGCTGGTCGGGGAGAAGCTGGGCTGGGCCCGCGTCCCACCCGGCAGCAGAACGTCGACCTACACGGATCTCCCGGAATATGAGGCGATCTCGAAGTCGTACGGCCCGTTGACGCTGCAGTCGATCACCAACGCGACGCCGAACAAGCCCACGGTGCAACCGGTTCCGTACACCGGCGTGCAGTTCGTCGGCATCCCCGAGTTCCAGGATCTGGGCACCCGGGTGAGCCAGCAGATCAGTGCGGCCATCGCCGGCCAGATATCCGTCGACGAAGCGATGGAGCAGTCACAGAAATACGCCGAGGTCGTCGGCAAGAGCTACCAGGAGAAGTGATGACTCTTACCGCTGAAACCGAGTCAGACGCCGGTCAGGGGGCAGTGGCCGAACGGGTCCGCAAGATCCGGGAGGCCCAGGACACCGGGGTGAGCCGGGCCGAGGGGTGGCGCCGACGCGGCCCACTGTTGCCCGCGCTGATCTTCATGATCGCCGTGACGCAGGTTCCGTTCCTGTTCACGCTGTACTACTCGACGCTGTCCTGGAACCTGGTGCGGCCGGGCTCACGGCAATTCGTCGGGATCAGCAACTACGTCGCCGTCGTCCAGGACCGCCAGTTCTGGTCGGTGGCGGGCAACACCGTCATCCTCATCGTCGGCGTGGTGCTGATCTCGGCGCTGCTCGGCCTCGGCATCGCACTGCTGCTCGACCGCGCGTTCCTGGGCCGCGGGGTCGTCCGCACCCTGCTGATCACGCCCTTCCTGATCACCCCCGTCGCCGGGGCCCTGATCTGGAAGACCACGATCCTCGACCCCAACAACGGCATCCTGAACTGGGTGCTCTCGCTGGTGGGCGTCGGCCCGGTGGACTGGATCGGTCAGTTCCCGCTGGCGATGGTGATGGTCGAATTGATCTGGCAGTGGACGCCGTTCATGATGCTGCTGATCCTGGCCGGCCTGACGTCCATGCCGCGGGACCAGCTCGAGGCGGGCCGGGTCGACGGTGCCACCGCGATCCAGCTCTTCCGCGAGTTGACGCTGCCGCATCTTCGCCGCTTCATCGAACTCGGCGTCGTGCTCGGAGCCATCTACCTCGTCAACACGTTCGACGCGATCTTCATGATGACGCAGGGCGGGCCGGGCGTCGCGAGTGCGAACCTGCCGTTCTACATCTACCAGCGGGCCTTCCTGGGCTTCGACATGGGCCAGGCGGCGGCGATGGGCGTGGTGGTCGTCATCTTCACGATGATCATCGCCAGCTTCGCGCTTCGACTGATCTTCAAATCATTCTCCGGCAAGGAAGAGGCGGCTTAGACATGACTACTACTGCCGAACGCACTACGGCGACAGAGGATGCCGCCCCGGTGCGCAAGAAGAAGTCCAAGAAGTTCAGCCCGTGGGGCTTGGTCGCCTGGCTCGTCGGGCTCGGCTTCTTCTTCCCCGTCTTCTGGATGGTGCTGACGTCGTTCAAGCAGGAGAGCGACGCCGCGACCAACCCGCCGACGCTGTTCTTCACGCCGACCCTGGACCAGTACTCGGCCGTCTTCGACCAGGGCATCGGGCCCGCGATGCTGAACTCGGTGTTCGCCACCGCGATGTCGACGATCCTGGTGCTGCTGCTGGGGGTGCCGGCCGCCTTCGCCCTGTCGTTGCGCCCGGTCCGCAAGACCTCGGACGCGCTGTTCTTCTTCATGAGCACCAAGATGCTGCCCGTGGTCGCGGCGATCCTGCCGCTGTACGTGATCGTGTCCAACCTCGGTCTGCTGGACAACATCTGGGCATTGGTCGTCCTCTACACGTCGATGAACCTGCCGATCGCGATCTGGATGATGCGGTCGTTCTTCCTCGAGGTGCCCGGTGAACTGCTCGAGGCCGCCAGCCTCGACGGTGCCAGCCTGTGGCGGTCGGTGCGGGAAGTAATCCTGCCGTTGGTCTCGCCCGGCATTGCGGCCACGGCTCTCATCTGCGTGATCTTCGCCTGGAACGAGTTCTTCCTCGCGGTGAACCTGACCGCGGTGAACGCTCAGACGATGCCGGTGTACCTCGTCGGCTTCATCGCCGGTGAGGGTCAGTACTGGGCCGTGTTGTCGGCCGCGGCCACGATGGCCGCTCTGCCGGTGATCCTGTGTGGCTGGTTCGCCCAAAACAAGCTCGTCCGTGGTCTTTCCTTCGGCGCCATCAAGTAGAGGAGTTAAATACAATGGCTGCAATCACTTACAAGAACGCGTCCTGCATCTACGAGGGTTCCGACAAGCTCGCGGTCGACAACCTCAACCTCGACATCCAGGACGGCGAGTTCGTCGTCCTGGTGGGTCCGTCCGGTTCCGGCAAGAGCACGGCGTTGCGCATGCTCGCCGGTCTCGAGGACATCGACGAGGGCAGCATCGAAATCGGCGGCAAGGACATGACGGGCGTCCCGTCCAAGGACCGCGACATCGCGATGGTGTTCCAGAACTACGCGCTGTACCCCAACAAGACCGTCGCCGAGAACATGGGCTTCGCGCTCAAGCTTCGCGGCGTCTCGGCCGAGGAGCGTCGCAAGAAGGTCGAGGAGGCCGCCAAGGTCCTGGACCTGACCGAGCACCTGGATCGCAAGCCCGCCAAGCTGTCCGGTGGTCAGCGTCAGCGCGTGGCGATGGGTCGCGCCATCGTGCGCGAGCCGCAGGTGTTCTGCATGGACGAGCCGCTGTCCAACCTCGACGCCAAGCTGCGCGTGCAGACCCGCACCCAGATCGCGGCGCTGCAGCGGCGTCTCGGCACCACGACCGTCTACGTCACCCACGATCAGGTCGAAGCGATGACGATGGGTGACCGGGTCGCCGTGCTGCGTTTCGGCAAGCTGCAGCAGTTCGCCTCTCCCAACGAGCTTTACGATCGCCCGGCGAACGCGTTCGTCGCGGGCTTCATCGGTTCGCCGGCGATGAATCTGTTCACCGCCTCGGTCACCTCCGACGGGGTGAAGCTCGGCGATTCGACGTTCGAGCTGGAGCGCGACGACCTGTCGAAGATCAGCGCGGCCGGGCTGTCGGAGGTCACGGTGGGCATTCGGCCCGAGCAGCTCGAGATCACCGATGCCGGCGGGGTGGAGGTCGTCGTCGACCTGGTCGAGGATTTGGGCGCCGAGGCCTACGTCTACGCGCATGCGGGCTCGGGGAGCAGCGGTACCGACTTGGTGGCGCGCTGCAATCCGCGTTCGGCACCACGACTGGCCGACACGGTGCGCCTGCGCAGGCATCCGGAGGGGGCAGTGCACCTGTTCCACCCGACCTCGGGCGAGCGCCTGAACTGATGCGCGCCCCGCGGCGGGCAGGAGCGGAGCTACCGGGGAATGTATGAGTTGCGGCTCCGCGCACCCACCCCGGGGCTTCTCGGGTTGCCATGGGACAGGCCGCTTTCGGAGTGGGTGGTGCCCGACGTGCCGCTGCGCGACATCGCGGTGGGCATGAGTCGCCACCTGGTGAAGTTCGTCGACGCCGACGGTCATCTGTGGGCGGTCAAGGACATGCCACCGCGGATCGCGATCAAGGAGTACGACGTCCTGCGGCAGCTCGAGGAGATGGGCCTGCCCGCCGTGCATCCGGCGGGGCTGGTGCTGCAACCGGAGTTCGAGACCGCGATCTTGGTGACCCGGTACCTCGAAGGGTCCTGGCAGTACCGCCGGCTGTTCATGCGGCTGCCGCCGGACCAGCCGAGGCACCGGGCCCGGCTGCTGGACGCCATGGCGGGGCTGTTGGTCGAACTGCACCGGCACGGGGTGTTCTGGGGCGACTGCTCGTTGGCGAACACGTTGTTCTCGCGTGACGGGCAGCTGCTTCAGGCGTGGTTGGTCGACGCCGAGACCTCGGAGGTACACCCGCGGTTGAGTCGCGGCCAGCGTCGGCACGATCTCGAGATCCTGGTGGAGAACGTGGCCGAGGGCCTGGTCGACCTGGCCGAGCGGCTCGGGCTGCCCGACGAGATCCATCAGACGCTCATCGCCGAGGCCGAACAGGTGCAGGTCCGCTACGACACGCTGTGGGAGTTGCTCCACGCCGAGCCCGTGTTCGGCTTCTCCGACCGGTATCGCGTCGAGGGCACCATCCGCCGCCTCAACGACCTCGGTTTCGCCGTCGATGAATTGTCCTTGCAGCCAGTCGATTCCGATCCGAGCCGCATGCGGGTCAAGGTGGCGGTCGGGGACCGCAGGTATCACGCGCAGCACCTTCGGGACCTCACCGGCCTGGACGTCGGGGAGGGGCAGGCCGCCATCCTGCTGGGTGATCTGCACGCCTACCAGGCGCAGTTGGCCCGGGAGGCCGGCCACGACGTGGACGAGTCGACGGCGGCGCGCCTGTGGGTGATCGAGATCCTCACGCCGTACGAGCAGCTGGCGCACGAGGTCGTCGGCCACCGGGGTACCGCGATCCAGGCCTACTGCGACCTGCTGGAGGTGCGATGGCTGCTGAGCGAGAAGGCGGGTCGCGACGTCGGCACCAACAAGGCGCTGGCGGCGCTGGCGGGCGACGTCATCCCCACCGATTCCGCGGCGAAGATGTCCGTCGCCGAGGTGCCAACGGCGCCGTTTGCGGTGCTGGAAATGGACGACTAGCTGTTCTTCAGGGACAGGTTCTGAATGCTGAAACCTTCAATCAATGACTTGCCACCGATTGCGATGTGGAGTCTGTGTTGACAGTGAAGATGGACCCCCGCTTGGTAGGTCGCTGCGCGGGCTTCGCTGGTCGGGTTGTGATGTGCAAAGTGTTGAGCGGTAACGAGATCGTCGTCGGCTGAGACCTGGTTGACGACCATTCCATGCCTCGCGGAGAAGGCTCGGGCCCGCACCCAGAGCTCTTAGAGAGTTCTTACGTTATGCGTGAAGGAGTCCTTATTATTCGAACGTATGTTCGAGTCATGGACGTGGGTGAGGTGCAGTCGGCGGTCGCGGCGCTGCGTGCGGCCCATGACGCGTTGGCGGCATTGTCGGTCGAGGGGCTGACGGCTGCGGAGATCCTCGGTGTGCTCGACGACCTGGAAACCTTGACCTGCCAGTTGCCGGTGCAGGGGCACCGGTTGTTGACCCGGTTGCAGGCCGAGACGACGCCGAAGGCGTTGGGCGCGAAGTCTTGGCGCGACGTGGCGGCCATCCGGTGGCGGATCTCGCCGAGTGAGGCGGGTCGCCGGCTGGAGGAGGCGGCGTTGCTGGCCTCGCGTCAGACGTTGATCGGGGCGCCGCTGGACCCGGTGTTGCCGTGCACCGCCATCGCCCAGTCTCACGGTCTGGTCAATCGCGAACACGTGGCCGTGTTGGCCAACGCGATGAGCCGCATCCCGCCGGCGGTGGACGCAACCACCCGCGGGCAGATCGAAGCGGACCTGGTGAAGACGGCGATGAGCGTGGGCCCAAAGCAACTCAAGGACAACGCCGATCGCACCATCTTCTTGCTCGACCAGGACGGCCCCGAGCCCGACGACACCGAGCGTGCGCGCCGCCGCGGAGTGTCGAAGGCGCCCCAACAGCCCGACGGCATGGTGCGCATCAAGGCCAATCTCACGCCCGAGGCCTGGGCCGTCGTCGCGGCTGTCTTCGCCAAGCTGGCCGCGCCGGGGATGTGCAACCCCGACGACGAACATCCGTGTGTCTCGGGCACCCCGTCGCAGCAACAGATCGACGACGACCACCGCACCCTGGCTCAGCGCCAGCACGACGCGCTGATGACGGCCGGACGCAGCGTGTTGGAGAGCGGCGAACTGGGTCGGCACAACGGGTTGCCGGCGACCATCGTCATCCGGACCACCCTGCAGGATCTGGAGAGTCGGGCCGGGGTGGGCGTCACCGGCGGTGGCACGGTGATGCCGATCCGGGACGTGATCGGCCTGGCCGCCCGCGCGCACCTCTTTCTGGCGGTGTTCGACGGGGCAACGGGGGCGGCGTTGAACTTGTTCCGGGCGCGTCGGACGGCGTCGCTGGCCCAGCGGCTGATGCTGATCGCCCGCGACGGTGGCTGCACCAAGCCCGGGTGCACGGTGCCCGCCTACGGCAGCCAGGTCCATCACGCGGCACGGGATTGGGCCGACGGCGGCCAGACCAACGTCGACGAACTGGCCCTCGCCTGCGGGCCTGACAACCGGGCGGTCGGCCCCGGCAGCTGGACCACCCGGATCAACGCCGACAACGACGTCGAATGGATTCCACCCCCGGCGCTGGACACCGGGCAGGTCCGAGTCAACGGCTACCACCGCCCGGAGCGGCTGTACCGGCCACCGGACGACGAGGTTGACGAGCCAGACGCCGACATCCGACCCGCCGGGCCGGAACCCAACGCCGCCTAATCGGCCGGACGTTCACCTGCGTGCGTACGGGGTAATACGGTCACGTGGTGGAGCGCTGCGGGCGGGTGAAGCTGACCAACCCCGACAAGGTGCTGTACCCAGCCACGGGCACGACCAAGGCGGAGATCTTCGAGTACTACGTCGCGATCGCCGACGTCATGGTGCCGCACATCGCCGGCCGGCCCGTCACCCGCAAGCGCTGGCCCAACGGCGTGGGGCAGTTGGACTTCTTCGAGAAGCAACTGGCGTCGTCGGCTCCGGAGTGGCTCGAACGCGGCACCGTCGTCCACAAATCCGGCAGCACCACCTACCCGATCGTCGACACCCGGGAGGGGCTGGCCTGGCTTGCGCAGCAGGCGTCCCTGGAGGTGCACGTCCCGCAGTGGCGGTTCGTGGCCGGCCAACCCGGCCCGGCGACGCGGATCGTCTTCGACCTCGACCCCGGCGAGGACGTCACGTTTCGCCAACTCTGCGAAGTCGCCCACGAGGTGCGGGGACTCATCACCGACATCGGCCTCACCACCTTCCCGTTGACCAGCGGCAGCAAGGGCCTGCACCTGTACGTGCCACTTCAAGAACCGATCAGCAGCTCCGGCGCGTCGACGTTGGCCAAGCGCATCGCCCAGCAGCTCGAGAAGACGATGCCCAAACAGGTCACCGCGACCATGACCAAGAGCCTGCGCACGGGAAAGGTGTTCGTCGACTGGAGCCAGAACAGCGCCGCCAAGACCACCATCGCGCCGTATTCGATGCGGGGCCGGGACGAGCCGACGGTTGCCGCGCCGCGCACGTGGGACGAGATCGAAGACCCGGACCTGCGGCACCTCCGCTTCGAGGAAGTGCTGGAACGCGTTGCCGCGCAGGGTGATCTGCTGGAGCCACTCGACGACCTGGTTCCGCTGGCCGACAAGCTGACCACGTACCGCAGCATGCGCGACGCGGGCAAGACGCGCGAACCCGTGCCGCAATCGTCGCCGACCGTCGGCAACGACGACACGTTCGTGATCCAGGAGCACCACGCGCGCCGGCTGCACTACGACTTTCGGCTGGAACGCAACGGGGTGCTGGTGTCGTGGGCGGTCCCGAAGAACCTGCCCGAGAAGACCTCGGTCAACCACCTGGCGGTGCACACCGAGGATCACCCGCTGGAGTACGCCACGTTCGAGGGCTCGATTCCCAAGGGCGAGTACGGCGGTGGTGAGGTGATGGTCTGGGATTCCGGCACCTACGAGGCCGAGAAGTTCCGCGACAATCCGCCCGACGGACCCGAGAAGGGCGGGGAGGTCGTCGTCACGCTGCACGGCAGCAAGGTCTCCGGGCGCTACGCACTGATCCAGACCGGCGGCAAGAACTGGCTGGCGCACCGAATGAAGGAGCAGCCGGAGCCGACCCCCGAGGACGTCAAACCCATGCTCGCGACACACGGTTCGGTGGCGAAACTGACCAGGGCGGGGTGGGCGTTCGAGGGCAAGTGGGACGGCTACCGACTGCTGGTCGACGCCGATCACGGTGCGCTGCGGCTGCATTCGCGTAGCGGTCGCGACGTCACACGCGAATACCCGCAATTGACGGCGTTGGCGGCCGACCTGGCGGAACATCACGTCACGCTCGACGGCGAGGTGGTCGCGCTCGACGAGGCCGGCGTCCCGAACTTCGGTCTGATGCAGAACCGGGCCCGTTCGACGCGAATAGAGTTCTGGGCCTTCGACATCCTGCAGTTGGACGGCCGATCGCTGATGCGCGCCAAGTACTCCGACCGTCGCAAGCTACTCGAGACGCTGGCCAAGGGTGGCGGGTTGACCGTGCCCGAACAGCTCAGCGGTGACGGGCCCGAGGCGCTGGAGCACGCGCGTGCCAAGCGCTGGGAGGGCGTCGTCGCGAAGAAGCGGGATTCCACGTATCAGCCAGGCAGGCGGTCGCAGTCCTGGATCAAGGACAAGCTGTGGCTGACCCAGGAAGTGGTGATCGGCGGCTGGCGCGCGGGCGAAGGCGGCCGTACCAGCGGGATCGGCGCACTGCTGATCGGCGTGCCAGAGGGTGACGGCTTGGTGTTCGCCGGCCGGGTCGGCACCGGCTTCACCGACAAGGACCTTGCGGCGCTGAAGAAGACACTCGCCCCGCTGCACACCGAGCAATCATCCTTCACCACAAGGCTTTCCGGCCCCGACGCCAAGGGCGTGACCTTCGTCGAGCCGACGCTGGTGGGTGAGGTGCGGTACAGCGAGCGCACCTCCGACGGACGGCTGCGGCAACCCAGCTGGCGCGGTCTGCGTCCGGACAAGAGTCCAGACGAGGTGGTGTGGGAGTAGCGCCGGCGTGCGAGGTACGCCGTGCCGGGGTGGGCGTGTCTCCTGCTCGGGGAGATAGGGCACTTCCCGCAAGGTCACCGTCCGCTCCCGGAAACGCTCGTCGGAGGCCTCCAGCGCCCGCACGCCGGTAGCCGAATCGCTGACGCTGAACCCGGCCTCGCGAGCCCTCGACGTCAACCGTCTTGCGCGGTCTCCTCGCCCGCGGACACCAACCTCGCGAGTTCGACGCGTGAGCGCACGCCCGCCTTGGTGAACGCGTGGCGCAGGTGGGTGCTGACGGTGTGCGGTGACAGGAAGAGTTGCGCGGCAACCTCGCGGTTGGTGGCGCCTCGGGCGACGAGGTCGACGACGGCGCGCTCCGACGCCGTCAAGCCGGCCAGTCTGTCGCCGCCCGCAGCCCGGTTCGGCTGGCGGCGCCGGGCGCCCAGGGCGCGCAATCGTTGCCGGGTCCGCGCGGCGTCTCGCAGCGCTCCCGCCGTCGCAAAGATGTCGTGCGCTTCGTCGAGCTGGTGGACGGCGACGTCGCGGTCGGGGCTCACCCGACCGGAGTCCTCCAGGGCCTCGGCCCGCGGCAGGGGGCGTTCGACGTCGGTGAATCCGGCCGCCGCGGCGGCCAGCGCGTCGGGGTCGTCGTCAACCAGGGCTCGCGTATGTGTCGCCACCGCTTGCAGAAGTGGGTAATTCGGGTTCTCCCTCGCCCGTCGCTCGGCATATTCGGCGGCCCTGGCGGCCAGATCGCGGCGACCGGCCCGAACGGCGATGCGGGCAAAGAGCGGATCGTCGGCGGGGTCGAGGGTCAGGGTGTGCCCGACTCCGTCGTAGAGATCGCCGTACCCGGTCAGCACGTCGAGCGCCCGATCCGGACGGCCGTCGGCGTCGAGGTCGATCATCGCGAGCCACTTGCCTTGTCGGCGAACCGTTCCCACGTCGTCGCGCTGCATCTCCGTGGACGCATGCTCGGTACGTGCGAGGGCGCCCTGGTCTCCGGCGTACTGCGCGGCCCGGCGCAGCACGTAGTTGACGGAGTAGTCGGCCATGGCACCGCCTGCCCGCCAGTCGCTGAGGGTGGTGACGGCTTCGGCTTCGGCGCGCGCGTCACCGAGCCGGCCGGCCTCGAGAAGTACCCGCGAACGGATCATCATCCAGCTGACGGCCCCGTCCCGACGTGCCGCCGACGCGTCGGCGACGCCCTTGTCGACGATCCGCAGTGCCGCATCGGATGAGCCGGCGGTGCTCAACAACACGGCCTGCCAAGGGCGTGACCATACGGAGGGATTCCACAATCCCTTCGGGGCCCACGCCGACGTCGGATCGGCGATGGCGTCCGCGAGGCGCCGGCCCTGCTCGGCGAGGTCGAAGGCGTCGTCCCACTGCAGCCGATGCAGAGCCAACGTCGAACTGCTCGCCAGCAGGGAGGTCACCGTCGCGGCGTCGCCTACGCGGCGGGCCAAGTCCATCGCCTCCTCCAACGTCGACTCAAGTCCGTCGAGCTCGTCGAGCACGATCCTGGTGACGGCATGGGCGGCGAGCAGACGGGCGCGAAGATCGGGTGGCACGTCGGGGAGCAGCAGGGCGGTCGCCGTCTGGCGTCCGGCGTCGCGGTAGGACTGTTCGGAGGCAACCAGGGAAAGGCCGAGACGCACCTCTGCTTCCTGCGCGGGGCTGACACCGGCGAGCAGCGCTCGTTCCCCGATGACGCGTGCGTCGTCGGCGCGACCGGCCTGCCACAGCAGCATGACCTGCTCGGTGAGCAGTCGGCGGTGGCGTTCGGGATCGTCGACTGTCAGCTCGACGGCACGGCCCACCAGATCGGCCGCGGTGGACGGATCGAAGGCGGCGAGCGTGGCGCCGGCCTGTGACAACAGGTCGGCGGCGCGGGTGTCGCCGCGCTCGGCCGTGGCGGCCAACGCCGAGGCCACCTCCAACAGTGGGGCGCCCGAATCGAGTGCGACGTCTACGGCCCGGCGGCGCAGATCCTTGCGGGCCGCGGCCGACAGGGTCGCCTCGACCACCTCGCGGATCAGATCGTGCCGGAAGGCGAACGCCTCCCCGGTGTCGACCATCAGTTGAGCGTGCTCGGCAGCCCGCAGCGCCGAGCCCGCGTCACCCAACGCCACCCCGGTCAGCGCCGCGACCCCGCCGTCGGTGACGAGGCGCCCCATCACCGATGCGGCGGCCACGATCTCGGAGACCTCCGGAGGAAGCCGACTCATCCGCCGTCCGATGGCGTCGCGCAGCCGGGCCGGCGGCACCGTCTCCGACAGCACCGCGCGGCCGTCGTCGACGTGGACGCGCCGCTCGTCGACCAGACCGCGCAGGGTCTCGACGAGATCGACGACGTATCCGCCGGTCCGGTCGATCATCGACCGAAGGTTGTCGTCGACGGTGCCGCCGAGCAGATCCTCCGCGACCGCGGTGGCGGCGGTTAAGGGCAGCTCGCCAATGGTGAACGTGGCGGCGTCGAGGTCTTCGAGTCGCTCGACGGTCCGCGCGACGGCCTCGTCGCGAACGGGTTCACGGGTGGCAACCGCCCACACCACGGGTTCGGCGGCGAGCCGTTCGATCATCACCCGAAGCGCGAACAGTGTTGTGGGGTCGGCGAACTGGAGATCGTCGACCACCACCAGGACCGGCTGCTGGCGCGCCGCTCCCTCGAGGGCTTCGACGATGTCTTCGATCACGACGTATCGGGCGTCGGCGCTTCGCAGCGTCTCGTACACCGTGCGGCGGTCCATCAGCGGTGGCGATCCGCCGAGCACGGCCTGCAAGAGCGGCGTCATCGGCATGGAGACGGCGTCGGCGTCGCCGCCACCGGTCAGGACCCGGAAGCCGACGTCGCCGGCCCGTGCCGCAATGGCCGCCAACAGCCGGCTCTTGCCCGACCCAGGCGCACCACGGATCACCACAGCCCCTGGCCGGGCGTCGTCGCCGGACGCCCGCCGCAGGATGGCCGTGGCGTCGGCCAATTCCCGGTCCCTGCCACGCACCGGCATGCGATGAAGCATGCGATCGATCCGGGCCATCGTGACCTCATCTCATACGTCGAGATCGCACGTTCATGCGATTCGGCGACCCCTCTGACGAACCTACGTTCAGTTCGTCACCGCGACAACGCGGAACGCCAACTCACCAGGAGGACTCGTGTCACACGGTTTGGAAGGAAAGATTGCCCTGGTCACCGGCGCCAGCGCAGGTATCGGCCTGGCGGTGGCTCAGCGACTCGTCGACGAGGGGGCGTTCGTCTACCTCACCGGCCGCGGTGCCGATGCGCTCGACGCGGCCGTCGCAGGGCTCGGCAGCAACGCACGCGGCGTGGCGGGTGACGTCGCCAACCTGAGTGACCTCGACCGGCTCGTCGACGTCATCCGTACCGAGCAGGGGCGCCTGGACATCGTGGTCGCCAACGCGGGCACCGTCGACGTGGTCGACGGGGTCGACGTCACGCCCGAGCACTTCGATCTGCTGTTCGACACCAACGCCCGCGGCACCTACTTCACCGTGCAGAAGACCGTGCCGCTGATGTCCGACGGTGGGGCCATCGTGCTGCTGTCCTCGGGGATGAACGTCAAGGGCTTCCCCGGCTACGGCGTGTACGCCGCGACCAAGGCGGCGATACGTTCCTTCGGCCGCACCTGGGCGGCCGAGTTGATCGGTCGCGGCATCCGGGTCAACGTGCTCAGCCCAGGGGTCATCGACACCCCGATCCTGGCCAAGCAGTTCACCACCGAGGACGAGTTGCGTTCCGGAACAAAAGGTTTCACGTCGATGATCCCCGTCGGTCGACTCGGCAGGCCGGAGGAAATCGCGAACGGCATCTACTACTTGGTCAGCGATCAGAGCAGCTACACCACCGGGTTCGACCTGGTGGTCGACGGCGGGGTGGTGGAGCTCTGACCAAAGGCATTAGCACACAAACCATGTCACCACTCGAAAGGAATCCGTCATGTCCACTGAATCCCACCTGTATCTGATCACCGGCGCGACCGGCAACACCGGCGACACCACTGTGCGCCTGCTGCTGCAACGCGGCCACCGGGTGCGCGCCTTCGTGCACAGCCTTGACCACCGCTCCGAGAGCCTCGCCGCCGCGGGTGCGGAGATCGTCGTCGGCGACCTGCTGGACTTCAACGCCGTCCGCGCGGCCATGGAGGGGGTCGACGGTGCGTACTTCTGCTACCCGATCGCACCCGGACTGTTGGAGGCCACTGCCTTCTTCGCCCAGGCCGCCACCGACGCTGGCGTGAAGGCCGTGGTGAACATGTCACAGATCTCGGCTCGCGAGGACGCCAAGAGCCATGCTGCGCAGAACCATTGGATCGGCGAACGCCTGCTCGACCGCACGCCCATGCTGACCGCGCACGTGCGGCCGACGTTCTTCGCCGAATGGCTGGACTGGTACTGGGCCACCGACGGCAAGAGCGGTGTGATTCGGCTGCCCATGGGCGACGGACGCCACGCGCCCATCGCCGGAGAGGACCAGGCCTACGTCATCGCCGGCATCCTCGAACATCCCGAAGCGCACGACCGGAAGATCTACCCTCTGGTCGGGCCCGTCGAACTGGACCAGCACGGCATCGCCGCGGCGTTGTCGAGCGCGTTGGGAATTCCGGTGCACTACGAGCCGATCGAGATCGCCGAATTCTCAGAAGGTTTGGCGAACAAGGGCTTCCCCGCCCACCTGGTGCAGCACCTGTCCGCAGTGGTGCAGGACTACCGCGACGGCGTCTTCGCCGGCACCAACGACTACGTCGAGACGATCGGCGGCAAGACGCCGATGACCGTCGAAGAGTACGCCCAGGCGCACCGCGAGGCCTTCGGCCACGACGGTCCGTACGCCATCCCGGCAGCGGCGAACGCGTCGTGAGCACCATCAAGGCGGTCGTCCAACGGCGCGCGGGGGATCCGGCCGACGTCCTGGAGATCGCCGACGTCGACTCCCCGCCGGCGCCTGGCCCTGGTCAGGTCACCGTCGCGGTCACCATGTTCCCCGTCCACCCCGGTGACTTGCAGATGATCGCCACGTCCGGTCCCGGCGACGGTCGACCGGCCGGTGTCGGGGCCGAGGCCACCGGCGTCGTCGTGAAGGCCGCTCCCGGCGTGACGGTTTCGGTGGGCACTCGGGTGTCGACGTTCCTACTCAGCGGCCTGTGGCGGGAACGGGTCACCGTCGCCGCCGCCGACGTGGTGCCCGTGCCGGACTCGCTGTCCGACGAGGTCGCGGCGCAACTGCTGATCAATCCGATCACGGTGCTGATGCTGCGCCGGGCAGCCCAGCGGCATCCGAGCGTGGGCTTCGACGGGGTAATCCTCAACAACGCCGCCGCCTCGTCGGTGGGCCGGTTGTTCACCGCCGGAGCGACGCACCACCAGATCGCCACCATCAGCATCGTGCGCAGCGATGCCAGGGCCGAGTCACTGGCGCAACGCTTTCCGGGGGTTCCGGTGGTTTCGACGCAGTCGGCGGACTGGCAGGAGCGGGTGCGTGACGCTGCGGGTGGACGGCCCATCGCGGTGGCGCTGGATCCGATCGGCGGCGACGCCGCCGCGGACTTGCTGTCGCTGCTGGATCCTGGCGGGTCGGCGATCGTCTACGGGCTGATGGCGCCGGAACCGATACCCCTTCACGCCGCCACCCTCGTGCACCGTGACCTGAACATCAGCGGGCTCAACATCGGGCGATGGACGGGGGCCTCGGCTGAGCAACGCCGGTCCGACGTGGCCAGCGCGCTGTCCATCGCCCACGGTTTGGCCGCCCACTTCGACGTCGCCGCAACGTATCCGCTCGGCGACATTCGCAGTGCGGTCGCGCACGCCGCCGAGTCCGGCAAGACGGGGACCGTCCTGGTCCGCGTCACCGAGGGAGACGCATCATGACCGGCACGGTCGGCATCATCGGCTCCGGGGAGGTGGCTCAGGCCATCGCCAAACACGCTCTCCGGGCCGGCTATTCGGTGCTGCTCAGCAACAGTCGGGGACCGGAATCGCTGGCGGAGACCGTCACGGCGCTCGGAGACCGGACCAGCGCGGTCACCGTCGCCGAGGCCGTCGATGCCGATCTGATCGTCGTCGCGGTGCCGTTCGTCAAGGTGCCCGAACTCGTCGACGCGGTGCCGGACTGGACGGGCCGCGTGGTCGTCGACGTGACCAACCAGTTCGCCCGCTACCAACCCGCGTACTCCGGGTTCGTCGACCTGGGCGCCGAGACCGGCAGCGAGTGGGTCGCCCGACACCTTCCCGGGGCCACCGTGGTCAAGGCGTTCAACACGATGTACGCCAGCTACATTGCCGCCGACCCCCGCCACGACGAGGGACGGCAGATCGTCTTCTACGCCAGCGACGACGACTCGGCCCGCGCCACGTTCGCCCGGTTCGTGACCGATCTCGGGTTCGCGCCGGTGTCGGTGGGCGGCCTGCGTGACGGCGGCCGGCTCATGCAACTCGGCGGCCCGCTCAGCGCCGTGCACGCCCTGCGGCAGGGCTGACGTGAGCGGCGACTTCCTGTGGGGCGTGGCCACCGGCGCCCATCAGACCGAGGGCAACAACACGTCTTCGGACTGGTGGCAGTTCGAGCACGCCCCCGGAACACCCATCGGAGAGCCGTCGGGCGACGCAGTCGACGGCTTCCACAGGTGGGCAGAGGACATGGACTTGGCGGCCGGCGCGGGCTTCACTGATTACCGGTTCGGCATCGAATGGTCGCGCGTGGAACCAGAGGACGGGTTCATCTCACGCGCGGCGGTCGACCACTACCTGCGGATGGTCGAAGGCGCGCTCTCGCGAGGGCTGCGTCCGTTCGTCACGCTGCACCACTTCACCCTGCCCCACTGGTTTGGGCGAAGCGGCGGATGGTTGCGCGCCGACGCCGCGCAACGCTTCCTCCGCTACGTCGACGCGATAGCGCCGGTGCTCGACGCCGGTGTCACACATGTCGGCACGGTCAACGAACCGAACATCGTTGCGATGTTCGCTGCGGACACCGGGCGGGGCATGTCCGCGCTGCGGCACGGCCTACCGCTGCCGGATCCGCAAGTCACCGAGACGTTGACGGAGGTGCACCACGCGGCTCGCGCCCGACTCAAGGCTCTGAATCCGAAAATTGCGGTCGGATGGGGTGTTTCGGTGCAGGACTGCCAGGCTGAGCCCGGGTTCGAAGACCTGCTCGCCGTCTACACGCGGCCTCGCGACGAAGTATTCCTGCACGCGGCGTCGGACGACGACTGGGTTGGCGTGCAGACCTACACCCGCATCCGAATTGGCCAGGGACCCGATGGTCGACCCGTCGAAGTCGCCGACCCCGTGGCCCGTCGCACTTTGAACGGCTGGGAGTTCTACCCGGAGGCTCTCGGCGGAGCGCTACGTCGCGTCGCGCCCCTCGTCGGCGACGTACCGATCATCGTCACCGAGAACGGCATTGCGACAGCGGACGACGACGAACGCGTCGAGTACACCAGCCGCGCATTGCAGTCCATGCGCGCCGCCATGGACGACGGCATCCGCGTGCACGGCTATCTGCACTGGAGCCTGCTCGACAACTACGAGTGGGGCACCTACACAACCACGTTCGGACTCGTCGCGGTGGACCGCACCACCTTCACCAGAACACCACGCCCATCCCTCGAGTGGCTTGGGCGTCAAGTCGCCTCCCATCGAAACCGAACCTAGGAGCATCTCGTGCAACGCATCGCCTTCACCAAGATCGCCGAACCCGCCCAGGCCCTGGAACTGGTATCCGCCGACGAACCCACCCCCGGCCCCGGGGAGGCGCTCGTCCGGATGGAAGCGGCCACCATCAACCAGACCGACTTCCTGTATGTCGAGGGACAGTACTTTCTGACTCCCACGCCGGGAGACACCATCGGATCCGAGGGCGTCGGTCGCGTGGCAGCGGTGGGCCCGGACACCGACACGGCCCTCGTCGGCCAGCGCGTCGCCCTGCTCGCCACGTACCGGCACGGCACCTGGGCGACCCACACCCTCGCCGCCGTCGCCGATCTGATCGTCGTCCCCGACGACGGCGACGCTCTGCAGCTGGCCATGCTCGCCATCAACCCGATGACCGCGCTGCGCCTGCTGCACGACCACGGCGACCCCAAGGAGCCGCGTCGCTGGGTCGGACAAACCGCGTCCAACTCCGCGGTGGGGGAGTACGTGGTCAGACTCGCCAGCCACCTCGGGCACCGCACCCTAAACGTCGTGCGGCGCGACGCTGCCGCCGACGACGTAAGGCGTTGGGGTGCAGATCAGGTCGTCGTCGAGGGACCCGACCTCGACCGTGCCGTCACCGAGGCGCTCGCTGGCGACAGACTGGACATCGCGGTGGACTCGGTCGGCGGGCCGTCCAGCGCCGTCCTGGGAAGCCACCTGCGCTACGGCGGCACGCTGGTCACCTATGCCGCGCAATCGGGTCTGTCGCCGGTCCTCTCGCAAGCCGACCTCATCGGCAATCAGGCGAAGCTGACCGGCTTCTGGCTCTACAACTGGTGGCAACGCACGCCGTTGACCCAGGTCCGGGACGAGTACCAGGAACTGGTCGCCCTGATCGCCGACGGAACCCTGTCGGCCAGGGTTGACCGCACCTTTGCCCTCACTGACTGGCGTGACGCCGTCGACGCGACCCGTATCCCCTCGGGTGCCGGAAAGCTGCTGTTCACGTTCCCTGACAACTGATCTCGGCACCACACCAATCGAAGGAAGAACCCAATGTCCCATCCCCATGCCACCGACACCGTTCTGGTCACCGGTGTCGGCGAGCCAGGCAGCCTCGGCTATGAGATCGCCGCGGGCTATACCGCGGCGGGAGCGAGGGTCGTCATCACCGGCCGCCTCGACGATTACGCGCCGTTGGCGCAACGGTTGGACCCCACCGGTTCGCGCGTGCGGTTCATCCAGGCCGACCTTCGGCACCTCGAGGACGTCACCAGGCTGGCTCGGCAGGCCGGCCCGGTGAGCATTCTGGTGAACAACGCCGCCACCATCTCCGCGGGGCCGACCGCCGAGCTCGACCACCGTGGATTCGACGCGATGTACGAGGTCAACGTTCGTGCGCCGCACGCGTTGGTGGCGGCGATCGTGCCTACGATGGTCGACGCGGGTCGCGGGCACATCGTCAACATCAGCTCCATCGGCGCCAGGCTCGCCACTCCCGGTCGGGCGGCGTACGCCGCGACCAAGGCCGCACTGGAATCCCTCACCCGATCGTGGGCGCTGGAGTTCGCTCCGCACGGCATTCGCGTCAACGCGCTCTCGCCCGGACCGATGCACGGACCGAAGATGATCCGCAACGCCGGGGAGGAGGCGCTCAGACAGGTGGGCACCACGGTTCCGCTCGGCCGAACGGTTGCCCCGCAGGAGGTGGCGCGCGCGGTGCTGGTGTTGACGTCTTTGGATCTCAGCTACGCGACGGGCTCCGTGCTGGCGCTCGACGGCGGCCGGACCCTCGTCTGACCGTCACCCCGGTGGTCGGCGTCGCGCATCCGGATGAGTTGACCGTCGCGCCACCGAACGCGCTTCTCCCAGTCGTCGAGGTCCAGGAGTGCCCGGCGCTGCGCGGTCACCTCGGCGACCAAGTCGGGCGTCCACGGATCATGTTGTCCGCGTTCGGCACCCATGCGTTCGTAGGCGGGTCCCATCTTCTCGGCGTGGGACTCGATGCCGCCGCGGGTGTTCAGGTCGGCCGTCTCGAACGGACCGATCACCGCCCAGCGGCGTCCCAACCCGCTGCGCACCACCTCGTCCACGTCGTCGACGCTTGCGACGCCGTCGCGGACCAGGCAGTACGCCTCCCGCAACAGCGCGCCCTGCAGACGGTTGAACAGGAAGCCCTCGACCTCGCGGCGCACCAACACGGGCCGCAGCCCGGCGGCGCGGTACACCTCGGTCGCCCTCTCCGTGATGGCGTCGGACGTCGCGGCGGACGGCACCACCTCGACGACGGGCAACAGGTAGGGCGGGTTACCCGGATGGCCGACCACGATGCGCGCGGCGACCGCGGCGTCGAGTCCGTCGGCGATCCGGCTCGCCACGATCGCCGAACTCGAGCTGGCCAGCGGCACGTCTGCACCGGTCCGGACGGCAGCCTGCTGCAACAACTCTCGTTTCAGCTCGATGCGCTCCGGCGCACACTCCTGAACGAAGCCCGCATCCGCGACCGCGACGTCGAGGTCGGACGTGAAGCGAACCAGCAGCGCGGCGTCGTCGGTGCCGGTGAACTGCCGAAGTCGGTCCCGGAGGTCGGCCTCGGCCCGGGGGAGCGCGTCGTCGAACGGGTCGTACACCGTGACGTCGAACCCATGGCAGGCGAACAGGATCGCGAACGACACCCCGATGGATCCCGCGCCGAGGACGGCCACGGGAGGCTTGCTCACAGCTGCCACCAGCTCCGGTCGCCGTCGTAGGCGCGCTCGAGGATCGACGTGATCGATTCGACGGTCAACTCGCGGGGGTTGTTGGCGGTCAGCCGGGTGGCGAGCATCGCCTGCTTGGCGACGAAGCCGAAGTCCGCCGGCTGGAGCCCGAGGGTGCGGAGGTCCAGCGGTGCGCCAAGCGTCTCGAGGATCGCCTCGACGCGTTCGATGGCCGCCCGCGCCTGCGTCTCCAAGGGGTCCGATGCGCCTGCCACCCCGAGGATGCGGCCGATCTCGGCGAACTCCGGAATCCTGGCCGGCAGGTTATAGCGCATGACGTAGGGCAGCAGGGCGCTGATGCCGAAGCCGTGCGGGGTGTGGGTGAGGTTGCCGATGGGGGATTGGATCGCATGTGCGCCAGCGGTTCCCGCGGTGTTGATCGCCATGCCTGCGCAATAGGCTCCGAACAGCGTGTTGGACCGCGCGTCGAGGTTCGTCGGATCGGCGGCCACGGCGGGCAGCGAGTCGTTGAGCAGCGCAAGGCCGTTGCGGGCGTAGACGTCGGCGAGGAGGTTCTTGCCGGCGTACAGCGTGGTGGCCAGCTGGTCGGCGTCGGGGTTCTTGGCCCGGCCGGTGAACGACTCGATCAGGTGCGACAGCGCGTCGGCGCCCGATGCCGCCGTCAGCCCTGGCGGGCAGGTCAGGGTCAGCTCGGGGTCGACGACCGCCGCGTACGCCTCCAGGTGCGGACTGGCGACCCCGACCTTCATGCCCTGCTCCTCGTCGAAGACCACCGAGATGCAGGTGACCTCGGCGCCGGTGCCGCCGGTGGTGGGCACGGTGATGACCGGGATTCCCGGCCCGGGGACCAGGAATTGGCCGTAGTAGTCGCGCACGTCGCCGCCGTGCGTGAGCACCACCGAGGCGACCTTCGCCAGGTCCATGCACGATCCGCCGCCGATGCCGACGATCGCGCCGACGGAGCTGCCGCCGAAGCGCTCGGCCACGTCGACGACGTTGCGGCGCGGCAGATCCGGCTCCGTGCCGTCGTAGATCGCGACCGAGACACCCGCCAGTTCCAGCGCATCGACGATCTGGGTGAAGTCGACGCTGGCCGCCATCCGCGCGTCGGTGACCATCAGGACGCGGTCGGTGAGAGCGCTCACCACCCTGGGGAGTTGGCGACGCTGGCCGGGCCCGAACAACACCATGGACGGCTGGCGAAGCAGTCCGACGCCCAGATCGTTGACGGTGCGCACCGGTGCCGGCGCGGCGACGGTGGTGGTCATGACAGTCCTTCTTCCTCGTTGACGGTGAGCGCGAGGTACTTCGGCTCCAGGTAGTCGTGGATCGCGTCGTGCCCGCCTTCGCGTCCGAGGCCGGAGGCCTTCACGCCGCCGAAGGCCGCCGCGGGGTCGGCCATGATGCCGCGGTTGACGCCGACCATGCCGAAGTCGAGCCGCTCGCTCACGGCGACCGCCCTGGACAGGTCCTTGGTGAACACGTAGGCGGCCAGCCCGTACTTGGTGTCGTTGGCGAAGGCGATCGCCTCGGCCGTCGACCCGACTTCGTACACGGTGGCGATGGGGGCGAACAATTCTCGGCTGCACAGTTCGTCCGGGCGGTCGTGCACGCGGAACACCGTCGGCTCGAAGAAGTAGCCCGCGCCGTCGTGGGCGGATCCGCCGGCCAACAGTTCGGCACCTGTCGCGCGGAGCGTCTCGACCAGGCCGACGACGGTGTCGCGTTGGCGCTCAGAGATGATCGGCCCGACGTCGACGCCCGCGTCGAATCCGTTGCCGACCACCAGCTGTTTGGTGAGTTCGACGAATCGCTCGGTGAACTGCCCGATCACGTCGGTGTGCACGATGATGCGGTTGGCCGCGACGCAGGCCTGTCCCGCGTTGCGGAACTTGGAGACGACGGCCTGCTGGGCGGCCAGTTCCACGTCGGCGTCGTCCAGCACGATGAACGGCCCGTCCCCGCCCAGTTCCATCGAGGTGTTGACGATGCCGGGTGCGGCCTGTTCCAACAGGGTCGCTCCCACGCCGGTCGAGCCGGTGAAGCTCACCTTGCGAAGACGCTCGTCGGCCATCAGGGCCGCCGACACCGGGGCGGAGTCGGTGGTGTGGACGAGGTTGACGACGCCGCTGGGAAAGCCCGCCTCGCGCAGGGTTTCGACGAACAGGGCACACGTGAGCGGCGTTTCCTTGGCCGACTTGACGATCACGGGGCAGCCGGCGGCCAGGGCGGCCCCCGCCTTGCGGGCGATCATCAACATGGGGAAGTTCCACGGCGTGATCAGCAGGGCGGGTCCGACGGGCTGGTGCGTGGTGATCACGCGGTAGCCGCCGTGCGACGCCGGCGCCCACGTGCCGTGCAGATGGGCGATCTGCTCGGTGTACCAGAGGAAGAATTCCGCCGACAGCGCGAACTCGGCGCGCGACTCGGCCAGCGGCTTGCCGCTCTCGGCCGTCATCACGTCGGCGAACTCGGCGGCGCGCGACAGCAGGAGGCCGTGGGCGCGGGTGAACAGGTTGGCGCGATCGCGCGGCGCGACGTGCCGCCACCGGGACTGCGCGTCGGCGGCGGCGTCAAGGGCGGCGATCGCGTCGGCGGGGCCACCGTCGGACATCCGGGCGATCTCGTCGCCGGTGGCCGGGTCGAGAACCGCAAAAGTCTCTACGGCAGTGCGCCATTCACCTCCGATGAACAAGCCGGTGGGAACACGTCGGCCGTGCACGACCGCGGTGTCGGGCTCGGGGCCGAGGGGGGTGGTGGAGGGTCCGGCCAGCGTCGTCGTCATGGTTGGTCACGCTAGGACGCGAATGTGACCCCGGATACGAGTGCGTCTTTTTGAGACAGTCGCCCGCGGGACCGGCTTTCGCGCGCAGGATCAGGTCTAGGATTTGTGATCCAGATCGCATTTAGCCGATTGGCCTCCCGAAGGCGTGAGGTGAGGAGTTGCCCGTGTCGGAACGGCTCAGGGGTTCGAGGCTCGAGGAGCTTCGGGCGGAGATCCTCACTGCCTCGGACCCGGACCGGGCGGTGCCGGCGGGTCTGCTCGAATCGTGGTTGCGCTCGAAGAACGCGCTGGGGGCGCCGGGTAACGTCCGCGACGTTCCCCGCGTCGACGAGGACCTGATCGACAACCACCTGCTCGAGATGTTCCAGGCCCCGATGGCCCGCGCCGCGGAGGATCTGGCCGGTTCCGGTATGGGTCTGTTGCTCGCCGACGCTCACGGTCGCATCGTGCAACGGTGGTCGCTGGACTCGTCGGCGATGAATCAGCTGGACCGTCTCGGGACGGTCCGCGGTGCCGTGCTCGCCGAGGACGCCGTCGGCACCAACGGCGTGGGGACGGCAATCGCGTCGGGCAGGAGCGTGCAGATCTCGGGCGCCGAGCACTTCGCCGACGTCTATCACGACGCGCTGTGCACCGGAGCGCCGGTGTGGCATCCCATCACGGGCAAGCTCTTGGCGGCGGTGACGATGTCGACCAAGATCGACGAACGTAGCGGTCTACTGCTGCCGTTGACCAATTCGCTTGCCGCGCAGCTTCAACAGCACGTCCTCGACGCGGCGCAGCCGGGATCGCGCGCCATGTTGGCGGCATTCCTCGACGCGTCGACGCGGCACGACGGACCCGTGGTGGCCTTCGGCCCCGACGGCCTGACCATGCGGAGCAGGCGCGCCGGGGAGCTGACCCAGACCGACGTCGACCTGATCGGTCACCTGTGTGCCGGACTGCGGCACGAAGCCCGCCTCACCGCGGAACTGTCGACGGGCACCACTGCGATCGACGCCACGGTGCTCGACGCGGGCGCGGGCGTGGTGGCGACGCTGCGGCCGGCGCCGCGGGTGACGGTGGGTCACGGCAGGCCGGCCTCGGATGGCCTGGTGGGACAGACGAAGTCGTGGCTGGGAGCGGCCCACCACGTCAGCAGGCACATCTCCGCCCGCACCGCACTCCTCGTCGCGGGGGAGCCGGGTAGCGGCAAGACCTCGTTGGCGCTGGGCCGCCCCTACCGGCCGGGCGCGGTACAGCCCGACGTCGCGGTGGTGCACACCGCGCAGCGCCAGATCATCGGCGACCAGGCGTGGCTGCGCGAACTCGTCGACGCGGTCGAAGGCCCCACGCGGGTGGTCGTCCGCGGTGTGGAGCACCTCGACTCCCAGGCGCAGGCCGCGCTGCGGTCGTTGATCGAGTCCCACGCCGGTCTCGGTTCCGTACTGGTCACGGCGACGGCCGCCACGCAGTCCGACGCCGCGGCCATGGCCACCCGACTGGGCGTCGCGATGGTGTGGGTGCCGCCGCTGCGGGAACGGTCCGCGGACCTTACCGCCTTGTGGAATGCCTTTGCCGCTCAACGGTCTCCGGGGTTGCGCCTGACCCTCGGCGACGACGCCCGCCGCGCGCTGGAGGCCGCCGGGTGGCCGGGCAACCTCGGCGAGCTTCGGACGCTGGTCGCCCACATGGTGGCCGAGGGGTCGCGTGGCGTGGTGCAACTCGACCAGCTGCCCGACTCCTTGCGGGCGCACCGCTCCTGGTCGATGATCGAGCGCACCGAGATGGAGACCATCCGCCGGGCCCTGCAGGAGGCCGGCGGCAACCGGTCCAAGGCGGCCGAGCTGCTCGGTGTCTCGCGCGCGACGATCCACCGAAAGCTCAAGACGTACAACCTCTCTGGCTGAGCTACTGCGCGAGGTAACCGCCGTCGATCACCAGTTCCGAGCCGGTGACGAAGCTGGATTCGTCGGAGGCGAGGAATACCACGCCGTTGGCGATCTCCTCGGGCAAGCCCGGCCGACCCATCGGGGTCTGCGCCACGACGAAGTCGTTGATCTCGACCTCCTGAGCGTCGGTCAGCGGGGTCTTGATGAACCCGGGGTGCACCGAGTTCACCCGCACGTTGTCCTTCGCGTAGCTGATGGCGGCGCTCTTGGACATGTTGCGCACGGCGCCCTTGGTGGCGTGATAGGCGTGTGCGCCCGGGACGGCGGCGTTGCCCCAGATCGACGACACGTTGATGATCGAGCCGCTGCGTCGGCCCACCATGTGGGGGATCACCGAACGCATGCCAAGGAACGTGCCGGTCTGATTGGTGGCGATGACCCGTTCCCAGTCGGCGACGCTCAGTTCGTGCAGTGCCTGGTAGGCGATGATGCCCGCGTTGTTGGCCAGGACGTCGACGCGTCCGTAGCGGTCGATCACGTCGTCGATCACCGTCGCCCAGTCGTCCTCCTGGGAGACGTCCAACTGGCGGTAGTCGATGCCCGGCGAACGGGGCCCGAAGGACTCGTCGGTCTTGGACCGACCGGTCGCGATGGTGGTGGCGCCCTCCCGGGCGAAGGCCTCGGCGATGGCGTGCCCGATGCCCCGGCACGAGCCGGTGACCAGTGCAATCTTGCCGTCCAAACGGTTCATCGGTGGATCCCCTCGTCAGCGGTTCGTGGTGGCTGAAGCCTGACGTGAGGCACGGTCCGCGAGGTGACGTGCGTCACGGTGAGACAGCACTGCGTCAATTTGCGACACCACCCGGTGGGCGCCCGACGCCGACCCACACTGGCTGCAGTGCCGCAGGTCACAGTCGCGGTGGACCAGATCAGGAGAGCCGAATGACCATCCAACCGACCGATCCCCTGGGCCGGATGTACGCCGAGTGGACCGAGGAGTTCATCGCCAATCCCGACATGTCGCTGCGGCTGATGCGGTGGCTGTTCGAGGACTGGCAGCGCGTCACCACCGAGCCGTCCGAGGTCACCTACGTGACCACCGAACTGGGCGGTGTCCCAGGAATTCTGGTGACGCCGCTGACGGCGGACCCCAGCCAGGTGCTGGTGTTCCTGCACGGCGGCGGCTTCGCGCTGGGCTCGTCCGCCAGTCACCGCAAGCTGGCCGGCCACGTCGCCAAGGCCTGCGGCACCCACGCCTTCGTCGCCGACTTCCGGCGGGCACCCGAGCACCCCTTCCCGGCCCAACTCGACGACGCGACAGCGGTGTTCGACGCCCTGGCCGACGGCGGTACCGATCCCGCCGACATCACCTTCGTCGGGGACAGCGCCGGCGCCAGCATCGCCGTCGCCACGACGCTGCGGATGCTGCGTGACGGCGCACGTACCCCGGGGCTCGTCGTCACCGTCTCGCCGTGGCTCGACATGGAGAACACGGGGGAGACCCTGGTGACCAACGACGCCACCGACTTCCTGATCACGCGAGAGGGACTGCAGGGCAACATCGACCGCTATCTGTCCGGTGGGGCCGACCCGACCGATCCGCTGGTGAACCCGCTCTACGCCGACTTCGCTGGCTTCCCGCCGCTGTACGTCACCGCCTCCGACGTCGAATCGCTCTTCTCCGACGCCACCCGCTTGGACGCGCTGGCCAGGGCGGCGGGCGTGGACGTCACGTTCGACGTCGCGCACGGGGAGCAGCACGTATTCCCGCTCCAGGCAGGCAGCTTGGCGTCTGCCGACGCGGGTGTCGCCGCCGTCGCCGACTGGTACCGCGCACGCCGCACCGCCAACGCCCATCAACACCGCACCCCATCCGCCGCCGTCTGAACCGAAGGAACAACGACCATGAGCATCGAAACGCATGACGCCATCGTGATCGGGGCCGGCTTCTCCGGCCTGGCGATCCTGCACCATCTCCGTGAGATCGGCCTGGACACCCTGGTTCTCGACGCCCAGGACGGCGTCGGTGGAACGTGGCTGGCCAACCGCTACCCGGGCGTGCGCACCGACAGTGAGTACAGCTACTACTCCTTCTCGTTCTCCAAGGAGGTCCGCGACGAGTGGTCGTGGTCGCAGCGCTACCCGGCGGGACGAGAAGTGTTGTCCTACCTCGACTTCGTGGCCGATCGCCTCGACCTGCGGCGTGACATCAGGCTCAACACCCGCGTTCGGTCCGCCCGCTACGACGAGGTCGACAACACCTGGACGGTCGAGATCGAGGGCGGCGCACCCGTGGTGGCCAAGTATCTGATCAGCGGCATGGGCGTGCTGTCACAGCCAATCTTCCCCGACATCGCCGGGATCGACACCTTTGGCGGCGAGAAGTACCACACCGCGTACTGGCCGCGCGATGGCGTCGACCTGGCGGGCAAGCGCGTCGGCCTGATCGGACTGGGCGCCTCGGGGATTCAGATCGTGCCCGAGATCGCCCCGCTGGTCGACGAATTCGTCGTCTTCCAGCGCACCCCGAACTTCGTGGTGGAGACCACCAACGACGCCGTCACCGAAGCGGACATGGCGTGGCTGAGGGACAACTACGACGCAATCTACGAGAAGGCCGCCAACCATCCGTTCGGCGTGGCGATGGAGCCCGCCCGCTGTGGCGCGCTGGAGGTCTCCGACGAGGAGCGCCGCGGCATCTTCGAGGGCAAGTGGAACGAGGGCGGCTTCCACTTCGCGAACGAGTGCTTCAACGACCTCGCCACCAACCACGCCGCCAGCGAGCTGGCCTCGGAGTTCATCCGGTCCAAGATCCGCGAAATCGTCAAGGACCCCGCCACCGCCGACCTGCTGAGCCCGAAGACATACTCGTTCAACGGCAAGCGCGTGCCCACCGGCCACGGCTACTACCACGCGTTCAACCTCGACCACGTCCGCCTGGTCGACACCGCGTCCACACCGATCACCGCGATCACCCCGACGGGCGTGCGCGTCGGCGACACCGAGTACGAGCTCGACGTGCTGATCTTCGCCACGGGCTTCGACGCGATGACCGGAACGCTCACCAACATCGACATCGTCGGCCGTGACGGAATCACCCTGCGGGACAGGTGGAACCGGGACGGTCTCAAGTCGAATCTCGGCATCGGCGTGCACGGTTTCCCGAACTTCTTCATGTCGCTGGGGCCGCAGACGCCGTACTCGAACCTGGTGGTGCCGATTCAGCTTGGCGCCCAGTGGCTGCAGCGTGCCCTGCGCTGGGCCAAGAACAACGACGTCGACGTCTTCGAGGCCACGCAGGAGTCGGAGGACTGGTGGGCCGGCGAGACCGAGCGCACGGGCAAGGCGACGGTGATGTACACCGAGGGCAAGAAGGCCAAGGCGTGGTTCCTCGGGGAGAACGTGCCCGGCAAGCCGGAAGCCTTCCTCGTCTACATGGGTGGCGGCCAGGTGTACCAGCAGCATTGCCGCGAGCTGGAGGAGTCGGGCTACCAGGCGCTGCGGGCGCCCAGTCGGGTCGCCGAGCCGGTGACCTGACCCGGGCCTACGACAGCGGCGCGGTCAGTTCGACGTTGATGTCGTCGGGATCCTGGAAGGACAGGATGGCGATGCCGGCGTCGGTCAGGTCGACGACGTCGCCGTGCGTGACGCCCGCCTCCCGTAGTGCGGACTGCGCGGCCTCGAGCGCCGCGCGGTCTGCCACGGCGAAGCCGATGTGGTCCAGACCGGTTCGCGTGGAATCGAATTCACAGTCACCGACCGGCCGCAGCCCGAAGAGCGTGCCCTGCGGGGTCTGGTAGACCACGCCGCCGTAGAACTTCTCCGGCGACTCCGTCACGCCGGGTTCGTCCACCGAGTCGGACGCGTCGATGGCGACCGGCCAGCCAAACACCTCGTCGTAGAACTTCTTCGACCGCGCGATGTCGGTGACGGTGAGGCGGACGTGGTGGAAGCCGGAGCTGTCGATGAGAGCCATGCCGCAGGTGTACCCCCAACGGGTGGGCAGGCCGCAGCCGGGCCACCGAAGTCAGGCTTTGGTCACAACCCGGGGTGCGGCGATCGCCTGCTCCATGCCCCTGGTGGCGAGCACGTCGGCCAACTCGTTGTCGGCGACTCCGGAATGGCCCTTCACCCAGAACCACTCGACCTCGTGCACCGCGCAGGCCGCCTGCAGCCGTTTCCACAGGTCGACGTTCTTGACCGGCTGCTTGGCCGAGGTCAGCCAGCCGTTGCGTTCCCAGCCGAGAACCCACTTGGTGATGCCGCTGCGGACGTAGGTGCTGTCGGTGTAGAGGTGCACCAGAACGGGTCGGGTGAGCGCCTCGAGCGCCATGATCGGCGCCGTCAGCTCCATCCGGTTGTTGCTGGTGTCGGTCGGTTCGCCGCCGAACATCTCGCGGACGTGTCCGCGGTGGCGCAGCACCGCCCCCCAGCCGCCGGGCCCGGGGTTGGGTCGGCACCCGCCGTCGGTGTGGATGACGACGGGGTCGACGGTCTCGGTCATGCGCCGAGGATAGGCGGCGAGATCAGCGCCGTTCGTACCGACATTCCGAATTCGCGATGTCGGAGCGTGGTGATCCGGCGTCCCGGTTGGACGGCGTCCTTGACCGGCGACGTCCGGTCGCCGAACGCCTGCACCGTCGTCTCGAGATCCTCGACGACGTAGGTCATCCCCCACGGGGTGGCCGGACCGTCGCCCGCCGTGTCCGGCGCCCCCACGACCTCGACGATCACCTCTCCCAGGCGGAAGAACACCTGGCGGATCGGCTGGCCGCCGAGTTCGCCGTCGCGCTCCCGGCGGGGGTGCACCCCGAGGCCGGCCAGTGCGTCGACGGTCCGGGTCAGGTCCGGCGACAGGAGGACGACGTGGTCGACGGTGACGACGCCGTTGGGGTGCGTCGCGGGGCTGACGGGGGACGCCGCCGACGCCGTGGTGGGCACGCCGTCGACGTCGTGCACGTCGGCGGGCACGCCGCGCAGCGACCACCCCACGATGCCGGTGCCGCTCTCGCGTCCGACCAGGCGGACGCCGACGCCGCCGATGCGACACGTCGAGTCGGCGTCGACGGTGAACCCGGCGCGGGTCCAGGACTCCGGGGGATCGGCGACGTGGAACTCGGCGACGGTGACGGCGCCCACTAGGTCGCCAGGCCGTGGGTCAGCAGATCGAGCACGTGCTCGAAGGTAGCGTCCGCGTCCGGCGTCTGGCCGATGCCCGCCTGCTCGATGGTGACCGAGCCGTGGATGGCGGCCCAGACGACCTGAGCCGACTCGGCCAGATCACGCTCGGCGCCAACGCCTTCCAGGTCGCCGATCAACCCCGTCAAGACGGTGAAGACCGCCCGGCCCGCCTCCGCAACCTCCGAAGACTGGTCTTCGAGCGGACTGCCGCTCCCGAAGATCAAGGCGTACCGCGCGGGATGGCGGAGGGCGAAGGCCCGGTAGTTGCGGCAGGCCTGGCGAAAGCGCTCGTCCGGCCCGAGGTCTTTGGGAACGTCGATCGCCTCGGCGAGTTGGGTCAGTGTCCGCATGGCCAGGGCGACGGTCAACCCGTCCTTGCTCAGAAACCTGTTGTAGACGCTGGTCGGTGACACCTCCGCGGCCACGGCCACGGCGCGAACGGTGACGCCGGCGCTGCCGTCCCGGTCCAGCACGGTCTCGGCCGCGCGAAGGAGCGCGGCCGAGACCTCGTGGCTGGCGGTGCGGCGGCGGACCGGTGCCTTGCTCATGCGTGTGAGGTGACCTCTCGGTGGGCCAGCCACGACAGCGTGACGTCGGCGACGTCGCGCCATCCGTGGTCGACGGTGAGCGAGTGTCCGCGTCCCTCGAATTCGTGGAAGTCGGTGACCGCGGCGGACTTCGAGTACAGGCGATGGGTGGCCTTGGCGGACACCAGTGGCACGGTGTGGTCGGCCGTGCCCCCGGTGATCAGCAGCGGACCCCTGGTGGCGTTGGCGGTGTCGACCTTGGCCGGGGAGCCGCCCGAGAAGTTGGCGACCGCTGCTTCGAAGAGCGGCTTGCCCGGCGACGGAATCGACCACTGCTGCCACAGGGCGTCGGACTCCTCGACGGTCAGCGCGTTGCCGAAGCCGTAGCGCCACTGAGCTTCGGTGAGGCCCTTGGCGCGTCCGCGGTTGAGGGGGTTGCCGAGCACCGGGAAGGCGGAGCGCAACTGGGCGACGGGCAACGGCTTGACCCCCTTGGCGGGGGCCGGGTCGATGGCGACCGCGGCCGCGGCCTTGTTCTGGCCCAACAACTTCTGAGCGATCAGGCCGCCGAAGGAGTGCCCGATCACCACCGGCGGGGTGTCGAACTGCGCGAGGACTTCGGCGAAGTACTCGGTGAGGTCGTCGATGCCGACGCCCGCCTGGTCGCCGGGGTTGCGCCGGGTCTCCTCGGGGGTGGGGCGTTCGCCGGGCCAGGCGGGGGCGATCGCGTGGTGGCCGTCGGCGGCGAAGCGGTCGATCCACGGCTGCCAGGCGGTGTGGGAGACCCACAGTCCGTGGATGAAGACGACGTTGGTCATGGCTGGTCCTGTCTCTTATGGAACGACGTTACATAACCGTCGTGACGTCAAGAACCGGGACGGGGTGGAGATTATTTCCGGCGCGCTCAGACCTTGCTCGCCACGAAGGCCGCGGCCTGGTCGGTGAAGCCGATCTTGGTGTAGCTGGTGTGCGCGGCGCCGTCGTCGCCGTCGGAGCAGATCGGGTCACCCGGCGCGCACAGTTGAATCGCCTTGCCCGCGTAGAGCGGACCAACGGTCACCGGTGGCTGCCCGATCATGTCCATGAACTTGGTGTCCGGCGTGCCGAGCAGGGCCACGGCCGCCACGTGGTCGGCGACGCTCGCCGGCATGGGCTTGGGCACCTCGGCGGGGTCCACGCCGCCGGGCACGGCGTTGGCGGTGACGAAGCCGATCACGGCCGCACCCTGCGAGTAGCCGCCGAGCACCATCTTGGTGTCGGGACACGTCGTGGCCATGCCTTCGACGTGGTTGGCGGCGTCGCGGATGCCGTCCACGGCGGTCGGGAAGTTGGTGCTTGCCGGATAGACCACGGCGTAGACGCCGACGGACTTGGCGCCGACCTTGGCGCGGACGGCGTCGACGAAGTCCTGTCCGATGCCGCCGAGGCCCTGCGGGGCGAACGTGCCGCGGGCGAACACCACCTCCACGTCCGGGCAGGGGGCGGCCGACGCCGTCGGAGCGCCCGTCGGGGCGGCGAGGAAGCTGGTGGCGAGGGCGAAGGCGGCGCCGGTGAGCCCAGCGAAGTGGCGTGCAGTCATGGTTCCAGACTGACACAGACACTGGCTACCGAGCCGCGAGCGCTCCCCGTCGACGGGCGAGCCCGGGAGCGCCGCGCCACGGGCGCACCGTGAAGGCGAGGCGGAACCCGAGCACGTGAACGTCGACGTGCCAACCGCGGTCAACCGACATGGGAGCGCTCCGTCCAGCGTTGCAGCAGTACCGAGATGGTCAGGACGACGAGGCCGGCGACGGCCAGCAGGGCACCGGCGCCCGCGGGTGCGGTGTAGCCGTATCCGGCGGCGATGACCAGGCCACCGATCCAGGCGCCCGCGGCGTTGGCGATGTTGAGCGCCGAGTGGTTCAGTGCCGCGGCCAGGGTCTGCGCACCGTGGGCGACGTCCATCAGTCGGGTCTGCAGCGCGGGTCCGATCGCCGAGCCGGATGCCCCGATGAGGAACAGTCCGAGCAGTGCCGTCCACGGGTTGTGGACGAGCCAGACGAACAGGGCCAGCATCGCGCCGAGGGAGACCAGCGAGGCATAGAGCGCCTTCACCACCGAGACGTCGGCCAACTTGCCGCCGACCAGGTTGCCGACGACCATGCCGATGCCGAACGTCATCAGCCCGAGCGGAACGAGTCCGCGGGACAGCCCGGAGACGTCGGTCAGGGTCGTCGCCACGTAGGTGTAGACGGCGAACATGCCGCCGAAGCCGACCATGCCGAGCACCAGCGCGAGCCACACCTGAGGGCGACGCAGGGCGCTGAGTTCGGTCAGGGCGCTCGTGACGTGCATCGACTTCAGGTCGGGCAGCCAGTGCCAGATGGCGACGAGCGTGCCAAGACCGATCACGACGACCAGGCCGAAGGCGCTGCGCCAGCCGAAGTGCTGACCGAGGAACGACGCCAGCGGCACGCCGAGCACGGTGGCGACGGTGAGGCCGCTCATGACGTGGGCGACGGCCTTGGCGCGGTTCTTGGGGCCCATCAGGTGGGCGGCGACCAGGGCGGCGATGCCGAAGAAGGCGCCGTGCGGGATGCCGGAGACGAAGCGGGCGGCCATCAGGGTTTCGTAGCTCGGCGCCAGCACGCTGGCCAGGTTGCCGAGGGTGAACAGTGCGATCAGGCCCAGCAGCAGGGCCTTGCGGGGCAGGTGCGCGGTCAGCGAGGCGATGACCGGGGCGCCGACGACGACGCCGAGGGCGTAGGCGGAGATGACGTGGCCCGCGATGGGCTCGGTGATGTTCAGGCTCGTGGCGATGTCGGGCAGCAAGCCCATGGCCACGAATTCCGTGGTGCCGATCGCGAAGCTGCCGATGGCCAAGGCCATGACTGCCAGCCAGCGCACCGACGGAGGCGGTGACACCACGGACAGAGGTACGGACGGTCGTTGCAAAGAGCGTGTCACCGGTCCAACGGTAGGCGCACTTATGCCTTTCGGCAAACCGACTTATGTCTTTCAGAACACAAAAGTGGCGCACCTTACGTTTCTCGGGTTGAATCGGGTGATGGCCACCGTGGGCGATGTCTTCGCACTGATCCGAGATCGTCGAGACATCACCCGCACGGAGATCGGCCAGGTCACCGGGCTGTCCCGCTCTGCGGTCGCCGCGCGCATCGCGGCCCTGAGCGAACTCGGCCTGGTACGCGAGCGGGAGCAGGCGCCCTCGACGGGTGGCCGCCCACCGACGCTGCTCTCCTTCGACGCCGAGGCGGGCATCGTGCTGTCGGCGGCCATCGGCATCAGCCGGACCCGGCTGGCGGTATGCGACCTGGCCGGCGAGGTCTTGTCGATCGCCGACATCGACCAGGAGGTCGCGCTCGGTCCCGAGGACCTGATGCCCGACGTGGTCAAGCGGCTCGACGTGATGCTGCAGGACCACCCGGGCGTCCCGGTGTACGGCGTCGGGCTGAGCCTGCCGGGCACGGTGGATCGCGCCCGCGGGTGCAGCCGCGATTCCCCCATCCTTCGCGGCTGGGACGGCGTCGAACTACGGCCCTACTTCGCCGAGTTGCCCCGGCTCTCGCAGGTGCCCGTCATCCTGGACAACGACTCCAACGCGATCGCCGTCGTCGAGGGCCGCGACCACGACGACGTCCTCGTCATCAAGGCCTCGAGCGGTCTGGGCGCGGGAATCGTCGCGGGTGGGGTGCTGCAACGCGGCGCCGCCCAGGCGGCCGGCGAGTTCGGCCACACCAAGATCGCTGCCGCCGTTGGTCTTCCGTGCCGATGCGGCGACACCGGCTGCGTCGAGGCGATCGCGGGCGGCTGGGCACTGGTGCACGCCCTGCAGCAGCAGGGTCGCTCCGTGCGGAACCTGCGCGACGTGGTCGAGATCGCCCACGGCGGTGACGCCGAGGCGCGGCGGATGATCCGCGACAGCGGACGGTACGTCGGCGAGGTGCTCGCGGCCGCGGTGAACCTGCTGAACCCGGCCGTCGTCGTCGTCTCGGGCGACATGGTGGGCGCCTACGAGATCTTCGTCGCCGGGCTACGGGAGACGTTGTACGGCAACGCAACTGCCCAGGCGACGCGCACGCTCGAGGTGGTGCCCGCGGCGCACGGCAACCAGTCCGGCATCGTGGGCGGCGCGGTGATGGTGCTCGACGAGGTGCTCAGCGCGCACGCCGTCGACGCCCTGGTCACCGGAGTGCCCCGGGCCTAACCGGCCTTGGCGATCACGTTCTCCGCGAACCACTCCAGGTTGCGGATCTTGTCCTCGAGCGGCTCGGTGTCGGCGCCCATGATGTAGGGGATGCGGAAGCCGACGATGACGTCGGTGACGCCCTTGTCCTCCAAACGCTTCACGCCGTCGAGGGTGAACCCGTCGATGGAGATGACGTGGATGGCGAACTCGTCGGCCAGCCCGATCCGCTCCTCTTCCTCGCAGTACGTCGCCAGCTTGGCCAACAGCGGATCGAGTTCCTCCGGGTCGCCGCCGCCGTGCATCCAGCCGTCGTTGCGGGCGGCCCGCCGCAGGGCGGCGTCGGCGTGCCCGCCGATCAGGATCGGCACCGGCTTGGTGGGCGCGGGCGTCATCTTGAACGCGGGGAAGTCGTAGAACTCGCCGTGGTATTCGAAGTAGTCGCCCGAGGTGAGGCCCCGGATGACGTCGATGCACTCGTCCATCCGCTTGCCGCGCTTGGCGTACGGCACGCCCATGATCTCGTAGTCCTCGGGCCACGGGCTGGTCCCGACGCCCAGGCCGAGGCGGTTGTCGAACATCGCCGCCAAGGAGCCGGCCTGCTTGGCCACCAGGGCGGGCGGGCGGATCGGCAGCTTCAGCACGAAGATGTTGAAGTGCAGCTTGGTGGTCACCGCCGAGAGCGCGCCGATCAGGGCGAAGGATTCGACGAACGGCTTGCCGTCGAGGAATTCGCGGTTGCCGTCCTCGGTGTACGGATACTTCGAGTCCGAGACCTCGGGGTAGGCGACGCTGTCCGGAATGGTCATGGCGTGGTACCCGGCCTCGTCGGCCGCCTTGGCCAGAGGGATCAGATACTTCGGATCGGTCATGGCTTCCGCATAGGTGAACCGCATGACCCGAATACTAGAACACGTTCTAGTTGACGCGGGCCGAGTTGCCCGAAGCCGTGACGCTCAGGCGAACGGCGGAGCGCCGACGCCGACCACGCCGTAGTTGCCCTGTGGCGTGCGCTCGGTGATGCGCGCCTGGGCCACCCGGCCCTCCACGGTGAGCGTGGCCTTCGGGCGCTTGAGCACGTCGTCGGTGAGATCCCCGAAGATCATTCCCTGCCAATGGTATTGGCCGTCAATGGGCTCGAGGTGTCCCAGGAGTCGCACCCGGACGGTGTGGTCGGCGTCCCCGACGTGCAGGACGGCGGGGCCGTCGTACAGATCGTGATCCTCGGAGGCGTCGGCGGCGACGCGGACGTCGGCGGGGCTCGTGGTCGGCGACGTCGCGGGAATGAAGTTGGTGCGGGTCCACAGCCGGCGGGCGATCGGTCCCATCAGCCCGACCTCGGTGAGGAACGCGGCCAGCGGGGCGAACCCCAGCGCCTGCATCGCGTGGTGGTGCGGGCTGCTGCGGGCGACGCGGCGGGCCTCCTTGCCGTCCAGGCCGGCCCGTCGGTACTGCGCGGCGTTGGTGAACAGGTGGCGGAAGAACAGTCCGCCGACGCCGTTGAGGTTGGCCACCCACATCCGGCTGAGCCACGGCATCTCGGCGACGCGCTTGCGTGCCCCGTCGCGGGCGAACTGGATGTGGCGGGCCTCTTCGGTGACGTGGATCCGCATGATCCGCTGGACCACCGGCTGCAGGTCCGGATCGTCCATCATGTTGCGCTGCAGCGAGTCGAAGATCTCTTCGCCGACCAGCGCCGCCACCCACAGCAGTGCGCCCCGGAACGTCCACGGCAGACCGTTGATGATCATGCGCTGGTAGCGCTTCGGGCGCATCGGCTTGCCGCCGACCTTCTCGATGGCCCTGCCGAACATCACCATGTGGCGGGTCTCGTCGCCCATCTCGGTGAGGGCGTAGTGCGTCGAGCGCGCGGTCGGGTCGGCGTGCATCAGATCGCGCAGCAGGGCCTGGTTGAGGATGTTCTCGAACCAGATGCCCGCCGAGAGCGTGTTGACGAACTCTTGGCGCGAGAGTTCGATCTGCTGCTCGCGGGACATGGCGTCCCACAACGGCGTTCCGTAGAGGGACACCGACTTCGGCGGCAGGAAGAACTTGTCGGGATCGAGCGGGGTGTCCCAGTCGACGTCGACGACCGGCTCGTAGTACTTCTTCACCGAGCCGCGGAGTAGGCGCTCGGCGAACTCCTCGCGCGTCGGTGCACCGCTTGCCTTGACGGAGGCTGTCATCGTTGACGTCCCTTCAGCGAAATTCTGCGCCGATATGCTGTGGAACCTAATGACGTGGCGCTCAAGATGTCAATACCCCCGGTACCGGATACTCGAGGTTTCGGAAGGGGCTCGGTGATGCGCCGCATCCACGTGATCGGCATCGGGGCCGGCGATCCCGGCTACGTGACCGCCCAAGCCGTCGACGCGCTCAACGACGTCGACGTGTTCTTCGCCGCCGACAAGGGGTCCGCGAAGGACGACCTGGTGTCGTTGCGACGCGACATCTGCGAGCGGTTCATCCGCGACCCCGGCTATCGCTTCGTCGAGCTGCCCGACCCGAAGCGGTCCAAGGACGCCCCCGACGGGCCGGCCTATCGTCAAGTCGTCGCCGACTGGCACGCCGCGCGCGCCGAGCTGTGGGCCCAAGCGCTCCGCGACGAACTGGCCGACGACGGCGTCGGCGCCTTCCTGGCCTGGGGCGACCCGTCGTTGTACGACAGCACCCTGCGCATCCTCGACATGGTGGGCGAGCGCGTCGAGTTCACCTACGACGTCATCCCCGGCATCACCGCCATCCAGGCGCTCACGGCCCGACACCGCATCCCGCTCAACGACGTCGGAGCGCCGGTGCTGGTCACCACCGGCCGACGGCTCCGCGAGGAGGGGCTGTCCGGCACCGCGGTCGTCATGCTCGACGGCGACTGCGCCTTCCTCGACTGCCCGCCGGCAACGCGCATCTGGTGGGGCGCCTACCTGGGCACGCCGCACGAGATCCTGATGGCGGGCACCGTCGCCGACGTCGGCGACCGCATCGCCGCGGTGCGCGCCGAGGCCCGCGAGCGGCACGGCTGGATCATGGACGTCTATCTGTTGCGATCGTGACGCTCGCCCGCGTGGCAGGATCGGCGCGTGGTTCAGTTCGCGATACGCGCCGGGGCAACCGGCCTGGCGCTGTGGGTCGTCACCAAGCTGGTCTCGGGCATCGCCTTCGTCGGTGGTGACTCGACCCTGCAGAGGGTCGGCATCATCCTCGTCGTGGCGGTGATCTTCGGCGTCGTCAACGCCATCGTCAAACCGATCGTGCAACTGATCTCGCTTCCGCTCTACATCGTCACCCTCGGGCTCTTTCACGTCGTCGTCAACGCGTTGATGTTGTGGATCACCTCGCGCATCACCGAGAACACCACGCACTGGGGCCTCTACATCGACGACTTCTGGTTTACGGCCATCTGGGCGTCCATCGTGCTGTCGGTGGTCAGTTGGCTTCTGTCACTGGTCATTCCGGACTGACTCCGCTCCGGCGTCACCGGTCAAGATCAGCGCGTACGCTCGGCTCGGTGGCTGCCGAGTTGAACCGTCGCACCTTCGTCGGTGCCTCCATCACCATCGGCGGCGCCGCTGCGGCCGCCTCGGCGCTCAGCGGCTGCGGTGACGACGCCCCACCCGCGGAGCAACAGACCACCAGCGTCGCGATGCGCATCAACGGCAAGGACGAGAGCGTCGACGTCGACGTCAGGACGTCGCTGCTCGACATGCTCCGGGAGCGCGTCGGGCTCACCGGCACCAAGAAGGGGTGCGACCAGGGCGCCTGCGGTGCGTGCACCGTGCTGCTCGACGGCAAGCGGGTGAACTCCTGCCTCACCCTCGCGGTCATGCACGACGGAGCCGACGTCCAGACCATCGAGGGCGTGGCCGACAACGGCCGGCTCCACCCGCTGCAGCAGGCTTTCGTCGACGCCGACGCGTTCCAGTGCGGCTACTGCACGTCCGGGCAGATCATGTCCGGCCTGGGGTGCATCGACGAGGGACACACCGGGTCGGACGCCGAGATCCGGGAGTGGATGAGCGGCAACATCTGTCGATGCGGGGCGTACACGAACATCGTCGCGGCCGTCGCGACCGCCGCCAAGAAGGCCTGACGCCGGTGTTCCCCTTCACCTTCACCAAGGCGGCCGACGAATCCTCGGCGCTGGCCGCGGGGCGCGAGGGCGCCCGGTACATCGCCGGCGGCACCACCCTCGTGGACCTGATGCGCGTGACCGTCGAACGCCCCGGCGCGGTGGTGGACATCAACGCGCTGCCCTACCGCAGCGTCGACCTCGACGGGCGCGCCCTGCGGATCGGCTCGCTGGTGCGGATGGCCGACCTGGCCGCCGACCCGCGCGTGCGCCGCCAGTTCCCGGTGATCTCGGAGTCGTTGGAGCTCAGCGCCTCCGCGCAGCTGCGCAACATGGCCTCCATCGGCGGCAACCTGATGCAACGCCCGCGGTGCCTGTACTTCCGGGACGTGTCGGCCAACTGCAACCGGCGCACGCCGGGCAGCGGGTGCGCGGCGATGGCCGGTCTCAACCGCAACCACGCCATCCTCGGCACCAGCGACCAGTGCGTGGCCACCCACCCCTCGGATCTGGCGGTCGCGCTGGTCGCGCTCGACGCGGTCGTCGTCACCCGCGACGCGGGAGGTGACCGACGCATTCCCGTCGTCGACTTCTTCCGGCGGCCGGGCACGACGCCGGACCAGGAACACGACCTCAAGCCCGGTGAGCTCATCGTGGGTCTCGAGGTCCCGACGGGCCCCAGCACCGCCCGGTCGGGTTACCTCAAGGTCCGCGACCGGCAGTCCTACGAGTTCGCGGTGACCTCCGCGGCAGTGGCGCTCGACGTCACCGGCGGCACCGTGCGCGACGCGAAGGTCGCCGTCGGCGGCGTCGCCACCGTGCCGTGGCGGCTTCCCGCGGTCGAGCGCGCCCTGGTCGGACGCCCGGTCTCGCCCGGTCTGTGGCGAGAGGCGGCAGCCCGCGCGGCCGACGGTGCGAAGCCGTTGGCGGACAACGTCTTCAAGGTCGAGTTGGTGCGCCGCGTGGTCGAACGCCAGCTCGCCACGGTGGCGGGTCTGCCGTGACGTACCCTCGGCGGATGCCGGATCCGCTTGTCGGCGCGCCCCTCTCGCGGGTGGACGGGCCGCTGAAGGTGACCGGAGCGGCGCACTACGCCGCCGACAATCCGGTCCCGGACTTCCTCCACGCCGTCCTGGTGTGCAGCACCGTCGCGACCGGGGCGGTGCAGGGCGTCGACGCGGGGGAGGCCTCGCGGTCACCCGGCGTCGTGCGCGTCCTGGCCGACTTCCGTCCCGTCACGCTGCCCTACGACATCCGCCGCGTCGCCTTCTACGGTCAACCGGTGGCCGTGGTCGTCGGCGACAGCCTCGAGGCGGCCACGCACGGGGCGGCGCTGGTGAAGGTGCGGTACTCGTCGGGCCCGTCGAACACCGACATCGATGCGCCGCAGGCAGTTCCAGAGCCCGGGGAACGGCAGACCGACTATGCCCGCGGCCAGCCCGAAGCCGCCTTGCGGGCCGCCGCCGTCGTCAGCGACCGGCAGTACGCCATCGCCCGCAACAACCACAACCCGATGGAGTTGCCCGCGACCGTCGCCAAGTGGGACGGAGACCGGTTGACGATCTGGGACAAGACCCAGTCCATCGTCGGCGCCCAGGAGGCCCACGCCAAGGCGCACGGCGTGCCCGTCGACCACGTGCGGGTGATCTCGCCCTTCGTCGGCGGCGCCTTCGGAAGTGCGGGTCAGACGTGGCCGCACCAGCTGCTGGCCTCGTTCGCCGCCCGCCAGCTCGGCAAGCCCGTCAAGTTGGTGCTGACCAGGGAGCAGACGTACGCGGGCATCGGCTACCGCCCCACCAGCCGGCAGCGGATGGCAATCGGGGCCGACCAATCCGGGCGCGTCGGCGCCATCGTCCACGAGGGCCGGACGGAAACGGCGCGCTACGCGTCCTACGAGGACGGTCTGACCGCGTCGCCGAAGTTCATGTACACCAGCCCCAACATGCGTTCCACCTACCGGGTGGTGCCGATGGACGTCAACCAGCCGACCTACATGCGCGGGCCCGGGGCGACCACCGGGACGTTCGCGCTGGAGTCGGCGATGGACGACCTCGCCCACACCCTCGGCGTCGACCCCGTCGAGCTGCGGATGCGCAACGAACCCGATCGCGACCAGACCGACGGTTTGCCGTTCTCCACCCGCCGCCTCACCGAGTGCCTGCGTCGGGGCGCAGACGAATTCGGTTGGGCCCGGCGCAATCCCGTTCCGCGAGCCGTGCGGGAGGGCTCCCAGCTGATCGGCATCGGGATGGCTGCCGCCGGCTATCACACCAGCCGCAGCGAATCCGACGCGTTGGCCCGCATCAACGCCGACGGCACGGCCGACGTGCAGACCGCGGCCAGCGACATGGGGCCGGGCACCTACACGTCGATGTCGCAGGTGGCTGCCGACGCGCTGGGCCTGCCCGTCGCCCGCGTCCGGTTCGCCCTCGGCGACAGCGCCTACCCACCCGCGCCGTCGCACTCGGGTTCGCGGACCATGGCCAGCGTCGGGTCGGCGGTGTTCACCGTGGCCAACACGTTGCGCGACAAGGTGGTCCGCCTCGCCGTGGTGGATCCCGGCTCGCCGCTGAACGGGGTGCGTCCCGAGGACGTCGCGGTCGCCGACGGACGCATGTTCGTCGTCCGGGACCCGTCGCGCGGCGAGAGTTATCGGGATCTGCTGGCCCGGCGTGGCTGGCCGAGCGTCGACGGACGCGGCACCTGGACGCCCGACACCGCCGACGAACGGTTCTCGATGTACGCCTATGGGGCGGTGTTCGCCGAAGTGGCGGTGGACGATTCACTCGGCGTGGTGCGCATCCGTCGCATCCACGCCTGCTACGACGCCGGCCGCGTGGTCAACCCGAAGTTGGCGCACAGCCAGGCGATCGGCGGCATGGTCGGCGGCATCGGCATGGCGCTGCTGGAGGCCACCGAACTCGACCACCGTGACGGCCGCGTCGTGAACGCGAACATGTCCGACTACCTGGTGCCGGTGAACGCCGACGTGCCCGCCCTCGACGCCACCTTCCTGACCGCGCAGGACACCATCGTTAACCCCATCGGGGTGAAGGGTCTAGGCGAAGTCGTCATCGTCGGCGTGCCCGCCGCCATCACCAACGCGGTGTTCAACGCGACCGGCAAGCGGGTCACCGACCTGCCCATCCGGTTGGAGAATCTGCTCTAGCCTGGAAACGTGCCGGAACTACCCGAGGTCGAAGCGCTTGCCGACCATCTGCGCCGCCACGCCGTCGGACTGCCGGTGGGGCGCGTCGACGTCGCGGCCCTGTCCGTGCTCAAGACCTTCGATCCGCCGCCGACCGCGCTGCACGGGCTGACGGTCACCGGCGCCAACCGGTGGGGCAAGTACCTGGGCCTGCAGGCCGGCGACCTGCACCTCATCACGCACCTGTCGCGCGCGGGCTGGCTGCGCTGGTCGGACAAGCTGTCGGGGGTCCCGCTGCGGCCCGGCGGCAAGAGCCCCATCGCGCTGCGCGTCCACCTCGGCACCCCCGGGGACGCGCCCGGCTTCGACCTCACCGAGGCCGGCACCCAGAAGCGCCTCGCCGTGTGGCTCGTCGACGATCCGATGAAGGTGCCGCAGATCGCGAGCCTGGGTCCGGATGCGCTCTCCTTGAGCCTGGACGGCCTGACCGCAATCCTCAAGGGCAATACGGGTCGCATCAAGACCGTCATCACCGACCAGCGGACGATCGCCGGCATCGGAAACGCCTACAGCGACGAGATCCTGCACGTCGCCAAGATCTCGCCGTTTGCCACCTCGAGCAGGCTCAGCGAGCCGCAGCTCGGGCATCTGTACGACGCCATGATGTCGGTGCTCACCGACGCGGTGACCCGATCGGTCGGTCAGGGCGCGGCAACGCTGAAGGGCGAGAAGCGTTCCGGGATGCGGGTGCACGCGCGCACCGGGATGCCCTGTCCCATCTGTGGTGACACCGTGCGCGAGGTGTCGTTCACCGACAAGTCGTTCCAGTACTGCCCGACGTGTCAGACCGGTGGCAAGATCCTTGCCGATCGGCGAATGTCCAAGCTGCTCAAGTGAATCGCCCCGCGCCGGTCTAGGCTGCGCGCATGACTCGCCAACGGATCCTGATCACCGGTGCCAGCTCGGGCCTCGGCGCGGGGATGGCCCGCCAGTTCGCCGCCAAGGGTCGCGACCTCGCGCTGTGCGCGCGCCGCACCGACAAGCTCGAGGAGCTGAGGGCCGAACTGACCGCGCGCCATCCCGGCATCACGGTGGCGGTCGCCGCCCTCGACGTCACCGACCACGACTCGGTGCCCACGGTGTTCGGCGCGCTGAGCGACCAGCTGGGTGGCGTCGACTGCGTCATCGTCAACGCCGGCATCGGCAAGGGGCACGCGCTCGGGGGCGGCAAGCTGTGGGCCAACAAGGCCACCATCGAGACGAATCTCGTTGCGGCGCTGGTGCAAATCGAGACGGCGCTGGAGATGTTCCACGCCGCCGGTGCGGGACACCTGGTGCTGGTGTCGTCGGTGCTCGGGAACAAGGGCGTGCCGGGGGTCAAGGCTGCCTACGCCGCCAGCAAGGCGGGGGTGACGTCGCTGGGTGAATCGCTGCGCGCGGAGTACTCGTCCGGACCCATCAAGGTCACCGTGCTCGAGCCCGGCTACATCGAATCGGAGATGACGGCCAGGTCGAAGACCACGACGTTGATGGTCGACAACGAGACCGGTGTCAAGGCGATGGTCGACGCGATCGAGAGGGAGAGGGGCCGTGCCGTCGTGCCCGGCTGGCCGTGGTGGCCGCTGGTCGAGGTGATGAAGGTGTTGCCACCGCGACTGACGAAGTTCTTCGCCTGACGGGTTGACACCAACGTTGGGTTTTCCTAACGTTTAGTTGTATGAGTCCGGTGAGGCGTGGGGACAACCTCCCCATCCACAATCGCATCGCCGTTCTTCGTGCCGAACGCGCCATGACCCGGGCGCAGCTCGCCGACCTGGTCGACGTGAACCCCCAGACCGTCGGCGCGCTGGAACGGGGCGACCACTACCCGAGCCTCGACCTGGCCTTCCGCATCTGTGACGTCTTCGACCTGCCGGTCGAGGCGGTCTTCTCGCGGACGGCGTTCACACCACTGTCGAACGAGCTGTACCGACGATGAGCGAAGGGAAACGACGCGCATGACCAATCACGACGAGTCCGGCATCCTGGACCGCTATCAGGACTACTGCACCCGGCGATTCCTCAAGCGCGAGCGTGCCTACGCCAACGGACTTCCCGGCTGGCGTACCCGCAGCCGTCGACGGCTCCTGGTGAGGGCGTTGATCTCGACGTTCTCGTTCATGGCGATCGTCAGCGTGCTGTGTGCCGTCGGCGTCGAGTGGGCGCCGCTGCTGTGGTTGCCGGCCTGCGCGGTGTTCTTTCCGCTCTGGTGGATGCTGCAGACGGTCTCGGGACGCCGCGGCGAGGCGCCGGAGTCGACGCTCGACGAGTACGAGATCGCCCAGCGCAACAGCGCCCGCTCCGTCGGCCTGTCCGTGACTCAACTGCTGATGCTGCTGCCGGTGTTCTACCTGATCTTCGGGGCGACGATCACCCACGGCACCGACACCAACATGGCCTACGCCGGTGGACTCATGACTCTGACGGTGCTGCTCGTCGGCGGGTGCACGCCCGCGATGCTGCTCGGGTGGAGCCAGCGCGACCCGGACCCCGAGGACTAGCTACGCCGCGGGGCGCCGGGTGGCGTCGGGGTGGCGGCCGCCGAGCTGGCTGCGCAACGCGTGGCGGGAGCGGTGCATCCTGGTCAACACGGTGCCCGGCGAGACACCCAGCACCCGGGCCGCGTCCCGGCTGTCCAGCCCCATGACGGCAACCAGGAAGACGGTCCTGCGCATCGACTCCGACAGGCAGTTCATGGCGTCGACCACGTCGCCGTCGAAATCCGCATCGAGCAACCGGGTTTCGGCAGATCTCTGATCGCGGGTGGCGAGGGCGGCCGAGGTGGTCTGCGAGTCGACCGTGTCGTCCAGCGTGGTCTCAACCGGGCGGCGCGAGGCGACTCGGTGACCGTCGATCCAGATGTTGCGCATGATCGTCATCAGCCACGACTTCAGATGCGAGTCCGGCCGCAAACTGCCGTAGCCCTTGAACGCGCTCAGCATGGTGTCCTGCAGCAGGTCCTCGGCATCGGCCGCATTCTTGGTGCGGCTCAGCGCATATCGGTACAACTGGCTGCGGAACGGCAGAACGTCTCGCTCGAAGTCGCCGGAGAGGCGAATGAGGTTGGGGCTGGGGTCCGTCGAATCGTTGGTCACGAATTCGATGGTCGTCGCGAAGCGCCTCCGCTACTTGGAGATCCCGTGGAGACGAGCTGGAGATCGTCGGTGCCCTAGGCGGACCTGCCCCGCTCGGCCCGGTAGTGGCGCACCAACGCGTCGGTCGAGCTGTCGGACTGCTCGGCGGGCGCGGCGTCCTCGGTGAGCACGGGGAGCAGTGAGTTCGCCTGCGTCTTGCCGAGTTCCACGCCCCACTGGTCGAAGGAGTCGATGCCCCAGATGACGCCCTCGGTGAACACCTGGTGCTCGTAGAGCGCGACCAGCTGGCCGACCACCGACGGCGTCAGCTTGGTGGCCAGAATCGAGGTGCTCGGCCGGTTGCCAGGCATCACCTTGTGGGGGACCACCTCGGGCTTGGTGCCCTCGTCGGCGATCTCCTCGGCGGTCTTGCCGAACGCCAGCACCTTGGTCTGGGCGAAGAAGTTGCTCATCAGCAGGTCGTGCATGCTGCCGGTGCCGTCGCGGGTGGGCAGATCGTCGGTGGGCTGGGAGAACCCGATGAAGTCGGCGGGGATCAGCCGGGTGCCCTGATGCAGCAGCTGGTAGAACGCGTGCTGGCCGTTGGTTCCCGGCTCACCCCAGTAGATCTCGCCGGTCGACGTGCTCACGGGGGTGCCGTCGGCGCGCACCGACTTGCCGTTGGACTCCATCGTCAACTGCTGCAAATACGCGGCAAAGCGGGCCATGTCGTTGGAGTACGGCAGGACCACCCGGGCCTGGGCGTCGAAGAACTCGTTGTACCAGAGACCGACGAGGCCAAGCAGCACAGGCGCATTCGCCTCCAGCGGGGTGGTGCGGAAGTGTTCGTCGACGACGTGGAAGCCGGCGAGGAATTCGGCGAACCGTTCCTTGCCGATCACCGCCATCACCGACAGGCCGATCGCCGAGTCCACCGAGTAGCGGCCGCCGACCCAGTCCCAGAAGCCGAACATGTTGGCCGTGTCGATGCCGAACTCGTCGACCAGCTTCTCGTTGGTGGAGACCGCGACGAAGTGCTGGGACACCGCGTCGTCGCCGAGGGAGTCGGTCAACCAGCGGCGCGCCGCGGTGGCGTTGGTCAGCGTCTCCAGCGTCGAGAACGTCTTGGACGCAACGATGAACAACGTCGAGGCGGGATCGAGCCCGTCGAGCTTGGCGACGAGGTCCGCGGGGTCGACGTTGGACACGAAGCGGGCCGAGACGCCGGCGTCGGCGTAGTGACGCAGCGCCTGGTACACCATCACCGGGCCCAGGTCCGAGCCACCGATGCCGATGTTGACCACGGTCGTGATGCGCTCACCCGTGGCGCCGGTCCACTCGCCGCTGCGCAGCTTGTCGGTGAACGACCCCATCGCGTCGAGCACCTCGTGCACGTCGGCGACCACGTCCTGCCCGTCGACGGTCAGCTGAGCGTCCTTCGGCAGCCGCAGCGCGGTGTGCAACACGGCCCGGTCCTCGGAGGTGTTGATGTGCGCGCCGGCGAACATCGCGTCGCGCTTGCCCTCGAGATCGGCGGCCTTGGCAAGGTCGACGAGCAGCGCCAGGGTCTCCCGTGTCACCCGGTGCTTGCTGTAGTCGACGTACAGATCGCCGAGGGTGAGGGTCAGCTCCCGGCCGCGAGCGGGGTCCTCGGCGAAGAACTCCCGGAGGTGCTTGTCGCCGATCTCCTGGTGATGGCGAACCAATGCGTCCCACGCCGGAGTCGCGGTGATGTCGGAAATCTGGACGGTCTCGGAACTCATATCTCGACCCTAGTGCGGCGGCGCTTTCGAGGGTGTAAATGATGGACGTATGGACATCGAAAAGCTCCTGTCATCCGTCCCCACCGGTCTCTGGATCGGCGGTGAAGAACGCGCGGCGTCGTCGACCTTCGACGTGTTCAATCCCGCGACCGACGAGGTGTTGATGGCGATCGGCGACGCCACCCCCGCCGACGGCATCGCGGCGCTGGATGCGGCCGCGGCCGTGCAGGGCGAATGGGCCGCGACGGCGCCACGGGAACGCGGCGAGATCCTGCGCGCGGTGTTCGAGGCGATCACCGCCCGCGCCGAGGAGTTCGCGACGCTGATGACCCTGGAGATGGGCAAGGTGCTCTCCGAGAGCATGGGCGAAGTGAAGTACGGCAGCGAGTTCTTCCGCTGGTTCTCCGAGGAAGCCGTCCGCATCGGCGGCCGCTACACCAAGGCTCCGGCGGGCACGGGCCGCATCATCGTCACCAAGTCTCCCGTGGGTCCGTGCCTGGCCATCACGCCGTGGAACTTCCCGCTGGCCATGGCCACCCGCAAGATCGGCCCCGCGGTGGCGGCGGGCTGCACGATGATCGTCAAGCCCGCGCAGGAGACGCCGCTGACGATGCTGCTGCTGGCCAAGCTGATGGACGACGCGGGCCTGCCCAAGGGCGTGCTGTCGATCCTTCCGACCAGCAAGCCCGGAGACCTGACGACGGCGCTGATCGACGACGGCCGGCTGCGCAAGCTGACCTTCACCGGGTCGACCGGCGTGGGCAAGGCCCTGGTCAAGCAGAGCGCGGACAAGCTGCTGCGGCTGTCGATGGAACTCGGCGGCAACGCGCCGTTCGTCGTGTTCGACGACGCCGACGTCGACGCGGCCGTCGAGGGCGCCCTGCTGGCCAAGATGCGCAACGGCGGCGAGGCGTGCACGGCGTCGAACCGCTTCCACGTGGCCAACGCGGTGCGCGCCGAGTTCACCGAGAAGCTGGTCACGAGGATGAGCGAGTTCAAGCTGGGCAACGGGCTGGACGAATCCTCGACGCTGGGCCCGCTGATCAGCGCGAAGCAGATCGCGACGGTCGAGGATCTGGTGTCGGACGCGGTGTCCAAGGGCGCCACCGTCGCCGTCGGCGGGGTCAAGCCCGAAGGGGCCGGCCACTTCTACCCGGCGACGGTCCTGGACGGCGTGCCCGCCGAGGCGCGCATCTTCAAGGAGGAGGTCTTCGGCCCCGTCGCCCCGGTGATCGGCTTCGACACCGAGGAAGAGGGCATCGCCGCCGCCAACGCGACCGAGTACGGCCTTGCGGCCTACATCTACACCCAGTCACTGGACCGGGCGCTGCGGGCGGCCGAGGCCATCGAGGCCGGCATGGTGGGCGTCAACCGCGGCGTCATCTCCGACCCGGCCGCGCCGTTCGGCGGGGTCAAGGAATCCGGGTTCGGCCGCGAAGGTGGTTCCGAGGGCATCGAGGAGTACCTGGAGACCAAGTACATCGCGCTGACCAACTAGCGACGCATTTGCCACGATCGACGTTCCCGACTCGCGGGCACACCGTTCGCCAAGGTCGCAGTTTGGCGGGGACTTGGCCATTGTTGGACGGCGAATGTGCTGCGAATCGAGGGTCGCATGGCATTCGCCAACCAACCCACGAGTTGACCCGTTTCGTGGTTATGCTCTGGCTACTCGACGACCGGGTTGGGGACGAATAATCCGAAGCTAGAGGCAGTTTCGGCACCCGGGAGTCCAAACCGCGCAATCGGTGAAATGCGCGGGATGAATTCGCGGGGAGGCGAGAGTGACGTCGAATGGCCATTCGTCGGGTGTCGGCGGAGGCAACGCACCGACGGTCTCGGTGTGCATTCCAATGTTCAACAATGCGGCGACCATAACTCGTTGCCTGGACAGCGTGTTGTCGCAGGACGGCGTTGACTACGAGGTCCTCGTCGTCGACGACGATTCCACCGACGGCGGCGTCGACGTCGTGGCCCGCGCGCTTCGGCCGGGAGACCGACTGATCCGCAACGACACCCGACTGGGTCTGGTCGGCAACCACAACGAGTGCCTCGAGCAGGCGCGCGGCAGGTACGTCCAGTTCGTCCACGCCGACGACTGGTTGCTTCCCGGCGCGCTGCAGGCGTTGGCGGGGGAACTCGAGCAGGCCCGTGGCGGTCTGGCCTTCTCGCCGCGGCAGGTCGTCACCGAGGACAAGACGTTCCTGCGGAAGTGCGGGCAACTCCACACGCACTTCCGCAAACTCCGCGAGCGCAACGACGGGAAGGCGTTGGCGATGCAGGTGGTCGTCAACGGCATTCACCACAACTGGGTGGGTGAGCCCACCTGCGTGATGTTCCGGCGTCAGCTGGCCCTCGACGCCGGGCGGTTCCGCGACGACGTCTACCAGATGCTCGACCTGGATCTCTGGCTCCGGTTGATGATCAGGTCCACCGTGTGCTTCGTCCCGCGCGAGCTGTCGGCGCGCTGTCACACCACGGCGACGGAGTCCGTGCGCAACAAGGCTATTCGACGGGACTGGCTCGACCAGTTGCGCGTTCTCGCGTCGATGTCGGTGGATCCGGCCGCGCCGTCCCGCATTCGGATGATCAGCCGGCTGTGGTGGTTCTTGATCTGGCCTCGGGTCGTGGTGGAGGGGGTGGCCCTCGGGCCCAACCGGTATGCCCACCTCAAGGAATCCGTGACGGCGCCGTTCAGCGAGTTCGCCAGGGCGCGGGCAATCTTGGCCCGTGGTGGCGACGTCCAACCGTCGACCAAGTACGAAGGAGCCCTGCGATGAACGGCGGAGTGGCGGCTCGGGGTGTGCTCGTCAAGGAGCGGAGATCATCGGTAGAGAACGGTCGACGTAAGTTCTCTACTTGGCCTTGGCGACGACCTTGTACTGCATCCACACCGCATCCCAGAAGTAGCCGAGGGTCACGATGCCGATGGTGACGACCAACGGGTTCCCCATCCCGTTGCCCCGCAGCTTCCTGACCTCGTAACCACATTCCTCGAACATCTCGACGATGTTCTTGCGGGTGAACCACCGAAGGTGGGTTCGGTCGAAGATCCCGTCGTCCTGCAAGGGGAAGGTGCGACGAAACAGGATCTGAGACAACGCCGGCAGGTAGCGAATGTTGGGCAAGGACGCCACCACGACGCCGTCGGGACTTAGTTTCGGCCGCAACCGCTTCAACGTCTCTTGCGGGTACGCGAGGTGCTCGAGGACGTCGTTGCAGACGATCGCGTCGAAGTAACCGTCCGGCAGTTCGTCGATGTTCTTGTCTGCGTCACCGACGAGCACTCGATCCAGCACCTTGGCGGCCTTCTGAGCCACGTCCGGGTTGTATTCCATCGCCCAGCACTCGGCGCCGTACTTCCGCTTCACGGATGCGCTGAACCCGCCTTCGCCGCAGCCGAGCTCGAGGATCCGCTTCACGCCGGAGGGTACGAGTTTCAGCATCTCGGGTCGCTCACCCAAGTAGTAGGTGGCGCTTTCGTTGAACGTGGATTGCGGATGGCTCATCGGCGAATGCTCCTTCGCGGCATGGCGTCGATTATCCCGAGCACCAAGTTGCCGCGGGTCGGGATTGGCCGAATCGGCCTAGTAGCCGAGGCGACCGCGGCCGAGGCGCAGCAGGATCATGGCCAGATCCTTGCCCTCGGGACCAAGTGAGCTGTAGCGCTCGATGACCTTCATCTCCCGGCTGTGCACCAGGCGCGTTCCACCGGAGGCCATCCTGGCCTTGCCGATCATCTGCGACACCTCGGCACGGCGCTGCACCGCAGCGAGGATCTCGGCGTCGAGCCGGTCGATCTCCAGGCGCAGATCGTCGATGGTGGGTTCGGTGTCCATGCTCATCGTCTCTGACTCCGCATTCTCGTCGTCTCGTGTGGGTTCTGGTGTCATCCGCAATCGGGCCTCACACGAGAGACGAGCCCCGGATCGCGGTAGCGGACCGCGGGGCTGCAGGGAAACAGCTAGACCACGGGCACCGCAGGCTGGTACCCGTACGTAAATCGCCCTTGCCGATCTAGCACGGCACCGAGTGTGCCACCGAGGGCCACGTCCGCGCAAAGAACGGGTCCGATGCGTGGCACCGCTTTGTCTCTGGTCGGCGGTAAGTTGAGTTCCGACATGACGATCGCTACTGAGACGGATCAACTGCTGGACGGGCTCAACCCCCAGCAGCGCAAGGCAGTGCTGCACGAGGGCTCGCCCCTGCTGATCGTCGCGGGTGCCGGGTCGGGGAAGACGGCGGTGCTGACGCGCCGCATCGCCTACCTGCTGGCCGCCCGGGACGTCGGGGTGGGGCAGGTGCTGGCCATCACCTTCACCAACAAGGCCGCCGCCGAGATGCGGGAGCGGGTGGTCGAGCTGATCGGGCCGCGCGCGCGGTCGATGTGGGTGTCGACGTTCCACTCCACCTGCGTGCGGATCCTGCGCAACCAGGCGTCGCTGCTGCCGGGGCTGAACTCCAATTTCTCGATCTACGACGCCGACGACTCCCGCCGCCTGCTGATGATGATCGCCAAGGACATGGGCCTCGACACCAAGCGGTACTCGCCGCGGCTGCTGGCCAACTCGATCTCCAACCTCAAGAACGAGCTGATCGACCCCGACAAGGCGGCCTTCGAGGCGTCGGAGGGTGAAGACGACCTCGCCCGCATCGTCGCCCAGGCCTACGCCGAGTACCAGCGCCGGTTGCGGGGCGCGAACGCGCTGGACTTCGACGACCTGATCGGGGAGACCGTCGCGGTCCTGCAGGCCTTCCCGCAGATCGCCCAGTACTACCGGCGACGCTTCCGGCACATCCTGGTCGACGAGTACCAGGACACCAACCACGCCCAGTACGCGCTGGTGCGCGAGCTCGTCGGCCACGACCTGGAGGAGGGCGCCGACGGCGTGCCGCCGGCCGAGCTGTGCGTCGTCGGCGACGCCGACCAGTCGATCTACGCCTTCCGCGGGGCCACCATCCGCAACATCGAGGACTTCGAGCGCGACTACCCGAACGCGACGACCATCCTGCTCGAGCAGAACTACCGGTCCACGCAGAACATCTTGTCGGCCGCGAACTCCGTCATCTCCCGCAACACGGGGCGCCGGGAGAAGCGGCTGTGGACCGACGCCGGCGAGGGCGAGCTGATCGTCGGCTACGTCGCCGACAACGAGCACGACGAAGCGCGGTTCATCGCCGAGGAGGTCGAGTCGCTCACCTCCCGCGGCGACGTGAACTACTCCGACGTCGCCGTCTTCTACCGCACCAACAACTCCTCGCGCGCCGTCGAAGACGTGTTCATCCGGGCGGGCATCCCCTACAAGGTGGTCGGCGGCGTCCGGTTCTACGAGCGCAAGGAGATCCGCGACATCGTCGCCTACCTCCGCGTGCTCGACAACCCCGGTGACGCCGTCAGCATGCGACGCATCCTCAACACCCCGCGGCGGGGAATCGGCGACCGCGCAGAGGCGTGCGTCGCGGTGCATGCGGAGAACACCGGAGGCTCGTTCAACGACAGCCTGCAGGCCGCCGCCGAGGGCCGGGTGCCGATGCTGAACACGCGCTCGGAGAAGGCGATCGCCGCGTTCGTCGGGCTGCTCGACGAGCTGCGCGGACTACTCGACGACGAGCTCGGCAACCTCGTCGAGGCCGTCCTCGAACGCACGGGATATCGCCGCGAGCTGGAGGCGTCGAACGATCCGCAGGACCAGGCGCGGTTGGACAACCTCAACGAATTGGTCAGCGTCGCACACGAATACAGCATCGACGCGGCCAATGCGGCCGCGCTGCGCGACGAGGATCCCGAGCTCTTGGACGAGGACGTGCCCGACACCGGCGTGCTGGCGCAGTTCCTGGAGCGGGTGTCGCTGGTCGCCGACGCCGACGGCATTCCCGACGAGGGGTCCGGCGTCGTGACGATGATGACGCTGCACACCGCCAAGGGCCTGGAGTTCCCGATGGTGTTCGTGACCGGGTGGGAAGACGGCATGTTCCCGCACATGCGTGCCCTCGGCGATCCGATGGAGCTGTCCGAGGAGCGTCGCCTCGCCTACGTCGGCATCACCCGGGCTCGGCAGCGGCTGTACCTGAGCCGCGCGAAGGTGCGCTCGTCGTGGGGTCAGCCGATGCTCAACCCCGAGTCGCGGTTCCTGCGGGAGATTCCGCAGGAACTCATCGACTGGCGCCGGGTGGAGGCGCCGCAGTCGTCGTTCGGCGTCCCCGTCAGCGGTGCCGGGCGGTTCGGCACGCCACGTCCGGCCCCGGCTCGCACGTCGGGTGCCCGCAACCGGCCGGCGATCACGCTGGAGCCCGGTGACCGCGTCACGCACGACAAGTACGGTCTCGGTCGCGTGGAGGAAGTGTCCGGCATGGGCGAATCCGCGATGTCGCTCATCGACTTCGGCAGCGCGGGCCGGGTCAAGCTGATGCACAACCACGCGCCCATCCAGAAGCTCTAGTCCGGGTGGTTCCACGGGTCGTCGGTGAGTTCGGCGGGAACTGGTAGTCGCGGCTCGGCCAGCGGTGGCACCTCGCTCAGCAGGGGGTTCTGGTCGAGGAGTGCACCGGCGGTGCGGCCCCGACCCCAGCCGATCATCGCGCGGTAGCCGCCGAGTAGTCCAGACCGGGCGACGGCGCCTTCGTCGGCGTGCGGGCTGTCCGACGCGACCGGCGCCGAGACGGGAGCGACGTAGAGCGCGTCGGTCGGACAGTAGGCCTCGCACATGAAGCACGTCTGGCAGTCGGACTGCCGGGCGATCACCGGTATGCCGTCCGCACCCCGGTCGAAGACGTCCGTCGGGCACACCTTGACGCAGACGTCGCACGCGATGCACGCCGCGGCGCTGACGATCTCGATCATGCCGCGGACTCCGAGGAGACGAGATGGGGGCGCACGGGGTCGGCGGCGGTCCACACCTCGTCCAGGCCGCCCACCAGGATGCGATGGTCGTGGCGGTGGTCACGCTCTGGGAGGTCTTCGCGGCGATGCAGACCGCGAGTCTCGGTGCGGGCCAACGACGCCGCCGTGATCCATCGGGCCGCGGCGACCATGGCGATCGCCTGACGCGGCTTGTAGGAATCTCGGCTCGGCACCGCCGCCAGCCCTCCGGACACGTCACGCCACAGGGTCTCGAGCGCCGCGGCGGACTCGGTGAGCCGGTCCGCCGTCTTCAGATAGCTGCGTAGCGGCGGCAGCACGTGGGACTGGGTGGCGCGGACGACGTCGTCGACGCCCGGTGCTCCGGCTGGTCCGGGCCGGAGGCCCAGACCTGGTTCCGCCGCTGGGTGCCCGGCCCCGCGGGTACGTCCGCGGCTGAACTCCGCCGCGCCGCGGCCGGCGAAGGTGCCCGAAGCGATCGCCCACGAGCCGTTGCGACTACCGCCACCGCTCACCGCCCCGGTGATCAGTTCGCGCGTCGCGGCGTCGCCCGCGGCGAAGAGGCCAGGAACCGTTGTCGCGCAGTCCGGTCCGGTGAGCCGCAGGCCGCCGGTGCCGCGGACCGATCCCTCGTGGACCATCCGGATCGGGTAGGCGGTGGTGAACGGGTCGATGCCGGCCTTGTCCAGCGGGAGGAAGTAGTTGGGTTGGGCGTCTCGCATCGTCTGACGCATGGCCAGGGGCGCCCGGTCCAGTCGGGCGAACACCCGGCGTCCCCGAGCCAACACGCGCTGGGCGTCCTGGCGCCCACCCAGTCCGGGTTCGGTGGCCAGCGGCTGCCCGTCCTCGTCGTAGAAGCTGGCCCACTGCAGCATTCGGCCCTTGGTGTGCACGCCCCATTCCGGCGCCAACGCGTACGCGCCGGAAAATTCCATGCCGGAGAGGCTGGCGCCCAGTTCGGCGGCCATCAGCAGCCCGTCACCGGTGTCGACGTTGGTGCCGAACGTCCCGGACAGGAAGGCGGTCCCACCCGTCGCCAAGACGACGGCACCAGCCGAGACGTGCCACGGCCTGCCGTCGTCCTGTCGGGCGATGCCACTTGCCCCGTCGACGACTCCCTCGGCGTCGGTGCTGAGCGCGAGGGCGGGGTGGTGGTCCAAGATGCGGACGCCGCTGCGGTGGGCCTTGCGGCGCATCCGGCGCATGTACTCCGGGCCCTGCAAGCTGCTGCGCAGGGGCTGACCGTCGGGTGCGGACGGGAAGGGATACCCCCACTTGGCCAGTAGCTCGACGCGGTCCCACGAGGTGGCGAGCACGCGAAACATCCACTCCGAGTCGGTGAGTCCGCCGGCGGCCACTTCCGACTCGCGGACCGACTCCTCCCGGCGCGGGCCCCGCGGGATCAACCACAGGTTGTTGCCCCCGGCCGCGGTCGCACCGCTGGTGCCGCAGAAGCCCTTGTCCACCAGCGTGACTCGGCTACCTGCCTCCACCGCGGAGATGGCCGCCCAGGTCGCCGCCGGTCCACCCCCGATGATCAGGACGTCGGTGGTCAGCTCGTCGACGTCAGGACGATTGCCCATTGCCGACCTCCTCTCGCACCCCGAGCTCGGCGAGCAGGGTGCGGCGCAGCTCGTCGAATCCGTCGTCGCCCCGGCTGCGGGGGAAGGGCAGGTTCACCGGGCGGTCCAGAGACACCCGCCCACCGGAGAGCACCACCACCCGGTCCGCGAGCAGGATGGCCTCGTCGACGTCATGGGTGACGTGAAGGACGGCCATGTGCCTGCGGGCCCACAGGTCGTGCAGCAGCCGGTACATCTTCAGCCGGGTCAGGGCGTCGAGCGCGCCGAACGGTTCGTCGAGTAGGAGCAGGTCGGGTTCGCGAACCAAGGCCCTGGCCAGCGAAACGCGTTGCGCCTCACCTCCCGACAGCATCAACGGCCAGGATCGATCCTTGTCGGAGAGACCCACCTCGGCAAGCGCGGCGCGCCCGCGGGCGTCACGGCCACGCGAGTCCGTTCGGTCGTAGGCCAGCGCGAAGGTGACGTTGGCCAAGGCTCGGCGCCACGGCAGCAGCCGCGGGCTTTGGAAGACGACGGCGCGCGAGCGGGGCGCGACGACCGATCCGGTGACGTGCTCGTCCAGTCCGGCGATCGCCCGCAGCAGCGTGCTCTTTCCGGAGCCCGAGCGGCCGAGCATCGCCACGAACTCGCCGTCGGCGATGTCGAGCTCGAAGTCGTCGAGCACCTGCTGCGGCCCGAAGTTGCGGCGCAATCCGCGGATCGTGACAACGGCCGGGTTCACGCGAGACCCCGCTGACCACTCACGCGACTCCATCGAACCCGTTGCGCCACGACAGAAGCAGCCGCTCCAGGGCCCGCACGAAGGCATACGACAGCAGGCCGGCGATCGCATAGATGACGATGACCAGCAACGAGATGTCGAACTGAAGGTTCGTCTGTGCCCGCGACATCAGGTAGCCGATGCCCTTGGTGGTGTTGATCATTTCGGCAAAGATCAGGCTGAGCCACGCACTCGACAAACCGAGACGGAGTCCCACCAGGAAGTTGGGCATGGCGCCGGGCAGGATGACCTGGGTGATCAGGGCGCTGCGGCGCGCCTTCAAGGTCTGGGCCATCTCGACCAATTGCCGGTCGACACCGCGGATTCCGGCGTAGGTGTTGATGTAGATCGCGATGGCCACACCGGTGGTGATGAGTACTATCTTGGGTCCCTCGCCGATGCCCATCCAAATGATGAGCAACGGCGTGAGCGCGAAATTCGGTACGGCCTTGAAGATCTGCATCGTCCAGTCGAGGAGGTCCTCGCCCGTGCGCGTCAGGCCGGCGACGACCGCGAGCGCCACGCCGACGAGGATGCCGAGGATCGTCCCGGTGAGCACCCGCGTCGCCGAGGCTCCGATGTGGGTGGCGAGTTCCCCGTCGCCGAGTAGCCGCCACGCGGTGGCGGCGACCTGAGAGGGCGGTGGGAACAGATCGGGGTCGAGCCACCCCGTCGCGGCACCCACGGCCCACGCCGCGAGGATGACGACGGGGCCCACCATGCGGCGCACCGCACGTGGTGTGCGCGCCCAAAGTCCCCTTCTGGCGCGGTGTTCGGCGACGACCTCGACCAGGTCGGGGCCGGGTTGCGCAGCGGTGACCGCGACGGCCTCTGCGGTGGTCACGGCTTGGCGCCGATCCAGTCGGTGACGGAGTACTGGCCGGCCAGCGAACCGTCGGCGTTGAGGAAGTCGTAGGCATCCTGAAGCTGCTTCACGCCGATTGCGGGGAACGGCTCGGTGTTGAACTCGTCGGCCTGGGTCGACTGCTTGACGTAGTCGAACTTGGTGCCGTCGGTGTCGGCGACCCAGTGCAGATAGTCGTCGAAGTTCTTCTGGATGTCGGCGTTGACCGCGGTAATTGCGCGCTGCCATGCAACGCGGAAGTCGGGATGGCCGTCGGTGAAGGACGTCAGCGCGATGTTGGTTCCGGTGCTGCCCATGCCATGTCGCGACAGGCTGTCGATGACTGGATAGCCCTTCTGCTGCAGGTCGACCGAGCTCGCGCCGCTGAGGACCGTGGCGTCGATCTGACCCGAACTCAGTCCGGCGATCGATTCAGGGGTTGGTACGTCCTTCACCTCGATCTTGCCCGTGAGGCCGGCAGCCTCGATCAGCTGCCGGGCGGTGCGGTCGCGGATCGTTCCCTGCGGCGCGGTGATGTCCTTGCCAATCAGACCCTGAATGTTGGTGGGACCGCCGCGTGCGCCGATGAGCTGCATGTCGCTGTTCACCGAATCGAACGAGAGGAGAACCACTTTGGGGTCGCGGCTGCGCGCCCGAAGGGCAGGGTTGTCGCCAACGGCGGCCACGTCGACGGCGCCCGCGATGAGGGCCGAGACGGCGTCGCCACCGGACTGGAAGAAGGAGTACTCGATCTTGTCGACCCCGGCCGCCTTCAGTTCCTTGGTCAGGATGCCCTGCCGGTCGCCCCATCCCAGTGAACCGGCTGGGGTCCCGGTGACCGACGTCGCGCCGATCCGCAGGGTGTACCCACCCGAATTCCCGTCGCCACTGCTGCAGGCGACGGCGGTGGCGAGGAGGGCGGTCGCCAGTACGGCGTGGAACAAACGGCTGAGCATTGGAGTGGGGCCTCCGGATCGAATCTGTGGCAGAACGCACGGACGTTCAGTACAGACGACTCACAGATTGGGGTCGATCGTTACGCTCGTGTTGACCCGAACGTCAACGACGTCCGGCGCAGGCCTCAGAAGTCCCTGCGGCGCAGGCGGATTGCCGGACGGCTCAGCGGCACCAACGGCCCGTGGCCGGCAGGAGCGCCAGGGTGATCGCGGCCACGGGCAGCACCGGGATGCCGTAGACGAGTTTCGGCAGATCCGCGCCGGCGACGAAGAGGCCGGCGAAGATCATCAGCGCGACGATGGACCCGACGACGATCAGCAGCCGGCCGATGCGTTGGCGGAGCAGCAGGGAGATCAGCCCGCCGATGGTCGCCGCGGCCGACACCGCGGTCAGGAAACCGATTGCGATGCAGAACAATTCGTCTGTACCCCACCAGCCGCTGATGAGCGACGTGGCGATGACGGCGGTGGCCCAGCCGCTGATGATGCTGACCGTCGCGGTGGCGGACGCCGCGACGGGGCTCTGACGGTTGACGGGCTGGTGCTGCGGCGGCGGCAAGGGGAACGGGGGCGGCGCGGCCTGCGGGATGAAGCTGGTCTGCGGTTCGGGCGCCGCGGGGAACGCTCCGGTCGGATGCCGGCGGATGATGCCGGTGTGCTGCTCCGAGAAGTCGGGAGGCGGTGGTGGGGCAGCTTCGGGCTGCCGCCGGATGATGCGGGTTTCCTCGGACGGGGGTCCGCCGGACGTCACCGGTCAGCCGACGTAGTTGCCGGGGCTTAGACCCTTCGCGGCGAGCCACGGCACGGGGTCGACGAAGTCGGTGCCGTTCTTCAGGACCGAGAAGTGCAGGTGCGGTCCGGTGGACTGACCGCGGTTGCCGATGGTGGCGATCTGGTCGCCGGCCATGACGCGTTCCCCGGGGGTGACGAGCCACGTGTTGACGTGGCCGTACAGCGTGACGGTGCCGTCGGAGTGCCGGATCTTGACCCAGGCGCCGTAACCTGCGGTGAGCCCGGCGTCGGTGACCACGCCGTCGGCGGCGGCCACGATGGGCGTGCCGATCGAGTTGGCGATGTCGATGCCGGCGTGCAAGACGCCCCAGCGGTATCCGAAGCCGGACGTCCAGACTCCGCGCGCGGGCATGACGTACATGGGCCTGGCGAGGCGCGCCTCGCGTTCGGCGCGCTCGGCGGCGAAGGCGGCACCGTTGGCCAGTTCCTGGCTGTGTACGGCCTCGCTGGCGACCGGGGCGACGGTGACGATCTGCATGCCGTCGGAGGAGCCGGTGATGGCGGCGCCGTCGACGAAGGCGTTGGGACCGGCGGCGACCATCTGCTCGACGGGGGCCTTGTCGGTGGAGTTGACCACGGAGTAGGCGGCTGCGGCCGTTGCTCCGGCGGCCATCGCGGCGGCGACCAGCCGGGCCTTGACGTGACCGTCGCCCACCTTGCGGTGCAGCCCGCGGCGGCTCGACATGTCGATGACGTCGGTGTTCTCCATGCCGTCGCTGACGTCGGTGTAGCTGTCGCGGTAGGCGTGGGCGGAACGGCGCGCGTCGGCGGAGGTGGGACGGAACTGTGCGGGGACCACCAGGCGCAGCGGCGTCAGGTCGTCGGTGTCGTGCATGTCGTCGAGCTCGGGGGCGCGGATCACCCGTGACTCGCGGTCGAAGGCGCCGGCGTTGCTGAATTCCAGGTCGTCGAGATCGCCGAATTCGTTGAACGGGATGATGTCGGTGGTAGTGGCGTCAAAGTGGGTCGTCGAGGTTTCACGAGATGCTCGTGACGAACCTTGCTCAGCCAACCTAAATGTCCTTCGCGCCGTGACCGTACCGTTACTTAGACCAGAGGCACGTTAACCAAAATCCAATGTTGGTGGCAACCCGTGGCCGTATTCCACCGAATATTGTGACTTGTATCACTACAAGGGTCCCGGTGAGATGTGCCACATGCCCGGTGGGCGGTGCAGGTCACATTGGGGTGTGTGGATAAAGTTCCTACCGAGCCATTCTGGCCGAAACGTAGGTAAACAACCAATCAGTCAAAGCAGACAGACGGTGAGCCCATGGATCTCTTCGAATACCAGGCGAAGGAGCTGTTCGCCAAGCACGAGGTACCCACGACACCCGGTCGGGTGACCGACACCGCCGAGGACGCCAAGGCGATCGCCGAGGAAATCGGCAAGCCCGTGATGGTGAAGGCGCAGGTCAAGGTCGGCGGTCGTGGCAAGGCGGGCGGCGTGAAGTACGCAGCCACCCCCGACGACGCCTTCACTCACGCGCAGGACATCCTCGGCCTGGACATCAAGGGCCACGTCGTGAAGAAGTTGCTGGTCGCCGAGGCCAGTGACATCGCCGAGGAGTACTACATCTCCTTCCTGCTGGACCGGTCGAACCGCACCTACCTCGCCATGTGCTCCGTCGAGGGCGGCGTGGAGATCGAGGAAGTCGCCGCGACCAAGCCCGAGCGGCTCGCGAAGGTGCCCGTCGACGCCGTCAAGGGTGTCGACCTGACTTTCGCCCGCTCGATCGCCGAGCAGGGTCACCTGCCCGCCGAGGTGCTCGACGCCGCCGCCGTGACCATCCAGAAGCTGTGGGAGGTCTTCGTCGGCGAGGACGCCACGCTGGTCGAGGTCAACCCGTTGGTGCGCACGCCCGACGACCAGATCCTCGCCCTCGACGGCAAGGTCACCCTCGACGCCAACGCCGACTTCCGTCAGCCCGGGCACGAGGAGTTCGAGGACAGGGACGCCACCGATCCCCTCGAGCTGAAGGCCAAGGAGAACGACCTCAACTACGTCAAGCTCGACGGCGCGGTCGGCATCATCGGCAACGGCGCGGGACTGGTCATGTCCACCCTCGACGTCGTCGCGTACGCCGGTGAGAAGCACGGCGGCGTGAAGCCCGCCAACTTCCTCGACATCGGTGGCGGTGCCTCGGCCGAGGTGATGGCCAACGGTCTCGACGTCATCCTGGGCGACAGCCAGGTCAAGAGCGTGTTCGTCAACGTCTTCGGTGGCATCACCGCGTGTGACGCGGTGGCCAACGGCATCGTCGGCGCCCTGAAGAAGCTCGGCGACAGTGCGAACAAGCCGCTCGTCGTCCGCCTCGACGGCAACAACGTCGAAGAGGGTCGCCGCATCCTCGATGAGGCGAATCACCCCCTGGTGATCCAGGCCGAGACGATGGACGCCGGTGCCGACAAGGCCGCCGAGCTGGCGAACAAGTAAGGGACGCTTGATATGTCGATTTTTCTGAATAAGGACAGCAAGGTCATCGTCCAGGGCATCACGGGCGGCGAGGGCACCAAGCACACCGCGCTGATGCTGAAGGCGGGCACCCAGGTGGTCGGCGGCGTCAACGCGCGCAAGGCCGGTACCAAGGTCTCGCACAAGGACTCCGACGGCAACGACGTCGAGTTGCCGGTGTTCGGCAGCGTCGCCGAGGCCATGAAGGAGACCGGCGCCGACGTGTCGATCGCCTTCGTGCCGCCGGCCTTCTCCAAGGACGCGATCATCGAGGCCGTCGACGCCGAGATCCCCCTCCTGGTGGTCATCACCGAGGGAATCCCCGTGCAGGACAGCGCCTTCGCGTGGGCCTACAACGTCGAGAAGGGCAAGAAGACCCGGATCATCGGGCCGAACTGCCCCGGCATCATCACCCCCGGTGAGTCGCTGGTCGGCATCACGCCGAACAACATCACCGGCAAGGGCCCGATCGGCCTGGTGTCGAAGTCCGGCACGCTGACCTACCAGATGATGTACGAGCTGCGCGATCTCGGCTTCTCGACCGCCATCGGCATCGGCGGCGACCCGGTCATCGGCACCACCCACATCGACGCCATCGAGGCGTTCGAGAAGGATCCCGATACCAAGGTCATCGTGATGATCGGCGAAATCGGCGGCGACGCCGAGGAGAAGGCCGCCGACTACATCAAGGCCAACGTCACCAAGCCGGTCGTCGGCTACGTCGCTGGCTTCACCGCACCCGAGGGCAAGACGATGGGCCATGCCGGCGCCATCGTGTCCGACGGTGCCGGTACCGCCGACGGCAAGAAGGTGGCACTGGAGGCCGCGGGCGTCAAGGTCGGCAAGACGCCGTCGGAGACCGCCAAGCTGGCCAGAGAGATCCTCGAAGGCCTGTAACCAGAACGTCGAGTGTGCGGCCAGATCGCGAATCCTTCGGGATACCCGATCTGGCCGCACTTTCGTTGGGGTGGGTAACGCGAAGTTGGAACACGTTCCAGTTTCGGTTAGCCTGACGAACTATGCAGGTAGATCCCCGTACCCCGGTCGTCGTCGGCGTCGGCCAGTTCACCGAGCGGATCGACGACGCCGGCTACCGGGGCATGTCCTCGGTCGAGCTCGCCACCGAGGCGGTGCGGGCGGCCCTCGCGGACACCGGCGCCGACGGGGCCGCCGTCGCGCGGTCGATCGAGGTGTTCGCCGGGTTGCGGCAGTTCGAGATCTGCACGCCGTTCGACACTCCGCCGCTGGGCGCCTCGGACAACTACGTCCGTTCGGTCGCGCAGCGAGTCGGCGCCGACCCGGCGCGCGCCATCCTGGAGCCGATCGGTGGCAACGGGCCCCAGAAGCTGATGACGGAGTTCGCCGGTGCGATCGCCGCCGGTGACCACGAGGTGGTGCTGATCCTCGGCTCGGAGAACGGTTCGACGCTGAAGTACTTCTCCAACCGCGACGAGAAGCCGGACTTCACCGAGCACGTCGGTGGCCAGCTCGAGGACCGCGGCTACGGCTTCGAGCAGTACATGAGCGAGTACACGGCCAAGCACGGGCTGACGGGTGCGCCCGTGCAGTACGGACTGCTCGACAACGCACGACGGGCCCGGCTGGATCTCGACGTCGCGGGCTACCGCCGCAGGATGGCGGAGTTGTTCGCACCCTTCTCGAAAGTCGCTGCGAAGAACCCGTTTTCGTCCTCGCCGGTGGAGCGGTCGGTCGACGAGATCGAAACCGTCACCGCCGAGAACCGGATGATCTGCGATCCGTACCCGCGGCTCCTGGTGGCCCGCGACACCGTCAACCAGGGTGCCGCGGCGTTGGTGATGTCGGTGGCCGCCGCCCGTCGGCTCGGGGTGCCCGAGGAGAAGTGGGTGTACCTGCGCGGACACGCCGACCAGACCGAGCAGGACCTGCTGGACCGCGTCGACCCGAGCGTCAGTCATGCCGCGAAACAGGCCGTGGCAGAAGCACTTCGAGGTGCCGGCGTCGGCATCGACGACGTGGCCACGTTCGACCTCTACAGCTGCTTCCCCTTTCCGGTCTTCGCGGTCTGCGATGAGTTCGGGGTCGCCGAGGACGATCTGCGCGGGCTCACGCTGACCGGCGGCCTGCCGTACTTCGGCGGCCCCGGCAACAGTTACTCGCTGCACGGCATCGCCGAGACCGTGGCCCAGATGCGCGATCGTCCGGGATCGTTCGGTCTCGTCGGCGCCAACGGCGGTGTCATGAGCAAGTACTCCGTCGGGGTCTACTCCACCGAGCCTGCCGAGTGGGCACCAGACCGGGGCAAGGCGTTGCAGGCCGACATCGCGGCGCTGCCGAAGGTGTCGGTGACTCGCAACGCCGACGGGCCCGGCACGGTCGAGACCTACTCGGTGCGTTACGACTGGCCGGTGACGACGGGCGTCATCATCGGTCGCCTCGACGCGGACGGAAGTCGGTTCATGGCCCTCAGCGATGACGACGACCTGGTGGCGCTGATGACCGGGGGAGACCCACTGGGCGCCGCGATCACCGTCACGTCGAACGAGGACGGGGTCAACCGCGCGACGCTGGCGTGACCTCCGAGCGCGCACAGATGAGAGCCAGCGCGTCGTTGGTCGCGCTGACGCCGTCGTCGCCGATGAGATCGCCCAGGCGCCTTCGCAGCTCGGTCTTGGCGGCCGGTTCGAGGACGACGTGGTTGGAGTGGGTGAACAGCAGGTTCAGCCAGTCTTCGCTGGAGTAGTGCAGGTGTTCGCTCACCTCGACGCGCTCGGCGGTGAACTCCGCTCGGCGTAGCAGCGCCTGCAGGGCGGTCTCGGCATTGTTTCCCGAGGTCGAGGCGGGCGTGGTGACGCCGTACTCGGCGGAGATCCTCTCTAGTCCGCGCCGCGTCGAGTCGCTCGCCGTGATGCGGTTCCACATCAACGCCAGCCGGCCGCCAGGGTTCAGCAGCGACGCCAGCTTCGGCAGCGCCACGTCGGGATCCACCCAGTGAAACGACTGTCCGAAGGTGACGAGGTCGAAGGTGCGCCCGCGCGGCGGCCACTGCTCGAACGTGTTGCGCTCCACGGGGATTCCCTTTGCAAGGCATCGTGCCGCCATCTGCTCGTCGGGCTCGACGGCCAGCACGTCGGCCCCCGCGGCTGCGAGTTGAGCCGACGAGATCCCGGTACCCGCCCCGACGTCGAGGACGCACAGGCCGGGGGACGTCACCAGCCGTGCGATCAGCGCCTGGGGGTACCGGGGGCGGTAGCGGTCGTAGTCGTCGGCGACCGAGCCGAACGACTCGGCGCGACGTCGGTCGGTGAACACGGGCTCAGCCATGATCTCAGGATGCCCGCTGCGGCTGAGAGGCCTCTGAGCGGGCGGGCGCCGAGTCCTAGAACGTCCAGCTGCCCGACGGCTGCAGCACGAAGCCGTGTCGCTTGTCGGCGTCGATGCACGCGACCAGTTCGTCTTCTCCGACGACACAGGTGGCGTTCTTGCCCACGAGCTTGCGGCCGGCGTTCATTGGTTTGACCGACCGTGCCGTCACACAGCCGCCGTCCGTCCGGGTGATCGCATACGGCGCGTCGCCGCCCGACTCGTCTGCCTTGCGGACCGTGGGGCATCCGGCGCCGGCGACCGACGCCGGCACGCCGGGGATGCCGTTGCAGATGACCGATTCGTGCGGACCCCAGTCGAGCGCGCAGTCGACCTGTTCGTTCGGACTGAGGAAGTTCGTGTCGCCGAGGTCGTCGTAGTCGCCCGCGTCAACGGCCGTGAACGCGTCGACGTTGGGAAAGTTGGGGGGTGGGGACGCGGACGTGGGACTCGGCGAACAGGCGGCAAGAACGAATGCCACGGCGGCTAGCCATCGGATCCCTCGCATCAGAACACCCAGCTGCCGGACGGCTGCAACACGAAACCGTGGCCGGCCCTGATGCAGGCGGTCAGCCGATTTGCACCGACGACGCACGTCGTCGTGTAGTTGGACACGAGGGTCAACTTCTGTCCGACGTCGAGTAGTTGGTCCGGTTCATCTCGGCACGTGCTGTCTTTGGCGAACGCGAATGGCCCTCCATCTTCGGCCTGTTCGTGGCTTTGGCGCACCGAGGCGCAGTCGCCGAACTGAGCGGTTGGCAGGCCTGGGAGCGACCCGCTGCATCGCACCAGACTCCCCGCCATGCAGTTGAGCCCGTCCGGGGTTCGAAAGAAGGAATAGCCGTTGGCCGACTTGTCTGGCCGCGAGTAGTCGACGCTCAGTGGCGCCTCCGTGAACGCGGCGAGATCCGGAAAACCTGGTGGTTCGGCATGAACCTCGGGCGCGCCTGGAATCGAGACCAGTCCGATGACCGCACACGCCACCACCATTGCCTTGCACAGTGGGCCGAACATTCTGGACACTCCGCTCGCCTAGTGCTGCACGGTCAGTTGGGTCTGATACGTCTTCGGGTTGTACGGCTTGTCGCCCTTGCCATCCCAGTTCGGCGGGTCCTCCCACGTGCTGACGCGAAGTTGCACCGTCTCCTTGCCCGTGACGGGGTCGTACACCGTGTCGACGACGGTGGGGCCGTACGGAGCGGAATCTCCCGGCCACGCGCCGGGCCCCGGCGGGAAGAGGGGAGTTGCCTTCGCCGTCAGCAGGCCCTCCGGCGTCGAGGCCGTGACCGCGCCGATCGGTTGATCTCCTGGCAGTCGGTTGTCGAAGTTGTCGGAACCGACGAGCATGAAGCCGCCACCCTTGAGCGCGACGATCTGGCTCTCCCGATCACCGGGCAGCCCCTGGATCTCACCCTGGGGTTTGAGCGTCTGCATCCAGCCGTTGGGGTTCTTGGGGTCGATGGGATCGGACATGTACAGCCGTCTCGTGCGGTCGTGAGGTCCGTCGTTGCCGACGATGACCATCCGGTTGGTCGCCGGGTCGTAAGCGCCGCTGGCCTGGGAGATCCCGGGCAGGACGCCGAGCCTCTTCGAGGGATCGTTCAGGTCGACGACGGTGGTGTCGGCGGTGGCGAAGTCTGGATTGCGCTGACCGTTCGGCAACTTGTACGGGACCTCGCTGTACAGCGCGTACTGCTTGCCGTCGGGGCCCACGATGGTGCCGGTGGGCAGTGGCCGGCCGCCCGGCACCTCGAGGGGATTGCGTTCGCCGTTGAGCGTCGGATACGTGGTTCGGCCGTCGCCGCTGATCTCGATCCCGGTGCCGGGAATCGTCGAGCTCAGATCGCCCTGCTTCCCGTCGGGCGTCAGCGGAGTGGGACCCCCGACGATTTGCGGGTCGCCCGGCTTGGCGGCGCCGCCTCGGCCGCCCGCGAGGTCGAAGGTCTGCATGGCCTCGGCGACCGCGTCGAGCTGGTGGGCGACGTCCTCGTCGGCCAGCGCGAGCATCATGGCCTTCGCGCGGATGTCGGCTTGCAGGTGTGCCGCGGCGATCTTGCGCACCAATGCCAGTGCGGCACTGAAGATCGCCGGCATGCGGTCGGTCACCGACAGGTTCTCGCTGACCTCGAAGAACTGGCTGACGGCGTTCTGGATCGCGTCGACTGCGGCGCGCTTGGCGGCGTCGATCACGTCGGCCCCGGCCATGGCGATCCGCCCGGCCCGTTCCATCAGCGCCAGAGCGCCCCGGACCTTGGCCAGGTTCTCCACGAGCTTGGCCCTGGCCCCGTCGGCACCCGCACCGCTCCAGGGCACGGCGTCGACGGCATGCTGCGCTCGCGAGTACGTCTGCTCGGTGAGGTCGGCTTGGCGTTGCCAGCCCAGGGCGGCCTGTCGGAGATGTCCGCTCGACCACCCCTCGACGCGCGACCGGGTGGGTGTCTCGACCATCGCTACCTCGGCGGCTGCATGGTCGTGTCGATCCGACTGGCCTCTTCGGCGTCCCGGCCGGCGTAGTACCGCGCGGCCCCGGCGAGGTCGTCGGCGAACAGCAACAGGTTGGCCGCCGCCTCTTCGACGACGTGATTCGCCGCGGCGGTGACGCCGACTGCCGCCGTGCCGCTCGGTTGCGCGACGGGCGGTTGCCATTCATGGATGACGCCGCCGCTGCTCAGCTGGTCGCTCAACCCGCCGAGTTCGCGCGCGACTCCTTCGAGTGCTGCGGTGTCGACCTCGAGCGGATTCGTCACGGTCATCACGCTACTGCCCCCGAACTGGCCGGAGACGCACCAAATCAGACCAGGGCAGCGAGCTTGCCCGCCAGCCTCTCCACGTACGCGGCCACCTCGGATTCCGGCTTGTCCGGCAACCCGAACAGCACCTCGGTGACGCCGAGATCGGCCCAGCGGGCCAGCTTGTCGGGGTCGGGCTTGAAGTCCAGCGCGACGATCTGCGGCGCACCGTCGCGGCCAGCCGCGGCCCAGGTGTCCTGGAGCAGCTTCACGGGCGCGTCGATGTCGAAGTCCCTCGGCGTGGTGATCCAGCCGTCGGCCGACTTGGCGATCCACTTGAAGTTCTTCTCGGTGCCCGCGGCGCCGACCAGGACGGGGATGTGCGGCTGAACGGGCTTGGGCCAGGCCCAGCTGGGGCCGAAGTTCACGAATTCGCCGTCGTAGGAAGCTTCTTCCTGTGTCCACAGGGCGCGCATGGCCTCCAGGTATTCGCGCAACATGGTGCGACGACGGCCCGGCGGCACGTTGTGGTCGGCCAGTTCGTCGGTGTTCCAGCCGAATCCGACGCCGAGGCTCACCCGACCGCCGGAGAGGTGGTCGAGCGTGGCGATGGACTTGGCCAGCGTGATGCAGTCGTGCTCGACGGGCAGCGCGACGGCCGTCGACAACCGCACGTTCGTCGTCACGGCGGCCGCGGTGCCCAGGCTGACCCAGGGGTCGAGCGTGCGCATGTAGCGGTCGTCCGGCAGTGACTCGTCACCCGTGGTGGGGTGCGCGGCCTGCCGCTTGATCGGAATGTGGGTGTGCTCGGGCACGTAGAACGTGTGAAAACCGTGGTCGTCGGCGAGTTTGGCCGCGGGCGCCGGAGCTATGCCGCGATCACTGGTGAAGAGAACGAGCCCGTAGTCCATGATCAGAATTAGAACGTGTTCTAGTCCTCGAGCGCAAGGTGGCTCCTCGTGCGCCGGGGTCAGGGTTGGAATCTGATGGATCGTTACCCGTGACGCGGGGCAAACCGTTCGCTGAGATGACACACCATGACGACCGAACGCATCGCCGACCACGTGAAGTTCGCCTACTGGGTTCCGAACGTGAGCGGCGGGCTCGTGACCAGCGACATCGAGCAGCGCACCGACTGGAACTACGAGTACAACAAGAAGCTCGCCCAGACCGCCGAGAACAACGGGTTCGAGTACGCGCTCTCACAGGTCCGCTACGAGGCCAGCTACGGCGCCGAGTTCCAGCACGAGTCGACCAGCTTCAGCCTGGCCCTGCTACTGGCCACCGAACGGCTGAAGGTCATCGCCGCCGTCCACCCCGGGTTGTGGCAGCCCGCGGTGCTCGCCAAGCTCGGCGCGACGGCCGATCACCTCAGCAACGGCCGGTTCGCGGTCAACGTCGTTTCCGGATGGTTCAAGGACGAGTTCACCCACCTGGGCGAGCCGTGGCTCGAACACGACGAGCGGTATCGCCGCAGCGCCGAGTTCCTCCAGGTGCTGCGCAAGATCTGGACCGAGGACGACGTGGACTTCCGCGGCGACTTCTACCGCATCCACGACTTCACCCTGAAGCCCAAGCCCCTCAACACCGCCGACCGGCCGAACCCCGAGATCTTCCAGGGCGGCAACTCGACGGCCGCCCGCCGCAACGGCGGGCTGTACTCGGACTGGTACTTCTCCAACGGCAAGGACTTCGACGGCATCACCGAACAGGTCGTCGAGGTGCGCGACCACGCGCGAACCGTCGGCCGCGAGGTCAAGGTCGGACTCAACGGCTTCATCATCGCCAGGGACACGGAAAAGGAAGCAAGGGAAGTCCTCCGGGAGATCATCGCGAAGGCCAACAAGCCCGCCGTCGAAGGCTTCCGCGGCGCGGTCCAGCAGGCGGGCAACGCCACCGGTGACAAGAAGGGCATGTGGGCCGACTCCTCGTTCGAGGACCTCGTCCAGTACAACGACGGCTTCCGGACCCAGCTGATCGGCACGCCCGAGCAGATCGCCGAACGCATCGTGGCCTACCGCAAGCGCGGCGTCGACCTGATCCTCGGTGGCTTCCTCCACTTCCAGGAGGAGATCGAGTACTTCGGCGCGAACGTTCTGCCGCTGGTGCGCGAAATCGAACGCTCCGAAGAGGATTCAGTCGACCGGCCGGTGCTGGTTCCCGCCTGACGGCTCCTCGCGCTGGCGTGCGCGCGGACCGACCCCAAAGCTTGGTGCGCTAGCGTGGGTGAACCAATCGCCCATCAGAGGAGGGGACATGTCGTACCCATCGGGCCCGCCCGGTAACTCCGGTTACCCGTCCGGGCCGTCCGCGGGGCAGTATTCCGCGCCCGCGCAGCAGTTCGGCCACACGCAGGAGACCGCTCCGGCCGGGCCGAGCAAGTTGCCGCAGTACCTGGCGGCTGCCGTGGCAGCGCTCGGGCTGCTGGTCTACTTGGCCAACTTCGGTCCGGTGTTCACGATCAACGCGCCGAACCTTCCGGGCTTCGGCCCCATCGGCGGGTCAGTCAGCACCACGCCGATCGGCATCACCCTCGCGACGGCGGTCGCGCTGGTCGCCGCCCTGCTCGCCGGGGCCAGCCTGCTGCCGAAGCTGGGCCGGTCCTACACCTGGGTCGCGATCCTCTCGGTGCTCGCGCTGCTGATCGTGCTCTCGCAGATCGTCGGCCTGCCCTCGGGCGTGTCCTTCGGGTGGGCGCTGTACCTGATCATCGTGTTCTCGGTGCTCCAGGTGATCGCGGCCGTGGCGGCACTGCTGCTGGAAACCGGCGTCGTCAACGCGCCCACGCCCAAGCCCAAGTACGACCAGAACCCCTACGGCCAGTACGGCGCCCCGGGGCAGTACTACGGTCAGCCGCAGGGTCAGCCCCAGCACACCACCCCCCTGCACCAGCAGGGCCCGCCGCAGCAGCGTGGCGGTTACCCGCAGCAGCAGTACGGCGGCTACCCGAACCCGTCGACCGGTGGCTTCGGTGCCCAGCCGGGCTCCCAGCCCGGAGCTCAGTCGCCGTCGCAGCCAGGCCAGCAGGCCGGGTCGCACGAGAGCGGGCCGCCCACGCCGCCGACGGGGTTCCCCGCCTTCGGTTCGCCGCAGGGGTCCATCGGCTCGCAGCCGACGCAGTCGTTCGAAACGCAGCAACCCCAGCAGCAGGGTGCGCCGCAAACCCCTCCGCCACCGTCATAATCTCTAGCGGCGCGCGCACACCCTTCGTGCGCCGGAGATGGTGCGAGGAGCGACGCAGCTAGTGGACAACCGGCCAGTCGGCACACGCCAGGCGCGCGACCTGTTGCGGGTCGCGTTCGGGCCGTCGGCCATTGCACTGGCGGTCATCGCGGCCGTGGTGCTGGTGCAGTTGGTGATCGCCAACAGCGACATGACCGGGGCGTTCGGTGCGATCGCGAGCATGTGGCTCGGCGTCCACGGGGTGCCGGTGTCCATCGGCGGCGCCGAGCTTGGCGTCATGCCGCTGCTACCGCTGCTGCTGATGGTGTGGGGAACCGCCCGCACCACGGCGGCGGCGACCAAGGCGGGGACGTCCTGGTTCGTCATCCGGTGGATCGTGGCCTCGGCGCTGGGCGGCCCCTTGCTGCTCGCCGCGATCGCACTCGCGGTGATTCACGACGCGTCCTCCGTGCTGACCCAACTTCAGACGCCTAGTGCGACGCACGCGTTCGGATGCGTGCTGGCCGTGCACCTGGTCGGCGCGCTCCTCGGCGTCGGACCACGGGTGACCCCGCGGCTGCTGAGGCTCCCGTACGTCCCCGGCTGGCTGCCGGAGGCGTTCCGGGCCGCCCTGGTGGGCGTGTTCGCGCTGTTCGGCCTGTCCGGGGTGATCGCGGCGGGGTCGATGATCGTGCACTGGGGCACGATGGACACCCTCTTCGGCATCACGGACTCGGCTTTCGGGCAGCTGAGCCTGACGCTGCTGTCGATGCTCTACGCACCGAACGTGATCGTGGGAACCGCGGCGGTCGCCGTTGGTTCCAGCGCGCACGTCGGGCTTGCCACGTTCAGTTCCTTCACCGTCCTCGGCGGCGACGTCCCCGCCCTGCCCATTCTGGCTGCGGTGCCGAGCCCACCCCTGGGACCCATCTGGGTGGCGCTGCTGATCGCCGCCGCGGCGGCGGCCGTGGCCGTCGGGCAGCAGTGCGCCCGACGGGCCGAGCCGCTGCCCGAGGCCGCGGGCAAGTTGGTCGCCGCGGCCGCCATTGCGGCCGCCGCGATGGCGCTGCTCGGGCATGCCGGCGGCGGCCGGCTCGGAAACTTCGGCGACGTCGGCGTCGACCAGGGCACGTTCGGGCCCGCGGTGTTCCTCTGGTTCGTCGCCGTCGGCGGTCTGACGGTCGTCATGAGCGGCGGGCTGCGGCGTCGGCCCAAGACCCGCCCGGTCCCGGCCGAGGCGCCCCGACCGGGCCCCGAGCCGGAACCCGAGGCCGACGCCGAGACGGCGCCGGTGCCGTCCCTCGAGGAGACCGAACCCGACCCCGAACCGGAGCCCGACGTGGTCGTCGAGGCCGACCCCGAACCGTACGAGCCGGACCTCGAACCCGAACTCGAGGCGGAGGTGGTCCCCGCGCCGAGGGCCGAGCCAGAGCGCGTGCCGGCCCGGCCGCTTCGGCCCACGCACCGCGACGTGTTCGACATCGACGACGACCCCGAGGCCCACTACTTCGCCGACGACGACCATTCGGCCGGTGAAGAGCACACCAGCGACGAGCCGCGGCGTTCCTCCGATTAGGCTGCATCGCGTGCAGCCCCCGCTTCTCGTGCCCCCCAGTGCGCCGGCGCGGCTGATCGTTCTGGCCTCGGGCACGGGTTCGCTGTTGGAATCGCTGCTCTCCGCGGCCGTCGGCGACTACCCGGCGCGCGTGGTCGCGGTCGGCACCGATCGCGACTGCCGCGCACTGGAGGTCGCCGAAGCCGCCTCGCTGCCGAGCTTCACCACCCGCCTCGGCGACCATGCCGACCGCGACGCGTGGGACGCCGCGATCACCGACGCGACGGCCGCCCACCAGCCTGATCTGGTGGTGTCCGCCGGGTTCATGAAGATCCTTGGCCCGCAATTCCTTTCGCGCTTCCCCGGTCGCGTCGTCAACACTCATCCCGCGCTGCTGCCCGCGTTCCCCGGTGCGCACGCGGTGCCCGACACCCTCGCCTACGGCGTGCGGGTCACCGGATGCACGGTGCACCTCGTCGACGCGGGAATGGACACGGGACCAATCTTGGCGCAGGAGGCCGTCGACGTGTTCGACGACGACGACGAGGCGGCTCTGCACGAGCGGATCAAGGTCGTCGAGCGACGACTGCTGGTGGATGTACTTGCCGCGATGGCAACTCGCGGTGTGACGTGGACAGGACGAAAGGCAGTAATCGGATGAGCGTGGACGTGGGTACCGGTGACGGCAGGCGGGCGATTCGACGCGCGTTGATCAGCGTGTACGACAAGACCGGCCTCGCCGACCTGGCCCGTGGCCTCCACGAGGCGGGCGTGGCGATCGTCTCCACCGGCTCCACGGCGAAAACCATTGCCGCCAGCGGAGTCCCGGTGACCCCGGTCGAGGACGTCACCGGCTTCCCCGAGGTGCTCGACGGCCGCGTGAAGACGCTGCACCCGAGGGTGCACGCCGGCCTGCTCGCCGACACCCGCAAGGCCGAACACCTCGCCGCGCTCGACGAACTCGGCGTCGCCGCCTTCGAATTGGTGGTCGTCAACCTCTACCCCTTCACCGAGACCGTCGAGTCCGGTGCCAGCGAGGACGAGTGCGTCGAGCAGATCGACATCGGCGGGCCGTCGATGGTGCGCGCCGCCGCCAAGAACCACCCCAGCGTCGCGGTCGTCGTCGAGCCACGCGGCTACGACGGTGTGCTCGCCGCGGCACGCGCGGGTGGCTTCACCCTCGCCGAGCGAAAGCGGCTGGCGTCACTGGCATTCCGGCACACCGCCGAGTACGACGTCGCCGTCGCGAGCTGGATGGGCTCGGTCCTGGCGCCCGAAGCCGACGCCTCCGGGCCGCCCGAGTGGTTCGGCGGGACCTGGAAGCGTGCCGCCGTGCTGCGCTACGGCGAGAACCCGCACCAGCGGGCGGCGCTGTACCGCGACGAGTCGGCGTGGCCCGGTCTGGCGCAGGCCGAGCAGTTGCACGGCAAGGAGATGTCGTACAACAACTACACCGACGCCGACGCTGCATGGCGGGCCGCCTTCGACTACGAGCAGACGTGCGTGGCGATCATCAAGCACGCCAACCCGTGTGGCATCGCCGTGTCGTCGACGTCGGTCGCCGACGCGCACCGCAAGGCCCACGAGTGCGACCCGCTGAGCGCGTTCGGCGGAGTGATCGCGGCCAACACGACGGTCAGCGTCGAGATGGCCAAGACGGTCGCCGACATCTTCACCGAGGTGATCATCGCGCCGGCCTACGAGCCGGGCGCGGTCGAGATTCTGACCGGAAAGAAGAACATCCGCGTGCTGGTGGCCTCCGAGCCCCGGGTCGGCGGCGCCGAGTTCCGTCAGGTCAGCGGCGGCCTGCTGGTCCAGCAACGCGACGCGGTCGACGCCCCCGGCGACGACCCGTCCACCTGGACGCTGGCCACCGGGACGCCCGCCGATGCCGACACCTTCGCCGATCTGGTGTTCGCCTGGCGCGCCTGCCGCGCGGTGAAGTCCAACGCGATCGTCGTGGCCAAGGACGGCGCGACCGTCGGCGTCGGCATGGGACAGGTCAACCGGGTCGACGCGGCCCGCCTGGCCGTCGAGCGCGCCGGCGACCGCGTGCGCGGTGCGGTGGCGTCCTCGGACGCCTTCTTCCCGTTCCCGGACGGACTCGAGGTGCTGACCGCCGCGGGCGTGACGGCAATCGTCCATCCCGGCGGGTCGATGCGCGACGACGTCGTGACCGAAGCGGCGGCCAAGGCGGGCATCGCGCTGTACCTCACCGGTGCGCGCCACTTCGCCCACTAGGGCCTCGTCACGGCGTCGTAATTTCGCTTAGAGCACGGACCTGGTGCCTCCCGGCGCCAACAGTCGTAGCGTGGAGTAGTGACATCACCTAACGATCTGCCCCGCACCGTCGGCGAGCTGCGCGCCTCCGGGCATCGCGAGCGTGGCGTGAAGGCCGAAATCCGGGAAAATCTGCTGGCCGCGCTCGGCGAGGGCCGCGACGTGTGGACCGGCATCCTCGGCTTCGAGGACACCGTCATCCCACAGCTCGAGCGTGCGCTGATCGCCGAGCACGACGTCGTACTGCTCGGCGAACGCGGCCAGGGCAAGACGCGTCTGCTGCGGTCGCTGACCAACCTGCTCGACGAGTGGACGCCGGTCATCGAGGGCTCCGAGCTGCACGAGCATCCCTACACGCCGATCACGCCCGAATGGATCCGCCGCGCGGCCGCGTCCGGCGACGACCTGCCCATCACGTGGCTGCACCGCAGCGAGCGCTACACCGAGAAGCTGGCCACTCCCGACACCAGCGTCGCCGACCTCGTCGGCGACATCGACCCCATCAAGGTGGCCGAGGGCCGCAGCCTCGGCGACCCGGAGACCATCGCGTTCGGTCTGATTCCGCGGGCCCACCGCGGCATCGTCGCGATCAACGAGCTGCCCGACCTCGCCGAGCGCATCCAGGTCTCCATGCTCAACGTGATGGAGGAGCGCGACATCCAGGTCCGCGGCTACACGCTGCGACTTCCACTGGACGTCCTCGTCGTGGCCAGCGCCAACCCCGAGGACTACACCAACCGCGGCCGCATCATCACCCCGCTGAAGGACCGGTTCGGCGCCGAGATCCGCACGCACTACCCCCAGGCGCTCGAAGCCGAGGTGGGCGTGATCAAGCAGGAATCCCACCTGCCGGCGGCCGTGCCGGACTACCTGCTGCAGATCCTGGCCCGGTTCGCCCGCTCACTGCGCGAGTCGCAGTCGATCGACCAGCGCTCGGGGGTGTCGGCGCGGTTCGCCATCGCCGCCGCCGAGACGGTGGCCGCGGCCGCCACCCACCGGTCGGCGATCCTCGGCGAGCAGGACCCCGTCGCCCGGGTCGTCGACCTCGGCACCATCGTCGACGTCCTGCGGGGCAAGCTGGAATTCGAGTCGGGCGAGGAGGGGCGCGAGCAGGCCGTGCTCGAACACCTGCTGCGGCGGGCGACCGCCGACACGGCGCAGCGCCTGCTCGGCGGTCTGGACGTCGGCCCGCTGGTCTCCGCGGTCGAGGAGGGCGCCCCGGTGACGACGGGTGAGCGCGTCTCGGCCAAGGACGTGCTGGCCGCACTGCCGGACCTGCCCGTCGTCGACGCCATCTCCGAGCGGTTGGGCGCGCAGTCCGACGGCGAACGCGCGGCGGCGCTGGAGTTGGCCCTGGAGGCCCTGTATCTGGCCAAGCGGATCGACAAGGTCTCGGGGGAGGGCGAAACCATCTATGGTTAAGCGCATTTCGCGGTATTCGCGCTACTCCGGCGGGCCCGACCCGCTGGCTCCTCCGGTCGACCTGCGCGAGGCGCTGGAGCAGATCGGCCAGGACGTCATGGAGGGCAGTTCACCGCGTCGTGCGCTCGCCGAGCTGATGCGCCGCGGCACGGACAACATGCGCGGCGCCGACCGGCTGGCCGCCGAGGCCAACAGCAAGCGTCGGAAGTTGTTGCAGCAGAACAATCTCGACGGAACCCTTCAGGACATCAAGAAACTGCTCGACGAGGCGGTGCTGGCCGAGCGCAAGGAGTTGGCCCGCGCGCTCGACGACGACGCCCGGTTCAACGAACTGCAATTGGAGGCCCTGCCGCCGTCGCCGGCCAAGGCGGTCCAGGAGCTGTCCGAGTACGACTGGCGCTCTCAGGAGGCGCGCGAGAAGTACGAGCAGATCAAGGACCTGATGGGTCGCGAGATGCTCGACCAGCGCTTCGCGGGCATGAAGGAGGCGCTGGAGAACGCCACCGACGAGGACCGGCAGCGCGTCAACGACATGCTCGACGACCTCAACGAGTTGTTGGACAAGCACGCCAGTGGCCAGGATTCGCCCGAGGACTTCCAGGAGTTCATGGCCAAGCACGGCGAGTTCTTCCCGGAGAATCCGAAGAACATCGACGAGCTCCTCGACTCGCTGGCCAAGCGGGCGGCCGCCGCCCAGCGGTTCCGCAACAGCCTGTCGCCCGACCAGCGGGCCGAGCTGGATGCGTTGGCGCAGCAGGCCTTTGGGTCGCCGTCGTTGACCAATGCGCTCGACAAGCTCGACCAGCATCTGCAGAACGCGCGGCCCGGTGAGGACTGGCAGGGGTCGGAGCAGTTCAAGGGCGACAACCCGATGGGCATGGGGGAGGGCGCGCAGGCGTTGGCCGACATCGGCGAGCTCGAGCAACTCGCCGAGCAGCTGAGCCAAAGCTACGCCGGCGCGCAGATGGACGACGTCGACCTCGACATGCTGGCCCGTCAACTCGGCGACCAGGCGGCCGTCGACGCCCGCACGCTGTCCGAACTCGAACGCGCGCTGATGAACCAGGGGTTCCTCGACCGCGACGCCGACGGTCAGTGGCGGCTGTCCCCCAAGGCGATGCGCCAGCTGGGTCAGATGATCCTCCGCGACGTGGCACAACAGCTTTCGGGTCGCCACGGCGAACGCGACACGCGCCGGGCCGGAGCCGCGGGCGAACTGACCGGTGCCACCCGGCCGTGGCAGTTCGGCGACACCGAGCCGTGGAACGTGACGAGGACGTTGACGAACGCCGTTCTGCGGCAAGCCGGCGGGCAGGAGCGAAGCGACCGGGGAATTGGCACAGGTACGGGGGTTGCGGAGCTGCCGATGCAGATCACCGTGGAGGACGTCGAGATCTCCGAAACCGAGCAGCGCACCCAGTCGGCGGTGGCGCTGCTGGTCGACACGTCGTTCTCGATGGTGATGGAGAACCGCTGGCTGCCGATGAAGCGCACCGCGCTGGCGCTGCACCAGCTGATCAGCACCCGGTTCCGGTCCGACGATCTGCAGATCATCGCGTTCGGCCGCTACGCGCGCACCGTCAGCGCAGCGGAGCTGACGGGGCTGGAGGGCGTCTACGAGCAGGGCACCAACCTGCACCACGCGCTTGCCCTGGCGTCGCGTCATCTGCGCCGTCACCCCAACGCCCAGCCGGTGGTGCTCATCGTCACCGACGGCGAACCGACGGCACATCTCGAGGACTACGGGCACGACGACGGCGGCACGTCCGTGTTCTTCGACTACCCGCCGCACCCGCGGACCATCGCCCACACGGTCAAGGGCTTCGACGAGATCTCGCGGCTCGGTGCGCAGGTGACGATCTTCCGGCTCGGCAGCGATCCGGGGCTCGCGCGCTTCATCGACCAGGTCGCGCGTCGGGTCGAAGGGCGTGTCGTGGAACCCGACCTGGACGGACTGGGAGCCGCCGTTGTCGGCGACTACCTACGTTCGCGCCGACGGCGGGGCTGACCTACTACTGGGCCTTGCGCTTCTTGCGCTTGATCCCGACGCTGCCCCACAGCGAGAATCCGCGAATCGTGACGTGGGGCGCGCCGGGGGACCCCTGGTCGCCGAGGTGGTCGAAGGCGCCCATCACGCCGACGCCGTGGACGTCGACGTTCAGCTCGGGCGGCAGCAGGATGGTCTGTCCACCGAAGATCGAATACGAGTGGATCTCGACGTCGGCGGTGGTGAAGTCGGCGTAGCGCAGGTCGATCACGCCGCCGCCGAACAGCGCCACCGACGTCAGCCGCTTCGGCACGTTCCAGCGGCCGCGCCGCTCGAAACCGCTCATGATCGCCAGCAGAAGCGTCGACGGTGCCGGCTGTCCCGGTCCGATCGCGGGCGCCGTGGTGGCGATGCCCGGCAGGTCGGAGCTGAGCCGGTCGAGTTCGTCGAACGTCTGGGCCGCGTAGGCCTTCTTCAGCCGGTCCTCGTAATCGGTCATCTCGAGGCGACCCTGTGCGGCGGCGTCGGTCAGCAACTGCGCGACCTGAATTCGATCGGAGTCGGCAGCGCGCATCGACCCGTATCGCGACGCTCCATTGCTCATCGTGGTCGAGCCTACGACGATCGGTCAGACATGCAAGGCGCCGTGCACCGAACCGGGCTAAACCGACGCGCCGCCGGTACCGCCCAGCCATCTCGGCGGGCGCTTCTCGAGGAATGCCATCATGCCCTCGCGGGCCTCCTCGGAGACGAACAGCGCCGCCGATTGCGTGGTCAGGGCCTCGGCGTCGGCGTCGAAGCTCGCCAGGAGCGCGGCCGTCGTCAACGCCTTCGACGCCGCCAGACCCTGTGGTGACCCCTTCGTGACGTCGGCCACCAGTCGGTCGACGGCTGCGGTGACGTCCTCGGCCGAGTCGGCGGCAACGGTCACCAGACCGACGTCCCGCGCCTCTGCGGGTCCGAACTTCTCGCCGGTGAGGAAGTAGCGTCCCGCGGCGCGGGCGGACATCTTCGGCAGCAACGTCAACGAGATGATCGAGGGGGCGACGCCGATCCGCGCCTCGGTCAGCGCGAAGGTGCTCGACGGGCCGGCCACGACCATGTCGCACGCGCCGATCAGTCCGAGGCCGCCCGCGCGCACGTGGCCGTCCACCACGCCGATCACCGGCATCGGCAGGGCGACCAGCGCGCGGAGGAGATCGGCCATCTCGCGGGCGCGGTCGGTGGCCAGCTCGCCGGGCTCGCGTCCGGCCGCCTCGCTCAGGTCGGCGCCGGCGCAGAACGTGCCGCCGGTGTGGCCCAGCACCACGCACCGCACGGCCGGATCCGCCGCGGCCGAGGTCAACCCGTCGTGAAGTTGTGCGACGAGCGCCGTCGACAGGGCGTTGCGGTTGTGCGGCGAGTCCAGCGTCAGCCGCGCCACCGCGCCGTCGACCTCGTAGGCGACCAGTGCGCTCATCAGTAGGACCGGGGGAGACCCAGCGACGTCTGCGCCACGTAGTTCAGGATCATCTCCCGGCTCACCGGCGCGATGCGCGCCAGCCGCGACGCCGTCAGCACCGAGGCGATGCCGTACTCCTTGGTGAGCCCGTTGCCGCCGAGGGACTGCACGGCCTGGTCGACGGCGCGTACCGACGCCTCACCCGCGGCGTACTTGGCCATGTTCGCGGCTTCGGCGGATCCCCCGTCGTCTCCGAGGTCGTAGAGCGCGGCGGCCTTCTGCATCATCAGCTTGGCCAGCTCGATCTCGATGTGGTTCTGCGCCAGCGGGTGCGAGATGCCCTGGTGGGCGCCGATCGGCGTCTTCCACACCTGCCGGGTCTTGACGTACTCGGTGGCCTTGGTGATCGCGAAGCGTCCCATGCCGACCGCGCTGGCCGCACCCATGATGCGTTCCGGGTTCAGACCGGCGAACAGCTGGGCGATCGCGGCGTCCTCCGACCCGACGAGCGCGTCCGCCGGCAGCCGGACGTCGTCGAGGAACAGCTGGAACTGGTTCTCCGGGCTGACGATCTCCATGTCGATCTTCGTCCACGACATGCCGGGGGTGTCGGTGGGGACGACGAACAGCGCGGGCTTGAGGTTGCCCGTCTTGGCCTCGGCCGTGCGGCTCACGACGAGGACCGCCTGGGCCTGGTCGACGCCGGAGATGTACACCTTCTGCCCGGACAGGATCCAGTCGTCACCGTCGCGGCGGGCGGTCGTGGTGATCTTGTGCGAGTTGGATCCCGCGTCGGGTTCGGTGATGGCGAACGCCATGGTGATCGAACCGTCGGCGATGCCGGGGAGCCAGCGCTGCTTCTGCTCCTCGGTGCCGTACTTGGCGATGATCGTGCCGTTGATGGCGGGGGAGACGACCATCATGAGCAGGGCGCAGCCGCCGGCGGCCATCTCCTCCATGACCAGCGACAGCTCGTACATGCCGGCGCCGCCGCCGCCGTACTCCTCCGGCAGGTTCACCCCGATGAAGCCGAGTTTGCCTGCCTCGCTCCACATCTCGGTGGTGTGCTCGCCGGCGCGGGCCTTCTCCAGGTAGTACTGCGACCCGTAGCTCGCGGTCATGGCCGCGACGGCCTTGCGGAGCTGCTGCTGTTCGTCGGTCTCGATGAAGCTCATGCGGGATCTCCTTCAGGGTTGTCGATGCGAGCGAGGACGGCACCGACGTCGACTTGTTGACCGGCCGTCACGTTCAGTTCGGCGAGCACGCCGTCGCCGGGCGCGGCGATGGTGTGCTCCATCTTCATGGCCTCCAGCCAGATCAGCGGCTGGCCCGCCGTGACCGCGTCGCCAACGGCTGCGGCGACCCTGGTCACCGAACCCGGCATCGGCGCCAGCAGCGAGCCCTTGGCGACGGCGGAGTCGGGATCGGGGAAGCGGGGCAGCGCCGTCAGGTGCACGGGCCCCAGCGGGCCGTCGATGAAGACGTCTGCACCGTAACGGCCGACGTCGAACGGACGCTCGACCCCGTCGACGCCCAGCACGATTCGGTCCGGGGACGACGACACCAGGGTCACGTCGGTCGTCCCGTCGAGCTCCAGGCCGACGCGGCCGAACCGGTAGCTCACCTCGTGCTCGGCACCCGCGTCGTCGAGGTACCGCTTCGTCTGGAAGCCGGACGCGAGGTTGCGCCACCCGCTCGGCAAGCCGCCCAGCACGCGTGCGGCGCCGCGGTTCTCGGCGGCGTCGGCCAGGGCGGCGGCGACCGCGGACGAGGCGACCGCCGATGCGTCGGCCAACGGTGCGGCCAGCGCAGCGAGCCCGTGGGTGTCGAAGAATGCCGTGTCGGTGGCGCCGTCGAGGAACGCCGGATGCCGCAGGACGTTCACCAGCAGATCGCGGTTGGTGCCGATGCCGTGCACCCGGGTCCGGGCCAACGCGTCGGCCAGAATGCCCGCCGCCTGTCTGCGGGTCGGGGCGTAGGAGATGACCTTGGCCAGCATGGGGTCGTAGAACACCGACACCACCGACCCGTCGACGACGCCGGAGTCGACGCGGACACCGGCGCGGCCCAGCAGCCCGAACTCGGTCGCCGTGGTCGGCACGTCGAACCTGTGGATCGCGCCGGCCTGAGGTTGCCAGTCCTTGGCGGGGTCCTCCGCGTAGACCCGGGCCTCGATCGAATGTCCCCGCGCGGCAGGTGGTTCCGCGTCCAGTCGGCCACCGTCGGCGACCAGCAGTTGCAGCTCGACCAGGTCGAGCCCGGTGGTCTCCTCGGTGACGGGATGCTCCACCTGCAGGCGGGTGTTCATCTCCAGGAAGTAGAACTCGCCACCGTCGTCGGCCATGAACTCCACGGTGCCCGCACCGGTGTAGCCGATCGCCTCGGCCGCGAGACGCGCCGCGGTGAACAGCTTGGCCCGCATGCCGGGGGTGCGCTCGACAAGCGGCGACGGGGCCTCTTCGACGATCTTCTGGTGGCGGCGCTGGATCGAGCACTCCCGCTCGCCGACCGACCACACCGTGCCGTGCGCGTCGGCCATCACCTGCACCTCGACGTGGTGACCGCTGGCTAGGTAGCGCTCGCAGAACACCTCTCCGTCGCCGAACGCGGACTCGGCCTCCCGGCGGGCGGCCTCGGCCTGCGTGGCGAGCTGGCCCAGTTCGCGGACCACCCGCATGCCCCGACCGCCGCCACCGGCGGACGCCTTGATCAGCACCGGCAGTTGGTCGGCGGTCACGGCGTCGGGGTCCAGCTGCTCCAGCACCGGAACACCCGCCGCGACCATCATCTTCTTGGCCTCGATCTTGCTGCCCATCGCCTGCACGGCGGCCACCGGCGGACCGACCCACGTCAGACCGGCCTCCAGCACTGCGGCGGCGAATTCCGCGTTCTCCGAGAGGAACCCGTAGCCGGGGTGGACGGCGTCCGCCCCGGCGGCCCGCGCGGCGGCGATCAGTTGGGCGGCGTCCAGGTAGCCGTTGCGGCCGTCCAGTCGCACGCGGACGTCGGCCTCGGCGACGTGTGGGGACGCGGCGTCGGGGTCGGTGTAGACGGCGACCGTGCCGATGCCGAGCCGACGGCAGGTGGCGAACACGCGGCGGGCGATCTCGCCCCGGTTGGCGACCAATACGCGCTGAATCACTTCACTCCTCCAGCGATTTCGGCGTGGTTGGCGGCGCTGGCCGCCGGTGACCACGCCGAAATCGCTGACACGGGGGCGCTCACATCCGGAAGACGCCGAAGTTCGACGTCCCCTCGATCGGTGCGTTGGCGATGGCCGACAGGCACATTCCCAACACCGTGCGGGTGTCCCGGGGGTCGATGACGCCGTCGTCGAACATGCGGCCGGACAGAAACATCGGCAGTGACTCGGCGTCGATCTGCGCCTCGATCGCGGCGCGAAGGGCGGCGTCGGCGTCCTCGTCGACCTGCTGGCCGCGAGCCTCGGCGGCCGCGCGGCTCACGATCGAGATGACCCCGGCCAGCTGAGCGCCGCCCATGACCGCGGACTTCGCGCTGGGCCAGGCGAAGAGGAAGCGGGGATCGTAGGCGCGTCCGCACATGCCGTAGTGTCCTGCGCCGTAGGAGGCGCCCAACAGTAGCGAGATGTGCGGCACCGTCGAGTTGGAGACCGCGTTGATCATCATCGAGCCGTGCTTGATCATCCCGCCTTCCTCGTACGCCCGGCCCACCATGTAACCGGTGGTGTTGTGCAGGAACAACAGTGGCGTGTCGGAGCGGTTCGCGAGCTGGATGAACTGGGTCGCCTTCTGCGACTCCTCGCTGAACAGCACCCCGCGGGCGTTGGCCAGGATGCCGATCGGGTAGCCGTGCAGCGTCGCCCACCCCGTCACCAGCGACCCGCCGTAGAGCGGCTTGAACTCGTCGAACTCCGAGCCGTCCACGATGCGGGCGATCACGTCGCGGGGGTCGAACGGCACGCGCAGGTCCGCCGGGACGATGCCGAGCAGTTCCTCGGCGTCGAACAGGGGCTCGGTCACGGGGCGCGGCCGCGGCCCGGCCTTGTGCCAGTTCAGCCGGGCCACGATGCGACGGCCGATGCGGATGGCGTCGAGTTCGTCGTTGGCCAGGTAGTCGGCCAAACCCGAGGTGCGTGCGTGCATCTCGGCGCCGCCGAGGGACTCGTCGTCGGACTCCTCGCCGGTGGCCATCTTCACCAGCGGAGGGCCGGCGAGGAACACCTTCGAGCGTTCCTTGATCATCACCACGTGGTCGGACATGCCGGGCACGTACGCGCCGCCGGCGGTGGAGTTGCCGAACACCAGCGCGATGGTGGGGATGCCCGCCGCCGACAGCCGGGTCAGGTCGCGGAACATCTGGCCGCCGGGGATGAACACCTCCTTCTGCGTCGGCAGGTCAGCGCCGCCCGACTCGACGAGGGAGATGACCGGCAGCCGGTTCTCGCGGGCAATCTGGTTGGCCCGCAGAATCTTCCGCAGCGTCCACGGGTTGCTGGTGCCGCCCTTGACGGTCGGGTCGTTGGCGACGATCAGGCACTCGACGCCTTCGACGACGCCGATGCCGGTGACCACGCTGGCACCGACGTGGAAGTCGCTGCCCCAGGCCGCCAGCGGGCTGAGTTCCAGGAAGGGGGAGTCGGCGTCGACCAGCAGCTCGACGCGCTCGCGCGGGGTCAGCTTGCCGCGGGCGTGGTGGCGCTCGACGGACTTGACGCTGCCGCCGGCCAGCGCCTTGGCGTGCTCGGCGTCGAGTTCGGCGAGCTTGGTGGTCATGGCGCCGGCGGCGTCGGTGAACGCGGGGCCCGACACGTCGACCAGGGACTTGAGTGGACTCACGACTGGTATCCAAGCGTCTTGGCGGCTAGGCCGGTGAGGATTTCGGTGGTACCGCCGCCGATGCCGAGGATGCGCATGTCGCGGTACTGCCGTTCGATCTCGGACTCCGCCATGTAGCCCATCCCGCCGAACAACTGGACCGCGGCGTTGGCCACCCACTCGCCGGACTCCACCGCGGTGTTCTTGGCGTGACACACGTCGGTGATCAGGTTGGTCTCGCCGTCGAGCTGACGTTCGACGAGGTATCTCGTGTACACCCGGGCCACGTCGACCTTGCGCGCCATCTCGGCCAGCGTGTTCTGCACCGGCTGACGCGAGATCAGCGGCCGCCCAAAGGTTTCCCGGTTGCGGCACCACTCCACGGTGAGGTCCAGGCAGCGCTGGGCGCTGGAGTACGCCTGCGCGGCCAGGCCGACCCGCTCCGAGACGAACGCGCCCGCGATTTGCAGGAAGCCGCTGTTCTCGGCGCCGATCAGGTTGGCCACCGGCACGCGGACGTCGGTGTAGGACAGCTCGGCGGTGTCCGAGGAGCGCCACCCCATCTTCTCCAGCTTGCGGCTGACCTCGAAGCCCGGCGTGCCCTTGTCGACGACGATGAGCGACACCCCGCCGGCGCCGGGACCGCCGGTGCGTGCGGCCGTGACGACGTAGTCCGCCCGCACGCCCGAGGTGATGTAGGTCTTGGCGCCGTTGATTAGATAGAAGTCACCATCACTGGAGCTCTCGCGGCGCGCGGTGGTCTTTAGGTGGCCGACGTCGGAGCCGCCGCCGGGCTCGGTGATCGCCAGTGAGCCGATCTTGTCGCCCCGCAACGTCGGCCGCACGTAGGTGTCGATCAGACGCTGGTCGCCCGACGCGATCATGTGCGGCACGGCGATTCCACAGGTGAACAGCGAGGCGAAGACGCCGCCGGGCACGCCGGCCTGGTGCAGCTCCTCGCAGATCACGACCGCGTCGGCACCGTCGCCGCCCTCGCCGCCGACCGACTCGGGCAGGCTGGCGCCGAGCAGCCCGGCGTCGCCCGCCTTGCGGTGCAGTTCCCGCGGGATGTCGCCCGTGCGCTCCCATTCGGCGGCGTAGGGCAGGATCTCGCGTTCGGCGAAGGTACGCACCGTCTTGCGGAGCTGTTCGCGTTCTGGGGTGGTCCACAGGTTCATGAGAGAAAGGCCTCCGGTACGTCGACGTGGCGGGAGCGCAACCATTCGCCGAGCCCCTTGGCCTGGGGGTCGAAGCGGGCCTGGTGGGCCACCCCCTTGCCGAGGATGCCCTCGATGACGAAGTTCACGGCGCGCAGATTGGGTAGCAGGTAACGGGTGACGGGGAAATCCGCTGTCTCTGGCAGCAATTCGCGCAGGAGCTCCACGGTGAGCGTGTGCGCCAGCCATTGCCACTGCTCGTCGCCGGTGACCCAGACCCCGACGTTGGCGCTGCCGCCCTTGTCGCCGCTGCGCGCACCGGCGATCGCGCCGAGCGGTGCGCGGCGGGTCGGCCCGGCCGGCAGTGGTGGCGGCAGCGGCGCCGGGTCGACGGGTTCCAGCACCCGCGTCGGCGAGGCGGCGGGTATCGAGGTGCGGTGGCCGTCGGCGTGCACCGCGACGTGGGGCACGGCGGTGGCGTCGACGTAGCCGGCGGTGAACACCCCGTACACCTGACCGTCGCCGGGCGGCGCCGTGGTGGTGAAGCCCGGATAGCTGGCCAAGGCCAATTCGACTGCGGCCGAGGAGAAGTGCCGGCCGACGACCTTCGGGTCGGAGTCGCGGACCACGCAGCGCAGCAGGGCGCTCGCCGACTCCTCGGTGTCGGCGTCGGGATGGTCGGTACGGGCCAGGGTCCATTCCAGCTCGGCGGGCCGCACCGTCAGCCCGGCCTCCAGTTGGCGCTTCACCAGGTCGGCCTTGGCCTCGACGTCCAGGCCGGTCAACACGAACGTCATCGCGTTGCGGAACCCGCCGACGGCGTTGAGCGACACCTTGAGCGTCGGCGGCGGCTCCTCGCCGCGGACGTCGCTGACGAGCACGCGGTCGGGCCCGTCGTCGCTCAACCGGAGGCTGTCCACCCGCAGCGTGACGTCCGGATTGGCGTAGCGCTCGCCGCCGATCTCGTAGAGCAGTTGCGCCGTGACGGTGTCCACGCTGACCAGTCCGCCGGTGCCGGGGTGCTTGGTGATGACCGAGGAGCCGTCGGCCCGGATCTCGGCGATCGGGAAGCCGGGATGCATCAGATCGGGAATGCCGGTGAAGAAGGCGAAGTTGCCGCCGGTGGCCTGGGTGCCGCACTCGATGACGTGCCCGGCGGCGACCGCGCCGGCGAGGGCGTCGTAGTCGGTGGGCGTCCACCCGAAGTGGGCGGCCGCTGGGCCGACGATCACCGAGGCGTCGGTGACCCGGCCGGTGACCACGACGTGCGCGCCGGCGTCGAGACAGTCGACGATGCCCCAGGCGCCCAGGTAGGCGTTGGCGGCCAGCACGTCGTCGGCGAAGCCGAACTCGGCGCGGCGGGCGACCAGGTCGTCCCCCTCGACGTGGGCGACGTTCACCTGCAAGCCCAGCCGCTCGGCCAGCGCCCGGACCGCGTCGGCCAGGCCGGCCGGGTTGAGCCCACCCGCGTTGGCGACGATCTTCACGCCGTTGTCCAGCGCCGTGCCCAGGGTGTCCTCGAGCTGGGTGAGGAACGTCTTGGCGTAGCCACGATCGGGCGACTTGGCGCGGTCCCGGGCCAGGATCAGCATCGTCAGCTCGGCGAGGTAGTCGCCGGTCAGGTAGTCCAGGTCGCCGCCGGTGAGCATCTCGCGCATGGCGGCGTGACGGTCGCCGTAGAAGCCCGAGCAGTTGCCGATGCGAACCGGCTCGGCACTGCCACTGCCCTGCGCACTCACGTCACGAGCTCCCATCGTCGTCGATGGTTCAACCAACCGGTAGGCCGGTAGGTTAGCCGGTACCACCGGTACCACGTCAAGGGGCGGGCCGGCGTTTTTGGAGGCTGGGTGGCTGTCCGGCTATCCTGAGGAGCAATTGCCGACGCCCTGGCTCATTTGGGGTGCGCGCGGCGTAATCAAGCAAGAAATCTCAAGAGGAGAAGTTCCACCATGGCTGTGCCGAAGCGGAGAATGTCGCGGTCGAACACCCGTAGTCGGCGGTCGCAGTGGAAGACCGAGGCCACCGGCCTGGTCAACGTCAACGTCGCAGGTCAGCTGCACAAGGTGCCGCGTCGCCTGCTCAAGGCCGCACGCCTGGGCCTGATCGACCTCGACCGCCGCTGACCCACCCGTCGCCCCCTCTGGCGGCGCGCCTCTCAGGCCAGTCTCAGAGTCTGGGTTGAAACTGTGGCTGTGCGCATTCTCGTGGTTGACGACGATCGTGCTGTGCGCGAATCCCTGCGCCGGTCCCTCGCGTTCAACGGATACTCGGTCGACTTGGCGCAAGACGGCCTCGAAGCCCTGGAACTGATTCGCAGCGACCGGCCCGACGCGTTGGTGCTCGACGTGATGATGCCGAGGCTCGACGGCCTCGAGGTGTGTCGCCAGCTTCGCAGCACCGGTGACGACCTGCCCATCCTCGTCCTGACGGCGCGGGACTCGGTGTCCGAGCGGGTGGCGGGCCTCGACGCCGGCGCCGACGACTACCTGCCCAAGCCCTTCGCCCTGGAAGAACTCCTGGCCCGCATGCGGGCCCTGTTGCGGCGGCGCGTCCTGCCCGACGACGGCGACTCCGCGGCCATGACGTTCTCCGATCTGAGCCTGGATCCGGTGACGCGTGAAGTGACCCGCGGCGAACGCCAGATCAGCCTGACCAGGACCGAGTTCTCCCTGCTCGAGATGTTGATCGCCAACCCGCGCCGGGTGCTGACCCGAAGCCGGATCCTCGAAGAGGTGTGGGGATTCGACTTCCCGACCTCCGGCAACGCGCTGGAGGTCTACGTCGGCTACCTGCGCCGCAAGACCGAGGCCGAGGGCGAGCCGCGACTCATCCACACCGTGCGCGGCGTGGGCTACGTGCTTCGCGAGACCCCGCCGTGACGGCACCCTGATGGGTTCCAGTTCGCCGTTCTGGTCGCGGTCCCGGGAACGACGCGCCCCCGACGTGCAGACCTACGGCACCCACCGCGCCAGTTCGGTGTCGCTGCGGTGGCGGGTGATGCTGCTCGCGATGTCCATGGTGGCGATGGTCGTGGTCCTGATGGGTCTGGCCGTCTACGCGGTGGTCTCGCGAGCCCTCTACGACGACATCGACAACCAGCTGCAGATCCGCGCCAGGCTGCTGATCGAGAGCGGGCTGCTGGCCGTCGACCCCGGCAAGGCCATCGAGGGCACGGCCTACTCCGACGTCAACGCCATGTTCGTGATGCCGGGCCGGTCGATCTACACGGCCAACCAGGAGGGTCAGACGCTGCCCCTCGGCGACCCCGAGAAGGGCGTCATCCAGGGGACGTTGCGAATGTCGTTGCGCACCGTCAACTTTCAGCGCGTGCTGGCCGTGCACCTGCCCAGCGGTGATTCCCTGCTGATCTCGAAGAGTCTGAACCCGACCGGCAAGGTGATCAAACGTCTCGGCACCATCCTGCTGATCGTCGGCGGTCTCGGCATGGCCGTCGCCGCGATCGCGGGCGGCACGGTCGCCCGGACCGGGCTGCGCCCCGTGGCGCGGCTGACCGACGCCGCCGAGCGCGTCGCCAGAACCGACGACCTACGCCCCATCCCGGTCTACGGCAGCGACGAACTCGCCCGGCTGACCGAGGCGTTCAACATGATGCTGCGTGCCCTCACCGAGTCCCGGGAGCGGCAGGCCCGGCTGGTCACCGACGCGGGTCACGAACTGCGCACGCCCCTGACGTCGTTGCGCACCAACGTCGAACTGCTGATGGCTTCGATGGCACCCGGGGCGCCGAGCATCCCCGAGGACGAGATGGCGGGCCTGCGGGCCGACGTGATCGCCCAGATCGAGGAGCTGTCCACGCTGGTGGGCGACCTGGTGGACCTCAGCCGGGACGACGCCGGCGTCACGATTCACGAGCCCGTCGACCTGTCCGAGGTGGTGGATCGCAGCCTGGAGCGAGTTCGGCGGCGCCGCAACGACATCGAATTCGACGTTCAGACCGTCCGGTGGCAGGTGTACGGCGACGAGGCGACTCTGTCGCGGGCCGTGCTGAACCTGCTCGACAACGCCGCCAAGTGGAGTCCGCCCGGCGGCCGGGTGGGCGTGCGCTTGGATCAGGTCGACCCGAACTACGCCGAGCTGGTGGTCTCTGACCAGGGTCCCGGCATTCCGCCGAGTGAGCGCGAGTTGGTGTTCGAGCGGTTCTACCGGTCGACCTCGGCGCGGTCGATGTCCGGCTCCGGGCTGGGGCTGGCGATCGTCAAACAGGTCGTGGTGAAACACGGTGGGACGCTTCGCATCGACTACGCGACGCCGCTCGCCGATCCGCCGGGGACGTCGATCTTCGTCCTCCTTCCTGGCAGGCCCCTGGGCGACGACGGCGCGCGAGCGGTCGCGACACGCGAGGGCGCAGCGTTGGACGGCGTGGCCGGCAACCCCGAGAATGGGTGATCGGGGAGCGGCTCTGCCGAGAACTTCTGGGCAAGTCCCGAAAGATCTCTAAGTGGATTCTCAGCCCAGAAGGGCACTGTCAGGGGACATCTTTCGTTACCACGACAGACCGCTGACGCACACGACTCGAAAGAAGAGCCAACAGCCGCAATGACGAACCATCCGAGGTACTCGCCGCCACCGCCGCCCGGGCAGCAGCCCGGTGCGCACGAGGCCGCGGCGCCGGGCTACCCCGGCCAGCACCGCACCGGTGCCTACCCGCAGCAGTCCTACGACTGGCGCTACGCGACGCAGCCTCCGCAGGCGGCGCACACCTCCCATTCGTATCGCGGTCCGCACGATCCCTACCGCGGCGATCCCACGCGGATGATGCTGGCGCCCCCGACGTCGCCGCGTCAGCGTTCCCGCGCCGGCCGGCTGACGGTGGGCGCCCTGGCCATCGCGGTCGTCTCCGCCGGCATCGGCGGCGGCGTCGCCACGTTGATGCAACCGGGTCGGCCGTCGTGGAGTTCGACGTCCTCCGGCGCGGCACCCGGTGTGCCGGCGGCAAGCCTTCCGGCGGGATCGGTCGAGCAGGTCGCCGCGAAGGTGGTCCCCAGCGTGGTGAAGCTGGAGACCGACATGGGCCGGCAGTCCGAGGAGGGATCGGGCATCATCCTGTCCTCCGACGGCCTCATCATGACCAACAACCACGTGGTGGCGGCCGCCAACGGCGGACCCGGCGCACCCCCCGGCGCCGTCCAGACCAAGGTGACCTTCGCCAACGGCGCGACGACGACGTTCAAGGTCGTCGGCACCGACCCCAGCAGTGACATCGCGGTCGTGCAGGCCGTGGGCGCCACCGGCTTGGCTCCGATCGCGCTCGGTTCGTCGGGGAACCTCCGGGTCGGTCAGGACGTCGTCGCCATCGGTTCGCCGTTGGGCCTCGAGGGCACCGTCACCACGGGCATCGTCAGCGCGCTGAACCGGCCGGTGGCCGCGGGCGGCGACGCACAGAACCAGAACACCGTGCTCGACGCCATCCAGACCGACGCCGCGATAAACCCGGGCAACTCCGGTGGCGCGCTGGTCAACATGAACGGCGAGCTGGTCGGCGTGAACTCCGCGATCGCGACGCTCGGCGGTGACTCCGGTCAGTCGCAGAGCGGCTCGATCGGCCTCGGCTTCGCGATTCCGGTCGACCAGGCCAAGCGCATCGCCGACGAGTTGATCCAGAGCGGTACCGCCTCCCACGCCTCGCTCGGGGTGCAGGTGGGCAACGACGCCAGCGTGGACGGCGCCAAGATCGTCGACGTGACCGCGGGCGGCGCGGCGTCGGCCGCGGGCATGCCGGCCGGCGTGGTGGTCACCAAGGTCGACGACCGGGTGATCGGCAGTGCGGACGCGCTGGTCGCGGCGGTGCGGTCGCGAGCTCCCGGGGACAAGGTCACGCTGACCTACCTCGACCCGTCGGGCAAGCCGCAGACCGTCGACGTGACTCTCGGCAAGGCGCAGCAGTGACGGTCGCGCCGGGTCGCCCGGAGCTCAGGATCGCTTCGCCCACGTCGGTGGCGGGATATACGGTTGCCATCATGGAACAGCCTGGTGAGTTGGTGGGTCGCGCCCTCGTCGTCGTCGTCGACGACCGGACTGCGCACGGAGATGAAGAGGACCACAGCGGTCCGGTGGTCACCGAGTTGCTGGGTGAGGCCGGATTCGTCGTCGACGGGGTCGTCGTCGTGTCCGCCGACGAAATCGAGATTCGCAATGCGCTCAACACCGCCGTCATCGGTGGTGTCGACCTGGTCGTGTCGGTGGGCGGTACCGGGGTGACGCCTCGGGACGTGACGCCGGAGGCCACCACGACCATTCTCGATCGGGAACTCCTCGGCATCTCCGAGGCACTGCGCGCCTCCGGCCTGTCGGCGGGCCTGGTCGACGCGGGTGTGTCCCGCGGTTTGGCGGGAATCTCTGGCAGCACCCTGGTCGTCAACATCGCCGGATCCCGCGGTGCCGTCCGGGACGGCATGGCGACGCTGGGACCGCTGGCGGTGCAGATCATCGGCCAGCTATCCAGTCTGGACATCTAGGTACCTTGCCGTCGTCGGCGCCCTCCGATCCCCGCGAGCCTGGCTCAGCGGGGCGGTTGGCGTTGGGCGGGTACGGCGGAAGAATTCGCTGGATCGTGTTGCCGCAATGTGAACGGCCACCCAGGGCCATATGTGATGTTCGTCACATCGGAATAAGACTGTGACGGACGATTCGCGCCACAGACGCCTCTCAGTTAACAAGGTTTTCGGTGATTCCCTTCCCGAGACCACCAAGGACGAGTGGGACGACGAGCCCTCCGGCCGCACCGGCGACCGCGACGACTGGTTGCGGGAAAACGTCCCTCCGCACCACGGCTGAGCAGTCATTTCCCGCCTGGCGCGGGGTAGTGCCACTTCCGAAACGGGCGTCCCAGATTGCCGTGATGCGCCGGTTGCGGACCGCTCCCGAGAACGCCTGCGGGGACGTCGCACGCCTTCTGAACCCGCCCGTGTAGGTGGGGCAAACATCGCCGGTTCCGGTTCGGCCGCACCCCCAGGGGGCCGTACGCGTTGCCGGGCGGATGCCTCGCCGTTATGTTTCTCGCTGTCTAACGATGAGCATTGCGTAAGAGAAACATGTGGGATTTCTAATTCCACTCACATCAACCTCTTGCGGGGTGTCAGGCTTAGCCGTAGAGCCGGGCACTCACAGGAAACGGCGGACCGAAGGTCCGTCACGACAAGCTAGGGAGAACATGAAGGCAATCAGTCGGGTGCTGGTCGCTCTGGTAGCAGCGTTCGCGGCGCTCCTCACCAGCACGGGCACCTCTCACGCAGGTTTGGACAACGAGCTGAGCCTGGTCGACGGCCAGGACCGGACGCTTACGGTTCAGCAGTGGGACACCTTCCTCAACGGTGTGTTCCCGCTCGACCGCAACCGTCTCACCCGCGAGTGGTTCCACTCGGGTCGCGCCAAGTTCATCGTCGCCGGCCCCGGCGCCGATGAGTTCGAGGGCACGCTGGAACTGGGCTACCAGATCGGCTTCCCGTGGTCGCTGGGCGTTGGCATCAACTTCAGCTACACCACGCCCAACATCCTGCTCGACGATGCGACGCCGGCGAACCCGCTGCAGGTCATCACCCCGAACCTGTTCCCGGGTGTGTCCATCAGCGCCGACCTCGGCAACGGCCCCGGCATCCAGGAAGTCGCGACCTTCTCGGTCGACGTCAAGGGTGCATCCGGTGGCGTCGCGGTCTCGAACGCACACGGAACGGTCACCGGCGCTGCCGGCGGCGTGCTCCTGCGTCCGTTCGCCCGCCTCATCGCGTCGACGGGTGACAGCGTCACCACGTACGGCGAACCGTGGAACATGAACTAACTCCCTAGTTCAACGAGAACAGCCCCCGGCCATCGGCCGGGGGCTGTTTTCGTCGGTACCGACTACTTGTCGGCGCTGGTGTTCTTCGCGGTGTCGGGGCTGGGGCCCGTGCCGGGGCCGGTCACCGTTTCGGCGCTGACGCCGTCCTTCATGAGGTTGCGGATCTCGGTGAGCAGGCTCAACTCCGTATCCTGCGCCTGCTCGACCTCGCCCTTCTTGCGCAGCCGGTTGTACGGCACCACCACGAAGAAGTAGACGACGGCGGCGACCAGGATGAAGTTGATGGCCGCCGAGATCAGCAGGTTGAGGTCGATGACCTGTCCGCCGCCGATCGAGACCTTGAGAATGCCGACGTCGGTGCCGCTGGCCCCGATCCGGCTGGTGAGTGGCGTGATGATCGCGTCGGTGAACGTCTTGACCAGTGCTGAGAACGCCGTGCCGATGACCACCGCGACCGACAGGTCGACGATGTTGCCGCGGGAGAGGAATTCCTTGAATCCCTTGAGCACGTGGGCCTCCTTCTGATGAGTGGTCAGGCCGTCCGCCGTGACCCCGTGCGGCAACGCTAGCCCGAACGTGCGAACACTCAGTGGAACGTGAGCGTTATCGCCTGCGAGAGGGATGCTCCGGCGACCTCGTTGGCTTCGTGGACCGGCAGGGCCACCAGAACCACCCCGTCACGGCCCCGATCCTTGGACGCGCCGGAGACCAACACCACGATCGCGTTGGTGGCCACTACTCGTGAGCGCTGCTCGCCGGAGCCGTCGGTGGACTCGGAGACGGCCAGGACGTCGACCACGTCGCCCGTGCGGACGAGGTCGAGCAGGGCGGCGTCCGTCGGGTGGACGGGCACGATGCGGGCGTCGGGGCCCGCAGCCGCGTCGGCGAGGCGGGAACTCATCACCCGGACGTCGGTGAGCACCTCCCCGCGGCGTGCCGGCCCGGCGAGCGTGGCCCCGACCAGGTCGTCGCCGTCGGTGGAGGCGCCGTCCGGAATCGTCGTCGTCGCACGTGATTCGACGCGAAGGTCGGAGGCGACGAGCTCGACGCCGGGCGCCAGGTCGCGTGTCGCGACGACGACGTCGGAGCGGCCCTGGGACGGATCGGGGCGCAGCGCCGCGGCCGCGGCCAACAGAACCAATGCGCCGGCGGCGACGCGCCGGGCCATCACGGTGCGCGTCCAGTCCGGCCGCAGACCCGCGGCGAGGCGCGCCGTCAGCGACGGATCGAGTGATTCCCCCATGCGGCCACGCTAGGCAGCCGGACGACGACGCGGCAGGGGTGCGCCGCGTCCTGTGGATAACTTCTAGTTGGAGGCGGCCGGCGTGGACGCCGGCTTGCTCGAGGAGGACGAGCTGGAACCCGACTTGTCGGAGCTGGACGACGAGCTCGACGAGCTCGAGGACTTTTCCGTCGTCGAGGACGACTTCTCGGCGGGCTTGTCCGACGACTTGTCCGAGGAACCCGACGAGTCGCCACCACTGGAGCCGTTGATGGTGCTCTTGGAGGTGTCCCGGCTGTCGTTGCGGTAGAAGCCGCTGCCCTTGAACACCACGCCCACCGAGCCGAAGAGCTTGCGCAACCGGCCCGAGCACTTCGGGCACGTGGTCAACGCGTCATCTGTGAATGCCTGCACCGCGTCGAAACGGTTGTCGCACTCGGTACAAGCGTACGAATAGGTCGGCACCAAAACCTCCGGAAAAATGAACAAACCTGTTAGCACTCTAGCTGCTCAAGTGCTAGAACCGCTACGCGGCCCACGCCATTCCCGTCGACGCCGGCGGCCGGTCAGCCGAGCTCCACGAGCCCGTCCCCAGGCGTCAGCGCGTGCGTCATCGGCACGTCGTGCGGCTCGGCGGGGAGACGGTCGAGGATCTCCTCGTCCCGGACCATCGCGATCAGCCGGGCCGAGGGATGTGCCATGGCAAGGCTCCGGTCGTAGAAGCCGGCGCCCCGGCCCAGCCGGCTGCCTGCGCGGTCGACGGCCAGCGCGGGCACGACGACCGTCGACGCCGTGCCGATGGCCTCCGCCGGAAGATGCGGCCCCGGGGGCTCGCGGAGCCCGAAGCGGGCGACCACCAGCTCCCCGCGGTAGTCACCCCAGGTCAACGGCAACGGCCGACCCGCATCGTCGGTGACGGCGACCGGGAGCAGCACGCGGACGCCCGCCGCGAGCAGGTCGGCGAGGGCAGCGACGGAACCGGGCTCCGATCCGACGGGCACGTACGCACACACGACGTCGCCGGATCGTGCCAGGTCCAGGAGGTGTCGGCGCAGGTCGTCGGACTCGGCGCGCCGCACGTCATCGGAGAGGGCACGGCGAGCGGACAGGATGGCGGTGCGAATCGCGGCCTTCGTCGGTGGCACGCGTTCACCCTGTCATGACGAACCGGCAGGGCTCAGCCGGTTGCGAGCCGCCGATGACGTTATGGTGTGAACGATGACGACACGGGCTTTGGTGCCGATTCCACGCACCGCGATCGTTCCGGCTGCCGGTTTGGGTACACGCTTTCTACCTGCGACGAAGACGGTGCCGAAGGAGCTGCTGCCCGTCGTCGACACGCCGGGGATCGAACTGGTCGCCGCCGAGGCCGCCGAGGCGGGCGCCGAGCGACTGATCATCGTCACCTCCGCGGGCAAGGACGGCGTCGTCGCGCACTTCGTCGAGGACCTGATCCTGGAGGGCACCCTCGAGGCCCGCGGCAAGACCGTGATGCTGGAGAAGGTGCGCCGGGCGCCGGGTCTGATCAAGGTCGAGTCGGTGGTGCAGGCCGAACCGCTGGGCCTGGGGCACGCCGTCAGCTGCGTCGAACCCAGCCTCGACGACGACGAGGACGCCGTGGCCGTGCTGTTGCCCGACGACCTGGTGTTGCCGACCGGCGTGTTGGAGACCATGTCGAAGGTGCGCGCCAAGCGCGGGGGATCGGTGCTGTGCGCCATCGAGGTGCCGGCCGACGAGATCAGCGCCTACGGCGTGTTCGACGTCGAGGTGGTTCCCGACGCGGTGAACCCGAACGTGTTGCGCGTCAAGGGCATGGTCGAGAAGCCGAAGGCCGAGGACGCGCCGTCGCTCTACGCGGCGGCTGGCCGGTACGTGTTGGACCGCGCCATCTTCGACGCGCTCCGGCGGGTGTCCCGCGGCGTCGGCGGCGAGATTCAGCTGACCGACGCGATCGCCCTGCTGATCGACGAGGGCCATCCCGTGCACGTGGTGGTGCACCGCGGTTCTCGACACGACCTGGGAAATCCCGGCGGCTACCTCAAGGCTGCGGTTGACTTTGCATTGGAGCGTGACGACTACGGACCGGAGCTGCGGCGCTGGTTGGTCGAGCGATTGGGCCTCAGCGCCAACTGACTTGCGCGTGGGCTCCATGACTGGAGAAAGGCGCTTGAGTGCGTTCGGTGGAGGAGCAGCAGGCGAAGGTGGCTGCCGCGGCGGTGGCGCCGAGACCCGTCCGGGTGGCCATCGCGGAGGCCCAGGGCTTGATGTGCGCCGAGGAGGTCGTGACCGAACGCCCGCTTCCGGGGTTCGATCAGGCCGCGATCGACGGGTACGCGGTACGCAGCGTCGACGTCCTCGGTGTCGAGGCGGGTGACGACGAGGACGGCGACCGGGAGGTCAGCCTTCCGGTGATGGGTCTCATCGAGGCGGGCGCGAAGACGCCGAGCCGTCTGCAACCGCGCCAAGCCGCGCGGGTGCAGACCGGTGCGCCGATGCCGACGCTGGCCGACGCGGTGCTTCCGTTGCGCTGGACCGACGGCGGTGACTCGCGCGTGCGGGTGCTGCGCGGGGTGCGCTCGGGTGCCTACGTGCGCCGGACCGGCGACGACGTGCAACCCGGTGACGTCGCCGTGCGCTCGGGCACGATCATCGGGGCCGCGCAGGTGGGCCTGCTGGCCGCCGTGGGTCGCGAGCGGGTGCTGGTGCATCCGCGTCCGCGCCTGTCGGTGATGAGCGTCGGCGGCGAACTGGTCGACGTGTCGCGCAGTCCCGGCAACGGCCAGGTCTACGACGTCAACTCCTATGCGCTGGCCGCGGCGGGCCGCGACGCGGGCGCCGAGGTCAACCGCGTCGGCATCGTCGACACCGAGTCGAAGACGCTGCGCGACGTGGTGGAGGGACAGATCAACCGCGCCGAGGTGCTGGTGATCGCCGGGGCCGTCGGAGGCACGGCAGCCGAGAGCGTGCGGGCGGTGCTGTCCGAGCTCGGCGACATGGAGGTCTCGCGCATCGCGATGCACCCCGGATCGGTGCAGGGCTTCGGCCAGCTGGGCCGCGACGGGGTGCCGGTCTTCCTGTTGCCGGCCAACCCGGTGAGCGCGTTGGTGGTCTTCGAGGTGATGGTGCGGCCTCTGATCCGCATGTCGCTGGGCAAGCGGCAGCCGCTCCGGCGCGTCGTGCAGGCCAGGACGCTGTCGCCGATCACGTCGGTGGCGGGCCGCAAGGGCTACCTGCGCGGGCAGCTGATGCGGGACCAGGACACCGGCGAATACCTGGTGCAGGCGCTCGGCGGCGCGCCCGGCGCGTCGTCGCACCTGCTGGCCACGCTCGCGGAGGCGAACTGTCTGGTCGTCGTGCCCAGTGAGGCCGAGGAGGTCCGGACCGGCGAGATCGTGGACGTGGCCTTCCTGGCCCAACGCGGCTGACGCCTCCGATCATGAACCTGTGGCGTTCGTCGTCCATGCACCCGGGCTGGCCGCAACCCGTGGGGCCGCTGCGCGTGCCCGCGGGTCTGGTGCGGCTGCGTCCCGTCCGGCTGCGCGACGGCGCGGTGTGGAGCCGCATCCGGCTCGCCGATCAGGCGCACCTGGAGCCGTGGGAGCCCGTCTCCGAAATGGAATGGCAAGCGCGACATTCCGTTTCGTCATGGCCGTCCATTTGTTCCGGGCTGCGCGCGGAGGCCAGGAAGGGTCGGATGCTGCCGTATGCCATCGAGCTCGACGGCGAGCTGTGCGGCCAACTGACGATCGGCAACGTCACCCACGGTGCGCTGCGCTCGGCGTGGATCGGGTACTGGGTGGCCAAGGCGCGCAACGGCGGCGGGGTGGCGACGGCGGCGCTGGCGCTGGGTCTCGACCACGGGTTCGGGCCCGTCGGGCTGCATCGGGTCGAGGCGACGGTGCGACCCGAGAATGCCCCGAGTCGGGCCGTGTTGGCCAAGGCGAACTTCCGTGAGGAGGGCTTGCTCAAGCGCTACCTCGAGGTCGACGGCGGGTGGCGGGACCATCTGCTGGTGGCCATCACGATCGAAGAGCTCAATGGCTCGGCAACGTCGGCGCTGGTCCGCGCCGGACGTGCCAAATGGGCCTAATCTGTTGCAGTTGTGGCGCGTGGGACGAATGTGCTTGTCAGCGGCGAATTACAGGTGTGTAATTAGGCCCGGCGCGTCGTCCCCGGATGCGCTGGTCACGGACCTAACTTCACGGGGAAAGGAGCAGGCGTCATGCCAAGCATCCCTCAGTCTCTTCTCTGGATCTCTCTCGTCGTGCTCTGGCTCTTCGTATTGGTCCCGATGTTGATCAGCAAGCGGGACACCGTGCGTCGCACCAGCGACGTCGCGCTCGCGACGCGTGTGCTGAACTCCGGCCACGGCGCGCGACTGCTGCGACGGCGCAAGCCGGCCGCCGGCCACCACAGCGATCCGACCTGGCGGCCCACGCACGACGACCTCGACGAGTACGACGACGAGGACGACCGCGAGCCCGAGACCGCTCCCCGCACCACGGTCGTCGTGATGGCCGCCGCGAAGGTGGAGGCCGAATCGGAGTACCTCGACGTCGACGTCGTGGAGGAGGACTCCGGCGCGCTGCCCCTCGGGGCGTCGGCGCAACGGGCCTTCGACCAGGAGCCGGAACTGCCACTGGACTTCGGCGACAACACCGCGGTGTTCTCGGTCGACGACCTGCAGGAGGTCGACTCACCCGAGGAGCGCGTCGATGAGCCCGTGACCGCGGCCGACGACACGGCCGAGGACATGACCGACGAGTTCGAAGCGGTGTCCGGGGACGACCCCGACCACGACTACGAATACGTCGACGACTCCTCGGGCGTCGAGGCCGCCGCGGACACCGATCAGCACGGCGCCGGATCGAAGTCCCACGAACGTCGCCGAAGCTACGAGACCAAGACCGCCGCCGCCGTGAGCGCGCGGAAGTTCGCGTTCCGCAAGCGCGTGCTCGTGGTCATGTCCGCGATGCTGCTGCTCACCGCAGTGCTTGCCTACGTGGTGTCGCCGACGTTCTGGTGGTTCTGCGGCACGGTCGGCGCAGTGACGATCCTCTACCTCGCGTACCTGCGGCGTCAGACCCGCATCGAGGAGCAGGTGCGACGGCGGCGGGCGCAGCGGATGATGCGGTCGCACCTCGGCGTGGAGAACACCAAGGACCAGGAATTCGACGTGGTTCCGGCGCGGCTGCGACGGCCCGGGTCGGTGGTTCTGGAGATCGACGACGAAGATCCGATATTCGAGCACCTCGAGTACGCGTCCTTCGCCCGCGAGTACGACCTGCCGCGAGCGTCCGGCCAGTAGCGGATTTCTAGCCGGAGACCGGCACTGGTAGCCTGCTATCGGTACAAGGGGCTATAGCGCAGTTGGTAGCGCGTCTCGTTCGCATCGAGAAGGTCAGGGGTTCGATTCCCCTTAGCTCCACTCAGTTTGAGCAGGTAAGGGTTAGTTTTGAAAGTTGCGCAGAGGTTGACGTAACAATCCGCGTAACATTGGGGCTGTGGCCAGCATCCACGCCCAGAAGACGACCCGCGGAAACACCTACCGCGTGCTGTGGCGTGCCGACGGCCGCCAGAGGTCACTGACCTTCGAGAACCTGCCCTCGGCGGAGCGATTCAAGACTCTCGTTGAGGACCACGGGCCCGACGAGGCGCTCCGCGTGATCGAGCTCGACGAGATCGGCAAGCACGTTCCGACCGTTACCGAGTGGCTCACCGCCCACATCGACAACCTCACCGGCGTCCAGCCGGCCACCATCGCCCGATACCGGACCTACGTCCGACGTGACGTCGACCCCGTGTTCGGCTCGCTCCCCGTCTCCGCGGTCACCGAGACGACCATCGCGCGCTGGATCAAGCAGCTCGACGGCAGCGGCAAGACCATCGCCAACAAGCACGGGTTCCTCTCCGGGGCGTTCAACGGTGCCGTCCGCGCCGGAGTGATGGCGACCAACCCCTGCATGGGTCGACGGCTCCCGCACACCCGCGTGGAGGAGACCGTCTTTCTGACGCCGGCCGAGTTCAAGCTGTTGCGCGACCACATCGAGCGCGAGCGGTGGAAAAACCTCGCCACCTGGTTGGTCACCACCGGCATGCGGTTTTCCGAAGCAACCGCGCTGTCTGCCGCCGACATCGACGCCGAGGCGAAGACCTGCCGAATCAACAAGTCGTGGAAGTACTCCGGTGACTACCGACCCGAGATCGGACCGCCCAAGACGAAGAAGTCGATCCGCACCATCAGCCTGCCACCGTCGGCGCTCGAGGTGATCGACCTGACGGCCCCTGGTTTCCTATTCACGAACGGGGCAGGGAACCCCGTACGCGCGCAGGAATTCTTCAACGGCGGCTGGAAGCCGGGACGTGCGAGTGCAATGGCTGCTGGGTTGACGAAGGAGCCACGCGTGCACGACCTTCGGCATACCTGTGCGTCGTGGATGATCCAGGCCGGTGTGCCTCTCCCGGTAATTCAGCAGCACCTCGGGCACGAGTCGATTCAGACGACGATCGGGGTGTACGGACACCTGGACCGCAGGAGTGCGCAGGCGGCGGCGGATGCGATTGGATCCGCACTTCTTTAGCGACCGCTCCAAACCTCGACGAATCGACGTGCCTTCGGCGTGAAACTCTTGGGAGATCTCGTTGGCTGCGCGGCGGCATGGCCGCCAGCAACCCGAATCGGCAACAATCAATGCCGTGTCGCCTGCCCCCTCGATGTCGTTGAACTCACCTGTCGGCCCGTATTGGTACGAGAACTTGAGCGAAGGTGAGTTTCAGAAGTTGTGCCACGTCCTGATCGCCAACAAGTACGACGGGGTGACATGTTTCCCAGTCGGTCAGAAGGACGGCGGCCGGGACCTCACCCAGAGGCACGTGTCCGGCGACATCGTCTATCAAGTCAAATGGTCGAAAGGTCTAGTCAAGAATCCAATTACCTGGTTGGACGCGGCAGTTTCGGGCGAGTCCGAGAGGATCAGGACGCAAGTGGCGGCTGGCGCGGCTCGCTACATATTGATGACGTCGGTGGCCGGCACTGCAGCCGTCGCTACCGGTCCGAACGGATACGGTGCAGGCACGATCGACAAGTTCGATGAGAAGTTGGCGAACTATGCCGAGGAATACGGCCTAGATGCGATGGAGTGCTGGTGGAGAGACGACATCGACGCATTGGTCTCTGCCCTGCCAGGGTCGGTCCAGTGGCGATTTAATCGCATGCTCGCCGGGCCGGAAGCGATGCGGTTCCTGCTGCAGTCGGATGCCGCTGAGGTTGCGGAAGCGCAACTCGCGCTCCTGATACGGAAAGCGGTACAGGCGCAGTGGTGGCAGGATGTCAAGGTCAAATTCAAGCAGGCTGAGCTCGACAATGACGACCTCGAAGACTTATTCGTCGATGTGAAAATCCACCCGAACCCGACGCGATCCGTCCACCGCTTCGACACGGGCCAAGCCAGCGGCGACCCGGTCGGAGCAGCAGAGTACTTGGTGTCCTCGCGGAATCCCTTTACGCTCGTACGTGGAGAGCCTGGCCAAGGAAAGTCCACTCTTGGGCAATACGTTTCGCAAATATATCGATCCGAGTTCGTTCCCGACGAGCCTAGTTCAGGAATCAAACGGCCATCTCTGAAACCACCCGCGTCACGAGTGCCGCTGCGCATTGATCTACGCGATTACGCCAGCTGGCTCGAAGGCTCAGATCCGTTCGCCGAGTCTTCGCTCGGAGCTTCCGTGAAGCCAAGGCGACTGGGCGCAGTCGAGCGATTCCTGGTCCCCTTCTTATCGGCGCTAGCCGAGTCAGATGATATTGACCTTGCGCTTGTGAATGACTTGTTAGATCGGTTCCCAATGCTCATCGTTCTTGACGGATTGGACGAGGTTGGTCAGCGTGACACCCGACAACGGGTGGTTTCTGAGATCGAGAAGTTCATAGGGCGGTGGCGCGGCGGCAGCACTGTCCCTCCAAAGATTCTCGTTACCACTCGGCCGAACGTGTCGGATTTGCCCGAGCCAAGCGCGCAATGGTTCGAGCCAGTATCCCTACTGAAGCTAGATGCGGAGCTTCGTCGCACATATCTTCGCAAGTGGTGTGCTGCCCGCGGGATCGTTAACCGATCTAAACGGGAGCTGATCCACAGCTTCGACGCCCGAACCGCGGAACCGCACATTGCGCAGTTGGCTGAGAATCCGATGCAGCTGACGATACTGCTCTATCTCCTCCACCTGCAGGGGCACTCTGTGCCCGACAAGCGAACGCCCCTCTACGACAGCTATATGAATACTTTTCTGAATCGTGAGGCGGAAAAGAGCGTCTCGGTCCGCGAAAACCGTGATGATCTTGAGGAAGTTACCGCATATCTTGGCTGGCACCTCCAAGGGTTAGCCGAACAGCAGGGGGGTGCCGGGCGGGTCGGCACAACGGATTTGAAGACAGAGATCTTCCGCTACCTCACGGGTGCAGAAAAGGACACGAGCTTGGTGGATGCGCTCTTCACCGATGTCACGGACAGGGTGTGGGCGCTGGCAAGTAAGGCGCAGGGGACGTTCGAGTTCGACGTACAACCGGTTCGCGAGTTCTTTGCCGCTAAGTATCTTTCCCGGTACGCATCAACAGACAAATCGGAAGTTCTCAAGGCGTTGATCCGGCGGCCGTTTTGGTTCAATACCAGTCGGTTCTTCGCCGGGTTTGCTCATGCAAACGAGGTTGGTGGCCTAGTCGACGGTCTTACCGAAGAAATAGAGGAAGCAAGGCATCCGCTATCAGAGCGGGTCGCAACTTGGACATTCCTAGCGGACGGGGTGTTCTCGTCCAAGACGACCGCACAACGACGCGCGGCGGAGCTACTTGCTGATGACCTCGGAACGCGTTTGCTCAGATTCAAAAATGATTCCTCCGAACCTTTGCCGACGCTGCCGAGCGACCGTGGTTCGGCGATGCTTGTGCAGCGCCTGCTGATTAGAGCGGCCGACAACCCAGCCGCTGTGGTGTCCGAAGAACGGGTCAGCTTGGCTGCGGGCATCGCCGCACAAGAGGGGTCCTTAAATCGGTGGTGGCTCGACAACGCGCGTTCAGCGTTTGGCGGCACGAATGAGCTGGCGTGGTTGCGTCTCGGACGCCCTCTTGGAGCCGGGCGTCTTCTTGACGCAGGCGAAGTGACAGCCCTGAACGCAGACAGTATTACTACGGTCGCGACAGCGGTCGAGATTGGGATCGTTCCTCCGCCAGCATCCTCCATCGAGAGGACAATGTTGAACGCGATCCTGGCTGGACACTGCTCGGACGTCGCCTCCCCCCGTACCGGTTTTATCCCCGACTTAGTCAACGCACTAGCGCCACGTCATTTCATCTCGCTCGCGAAGCCGGAAGGCCGCGGTGTTTTTGAGATGGTGTCGGCACATTCGGCCGAATTGATGCCAACACTCAAGCGGCAGGAAGCATTTCGACGTTTAAAGGCGCAGGATCCGCGGTTCGGCAAGATTCAGGAGGCGATGAACAGGGTTCGCCGCTCAACCAATACGATCGGACCTTGGAGCGACGCCGCCGGACTCCTTCGAGGACTTTACGGACCATCTTGGTTAGCCGCCGACATTGCCGTGATTGGCGCTGCCATTAGTCCTCAGGACCGTCGTGATCTCGGCACGATGAATCCTTTAGGCAAGCCGTTCGGTCCCGACATCGACTACGGACGTTTAGCCAACGACATAAGGCAGCATCGAAATCATGAGCAGTGGTGGCTCAATGAGCGTGACAGCCTCGAACCGTGCGACCGCGCGCTTTGGGCGTACGCGCTCGTCGCCGTTGCGACACCCACGGTCGTCGAGGCTTGTAGGAGCTTGCTTGAGGTCGACATTTCTGCGCTGGAGCCGGATGAACTTGGTCCCCTGATGGCTAGCTCGAGTAGGTTGGGACTGTCGCACATCAGCCGCCGACTACCGTGGGAGCTCGCCGCAAGCGCGCTCGAAACATCGGTGCCCGTGGGCCTCCTGATGTTGCACCACGTCGACTTAGCCTCGGCTAGGTCGAGTCTGTCGGAATCGGTCACGTGCGACATTGCCTCGGCCGCAGCCGCCTTTGGCCCGGCGGGATGGCCTGCGTTGGATATCGCGGGAGCTGCGCTTATCAAATCTGAGTCCATGGATTGGCTCGATGTGCTGAAGACACATGGACCTGCCGCCGTTGGTGGCGTCGCACAGGGGCCCTTGCCCAACGAGATTTGCGAGCAGGTTCTAAACGACTGCTCTCGATACCCATTGCAGTGGGTCCTCATTGCTGAGGCGTCTCGGTCACAGCTGAATGCCGAGAGCCCGTTACTGGCCTCATCTGGTATGTGGTTCAAGGATTGATCAATAATGCCCCAGCGCGCTGCGTTGGCTGAAATTCCTTCATTTGGGTGAACGTGCAGTCACGCCTTGACTCCACTCATTCGTATGCATCGCTCACGCTCCCTTCTGAGAGTTCAACCGACGAGCCAGGCGACTGCGTTTGGACAAGCCAGATGGGGATGGAGGATCGGCCGGCCGCGCTTCGATGCACATCGACTCGATGGCCGCTTCAATCTGCGCCTCGGTCATCGCCCACCGGCCCGCCCGCTTCATGCCGGCGAACGTGCGGTCGCGCAGCTTCGACCGAAGGTAGGACTCGGAGAAGCCGAGTATGTGTGCTGCCTCTGCGAGGTCGTAGATGATTGGGATCATTGGCATTCCTTATTTGGCTGGAATGTGCACTGCCCCAAGCGCACTTCTCGAGCGTCGTCGATGCGATCAAATCGCTGCCCGTAGGCCAATTCTATGGGGTACCGATGACAACTCATGCACAACGTTTGGCGCGGGCCCGGCGGCCATCATCGCCAATAGCCCATAGGCATCCACCGCCACACCTCCAAGCTGCTGCCATCCCTCACCCCATGCCGCCGCACTCTCACGCGCCACCAAATCCCCGTCTACCTTTGCCTTCCGGACATTCAGTGCCCATCTCTACAACCCCAAGAAACTGCAGTGGCACATTTGCACTTGGTGCGATACTGGTGGTGGTTGCGTGTGGGGCGTGGCCGAAAGTGACGGCGGGGCAGTCGTTCTGACTTCGGGGTTTGATACCTGAGGTTGGTGGCTGCGGTGTTGACGATCTCGAAGTTGAAGCGGTGGTCGATCAGCTACTACGTCGACACCGCCCAATCGGCGCAGCGCGCCACCACCGACTTTCAGCGGGCCGGGGGTGGGTTGGGGGAGTACTACTCCGAGCACGACACCCGCACCCCGGTCTGGTTGTGCGCGGGTGACACCCGTACATCGGCCGGGTTGGTCGGGCTTTCGGACACCCAGCGCGCGGGAGGTGAGGCCGACGCCGGGGTGGTGGCGCGCTGGCTCGACGACGGGGTCACCCCGAGCGGTGCGTACGGCCGGGCTCTGGGTGCCGCGGGGGTGCATGGGTATGACCTGACGTTCGCCGCGCCGAAGAGTGTGTCGGTGATCCGGGTTCTGAAGGCTGATGACGTGGTGTCGAAGGGGATCGCCGATGCGCACACGACCGCGCTCGCTGAAGCGATGGAGTACCTCGCCGCCCACGCCGGCTACACCCGGGTGCACAACCCAATCACCGAACAGAAGGACCTCGTCCACCTCCCGGGTCTGGTCGCGGTGGCGTACCAGCATGAGACGTCGCGGTGCGGGGATCCACACCTGCACACCCACGTCATCGTCCCCAACCGCCAAGCCCGCGCCGACGGCGCCCTGGTGTCCATCGACGGCACCTCGCTCTATCACGAAGCCAAAGCCGCCGGGGTGATCTATCAGGCCACCCTGCGCCGGGAACTGCACCAGTCGTTGGGGTTCGAGTGGCAACCGGTAGACCCGCACACCGGGATGGCAGAACTCGCCGGCGTCGACAGCACCTCGATCGGCGCGTGGTCGCGCCGCTCGAGTCAGTTGCGGGACTGGGCCGCGCGCCACCTCACCGTGGTCGACGGGCCGTTGAGTGCGGCGCAGCTCGCGGCCGCGCAGAAGGCGACCCGACCTGCCAAGCCGGAAGAGCTCGCGTGGCCGGAACTGCTTCGGCAGTGGCGGGCCGATGCGCGGGGGGTGCGCCTGGACCGCGCATCGTTCGAGCGGGCGCGCGCGACGCGCCGCGCGGCCGCACGCACCCCGTTCGACCGGGCGCGCCTTGCCGATGCCGCCGCTCGGATCGACAAGGCGGCGTTCACCCGGGCGGACCTGGTGGAGATCATCGGCGCGCAACTCCCCGTCGACGGGGAGCGGACTCCGCGAGAGGCGGTGGAAGCCGCAGTCGACGAGCTCGGCATGCGCCTCACCGCACCCCGACAGAAACACCAGAGGGAAGGCCATGAGCGGTTCACTTTGAGCCGCATCCTGGCCGAAGAGGTGGCGGTACTCGATCTGGCCGACGCCCGCGATGACCGCGCGCAGCTGTGGGTGAAGGAGGAGGACACCCGCGGTCTGTCCCCGGATCAGCGGGCGGCGGTGGAGGCGATAGGTCGGTCGCCGTGGTTGGTGCAGCCGTTGTCGGCGCCTGCGGGTGCGGGCAAGACCACCTCGCTACGCGCACTGCGCGCCGCTGCGCATCACCGCCACGACGCCCGCGTCTTGGTGCTCGCCCCGACCGGGCGCGCCGTGGATGTCGCCGTCCGCGAGGGTGCCGGCGACGAAGGCCTCACCATTGCGAAGGCCCTGCAGGATATTCGCAACGGCACCCTCACGTTGGACCGCGGGACGATGGTGGTGGTCGACGAGGCAGGGATGGTCGGCACCGACGACCTCCGCCAGCTCCTGACCGCCACCACCGCGACCGGGGTCAAAACGGTTCTAATCGGCGACCCTCATCAGCTTGCGCCGGTGAAGGCCCGCGGCGGCATGTTCGCCCAACTCTGTACCGACTTGCCGTGGACACAGCACCTCTCGGAAGTCTGGCGGATGCGCAACCCGGAGGAACGCGCCGCGTCCCTCGCCTTGCGGAATGGTGAGCCGGACGCGGCCCGCACGGCCGTCGACTGGTACCGCACTCATGACCGGCTGCGGTGTGGGGATCAGATCGCCATGGCCACCGATGCCCTCGAGGGCTATCGGAGGGATGTCGAGGTCGGCAAGGACGCGCTGCTGCTGTGCGACACCACCGAGATGGTCGACGCGTTGAACCGCCGCATTCACGACGACACAATCCCGGCCGACGCCCCAACCGTCACCGCCGCGCGTGGGCAGCGCATCGCCGTCGGCGATCTGATCCTGTCCCGCCGCAACGACCCCACCGTCGACGTCCGGCGCGCCGACGCCCACGACGCAGCGGCGGACCCAGTCCGCAACGGCGACCGCTGGCGCGTCGCCGCCGTCGACCCGAGCACGAATCGGATTGCCGCTGAACGACTGTCCGACCACGCCGGTGCGGTGTTCGAGGCCAACTACGTCCGTGAGCACCTCACCCACGGCTACGCCACCACGGTGCACTCGGCGCAAGGCGTCACCGCCGACACCACCCACGCCGTCCTCGGAAACGGCACCACCCGCTCCAACCTGTACGTCGCCATGACCCGCGCCCGTGACGCCAACACCGCCTATCTCTACGAACGAACCCCTGAACAGGAATACGGCCCGGCCACTGCTGACGCTCCCCATGTCCTGCAGCGCGGCACCGACCAACACGCCAGCCAGTTCGTCCGGACGATCGTTGCCATTCACGTTGACCTGCCTCGCACCGCCCATGAGGTCGCTGCCGGGACTCCCGGCAAGCTGCTACCCCACCGCGTTGCCGAAGTCGTTCGCCAGCGAAGCGTTGACAACCAAACTAGGCGCGACGCCTACGCCGAATGGCGCAATTCAGTAGCCGAGACGGCGACGACGGGTTCGAGCCGCACCCGGGCCACCAATCACCATCGCCTCCGCGACCAAGGCGTGGAGCTATAGCCGTTGGACGACGCGCCAGGTCACCGTGCGGATGGGCCGCCGCCAAACCACAAGCAAGCGAGCGTCACTGCGAGGCCTCATCGACGACCACAAGCTCGCCGTGGCGTGCCGCCTCGACGATGCTCTCGCCTAGCGCAGCGCATGCAAGGAATGGCTCGACACGGCCGCGACCTGCTACTCGTTCAACATGGCTGCGTTCCTCGCAGCCCCGCACGGCAGCAGCGTCCCACTGAACGCTGGTCTGGTCCCAGCTGCTCTTACGGACAAGGACTCGCGAAGCGCACCGACGGCAGCGAATGGGTGTCATCGGCACGTCGGCGAGTCGGTTGTCGGGGCGCAGCGTCATCCCACCGTTTCCGACAGTGCCGCTCTGGCCGCCATACCGTCCTCGATCTCCTTCATCCAGGCCTCGCTCGGCCGGGTCGTGTCGAGTTCGAACTCGAACCGATCCACCATGTCTGCGGTGACGTCGGCCAAGTCGACATAGAACTGCTCGTACCAACGCCGCAGTTGGTACACCGGGCCGTCCTCTTCGACGAGCAACGGGTTGTCGATGCGCGCCTTGCTCCGCCAGATCGCCACGTCCTGCTCGAAGCCCATCTTGACGAAGTCGCCCAGGGCGACGGCGGTTTCAATGGCTTGCTCCTCCGGCAGATACTCCGACTTCTCGACGACGATGCCGTATTGGAGGACAAAGGAATTGGCGTCGATGGGGTAGTGACAATTGATCAAAACCGTGCGCTGGTCGGCGCCTTCGTAGTGATACGTCAGATCGTCGATCATGAACGACGGACCGTGATAGGACGCCAGCGACGTGGTGCCCAGCATCTTGACCCCTTCGGGATCCGCGATGTCGGGGCGCGCGCCGCTCTTCATGTACTGGGTCGCCACGTGGCCCTCGAAGATGTTCTTGAAGTGGGTAGGCAACGACCCGTGGATGTAGAAGAAGTGGGCCATGTCCACGACGTTGTCGATGATCTCGCGACAGTTGGTGTTGACGACCGTGGTGTACCAATGCCACTCGGTCCAGTCAGTACTCGTCGCGCCTTCGATCCGGGGGATGAACACGTCGGCGGGCGGAGGCTTGCGTTCGGGGTCGTTCCAGACGAAGAGCAGCCCGTCCTGTTCGAGCGTGGGCCACGTGGCGGTTCGTGCCAGGCGCGGGACCCGCTTGCTGTAAGGCACGTTCTTGCACCTGCCGTCACCGCCCCAGCGCCAATCGTGGAAGGGGCAGGCGATCTCGTTGCCCTTCACCTGGCCCTGGGAAAGGTCGCCGCCCATGTGGCGGCAGTAGCCGTCCAGCACGTTGATCGCATCATCCGCGCCGCGAAAGACCACCAATTTTTGGCCAAATGCATTGATTCCATGTGGTTTTCCATCACCGAAGTCCTTCACGAGGCCCAGGCAGTGCCACCCGCGGGCGAACCGGGTCGGCGCTGCGTCGGCTTCGATCAGGCGAACATCGTCATGCAAGCTTGCCGTACTCATCTGCATCGTCTCTCGGATCGGCTGTACATCGGCTCCGGTGAATTCAACCGCCAACCGCAGTGCAGGAGTGGGCGGTGTTCCGCTCATCAGGACAGTGGCGCCGCGAGGGGCGGACGCAGGCTTAGGTTCCTGGTCGTGACTGCGCTCTCATCAACGATTCCCACCGGTTTGCCCGTATGCGACACGACCGTCGACCTGCTGGTCGTGGGCTCGGGTACCGGCATGGCGGCCGCGCTGGCTGCCCACGAGCGCGGCATGTCGGTTCTGATCGTCGAGAAGTCCTCCGTTGTCGGCGGATCCACTGCGCGCTCGGGGGGTGCGCTGTGGTTGCCAGCCAGTCCGGTTCTCGCCGAGGCCGGTGCGGGAGACACGCACGGGCGGGCGAAGACCTATCTCGAGTCCGTCGTGGCGGACAGTACCCCGGTGGCTCGAGCGGCCGCTTTCCTGGACAACCAAGCCCCCGCGGTCGAGATGCTAAGGCGCACCACGCCAATGCGTCTGTTCTGGGCCAAGGACTACTCGGACTACCACCCCGAGGAGCCGGGGGGCTCTGCCGCGGGGCGCACTTGCGAATGCCGGCCGTTCGACACGTCCGTCCTCGGCGAGTACCGCAACCGACTGCGGCCGGGAATCATGAAGGTTTCCGTGCCGATGCCCACCACCGGCGCGGACTACCGCTGGCTCAACCTGATGGCGCGAGTACCCCGAAAGGGCTTGCCGGTGATCGCCAAACGGCTCGCGCAGGGTGTCGGCGGCCTTCTTCTCGGCAGACACTACGTGGCGGGTGGTCAGGCTTTGGCGGCAGCCATGTTCGCCGGTGTGCTCCGGGCTGGCATACCCATCTGGACCGACACGACCTTGACGAGGTTGACCACCGACGGGGGCCGAGTCACCGGCGCGGTGGTCGAGCAGGGCGGACGGGACTACGTGATCACCGCGACCCGCGGCGTCGTGTTGGCGGCGGGCGGGTTCGACCACAGCATGGAGATGCGGTGGAAGTTCCAGTCCGAGGCACTGCAACCGCATGCCAGCTTGGGTGCCGAGTCGAACACGGGTGACGCCATCCGCCTCGGTCAAGACGCCGGTGCGGGCATCGACCTGATGGACCAAGCGTGGTGGTTCCCCGCGGTGGCGCCGCTGCCTGGTGGAGAGCCTGCCGTGATGCTGGCCGAACGGTCGCTGCCAGGTTCGTTCATCGTCGACCAGTACGGCGACCGATTCACCAACGAGTCTGCCGACTACATGTCGTTCGGGCAGCGGGTCCTGGATCGGGAACGCAGCGGCGACCCCGTCGACACGATGTGGATCGTCTTCGACCAGCAGTATCGCAACAGTTATGTCTTCGCCGCAGAACTCTTCCCGCGCATGCCGATACCGCAAAGTTGGTACGACGCGGGCATTGCCCACCGGGCCGACGACATGGATGGCCTGGCCGAGGCCATGGGGGTACCTCGAGATCGGTTCCTGCACAACGTTTCGCGCTTCAACGAGGGTGCCTATGCTGGCGACGACCCCGACTTTCAGCGCGGCCGCAGCGCCTACGACCGCTACTACGGCGATCTGACCGTGACCCCGAACCCGAACCTGCGTCCGTTGACCAAGGGGCCGTTCTACGCGGTCAAGATGGTGCTCAGCGACCTGGGCACCTGTGGCGGGCTGCGCGCCGACGACCGGGCGCGGGTGCTGCGCGAGGACGGCGGCGTGATCGACGGCCTCTTCGCCTTGGGCAACACCGCGGCCAACGCGTTCGGCGCGAGCTACCCCGGTGCCGGAGCGACGATCGCCCAGGGGCTGGTCTACGGCTACATCGCCGCCAAGACCGCCGCCGAGACCGCCGTGGTGTCCTAGGACTGCTCGTCCTCCGCGGAGGTGACCTTCCGTTCGATTTCCTGCCAGTACCTGGGGCCGGGACCAGGTGCGCCCTGGGCGCGGCCCGAGCGCGCGTAGGCCTCTTCGACCTCGTCGAGGTCCGTGATCATCTGCAGGGCGAGTTCACGCTCGCTCGCGTAATAGCGTGCTGCCCACTGCAACGCGAGACGAGGGTAGGCCCAGGCGTCCAGAGTCTCGGCGCCATGGGCGTCCACCGTGGCCTGTCGATGCATGCTCTCGGCGAACGCCACGTGTTCCTGCAGCAGCTCTTTGAGCTTGGCGGCACCCGCCAAGTGACCAAACGCAATCCGAAGCAACACACTGTGTTTCAGGACCGGCGGGTCGGCGGGACTGTCGTTGGCCCAGCGGGTGACCGCTTCCAGTCCCGCTTTGGTGATCTTGTACAGACGTCGACTGCGGGCACCGTTGTCGTGATCGAGCCGTGAGGTCACCAGCCCGAGCTTCTCGAGCTTCTTCAACTCGGTGTAGATCTGGCTGAACGACGGGCTCCAGTAGAAGTACCGAACGCTCCACCCGGTCACCTTCTTGACGTCGTAGCCGGAGAGTTCGTCCTCGTAGGACAGGATGGCCAGGATCGCCCAGCTGGTTGCGGCAAGAGTCGACTTCGCCGTGGTCTCGTCACCCGCCATCGTCGAAGACTAACAACCCCATCCCCTGGAGGCCCTGCGCTGACCGGTGGTCGGGAGGGGGCGTTGCGTCGGTGGCACGCGTCGGAGATGGTGACGTGCATAGCCGACGACGACGGAGATTCGATGAGTACATTTCAAGACGAGCGGTCCGTTGCCCGGGTATTCAGCCCGCCGGAGCCCGCGACGATGCGTGCGGTCCTCGGCCACTTCTGCACCGGCGTGACCGTCATCACCGGCCACGACGGGAGCCGGCCGCATGGCTTTGCCTGCCAGTCGGTGACATCGGTGTCGCTGAATCCTCCGTACGTCTCCTTCTGCCCGGCCCACACCTCGACGAGTTGGCCGAAGATCCGGAGCGGCGGAAAGCTCTGCATCAACGTCCTCGCCGTCGACCAGCGGTCGATCTGCGCCGCCTTCGCCACACCGGGCGCCGACAAGTTCGCCGACGTGTCGTGGGTGCCAGGTGCGAACGGGTGCCCCGTCATCGACGGTGTCTTGGCGTCCATCGAGGCAGACGTGGAGTTCGAGCACAACGCCGGCGATCACGCCATCGTCGTCGCCCGGGTCACCAGCCTGCACGCGCACACCGAAAGGCAGCCCCTGCTGTTCTACCGCGGTGGCTACGGGGGCATTGCCGTCCATGAGTGACCCGCATCCGATGGATGCGATGTACGAACCCCTGACCGTTGCCGTCCGTCGGCTGGTCGACGTCACCATTAGGACCAAGGTCGATGCCGCAGCGGTGCTCGCCGCCACGCGCCTCGTCGACGACGCCAGCGAGCGGCTCGCAGTCGCCCTCGCGCCGGAGTCGTTCGGTGTGCAATCCGCACCCGACGGTCGCGTCGGCGCGCTCGGCAACGTCGTGATCGGTACCCGCAACCCGGTCGCACCGCCGCTGGTCGTCCACCACGAGGCCGACGGACGCGTATGGGCGGAGTTTGCCCTTGGGGCGCAGTACGAAGGCCCGGCTGGGCACGTACACGGCGGCATCTGTGCATTGATCCTCGACCACGTCCTCGGCGCCACCGCCCATCAACCGGGCCGGCCCGCGTTCACCGGCACGCTGACCCTGCGGTACGTGCGTGGCACGCGGCTGGGACCGTTGCGCGCCGAGGCGCGGGTCGACCGAGTGGAGGGCGTCAAGACGTTCGCGGTGGGGGAGATCAGTGACGAGCACGGAGTCACCGTGACCGCCCACGGTGTATTCATCCTCCCGAAGCCGCCGTCGCCAGGTGGGCACTCGGCGACCTGAAGTCGGCCGCGGCAAGGACACCAGGGTCACCGCTGACGTCGACGGTGACGCTCCCAATCAAGTGCTGGGTGCTGTCAAACGGTTCGAGGTGGCGGCGCAGCAGCTCTCGCAGTGGGACAGCCCGGCCGACGTCAGGCGTGCGCGCCGCCGTCGACCCGGATCTCGGTACCGGTGATGAAGCGACCGTCGTCGGAGGCCACCATGGCGATCACTGCCGCCACCGCGGCGGGTTCGCCGAGAATGCTGCCGTCGGCCGCGGTCAGCAACGGCGTCTGCTTGCCCCACAAGCCGATGTCGTATCCCTCGGGCATCTTGTCGAGAGTGCTCATGGCCAACGCCGTTGCCACTCCGCCTGGTTGGACGTTGACGGCACGCAGGCCCTGCTTGGAGTACTCGAGTGCCAAGGCATGGGTGAACGCCAGCACCCCGCCCTTGCTCGCCGCGTAGGCAGACATGTAGGGGTGGGCGAACGAGGCGGCGGTGGAGGTGAAGTTGACCACGACGCCGTGCCCGGAGTCGAGCAGGGCGGGCAGTGCCCGCCGCACCATCAGGAACGTGCCCGTCAGATTGATCGCCAACGTGTCGTTCCAGTCGGCCAAGGTGTGTTCGTGAGTGTGCGCGCAGCGCTGGATTGCGGCGGCGTTGACCAAGACGTCCAACCCTCCGAGGTCGGTCACCGCCGCGTCGACGGCCTTTGCCACCGCGGCCTCCGACGACACGTCGAGGACCGCGGTGGTCAGCCGCTTACCCGTGCCGGCGTCATCGGCGGTGGCCGCCGTTGCGGCCAGCCCGGTTTCGGACACGTCGAAGGCCACCACGGAGGCGTCCTCGTCGAGAAGGCGCGCTACGGTGGCTGCTCCGATGCCGGAGCCGGCCCCGGTGACGATGATCTTGCGATCGGTGAAGCGCTGCACTGGTCAGTCCCTTCGGTCAGGCCAGCTGGAATTCGCTGAGGGGCGCTTCCTGCGGATAGCTCACTGGACCGCCGATGTCGTACGCCGCGTTCAGCGCACCGATGAAGGCCGGGTCATGCAGTGGCGCGCTGGGGATGTCGAGCTTCACGCCGGTCTTGGCGAGGTTGTCGACGAGCATGTCGATGGCCTTGTCGACGGTCAGGTCATCGGAGCCGTCCATGTTCCTCTTCAGCTCGTCGTAGTCTGAGAAGACCTCGGCCGACCAGTGCACCAGGAAGCGCAGCTCGTCTGTGTGGTGGCGCCCGATCACTTGGTCGCCGTTTCGCAGCACCCAGCCGTCGCGGTCGCTGGGGTCGCCAGCGAAGACCGTGTCGAAGGCAAGTCCGGCCGGAACCTGTTGCTCCAGCGGACCGTTCGCCTCTCCGCGATGAACCATCATCTCGTTCTGCACCACGACGCCGCGGTTGTACAGAGGGGGGAGCAGACGACGGGGATCCTTGCGGGGCCCCTCTGGCCAATAGGTGAAGCCGCTACTCTCGTCGTGGGAGAACCACGTGATGACCTGAGCCATCTTGATCAGGTAGTCGGTGAACAGACCCGACTTCCCCATGACACTGCACAGCCAGGTCGGGGCGTTCTCGTAGCGCACCCCGCGAAAGCTCGGCGAATCCAGATGGCCAGGGTCACGATTGGCGCACGGACCGTTGATGTTGAACAACATGAGTTCAGGCTTGGCGTAATCGGCATTCCAGTAGGACTTCGCCATGTTCAGGAAGCCTTCGTTGTAGAACACATCGTGCAGTTCGGGGTACAGCACCGAGCCGTAGTTGGCGAGGTAACCGCGGAAGGTGGGGGTCAAGAACAGGTCGAGAGACGGCGTGAAGCCCTCGGGGAAGGCCCCACTCATGGTGGCCATCAACTCATCTGCCGACGCAAAGTGCTGAGCGATGATGAGCTTCCACGGGCCGTCGTTGCGCACCACGTCGAAGAGGCGCTGGCGCTGATCATCGGTGTACACGGCGTCGATCTCGCGAGGCGGCGCCGCCGGACGCAGCACGTTGGACAGTTCCATCCGGCGTTCGTCGGTGAGCATGAATTCTCCTTTAATCGTTCTGTTGCAACGAGTGTGAGACAGAACTCATGTCCCCGAACCGGGCCTGTCCGGTGGTTGGGACGTCTGTCGTGAGCGAAGTCCTCAAAAGTCCAGAGGGTGGGCGAACTTGGCGCGCAGCAGCGCACCCGTCTCCGCGATGGCAAGCCGCCCGCGTGCCGTGGTGTCGGAGCGCATCAGAAACCCGTGATAGACACCGGGATAGCGGGTCAGCGTGGTCTGCACTCCGGCGGCGCGAAGCCGGTCGGCGTACCGCTCACCCCAATCTCGGATCGGATCACAGCTCGCGGTCAGCACTATCGCCTGGGGCAGGCCGGACAGGTCGGCTGCATAGGCTGGTACCCGGTAGGCGTCGTGCGGCGTGCCGGCCCCGCGGTCGGCGAGGTCGTGCATGAAGGTGATGTCGTCCAGCGACAACAGCGGCGCGTCGGGCTGGCTGGTGATCGACGACGCGGCCATGTCGCGGTCGAGGCCGGGATACATCAGGACTTGGGCGAAGATGGCTGGCCCGCCGCGGTCGCGGGCGGCCAATGCCACTGCGGCAGCAAGTGATCCGCCCGCACTGTCGCCGACGACGGCAACCCGCGACCGGTCGAGACGCAGCTTCTCGGCGTTGTCGGCGACCCACGTCGTCGCGGCGTAGGCGTCCTCGAACTGGGCTGGGGGCGGGTTCTCCGGAGCCAGTCGGTAGTCGATCGACACGACGGTCGCCGTACTGGCGGTGGCGAGCATCCTCGCCAACGGCTCGAAGGAGTGGTTGGAGCCCAGCACCATTCCGCCGCCGTGGAAGTAGACCAGCACGGGCCCGTCCGGTACGGGGGTGGGCCGATAGATGCGCACCCCGATCTCGCCGACCGCACCGGGAATCGAACGGTTCTCGACGGTGACCATGGCCGGCATGTCGCCGGGGAGGGGCGCGGATTCGAGTCCTTGTCTGATCTCCGCCAGACCCCGCTGGCGCATGGGCGGTATGACGCCGAACGAGGCCACCCGGGCGGCCGCGTCGGGATCTAGCGGGTAAACAGTCACAGTCAGTGCTCGGACGGTTCGAATCGCTGCTTGGTGCGCAACACCGGGGGACGTTGCGTGGCAAGGGTTGTCGCACGCTCGGTCATGGCCGACCCGACGTAGTCGGGTTGTGTCAACAGATAGAAATGGCCCTGCGCTGCCTGGTCGAAGACCACCTCTGCCGCGGCGATCGGATCCATCGCCTCGGCTTTGATGTCCAGCATTGCAGTGCGTTGTGATTCCGCGGCGGCCACGTCGCCGTCGCGGACACCGCCGGCGGACTCGAAGATGTTGGACACCACCGCGCCCGGGAGTACCGCCTGGACGTGAACGTGGTCGACGTGGCCGGCCAATTCGACTTCGAGGCGTAGACACTCGGTCAGGGCGAGGACCGCGTGCTTGCTCATGATGTAGGGCGCCTGCAGTGGGACCGCGGCCACGCCGCCGATGGAAGACAGATTCCAGACCCAGGACTGCTCGGGTGAAGCCAGCATCCTGGGCAGGAATGCCCGCACGCCGTGGAACACGCCGTTGACGTTGACGTCGACGACGCGGTTCCAGTTCGCCACCGGGGTATCCCACAGGTAGCCGAACTGTTCGACACCCGCGTTGTTGACCAGCAGGCGCACGTTCCCCACGTCGCGATGGGTGCGCTCGGCCAGTTCGACTACCGCGTCGGCATCCCGGACGTCGCAGTCGTACGCGTACGCCGCGCTTCCGTCCGCGACGAGTTCGTCGCGGAGACGGTTCGCCGCGTCCACGTCGACGTCCGCGATCACGACGGTCATGCCGAGTCGCGAGGCCTGGCGGGCCAACCCGGCTCCGATGCCGGCCCCTGCTCCGGTGATGACGGCGACGCCGCCGCTGAAGATCTCGCGTGCGGCCATCGAGATTACGGGGCCACGGTTGCGGTGGCGGCGGCGCTGTACTGCGCGAAGGGAACCGAGTCCTCGGCGTCGAGGACGACGTGCAGCGAGGTTAGGACCAAACCTGTGGTGCCCCGACGAATGCCGGCGTCGACGATTCCGCTGGACACGTCGAACGGCACCGAGTTGGTGATTTGGTTGACGTAAAGGTAGAAGCGAACCTTGGTGACGTCACCGTCGGTGCCGGTGCGGAAGACGTTGGTGGTGTGGTGACGCAAGGGGTAGGGGTTCTCATTGCGGTGCTCGATGAGCCACGCCACCGTCTCTGGGCCACCGTCGATTTCGGCGGCGAGCAGATGCTCGAAGGCGCAGTTGCCGGAGTCGGATCGGCTGACGTAGGTCATGTCGTCGGCAATCCGGGTGGCCATTTCGGCGAAGTGGCCCTGGTCGTAGTGGAACCAGAACTCGGCGAGGAACTCCTGGACTTCTGACAGTGTGATCTCGTTGCTCATGGCACCGAGTCAACGCGATCGGGGAGACGGCGCCACTGCCGATGCCCGATCAGTGGAACATCTCAGGCGGTGATGAGGCTCCACAACCCACGGCCTCCGGCGGCCAGCGCCGCATCGGTGATCACCGCGTCCCAGTGGTCGACCGAGCCGTAGTCCGACCGCCACGCCAGTGCGGCCCTGGTGAATTCGTGCAGCTGGTGTTCACGGGTGGTGCCGATCGCACCGTGGATCTGATGCCCGTTGCGGACCACCACCGTTGCGGCGTGACCGGCGCAAGAGCGGGCGACGGCGATCATGAAGTCGAGCCTGTCGGTGGCCCACGAGTCGGCCACGGCAGCGGTCAGCGCCGCCTCGGTCGCCGACCGGGCCAACGCCGCTTCCGCAGCGCTGTCGGAAATCAGGTTCTGCATCGTCTGGAACTTCGACAGGGTCCGGCCGAACTGAACGCGGGTGCCGGCGTGCTCGATCGACGATTCGACGATGCTATCGAGCGCGGCGCACACCTGAATCGCCCGGATCAGCGCGGCCTTGCGCACCAGCTGGTCGACCAATTGGTCGGATACCGGCACTCCGTCGAGAAGTGAGACGTCTGCGGTCACCGAGTCTCGTGGCTCGCCGATCGGGTTGGTCCTCGCCGAAATCACCACGCTCCCAATGGGTGCGTCGGTCAGTCGGTAGCCGCCGTCGACGCGCCAGACGACGACGATGCGTTGCGCACTTCGCGCCCACGGCACCGCGGTAGCGGTACCGTCCTGGTCGAGGACGGCCACGGTGCGCACGGCGTCGTCGTAGGCCATGTCGTTGGCATCGAGAAGCCAGCACGCCAGTAGGTCGTGCTCCGCTACGGGGATTCGCACACCGTGTCGGACTGCGGCAGTCAGCAGCGCGGCGGCCTCCAACCAGCCGGCGCCGCTGCCGCCCTTGGATTCCGGCCCGGTCAGGCGCACCAGCCCGAGCTCGTCTAGGCGCCGCCACAAGTCCTCGTCGTGGTCGAATGCGCCTGCGGGCGTGCGGGTGTGGCGATGGGCGCCGAGGACGGCGTCCATCATCTCGATCAGGGCCGGATCGACGGTTGTCGGCGTGGTCTCCACTGTGGTCATCTCATCCCCAGTCCGCGTGCGATCACGCCGCGCAAGACCTCGTTGGTTCCCCCGCGAAGGGTGAAGCCCGGTCGTTGGTCCATGGCCGTGGAGACCAGCTCGCCGAACGCGTGATCGCTGCCGTCGTGGGCGCAGTCCGCGAACTCGGCGACGTCGCCTTCGGTGGTGGTGCCGAGCACCTTGACCACCGCGGCCGACACGTCGGCGGACTCGTGGCGCTCCAAGGCGGTCGCCACGGAGGTGGACATGTGATGCAGACCCGCGACTCGCGCCACCAATCTGCCCAGCTCGTTGCTGCGGCGCACAGTGCCCTTGGCCGTCTGGTCGGCGGCGGCGGCGAGCACCATGAACGACGACAGGAACCGCTCTGGTCCGCTGCGTTCGAAGGCGAGTTCGGAGGTGACCTGTTGCCAGCCATCACCGATCTCGCCGAACACCATCTCGTCGGGGACGAAGACGTCGTCGAGGATGACCTCGTTGAAGTGGTGGGCACCGTTCATCGACACGATGGGTCGGACGTCGACGCCGAGGCCTGCGAGGTCCACGATGAACTGGCTGAGTCCGTCGTGACGATGCGCCGGGTCGACTGGGGCTGTGCGGGCGAGCACGATGAAGGCGTGGGCACGGTGTGCGCCGGAGGTCCACACCTTGGTTCCCGTCACCGTCCAGCCGCCCTCGACCCGGACCGCCCGGGTGCGCACGCTGGCAAGGTCGGATCCCGAATCCGGCTCACTCATGCCGATGCCGAAGAAGCACGTACCGGCGACGATGCCGGGCAGGAATCGTCGCCGCTGCGTCTCCGTGCCGTACTTCAACAACGAGGGGACGATTTGGCGATCAGCGATCCAGTGCGCTGCGACCGGGGCGCCGGCCGCCAGCAATTCCTCGGCGACGACGAAGCGCTCCAGGAACGAACGCCCGTGTCCGCCATACTTCTTCGGCACCGTCATGCCGAGCCATCCACGGGCGGCCAGTGCGGCACTGAAGTCCTCGTCCCACCCGGCCAACCAGCCGTCCACCGATGGCGCGTACGTCCCTGCCGCCAGCTGTTCGTCGACGAACGCTCTGATCTCGCTGCGAAGTTCGTCGGTCGCCGACGAATCGAGGGCGGCCGGTGGCACCAACCGTGGCAGGGTCATGTGGCGCTCCGCCAGCGGCTGATCCGCTGCTCGTGCTCGGGGTCTCGATGTGCCAGTGGCTGCATGGCCGCGGCCATGCCGAGGGTGGACTCCAAGGCTCCAGTGCGGGACTCCTGCATGAGCCGCTTGGCCATTCGCAGCGCGTGCGTGAGGTTCTTGGTGATGCGTTCCGCCAGCGCGTGGGCCTCGGGAAGCAGTTTGTCGTGTGCGACGACGCGGCTGACCATTCCCCATGCCAGCGCGGTCTGAGCATCGACGCGGTCCCCGGTGAACGTCATTTCGGCGGCCCGCTCGTAACCGATCGCCCGCGGCAGAAACCACGTTCCGCCGTCGCCGGGAATCAATCCGATCTGCACGAAACTCTCGGCGAACGACGCGCGTTCGGAGGCTACTCGGATGTCGCACATCATCGCCAGGTCGCAGCCCGCTCCGATGGCAGGCCCGTTGACCGCCGCGATCAACGGCACTTCCAGGCGTGCCAGTGCCCGGGGGATGCGCTGGATGCCGTCGACGTAGGCCCGACGCTGATCGAGCGCGCTGACACCGAACATGCCTTGCTGGTCTGCCATCTCCTTGACGTTGCCGCCAGCCGAGAAGATCTTGCCTGCGCCGGTGAGGATGACGGCTCGCACGTCGGTGTCCGCATTGGCGTCCGACACGGCGGCTTCGAAGGCCGCGATGAAGTCGGTGTCGGTGATCGCGTTGCCGACGTGCGGCATGTCGATGGTCCAGACCTGCGTCGCGCCAACCGTTTCGATCCTCAACGGGGCGCTCACGAGGGCAGCTGCAAGGACTTGGTCTGGAGGAATTCCTCGAACCCCACTCGACCGAGTTCGCGGCCGATTCCGGACTTCTTGTATCCGCCGAAGGGGGCGATCGGGTTGTACGCCCCGCCGTTCACGTCGAGCTGCCCGGTCTGCACCCCGCGGGCGAACGCGATGGCGGTGTCGGTGTCCTTCGCCCACACGGCGCCGGCCAGTCCGTACGGGGTTCCGTTCGCGATCTCGAGCGCCTCGTCCTCACCGTCGAACGGGATGACCGCCAAGACGGGACCGAACACCTCCTCCTGGCCCAGCTCGGAAAGGGGGTCGACGTCGGCGAATACCGTTGGGGCGATGAAGTATCCGACATCTCTGATTTGCCCGGCGCCACCGGTGAGCAGGCGAGCACCGTCTCGTTGGGCGCGTTCGATGAACCCCCTCACCGACCTGAACTGCGAGGCCGAGGCCGACGGCCCGATGCGAGTGGCCGGATCCCACGGATCGCCCACGGTGTAACGCGCGACGGCGGCCTCGATCAGGTCGAGGGCCTCGCGGTACTGGGACCGCGGAACCAACATCCGAGTCCACGCCATGCAGGTCTGCCCACCGTTGAGGAATGCGTTGCCGACACCCACCTTGACCGCTGTCTTCAGGTCCGCGCCCTCGAGGATGACGTTGGCCGACTTGCCGCCAAGTTCCAGGGTTGCCTTCTTGATCGCGCGTCCTGCCAATTCGGCGACGCGTGCACCGACGCCAGTGGAGCCGGTGAAGGACACCAGGTCCACGTCGGGATGCTGCGCGAGGCGCTCGCCGATGACCGCGCCAGGACCCGACACCAGGTTCAGCACGCCCGCGGGCAGGCCGGCCTCGTTGACGGCGTCGACGAACGCGAACACCGACAGCGGGGCCTCGTTGCTGGGCTTGAGGACGACGGTGCAGCCGGCGGCGATCGCCGGGAGAACCTTGGCGACGACTTGATATAGCGGGTAGTTCCACGGCGTGATGGCGCCAACCACGCCGTAGGGCTCCCACAGCACCAACGAATTACCCATTCGCTCTTCGAATTCGAAGGAATCCAGCACGTCGGCGAAACCGCGAGCCACCGCGAGTGGCACCTGCGTCTGCACGCCTTGGGCGATGCGCACCGGAGCGCCCATCTCGGCGGTGATGGCCTCGGCGATCTCGGGCAACCGCTTCTCCATCGCCGACAGGATGACGGCCACCCGCTCGCATCGCTCCGCGACCGTGACCAGCGGGTCGAACGCGTCCTTCGCGGCGGTTACGGCGGCGTCGACGTCGGCGACCGTGCCGGCGGGCACACTACCAATGACGCGCTCGGTGGCGGGGTCGACCACCTCGATGGTGTCGCGGCCGTCGGGGATCGTCCACTCCCCGTTGATGAGTAGGGCAGTGCGCGTGTAGTCGTTGATCATCGTCCTCGAGGCTCTCGGTGGGAGTGGTGCAGGAGTGGGCAGCGGGCTCAGGGCACGATTGCAGCGCGCACGTCGCGCTTTCCCTCTGCGGCGGAGAAGGCCTCGTTGATGTCCTCGAGCGAGTAGCTGGCCGCGGCCAATCGGTCGAGCGGGAGTGTGTGTTGGTGCTGAACCAGGAACGTCAGCGCGCGGGAGAGGACGGCCGGGTCGTAGAGCGAAATCCCCACCATCGTCTTGTTGCCGAAGACGAACCGCGACGGATCGAAGTCGAAGGTCTTGCCCACGTTGATGTTGCCGATCTCCACGTACCGACCAAATTGCCCGAGCATCTGCAGACCCTCCTCGATCGCCGAGGGATGCCCGACGACCTCGACCACCACGTCGGCACCCTGGCTGTCGGTGAGTGCTCGAACTGCCCTGATTCGCTCCTTGGGCGTCGTGGCCGTGTTGAGGTCGATCACCGCGTCGGCGCCGAACGCCGTCGCCAGTTCCAGCCGTTCGGGTACCCCGTCGATGGCGATGACGCGGGCGGCGCCGCGAGCCTTGGCTACCGCGACGGCGTAGAGGCCTAGGGCACCAGCCCCCTGTACCACGACGTGCTCGCCGAGCTGTTGGTCGACGCGTTCGAGGCCATACATCACCTGTGACAGAGCACAATTGGCGCCGGCCGCGACGTCGTCGGAAATGGCATCGGGCACGGTGTACACGACTGCTCCTGCCGGCAGCAGGAAGTAGTCGCCGTACCCGCCGACGAAGTACGGCGGCTCGTCGGCGCGTCCGAGCATCGCCATCTTCAGGTTCAGACACGCGTTGCGTCGGCCAGCCAGGCAGTTGCGGCAGGTGTGGCAGCAGAAGAAGTAGGGGAACACCACCCGCGTGCCGACACCGAGCGGCGCACCGTTGGAGTCAGCCGTCACGCCGTCGCCGAGTGTTTCGACCGCGCCAACCATTTCGTGTCCCAACACGGTGGGCAGCTGGCCGCCGAGGCCGCGGGTCGCGAACGTCCCGTGCCAAGCATGAACGTCGGAGCCGCAGATGTTCGCCCGGATGACCCTGACCAGAATCTCGCCGGCAGCGACCTCGGGCAGCCTCGCCGTTTCGATCTTGAACGGTGTGCCCGGCGCGTCGAACCGCGCGATACGTCCCTCGTGCACGACGTGAAGTTCCTTCATTAGCTGATGGATTCCGGGGCGAACCGCTCGCGCAGCGTCCTCTTGAGTAGTTTCCCGCTGGGGTTCTTCGGCAGTTCGTCGACGAAGAAGATGGCCTTGGGAGTCTTGAATCCCGCGAGTTCAGCGCGGCAGTGAGCGAGGATGTCGGCTTCCGTCGGTGACGTGCCGTCACGGACGACCACCGCGGCGACCACGGCCTCCACCCAGACCTGATGCGGCAGGCCGAAGACGGCAACCTCTTGCACTTCGGGGTGACGGTAGAGGACCTCCTCGACCTCACGGCTGGCGACGTTCTCACCACCGGTCTTGATCATGTCCTTCTTGCGGTCGACGACGTGCAACAAGCCGTGCTGGTCGTAGAAGCCGAGGTCCCCGGAATGGAACCAGCCACCGTCGAAGGCCTCGGCGGTCTTCACCGGGTCGTCGAGGTAACCCAACATCAAATGCGGGCTACGGTGGGCAATTTCACCGACCGTTCCGACGGGGACCGGGTTGTTGGCGTCGTCGAGGATCGTGGTCTCGACGTTGACGACCGGCCGTCCGGCCGCCCCGGCATGGGCATCCTGCTCGTCGGGGCCAAGAGCCGAGGCCAGTGGCGCCATCTCGGTCTGGCCGTAGAAGTTCCACAGCCGCAACTGTGGTAGCCGCTCGCGGATCTCGCCGAGGATCTCGACCGGCATCGCCGAGGCGCCGTAGTAACCATTGCGCAGGGTGGAGAGGTCGACGGCGTCGAAGATCGGGCTGCGCAACAGGCTGATCCAGACCGTGGGCGGTGCAAAGTAATTGGTGGCGCCATGGCGTTCGATGGTGCGCAGCACCAGTTCGGGGTCGGGCCTGTCGACGATGATGCTGGTGGCACCCAGGTAGACGTCGGTGGCGAGGAAGTTGTCGAGCTGAGCGCAGTGGTAGAGCGGCAGTGAGTGCACCTCGACGTCGTCACCGGTCATCGCACCGGCGACGATGGTACTGACGTACTGCCACATCAGACTGCGGCTGCTGTGCATGACCCCCTTGGGGCGTGACTCGGTGCCACTCGTGTACATCAACCGCACCAACTGGTCGTCGTCGACGTACGGGTTGGGCGTCTCACTCGTCGTGTTGAGCCACCGGGCGAAGTCGTCCCATCCGGCAGGCGCAGCCTGTCCCTCCGGCATCAGGGCAGCGCGACGGGTGACCGCGCCACCGCGGTGCATCGCCTGTTCGGCGACCGGTGTCAGCGCGGAATCCACGATCAGCCCGCTGACCTTGCTGTGGTCCAGGATGAACCCGATCTCCTGGGCTGTCAGCATGAAGTTGATCGGCACCAGCACCACGGCAGCGCGTGCCGTCGCGAAGGCCAGAACTGCGTACTGCCAACAGTTTCGCGCGAGCAACCCGACTCGGTCACCCGGTACGAATCCGTTGTCGGACAACCCTGCTGCCGCCCGGCTCACCAGATGGTCGAACTCCAAGAAGGTGAGCACGACGTCTCCGTCGACGATCGCGACCTTGTCGGGTTGGCGGCGAGCCGACCGCCGCGGAATGTCACCGAGCCCGTTCTGGCGGGCCCGTGCGATCAGACCGGCCGTCTCCGCGGTCGTGTGTTGCATTCGGCGAACGTTAGAGGTGTGAACCCCGTCGGCCGGATCGCCTCCCACTGAGTAGGCAGCCTGATCCCTTAGTCGCCCACGTTCTTCGATACTCGGGTGCATGACCTCCGCCTCTCCGATCGATGCTGCGCTGATCGCGGACACCGACGTCGACGAACTCCGGGCCAAATTGGTGAAGGCCGACCCCGGGGTTCTGGTGGCAGTGTTGGCCCAACTCACCGGCGACGCCTCCGTCCTCGACGAGTTCGCTTCGAAGATCTCTTACGTGCCCGACCCACCCGAACGTGCGGGGGTCACCGACCCCGACACCGCGGCGAGATTGGCCGACGCGGTGGTGGCCGCATTGCGCGCCGCGTCGCAGTCCAAGACGACCCCCGTCGACGACATCGAATCCTTCGCCCGGCTGCTGCCCGTCGTGCTGGGATCCGAGGTCGACGACGAGCAGGTGCCATTGTTATACGAGCAGAGTGGTTTCCGGCCGTCCAGTCCGACGCTGCCGCGTACGGTGCCGATTCCCAGCACGATGACCGTAGCGATCATCGGTGCGGGTCTTGCCGGCATCAACACCGCGCTGAGTGCCGCCGAGGCCGGGGTCAGCTACGAGATATTCGAACGCAACGCCGAGGTGGGAGGTACCTGGCTCACCACGAAGTACCCGGGCATCGGGGTGGACACCCCGTCGGCCTACTACTCGTTGTCGCGCGAACCCAACCCCGGCTGGAGCAATTACTACCCGCAGGGCGCGGAGTATCAGGCCTATCTGGTGGCGTTGGCCGACAAGCATCGACTGCGTGACCACACGCGGTTCGACACCGAGGTCCACGCCCTGTGGTGGGACGAGGAACACCAGCACTGGCAGATCCACTTCGTCATGGCTGACGGCACCCGCGGTGTCAGTCATGCCAGCGTCGTCGTCACCGCGGCCGGCTACCTCAACCGGCCCCGGTGGCCCGATCTGCCGGGCCGTAAATCTTTCGCCGGCATCAGCGTTCACTCCGCGCTGTGGGATCCGGACCTGGACCTCACCGGCAAGCGCGTGGCAATCATCGGGGCCGGATGCACGGCCGTGCAGATCGTCGATGCGTCCGTCGACCAGGTCGCTCACCTCACGGTGTTTCAGCGCCAACCCCACTGGGTCGCGCCGCGCAAGCGGCTCAGTGACGACGTTCCCGCACACCGCAGTTACCTGGGCACCCGGTTGCCGCACTATACGAAGTGGCACCGCCTGAAGTCCTACTGGGGCACCGCCGACAACAACTATCCGATCATCTTGATGGACGAGGAATGGTCGAAGTCGCACTTGTCGATCTCGCCCGCCAACGACGTGCTCCTACAGATGTGTCAGCAGTACATCGACCAAACCTTCGGCGCAGGGTCGGAACTGGCGAAGAAGGTGACACCCGACTTCGCGCCGTACGGCAAGCGCATCATCCGCGACCCCGGCGGTTACTACGCGGCGTTGACGCGCGACCACGTCGACGTCGAGGCCGCCGAACCCGCCAGCGTCAACGCCAACGGCATCCTGACTCAGGACGGTCGCCAGCTCGACCTCGACGTGATCATCTATGCGACCGGATATCACCTGGACTTCCTGTCCACCTTGGACATTCGCGGCCGCGGCGGTGTCTCACTGGCCGACGAGTGGGGGGAGAGTCCACGGTCATACCGCGGCGGTGCGGTCCCCGGCTTCCCGAACCTGTTCATCAACTCTGCGCCGAACTACAGCCCCGGGCATGGCGCGGGGGCCAACTTCTCCATGGAAGTGGTGTCGCACTACGTCATCGAATGTCTGCAGTTGATGGCGCTGCAGGGGGCGCGCAGCATGGAGGTGACCGAGAAGGCCTACCGGGAGTACGTGGAGTCGATCGACGACGCCATGGCGCGCACGGTCTGGTGCCATACCCCGAACGCGCACACCTATTACCGATCCGGCTCGGGTCGCGTCGTCGTCTCAACACCGTTCCGCCTGGTCGACTTGTGGACTGAGCACCGGGCGCCCATCGAAGAGGACTTCCTGCTGCGATGAGCCAAAGGTTGGAGGGCAGAACGGCATTGGTCACCGGTAGTAGCCGGGGGATCGGGCGGGCCATCGCGCAACGGCTGTCCGCCGAAGGAGCCACCGTCGTGGTGACGGCTCGGTCGCACACGCCGTCGCCGTCGCTCCGTGGTGGTGGTGCGACGGCGCTGCCGGGGACCATCGGGGAGACCGTTGCCCTGATCGAGGAGGCGGGTGGTCACGCCATCGGAGTTGCCGCCGACCTCGAGGACTCCGGGCAACGCGACAACCTCGTCGACCGCGTGCTCGACGAGACCGGTCGCATCGACATCCTGGTCAACAACGCCGGATTCGCCGACTACTCGGTGATCGAGGAGATGAACCTCGATACGTTCGACCGCACCCTCGAGCACTATCTGCGAACGCCGTTCATCCTGACCCGTGCTGCCATTCCCCACATGGTGGAACGAGGGGAGGGGTGGATCGTCAACATCGGGTCGGTCACCGGATTGTCGCCGGCACGTCCCTACCGCGACTACAACAAGACCTCGGGGGACGTCGTCTACGCGTCGGCGAAGGCGGCCTTGCATCGGTTCACCCAGGGAGTGGCAGCCGAGGTGCTGGATGCGAACGTCGCGGTCAACTGCGTTGGCCCGTCGTCGGCCATTCGCACACCTGGTGCGGCGCAACTGATTCCGGCTGACTTCCCGACGGAGCCGGTGGAGTACATGGCGGAAACGGTGCTGGCGATGTGCCATTTGCCGGCTGCCCAGCGGACTGGTCTGGTGGCATTCAGCCTGCACTACCCCTGGTCGCAGCAGTTGCCCGTGCACACCCTCGACGGCCGCGACGTGCTGCCGCGACTGGAGCCTCCCGCGGCGGCGAACCCGAACATCCTGTCCGCTGGCATGTAGAGCACACCCGCTCCGGCGGCGCGCTCGATGACGACGAACGGTAGCGGTCTGCGATGTCGACCGCTACCGCTGCCAGAGCGGCGTGGTTGTGGATGCCACGGTGAGCGTCACAGTCTGGACCGGGTCGCCGTTGAACGGCTGGAGGATCTGCCACAGGTTGGCCCGGTGATCGGGAAGCGCTCCCGTCACCTCGTCCACGGACACGGCGCCCTGCCGCTGGGCGAGACTGATTCCCGCATCGAGCAACGAGTCACCGCGGCAAGGCGCAAAAGCTGTGGCACACCCGGTCGCGAACGATGAACTCCGGGCACTCGGGATCGAACCAACGGTCGACGTACGCCCAATGGATCGGGTGCATCAGGTAGGGGCCGGTGAGCCCGGCGAGATCGGTGAACCGTTGGCAGAACACGTGTGTCCAGTCGGAGACCCCGGTGGCATCCTCCACCCGACTCAGTTGCCACGCGGTGATGGTCGAGACGTACCGGGGTAGGGCGGCGAGGTCTGTCTCGAAGCGTTCGACGACGTCATCGGGGGTGTCGGGGGCAACGCGCAGGAACAGCGTTCGGTACACCGAGCCGCCCGGATCGTGCGGGCCGACGGGCCTGCCGCGGTACGTGACGCTGTCCACACGGGTGACTGCAGGCGTCGACAGTGCCTCGTCGACGCGCGCGCGAACCCGTGGCCAGCTCGAGTCATCGGGGAATCGCAGGTGCACCAACACGTCGCCGCCGTTGCGCACACCGGGCAGGGTGGGCTCGATCAGCGCGTCAGGCACTCCCCGCACTGCACTGCGCAAAGCCGCGAGGACGGCGTCCCGCGCCTCCGTGTGGACGAGGACGTCGACGTTAAACATCGCAAAGCCCGTCGACGTCGGCGGCAGCGGCCGCTACGGCCCGCGAGCGCTCGTCGATCAACGTGCCGACGGCGGACCACCACTGCGCCACGGTCGGGTCGGGACGCCCCTGCCACGTCATCTCCCACCACGCCTGCGGGCTTGGCAGCGTCCAGATGATGGTGATCGTGTTCGCCTGATCGTCGAACCAAATTGGGGGACTGACGAGCACGTCGCGCAGCGTCATGCCGCGCTGCCGGGCAGCGGGCGCGTACTCCGCGAGGTAGGCATCGACGAACCTCCTCGCGCAACCCGGTTTGGTGATCACGCGGTCGACGACGTACACCTCATCGGACACGAGACGAAGACTAAGAGCGCGCCGGCGGTGCGAATCCAACGCTCCCGCCCATTGGGAGGGCGTCGACGACTGGTGTCGCTTCGGTCCACAGTGGACCGATGAGCAATGCCGTGGCGCCAAATCCGCTGAGCCCCGCCCGACTTGGTCCCGTCACACTTCGCAATCGGGTGATCAAGGCCGCCACGTCGGAGGGGCGCTCCCCGGATGGTGTGGTGACCGACGATCTGATCGACTTTCACGTCGGGTTCGCTCGCGGCGGCGTCGGCATGACGACGGTGGCGTACTGCTGCGTCGCGCCGGAGGCTGCCAGCGCACCGGGGCAGATCGTGATGAGCGCGTCGGCAATCCCCGGGCTGAAGCGGCTGACGGACGCCGTACATGGGGCAGGCTCGGCGATCTCGGCTCAGCTGGGGCACGCGGGGGTGGTGGCGCACAAGCGACTCACCGGTGTCACTCCGGTCGCGCCGAGCCGATTCGTCAACCCGGCGTCGATGGCCTACTGCCGGGAGATCACCCGTGACGAGATCCGTTTGGTCATCGACCAATTCGGCGCCGCGGCCCAGATCGCCGTTTACGCCGGATTCGACGCGGTCGAGCTGCACTTCGGCCATCTGTATCTGCCGAGTTCGTTCCTGAGCCCGCTGGTCAACCGTCGCAAGGACGAATACGGCGGCGACATCGACGACCGGTCGCGGTTCGTTCGCGAAATTGCCCGGCGTGTCCGCGACGTCGTGGGCAACCGCGTCGCGGTGATCGCCAAGCTCGACATGGACGACGGCCTGCCGGGCAGCATCTGGATCGACGAAGCGCTGCGCACCGCGCAGCTGCTCGACGCCGACGCCACGCTCGACGCCATCGAGCTGACCCAGGGTTCCTCGTTGTTCAAGCCGATGTATCTCTTCCGCGGCGACGTTCCCGTCAAGGAGTTCGCCAAGGTGATGCCACCGGCGATGCGTATGCCGTTGCGATTGGTGGGGAAGTGGGCGATGGGCAACTATCCCTACGAGGATCTCTACATGTTGTCCGCGGCGCGCCAGTTCGTCCCGTTGATGCGCAACACCAAGTTGATCCTGCTCGGTGGCATCACCAACCGGGAGCATCTCGACACGGGAATGCGCGAGGGATTCGACTTCGTGGCGATGGGCCGGGCGCTGCTACGCGAACCCGGCCTCGTGAACGCCATGATCGCCGACCCTGCAACGCGCAGCCGCTGCACGCACAACAACAAGTGCATGGTGACCGTGTTCTCTCGAACGCACTGCGTGCTGGACCCCGGGCAGCGCTACGGCGTCGTCAGTGAGCTGGGGACACCGAAAGCTGTTGCGCCAAGGCATTACTCGCCTCAGCGCGAGCACGGTGCGCAAGCTCAAGCATCGGCATCGTCATGAAACCGTGAATGCCGCCCTCGAACAAGAGCCGGGTGACGACCACCCCGGCCGCTTCCAGCGCGTCGGCGTACGCCGCGCCCTCGTCGTGCAGGGGGTCGTGACCCGTCAGCACGACGACGGCCGTGGGCAGTTTCTCGAGCTGCGCCGCCAGCGGCGACGCGTAGGGGTGGGAGCGGTCGGCGGCGTCGGGCACGTACTGATCCCAGTACCACTGCAACGCCGGCTTCGGATTGTAGAAGCCGGTGCCGAATCGCTGATAGGACTCGGTGTCGAAGTCTGCCGCGATGACCGGATAGAGCAGCAGCTGTGCCGCGAGATCGGGTCCGCCCCGATCGCGAGCCATCAGTGCGGCGACTGCGGCGAGGTTGCCGCCGGCACTGTCCCCACCCACGGCAATGCGGTCGACGGCGATGCCGAGGACGTCTGCGCTGTCGGCGGCCCAGGTGGTGACGGCAAGGAGGTCCTCGGCGGCCGCCGGCCACGGATTCTCCGGAGCCAACCGGTAGTCCACCGAAATGAACACCGCATCAGTGCGATTCGTCAGGTTGCGGCACAATCCGTCGTGGCTGTCGAGATCGCAGAAGACGAATCCGCCGCCGTGGGCGTAGACGACGACCGGCAGTACGGCGGCGTCGCTTACGGGGCGGTAGATGCGAATCGGGATATCACCGCCGGGGCCCGTCACGTACGTGTCGGTGATGGATCCGACCGGCTCGGGATCGGTAGCGGGAACGAACCGCGACCGGATCGTCGCCCGGGCCTGCGCACCGGTCATGGTGTGTAACGGTGGAAATGCGCTGTCCAGAACGCCAATCAAGTCGGCGATCTGAGGGTCGAGGTTCACGCGTACTGAACGGCCGGAATGGGCCGTAGGGGCCGCATCGGCTGCAGGGTAGGGGCGACTCGTTGCGGACCGTCCTCGACGTTGCGCCAGATGCCCATCGCAGTCATTCGTACGGGTGCGGCCAGACGCTGGTCGAAGCTCATTCTGTTCATCGGACCACATACCGAGAGCGCCGCCACGGCCTCACCGGGGCCGCCGATCGCCGCTGCGACGCAACCGAAACCGGGCACCGACTCCTCCCGGTCGAACGCGACCCCGTGGGCGCGGACCTTGTCCAGTTCGGCGGTCAGCTGCTGCTGTGAAGTGATCGAGTAGCGGGTCTTGCGCACGGTCAGGTCGACGCCGTCGGGCTGGGTGCCGTAGGCCATGATCGCCTTGCCGACGGCCGCGCAGTGGGCCGGTTGGCGGCTGCCCACCCGGGTGGGGATGGCCGTTGCCAGTCGGTCGCCGACCTTGTCGAGGTAGACGACGTCGGCGCCGTCGAGGATGGCCAGGTGCACGACCAACCCGGTGGCACGGTGCAGGTCCTGCAGAAGTGGGGCGGCCGCCTTGTGGAGGCGGTCTTGGTGCACGGCGAGCGAGCCGAGCTCGACCAGGCGCATTCCGAGTTCGTAGTCGCGCCCCGTGCGTCGCAGCCAGCGCAGCTGGACGAGCCGGTCGAGCATTCGGTGGGCCGACGAACGCGGCAGGCCGGTGCGTCGCACCACTTGGGCCAGGGTGAGCCGACCCGGCCCGTCGAACGCGTCCAACACGAGGGAGATGCGGTCGATGACGGCGTTCGGGGTCGTGGTTTCGGCGGGCTGCGTCGTGATCGTCATGCGTTCCTCCAGCGACTGTGATGCGGACTACATATGCCTGTTAGGGATATAGCAGTTTGTAGCACATCGATGTGGCTGCTGTCACACGCCAACCAAGATCGCCGCCCAACTCACAGGTGAGTCGGACGGCGACATTGGGATGGGCTGTCTCAGCCCTTGACAGCGCGCCTGCCCGCCCGGCGGCCGTAGAAACTGCCGTCACCCAGCGAGATTCCGCTGGCATAACCCCAGGCGGCCAAACCCGATGCCGAACGGCCGGCAGCGTAGAGGCCGGCGATCGGCTGACCGCTGACGTCCAGCACCTCGGCGTCGAGCGTGGTCTTCAGGCCACCGAGGGTGAAGCCACCCGTGCTCTCCCGCAGGTCGACGGCGCCGACGGGCGAACCGATCGGCTTGAGCCACTGCGCCTTCTTGTGGAGCAGCGGATCCTCGCCGCGTTCGGCGGCCTCGTTGTAGTTGGCGACGGTGCTCTGCAGGCACCCGGGCGCAAGGCCCATCTCCTGCTCGAGTTCGGCCACGGTCTCGCATGCCCAGGTCGGCGGCCGCATCATCAGGTGCGGTGACGCCGACGCCATCGCCTCCTCCTGCGCCGCTTCGTCGATGACGAGGTACGCCGTGTTGTCCTGGTGATACAGCGTCGCCTGGCCGACCCTGCCGGGGTAGGTGTCCTCGGCGATGAACCGCTGTCCGCGGCCGTTGACCAGGATGCCGCGTGCCAACTGTTGGGGATCGACGAAGATTGCGACCTCGGTGGCGTCCATGTGCGCGAGGTCGGCGCCGAGCGCCTGCGCCATCCGGATGCCCTGGCCGTCGTGCTGCTCGATCGACGCCGCCGGCCGGCCGGCGATCCTCGGGGCGTACTGGGCGACCATGGCGTCGTTGTAGGCGAAGCTCCCCGTCGCGAGGACCACTCCGCGTCGGGCGCGGATGGTGACGTCGCCCCCGTACTGACGCGCTCGAATTCCGACTACCCGACCGTCGGACGCAACCACCAGGCTCTGCACCCGCACGTCGAACAGGCCCCGCGCGCCGCCTGCGGTCGCCGTTTCCACCAGAGGCTTCATCAACATGAAGCCGGCGCTGGCCTCGCCCTGCTTCTTGTCTGCCATCTGTGGCACGTGGCCGCGTGGCGCCGGCCTGGCAATGGTGTTGAACGGGTGGGAATTCTCGCCGCCGCTGTACATCAGCCCCTGGTCGCCCATGGGCTCCCAGCCCGGCTCGCCGAAGAACTCCGCCTTGAAGGGCACGCCACACGCGACCAGCCAATCGAAGTGCTCGACGCTGCCGTCGCAGTAGTCGGCGATCCGGTCGGCATCCGCGCCCGGGCCCATGGCCGCGTTCAGGTATGCCGCCATGTCGGCCACCGAGTCGTCGAAGCCGCAAGCGCGTTGCAGCGCGGTGCCCCCGCCGAGATAAATGAAGCCGCCCGCCATCGCGGCGGCGCCGCCCCATGATCCGGTGCGCTCCACGACCAGCACGTCGGCTCCTGCGGCGATCGCCTCGACCGCCGCAGCTGCCCCGGCTACGCCGTAGCCGGCGATCACGACGTCCGCCTCGTGATCCCAGCGGTTGATCGATTCGGCCGGGGTTGGTGTGACGTCCTGCTGGACGATCACGGGCGCATCGCTGCGGGCAGATCACTCACCCAGGCATGGCCCCAGTAACTGTCGGCGGTAATTTCTTCTGCCGTGTAGGAGTTCTCGTCGACGCGCATGCCCTCGGTGCCGAACTCGATGTCCCAGTCGCCGGGCGCGCGAACGTAGAACGAGACCATCTTGTCGTTGGTGTGGCGACCGAGTGTGGAGGAGAGCTGGAAACCGTCTCGGTTGACGCGGTCGAGGGCCTGCCCGACCGCGTCGAGGCTGTCCACCTCCACCATGAGGTGGATGAGGCCCGGGTCGCGCACGGTCATCGCCGGACAGATCGCCAGGCTGTGGTGTCGTTCGTTGGTGCCCAAGAATCTGACCCGCACCGGCCCGTACTCCGGCGGCGTCGGTACTCGGAACGCGCCGCGCGACACGAAGCCCATTGTCTCGGTGTAGAACTCGAAGAGACCATCGACGTCCATCGCCGGTAGGACCACGTGGCCGAGCCCCTGATTGCCGGTGACGAACCTCGCTCCAAACGGTGTCACGACGGGGCTGTGGTCGAGCACTGCTCCGTGGAACACCTCCAGTGAATTACCGGCCGGGTCGTCGAAGGCAATGGCTTCTTCGACGCGGCGTGCGTCGACGTCCTCCTGGGCCAGCTGCTTGAACGGCGTGCTGACACCGTTGAGCGCAGCCTTCACGCGCTCCAGCGCGGCGTGGTCGCGCACCTCCCAGCCGACGGTGACAATCCGGTCGGTCTCGGCGGGCACCACGATGATTCGAGCGGCCCGCTCGTCCATCCTCAAATAGAGGGCGTCGTCGTCCGGACCCGCACCCTCGGCGAATCCCAATACTTGGAAGGCGAATTGGCGCCACCGCGCGATGTCGGCGGTCTGTACCTTGACGTAGCCCAAGCTCTTGATGAGTCCCACGGGGGTGTCCTTTGTTTGGTGGCGGGCAGCGTCAGATCATGGCCCGCAGAGCGCCCTGCGGGTCGACGCCGAAGGAGCTGAGTGCCGCGGCGTGATAGACGGTTCCCGGAACGTGAATCGCATGTGCCTGGCCGGTGTGCACGTCTCTCCAATACCGTTGCAACGGCTTGTCCATTCGCATGGCGTTACCGCCGGAGCGCGCGAAGATCTCGTCGACGGCCGACACCGCGCGATGCACGGCGCGTACCTGGGTCCGCCGACCCGCAGCGCGGTCCTGAAAAGAGACCTCCTTGCCCGCGTCTACCATGTCGTAGATGCGGTCGGCGTTGGCCAGGAGTTCCTGACGGGCGGCGTTGATGTCGGCGGCCGCTTCACCGATCGCGTACATGACGTAGGGGTCGTCCTTGATCGCCACCCCGCTGGAGTTCACACGCTCGCGTTGATAGTCCAGGTGAGCGGCGAGCGCCCCCTCGGCGATTCCGATCACCGCCGAGGAGATGCCCAGGGGGAACATCGTCGACCACGGCATGAGGTACAGGGTTTCGGTCATCCCGGCCTCACGTTGGGCCGTGCCGTCCATGACCTTCATCGCGTCCATGGTGCGGTAGGCCGGCACGAATGCCTCCTTGACGATGACGTCCTTGGAGCCGGTGCCACGCAGCCCCACCACGTTCCACGAGTCGGGGACGATTTCGTAGTCTTCGCGGGGCAGGATCATGTGCAGCATTTGTGGGGGCATCAACGGCTTGCCATCCGCGTCACCGATCATCGCGCCGAGGATGATCCAGTCGCATGCGTCGGTCCCGGAGCTGAACTGCCAGCGGCCGGTGAAGACGTACCCGCCGTCGACCGGCTTGGCCACCCCCTGGGGGGCGTAGGGGGAGGCCACCCACGTGTCGACGTCGCTGGCCCACACCTCCTCGGCGACGCGGGGGTCCGCGTAGGCGAGTTGGTAGGGATGAACGCCCACCACGCCGTTGACCCAGCCGGCGGCAGGGTCCAGCGCCGCAGTGGCCATGACCGTCTCGGCGAACTCCCGCGGATGCACTTCGAGCCCGCCGTACTTCTTGGGCTGCAGTAGCCGGATGGACCCGGCCGCCTTCATCTGCTTGACCGTGGTGTCGGGCAGCTGACCTAACGCTTCGGCCTCCCAGGCCTGTTGGCGCATCTGGTCGGCGACCTCCGCAATCCGATCCATCACCCGTTCGCTCATGTCATTGCCCCTTGCTCCGATGGTTGTGGTCGATGGTCGTCGATTGCGGGTGTGGTCCGGTGCGGGTATCCCGGTCAGCGGACCGGGATGTCGTGAAGTCAGAACTCGACTCGAATGACGTCGGACACCGGCCGGGCCTGGCAGCCCAGGACGATTCCGTCAGCCACGTCCTCGGGTTCGAGGAGATCGGCACGTTCCATGGCCACCTCGCCGTCGGTCACCGTGCAGGCGCACGAACCACATTGACCTTCCCGACACGAATAGGGAACGTCGATGCCGGCCGTCAGCAGCACGTCGACCAGGGTGGAGTGCCGCGGCCAGCGCATGCGGTGTACCTGACCGTCGAGATCCACCTCCAGATTCGCGTCGTCGGTGCCGTTTCCGTTGGGGGCGGCCTCGATCGGCGACGGTGTGAACGGATCGCCAGACAGCGACGCGAACACCTCGGCGTGGACCCGCTCGCGGGGGACCGACACCGCGCGCAGCGCGGTCTGAACGGCTGCCATGAACGGCGCTGGGCCGCAGAGATAGTGATCACGATCCCGCAGGCTCGCCGCGTGTGCGGCGAGGTGGGTCGGCGAGGGCAAGCCCTGCACCGACTCCAGCCAGTGCGTCGCCGTCAACCGGTCGGGAAAGCGGTCCCCCAGGTCCCGTAGCTCGGCGGCGAAGATCACCGACCGCTCGTCGCGGTTGGCGTATATCAGCGCGACGCGTCCCGTCCCGGCGGTCAGGACGGACACGAGGATCGACAACACCGGTGTGATTCCGCTACCGCCGGCCCACATGGCCACGTCGCCATGCAGATCCTTCGGGGTGAAGGTGCCCGCAGGCGGTAGCACTTCGAGCTCGTCACCGACGGAGACGTTGTCGCACAACCAGTTCGACCCGTATCCATCCTTCGTGCGCTTTACCGTGACCTTTGGAGCGGCATCGGTGTGCGGTGAACTGGCCAGCGAGTAGCAACGGGCGACCGAGCCGGTCACGTCACTCGGTACCCGCAGGGTGAGGAACTGGCCGGGCCGGTGATTCCACCGCTCGCGGGCGGCCTCGGGAATCGCCAATACCAGCGATCGCGCGTCGGCGGTTTCGTCGACGACCTCGGTGACGGTCACCATGACACTGCAAGTAGTGGCCTCGGCCATCGGTCCTCAAGGGTGTGGTGTAGATGCGGGGGTGAAGGTCAAGTGTCGCCAAGCGCACCGGCGCCGCAACCGATTCGCCCGATGGTCGGGATTGCCGGGGCCGATGGCCCGGTGATTGGGAACTGATGCTGCGCGGCGTCCCCGAATGCCTATCTTCGGGCGGGTGAGTGACAGCCTCGAGCGACGACCCCCTCAGGTGGATGCCGTCGTGGTCGGCGCGGGGTTCGCCGGCCTCTACGCCCTGCACGAGTTGCGCACCAGAGGGTTGAGAACACGCGTCTTCGAAGCTGCCCCAGAAGTGGGCGGCACCTGGTACTTCAACCGGTACCCGGGTGCACGCTGCGACGTTGAAAGCGTCGACTACAGCTTCTCGTTCTCCGACGAACTGCAGCAGCAGTGGACGTGGTCGGAGAAGTACGCCACCCAGGCCGAGATCTTGCGCTACGTCAACTGGGTCGCCGACCGGCTCGATCTGCGCTCTGGCATCGACTTCAACGCCAGGGTCGTGTCAGCGGTCCTCGATGAGGACGACGCCACGTGGACGGTGCGCGTCGACACCGGCGAGGTGGTGCGGGCCAGGTTCGTCATCATGGCGACCGGCCCGCTCTCGGCGGCCCTGACGCCAGACTTCCCCGGACTGGACACCTTCGAGGGCCAGATACATCACACCGCGCACTGGCCCCACGACGGGGTGGACTTCACCGGCCAGCGGATTGCGGTGATCGGCACTGGATCCTCTGGCATCCAATCCATTCCGCTCATCGCCGACCAAGCCGACGAGCTGGTCGTCTTCCAGCGCACCCCGAATTACAGCGTCCCGGCCGGCAACCGGGCGTTGACGCCCGACGACGTCGCGGCGGTGAAGGAGAACTACGCCGAGCGACGTCGGCTGTCGTGGCGCAGCGGTGGCGGGTCTCCTCACGTGGCACACCCCAAGTTGACGATGGAGGCCGGCCCGGAGGAACGGCGGGAGGCCTTCGAGACCCGGTGGCAGTTGGGCGGGGTGCTGTTTTCCAAGACCTTCGCCGACCAGATGACCGACCCGGCCGCCAACGAGGAGGCCCGCAAGTTCTACGAGGAGAAAGTTCGCGACGTCGTCGACGACCCAGAGGTCGCCGATCTGCTCATACCGACGGACCACCCCATCGGCACCAAGCGAATTTGCACCGACACCAACTATTTTCAGACCTTCAATCGGGCACACGTGAAACTGGTCAGTGTTCGCGCGACGCCGATCGTGTCGGTCGACGCGACGGGAATCACCACCACTGAGGCGCATTACGACCTCGACGCGATCGTGCTCGCCACCGGATTCGACGCCATGACCGGCACGCTGGCCAAGATCGACATCGTCGGCCGCGGGGGACAGAGGTTGCGGGACGACTGGGCCGACGGACCGCGAACCTACCTCGGGCTTGGCGTGGACGGTTTTCCCAACCTGTTCCTGGTCTCGGGACCGGGCGCACCCGCAGTGCTGGCCAACATGGTGTTGCACGCCGAGGCGCACGTGAACTGGATTGCCGATGCGATCGGTTACCTCGACGAACACGGCTACGCCGGCATCGAGGCCGAACCGGACGCGGTGAACGAGTGGATCGTCGAGTGCAACCGGCGCGCGAACGCCACCCTCTTTCCCCAAGCCAACTCCTGGTACATGGGAGCCAACGTGCCCGGCAAGCCGAGGGTCTTCATGCTGTTCATCGGTGGGTTCGCGGTCTACCTCGACATTTGTCACGATGTCGCTGCCGCGGGGTACAAGGGGTTTCGCCTCCTCAAGGATTCCTGACAGGTGGGCACCTACGCCGTCACCGGCTCCGCCTCGGGAATGGGGCGGGCGGCATCGGAGCGGCTGCGGGCTAACGGGCACCGCGTGATAGGGGTAGACCTTCACGACGCCGAGATCGTCGCCGATCTCTCCACCGCCGCGGGACGAGCTCGTGCCACCTCTGCAGTTCTCGAGGCCGCGGCGAACCGTCTCGACGGCGCCGTCTTCGCGGCTGGCGTGGGCCCCACGCCCGGTCCGGATCGGCCACGGCTCGTCCTCGAGACGAACTACCTCGGGGTGGTGGAGGTGGCGTCGGGCTGGCGCGCGGCGCTGGCCGCCACGGGTAACGCAAAAGTGGTCGTCGTGGGCAGCAATTCGGCGACGACCGTGCCGATGGTTCCGCGCCGGGCGGTCCGCGCGCTGCTGGCCGGCGATCTCGACGCGGCATTGCGGTCGCTGCGTCCGTTCCGACGGGCAGCACCGGCCATGGCATATGCGGCGTCGAAGATTGCGGTCAGTCGGTGGGTGCGGCGCCAAGCCGTGACATCACAGTGGGCGGGGCGGGGCATACGGATCAACGCCCTGGCTCCTGGTGCCGTCATGACGCCGCTGCTGCAGAAGCAGTTGGCCACACCGCGGGAGGCCAAGGCCATCCGGGGCTTCCCCGTCCCGATCGGTGGGTACGGTGACCCGGAACGCCTGGCCGAGTGGATCGTGTTCATGTTGTCCGATGCCGCTGACTTCCTCTGCGGCAGCGTGGTATTCGTTGACGGCGGATCCGACGCGTACTTCCGCTCCGACAACTGGCCGGCGGCGCCTACGTGGTTACAGACTCCTCGGTACCTGTGGCAATTTCGCCGTTTCCGCACCCGCGACTAGCCGCGCTGAAGGAAGCTAAGCACGGTGCTCTCGAACGCCTCCTTGGCCTCGATCATGGCCCAGTGCCCGCAGTTGGGGAACACGTGCAGTTCCGCATTCGGGATGGTGCGCATCGGGATCAGGGCCATGTCCAGCGGACTCACCCGGTCGTCGCGGCCCCACGTCAGCAGCGTCGGAGCCGCCACCTTGTGCATTTGGGCCCACGGCATCGGCACGTCGGCGGTCTTCATCATCTCCATCATCGCGGCGAAGGCGGCCTTGCCATACATTCGGCGGGCGGCGGCCAGAGTCTCGGGGTCGGTGGCCAGCCGCCAGCGCTCCTCGATGAGCTGGTCGGTCACCAACGACTGATCGAAGACCATGGAGTTGAGCCAGTCGACGAGCCGCTGACGGCTGGGATCCTCGGTGAACTCCTGCAGCAATCTGATGCCCTCGCTTGGGCCGGGGCTGAAGACGTTCGTGCCGATTCCACCGATGGTGACCAACCGGCCGATCCGGCCGGGGTGGTGAATGGCGGTGTTGATGCCGACACCGCCGCCCATGGAGTTTCCGATCACGTCCACGCGCTCGAGCTCCAAGGCGTCGAGGAACGGTGCGACCACGCCCTGGGCCGTGACCATCGGATGTCCACCGAAGTCGTCGCTGACGCCGAACCCGGGAAATTCCAGGATCAGGCACCGGAAGCCCCGGGCGAACGTGGGCAGGACCCCGCGAAAATTGCGCCACCCCGTAACTCCCGGCCCCGAGCCGTGCAGGAACAGCAGCGGCGGACCATCGCCGACGTCGTGGTACCGCAATACCCCTGCGGGCGTGATGATTTCACGGAGACCGTCGCGATCGTCGTCCGTCGTCGTCTGCGCCGAAGGCTGCGTCATGGGTCCCTCCAAGGTTTCGGCCGTGGTGGCGCCAGCCTGTCACACCGTCCGTCGGGCGGAGCCAACGATCCCGGTGGCCGGGCCGCCGCCACGCTCATCGTGACACCGCCCAGACGCGTCTCCCATCAAGCGGGACGTCAGCTGTGTCGGGAGTCACGGTGCTGCGATGGTTGCCCGTCGAGACACGGGTGTCCCAAGACCCGTGCGCCGGATCGGAAGGGAGCAGCGATGGGTCGGGTGAGCCTCAACGCTCCGATGCAGGCGATCGGCGGATTGTTTGCGATGTCGGTGGACGCCGTGAAGTTCGTCTTCGTGCGGCCATTTCAATGGCGCGAATTCCTCGAACAGTCTTGGTTCGTCGCCCGGGTGTCGCTTGCGCCCACCCTTCTGGTGGCCATTCCCTTCACCGTCCTGGTGAGTTTCACCCTCAACATCCTGCTCCGCGAACTCGGCGCGGCGGACCTCTCCGGCGCCGGAGCCGCGTTCGGCGCGGTCACACAGGTCGGTCCCTTGGTGACCGTGCTCATCGTCGCCGGCGCAGGTGCCACCGCGATGTGTGCGGACCTTGGCTCGCGGACGATCCGTGAGGAGATCGACGCGATGGAGGTGCTCGGCATCAACCCGGTCCAGCGTCTCGTCACCCCGCGAATGTTGGCCTCCGGTCTGGTCGCGCTCCTGCTGAACAGCCTTGTGTGCATCATCGGCATCATGGGCGGCTACTTCTTCTCCGTCCTGGTCCAAGACGTCAATCCCGGTGCCTTCGCCGCGGGGATCACCCTCCTCACGGGCGTACCCGAGGTGATCATTTCGTGCGTCAAGGCCACCCTTTTCGGGCTGATCGCCGGCCTGGTCGCGTGCTACCGCGGACTGACGATCACCGGCGGGGGAGCCAAGGCCGTCGGCAACGCCGTCAACGAGACCGTCGTGTTCGCATTCATGGCCCTGTTCGTGGTCAACGTCGTGGTGACGGCGATCGGCATCCAGATGACGTCCAAATGAGCGCCGCCACGATGTTGCGGGCGAACTATCCCCGCCTGGTGCGCAGCGCCAGTCGACCGGTTGCTGCGCTCAGCGCGCTCGGCGACCACATCCTGTTCTACGGCAGGTCGCTGGCCGCCACCCCGTTCGCCGCCACCCGCTACCGCCGGGAGATCATCCGCCTCATCGCCGAGATCAGCATGGGCGCAGGAACATTGGCGATGATCGGTGGCACCGTCGTCATCGTGGGGTTCCTGACGTTGGCCACCGGCGGGGTGCTGGCGGTTCAGGGCTACAGCTCGCTCGGCAACATCGGCATCGAGGCTCTCACCGGCTTTTTGGCGGCATTCATCAACGTCCGCATCTCGGCGCCGATCGTCGCGGGCATTGGACTGGCGGCAACCTTTGGGGCAGGCGTCACCGCGCAGCTGGGCGCCATGCGGATCAACGAGGAGATCGACGCGCTGGAGGCGATGGGCATCCGTCCCATCGAGTATTTGGTGAGCACCCGCATCGTGGCGGGGATGATCGCCATCACCCCGCTGTACTCGATCGCCGTCATCTTGTCGTTCTTGGCCAGCCAATTCACCACCGTCGTACTGCTCGGCCAGTCCGGTGGTCTCTACGACCACTACTTCAACACGTTCCTCAACCCCATCGACCTGCTCTGGTCGTTTCTGCAGGCCGTCCTGATGGCGCTGGCCATCCTGTTCATCCACACCTACTACGGATACTTCGCCACCGGCGGCCCGTCCGGCGTCGGCGTCGCGGTGGGAACCGCAGTGCGCACGTCGCTGATCGTCGTCGTGTCCGTGACCCTGATCATTTCCCTGGCGGTCTACGGCGCCAACGGCAACTTCAATTTGTCGGGGTGAAAGGCCACCGTGATGCGTGAACACACCCGAACCCTCGTGGGGTTGGCCACGATCGGCGTGATTGCCGCCATCATCGCCGGAGCCGTCGTTCTCTTCCGCGGCGGCGCGACCACAACCGTGCCGGTGACCGTGCTCTCACCGCGAGCCGGATTGGTAATGGGCCCCGATGCCAAGGTCAAGCTGCACGGCGCACAGGTCGGAAAGGTGGTGTCCATCGAGTCGCTTCCCGACGGCCAATCGGCCATCCACCTGGCGATGGACCCCGACCAGCTTGCCATCATCCCGGCCAACGCCCTCGTCGACGTCGCCTCGACCACCGTCTTCGGCTCCAAGTTCGTCGAGTTGGTGCCGCCCGCGGATCCGTCGCCGCAGTCGATGTACGCAGGCCAGGTGCTCGCCGCCAAGAACGTGACCGTCGAGATCAACACGGTGTTCCAGCAATTGGTGTCGGTGCTCTCCCAAATTCAGCCAGAGAAGCTCAACGAGACTCTCGGTGCGTTCGGTCAAGCGCTCGACGGTCGCGGAGAAGAGCTCGGGCAAACGCTGGCCGATCTTGACGCGCTCCTGATCAAGCTCGACCCCAGCCTGCCCAACCTCAGCCATGACATCTCGGTGGCCCCCGGGGTCATCAACGCCTACGCCGACGCGGCACCCGACCTCGTCGCCACCGTCGACCACGCGACTCGCGTAAGTGACACCCTCGTCGAACGCCAAACCGATCTCGATTCGCTGTTGGTGAGCGCAATTGGGTTGGCCGACATCGGAAACGACGTGCTGTCGACCAATGGCGAGCCGCTGGCCGCCTTCCTGCATCTACTGCTGCCCACCACCGCGTTGACAAATCAGTACAACCCCGCCATCACCTGCGCACTCGGCGGTCTCGAGCCGCTGGCAACCGGTCCGCCTCAGCCCCTGCCGGGCATCATGCTGTTGGATTCGTTCCTCCTGGGCACCGAGCGGTACCGCTACCCGGGCAACCTGCCCAAGGTGGCGGCCAAGGGTGGACCGCAGTGCATGGACCTTCCCAACGTGGGCTTCGGAAAGCGTCCCCCGTTCGTGGTCACCGACATCGACGCCAACCCGGGCCAATACGGAAACCAAGGAATCCTGTTGAACTCCGATGCGCTGAAGCAAGCCCTCTTCGGACCCCTCGACGGTCCACCACGCAACACCGCGCAGGTCGGCCAGCCAGGATGACCGCGTCTCGGGGCACGGCCGTCAAGTTCGGGGTGTTCGGCGTGATCATGGTGCTGTTGACGGCTGCCCTGTTCGTGATCCTCGGGCAGTACCGGACCGGTTCGACGAACACCTACACAGCGGTGTTCGCCGACGCCTCCAGCCTCAAAACGGGAGATTCGGTGCGGGTAGCCGGGATTCGCGTCGGTACGGTGACCGGGGTTGCGCTGCAAGATGACAACCGTGTTCTGGTGGACTTCGACGCCGACCGCACGGTCGCGTTGACCACCGGGACCAAGATCGCGGTGCGTTACCTGGACCTTGTTGGCAATCGCTATCTCGACCTGCTCGACGGGCCCGGCTCGACCAGAATCCAGCCGCCGAATAGCCAGATCCCGGTCGAACGGACCGCGCCTGCTCTGGATCTCGACATGCTCCTGGGTGGACTGAAACCGGTCATCCAAGGCTTGAATCCGCAGAACGTCAACGCCCTCACCAACTCGCTCATCCAGATTCTGCAGGGGCAGAGCGGCAACGTGGAGTCGTTGATGGCGCAAACCTCATCGTTCACCACTGAACTGGCTGACAACGGCCAGACGGTTCAACAGCTCATCGACAACCTGCAGCACGTCATGGCCGTCGTCGCGCAGGACGGAGACCAGTTCTCCGGTGCCGTGGACAAACTCGAACAACTCATCACCGGCCTGTCGCGCGACCGCGATCCCATTGGCCAGGCCATCACCGCGCTCGATTCGGGCACGGCCTCCCTCGCCGATCTGCTTTCCCAAGCGCGACCTCCGTTGTCGGGCACCGTAGACCAGCTCACCCGGGTCGCCCCGCTGTTGTCCAACGACGACGACAAGGCGCGTCTGGATCTCGCTCTGCAGAAGGCGCCCGAGAATTACCGCAAGTTGGTTCGCCTGGGCTCCTACGGCAGCTTCATCAACCAGTACCTGTGTGGACTGAACGTGCGGGTAACCGACCTGCAGGGCCGCACCGCGTACTTCCCCTGGATCATGCAGAACACCGGACGATGTGGGGAGCCCTGATGCTGAAGTACAAGGGCTCCAGACTCGTTCGCGCCGGTTTCATCGGCGTGATGCTGATCGTGATGATCATCGCGGTCGGCCTGCAACCCCAGGCCCTGATCTCGTGGGCGACGTCGGTGCACTACCGCGCCCTCTTCACCGAGGCAGGGGGACTAACCTCGGGCAACGACGTCAAGGTCTCGGGCGTCACGATGGGGCGGGTGACCAGCGTCGAGCTCAGCCATGGCAAGGCGCTGGTCGGGTTCACCCTCGACGGCACCGTGCGCCTCGGCACGGAAACCACCGCGCACATCAGGACGGGAACCGTTCTGGGAGCCCGCATGCTGACCTTGGAGCCGGCCGGTGCCGACACCATGCATGCAGCCGACACCATTCCGGTCACCCGCACCTCGTCTCCATACTCGTTGACCAACGCCGTCGGCGACTTCACGTCCAACACGGCGGGAACCGACACCGCGTCTCTCACCCAGTCCCTCGACACGCTGTCCGACACCATCGATCGGGTCGCACCGCAACTGGGGCCGACCTTCGACGGGCTGACGCGCTTGTCGCAAACGTTGAACGGGCGCAACGAATCCCTGACCAATCTACTCAAGAGTGCAGCCGACGTCACAGGAATCCTGTCGCAGCGCAGCGCGCAGGTGAACACCCTGCTGCTCAACGCCAACGATCTGCTGGGTGTGCTCGCCGAGCGCCGCTACGCCATCGTGAACCTGCTGGCGAACACCTCGGCACTGTCGCAACAGCTGTCCGGCCTGGTAGCCGACAACGAGGCGGAGTTGGCGCCTACATTGGAGAAGCTCAACTCGGTGACGGCCATGCTCGAGAAGAACCGCGACAACATCGCGAAGGCGCTCAAGGGACTGGCGAAATATCAAGTGACGCAGGGTGAATCGGTGAGCAACGGATTTTACTACAATGCCTTCGTTGGCAACCTGCTGCCTGCGCAGACCCTTCAGCCCTTCCTCGACTACGCGTTCGGATTCCGTCGCGGCGTCAACGCCGGGCAGCCACCGGACAATGCCGGCCCACGCGCAGAGATTCCTTGGCCGCACAACGGCATCCCGGGAGGAAGTCGATGATCGCCGCCCGCAAGGCGCGCCTCAGCAGGACACTGGCCATCGTGTTGGCGAGCCTGCTGGTCGCCGGCACGGCCGTAGTGCTGCACGACGCCCTTACCCGCCCGACCACGATCACCGCCTACTTCACCTCCGCGACCTCGATTTACCCTGGTGACGAGGTACGGGTCGCGGGCGTCAAGGTTGGCACCATCGAATCGATCGAACCGCAAGGCGCGCAGGCCAAGTTGACCCTGGCCGTGGAGCGCGGGGTTCCGATCCCCGCCGACGCCAAGGCCGTCATCATGGCGCAAAACCTCGTCGCGGCCCGCTACGTGCAGCTGGCACCGGCCTACGAAGACAGCGGGCCGACGATGGCCGACGGTGCGCGCATCGGACTCGAACGCACGGCGGTGCCCGTCGAGTGGGATCAGGTCAAGGACCAGTTGATGCGGCTGGCAACCGATCTGGGACCGGTCAACGACGCGTCGGGAACCTCGCTGAACCGCTTCATCGACAGCGCCGCCAACGCCATGAATGGCAACGGCGACAAGCTCAGAGAGGCGATAACCCAACTCTCGGGCGTGGGTCGAATCCTCGCCGACGGCAGCGGCAACATCGTCGAGATCATCAAGAGCCTGCAAACCTTCATCGGTGCGCTGCGCGACAGCAACACCGAGATCGTGCAATTCCAGGACCGGCTGGCCAGCGTCACCAGCGTCGTCGACGGCAGCCGCAACGATCTCGACGCCGCGCTGACCAATCTCAGTGCCGCCGTCGTCGATGTGAAGAGGTTCATCGCAGGAAGCCGGGACCAGACCTCCGAGCAGCTTCAGCGACTCAACAACGTCACCCAGAACCTCGTCGACAACCGCACAGCTCTGGAGAACGTTCTCCACGTCGCGCCCAATGCCATCGCCAATGGGTACAACATCTACAACCCGGACAGCGGAACCGCCGTCGGTGCCTTCGCCCTTTCCAACTTCGCGAATCCGGTGGCTGTGGTGTGCTCGGCCATCGCCGCGGTGAAGAACGCGACCGCGTCGGAAACGTCGAAGCTGTGCGCCCAATACCTCGGACCGGCGTTGCGGCTCATCAACTTCAACTACCTGCCGTTCCCGTTCAACGCCTACCTGCGCAAGTCGCCGAGCCCGGAGAACCTGGTCTACACCGATCCCGCTCTCGCACCCGGTGGATCAGGTGGCAGCCCCGACCTGCCAGGCATCCCGCCTGAAGTGTCGGCGTACACCGGTGCTGGCGACGTACCGCCCCCGCCTGGGTGGGGCGCGCCTCCCGGTGCGCCAGGCGCGTACGCGCCCAACGGTTTACCGGCCGATCCGTCACCCGCACTGTTCAGGGGAGCGCCGATCCCGCCCGGGGTGCCAGAAGCGCCTCCCGTACAAACGCCCGCCAACCTGCAAGACATCCTGCTCCCGGCGGAGGCCCAACCAGCACCGCCGGCACCGGAAGGCACACCATGATCGCGCGGCGTTCGCTCACCGTCGTGGCGTCGACCACCTGCGTCGTGCTGGCTGCCAGTGGCTGCTCGTTCAACGGTCTGAATTCTCTTCCGTTACCGGGCACCGTCGGACGCGGCGAGGGCGCGAGGACCTATCACGTCGAGCTGAGCAACGTCGGCACGCTGGAACCCAACTCGCCGGTTCTGATCAGTGACGTCGTCGTGGGGAGCGTCAGCAAGTTGACGGTCCGCAACTGGCATGCCGACGTCGAGATTTCGGTGAAGCCCGAGGTGGTGGTACCCGCCAACGCGGTTGCCTCGGTGGGACAGACCAGCCTGCTGGGTTCGATGCACCTGGCCCTGAATCCGCCTGTGGGGCAATCACCCGCCGGAACGCTGGCGCCAGACGCCACGATCGGGCTCGACCGTTCCACGACATATCCCTCGACCGAACAGACGCTGTCGTCACTCTCGGTGGTCGTCAACGGGGGCGGGCTCGGGAAGATCGGCGACATCGTCAACGAGTTCAACGCCGCCCTCAACGGTCGCGAGGACCAGATGCGCGATCTGCTGACCCGACTCAACGACTTCCTCGGAGTCTTCGACAGGCAGCGGGCCGACATCGTCGCCTCCATCTCGGCGCTGAACCGGCTCGCCGGCACGCTTTCCGGCCAGAGCGACGTCATCACCCAAGCGCTAAAACGGATTCCGCCTGCCCTCGACGTCCTGAACCGAGAACGGCCGCGCATCACCACCGCCCTCGACAAGTTCCGGATCTTCAGCAACACCGCGACCGGGGTGATCAACGCAACGCAGGAAGACCTGGTGCAAGACCTGAAGAACCTGGAACCGACGGTGCGCGCGCTGGCCGACGTGGGACCGAGCCTGGGCACCGACCTCGCCTACGTCCCGACCTACCCGTACCCGCAGAACTTCATCGACCGAGCCATCAGGGGTGACTACCTCAACGAGTTCATCACCTTCGACTTCACCATTCCGCGACTCAAGCGGGGACTCTTCCTCGGCACGCGGTTCGGTCAGGAAGGCGCTCCGTTGGTCCCGGCACCGGGAGATCCGTTCTACGCCAACTACACCAAGGATCCACTGAACGCTCCCGTCACGGCTCCGCCGCCCGCAGTCGCCGAGATGCCGCCTTTGGTCGACCCGCCGCAGACGGCCTCGCAGCAGTCCGGCGACCCCGCCGTCGTCGCGCCACCACCGTCCCCGGCCGGTGTCGATCCACCAGGAGCGGCGCCAGTGCCCGAGGCCACCCCACCCGCGGAAGGTGGCAACTAATGCTGACTCGCTTCGTTCAAATCCAACTCGCCATCTTTGCGATCGTGTCGGTAGTCGGGATGGCGGTGATGATCGGCGTCTACCTGCAGGCGCCCACCCTGCTCGGGATCGGGCGAATGACGGTGACGCTGAACCTGCCTGCTACCGGCGGCCTCTACCGATTCTCCAACGTCACGTACCGGGGCGTGCAGATCGGAAAGGTCACCGACGTACGGCCGACCCGCGAAGGTGCGACGGCGACACTGTCGCTGAACACGTCGCCACGGATACCCGTCGACCTTCACGCCGCGGTGTTGAGCGTCTCGGCAGTTGGCGAACAATACGTCGACCTTCAACCCGTCGACGACTCGGGCCCGTTCCTGGAGGACGGCGCGTCCATTCCGGTCGACCGCACCTCGATTCCTCAAGCGGTGGGTCCGATGTTGGATCAGGTCAGCGCACTCGTCGGCAGCATTCCGACCGAGAAGATCAGCCCCCTGCTGGATGAGACCTTCCGGGCGTTCAACGGATCCGGATACGACTTCGGATCGCTACTGGATTCGTCGTCGCGCATCATCGGCGACTTCAACGGCGTGTCTGACCAAACACGGTCGCTAATCGACGACAGCGCGCCGTTGCTCGACGGTCAGGCGCAGTCCATCGACGCGATCGGGACCTGGGCCCGGAGTCTCCGGGGAATCAGCGAGCAACTCGAGGCCAAGGACTCACAGATTGAAAATGTCTTGCAGGAGGGCCCTGGTGTGGCAGACGAGGCATCACGCCTGCTCGACCAGGTCAAGCCGACGGTGCCGCTGCTCCTGGCCAATCTCAGGACGCTTGGCCAGGTGGGGGTGACCTACCATCCGTCATTGGAACAGCTGCTGGTCCTCTTGCCGCCCACCGTTGCCTCGACGCAGTCCTACGGTGCGCCGAAGAACAATCCCACCGGTATGTCGCTGGGCGACTTCACGCTCAACATCGGCGACCCGCCGGCGTGCACCGTCGGATTCCTCCCACCCAACATGTGGCGGTCTCCGGAGGACACCACTGTCATCGACACTCCGGACGGGTTGTACTGCAAGCTGCCGCAAGATTCTCCGATCGGTGTCCGCGGTGCGCGCAACTACCCGTGCATGGGCAAGCCTGGAAAGCGGGCGCCCACGGTGGAGATCTGCGACAGCGACAAGCCTTACGAACCCCTAGCGATGCATCAGCACGCACTCGGGGCGTACCCGATCGATCCCAATCTGATCGCACAGGGCGTCCCGCCGGACGATCGCGCGGGTCGCGACTCGAACACCTACGGTCCGTTGGAGGGAACTCCGATGCCCCAGGAGTCCCCGACCCCGACCCCGCCACCATCGGCTCCTACTGAACCATCTATTGCGCCAAGTGCTTTCGACGGCGGAGGATCGACCGGACCCTCGGTGGCGTTCGCCACCTACGACCCCAAGACAGGTCAGTACGCCGCACCCGACGGCAAGGTGTACCGACAGTCCGATCTGGTCGCCCATCCCGGGCCGAGGTCGTGGAAGGATCTGCTCCCCGGGTGAAACCCGCGGGGCCGGCTAACTCAGCTTGACCAGTTTGAACGGCATGCTGATGAAGATCACCTTGCTGCTCCCGCAGGATCCGCTGACACCGGTTGTCTGGTCGTCGCCCATGAGGGTCGTCGATCCCGGGACCGAGGAGCTGGCGTCAGGTGCAGAGGCGAAGAACCGGTACACCTGCAGACCCGGGCCGGCGCTCCCGTCCGGGCATGGCTGCCAGGCGTCGACGGTGCGCTTGAGGTACCACACCGAACTCTTCTGGTAGATGGGCGCCGTCCAGCCCCAGTCGCTGGTGACCGAGCCCGTGCACTCGCCGGGATAGCTGCACGTCGAACTGACGGTCCAGGTGCTTCGGATGCTCGTCTGGTCCCGGAAGACGTCGTTGACCTTTGCCCATTCACCGTTGGACGTGGCGACGTAGGTGCCGTTGAGACCCCAGCTGGCCGGGCCGGCGCTCGCCGGCACGTCAGCTGCCACCACCGCACCGGCGGCCACGCACATCGCCGCCAGCACACTTGAAACCCGCATCGCTTCTCCTCAGCTGTCGCACTCACTGTCCGACCTTCGGTCCGCGTTGGGCCGCCACACTCCCACCTAGCGGGCATTCGCGAGCCGCCGACTCGACGACGTGCCACAGTGACGCCGTGCGTGCGACGTCAGTGCTTCTGTCCGGGCTGCTGCTCGCCGGCATGCTGTCACCGGGCGCGGCCAACGCTGCACCCGCGGAGTGCAACCAACCGTCGTGCACACCCGGCATCAGCGGCGGCGTCGTGCTCGGCGCGTCATGTTCGGACACCGGGTACTACGTGTTCGGGACGACGTCCTGGGGTCGACTGGTGTTCTGCGGATCGCCCCGCCGGTACGGCCCGCGGTACTTCCGTTCACCTCCCATGGTGGGAGTCAAGGATGAGAACGCCGACTGCGGAGGATATTTGAACAACGTCGCGCAGGCGCCCGACGGTCTCTTCCTCAGTTGCGTCGGCGTCGACGGTGCTTCGAGATGGGTACGTGGTGACGCATGACGAGCCCCGAAGTGCTGGCACCCGGCCGTGTTCGTGGCGCCATGGCAATCCTGAGTTCTATGTTCCTAATGCTCGCGGTGGCGCCGACGGCGAGGGCCGACGATCTCCCGTTGCACCGGGTGACGTACACGGTAACCGCCGATCAGCCGGTCCAAGTGGACGTCTACTACCGCGACGTCGACCCGCCCACGTGGGCCGACTACAGCCACAACCCCTACCAGTTCAGCCCGAAGGACGAGGCGTCTGTCGGGCCGGGCCAGTCCTGGGTCCGCGAGGTGTCGCTGGTCAACCCCGACCAGTGGGCGATGGTGGCGGCCAGCATCGGTTCGTCACCGGCAGGGGTCACCGTCCGTTGCGAGCTCGCGGTCGACGGAACGGTGGTCGCCTCCGCCGACGGACCGCATGGAGCGCTGTGTTCGTCGCGTCATTGGTGACCTCCAGCGGTCGGTTCATCGAGCGACTTCAGTCGATTCGACAATTGCCGCCGCCAAAAGTGCATGGCGCTCAGCAAGTTCCGCTGCGGTGAGCGGCCCGTCGGGTCGGAACCAGGTACAAACCTGCTGGCCCGTGGTAATGATCGCCCGCACGGCATCAACGGGAAACCGGGTCAGAAATACTCCTTCGTCCACGCCACGCTGGACCACGTCGCGAAAGATCTGTTCCTGTTGATCGCGCAAAGTCACGATCAGTCGACGCCCAGTTGGATCTAGGCTACGGAGTTCTGTGGCGGTCACTATTCCCTGATCGCGGAAGCTGGCGTGATACACCGTCCACACACGCACCATCGCCTGAAGCTGATCCAGCGGAGCGAGTCCGGCCCTCAACGCGGCCCCGCGTGTCATCGCAAGGGTGTCCTCCAGAGCGTGCACGGTGATGTCCTGCAGAATTTCCTGCTTAGAGGAGAAATGGTGATAGATCGATGCCACGGTGATCTGTGCACCTTCAGCAATCTCGCGCATGGTGGTTCCGTGATAGCCGCGTTCGCCCATTTGACGTAATGCGGATTCAACGATTACCTGCTTCACGTCGCGTGCTGGTCCCGCTGCCTTCATCCCCACATTGTGACCTCGGGCAGGGGCCGACGACAGTCGACCCCGAGTTGTGCGCGAACACAACCTGGAGGCGGGTACGAATCCTTGTCGGTCAGTGGGTCAACTCCCGGTGAAGACCGGGGGTCGCTTTTCGCGGAACGCGGCGAGTGCTTCGCGCATGTCGTCGGTTCTGGTGGCCAGCACTTGATTTCGATTCTCCAGTGCCACCTCAGCTTCCAAGGAGGGGGCGTCGACGTTGTCCTTGAGTACCGCCTTGGTCAGCGCCATCCCGAACGGACTGTTGGACACGATCATCTCTGCCAGCGCATAGGCCGAATCGAGCAGTGAATCACCTGAGACCACCTTGCTCACCAGTTCGATACGCTCAGCCTCCTCCGCCAGCACGAATCGCCCCGTAAGAAGTAACTCAGTGGCGCGTGACAACCCGATCAGTCGTGGGAGGGCCCAGGATGTACCGACGTCGCCACCAGACAGGCCTACCTTCACGAACGCGGCGTTGAACTTCGCCGTGTCCGAGGCGACTCGGATGTCGGCGGCAAGGGCCAATCCCATACCGGCCCCCGCGGCGGCGCCGTTGACCGCGGCGATGACGGGCGCCTTCATCGTCCGGAATCCGGACACCGCCGCACCCCAGATCTGTTGGTCGGCCATAATTTCGGTAGTCGTCATATCGGGCAGTCGTGCGGCATCGTCGAGATCCAATCCCGCGCAGAATCCGCGACCGGCGCCGGTGATGACGAGGACTCGCACCGACGGGTCTCGGTTGAGTTCCGCTTGCAGCTGCAGGAACTCGTCGAACATGGCGAACGTGATGGCGTTCAGGCGTTCTGGCCGGTCGAGAGTGGCAAGCACCACGCCTGGTCGGGGTCGCTCGATCCGAAGCGTGGAGTAGTCGCTCATCAGGCGATCTCGGCGAGCGCCGGAGAGGCTGCGAACTCCGCGCGAGCCAGTGAACGGCGGTGCACCTGATCGGGTCCATCGGCAATTTGCAGGAAACGTGCCTGCGCGTAGAGGGCGGGCAGAATCGTGTCCTGCGACAACCCGGCGCCGCCGAATATCTGCATGGCGTCGTCGATGATCTTCTTGGCTGTCAAGGGAACCAACACCTTTGCCGCGGCAATGTCGTGCCGGGCAGCTTTGCTGCCCTCGGCATCCATGTGGCAAGCGGCGCGCAACACCATCAGTCGCGCGGCGTCGAGATGAACCCGGGCGTCAGCCACGGTCGCCTGCACCACCCCCTCGTCGGCGAGCGACTTGCCGAAAGCGACGCGGCTCTTGGCTCTGGCGGTCATCAGCGCGATAGCTCGTTCGGCCATCCCGATCAGTCGCATGCAATGGTGGATCCGGCCGGGGCCAAGCCTGGCCTGTGCAACCGCGAATCCTTGACCGCGCGGTCCCAGTAGATTGCCACGGGGGACGCGAACTCCGTCGAAGTTGATTTCGCCGTGGCCACCCTCGTACCGGTCGGTGAAGCCGAGAACCGTTGTGGAGCGCAGTATCTCAACCCCTGGAGTCTCGAGAGGCACCATCACGATGCTGTGCCGACGGCCCGTCGCGGCGTCGGGATCGGTCGCCCCCATGACCAGCGCCACCCGGCAGTCGCCACGCAGTGCCGCTGTCGACCACCACTTACGGCCGGTCAAAACCCAGTCGTCTCCGTCCTCGGAGATCTCGAGACGGACATTGTTGGCATCCGAGCTGGCCACGTCGGGTTCGGTCATCGAGAAACAGGACCGGATCGCGCCGTCGAGCAACGGGGTCAACCACCGTGCCTTCTGGTCGTCGGTGCCGTACAGGTGCAGCAGCTCCATGTTGCCGGTATCGGGCGAACTGCAATTGAACACCTCTGGAGCGAGGAACGGGCTCCACCCGGTGAGCTCAGCCAATGGCGCGTATTCAGCGTTGGTGATTCCGGCACCTTCGCGGGCGGGCAGGAATAGGTTCCACAGTCCGGCGCTCTTGGCCTCCGCCTTGAGCTGGTCGACGATCGGTGGGGCTCCCCAATGGTGCGGTTTGTCGTCCAGTTGCTGTCGGGCCACAGCCTCGGCGGGCAGAACCCGCTCTTGCATGAATGTTCTGACCCTGGCCTGGATCTCCAGTGCCTTGGGGCTGTATTCGAAATTCATGCCAACTCCTTGACTCGAGGGTTGTCTCAACGGCGCAGTTTGGGGTCGGTGGAGGAGGCGGCTAGTGCGAGGGCGCGTTGCAGCAGAGGATCCACCATGTCGGCGATACCGTCGAACCCCTCACCTACGGTGGCACTTTGGTGGTGACGGGCAGTGATGCCTTCGAGGATCACCGCAATCTTGAAGTCGGCGAACACCACGTACCAGTCGATGCCGGGCGGCTCGATGTTACGCGCTTCGGCGTAGTGGCCGAGAAGTTCTGCGCGCGTGGGAAACCCGTCGAGTCGCGCCAGCCCTTTGGTGATCGGGTGATCGGGGATGTCATCCTGATCCCAGAAGCTCAACATGGTTCCGACGTCGGCCATGGTGTCACCCAGCGTCGCCATTTCCCAATCCAACATGGCGACAACCCTTCCTGCGTCAGTGGGCGAGACCAGGACGTTGTCGAGCTTGACGTCACCATGCACGATTCCAGGGAAGCCGGTGACTGGAAGCGCTCGACGCAGTTTGTCCAGCAGCGCGGCCACACTGGGTCGTTCCCTGGTGCGCGATGCCTCCCACTGCCTTGACCAGCGGTCAAGTTGGCGTGCCAAATACCCCTCGGGGCGCCCAAAGTTCGCCAGCCCGACCCTCGTGGGGTCGACACCGTGCAATGCGGCGAGGGTGTCCGCGAGTTCGAAGCCGAGGCGACGCCGGTCCTCGGGTGTCAGGTGCAGCGCCTGCTCGACCGTCCCGAACGCTTTGCCCTCTACGAGTTCCATCAAGTAGAAGGGCGCACCGAGTACGTCGGTGTCCTCGCAGAGGTGGATCGCCGCGGGAACGGGCACGGGTGTATCAGCCAGCGCTTTGATGACCGTGAACTCGCGCTTCATGTCGTGTGCACTGGGCAGGACATGTCCGTATGGCGGTCTTCGGAGCACCCAGGCGCGATCGGAATCGACGACCCGGTAGGTCGGGTTCGATCGGCCGCCGCTGATCAATGTCACCGTGAGGGGTCGCGATGAGACGTCAGGGAGGATTCCGACGTGCCGGAGGTAGTCGGTGAGCCTCTTCACGTCCACCTCGGGAGGTGGGACTGCCGCGACGCGCTCTGCCTGCCCGTGAGCTCCCCGATTAGCTGAAGCGGCTGTCATCAGCGAGCATCTCCTGTCATCTGATCCAGCCGAACTGCCGTTCGGTTGTTGTAAGCATCCTCCGAACGATGAATACCTATGTCAAGTCGCGTGGAGATGGCTCACCTGCGGCGCATTCATCCGTGTCACTCAATGCGGGCGTGCGATTGCCAAACGATCGTTCGGCTGTAATCCTAGTTCGGTGTGATTCAACTCACTACACGTTTTGACGAAAGGCGGACCCGTATGACGGAGCGAATCGCTCTCCCGGATGGCGCAATCGGCGGTGAGGCGGCTGACCGGCGAAAGGCTCGCCGAGCGGCGATCGCAGGCGGCGTGGGCACGTTGATCGAGTACTACGACTTCAGTCTCTACGGGTACCTCGCCGTCGTCATGGCACCAGCGTTCTTTCCCGGGAAGAACCCCACCACGGCGTTGCTCTCGGCTTTGGCGGTATTCGGCACCGCCTACCTCATGAGGCCGCTCGGCGGAATCGTGTTCGGACACATCGGTGATCGGCTCGGGCGGAAGACCGCCCTCATCGCCACGTTGGTCTGCATGGGAGCCGGCAGCGTCGCGATGGGATTCCTGCCGACCTACGCGCAGGCAGGCATTTGGGCGACCGTTCTCCTAGTGGCCGTGCGCATGATCCAAGGGTTCTCTGCCGGTGGCGAAGTAGGCGGCTCCGCTACGTTCATCTCCGAGTCAGCGCCACCCCGACTCCGGGCTACCTATGGAGCGTTCACACCGCTGGGTTCCACGGGAGGCTTCGCGCTGGCAGCCGCCGTAGCCGGTACGGTATCCGCCTTGACCAGCGACGCACAGATGGAGAGTTGGGGTTGGCGAATCCCGTTCTTGCTGGCGTTGCCGTTGACCTTGGTGTGCCTATGGGCGCGAACGCGGGTGGAGGACACTCGAAATGCGGAATCAAGTGGCGGTGGAAGCGAATCTGGGAACCATCCCGTCGTGGCTGTCTTTCGGCGACAGCCGTTGGCCCTGCTGCAAGCTACCGGAATTAGCCTGGCCTCGAATGGAACTGCCTATGTAGGGCTCACGTACATGAGCATTCATCTGACGAAGAGTCTTGGCTACGACCGCACGTCCGTGTATTGGGTCGCTACCGCGGTGATAGCTGTGGCCGCCGTCGGCATGCTTCTGGGCGGCATGCTGGCCGACCGGATCGGGCGTGTGCGCTTTGCGGCGATCGGAATGGCCGGGTTCGCCATCGTGACCTACCCCGCTATGGCCGTAATGCACCTCAACCTGTGGATTGCCGCGATTGCGTACCTTCTCATCATGGTCAACACCATTGGGACCCAGGTGGGCACCTATACGCTGTTGCCTCGGCTCTTTGACGGAGAGCATCGATTCACCGGAGTGGCGATGGGTTTCAACCTGGGTGTCGTCATCGCCGGCGGCACTGCACCCTTCGTCGCCGTGTGGCTCATCGAGCGCACCGGCAATGTATTGGCGCCCGCGTTCTTCGTGATGACCGCAGCCAGCATCGGATTGCTGGCACTAGCGAGCGTGTCGCGACGATCGCGCATCGCAGGGCAGGCCTTGGATCGATAGGTCTCATCTTGGCGCCACTGGTCAGGGGCGCCTCTTGCTGAAGGCGACCGCTCAACGGGAGCATCGGGCCCTCTTGACGTATACCGGTCTAGCGTCATCTGACACGGTCAGCCCGCCGATGGACCTCCCAGGGTGCTGCCCGTAGGAGAGAGGATGTCGGTGATGCACGGCGTCAAGCACACCAGCGGCACTGTCGAGGACGACCAGCCAGCCGAGAAGTCGGCAGGCGGACTCGAGCTAGAAGCGTTGGCTGATCAAGCCGAAGCCGAGGCGGTTGCTGCCGAGGAGCTCGCCGCCGCCGCGCGAGCCAGGGCTCGCGAGTTGCGCGGGGACGTCGCGGCAGACCAGACATCGGAAATGGGGGCGGCGCCCAGTGGCAAGCGGCTATGGCACCGACCACGACTCGCGACGGTGTTGGCCGGCCTGGCCGTCGTGACGACGTGCGCGTTTGTGGCGGCCAGCAGTTACCTGCTGTGGCATCACGAGCAGGTGAGGGGCGGTCAACAACAACGCGCCGAGTTCGCCGCCGCCGCACGCCAAGCGGTGGTCACTCTGATGTCCATCGATGGCGCGAAAGCCGAAGAAGACGTTCAACGAATCATCGACAGCTCCACGGGACAGTTTCGGGACGACTTCCAAGCCAGCGCCAAGGAATTCACCGATGTCGCCAAGGAATCGAAGTCCGTCACGACGGCCTCGGTAAAAGCTAGCGCTGTCGAATCGATGTCCGGTGACTCTGCGGTGGTGTTGGTAACTGCTGCGACGACCATCAGCAACACCGCCGGCGCGAAGCAGCAGCCGCGCACCTGGCGGCTCAGCGTGAACGTCGTGCGCGACGGCGGACAAATCAAGATGTCGAAGGTGGATTTCGTACCATGACCGTGCTCGTGAGCAAGACCGACGAAATCGACGCTGAGGCCGATACTGAGGCAGAGGCCGATGTCGAGGTGACTGCCGATTCGGGAGCGGGCGCGGAGGACTCCGATCAGTCCGAGGCCGTCCCGCCGGCCGCGACACCACGCGGGATTGGACGGGTCCGCCTGCACTGGCGTGCGGTGGCCATCTGTGCGGCTCTGGTGGCCTCGGCAGCCACCGCGGGCTGGCTGTATTTCGGCCAATACCGGACCGATCAGCTCACCGCGTCGGCCACGACCGACGTCGTCGGCGCGGCCACACAGGGCAGCGTGGCGCTTTTGTCCTATGCACCCGGCACAGTGGACCGTGATCTTGCAGCGGCGCAATCGAACTTGACCGGCGAGTTCCTGACCTACTACGGCGAATTTGCCAAGCAGATCGTCGCACCGGCCACCAAGCAGCGGGGCGTCCAGACCACGGCGACGGTGGTCCGGGCCGCCCCGGCCGAGGTGAACCCGAACGACGCGAAGGTCTTGGTCTTTCTCAATCAGATCACCATCAGTCGTGACAACCCCGATCCCGTGCAGGCTGCCAGCAGTGTCATGGTCGGGCTGGCGAAAGTGGACGGGCGCTGGCTCATTTCGTCATTTGACCCCATCTAGGTCTGAGCTTGATCGTCGTCGTGTGAGCTAGGCGACGTCCGGTCAGTGGACGACCACACCCAGCGGCGGACACAGCCTTGCCAACATGACGGCACACGCGAATCATGTTGGAGGAGAGGGCTTCAGTGCACGGCGACGACGATGTGGTGACCTACTCCGTCACCGATGGACTGGCCATGATCACGATGAACCGACCGCAATACCGCAACGCGCAGAACTCGGCGATGACCTACGCACTGGATGCTGCCTTCACGCGCGCGGTTGACGACGTCCACGTCCACGTCATCGTCCTGCGCGGCAACGGCGAGCACTTCAGCGCGGGCCACGACATCGGCACCCCGGACCGGGATCATCACGTGCACTATGACAATCGTGCGGTGCTGTGGTGGGACCACCTTGACAGGCCCGGCGGAGACCAACGCTTTGCCCGGGAGACGGAGGTCTACCTCGGGATGTGCCGCCGCTGGCGTGAAATCCCCAAACCGGTGATCGCGATGGTTCAGGGCGCCTGCGTCGCCGGCGGCCTGATGCTGGCGTGGGTATGCGACTTGATCGTCGCCTCCGAGGACGCGTTCTTCTCAGATCCCGTGCTCCGCATGGGCATACCGGGAGTGGAGTACTTCGCCCATCCATGGGTGCTGGGCACGCGATTCGCCAAGGAGATCCTGTACACCGGTGACCGGTTCACCGCCCGACGGGCCCACGAGGTCGGCATGGTCAGCCACGTCGTACCGCGCTCGTCGCTCGAAGCGGAAACGGTTGCGTTGGCCTCGCGTATCGCAGCCATGCCCATGTTCGGCCTGGCGCTCACCAAGAGGGCGGTCAATCAGTGCGAGGACCAGATGGGCTTGCGCAACGGGATGGACGCGGCGTTCGGCCTGCATCATTTCGCGCACGCGCACAACGCCGAGCTCAGCAGTGATTCGTTAGGCGGAGTCGGCCTCGACGCGATGCGAGGAAAGCCGTGATGTTGTCGTCTGCAGTGCGTGCCGAACTGGCCGCCGAGCTGGCCGAGGCCGAGCGCGGCAAGGTTCCGATGAAGCCGCTGACCGACCGGTATGCCGAGATCGACGTGGTGGACGCCTACGAGATT
>NZ_NPKR01000031.1 GCF_008329535.1 Mycolicibacterium sp. P1-18
CCCGGACCCACCGCGGCCGGAGTCAGGTCGACCGCCCGGATGCCCGCCTCGGCGTAGCGCGGGGCGGCGTCGCGGTGCACGTACGCACTGGTCGCCTCGAACACCAGATCGGGCTTCTCGTCTTGCGCGAGAAGCCAATCCACCCCGTCGTGACTGGTCTCCAGACCGAGCTTGCGCGCCCGCGCCAAACCCTCACTCTCGGGGTCGATGCCGATCATCCAGCGCGGCTCCAACCACTCCGACCGCAGCAACTTGTACAGCAGATCGGTACTGATGTTGCCGGACCCGACGATCGCGACGGTTGCCTTGTTTCCCATGACAGAAGCTCCTCACTCGAAGGAAAGACGGACTGAACCCAGCCCGAGGAAGTCGGCGACGAAGTCGTCGCCCGGACGCGCGTCGATCGCCCGTGTGCAGGACCCGGGCAACACGATGTCCCCCGCCCGCAACCGCACCCCGAAGTCGTCGACCTTGCGGGCCAACCACGCCACCGCGGTCACCGGATTGCCCAGCACCGCGTCACTGCGCCCCTCGGCGACGACCTCAC
>NZ_NPKR01000032.1 GCF_008329535.1 Mycolicibacterium sp. P1-18
CCGGGGCCCACCGCGGCCGGAGTCAGGTCGACCGCCCGGATGCCCGCCTCGGCGTAGCGCGGGGCGGCGTCGCGGTGCACGTACGCACTGGTCGCCTCGAACACCAGATCGGGCTTCTCGTCTTGCGTCAGAAGCCAATCCACCCCGTCGTGACTGGTCTCCAGACCGAGCTTGCGCGCCCGCGCCAAACCCTCGCTCTCGGGGTCGATGCCGATCATCCAGCGCGGCTCCAACCACTCCGACCGCAGCAACTTGTACAGCAGGTCGGTACTGATGTTGCCGGACCCGACGATCGCGACGGTTGCCTTGTTACCCATGACAGAAGCTCCTCACTCGAAGGAAAGACGGACTGAACCCAGCCCGAGGAAGTCGGCGACGAAGTCGTCGCCCGGACGCGCGTCGATCGCCCGTGTGCAGGAACCGGGCAACACGATGTCCCCCGCCCGCAACCGCACCCCGAAGTCGTCGACCTTGCGGGCCAACCACGCCACCGCGGTCACCGGATTGCCCAGCACCGCGTCACTGCGCCCCTCGGCGACGACCTCAC
>NZ_NPKR01000033.1 GCF_008329535.1 Mycolicibacterium sp. P1-18
CCGTCGCATAGTGCGCGTGCCCGCCTCTGAGCGAATTGAGGGTTGCCCCAAACCTCTTGTGTCACATCGGTTTCAGGAGTCGCAGGGCGGACTTTTTTGTCGGTGGGTCGTACTAGTGTTCGAGTATGAGTTCGGATCGGGTCACCGCAGCAGTCGCGGAGTACCGCGCTGCCGCTGCCGAACTCCTGGAACGCTCCTTCGAGGAGTTCACCCACCTCGAACTCGTCGAGTTGTTGGGGGAACTGGAGACCGTGACCTGGCGGATGCCGACGGTGGGGCATCGGGTGATCGCCCGGCTGCACCGCGAAGCCTCCCCAGTGGAATTGGGGGCCAAGTCGTTGGGAAGCGTACTGACCCAACGGTTGCGAATCTCCGGGCGAGAAGTCCGCAGGCGGATCAGTGAGGCGGAGGATCTGGGGCCGCGGACCGCGCTGAACGGCCAACCATTGGACCCCAAGCTGGCTCCCACCGCGGCCGCGCAGGGCACGGGTGCGATCGGTCCCGAGCACGTCACGGAGATTCGGTCGTTCCTCGACAAGCT
>NZ_NPKR01000008.1 GCF_008329535.1 Mycolicibacterium sp. P1-18
CTGATCGTGGTCAACCGATTGCGCTGGCACGAACCCACCAAGGCCTACGTGGTCCGCCGAACCGCCGAGGGCAAGACCAAGAAGGAGATCATCCGCTGCCTCAAACGCGCCGTCGTCCGCGAGCTCTACCGAGCACTCCAAGCAGATTTAGCGGGGCCGGAACTGGTACTTGACGCTGCATAGGAGCATCCACACGATTCCGTGGCCGTGCGGACCGACGGCGGCGTCGAATCTGAAATGCCTGTGCCGTCGACACCACTTGCTGAAGACGTTCTGGGGTGGCGAGAACGGTTGGCGCGAGGAGCAACTCGACGACGGCACCGTCATATGGACGGCACCCGACGGCCGTCAGTACGTCACCACACCGGGCAGCCGGTTGCTGTTCCCCGAACTGTCCGAACCGACCGCGACGGTGGTTGCTACCGGGGTGCCTTCGAAGCACGAGTCGGGGCTGACCATGCCGCGCCGCAAGACCACCCGTGCCCTGGACCGCGCGAGCAGCATCCACCGCGAACGCGACGCGAACGCTTGAGACCGACGACGGTCGCTCAGACGACGCCGGTGGCGTCGAACATCCACGACATGTCGGCGTTGGCGAAGTCCTCCAGCCAGCTCGGCGGGGCGTGGTTGGCCAGCGCGCTCATGTCCCAGTAGTCCTTCCAGAGCGAGATCTTGCCGTCCTCGACCCGGTGGACGGTGACGAACCGGAGCACCGCCGATTCACCGGTCGCCCAATGCCATTCCTCGTGGTGCTCGTACATGGCGTCGGCGCCGTCGACGACCAACAACCCGGTGAAGTTCTCGTAGGACGCCAGCGGCTCCAGGCCGATCTTGAGTCGCTTGACGATGTCGTCGGGCCCCTTGGCGGCGGCCGTCGGCCCCACGGGTACGTCGAGGTAGATGCACTCCTCGGAGAGGTACGACTTCAACGCCTCCCAGTCGCGCGCGGACAGGGCCGCCCACATGCCGAGCACGGTATCCTCAACCGACACTGGACAACTCGTCCTTCTCCGCGGGTACGGCGGGGGACTGGTGCGCGGCGCGCAGGAAGCGTCCCGTGCGGTGTCTGCCGACCAGGTCGGTGGGCTCGCCGTCCAGGAACACCGGCCGGCCCCCGACGAACACCGCCCGCACGGTTTCGCGGTTGCGGTTGACCATGCGGGACAACCCGCCGTACTGGGCGACGGACTCCTCTGCGTAGGCGTCCAGGCGTTCGTCGAGGCAGGCCGGGTCGACGATCGCGACGTCGGCACGATCACCGATCCGCAGGTGCCCGGCGTCGAGGCGGTACCAGTCGGCCAATTCGCCGGTCAGTCGGTGCACCGCCTGCTCGACGGTCATGAACGGCGTGCCTGCGGCGTCGGCGTCCCTGACGTGGCGCAGCAACCTCAAACCCATGTTGTAGAAGGCCATGTTCCGCAGGTGGGCACCGGCGTCGGAGAACCCCATCTGCACGCCGGGGTCACGCGCCAGCTTCTTGAGCACCTCGGGCCGGTGATTGGAGATCGTGGTGCGCCACCGCAGCGCCGCGCCGTGCTCCAACACCAGGTCCAGGAAGGCGTCCACCGGGTGAAGGCCGCCGCGCTCGACGCCGACCTGACCGAAGGACTTCCCGACGACACTCGCGTCCGGGCACTCGACGATGTCGGCGTCGAAGAAGTCGCGGTGCCACACCCGCACACCGAACTTGCTCTCGTACTCCTTGCGGAACCGTCGACGGTAGTCCTCGTCGCGCATCATCTCGTTGCGTTCGACCTCGTCGCGCAGATGCAGCGCCGCGGCGCCCGCCCCGAACTCCTCGAAGATCACCAGGTCGATGCCGTCGGCGTACACCTCGAACGGCACGGGCAGGTGCTGCCAGCGGAAGTTCCCCCCAAGCCGGTTGACCAGCCTGGCGACCGGACCCATCATCGCGATCGCGTACGGGTTGGACTTGACGTCGGCCGCCGACAGCAGGCTGGTCTTGAGCGGGTTGCGGAGCACGCCGAGGGACTGCGCGATCTGCGACGCCAGATTGACCGGGTTCTCGATGTTGGGTCCCGACTGCAGGACGCGACCGGCCTTGCGCAGCAACGACTTCAACCGGCGTTGCTCCCGGGCCCCGGCGTAGGTCGACGGCAGGGTGCGCGAGCGGCAGACGTCGCCGTCGAGCTTGTCGAAGAGCAACTGCATCGACGACATCCCCACGAAGCCGGCCCGCAGGGCCTCGGCGAGCATGCGCTCCATCTCCGCCTGCTCCACCCGGCTGGGACGCTCGCGCTTGCGCGTCGCGCGGTCGAGTCCCATCACCGCGGTGCGCATGTCGGAGTGGCCGATGAACGCGGCGAGATTGGGTCCCAACGGCAGCGTTTCGAGCGCCTCGACGTACTCCTCGCAGGTGCGCCACGTCTTGCGCCCGTCGACAGCGGCGATGACGTGCTCGCGGGGGATGGCCTCGACGCGGCCGAACAGGTCCCCTGCCTGGGTGCCGTCGACGTGAATCGTGGACAGCGAGCAGGAGCCGAGCATCACCGTGGTGACGCCGTGGCGGAGGGACTCGGATAGCGCCGGTCCGTTGAGCACTTCGACGTCGTAATGCGTGTGGATGTCCAGCAGGCCCGGCAGCACCCACAGCCCGGTGGCGTCGACGACGCGGGGGCAGTCGGTCGCGTCGAGATCGTCGGCCGAGACGGCCACCACGTGGCCGGCCCGGATGCCGATGTTGCGGACCGCGGACGCCGCGCCGGTGCCGTCGAACCAGCGGCCGTTGCGGATGATCGTGTCGTACGTCACTCCGCCATAGAACAGCCGCAAGGCACCCGTGTCAACGAAATCGTGAACAGATCGCCGAAAATGTCTACTGCTCGGCCCAGGCGTCGGGCTGACGGCCGTCGACGTCGGTGAAGCCGTACTCGCGGGCGAGTTGCACCGAACTGGCCGACCGCTGATTCCAGCGCGCCCGGTCGGGGTCGGCCGCGATGGCCGCCACCCCACGGCCGAGGAACCGCGGCGACTCGGATTCGGTGAAGGACGGCGGCGCGACCGGCCCGCCGTCGGCGCGCAGCGGATCCAGGGCGTCACGCCAATTCGTCGGCCCGACGCCGTAGTTGTCGAGCATCATCTCCGACCGCAGCCAACCGGGGGTGACGGCCACGGCCACGCATCCGAACGGCGCGAGGTCATGGCCTTGGCTGAACGCGATCCGGTTCACCGACACCTTGGCCAGGTCGTAGAACGCCGACAGCCGGTAGTGCTGCGCGTTGAACTCGGCCGTCCCGTCGGTGACCTCGACCAGCAGGCCACCGGGGCGACTGATCAGCAGCGGCAACAAGCAGTGGGAGGTGATCAGGTGGGTGTCGACTCCGAGTCGAAGGATGCGCAGACCGTCGGACAGGTCGTGCTCCCACATCGGCCGGTTCCACGTCGACGGTGGCCCCTTCAAGATCTCGGCGCCCCAGATGTCGTTGACGACGACGTCGACGACGCCGTAGTCGGAACGCAGACGTTCCGCCAGCGCCCGCACCTGGTCCACGTCGAGGTGATCGGTCGGGATCGCGACGCCCACCCCACCCAGTTCGTCGACGAGTTGCGCTGTCTCCTCGACGGTTTCGGGCCGGTCGTAATCGGATTTCAGTTGGACGGTCGAACTGGTTCTGCCCGTGCAGACGACCGTCGCACCCGCCTCGCCGAGCGCCGCGGCGATGCCACGGCCCGCGCCGCGGGTGGCCCCGGCGACGACGGCGACGCGCCCGCTGAGGGCGCGGCTGCCCGCTGGGGTGATCATGACGTCGAGTATCAGGCGTCGGAGGCGTCTGCCATCGCAAGTTGGGGAATTGCGGGCATACTCGGTTCGGTGACTCCGCTGCAGCGTTACATCGCCGAAGAGATCGCAACCGACCACGTCGAGGGGCTGATGTCCCGCCGCGAGGCCTTCCGGAGGCTGGCGCTGATGGGGGTGGGCGCCGCGGCGGCCTCGTCGCTCATCGCCGCGTGCAGTTCGGCGGACACCTCCGCCGACGGCACGCCCACCGCCGACGCGCCGGTGACCTCGAGCGGCGCGGCGACCGAGAAGGCGCCGCCGCCCGGGATCGAGAACGCCCTCGAGACCCAACCTGTCACGTGGGCGGGACCCCGCGGCGAACTGCAGGGGGCGTGGGCTGCGGCCCAGACCCCGAAGGGTGCGGTGCTGGTCATCCACGAGAACAAGGGCCTCACCGACTGGGCGCGTTCTGTCGCGGGGCGCTTCGCCGGGATCGGGTACTCCAGCCTCGCGGTCGACCTGCTCTCGGCCGAGGGTGGCACCGCGAAGTTCACCGATCCGGCCGAGGCCACCGCGGCGCTGAGCAAGATCTCCCCGCAGGACTTCGTCGCCGACCTGAAGTCGGGCGTCGAGGAGCTTCAGCGCCGCACGCCAGGGGTCAAGGTGGCCGCCGTCGGATTCTGCATGGGCGGCGGACTGGTGTGGCAATTGCTCGCGGCGGGGGAGCCGCAGTTGGCGGCCGCGGTGCCGTTCTACGGTCCGACGCCCGACGACGCGGACTTCGCTGGCTCCAAGGACGTAGCCGTGCTGGCGTTCTACGGCTCCAAGGACGCCCGGGTGACCGGCACCAAGGATGCCGCCCAGCAGGCTCTCGACAAGGCCGGGGTGGTCAACGAATTGGTCGTGGAACAGGGTGCCGACCACGCGTTCTTCAACGACACCGGGGAGCGGTACGACCCGACGGCCGCCGCGGACGCGTGGCAGCGCGTGCAGGCCTGGTTCACCAAGTACGTCGGTTAGCCAGATCTACGAGGCGGTTTGAAGATCGGCCGGCCCGGGCAATCCCCCTTCCAGCGAGCGCGTCAATAAAGGCGCGCCGAGTCGAAGGAGCCGGACATGAGCACCAACACCGTCATCGCGATCGTCGTGGCCGTCGTGGTGGTCCTGCTGTTGATCCTGGGCCTGTCGTTCATGGCACGCAGCGCCCGGGACAAGAAGCGCCGCGCCGAGGCCGACCGGATCCGGGACGAAGCCCGCGAGGAGAGCGCGCGGGTCGAGAAGCGCGAGGCCATCGCCGCCGAGACCGAGGCCAAGGCGCGCGCCGCCGCCGCCGAGGCCGAGGCCAAGGCAGCCGAAGCGGCCCGGCTCAGCGACCGCGCCGCCAGCCATCGGAACGAGGCGGCGTCGTCGCGCGAAGAGCTCGACTCCAAGTTTCAGCACGCCGACTCGCTGGACCCGCGCCGCAAGGACGACGCCGACGCCGCGTACGCCCTCGCCGAGAAGGAGCGTGCCAAGCACGAGGACGTTCGCCACGACGGACTGACCGCCGAGCGCGACGGCCTTCAGCCCACCGAGCGCACGGAGCGCGACCCGCAGCACCGCGTCGTCAACTAGGGCGCAAGCTAGCTCGGCGGAGTCCACGCGACGGGCAGTCGCTTGATGCCGTGGATGAACGCCGACTGCAGCCGGGCCGGATCCTCGACCGCCGTCAGGTCGGGGATCCGCCGGTGCAGCTCCTCGAAGGCGACCGTGATTTCACGCCGCGCGAGATTCGCCCCTAGGCAGAAGTGGGCGCCGCCGCCACCGAAGCCGACGTGCGGGTTCGGATGGCGCCGCACGTCGAAGGTGAACGGATCCTCGAACTTCGCGTCGTCCCGATTGGCCGACCCGTACCAGAGCGTGACCTTGTCGCCCTCGGCCAGAGTCACCCCGCTGAGCTCGGTTTCCTGGGTGACCGTGCGCCGCATGTAGGCCACGGGCGACGCCCAGCGCACGACCTCCTCGACGGCGGTCGGTGCGACGGCGTCGTAGTCGTCCCACCAGACGTCCCGCTGCTCCGGGTACTGGCTCAACGCCAGCACGCCGTGGCTTATCGCGTTGCGGGTGGTCTCGTTGCCCGCCACCACCAGCAGAATGAAGAACGACGCCACCTCGGCCGAGGTCAGGCGCTCGCCGTCGAGCTCGGCCTGCACCAGGCTGGTCGTGAGATCGTCACCTGGCCGCGCCCGCCGGTCGTCGGCGAGGGCGGCGGCGTAGGCGCCGATGTCCATGGCCACCTTGACGAATTCGTCGAAGTCGGCGGTGATCTCGGGGTCTCCGAAGCCCAGAATCACGTTCGTCCAGTGGAAGACGTTCTGGTGCTCGGCCTCGGGGATGCCCATCATGTCGCAGATGATCTGCAGGGGCAGCGGGCCGGCCAAGGCTGCGACCAGGTCGCACGAGCCGTCGGGATGGTCGGTGATCATCGCCTGCACCAGCCGGCGCGCGCGATCCCGGACCGAGTCCTCGATCCGCGCGAGAACCCTTGGCGTGAAGGCACTTCGGACGATGTTGCGTAACCGGGTGTGGCGTGGGTCGTCCATGGCGATCATGGAGCCGAAGTACTCGGCCAGCTCGGGAGACTGGTCACCGATCACGATGCCCTGTGCGGAGCTGAAGATCTCTGGATGCCGGCTGGCGTGGAACACGTCGTCGTAGCGGGTGACCGCCCAATGCCCCCGACCCTGCTCAAAGCCGTCCTGGACGAACTCCGGGTGCTTCGACACCGGTGCCTCGCGCCGCAGCGTGGCGAAGGCGCCTTCGCGCACGTCGTCGTCGGCGGCCCAGAAGTCCCACGAGCCGAGATTGACGTCGGAGAGCGCGATGTCGGGCGGCGTCGCCCCGTTGACACGTGTCGAGATACCCACGTCGCCGAGCGTAGCGTCAGGGCCGCGCTTCGTGCCCCGATCGGCCACGAGTGCGTCGGTCTTCCTTCATGTTCGCCTCGAACAGGTGCCGTTCGCCGCCGACCAGGTCGTCGCGCACCCGGCGGTCGTGCTCGCGGAACGCGGTCCAGTAGCCGTCGTCGAACTCCTCGACGATCTGGAACGTCCACCGACCGTGCAGCACGTTGCGTCCGACCAGGTCGGTCTCGAGCCGGTCGGCCACCTCGCCGTGCCCGGCCGCGCGCAACTCGTCGCAAGCCTCGCCCAGCGTCAGGTCGGCGTGTCCCATCAACTGGTGGAACGAATACAAGTGTCCGCGGGCGCGTTCGACGTACTCGAGGGCCTCGGAGACCTTCCCTACCGCGGCGATGGTGTCGTCGTCGTTGACTGTCACGCAGGGCTGATACCCCCTGTGCCGGCCACCCAACCGCGCTCCGCATTCCGGCGATGACCTGCGCGCGACCGCCGGTCCGTGGTAGCACCGACGGGTGCGCAACCCACATGCAGGACAACCCTTTACGACCTCCGACGCGGAGATCGCGGAGGCCCTCCTCGACGTCAGCGTCCCAACCCTGATGCTGACACTGGTCCACATGTCGGGTGATCCCAGCCTGATCCGCGGTGCGCTGCGGCCGGCCGGCTTGTTCCTCAACGAAGTGCAGGGCTACATGTCCGCCGACGACAAGGCGGCGGCTCGTGCCCTCGCGCTGCGGGTGATCGCCGACTACCGCGATCGCGGGTGTCCGGACCCGGAGCCGGTCGACGGTGAACTGCTCAAGGAGATGATGGAGTGGCTCGTCTGCGAGCCGGTGCCCGACGAATACGTGCCGCTGCTGCTGGAGGAGATGGAGCTCGACGGCAGGGACGCCCGGGCCACCGGCTGGGCCGCGACCCCGGCCGTACGCGAGGAGTTTCCGGTCGTCGTCATCGGATGCGGCGAGTCCGGTCTGCTGGCCGGCATCCGGCTCAAGGAAGCGGGCATACCGTTCACCATCGTCGAGAAGAACGCGGGTCCCGGCGGCACCTGGTATCAGAACACCTATCCCGGTGCGCGGGTGGACGTCGGAAATCACTTCTACTGCTACAGCTTCGAACCGGCCGACCAGTGGACGCACTTCTTCGCCGAGCAGCCGGAACTGCAGGCGTACTTTCAGCGAGTCATGGACGCTCACGGCGTCGGACCGCACGTCCGGTGGCAGACCGAGGTCGTCGACGCCACCTGGGACGAGGCCCAGGCGTCGTGGACGGTCCGCACCCGCGGGGCCGACGGTGCGATCGAGACGCTGCACGCGCGGGCGGTGATCAGCGCGGTGGGGCAGCTCGACCGCCCGCACGTGCCGCGGATCACCGGGCAGGAGTCATTCGCAGGCAACGCCTTTCACTCCGCGGAGTGGGACCACTCGGTGAACCTGCGCGGCCGGCGGGTGGCGATGATCGGTGCGGGCGCCAGCGGTTTCCAGATCGCGCCGGCGATCGCCGAGGAGGTGGACCATCTCACCGTCTTCCAGCGCACCGCCCAGTGGATGTTCCCGAACCCGAACTACCACGAGCCCGTCGGGGTGGGGGTCCGGTGGGCGCTGCGACATCTGCCGTTCTACGGCCGGTGGTACCGGTTCCTGCTGTTCTGGCCCGGCTGCGACAAGGGATTGGCGGCGGCGCGCGTCGACCCCGACTACCCCGATCAGCAGAAGGCGGTCAGCGAGGTCAACGAGATCACCCGCATCATGTTCACCGAGTGGATCACCAGCCAGATCGGCGACGACCCCGAGCTCGCGGCCAAGGTGGTCCCGGACTACCCGGCGACGGGCAAGCGCACCCTGCAGGACAACGGCAGTTGGTTGAAGACGCTGACCCGCGACGACGTCGAACTCGTCCGCACCCCGATCGACCACGTCGATGCCGACGCGGTGGTGACGGTCGACGGCACCCGTCACCCGGTTGACGTCATCGTCTACGCCACCGGCTTTCAGGCCACCGAGCTGCTGTGGCCGATGACGGTCACCGGTCGCGACGGCGACGATCTTCGCGCCCGGTGGGGTGAACGGCCGGCGGCCTACCTCGGCATCACCGTGCCCGGCTATCCGAACTTCTTCTGCATGTACGGTCCCGGCACCAACCTGGCGAGCGGTGGCAGTCTTATCTTCCACTCCGAGTGTCAAATGCGGTACATCTCAGGGTGTTTGGAGCAGCTGATCGACGGCGGTCATCGTTGGATGGAACCGCGCCAGGACAAGACAGACGACTGGGTGCGGCGCAGTCAGGAGGAGATGCGCACGATGGTCTGGGCGCACCCGTCGATCGCGCACTCGTTCTACAAGAACAGCCACGGCGAGGTGTACACCTTGAGCCCGTGGCGACTGGTCGACTACTGGGCGTGGACCAGGACCGCTGACCCGGACGACTTCGTCTTCGGCTAGCTCGCTCCCTACCTCAAGCGAATCATGAACCACAGCAGCCGCATTGGCCTCAGAAGTCGCCTCCGTACGTAACGCTGTGCTGATCCGCGACGATGTTCATGGGGAATCGACGCGTGACCGGCCGGTGTTGCATCCACCGAACGCCAGCCCGAATCGCGAGCTAGGAGAGACACGCATGAACCCGATGAAGTTGGCTGCGGCCGCCGTCATCGCAGGTGGCCTGAGTCTGGGTGCGGTGCCGGTCGTCGCGCCGGTGGCGTCTGCGCAGCCGAGCGCCCCCCTTCCGGCGAAACCCGGACACGGCGACGACTTCTGCCCGCCCCAGTGCGGCAACGGCAACGGCAACGGACGTGGTCACGACGACAAGGGGTGGCCCGGTCAGTTCGACCGCGGTAACGGCAACGACAAGGGCTTCTGGTGGAACAACAACCGCCACGACTGGTGGGACGACCGCAATGGTCCACCCCCGTGGGGCTGGGGCCCGCCGCCGCCCATCCAGTGGAACGGCGGACCGCCACCGCGCTCGGTCAACTACTGGGGGTACGACCTGAACCCGGTGTGGAACGACGGTCCCCGGCAGTGGGGGGTCTGGCTGTTCGGCCAGTGGATTCCCATCTTCGGCGTCGGCTTCAACTGAGCTACGCCGCGACTCACGCCTCGACGACGGCCTTGATCCGCTCCAGCGTCTTGCGCATGTCGCGGACGTTGCGGCGGGTACGCAACTGACCGCCGAACACGCCGAACAACGTCGTCATCAGGCCTTCGCTCATGCGGAAGGACTCGGTGACCTCGGTGCCGCCCCCGGCAGGGACGAACCGGTAGTGCCAGTTGTTCACCGGCCGATCGCCGATGAGCACCTCGAAGCCGAACTCCCTGCCGGGGTCGCACGCCGTGACCCGGCACGTCGTCCAGTAGACCGGTCCGATCTCGTTGCGTTTGACGTGCCCGCGGAACTTCGCGCCGAGTGCCGGGCCGGTGGCGCCGTCGAGCCATTCCGCCTCGAACGTCTCCGGTGAGAACTTGCCGGTGTTGCGGACGTCCGCGACCACGCCCCAGACCTTCTCCGCCGGTGCGTCCATCGCCACCGTGACCGATCCGCGCATCGTCGAACCCGCTTCCGTGGTCGGACACTCGTAACAGGTGTCACCATAGGCGGATGACGGACTGGAACGGTGCCGAATACGCCGAGCTCAGCGGATTGCAGCGGACGATGATCACCGAGGCGATGGCCGGTCTGACCTTCCGCCCGACCGACCACGTCCTCGACATCGGTTGCGGCGACGGCTTTCTCACCGCCGCGATCGCGACCCTGACACCGCACGGCATGGTGGTGGGGGCCGACCCGTCGCATCGCATGGTCGCGACGGCGACCACGGCGACCACCGTCGGCGACGCCCGTCCGCGCTTCGTCGTCGCCGACGTCCGCGCGCTGCCCTTCGGCGAGAGCTTCGACGCCGCCGTGTCGTTCAACGCCCTGCACTGGGTCCCCGAACAGGACGTGGCCCTGAGGCAGATCGCCGCCGTACTCACACCGGGGGGATCGCTGGTGGTGCAGGTGGTCTGCGCCGGGGCCCGGCCGAGCCTGGAGGACGTGACGACCGACCTGTGCCACGGGCCGAACTGGGCGCCGTGGTTCGAGGGGTTCGCGGCGCCCTTCACCCACGTCGACCCCGACGGCTACGGCTCGCTGGCGGCGACCGCCGGTCTCGTCCTGGACGACCTCACCGTCGCCGACCGGCAGTGGGACTTCGGCTCGCGCGAAGCGCTGCTGCGCTGGTCGGCGATGGGATCGGGGGCGTGGACCGACCGCTTGCCCGAGGAGCACCGCGCACGGTTCGTCGCCGAGCAGGTCGACGCCTACGAGTCCGTGGCAGGTGCCCCCGGACTGTTCCGCTTCATGCAGATGCGGGCCCGCCTGCATCGCGGGCAGACTGGGTGAGTGAAGATTCGATTCGGCGTGGGCCTCGGCTCGGGCCCGGAGGCCAGTCCCGCCGAACTCCCGCACCTCGTCGACCGACTCGAAGCCGCGGGCATCGATTCGCTCTGGTTCTCCGAACTGGTCTACACCGACGCCGTCGACCCCTTCGTCGGCATGGCCTACGCGCTGTCGCGCACCACCAAGCTCAAGGTCGGCACCTCGGTGATGATCCTGCCCGGCCGTCACCCGGTGCTGGTCGCCAAGCAGCTCGCGTCGCTGGCCGCGCTGGCGCCCAAGCGGGTCCTGCCCGTCTTCGGCCTGCGGTCGGCGCTGCCCGCCGAACGTGACGTCTTCGTCGTCCCCGAGGGCCAGCGCGCCGCGGTCTTCGACGAAGCGCTCCAGCTCCTCAAAGTGGCCCTGCAGTCCGACGGCGACGACTTCGCCGGCGACTTCTTTACCGCCACGTCGATGAACGTCGGCCCGCGCCCCGCCAGGCCGCTCGACATCTGGCTGGGCGGCTCGGCCCCGGCGGCCTTCCGGCGCATCGGACGTCTCGCCGACGGCTGGCTGGGCTCCTTCCTGACCCCCGACGAAGCCCGGCGCGGTCGGGAGCGGATCGAGGCGGCGGCCGAGGAGGCGGGACGCGCCGTGGAGGCCGACCACTACGGCGTCAACGTCGCGGTGGCCGAGAACGGCATCCCCGACGACGTGGCCGCGGCGGTGCGCGCGCGGCGGCCCGACGTCGACCCCACCGAATTGGTCGCCGACGGCTGGCCCGCGCTGCACCGGATGATCGACGGTTACCTGGAGGCCGGGCTCACCAAGTTCGTCATCCGCCCGACCGGCGGCGTGGGGACCGACGAGTTCGTCGACCGGTTCGCAGCCGAGCTGCTACCGAGGGAGAACTGAGCCGTGGCCGACGGGCAGGAGGGAGGAGGCGTCGTCGTCGCGGGACATCTGATGGTCGACCCCGCCGCCCGGGAGGAGTACCTGGCGGGCTGCCTGGAGGTGGTTCGGCAGGCGCGGGCCACGACGGGCTGCCTGGACTTCGCCGTCTCGGCCGACGTCCTCGACCCGGGTCGCGTCAACGTCTACGAGCGCTGGGCGTCCCAGGCGGCCGTGGAGGCCTTCCGAGGCAGCGGCCCAAGCGACGATCAGGGCGCCGCGCTGCTGTCGGCGTCGGTCGCGGAGTACGACGTGACGACCGAGCGATTCCTGACCTGACCGCCGTCGGGTAGTGTTCGACAACATTGCGCGGACCTACGGGGGAAGGCTCTCGAGCAAGCGGAGCCGCTGCCGATACCCACCATCCTGACGCCAAAGGCTGAACTGTGCCAAACACCAAGAACGACGACCAGGGCCTGAAGCCGCACTTCGAAGACGTGCAGGCGCACTACGACCTGTCCGACGACTTCTTCCGGCTGTTCCTGGATCCCACGCAGACCTACAGCTGCGCCTACTTCGAGCGCGACGACATGACGCTCGAGGAAGCCCAGATCGCCAAGATCGACCTGTCGCTCGGCAAGCTCGGGCTCGAGCCCGGAATGACGCTGCTGGACATCGGCTGCGGTTGGGGTGGCGTCGTGAACCGCGCCGTCGAGCGCTACGACGTCGACGTCGTCGGTTTGACGCTGAGCAAGAATCAGCAAGCCCACGTCAAGGATCTGCTGGCCAAGTCGGACAGTCCGCGGCGCAAGGAGGTGCTGCTGGAGGGGTGGGAACAGTTCCGCGAGCCGGTGGACCGCATCGTGTCGATCGGCGCCTTCGAGCACTTCGGTCGCGACCGTTACGCCGACTTCTTCAAGATGGCCTACGGCGTGCTGCCCGACGACGGCGTGATGCTGCTTCACACCATCATCAAGCCGAGCGACGAGGAGTTCGCCGAGCGCGGTCTGCCGATGACGATGACCAAGCTCAGATTCTTCAAGTTCATCATGGACGAGATCTTCCCCGGCGGTGACCTGCCGCAGGTCGTGGCCGTCGAGGAGCACGCGACCAAGGCCGGTTTCGAGATCACCCGAATCCAGCCGCTACGCCTGCACTACGCCCGCACGCTGGAGATCTGGGCTGCCGCCCTGGAGGCCCGCAGGGACGAGGCGATCGCCATTCAGTCCGAAGAGGTCTACGACCGCTACATGCGCTACCTCACCGGCTGCGCGGAGTTGTTCGCCAAGGGCTACACCGACATCGCGCAGTTCACCCTCAAGAAGGCCTGACCTCCCGCTTTCCCGTAGTTCAATGCACGGGTGAGCACACGACAGGCGCGCAACGGCGTCGCCATGTCCGTCACCGCGATGGTGTCGGTCCAACTCGGCATGGCCGTCGCCATCAGCCTGATCGAGGACATCGGTTCCGACGGGACCGCGTGGTTGCGGCTGGCCTGGGCCGGTCTGATCCTGCTGGTCGTCGTCCGGCCCCGCCCGTCGCAGTTCACCCGGGCCACGTTCGGCACGTGCCTGCTCCTCGGCGCCGTCACCGCGGGCGTCTCGCTGCTGTTCATGGCGTCGCTGGACTACATTCCGCTCGGCGCCGCGACCGCCCTGGAGTTCCTGGGGCCGCTGGCGGTGGCGGTGGCCCACGGGCAGGGCCGTCGCCGGTTCGTGTGGCCGGGGCTCGCCGCACTGGGCGTGGTGCTGCTGACGCAACCCTTCGGCGGCGGCATCAACCACCGGGGAGCCCTCCTGGCGGTGGCGGCCGGGGTCTGCTGGGCGGTCTACATCCTGCTGACCCAGCGCGTGGGCGACCGGGTGTCGGGGGTCACTGGGCTGGCGGTGTCGATGCCGACGGCCGCTGTGGTCGCGTCGTTCTTCGTCGGCCCCACGGTGTTCGAGGGCATGACGTGGAGGGTCGTGCTGATCGGCCTCGGGATGGCCGTCCTGCTGCCGGTGTTGCCCTACGTGCTGGAACTGCTGGCGCTGCGCCGGCTGACGACGGCCGCGTTCGGGATCCTGATGAGTCTCGAGCCGGCGATGGCGTTCCTCATCGGATTCCTTGTGCTGCACCAGAATCCGGGTCTCTGGGAGACGGTCGGGATCGCGGTCGTGGTGGCCGCCGGCATCGGCGCCGCCCGCAGCGGCGGCCGCGAGATGGCCGTCCCACTCGAAGTCGGCTGAGGTTACTTCGCCTGTGGTGACGGCGGACCGGCCGCGACACCGGCGGCGTCGCGACGGCGGGCGGCCATCCCGGCCAGCGCCTCGAACACCACCCGGTGCGCGGCGTTCACCGTGAGCTCGGCGTGATCGTAGGCGGGGGACACCTCGACGACGTCGACCCCGGCCACGTCGTGGTCGTAGCAGAGTTGCCGCACCATCCGCAGCAGGTCGACGCTGGTGATCCCGCCGGGCTCCGGCGTTCCCGTGCCCGGCGCATGGGCCGGGTCGAGGACGTCGATGTCGACCGACAGGTACAGCTTGTCGGCCTTGGCCAGTGCCTCACCGACGGCGTCGACCATCACGGCCTTGAATCCGCGTTCCCAGATCTCCTGCATGGTGTGCCACACCATGCCCTGCTCCTGCATCCACTCGAAGGTGTCCTGCGGGGGCCAGTACCCGCGCAGTCCGACCTGGACGAAGTGCGTGCCGGGCACCGCGCCGGACTCGATCAGCCGGCGCATCGGGGTGCCGTGGCTGGCCAGGTTGCCGTCGATGATGTCGGCGGTGTCGGCATGGGCGTCGAAGTGGACGATGCCGACGTTGCCGTAGCCGTGCACGTCGGCGACCGCCGTGGCCGACGGCCAGGTGATCGAATGGTCCCCGCCCAGCACGACGGGCACGATGCCGCGGGAGGCGACCGCCGCCACGCGGTCCTTGATGTTCTGGTGCGACACCTCCGTCTGACCGTGCGGGCAGTACGCGTCGCCGAAGTCGACGACCTCCAGCCAGTCGAAGATCTCCAGGCCCAGGTCCATGTGATAGGTCCCGGGCTCGTAGGCGGTGGCCCGGATGGCCCGCGGACCGAACCGCGCGCCGGGGCGGTTGGTGGTCCCGACGTCGAAGGGAGCGCCGACGATGGCGACGTCGGGACGCCACGAGTCGAGCTGCTCGACCTCGGTCAGGAACGGCCGGTGTCCGAAGGTCGCCAGACCCGAGTGGGGCAGGTCGAGTTGCTCGGCCATTCCCGGGGGAAGTTCGCGATGGGGTTCCCCGTGGCCGTGATGGTGGCCGTGGTCGTGGCTCATGGGGTGACAGTACCGTCATTCGACGCGTTGCGCCCTTGACCCGCAACGGAAGTCAACGCCGCCCGCAGCGGTGCCGGCAGCTCCCGCGACGTCCAGTCCTGCGTCGAGACCACGACGTAGACGTTGCGTCCGCGGGTGGTCGCCACCTCGGTGCCGTCGGCGTCGCGGCGGAGCACCTCGAAACCCAACGCGAAACTCGTCCGCCCAGTCGTCTCGCAGCGGGTGCGGACGCGGACCTCGTCCCGCCAGCGCAACGGTGCGAGGTAGTCGACTTCGGCGTGCACCGTCTGGACGTCGACGCCCCACTGGTCGAACTCGGTGATCGGCAGGCCGAGATGGTCGAAGTACGCGGTGGACGCTTCGTCGAACCAGGTCAGGTAGTGGCCGTGGAACACCACGCCCTGCTGGTCGACCTCGGCGTACCGCGGCGTGATGGGTAGGGAGAACGCGTCGGTCACGGGGGACAGGCTGACAGACTCGGGGCATGCACATGGTCACGATCGACGACATCCGTGCCGCATCCGATCGAATCCTCGGATCGGTGCTTCGTACCCCGCTGATCCCCGCGCCGTGGGGTGACCCGGACCGCCCGCTGTGGCTCAAGCCGGAGAACCTGCAGGCGATCGGTGCGTTCAAGGTGCGCGGAGCGTTCAACGCAATCGCCCACCTCGACCCCGCCGTCCGGACCAGGGGCGTCGTCGCCTACTCCAGCGGCAACCACGCCCAGGCGGTGGCCCACGCCGCCGCGACCTTCGGGATCCCGGCGTCGATCGTCATGCCGGAGGAGACGCCGGCCGTCAAGGTCGACGCCACCCGCAGCCACGGCGCCGAGGTGGTGCTGTGCGCCGCCGGCCAACGCGAGAAGGTCGCCGACGAGGTGGTGGACCGCACCGGTGGGGTGCTGATCCCGCCGTTCGACCATCCGGACGTCATCGCCGGCCAGGGCACCATCGGACTGGAGATCGCCGAGGACCTGCCCGAGGTCGCCAACGTGATCGTCCCGGTCAGCGGCGGTGGGTTGGCCTCGGGCATCGGCACCGCCGTCAGGGCCCTGGTGCCCGGGGCGCGGATGATCGGCGTCGAACCCGAGCTCGCCGCCGACACCGCCGCGAGCCTCGCGGCGGGGCATCGGGTGGACTGGTCCATCGAGGACCGCAACCGGACCATCGCCGACGGGCTTCGGTCGCAGCCGTCGGAGCTGACGTTCGCCCATCTCCGGCGCGTGCTGGACGAGCTGATCACCGTGTCGGAGAACGACATTCGCGTCGCCGTCCGCGAGCTCGCGCTACGGGCACGCCTGGTGGCCGAGCCGAGCGGTGCGACGGGGCTCGCCGCCTACCGCAGCCACGAGACGCCCCCGGGTCCGACGGTGATCGTGGTGTCCGGCGGAAACGTCGAGCCGGCACTGCTGGCCGAGATCCTGGCCGGCTGACTGGTACGGACGCACCGGGACTACCAGTCGAGCACCAGGGGCGAGGACACCTCGCACCTGTCCCGCATGGCGTGCGTCCACGCGTCCTGTTCGGCGGCCGCCACGAGCAGCCGGCGGCGGCCCGACCACCCGCACGAGCACCTCGCCGTGGCGTCGCAGAACCCCAGCCGACGCACGGAGGCCACGCCCGCGTCCACCAGCACGCCCGATGCCGTCATGACGCCTCCTCACCCGATCGTCGCGGGAGCCAACGCATTCCATCATCGCGCCGCCGTGGCAAGTATTTGGTCTACGACAGGTCACAACTCGGCCAAGGCGGGACCTAGTGCACGCCCTCCATCAGTGAGCTGATCCAGCGGCTCAAGGCGAACACCACCAAACCGACCACGATGGCCACGGCGCCGAGAATGCCGAAGTACGCGAATTCGCCGGTGGGATCGTAGTAACCGGCGAGCACGCCGGACATCGACGTGCCGAGCCCCACGGAGAAGAAGTAGAGCGCCATCATCTGCGCGCGGAACGCCTGCGGCGCCAACTTCGTGGTGACCGACAGTCCGATCGGGGAGAGCATCAGCTCCGAGACGGCGAACGCCACCAGGATGGCGGCCACCAGCAGCGCCGGCACCGCCCGGCCCGTCGTCCCCGCGAAGGGCAGGAACAGCAGGAACGCGACGCCCATGCCGATGACGCCGTAGGCGAACTTGCGCGGCGTGGTGGGAGCCCGGTTGCCGAGCTTGGTCCAGATCGCGGCGAACACGGGGGACAGCACGATGATCCACACCGGCTCGATCGACCCGATCCAGCTCGACGGTGCCGTCCACCCGAAGATCGACCAGTTCATCCGCTCGTCGGAGTACACCGCCAACACGGTGAAGATCTGCTGGAACAGCGACCAGAAGACCGCGTTGGCGACGAACAGCGGGATGAAGGCGCGGACGCGCGTGCGCTCCAGCGGTTCCACCTTCGGGCTGCGCAACATCACCACGAAGTAGGCGACCGACGCGACGATGATCACCCCGGTGGTCACCTGGGAGAGGTTCGCGAGCTTCACCAGACCGGTCACCAGCGCCGCGGCGACCACGACCACCACGACGACCAGCGCGCCGACGTACCTCAGGACCTCGTTGCGCGGCAACGGGTTGGCCACCTCGCGGCCGTGGGTGCCGAGATTGCGGCGGAATACCACGTACTGCGCCAGGCCCAGGGCCATGCCGACCGCCGCCGCGCCGAAGCCCCAGTGGAAGCCGACGCTGGTCTGCAGCAGCCCCGTGATCAGCGGCCCCACGAAGGCGCCGAGGTTGATGCCGAGATAGAACAGCGTGAAGCCACCGTCCGAGCGCGGGTCGTCCTTGTCGTAGAGCGTGCCGAGCAGCGAGGAGGCATTCGCCTTGAGCGCGCCGGAACCGAGCGCCACCAGCCCGAGGCCGACGCCCACGCCCGTCAGCCCGGGCAGGACGGCCAGCGCGATGTGGCCGAGCATGACCACGACGCCGCCGTAGAACACGGTGCGCTCCATGCCCAGCAGGCGGTCGGCGATCCAGCCGCCGAGCACCGTCGACAGGTACACCAGACCGCCGTACGCGCCGACGAGACCCGTGGCCGTGCTCTGGGGAAGCCCCAGCCCGCCGTCGGTGGCCGAGTAGTAGAGGTAGTACCCGAGGATGGTGAGCATCCCGTAGAACGAGAAGCGCTCCCACAGTTCGACGCCGAACAGGTTCACCAGTCCGATGGGGTGACCGAACACGGTGCGTTCCGGTGCGCGGTCGTCAGTTCGTCCTTCCGTCATACGGTCACCCTGCCACGCACCGGTGGGCGACAACGGGTAATGTCGCGCCCAATGGTCCTCCACGCTGGTGCTGCCCGTGCGTGGCCGCCTCGTGGATCCGAAGGGGTACGTGTGGACGCCGTCCTCGGCTTGTCGATGACTCCGACGTCGGTTGGTCTGGTGCTGGTCGAAGGCCAGGACGCCGACGGCGCGACGATGGATCGCGACTCCATCGCCTTCACCGACGGTGACGTGCACTCCTCGCAGCAGGCCACCGCCGCGGTCCTGCGCACCGAGGCGATCGCGGCCACCCGTGGCCTGCGTCTGCACTCCATCGGCGTGACCTGGAGCGAGGACGCCGACCTCGAAGCCTCCATGCTGATGGAGTCGCTGACCGAATCCGGCTTCGACAACGTCGTGGCGATCCGCATGCCGGAAGCCACCGAGGCCCTCGCGCGTGGCATCGCCGACGTGCTGGGCTACGCCACCACCGCGGTCTGCGTCATCGAGCCCGAGTCGGTGATCTCCCTGATCGTCAACACCAGCGACGGCGCGGTGCAGACGGCCTTCAACCACTCGGTGGACTCCGACGACGCCCTGATCAGCTGGTTGAGCTCCGTGTTCACCCGCGCCGACTGGGCCCCGGAAGCCCTGGTCGTGGTGGGTTCGGCCGGTGACCACGATCCCGTTCTTCACCAGCTCGAAGACGCCCTGTCGGTGCCGGTGTACGCCCCGGAGGAGGCCAAGCTCGCGCTGGCCCGGGGCGCCGCACTGGCGTCGGCCCAGAGCACCGAGATGCCGCGCGCAGCGCTGGACGACGCCTTCGTCGTCCAGGCCCGCTCCGACCGGGCCGAGAACGCCACCCGCGATACCAGGAACGCGCGCCGCCGGTCGCTGGCGACCGCCGGCCCGCTCGCGATGCTCGCCGTCGGCGCCGTGACCTTCGTCGTGTCGGTGTCGCTCGCCGTGAGCACTCAGCTGACCCCGACGCGCACGGCCCAGCCAATGGACCGGGTCCCGGCCGTCAGGGCCGAGACCCCCGCGGCGGTCAGGCCGGTTCCGCCCGCAGCGCCGCCACCTCCCGTCGCGGTCCCGCAGGAGCCCGTCGTCGAGGCCGCCCCGCCGCCCCCGCCCGAGGCACCCGCACCCGTCTCCGACGAGGCACCCGTGGCGGTCGTCGACTCACCCGCGGAGGCGCCGCCCGTCGACGAGGCTCCCGCCGCCGTCCCCGACGCCCCGGCCGAGGCGCCCGCACCCGTCGACCCCGCGCTCGCCCCGCCGATGGTCGGCACGCCGCTGCCGCCGAACGTCGCGCCGCCGTACGTCGCGCCGGTCCCGACGAAGAAGCCTGGCATCCTGACCCGGATCAAAGAGAAGCTGACGCCCGGACCCGGCTAGTTTGACGACCCTCCCCACGCCGACGGCCGGTGCTGCCCTGCGCCTCGCCCTTCGTCTCGGCATCGTGCTCGCGGTGGTGGCTGCCGTGCTGTTCGTCGAGATGACGTCGCGCTCCGGGGTGGCGTGGCGCCTGGTCACCTTCACCTACCAGGCCAACATCCTGGCCGCGGCCTACTACGCGTGGACGCTGTTCTCGCCGCGGGCCGACGCGCGCACGGGGCTCCGCGGCGCGGTCGTGCTCTACGTCGTCGTCGCCGGCGTGGTGTGGAACCTGCTGCTGACCGGCCGCAGCATGGGCTACACCCCGGCGAACTTCCTGCTCCACGTCGTCGTCCCGGTGCTGGCGATCACGGACTGGATCCTGGTCGGCCGGGGCGCACGCCCGGCCCGGTGGTGGCAGCCGATCGCCTGGCTGGCCTATCCCGCCGCCTATCTCGGCGTCGCGCTGGTGGTCCTCAACCGGCTTGGGCGGCGCGCGCCGTACTACTTCCTGGACCCCGGCAGCGTCGGCGCCGCCGCTGTGGCGGTGAACGTGACGGTCCTCGCGGCCGGCTTCGTCGGCCTGGGCTACGTGCTGCTGGCGGTGGCTCGCCCGCGCTCGGCTAACGCTTCGCCGTCGCCGACCGATCTATCATCTAGCTAAGCCCAACACCCCGGAGGTTTCTCACGTGCGTATGACTCTGCGACATGCGTTGGCGGTGGCGGGAATTGCGACTCTGCTGCTGAGCGGTTCGACGGGCACCGGACTGGCCGCGGCGCCGGCTCCGGTTGCGGTCGCAAACGTCTCGCCGGCGGCCGGGCAGGTCGTCGGCGTCGCCATGCCGGTCACCGTGACGTTCGCGCACCCCGTCGCGGACCGCGCCGCTGCCGAGCGGTCGTTCCGCGTCACCTCGCCGGACGCGCCGCACGGCACCTTCTCGTGGCTGTCCGACGGCGTCGTGCAATGGACGCCGAGCACGTACTGGCCGGCCCACTCCACGGTCGCGCTGTCGGTGGGCGGGGTGAAGACCAACTTCCAGGCGGGGGCATCGGTGGTCGGCGTCGCCGATCTGGACGCCCACACGTTCACCGTCAGCGTCGACGGTCAGGTCGCCCGGACGATGCCCGCCTCGATGGGCAAGCCCAGGCACACCACCCCGATCGGATCCTTCACCGCGCTGGAGAAGCAGTCGCCGGTCATCATGGACTCGCGGACCATCGGCATCCCGCTCAGTGATCCCGAGGGCTACAAGCTGACCGTCTACGACGCGGTCCGGGTCACCTGGGGTGGCGTGTACGTGCACGCGGCGCCGTGGTCGGTGGCGTCCCAGGGCAATTCGAACGTCAGCCACGGCTGCATCAACCTCAGCCCCGACAACGCGGCCTGGTACTACGACCAGGTCAGCATCGGAGATCCGATCATCGTCCAGGCATAGCCGCGTGGAGGTTCTTCGCCGTCGGCGATGACGCGACCGTGGACGGGTCCGGATGGGTGCCCAGCACCCGGTCGGCGGTGCCCGAGGTGGTCACCGTGAACCAGTAGTGCTCGTTCTTGAAGTGATGCTGGCGGTGATTGCGCCAGATCGACCGGTAGATCCGCGTCTTCGGCTTGTAGTCGGTGTGGATCAGGTGATGGCACCACTCGTAGCCGAGCCCGAGCGCGCCAAGGCACACCAGGAAGCTCAGGCCGAGGCCCACCCTCGGAAAGCCAAGCAGCGCAACCGCTCCCGCCCCGACCAGGATCCAGATCAGGGCCTGCCACGGGATGAAGACGAGAGACGCCTCGCGTGGGTCGACGTGATGCTCGCGGTGTTTGCGCGCCAGCAGCGAGTCGACGGTCACCGGACCCAGACGCCGTGGCCGCCAGTGCAACACGACGACGTGAACCAGCCACTCGAAGAACGGGAACACCGCCAGCATCACCGCAGGCACCAGCGCGTCGGTGAGCTGCCAGTCGCCGACGGCGACCCGGGCAGTCACCGCCGCGAGCAGGGTGGCGCCGATCATCCAGGGTGACGGATGGGCGGCGAACTCTCCGACGGCGTCGGCGAGGGTGACGCGCGGGCGTGCGGAGTGTGTGGTCATCGGGCGGCCTCCATGGCGTCGAGGGCGGCGAGCAGCGCGGCGGTCGCCGGTTCGAGGAGTTCGCGGGCGGCGTGTTCGGCCCTCGTGGGATCGCCGTCTCGGATGGCGTCGGCGACGGCGCGATAGGCGCCCGCGTGCCCCACCTCGGCGGCCATCATCGCCGCCAGCGCGGGCAACGCGGGCTCGTAGGTGGCGCGAAGGGTGTTGTACATCAACCGAAACGCGATCGAGTCGGCGCCGTCGACGACGTGATCCCAGAACGTCAGGGCTTGGCGCTGACGCTCGACCGGATCGTCCTCGGCGGCCAGGATCGCCACGGCGGCGTCGAGCAGGCCGGGCAGCTCGGGCTGCCGGCGCCGGGCCGCGAGTTCGGCGATCTTGGGTCCGTTGTGCAGCCGGGTCTCCAGGATGCTGCGCACGACGGCGACGTCGAGCTCGCCCGCGCGCATCAGCAACCGGGGCAGCAGGTCCAGGCCGGCGTGACGGCGAAAGTCGCGGACGGTGGTGGCGTCGCCCTGGCGCACGTCGACCAGACCGGCCTCGGTGAGTCGTGTGAGGGCCTCCCGCACTGCGGGCCGGGACACGCCGAGGACCTCGGCGAGCCGACGCTCGCTGGGGAGCGTCTCCCCGGGCAGCATGTCGCCGCTGAGCACCTCGGCGACGATCTGGTCGAAGACGTCCTCGGGGACGGACTTTCGCCGGACGGGTTGCAACGCCATGCAGCCACTGTGACAGCCGATCGGTAAGAGGTCAAGTGGTAAGACCAGTCCGCTTGGCGCATCGGGCTGGCGCCTGATCTTCGACTACTCGGTCAGCCAGCGGCCGACGAGCCGGTGTAGTCGACCTGCCAGTGCTTGATGCCGTTGAGCCAGCCCGAGCGCAGCCGTTCGGGCTTGGCCAGCGGGGTGATGTCCGGCATCGCGTCGGCGATGGCGTTGAACATCAGGTCGATGGTCATCCGGGCCAGGTTGGTGCCGATGCAGTAGTGCGCCCCGGTGCCGCCGAACCCCACGTGCGGGTTGGGGTCGCGCAGGATGTCGAAGGTGAACGGGTCGTCGAACACGTCCTCGTCGAAGTTGGCCGAGCGGTACATCATCACGACCCGCTGACCCTTCTGAATCCGCACGCCGTCGAGCCCGGTGTCCTGCAGCGCGGTGCGCTGAAAGGACGTCACCGGCGTGGCCCAGCGGACGATCTCGTCGGCGGTGGTCGCCGGGCGCTCCCGCTTGAACAGCTCCCACTGGTCGGGGAATTCGGCGAACGCCATCATCCCCTGGGTGATCGAGTTGCGGGTGGTCTCGTTGCCCGCGACGGCGAGGAGGATGACGAAGAAGCCGAGCTCGTCGTCGGAGAGCTTGTGGCCCTCGACGTCGGCCTGGACGAGCTTGGTGACCAGATCCTCACCCGGCTGGCCGGCGCGCTCTGCCGCGAGCTGCATGCCGTAGGTGATCAGCTCGACCGACGCACTGATCGCGTCGTTGCCGGCGAACTCCGGATCCATGTCGCCGACCATCTGATTGGACCAGTGGAACAGCTTCATCCGATCCTCCTGCGGCACGCCCATCAGTCCGGCGATCGCCTGCAGGGGTAGCTCGCAGGACACCTGCTCGACGAAGTCGCCCGACCCCTCCGCCAGCGCCTTCGCCGCGATGTCGCGGGCGCGCTCGGCCAGCTCGCCGCGCAGCCGCTCGACCGCGCGCGGGGTGAACGCCCTCGACACGATCTTCCGGAGATGGGTGTGGTGCGGCGCGTCCATGTTCAGCAGGACGAACTTGCCGGTCTCGATCTGCGCGCCGACGGTGCCGTCGGCGTATCGGGGCAGGGCCGTCTTCTCCAGACTCGAGAAGACGTCGCTGCGCCGCGACACCTCCTTGACGTCCTTGTGCTTGCTGACGACCCAGTAGCCGCCGTCACCGAAGCCCCCGACGCCGTCGGGTTGGGGATTCCACCAGATCGGCGCGACCTTGCGCATCTCCGCGAGCTCCTCGATCGGCAGGCGTTCGGCATAGACGTCGGGGTCCGTGAAGTCGAATCCCGGGGGCAAGTTTGGGCTGGTCGCGGCGTTCGGCATGTCGTGGAAGCTCCTCACGATGACGCGGTCTAGCGGGATAAGGCATTGCTACACCACAGATCGCGGGCACCGCGGCCGCTTTCGGAAAGTCACGAGTAGAACGTGTTACCGCTTTTGATTAGAGCTTCGTTAATCGGACTACTGGGCATTGATCTGTAACGAAGAAGGGTCGATTGTGGATGGACCCACTAGCAACATCAGTCCCTGAGGCCACAGGGGAAAGGGGTTACGCACATGAAGGCATCCAACAACGTCAGGATCGCGACCGCGGCGGCAAGCTGCGCGTCGGGATTGTTCCTCGCGGTGATGGCCACGGCGTCGCCCGCGGGCGCCGATCCGGTCGTGCCGGCTCCGCCGCCGCCCGCACCGCTCGTGGTGCTGCCCGCACCGGGACCGCCGCCCGGACCGGACGCCATCGTCCAGGCCGCGGCGCCCGCGGATCCCGCCGTCCCCGGTGCGCTCGCGCCCGACGCCGCGCCGTTGCCGGCGCCGCCGCCGAACGGTGTGCCGCACCTCGCCAGCCCCGACGCGCTGCCCCCGGGTTCGACCCTGGATCCGCAGGGTCAGGATTCACCGAACGTCAGCTACCTCAAGGACCTGTGGCAGGCCGTCCAGAACCACGAGATCAGTGGCAAGGAAGCGCTCATCATGGGGATGGCGCAGCGGGGGATGAACACGCCGATCCCCAACCAGGCTCCGGGACCGAACGTGCCGATCACCCCCGGTGACCCGGCGCTCGCGCCGCCACCGGCGCCGATGGTGCCCGCACCGCCGGCACCCGCCCCGACGCCCTAGTCGCCGTTCGGGTCGGGCTACCAGACCCGGACGTAGTCGACGAGCATGTCGGCCGGATAGGTGCCGCCGGTGGGGTCCCCGCCGCCGGAACCGGCGACCGCCAGGTTCACGATCGGGAACAGCGTGTAGCCCGGCGTGTTGAACGGCCAGTCGGGCAGGGCGCTGGCCGGCACGTCGAAGTAGGGCTGCGCGCCGTCGACGTAGTCCTTCCAGAAGCGGATGCCGTTGGCGTCCCACTGTGTGCGCCAGGTGTGCCAGGCGCTGTCGACCGCGATGGTCTGACTCGAGTGCTCGCCGCCGTTGAGCTTGGCGTGCACCGTGGTTCCGGGCGCCCAGCTGCCGTTGCCGTACCACTCCATGATGTCGACCTCGCCACCGTTGACGGGGTTGTTGTTGGCCAGGTACCACGCCGGCCACGCGCCCGGGGTGAGGCAGTTCAGCTTGATCCGCGCCTCCCAGGTGGTCCCGATCGGGCCGCGATACTTGCCGAACAGCTTGCCGCTGTAGAAGGTGTTGCCGTCCTTGGCCGCGTGGAAGACCAGGTTGGACTTGCCGTCGAGGTAGACGTTGCGGCGGTCGTCGCGATACTGCCCGACGTTGCCGGGCAGCTCCCAGAACGTCGGGTCCTCCATCGACTCGCGCTCCGTCGCCGTCTCCCACTTGGAGCTGTCGGGCGCCGAGCCGGCCGGACCGTCGAACTCGTCGCGGAACAGGTACTTGACCGGTGGGGGAGCGGCCGGGAGATCCCGTGGAGCCGCATGCGCAGTGGCTCCGGGAAGGGCGACCGCGGCGCCGAGCACGCCGATCCCCGTCATCAGCATCCGGCGTCGATCCATTTCAGGCATGCCGACCATGTAAGTCGCTCCGTCGCACCGCGTGCAAGTCAGCCGAGCGTCGCCACCGCCTCGACCCGGGCGGGAACGTGCTTGTGCCACGGCGTGCCGGCGTACGCGTCCCGCCAGTCGGTCGAGGTCAAGGCGTTCGGCGCGACGCCGGGCGTGCTCGAGGAGCCGTCGGCCTCCGTGTAGTCGACGCCGTAGCCGTTGGGCAGCGACACGTGACCGGCCAGCATGGTGTCGGTGATCTCGACGGTCGCCTCGGCCGTGCCCGCCGCCGTCGTGATCCGGGCACGTCCGCCCGCGGCCAGACCTATCGCGGTCGCGTCCTGCGGGCTGATCCGAAGCGCCCCCTCGACGTCGCGCGTGCGCCAGCGCGGATCGCGCAGGATGTCGTTGGCGGTGAAGGCCCGGCGCTCCCCGGCCGAGAGCACCATCGGGAACTCAGTGGAGGTCAGCGCCGTCGGTGCCGACCGCAGAGCCGCGACGTCGTCGAGCAACTCGGGTATCGAGACGGCGATCTTGCGGTCCGGATGGGTGATCAATGCGAAGTCGTCGGCGTACTCGTGCACGGTGAAGGTCACTCCCGACTTCTGCGTCAGGATCGCCTCGAACAGCGCGTTGCCGTCGGCGTGGCCCGCGCGCCGCACCGCCTCCGGATAGGTCATGGCCGTCTTCTGGGCCAAGCCCCACAGCGCCGCCGCCCCGGCCAGACCCTCGGGCAGCGCCGGCCCCAGCGTCTCGTACAGCACGAAGGGCAGCACCCGGCCCAGCCGCGGATTGGCACCGACCGCGCTCAGGAACGCCTGGGCGTAGGCGTCCAATCCCTCCGTCGCCGCGCGCCGCAGCGGAGCCAGCTCGGCGTCGTCGACCACGCCGAGGGCCCGGACCAGTCGCGCCCAGATCTCCGGCTCGGCCAGCGTGCCGGGCAACGGCTCCAGCACGGGGTGGCGCAGGTGAAACGTGTTGTGCGGGAACTCGAGATTGAAGAACGTGGCCTCGGGCTTCTCGAACTGACTCGCCGCCGGCAGCACGTAGTGGGCCAGCCGGGCGGTCTCGGTCATCGCGACGTCGACGACGACGAGTAACTCCAGTGAGCGCAGCGCGTCGACCACCGCCGCCGAGTCGGCCACCGAATGCGCCGGGTTGCTGCTCTCCACGATCATGGCGCGGATGCGGTCGGGGTGGTCGGTCAGGATCTCCTGGGGCACGACGTTGCTGGGCACCAGGCCCGCGATGATCGGGGCGCCGGTGACCGGCGTGCGGCCGACTCCCGAGGGGCTGAAGAGCGGCGCGAACGACGAATGCAGATGCTGCGCACCGCGTTTGGCGAAGTTGCCGGTGAGGATCCACAGCAGCTTGTTGAGGTAGGAGCACAGCGTGCTGTTGGGTGCCTGCTGGATGCCGAGGTCTTCGAACACCGACACGCTCGACGCCGAGGCGATCCGGCGGGACGCGGCGCGCAGCAACTGTTCGTCGACGCCGCACCGCTGCGCGTAGTCGCCGATCGGCACGTCGGCCAGCACCTCGCGGACCGCGTCGGCGCCGGTGACGTGCTCGGCAAGGAACGCCTCGTCGCAGAGCCCTTCCTGCACCAGCACGGCGGCGAGAGCCGCCAGGCACCACGCGTCGGTGCCCGGCCGGACGCGCAGGTGGAAGTCCGCCAGCTTGGCCGTGTCGGTGACCACCGGGTCGATCACGATCATCGAGCGGGCCGGGTCCTTGGCGATGTCGTTGAGCACCACCCGTGCGCGCGGAAAGCTCTGCGACATCCACGGGTTCTTGCCGACGAACACCGACACCTCGGCGTGCTCGAACTCACCGCGGGTGTGCCCACCGTAGAGGTGCGCGTCGACCCAGTGCTCGCCGGTCTTCTCCTGCGCCAACGCATTCGACCGGTAGCGCGAACCGATCGCCTTGAGGAACGCGCCGCTGTAGGCGCCGCCGAGGTGATTGCCCTGACCGCCGCCGCCGTAGTAGAAGACCTTGTCGCCGCCGTGCTCGTCGCGGATGGCGGCGAAGCCTGCGGCGATCTCGGCAATCGCGGTGTCCCAGTCGATCTCGTCGTAGCCGCCGTCGGGCCGGCGGCGCAGCGGCGAGGTCAGCCGGTTGCCGCTATTCTGGTAGTGGTCCAGCCGCAACGCCTTGTTGCACGTGTAGCCGTGCGACGCGGGGTGCTCCTTGTCGCCGCGGATCTTCACCAGGGTGCGGTCCTCGACCTGCACCACCACCCCGCAGTTGCACTCGCACAGGATGCAGGCGGTCGGTTGCCACTCAGCGGTCATCTCGGGTGCTCCCCATCTCGGTGTGCAGCAACGCCGCCAGTTGGCGGTGCGTCGAATCCAGGGGCGTGACGTCACGGGTCGCCCTGGCGATCACGATGGCGCCCTCGACGGCGGAGGTGAGGAAGACCGACAGCTCGCGTGCGCGGGCCTCGTCGACGCCGTCTGCGACGAAGCGGTCGACGATCAAGTCGTGCCATCGGGTGAAGGCCGCACCGGCCCGTTCCAGCACCTGTCCGTTGTCGGCCTCGACGGCCACCGCCACCACGGGGCAGCCGGCGCGGAAGTCGGTCGCCAGCAGCGCCTCGCGGAACCTGGCCACGACGGCGTCGAGCAGTTCGAATGAGGTTGCCGCGCCGGAGATTTGGTCAGCGACGTGGTCGGCCGCGAAGTCGACGGCCTCACTGAGCAACTGGGTGCGGCCACCGGGGAAGTGGTGATACGCCGAACCGCGCGGTGCGCCGCTGTGCGCCAGGACGTCGGAGATCGCCGTCGCCTGGGCGCCGCGTTCCCGGATCAACAGGGCCGCCGACATGATCATGCGTTCGCGGGGAGTCGCCATTATGTAGAGCACTATACATAGAACGACGGGCGTCGAGAACGCAATCAGGGCTGCGATTCACGACGAACCGCAGCCCTGAGCGCAGTGTGGAAGAGGTCTAGACGCCGGCGGCCTCGTTGAGGTCGTTGAGAACCCCGGTGGCTTCGAGGTACTCCTGCACCCAGCGCTCGATGACCACCGAGGTGCGCTCCACCTTGGTGAATTGGCCGACCACCTGGCCGACCGGGTTGAACGCCACGTCGACGGTCTCGTCGGGGTACTTGTGCGTCGCCGACACCGCGAGGCCGGACACCATGAACTGCAGTGGCATCCCGAGGGGCTTGGGGTTGTCCGGGTTCTCCCACGCCTCGGTCCAGTCGTTCTTCAGCATCCGGGCGGGCTTGCCGGTGAACGAGCGGCTGCGCACGGTGTCGCGGCTGCCCGCCTTCACGTAGGCGGCCTGCTGCACGGGCGTGTTCTCGGCCTCTTCGACCATCAACCACTGCGAACCGGTCCACGCTCCCTGCGCGCCGAGTGCCAGGGCGGCCGCGATCTGCTGGCCGCTGCCGATGCCACCGGCCGCCAGCACGGGGACGGGCGCGATCTCCTTGACCACCTGGGGCCACAGCACGATCGAGCCGATCTCGCCGCTGTGCCCGCCGGCCTCGCCGCCCTGGGCGATGACGATGTCCACGCCCGCGTCGGCGTGCTTGCGCGCCTGGCTCGGCGACCCGCACAGCGCGGCCACCTTGCGGCCCTCGGCGTGGATGTGCTCGATCATGTCCCTCGGCGGGGTACCGAGCGCGTTGGCGATCAGCGTCATCTTCGGGTGCTTGAGCGCCACCTCGACCTGGGGCGTGGCGGTCGCCTCCGTCCAGCCGAGCAGCTTGAGCGTGCTCTCGTTGTCCTCGGTGGTCAGCGGGACGCCGTGGTCGGTGAGGATCTTCTTGGCGAAGTCGAGGTGCTCCTGGGGCACCATGTCGACGAGCATCTTCGTCAACTCGTCGGCGGACAGGTTGGAGTCCATGCCCTCGTACTTGTTGGGGATGACGATGTCGACGCCGTAGGTGTGGTCGCCGATGTGGTCGTCGATCCAGTTCAGCTCCACCTCGAGCTGCTCGGGGCTGAAGCCCACCGCGCCGAGGACCCCGAACCCGCCCGCCTTGCTGACCGCGACCACCACGTCGCGGCAGTGGGTGAAGGCAAAGATCGGAAACTCGATCCCTAGTTGATCGCAGAGGGGAGTGTGCATGGGGGTCGCTCCTCGAGGTGGCGTTCGGTGTCACGGGCCAAACTGAAACGTGTTCTAGTTTAGTACCTTGGACCGATTGCCGTGGCGACCGGGCGCAATCGCCTTACGATGGGCCCACTCGATCGCCGGAGCACGTCGACCGCGAAGGGCACGCCGTGACGCACTGGCTCGACCACTCGCTGGTGCTGGCGTCGGACTACCGCGTCTCCCATCCCGAACGCGTCGGGCCGCTGCTCGAGCGACTCGACTCCGCCCTGGCCGACGTCGGGGCCCACCACGTGCTGGTCTACGGCTCGACGACCGACCCGGAGCGCGTCCTCGTGGTGATCGCCCTCCACGCCCGCGAACCGCTGCTCGACATCCTGCGGTCCCGCGTCTTCTTCGAATGGTTCGACGCCGTCGGCGTGGACGACATCCCCGCCGTCTTCGCCGGCGAACTCCTCGAACGGCTCACCACCAGTCCTGAACCGCCGGCCACCGTCCCGGAGGTGGTGGTGTCGACGGTGACGCCCGTCGACGACCTCGCGGCGTTGCGCGACCACGTCAACGAGACCGGCGACGACATGCGTCGGGCGGGCGTGCGCAGGCTGTCGGTCTTCAGCGCCCTGGACGACCCGCTGGAGGTGATGATGCTGTTGCAGATCGACGACGAGGAGCACGCCCACCACTGGTTGCAGTACTCCGAACTGGCCGCCGAGTGGCTGACCAAGGCCGGCGTCGGCGCCTACCCGCCGGTGTTCGTCGGACGCCTCCAGAGCTTGGTCCGCGTCGACCCGCGACGGCCCTGATCGACGTCGACCCGCAGCACCGGCCACCCCCTGCGGAGCGCCTCGGCGGCCAGCCCGGACCGCGGGTTGACCGGCCGGGGGTGGCCGATCACCCGCATCAGCGCGACGTCCTCGTCACCGTCGGCGTAGAAGTAGCTGCACGCGAGGTCGACGCCGCAACCGTCGGCGAATCGGCTGACCGCCGCGGCCTTGCTGGGACCCCACACCACGGGCGCGACGATGCCGCCGGTCAGCAGCCCGTCGTCGTCGACCTCGAAGTGGTTGCAGATGACGGTGTCGACGCCGAGGAAGCGCGCGACCGGTTCGGCGTGAATCGTCAACGCCGAGGAGCTGACCACCACGGTGTGGCCGCAGTCCTGATGGGCACGGACCACGTCGCGCATCTGTGGGTAGACCCGGGGCTCGATGTGGCGGCGAAACAGATACTCGCCGAGCTCGTCGAGGTCGGCGATCGAATCGCCGCGCAGGTAGCCCGCCGCGCGCACCACCAGGCGCTGGAACTCCATCCGTCCCAGCCGGTACCGCAGCGACGCTTCGAGGACGCCGAGCATCTCGCCGATGCTGGCCTGACGGGCGTGCACGCGGTGCCCCGCGTGTGCGGTCGCCGTGAATCCCGACACCAGCGTGCCGTCCAGGTCGAAGAAGGCGCCGACCTGCGGGCCTCTCGGCGCTGCGGCGATCTCCTCCAGCAGGAGCGCGACGGACTGGGCGGAGTTCATGTGACTCCAGGTATACAGGGGGTGGCGGCCGCCGCGATCCGGTGGCCCCCATGGGCTCGACGGTGCGAACCACCCGGCTGATAGGGACTACAGACCGCCCATCGGATAGGTTCGGGGTCGGCGGTTTCAAATTTGCGCCGGGTTCAGCCAGAGCCCCAGCGAACGAGAATCACGGCGCCGCGCAATTCTTGCCGCGGTTGAACATGGAAGACGGGCTTTGAACGAACAACGGGAATCGACTGACGCCACCTCGACGGCAACCGGCTCGACCTGCGAAGTCACCGAACGACTGATCGGTGAGGTCGCGGTAGTCGCCACCTCGGGTGTCGTCGACATGATCACGGCGCCTCAACTCGAGGACGCCATCACCGCAGCACTGGCCAAGTCGCCTGCGGGTCTCGTCGTGGACTTGACCGAGGTCGAGTTCCTGGCGTCGGCGGGCATGGGCGTGCTCGTCGCCGCACACGACGCCGCACCCGAGGGCGTCGCCCTGCTGATCGTCGCCGACGGCCCGGCCACCAGTCGGCCGCTCAAGCTGGTCGGCATCGCCGACATCATGCCGCTGCACGCGACCCTGGACGAGGCGCTCGCGACCTTCACGGCCTGAGCGCGCATAGACGGCGACGCTATTGGGTACCTCCCCCTCTGCGATGATCGACTCAATCTCCAAGACAGTCTCCAGCGCAGAACGCTTCGAACGAGTGGGCGTGCCTGCGGAGCCAAGCGCGGCTGCCCACACCCGTGACGACTTCTCGCGGTGGCTGCAGGGCACCTTCGATCTCGATCCGTACAAGGCCAACGATCTGGTGCTGGCGATCTATGAGGCACTCGCCAACACCGCGGAGTTCGCCTACCTGTCGACCGGCTACGTCGGCACCATGGACCTGCGTGCGGCCCACGATCCCACCGAGTCGGCGCTGTCGGTCGTCGTGGCCGATCGCGGTCGGTGGCGCACCGCCCCGTCGCACCCCGCCGACCGCAGCCGCGGTCGGGGCATCGCGCTGATGAAGGCGCTGTCGGACAAGTCGTCGATTCAGACCTCCACCACCGGCACCACGGTCCGCCTCGTCTGGACCGGCATCCGGCGGCGCTGACACCCGGTCAGTCGAGGACCACCACGCCCTTGCCGGTCGGCAGCGGCAGATCCAGGGTGGTGCGAATGCCCGGCGCCGCGGCGATCACGTCCGGAATGGAGTTCACGATCCGGGCCGCGGCGGCCAGGATCGCCGCATAGGGCGCGCCGCCGTTCGCGCTGGTCGGCACGATGTCGGCGAAGTACGACGGCTCGCCGGTGATTTCGATGCGATACGAACCACCTGGATGCGCTGGCTGGGCCCAGTCGGGCCGCAGGTCGGCCCGCAACCGGGTGACGTGCTCGACGACGATCACCGGCTTGCCCCTCACCAGGCCTTCGATCTGGAAGCGCAGCGCCGCAACCGTCCCCTTGGCGATGCGCCCGGCGGCCACGACGAGGTCTTCCGGCGCCGGTTCCTGTTCCACCGAATCGCGGATCTCGTCGACCTCCACGCCCAGACCCGCGGCCAACTGCCGGATCGCCGTTCCCCACGCGATGCTCAACACCCCCGGCTGGAACAGCATCGGGAATTCGCCGATCGGGTTGCCGAAGCCCATCACGTCGAACATCACCGTGACGCCGTCGTAGGTGGAGTAGTCGGCGATCTCCATGGTGCGGACCTGGTGAATGCTCTGGCAGGTGCCCGCCAGCGCGAACGGCAGGAGGTCGGTGGCGAAGCCGGGGTCGACGCCGGTGATGAAGACGCTCGAATTACCCTCTCGCGCAGCATCTTCGACGCGCTCGACGAACTTGTCGGGGATGACCTGCCACGGGTACTGCAACACCCCGGGCGCCGAGCCCACCACGTCGACGCCCGCGCCGAGGAACAGTCGGACGTCGGCCATCGCCTCCTTGAGCCGCACGTCGCCCATCGCGCAGTAGACGACGCACTCGGGCCGGGTCGCCAGGATCGCGTTCAGGTCGTCGACGGCGCGAACTCCGGTCGTCACCTCCAGGCCCGCCAGCTCGCCCGCATCCCTGCCGACCTTGGCCGGCGACGACACCCACACCGCGGTCAGCTCGAACCGATCGTCGGTGATCAGCTGCCTCAGCGCGAGGCTGCCACAGTTGCCGGTGCCGACGAGTGCGACGCGGATCGCCATTGACGTTCTCCTCACGGTTGGGTGCCCTGAAGTATGCGGTCCGAGGATCGGAATTGGAACAGGTTCTAGTTGAAACGGGGCATGCGGTAGCCTGACCCGTCATGGGACGCGTGGACGAAAAAGTTGCACTGATCAGCGGCGGGGCGCGGGGGATGGGAGCCGCCCACGCTCGGATGCTGGTAGCCGAGGGCGCAAAAGTGATCATCGGCGACATCCTCGACGAGGAGGGCAAGGCCCTCGCCGACGACCTCGGTGAATCCGCGCGCTACGTCCACCTCGACGTCACCGACGCCGAGCAGTGGGACGCCGCCGTCGCCACCGCGGTCGCCGAATTCGGCAAGCTCAACGTCCTCGTCAACAACGCCGGCATCGTGGCGCTGGGCAAGATCGGCAGCTTCGACATGACGAAGTGGCAGAAGGTCATCGACGTCAACCTCACCGGAACGTTCCTCGGCATGCAGGCCTCGGTCGAGGCCATGAAGACCGCCGGCGGCGGTTCCATCATCAACGTGTCCTCGATCGAGGGCCTCCGCGGCGCCCCGATGGTGCATCCGTACGTGGCGACCAAGTGGGCCGTGCGCGGCCTGGCCAAGTCGGCGGCGATCGAATTGGGCAAGTTCAACATCCGGATCAACTCGCTGCACCCCGGCTTCATCCGCACGCCGATGACCAAGCACTTCCCCGACGACATGGTCACCGCGCCGCTCGGGCGCCCCGGCGAGTCCGACGAGGTGGCGACGTTCGTCGTGTTCCTTGCCAGCGACGAGTCGTCCTTCGCCACCGGTGCCGAGTTCGTCGTCGACGGCGGACTGGTCACCGACGTCCCACACAAGGATCTGTTCTGAGCGCAGCCGCCTGAGCTGCGGATCGCCGGCGCGGTCGGCCGTCCCGGCGGGCGGCAGGCACAATGAGGGACCCCGGTTCGTCCCGTGACGTACCCCCATGCCAGGACGGAGTCGCCCCATCGCGCCCAAGATGCGCCGAACCGTCGTCCTGGGCTTCGTGGTTCTGCTGGTTCTGCTCGTCCTGAGCGTCGGCGACGTGCCCCGCTTCGCGCGCCCCGAGCCACCGGCCAAGGAGGTGGGGCTCTCCGACGGCTGGCAGCTCGCCTCGGCCAGAGACGTCACCGACGACGGCGCGGCGATCTCGCAGCCGGACTACCGCACCGCGACGTGGCACGACGTCCGCCGCATGCCGGCCACCGTCCTGGGGGCCCTGCAGGACGACGGCACCTACCCAAACCTGTACTACGGCAAGAACCTCCTCGAGAAGGTGCCGCAGGACCTGTGGCAGCAGGACTGGTGGTACCGCACCACCTTCGACGCCGAGGCCGGGCACCGGACCTACCAACTCGACTTCCCCGGCATCAACTACCGCGCCGAGATCTGGCTCAACGGCCAGCGGGTCGCCGACGCCCGCCAGATCGTCGGCATGTACGTCGACCACGACCTCGACGTCACCAAGTGGATCCGGCCCGGGCAGCCCAACACGCTCGCGGTGAAGGTGACTCCGGAGCGGTCACTGCAGGACGTGGACGGGGTCGAGCTCGCCGACAGCTGGTTCGACTGGATCAACTGGAACTATCTCGGCTACCGGGGGCCCAACAAGAACCCGGCCAACGGCAACTCGTTCGTCGCCGACCGCAACGCCGGCATCTGGAAACCCGTGACGTTGCGCATGACCGGCGCGGTGGCGATCGCCGCCGCCACGGTGAACACCGAACTGCCGCTGCCCAATACCGACACCGCGCGGTTGTCCGTCTTCACCACGGTGCGCAACTTCTCTACCGACCGCATGCGAGGCGTGGTCCGGGCGACCATCAGCCGCGCGGGCAAGCCGGACGTGCAGGTCGAGAAGGCCGTCAGCCTGGGACCCGGGGAGCGCCGCGACGTCGAATTCGCCGCCGACGACTTCCGCCAACTCACCCTCGACCATCCGGACCTCTGGTGGCCGTACACGATGGGCGCGCCCAACCTCTACGACCTGCGCCTGGAATTCCGCCAGTTCGGCAGCGCGGTCGACGAAACCCACCAGCGCTTCGGCGTGCGCACCATCTCCCAGTTCCGCGACGACGACGAACGCTTCCCCGAGCTGGGCACCGGCGGCAGCTTCTACCTCCAGGTCAACGGCCGCGACTTCCTGGTGCGCGGCGCGACGTACACCCCGGACCTGTTGTACGCCTACGACCCCGGCCGCGAAGACGCCATCCTGTCCTACGTTCGCGACCTCGGCCTCAACATGCTGCGGCTGGAGTCGAAGATCCCCGACGAACGGTTCGTCGAAGCCGCCGACGAGCTCGGCATCCCCCTGATGGTCGGCTGGATGTGCTGCAACCAGTGGGAGAAGTGGCCGCAGTGGGACGAGGAGGACAACCGCGTCGCGCGGGACAGCCTCCGCTCGCAGATCACCATGCTGCGATCCCACGCCTCGGCCGTCGTCTGGGCCAATGCCAGCGACGGCCGGCCGCCGGACCAGGTGCGGGAGGACTACCACCAGATCCTGCGGGATCTGCACTGGCAGAACGCCGTCGTCGACACCGTGTCGTCCTACGTCACCGACGACGCAGGCACACGGCTGTGGGACGGCATCCAGATGGCCGGGCCGTACACGTGGCGACCGCCGTCGTACTGGTTCAGCGGCAAGTACCGGGCGGCCAGGGGGGCGTCGGCCGAACAGGGCGACAACGAACACATCCCGCCGTTCGCGAGCCTGCAGGAGTTCATCCCGCCGGACAAGCTGTGGCCCATCAACGACTACTGGTACTTCCACGCCGGGTCCAACCCCGACAACTCCGCGCTGACCAGTACCCAACTGGCCGTCAACCGTCGGTACGGGCCGTCGGGCAGCGCGTACGAGTTCGCCCGCAAGGCGCAACTCGCGCACTACGAGGCCACCCGCGCGCAGTTCGAGTCGTTCGCGGCGCTGGGCTGGGCCGGACACAAGATGACGCTCTACTGGATGTTGAACAGCCACTGGCCGTCGTTCTTCGGCAACCTCTTCGACTACTACCTGCGCCCCGGCGGCGCGTACTACGGCGCCAAGCAGGGTCTGCGGCCGCTGTCGGCGGTGTTCGACTCCTACGCCACCGGCGACCGCAGCCGGGCGAACGTCACCCTGGTCAACCAGACGCCCGCCGAGGCCAGGGACGTCCGCGTCCGGGTGCGGGTGTACGACCTGCAGGGCCGGCTGCGCGACGACCAGACCAGTGCGGCGCTGACCGTGGCCTCGGGGGACACGGCGCGGGCGGTCACCCTGCCGCGGGAGGCGCGCGACTCCAGGGTCTTCTTCGTCCGCTGCGAGGTGCTCGACGCCTCGGGCAAGGTCGTCGACGAGAACGTGTACTGGCAGTCCCAGAGCAACGACGACGTCGGAGATCCCGACGGGGACTTCGCCTTCGAACTCCACCAGGACAGCTGGGCCGACATGACCCCGCTCAACTACCTGGCGAAGGTGCCGCTGACGGTGACGGCGCGACGGTCCGACGGCGGCGTCACGATCTCCCTGCGCAACCCGACCAAGCAGGTCGCCTTCTTCGAGCGGGCCGAGGTGACCTCCACCCGCGACGGCGACGAGGTGCTGCCGATCACCTACGACGACAACTACGTGACGGTGTTCCCCGGCGAGACCGTCGACGTGCGTGCCACGGTGCCCAGCGGCTCGCCGCCGGCCGACTGGGTCCGCGTCACCGGGTACAACACCGCGCCGGTGGTCGTGCCCGTCGCGTAGCGGGGCCGTCCGTGCAACCACCACGTACCGACGGCCAGCACGACGACGAAGCCCGCCAGGTACGCGGCCGGGATCACGACGTCCCACCCTCCGCCGGGCCGCACCGACAGCAGACCGGTCTCCGGGGTGCCACCCGCCGCCCGCACCGGCCAGCCGGCGAACACCGCCCAGAACGGCCACAGTCCGGCCAACGCCCACCGGCTGCCGTGCACGTAGGCGCGGTGCCCGAGATGCACCGCCAGCGGAACCATCCACACCCAGTGGTGACTCCAACTGAACGGCGACAGCGCAGCCGAGGCCATTCCCACCACCGCCAGCCCGAGCACCGCCTGGCCCCGGCGCCACGACAGCACCGCCACGGCCAGCGCGACGACCGCCAGCGCGACGACGGCCGCGGTCGTGGGCAGGCCGCCAAGGTGCAGCCGGACGAACAGGCCCGTCAGGCTGGCGTTCGCGACCGGATCTGCGGTGATCCGGGCGACGTCGTCGAATCCGCCACGCAGCCAGAAGTACGTGGAATCGCGGGGCAGCACCAGGAATCCGAGGACCACCGTGGCGACGAAGGTCACCGTGGCCACCGCCGCGGCGCGCCGCCGACCGGTGAGGACCAGGTAGACCACGAACAGCGCCGGGGTCAGCTTGACGCCGGCGACCACACCGATGCCCACGCCGGCCCACCGGCGCCTCTGCGGGCCGAGGAGGTCGGCCACCACGATCGCCATGATCAGCAGGTTGACCTGCCCGAGCTGCAGTGACAGCCGCACCGGCTCCAGCCAGCAGACCAGGCCCGTCAGCAGCGCGCCGAGGCCCCACAGCCCGACGGCGGTGCTCACCCCCAGCCGCACCAGGCAGCGCCGGACCACGTAGACCAGCAGCGCGACGTTCACCAGCAATCCGAGCACCTGCGTCACCCGGGACGTCACGAGTGTCAGCGGAAGCGAGCACAGGGCCGCGAAGGGCGTGTAGTCGAACAACAGCGTCCGCGGGTTGCCCGTCAACCCGACCGAGTAGAGGTCGGCACCGGCGAGCACCCGCTGGGCACCGAAGCGGTACACCAGCAGGTCGACCTGGCCGGCGAGGTTCGGCCACCGCAGATACGCGCCCACGAACGCGACCACCGCCGCCAGGAGGACCACCGGCCCGTAGACGCGCACCCACGCGTTCGGCTCGTTCGACATCCAGGCGAAGCTACTGAGGCCCCCTGGACGGTTCCTGAAAGTCGGGGTGGCCGCACGCGGCTCGACGGCTACCGGGAGGATGTGTCCATGAGCTCATCCGAAGAGGAGGTGGCGATGACCACGAAGGACCTCCGGTCAGAACTCGCAGAGATCACCGCCGCCGCGGGCTGGAACCGCAGGATCGACGACCGCGTGGACATCTACCTGCGCGGCCAGACCCGGGTGCGGGTCATCTGGCGAGGCGACGACGCGATCAGCGGCGGATCCCGGTTCCAGGAGGACAACCTGGAGACGTATTCGCGGGATCTGGACGTGGTGAAGGGCTGGCTGGCTCGCTAGCCGCCGCCCGTCGCCTGGCCAGGTAGGCCCGGCCCGCCGAGACCACCACCGGCAGCGTGGACGACGCCGCGACGAGCACCACCATCAATTCCAGGTGGGTGTCGACGAATGCCACGTTGCCCAGGTGATAGCCCACCACGGTGAGGCCGACGCCCCACAGCACCGCCCCCAGCACGTCGTAGAGCAGGAACACGCGGTACCGCATCCCCGAGGCGCCGGCGACGACGGGCATGAACGTGCGCACCACGCCGACGAAGTGCCCGAGCACGATGGCCTTGCGCCCGTGGCGGGAGAAGAACTGCTGCGACGAGGTCAGATAGCGCCTCTTGAAGATCCGCGCGTCCTCCTTCCGGAAGAACGCCGGCCCGAGTCGCCACCCGATCAGATACCCGACCTGGCCACCGGCCACGGCTGCCAGCGCGGCGCACGGCGCCAGCGTCCACACGTCCACGGGCGCGCCGTCTTGCGCCGCGAGCAGCCCCGAGGTGAACAACAGCGTGTCCCCGGGCAGGAAGGGACACAGCAGTCCCGTCTCGACGAAGACGATCAGCATCACCCCCGGCAGTACCGCCGAGCCGAACATGCCGTCGTGGCCCAGCCAGTACATCGGATCGAGGATGGCGGGCAGGGCGTTGACCAGCGAGGTCGTCACGGGCGCCGACGGTAGCCGCCGAACGTTGCGGCCCGGCCAACGACACCCGACATCCACACCACACCGCGGACCGACCGGATGCCGCCCGGGGTCGTAGTGTCATACCCCGTGAGTGCTCGCGCGGGAATCGTCGTCACCGGAACCGAGGTCCTCACCGGCCGCGTCCAGGACCGCAACGGTCCCTGGCTCGCCGACCGGCTGCTGGAACTCGGTGTCGAGTTGGCCCACATCACGATCTGTGGCGACCGGCCGTCCGACATCGAGGCCCAACTACGGTTCCTCGCCGGCGAGGGAGTCGACCTGATCATCACCAGCGGGGGGCTCGGACCCACCGCCGACGACATGACGGTCGCCACCGTGGCGAAGTTCTGCGAACGGGACCTGGTGTTGGACGCGCCGCTGGAGGCCACGATCGCCGACATCCTCAAGAACATGATGAGCCGCTCGAAGTCCTGGGGCGGCGCCGACTTCGAGTCGGTGATGGCGGCCAATCGCAAACAGGCCATGGTGCCCGCGGGTGCGGAGATCCTGGGACCGGTGGGCACGGCGCCGGGCGTCGTGGTCCCCGGTTCGGCAGGGAGCCTGCCGACGGTGGTGGTGCTGCCTGGGCCGCCGCGGGAGCTTCAGCCCATGTGGGACAAGGCAATCCGAACCGAGGCAGTGCAACTGGCGTTGGCGGGCCGCACCGAGTTCGTGCAGGCCACCACCCGCATGTTCGGGCTGCCCGAATCCGCGCTCGCCGAGACGCTGCGCGACGGCGAGGCCCGGATCGCAGACTTCGACCGGCTCGAGATCACCACCTGTCTGCGGCGCGGCGAACTGGAGATCGTCACCCGCTACGAACCCGACGCCGCCCCGGTGTACGACGACCTGCTGGCGCTGCTGCGCGAACGGCACTCGGCGCAACTGTTCTCCGTCGACGGTGCCCTGGTCGACGACCAGGTCGCGGCGCTGCTGGCGGGCCGCACCGTCGCCACGGCCGAATCATGCACTGCGGGAATGGTTGCCGCGCGTCTCACCGACCGCGCCGGTTCGTCGGACTACGTGGCGGGCGGGGTGGTCAGCTACTCCAACCAGGCCAAGATGGACCTACTGGGAGTGGACGCGCAACTGCTGGCCGCGCACGGCGCGGTGTCGGAACCGGTGGCCGAGGCCATGGCCGCCGGCGCGCTGGCCCGCTTCGGCGCCGACACCGCGGTCGCCATCACGGGAATTGCCGGCCCCGGCGGGGGAAGCGCCGAGAAGCCGGTCGGGACGGTGTGTTTCAGCGTCCGACTGGCCGACGGTCCCACGCTCACCAAGACGCTGCTGCTCCCCGGCGACAGAGCCGACGTCCGGGAGCGGTCCACCACCGTGGCGATGCACCTGCTGCGACAGCTCCTCTCGGCACCCGGCGACGCCGACTGAGTGCCGATGTCCTTCTCGCTCAGCGACTCCGAGCTCGACGATCGCCTCGATCGATTGCCGGTGCTCGCAGGGCGCGAGCGTGTGGTGGAGGACCTCGAGGGCGGGCTCACCAACCGCAACGTGAAGATCACCACGGCGGACGGGGTGTACGTCGCGCGGTGCTCGGGCAGCGACTCCGAGCTGCTCGCCATCGACCGCGACGACGAGTACTTCAACTCTCGGGCCGCCGAGGCGGCCGGCGTCGGGGCGCCCGTCGTCGACTACCGTCCCGACCTCGGGATCCTGCTCATCGGCTATCTGGACGGTGTCACCCTGAGCGCCGCGGACTTCGCCACCGACGGCGTGCTCGCCAAGGCCGCCGTGGCGTGCCGAACGTTGCACGCTGGCCCCAGGTTTCGCAACGACTTCGACATGTTCGCGCGGCAGGCGGCGTACCTGGCCATCGTCGAGTCGCACGGGTTCCGCCTTCCGGCCGGTTATCTGGAGTTCGCCGGCCAGTTCGAGGCAATCCGGGTGGCGCTGGCATACCGCGGGCATGTCTCGGTGCCGTGCAACAACGACCTGCTGGCGGCCAACTTCGTCGACGACGGCGAGAAGATCTGGCTCATCGACTACGAGTACTCCGGCAACAACGATCCGTGCTTCGAACTGGGAAACATCTGGCGCGACAACGGATTGAGCCTCGATCAACTCGAGGGGTTGGTCACCGCGTACTACGGCCGGACGACGCGCCACGAACTGGCCAGGGCGCGGCTGCAGGGCACCGTGTCGCAATACGGCTGGACGCTGTGGGGCTGCATCCAGAACGGCAGCAGCGCGCTGGACTTCGACTTCTGGGAGTGGGGAATGCAGCGCTACGAGAATGCCGTCGAGGAGTTCAGGGGCCCCGACTTCGCCCGACTGCTCGACGACGCCGGAACCGGCTACCACGACATGGGAGAGACGAGTTGATGAGCGCCACCAGCGTGCCCGACCGGGCGAGGGTCGTCGTGATCGGCGGCGGGGTGATCGGCACCAGCGTGGCCTATCACCTCACCAAGCTCGGCATCACCGACGTGCTGCTCCTCGAGCAGGGCCAGCTCTCGTCCGGCACCACCTGGCATGCCGCGGGTCTGGTGGGTCAGCTGCGGGCGTCGGAGAGCGGAACGCGGCTGGTGCAGTACTCGACGGAGCTCTACCGCGAACTGGAAGCCGAGACCGGCCTGAGCGCGGGCTACAAGCAGTGCGGCGGGGTGACCGTCGCGCGCACCGAGGACCGGATGATTCAGCTGCGGCGCACCGCCGCCAACGCGGCGGCCTTCGATCTCGAGTGCGAGCTGCTAACCCCGCTGCAGGCGCTCGAGCACTACCCGGTGATCCGCATCGACGACCTCGTCGGGGCCATCTGGTTGCCGGCCGACGGCAAGGCGAATCCGTCCGACCTGACCCAGGCGCTCGCCAAGGGCGCCCGGATGCGCGGGGCCCGAATCATGGAGCGCACCAGGGTCGTCGGGGTGACCGTCGACCGTGGCCGGGTCACCGGGGTGCGGACCGACCGAGGCGACGTCGAGGCCGAGATCGTCGTCAACTGCGCCGGCCAGTGGGCCAAGCAGGTCGGTTCGCTGGCGGGGGCGAACGTGCCGCTGCACTCGGCCGAGCACTTCTACGTCGTCACCGAACCCATCGTCGGCGTGCACCCCGACATGCCGATCCTGCGGGATCCCGACGGCTACACCTACTTCAAGGAGGAGGTCGGCGGCCTGGTGATCGGCGGCTTCGAGCCCGAGGCCAAGCCGTGGGTCAGCCCCGACGCGATCCCGTATCCGTTCGAATTTCAGCTGCTGGACGAGGATTGGGACCACTTCCAGATCCTGATGGACAACGCCCTGCTGCGCATTCCCGTGCTCGAGGAGACCGGGCTCAAGAAGTTGTACAACGGCCCCGAGAGCTTCACCCCGGACAATCAGTTCATCATGGGCGAGACGCCGGAGGTGGCCAACTTCTTCGTCGCCGCGGGCTTCAACTCCGTCGGCATCGCCTCGGCCGGCGGCGCCGGACGCGCACTGGCCGAATGGATCTCCAACGGTTCCCCGACGACGGACCTCACCAGCGTCGACGTCCGCCGGTTCGCCCCGTTCAACGGCAACACCAGGTGGCTGCGCGACCGGGTGTCCGAGGTGCTCGGGTTGCACTACGAAATACCCTGGCCCAACCGGGAGATGACGACGGCGCGGCCCTTCCGTCGCTCGCCGGTGCACCACCTCTTGGTGGCGGCGAACGCCAACTTCGGCAGTCGGATGGGCTGGGAGCGCGCCAACTTCTTCGCACCCGCCGGGGTCGAACCCACCATCGAGTACTCCTGGGGCAAGCAGAACTGGCTGCCGTACTCCGCCGCCGAGCAGGTGGCCACCCGCACCGCCGTCGCGGTGTTCGACCAGACGTCCTTCTCGAAGTACCTGCTGACCGGACCCGACGCCGAGGCGGCGCTGCAGTGGCTGTGCACCGCCGACATGGCCGTCGACGTGGGGTCGTGCGTCTACACCGGAATGCTCAACGAGCGTGGCTGTTACGAGGCAGACGTCACCGTCACCCGCACGGCCGAGGACGAGTTCCTCGTCGTCAGCAGCGCCGCGACGACCGAACGGGACAAGGACCACATCGGCCGCAACCTGCCCGCAGGCACCCGGGCTCGGCTGGTCGACGTCACGTCCTCGCTCGCGGTGTTCGGCGTGATGGGTCCCAAGTCGCGGGACCTGCTGGCCTCGCTGACCGACGCCGACCTGGGCGACGACGCCTTCCCCTTCGGCACGAGCCGGCGAATCAGTTTGGGATACTCCACGATTCGCGCAACCCGCATCACCTACGTGGGGGAGCTGGGTTGGGAACTCTACGTGCCCGCCGAGTTCGCGGTCGGCGTGTACGAGGACCTGATGGCCGCGGGCGCCGACCTCGGGGTGACGCGCGGCGGCTACTACGCGATCGAGTCGCTGAGGCTCGAGAAGGGCTATCGCGCGTTCGGCCGCGAGCTGACCCCGGGCGACAACCCGGTCGAGGCGGGATTGCTGTTCGCCTGCAAGCTCGGCACCGACGTCGACTTCCTGGGTCGCGCCGCGGTCGAGAAGGCCAGGGCGGACGGTCCGCGGCGCCGGATCGTCGGCGTCCGGGTCGACACGCCGGAGGCCATGCTGTGGGGCGGCGAACTGATCCTGCGCAACGGCGAGGTCGCCGGTCAGGTGACGTCCGCGGCGTGGGCGGAGACCACCGGGGCGTGCGTCGGCCTGGCCTACGTGCGATCCGGTGACCAGGCGACGGTCGACGCCACGTGGGTGCGGGACGGTGACTACCAGGTCAACGTCGGGGGAGTTCTGCACCCCGTGTCGGTGTCGCTCAAGGCGGTCTACGACCCCTCCAACACGAGGGTTCGCTGACGGATGAGCGGCGTCCACGCGCCCGACGACGTTAGGCTCTTCGCCGGTGATGGGACGGACCCCGGAGATCGTCACGTGGACGGTCCGGACATGGGTACTCCCGATGAACGTCCTCAGATGGGAACCAACCGCTTGTGAAGATACTGCTCGACGACACGGAGATGGACGCTCAACTCGGGCGGACGATGATCGCCGTCTCGGCCCACGCCGCCGACCTCGGCGAGGTCATGACGACGGCGGGTCGAGTGGTCGACGGCGACTACGACTCCTGGTGTGCCGAATGGTCGGCGACCGCCGAGGTGGCCCAGACGCTGGCCGAGGACGCCCTGCGCGGCGGACACGTCGTGACGGCCCGCAAGGCGTTCCTGCGCGCGTCCGAGTACTGGCGGCAGTCCTTCTACTTCATCCGACACGACCTCGACGACGAACGCCTGCAACGCGGATGGCAGCAGCACCGCAGCACCTTTCGCGCGGCGCTGCCGTTGCTCGACTGCCACACCACGACCGTCGAGATCCCGCATGACGGCGTGACGATGACCGGGTACCTGTTTCGGCCCGCGGACGCCGACACGCCGCGCCCGACGATCCTGGCGCCCTGCGGATTCGACTCGACCGCCGAGTCGGGGTACGTGTCGACCGGCTACATGGCCCTGCCCCGTGGCTACAACTTCTTCGTCTTCGAGGGGCCGGGGCAGGGCGGCACCCTCTACGAGCACCGGCGCACCTTTCGGCCGGACTTCGAGGTGCCGTTCGCCGACGCGTTCCGCTGGTTGCTGCAGCAGGACGGCGTGCATCCGCACGCGATCATCGTGATGGGCCGCTCCTTCGGCGGGTATCTCGGTCCACGGGCGACGGCTTTCGAGTCGCGGGTGGCCGCGCTGGTGGCCGACCCCGGCCAGTACGACTTCGCCTCCCGCATCGGCGCGTTCGCCACCACGTTGGGCTACGACGACGCCGACGACTTCCTGGCGCGCCTGCTCGCCGGCGACGCGGAACTCGACGCCGAACTGGAGAAGGCGGTCGACGGTCCCCGAAACGTCGAGTGGTTCGGCTCCCGGATGGCGGCGATGGGAACCGCCACCGTCGGTGACTTCCTGCGCAAGCAGTTGACCTTCACGCTCGAGGACGTCGCGGGCAACATCCGCTGCCCGACCCTGCTCACCGAGGGGGAGGGCGACTTCGCGGCACAGGGTGAGCTGCTGTTCGAGAAGTTGAGGTGCGAACGGCGACTGACCACCTTCAGCGAGGCCGAAGGCGCGGGCGGGCACTGCGAAGGGCTGGGCAGCACGCTGTTCGAGGGCTACGCCTTCGACTGGATCGACCGCATTCTCGGGCGGGCCCAGGCGCCTGCCCCGCAGGAGTAGTCAGACACCCCGTTAGACGTCGTCCCACAGCGCCATCAGGCGGTCGAGGATCTCCTCGGCGTATCCGAGACCGGCGAGGTGACTCTCGCCGGGAAGGGTGTACAGCTCGGCGTCGGGCAGCAGCGCCACCACGTGCTCGCCGTGCCCGAACGGGATGATGTGGTCCTTGTCGCCGTGCCACCAGCGCACCGGCACCTTGACCTCGTCCAGCCGGAAGCCCCAGTCCCTCGCGAAGACGACGACGTCGGCGAACGGCGCCGCCATCTGCTTGCGGCTGCCGTTCAGCAGGTCGTCGAGGAACATCGCCTTGAACTCGGGCCGCGCCAGCAGCTGTCGGTCACCTACCGGCGACACGCGCCCGTAGACGTCGATGCCCCAGTCGGCGAAGGGCTTGGCCAACCTGATCAGGCTGACGGCCGCCAGCCGCAGCGGCAGCCCGATGAACGGCATGAGCGGCGCCATCGCCGAGCCCAGTCCCATCGCACCGCCACCGATGCGTTCGGGACCGATGGTCGGCGCCACCCCGCCGAGTACGCCCACGGCCACCACGCGCTCGGGCATCGCCGCCGCACACGCCAGCGTGTAGGGCCCGCCACCGGACAGCCCGATGATCGCCATCTGGTCGATGCCCAGCACGTCGGCGATGGTTCGCAGGTCGTCGGCGAACGCCCGCACGTTCTCGTATTGGAACGGCGTCGACGAGCCGATGCCGGGGCGGTCGACGCCGATCAGCCGGATGTGGTGACGTTCGGCGTAGACCCGCGCCTCCACGGGGATCTGACGGCGGGCGCCGGGGGTCCCGTGCAACCAGAACACGGCGCGACCGAGCGGATCGCCGAACTCGGCGAAGCCGATCTGGCGGTCGTCTCCGACGGCGACGTTGCCTTCGAGCCGGGGACGTGCGATGGGTGGAACCATGCGCAAAGTGTCGCACGCGGAGTTTGCGGCGAACCCCGGCTCGGCGGCTCCGCACCTCCACCCTTCCTGTGCGTCGACTGCACGTTCGCACGAGGGGTGCGACAATCATCGGCGATGAATGCCGTGCGCGTGGTCGTCGCCGATGACGACGTCCTCCTTCGGGAGGGCTTGGCCAGTTTGTTGACCCGTTCCGGTTTCGACGTGGTCGGTCAGGCGGGCAACGCCGTCGAGCTGCTCGACATCGTCCGCGACCGCCAGCCGGGGTTGGTTCTCACCGACATCCGGATGCCGCCGTCGCACGACACCGAGGGCCTCGACGCCGCGAAGTCCATCCGGGAACAGTGGCCCGACATCGCGATCCTGGTGTTGTCGGCCCACGTCGACGTCGAGCACGCGATGGAGCTCCTCGCTGGGGGCCATTCGGTCGGGTATCTGCTCAAGAGCCGCATCACGAACGTCGACGACTTCGTCGAGACCGCGGGCCGGATCGCGGGCGGCGCGTCGGTCATCGATCCCGCGCTGGTTCAGGAGTTGGTGTCGGCCCGTCGTCGCGACGATCCGCTGGAGGCGTTGAGCACCCGCGAGCGCGAGGTCCTGACGTTGATGGCCGAGGGCCTGTCGAATTCGGGCATCGCCGGCCGGATCTGGGTCACCGAGGGCACCGTCGAGAAGCACGTCCGCAGCATCCTGACGAAGCTGAACCTTCCGGAGACCCACGACGAGCACCGTCGGGTGCGTGCGGTGATCATGTACCTCGACTCGCTGTGACCGCGAGTCACCGTCCGACCATGCTCCTGATCGCCGTGGGGGACAACGCGAACTTGGCCAGGAACCCGAGCGCGGAACTCTCGGCGATCATCTCGGCGTAGTCCTGCTCGGAGTGCGTCGAGATGAGGATCACCGAGGGGGCCGGCACGTCCGCGTCGTGGAGTCGTTCGACGACGTCGAACCCGCTCTCCCCGCCCAGTTCCACGTCGACGAGCGTGACGTCGGGATGGAGGTCCGCGTAGCGGGCCAGGGCCTCCTCACCCGTGCACGCCACGCCCACGACGTCGATACCCGCCCGCCCGAGCATGTCGGTGGCGGCGTCACGGAAGTCGGCACTGTCGTCGACGATCAGACAACGCATCGCGAACCCCTGGAGAACATCATGAGACGAGCTTGTCAGCTCGTCGCGGGCCGGGCATTGCTGCTAGCCGGAAAGTTCCCTGTGAAGGCACTACGATCCGGTGCGATGAACGAGCGCGCGAGCATTGCCGACGACCAGCGGGACGGCTGGTTCGACGCACTGCGTCACCGCCTCCTCACCACGTTTCTCCGCCCGACGGCGCGCCCGCTGGGGTGGGGAATCGTGGTCGCCACGGGGTTCATCGTCGCCGAGACGCTGGTGGTGCTGTACCTCACCAGGGTGGCTCCCGAGAATGCGTTCGGCGCGATCTTCCTGCTCGGCGTGCTGGTCATCTCCGCGGGTTGGGGCTTCGGGTTGGCGATTGCGACGTCGATCGTCAGCGCCCTGGTCTACCTGTCCTTCCACCTCGACGGCGTCACCGCTGCGCTAACCGTGTTCCTCCCGGTGGCGCTGCTGGCCAACGTGCTGGCCGGTCAGGCGCGGCTGCGGGCCCTGGAGGCCGAGCAGCGGCGCCGCGAGGCCGCCGCCCTGGCCACCCAGCAGGAGGCGCTGCGCCGGGTGGCGACCCTGGTGGCCCGCGGGGCCGAGCCGGCGGTCGTGTACCCGGTGACGGTCACCGAGCTGGCGCGCGGCCTCGACGTCGACCACGTGACACTGGTGCGTTTCGACGACGACGACCACTGCACCGTGCTCGCGGCGCATGACCGGCCCGGCCGCGAGACCCTGCAGGTGGGGGAACGACTGCGGATCGACGGGGACAGCATCACGCGCCGCATCCGGGACACCGGCGGCACCGCGCGGTTGGACGGCTATTCGGACCTGACGGGCACCGTCGCCGTGCGCATGCGCGGGCTGGGTCTGCGGTCGGGCGCGGGCGCACCCGTCACCGTCGACGGCGCACCGCGGGGCGCGTTGATGGTCGGTTCGGTGCAGGCCGGGCCCATGCCCGACGGCACCGAGCAACGGGTCTGCGACTTCGCCGACCTCGTCGCCACGGCGATCTCCAACGCCGAGACACGGGCCGAGCTGAGGGCGTCGCGCGCCCGCGTCGTGGCGGCCGCCGACCAGGCGAGGCGGGGCTTCGAGCGGGATCTGCACGACGGCGCGCAGCAGCGCATCGTGGCGTTGGGGCTCGGGCTGCGCACGATCGAAGCGTCCGTCCCGCCCGAGGACGTCACCGTCCGCAAGCAACTCGACAACGTCATCAACGGCCTGGCCGACCTGTATACCAACCTTCAGGAGCTCTCGCGGGGCATCCACCCGGCCATCCTGTCCAAGGGTGGCCTCGGTCCGGCCCTGCGGGCACTCGGGCGCCGGTCGGTGGTCCCGGCCAGCGTCAAGGTGGACCTCGACCGGCGTTTCCCCGAGCCCGTCGAGGTGGCCGCGTACTACGTGGTGGCCGAGGCCATGACGAACGCCGCGAAGCACGCCCAGGCCGAGGGCATCGTCATCCAGGTGGGATTGGTCGACGACGAGTTGTGCATCGAGGTCGCCGACGACGGCGTCGGGGGAGCCTCGTCCGCCGGCGGGGGCTCCGGCATCATCGGGCTGCGCGACCGGGTCGAGGCGGTGTCGGGCCGGTTGGAGGTCTCCAGCCCGCTCGGTGAGGGCACCACCGTGACCGCGTCGATTCCGGTGGCCGTGGACGAGCCGGAGCGGCAACCGGAACGCGCCGCAGCCAGTTAGCCGACCCAGCCGGCGGGACGCCGGCCCGACCACGGCATGGCCGTCTCGAGCTGGGCGGCCAGCTGCAGCAGGATCGTCTCGTCGGGGGCCATCAGTTGGACGCCGATCGGCAGACCGCCCGAGGTGACGCCCAGGGGAAGCGAGATGGCGGCCCAGCCGGTCACGTTGGCCATCGTCGTCCACCCCGTCGTGGCGAACTCGACGTCGAAGAACGCCCGGGTGGTGCCGCGCGGCTGGTTGAGCAGCCCGTACGGCGGCGGGGGAGTCAGCAGCGTCGGCACCAGCAGCACGTCGTGGGCCACCATCCCCTCGGCGAAGCGGCGGGTCTGAGCATGCACCGCACCGATCGCCTCCGCGTACGCGACGCCGGTGGTGGTGAACCCCTCGCGCATCATCACCCAGCTGCTGGGTTCGAAGTCGTCCTCCTCGGGCTCACGGCCCAGCACCTGCTTGCCAAAGGCGTGCAGCTGCGCGTTGCTGACGGTGTGCAGGACCGCGATGGCATCGGCGACCGCGTCGGGGTCGAAGGTCGGGGCGCCCGGCTCGACGTGGTGCCCGAGCGCGGCCAGCGCGCCGGCCGTCGCCTCCACCGCGGCCACCACCTCGGGATGGGTCGGCGCGCCGGGGAACGGCGAGTCCGTCGTGGTCAGCACCCGGACGCCCGTCGGTGCCCGGGTGATGGCCGTGAGGAAGTCGGTGTCGGGACGCGGCGCGGCGTACGGGTCGCCGGTCGCGGACCCGGTGATGACGTCGAGGAGGGCGGCACTGTCACGGACGGTGCGCGTCAGGGCGTGGCCGTTGACCAACCCCTCCATTCCCTGGCCGCCGTCCGGCGCGAACGAGCTGCGGCCGCGACGTGGCTTGAGGCCCACCAGCCCGCAGCACGACGCGGGCACCCGGATGGAGCCGGTGCCGTCGCCGCCGGAGGCCGCGGGCACGACGCCGGCCGCGACGGCGGCCGCCGACCCGCCGCTGGACCCGCCGGGGGTGACGTCCGGTGACCATGGATTCACGGTGGGGCCGAACACGACCGGCTCGGTGGTGCAGTGGTTGCCCCACTCCGGGGTGTTGGTCTTGCCGAACACGACCAGGCCGGCGCTCAGGTAGCGGTCCACCACCCAGGACGTCTCGGTCGCGACGTAACCCCGCAGCGCCCGCGACCCCATCACCTCGGGCGCACCGGCGAGGGACGCCCCAAGATCCTTGAGCAGGAACGGAACTCCGGCCAACGGGTCCATGTCACCGGTGCGCAGTGCTCCGGAGTCGTCCAGTGCGGCGGCCTGCTGGCGACCACGGTCGACCAGGTCGGCGACGACGGCGTTGAGGCCGCGGGCCGCGTCGAGCCGGGTGACGGCGGCGTCGAGGAGTTCGACGGCCGTCAGCTCACCCGACCCGACCAGTTCCGCTTGACCGACCGCGTCCACCGACGCCAACTCACGAGCCCGTTGCGTGTCCATTGGCTCGGATCTTGGAGGCTGGCAGCGGTTTCGGCAACTCGGCCGCTAGCTGGGCTCGTCGACCGCCTCGGGCTTCTTGTCCACCACGCGGGTCTTGTAGAGGCTCGCGGCGGTGGTGACGACCAGGGTCACGATGATGACGCCGAGGCTGACCAGCGTGGGGATCTCCGGCACCGGGACGTGCTCGCCACCGTTGATGAACGGCAGCTCGTTCTCGTGCAGTGCGTGCAGCACCAGCTTCACGCCGATGAAGGCCAGGATGAACGCCAGCCCCTGGGACAGGTACACCAGGCGCTTGAGCATGTCGCCGAGCAGGAAGTACAGCTGGCGCAGACCCATCAGGGCGAACACGTTGGCGGTGAACACGATGTAGGGCTCCTTGGTGAGCCCGTAGATCGCGGGAATCGAGTCGAGCGCGAACAGCAGGTCGGTGGTGCCGAGCGCGACGATCACGAGGAACATCGGCGTCATCAGACGCTTGCCGTCCTCCTTGATCCACAGCTTCAGACCGTCCCACTTGTCGGTCAGCGTCAGGTGCTTGCGGGCGAACTTCACCACGCTGTTCTCGGCGTCGTCGTCGTGGTCGGTGTCGCGGACCAGCGTGATCGCGGTGTAGACCAGGAACGCGCCGAAGACGTAGAAGATCCAGGAGAACTGGTTGATCGCGACCGCGCCGATGGCGATGAAGATGCCGCGGAAGATCAGCGCCAGGATGATGCCGATCAGCAACGCTTCCTGCTGGTACTTCCTGGGCACCTTGAAGCTCGCCATGATGATCAAGAAGATGAACAGATTGTCGATGGAGAGGCTGTACTCGGTCAGCCAGCCGGCGAAGAACTCGACGCCGAACTGGGTCCCGTGGAAGTAGGTGACCCACACGCCGAACGCGATGGCCAGACCCACGTAGAAGGTCAGCGCGATCGCGCATTCCTTGAACGTCGGCTCGTGGGGCCGGCGGGCGATGAAGATGACGTCGAACAGGAGGACCGCCAGGGTCACGCCCAGCGTGACGATCCATTCGATTTGGGTAACTTGCATGGCTGAGGCTGCCTCCGGACGTGTTTCTACGGCCGAGGTCTCTGCCACCGCACACCTGGTGCGATCTACGGCACCGGCTGCCCAGCGTTGGACAACGTGATGACGACACCGTAGCGAAGGAATACTCCCCTCACCGACAAGTGTGGCAGACGACCGCCGCGACGGGAAATCAGCCGCGCCCGGCCGGCTGCGTGGACCGGGGCGGCGCGGGGTCCGCACGGACCGACGCATTCGTGATCGCCAGGGCGACCAAGACGTCGCCTGCGGTGACGAACAGCCCCGCCCAGTACAGCCACTTGGTGTCGGGTTCGGGCTGCACGGCGAAGAAGATGACGAGGAAGATCGGGCCGACGATGCCGCACAGGAAGACGAAGGACTGGATCTTGACGTAGCGCACGAACGTCTCCACGTGGCGATCCCCTTCCCATGCCGCACCGGCCACCATTCTCCCGCGCCCGTGGCTCGGGTGGCCCTACATTGAGCTCGTGATTCTGGACTTGCTCAGCCCCGGTGTCGAGATCGGCCTCGTCACCACCAACGTCGACGCGATGGTGGACTTCTACGAGGGGTTCCTCGGCCTCGAACCGCAGGGCGAGATCGACTTCGCCGACGGCACGCAGCGGCGGTACACCCTCGGCGGCAGCGTCATCAAGCTCGTCACCTACACAATGCCGCCACCGCTGCCGGCCGCCGCGGGTGGTGGGCGGGCGCAGGCGGGGCTGCGCTACTTCACCGTCGGCGTGCGCAATCTTCGCGAGCTCGCTGCCAAGGTCGAGGCCGCCGGCTACGAAATCACCGAGGCGCCAACGGAATTCGCGCCGGTGCCCGGGATGGGCTGGATGTTCGTCGCCGACCCGGACGGCAACTCCATCGAATTCTTTGGGACGCTCTAGCCGTCAGGCCGGCACCACGACGACCAACTCGTTGCCGGTGCGCTCGACGCGCATGCCCGCGCGGCGGGCCAGGGTCGCCACCGCTGCCGCGTCGCCCGGTTCGGCCCGGCTCGACGCCAGGACCCGGGCCAACGCGCCCTTGTGTGCCTTGTTGAAGTGGCTGACGACGGTGCGCCGCCCGTCGGCGTGTTCGGCGACCACATCGACGTCGACCGCACCCGGCAACCGGCCCAGCGCCGCGTACGAGCCCGACCTCAGGTCGACGACCAACTCGTCCTGCGCCAGCCGCGCCAGGACGGGTTCCAGCGCGGGTCGCCACCTGGCCGCCAGCGTCGCACCGCCGGGCAGCTTCGACCCCGCCGACAGTCGATAGGCGGGCACGGCGTCGTCGGCCCGCAGCAGCCCGAACAGGGCCGAGCCGACCACGAGCCGGGCCCGCGCGCGGGAAGCCGCTGCGCCACTGAGGGATTCGACGTCGAGGGCGTCGTAGAGCACCCCGGTGTACCGCTCGATGGCGGGCATGGTCGGCGCGGCGCGCAAGCCGGCGTTGCGGTCGATCTCGGCATCCTGGGACGCCGAGAGTCCAAGCGCGCGGCGGGCCGCGGGCGGGTCGGCGGCCAGGTCGACCAGTTCGTCGACCAGCGCGGCGCGCACCGAACCCAACTCCGGGGAACTCAGGGAATCGAGGTGCAGCGGCGGACCGTCGCCCCCGCCCCGCTTGGTCTCCGACGGCGGCAGCAGCACGATCACGGCGACGAGACTAGCCGTACGCCAGCAGCAGGGGGACACGCTGTTCGGCGGTGGTGAGCGAGCCGTGGTGTCCGACGAGCCCGGACTCGACGGGCTCGGCCGATCGTCGCACCATCACCGCGCAGTCGCGGCCCGCGGCCACCACGTCCCCGATGCGCTCCCGCACGCGATCGGCGACCCGAGCGCCGAACCAGCCCGCGGCGATCGCCTCGTCGCGCGACACCACCCACGCCCGGGCCCCGAGCGTCTCCCGCCACGCTGCCAGCACCGCGTCGGCCGCGCCGTCGACGGCGTAGACGTGCCGGGCGCGGGCCTCGCCGCCGATCGCCGTCGTGCCCTCCAGCAGCGCCGGGGCGGCGTCGACGTCCACGCGGTCGGCGTCGCCCACGGCGACCATGCCGTGATCGGCGACGACGGCCAGCAGTCCGCCCGGCGGCAGGCTCTCCACGATCGACTCGACCAAGCGGTCGACCTGACGCAACTGCAGCCGCCACGCCGCGGAGCCCGGCCCGTGGAGATGGCCGATGAGGTCGAGGTCGCCGTGGTAGCCGTAGCAGAAGCCGCGGGCCGCGACCGCGCGTTGCACTTCCGCGGCCAGGTCGCCGAGGCCGTGCACGCCCACGTAGCGGGCGCCGCGCAGCACCGCGCGGGTCAGGCCGGAACCGGCGAACTGCGCGTTGGACACCACGCTCACCGCGAAGCCCGCGGCCGTCGCCCGCTCGAACGACGTCGGCAGCGGCTGCACCTGCTCGGGCGGTTGCGCCTCGCGGAGATCCTCGCCGCCGGGGTGCCGGCGCCACTGCAGGGCGTTCAGCACCCCGGTGTCGCCCAGCCGGAAGGTGTAACCGACCATGCCGTGGTCGCCGCTGCGGCACCCGGTGCCCACCGCCGCCAGCCCGGCGGCCGTCGTCGACGGAAACCCGACGCTGAGCGTGCGCCCGCGGAGCCCGGCCAGCACGGGGGCGTCGGCGGCGTAGGCGTCGAGCAACTCGGCGCCAAGCCCGTCGACCAGCAACACGCAGGCACCGGACAGGTCGTCGCGCAGCGGAATGGAACCCGCGAAACCGGGTGCCCCCAGGGCGGCGAGCACCGAGGGGACGACGTCGGCGAGGTGGGGGAGATCGGGGTCGGGGCGTGGCAGGTCCACGACGTCAGAGCCTGCCACAGGCGCCGCCGTGGGCGACGCATACGCTCACCCCATGCATCCGGGGGTGAGTGGTTCGGTGGCCACGGCCGTCGGCCTGAGCGCACTGCTGGTGGGTTGCGGCACGCCGCCACCACAGACTTCGGCCCCGCCGCCCGGGCCCGTCGCCGTCGCCGTCGAACCGCTGTCGATCGGCACCGCCGCCGAGGACACGACGGGGGGATCGATCCCCGACGGCCAGCTCGTCTCGCCGTTCGACGTGAAGAATCCCGCGGTCGGGTTCCTCGAGCCGGCGGTGCTCACGGCGATCCAGCAGGCCGCCGGTGCCGCTGCTTCCGAGGGCGTCGACGTGCAGCTCACCTCGGGTTGGCGCTCCAAGGGCTTTCAGCAGCGACTGTTCGACCAGGCCGTGACCACCTACGGCAACGCCGACCTGGCGGCTCAGTTCGTGGCGTCGCCGGAGAAGTCGATGCACGTGGTCGGCAAGGCCGTCGACGTCGGACCCGTGGTCGCCGACCAGTGGATGATGGCCAACGGCTCGCGGTTCGGGCTGTGTCAGATCTACGCCAACGAGATCTGGCACTTCGAGCTTGCCCTGGACGCGGCCGGCAACTGCCCGCCGCTGCGGCCCAACGCCGCCGGATAGCTCGGGACCCTTCCCGTCGCTTCGCTCGCCCGTCAGCCGGCGACGATCGACTCGCCCTGGACGGTGACGGGCTTGGACTCCAGCGGCTTCTTCGCGGGGCCCTGCGCGACCGTGCCGTCGAGGTTGAACTCGCTGTTGTGGCAGGGGCAGATGATCTTGCCGTCGGTGATCTTGTTGACGTTGCAGCCGGCGTGGGGGCACACCGTCGAGAAGCCCTTGAAGACACCCGTCGTCGGTTGGGTGATCACCACGTCGTCGACGATGACCCCGGAGCCGACGGGGACGTCCGCCGTCTTGGCCAGCGCACCGCCGCCCGGCGTCCCGGCCGGAGCCGCCCCGGAGGTCGACTCTGACGACGTCGACTCCGCGGTGGCCGGCTTGTCGGCGGTACTGCAGGCGGCAGTCGCCGTGGCCAGCGCACCGAGGCCGGCGCCGACGATGAGTGCCCGGCGCGGTGGCCGAAATCGATCGAGCATGGTGGGGGATCCTCCAGGGAGTCGTGGACCCCGCGGGGCTGCGCCGGGTCCTCGACGAATTGTGGCCCCCCTACCTGGGAACCGAACGCGGAACACGAAAGTGGCTCCAGATGTCAGCAAGTGCACAGCGTTGCGGACATGCGACGGCCAAGGCGGCGCTGTTACCCTCCCAAGAGCCGACAGCAGGCCCCGACCGCGCGGCAGCTGACGCAAAGACGCGGAATCACGCGCGAACCGCCCGGCTCGAATCACGGAAAGAGTGTTGTGCGCACCGGAGAGATCAAGGCCCTGTCCGGCCTGCGCATCGTGGCCGCCCTGTGGGTGGTGACGTTCCACTTCAGGCCCCTGCTGCAGATGGCGTCGCCACCGCTCTACGACTCGCTCAAGCCGATCCTGGACTGCGGCGCCCAGGGCGTCGACCTCTTCTTCATCCTGAGCGGTTTCGTCCTCACGTGGAACTACCTGGAGCGGATGGGCGACCGCTGGTCGACGAAGGCGACTCTGCACTTCCTGTGGCTGCGCCTGGCCAGGGTGTGGCCGCTGTACCTGGTGACCATGCACCTCGCGGCGCTGTGGATCATCTTCACCCTGAACTACGGGGACTTTCCGTCCCCGGAGGCCGGCTCCCTGACGGCGATCAGTTACCTGCGTCAGTTGGTGATGGTGCAGCTGTGGTTCCAGCCGTTCTTCGACTTCTCCAGCTGGGACGGCCCGGCGTGGTCCATCAGCGCGGAGTGGTTGGCCTACCTGTTGTTCGGGTTGCTCATCCTGGTGATCCACCGGGTCGACCGCGCGACGAGAGCCCGGGGTCTGCTGCTGCTGGCCTTCGCGGCAACACTTCCTCCGCTGATCCTCCTGGTGGGCTCCGGCGGGCAGTTCTACACGCCGTGGAGCTGGCTGCCGCGCATCGTCCTGCAGTTCACCGCCGGCGCGCTGGCGTGCGCCGCGGTGCGCAAGATGAGGCCCACCGACCGCAGCCGGGCCGTCGCCGGCGTGGTGTCGGTGGCGTTGCTCGCCGTCATCGTCGGCGCCCTCTACTGGTTCGACGGCCACCCGCTGCCGAACATCCGCGACGACTTCGGTCTGGTCGACGTCCTCTTCATGCCGCTGGTGGTCGCGTTGGCCCTCGGGTCGGGCACGCTGCCGGCGCTGCTCTCCACCCGGGTGATGGTCTACGGCGGGCAGGTGTCCTTCGGGCTGTACATGGTCCACGAAATCGTGCACACCGCCTGGCTGTGGATCATGGCGCAGTACCAGATCACCATGGTGCCGAGCATCGGCGCGAAGCTGGTCTTCGCCGCGCTGATCCTGGTCTCCCTGATCTTCGGCATTCTGCTGTTCCACTTCGTGGAGGAGCCCGCCCGAATGTGGATGCGCCGCATGGTCGGTGAGCGCAGACCGCCGGTCGACCTGGAGCACACCCCGCAATCCGACGCGCCCGATCCCGCCCCGCCCCACCAGATCCGGGGCCAGCTCGAGGATCGGCCCACGACACTTCGAGTCCAGGCGGGTTGATGCACGACTTTCCAAGCCGTTTCGCCACGTTCGTCCTCTCGCTGGCCCTGGTGGCCGGCGTGATGCTGAACGGGCCGTCGGTGCGCACGTCGCCCTATGACGCCACGACCGCCGACACGCCCGTCATGCGCGTCGCGGTCATCGGCGACTCGTACACCAACGGGACCGCGATCGGTGGTCAGGGCCCGAACGCGTGGCCCGTGCTGGCGTGGAAGACGCTGGCGCGCCGGGGCATGCAGGTCAACGCCGACGTGGCCGCCGAGGGCCGGGCCGGGTACGGCGTGCGCGGCGACCAGGGCAACCTGTTCGTCGACCTCACCCCCAGAGCCGTCAGGCCCGACGACTCCGTGGTGGTGTTCTACGGCTCGCGCAACGACCAGGGCGTCGACCCGAACGCGCTCAACGGGCAGGTCTTCAACTCGCTCAACCTGGCCAAGGGCATCGCGCCGACCGCGCGCCTGCTGGTGATCGGGCCGCCGTGGCCGACGGCCGACGTGCCGCCCGCGGTGCTGCAGATTCGCGACATCCTGTCGTTTCAGTCGATGCTGGCGGGGGCGACGTTCGTCGACCCGATCGCCGAGCGGTGGTTCGTGGACCGGCCCGACCTCATCGGCCCCGACGGCGTGCACCCCACCAACGCGGGACACGCGTACATGGCCGACAAGATCGCGCCGCTGATCGGCGACCAGCTGCCCCGCCGGGTCTGACTACTTGGTGCCGAAGATGCGGTCACCCGCGTCGCCCAGCCCCGGCAGGATGTAGCCGTGCTCGTCGAGTTGGCGGTCGACGGCGGCGGTGTAGATCGGGACGTCGGGATGGGCCGCGTGCATGGCGGCCACCCCCTCCGGGCACGTCAGCAGGCACACGAACTTGATCGACTTCGGACCGCATTCCTTGAGCCGGTCGACCGCGGCGATCGCCGAATTGCCGGTGGCGAGCATGGGGTCGACGACCACCACGTCGCGCTCCTCGAGGTCGCCGGGCATCTTGAAGTAGTACTCGACCGCCACCAGCGTCTTGGGGTCGCGGTACAGGCCGATGTGCCCCACGCGTGCGCCGGGGACGACGCTGAGCATGCCGTCGAGGATGCCGGTCCCGGCCCGCAGGATCGAGACGAACACCAGCTTCTTGCCGTCGATGACCCGCCCCGTCATGGTCTCCATGGGCGTCTCGATCTCGACGTCGTGCAGCGGAATGTCACGCAGCACCTCGTAGGCCACGAGCGCCGCGATTTCGTTGACCAGTTGGCGAAAGGTCTTGGTGGACGCCTCCTTCCGCCGCAACAAGGTCAACTTGTGCTGCACCAGCGGGTGCTCCACCAGGTGCAGCATGTCCTGTCTCTCCTCCACGTTCATCCCCTCTAGAAGACGGTGCCGTCGCTGACGACCACCAACGGCGGCAGTCCACCACGGAGGCGCTGTGCCAGCACCCGGCCCGCGGCCCACGTGCCGCCCTCCAACACGCACGCCAGCGGCATCCGGGTGGCGTCGGATCCCAGCTCGGTGCGCACCATCGGGGCCAGCTCGTCGAGCAGGGCCACGGTCAACGCCCGCCATTCGACGATTAGCTCGGCGTCGACGGCCCACTCGGTCGCGAGCCAGCCGGGGTCACGCAGCCGGAGTGCGCCGGCGTCGAGCAGCAGTCCGCCGTTGCGGTATTCGGGCAGCGCGGTCAACGCGTCGAGTCCCACGACCTGCACGCCCGCCCAGCCGAACGGCTCCAGCAGGGAGTAGGTCAACCACTGCGACAGTTTGTGGAAGGGCATCCAGCCCTGGGTGAGGCCGGGCCCCGGGACGGCCGGATGGCGCCAGCAGTCGCCCAGCCGCTGATCGCCGATGGCGTTGTCCGCCAACCAGATTCCGGACAGGGATGCGAGCAGCTCGGACAGGATGTCGTGCGCGGCGATCGTCGCGGGGCCGTGCCGGGGCAGCAGGCGGTCGAACAACCCGCCGGGCCGGCCGAGCGGGCCGAACGTCTCGGGTCGGGTGGTCATCGCCCGACCCAGCCGGTGCAGGAGTGCGACGCGACCCTCCACGCCGACCAGCGGGTTGTCCGGAGCGATCTGAAACGCCTCGGCCAGGCGCGCCGGGGTCAGACTCAGCAGCCCCGCGGCGTCGACCCGCAACGGGACGCCGGGATCGGAGGAGAAGACACCGTCGACGAACGCGTGCCACGACGCGACGCCGAGTCCCTCCGACCGGTCGAAGCGCAGCCCGGTGGACCCCTCGTCGTAATGCCAGTCCGGACCCGCACCCGCGTCGAGCAGCACGCTGACCACGACGAGGTCGATCATGGCGCGGGCCCGACCCGCCGGGGCGAGCGTCGCGAGCCGGGCGTCGAGTTCGGCCGTGCGGTGAACCCCACCGGCCTCGAAGTGTCGCCACCGGCTGTGGAAGGGAATGTTCAAGTCCGGGTAGCGGTCTCGCGTCACGGCCACCACGTCGGCCACCGCCGCGGGCAGCGACTCGTCGTCGACGACGAACCAGGCGGACTCGCCTGCGCGCGCCCGGTGCAGCAGGGCGGTGGCGCGGTCTCGTACGGCAGCGGTGGTGCGCAGCAACGCGGCCGCACCGTCGGCCTCGCCGGCACTCATCCGTTCAACCCGCGGCCCTTCGTGTTTCGCAGTTCCTCGGCTCCCGGCACCGGTCCCGGGGTGAAGTACCCCGCGGCCATCTTGGCGTCGATCTCGACGCGGGCGTCGGCCGGTACCAGGTCCTCCGGGATGTTCACGCGTTCGCCGACCTCGATGCCGGATCCGGTGATGGCGTCGTACTTCATGTTGCTCATCGAAACCAGGCGGTGGATCTTGCGGACGCCCAGCCAGTGCAGGACGTCGGGCATGAGTTCCTGGAAGCGCATGTCTTGCACTCCCGCGACGCATTCCGTGCGGGCGAAGTACTGGTCGGCGGTGTCACCGCCCACCTGCCGCTTGCGGGCGTTGTACACCAGAAACTTGGTGACCTCCCCGAGCGCGCGACCCTCCTTGCGGGAGTAGGACACCAGTCCGACGCCGCCGCGCTGGGCGCCGAGGATGCATTCCTCGATGGCGTGGGTGAGGTAGGGCCGGCACGTGCAGATGTCGGACCCGAAGACGTCCGAGCCGTTGCACTCGTCGTGCACCCGCGCGGTCAGCTCCACCGACGGATCGGCCAGATCCGCTGCGGCGCCGAAGACGTAGACGGTCTGTCCGCCGATCGGAGGTAGGAACACCTCGAGGTCCGAGCGGGTCACCAGCTCCGGGTACATGCCGCCGGTCTCCTCGAACAGCACTCTGCGCAGGTCGGTCTCGGAGCAGTTGAACCGCTGCGCCACCCCGGGCAGATACCAGACGGGTTCGACGGCGGCCTTGGTGACCAGCGCGGCGCCGCTGGGGAGCAGCACGCGCCCGTCGGGGACCAGCCGTCCCCGCTGCACGGCGTCGACCACCTCGGGCAGGATGACGTGCGCCTTGGTGATGGCGATCGACGGGCGCATGTCGTGGCCGGCGGCCAGCTCGTCGGCGAACACGTCGGCGACCATCGCGCCCCACGGGTCCAGGCTGACGATCTTGCCCGGTTCGCTCCACTGCGGATAGGGGCCGACGACGTCGGTGGGGGCCGTGTTGGTGAGGTCGGCCTTGTGCTCGCGGGACAGCGCGCCGGCGGCGACGGCCAGCGCGCGGTACACGCCGTAGGAACCGCTGTGGGTGCCGATGACGTTGCGGTGCGCCCGCTTGGTGGTGGTGCCGATGACGGGTCCGCGTTCGGTCGCCGTCGGGGCATCCCACGTGATGGGCAGGGCACCGACCCCGCCGCTGTGCGAGGTCAGGCGGATGTGCGCGACCATGCTCGCTCCTCGGGGGTCGAACGTCCGGCCGTCGGGCCGGTTGGAATGCGCCAGCATAGCGACTCGCCGCACGCCACGCCGGGCGTCGACCGCTACGGGCCGAAGGTGGTCAGGCAGAAGGGATGCCCGGCCGGGTCAAGGAACACCCGCCACAGGTCGGGGGCCGGCTGATGCTCGGCCAGCCGGGCTCCGACGGCCAGCGCACGTGCCTCGGCGGCGTCGAGGTCGGGCACCGAGACGTCGAAGTGCATTTGCTGACCCTGTCCGGGTGCCGGCCAGGTCGGCGGGACGTAGTCGTCGACCTTCATCATGGCCAGCGTGTGCGTGCCGTCGGAGATGGCGACGACGCGGCCGTCGGGTGATTCGACGATGCGCGTCATGCCGAACAGTTCGGCGTAGAAGTCCGCGAGTGCGCCGGGGTCCGGGCAGTCGACGGACACCGATCCGATGCGCAGTGCGGGGGAGTCCGGGGTCATGCGGGCGACCCTGCCACGTCGGGCCGACACCGTCCCGACGCTCACGGGACGAGAAGCAACTTGCCGATGGTGCCGCGGCCCTCGATGTCGGCGTGCGCCCGCGCCGCCTCTGCGAGGGGATACTCGCCGCCGACCCGGACGGTGAGCCGTCCGTCGGTGATCCAGTCGAACAGCTGCGTCGTGCGGGCCCGCAAGAGGGCCGGGGTGTGAACGTGGTCGTAGTAGGTCGCGTAACCGATCTTGACGCTCTTCGGCAGGCTGGTGAGGTCGATCGATCCCGGGGCGCCGAGTACCGGGCCGAACCAGCAGAACGTGCCCGACCGCCGCAGCACGTCGAGTGACCCCTGAAAGGTCGTCGGTCCCGATCCGTCGTAGACGACGTCGACCCCGACGCCGTCGGTGAGTCGCAATGCCTGCTCGGCGAATTGGCCACCGGCGTCGACGATTACGTGGTCGGCGCCCGCGTCCTTGGCGGCGGCGACCTTGGCCTCCGACGACACCCGACCGATGACCGAACCCCCGCGTAGTTTGACGATCTGGGTCAGCAGCAGTCCCACTCCGCCCGCCGCCGCGTGGACGAAGGCGACGTCGCCCGGTTGGACCGGGTAGAAGTCCGTGGCGAAGTGACTCGCGGTCAGGCCCTGCATCATCACCGACGCGGCGGTGCGGTCGTCGATCCCGTCGGGAATCGGCACCAGTGAGGCGGCCGGAACGGCGATCCGCTGTGCATGGCTTCCGGGTGCGTAGACCCAGGCGACGCGTTGGCCCGGTGTGATGCCGTCGGCGTCGGCACCCACGGCCAGGACGCGGCCCGCACCCTCGACGCCGAGAATCTTCGGGTTGGGAATCTCGTTCCACGCCATGCCTCGTCGCACGCCCACGTCCATGAAGTTGACTCCGGCGAAAGCGATCTCGACCAACGCCTCGCCCCGACCGGCGACGGGCTCGGGCCGCTCGACGCACTCGAGCATCTCGCCGCCACCGCTGCCGTTCATCACCACTGCCTTCATTGATTCCGTCCTTTCCAGAGACCGTCGACTCTCACCACCGTCCGCTCCCAGAAATGGACCCGCAAGTCCAAAGCCGTGCGCAGCGATGGGTGCCAGCAGGTAGTCGAGGAATCCCGATGGCACCACCACGAAGGGGGTGCCAGCCGGATCGACGCCCGTCCCGCCGACCGGAAACATCGACGGCGACGGCAACCACGACCTCGAGAAGGTAGCGACCATGAGAATCCCGACGACCTCACTGACGACTCTGTTCGCCGCCGGCGCCATGGCTTTCGCGCTCGCCGCGGCGCCGACCGCGGCGGCCGATCCCGGCGGCACCGCACCCGCACCGCCCCAGCCGCACCAGGCCTGCACCAGTCTCGGTGGCAACGTGTGCCAGTCACCGGGGAACACTCAGGTCAACGATGCGCCACCGCCGGTCCAGTTCTATCCGTACGGCGGCAACGCCCTGCTGCTCTGACCTTCCCAGACGAGGAGACGACCATGAAGATCACCCCGAACGCGTTCGTGCCGCTGCTCGCCTCGCTGGGAACGGTCGTCGCCATCGCCGCGGCACCCGTTGCGGCCGCCTCTTCCGGCACTCCCGCGCAGCCGCATCAGGCCTGTAGCAGCCTGGGAAGCACCCAATCCCTGTGCGAGTCCAGTGGCAACGTGCAGATCAACGATTCGCTTCCGCAGGTCGACTACTTCCCCTATGCGGGCGGCGCGACGTAGACCGGATCGGGTCTACGTCGTCGCCTCCGCCGCACCCGTCTGACGGTGCACGGACACTGCGTAGTCCCCACCGTCGTAGGGTTCGCGGTCCCAGGTCGCCCAGCGCGCCTCGGGTGTCAATCCGGCGCCGGCGGCGAAGCGGTCGTACTCGTCCAGCCGAAGCCGACCGGGCTGAATCGAGAAGCCGGCGACCAGCAGCCCACCGGGGGCCACCCGGGCGGCCATCTCGCCCATGACGCGTTCCTCGGAGTCCGGAGCCAGGAAGATCATCACGTTGCCCGCCAGCAACACCACGTCGAACGTGTCTCGCAGATGCGCGCTCAGGTTCGCCAGGTCGGCGTGAATCCAGGTGAGCTCGGCGGCCTTGGCGCGGGCCGCAGTGAGCATGTCGAGGTCGGCGTCGACCCCCACCACGGCACGACCGCGGCGAGCCAGTTCGATGCCCACCCGGCCCGTGCCGCACCCGGCGTCGAGCACCCGGTCACCGCCCGTCTGCGTCAGCAGGTGGTCGACGAGGTCGGCTTCGCCGTGGACGCTCGCGCCCGACTCGGCGAGCCGCGTCCACCTCTGGTCGTAGTCGTCGCCGCGCGGCGCGTCCGTGTCCTGCCATCGGGTGCCCATCCCGCCATTGTCACGCAAGAACACCCCGCGAGCCGATGCCGGCTCGCGGGGTGTTCCTGGGGCTGCAGAGTGGCTTAGACGAGGTCGAACCGGTCGAGATCCATGACCTTGGCCCAGGCGGCGACGAAGTCGGTGACGAACTTCTCCTTCGCGTCGTCGCTGGCGTACACCTCGGCAACCGCGCGCAGTTCGGAGTTCGACCCGAACACGAGGTCGGCCCGGGTGCCGGTGTAGGTGACGCTGCCCGACGCGTTGGTGCCCTCGAACATGTCCGACGAATCGTCGGTCGCGGTCCAGGACACGTCGATGTCGAGCAGGTTGGTGAAGAAGTCGTTCGTCAACGTGCCGACCCGGTCGGTGAAGACGCCGTGCTTCGAGCCGTCCCAGTTCGCCCCGAGGACGCGCAGACCGCCGACGAGGACCGTCAGCTCCGGCGCGGTCAGCGTGAGCAGATTCGCGCGGTCGACCAGCAGGTACTCCGCGGGAAGGTTGCCCTTGCCGAGGTAGTTCCGGAACCCGTCGATCTTGGGCTCCAGGTAGGCGAACGACTCCTCGTCCGTCCACTCCTGGGTGGCGTCGCCGCGGCCGGGGGTGAACGGCACCGTGACGGTCACGCCGGCGTCCGAGGCGGCCTTCTCGACCGCCGCCACGCCGCCCAGCACGATGAGGTCGGCGAACGAGACCTTGTCGGCGCCGAAGGACGTCTGGATACCCTCGAGCGTGCGGATCACCTGAGCGAGGGCGTCGGGGTTGTTGACCTCCCACGACGACTGCGGCTGCAGCCTGATGCGGCCGCCGTTGGCGCCGCCGCGCTTGTCGCTGCCGCGGAACGTCGACGCCGACGCCCAGGCGGTCGAGACCAGTTGCGGGACGGTCAGTCCCGACGCCAGGATGAGGCCCTTGAGCGTGGCGACGTCGTCGGCCGAGAGCTGGCTCTGACCGGTGGGGACCGGGTCCTGCCAGTCGAGGGTCTCCGACGGGATCTCGGGGCCGAGGTAACGCTGGATCGGTCCCATGTCGCGGTGCGTCAGCTTGAACCAGGCGCGGGCGAACGCGTCGGCGAACTGGTCGGGGTTCTCGTGGAAGCGCTTGGAGATGGGGCCGTAGATCGGGTCCAGGCGCAACGCGAGGTCGGTGGTGAGCATCGTCGGCTTGCGCGCCGGCGAATTCGCCTCCGGGCCGGGTACGTACGCCGACTCGGGCACGTCCTTGGCCACCCACTGGTTGGCACCGGCGGGGCTCTTCTCCAGTTCCCACTCGAAGCCGAACAGGTTGTCGAAGTACAGGTTCGTCCACTCCGTGGGCTTCTGGGTCCAGATGACCTCGAGACCCGAGGTGATGGTGTCGGCGCCCTTGCCCGAGCGCAGTGACTGCTTCCAGCCCAGGCCCTGCAGCTCCATCGGCGCGCCTTCGGGCTCGGGGCCCACGTTGGCGTCGGGATCACCGGCACCGTGGGTCTTGCCGAAGGTGTGGCCGCCGGCGATCAGGGCGACGGTCTCCTCGTCGTTCATGGCCATCCGGCCGAAGGTCTCGCGGATGTCGACCGCGGCGGCCAGCGCATCCGGGTGTCCGTTGGGGCCTTCGGGATTGACGTAGATCAGGCCCATTTGCACTGCGGCCAGAGGGTTTTCGAGATCGCGCTTGCCGGTGTAGCGGGTGTCGCCCAGCCACTCGGTCTCCGGGCCCCAATAGACGTCGTCCTCGGGCTCCCAGACGTCGGCGCGGCCGCCGGCGAAGCCGAACGTCTCGAAGCCCATGGACTCCAGGGCGACGTTGCCGGTAAGCACCATCAGATCGGCCCAGGACAGTGCCTTGCCGTACTTCTTCTTGACGGGCCACAGCAGGCGGCGTGCCTTGTCCAGGTTGCCGTTGTCCGGCCAGCTGTTCAGGGGGGCGAAGCGCTGCTGGCCCGCTCCCGCACCGCCGCGGCCGTCGCTGACGCGGTAGGTGCCGGCGCTGTGCCAGGCCATCCGGATCATGAGGGGGCCGTAGTGGCCGAAGTCGGCGGGCCACCAGTCCTGCGAGGTGGTGAGGACGGCTTCGATGTCGCTCTTCACGGCGGGAAGGTCCAGGGCGTTGAAGGCCGCGGCGTAGTCGAACGTGCCACCGAACGGGTCGACCTCGACCGGGTTCTTGGCCAGGATCCGGAGGTTGAGCTTCTTGGGCCACCAACTCTCGTTGGTCCTGGCGCTCTCGGTGGGGTACGGAGCGCGCACGGGGCACTGGCCCTCGATGCTCGACTCGTTCATTTCTCCGACTTCGGCGTTCGGAGTCTTGCCTTCGGGCATGGGGTTCCTTTTGTTTCGGGGCAGCGATGACGTGGAACGGGTCAAACTGTTGGTGCGGTGGAACATTCGGGACACAGCCCCCAGTAGACGACCTCGGCTTCGTCGACGGAGAAGCCCGCGAGAAGGCCACCGGGATCGGACGGGGTCAGGCAGGGGGCGTCACCGACGGCGCAGTCGACGTCGGCGATGACGCCGCACGATCGACAGACGACGTGGTGATGGTTGTCGCCGACCCTGGCCTCGTAGCGGGCGACGGAGCCGGATGGCTGTATCCGGCGTACCAGTCCCGCGGTGGTCAGGGCCGCCAACACGTCGTACGCGGTCTGGCGAGACACCTCGGGCAGACCGTTCCGAACGGAGTCGAAGATCGTCTCCGTGTCGGCATGCGGGTGTTCGCACACCGCCCCGAGTACCGCGACACGAGGCCGGGTCACCCGGAGTCCAGCCTGGCGTAGCTGGTCCGGGTAGTCCGGCGACGGTGTCACGCGGACCACTATGCCGGTCTTTTCTGGAATCGGTCAAGAAATGGCCAAAGACGCGCCGCCCAGATGGCGCCGGACCAGCCCGCAGGGACCGTCTGCGGGACGGCTCGCCAGCCCGGCAAACAACTGACCGCCGTCTGGTCCCGAGCGGGGTTGAGGCTCAAGCGCATTCGGACCAGGGCTCGGCGAGCGCCGTTCGAGCACGTCAAGCGGGGTAGCATGGGGCGATGACGGTTCGGAATCTGGGCGCCGAACACGCATACGACGACTTCGACGACGGATGGTTCGGCGCCGAGCAAGCCGACGACGCCCCGTCGCCGCCACCGCCACGCCAGGACCCCCGGCCCACCCCGCCGGAGGACGATGCGGAGGCGAACACCGACCGGTGGTTCGTCGGCGACCTGGTTCCCCCGGACGTGGCGGAACCGCCGCCCGCCGCTGTGGCGCCCGAGCCCGTGGCGGCCACGGTCGACGTCGTCCCGACGCGGCGCAACGGGTTCGTTCGTGCCTCGGCTCCCGCGTCCTACGAGTCCCGCATCGCCAACAGCGGCGCCTGGGAGTTCAAGTCGTCGTCGACGACCAGGCCGGCGGTTCGCCCTCGGGCCGTGATGGGTGTCGCCGCGGTACTCGTCCTCGTCGCGGCCGTCGTCGGCGTCGTGCTGATCCTGCGCAGTCCCACCGGCGACCGACCAGCACCGGCCGCACCGAGCGAGTCCTCCGCGCCGGCGGCCCCGTCGACCTCGGCGCCTGCCGTCGTCTCCGCCACCCCCTTGCCGCCGCCGGTGCTTCCGCCGCCACCACCGCCCGCCGAGGAGATCACCCCGCCGGCCGCGACACGGCAGTATTCGCCGAGCTACCAGGAACCCGACGCGCCAAAGAAGCCGCAGCAGAACGTGACCCGGGCGCCGCTGAGTGCAACGCCACCCCCGCCGCCGCGCCAGACCGACCGCGGCCGCGCCACCCCCGGACAGTCGGGGTCGCACGGATTCTTCGGCTGAGGCCGGGGCCACGATGCACACCCGTTCGCCGGGGTGGGCCACCGACCTCGCGGTCCTCGGGGGGGGGACGAACCCGGCGGGCCGGGTCTACCGCAGGGCGGGGTTCGAGCCCGCGGAGCCGAGTGTGCAGGCCTACCGTGCGCCGCGTCGACGGCCGTCGGTTAGCTTGGCTCCGGTGAAGGCTTGCCCTCGATGAAGGCGATGATCGACTTCGACACCGCGCCGATCTTCGCCATCCCGATGGTCGAAGGTCCCGGGGTACACGAGGGCATGCTGATCGAGGGCCCGCAGGGCTGGGGCGAGTTCAGTCCACCGCCCGGAGGCGACGTCGCGACGGCCTCGCGATGGCTCACCGCCGCCGTCGAGGGCGGCACCGTCGGGTGGCCCGATCCGCGGCGCGGCCGCATTCCGATCGCCGTGACGGTCGCCGCGGTCGACCCCGCGACCGCGCGCCGCACCGTCGAGGCCTCGGGGTGCCTCACCGCGGACGTCGGCGTCGGGTCGGCTGACCTCACCGAGGACGCCGAACGCGTTGCCGCGGTCCGTGCTGCCCTCGGCCCGGATGGGCGAATCCGCCTGAGCGCCAACGCAAGCTGGAGCGTCGAGGACGCCGTGCGAGCCATCGCGGTGCTCGCGGACGCGGCCGGGGGAGTCGAGTTCGTCGCCCAGCCGTGCCTCCGCACGGACGATTTGGCCGCGGTGCGCAGCCGGGTCGAGGTGCCGATCGCCGCCGAGCCCTCGTCCGCCGAGGCCGTCGACGTGGTGATCCTTCGCAGCGGTCCGCTCGGCGGGGTGCGACGGGCGCTGCGCGTCGCCGAACGACTCGACCTGCCGTGCGTGGTGGCGTCCTCGGGAGAGACGAGCATCGGGCTCGCCGCCGGCCTGGCGCTGGCGGGCGCCCTCGCCGAGCTGCCGTACGCCTGCGCGCTCGCCACGGTCTCCCTGTTGGCCGGTGACCTGGTGGTGCCGGGTCGGTCGTTGCGTCCCGTGGACGGTCATCTGCCCGTCGCGCCCACCCCGGCCGCGCCGGCCGCCGACCTGCTGCGGCAGTTCGCGGTCACCGACGCCGACCACGTCGAGCGGTGGCGCCGCCGGTTGCTGTCGGCCCGGGCCACCGCCTGACTAGGTCGACTGCGGCTTGGCGTTCAGATGGTTGTCGGCGATCCACTGGGCGGCCTTCTTCACGAGGCCGGACTGCGGATAGCGCACGTGTGAGGTGAAGTCCTTGCCCAGGGAGCAGATCGGGTCGTTGGTGTTGCACATGTCGGCGGTCTTGGGTCCGTAGACCGCGCTCAGCGTGGTCAGGGGCTGACCGAGGCGCGCCGAGGGGTTCCCGAACACGGCGACCGCGCTGATGTGGTCGTCCATCGCGGCAGGCAGGGGCGCCTTGAAGCCGAGGCCGGTGATGGGGGACGTGGTGACGACGTCCATCACCGCCGCGCCCTGGGAGTAGCCGCCCAGCACGATCTTGGTCTTGGGGCACGCCTTCGCCGTCGCCTGCGCGTGGGCGCTGGCGTCGTTGGCGCCGGTGGCCACGCCGAGGAAGTCGTAGGACGCCGGGTACTTCACGGCGTAGGACCGGATCGACTTGCCCTTGACCAGTGGTTTGAGGGAGTCGACCAGGGCTTGTCCGACGACGCCGATGCCGGCGGGCTCGTCGGTGCCGCGGGCGAACACCACCTCGATGTCGGGGCAGTCGTCGGCAGCGGCGGCGGACGGCGCGGCGGCCAGCGTGGTGGTGGCCAGCGCGACGGCCGCGGCGACCGTGGCCGCCGCGCGCGTCACCCGCGAGGTCCCTTGCACGTACACGGCCACTCCTTGACCTAGGTGGGTTGAGCCGGGATGTCCCTCAGCTCATACCCAATTTTCACTCCCGTCACTCTGACAACAGAATATCGCCCATCGGAGTTCCCAGGCGGTTCGCAGCCGCTGGTTTCCGATACCGGTTCGGCGTCGAATGGTTCAGTTGGCGCCATGACCTCGGATGGCGCCGCTCCCGACATCTCCGCCGTGGACGAGCTGCGCTTCCTCGCCGACGCCCTGCGACGCGCCGACGCCGCGGTGGCGGCGGCACACTGGGACGACGACGCACTCGCCGACGTGCTCGCCGAGGTCTCCGCGGAACTCGCCGGGCTGCACGGCGACGTCGCCGCGGCGGCCGCGTCGACCGAGTGGCATGAACGAGCCGCCGACCACGCCCGCTGGGCCGCCCGCACCCGGGAGCTCGCGGCGCCACCGGAGAGCGCGAGGGCGAACGCCGTCGTGGCGGTCGCCTTGGCGCGGGCCGCCGTCGCCGAGGCAATCCTCGCCGTCTGTCGTACGCGCGGCCTCGCCACCAGTCCAGAATCGCCACGGAGGCGCATCGCGGTCCTGCGCTCGGCGCCGGTCTCCGGTCTCGGATCGCGCATCGCCGCCGAAGTGCGCCACGTGATCGCCGACCGGCCGCGGGCCATCTTGCTGCGCCTGCTGATCACGCTGGGAATCAGTCTGGTGCTGGTCGGCGTCTACCACCTCAGCGGCCGCGCGAGGTACGACGTCAGCGCGTTGAGCCTCTACCTCTTCTCGGCGGTCGTGGGCAGCGTGGTGTGCACGAACGCGCTGTGCTTCGAAGCCCAGCGGGTCCGCGAGGCAATCTCACGCGGCGAACGCATCTGGCAGGTGCTGGTGGCGAAGAACCTGGCGATGGCCGTAATGATCACCGTCGCCGCGCTGCCCGTCGTCGCCTTCCTCACCGTGGCGCGGGAGGGCAACCCGATCGCACTGGTCGACCAGTTGGTCACGATGGTGTTCATCTGGCTGGGCGTCGGCAACGCGCTGTCGGTGCTATACCCGATCCGGCACGAACCGGTGTCGGCCCGCCTGCACGACGGCACGTGGAAGCCGTACCTCTTCTCGTTCGCGCTGTCCTACGGTGTCGGGCTCACCGTCAACCTGATGATCTTCTGGCGGCTGTGGTCCCGGCAGACCGCGGCCTCGGAGTTGGCCGGCGGCGAGTGGGCGGCCTTCCTCCTCGTCCTGCTCAGCGCGGTGGCCAGTTGGGTCCTGCTCACGGTGTTCGCCGTCACCTGCAGTCGCGACCCCCACATCCGTCGGATCCTGTCCCGCGAGATGGTCGTCTACCACCCCGACCGGTGAGTGGTCCAGGGGTGGCGCCCGGGGAATCGACGTGGTTTCGTGTCCGTGCGCCATGGGCATTCCATTGCGTCTCCGGGTCCGCGTGAGTCACCCGGAACAGATGAAGGGTGGCGTTCTCATGACCGACCGTGCTTCCGCCGAAGACCAGACCTCACGCCCGGACTCACCGGACGGGAGCCTCGGCACCAGCCTCAAGCCCCGTCACATCACGATGATCTCGATCGCCGGCGTCATCGGCGCCGGCCTGTTCGTCGGCTCGGCCAACGCCATCAAGGAGGCCGGACCCGCCGTCCTCATCTCCTACTTCCTGGCGGGCACGCTCGTCGTGCTGGTGATGCGGATGCTGGGGGAGATGGCGACGGCCAACCCCGACACCGGGTCGTTCTCGGTCTACTCCGACCGGGCGCTCGGCGGCTGGGCCGGCTTCTCCGTCGGCTGGCTATACTGGTGGTTCTGGGTCCTGGTCATCCCGGTCGAGGCCACCGCGGCCGCGGCCATCCTCTCCGATCTGGTCGGGGCGCCGCAGTGGGTGTGGGCGCTCGCGGTCACGCTGCTGCTCACGGTGACCAACCTCATCAGCGTCGGCAACTACGGTGAGTTCGAGTTCTGGTTCGCCCTCATCAAGGTCGTCGCCATCATCGCCTTCATCGGCATCGGCGTCGCGGCGATCCTGGGTCTCATCCCCGATTCCCAGGTCAGTGGCATCGACCAGTTGTGGCAGCCAGACGGCTTCATGCCCAACGGTTTCGGCGCCGTGATCGCCGGCATGCTGGTCACGATGTTCTCCTTCATGGGCACCGAGATCGTCACCATCGCAGCCGCCGAGTCGCCCGATCCGACCACCGGCATCAGCAAGGCCGTGAACTCGGTGATCTGGCGAATCTCGTTGTTCTACATCGGTTCCATCTTCGTGATCGTCGCCCTGATGCCCTACGACCAGCTCGAGAACGGCTCGTACCAAAGCACTCTCGAGGCGATCGGCATTCCGGGATCGAAGATCATCATGGATCTGGTCATCCTGACGGCGGTCGCGTCGTGCCTCAATTCGGCGCTGTACACCGCATCTCGGATGCTGTTCTCACTTGGTGACCGCCGGGACGCGCCGCGCGTCGTGCGGAAGCTGACCGGCAACGGCGTTCCTTGGGTGGCCGTGCTGGCGTCGATGGTGGTGGGATTCCTGGCAGTCGTCGGCAACTACCTGCTGCCGGAGAAGATCTTCGCCTACCTGTTGGCGACCAGCGGCGCGATTGCGCTGTTCGTCTATCTCGCCATCGCGGCCAGCCAGTTCGTCCTGGGCCGTGCCATGCGGGCCAAGGGCGAGCAGGCCCCGGTCAAGATGTGGTTGTTCCCGTACCTGACGGTCGTCGTCATGGTCGCCATCGTCGCGGTGTTGGTCCTGATGGCGTTCGACCCCGACCAGCAGTCGGCGATCTTCCTGTCGCTGATCTCCGCGGTGTTCATCGTCGGGGCCGGTGTCGTCGTGCACCGGCGCCGCGGGCACCGGATGACGGACTCCAGGCTCTAGCCCTTCTTCACCTTCAGCACCCGGGCGCGCAGGCCGTCGGTGGCGGTCTCGAGGAGGCCCTTGGCGCCCCGCTTGATCAGGAACGACGGTAGTGGCACGGTCGGGTCGACCGTGATGTCGAACCTGACGTGGGTGGAGTCGCCGTCGGGGGTCAGCGTGTAGCGCGCCTCCTGCGACCGCTGCTGTTGCGCGCGGATCAGCGACCAACCCACCCCGTCGGGATGGACGACGTGGGCGAGTTCCTGCTCGTCGCTGACGCCGACGATCTTGACGACCTGCCGGGTTCGGCTCGGCCGTCCCTCGGCGTCGCGTTCGAGGACCTCGACCTCTTGATGCGCCGGCGACCATTCCGGCAGGGTTTCGATGTCGAACAACACTGCGAGGATTTCCTCCGGTGTTGCCTCGATGGTGATTTCGCGAGATTCGTTGACGGCCACGAGCAGAACGTAGCTCACCAGCCCGCGGATGTTTCGAGCAGATTGCCCGGTGGTACCCAGGCGCCATGAGAAAGCACCTCCTGACTCAGATCCTCGTTGCCGGCGCTGGCGCGTCGGCGATCGCGTTTGCGCCGCTCGCCGGAGCCAATCCGCCGCCGCCGTGCGGTGTGGAAGGGACGCCGGCCTGCGCCGTCGCCGGTCCCGACGGTGCCGCTGCCGGTGCGCCCGGAACGGGTGTGACGGCCGGGCCCGACGGCGCGTCGGCCGTTGCCCCGGGCACCGGAGCGACCGCCGGTCCCGACGGAGCAGGAGCCGTGGTCCCCGGTGCCGGCGCCCAAGCCGGTCCCGACGGAGCAGGAGCCGTGGTCCCAGGAGCCGGTGCTCAGGCTGGCCCCGGTGGCACCGAGGCGACCGTGCCGGGAGCCGGCGCGTCCACCAGCCCCGGCGGTGCCAGTGCCTTCGTACCCGGCGGAAGCGCCAACGCCGGTCCCGGCGGAGCGAGCTTCTGCGTGCCCAACTTCTGCGCCAACGCCGGGTAACTTCTTCCCCGTCTAGCCGACTCGAGACCCCCGAGCGCGATCGTCGATCGCCTCGGGGGTCTCTTGGTGTGTCGGCAACTTCGGCCCTTAAGTCACCAACTGTTGACATGTTCGCCGACGTCCCCTAGCGTCTCAAGTCATCAGTTGTTGACATATGTACCGCGAGGAGCCGGCCGTGACGCAACCCCGCTCGGGACGCTCGTTTCTCCACCGGATCGCCCGGATGGCCATTACCGCCCCCCGGCGCATGGTCGTGGTCGCGGCGTTGGTGACCGTCGCCGCCGCCATCTTCGGCATTCCGGTCGCAAAGACATTGTGCGCGTGCGGTTTCGAAGACCCGTCGTCGGAGTCGGCACGGGCAACCGCGATGCTGACCAACACGTTCGGTCAGGGCGACGCGCAGTTGATCTTCGTGGTCTCCGGCCCCGACGGGTACGACGGCGACGCGGCCCGCGCCACCGGACTCGGCATCGTCGACCAACTCGAGCGCTCACCCGACGTCGCCACCGTGACGTCGGCGTGGACGTCTCCCGTGGGGCCGAGCGCAGGGTTGGTCAGCGAGGATCGGCGATCCGGTCTGATCGTCGCGGGGGTGTCGGGTGACGGCACCGCCGCGCAAGCCCATGCCAAGGCGCTGTCGGACCTGCTCGCCCGCGACCGCGACGGCGTCACCGTGCGATCTGGCGGCGCGGCGATGCTCGACGTGCAGATCACCGAACAGTCCCAACACGATCTGATGGTGATGGAGTCGCTGGCGATACCGCTGAGCTTCGTGGTTCTGGTGTGGGTGTTCGGCGGATTGCTGGCGGCCGCCGTCCCGATCGCCGTCGGCGCAATGGCGGTGCTCGGCGCGCTGGCGGTGCTCCGCGGGGTCACCTTCTTCACCGACGTCTCCATCTTCGCCCTGAACCTCAGCGCCGCACTGGGTTTGGCGCTTGCCATCGACTACACGCTGTTGATGATCAGCCGCTACCGCGACGAGCTCGCCGACGGTTCGCCCCGCGACGAGGCGCTGGTGCGCACCATGGAGACGGCGGGCCGCACGGTGCTCTTCTCGGCAACCATCGTCGCGCTGTCGATGGCGATGATGGCACTGTTCCCGATGCACTTCCTCAAGTCGTTTGCCTACGCGGGAGTCGCGACGGTCGCCTTCGCGGCGGCGGCCGCGCTCGTCGTCACCCCTGCGGTCATCGTCGTGCTCGGAGATCGGCTGAACGCGTTGACCATTCGCGGGCCGTTTCGACGTTCCACCGCGGCGCACCGCCCCGTCGCCCAGCCCTTCCTCTATCGGTGGACCAAGGCGGTGATGCGCCACGCCGTGCCGGTCGCCCTGGCCGTCGTCGGGGTCATGCTGTTGCTCGGCGCACCCTTCCTGGGGGTCGAGTGGGGCTTCCCCGACGACAGAGTGCTGCCGTCGTCGGCCTCGGCGCACCAGGTGGGTGACCAATTGCGCGACGAATTCGCCGACGACTCGGCCACCGCGGTCACCGTCGTCGTGCCCGAGGCGCAGGGCGTGAGCCCGCACGACTTCGGCCGCTACGCCGCCGAGCTCGCCCGCGTTCCGGACGTCACCACCGTGACTCCGCCGACCCAGGTCGACGGGAGTGCCTTCCTGACCGTGTTCGGCTCGGCGCCGCTGTTCTCCGACCGCTCGCAGGTTCAGCTGGACCGCCTGCACGCGGTGCCCGGTCCGGGCGGCGCAGAGGTGCTCTTCACCGGCACCGCCCAGGTCAACGCCGACAGCGTGCACGCCATCACGTCCCGGCTGCCGCTGGTACTGGGGCTGATCGCGGCGGTCATGTTCGTGGTGCTGTTCCTGCTCACCGGCAGCGTGGCGATACCGCTGAAGGCGTTGGTGCTCAACGCGTTGTCGCTGACGGCCGCCTTCGGCGCGATGGTCTGGATCTTCCAGGACGGCCACCTGGGCGGTCTCGGCACCACGACCACCGGAACCCTGGTCGCCAACATCCCGGTCCTGTTGTTCTGCATCGCCTTTGGCCTGTCCATGGACTACGAGGTGTTCCTCGTCTCGCGGATTCGCGAGTTCTGGCTGGCGTCCGGCGGCACCACGGACGCCGGGGGCCCAGGGACCGCGCGAGACCGGAGCGACGAAAGCGTGGCACTCGGCATATCCCGCACGGGCCGGGTCGTCACCGCCGCGGCGGTCGTCATGTCGATCTCGTTCGCCGCGCTCATCGCCGCCGAGGTGTCCTTCATGCGCATGTTCGGGCTCGGACTCACCCTCGCCGTCCTCGTCGACGCGACACTGGTGCGGATGGTGCTGATGCCGGCCTTCATGCGCGTGATGGGGGAGTGGAACTGGTGGGCACCGCGATCGCTGACCCGTCTGCACGACCGTTTCGGCCTCGACGACGGTGACGGCGCACCCGTCTCCCGTCCAGGAAACCCCATCGGAGCGACCACCGTCGCGAGCTCCGGTCGTCACGCCCGTGAACCATTCGGTTCCGGGTGTCGTGTCTAGGAAGAAGGAGGGCGCCATGAGTGTGATCGCCGCCGTACGGGGAGAACTCCCACCCAACCGCTACACGCAGGCCGAGGTGACCGAAGCACTGCTGGCCATCCCCGGATACGCCCCGTACGCCGAGCCCATCAGGAAGCTGCACCGCAGTGCCAAGGTGGACGGCAGACACATGGTGCTGCCGTTGGAGGAGTACGCCACGCTGGACGACTTCGGCAAGGCCAACGACGTCTTCATCGAACACGCCGTGGAACTCGGGTGTGCCGCGGTTCTGGGCGCACTCGAGGACGCCGGCCTGCAGCCGTCGGACGTCGACGTCATCTTCTCGACGACCGTCACCGGTCTCGCCGTGCCGACGCTCGAGGCCCGGATCGCCTCCCGCATCGGTCTGCGGCCGGACGTCCGACGGGTGCCGATGTTCGGGCTGGGTTGCGTCGCGGGCGCCGCCGGGGTCGCACGCCTGCACGACTATCTTCGCGGGGCGCCCGACGACGTCGCCGTACTGGTCGCCGTCGAGCTGTGCTCGCTCGTGCCCAAGCGCGATCCGTCGATGGCCACCGTCGTGGGCAGCAGCTTGTTCGGCGACGGGGCCGCCGCCGTGGTCGCCGTGGGCGACCGCCGCGCCGCGGGGATGACGCCGTCGGGCCCGGAGGTGCTCGACTCCCGCAGTCACCTGTACCCCGACTCGCAGCGCACCATGGGCTGGGACGTGGACTCCAGCGGATTCCGACTGGTGCTCTCACCGGACGTGCCGCAGGTCGTCGAGCGCTACCTCGGTGACGACGTCACCAACTTCCTTGCCGCACACGACATGACGATCGACGACGTCGGCACGTGGGTGAGTCATCCCGGCGGCCCCAAGGTGATCGAAGCCATCACCGCGACCCTCGGCCTCTCCGACGACGCGCTGGAGCTCACGTGGCGTTCGCTGGCGGAGGTGGGCAACCTGTCCTCGGCCTCGGTGCTGCACGTGCTGCGCGACACCATCGCCAAGCGGCCCGAACCGGGCAGCTCCGGTCTGATGATGGCCATGGGTCCGGGCTTCTGCTCGGAGCTCCTCCTGCTCCGGTGGCGGTGACGCGATGACGTGGTACGTCGTGCTGATCGTCGCCATCGCCGTCGAGCGGATCGCCGAACTCGTCGTCTCCAAACGCAATTGGGCGTGGAGTCAGGGCAGGGGAGGCACCGAGTTCGGAGCCGGCCACTATCCCGTCATGGTCGTGCTGCACGTCAGTCTGTTGGTGGGCTGTCTGGTCGAGCCGCTGGTCCTGCACCGGCCGTTCATCCCCGCGCTGGGGTGGCCGATGCTGGCCGTCGTGGTGGCGGCCCAGGTGTTGCGGTGGTGGTGCATCACCACGCTGGGGTCACAGTGGAACACCAGGGTCGTCGTCGTCCCGGGCGCCGACCGCGTCACCGGCGGTCCGTATCGCCTGATCCCACACCCGAACTACGTGGCGGTCGTGGTGGAGGGCGTCGCGCTCCCGCTGGTCCACGGTTCCTGGATCACCGCGGTGGTCTTCACCGTCCTCAACGCGGCGCTGCTGCGGACGCGGATCAAGGTCGAGAACACCGCACTGGCGAGCCTGTCGTGATCGACCTGCTGGTCGGCGGGGGCGGCCCCGCCGGGCTGGCCACCGCGCTGTATGCCGCCCGGGCCGGGCTCGAGGTCGTCGTGGTGGAGCGTCGCCGCGGCGATCTCGACAAGGCCTGCGGCGAGGGCATGATGCCGCACACGCTGGCGCACCTGGCGCACCTCGGCGTGGACCCGAAGGGCCGCGAGCTCAGGGGGATCAGCTACCTCGGCGGCGGATGCCGGGTCGACGCGACCTTCCGTGCGGGGCACGGGCGCGGCGTGCGCCGGACCGTCCTGCACGCCGCCCTGCGGGACGCCGCCGACGACGCCGGCGTGCGATTCGTCCACGAGGACGTGGGCCCGGTGACGCAGGACGCCGCCTCCGTCCGCGTCGGGGCGCTCGAGGCGAGATATCTGGCGGCGGCCGACGGCTTGCACTCACCCATCCGGCGCGCCCTCGGTCTCGACCGCACGAGCCCGGGGCCGCGACGATGGGGCATCCGGCGCCACGTCGAGATTGCGCCGTGGACGGACTCCGTCGAGGTGCACTGGGCTCCCGGCGCCGAGGCCTACGTGACACCGGTGGCCGACGACTGCGTCGGCATCGCCATCCTCAGCTCCACCCGCGGCGGATTCGACGGCCACTTCGCCGAATTCCCGACGTTGCGGGAACGGGTGCACGGCCATGCCCACGGACCCGACCGGGCGGCCGGCCCGCTGCGACAGACCGCCCACAGCCGCACGGCGGGGCGGGTGATGCTGGTTGGCGACGCCGCCGGCTACGTCGACGCGTTGACGGGTGAGGGAATGGGGTTGGCCTTCGGTGCGGCAAGGCAATTGGTGAGTTGCGTGGTGGCCGACCGGCCCGGCGACTACGACCGACGGTGGCGCCGCGTGACGCGTCGTTACCGGTTGCTGACGGCCGGGTTGGTGCGCGCCGGCGGGATGCCACCGGTCAGGGCGCGAATCGTGCCCGCGGCGACGGCCCTGCCACGGGTGTTCGCCATGGCCGTCAACCAGCTCGCGTACTGACCGCCGCGGTGCCCCGAAGCGCCTACCCAACCCCACGGGTCCGCGCCGGGCTTGGCAGACTGTCACCATGGCAGACATAACGATAGGCGGAAACCCCATCCACACGGTCGGCGAGCTCCCCGCGGTCGGATCCCCGGCGCCCGGATTCACCCTGACCGGCACCGACATGGGTCCGGTGACCAACGACCAGTTCAGCGGAAAGCCGTTCCTGCTCAACATCTTCCCGTCGGTCGACACCGCCGTGTGCGCCATGAGCGTGCGGACGTTCAACGAGCGGGCTGCCGCGACCGGTGCCACCGTGCTGTGCGTGTCCAACGATCTGCCGTTCGCGCAGAAGCGCTTCTGTGGCGCGGAGGGCATCGAGAACGTCACCACGGCCTCGGGCTTCCGGGACGACTTCGGTGCGAAGTTCGGCATCACCATGTCCGACGGTCCCTTCGCCGGACTTCTCGGCCGGGCCGTCGTCGTGGTCGGTGCCGACGGCAACGTCGTCTACTCCGAGCTGGTGCCCGAGGTCGGGCAGGAGCCGAACTACGACGCGGCGCTCGCAGCGCTGGGCTGACCCACCCAACTCATCGACGATGGCGAGGACCGACAGGTCCTCGCCATCGGTCGTCAGACGGGCCAGCGCTCGCGGCGGTGGGCGGCGTCGAAGAACATCCATTCGTAGCGCGCGGTGGCGGCGAAGTGCGCCCTGGCGACGGCCTCCTCTGCCGGGTTGAGCGTCCGCCCCACCTCGTCGGTCAGCGCCAGTACCTGCGCGACGGCGGCGGCGAACTCCTCGCCGCCGTAGCTGTCGATCCAGCTCTGGAAGCGGGCGTCCGGCGAGCCGCGCTCGATCAGGGCGGCGCCGACGCGTTCGTAGATCCAGTAGCACGGCAGGATCGCGGCCAGTCCCTCGGCAAAGCCTCCGCCGTAGGCAGTGGCCAGCAGATAACTCGTGTATGCCCGCGTGGTGGGCATGACCTCGGCGTCGATCGCCGAGGCGGGCAACCCCAGCGCGGGGAGCAGGGTGCCGTGCAGACCGAGTTCGACGTCGAGCACGTCGGCGGCATGCCGGGCGAACATCGCCGTGTCGGCCAGGGTGGGTGCCTTGGCGCCGACGACGGCCAGCGCGCGGGCGTAGTCCCGCAGATAGTGCACGTCCTGGGCGAGGTAGTGGGCGAATGCGTCGGTGTCCAGGCTTCCGTCGGTCAGGCCGGTGATGAAGGGGTGGGACAGGATCGCCGCGAACGTCGGCTCGATCTCCTGCCACAGCCGCCGGGACCAAGTCTCCATATGCGTGCTCATGGGTGCCGAACGTACCCGGGCGTCACCGTTCGGTCACGGAATGGCGGCTCATTGGCGTTGCGGGAGTCGGCAATTGGGAAGCCGGCGTTGGAGGTTGGTAGAAGTTGATTGTCGCCGTGACACTGCCGAGAGATGGAACCCCCGATGAGACGCATTTTCGCCTTCGTGATCAGCTTCGCCGTGTTGGTGGCGACGCCGGGACTCGCGTCGGCCGACCCCTATCAGCGGCCCGCGCGCAACCAGCAGGCCGTCGACTTCGTGATCAAGCGTGCGCTCTCGCAGGTCGGGGTCCCGTTCGCCTACGGCGGCGGCGACGCCAACGGCCCCAGTCTCGGCAGGGGCCCGACCACCGACGGGCTCGCCACCGAGCAGCGCGCCACCACCCCCGGCACCGATCCGGGCGGCATCTTCGGCACGGTTCCGGGTTCGACGATCCTCGGCGCCGCGCCGGCTCCCGCGCCCGCACCTCCCGTCGTCGGCTTCGACGCCTCGGGCATCATCGTCTACGCCTTCGCCGGAGCGGGCATCAAGCTGCCACGGTCCTCGGGCGAGCAGTACTCGGTCGCGGCGAAGGTCGCCCCGAGCCAGGCGCTGCCCGGTGACCTGATCTTCTTCGGTCCCGACGGAACGCAGAGCGTGGCGCTGTTCGTGGGCAACGGCCAGATGCTGGAGGCCACCGACACCGGCATCAAGGTCTCGCCGGTTCGCACCGCGAACATGACCCCGTACCTGGGTCGCATCATCGCCTGAGCCGGTCACCCGGACCAGCGTGAGGTGAGCTGCCGTGGCGCCCATTCGGGCCACGACGGCGAACCGATCACGTCGCCGCCGCTGATCTGCGCCACGATCCGCGGACCGCGACGACCGCTGCCGTCGTAGACGGTGACGCCGTCGCAGCGGGGGACGGCATCGGCGACCACCGACCAGAGTCGACGGTGTCGCTCGCGAATCTTGTTGGGTGGCACGGCATGTCCGCCCGCGACGACCCGGTGCGCGACGCGCTCCACCGCCAGGTCCTCGGGAATCATCAGGACGTGCAGGACGACGGTGTAGCCGGCGGCCTTGGCCGCGTCGACCAGTTCGAGCTTCGAGGGATGGGAGAACACCGTCTCGGCGATGAACGACAGTTCCCGCTCGATGAGCGTGGACCGGGTGTCGGCGGCGATCCTGGCGGCGTCGTAGGCGTGCGACTCCGGGTCGTGCGGCCAGCGCTGCCTGGCGATCTCGTCGGCGTTGACGAAGACGCTGTCGCGCAGCAGCGGCGCGAGCGTCAGCTCGACGAACGTCGACTTGCCCGCACCGTTGGGGCCGACGACCAGGTCGAGTCGATTCACTCCCCGGTCACGGGGTGCCGCTCAGCACGACCGACGTGCCGTCGGGGCGGTGTTCGACGATGTCGCCGTGCTCGTCGAGGGCCACCGTGGTGACCCCGCGCGCGGACAGGACGCGGCCGTAGTCGGTGCGGGAGAGGTGTTCCTCGATGCCCGCGGAGATCTCGGCGTTGAAGACCACGCCCTCTTCCACGGTGAGCTCGCGCAACGGCAACTCGCCGGCCATCGCGGCCTCGACGCGGCGGCGCGATGCCGTCTGCTGGCTGGACACCGCCCGGCCGACCCGGACCCAGTGGTCCAGCTGCTGCTTGGCCGACCGGCTTTGGCGCGCGCCCTCGGCTTCGGCGCTGGCGACCAGATCGGCGGCGAAACGGGTGACGCGATCGGCTACCTCTGACATGGCTCGACCTCCTGTTACAGAATGCTACACGGGCTGGCCCCGTGATACCGGGTCCACGACGGCGGCCGTTGGGTACTTTCGTCTGGTGTCCGACCTGACGAACCGCCAGATCGTGTTGCGTCGCCGGCCCCGGGGCTTGGTCGACGCGGGCGACACCGAACTGGTGGTGGCGCCGGCACCTCGGCCCGCCGACGGCGAGGCGCTCGTCCGCATGACCTACGTCGGCATCGACGCCGCCGCCAGGACCTGGCTCGACGACCAGCCCGGCTACCTGCCGCCGGTCCAACTGGGCGAGGTCATCCGGGCCGCCGGGATCGGTGAGGTGGTGGAATCGCGCTGCGACGCCTACGCCGTCGGCGACGTGGTGACCACCCTGTCGGGATTCCAGGAATACGCCCTCGTGCGCGACGACGTCTTCTGCACGCCGGTGACCGGCGAGATCGACCAGCTGGCGGTGATGTCGATCTACGGGCCGACGGGAGCCACCGCGTACTTCGGAATGCACGACGTCGGGCGCCCGGCACTGGGGGAGACGGTGGTGGTCTCGGCGGCCGCGGGCGCCACCGGTTCGGTGGCCGGACAGATCGCGAAGATCGCCGGCGCGCGGGTCGTCGGCATCGCGGGCGGGCCGGAAAAGTGCCGAGCGGTCGTCGAGGACTTCGGCTTCGACGACTGCGTCGACTACCGCGCGGGCAACGTGCCTGCCGCGCTGAAGGAGACGTGCCCGCGCGGGGTCGACGTGTACTTCGACAACGTGGGCGGCCCGATCCTCGACGCCGTCCTGGGACGCCTGGCCCCAAAGGGCAGGGTGGTGCTGTGCGGCGTCATCTCGAGCTACCTCACCGGTGAGCATCCCGGGCCCGCCAACTACGTGAACATCCTGGCCAAGACGGCCACCATGCAGGGGTTCAACGCGCTCGACGAATGGGGCCGGTTCGACGAGGCCTTCGCCGCGTTGCGCGGGTGGGAGCAACAGGGTCTGCTGGTGCACCGCGAGACCGTCTACGACGGCATCGAGTCGTGCGTGGACGCCCTCAACGGTCTGTTCACCGGGGCGAACATCGGCAAGATGCTGGTGCGCGTGTCGTCGCCGTAGTAGGTGTCACGCCGGGCTCGGTCGCCGACGCCAGCCGGTGAGCGCGGCACCGGCCGTGCCGCGTGCCCGGGCGATCGGATACATCGCCAGCACGGTGAGCACCCCGGCGATCTGGGCCGCGAACGTGGTCCGGTCGGAGCCGATCGCCAGCGGCAGGAACGTCTCGATCACGCACAATGCGATGAAGCACGCGAGGCTGCGCGAGCCGATCATCACCATCGGCCCGACGAGGGCCGGCGTGCGCGTAACCGCGAACCTCGACAGCTGATGGAGCACCACGAAAACCGCCCAGGCCAACACGATTCGGCCCACTCCACACTCGGGTTTGTCGAACGCGATCGCGCCCGCGGCGGTGTCGCGGACCAGCACCCCGGTCGCGGCCAGCAGCAGACCGCCTCCCACCGCGACGGCCAGAGCGGTCGGGCCGCGCATCCGGTCGGCCAACCGGTTCCAGTGCCAGCCGACGACGAAGGCCGACGCAAACAGGGCCTGCCACGCCGCGGTGTTGAAGTACGCGTAGCCGTCGGGCTGATTCGGGAAGCGACCCCAGCCCGTCGCGACGGCCACCGCGTAGAGCAGAGCCGACGAACCTGCGACCGCCGGCCACCACCCGCGTTCGAGCAGCGGCGTCCAGGCAATTGCGAGGACCAACAGGACGACGTACATGGACAAGACGTCGACGAAGCGCGGGTTGATCTGCATGGTGACGAGCCAGCCGGCGACCTGGGTCGGGGACGCATCCGTGACGCTGGGCCACGTCGGATCCTCGGAGTCGGCGGCCGCCGCGACGACGACGGTCAGCGCGGTCAGGGCGAGGTGGGACGCGTACAGCAGAGCGGTGCGTCGCCCCAGCCGCGCCTGCGCGTCGGCCACTCCCGCGACGTCGGTTCGTCGCCGGCTGAGCATGCCGAGCACCAGACCGGAGATGAGGATGAAACCCGACGCGCCGTCGACCCAGGGGATGAACGACATCGCGCCGAACAGGGCGGACCCGTAGCAGACGTGTGCCATTGCCATGTAACAGATGCACAGGCCGCGGACGGCATCCAGCGCGCGATCTCTCCCCACTCGTCCCCCCACTGGGAATGATGCCGGTTCCCGGCCCGTCGTGCCCGGGAACCCGCCGATGCCGCGCCGGCGCAGCGCCGGGCCCGATCCCGGACGTCAGACCCGGGGCAGCAGCGAGATCTTCTGCCAGATCTTGCTGCACAGCTCGGTGGTGAGCGTCTCGACGTAGGAGACGTTCTCCAGCACCACCGCGTCGGCACTGTGCTCGGCGCACAGCGCCGCAGTCTTCGCCGTCAGGCTCAGCATCTCCGAGCAGTAGCTGAGGTAGTGATGCAGCTGGTCGGCGTCGAGTCCGTGGCGCACGCTCTCGGCCGTCGGAACGTAGGTGGGGCTGATCTGCTCGGGATCCTTGGACAGCTGGTGCATGTCGATGACGTGGGCCAGTGACCGCAGCCGGTGCAACAGGCGCAGCAGCGAGCGCCGCTCCAGCCGTTCGGGGACGGCCCACAGGAACACCAGCGCGATCGCGGCGTAGACCAGATCGTTGACGACGCTCTCGACGAGAGGTACCCAGTCCGTGGTGTCGGCGAGCCCGTCGAGCACGGCAGTGCGCAAACTGAAGGCGAGCGCGGCGACGGTCGCCACCACGATCACGACGCCGACGGCCCGGGCGGTCAGGGTGGTGCGGCGGAGGCGGTCGCGGGACTGCCCCGCCTCGGTCTCGATCAGCGCCACCAGCCGCCCGAGGTCGCGCACCGCCTTCGTCAGGCCGCGTTCGCCGAAACGTGCCTGGATGCGGCGTTCCAGGTGTGCGACGGTGGTCCCGACGTGTTCGGCCGCCAGCTGCACCTCGTCGCCGGACGGGCTGGTTCGCGCCACGCCCAGCACTGTAGGGCACCCGGGCCTCGACGTGGCAATGCTCACGTCTTCGGCCGTGAGACAACGGCTTTCCCGTCGGCCGCTGCGCCTAGACTGGCGGCATGGCCCGGCAGGAGTACCTCGCCCCGGACGGTCTGTTGCGCATCGAGGACTGCCTGACCTCCGACGGGGGCGTCGCGCTGCCTCCGGGGGTGACGCTGCCCTCGTTGATCGACCGCAACGTCGCCCACGTCGGCGACGCCGTCGCCTATCGGTATCTGGACTTCACCCGTTCCGACGCCGGCGTGGCCGTGGAGCTGACGTGGGCCGGGCTCGGCGTCCGGTTGCGCGCGGTCGCCGCCCGTCTCCAGCGCGTCGCGGCCACCGGCGACCGGGTCGCGATCCTGGCGCCTCAGGGACTCGACTACGTCACGGGGTTCTTCGCGGCCATCAAGGCCGGCACCATCGCCGTGCCACTGTTCGCGCCGGAACTCCCCGGTCACGCCGAACGACTGGACACGGCGCTGCGCGACTCCCGGCCGTCCGTCGTGCTGACCACCGCGGCGGCGCTGCCGACCGTCGAGCCGTTCCTGGCCACCCTTCCGTCCGCGTTGCAGCCGAAAGTCATAGTCCTGGAGGACGTTCCGGATGGCGACGGTGTCGGCTTCGTCCCCGTCGAAGTCGACGTGGACGACGTCTCGCACCTTCAGTACACCTCCGGGTCGACGCGCCCTCCGGTCGGCGTGGAGATCACCCACCGTGCGGTCGGCACCAACCTGATCCAGATGATCCTGTCCATCGACCTGCTGAATCGAAACACCCACGGCGTCAGCTGGTTACCGCTGTACCACGACATGGGTCTGTCGATGATCGGCTTTCCCGCCGTCTACGGCGGGCATTCGACGTTGATGTCACCCACCGCATTCGTCCGGCGGCCCCAGCGGTGGATCACGGCGTTGTCCGACGGGTCGCGGGAGGGCCGGGTGGTCACCGCGGCACCCAACTTCGCCTACGAGTGGACGGCGCTTCGGGGCCGGCCCGCCCCGGGCGACGACGTCGACCTGGCCAACGTCGTGATGATCATCGGCTCGGAACCGGTCAGCATGTCCGCCATCGCGTCGTTCGACGAGGCGTTCGCGCCGTTCGGGTTGCCGCCCACCGCGATCAAGCCGTCCTACGGCATCGCCGAGGCCACGCTGTTCATCGCGACCACCACTCCGACGGCCCGGGCCACGGTGCTCCACGTCGACCGCGACGAACTGGAGGCCGGGCGCGCGGTGCCCGTCGCGGCCGACGCTCCGTCCGCGGTGGCGCAGGTGTCGTCGGGTCAGGTGGCGCGCAGCCTGTGGGCGGCGGTGGTCGACCCCGACACGGCCGCCGAGCTCCCCGACGGTCGGGTCGGGGAAATGTGGTTGCACGGCAACAACGTTGGCCGAGGCTACTGGGGGTTGCCCGAGGAGAGCGCGCGCACGTTCCACGCCCGGCTGAGCTCCTCCCTGCGCGCGGGCGGCCACACCACCGGCGTGCCCGCGGCGGCCGACTGGCTGCGCACCGGTGACCTCGGCTTCTACCTCGACGGGGAGTTGTACGTCACGGGCCGGATCGCCGACCGCGTGATGGTCGACGGGCGCACCGTCTATCCGCAGCAGGTCGAGGACACCGTGGCCGACGCCTCGCCGATGGTCCGGCGGGGCTACGTCGCGGCGTTCACCATCCCCGGCGAGCGTCTCGTCGTCGTCGCCGAGCGCGCAGCCGGCACCAACCGCGCCGACCCGGGGGAGGCGCTCGCGGCGGTCCGGGCGGCAGTGCCGAGCCGTCACGGCTTGACGGTGCACGACGTGAGACTCGTTCCCGCCGGGGCCATTCCGCGCACCACCAGCGGCAAGCTGGCGCGCCGCGCGTGTCGCGCGCAGTATCTCGACGGCGCCTGGGACTAGATCTGGCCGTGCCGCGGCGGCGTGGTGCCCGAGAGGGCGTAGCGGCCGACGTGCTGGATCTTCCAGCGCAGCGGATCGTGCAGGGTGTGGGTCCGGGCGTCGCGCCAGTAGCGCGACAGGTTCCCGCTCGCCGAGGCGCTGCGGGTACCGCCCAGGTCGAACAGGGCCGTCGACGCCTCCAGGGACGCACGCGCCGCGGCGACCTTGGCGACGGCGACGGCGATCGACGCCGCGGCCGCCGTCTCGGCGGTGGAATTGGCACGGGCGGAGTCGACTTCGCGGGCCGCCTCGGCGAGCAGCGCCTGCGCACCTCGCACGGTTACGACCAGTTCTCCGGCCAGCTGGATCACGGTGGGGTCGTCGGCGGCAGCGTCCACCCGGGCCTCGAAGTGGGGTCTGGCCTTCGCGGCCTGCCGAAGTCCTTCCTCCAGCGCGCCGGTCGCGATGCCGACGTCGATGGCGGCGTGCAGCAGCTGCGCCTGGGCGCCGTACGTGCTCGGCTCGGCGAAGATGGGGGAGAAGGGCACGACGTGTTCGGCCGGCACCCGGACGTCGTCGAGGGTGACGGTGCCCGACGCGGTGGTCCGTTGACCCATGCCGTCCCAGTCGTCGACGATCTGAAGACCCGGCGCGTCGCGGGGCACGAACGCCAGTGCCTTGGGCGTGCTCGACGTCGGCGCGTCGCCGGAGCCGTCGGCGACGGACGCCCGGACGATCACCCAGTCGGCGAAGAGTGCGCCGGTGGAGTAGAACTTGCGGCCGGCCAGCACGTAGTCACCGGACCCGGTCTCGGTCAACGTGGTGGCGTCGACGTCGAGCGGGTGCGGGCCGCGTTCGGACTGGGCGTTGGCGAGCAGGCCGCCGCCCAGGACGACGCCGTAGAAGAACGCCCTCTGGGCCGGCGTCCCCTGCAGGCGGATGGCCTCGAGAAAGGTGTAGTGCGAGTGGGGGATCTGGGCCAGCGACGGGTCAGCCCGAGCGATCGAGCGGAACACTTCGGTCACCACCTCGTAGGGCGCCTCCACCCCGCCGAACTCCTTGGGCACCGACAACGCCAACAGCCCGGAGTCCTTGAGCGTCTGCACCTGGGCGTGCGGCAGGACACGGTCGGCGTCGCGGGCACCGGCCTCGGCCGCGAACTCGACGGACAACCGGTGTGCCACCGCCACCGCGTCGGCCGCGGTGGCGACGGCCTGCGTCGCGGTGGGTGCGCTCACCGCGCGGTGCCGAGGAACGGAACCGAGGTGGGTGTCGCGTCGACCCGTCCGGCGTCGAACAGACCGCGTTCGCGCAGCACCGGGACCACGCCCTCACCGAACCAGTAGAGCTCCTCCAGGTGCGGGTAGCCCGAGAAGATGAACTCGTCGATGCCGACCTCGGCGTACTCGGCGATGCGGTCGGCGACCTCGACGTGACTGCCCACCAGGGCAGTGCCCGCCCCGCCGCGGACCAGGCCGACGCCGGCCCACAGGTTCGGCGCGATCTCCAGGCTGCGTGCGTCGTTCCAGGATCCGTTGGCGCGGTTGGCTTCGTGCAGGGCGAGCATCCGCTTCTGGCCCTCGGACTGGCTGCGGCTCAGCCCCGCTTGCGCCTTGCGCACCGTCTCCTCGTCGAGCGCGTCGACGAACTTGCCGGCCTGCGCCCAGGCCTCGTCGGCGGTGTCGCGCGAGATGGTGTGCAGCCGAATGCCGAAGCGCACCGTGCGGCCCTCGTCGGCGGCCTCCTTGCGGATCCACTCGATCTTCTCGCGCACCGCTTCCGGCGGCTCTCCCCAGGTCAGGTAGACGTCGGAGTGCTTGGCGGCCACCGGCCCCGCGGCCTTCGAGCTGCCGCCGAAGTACAACGGCGGCACCGGGTTTGGGGGCAGGGCCAGAGCCGCCTCCTCCACTTGGATGTGCTTGCCGTCGAAAGTGACCGTCTCGCCGGCCCACAGCCGGCGCACCACCTCGAGGAACTCGTCGCATCGCTCGTAGCGCGCGTCCTTGTCGAGGAAGTCCCCGAAGGACCGTTGCTCGTGGGCTTCACCGCCCACGACGACGTTGAGGAGCAGTCGGCCGGGGGCGTGCCGGGCGAACGTCGCCGCCATTTGCGCCGAGAGGGTGGGGCTGACGAGGCCGGGACGGAACGCGACCAGGAAGGCCAGCGAGGTGGTCTCCCGGGCCAGCAGTGCCGCGGTGATGAAGGCGTCCTCGCACCATGCGCCGGTGGGAATCAGGGCTCCGGTGAACCCGAACGACTCGGCCGCGCGGACGATCGAGCCGAGGTAGTCGATCGACGCGTCGCGGTCGCTGTGCGCCGAGCCGGCGGGGGTGCCGTGGCCGCCGCCGACGATCAGTCGGCTGTCGCCATAGGTGGGCAGAAACCAGTGAAGCTTGACGGGCATGGCGAGACTCCTAGCGGCTGGCCGTCGGCTGCGAGGCCGTCGACGACGATGACGATGGCTTGGTGGACGGTCGTTCGATTATCGTCGATGACGGCCCGCCCACCCGGTACCGGGACCCACGATGCTCATCGGGCAGGTGGTCGCCGCGGCCAAACAGCTTGTTGCGCAACGTTCCCGCCGCATACTCGGATTGGTAGGCGCCGCGGGCGGTCAGCACCGGCACCACGTGGTCGACGAAGTCGGCGAAGGTTCCCGGCGTGATCGCATAGGCGAGGTTGAAGCCGTCGACGTCGGTGTCGGCGACCCATTCCTGCAGCACGTCGGCGACGCGTTCACCCGAGCCCACGATCAGCGGGCCGATGCCGCCGATCTTGCCCCAGTTGGCGATGTCCTCGACGGCCCACTCGCCGCCGTCCGGATCGGCGGACTGGAAGGCCTTCACCGCCGAGTGGATGGCGTTGGAGTCGACGCTGCCGATGGGCTCGTCGAGTCCGTAGCTCGCCAGGTCGACGCCCATCCAGCCGGACATGAACACCAGCGCGCCCTCGGGGTCGCCGTAGGAGAGGTACTCGGCGTGCTTGGCGCGAGCCTCCTCGTCGGTCGCTGCGGTGATGACGGTGGAGAGGTTGAAGATCTTCGCCGAGTACGGGTCTCGGCCCGCCAGTTCGAGTTCCCGGCGAATCGTGGTCACCGTCTCGCGGAGGATCGCCTTGGTGGGGGCGGCGGTAAAGATGGCCTCGGCGTTCTCGGCGGCGAACCGCACTCCGCGGGGAGAGGCGCCCGCCTGGAACAGCACGGGCGTGCGTTGCGGGGACGGCTCGGAGAGGTGAATGCCCGGGACGGTGAAATGCCGTCCCTCGTGGCCGATGTGGTGCACCTTGTCGGGATCGGTGTACACCCCACGCTCGCGGTCGCGGACGACGGCGTCGTCCTCCCACGATCCTTCCCACAACTTGTAGAGGACTTCGAGGTACTCGTCGGCGTGCTCGTAACGGGCGTCGTGCTCGGGCTGGTCGGTCTGGCCCATGTTGCGCGCCGCCGAGGGCAGGTACCCGGTGACGACGTTCCAGCCGACCCGACCCTTCGTGAGGTGGTCGAGCGTGGACACCCGCCGGGCGAACGGATACGGGTGCTCGAATCCCGTTCCGGTGGTGATGCCGAAGCCGAGGTGCTCGGTCACCAGCGCCATCGCCGACACCAGCAGGAGCGGATCGTTGACGGGCACCTGCGCGGCCTGTCGGATGGCCGCCTCGTCGCTGGCGCCGTACACGTCGTAGGTGCCGAGCACGTCGGCGATGAACAGTCCGTCGAACCGACCTCGCTCGAGGAGTCGGGCGAGGTCGGCCCAATAGGACAGGTCCTTGTACTGCGAGGACTGGTCCTGTGGGTGCCTCCACAGGCCGGGTGACTGATGGGCGACGCAGTTCATGTCGAACGCGTTGAAACGGATCGGTCGGGTCACTGGCACGAGTCTGGCGACCGGATCCTTCGACGTCACTGCTTTGCGTCAGGGCGATTCGAAGGGCGCGCGAACGCTAGACGCAGAACGGGCCGAGACAGAATCCGCCGTTGGGCTCCCAGCCGCCGTTCCAGCCGCCGGGGAAGGGGACGTTCTGCGGGGGCGGCGGCGGACCCCAGCCGACGGGTCCGGGACCCCATCCCTGCTGAGGAGGCGGCGGGCCCCACGGTGCGGGTGGGGGAGGCGGACCCCAGTGGGCGGGAATCGGCGCGCCGCCGGGGCCGGGGTCGGCGTTGGCCACCCCGCTGCTGACTCCCAGGGCGGCGGCGGCGAGTCCGCCCGCCATGGCGATACCGGCGACGATCTTCGTGGACTTCAGCGACATTTCGGTCCTTCCGGGTCCGGCGCCGAGCGGATTCCGCTCGGCAACACACCCGTCACGGTAGTTAGCCGTGTTAAGTACCAGCTGTGACGACCATCAGCATCCGCTTTGCGGCACCGACCGGCCGGGGGCTACCCGCCGCCGAGGCTCTTCTGCAGGGCGATGCACTTGCCGTAGTTCTCCGGGGTGCACGGGATGCCCTGCACCGATCCGTACCCGTTGAAGTTCGGGTCGACGACGGGGCCGACGGCCGAGGCCTGCGGCGGGACGACGACGCCGGGAGCGCCGAAGCCGCCGGCCTGGCCCGGCGAGCAGACGCCCTCGAAGCGGGTGGGCACGGTGCCGTACGGGCAGTCCTTGGCAACGGCCGGGGAGGCGGCGACCAATGGCGCGGCAACGAACGCGGCGGCGCAGCCGAAAACCCAGATTCCGCGTCTGACGTTGATCATTTTGCTCCAAACGGTTAGCCCGACTCGGGACAGCTTAGCCTGACCGCTTCCCGTGTGGTGCCCGTGCGGGCACTCCGTTCGGCCAGGTCGACGGCGGAGGCCTTGCACGCCCCTCACCTACGATGTCGGGATGCCCGACCGTCCCTTCGCACTCGTCCGTCGACCAGCGGAGACACTGGCTGACGGCATCACCACCTTCATCGAGCGGCACCCCGTCGACCTGGCGCTGGCCAAGCGCCAATGGGACGGCTACGTCGCCGCCCTGGAGCGCAGCGGATGGCCGACCGTGGTGCTCGACGGCGACGACGCCATGCCCGACTGCGTATTCGTCGAGGACGCCGTGGTGATGTTCGGAGACCTCGCGGTGGTGACCAACCCACGCCAGCCCACCCGCAATCCGGAGACCGCCGCGGTGCAGCAGACGGTCGACGGCCTGGGCCTGGAGTCGACGGCGATCACCGAGGGAACCCTCGACGGCGGTGACGTCCTCAAGGTGGGCGCCCAGGTGTACGTCGGGCTCAGCGGCACCACCACGGCGCCCGCCGTCGAGCAGTTGGCGCGGATCGTCGGCCCGCGCGGCTACACGGTGACCGCGGTGCCGCTGACCAAGGCCCTGCACCTCAAGAGCGCGGTCACGGCCCTTCCCGACGGCACGATCATCGGCTACGAACCCGTCGTCGACGACCCCGGCGTGTTTCCCTCGTTCCTGGCCGTGCCGGAGGAACCAGGAGCCCACGTCGTCATCCTCGACGACGACCTGCTGCTGATGAGTTCCGCGGCCCCGGAGACGGCCCGGCTGTTCGCCGACCGCGGGTACCGGCTGGAACTGGTCGACGTCTCGGAATACGAGAAGCTGGAGGGCTGCGTGACGTGCCTGAGCGTGCGGGTCCGCTGATCGTGGCGTTCGCCTGATGTTCCTCCTCGTCCTCGGCGCCGTGCTGGCGGCGATGCACTTCTTCGTCTGGCTACGACTGGTCAAGGACACCACCCGTCCCGGCCGGGCCCGCTGGGTCCTGTCGGGGATCGTCGTGGCGCTGGCCGTCCTGCTGGTGGCGACGCTGGCCCTGCGCGGGGTCGTGCCCGTCGAGGTGGCGTGGCCGGGCTATCTCTGGTTCGCGCTCGTCGCCTACCTCTTCCTGGTGCTGCTCGTGCTGGAACCGGTCCGGTGGGCGGCACGGCGACGGATCCGGCGGCGTGCGGCGCCGGAGGTGACGTCGCCGGCCGAACCCGACGCCGTGAACCGGCGGCTCTTCCTGGCCCGGGCCAGCGCGGTGGCCGCGGGTGCCGTCTCCGTCGGAGTGGTCGGAGTCGGCGCGGCCACGGCGCTGGGACCGCCGAACGTGTTGCACGTTCCGGTGCGGCTGCGCCGGCTCGATCCGGCGCTGAGCGGCTTCCGGATCGCCGTGGTGTCCGACATCCACCTGGGTCCGCTGGCGGGCCGGGCCCACACCGAGCGCATCGTCAGGATGATCAACGAGACGTCACCGGACCTGGTGGCGATCGTCGGCGACCTGGTGGACGGCACGGTCGACGAGTTGGGTCCGGCCGCGGAACCGTTGCGCGACCTGCATTCCCGGGAAGGCGCGTTCTTCGTGACCGGGAACCACGAATACTTCGTCGACGACACGGCGTCCTGGCTCACCGAACTCGAGCGGCTCGGCGTGCAGCCGCTGCGCAACGAGAACACCGTGATCCGGCGCGGTGGTGCGGCGTTCGACCTCGCCGGGGTCAACGACGTCGCGGGTGCGTCGCGCTCGGACCCGCCGGACTTCGACAAGGCGCTGAGCGGCCGGAACCCCGCCCGGCCGACGGTGCTGCTGGCCCATCAGCCGGTGCAGGTGGAGACGGCCGCCGGGCGCGGCGTGGACCTGCAGCTCTCCGGGCACACCCACGGCGGCCAGATGTGGCCGTTCCACTACGCCGTGCGCGCGGTGCAGCCGTCGCTGGCCGGGTTGTCCGCCGTCGGCGACACCCAGCTCTACGTCTCCCGGGGGGCCGGGTTCTGGGGTCCGCCGGTGCGGGTCGGTGCGCCGCCGGACATCAGCGTGATCTCACTGGAGCAAGGGGGCTGACGCCTCGCGCGGCTAGGGCAGAATCGAAGGCGTGACGACACCGCCGCAGGGTCCCCGGCGACCGGGCGAGCGCGGTGAACCCGTCCGCCGGGACGCGCCGCTTCGCCGCCCCGGCCCTCCTCGACCCGAACCGCCGACGCAACGGTTCCGGCCGCCGCAGCGTCCTCCCGACGCCGCGCCCACCGAGCGGCTCCGCCCCCCGCCCCCGCCACCACCGGTCGACGCGGTGCCCACGGAGCGGATTCGCGTCGCGCCGCGGCCGCTGGAGCCGCCGTTCACCGGCGGGCGGGACAACCCACCGCCGCCGGCGCCCAAGAAGCCTCGCGGCGCCTGGTTGCGCGACCCGCTGTCGCTCGCGCTGCTGGCGGTGATCGTGGTCGCCCTCCTCGTCGGGGGGCTCGCCGGCGGTGAGCTGTATGCCCGGCATCGGGTGGACGCCCTCCTCGTCGACGTCGCCGAATGCGTGGTCAGGGACGGTGCGAGCGTCTCGTTCGGCGTCAATCCGCCGTTCCTGTGGCAGCACGTCACCGGGCACTACACCAACATCTCCGTGGTCACCGACGGTGACAACGTGCAGGACGCCAAGGGCATGAAGGCCGACGTGTCGGTGTCGGACGTGCGGCTGCAGGGCTCGGCGGACTCCAAGGGGACCATCGGATCCCTCGAGGCCACGCTGACCTGGACGGCGGCGGGCATCAAGGACACGGTGGCCGCCAACCTCCCTGGCGTGGGCAGCCTGGTCACGGGCGTCACGACGGACCCCGCGGCGGGCACCCTGGTCCTGGAGGCGGGCGAGGTTCAGGTGACGGCCAAGCCGGTCGTGAACGAGGGCGACCTCGCCCTGCAGGTCCTGGACGTCAAGGGCCCGCTCGCCAAGGACACCGTCCAGACCGCCCTCGACGGGCTGACCGCGAAGCTGAACGCGCAGTACCCGCTCGGCATTCACGCCGACAGTGTCGAGGTGACCCCCACCGGAGTCGTCGGAAAGTTCTCCACGCGCGACGCGTCCATTCCCCAGGACGACGCGGACCCGTGCTTCGCCCGGCTGTGACGGCGGGTTCGGCCTCGTCGCGGTGAGTCTCGGGTCGACCGCACGGTTATGCGATATATTGCGTTTCGCAACCGCGCGACAAGCCAGAGGAAGCAGGCAGAATGTCCATCGAGGACTTCGAGAGATATCCGCTGACGTTCGGGCCTAGCCCGATTCACCCGCTCGACCGGCTCACCGCCCACCTTGGTGGCGCGCGGATCTGGGCCAAGAGGGAGGACTGCAACTCCGGGTTGGCATACGGCGGCAACAAGACTCGCAAGCTCGAGTACATCGTCCCGGACGTGCTCGCCTCCGGCGCCGACACGTTGGTGTCCATCGGCGGCTATCAGAGCAATCACACCCGCCAGGTCGCCGCGGTCGCCGCCAAGTTGGGCCTCAAAGCGCGCCTGGTGCAAGAGAAGTGGGTCGACTGGCCGGAGGTGTGGGAGGCCACGCGGTTGGACGAGACCGTCGGCAACATCCTGCTGTCGCGGATCATGGGGGCCGACGTGCGGCTCGACCCGTCGGGGTTCGACATCGGCATCCGCTCCTCCTGGGAGGACGCGCTGCGCGAGGTCGCCGAGGCGGGCGGCACGCCGTACCCGATCCCGGCGGGCGCCTCCGAGCATCCGCTGGGCGGACTGGGCTTCGCCAACTGGGCCTACGAGGTCCAGCGTCAAGAAGCCGAACTCGGCGTCTTCTTCGACACCATCGTGGTCTGCACGGTGACCGGCTCGACGCACGCCGGGATGATCGCCGGGTTCGCCGGTCAGGACCGGCCGCGCACCGTACTGGGCGTCGACGCCTCCGCGACCCTGGAGAAGACGCGGGCACAGGTCGCCCGCATCGCCCGGCACACCGCGGAACTCATCGGCCTCGGACGCGATCTTCGCGACGACGAGATCACCGTCCTCGAAGGCTGGGCGGGCGACCTCTACGGCATTCCGGTGCAGTCGACGCTGGATGCCATCACGCTCTCCGGCAGCCTCGAGGGCATGATCATCGACCCCGTGTACGAGGGGAAGTCGATGGCGGGTCTGGTCGACATGGTGCGCGACGGCACGATCGCCAAGGAGTCCAACGTCCTCTACGCCCACCTGGGCGGGCAGCCGGCGCTCAACGCCTACTCCGGAGTGTTCGCGTAACGGGTGCGGGAGTCCGCCGGCGGTTGGACGCCGTGGGCGAGCCCGTTGGCCGCGTGGACGCCGGCCAGCACGTCGGCGAGCAGCCCGAAGGTGCGGGTGCGGCGGATCTTCTGGAGGCGAGACGTTCTCTTGTAGAGCATGTTTCCACCATTGCCGCCGATCGGGACGCTGCCCAGTGGCACTAGGGCCGTTAATGGTTAAGATAGTGACATGCATTCGGTGGCCATCCTCGCCTACGACGGAATGTCGGGCTTCGAATCCGGCCTGGCGGCGGAGATCTTCGGCATGCACGACCTGTCGGCGGCCTTCTGTGCGGGCATCCCCACCCCCTGGTACTCGGTCAAGCTGTGCTCGGAGCGGCCGGAGGTTCGGATGCTCGGCGGCGCCACCGTGCGAACGTCCTACGGGCTCGACGACCTCGCCGCCGCCGACACGGTCGTCATCCCCAGCGTCGGAGACACCACCAGAGCCGCCTCGCCCGCGCTGGTCGAAGCGATACGGGCTGCCCACCAACGTGATTCGCGATTGGTCTCCATCTGCTCGGGCGCCTTCGCGCTCGCCGAGGCGGGCGTGCTCGACGGCCGGACGGCCACCACCCACTGGATCTACGTCGACCTCATGCAGGAGCGCTTCCCCGACGTCGACGTCGACCCGACCCCGCTCTACGTCGACGGCGGCAACGTCCTCACCAGTGCGGGCTGCGCGGCCGGCTTGGATCTGTGCCTGCACATCGTGCGCTCCGATCACGGCGCGCACGTGGCCAACGACGTGGCGCGGCGAATGGTGATCGCACCGCACCGGGCCGGCGGCCAGGCGCAGTACATCGAATCGCCGGTACCCGAGCCGACCACCGACGGCCACATCGCCGGTGGAATGGCTTGGGCCCTGGCGCATTTGGACTCGCCGATCACACTCGACGAGCTGGCGGCCCGTTCGTCGCTGTCGCGGCGCAGCTATTTGCGCCGGTTCGCCAAGGCGACCGGGACCACGCCCATCAAGTGGCTGATCACCCAGCGCATCCAGGCGAGCCTGGCGCTGCTGGAGTCCTCCGACCTGTCGATCGAACAGATCTCGGCGCGGGTCGGTTTCGACTCGCCCGTCACCTTCCGCCACCACTTCGTGCGGGCACTGCGGACGACGCCGAGCGAGTACCGCAGCTGCTTCACCGGACGGGTGCTCGGTGCCTGAGTCGTTGAACTACCTCTGGGAGACGCCGGCCGACGGAGTGCACCGGTGTCGACTGCCGTTCCTCGACGTCACCGTGGGGCTGGTGCGGGGGAGTCGGGCCACCCTGCTCGTCGACTGCGGCACGACGCTGCGCGAGGCGGCGGCCGTCGCCGCCGACGTGGAGATCCTCGGCGGCGGTGCCGTCACCCATCTGGTCATGACCCACGACCACTTCGACCACGTCCTGGGCTCGGCGGGGTTCGCCGGCGCCGGACTCTACGGTGCCCCGGCGGTGACGGCGGCGCTCACCACCGGACTCGACGGCGTGCGTACCCACGCCCTCAGTTACGGCGCGGACCCCGCAGAGCTGGATCTGGCGATCGCCGCCGTGCGGGCACCGGACCACCGGGTGCTCGACGTCGACCTGGACCTCGGCGACCGGGTGGTCCACGTCCGGCATCCCGGGTTGGGGCACACCGACCACGATCTGGTCGTCGTCGTCCCCGGCCCGCCGACCGTCGTCTTCTGCGGCGACCTGGTCGAGGAATCGGGCGATCCGTCGATCACCGACGACTCCGACCTGGTCGCCTGGCCGCACACCTTGGATCGGCTCGTCGAACTGGGTGGTGAGGACGCGGTCTACGTGCCGGGTCACGGCGCGATGGTGGATGCTGGATTCGTGCGGAGACAGCGCGAGTGGTTGGTGCAGCGGCGCCGCACCGGGGGCACCGCGTGACGGCGCCGGTGGACTCCGCCCGGGTGGACCGCTGGCTGTGGGCCGTCCGGTTGACGAAGACCCGACCCGACGCCGCCGCGGCGTGCCGCGGCGGACACGTGCGCATCAACGACCGGCCCGCCAAACCGTCGACGACCGTGGTGCCCGGCGACCGGGTGCAGGCCCGGGTGGGCGACACGACGCGCATCGTCGAGGTGGTCCGCGTCATTCAGAAGCGGGTGGGCGCCGCCGACGCCGTGACGTGCTTTCTCGACCGAACGCCCAAGCCGCCGACGACGGTCGCCATCCCGGTGGCCATGCGCGATCGGGGCGCCGGCCGCCCGACCAAGCGCGATCGGCGGGTCCTGGACAAATGGCGCACCAGCCACTCCTGAACCAGTCGCTGCCACGATGTCCGGTCGCGCGAGGCCGACATATGGGACGATGACCGGGCGTCAGCAGAGAGGACACCCGGTTACATGACTGAACGACGTCGCATCACGGCCGTGAACGCCGCGAAGATCGCCTGTGCAGGGGTGGTCCTCGCCGGAGGCGCACTCGGCTTGGCCGGTCAGGCCTCCGCCGATCCGGAGGTGCCCGTGACGCCGCTGCCGGCAGTACCGGGAGCACCCGCGCCGGATCAGCAGATGGTGGCCGGTGGAGACGCCCCGCCGGCTCCGCCGCCCGTCGGCGCGCCCGTCGTGCCCCAGATCGAGAATCAGCAGTACGGCTCGGGATCGGGACCGTTGGGCTTCCTCAGGGACGCCTGGCACCAGGCGAAGGACCCCTACGGCGTGGGTGACTCGCCCGACGGCATGCCGGTCGGCGCACCGCCTCCACCCGGGGCGGGCCCGCCACCGCCGCTGCCGCCCGGCTTCAAGTCGCTGAACTTCCCCGAGTCGGAGACGGCGCCCGTGCAGGCGGCCCCGAACTCCGGTGGACCGGCGCTGCCGCCCGGGTACTACCCGCTCAACGGCCCGCCGCCCCCAGGATTCGACGCGCCGGCACCGGCGCCCGCCGATCCCGCGGCGCCGCCGACGATCGTGCCCGCCCCGCCGGGCTAATCGTCTAGGTCCACCACGCCGACCCGAGCAGCGAGCTGCTCCGGGGAGAGAGTGGTTCGGCAAGCAGTACCGGTGCCTGCGCCATGAATCGTGGTGTGTGGCCCCGGTGCTCGTCGGCGGCGTGCACCGTGAACGGATGCACCACGTACACGTCACCCGGGCTGCCCGTGGCCAGGACCACCTTCCGGTGTGCACTGGCCTCCTCGACCAGTGGGCCGCATTCGTAGGCGTCGACGGGCCGCTCGCCAAGGACGGTGGCAACGTCGCGGTGCGATCCCGACCGCAACCGCGTCGGTGCGTCGTCAGCACCAACCTCTGACAGGATCGTCAGCAGCAACACCGTGTGTGGGCGTCCGCTGACCGCCCACGTGCCGTCCGGTAGCGGCGTGTTGAGGTCGACGTGCCAGCCGCGGTCGTCGGCGACGGGCGGCACCGGGAATCGGACGGGGACGTTGCCCAGCGATCCGCGTGGTTGCCAACCGTCCACCCCGCAGATTGCGTCGAGGGCGTCGGCCACCCTCCGGCTGCCGGCGATGACGCCAAACGGACCGTCGCCGCGTAGATCGGCGGCCCACACCACCGGTTCGGTCCACGACTCCGGTCGGTCCGGCGCCATCGGTATCCGATTCCACAGCTTTCGTTGCGCCGCCTCGGCCACCTCGCGCGGCGCCGCCTCCTCGATCTTGACGAAGCCGTTCTCGGCGAAACCGTCGATGTGCATGCCCCAGCGTGGCGCATCGAGTGTCACTGTCGCCAGCGGTTTTTCACACCGGCGAGGTCAGCTGCCCGTCGTGCGGTGCTTGCATCCCGGCCAACAACACGGGCGACGCCTGCCCTCCTCGAGTTCTTCCCGGGTGCGGCGGATGCGGCGCTCGCGGGTCGTGGCCTGCTTGGCGTCCTCCACCCAGCAGATGAACTCGTTGCGGGCCAGCGGCGTGATGTCATGCCACGCGTTCAGTGCCGTCTGGCTGGCGGTCAATGCGGTGTGCAGATCGGCGGGCAGTTCGTGCACCACTCCACCGGGAAGTCGGGTTTCCATGACGTCGTCCTCGCGCGGGCCGGGTTGCCGGATCAGTCGACAACGTACCCCGAGCTCGACGCGCCACGAGGCACGACTCAGTCCATCGCGTAGCGACTGACGGAGTCGGGATGGACGACCAGCCGAACCCAGTCGCCCGCGAGGAGTGGCCGGTTGGGACGCATCGGGGCGCTGGGACACCCGGCGCGACGCTGGCGAAGCGGTTCGCCGATCTGGTCGGGGAATCGCCGCTGACCTACCTCACCCGGTGGCGCATGACCCTCGCGGCCGACCTGCTGGCGCAGGGGGACAAGTCGACTTCCGCCGGGCCGTCAGCCCGTGATGCCGAGAATCTTGATCGCGAAGACCAGCGAGTCGCCCTTCTGGATGCCGGCGGCGGGCTGACCCTCCGGGTAGCCGTCCGCCGGTGCCATGGCGACGGCGACGGTCGACCCGACCTTCTGACCGGCAATGGCCTTCTGGAAGCCCGGGACGACCCCGTCGAGCGGGAATTCGGCGGGCTCCCCGCGCTGGTAGCTGCTGTCGAACGTGCTGCCGTCACGGCCGTTGACGCCCATGTAGCAGACCGAGACCGTCGCCGTGTCCGGCACGACGGGACCGCTGCCGGCCTGCAGGGTGTGCACCTGCGTCTCGGTGACGCTGAACGGGCCGGACACCGTGACCTCGGGCGCCGCCGAGTCGGTCGACCCGGTGACCGCGACGTTGCCGGTGGCCCCGGGCAGCGTCCACTCGGGGGTGCCACCGGCGGCGGGCGGCGCCGACGGGCAGGACTCCGCGGCGGCGGACTGGCCGGGCGCGGCGACGGCCGACGAGGTGCTGCTGGCTGCGGTCGAGGACGCGCCGGGTTCGGCGTCGGCGTCGGCGCCGCACGCGGCGAGCATCATGACGAGCGGCGCGGCACATGCCACGAACGCGACGGAACGGGATCCGCGGTAGGAATTCACGGTCGCCACGCTACAGAACCGCCCGTCGCTCACCTCAGGCGCAGCGTCACTCCCACGTCGTCGAACACGTCCCGCACCGCGTCGACGAACGGCTGCCCGCCGCGCCTCGTGCCGCGCAGCCGTCGGCGGGACAGATCGCTGTGCTGCCAGTCGAACTCGAACGGTTCGTCGGCGGGAGTGCCGAATCCGCCGCGCAGGCAGTCGGCGAGCGCGTCGAGGTTGTTCCCGAAGTAACCGTCGGGGCCGTTGACCGCCCGGCCGATCTCCACGTAGAAGTCCTCGACCCCGTGGATGTTTCGCCCGTCGATGCGGAAGGTTCGCGTCATGGCCGCCCGCCGCCGTCGGTGACGAGGCAGAACGAGTCGTAGTGGTCGGCGGTGTAGAAGAGTTCGCGCGGATCGGTGACCGGTGCGCCGCCGGTGACGATGCGTCGGGTCGAGCGGTTGCTCGCACCGGGGGTCGGCACCGTGTACTCCCGGTAGTAACCCCTCGCCTGGTCGGGCAGGTGGCCCTCGCGATTGCCGAAGACGACCCCGTCGTTGCGAGGAAATGGGAAGGGGCCGTTGGCGTGGATGGCGCGGACGGTGTCGCGGGCCTCGCGCGGCAGGGTGGCCAACGGGCAGGTGGGGACACCCGTGGCCGTCGGCGTGGCGGACCGCGACGACGGTACGAGCATCCAGGCGACGGCGGCGACGACCAGAACACCCAGGGCGGCGAGCACCCACCGTCCCCGTCGACTCATCCGTGCTCCTTCGGCTCTTCGTCGACTACATCATCGCCCCTGGGCGTGCCGTCGGCGACGAGCGCGGTCCGACTGGCATTCTGGGCCGGTGCCGGACGTGCGTGTCGCCGAATCGGGTGAGCTGACCGAGCAGGAACTGGGCGTCGCCGAGGCGTTGGTGCGCACGGCATTCGGTGCCGGGTTTCGTTCCCACGACTGGCTGCATGGCGTCGACGGCGTGCACGTGGTGGTCAGCGAGGACGGTGTCCTCCTGGCACACGCCTCGGTGGTGGCCCGCACCGTGGGCCACGTCGACCGCGTCTTCGACACCGGGTACGTCGAGGCCGTCGCGGTGGCCGAGGATCATCGGGGCCGCGGCCTGGGGCGGTTGGTGATGGACCACGCGGAGTCGGTCATCCGCGACCGTCACCACATCGGCGCCCTCAACGCCGTGCAGAGTGCGGTGCCGTTCTACGCCGGCCGCGGATGGATGACGTGGAACGGTCCGACCTCCGCCGACACCCCCGACGGAAGGGTCGACACCGACGACCCCGCCGACCGCATCATGCTGTTCCCGACGTCGTCGAGTGACCCGTCGACTTTCGTCGAAACCGTTGCCCTGGTGTGTGATTGGCGCGAAGGGCACCTGTGGTGAGAGTCATTCGCCCCGGTAGTCGGGCAGCGCCGTGGTCTTGCGGGTGAGTTCGACGAACATCGGCTCGTGCGCCGGGTCGAGGTTCACCGCGTCCCACAACCGGTGTCGTCCGGCGGCGGAGATCGGAAGCAACGCGGGGTCGTCCACCGCGGCCAGGAGCGTGTCGAAGTCTTCGGCAGACGCGCGCAGTGGCCGCGGATTCGACTCGTCCAGAGCGCGCGTGACCACGGCGGCCATCGGCCCGACCCCGAACAGTCGCAAGGCCGTCTCGTAGTCCCCGCCGAGGATGTCGGTGAGGTCGAGTGCTTCGCGTAGCCCCACCTCGGCGGCCATGACGAAGGAGTTGGTGATCAGCTTGTAGGCGACGCCCGAACCGGCCGGTCCGACGCGTTCGACCTTGCCCAACGACACCAGCACCGCTTCGGCGCGGTCCGCGGCCTTCTCGTCGCCGCCGACCAGGAACGTCACCGACTTCTCCCTGGCATAGCGGACGCCGCCGACGATGGGTGCGTCGACCACGTCCACCGCGGGATCGGCATGACGGCGCACCCGTTCGATCATCTCGGGGGTCGTCGTCGAGCAGACGACGAGCACGGCCCCCGGACGAAGCCCGGCCAGGATGCCCTGCTCGCCGAGGTGCGCCGCCGGAATGTCCTGTGACATCACGAAACTCAGGACGACGTCGGCCTTGCTGGCGGCGTCATACGGCGACGCCGAGCGTTGCGCTCCCGCGGCCACCGCGGCCTCCAACCGGGCCGGGTCCACGTCGAACGACGTGACCGCATACCCGTCGGCGACGAGATGCGGGACCATCTCCGACCCCATGTCGCCTACGCCGACGATGCCTACCGAAATCGTCATTCTTGCCTCCCTCGGAAGCCGTTGCCCCCGTGCGCGATCGTGTGCGGACCGTCGTCGACCCGCTCGTCCGCAAACGTAGGCGACGCGCGGCGTCGGACGCATTACCGGCAGCGGGTATCCGACGACGGGCGTCAGCGGGGGTGTGCGACGACGGCCCGGGACGGCATCATCGAGCGTGACAACCCTCGAGGGAAAGAGCCACCCCGATGAACTGGAACCCAGCCGACACCGCCGTCGTCTTCATCGACCCCCAGAACGACGTCCTGAGTCCCACCGGCGTCAACTGGGCCGCGACGGGCGCCAGTGTCACCGAGAACGACACCGTCGCGCACATGCTCGCCATCTTCAAGGCCGCGAAGGCTGCGTCGTTCGGCATGTTCATCTCCCCGCACTACTTCTATCCGACGGACCATCGCTGGTTGTTCAACGGCGCACTGGAGGCCGACGAACTGAGGACGGGCACCTTCGACCGGTCCGGGCCGCTCACACTGGACGGATTCGACGGTTCGGGCGCGGACTGGCTCGAGGAGTTCAAGCCCTACATCCAGGATCGGGACACGGTCGTGGTGAGCCCGCACAAGGTGTTTGGCTCCCAGACCAACGACCTGGTGCTGCAATTGCGCAAGCGTCGGATCAACACCGTCTTGCTCGGCGGGATGCTCGCGAACATGTGCGTGGAGTCGCACCTGCGCGATCTTCTCGAGCAGGGCTTCGAGGTCTACGTGGTCCGCGACGCCGTCGCCGGCCCACGTCACCCCGAGTGGGGTGACGGCTATCAAGCCGCTCTGGTCAACTACCGCTTCCTCGCCCACGGCGTGGTGACGACCGACGAGGTGGTCACCGCCATGCAGTCCACCGCGTCGTAACCGCGGTCAGATCCGTGGGTCGACCGTGTACCGGCCACCGGGATCCTGGCAGAAGAACAGTCCGCAGTTGACCGGCGGCCGGGTCAAGTTCTCGAGCGGAATCTGCGCCGGCGGCAGGCCGCCCTCCCACACGCTCTCGGCCACGTTGCCGCCCGGTTCGCCGTAGACCCACCAATAGGTGTGGCAGACGTTCCAGTCCCAGTTGGGTCGGCCCGGCCCGGACGGGGTGAAGCCCTGGTACTGACCGGGGCACCAGGTGAAGGGCCCGGTGGCACGGCCGGGATCGGCCTGCGCGGTCGCCGGACTCAGCACGGTGCCGGCGAGGGCGCCGGCACCGGCCAGGAGAGCGGCGGCGGCGGCCCGCGTCGTTCGAGACGTCGTCGTCATGCTCGGTCGTGCCTTCGTCATCTCTGGTCCTCCTCGTCGTGCGCGGCGCGGTTGGCGTCGTCGCCGGGCAAGTCGACCAAGTGATGAGTGCTACCGATCCCAAGTAATCGACGTGTGGAATCACCTCCACGTCATCTCCACGGCACCTCCAAGCTAGGCGCCGCGTGGCTCGCAATGCTGGTGAACATGATCACGAACGAATGCGTCCAGGACCGTCCCGTCGACACCGAAGACGTTCTGAGCCTGCAGTATTCGTCATCTGCAGACGTAGCTGCACAGCGTCGCGGCGCGGCGTTGGAGGGTCTTCGTCGGCGGCTCGCATCGCTGCGGCACCGGCGCGCGGCGCGGGTGCACCCGCGCCTCGCCCGGCCGCCGCGTCCTGCCCACCGCGCCGACTTCATGGAGCGTGCGGCGATGTCGCGCGAGATGCACCGACTATGAGCCGGCGGGCGACCACGCCCAGTTCTCCCGCTCATAGATCGGTCGCAAACCGTGCCGGAGCAGGTTGTTCAACGACGGGTTGACTTCGCCGTCGGCGGGTCGGCCGGTTTCGGCGGAGAGCCAGTGGCAACCGGCGTCCGCCGCGGCCGCGGCGCGCACGGCGATCAGCGCCGACTGTGCACCGCGGTTGCGGTGGGTGGGCAGCGTGGCCGTCGAGTTCAACGAGCCGACGGAGCCGTGAACGAAGAGGTTGGCGGTGGCGACCATGTCGTCACCGTCCCACGCGGCGAAGGGACGAAATCCGGGCTGCGTCGCGGCCTCGGCCAGCATGTCTGCCAGCCCGACCGTCGGCATGCCGAACCCGCGCAGAGTCGTCGTCGCCCACAGGGGAAGGTCGAGCGGGTCGACGGGACGCACGGACAGGTTGGTGGTGTAACTCGTCTCGACGTCGTCGATCGCACCGGCCAGCTTGATCCACGGCGAGGTCGGGGTGAGGCCGTGTCGGCCGGCGATCTCGGACCAGTCGTCGGGAAGCAGGCTGGGCGCGATCTGGATGACGGCCCCGGTAGCCGCCTCGGCGACGTAGAACGCGACCACCTCGTCGAGGATTTCCGCGGTGACCGGCTCGCTGACCCCGAAGCCCAATGCCTTGCTCCAGTACCCGGTCACGTCGTGGCGCATCGACAGCGCCACGCCGCCGCCGATCCGCGCGGTGGTGATGCCGAGCGTCTGTTTCGTCGTCGGCGCAGCCGACGACTCGTACTGGTACATGAACTCCGCCTCGGCGGTCTCGGCCAACGGGCTGATCTGATCGGCAAGCATCCTGAACCTCACTGTGCGACGTGGTCCGCCTCCGCTGGCGGCCCTCTCCCTGCACGATGCGAGGGAGGGGCGAATGGTTCGATTCCGCGCCGATCCTTTCGTGCGATCTGCGTCACACGGCTTGTCGAAGAGCGTCTGCCCGGCGTGGATGGAACAGTCGGATCCGGCTGACCCGGCCCTGGTCACCGAAGAGCGCCCACACCACACCGGGTGGACAGTGGAAGGGGTCCTCCGGGGGGCTGATCAGGTCGGACTCCCAGATCACGACGTCGCGGCCGACCGCGACGTTGGCGATTCGGTGGCGAACTCCCGCGGACAGGTCGCGGTCCATGGCGCCGACCGCGAAGTCGAACCCGCGGGTGCGCTTGCCCGTGGGCCAGGTGATGTCCACCGTGGGCGTCCACCGGGCGCTCAGCTCGCTGCGGAACGAGCCGTGCAGTGCGGCATCCATGACGTCCTGGGCGTCGTGCTTGGCGGATGCCCGTGTCGAGACGTCGTCGTGGGACAGCTCCGCCGTGCTGGTCAGCGCAGCGTGCAGCTTCGTGCGCGCTTGACTGAGCCGGCTGCGCACCGTTCCGATCGGCACCCCGCACAGCTTGGCCATCTCGCCGTAGGTGGTGACGTCGGTGAAGTAGCGCAGGATGAGGACCAGCCGGAGGTCGGGGGACAGCTCGTCGATCGCGTGCCACACCCAGTCCCGCGTCTCGTGGCGTTCGACCAGGGCCGCGGGGTCCATCCGGTCGACCGCCGCGAGCACCGACGGGTCGTCGGAGGCGGGCACGGGAATCCTCGACCGCAGATGCATGCGGCAGGCGTTGCGGACGATCGCCCGCAGCCACGGCGCCGCCGCCTCGGGTCGTCGGAGGTCGCCGATGCGTTGCAGGGCCGTCAGCGTGGCGTCTTGGACGGCATCCTGGGACTCGGGCCCGAAGCCCAAGATGCTCAACGCCACGGCCCGCATGCTCGATTCGTGGCGGGCCAGCAGTCGGGCCAACGCCTGCACGTCGCCGCGCTGTGCCGCCACGACGAGTTCGGTGTCGCTGGGTTCCGAGTCGGCCGTCATGGGATCGGTCTCCTCGGTGTCGAAGGTGAAGCGCCGGTCAGTCCGTGGCAGTCCACGGTTCGCGGGCGAAGACCCGTTCCACCACTGGGCGGAAGAAGTCGAGCGGACGGTGCTCGAAGTCCACGTCGAAACAGTTCTGGTCGTACTTCTCGCAGAACTCGACGCAGTCGTCGAACCACTGGTGTCCACGGTACTTCTCGCGGGCGTCGCGCTTGCCGCCCATGTGAGGTGCGTAGTAGTACTGCTGAAACTCGGGATGCACCTTGACGATCCAGGCCATTCGCTCGGACACGTAGGGCGCGACGACGGCAGCGGCGAAGGCGCCGTGGGCATGGGGTGCGAAGGTGTCACCGACGTCGTGCAGCAGCGCGGCGACGACGTACCCGTCCGAACGTCCGTCGTCGACGGCTCGGGTGGCCGACTGCAGCGAATGGTCGAGTCGGCTGATCGGGTAGGCCTGCTCACCGTCGGCGAGAGCCTCCACCAGGCCGAGCACGCGGGGCACCAGCCCCGCGTTGTTCGATTCCTCGGCACGGTCGATGAGGGCGTAGTCCTCCGCGGTGCCCTCGGCCATCGTGCGGTAGGTGGCACGCGTCTTGGTGCTCATGGCCCACTCCTCTCGAGGTGTCCCCGTACACCGTAGTGACGAGGTGGTGCGCGCGCGTGCCGAGGAGGTCAGTGCCCGCGTCCGGAGACCAGGTCGGCCGCCGTGGCGATCGGCGACGTCGTGGCACGTCCGCGAAGCTCCGCCCGGTCGGCGGCGTAATAGGCCTTGTACATGGCTTGAACGGCGACGTACCGCAGTGGCTCCGGCTCCCACTTGCGCACCCGGTGGTTCACCCACGGCAGCTCGGTGAGCGTCGAGGGGGTTGCGAGGATGAGGTCGCGCAACGTGCGTCCGGCGAGGTTGGTCGACGTGACACCGGTGCCCACGTAACCGCCGGCCCAGCCGAGCCCGGTGGACGGGTCGAGTCCGACGGTGGCCGACCAGTCCCGCGGCACCCCCAGCACGCCGGACCAGACGTGCTCCACCGCGGCCCCGGCCGTCGACGGGAAGAAGCGCACCAGGATGTCGCGCAGGAGGCCAACGGTTCTCGGGTCGGTCGCGCCGTCGACGTCGGTGCCGGAGCCGTATCGGTAGGGGGCGCCCCGGCCGCCGATGGCGATGCGGTCGTCCGCAGTGCGCTGGGCGTACATGTAGGCGTGGGCTTGGTCGCCCAGCGTCTCGTAGCCGCTCCACCCGATCTCGGCCCACGTGTCGGCCGACAGCGGCTCGGTCACGATCAGCGAGGAGTTCATCGGCAACCACGTGCGCCGGAGACCGTCGATCTGCGCCGTGAATCCCTCGGTGGCCCGCACGATCGTGTCGGCGGTGACGGTGCCGGCCGCCGTGACCGCCTGGTGGGGACGGATCTCGGAGACCCGGGTCTGCTCGTAGATCTCGACGCCCAGCGCCTCCACGACGCGGGCCAGGCCGCCGGCCAGCTTCGCCGGATGCAGTCGCGCGCAGTGGGGATGCCACATGGCGCCCGTCGTGCCGTGCACGTTGATCCGCGCGGTCGCCTCCGTCGCACTGAGGAGTTCGACGTCCGTCATCGGCCAGGTGCGCGCTTCCTGCACCGCGTGCAGGAGCCGGGTCTGCTGGGCGGCGTTGGTGGCCACCGTGAACTCGCCACCCTTGACCACGTCGCAGTCGATGTCCTCGTCGCGGGTGACGCGGATGACCTCGTCGACCGTCTCGTTCATCGCGGTCTGCTGGCGGGCCACGGCCTCGCGGCCGTGCGACTTGAGGTAGGAGCCACGGCCGCCGGTGATCTCGTTGGTCAACCAGCCACCGTTGCGCCCCGACGCGCCGAAGCCGGCGAAGCGTTGCTCCAGCATGACGATCCGCAGCTGGGGCGCTGCCTTCTTCAGGTAGTAGGCCGTCCACAGTCCGGTGTAGCCGGCGCCGACGATGCAGACGTCGGCCTGGGTGGAACCGGGCAGCGCCGGCCGCAACGGTTCCGGCCCGATGCTGTCCCACCAGAAGGACACCCGGCCGTTGGTCGGTGTGGTGCTCATCGGCCCACCATGGCACTGGTGAGGCCTGCGGCGCCACCGCCCTCTCCCGTCGGGTCGCGCCGCAGGATCAGCGCGGCGATGGCCAGCACGATCAGCGTGAGCACGAGCATCAGCGTCGACATCGCCGCGATGTCCGGTCGCAGCGACGCCTTCAGCGACGCGAAGATGTACACCGGCCACGGCGTCGCACCGGCGACCGAGACGAACGACGACACGACCGTGTTGTCGAGGCTGAGCGTGAAGGCCAGCAGCGCACCCGAGATGACGGCGGGACGGATCAGCGGCAGCGTGATGTCGGTGAAGCGTCTGATGGGTGTGGCGTACAGGTCTGCCGCGGCCTCTTCGAGGAACTCGTTCATTCCCGTCATCCGGGCGCGCACGATGAAGGTGACCACCGCGCTGGCGAACAGTGAGTTGGCGATGATGAGGCGAACCTGGCCAACGTTGAAGGCCGGAAGTCCCCAGTCGACGCCGAGGGTGACGAACCAGGGGAGCAGCGAGATGGCGCTGACGATCTCGGGTGTCACCATCACCAGGCCCAGGAGCACGAGCAGCCCGGGCGCCCACCAGCCGGGACGGCGGGTCAGCGCGATTCCGGCGAAGGTCCCCAGCAGGGTGGCGACCACGGCGGTGCCGGCGGCGGTGATCAGCGAGACGGTGATCGCGTTGACGATCGCCGGGTTGTTCATCGCCGAGACGTAGGCGTCGAACCCGAACCCCTCGAACGTCTGCAGGGTGCGCCCGGTGTTGAACGAGAACACCACGATGACGACGATCGGAAAGAACAGGAACAGCAACCCCAGCATGCCCCACACGTTGAGCAGGGCGTCACCGGGCCGGATCCGTTGTCGGCGAACCGGTTTCGGGACGGAAGCGATGTCGGTCACGCATTCTCCTTGAACGGCAGTTTCAGAGAGGTCGCGGCGGTGGCGATGGCACCGACCACCTTGAGGGCGGCACCGACCACGGCGCTGGTACCGAAGATGGCCAGCATCAGCAGGACCGCCATCGCAGAACCGAGTGCCCAGTTCTGAGCACTCTGGAATTGGGCGGCCACCATCTGGCCGACCATGCTGCCGCTGGCCCCGCCGAGCACGGTCGGGGTGATGTAGTCACCCATCAGCGGCACGAACACCAGCAGCATTCCGGCGGTGACCCCCGGCATCGACAGCGGAACGGTGACGTGCCAGAACGTGCTCCACACCGTGCCGCCGAGGTCGCGACTGGCCTCGAGCAACTTGGGGTCGAGTCGCTCCAGCGCCACGTATAGCGGCAGGATCATCAGTGGCAGATAGTTGTAGACCACGCCGAGCTGGACCGCCGACGAGGTGTAGAGCACGTGCAGCGAGCCCTCGGTCAGATGAGCCCACTGCAGCGTCTTGGACACGAAACCCTCTGGGCTGAGCGAAATTTGCCATCCGATGGTGCGCACCAGGAAGTTGGTCCAGTACGGGATGAGGATCAGCGCCAGCACCACGCCGCGCCACTTGGCGGCCAGCTTGACCGCCATCCAGTAGGCCATCGGGAAGGCGATCAACAGGCAGAGCACCGTGCCAAGGACGGCGATCTTCAGCGTCCGGACGAAGATCGCGAAGAAGGCCGGCGAGGCCGCCTGCCCGTACCGGTCGAACGACAGGACGTCGTTGGCGTGGGTGACGTAGATGCCCGGCTTGTAGCCGAAGCTGTACCAGACCACCAGGCCGAACGGCAGGATGAAGAACAACAGGATCCACACGCTGATGGGAAGCGCGCCAAGCCCCTTCGGCATCCGCAGGCGCCGCCCCGCGGACGGTACGTCGACCGCCGCGGTCGTCGGCCGGTCTTCCAGGACGGTCACTTGCCCGCCGCGGCCTTGAGCTCGTCGTAGATGCCGATGATGGTGCCGTCCGCCGACGTCATCTCGCTGTAGACCAGCTTGGACATCACAGCGTCGTTGATGAACACCAGGTCGGGGCGCTTGATGCCGGCCTTGGTCGCCGCCGCCTCGATGCCCTCGACTCCGGTGTTGTAGCCGATGTAGGTGAGCTCCTTGAGCGACACGGTCGGGTCGAGGACGTAGTTGATGAAGTCGTAGGCGGCCGCCTCGTGGGGCGCGCCCTTGACGATCGCCCAGTTGTCCTGCCACAGGTTTGCGCCCTCCGACGGCCAGACCCACTTGTAGCGATCGGGTTCGGAGTTGGCGAGGATGCCGAGGCGGGCGTCTCCGTTCCAGCAGTGGATCAGCGTGCGCGCCGACGAGGAGATCGAGGCGTTGGTCGAGGACTCGAAGGCCTGCACGTGCGGGGCGATCTTCTCGAGGATGAAGGACCGGTAGGCCGCGATGTGGCCGGGATCGGTGGTGTTCTCGTCTATTCCGTTGGCCCAGAAGTAGGTGAACGCAACCTCGCCCTGGTCCTCGAGAAGCGACGTGCTTCCCGACGCCTCCTTCTGCGCGGCGTCGAGGAAGTCCTTCCACGACGTCAGATCGCGCTTGATGACGGTGGTGTCGTAGACGTACCCCGTCGAGCCCCAGTCCTTGCAGACGCTGTACTTGTTCCCCGGGTCGAAGGTGGTGTCGACGACCTTCGGGGTGAGGTTCTTCATGTTCGGCAGCTTGGAGTGGTCGAGCTCGGTGAGCAGCCCGCCCGTGGCCATCTGCTGAACCGACGAGTGGGTCGGCACGCAGATGTCGTAGCCCGTAGTGCCCTTGGCCGCACTGAGTTTCGCGATCATCTCGGGGTTCGAGCCATAGGAGTCGACGGTGATCTTCGGGCCCTTGGCCGCGGTGAAGTCGGTCAGCACCGCAGGGTCGTCGTACTCGCCCCAGGTGTAGATGTTGAGACCGTCCGACGAGGCGCCGCCACCGCCCGGCGAACTCGAACAGGCGGCGAGGAACGCCCCGACACCGAGTGCGGCGGTACCACCGAGGAATCCGCGACGGCTGATCGAATTCTTCATGGACTCGGGCACGAGTGCGCGAATGTTGGGCGGTTGGTTCATGGCATGACCTCCAGGTCGGGTGGGCGAGAGGGTGGTTGGGGGCGGACGACTACGAGGTGAAGATCCGGACGGCGTCGGCCGACCATGAACACAGCACGGGCGACCCGAGCTCGGTCGGCGGGTTGGCGGCGCGGGGGAGCCGGGCCAAGATCTGGTCGTCACCCGGGGTGTGGATGACCAGTTGCAGGCTGTGACCCAGTTCCGAGACCCCCAGCAGCGTGCCGGTGACAGAATTGACCGGCGTGTCCGGCGCCGCCGCGGCGGTCGCGGTGGGCGCCGCCGTGACCACCACCGACTCCGGCCTGATCGCGGCGCTGACCTCGCCGCCGCTGGAGGCGGGGACACTGCCCTTCGTCGGACGCGAGGAGTACAGCGCGAGGCCGCCGGTGCGGACGCTCACGCCGTCGCCGTCGAAGGACGAGATCGTGCCGTCGAAGGAGTTCTGCCGCCCGATGAACCCGGCCACGAAGGCTGATTCGGGCGAGTCGTAAACGTCTGACGCCGTGCCGATTTGCTCGATGCGGCCGTCCTTCATCACCGCGACCCGGTCGCTCATCGACAGCGCCTCCTCCTGGTCGTGGGTGACGAAGACGAACGTCGTGCCGAGTTCGTGCTGCAGCAGTTTCAGCTCGACCTGCATCTCCTCGCGCAGCTTGCGGTCGAGCGCACTCATCGGTTCGTCGAGCAGCAGCACGGCGGGACGATTCACCAGCGCCCTGGCCAACGCGACGCGTTGCTGCTGGCCGCCCGAGAGTTGCGCCGGCTTCCGGGTGGCGAACGCGGTCATCCGCACCATGTCCAAGGCCCGGCTCACCCGGTCGGCCATGTCCGACTTCGGCACGCCCGAGCGGCGGAGCCCGTAGGCGACGTTGTCGGCGACCTTCATGTGCGGGAACAGGGCGTAGGCCTGAAAGACGGTGTTCACCGGGCGCTTGTGCGGTGGCAGGTTCTCGACGTTCTGGCCGGAGATCTGGATGGAGCCGTCGTCGGGGAACTCGAATCCGCCGATCATCCGCAGCGTGGTGGTCTTGCCGCATCCGCTGGGCCCGAGCAGGCTGAGGAACTCCCCGGGCTGCACGTCGAGGCTGAGGTCGTCGACTGCGACGGCCGACCCGTATGCCTTGGTCAGCGATCGCAATTCGACTGATCCGGCCATCGACGAGGGCGCGGTGGTGGCGGGCGCGGTCATGTCCACGGTGCTCATGCCGACACCAGCGCCGAACTGGCGTCGTAGACGACCTCGCCGCCGATGATCGTGTACGCCACGGTGGCCGAACCGATCTCGGCGACCGGAGCGGCGAAGATGTCGCGGTCGAGGATGACGATGTCACCCGCCTTGCCGAGTTCGATGCTGCCCGAACGCTCCTCGTCGTGGTTGAGGTAGGCCGTGCCGAGGCTGTGGGCGATCAAGGCGTCGGCCAGCGAGAGCGCCTGCTCGCCGAGGAAGGGCAGGGCGGAGGACCCCGTCGCACCCACCGGCGCCCGGTTGACGCTGGTGTGAATGATGTGCAGCGGGTTGGCCGTGCTCACGGGCCAGTCGCTGCCCGAAGCCAGTGGCGCCCCGGCCCGCTGCAGCGAGCCGAACGGGTACTGCCACGCCGCTCTGCGGGTGCCGAGGAACGGGATCGTCAAGACGTCCATTTGGGGTTCGTGCCGGGCCCACAGGGGCTGCATGTTGGCGACGACGTTCAGCTCGGCGAAGCGGGGAACGTCGTCGGGGTGGACCACCTGAATGTGGGCCAGTGTGTGCCGAAGGTCCTTGTCGCCGTTGGCCTTGCGCGCCGCCTCGATCGCGTCGAGGGACTCACGGACGGCTCTGTCACCCAGGGCGTGGAAGTGCAGCTGGAAGCCGAGGGCGTCGAGTTGGGTGGCGATCTCGATCAGGGTGGTCGGGTCCACGAAGCTCTTGCCCGTGTTCTCGCCGGGGCACCCGCACGAGTCGAGGTAGGGCTCGAGCATCCCGGCGGTGAAGTTCTCGGCGACGCCGTCCTGCATGATCTTCACCGTGGTGGCCGCGAACCCGGCCGCCACGGCGCGTTCCCGTTTCTCGACGAGTTCGGGAATCTGCTCCAGTCCCCGGTTCCGGTCCCACCAGAGCGCGCCGACGACGTGTGCCTTCAGTACGCCGGACGCCGTGACCCGCAGGTAGGAGTCGAGGGTGTCGGGGGTGTCGTTGGTGGCGCCGACGATGGCGTCCTGCCATGCGGTGACGCCCCACGCGAACAGTTGTCGCTGGGCAATCGTCAGGGCCTCGTCCAGGTCGTCCTGGGTTGCCAGCGGAATGTGACGTGCGACGAGGCCCATGGCCCCCTCTTGCAGCGTGCCGACGGCGTGGCCGTCGGCGTCGCGTTCGATGCGACCGTCGAACGGGTCGGGCGTCGAGTCGTCGATGCCGCCGACCTCCAGGGCCTTGGTGTTGACCCAGGCGCCGTGGCCGTCGCGGTTGGGGAAGAACGCCGGTCGGTCGGGGACGACGGCGTCGAGTGCGGCGGCCGTGGGCAGCCCGCCCGGGAACGAGTCCATCGACCAACCGCCGCCGCTGATCCAGGGCAGTTCGGGGTTGTCCGCCGCGTACTCCGCGATGCGCGCGAGGTAGCCGTCGGCGGTGTCGTAGGGGGTCAGATCGCAGGCGATCATGTCCAGACCCGCGTGGTAGGGGTGAATGTGGCAGTCCTGGAAGCCGGGGGCGACGAGGCCTCCCGCCGCGTCGATCTCGACGGCGTCGGATGCGTCGAGCGCCGCCGCGCCGATCGCGGTGATGACGCCGTCCTCGACGAGGAGCGGCTCTTCGACGATGCCGGCGGGGGTGAAGACGTGGCCGCCGGTGATGAGCAGTCGGTGGGGAGCGGTCATGGGTCAGTCCTCAATCTGTTGGGCGGGCGGCGCCGCGAGCGGGTTGACGTCGATCGGCGGGGTGAAGTGTGACGTGATCCAAATGGCTTGTGCTGGAGTGGCTCCCACGTTGACGGCGCGGTGGGGTACCGACGAGAGGTACTCGACGCTGTCGCGGGGACCCAGGACGTGCGTTTCGGAGGCGATCGTGATCTCCATGTGCCCGGTCAGCACGTAGAAGAGTTCCTGCGCGTCGTCGTGGGCGTAGGGCTCCGGACCGGTCGACCCGCCCACCTCGAAAGTGCCTTCGTAGACCTCGAGTTGGCGCAGCGGCGGGCGGGACAGAAGGAGCTTCTGCAGCCCGCCGTCGCTGGAGAAGACGGGTCTCTCGTGCGCCCGCAGCACGGGTCGCGAGACCGGGGCGTCGTCGGAGAGAAGGTCGGCGACCGAGATGCCCACCGCCGCGGCGATGCGCTTGAGCACGCTGACGGAGACGCCGCACTTGCCGTTCTCCAACTGGCTGATGAAGCCCGCGCTGACCCCGGCCCGGGCCGCCAGTTCCCGGGTCGACAGTCGGGCGCGTTCGCGGGCGGCCCGCAACCTGATGCCGAGCGTGGTGCGGACGGCACCGTCGGTCAGGGGTATGGCGGTCACGGACTCGGAAAACACTTGCCTCATTTCGTTAAGACTCACTTAACGGATTGCTTACTGCGGAACGGTAGGGCCAGCAGTGTGCTCCCGCAACAGAACGGGCGAATGAGGGCGAACTATTTACACGAGCGCAATGCCGGACCGACGCCGGGCGGCCGTGGGTGGGGTGTTTCAGTTGGCGGATGATCGGCCGTCGCCGGTACTGGGAAGCCCCCAGGCCGCTTAAGTCGTGCGCATCGAGGCGGTGTGGGTTGCCACGCGAAGCAGTTCGTCGAGCATCGTGCGCGCGGAGCCGTCGAGGACGTCGTTGGCCTCGATCGACCCGTTCTCCCCGAGGAACTGGGTGACGAACGGGATGCTGACGTCGCCGACGACGAACATCCGCAGAGCGGCCAGCACCTGCTTGAGCATCTGTGCCGCCCGGGTGCCCGCCGACACTCCGCCGTAGCTCACGATGAGGGCCGGCTTGAACGCCCATTCGCGGCTGAGAAAGTCCAGGGCGTTCTTGAGCACGGCGTTGAAGCCGTAGTTGTACTCCGGGGTGACGAAGACGTAGGCGTCGCCGCGGCTCACCGTCGCACTCCACGCCTTCGTGTGGTCGTGTTCGTAGTCGCCGAGTCGGGGGTGACGGGGTTCGTCGAAGAAGGGGAGATTCACCTCGGCCAGGTCGACGATTTCGACGTCGAAGCCACCGTGTCCGGTGGCGCGGGCTGCGAACCAGTCGGCGACGGGGCGGCCGACCCGGCCGGGACGGGTGCTTGCGACGACGACTTGCAGGACCGGCTTCGTCATTGGTGGTCTCCTTGGGGGAGGTGGTGACGGTGGGATCCCGTACTTCCACTTGGCGGACCATAGTCCGTTTTCATTCCCAAGGGGAACTGGAGCCGCACGGCTGACGATCGGACGCCGCAGAGACTTTCAGCGCTACCGTGCGGTCGGATCGGCGACCGAGAAGTCCCAGGTGCCCTCCGCGACGTCGGCGAGACGTTGCAGATACGCCTGCCGGGCCTCGTCGGAGGTCCCCGTGCGTTCCCGGTCCAGCACCGACACCCCGAGATCGGCCGGCGGAAGGGTCTGAGCCGTCGCCTCGACACCGTAGAACGGCAGGTGGTCGTCGAAACCACCTGGGGCGTAGAAGTTCAGCAGCCGGGCGTCCTCGTCGGATACCACCCGAAAGGAGTGTCTGGTGGACTTCGGCACCCAGACCGCAGCTCCAGCGCCGGCGCGCACCACCCGTTCGTCGGCGCCGACCGTCAACTCGAGCTCGCCGGAGAGCACGTAGAAGCCCTCCGCCTGCCGCTCGTGAACGTGCGCCGGCGGCCCGGCCCCGGCCGGGATGACTTGCTCGAGAAGCGTGAATTCGCCGAGGGTTTGGTCTGCCGACATCAGGACGTTCCACAGCGTCCCGCGGTACCAGTACGCGGGGGAGCGCCCGGCCTGTCCGAGCAGTACGTCTGCGGCTCTGCGCGCGCCATGGGCCTCGTCCGTCGTCATCGCACGTCTCCATCTGCATCGATTCGCCGCTGTTGTCACGGCGTGACATCACCGTAGCACTGATGTCTCGCCGTGACATATGGGATATCGTCTGCTCATGCCCCGGTGGGAACACGGCAGTGAAGAGCGCCTGAAACAGGCCGCGATGGAACTGTTCGACGAGCAGGGATTCGAGAACACCAGCGCCGTGCAGATCGCGCACCGGGCGCGCGTCACCACCCGGACCTTCTTCCGATACTTTCCCGACAAACAGTCCATTCTGTTCGTCGACGCCGACCTACTGCGAACCGCGCTCCTGCAGGGAATCCACGATGCCCAAGACGTCACCGAGCCCCTCGAGGTCGTGACGCGGGTTTTGGTCGAGTTCGACTGGGAAGGGTTGGGCTCGAAGCAAATTCAACGTCGGCGCGCCGCCATGATCACGGCGAACCCGGAGTTGCTCGAGCGGGAACTGAACAAGGAACGGCAAATGGCCGTGGCGTTCGGCGACGCCCTGCGGCAACGAGGCGTCGAACCTCGGGCGGCGGAACTCGCTGCGCGCGTGGGCATTCAAGTCTTCCAAATGGCCTATCGGCTGTGGCTGAACGCCGACGAGGGCACCGACGTGGCGACCACCATGGCGGCGTCGATGTCCACCTTGGCGGCCATCGTCCCCGCCGTCAGCCCACCGTCTTGACGCCGGCAGTGGAGATCGCGAATCCGCGGCCGTGCGCCGCCGTACAGGTGACGCCGGTGCGGGCGGAGGTGCAGACGAACGGCCCCAGCGCCACCGTCTGGCCGTATGCCAGTGTCGGGGTGCCTTCGGCGGCGTCACCCAGGCACGAGGGACCCGAGCAGGTCGTGACGGTTCCGCGGTCGTCCATCGACGCCGACCGGGCAGGCTCGAGAGTCTTGCAGTACACCGAATCGGGACCGGTCCGGCCGCCGGTGTTCACTTCGCAGTCGATCCGGTGCGACGGCGAGTAGAAGCCACAGAAGGCGCCTACCTGCGGGCAGATCGAGGCGTCTGCCGTCGCAACGGGGAGCGTGACGGTGGCGCCGGCGGCGATCGTCACGGCGGCGGTGACGGCCCAGCGCAACGAGCGGCGTCGGCGAACGGTGGTCTCGAGCACGGAACCACCATCGCAGATGGTGAATCTCGGCGTGGGTCGACCAGGTCGATCCGGACCGATTCCAGTCCCTTCAATTCGGTGCCGACGAGCTCGCTGAGGTGCCTGTCTCGCGGACTACTGGAATCGACAGAGCGTCGATTTTGGCGATGTACGATCAGCCCGTGGCATCGCCCAAGGGACCGTCGCCTCGGCGCCGGACGGCGCCCCGCAAGGGTGACCTCCGCGAAGCGGCGATCTTGGACGCAGCCGAACGCCAGCTCTCCGACCGGGGCGCAGACCGCATCACGGTGGAGACCATCGCAACCGCCGCAGGCATCACCCGTGGCGCGCTGTACTTCTACTTCGGCTCCAAGAACGACGTCCTCGCGGCACTGGTGGAGAGGACGGTGACGGCCGTCGTCACCGAGATCGAGGCCGCCGACCAGGCCGCGCCCGAAGACGGGCGGGAAGCCCTGCGCCAGGGTGTCAGGCGAACCGCCGACACGTGGGCCGAGCACGGGTCGGTGATGCGGGCAGCGGTCGAGTTGTCGGCCGGCGTGCCGCAGATCGACGCGTACTGGCAGGGCGCGATCGAGGCGACGGGTGCCGCCACCCGCTCGGCGCTGGTGCGCTGCGGCGTCCCCGACGACGACGGCCCGAATGGTGCGCGGGCAATCAGCGCGGCCCTGGTGCTGATGACCGAACGGTACTTCTACAGTGCGTCCAAGCACGGCACGTCCCTCGCCGAGGCCGCCGAAACGTTGACCCACATTTGGCTGGCCGTCCTGCCGGGATGACCTGCCGCGACGTGCCCTCAGTGTGGTTATGCCAGAGGGTCATTGGCAGTCGACGACGATCTTGCCGAAGGCGCCGCGGTCGAGGCGATCCATTCCCGGCACCGCGATTTCGACGTCGACCGGCCGGCCAGCCCGGCACTCAACAGACAGTCGGTTAGCGTGGACCCGAGGCTGCATCGACGAAGGGAGCCGCCGTGGTCGCCGAGCCGTTCGAGGTCACCGTGACCGACGCCGAGATCGAGGACCTGCGGGAGCGGTTGCGCAGAACCCGGTGGCCCGAGGCCGAGCCGGTGGACGACTGGTCACAGGGCGTCCCGCTGGCGTATGCCCAGGAGCTTTGCCGCAGCTGGGCCGAGGACTACGACTTCGGATTCGCCAAGCGGCTCAACGCCTTTCCTCAGTTTCGCGACACGGTCGACGGATTGGGCATCCACTTCGTGCACGTCCGTTCCCCGGAGCCGGAGGCGTTCCCGTTGGTGATCACCCACGGGTGGCCCGGATCGGTGTTGGAGTTCCTGGACGTTCTGGGTCCGTTGACCGACCCGCGGGCCCACGGCGGGGACCCGGCCGACGCGTTCCACGTGGTCGCCCCGTCTCTGCCCGGGTACGGGTGGAGTGACAAGCCGTCGGCGACGGGGTGGGGCATCGAGCGCATCGCCCGGGCCTGGGATGCGTTGATGGCGTCGCTGGGCTACGAGCGCTACGGCGCGCAGGGCGGGGATTGGGGTTCGGCGGTGTCGGGGGCACTGGGGGAGGTGGCGCCCGAGCGGGTCGCCGCGGTGCACCTGAACATGGGAGCTGCGCCGCAGGGCACCTTCGACGACCCGACGCCGGCGGAAGAAGCGAATCTGGCTGCGGTCAAGGAGTTTCAGCGCACCGGCCGGGGCTACTCGGGGCAGCAGTCGACGCGGCCGCAGACGCTCGGCTACGGCCTCACCGACTCTCCTGCCGGCCAAGCCGCATGGATCGCGGAGAAGTTCTGGGCGTGGACCGACAACGACGGTCACCCCGAGGACGCCGTGACGCGCCAGCAGATCCTCGACGAGATTTCGACGTACTGGTTCACCGCGTCGGCCACGTCCTCGGCGCGCCTGTACTGGGAGAGCTTCACCAGCTTCCGAGGCAAGGTGACCGCGCCGTCGGGGTTGTCGATCTACCCGCACGATCTCGCCCGGCCCTCGCGACGGGAGGCCGAGTTACGGTTCACCGACCTGCGGTGGTTCGAGGAGATGCCGCGTGGTGGTCACTTCGCGGCGATGGAGCAGCCCGAGTCGTTGGTCGAGCAGGTGCGCGGCTTCTTCCGACTCTTCCGCTGACGGCCGACCGACAGGTCAAGGGCGAGAACGATTCACGACGAGCCGGCGCCGTCGACGGTGTCGTCGTCGGCGAGGTGGTGCAGGATCCGTTCGTGCAGGGCGGTGAGCATGTCCAGTTCGGCCGGAGTCATCAGGTCGACGAAGTTGCGCCGGACGTCCTCGACGTGCCCCGGCGCCGCCTTCTCGATCGCCTTGCGACCGGCCGGCAGCAGGCAGACCATGGTGCTGCGGGCATCGCCCGGATTGGGCTCGCGGCAGATCAGCCCGTCTGACTGCATGCGCCGCACCTGATGCGACACACGGCTCTTCTCCCAGTCCAACGCGGTGCCAAGATCGCGGGCGGACATGCGGTCACCGTCGAGCGCCGAGAGCACCGCCAAGACCTCGTAGTCGGCCCCTGACAGGCCCGAATCCTGCAGGCGCCGAGCAAGGTGGACCTCGAGTCGGTGATGCGCGTGCACGAAGGCTCGCCAGGCGCGGTCTTCGGCGGCGTTCAGCCAGTTCGGTTCCATCGTTCTCCGCCTTCGTTTGGTTGACGCGTCTACAAAATCGGCTATGGTGGATTCATCAACCAATTCATCGTATCGAAGTCCGGGTGCGCAGCGAGCACGTTCGGCGGCACCCACCCAGACGAGGAGAGCAGTATGCGCGTTTTCGTCACCGGCGGCACCGGTCACGCCGGTTCGCACATCATTCCCGAGCTCGTCGCCCACGGGCACGCGGTCACCGGCCTGGCTCGATCGGACGCATCCGCCCGGGCCCTGTCCGAACTCGGCGCGACGGTGCGCCGCGGCGATCTTGAAGATCTGGCCGCCCTCAAGGAGGCTGCCGCGGACTCCAACGGCGTCATCCACGTCGCCCACCGCCAAGACCTGCTCCCGACCGGCGGGATGGATGCCGTTGCCGCAGCCGAACTTCAGATCATGCTGGCCTACGGCGAAGCGCTCGCGGGCACCGGCAAGCCGCTGGTCGCGGCGGGGAGCATCGGCTCTGCGGGAAGTCTGGGCCGGCCGGCCACCGAGGACGATCCCGCCCTTCCAAGCCGTCTCGAGGACGCGGGCACCCTGCGGGCTCGCAACGTCGTGGAGCGGACCGTCGTCGGACTCGCCGGGCAGGGTGTGCGCTCGTCGATCGTCCGGCTTCCACCCATCGCACACGGCACGACCGACAACGCCGGCTTCCTGCCGGGGCTCATCGCCCTCGCGCAGGAGAAGGGCTTCGCCGGCTACCCGGGAAACGGCGAAAATCGTTGGGGAGCCGTCCACATCCGTGACGTCGCCACCCTGTTCCGCTTGGCCCTGGAGAAGGGGCCGGCCGGCAGATACTGGCACGCGAGCGAGGGTGGCGACACTTCCTTCCGCGACATCGCGGAGGCAATCGGCGGCCGTCTGGGCCTGCCCGCGGTGAGCGTTCCCGTGGACGCACTGATGCTGCCCGGACACTTCGGCATGTTCACCAATCTGGTCACGCTGGACCTTCCGGCATCCAACTTCATCACGCGCCAAACCCTCGGGTGGGCGCCCACTGGACCGAACTTGCTCGCGGACCTGGACAACGGCCACTACTTCTCGGGCCAGCTGACGGCCTAAGTGCACCAACCGATTCGCACGTCAGGAGGAGCCCCCATGACCACGATCGCCCCGCATCGCGCCACCTTGGAGTCGTTCGTCGACTGCATCCACGGCGGTGTGGACGTCGACGTCCTCACCGGTCTGCTCGCCGAGAAGGTAGTCTTGCGCGGCCCGTTCGGCGACGAACCGATCACCGGTCGGGAAGCCGCCGTCAAGACCATCAAGAGAGTCAACGAGTTGTCGTCCGAGGACACCTATCTGGAGGTCCTCAGCGGCGAGACCCACCACGCCGCACACTTCCGGCTCCGGGTCGGCGACGCCGCGGTCAACGGCATCTTCCTCGTCCTCGTCGACGCCGACGGCAAGATCGCCGAGGTCAGCATCTTCTACCGCACGCTGCCGTCCGGCGTCGCGCTACAGCGCAACCTCGCCGAGTCAATGGGCATGCCTCGCTGGATCTTACGCACCGACGGGCAGTAGCCACCTTCCTTTCGCCGTCGTCAAGTGGGTCGGCGAATATGAAGGTGGAGTAATCAACCTCTTCATGTAACTCAACGTTAGGACAGTCATGAGCAACATCAGCATCATCGGCACCGGAAACATGGCCCGCGCCATCGGCACGCTGGCGGTCGCAGGCGGCAACGTCGTCGAGATTGTCGGTCGCGATCGGTCCAAGGCCGCCGACCTCGCCGCGGCCTTGGGCGGCAACACCACGACGGGCGAGTTCGGCTCGGTCCCGACGGGTGACATCGTCATCGTCGCACTCAGATTCGCCGACGTGGTCCCAGTCGTCACTCACTACGGAAACGCGTTGTCGGGCAAGGTGATCGTCGACATCAGCAACCCCTTCAACGAGGCGGCCGACGGGCTGGCCATCGCCGACGACACCTCGATTGCACGAGAAGTCGCCAAGGCGGCTCCGGCCGACGCGCGCGTCGTGAAGGCGTTCAACACCGTCTTCGGTCACGTTCTCGAGAAGGGCCGGAAACCGGACGTCTTCTTCGCCGGCGACGACGCGCAGGCGAAGGCGGCCGTGTCGGAGTTCATCACCAGTCTCGGGCTGCGCCCGCTGGACGTCGGCGGTCTGACCATGGCGCACTGGCTGGAGGGCACGGGCCTGGTCCTCATGGGCGTGGCTCGCCACGGGCTCGACGACTTCGACGTCGCACTGAGCGCCACCGCGTTCTCCGGGTGAGTTCGCGACGGGGCTCGGCCAGTTTGAGTCTCGTTCGGGCCGGGAACAGCAGTCGCCATGGGACTCAGCGTCGCGGTAACCGGGCCGACCGGCGAGATCGGAATCTCGACGATCGAGGCGCTCGAAGCCCATCCCGAGGTCACCCGCATCGTGGGCATGGCGCGGCGGCCGTTCGACCCGGCCGAACACGGGTGGACGAAGACGGAGTATCGGCAGGGCGACATCCTGGACCGCGGGGCGGTCGACGCGCTGGTCGCCGACGTCGACGTCGTGGTGCACCTCGCGTTCATCGTGATGGGCACGCGCCAGGAGAGCGCCAGGATCAATCTGGCGGGTACGCGCAACGTCTTCGAGGCGACCGTCGCCGGCGGCCCCCGCCGCCTGGTGTACACCTCGTCGGTCGCGGCGTACGGCTACCACTCGGACAACCCCGTGCCGATCACCGAGGACGTGCCGACGCGGGGAACGCCGGAGCACTACTACTCCGAGCAGAAGGCCGCGTGTGAGCAGGCGCTGACCGAGGCGACCGCGGGTTCGTCGCTGGAGGTGTACGTACTGCGGCCCTGCATCGTCGCCGGGCCCAAGGCGCCCGCACTTGCCGAGGCCATGCCGTGGAGCCAGCTTCCCGGGGTGGTGCGGCGACTCACCGAGGCGGTTCCGCTGCTCAAACCGCCGATGCCGGACCCCGGAACACCGGTGCAACTGGTGCACCACGATGACGTCGCGTCGGCGATCGCCCTGGCGGTCACCACCACGACGGCGCCGGCCGGCGCGTACAACATCGCCGGGGACGGATTGCTGACGTTCTCCGACGTCGGCAGGGCGCTGGGGGCCCGGCCGGTCAAGGTGCCGCACGTCGCGGCGGTCGTCACGTCGGAGGTCTTGGCGCGGCTGCCGTTCCTGCCGTCCGCGCTGGAGTGGCTGCACGCCGGGCGCGCCTCGACGGTGATGGACACCAGCAAGGCCAGGGACCAACTCGGGTGGCAGCCGAACTACAGCGCCGCGGAGACGCTGGCCGCGCTGGCCACCACCGTCGGCTGACCAGTCCGTCTGGACAGGCATGTCGCCTCGGGAGCTGGTGGTTCTGGGCAGCGCCAGCCAGGTGCCGACCCGACGCCGAAATCACAACGGATACCTGCTGCGGTGGGACGACGCGGGATTTCTGTTCGACCCCGGCGAGGGGACGCAGCGGCAGATGCTGCTTGCCGGCATTCCGGCGTCGGCGGTAACCCATTTGTGTGTCAGCCACTTTCACGGCGACCACTGTCTCGGAGTACCGGGTGTCATACAGCGGCTCTCGCTGGACGGGATCCGTCGTCCGCTCCACGCGTACTTCCCCGCCTCGGGGCAGGACTTCTTCACCCGGCTGCGGCACGCCAGTTCCTTCCACGACGTGGCGGACGTCCACGAGCATCCCGTCACCGACGACGGCTGCGTGGCGTCGGGGCCGTTCGGGCGACTGGAGGCTCGCGGCCTCGACCACTCCCTCGACGCCGTCGGATACCGTCTGGTCGAACCCGACGGATATCGCTTCATCCCCGAACTGCTGGCGCAACACGGCGTCGCCGGTCCCGCAGTGGGACGACTGCAGCGCGACGGCGTCGTTCGGACGGACGGACGGGACGTCCGGTTGTCGGAGGTCACGCGCCCGCGACGAGGCCAGCGCTTTGCGTTCGTGATGGACACCCGGCTGTGCGACGCCGTCTACGAGCTCGCCGACGGCGTCGACCTGTTGGTCGTCGAGGCGACGTTCCTCGACGAGCACGCCGAATTGGCAAGCCGTCACGGGCATCTCACCGCCCGGCAGGCCGCCCGAGTGGCGTCCGAATGCGGGGTGCGGCGGCTGGTGCTGACGCACTTCTCGCAGCGCTATCCGGACACCCGTCGCCACCACGAGGAAGCGCGCGAGGAGTTCGGCGGAGACCTCGTTCTCGCCGAGGACCTCATGCGCGTCGCGGTGCCCCGCGCCGAGACGTCCGGCCCAGACTCGATCCCAGGCCCACCATGATGACCGCCAGCCCTAGGTGAAGCCAGTTGTCGGCGGTGTTGACCGGCAACACGTTGGCCGACGAGTCGTGATGGACCACGACGCCGTAGACCCACAGTGCGGCGTACCCGGCGCCGCCGCCGAGGAGGTAGGCGCGGGCACCGTTGAACGTGCTCGACAGCGCCGGCCCGAGCACGCCGAAGACGATGTGTAGGGCGTTGTGTAGACCCGACACCGCGAAGATCCCGAAGAGTGCTGCCCCCGAGTGGTGGCCCGCGAAGGTCAAGGCGTCGGATCGCGCCGTGACCCCGGGGACGAAGCCGAGCACGCCGAGGACGAGGAACACCGCACCGACCGCCACGGCGGCGTGCTGCACCGGCGCGCGGTCCCAACTCGGGGCTGCGGCCGGAGTGCCTTGGGATCCTGGTGTCGCCATGTGGCACCAGTAGCCGCTCGGACGGCGGTGAAACTCATCGGTCGTCGGTGGCTGCTACCGCGGTGTCGTCTCGGTGAACGCCACGACCGGTATGCGCCGACCGCCGGCCATCCGTTCGTAGTCGGCGTAGTTCGGCACGAACTGCTTGGCGAGGTTGAACAACCGGTCGCGTTCGGCACCGGTCGTCTCCTCGGCGACGAAGGTTCCCGTGTAGCCGCGCGCCGAGAGCGTGACGCGGGGATGGGCCTTGACGTTGTGGTACCAGGCGGGGTGGCGTTCACCGCCGTAGTTCGATGCGACCGTGATCACCCGCCCACCGTCGGTGAAGTACGTCAGCGGCGTGCTGCGCTGCTTGCCGGTCTTCGCGCCGGTGTGGGTGAGCAGCACCTCTGGGAGCACCACCGACATCGAGACGTGCCCGTTGGTCAACCTGATGACGGCGCGGTCGACGCGCCAGCCGTAGCGCTTGAGGAACCGTCGCGCGACATCGGTGTTCATCAGCTTGGCGCCTGCTTTGAACAGCGGCGACGGTGCCGTCGGCTCGACCTCGGGGATGCCCATGCCTGGCGACGGTATCCCAGCGAGGTGCGCCCGGGCCGTGCGCTCGGCGCGAATGGGGGCACGGCATCCGTTGCCGGTTTCGTGTTTCGACCGGTTTTCGCTGGGAACGGTAGTTTGCAGGGGAGCGCATTGGCGAAGGGGTGGCGGGTATGTCCGTGGAGGTTCGTGACACCGGCGCGAGTACCCGGCCGCGACAGAAGCACGGTCGTGCCTCACCCGGTCAGGTGGACGCCGCCATCCGGGGCGTGGGTCTGTCGTCGGCGTTTCAGCCGATCGTGGCGCTACCCGACGGAACCGTCGTGGGTTTCGAGGCGTTGGCCCGGTGGCCGGCGTCGACCGGCTTGGGCCCGCAGGCGGTCTTCGCCCAGGCGGAGGCGCTCGACCGCGTCGACGAGCTGGACCGGTTGTGCATCGACACCGCCATCACGGGAGCCCTTGACCACGGGCTAACGCGAAAAGCGTTGCTGTGCATCAATTGCGAACCGTCGAGCACGATGGCCGACACTGGGCAGAACGAGTTGCTCAAGCGCGGGCGCTCAGAACTGCAACTGATGTTCGAACTGACCGAACGGAGCCTGCTCGCGCATCCTCGCGCATTGCTGGCGAAGGTTGCCGCGCTGCGCGGCGACGGTTTCGGGATCGCACTGGACGACGTAGGGGCACACCCTGATTCGCTGGCTCTGTTGGACGTGATTGCGCCCGACGTGGTGAAGCTGGACATGGGTTTGGTTCAGTCGCAGCCAGACGACGCGCAGGCACGGACGCTGTCGGCGGTATTGGCCCACCACGAGCGCAGTGGGGCGGTGATTCTGGCCGAGGGCATCGAAACCGAGGAGCACCTGGAGCAGGCGCTGGCCGTGGGAGCCACCCTGGGTCAGGGCTACAAGTTCGGCCGCCCGGGCGCATTGGACCACTACCCGCTGGCGGCTGGCTGGTCGCTGCCCGTTCGGCCGCCGAGCCGTGCAATCGCGTTTGGATCACCGTTCGACCTGGTTCGAGATCGCGCGACGATACGTACCGGCAGGAAGCAGACCCTGACGGCATTCTCCCGGCACATCGAAAGCCAGGCCCACGACTCGACCGATACGCCAATCCTGTTGACGGCGTTGCAGCATGCCAAGCACTTCACCGGGCGTACCCGACGGGCGTACCGCGACCTTGCCGGGCGTTCGTCGATGGTCGCGGTCTTCGGAGCGAACATGCCCGCCGACTTCGGCTCCGGGGTGCGAGGAGTGGCGCTGGAGTCCACCGACGCATTGGCCAAGGAATGGACCGTGTTGGCGTTGGGGCCCCACCTGGCCGCGGCGTTGATCGCCCGCGAGCACGATGACGACGGGGAAGAGACCCGGCGCGACGGAGACCGGCGGTTCGACTTCGTCATCACCTACGATCGCGCCATCGTGACGGCGGCTGCGTGCAACCTGTTGGCGCGGGTGCCCTAGGCCCTCGGCTCCTCGACCGGTCGGCCCGGGGACCTCAGTCGGTCTCGTTGGCGTCACCGGGGTGGGGCACGTTGTCGTCGTCGACGTAGGCCGCATGCTCGGTGTCGACTCCGTCGTGGTCGCGCGGACCTTCGTTGGATCCGGTGGTCTCGACTGCGTCGGCGGCGTCACTGGGCATCGTCACTGCGTGTCCTCCTGGTAACCCGCCGGGCTCGTCCCGCCGGGTGTGTGTCGGTAGTGGGATGCCCCGTCCACGCTGCGCCGAACCACCCGTATCGCGGGCACTGTGGAAGCCGTTGCACGTGGGTGGGTGTGGCGGGGTTACCCAGCCGCGGACGGGCCCACCTACCGTGGCCGAACTCGCGCCCCTCGGGATCAAGGTGACGGTGGTGGAACCCGGGTCGTTCTGCACCGACTTCCTCGCGCACGGCGATCAGCGACGACCGGGGAGTCCCGTCGACGCCTACGCCGCGACAGTTGGTGCGCTGCAGGGGTTGATCGACGCCAACGACGGTCTGCAGCCGGGGGATCCGGCCAAGGCGGTGGCGGCGATCCGGGCCCTGGCGGAGGCCGACGACCCGCCCTTGCGGTTGCCGCTGGGCAGCGACAGCCTCGCGCTGTTCGAGCAGAAGGCCACTGCGCTGCGCGAGACCGCCGACGCCGAGCGATCCCGAGCCTCGGCTACCGACTACGCATCGGCGTGAGGCTTTGCGGACTCTCCGTCAGGCCTGGTCGTTGTTCTTGTACTCACCCCAGCCGTGGACGCGGTCGACGTCGATGAGGGCGCTCACCCGCGCGCGGTCTCGCCGAGGGTAGGGCTTGCCCTGGTAGTGCTGCGACACCGCGTCGATGTCGACCATGCCCTCGTCGTCGTAGATCTCCACCACGCGGCCGATGAGGGTGATGTGGGTGTACCAACTGGCTTCGTCGAGGACGGTGAGTGACACTCGCGGATCCTTGCGCATGTGTCCCAGGCGCTTTCGGCCGACGTCCATGTTGACCAGGATCTGATCGCCCCGCAGCAGGTACCACGTCGCGGCGGACACCGGCTGTCCGTCGCTGCGGACCGTGCTGATGACCGCGGGGTTGGGCTTGGCCAGCATGGCCCGTTCGGCGTCCGTCAGGTTCGTCGATGGCATCGTCGTGTTCTCCTTCTCGTTCGTGGACCTCAGAGCCGAAGCAGGCGCTTGGCGTTCTCATACCCAATCTTGTGGCGGTCGGCTTCGGAGATTCCGCACGACTCGAACCACTCGGATGCCGCGGCCATGGATTCGTCCACCGACGTCAGCCGAGCCGCCGGGTGCGCCACCGCGACAGATCGTCGTCCAGCACCGCAGGATTGCGTTCGGGAAACACCTCGCCGGTCATCTCCAGGTGCCGGATGCGGTCGAGGTGAAATCCGCGGATGCCCTCGCGCAACCGACACCATCCGACGAACATCCACGAATCACCCCCGCGCAGCAGACCCATCGCCTCCACGTCACGGGTGGTGTGGGTCTCGCCGTCCTCGGACGAGTACTCCACGTGCACGACCCGGCGCGCGGCAATCGCCTCGGGAATCAGCGAGACCGCCGCCTCCGACGGCGATTGGGAGTCGATGACGAACATCGACGCCAACGCCTCGTCGACCGGCGCGAGTTGGTCCTCGCGGCTGATCGCGAGGACCTTCGCCCTCGCGCGCCGCGCCGCCGCACCGTAGGGCGAAGTCTCCAGTAAGCCAAGCCCCGCGAGTACCGCCAGCGACTCCGGCACCGTGAGGTTCAGTGGCGGCAGGGAGTGTTCGCGCAGAATCGAATACCCGCCCGTCGTCCCGTAATCGGCATAGATCGGAACCCCGGCGAGCTGGAGGGACTGGACGTCGCGTTCGATCGTGCGCTTCGACACCTCGAACTCCTCGGAGAGCCGAGCGGCCGACACCGGCCGGCGCGATCCCCGAAGTAGGTCGACCAGCGCGTACAGCCGCTCGGCTCTCCTCATGCTGTGAGTCTCCCGGTCTCAGGTGCGATGCGTGCGCGTCCCGGTCGTGGACCAGACCTCGCGGATCAAACCGTCCTCGGTGAAGTCGAAGACGTCGATCCCACCCGCGGCGACATCACCGTCCCGAACGTTCCACAGCATTCGCCCGTGTGCGCCGTCCACGGCCCGCGCGATCTCGGAGAACACCACATTGGGATGCAGCGCGCGATACCGATTCAGGAACCGGGCGAAACTCTCTGCGCCCAGCACGTCGTCGCCCGGGTTCGAGCCGTCCGCCTCGGAGATCAAGAAGTGAATCCTGAAGTCGTCGCTGCAGATTCGTCGCGCGATCTCACCGTCGGTGTTCCACATCTCCAACCACACCGCGAGTGCGGCATCCGCAGCGGCCGAGTTCGTTTCCGTTGTCATCGTGTCTTCGTTCATGACGCCAGCCTCGGACACCGCCGCGACAACGGTATGTCGGTGTTCGCGTCGCAGGGACGGTCAGTGTGCCTGACCGGTGCTGGCCGAGGTGCCGCCGTCCACGGCCAACCAGGCGCCCGTCACGTACGCCGCGTCGTCGCTGGCGAGGAAGAGCACGGCGGGCGCGATGTCAGCAGGTTGACCCGGGCGGCCGAGCGCGATCCGGTTGACCGCGGCCGCCAACGCCTTCTCGTCGTCTTCGATGTCCTTGGTGAGGTCGGTGATCGTCAGCGCGGGCGCCACGGCGTTGAAGCGAACGCCGCGGGGGCCGTAGTCCAGGGCAAGGGACTGCACGAAGTTCATGATGGCGGCCTTGGTGGCGTTGTAGGCGGCCTGGCCCCAGTCTCCCCGCAATCCGGACACCGAACCGACCACCACGACGTTGCCGCCCGACTGTTCGAGCGGGCCGACGCAGTGACGGACCACGTGGACGAAGCCGTCGATGTTGGTGCTGCGGATCGATTCCCACTGGTCGAGTGACATGTCGCCGAAGGGCCCGTTGAAGTAGGCCGCGGCGTTGTTGACGAGGACGTCCAGCGCGCCGAACCGGTCGACGACCGCGTCGACCATCGCCTTGACCGACGCGTCGTCGGTGACGTCCGCCTCGATCGCGAGTGTGCGTTCTTCGGGACGGCCTGCGAGGACGGCGTCGAGCTTGTCGCGTCGCCGCCCGCTGATCGCTACGTTCGCGCCGTTGTCCAGGAACGCCTCGGCGATTGCCCGCCCGATGCCGGAACCGCCGCCGGTGATCAGGACCGTCTTCCCCGTGAAGGCGTAGTCGTTCACCGTCATGCTCGCTCCTACCGGTCGATGGGCACTTCAACGTACTCCCGCGAGATGGATGGGGGCAGGCTCGGGCGGCCGGGGAGTGCCCGCAAAACCACGGCGGTGGACCGCGGGCACGACGCTCGACGCAGGCTTCACCGCCGATAGACGGCGTGAATCACGACCAATGTCGCAGTGGCAAAAGCGTTGCAGCGCATGATAACCAACGTGAATGACGCCGTCGGCGCCGTAACCTTCCGGAAACCTCGACACGCCGTATAGCTTTTCTCGAATGGGTTTCTCAACCGGGCGGGTGTCGTGACCGAACCGTCCGTGACGTCCATCTCGCCGGCCACGGCGGAGCCGCCCGCGCCGAGTCGGTCACCGTGGTACGTCAGTGCTGCTCCGCCTCGTCAGCGGCTGGGAGTCATCGCCGTCGAGACCGTCGCGAGCCTCGTGGCCCTCGCCATCGTCGGGGCGCTGACGGTCGTCACTCGTGACCCCTGGTTGATACCGCCGTTCGCGGCGAGCATGGCGTTGGTCGTGGGCGGCGCACACTTCCCACTGGCGCAGCCCCGCAACGTCATCGGTGGGCACGCGGCGTCGGCGACGGTCGGCGTGCTCGTCGGTCTGATCGGTCTCGACGTCCTCTGGGCGGGCGCGCTTGCCGGGGCATTGGCTCTCGGCACGATGAAGCTGTTGCGGATGTCGCATTCCCCGGCCGCCGCCACCGCGATGATCGCGGTCGTCCCCGTCATCCCCCGATGGGAGTTCGTCGTCCTGGTGGGATCCGCCGCGGTGATCATGGTCGCGGTGGGCCTGGTGGGCAACAAGGTCAACGGGGTTCGATACCCGCACTATTGGTGGTGACGGTGGGGGAGGGCGGTCGACTCACCCGAGGCCGTCGACCAGTTTCACCGTGCCCTCGCCGTCGTCGCTGGTGCGCCGGGCGAGAAACCACATGACACCCGAGACGCCGAGGGCGACGACGACGAACATCAGCGTCGAGATGGCGTTCACCGCCGGGGTGACGCCGAACCGGACGTCGTTGAACACCGCCATCGGCCAGGTCTCGCTGTCACCGGAGGCGGTGAACACCGACACGACGTAGTCGTCGAAGGACATGGTGAACGCAAGCAACCCGCCGGCGAGGATCGCCGGTGCCAGCCGTGGCAGTGTCACCTGACGGAAGGTCGACACCGGGCCGGCGCCAAGGTCGAAGCTGGCCTCCTCCAGCGAGGATCCCATGCCGGTGAACCGCGCGCGGACGATCAAGACCACGACGGCCGAACTCCACACGACGTGGCCGATGAGGATGGTCTTCCATCCCAGCGACGGGAACAGGGCGACGTTCTCGTGCGCACGGACGAAGAACATGCGGGACGCAACGGCGATGACGATCTCGGGCACCACCAGGGTCAGGAACACCAACGCGCTGAAGGGCACACTCCACCGCGACCGGGTGCGGCCGAGTGCCAGCGCGGCGGCCGTTCCGAGCAGTGTCGCGCAGATGGCGTTCAGCGTCGCGATCTTCAGGGACAGTTCGAGCGCGCCGACGTAGCGATCGGATCGGAAGGCTGCGGCGAACCAGCGCGTGGAGAACCCCGTCCAGATCGACACGTCTCGACTCGCGTTGAAGGCGTACACGACGACGACGGCGATCGGCAGGTACAGGAACAGCAGGACGGCGATTCCCCACCCGGAGAGGATCCGCTTGCGCGTGGTGGCGTCAGGCACCGAACTGCTCCTCCTTCACCGCGGAAACCAGGTACAGGATGACGAACACCGACAGCAGGGCCATCAGCCCGAGCGCGACCGCAGACCCGAACGGCCAATTCGAGGCGCCGATGAACTGACCCTGAATCACGTTGCCGATGAACAGGAATCGCCCGCCGCCGAGGATCTCCGGGATGACGTACTCCCCGGCCATCGGGATGAACACCAGCAGCGTGCCCGCCAGCATGCCGGGCCTGGTCAACGGAAGGGTGACCTCCCGAAACGCCTTCCACGGCGTCGCCCCCAGGTCGAGTGCGGCGTCGACGAGCGTCCAATCCATGCGTTCCAGTGCGGCATAGGCGGGTAGGACGAACAACGGGAGGTAGCCGTAGACGAGCCCGATCAGCACCGCCTTCCACGTGAAGAGGATGTCGAGGCCGAGGGCACCGGCGAACGATCCGTCTCCGTCCAGGATGATCTTCCAGGCGAACGTCCGAATCAGGAACGACGTCCAGAACGGCACGATCACCAGCAGCAGAAGCAGGTTTTTGCGACCCGGGCTGACGTGTCGCGCCATCCAGTACGCCAGGGGAAAGCCGACGACGACGGTGGCGAGCGTTCCGACCGCCGCCATCGCGAACGTCTGGACGAAGACGTTCACGTAGAGGGCGTCGAGCACCTGCCTGAGCGAGTCGGTGTAGAAGCCGTAGACGATCTGGTCGCCGGCGAAGCTGGTCGCCTGGCGGGCCAGTGCGAAGGCCCCCAGAATCAGCAGTGGCGCAACGAAGAACAACAGGTAGTAGCCCAGCAGCGGTCCGGCCAGCCACGCGGGGTAACGCGGCCCGAACGACGGCAGGCGATGGCGGCGGGCGTCGGGTCTGCGGGCGCGGGGGAGAGTGGTCTCGCGAGTTTCCGTGCCTTCGGGTGTGGTCACGGCGGCGGCCACGTCCCCGTCGTCGAGGCGCGGCGTGCTCACCGTGTCGCCCGGAACTTCTCGTAGGCCTGTTGCCGGAGATTGAGAACCTGCGGTGACGGCGACAGGATGAAGGTGTACGCGTCGACGGTCTTCGGAGGGAGATTGACGATCGGGTTGTCGGAGAACGGCTTTGCCTCGGGCAACGCCCACGTCTTGGCGTTGGCGGTGGCGTAGTTCGAGTACGCCATCTCCTGCAGGCACACCTGGGGGTCCAGCAGGCTGTTGATCCAGGCGTGCGCGGCCACGGGGTGTGGCGCCGTCGCGGGAATGGCCCAGTTGTCGGCGAAGCGTTCGCACTGTCCCGCCGGGGTCACCACCGTGACGTCGTTGCGTCCCGCCGCGATCTGCGCGAGGTCACCACTCCACCCTTGCCCGTAGACGATCTTGCCGTTGACGGTGTCGGCCCGGTAGGTCGAGGCATCCAGCGTCTTGATCGACGTCGCCAGGGGCGTCAGAAGGTCGACGGCCTTCTGGTAGTCGTCCGGGTTGGTGCTGTCGGGGTCCATGCCCATCGCGATCATCGTGTCGCCGATGATCGTCGTGGTTCCCTCGAGCATGTTGGTGCGGCCCTTGGCGGCAGCGGCGGGCAGCCCCTCCAGGAAGTCCATGAACGTCGCGGGCTTGGCGTCGATGAGGTCGTTGCGGTAGTAGAAGCCGACGTACCCCCAGTTCTTCACGACGCTGTACTTGTTTCCCTTGTCGTAGGCCAGATCTCGCCACTGGGGCTGCAGGTTGGCCATGTTGGGGATGAGGGAGTGGTCGAGCTCGTAGAGGAAGCCGCCCTGACCGAGGGACGCGATGGAGTTCTGGCCGGGGACGATGACGTCGTAGTTGCCACCGCCCGCCTTGATCTTGGCTTCCATCTCGTCGGAGCTGGAGTAATAGGTCTCCGTGACCTGGGTGCCCGCATGCTCCCTGCGAAAGGCCTCGAGGGTCTTGGGATCGAGGTACTCGGAGAAGTTGTAGATCAGCAGGTCGTTCTCGATCGGCTTCCCGGCCAAGCTGCTCGGCTTGGGCGTGGCGGTGCTCGAGCCGCCGCCATTCGCACCGCACCCTGCGATCAGCAGAGCCAGTCCGCCGAGACCGAGTGCCGTTCGACGTGACACCCGGTACCCGTCGCGGCTCGCACTGCCCTGCACGGCGTGGGCGATCCGGTCCATCTTCGGCTTGAGGCTCACCGGCGCGAGGACGCGCAGGTCGTCGGACGTGGTCATGGATTCCTCCGTGTGGTCGAGGTCAAGCGGCTAGGACGATGGGGGCGGTGTCGGTCCAGCTGAGCTGCACGCGGTCACCGGGCTGGAGCCCGTCGACGTCCGCGTCGGCACCCGCACGGGCCACGGTGGCGGTGACCTTGGTGCCGTCGGGCAGTGCCGTGACGACCTGGGTCGAACTGCCCAACTGCATGCGGGTGACGACGGTCGCCGACACCTGATTGGTCGCCAGGGCTCCGTCCCCCGCGGTGATGTGAATCCTCTCCGGCCGGATGCCGACCAGGACGTTTCCACGCGGTGAGTGGGTGACGCGGGCGGTGACGGTGCCGCCGCCGAGATCGATGGTGACCAGGCCGGCCGTGGTGTCGCGCACCGCACCCTCGAAGACGTTCATCTCGCCGATGAAGCCGGCGACGAAGGCCGAGGCCGGGCGGTCGTAGATCGCCTCGGGCGTGTCGAGTTGCTCGATGCGCCCCTCGCTCATGACGGCGACGCGGTCACTCATCGACATCGCCTCACTCTGATCGTGCGTGACGTAGACGAAGGTGATGCCGACGTCGTGCTGGATGCGCTTGAGTTCTATCTGCATGTCCTTGCGCAACTTGAGATCCAGGGCGCCGAGCGGTTCGTCCAGCAGAAGCACGCGCGGCTCCATGACCAAGGCCCTGGCCAGTGCGACGCGCTGCTGCTGACCGCCGGAGAACTCGCGGGGCTTGCGCTGGGCCCGGCCCTCGAGGTGGACCAGTTCCAGCGCGGCGTGGGCCTTGGCGCGCCGTTCTGTCTTGGCCACCCCGCGCTGCTTGAGTCCGTAGGCCACGTTGTCGAGGATCGACATGTGCGGGAAGAGCGCGTAGTGCTGGAATACGGTGTTCACGTCTCGTCGGTACGGCGGCAGCCCGACGGCGTCCTTGCCGCCGATGAGGATCTCGCCCGTCGTGGGCTGCTCGAACCCCGCGATCATCCGCAGCGACGTCGTCTTGCCGCAGCCGGACGATCCCAGCAGGGAGAGGAACTCACCCTTGCGGATGTCCAGGTCGATGTCGTCGACCGCGGTCAACTCACCAAAACGCTTTGTCACACTTCGGAACTGAACGTCGATCTCGCTCGATGCCGTCACGGCGGGCGTACCTCCTCGAAACCCGCCGCAGACCCGGCGGGCCCTCTCGTCGGCCTGCGAAACCGGTTCCAACAACCGGTTGCAGAGCAAGGTAACAGCGCGGCGAAGTCGGTGCAAGCGCTTCTGATAGCGCAATCAAACAGTGTTGATAGCGCTCTCAACGCAGGAGGGCGACGGGCTCAGCTCGACGACGCCCGCACGACGAGTTCGGTGGGGAGCTTGAGTCGGCGCACAGGCGCGTCGGGTTCGGCAAGGCGTCGCAGCATCAGCCGGCCGGCCTCACGGCCCAGCTCCAGGACCGGCTGCACGACGGCCGTGACGGCCGGCTCCACCAGCGTGAGCCAGTCGATGTCGTCGAAGGCTGCGACGGCGAGTTCCTGCGGAATCCTGACGCCGAGTTCCCTGGCGGCGAGCCACAAACCGTGGGTCATGAAGTTGTCCGTGGTGAAGACCGCGGTGGGCCGCGTGCGTCGACTCCCGCCGAGCAGGGTCAGCGCTGCCTCGTGGGCTGCCGTCGCGGTGAAGGCGCCCGGCGCGGCGACCCACGACGGGTCGGGGGTGATGCCGGCCTTCTTCAGGGCTGACCGGTAGCCGCGGATGCGCAGGGCGGTCGACGAACTGCCCGCATCGGAGGTGACGATGCCGATCCGTCGGTGTCCCGCCGCGACGAAGTGCTCGACGACTCGCGCTGCGCCTGCCGAGTTCTCGACGGTCACGCTGTCGACGTCCATTCCCGTCACCGTTCGGTCGACGAGCACCAGGGGCTTGGCGGGATCCTTGGTCCGGTTGACGCCTCCGCTGGCTGCGGGTGCCACGATGAGGCCGTCGACCTGGGTGCGCAGGACGTTGATGGCTTGCGCCTCACGGTCCGGGTCCTCGTCGCTGTTGGCCAGCAGCAGCGCGTATCCCGCGGGCTCGAGGACGTCGGCGATGCCTCGGGACACCCTTGCGAAGAAGGGGTTCTCGATGTCGCCGACCACCAGTCCGACCGACCGCGTCGCTCCCGAGGCCAGTGCGCGGGCGACGTCGTTGCGTCGATAGCTCAGGTCTTCGGCCGCGGCGTTGACCCGTGCCCGGGCCTTCTCGGAGACGTGGCCGTACCCACCGAGAGCTCGCGCGGCCGTCGCGAAGGACACTCCCGCCGCCTGGGCGACGTCGGCAACGGTCGGAGTGGGTGCAGGCACGACCCGGGATCCTACCCGGCCCCAGTCGAGCCGAAGTCTGGTAGCGCTATCAGTTTCGTGTTAGCGTCGCCGCCATGCCGAATCCCTACAGTGGTCTGAGCCTGTGGCTCGAGCAGGCAGGCGATCTGACGCCTCGCCCGACGCTGCCCGGTCGACTCGACGTCGACGTCGCGGTCGTCGGCGCCGGCTTCACCGGTCTGTGGAGTGCGTACTATCTCAAGCGCGCCGACCCGTCCTTGCGAATCGCCGTGCTGGAGAAGGACATCGCCGGATACGGTGCCTCCGGGCGGAACGGCGGCTGGTGCTACGGCCACATGAATGGCTCCTTGAGCGCGTACGCCGCCGAGAGTACGCGTGAACTGGCCGTAGCCATGAAGCTGGAGAACTATCGCACCGTCGACCTGATCGGTTCGACGCTGGCGGCCGAGGGCATCGACGCCGGCTTCGTCAAGGGCGGTGCCCTGACCGTCGCCCGCAGTGCCGCGCAGGAGCAGGCGCTACGTTCCGGGTTGCAGAGCGACCGCGACTGGGGCTTCGGTGAGGACGTCAACACCTGGCTCGACGAATCCGCGTTGCGAGCGCACGTCAACGTCGCCGGTGCGCGCGGCGCGAAACACGAGTTGCACTGCGCCCGTGTGCAGCCCGCGAAGCTCGCCCGAGGCCTGGCCGACGTCGTCGAGCGCATGGGCGTGCCCATCTACGAGCGGACCGAGGTGCTCCGAATCGATCAGGGCGTGGTGCGCACGGTCCACGGTGACGTTCGGGCCGACGTCGTCGTCCGTGGCACCGAGGGCTACACCGTGCACGTCGCGGGCGAAGGCCGGGCCATCCAACCCATCACGTCACAGGTGGTGGCCACCGAGCCGCTTCCCTCCGAGGTCTGGGACGAACTGGGCTTCGGCCACGGTGAGGTGGTCTCGGACATGGTCAATCTGGGGATGTACTGCCAGCGCTCGACCGACGACCGGTTGGTGATGGGCGGACGGGGCGGCTTCCAGCCGCGACACGGCGGTCTGAACGAGGACGAGATCCTCGACCAACGGGTCTTCGCCGCGCTACGCGCCGCGATGCGGGAACTCTTCCCCGCCATCGGCGACGCCCGGTTCACCCACGCCTGGGGTGGAGTGTGGGGCGCGTCGCGCGACTGGGCGCCCGTGATCGGCTACGAACCCGAGCGAGGGGTCACGTGGGCCGGCGGGTACGGCGACGGAGTCTGCGCCTCGAACCTCGCGGCGCGCACGATGACCGACCTGATCCTGAAGCGCGACACCGAGCTGACGAAGTATCCCTGGATCAACCACCGTGCACCGAACTGGCCGCCGGACCCACTGCCGCGGATCGGTGCGCGGGCGATGTCGATGGCCTACGGGCTTGCGGACAAGGCGACCATCCGCACCGGTCGCTCACCCCGGTGGCTGCCGGTGGTCGACCGGTTGTCCAAGCTCGGCGACAAGTAGGCGCCGTCGCACCGCCCTAAGCCCGACTTACCACGATGCGGCCGAAGGGCGTCGAGGCCACCCGATCGAGGACGAAGCCGGCTGCCTCGGCCTCGGCGGTCAAATCCTCGGCCGAGCGCGCGAACGGCACGCCCCAGCCGGTGAAGACCAGCCGCCGGAGGGTAAACGCACTCCGCTCGGCATCGGTGTCCGGCACGCGCTCCAATTCCTGCATGAACAGCTTTGCGCCGGGCTTGAGGGCACGACGGATCGCTGCGAGCGTCGGGGGGCGTGAGTCCGTCGGGAAGAACGGTTGAGCCCAGAAGGCCGAGTCGAACTGGTCTTCCTCGTCGAGATCGCGGGCGTCCATGCACCGGATCTGCACCCTGTCGGCCACTCCGAGGGCCTCGGCCCGGCGGGCGGCCTCCGCTGCCACGGTGGGCACCAGTTCCACCCCGACGGCACGCAGCGCGGGCAACGACTGCGCCGTGGACAGCACGAAGCTTCCGACGCCGCAGCCGACGTCGAGGTAGCGACCCGCGTTCAGTGCCTCGCGGAAGTCCGGAAGCGCCTCCAACAGCTGGCCGAACATCGCCCGAGCGGCGGCCGTGGGTCGCAGCCCATAGGCGTTGGCCAGGGTGAGGGCACTCTCCGAACCCGGCGACACCCCGTGAACCGCGTCGGCGACGAGCCGGCTCATCATCTGCGCCTCGTCGAGCAGGCCGTCCAGTGAGAACGGGGCGTCGTCGGACAGCAGCGCGGCGTACTCCGGTGTCAAGACCACCTTCAGGTCGGTCAACTGCACCACGCCGACGGCCTGCAGCGCCCCCACCACGTCCCGCAGTCGGGCGATGGGCAGCGTGGTGAACTGGGCCAGCTCGTCGAGGTCCCGGGGTTCGGTGAGGTAACTGGTCCACCGCCGCTCGTGCACGGCGGTCAGCAGGGCCAGCGCCTGTGCGCTCGCGGACCACGTCTTTACCCGAGGAAGTTCCATGCTCTACGAAACGTCCGCGTGCCGCGGTTTCATTCGGTCGACGAAGAACGTCCGTCGTCAGCCGTTGTCCCGCCAGGCGAGCACCTGCTTGAGCGACGTCAAGTCGTAACCGTCGTCTGACGTCAGCTCGGTCTGGAACAACGTGACCCCTGCCTCGCGGAAGGCGTCGGCGCTCTGGGCGTTCTGCCACAGCGTCGACCGCTCGATGTCGGCGGCGCTGCGACCGTACGTCGTCGCCAACTCCTCGACGCGGTCACTGGACCGGCGGAACGCGTCCAATTCCTGGAACGCGTGCCAGATGTCGGCGTGCCGGGCAACGGCGGGCAGCGAGCGCTTGGGACCCGTGCCGCCGATGAGGATCGGCAGCTTGCGTACGGGTGGTGGGACGAGTGCAGCGAGCCGCTTCTCGATGCGGATCAGGCTCTCGTCGAACAGATCGAACCGGGAGCCGAACGTGCCGAACTCATACCCATAGGTGGTGTAGTCCTTTTCGTACCATCCGGCTCCGAGGCCAAGGATGAGCCGACCGCCGCTGATGTGGTCGACGGTGCGCGCCATGTCGGCGAGCAGGTCGGCATTGCGGTAGCCGACGCCGGTCACGAGGAGTCCGATGTCGGCGTGGGAGGTGATCTCGCCCCACGACGCGAGCGCGGTCCAGCCCTCGAAGTTCGCGACGTCGGGTTGAACGTCCGACATCACGGGCTTGCCGTCGACCATGCCCTCCATCACCGGGCGATGGAAGTGGTCGTAGCCGAAGATGACGTCGACGCCGAGGTCGTCGGCGGCCACTACGGCGTCGCGCCACGACTTGTAGTCGGGCGTTCCGCCGGGCTGGATTTGCACGGCGACACGAAGGGGATGGGTCATGGATACTCCTGGGGCGGGGAGGATGCGACGTTGGAACCAAGCCAACCGGGTACGTGATTTATTCCGGATCGGCACGATCGAGTCGGCCGGGAAGGGTCGCTCGACGACACGCAGCCCCTACACGGCCACACAGAGGAAGCGACGACATGCTGACAGCGAGAACCGGACTACCCGCCTCCGGCATGGGCTTCCGACTGCCGACGCCGAGGTGGCGGAGCGGTGCGGGGGCGAACCCCGGCACGCGTCGCAGGGGTCGGTCCGCCGCGGGTACGGCCGCCGCGGTGGTCATCGCCGGCGCCTTGACGAACCCGGCCGTGGCGAGCGCCGAGGCGTACCAGCAGATCATCGTGGTGAGCACGCCGTCGGCCTCGTCCCAAACCGGCACGCTTACCGGTTACGAGCGGTCCGGGGACGGGTGGAAGGCGGTGATCGGGCCGACGCGGGCGATGCTCGGCGAATTGGGGGTCGGCGCGCCGCAGGACGACGTCTTCCGTACGCCGACGGGCACGTTCCCATTGGGCCAGTCCTTCGGCCGCGAACCGAACCCTGGCACGCGCATGCCGTACTTTCAAGCGACGGACGAGGATTGGTGGGACGAGGACGTCGACTCGCCGACCTACAACACCCACGTGCACGCGGCGGAGATCGACTCCGACGACGCGGAGAACCTGTACGACTCCGGGAAGATCTACGACTACGCGGTACTCGTCGACCACAATCCGCAGCGCATACCGGGCCAGTCGGCGGGCATCTTCCTCCACGTCGACGACGGGGATCCGACGTGGGGATGTGTCGCGATCGAGCGCGAGGAAATGCGGTCCGTCCTCGAGTGGCTCGATCCAGCCGCGCACCCGCACATCACCATCGGGATCGGCCTGGACGGACCACCCGCCGCGTAACTCCTCGTCGACGGGCGCCGGACGTCAGCCGAGGATGCGCTGCAGCGCACCCTTGCCGACTTCTTCGGGCCGGTACTGCTCGCTGGCGTATGCGCTGATGGCGACCAGTGCGCCGGTGCTCGCGGGAACTACCCACTGCAGCGCCTTCAGTTGCTTCTGGGCGGCGGCGACGTCAGACGGGGTCGCCGTGGACGGCGTCGTCCCGTCGGTCGCAGGCGCGGCGTGAAGCTGTGACACCTTGTTGCCGAACAGTCGGCTGTACCCGGTGGCGCCGAGTGCGACGAGGGTGAGGCCGGTCTTGACCAACGCCATGGTCGACACGCCCTTCTGCACCTTCATGCGACCGAGGTCGTGCTTGAGCAGTCCCGCTGACCCGACGAGGTGCACGCCGATCGCAACGGCGTTGACCGGCGTCCAGCGGTCCCAGCCGGTGTTGGCGACCGCGCCCACCTTCTGGGCGCTGCCCGCCTCCGACGCGGCTGGGTTGAGCGCGACGGCGTTGGCGAGTGTGCCGCCGAACCACGCGGCCAAGCCGAGGTCGTGCATTTGATGGACGAGGGTCGCGCGGGCCATGTCTGCTCCAAGGGTTCGGTGAAACGTCGGCTGGACGGTTGGAGCGGTGGTACCCGCCGGCCGGTGGGCCAAACGACTGGACCGTGCCGTCGAAAGATGTCGTAAACGTCAGAATTTCACTGCGGTGAAGCGGGTTTCACGTCGTCGTGGCGGTGCATTCGGATGAAAGGCAACATTTCGACCCCCTTCGGAGAACACCATGGCACCACGCAGCACCTGCGACGAGGACTCGTGACCGGGCGGCCGCGACGGATCGTCGTCACCGGCGCGTCCGGCAATGTCGGGGCGGGCGTTCTGCGCGCTCTTGCCAAGTCCGAACCCGACGCCGAGGTAGCGGGTGTCTGCCGGCGGCCCCCGACGCACGGTGAGCTCTACCGTGACGTGACGTGGCACGCCGTCGACCTCTCCTCACCGACCGCGGCCGAGGAGTTGGCGCCGGCGATGCGAGACGCCGACGTGGTCGTCCACCTTGCGTTGGCCATTCTTCCCGCCTACGACGAGGGCTATCTGTACCGGGCGAATGTCGCTGGCACACAGGCCGTCCTGGACGCCATGGTCACCGCCGGAGTGCGGCACATGGTGTACGCGTCGAGCCTCGGGATCTATGCGCCCGGCGAGGGTTACCCGGTGCCGGAGACGTGGCCGACGACCGGCCAGCCCTCGTCGACCTACAGCAAGCACAAGGTCGTGGTCGAGGCGATGCTGGACGAGTTCGAACGCCGGCATCCCGACGTGGTGATCGGACGTTTCCGGCCGACGGTCGTGGTGCAGCGCGAGGCGGCGTCAGAGCTTCGGTCACTCTACGTCGGCCCGTTCGTCCCGCGGGCGGCGTTCAAGCTCCTTCGCCGCCGGGCCTTGCCGATCATCCCGCTGCCCGACGGCCTGGCCCTGCAGTTCGTCCACGCCGACGACGTCGGGGACGCTGCGGTCCGTCTGATGCAGCGACGCGCGCGCGGCTCCTTCAACGTGGCGGCCGACGCCCTGGACCACCCGCGCATCGCCGCGCTGGTCGGCGCGCGTCCGGTCGGGGTGACGCCCGAGTTGATGCGGCGGGCCGTCCGCGCGTTGCACGGTCTGCGGGTGGTGGCGGTGACGCCCGGCTGGTACGACGTGGCCACCAGGTCCCCGCTGATGGACACCTCGAAGGCCCGCGACGAATTGGACTGGCGGCCAACGTGGTCGTCGACCGATGCCGCGCGCGAGTTGATCGAGGGTCTCGCCGACGGAGCCGTGGGGCCCAGTGCGGCGATGGGATGGAGGGACGGCGATCAGATGGCTGGACCGAAGACGGTCGACCGCGTGCACGACACCACTCTGCTGCTGTGGTGCGTCATGGCCCTGACGCGCGCGACGACGCCGGGGCGGCCCGGGGTGATGCACGGCGCCGTCATCGCGGCAAATCTGTTGTCGGGCACCCCCGCCGCGCTCACCCGGGTGCGAGAACGGCGTCGAGACGCCGTGGCGCTGGTGGCTCCCGTCGCCGTCGGGGTGGCGGTCCTGGCCAGCGCACGCGGGGGCCGTGCGGCGGCGGCGGCCACCACCGTTCTCGGGCTGCTCGGGATCGCCGAGCGGCGCCGCGCCGCGCGAAGGAGCGTGGGATGAACGCGCACACCACGAACGGCGGTCCTCGAGTCGTCGTGATCACCGGAGCCTCGAGCGGCATTGGGCGGGAGACGGCCCTGCGCTACGCCGGGCGGCGCGACCGGCTGGTGCTCGCCGCCCGGACCGAGGGCACGCTGCGCGAGGTGGCTGAGGAGTGCTTCGCCGCCGGCGCGCAGGACGTGGTGGTCCACCCCACCGACATCGGCGACGCCGAGGCGGTGCAACGGCTGTTCGACCTCGCCGTGGACACATTCGGGGGAGTCGACGTCGCGGTGCAGTGTGCGGCGGTCACCGCGTTCGGCAAGTTCGAGGATCTGCCTGCCGAGCTCTTCGAGGCGATCATCCGCACCAACCTCATCGGAGCAGCGAACGTCGCACGGAGCGCGCTGGCGCATTTCCAGGCACGTGGCGCCGGGCATCTGGTCTTGGTGGGGTCACTCCTCGGGGAAGTCGCCGTGCCTTTCCAATCCGCCTACGTCGCAAGCAAGTTCGCGCTCAAGGGCTTGATTCGTGTTCTGCGACAGGAGAATCGGCACCTGCCCGGTGTCCGTGTGCACGGTGTCTATCCGGGTCCGGTGAATACGCCCGTGTACGGCACGTCGGAGAACTACCTCGAGCAGACGCCACGCGTGCCGCCCACCGCCGACACGCCGGCGTTCGTCGCCAGGGCGATCATGCGGGAGGCCGACCGCAACCGCTCCACCGAGCGGCACGTCGGCTGGTTCACCGTTCCCGCGATCGTCGCCTATCGTCTGCTGCCCACCGCGTTCGACGCGCTGATCGGGCCGCTGCTGCGCGCGACGGCCTTCACGACCGAGAAGGACAACGCTCGCTGAGGTTGGGACGCGGGGTCAGTGGCTCCACTTGCCGGCACCAAGCGCACCGGTTCGTGCGCGGGGAGGTCGATGAAGCAGGTCACCGAGCGATCGCCCAGCGCCCAGGAATCCTTGTCCGGGAACTCGATGACGGTGCGCCCGTTCGCGGGGTCCCTGCCTTCTTCCTCTGTCATGTACTTACGAGCCGTCTCGGGGCACTTCGCCTGGTCCGGACCGTCACGAATGGCGGTAATGCCCCCATGTGCGAGGATGACGACGCGGCCGGTGCGCGTCGGCCGGAGGGGAGTGCCGGATGACGCAGCGACCGCATCGGGTGGTGGTCCTCGTCCTCGACGGGGCGCTCCCGCTGGACCTCGGAATCGCGGCAGAGGTGTTTCATCCGGAGACGGGATTCGGGTACGAGGTGTCGGCCTGCGGGGTCACTGCCGGAACGGTGCCGTCCCACGGCGACTTCGGCTACGCGGTGCCGCGGGGCCTGGACGCACTGGCCGACGCCGACACGATCGTCGTCCCGGGGTACGCCCCGGCCGGCCGGCCGATACCGGCACAGGTGGGCGAGGCACTGCGGAGCGCTGCATCACGCGGCGCCAGGATCGCGTCGATCTGCTACGGCGCCTTCGCACTTGCGGACGCCGGTCTGCTCGACGGCCTGCGCGCGACGACGCACTGGGATGCGGCCGAGAAGCTCGCGCAGCGGTACCCGCAGATCACGGTCGAGCCGAACGTGCTCTTCGTCGACGAGGGATCCATCCTCACCTCGGCGGGTGCGGCCGCCGGTCTCGACCTGTGCCTGCACATCGTTCGTTGCGACCTCGGCGTCGGCGCGGCGAACGAGATCGCCCGTGGACTCGTCACCGCGCCCTACCGGACCGGGGGGCAGGCCCAGTACCTGCCGAAGAGCAACTCGGCAGCCCATGGCGAAAGTCTCAGCGCCACGAGGGAATGGGCCATGACGCGGCTCGATCAGCCGCTCACCATCGCCGAACTCGCCGGACACGCGCGGATGTCGCCCCGAACGTTCCTGCGCCGCTTCGCCGAAGAGACTGGCAGCACGCCGCTGCAGTGGATCCTGCGGGCGCGGGTCGACACCGCCCGCGAGCTCCTGGAGAACACGAGGCTGTCGGTCGACCGCGTCGCGGAGCAGGTCGGCCTGGGAACGGGATCGAACCTGCGGCTGCACTTCCGCCGACTCCTGGACGTGTCGCCGACGGAGTATCGCGCCACGTTCTCCGGGCGGAGTTGACGGACTACGCGATACGGTCGGGCAGCGCCACCGTGTCGCCCGCCACGTCTATCGCCACCTTGCCGCGAAGCGCGTAGGACCGCCTGTCCTCCAGCAGTTCGTGAGCCTCGCCCATACGAGCGAGGGGAAGAGTCGCCCCGATGACGGGCTTCACCAGACCGCGTTCGACCAGTGTGGTGAGTGCGTCGAGCTTTCCCCGGTTCTGCCGGGTGAAGACGAAGTGATAGGCGGCGTTCTTGCCCCACGCGGCGATGAAGTTCTGTGGCTGGGCGACGTCGACGATGCTGACGACGCGTCCAGACTCCGCCAGCGCCAACGGGCTTCGCGTGAGCGCGTCGCCACCGATCGTGTCGAAGACGACGTCGACGCCCGTGCCGTGCGTCATCTCGGCCACGGCCTCGACGTAGTCCGAGGAGGTGAAGTCGATCGCCGCATCCGCGCCGAGGGAACGCACGAACTCGTGGTCGGCGGTTTTCGCGGTGGTGATCACGCGGGCGCCGATCGCCTTCGCGATCTGGATCGCGATCGTGCCGACACCGCCCGCCCCACCATGGATGAGGATCGTCTCCGCCACGCCGAGCTGCGCCCGCGTCACGAGGGACTCCCAGACCGTTCCCCCGACGAGGGTCAGGCTCGCCGCCTCCAGGTGACTGAGGTTCTCCGGCTTGCGGCCGACGAGCTCGACGTCGACGACGTGCTGCTCGGCGTAGGAGCCGGGGCCGCCAAAGATGCGGGGCGTGTAGTACACCTCGTCGCCTACGCGGAACTCGGTTACGTGGGATCCGACTTCCTCGATCACACCGGAGACGTCGTGCCCGATGATCGACGGGAGCGGCACCAATTCCGCGTAGTCGCCGCGGCGGATCTGATAGTCGAGCGGGTTGACGGCCGTGGCATGGACGCGCACCCGTACCTGACGGGGGTCGACCTGCGGTACGGGAACGTCGCGCAGCTCGAAGGCGTCGGGGCCTCCGAATTGCGTCAGCACAACGGCTTTCATGGAGTCTGTCATGTCGGTGTTCCTCATCGTGCTTCTGCGCGACGCGCCGGGTGGGTCTCCTTGAGTCTTGCGCGCGCGGCTCACGGACTCCAGTGGCGACAATGCCAATATCTGCGAGGATCGTGCCAAGGCGACGGCCGTGACGGGCGCCACACGCCGATTCGTGGACGATTGAAACATTCCAATGGTATGTTTCTGACGGGTCGCAGCCGAGGCTGGCCTACCAAGTTCGCTCCGTTCTTCTGGAGCGGAGTCGTGCCGGATGCCCATTGGGGGCATGGTGATTCCCCGCCGCGACGACAGCCTCGCCTGCGCCCAATCGCTCACTCTGCCGGCTTGCCGCGGGTCATGATCAGCCCGCACGCCACGGCGCCACCCGCCTGATCACACCGGGGCGATCCCGTTGACGACGATGGCGAGCAGGCCCTCCGTCGCCACGGGATCTCGAGTGGTCTCGGTGGCCATGGCAATCGCGTTGAGAAGTGTCGTGACGTCTGCGAGTCTGACGTCGGGGCGTACGGCGCCTGCCTCGATCGCCCGGGCCAAAAGTGCCGCGCCGACCGCCGCGACCGGCGCCTGACACGCGGCGACGAAGCCAGAGTCCTCGTGACCGCCGGAGGCAAATGCCGCCGCCAGACCGTGCTTCGCCCGGACGTGGTCGACGTAGGTGCGCAGCCACGTGTCCAGTGCCCGAGCCCCGTTGGCGTCGGTCAGCAATTCCTCACCCAGGGCGCACAACGCCTCCACCTCCGTCACACACACCGCGACGAGCAGATCTCGGCGGTCGGGGAAGTGCCGGTAGAGGGTGGCGTTGCTTACCCCGGCGCGGCGGGCGATGGCATCCAACGGGGCGCCGGGCCCGTGAACGGTGAACATCTCGTCGGCGGCGGCGAGGAGCGCCTCGTAGCTGCGGCGGCCGTCGGCCCGCAACGGCGGACGGACGAGATGCCCGAGTGCCGAACGCGTCGGGCTGATCGGCGGTCGTCGTGGCATGAACCCTCCCAACGGCTTGATAAACGGGGAACTCCACGGTTATGGTACGGCGACCGATGAACGGGGAGTTCCCCGGATACCGGTAGGCCGCGATGGGGACGAGCGAGAAACGGAGCACTGCGATGTTCAAGGTGCTGAGCTATCTGGCCAAGCGGGACGGGATGGCGACTGAAGAGTTCGTCGACTACTACGAAAATCACCACGTGCCACTCATTTTGAGCGTCGGACCTGTCCCGACCGTCTACAAGCGCCACTATCTCCACCACGGCGACGCGGTCGACGTCGGCGCGGGGGAGATCGACTTCGACGTGGTCACCGAAGTCGCGTTTCCCGACCGATCTGCGTTCACGTCCTGGATGGAGGCCGTCGGCACCGGAGACGTCGGCGATCGAGTGGCAGCCGACGAGGCGCGCTTCCTCGACCGTTCACGCACGCGCGCCTGTGTGGTCCACGACTACGTCACCACGCGGGACTAGAGAGCTCGCGCCAATCACTATGCGGCGCAGCACGACACGACGCCACGGCGCGGCTCACGTCAGAATTGCCCGCGCTGCGCGTTCGGCGATCAGCATGACGGGGGCGTTGGTGTTGCCCGACGTGATGGTGGGCATCGCCGACGCGTCCACCACCCGCAGGCCCGCGACGCGGTACACGCGGCAATCGGTGTCGAGCACGGTGGCGGCCGACCGCGGCAGGCCGGCCGTGTCGAACGCGCCCATCGCGCACGTGCCCACCGGATGGAAGATGGTGGTCCCCAACTCCCTGGCCGCCTGCTCCAAGTCCTCGTCGCTCGTGCGTCGTGGTCCGGGAAGCACTTCCTCCGGGGAGTAGCGCGCCAGTGGCTGCGCCGCCATGATTTGCCGCGTCATCCTCAAGCCGCGCACGGCAATTCGACGGTCGGCGTCGGTCGACAGGTAATTGCAGGTGATCTTGGGGGAGGTGAGCGGATCCGCACCGGCTATCCGCACGTGACCCCGCGAGGTGGGGCGCAGGTTGCACACCGACGGAGTGATCGCACCGAACGGATGCAGGGGTTCGCCGAACTTGGCCAACGACAACGGCTGAACGTGCCATTCCAGGTTGGGACTGGGCAACGCGTCGTCGCTTCTGGCGAACGCCCCCAGCGTGGACGGCGGCATGGTCAGGGGTCCCGAACGGAGCAGCAGGTACTGAAGGCCCATGCCGGCACGGGTGATCCAATTGCGGTACAGCGTGTTGACGGTCCGGGCGCCCGTCACCCGGTAAACGGTTCGCAGCTGCAGGTGGTCCTGGAGGTTCTCACCCACCCCGGGCAGGTCGACGGCCACCGGCACCTGATGCCGGGCGAGCAACCCCGCCGGTCCCAGACCAGAGGCCTGCATCAGCTGTGGCGACCCGATCGCCCCGGCGCTCAGGATCACCTCCCGGCGGGCCAGGACGTCGACGATCTGACCGTCCTTGCGCAGCCGCACGCCGGTGGCGCGGTGCCGAGCCGTGGTCCACGCGCCGCGCCGCTGACCGTCGTGGACGTGGTCGTCCATCAGCAGATGCAACGCCTGGGCGTGGGTGTAGATGGTCAGATTCGGTCGTTTCGCGACGGGATGCAGGAAGGAATCGGCCATCGACCAGCGACGGCCACGCCGCTGGTTGACGTGGAAGTACGCACTGCCGTCGTTGCTTCCGCGGTTGAACTCGTCGATCGGGTCGATGCCCACCTGAGCGGCGGCGGCCTGCCAGGCATCCAAGACCTTCCAGCGCACGCGTGGCCGGTCGACGGCGATCTCACCGCCCGCACCGTGCCAGTCGTCGGCGCCGCCGAAGTAGTCCTCGAGCTCCTTGTAGATCGTCAGGGTCTCGCCGGGCTGGTCCGTTCCACCCCACAGCCAGCGATCGTCGCCGGTGGCTCGGGCCCACAGTTCGTAGTCCGACGCCTGCCCGCGCATGTGGATCATCGCGTTGATCGACGAGCTGCCGCCGATCACCCGGCCCCGCGCGTAGTGGATGCTGCGGCCGGCCAGTCCCGGGTCGGCCTCGGTGGCGAAGCACCAGTCGGTGCGCGGGTTCGCGATCGTGTACAGGTAGCCCACCGGCACCTTGATCCAGAACCAGTCGTCCTTGCCGCCGGCCTCGATCAGCAGCACGCGGTGATCGGGATTGGCGCTGAGGCGGTTGGCGAGCAGGCAGCCCGCACTACCTGCTCCCACGATGACGAAGTCGAATTCGGCGGCGGGGTGCATCTTCCTCCATGGCGTCGGTGCGGCAACCGACGATCGCACACGAAGCGACGGCTTCGTCGCCGAACGTCGTGGAGCGCCGGATCGCCGCCACGAGGGGGGCCCCGGCAGTACCCCCACTGCGGGGATCTCCTTGACGACGGCAGAACCGCCTAACGTGCCCGTTGGACACCCCCGAGCCGGGCGCGTCGTCCGACCAACGAGAAAGGCAACACGTGACCAACAGCCAATTCGCAACGCACGCCAGGCTTTTCGATCTGACCGGCAAACGGGCCCTGGTCACCGGCGGCACCAGGGGCATCGGGACGATGATCGCCCGCGGTCTTCTACAAGCGGGCGCCCGGGTGGTCGTCAGCTCGCGCAGTGCAGACGCGTGTGCTCAGGCACAGCACCAGCTGTCGGAATTCGGCGACGTCAGGGCCGTTCCTGCGGATCTGTCCCGGCACGAGGAGTGTCGGCGCCTCGCGGACCTCGTCACGGCCGATTCCGGAACGCTCGACATCCTCGTCAACAACGCGGGCGCCTTGTGGGACGAACCGTTGGAGACGTTCCCGGACGAAGCGTGGGACACGGTCGTCGACCTCAACCTGAAGGCGCCGTTCTGGCTCGTGCAGGCGCTGTTGCCGGCACTGCGCAACGCCGGCACCGCCGACGATCCCGCACGGATCGTCAACATCGGCAGCATCGCCGCAATCCACATCCCCGCGCGGCCCAACTATTCGTACTCGAGTAGCAAGGCTGCGTTGCATCAACTCACGAGAGTGCTCGCCAAGGAGCTCGGGCCACAACACATCACGGTCAACGCGGTGGCACCGGGACCGTTCCCGTCGACGATGATGGCGGCAACCCTCGACGAGTTCGGCGAGACGATCGCGGCGTCGGCGCCGCTGCGCCGAATCGGCCGCGACGACGACATGGCCGGTGTCGCCGTGTTCCTCGCCAGCCGGGCGGGTGCGTACCTCACGGGCGCCATCGTCCCCGTCGACGGGGGGATCGCCACGACGGCCTAGGGGCTCTGCCGGGACCGGGGTCGGGGTACTGGCGGTGCCTCCCTTGATCGGTGGGGTCGGCCTACGGTGAGTGGATGGCCGCCACGTTGGATCTGCGCACCGAGATCCGGGAGTTTCTGAGGTCGCGGCGCGCCCGCGTCGCGCCCGAGATGGCCGGGCTTCCCGCCTACGGAGGTCGACGGCGGGTCAAGGGTTTGCGTCGAGAAGAGGTGGCCCTCCTCGCGGGGGTCTCGGTCGAGTACTACGTGCGCATCGAGCGTGGCGGTTTGGCGGGCACCTCGGAGCGGGTGCTCGACGCCCTGGCGACGGCCTTACAGCTCACCGACGCGGAGCGCGAACACCTGTTTCACCTTGCGCGCGAGTCCGGGGCGCCCTCCGTTCGACGCCACCGCCCACCCGCCGCGACGGTGCGTCCGGCGCTGCAAGAACTGCTCGACGCCATCACCGGGGCGCCGGCGTTGATCCGCAACGGGCGTCACGACGTGCTGGCCATGAACGACCTCGGTCGCGCGCTGTTCGCGCCGATGTTGGCCGACCCGCGGCGGCCCGCCAACACCGCACGGTTCGTCTACCTGCACCCCCGCGAAGCGGAGGCGTTCTTCGTCGACTACGACCACGCGGTCCGCAACGCGGCCGCGACACTGCGCATGGAGGTGGGTCGCAATCCGCGCGACGAAGAGCTCGTCGCCCTGGTGGCTGAATTGTCGGCGGGCAGTGAAGTGTTTCGGCACCAGTGGGCGTCTCAGGACGTGCGGCCGCACGGTCACGGCGGCAAGCGGGTGAACCATCCGGTGGTGGGTCCACTCGACCTGAACTTCGAGTCCATGGACCTGCCCACCGACCCTGGCCTGCAGTTGAACGTCTACACCGCACCCGTAGGCGGACCGGCCGCCGACACGCTGGCCCTGCTGGCGTCGTGGGCCCGTCAGAGGGCGTGATTATCGGGCCGATCGGCGGGTAGGCCACCGGTGACACCGGACGTCGAGCAGGAGGTGAGTGTCGTGAGTGGTCACGTGGAGGTCGACCAAGACCTGTGGGACGAGTTCCATCGCGTCGTGAACATGTCGTCGCGAGAGTTGTCGGAGTGGTTGCGCATTCGATCGGCGGGGGAGCATGCCGAAGAGCTGCCCGACGAGTCGGGCAGTCAGACCGGTCGGCACGTGCTGCACATCTTGGCCAAGCGTCGGACCGACCTCACCGAGGACGACGAACGCGTGATGCGCAACGTGGTGGACCGCATCCACGCCGAGCGTGGGGTGGACCTCGAGCCGACCGCCGGTCAGGACGGTTGGCGACATCGTTTGATGACGCTGGGCCACGATCCGTTGAAGGAGGCACGCTGATGGAACGCGGGAATTCGAAGCACAGCCAGCGCGACGACGACGCGTTGAAGGAAGAACTCAGCGGCATGCTGCAGGGCAACCGGCCTACGCGCGCCGAGGAATGGCGCGATCCGGAGCCGCCCGCCGACGACGATCCGGACGTGCCGTTCGCCGGCCCGGTCGACCGCTGACGACACCTCTCACGCGGGGTCGACGACGAGGTCCGAGCTGACCTCGTCGAGAGCACGGCCGGCTGGCTCGCGGATCAACGAGGTGGTCAGGATGGCCGCCACGTAACAACCGAAGGCCAGCAACGTCACGGCCCGCAGACCCCAGTCGGCGAGGATCAACGGCACCACCAGCGCGCCGGCGAAGGCACCCACCTTGGCGACGCCGGCAGACAATCCGTGGAAGGTGCTGCGGATGGTGGTCGGGTAGGACTCCGCGGCCAACAGCATGGTCGTGTAGTTGGGACCCACGGCGATGCCGAACAGGGAGACCCCGAAGACCAACGCGAACGGCAGGACCGTGCCGCTGAGCGCGGGGACGACGGTCAGGGCCAACATGGCCAGAGCGCAGAGCCCGAACCCGATGCTCTGCAGCGTCCGTCGCGGCAGACGATCCAAGACGAAGAGGCCGACCACAGCACCGCCGAGGCTGAACAGGACCACCAGGACCGCGTTGAGCGCGATGTTCGACACGGTGGAGCCGTGCGGGACGATGCTCTTGAGCAGCAGCGGCTGACTCACGGAGTTGCCGTACACCGCGACGTTGAAGAAGAACCAACTGCCCGCGGTGCCGACGAGGGTCAGCAGCACTCTGCGGTGTCCCAGTGCCGTGCGAATCCTGACGCTGCGTCGGTGTGCGCCCGGGGCGGCGGCGAACGTGGTGTTCCCCGCCCGGGTGAAGGCCTCGAAATCCTGACGGGCGCGCTCTTCGTCGCCGTGGGCCGCGGTCCATCGCGGTGACTCCGGCATGTGACGACGCTGGTAGAGAACGAGCAGGGACGGGAGAACCCCGATGCCCAGGATGAGACGCCACGCGATGTCGTCGGGAACCCCGGCGGCGAGCACCAGGAGGCTGACGAGGTAGGCGGTCACCTGACCGAAGACGTAGAAGACGAACGTCAGGCCGACCAGCCGTCCACGGTTGCGGGTGTTTGCGTACTCGGTCACGAGGACTCCGCTGGCGGGGTAGTCGCCGCCGATTCCCAAGCCGAGGATCAGACGGCCGACGAGCAGCACGGTGAAGTTGGGCGCGAACGCCGACACGAGAGCGCCGATGATCATGAGCACCGCTTCGAGCCCGTAGATGCGCCGTCGTCCCAGCAGGTCGCCCAACCGGCCGAACGCCACCGCGCCGACGGCGACTGCCAACAGCGTCGAACTCGTCAGCATCGAGGTCTGGCCCGCGCTCAGGTGCAGTTGCGGCCCGGCCAGAAGCGTCACGGTGCCGATGACGTTGAGATCGTATGAGTCGGTGAAGAATCCGGCGCCTGCGGTGGCGGCCGCCTTGAAGTGGAAGATGCCGAGCGGCGCATCGTCGAGCGACGTCCCCACGTCGGGGCGAGAGGTGGTCGAACTTGTCATGACTAGTACCGTCCGCTGAACGCTGAGTCGATGTCAACGTGGTACCAGGTTCGACGGAATATGTTCGAGAGTTGTTCATCTTATGGTCGATTCGAGAGATAAACTGCTAGGCGTGGTATTCCGTACATGTATAGTCAAGTTTCATGGCCGTCGTTCTGCACGAAGTCATCGCGGACAGCCTCCGTGACCAGATCCGCACCGGAGAGCTCGCCGTGGGCGCGGCCCTGCCGTCGGAATCACAACTGTGTCAACGCTGGAATGCCTCGCGGGGGCCGGTGCGGCAGGCCCTGACCACGCTTCGAGCCGAAGGGCTCATCGCCGGTGGCCGCGGCAAGCCTCCGGTCGTGAGCTCGACGTCGGTCGGTCAGCCGTTCGACACCCTGCTCTCCTACTCGGCATGGGCCCGCTCCATTGGCCGCACGCCCGGGCAGCGCACGATCGAGTTGGCGGTGCGGCGGGCCGACGAGCACGTCGCATCGGTCCTGGGCGTGGAGGTGGGGGCCTCGGTCGTGCAGTTGCTCCGCCTGCGCTACCTCGACGATGCGCCGGCCATGCTGGAGCGCGCAACCTTCGTGGAGTCGGTCGGCCGGCGGCTGTTCGACTTCGACTGCGATTCGGGATCGATTTGGGCGCATCTCCTGTCCCAAGGCGTTCGCTTCGCCACGGCCTCGCACGTAATCGACGCCGTCGCAGCCGATCCCGTCGATTCGCTGAACCTCGACGTAACCGAAGGGGCCCCTCTTCTGCGGCAACGACGCGCGACGCGCGGTGCCGACGGCGAGGTGATCGAGTACCACGACGACCGCTATCTGCCCGGTCTCGTCAGCTTCACGTTGCACAACGCCTTCGACGAACGATGCGCGCTGGCCCGCAACGCGACCCATTCCACCCACGCCGACCGCACCAGGAAGGGCTCCACACCATGACCTCGTTCGTCCCCGAACTCGTCGTCCTCGACATGGCCGGAACCACCATCGACGACGGCCTGCAGGTCTATCGCGTCCTCGAGGAGACGGCCACCGCGCACGGCGCGTCCCCGTCACCGTCGGACATCGCGCGATGGCATGGCGCATCCAAGCACGAGGCGCTGGCCGCACTTCTGACGTCGAGCGCAGGCGCACCCCCGAGCGCCGATCGGCTGGACGCGGTCGTGGCCGACTTCCGGGCTCGGCTCAAGGACGCCTACGCCCAGCGCCCCCCGCAGCCACTGCCCGGCGTGCCCGAGGCGCTCGCCGACCTGCGCGCGGCGGGCATCCGGGTGGCGCTGAACACGGGGTTCGACCGCGACGTCGTCGACTCGCTCCTCGGCGCACTCGGGTGGACGGGGCAGTCGGTGGCCGACGTGGTGGTCTGCGGCAGCGACGTCAGCGACGGGCGACCCGCGCCGTACATGATCTTCCGCGCGATGGAGGCCGTCGGCTGCACCGACGTGGCCCGCGTGCTGGTGGCCGGTGACACGCCTCGAGATCTCCAAGCCGGGACCAACGCCGGCGCTGCCCTCGTCGTGGGCGTTCTCTCCGGAGCCTCGGACGTGGCGGAACTCGGCGCCCACCGCCACACCCACCTGGTGCCCTCGGTGGCCGATCTCCCCGCACTGCTCGGAGTGCCCGTCGGCGCACTGGCCGGCGCGTGAGGAACCTACCGTCGGTCGACGCGACAACCGTTGCGCCACACATTGATAGGACCGACGCCGCAGTCTGGCGCGGTGGCCGCGACATCGCGGTCGAATCGGTGCCGGTGCCCGCCCTGACGCGTGGCGAGGTGTTGGTGCAAGTGCGGTTGGCCACCGTCTGCGGCTCCGACCGGCACACCGTCAGCGGGCGGCGCGACCAACCCTGCCCGTCGGTGCTCGGCCACGAAACGGTGGGTGAGATCGTCGAGATCGCCGCTGGGGGAGCTCGCGACGTGGACGGTGAACCGCTACGCGTCGGGCAGCGGGTCATCTGGTCGGTGACCCTGGGCTGCGGTGTCTGCGACCGGTGCCGACGCGGGATGACGGCAAAGTGCCGCACCGTGCGCAAGGCGGGCCACGAGGCCTTGAACTCCGAGTGGGGGCTGTCCGGCGGATACGCCCGGCACGTCCTGCTGCCCACCGGCTTGGCGATCGCCGTGGTCGACGACGAGATCGACGACGCAGTTGCCGCCCCCGCTGCGTGCGCCACCTCGACGGTGATGGCGGTGGTGGAACGCACCGGAGGGCTGACGGATCGCCGGGTGGTGGTCGTCGGCGCCGGAATGCTCGGGCTCACGGCGGTCGCGGCGGCGGCATGGGGAGGCGCGTCGACGGTCACGTCGGTCGACGTGGACGGCGGAAGGCGCGACCTCGCAGGGCGATTCGGGGCGACGACAGCCGTGGCGACGGTCGCGGAAGCCGGATCGACCGACGTGCTGTGGGAGTTCTCCGGGTCGTCGTCGGCGCTACAGGACGGGCTGCGGGCGCTCGACGTTCAAGGCGTCGCAGTCCTCGCCGGTGCCGTGGCGCCCGACGCCGACGTCGCGATGGCACCCGAGTCGGTGGTCCGCCGGCATCTGGCCATCTTCGGGGTGCACAACTACGAACCACGCCACCTGACCTCGGCGCTGCGCTTCCTTCGTGACACCAGTCGGCGGTTCGTCTGGTCCGACCTCGTCGCCCCGCCTCGGCCGCTCGACGACGTCGCCGGCCTGCTCCTCGAACCGCCCGGAGAGGCACCCCGGTACGCGGTGGCGCCCTAGGTGCACGTCCGTGTCCAACGACGTTCGCGCCGTGTGAATTTCATCTTCGACGGAGTGGTCTCGTGCTGGCGATGACCGCACTCTTCCTGGTGGCCCTCGTGGCCGGTGCGCTCGGCGGCGTGATCGGTACGGGCTCGTCGCTCGTGCTGCTGCCGGTCCTGGTGGTGAGCTACGGGCCGCGGGTCGCCGTCCCCGTCATGGCCGTCGCCGCCGTGATGGCCAACGTCGGCCGCGTCGCGGCCTGGTGGCGCGAGATTCGGTGGCGACCGGTGCTGGCCTATGCGGGCCCCGGGACGCCGGCGGCCGTCGCCGGCGCACACACGTTGATGACGATTTCCCAAAGCACCGTGGAGAACGTCCTCGGGATCTTCTTCCTCGTGGTCATCCCGTTGAGGCGGTTGGCGGCGGCGCGTAACTGGCGAATCCGTCTGTGGCAGATGGCCGTTGCCGGTGTCATCATCGGATTCCTCACCGGCCTCGTCCTGTCCACCGGGCCGCTCAGTGTGCCGGTGTTCACCGGCTGGGGGCTGTCCGGCGGCGCGTTTCTCGGCTCCGAGGCTGCCAGCGCCCTGGTCCTCTACGCCGCCAAGATGGGCACCTTTGGGGAATTGGGAGCCCTCAGTCCGGCCGTGCTCGTTCGAGGGCTCGTCATCGGTTCGGCCCTGATGGTCGGCCCCTTCCTGGCGAAGCCGCTGGTGCGCCGGATCCGACCGGAGGCCTTCGGGCTGCTGATCGACGCCGTCCTCGCCACGGCCGCCGTCGGCATGTTCGTCGCCACGCATGCCGCGGCGTGAGGCGCACGCCTAGGGGGCTGCGCCACGCCGGTCGGGTCCGCGAGCGATGAGGTCGCAGGCGATCTGGTGCAGAGGGGTGTTGCCGCCGTCTCCATTTCGATGGTGAATTCGCACGGGCCGAAACCGAACAGGTTCAACGCCCCCCGGTCACGCCCGTGCGTGAACAACTGAAACGAGAGCACGCTGCGAACACCCGCGTCGAGTGCTTCGCCACAGAACTCGGGCCAGCGGGTTTCCTCCGCCAGGTCGACGGCCCGCACGATCACGTCGGGACCGGAGGCGTCCAGGCAGGGACCCTGACCGTGCGCCGCTGCGCTTGATCCACTGCCGGCGCCACCGCACAGGTGGGCGCCGCCGAGTGGAACTCACCGTCGGTGATCAGTAGGACGTCCGCGCAGTCAACCCCGTCGACGAGCTCCACCGCAGCCGCGGTGACCGACGCCAACGTGTCCTTGAGCGGAATGTCCCGCGCGGCGTTGCGGGTCAACTCCGCCATGGTCGAACGAATCACGGCATCCGAGGGGGCGCTCACGTATCAACCGCCGATGTGTTCACCAGGGTCTGTACCCCTGTGCACGGCGAGAAAACGCATGTCGCGGGTCGCAGGGCGCTGCGGGGATGTTTGGTCCGCGGGGAGCGGGTATGGAGACGTATGGCCAGGCGCGGTTCGGTGTCTTGGCCCAACGTCAATCGGTCTGCACGGTTCGGCCGGGGAACGGCGACACACATGCCCCTGCCGCAGCGACATCGTCCGTGAACCTCGTGGAGCGGCTGCTCGCCGTCCTCGGTGTACTGCGCGGCACCGGCACCGCCGACCAGATATGTCATGCCTGCGTGGGGATGCTCGACGTGCCCGCCGCAGCGATCTCGCTGGTGTGTGACGGCGTAAACGTGGCCACCCTGGGAGCCAGTGGCGACGACGCTCGAACGTTCGACGAGGCGCAGTTCACCGTGGGTGAGGGGCCCGGTCTGGACGCCGTGGCCCACGGTTCGCCGATGGTCGTGGAGGACTTCGCCGATCAGCGCGAACACCGCTGGCCGATCTACGGTCAGGTGTTGCTCACCCACCACGTCCGAGGCGTCGTCGCCATGCCGTTCGCGGTGGCCGGGCGATACTTCGGGGCGTTGGAGTTGTTCTCCACCGCCCCGGCGCGGATGTCCGGCGAGAGGTTGGCGGCCGCGATGGCGGCGGCGAATCAGGCCGGCCTGTACCTGCTCGACCTGCTCGACGAAGACGACAACGCCGACGGTACGGCGTGGGTCGAACTGCACACTCCCGCGCGAGCAGAGGTGGCCCAGGCGACCGGGATGGTGATGGCCCAGTTGAACCTCCGACCCGACGACGCCTTAGTGCGGTTGCGTGCGCATGCGTACGCCACTGGCGCCGCCACCGCCGACGTCGCGAGGGCGGTCGTCGAGCGTCGACTGCACCTTGAACCCCACTAGCCTTGGTGCCATGACAGAGAAGTCGTGGAGCGTTCAGATCGGTGAGTCGTCCGACGCGGCGAACCCCGGCGTCCCCCCGGTGCCGACCACCGTCTTCGAAGGCGATGAGGACGGTGCGCGGACCGCCTACGCCGAGTGGTCGGGCAAGGCCGGGAGCGCGGGTTACCGCTACGTGATGCTGCGTGAGACAGGCGAAGTGGTCGAATTGTGGGGGACGCCTCCGGCCGTGGGCTAGTGGCGCTTCCGGTGGGCCGGCCGACCGGTGCGGCGTCTCCCGGCAGCGCGCTGCTGTACCTGACCTTCCTTCCGGCGGCGGCGGTGTCCCAGCGTGCGGTCGCCGACAGAATCCGTCGGATGCGTCTGGTGTAAGTCGACGGTGGTCGCCACCGTTGCCGGGCGACTCGGCCTGCAACGAGGCCGCCGGCATGGCACGGGCCGAGAGCACAATGGGGGCCACGGCTGCATCGAGCAGTCGTCGGTGTGGAGGGGAACCGCAGTGACGACCATTGCACGCAACATGTCCGAGCTTGGCTTCGCGCCCGTCATCGCCGTGTTGGCCCGGGGCGCCGACGACGTCGCGGCGGTCGGCAAGCACTTCTCCGCGCAGCGCTCCTCGCAATTCGGCAGTGCCTCGTTGACCGAGAAGCGCAACGCGGGCGCGGCGCGTCCCCGCGCCGACGGTGCTCGCGGCTACCGCAATCTGGGTGTCGTCTACGGGACCGTCGACCGCGAGGGTTTGGCGGCGTTGCGCGCCGACCCCACCGTCAGAAGGGTCACGGCCGCCCCCGAGTTCAGCCTGATCCGTCCCGTGGCCAAGGCATCCGCGGTCCTGCCGGAGACGAACACGTGGGGTCTCGAGGCGATGGAGGTGCCGGCCCTGTGGGCAGAAGGGTTGACCGGCAAGGGCGTTCGCGTCGCCCACCTCGACACCGGAGTCGACGCCACCCACCCTGCGCTGCGTACCGCGGTGGTCGAGTTCGCCGAGTTCGACCGCGCCGGCCGGGCGCGTCCTGGCGCCGAGCCCTACGACTCCGACGCCGTCGACGGCCACGGCACCCATACCGCGGCCACGATTGCCGGGCGGCCGGTCCGCGGCAGGCACATCGGGGTGGCTCCGGCCGCGTCCCTGTATTCGGCGATGGTGATCGAGGGCGGCGACATCGTCGCCCGCGTTCTCGGCGGCATGGACTGGGCGGTCGGTGAAAAGGCCCGGGTGTTGTCGATGTCTCTCGGGATCCGGGGCATCGTCACCAGCTTCCTCGACATCGTCGACGTCCTCCGGTCCAACGGCGTGTTGCCCGTGGTGGCCGTCGGCAACGAGGGACCCGGCACCAGTCGGTCGCCGGGCAACTACCCCAGCGCGTTGTCCGTCGGCGCCCACGACGATCGGTTCGCCGTGGCCGAATTCTCGTCGAGTCAACGCTTCGTGCGGCGATCCCAACCGCTGGTGCCCGACGTCGTCAGCCCCGGGGTGGACGTCGTGTCGGCGGCACCGCAGGGGCGTTACCAGTCGCTATCGGGAACGTCGATGGCCACGCCCCACGTGGCCGGCCTTGCCGCGTTGCTCATCGAAGCGCAGCCGGACGTAACGGTCGACCGCCTCGAGCGAGCGATCTTCGCCTCGGCACGTCCCGGTCAGATGGACGTCGAGCGGGTCAACCGGGGTGCGGTGAACGCCACCCGCGCATTGGCCGCGTTGCGAGGCGAGTGAGGCGCTCCGCTCACGGCGGCGCCCACCCCACCAGGGGTACGTTGTGAGCATCGAGCGAGGAGTTGCCGTGGGCGAGCAGCCGACTGACCCGGAGTTGCTGCGTCAACTCGATGACGCACGGGCCTCCGGCGGCACCGTCGAGGCGGTCCTGAGACTGGAATGCCCACCCGGTGAGCGTCCGGTTCCGGACACCGTCCGCGACCAGGCCGACCGCGCCATCCGCCGAGCCACCGAAGCCAGTGGGGAGACGCCCGTCGACGTGCACGTGATGGCGAACATGTCCACCGCCTACGTGGCCGGCACCGAGAGGTTCCTACGCGAACTAATGGCCCAGCCCGAGGTGGCCTCCGCCGTGGCCAACGAGGGCCGCGCCGACCTCTGACCGGCCATCCGTGACGGTCAGTCGCGCACGGCGTCGGGTGCGAGGCGGCGTTGCGCGAAGGCCGGCCCGGCGTCGCCGTTGGCCAGCCGAGACCTCAAACACAGTGCCCACCAGGCCAATCCGACGACCATGACCACCGCGAAGGCGATGGCGTTGGCCCGGTAGTCGGGCAACAGCAGCATTGCCAAGGCGATGACCACGAAGCACACCATCCCGACGGCGTGCACCGTGCGCCGCCGTGATCCCAAGTCGAAGGTGTCGGGCGTCGGTTGGGGGAAGGTTCCCCGGCGGTCGGCGACCATGAGTCCCGCCGTCGTGAGGATGTACACCGCGAAGTAGCCCAGGGTGCACATGCCGATGATGTAGGCGAACGCGGTGGGGCTCAGGAGTGAGGTGAGGAGGAAGACCAACGCAATGCCGCCGGTCGCCCAGACCGCCGCGGACGGGGTCTTGTGTCGCTCCGAGACGGTGCCGAGCACCTTGGCGAAGGGCGTCATGTTGTCGCGGGCCATGGCGTAGAGCAGTCGGGTGGCGACGAGCATGTTCGCCAGCACGCACACCAAGATGTTCGTCAAAGCGACCGCCACGACGATCTTCGAGAAGATCGGCGAGATCTGCTCACTCATGATGGTCTCGATGGGGGCATCGCTGGCCATCACGGATTGCGGGTCCTTGATGCAGAGCAAGAACACCACGTACATGACGAACTCGACCGCCGCCGAGGCGCCGAGGGCGTAGAACATGGTGCGGGGAATGATCTTTCGAGCGTCCTTGGTCTCCTCGGCGACGTCGGCGGCGGCTTCGACTCCGAGCAGACCGAAGATGCACCCCAGGCTCGAGGCCAGCCACGCCCAGACGAAGGGCGAGGACGTGACGTCGCCGGTACTGGTCAGGTACGACAGGGGTCGCAGGTCCCCGGAGAAGTAGACGATGCCAGCGACGAGAACGGTGGCGCCGATGGTGACGGTGAATTCGAGCGTGACGCCGATGTTGTTGAGCATCGTGGCGAACCGCACGCCGAACACGTTGATCAGCACGCACACCAGGATGACGCCAGCGGTGACGGCGAGTTGTTGGTGAAGCGTGAACGAGACGCCGAGCAGCCCCGACAGGTATGCCGTCAACGTGTAGGCGATGCCCGTGAAACCCGAGATGAAGCCGATCAAGCCGGCGTAGCCGGTGAACCATCCCAGCGTCGGGCCGACCAGTCTGCTCGTCCATTGGTAGGCATAGCCCGACAGCGGAATCTTGGACGCGAGATCACCTGCGATCAAGGCCCAGATGAAGAAGACGACCACGGCGATGGGGAAGGTCCACACGAACGCGGGCCCGGCCTTCAGCAGCCCCAGACCGAACCCCGAGTACACCGCGGTGGTCGCACTGATGACGGAGAACCCGATGCAGAACGACGCGAATCGTCCGATGGATCGGTCGAGTCGTTGGTCGTAACCGTAGGCCTCCAGGGCCTCGTCTTCTGACCTGCTCGGTGTCGTCATGCCTCATCCCGTCTGATGATGTGAATTATGTTGTAAAATCTGCTGATTCGATGTTCGTCTCGGGTGCGGTTCATCAGGGGATGAGCAACTGGCGCAGAGTGGCGCCGGCGGCGAGGTCGTCGAGACTTTGACCCGCCTCGTCGAGTGGTCGTCGAGCGCTGATGAGTTCGTCGAGGAACAGATCGCCGCTCATGTAGAGGTCGACCAGCTGCGGGATGTCGCGGTGGGGATCGATGCCGCCGTAGTTGGAACCGATGATTCGCTGGTCGAAGTCGACGAGGGTCTGCGGTTCGAACGTGACCTGCGTACCGGCTCGCGGGATGCCCACCACGACGACGGTGCCTCCGACCCCGATCATGTCGATGCATTGGCGGGTCGTCGTCGCGCCGCCAATGGCGTCGAAGGCGAAGTCGGCGCCGTCCGGCAGGAGCGTCCGAAGGGTTTCCACGACGTCGCCGGCCGATCCGTCGATCTCATCGGTGGCGCCCAGTCGTGCTGCCAGCGAGGTCTTCTCGCGCCGCAGGTCGACGGCGATGATGCGCTCTGCGCCTGCGAGTCGGGCGCCCTGCACGATCGACAGTCCGACACCGCCGCAACCGACGACCACGACGTGTGCTCCCGGTGGGACCGACGCCGAATTCCGCACCGCGCCCACGCCGGTCGCGACGGCGCAGCCCACCAGCGCCAGGGGTTCCAGCGGTGCGTCGGCGCGAATCTTGATGGCTCCGGATGCGGGGACCACCGCCTCTTCGGCGTACGACGACACCCCGAGGTAGTGGTAAGCGCGCTGGCCGTCGACCGTCAAGCGGCTGGTGCCGTCGTTGAGGACGCCACCCGGGGCGACGACGTTGGCCGCGGTCAAGCAACGCACGGGCTGGCCGAGGGTGCACGGCCGGCACGTGCCGCACGGCGCCACCCATGACAGCACCACGTGGTCGCCCACGGCGAGGTCGTCGACGCCGGCCCCGGTTTCGAGGATCACGCCGCTGCCCTCGTGGCCGAGGATCAGTGGTGTCGGCAGCTGCCAATCCCCTTGACGGACGTGGAGATCGGAGTGACACACCCCGGCCGCGGCGATGCGGACCCGAACTTCCCCTGGGCCGGGGGCGGCGAGCTGGACCTCCTCGACCGCGACCGGTGACGATGATCCCCGAAAGACTGCAGCACGCATGATGGCTCCTCGAAAGTGTGGTCAGACGGGCGGATCAGCGCTGGGTGTGGCCGGGTGCCGAGTCGACGAGGGGGGCGGACGCCGCGAAGCGCTGGCTGCGCATGGTGGCGGTTGCCTCGTGGGCGGACATCCCCTCGCTGGCCGAGATGATCTCGACGGCGTCGGCGAGATCGGGTGTCGCCGACTGGGTGACGTGTTGGAACGTCAGGGGTTTGAGGAACCGGGACACCGACAGGCCGGCGCTGTGCTTCGCGCCGCCCGCGGTGGGAAGTGTGTGGTTGGTGCCTGCCATGCCCTTGTCGGAGTAGGCGACCGTGCTCCACGGACCCAGGAAGACCGAACCGTAGTTGGTCAGGTGGTCGTGGTACCACTTGTCGTGCCGGGTCTGAACTTCCAGGTGTTCGGGGGCCAGCTCGTCCATGACGGCCACCGCGCCTTCTCGATCGTCGACCAGGATCACCGCGCCGTGGTTCCGCCACGCCGGTCCGCAGATGTCCCGGGTGGACAGACCGGGGAGCTGCCGGTCGACGGCGGCGACGACCGCCTCCCCGAGCGCCCGAGACGTCGTGACCAGCGCAGCCGGAGAGGTCGGACCGTGCTCAGCCTGGCCGAGCAGATCGGCGGCCACGATCTCCGGGTCTGCGCTGTCGTCGGCGATGACGGCGACCTCCGACGGACCCGCCAGCAGGTCGATCGCGACCGTGCCGAAGAGCTGGCGCTTGGCCTCGGCGACGAATGCGTTGCCGGCGCCGACGATCATGTCCACCGGTGGCACGCCGAGTAGGCCGAAGGCCATGGCGGCGAGCGCCTGTACGCCGCCGACGACGAACAGCCGGTCGACGCCGGAGACGAATGCCGCGTACGCCACCGCGGCGTTGGCGCCACCGCCCGGCTGCGGCGACGTGCACGCGATGACGTTGGGGACGCCGGCCACCTTGGCGACGCCGACGCTCATGAAGGCACTCGCGGTGAGCGGGAACCGGCCGGCGGGCAGGTAGGCCCCGACGTTGCCGATCGGGACGTAGCGGTGCCCGACGGTCAGGCCGGGGATGAGTTCGGCGGTGAAGTCCGTCAAGTGCTGCCGTTGCAGCTTCGCGAACGCCTGGGTGCGCTCGGCACCGAGTTCGATGGCCTCGCGCAAGGCGGCGGGAAGCTGGTCACCCGTTCGTGCCAGGGTGTCGGCGTCCAGCTCCGTCACGTCGGCCCCGTCGAGTTCGCGGCTGAGCCGTTGGACGGCGGCCACACCGTCGCGCTCGATCTCGGCGAGCATCGCCGAGACGCGTTCGGCCACCGCCGGGTCGTGCTGGGCTGCCGGGACGTCGGCAGGCGCCTTGAGGTAGGTGAACCGGTGGGCGTGGTTCGTCGCAAAGTGGGTGCCAAGTTTCACGCGACTGACCCTGCCCGGACTCCCGTCACAGGACAAGGGTGAACTATCCACGGCATCCAATAGGGTGAACCTATGACGCTGAGTCAGCTGCGCGTGTTCCTGATGGTGGCGTCGTCGGGATCGTTCACCGTGGCTGCGCGCGAACTCGGCATGGCCCAGCCCTCGGTGTCGGAGCTCGTCAAGCGCATGGAGACGACGTACGGCGTGCTTCTGTTCCACCGCAGCAGCCGCGGCCTTCGGCTCAGCGCCGCCGGCGAAGCCCTGCTGCCGCACGCCCAACAAGCCGTCGAAGCCGCCGACGCCGCTGACCACGCGCTGCGTGACGTGACCAGCCTGCGCGGCGGTGTCGCCACCTTCGGACTCCTCCGCAACGCGAACTACTACTACCTGTCGCGGTTGCTCGAACGCTTCCACGCGCAGTACCCCGACGTGCGCCTGCGCGTGATCGGTCTCAACTCCGTGGAGGTCGCCGACGCCGTCGCCGCAGGCGATCTCGAGGCTGGGCTGGTGGTCCTCCCGATCGACGGAAACGACCTGCAGGTGACGCCCCTCCGTCGTGACGAGGTCCTCTACGCCTCCGCCGATCCGGAACACACCCAGCAGCCCGTGACGATCGAACAGGTCGCCGCGGCGCGGCTCATTCTCTACGACGCGCACTACGGCTGGCGTGATCCCACCCGTCGTCAGCTCGCCGAGCGAGCGCAGCTCGCGGGTGTCGTGCTGACCGCCCGCATCGAGGTCGAACACGTCGACTCGGCACTGGACCTGGTGGCGCGGGGCGCCGGCGACACCATCGTGTCCACCGCTGTCGCGTCCGGGCCGTCCTTTCCCGTCGGGCTGCACACCACGTCCTTCGCCGACCCCCTCTACGACACGATCGCGCTCGTTCAGCGCAGCGGAGCGCGGCTGTCGCCGGCGACCAGAGAACTCGCCCGGCTCGCCCGGCGCATGCTGCTCGAGCAAGGTGGCACTGGTCCGCCTAAAGCCGACCCGTTGTGAGTTCCGTCGCGATTGACGTGCGGCATTGGCACGCCTGCAGGTAACAGTGCCAGCATGGAAACATGGTCGTAACAAACGGTCAGCTGCAGCCGGGGGTGTGGGCATGGCGTTGACGCAATCCAGCCCGGCCCTCCGGGCCCGCTGGCTGGTGCACTCGTTGAGCCGCAACGGCCTGGCTCGCCGGAGTGACCGCCTGGAAGCGCTCGCGGTGCTCATCGTCATCGCAGTCGCGCTTCTCGCCATTCCCGTCGCCCAGCGAGCCGGCGACCGCGATTTTGCCGACCGCATGCACCAGATCAGTCAGCAGCAGCAGTCTCGCCACTCCGTCTCGGCGATCGCCACCGCCGACAGCGGAAGCCCGGCGCCTCGCCGTTTCGGTTCACCCGTCAACGTTCGCGTCGAGTGGCGTGAGGGAGTGCACCAGCGCTCGGAAGTCGTCACGAACCCGTCGTTCGTCAGAGCGAAGGCACCGGTGACCGTGTGGCTCGACGACGCGGGTGCAGTGGTCTCTGCCCCAGACCGGCCGGAGGACGCCCGGGCGGCCGCGACCGGCCTCGCGTGGGGTTGGTGGGTCGGCATCGTAGGTCTCTGCACGGTGATGGCGTTCGCGATCCGCCGCTGCCTCGATCTTCATCGCGCGGCGTCCTGGCAGCGCGAACTTCGTCTGATGGCGTACAACGACGACGGTTGGGCCAGCTACGGCCAGTGATCGACGACCCGGGCGTCCGGCCGATGGAAGACCGTGTGCCCGCGCGCGGCGCCAACCGCTCGTGGCCCGAGCCGCTTGCTCAGCGGGAGACGCTCGCGAGCACCTCGTCGCGGACGGCGTCGTAGGGCCGGTGGAAGTCGCCGGGAGCCGCGGGTGGCTCGGTGTGTACGACGAAGCCCTCGACGTCCATGCTCATGAAACCCCCGAGGATCGCGAAGAACGGGCCGAGGACGAAGTCGGTTCGTGGGTCCTGGCCTGTCGGCGTGGAGCGCGCTGACACCACGGTCACCGGCGTGGACCTCAGGGGGTCGATCCCCTCGCCGACCGGCGAATTGGCGCCGATGACGTGCACGTAGTCGAGCCACGCCTTGAGCGTCGACGGCATCGAGAAGTTGTACATCGGCGCGCCGATCAAGACGAACGCGGCGCCCGCCAGCTCGTCGAGCAGTTCGTCCTGCAGCCGTTCGGCCTCCTGCGACGGCGCGACGGCGTCCGTCGGGCGACGGGACCCGATGAAGTGCAGCGCGTTGGTCGGCAGGTGTGGCAGCGGATCTGTGTGTAGGTCGCGCCGACGGATTTCGCGGTCGCGACCCCCGGAGACCCACCGCTCGGCGGCCTCGGCAGTCAGTCGCCGCGTGCCCGACGAGCTGAGGTTGGCGGACGAGTCCAGCTGCAGGAGGTAGGCCATGAGACGACGAGTCTAGCGACGTGTTCCGTCGAATCATCCAGAGCGGTAGTCCGTCGAGGTGTCGTCCCGAGCCCGCGTCAGAGGCCCAACGCCGCGGCCAGCGCCCGCAGATTGGGCAGCGGATCGTCGGTCGGCTCATCGGCGGCGACCTGCACCACCACGTGGTCCGCGCCGGCGTCGAGATGTGCGGTCACAGAGGCGGCCGCCGCCTCTGCCGAGCCCATCCCGACCAGCGCGCGGGCCAGCCGTTCGGATCCGCCGATCACCAGGTCGGTCTCGTCAAAACCCTGTCGCAGCCAGGAGTTCCGGTAGTTGTCCAGCCGTGTGTAGAGATCCAAGTGGCTGTGGGCGCGACGCAGTTGGTCGTCGGCGCTGCCGCCGATGGCGACCGCTTGCTCCGTGACGATCCACCGGTCGTCGCCAAGAATCGCCCGAGTGTGTCGCGTCTGTTCGGGAAGGACGAGATATGGATGCGCGCCATCGGCGCGCTCACCGGAGAGTTCGATCATCTTGGGGCCCAGCGCCGCCAGCAGACGCGTCGGACGTGAGCCGGGCTCCAGGTCGGCCGGCACCGAATCCATGCCGTCCAGATACGTGCGCATCATCGCCAGCGGCTTGCGATAGGCACCGCCGAGCGCGCCTTCGACGAAGGGGGCGTGGCTGACGCCGAGGCCGAGGATGAAACGTCCCGGGTAGAGGGCGGTGAGCATCCGGGCGCCACTCTCTGCCGCCGTGGGCTGCCGGACGTGGATGTTGGCGATGCCGGTACCGACCACCAATCGTTCGGTGGCGCCCAACAATGCCGCGGACTCGACCAGCACGTCCTTGCCGTTTCCCTCGGGCATGAACAACGATCCGAAGCCGCAGAGATTGACTTCGACGCGCGACGCCCGGCTCGTCACCGACGCGGCGGGTCATCCGATCGGGCACTCTCGACGGTGAACGCGATGGCCGTCGTCGCGAGGTCGACGGTGTCGGAGACGTCGAACCCGGTCAGCGCGGTGAAGTCCTGAAGGCGCTTGCGCACGGTGTTGCGGTGCCGGTAGGTGCGGGCCGCGATGTCGGCGGTGGTGCCGCCGTGGGCCACCAGGTCGCCGACGGTCTCCAGGATGCCGTTGCGCTCGTGGTCGGTCAGCGCCGCCAGTGGACGAAACACGGCGTCGTGCAGGGCATTCGACACCTCGTCGTTGGCAGCGGTCACGGCATGCAACCAGTTGTCCCTCGCCCTGGCCACGCCGGAGTGAGCGCGTCCATGCACGGTCATCCGCGCGAGTCGGATGGCCTTGGGCACGTCGGCGAGGCCGTCGGCGTCGACGACGGCGCAGACGTGTTCGCCCAGTGGCGCCAGGTCGTCGACGACGTCGGTACTGCCGCCGGTGACGTGAACGATCCCGCGCAGTTCCTTGGCGAACCAGTTGAAGTAGGACGTCCGGCCGCCGGCGTCCAGTCGATCAGTGCTCTCGGCGACCAACTCCGGACGCGGGATGGGGAACTTGCCGACCAGACAGACGTAGTGGCCGGTGGCCGGGAGGCCCAACATTCGGGCGGCGTTCTCGACGGTGGACTGCTGGTGATCGCCGTCGAGGAGGAGCTGCTCGAAGGCCGCGGACCTCATTTCCTCTCGGTTGCCACGCGCCACTTGATAACCCGCGACGACGTCCTCGGTGTTGGCTTCGACCGCCTCCCACACCATGAGCGACGACCGCTCGAGGAAGTCGGCACGGGTGCCGGCGTCCACGTCGTGGCCCTCGGCGATCAGTGCCTCCCACAGGGTCTTGAGATCGATGCGAAACGCATGAAGAACGCTGGAGAGCGGGACGTTCTGGTGAGCGCGGATGCGTCCCACGTCCAGTGCCGCTGAGCGCAGCGTGTCCGGGATGTCGTCTCCGACCAACCGTGTCAGCGCCAGCCGCATGGTGCGGTCCATGTGGTAGCGCAGATCGTCGCGGCTGACCGGTCCGCCCGAGTACGTCGGTTCGTCCCGGACGGTCTGCTCGACGGCCCGGTCGACGATGAGGGGCAGGCGGAGGTCGAGCAACCGGCGCGCCGCCGACCGGATCATCGCTGTGCTGTGATCCGAGACGGTCACGAGCGGACCCGCGAGGGTACTGGTGTCACGCGTCGGAAACACTCCTGAAACACAAGACGTGGCAGCCGAGTCGAAATGTGCATAGTGCACTCGATACTGCCGTATCTAGCGCCATTTCACGCATTGACGGCGACATAGTGACGCCTTTGAATTGTGGGATACGACACGTCGCGTCCAGTCGGTCGGCGCGACCCACGACAGGAGGGCAATGCCCGAGCCAGCGGTACGGTTGCCAGGCACCGACGGAGCGACGGCGGAGGTCGTCGCGGCCCGGTTGTGGGATGCCTACGGACTGCCGGGCGCGACGCTCAGTTTTCTCGGGGGCGAAGTGGACCGCAATTACCGGGTGTCGGCCACCGACGGGCGAACCGTGCTGGCCAAGCTTCGTCCGGTGGCGGACCGCGACGGCAGGCTGCAGTGGCAGAAGGAGATCCTGCTGCACCTCGTCGACCGCGATCTCGACGTCGCGGTCCCGACCCTGGTGCGCACCCTCGACGGCGACCTGGACGTCGGCATCGACGTCGGATCGCAGCGGTGGTTGCTGACGGTGCTCAACTGGGTGCCGGGTACCGACATGGTGCGAGTCGACCGGCATTCGGACGGACTGCTGACCGACGTCGGGGCAACCGCGGCCAACGTGACCGCCGCATTGACGGGATTCGAGTCGACGTCCATGCACACGACGCATCACTGGGACATCACCCGTGCGGCCGAGGTGATCGAGGAAAGCCTGGCGCTGGATCCGTCGCTGCCCGGCGCCGCGGACGCCGAGACCGCCCTGCGCTGGTTCGCCGAAATCGCGCCGATGCTCGACGGTCTGCCAACGGCCATGGTGCACAACGACTTGAACGACAACAACGTCTTGGTGGGCCGGCGCGACGGTGAGCAGCGCGTGGTGGGCGTGCTGGACTTCAACGACGCCCTCTTCACGGTGCGGGTGGCCGAACCGGCGATCGCCGGTGCCTACGCGATGCTGCGCAAGGAAGATCCCCTGACGGCAATGGGATTGGTGGTCGGCGGATATCACTGCGTCACGCCGTTGACCGACGACGAGCTGACGGTGGTCTATCCGCTGGCTGCAGCGCGGCTCGCGGTGCAGGCACTCACCTGGGGACTGCGCGCTCAGCACAGTCCGACGGAGTACGGCGCGAGGCGCATGCAACACACGTTGCCCACCCTGAACCGCATCGTCCGGATCGACCCGCGCGAAGCATCTGAACGCCTGCATCGGGTATGCGGACGTGGTGGCGATGCTCGACCAGAAACGGGAGGCTGACGTGGCACACGTCGAGATCGAAGGCATCGGCAAGAGATTCGGTGCAACCGCGGCGCTGTCGGACGTCTCGATGTCCGTCGAGGCGGGCACGGTGCACGGCCTGCTCGGCGAGAACGGCGCCGGGAAGTCGACGCTCATGAAGGTGCTCTCCGGGATCGTTACTCCCGATGCCGGTCGCGTGACGGTCGCGGGCCGGCGTCTACGGCTCGGGTCACCGCAGGCGTCGCGCGACGTCGGTCTGGCGATGGCCTACCAGGAACTCAGCGCTCCCCCCAACATCACGGTGGCGACGAAGCTCTGCCTGCCGAACCTGCCGACTCGCTTCGGGATGGTGTCCCAACGCGAGTTGACGGCGATCGCCGGAGCCCGGCTGAAGGAATGGCACGCCGAGCACTTGGACCCACGGGCCCTGATCAGTGACCTGAGCCTGGCGGCGCGGCAGGAAGTGGAGATCATTGCCGCACTGTCCAGTTCGCCCGCGCTGCTCGTGCTCGACGAACCCACCGCGGCGCTGCCGGACCCGAGTTGGTTGTTCCGACAGATCCACCGAATCGCGGACGCCGGTGCGGCGGTCGTCTACATCAGTCACAAGCTCAACGAGATCAAGGAGATCTGCGACACCGGGACGGTGCTGCGCAACGGCCGAACCGTGGCCACCTTCGCCCGCGGTGAGTTGTCCGAGGACGAACTGGTGGAGCAGATGATCGGCCGCTCGTTCAACCATGCCTTTCCCGCCAAGCCGGAGCAGACCGCGGTCGGGGAGGTGGTCCTCGACGTGCGCGACCTTGCCGCCGGCGACAAGCTCGACGGTGTGTCGCTGAAGGTTCGAAGCGGTGAGATCGTCGGCGTGGCCGGTCTGGAGGGCCAAGGGCAACGGGACCTGTTCTACGCATTGGCCGGGGAACTGCGGCCGTCGGCGGGATCGGTGTCCGTCACGGTAGACGTGGGGCGCGTCGACTTCTCGCTGGTGCCAGAGGAGCGCAAGAGTGAGGCGCTCTTCCTGCAGATGCGTTCGGACTTCAACCTGACGTTGCCGCTCACGTCGCGGTTCTCCACGGCGTCGGTGGTCTCACGACGCCGTGCGCGTCGGCTCAGCGAGGAGGTCGCCGGTGAGGTGAATCTTCCGGTGTCGATGCTCAGCCGGCGCATCGCCGACCTGTCCGGGGGCAACCAACAGAAGGTGGTGTTCGGCCGGGCGATCGCGCAGGCACCGCGCTGCCTCCTCCTCTTCGATCCGACGCGCGGGGTGGACGCCGCCACCAAATTGGAGATCTACAAGATGACTCGAGACTTTGCGGCGAAAGGTCATGCCGTGCTGGTCTATTCGACCGAGATACCCGAACTGGTCGGCTTGTGCGACCGTGTCTGCGCGCTCTACGACGGTCGGATCGCCACCGAGCACGCGGCCGACGAATTGACCGAGAACGCCGTCATGCGCAGCATCCTCGGGCGCCGGGCGGAGGTCGTCGGATGACCCTCGTCGATTCGTTCACCCGCCGTAGCGTCGGCAGCAACCGCGAGAGCCTCATCGCCGCCGCCATCTTCGTGGTCTGCTACGGCGCCGTTCTGTTCGTCACCCCCTTCGAGCGGAACAGCTACGCGTTCAACAACTTCGTCGTTCTGATGACACCGCTGGCGATCGCGGCGGTCGGCACCACCCTGGTGTTGATCACCGGGGGCTTCGACCTGTCCGTCGCCGGCACGATCAGCCTGTCCAACGTGATCGCGGCGACCACCATGGCGAAATACCCCGGCGCGGTGTGGCTGATCGCGCTGGTCGTGATCGCGGTCGGGCTGCTGGTGGGTCTGGTCAACGGGCTCCTGGTGGTTCGGGCCGGTCTGCAGTCGTTGGCCGTCACGCTGGGCACCTTCATCGTCCTCACCGGTGTCGCGCTGATAGTGCTGCCGGCGCCCGGTGGGGAGGTTCCCGAGTCGTATGCCCTCGCGCTGACCGACCCGCTCGGACCCATACCGGTGGCGCTGTTGGTGCTGTTGGCGCTGGCGGTGGCGTGGTGGATGTTCAGCGCGTCACCGATCGGGGTCGCCGCCTACGCCATCGGCGCCGACCGCCAGGCCGCCCTGATGTCGGGCGTGCGGACCGGCCGCGTCGAGATCCTCTGCTACACGCTGGCAGGCGGGCTGTATGCCGCGGCGGGTCTGTACCTCACGGCGATCACCGCCTCGGGCGATCCCAACTCCGGCCGGTCGTTCCTCCTGACGTGCTTTGCGGCGATGGCCGTGGGCCTCGTCGGCTTTCGTGGCGGCTCGGGCAGTGCGGTGGCCGCCATGCTCGGTGCCGGCACCCTCATCGCACTGCCGAAGTTGCTGTTCGCCGCGGGTGTCGAAGACTTCTGGTCGGGTGCCCTGCAGGGGGTGGTCATCCTTCTGGCGCTGGCGATTCCGTTCCTGGTGGTGCGACTGGCCGCCGCCCGGCGCGAGCCCTTGCGTCGACGACCCGCCGCGATCTCGGAAGGATCCATGCGATGACGTCCGAAACGACGAACCCCGCCCCGGCGGCGTCGCAGTCGGCACCCGCCGACCAGCCGGCGGCCACCCCCGCGCGTCATCAGTGGTGGCGCAGCCAGGCCTTGGTCGTGTGGGTGCTGTTGCTGCTGTGCCTGCCGCTGTCCCGGCTGGCCAACGAGGGCTTCCCCTCGGTCTCACTGTTGGTGAACGTGGCCATCCTCGGCCTGTTCCTGGCCGTCATCGCATTTGGGCAGGGTCTGGTGATCCTGACCGGCGGCATCGACCTCTCGGTGGCGTCTAGCGTTGCCCTGGGCGCCTACCTGACCGGGTCCCTGTGGACGGGTGGCCTCCCGGTCGCGGTGGCCGTGGTGGCGGCGGTGGCAGTCTGCGCCGCCGTCGGCGCGCTCAACGGACTGATCATCAGCAAGTTCGGGTTCCCGGCCTTCATCGTCACGTTGGCGGTCGGCACGATCCTGGGTTCGGTCATGCTGGGCGCGGCCCGCGGAGCTCCCGCTCAGGCGTCACCGGAATCCCTGTCCGCGTTGTTCCGTCAGGACACCACCTTGCTCGGGGTGCCCGTGGCGATTTGGTTGCTCGCCGTGGTCGCGGCACTCGGAACGTTCATCCAACATCAGACGACGCTGGGCGTGCGCGCCTACGCGCTCGGCAACAGCGTGCCCGCGGCGCGCAACGCCAGGGTCGACGTCGGTCGCACGACGCTGGGCGTGTACGCGACGGCCGGTGCGGCCTACGGGCTGGGCGGAGTCATGCTGCTGGGGTACGCCTCTGGCGCCGACCTCAACGTCGGCGAGCCGTGGCTGCTGCCGAGCATCGCAGCCGTGGTGGTCGGCGGTGCGGCGATCCGCGGCGGCTCGGGGAGCTACGGCGGCACCCTGGCGGGTGCGCTCCTGCTGACCCTGCTGGGGATCGACATCAGCGCCACCGGTCTGTCGGAGGGCTACAAACAGATCGTCTACGGCGCGGTCATCGTGATCGCCCTCCTGGGTTCCCGGCTGGCGGGACGGCGATTCTGATGATGACGTCACGATCGAGACGAGGACAGATGACCGATGCCATGACGAGGCGCATCACCAGATGCGGCGCCGGGATGCTGGCCGCGCTCACCGCGTTCGCGCTGGTGTCGTGCGCCGACCCGGACGCCGGCCGCGACAAGGTATTCCTCGACCTGAGTTACAGCGGCAACAACTGGCAGGACGAGGCCGCCAATCTCGCGCTGTCGGTGGCGAATTCGCCGGAGTATGCCGGCAAGTACGTGGTCAAGAAGCAGATTTCGGGAACCGACATCGCCAAGCAGATCTCGGATCTGCAGTCGATGATCGCCGCCAAGGCCAAGTTGGTGGTGCTGTACCCGTTGTCTCCGACCGCGCTGTCTCCCACCATCAGGCAGGGCTGCGAGCGGGGCGTCACCTTCGTGGTCTACGACTCGACGGTCCGCGAACCGTGCGCCTACAACGTCGCCTTCATCACCGGAGCCAAGACGGACGATCCCCGCGCCGCCTTCTTCGGCGCGCAGACGGCCGAGGCCCTGGTGAAGCTGCTCGGAGGCAAGGGGAAGATCTTCATGAATCGCGGTGTCGCAGGCACGTCCACCGATCAGGTGCACTACGACACGGCCAAGGCGGTGTTCGACCGCAGCCCGGGCATCACAGTCGTCTCCGAGTATTACGGCAAGTGGGACTCCGCGGTGAGTCAGCAGGAAACCGCCAAGGCGCTCGCCGCCCACCCCGACGTCGACGGAATCTGGTCTCAGGACGGCGAAGTCGGAGTCGTCAAGGCGTTGCAGGCCGCGGGCAAGCGAATCCCCGTGACCGGCGAGAACGGCAACTACTTCCGCAAGATGCTCAGCCAAGGGTGGCCCGGGGTGTCCTCGGGATCCCCGCCGGCGCAGGCCGGCGTGGCCATGCGCGTCGGACTTCGCATCCTGGCCGAGGGGCCGGATTCGGTTCCCCACGACATCGAGATGCCGCTGCCCTGGGTGACCACCGCGACGGCCAAGCCGTGTCCCGGCAACGAATTCGTGGGAGGGTGCAACTTCTTCCCCAACGAGTCCGACACCCTCGTGACCGAGATCTTCCAGCGAGATCTGCTGCCGCAGAGTTCGTTGGCCGCAGCCAAGACCGGTGAACCGATGCAGGGCCTGGCGCCGCTGGGTGACGTGTCGGCCTTCGCTCAGCCCGAATGGCGACGGATCTACACCCGCGGCCGCTGCGGCAGCGGCTGGAAGGAAGGCGACGTGACCGGCGTCCAAGAGCCGCCTGGTCTGCCGGGATGCGTACAGGAGAGCCAATGACCACGACGATCGACGTCAACGCCGACATCGCGGAGAGCTTCGGCCGCTGGAGCCTCGGCGAGGACGCCGAACTCGTCGGCCTCGTCACCACGGTCAACGTCGCCTGCGGCTGGCATGCCGGGGACCCCTCGACGATGCACCGCGCCGTGGAGATGGCCGCGCAGGCAGGGGTGAACGTGGGCGCTCATCCCGGCTTCCCCGACCTGCTGGGGTTCGGCCGGCGGCCCATCGTGATCGACGACGCAGACGCCGTCGACTACGTGCTGTACCAGGTCGGCGCGCTGATGGGCATCGCCAGCAGGTTCGACGTCACCCTCAGTCACGTCAAGCCGCACGGGGCGTTCTACGGATCGATCGTCGCCAACCCCGATCGTGCGGTGGCGATCGGGCGCGCGCTGCAGACCCTGCAGGCAGGGATGCCGATGCTGCTGGCACCGGGCCCCGGCCTCGACGCCATGCGCGCCGATGGGCTGCCTGTAGTGGCCGACAACGCCGCCGACCTCGACTTCGACGAGGACGGTCGCAACGTCATCGAGGCCCGCCCACATGCGCGCGACCCGGAACTGGTTGCGCAGCAGGCGCTTCGGATGGCACGGGGCAGCGTGCTGACGGTCTCCGGGCGTGAGATTCCCATGCCGGTGCAAACGGTGTGCGTGCACGGCGACCGGCCGAACGTGGTGGCAGTGGCCACCGCCGTCCGTCGCGTGCTGGAGGAGAACGGCGTCGAGATCCGATCGGTGTTCGAGAGCCTCGGATGATCGACATACCCGATGGATCGCGTCTGAGCTTCGGCGGCGAGGAGTTCGTGTTCGTCGAACTCACCGAGCACATGTCGCTCTCGGGTGCACTGCGGATCCAGGCCATCACCGACGCCCTCGTCGAGCTGGGCATCGAGGGGATCGTCGACGTCTGCCCGTCCAACGCCAGCTACATGGTGCGCGTCGACCCGGACCTGTGCGACCCACGATCGCTCCACGAACCACTCGTCGACTTGCACCGTCGATTCGTCGACACCGCCGACGTCGTCCTGAGCACCGAGATCCTCGAAATGCCGATCTTCTACGACGATCCGTGGACCACCGAGACGGCCATGCGGTTCCGGGACCGACACCAGTCGAGTACCGAGAACGACCTCGAATACATTACGCGCGTAAACGGATTCGGCTCGACCGACGAGTTCGTCACCGCCCATTGCGGCAACCCCTTCATCGTCACGTTCATGTGCTTCGTCCCTGGCAACGCGGAGTCCATGCAACTGGTTCCCGACGCCATGCAGTTACAGGCACCCAAGTACGTGCGGCCACGGACCGACACCCCGGAGCGCGCACTCGGCCACGGCGGCGCCTTCGCGACCGTCTATCCGGCGCGTGGCGCCGGGGGATACCAGTTGATCGGCCGCGCGGCGACACCCGTGTTCGACCTGTCCCGGCGGTTGCCCGACTTCGCCGACGATCCGGTGCTGGCGAAGGCGGGCATGATCGTCAAGTACCGGCGCATCGACCACGACGAGTACGACGCCATCCGCGCCGACGTGGACGGCGGGACCTACCGCTACCGTCGGGCGCCCGTCGAGTTCGCCCTTGCCGGATTCTTCGCAGACCCGTTGTCCTACAACGGCTCACTCTTGGACGAGTTGGCCCATGCTTGAGGTGATCGCGCCCGGCGTGCAGACACTGGTGCAGGACCGGGGTCGCAAGGGCTACCTGGCGATCGGGTTGCCGTCGTCGGGGCCGATGGACCAGCTGTCCCACCACGCCGCCAACGCCCTGGTCGGCAACGACCCGGCAGCTGCGACGCTGGAATCGGTGTTCGTCGGCCCGACGGTGCGGCTCCGCTACGACGGAGTCGTCGCGGTCACCGGAGCCCACGTCGACCTGCGGGTCGACGGCGTGTCGATGCCCACGTGGACCACGTTGCCGGTGCGCGCGGGGCAGGTCGTCACGGTGGGGCCGGCCCTCGACGGGGCGCGTAGCTACCTGGCGGTGCGAGGTGGCATCGGTACGCCCATCGTCATGGGCAGCCGGTCGACCTATCTGCCGTCCGGGATCGGCGGCGTGGACGGTCGCGAGCTGCGCGCCGGTGACGTGCTGAAGTCGGCCGACGAATACGGCCCGCCTCCTCGGTTGGGCTATTCCGTGGACGAAGGACTTCGGCCGACGTTGGCCACGCACAAGGAGATTCGCGTGGTGCTCGGGCTCTGCCGTTACCGCGTCACCGACGTCAGCGTCGAGAAGATGCTGTCCTCGGACTTCGCGATCGGCACCGAGGCCAACAGGGTCGGATACCGGCTCAGTGGTCCGCCGCTGGAGTTCGTGGACCGGGACGCGCCGTTCGGGGCCGGCGACGACCCGAGCAACGTCGTCGACCTCGGTTACCCGGTCGGGTCCATCCAGGTGCCCAGCGGTCAGGAACTCATCTGCCTGCTGCGCGACGGCGTCACCGGTGGCGGCTACGCGACCGTGGGCACCGTCATCGGCGTCGACGTCGACGCGCTGGCCCAGATGCAGGCGCCCGACACGGTGCGCCTGGTGGACGTGGACGTCGACCATGCCGTCGCCGCCCGCCGCTCCCGTGACGCGACCATCGCCTCGATCTATCGGTCGGCTCGGCTGACCTGAGTTCGTCCCCGTCCGCAATCCCCAAGGAGCACCGTGACTTCGAACAGTCTGCACATGGCCAATGCCTTCGACGGGTCGGACGTCGGCCTCCTCGACGAGGACGTCCAAGACCTGATTCGACGTCGCGACGCCGTGCTGGCGCCGAGCTACCGGTTGTTCTACCGGCATCCGGTGGTGGTGGCCCGCGGGTCGGGCGTGTGGCTCTACGACGCGGACGGCAACCGGTATCTCGACGCCTACAACAACGTGCCGGCCGTGGGCCACAGCCACCCTCGCGTCCAGCGGCTCGTGACCGAACAACTCGGTGTGGTGAACACGCACACGCGCTATCTCACCGAACCCGTCATCGCCTACTCCGAACGGCTTCTGGCCCTCTTCCCCCCGGCGTTGAACAAGGTGGTCTACACGTGCACCGGCAGCGAGGCGGTCGACCTTGCGCTGCGGGTGGCGCGGTACGAGACCGGGGCACGTGGCGTCGTGTGCACCGCACACGCCTATCACGGCACCACCACCGCCGCGGCCGAAGTCTCGCCGAGCTTGGGACCGAACAACGTCATCGGTGACGACGTCGTCCTCGTCGCCGCACCCGAGACCGACCGCGACGATCACGCCACGATGGCCGAGGAGTTCGCCGCGCGCGTGCGTGGCGCGATCGCCGAATTGCACCGCCGCGGCGTCGGGTTCGCCGGCATGATCGTCGACTCCATCATGTCGAGCGACGGGGTGCAGTCAGACCCGACGGGTTTCCTCGCGCCCGCGGTGCGCGCCGTCCACGAGGCCGGCGGTTTGTGGATCGCCGACGAGGTGCAACCAGGCTTCGGCCGTCTCGGATCGACGTGGTGGGGATTCGAGAGGCACGGCGTCGAGCCGGATCTCGTCGTGCTCGGCAAGCCGATGGGCAACGGCATCCCGATCGGTGCGCTCGTCGGGCGCGACGGCGCCATGGCGAAGTTCGGCCGCGACATCAGGTACTTCAACACCTTTGGCGGCAACCCCGTCAGCATCGCGGCCGCCACCGCGGTGCTGGACGTCATCGAAGAGGAGGCCCTCCTCGACAACGTGCGACGATCGGGGCAGCGGCTGCTCGAGGGACTGCGCGACATCGCGGGCCGACACGAGGGCGTCGGCGGGGTCCGGGGGAGCGGACTGTTCCTGGCCATGGAGTTCGTCGACGACGACGGAGCCGACGCGGCCACGGCGACGCGGGTGGTCAACGAACTCCGGGAGCGCCGCATCTTGATCAGCGCGTCGGGTCCGCACGAGAACGTGCTGAAGATCCGCCCGCCGCTGCCGTTCACCACCGAGCATGCCGATCATCTGCTCGCCGAGCTGGACGACGTACTGGCGAACGTGCCGCGCTGACGCCGTGCTCAGCCCGACTGCCGCACGACGAGTTCCGGTGTGAGCCGCTCGGATCCGGGCGTACCGCCACCGAGGAGGTCGATCAGCAATTCGATGCCGCGGCGGCCCATGTCGTGCATGGGGGAGCGGACCGTCGTCAGCGGCGTCGGCATCTCGGCAACCAGTGGTGTGTCGTTGTAGCCGATCAGCGCGATGTCGTCGGGCACGCGGAGCCCGTGGTCGCGCAACACGCCGAGTGCGCCGATCGCCGCAAAGTCGTTGGTGGCGAAGATGGCGTCGGGATAGGGGCGCCGCGACAGGATCTTCTCGGCGGCCTGCCGACCGCCCGCCGCGTCGAAGGGCCCCCATTCGATGCGCTCCGGCGCGACGCGCAGACCCGCCTCGGCAAAGGCGTCGACCGCCCCGGTGGTGCGTTCGATGGCGGTGGAGGCGAACGGCAACCCGGCGAGCACCGCCAGGTCTCGTCGGCCGGACTCGACCAGGTGGCGGCCGACCAGGGCACCGCCGAGCAGGTCGTCGCACGTGGCGGACACGTAGTCACCGCTGCGGCGTGAGACGAGGACGAAGGGCGTGCCCCGCTCGGCGAGTGCGCCGAGCAAGGGGTCGTGATGGTGCGCGTCGCCGAAGATGATGCCCTCGACGCGACGCTGCAGCATCATCTCGGCACGTTGGGCCTTGTTCGCCGGGTCGTCGAGCGAGTTGGTGACGAAGGTCGAGTAGCCGTGCTCCGTGGCCGCCTCCTCCACGCCTTCGTAGACGGTGGCGAGGACGAAGTCCTGCAGCCGGGGGACCAGCACTCCCACCAGCCCCGAGCGGGCCGTGCGCAGGCTGGCCGCGTGCGGATGGGGCCGGTACTCGCGGGACTTGGCGTACGCCCTGATCCGGGCCACGGTCTCCGCGGAGGCCCAGCGGGTGGCGTCGTCGCCCTCGGCCTTCAGCACGCGCGACACCGTCGACGTGCTGACGCCGATCTCCTCGGCGATGACCCGCAGCGTCACCGGAGCGGGGAACCGCACCGACGTTCCGCTCGACTCGGTCATCACCCTCCTCGCACCGCGGCATGCGCCGACCGGCGCCTCCGTTGCACCTTAGCTGGGCCGTAGAGGGAACGGCGCCGTAGCGCAGAATTTACACAAACGTTTGGCCCAATCGATTGTGTCAATCGTTTGGGTGCGCTTGACTGGGGGAAGGTCATAGTGACCTACGTCTCTCGAAGTCGATCGGAGTTCACCCGTCATGCCCCACGTCGTCGTCCTCACCAGCGGTGGGACCATCTCCTCGCGCCGCGACGGTGACTCCGTGGTGGCCGTGGACGACGCGTCGACGCTGTTGTCCGGCATCGGGGCGGTCGACGGCGTCACCGTCGAGGCGCACGACGTGGTCCGCACCGGCTCGTACCGCATGACGCCGACCGACATGCGGGCCGTCGCCGAGGCCGTTGCCCACCATCTCGATCGTGCGGACGTGGACGGCGTCGTGGTCACCCACGGCACCGACACGCTGGAGGAGACCGCGATACTGCTGGACCTGACCCACGGCGACGACCGCCCCGTCGTCCTCACCGGAGCACAGCGCGCCGCGGACGTCGCCGACACCGACGGACCGCGCAACCTCCGGGACGCCATCGCCGTTGCCGCCAGTTCCGCGGCACGCGGCACCGGTGTGGTCGTCTCGTTCGACGGATCGGTCTTCGCCGCCCGCGGCGTCCGCAAGTCGCACACCGTCGACCTGTCGGCGTTCTCCAATCCGCACGGCACCGTCGCCAGCGTGCGCGACGGGGAGGTGCACGTGCACAACGTTCCCCTTCGCCCCGCCGCACAGGCCCCCGTGACGCCCGCCTTCGACACCGTGCGGGTGGACCTCGTCGCGGTCCATCCCGGCGCCGACGACGTGCTGCTACGGGCCTCGGTCGGGGCCGGGGCACGCGGCATCGTGCTGGTGGGCACCGGCCTGGGCAACGCCCCGGCGGGCATCGCCGACACGGTGGCCGACATCGTCGCCGACGGGGTGGTGATCGCACTGTCCACCCGCGTGGCCGCCGGCCCGGTGCTTCCGGTCTACGGCCACGGCGGGGGTTTCGACCTGGTGGCCGCCGGTGCCGTCCCGGCGTCGCTGCCGCCGTCGCAGACCCGAATCGCCCTGGCGCTGATGCTCTCCGCAGGCGCCGCGCCGGCCGACGTCGTCGCCGCACTGGGGCGACGAGCCCCATGAACACAACGTAACCGCAACCACCAGAAGGGAATTGGCACCATGGCCAAGGAAATATTCGTTGCATTCGGCGTCGACGTCGACGCAGTCGGGGGCTGGCTGGGCTCCTACGGAGGCGAGGACTCGCCCGGGGACATCTCGCGAGGCATCTTCGCGGGCGAGGTGGGCGTGCCCCGTCTGAACCAGCTCTTCGACCGCTATCAGCTTCCCTCGACCTGGTTCTGGCCCGGGCACTCCATCGAGACCTTTCCCGAGCAGTTCGACCAGATCGTCGCCGCCGGACACGAGATCGGGGTGCACGGCTACAGCCACGAGAACCCCATCGCCATGAGTCGCCAGCAGGAATCCGACATCCTCGACCACTGCATCTCGCTGATCGAAGACCGCTCGGGCACGCGGCCCACCGGGTACGTGGCGCCGTGGTGGGAGTTCAGTCGGGTCACCAACGAACTGCTCATCGAACGCGGCATCGCCTACGACCACTCGTTGATGCACAGGGACTTCGAGCCCTACTACGTGCGCGTCGGCGACTCCTGGACTCCGATCGACTACGACCAGCCGGCGTCGACCTGGATGAAGCCGCTGGTGCGCGGGCAGGAAACCGATCTGGTCGAGATCCCGGCCAGCTGGTACCTCGACGACCTGCCCCCGATGATGTTCATCAAGACCAGCCCGAACAGTCACGGGTTCGTCAACCCCCGGCACATCGAAGAGATGTGGCGTGACCAGTTCGACTGGGTGTACCGCGAATGTGACTACGCCGTATTCACGTTCACCATCCACCCCGACGTCTCCGGCCGGCCTCAGGTGCTGCTGATGCTCGAGCGTCTGATCGAGCACATCAACTCCCATGACGGAGTCACCTGGAGCACGTTCGACGGCATCGCCAAGGACTTCGTCACGCGGCGTCCGCGCGTCAGCACCAGCTAGCCGCAACCGGACCGGGGTGGCGATTGCGACCCGACACCCCGGCCCGGCCTACCTCCGAGCACTCAGGCCAACCACAGCACCAAGCACCGGAAGGACTTCCAGCATATGAGCACCCCACCCGAGGACACCGACACACCACCCCTGCGGCGCATACCGGTCCGCGAAACGCGCAGGGCAACCGGCATCGCGTTCTTCGCCTGGACGATCGCCGTGTACGACTTCATCCTCTTCGGCACCTTGCTGCCACGCATCGAAGAGTCGTTCGGCTGGACCACCAGCCACGCGCTGTTCGTCTCCACGCTCGTCAGCGTGGGCACCGCGATCGTCGTGCTCGGCGTCGGCCCGATGGTGGACCGGTTGGGCAGGCGCAAGGGCATGATCATCTCGGTCGCCGGTACGGCGGCGTCGTCGGCCGCGACGGCGGCATCCGTCGGCGCCGCATCCCTCGTCGGCGTCCGCTCGATCAGTGGGCTCGGGTTGGCCGAACAGTCGGTCAACGCGACCTACCTCAACGAACTCTACGAGCTCACCGAAGACGAGAAGATCCGGCGCAACCGCGGCTTCATCTATTCCATGGTGCAGACCGGCTGGCCCATCGGCGCGCTACTGGCGGCCGGCTTCGTCGCGGTGGTCACCGCGGTGTTCGGGGAAGGCTCCTGGCGGTTGGCCTTCCTGCTGGCCACCGTGCCGGCGATCATCGTGGCGCTGCTGTGCCTCAAGCTCAAGGAGAGCCCACAGTTCCTGCTGCAGCAGAGGATTCGCCAGCTGCGCAAGGACGGCGACGAGACCGGTGCCGCCCGCGTGGCAGGCGCCTACGACCTCGACCACGACGTCGCCGCACCACTCAAGCGCATCTTCCACGGCGTCCACCTGCGCAACACCGTCGTGCTGTCGGTGGCGTGGCTGTTCAACTGGTTCGCCATCCAGACCTTCTCCGTCCTCGGGACGACGGTGCTCGAGTCCGGTAAGGGGATCGACGCCTCCAACACCCTCCTGATGGTCGTGGTGTCCAACGTGGTCGGCGCGCTCGGCTACCTCGCGCACGGCTGGGCCGGCGACCGCTTCGGCCGGCGCAACACGATCGCGGTCGGCTGGTCGCTCGCCGGCGTCTTCTTCGCCGCGATGCTGCTGGGCCCCGACACCACGCTCTACGTCATCATCACCTACATGATGGGGCTGTTCTTCCTGCTCGGCCCGTACGCCGCCATCATGTTCCTGCAGGCCGAGTGCTACACGACCGACTGCCGCGCCACCGGGAGCTCGTTCATCGGGGCCATGAGCCAGCCCGGCGCGATCATCGGCGGGTTCATCCTCGCCAGCCTCACCGCTGCCGCGGTGCCGTACTCGACGGCTGCGCTGTACGTCGGAGCCGTCGGAGCGCTCATCTCGGCGGTCGTGGTGCTGTTCGTGCGGAAGGTCTCGTCGGCAGACGAACTCGAGGAAGCCGCCGCCACCCCCGGGACCGTCGGATGACCGCGGCACGGGGAGCCGACGCCCCGGTCGCGATCATCACCGGAGCGGCGTCGGGGATCGGGGCCGCCACCGCGGTGTCCATGGCGAAGGCCGGGTACCGCGTGGGGATCGGCACGTATTCGGGTGATCCGCACGATCCCCACGCCACCCTGCAGGCGGTCCACGACGCCGGAGGTGACGGAGCCATCGTCGAAGTCGACGTCCGCAGCACCGAATCCGTCGACGGGTTCGTCGCCGAGATACTCGGAATGTGGGGACGACTGGACACCGCCGTTGCCAACGCCGGCATCCTGCGGGCCGCGCCGTTCGCCACGATGACCGACGAGCAGTGGGACGACGTACTGCAAGTGGACCTGCACGGCGTCATGCGGACCGCGCGTGCCGCGGCTCCGCACCTCGGCGCGGGCGGCTCCATCATCGCCATCTCGTCCATCGCCGGCGGGGTGTACGGGTGGGGAGAACACGTGCACTACGCCACCGCGAAGGCCGGCGTGCTCGGCCTGGTCCGGAGCCTGGGCGTCGAATTCGGGCCGCGGGGCGTGCGTGCCAACGCCATCATCCCGGGACTGATCGAGACGCCTCAGTCGCTGGACGCGGTCAACTCGCTCGGCCCCGAGGGGTTGCGCGCCGCGGGTGCCAACATTCCCACCGGACGGGTCGGCAGACCCGAGGAGATCGCTTCGGTGGCAACGTTTCTCGCCAGTGACGCGGCCTCGTACGTCAACGGACAGGCCATCGTCGTCGACGGCGGTCTGACCGTCCTCATGCGCGACTAACGAAAGGACGCCCATGACGATCCCCGAAAGCTCGCTGCTGCAGGGGCGCACCGCACTGATCACCGGAGCGGCCAGCGGCATCGGACGTGCGATTGCCACGCACTACCTCGCGGCCGGTGCCCGCGTGGTCGTCGCCGACCGCAGTCCACGCGCCGCCGAGGTCGCCGGTGACCTCGGGGCCGACGGCGGACTCGTGCTCGACGCCACCGACGAGGACGCCGTCGCCGCCACGGTCACGGCGGCCACCGAGATGCTCGGTCGGATAGACGTTCTCGTCACCTCGCACGGCATCCTCACCCAGTCGCCGGTAGTGGACATGTCGCTGGCCCTGTGGCAGGAAACGCTGAGCGTCGACCTCACCAGCGTGTTCCTGCTCAATCGTGCCGTCCTGCAAGGCATGCTGGATCAGGGCGGAGGACGCATCGTGAACGTGGCCTCGCAGCTCGGCCTCAAGGGCGGCGAGTCGTTGGCGCATTACGCCGCCGCAAAGGCCGGTGTGATCGCGATGACGAAGTCCCTCGCTCTGGAAGTCTCGTCGCGAGGGGTGCTCGTCAACGCCATCGCCCCCGGACCCATCGAGACACCGATGCTCGACGGGATCGACGACGACTGGAAGCGGGCCAAACGAGCCGAACTACCACTCGGCCGGTTCGGCACCGCGGACGAAGTGGCACCCACCGCCGTCCTGCTGGCCTCCGACCCGGGCGGAAACCTCTTCGTCGGCCAGGTGCTCGGCCCCAATTCCGGTGACGTGATGCCCTGATGTGTGGCGCGTGCGGGTCGGGCCCGCCAGACGACATGGCGGCATTCGTGTCGGGGCCTCGACGGCGGACCGCCATCGCGGTGGCCGCCACCAGACGTGCTCGAGGGGTGCGCGTCCGGGTCGTCGACCGGGCGTGGACAGTCGCCCAACCCACCGGACGGGTCACCGTGTGCCGCACGTTCGATCAGCTGCTCGACGAGCTGACCGGCCGCGGCGTCGACCGGGGGGAGTTGCGTTCGGCGCTGCTGGCGGCGGCGGGATCCGTCCCGACGACGAGCTGACGGCCGGTCACCCGGTACGACGAGCACGGTCGGCGATGATCTCCTCCTGCATCTCCCATACCGCCAGGGCCACCGCGCACGTGGTCTTTCCGTCGACCGTGCTCAGAGAGACCCCCAGGAGCTCGCCGATCCGATTGAGCCGGTAGGCAAGGGAATTGCGATGGATGAACAGGGCGGCGGCCGTCTTGGTGGGGCTGCCGTCGGCATCCAGGAACGCACGTAGTGTCACGATCAGGTCCGACTTCGTCTCGTCGTCGTAGTCGCGAAGCGGCTGCAGGAATTCGAGAGCCTGGTCGACGCCCCCCTTGGTGAGCGCCGTCGCAAGAACGGACGGTAGATCGAATCGCCGTGCGACGGTGGGTTCGGTCACGCGGACGAGTTGGCGCGGTGAGGCCAGAACGGCGGTGCGCAGAGCCCCGATGCTGACCATGGGTGCCGTGACGATCGCCGGTCTGCGCGGCGCAATGTCGCGCAAGCGATGGATGACTGCGGCCTGGGCAGCGTCGACGTCGAAGTTCTGGCCGATCAGCAGGGAGAAGTGCTCGGCCTCCAGCAACCCGAGCGTGGGCAGGATGTCTGCGAACTGAAGTCGCATCCGCCACGCGTCGTTCGGATCCGCTCCGGCGCGAAACGTGGTGAGCAGTGTCGGCTTCTGCGGATCGAACCCCGCGGCGCGCATCAACTTCTGCGTGTACCGGGGCGAGTCTGCGTCCGGCATGCGCAGGTGCTCGATCAACGATCGCATCCGGTCGTTCTCCACGTTGTACTGCTCGGCGGCAGCGTGCAGATGGAGGCTGACGATGGACCCCACCGGGCCCAGCAGTGGATCCATGACCGATTCGCTTCGAGGCGAACGGACGGCGATCGAGAAGCGTTCGCTGCCTCGCACCGGATTGAGGCGGCGGAGGTGTTCGGACATTCCGTCGGAAGGCCGTCCGTCGCGCGCGGCAGGCAGTTTCCAATGCATGCCGGGCGGCTGACTTGCCACCATCCGCCCCTGCGAATCGACGAGTCCAACCTCGCCGCCGACCGCCGATCTGATCTGTTCGAGGAGTTCGAGGAGGGTGGTGCCGCGTGCTTCGAGTTCGGCGCAGGTGTCGGCCAATTCGAGCGAACTGCGGAGAACGGCATACTGCTCGGCCTGAATGCTGTCGTTCACGAGGCGGTGCACCTGCAGAAGGTTGACCGGTGGCGCGACCTCCAGCACGGGGACGTCGAAACGGTTCCCGGCGTCGATCAGCCCCCCGGGCACCTCGGGGTGGGCGATGCCGGAGTTGAACAGGATGCCGGCCACGGGCACCTCGGCAAGGCGCTCCACGTAGGCATCCCACGTACGGGCATCCTGAAAGTTCATGGCAATGCCGGTCAGCGTCACCAGTTCGTTGCCCTCGAGGAATGCGGTCGGCTCGATCAATTCCGTCGGTGCGACCGTCGAGATGGGTCGACGCATGCGAGTGGGTTGCGTCGCAGTCTTCAGACGGAGGGCGAGGTACTGGTTCGACATCAGTTCGGCCAACTGCACGGCGTACCGCCTCCTTGGTGCTCGTGGATCGTCGGCGACGGGTTTCATCGACGTTACGGTCGAGATACCGCGGTGCGCCGCGACCCATGGTCTCGTGCAGATGCCCAAAATAGGTTCCCACGTTTTCGTGCCGATGCACGCTATCTGCGGTCCTGATGTCTGCATACCGTTTCCTCATGCCATCCGCCATCACCGTCAACTCCGATCTGGGGGAGTCCTTCGGACTGCACAGTTTTGGCCACGACGACGAGCTCCTCACCCTCATCGACGCCGCGAACATCGCCTGTGGGTTCCATGCCGGTGATCCACACGTCATGTCGGCGACCGTCGTCAACGCCGCCCGCGCCGGCGTGGCGCTCGGGGCGCACCCCGGGTTGCCCGACCTGACCGGCTTTGGCCGACGCCAGATGGTCCTGTCCGCCGACGAGGTCCGCGACCTGGTGATCTACCAGGTGGGTGCCCTCAGCGCGTTCATCGCCGACGCCGGGGGTCGCCTCAGCCACATCAAACCGCACGGGGCGTTCTTCGGGATGTTGTCCCGCGACGAAGATCTGATGCGGCCCCTCGCGCAATATGCGGCCCGGCTGGGGGTGAAGGTCTTCGGACTGGCCGACACCGCCCACCAGCGCGCCGCGGACGCAGCCGGCGCAGAGTTCGTTCCGGAGCTCTACGTGGATCTGAACTACGACCGGGACGGGAACCTGGTGATCGTCCGACGACCCGAGGCCACCGACCCCGATGCCGCTGCGGCGAGGGTGAAGTCGGCAGTCACCTCGGGCACGATCGACGCCAACGACGGCTCCACCTTGGCGGTCCGGTTCTCCAGCATCTGCGTGCACTCCGACACCCCGAACTGCGTCGAGGTGGCGAGAGCCGTCGTCTCTGCGCTCCAAGAATGCCAGCAGGCATCACACCCCGAGAGGCAAACCATTGGCCACCCATGAGATCTCGACGCCGCTACCGGGAATCTTCTACCGGAGTCCCGGACCGGGAAAACCGCCCTACGTCTCGGAGGGGGATCACGTCGACGCCGGGCAGGCCATCGGTCTCGTGGAGATCATGAAGCAATTCAGCGAGGTGAAGAGTGACGTGGCCGGGGTGATCGACGAATTCGTGGTCGACGATCTCGGTGAAGTCGACCCCGGGACCGTCATCGCAATTCTGACGGAGGACCAATGAAGCGACTCCTCGTAGCCAACCGCGGCGAGATCGCCGTGCGCATCATCCGGACGGCGCACGAGGTCGGGCTCGAGACCGTTCTCGCCGCCAGTGAGGCCGACCGCGCCAGCCTCGCCGCCGAACTGTCCGACGACGTGAGTGTCATCGGCCCCGCGCAGGCGGGCAAGAGCTATCTCAACGCCGCAGCCGTCATCGAGGCGCTGAAGACATCTGGGGCAGACGCGGTGCACCCGGGGTACGGCTTCCTTTCGGAGGACGCGGAATTCGCGCGAATGGTCGAGGCCGCCGGCGCAACGTGGGTCGGACCGAGCCCCGACTCCATTGCGCTGATGGGCAACAAGGCCGCCGCCCGCCAAGCAGCCAAGGACGCCGGCGTACCGGTGCTGGTCGGCAGTGACGGAGCCGTCGGACCCGACGACGACGTGGAGTCGATCGCGGCGTCGATCGGCTACCCGCTGCTGATCAAGGCCTCGGCTGGTGGCGGGGGCCGCGGTATCCGGATCGTCGAATCGGCCGAGAAGCTGGCGGGGGAGATGCAGCTCGCCGTCGCCGAGGCCGGCGCCGCGTTCGGAGACCCCGCCGTCTACCTCGAGCGCTTCATCGACCGGGCACGCCACGTCGAGGTGCAGATCCTGGGTGACGGAGTCGACGTCGTGCATCTCTTCGATCGCGACTGCTCGCTGCAGCGTCGTCAGCAGAAGATCGTCGAAGAGACGCCCGCGCCAAATCTCCCCGGCCATCTACGGGACCAAATGCTCTCCGCAGCAACGGAGCTGGGTCGCCGATGTGGGTACCGCGGAGCGGGCACGGTGGAATTCCTCTACGACGAGGCACGCGGAGAGATTTGCTTCATCGAGATGAACACCCGGCTTCAGGTCGAACACCCGGTGACCGAGATGATCACCGGCATCGACCTGGTGCGAGAACAGTTGCGCATTGCCAGTGGCGAGCGGCTGGGTTACGACCAGAGTGCCGTCACCGGCAACGGTCATGCCATCGAGATGCGGATCAACGCCGAGAATCCAGCACAGGGGTTCATGCCCAGCCCGGGGACGATCACCGACGTCCGGTATCCCGGCGGCCCGGGGGTACGGGTCGACAGCGGGGTCGTCAGCGGCTCTACGGTGTCGCCCTACTACGACTCCCTGTTGGCCAAGGTCGTCGTCTGGCACTCCGACCGGCCGGCTGCGATCGCTCGGGCGCTCAGGGCGCTGTCGGAGCTTCAGATCACCGGAGTCGACACCACCGCAGGGTATCTGGAGGCAGTCCTGTCACACGAGGCCGTATCCGACGCGACGCACCACACCAAGTTCTTGGAACAATCCGCCGAACGACTGTTGCAGGGGACGGCATGACCACCACCGCGCTGCCGGAGCACGCCCGATACTCGTGGGGCGGCGACGAGTTCCTGTTCGTCGAGATCGACGAAGCCATGAGTCTGGAGGGCTTCTTCGTCGTCGGTGCCCTCGCGGAGGAGATTCGCGCCGCGAACATCGACGGAATCACCGACATCTGCCCGACGAACAATTCGCTTCTGCTTCGCTACGACCCCGACGTGACGGCACCGCGGACACTGCGATCGAAGGTTCAGGAACTCGAGACGAGCGTGCGCGCCGGCACGTCTCAGACCTCGACGGCACGGGTGATCGAAGTCCCGGTCTGGTACGACGATCCGTTCACTTCCGAGGTAGGCGAACGCTTTCGGTCGAATCACCAAACGCCGGACAAGGGCGACCTCGACTTCGCGGCCGAGGTGAACGGCTTGGCCGACGCGCAGGAGTTCATCGAACGTCACCACGCCACTCCGTGGATGGTGACCGCAGTCGGCTTCGTCGCCGGACTCCCGTTCATGTACCAGATGACCCCTCGCGAGAAGCAGTTGGAGGTACCCAAGTACCTCAGTCCTCGCACCGACACGCCCGCCCTGACGGTCGGGCACGGCGGCTGCTTCTCCGTCGTCTATTCCGTCCGCGGGGCGGGCGGCTACCAGATGTTCGGCATCGCCGCGGCACCCGTGTTCGCGCTGGACTCGGCGCTGCCTGACTTCCAGGAATCACCGGTGCTGTTTCGCGCGGGTGACATCGTGAAGTTCACGCCGATCGACGAAAAGCGATACGCAGCAGTCCATACCGAGCTCGAGCAGGGCACGTTCGGCTACCGGCGGGCCGAGGTCGAATTCGACCTCGCCCGGTGGACGGCCGATCCGGACGCATTCACCGCACACGTACTGGAGGCCCTCGATGGCACTACTGATTGACGAGCCAGGCCTGCAGTCCACGATCCAGGACTTGGGACGACCAGGGCACTACGACGTCGGCATCCCGCTGGGTGGTGCGATGGATACGCTCTCGCACGAGATCGCGAACCTGTTGGTGGGCAACCCCCGCGACGCCGCGACGATCGAAGCGACCTACACGGCACCGAAGTTCAGCGTCACGGAGCCGACCGTCATGGCGGTGACCGGCGCCGTCATGGAGGTCAGTGTCAACGGTGACGCGGTGCCGCAGTGGACCGCCATCGCGCTGCAGGAGGGTGACGTGGTGGCCTGCGGCTTCGCGTCGGCAGGCACCCGAACCTACTTCGCCTTCGCCGGCGGGATCGACGTGCCCGTGGTGCTGGGCAGCCGCGGGACGTACTCGCTGGGAAAGCTCGGGGGCCTTCACGGTGGTCCGCTCGCCAGCGGGGACTCCGTACCCATCGGTGCCGCGAATCATCAGGGCGCAGTGGGGCGCACCTTGGCCGAGGACCTACGACCGTCGTTCTCCCGTACCGTCACCGCCCGCGTGGTGGTGGGTCTCTACACCCATCTGTTGACCGCGCAGTCATTGGAGATGCTGACGTCGGCGGAGTGGAAGCTCACACCGGTCGCCGACCGGACGGGCCTTCGCTTCAAGGGCGACGAGAAGTTCGAGTTCGAGCAACGCGAGCAGCCGTTCGGGGCGGGATCGGATCCGTCGAACATCGTCGACGCCGGATACGCGATGGGGTCGATCCAGATACCCGGTGGAAGCCAGCCGATCGTGCTGCACCGAGACGCCGTCTCGGCGGGCGGCTACGCGATGGTCGCGACCGTCATCAGTGCCGACATGAACGTCCTCGCCCAGCTGGCTCCCGGCTCGACGGCGTCCTTCGACGCCGTCACCATCGACGAGGCGCTGACCGCGCGCCAGGAGGCCTCGTCCAGGCGCGCCCGGGTTCGCGAGGCTCTGTCGACTTAGCGCAGCGCCGAGGTCCCGCCGCGGGTCCCCAGCTAGCCGAGATGGTGGGCGAGCAAGAGCCGGCTCAGTTCCGCCGGCTGTTCCTCCGGGATGAAGTGACCGCAGTCGGTAATCGCCTGACCCAGCCGACGGGGCGCGAACGGCTCCCAGGCCTGGAGCACGTCGCCAGCCGCCCGTCTGCGATCTCCCCAGAGGACGTGAAGGGGGAGTTCGACGCGGTGTCCGCAGTCGTAGTCGCGTTGGTCGTGCTCGAGGTCCACCGCGGTGGCCCGGTAGTCGTCGAACCCGGCACGAAGCGCTCCCGGCTCGGAGAACGCGGCCACATAGCTCGGAATCTCTTCCTCGACCCTCGCTCGCTGAAACGACCAGTCCGTGAAGAAATAGCGCAGATACGCCTCGACATTCGAGCCGACGAGAAGTTCGGGAAGGTCGGCACGCTGGTGGAAGAGCCAATGCCAATGGCCCGCAGCCGATTCCGCGGTTCCCTGCCGGAAGGCGTGCAGGGTCGGCGTGATGTCCAAGAGTGTGACGTGACTGAGGACGTCGGCGTGATCGAGGGCAAAGCGGTGTGCGACACGCGCGCCACGGTCGTGGCCGACGAGCCGCAGCTCGTCGTACCCAAGAGCCTCCATCAATTCGCGGACGTCCTGAGCCATCCGTCGCTTGCCGTAGTCACCCACCGGTTTGTCCGTCCGGCCATATCCACGCAGATCCGGAGCCACGACGTGAAAGTGTTCGGCCAGCGCCGGCACGACGTGGCGCCAGCACAGTGACGTTTGTGGCCAACCGTGCAGCAGCACCATCAACGGGCCCTCACCGGCGCTGCGGTAGTTCATCGTGATCTCCGACAGTGCAATCGAGGTCTGCATGCTGCTCCTTCGCTGAATCGGCGTCATCACTGCTCTTCGAGCGGTACCCCCGATTGCGGCCCGTATGACCAGGACTCGCGAAGTCGTTCGGCTCAGGGCGAAAGCTCTGTCCGGCCTCGACTCGACTGGATAGCGTTCTGCCATGGTCGTTGCGCGGCAAGCCTTCTACGACGTCGACGGCCTGACTATGGTCGGACACCTCGTGCGTCCAGACGGTGAGGGTCCGTGGCCTGCGGTGCTCATCGGCCATGACGGAATCGGTCTGGAGGACTACCAGCGCGGCCGCGCCGACGTCCTCGCCGAGCGGGGACACGTCGTCCTCGCGATGGACTATCACGCTGGGCGCACGTACTTCGGGGAACCAGAGGCGATGCTGGCTCGGGTCATGCCGCTGCTGGCCGACCCTGACCGCATGCGGGCCATCGGCCTCGCCGCGCTCGAGGTGCTGCTAGCCGAACCTGGAGCCGACCGCGATCGGCTGGCGATGGTGGGATTTGGCGCTGGCGGCAGAATCGTGCTGGAACTCGCGGGCACGGGAACGCACGTCACGGCGCTCGCGGCGATCCACCCGGCCCTGCCCCTGGCCACCGACGCCTTGGAGTGGCGCGGCGTGGGCGGAGCATTCCTGTTGGGCACCGGTTCCGAGGACCCCCTGTGCACCCCCGACCAGCTGATGGCCTTCGCCGCCGTCCTCCAAGACGCCGGGGTCGACTGGCGCGTCAACGTCTACGGCGGAGCGCAGCACGCCTTCTGGGCCGCACCCGTGCCATCGGACGATGCCGTATCTGGACAGCTGATCACGGTTCCCGGTGTAGGGCATCACCCCCTGCACGCGGCGCGGGCGTGGCGTGCGGTGCTGGACCTGCTCGACGAAACCGTGGCGCGCGGTCCCTCGGCGTCGACCGCGCGCTAGATCGACAGCGGTCGTGGAGCGCCGTTACAGCGATCTGTCAGCAAGGCCGTGGATGCTGACCCGACGCTAATTCTCGACATTGTGAGGTGTGACGCCATGAGTGGTGTGAAGGTCGGTGCAATCGCCGTCGCGCTGATTGCCTCGTCGGCATGGTTCGGGTGCGGCGTGGCCGCCGCCGACGACTACAGCGGCCAGACCTATGCCGATGCGTCGAAGGCGATCAGCGGCGCAGGAAAGAAGGCCGTGGTGGCCAGCCGCGCGGGCGACGCGCTCGCGCAGGACGACTGCACCGTGGCCAAGTCCGAGCAGGCGCCGTGGATCAAGGGCGACGACTTCTCACCCGTGACGGACACCGTGTTGCTGAGCTTGAACTGCAACGCGGGAGTCGCCACGGCGACGACGCCTGGCAACTCGGCGGCGAGTCCGGAGGGTCGGGCGGCCATCCAGGCGGCGAAGGACAAGGCAGCCAAGGCCGCGGCGTCGTCGGCGACCGGATAGGCCCCGCCCCTTGGCCTTAGGCGGGACACCGTGACGATCAGGTCGCGCTGACGCCCTGAATTCGACCCTCCCGAAACGCTTCGACGAAGTGCCGGTGGTCGTCGCGCACGATCGCGGCGTAGTTCAGCCCGAAGTCGACCATGTCGGCGACGAATTCGGCGTCGCGACCGCCGATCACGCGGACGATTGCGTCCTCGGTCTGGAACGGAACCAGCGACTGATCGCTGTCGGTGTCGCTCACGCAGTGCACCTTGGCGACCGCCCGGCCCAACTGCTCGATGACCTCCACGAGTTCATCCGGCTCGGTTAACTCGCTCCAGTCGAGATCGGCCTCGTACGGTGAGATCTCGCTGACCACGAATCCGACGCCGTCGACGACGGTGTAGCCGAGGAGCGGATCGGCGTGGGCCTGCAGGGCACGTTGAGACACCACGGTGCGGTGCCCGTGGTGCTGGAAGTAGCGGTGAACGTCGGCGTCGTCGACCACTCGGCTGGGTGCCGCCACGTTGCCTTGTTTCATCGACAGCACCACGTCGTTGTCCAAGGCTTGGTTGAAGCCTTCGATCAGCACCGTGTAGGCGGGTAGTCCCGCGCTGCCGATGCCGAACCCGGTCTTGGCGACGACGTCCTTGACGTCGTAGGCGATCCCGCGAAAGCGCTGCGTGTCGGGGATCGTCTCGAGGTACTGGGCGAACGCCGCCTCCACCTTCTGCCGCTCCGCGTCGTCGAGGCGTCTGACACCGGACAGGTCGCGGAACCGACGGTCGTTCTCGCCGACGACGGTGATGCGGTCCAGCATCCCGGCGCGGGTCGACAACCGGGCCGACTCCAACGCCGAGAGCACTGCGCCCCGAGCGGTCAACAGGTTCAGCGAGAACGACGAATCGTCCTCGACGTCGACGAACCACCGCACCTGGTCGACGTAGGCCCTGACGAAGGCTTCGATCAGCGTGGTGATGGCGCCGTCGGAAAGCGCCTTCTGCCAACACATCAGGGCGATGCTGGCCGCGAAACGCTTCAAGTCCCAGGTGAAGTGCCCCACGTAGGCCTCGTCGAAGTCGTTGACGTCGAAGATCAACACGCCCGCGCCATCCATGTACGTGCCGAAGTTCTCCGCGTGAAGATCGCCCTGAATCCAGACCCGGCTGGTGCGCTCGTCCGCCCACCGGTCCTCGTCGGCGGCCACGTCGGCGTAGAAGATGCAGGCGCTGCCCCGGTAGAACGCGAACGGGTCGGCTGCCATCTTGCGGAACTTCGTCCGAAACGAGTCGGGATCGGCCGCCATCAGGTCCGAGAAGGCGTCGACCAGACTGGCCACGATGAATGACTCGCGGTCATCGCCCGTCGAGTCGGTCAACGTGGGCACCCGCTACTAATCGGCATGCCCCACCATACGGCGATGCCGCTGTCCGCTTCGGTGCTCGCCGGATGACGCGAAACCCCGGTTCCGATGGTCACGTGGTGGTCAGACGGTCGCGTTCCGGCGGTGGTGAGTCAGCAGCCGAACGGCGACCCAGGGCGATCGTGGCAGCCAGCATCGCGGCGACCGCGACCGGCAGTGCCAGGAAGCCGGCACCGCGCACCGTCAGGGTCTCACCCAAGACGATGGCACCCAGAACCACGGCGACGACGGGCTCGCCGACGAGCATCACCGGGACCGACGCCTCAAGCGCTCCGGCCCGAAACGCCCACTGCTGCATGACCGTCACCACGATCGCCAGCACGACGAGCGCATATGGCGCGGGCACGGTCAGCAACGCGTGCCAGCCGCCGATCTCGAACCGGTGGGTGCACACCTTCGTCACGACGGCGATCGTGCCCAATCCGACGGCCACCGCGACCCCGAGCAGCATTGCCCGGAGCCGGCCGGCACTGCGGCGGGCGGCGGCCACACAGATCACCACGAGCGGAACCACGCCCGCCAGCGCGAGGGCCCACGCGGGCACCGGGGACTTCGGGTGTCCCTCGCCTGGCCGGCCCACCAGCACGAACGCCGCGAGCCCGGCAGTCAGGAGAAGCGCCCAACCCCACTCGGGCACGGTGACGCGATCGTGCGTCCGCCAGGCGTTCAGCGGGAGCACGAACAGCAGCGCGGAGACCAGCAGCGGCTGCACCAGCAGCAGCGATCCGTTCGCCAGGGCGAGCGCCTGAAAGCCGTACCCGGCGATCGCGGCGGCGGTGCCTGCCCACCACAACCGGTCGCGCAGCGCGGCCCTCATGACGGCGCCGGACAGTTCGTCGTCGGTGGAACGGTGCAGGGCTGCCTGACGGACGACGATGCCCACCGCCGCGGCCAGAGCGGACGCCAACGCCGAGCCGATCGCCAACGCGTGCGACGCCACCCACTCCACGAGGGCGGGCATACCCGGTGCCGGCACGAACGACACCGGCCCTCGTCACGTCGACGTCCTCCTGCGGCGAGTTCAGCAACCCGCCGGCCGTCAGAGGGTCATGGCCTTGAACTTCTCGGCCTGCCCCCGGATGGCGACTTCGGTGGGGAGCCGTTCCAGCGACGACGCACCGAAGAAGCCGACGATTCCGCTGGTGTGGTCGAGGACGTACTGCGCGTCCTCCGGTTGTGCGATCGGACCGCCATGGCAGAGCACGATGACCTCCGGATTGACCTCCTTTGCCGCGTCGTGCATGGCTTGGACCGAGGTCACCGCGTCATCCAGTGTGAGTGCCGTCGACGCGCCGATGGTGCCGCTCGTCGTCAACCCCACGTGGGGGACCAGGATGTCGGCCCCAGCCTCGGCCATGGCAGCCGCCTGGTCGGCGTCGAAGACGTAGGGCGCGGTCAGCAGACCCTTTCGGGCGGCGGTGGCGATCATGTCGATCTCGAGGTCGAAGCCCATTCCGGTCTCTTCGAGGTTCTGACGGAACACTCCGTCGTAGAGGCCGACGGTCGGAAAGTTCTGCACGCCAGTGAATCCGATGCGGATGAGCTCGTCGAGGAACCTGTCCATGAGGCGGAAGGGGTCGGTTCCGCACACGCCGGCCAGCACCGGTGTGTGCTTGACGACCGGCAGCACCTCGTTGGCCATCTCGACGACGATCGCGTTGGCGTCACCGTAGGGGAGTAGCCCGGCGAGTGACCCACGTCCGGCCATGCGGTAGCGCCCCGAGTTGTAGATGATGAGCAGGTCGATCCCGCCAGCCTCGGCCGCCTTCGCGGACAGGCCGGTGCCGGCCCCGCCGCCGACGATGGGGCGGCCCGAGGTCGTGGTCTCGGCGAGTCGGGACAACGCTTCGCTACGCAGCACGTGGATCACGAATCCTTAGGTAGGGGAGGGTTTGTCGGTCATGGTGCCGTCCTGATGAGCTGGTCGAGCGCTTCGGCCATCCGCCGGCCGAATCCTTCGTCGTTGATGGCGGTGGGGACCTCGTGGACGGTGACCGCGGTGCCGTCCAGTCCGGCGCGAATGGCGGCGAAGAGGGCCTGGTCGGCGTCCGGGTCGGCGAACGGTCCGCCCTCGACGTCGATGCCGCTGACTCCTGCGAGGGGAAGGAAGACCTCTGCGGGGCCGGTGGTTCGGGCGAGCTTGGTGGCGATGATGGAGCCCAGTTCGGTCATCTCTGCCCGCGTGGTGCGCATGAGGGTGATGGTGGGGTTGTGGACGAGGAACAGGCGTTCTGAAAAGGCCGCGGGGACCGACGCCCTGGGTCCGAAGTTGACCATGTCGAGGGCACCGACGCTGACCACCTGCGGGACGCCGGACTTCGCGGCGGCTTCCAAGCGGTGCGGGCCCGCCGTCAACACCCCGCCGACGAGTTCGTCGGCCAGCTCCGTGGTCGTCAGGTCGAGGACACCGGCCAGGAAGCCACTGGCGACGAGGCCCTCCATCGCCTTGCCTCCGGAGCCGGTGGCGTGGAAGACGAGGACCTCGTAGCCCAATTCCTCCAACCGGGCCCGCGCCTCGTCGGCGGCCGGGGTGGTGAGTCCGAACATGGTCATACCGATCAGCGGCCTGCCGTCGGGCCCGTCGGAGGCGTCGCGGAGCCCTTCATGGCGTCGGGCCATCCCGGCCGCGGCGGATGCGGCGTTGCCCAGCACCTGGCGCGAGATCCGGTTGATCCCGGAGATGTCGACCACCGAATACATCAGCGTCACATCGGATTCGCCGACGTAGGGACCCACGTCGCCGGAGGCCATCGTCGACACGAGCAGCTTCGGAAAGCCGACGGGTAATGCCCGCATCGCTTCGGCGGCGATGGACGAACCGCCGGAGCCGCCGATCGCCAACAGCGCGTCGACGCGTCCCTCGGCGTGCAAATCGCGCACGATCGCGGCACTGCCCGTGGCCATCACCGCCACGGCTTCCCCGCGGTCGTCGGCGGCTCGTAGTGCGTCGAGGCTGGCACCGCCCGCCGCCGCGACCTCGGCGGAGGTGACGTCAGCGTGCGAGGACCCCTGCGAGAAGGTCCCCACGTCGATCAACAGGGTGTCGCAACCCTCTGCGGCCAGCTGGTCGATCAGCCACGCGTACTCCGTGCCCTTGGTGTCCAACGTCCCGATCAGACCCACTGTCGCCATTGACACGTCGCCTTCCATGCTCGCCGGACATGGCGCTCGACGCGCCCCGCATTCCAAGCCTAGGCCCACCGTTCCGAGGCTCGTCGGCCCGCGCCCGGCAGGGGTTGACGTCCCCGTCCGTCCTTCACCGGGCGGTCAACGCCACGTCGACGGGCGGTTCGTCAGAGCCGTGAGCGCGGGTGTGACGTGCCGTCGGCGAGCGGGTCGTCGGACAGGAGTGCGATGCGCCGCCGGAGGCGGCGGCGGGAAGTGAGGTGCACGGTGAGGAGCCCGGTGAAGAAGGCGACGCCAATCCACCACCACGGCGAGCTGGTCAGCGCAAGCGTCACGTACAGGAGGATCAGCCCCGTGAACGCGACGGTGGTGAACCACCGGCGCCGCTCGTTGGCCTGAAGCCGGTCTTGGGCCACGCGCAACGCGGCACGTCGAACCATTGGGTTGGTGGGCGCCGGACCGCGCAAACCCGCGAGCAACGCGGCCGCCTGCAGTTCGGCGGGAACATCCTGAACCGCGGCGCCCATGGACTGGTGTTGACTCGACGTGAGCCGGGTCAGCAGGAAACCAAAGAGCGCGCCTACCAGCATGCCGGCGACCACGCCGACGTAGACGCGACCGGCCATCGTCAAGTTGGTCATGATCGCCGCCGAGTAGACGCCTGTCACGATGCCGAAGGGAACGCCGTACAGCAGCGCGACGACCCACTTTGGGGCCGCTGGCAGACGTTTCGGCATGCGTCCGAGACTAGCAACGTCAGTGCTGCTCGAACACATGGCATTTCCGGGGTCGGATGAGGGCTCTGGCGACGCCTGCCGGCCTTCACTCCAGTGGTTCGGGGGTGAACGTGACGTCGACGCCGCCCACGGTCATCGTCACCTCACCTTCCATCACCATCACCTGCGCCGAGACCCGTCGGTCGACGGTCTGGGCCAGTTGCTGCACCGGCTCGTGCGGTATCTGCAGCACCGACAGGTTGGGCAGCTTCGCCACCTTGGGGCCGACGGTGCGCCACCAGGTGGCCACTCCGGCGGCGAACGGGAACAGCAAAACCTGTTCGGCCTGGCTGGCTGCCTTCCCCAAGGCGCGCTCGTCGGGTTGGCCGACGTTGATCCACTCCAGGATCCGGCCGGTATAGTCGGCCAGCCGCAGGTCCGGTACGCCAGGCGTGGACAGTCCAGCACCGAAGGTCAACTCACCGTCGACGTCGCCGAGCCGGTGTGCGCGCAGCCCAAACGCCAACAACCGCACCACCATTCGCTCGTCGGTTTCACTGGGATGACGCGCCACGGTCAGCGTGTGATCGGCGTAATAACCGTGGTCGACGTCGGAGACGCCAAGTTCGACTTTGAACACTGTTGCAGAAAGGGCCACGTCATAGTGTCCACCCTGGCCGGTGTTACTCGGACACCCAGGCTGCGGCGAACCGAAGCTCTCCCAGCCAAGGCGCACGGACAGGCCTCATTGGTAGATTCCTTCGACACCATTCCGAGCATCCAACGAAGGCCATCATGTCCGAGGACCAGAACGTAGACGTTCCACCGAATCACCTCTCCATCGATCCGCGCAGCCCCTTCTACAGCGAAGAGGTGCTCAGCCGCGACGTAGGTATTCGCTTCAACGGCTCCGAGAAGACCAATGTCCACGAATACGACGTGGTCGAGGGTTGGGTGCGCGTGGAAGTTCCCACCGCCAAGGATCGCCGCGGAAATCCCATGGTGGTCAAGCTCAACGGCACGGTCGAACCCTTCTTCCGCTGAGCGGTTCGCCTCACCCGTAACTCAGCCGATGAATCGGCGCGACCGTCGTGACATGTCGGTGTCATGTCACCCTCGGTCGTATTCTTCCGGCTGAACGGCTCGGCGGCTGCAGGCCAGAGGCGTGGAAGGAGTCGCCGAGGGGTACCACCCTTGCGTTGCTCCCACCTGGCGAGCTGCTCGCTAGCGTGGCCGAGAGGATCGAATTCGTGACAGAGCGCCCGCTGAACTGTCTGGTGACCGGGGCGACGGGCTACGTGGGGGGCCGATTGATCCCTCGACTGTTGGCGGCCGGCCATCAGGTGCGGGCGATGGCCCGCAACCCCCAGGACCTGCAGCACATGCCGTGGGTGGACGATGTCGAGGTCGTCGCCGGCGACCTGACCGATCCCGAATCGCTTCCGACAGCGTTCGACGACGTCGACGTCGTTTACTACCTGGTGCACTCCATGGGGAGTTCCCCCGACTTCAGCAGTGCCGAAGCGGAATCGGCCAACCACACCGTCGATGCGGCACGCCGCGCCCACGTCGGCAGGCTCGTCTATCTCGGAGGTCTGCATCCCCGCACCGGGGAACTGTCCACGCACCTACGGTCGCGCACCACCGTCGGCGACACCCTCATCGACTCAGGGATCGACACAGTGGTGCTGCAAGCCGGGGTCGTCATCGGCGCCGGGTCGGCGTCGTTCGAGATGATCCGCTTGCTCGCCGTCGCCCTGCCGGTGCTTCCGGTACCCACCTGGACCAACCACCTCGTCCAACCCATCGCCGTCGACGACGTCCTCTACTACCTGACGGCCGCTGCCACCGCGGACATACCCCGATCGCGCAGCTGGGACATCGGCGGCCCCAACGTGTTGCGCTACCGGGACATGTTGGGTGATTTCGCCGAAGAAGCCGGATTGCCCCGCCGCCGCTTCGTTCCCATTCCATTCGTCAACCCCTCGTTGAGCACTCGCGGCATTGCATTTCTCACCCCCATGCCAGTCGATCTCGTGCGCCCGTTGGTGGAATCGTTGCGGCACGACGCGGTGATGAAAGACCGCGACATCGACACCATCATCAGCCCTCCACCGAGCGGACTCGGCACCTATCGCAAGTCGGTTCGAGAGGCCCTACGCCCGCCGTCCACGAGTGACGACGATGGCGTCGCCGGCGGCTCCAATGCAGCCGCGCTGTTGGTCACCGATCCCAGCTGGGCACACCATGGACGCCAATGAGCCGGGCTGACCGCGGCGGTACGGGGTAAGTCCGTTCAAGCTCTGGCCCGTATCGGCGCGCTCATGAACTGGCACAACCAGTTTCGGGACGATCTCCGTGATTGCCGCGTCGCCGGCCGCGACCGCAGGTCGTGCTCGAATGGGCGTCTCGCGGAGCGCCTGAGGACGGCACGATTCCGACAGGTGCTCACAATCCCTCCCTAGGGGTGTAGTGCCGTACCCCCGACGATGGTCGACTGAGTGCACGCCCAGCACCGGGTCGATCGGGCACCAAAGTCCGATTCCAACGGTGCAGCACCTTGGAAGGGTGAGGCCATGATCGTTCTCGGAATCATCCTCTTTCTCGCGGGAGTGCTCCTCCACGTCTCCATCCTCTGGACGCATCCGCTGGGCGATCGCGGTCATCGAGCCAATCCTGACGCTGCTCGGGTCGACGCGGTTCGGACCGGCCGACGGCCGTCCGCGCGGAAGCATTGCGCCAGAACGAATTCAAGCCATTCTGGACTCGATCCAAAACTATTGACGTTTGCGTCGAAAAGGTGTGGGGTACGCCCTGCTCAGCATAGGAGGTAAGTCGAAATGCCCAATTGGATATGGATAGTGATCGCGGTCGTCGTCGTGATCGTGATCGTGGCGGTGGTCGTCGCCCGCCGGGGTCGAGGTGACTCGGACCGGCTCAAACAGCGCTTCGGTCCCGAATACGACCGGACGGTGTCCGAGGCTGGCGACGAGCGCGCCGCCGAGAAGGAACTCATCGCCCGGGAGCGCAAGCGGGACAAGCTCGACATCCGTCCCCTGAGTCCCGCGGCGCTGGACGGCTTCGCCAACCGGTGGCGGGCCGTACAGACCGCGTTCGTCGATCATCCGTCGAGCGCGGTGGGAGAAGCCGATCTACTCGTCACGGAGGTGATGCGCGAGCGCGGTTACCCGGTGGACGACTTCGACCGCCAGGCCGCCGACATCTCGGTCGACCACCCCACGGTGGTCGCGGATTACCGCGCAGCACACGACATTCACCTCGCGCAGCAGAAGGGGGACGTCGGCACCGAGCAGCAGCGCCAGGCGTTCGTGCACTACCGCGCACTGTTCACGAAGTTGCTCGAATCGGAGAAGGACAAGTCACAGGAGGCACGCGCATGACCACCCACGATCAGCACACCGATTACGACCCGTCTTTCGACCCGTCGACCGATCGGCGTTCCGCCGACCGGCAGGACCACCTCACCGGTCAGGGCGCCGCACCTGAGTACGACCAGAACTCCGGCTACGCCGATCAGTCAACCGGCCTCGGCGGTCGACCGGCGTCGGAGCCGCCGTTGCTCGAGACAGTGGCGCAACCGGGCGAGGAGCGTTTGGCTCAGCCGTCGGACGAACGTGTCGCCCAGCAGTCCGATGATCGTCTGGCGCACTCGCCGGACGACCGGACGAACCAGCCGTCCGGCGACCACCACCTGCAGCAGGGGTCGGTCACCGATCCGTCTGACGGCCGGGGCGTGTCGTCGAGCACGGCCGATGCCGGCACTGCGGGCGGAAGCTCATCGGCCATGGGGGACGACCTCTTCGCCGACGACGAGATGGTCGGGCTCCGTGCCCGGTGGGACAGCGTCCAGGCCAGCTTCGTCGACGACCCGAAGGAGTGCGTGCAGAAGGCCGACGGCCTGGTCTCCGACGTCGTCGACCAGCTGACGTCGAGCTTCTCCCATGCCCGTTCGCGTCTGGAGGAGCAGTGGGCCCGCGGCGAGGAGGCTTCGACCGAGGATCTGCGGATCGCCCTGAAGCGCTATCGGGAGTTCTTCGACCGCCTGTTGGCCGTCTGATTCTCTGCCGCTACGACACCGGCCTCCTGCCCGACGGCAGGGGGCCGGTGTTCGTGCGTGCCAAACCCGTCGCGGCGCTGCGGGCGGTCCACTGTATGCCCGACCACTACAGCGTCGCGGTCGCCGCGAGGCGACGAGGGGCACTGCCGTCGGTGAGTTCGACGCGGGCGTCTGGATGACGCCAGTAGAAGGCCACGAGGTTGCGCAGCGCCGCGGCGTGGGGAGTGAACGTACTGGCGGGCAACCGCAGGAAAGTGTTGTCTGAGAGGAGGATCCCGACGTCATGCGATGCGCGGGCCCGTCGACCCGGAGGCACACCGGTCACGTCGCGGACCTGGTTCCAGTCACACGACAGTTGCCGCAGATATCCCACTTCGATTCCGGTCGGCGTCAACCGCAGGTACTTGCTGGCCCCCCACCGAGCGAATCGCCACACCAGGAAGGCGGCGACCGATACGGCCACCACGACGCCCAGCGACGTTGGCCATCGGTGCGTGCCTTGGCCATTGGCGACAAACGGTGAAAGGGTGCACACGCCGTTGATCACCACCCCGAGGACCACCAGTGGCAGTGCGATGTCGAGTCGACGGTCGGGTCGGAACGTCGTTCCGGTGTCATCGGAACTCGACCGCGGTGTGACGACGTCGAATCCCCACGCCCGGGAGGCGAGGACCATTCCGACGAAGACTGCCGTGATGCCGGCGAATTGAATCGTCTCGGGGTAGTCACCCCAGATCGTCTCCATGACGACGCCGAAGGCGCTGAGCAGCGCACACGGAACTGCGAGGACGCCGAGCACGATCCAGGCTCGTCGGGAGTTCACCGTGGCCCCACCTTACGATTCACGCCGACCCGTGTTGGGTCGCCAGCCGATGGACGTGACGGTACGCCGGCCGGTGCGGATCCAGACCACTGCGACGAAGACCAACGTCAGCGCCAGCGGGGTGAGTCCGACGAGCCAGCTCAGCGCCAGCGGGGGTCCTGGCTGTTCGAGCACGGCGATGGTCAGGTCCCCGGTGCCCTGGCCCCGCGGACCGTCGATCGTGAACCGCAGCGTCCATGTCCCCGAGGAGTTGAGTGACTCCACGTCAAGCCCCCACACGTCGTGGTTGCGGGGATGTCGGGACAGTCGATCCGTGTCCTCTCGGCCATCGGGAGCGATCGCGGTGACGGTGCCGGACTTGCCTGCGATTCCGGCGTCCGGTTCGAACGTGAAGTCCAACGACTGCATGGCACGCAGTGGCCACACCGTGAACCCGACCGTCACCGGGTAGGGGCCCACCTGGACGTGCTCGGTGTGTACGACGTAGTCCAGCGGATCGGCGGCCGCGGCCGGTGCCGCCCCGATCGACAGCACGGCGACGCTGCACAGCATCGCGACCATCGCCCGCACCCTGGTGTGGACGGTCATGCCGACGCACCGACGGAAGGTGTCACGTTCGACGCACGCAATGCCCGGCCGAGTCGCCACGTCGCGCCGCCGAGCACCCCCGCGAGTAGCCCCCCGGTGACGCACGTCAGCAGCACGCTGCCCGCCTGCGCGCCGCCGTCCTCGCCGCCCAGGTCGACGCCCCCGGATCCCAGTGCGCCGAGCAGCCAGATGATCACGACGACACCTGCTGCGCCGCAACCGGCCAGCAACCAGACACTGGCGCCTCTCCAACGCAGCAACAGTTCGACGGCGCCACCGAACACGAAGACGACGGCAGGGATCAGCACCATGTCGACGGGGAAGCCCAGCTCGACGAAGTCGCGAAGGGCCAAGTGCTGCAGGCGGGCGTACCAGCCGACCGCCCAGCTGGCGAACGACCAGGTCACCACGTTCAGCACCAGGGTGAGAAGTCCGGTGCCGAAGGCTCCGCCTCGCGGGACGACTTGAGAACCGAGCAGCACGCAGACGAGTGGAATGGCCAACCAGGTCAGGGTGGGCCAGTCGACGGTCGTGCTGAGGTCGAGGTCCGCGAGCGCGCCGCTTTGGATCGAGGCGTACTGCCCAAACGCCGCGATCGCGACCATGAATCCCCAACGGCCCCAGCGGTGTTCGCGAGCCGCTGCGAAGACGATCGCGGTGCCGATCATGGTGACGCAGATCGACGTCAGCCAACCTTGGTGTGGGGGCGACGCGACGGTGACGTCGAATCCATATAGGCCGTGCCACCACTCGTCGTACAGCCCGTACAGCAGGAACGACGCCGCGGCGAGGCCGCCGACCAGATAGCCGATCGGCGCGGCGAACACGCCGAGCACCTTGAACGCGCGACCGCCGACCGTTGGATCGAGATCCTCGCCAGTGCGCTGTGTGGCGGTGGCCCGCAGCACCATCACCAAGCTGGTCACGCCGGCGATGGCGCCGCCGGAGTAGATGAACAGGTGTGGCAGCGTGAAGAAGCTGTCCGGCCCGACGTCGAGGTGCCAGTCGATGTCCCAGGTCAACCCCGACAGCGAGATGAGGGTGCCCGCGAGCATGACGAACGCCGGTACCTTGCCGCGCGAATCCACAGTCGTCATGGCGGTGTGCCCTTCTAGCCGTTGGTGGTGATGCTTAGAACTGCTTCGTGTACTTGGCTGCTGGCGGTGATGCGGACCGTGACGTCCCACTGTCCGGCCATGGACAGATCCACGTCGGCACGGTAGCGACCGTCGCCTAGGGCCACGGCGGTCACGGGCGTTGTGGCGTGGCCCATTTGGGGCATCGCGGGTTCGAAGGTGACCGAGTCAGGAGTGGCGGGCTCGCCCCCGGCGCCGGTTATCTCGACGGTCACCGGGCTGATTCCGGCCCTCGGTGACTCGCCGGTCAACTGCACGCGATACGGTCCCGCCGTCACGTTGGCCGCGCCATCCTCCATCGGAGTCGGCCGCAGCAACCAGAGAACGGCCCCTAGGGCGGCGGCGATCGCGGCGATGACGACGAGGCGTTGGCGAGTCACGGTTGGCGGACCTCGATCTCGGTGGACGCGGTGAGGATGGCGTAGTCGCGTTCGCCCTGCACCCACACCTTGTAACGGCCGGGCAGTGCGAACGAGTAGGTGAAGTCGATCTCGGGCCCGTACCGGGCCACCGATTCGTCGGGCTGCCCGCCTGCGGCGCCGGGTGCGGGCGGCACCATGGCATGCGCATGTGACCAAACCGGTGCTGCCAGTGCGTGCTCGCCGATGTCGGGGCCGGCGGGCAGGGGTCCGACGACCATCATGTGTCCGGCCATCCCCAACCACGGCTGCAGATCCGGGGTGTCCCCGAATCTCGCCCGGATGGTGCTTGGGCTGCCCGCTGGCGCGACCGTCGCGGTGATTTCGCCCTGGGAGGGTGGCGCTGCGACCGGCGGTGCGGCAGGGGCCCGCCCCTCGACCGAGCCACGTAGCAGTTGCACTCCGCCACCACGCCTGGCGATTTCGGCCGACATTGCATAAGTGCCCCGTTCGGTGTCGTCGAATCTCACCTCGTAGGATCCCGGCGCGACACGGACAGGGTGCACGTGCGTCATGGTGCCCGCAGGCGAGACGACGATGAGATGGATCAGCGCGCCGTGGTGAATCAGCAGATCGTCGGCGGGTCGCCCGGTCGAGGAGTCGGTGAGGTTCACACGCAGCGTGGATTGAACGGCGGACACTGCCATGTTCACCGGCGGTCGCGAATAGTCAGCGGCATTGAGTGAGTTGGCCGCTACGCGTCCGTAGGGGTCACGCAGGTTTTCGATGGTGGGGTCGAGGTCGTGACCGGGTGGCGGGGGCGGCGGGGAGTACGCCGACAGCATCGCGCCGGTGACCGCCACCGTCAGCGCGACGATCATGCCGGTCGCCGGGACGATCGCGGTCCAGCCGTGGCGTGCGCGCAACGCCGTTGCCAGGGAGGCGATCAGCAGCGCGCCCGCGGTGAAGAAGCCGTAGTCACTGGCTTTCTTCCACGGCGGAATCGTCTGCGCAAGAACCAGAAACGGGATCCGCGCCGCGGTGTGGCCGTCATCGACGACGAGTTCCCACGGTCCGGTCCCGTCGACGGTCAGCTGCGCCGAATACAGGCCGGGCGGGCCGAGCGTGACCTGCCCCTTGCTGGTAGTGGCTCCCGGTGCCGAGGCAGTGAGTTGCAGTGTGGCTGGCGCGTCACCGCGATGTGTGACGACGTCGACGTGGAGTGTTCCGGGGACCGGGCCGACTCGCCGAATCGTCACGGTCAATTCGCGACCACCGAGCGACTGGGCGACGTGCACGTCCGTGTCCCATCCGATGCCGTCGGCGCGCGCCGCAGGCACGCCGACCAGTGCCATCGCCATCAGCATGCCGATCGAAAGTGTCAGTGCAACCGGGGATGACCCACGACTTCGTCGCGCAGTGGTTGCGTAGCCGACCACGCCCCCAGCCAGTGTCATGGTCAAGAGCATGCCGCTCAGAAATGTCAGTGTCGCCGGGAGTAGCCCCCCTGTGTTGGTGGGGACAACCCCCCCTTCGTCGGCAACGACGGCGCCTAGATCGGTGGGTGAGTTGGTGGGGCAAGCCTCACACCGCCGGTGGCGTCGGTGACGACCTCCGATTCCGGCGGATGTCGGACAAGGCGGGCAACCGGGGGATGATCGTCGTCAAGAACGCGTGAAGTGTTTGCTCTACGTCGACGGTTCTCTTGTCGTACAGCCATTGCAGCTGGAGGCCGTCGATCACCGCGATCACACCGATGGCCAGCGCATCTGAACCCATGGCGGAATTGAGTTCACCCTGCTCGCGCAGCGACTCGAATGCCAGCGAAAGATATTGCCTCAGACCGGTGTAACGCTTGCGATAGTGATCGTGCGCAGGATGGTCGGCAGATGCCGCCTCAGCAGTCAGCACACTGTAGAGCTCCACCAGGCCCGGCCGGCGGATATTGTCGGACACGACCGCGAACATGCTCAGTATCGATTCGAGCCCCTCGCCATACGGTGCCATGAGTCGCGAACTTGCTTCGTCGCGGGCCTCGATCACGGCGCCCAAGAGCTCGGCCTTTCCGGCGAAGTGATGGGCCAATCCGCGTTGGCTGATCCCGGCGCGGGCTGCGACCTCCTTCATCGTCGTTGCCCGATAACCGAATTCGGAGAACACCTCGGTGGCAGCGGCCACGATCTGCTGCCGGACCATCGCAGTCTTCGCATAGGGTCCGCGGGCCCCAGTTGAACCGGTGGTCATCGGTGCTCCTCTCTGCGGCTCACCCTCCACTGCGCGGCCCCGAAATCGAAACTACCACTGCGTGGCGAAATTCATGCTAGTGTCTGTCGAATACCCCACTGACATGGCATTTTCGACGCCGCATCGCCGCCATGGCTGTACACGCCCATCCGGCAATGACGTGACACATCGGTGTGACGGCAGATCCGGTGCGCTCGCGCACGTAATCCCGCATTCGACGACAAGGAGTGGCAAATGAACACCGTCGACGTCCGTACCCGCCCAGCCGGAGGTTCGGATCCCATTGACCCCGAGTCGTTTTGGGATGACACAGTGCGGGGTCTGCTCCACCTCAACGGTCGGTTGGTCGCCCGCGGTGCGACGCTCCTCGAATTGCCCCCGTTGTCCTTCGACGTAGACGGCGTCATCGGTGCGCTGGTGGTCGACGACAACGGTGCGCACGCGCACCGAAGGATCGCCGAGTCAGGTCCGGTCGTCGAACTCGACGTCGGGGCCTTCTCCGATCTGATGGGCGATGTCGTGTCTGCGTTCGGGCTGGGCATGGCCGGTCGCGTCATCGTCCGGCGAGGGGTCCTGAACGACTTCATGTCGTGGGAGCCGGTGTTGCGCGCGTTGATCGACGGGCGTGCCGTCTACGAGCCTGGCACGATCGACTTCCGTGACACCGATGGGTCCGAACTTGATCTGACACAGTCATTCTCGGTCACCGACCCCACCGGGCGGCCCGGCCACTTTCTCGAAGAAACCGGGTTCTTGCACCTGAGATCGGTGTTCACCGACGACGAGATGCAGGCGGTGTCCCACGAGTTGGACACCGCCGTTGGCGCAGCTCGGCGCGATGACGGATCTTCGTGGTGGGCGCGTACCGAGGACGCCGGGTGGTATGCGTGCCGGATTCTCGGGTTCAATCAGAAGTCGGCCACGCTGCGCGATCTGCTCACCAGCGATCGCTTCACGGCGATTGGGCGGTTCACCGATGACGCCTTCGTGCAGCGCGACCCCGAGGTAGGAGACTCCGCTGAGGGGCTGTGGAAGAAGATCGGCGTGGTCGAGGGACCGTCGGACGTGTCATGGCACAAGGATTGCTCGATGGGTGGCCACTCCCGGGGCTGTTCGTCTCTGATCGTGGGGATCTCGCTGACCGACGCCAACTCGACGGCCGGTGAGTTGGGGGTGGTAGCGGGGTCGCGCCGCGCGAACGTGCAGATGCTGGGCCTTCATCCAACCCTTGACCTTCCCCGCGTGGCACTGCCTACCCGCAGGGGTGATGTCCTCGTGCACTGCTCCTGCACCCTGCACATGAGCCGCCCACCGGTGTCTGCCGAGCGGCGGGTGGTCTACACGGGTTTCGAACTCGCACCCCGACCCGGCGATGTGGTGGAACACGTCGACCCTTCCGAGGCGCGTCGGCGTCGGGCAGGTCTCGGCAACGCCTCACGGCTGGTTGCGCCGGCAGGCGACCGAGAAGAGCTGTTCAGACTCGAGACCACTTCCTGACGCGGTCCGGGACGGCCAATCCAATCGTAAGTCGGGGGACCGGAAGTACGCCAACACGTGGTTTGGTCAATCTGCGACGAAGGTGGGTAAAGAGCACATGACGGGACGTCTAGAGGGCAAGGTCGCGTTCATCACGGGGGCGGCCCGCGGACAGGGCCGCGCCCATGCGGTGCGGATGGCAGAGGAAGGGGCCGACGTCATAGCCGTCGACGTCGCGGGTCCGCTACCACCGAGCGTGCGGTACGACTCGGCGACCCGAGGAGACCTCGACGAGACCGTCCGGTTGGTGGAGAGGACCGGCCGGAGGATCCTGGCCTCGGTGGTGGACACCCGTGACCACGACTTGCTCTCGTCCACGGTCGCTGAGGGTGTCGCCACACTCGGGCGCCTGGACGTCATCGTCGCCAACGCTGGCATCGCCATTCCCCAAACGTGGGACGAAATCACCCCCGAGTCGTTCAAGGACGTCCTCGACGTCAACGTCACCGGAACGTGGAACGCCGTGATGGCGGGTGCCCGACACCTCGTCGACGGCGGCAGGGGAGGATCGGTGATCCTCATCAGCTCGGCGGCTGGACTCAAGATGCAGCCGTTCATGATTCACTACACCACCAGTAAGCATGCGGTCACCGGGATGGCGCGAGGCTTCGCGGCGGAACTTGGCAGGCACGGTGTCCGAGTCAACAGTGTTCATCCCGGTCCCGTCGCCACCGATATGGGATCAGGCGACATGGTTGCAGAGATCGGTCGCACGATGGCGGTCAATCCGCAGCTGTCGGGCATGTTGTCCGGTTTTCTCCCGGACGGAATCTGCGGGCCGCAGGAGATCGCCGACGCGGTGCTCTGGTTGGCTTGTGACGAATCGAAGTTCGTCACCGCAGCGGCGATCGCGGTCGACGGCGGCAGTTCCCAATACTGAGCGCGGTCGTCCGTTCGCAGCGAACAGGGCGGCTCATTGCTCTGGAACGAGACGCGGCGACATAATGTGTCCGCCATGGGCACGTACACATGACGACACGGCTGGATGGTATCCGGACCCGTCCGGCGCGAACGGCCACCGCTACTTCGACGGCGCCAACTGGACTGACGCACGACCGGCCGAACCAGCGAAGAAACGCCGGGTGTGGCCGTGGATCATTGGTGTCGTTCTCCTGGTGTTCTTCGGTGGTTGCGGCACATTCGTCGTAGCAGAACGCCATAGGATCGCCGCGTTACTGTCGGGGGATCGCTTGGCGGCATTCGGCCAGACGGACACCGGTATTCCCATCGACGACGGGTCGTTCCGGTTCGTGATCGACAGCGTCGGCAAGGCAGAATTACAGCGCGATCCTCCGCCTACGGGCGTGTACTTCGTCGTGGACGTGACCGTGACCAATACGGGCGTCAAGCCGCGACCATTCGTAGCTCGGAACCAGAAGTGGATCGATGCTCAGGGGCGAACGTACGCGGCAACGGGCATGAGTGTGGTCGCGTCGATGCGGGAGTCGACGACCGTGGTCGTGAATCCCGGCCAAGTCATCGAGGTGACGTTGCGCTTCGACGTGCCGAAAGAGCGCCAAACCGCGGCGATCGAGCTTCATGAGTCTGCTACGTCCGCCGGCGCCAAGGCCCGCCTCTACTGAGTTCGGCCCGGGATGGAGTCGATGAAGTCAGCCCGCGGCGTGGATGTTCACTGGGCGAACCGACGCACGACAGGCCGCAGCATGCCCGTTGAGCAGCAGGCTGTAACGGAAGATCCCTGCCAGGAACACGTTTGACGCCACGACGGAGTCGGCATGAGTTCGAGACGGTATGAGACGACGCGACCTGAAATGACGTGTCGGGGGAGTGGCGGCCTGGAGAGCGTTGCGTTCCTCTACCAAGCGAGACCGGATCCCACCCTTGAGCGTGGTTCGAGCTTGTGTGGTCACCCGGGCTAGCGTGTGATCATGGCTGAAATGAGGCGCGTCGCGTTGGTGACCGGAGCGACCTCGGGAATAGGGCTGGCCATTGCTCGCCGCCTCGGCGGACGCAATTACTGCGTCGTCGTGCATTCACGGTCGTCGACCGAGGCTGGAAACGCATTGGCTGCCGAGCTCGGCGACGCCCACTACGTCCAAGCGGACCTTGCAGACGATGCGGACAGGCAGCGGCTCGTCGCCGATTCCGTTCGCCTCGCCGGGCGCCTTGACGTACTGGTCAACAACGCCGGAATCAGTGCAGTGATCCCGCACTCCGATCTTCAGGGCGCCTCCGCCTCGATGTGGCGGAAACTATTGGAGGTCAACACGATCGCACCCTTTCGTCTCGTCGCCGAAGCCGAACCGCACTTGCGCGCCGCAGCAAGAAGGGGCCGGACTGCGACGGTGGTCAACATCAGCTCGCACGCCGGGATGCGCCCCAAAGGGGCCTCCATCCCGTACTCGGCGAGCAAAGCCGCCCTCATCCACACCACCAAGCTCCTCGCACTCACCCTTGCCCCCGACATCCGGGTCAACGCGATCGCCCCCGGCCTCGTGGACACTCCGATGACCGCGGAATGGGCCGATGCACGAGCTTTGTGGCGCGAACGGGCGCCGATGGGGCGTCCAGCAACTCCAGAGGACGTGGCAGACACGGCCCTGTCACTCATCGAGTCCGACTACATGACCGGCGAAATCGTGACCCTCGACGGCGGCCTCGGCCTCACCTGACCACCAGCGACGGGTTGCGTGGTGGTGCCGCCGCCGGAGCATGTCCAACGAATGAGACGTGTCGATTCCGACAGGGTGACTGTCTGCGGGCGTCGCTATCGTCACGTGCGTGACATTGCCGCTGCGTCCGCAACCTGCCGATCTCGAGACCGTGCGCGACTCGTACGACCGCGTGGCCGACAACTACGTCGAGATGGTGACGACGACCGGTATCGGCGACATCCGGACACACCCGTGGCTCAAGGCAGCCGTGGACGCATTCGCGAGCACGGTCGCCTCGATAGGCCCCGTCCTGGACGTCGGCTGCGGGCCAGGAACGGTCACGGCCTATCTCGCCGAGCGTGGTGTCGACGTTTCGGGAGTCGATCTCTCACCGCGCATGATCGCCCACGCCAGACGCCTGCATCCTCAGTGCGCGTTCACCATTGGATCGGCGACCGACGTCCACCTCCCTAGCGGATCGCTGGGCGGAGTGCTGGGTTGGTGGTCACTGTTCAACCTTCCACGCAACGTCCTACCGGCGGTCCTAGCTTCCTTCGCCGCGGCTCTACGGCCAGGCGGTCAACTCATCATTGCCACCCACGTCGGTGACGACGACGTCGCGCGCACCGAGGCCTACGACGGCGTGCCGGTGCAGTGGACGACTTACCAATGGCGGCCAGAACAACTCATCGCGCTAGTGCAACAGGCAGGATTGCGACTCGTGGCCGACCTTCGCCTGCCCGCCGACGAGGACAGCGGACCCGCCGCCGTCCTTGTCGCACAACGAGACAACTCATAGGGGTCAACGCAGAATGCAACAATCCGCGGAACCCGCCGCTTAGCGCGAGGACGCTTTATGGGCCCAGCGGTGGGGGTCGGTCTCGAGAGCGCGCCGGTCCCATTCCATCAAGTCGGCGGCCGCGCCGTAGGTGAACTCGAGGAAGTCCATTACCGCCCCGTCTGGGTCTGCCGCTTGACGTGCAAACTCGTACGGCAGCAAGTATTGACGCAGCCCGGCGTCGTAGAAGACACCGGCGGGAAGTCCGGCGGCGTCGGCAAAGCCGACCGGTTCGGGATACGCGTAGGAGTAAAACGCCCCCTCGGCCGCGCCGCCTGGCCAGAATCCACAACTGCTCAGCTCGTGTGAGTAGCCCTCTTCCATGACCCAGTCGCCGCAGTTCGGTGCCCCTCCGGGGTGCCGGGGCGCGAGGCGACCGGAGAATCGGGTGCACGCGAGGTCGAAGGAACCCCAAAAGAAGTGCACGGGACTGACCTTGCCGGTGAACCGGGCACGGAACTGACCCAGCACCCGGTCGGCTTGCACCAGTTGTCGCCAGAATGTGTTGGCCGCGGTCGGGTCGTAGCCGACGTGCGTGTCCTCGGCGAACGGGATGGCCGGGTCTACTTCGTTGGGCCCGCTGGAGACGTCAACCCCGATGCCGAGACTGCGAAGCGCGCCCAACACGTCTCGGTGGAACCGTGCCACGGAGGTGTCCCGCAAATCGATAGTGGCGGCGCCGCCGTCACTCACCCGTACCGCGAGTGCATGGTCGACGAAGTCGAACTCCATGTCGAATGCGTTGATTCCCAGGGGGATCGCCGACGTCGTCAACCCTCGCGGTGAAACGTAGAGCGGTACCTGCCACCAGTGGTTGAGCAGGGGCGCGTGGGCGAGTCGGACCTTGCCGACGATCTGAGTCCACATGTGCAGTGATCGTCGTGTCGGTTCCCAGTCGTCCACGCGTAGTTCAGGCCAGGCAACACCCGCTCGGGCATCGGTCATTCGAATCTCCTCGTTGTCGTGAAACCGACTCGGCCCCTGGTGCCGAGAACGTCGACGATCGCCGTCATCGCACTGCTTCCGGCACCCGACGCTCGGCGAGCAGCTCTCGTACCCGGGGGATGACTTGGGTCCCGTACAGCTCGACCGAGCGCAGCCTCGCCGAAGCGGAGACGGTGCCGGCTGAGGAGTAGACCATGTCGAATCGGCCGACGTCGAGCGTGCGAATGGTGCGCGCGATCTTCGTCGCCACGGTTTCGACCGAACCGACGTACAGCGAGCCGACGGTGACGTCAGCGTCGAAGTCGTCGCGGCGCAACGGTGGCCATCCGCGCTGTGCTCCGATTCTGTCGCGGATCACGCGGTAGCCGGGGTAGAACAGCTCTTTCGCCTCCTCGTCGGTCGCCGCGACGAAGCCGGGCGAGTGCATCCCGACGGGCCGGGCCGTCGTACCGAGCTCCTCGGTCGCCTTCCGATACAGGTCGACGTAGGGCTTGAAACGATCCGGTGGGCCTCCGATGATCGCGAGCATGAGTCCAAAGCCGTAGTGGGCGGTTCTGAGCACCGACTGCGGCGACCCGCCGACTCCCACCCACGTGTTCAAGCGGCCTGACTCCGTCTTGGGGTACACGTCGGCGTCGTGCAACGCGGAGCGGGTGGTGCCTTCCCACGTGACGGGCGTTTCGTCGAGTAGACGATGAAACAGCTCGATCTTCTCCTCGAAGAGCAGCTCGTAGTCCTCTAAGTCGTAACCGAACAGTGGGAACGACTCGGTGAAGGAGCCGCGCCCGAGGATCACTTCCGCCCGGCCGTTCGAGAGCGCGTCGACCGTCGCAAAGCGCTGGAACACCCGGATCGGATCGTCGGAGGACAGCACGGTGACCCCTGATCCGAGTTGGATCCGCTCGGTCACCGTGGCGATGCCGGCGAGCACGGTATCGGGGCTCGAGATCGCGTATTCCGGCCGGTGGTGCTCGCCGACGGTGATCGCGTCGACGCCTATCTCGTCGGCCAGTACCGCCTCGTCGACGACGGCTCGGATCGCCTGCGCATGGGACATGATCTCGCCCCGATCGTTGCGGGGCAGATCGCCGAAACTGTCGATGCCGAAGGCGATCGTTGGGACTTCGGTCATCGTGCTCCTCTTGGTAACCGCATTCGGAGTTCTCCGCGACTCCTTCGTTCGCTGCTCAGCAGACGGCGGGAGTGGTCTAATTGACATATCAATCATTGCAGAAATGATTCACATGTCAACTAGTAGGGGACTGATGGGCACATCCAGACGCAGTGGGCATCCCACGAGCGAAGAGTTCGCGGTGTGGCGGGCCTACATCCAAACGGTTGAAATCCTCCGCGCTCGCGTGCAAGCCGAACTGCACGCGGACTCTGGGCTCTCCGAAGGCGACTACAAGGTGTTGCTCGCGCTGAGCGAGACCGAGGAGAAGTCCTTCCGCTCCTCAGAACTCGCCGCGCACATCGAGTGGGAGCGCAGTCGGTTGTCAGGCCACCTCGGGCGCATGGAGAAGCGAGGCCTCATCCGGCGGGAGCCGTGCGCCGACGACGCCCGGGGGTGGCAAGTCGTCCTCACCGACGACGGCACGCGCGCCTTCCGTGCGAGCTTGCGCCCGCATGCGAAGGCGGTCAAGACCTACTTCATCGACGCATTCACCGACGCTCAGCTGACTGAGGTCGACGACATCACCAGGACGCTCCGCGCTCACCTTGGCCTCACCCCGATGCCCGGTAAATCCTCCAAGTGACCTTCCGCCGAGTGCGGAACGTTGCAGATTGTGAGTGCCCGGGTCATGGCTTAAGGATTGAATCTTCTGCTAGGCAGAGTGATTCACGAGGGCGTAAACATCGGTGGGAGATCCGTTGGGCGCTCAACTCGACGTCGGACTCAAAACGAGACAGCTCAGGTGGCCATCACCTGCGACGCCAAGACCGGCGGCAGGGAGCCAATGAAGGCAGTCCGTCTCACCGGCCGGCGCGAGGCACGAATACCGCTGCTCGCGGCTGATTTTCGCGTTCAGGGCGGGCGATCTGAGAAGGTGGATGCTTTCGCGTTCTGGGCGAACGGCCGACTTCTTACTGGTTAGCGGTCGTATCGACTTCGGTCGTGGTGTCAGCGGTAAGCCCACAGCAGATGCCGTCACCTCGGTCACCGCGTTCACCGCGATGGCGGCCCGTCAGCGAACAGGGAAAAGTTAATCTTCCCCTAGGCCGAACCTTTCGTTCAGATCAAGCACGTGGTGCCCCTTCACAACACCGAGAATGCGATCTACCACAACGACGAAAACTGTGTTGAAGTTCCCGGTGCCGATGAGCACGTGGTCGAGGCGGTCAGAGGCGTCTCGATAGACGTAGCGCACGTCGGTGAGGTCGGTAAAGCCAAGAGCGCCGAGGTCGACGGCGTCGACGTAGGGCCAGATGTCGAGGACGGGCTCAGCGCTCTCCGTCATATTGCGCATTGGCGAAGCGAAGCACGCCTCGAACTCTTCGGCAGACAGGAGGCGACCGTGCACGAATGAAGCCTATTTCACGACGCGTTCAGACGTCCGCGGTCTACGCGCTCATACATTCGCAACTTGACGCCCGTGTATTCCATTCGACGACATATGCCGTGTGGGCACGGAAGAAGTCTTCTTGCGGGTTGTCGGAGTCGCTGGTCGGCTGTCGTCGGCGATGATGAGTCGGCGTTCTTTCAGCCCGGTTTCGTCGGTGGCGATGTCACGTGCGGTCTCAGGTCTTCATTCTTCGTGCCGTTCGTCGACATGACAACATCGGTGCCGGTCGGTCCATCGCGAGACGAGCGCTGAACGCCGCCCACCAAAGGTGTTGATCTTGAGATGCTTTGGCACACTGGACCTGAATTCGGGTAGCAATGGGGGTTAGAGGACGTTGTAGGTGTAGGGCGGCAGCCACCCGGGCTCATCGGGCAAGACCGTGGCAGGCGCTACCGGGTAGGTCTCCTGCGTCTGGATGGCCTCCGGCCGGTAGCCCCCGTAGCAAAAGGTGCCGTTCTCGGGGTGGTAGGGGTTGCTGCTGCACGAAACTGGCGTGTCGCGTTCCGGGGTGAAGACGGTGCGGGTGCGCTGCCAGGTTCCATCGGACTGCTTCGGGCCGTCGCAGACCTTCCGGCGGTCGTTTCCAAGGAAGCCCCAGTGGATGACTTCGCATCCCATCGTGGGACCCGCGACCGGGCCGGGGTCGGCATGGCCGACAGCGGGGGCACCCATCGCGATCAACGCTGAGGCAGCGCTGAGGACGACTCCGCCGGCGAGGAGGCGCAACCGGTGCGAGGTAGTGATGGTCATCGTAATTCCCCTGTCGTTGTTCGCTTTTCACAGTGCGTGCGGCTCATGCCGGCGATGTCTATAGCGTGTCGCAGTTCAGTGGCGACGTCTGTCCCGCGATCGGACACGGCGCAAGGGGATGCGACTCTCCCCCAATCGGGGGACACGTGCACCTACCTCGGCGCAACGTGCGTCGTCGTCGAGTACTGAGGCCACCCATTGCCACGGCATCCGTCCGTTGGTGGGCTACGTTGAAACCCATGATTCGGTCGTCAGCGGAAGGTCGATGAATGGATTGGAGGAGCACGCCGACCGGGTTGGTTGTCAGGCTGTTTGCGATCTTGGCGGCGGTGACGTTCATCGCCACGTCGCAGTACTCACGCACCGTCTTCATAACGTCGATAGTCGTTGTGATGGTCCTGGGCGTACTGCTTACCTGGGGCCTGGTCAAGCTTCGCCGACACTTTGCGCGCTATCCGACGATCCCGAAATCGGCGCGGCCAGTTGAGGATCACGAGTCAGACGTGAACTAACGCGTCGCCATCGATTTCAGGCAGTCTATTCGCCGCATGTGGCTCGTAGGACCTGGATGACCCCCGGCACGATTGATGCAGCTCCTAAGTAGCGCCCGAATGCAAGGGGATGACACCCATTGCGCGGCCGGGCCGCTTCGCATGGGGGCTCAGCGGCTTTCCTATGCAGAATCCGCTTCGAGGGCAGTTCGTTGCAAGAAGGCCTCGGCGTTCGTGACGCCTCGCCGTGCAAGCCGACGAACATAGACGACCTGCGCTAAGACAATCAGCAAAACCACCACGAGGCCGACGCAGTACAGCGTCCCGAACACGGCATCATCTGAGGAGAAGAAGCGTGGTATCGCCAACAACGCTCCGGCGAGACCCAGAACCGCGCCGAACGCCATCACCCCTTGCGCGGGTGTGCTTCGGCTTGACGACACGATGAACCCGGCGAACCGGCGCAACTGGGCGACCTCGTCATCCTGAAAAGGCTCCGCTCCGGCGATCTGGCGCCCTGCCCGCTTTCGCCCACGGAGTCCGCCCGGCATTCGCGCAGACGAGCTGGCCGGTGGCAGACCCATTGCTACGCCGACCATCATGCCGATCAACCCCGCTGCCTGAAGCACCCCACCGACGATCGACAGAAGGACTGCCGTTTCCAAGGCTCCGTCGGCCGTGGAGCAAATTAGCGGCGACACCAACATTTGCCCGGCCAGGATCGCGCCTCCCGCGAACAACCCGAAACACACCCACGAAAACTGCAGGACCCGCCGACCGGTCGAACTCAAGGGTGCGGGGATCATCAACGCACCCGGCGCGCGTACTCGACCATACGACCCACCTCACCACGTACGCTACCGTTCAGCAAGCGGATGGAAGTAGCTGTGCACGCACGTTCGCGTGTTGCAACGGTTAAATGACGAATCGCCCCGCCGTCGAAATGTCCGGACGTTGCCAACCCGTGTAGCTGCACTCGATTGAACCGCTAGGTCGCAACCCAACGGTGACCATTGGAGTCGCATTCGAGCCTCACATGCGCCAACGTTCGCTCGGCAACCGACTGCGGCCTTAATGGCCAACAACGGCTCCAGCGGCAAGAACCACGGCTGCAAGGTCCGCCGGTCGACACCCGCATCGGTCATCTGACTCGGGCGCCTGCTGCGGCTGGAGAGGTCGCATCACTGGCCGCTGGACGGCACGAGCTGGGCGAGGTAGTCGTCGAAGGACGCGGCGACGAACGATTCGATGCCGGGCTCACGTGCCTCGGTGTCGATCACGACGACGGCGGGGTGGGTTCGAGGGCCTGCCGTGTCCGTCGGCGAACGCCGGTAGTCGAGGCACAAATCCCAATGTCCGTTCCCGTCGAACGGAATGAGCCACTCGGCTCCCGGCGGCCTGGGCTCGAAATCCTCGTCGTCGTGCCACCACGCCCCTTCTCGAGGCAGGGAAACTTCGTTCCGATGCCCCGCACGATGTCGTGCGTGGTGTTGTAGTCCCGTCCCTCGGGGAACCCGGCCTGTAGATAGCCACCGTTCTGAACGCGGAGCAAGGTGATGAGCGACTCGGGCAGCCGCACACCCAGTTGTTGCTCGGTCACATCGAGCAGTTCATCCGTCAGCGGCGTCTGCACATAGTCCTCGTATGGCGGCAGTTGCCAAAGCTGTGCTGAAATCATGGTGCGTCACGCTAGCCGCTCGGTGGCCATGTGCACTGGACCTGGCGGATTGCGATATCAGAAGCGGCTGCAGTTGGTTCACATGCGAAACCAATGTGCTGGTGGTATCTCACCAAATTCGATCCGGTCGTATTCCCCCTCCAGAGCAGCGAATTGGGCTCGGTGCGAGAGGGGGAGTGGCACTGTCTGCTGGCAAGATCGCGACAGACGGCCGACGGCGCCGCTGACTCCGCCCGCTTACCATCCTCGTTACCCAGTCAGGTTTTGCCGTGCTCGAACGGCGCTGACTGGTTGGACATTTCAGCCTATTCGGCCGTGCTGGCTAGGGCCGGGTAGTCGGTGTAGCCGTGAGCGCCGCCGCTGTAGATTGTGGCGGGATCGGGGATGGCGAGGGGTGCGCCGGTCCTGAACCGTTCGACGAGGTCGGGGTTCGAGATCAGCGGGCGACCGAACGCGATGAGGTCCGCGTGGTTCTCTTCAAGGGCACTCAGAGCCATGTCCAGGGTGTAACTGTTGTTGGCGATGTAGAGCCCGTTGAATATGCGCCGCAGCACCTGGTAGTCGAAAGCGCCGACTCCATCGCGGGAACCGGGGGTTGGGCCCTCCATCACGTTCAGGTAGGCGAGGCCCACGCGGTTGAGTTCTCGGGCCGCATGGGTGAAAAGCGCCTCGGGACTGCTTTCGGCGATGTCACCGACCGTGCCGATCGGTGAGATGCGGATTCCAACCCGGTCGGGGCTCCAGACGCCGACGACAGCCTCGACTACCTCCATCATGAATCGCACTCGATTCGGTATCGAGCCGCCATAGTCATCGGTGCGCCGGTTGGTCTTGTCCTTGAGGAACTGGTCGATGAGGTACCCACCGCCGGCCAAGATCTCCACGCCGTCGAATCCGGCCATCCTTGCGGCCTCGGCGGCTTGCCGGAACTGTCCGATCACGCCGCCGAGTTTTTCACGTTCCAGCGCGCGGGGGGTCACACACGGCTCGAAACCGTTCTCTGTGAAGACTTGCGCACGTGGAGTGACGGCCGAAGGCGCCACGGGCAGCGCTCCGCCTGGCTGGAAGGAGGGATGAGACATTCGCCCGACGTGCCAGAGCTGGTTGAAGATCAACCCACCGGCGGCGTGGACGGCGTCGGTGACCAAGCGCCACCCCGCCACCTGCGCTTCGTTGAAAATGCCTGGCGTATAGGCGTATCCCGTCCCCTGCGGCGATATGTTCGTCGCTTCGCTGATGATCAGTCCGACGGAGGCGCGTTGCTTGTAGTACTCGGCCGTCATCGGAGTGGGGACACCTCCGCCTTCCGTCCGGCTACGCGTCATTGGTGCCATGACGATCCGGTTGCGGAGCGTCAGGGGGCCAAGTTGAACGGGGGCGAACATTTTCGGGTGCGCGGTGATGGACAAGATGACACTCCTAATGCGGCGCTCGACCGGCAAGATTTATCGGGGCTCCCACGCACGGCACTTCACTATCGGCGACGTTAATGACAGCATGTTGTCATGACGGACTATAGCGCCACACGACAGCATGCTGTCAAGTCTGAGGAGCCAGTGTGCGTGGCGTTCGCGGAGCTCTTCGACCAGATCGGCAGGTTGGCGACCGTCATCGAGGCAATCGGCAACGGACTCGCGCGGCCGAGCGGTCAAAGCTTGGCCCGCTGGCAGGTTCTCGCCGCCGTCGAACCCCGGGCGACCCCGGTCTCGGGCATCGCTGAACATCTAGGACACAGCCGGCAAAGCGTGCAGCGCATCGCCGACCTCCTCGTCGAGGATGGGCTGGCTCTCTACCGGCCCAATCCGGCGCACCGAAGGGCCAAGATGCTCGAGATCACGCCCGCCGGGCTGACGGCGCTGCATCGGATGCGAGCGTTGTTCGATCAACTTGCCTTGCGGACGACCGCAGGTCTCGAAACTGAAGACCTCGACCTCGCTCGACACACCCTCGACGAACTTCGTCTACGCCTCGAGGCCGAGCTGCCCAACCTCCCGGGAGCCTGACCAACCGCGCCTCGAGAGTTGGGGCGGAGTTGCGCAACACCTACCAAGTTCACGGAATCGACACCGCCGCGTCGACTGCTGATGCTAAGTCTGGACGCGTGTCCACCAACCGATCGCGCCCGCGTCGTCACCTGTCCGCTCTGATCGTCGCCGTCGCTCTGATCGCCTGTTTCCCCGGTCCTCCAGCGATGGCCGACCCCAACCCGTCATTCGACCTGCAGGCGCATCGGGGTGGTCGCGGCGAGACCACCGAGGAGTCACTGCGCGCCTTCGCCAAGGCCCTCGAGCTTGGCGTCGACACCCTCGAGATGGACATCGTGCTGTCCCGAGACGGCCAGCCGATGGTCTGGCACGACCCGGTCATCCAGGCCGACAAGTGCGCGGACACCGCTTCGGTGTTTCCGGGTGACCCGCAGTTCCCCTACGTGGGGAAGTTGGTCAAGGATCTGACCGCCGCGCAGTTGGCCACCCTGGACTGCGGCAAGTTGCTCCCCGGTTTTCCCGACGCAGAGGCGGTGGCCGGCAACAAGATAGCCACGCTGCCTCAGGTCTTCGCCCTCGCGGACTCCTATCGCGCGCCGGTGCGCTACAACATCGAGACCAAGGTGGAGGCTGCCGAGCCGGAGAAGTCCGCGGCCCCAGCGCAATTCGTCGAGGTGATCTTGGCGGCGGTGCGGTCGGCAGGCAAGACCGACAAGGTGGAGATCCAAAGCTTCGACTGGCGCACGCTACCGATGGTGCGGGCGGCCGAGCCGTCCATCCCGCTGGTCGCGCTCTGGGACGACACCACCTTCGTTCCCGGGTCGCCGTGGTTGAACGGAATCGATCCTGCGACCGTGCCCGACCCGATCGCGGCCGCCGCGATGGTCGGCGCGACGATCCTGTCCCCCGGGTACTCGGTGCCGACAGGGCAAAAAGCCTCCGATCCCGGGTTCCGCCTGGTGGCCGACGGCGACTTCGTCACGCGCGCGCATGCCCGCGGCATGCGGGTCGTCCCGTGGACCATCGACGACCCCGGCGCGATGCGGGCCCAGATCGAGGCCGGCGCAGACGGCATCATCACGGATTACCCGAGCCGACTGCGGCAGGTGATGGCCGACCAAGGCCTGCCACTGCCGCCGTCCTACCGCCGCTGAATCCTGCACCGCGCCAACGCGTCATCGGCGACTCCTACCGCATGAAAGACGCCAAAGATACCCGTCGACGGGAACGAGGCCGCCCGGTCGTGGCTCTCGATGAGGCAGCAGGGCACTCGTCCGTCCATCCGCTGGTCCGCGGGTTGCCCCAAGATCAGGTGCCCCGCTACTGCCGCAGTAGTGGTGCGCTGCGGTAGCTCCACATTCCGATGGAGCTGAAGGCGTCGCGATAGATGGAGAGAAGCTCATCCGGCGTCGCGGTGGCGAGCTCGGTGAGGGGCTTGTCGGCACTTCCGCTTCCTGCGAAGGCGAAGTCCTTTCCCAGCGTGTCTGCGGCGGCCAGTTGAAATACCGTCAAGGCGCGGCGAATGTGACTGGCCGAACTGATGATCAGTGCGTGTGTTGCGCGCAGGCTCGCCAGCACCTCCACACCGTAGGACGCATTCTCGACCGTGGAGCGCGCGAAGTTCTCGTCATGGATGCGATCGGCCGCAACGCCGTTGTTCACCAGCCATTCCTTCATCGACTCGCCTTCGGTGCGTCCGGATTGCTCGACGCCCCCGGTGACGACGACGGGCGCGGTCGGCCAGCGCTGTGCAGCAGCCTTCGTCTGCTGGAGGCGATCCATCAAGATGTCGTCCATCGACCCGTCCTCGTGCAGCGCGTAGCCGAGCGTGACGATGCCGAGGCCCGGCTCCGGAAGCGCGGGCAGGGCATCCGTGAGCGGGGTCGAGACCTTCTGATCGATAGTGGCGAACATCGTCCCGAGTCGGTCGGCGCGCGCAGGATCCAGCGCGCGCACCTGGTTCACGTAGTCGTCGGCATCGGCCTGACGGCCCAAGTAGCGCGACCACCCCGCTAGATATGACTGTGCGTCAACGTCATTGGGTGCGGTGTCGAGCGCTGTCCTGTACAGCGCAATCGCAGCGTCGACGTCTTTGCGGGCAATCTGCGCTGAGGCCGCGCTGAACAGGAGGTCGTTCCGGTAGGGGGCGAGTTCGTGTGCCTGCATCAGGCGATCGGCGACGATCTGCATGTCGTCGACGGTCTTGTCGGTGTTGCCGGCCGACGACGTGCGCGCCGGCGAGTCGAATGCATCCTCAGCCTCGTCGAGGAGCTTCTCGACGCGATCGTGGGTACTTCCGTGCCCGGCCGATGTCGTCGGCGGCGTCGAGGCCGTTGGCTGTTCGGGACGGTCCTCGGCGCAGGCTGCGCCGCCGAGAGCGAGGGCTGCGGCGACGGAAATGCTTAGCGCTCGGCGCGCCACTGGATGGTTCATCGGACGAACTCCCCGGATTGGCTGTGACGACCACGGTACTGAACGGCGGCAGCCGCGGTCAGCGGCGCGCCCACCAGTTTGCGAGTCGGGTGTTACCTAGTTCGACGGGTGGCGGAACTTGCCGCCGACGGACTGAGCGACCGCGACCGCGACCTCGCCGACGCGACGCAGGTTGGCGTCAACCGCTCGCGCGTCGAACACGGTCGGCGAATGGATCAGCGCCCACCGAGTGATTCGGCCTCTTGGCGAACCAGATGATCGCGCTGGCCACGGCGACCAGCAGGGCGGGATGGGTGGCGACGACGACGACCTGGTCGAGCCTGGACATCTCTCCGACCGCGGCTCCCATCGCCGCGGCGTGGTTCGGGGAATGCGCTTGCAACTCTTCAGCTTTGCGGAACACCCAGGCGGTGAACCACATGAACACCAACAGATACGTCGCGCCGACGCCGACCGCCCAGGCGACGCGCTCGCGACCACGGGCGCGGGCGGTCCGATCCAGCGCCCACGCCAGCAGCGGCACGGACCACACCCAGTGGTGACCCCACGCGAGGGGCGGGACGGCGCACGAGAGCAGACCGGCAATGGTGACGGCCAGTAGACGCTCACCTCCGCGTTCGGCACGTTGGGCGGCGATCAGGGCGAGCACGCTGATGAGCACGACACCCGCGAGCCACCATGCGATGGGCATCTGACCGGGGGACGCCACCGTGGCGACGATCCCCCCGACGGAGTAGTTGCCGACGTGGGCCAGCGGTCCGATGCGATCGGTCTGAAAGGCGGCGTGCAGCCAGTAGGCGGTCGAATCGCTCGGGAGGATCAGCCAGCCGAGCGCCACGGTGAGCGCGGCGGTGCCGGTCGCAACGGCTGCTGCCCGCCACTGCCGGGTCACCAAGAGGTAGGGGATGAACACGACCGCCGTCAGCTTGACCCCAGCTGCAACACCGACTGACCACCCCCGGAGCCGAGAGTCGTTGGCACGGGTCAAATCCCATGTCACGATCGCCATGAGGATCAGGTTGACCTGACCCTGCCACAGGGTTCCCCGAACCGCCTGAACGTCGAGCGCCACGAGCGCCAGCGCCACACTGAGTAGGAGCAGGCGTAGCTCGGGCCGCCAGCCCAGGGTGGTGGCGCACCGCCAGATCGTCGCGACGAGCCCGGTGAACGACACCAGCATCCACAGTGCCTTCGCGGCCGCGGAGTTCAGCAGCGCCAGTGGGAGGAAGGACATGGCCGCGAACGGCGGGTAGGTGAACCAACCGCCGGGCGGCAGCTTCGCGGCGTAGAGCGGTTGGCCGTGCAGCACCTGCAGCGCACCGTGGCGGTAGACCTCGAGATCCCCGCCGTTGGTGAACAATCCCATCCGGGGGTCGGCGAGGAACGGCACCAGGGCCTGGTGGACTCCCACGGCGACCACCGCGGCCAGGCCGGCCACGGCGATGGCCGTCCACGACACCGTGCGGCGGTCATCGGGGTAGTTGATCAAGCCCGTCCTTCGTTGGGCGCTCTAGGTGGTCGTGCAGGTCCCATTAGACACTGACGCCTGTTCGCCGTACGTGGACATCATGCGTTGCCGTTGACCTTGCCCGGTTTGGGGGCAACCGATGATCGGAGCGCTCACGGTCTCGCCGCCGCCGTTGAGTTCGTCGTCGACGGGCGGGCGTGGAACATATGGGTCGGGGGAGCCGCCATTCGTCGGACGCGGATCACTGCACCCCTACGGTCGGGGGCGGAGCAGGGCAATCGCAGACTCCACTGCCTCCTCGGCGACGTCGCTGAGTTGCCCGCCGCTCTCGACCGTGATGGCGGTCAGTTCCCGCAGGCCGCCAATGAGCATGATGGCGCGTGCCTGGGGGACCGGTTCGATCCCAGCTTGGCGCAATTCGGCGGTGTTACTGAGGGTTTGGACGAGCGTGATGAACCCGTCCATCGCGTCGCGCTGCAGACTGCGTGCGGCGGTACCCAGTGCCGGCACGTCCCGGATCCAACTCAAGGTCAGCGCGGGGTGGGACTCCGAGCGGGCGATCCAGGCGGTGATGGCCTGTCGAATCTGGGCCTGCCACGGCTCGGCAGGGTCGACGGCGGTGGCGATCGCCCGCACCGTGCTCTTGTTGGTGTCGGTCAGCAGCGCGACGAGGGCGGCTTCGCGGTCGGGGAAGTGTTGGTAGAACGTGCGCCGAGAGGCGCGGGCCCGACGAACGATGTCGGCGACTGTGGTGTTGGCGTAGCCATTTTCGCGGATCGACTCGTCGAGCGCGTCGAGGAGCCGGCGACGATGCGCGACGGCCACGGCATCGGGTTCGACCATGCACACCATCCTCTCGCGGAGGAGATCTTACGGACGGGTGCTTGCGGTCGGCGGGTACATCGACGTACCGTGGCTGAAGCGACAAGGGTACGTGGACGTACCTCTGAGGCAGGAGTGCACGTCATGACTGAAGCCACCACCGACGAAGCGGCAGTCGAGGCATCGAAGCCCGCCTTGCCGCCCGTCGTCCGAATCCCGCGGGTGGTGCAGGCCGCCGGGTTCGTCGCGGCCCGGCGCCGCACCACCATGGCGTTGAAGGACAAGTACGGCAACGCCTTTACCCTCGACCTGCCGATGTTCGGACACACCGTTGTCATATCCGACCCCACACTGGCGAAGCAGGTGTTCACGACCAGTACCGACGTTCTTGGCAACGTTCAGCCCAATCTCAGCCGGCTGCTGGGCTCCGGCTCGGTGTTCGGCCTGGAGGGCGCTGATCACCGCCGGCGGCGCAAGCTGCTCACCCCGCCCTTCCACGGCAAGAGCATCAAGAACTACGAGGCGATCGTCGTGGAGGAGACGCTGCGAGAAACCGCGACGTGGCCCGAGGGCAGTGAGTTCGCGACGCTGGAGCCGATGATGAGGATCACTCTCAACATCATCCTGCGGGCGGTGTTCGGGGCCGCCGGCCACGAACTCGACGACCTGCGCCGCATGATGCCGACGTGGATCACGCTGGGGTCGCGGCTTGCGCCGTTTCCCACGCCGAAGCGGGACTGGGGCCAATGGAGTCCGTGGGCCAGGATCGCCGCACACCGAAGGCACTACTACGACATCCTCGACACGCTCATCGCCCGGGCGCGGGCCGATCCGAAGCTGGCCGACCGCACCGACGTGCTGGCGCTGTTCCTGCAGAGCACCTACGAGGACGGCAGCCCGATGTCGCGAACCGAGATCGGTGACGAACTGCTGACCCTGCTCGCCGCCGGTCACGAGACGACGGCCTCGACGCTTGCCTGGGCATGTGAACGCCTCTCGCGGCATCCCGACGTGCTCGCGGAGATGGCCGACGAGGCCCTCACCGACGTCAACGACCTCCGACAGGCGGCGATCCTCGAGGTGCAACGAGTGCGCACCATCATCGACTTCGTCGGCCGTCACGTCTTGGGCGAGATGGTTGAGGTCGGGCCGTGGCGCATCCCACGCGGGTACACCATCTTGGTCAGCATCCTCAACATGCACGCCGACGCTGAGGCGTTCCCCGATCCCGACCGCTTCGACCCCCGCCGATTCGTCGACGCCAAGGTCAACACGCTGTCCTGGATGCCCTTCGGCGGCGGGACCAGGCGCTGCGTCGGCGCCGCATTCGCCAACATGGAGATGGACGTGGTGCTGCGAACCGTGTTGCGAGAGTTCGCCATCGAACCGACGGGCCGCGCGCCGGAGAAGTGGCACGCCCGTGGTGTGGCCTACACGCCAAAGGACGGCGGTCGGATCACGGTGCGCAGACGGGCCGCCGCGGCGACGGGGTAAGTGTTTCATGCCCGGCCTCCACGGCCCCCTCGATGAGCCCCGCGCGTCGAGAGCCGGTGCCCATCGGTGCAACCGACTCGGCGTAGTCCGTCTCGCTGGACGGCGCGAGGCGCGAGGCGCGGTGCGCTCAACTGGGCGATCTCGGTGACCTCGTTCGCGGTGATGCTGTGGAAGCTAGCGTTTGAAGGTCCCGTTGGTGCGAACAGCTCCATGCCGCGGGCTGGATCTGCTCGCGGGTGTCGAGGCGCCGTTAATCGACCCGTTCACCTCCCTGCCTCGATCAGGTCCGACAACAGGGTCTCACCGGTGATACGCTAGTCGCATGGACACGGTGACGGTGCGCGATCTCCGGAACAATGGGGGAGATGTTCTACGCCGTGTCGAGCACGGCGAACGCATCGTCGTTACTCGCGACGGCGCGCCGGTGGCCGAGCTCCGCCCGCTACCGAGATCCAGCGCCCGCCCGGCCGAACTCATTCGTCGCCGCAAAAATCTTCCGCAAGTAAACCCAGATGCACTCCGGCAAGATATCGACAACGTAATCGACCCGTCGCTGTGACCGAAGGCTCGAGCCAGGGGATGCTGGACACCTCGACGGTGATTCTCCTGGGTCGGATATCCGACCCAGGCGAGCTTCCCGACGAATCGGTGATTAGCGCGATTACGTTGGCCGAACTCTCGGTGGGACCGCATGTAGCGCACGACGAAGCCGAGCGCAGTGCCCGTCAGCAGCACCTGCAGCAGGCCGAGGCCGACTTTGACGTTCTTCCGTTCGATGCTGATTGCGCGCGAGCCTTTGGCGCCGTCGCGGCGGCGCTGCGCGCATCGGGGCGTAAGCCCGCGGCGCGCGCATATGACGCGCTCATAGCAGCCAGCGCGATCGCGCGCGCGTTGCCGCTCTACACATGTAACCCATCCGACTTCGCAGGAATCCCGCGGCTCGAGCTTCGGTCCGTCACCCATCCTGATCAGTCGTAGGTGCGAATCGGCCTCTCGATGCGGGCGACCACCGCGTCGGCGACGGGGGTGGTGCGAAACTGGAGTAATCCGCTAAACCAGTTGGTGTCGAGGCACTTTAGAAAACTCGACCTCGCGCGGTAGGTGAGGATCACTCGGAACGTCCGTGATTCACCAGATGAACACGGCGTACATTACTGGTAACCCGCCATATTCGATCCCGCCGTATTCCTCCGGCTATGCAACAGCGAATCGCCCGAACACGACGCGGAGGGGCACTGGGTCAGCGGCCGGGTGTCGGGCCCGACAGCACCGCGCTGAGGTAGGTCAGGTCGGCGAGTTCGGTCATCATCTCATCGTCGGGCAGGGCGAAACCGTTGGCGGCGTACAGGTCTACGGTGCCTCGGGCGGTGACCTGCCAGCCGGCGCCGCTCAGGTAAGCGGGCACCTGGGCGCGCTCACCGTGGTAGACCAGGTCGGTCCATTCGTCTGCCATGCCGTAGCGCTGCCAGCGTTGGGCGAAGTTGGCCATGCGGTCGTCGTCGGCGAGGATGCTGAGATCGGGAACGTGTTCGGTGGCCAGCGCGCTGCCGGGGGCGCTGAGCGCGGTGATGTCGTCGAAGAGGCGGTCCTGAGCCTCCGGCGGCAGATAGATCAGCAGCCCCTCTGCGCTCCACGCCGTGGGTTGGTCGGGGTTGAAGCCCCGCTTGCGCAGGGCGGTGGACCAGTCCGCGCGCAGGTCGATGCCGATGGTGCGATGCTCGGCGGCCGGGGCGGCACCCAGCTCGGCCAGCGTGCGGGTCTTGAATTCGATGACCTGAGGCTGATCTATTTCGTAGACCACCGTGCCAGCTGGCCAGGGCAGCCGGTAGGCGCGGGTGTCCAGGCCGCTGGCCAGGATCACGGCCTGCCGGATGCCTGCGGCTCCGGCCCGAAGGAAGGAGTCGTCGAAGAACCGGGTGCGCACGGTGACCTGTTCGGCCATCTGCTGACGGTTGAAGATCGGGTCGTCGGCGTCCTCGTCGTTGTCCTCGCTGATCATGCGGGTGAAGGCGTCCAGACCAACGGCGCGAACCAGTGGTTCGGCGTAGGGGTCATCGAGTAGGGGTTCCGGTCCCCGGGCTGCCAGCGCGCGGCCGGCGGCGACTCCGGTGGCGGTGGCGCCCACGCTGGAGGCCAGGTCCCAACTGTCGTGATCGGTGCGTGCCATGGTTGCGTCCTCTTTCGGGTCGTCTCGGACGGGTGAGGGAAAGCTGTAAGTGGTAGTGGTGGCTAGTGACTGCCGCGGTGATCGTTGTAATCACGCGTGGGTGCAGTTCTCCAGTGGTTCAAGCTTCAGGTGACCGTGTCTCCACAGAGGATTTCGAGGCTCTCCAACAGGATCCGGGTCTGGTCGGGGGTCAGTAGGCGAAGTCGCTGAGCCAAGCTGGGTTGAAGCCTTGCCCCGATGTCGTCAGTGGTCTGCACACCGTTGTCTGTCAACCTGATTCGCGATCGGCGCGAGTCCGTGAGTTCGATCTGGCGGGTCACGAGGCCCGAGTCGGCAAGCTTGGACAACGACCGACTGAGAACCGATGGATTGAGTCCGAGATCGCTCACGAGATCGCTGGGAGTGTCGACACCCAGTTTGACCGTGCGCAGGACCAGAAAGTCCACGAGGTCCAGGTGTGCGGTCGCGGCGACGTGCACGCGGGCGTCGGCCACGACCAGTTTGTTGAGTCGGTAGAGCCCGTCGAGCAGCCGCAGCTCCGGAGCGTCGGTGTCAGCCATAAAAGAAACCTAACACTTGATGATTATTGACAAAAGTCAACTATTGCGAGTTGAGTGTGGGTATGACTGACGACGGCACCACCACACCCGACCGCATCGATTTCCACCACCACTTCATGCCGACCAGCATGCTCGCCTCGGGACTGTTCGGATCCACGTCCGGCTGGAAGTTCCACAAGGACGAGGCCGGTTGGACACCACAGGTCAGCGTGGACTTCATGGATCAGCTGCACATCGACACCGCGATCCTGTCCATACCCAACGACATCGAATCGCGGCTCCCCGAGGGCAAGCGGCGTCACGTCGCCCGCGAGTTGAACACGTTGACCCGCCAGGCAATGGAAGACCACCCCGGACGGTTCGGTCTGTTCGCGCACCTGCCCACCCCGACGGACATCGACGCCGCGCTGGAAGAGCTGACCTACGCCTTCGACGTGTTGGGGGCAGACGGAATTACCCTCACCAACGTCTACGGCGTCGGCGACGAGGCCCGATCCGTGGGCGACCCGATCTTTGAACCGCTGTGGGCCGAACTCGACCGTCGCCGCGCGCTGGTGTTCTTACACGGTGAGCAGACACCCGGTAGCAACCGCGCCCCGAGCGAGTTCCTGCCCACCCCGGTCAGTGAAACTCCGAACGAAACCTACAAGGGCGCAGCGGATCTCGTGACCAGCGGGCGCAAACGGCAGTTCTCGAACGTGAGGATCATCCTCTCCCATTCTGGCGGTAGCACACCAGTTCTCGCCGCTCGCGTCGCCGCCCTGGGCGCGTTCCATCTCGGCTGCGAACTGAGCCCCGACGAAATCATCGCCGACTTCCGGACGTTCTACTACGAGACCGCCCTATCGGGTTTCGAGACCAACCTGGCGGCTCTCGAGAGCTTCGTCGAGCCCGACCACATTCTCTTCGGCACCGACTTCCCTGCCGCCAACTCGAAAACCGTGAATTGGTTTACGAACAACGTCGACGCGTACTTCGAAGCTCGGCCCGACATGCTCGCGCGGGTCATGCACGACAACGCATACAGCCTCTTGCCTCGGCTGCCCGCGAAAACCCCAGCCCGACAGTAGATCTGTAGGCCGGACGCGAGTCGTCGTCGTCAGTTCGCCTGGCGGGGAGGACACCGTCGTGTCCGCTGCTTCGGCAGATGCCGCGGGTACAGGCGATGGCATCCGTTGAAGACGGCGTACGTCAATGGGTAACGGTCATATCAATTTTGGTTGTATTCGCCCGAGGATGAGAACCGCTCATCTGGGAGCTTCTCAACGTCACCCGGACAGGGCAGTCCGTGGGGGAGTCGCGGCCACGTTGGGCACGGTTTCGGAGGCAGAACTCGGTGGACAACTATCGATGGCACCGGTGGGTTCCCGACCTAGGCCGGAGCCGATCCTCGACGGTGACGACTAGGGTGAGAGCCGGTTGACGGCCCAGACTCCGGCGGGCCAGGGTGGGATCCGGGCACCCCGGCCATCTGGCCGGCATGCACCACCACGTTGATCTCCGGTGACCGGGACGCAGTCCTGGTCGACGCGCTGATGACCTTCACGCAGGGACGGGGCGGGACGGCGTGGATTCGCGCCACGGGTAAACACGTTTCGACTGCCAGGCGGGCTACCCAACTGCTAAATAGCCTGGCCGACATCGAGTTCCGCCGAGCCAGTTCCATTCCAGCGTTGGTCATCGCCCCTCAGCCGTGACTGCCGTTGCTGCCGTCGGCACCAGCACTACCGGTGCCGCCGACAGCGCCGCCGGTGCCGGGCTTACCGGATTGACCCCCGAGTCCTCCGGCGCCACCCGTTCCACCGGTACCGCCCGCTCCACCGGGACCACCGGGTGCACCGGTCCCGCCGATTCCACCGGTCCCACCCGTGCCCTGCGTGGTGACACCGGTCGTGACACCCGTGGCGACCCCGCCGCTGCCCCCGTCACCACCATTGCCACCCGAGGCTCCGGTGCCACCAGTTCCACCGGTGCCGCCTGTCCCGCCGGCGCCGCCGACGCCACCCAGCAGTCCGGCGCGGCCCCCGTTGCCGCCCGGCATTCCAGTTCCACCGATCCCTCCTGGGGCAGTCGCGTCGCCGCCGTCGCCGCCCTTGCCGCCGTTACCCCCGGTGGCGGGGCCCCCCGTGGAGGTGGCGTTGCCACCCATCCCGCCGTTGCCACCGTTCGAGCCGACGCCGCCGGCGCCGCCAGCACCCCCGTTGCCTCCGGTCGCGTAGTCACCGTTCGCGGCTGGCGACAAGCTATTCGAGACGGTGCCGCCGCTACCGCCGTTGCCGCCGGCCCCGCCGGCCGCGTTGCCCGCGCCGCCATTCCCGCCGTTGCCGCCCACGATCTCGAGGACGGCGCCGCTGCCACCTATCGACCCCCCAGCACCGCCGCCGCCGTCGCCGCCGGCCTGACCCGCCATCGCGCCGTCCTTGCCGTCACCGCCAGGGCTGCCCGAATACGGGACCTGGATACATCCCAGACAATTGCCCGCCGGTCCGTCGGCCGCCTTGCCGTTGGGACTCGGGTTGACTCCGGGCGCACCCGTGAGGCCCGTGCCACCTTGGCCGCCCATGCCACCGTTGCCAAAGAGAAGTCCGCCGTTGCCGCCATTGCCGCCAACTTGGCCGGCGAGGACGGCGTTGCCGCCGGCGCCTCCGTTGCCGACGAAGAACGCACTGCCACCGCTGCCGCCGTTGGCACCGTTACCGCCGTTGCCGAAGAACAGACCACCATTGCCGCCATTGCAGGCTAGGCCGACGCAATCCGCTGCCGCGTTGGCTCCGTCGCCGAACAATCCGAACACTGGTCCGACCGAAGCACCTACCCCCAGGACTGGCGCCGACGCCGCCACGGTGTTCTGACTTGTCAGGCACAGCGGTGTCCCTAGTGTGCAGGTGGCGTCTCCGGGGGAGGGCGGCGCAGCGAATGCCAGTCCAGCAGGTGTCGTCACGGCCACGCAGCCAGCTAGCAATGCTGCTCTGATCATGAAGCTCAGCTGATCGGCGCGCCGTGAGTGGACGTGCTGAGTCGCCATGGATGCTCTCTCCGTGCTGGTAGGTGGGAGCGTCAACGACTACAACGGCCGCCAACGGATACGTCAATTCCGAGCTAGTGAATCACGGATGCTGAAAATCCAGCGAAGAAGACGAAAAGAAGATCAACCTGTGAGTTCCGGTATGCCGACCGAGCGAATGATCTAGATGATTCCGCGACGAGAGGCGATGGAAGCCGCTGAGCATGGCGCCGTGTCCGGTCGTAGTGAGCCTGACGGCTCTTGCACGGGACCGCCAGCTGGAGTGAGACGCGACCACGCGGATCCGTTCATTGGAGATGGCGACACGAGTCGGCGTAGTCCTGGCGGGCGGGTGGCGCCTTGATGATGGTGCGGTCAGAGCCGCTGAGCGCGGCGGCGGTCCATGACGGCCAATGCGGTTGCTCGTCGGCAAGTTGATCCGCAAGTCCGGCAAACCTACTTCCGATTGCCGGTGTGTCGGGCTGTGCAGCCATCTCGGCGTTCATACTGCGGCAATGCCTCGTGACCCGTCATCCCTTTGGAGTTACCCCGTCCTCATCGTCGGCGGCCTGCTCGTGGTTGCCGCGCGATTGCACAAGTACACCTTCAGGCCGATCGCCAGAGACCATCCCCATCGGGAGAAACAAATGTACTGGTGCAGCTCCGTAGTCGGCGCTGTCCTTGCCACGGCAGCGATGAGTCCCCACGGGTGGCCGGCGACGGTGGCGATCGGCTTCCTCACCCTGTGGAGCACCGTTCTCTATCGGCCCGGTGGTGTCAACCGTCGCCGCTGGTGGGAACGGTGAGTCGACTTGGCGGCATCGACGGACGGATCAGAGCCGAAGTTGTCGAGGCACTCGGCGAATCCACTAGTAGAGGGTACGGCCGGCCACTTTCATCCAATGTTTCACACGGCTCCCGACCTTCGCGCCGGGAAACCACGGATGGCAACGCGTCCCGCCGGACGGCGCGACTCGCAAATACCGTTGTCTACGAATGCCTTTGGGGCCGCGGGCGGGCGATATAAGGAGCGGATGTATTCGCATCCCATGCGAACAGCCAATGTACTAGTGGTAACCCGCCATATTCGATCTGGTCGTATTCCTCCGGAGTGGAACGCGAATCTGAAGGGGCACGCTGGCGCGCGTCGCGTCCTTGACCACCTTCACGACTGCAGCGCTAGGCGGGCGCATGGTGTAGGCGACGGCAGGCCTCAGTAGTTTGCTGACGTTTGGTAGTTGTGTCGCCGTAGTCAGTCTAGTTCTCCTACATCCGAGTCCTGCGATCTCATCGCGGCAATACCGGCGAGCCCAAACAGAACGCCAGCGACAAATTCGAAGATGGCGGTCACCGATGAGAACCAAGTGACATGCGCCGAGGGCGCTGCGTTGATGAAGCTGTCGCTAAAGAAGCCCCAGGAGGGTAGGAGGTGGGCGACTGTAAATCCGAAGGCGCTGACAAAGCCGATGGTGACGGCCGCGTGAGGCGCCCACCGATTCCCAAGGAACACCAGTGCGACGACGGCCGCCGCCAGCACCATTTACACCATGCCCGCCACCATCACCGCCGGTGGCAAGATGTCCATGCCGGGTCGTAGGTGGTCAGTGGCGTGCAAGGTGACCGCGGCTGCGAATAGCATTGCAGCCCAGCAGAATACCCGGTTTCAGCCGGCGGACTGCTTAGCAGAGTGTTCAGTCATCGATTCACCCAGGTGTGGCTTCTCACACGTTGTGTCCAATCGCGTTCCCGGGAGCTGCGCCGACAGCGGCATTCTCACGCGATGTCCATACCGCGAAGTCTCACTTTTATGTCCACCGCTTCAGACGCGCCGATGCGCGCCACGCGTTCCATGCTCACCCTGGGCGGCCCAGGCTTCATTTAGCCCCGTGACGCCGGATTGACAGCCGGATACTATTGAATGACGCTCGACTGCAATTGTTTTCGTGAGGCGACTACTAGCGTCGAATGAGTTCGGCGGCGCGCTCGGCGATTGCGTAAACGGTGGCGACGATGTTGTTCGACGGCAACGACGGCATCACCGATGCATCGACGACGCGCAGGTTGTCGATGCCGTGCACCCGCAGGTCGTTGTCGACGACGGTGGCGACGGTGTCGCCGATCGCGCAGGTGCCTGCCGGGTGGTAGTGGCTCCCTGCCGAGGCCTTGACGAAGCCCTGCAGAGCCTGCGGATCGTGCGCCGCGGCGCCGGGAAGCACCTCGACGCCGCGCCACCCGGCTAGAGCCGGTGCGTTCCCGATCTCATGGGCGATGCGTACGCCCTGGGTCAACACGGCCAAGTCCCGCTCGTCGCTGAGTAGATTAGGGTCGACCAGGGGCAGCAGGCTGGGATCAGCGCCGGCCAACCGGACGGTGCCGCGGCTGTGTGGTTGCAAGAGGGACACCAGCATTCCGTAGTGATTCGGGACCTCCGGCGCGATGCCGGCGAGGTTCTCCGTGAACATCAACTGCAGGTCGGGCGCGTCGGTTTCGGGAAGATCCGACCGAAGTAGGCCGATCGCCTCGCCGTGGTTTCGCGTCGACGGCGGCACGGCATGCGATGCCTGGTACAGGGCGATCGAAATAATGTGGTCCTGGAAGTTCGATCCGACACCGGGTAGGTCGCGCACGACGTCGATGCCGACCTCGCGCAGGTGGTCGGCGGGTCCGATTCCTGAGAGCATCAGCAGCTGCGGTGTGCCGATCGCGCCGGCGCAGACGATCACCTCCTCCGCGAACGCGGTCTCGACCCCGGCACCGTCGCCGAATTGAACGCCGATGGCGCGGTTCTGGTCGACAAGCACGCGATGCGCAAGAACGTTCGACAGCAGCTCCAGATTCGGCCGGGGTCGTGCTGCGGTGAGGTAGGCATCGGCGGCGCTTTGGCGACGGCCGTCGACGATGCTCAGATCCACCGGGCCGACGCCGAGTTCGAGGCCGCCGCTGATGTCGGCGGCGCGTCGGTGGCCGCATTCGATCGCGGCGGCGAGCATCGCCTGGGTCACCTCGTGGAGTTGATCGGCTGGCTGCACCGTCAAGGGGCCGTCTACGCCGCGGAGGGCGGGATCACCGTGCGGTGCGGTCTCACTGCGCTTGAAGTAGGGCAGCAGGTCATCGAACGCCCAGCCCTTCGCTCCGCTATTTGCCCAGTCGGCGTAGCTGTCTTTGTGACCTCGGGCGAAGATCATTGCGTTGATCGACGACGAGCCCCCAATGCCCTTTCCTCGGCCGATGTGCGGCGCTGTGCCCGTGGCTGTCTGGACTGTCATGGTGCCGCCCCAGTTCTGCGTTGACGCAAGCAGCGCCGTCCAGGCCGGCGGGAAGTCGCTGGTTGAGGTGACGGCGTCGGCGCCGGCCTCGAGAAGTAATACCCGTGCGTTTGGGTCTTCGGACAGCCGAGCAGCCAGGACTGACCCCGCGGTGCCGGCACCCACGATGATGAAGTCGTATGCCTTCGGTTGTTCTGACATTGAAAGAGTCCGTTCGATCGATGTTTTGTGTTCGGCTTGGCTGCGGCGAGGACGGCCGAACGACTAGTCCGACTTCGGCACGACTGCGGTGCATGGGAACGAACGCCACGCGAAACTAGCGAATGTGGTTATCCGTTGTTGGTCAACGGCTTCGGTGAGTACACGTTCGTAGAACTGAGTTCCAACCACTTGAGGCGACTCGGCGGCTGTTTCTTTGCGCCGCCCACTCAACGCTGGAATCTGCACTGCCGATCACTGTCTCGCGTTTGAGAACTCTTCAGTTGGCCACCGATTGTGCCCTGCGGCGACTACGCCAAGCCATCGAGGATGGGGCTGAATGCCCTCACGGTTTCCGCGCCGAACATTATCTTCCCGCCCCGTCTGTTGGATCGGGCGTGCGCGATTGCTTTGGCGTAGTCATCTAGGTGGTAGACGGCCTCCACAGGTGTGCGCAGTGTGCCGTCGGCTATCAGCTCTATGAGGTGGGAGTACACCTGCTCGATCTCTTCGCGCGGGGCCGAGTCCAGCCAATTGTGCACCCAGAAACCGTGCACGTGGAGTCCGTGGAAGTTGAGGTGCATTGGATTCACAACGATGGGCAGCCCGGTGGGCACGGCGTAACTCACGATGTTCGCGCCACGGGCAAGGTGTGGAACGAGCCCGTCAATGACGGGGCCGCCGACTCCGTCGATCAACAGTCCGATCTCGTCACCTTGCAGGATGTCGGCGAGTGCCGCGGGCATGGTCTCGTCACTCACCACTACCGCGTCGGCGCCCGCTGCCAGCAGCGGTTGAACTGCGTTCGCGCGACGGACCACGTTCAGCGTGCGCAGGCCGGCACGCCGGGCCAGGGCCATGACGAAGGCGCCGACACCGGAGTTGGCGGAGGTCTGCGCCACCCAGGACCCGGGTTCGAGGTAGCTCCCGTACTGCAGCACCAGATATGCCGTTGCCGCGTTGATCCCGGCCGTTGCCAGCTGGACGGGATCGGCAGCACGGGCCACTCGGACGACGTAGCGCTCGTCGATGACTTTCTCCTCCTGCCAGGTGCCTGGCTGAGGTGACGGCAGGACCAGGACTCGATCCCCGGTCGCGACGGAGACGACACCGGAACCGATCTCGGTGACGTAGCCGACGCCCTCGGAACCTGCGGGTGACGGCAGCGCCGGCTGGAACGGATACTGCCCATCCAGCAGCATGAAGTCCGATGGATTCAGCGGCGCGACCTCGAGTGCGACGCGCACCTGGCCGGCACCTACCGGCGCAGATTCGACGTGTACGAGGCTGATTGAGCGTGGAGAGTTGTATTTGCTGAACTGGATTGATTTCACGGGAGTCCTTCAGTGTGGGTGTGAGGTGTCGAGTAGCGACGACTGCCGGCTCGACGGGCGATGGCGCTAGGTGACGATGGCGGCTCAGCTCACGGGGTGAGCACCATGCGGAAGCGCGCCTCGTTGCGCATCATGCGGCGGTAGGCTTCAGCCGCCTGCGCGAGCGGCACCGCTTCGGTCATTGCTCGAATATCCTGTAACGCAGTGAAACCCAGCGTGTCCTCCCGCTCGATCGGCGACCCTGTGAGTGTGCCGATGATCGACTGCTCGCCGAACAGCATTTTGACCGCGTCGACCTCCATCGGTTCGAACGAAGCGCCCGCGACCACCAGTTGGCCTTGCGGTGCGAGCGCTTCGACCAACAACCCCGCCGACTTGCTGTCGGCAGCGGTGGCCAGGATCACCTTCGCGCCACCGAGATCCCGTACGGCAGCCACCGGATCGCCGCCTTCGCTGTCGATGTAGTGGTGGGCACCGAAACCTTGTGCAAGCGCTTCCTTTTCCCGGCCGCGCGCGATGGCGGCAACGCGGAAACCCATCTTTCGCGCATACTGGATACCGAGATGACCGAGGCCGCCCACTCCCTGGATGGCCACCAGATCGCCGGCCCGGGCCACCGAGTTGCGCAGTCCGTTAAAGACGGTGACGCCCGCGCACAGTATCGGAGCAGCCTCGGCGGCTGATAGACCGTCGGGTATCGCGGCAAGGCCGTTCGCCTGGGCGATCATCACTTCGGCATAACCGCCGTCATAGTCAAGACCGGTACTGAGCTGGTTCTCGCAGGTCATGAACTGACCTCGCCTGCAGCTATCGCAGTAGCCACAGGTGCCCCCTTGATAGCCGACGCCCACCCGCTGGCCGACCGTCCAACCCTGCACGCCCTCACCGATCGCATCGATCGTGCCCACGACTTCGTGGCCGGGCACCCGGGGGTAGTCGACGGCAAGGATTCCTTCCACCGCCAACGAATCGGAATGACATACTCCGCAGGCCTCGACGCGGATGCGGACCTGGCCGGCGACGGGCGCGATCAAAGGGCGGTGGACGAGATCGAGAACCCCGGGCGCGGTCACTTGCAGAGCTCTGTATGTGTCGGACATGTTCGCCGTCTTTCTGCGCCGGTGAGGCGCGGGTCGCAGCCGTTCGGCTGCGTAATATGACTAGTCATCTTGCTTTGGGCATGCAGGGATGCTTCGTCGCATCGACGATCGGCATTCAGCGGATGTCGAGAACCGAGAAGGCCAGCGCGCGAAAATCCTCCATCGCAGCCCGGTCCTTGCTGCACCGGGTCCGCACGATGGCACCTTCACTGGCGTTCAGCAGGAAGCCTGCCAAGCGCGCCGCCGGCTGGGGCGAGCCGATCTCCCCCCGTTGCTGGCCTTCCCGGATCACCACCGCGAGGGCGTCGGTCCATTCGTCGAACACGGCTGTCAACCGTGCCCGAATAGCAGGGCTGTGGTCAGCCATCTCATTGGCGAAATTGCCCAGCAGGCAACCCTTGTCGAAACCATCACGCTCGAAACGGTCGGCGAGGTACTCGAAGTACACCGCGAGCCGTTCGACGGGCGAACGCTCATAGTCGATCAGGGATCCATGCTCGAACGCGGCGCGATAGCGGTCAATCACCTCCAGCGCCAGGTCCTCTTTGCTCTTGAAGTGGTTGTAGAACGAGCCCTTCGGAACACCCGCGGTGTCCACGATATTGTCGACGGTGCTGGCATTGAACCCTTTTCGGTGGAACACATCCGAAGCTCCGCCGATGATCTTCTCGCGCACGTTCGGCTTGGGCATGGCCACTGCTCCTAACGCCTCAAAGGGATCAAACCTTGCTCCACTCAAGTGGACGCCGGCCAACACTTCGCTGGACGGCTATGCATACAATATGACTAGTCGTCTTAGATGGCAACTCAGGGTGCTGAAGCTCCCGCAGTGATGCGGTGTTTACACGAAACGACCGGCGCCTACTCTGATTCATCACCTCACATCAATCGACTATTCGACCGCCGGTTGTGCAATCCGCCCCGTGGCGAGCAACGATGCGTGGCCGGACGAGGTCGGAGTTCAGCTGGGCCGGCAATGGCCCAGTCGACCAGTGCCTCGCCGACGAGGCCGAGGGTGGCCGTCGCCCGGGATCAGGAATCGCAACGTCAAACTGGCTGAGACGGCACGTAATGACTTCCGTTCTGGGACAACGTCTTCAGCGCTGGACGTATCTAGCCCAGGTGTTGCCGGCTTCTGCGGCGTGCTTCTGGGTGACTTGGTCGCTGTAGCCGAGCATCTCAGCGACCAGGGGAGCGGGAATCTCGGAGACAAGTTCCCGCAGGGCCGTGTTGCGTGAGCCCAGCAGGTCAATCCCCAGCCACCGAAGCCGCTGCATGATGGCCTGCGGGTCGAGATGTCGCCCTGGCCGGCTGCTGGGGAACAGCCAGGGTGAGCCGGCGGCCCCGCCCGCCGTCCGCAGGTTCGGCCGGTTATGTCGGTGGTAGTTGAGCTGGGACGCGAACGGTTCGGGGACCGGGATCGGTGCCTTGCCGAGCGCGATACGGGTCTCTCCGTCGGCTTGAGATATCGCAGTGGACTGCAGGGACGCGATCTTGGTCAACGGCTGGGCGTAGAGGAGTAGCAGCACACCGGCAACCCGGTAGGGCAGGCTCTCGGAGTCGCCGATAAGCAGTTCCTTGAGCCATGCCAGGCGGTGGTCCTGAGTGATCGTCGGACTGGTTTCGCCTGCCGGAATCCGATGTGCACCGCGACGTTGACTTTGCTCTTTTTGGCCCAGATGAAGAAGGTGCGGATGAGATGGCGGGTCGTCGGCCCGGACGCGAGGTATTCGTCGACATCTTGTTGCGCGCAGTCGTTGACTGTGCGTCGGTGAGTCTGTTCGAGCCAGGTGAGAAATTTGATGGTCTCGGTGATCTCTTGTTTCGCGGAACGCACTGGGCCTCCGGAGGATTGGTCGGGTTTCGACTCGCTTCGCAGGCGTCGCAGGTGGTGCCAGGTCGCGAACTGCTCGACAGGAGTGCGGACCGTGGGGGAGGCGATCGCGTCGAGTTTGGTGGCCAGCCAGACTTCGAAGCGCGCCAGGTGTTCGTCGCGTTGTGGGAGCAGGCCGTGGTGTTGTAGCAGGCTGCGCAGGTGATCGATGTGGCGCCCGGATCCTGCCGCGGTGAGGCCGTCGTGGGTCAGTGGTATTGCGCCGGAGGTAATTCCGCCGAGCAGCTCTAGTACCTGGATGTTGCGTTTCCAGGTCAGGATGCTTTCGGGTCTGTCGACGCCACAGAGCACCTCTATGAGTGTCTGCATGGCGGCAAGGTCGGCGGGATGGTGCAGCAGAATTTTACAGAGGTCCTCGCGCAGGGCACAGCGGGCGCACTGGCGGCGGCGGTAGATCTCGCCTTCATGGTGACAGGTCGCGCAGGTGAAGTCATTGGGGATACCCGCACACGTCAGGCAGACCGGGCTTGGATCGGTGCGGCTGCGGCGGCCGGGGAGAACGCTGTCGTGCCCGCAGTTTGGGCAGATGCCGTGGGTGCGCATCGCGGTGTAGAAGCAGCTGTGGCAGAGCTGATCACCGGGCCAGCAGGCCCGCAGCTTGTTGGCCATGCGTTGGCAGCGGCTGCATTCGAAGGTGCCGGTGGTGACTCGTGGTCGCCCGCGTGTGGTGGATCGGGGTGTGGGGTTAATCGGTGCCATCGGTGATGATGCGTGCTCGTCGGGGCCGGATGGACTTGTTGAGTTCGACGACATTGGGTGGTGCAGTGGTGCCGGAAGCGGCCTTCTTCTTGCGGGCGTCGGTCGCTGTAACGGTGACGAGGTCTTCGACGCCGCAGCCGAGGATGTCGCACAGTGCTGCCATCAGCTGCAGGGCGACGCGTTCGGGACGTTGGTGCACGATGCGGTAGACCTGTGGCCGCGACAGCTGTATTCCACGTTCAGCGAGGCGGGGGATGAGATCGGTGCTGTTGTGCATGCCGTGGGCAGCCATCAACTCGGCGAGGCGCCAGGTGTAGTCGACGTCGCGTTTCACGACGTCTCCTCGCCAAAGGAGAGGGCATCTTTGATGGTCCGGTCCAGGACTCGGCGCAGAGTGCGGGTTCGGAAGTCGCTCGAGACGCCGGTGTAGAGCGCTGTGGTGCTGGCGTATTCATGGCCGGCCTGGTCTTGGACGAACTTGGCGTCCCAGCCGTCTTCGACGAGGTGGGTTATGTAGGAGCGTCGGAAGGAGTGCAGATCCAGGCCTGCGGAGAGTTCGAGGTCGTTGCAGTACCGCCGGAATCTGCGCAGCAGTGTTCGTTCGGCGACCAGGGCGCCGCGCTCGCTGGGGAATAGGTCGATGCCGTCGTCGAGGTAGGGCTGACCGTGGGTGAGCCAGTCGCTGATGATCTCCGGTGTCCAGTCGAACACCGTGAGAACGGTCCTGCGTTCGGGTGGGGAGCCTTTCTTGGCCTTGCCGTAACGGACCTTCACGACGCCGTAGCGGCCGAACTCCGGTGCGTGCGGATTGCGGGAGAAGTCGACGGTCTGCAGGTGTCGCAGTTCGTTGAATCGCACTCCGTAGGAGTAGGCGACCTTGAACATCACGGCGTCTCGGTAGGCTGGCAGCCAGCCCTTTCTTCGGGTGTTGGCGATAACGGTGACCTGGTCGTCGGCATGGTCGAAGAAGTCCTGCAGCTCCTGTTTGGTGAACGGGCGCTTCTCGGGATCTTGTTCGTTGTCCTGGACGTGAGTGGCGGTGTTCCACGCGAAGAACACCTGCGCTGGGTGCGTGCCGAATCGTTGCTCGCATACTCGGTCCCAGCCGTAGTCGGGATCGGCGATGTAGGAGCAGAACAACCGAAGGCCGTTCTGATAGCCGCGGATTGTGGATTGGCGGCGGCCCTTGATACTCCGGAGGTCGGCGAAGAATTCCTCGACGATGGCCGGTGTCCACGACCAGGGGTACTCATTGGTGTGGGCGATGAACCGCTGAACCAGGCCGATACGGCCGTCGATGGTGTCGTGGTCGAGGTTGCGGCACAGTTGCTGGTTGCGCCAGCCGTCCAGCATTTCCTCGACGGTTTGGACCTCAGGATGCAGCAGCGGAACGGAACCAACCAGGAACACGCGACCGCTCTTGTCGACGGGCAATTCCGCCTCCCAGGTCGTCTCATCTGATGCATCATTGAATCATCTACTGAATCATTACCACATCGGCGCAGGTAGGTCCATCGCGGAACGACATCCGTCGACGCGTGTCGTGCCAACCGTGCGGGAAGGGGCGGCGTACGGGCCTGGTGCAATTCGCCATAAACCCTTGGCGTCAAGGCGCTTTGGCCAAATCGACCCGGTGGGCCCAGGCGAGGGTCACTGGAAACGTCCGTGATTCATCAGATGAAAACGGCGAGGTTCACTGGATAATGGTCGTATCAACTTCAGTCGTGTTCCCCGGGCGGTAGACACGGCTGGGGAAGGGGATTGTTCAAATTCCACCAGTCCGGGAGTCCGGCGAGGTACTGCGGCCGCTGCGCGGAACCGCAACGTGGAGTAAGACGTCACATCATGTTCCGTCTCATTGGAGATGGCGGACCGAGTCGGCGTAGGCCCGGGGGCGGGCGCGCTTTCTTTACCCAGGCGGGCCGACCACTAGCGGGGGAAAATTCGAGACAGGTACGAGATGGCGTGTTCAACCTCGGCGGCCAGATTGGTCGAGAAGCTCGGCGAGATCCGTGGACCGCCGAGTTCAACGAGAAGCCCGCCAGACCCACTGACCATCTATTGATCAGTAGCCGCTGCCGCGGGAGCGCCTCTATGATTTCACTGATGTGGGTGCATCTGTGACGACGCCGGCGGCTGGCTGGTATCCAGATCCGTCCGGAGCAGCCGGTCAGCGTTACTTCGACGGTGCGTATTGGACTGACCTTCGTACGGAAGCTCAGATGCGAAAGCGAACGAGGTGGCGGTGGGTCGTCGCCGGCGTCGCACTGCTGTTGCTCGGCGGCTGTGGGACTTTCGTGGTAACGCAACGAAACTCAATTGCGTCGATCATATCGGGCGACCGCCCGACAGTGTTTGGACAAAGGGACATCGGCGTCCCGATCGATGATGGATCGCTCAGGTTCGTCGTCAACAGCTTCGGCAAAGCCGACTTGCAGAGCGATCCACCGCCCAAGGGCGTGTATGACATCCTGCAGGTCACCATCACCAATGTAGGCACGGAATCCCAGTCGTTTGCCGCTGCAAACCAGAAAGTGCGCGATGCTCTAGGCCAGGCGCACGTAGCGATGGGTTTAGATGTGGTGGGGTCGAAGTATGACGCGAAGGCAACGGAGGTGAGTCCGGGCCAAGCCCTGCTCGTGGCGGTGCGCTTCGACGTCCCAGCAGAACCTCAAATCGCAGAGATCGAGCTGCATGAGTCGGCTACCTCCGCCGGCGCGAAGGCTCGCCTGCACTGAGTGCGGGAACGTCATCCGTTCACGATCATCGCTGGGTGAGTTGTCTGTAGCGGTCGATGCTCAAAGCGTCCCTGATTCATCCAATGAAAACGGCGACGTTTTTTGGATACCGGCAGTATCGAGTTTGGTCGTATTGTGCTGCCACGCTGGCGCCTGGGTCTGCCGCTACGCGGGTCATACGTAGGTCATTGGTCCAGCGAACTGCCAGCAGTCTCCGTGAGTCGCCAATCGTTGTAAGGCCCCAGATTGGACGAGAATTCTTGTGCGTCCCGCTTCTCTCATTGAACCTGGGGCAAGCGGGCGTATGTTGGCCGGGAACTGCCGACTGTTAACGGCGCAGTCGTTGCGACCGGAGGTTGGAACCGTCGGCCGGGTAGCGCACCGATGCCGACGACGGCAGCGGTAAAGCACAGTCCGGCGATCACCGCGCAGGCCGTTGTGAGGCCACCGAGAAACGAATGTTGTGCGGCGATGAGGAGCGTCGGGTTGTTGGTAGCGAATCCGAAGGCGACTTGCACGGAGTCCGCGGCTTCACTTGCTTTGCCGGTCGCCGCGAATGCGCTGTCGGCGAGGTGGGCACCGAAGATCGAGGAAAACAAGGACCCGACGACGGCGACCCCGAGTGTCGAGCCCAACTCGCGGGTGGCGTCGTTGACCGCCGAGCCGATGCCAGCCCGCGCCGGCGGGAGGACGAGCATGATGGATTCCGTTGCGGGAGTGGATACTAATCCGATACCGAGGCCCATGAGCAGCATCTGCGGAACTATAACCGCCCCGTAGAGGGTATCGGTGTCGATGCTGCCGGCGATCCAGGCCATCGCGGTTCCGAAGGAGGTCAGTCCGCTGACGACGACGGTGCGGGTGCCGATGCGTGGTGCGAGCAGTCCGCCGATGACGGAGCCGACGGCGATCGAGAGTGCGACTGGCAGGATGCGAAGGCCAGTGTCGAGCGGGCTGAAGCCGCGCAGAACCTGGAAGTACTGGGTGATGAGGAAGATGAAGCCTGACAGGGAGAAGAAGGTGACGGTCACCGATGCGCTGGCGGCGCTGAACCGGCGATCGGTGAAGAGCCTGATGTCGAGCATGGGTTGTTCGGCTGCCTGTTCAATCGTCACGAACGCCAGTGCCAGAGCTGCCGTGGCGATGAAACCAAACACCGTGGCTTGGCTGTGCCAGCCCCGGACCGGGGCCTCTATGATCGTGTAGACCAGAGTCCCGAGCAAGGCGATCGAGGTTGTCAGGCCTCGGATGTCGAGCGCGGGCACGCCAGGGTCCCGTGATTCCGGCACCAGCAGGGAAGCAAGCACCGCCGCCAGCACGGCCAGCGGTACCAGCGCCCAGAAGACGCTGCTCCATGAGAAGTGTTCGAGCAGAAAGCCGCCAGTTACCGGCCCGGCCGCAACCCCGACGCCAACGACGGCGCCCCATCCTCCGAGCGCGATGGCGCGTTGGCGTCGGTCGGAGAAGGTGTTGGTAATGATTGACAGTGTGGTGGGAAAGATCAGCGCGGCGAAGATGCCCATACTGAAACGCGCGGCGACCAGTGCCCCAGTGCTGGTGGCCAGGGCCCCGAGGGCGCTGGTGGCGGCGAACCCGAGTAGTCCGATCAAGAGCGCTGGGCGCCGTCCGTAGCGGTCCGACAGGCTGCCGGCCGCCAGGACGAGTGCGGCGAACGTGAGGTTGTAGCCGTCGACGACCCACTGCAGGTCCCGGGTGTCGGCGTGGAGTTCGGTTGCGATGCTGGGTAAGGCGACGTTGACGATCGTGACGTCGAGGTTGATGGCGAGGACCGCGATGTAGACAGCGGCCAGGATGCCCGCCTTGCGGTTCACGGTAGCGGCCCGAAAATGGTTGTTGCGGAACCAGTTACGCTGGAAGAGAACGGATCGTAGACCACTACGATCCCGATTGGGTGTGCCAGTGGCGGATCGCCGCGGCGAATTGCTCAGGAGCGTCAGAGGGGACGAAATGACCGCCGCCTTTGACGATCACCGTCTCGCAATCGGTGAAAGTCCGCTCCCACCGTTCCAATTCATTCTGCCCGAATGCAAAGTCGGCGTCGCCCCAGATGATCAGCGTGGGTAGTGCCGCGATGGCGGTCAATCCCGATTCGATGTCGGCGAGAAACGCACGGCTGGAGGTGATCTCGCGGGGGAAAACCGCGGAAGCTTCCCGCCGCGATGGGCTGTCGAGGGCCTTCTTGTAGTGGTCCATCTGCCCGCTGGTGGGTTTGGTCAGCCGGTGCCCGATCGGGATCATCACGTTGACGAACAGGTTGAGCTGCCGGATCAGCAGCCGCCCGACTGGACTGCCCATCACGTGGGACATCACCTGCACGACCGGGTCGCCGACCGGCCATGCCCAGGTGTTGGTGAGCACCAGCCTGTCGAAGACCTCGGGCCGACGTTGCACCATTGCTAGCCCGATCGGGCCGCCCCAGTCATGGCCCACCAGCGTGACGCCGCTCAATTCGAGTGCCTCCACGAACCGGTCGGTCACCTCCGCGTGTTCAGTGGGTAGATACCGGTATCCCGGCGCCGCCGACGACAGTCCGAAACCGGGGTAGTCCACTGCGATGCAACGGAATTCCGCTCGCAGGGATTCGACCACCTTGCTGTAGTCGAACGACCAGGTGGGGTTGCCGTGCAGGAACAGCAACGTGGGTCCCGATCCTTCGTCCACGTAGTGCACGCGGTGCCCGTCGATAGCGATGAAACGGCTCTCGAACGGGAACAACTCGTCATCGACCCAAGCGGGTCTCTCTGCGATGGCCATTCCGCCCCCTCCATTGATCGGATATAATCAAGTGAACTTTAAAATAGCAAGTGGATGGTGATGAGTCGAGACTACGGTCAGTACTGCGGACTTGCCCGGTCCCTGGATGTGGTGGGCGACCGGTGGAATTTGTTGATCGTCCGCCAGCTCCTGATGGGACCCGCGCGTTACGGAGAGCTCCGCGAAGGACTGTCCGGCATCGCGACGAATCTTCTGACCGACCGGCTCCGCGGCCTCGAAACTTCTGGTGTGATTGAGCGGAAACTGTCCGAAGACGCCGGTGCGATTACTTACGCCCTTACCCCGTGGGGTGCACAGTTGCGCGAGCCCATCAATGCACTCGTCCGCTGGTCCACCCCGCTGATGATCCGCGGACCTGAGGGCGATGAATTCCGCCCTGAATGGCTTCTGGTGGCACTTCCGGCCTTGTTCGAGGGTCGCGCGCCCACCAATCAATCAGTGACCGTTGGAATCGTCGTCGACGGCGGCATGGCCCAACTGCGAGCGACCGAGTCCGGTATCGACGTCGGTAAACCCGATGGATGCGAGCTTGACGCGGTCCTTACCGCCGATGCACCGCTTGTTCTGGGACTCGCAGCGGGCGTCTTGTCACTGAATGACGTCGCTGCACTCGTAGACATCGACGGTGACGAATCCGCCGTACGAACCTTCCTCGAGGCACCCCATCAAGGAGCCGATGAGAAGCCGTCGCCCTAATCGTCCACGGCCGCACCACGCCGATACAACTCCATGAAGTTTCGTTGCGCAAGTCCTGTTGCCGGCGATCAGTTGTCGATTGTGCACGCATTGCGCTGGGCATGAAATCAACCTCTCACCGCGGGTTTGGTGGCGAAATAGGCTCTACTGCTAGATATTTCGAGCTATTGCTCGCGGGACTGCCGCTTCGGAGCGCACCAATGGCAGGGTAGGTGGCCATTGGGACCGCAGCGCGCGCGGCGTGGATGTTCAGCGTGTTCGCTGTGTAGCCGAGTAGATCTGCCAACGATGCAGGGTCGATTTCCTTGATGAGATCGTGCAGAGCGCCGTTTCTCGCCGCCTTGATGTCTATCCCGAGCCCGCGCAATTGCTGCATCAGCGTTTGTTCGGTCGTGTGCTGCCCTGCGTTGAGACCTGGGAACAACCAACGGCATCCGTGGTTCATGGTGCCCCGCTTACGCGCGTTGAGATAGTCGTGAAGAAGCGGCAGCAACGCTCTCGGAATGGGCGCAGCGAGAGCACCGACCTTGATCGATGTTCCATCTGCGCCGGCCTCGATATCGTCGACTGTGAGTTCAGCGATCCGACTGACGGGGACACCGTAGAGCAGGAGGATCAGGCCGGCAATTCTGGCAGATGGGACAATGTGGTCGGCCTCGATCATGGTCTTGATGAGAGCAAGTCGCCGAGCAGAAGTCATCAGGGGAGTGTGTGCGGCGGTCCGGTAGCGAGTTTCGAAGCGTCCGGCGATGCCCGCGGCTGCGCGCCACCTGACGAAGTTTCGGACGGCTGCACGTGTTGTCGGGCCTTCAGAGAGATAGGAATCGATCTGGTCCTGACGAAGGTCGTCGACGGCGGTTCCATGCTCATCGAGAAGCCAGCGTAGGAATTTTGTCGCTTCCGTGATCTGCTGCTTGGCGAATCCTGTGGCGTTGGCCATGTTCCGCGGGCGTTGGCTGGGTTCACGGAGCCTGCGGAGGTGGTGCCAACGCGCGTACTGTTCGATCGGTGCGTGGATAACCGGCGTGTTTACAAGGGATTTCAGTCGCTGGTCGACCCAGGCTTCGAAGCGAACCATGATCGGATCACCACGACTTGGCATCATCCGATGGTGGACGAGCATCTCGCGGAGATGCTCGACATTGCGCGATGGGGGCAGTGCGTCGAACGCGGCGTGACTGAGCTGCAGTTCGCGGGCGCCTACCTGAGCCAGCAGATTCGCGGTATCGGCATTGCGCATCCAGGTCAGGATGCTTTCGGGACGGGGTACGGCCGCTAGCTCGACGATCAGGCGTTTGATGCGCATGTCGGGCGGTGAGTGGGGCTTCAGTAGCTGCTCGAGTTGTTGGGTCACCAGGCATCGGGCGCAGTTGCCGCCGCGGAGCCGCTCCGCTTCTCGGCCGCAGTTGTCGCAGGTCAGGCATGTGGTGATCCCAGCGCAGTCTCTGCAAATGTCGTGGCCAGCGGCTGAGCGTCCTGGCAGGAGCCGGTCGGCGCCGCAGAATGAACAGCGTCCATAGTTTCTAACGGCTGCGGTGAAGCATGGCTGACAGATCCCGCCATCCGGCCAGCGTGCCCGGATCTTCGGCACCATGTGGTGGCATCGGTCGCATTCGAGCGGGCCGGTACTGCGGGGCCGGCCTCGTTTGCGGGGACTAGTCATCGTCTGAAACGATCCTCGCTTTCACGGGCCGGTAGGCGTTGAGGAGGGGGACATCCTTGGCCGAATTCACTGCTTTATCGCGGGATTGGCGGGCGTCGGCGGCGGTGTAGGTAATGAGGTCTCCGGCTTCGATTCCGAAGATGTCACACAGTGCGACAAGGACTTTGAATGCGATGCGGTCGGGTTCCTGTCCGACGATGCGGTAGATCTGAGATTCAGACAGGGTGATGCCTCGCTCGCGTAGCGGCCCGACGAGGTCTCGGCTGTTCTTCATGCCTGCCCGGGCCATGAATTCGCGGACTCGCCAGTGGTATTGAATGTCGCGTTTCATGACGACTCCTTGGTGGTCGGATCGGCTAGACCGGCGTTGCTGCGGGCCACGGTTGCGTTGAGGACTCGCTCAAGCTCGCGGGCCCGGTAGTCGGGGGATGCGAGCGTGTAGATCGATGTGGTGGAGGCATGCTCGTGGCCTAACTGGAGCTGGACGAAGCTGACGTCGTATCCATGCTCGATCTGCAGGTGGGTGGCGTATGAGCGGCGGAACGAGTGAAGGTCCAGGCCCGGAGGGAAGCCGAGTTCATCGACGAGACTGCGCATTCGTTGCCAGAGATTGCGGTTGGGCATGAGTCCGCCTTTCTCCGTGGGGAACAGGTCGTTGACGGGTTCCCCATAGCGGGGGAGGCCGCGCTCCACCCAGTCGGCGACAGCTTCAGCCGCCCAGTCGAAGACTGTGAGCACCGTGTGCTGTTTCGCCGCGCTTCCTCGGGTTCCCTTGCCGTGGCGTATGCGCACCAGGCCCCAATCACCGAAATACGGCGCGCGAATGTTGCGGGAGAAGTCAACGCACTGCAGGTGCCGTACTTCGTTGCGCCGCAACCCCCAGCCATAAAGGGACTTGAAAGCGACCGCGTCACGCCATGCCGCCAGCGCGCCTTTGCGACCAGCATTGAGGATCCGTTCTGGTTCGAGATCGGCCAGGTCGAAGAACTGTTGTAGTTCGACGAGGGTGAATGGCCGCTTGAGCGGTCGAGCGTCGTTGGCCTGCACATGCTTGGCTCTGTTGAATTCGGTTATAACTTGGCCGAATACGGTGCCGAACAGACGCCCACAATGCTCGTTCCAGTCGTACGCCGGATCGGTGGCGTAGTCGAGAAAGAGCTTCACGTCGGTCTGGTAGGCCCGCACTGTGGTGTGGGCGAGGTTGCGAACTCCCCGAAGGTGGGAGAAGAAGTCATCTGCATCGGCGGCAGTCCATTGCCAGGGGTACGAGCCGACGAAATCGGCCATCCGGTGGACCGACGCGATCCGCCGGCGAACGGTCTCCGACGAGAAGTTCTGGGCCAGATGTGCCCGGCGCCATCCGGTGAGCACGTCGTTGAGGAACGCATCCGGATCAGGTCCGGCGACCCCGGCAGGCAGATAGACCAACCGTCCCATCGAACCGTCCAACGGGCACCTCCTTTGACTGCAGATTCTGCATTCTGGATGCACATTCTGCAACTTAAGATGGTAAAGACGCAGATCAAGCCCGGTGCTGGGCAGGACCCAGGCGAGCCGTGCAAAACGATGCGCTGTCGGCCTCCGGTCTGGGGCCGACGGGCCAATCGCATTGCAAGACAACTTCGTTCGGGTGACAGGTGGGGATTATCAGGTTTGGTGGTATTCGCGCGCCACGCGAATAACCAACTTACGACCTGACATAATGTCGCTTATCGGCACAAATCCATACCTGGTCACTCCGGCCACCGTGCCGTCTCGCGTCCGCGTGCCATCTACTTGCACCACCGTACGACCAGGTTGGCCCAGCGCCCGATGACATCGCCGCTCCGGCTCCTCGCTCCAGGTCGAGGCCCGCCCGAATGGATCGGCAGTCGGCGACATCCGACGCCGACCATGTTCGTAGGACCTCTCTCAAGTCGATGCACGGCAACCGGCCCATCTCCCTCTGCCACCCGTGAAAACGTCACTGTGACGTATTGACCTGCGCCGCATGGTTATTCGGCGTGGCTTGGCGACGTTCGAGAAACCGACACCGTGGCGCTGGCCTGAGTGCAGTGTCGGCCGCCTCCGCGCCCCCGCCAGCATGGCCGGCGAACTCCTCGTGCGGGACTGGACGGCCCAGGGCTATCTGACGGCGCCGGGCAATCCCCTGCTGGAATCACGCGCATCCGATCAATTCGTCACAGTGACGTTATGCCAGATCGTCCCCGGCCGGTTCGGCCCGCGATGCTCGGAACGCTTACTGCTGCACGTTTGCTGAACGTTGCGGGCGTCCGCTGCCCGCCAGCCAGGCTCACCCTATTCTGATGGCAATGGATGTCGATGAGTTGGTCGCGGTTCGTCTGATCGGCGAGGTACGGATCGTGCACCGCGGGTACGTCGTCCACCCGCGGGTGGTCGGTGGCGGGCGCTGCGTCGACGTCCTCGGATACTTAGCCGTGAACCGGAATCGCGAGATCCCGCTCGACGAACTCGCCGGGGTCCTGTGGCCGAAGGACCGCCCGCAGTCCTGGTACGCCGCGTTGCGTGGTGTCCTCTCGCGGGTGCGGGAAACCATGGAGTCGGCGTCCATGCCGGCAAACAGCGTGCGGTCGCGTGGCGGCTACGTCCGGCTGTCGCTGCCCGACGGACTGCTCACCGACGTCGAACTGGTCCGGCGTTGCTGCTCGACGCCGGACGGTGACCCGCACGCTGCGGTCGCCGAGGCGCGGAGCGCTCTCGCCCTCACCGCCGAACCGGCGCTGGTGGGCGCCTCCGGCGCGTGGGCGGACAAGGTGCGTACCGAGGTGGAACAGCTACGCCGACGAGCCCTGGAGATCGACGCGACCGGATCACTGGCCCTCGGCGAACCCGGTCGCGCCATCGCGTCCGCAGAGGGCCTGCTGGCGCTCGACCCGCTGCACGAAAGCGCCTACCGGACGGTGATGAGCGGGTATCTGTCCCTCGGTGAGCGTGGGCAGGCACTGCAGGTCGCCGCCCGGTGCCGCCGCATCCTCGACGACGAGATCGGAGTCGCACCGTCCGCGGAAACCGAAGCCCTCTACCTGGAAATCCTTCGCGCCGACGAGCCCGGGCCGGCGGCGCCGCGGCCGACCACCGACGGGGACGGCGACTTCGTCGGCCGTGGACCCGAGTTGCTGGCCATCACCGACGCCATCAGGGGCGCCGACCGGGGACGCGGACAGTTCGTCGTCCTCACCGGTGAGGCCGGAAGCGGCAAGACCACGATCGCCCTCGAGATCGTGAAACGAGCCCGCGCGGCCGGGGCTCGTGTCCTGTTCGGGCGGTGCAGTGACGAAGCCGTCGTGCCCTTCGAGCCGTTCGTCGAGGCCGTCAGTCGCGAACTGGACGCGCTCGGCGTACAGGAAACCCGAGAGTGGTTGCGGCACAACGGTGCCGACATCCTCCGCCTCGTCCCCCACGTCGCCCGACGCTTGGGAGAGGCGGCGCCGGCCAGACTCGAGGTCGACGAGCGCGCCGTCGTCATGACCGCGGTTCTCGACTGGCTGACCGCGACGATCAGGTCGGGGCCGACGCTCTTGATCATCGACGACCTGCACTGGTCGTCGGCAGCCACCCTGGCGGTCCTGCGATATCTGATCCACGCCTCCGAGCAGAGTCGACTGTGCGTGGTCGCCACTGTCCGCGACGAGTACGCCGACGACCCCGACCTCCGCGCGACACTGTCCGCGCCGACGCGGGCCAGCGGAGTGCACCGGATCCACCTCGGCGGTCTGAACGTCGCTGAGGTCGGCGCATTGGTCGACGCAGCCGACACCTCGCTCGACCCGGCCACGCTTCACGAACGCACCCACGGTCTGCCGTTGTTCGTCGTCTCCCTGATCAACTCGAACCAGTCCGGTTCCCTCGAGGAGTTCCCGGCGTCGGTCGCCGAGTCGGTCGCCCAGCGCGAACGTCTCCTGCCGCCCGCTGCCCTCGCCCTGATGCAGCTGTGCGCGGTGGTGGGCATGACCGCGCCCCGGCTCGTCTTGCGCACCGTCGCAGACGATCTCGACGACGTCGCGTTTGCCGACGCGCTCGACGTGCTGGTGCGCAACCGGTTGGTGACGGAGACGTCGTCGAGCGACGAGATCCGGCTGCGTCACCCCTTGGTGCAGGAGGCGGTCTACGCGGGCATCAGCGGCCGGCGCCGCGCGCAGATCCATACCCGTGTGGCCCTGGCGATAGAACGTCTCGGTGGCGCCTCGGCGGCCGAGGACTACTCGCGGCTCGCCTATCACTTCAGTCGGGGTCTGGACTCCGAACGCCCACGTGCAGCGGAGTTCTCGCAAAGGGCCGGCGACAGCGCGATGTCGATCGGCGCCTACGAGGACGCCGTGGTGTTCTACGGCAGCGCGATCGATCAGTTGCTGCCGCACGGCGACTCGTCGGCGCGGTGCCGTCTGCTCGTCGAATCGGGTCGCGCACGACGCAAGGCACGCGACCCGGCTTTTCGCGCCACCCTGTTCGAGGCGGTCTCGATGGCCAAACGCCTGGGTGATCACGCACTGCAGGTGACCGCGACACTCGCCAATGACCAGCCCGGCACCCTCTATGCCCACATCCACTACGACGACGAGCGGGTCGAGACCCTCTACGACGCGCTGCACGTCCTGGAATCCGATGGATGCGGTGAAGGGCCAGCAGCCGCGTTGTTGTTGGCGCAGTTGGCCATCGAGCTCGTCTGGGTGGCTGACTTCGCCAGGCTGCACGACCTGCTCACCCGATCGATCGGGGCTGCCCGCGTGTGCGGTGACCGCGATGCACTCGTCGCCGCCCTGTCCTCGGTTCTGGTGGTGTTGCGGGTGCCGTCGTTCACCGAGTTGCGCAAAGCTGCGTACGCCGAACTGATGGGACTGCTGGGCGAGTCGCCGTCGCGACGCGTCGACTCCCTGATGTCGGTGTGGATTGCCCGTCATCAGATCGAGTACGGACATCTGGGCGCCGCTGCGCTGACCCGGTCCACCCTGACGTTGGCGCGGGTGTCGCGCGATCCCGAGTTGGCCTGGCTGGTGGCCAACATCGACTTCGCGATCGATCTGGCTGCCGGCCGTCTCGAGCAGTGCGACGCGAACTTCCACCAGCTGTTGGACATTCCCGCCTCACCCGCAGTGACCTACTCCTACGGGCGGTTGATGGGTCAACTGTTCGCGCTGCGGGCCTTGCGCGGTGACATGAGCGAGGTCGTGGCCGCGGCGGACGGCATCACCGAACGCTTCGACGTCGCCATCTACCGCCCCATCCTGGCGACCGCGCACGCCGACGTCGGAGACGTCGGCGCCGCCGTCGAGCTGATCGGCTGGTACGACCACCGACGAATCGGCGAAATTCCGGTCAACAACCTGTGGTTGGGCACGATGGCCGCGATCGGCCGGGTGGCCGCGCAGGTGGGCAACACCGAGGTGTGCGCCATGATCTACGACCGCCTTGCCGACCATGCCGGTGAGAACACGATCTCGTGGGCGTCGGTCTACGGCGCCGTCGATCATCACCTGGCCGAGCTGGCGATCGCCCTGGGCCGCTTCGACGTGGCCGTCACACGTCTCGACGACGCCTTCGCCGAGCACGAGCGACGGGGCTTCGTGGGCTGGTTCGCCGAAACCGCTTATCTCGCCGCTCTTCTGGAGAGCAGACGGGACGGGCGCCCGTCGGACGCGACCCTCGTCCGCGCCCGACGTCTCGCCGACGATGCCGGCGCAACGGCCGTGCGCCGACGCGTCGACGCGATCGCCACGACGCCCGCCTGATCCGGGCTGACGCGACCACGCCCTCGGGCCGCCAAGGTCGGTGCCGGGTGCTACAGGATGTTGTCGGTGAACGGCGGCAGCCAACCGGGTTCGTCGGGCAGCACGGTGGTGGGGGCCACCGGGTAGGACTCCTGATTCGAGATGGACTCGGGAGTCCAGTGCCCGTCGCAGCTGCCGATGTGGTTGTCCGGCAAGCCGTCGCCGGCATCGGAGTACGAGCTTTCGAGGCACGGCTTCGAGCTGTAGAACGCCGGAGTCCAGATGGTGCGGGTGCGTTGCCAGGTGCCGTCCGGCTGCTGGGGGCCGTCGCAGACCTTGCGACGATCCATGCCGAAGGCTCCCCAGTGGATGGTCTCGCATCCCATTTCGGGGCCGGGTGTGAGGCCCGGGTCGGCGTGGCCGACGGCGGGGGCGCCGAGCGCGATCAGTGCGGCGGCTGCGGCCAAGACCGCTGCGTGTGCGACGCGGCGCGTCCGGTGGAACGTGATGTTCATCGAAGGGTTCCTAGTCGTCGGTGGTTTCGGGCCTCAGCCGTTGCCGGAGAGTGCGTTGAGCTTCTGCCCTCGGACGTAGACCTCGGCGATGGAGGATTCGCGGAGTCCCATCAGCAGGGCGAACAGGGTTTGGTCGCGGGCCAGGTCGGGGTCCCCGGAACGGTAGGCGTTGTCCAGCAACCCCTTCAGTGCGTCGGCGGGTTCGATCACGAGGAAGTCGGCTTCCTTGCCGGTGTCGAAGTTGCCGAACCGGTTCTCCATGTCCAGCGCGCGGGCACCGGCCAAGGTGCCCATGAACAACATCTCGGCGGGGTGCATCGACACCCCGTCCTCCCCCGGTTCGGTGATGTGTTGCTTGAATGCGTCGCCGAGGACCCGCGGGATCAGCCACTCGTCACCGCCGCCGAAGTCGGTGCCCGAGGAGATGTTGACTCCCGAGGCCACGGTGCGCTTCCACGGCATGGTTCCCGAGCCGAGGAACAGCTGCGAGACCGGGCAGTGCGAGATCGAGGTGCCGGTCTCGGCCATCCGTGCCAGTTCGACGTCCTGGCAGTGCACGCAGTGCGCCAGAATGGTCCGCTTGCCCAGCAGGCTCTTGCCGCCCACCCGTGAGCCGGGGAGGAACTTTCCGTCGTAGGTGTCGAGGTAGGAGTCGACCTGATACACCTGCTTGGTGGTGTCGACCTCGCCGGTGCCGGGGCGGTTGTTCTCGTTGAGGTGGCTGTGGACGTAGACCCCGCGATCCTTGACCTCGTCGTACAGCTCGCCGAGGTTTGCGAGGGTTTCGGTGGTCACCGACAACGCGAAGCGCGGGACGATCGCAACGTGCAGGAGCGCGGTGTCGACGTCGCCGGTGTCCGCGGCGTGCCACTTGTCGATCTCGGCGCGAGTGAGGCGGATCGCGTCCTCTTCGGAGGTGATCAGGGGCTGGGCGGTGTCACCGCCGACGGTTTGGATGCCGCGACCGCTGACCACCCGCAACCCGGCTTCGCGGGTGCGCTCGAACAGCGCGTCCTGGGCGTGCGGGAACGCCGAGCCGAACACCATGGCCGCGGTGGTGCCGACGGCGATGCGGCGGTTGCAGAACTCGACGGCGGCCGCCGCGGCGAAGTCGGGGTCTTCGAACTTGCTCTCCGACGGGAAGATGCAGAGGTTGAGCCATTCCAGCAGCTGCCCGCCGCCGTAGGAGTCTCCGGCGTAGGTCTGGGGAAAGTGGATGTGGGTGTCGACGAAGCCGGGCAGCAGGAACCCGCCGCGGTGGTCGTTCACGGGTGCGGAGCCGTATTCGCCTGGCAGTGCGTCACGTTCGCCGCAGTAGACGATGGTGCCGTCGTCGGCGACGACCAGGGCACCGTCGGGAATGGACACCAGCGCCTGCGCGGCCGCGGTCACCAACGGATTGCCCGCGATGTGGAAGACGTGCCCCAGATGGACCTGCGTCATGAACGTTGCTCCCTTGCTGAATGAGGTGATGAATCCACGGACGGGGCCGGGGAGTTGACGGTGCGACGGACGGCGGTCGCCCACAGGAGCAGCACCAGGGCTGCAACTCCGCAGACCACGTAGAGCCAGCCGAGAGTCGTCTGGTCGTTCTCGGGCAGCGCGCCCACCGCGGCGAGCGCGACACTGACGATCAAATAGCAACCGGCGCTGGCGATTCCACCGACCAGTCCGAGGTTCTTGGTGAACAACCCCAGCGCCAGGCCATACATCTGCGGACAGAGCACGCCGCAGCCCGCCAGCGCCAGTGCCGCACCAATCGTCAGCGCCCAGGCATCGATTCCGATGGTCAGCCCGGACACGACCAGCACGGCGGTACCCGCACCGAACAGCGCCAGCGCAGTGAACGCCAGCTTCCTGGTGCTGGTCCGCACCGCGAAGTAACCACACGCCAACTCGCCGAGGAGGTTCGCCGCGCCGACGGCCAATGCGATGGCACCATAGGCGGCGGGTGCGAAGCCGAGCCGTTCCTGATAGAGGAACGGTCCGGCGACGCCGAACGCCAGTTGCGCCGAGGCCAGCAGTCCGAACACCAGCACGAAACAGCCGAAGACGGGATTGCGGACGGTCTGGGCCACGGCGCGCGAGCTGGCCCGCACTGCGATCGGCGTCCGATTGGCCGGCACCAACGTTTCCGGCAGCGCCGTGGCCACCAGTGCGAAGACCAACGCCGCGAACACGGCCACCAGAGCGAACACCACGCGCCAGGACATGAACTGCACCAGCACGCCGCCGACGGCCGGGGCGATCACCGGCGCCAGCCCCCACGCTGCGCCGAGAACTCCCGACACCGACGTCAGCTTCGCACCCCGGAAGCAATCCGCGGCAATGGCGTAGGACAACACCATGCAGCCACACGCGGCCAGGCCCTGCAGGAATCGGGCAACCAGCAGGAAGGCGACACCGGGCGCGATCGCGCACAGCACGCTGGTGGCCACCACCACTGCCAGGCACGTCAGCAACACCCGCTTGCGACCCCACGCGTCGGCCATCACCCCGACGGGAATGAAACCGATCGCCAGACCCAGCATGTACACCGTCACCGTGCCCTGCAAGGCCGTCGGCGTCGACGCGAAGTCGGTGACCATCTGCGGCAGCGCCGGGGTGTACACGTCCAGCGGGATCTGACTCAGCGGGATCACGCAGAGCAGAATCGCCACGAGGTGGCGGGGCACTCCCGCCTCCGCGGTCATGGCAGCGTCCAGAACTTCACCGTGACGAGGTAGAAGATGACCGCCCACACCGCGTTGATCGCCAACACCAACGCCAAACCCTTGATGTTGGTGAGCGGTTGGCGAGCGTTCTTCGTCGGCGACATCCAGAACCGCAGGATCGGATTGCCGTAGAACGGCATCGTCACATAGCTCATCACGAAGCTGGACAACAGGTTGCCCACCAGCATGCCCAACCACAACGGCATGCCCAACGGCGCCGTCAACAGAGTCAAGAACACCACGGTGGGATAGAGACCCATCCACACTGCAATCGACGTCTTGAAGTCCGACGGGGGCGGTGCGTCCGTCTCCCCGTAGTCGAACCAGTTGCCGAACGAGTGGTCGATGCGGCGCATGGTGAAGTCGGCGAACCGCTTGCTGGACAACAGCTCTTGGCGTCGAGACGACGTCAACCAGGCATCGAGATGCTCGGCGGTGTCGAACTTGTAGGAGATCGTCCACTCATCCTGCACACCCTCGACGGGGCGGAAGATCTCCGAACCGCGAAAACCGGGAAACGTGCTCTCCGCGTCGTTCACCTCGGCCTGCCACGCCAAGAATTCGTCGACCTGATCGGCGGCCACCTTGTGGCTCACCACGACGGTGACGAGGGTGTCGTCGACCTTGCTCTCCTGAGCGATCACCTGCTGTGTGCCGGGCCCGTCGAACAGGTCCGCGCCGCGGTCGAGAAATTCCTGGCGCGTCGCGCTGTTGACCCACTTCTGCATGTGGGCCACCGAATCGAACTGGTAGACCACGACCCAGTCGGTCTGATCCCCGTTGGGCCGGCGTAGTTCCACGCCGCGGAACCCGGGGTAGCGCGCCGCCGCCGCGCCCAACTTCTTCTGCCAGTCGACGTACTCGTCCGCACGACCCGCGCGGACGCGCTGGCCGATCAAGAGTGTGGCAGCGCCTGTGGCCGGTGCCGTCGGCGCGCCGGATGCGGTGCGGTCATCGGTCACCTCGCCGCTCCTCGAGTGGGCCCCGGCCCGAACCGCCGATGAGTACTCATGACAGTGTTTCCGCTCCAGTCGTCACACGCGCGTACCCGGTGGCGCGAACGCCGGGCGTGGCAGCACGTTCACTGACACGACCGACGCGATGAGCACAGGGCCTTGCGACACTGTAGATAGCCGGTGCAAATTTTTTGTAAATCGGCGCGGCCGCGCACGCACGCGCGATCGATCGGCGTGCATGTGGACAGGTCGTCGGTCTCAGCGCTGGTCGTGTCGGCCGTCCGCCGCGTACCGCAGCAGGACCGTGCCGCCCGGGAAGGTGCGATTCTCCAGCAGTCGCAGCGACATCCACGACGGCAGCGTCGGAAGGAACGGGGTGCCGCCGCCCACGGCGACGGGCGCCACCACGATGCGGTACTCGTCGACCAGCCCGGCCTGGACGATCGGTGCGGCCAGCGTCGCGCCGGCCACCTCCAGCGTGCCGTCGGTTTCGGCCTTCAGCGTCGTCACCACCTCGACCGGGTCACCGCGTTCCAGGCGGGAGTTCCAGCCGACGGACTCCAAGGTGCGCGAGAACACGACCTTGGGCATGTCCCGCCAGATCTGCGCGAAGTCGACGATCATGGGGCTGGCGTTCGGCGCCTCGTCGGCGGTAGGCCAATACGCGGACATCAGGTCGTAGAGCCGCCGGCCGTAGAACGACAGAGCAGTCTCGCGCTCGAAGTCGTTCCAGTACCGATGAACTTCTTCACTCGGCTCGGACCAGTCGATGTTGCCGCCCGCGTCGGCGATGAATCCGTCGACCGAGACGTTGAAGCCGTAGACGAGTTTGCCCATGCAGATGAGACTGCACCCCGGGGGGAAACTCATCGCGTCACCGGTCCGGGGGCCGCTACTTCTTGGTCCGACGGCTCCCGCCGTGCCAATCCTCTTCGACGCCCGCCGACGCGGGATCGACGCCGAAACTCGCGAGTTGGGGGCGTTCGCGCAGGCTGCGCTTGAGTTCGGCGAAACCGGGAAAGCTGGCCAGTCCCAGCACGTGGTCCCACAGTGGCCCGGCTTCGTCGTGTCCCGGCAACCGGCTGATCACGGGGCCGAAGAACGCCACCCCGTCGGGTGGGTGGAACTGCAGGATCGGGGTGCCGACGTCCTTGCCCGTCAGGCCCAGGGCGTGGTCGGTTTCGGCACGCAGTTCGTCGTCGACCGAGGTGTCCTCCAGCGCGTCCAGGAGCTCGAGTGGCAGGCCGACCTCCGCCAGCACCGGCTCCAGGAACTCCCGCGTGCCGTGGTGGCCGTCGGCGCTCGGATGCTCCTCTGGTGCGGTGTCGAAGATTCGCCGACCCATCTCGAGGTAGAGCGGCCCGACCGCCGCGGAACCATGCTGGGCCCGTACGCGCGCGGCGACACGGAGCAATCTCAAGCCGGCCGTGTGCCCGGCCTCGTACTCCGGCGGGAAGTGCGCGTCATAGTCGATGTGCGCGTTGATCATTCGCAACGAGATGAAGCGCCATTCCACCGTGTAGTCCCGTTGCTCGGCCACCATGCGGACCCACTTGCTGGTCATCCACGCGAACGGACAGACGGGGTCGAAGTAGAAGTCGAGGTCGGCGTGACCTCCCTCTGAGGACGTTGTGGAACGTGGTGCGCTCATGGCTGTGACTCCTCGTCGCCGGCTCGGGAACGTGCGAACACTGTCTAGTTCATCGCGTCGACGGCGGCCAGGATGTCGGGCACCTCGCTGCGGCTGCCGTAGTTCGGGTGCACGTCGATCCACCGGATGACCCCTGCGGCGTCGACCACCACCACCGTGGGCATGGGCAAGCTCGTCCGGCCGTCGGCGTTCCGCTCGGTCAGGTCGAGGCCTAGCTTCACCTGACCGGCAAGGGCTTCGGCAGACGGCCGCGTTTCGACGCCAAGTGCGACACCCAACGCGTTCCCTGGATCGGAGAGGACGTCGAAGGTCAACTCGTTGAGTTCCACCGAATTCATCGAACCGTCGGGCTTCTGCGGGCTCACGGCGATCAACGTGACGCCGCGATCGGCCAACTCGGGTACCAGCTCGGTCTGATAGGTCCGCAGTGCGACATTGCAATAGGGGCACCACGCCCCCCGGTAGAGCACCACGACCGTCGGCCGGTCGCCTCGCATCCGGGTCAGCGACGTGGGTGCACCGTGAAGGTCGAGCAGTTCGACGTCGGGCATCACGGTCCCGGGCGCAGACACGCCGGAGGGTACGCCGCGAGCATCCAGGCCGGCCCGTTCGGCGGCGAAGGCTTCGCGCACCTCGGCGGGCATCCAGGTGCCGGCGTCGGCTGCCACCGCCTGCGACTGCGCGGCGATCGTGGGTGATTGCGTCGTCATGTGACCGCCTCGAGTATTGGAGTGATCACTCCACATCACTCCCTCCGGTCTGGAATGTCAACTCCAAAACCGGCTAGTGTCGGGTGATGATCACCCGCAAGGGTCAAGCGACTCGGGACCGCATCGTGGCAGCGGCCGCCGCGCTGATGTACGAGCACGGGGTGGCCGGAACGAGCACCGAGGACGTGCAGGCCGCTGCCGGTGTCAGCGCATCCCAGATCTATCACTACTTCGGCGACAAGACGTGCCTCACCCGCGCCGTCGTCGGATATTGGAGCGACGCGATTCTCGGCTCTCAGGAGCCCCTGCTGGCCCGCCTCGACGACGTCGACGCGCTGCGCGCCTGGGCGGACTACGTCGTGGACATGCAGCGCGTTAACGACTTTCGGGGCGGCTGCCCTTTGGGATCGTTGGCCAGCGAACTGGCCGACACCGACGATGCCGCCCAGGGGGACGTGGCGGCCGGCTACCGACGGTGGCAGGGCGCCATCCGCGACGGCCTGGCCGCGATGAAGGAGCGCGGCGCACTCGTCGACGGTGCCGACGTCGACCAACTGGCACTGGCGTTGTTGACCGCTCTGCAAGGCGGTCTGCTGCTTGCCAAGGCGTTACGCGACGGTGAGCCCCTGCGAATTGCCCTCAGCGCCATGATCGATCACATCGCCACCTTCACCGCATACCCCGCTGGGTACTCTGTGGTGGGGAGACGAGGCGAAGGATGACGATGAAACGTGACGACGAGAATCTCGCGGCCGTGCTCAACCGCTTGCGGCGGGCGCAGGGGCAGTTGGCGGGCGTGATTTCGATGATCGAGCAGGGCCGCGACTGCAAGGACGTGGTCACGCAACTCGCCGCGGTCTCCAAGGCGCTCGACCGTGCCGGCTTCAAGATCGTCGCGTCGGGCCTTCGTGACTGCATCGCGGGCCAAGGTGCCGACGGTGCGGATCCCATGACCGAAGCCGAACTCGAGAAGTTGTTCCTGGCACTCGCCTGACGCGGCGAGGTCAACGGCGCGCGAAGGGTCCGCCGACCGAGAACGCGGTGCGCGCGAATCGGTCCGCGATCAACAGGTGCGTGGCCGCGTCGGGATGCAGGTTGTCCGGCAGTGGATGCTCGGTGACGTCCGCGGGGCCGTACAGGTCGTGACCGTCGAGGTAGTGCAGGTGCGGGTCCTCGGCCGTGCGGGCGGCCATCAGGGCGGTGAGTTGCTCGCGGATGACCGTCAACGTGAGGCTGCCCCGGTTCACCGAGGCCGGATCCCCGGTCGCGACGAAGCGCACCTTGCCCTCGGCCAGTGCGGTCGGATCGAATGCTCCTGGCCCTGGCGTGGTTTCGTGTATCGGACAGTGCAACGGGCCGATGACGAGCAGCGGCGCGCTGGGATGCCCGTCGCGGATCGTGTCCAGGAAGCCGTGCACCGCGGGGCCGAAGGCGCGCACGCGCATGACGTCGGCGTTGACGATGTTGATGCCGATCTTCACGCTGATGACGTCGGCCGGCGTGTCGCGCATCGTGCGCGCGGTGAAGGGGTCGAGCATCGCACTGCCCGCCAGCCCCAGGTTCACCAGATCCACTCCGCCGAGCGCGGCGGCGGCCGCGGGCCACGTCGCGGTCGGACTCGCGGCGTTGGACCCCTGGCTGATGGAGCTGCCGTGATGGAGCCACACGGGCCGCTCCCCCGCCTGCATGGGCGTGATCGACGCGTCGGTGCGCAGCGCGACGATCTCGGTGCGCTCGTGAAAGGGCAACCAGAGTTCGACGTCCTTGTCGTGGTCGGGAAGGCCGCCGAAGCGCAGAGTTCCGGGCGTTCCCCGTTGCACCTCCGTCTGCCCCGACGTCATGTCCACGTGGATCACGTTGCCGCCGGTGGTCGTGGCCTGGCCGGCGAGGCGGCCGTCGACCGTCACGTCGACGGTGCCGTCGGGCCGGTCGGGGACGCCCGACAGGCTCATCCGGGTTCGCACGAGGTCGAGTTCGATTGTCGTGGAACGGGTTCGGAACGCCAACCGAACCCCGGAGGGTTGCGCCTCCGCCGACGCCAACTGGGGATCCGTGCACTGCGCACGGGCTCTCGCCGGCAGGCGATGGGGCAGCCAACCTGCGTCGGTGCGTTCGAGTTCGGCCAGTCCATGAAACAGGTCGGCGCCGAGGGCGTGCGCGCTCAACGGGGGCGTCACGGGGCACCGAGGTGGTCGTGGAAGAACGCGGTGATGCGATCCCAGGCGTCCTCCGCCTCGGGTTCGGAGTACTTGAAGCCGTTGACGTATTCGAAGACGCGCAACCGCAGGGGCGCGTGACGCCAGTCGTTCATGAACGAGTGCCCGACGCCTGGCCACGGACCGTCGCCGCGGGGATACCGAAGGTATCCGACCAGGGGGTGCCGGTCCTGGGAGATGGTGACGTCCGGCACGGACTCCCCCCTCTCCGACGATCGGTCACGTACTCGACGTCGATCAGGCTACCGAACGGGCCCGGCGGTGACGATTTCGCCAATGGCGCCTCGGTCGGGCAATCGGCACGGCATCATCGGCGAGGCAAAGTCGAACCCCATCGAAAGGTCCCATGCCAGAGCACGAATCACCCGAGCAGGGCGACGCCGAGAATCTCGCCGACGCGCTCCTGACGGCCTTCGAGGAAGGAGCGGCGGCGGACCCCGACGGCGAGGCGTCGTCTCCCGACGTCCTGAGTGGTGCCGCCTTCGCGTTCCGCCGGCTCGCCATCGAATTCGTCCGTCGCTACAACCGGCTCGAGGTCACCGCCGACGCCACGGCCCCGAGCGGCCCGGTGCTGTTCGTGGCCAATCACGGATTCGGCGGGATCTTCGACCTCAACGTCTTCGCCGTTGGCGCCACGTTCGAGCAGCTGAAACTGGACCGCGACGTCACCATCCTGACCCACCAGGTGGCGTGGACGCTGGGGGTCGGCCGCCTCATCGAGCCGCTGGGCGCGCGACCGGCGAGCACGCAATCGGCGGAGGAGGCGTTCGGCAGAGGCGAACACGTCGCCGTGTTCCCCGGGGGCGACCTCGACGCCGCAAAGGCATGGGACGACCGCAACCTCGTGAAGTTCGGCGGGCGCAGCGGCTTCGCCCGGTTGGCGGTCGACGCGGGTGTCCCCATCGTCCCGATCGTCACCGCCGGAGCGGGCGAATCCCTGTTCGTCATCTCCAGCGGCGAACGTCTGGCGCGGGCAATCCGCCTCGACAAGCTGCTGCGGGTCAAGTCGGCGCCGGTGAGCCTCTCGCTGCCGTGGGGCCTCAGCATCGGCGCCGTCGGCATGCTGCCCTACCTGCCGCTACCCACCAAGCTGGTGACCCGGGTGCTGCCGGCGATGTCGCCGACCGACGGCGAGGACGCCGCCGACTTCGCCGTGCGGGTCGAGACCGCGATGCAGGACGCGCTCACCGACATGACCGTCAACCGGATCCCCCTGATCGGCTGAGCCGACGTCAGAGAAGGTGCCGTGCCATTCCGCCGTCGACGTTGAGGGTGACACCCGAGACGTACGAGGCCAGCGGAGAGACCAAGAACGCTGCGACGTCGGCGATCTCGCGCGGCGCCCCGACCCGTCCGGCGGGAACTTCTTCGAGGAGGTCGGCGGGCAGTCCGCCCGGGAAGAGTTGGTCGACACGATCGGTGTGGACGTACCCGGGCGCCAGACAGTTGACGGTGATGCCGTCGCGGCCGACTTCCCGAGACAGGCTCTTGAGGTATGCCGTCGACCCGGTGCGCATCATGCTCGACACCACGAGGTTCGGCATGGGTTCCTTGACGCCGGTGGCGGTGATCGCGAGGATCCGGCCCGCCCCGCTGGCGCGCAGATGCGGCAGGCTGGCGCGCACCAGGCGAATCAGGGGCAGCACCAGGGTGTCCAGACCGTCGACCACTGATCGCTCCTCGACGTCGAGGGCGGCTGCCGGCGTCGGGCCGCCGGTGTTCCACACCACGATGTCGAGGCGGCCGAAGTTGTCCACCGCAGCGCCGACCACGCCGTCGACGGTCTCCGGATCGGTCAGGTCGGCGACGTGGGCGACGGCCCCGATGGCTCTTGCCTGCTCCTCCAACAACTCTCGGCGTCGCGCCGTCATCACCACGTCGACGCCCTCGGTGGCCAGACGGCGCGCTATCGCGAGACCGATGCCCGAAGACGAGCCACACACGATCGCGGTGCGGCCGCTCAGTTCGAGATCCAGAGTGCTCACCTCCTCCCGCAGCGGGTCGATCCTCACGGTAGCAAGAGCCTGCCCGGCGACCTGGCGCACAATTGGCACGACACACCGACGAAAGGCTCTCGACGATGGCGGAATCGCGCCCACCCCTGCCCCCCTTCGACCAGGACGCGGCCATTCGCAAGGTGCAGGCCGCCGAAGACGCGTGGAACACCTGCGACCCGCAGAAGGTCAGCCTGGCGTACACGCCCGACAGCGTGTGGCGCAATCGCGGCTCCTTCGTCACCGGTCGCGACGAGATCGTGACGTTCTTGACCGCCAAGTGGGAGCGGGAACTCGACTACTCACTCCGCAAGAGCCTCTGGGACTTTCACGACAATCGGATTGCCGTCCGCTTTCAGTACGAGTGCCGCGACGCCGAGGGTCGGTGGTGGCGTAGCTACGGCAACGAACTGTGGGAGTTCGACGAGAACGGCCTGATGCGCCGGCGCGAAGCCAGCATCAACGACGTTGCCATCGAGGAATCCGAGCGCCGCCACTTCGGGCCGCGACCGGAGGATCAGCGCGGACCCGGTCACGAGATCCCCCTGCACTGAGTGGCTACTGCTCCCCCAGCCCCATCAGCTCGGTGACGCCGTGGTCGCGGCCCGCCGTGTACCCACCGTCGACGGCGATGGGCTGCCCGCTGACGAAGCTGGCGTCGGCGGACAGCAGAAACGTTGCCACCGAAGCGATCTCGTCGGCACGTCCGAAGCGACGCAGCTTGTGCTCGTGGCGTAGCGACTCACGGGGCGCCTCGAAACCGGGCATGCCCATCACCGAGTCGAACATCGGCGTCTCGATGAACCCCGGACAGATCACGTTCGCTCGGATGCCGCTGGGACCGTAGTCGATGGCGATGTTCTTGGTGAGCAGCACGACACCACCCTTGGACGCGTTGTAGGCGCTGCCGCCGGCGGTGCCCTCGAGACCCTCGATGCTGGCCAGGTTGACGATGGCGCCCCGCTCGTCGTTCACCCGCTCCTGCTGAACCATCTGCCCGAGCGCGGCGCGGGTCACCACGAAGGTGCCCTTGAGGTTCACGCCGATCACCCGGTCCCACTCCTCGTCGGGCAGCAGGTGCACGGGTCCGCCGCCGGCAACACCCGCCGCGTGCACCACGCCGTCGAGCCGGCCGGCAGCGGCCACCACGGCGGCCACGGCGGCACCGACCGCGGCGCCGTCGAGCACGTCGACGGACAGGTGGGTGAGGCGTCCGCTCGGGCCGCTTGGCGCCTCGGGTCCCAGGTCGAGGCCCACCACGTGCGCGCCCTCGTCCAGCAGCCGTTCCACGGTCGCCCGGCCGATGCCCGAGGCCGCACCGGTCACGAGTACGCCCTTGCCCTCGAACCCGTTCATCGCATCGAACCCTTCTCGCCGACGGTTCCTCAGGCGACATGATTGCGCAGGCAAGGCGAGCATGGTGCTGCTTTCGGGTGGACGCGGACCTCACTCGTCACGGTGCTCGAGCCAACTGTTCACCGCATCGTGATCTGTCAGACCTGCTTGCTGGTGATCATGACCGCCGACCTTCTGTACCCTCGACGCCAGGCTCGACCGTGCATTGCGGCCGCCACGCCGATGGGCCCAGCTCTACCGCGACAGCAAAGATGTCCTGAACGAGCACAGATCGGTAACCACATGAGCGAGACGATCACCGGATCCGCCACGCCAGCAGCGGCGGCCGACGAGGAGACCCCGGAAATCCTGAGGGGCGACGACGACCTACCCCAGGTGCTCGCCGACACGGTCACCGAGATGCTGCACGCCCCCAGTTCGCGCGGGGCGATCCATCTGGTGTGCGCGGCAGTCGCCATCGTCGCCGGCGCGGCCCTGGTGCCGGCAGCCTGGCTCGTCGGACGGCCGAATGCAGGTCTGGCAACGTTCGTCTACAGCGTGACGATCATCGGCATGTTCAGCGTCAGCGCCGTCTACCACCGAGTCCACTGGAAGAGTCCGGGCGCGCGCAAGTGGATGAAGCGCGCCGACCACTCGATGATCTTCCTGTTCATCGCCGGCAGCTACACGCCGCTGGCGCTGCTGGCAATGCCCCCGGACACGGCGAAGCTCGTGCTCACGATCGTCTACTCGGGGGCCGCGGCCGGAGTAGCGCTGAAGATGTTCTGGCCGTCCGCGCCCCGATGGGTCGGGGTCCCCCTCTACCTGATCCTCGGCTACACGGCGATCTTCTTCGCCGGAGTCCTGCTGGACGGCGCGGGCCTGACCGTCGTGGTGTTGCTCTGCGCGGGTGCCGTTCTCTACAACATCGGCGCGGTGCTCTACGGCGTCCGGTGGCCCAACCCGTGGCCGCGCACCTTTGGCTACCACGAGTTCTTCCACGCGTTCACCGCCGTGGCCGCCGCGTGCCACTACGCCGCGATCTGGCTCGTCGTCCTGTAGTTCCCCTCGCCGGGAGCCCCGCCGACGCCGGAGCGCGTCACTTCAGCGGCAGCCCGGTGATCGCCCGCGCCATCACCAGGCGCTGAATCTCGCTGGTGCCCTCGAAGATCGTGAAGATCTTGGCGTCGCGGTGCATCCGCTCGACGGGGTAGTCCCGGGTGTAGCCGTTGCCACCGAGGATCTGAATGGCCTCGTCGGTGACGTAGACCGCGGTCTCGCTGGCGGCGAGCTTGGCCATCGACCCCTCGGCGTTGACGAATGGCTTGTCGTTGCGGGCCATCCAGCCGGCCCGCCACACCAGCAACCGGGCGCTGTCGATCCGGGTCCGCATGTCGGCGAGCTTGAACGCGATGGCCTGGAAGTCGCCGATCTTGCGCCCGAACTGCTCACGCTCCTGGGAGTAGTCCAGCGCGTACTCATAGGCCGCGCGGGCCACGCCCAACGCCATCGCCCCGACCGTCGGACGGGTGCGTTCGAAGGTCTTCATCGCGGCTTGACCGGCCGAGCTCTTGCCGGCGCGCGCCTTGGCGATGCGTTCGTCGAACTTCTCCTTGCCCCCGATGATCAGACGGCCGGGGATGCGGACGTCGTCGAGCACGACCTCGGCGGTGTGCGACGCGCGGATGCCGTGCTTCTTGAACTTCTGACCCTGGCTGAAGCCCTTGGTCCCCGGCGGGATGATGAACGTCGCCTGGCCGCGCGAACCCAACTCCGGGTGTACGGAGGCGACGACGATGTGCACGTTGGCGATGCCGCCGTTGGTCGCCCAGGTCTTGGTGCCGTTGATGACCCACTCGTCGGACGCCTCGTCGTACTTGGCCCGGGTGATGATGGCCGACACGTCCGAGCCGGCGCCGGGCTCCGATGCGCAGAAGGAGGCGAGCAACGGTTCGTCGACGGTGCCGAACATCTGGGGCAACCACTCCCCCAACTGGTCGGGCGTTCCGGTTGCCGCCAGCGACGCCGCTGCGAGTCCCGTGCCGAGGATCGACAGCGCGATACCCGCGTCACCCCAGAACATCTCCTCGAACACGGTGAGCAATCCGAGCCCGCTCGGCTCGGCGGCCTGCGTCGCGAAGAGCTCCACGGAGTACAGGCCGACCTTCGCGGCCTCCTGGATGATCGGCCACGGCGTCTCCTCGCGCTCGTCCCATTCCGCTGCCGCGGGCCGGACGACCTTCTCGGCGAAGTCGTGAACCCAGTCACGAACCTCGATCACGTCGTCGGAGAGCTCGAGGGAGAACGTCATGCGACAGTTCCTTCCGGCAGATTCGATCCCGCACCTGGGGTAGCTGAGGTCACGGGTGGCGACGGCGTCACCCGATCAGTGAACGACTGTACGCACCGAACTTACCGGGCATCTAGTTACCCGGTGGGCGCGCCTGCCGCCACGACCCCTCGTCAGCCGCCGTCACCGTCTCGCCGCCGGACGCGCAACACGAACGCGGACAGCGCAAGGACGAGGACGACGCCACCGAGAACCCCGATCTCGACGATCGCGCGGGAGAATTCCGGACCCTTCTCCAGCAGCGTGGCCGCCTCGACCGACAGCACGACGATCTCCTTGATGCCGGCCAGGATGCCCACGATGAGGAACGGCTCGGCGACGATCTCGTGGGATCGCAAACAGGCCCGAACCGCGTACAGCAGCTCGACGAAGATGAACAGCAGGAGCAGCCCGTCGAGGACCTCGAGCATGAGCGTCGACGCCGGGGTGTTCCTCAGCCGCAGCATCGTGTTGAACTGCGCGAGCAGCAGGGCCACCGAACCCACCGCCAGAACGACGGCGATGGACCAGTACACGGCGTCCTCGACGCCGCTCAGCACCCGGTCGGCGAGACGCTGCCGGTCTTCTTCCTCTTCTTCGACGTCCTCGTCGACGTCGTCGCTCTCGGGCATCGACGGATCAGCGGTTGAGCCACCAGATGCGGCTCGACAACGCGGTCGCGAACGTGCACCACAGGGGGTAGGCCCAGAGCGCCTTCGCCGGGGTGCCGTTGACGCGAACGGCGCGCCGGGTCAGGGCGGCGCTGCTGGCGGCGAGGGCACCCGCCAACACCGCCGACGGGCCCAGTTGGCGACGGTTGAAGAACAACCACGACCAGCTGCCGTTCAGCACGAGGTTGAGGGCGAGCAGGCGCCCGTACGTCTGGGCCTCCTCTCGGGCACCGCGCTCGTCGAGCTCGTCGAGCGTGGCTGCCGACACCACGGCGAGGTCGGCGTAGAGCAGGGGCCAGACGATCGGAAAGGCTTGTCGCGGCGGCTGAAAACTCGGTTTGCGGAGCGTCTGGTACCAGTTGGACTGAACTGCGGGTCCGGTGGCCAGACCGCCGAGCACGGCAGTTGCCGAGGCGGCACCTGCGGTCTTGGCGAGGGTGAGCGCGCGCATGCGACTCCTTTCGTCTCCGTGAACCTACCTGCCGGCGGATGGCCTCAAGCGGATTCGGCGTCGTAGCAACCTCAAAGTGCGGAATCCGCTTGTCTGAATGTAAATTCGTTGCGGAATCGCTTGCGAAGGGCTCCAAGATCGGCGATGGTTTACCCACAGCGCACGGGTGAACGCGGGCCGCCTCCACGTGGAGCGACCCGTCCTTCGTGCAAGAACCAGGGAGGTCGTCCTGAGCGGCAGACACGGCACCGCCGTCGACAGCACCACCGGAGAGGGCGCAGCCAGTCTCGAGCCTGGCCGGCCCGTCATCGAGATCGACCACGTGACGAAGCGCTTCGACGACTACACGGCCGTGGCCGACGCCGACTTCTCCATCGCGTCCGGCGAGTTCTTCTCCATGCTGGGCCCGTCGGGCTGCGGCAAGACGACCACGCTGCGGATGATCGCCGGCTTCGAGACGCCGACCGACGGCGCGATTCGCCTGGAGGGCGTCGACGTGTCGTCGGTGTCGCCGCACAAGCGCAACGTCAACACCGTCTTCCAGCACTACGCCCTGTTTCCGCACATGACGGTGTGGGACAACGTCGCCTACGGCCCACGCAGCAAGAAGGTCGACAAGTCCCTCGGCAAGGGCGAGGTCAAGCGCCGGGTCGACGAACTCCTCGAGATCGTCCGCCTCACCGACTTCGCCAAGCGCAAGCCGGCGCAACTGTCGGGTGGACAGCAGCAGCGCGTCGCGCTCGCCAGGGCGCTGGTGAACTACCCCAGCGCGCTGCTCCTCGACGAACCCCTCGGCGCCCTGGACCTCAAACTCCGCCACGCCATGCAGTTCGAACTCAAGCGCATTCAGCGCGAGGTCGGCATCACGTTCGTCTACGTGACGCACGACCAGGAGGAAGCGCTGACGATGAGTGACCGCATCGCGGTCATGAACGCGGGCAACGTCGAGCAGATCGGAAGCCCCACCGAGATCTACGACCGCCCCGCCACCGTCTTCGTGGCCAGCTTCATCGGTCAGGCCAACCTGTGGCCGGGTACGCAACTCCGGGTCAGTGGCGATCTCGCCGAACTCTCGGTACTCGGCACGACGCTGCGTGCCAAGCCCGGCGACACCGCCATCGAATCCGGCGGGCACGCGACCCTGATGGTGCGCCCGGAACGGGTCCGCGTCTCGGTCGACCCACCCGGTGGCGACGTCGCGACGGTGTCGGCGACGGTGACCGACCTGACGTTCCAGGGCCCGGTGGTCCGCCTGTCGATGGACGCCCCCGACGGGTCGCCGATCGTCGCCCACATCGGCACCGAGCAGAACCTTCCCCTGTTGCGGCCCGGCGATCGGGTCCACGTCGCCTGGGCGCCCGACGCGTCGTTGGTCCTCCCGGCCGCCGACATCCCGACCACCGAGGACCTGGAGGAGATGTTCGACGCCCCTCCGGAGCCCTGACGCCCCCTCGACGACGACCCCTCTTCTCACACCACCGAAAGGCACCTCCATGGTGAACGAGATCGACCCCCGACTGATGTCCCGGATCACCTCGTCGCGGACGTCTCGGCGACGCTTCATCGGCGGCGGCGCGGCCGCGGCGGCCGCGTTGGCGCTCGGCCCGTCATTCCTTGCGGCGTGCGGTTCGGAGTCGACGAAGTCCGCGGGACCCGCGGTCACCGAGGGGCCGGCCACCGGCAGCCTCCGCATCTCCAACTGGCCGCTCTACATGGCCGACGGTTTCGTCGCCGAGTTCCAGAAGGCCAGCGGACTGACCGTCGACTACAAGGAAGACTTCAACGACAACGAGCAGTGGTTCGCCAAGGTCAAGGAACCGCTGTCGCGCAAGCAGGACATCGGCGCCGACCTGGTGGTGCCGACCACCTTCATGGCCTCACGCATCCAGCAGCTCGGTTGGCTCAACGAGATCACCGACGCGGGGTGGTCCAACAAGAAGAACCTGCGTGACGACCTCCTCGAGGCCAGCGTGGACCCGGGCCGAAAGTTCAGCGCCCCCTACATGTCCGGGCTCGTGGGCATCGCCTACAACAAGGCGGCCACCGGTCGGGACATCAAGACCATCGACGACATGTGGGACCCGAAGTTCAAGGGCAAGGTGAGCCTGTTCTCCGACTCGCAGGACGCGCTGGGCATGCTCATGATGTCGCAGGGCAACTCGCCCGCGGAGCCCAACTCCGACGCCATCAAGAAGGCCGTCGACCTGGTCAAGGAACAGAAGGACAAGGGGCAGATCCGCAGGTTCACCGGCAACGACTACGCCGACGACCTGGCCGCGGGCAACATCGCGATCGCGCAGGCGTACTCCGGTGACGTGGTGCAACTGCAGGCCGACAACCCCGACCTGGTGTTCGTCGTCCCGGAGTCCGGTGGCACCACCTTCGTCGACACCATGGTGATTCCGTACACCACCCAGAATCAGAATGCCGCGGAGGCGTGGATCAACTACGTCTACGACCGGGTGAACTACGCGAAGCTCGTCGCGTTCGTGCAGTACGTGCCCGTGCTGTCGGACATGACCGACGAACTCAACAAGCTCGACCCGAAGCTGGCGGCCAATCCGTTGATCAACCCGCCGAAGGCGACCCTCGACATGGTGAAGGGTTGGGCTCCGCTCACCGACGAGCAGACCCAGGAATACAACACGCTGTACGCAGCCGTCACCGGCGGCTGAGCATCCGATGGCAGGTGTAGCCAGCAGCAGCCGGCAGCGGAGCAAGATCGCCCCGTACCTCATGGTGCTCCCGGCGCTCGCGTACCTCGCGGTGTTCTTCGTAGTGCCGTTCTGGTCGTTGCTCCGCACGTCGTTGTCGTCGATGAGCGGTTCGGTGTTCCTTCCGACGCTGTCGTTCACGTGGAACTTCGCCAACTTCGGCCACGCGTTCACCCTGTACGAGGACCAGATCATCCGGTCCTTCACCTACGCGTTGGTGGCCACCCTGCTCTGCATCCTGCTGGCCTATCCGCTGGCGTACGTGATCGCGTTCAAGGCGGGCCGGTACAAGAACCTGATCCTCGGTCTGGTCATCCTGCCGTTCTTCGTCACGTTCCTGATCCGGACGCTGGCGTGGAAGACGATCCTCGCCGACGACGGCTGGGTGGTGAGCGTGCTCGGCAGTGTGGGTCTGCTGCCGAGCGAGGGCCGGCTGCTATCGACCAGTTGGGCGGTGATCGGCGGGCTGACCTACAACTGGATCATCTTCATGATCCTTCCGCTGTACGTCAGCCTCGAGAAGATCGACCCTCGCCTCCTGGAGGCGTCGCGGGACCTCTACTCCGGCAACGCCCGCTCGTTCGGCAAGGTGATCCTGCCCCTCTCGATGCCCGGCGTGCTCGCGGGCAGCTTGCTGGTGTTCATCCCGGCTGCGGGCGACTTCATCAACGCCGACTATCTGGGCAGCACTCAGACCACGATGATCGGCAACGTCATCCAGAAGCAGTTCCTCGTGGTCAAGGACTACCCGGCGGCCGCCGCCCTGAGCTTCGTCCTGATGGCGTTCATCTTGGTCGGCGTGCTGCTGTACACGCGGGCACTTGGCACGGAGGACCTGGTATGACGCTTGCCGCGGGACCGTTGATCGGCGACGCCGCGAGTGCGGCGGAGGAACCGAGGCCCAGACGCAGTCGGCGGCGCTTCAACGCCGGTGACGTCACGCTGAGGGTCGTCGCGGGGCTGGTACTGCTGTACCTGTTCCTGCCGATCTTCGTGATCATCCTCTTCTCGTTCAACCATCCGGCTGGCAAGTTCAACTACAGCTGGCAGGGCTTCACGTTCGACAACTGGCTGCACCCGTTCAAGTACCCGGCGCTCACCGAGGCGCTGAAGCTGAGCATCAACGTCGCGGCGGTCTCGACGGTCATCGCCTTGGTGCTCGGCACGCTGGTGGCCATTGCCCTGGTGCGGCAACGGTTCAGGGGCAGCAAGGCGATCGACACGTTCCTCGTCCTGCCGTTGACCGCGCCGGAAGTGGTGATGGGCGCGTCGCTGCTGGTGCTGTTCCTCGACTTCGGTTGGGCGACGGGCTACGTCACGATCCTCATCGCCCACATCGCGTTCGAGATCAGCTTCATCGCGATGACCGTGCGCGCTCGCGTCCGCGGGTTCGACTGGACCCTGGAGGACGCGTCGATGGATCTGGGCGCGAGCCCCACGCGCACGTTCTTCAAGGTCACCCTGCCGTTGATCGTCCCCGGCATCGTCGCCGCCGCGATGCTGTCGTTCGCTCTGTCGCTGGACGACTTCATCATCACCTACTTCGTCAGCGGGTCGACCGTCACCTATCCGCTGTACGTGAACGCGGCGGTCAAGGCCGCGGTGCCACCGCAGATCAACGTCCTGGCCACCGCCATCCTGTTGGCCAGCCTGCTGCTCGTCGGCCTGGGAACGCTGTACCGGCGCAAGCGAATCGCTCCCTAGCCGATCCGCTCGGCGACACCGACCCTCGGTCGGTGGTTCGCCAGCGCGCTGAGTGCGCGGGGCGAGAGGCCGCGGTCGGCCGCGGGCCGCCTGCGTCGGTGAATCCGCGCCACTTCGACGACGATCGAGGCCACCTGGGCCGGCTCGCCGTGGACGGTGAAGGTCCGCCGGTCCCACCACATCATCTTGGTCTCGTACCGCTCGTCGGGATACGGGGTGGCGGGAATGGGGGCGACGACGCCGCCGGTGGAGCGCCACCGTTCGAGCGTGTGGGCCGCGGAGGTGGCCATGTAGTAGTCCACGCCGAGCAGTGCCGTGAGGTGAAAGCCGCTGCGGGCGTGCAGCTTCGCTCGATGCTTGCTGCTGGCGCCGTCCCCACTCATCCAGGCGGCCTTCATCTCGATGACCCCGGAGGGGATCCGCTGCGCGAGCATGGTGCGGACGTCCGACTCGCCCGGTTGGCCCTGCCACTCGACCACGGCGTGGGAGTCCTCGGGCGACCTGAGCGCGCCCTTCGTCCGCACGCCGCCGATGACGCGTCCCTCGACGTCGGTCATCACCCAGAACAGCGCGGTGTCGTCGGCGCACCGGTCGGTGTCGGGGTCCAGTGCGTCGCTGACGCCGAACCTGGCGTAGCTCGCCACGGCGCCGCGGTGGTACTCGGCGAACAGGTCGGGTGTTGCCGCTGGTTCGGCGATGGTCACCGAGCATTCGGCCGCCGGATCCCACCAGGACAGGGATCCTCCGGGTATGTACTGACCCGGTTTCGCGAGTTCGAATGTCGTCATTGCTCCGCCTTTGTCGCTTGATGGACCGACAACGGCAATATAGTACGTTCAGCGTCATGGTGTCCTTACCTGGCACTTACGTATTTTGCGACTGATTCAGCAAATAGATTGCCGATCAGGAAACGGGTTTTCAAACCCAGTAGCCAATGGCATTCGCGGAATGGCCCAGTTCGCGCGGCGACCACGCCCGCGACGACGACACGCTGTCGTTTTGGTGGTTGCTCGTCGGCGAGTCGTCCTCGGCGTGGCATAGCTGGTGGGGCGGTTGCACCGCATCGTCTGTGCGCGTGTCGGGGTGCCGTCGACGTCGTCAGGTGACGTCGACGAGCACGGGGGTTCGCGATCCGCCCCTGGCGGCACCGATCCCGGCGACCACGACGAGGACGATGCCGACCAGCCCCGCGGCGTCGGGCGCCTGCGCCAGCACCACGTACCCGATCACCATGGCGAACGCCGGCTCGATGCTCATGAGGGTTCCGAACGCCGCGGTCGTCAACCGGCGCAACGCCATCAACTCCAGGGTGAACGGAACCACCGGCAACAACGTCGCGAGACCGATTCCGATGAGCAGGATCTCGGGCGTGACCCGCGGGATGACCGACGGGCCGACGACGACGGTGGAGAAGATCGCCGCGACTCCCATCGACACGGCCAGCCCGTTGACGCCCTCCACCCCGTCGCCGACGCGTTGCGTCAGCACTATGTAGCAGGCCCAACAAACTGCCGAGCATAGGGCGCACGCCACGCCCACCGGGTCGACGGCTCCAGCCCAGGGCTGCGTGAGGAGCAAGACGCCTACGGCCGCCAGTCCCGGCCACGCGAGCCGGTTTCGGCCCCGCCCCTGGGCCACCGCGACGCCGAGGGGGCCCAGGAACTCCAACGCGCTGGCCGTGCCCAAGGGGATGCGCGCGATGGCGGCCATGAACAGCAGGGTGACCGCGGCGGACACCACGCCCAGGACGACGCACGTGAGGAAGGTCTTCCGGGTGAATGCCGACGGTCGCGGCCGGACGACGATCACCAGGAGCACTCCGGCCCAGGTGAGCCGCAACCATGCCGCACCCTCGACGCCGATCTGATCGATCAGTCCCAAGGACAACGCCAGCCCGGCTTGCACGCACAGCATCGATCCCGACGCCATCAGCACTCCCGTGCGCGTCTGGTTCAGGGCCATGCCTGCATTGAAGGGCACCACGACCGTTCGCGTCCACGTGATAAAAGCCGACACACCGTTCGGGAAGTGTGAACGGTGGGCTAGAGGGTCTCGGCCACCGGGGTGTCGTCCGAGAAGTCGATCTGCGCCGCCGGGTTGCTCACCGCGGTGACGACGCCCGTGCCGAACGCGCCAGCGCGGTCGTAGAGCGTCGCCGACCCCGTGCTGATGCCGTCGGCCGTCCAGTGCGAATCGGCCTGCAGGAAGATCCACTCGTCCACCGGGAGACGGGCCAACGCCACCGTGAGGTCACCGTTGATGTAGCCGATGCCCGCCGTGCCGAGGTTGGTCGCCAGGCTGGTGCCCTCCGCGGAGTAGGCGGCGTTGACCAGTGGGCTGTTGGGCGCGCCCTCGACCACGTCGATGGCGCGGTTGAGGAACCGCTTCCGCGAGGCGTTCCGGTGGTCGGCGATGCGGGGGCTCCAGCCCGCGTCGTCGCTGCCGACCCTCAGGCGGATGGACTCGTCGACGTCGGGCGGGGTGGGAAGATCCATCGTCGCCGACCACTCCTGCCCCCGCGGCGCCGACGAGCGGCGATATTGGACCAGCGTCGCCTTCGCCACCACGGCGCCGTCCTGAACCAGCTCGCACTCGGAGTTGCGCACCCGTCGGCCGTCACGCACCAGCCGCGTCGTGACGGTGGTGGGCACTCCCCGGGCCGCCTTGAAGAGGTCGACCGTCAGGCGTGCGGGCATGAACTCGTCGAGTCCGAACCGTTCCTCGATGGAGCGCGCCGCCAGCCCGACCAGCGCCGGACCGTTCAGATGATCTGGGCCCCAACGGCTTCGAGCGTTCTCCGTCGGCAGGAAGGTGTCCGTCGACGTTTGGACGAAGTGGGCCGCACGCGCAGTCATTCTCGAATCGTTGCACGGGGCGGACAATGCCACGGTGGACACCCGCCGCCTTCAACTCCTTCTCGCCCTGTCACGCCTCGGCTCCATGCGGGCGGTCGCAGAAGCCCATCACCTCACCACCTCCACGGTGTCGCAGCAGATCGCGGCGCTCGCCAGAGACGCCGGGGTGGACCTCGTCGAGCCGGCGGGGCGCCACGTCCGTCTCACGCCCGCCGGCCGTCGGCTGTCCGATCACGCCGTCACCATCCTTGCCGCAGTCGACGCCGCGCGCCTGGACCTCGACCCCGACGCCGAGCCCGCGGGCACCCTGCGCGTCGGCGGCTTCGCCACCGGCATCCGGGTGTCGCTGCTTCCGGTTCTGGCCGGCCTCGCCGCCAGCCATCCGCGAGTGGACGCGATCGTCAGCGAGTACGAACCCGTCGAAGCGTTCCGGCTGCTCGTCGACGACGACCTCGACCTGGCCCTGGTCTACGACTACAACCTGGCGCCCGCGTCGCTCAACCCCGCGCTGGACGCGGTGGCGCTGTGGTCGACCCCCTGGGGCCTCGGCACGCGGACCGACGCGGCGGCCGGTGACACCGCCGATCTGCACGACTACGCCGACGCGACGTGGATCGTCAACTCCCGCAACACCGCCGACGAAGACGCGGTGCGCACGCTCGCCGCGCTGACCGGCTTCACCCCGCGCATCGCCCATCAGATCGACAGTCTCGACCTCGTCGAGGACCTGATCCTCGCCGGCTACGGCGTCGGCTTGCTGCCGCTGAATCGGCCCGCCAGCCCCGGCGTCTCGGTGCTGCGCCTAACCGATCCGACCGTCGTCATGACGGCCTACGCCGCCACCCGTCGTGGTCGCGAGAGCTGGGCGCCGCTGCGGCTGCTGCTCGACGGTCTGTGTCCTCCCCCGCGTGACGATGCGCGGTCCGCCGACGCGCCGCCGCACCACGACTGGCCCCGTCCGGGCGGCTGACCCCCTGCTAGCCGGTAGCGGCCGTAGCCGCTAGCGGTGGTCGGTTTCTGGTGGTCAGCGCCGATGTGGCGACGTCGTCGGCACGGAAGTCTGAATGCACTCACTCAGGACCGTCCGAAAGGCTCGACCATGACGAACAACACGCTGAGCGTCCTCGCCGCCACCCTCGCCTCCGCGGCGGCGGTCCTCGGCCCGCAGGCCGCGGGACTGGCGCACGCCGACACGAACCCGGCCTGCTCGGCCGTCCAGGTCGTGTTCGCCCGCGGCACCTTCGAGGCACCGGGCATCGGCGACACCGGTCAGGCCTTCGTCGACTCGCTCAACGCCAAGCTCGGTCAGCCCGTCGGGGTCTACGCGGTCGACTACCCCGCCTCGCTGGACTTCCAGGCCGCCGCCAACGGGGTCGCCGACGCCAGCCGTCAGATCCAGTCGATCGCCACCACGTGCCCGAACACCAAGATCGTCCTGGGCGGCTACTCGCAGGGTGCGGCCGTCGCCGCCTACACCACCGCCAGCGCGATCCCCGCCGGATTCACCCTGCCCGCCGACATCTCCGGGCCGATGCCGGCGTCCGTCGCCTCGCACGTCGCCGCCGTCGCCCTGTTCGGCACGCCCGACCCGTGGTTCCTGAACCTCGTCGACCACAGCGCCCCGCCCATCGCCGTCGGCGATGCGTACGTCGGCAAGACCGTCCAGGAGTGCAACCAGGGCGACCCAGTCTGCTTCCCCGGCGGCCTCGACCGGTCCGCCCACAGCGCGTACAAGAACAACGGGACCGCCGACCAAGCCGCGTCCTTCGTCGTCAACCAGTTGTCGTCGTCGGCGACGACGTCACAAACCGCCCGCGACTCGGCGTGACGACCCCCCGGTCCGGGTCAGCGTTGACCCAGCGTCAACGCCTGCGCGGACCGGTAGCGCTCGAGCACGTCGGGGGTGGCATCGGCGGTGAAGGAGGACGTCTCGCCGAGGGTCCAGGCCGGCGGCTCGTCGGCCCCGGACACCGTCCACGCGGCCTGGCGGGCCGCACCCAGCGCCACGTACTCCGCCGGCGACGGCACGTGAACCGGCACGCCAAGGATCGCCGGAGCGATCCGCCGGACCGCCTCCGAACGGGCACCGCCACCCACCAGGATCACCCGGCCGGCGTCCACGCCCTGGCGGGAGATCTTCTCCACACAAAACTGAATGGAGGCAAGCAGGCCCTCCACGGCGGCCCGGGCGACGTTGGCCGGCGACAGGTTCCGAGTCGTCACGCCGTGCAGTGCGCCCGCCGCGTCCGGCAGGTTGGGTGAGCGCTCGCCGTCGAAGTACGGCACCAGCGTCAACCCCTCGGCACCGGGCGGCGCAGACAATGCGAGCCGGTCGAATTCGTCGAAGTCGACTCCCAGCATCTTGGCGACCGCCGCAAGCACGGGCGCGCCGTTGAGCGTGCACACCAGGGGAAGCTGACGACCCGTGGCGTCGGCGAAGCCGGCCACCAGTCCTTCGGCGTCGTGCGAGGCGGCGTCGCCCACGGCACTCACCACGCCGGAGGTGCCCAGGGACACGACGCAGTCCCCCGGGCCGACCCCCAGGCCCAGCGCCGCGGCCGCGTTGTCGCCGGCACCCGCACCGAGAATCGCTCCGGTGGTGGTGCGCCCCGCTGCCTCCGACGGGCCGACGACGGGCGGCACGAGCGGACTGCGGCCGCGCATCGCCATCTCGAGCAGGTCGGGGTGGTAGGAGCCGTCCTCGGCCGCGAAGTAGCCGGTGCCGCTGGCGTCACTGCGGTCGGTGCGGATGTCGGAGACGTCGGTCGAGCCGGACAGTCGCCACGTCAGCCAGTCGTGCGGAAGGCACACCGCCGCGGTGGCGTCGGCATTCTTGGGTTCGTTGTCGGCGAGCCAGCGCAATTTCGTCACGGTGATCGCCGCGACCGGGACCACTCCGATCCGGTCCGCCCACTCCGCGGGCCCACCGAGTTCCTCGATCAGCGCCACGGCCGCGTGACTGGACCGGGTGTCATTCCACAGCAACGCGTCCCGCACGATGTTTCCCGCGGCGTCGAGACACACCATGCCGTGCTGCTGGGCGCCGACCGACACGGCGGCGACGTCGTCAAGCCCGCCCGCCGCCGCGGCGGCGTCGGCCAGCGCCTCCCACCAGGCGGCCGGGTCGACCTCCGTGCCCCCGGGGTGGGGGGCCGATCCGGAGCGCACCGTCTCACCGGTGTCCGCGTCGCAGATCAGGACCTTGCACGATTGGGTGGACGAGTCGATACCCGCGACGAGGGCCACGCCGACCTCCTTATGGTTCTTGGAACGTCCACCTTAATGCGGCGCCCGCTGCGGGAGACCGCGCTCGGCCGGTCGGGGGTTTGCAACCGACCCACCTGGGGAACAGACCGCGCATGTTGATCCGAAGAATTGCGCGTCCCATGCTGGCCACCACCTTCATCACCCGTGGTGTGGAAGCGCTCAAGAGCCCCAAACCAGCCGCCGACGCCGCCCGGCCCACCCTCGAAGGTCTCAGCAAGCTGCCGGATCCGGTCGGCCCCAACGTGCCCACCAACGCCGAGACCGTCGCCAAGGTGACCGCGGGCGTCCAGATCGGCGCCGGCCTGCTGCTCGCCTCGGGCAAGCTGCCCCGCCTGTCGTCGGCGGCGCTGGCCGTCAGCGTCGTGCCCGGCAGCCTCGGCAGCCACGCCTTCTGGAACGAGACCGACCCGGCCCGCAAGGCCGCCGAGCGCAAGGCACTCTTCGCCGACGTCGGCCTCATCGGCGGCCTCATCATCGCCTCCGTCGACACCGAGGGCCGGCCGTCCCTGGGCTGGCGTGGCCGCCGCGCCGCCCGCAAGGTCAGCGAGCGCGTCACCAACGTCCTGCCGAGTGGTGGCGACACCCCCAACGCCCTGATCGACGCTGAGCTCGTCGACAAGTGGGGCGAGAACCTGCAGTCCGGTTTGCACGTCGGCGCGGAGCGTGGACGCGAGTTGGCCCACGTCGCCTACGAGCGTGGCTCCGAGCTGGCCGACGTCGCGCTGGAGCGCGGCACCGAGTTGGCCGACGTGGCGCGTGATCGTGGCCCCAAGCTGGCCAAGAAGGCACGCAAGCGTGGCCTCGAGCTCGCCGAGCTGACCCAGGACCGCAGCACCGAGCTGGCCGACGTGGCGCAGAAGCGTGGCGCCAAGCTGGTCGACGTCGCCCGCGACCGGGCGCCGGAGCTGGTGGAGGCGGCCCGGGACCGCGGCGCAGAACTGGCCGCCCTGGCCCAGGACCGCAGCAATGAGTTCGCCACGCTGAGCCGCAAGCAGGCCAAGCAGACCCGCAAGGATCTCAAGCGTGCGCAGAAGGAACTCGGGAAGCGCGTCAGCTAGACCCGCACACGACGACGGCGGGCGTCACCCACTCGGGGTGACGCCCGCCGTTCGTCGTCAGGGCGTCAGATCACCAGGTCCAGCAGGAGCACGACGCCGAGACCGCTGACCGAGAGCACCGTCTCCATGATCGACCACGTCTTGATGGTCTGCCCGACGGTGAGGCGGAAGTACTGGTTGACCAACCAGAAGCCGGCGTCGTTGACGTGGGAGAAGAACAGCGATCCGGCACCAACGGCCAGCACCACCAACGACACCTCCCCGGTCGGCAGGTCTGCGACCAGCGGCACGATCAACGACGACGCGGTGATCGTGGCGACCGTGGCCGAACCCGTGGCGAGGCGGATCAGCACCGCGATCACCCAGGCGAGGACGAGCACCGAGATGTTCGCGCCCTCGGCCCACCGGGCGAGCAGGGTGCCGATGCCGGTGTCGACCAGTACCTGCTTGAAACCGCCACCGGCGGCGACGATCAGGATGATGCCGGCCACGGGCGGCAGCCCGGATTCGATGCACGAGGTGACCTCGCTGCGGTCCATCCCCGCGCCGCGGCCGAGGGTGAACATGCCGACGATGACGGCGATGAGAAGCGCGATCAACGGGGTGCCGAGGGTGTCGAACACCATCCGGACGAGATTCGACTTGTCGTCGATGAAGATGTCGACCAATGCCTTGCCGAGCATGAGCACGACCGGGAGGAGGACCGAGAACAGGGTGACGCCGAACGACGGCCGGCGCCGGGTCTCGCCCTCGGCGAAGCGGTCGGCGTCGAAGGTGTCCGGCGCGTCGACGACGACCCACTTTCCGGCGAGCTTCCCGAACAGCGGCCCGGCCAGGATGATGGTCGGAATCGCCACTGCCACACCGAGGGCCAGCGTGACGCCCAGGTCGGCGTCGAGGAGTCCGACGGCGGTCAGCGGGCCGGGGTGCGGGGGCACGAATCCGTGCATCGCCGAAAGGCCGGCCAGAGCGGGGATTCCGACGGTGATCAGGGACAGCTGAGAGCGGCGCGAGACCAGGTAGATGACCGGGATCAACAGCACCAGGCCGATCTCGAAGAACATGGGCAGGCCGATGATCGCGCCGACCAATGCCATTGCCCACGGCAGCATTCGGGGTGAGGCGTGACCGACGATCGTGTCGACGATCTCGTCGGCGCCACCGGAGTCGGCCAGCAGTTTGGCGAACATCGCGCCGAGGGCGATGAGGATGCCGACCCCCGCCGCAGTCTCGCCGAAGCCCTTCGTGAACGACGCCAGCACGGTGGTGAGGTTCTCCCCCGCCACCATGCCCACCGTCAGGCCGCCGAACATCAGCGACAGGAAGGGGTGCAGTTTGACGATCGTGATGAGCACGACGATGACCGCGATGCCGACGAGGAACGCCAGCAGGAGGTGCACGCCGGAGGCGACCGGCTCGGTGAGCTTCGGCGCCTCGTCGGCGAGCAAGGAAATACCGTTGGTCATCACAACTCCCGTTGGGTCAGCGTTACGTATTCGTTGATGATGGAATCGATGTCCTGGTCGACGTTCACGTCGACGCCGCGTTCGTCGGGGGCCAGCGGCTCGAGGGTGTCGAACTGGGAGGCGAGCAGCGACGCCGGCATGAAGTGACCGGGTCGGCTGGCCTGCCGCCGGCCGATCACCTCGGGGGTGCCGGCCAGGTGCAGGAAGTCGACGTCGGCGCAGTGGTGGCGCAACTGGTCGCGGTACACGCGCTTGAGTGCCGAGCAGCTCATCACGCCGCCGTCGGGATGGGCGGCCAGCCACGTCCCGATCGAGTCGAGCCAGGGGCGTCGGTCGTCGTCGTCGAGGGCGTGGCCCGCGGTCATCTTGGCGATGTTCGCCGGGGGGTGGAAGTCGTCGGCGTCGGCGAAGGGCACGCGCAGCCGCTGCGCGAGGGCCGCGCCGACGGTCGACTTGCCCGATCCGGACACACCCATTACGACGATTGGCGCCATGCCGCTGTGACCTCCCGATTCGTGGTACCCAGTTTGTGCCAGGCATCACACAGCTTGCCTCAATGATCTGACCATTGCAAGTAAATCGATGAAAGATCGGTCTTTAAGGCAGCCAGCAAAGATTATGACAAGATGTATGGCGTGGCCGGACCCTCAAACGTCAGCGCGCTGCACGACAACGTGCTCACCGGCATCGGTGCCGAGATCGTGTCGGGAACCCTGCCTGCCGGAGGCGTGATCAATCTCGAGGGCGTCGGCGTGCAGTACGGGGTGTCCCGCAGCGTGGCGCGCGAGGCGGTCCGCGTCCTCGAGTCGATGGGCTTGGTCGCGTCGCGCCGCCGCGTCGGCATCACGATCCAACCCGTCGAGCGATGGAACGTCTTCGACCCGCGCGTAATTCGATGGCGGCTCGAATCCGGCGACCGCACAGCGCAATTGGTGTCGCTGTCCGAGCTACGACGCGGCTTCGAACCGACCGCCGCCGCGCTCGCCGCCCGGCGGGCCGACCCCCATCAGTGCCGCATCATGGCCGCTGCCGTGTCTGACATGGTGATGCACGGGCGGTCCGGCGACCTGGAGTCATACCTGTTGGCCGACAAGGTATTTCATCAGACGCTGCTCGAAGCCAGTGGGAACGAGATGTTTCGGGCGCTCAACGGAGTCGTCGCCGAAGTGCTCACCGGTCGCACCCATCACGGCATGATGCCCGAGAAGCCGAATCCGGTGGCCATCGCGCTGCACGACGAGGTCGCCCGCGCCATCCGCCTCCGTGACGAGGACGCCGCCGAACGTGCCATGCGGGAGATCATCGAGGAGGCGGTGACGGACGTCAGTTCGTCCGCAAGGTGAAGTTCATCGTCAGTCCCGACACCCCGGTGACCTCCACCGTCCGTCGTGCCTGTACTCCCCCGGCGACCACGTCGCATCCGGCGGAGGCACCCACCTCGCCCGTCAGCCCGCCCTCGCACGCCACCGAATCGATTCGGGTCGGGGACTTCTCGGCGATCAACCGCGCCACTTCCGCCTCGAGTTGTTCGCGCGACAGCGCGGGCGTCAGGTCGTACTGAATCGCACCGTCGTCGGTGCCGGTGACGGTGACGACCGGTTGGAAACCGCTCGGCGTCCCCGTCGCCACGTCGCAGTGCGCCGTCCGGCCCACCTCTCCGACGAGATCCGAGTCGCAGACGACCTCCTGCGGTCGCTCTCCCGCCGTGGTGAGCTTGGCGGCGACGTCCCTCTGGAGGGCGTCCTTCGCCACCGTCGGCACGACGTCGGGCCCGGTCACGCCCGCGCACCCACACGTCACGGCACCCGCCACCGCGAGAGTCGTCGCAGCCACCGTCCACCGCATGGCATGCATCCTTCCATCCGGACGACGCGACGGTGGTTGACTGCGCATGTGAGCAGAACTCCGACCACCGCGCGCAGGCTGTTCGACCGCTTCGAACCCGTGCACGCGCTGACGTACTTCGCACCCGAGTCCCGCGACGCCCTCGCGCAGGCGGGTTTCCGTGGATTCTGGATGGGCTACTTCGGCGCGCGCGCCGCCCCGCTGGGGGCGGTGGGCGCCGACCTCGTCACCGCCGTCTTCTACAACTTTGCGCCGTCCCAGGTGGCGCGCGCACTGCCGTCGGCATGGGACTTCGCGAGCCCGGCCGATGCGCTCCGGGCCCGGGAGGCCGCCGCCGTCGCCGCGCTGATCCGCTGCGGCGTCGGAGACGGCGAGGAGGTGCGAACCGCCGCCGAACTGCTGGCCACGGCCGCGGCCACCGCGCCGCTGGACGGCCGCCCACTGTTCGCCGCGAATCGTGCCCTACCGTGGCCGGAGCACCCGGTGGCCCGGCTGTGGCACGCCAGCACCCTGCTGCGCGAACAACGCGGGGACGCGCACGTCGCGGTGCTCGTCGCCAACGGAGTCGGGGGCCGCGACTGCAACGTCCTGCACGCGCTCGCCGACCGGGTGCCGCGGGAGTTCTTGGCGCGCAGCCGTGAGTACGACGACGACGAGTGGCAGTCGTGCGTCGACCGTCTCGCCGCGCGCGGTCTCGTCGACGGTCAAGGGGCACTGACGGATTCGGGCCGCGACTTCAAGCAGCACCTCGAGGACTCGACCGACCGGTCGTCACTGTCGGCGTTCGACGCCCTCGACGACGGCGAACTGGACCTGCTGTTCCGCACGCTGACGCCGATCACCAGGGCGGTGGTCGCCGCGGGCGACATCCCCGCCGCCACGCCGATGGGGCTTCGCCGTGACGACCTCGACGACGACGGCGCGCATCCGTCCTAGCGTGGGCCGTACATGATCAGGCCGACCCCGAGCAGGCACACGACCGCGCCCGTGACGTCCCAGCGGTCGGGCCGGAAGCCGTCGGTGACCATGCCCCACAGCAGGGAGCCGGCGATGAAGATTCCGCCGTAGGCGGCCAGCACGCGGCCGAAGTTGGCGTCCGGCTGGAACGCGGCCACGAAACCGTAGGCGCCGAGCGCCAGCACGCCGACGCCGGCCCACGGCCAGCCGCGGTGCTCCCGGACGCCCTGCCACACCAACCAGGCGCCGCCGATCTCCAGCAGTGCCGCCACCACGAACAGCACCACCGACTTCAGCACCGTCACGTCCGGTTGCGGTTCCATTCGAGCCAGCCGACCCCGGTGCGGCCGTCGGTGGTCGTCACGGTGGCCCACGCCCGCGGGAATCGGCTCAGCCGGCCGTCCGACGAGGTCAACAGCACCGGCGCATGCCCACGCACCTCGACGGTCGCCACGAGGTCACCCGGGGTGATCTCCAGCGTGGTGGCAACCGGCAATTCGTCGTCGCCGAAGGTCTCCCGTGCGACGACCGTCTGCAGCTCGACGATCTCCCCGGCGCGCTGGACGTAGCCGGCCGCCATCGGTGGCGCGCCGGGGATCCTGAGGTCGAGGCCGTGGACGTGGGTGCCGTCGTCGAGGTGCAGCGCGCTCCACACCCACTCCATGCCCCACCAGTCGCGCGCGGCCCACGAGTGGTCCCGTTGCCCGGGAACGTCGGAGAACTCATACGTCCGGCCCTCCGCCCGGACGGTTCCGGACACGGTGCACGGAATCTCGTATCGGGTCGACAGGCGGTACTGGTACGGCGTGCCATCGGTGGTCCACACCAGGTCCATCTCGAGATCGACGGGTCGGCCCGGGACACCCCGGAGGAGGTCGGCCGGATCGTCGTAGGCCATCCCCCTGCCGCGCAACGACACCCGGTGGGACTGCAGGGGCGCGGTGACCTCGAGTTCGAGGTCGACGCCGTCGACCCGTACGCGGGTGTGGTCGGCAGGCAGCGGAGCCTCGAAGTCGAGCACGGCGATGGTGGGCAGGTTCGGTCCACAGAGCAGGGCGTTGACCCAGGCATGGCCCTGGTGCGGAATGAGGCCAAGTCGCAACCAGCCGCCCACCTCCTGGCGTGGGTCGACGAAGTCGAAGTACCAGCTCTCGCTCCACAGCGGTTCGTCGGACGGTTCGTGGCGGCCCTCGTCTTCGGGCGTGGGCTGCAACGGTTCCGGTTGCGACGGCGCGGGCAGCACGGCCAGTGCGCCGGTGTCGAGGACGTGTTGGCAGTGCCGCGCGATCATCGTGACGAACATCCGGTCGCCGCGCTCGGTGCGCTCGACCAGCATCGGCGACACGATCGACATCATCACCCCGAAGAAGCTCTGCCGCCGCACGCCCTCCCGCACGTCGTCCAGGCTCAAGGAGCGGTCTGACCCGAGTGCGTCGTGATAGGCGCGCAGCAGTGTCTCGCCGTGTTCGCGGCGCCGATCGGCGGGCAGGGCGCATCCCAGGAAGTAGGCGACGTCGGTCATCGCCGGCCCCCACGTGACGGTCTGCCAGTCCACCACGGTGAGCGGACGGTCGGCACCCTCCTGGCCGAACAACATGTTGTCCAGCCGGAAGTCGCCGTGCACCAGGCCCTGTGGGCGGCCGGACGCGGCCTCGGCGGCGAGGTAGTCGTCGAACGACGCGACCAGTCGTTCGCAGACCTCGAGGTGTTCGGGCGCGACTTCGTCGCGGTAGCGCTCGACGAAGCCCGCGTACAGCGCGGCCATCAGGCCCTGGTTCAGCGGCGTCTCCCGGTTGAGCCACTGCGCGTCCGCGAGGGCGCTGTCGCCGAGCAGCGGGCCGTGCACGCGACCGAGCTGGGTCAGCGCCATCGTCGCCTGCTCGACCGACGCGCCGCCGATCTCGTCGCCCACCACGGCCGGGGCGGCGTCGCCGAGCAGCAGGTCGAACGCTCCGGTCGCCGGGTCGTAGGCCGCGTGGTGGCATGGCGAGACCGGGCCGTGCAGCCCCGGCGCGACGTCGGTGTAGAACCGGACCTCCCGTTCGTAGAGACCCATCGCCAAGCCGGTCTGCCTGCTGCTGGGGTCCGCGGCGGCGACCTTCAGCACCACCGAGTCCGGACCGCTCTGGCCGTCGGCGTAGGTGAGCCCGACGCGGTAGCACTCGCTCATCTGTCCGGTGCCGATGCGCTCGACGGTGAAGTCGGTGACCGGTGTCCCGAGGGTGGCGGTCAACCAGTCGGCGGTGAGATCGTCGGGGCGTTCGATCAGGGCGTTGGCGAGGAAGGGTTGCACGCCGCCCACGTTAGTCAGTGGGGGTCACCGGCGATGCCGTTTTCCGCCACGAACTTGACGGGCGTCAACTCTGTCCGTGGCACGCGTCCGACGGCGTGGCGGGCACGTCCAGGGATGGGTTGCGGTCGAAGAACCCGAACGGCTTCAGCCAGAACGACACCACGTCGACCGGCATCACCGGCCAGTCCTCCGGGCGGGTGATGTGGTGCAGACCAAAGACGTACCAGAGCACCACGTCGGTGTTCTCGATGGGCCGGTTGGCCTTCGTCCACTGCCCAAGCCCGGTGTCCTCGGCCGACTGGTTCACGAATTCCCCTGCGGGCCAACGTTCGTCGGCGGAGTTCGGCGTCACCCACAGGGTGTGCCCGATGACGTTGGCGCGCTTGAGGACTGGGGAGGCGGGGTCGAACATCGCCGGGATGGCACCGCCGGGCACCAACTTGTACGCGGGGTGGGTGCCCACGCCGTTGGTCACGTTCGGGTTCACCACCTTCCACGCGCGCTGGGTGGCGAAGTCGACGTCCTGCATGCCCTCGCTCTCGCTGCGCAAGGGAACGTTGCGCGTCACAAGCGACAGCCCGTACGGATTGTCGGGCCCCATGGGCTCGGCGTAGGACTCCGACATGACCACGGTGTTGTCGGAGCCGTCGACGTCCATGTCGAGGCGGGCCACCAGAAAGTGTTGGTGGAAGGGTGCATACGTCCGCTCGTCGACGAGCGTGCCGTTCGGATTCGGGGCGCCGGGAGCCAATGGCGTGGTGACCATGATGCCGGTGGCGCGCACCTCGCACTCGATGTTGCCGTCCTGGTAGAGGCGCCAGTAGACCAGGTACTCGTAGTTGGCGACCGTCACGTGGAAGGAGATGGTCAGACGGCGGATCCGGCGGACCTCGGCCCCCGAGTCGTGGTCGACGTGCTTCCACAGCACGGCGCCGTCCTCTTCGTGAATGCAGATGGCGTTGGTGATCGTGTAGGGCGCGCCCGTGCTGTCGTGCATCACGGCGTCGAGGTAGCGAATCTCGCCGAGGCAGTCGCAGCCGAGTTCGAGCGAGGTGGTCATGAAGCCGAGGCCCCACTCGCCGATGTCGAAGGCGGTCCGACGGTAGTGGTCGGTCGAGGAGTCGCGGTACGGAACGATCATCTCGGCGAACGACATTCGGTGGGCGATCGAGCGCTCACGGTCGCCGTCGCGGTAGGCCACGGTGTGCAGGGTCATGCCCTCGCGGTAGTTGAAACCGATGCGCAACGACCAGTTCTGCCACCGCAGCAGGTTGCCGTCCAGGGTGAACGACGGACCCTCGGGCTGGGTGATGAGCAGCGGCTTGAGCGGTTCCCGCGTCGACGCGGCGCGAATGCGCTCCGGAACGTGCTGCGGCGCGTATTCGCCCATCACGTCGGGTGTTTCGACTCCCCCGTCATCCTCCACCCGCAGCAGCTCCATGGTGTTCAGGTCGACGACGCAGTGCAGACCGCTGACCAGGTGGGCATACGGGTTGGCACCGGGCGCGTCCTTGCGCCACGTGTCCGACCAGCCCAGCCTGCGGTCGCGGAACTCGGCGGGCGCGACCGCGTCACCGAACGTCCAGGTGTCCATGAACACGTTGTCCAGGTCGGTGATGCCCCGCTTGGCGAGGGCGGCGATCACGTCGGGGTGCGCGCGCAGCAACCGGTCGCACTCGAGGAACTCGTCCACGGTGAAGTTGGCCTGCACACCGGGGACGTGGACGAACGACTCGACCCGGTCGTCGGTCAGCGACACCACGGCCTTGTACGTGGCGTTGGCGGACCGGTCGAGGCAGATCGCCGTCGCGCGCCGTGCGGGCACGTCGCCGCCGCCGTCGAACCGCCGCAATTCGTCCTTGCCCGGCTCCACCAATTCGATGGAGGCGAACCGCCAGCCGAGGCCCGAACCCGCGGACGGGGCGGCCTGCACCTGATGCTCGCGGCGCAACACCGCAGCGACAGCGGAGAATTCGTCGGACGACAGGGGGTCCAGTGGGTGCGTCACCTCACCACTCGACCACGTCGACGGCGGACGCGCGCGAGGATCGCGGGAAACTCGCCCAACCCTCCCCCGTCGCTTCGCGCGCTCCACCGGGGCCCTCAGTTGGCGGCCAGCGTGAAGCCCTCCCACGCGCGTCGACGGTCGGCGTTGGGGTCGTATTCGAGGTGCGAGTGCCGGTCGAAGACCATCACCGCGCGCTGGTCGGCGGTGTACCGGGGCCAGCGGTCGCCCGGTGACCCGGTGCGGCTGAACGAGCGCCACCTGTTCTGCACGTCGTTGGAGACGCGGCGCGCCGAGCGGCGGTCGGCAACGGCGGTCATCAGCGACCCGAACCGCGTGCGGTAGACGTCGAAGACGGCCAGCAACTCCGTGGCGTGGGTGGCACCGAGGCCCGACAGGTGGAACGTTCGCGGTGCGTAGTCGTACCGGTAGACGTAGGTCGGGGCGTGCTGGCCGTGCGCGGCGGCGATCTGCCACGCCGCGGTCCCGAAGGCGAAGTCGCCACCGAGGCGGATGCAGGCACTCGGGCTCGGGTAGCCGGGGTAGGCCTTGGTGATTCGTTCCTTGAGTTCGACGTCGGAGTCGGCGAGGAGCAACTCGATCGCCGGCTCCGTCGTCGGCAGCAGTTGCAGGAACCGGGTGAACAGCCGCCCCTCGTCGCGGTTGGTGCCCACGATGAGGGGCACCCGGTGGGCAGTGCCGTCGCGCATCGCCTGCAGCGGGTCGTGCGGCAGGAGTGTCGTGCCGTAGGTCGGTCCGACGGGGAAGGCGCCGCGCATCTCCGTCATGCCGAGTCGCATGACGGCATTCAACGCGTCGATCAGCTGGGCGGGCCTGGCGTTCATCACGGCGGCAGCCCCATGCTCGGGGGTGGCGCCCAACTCGCGGACGAAGTCGTCGGCAAAGGCGGCGGCCACGTTCGGCGGCCCCGCCATGCCGCTGGCCGGGCTCTCCGAGATCGCTCGCTGGAACAAGCCCTTGGCCTCGGGCACCGCCAGCAGGGTCGCGACCGCATGGGCACCGGCGCTCTCGCCGAAGATGGTCACGTTGTCCGGATCGCCACCGAACACGGCGGCGTTGTCGCGGACCCACCGCAGGGCCATGATCAGGTCCCGCAGGAACAGGTTGTCCTCGATCGGGTGCTCGGGCGTCGAAAGGGCCGAGAGATCCAGGCATCCCAACGCACCCAGCCGATAGTTCACCGAGACGTAGACGCAGCCGCGCCGGGCCATGGACCCGCCGTCGTAGATCGGGGTGGCCGAGCTGCCGAGGATGTAGCCGCCGCCGTGGATGAAGAACATCACGGGCAGGGGCCCGTCGTTGCCAGGATTCTCCGGCGCGACCACGTTGAGCGTCAGACAGTCCTCGCTCATCGGCTGAAACTTGCCGAGCCCGAGGAGGGTGTACTTGCGCTCCTGCGGCGCGCAGTAGGTGAACCCGTGGCAGTAGCGAACCCCTGGCCACGGCTGGACCGGCTGAGGGGCGCGCAGCCGCAACGGCCCCACGGGCGGGCGGGCGTACGGGACGGACCGCCAGCGGTGAACCCCGTCGGCGGTGAAACCCTCGATGACGCCGCTGTCGACGGTGACGCGAATGGTGCGTTCGTGCATGACCCGACGTTAGCGAAGAACGGGGCTCTCGACGTGCCTGACGGGCCGTCCGATGCGGGACCGCTACCCTGGTCGGCATGCGACTTGCCCTCCTGCTCGCCGTGTCTGCGCTGGTGGCGGGCTGTTCGGGCGGGGTGCAGGGCCCAGCGGAAGGTACCGGTTCCACGTCCGCCACCGCGACGACGAGCACGGCCTCGACGTCGCCACCGACCACGACGCCGCCGAGGGTCGCCGGTGCGGCGCCACGACAGGGCGCCCCGATCGGCGACGTCGTCCGGTGGATCGAGGCCGGCACACCCGCCGACGTCGCCGGCCATCACTCGATGACCCGGGGCGGCGAGACGACGGACCTCGGTGGCGACGTCGCGTTCACCACGGCGGGCACCGAGACCAACTGCGTGACCAACCGCCGTCAGGACGGCGCGCTGGCGTGTCTGGTGAAGTTGGCGGACCCGCCCCCGCGACCCGCGGGAATCGAGACGGCGTGGAAGCCCAACTGGGTCGACTTCGCGGGCGCGACCGTCGACGTCGGATCGCCACACGGCGACCCCGGACCGTTTCGGGACGGCTCGGGGGCGGAACTGCCGGCCGGCCAGAGCCTGGCGTTCGGCGACTACCGGTGCCGTGCCGACGCGGCGGGCCTGTTCTGCGTCGACTACGCCCATCAGGCCGCGATCGGGCTGAGCGCGCGTGGCGTGGTGCCGTTCGGGTGCCTGCAGAAGACGACGCCGCCGGCGGACATCGGGCTGCGGTTCAGCTGCTGACGGACCGGTCCTCCGACGCCCGCAGGTCGACGACCAGCGTGCAGACCACGCCGAGCGCCGCCCCGGCCAGACCGGCCACGGCCGCGGGCAGCAGCGTGCCGGGGTCGTTGGCGATCACCAGGACGCCGAACGCCGAGGCGACGGTCAGCAGCACGACCAGGGGATGGGTCCACGGGTGCGGGGCGCCGAACGCCGTCGCGACCAGCATCCCCAGCAGCAGGGCCAGAAGGTGGCCCACGTTGGTGAAGTCGGCGCCGGCGACGACGGCCGTCCCCGCGACGGCGAGCCACCAGCCGACCCACGCCGGTCGCCAGCGCCGGGGAATCGTCGGGGTGAGGGCGCCGAGCACCGCCGTGGCGCCGTAGCTCATTCCGACGTCGGTGGCGCCGGTGACACTCCTCGGCAACCAGCCATGGGACACCGCGGCCCACAGTCCGGCGGCGACCAGCAGTGTCGCGCCGACGTGCCCCACCGCGAACGCCACCATCAACCGGCGACTGCGCCACAGCAGTTCGCCCAGCGCGAGCAGGCACACCAGGCCGGGCAGCCAGTAGAGGACCGGTCCCGCGTCGACGACGAATGCGCTGCCTAGCAATGTCCCGACGTGCCCGTGCCGCAGATTGTGCAGGTTGGTACTGGCGTGCAGGATTATCCGGTCCTGTACGGCGGGATCGAGTTTCACCAGGGTCGCGGTGACGACGACCAGCACGACGGCATAGCCCACGGTCACTCGAACGCGGGCCAGTCGGGCGATCGTCGAGGCCACCATCGGCACCGACTATGCCCCCGGCGCCTCCGCCTCGACCCCGTCCGTACCTGGCAGGTGCCTGCGGGTCTTCACCCAATACATCACGAGATCGTCGGGCACGCCGGGCGCCTTCGCCGAGAACAGCGGCTTGCGGACGCGTTTGACCGTGATGCCCAGCGATTCGAAGTCCTCGTCGGAGATGCCGGCGAGGGTCACGTTGGACACCACCAGCCCACCCCTGGTGGCGCGGTCCATGACCCGCGCGGCCACGTTGACGTCGACGCCCAGCCAGTCCGATCCGATCCGCTGTGGGCGGCCGGTGTGGATGCCGGCACGCATCATCGGCGTAAAACCGCCGACCTCAACGCCTTTGACGGCGTCCAGGGCGGCCAGCACGGCACCGACGGCGGTGGCGGGATCACGGAAGACCGCCATCGCGCCGTCCCCCATCCGCTTGACGATCTGTCCGCCGGCCTCCAGCAGCGGCGGCTCCGTCACCTGGGTGACCCGCCGCACCAACTTGAGCGCGGCGTCGTCTCCGGCGCGGAGCGACCAATCCGAGTATCCGACCAGGTCGGTGAACACCAGCGTCACCTCGCGGTTCGCCGGTTGACCCGACACGCGTTCGGTCAGCGCCTGCCACACCTGCAGGCCCGCCAGGCTGACCTCGCGGGATGCGGCGTGGCGATCCAGAATGCGATCGGCCGCTCGCGCCGCCGCACGGGGGCCGCCGACCCCGGCCGCGGACAGCGGATCCCCGAAGTCCGGGTCACCGGGCAACACCCGGCGCGCGCGCTTGACGAAGTTGACGAGTCCGTCGTCGTGGTTGGCGTTCTTCAGCCAGTGCAGTGGACCGCCGCCGTCGCCTGACCGTTCCTCGAACGCTTCGGCAGCCACTCGACCAGACTAGGTGTCCGCCGCTTGGTGGTCCGGTCGACCTCCCACCGACTGTGGACAACGTGGGTTGTCACGAATACGTTGGGTGATCAGTTCGCCCGCGCCACGTTTTCCCGCAGGCCTGCGCCCGGCGCGTGGTCGGCACGAGCCAAGAAGGGCAGCCTGAACACATGCTCGAATGGTCAGACGTCGACGTCGCCGTGCGCGACGCGGTCCGAGAGTTCGTCGACCGGGAGGTTCGGCCGCACCTCGACGACTTGGAGAGCGGCGACATGGCGCCCTACCCGGTCATCCAGAAGTTGTTCTCCACCTTCGGCATCGACGCGATGGCCCGGGAATCGCTGGAGAAGCGACTGGCCGCGATGCGCGAGGGCGGAGGTGCCTCCGCCAGCGGTGGATCCTCGGGCGGCATGTTCGGCGGCGGCGGTGCGCAGGCCGGCATGGGGTTCGTCCTGATCAGCGAGCTGTGCCGGGTCAGCATGGGTCTGGTGACGGGAGTGGGCGTCAGCCTCGGTCTGACCGTTCCGACAATCGCGTCGCGCGGCACGCTGGCGCAGCAGGAGCGCTGGCTGCCCGAACTGGTCACCTACGAGAAGATCGGTGCGTGGGCCATCACCGAGCCCGACTCGGGGTCCGACGCGTTCGGCGGCATGAAGTCCTACGTGGTGCGCGACGGGGACGACTACGTCCTCAACGGGCAGAAGACGTTCATCACCAACGGTCCCGACGCCGACGTGACGGTCGTGTACGCCAAGCTCGACGAGAAGGACGGCGCGAACAAGCGCGACCGCAAGGTGCTGACGTTCGTGCTCGACAAGGGGATGGACGGCTTCGTTCAGTCGAAGCCGTTCCGCAAGATGGGCATTCACAGCTCGCGGACCGGCGAGCTGTTCTTCCACGACGTGCGGCTGGGCCGCGACCGGCTGCTCGGCGAGACCGAGGACAACGACAAGGGCGACGGCCGGGACAGCGCCCGCTCCAACTTCTCGGCCGAACGCATCGGCGTCGCGGCGATGGCGCTCGGGGTGATCGAGGAGTGCCTGCGGCTCTGCGTCGACTACGCGAAGTCACGCACGCTGTGGGGTCGGGAGATCGGCCAGTTCCAGCTCATCCAGCTCAAGCTCGCGAGCATGGAGGTGGCCCGAATCAACGTACGCAACATGCTGTTCCGCGTCATCGAGGCCGCGCAGTCGGGGGCGCCCATCTCGCTGCCCGAAGCGTCGGCGATGAAGTGGTACTGCTCGCAGGCGGCCACCGACGTCGCCATGGAGGCCGTCCAGGTCTTCGGTGGCAACGGGTACATGACCGAGTACCGGGTGGAGCAGTTGGCGCGTGACGCCAAGTCGCTGATGATCTACGCGGGCAGCAACGAAGTGCAGATCACCCACGTGGCGCGGGGCCTTCTCAGCGGCTAGCCCGCGAACTCTCGTACAGGCAGATCGCCGCGGCCGCAGCGACGTTGAGGCTCTCGGCGCTTCCCGCCATCGGGATGCGGACGCGGACGTCGGCCGCCGAGGCGACGTCGACGGGGAGTCCGTGCGCCTCCGAACCGAACAGCCACGCGGTCGGGACGTCGAGGTTCATCTCGTCCAGCGATCGCTCGCCGTCGAGTGTCGCCGCCATCACCACCAATTCGGCGTGCACCAACTCCGGGATGAGCGCCAGGGTGTCCGGCGCTTCGACGACCGGCACGGAGAAGATGCTGCCGGCCGAGGCCCGCAGACACTTCGCGTTGTAGGGGTCGACGCCCTCACCGGCCAGCACGAGGGCGTCGGCGCCCATCGCGTCGGCCAGCCGAATCATCGTGCCCGCGTTGCCGGGATCGGCGGTGTCCACGGCGACCGCCACAAGTCGTGGTGACGACAGCACGTCGGCCAGTGACGCCTCGGGCATCCGGCACACCGCCACGAGCCCGACGGGAGTGACGGTGTCCGACAATGCCTTTGCGCCGCGTTCGGTCACCAGCTGAACGGGCGCGTCGACCAGCAGCTCGTGAAACCGCTCGGCGGCCGCCTCGGTGACGAAGACCTCGTCAACGAGACCACGCCGCAACGCCGACTCGACGAGGTTGGCACCTTCGGCGAGAAAGCGTGCGGCGTGGCGACGTCCGACCGGACGCTGCAGCTTGACGGCGGCAGCTACCCGATTGGACTTCTCGGTGAGCAGTGTCAGGCGGCTTCGCCCGACGGTGCGTTCACGTCTTCGGGCAGCGCGGCCTTGGCGACCTCGACCAGTGCGGTGAACGCGGCCTCGTCGCTGATCGCGATCTCGGACAGGTTCTTGCGGTCGACCTCGACGCCGGCGAGCTTCAAGCCCTGGATCAGCCGGTTGTAGGTGATCCCGTTGGCCCGGGCCGCGGCGTTGATGCGCGTGATCCACAGCTTGCGGAAGTCGCCCTTGCGAGCCTTGCGGTCACGGTAGGCGTAGGTCAACGAGTGGAGCTGCTGCTCCTTGGCCTTGCGGTAGAGCCGCGACCGCTGGCCGCGGTAGCCCTTCGAAGCCTTCAGTACGGTACGCCGCTTCTTTTGGGCGTTTAGTGCGCGCTTGACGCGTGCCATGGGGTGTTCCTATCTCGAGCGGGTCAGGGGTGGGGAGCCTGCGAAAGGTTCGGCAAGCGAGTCAGGTCAGCCGTTCAGCATCTTGTTGATGCGCTTGGCGTCGTTGTCCGCCACCACGGTGCGGCCGTCGAGCCTGCGGGTGCGCTTGCTCGCCTTGTGCTCGAGAAGGTGCCGGCGACCGGCCTTCTGGCGCACGATCTTTCCGGTGCCGGTCTTCCGGAAACGCTTGGAAGCGCCGCTGTGGGTCTTGGCCTTGGGCATGGAGTCCTCGGTTCTAGTGGTGGATCAGGTCGTGGTTGGTGCGGGTGGAGCGTCACTCGGCGGTGCCGCAGCCGGCTCGGCGGGAGCGGGAGTCGCGCGCTGCGCCTGAGGCGCAGCGGCGTCGTGTGCCGCCCGTGCCTTCGTCTTGGCGCCGCGGTGAGGTGCCAGCACCATCGTCATGTTGCGACCGTCCTGCTTGGCGGACGTCTCGACGAAGCCGTAGTCGGCCACGTCGGCGCCGAGCCGCTGCAGGAGGCGGTAGCCAAGTTCGGGCCGCGACTGCTCGCGTCCGCGGAACATGATGGTCACCTTGACCTTCGACCCCGCCTCGAGGAAGCGGACGACGTGACCCTTCTTGGTCTCGTAGTCGTGGTCGTCGATCTTGGGTCGCAGCTTCTGTTCCTTGACGACGGTCTGCTGCTGGTTCTTGCGAGACTCGCGCTCCTTGAGTGCCGTCTCGTACTTGAACTTGCCGTAGTCCATGATCTTGCAGACTGGCGGCTTCGCAGCCGGAGCAACTTCGACGAGGTCGAGATCGGCATCCGCGGCGACGCGGAGTGCATCTTCGATGCGCACGATGCCTACCTGTTCACCGTTCGGTCCGATCAAACGGACTTCGGGAACACGTATGCGCTCGTTGATGCGGGTCTCAGTGCTGATGGGGCCTCCTATGTAGTCTTCGAGGAGTCCACACCATCAGCCATCGCTCAACAGAGCGAAAAGGCCCTGTACATGACAGGGCCCGATGCCGACCGATCACGACTTGCGTCGCCTGCGACACGCGCAGAACGGGCACCTGGCGGTGCCTGTGACCGGACCGTCGAACCTGGAAGGTTGACGGTGGGAGCGGGACTCCACTTGCTGTCCTGGCGTAGGCCGGGACGGTCGCACGTGCCAGTCTAACAGGCATGACCGAGGTTCCCGAACTCCCCGAAGACACCGCCGAGCCGACCGTTCGCGAACTGGCCGAGATCCCCGCCGTCGAGGTGATCACCAGGGCGGCGGTGATGCTGATGAGCGCCGCCGCCGAGAAGCTGGGGCTGTCGGAGGACGACCCCGACGAATCGCCGCACCGCGACCTCGACGAGGCCCGCAGGCTGATCACCGCGCTGGCCGGGTTGGTGAAGGCGTCGGTGGAGTACCTCGGCCCGCACGCCGGACCGGTGCGGGACGGCCTCAAGCAGTTGCAGCTGGCGTTCCGCGAGTCGTCCGCCTTCCCGGAGGAGCCCGGCCAGGGTCCTGGCGAGAAGTTCACCGGCCCCGTCTGGTAGCCACTACCAACACTTTCGCGGGTTGAGCGAATATTGTCGCGCCCTATGACGCTGACTACGCCCAAGCAGCATCGGACGTCGACCTTCCGATGGGTGCCCGCGGCCGCGGGTTGGCTCGTCGGAATCATCGCGACGCTGTCGTTGATCGCCAGCATCTCGCCGCTGGTGCGATGGGTCATCCGGGTGCCGCGCGAGTGGGTCAACGACTACATCTTCAACTTCCCCGACACCAGCATCGCGTGGGCGTTCGTCCTTGCCCTGCTGGCCGCGGCGCTGGCCGCCCGCAAGAGCGTCGCCTGGTGGATCCTCGTCCTCTACATGGTCGCCGCGATCGGCTGGAACGTCGGCGACCTCTCCACGGGCCCCGAATCGGTGATGGAGGACATCGGCGAGGTGATCGGCCTCGCCTTCCACGTGGCGGCGATCGCCTTCCTGGTGCTGGCGCGCAAGGAATTCTGGGCCCGGGTGCGGCGCGGCGCGCTGATCAAGGCCGCCGCGACCCTCGCCGCCGGGATGACGGTCGGCATCCTCGTCGGCTGGGGACTGCTGGAGATGTTCCCCGGATCGCTGGAGCACGACGAACGACTGCCCTATGCGGCCAACCGCGTCGTGGTATTCGCCGGGGTCGACGCCGACGCGTTCGACGGCCACCACCCCCACGTCTTCGTCAACGCGCTGCTCGGCCTGTTCGGCGCCCTGGCGTTGATGGTCGCCGCGGTCGTGCTGTTCCAGTCTCAGCGGGCCGCGAATGCGCTCACCGGTGAGGACGAGTCGGCGATCCGCGGAATGCTCGAGGTCTGGGGCAAGAACGATTCGCTCGGGTACTTCGCGACCCGCCGCGACAAGTCCGTCGTGTTCGCCCCCAACGGCCGGGCCGCCATCACCTACCGCGTGGAGGTCGGTGTCTGCCTGGCCAGCGGTGACCCCCTGGGTGACCCGCGATCGTGGCCGGCCGCCATCGGGGCGTGGCTGACGCTGTGCCAGTCCTACGGATGGGCGCCGGGCGTGATGGGGGCGAGCGCCGCTGCCGCCCAGGCGTTCCGGGAGGCCGGTCTCAACGCGCTCGAACTGGGCGACGAAGCGATTTTGTACCCCGACAGGTTCAAGTTGTCCGGCTCCGACATGAAGCCGGTGCGGCAAGCCGTCACCCGGGCCCGGCGCGCGGGGCTGACCGTCAACATCCGCCGCCACCGTGACCTGACGCCCGAGGAGATGGCCAACGTCATCAAGCGGGCCGACGACTGGCGTGACACCGAGACCGAACGCGGTTTCTCGATGGCGTTGGGCCGCCTGGGCGATCCGGCCGACGGAGATTGCATGCTGGTCGAAGCGGTCACCGAGCAGGACGAGGTGGTGGCCATGCTGTCGCTGGTGCCGTGGGGCACCAACGGCGCCTCGTTGGACCTGATGCGGCGATCGCCCCAGTCCCCCAACGGCACGAACGAGTTGATGGTGAGCGAACTCTGCTTGCAGGGCGCCGACATCGGCATCACCCGCATCTCGCTGAACTTCGCCATGTTCCGTTCGGCGTTCGAGGAGGGCGCCCAACTCGGCGCCGGTCCGGTGGCGCGGCTGTGGCGGGCGCTGCTGGTGTTCTTCTCCCGCTGGTGGCAGCTGGAGACGCTCTACCGGTCGAACATGAAGTACATGCCCGAATGGGTGCCCCGCTTCGCCTGCTACGAGGACGCCCGACTGATTCCGCGCGTCGGCGTCGCGTCCGTGATCGCCGAGGGCTTCCTGGTTCTGCCGTTCAGCCGGCGGGCCGAACAGCACACCGGCCAACACACCGGACTGCGCACCTCGGCGCCCGACGCGCTCGTGCAGTCGGGCCGGCTGCACCCCGACGGCAGCGCACCCGACCTGTCCAACCTGGAGCTCGACGGGCCCGCCGACGAGCACGTCAGCCGGCTCCCCGAACAGGTCCGCGTCCGGATGGCCAAGCTGAAGGCGTTGCAGGATCAGGGAATCGACGCCTACCCCGTCGGCAAGGCGCCCAGCCACACCGTCGCGCAGGCCTTGGAGACCACGGGCCAGACCGTGTCGGTCTCCGGCCGCGTGCTCCGCCTGCGCGACTACGGTTCGGTGCTGTTCGCCGACCTGCGCGACTGGTCCGCCGAAGTCCAGCTGCTGCTGGACAACTCGCAGCTGAGCGAGGGCAGTACCACCGACTTTACCAAGGCCGTCGACCTCGGCGACCTCCTCGAGGTCACCGGCACCATGGGCGCGAGCAAGTCCGGCACCCCGTCGCTGCTCGTCGAGAGTTGGCGGCTGATCGGAAAGTGCCTGCGCCCACTGCCGGACAAGTGGAAGGGGCTGACCGACCAGGAGGCCCGGGTGCGCACCCGGTACGTCGACCTGGCCATCAACACCGAGTCACGCGACCTGATCCGGGCGCGCAGCGCCGTGCTGCACGCCATCCGGGAGACGTTGTTCGCCAAGGACTTCCTCGAGGTCGAGACCCCGATCCTGCAGCAGATCCACGGCGGCGCGAACGCGCGCCCGTTCGTCACCCACATCAACGCCTACGACTTGGCGCTGTACCTGCGCATCGCCCCCGAGCTCTACTTGAAGCGGCTCTGTGTGGGCGGGGTGGAGCGGGTCTTCGAGCTGGGCCGGGCGTTCCGCAACGAGGGCGTCGACTTCAGCCACAACCCGGAGTTCACCCTGCTGGAGGCCTACCAGGCGCACGCCGACTACAACGTGTGGATCGACGGCTGCCGGGAGCTGATCCAGAACGCCGCGCTCGCCGCGAACGGGGCCCACGTCGTCATGCGGCCACGGGAGGACGGAACGCTCGAGCCCGTCGACGTGTCCGGTGAGTGGGCCGTCAAGACCGTCCACGGCGCCGTGTCCGAGGCGCTCGGGGAACACGTCGCGGCCGACACCGATCTGGCGACGCTGCGGCGCTACGCCGACGCCGCGAAGATTCCGTACCAGACGCACTGGGATCCCGGTGCCGTCGTCCTCGAGATGTACGAGCACCTGGTCGAGGATCGCACCGAACGACCCACGTTCTACAAGGACTTCCCGACGTCGGTCTCGCCGCTGACCCGGCCGCACCGCAGCCTGCCGGGTGTCGCGGAGCGGTGGGACCTGGTGGCCTGGGGCGTCGAACTGGGGACCGCCTACAGCGAGTTGACCGATCCCGTCGAGCAACGCCGGCGACTGCAGGAGCAGTCGTTGCTTGCCGCCGGCGGCGACCCGGAGGCGATGGAACTCGACGAGGACTTCCTTCAAGCCATGGAGTACGCGATGCCTCCGACCGGTGGCCTGGGCATGGGCGTGGACCGCGTCGTCATGCTCATCACCGGGCGCAGCATCCGCGAAACGCTCCCCTTCCCACTGGCCAAGCCCCGGTAAGGGGGAGGTCCACAGCCAACCGTCAGCTTCGCCGTCCACGATGACGGCGTGACATCGTGGTTGGCCGCCGGAGACTTTCGGCAACAGCACCTCTCGTTGATGCACGGCTGGTTGCCGCTGGTGATCCAGGCCGTCACCGTGGCCCTTCTGGTGGTCGCGGTGGCCCGGCGCAGCCGCCGATGGGGCCTCGTCTGGCTCCCCGCGGCAGTGGCCGTGGGCGTCGCCATCGCCGCGACCACCTACTGGGTGATCGCCTCGCAGGGCATGTCGGACGACCCAGCTCCGAAGTTGCTGTGGGTTTGGCTCGTGGTGACGGGGTTTGCCGGGGTGGTGTTCGTCGCCGGATGGCGCAACGCGGGGTGGCGGCGGCGGACGGCGTCGGCCGTCGGCCTGCCGATGTCCGTGCTGTGCGCGGCGCTGGCCCTGAACCTGTGGGTCGGGTACTTCCCCACCGTCCAGACCGCGTGGAACCAGCTCACCGAGGGGCCGCTGCCCGACCAGGCCGACCAGGCGACCGTCGTGGCCATGCAGACCAAGCATCAGGTGCCCACCAAGGGCGTCGTAGTGCCGGTGACTATCGACTCGTCGGCGTCGGGGTTCAAGCATCGCGGCGAGCTGGTGTACCTCCCGCCCGCCTACTTCGCGACGAATCCGGCGCCGCACCTGCCCACGCTGATGATGATCGGCGGTGAGTTCAACACCCCCGGCGACTGGTTGCGGGCCGGCAACGCCATCAAGACCGTCGACGACTACGCCGCGGCCAACGGCGGCAACGCGCCGGTCCTGGTGTTCGTCGACACCGGCGGCGCGTTCAACAACGACACCGAATGCGTCAACGGCCCCCGCGGCAATTCGGCCGACCACCTCACCAAGGACGTGGTGCCGTTCATGGAGTCCACCTACGGCGTGAGCACCAACCGCGCGAACTGGGGTCTGGTCGGCTGGTCGATGGGCGGCACGTGCGCCGTGGACCTGGCCACCATGCACCCCGACATGTTCTCCACCTTCGAGGACATCGCGGGCGACCTGGCGCCCAACTCCGGCAACAAGCAGCAGACCGTCGACCGGCTCTTCGGTGGCAGCGCCGCCGCCTACGCCGCCTTCGACCCCACCAGTGTGATCACCAAACACGGTCGATATCAGGGTATTTCGGGGTGGTTCGACATCAACGGCTCGACCCCGTCGGCGGGTCCGACGGTCGTCAACGCCGTCAACGCGAACGGGACCGGTCTCGGCGGCAAGGACGCCGCGGTCCACCTCAGCGATCAGGCGTCGGCGGCCAACTCACTGTGCGCGCTCGGGAAGACCAACGGCATCCAGTGCGCGGTGGTGACCCAGCCGGGCAAGCACGACTGGCCGTTCGCGGACCGCGCGTTCGCGGCGGCGATGCCCTGGCTGGCCGGTCAGGTCGGCACGCCGGGCGTGCCGAGGCTGGCCCTGCCGGGGGCGGCCCCGCTGGCGTCGCACGTTCAGTAGTCGGATTCGGCGGCGAGGATCTCGGCGAGGAACGCGTCGGGCCCGGGACGGGTCAGCCGCGCCCGGGCGAAGTCCCGGACGCGTTGGCGCAATAACGCCGCGTCCGCGGCTCCGGGACGGTCGGGGCCGACGGTCACGGTCGCCGTCGACCACCCGTGGTCCCACGCCTGCATCTCGGTGATCTCGTCGCCGCGCTCGTTCGTCAGCGGAAGCGCAGACCCTCCATCGGCGTCGAGGACGCCCGTGGCGCTGATCCCGTCGGCGCGGAGTCGCACGACGATCCCGGCTGCCGACGCCCCGTCGACGAGGGCGACGCGCACCGCGGCGAACACCGATGCGTCCGCGGCGTGTACGGACCACTCGACGGTGTCCTCGGCCGCGTCGAACGTTCGCGGCGGCACGGCCGCCCAGTCCACCGACGCGACGCCCGTGGCGATCGCACCGGTCGTCCGGTCGGGGTCGACGCCCGCGGCCAGTGCGTAGTCGTCGCGGCGGCCGGCGACCGAGACGCTCGGCACCCCTGCCACCTCGGCCGACCACGCTCCCACGTCGTCGGCCAGGTCGACACAGGCCCGCACCACGTCGAGAACCCGAGGATCGCCGCCCTCCTCCAGCGTCCTCAGCGCGCCGCGATGCGGGGCGAGCAGCCCCTCGACGTCGGAGTCCAGCGTGTCCTCGGTGAAGAACTCCTGCATCTCGCCGACCAGGAGGGCCAATTCGGCGTCGAGCAGCGACGGGTCGAGGCGCACGATGCCGTCGCGGCTGCTCTCGGGCCACCACCGGCGCAGCCAAAGTCCGACGGCCAGGCGACGCAACGGTTCCAGGGCCTCGGCCCGAACGTCGACCTCGGCGACGCCGGCGCCCGACACCAGGGCGGCGTGACCGGCTGGGCCCACCACGCGCCACAACCAGTCTGCGGCGGCGACGTCGGTCACCGTCATGCGGGTGGCGGCCGCCCCGGCCGGGTCGTCCACCGTCCACTCCAGCACCGCGCCGCTGACTTCCAGCACCGCCACCGCGGGTACGTCGGCGACGACGGGGCCGCCGCTCCACCCCTGCGGCCGGGCCTCGAACTTCACCGGGCCACCTCGTATTCCTGCAGTTCCAACATTGTCTTGATCCGTTGGCGGTGGTCGAGGTTGACCGAACGTGCCACGCCCTCGAGCAGGGAGCGCACGTCGTCGACGTCCTCGCAGGACTCCTGCCAGACGTCGCGGCCGTGCAGCCGCGCCCAGAGTCGCCTGACGTACGGCTTGGCGAAGTTGGCGAGATCGTCGACCACCTGGCGCTGGCGGGGATGCATCGGCCCGCCCTCGACCAGGTAGCGACGGGCGTGCAGCACGTAGGCCTCCTTGCGCAACCGAGCCTGGATGTCACCGGACAGCGCGTACCGGGTCGAGGCGTCCGGGCTGAGCGGGGCCAGGTCGACGGCGACCTCGATGCCGGCGACCAACGCCGCCTGCTTGTCCTCGGCAAGCAAACCCCAAGGCGCGCAGACCCTGTCGACTTCCTCCGCGCACAGCAGCGGGATGTCGGGCAGTTCGTCGCGGTCGAGCACACGGCGAAGAGTGGCCCTCACTCTGTCGACGACGCTGCGGTTGAGCGGTGGGGCGCCGTCCTCCCCCGCCGCGATCGGCGGCGGCGACTGCGGGGCAACGGAACTGAGTCCCACGTCGACGATCGACCACGGCAGCTCGGCGTCGGTACGGGCCCTCGCCCCGAGATCGAAGGGTGTCGCGTCCGCGGCGAGTGCCGACCACACCCGCTGTCGCGACGCCTCGGCGTTGTGACCGACCGCGTCGCCGAGAACCGTGGCCAGGCCGGACAGGAACGAACCCGGGGTGGTGTTTCCGGGACGGACGTCGCGCCAACTGAACTCCAGCTGTTTGGCCAGCTGCGCCACCACGTGGTCGTCGAGGTAACGGTTAAGGACCTCCACGCCCGTCCTGTCGCGGTCGTCGTGCACGCCACGCAGCACCGCGGCGGCGGTCTCGCCGTCACCGGACACCGGCGCGCCCCTGGTCACCGCGAGCTCCCAGCACACCGGGAAGTACAGTTCCTGGGCATTGCCCGCGGTGATCCGAAGCCGGCGCCGCTCGAGCTTCAACACCGCGAACCACGCTGCGGTGGAACGCAAGTCGGGGGCAGCGCCCAACAGCAGGGCCCGCATCGCCGCACCGGTCTCCGGGCTGACGACCGGAGCCGAGTACTGCGGATTGGCGCGCAGCCGCAACACCAGCGGGTCGAGGATTCGCTTCACGGTGCGCCGCAGCGGAGCCCCGTCGGTGCCGCTGAGCACCTCGACGCCCGAACCGACGGCGCGCCACGCCTCGTCGATCACCGAGCGTCGGGGCAACACCAGGACTTCCCGGGCGTCGACGGCGGCGATGGTCATGTGGAGAGGATAGGCGCACCGGTGGCGAAAACGGCCAGGAGAAGTTGGGATCGGTAGGCGGTGGACGCCACGAGGCTGACGTCATGTCCAACGCCTTGCTCGCTGCCGCCGTGTTCCTCATTGCCCTCGCATGCGGTGCGCTCCTCTACGTTCCGCTGTCCCGCGCCCTGAGCGAACCGGATTCGGTGCGCCGGCCCACCGAGGTCGGCATCGGCACCGTCCGGACGGTCGACGAGCAGGTCACCCTCGACGTGGAGTGCCCGTCCGGTCGGCACTTCGTCGGCAGCCTGAGGCGGCACGCCGACGACCAAGATCTCGGTGCCCTGCGACCGGGCGTCCTGCTGCTCGTGACGTTCGATCCGGCCGCGCCGGAACGTCTTTCGCTCGCCGACGACATGGCCGCGGTGCGCACCGCTTGACCCCCTCATCGTGCGCCGTCCACCGCGAAGGACGCCAGCGCGGCCCAGTACACCGGGCTGGCGGTCGAATCGCCGGATCGCCAGCGCCGCAGCCGCTCCCGCTGCCACTCGTTGACGGCGTGGCCGGCCCGATCGTCGCCGTGGGCAAGGTCCACCGCGACGACGAGCTCTCCCATCGGATCCGTCGTACCCCCGGTGAACCGCCGGTACCCGGCCGTCGTCGGCAGCGACCACAGCGTGGCCGTGACCAGTTGTGCGCCGCAGAGAACCATTGCCGCCACCAGACCCGTCGCCTCGTCGAACCGGTAGTCCCCTCCGGAGGCGCACGCGATGAGGGCCACCCGCGGCGGCATGGGCATTCCGCGTGACATGATCGCCGCCGCGGTCAGTGGCTTCTCTTCGGCAAGGTGCAACGACGCCTGATCGGCCCGTCCCGACCGGTCCTCGGCGGCGCTGGCATGTCCGACGTAGAGCAGGCGGCTGGGCGTCTCGGCCAGCATCGTGGCCAGCCAGTCGCGGTCGGCGTCGGTGCGGCGGAACAACTCCGTCGACGTGGACACGGCGGGCAGAATGCGTCGCGCGTCCACGTCGACGGCGAAGTGCCGCGCGAGAGGTGTTTCCGCTGACGGCCGTCCGAGGACCGAGCCCAGTGCCGAGTCGGGACGTTGTCCGGGGACGCGCGGGTCGAGGACCACCAGGGGCTCGCGATGGCGACTGTCGGCCCATGTGGTGCGTGGCCGCGGGGCGTTCACGATGTTGGGTGGAACGGCCATGAGCAGATCCGCCAGCTCCACCAGGCGGCGGCCGTCCCCCTCTGCGGGCACGGCCAGCAGACCCCATGGCACGCGACCCAATCTGGCGCTCGGAGAGATGAAGAGCGCCGCGCCAGGGGTGGGGACGTCGTCGAGGAGCAACCGCCAGGCCGGCTCGGACAGCAGCGCCGAGCCGAGTCGCCGGGCGAGCGCCTCCTCGGTGTCGGCAGCGGCGAACGGCCCGCTGACGAGTGCCCTCGCCAGCGCATCGGCGACTGACTCCCCCGCGATCGGCTCGGGCAGGGCCTCGGCGAGGTCGTCGAGGCCGTCGCGGATCTCGGCGGACTGGATGACCCAGGTCATCGTCCGCGCCGGGTCGCCCACGACCCGGAGGCTCGCGTACGTGGCCAGCCCGACGTCGGCGAACCGCAAGATCAGCGTCGTGTCCGCTAGGCCCATGTCTCCCAGACCGATTCGGCCGCCGTCACGCACTGGCCATAGCGTTCGAACGCGAGCTGCCGGTAGTGGTCGAGCACCGGTCCCGTGGTCGGATCCATCCGCAACGGCGGCAACGGGCCCAGGCGCGTGAGCCCGGTGCCGTCGGTGATCGGCGGACCGGCGGCAACCAGCGCCAGCTCGTCGACGTCGGTGATCGGGGCCGCGGCCGTGGACACGGTCGACCACTCCTCGGCTGCGGCGTCCTCGGCGGCGGCGCTGAAGGTGCCCCTCGCACTGTGGTATTCGACCAACTGGCTGACCAGGTCGGAGTTCTCCCACTCCAGGGCAACGGCGAAGGCGCCGGCCAACAGCGGTGCCGAGACGCACGTCGCCCATTGCGCCCGGGCCTCGGCGTCGGCGACCGAATACCGCACCGAGTCCACGGCGAGCGACGCGGGCACCTTGAGTTCGGCTGCGCGCTCGAGCTTCTGCATGGCCGCACGATGCTCGTCGGTGCCCGGTTGCGCCCCGGTGGTCCCGGCACCGGCCTGGTACCTCGCCTCGGCGGCGTCCCAGTCGTCGTCGGGCCGGCCGGCTCCGTCGAAACCGAGGTCGGCCAGGGCCTCGGCGCGCCAGACGTTGCCGAGGTGGTCGTCGAGGCGGGCGTAGGCCAGCCAGCTGCTGCGGGGTGACGAGTCGAGGCAGGCCCGCGCCTGCGTCACCATCTCGACGGCCTCGGCATGGCGGCCGCGGAAGATGCTGATCCAGCTGCGTTGCAACAGAATTCGATGGATGTGCAGGGGCTTGCCGAGTTCGCGCCAATGCCGCTCGGCGTGCTCCCAGCATTCGTCGGCGACTTTCAGTCCCCCGGCGGACAACCTCGTCAAACCGAAGAACAGCCAGCACCTGGAGACGTCGTTGGCCCTGGCGTAGCGCGCGATCACCGGATACGCCTCGTACATTCGAGCCTCGGTGCTGACCCGGTCGCCCGCCGACCAGCTCGCGGCGCCGCGCTCCAACCGGGCGCGTGCGGTCGCGAGTTCCCACCCGCGGCTCGCGGCGCGGGCCTCGACCCGCCGCAGCCACGGTTCGGCGTCGTCGAGACGGCCGGTCTCGATGCAGAACCTGGCATACCCGAGACCGCCGAGCACCCGCAGGTTGTCGGCGGATTCGTCGCTGGCGGTTGACGATTCGAGGCGTCGAATCACCTCGTCCCACAGGCGTACCGAGCGCACGTGCATGTCGTCGTCGCACAGGCCCTCGGCGCAGACGATGCGCGCATAGGTTAGAAGGTAGGCGTGTTCGTCGGCCAGGTCGGCGAAGTCGGCGTCGTCGTCGTCCAGCGCGGTCAGGGCGACCGCGGCCGCCTCGTGGTCGCCGATCGCGGCGGCGAGCCCGGTCTCGAGAAAGCCGGCCCTGCGCCCGTAGCGGCGGACGAGGTGCCGTGCCTCGGCAGGCGTCAGGGTGGATGTCTCCACCACGTCGGCGGTGGCGGTGCCCGCGAGAATCGACTCGTACACGGCCAGGCACGCGCGAATGCGCACGGCGGCCTCGCGGACGCCGTCGAAGGCGGTTCGGACCAGGTAGAGCTCACCGAGTTGGGCCAGTGCCTCCAACATCCAGTCGTCGCGGTCGGCTTGTTCGATCTGGGGCATCAACGCAAGGAGCAGTTCCTTGGCCGCGGTTTCGTCGCTGGCCAGGGCAAGGTGGCGGGCCCGCTCCAGCTCCCCGGGGATCGACACGGCTGCATCATAAGTCGCCGCGGACGCCAGGTGTGGAAGTCGGAAGTGGCGGAAGCGGCGGACGTGCGAGGCACGTCCGCCGCTCCCCCCGCGGTGACCCGTCAGTTGCAGGTCACCTTGATCTCGAATTTCTTCGTGATCATCCCCGCCATCGGGTTCTTCATGTCGGCGCCCTGCGCCTCACCGGTAATGGTGTAGGTGCTGCCGTCGACGGCGACGTCTGCCGAGCCGCTCTTCATGCCGCCCATCTGGGCAACGGCGAGGGCACTGCCGTCGACGACCAGGCCGAGGGACTCGACTGCCGGCGGGGTCGCGTCGGACATGACGACCGCGACACCCTGCTGTCCGCCCACCGCGCCGCTGGCGACGTTGATCTTCCCGCCGGCCTTGACGCAGGTCACCGTGCTGGTGTCGAGGCCGGCCAGGTCCTGACCCTCGACCTTGACCTGGGTGTTGCCGCTGGTGCTGACCTGGGTGCTGCTGCCGCTCGCGGCGGGAGAGCTCGATCCGGGCGTCGAACCCTTGTCGTCGGAGCAGCCGACCAAGACCAAGGCCGCTGCCGCGATGCCGATACCCGCCGTCACGATGCTCTTCATGGGTAGTCCCTTCATTCGCTTCGCCCCTGTGGCGTCGTCGTGAGGTAAGTACACGCGGGCCGATGCGCTACCGATCCCAACAATCGCCGGGCAATGCGCTCCATCGGAAATGTCGGACCCCGCTTCTATGATGGTGGCATGTCCTCGCCGGCAACGTCTTTGAGCTCCAAGGAGCGTCTCGAGGTGTTGTTCGGCGAGATGGAAGAACTTGCCGGGCAGCGCAACGCGATCGACAGCCGGTTGGTGGAGATCGCCGCGGAGATCGAGGGTAACGGCATCTGGGGTGCCACCGGCTGCCGGTCAGTCCCGGCGTTGGTGGCCTGGAAGCTGGGCGTCAGCCCCCACACCGCCGAGACCATCGTGACCGCCGCCCGGCGACTCGAGGAGTTCCCGAAGTGTGCGGCCATGATGCGCGAGGGCCAGCTGTCGTTGGATCAAGTCGGGGTGATCGCCGAGCGGGCCGGGGAGGGGTCCGACGAGCACTACGCCCAGTTGGCGTCGGTGGCGACGGTGACGCAGTTGCGGTTCGCGATCAAGCTGGAGCCGCGACCCAAGCCTGATCCCCGGGCGGAGCCGGAGCGGTCGTTGACCAAGACCGTCGGGGAAACGCACACCACCTACCGGATCCGGTTGCCAAAGGTAGAGGCCGCGAAGTTCGAGGCGGGGTTGGATTCACATCGGGATGCGTTGGTCGCGGCGTGGAAACGCGACCACGATCGCGCCGGTGACGACGACGGTCCGTCGGTGCAGACGCCGCCCTTCCCCACTGCCACCGACGCGTTCATGAGCCTGGTCGAGGCCGGCTGGGACGCCGATGTCGCACGACGCCCGCATGGTCAGCACACCACGGTGGTGGTGCACCTCGACGTCGAGAACCGCAAGGCGGCGCTGCATTTGGGGCCGTTCCTGTCCGAGGGTGACCGCCGGTACCTGATGTGCGAGTCGGACTGTGAGATGTGGTTCGAACGCCACGGCCAGGTGATCGGGTCGGGGCGGGCGACGCGGCAGATCAGCCGCCGCCTGCGCCGCGCGCTGGAGCACCGCGACCGGTGCTGCGTGGTGCCCGGCTGCGGGGCGACCCGGGGTCTGCATGCTCATCACATCGTCCATTGGGAGGACGGCGGGGCCACCGAGTTGGACAACCTGGTGCTGCTGTGCCCGTTCCACCACCGCCTGCATCACAGCGGCGGCATCACCATCACCGGCCCCGCCGGCCACCTCGTCGTCACCGACGCCGACGGCGAACCGCTCAACCCCGGATCGTTGGCGCGCACCCCGACTCAACCGCCACCGGCGGTGAAACCGTGCCGCGGCCCGCTGGGTGAACGCGCCGAGTGGTGGTGGTACACACCGTTCGAACCCCAACCACCCCCGCCCGACAACTGAGCCTCCCGACGCCGCGTCAGCGGTACGGTGACACCGTGGGAGACCCCGAGGAGATCGTCGACGCCGAGATCGTGCCCGATCCGCCTGCCCCGGCACCGCAGGAGCTTGCCGCGTCGCCGGAGGAAACCGGCTACACCCGGGGCGGAGTGCCGACCTTCGAATCGGTCCGGGAGAAGATCGAAACCAGATACGGCACCGCCATCGGTTCGTCGGAGCTCGCCTCCGAGACCGCCGAGGGCCGTGAGGTCGAAGAACAGTACGAGGCCCGGCAGCGTGCCGCCCACAAGCGCCTCGAACAAATCAGGGCGTCGATGCGGGACGAGCCGGATCGGACCTGACTCGGTGCGCTCGTTCACCGTCGAGGAGCGGCGGGCGCGGCTGGCGCGGCGGCACTTCCTGGCTGAGCCCACCGACCGACCGGTCGCCGACGTCGCCAGTTCGTTCGTCGGTCTGCACGCCACGGACCCGGCGACGCCGTACCTTTCGCTGTGGGCTCGCCGCACCGATTTCCGCGTCGCCGATCTCGACGATGCGCTGTACGTCGACCGCACGGTGGTCAAGCATCTCGCCATGAGGCGCACGCTGTGGGTCTTCGACACTGCGGACCTGCCGACCGTGCAGGCCGCGTCGAGCAGTCGCGTCGCGGCCACCGAGCGCAAGAAGTTGACCGCCGACGTCGTGAAGGCGGGCATCGCCGTCGACGGCGAGGAGTGGCTCGCAGACGCGGCGGCGGCGGTCATCGCTCACCTCGACCAGCACGGCCACGCCACCGCCAGAGAGCTTCGCGCTGCACTTCCGCAGCTGGCCGGCGACTACGACCCCGCCCCCGGCAAGAGCTGGGGTGGGCCTGGACCGATCTCGCCGCGGGTGCTGACGGTGCTGGCCGTGGAGGGGCATCTGGTGCGCGGTCCGAACGAGGGCGGCTGGACGACGTCGCGGCCGAGGTGGACGGCCACCTCACGATGGCTTGGCGTGCGCGGGCCGGTCGAGTACGACGCCGCGCGAGCAGCACTCATCAGCGGATACCTGCGCGCGTTCGGGCCCGCCACCGTCGACGACGTCAAGTGGTTCTTCGGTCACACGCTCGGGTGGACCCGCGACGGTCTGCGTGACGTCGGTGCGGTCGAGGTCGACGTCGCCGGTGTTCCCGGCTGGGTGCTCCCCGACGATCTGGAGCCGGAACCGCCCTGCGAACGGTGGTGTGCGCTGCTGCCCGGTCTCGACGTGACGACGATGGGCTGGCAGCAGCGCGACTGGTACCTGGGACCCCACAAGGCGCAGGTGTTCGACCGCAACGGCAACGGCGGCCCCACCGCGTGGTGCGACGGCCGCATCGTCGGCGCCTGGACGCAGGACGCCGACGGCCGAGTCGCCGTTCACCTCGTCGAGGACGTCGACGCCGCCGCCGCGCAGGCGTTGGCGCGCACGGCCGCAGAGCTCACCGACTGGCTCGACGGAGTGCGAATCGCCGCCCGGTTCCCCTCGCCGTTGACGAAGTCGACGACCGCTAAGCGCTGACCTTGCGTCGCTTCTTCGCGGGCGCCCGCACGGGTTCGGGCGACGGCAGCAGCTCGGCGAGGAACTGACCGGTGTAGCTCTCCGCGACCGCGGCCACGTCCTCCGGGGTGCCCTCGGCGACCACCGTGCCGCCTCCGCCACCACCCTCGGGGCCCATGTCGACGATCCAGTCGGAGGTCTTGATGACGTCGAGGTTGTGCTCGATCACGATGACGGTGTTGCCCTTGTCGACCAGACCGTTGATGACCTTGAGCAGCTTGCGGATGTCCTCGAAGTGCAGGCCGGTGGTTGGTTCGTCGAGCACGTAGACGGTGCGCCCCGTCGACCGCTTCTGCAGTTCGGCGGCCAGCTTCACGCGCTGCGCCTCACCGCCGGACAGGGTCGGCGCGGGCTGGCCCAGCCGCACGTAGCCCAAGCCGACGTCGACCAGGGTCTTCAGGTAGCGGTGGATCGACGTGATCGGCTCGAAGAAGTCGGTGGCCTCCTCGATCGACATGTCGAGCACCTCGGAGATGGTCTTGCCCTTGTAGTGGACTTCGAGGGTCTCGCGGTTGTACCGGGCGCCGTGGCACACCTCGCACGGCACGTACACGTCGGGCAGGAAGTTCATCTCGATCTTGATGGTGCCGTCACCCGAGCAGGCCTCGCAGCGGCCGCCCTTGACGTTGAACGAGAACCGGCCCGGTTGGTAACCGCGCACCTTGGCCTCGGTGGTGGCGGCGAACAACGTGCGGATCTTGTCGAAGACGCCGGTGTAGGTGGCCGGATTCGACCGCGGGGTGCGACCGATCGGTGACTGGTCGACCCGCACCAGCTTGTCGAGCTGATCCACCCCGTTGATGCGGAGGTGGCGGCCGGGGACCTGCCGGGCGCCGTTGAGCTTGTTGGCCAGCACCGACGCCAGGATGTCGTTGACCAGAGTGGACTTGCCCGACCCCGAGACGCCGGTGACGGAGGTCAGCACACCGAGCGGGAAGGCGACGTCGATCTCGCGCAGGTTGTTCTCCCGCGCACCGACCACCGTCAGCTGCCGCTTGCGGTCGATGGGCCGGCGAATCGCCGGCACCTCGATGCTTTCCTTGCCGGAAAGGTAAGCGCCCGTGATGGATTGGGGGTTGGTGAGCAGATCGGCGTAGGTGCCGCTGTGCACGATGTGACCACCGTGCTCCCCCGCCGCCGGACCGATGTCGACGACCCAGTCGGCGTGGGCGATGGTGTCGAGGTCGTGCTCGACGACGATCAACGTGTTGCCGAGGTCCCGCAGCCGCACCAGCGTGTCGATCAGTCGCCGGTTGTCGCGCTGGTGCAGACCGATCGACGGCTCGTCGAGGACGTAGAGGACGCCGGCAAGACCGGAGCCGATCTGCGTCGCCAGCCGGATGCGCTGCGCCTCACCACCGGACAGCGTGCCCGCCGCCCGGGACAAGGTCAGGTAGTCGAGTCCCACGTCGAGCAGGAAGCCCAGCCGTGACTGCACCTCCTTGAGGACCTGCCCGGCGATCGCGTGCTCCCGGACGCCGAGGGTCAGCGCGTTGAGGAACTTCGAGCAGTCGGCGATCGACAGCTCACACACCTGGGCGATCGACTTCGCGTCGTCCGCGGCCGCGAGCGTGACGGCCAGGATCTCGGGCTTGAGCCGGGTGCCCTCGCAGACCGGGCACGGCACGTCGCGCATGAAGCCGTCGTAGCGTTCCTTCATCTGCTCGGAGTCGGTCTGCTCCATTCGGCGGTGCAGGAACGCCATCACGCCTTCGAAGTCGGCGTAGTAGGACCGCGTCCGGCCGTAGCGGTTCTTGTACCGCACGTGCACCTGCTCGTCGCACCCCTCGAGGATCGACTTGCGCGCCTTGGCCGGGAGCTTGCGCCACGGCGTGTTGACGTCGAAGCCCAGGCTCTCGCCGAGGCCTTCGAGCATGCGGGTGAAGTAGTCGGCGGTGTGCCCCATCGACCACGGTGCGATGGCACCCTCGGCCAGCGTCAGGTCGGGGTCGGGCACCACCAGTTCGGGGTCGACCTCCTTGCGGATGCCCAGGCCCGCGCATTCGGGGCAGGCGCCGTACGGCGAGTTGAACGAGAACGACCGCGGCTCCAGGTCGTCGACCGCCAGGGCGTGCCCGTTGGGGCAGGCGAGCTTCTCGGAGAATCGCTGCTCGCGGTGGGAGGAGTTCTCGTCCTCGTCGACGAACTCCAGCACCAGGATGCCGTCGGCCAGGCCCAGTGCCGTCTCGACGGAGTCGGTGAGGCGCTGCTTGGAACTGGCCTTCACGCTCAGGCGGTCGACGACCACCTCGATGTCGTGCTTCTCCTGCTTCTTCAGCTTCGGCGGATCGGTCAGGGTGTGGACGACGCCGTCGACGCGGACACGGCTGTAGCCCTGCGAGTTGAGCTTTTCGAACAGGTCGACGAACTCGCCCTTGCGGGTGCGCACCACCGGGGCGAGCACCTGGAACCGGATGCCCTCCTCCATCGCCAGGACCTGGTCGACGATCTGCTGTGGCGTCTGCCGGGCGATGCGCTCGCCACAGACCGGGCAGTGCGCCGTGCCGGCGCGGGCGTAGAGCAGTCGCAGGTAGTCGTAGACCTCGGTGATGGTGCCGACGGTCGAACGAGGGTTGCGGTTGGTCGACTTCTGGTCGATCGACACCGCGGGCGAGAGGCCCTCGATGAAGTCGACGTCGGGCTTGTCCATCTGGCCGAGGAACTGCCGCGCGTACGCCGACAGCGATTCGACGTAGCGGCGCTGACCTTCGGCGAAGATCGTGTCGAAGGCCAGCGACGACTTTCCCGAACCGGACAAGCCGGTGAAGACGATCAACGAGTCGCGCGGCAGGTCGACGTCGACGTTTCGCAGGTTGTGCTCGCGCGCACCCTTGACTATCAGGCGGTCAGCCAACTGATTTCTCTCCTGGTCCGATGGTGCTCTCCAACCTGCTCGAAGTGCACCGCGCTCATGTTATGTCCACCCACCGACAAGCCCCGTACGGTGGCAGTCATGACTGGTCCGAGAACTTCCGTCGCCGACGACTACACCGGCCACGTCGAGCCTGGCTCGGCGGCACGACGCACGCTCCCCGGAGCGACGATCGTCAAGGCGTCCGTCGGCCCCATGGACAACAACGCGTACTTGGTCACGTGTTCCCAGTCCGGCGAGACGCTACTCGTCGACGCGGCAAACGACGCGCCGGTCCTGCTCGAGCTGATCGAGCGGTACGCCCCGAAGCTGACCCTCGTCGTGACCACCCATCAGCACGGCGACCACTGGCAGGCGCTTGCCGAGGTGATCGACGCCACCGGCGTACCGACCGCCGCGCACCAACTCGACGCCGAACCGTTGCCCGTCACCCCGGATCGCATCCTCGCCGACGGCGACACCGTCGAGGTGGGCGAACTCGTCTTCGACGTCATCCACCTCCAGGGTCACACGGAGGGCTCGGTGGCCCTGGCGCTGCACGGCCCGGCCGCGGGCGACGCCGTGCACCTGTTCACCGGCGACTGCCTGTTCCCCGGCGGACCCGGACGCACCACCCGCCCGCAGGACTTCGAATCGCTTATCAGCGGCCTCGATACGAAGGTGTTCGACCGGTACGGCGACGACACCGTCGTGTACCCGGGCCACGGCGACGACACGACCCTGGGCGCCGAGCGGCCGCACCTCGGCGAATGGAAGGAGCGGGGCTGGTGAGCGGCTGGCCGAAACCCGACAAGACCGGTCCCGGCCAGGAGTCGGTGTGGGACTACCCGCGCCCGCCTCGGCTGGAGACGTTCGCCGGCTCGATCACCGTCGAACTCGGCGGAGAGACCATCGCCACCACCGACCGCGGCTGGCGGGTGCTCGAAACCAGCCACCCGCCCACGTACTACATCCCGGCGACGGCGTTTCGGGACGGCGCGCTGCGCCCGGCATCGGGGTCGTCGTGGTGCGAATGGAAGGGCGTGGCGTCGTACTTCGACCTCGTCAACGGCGCCCACGTCGCCGAGCGCGCCGGCTGGACGTATCCGGAACCCACCCCGGGGTTCGAACCGATCGCCGGTGCCGTCGCCGTGATGGCCGCACAGGTCGACCGCTGCACCGTCAACGGTGAGCAGGTCGAGTCACAACCCGGAGGCTTCTACGGCGGGTGGATCACCAGCTGGGTGAAGGGCCCGTTCAAGGGCATCCCCGGCTCCAGGGGCTGGTAGCCCCCGGAGCCCGATCGTCAGGAGGTGTGGACGATCAGGACGTCGGACTTGGACCGGCGCGCCACGTTGGCCGGCACCGAACCGAGCAGTCGACCCGCGATGGTGCTCAGACCGACGTTGCCGACCACCAGGAGGTCGGCCTTGATCTCCTCGGCCAGGTCGACCAGGGCGTCGACGGGAGCGCCGACGACGGCCTTCTCCTCGACCTCCTTGGCTCCGGCGGTGTGGGCGCGGTCCCGTGCTTCGCGCAGGATTGCGTAGATGGGGGCGTTGCCGGCCATCTTGTAACCCTCGTCCTTCAGGACGTCGGCGGCCCGGGAGTCTTCGCTCTGCGGGAAGTACGCCGTGGCCACGATGAGCTTCGCGCCCGCTCCCGCGGCGATCTGCGCAGCCCGGTCTACCGCGCGCAGCGATGAATCCGAACCGTCAGTTCCGACCAGAACGGTCTGATAGGCGCCCATTCAAAGCCCTCCCACGTTGATTGCCAAGCCATTCGAGACAGTAACCCGAAGTTCTACGAACAGGGGGCGATTCACTCGGATGGCGCGAGTAGTCCAGCGATGATCGTAACCTCGGCGTTGCCACCGGACGTCACGTTGGTGTGCAACCGTACGCAATCCGTCGTCGGCGGCGTCGGTCGCATCCGATGACCGGACGTGACCTGCGTCATCGTCGCCGGGGTGCGCTTTGGAAGACGTTGACGCGCATGCAATTTCGCTCGGCTCGGTCACGCTCGGTGGCGCGGGTCGAAATTGGAGGGCGTCGCGTCGTCGGCGGCGACCGCGAAATCGGTGTCGGAGAAGGTGTAGCGGTACCACGGCTCGTCGTCGCAGCGACCGAGCTGGTGGCGAAGGTTGCTGAAGGCCCCGTACACGACACGGTACGGCTGCCCGTTGAAGTGCTGAAGGATCTCCTTCCACGTGCGGGGCGCCTCGCGGATGAGGGCGGCCATCGCGGCGGTCAGGTCCTCCTCGGACATGGGGACGACGTCGGCCGGCGGATCACCGAGTTCGAAGACGGTGCTGCGGTCGAAGTGCGATCGCACGAAGTTGGGTCCGATCGGAATGGTGCAGTCCAGGCCGATCTTCGACGCGGTGCCCGGTGCCGCGTCCTCGCCGATCATGGGGTCGACGGTCATCGTGTTGCAGTTCGGGATGGTGACCGTGTCGAGGTGCGGCATGTAGCGGAACGCCATCGCGAACTGCACGGCGTTGTCGTCCCAGATGTCGACGTCCTCGTCGAACACCATCGCGATCTTCGGCAGGCCCTGCTTGGAGCACGTCAACATCACCCCGAGTGCCTGTTTCGAGTCCCCCGCGCCGCGGGTGTTGATCTTCGCGTAGGCGATGTTGGACAGCCCGCCCAGCGGAGCGCGGACCTCCTTGACGTCGATGCCCGCCATCGCGAGACCGCCGTAGAGGTCCGACTCGATCATCGGCAGCTGCAGCATGTTGTCGGTGTACCAGGGGTGGGTGCCGCCGATGGTGGCGTGCTGAAAGATGCCGCCCTTGCGAAAGGTCATCGCCTTGACGACGGCGCGGAAGTTGGACTTGATGCCGCCGCCGTACATTCCGGTGAACTCGCCGTACGGACCTTCGTCGTGCGTCAGCCCCTCGGTGGCCATCAGCTCGCACTCGATCACGATCTCGGCGTTGGCGGGCACCAGCAGGTCGACCGTCTCGCACTTCACCAGCTTGGCGGGATGGCCGTAGAAGTTGCCGAGCACCTCGAAGTCGTCGGTACCGGGCGGCACGCCGGTCAGCGCGGCCACCTTGTCAACCAACGGGCCGCCGAGCACGATCGCGAGCTCCAGGTTGTGCCCCTTGGCCTGTGCGGCCTGAGCGTTCAGACGCGCTCGGTGCGACGTGCACGTCATGTCGAACATCTTCTCGGTCTTGGACCGGAACATGCTGCGATAGATGCCCCAGTCGTAGACGCCGGTGTCCGGGTGCTTGCTGACGACGAGATTGTCGTTGGTGTAGGCATGGCCGTCGCGGTCGTGGTGCAGGAACAGCGGCAGCCGGGTCAGGTCGACGTCGTCGCCGGTGAGGATGACCTCCTTGCACGGCGCGGTGTCGACGACCTCGGGGGTGATGCGGCCCTTGCCGAGTTCGACCATGCGACGGCCGGTTTCGCTCTTGTCGCAGCCCAGCGCCCAGGCCGTCTGGTCCTGATTGGAGTAGGCGTTGGCCAGGAACTGGAATTCGCAGTCGGTGACCTTCTCCACCAGCACGGCGGTCAGCGGGTGCGCTTCCATGACCGCGGGCAGTTCGTCGACGCGCTTTTCCTCGGTGACGCGAACCAGCAGGCCCGCCTTCTCCATGTCGTCGACGAATTCGCTCAGGCTCTGCTGGGGCATGGTGCGCCTCTCACTCGAATGCCGTTGCGGGTTGGCCGGTCTCGACGTAGTCGCGCAGGTGGTGCAACAACACGCCCCAGGTGGTGTTGCACTTGCGGAAGTTGCCGTGCGTGCCCGGCCACCCGGCGTGCCGGAGTTCCACCAGGGTGCGGCCGTCGACCGGCTCGAGGGTGAACGTCGCGGTGGTGCCGACGGAGTCGCCGGGGCCGCGCGTGCACCGCCAGGCCACGCGGGTCGGGGCCTCCGACTCCGTGACATCCCAACGAAATTCGGGATGGTCCGCGTAGGGGAAGACCCACTCCCCGCCCACCTCGCCGCTGCCCGACGCCGCCGGGGCGTGCCAGCCCCTCACTCCTTCGAGTGTCGTCAGGGCCGCGAAGACCCGTTCGGGTGGGGCCTCGATCTTCAACTCGTGGTCGATCTCGCTCATGCCACTCCTACCTGCCGTCGAGTTCGGGAAAGTCGTAGTCCTGCCAACCGGGAACGTCCGCCACCTCGACGAACTCCTTGCCGTGTTCGGCCAGTGCCGGCCCGCAGACGTCGCCGACCGTCTTGACCACGGTGCCGTACGGGTAGGTGGCGTCGATGCCGAGTGCCGACCCGGTGCGTTGATCCGGTGGCAGCGACTCGTCGGCGGTCGGGTCGAGCGCTCCGCCAGGAAGACCGTCGACGACGATGACGTCGCGGGCCGGTTGGCTGCGAAAGGCCATGGCCCACTCCACTTCCTCCGAGCTGTGCACGTCGATGTCGGGATCGACGACGATCACCGTCTTGGGCCGCATGTTGCTGCCCATCGCCGCGAGGATCGCGCTGCGGGCTTCCCCCGAATAGCGGGGTCGCATCGCGATGACCACGCGGAAGAACACCCCGCCCGACGGTGGGATCGACACGCGCTCGATCGTCGGGAACTGCTGGCGCATCTGATGGGTGAACGACGCCTCGAAGGGCAGCAGTTTGAGGATGTGGTTCTCGGTGGTCGGGCGGCCCGTCAGGAGCGCTTGGAAGTAGGCCCCGTCGCGGTGGGTGACGGCGGTCGGACGGACGACGGGCTTGGCCGACGCCGGGGTGTAGTAGCCGGTGTACTCCCCCAGCGGTCCCTCGGAGACCATCTCGGTGAAGTCGACCTCGAATTCGATGACCACCTCGGCGTGCGCGGGAACGGCGACGTCGTTGGTGACGCAGGTGACCAATTCCACTGCCTCGCCCCGCATTCCACCGACCACCTCCCAGTCGTCGGTGTCGTCGGTGGTCTGAATGGGGCACGAGTAGGCGATCATCGGGTCGACGCCGACGACGAGGGCACCCCGGAACGTCTGGTGACCCAGGCGTCGCGCCTTCGCCATGTTCTTGGCGAAGCGGTGACCGGGCGCGGCCATCATCGACATCGTCTTCGCGCCGAGGATCTCGCACCGGTAGTGGCCGATGTCGGGGATGCCGTTCTCGGGATCGTGGCTGACGACGAAGCCCGAGGTGATGTACGGCCCGCCGTCGTCCGGGCTGTACTTCGGCACGGGAAGCATCGTCAGGTCGACGTCGTCACCGAGCACGACGTTCTGATGGACCGGCGCCTCGGTCACGAACGTCGGCGGGATGCGGTTGCCCAGCCCCGTGATGATCTTGTCGTAGGCGGCGTCCTCGTCGCACTGAAAGGCGATCAGCGCCTTGGCCCGTGAGTTGTACACGCCGCCGACCAAGGGAAGGGCGGTCCCGTTGTCGGTGAAGACCACCGCCGGTCCGCCGGTCGAGGCACTCTTGCGCAGCGCCTTGGCCACCTCGAGGTCGAGCGCCACTGGGCGGTCGACGTCGATGAGCTCACCGCGGGCGCGCAACGCGTCGAGAAACTCGCGGAAATCCTGAAATGGCACGGTGTAATGCCCCATACTTTCCTGGATGAAGGTGGCCAGCAAACCCATGGTGATCGTGCCACACGCCTGCGGGCGACCGGCGTGAAACGCGTCATCGTCGCCATCACCGGAGCGTCGGGCGCCATCTACGGCATCCGCGCGCTGGAGTTGCTGCGCAAGGTCGACGACGTCGAAACCCATGCGATCGTGACCTCGTCGGGTCAGCGCACGATTGCCCACGAAACCGACTACGGGCTCGACGAGGTCCGGTCACTCGCCGACCACCACCACAACCCGCGCGACATCGGGGCCGCCGTGTCGTCGGGGTCGTTCGTCACCACCGGGATGCTCGTGGCGCCGTGCTCGGTGAAGACCCTCAGCGGAATCGCCAACTCCTACAACGACGAACTGGTGGTGCGTGCCGCCGACGTGTGCCTGAAGGAGCGGCGCAGGGTGGTCCTGATGCTGCGCGAGACTCCCCTGCACGCCGGTCACATCGACCTGATGGCGCGCGCGACGAACAACGGGGCGATCATCATGCCGCCCGTGCCCGCGTTCTACACGCTGCCGCGCTCGCTCGGGGACGTCGTCGACCAGACGGTGGCGCGAGCGCTCGAACTGCTCGACGTCGTGATGCCGGGGATTCAGCGGTGGGACGGCCGGACCGTCGTCCCCGACGAAGGCTAGCCGGCCCGGGGGCGACCGAAGTACAACTCCTGGGTGGCGATGCACACCACCTGTCCGGTGCGGTTGTACATCGTGGAGGTGGCGAGCCCCCGACCGCTGATTGCGCTGGGCGAGAACTGGTCCGACAGCACCCAGTCGTTGAGGTCGACGGGGCGGTGGAACCACAGCGCGTGGTCGATCAGCGCGTTGAAGGCGGTGGCCTGGGTGGCCCGACGCATGGTGACGGCGGTCTCCAGCATCGTGATGCCGGAGAGGTAGGTGAGCAGGCAACTGTGCAGGATCTCGTCGTCGACGACGGGTTCGGTTGGCCGCCACCACAACCGAATGCGCGGTGACGGTTCGGGGAGTTCCAACGCGAGGCGCGGTGGCGCATCGACGTAGCGAAGTTCGAAGGGCTGCTTGCGCACCCAGTAGCCGTCGAGTTCGTCGGCGAAGCGCGCCAACTGCTCGGCGACGGGCGCCAACGACTCCGGCGCCGGAACGTCGGGCATCTGCGCGTGGTAGTCGACGCCGTCCACCGGTGTGCTGAACGATGCGAGCGCCTCGAGCAGGACCTCGCCGTCCTGGCGGGCGGTGACCTGCCGGGTCGACAGCGTGCCGCCGTCGCGCAATCGGTCGACGTGGAAGTCGACGGGGCGCCGGGCGTCCCCGGCGCGGATGTAGTAGACGTGCACGCTGTGTGGGGTGCGGCCGGGCGCCGTGCGGCTGGCGGCCATGAGCGCCTGCCCGGCGATGTGGCCGCCGACGATGTGGTGGGCGGGGTTGTCGAGCTGGGTCGCGACGAAGTCGTCGTCACCGGTCCGGTCGACGTGCAAAGTCGCGACGATGTCGGCCAACGACGGAGTGTGGGAGCTCACGTCGCGCATCTTGCCGTAGCGGGGCCGAACAAAGTGGACCGGGGTTCACACGGCCAGGGGGTTGCGTGTCCTGCACTGCCAACACTCGTAATCTCCGCCATTGGGCCACACGTACTGCCGCGCGTTGCACCGGGGACACGTCACACCGCGCATGCCGGGAGGCGGTTTCGGCTGACCCGGTGACACGACGAGCGCGACGACCAGACCGATGACGCCGAAGAAGAAGCCAAGTGCCAGGAATCCGATCTCGCTGCGATTCTTCTTCTTGGCGATGTTGGCGCTGACGAGGCCGAACACGAACGGCAGAACGAACGCCAACAGCACCAGCCAGTGCCACGGCTGCAACCCGTTCATTCACGAACCTTAAAACCACGCGAGCGAGTGACGGGAATCGAACCCGTGTAAACGGCTTTGCAGGCCGGTGCCTAGCCACTCAGCCACACCCGCGTTGTCCATGACCCTGCCATCGAGCGGCGGTGCACCCAAGCGTTCGGATCGCCGTGATCCCTATAGCGGCAGGCCCGCCGCCAGACCCTCGCGCGGCCACCCGTCCGGGGAGTCCTCCCACGTCTCTTGGCGGCCGTACGGAGTGAGGTCCAGGAAGGGATAGCCGACCGAGGTGTGGTCCAGGCCGCGCGCGAAGGCCGAGTAGGTGTGGAACACCTCGTCGCCGCGGCGCAGGAACACGCTGGCGCCCGGCACGTCGCCGCGCACGTCGCCATCGACGGGCTCGTAGTTGTATTCGACCGGAGCGCGGGCCGGGTCGAGTGTCGCGTGGAAGTCGTAGGTGAAGTCGCCGTCGCGCGAGGAGTACCACGGGAACGTCCAGCCCTGCTGCTCCCGATACCGGGCGATGCTCGGATATGGCGCACGTGACACGCACGCCAGCGTCAGTCCCCTGCCCGCCAGCAGCGCGCGGTCACCGTCGGTGAACGAGAGTTCGGCGGAGGCGCTGCAGCTCGGGCAGCCTCGGTCCTCGGCGTCGACCCACATGAAGTGGTGGACGTAGAGCTGGGGCCTGCCCTCGAACAAGTCGACCAGGCGCACCTCGCCGTCCGGGCCGTCGAACGTGTAGTCCTTGTCTACCTTGACCATTGGCAGTCGCCGCCGCTCGGCGTTGACCGCGTCGCGCAGGTGTGTGACCTCGCGCTCGCGGGCCAGCAGTCGTCGGCGGGCGGTCAGCCATTCGGCACGTGAGGCGACCTGTGGGTAGGCATCGGGAATCGTGGTCATGTGGTGGTGACCCGACGAGTCGCGAAGACTCATCGCGGCGCGGTGGGTCGCGATACCTTGTCCGCATGCACCACTGGTTGGCCGATCCGCCCTTCTTCGGGGGTCCTGGACAAGGCACCCGGCAAATCGTCGAGTTGTTCGTGGCCTTCGGCCTGACCGCGCTGATCGGGCTGGAACGCGAGATTCAGGGCAAGAGCGCGGGACTGCGGACGCAGACCATCGTCGGTACGGCCGCCGCGCTCATCCTCCTGGTCAGCAAGTACGGGTTTCAGGACGTGCTGGTCGACGGGCTCGTCGTCGTCGACCCGTCGCGCGTCGCGGCCCAAATCGTCTCGGGCATCGGCTTTCTCGGGGCCGGCATCATCATCTTCCGGCGTGGTTCCGTCCACGGCCTGACGACCGCGGCTGCGGTGTGGGAGTCCGCGGCCATCGGCATGGCCGCCGGGTCGGGGCTACTGCTGCTCGCGTGCACCGTCACCGCGATGCACTTCATCATCATCCTGGGCTTCATGCCGGTGGCCAGACGGCTCGCCGCCCGGCTGAGCGGGTCGATCCGGGTGCATCTCACCTACGAGGAGAATCGCGGCGTCATGTCGGCCGTGCTCCAAGCCTGCGAGCGGCGCAACTGGCAGCTCGCAGAACTCGAGTCCGATCCCACGGGCGGAGTGCTCCTGACCCTGTCGGGCACCGGAATCCTCAACGCGCCGAACCTCCTCGCCCGCATCGACGGCGTCACCGCACTCCGGCAACTCGACGACGATCCGGACTAGACGGTCACCCGGCCGCGGCCGGCCCGGTACGAGGCGACGCAACCCATGACCGCGAGCAGCGCCATCGTCGCGAAGAGCCATCGTGCGGCGGTTGCGTCACCACGGTCGGTCAGGTTGACCACCACGCCTGCGAGCCCGGCGCCGAAGGAGCCGCAGATCAGTTGCACCGTGTTGATCGCGGCGGACGCGGTGCGCCCCTCCGCCGGGTCGTCACTGCTGCCCATCGCCCACGCCGACAGGTGCGGCCACGCGACGCCGATGCCGGCCCCGGTGATCACCAGGGCCACCACCCACACCGCGACCAGAATGCCGGAGGCGTCCTCGAACTGGCTGAGTGCCGCGATGCCCAGACCGACGGCCATCACCAGCGGTGCGCCCGCGACCACCGTCACGATCACGCGGATCCTGGTCAGCGACGCGCTGACGATCTCGCTGAAGGTCCATCCCACGGCCAGTGCGACGCCGAGGAAGCCGGCCGCCACCGGTGCCAGATGCGCCAGCCGCTGACCGAACAGCGGCACGTACATGTCGGCCATCGTCGCGGCCATCATCACGCCGAGCGTCAGATAGATCCACTTCAGCGGGCCGGGCCGGAAGGCTTGGGCTGGCAGCACCGACGCGCTGGTCCGACGGTCGACGACGAGGAACACGACCACCAGGGCCACCCCGAGGGCGAGCAGGCCGCCGGTGAGCGCGAGGTTGCGCGGGATGCCCGCGACGCTGATCGCCAAGGCCGCCGATCCCAGCAACGCCAACGACCACACCGGGATGCGGTCGGCGGCGGGCCGCGCGACGCCCGCCGTGCGGCCCGGCAGCGCGAACGGGACCAACGCCGCCATGGCCGCCGTCAGCAGTGCCAGCAGGCCGAATGCCCAACGCCACGAACCGAACTGCGCGAACAGCCCGCCCGCGGCGGGCCCCAGCAGGGTGCCGACCCCCCACATGGCCGAGACGAGTGCCGACGCCTTGGTCCACAACGACTGCGGCAACGCGGCGTTGATGACGGCATAGCCCAGGCCGGCGAGCAGCCCACCGGCCGCGCCCTGCACCACGCGGCCCAACAGGAGGAACTCCATGCTCGGCGCCACGGCGCACAACACGCTGCCGACCCCGAAGACGCCGAGGCCGCCGAGGTAGGCCCACCGCGGGCCGAGTCGCGTCAGCACCGCGCTCACGGTGGTCGCCGCGACGACCGACGCGACGAGGTAGACGGTCGTCACCCAGGCGTACAGCCGTTGACCGCCGATCTCGGCGACGGTGCTCGGCAGCAGACTGATGGTGAGGAACTCGTTGGTGGCGTACAGCGCCACGCCGCCGGCGAGCACCGTCGACGCGCCAATGTTCCTGGGCCCGAGGAGTTCGCGCCAGCCGGCGGTCGGGACGTGGCTCTGGGTGTCTTCCGCGGATGTCACGGACACAACCGTAGGAGCTCAACCACGGTTGAGATCAAGTCCGCTACTTCAGGCCCGCGGCGTCCATGCCGCGCAGTTCCTTCTTCAGGTCGGCGATCTCGTCGCGAATGCGGCCGGCGAGTTCGAACTGCAGGTCCCGCGCGGCGGTCATCATCTGCGCGGTCATCTCCTTGATGAGGTCGGCGAGTTCGGCGCGCGGCATGTTGGACGTGTCGCGTCCCTCGACGATTCCCGAGCTGACCGCGCGACCGCGCTCGCCCGGTGCGCGCCGACCACGGGAGGCGTTGCGGCCGGAGCCGCCCACGTCGACCGTCGCATCGGTGTCGTCGGCCTCGCGGTACACCTGGTCGAGGATGTCGGCGATCTTCTTGCGAAGCGGCTGCGGGTCGACCCCGTGCTCCACGTTGTAGGCGATCTGCTTGGCCCTGCGGCGGTCGGTCTCGTCGATGGCCTGCTTCATCGAGTCGGTCATCTTGTCGGCGTACATGTGCACCTCGCCGGAGACGTTGCGCGCCGCGCGGCCGATGGTCTGGATCAGGCTGCGGGCCGACCGGAGGAAGCCCTCCTTGTCGGCGTCGAGGATCGACACCAGAGACACCTCGGGAAGGTCCAGGCCCTCGCGAAGCAGGTTGATGCCGACCAGCACGTCGTACTCACCGAGCCGCAGCTGGCGCAGCAGCTCGACACGACGCAACGTGTCGACCTCCGAGTGCAGGTAGCGCACCCGGATGCCGAGCTCGAGCAGGTAGTCGGTGAGGTCCTCCGCCATCTTCTTGGTCAAGGTGGTGACCAGCACGCGCTCGTCCAGCTCGGTGCGCTTGCGGATCTCGGCGATCAGGTCGTCGATCTGGCCCTTGGTGGGCTTGACGACGACCTTCGGGTCGACCAGGCCCGTCGGGCGGATGACCTGCTCGACGAACTCGCCGCCGGCCTGGCTCAGCTCGTACGGCCCGGGGGTCGCGGAGAGGTACACCGTCTGCCCCACCCGGTCGGCGAACTCCTCCCAGGTCAACGGCCGGTTGTCCACCGCCGACGGAAGCCGGAAGCCGAAGTCGACGAGGTTGCGCTTGCGCGACATGTCGCCCTCGTACATGCCGCCGATCTGCGGCACCGTCACGTGCGACTCGTCGATGACCATGAGGAAGTCCTCCGGGAAATAGTCCAGGAGGGTCGCGGGTGCCGTGCCGGGACCGCGGCCGTCGATGTGCCGCGAGTAGTTCTCGATGCCCGAGCAGAAGCCGACCTGCTTCATCATCTCGACGTCGTAGTTGGTGCGCATCCGAAGTCGTTGCGCCTCAAGCAGTTTGCCTTGGCCCTCCAGCTCGGCCAGCCGCTCCTCGAGCTCCTTTTCGATGCTGGCGATCGCGATCGCCATCCGCTCGGGGCCCGCCACGTAGTGGGTCGCCGGGAACACCCGCAGCGAGTCGACCTTGCGCACCACGTCGCCGGTCAGCGGATGCATGTAGTACAGCGCCTCGATCTCGTCGCCGAAGAACTCGATGCGGAGCGCGAGCTCCTCGTAGCTCGGAATGATCTCCACGGTGTCGCCGCGCACCCGGAACGAACCGCGCGTGAACGCCATGTCGTTGCGGGTGTACTGCACGTCGACCAGCAGTCGGAGCAACGCGTCGCGGGGCACCTCGTCGCCCACGTTCAGTTCGACCGAGCGGTCCAGGTAGGACTGCGGCGTACCGAGACCGTAGATGCAGGAGACCGACGCCACCACCACCACGTCGCGCCGCGACAGCAGATTGTGGGTCGCCGAGTGCCGGAGCCGCTCGACGTCGTCGTTGACCGAGCTGTCCTTCTCGATGTAGGTGTCGGTCTGGGCGATGTACGCCTCGGGCTGGTAGTAGTCGTAGTACGACACGAAGTACTCGACGGCGTTGTTGGGCAACATCTCTCGGAGCTCGTTGGCCAACTGCGCGGCCAGCGTCTTGTTGGGCGCCATGATCAGCGTGGGCCGCTGCAGCTTCTCGATGAGCCAGGCCGTGGTCGCCGACTTGCCGGTACCCGTGGCACCGAGCAGGACCACGTCGCGCTCCCCCGCGGTGATGCGGCGTTCCAGTTCCGCGATGGCCGCGGGCTGGTCACCGGCCGGCGAGTACTCGCTGACGACCTGGAAATCGCCGCCCACGCGCACGACGTCGTCGACGGCCCGGTACTCCGAGACCGCCACGACTGGATATTCGGTAGCGAAAGCCATGTTCACCAGGTTAGAACCAACCACCGACAAGTTCTCTTCCCAGGCCGTTACGCTGGTGAAATCCACCCTCCGAAACGCGAGACGTTCGACGTCGCGGCCCGTACCAACACCGATCCCAAGGGCATCGTGCGGAGCGTCGACGTGTACGACGTGCACCCCTGGGGTCTCTACATGGCGCGCCCCACGCCCGGTCGTGCGCAGTTCCACTACCTCGAATCGTGGCTGCTGCCGGCGCTGAGCCTCCGGGTCTCGGTCTTCCACTTCAATCCCGGCTACGAACGCGACCAGGACTTCTACCTCGACGTCGGCCCCGTCACCGTCACGGATGGCGTGTGGCACACCGAGGACCACTACCTGGATCTGGCGGTCAGGACGGGCTGCGGAGTCGACCTGCTCGACGTCGACGAGTTGGTCGAGGCGGTCCGCAAGAACCTCGTCACGTCGGAGGCCGCCACCGCCGCGGTGCGGACGGCCGCGATCGCGGTCGACGGTCTCGCCCGCAACGGATACGACCTCGACGCCTGGCTGTCGGGCCACGAAATGGCCCTCACCTGGAGGGCAGCGTAAAGTCCACTTTTATGAGCTTGACTAAGTGTGGGCTGGTGGCTGGTGCAGCGGCGGCCGTCCTGCTGTTCGGCACCCAGATGCTGCCGGCGCTGGCCCAGGCAGACCCCGATGCCACCGAACAGTCGGCCGACACGCCCGCACCACCCCCGGACGCCAAGGTCGACCTGGGGCCGGGCCCCTACAACGTGGTCTACCGCGCGCGGGTGGACGGCGTGTCACGCGGGGCAACCATCAGCTACGCCATGGCCGACGACCAGGTGAACACCGCGCAGCCGACGATGGTGCCCGGTCGGACGTTCGAGGCGACCGGCGTCGTGACGCAGACCCAGAAGGCCGGCATGCAGGTCGCCATTCAGTGGCCGTACTCGGCGAGCCTGCACTGCGAGATCCTGGTGAACGACCAGATCATCGCGGAGGCCGACCAATTCGTCGCGCCCCGGTTCACCCCGCAGCACAACGATCCCGGTTACGGCGTCCTCAGCTGCGGCACGGTGAGCAACTTCCCCACGGGCAACACCGCGTCGGTCGACGCCCCAGACCCGGCACCGGCACCGGCACCGGCGGAACCCGCACCGGCGCCCGCCGCCTGAGGTCTCAGGGCCGCCAACCGGTAGCGTCCGCCCACTCCCACGCGCGGCGGTACGCGTCGACGAGCCACGGCTCCTTCGCCTCGGCATAGTCGCCGCTGGTCTCGTGCCCCTCGGCGGCCACGGAGCGCTTGAGGGCCAGGTACTCCGCCCGCACGTCCTCGTTGGCGAGCAGCCAGTCGCGGAACAGCAGCGCGAACCGCTGATTGGGCCACCCGTCGACGCGCAGATGGACGTTCGTCGGCCGCCCGGGGTCGGCGGAGGCGTGCAGACGCTTCTGCCACGACGCGACGTCGTCGGTGTGCGCGACGTCCGCCGTCGGGCCGTCCACCTTCGGGTACCCCGCCGCCAGTAGCGCGTCGGCCAGCTCGTCGGCGACGTCCAACGACGCCACGGTGACCTGCACGTCGACGACGTCCTTGGCGTCCAGCCCCGGTACGGCGGTCGACCCGATGTGGTCGACTCGGATAGCACGGTGGCCGCAGGTGGTGCGCAGCCGGGCCGCGATGCGCGCCGCCTGATCGGGCCACGTCGGGTCGGCGGGCACCAGCCGCGTCAGCGCCGTCGCCGGCGTCGACTGCTGGAGGTTGTGGGCGAAGGGCGCGATCCGGTCCTGCCACAGGGCGCGGGCGGCCGCCGTCAGCTCCTCGGCGGTGCCGGAGTTGTCGAGCCAGACGTCGGCCACGGCGCGCCGTTGCTCCTCGCTGGCCTGGGCCGCGATCCGGGCGCGGGCGTCCGCCTCGGAGAAGCCGCGGTGTTGAGTTAGTCGCGCGACTCGAACCTCGGGGTCGGCGTCGACGATGATCACCAGCGGGAACAGCGACGCCATCTGGGACTCCACCAGCAGCGGAATGTCCTCGACGATGACGGCGTCGGCCGGGGCCGCTTCGATCAGCTCGGCGCGCCGGGTGCCGACCAGAGGGTGGACGATCCCGTTCAGCGTCGCCCGCTTCTCGTCGTCCGGAAAGGCGATGGCCGCCAGCGCCGGCCGGTTCAGCGCGCCGTCGGGCAGCAGGATCTCCGACCCGAAGGCCTCCACCAGGGCGGCCAGCCCCTCGGTGCCCGGTGCGACCACCTCGCGGGCGATGACGTCACCGTCGACGACGACGCCGCCGAGGTCACTGAACGTCGACGAGACCGTCGACTTGCCCGCGCCGATTCCGCCAGTGAGCCCGATTCGCAGCATGGCGCCAGTCTGTCAGCATCCACAGACGACGAACGCCCCGGCCGTATGGCCGGGGCGTCCTGTCGTACTACGTGTTACGCGTTGCCCGCGAGCTTCTCCCGCAGCGCGGCCAGCTGTGCATCGCTGGCCAGCGTTCCGCCGGTGGACTCGGGACCCGAGCTGGACGACGTCGAGGACGAGGAGCTGTTCGAGGTGGCAGGCCTGCTGGCCGCCTCCGCGTCGGCTGCCGCGAACTTCTCCATCTGCGCGGTGTGCATCTTGTGACGACGCTCGGCCTCGGCGTACCGGGCCTCCCACTCGTCACGCTGCTTCTCGAAACCTTCGAGCCATTCGTTGGTCTCGGAGTCGAAGCCCTCGGGGAAGATGTAGTTGCCCGCGTCGTCGTAGCTGTCGGCCATGCCGTACTTCGACGGGTCGAACTCCTCGGTGTAGTCCTCGTTGGCCTGCTTGAGGCTCAGCGAGATGCGACGACGATCGAGATCGATGTCGATGACCTTCACCATGGCGTCGTCGCCGACCTGGACGACCTGGTCGGGCACCTCGACGTGGCGCTCGGAGAGCTCCGAGATGTGCACGAGGCCCTCGATGCCCTCTTCGACGCGGACGAACGCACCGAACGGAACCAGCTTGGTGACCTTGCCGGGCACGATCTGGCCGATCGCGTGGGTGCGCGCGAAGTGGCGCCACGGATCTTCCTGAGTCGCCTTGAGCGACAACGAAACCCGCTCGCGGTCCATGTCGACGTCGAGCACCTCGACGGTGACCTCGTCGCCCACCGTGACGACCTCGGAGGGGTGGTCGATGTGCTTCCAGGACAGCTCGGAGACGTGCACCAGGCCGTCGACGCCACCCAGGTCCACGAAGGCACCGAAGTTGACGATGGAGCTGACGACGCCCTTGCGGACGGCACCCTTCTGCAGCTGGTTGAGGAACTCGCTGCGCACCTCGGACTGCGTCTGCTCGAGCCAGGCCCGACGGCTCAGAACCACGTTGTTGCGGTTCTTGTCGAGCTCGATGATCTTGGCCTCGATCTCCTTGCCGATGTACGGCTGCAGATCGCGGACGCGACGCATCTCCACCAGCGACGCCGGCAGGAAGCCACGAAGACCGATGTCGAGGATCAAGCCGCCCTTGACGACCTCGATGACGGTGCCCTTGACGGCCTCGTCCTTCTCCTTGAGCTCCTCGATGGTGCCCCAGGCGCGCTCGTACTGAGCGCGCTTCTTGGACAGGATCAGGCGGCCTTCCTTGTCCTCCTTGGTGAGGACCAACGCTTCGATCTCGTCGCCGACGGACACAACCTCTGAGGGGTCGACGTCGTGCTTGATCGAGAGTTCACGAGAAGGAATGACGCCTTCGGTCTTGTAACCGATGTCGAGCAAGACTTCGTCGCGGTCGACCTTGACGATCGTTCCCTCGACGATGTCGCCATCGTTGAAGTACTTGATGGTCTTGTCGATCGCGGCCATGAAATCCTCGGCCGAGCCAATGTCGTTGATGGCTACTTGCGGCGAGGTAATGGAGGGGCTTGGCATTTGGTGGGTGGCTCCGGACAGGTTTTATCGTAGGGACGGGATTTGTTGGTGTGTACTGGTGCTACACGCGACGAGCGCGCACACGGGTACCCGAAGAGACTACTCGACCGGATACACGCTGGACAAACCTGGGTCCGACGGACCGCTACGCTGCCAACGTGACGCACCCCTCCGCGCCGTTGCCCCGCAAGATCCGCAAGGTGGGCGCGCCCCTGGGCGCCATCATCGCGATGGGCATCGTGGCAGGTCTGTCGGTGATCCTGCTGACGGCCGTGAACCCCGCCGGCACGTCGATCGGCTTCGTGCTCGCCACCGCCGCGGTGCTCGTGGTGCTGCTGGCCTACCTGTGGCTGGACCGGTGGGAACCCGAGCCCCCGCGCCTGCTCGTACTGGCCTTCACCTGGGGTGCGTCGGTCGCGATCGTGGTGTCGATCATCTTGGAGCTGGTGTTCGGGTCGTTGCTCGCCACCGGTGAGGCGGCCACCGACGAGTTCGTCACGCTGGCCGTCGTGGCGCCGATCGTCGAGGAGGCCGCCAAGGGCGTCTTCCTGTTGATCATGATGACCGGTCGCCGCCGCAACGAGCTGAACTCGCTGACCGACTGCCTGGTCTACGCCGGCATCGTCGCCGCGGGGTTTGCCTGGCTGGAGAACATCGCCTACATCGGCGGCGGCGAATCCCTCGGCGGATCGCTCGCCACCGCGGGACTGCGGCTCGTCATGGGCCCCTTCGCCCACCCGCTCTTCACGACGATGACCGCGATCGGGGTCTACTTCGCCCTGCAGCGCCGCGGCACCGTCGCCAAGGCGGGCTGCATCGTGGCCGGGTACGCCGGTGCCGTCGTCATGCACGCGTTGTGGAACGGCTCGTCCTTCTTCGGCATCGAGACGTACTTCCTGGTCTATCTCCTCTGGATGGTCCCGGTGTTCGCGCTGGCGATCGTCCTCGCGGTGACCAGCCGCCGCCGCGAGCAGCGGGTCGTCGCCGCGAAGCTGCCCGGCATGGTGGCCGCCGGCGTGGTGACTCCCAACGAAGCGACCTGGCTGACCTCGATTCCCGCCAGGAAGTCGGCGATCGCAGAGGTGACGCGATTCGCCGGCAAGCCGGCGGCCAAGGGCGTCAAGGAGTTTGCCGCGCAGGTGGTCGAACTGGCCTTCGTCAGGGACCGCATCGACCGGGGTTTCGGCGACCAGAGGGTGCACGCCCTGCTGAACGACGAGACCTACGCGGTGTACGCGGCACGGGCGGCGGCGCCGGTGCTGCAGTCCTTCGCGGCGTACCGCGGTCGACCGCTGCACTAATGTCGGTCGGCATCGGCTCCCCCAGGATCGGATGACGAATGCAGGTCATAGCCTTTGGACCGTCACTGAACGCAGTGCAGGAGGAAACCGGCGGTGTCACCACCACCGGTTTCCCGATGACCAGCTGCTACGTGGACGGTTTCCCCCACGAGATCACCATCCCGGTCGTCCTGGCGGTCGTGACCGAGGGTGGCGGTGACTACGACATGCGCCGTTTCGTCGTCGCCACCGCGCCGGACGGGGAACGCGTCGGTGCCCTGGAGCTGGCCTGGCACTGGCCGGACGATCCGGCCCAACCGGTCAAGTTCCGGGTCTTCGCGCAATTGCTGCCCATGCGGGTGACCTCGGCCGGCATCTACACCCTGGGCCTTCACGAGACCGTCGACGGTACCGGCGGCGACCACCTGTTTCCGCTGGCGATCCTGCAGTTCAACCCGCTCGGCCAGGTGCCGGGCGTCTAGCTGCGCTTCTAGTGAGCCGCCGCGTCCCAGCTGCCGCCGTATCCCACCGACACCTCTAGCGGCACGTCGAGCGGGTAGGCGCCACCCATCTCCTCCCGCACCAGCGCGTCGAGACGCTCGTGCTCGCCCTCGGCGACCTCGAAGAGCAACTCGTCGTGGACCTGAAGCAGCATTCGCGACTTCAGTCCGGCGTCGCGAATCGCGGCGTCGGTGTTGATCATCGCGACCTTGATGATGTCGGCGGCGCTGCCCTGGATCGGGGCGTTCAACGCGGCGCGCTCGGCGGCCTCCCGCACGTTGCGGTTGCTGCTGTCCAGCTCCGGCAGATAGCGCCGCCTGCCCAGCACCGTCGAGGTGTAGCCGTCCTTGCGGGCCTGGTCGACGACGGACTGCAGGTAGTCGCGCACCCCGCCGAAGCGGGAGAAGTACGCGTCCATCTGCACCTTGGCCTCCTCGGTGGAGATCTTGAGCTGGGCGGCGAGACCGTAGGCGCTCAGGCCGTAGGCCAGCCCGTAGGACATCGCCTTGACGCGGCGGCGCAGTTCGGCGGTCACCTCGTCGATCGGCACGCCGAAGGCCCGGGAGGCGACGAACGAGTGCAGGTCCTCCCCGGTGTTGAACGCCTCGATGAGCCCCTCGTCCTTCGACAGGTGGGCCATGATCCGCATCTCGATCTGGCTGTAGTCCGCCGTCATGAGTTCGGTGTAGCCGGCGCCGACCACGAAGCCGGTGCGGATCTCGCGACCGGCCTCGGTGCGGATCGGGATGTTCTGCAGATTCGGTTCGGTCGACGACAGCCGTCCTGTCGCCGCGATGGTCTGGTTGAACGTGGTGTGGATCCGGCCGTCGGACCCCACCGCCGCGAGCAGCCCGTCGACGGTGACCTTGAGCCTGGTCGCGTCGCGATGGGCGAGCAGATGCTGCAGGAAGGGATGCCCGGTCTTGTCGAAGAGCCCTTGGAGCGCGTCGGCGTCGGTGGTGTATCCGGTCTTGGTGCGCTTGGTCTTCGGCATTTCGAGCTCGTCGAACAGCACCACCTGCAGCTGCTTGGGCGAGCCGAGGTTGATCTGCTTGCCGATCACCGCGTAGGCGGCTTCGGCGGCGTTGCGGATCAGGTCGGCGAACTGACTCTGCAACTGACCCAGCAGATCCGTGTCGATGGCGATGCCGGTCGCCTCCAACTGCGCCAGCACCCGCTGCACCGGAAGCTCCATGTCGCCCAGCAGGGCCGAGGAGTCGATCCTGGCCAGCTCCTCGTCGAGGGCGTTGGCGAGGTCGGCGACCGCCGAGGCGCGCAGCAGCAGCGTCTGGACGGCTTGGTCGTCGACGCCGTCTTCGTCGTCGAGGAGTGAAAGCTGTTGCTGTTCGGGATTTTCGGCACGGAGCTCGCGCTTGAGGTACCGCACGGCGAGGTCGTCGAGGGCGAAGCTGCGTTGACCCGGGCGTACCAGGTAGGCGGCCAGGGCGGTGTCGGACGTGACGCCCTTGAGCTCCCACCCGCGACCGGCGAGGTCGTGCATCGCGAGCTTGGCCTCGTGCAGCGACTTCGGGATCGCCGGATCGGCGAGCCACGCGGCCAGCGCCGTCTCGTCGGCGGGGTCCATCGCGGTGGTGTCGAGGTAGCAGCCCTCGCCGTCGGCGGAGACGATCGCCAGCGCGGTCGCGTCGGAGTCGAAGGCCAGGTGGTTGCCCACCACGGCCAGGCCGAACCGCTGACCGGTGCTGTGCTCGGTGAGCCAGGTGGCCAGCGTGCCGCGTTCGAGCGCCCCGCCACGGACGTCGAAGCCCTGATCCACCTCGGGATCCGACGAGGCGAGGGTGTCGAACAGCCGGTCGCGCAGGACGCGGAATTCCAGGTCGTCGAAGAGCCGGTGGATCTGGTCGCGGTCCCACGGCATCATCCGCAGCGTGTCGGGCGTCTGGGGCAGCGGGACGTCCTTGACCAGTTCGGTCAGATCCCGGTTGAGGATGACGTGGGAGAGGTTGGCGCGCAACGACTCCCCCACCTTGCCCTTGACGGTGTCGACCGCGTCGACGAGCGCCTGCAGCGACCCGTACTCGACGATCCACTTGGACGCCGTCTTCTCGCCGACGCCGGGAATGCCGGGCAGGTTGTCGCTCGGGTCGCCGCGCAGCGCCGCGAAGTCGGGGTACTGGGTGGGCGTCAAGCCGTACTTCTCGACGACGGCCTCGGGGGTGAAGCGGGTCAGCTCGGACACGCCCTTGCGGGGGTAGAGCACCGTGACGTCGTCGCTGACGAGCTGCAGGGCGTCCCGGTCGCCGGTGACGACCAGCACGCGGTAGCCCTCGGCCTCGGCCTGGGTGGCCAGCGTCGCGATGATGTCGTCGGCCTCGAAACCGGGCTCGGCCAGGGCGGTGATGCCCAGCGCGAGGAGAACTTCCTTGGTGATGTCGATCTGGCCGCGGAACTCGTCGGGCGTCGCCGAACGGCCCGCCTTGTACTCGGGGTACTTCTCGGAGCGGAACGTCTGCCGCGAGACGTCGAAGGCCGCGGCGATGTGCGAGGGCTGCTCGTCGCGGAGCAGGTTGATCAGCATGGCGGTGAAGCCGTACACCGCGTTGGTGGTCAGCCCGCCCTGGGTCTTGAAGTTCTCCGCGGGCAGCGCGTAGAACGCCCGGAACGCCAGCGAATTGCCGTCCAAAAGCATCAATGTGGGCTTGGTGTCGGTCTTGGCGGGGCTCACGCCCTCACTCTATTCACCCGGGGTGACACGTTCGGACGCCATGCCTCGACGGACCCGAACTGCAACACGTTGCAGTTTTGCCTCCCGCATCGATTAGTCTGACCGCGTGCCAGCATCTACCGACGCCCACGCGCAACTACCGGCCATCGACGGATGGTTCACCACCGACGACGCCGGGGTCGTCCACCTGATCGCCGGCAAGTGCACGCAGTGCGGCACCTACGTGTTCCCCCCGCGGGAGAACAACTGCCCCAACCCCGCGTGCACCGGCGAGCACCTCGAGCAGGTGCCGCTGTCCCGGCGCGGAACGCTGTGGAGCTACACCGAGAACCGTTATCCCCCGCCGGCGCCCTACCCGGCCGCGGACCCCTTCGTGCCGTTCGCCATCGCCGCGGTCGAACTCGCCGACGAGGGACTCATCATCCTCGGCAAGGTCGTCGAGGGCACCCTGGCCGCCGACCTGAAGGTGGGCATGGAGATGGAGCTGACCACGATGCCGCTCTACACCGACGAGGACGGTTTCGTCCGCACCGTGCACGCCTGGAGGATCGCCTCGTGACCACCCCGGACCCGCTCTACATCCTCGGCGCTGGGATGCACCCCTGGGGCAAGTGGGGCCGCGACTTCACCGAGTACGGCGTGGTGGCCGCCCGCGCCGCGCTCGCTGAGGCCGGCCTCGACTGGCAACAGATCCAACTCGTCGCCGGCGCCGACACCATCCGCAACGGCTACCCCGGCTTCATCGCCGGGTCGACGTTCGCGCAGAAGCTCGGGTGGAACGGCGTCCCCGTCAGCTCCAGCTACGCCGCGTGCGCGTCGGGCTCCCAAGCGCTGCAGAGCGCCCGCGCCCACATCCTGGCCGGCTTCTGCGACGTCGCCCTGGTCATCGGCGCCGACACCACGCCGAAGGGGGCCTTCGCCCCGGTCGGCGGCGAACGCAAGAACGACCCGGACTGGCAGCGCTTCCACCTCATCGGCGCCATGAACCCGGTGTACTTCGCCCTGCTGGCGCGCCGTCGCATGGACCTCTACGGCGCCACCTCCGAGGACTTCGCCCAGGTCAAGGTCAAGAACTCCCGCCACGGCCTGCAGAACCCGAATGCGCGGTACCGCAAGGAATCCGCGATCGCCGACGTGCTGGCCAGTCCCGTGGTCTCCGACCCGCTGCGCCAGCTCGACATCTGTGCCACCTCCGACGGCGCCGCCGCGCTGATCGTCGCGTCGAAGTCGTTCGCCGAGAAGCACCTTGGCTCCCTGGCGGGTGTCCCGTCGGTGCGGGCCGTCAGCACCGTGACGCCGCGGTACCCGCAGCACCTCCCCGAACTGCCCGACATCGCGACCGACTCCACCGCCGTCGTCGCGGCTCCGGACCGGGTGTTCAAGGACCAGATCCTCGACGCCGCGTACGCCGAGGCCGGCATCGGTCCGGAGGACGTGTCACTCGCCGAGGTCTACGACCTGTCGACGGCGCTCGAACTGGACTGGTACGAGCACCTCGGCCTGTGTGCGCGGGGCGAGGCCGAGGAGCTGCTGCGCAGCGGCGCCACCACCATCGGCGGCCGGGTACCGGTCAACCCGTCGGGCGGGCTGGCCTGCTTCGGCGAGGCCATTCCCGCACAGGCCATCGCGCAGGTCTGCGAGCTCGTGTGGCAGCTCAAGGGCCACGCCATCGGCCGTCAGGTCGAGGGCGCGACCGTGGGCGTCACCGCGAACCAGGGCCTCTTCGGCCATGGCTCGTCGGTGATCGTCGCGCGCTAGGCGACGCCGAGGTAGGCGGCGCGAATGCTGTCGTCGGCCAACAGGTCTCGGGCCACGCCCTCCCTGGTGACCGATCCCGTCTCGAGGATGTAGGCGCGGTCGGACCGGCTCAGCGCCTGCTGCGCATTCTGTTCGACGAGCAGCACGGTGGTGCCCTGCTTGTTGATCTCGGAGATGATCTTGAAGATCTGCGAGATGACCATCGGCGCCAGACCCATCGACGGCTCGTCGAGCAGCAGCACCTTGGGCCGCGCCATCAGGGCCCGCCCGATCGCCAGCATCTGCTGCTCGCCACCGGAGAGGGTGCCGCCAACCTGGCTGCGACGTTCCGCCAGCCGCGGAAACGTCTCCATGATCCAGTCGAAGCGTTCGTGGTGCTCGGCCTTGGAGGGGAACTTGCGCCCGTAGCAACCCATTTCGAGGTTGTCCACCACCGTCATGCCGGGAAAGACGCCGCGGCCCTCCGGGGCCTGGATGAGCCCGTCGGTGACCCGGCGGTGCGCCTTGACCTTCGAGACGTCCTGACCGTCGAACCACACCGACCCCGACGACAGCGGCCGAAGACCCGAAATCGCACGCATCATCGTCGTCTTGCCCGCACCGTTGGAACCAAGCAGCGTGACCAGCTCGCCGTCGTGCACCTTCAGCGAGACACCGTGCAGCGCTTGGATTCTGCCGTAGTGCACGACGACGTCGCGCACCTCGAGCAGGACGGGTCGCGGATCATTGGAGCTCGTCATCGGGCACCCCCAGGTAAGCGGCGACGACCTTCGGATCCTCGCGAATTTCGGCAGGCAGGCCATCGGCGATCTTGCGCCCGAACTCGAGCACCACGATGCGGTCGGTGACGCCCATGACCAGGCGCATGTCGTGTTCGATGAGCAACACGGTGTAGCCGTCGTCTCGGATGGCCTGGATCAACTCGATCAAGGCGGACTTCTCACTCGGGTTGAACCCGGCCGCCGGCTCGTCCAGACACAGCAGCTTGGGTTCGGTGGCCAGCGCCCGGGCGATCTCCAGACGCCGCTGATCGCCGTAGGGCAGGTTCTTGGCCTTCTCGTCGGCTCGCTGCGAGATGCCGACGAATTGCAGGAGGGCGGCGGCCTTCTCGATCGCCGACTTCTCCTCGCGCCGGTGTCGCGGCGTGCGAAGCAGGGCGCCGGGGACCGACGTCTTGTGCCGGGCGTCGGTGCCCACGACGACGTTCTCCAGGGCCGTCATCTCGCCCCAGAGCCGGATGTTCTGGAACGTCCTGGCGATGCCGCGGCGGGTGATCTCGTGCCGCTTGATCTTGCCCAGCGGCGCACCGTCGAACATCACCGTGCCCGACGTCGGGCGGTACACGCCGGTGATGGCGTTGAAGCACGTCGTCTTGCCGGCGCCGTTCGGGCCGATGAGACCGAGGATCTCCCCGCGCTTGATGTCGAACGTCACCGCGTCCAGGGCGGTCAACCCGCCGAACTTCACCGTCAAGTCGGTTGTCTGGAGCAGGGTTTCGCCCTCGGCGGCCTTCACCTCGCGGTGCAGTGCCGCCATCTCCTCGTCGATCATGGGCTGGTCGGTCATGCTGCTGCCTTCGAGTCGTCGGCCTTGCTCAACAGTTTCTTCGCCGACGTGGCGTAGGCGAGGAGCTGTTGACGCACCGGGAACAAGCCCTGCGGGCGGAAGATCATCAACACCACCAGTGCCAGGCCGAAGAACAAGTACTTCAGGTCGCCGAGGTTGACCCCGAACATCTCCACGCCGAGCAACCGGTTGGGCAGGTACACCACGATGAACGCGCCGAAGATGACGCCCAGCTTGTTGCCCTGGCCGCCGAGCACGACGGCGACGAGGAACAGCATCGAGTTGATGATGTTGAAGTTGGTCGGGGCCACGTACTGCACCTGGCCGGCGTACAACGCTCCGGACAGCCCGCCGATGCCGGCGCCGATCACGAAGGCCCACAGCTTGAACTTGAACGTGTCGACGCCCATCACCTCGGCGGCGTCCTCGTCCTCTCTGATGGCCACCCAGGCCCGGCCGACGCGGCTGCGTTCCAGGTTGCCGACGAACAGCAGGATCCCGATCATCAGCAGCAGGCCCAGCCAGAACCACCAGGTGCCGTAGTTGGCGTCACCGGTCGAGTTGCCGCTGGAGAACACGCCATTGGGCAGCCGTTCGCTCTCCCCCACCCGCGGATAGGCGATCTGGTTCAGACCGCGCGAGCCGTTGGTGACGTCGGAGAGGTTGTCGGCGAGGAGCCGGATGATCTCGCCGAAGCCGAGTGTCACGATGGCCAGGTAGTCACCGCGCAGCCGCAGCGTCGGCGTGCCGAGGATCAACCCCGCGAGCGCGGTGACCGCCATGGCGATGGGCACGCAGGACAGCCACGCCCAGTCCTTGCTGAAGAAGCCCGTCGCCCCCAACTTGTTCCAGGGACTGTCGGGGCTGGTGAGCAGTGCCACCGTGTACGCGCCGACCGCGTAGAAGCCCACGTAGCCGAGGTCGAGCAGACCGGCCTGGCCCACCACGACGTTGAGGCCGATCGCGATGATCGCGATCATCACGAAGGCCGCCATGGTGCCGCCGAAGCTGATGCCCGGGGTGTCGATGAAGCCAGGGGTGTACAGCGGCAGCAGCGCCAAGAGGCCGAAGCCCACGATGCCGACGATCCACTTGGCCGGCCGGCCCAGCCCGTCCCACCACTGCCGCAGGCCGTCGCCGGGGGCCAGAAGCCGCTGCGCCGCAGTGCTCTTCGGAGATTCGGTTCCCGCCTGATGAGTCATGCGCGCGCCTTTCCGAGGCTCTCACCGAGGATGCCGGTCGGACGGATGAGCAGCACCAGCACGAGCAGCACGAAGGCCACCACGTCGCGCCACTGCGTGCCGAACACCGCCTGGCCGTAGTTCTCCATCACACCCAGGATCAAACCGCCCAGCAGAGCGCCGCGCAGGTTGCCGATGCCGCCGAGGACGGCCGCCGAGAACGCCTTGATGCCAAGCAGGAAGCCGCCGGAGTAGATGATGCCCTGGGGCACCTTCAGCGTGTACAGCAGCGCCGCGGCGCCAGCCAGCAGACCGCCGATGAGGAACGTGGTCATGATGATGCGTTCCCGCGAGACGCCCATCAGGGTCGCGGTCGTCGAGTCCTGGGCCACCGCGCGGATGCCGCGGCCGAACTTGGTGCGGTTGATCGCGATGTCGGTCAGCAGGGCGAGCACGAGCGCCGAGGCCACGATCACCAGCGTCACGTTGGAGACCGTCGCACCGAAGATCGTGAACTGGGCCTTGGGCTGCACCAGAATGATCGGCTGCTGGGCATTCGAGCCGCCGTAGCCCTTGATCAGCTGGGGCAGGATGAAGTGCACGAATTCCTGCAGGACGAACGACATGCCGATGGCGGTGATCAGGAACGTCAGCGGGCGGGCGTTGCGGCGGCGCAGCGGGCGGTAGGCGATGAACTCCAAACCGACTGCCGCCGAACCGGATACCAGCATCGCGAAGATCATCGCGATGGCCAGATAGACGATCGTGAGCAGTACGCCCTTGTTGTAGGCGTTACCGCTGGGGGTGAAGCCCAGGATGATGTCGAGGCAGAAGTAGGTGCCGAACATGCCGAGCATGAAGATCTCGGAGTGGGCGAAGTTGATCAGTCGTAGAACGCCGAAGACCAGCGTGTAGCCGACGGCCACGAGCGCGTAGATCGCACCCCACGACAGACCGTCGACGGTCAACTGCCAAAAGCCGCTGATGAGGCCGTCGACGTTGAAGTTGATGTTGGCAGCCATTAACACCGGCGGCGGCTCCTTGCAGGTAAATGGATACGAGGCGCGCCCGGGCCGGTTGGCCTCGGACGCGCCTCGCGTCGACGACTACTGAACCTTGAAGATCCAAATCAGGTTGGTGGTGAGCTCACCAGTGGGCGACCACTGGTAGTTGCGCGCCACGCCCTGACCGTTGTAGTTCTTGACGAAGTCCAGCAGCGCCGGCCGGGTGATCGCACCCGAGTCGATGCCCTTCAGCATGATCGTGCCGAGGTCGTAGCCCTCGGTGCTGTAGGTGCCGGGCTCCTGGCCGAACTTCTTGGTGTACTCGTCGGCGAACGTTCCGGTGGCCGGACCGCACGGGCAGGACAGGATCGAGCCCTTCGAGGACTCACCGGCCTGCTTGACGAACTCAGGGTCCTTCGTGCCGTCGGCACTGACGAACGTCGCCTCGACTCCGCCGTCCTTGAGCTGCTGGACGAACGGCGCCGCCTCGGAGTAGTAGCCGCTGTAGAAGACGGCGTCCGGGCTGACTCCCTTGATCTGCGTGACCGCCGCGGAGAAGTCCTTGTCGCCCTTCTTGACCTGGATGTTGCAGGCCGAGTCGGCCACCGGGCCGAGGGTCTCGCGCACCGGGATGGCCAAGCCGAGGCCGTAGTCGGTGCTGTCGTCGACGACGCAGATCTTCTTGTAGCCCAGCGTGTTCTTCAGGTAGTTGGCCACCGACGGCCCCTGCACGCCGTCGTTGGCCAGACCGCGGAAGAAGGTCTTCCAGCCGTTCTCGCTCAACGTCGGGTTGGTCGCCGACGCGGTCGCCGAGACGAGGCCGGCCTGGTCGAAGACGGTGCCGGTGGCCTTGGTCTCGCCGGAGAAGGCGGGACCGACCAAGCCGATCGTGTACTGGTCGTCGACGATCTGAGGTGCGATGCCCGTGGCCTTCTGCGGGTCACCTTCGGTGTCGAACGGCTTCAACTGCACCTGACAGCCGGGGTTGGCGGCGTTGTGCTTGTCGATGGCCAGCTGCACGCCGTTCTTGATGTTGATGCCGAGCGCCGCGTCGGGGCCGTTGAGGGCACCGGCCATGGCGATCGACACCGGCGGGCAGGTCGCCTTTCCGTCGCCGGTGGGGTCCGCGGGCTTCACGTCCCCGGCGGCCTTCACCTCGGCGCCGTTCTCGTCGATCTGCACCTGCTCGACGATCTTCAGGTTTGCCTGGGACGTGCTCTCCTCGGGCGCGGACTGGTTACAGCCAGCGATACCGAACACGAGCAAGCCCGCGCTCCCGAGAGCAAATGCATTACGTGCCATGCGACTGCGCACGTGTCACCTCCGTGTCAACGTTGTCATTGGCACCGGCGACGCAGGTCACGTAGGCCGGGGCGCCGATGCTTCGGGTAGAACATAGCCAACGCACGGCCCCGGTGCGCGATGTTGACGAACGCGGACTGGGTGTCGCCTGTGTGACTGGGCGAAACCCGGTCCGACGACACGCAGTTGTTACGTCTCCGGGGTGTCCAGGGTCTCGAGGACGACCTCCGCGACACGACGCATGGTGGTGCGACGATCCATGGCGGCTCGCTGAATCCACTTGAACGCCTCGGGCTCCGACATCTTCTGCTTGGCCTGGAGCAAACCCTTCGCGCGCTCGACTAGTTTGCGGGTCTCGAGCCGGTCGGACAGCGAGGCAACCTCGGACTCCAGGGCGGAGATCTCCCCGAACCGGCTGACCGCCAACTCGATCGCGGGGATCAGGTCGGTGATCGAGAAGGGCTTCACCAGATAGGCCATCGCGCCGGCGTCGCGGGCCCGCTCGACCAGTTCCCGTTGCGAGAAGGCGGTCAGTATCAAGATCGGGGCGATCCGTTTGGTCGCGATCTCGGCGGCGGCGTCGATGCCGTCGCGCCGCGGCATCTTGACGTCCATGATCACGAGGTCCGGGCGGAGGCTCTCGGCGAGGTCCACGGCTTCCTGGCCGTCACCGGCCTCCCCCACCACCTCATAGCCTTCCTCGCGAAGCATCTCCGCGAGATCCATTCGAATGAGTGCTTCGTCCTCGGCAATGAGGACGCGGTGCGGTGTGGCGGAGTCCGCCGGTGACCCGGTCATGGGGTCATTGTCGCGTGAGTCGCCCGGAACGGCGACCTCGGGGCCGTGACGGCCCGCCCGGCCGATCCTCTAAGGTGGGAAACCGCAACGGATGGCCCTCGTATCCCAATTGGCAGAGGAAACGGATTCAAAACCCGTGCAGTGTGAGTTCGAGTCTCACCGAGGGCACCAGACATACCTGCTGATGGGCGATCTGGGATCGGTGCAGCAGACTTGCCGCCATGAATACCCAACCCAAGCTTGAACGGTGGGAGCGGCGGGCCGAATGGCCCCTGGCGGCGGTGGCGATCGCGTTCTTGGCCGTCTACTCCGAACAGGTTCTCGGTCGACCCCACGGTCTGGAAGCTGCCGTACTCGGGGCGACGAGCTGGGTCATCTGGAGCATCTTCGTCGTCGACTACCTCGCACGCCTCACACTCGCAAACGATCGCCGCCGGTGGTTCGTGACGCATCTCCTCGAGCTGGCCGTGGTGGCGCTACCACTCCTCCGGCCGTTGCGGCTGCTGCGGCTCGTCATCTTGGTTGGCGCACTGCAGAAGGCGGTGGGCGACGCGATCCGTGGACGGATCGTCGTCTACACGGTGGGTGGTGTCGCCCTGCTGATCTACGTGGGGTCGTTGGCCGTACTGGAGCAGGAACGTGATCAGCCCGACGCACTCATCACGTCGTTCGGCAAGGCGCTGTGGTGGTCGATCACCACGGTCACGACAGTGGGATACGGCGACCTGTATCCGATGACCACCACGGGCAGAGTCGTAGCAGTGCTGTTGATGTTGGGTGGAATCAGCCTCATCGGCGTGGTTACCGCTTCGCTCGCGTCGTGGATCGTCCAACGTGTCGCCGAAGACGACGCTGCCAATGGCGCGGCAACCGCCGAACAAGTCGAAGCGCTACAGGCGGAGATCCGTGCCCTCGCCGACCAACTGCAGAACATCACGACGAATGGCCCGATCGCCGAACGCCGCTCGTCGCCGTGAACGGATGTGCCGAGAATGGCTACGGCGACGGCGATTTGGACTCGGTTGGCAACCGCAGCTTCCAAACGCCGACTTTGTTGTCGTTGGCATCGCGGCAGACGCCCTCGACGGCGCCCGCTTCGGCTTGATCGGCGGCCGCGCGCAGGATCCGGGCAACCTCGACACCCATCATGGCTTCGTCGAACGCCACGTTGTCGGTATCGAAGGCCATGGCCAAGACTGTGCCCGAGCCGGTTCAGCGTGTGCTGAATACAGAATTGGCTGTACTATCTGTCGATGCAAATAGTGTTGGCCCAGGATGCCCTGGCCCGCTTCGGCCATGCTCTGTCCGACGCCACCCGCGCATCCATCCTGCTGAGTCTTCGCGACGGCGGACGTCATCCGTCCGACCTCGCCGAGGAGATCGGGGTGTCTCGTCAGATCGTCTCCAATCACCTTGCGTGCCTGCGAGGCTGCGGACTTGTCGTCGCCGTCCCGGAGGGCCGGCGCAGCCGCTATGAGCTGGCCGATGGCCGCATCGCCCATGCGTTGAACGATCTGGTGGGCCTGGTGCTCGCCGTCGACCCGGACTGCTGCTGATGGCGGTGACCAGTGGACTCTCCGTCTCCCGCAGACAAGTGCTGTCCCGTCGGATTCGGTTGTTCGTCGCAGCCACCATCACCTACAACGTCGTCGAAGCGGTCGTCGCCCTCACCGAGGGAACGCGCGTGTCCTCGGCGGCGCTGCTCGGCTTCGGACTGGATTCGGTGATCGAAGTGTCCTCGGCGGCCGCCGTGGCGTGGCAGTTCGCCGGACGCGATCCCGAGGCCCGTGAGAAGACCGCGCTGCGCGTCATCGCGTTGTCGTTCTTCGGACTGGCCGCCTTCGTGACCGTCGACTCCACTCGCGCCCTCACCGGACACGGTGAGGCGGGACCGTCACGGATCGGCATTGCCCTCGCCGCAATCAGTTTGGTGATCATGCCCGTCTTGTCATGGGCGCAGCGACGCACTGGCAAGGAGCTCGGTTCGGTGTCGGCGGTGGCGGACTCGAAACAGACCCTGCTGTGCACCTACATGTCCGCGGCGTTGCTCGTGGGTCTGCTGCTCAACTTGCTCGTGGGTTGGGGGTGGGCGGATCCCGTGGCCGGATTGGTTATTGCCGCCGTGGCCCTCCGCGAAGGCGTGCAGGCGTGGCGGGGCCATTCGTGCTGTGCGACGGGTTGCGGCTGAGCGACCCCGAACGCACGAACCGCCGCGATCCTGCGGGGGCAGGAGTCGCGGCGGTCCGCAGTGGGTCAGGCGGACGGTGGCTACCCCTCGTCTCCGCCGCCGCTTGATCCACTGCCGCTCGCGGAATGCGACGCGCTCTTCGCGTCGGATCCCTTGGCGGCGCCAGCTCCGTCGGAGCCAGTCTTGGGCTTGACCTTGTTGGCCGAAGCGTCGTTGTCGCCCTTGTCCTTCGACGAGTCCTTGGTGTCGGTCTTGCCCGGCTTGCCGGCCTTCTCGGGCTTGCCGGACGTGTCGGTCTTGTCCGGCTTGCCGGCCTTCTCCCCCTCGTCGGCCTTGGTGGCCTTGGCGGGCTTGGTGGCGGTGTCGGTCTTGTCCGGCGCGGAAGACGTGTCGTCCTCGTCCTTGTCCGGGGTGGTCGCCGTGTCGGTCTTGCCGGGCGTGGTGACCGTCGACGAGTCGTCGGCTGCAACCGAGACCACTGGGCTGGCCGTGGCCGGCTCTGGCGCTTCGGGTGTCGCGGGTGTCTCGGCGGCCACCGGCTCCACCGCGACGGGTTCGACCGTCGCCGTTGCCGGCTCGACGATGGTGGGCGTCGTCTCCGCCTCGGTCACGTCGGTCTTCGGCGTGGCCTCCGTCTCGGCGGCGACCGTGGCGTCCTTGACGCCCTTGGCAGTCGTGGTTGCCTCGGTGGTGGCCTCCTCCGTTCCGGCACTTGGCGTGTCGGAGGTGGCCACCGACGCGACCCGCAGCGACAACGGTGCCGAGGTGGTCACAGCGGGCGTACCCCCAAGGGAGGCAAAGAAATTGGCGACGGCTTGGACGAACGCGGCGACGGACGCCTGGATCTGCGCGGCGATCGCCTGGAATTGCTGCGCGATGACGGCGAGGACGGCAGCCAGCGGGTTGACCGGCGTCACCGGCGGCTGACCGGGATTCGTCGGGCCGGTGGTGTTCTGCGGATGGTCCTTGAACCACTGAGTGAGGAACTGCGTGATGACTTCCTTGGGCTGCCCGAACATGTCCCAGAGTCCGTAGTTCTGGTCGGCGACGGGGCTGCCGGTGAGGGTGTCGCGCCCGGTGTAGAGGAAGATCGGTCCGGCATTCTGGCCGAAGGCGGCCCCCCAGCTGTTGATCAGGTCGGCGATGTACTTCTCCTGCTGATCCTGGGTGACGGTGTGCACGACGCCGTTGGAGTCGGTGTAGCTGTAGGTGGGCACGCCGAATTCCGAGAGCCACACCTTCTTGGTGGGGAACAGCGCCACCAAGTCCTTGAGCTGGTTGAAGGCCGTGTCAGAGGCATACCAGTTGGAGTTGGGATCGATGTTGCCCTGTGAGAAGGGCAGGCTCTCGTCGTACGGGTGATACGACAGGGCGTCGAAGTACTGCCCGATGGTCGGGTCGGCGGCGATCATCGCCTTGACGAAGTCGACCGGGTCCATCGTGATGTTGCCGAGCGAGATGACGTGCCCCACCGCGCCCGCGACGACGGTGGCGGTCGGGTCCAGCGGCTTGATGGCCTGGTACGCCGCCTTCAGCAACGCCGCGTAGGCAGCCGGGTCGATGGGGTTGGACGACATGAACGCGTTGGGTTCGTTCCAGATCTCATACGCCGACACCGTGGAGCCGTACTGGTTGACGAACTTCGTCATGAAGGCCGCGAACTTCGCGGGATCGGGCGTGCCACTGCCCGGGATGCCGTTGGTCACGGCGTAGGGCGGGGTGCTGTCGACCTCGGCCAGCACGCCCATGTCGTGTTCCTTGGCCGACTGCATGACCAGGTCGAGAGTCGCCCACGACAAACTGCCCGGCTCCGAGGGGCCGAAGAAGTCGACGAGCCCCCAGGGCACGAACACCCGGATGTTCTGGACACCCAACGCCTGCATTTCGGAGAGCTGCTGGTCGATCTGGGCCTTCGTCTGCCCGTACAGCGGGGAGGCCGCGACGCCCACCGTGTTCGGCGAGACCGTGATCTCGGCGACCATCTGATATTCGTAGGCGGCCATTCTTGGCGGCGTCGGAACGAACAAGTTGCTCGCGTACGCGCTTGCCATGGCGACGGGTATGGCGGCGATGACACCCCGCGTCGCGATGGACTTCAAGAACCCCTGGTTTGCCTTCTTCATTCCCCTGCTCGCTTTCACGCTTGTAATTATCGCCACCGTCAACGCGATGAATTTAACCTGCTTCGCGGCAAACCGCACACCGAATCGACAAGTCGGTCAATCAGGGCGTCGAGATCGTCAAACCCGCTGGTGAGAACGTGCACGGCCCAGCAATTAACGCAAACAGCGATTTTAGCTGGCAAGCGATTGTGACCAGCGTTTTATGGGCTACCAAGCGTCCACAGCGATGTTTCAGCCGCTTGTGCCGACGTTCGTACCAAAAGTTCTCTTTGGTCGGATTTTCTTTGAATCCTCGTGGCGCCGGAATGGCGACCGCGCGAATGGCGTCGCCATACCGCGCTGGTGGCCTCGACGCCAAATGGACGCATGGCAAACGCACCGTAGCGACCCCATTCGTAAATGGAGTCGCGACGGTGAACGGTTGTCGAATTGCGGCGAACTCAGCCCGCCGTGACGTGACCCTCCGATGCGCTTGCGGCGTCGGTCTTGGACGTCGGCGCGGTGGCGGCATCGGCCGGAGCGGCCTTGTCCTGTGGCGGCGTCACCTTGGGTGCCTTGGGGGCCTTCGGTGCCTTCGGCGTCTTCGGTGCCTTTGGTGCCTTGGGTGTCGTGGCCTGTCCACCGTCGCCGTCACCCGTTCCGGCCGCGGACTGACTGGCCGGCTTGGTCGGCTCGGGCTTGGTTGGTTCCGGCTTGGTGGGCTCGGGCTTGGTGGGTTCGGGCGCCGCGGGTGCTGCCGTAGCCGCCGGGCTCGTGACGTCGGGCTTGGTGACGTCGGGCTTGGTGACGTCGGGCTTGGTGACCACCGGCGAGTCCGTCGCGACCGGCGCGGTGGCGGCAGTTTCCTTGACCTCCGGAGCGCTGACGACCGGGTCGGCGACGGCGGTCTTGGCGTCGGCCGCGGGGGTCGCCTCGGGGACGGCCGTGCCCTTGGTCGCGGTGACCTTGGCGTCGGTGTCGGCCGTCGCCTCCACCGAGGCCACGCGCAACGTCTGCGGAGCGGCGGCGGCGGCGACGGTCTGGGGTTGACCCATGCTGGCCAGCGCGTTCGCAATCGACGTCACGACCGCCGTTGCCATCTGCTGGGCCAGCTGCTGGGCGAAGGCTTGCGCGACGGCGTTGGCGATCGCTTGGGCAATCTGCTGGGCGAGCACCTGGAAGGCCGCGGCCAGTGCCGCTGCAGGATCCGTCGGCGTTCCCGGATTGGTCGGGTTGGTCGGCGTGGTCGGCGTGGTCTGGTTCTGCGGGTGGTCCTTGTACCACTGGGCGAGGAACTGGGTGATGACTTCCTTGGGCTGCCCCAGCATGTTCCAGAGTCCGTAGTTGTCATCGGGATTGGGGCTGCCGGTGAGGGTGTCGCGGCCGGTGTAGAGGAAGATCGGCCCGGCGTTCTGGCCGAAGGACGTTCCCCAGCTGTTGATCAGATCGGCAATGTACTTCTCCTGCTGATCCTGAGTGACGGTGTGCACGACGCCGTTGGCGTCGGTGTAGCTGTAGGTGGGCACGCCGAATTCCGAGAGCCACACCTTCTTCGTGGGGAAGAGTGCGACCAAGTCCTTGAGCTGGTTGTACGCCGTGTCGGAGGCGAAGAACCCGGAGTTGGGGTTCACGTTGCCCTGCGAGAAGGGCAGGCTCTCGTCGTACGGGTGGTAGGAGAGGGCGTCGAAGTACTGCCCGATGGTCGGGTCGGCGGCGATCATTGCCTTGACGAAGTCCACCGGATCCATCGTGACGTTGCCAATCGTGACGACGTGCCCCACGGCGCCGGCGACGACGGTGGCGGTAGGGTCCAGCGGCTTGATGGCCTGGTACGCCGCCTTCACCAACGCCGCGTAGGCGGCGGGGTTGATGGGGTTGGACGACATGATGCCGTTGGGCTCGTTCCAGATCTCGTAGGCCGACACCGTGGAGCCGTACTTGGTGACGAACTTCGTCATGAAGGCGGCGAACGCCGTGGGGTCCGGGGTGCCGCTGCCGGGGGTCCCTGCGGTGACTGCGTAGGGCGGGGTGCTGTCGACTTCTGCCAGCACGCCCATGTCGTGTTCCTTGGCCGACTGCATGACCAGGTCGAGGGTGGCCCACGACAGGCTGCCGGGCTGGGACGGGCCGAAGTAGTCGACGAGGCCCCATGGCACGAACACGCGGATGTTCTGGACACCCAACGCCTGCATTTCGGAGAGCTGCTGGTCGATCTGGGCCTTCGTCTGCCCGTACAGCGGGGAGGCCGCGACGCCCACCGTGTTCGGCGAGACCGTGATCTCGGCAACCTGCTGAAACTCGTAGGCGGCGATGCGCGGTGGCATCGGAGCGGCCATGTTGCTTGCGTACGCACTGACCATGGCGACCGGGATGGCGGCGATGACGCTACGCGTAGCGAGAGTCTTGAGCAGGCCCCTGGGAGTCTTCTTCATGGAATGTGTTCCTACTTTCAGCGGGGTGAATCATCGTCGCCGTCAAACCGGTTCGCCTCATTTACTCACGCTTCAGCAAATCTGTCACCCTTACTGGGTTAACTGGAAACGGTATTTGCGCAGGAACGATCTTGACCACCCGCCACCAGGCGTTTTAATACCAATCGGCCGTTTTAGAGCAAAGTTGACCTTGTATAACGATTGTTAACCCAGCAAGGTACATCTATGTAATTTGCAGATATATAAATGCAGATCACAGCATGAAAACGCGCGTTTTCAGAACCTGTTGCCGAAAGACCGCCATAGCGGCCGCACCAGGGGGTGCAGCTACAGGAAATCGGGTTCGGCGCCTGGCTACTAATCTGACTGTGCCAGCCACTTTTTATTTACTGATGTGTAGATATTGGTAGCAAGCGCTTGGTGCGACGACGTCTGGCTCTGGTCGTGGCTATCGACGACGGGTTCGGGCGGTCGACGGAGGCTCGTTTGCCCGTTCTGCGGCACCGGGCCTAGACCCGGGTTCGGCGACCATCCCGCTGTGCGAGGCGCCTGGCATAGCCCGTTCCCATGCCTAGAAGAACCAGCCCCACTGCGATGAACACCGCGACGCGGAAGATGCCGTCCAGCGTCCCGAGGTCGAAGAGGAAGAGCTTGGCTACTGCGGCGGCCACCAGGGCCATGCCCCCGCCGATCGGCAGCGAACGCTCGTCGCGAGACACCTCGACCGCGTGCCGGAGAACCGCTGCAGCCAGGATGATCCAGCACAGTGTCGCGGCGACGTGGCCGGCGCGGAAACCCTGGTTCTCTCCCCCGGTGAGGACTCCCGCGGTCACGGTGAAGGTGGTGATCGCATACAGCGCTACCACCGCCGCGACGGCCCAGGCCCAGTTCGTTTGCAATGACCAGGCGGTAATGACGGCCCAGGCGGCCAGTAGAAGGCTGGCCACGAGCGTCGACGCGGCGACCGCCGCAGTGAGCTCCCTCGCCTCGACCAGGTAGGACGGCGGAGCGTACGCAAGGAGGAACACACCACCTGCGACGCCGAAACCCAGGGCGCACCGGCGGGCCGTCCCACGCCGTCGGCCTGCGATCGCCGTGACGATCCCCATGGCCAGCAGAACCGGCCCAGCCACGGGTCCGTCGAATGCCACGGTCACCGCGACGAACGCCGACACCGCGGCCAGCGCCGACCACACCGCTCGTACACCGGAGTCGCCACCGGTGAGCACGATGCCGAGCAGTGCCGCCGCCAGAACCGCGGCCAGCGTCGCCGCTACGGCACCGTCGACGGCCAGCGAGGCGGCGAGCACCGGGGTGGTGCCCATCGCGCTCAGCACGGCCATGGCCGTCTTCCGCCTGGTGTGCGGCAACAAGGTCGACGCGCCCCCCACCGCCAGGACGGCGGCCAGCGAGCCCGCGACCGCGAGCAGCGGCGACCGACCGGAGTCGAAGCTCGTCACCACCAGTGCGAGCAGCAGTGGGAGCGTCGTCACCGCCGTGCGCGCGGCATGCATGCCGAGCCAGTCCCTGCCGAGCTGAATCAGAAGTGACGCTGCGCCGAGGGCCAGCATGAAACCGACCAGCACGACTCCGACTCCGTCGGCCACCACCGGCCCCAGACCGATCAGCGGAACCAACACCAGCAGCCCGAGCGGTTCGGCATCCCACAGACGCGCCAGGACCAGGCCCGAGACGGCGAGCACCGCCGCGATGGCCAGCCCCGCCGGCGCTGACACCCAGTGGTAGAGCTCCGTCACGGCGATGACGTCGACGTAGGCCGCGGCAACGCCGGTGGCGGCCAGCGAGATCGCACCGACGCGTCCACCCGGTCGTCCGACGAGCCGCCACGCCACCGCCACCAGGGCCACCGCCAACGCGGCGCCGGCGGCGACCCGGACCCCAGGGCTCAGGAACCCGGCCTGAGCGGCGAGGACCAGCAACAGGGCCACCCCAACCAACGTGACCGCGACGCCGGCGACGGCGAGAGCCTTGCCGATCCACCCGTCCGGTCGCGGCGCGGGCGGCTGCGGTGGAGGTGGAGGTGCCGGTGCGACGACGGGTGGCTGCCGGTACACCGGCCGAGCCGTCCGCTCCCCCACCATGCGTTCGAGTTCCCGCAGATCGGCCGACGCCCGCGCCAGGTACGCAGTCATGGTGGCCAAGTCGGACGACATTCGGGCGACGAGGGCCTGATCCGGTTCGGTCATGATGCCAGCGTCGCAGCGAAAGCCCGTGACGGGATGAGTAGTACTACTCGTCCAGACCGTGTTCGATCGCGTACCGCGCCAGCTCGACGCGATTGGCTACCTGCAACTTTCGGAACGTGGCCTGTACGTGGTTCTCCACCGTGCGATGACTCAGGGACAGTCGCTCGGCAATCTGCTTGGCCGTCAAGCCCTTTGCGACGTGTCGCAGTATCTCGGTCTCCCGGTCGGTCAGGCTCGGGGTGGAGTCGTCGGTCCGGGGCGAGCGCGCGATGCGCCGATACTCGCCGAGCACCAGGCCCGCCAGTCCGGGCGTGAACACCGCGCGACCGTCACCGGTGGCGCGGACCGCGTCGGCGAGTTCGCGCTTCGACGCGCTCTTGACCAAATAGCCTGTGGCACCTGCCTTTACCGCCTCAAGGACGTCGTCACGCTCGTCGGACGCCGAGAGTACCAACACTCGCGACGACGGCGACACGGTGAGCACCTCGGCCGTCGCGGTGGCGCCGCTGCCGTCCGACAACCGCATGTCCATCACCACCACGTCGGGCGTGACGACGGCCGCCCGCCGGCGGGCGGAACCGACTCCGTCGGCCGTGGCCACGACGGTGAAGCCCTCCTCGGCGAGGTCGCGGGCAACGGCATCTCGCCAGATGGGATGGTCGTCGACCACCATCACCGTGAACGTGGAAGGGTCAGCTCCCACTCCGTCCCCCTTCCCGGCCCCGTCGTCAGCCGTGCCGTCCCGCCGAGCCAATCCAGCCGTCCCACAATCGACTTCGACACCCCGACCCGCCCCTCGCCGGCAGCCTCCTCGAGCCGCCCCGTCGCAATGCCCGGGCCGTCGTCGCGGACGCTGACCACGACCGAGTCTTCCAGGTCCTCCAGCAGCACGAAGGCGCGGGCGCCGGCACCGGCGTGCGCGACGACGTTGTCCAATGCGTTCGCCACGGCCGCGTCCACCTCCCCCGCCACCTCGGCGGGCAGCATCACCGGTTCCGGCGGAAGGCTGACCGACACGCGATCGGCGGCGCGGTCGCGCAGCAGCGCCGCCAGGTCGACCTCCACGCCCGTGGGCACCGGTGTCGCCGCGGCACTGACCCAGCGCCTCAGGACGCGTTCCTGCTCCCCCGCCAGCTCCGCCAGTTCGGTTGTGGGGCCGCCGATCTCACGGCCGCGCCGGGCAACCAGCGCCAGCACCTGGATGGCGCCGTCGTGAACCTCCCGCGACAACCGTTCCCGCTCCTCGAGTGAGGCCGCCAACCGCGCCGCTCGCTGCAGGTCGGCATGTGCCCGTCGCGCGGTCTGCGCGGCCATGCCGATCGCCAGGCCGACGGCGAGTTCGATGACGACGGTGGCGTTGCGCCCCACGTCGACGCTGACGTACCCCTTCAGGATCGCGTTGGCCGCGGTCACCAACAGCCCGGTCGCCATGCCGCCCGCCGCGCCCAGCAGGATGGCCGCGGAGATCGTGGCGTTGGTGGCCCACAGCGTCGTGGGCCACGACTGGTTGTCGAGTGCCCACTGATCGGAGGCGACGACGTCCGTGGAGAGCATCAGCGCGACGACGACCACGACCTCGGCGCCCACCCAGGCGAGCCGCCTGCCGTAGCCGTGAAGGTAGGCCGCCGCGCAGGCCACGCTCCACGACACCAGAACCGCGAACAGCGCCCAACCCACGGCGGGGTGCTCGAGGTCGTCGGTGACCGCAACCTGGAAGCCGAGGGCGTACAGGCAACTCAGCAACCGGAAGACCTGCGCCGCCCGCCAGAGCGGTGTCGCGGGATCGGGTGCCACCGGCATGTCCGCCGTCTACATCACCTTGGACAGGAACAGCTTCGTGCGTTCGTGCTGCGGGTTGCCGAGGACCTCACGGGGCTTGCCGCTCTCGACGATCACCCCGGCGTCCATGAAGACCAACTGGTCGGCCACCTCGCGGGCGAAGCCCATCTCGTGGGTCACCACCACCATCGTCATGCCCTCGCTGGCGAGCTTCTTCATGACGCCCAGCACTTCGCCGACCAGCTCGGGGTCCAGCGCCGAGGTGGGCTCGTCGAACAGCATCAGCTTGGGATCCATCGCCAACGCGCGGGCGATCGCCACGCGCTGCTGCTGACCGCCGGAGAGTTGAGCCGGATACGCAGTCGCCTTGTCCGACAGCCCGACCTGGCTCAGGAGATCCTTGCCGCGCTCGATGGCCGCGGCCTTCTTGACGCCCTTGACCTGGATGGGGGCCTCGATGATGTTGGCCAGGGCGGTGCGGTGCGGGAAGAGGTTGAAGTGCTGGAACACCATCCCGATGTCGCGCCGTTGCCGTGCCGCTTCCCGCGGCGGCATCTCGTGCAGCTTGTCGCCGCGCTCGTGGTAGCCGATCAGCTCGCCGTCGACGTACAGCCGCCCACCGTTGACCTGCTCGAGGTGGTTGATACAGCGAAGGAACGTCGACTTGCCCGATCCGGAGGGGCCGACCAGGACCAGCACCTGGCCCCGGCCGATCTCGAGCGTCACGCCCTTGAGCACCTTGAGCGCACCGAAGTTCTTGCAGACGTTCTCGGCCTTGACCATGGGGGTGGCGGCCGCAGTGGGTGCGGTCATGTGTGCCCGACCTCTCCAAGGGTCTGTGCCTCGGCCAGTGCGCCGAGCTGTTTGGCGGTGAGCTTGCGGGAGGCACCTCGGGAGAAGTAGCGCTCGAGGTAGAACTGGCCCACCATCAGGATGCTGGTGATGAGCAGGTACCACGCCGCGGCGACCAGCAGTAGCGGGATCGGCTGGAAGAGCACCGCCGAGATGTCCCGCTGCCGCCCGAAGAGGTCGAACGTGTACGGCACCGCTGCGACCAGCGAGGTGGTCTTCAGCTGGCCGATGAACTCGTTGCCGGTCGGCGGGATGATCACCCGCATGGCCTGAGGTAACACGGTGCGCCGCATGGTCATCAGCCACGACATGCCCAGCGCGGTGGAGGCCTCGGACTGCCCCTCCGGCACCGAGCTGATGCCGGCCCGGATGATCTCGGCGAGGTAGGCGGCCTCGTTGAGACCCAGTCCGATGACGGCGAGCAGGAAGTACAGCGAGAGGTCCTGGATGTTCAGGGTGAAGAACGTCGGCCCGAACGGGATGCCCAGCTGGATGTTCTTGTAGATGGTGGGGACCAGACCCCAGAACACCAGCTGCACGTAGACCGGGGTGCCGCGGAAGATCCACAGGTACACCCACGACACCGACCGGAACACCGGGTTGGGCGAGAGCCGCATGACCGCGAGGATCACCGCCAGCACGATCGCCAGGATCATCGACAGGATGGTCAGCTCGAGGGTGACGATGACACCCGACGAGATCCGCTCGTCGAAGAGGTACTTGCCGAAGGTGGACCACCCGTAGGCGTCGTTGGTGGCCGCGCCGTACAGGAACAGTGCGACCAGGACGACGATGACGATCGCCGCCACCCACCGCCAGGGGTGCCGCAGAGGGACGGCATCGATGACGGCTGGATTGTCGGGTGGCGTGCGAACGTCAACGCTCATCAGTGAATACCGGCTGTCAGCTGGTCGCGCCGTTGATGACCGGCTTGTCGATCATGCCGGCCTCGACACCCCAGTTCGCGGCGATCGTCTTGTAGTCACCGGACTCGATCAGGTGCTCGAGTGCCTTCTGCAGCGAGGCGGCCAATGGTGAGCCCTTCGCGACGGGCCAGCCGTAGGGCGCCGCGTCGAAGGTCTCGCCCGCCTGCTCGAGCTTGCCGGCGCTCTGCTTGATGGCGTAGAGCGTCACCGGGGAGTCCGCCGACATGGCGTCGGCCTGACCGAGGACGACGGCGTTGGTGGCCTGGTCCTGCCCGTCGAACTTCACGATGTCGATCGCCGGCTTGCCCGCGTCGGTGCACGCCTTGCTCTTGGCGGGCAGCTCGTCGACTTCCTGCGTGGTCGTGGCCTGAACCGCGACCTTCTTGCCGCACGCGTTGGTCGGGTCGACGTCGGAGCCCTTGGGCTTGGCCCACAGTGAGCCGGCCGAGAAGTAGGTGACGAAGTCGACGGTCTGCTCGCGTTCCTTCGTGTCGGTGAACGAGGACATGCCGACGTTGAAGGTGCCGCCCTGGATCGACGGGATGATCTTGGAGAAGTCGGCCTCGCGATACTCCGCCGTCAGGCCGAGGGTGGAGGCGATCGCGTTCATCAGGTCGACGTCGAAGCCGACGATCTTGCCGCTCGAATCCTTGAACTCGTTGGGGGTGTAGGGAACGTTGACGCCGACGATCAGCTTGCCGGAGGACTTGATGTCCTCGGGAACGGTGTTGGCGATGTCGTCGACCTTGGCGGCCTTGGCCGCGGTGGTCTCCTTGGTCGGCTCCGCGGAGTCGGTGTTCTTGGCACAGCCCGACAGCGCGAGGGCTCCCGACACGGCGATGACCGCAGCGCCACGCCACCACCGCGAGCTCGCTTTACGGTCCTTGATTCCAGCTACCACGTTGTCTCTTCTCTCTGCATCGGGGTCGCCTTCATTCCTCGCGGGCGACGACCTCAGGAACACTAGCGGGATGTACGCGCTGTAGTAGGTGAAACTTAACGCCGGTCGACGATCTGCGCTGTGCGAAACGGCAACGCGGTGAATTGAGCCGTCGCCGCCGGTCGCCGTGCGACACTGCCCTTCGTGACCACGCCGTCAACCCCAAGTCTGTTGCCGCATCTGTGGAAGTCCGCAGTCGTGTCCGGCCTGCTGGCCGTCGCGATCGGCGTCGCCATCGTCGCGTGGCCCGGAATCTCAATCACCGTGGCCGCCATCTTCTTCGGCGCCGGTCTGCTGCTGACCGGAATTCAGCAGGTGTTCTTCGCCTTCAGCCTGCACGTGTCCGCCGGTGGGCGGGTGCTGCTGTTCATCAGTGGCGCAGCGTCGCTCATCTTGGCGATCATGGCCTTCCGTCACCTCTACGACGCAGTGTTGTTGCTGGCCATCTGGATCGGAGTCGGCTTCGTCTTTCGTGGTGTCGCGACGGCGGTGTCGGCGATCAGCGACCCCACCCTGCCGGGCCGGGGCTGGAACGTCTTCGTCGGCGTCGTCAGTCTGGTTGCCGGCGTGGTCGTCCTCGCCTCGCCCTTCGACTCGATCGGCACGCTCGCGCTCGTGGTGGGCGTCTGGCTGATCGTCATCGGCGTCATGGAGGTCGTCACCGCCGTCGCCATCCGACGCGCGACCGGTCACCTCGCCGGACAGAGTCAGCCAGCTCACTAAAAACGCCCTGGGCTGGGGGAAGGTTGTCTACTACACTTTGTCGTAGGTACTACCGACAGCCAGGGAATGGTGCACATGGACGCGCTCGACGTCTCGCGGTGGCAGTTCGGGATCACGACGGTCTACCACTTCATCTTCGTGCCGCTGACCATCGGCCTGGCTCCCCTCATCGCCGTCATGCAGACGGCTTGGGTGATCACCGGTAACGCCTCCTGGTACCGGTTGACCAAGTTCTTCGGCAAGTTGTTCCTGATCAACTTCGCCCTCGGGGTCGCCACCGGCATCGTGCAGGAATTCCAGTTCGGCATGAACTGGAGCGAGTACTCCCGCTTCGTCGGCGACGTGTTCGGCGCGCCCCTGGCGATGGAGGGTCTCGTCGCCTTCTTCTTCGAGTCGACGTTCATCGGGCTGTGGATCTTCGGCTGGACCCGGCTGCCCCGGCTGGTGCACCTGGCCTGCATTTGGATCGTCGCGGTCGCGGTGAACGCGTCGGCGTTCTTCATCATCGCCGCCAATTCGTGGATGCAGCACCCGGTGGGCGCGCGCTTCAACCCGGAGACCGGACGCGCCGAACTCACCAGCATCGTCGCCCTGTTCACCAACAACACTGCGACGGCTGCCTTTTCGCATGCCGTGTTCGGCGCCTTCCTCACCGCGGGCACGTTCGTCGCGGGTGTGTGCTCCTGGTGGCTGGTACGCGCCCGCGAGACCGACGAGGCGAGCACGATGTACCGGCCCGCCACCATCCTCGGATGTCTGGTGACCCTCGCGGCCGCCGGCGGACTGTTCCTCACCGGCGACGCGCAGGGCAAGCTGATGTTCCAGCAGCAGCCCATGAAGATGGCGTCGGCGGAATCGTTGTGCCACACCCAGACCGACCCCGACTTCTCCATCCTCACCGTCGGCACCCACAACAACTGCGACGCCGTCGACCACGTCATCGAGGTGCCCTACGTCCTGCCCTTCCTCGCCGAGGGCCGGTTCGACGGGGTCACGCTGGAAGGCGTCAAGGATTTGCAGGCAAGGTACGAGGCGACCTACGGACCCGGTGACTACCGGCCCAACCTCTTCGTGACGTACTGGTCGTTCCGGGCGATGATCGGCCTGCTCGCCGTGCCGGGGCTGTTCGCGGTGGTCGCGCTGTGGTCGACCCGGCGTGGACGCCTCCCCCACGAGCGGTGGTTCTCCACCCTTGCGCTCCTGACGCTGCCCACGCCGTTCCTGGCCAACAGTGCCGGCTGGGTGTTCACCGAAATGGGCAGGCAGCCTTGGGTGGTGGTGCCCAACCCGACCGGCGACCAGATGATCCGACTGATGGTCGGTCAAGGCGTCTCGACGCACTCCGCGGCGATGGTGCTGACCTCGCTGACGGTGTTCACGCTGCTCTACGCCGGGCTCGCCTGCATCTGGTTCTGGCTGATCCGGCGCTACGTCGTCGAGGGCCCACTGGAACACGACGCCGAACCGGCGCCGCCCACGCCGCCCGGGGACGCCGACGTCGCACCGTTGTCGTTCGCCTACTGAGTCGTTCGCGTATCGAGGAGGTCGACATGGGACTGCAGGACTTCTGGTTCATGGCACTGGCGGCGCTGTTCGTCGGCTTCCTCCTGCTCGAGGGCTTCGACTTCGGCGTCGGGATGCTGATGGCGTTCTTCGCGCGGAACGCCCCCGCCGGCAGCGGCGAATTGCACAAGCGCACCGTGCTCAACACCATCGGACCGGTGTGGGACGGCAACGAGGTCTGGTTGATCACCGCCGGTGGCGCCATGTTCGCGGCGTTCCCGGAGATGTACGCCACCCTGTTCTCCGGCCTGTACCTGCCGCTGCTGGCCATCCTGGTGTCGATGATCGTCCGCATCTGCGCCATCGAGTGGCGCGGCAAGGTCGACGATCCGAAGTGGCGCAGCTGGGCCGACGTCGCGATCGCCGTCGGTTCGTGGGTGCCCGCCGTGCTGTGGGGTGTCACGTTCGCCGCACTGGTGCACGGCCTTCCGGTCAACGGGGACAAGCAGATCGAGCTCTCCGTCGGCGATCTGCTCGACCCGTACGTGCTGCTGGGCGGGCTCGCCACGGCCGGGTTGTTCGCGTTTCACGGTGCGGTCTTCGTCTCGCTCAAGACCTCGGGTGCCGTCCGCGACGACGCGGTGCTCTTCGCGGCCCGGTTGGCGCTTCCGGTCACCCTGGTCGTCGGGGTGTTCGGCGCGTGGACCCAGCTGGCGCACGGCAAGGACTGGACGTGGCTGGTGCTCGGTGTCGCCGTGGTCGCTCAGCTCACCGCCGTCATGCTGGTGTGGGGTCGCGGCGGTGACGGCTGGGCCTTCGCCTGCACGGCAACCGTCGTCGTCGCCGTCGTGGTCCTGTTGTTCGGCTCGCTCTACCCGAACCTGGTGCCCTCGACGCTGAACCCGGCGTGGAGCCTCGACATCCACAACGCCTCGTCGTCGCACTACACCCTGACCGTCATGTCCTGGGCGGCGCTGATCTTCGCGCCGTTGGTCATCGGCTACCAGGCCTGGACGTACTGGGTGTTCCGCCAGCGCATCTCCGCCGACCGGATCCCGGCGCCGATAGGCCTCAGCCCGAAATGACGAGTCGCCACCTCGTGCTGATGACGAGCTGCGGAGTAGTCATCACCGGCTCGGCCATCGCCGGTGCGGTGGTATTGGCGCATCTGCTGGCGGGCCTCATCACCGACCCGAGCTCCCGCACCCTGGACCACTGGTCGGGCCCGCTGTGGACCCTGCTGGCGCTGTGGACGATTCGGGTGCTCGCTCAGTGGGCTCAGGCCCGGATAGGTCAACGCGGGGCCACCGCGGCGATCACCGACCTCAACCGCCACCTCCTCGACGGCGTCACCACCCTGCCCCCGCGCGACCTGGCCGCCCGCCACGACGACGCGGCCGCCCTGAGCACGCGGGGTCTGGATGCCCTGCGCCCCTTCCATACCCGCTATCTTCCCGCGGTCGTTCAGGCAGCCGTCCTCACCCCCGCCGCGGTGGTGACGATGGCGTACTACGACCTGCAGGCCGCCGTCGTCGTCGTGATCGCACTCCCCCTGGTGCCGCTGTTCATGGTGCTCATCGGTCTCGTCACCGCCGACCGCTCCGCCGCCGCGCTGACGGCGATGACGACCCTGCAGTCCCGGTTGCTCGACCTGATCACCGGCATTCCCACCCTGCGTGCGGTCGGCCGCGCCGACGGCCCGGAGCGCCGGATCTCCGAACTGGCCGAAGCGCATCGCCGTTCGACCATGGCGACACTGCGGATCACGTTCCTGTCGTCGCTGGTGCTCGAACTGCTCGCCACCCTCGGCGTGGCCCTGGTCGCCGTCAGCGTCGGTCTGCGACTGGTGTACGGCGAGGTGGAACTGGCCGCCGGTCTGACGGTACTGCTGCTCGCCCCGGAGGTCTTCTGGCCGCTGCGTCGCGTCGGCGCCGAGTTTCACGCCGCCCAGGACGGGAGGACGGCCCAGGCGAAGGCGACCGCACTGCTCGACGGCACGGCGACGCCCCCGCCCGGCACCCGGACCCCGACGAGCACCTCGATCAGCCTTCGGGACGTGAGCGTCACCGCGCGCAACGGCGATGCGCCGCACCGGTTGTCGGCCGACGTCGAGCCCGGCACGGTCACGGTTCTGACCGGACCCAACGGGGCGGGCAAGTCGACCGCGCTGCACGCCGTCCTCGGCCTCGTCGCGCCGACGAGTGGGCACGTGCTGGTGGGCGGGGTCGACGTCGCCGACCTCGACCCACGGCAATGGTGGAACCTCGTCGCCTGGTTACCGCAACGGCCCGCGCTGGTCCCCGGCACCGTCGCCGAGAATCTCGAACTGTTCGGACCGCTCGCCGACGTCGACGAGGCCTGCCGCCGAGCCGGTTTCGACGACGTCGTCGCGTCGCTGCCCAACGGCCTGGCCACCGTCCTCGGTCGCGACGGCGCCGGGTTGTCCCTCGGCCAACGTCAACGACTCGGCCTGGCCCGGGCGTTTGGGGCGCGCCGGCCGATTCTGCTCCTCGACGAACCCACGGCCCACCTCGACGACGAACGCGAGCGGTTCGTCCTCCAGTCGATCCGCGGCATCGCGCGCGACGGCGCCGCGGTGCTGGTGGTCGGCCACCGGGACGCCGTTCGCGCCATCGGAGACCTGGTCGTCACCGTCGGAGGCGAGGCCCATGTCCTCGCGTGATCCCCTGCTCTCGGGGCTCGCACTCCTGCGCCCACGCCTGCCGCGCCTCGCGCTGGCCGTGACCTTCGGCGTCCTGGCACTGGGCAGCGCGCTGGCGCTGGCGGGCGTCTCGGCCTGGCTGATCGCCCGGGCCTGGGAGATGCCGCCGATCCTGGACCTGTCCATCGCCGTCGTCGCCGTCCGCGCTCTGGGCATCTCCCGCGGCGTGCTGGGCTATTGCGAGCGGCTGGCGTCGCACGACACCGCGCTGCGAGCGGCCGGCGCCGCGCGGGAAGGGCTGTACCGCGCCCTGGCCCGCGGTCCGGCCGAAACCGTGATGCGACTTCCGGAGGGCGACATCGCCTCTCGCGTCGGCGACTCCGTCGACGAACTGTCCGACGTCCTGGTGCGCGCCGTGCTCCCGATCGCCGTGGCCACGATCCTGTCGGCGGCGTCGGTGGTGGCCGTCGCGCTCATCTCACCGACGGTCGCCGCGCTGCTCCTGGTGTGTCTGCTGGTCGCCGGGGTCGTCGCCCCCTGGCTGTCCGCCCGTGCCGCCAGCGCCGCGGAACGGGTTGCCGTGCAGCGTCACTCGGATCGTGACACCGCGACGATGTTGGCGCTCGAGCACGCTCCCGAGCTGCGGGTGGCGGGCCGTTTGGACGACGTGCTCGCCGACGCGTCACGCCGGCAACGGGAATGGGGGGCCGCCGCCGATCGGGCGGCCCGGCCCGCCGCCTTCGGTGCGGCCGCCCCCACCGCGGCGACGGCCGTCAGCGTGTTGGGTGCCGTGCTCGTCGCGATCGGTCTCGCCTCCCAGGTGGCGCCGACCACCCTGGCGATCCTGGTCCTGCTGCCGCTCTCGGCGTTCGAGGCCACCGCCGCACTGCCCGCGGCGGCCATTCAGCTGACCCGGGCCCGTATCGCCGCTGCGCGGTTGCTCGACCTCACCGCACCCGACCCGGCGGCCCGACGCCGCCCCGACGTCCGGATGCCCGACCTTCGCGCCGGTGACCGCGTCGCCGTCGTCGGTGAGAGCGGCAGCGGGAAGACGACGACCCTGATGGCGATCGCCGCCGAGCACGAACACCCGTTGACGGCGGGCTTCTTTCCCGAGGACGCGCACCTGTTCGACACCACCGTGCGCGACAACCTCCTCGTCGCCCGCGGCGACGCCACCGACGACGAGCTGCGCGCCGCCCTCTCGGCCGTCGGCTTGGGCGACTGGCTGGACCACCTGCCCGACGGCCTGGCCACGATCCTGACCGGCGGCGCCGCGGCGGTCTCCGCCGGACAGCGACGCCGACTGCTGCTCGCCCGCGCGCTGATCTGCGAGTTGCCCGTCGTCCTGCTCGACGAGCCGACCGAACACCTCGACGCCGCCGACGCCGACCGGCTCCTGCGCGAACTGCTGGCACCGGACGGTCTCTTCGCGCCCACCCGCACCGTCGTCGTCGCCACGCATCACCTGCCCCACGGTGTGACGTGCCCGGTGCTCTACCCTCGGCAGACATGACGGGCCCCAGAAACGGAACGGGCACCGCGGCGCTCGCCGTCGCGGTCGCCGGCGTCGCCCTGTGCTGGTCGGTCGTCGGTGGCCTCGCCTGCGGCGTGGTGGCCCTGATCCTGGGCGTGGTCGGCCGGGGACGCGCCGCACGCCGCGAGGCCGACAACGGTCCCGTGGCGGTCGCCGGCATGGCGCTCGGCACGGTGGCGGTCGTCGCGTCGGTGGCGTTCGCCGTCATCTGGGCGGTCGCGTGGCGGGACTCCGGCGGCTCGGACTACCTGGACTGCGCGATGAAGGCCGGCCAGGACCAGGCGGCGACGCAGGCCTGTACCGACACGTGGTTCAACGGCCTCCAGGACAAGTTCGGAATCAGTCCGAAGCCGACCCGGGGAAGTACTTGACGATCCCCTCTTGGACCACGGTGGCCAGCACGTTGCCGTCGCGGTCGAAGAAGTGGCCGTTGCCGAGCCCGCGGGACTCCGCGGCCACCGGCGACGTCGTCGAATAGAGGACCCACTCGTCGAAGCGGACCGGACGGTGAAACCACACCGAGTGGTTCATCGTCACGGCGAAGATGCGATCGAAGCCCCACGACAGGCCATGGGTGGTGATGATCGAGTCCAACACCGTGGTGTCCGACGAATAGACAAGTGCGGCAGCGTGAATCACCGGATCGTCGGGCATCGCGCCCTTGGCGGTGAGCCACACCCTGTTGTGCGGCAGCCGCTCCCCCTTGGTCCGCATCACCCACGCCGGGTCGTTGGTGTAGCGCCACTCGATCGGCTTCAGCGCGGCCACGAACAGCGGCACCGTCTCCTCGTAGCCCACCAACAACTCGTCGATGCTCGGCACCGTGAGCGGATCGGCGACCACGGGCACGTCGACGCCGTGCTCCAGGCCGCGACCACCGGCCAGGTGCGACACCAGCGCCGAGGCCAGCAGCACGTCGCCCTGTCGCACGTCGACCCGGCGGTTGGCGAACCGACGTTCGTCGCGCAGCCGCACCACGTGGAACTCGAGGTCCCGCTCCGGATCTCCACCGGCGATGAAGTGGACCGACAGCGCGCTCGGCGGCAGGTCGTGCTTCACCGTCCGGCTGGCCGCGACGAAGGCCTGGGCCATCATCTGTCCACCGAAGGTCCGGATCGGGTTCTTGCTCGGGTGCGAACCGGTGAAGAGGTCGTCGCCGACCCGTCGAAGCTCCAGTACGGCCAGTAGCTCTTCCAGGTCGGACGTGCTCATTGCTCCCTAGTGGTCGTCCTCACCGATGCGGTGGACGTGAATCATGTTGGTCGAGCCTACTGTGCCGGGAGGAGCACCAGCCACGATGATGACGAGATCGCCCCGCTTGTAGCGGCCCAGCGCCAGCAACGACTCGTCGACCTGGTGGATCATGCCGTCGGTGGTCTGGATGTGCGGAACGATGAAGGTCTCGGTGCCCCACGTCAGGGCCAGCTGACTGCGGACCTCGGGAAGCGGCGTAAAGGCCAGCAGCGGCAGCGGCGTGTGCAACCGGGCCAGGCGCTTGAGCGTGTCACCGGACTGGGTGAACGCGACGAGCGCCTTGGCGTCCAGTCGCTCGCCGATGTCACGGGCGGCGTAGGAGATGACTCCTCGCTTGGTGCGGGGCACGTGGTGCAGCGGCGGCGCGGCGGTGGAGTTCTCCTCGACCGCGGTGATGATGCGGGCCATCGTCTTCACGGCCTCGAGCGGGTACTTGCCGACCGACGTCTCGCCGGAGAGCATCACCGCGTCGGTTCCGTCCAGCACGGCGTTCGCCACGTCGGAGGCCTCGGCGCGCGTCGGACGGGAGTTCTCGATCATCGACTCGAGCATCTGCGTCGCGACGATGACGGGCTTGGCGTTCTCGCGGGCCATCTGGATGACGCGCTTCTGCACCAGGGGCACTTCCTCCAGCGGGAGCTCGACGCCGAGGTCACCGCGGGCGACCATGATCGCGTCGAACGCCAGCACGATGGCCTCGAGGTTCTCGATCGCCTCGGGCTTCTCCAGCTTCGCGATGACGGGCACGCGCCGGCCCATCTCGTCCATGATCTCGTGGACCAGTTCGATGTCGGCCGGCGAGCGCACGAACGACAGCGCGACCAGGTCGACGCCCAGCGCCATGGCGAACCTGAGGTCTTCGATGTCCTTGTCGGACATCGCCGGAACCGACACGTTCATCCCGGGCAGGGAGAGTCCCTTGTTGTTGCTGATCTTGCCACCCTCGGTGACGATGCACACGACGTCGTTGCCGTCGATGTGGCTCACGGTCAGGCCGATGTTGCCGTCGTCGACGAGCAGCCGGTCACCGGCCACGGCGTCCTTGGCCAGCTCCTTGTAGGTCGTCGACACCCGGTCGTGGGTGCCTTCGACGTCGTCGACGGTGATCCGCACCGTCTCCCCGGCCACCCAGACCGTGGGTCCGTCGGCGAACCTGCCGAGCCGGATCTTGGGTCCCTGGAGGTCGGCCATGATGCCCACCGCCCGCCCGGTCGAGTCGGAGGCTGCGCGAACCCGTTTGTAGGCGATTTCGTGGTCGGCATGGTCACCGTGGCTGAAGTTCAGCCGGGCGACATCCATGCCCACCTCGACGAGCGCCTTGATCTGCTCCTCCGAGGAGGAAGCCGGGCCCAACGTACAGACGATCTTTCCGCGTCTAGTCACGTTGACTCAGCATAGTCGTGATCGATTCAGAAGACGATTCAGACGGCGGCAAGCGGGAGCGCACCCGGCTTGACCGGGGACGGAAGATCCGACTCGCCCATCAGGAAGGCGTCCACGGCGTGCGCGGCGCTGCGTCCCTCGGCAATCGCCCAGACGATCAGCGACGCACCGCGGTGGGCGTCGCCGCACACGAACACCCCCGGTGCGGTGGTCTGCCAATCCGATCCGCACGACAGCGCGCCGCGGCCGTTGAGCGTCAGCTCGAGCTCGTCGAGCAACGCCATGTGCTCGACGCCCTCGAACCCGATCGCCAGCAGCGCGAGGTCACATGGCAGCTCGATCTCGGCGCCCACCGGCGTGATCCGGCGCCGGCCCTCGGCGTCGCGCTCGACCTTGACTTCGGCAATCACCATCGACGTCAGACGGCCCTGGTCGTCGCCGACGAATCGCTGCACGGCGACCTCGTATCGGCGCGCACCGCCCTCTGCGTGCGCGGGCGAGGTCCGCAACACCAGCGGCCACGTCGGCCACGGCGAGCGGGCGTCGTCGCGCTGTTCCGGCGGCTCCGCGTTGTAGTCCAGCTGGGTGACCGACGCCGCACCCTGGCGGTGGGCGGTGCCGAGACAGTCCGCCCCCGTGTCTCCCCCGCCGATGATCACGACGTGCTTGCCTGCCGCCGAGATCGGCGACGGTCCGTCGCCCTCGCACTCCTTGTTGGCGGGCACCAGATGCTCCATGGCGAGGTGCACGCCGTCGAGTTCGCGGCCCTGCACGTCGTTGTCCCGCGAGCGCAGCGCCCCGACGGCCAGCACCACGGCGTCGTGCTGGTGCCGCAGCCGTTCCACGGACAAGTCGACGCCCACCTCGCAGTCGGTGACGAAACGCGTTCCCTCGGCGCGCATCTGGGCCAGGCGCTGGTCGAGACCGGCCTTCTCCAGCTTGTACTCCGGGATGCCGTAGCGCAGCAGGCCCCCGATGCGGTTGTCGCGTTCGTAGACCGTGACGTTGTGGCCCGCGCGGGTGAGCTGCTGGGCGGCGGCCAGACCCGCCGGACCCGAGCCGACGACGGCCACGCCCTTGCCCGTCGAGATGGCCGCCGGCTGCGGCTCGATGGTGCCGTCCATCCACGCCTGGTCCGCGATGGACTGCTCGATGCGCTTGATCGTCACCGCACCGCCGGTCTGGTCCTCGGCGATCGACAGCACGCACGCCGACTCGCACGGAGCCGGGCACAGCCGGCCGGTGAACTCCGGGAAGTTGTTGGTCGCGTGCAGGCGGTCGCTCGCGGCGTCCCACCGGCCGCGTCGCACCAGGTCGTTCCACTCCGGGATCAGGTTGCCCAGCGGGCAGCCGGCAGAACCGGAGTGGCAGAACGGGATACCGCAGTCCATGCACCGGCGGGCCTGGTTCGAGACCTCGCCCGCCCGTTGATGCGGATCCTGGCGTTCGTACACCTCGTGCCAGTCGCCGACCCGCTCGTCGGCGGGGCGCTTGGCCGCCTCGACCTTCGGCACCTTCAAGAATCCGGTGGGATCAGCCACGCGTCGCCTCCATGATCGCCGTGTCCACGTCTCGGCCCTCGGCCTTGGCCATCCGCGTGGCGTACAGCACCTTCTCGTAGTCGGTGGGCATGATCTTGGTGAACGACGCACTGCGCCTTGGCCAGTCGGACAGCAGTGATCGCGCCACCGTGCTGCCGGTGTAGCCCTCGTGCCTGGCGACCACGTCGTGCAGCCAGGCCAGGTCCTCCGGTTCGAGGCGTTGCAGCGCCACCATGTCGGGGTTGACCTTCGCGGGTTCCAGACCCAGCACGTAGGCGATGCCGCCGGACATCCCGGCAGCCATGTTGCGGCCCGTCGGCCCCAGCACCACGACGCGTCCGCCGGTCATGTACTCACAGGCGTGATCGCCGACGCCCTCCACCACGGCAAGGGCGCCAGAGTTCCTCGCGCAGAAGCGTTCACCGACCCGGCCGCGCAGGAACACCTCGCCCGACGTCGCACCGAAGAGCAGGGTGTTGCCGGCGATCACGTTGTCCTCCGGCAGGAACAGCACGTCGTCGTCGGGCCGGACGACGACGCGGCCGCCCGAAAGGCCCTTGCCCACGTAGTCGTTGGCGTCACCGATCAGGTCCAGCGTGATGCCCGGTGGGAGGAACGCGCCGATCGACTGGCCCGCCGACCCGGTCAGGGTGATGTGAATGGTGTCGTCGGGCAGCCCCTGTGCCCCGTAGCGACGGGTCACCTCGGAACCCAGTAGCGTGCCGACCGTGCGGTTGACGTTGCGCACCGGCAGCTCCAGACGCACGGGATGGGCGTCTTCGAGCGCCCCCTCGGCCAGCGCGACGAGCGTCTGGTCCAGCGCATGCTCCAGGGCGTGGTCCTGGTCGCGGAGCTTGCGCCGCTGCGTCAGCTTCACGCCGTGCGCGTCGGTCGGCACCGTGAAGATCGGCGTCAGGTCCAGGCCCTGACTCTTCCAGTGCGCGATTCCCGGTGCGGTGTCCAAGGTCTCGGCCCGGCCGACGGCCTCGTCGACGCTGCGGAACCCGAGTTCGGCCAGGTACGTCCGGATGTCCTCGGCGACGAACCGGAAGAAGTTCTCCACGAACTCGGGCTTGCCGTTGAACCGGGCCCGTAGTTCGGGGTTCTGCGTGGCCACTCCGACGGGGCACGTGTCGAGGTGACAGACCCGCATCATGATGCAGCCCGCCACCACCAGCGGTGCGGTCGCGAAGCCGAATTCCTCGGCACCGAGCAGCATGGCCACCATGACGTCGCGCGCCGTGCGCATGCCGCCGTCGCACTGCACCGTGATCCGGTCTCTGAGCCCGTTGAGGACCAGGGTCTGCTGGGTGTCGGCCAGTCCGATCTCCCACGGCGCACCCGCGTGCTTCAGCGATGTGAGGGGCGCCGCGCCGGTGCCACCGTCGTACCCCGAGATCAGGACCACGTCGGCGTGCGCCTTCGAGACCCCCGCGGCGACGGTGCCCACCCCGACCGAGCTGACCAGCTTGACGTGGATGCGCGCCTCGGAATTGGCGTTCTTCAGGTCGTGGATCAGCTGCGCCAAGTCCTCGATCGAGTAGATGTCGTGATGCGGCGGCGGTGAGATCAGCCCGACCCCGGGGGTCGAGTGACGGGTCTTGGCGATGTTCGGATACACCTTGTAGCCCGGAAGCTGGCCGCCTTCACCGGGTTTGGCGCCCTGGGCCATCTTGATCTGAATGTCGGTGGCGTTGACCAGGTAGTCGCTCGTCACCCCGAAGCGGCCGGACGCGACCTGTTTGACCGCACTGCGCCGACGAAGATCGTAGAGCCGGTCCTGGTCTTCCCCACCCTCGCCGCTGTTCGACCGGCCACCAAGGGCGTTCATGGCGATCGCCATCGTCTCGTGTGCCTCGGCGGAGATGGAACCGTAGCTCATCGCGCCGGTGTTGAAGCGGGTGACGATCGAGTCGACCGACTCCACCTCGTCGAGCGGGACGGGCTCGCGGATTCCGGTCTTGAACTCGAACAGACCGCGCAGCGCGCCTCCCTCGCGTCCCAGCCGGTCGACCTCGTCGGAGTACTGCCGGAAGACGTCGTGTTTGCCGGTCCGTGTCGAATGCTGCAGCAGGAAGACCACTTCGGGGGTGAACAGGTGAAGTTCGCCCTCCCGTCGGAACGCATACTCGCCGCCCACCTCGAGGCGACGGTGCACGCGTTCGGTCGGATTCTCGGGATAGGCCCTGCGGTGTCGCAGCTTCACCTCCTCGGCGAGGACGTCGAGTCCGACGCCGCCGAGCTGACTGGGGGTGCCGGTCAGGTACTCGTCGATCACGTCGCGGTTCAGGCCGATCGCCTCGAAGGCCTGTGCCCCCGTGTAGGACGCGACGGTGGAGATGCCCATCTTGCTCATCACCTTCATCACGCCCTTGCCGAGCGCCTTCAGATAGTTGCGCACGGCCGTCGTCGGCTCGATGCCGGTGAGCTCACCCTCGCGGATCAGGTCCTCGATGGACTCGAAGGCCAGGTACGGATTGACCGCGGCGGCACCGAAACCGATCAGCATGGCGATGTGGTGGACCTCGCGGGCGTCACCGCTCTCGACCACCAGCGCGACCGTGGTGCGCTCCTTGGTGCGGACCAGATGGTGGTGCACCGCCGACACCGCCAGCAGCGACGGGATGGGCGCCTTGGTGTGGTCGGAGTCCCGGTCGGAGATGACGAGCGTCCGATAACCTCGCGCGATCGCGTCGCAGGCGCGGATCCTCAAGTCCTCCAGCGCGTCCGAGAGGCCCTCGCCGCCACGCTCGACGTCGTAGAGCGCGCGAAGCACCTTCGTCTTGAGACCCGGCTGCTCGCCGTCGTCGTTGATGTGGACGATCTTGTTGAGTTCGTCGTTGTCCAGCACCGGCCACTTGAGCCCGATTTGACGGCAGGACGCCGCGGTCGGCTCCAGCAGGTTGTGCTCGGGGCCCATCACCCGCGACATCGAGGTGACGATCTCCTCGCGGATGGCGTCCAGCGGCGGGTTGGTCACCTGGGCGAAGAGCTCGACGAAGTAGTCGTAGAGCAACCGGGAGCGTTGCGACAGCACGGCTGCCGGCGTGTCGGTTCCCATGGAGCCCAACGGTTCCGCGCCCGCGGCCGCCATCGGCGCGAGCATGATCCGAAGCTCCTCCTCGGTGTAACCGAAGGAGATCTGCCGCCGGACCACCGAGTCGTGGTTGGGCTTGACCCGAGCCCGTGCCGGCAGCGTCGAAAGGTCCAGCAGGCCCGAGTGCAGCCATTCGTCGTAGGGTTCCGCCGCGGACAGGCCCTGCTTGATCTCGTCGTCCGAGACGATACGGCCCTCGGCAGTGTCGATCAGGAACATCTTGCCGGGCTCGAGCCGTCCCCGCGCCACGATCTGGGACGACGGGACGTCCAGCACGCCGCTCTCGCTAGCGAGGATGACTCGGTCGTCGAGGGTCCGCCACCACCGGCCCGGACGTAACCCGTTGCGGTCCAACACCGCTCCGACGACGGTGCCGTCCGTGAACGTTACGCAGGCCGGCCCGTCCCACGGCTCCATCAGGGAGGAGTGGAATTGCCAGAACGCCCGGCGCGCGGGCTCCATGTCCAGGTTGTTCTCCCACGCCTCGGGGATCATCATCAGCACGGCATGCGGCAGGCTGCGGCCGCCGAGGTGCAGCAGTTCGAGGACCTGGTCGAAGGACGCCGAATCCGAGGCCTCGGCCGTACAGATGGGCGACAGCCGCGCGAGGTCACCCGGGATCTGGGCGCTCGCCAGCATGGCTTCGCGGGCGTGCATGCGGTTGCGGTTGCCGCGCACGGTGTTGATCTCGCCGTTGTGGGCGACGAAGCGGAAGGGGTGCGCAAGCGGCCAGGACGGGAACGTGTTCGTCGAGAAGCGGCTGTGCACGATGGCGATGGCGCTCGCGCAGCGCTCGTCGCGCAGGTCCGAGAAGAACTGCGGCAGTTGCATCGTCGTGAGCATGCCCTTGTAGGCAATGGTCCGGCTGGACAGGGAGGCGAAGTACACCTCCCCCTGTTCGGCGAGCTTGCGAACCGGGTAGACGCGGCGGTCCAGGTCGACCCCACCGGGCCTGCTGCCGTTGCGCTCCGGCGCGGCGAGGAACAGCTGGGCCATGAACGGCATGCATCCCAGGGCGGTCACGCCGATGTCGGCGCCCTCCGGATCGACCGGAACCGTGCGCCAGCCAAGGACTTCCAGGCCCTCGTCGACGGCGATCGCTTCGATGCGTTCGCGTTCGGCGTTACGGGCTACGGGATCCTGCGGCAGGAAGCAGATTCCGGCGGCAAAGGTGTTCGCGCCCTGCGGGGTTGGCGCAGGGAGGTCAAAGTCGACGACTTCGGCGAGGAGTTCGACGGGCAGTTGGAGGAGGATTCCGGCGCCGTCTCCGCTGTTGGGTTCGGCACCGGCGGCTCCGCGGTGTTCGAGATGCTCCAACGCGGTCAATCCGTCGGCGACGATCGAATGAGATCGCCGTCCCTTGATGTCGGTGACCATGGCTACGCCACAGGAATCCGCCTCGTTCTCCGGGTCGTACAAACCCTGAGCTCGTGGCAACGCCGAGAACAACACTCGCAGCACCTCCGCAGTCCGGAAACATGTGTCAGGGACTGCGGCGGCCCAAGCTGTGAGTGTATCAGCGGACCTGCGAAGCTACCCGCCGATAAAGGTCGGGACCAGCGGGAATCCAGGAACGTTGCGGACGATCGTCCACGTAATCGTGGCGACGATCACGACGGCCACGGCGGGCTTGGGCATGAGTTTGCGGCCGCTGCGCCAGCGTAGGACCAGCCAAAGTGCCAGCAGTGGGAGCGCGACGAGCATGAAGGCGTTGTCGACGACCGCGGCGGCGAAATCGCCGTGCAACACGTCATGGGTCATCCGGAGGCCCCCGCACCCCGGGCAGTTCCAGCCGGTCAACATCCGGAACGGACACCCGGGAAAACCGAAGCCCGCCGCATGCGGATCACGCAGGCCGATGTACGCCAGCGCGCCGGTGAGGGCGCCCGCCGTGCCGAGGACCGCGTATGACGGAATCCGTCGGCTGCTCGTGTCGTGAGTGTGCATGGCCAATTCAGCATGCCTGATCGCTGGGCCGGTCGTCACCCTCGTCGGTTTCGCTGGCGGGTTAGCATGTGGCTCCGACATTTCGAGGCGCTCCGTGGCAGTTGTCCACAGGCACTGAAGTTATCCACAGATTGGCTGGTCAGGCCTGGTTTTCGTCGGCCAACCCGCATAGAGTCGAATGCATGTTCGATTCGGTCGTCACCTCCACCGCCGGCACCTCGGGTGCCGGTGCGGTCGAGGCGTGGTCGCGGGCGGAGTCCGCGGCGTGCGCCCGCAAGGTGGCGGCGATGGCGGACATGTTCCCGCCCGACGCTGTCGCTGACGGGTCTGACGAGCGGGACCGCTGGTGCACCGACACGTTGGACGCCGTCGCCGCCCACATCGGCGCGGCCCAGCGCATCACCCAGCACGCCGCGTCCAACCAACTCCTCGTCGCCGTCGCCCTGCACGAACGCTTCCCACTCGTCGCCGCCGTCTTCGCCCAAGGACTCATCACCTACCAACTGGTCCGGACCGTCGTGCAGCGCGGCGCGCTGGTCGTCGACCCCGCGGCTCTCCACGAACTGGACCGGCTGCTGGCCGAGGCGCTAAGTGACCGCGAACCCATGTCCGTGGCCGCGTTGGAGAAGACCGTCGACGCATTCGTCGCGAAGGTCGACCCGCAGGCGGTGATCCGCACCGAGACCCGCGCCCGCGGCCGGTCGGTGGAGGTCAGCGATGAAGACGGCAGCGGAATGGCGACGGTCTTCGCGACCCTGTTCGCCACCGACGCCAAGGCCGTCGACGCCCGCCTCGACGCACTCGCCCGCACGGTCTGCCCGGCTGATCCACGGACGCTGGATCAGCGGCGTGCCGACGCGATGGGAGCGTGGGCCCACGGCGCGGACCGCCTGGCGTGCCTGTGCGGGACCGAGGACTGCCCGGCCGGGGAGAACCCGCCGTCCACTGGAGTGGTCGTGTACGTCATCGCGAGCGCGGACACTGTCAGCCCACCCCCGCCTACGCCCGACACCCCGGAACTCCCCGCGCCCGAACCGGTCGACACCGTGGACGCGGACCGCGCAACGCCGGCCCCCATCGACGATTGCACCGCACTCGACGGCAATGCGCCGGCGATGTTCGCCAAGCCGCTACGCGAGCTCACGCTCACCGAAGCCCTCACCCCCGCGCCCGGTCGATTCTCCAGCCTGCGGCCCGCGGCGATGATGGGCGGACAGTTCCTCCCCGGAGCCATCGCCTGCCGCGCCACCATCGGCGCAACCATCACCCGGATCGTCCACCCCGGCCAAGCCCCACCAGAACCCCGGTACCGGCCGTCGAAGAAGCTGGCCGACTTCGTCCGCTGCCGCGACCTCACGTGCCGCTTCCCAGGCTGCCGCGCGCCCGCGACGAACTGCGATCTCGACAGAGAGCATGGAGGGGTGTCACCCCCGGCGGTGGTCTGACTCTGATGTCGATTGACGCCGACTGGTTGTCCTTGTGTGGATCTGTCGGCCGTCGCTAGGGGTGGCACGCGACGTCACCGACGCGACGGCTGTGACTTCATAGGAGCTTGCGCCACAAGCACCCATCTCTGTCCTGTCCAACCGCCGACGCCGGTGTCGCC
>NZ_NPKR01000009.1 GCF_008329535.1 Mycolicibacterium sp. P1-18
GCACGCCGCCAGCGTTCGTCCTGAGCCAGAATCAAACTCTCCAAACAAAAACAACCCAACCAAAGTCAGGTGCATCGCAAATCAGAGAAATCCGATATCCAACAACCAGTCAAAACTGGCAAAAAAAACAAAACCATCCAAAGCAGCAGGAAGACGGGAAGTCCCCCACCAAGATGGCCTAAAACAACAAACAAAAACCACCAAACACACTATTGAGTTCTCAAACAACAGACTAGATTGTGAAGAAGTTCCCCGTTTCGGGGCAACCCTGCCAGCTTAAACTATCTGAGCCAGCGAGTCAAACTTCTCTGTCCCCCTTGACTGGGGCAACTCGATTAGATTAGGACTTCGTTCGTTCCGAAGTCAAATCCGCTGGTCAGAGGCTTGGCGTCGCTGCACCTGCCCTCTGGACCTAGAGTACCCGCTCGATCTCGGCACCCAAACTGACCAGGTTCTCCACGAACAGCGGGTAGCCGCGATCGATGTGGAACACGTCGTGCACCTCGGTGTCGCCATCGGCGACGAGCCCCGCCAGAACCAGGCCGGCGCCCGCTCGGATGTCCGACGCCCAGACCGGCGCGCTCGACAGCTGCGGAATGCCTCGGACCACCGCGTGATGACCATCGGTCCGAGCGTCGGCGCCGAGTCGGATCATCTCCTCCACGAACCGGAAGCGTGCCTCGAACACGTTCTCGGTGATCATCGACGTTCCGTCGGCGATGCACGCCAAGCCAATTGCCATCGGCTGCAAGTCCGTCGGGAATCCCGGGAAGGGAAGCGTCGCCATGTTGACGGCCTTGGGCCGCTCGTACTGGACGATTCGGAAGCCGTTGTCGTGCTGCGTCACGGTGGCCCCCGCGTCGTGGAGCTTGTGCAACACCAACTGCAAATGCTGCGGGTCCACCCCGGTCACCGAGATGTCCCCCCGGGTCATCGCCGCCGCTATCCCCCAGGTGGCCGCCACGATGCGGTCACCGATCACGCGGTGCTCGGTGGGATGCAGTCGGTCGACGCCGGTGATGGTCATCGTCGGTGAGCCCGCACCGGAGATCTGCGCACCCATCTGGGTGAGCATCGTGCAGAGGTCCACGACGTCGGGCTCACGGGCGGCGTTGTGGATCGTGGTGACCCCCTCGGCGAGGACCGCCGCCATCAGGATGTTCTCGGTGGCGCCCACCGACGGGAACTCCAGTTGGATCTCCGCACCGCGCAGATGGTCCGCCTCCGCGACCACGCACCCGTGCTCGATGTTGCATCGCGCACCGAGTTGGCGCAGCCCCGCCTGGTGCATGTCGAGCGGACGCGATCCGATCGCGTCTCCCCCGGGGAGCGCCACCTTCGCCTTCTTGCACCGTCCGACCAGTGGACCAAGGACGCACACCGACGCCCGGAACTGGCGGACGGCGGCGAAGTCCGCGTCGTACTTCAGCTCGTCGGGCGAGGTGATGCGGACCGTGTCGCCCTCGATGTCCACGGTGGCGCCGAGACCACGAAGGACCTCGGCCATCAGGGGAACGTCGAGGATGTCCGGAGAGTTGGTGATGGTGCTGGTGCCCTCGGCCAACAACGCCGCAGCCATCAACTTCAACACGCTGTTCTTGGCACCGCCGACGGCAACTTCGCCCGCTAACCGGGTACCACCGGTCACTACGAATCGCTCGCTCACGCGGCCAAGTGTAAACAGCGCGGGCCAGCGGGAACCGTTTCCGCCAGTCAGCCCGGTACGGTTTTGGCATGGGAGTCCACCTCACCCGCATCTACACCCGCACCGGCGACGACGGATCGACCGGGCTGAGCGACTTCAGCAGGGTGTCCAAGAACGACCCTCGGCTCGAGGCGTACGCCGACTGCGACGAGGCGAATGCGGCCATTGGCGTCGCGGTGTCCATGGGCGCCCCCGACGATCGGGTGCTCGCGGTCTTGCGGCAGATCCAGAACGACCTCTTCGACGCCGGCGCTGACCTCTCGACGCCCGTGGTGGAGAACCCCGAGTACCCGCCGCTGCGGGTCAAGCAGGAGTACGTCGACCGACTCGAGTCGTGGTGCGACGAGTTCAACGAGCCGCTACCGGCCTTGAACTCGTTCATTCTGCCGGGCGGGACGGCGCTGTCGGCCCTGCTTCACGTGGCCCGGACGGTGACGCGGCGCGCGGAGCGCTCGGCATGGCGGGCCGTCGACGCTCACGGCGACTCGGTGAGCGTGCTGCCGGCGAAGTACCTAAACCGGCTCTCGGACCTGCTGTTCATTCTCTCGCGGGTCGCGAACCCCGACGGTGACGTGCTGTGGCAGCCCGGTGGAGCGAAGGCCTAGTTCTGCCGACGGCGGGCGCGCGGAGACGGGCGCGACTCGAGCCATGACGTGAATGCGGTCAACGCGCCGCGGTCCAGCGCGATCTCGTAGCCCCGCCGGCTCTCCGGCCCCGTGTCACGCAGTTCCAGGACGACGATCTCGGTGCTCATGATGTCGGATTCGTCGCCTCGCGGAGCACGCCGGGACACCACTTCGATGCCGCGGCGCGACAGCCGACGGTCAGGCCACCACCGCAGGCTCGACAGCCGGTAGAAGCCGGCCTCGCCACCGCGGTAGCGCACCACTCCGTGCCGCCAACCGTGGCCGCCGACGGCCGGGACGTCCCGCAGGATCGCCGCCGAACCGCCTTGGCGCAGCTTCCAGAGCCGGTAGCTCAGCGCCGCCACGACCAGCAACAGCACGCCGACCAGCGCGACCATGGTGATCATGGACGCGCTCATCGCGAGATCAGTCGAGCTCGCCGAGCGCGCGCAGGCGCGCCCTACCCCACGCTGCCGTGCGCTCGTCGTCGGACTCGGAGTCCTGCCTGGCTTCGTCGGCGTTGATCTCCGACTCCAACTGCGCGTTCTCCACCAGGATCCGGACGGCTTCGTCGGTGACGGAGAGGAACCCTCCGTCGACCGCGATGCGAAGGTCGTCCTCTCCCTCCCGCTCGACGCGCACCATGGCGTCGTCGACCAGCTGGGCTACCAGGGGGATGTGCCGTGGCAGGATGCCGATTTCGCCGGCCGTGGTGCGGGTGAACACGAATGTCGCGTCACCCGACCACAATTCGCGCTCGACGGCCACGATCTCGACGTGGATGTCAGCCATCGTTCACCATCTTTCGGCTCGGACCACTAATCACAGCTTGGCGCCGAAGGACTCGGCCTTCTTGGCCAAGTCGTCGAGCCCGCCGATGAGGAAGAACGCCTGCTCGGGCAGGTGGTCGAACTCGCCCTTGGTCAGCTTGTCGAAGGCCTCGATGGTCTCCTTCAGCGGCACGGTCGAGCCCGGCTGACCGGTGAACTGCTCGGCCGCCATCATGTTCTGGCTCAGGAAGCGCTCGATGCGACGGGCCCGGTTCACCAACTGCTTGTCCTCTTCGGACAGTTCGTCGACGCCGAGGATCGCGATGATGTCCTGAAGATCCTTGTACCGCTGCAGGACTCGGATGACTTCCTGCGCAACGCGGTAGTGCTCGTCGCCGACCACGGCCGGGTCGAGGATCGTCGAGCTGGACGCCAGGGGGTCCACCGCCGGGAAGATGCCCTTGGAGAACACCGCACGGGAGAGCTCGGTGGTCGCGTCCAAGTGGGCGAACGTCGTCGCCGGTGCCGGGTCGGTGTAGTCGTCGGCGGGCACGTACACGGCCTGCATCGAGGTGATGGAGTGACCGCGGGTCGAGGTGATGCGCTCCTGCAGCTCGCCCATCTCGTCGGCCAGCGTCGGCTGGTAACCCACCGCCGACGGCATGCGGCCGAGCAGCGTGGAGACCTCGGAGCCGGCCTGCGTGAACCGGAAGATGTTGTCGATGAACAACAGCACGTCCTGGTTCTGCTCGTCGCGGAAGTACTCCGCCATGGTCAGCGCCGAGAGGGCGACGCGCATACGCGTGCCTGGCGGCTCGTCCATCTGACCGAACACCAAGGCCGTGTCCTTGAGGACGTCGGCGTCGGCGAGCTCGACCCAGAGGTCGTTGCCCTCACGGGTGCGCTCCCCCACACCGGCGAACACCGAGGTGCCACCGAAGTTACGGGCGATGCGGTTGATCATCTCCTGGATGAGAACGGTCTTGCCGACGCCGGCACCACCGAACAGGGCGATCTTGCCGCCACGCACGTACGGCGTGAGCAGGTCGACGACCTTGAGACCGGTCTCGAGCATCTCGGTCCGCGGCTCCAGTTCGGAGAAGGGCGGCGGGTTGCGGTGGATCGACCAGTGGTCGAAGTCCTCGCCGTAGCCGGGATCGTCGAGGCAGTCACCGAGGGCGTTGAACACGTGGCCCTTGACGCCGTCGCCGACGGGAACGGAGATGGACTTGCCGGTGTCGGTGACCTCGACGCCGCGGACCAGGCCGTCGGTGGGCTGCATCGAGATGGTGCGCACCAGGTTGTCACCGAGGTGCTGGGCGACCTCGAGCGTCAGCGTCTTCTTCATCTGCTCGTAGGTGATCTCGGCATGCAACGCGTTGAACAGTTCGGGCACCGATCCCCGCGGGAACTCGATGTCGACGACCGGGCCGGTGATGCGGACAACGCGACCGGCGGTCTTGGTATCTGCGGTAGCAGTCATTTTCTCTTCGCTTCTCTTCGCTTCCGGATGAGGTCTACTTGGCGTCGGCGAGCGCGTTGGCGCCACCGACGATCTCGCTGATTTCCTGGGTGATCTGCGCCTGACGCTCGCGGTTGGCCTCCAGCGTCAGCGCCTTGATCAGATCGTCGGCGTTGTCGGTGGCGGACTTCATCGCGCGGCGCCGCGACGCGGACTCCGATGCCGCGGCCTCCAGAAGCGCCGAGTACACGCGAGTGGCGATGTAGCGCGGCAGCAGCGCGTCGAACAGGTTCTCAGCGTTGGGCTCGAAGGAGAACAGCGTCCGAGGTGCGTCGGAGGAATCATCGTCACCGACGTACTCGATCACCATCGGAGCGATCCGCAGCGCGACGGCGGACTGCGACAGCATCGACTTGAACTGCGTGAAGACGACGTGGATCTCGTCGACGCCCAGAATGCCGTCGTCACCCGCGTTCTCGTCGTCGTCGTCGACGCCGGCCATGAAGGCCGCGACGAGGACGTCGGCGATCTCGCGGGCCTGCTCGTAGGTCGGCCGCTCGGAGAAGCCGGTCCAGGAGTCCTTCACGTCGCGCTGACGGAAGCTGTAGTAACCCAGCGCCTTTCGACCCACCGCGTAGATTACGGGCGTCTTGCCCTCGTCCCGCAGCAGCGCGAAGAGTTCTTCGGACTGCCGCAGCACGTTGGCGTTGTAGGCCCCGCAGAGCCCCCGGTCGGAGGACACGACGAGCACAGCGGCGCGCTTGGGCGACTCCCGCTCGACGAGCAGCGGGTGGTCCAGTGCACTGGCCCCCGCAAGCTCGGTGAGCATGTTGGTGATCTCTTCTGAGTACGGCCGAGCTGCCTGAACGCGCGCTTGCGCCTTGGCAATCCGCGACGTCGCGATCAGCTCCTGGGCCTTGGTGATCTTCTTGATCGACCCGGCGGAGCGGATGCGCCCGCGCAGTTCGCGCAGTGTGGCTGCCATGTCCCCTACCTACTTCTTCTTCGGCGCCGGCTTGCGGACCTTGACCGATTCCTTCTCGACGTCGTCTTCGTCCATCGCCTCGGTGTCGGCCTCGTTGACGGACACGGAGCTGCCGTCCGTGGCGGCGAACCCCTTCTTGAACTCGTTGACGATGCCGGTCAACTTCTCCTGCGCCTCTTCGGGGAACTTCTTGGTCTCCCGGATGGCGTCGAAGACGTCCTCGTGGCTGGCCTTGACGTGCTCGAGGAACTCGGCCTCGAAGCGCTGCACGTCCTCGACGGGCACCGAGTCCAGATGACCCTTGGTGCCCAGGAAGATCGCGATGACCTGCTGCTCGACCGACAGCGGGCTGTACTGGGGCTGCTTGAGCAGTTCCACCAGCCGGCTGCCGCGCTCGAGCTGAGCCTTCGACGTCGGGTCGAGATCAGACGCGAACGCCGCGAAGGACTCCAGCTCGCGGTACTGCGACAGATCCAGGCGCAGCGAGCCCGCAACTTCCTTCATGCCCTTGATCTGTGCGGCACCACCGACGCGCGACACCGACACACCGACGTTGATGGCCGGTCGCACGCCCTGGTTGAACAGGTCGGACTCCAGGAAGCACTGGCCGTCGGTGATCGAGATGACGTTGGTCGGGATGAACGCCGAGATGTCGTTGGCCTTGGTCTCGATGATCGGAAGTCCGGTCATCGATCCACCGCCCAGCTCGTCGTTCAGCTTGGCGCACCGCTCCAGCAGACGGGAGTGGAGGTAGAAGACGTCGCCGGGGAACGCCTCGCGGCCCGGCGGCCGGCGCAGCAGCAGCGAGATCGCGCGGTAGGCGTCGGCCTGCTTGGACAGGTCGTCGAAGACGATGAGGACGTGCTTGCCGTCGTACATCCAGTGCTGGCCGATGGCCGAACCGGTGTAGGGCGCAAGCCACTTGAAGCCGGCCGGGTCGGACGCCGGGGCCGCGACGATGGTGGTGTACTCCATCGCGCCGCCGTCTTCGAGCGCGCGCTTGACGCTGGCGATCGTGGTGCCCTTCTGGCCGATCGCGACGTAGACGCAGCGCACCTGCTGCTTCGGGTCGCCGGTCGCCCAGGCTTCACGCTGGTTGAGGATCGTGTCGACCGCGACGGCCGTCTTGCCGGTCTTGCGGTCGCCGATGATCAGCTGACGCTGGCCGCGCCCGATCGGCGTCATCGCGTCGATGGCCTTGATGCCGGTCTGCAACGGCTCCTCGACGCCCTGACGCTGAACCACCGACGGCGCCTGCAGTTCCAGCGCGCGGCGGACGTCGGTCTGGATGTCGCCCTGGCCGTCGATCGGCTGGCCCAGCGGGTTCACCACGCGACCGAGGAATCCGTCGCCGACGGGCACCGACAGCACCTCGCCGGTGCGCTTGACCTGCTGGCCCTGTTCGATCTTCTCGAACTCGCCGAGGATGACCGCGCCGATGCTGTGCTCGTCGAGGTTCAGTGCCACACCGAGCACGCCGCCGGGGAACTCGAGGAGTTCCTGGGTCATGACCGAGGGCAGTCCCTCGACGTGGGCGATGCCGTCGCCGGCGTCGATGACCGTGCCGATCTCTTCGCGCTCGGTATCGGCGGAGAACGAGGTTACGTACTCCTCGACGGCACCTTCGATGTCAGCAGCGGAGATTGTCAACTCTGCCATGTTCTGGTCTTCCTACCTCTTGATTGGATTGTGGGTCAGTCGGGCAGCTGGGTCTGTGCGGCCGCCAGCCGAGATGCGATGGAGCCGTCGATCACTTCGTCGCCGACGGTGATCGAGAGGCCACCGAGCACCTCGGGATCGACGTTCAGCTGGACCGACACGGGGTGTCCGTAGATCCGGGTCAGCAATTCGCCGAGTCGGCCGCGCTGGGCGTCGCTCAGCTCCGCGGCCGCGCTGACGTGGGCGACGACTTCGCCACGTCGGGCCACGGCCAGCTCGGCAAGGTCGACGACGGCTTCGTCGGCGCGTTCGCCACGCAGGTGGCCGATGGTCTGCGTCAGCAGAGCCGCGGCCGTACCGTCGACGCCAGATCCCTGGATGACCTTGTCCAGCAATGCGATTCGGCCGTCGAGCGGCGTCGAGTAGTCGCTCAGCAGCGCCGTCAGACGCGGCTCGGCGTCCAGCACCCGGCCGAAGCGGAACAGCTGCTCCTCGACCTGGTCGACCTGATCGTCGAGCTCGGCGCGCTTGAGGAGGGCCAACCGGGCGAGGTGCTCGATGCCGTCGACGAAGTCCGCCTCGGCCGACCACCGCTGGGACACGGCGGTCCGCAGCAGCTTCAGCGTGCGTTCGTCCACCTTGTCCGAGAACAGCCGGTCGGTCAGACGCACCTTGGCGTCAGCGTCGTCGTTGTGCTCGGTGAGGTGCCTGGTGAGGGTCGGTTCGGCGACCAGCACGCCCACCACGGAGGTGAGTTCGTCGGCCACGGTGGTCAGACCCTCGGACTGCACGTCGCCTGCGACGTCGTCGAACGCCGTGGTGAGCTGCTCGAAGGCCGCACGGCTGGCGGCGCGGAGCCGAGCCGAGACACCCGTCTCGATGGTCACCGAGGACGGCGCCATCTGGTCGAGCTCGTCGAGGAAGCGGTCGACCGTCGCCGCCTGGGCGGCGGGATCGGCGACGTGCGCCCGAACCAGCGCGTCGGCCTTCTCGACCGACTCCTGACCAAGGCCCTGCCGCAGCTGACGAATCAGCTGCTGCCGCATGAGTTGAACCTGTTGCGCGCCTTGAGCCTTCAGGCGTTCGGCTTCGACGCCCGCCTGTTCTTCGAGCTGGCTCGCGATGCGCTCCGAGTCCTGCCGAGCTTCGTCGGTCACCTTGGACGCCTGCGCCTCGGCGTCCTTGAGCGCCTTGGCGTGCATGGCGTCGGCGTCGGCGAGTTTCTTGGCCGCTTCTTCGCTCTCGGCGAGCGCGGTGCGGACGGCGTCCTGTTGCTTCTGCATCAACGTCTTCACCGGCGGCACGACGAAGCGCCACAGGATGTAGAGGATGACCGCAAAACCGATCAGCTGACCGATGAATGTCGACATTTAGCGGCTCCCGCCTGATTTCACGTCCACGCCGAGGATGCGGCTCGCCAACGTGGCGGACAGACCGTCCACCGACGACTCGAGGGTGGACTGCGTCGACGAGCGCTGTTCGGACAGCTGTTCGTCTGCTTCGCGCACGGTCTCCGCAACCTCTCCGCTGGCCTCGGCCCGCTTCTCGTCGATCACCTGACGGCCGGCCGTCCTGGCCTCGTCACGGATCGACGACGCTTCGTTGCGCGCCCCGGCCATCGCCTCGTCGTAGTCGGCCTGCGCCGCCGCGACCTGCTCGGCCGACTTGCGGCTGTCCGCGGCGGTCTTGGCCAGCATCGCCTCGCGCTCGGCGAGGACCTTGCTGATCGGTGGCACAACCCATTTCGTGATCACGCCGAGCACGATCAAGAAGATGATGAGAATGACGAAGAAGGTGCCGTTGGGGATGAGGAAGTTATTACCCCCACCGCCTTCTTCTCCCGCCGCCTGACTGGCCGCCAGGATGTCGATGCCGTCCGCCAGGACAGCGGAACCGAGTTCACCCATGCCGACGGACTACGACAGACCCGGCGTGGCGAAGACGAACAGCGCCATGAACGCCAGGTTGATGAAGTACGCAGCCTCCACCAGACCGACGGTGATGAAGAACGGCGTGAACAGGCGGCCCTGCGCCTCGGGCTGCCGGGCGATGCCGGAGATCAGTGCGTTACCGGCAATACCGTCGCCGATACCCGCGCCGATGGCGCCGCCACCCATGATGAGTCCACCGCCGATGAGAGCACCGGCCGTGATGAGGGCGTTTGGATCCATTCCTTTTTCCTCCTTGTGAGCTGGTGGGGGTGCCACCAGGACTGCTGGTCCTACGGGGGTCGAGCTGGCTTCTAGTGGTGCGCTTTTTCGTTCTCGTTCTCGTCTTCGTGGTCGTGGTCCAGCTCCATCGACTGGCTGAAGTACAAGATCGTCAGCAGCGCGAAGATGAAGGCCTGAATCAGACCGACGAAGAGGTCGAACGTCTTCCAGATGGCATTGGGTGCCCACTGGATGTACCAGGGGAACATCGCGATGAGCGCCACGAGGATGCCACCGGCGAAGATGTTGCCGAAGAGTCGCAGTGCCAACGAGATTGGCTTGGCCAGCTCTTCGATGATGTTGATGGGCGCCATCAGCGTGACGTGGCCCTTGACCAACTTCTTGGCGTGGCCCCAGGCGCCGCGGCGCCAGATGCCTGCCGCGTTGTAGCAGATGAAGACGAACGCGGCGAGGGCCAGCACGTAGTTGATGTCCGATGCGGGCGCCTTGATCAGCTCACCGGCTGCGCCGTCGGAGCCGCCGTACTGCACCGGCAGCACCGCGAGCCAGTTCGACACCAGGATGAACACGAAGATGGTGACGGCCAGCGGGAGGACGAACGGCGCGATCTTCATGCCGATCGCGGCCTCGACCTGCTGGCGCATCTGGATCGTGATGGCCTCGAAGAACAGCTGCACTCCGCCGGGCACGCCGGTCGAGGTCACCTTGGACTTGAGGAAGAAGGCCAGTGCGATGACGATGACCGCGGCGATCACCGTCGAGATGATGGTGTCGCCGTTGAACGTCATGCCCAGGAACTGGAACACGTACTCGTGGGTTCCGACGTGAATCGGGGCTCCACCCTCGGCGGCGAGGAAGGTCTCAATCATTGCCGTCTGCTCAATCCTTCGATTCCGATGCGGGCACTTCTGCGACGTCGAGTCCGCTCGAGCGGATCTTCTTCATGACGGGAATGCTGGTGCTCATCACGAGCACGGCCTGGAAGATCGCCAGGCCAAAGAGCACGCCGAGTCCGTCGTTGTTCTTGAACACCGTCTTGGCGCCGATGGAGATCGTCAGCGCGACGGCGGTGATGACCAGCAGGCGCATGGCGGAGTTGACGGCCATCTTCTTCTTCAAGGGATGGTCCGAGGCGGTGATGGACTCAACCGCCTTGCGCACCAGCATCGCGTTGACCAGACCGAGTCCGAGGCCGACGCCGAAGAAGACTCCGAAGAGGACGTGTCCGGTGAACGCGGACGCCGTCACGGCGACCGCGGTGAGCGCCACGCAAACGATCAGGAGTCGCTTGGGCCGGAACGCCACGGATGGGAACACCAACGGCGCGTCCTGCGCTGGCGTCGTCACTGACTCACCTCAATCCACGCTCTCACGGAAGCTGTCCCCTTTGACGAGCAATGATCCGGCGCGTGCCCGACGAGCGTATCGGAGGGCAGTGGTCGCGCTGGAATCACCCAAGGGGTTGCTCCCTTTGTCGGTCGTACATCGGCACCGAGCGGCTAGTTCAAAACCGCCGGGCCGGGCCGGCAACCCGCGAGGTCTTTCGGGTTATGCAGGCAACTTACCACATGGTAGGCCCCTAAAACGGGCACCTACTACTTTGCGTCGTACTGCTCAGTCTGATAACTGGCTGGGAGCTTCTCGACTCCTCCGGAGCAGAGGGATGAGGGTGATGACGACGGCGACGACGATCGCCGCGAGCATGACCGCGCCGGTGTATCGCGGGTCGAAGAAGATGGTGCTGGCGGCTCCCAGCGCGACGATTCCAACCCACATGTAGATGAGCAGGACGACCCTGCGATGCGAGTGCCCGATCTGCAGCAGCCGATGGTGCAGGTGCATCTTGTCGGGGCTGAACGGACTGCGGCCCGCGCGCGTGCGCCGCACGATCGCCAGCAGCATGTCGAGGGCGGGCACGAACATCACCGCGACGACCAACAGGAACGGCGACAGCAACGCGAAGACGTCGCGCGCGCCGTACGCGTTCTGCGAGATGGGGCCCGCGGCGGTGGTCGAGGCCGCTGCCAGCATCAGCCCGATCAGCATCGACCCCGAATCGCCCATGAAGATCTTGGCCGGGTGGAAGTTGTGCGGCAGGAAGCCCAGGCAGGCGCCCGCGAGCACCACCGATATGACCGCCGGCGGGTAGAACAGCACGTCGCCGCCGTGGTCCCGAAGCAGCCCGACCGAGAAGATGCAGATCGCCGCGGCGGTGATGAGGCCCAGCCCGGCGGCCAGACCGTCGAGACCGTCGACGAAGTTCATCGCGTTGACGATCGACACCGTCAGCGCGAGCGTCAGCAGGATCGAGGTGACCTGGTCGAGCACGATGGTGCCGACGCCGCCGATCGGGATGTACAGCACGCTCCACGCCACGCCCATCGTGACCAGGACGCTGGCCGCGGTGATCTGCCCGGCGAACTTGGTCAGGGCGTCCAACCCCCAGCGGTCGTCGATCAGACCGATGACCATGATCAGGCCGCCGGCGACGACCACCGCCGGCATGCCGGACGAGTACACGAACCCGCGGTTGAGCGCGGGCAGCTGCGAGGCGAGCAGGACCGCGGCGACGACGCCGACGTACATCGCCAGGCCGCCCATCCGTGGCGTCGGCTGAACGTGGACGTCCCGCTGGCGGGGATAGGCGACCGCCCCCAGCCGGGTGGCCAGCGTGCGCACCCACCCCGTCGCGAAGTACGTGATGATCGCCGCGGTGAGCCCCACGAGTGCCAGCTCCCGCAACGGGACGCCGGCACCGCGGTCCGACAACGCGAGCAGGCCCTCCACGCGGTGAAATGTACTGGACCTACCTGAGACCTAGGTGGGCGTCACGCCCGTCAGCGTCTCCGCGTCGACTCCGAGCACGGTGGCGATGGCCGCGGCGGACACCGGTCCCTCACGCAGAATTCGCGGTTGCGCGCCGGTCAGGTCGACGATCGTCGAGGCCGCGCCGTTGGCCGACGGGCCGGCCTCCAGGTACACCTCGACCAGGTCACCGAGCTGATCGCGGGCCTCGGCGGCCGTGACGGCGGCGGGCCGGCCGGAGATGTTGGCACTCGAGACGGCCATGGGCCCAACTTCCCGCAGCAGCTCGATCGCCACGGGATGCAGCGGCATGCGCAGCATGACCGTGCCCTGCGCGTCGCCGAGGTCCCACTGCAGCGACGGCGCCTGCTGCACCACCAGGCTCAGCGCCCCGGGCCAGAATGCGCGGATGAGCTCGCGGGCCGACTCGGGAACCGAGTACACCAGCCCGTCGATCGTGTGCCAGGACCCGACGAGAACCGGCACGGGCATGTCGCGGCCGCGGCCCTTGGCGGCCAGCAGGGCCGCGACGGCGGCCCCGTCGAATGCGTCGGCGCCGATGCCGTAGACGGTGTCGGTGGGCAGCACCACGAGGCGGCCGCCCTTGAGTGCGCTGATGGCCGACGCGATCCCGGAGGGTCGTTGGGTCTCGTCCGCGCAGTCGAATACCTCAGCCATGAGCTCTAGCCTGCCCCTTCCTGGTGGCGGTGACGAACCGGGGGCGACCGGTCAGGTCCCGACGCGACGTCACGTCGGCGAACGCACCGGATCGTTCGAAGAGTGCGACGGTGGCCGCCGCCGTCTCGTCGTCGTGTTCGACGCCCACGTACGCCCCGGGCCGCAGCAGTCGCGCGGCCAGGGCCACGATCGGCTCGATGACCCGCATGCCGTCGGCCCCGCCGAAGAGCGCGTGGGCCGGATCGTGTTCGGCCACTTCGGGATCCAGCGCCGCGCCGTCGGGGATGTACGGGGGGTTCGACACCAGCAGGTCGACGGTGCCGTCCCGCTCGGCGAGCAGCCCGGGCGTCGTGACGTCGGCCTCGATGAGTTCGACGTCGCGGCCGGCGCAGTTGCGCCGGGCGTAGGCCAGCGCGTCGGCCGAGTCCTCGACGGCGACGACGTGGGCGCCGGGCGTCGCCTGCGCGAGAGCGGCGGCCAGCGCGCCCGATCCGGTGCAGAGGTCCACGATCACCGGCGCGTCCGGAAGTGGTTGCTTGCACGCCCATTCCAGCAGGGCCTCGGTCTCGGGCCGCGGGATGAAGACGCCGGGACCGACCGCGAGCAGCAGCGGTCCGAAGGCCGCGGTGGCGGTGAGGTGCTGCAGCGGGATCCGGCTCGCGCGGGCGTCGACGATCGCGCGGTAGCCGTCGTAGAAGGCGTCGTCGGGATCGTGGAACCGGAGCACTCCGCGGTTCACGCCGGCGACGTGTGCGGCGAGGAGTTCGGCGTCGACGTGGGCGCTGTCGACCCCTGCCTGCGCTAGCGTGCGTGCCGCATCGTCGATGGCCCGCCGCAGGCGCGTCACGTCTCCTGCAGCCTGGCTTGTCTGTCGGCGGCGGCCAACGCGTCGAACATGGGGTCGAGATCGCCGTCGAGGACCTGGTCGAGGTTGTGCGCCTTGAACCCCACCCGGTGATCGGTGATCCGGTTCTCGGGGTAGTTGTAGGTGCGGATGCGCTCACTGCGGTCGACGGTGCGGATCTGGCTGGCGCGGTCGGCCGACGCGTCGGCCGACGCCTGCTCCTCAGCGAGTGCCTGCAGCCGGGCGGCCAACACGACCATGGCGCGCGCCTTGTTCTGCAGCTGCGACCGTTCGTTCTGGCACGTGACGACGATGTTGGTCGGCAGGTGGGTGATGCGGACCGCGGAGTCGGTGGTGTTGACGCCCTGGCCGCCCTTGCCCGAGGAGCGGTAGACGTCGATGCGCAGGTCGGATTCGTCGATCTGGACGGCGGCGACGTCCTCCGGCTCGGGGTAGACCAGCACGCCGGCGGCGGAGGTGTGGACGCGTCCCTGGGACTCGGTGACGGGGACCCGCTGCACGCGGTGCACGCCGCCCTCGAACTTGAGGCGGGACCACACGCCGTCGGCCGTGTCGCCCTTGCTGGCGATCTGCAGCGTGGCGTCCTTGTAGCCGCCGAGGTCGGAGTAGGTCTCGTCGAGCACGGTGACGTTCCAGCCGTGACGCTCGGCGTAGCGGATGTACATGCGGGCCAGGTCGGCGGCGAACAGCGCGGATTCCTCGCCGCCCTCCCCCGACTTCACCTCCATCACGACGTCGTCGGCGTCGTGCGGGTCGCGGGGGGCCAGGAGGTCGCTGAGTTGCTGTTCGAGTTCGGCCACGCGGGTGGTCAGCTCGGGCACCTCGGCAGCGAAGGAGGCGTCCTCGGTCGCGAGCTCCTTGGCCGCCTCGAGGTCACCGCGCGCGGTCTCCAGCTTGCGGTGGGTGGACACGATCGGCGCCAGTTGCGCGAACCGGCGTCCCACCCTGCGGGCCGCGCCGGCGTCGGCGTGCAGCGCCGGATCCGAGAGTTGGGTCTCGAGGTCGGCGTGCTCGGCGAGGAGCGCGTCGACCCTCGTCGCCGAATCGGTGGCCGCCATCGTGCCTCTCTCCTTCTGGAACGTTCTGACCGGAAAACGCAATCGGCGCCCAACCCCGTCGACGAAGCGACAGGACGGGCGCCGATCGGACGGCTACTTGTCGGTGGCAGCCTTCTCGCCGGCACCGGCACGCTTGCCGTAACGCTTCTCGAAGCGCGCAACACGGCCGCCGCTGTCGAGGATCTTCTGCTTGCCGGTGTAGAAGGGGTGGCACTGGGAGCAGACCTCGACCACGATGTGGCCGCTCTCCTTGGTGCTACGCGTCTGGAAGGTGTTTCCACAGCCGCAGACGACGTTGGTCTCTACGTAGTTGGGGTGAATACCCGATTTCATGTTGGTCCTCTTCTATCGTTGGCCGCCGGGTCGCCCGAGATCCTGACCTGATCTCCAACGTGAACCGGAACCGAGGGGTCGACGGACGATTATGCCAGGTCAGCCGTCAGAGTCATAAACGCACGCACACCGGGGCGTATTCCGCCGAGCTCAGCGGTCCGCCGGGACCACCGCTGCGTAGCCGGTGCGGTCGCGTCGCCACAGCACCCGCCCCGCCGGGTCGACCCCGCGGGCGACGAGTTCGCGCTTGAGGATCTTGTTGGTCGCCGTGGTGGGCAGGTCGTCGGCGATCCACACGTAGCGAGGCCACGCCTTGGGCGACATGTCGCGCTGAGCGCCCAGGAACGCCTCGAACTCCGCGGGGGTCAGCTCCGCGTCGTCGCGCAGGACGAGCGCAGCCATCACCTGGTCGCCGACGTAGTCGTCGGGGACGGGGTACACCGCAACCCGGCTGACCACGTTGAGCCGCAACAGGATCCGTTCGATCGGGGCGGTCGTCAGGTTCTCCCCGTCGACGCGCATCCAGTCACCCGTGCGGCCCGCGAGGTAGATCCAGCCGTCGGCGTCCCGGTAGGCGAGGTCGCCCGACCAGTACATCCCGTGGCGCAACCGCTGGTCGGTGGCCCCGGGATCGTTGTAGTACCCGCGGAAGAGCCCGCTGCCGGTGGTGTTGACCAACTCCCCCGTCGCCTCGTCGGCGTTGGCCAGCGCTCCCGTCTCGTCGAACCGGGCGACGGCACACTCGGTGAGCGTCTCCGCGTCGTAGACGGCCACCCCGGGAAAGCCCTGGCCGATCGACCCCGCGGGGCAGCCGTCGGGCCGGGTGATGATGACCGCGGTCTCCGTCGAGCCGAAGCCGTCCCACACCGCGCAGCCGAAGCGGCGGCCGAACTCGTCGATGTCGCGGTCGGCGGCCTCGTTGCCGAAGGCGATCCGCAGCGTGTTGTCGTGGTCGTCGGGCTGCTCGGCGGTGGCGAGGATGTACGCCAGCGGCTTGCCGACGTAGTTCATGTAAGTGACCCCGTGGCGGCGCACGTCCGACAGGAACCGCGACGCCGAGAACGCGGCGGGAACCATCGCGGCACCCGCACCGAGCGCAACGCTCCACCCTGCGTACACGGCGTTCGAGTGGAACAGCGGCATGGCCAAGTAGCAGACGTCCGAGCCGTCGAGGCCGTATCTCTGCACCAGCGCACTGCCCGCGAAGAGCACCATCGCGTGCGGCACCTCGACGGCCTTGGGTTCGCCGCTGGTGCCCGACGTGAAGATCATCATGAAGGTGTCGTCGGGCACGACCTCGCGGTGTGGCACCAGCGTGGGCGCGGCGCTCACCCGTCGGGCCCAGTCCTCCGTGCCGACGTCGACCACCACGACACCGGGCAGGTCGAGGCCGTCGAGCAGGTGGCGGTGCTCGGGATCGGTGAGCAGGAGCTGACAGTCGACGCGGGCGACGTCGCGGGCGATCGCCTCGCCCCGGCGCGTGGTGTTGATCCCGCACAGCACGTAGCCGCCGAGAGCGGCGGCGGCGAGCGCCGTCAGCATGTCCGGGGTGTTGCCCATCAGCACGCCGACGTGCATCGGGCGCGACGGGTCGGTGGTGGCGAGAACGGCCGCGGCGTGGCCGGTCGCCGCGGCGACGTGCTCGCGCCACGTCCAGGAGGCGTCGCCGTGCCTGACGGCGACCGTGTCCAGGTCCGCCTTGGTCCGGATGAGCTGCTGAAGGGTCTCCGCCATCGTTGGCTACCTCAATCCAGGAATGAACAGATATCAAGAAATGTCTACTGCCGGGCGGCGCCAACGGTACCGTCCGCCAACGGGCAGAATGCACTGGTCTGAAGAATTGCGCCGTGAAACGAACAGGAGCCCGCCGTTGACGAGCGCCACCGCACCCCGGCCGGCCGCCAAGACCGTGCGCGACCGTCTCATCGACGCCGCCGAGGTATGCCTGCGCGCCAAGGGGATTCGGTCGACGACGGTGTCCGAGGTCGCCGAGGTGGCCGGGGTGTCGCGGGGCTGGCTGTATCGGCACTTCCCCGACAAGAACGCGTTGCTCGGCGCGGCGATCGTGCGGCTCAACGAGGCGTACTGGTCCGACTCGCACGCGATGCTGGAGCGGATCGAGGGCCTCGACCAACAGATCGCCGCGGGCATCCGGCACGGGCGCAGCGCCTACGCCGATCCGGGCGCCATCCTGATGAAGCTCCGACTGGAGGAGCCCGAGGAGTTCGCGGCCTGCGCCGGGGCCGGCGTCCAGGGGTTGGTGCCGGATCTGGGCGAATTCTGGGTCAGATACCTCGTCGCCGCCATGGACCGCGGCGAGATCCACCCGGACACCGACGTCGCGGAGGCCTCGGAATGGGTTGCTCGCGCGCTGCTGTCGATGGCGACGGTCCCCGGGCAACGACTCGACCCCACCGACCACGACGCCGTGCTGGCCCACGTCCGCCGCTACGTGATGCCGGGGCTGCGCCAGGATCCGGCGCTGATCTAGGAACGCGGAAGGCCCCCGACCGTGGTCGGGGGCCTTCGCGTCTAGACGTCGACTGGGTCAGTCGTTGTCGGTGCCCGGCGTGTTCTTGGACACCTGGACGAGGAACTCGTAGTTGTTCTTCGTCTTGCGCAGCTGGCTCATCAGCAGGTCGATCGCCTGGTGGGAGTCGAGCCCCGACAGCACCCGACGCAGCTTGTGCACCACGGCGAATTCGTCGGAGGACAGCAGCAGCTCGTCCTTGCGGGTGTTCGACGGGTTCACGTCGACCGCGGGGAAGACCCGGCGCTCGGCGATCTTGCGGTCGAGCTTGAGCTCGGCGTTGCCGGTGCCCTTGAACTCCTCGTAGATGACCGTGTCACCCATGGAACCGGTCTCGACCAGCGCCGTGGCGATGATCGTCAGCGATCCGCCGTCTTCGATGTTGCGGGCCGCGCCGAGGAAGCGCTTGGGCGGGTACAGCGCCGTGGAGTCGACGCCACCGGACAGGATCCGGCCGGAGGCGGGCGACGCGTTGTTGTACGCGCGGCCGAGCCGGGTGATGGAGTCGAGCAATACGACGACGTCCTTGCCCTGCTCGACGAGGCGCTTGGCGCGCTCGATGGCCAGTTCCGCGACGGCGGTGTGGTCTGACGGCGGCCGGTCGAAGGTCGAGGCAATGACCTCGCCCTTCACCGAGCGCTGCATGTCGGTGACCTCTTCGGGACGCTCGTCGACCAGCACCACCATGAGGTGGCACTCGGGGTTGTTGACGGTGATCGCGTTGGCGATGCTCTGCAGCACCATCGTCTTGCCGGCCTTGGGCGGCGAGACGATCAGCGCACGCTGACCCTTGCCGATCGGCATGATCAAGTCGATGACGCGCGTGGTCAGCAGCTCGGACTTGGTCTCCAGGCGCAGACGCTGGTTCGGGTAGAGCGGCGTCAGCTTCTGGAACTCGGGACGGTTCCTGGCGTCCTCGACGGGTCCGCCGTTGACCGAGTCCAGGCGCACCAGCGGGTTGAACTTCTGCCGCGGGTTCTGGCTGTTGCTGTTGCCGCCGCCCTCGCCCTCGCGGGCCACGCGGACGGCGCCGGTGATGGCGTCGCCGCGGCGCAGGCCGTTCTTGCGGACCATGTTCATCGAGACGTACACGTCGTTGGTGCCGGCCAGGTATCCGGAGGTGCGGACGAACGCGTAGTTGTCCAGCACGTCGAGGATGCCCGCCACGGGCTGGACGACGTCGTCTTCGCGCAGTTCGGTGTCGCGGTCGTTGTTGCCGCCGCCACCTTGGCCGTCGCTGCGCTCGCCGCGACGCCGGCGGTCGCGGAACCGGCGACCGCGCCGGCCGCCCCGCTCGTCGTCATCGTCGTCGTTGTTGTTGTTGTTCGCGTTGTTGTTGTTCGCGTTGTTGCCACGGTTGGCGTTGTTGTTGCCGCCGTCGTTGCGGTCGTTGCGGTTGTTGCCACCGTCGTTGCGGTTGTTCTGGCGCTCGCCGCCGTCGTTGCGGTTATTCTGGCGCTCGCCGCCGCCGTCGTTGCGGTTGTTGCCGCCGTCGTTGCGGTTGTTCTGGCGCTCACCGCCGTCGTTGCGGTTGTTCTGGCGCTCGCCGCCGTCGTTGCGGTTGTTCTGGCGCTCGCCGCCGTTCTGGCGGTCGTTGGTGCGGGGGGCCTCGGCCGGCGCCGATTCCTTCTTCTCGGTGTCGTCGACGGTCTTGACCGCCTTCTCGACGCCCTTGTCGGCGGGCGGCTCCTGCGGGGCCTTCTGCTCGGTCGGGGCCTTGACCTCGGGCGCCTTGTCTTCCTGCGGCTCGACCTTGGCGGTCTGCTCGGCGGAATCGGCTGCCTCGACGGCGGCACCAGCACTGCGGGACGCGCCGCGACGCTCACGGCGGGCGCGGACGGGCCGCTCGGGGGCGTCACCGGCGGGGGCGTCGGCCGCCTTGGCGGCCGGCTCGGCGGCGGCGGGGGCCGGCTCGGCGGCCGGGGCCGCAGCAGCCTTGGCAGTCGCACCGTTGGTGTCGCCACGGTGCTCGCGAATGGCCGCGATCAGCTCGCTCTTGCGCATGCCCGACGAACCCTTGATGCCGAGCTGGCCGGCGAGAGCGCGCAGGTCGGGGAGCACCATCGCCGTCAGTGCGGTGGGGCGGTCGCCCGAGGCGACGACGGTGGTCGGCGCGGTGGCCGGAGCCGAAACCGCTTCCGAGATGGGTGAATTCGCGGGGGGCAGGTCGACGCCGTCGTTGCTGCCTTCAGCCGTGATGAGGTCCGTATCAGACACGGATTTCCTTTCTTTCCCTCGCTGATCCGATTCTGCGAGGGTTCGTCGCATTCAGCTGATCCGCTAAATGCCGGCTACCGAATGCCTTATGTCCCACAATTGCCTGTGCGCAAACCATTGCGCGTGCAACGGTGATCGCCGAGATTCTCCGACGTGCGGGGAAACGTCAGCCACGAGAAGGATTGGTAGTCGTCCTAGTGTAGGCGCAGGCACAGAAGGTGCGATTGCTGGACGAAAGCGAGAATAACCCGCATCGTCGCTGGAAGCAAGAAACACCCATGATTCCAGTGTGGCGCCTGTCAACTACTCGGTCGCGGTGGCGAGCGAGACGCCGGGTGCGACTGCTTCCGTAGCCGCCCAGCGGACACCTTGCCCAACCGCCATCTTCCCCACGGCGAAACCGTGGGCGACGCCGTACTCGACGGCCTCAGCCGGCAGCTCCGGCTCCGTGCTGAACGCGATCACCGCAGGCCCGGCACCCGAAAGCACCGCTGCCACGCCACAACGGCGCAAGATGCCGAGATATTCCGCGGACGCCGGCAGCGCCGCCGCCCGCTGCGGCTGATGCAGGCGATCCTCGGTGGCGGCCATCAGCAGGTCGGGGCGCTCGGTGAGGGCCACCACCATCAGCGCGGCCCGGCTCAAGTTGAACCGCGCGTCGGCGTGACTGACGTGGCCGGGCAGCACCGCCCGCGTCTCGGCGGTCGACGAGCGGATCTGGGGAACGGCCGGGAACAGGTGGACGTCCGGATGCAGCCGAAGTCGCGCCGCGGCGTAACGCGCCTGCGGCCCGTCCCCGTCGGTCCACGACACCACGGCGCCACCGAGCACGGCGGCCGACGCGTTGTCCGGGTGGCCTTCGAACTCCGACGACAGCTGAACCAACTCGTCTTCCGTCAACGTCGGCGAATCGCTTTGCGCCACAAGTCCGTTGGCTGCCGCGAGCCCGCCGACCACGGCCGCAGCCGACGACCCGAGACCACGGGAGTGCGGAATCGCGTTGCGCGAGCGGACGATCAACCCGTCGGCGCGCACCCCTGCCGCCTCCAAGCCCCGTTCGATGGCACGCACCACCAGATGAGTCGAGTCCAGCGGGACCTGCCCGTGACCCTCACCCTCGACCTCGATGCGGAGCCCGGATTCGGTTGTCTCCACGTAGATGTCGTCGTAGAGGTCCAACGCGAGACCCAGGCTGTCGAATCCGGGACCGAGGTTGGCGCTGGAGGCCGCCACGACGGAGGTGGCCGCCAGTCCGGCGGAGAGCGTCTGCATCAGCGGGGTGCCATTCGCTCTAGGCCAGCCCGAGTTCGGCTGCGACCGCGACCGGGTCCACGGCGATGGCGGTGACCGGAGGCAGCTCCTTGAGCGCGGTGTCGGGGTCCTTCAGCCCGTTGCCGGTGACGGTGCACACCACGGTGGAACCCTTCTTCACCCAGCCGTCGTCGATCGACTTGAGCAGCCCGGCGATGCTGGCCGCCGACGCGGGCTCCACGAACACGCCTTCACTGCGCGCGACGAGGTGGTACGCGGCGAGGATTTCCATGTCCGTCGCGGCCAGGAAGCGGCCGTTGGAGTTCTGCTGCGCCGCGACGGCCGAGTCCCACGACGCCGGCGAGCCGATGCGGATGGCGGTGGCGATGGTCTCCGGGTTGAGCACCGGCTCTCCCGACACCAGCGGTGCGGCGCCGGCAGCCTGGGTGCCGAGCATCTGCGGCAGCTTCTGCGCCAGCCCGTCGCGGTGGTACTCGGTGTAGCCCTTCCAGTACGCGGTGATGTTGCCCGCGTTGCCCACCGGCAGGGCGTGCACGTCGGGGGCCTCGCCGAGGGCGTCGACGATCTCGAAGGCCGCCGTCTTCTGGCCCTCGATGCGGTACGGGTTGACGGAGTTCACCAGCGACACCGTCGGGAAGTCGGCGGTCAGCTTGCGGGCCAACTCGAGGCAGTCGTCGAAGTTGCCGTCGATCTGAATGATCTTGGCGCCGTGCATGACCGCCTGGGCGAGCTTGCCCATCGCGATCTTGCCCTGCGGGATCAGCACGGCGCAGGTGATGCCCGCGCGGGCGGCGTAGGCCGCGGCCGATGCCGACGTGTTGCCGGTCGACGCGCACAGCACGGCCTTCTGGCCGCGGGCCACGGCCTCGGTGACGGCCATCGTCATGCCGCGGTCCTTGAACGAACCGGTCGGGTTCAGTCCCTCGACCTTCAGGTAAACCGTGCACCCGGTCATCTCCGAGAGCTGCTTGGCGTCGATGAGCGGCGTGCCACCCTCGAGCAGGGTGATCGGGGTCCACCCGGCCTCGACCGGTAGCCGGTCACGGTAGGCGTTGATCAGCCCGGGCCACGGCTGGTGCACCGGGGTGTGCGTGGCACTCATTCGTTGGTTCCTTCCAGCCGCAGCACGCTGTTGATGTTGGACACCACGTCGAGGTCGGCAAGGGCGTCGACGGTCTCCGACAGCGCCGCGTCGGTGGCCCGGTGAGTGACGACCACGATGCGTGCGCCGCACCGCTGACCGCCCTCGTCGACCATCCCCTCCTGGCGGACCTCGGCGATGCTGACCTCGCGCTTGCCGAACTCCGCGGCGACGGCGGACAGCACGCCCGGCCGGTCGGCCACGTTCATGCTGACGTAGTAGCGGGTGGGGATGAAACCGATGGGGGCGATGGGCAATTCGGCGTACTTGGATTCGCGCGGCCCCCGTCCACCGTGAACGCGGTTGCGGGCGGCCATGACGAGGTCACCCATCACCGCCGAGGCCGTCGGCGCGCCACCGGCGCCCTGGCCGTAGAACATCAGCCGTCCGGCGGCCTCCGCCTCCACCACGACGGCGTTGAACGCCCCGCTTACCGACGCCAGCGGATGCTGCAGCGGCACCAGCGCCGGGTACACGCGAGCCGAAACACGTTGCTGGCCTTCGTCGTTGATGATGCGCTCACAGATGGCGAGTAGTTTGATCGTGCAACCGAGCGCCCGGGCGGACTCGAAGTCGGCCGAGCTGACCTTGGTGATGCCCTCGCGGTACACGTCGTCGGCGGTCACCCGGGTGTGAAACGCGATCGACGCGAGGATGGCGGCCTTGGCCGCGGCGTCGAAGCCCTCCACGTCGGCCGTCGGATCGGCCTCGGCGTAGCCCAGGGCACTCGCGTCGGCCAGAGCCGAGGAGTAGTCCGCGCCCGTCTCGTCCATCGCCGAGAGGATGTAGTTGGTGGTGCCGTTGACGATTCCCGCGACGCGCAGCACGGTGTCGCCGGCCAGCGACTGGGTCAGCGGACGGATGACCGGGATGGCGCCTGCCACCGCGGCTTCGAAGTACAGGTCGGCGTGGGCGGCCTCGGCGGCCTGGGCCAGCTCGCCCGTCGACACCGCCATCAGCGCCTTGTTGGCGGTGACCACCGACTTGCCGCGCTCCAGCGCGGCCAGGATTGCCTTGCGCGCGGGCTCCACCGGACCCATGAGTTCGACGACGATGTCCACGTCGTCCCGGGAGACCAGGGCGTCGACGTCGTCGGTGAGCAACCCGACCGGCACGCCGCGGTCGTCGGCCACCCGCCGGACGCCGATGCCGCGCAACTCCAGCGGCGCACCGATTCTGGCGGCGAGGTCCGCGGCGCTGGCCTCGATGATGCGCACCACCTCGCTGCCGACGTTGCCCAGCCCCAGGACCGCTACCCCGACGGGCTTCACGCCGTTGTCGTTGACCATCAGTTGCCTACCTCCAAGCTCAAGAGATCCTCCACCGTCTCGCGGCGCAGGATCAGACGCGACACTCCGTCACGCACCGCCACCACGGCCGGACGGCCGAGCAGGTTGTACCGGCTCGACATCGAATAGCAATACGCCCCGGTGGCGGCGACCCCGATCAGGTCACCGGGCGCGACGTCGTCGGACACCCAGGTGTCCTTGACGACGATGTCACCGCTCTCGCAGTGCTTTCCGACGATGCGGGTCAGGGCGGGCGCCCCGTCGCTGGACCGCGACACCAGGCGGGCGTCGTACTCGGCCCCGTACAACGACGTCCGGATGTTGTCGCTCATCCCGCCGTCGACGCTGACGTAGCGGCGGTGCGCCGACTGACTGACGGCGACGTCCTTGACCGTGCCCACCTCGTAGAGAGTGATGGTGCCGGGGCCGGCGATGGCGCGGCCGGGTTCCACGACGAGCTTCGGCGCCGGCAGACCCACGGCCGCCGACTCGTTGACGACGATGGCCCCGATCTTGGCGGCCAGGTCCTCCATCGGGGGCGGGTCGTCCTGCGGCAGGTACGAGATGCCGAGTCCCCCACCGAGGTCGACGATGGACATCTGCGCGGTCTTCTCGACGCCGAACTCGGCGACCACGTCGGCGAGCAACCCGATGACGCGGTGGGCGGCCAGCTCGAAACCGGCGACGTCGAAGATCTGCGAGCCGATGTGGCTGTGCAGGCCGACCAGGCGCAGGTGGTCGGCGGCGAACACCCGACGGACCGCGTCCATCGCCGCACCGCTGGCCAGCGAGAGACCGAACTTCTGGTCCTCGTGGGCGGTGGAGATGAATTCGTGGGTGTGGGCCTCGACGCCGACGGTGACGCGGACCAGGACGTCCTGCACCACACCGGCGGCGCCGGCGATGGCGTCGAGGCGCTCGACCTCGGTCAGCGAGTCCAGGACGACGTGACCGACCCGGGCGTCCACCGCCATGGTCAGCTCGGCGACGGACTTGTTGTTGCCGTGCAGCGCAATGCGTTCCGGCGGGAAGTCGGCGTTCAGCGCGACCGCGAGCTCGCCGCCGCTGCAGACGTCCAGGGACAGGCCCTCGTCGTCGATCCAGCGCGCGATCTCGGTGCACAGGAACGCCTTCGCGGCGTAGCGGACGTGCTCGCCGTCGCCGAACGCGTCGGCGATGTCGCGGCAGCGGGACCGGAAGTCGTCCTCGTCGATCACGAACAGCGGCGTGCCGTAGTCGGCAGCCAGTTGGGTGACGGGCACGCCGGCGACAGACACCTCACCGTCGGGGTTGCGAACGGCGTTGCGCGGCCAGACGTTTGGTGCCAGCGCGAGCAGCTCGTCGGTGGTCTGCGGGCAGGCCGGCGCACTGCCGTGGCGGGTGTCCTCGGCGTGGCGGGGACCAGCGGGATGGGCCATCACATACGCTCCGGCGCGCTCACGCCCAGGATCTGCAGACCGTTGGCGATCACCTGGCGGGTGGCCTGGCACAACGCCAGCCGGGCGGCGTGCAGATCGGTCGGATCCTCGTCGCCCTGGGGCAGTACCCGGCACGAGTCATAGAAGCGGTGGTAGTCACCCGCGAGGTCTTCGAGGTAACGGCAGACCCGGTGCGGTTCGCGCAGCGAGGCAGCGGTCTTCAGCACGCGCGGGAAGTCGCCGATGCTGCGCATCAGCGTGCCCTCGCGGTCGTGAGAAAGCAGTTCGAGGTGCGCGGTGCTGGCGGCCAGGCCGAGGTCGGCGGCGCTGCGCGCCAGCGCGGACAGCCGAGCGTGCGCGTATTGCACGTAATAGACCGGGTTTTCACTCGACGCGCTCGACCACAGGGCGAGGTCGATGTCGATGGGGCTGTCGACGGAGCTGCGGATCAGCACGTACCGGGCCGCGTCCACCCCGATGGCCTCGACGAGGTCGTCGAGGGTGATGACGGTGCCGGCGCGCTTGCTCATCCGCATGGGCTGGCCGTCGCGCACCAGGTTGACCATCTGCCCGATGAGCACCTCGACGGTCGCCGGGTCGTCGCCGAGGGCGGCCGCGGCGGCCTTGAGCCGGGCGATGTAGCCATGGTGGTCGGCGCCGAGCATGTAGATGCAGAGGTCGAACCCGCGCTGCCGCTTGTCCAGGTAGTAGGCGAGGTCACCGGCGACGTAGGCCGGGTTGCCGTCGCTCTTGATGACGACGCGGTCCTTGTCGTCGCCGAAGTCGGTCGTGCGCAACCAGGTTGCGCCATCCTTCTCGTAGATGTTGCCGGTCTCGCGGAGCTTGGCGATGGCCTGGTCGACCCGTCCGGAGGTGTGCATCGAGTCTTCGTGGGTGTAGATGTCGAAGTCGGTGCCGAAGTCGTGCAGCGACTTCTTGATGTGGCTGAACATCAGGTCGACGCCGACGGCCCGGAAGGTCTCCAGCATCTGGTCGGCGGGCTGGCTCAGCACGTCGGGTTCGGCGGCCACGACCTGCTGGGCGATCTCGGCGATGTAGGCGCCGGCGTAGCCGTCCTCGGGGGTGGGCTCGCCCTTCGCCGAGGCGATGAGCGACTTGGCGAACCGGTCGATCTGCGTGCCGTGGTCGTTGAAGTAGTACTCCCGGACCACCTTGGCGCCCTGCGTGGACAGCAGCCGGCCCAGCGCGTCGCCGACCGCGGCCCAGCGGGTGCCGCCGATGTGGATGGGGCCGGTGGGGTTGGCGGAGACGAATTCGAGGTTGATGTTCTCGCCGGCCAGCTCGGCCGAATTGCCGTAGGCGTCGCCGGCGGCGATGACGTTCTGGACGACGACGCCCTGCGCGGAGGCCTCGATGCGCAGGTTGACGAAGCCGGGTCCGGCGACGTCGGCCCCGGCGATGCCGTCGGTGCCGGCGAGCGCGGTGGCCAGCCAGCCGGCCAGCTCGCGGGGGTTGACACCGACCTTCTTGGCGACCTGAAGCGACAGGTTGGTGGCGTAATCGCCGTGCTCGGGGTTGCGCGGGCGCTCCACGACGACCGTCTCCGGCAAGGCGGCGGTGTCGAGCCCATGCTCGGCCAGGACCGCCGCGGCGGTGGTCTTGAGCAGCTCGGCCAGATCGGCTGGGGTCACGAGGGACCATCCTATGGTCTGGGGTGGTCTGGCCCCGAATCGTTTACTTGCAGGCGGGCGGCGATCGGGCCGTCGCGCATGCGTTAGGCTGTGCAAGCCCAATCGGCGCTGCTGGTTCAGCACGCGCCCCCGTAGCTCAGGGGATAGAGCGTCCGCCTCCGGAGCGGAAGGCCGCAGGTTCGAATCCTGCCGGGGGCACCAGTTCATTCAGCTCACCCGTATCGGCCGGTTTAGCTTCTTCCCGACAGCGCTTGGCGATCACTTGAACATTCCTGTGACTCCTGACGCGCCCAAGTCAATTCGACCGCTGACACGAGCGTCGGCAGGTCGGCGCTGATTCGCTTCATGAATCGCCCGCCCAGTCTTCAAGGCGCTTCCTGGAAGCGAGCCGCATAACGGGGTGCTGCGACTGGGGTCAGATCGGTGATTCCACGGCAGCTCATCAGTCAACGCTCATGGTCATATGCATTCGCCCGCGTGATGGGTCCAGCACTTGGTGCAGTGCTCGGGAAGCTTTTCAGATCGCTTGTCATGCCGTCCGAGGTTCGTGAGGCCTAGTGGATCAAGCTTGACATTCCTGTCGACGGCCTGCAGTTGCTTCAGGCGCGTCATGATGTGCCGGTGCAAGTCTGAGGTGTGTTCGTAGTTGAGCACCTCGCGGTAGAGGTAGGACTGGTTCTCGGCGTCCGAGGGTGCCGGATGGAGTTCGTCAGCGAGCGTGAGCAGCAACGTACGTCGGACCATGGCGATGCTGTTAGCAGAACATGGGATGCCGTCACGGTCAGCCTCGGCCGACATCTCGCCGTCGGTCAGTCCTCGATGCATCCCGTCGAGCGTGATCGAGAACCGCGTGCGCCCGACGTGGGCGAGCAAAATGGACTCGAACTCAGCCATCAAGGTGGTTGAAGCGAACATGCCGGAGACCGTACCGATTGCCGCCGGCCCCGACGTCGGCTTTCGTGGGCGCTCTCATCCGTCTCCACCACACTGTGGGCCGCGACCCCCGCGGCGACGAGCGTAATGGACCTGATTGGGATCGGTTGGATTGCTAGACATGGCAGCGGCGCTAACGCCTGTTGGGACCTCCGACTTCGTCATTCCAGTATTGACATGTCACTACCGACATGTGAACCTGGGACGGACCGACGACCACCCGGGGAGCACCTCATGCCGACACTTCCGTGGGCCACACCCAAGCAGCGCCCACCCCTCGTAGCCAACCCGACCGTGATGGCCTCCAAGTTCCAGTTGCGAGACCGCCGCGACGTGCCCGCGTTCTTCGTCGCCGCGCTAAAGGTTCGCCGTCAGATGCTGAATTCCCCTGGCATCCTGGGCATTTCGTTGGTCGCCAAGCCTCTGGCGGGCACGTTCTACACGCTGTCCGCCTGGTAGAGCCGCGACTGCCTCCAGGCGGCCGTCGTGGGCCACCCCCACGTCGAGACGATGAAGCGCTTTTCTCCACGGACGGCGCAGTCGCTCTTCGCGTTCTGGACCCCGGCAACTGACAGCCGCCCGACCTGGCAGGAAGCCCATCGCCGACTCGACGTGGAAGCCGCCACCACCGACCAGCGCTGACCCCCTTCCGCTGAACTTCACAGAACTGGTGTTGCGATGTGATGTTTGGTGATACTTTCACTACACAGCGAGAGAACGGAAGGGGTGTGAGTGATGGCGCAGTCAACGAAGATCAGCGGTCACGTCCACCGGCGCTCCGAAATCGTGGCGTTCGTGAAGTCCCGCGGCGGCGCCCGGATCGACGAGCTGGCCGACCGATTCGGCGTCAGCACCATGACCATTCACCGCGACCTCGACCAACTCGACGCCCAGGGCATGCTCCGCAAGGTGCGCTCCGGCGCCGAGGCACCGCCCAGTGAGGCGTTCGAGCGCAGCGTCGAGATGCGCCGCGCACTCAACGTCACCGAGAAGGACGCCGTCGCCCGCGCCGGGTATCAATGGGCGCTGCAACGGGTCGACATGCAGGCGGTCGCCGTCGACGACAGCACCACCGCCCTACACGTCCTGCCCGCCCTGCGCGCGCACCTGCCGCTGACCGTGGTGACCAACTTCCTGCCCGCCATCAACGAACTCGCCACCGACCCGGACGTCCGGCTCAACGCCGTCGGCGGCGACTACGTGCCCGACTTCTCCTCCTTCGTCGGCCCGCAATCGGTTCGCACGCTGCGCGACATGCACTACGACGTCCTCTTCATGTCGGTGCCCGCCGTGTCCCGCGGCATGTGCTTCCACCCCTCGAGCGCCGCCGCCGACCTCAAGCGCGCCTTCATCGACAGCGCCGAGCTCAGCGTCCTGCTCGTCGACCACACCAAGTTCACCCGCCGGGCCGTGCACCGCATCTGCGACGTGGAGGCGTTCGACGCCGTGGTCGTCGACGACGGCCTGGAGCCCGACGCCGTGCAACGACTGGAGGACGCCGGCGCCAACGTCGTCGTGGCTCTCCGGTCCGGCACGACGGCGACGTCCGACGAGGTGCTGCCATGAACTCCCCACTGGTCATCGCCGTGGACTGCTCGACCACGGCCGCCAAGGCCATCGTCGTCGACCGCACCGGCCACGTCGTCGGCGCCGGCTCCCATGCCCTCGACACCACCAGCCCAGCGCCCCACTGGTTCGAGCAGAACGCCACCGACTGGTGGACGGCCACCGATCACGCGGTGCGCCAAGCACTCACCCACGTCGACGACTTGGGCTCGGTCTCCGCAATTTGCGTGACCCACCAACGCGAGACCTTCGTCTGCCTCGACGCCGACGGTGAACCCCTGCGGCCGGCGATCCTGTGGATGGACGGCCGTGCGCACGCCGAGGCGCGCCGCTACGGCACCGACCGCGTCGAACTCCTGTGCGGCAAGCCCGCCGACATCACCCCCGGCCTCTACAAGATGCTGTGGCTGCGCGACCACGAGCCCGAAACCCTCTCTCGCAGCGCCCATGTCGCCGACGTGCACACCTACCTCGTGCACGCCATGACCGGCCGCTGGACCTCCAGCACCGCCTCGGTGGACCCGCTCGCGCTGCTGGACCAGGCAACCGGTAACTACGCCGAGGAGCTCCTCGAACTCGCCGGCGTGCGCCGCGACCAACTGCCCGACCTGGTGCCTACCGGCACGTCGCTGGGCCCGCTGCGCACAGAGGTGGCCGACGGGTGGGGGCTGGGCCGCGACGTCGCGGTGATCGCCGGCACCGGTGACGGTCAAACCGCCGGAATCGGCCTCGGCGTCACCGATCCCGGCAGCGCGTACCTGGTCCTCGGCACGGCCGTGGTGATCGGCAGCGAGACCACCGCCTATCTGCCGGCGCGGGCCTACCGGTCGATGATCTCCGCCATGCCGGGGCACACCACCGTCGAGACGTTCAGCTCGTCGGGCACCTACCTCTCGACGTGGTTCCGCCAGCAGTTCGGCGACCCGGACCTGGCCGGCGCACCGGATCCCGCGCTGGAACGCGACGCCGCCGCGCTCCCCGTCGGCAGTGAGCGGTTGCTGACCCTGCCGTACTGGAATGCCGCGCAGACCCCGCACTGGGACAGCCAAGCCTCCGGCGTGACGCTGGGCTGGCAGGGCTGCCACACCCGCGCGCACTTCTACCGGTCGTTGCTCGAGGGCATCGCCTTCGAATTGCGGATGCAGCTCGACGGTTTGGAGGCCGCGCGCGGTGAACGCGTCGAGGTGCTGCGCGCGATGGGCGGCGGTGCCCGCAGCGCGCTGTGGACACAGATCCTGGCCGACGTCTTCGACCGGCCGCTGGAGGTTCGCGCCGCCGGCGAGGTCAGCGCGCTCGGCGCGGCCGCCATCGCACTGACCGCCATCGGCGAATACGCCTCGCTGCCCGAGGCGGCGGCCGCGTTGGCCACCACCGACGCCGTCGTCGAACCACGGCCGTGGGCCGCCGCTGCCTACGGAAAGCTGCGGCCGATCTACGAGCGCCTGTACTCGAACACCCGAGACCTGCTTCACGACCTGCACGACCTATCGCTAGGAGACCAACGATGAGAGCGGCCATGTTCTACGGGCCAGGGGACCTTCGGTTCGAGGACGTCGCGTCCACCGAACCCGCACCCGGTGAGGTGCTGGTGGAGGTCCGCGCGGCCGCCACGTGTGGCACCGACCTGAAGTCCTACCGACGAGGGCACCCGAAGCTGTTCCCCACCCTCCCAGCGCGTTTCGGCCATGAGTTCGCCGGCGTCATCACCGCGGTCGGGGACGGCGTCGACCAGTTCGCCGTCGGCGACCGCGTGACCGCCGCCAACACCGTGCCGTGCGGATACTGCTGGGCCTGCGTCCGCAACCGCGAGAGCCTCTGCGAGAACCTCGAATTTCTCAACGGCGCGTTCGCCGAGGAAGTGGTCATCCCGGCCGCGATCGTGGCCCGCAACACCTACAAGCTGCCCGACGACCTCGACTTCGCCGACGCCGCCCCTCTGGAGCCGCTGGCCACCGTGGTGCACGGGATGGCCGAGACCGGAATCGAATTGGGCGACACCGTGGTGGTCCACGGCGCCGGCCCCATCGGCCTGATGTTCGTCCGGCTCTCCACGCTGCGCGGTGCCAACGTCATCTCCGTCGACCAGTCGCCCTGGCGGCTCGAACAGGCGAAGCTGGCCGGTGCCGTCGACGTCGTCGACCTGTCCGACGTGCCCGACTTCGAGGACCGCGTCTCGACGATCAAGAACCGGACACCACACGGACGCGGCGCCGATGTCGGCATCGAAGCCGTTGGGCTGCCGCAGGTGTGGGAGCAGACCGTGCGCACGCTACGCCCCGGCGCCACCGCCGTCCTGTTCGGCGGGACGCCCAAGGGTGCACCGTTCTCAGTCGACTCGAGTGCGATGCACTACGAGGAGTACACGCTCAAGGGCGTCTTCCACCACACGCCGAACTACGTGCGCACCGCCGTCGAACTGCTGTCGAGCCGCAAGGTCGACGGGTCGATGCTGGTCACCGAACGACGGCCGTTGGATCAGTTGGTGCCGAGCCTGGAGGACATGGCGGCCGGCCGCGGTTCGAAGTACATCCTCGAGCCATGAGCCTTCGTCTGGAGTCCGAACGCCGTCAGGTCGTCGAGGCGTGCCTGTCCCTGAGCCGCTCCGGCCTGGTGGTCGGCACCGCCGGCAACGTGTCGATCCGGGTCGACGACCTGGTCGTCATCTCCCCCAGCGGCGTCGACTACGAGTCCATGTCACCGGGCGACGTGGGCATCCACGACCTCGACGGTCGACCCGTGGACGCGGTGCTGCAGCCCTCGAGCGAGCTGGCCCTGCACCTGGCCGTGTACCGCGAGTCGAGCCATACCGCCGTCGTCCACACCCACGGCCCGGCGTCGACCGCACTGTCGACCGTCGTCGACGAAGTGCCTGCGTCGCACTACTATTCGGCCCTCTTCGGTGGCGCGGTCCGGGTGGCGCCGTACGCCACGTTCGGCACGCCCGAGCTGGCCGACAACGTCACCGCGGCGCTACGTGACCGCACGGCCGCGCTGATGGGCAACCACGGCGCCGTCCTCGTCGGGGCGGCCCTGCCCAAGGTGCTGAGCATGGTGGCCTACCTGGAGTACGTCTGCGACGTGCAGCTGCGGGCGATGGCCAGCGGCGCCCCGGTGCGGGTGCTTTCCGAGGACGAGATCGCCGAGGTCGGCCGCCGACTCGCGGGCTACGGCCAGGAGTCCTCGGCCAGCTAGCGCGGCGTCGCCGAGGCGGTCGGACTCGACTTCGAGGCACGTCAGCGGATCTCCGCCGCCTGATCTTTGCGCACGGTCGTGCAATCTTGGCAAATCCACGGACCCGTCAGCCACACACTTCACACCGTTTGCCATATGGTCGATATACGTCGTTTCATGCTAATTAACGCTCGATATCGTGGCTGACGTAAGTTGCGAAATAATCTAATGCTGACGAATAGCACTCACCGATGGTAGGTTCTAGCAATCGCCACGGAAAACGGGGCGAAAGTATGATTCCGTAGGGGGGATCGTCGTGGCCATACTCCCGCCGACAGCCGTGGAGACCGTCGACGCCGCACCAGCCGGCAGGACTCGTGCCACACGCGCACTCGTTCCCCGAGGTCTCAGCGCGGTGGGCCGCCGCGCCGCCTTCCTCCGCCACGCCGCCACCCGGCTACCCGTCATGAGCCAGATCAGCGATCGCCGCTACGAGAAGAGACTGGCCGAGTACGCCGGCCACCTGCCGCTGCCCTCGGCCACTCAGCTCGACGTGCTCGCCGAGTTGAACGACGCCGGCGTCGCCGTGCGCCCCGCCGAGCTGCCCGCCGACGTGGTCGCCTCCGCGGACGGCCTCGTCGAACTGCTGCGCCGCAAAGGCGTCGACGAGCCGTGCGTCAAGGCCACCCCACGCGAGCTCGCCGTCGACCCCACCCTGTTCACGTGGGGGCTCTCCGAGCACCTGCTCGACCTGGCCGAATGTCACATCGGGCTGCCCGTGCGGTATCTCGGCATGGAGGTCAAGCGCGAACTGGTTCGGTCGGCAACCGGTCGCAACCACGAGGTCGTACGTCGGTGGCACCTCGACCACGAGGATCGGCGAATCTTCAAGGTCATCGTGTACCTCAGCGACGTGGACGCGGGCGCGGGGCCGTTCGGCTACATCCACCAGTCCCACAGCTCCGCCATCCGCGGCTCGCGCGGCCTCGACGTGCGCGGCGTGCCCGACGACGCGATGAACTCCGTCGTGCCGCGGCACGAATGGGCGCAAGTCACCGGCCCCCGGCTGACGTCCGTTCTGGTCGACACCGGGCAGGTGTTCCACCGCGTCTTTCCGCCGACCGAGACCGAGCGGTATTCGGTGACGTTCGCCTACTCCAGCACGTCGCCGTACTACGCGTACTCGCGGTTGATGCTGCCCCGTCGCGCCGTCGACCAACTGCGCGAACGTCTTTCGCCGCGCCAGTGGGCCGCGCTGTGCGTAAGCCGGCGGGTCGGCTCGGCCTAAGCCGGTACGTCAGGCGAAGTCCCCGGCGACGTCGGCGACCCGGCGCAACTGTTCGACGTCGGTACTCGTCGGGATGAGGTGAACCTCGTCCGTCCCGATGGCTTCGAAGGCACGCAGCACGCCGCGCAGATCGTCCTCGTCGCCCGCCCAGCCCGTCGTCGGCGCCATCGCGTCGACGAATTCGGCCGGAATCCAGTTCATGTAGCGCCGCAGATGCCGGTGCATCTGCGCGCGCGGCTCGTCACCCTCGCCCATGGCGAACCAAAACGAGGTCGCCAGATGGGGTTTGGGCTTGCCCGCCTCGTGCCAGGCCGCCCGTGCAACGTCGAACAGCTTGTTCTGCTCGTCGACGTCGAGGTCGAGCGTCGTCCCCGCCATTCCGTCGGCCCAGGTGGCGGCGCTACGCACGGTCTTGGGACCGATGGTTCCGACCAGCAGCGGTGGGCCACCGGCCTGCACCGGTGAAGGGCCCACGGGCAGGACCGATTCGGTGACCTTGTCCCCCGCCCACACGCGCTTCATGATCTCGACGCGCTCGGCCATGCCGCGCATCGTCTGAGTCGCCATGTCGGCGCCGACCGCGTCGTAGTCCTCCTGTCGGCCGCCGACGCCGATGCCGACGGTCAGCCGTCCGCCACTGAGCATGTCCCCGGTGGCGAGGCCCTTGGCGAGCATGACGGGGTCGTGAAGTTGCGGCACCACGACCGTCGTCACGAGTCGGACCCGGGCGGTCCAGGCGGCCACCGCACCCAGCAGCGTCAACGAATCCGGGTTGCCGAAGGCGATGCGTTCACCCCAGCACAGCGAGCTGAACGGACCCTCGTCGACGATCCGTGCCCAGTCTTCGAGCACGGTGCCGTCGAGGTCGGGTTCCATCACCGGCAACGTCATTCCGATTTGCACGACCGGAGTGTGGCACGGCGACGGGTGTCGCCGCTGGAGACTTCAGCGAGTCAGCCCGGCAACCCGAAGCAGTTCCGGGCGGCGAAGCACCATGCCGACCCACATCAGCACGCCGAGGTAGACGGCGAACAGGGTCGCGCTGAACAACGGCGCCTCGACCCGCATGTTGGCGGTGACGGCTCCGCCGAGATACGCCGTGATGCCAAGCGCCCCGAGCACCGCCGTCCGTGGAATCGCATGGACCACCACGCACACCGCGAGCACCACACCCATGACGAACGCCTGCCCGGCCGGGAAGCCCAGTGCCTCGGTGCCCTCCTCGACCTGCCGGATGCCGGCCAACTTGCCCGCGGCGTCGACGACCAGGAAGGCCCCGACCAGCACGCTGATCACGACGCCCACGGTGGCGCCGAGACGGGATCTGGTGGTGCTGGCGGCGTCGACGTCCATGTTCACGGAGGGCTCCTCGTACTCGATTGGTCGGTTTCAGGGCAGACCGTTGCGAGCGCGGAAACTCATCACGCTCGGCGGGCGGGGGTTATCCCCCACGGAGGTCGCGGGAAAACGCCATACCCGGAAGGCGCCGCGACTCCCTAGGTTGAACGCATGGTTGCAACGACCCTCGACATGCCGCTCGCCCCACGAGACGACGCCGCCGCCGTCCGCCGCATCGGCGTGGTGCCGTCGGCGTCGATGCTGACCGGCGCCGCGCTGGGCGTCGTCTGGTTCTGGATCCCGCTGACGGTCGCCATCGTGGCCATCTCGTCGATCCCGTCGGTCGTCGGATTCTTCGCCGCCGGCGTCGTATTCGTCTATCTGATTCGCGGAGTGGACCGGGTCGAACGCGTCCGCAGCGAGGCGGTGTTCGGCTTCGGCATCCCGGTTCCGCCACGCCGCGTCTCGCCGTACGACGGTTTTCAGCGGTGGGCTCATCAACTGTGGCTCGACGTCGGCAGCGCGCGGTTCTGGAAGGTCGTGGCTCACCACTACCTGCGGCTGGTCTACGATCTGCTAGCCGCGGGGATCGCGTTGGCGCTGTTGACGTTCGCCATCGCCGGCCCGGCAGTCGCCACGGCACTCGACCGCAGTGAGACCGACGCCGACGTCTGGTTCGTCTCCCCGCCGCTGGCCTGGGTGCTGGCCGTCGTCGCGTTGGTCGCGGCCGTCGCGATCGTCGTCTACGCCCCGATCGTCGACGCGGCCGTCGACCGGTGGCTGCTGCCCCCGTCGGCCACCGCCGCCCTTGAGCACGAGGTCAGTGCGCTCACCGACGCCCGCCGCGGCGCGGTGTCCTCGGCGCAGACCGAACGTCACCGCATCGAGCGCGACCTGCACGACAGCGTGCAGCCGCGGCTGGTGTCACTGGCCATGACGATCGGTCTCGCCCAGACCAAGCTCGACACCGACCTGCCTCAGGCCAAGAAGCTCATCGGTGAGGCACACGACGACGCGAAGAGCGCGCTGCTCGAGTTGCGCAACGTGGTTCGCGGCATCGCGCCGACCATCCTCCCCGACCGTGGTCTCGACGCCGCGCTCTCCTCGGTGGTGCAGCGCATCGAAACCTCGGGCGTGCCAACGACCTTGAACGTCGACCTGCCGCGGCGACTCCCCGACGAGGTGGAGGCGTGTGCATACTTCGTCGTCGCCGAGGCGTTGACCAACGTGGCCAAACACGCGCGTGCCACCCAAGCGGTGGTCACGGTCCGGTTGGACGAGGCGACCGACGCCCTGTTCGTGTCGGTCTACGACGACGGCGTGGGCGGCGCGACGGCCACCGCCGACGACGACGCGACGGGCTTGCGCGGCCTCGGCGAGCGCGTCGCGGCGGCTCGCGGCACCTTCGAGGTGTCCAGCCCGGTGACCGGCTCCACGATCGTGACGGCGGTGCTGCCATGCGGATCGTGATCGCCGAGGACTCCGCGCTGTTGCGGGCGGGCATCGAACGCATCCTGACCGACGCGGGACACGAGGTGGTGGCCGGCGTGTCCGATGCCACCGACCTACTGCGCATCGTCAACGAGCTACGGCCCGACCTCGCCATCCTCGACGTCCGCATGCCGCCGACGTTCACCGACGAAGGCATCCGCGCCGCGGCCCTGCTGCGGAGCCAGAACCCCGAGTCGCCGGTGCTGGTCCTGTCGCACTACGTCGAGGAGCGCTACGCGGCCGACCTGATCGCCTCGGACACCAGGGGTTTCGGCTATCTGCTCAAGGATCGCGTGGCCGACGTGCCGTCCTTCCTGGACACGGTCGCCCTCGTGGGCGGTGGCGGGACGGTCCTCGACCCGGAGGTGGTGTCCCAGATCCTCGTCCGCTCGCGGCAGCGTTCCACCCTGGACTCGCTCACCCCGCGCGAGCTCGAAGTGCTGCAACTGATGGCGGAGGGCCGGGCCAACTCCGCCATCGCCGCCTCACTGCACGTCTCGGTGGGCTCGGCCGAGAAGCACATCGCCTCCATCTTCTCGAAGTTGAACCTCACCCCGGACGAGAGCGAGAACCGGCGCGTCCTCGCCGTCCTCCGCTACCTCGAATCCTGAACCACGGAAGGACTTTCCATGACGACCATCGCTCCCCCATCGGCTCCGCCACCGCTCACCCCGGGCAACCGCACCGCGTTGCGCGCCCTCCTGGTCATCTTCGCGGCGGTTCTGGTGATCGGCTGCGTCGCGGGACTGGGGGTGGCCGCCTTCGGAATCGCCTCACTACGGGTCAGCACCGACGGCAAGGACCTGCCCCGCGACATGCGCTCGCTGGTGGTCGACGCCTCCGACGTCTCCGTGCACCTGAAGTCCGACCCGAACGCCACCGCGGCCCGCGCCGAGTTGCGCACGGTGGGCTCGTCGCGGGCGGTCCCGCCCAGCCTCGACGTAACCACCGACGCACGGCAGACGCGCATCCGCGTCACCGCCGACGACACGCGCCGCGTCGTCGACTTCGGCGGACCGAGCGATCTGGTGATCACGCTGCCCCCGGCGTTGGCGGCCACCCTGTCGGTCACCACACAGCAGGCCGACGGCACGCTGACCGTCGACGCCAACCTCGACCGGCTGGTCGCCCGCAGCGCCGACGGTGACGTCGTCCTGAACGGCGCGGTGCACGACGTGGACGTCACCGCCCGCGACGGTGACGTGGTCTCCCGCAGGCCCGTGTCGGTCACGGAGTCCTTCACCGTGGAATCCGTCGACGGCGACGTCGCCGTGAGATTTGCCGACCCCGCCCCGCGCCGAATCAGCGCCACCACCAGTAGCGGTGACGTCGCGATCACGCTTCCGCCCACGGGGCCCTACCTCGTCCGCACCCGTTCCGGCGACGCGACGTCGGTCGACGTGCCGGAGACGACGGACCCGGCGCGGGCCGCGTCGGAGGTGACGGTGCGGTCCGACGACGGAAGCGTCTCGGTCGACAGCCGCCGTTAGTCCGCACATCGGAATGGCCACGTGCAGCGCGTTGCACGTGGCCATTCCGTCGAATCCAGTCAGCAGGCCAGGTCGACGTGCATCGTCTTGGCGAACACGGTGACCGCCGGTGACGACCCACCCCGGGAGTCCGTGGTGGAGTACGTCTGCCCCGGCTGGACCGACGTCACCGTGCAGGACGAAAGCTGCCCCGTGCCAACGCGGTTGACGATGACGTGATAACCGCTGGCCTCCAGCGACCGCACCACGTCCTCGGCCCGGGACGGTCCGCTGGGTGCGGCGTCGGCGACGCCGACGGAGGCAAATGCCGCGGCCGAGACGACGACGGCGGCGGCGAATAGTGTTGTGCGATGAGCGGTCACGATGGGTCTCCCTGATGGTCCGGAAGCCCGACGCTCCCGATACCACTACGCTATGAGACCGAAACCGTCTGTCCCATGGCGCTTTCCGGAGACCTTCGCGGGGGTTACCCCCCGCGGATCGTCACACCAGTGAGTCCACGATGTCGGCGACGGACCCGGTGACCGCCTTGTGAAAACCCGTGCCGGCCCAGATGTTCGCGCCGTGGGGATCGCCGGCGCGAACCGAGGCCGCGCGCACCGGGCTGGTCAGATGGTGAATCTCGGGATAGCCCAGGGGTGCTTGCGCGTCGTGTTCGTCGACGAAGCGGTTGCGAATGCCCCGGGCGTAGCGGCCCGAGAAGCACCTCGTCACCACCGTTTCGGTGAACTGAGGGTCGCGCAGGGCAGCCCGGTGCACCGGGCTGCTGCCCGATTCGTCGGCCAGGAGGAATGCGGTACCCATTTGCGCCGCAACGGCTCCCAACGCGAAGACGTCGGCGACGTCGACCGCCGTCATCAGACCGCCCGCCGCGATCACGGGGACGTCGAGCGCGATGCTGGTCGAACGCACCAGTTGGCCCAGCGGCTGGGTGGCCGGGGACGCCGCGGGATCGAGCGTGCCTCGGTGCCCGCCGGCCGCGGGACCCTGGACCGCGACGGCGTCGACGCCGCAGGCCACGGCCCGGTCGGCTTCGGCCAGGGTGGTGACGGTGGCGACGGTGGTTATGCCCGCATCCTTGAGCCGGGTGCACTCCGCCACCGACGGCAGACCGAACGTGAACGACACGACCTCGGGCTTGAGGTCCATCACCACGTCGAGCTTGGCCGCCCAGTGGTCGTCGTCGAAGCGCGGGTCACCGAGCCGGGCGCCGTACCGCTTCGATTCGCCGCCCAACGCCTTCGCGTACTGCTGAATCGCCTCGGGACGGGCCGCGCTGGACTGCACCACGAAGAGGTTCGCACCCAGTGGTCCCGTGGTGAGCTGACGCGCCGCCGTGATGCGTTCGGCGAACACGTCGGCGGTGAGGTAGCCGCCGGCCAGGAAGCCGAGACCGCCGGCGTTGGATCCCGCCGCGGCGAGTTCCGGCGTCGTCGGGCCGCCCGCCATGGGCGCGATGATCACCGGCTTGTCGAGCGAACGCACGTCGAAACTCATGCGTACATCCTGCAACGTCGCACGGGCCCGCCCAAGGCGGTTCACCGGATTGACGTGGCCGACGCCCGTCAGCCGTGACCGCGTTCCTCTTCCTGGCCGACGTAGTCCCCGGCGAGGGCGGCGACGTGGCCCGGCAGATCGCCGGTCGCGACGTCGGCCAGGCTGGTCTCCTCCAGCACCGAGCGCATGCTGGCGCGGAGCGCACGCCACACGTCGGTCAACGCCACGGTCGGACCCGAGTACGGCAGGTCGCCGAGACCGATGTCGCGGACGCTGGCGAGCGGACCGTCGATGCACCGCAGCACGTCGGCGATGCTGATCTCGGCCGCCGGCTTGGCCAACGCGTAGCCACCGTCGCGCCCGCGGTGGCTGCGCACCAACCGGTCGGTGCGCAGATCGGACAGGATGTCGACGAGGAATTGCGGCGGAATGCCCTGGGCCTTCGCCAGATCGTCGGTCTTGACCAGCACGCCTTCGGCGACCGTGGCCAGCTGAACCATGGCCCGGACGGCATACTCCGCCTTGGCCGACATGCGCATAGAGCGCATCATGCCACCGACCTGGCTGCGAATCGTCGGCTGGCCAATTTCCCGGGTCGCTTCGCTCCTGCCCTCCGGATGGTCCACCATCGACACATGACTACCCGCGTCACCTGCTGCCAGATCTCCCTGCACATCGGTGACACCACCGGCAACCTCACCACCGCGAGAACCGCGATCGAAGACGCCGCCCGCGACGGCGCGCAGATCGTCGTCCTGCCGGAACTCGCCTCGTCGGGATACGTGTTCGCCGACCGCGCCGAACTAGAGGCGCTCGCCGAGACCCGGGACGGCCCCGCGATCACCGAGTGGGCCAACCTCGCCGAGGCCTTCGACCTGACCATCGTCGCCGGGTTCCCGGAAGCCGCCGGCGACCAGGTCTACAACAGCGCCGCCGTCGTCGACCCGACCGGGCTGCGCGGCGTGTACCGCAAGGCCCACCTGTGGGACACCGAGAACCGGGTGTTCGACCGCGCCGACGACCTGCCGCTGGTGGTCGACACTGCCCACGGCCGCCTCGGCGTGATGGTCTGCTACGACATCGAATTCCCCGAATGGGTGCGCGCGGTGGCGCTGCAGGGCGCGGATCTGCTGTGCGCGCCGGTGAACTGGCCGCTGCTCCCCCGGCCCGAGGGCGAACGGCCGACCGAGCAGAACCGTGCCCTCGCGGGCGCCGGCATGAACCGGATGGCGATCGCCGTCTGTGACCGGGCGGGGGTGGAACGCGGTCAGGATTGGGTGGGCGGCAGCGTGATCGTCGACGCGGACGGCTATCCCATGGCGATCGCCGACTACGGCACCCCCGGTCGCATCACCGCCGACGTCGACCTCGCCGAATCGCGCGTCAAGCAGTTCAATGAGAACAACGACGTGCACGGCGACCGGCGCACCGACCTCTACCGGCGCGCCGGACTACTGGACTGAGCGCTTGGCGAACGCCCGCACCGACGCCGGCACGGGAATGCCCTCGGTGAGATCCGGAGCGGCCAGCGGTTCTCCGTAGGTCACGGCCATCGGCACGACGCCGGCCCAGGCGTCGCCGGCGACGTCCTCCTCGGGGTCCTCGGGCCAGCCGGCGCTGACCTTCAACGACCAGTTGTCCTCGGCGATCGGCATCTTCAGCACCAGGGTCGCGGCTATCTCCTTGCGGCTGCTGGGCCGCAGCTCGGCGACGCGGCCCGGAATGAACGCGTCGGTGAGAGTCTCCAGCAGGCTGGCCTTCTCGTCGCCGGACACCTGCTCGAACACCCCGAAGAGTGCCGCACTGCGGTACTGGAACGACGACTCGAACCCGCTGCGGGCCACGACGACGCCGTCCAGGGCGGTAACCGACACCGCGGCGGGCTGCCCCGTCGACAGTGCCCGGAGCCACGGCGACCCGGTCGACCCGTGAATCACCAGATCGGTGCCGACCCTCGCGAAGCCGGTCGGGAAGATCACGGGATGGCCGTCGCGCACCAGGGCGACGGTGGCCAGCGGCGTGCTGTCCAGGAGGGCTTCGAGCGCGCTGCGCGACTCGTCCTGCTTTTCGGCAATCCGAGTGACTCGGGTCGAGGGCTGGGTCATGCGTTCATCATCGTTCGTGACTGCCCGAAATGACGCATGAACGGCTTCGGACTGGGCACTTCGCCTTCGTGACCGTCGACCAGAGCAGTGGCGCAGCCCTTCCGAGCAAGACACCCTTCCTGTTGCTGGGCCTCGGCCTGGGCGGGTTCGTCGACGGCATCGTGCTGCACGAGATCCTGCAGTGGCACCACATGATCAGCAGCGTCCCGGCGCATCCCACCGCGACGTTGGCCGGGCTGGAGGCCAACGTGGTCGCCGACGGGTTCTTCCACGTCGTGACGTGGCTACTGGTGACCGCCGGATCGGTGATGACGATAGTCGCCTGGCGGCAGGGCCGTTTCCCACCGAACTGGCCCTTCCACACCGGACTCCTGCTGACCGGGTGGGGGGTGTTCAACGTGGTGGAGGGCGTCGTCGACCACACCCTGCTGGGGGTGCACCACGTGCGCGACGACCTGGGCGGCCCGCTGTCCTGGGACATCGGCTTCCTGGTCTTCGGATCGTTGCTGATCGCGGGCGGCTGGGCGCTGCACCGCCGTGGCGCCCGCGCGCTGGAAGCCGCTGGGGCGCGGCGACGTCGGTGACCGACCGGCGTCAGTCGGGAATGGCCGACCCGTCGGCAACCACCACGGCGAACAGATCGGAGAGCGCGGCCAGGCTGGCCGACTGCAGGGCGGCGGCCGCCACGTCCTCGCCGCCGACGCCGGGCAACGAGCGCGTGGCGGTGGCGGCGGCCACCACCGTCGGGGCGTAGCCGGCGTTGAACGCACCGCGGGCGGTCGAGTTCACGCACATGTGCGTCATGAACCCGGCGATCACCAGATTGCTCGCGCCGACCGCCTTCAACCTGTCGTCGAAGTCGGTCTCCACGAACGAGTTTGGATACTGCTTCGTCACGACGACCTCGCCGTCACGCGGGGCGACGCGCGTGACGATGGCGCCGGTCTCCCCCTCGAGGTCGTAGAGCGAACCGGGGCCGTCGGAGTGCTGGACGTGGATGATGGGGATCCCGGCGGACCGCGCGCGATCGAGCAAGGCCGCCGTTTCGTCCAGCGCCGCCTGCACGCCCTCGAGTTCCATGACGCCCTGGGTGTAGGTGTTCTGGCAGTCGATCAACACCAGCGTCGACTCGGCCAGGGGTGCCGGCGTCGAGGGAAGCTCGGACAGCGTGCGCAGCGTCGGGTTGCTCATCGCACCAACCTACCGACCGTGGGGGCTACGCACGCCGATCGCCGACTTTTCGTACGTAGGGCCCACGGTCGGCGATCAGCCCTGGGCGGTGGTGACCGCCAAGACCGCGTCGGCCAGCTCCGGCCGGCAGACGATCAGGTCGGGCAGCAGCACGTCGGCCTGGTTGTACCGCAGTGGCGATCCGTCCAGCCGCGAGGTGAACAGACCAGCGGCCCTGGCCACCGCGACGGGCGCGGCCGAGTCCCACTCGTACTGACCGCCGGCGTGCACGTAGGCGTCCGCGACGCCCTGCACCACCGCCGCGACCTTCGCTCCGGCGGAACCCATTTCGACCAGCGTGCCGTACAGCGCGTCGCGGACGGCCAGCGCCACGGCGGGCGGCCGGGTCCTGGACACGATGATGCGCGGCGGCCCCGGTGCGGCCGCCGGCGGCGGCACGTGCGGCGTCGCCAACGTGACGCCCTGCGCGGGCAGGGCGACCGCGCCGGTGACCAGTTCGCCGGCCTGCCACAGCGCCACGTGCACCGCCCAGTCCTCGCGACCGAGCTCACCGAACTCCCGGGTGCCGTCGAGGGGGTCGACGATCCAGACCCGCTCGGCGCTCAACCGCTTCGAGTTGGCCTTCTCCTCCTCGGTCGCCTCCTCGGACAGCACCGCGTCGTCGGGTCGCTCGGCCGCCAACGCCGTCATCAGGAAGGCGTGGGAACGCTTGTCGCCCGCGTCCTTTCGTTCGGCGGCGGTGGCGTCGGCCAGCTCGGCGCGCACGGCGAGAAGCAACTCACCCGCTTCCGTCGCCAGGCGTGCCGCCAACTCGTGATCGGTCACTTCTTCGCGTCGATCATGTCGATGACGTACTGCGCCAGTTCCGTGACTTCACAGTCCGGCGTGAGGCGCAGATCCGGGTTCTTCGGCCGCTGATACGGGCTGTCGATGCCGGTGAAGTGCGTGATCTCGCCGCGTCGCGCCTTGGCATAGAGCCCCTTGGGATCTCGACGTTCGCAATCCTGCAGTGGGGTGTCGCAGAAGACTTCGAAGAAGTCGTAGCCCCGGTCTTCGTGCACCTTGCGCGCCAGCGCCCGATGCTCCTCGAGCGGGCTGATGGCGGGCACCAGCACGATCTGTCCGGAGTCGGCCAGCAGCGTCGCGATGTGCGCCAGCCGCCGCAGGTTCTCGGCGCGGTCGGCCATCGTGAAGCCCAGGTCGGCGTTCAGCCCGTGCCGCAGGTTGTCACCGTCGAGAACGTAGGCGGGACGCCCGCTTTCGAGCAGCTTCTGTTCGACGAGCATGGCGACCGACGACTTTCCGGAGCCGGAGAGACCGGTGAACCACACCGTGCTGCCTCGCGACAGCCGGTCCTCGGCGGTGACGAGGTTCTGATGCCGCACCGCATTCGGGGTGGCCGTGCGCGTCGCCGCCGGGGTGGTGTCGCGGACCATGCCCGCGGCCACCGTGCCGTTGGTGTCGGGGTCGATCAGGATGAACGAGCCGATGGCGGCGTTGCGGGCGTACTCGTCGAGCAGCAGGGGCACCTGCGTGCGCAGCGTGACGCGGCCGAGTTCGTTGATCTTCAACGCCGTTGCACTCTTGTCGCGGTGCAGCGTGTTGACGTCGAGCCGGTAGTCCAGAGCCGTCACCCTGGCCCGGGTGGTCCGCGTGGTGTGCTTGATGACGTAGTCGCGACCGGGTTCGAGCGTCGCCTCGTCGGACATCCAACACACCGTGGCGTCGAAGTCCTGGGTGACGTGGGGCTGGTTGTTGGGCCGGGCGATCATGTCGCCGCGGGAGATGTCGATGTCGTCGGCCAGGCTGATCGACACCGCCATGGAGGCGAACGCCTCGGTGAGAGGCCCTGCGGGGCCCTCGATCTCGGTGATCCGGCTGGTCTTCCCGGCGGGCAGCACCACGACCTCGTCGCCCGTGCGCATCACGCCGCTGGCGATGGTGCCCGCGTAACTGCGGTGGTCGGCATGCTCGCGGGTCTGCGGCCGGATGACGTACTGCACGGGGAACCGGACGTCGACCAGATTGCGGTCACCGGCGATGTAGACCTCCTCGAGGTGGCTCAGCAGCGCCGGTCCCTCGTACCAGGGCGAGGCGTCGGACTTGGTGACGACGTTGTCGCCGTTGAGGGCCGACAGCGGGATCGTGGTGACGTCCTGCACGTCGAGGCGTGCGGCGAACTCGTGGAAGTCGTCGCGGATCTTCTCGAACCGCTCCTGACTCCAGTCGACGAGGTCCATCTTGTTGACGGCCAGCACGATGTGCTGAATGCCGAGCAGGGACGCCAGGAATGCGTGGCGCCGCGACTGCTCGAGCAGTCCGTGCCGAGCGTCGACCAGGACGATCACCAGCTGCGCGGTCGAGGCACCCGTCACCATGTTGCGGGTGTACTGCACGTGGCCGGGGGTGTCGGCGATGATGAACTTCCGCTTGGCCGTGGCGAAGTAGCGGTACGCGACGTCGATGGTGATGCCCTGCTCGCGCTCGGCGCGCAGGCCGTCGGTCACCAGGGCGAGGTCGGTGTAATCGTGACCGCGTTCCTGCGAGGTGCGCTGCACGGCGGCGAGCTGGTCCTCCATGACGGCCTTGCTGTCGAACAGCAGCCGGCCGATGAGCGTGGACTTGCCGTCGTCGACGGAACCCGCCGTGGCGAGCCTGAGCAGAGTAGCCATCAGAAATACCCCTCGCGCTTGCGGTCTTCCATCCCGGCCTCGGAGATGCGGTCGTCGGCGCGCGTCGCGCCGCGTTCGGTAAGCCGCGAGACCGCGGTCTCGGCGATCACCTCGGACACCGTGCGCGCGGTGGACTCCACGCAGCCGGTGCAGGTGACGTCGCCGACCGTGCGGAAGCGCACGACCTTCTCGATCACCTTTTCGTCCTTGCGGGGCTGCAGATACTTGTGGACGGCCAGCAGCATGCCGTCGCGCTCGAAGACCTGCCGTTCGTGGGCGTAGTAGATGGACGGCAGCGTGATCTTCTCGGCGCCGATGTAGGACCAGATGTCGAACTCGGTCCAGTTGGAGATCGGGAACGCCCGGATGTGCTCGCCCTTGTGATGGCGGCCGTTGTAGAGGTTCCACAATTCGGGGCGCTGCGCCTTGGGGTCCCACTGGCCGAACTCGTCGCGGAAGCTGAACACGCGCTCCTTGGCGCGGGCCTTCTCCTCGTCGCGCCGGGCCCCACCGAAGGCGGCGTCGAACTTGTTCTCCCGGATGGCGCGCAGCAGCGTGAAGGTCTGCATCGGGTTGCGCGACGGGATGGTCTCGACGACCCGGCCGGCGTCGATGTCGTCCTGCACCTTGGCGACGACGAGGCGCACGCCGGACTTCTCGACCAGTTCGTCGCGGACGGCCAGCACCTCGTCGAAGTTGTGGCCGGTGTCGACGTGCATCACGGGAAACGGCAGCCGACCGGGCCGAAAGGCCTTGAGCGCCAAGTGGAGCATGACGATCGAGTCCTTGCCGCCGGAGAACAGCAGCACGGGCTTCTCGAGTTCGGCGGCGACCTCGCGGATGATGTGGATCGCCTCGGCCTCCAGCGACCGCAGGTGACTCAGTTCGTACTTGCCGGCCGTGCGGTCGAGGTCTTGGGTTGCGGTCACGACTTCACCACTAAGTTGGTTAAGTTAACCCGAATTACGATCATGCCCAGGAATGTAACCGGCGGCAGCGCGGCATGTCAACGAATCCGTCGTTCGCGCCACCGTCATCGGTGCGTCCGACGCGTTCCAGTTGCGCGACATGATCGCGTCGCTGGCGCCCCGCTGCCCCTCGAGTCGGGCGCCCTCAACCTTGGGGGCTGAAGTTCCACTGCAGGCTGTCGATCGCGGCCAGCACTGCGTCTTCGGCGTCGCGATCGCCGACGGTGACCCGCACTCCCTCTCCGTCGAATGCCCTTACCGAAACGCGCTGTGCCACACAAGCTTCCTGCAGTTGAGCTGTAAGCGGTCCAACGGGGAACCATACGAAGTTCGCACCACTGACCGGGGTCTCGAGTCCCCGTTCAGCGGCTTCGTGGCGCAGGTACCCACGCCCCTCGCGCACCACATCGACGATGTGTTTGGTGTGCGTGGTATCGGCCCACGCGGCTCGGGCACCGGCCTCGGCGAGCAAGCTCAACCCAAATGGGGGCGCGGCAGCGCGCACGTTGTCGGCGACCTCGGGATGCGCGATCATGTACCCAGCCCGAAGTCCCGCAAGGCCGTACGCCTTGGAGAACGTCCGAAAGACCACGACGTTGGGATATCGACGAACCAAACTGAGCCCGTCGACGTCGGCCGTGGCGAACTCTTGGTAGGCCTCGTCGAAAAGCACCAGCACGTTGGCGGGCACCGAGGTGACGAGGCGTTCGATCTCACTGCGGGGTAGTTCAGTGCCGGTGGGGTTGTTCGGATTGCACACGATGATCGCCCTCGTGGCCCATGTGATCGCGGCGAGCATCGCGTCCACGTCGTGAGTGTGGGTGGCGTCGAGAGAAACTGGGACAGCGGTGGCGCCGACGACCCCGATCAGGATCGGATAGGCCTCGTAGCTACGCCAGGCATGCACTACCTCGGTCCCGGCCCCGGTGTAGGCGGCCAAGGCGTGTTGCAGCAACGCCAAGGATCCTCCTCCGACCACGATGTGTTCGGGGGATACCTGCAATCGGGCGCTCAAGTCCGCGGTGAGCAGGTCGCCCTGCAGCGAGGGATAGAGGTGTGCATGCGCGGCGGCCTCGATGAGGGCCTGTTGCACGCTCGGTGACGGTGGCACCGTGGATTCGTTCGACGACGCACGCCAACGCACCTGGCTCAGGCCGGCCGCGCGTGAGTAGCGCGGCAGCTCGGCCACCACGGTTCGAGGACTCACCGTGGGTCGAGAGACGACGTGGTTCACGACAGTGCGCCGATCGCGCTCTCGGCGGCTGCCACCAGCGCGCCAGCGCGCGCCAGGTCGACCACGGCGGCGATCTCCGGAGCGAGATAGCGGTCGGTGCCGGGGCCGGGCACGTGCTCTCGCACGGCGGCGATGACGGCCGCCGTCGCGGGTCCGGGTGTCAGCGGTGCGCGCATGTCGAGAGCCCTTGCGGCCGTGAGCACTTCCACCGCCAAAACCCTCGTGAGACCGTCGATCGCTCGGCGCAGCTTGCGGGCCGCCGACCAACCCATCGACACGTGATCCTCCTGCATGGCCGACGACGGAATCGAATCCACACTGGCGGGCGCGGCCAGACGTTTGAGCTCGGAGACGATGCCGGCTTGGGTGTACTGGGCGATCATGTGGCCGCTGTCGACGCCGGGATCGTGGGCCAGAAAGGCGTTGAGGCCGTGGTTGCGGGCCGGGTCGAGGAATCGATCGGTGCGTCGCTCGCTCATCGAAGCCACGTCGGCGACCACGATGGCCAAGAAGTCGAGCACGTAGGCCACGGGTGCGCCGTGGAAATTACCGTTGGATTCCACGCGACCGTCGAGAGTGACCACGGGATTGTCGACGGCACTGGCCAATTCGCGGTATGCGACGGTGCGGGCATGTTCGGCGGTGTCGCGCGCGCCGCCGGCGACCTGTGGAGCGCAGCGCAGCGAATAGGCATCCTGGACCACGGTGCAGTCGCCGGTCTTGTGGCTTGCCACGATCGCGGAGTCGGCCAGCAGTCGGGTCATGTTCGCGGCGGCCGCGGCTTGGCCAGGATGGGGCCGCAGGGCCTGCAGGTCGGCGGCGAACACCCGCTCGGTGCCCAGAAGTCCCTCGACGCTCATCGCCGCGGCGACGTCGGCCAGTCGCAGCAGGGCGTCGAGGTCGGTCAGCGCCAGGATCAGCTGGCCCAGCATGCCGTCGGTGCCGTTGATCAGCGCGAGCCCTTCCTTCTCGGCCAGCACCACTGGATGCAATCCGTGCGCGGCGAGCGCCTTGGCGGCGGGTGCGAGTTCACCGTCCCGGGTACGGACCTGTCCTTCTCCGATCAACGCGAGCGCCACGTGGGCCAGCGGAGCCAGGTCGCCCGAGCACCCCAGGCTGCCGTACTCGTAGACCACCGGGGTGATGCCCTCGGTAAGCAGGCCGGCATAGGCGCGGACCACCTCGGGTCGAACGCCGGTGCGTCCGGTGGCCAGGGTGGACAGCCGCAACAGCATCAGAGCGCGCACCACTTCTCGTTCAACCTCGGCACCGGAGCCGGCGGCATGTGAACGAATCAGGCTGCGTTGCAGCTGCGTTCGCAGCTCCAACGGAATGTGGCGGGTCGCCAGGGCGCCGAATCCGGTGGACACTCCGTAGACGGGTGTCGGGTCAGCGGCCAGGGCCTCGATGCGCACTCGGCTCTCGGCTACCGCAGTCATCGCCTCGTCGCAGAGCTGCACGGCGGCGTCGTGGCGGGCCACTGCCACCACGTCCGCGAAACTGACCGGGCCTACGCCCACCGTGACCGTGCTGGTGGTGGTGGCGAGTGTGCTGTTCGGAGCGGAAGTCATGCCAAACCTTCTGTCTTGTATTACAGACGTAAGTCTCGTATAGGTGTCAGTCGTGGGCGGTCGTTGGTGTTCGGTCCAGTTCAGTCAGCCATGCTTGACCAGCGTCCGGCCACGTTTGCGCAGCTCGTCGATGCTTGTCACCCCGAGCAACGCCATGGTCCTCGTCAGCTGATCGGCCAGCAGCTCGATCACCTTGTCGACGCCGGCCTCACCGCCGGCGACGATTCCCCACAGGTAGGGCCGGCCGATGAACGCCGCGTCGGCACCCAGGGCCATGGCCGTGGCGATGTCAGACCCGTGGCGGACGCCCGAGTCGACGAAGACGGCGAAGTCCTGACCCACTGCATCGCGGACCGGAGCTACCAGGTCGATGGGCGCCACGACGCGGTCCAGCTGACGTCCGCCGTGGTTGGACAGGTGCACGCCGTCGATTCCGAGATCGCGGGCGCGCACCGTGTCCTCCGGGCCTAGCGGACCCTTCAAGACGACGAGGCCGGGCCACGCATCCCGGATGCGGGCGAGGTCGTCCCATGACACCGAGGGGTCGAACTGCTTGGTGATGTTGTCGATGGTGTAGCCACCGCCACCAGCCCCGCCGCTGACGTTGGCGAACTCCAGCGCCGGGTTGGCCAGCATCTTGGTCCAATACCCCGGATGCATGCCGATGTCGACGAGTCCCTTGAGCGTCAACTGCGGTGGGATCGTCAGGCCGTTGCGCGCATCACGCACCCGGTAGCCCGACACTGCGGTGTCGACGGCGATCTCCAGAACGCGGTACCCGGAAGCTGCTGCGCGCCTGACCAATTGAGTGGTGAGGTCGCGGTCCTTCCAGATGTAGAGCTGAAACCACCGGTCGGCCTCCTCGAGGGCGCGGTGAGTGGCCAACTCCTCCATGGAGGTCGAGGCCATGGTGGACAGGACGTAGGGGACTTGGGCACGCGCCGCCGCACCGGCCACAGCCGGTTCGCCAAGCGAGGAGATCATCCGGGTGTACCCGGTGGGAGCCAGACCGAGCGGCAGTGCGCTGCGCCGGCCTAGCAGCGTCGTCGACGTGTCGACCTTGGCGACGTCGGTGAGCACACTTGGGGTGAACCGCCAGCGGCGAAACGCAGCCACGTTGTCGGCCAGGGTCAGCTCCTCGTCGGCGCCGCCGTCGACGTAGTCGGCGACCGCGCGCGGCAGGCGCCGGCGTGCGAGCCGGTGCAGGTCTTCAATAGTCATACACGCGTCCAAGTGGGCAGCGTGGCGGTGGATTCGTGGCGGCTTGACCTTGATCAGGGCGCGTACTTCGCGTGCCTTCACGCCGGTGCCGCTTCCTGTTCATCGGCGGCTGCGGCGCGCGCGCTCGGAGTGGACGGAATGGCGTAGGTGGGCTCGGGATACCCGGCCCGGTTGGGGTACCGCTTCATCAGGAAGACGTAGAGACCGCCGGCGACGAAGATGCCCAGGATCCAGGAAATGTCCGCGCCGCCGAGCCAGGTCGCGACTGGTCCGGTGTAGAAGGGGCTGGCGATGAAGGGCACTTCGACCAGGATGCCAACGAGATACGCGGTCATGGCCCGCCAGTCCACACCGCCGTAGTGTCCGTGCGGTTTGAACATGTCGTCGATGCTGTAGCGCTCCTTGCGGACCAGATAGAAGTCAGCCAGGTTGATCGAGGTCCACGGGATGAGGAAGTACGCCAGCAGCAAGATGAAGTTGGTGAAGTTCGCCAGGAAGTCGTCCTTGCCGACCAGTCCGATCGTGGTGGCGACCGTGGCGACGATGACGATGAGCACCGCCCTTAGCAGCGGAGAGACCGTCATCTTGAAGAACGAATTGAGCACGGTCGTGGTCGACATGAACATCCCGTAGAGGTTCAGCGAGTTCACGCCGATGACCCCGGCGATGATGATCAGGAAGAACAGTGCGTGCCAGCCGGCGGCCTGGTCGACGATGAAGTCCACCGACCCTCCGTCGAACGCGTCGGTGGCGACGGCGGCCGCGGCAGCACCGAAGGCGAACATGAACATCGTCGAGAGCACCGCACCGGCATAGGTGAACCAGAACGAGGCGCGCACCGAGGTGTCTGCGGGCAGGTAGCGCGAGTAGTCGGCGACATACGGCGCGTACGTCAGCTGCCACGTGGCGGCGATCGCCGCAGCTGCCAAGAACAACGCCCAGGAGAACTCGCCGGCGTGCCACACGGCGCCGAGGTCGTTGATGGTCACCAGCCGATAGCTCAGGTAGAGGAAGGCAACGCCGGCGATCACCGAAAGCCACTTCTCCGAAGCGTGGATGAGGCGGTATCCGAAGATGGCCAGCACGGCCGTCACGGCGGCGACGACGATGATCGAAGCGTCGATGTTGACACCGGTCAGGCTGGAGAACGCCGCCCCACCCTGCACTGCGGTGGTGGCGAAGTAGCCGACGTACATCAGTATCACCAGGATCAGCGGCAGAACGGCACCGTAGAACCCGAATTGGGCCCGACTTTGGATCATCTGTGGAATGCCGAGAATGGGTCCCTGCGCGGAGTGCAGCGCCATGAAGATCGCGCCGATCAGGTTGCCTACCAAGGACGCCAGCAGCGCCCATGGCAGCGACAGGCCGATGGCAACCGAGATGGCGCCTGCGGCGATGGCGGTGACTTGCAAGTTGGCGCCGAACCACAGCGTGAACAGACTGCGGGCCCGGCCATGGCGTTCGTGGTGGGGGACGTACTCGATCGAGCGCTGTTCGGGATTGAGAACGGACAAGGTGGGTTCCTTAGGTGAACCGTGCGGCGTGCCGCGGGACGAGTAGTGCTCGGGTCTGGGTCGGATGCGCGCGAGGTGCCGGTCGGCGAGCCGCCTGGTCAGCGTTGTTCGAGGCGGCGAGTGACGGCGAATTCGTGGGCGGGAAACCCCTCGTGGCGAGTGAAGGCGATCACGGTGTCGGACATCCGCTTGAGCGCGTCGTGGCTGGATTTGGCGACGGCGGTTCGCTTTCTGAAGGCATCGGCGGTGACGCCGCTACTCACCTTGGCATAACCACTGGTGGGCAGCGCGGCGGGGCAGCCGATGACGAAGTTCGCCATCGACACGGTGGTCTGCTGGCCGACGAGGATTTCGCCGGCGTCGACGATCATGTCCAGCACGTGCTCTTCATCGCGAACCGCAATCTGCATGTGTTCTGGGGCGAAGGCATTGGCGACCTCGGCCGACTGCTCGACCGAGGTGGTCAGCACTGCGCCGCCGTTCTTACCCAACGCCAGCCGAGCGTATTCGGCGCGGTTGTCGGGAAGGTCGAGTAATTGCTTCGCGACCTCGATCTGGACTGCGTCGAGAAGTGCCTGGCTGTCGGTGACTAAGACGCTGGTCGAATCGGGGCCATGCTCGGCTTCGTTGAGCAGGTCGGCTGCCAGTAGGTAGGGATCGGCGGAGTCGTCGGCCAAGATGAGCGATTCGCTAGGGCCCAGGAGCATGACGCTGACGGTGCCGAAGCGCTGCACCTCGACCTGTGCGCAGGTCACCGGTGGGCTGCCGGGGCCGCACACCTTGCGGACTTGGGGCACCGTCTCGGTGCCAAAGGCCAGCGCTGCGATGCCGGCCGGACCATTGGCGCGGAAGACGTCGCGGATGCCCAGCTCGTCGGCGACGACCAACACCGCGGGGTCCACTTCACCGTCCCCGCCGGGGATCGGCGGCACCACGACGGCGATCTTCTGCACTCCGGCGACCACGGCGGGTGTTCCCAATTGCGCCATCACCGACGGATAGGACCCCTTGCCGCTGGGGACGAAGAGCCCGGCACTGGCGATCGGGCTGACCTTCTCGCCGACGGTCAGACCGGGCTCGCTCTCGAAACTCCAGTCCCCGTGCTTGGTGAGCTGCTCGTTGAATGACCTGAGGTGGGCGAGCAGGTCGCGGATCGCGGTCAGCAGCTCGGGGCTCACCTTCTCCCGTGCGGCGGCGAATTCCTCTGCCGAGACGCGGATTCGGTCGGGCGGTATCGAGATCCCGTCCCATTTCTCCAGCGCCCGGATCAGGCCGGCGTCACCGTTGTGTCGGACGTCTTCGATGATCTCCAACACGCCCTCGCGCAGCGCCGGGTCGAAGATCTTCGCGCTGCCGCGATCGTTGAGATCGGCGCGGTCGGCGGCCGACATTTCCTGCCACATACCGCGCTCGAGAAGGGGTCGGTCGGTTGACATCTGCGTGGCTCCAAGTGGGGTCGGTGACGAGAATGGGGTCGGCATCACACCTGCCATGTGTCTTGTATACGAGACGTTGATCTCCAGTGCAAGACGAACGGCGAGATTGGTGCGCGGAATCTCCAGGTGGTCGACGCAGGTCTTGGCATGACGATGCGCCGACGGTTGCAGGCCGTCGGCATCGCGGGCGAGCCGCCCGAACGGGCGGTGGTCCGCCTAGAGGTTGCCGGCGCCCGCGATGGGGATGACGGCGCCACTGAGAAAAGGTGCGGTGTTCGACAGAAGGAATTCGACGGTGGCGCCGATGTCGGTGGCATTTCCGAAGCGCCCCGCCGGGATACGAGCCAGCAGTTCAGAGCTGATTTGCGGGTCGTCGAGATATTGCGCCGTCATGTTGGTGCGGAAGTAGCCCGGGCACACGCACGTCACGCACAGGCCCTGAGCACTCCACTCCATGGCCAGAGTCGCCGCGAGTGCCGACGTGGCGGCCTTGGAGGCGTTGTAGTCGGCGAAGTGGGCTTCTGGGCGCATCGCATTGACCGACGCGTTCACCACGATCGCGCCCGGTCTGGCAAGCGTGCGGTGCGCGGCCTGGGCACCATGCAGAATCCCGACCACGTTGACGTCGAGCACCCGCCGAAACGTCACAGCGTCGAGGTGCTCTGCGGGCTTGCCTTCGCCGTCGATACCGGCGTTGAGGAACGCGCCGTCGAGCCCGCCGAACGCCCGCACGGCGTCATCGAAGGCTGCTGACACCGCGTCCGCGTCGGCGGCATCGGCAACACTGCCGCCGACCGCCGACCCGCGGTCCGTGGCGGCGGACACCGATTCGTCGCGCGTCCCGGTTACCCAGACCCGATGTCCTGCGTCGGTGAGGTGCCGGGCGCACATGTCACCGATTCCGCTGGTACCTCCGGTGATCAGGTAGCGGCGTGAACCGGTCACGAGGCGCACCGGATCAATACCTTGATGGATTCGCCCATGCCGCCCTCGGCGAGGAAGGTCGGGATCCGGTCGAGGTCGACGGTGTGAGTGACGATTGCGTTGTACCGGCTGGGCTCGGCCGCCAACGCGGTCAGCGCCTCGTCGACGTGCCGGTCGTCGAACCCAACGCTGCCGATGATGCGCAGGCTGTGCTCGACGATCGTGGACGGCAGCACCGTGGCCGCTGCGTGGCCGAGGGCTATTAAGAGGACTGACCCGCCACGTGCGGTGGCGGCGATCGCGGCTTCGAGTGAGCCGGGATAGCCCGCTGCGTCGACTACGACCTGGAAGCGCGTGCTGCCGTCGAGTGTGCCGAGGGCAGCGCCCTGCGAGAGGGCTAGGTCGGCACGCCGGGTGTTCGGTTCTACGACAGTCACCTTTGCGCGAGGCCAGCGCCGCGACGTCTCTGCGTGCGTCAGCGCTCCGATCGGCCCATAACCGAGAATGGCTATTGACTCGAGGGTGTTGACCGGAAGTTGGTCGACGGCGCACATGACGACCGCCAAGGGTTCGGCGAGCACCGCGTCGACGGAATCCAGCGTGGCTGGCACCCGATGGAGACTGTCACCGGGGATGACCATGGCATCCGCGTAACCACCGGGTCGGGCCTCACCGAGCCACTGCAGATCGTCGGCGAAACGATCGGATCGCAGGCGCCCGTCCTCGACGCTGCAGGGGATTCGGGAATCGGCCACCACCCCGTCGCCGGCGGCGAACCCCGGATGACGAGATCGACGCACCCGACCGGCGACCTCGTGGCCCAACGTGGCGGGCCAGTACGCCACCCAGTCTCCGGTGCGGAGTACGTGCAGATCAGAACCGCAAATCCCGGCGTAGTCGACGTCGACGAGCACCTCGCCGTCGGCGAGGTCGGGCAATTCGCGGTTGCCGACGGTCAGCGACAGATCCTCGTTGAGAAGCAGTGCCGTGGCGCTAACCGCGTCTCGAGATGATTCTGCGGTGTAAGACATCGGTCTTGAATACCAGACTGGAACTCAAAGTGGAATAGGAAATGCGGGTCTCAGGCGATCCCCAAGGCGTCTTCGTCGCCATGGGCGTCATCGACGCGTGCGCCGAAGCTCGCCGAGAATTCCCCGGCTGTCGCCACAACGGCCGTGATCATTTCTTCTGCCTGCCCGGCAGTCTTGGTCGTCGACATGTAGGCCACGCCGAGCGCAGCGACCGCGCGGCGATCACGTGTAAGCACCGGACTGGCGATGCAATCGATGCCGGAAGTGGTGGTGCCCTGTTCGTAGGCGTAGCCCTCCTGGCGCACACCCTTGAGCACCTCGCGCAGATCCGACAGTGAGGTAGGACCTTCACCGGTGCGGGACTGCCAGGTGTAGCCGTCGTACATCGTCGAAAGCTGTTCGACGTCAAGCCGGCTCAAGATCGCCCGACCTACCGCCGTCAGGTGTGCCGGGAGGCGAGAGCCAATCTCCGTCACCAGGCGGACTCCGGGTGTCAACGGTTCCCGCTTATCCAAGTAGATGACGTCGGTGCCTTGCAGCACGGCCAGATGTGACGTTTCGTGTGTTGCCGTTGTCAGAGCCAACATATAGCGCTGACCCGCCCGATGTAGAGGCCCCGAACGCATATAGGACGCACCTACTTCGAACGCCGACACCCCCAGCGTCCAGGCTCGCTGATCGGGCCAATAAGAGACGAAGCGACGCTCACGCATCACGTTGAGCAGGTGGTGGGTCGTACTTTTGGGCAGGGTCAGCGTTTCGGCAATCTCCATCGTTGCCATCGGCATTCCCCGTCGGGCCAGCAGGTCGAGCACGTCCATTACGCGCTCCGCCGATTTGACTCGACTCGTCGTCGCCACGGCCGCCCTTCTTTCTAATCAGCGTCTCGCATACAAGACTTCGATCTGCAATATCAGCGTAGACGACGAAGGAGGAACAACCCCTCGCACGTCGGGACGTGCTCGGAGTGTCTCGGCCCCGAGACCAGTGGCGTCACCTAGCCAACCCCGCGGCAAGCGATCGCGGACGGCGACGGCGTAGTTCACGACAACCCTCGTGGGCACGAGACTCAACAAGCGTGCGGTGAGCAGTTAGGGCGTGACCTCGTTCAGCTTTCCGGTCGCCACGTCGAAGACGAAGCCCCGCAGCGACTCGTGCAGGGTGACGAAGGGGCTGGCCTCGATGCGGCGCAACGACTGCCGCACGTCGTCGTCGAGATCGGCGAACGCCTCGGCCGCCCACTGCGGCTTGAGGCCCGTCTCGTCCTGGATCTGCTGCTTGAACCCGTCGTCGGTGAAGGTCAGCATGCCGCAGTCGGTGTGGTGGATCAGGATGATCTCGCGGGTGCCGAGCAGGCGCTGGCTGATCGCCAGCGACCGGATCTCGTCGTCGGTCACCACGCCGCCCGCATTGCGGATGACGTGGGCCTCCCCCTCGGCCACGCCGAGGATCCGGTACACGTCGAGGCGGGCGTCCATGCAGGCGAGGACCGCGACGTGCTTGCTCGGCGGCAACGGCAGCGGCCCGCTGAACCCCGCGGCGTACACCTCGTTGTTCTTCAGATACTCGTCGGTCACGGACACTGGGACCTCCTCTACGGGCAGACGGCGGTAACGCTAGCTGCCGCCTGCCCGTAGTCCGAGGTTCAGGATCGCGGTGATTGCAGGTCGTAGACCGTGGTGCCGCCGACGTCGGTCTTGGTGAACGTCTTCTCCACCCACGCCGAGATGTCGGCGGCCGAGCCGGTGCGGTGCCAGGACGGCCCGCCGTGACCCGACTGCCCGAGGAAGTAGCGCACCTGGCCGTCGGCGACGTACTGCTGGAACTGCGCGAGCGTCGGGGACGGGTCACCGCCGGCGAAGCCACCGATGGACATCAGCGACGTGCCCGTCTTGAGCTCCAGATCGCTCACCGACATCGACCCGATACCCGCTGCCGCCCAACGGTTGTCGGCACCCTTGAGCATGTCCTCGAGCTGCGGGCTGTCGGAGCGGCCAAAGCCACCCGGCCCGCCGGGGCCGCCGAACCCGAAGCCGCCGGCCTTCTGCGGACCCGACATGGTCCCGGGTCCGTTGTGGGAACTGGCGACGTTGTAGATCGTGAACGCCGCCGACCCGCCGAGTCCGACGACCACGGTCGCCACCACGACGGCGACGGCTGCCCTGCCGAGACGGTGGGCCCGCACGGCGAGCAGCGCCGCCACCACGATCGACCCGACCAGCACGATCCACCGGATCGCCGGCCACCACTCGGGCGTGCGGTTCAGCAGCGCGAAGGCCCAGACGCCGGTGGCCACCAGCATCACTGCGAGCACCACGCGGGGCACCCACGACTCCCGACGCGCGACGAGCTGCGCGACCGAAATGCCCACGAGTGCGCCGACGGCCGGAGCAAGGGCGACGTTGTAGTACGGATGCACGGTGCCCGCCATGAAGCTGAACACCACGCCGGTCACCAGAAGCCAACCGCCCCAGAGCAACACGCCCGCACGAACGCGGTCGGTGCGCGGTGCGCGCAGGGTCAGCCACAGGGTGGCGACAAGTCCGATCAACGCCGCGGGCAGCAGCCAGGACGCCTCGGCGCCCATCGACGCCCCGAACAGTCGGCCGATGCCGGGGTCGCCGCCGAAGAACAGGTTCATGCCACCGCCGCCGAAGCCATGTCCCGGGCCGGGGCCGCCACCGCCGCCGGGGCCACCGCCCTCGTTGCCGGCGATGCGCTCGATGCCGTTGTAGCCGAACGCAAGTTGCAGCAGGCTGTTGTCGGTCGACCCGGCGATGTAGGGACGGGAATCCGCCGGCCACAGGCTGACCAGCGCGACGTACCACCCGGCCGACGCGATCATCGTGGCGCCGCCGACGAGCAACGCGCCCAGCCGCTTCCACACTCCGAAGGGCGCCGCGACCAGCACGGCCACCGCCAGACCGGGTACGACGAGGAAGGCCTGCAACATCTTGGTCAGGAACGCGAAGCCGACCGCGCACCCCGTCCACGCCATCCACATCGTCATCAGCCGCACGGTGCTCGCGTCGATGGCACGCACCGTGCAGTAGGCCGCCACCAGGAGCAGCAGCACCAGCAGCGCATCCGGGTTGTTGTAGCGGAACATCAACGCGGCCACCGGCGTCAGCGCCAGCACCAGGCCGGCGATGAGACCGGCCTGGGCGCCGCTGGTCCGCCGGACGGTGGCGTACAGCACGGCGACCGCACCCACGCCCATCAACGCCTCGGGCAGCAGCATGGTGAACTCGTTGAAGCCGAACAGCCTGCCCGACAGTCCCATCACCCACATCGCCGCGGGCGGCTTGTCGACCGTGATGGCGTTGCCCGCGTCGAACGAGCCGAACAGCAGCGCCTTCCAGTCCTGGGTGCCGGCCTGGGCGGCGGCCGCGTAGTAGTTGTTGGCCCAGCCCGAGGAGCCGAGCCCCCACAGGTAGAGCACGCCGGTGCCCAGCAGCAGCGCCCAGAACGCGGGTCTCGTCCAGCGCGGGTCGGCGGGGGCCGGGTCGTCGACGACGGCGTCCGGTTGGACGTCTTCGGCAGTCAGAGTCACAGTCGTTCCTCGAGTCTTGGTCGGGTCAGTGCGTCCGGCGGGGGTGGAACACCCAGCCGCGCAGGAGGACGAAGCGGACGGCGGTGGCGAGCAGGTTGGCCAGCACCAGCACCGACAGTTCGAGCATGCGGTGTGGTTGCGCGACGAAGGCGTGCAGCCCGGCCAGCGCACCACTGGTGATCGCCAGCGCGATCGCGAACACGATGAGCCCCTCGACGTGGTGTCTGGCCGCCTTCGTGGTGCCCGAGACGCCGAACGTGAAGCGGCGGTTGGCCGCGGTGTTGGCGATCGCCGTCACCAGCAGTGCGACGAAGTTCGCCACCTGGGCCCCGATCAGCGGGTGCAGCACCATGAACAGCAGCAGGTACGCCACCGTCGACAGCACGCCGACGGCACCGAACCGCACCACCTGGCGGAACAGGGAGTTGGGCGCGGCGGCCGACGACTGCGACGGCGCCAGTTGCGCGGCAATGGCGTTGACGGGAATCGAGCCGCTGGCGAAGCCACGCAGCAGCCGGCCGACGCCCTTGAGGTCTGCGGTGGCCGTCGCGACGATGTCGACCCGGCTGTCGGGGTCGTCGACCCAGTCGACCGGAACCTCGTGGATGCGCAGGCCGCTGCGCTCGGCCAGCACCAGCAGTTCGGTGTCGAAGAACCAGCCCGTGTCGGCGACGTGCGGCAGCAACCGGTGCGCGACGTCGGCGCGGATCGCCTTGAAGCCGCACTGGGCGTCGGAGAAGCGGGCGTGCAACGTCGACCGGAGAATCAGGTTGTAGCAGCGGGAGATGAACTCGCGCTTGGGTCCGCGCACCACCCGCGACCCGCGGCCGAGCCGGGTGCCGATCGACAGGTCCGAGTGACCGGAGATCAGCGGCGCGACGAGCGGGCTGACCGCGGCCAGATCGGTCGACAGGTCGACGTCCATGTAGGCCAGCACCATGGCGTCGGACTGCGACCAGACGTGGTGCAGCGCGCGGCCGCGGCCCTTCTCCTCCAACCGCACGGCGCGGACGCCCTCAAGTTCCTCCGCCAATTCCGCGGCGATGCGAGGGGTGTCGTCGACGCTGGCGTTGTCGGCGATGGTGATGCGCACCTGGTACGGGAAGTTGTCGCTCAGGTAGCGGTGCAGCCGGCGCACCGAGTCGGCGAGCGCGCCCTGCTCGTTGTACACCGGGATGACGACGTCGAGCACCGGGACGCCGAGCCGGCGGGCCTCCTGCGCGGCATTCGGCCGCGATCCGAACGCGGTAGCCCTGGGAACCATTGCGACCTCCACGAGGTCGGCTTCCTGAATGTCCGTCATGTCTCCATCGTCGTTGGGCTGCTCGTGGTGACTGTTTGCGCGAGCTATGCGTCGGCTATGAGTGATTGGGCACCTCGGTCAGGTCGTAGAGGACGACGCCGTCGACCGTCGTGGGCGCGTAATGCGCCTCGACCCAGTCGCCGATGTCAGCGGCTTCACGGCTGCCGGTCGTGCCGCGTCCCACCGGCATGCCGAACATCGAGTGCGCCTTGATGAAGTAGTGAATCCGACCGTTGGCGACGTCGCGCTGGAACTCGGCGAGCGTCGGCGCGGGATCGGTGCCGTTGAACCCGCCGACGGCCATCACCGGGGCGTCGGCGGCCAGTTGGTAGCCCGCCGCGTTGCTCGAGCCGACGACCGCCGCCGACCACCGGAATCCGTCGGCGCCGTCGGACAGCAGCTGCGTCACCCCCGGCCCGGGCTTCGGGATGTCGAGGAAGCCGCCAGGGCCACCGAAGCTGCCGTGACCGCGCGCCGGTCCGACCGACGGGATCGCTCCGGAGTGCGCCGTCGCAACCGTGGCGAGCGAGTAGGCCGTCGGCGCCGCGAGGCAGGCCAGGATCGCGAGCCCGGCCACGGCCGTGGCCACCCGCCGCGGGAGCCGGCCGACCACCAGAAGCAGCACCGCGGCGGCGACGCCGGCGACGGCGACCGCCGTGCCGAGCCACGGCAGCCAGTCGTGCCTGCGGGCCAGCAGCACCGCGGCGAGGATCACCGTCACCAGGACGGTGCCGGCCATCGCGATGACGGCCCGCACGTCGGTTCTGTTGCGCCACAACATGATCGCGCCGATGCCGATGCTCCCGCCGATCGCGGGCGCGAGGGCGACGGTGTAGTACTGATGCAGGATGCCGTTGGCGTAGCTGAAGACCACGGCGGTGACGATCAGCCAGCCACCCCAGATGACCAGCCCGGCTCTCGCCGGATCGGTCCGGGGAGCACGGCGGGTGAGGACGGCGCCGGCGCCGAGGCAGATCAGCGCGGCGGGGATCAGCCAGGCGCTGTAGGTGCCCATCGAGACACCGAACAGCCGGCCCCAGCCGACGTCGAAGTTCATGTTGCCGAGGCCGCCGGTCTCCTCACCGGTGAGGCGGCCGATTCCGTTGTAGCCCAGTGCGAGTTCGACGATGCTGTCGTCCTGCGAGCCACCGATGTACGGGCGCGACGACGCCGGCCACAGTTCGACGAGCAGCAGATACCAGCCACCGGAGACCACCAACGCCGCGAGAGCGCCGACCAGCCGGAACAGCCGCGTGCGCAGCGGCACGGCCGCCGCGATCAGGTAGGCCACGCCGAACGCGGGCAGCACCAGGAAGGCCTGCATCATCTTGGCGAGGAATCCGATGCCCACCGCCGCGCCCGCACCAATCAGCCACCAGCGGCTGGCATCCCGCTCGCAGGCGCGCTGGACGCAGTACGCGCCGCCCACGAGGGCGAGCACAAGCAGGGAGTCGGGATTGTTGAACCGGAACATCAACGCCGCGACCGGCGTGAGGGCGAACACCGTGCCGGCAAGCAATGCGGCCGACGGGCCGGCCGCCCGGCGCACCGCGGCGTAGAGCAGCGCGACCGCGGCCACCCCCTCCAGTGCCTGCGGTACCAGGACGCTCCACGAGCTGAGGCCGAACAGCCGGACCGAGACGTCCATCACCCAGAGCGCGGCGGGGGTCTTGTCGACGGTGATCGCGTTGCCGGCGTCGCTGGAGCCGAACAGCATGGCCGTCCAGTTCTCGGCGCCGGCCTGCACGGCCGCCGAGTAGAAGCCGTTGGCCCATTCGTTGACTGACAGGTTCCACAGGTACAGCAGCGCCGTGGCGACCAGCAGCGCGGCGAGAGCCGCCCGCTCACCGAGCGTCAGGCGCTGACGGTGCAGGTCGTGGGGGTCGGTCGCGCCGTCGTCGGCGTGCGCGGGGCGCGTGAGAACGGCTGTCACTCCATTGATCTTCGGTGAGGGGGCTATGTGCTCGATTGGCTCGCCCTGTGCGTCGCCTGTGAAGATTCGGTGTGGGCGGGCAGGCGGACGACGAATTCGGTCCGCCCGGGCTCGCTCCGGACGTCGATCGTGCCGTCGTGCGCCTTCACCACCGCGGCGACGATCGCCAGGCCAAGGCCGGTGCTGCCGCTGGGGCTGGACGTCGTCGGCGCCCCGCCACGCCGCGAGCGCGACGAGTCACCCCTGGCGAACCGCTCGAAGATCTCCGGCAGCAGGTCGGCCGCGATGCCGGGCCCGCCGTCGGCGACGGTCAGCACCGCGGTGTCACCCTCCTGGGACAGTGACGTGGTGACCGCAGTTCCCGCCGGGGTGTGGATCCGCGCGTTGGCCAACAGGTTCACCAGCACCTGCTGCAAGCGGGCCTCGTCGCCGACCACGACGACGGGCTCCTCCGGCAGGTCGAGCGCCCAGTCGTGGTCGAGACCCGCGATGTGGGCGTCACTGACGGCGTCGACGACGAGTCTGGACACGTCGACCGGTTCCCGGACCAGCGCCCGCCCCGAATCCAGCCGGGCCAGCAGCAGCAGGTCCTCGACGAGGTGCGTCATGCGCCCGGTCTCGGACTCGACGCGACTCATCGCATGGGCGACGTCGTCGGGCAGCTCGTGTCTCTTGCGTTGGGCCAGTTCGGTATACCCGCGGATCGCGGCGAGCGGGGTGCGCAGCTCGTGACTCGCGTCGGCGACGAACTGGCGGACCCGGGTCTCGCTGGCGTGGCGCGCCGACAACGCCCCCGCGACGCGGTCGAGCATCGTGTTCAGCGCCGTTCCGAGCTGGCCGACCTCGGTGTGCACGCCCTCCGGGTCGACCTCGACGATGCGGCTCGGCAGGTTGACCTCGCCCTTGTCGAGCTCGAGGGCCGCGACGTCCCTGGCGGCCGTGGTGACTCTCGACAGCGGCGCGAGCTGCCGCCGGATGACGAGCAGGCCCGCGGTGGCCGCCGCGATCAGGGCGATGACGGCGAGCACGCAGAACATGCCGACCACCCACAGCAGGGTGTCGTCCACCACGGCGGTGGGCAGACCCGTCACGATCGTCTCCTCGCCGTGCCGGGCGTGCAGTGCGATCACCCGGTACCTGCCCAGGCCGTCGAGCTCGATCGTCACCGGGGTGCGAGTCGGCGGCACCTTGGCCAGCGCCCCGGCGGCGGCCGCACTGATCTCCGCCCGCCCACCGTCGGTGGTGATGACTCCGGCGTCGATCGCCCCGGACGGGGAGACGACGGCACCGACCGTCCGGGTCGCCTGCCCCGGCGCGTTGAGGAACCCCGGCCCGGGTCCCGCCTCGGGATTGAAGAAGCGGTCGCGGGGAGAAAAGTCGTCGCCGCCCCGGTCCGGATCGAAGGGCGGTGGTGGCACCATCTGGTGCGGTAGGTCGAAGATGGCCGCCGAACGCTTGCCCGCCTCGACCACTTGATTGTCGAGCTGGCGGACCAGGAACCGTTGCAGCGCAAACTCGGTCGCAAGGCCGATGCTGGCGCACACCACGGCAAGCAGCACCACCTGGGTGAAGAGCAGCCGCATTCGGAGCGACCACGTGCGCGGCGCCAGGATGCGACTGTGCGATCCCGTCCGCGGGCCCGGCCCGCCGGCGCCCGGACTCATCGTGGTGGCTTGAGCACGTACCCGGCACCGCGCAGCGTGTGGATCATCGGCTCGCGGCCGCTGTCGATCTTCTTGCGGAGGTAGGAGACGTACAGCTCGACGATGTTGGACCGGCCGCCGAAGTCGTAGCTCCACACCCGGTCGAGGATCTGCGCCTTGCTGAGGACCCGCTTGGCGTTGCGCATCATGAACCGCAACAACTCGAACTCGGTGGCTGTCAACGTGATCGGCTCCCCCGCCCGCGTGACCTCGTGGCTGTCCTCGTCGAGAACCAGGTCGCCGACGACGATCTGGGCGCCGCCCGTCTCGTCGGCCACGCCGGTGCGGCGGAGCAACGCCCGCAGCCGCAGCACGACCTCCTCCAGGCTGAACGGCTTGGTGACGTAGTCGTCGCCGCCCGCGGTGAGACCCGCGATGCGATCCTCGACCGAGTCCTTCGCCGTCAGCAGCAACAACGGGAGGCCGGGGATCTGGGCGCGCAGTTCGTGAAGCACGTCGAGCCCGCTCATGTCGGGCAGCATCACGTCCAGGACGACGACGTCGGGCGGGTTCTCCTTGGCCACGGCGATGGCGGTCTCCCCGTCACCGGCGGTCGAGATGTCCCAGCCCTCGTACCGCAGCGCCATGGACACCAGTTCGGCCAGCACCGGCTCGTCGTCGACGACCAGCACGTTGATCGGCTTGCCGTCCGACCTGCGCATGACGAGCCGGGCGGGATCGGCATGCTCGCGGTCGGCGCCGTTCATGGTGGTCACGTTCCTCATTGTGGGCGGGTGCGATGGGCACCTCCTGTGCCGACCCTATGCGCGAGCTGTGAAGGACGCTTCACAGCCGGCGCATAGCTCGAACCGGCAGAGTGGCTGCCGTGAACACCTGGGGCGTACGGAAGACGGTCGGAGCCGTCGCGGTGGCTGCCGCGGTGGCGGGCGTCGGAGGGGCTGCCATCGCCGCGGCCACCGAAACCAGTTTCCACGGCGGCGGCGGTTTCGGGGACTTCGGCGGCTTCGGCAGCTTCGACGGGCCCGGGGGGCCGCCGCCGGGAGGCCGTCACACCGACGCGGACCCCGCGTCGCTGCACGGCGAGTACGTGGTGGCCGACGCTGGCGGCGGCTTCTCCACGCTGATCACCCAGACCGGGACCATCACGTCGATCTCGCCGACGTCGGTGACGGCGCGCAGCACGGACGGATTCACCCAGACCTACGGCATCCGCGCGGTCCCGGGCGCCACCGCGCCGCCGTTCGCCACGGGTGACACCGTGGTCATCAAGGCCACACGAACAGGGGAGGCCATCATGGTCTCCACCATGGGGCCTCCCCTGTCACCAGGTCACTGACCTCGGGTCAGAGCGCGTCCTCCTGCTCCGGGGCGAGCGACGCGGGGCCTTCGATCTCGGGCACCGCGGACGAGGTGGTGGGCGTCTCGGGCGCCGTGGTCTCGGTCGTGGTCTCGCCCATGGTGGCTTCCTCCGTCGGCACCGGGCCCGGGGTCGACGGCTCCGCCGAACTCGACGTCGCCACGGTCAACGCGCCGCCAGCGATGAGTGCTCCCGCACCGACGCTTGCGGCCACTAGCTTCATGCTCTTGCCGTTCATGGTGGTCCCTCCCAATCGGGGCTGTTCGGGTGAGACAGAGATCCAACCGACCTCCGCTGCTCCACCGGGTAACCGAAGCAGACGCGTACCAAACACGAAGCGGACTCCCAGTCAAGACTTACCTACGCCGGAGACCTGCATTCCACGGTTCATCTCCTACCCTGTGGCCATGCAGTTTCCGACGGGCGCGTCATGACGCGCTTCCTCGCCCGCCGGGCGCTGAACTACGTGGTGCTGCTGCTGCTGGCGTCGTTCCTGACCTTCGCTCTGGCGTCGTGGTCGTTCAAACCGCTGGACAGCCTGGAGGGCCGAAACCCCCGTCCACCGCAGGCCGTCATCGACGCGAAGGCCGCCGAACTCGCGCTCGACAAGCCCATCCCGTTGCGCTACGTCCACTGGGTGTCCGAGGCGGTTCAGGGCGACTTCGGCACGACCGTCGCCGGGCAGCCGGTGTCCGACGAGCTGGGGCGGCGCATCGGCGTCAGCCTGCGCCTGGTGTTCCTGGGCTCGCTGCTGGGCACCGTGATCGGGGTGGTGGTCGGGGCGTGGGGCGCCGTCCGGCAGTACCGGGTGTCGGACCGCGTGATCACGGTGCTGTCGCTGCTGCTGATCAGCATGCCGACGTTCGTCGTGGCCAACCTGCTGATCCTTGGCGCCCTGCGCGCCAACAACGCGCTGGGCTTCAACCTCTTCGAGTACACCGGCGAGACGTCGGGGACGACGACCGGTGGCGCCGGCAGCCAGTTCGTCGACCGCCTGCAGCACCTCGTGCTGCCGACCACCACGCTGGCGCTGTTCTCCATCGCCGGCTTCAGCCGCTATCAACGCAACGCCATGCTCGACGTGCTGGGCCAGGACTTCATCCGGACCGCACGTGCGAAGGGTCTCACCCGCAGGCAGGCGTTGTTCAAACATGGTTTGCGCACCGCGCTGATCCCCATGGCCACCCTGTTCGCCTACGGCGTCGGCGGCCTGGTGACGGGCGCGGTCTTCGTGGAGAAGATCTTCGGCTGGCATGGCATGGGCGAGTGGGTGATTCAGGGCATCGCCACCCAGGACACCAACATCATCGCGGCGATCACGGTCTTCACCGGCGCCACCATCCTGCTGGCCGGCCTGCTGTCCGACGTCATCTACGCGGCGCTGGACCCGAGGGTGAGGGTGGCCTGAGATGACCGAACCGGTCACGACGGAGGCGTCGACGACGGCTCGATCCGGCGTGGACGCGGAGGGATTCGCCTCTCGACGCGCGTTGACGACGCACCGCTTCCTGCGCAACCGGCTCGCCGTAGCCGCGTCGGTGGTCCTGGTGGTGATGTTCGTCGGTTGTTATGCGCTCCCCCCGTTGCTGCCGTGGAGCTACACCGACCTGGACTTCCTCGCCCTGCAGCAGCCTCCGAGTACAAGCCACTGGTTCGGCACCAACGGCCTCGGCCAGGACCTGCTGGCGCAAATCCTTCGCGGCATGCAGAAGTCGCTGCTGATCGGCGTCTGCGTGGCGTTCCTCTCGACGCTCATCGCGGCCACCGTCGGCGCGGTCGCCGGGTACTTCGGCGGGTGGCGGGACCGCACGGCGATGTGGTTCGTCGACCTGCTGCTGGTGGTCCCCAGCTTCATCCTGATTGCCATCGTCACACCGCGACTCGGGGACACGGGCCGGGTGCTCTCGTTGATCCTGCTGCTGGCGGCGTTCAGCTGGATGATCAGCGCACGCATCGTGCGAGGCATGACGATGAGCCTGCGTGAACGCGAGTTCGTCACCGCCGCACGGTACATGGGCGTGTCGAACCGCCGGATCATCGTGCGCCACGTGCTGCCGAACGTCGCCTCCATCCTCATCATCGACACCACGCTCAACGTGGGCGTCGCGATCCTCGCCGAGACCGGACTGTCGTTCCTGGGGTTCGGCATCCAGCCGCCCGACGTCTCCCTGGGCACGTTGATCGCCGACGGCACCCCGTCGGTGACGACGTTTCCCTGGGTGTTCCTGTTCCCGGCCGGCATCCTGGTGCTGATCGTGCTGTGCGCCAACGTGATCGGCGACGGCCTGCGCGACGCGATCGACCCGAGCGCCAAACCCCGTCGGCGGCGGCGCCCGTGAGCGAACTACTCGAGGTGACCGACCTGCACGTCGGCTTCACCACCGACGCCGAGGACGTGGCGGCCGTCCGCGGCATGACGTTCGAGGTCAGGCCCCGCGAGGTGGTGGCCCTCGTCGGCGAATCCGGGGCGGGCAAGTCGGCGACGGCGATGGCCGTCGTCGGGCTGCTCCCGGAGTACGCCCGGGTGTCCGGCTCGGTGCGACTGCACGGCGACGAGCTCATCGGACTCGACGACCAACGCATGTCGCGCATCCGGGGCCGCGTGGTCGGCACCGTCTTCCAGGACCCGATGTCGGCGCTGACGCCCGTCTACCCCGTGGGCCAGCAGATCGCGGAGGCCCTGCGCGTCCACCAGCGCGACCTCGGCCGTGCCGCCGCCGCGACGCGCGCCGTGGAGCTCCTCGAGCTGGTCGGCATCTCTCAGCCGCACCGCCGCGCCAAGTCCTTCCCCCACGAGCTCTCCGGCGGCGAGCGGCAGCGGGTGGTGATCGCCATCGCGATCGCCAACGACCCGGACCTCATCATCTGCGACGAGCCGACGACCGCGCTCGACGTCACGGTGCAGGCGCAGATCCTCGACGTGCTGCGCACCGCCCGCGACGTCACCGGCGCGGGCGTGCTGATCATCACCCACGACCTCGGCGTGGTCTCGGAGTTCGCCGACCGCGCACTGGTCATGTACGCGGGCAAGGCCGTCGAGACCGCGCCGGTGGCCGGCCTGGCCGAGCGCCGGGTCATGCCGTACACCGTCGGACTGCTGGGCTCGGTGCCCCGCCTCGACGCCGCGCAGGGCTCGCGGCTGGTGCCCATTCCGGGCGCCCCGCCGTCGATGGCCGCTCTGCCCCCGGGCTGTCCGTTCGCCCCGCGGTGCCCGATGGCGGTCGACGACTGCCTCGCCGCCGAACCGGCACTGATCACCGTCGGGGCCGACCACACCGCGGCCTGCATCCGCACCGACGACGTGGCCGGCCGCTCGGCCGCCGACGTCTACGGCGTGTCAACCGCACCGCCGGACGCCGACGCCGACCCCGACGCGCCGGTGGTGCTGCGCGTCGAGAACCTGGTCAAGACCTTCACCCTCACCAAGGGTGCGGTGTTCCGACGTCGCATCGGCGAGGTGCGGGCGGTCGACGGCGTCAGCTTCGAGCTGCGCCAAGGTCAAACCCTGGGCATCGTCGGAGAATCCGGTTCGGGGAAGTCGACCACGCTGCACCAGGTTCTGGAACTCACTGCGCCACAGGGTGGTTCCATCGAAGTCCTCGGACACGACGTCGCCACCCTCGACACCCGTGCCCGGCGGGCCCTGCGCGGCGATCTTCAGGTGGTGTTCCAGGATCCCGTCGCCTCCCTGGATCCACGGCTGCCCGTCTTCGACGCGCTGGCAGAACCGTTGACCGCCAACGGCTTCGACAAGAAGCACGTCGACGAGCGGGTCGCCGAGCTGCTCAGCACCGTCGGGCTGCGGCGCGAGGACGCCAGTCGGTATCCGGCCGAGTTCTCCGGCGGTCAGAAGCAGCGCATCGGCATTGCCCGGGCCCTGGCGTTGCAACCGAAGATCCTGGCCCTGGACGAACCGGTGTCGGCGCTTGACGTGTCGATCCAGGCCGGCATCGTCAATCTGCTGCTGGACCTGCAGGAACGGTTCGGATTGTCGTATCTCTTCGTCTCGCACGACCTGTCGGTGGTCAAGCACCTCGCCGACCGGCTGGTGGTGATGTTCCAGGGGTCGGTCGTCGAGTCCGGCGACGCCGCCGAGATCTTCGCCCGCCCACGGCACGAGTACACCCGGCAGTTGCTGGCCGCCGTGCCCAAGCCGTGAGCGGTTAGAGTCTGTCCCATGCAGATTCGACGTCTCGCCAGTGCACTCCTCGCCGCCGGACTGGTGCTCACCGCGTGCTCCGGCGGCAGCCAGGAGGCGCCGTCGGCGGGCGGCAAGGCCGAGATCGGCTCGACCAACGACGTGAACCCGATGGATCCCGCCACGTTGCAGGAGGGCGGCAACCTGCGCATCCCGTTGACGAACTTCCCCGACAACTTCAACACGATGCACATCAACGGGCCCACCGCCGACGCCGCCGCGATCTCCCGGGCGACCATGCCCCGGGCGTTCCGGATCGCCGCCGACGGCACGGCGTCGGTCAACACCGACTTCTTCACCAACGTCGAGCTGACCGGGACGAACCCCCAGGTGGTGACCTACACGATCAACCCCAAGGCGGTGTGGAGCGACGGCGCCCCGGTCACCTGGGAGGACATCAAGTCCCAGATCGACGCGACCAGCGGCAAGAACAAGGACTTCGCGATCTCGGCGCCCAACGGCAGCGACCGGGTCGCGTCGGTGACGCGTGGCGTCGACGACCGGCAGGCGATCATGACCTTCGCCAAGCCGTATGCCGAGTGGAAGGGCATGTTCGCGGGCAACACGGTGCTCTCGCCCAAGAGCATGACCGCCACCCCGGAGGCCTTCAACACCGCGCAGTTGAACGGCCCCGGCCCGTCGGCCGGACCGTTCATCGTGACCGCGCTCGACCGCACCGCGCAGCGAATCACCTTGAGCCGCAACCCGAAGTGGTGGGGCACCGCGCCGCGCCTCGACACCATCACCTTCCTGGTGCTCGACGACGCCGCCCGCCTGCCGGCGCTGCAGAACAACGCGATCGACGCCACGGGGCTCGCGTCATTGGACGACGTGACGATCGCCAAACGGACCGCCGGCGTCTCGATCCGGCGGGCACCGAGCACCAGTTGGTATCACTTCACGTTCAACGGCGCGCCCGGGTCGATCCTGGCCGACCCCGCCCTGCGCAACGCGATCGCCAAGGGCATCGACCGCCAGACCATCGCCAACGTGGCCCAGCGCGGCCTCGCCGACAATCCCGCGCCGCTCAACAACCACGTCTACGTGGCGGGCCAGGAGGGCTACCAGGACAACAGCGGCGTCGTGGCGTTCGACCCGGAGGCGGCGAAGAAGGAGCTCGACGACCTCGGCTGGCGGATGAACGGCCAGTTCCGCGAGAAGGACGGCAAGCAGCTCGTCATCCGGGACCTGTTCTACGACGCGCAGAGCACCCGGCAGGTCGGCCAGATCGCCCAGAACAGCCTGGCGCAGATCGGGGTCAAGCTCGACCTGCAAGCCAAGGGCGGCAGCGGCTTCTTCACCAATTACGTCACGGTCGGGAACTTCGACATCGCCCAGTTCAGCTGGGTGGCCGACGCCTTCCCGCTCTCCGGACTCCCCCAGATCTACGCGTCGAAGGGCGACAGCAACTTCGGCAAGATCGGCACCCCGGAGATCGACGCCAAGATCGAACAGACGCTTTCCGAGCTCGACCCCGCCAAGGCCCGCGCCCTGGCCAACGAGGTGGACGAGCTGGTCTGGGCCGAGGGCGCCAGCCTGCCGCTGTTCCAATCCGCCGGCAACATCGCGGTGCGCAGCAACCTGGCGAACTTCGGCGCCCCCGGGCTGGCCGACGTGAACTACGTCGCGATCGGCTTCACGAAGTCGTGACGTTGCGGACCGCCCGCGGTACCGCCGACGGCACCACCGACTCCGCGACCGCGGCCGCGGTGATGGCCTTCTTGAGCAGACGGACGCTGAGCATGCTCGGCACGGCGTCGAGTTCGGCTGAGCGGCTTGGTAATTCGGCCGCCTCCCCCGCGTAGACGGCCGCCACGACGTCGAGCGCGGAGCGCTCCTTGGTGTCGATCACGCTGTGCCCGCTGCTGGGCATCTCGACCAGCACCGCGTCGGGGATCAACTCGGCGATCCGGCAGGCCACCGCCCGCGGGGTGGTCAGGTCCCGGCCGCCGGAGATGATCACCGTCGGCCAGCTGAACTTCGGCATCTCGGCGACGAGGTCGTACGGCTCGGCGACGAAGTCGACTTCCCCGGTGGCCATGTCGCGCAACGCGACCGCCGGGTCGAGCGGCTTGCCGTCGGGCACCGCGCCGTAGTTGAGTTCGCGGTAGCCGATGCGCCCGACGAGGTCGGGTTCGTTGTGGAAGGGCGTCTTTCGCTCGACGAGCAGGCGCGTGCCCAGCCCGACCGCACCCCACACCCAGTCGTGATCGTTGAGCAGCAGGTCGAGTTGGCGGCCCAGCAGCTCCGCTCCCCCGAGCCCGTACATGTCGGCGGCGAGCTGGGTGGCCACCGGCGTCAGCACGTCCTCGGCGACCAGGTGACGGACCTTCTCGGCGAGTTCGGCCGTCTCGCCCTCGACGCCGTCCCACAGCACCCGCCGGACGGCCTCGCGGACCAGGTCGACGTCGTCGGCCGACAGCAGCGGGGAATCCAGGATCATCGCGTGCACCCGCCCGGGGTGCCGGACGCCGAGCCCGGCGGCCAGATACGTCCCGTACGAGGTTCCGTAGACGACGGCCGACTCGACCCCGGCGTGCTCGAGCACGGCGTCGAGGTCGGCCACCACCGCCTCGACGGTCATGGCCTCCAGCGGAAGGTCGGCGCCGTCGTCGTCGTGGCGCGACATCCCGACGCCACGGTGCTCGACCATGATCACGTCCAGACCGTCGGCGACGGCGTGCTTGCGAAGTCCGCGGTACAGCGCGATCGACGCCGCACCCGGGCCGCCCGGGATGAACAGCAGCGGGTGGTCCGACTTCTCGCCCACCCGCACGTAGAACAGGTCGAACTCGTCGGGACCGTCGTCGAGGACGGGCCGGCGCACCGAGCTCACCCCGGGTAGCGCGGCCAACCTGTCGTGCACTCGCCGGCGCCCGGCATTCATGGTCATCGGGTTCCATTGTGCCCTGGTTACGCGGACCTTAGGTTCGGGGTGAGCCAAAGCAGTGCCGCCGGATGCGGGCTTGCGTAGAAACGACGACATGACCACCGTCGAGAACAACGCCCGCATTCTCCCCGGCTCACCACAGTGGGCCGAGCTACTCGGCCGGATCGCCGCAGGGGCCAAGGACCGAGACCTGAACGACGAGAATCCGTTTGACGAAGTTGCCGCCCTCAAGCGCGCCGGCTTCGGCACCCTGCGCCTCCCCCACGAGCTCGGTGGCGCGGGACTAACTGTGCCACAACTGTTCTCTGCGGTGGTCGACGTGGCCCGAGCGGATCCCGTTGTCGCACACATCTTCCGCACGCACTTCTGGTTCACGGAGGAACGGCTGCGCACGCTCGGAGGGCAGGAGCGCAGCGACCGGGGATTCGGCCCAGGCGACCCCGCGTCACGGCAGTGGCTGCGGAAGGTGGCCGACGGGCAGCTCTTCGGCAACGCGTTCAGCGAGAAGGGGTCCAACGCGGTGGGCAGCCTGGTGTTCAACACGCGGCTGCTACCCGATCCGGCGGGCGGCTACCGCCTCGAGGGTGAGAAGTTCTACAGCACCGGCACGCTGTTCTCGGACTACCTGACGGTCACCGCCACCACCGATCACGACTCCGTGGCCACGGTCGTGGTGCCCGCCGACCGGACCGGCGTCAAGTTGATCGACGACTGGGACGGTTTCGGTCAGCGTCGCACCGGCACGGGAACCACCGTCTTCAAGAACGTGGCGGTCACCACCGACGAGATCCTCGCCGACTCGCCATACGACGCGGCGGCCGTTCCGTCGGTGCAGTACGCCTCGCTGCAGCTGTTCATCCACGCGGTGGTGGCCGGCATCCTCGCCGGGGTGGTCGACGACGGGGTCGCCCTGCTGCGGTCGCGGGACCGCAGCTTCAGCCACGCCCCCACCGACCGGCCCACCGACGACCCGCTGCTGCAACGGCTCCTCGGCGAACTCGCCAGCACGGCGTACGTCGCCAAGGCCGCGGTGCTCGACGCCGCCGAGGCCGTCGCGGCGGCCACCACGTCCGCGGCGACGACGACCGACGGCAACCCCGACGCCCGGCTGGCTCAGGACGCCCAGATCAAGGTCGCACAGGTCAAGGTGCACCTCGACGCCATCGCCCCGGAGGCCGCGACGCGGCTGCTCGAACTTGGCGGCGCCAGCGCGGCGAGCAGGCAGAAGGGCCTGGACCGGCACTGGCGCAACATCCGCACCATCACCCTGCACAACCCGGTGGCCTACAAGGCCGTCGCGATCGGCGCGAACCTGCTGCACGACACCCCACTGCCCGCCAACGCCTACTTCTAGCGCGATTTCGGCGTGATTGGCGGCGGTCAGCGCCGCTCAACACGCCGAAATCGCGAGAAACGAGATCACATGACCCGTCAACTCCACCTGGGCGGTTTCCAGATCGCCTCGCAGGTCACGCACTCCCACGCCGCGTGGCGGCACCCCGGCAGCGACACCGCGTTCACCACGCCGGAGTACTACCACCGCATCGGCCGGATCCTCGAACGCGGCAAGTTCGACTTCGTGTTCTTCGCCGACCTGCTGGCCGCGCCGGCCCGCTTCGGCGACGACGTCACCGAGCCGTTGCGCCGGGGCACGCAGGCCACCGCGACCCTGGATCCGTCGATCGTGGCCGCCAGCATCGCCGCCGTGACGTCGAAGCTGGGCATCGCGATCACCAAGTCGGCCACCTACTTCCACCCCTACGAGCTGGCCCGCATCTTCGCCAGCCTCGACCACGTCAGCAGCGGCCGGGTGGCGTGGAACATCGTGACCTCGCTGAGCCAGAGCGAGGCGCAGAACTTCGGCTACGACGAGCACCTGGGCCACGACTACCGCTACGAGCGGGCCGAGGAGTTCGTCCGCACCGCGCTGGAATTGTGGTCCAGCTGGGACGCCGACGCCCTGGTGCTCGACAAGGAGGCCGGGGTGTTCGCCGACCCGGACAAGGTCCGCAGGGTCGACCACGACGGGGAGTACTTCCGCACCCGCGGTCCACTCAACGTGCCGCGCTCACCGCAGGGCCGCCCGGTGCTGATTCAGGCCGGATCCTCGCCGACCGGACGGGACTTCGCCGCGCGGTGGGCCGAGGCCATCTTCGAGATCGACCCCACCCCCGAGGGCCGGCGGGCGTACTACGACGACGTCAAGAGCCGAGCCGACGACTACGGCCGTAACCCCGACCACGTGCTGATCTTCCCGGCGTTCATCCCCTTCGTCGGGGAGACGGAGTCCATCGCCCGGGAGAAGCAGGCGTTCCACAACGAGCTCGCCGACCCCGTCTCGGGGCTGATCACGCTGTCGGTGCACACCGACCACGACTTCTCGCGGTACGACCTGGACGCGCCCGTCGAGGACGTCGCCGTGACCGGCACCCAGGGTCTGTTCGACACCGCCCGCCGGGTGGCCCAGCGCGACGACCTCACGCTGCGCGACATCGGCAAGTGGTACGCCCAGGGTGTGCTGCTGCCGCAGTTCGTCGGCACCGCCAAGCAGGTCGCCGACCAGATCGAGGAGTCGTTCACCGCGGGCGAGGCCGACGGGTTCATGGTCTCGGCGGCACAGTCGCCGGGCACCTTCAACGACTTCGTCGACTCGGTGGTGCCGGAGTTGCAGCGCCGCAAGCTGTTCCGCGAGGAGTACGCCGGCACGACGCTCCGCGACCACCTGGGGCTGCCGGCGGCGACGTTCGAGTCACCGCGGCGGCGCAACGTCTCAGTCGCGAGTTGACCGGATCAGGTCGGCGGCCTTCTCGCCGATCATCACGCTCGGCGCGTGGGTGTGCCCCCGGATGATGGTCGGCATGATCGACGCGTCGGCCACCCGGAGGCCGGCCACACCGCGGACCCGGAGCTGCGGGTCGACGACGCTGGCCTCGTCGCCGCCCATGCGGCACGTGCCGACGGGGTGGTACAGCGTGTGCGACACGGTCTCGAGGGCCCGCTCCAGCGTCGCCTCGTCCAGCGCGGTCCCACCCGGCGGACGGACGACGTCTCCGAGCAGCCGACGCATGGTGGGCGACGCCGCGATGCGGGCCGTGATCCGAAGGCCCTCCATCAGGGCGGCCCGATCGGCGCCGTCGGGATCGGTCAGGTAGCGCGGGTCGATGACCGGCTTGGTCAGCGGGTCGGCGGACCGCAGCGTGACGCTGCCGCGGCTGCGCGGCTTGACCAGGATGGGTCCCATCACCACGGCGTGTCCCGGATGGCCCGCACCGACGCCCTCGTCGAAGAAGGGCGCCGGGGCGAAGATCAGCTCCAGATCGGGCAGCTCGAGATCGTCGCGGCTACGGACGAATCCGTAGGCCTCGCCGACGTTGGAGGTCAGCATGCCACGCCGGCGGACCAGGTAGTCGACGAGCTGGCGTGGTTTCTCCGCGGCGTACAGCGTGTCGTCGTGGGCGTCGAATCCGACCGGCACACACAGGTGGTCCATCAGGTTCTGCCCCACCTCGGGCGCGTGGTGCACCGCGTCGATCCCGTGATCGGCGAGCCGTTCGCGATCACCGATGCCCGAGAGCATCAGCAGTTGAGGCGAATTGACGGCCCCGCCGCACAGCACCACCTCGCGGCGCGCCCGGGCCACGTGGGTTCGCCCGTCCTGCCGGTATACCACGCCGACAGCGCGGCCGTCCTCCACCACCACCCGGGTGACCATCGCCCCGGTGAGCAGCCGCAGGTTGGGCCTGCGCAGCGCCGGCTTGAGGTAGGCGTCGGCGGTGCTCCACCGTGCGCCCCGGCGCTGCGTCACCCGGGTCTCGCAGAAGCCTTCCGGCGCAGCTTGATTCGGCGCCTCGGTGCGGTAGCCGCATTCCCCGACCGCCGCCAGCCAGGACGCGGTCGAGCTGCGCGGGCTCCGCTGCGGGGACACCACCAGCGGTCCGGCCTCGATGCGCGTGAAGTACTTCTCGACGCCCGCGTAGCTCCACGAGTCGTCGGCCGCGGCGCCCCACTCGTCGTAGTCGGCGGCGAATCCGCGCACCCACATCATCGCGTTCATCGACGACGAGCCGCCGAGCACCTTGCCGCGGGGCCAGTAGATCTCGCGGCCGTCGAGTTCCTTCTGCGGTTCGGTCGAGTAGTCCCAGTCGGCGTCGGACTTGAACAGCTTCGAGAACGCCGCCGGAATGTGGACGAACTTGTCCTTGTCGCGTGCGCCGGCCTCGAGGACCAGCACCTGCGCTCCGGGAATCTCGCTGAGACGGTTGGCCAGAACGGCGCCAGCCGATCCGGTCCCCACGACGATGTAATCGGTGTCCACGACGAGTGAGTGTATTGAGCCGGGCGACCCTAGGCGCTCAATTCGAGGTGCCGCGCGTCGACGATCCCAGCGTACCGCTCCGGGCTGCAGGTCAGGACGATGACCTGACCGTCGCCGCCGACGGCGTCGAACACCTCTCCCATCTTGGCCAGCCGGTTCGGATCGCTGAAGCCCAGTGCGTCGTCGATGACCACGGGGACGCCGTCCTCCTTGGCCACCAGCGCCGCGCTGGCCAGGCGGGCGACGATGCCCAGCTGTTCCTTGGCGCCGCCGGACAGTGAGTCGAACGGCACCGTGCACCCGTTGAGGGTGCGGCTGAGGATGCGCAGGTCGCCGTCGATCTCGACCTCGAAGTCGGTGCCGAAGACGATGCAGCCCAACCGTTGCACCTCGGTCCGGAACGGCTCGACGTAGCGCAGTCGCGACTCGTCGCGGTGGCGCGTCATCACCGACTGCAGCAGTTGAGCCGCGGCCGCCCGGCGCTGAACCCGGTCGTGGTCGGTGGCGGCGTGCTCGCATTCGGTCTGCGCCTCGTCCAACCGGCCGTTGCGGCCCTCGGACCCGTACACCCGCAGCTGCGCGGCCACCTCACGGAGGTCGCCGGTCACCTCGGCGTGGCGCGCGTCGAGCGCGGCCGCACCGCCCTCGGCGGCCGCCAGTTCCGCGGCCACCGCCGCCGGGCCCGCGTCGGCGAGCTCGGCCTCGATCGCGACCACCTGGGCGAGCACGGCCCGGGCCCGCTCGACGTCGGCCTCGACCTGGACCGCCAGCTGGTCGTCGGACTGCGACTCACGTTGGCGGACAAGGCGTTCGGTTGCACCGGTGACCTCGTCGCGAGCGGTCTCCAGCTTGGCGCGAAGAACCGTCACCGCCCCCGCGGCCCGCATCGACTGCGTGCTCGCCGTCGCGACGGCCCTGCGGCACGCCTCCTCGTCGGCCTTGGCCAGGCGGAGGGCCTCGGTGGCCGCCTCCAGCTCGGCACGGACGTCGTCGACGCCGGGATCGTCGGCTCCGCCGGTCTCCGCCAACTCCTCGGTCAGCTCGGCACGGCGCACGCGCAGGTCGGCGACCGAGTCGTCGCCGACCAAGGCGTCGACGATGGCGCGCAAGCGGTCCACCGACCCCGCCAGCTCGCGCCGCCGGGCATCCACCGTGCGCGCCTGCGCCAGGTCGGCCACGCCGGCCTCGTCCAGCAGCGCGGCCAGCATCTCCCGGGCCTTGTCGAGCCGACCCTGCGAATCCGCGGCGGGCGCACCGGGACTCAGGCGAACCGTCATCACGCCCGGCAGGTCGAGGGTGGCCGACGTCGTCACGTTCTGGGTCCAGGTGGCGCCAGGCGACAGCTCCACCGGCTGCCCGTCGACCATGACCTGAAGATTCACCGCCGCGTCGAGTTCCACCCGCGCCGAGGCCAGCTCGGCCTGAAAGGCGGCCCGCTCGGTCGCCAACGCGGCCATCTCGACGTCGCGCATCACGTCGTCGGTCAGGCTGATCCCCGCCAACTCCGCCTCGACACGGGCGAGCTCCGCCGCGGTGTCGTCGATCTTGGCCAGCTTGGCCGCCAACCTCGTCAGCTCGCCGCGGCGGGCGATCCGTTCGACGGTGGCCCGCACGGCCTCGACCCTGGCCACAGCCGCGACGGCACCGCCGCGTGCGACCTCGGCCGCGGCGGCAGTCTCCACGGCGGCTTGGCCGGCGGCGGCCTCGTCGTCGGCGGCTGCGGCCACCGCTGCCTCGAGTCCGGCGATGGTGGCGGTGCGTTCCGCCAGTTCGGCACGCAGTCGGCGTCGCTCCGCCAACGCGGATTCCGATGCGACCCGGGCCATTTCGGCGGGCTCCGCCAAGGCGCGTGCGTGCGCGAGCCGGTCGTCGAGTTGGCGGACGGCAGCCGCGGCGACCGTGGCGACGCGAAGTCGCTCGCCGGCCCGCGCCCGCTGCTGCGACAACCGGACCAGTTCGTCGGACAGTTCGGCGTGCGTCACGACGGCCTCGTCCACCTCGTCGACCGCGGCTTGGCACTTCGCCACGCGTTCGTGGGCGTCGCGCAATCGGGCGACGGCCGCCGCCAAGGGTCCGGTCGCGCGCCCCGACGCGGTGAAGTACTGCCGGAACTCCGCGTCGATGCGGTCGACCAGCAGCGGCTCGGCACCTGACAGCGTGACCGCCTGGCCGGCGGCGGCGTCGAGCGCGCGAGCCAGCGCATCACATCCCGAGAGGTCAACGGACGCAGTGGATCCCGACTGGAGGACGCGCTGCGCCTGCCACAATTCGGTGTCGACGGTCTCGGCGAGGATGGCCAACACCCGCTCGTGCGCCTCGTCACCGGTGAGCTGTTCGCGCTGCGGCGCCGACACGCTCAGCCGGGTCTCCGGCTTCTTGTGGAACCGCTTGAAGTACTCGAAGCGGTACGGGCCCGTGGAGATCACCGCCGTGATCTCGGCGCCTTCGTCGGCGTGCGTCGGCTTGACCTGCTTGACCTCCTTCTTGGTCGAGCGGTCCTTGGACTCCAGCAGGAGGTCGAGCGCCTCGATCATCGACGACTTGCCGATCTCGTTGGCACCGGAGACGACGACGACACCGCGGTCGGGAAATTCGACGTCGCGGTGGGCGACACCGCGATAGTTGCGCAGGACCAAGCGGTGCAGCTTCATGCCACGCCCCGATCGGTGAGTCGCAGCAGCAGCGCCAGTGCGGCCCGGGCCTGGTCGGCCTGCGCGCTGTCGGCGCGGGCGGTCGCGACCAACTCGTCGACGGCGGCGGCTGCGAAACCGCCGATGCCCAGGTCGTCGAACTCGCCGTCGGCCGGGACCACCGCGAGATCGGTCTCCTTGTCCCACGTGCCGAGCGCCGCGAACAACCGGGCGTACTTGTCCAGGCAGGCGTCCAGGGCGGCCTTGTCGGTCACGGTCAGCGTGCCCGTCAACGCGATCTGCACCACCGTGCGTTCCTTGTCGGGCAACTGGTCGAGGTTGATGTCCAGGTCGGCGACCTCCCGTGCGTCGTCGACCGACCGGCGCAGCGTGACGAACTTCCACCGGCCGACGCGCCGGCTCTCGACCTGCACCGCACGGGCCGGGTCCCGCTCGTCGACGTCGACGACCAGGACGTGCCCGGGGTCGGGCTCGATGTGGTCGTAGTTGGTGACCTCTTGGGAACCCGAGTACCAGATCCGGCCCGTGGACCCGACCCGGGTGCGAGAGTGCTTGTCGCCGAGGGCGACGTAGTGCACGGCGCCCCTGGCGAGCGCGGCCTCGACGGTGGCCAACCGGATCAGGGACGGCTTGTCGCGGTCGGGTTCGAACAGATCCATGCCGCCGTGGCCCACGACGACGCGGGTCACCCCGTCGGCGGTGATCCCGTCGAGCACCTCACCGAGCAGATCGGTGGTCGGCTTCTTGGAACGCCAAGGTGCCGCAACGATTTCGAGCCCTGGGCGTACCTCGACCACACCGGCCCGGTCGAGTACGACCACGTTGTCCGGCCGTTCGGCGGCGAACAGCGCACTGGTGTAGACCGAGGACGCGTCGAGCGGATCGTGGTTGCCGGGAAGCAGATACACCGGCACGCCGATGGCGCGCATGGCCTCGAGCGACTGGCTGACGTCACGCGGCGCCAGCTGGTTGTGCTCGAAGACGTCGCCGGCCACGACGACGAACTCCGCGCCGGTCTCCGCGGCGACGGCACCGAGGCTCGCGACGGCGTCGCGGCGCGCGGCCGAATACCGTGGCTGTGCCTCGCCGTTCAGGAAGTGGCGGGTCATCCCGAGCTGCCAGTCGGCGGTGTGCAGGAAGCGCATCCGGACTCCTCAGCTCTCTACTCGTGGGCCGTCGTTTTGACGGGCATGGCGAGTGTAGGTCGGCGCTCCGACAAGTAAGCGGACCTCGGTCGGCATGTGGGTAACGTGATGTCGATGACGAGGCCCCTCCGCACCCTGGTGCTGCTCCGGCACGCGAAGTCCGACTATCCCGACGGGGTGGCCGACCACGACCGGCCGCTGGCCCCGCGGGGCATCCGGGAGGCCGCCTTGGCCGGTGCCTGGATCAGGGCGAACGTGGGGACGGTCGACACCGTCCTGTGCTCGACGGCCACCCGCACGCGCGAGACGTTGGCGCGCACCGGGATCGAGGCGAACGTCCGGTACGAGGACTCCCTCTACGACTCCCGGCCCGGCACGGTGCTCGACCTGGTCAACGGCATCGGCGACGACGTGCAGACGCTACTGGTGGTCGGCCACGAGCCCACGACGTCGAGCCTGGCGTCCGCCCTGGCCGGACCCGACTCCGACGAGGACGGCGTGGTTCGACTCAGGACGAAGTATCCGACGTCGGCGATGGCGGTGTTCACCGTCCACGCGCCGTGGTCCGGCCTGGAGCTCGGCGGTGCGACCCTGGTCGACTTCCACGTGCCGCGGTAGTCGGTTCGGGCCTAGTTGTTGGTGTTGAGCGTCAGCTCCATCAACTTGATCGCCATGCCGCAGGCGTCGATGCCGGGCACCTGCGGGTTGACCCACCACCCGACCACGCCGGCCGCGTCGCTCGCCACGCCGCACGCGCCGCTGGCGTCGTTCGGCTTCATGACGATCGACTGGACGCCCGCCACCGACCGGCTCTCGACCTGATACTTCAGGAAGTCGGCGACCTTGCGTTCGTTGTCCAGGCTGCCCTGCTCGAACCAGAACCGGGTGATGTCGATCAGCCCGGCGGGGTTGAGGGCCTGCCAGCGACACAGCGCGCCGACGAACGTGCTCTGGATGTCCAGCGGATCGGCGCCGACGGTCTTGGCGAGGACGTCGGTGGTCAGGACGTCGCATTCCTTGAGCAGGTTGGGATAGGTCTTGGCCGAGTTGTCGTTGCGGGGCGTGTTGCCCCCGGCTCCCGCCTTGACGGCCTGACCGGACACGTCCCGCGAACAGCCGACGAGCATCGTCACGGAGGCCAGGATGGCGACGACGACGGCCATCATGCGGCGTGGCGCGCTCACTTGGAGTTCACGATCGACTGGCGGGTGAGTTCCTTGGCGACGTCGCACGCGTCGGGGAACGGCTTCTCGGTGAAGTTCACCGACCACTCGATGAAGTCGTCGTCGAACTGGATGCCGATCTCGCACAGCGAGGTGCCCAGTGTCGGGTCGGCGTTCATGGCGATGAACCCGTCGTGGCCTTCGATGTTGATGTCCTCCACGCTGGTGCGCGACAGTTCCTCGGTCTTGCGCTCGCGCCCGATGGGGCTGCCGCGGTACCAGTTGAAGGAGAAGTGTGGCCCGAGGATGCCGCCGCCCAGCAGCCACTGGCAGCCGACGGAGGTCTTGGCGGTGTTGACCAGTCCGTTGATCTTCGTGAGCTGCGCCATCGTCTCGTCGGTGATGCCACCGCACTCGGGAATCATCGGTCCGTGCTTGGAGTCGGCCGCGGGCGCGGGGGCCGACGAGCCGCCGGGATCGGTCGGCTGATCAGAGCTGCCGGAGCACGCCGCGACCAGTGGAATCACGGCGGCGGCAAGCACCGCGAACGCCTTCGTCGTGCGTCCGTCCAGGCGGTGGCCGCGTCTTCCCATCACGCCCGACACTGTAGCGGCCGCCTCGGGCCACAACCACCGACATGCCGACTGACCTGGAGTTTTCTAAGGAAATCCACGGGTGCCAGCGGAGTCGGTGCGGTGTGCGACAGTTGCGGAATGCTCTGGGCGTTGCTGCGACGGTACGCGGGACCGTACCGCGGGTCGGTCGCCGTGGTCGGCGGCCTGCAAATGGTGAGCTCACTGGCGTCGCTGTACCTGCCGACGATCAACGCCGCGATCATCGACGACGGCGTGGCCAAGGGTGACACCACGACGATCGTCGAACTCGGCGCGATGATGCTCGGGGTCACCGCCCTGCAGGTGCTCTGCGCGATCGGCGCGGTCTACTTCGGGTCACGCGTGGGCATGGGCTTCGGCCGCGACCTGCGGTCGGCGATGTTCCACCACGTGACCGGCCTGTCCGCGGAGGAGACGGCCCGCTTCGGCGCGCCGACGCTGCTGACCCGCACCACCAACGACGTCCAGCAGATCCAGGTCCTCCTGCAGATGACGTGCACCATGCTGATCGCCGCTCCGATCATGTGCGTCGGCGGCATCGCCATGGCGATCCACCAGAACGCCGGCCTGTCGTGGCTGTTGATGGTGAGCGTTCCGCTGCTGGGGTTGTCGAACTACGTGATCGTCTCGAAGCTGCTGCCGATCTTCCGCCGGATGCAGCGGCTGATCGACGGCATCAACCGCGTGATGCGCGAACAACTCGCCGGCATCCGCGTCATCCGCGCGTTCGCCAGGGAACCGTTCGAGCGCACCAGGTTCCGCGAGGCCAACGAGGCACTCGCCGACACGGCGATGACGGTCGGCCGCCTGCAGGCCCTCATGCTGCCGTTCACCACGCTGGTGATCAACGTGTCCAGTGTCGCGCTCATCTGGTTCGGTGGCATGCGCATCGACACCGGTGAGATGCAGGTCGGCTCCCTGATCGCGTTCCTGTCCTACTTCATGCAGATCCTGATGGCCGTCCTGATGGCGACGCTCCTCGTGGTGATGTTGCCGCGCGCCTCGGTGTGCGCCGAACGCATCAGCGAGGTGCTCGCCACGACGCCCGCGATCACCAGCCCCGAGGCGCCCGAGAGCCCGGCGCTCGCGCGGGGCGCCGTGGAGATCGTCGACGCGAGTTTCCGCTACCCCGGCGCCGACCGGCCTGTGCTGCAGGGCGTTTCCCTCCTCGCCCGGCCCGGCACGACGACCGCCGTGGTGGGGTCGACGGGCTCCGGCAAGTCGACGCTCATCTCCCTGATCTGTCGGTTGTTCGACGTCACCGAGGGCTCGGTGGCCGTCGACGGAGTCGACGTCCGGGACTACGACGTCGAGAGGCTGTGGTCGACGATCGGGCTCGTGCCCCAACGCGGGTATCTGTTCTCCGGCACGGTCGCCGAGAACCTCCGCTACGGCAAGGCCGACGCCAGCGACGACGAGATGTGGGCCGCGCTGCGCGTCGCGTCGGCGGACTCGTTCGTCGCCGCGCACGCCGACGGATTGCAGATGCGCGTGGCCCAGGGCGGCATCAACTTCTCCGGCGGTCAACGCCAGCGCCTGGCGATCGCCCGCGCGGTGATCCGTCGCCCGGCGGTCTATCTGTTCGACGACGCGTTCTCCGCCCTCGACGTCCGCACCGACGCCCGGGTCCGGGCCGCGCTGAAGGAGGTGTCCGCCGACTCCACGGTGGTCATCGTCTCCCAGCGCATCTCGACGGTGATGGACGCCGACCAAATCGTCGTGGTCGACGACGGCACCGTGGTGGGCACCGGCACGCACGAGGCGCTGCTCGCCGACTGCCCGGTGTACGCGGAGTTCGCCGATTCCCAGGCCGTCACCGAGGTCACGCGATGACCGGGCCGGTCGGCCGCAGGCTCAACGCCGGCCTCGACGCGCCGACGGAGCGGCCCAAGGACTTCCGGGCGACCGCGTTGCGGTTGCTCAGGAGGCTGACCCCGCAACGCCTTCCGACGGCGATCGTGCTGTCGCTCGGCGTCGTCGGCATCGCAATCGGGGTGGTGGGCCCGCTGATTCTCGGGCACGCCACCGATCTGTTGTTCAGCGGTGTGATCGGCCGGCAACTCCCCGCCGGCATCACCAAGGAGCAGGCGGTCGAGGCGGCCAGGGCGCGCGGCGACGGCACCTTCGCCGACCTGCTGTCCGGCATGAACGTGGTGCCGGGTCGGGGCGTCGACTTCGGCGCCGTCGGCCGGACGCTGCTGCTCGCGTTGGTGTTGTATCTGGTTGCCGCGCTGATGATCTGGATCCAGGCCCGGCTGCTGAACGTGATCATCCAGCGGACGATGGTGGCGGTGCGCTCCGACGTCGAGGACAAGGTGCACCGATTGCCGTTGTCCTACTTCGACTCTCGCCAGCGCGGGGAGGTGCTGAGCCGGGTCACCAACGACGTCGACAACATCCAGTCGTCGTTGTCCTTGACCATCAGCCAGCTGTTGACGTCCATCCTCACCGTCGTCGCGGTGCTGGCGATGATGCTGACGATCTCGCCGGTGCTGGCCCTGATCACCGTGCTGACGGTGCCGTTGTCGCTGTGGGCGACCCGCACGATCGCGCGCCGCAGCCGCGACCAATTCATCGCGCAGTGGCGCAACACCGGCCGCCTCAACGCCCACGTCGAGGAGACCTACAGCGGCTTCACCGTCGTCAAGACGTTCGGCCACCGCGCCATCGCCGAGGACAGGTTCCGCGAACTCAACGGCGACGTCTACCAGGCCAGCTTCCGCGCGCAATTCCTGTCCGGTCTGGTGTCGCCCGCGACGACGTTCGTCGGCAACCTCAGCTACGTGGCGGTCGCCGTGGTCGGCGGCCTGCAGGTGGCGACGGGCCAGATCTCGCTCGGCAGCATCCAGGCCTTCATCCAGTACGTCCGTCAGTTCAACCAGCCGCTGACGCAGGTCGCGTCGATGTACAACACGCTGCAGTCCGGAATCGCCAGCGCCGAGCGGGTATTCGACCTCCTCGACACCGACGAGCAGACGCCGGACCCGACGGGCTCCGCACCCGAACGGCGCGGGCCGGGCCGGGTGGAGTTCGAGCACGTCGGCTTCGAGTACCGGCCGGGCACGCCGGTCATCGAGGACCTGTCACTGGTCGCCGAACCCGGCAGCACCGTGGCGATCGTCGGCCCCACCGGCGCGGGCAAGACGACCCTGGTGAACCTCCTGATGCGCTTCTACGAGGTGGATTCCGGGCGCATCACCATCGACGGCGTGGACGTCACCGCGATGAGCCGCCACGCCCTGCGGTCGAGCATCGGCATGGTGCTGCAGGACACCTGGCTGTTCGGCGGGACCATCTACGACAACATCGCCTACGGTCGCCCGGAGGCCAGCGAGGAGCAGGTGGTCGAGGCCGCTCGGGCCGCGCACGTCGACCGGTTCGTCGCGACGCTGCCCAACGGATACCAGACCAGGATCGCCGACGACGGCGGCAACATCAGTGCCGGCGAGAAGCAGCTGATCACCATCGCCAGGGCGATCCTGGCCCAGCCGAGCCTGCTGATCCTGGACGAGGCCACCAGCTCGGTGGACACCCGCACCGAGCTGTTGATCCAGCAGGCCACCGCCGAGCTCCGCCGCGACCGGACCAGTTTCATCATCGCGCACCGTCTTTCGACGATTCGTGACGCCGACGTGATCCTGGTGATGGAGGCCGGCCGGATCGTCGAGCGGGGTACTCACGACGAGCTGATCGCCCGCCACGGCGAGTACTGGTCGATGACCAGGGCCTAGAGCTTCGGGCCCTCGGTGCGGAGGTCGTCGACGGTGGTCATGGCCTCACGCAGCTTGCCGAGCCATTCGTCGGCGTGCTCGCCGACCAATCGGACCGACCAGGCCAGCGCGTCGGAGCGCGAGCGTGCCACGCCGGCGTCGACGAGGGTGTCGAGTACCTGGCGCTCGGGCTGCCGCAGCCGCGTCATGACCGGTACGGCGATGTGGGTGAACAGGATTCGCTCCGACCCCACCTCGACGCCCCAGGCCACCTTGCGACCGTAGCGATGTTCGGCTTCGTCGGCGATCCGCATCCGCTCCGATCGGGTCTCCTCCCGGAAGCGCGCGGCGCGACCGGAGGCGCGAGCGTCGCTCTCCTCGCCCTCGGCGTCGGGGAGCTTGCCGACGACGGTGATCTCCTCCCGGTCGACGACGACCGTCGGGTCACCCGAGAACCAGCCCTCGGGTAGGCGGCCGGCGATCCAGTCGGGGGCATCGGTGGCGTCGGGCTGTTGGGACTGCTGCCAGCCGCCGGAGCGGCCGCGGTGATGTTGTTTCATGATTACATGATTACGTTGTTACAGCCGTAACGGGGCAGACTTCTCCCAGGGCGAACGGGCGACGCCGTCAGCGCAGCTTGCGCGTGACCGCCACGCCGCCGCCGATCACCAGCGCGAGCAGGAGCAGGAACCCCCACCCCGCACCGGCCAGCAGCCACACCGCGACGACGGCCACGATCCCCGGCGAGGCGAGGAACAGGACCATTCCGGGGTGTTGCTTGACGACCTCGAGGGCACTGCGGGCACGCGCCGGGTCGATCTCCTTGGACATCTGCCCAGCATGCCAGCACCCGCCCCGTCGGCACGGCGGGTTGGCCTAGGGTCTGGGCAGGAGACCGACGTCGAACCGAGGAGCGAACGGTGACTGGACCCGGACAAGGAAGCTGGCAGCCCGATCCCGAGGGCCGCTACGACTACCGCTGGTGGGACGGCCACGGGTGGACCGATCAGGTGTCGCACCAGGGTCAGGCCGGCCGGGCGCCGCTGGGTGGCGCACCCGCACCGCACGCTCAAGCGCAAGCCCAGGCGCAAGTGCAGTCCGAAGCCCCGCAGGCGTCGGTGTACGACTCCGGCCAACCCGCCGGTGACGGCTTCGAGGGCATCACCGGCGACCTGGTCGACGGCCGGTTCACGGAGAAGGAGTCCACGCCGATCGCCAACCAGAACGCGAAGCTGCTTCGCGTGCGCCTCGGCGAACCGTTCATGGCGCGGCAGGGCTCGATGGTCGCCTACCAGGGCAACGTGGACTTCGCGTTCGAGGGCGGCGGCGCGTCGAAGTTCATCAAGAAGGCGCTGACGGGTGAGGGCGTTCCGCTGATGCGGTGCCAGGGCCAGGGTGACGTGTTCCTCGCCGGACTCGCCCACGACGTGCATCTGTTGAACCTGACCAACACGGGTCTGTCGATCAGCGGCAAGAACGTGCTGGCGTTCTCCTCGAGCCTGGATTGGAACATCGAGCGGGTGAAGGGCGGCAGCATGGCGACGGGCGGGCTGTTCAACACCACGCTGCGCGGCACCGGTTGGGTGGCGCTGACCACCGACGGTCCGCCCGTGGTGCTCAACGCCGCCGAGGCGCCGACGTTCGCCGACACCAACGCCGTCGTCGCCTGGTCGGCGGGCCTGCAGACGCAGTTGAAGGCCAGCTTCAAGGCGGGGGCACTGATCGGTCGCGGCTCGGGCGAGGCCGTGCAGGTCGCCTTCCACGGCCAGGGCTTCGTGATCGTGCAGCCCTCGGAGGGCATCCAGATTCCGACGACGTGACGGGCGTCTGGGGCACCGAGGTCCGGATGAGCACCTACGGCGGCCACCCGGGGCTGCTCTACGACGAGGCGCCGGACGGTTTCGCCGACCTGATGGCGGGCACCGAGGTGTGGACCGACCGGACCTTCCTCGTGCACGGCGAGCGCCGCGTCACCTTCGCCGGCTTCCGGGCCGCGGCGCAGACGGCCAGGGCCCATCTCGCCGGCCTCGGCATTCAGCCCGGCGACCGGGTGATGGTCTTCGGTTTCAACGGACCGGAGTGGATCGTCGCGCTGTGGGCGCTGTGGCTCGAGGGTGCGGTGCCGGTGCTGGCGAACCGGTGGTGGAGTACCACCGAAATCGAGCACGCCACAACGGTTCTCGCTCCCGTCCACGTGCTGGCCGACACGATGCTCGACGTGCCGGTGCCGGTCAGCCCGCTCGGCGATCTGCGCGCCGCGTTCGACGGTCCCGCGGTCGAGGCCTCCCCCGCGGTCGAGTCCGACGGCGACGCGGCGGCGCTGATCCTGTTCACCTCCGGCAGCTCCGGCATGCCGAAGGCCGTCGAGCTGTCCCGTCGTTCGGTGATCTGCAACCAGCACGACATCATGCAGCGCACCGGTCGGCTGCCCCACCTGCTCGACGCCGACTCGGTCCAGGTGGTCAGCCTGGCGACGACACCGATGTTCCACGTCGGCGGGCTGTCGAGCCTGCTCACCCACTTCCTCACCGGCGGCAAGATCGTCATGGCGGAGGGCCGGTTCGACGCGGGCCGGATTTTGACGCTGATCGAACGCGAGCGCATACAGGTGTGGGGCGCGGTGCCCACCATGGCAATTCGCATCCTGGAGCACCCGGACTTCGCCTCGTACGACCTGTCGAGCCTGAAGTCCTGGCCGTTGGGCGGGGCGCCCGTCACCACCGCTCTGCTCGACCGGATCCGCACCAAGCTGCCGACGCTGCGCGAGCGGGGACTGAGCAACACCTGGGGCATGACCGAGGCCGGCGGCTTCCTCACCGTCGCCGACGCCCGCGACCTCGCCGTCCACCCCGGTTCGGTGGGACGGCCCTACCCCGTCGTCGAGATTCGGATCGAGAACCCCGACGCCGACGGGGTCGGCGAGGTGCTGGCCCGCTCGCCGACGGTGATGAACGGCTACGTCGGCGTCGACCCCACGGTGAACGCCGAGACCGTCGACGCGGACGGCTGGCTGCACTCCGGGGACCTGGGGCACCTCACCGAGGACGGCTACCTGTTCATCGACGGCCGCAGCAAGGACGTCGTCATCCGGGGTGGCGAGAACATCGCCTGCCCCCACGTGGAGGCGGCGATCGCCTCGCATCCCGCCGTCGCGGAGGTGGCGGCCCTCGGCGTGCCTCACCCCGACCTCGGCGAGGAGTTGGTGGCCGTGGTGGTGCACCAGGCCGGGGTCGATCCGCCCACCGCCGACGAACTGGCCGGCCACGTCTCGGGGGTGCTCTCCTACTTCGCCATCCCGACCCGCTGGGAGATCCGAGCGCAGCCGCTTCCGACGCTGGCCGGGGAGAAGGTCGACAAGAAGACCCTGGCGGCGTCGTTCGTGGCCACCGGCGGGTGACGGACGACTCGGTTACCCATACCCCCTATGGGTATATAGTGGCGGCATGAGCGTCTTGTTGGAAGTGCACGGGATGAGTTGCGCGCACTGCGTCGCCTCGATCACCTCGGCGGTGTCTCCCCTGCCGGGGGTGACCGCCGTCGACGTGGTGCTGGCCGACGGGACCGTGCGCGTCGAGGGCACCCCGGACATGGGCGCCGTGACCGCGGCCATCGAGGACGCCGGTTACGACGTCACCGCGCCATGAGCACCGTCACCCTTGCGCTGGACGGGATGACGTGTGCCTCCTGCGCGGCGCGAATCGAGAAGCGGCTCAACAAGATCGACGGGGTGCGGGCGACCGTGAACTTCGCCACCGAACAGGCCGCCGTCGACTTCGACGAGGGCGTCACCACCGACGACCTGGTGGCCGCCGTCCAAGCCACGGGGTACACCGCGACCGTCGACCGCGCCGACCGCAACCACGACGACGAGTACCGCCGCCGGCTGACCGTCTCCGCCGCCCTGAGCGTGCCGGTGCTGGCCATGTCGATGGTCTCGGCATGGCAGTTCGCCGGCTGGCAGTGGGTTGCGCTGGCGTTGGCCACCCCGGTGGTCAGCTGGGGTGCCTGGCCGTTCCACCGGGCCGCAATCGTCAACCTGCGCCACGGCGCCACGACGATGGACACCCTGGTATCGATCGGCGTGCTCGCCTCATACCTGTGGTCGGCACGGCAGGTCGTCGCAGGTGACGACCACCATCAGCTGTACCTCGAGGTGGCGGCGGTCGTCACCACCTTCATCCTCGCGGGACGTCACTTCGAGGCGCGGGCCAAGACCCGGTCCGGTGCCGCCCTGCGGGCACTGCTAGACATGGGCGCCAAGGACGTCGCCGTCATCCAGGATGGCCGCGAGGAACGCATCCCCGTCGACCGCTTGACGGTCGGCGACGTCTTCGTGGTGCGGCCCGGGGAGAAGGTCGCCGCCGACGGCGTGGTCGTCGGCGGTGCGTCGGCGGTCGACGCCTCGATGCTCACCGGCGAGTCGGTGCCCGTCGAGGTCGGCGTCGGCGACGAGGTCACCGGGGCCACCGTGAACGTCAGCGGGCTGCTCCGCGTCCGGGCGGGCCGCGTCGGCTCCGACACCCAGCTGGCCCAGATGGCCCGTCTGGTCGAGGCCGCCCAGAGCGGCAAGGCCGACGTGCAGCGGTTGGCCGACCGCATCTCCGCGGTCTTCGTGCCCGTCGTGATCGCCGTGGCCGCCTTGACGTTCGCCGGCTGGCTGCTGGCCGGCGGCTCGGCCACGGCCGCGCTCACCGCAGCCGTCGCCGTCCTGATCATCGCCTGCCCCTGCGCCCTCGGCCTGGCGACTCCCACGGCCCTGCTGGTGGGCACCGGCCGCGGCGCCCAGCTCGGGATTCTGATCAAGGGACCCCAGGTGCTCGAGTCCACCCGCCGGGTCGACACCGTCGTGCTCGACAAGACGGGCACCGTCACCACGGGCCGGATGAGCGTCGCCGACGTCATGGGTGACGACGACGTCCTGCGTCTGGCAGGCGCTCTCGAGAACGCCTCCGAGCACCCGATCGGCCGCGCCGTCGCCGCGCGGGCGGCCGCCGAGGGTGCGCTGCCCGCCGTCACCGACTTCGCCAACCACGGCGGACGGGGCGTCGTCGGCGTGGTCGAGGGTCGGACCGTGGCCGCGGGACGCCTGACGTGGCTGCGCGACGAGTGGGCTCTCGAGCCGCCCGCGGACCTGCTCGGCGCGGCCGCCGAGGCCGAGTCACTGGGCCGCACCCCGGTGTGGATCGCCGTCGACGACGAGATCCGCGCGGTGATCGTCGTCGCCGACACCGTGAAGGACACTGCCGCGGCGGCGATCCGGGACATGCGGCGCCTCGGGCTGACGCCGATCCTGATGACCGGGGACAACGAGCGCGCGGCCCACGCGGTGGCGGCGGAGGTCGGGATCGCCCCCTCCGCCGACACGGTGATCGCCGGGGTGCTGCCCGCCGACAAGCTGGACCACGTCAAGCGGCTGCAGTCCGAGGGCAGGGTCGTCGCGATGGTCGGCGACGGCGTCAACGACGCGGCCGCCCTGGCGCAGGCCGATCTCGGCCTGGCCATGGGCACGGGCACCGACGTGGCCATCGAGGCGTCGGACCTGACCCTGGTCACCGGCGACCTCCGCGCCGCCGCCGACGCCATCCGGCTCTCCCGCGCCACCCTGGGCACCATCAGGGGCAACCTGTTCTGGGCGTTCGCCTACAACGTCGCGGCGGTTCCCCTGGCCGCGCTCGGGTTGCTCAACCCGATGATCGCCGGCGCCGCAATGGCGTTCAGCTCGGTGTTCGTGGTGAGCAACAGCCTGCGGCTGCGGCGGTTCACTCCGTCCCGTTAGCCCTGCGGACCCGGAACAGCTTCGCGTCGTCCTTGATGTTCTTGAGGCGTCGTGCGCCGGCGAAGGACCAGGTGAACTGGTCGACCTCGCCGACGGCCTCCCGGGTGGACTCCGAGACCAGGACGGCGCCGGGCCGGGCCGCTCCCGTCACGCGGCTCGCGAGGTTGACCGAGCTGCCGAACCAGTCCCCCGCCCGGCTGACCGCCATCCCGGTGGCCAGACCCACCCGCAGCCGGGGGAAGTCCGCGTCGGCCTCGGTGGCGTCCAACAGGTTCAGGACGGCGTGCACCATCGCCACGGGATCGCTGCTGACGAGCATCACCTCGTCGCCGATGCTCTTGACGTAGCGGACCGGAGGCTCGGCCACCTCGCGTGCCAGGTCCGCGAGCCGGTGGGCCAACTTCTCCAGATCCTCCGGCGGCACGGCCTCCCCGAGCCGGGTGAAGCCGACCAGGTCGGCGAACGCGATGGTGACGAGGCGGGCACCCGGAAGCGGAAGCCCTTCGGCGCGTTCGGTGTTGGTGACCGCCTCGTTCTCCATGATGTGCAGCAGCTGCAGCCGCAGCGTGTCCTCGATCATCGGGCCCAGCAGCGGTGCCACCTGAGCCACCAGCGCCTCGGACGCCTTGGCGGTCTCCAGTTCGGTGGCACCCGGCTTCAGCACGGCGGCCAGTGCGGCATACCGCATCACCTCCGCCGCCCGCGTCAACCCCTCGGCGAGCACCTGCAGCACGAGCACCACCTGGTCGGCGGTGATGCCGAGGTCGAGGAACTTGCGCGCGCTGGCGAAGGCGTCGCCGTCGGACTTGGGGAGGACGACGGCGTCGGGATCCTCGACCCTGGGCAACCCCACCGCACGCATCATGCGTTCCAGCAGTTCGAGATCCAGACCGGCGGTCTCGCTGATGTCGCGCGCCGAGACCAGGGTCCCGTCGTCGCCGATGGCCCCGCGGGTGGCCAGCAGCATCGGGGCGAACGACTCGCGGATCTGGGAGAAGGTGTAACCCATCGAGGTCAGCCACTCGACGAGTTCGGCGCGTTCGGTGCGCGCCGACCCCTCCAGTCCGTCCAGCAGACCGGCCGCTTCCAGGTCGTCGAGGTCCTCCACCGGCTCAACGTATCCGATCGCGGGGTGCCCTTCTGGGAGGATCGGACCACGATGACCGAACCCATGCGAGAAGGCCTGCCACCCGTCGTCGGCGAAGACTCCCGAGTGCTGATCCTCGGCTCCTTCCCCAGCGAGTGCTCACTGGTGGCCGGCGAGTACTACGCCAACCGGCGCAACCAGTTCTGGCAACTGATGGCAGCGCTCCACGACGTCGACGTGGACCTGCCGTACCGGGAGCGGGTCGACGCGCTGACCGACCGCGGCGTCGCACTGTGGGACGTGGTCCACAGCTGCCGCCGGGCGGGCAGTCTGGACGCCAAGATCGACAAGGCGACGCTGACGGTCAACGACTTCGGACCGCTGTTCGCCCGGCATCCGGGCATCCGGCGGATCTTCGTCAACGGGCTGACCGCCTTCGATTTGTTCGAGGCGAAGGTGCAGACCGAGCTCCCCGCGGTGCGGCTGCCGTCCAGTAGCGGTGCGTTGCCGATGTCGTTCGCCGACAAGCTGGACAGGTGGCGCGAGGTCGTCTGACGACCGCCGCGCGTGGCAAAGGCCGCGCAAACCCGAACGGCGCTATAGTCGTCTGACTACGCTTGAGTTCGTTGGCTTCAGTTAACTCGTAGCTAACGCCATGCCGTCTGGTGGAGGTGTCGGCCCCATGTCGATCGCAGTGCATGTCGACCAGCCCGTGGGCGGCCGCAGCCGACGCGCCCTCGCCTACGGCGGCGCGGTCAACGTCACCTCGCCCTCACCCGCGTCCCTCGCCCTGGCCACGTTCGCCCGGGAGTTAGTTGGCGACGCCTTCGGTGGCCGGGACCCCGAATTGGCCCAGTTCGACCTGCCCGTCGCCGAGCACGACGCCGTCGTCGACGCGCTGACCCGACGCTTCACCCAGCACCCGGAGTCGACGCGCCTCCTCGGGGACCTCCTGCTCGAACGCGGCGCCGACCCCGAGACCACCTACGTCGGCGTGCCGCACCTGCGCGTGCACACCGGCAACGTCGCCGGGGTCGACGCGTGGCGTCCGCACCGCGACACCTGGCGCTGCGCTCCCCTGGCCCAGCTGAACCACTGGATGCCGGTGTACGAGGTCGACGAGGACAACGCCGTGGCGCTGCACACGGGGTACTTCAGCCAGGCGATCGGCAACGATTCCGCCGGCTACGACCACCGTCCGTGGACCCGCGCGGTGGGAGCGACACCCTCCCCACCCGTGGCGACAGAGACGGTCGACCCGTTCTCGGCGGCCGTGTTCGTCACTCCGGTCGGCGGGGTGCTGCAGTTCTCCGGCCAGCACCTGTACTGCACCGCACCCCGCGAGAACGACCGAACCCGCTTCGTGATCGACGTCCCCACCGTGGACGCCGGCGACGTCCGCGCAGGCCTCGGCGCCCGCAACGTCGACGGCCGCTGTCTCGGCTCGTCGATCCGAGACTTCATCCGCGTGGCCGACCTCTCACCGATGCCCGAGGACGTCGTCGCCGTGCTCGAGCACCGCGGCGCCGTGGCGTCCGCGCCGCCCGCTCGACCCGCCTTCACGAAGGCCTGAGCCGGACGGCAACTACGGTGGCCGGATGCCCTGCGTGTTCTGTGCCATCGTCGCCGGCGACGCCCCGGCCATCCGCGTCTACGAGGACGACGAGTACCTCGCCATCCTCGACATCCGGCCCATCGTGCGCGGACACGTGCTGGTCATCCCCAAGACCCACACCGTGGACCTGACCGACACCCCGCCGGACACCGTCGCCGCCATGATGCGCATCGGTCAGCGCGTCGCCAGGGCCGCCAGGGCCTCGGAGCTGCACGCCGACGGCAACAACGTCGTCGTCAACGACGGCAAGGCGGCGTTCCAGACCGTCTTCCACATCCATCTGCACGTCGCGCCCCGCAAGACCGGCGACAAGCTCTCCTTCGCGAAGGGTCTGGTGGTCCGCCGCGACCCCGATCGGGAGGAGACGGGCCGCATCCTGCGCGACGCGCTGGCAGACCTATAGCCCGAGGAAGCTCCGCGCGTTGCGTTCGAGCGTGGCGTCGTCGATGCCGACGCCGTTCGGCAGGTCCTGCGGTCGGGCCACCCCCATGTCGAAGGGGTAGTCGCTGCCACACATCAGGTGCGTCGGATCGGCCTGCGCGCGCAACAACTCCAGCGCCGCCGCGTCGTGGGTCAGGGTGTCGAACCACAGGCCGGTGAAACCCTCACGGGGCGAACGTGTTTCCGCGGTGCGGACGTCGGCGCGCTGCTTCCAGCCGTGCTCCCAGCGCCCCACCAGCCCTGGAGCGCAGCCACCGCCGTGCAGCATGCAGATCCGCAGGCCGGGCAACTCTTCGAGTACGCCACCCAGCACCAACGAGGCTGCGGCGGTCGTGGTTTCGACGGGATTGCCGATCAGGTTGACCAGGTAGTAGGACGCCAACTCCGGCCGCGGCAGCTGCATCGGATGCACCAGCACGGCGAGGTCGCGTTCGGCGGCGAGGCGAAGCAGGTCCCGCATGGGCTCCACGTCGAAGGACGTCGAGCCCAGAAGTGGCGGTACCGCGATCCCGCGGATCACGCCGCTGGCCGCGATGTGATCCATCTGCGCGCGTGCCGAATCGACGTCGTGCAGCGACACCAGGCCAAGCCCGAGAAGTCGGTCGCCGCTGTCACGGCAGGCACCGGCGAGCGCGTCGTTGAATTTCCCGACGTACTCGCCGACTCCAGGATCGTCCACCACGGGAAAGGCGAACGGCGGCGCCGAGAGCACCCGGGTGCCGAGCCCGGCGGCGTCGGTGTCGGCGAGCACCCGACGGGGATCGGTCATCGCGTCGGTCTCGAAGTACAGCGGCAGGTCACCGAGGTACATCTGATTGTCGCGGCCATGCATCGGAGGAAGCGGCGAGCCGGGCGGGAGGCCGAAGAGGTCCTCGGGTAGCCAGTGCGCGTGAATGTCGATCGGACCGGTGGTCATGCTGCTGTCTCCAATGTTTCGAAGCGCGCCAGCACTTCAGCTTGTAGTACCGCTACGGCGGGATCAGATGCCCGCCGCGGGCGCGGCAGGTCTACGTCGATGACCTCGTGGACTCGACCGCCGGGTGCGAGCACCACGATACGGTCGGACAGCTGTACGGCTTCGGTGACGTCGTGGGTGACGAACATGACGGTCCGGCGCGATTCCAGCCAGATCCGTTCCAGATGTTCCCGGAGCGTGCGCGACGTCATGGCGTCGAGGTGGGAGAACGGCTCGTCCATGAGCAGCACGTCGGGTTCGACGGCGAACGCGCGGGCAATGCCGATGCGCTGCTGCTGACCACCGGAGAGCTGCGACGGGAATCGGTCGGCGCAGTGGCTCAGCCCGACGAGGTCGAGATAGTGCATCGCGCGCTCCTCCCAACCCTTCCGCTCGTGTTGGACGAAGCCGAGATTCTCCATCACCGTGCGCCACGGCAGCAGCCGGGGATCCTGAAACACGTAGCCCACCTTCGCCTCTCGTTCACCTGATCGCAGGCTCACGGTGCCGGAGGTCTGGGTCTCGATCCCCGAGACGATGTTGAGTAGCGTCGTCTTGCCGCTGCCAGACGGGCCGACGACCGAGACGAAGGTGTCGCCCGAAATGGTCAGGTCGACACCGTCGATGACGCGCGTGGTGGCACCCCTCCGGTCGTGAAACTCCTTGACTAGTCGTTGAATCTCTATGGAAGCCATGATCTCTCGCTTTCTTGGTGAGGTGTCGATGAGTCGGAGCGTCACGCCGAGCGCCAACGGGTGACGTAACGCTCGGTGGGTCCTAGGAGCACCAGGTCGGCGACGACCAGGAGGAGGATGAAGACCAGCACCCAGGCGAAGAAGCCGTCGAGCTGGTTGGCGTCGTACCAGTACCGCGACCGCCACCCGACTCCGGAGGTGGAGCCGAACCACTCGGCGAGCAGGAGGCCGTTCCAGGCGCTCATGATCGCGAACCGGACGGCGGCGACGGTGGAGCCGGCGACGGCCGGCGCGACGATGTGGCGCAGTACGTTTCGGCGCGGTACGCCGAACGCCCGGGACATCAGCACCAGGTCCGCGGGCACCGCCCGGGTGGCCTTCGCGATGTTGACCACCACGAACGGCAGCCCCGACAGGAACACCGTGACCACCGGGGTGAGCCAGCCGAAGCCGAACCACATGGTGGTCAGGAGCGCCCAGATGACGGCGGGGATGGCGAGGGCAGCGGCGTTGACGTCGGAGAATGCCAGGTCCGCCCACTTCGACAGACCCATCCACACGCCGATCGCGGCGCCGACCACCAGAGCGAGCGCCAGGCCGAGGGCGAAGCGGTTCATGCTGATCGCGAGGTTGCCCCACAGCTGGCCGATCGCGGCCTCCGAGACCAGGCTGTCGATCGTCTGCGCCGGTGACGGGATGCGGTTGCCGAACACCACCGCGAGCTGCCAAGCGCCGAGGATCGTGAGCAGGGCGGCCACGACGGGGAGCAGTGACGTCGTCTGCCCGCGGAGGTGGCGCTGCCAGGCCGGTGCCGGGGTGGAGAGTGCCTGGGTGATCACGAGATGTCCTTTCGCCATGCGAAGAAGCGGTTCTCGAGGTAGGCGAGTCCGCGTTCGATGAGGATCATGGCGACGATGAAGAGCGTGGTCCACGCCAGCATGTCGTCGACTTGGAATTCCTGGTAGGCCTTGCGGATCATGAAGCCGACGCCGTCGCTGGCGCCGAACACCTCGGTGAGGGCCTCGACCTTCCAGGCCATCGCGAATCCGTAACGCACGCCGGCGAAGACGAAGGTCACCAGCGCCGGGAGGTAGAGGTGGCGCAGCACGTCGCGCCGGTTGCGTTCGAAGGCCCTGCACATCGCCAGCAGGTTGCCGTCGACCGACCGCACCCCCTCGGCGACGTTCATCGCGATGAACGGCAGCGCGACCAGGGCCGAGACCACGATCGGACCGCCGGCGCCGACACCGAAGATCAGCAGGCCGAAGACCGCGTACGTCAGACCGGGCATGTTGCCGAGGACGAACAGCGGCAGCGAGAAGTACGACGACATGAATCTGCTTCGGCCCATGAAGAATCCGATCACCAGGCCGAAGACCATGGCGATGACGAACCCCACCGCGATCTTGCCGATGCTGGAGGCGAAGTTGGTGAACGCCTCCCCCGACACCGTGATCGCGACGACGCGCTCGAAGACACCGAGCGGCCGCGGCAGGATCGGGTCGTCGACCCAGGCGGCCACGGCGGCCCAGGCGGCGAGCGCGACGACGAGCGCGATGCCGGAGACCAGCCACCTCCGCGGTCCCGTCGGCGCCGGCCGCGTCGCCGACGGGGCCGGTTCCCGCGGCGCCGGATCGGCGTCCGGTGGCGTGATCATCTGCGTCACTTCTCGACTCCTTCGGTGGGCAGGAACTTCGGGTCGACGACGTCGTCACCGATGACGCCGGTCTCACGCATCAGGTCGAAGATCGAACTCTCGTCGTCGGCCCACTTCTGGTCGAAGCGCACGTCGTCGACCACCCAGTCGTGTTGGGCGACGTAGTCCTTCATGAACGCGATGTCCTCCGGCGTGTCGACGGCGAAGTGCTGTGGGTAGCGCTCGACCATCTCGTCGCGGTGCTGCTGCCACTCGGAGAGTCCGCGCGTCCACAGGTCGAGGAACGCCGACACCTCGCCGGGATGGTCGTCGACCCAGTCCTTGCGCGCGACGAAGACGTTGCCCATCGGGCCGTCGTGGCCGGGGGCCTCGAGTTCGGCGAACACTTCGGCCGACGACTTACCGTCGTACAGTGGGCGGACCGTGCCCTCGCGGAGGTCCCGCGCCGACAGGTCGGGATAGCAGATGCAGGCGTCGATCTCGCCGCGCGCCAACAGGTTCGACAGGTTCTGGATGTCGGCGACCACGACCTCGTAGTCGTCGGCGAGGTTCACGTCGTGCATCCTCTTGAGCAGCGCGCTCCACACCAGGGTGCCCGAGACCGTCGTGAACACCCCGAGCCGCTTGCCCTTCATGTCCGCCAGCGTTTGGGCGGGGTCGTCGGCGCGCACCATGATGCGGCTGCGCTCGGAGTTGTAGCGGCCGATGATCGTGGTCTCGCGCTGGGTCTGCTCCTCGAGGCCGGGGACCTCGAACGACGCCGTCGAGATGATGTCGGCGTGGCCGCCGGCGAAGAGGCCGAACTCATCCCACGTTGCGCTGCTCTCCACCTCGTATCCGGTGTCGCGCTGCCACTGGTCGACGATCCCGGTCTCGTTCATGTAGTCCCAGATGGGATCCGGCGCGAACGTGAAGCGGATGACGCCGTCGCGGGCCGCCCTCGACGACGCGGGACCACCCAACCCCGCGGCACAGCCCGCCGTCATGGCGACCACCGCCGCAGCCATCACCGCCGTCGCGCTGCGAGCCATCCAAGTTCTCCGGCGCACGCGAACCTCCTCGATCTGCTGTGACGGCAGTCACCGTCACAGCTCACGATGCGCGATCCGACTAGCTGGCAACAATGTCTGCCCACACATACTTCGGCGCAGACGTATGGCGTCGCAGACATCCCAATCCGACCGTGTCCTGGAGCGGCGGCCGGAGCTCGACCGATTCGGGCACGACTCGAATGACACACTGAGGCCCATGAGCACCATTCCCGCCTGGGAGCGCTACCTCGGCATTCCACTCCTCAAGGTCCACGACGCGATCTACCGCAAGACCAAGGGCTGGGTGGGGCACAAGATTCCGGGACAGGCGCCGATCCTGCTGCTGCACACCGTCGGCGCGAAGACGGGGATCGCGCGCACCAACGCGCTGAGCTACGCCCTCGACGGCGGGTCCTATCACGTCGTCGCCTCCAAGGGAGGTGACCCCAAGGCGCCCGGGTGGTACTTCAACCTCAAGGCCAACCCGAAGGTCGAGATCAACGTCGGCCCCACGCGGATGCCGGCCACCGCACGCGTCATCGGCGCCGACGACCCGGACTACGCGCGGCTCTGGAAGTTGGTCAACGACAACAACTCCCAGCGCTACGACGGGTACCAGAGGCGCACGAAGCGACCGATTCCCATCATCGCGCTGACGCCCTAGAAGAGCTCCTTGGCGAGCAGTTCCAGAGTCTGGTCCCGGGCCGGTGCGAGCCGCGGGTCGACGCCGCGGAACGCCGAGCCGACGGGGTTGACCATGACCTCGTCGACGCCGAAATGGGCGGCGAGCTCGCGGATCTGGTCGGCTGCCTCCGTCGGAGAGCCGACGACGGCACGCTCCAGACCAGCGTCGACGACGGCCTCCTGCTGGAAGGACAACTCGACACGCTTGGCGTCCTCGACCAGGTCGAGTGCGCGCAGCGGTTGGCCCGTGCGCAGGAACGCCATCATGTGCAGATTCGGCAGCATCAGGTCCATCGCCTCTTCGCGGGTCGGCGCGACCGAGGCGTTCACCGTCATGAACGTGACGGGCTCCGCGGCCAGGTCGCTGGGCCGGAACTCGGAGCGGTAGGTCGCGAGCGCCTCCTCGGTGCCCTGCCCGGAGAAGTGGTGGGCGAACACGTAGGGCAGGCCCTTCGCGGCGGCCAGGTGCGCCGAGTACAACGACGATCCGAGCAGCCACAGCCGCGGTTCACTGGCCGCCGCGGGCGTCGCCTTGAGGACGTAGTTCTGGTCGAGCAGGCCCCTGCTGCGCACCGCCACCTTGACGCCGGAGGCGCTCATCAGCGCGGCGACGTCGTCGAGATACTGAGGAAAGTTCTCGATGTCGCTGTCGTCTCGGCCGGCGGCGCCGCGGAGCGCCATCGAGGTCACCGGGTCCGAACCCGGAGCCCGCCCGATGCCCAGATCGATGCGGCCGGGCGCGGCGGCCTCGAGCAACGCGAACTGCTCGGCGACGGCGAGCGGCGCGTGGTTGGGCAGCATCACGCCGCCGGAACCCAGGCGCAGTTGGCGGGTCTGCGCGGCGAGGTAGGCCAGCACGACGGGCGGGCTGGAGGCCGCGACGGCGGGCATGTTGTGGTGTTCGGCCACCCAGTAGCGGGTGTAGCCGAGCTCATCGGCGGTCTGGGCGAGGTGCACCGTCGCCGCGAGCGCATCGGAGGTGGTCTGGTCGCTGCGGACCGGGACGAGGTCTAGTACCGAAAGTCGCACGATTCATTCAACCGACGGGCCGCCGGGATCGTTCCCGTCGACGGCGATTCTCTTGGCCTCGCCGAACACGTCGTCGAGCATGGCCGGGGTCAGCCGGCCGGTGAAGGTGTTCTGCTGGCTGGGGTGATAGCACCCGATCAACGCCACGTCCCCCAGCGTCGCGACCGCCAGGTGGCCGAACTTGGGTTGCGGCCGGGGCACCGTGCCGCCGCCGGCGCGCACCATGTCCAGCGCCACCTTCCACGCGAACCCGCCGAGCGCGACGATCGCGCGGACACCGGGGCGTACGAGTTGCCACTCGGCGTCCAGCCAGGGCGCGCAGGTGGCGCGTTCCTCCGGGGTCGGGGCGTTGTCCGGCGGGGCGCAGCGGACCGGCGCCACCATGCGGGTGTCGACCAGGGTCAGTCCGTCGGCGGCGTCGACGCTCAGCGGCGAGGTGGCGAGGCCGGCGCGGTACAGCGCCGCGAACAGCACGTCGCCGCTGCGGTCACCCGTGAACACGCGGCCCGTGCGGTTGGCGCCGTTGGCGGCGGGCGCGAGCCCCACGATCAGGATCGACGGCGTGACGGAGCCGAAGCTGGGCACCGGCCGGCCCCAGTACGGCTCGCCGGCGAAGGACCGACGCTTCTCGACGGCGACCCGCTCCCGCCAGGCGACCAACCTCGGGCAGGCGCGACACACGCTGACCTCGGCGTCGAGCACGTCGACCGCACGGGCACCCTTGGCCAGGGCGCGCACGCGTGCCGGCGTCGTCGCGACCGGGGTGTCCGGGCTGGCTGGGTCGCCCGGCCAGCCGGAGCCGGCGGGCACCGGCGAGTCGAACAGCTCGCCCGTCCGCGGATGCGCCAGTCTCACCCCACCACTGTGCACGGGCCGGGAAATCGTTCGCGGACCGGGCGCACCCGCTGTTAGATTCAGCATCGACGACTCATGATCACCACCACCCGGCGTCCCCTCTTCCTGATCTTCTTCGCCGCGCTGACGGCCGGGGCGGGCAACGGCATCTCCATGGTCGCCTTCCCGTGGCTGGTGTTGCAGCGCAACGGTTCTGCGGTCGACGCCTCGATCGTGGCCATGGCGGGGACGCTGCCGCTGCTGATCGCCACCCTGATGGCGGGGGCGGCGGTCGACTATCTGGGCCGCCGGCGGGTGTCGATGCTGTCCGACGGGCTGTCCGCCGTCTCGGTGGCCGCGGTCCCGGTGATCGCGCTGACCTTCGGCGCCGACGCGGTCGACGTGACGGTGCTCGCCGCGCTGGCGGCGCTGGGCGCGTTCTTCGACCCGGCGGGCATGACCGCCCGCGAGACGATGCTGCCCGAGGCGGCGGCGCGGGCGGGCTGGACGCTCGACCGCGCCAACGGCGTGTACGAGGCGGTGTTCAACCTCGCCTACATCGTCGGTCCCGGCGTCGGCGGCCTGCTGATCACCACGCTGGGCGGCGTCGACTCGATGTGGGTGACGGCCGGCGCCTTCATGCTTTCCATCTCCGCCGTCGCGGTTCTGCGACTCGAGGGTGCGGGCGTGCCCGACCGCGAGCTGGTGCCGCCGCGGGTGTGGGCCGGCGTCGTCGAGGGGTTGAAGTTCGTGTGGCACACCCCGGTGCTGCGCACGCTGGCGTTCGTCGACCTCACCGCGACCGGTCTGTACATGCCGATGGAGAGCGTGCTGTTCCCCAAGTACTTCACCGACCGCGACGAGCCCGCGCAACTGGGGTGGGTGCTGGTGGCGTTGAGCGTCGGCGGGCTGGTCGGCGCGCTGGGGTACGCGGCGCTGTCGAGGTACTCGAACCGACGGACGATCATGCTCGTCGCGCTGCTGGTGCTCGGGGTGTCGATGACCGTCATCGCCTTCCTGCCGCCGCTGCCGGTGATCCTGCTGCTGTGCGCCGTGGTCGGGTTCGTCTACGGGCCCATCGCCCCGATCTACAACTACGTCATGCAGACTCAGGCGCCCGCGCACCTGCGCGGGCGGGTGGTCGGCGTGATGGGGTCGCTGGCGTACGCGGCGGGGCCTCTCGGGCTGATCGTCGCTGGTCCGCTCGCCGACGCCGCGGGTCTGCACGTCACCTTCCTGGCGCTGTCGCTGCCGATGCTGCTGCTCGGCGCGGCGGCGATCTTCCTGCCGGCGCTGCGACACCTGGACCGCGACCCGGATCCCACGGTTTCCGCCTGACCGGTTTGGGTAACCCCTCCCTCGGAATGTGATGCACACCACAATCGAGGTCGCCGTGTACCAGCAAGTTCTCGATCCCGTCGCCGGCTCGCTCGCGTGGAGCGCGGTGGTGGCGGCCATTCCGCTGCTGCTGTTGTTCGTGCTGCTCGGCGCGCTGAAGATGACCGCGTGGGTGGCGTCGCTGATCTCGCTGGCCGTCTCGCTGGCGATCGCGATCGCGATCTACGGCATGCCGGTCGGTCAGGCGCTGCTCGCCGGGACGGAGGGGGCCGCCTTTGGCTTCTTCCCCATCCTGTGGATCGTCATCAACGCCATCTGGGTGTATCAGATGACCGTCGAGACCGGCCACTTCGACGTGCTGAGGCGCTCGTTCGCCAGCGTCAGCGACGACCAGCGCGTCCAGGCCATCATCATCGCCTTCTCGTTCGGCGCGCTGATGGAGGCGCTCGCCGGCTTCGGCACACCGGTCGCGGTGACCTCGGTGATGCTGATGGCGTTGGGCTTTCAGCCGATGAAGGCCGCGGTGCTCGCCCTGGTCGCGAACACCGCGCCAGTGGCCTTCGGCGCGATGGCCACCCCCATCATCACCCTCGGCCGGGTCACCGAACTCCCGGTCGACACGCTCGGCGCCATGATCGGCCGCCAGACGCCGCTGCTCGCGCTGTTCGTCCCGCTGGCCCTGGTGGCGATCGTGGACGGTAAGCGGGGCCTGCGCCAGACCTGGCTGATCGCGCTGGTCTGCGGCGTCGTGTTCGCCGCCGCGCAGTACGCCACCTCGAACTTCCTATCGGTGCCGCTGGCCGACGTGGTGGCGGCACTGGCGTCCGCGGCCGCCGTCGTCGCCATGGTGCGGGTCCGCCGCCCGGTTCGCACCGCCGACGTCACCGCGCGGGTCGGCGCCCCGGGGACGGCCGACGGGCCGGACGACGCCGACGTCACCGACTCCCGGGCCGACGTGGTCAAGGCCTACGCGCCCTACGGCATCATCATCGCGGTCTTCGTCGTCTGCCAGATCGGCGCCGTGAAGAAGCTGCTGGACCAGGCGACGATCGCGTTCAACTGGCCCGGCCTCGACGTCGTGGACGCCGACGGCGACCCACTGAGCCTCGCCAAGTTCTCCCTCAACCTGCTCACCACGCCGGGCACGCAGATGCTGGTGGCCGGCCTGATCACGATGGTCGCGCTGCGGCTCTCGGTGCCCAGGGCGGTCAAGGCCTACGGCGCGACGCTGCACCAGTTGCGGTGGGCCATCCTCACGGTGATGTTGGTGCTGGCCCTGGCCTTCGTGATGAACGTGTCCGGCCAGACCATCACCCTCGGTACCTGGATGGCGGGAGCGGGCACGGCGTTCGCGCTGCTGTCGCCGATCCTGGGCTGGCTGGGCGTCGCGGTCACCGGCTCGGACACGTCGGCCAACTCGCTGTTCGGCGCCCTGCAGGTGACCGCTGCGAATCAGGCCGGGCTGTCCGAGGTGCTGATGGCCGCCTCCAACAGCTCCGGGGGCGTGCTCGGCAAGATGATCTCGCCGCAGAACCTCGCGATCGCCGCGGCGGCGGTGGGGCTCCACGGCAAGGAGGGCGAGATCTTCCGCCGGGTGGTCCTGTGGAGTCTCGGCTTCCTCGTGGTCCTGTGCGCGTTGTCGGCGCTACAGGCCTCGCCCATCTTGGCGTGGATGGTGCCATGACACTCGTAGCATCGAACCGTGAGCGCAGACATGCTGGCTGACCTGACCGCCCAACTGCCCGAGGGCACCGTCGTCGACGACCCGGACATCGTGGCGTCCTACCGGCAGGACCGCGCCGCCGACCCCAATGCGGGCACCGCCATGGCGGTGGTCCGGCCCCGCACCACCGAGGAGGTGCAGACCGTAATGCGTTGGGCCACCGCCCATCGCGTGCCGGTGGTCCCCCGTGGTGCAGGCACCGGCCTGTCCGGCGGCGCGACGGCCCTCGACGGCGGCATCGTGCTGTCCACCGAACGGATGCGCGACATCACCGTCGACCCCGTGACCCGGACCGCCGTCACCCAGCCCGGGCTGTTCAACGCCGAAGTCAAGAAGGCGGTTGCCGAGTACGGGCTCTGGTATCCGCCGGACCCGTCGTCGTACGAGATCTGCAGCATCGGCGGCAACATCGCCACCAACGCCGGCGGACTCTGCTGCGTGAAGTACGGCGTCACGACCGATTACGTGCTCGGCATGCAGGTGGTGCTCGCCGACGGGACGGCCGTCCGGCTGGGCGGACCCCGTCTGAAGGACGTCGCCGGCCTGAGCCTGACCAAGCTCTTCGTGGGCAGCGAGGGCACGCTCGGCATCGTCACCGAGGTGACGCTCAAGCTGCTGCCCACCCAGCACCGGGGCTGCACCGTCGTCGCCTCGTTCGACGACGTCGCGGCGGCCGCGGACGCCGTCGTGACCATCACCGGCAAGATCCGGCCCTCGATGCTCGAGTTCATGGACTCGGTCGCGATCAACGCCGTCGAGGACAAGCTGAAGATGGGTCTGGACCGCACCGCCGCCGCGATGATGGTCGCGGCCTCCGACGATCGCGGCCCCGCCGGTTCGGAGGACGCCGAGTACATGGCGCGGGTGTTCACCGAAGCCGGTGCGACGGAGGTGTATTCGACGTCCGACCCCGACGAGGGCGACGCCTTCGTGGCGGCGCGGCGCTACGCCATCCCGGCGGTCGAGGCGAAGGGGTCGCTGCTGCTGGAGGACGTCGGCGTGCCGCTGCCCGCGCTGGCCGACCTGGTAGCGGGTGTCGAGAAGCTCGCCGAGCAGCATCAGTTGATGATTTCGGTGATCGCCCACGCCGGTGACGGCAACACCCACCCGCTGATCGTGTTCGACCCGTCAAACGCCGACGAGGCAGAACGTGCGCAGACGGCCTTCGGCGAGATCATGGACCTCGCCGTCGGCCTGGGCGGCACCATCACCGGCGAGCACGGCGTCGGCAGGCTCAAGCGGCCGTGGCTGGCGGGCTACCTGGGCCCCGAGGCGATGGAACTCAACCGTCGCATCAAGAAGGCCCTCGACCCCGACGACATCCTCAATCCGGGGGCCGCGCTCTAACTCGCCGGCGCCTCCACCGGGTCGCGGCGCGGCCACGGCTGAGGCACCGGACGCTTCCGCACGTGCAGTGGCCACCAGAACCACTTGCCCAGCAGCGCGGCCAGCGACGGCGTCATCAGCGAGCGCACCACCAGGGTGTCGAACAGCAACCCAAGGCCGATCGTGGTGCCGACCTGGCCGATCACCGCCAGCTTGCTCACCGACATGGCGATCATGGTGAATGCGAACACCAGGCCCGCCGAGGTGACCACCGATCCCGTGCCCGCCATGGACCGGATGATGCCGGTGTTCAGCCCGGCGTGAAGTTCCTCCTTCATCCGGGACACGAGCAGCAAGTTGTAGTCGGCGCCGACGGCCAGCAGCACGATGACCGACATCGGCAGCACCATCCAGTGCAGCGGCAGCCCGATGACGTGCTGCCACAACAGGACCGAGAGACCGAACGACGCACCGAGACTCAGCAGCACGGTCCCGACGATCACGGCCGCAGCCACCACCGCCCTGGTGAGCAGCACCATGATCAGGAAGATGAGGATCAGCGCCGCGACCGCCGCGATGAGGAGGTCGTAGTCAGCACCCTGCTGCATGTCCACGTAGGTGGCCGCGCTTCCGCCGACGTAGACCGTCGACCCCTCCAGCGGGGTGCCCTTGATGGCGTCGGCGGCGGCCACCCGCAGCGGCTCGATGTGGGAGGTGCCCTCCTCGGTCAGCGGGTCACCCTGGTGAAAGACCGTGAATCGCACCGCGTGTCCGTCGGGTGAGAGGAACAGCTTGATGCCGCGTTGGAAGTCGGCGGTCTGGAACGCCTCGGGCGGAAGGTAGAACGTGTCGTCGTTGCGGGCGGCGTCGAAGGCCTGACCCATCGCGGTCGTGTTCGCCTGCAGGGCGATGTTCTGGTCCTGCTGGGCCTTTTGCGCCTGGTACTGGTTCAACAGGTACTGCTTCTGATTCTTCATCGTCTGGATCATTGCGGGCATCAACGCCGCCATCTGTGGCGTCAGGGTGGCCAGCCGCTCGATGTCCGGCACGATGTCCTGGATGTCGTCGGACAAGGTACCGATGCCGTCCAGACTGTCGAAGATCGACCGCAACGACCAGCACACCGGGATGTCGAAGCAGTGCGGCTCCCAGTAGAAGTAGTTGCGCAGCGGCCGGAAGAAGTCGTCGAAGTCCGCGAGATGATTGCGAATCTCGTTGGTGTCACCGGAGGTCTTCTGGAACTTCTCCGACATGCTCTGGGTGACGTCGGCCATCTGCAGCGTGATGGCCTGCATCTTCGTCATCGAGTCGATGGACGTCTGCATCTCGTTGGCCTGCTTGAGCGTATTGGCCAGCACGGTCTGCTGATAGTCGTTGTTCATCAGCTGACCATTGCCGCTCTGGCTGAGGGTGTAGGCCAGCGACGCGTGCTCGACCGGCTTGCCGTCGGGCCGGGTGATGGTCTGCACCTGGGCGATCCCGTGCACGTGCACCATCGCCTTGGCGATCTTGTCGATGATGAGGAAGTCGGCCGGATTCCGCAGATCGTGGTCGGCCTGAACCATCACCAGCTCCGGATTCATCTTGGCCTCGGAGAAGTGCCGGTTGGCGGCGGCGTAGCCGACGTTGGCGGGGATGTCGTCGGGCAGGAAGATCCGGTCGTTGTAGGTGGTGTGGTAGCCGGGCAGCGTCAGAAGGCCGACGAGGGCGAGGACGACGGCGACGATCAGCACGCCGCCGGGCCAGCGCACGGTGGCCGCTCCGACCCGGCGCCAGCCCCGAGACTTGGCCTTGCCCTTGGGTTCCAGCACCTTGCCGAACCGGGTCACCAGGGAGATGACGGCCGGCCCGAGGGTGAGCGCCGCGGCGACCACGATCGTCATGCCGACCGAGAGCGGAAAGCCCATGGTCTGGAAGTACGGCAGCCGGGTGAAGTGCAGGCACAACGTAGCCCCGGCGATGGTCATCCCGGATGCCAGCACGACGTGGGCGGTGCCGTGGAACATGGTGTAGTACGCGGACTCTCGATCCTCGCCGGCTCTCCTGGCCTCCTGATAGCGGCCGATCAGGAAGATCGCGTAGTCGGTGGCCGCGGCGATGGCCAGCGTCACCACCATGTTCGTCGCGAAGGTGGTCAGCTTGAAGACGTCGTAGAAGCCGAGGAAGGCGACGATGCCGCGGGCCGAGAGCAGGCCGACGACGACCATCGACATGGTGACGAGCACCGTGACCACGGAGCGGTAGACGAGCAGCAGCATGACGATGATGACGACGAACGTCAGGCCTTCGATCATCTTCATGCTGGCGTCGCCGACGGCGTTCTGATCCGTCGTGGTCGCGGCCGCCCCCGTCACGTACGCCTTGACACCCGGGGGTGCGGGCTCGGTGCTCACGATGTGCCGCACGGCTTCCACCGAGTCGTTGGCCAGCGCCTCGCCCTGGTCGCCCGAGACGTAGACCTGTACGTAGGCGGCCTTGCCGTCGACGCTCTGGGCGCCCGCTGCGGTCAGGGTGTCACCCCAGAAATCCTGGACGTGCTGCACGTGGGTGGTGTCGGCGCGGAGCTTGCGCACCATGTCGTCGTAGAAGGTGTGCGCGTCCGCGCCGAGCGGATCCTCGCCTTCCAGGACGATCATCAACGAGCTGTTGGTCTTGTACTCGTCGAACACCTCGCCGACGCGCTTGGTCGCGATCAGTGCGGGCGCATCCTGGGGACTCATCGACACCGCCCGCAGCTTGCCGACGTCCTCCAGCTGGGGCACCACGGTGTTCAACAGCGCGACGATGGCGATCCACCCCAGCACGATCGGGATGGCGAAGGCCCGCAGGAACCGCGGAAGCCAGGGCCGGGGCCGAGCGGCGTGGCGCGCGGTCGGGATCGCGTCCGTCGGCGCGTCGTCGGCGGCGTCGACTCCGCTGGTTCGCTTGAAGATGCTCATGCGGCCTTCACCAGGCAGTACGTCGCGGAGTTCACGCCCTCGGCCGTCCTTTCGTCCTTCACCACGTGGTCCACGGTGACTCGGCAGCTGATCGTTTGGCCGTTGCCCTGGGCAAGGACGTTGGGCATCACGGACGGCACCGTGGTCGTGAGCGTCAGGGTCCACGGCAGGGGCACCTCACCGGTGCGCTGCGGCACTCCGTCGAGGTCGGCGTAGTTGACGGTGGCCGTCGAGCCGGAACCGAACACCTCGTAGGTCACCACCTTCGGGTTGAACGACTCGGCGGTGTCCGAACCCACCGGCGTCACCACCGCCCCGTGGGAGCCGAAGACCGAGCGGAAGTACGAAACGCTCACCGCGCCAACGGTTATTGCCACGATCATGAGGAGTGGCAACCACGTCCGTCTCAGCACCGCGATCACGAATGGAGCCTTTCCAGGGAAGATCCGACCGGCCGGAGCCGGTCATGTAGCTAGTCAACCTAAACGGCTAAGTGGATAAGGTCAATCCACTTATGACGGCCGTCACTTAGACTCGACCGCGTGACCGAGGGCCAGGAACCCCGCCGACCGTTGCGCAAGGACGCGGAGCGCAACCGACGCCGCATCCTGGACGGCGCGCGATCCCTGTTCGCCGAGCGGGGTCTCGAGGCGACCCTCAACGACGTGGCCCACCATGCCAACGTCGGGGTGGGCACCGTCTACCGACGCTTCGCCACGAAGGACGAACTGCTCGAGGCCATCTTCGAAGACGGCATCGAGCAGATCGCCGGCATCGCCGAAACGGCGTCGCGCCACGATGATTCGTGGGAGGGCTTCGTCTACTTCGTGGAGCACACCTGCGAACTGACCGCCACCGACCGCGGGCTGCGAGAGATGCTCTACAGCAAGGCCTACGGCGGTTACCGCGTGGAACGGGCCCGCGTCCGCCTCGACCCGTTCGTCTCCACCCTGATGGAGCGAGCCAGGCGCGACGGGCATCTGCGGCCAGGAGTGGGCCCGAGCGACACTCCGATCGTCAGCCTGCTGGCCGGGGCGGTGGTCGAGTGGGCCGGACACGTCGAACCCCAACTTTGGCGCCGGTACGTCGCCTTGCTTCTCGACGGCATGCGCGCCCACCCGGGCCAACAGCCGATCGCCGTCGCCGCTCTCACCGACGACCAGATGGACGACGCCATGAGGGGCTGGCACCCGGCGGGCTGACGGGGTTGACACCTTCGAACGATTGTCGTATGCATGAGACATGACGGCTTCGGTGTCTCACTCCGCACCCCGCTTCGTCCTCGCCACGCCCGAGACGTGGGTCGACCCGTGGCCGACCTACCGCGCGCTGCGCGACCACGATCCCGTCCACCACGCCGTCCCTGCAGACGCTCCCGACCAGGATTACTACGTGTTGTCCCGGCATGCGGACGTCGCCGCCGCCGCCCGCGACCACGAGACGTTCTCCTCCGCACTGGGCCTGACCGTCAACTACGGCGAGTTGGACATGATCGGCATGGCGGACAATCCGCCGATGGTGATGCAGGACCCACCCGCGCACACCGCATTCCGCAAGCTCGTGTCCCGAGGATTCACGCCGCGGCAGGTGGAGGCCGTCGAGCCCATGGTGCGCCGGTACGTGCGGGCGCGGGTCGACCGCATCCGCGCCAACGGCGGCGGCGACGTCGTCGCCGAGTTGTTCAAGCCACTGCCGTCGATGGTGGTCGCCCACTATCTCGGCGTCCCGGAGGCCGATCGCGACCGATTCGACGCCTGGACCGACGCGATCGTTGCGGCAAACACCTCCGCCGACGGCATCGCGGGCGTGCTGACCACCCTCGGCGACGCACTCGGCGAGATGACGGAGTACTTCACCTCGCTCGTCGAACACCGCCGAACCGAACCCGGCGACGACACCGTGTCGCACCTCGTCGCCGCCGGAATCGGCGTCGACGGAGACGTCGCGGGCCTGCTGTCCATCCTGTCGTTCACCTTCACCATGGTCACCGGCGGCAACGACACCACCACCGGCATGCTTGGGGGCTCGGTCCAGTTGTTGCACCAGCGCCCCGACCAACGCCGGCTGCTCACCGAAAACCCGTCGCTGCTAGAAGATTCCGTCGACGAGCTGCTGCGCCTGACCTCACCGGTTCAGATGCTGGGCCGCACGGTGACCCGTGAGGTGACGATCGGTGACACCACGATTCCCGCCGGGCGGCGCGCGATGCTGCTGTACGGCTCGGGCAACCGCGACGAGCGCCAATATGGTTCGGACGCAGGTGAACTCGACGTGACCCGCCGACCGCGGAACATCCTGACGTTCAGCCATGGCGCACATCACTGCCTCGGCGCCGCCGCGGCCCGCATGCAGTCGCGCGTCGCGCTGCAGGAACTACTGGCTGCCATCCCGGACTTCGAGGTCGTCGAGGACGACGTCGTCTGGGCGCCGGGCGCATACGTGCGACGGCCGCTGTCGATGCCGATCCGGGCGGCCTGATGGCGGGCGACTGGTTGGCCGACCGCCGCGCCGATGCCGCCGCCGACCGCATCCTCGACGCGGCCGACGCTCTCTTCACCCGGCTCGGCGCCGCGCGCGTCGGGATGAACGACGTCGCCGCGGCGGCGGGGTGTTCACGCGCAACGCTGTACCGCTACTTCGAGAATCGCGACGCCCTCTACACCGCCTACACGCACCGTGAGGCGCACCGGGTGTTCCGCGAACTAGGCGACCGCATCGCGGTGATCGCCGATCCGCGCGAACGCTTGCTCGAGGGCGTCCTGGCGGCGCTGAGCAGCGTTCGCGAAAGCCCCTCCCTGTCAGCGTGGTTCATCCCCGACGAGCGTCCCGTCGGCGGTGAGATGGCCCAACGTTCCCTGGTGATCGAGACGCTGACCGCATCCTTCCTCCAGTCCCTCGGCGTCGGTGACGTCGAACCGCGGGCCCGCTGGCTGGTGCGGGTGATCATCTCGCTGCTGACGTTCCCCGGAAGCGACTCCGCCGAAGAACGCAACATGCTGGACCAGTTCGTCCTCCCCGTCGTCGCCGACGCAGGCAGACGGGTCCGATGACCTACTGCCTGGCCATCGCGATCCGGAAGCGCTCGTCGGGACTGATGAAGTGCTCGGCGTTCTCGGCGTCGTCGCCGAGATCGATTCGCACCCAGTCGATCTTGCCGCTGAACCGGCTGGTGTGGGCGGTGTAGTCCGAGCTGACGGTGGTGCCCGTCTCGCGACCGACGTCGGTCGTCTCGTCGGCCGAGAAGATGAAGCCCTGGGTCTGCTCGACCCGGCCGCTGCCGACTTCATTGCCGTCGTAGTACAGCGTGACGTTCCCACCCTTGCCCATGCCGCCACCGTCGTAGGCGAACTCCATGCGCACCTGGCTGCTGCCCGTCGGAACGGCCTCGGTGGCCTCGACGTCGAACGACGTGATACCGAGCACGTTGTAGTGGAACTTGGCCCGACCGTCCTTGGCGTACAGGCTCCACCCGCCAAAGCGGCCGCCTTGAGCGATGATCACGCCCACGGCGCCGTCGGCCGGTACGTCCACCTGTGACGTCACCGCGAACGACTTGTTCTTGATGTCCAGCACGCTGTTCTCCGACAGCCGACCCATGTTGCCGAAGAGCAACTGGCTGTTGCCCTTGATCAACGAGGGCCTGCCCGCCGTCCTGGGATTGATGCGTTCGATCTGACGGTCGTCGAGCGGAAGCACGTTGTACTTCACCGCCTCGATCAGCCAAAGTCTCTGCAGCTCCTGCAGTTTCGCCGGGTTCTCCTTCGACAGGTCGTTCGCCTGCGTCCAGTCGACGTTGCCGTCGTAGAGTTCCCAGACGTCGTCGTCGAAGGCGGGCATCACCGCGCCGCCCATGGCCCATGGCGTGCGGTGCTTGGTCACCGCGCTCCAGCCCCTGTGGTAAATGCCTCGGTTGCAGAACATCTCGAAGTACTGCGTCTGGTGCCGTTCGGGCGCGTCGGCCTCGTTGAAGCTGTACACCATGCTCGTACCCTCGTACGGGCTCTGCATCACGCCGTTGACCATCGTGGGCGCCGGAATGCCGGCCGCCTCCAGCACGGTCGGCGCAAAGTCGATCACGTGACTGAACTGGTTGCGGTGGCCACCCCTTTCCTCGATGCCCCTGGGCCAGTGCACGATCGTGCCGTTGCGGGTGCCGCCCCAGTGCGAGGCAACTTGCTTCGTCCATTGATAGGGCGAATCCATCGCCCACGCCCAACCCACGGCATAGTGGCCGTAGGACGCCTCGCCCCCGAATTCGTCGATCTTCGACGCCAGGAACTCGGGGGTCTCGATCGCGGCCATCCCGTTGAAGTTCGCCATCTCGTTGAAGGCGCCCTGCAGGGTGCCCTCGGCCGACGCGCCGTTGTCGCCAATGATCAAGTAGACCAGCGTGTCCTCCAGGACGGGCTCCAAGGCGTCGAGCAGCCGCCCGACGTGGTGATCGGTGTGCTCCAGGAAGGCGGCGTACACCTCCATCTGCCGTTCGAGCGCGGGCTTCAACGCCGGATCCATCTCGTCCCAGGCGGGGACCTCGGCGTCGCGGGGGGTCAATACGGCATCGGCCGGGATGACGCCCAGCTCCTTCTGCCGCTCGAAGGTGATCTCGCGCTGGCGGTCCCAGCCGTGGGCGAACTTGCCCTCGTACTTCGCGATCCACTCCGCGGGCACGTGGTGCGGAGCATGGGTGGCACCCGGTGCGAAGTACATGAAGAACGGCTTGTCGGGGAGAAGCGCCTTCTGCTGGCGTGCCCAGTTGATCGCCTTGTCCGTCAAATCCTCGGTCAGGTGGTAGCCCTCGGCAGGAGTCTTGGGCGGCTCGATCGGTGTCGTGCCCTCGTAGAGCGCCGGGTCCCACTGGTTGTTCTCGCCGCCGATGAAGCCGTAGAAGTACTCGAACCCGCCACCACCGGTCGGCCACGCGGTGAACGGACCCGCGGGGCTGGTTTGCCACACCGGCACCTCGTGACACTTGCCGAACTGCGCCGTCGAGTAGCCGTTGAGCTTCAACGTCAGCGGGAGCGGTGCCTTCGTATTCGGCAGCACCGACGTGTACCCGGGTGCGGCGGTTGCGGTCTCGGTGATGTTGCCCATGCCCACCGAGTGGTGGTTGCGACCGGTCAGCAGCGCTTGGCGCGTCGGGGAGCACAGCGCGGTCGTGTGAAAGCGGTTGTACTTCAACCCGCCTGCGGCAAGCTGCTCGAAATTCGGCGTCTCACAGGGACCGCCGAATGCGCTGCTGGCGCCGAAGCCGACGTCGTCGATGAGGATCACGAGCACGTTGGGGGCGCCGTCCGGGGGACGCACGTCCGTGATCGGCGGATAGCTGGTTTCGGGGTCCTTGGCGTCATATGTCGTCAGACCCACGTGGGCGACGTCGGGGACGGGAAGGATGTCGCGTCGGGTGTCGTTGGGTGCACTCACGAAGAGTCCATTCGCCGAAGTGATCGCCACACGAGCGATCTCGGAGCACGGTCTCGACCCCGAGAAACAGAGCGTAGGCGACGAGCGGCCTGCGTAATCGGCCTTTGGATGGCGGTGCGCTTAGGTCCGCACCCTCGTCACGCGGTGCAGCAGCCACGCCAGCGGGACGGTGACCACCAGCGTCACCACGAACAGACCCCACGTCGACCCGGTGTAGATCGGGTACCGCAGGACTTCGACCATCACCAACTCCATCGTGACGAGGTGGATCAGGAAGATCTCATAGGAGATCTCGCCGAGGAACACCATCGGCCGGCTCGCCATGAACCGCAGATACCACCCGCGCCCGCCGTCGCGGCCCCGCAGCGCCACCGGGGCCACCACCAACGTCGAGATGACGGCGTAGAACACCGTCTTGAACAGGCCCTCCCGAAGCTCGGCCGGTGACGTCGTCGGCGCACCCGCGATCGGCGTCGCCGCGATCAGGTAGCACGCCACCGCCAGCGGCACGCAGACCACGGCGTACGCCCGCACCCCGAGGGGCAGCAGCGCCGCGAGCAGCATGCCGCCGAGGAACCACGTCAGATACGTCGGCAGCCACAGCGGCGCACCGTCGGGCAACGCGTCGGTGGTGTGCACCAGCGTCAACCACGCCGGGCTGACGAGCGTCAACGCCAGCAGCCCGCCGACCAACCGCCCCGGATGCCACTGCCTGCGACACAGCACCACCAGCAGCAGATACGCCAACGCCGGCAGCGCGACGTAGAACGCCGCCTCGACGGCGAGGCTCCACATCTGCGTCAGGCCCTGGTGCAGATACGAATACAGGTAGTCGTCGGTGTAGATCTGGGTGAGCGTGAGGTTGCGGAACAGGCCGATCCACGTGTGGCCGGGATTCGGTCCCGCCGTGCGGAAGTGGTACACCGCGTACGCCGCCAGGACGGTGACGACGTAGGCGGGCATGATGCGCCGGACCCGGTGCCAGGCGTAGCGGCGCACCGACGGTGGGGCCGTCCCGTCCGCGGCGGCCCGCACCCACGGCGCGAACAGCAGGAAGCCGGACAGCACGAAGAAGATCGGCACGCCAATCTCCATGCGGGAGTAGATCAGACCCGGGTACCCGTGGGTGTACTTGCCCGTGGTGTACGCCGCGTGGGTCAGCATGACCAGGAGTGCGGCGACCGCACGAATGCCGGTCAGTGAGGCGACTCTGCCCCGGCTCGCCGACTCGAGGCCGCCAACGTCAGTGTCGCGCCGCGTCACTTCGGCTTGTGGTGGCTCGGCCCGCGATCTTGTTTGAGGTCGATGAGCACGCCCGAAATCCGGGTGTGCTCCAGCTTCTTTAGCGTTTCCCTCGACAGCTTCGCCGGCAACTCGACCAGCGAATGGTCCATCTTGATGGTGATGTGGCCGAAGTCGCTGCGGTGCAGACCGCCCTCGTTGGCGATCGCGCCGACGATCGAACCGGGGCCGACCTTGTGGCGCTTGCCGACCGCGATGCGGTAGGTCGCCAGGTCGCTGCGCACGTTGTCCCGGCGCTTGCGCGGCGGGCCGTCACCGGCGTCGCGGTCCGGACGCTCGCGGCGCTTCTCCGGCGGCGGCTCCGTCATCAGGAACTCGCCACCGCCGCGGCTCTGCACGGCCAGTGCCGCGGCGATCTCCGCCGTCGGCACGTCGTGGTCGCGCTCGTAGTCCTCGATCAGCTTGCGGAACAACTCGATTCCGGGTGCGTTGAGCGCCTCGGTGATCGCCTCGCGGAACTTCTCCACCCGCTTGTCGTTGACGTCGTCGACCGACGGAAGCTGGGACTCGACGAGCTTCTGCCGGGAGACCCGCTCGATCGAATTGAGCAGATGCTTCTCGCGCGGCGTGACGAACAACACCGCCGCACCGGACCGGCCGGCCCGCCCGGTGCGCCCGATGCGGTGCACGTAGGACTCCGGGTCGTGCGGGATGTCGTAGTTCAGGACGTGGGAGATGCGCTCCACGTCCAGCCCGCGCGCCGCCACGTCGGTGGCGATCAGGATGTCGATCGTCCCGTCCTTGAGCTGGCTGATGGTGCGCTCACGGACGGCCTGGGCGATGTCGCCGTTGATGGCCGCAGCGGAGAAACCCCGCGCCCGCAGCTTCTCGGCGACCTCCTCGGTGGCCTGCTTGGTGCGGACGAACACGATCATCGCCTCGAACGGCTCGACCTCGAGCAGCCGGGTGAGCGCGTCCATCTTCCGCGGACCCGCCACCTGGATGTAGCGCTGCGAGATGTTCTCGGCGGTCGCGGTCTTCGACTTCACGGTGACCTGTACGGGATCGTGCAGGTACTTCGAGGTGATCTTGCGGATCGCGGGCGGCATGGTGGCCGAGAACAGCGCCACCTGCTTGTACTCGGGAGTGTCCGCGAGGATACGTTCGACGTCCTCCGCGAAGCCCATCTGCAGCATCTCGTCGGCCTCGTCGAGCACCATGTAGTCGAGGTGCGAAACGTCCAGGCTGCCCTTCTCGAGGTGGTCGATCACCCGGCCGGGCGTGCCCACGACCACCTGCGCGCCGCGCTTGAGACCGGCCAGCTGCGGACCGTAGGACGAGCCGCCGTACACCGGCAGGACGTTCACCGGAAGGTGCGCGCCGTAGCGGCTGAAAGCCTCCGCGACCTGCAGCGCAAGCTCGCGCGTCGGCGCCAGGACCAGGGCCTGGGTGGTGCGGCTGGTGGTGTCGATTCGGGACAGGATGGGGATCGCGAACGCCGCGGTCTTGCCGGTTCCGGTCTGCGCCAACCCGACCACGTCGGAGCCGGCCATCATCGCCGGAATCGTCGCAGCCTGGATCGCCGAGGGCGACTCGTAGCCGACGTCGGCGAGGGCCTGCAGCACCGCCGGGTGAATCTGCAGGTCAGCAAAGGTCAATTCGGCGCTCGTCGCGTCGGGTTCTTCAGAGCTCATCGAGTTGGCAGTCTACGGGTAGTCGCAGCTCTCTCCCCCATGTTGCAGCCGGGAGGACACTCGGAGCCGGTACGGTGGCCCGGCGTGAGGGTGAAGCGAAGGTTCCAGTGGTGCGCGGTTCTCGCGGCGGTGGCCGCACTGGCCGGCTGCGGGGCGAGTGACTCGACGGTGTCGAAGACTCCGGAGGCGCCGGTGCCCCCGGCCCAGACCGCGCCGCCCGCTCCCGCACCGACCGTCGCCGCCGGTCCGTCGGCGGCCCCGGCGCCCGCCGATCCCTGCGCGGTCAACCTGGCCGCCCCCGAGATCGCCAAGGCCGTCTCCGAGCTGCCTCGCGATCCGCGCAGCGGGCAGCCGTGGAGCCCCGAGCCGCTGGCGGGCAACTACAACGAATGCGCGCCACTGTCGGCGGTCGTCATCAAGGCCAACACCAACGCCGACAACCCGAACACCCGAGCCGTGCTGTTCCACCTGGGCAAGGTCATCCCCACCGGCGTGCCGGACACCTACGGCTTCAACGGCGTCGACGAGACCGCGACCACCGGCGACACGGTCGCGCTGATGTACCTCAACGAGACCAGCAAGCTAAAGAGCGTCGTGCGGTTCCGCTGGAACGGCAACGGCGTCGAATTGATCGGCAACACGGGCTAGTTCGCCTCGGCGTCGACGTCGGTCCGAGGACCTACAGTCGACTGGTGTTCGTCCTAGCCGATGGAGGCGACGACCGCGTCGTCTACAGCGCATCCGATCTCGCCGCCGCCGCCCGGTGCGAGTACGCGCTGCTGCGCGCCTTCGACGCGAAGCTCGGGCGCATCCCGAAGGTTGCCGTCGAAGACGAACTGCTGGCCCGCACGTCCAGCCTCGGAGACGACCACGAGCGGCGACAACTCGACGACCTGCGCGCCGAGTTCGGCGACGTCACCGTCATCGGCCGGCCGTCCTACAGCGCCTCGGGGTTGCGCGCGGCCGCCGAGCAGACCACGCGGGCGGTACGGGACCGCGCACCGGTGGTGTACCAGGCGGCGATGTTCGACGGCCGCTTCGTGGGCTTCGCCGACTTCCTGGTCTTGGACGGCGACCGGTACGTGTTGCGCGACACCAAGCTGGCGCGGTCGGTCAAGGTCGAGGCCCTGCTGCAGCTCGCGGCGTACGCCGACACGCTGTCGCGCAGCGGCGTCCCGGTGGCCGACGAGGTCGAACTGGTCCTCGGCGACGGCGCCGTGTCCGCCTACCGGGTCGACGAGCTGCTGCCCGTCTACCTGCCCCGGCGGGCGTCCCTGCAGCGCCTGCTCGACGAGCACCTGGCCCGCGGCCGGCCCGTCCGGTGGGACGACCAGGACGTGCGGGCCTGCTTCCGCTGCCCGGAGTGCAGCGTCGAGGTCCGCGCCCACGACGACCTGCTGTTGGTCGCGGGCATGCGGGTGTCCCAGCGCGCCCGCCTGATCGACGCCGGGGTCACCACGGTGCACGACCTCGCCGAACTGGCCGCGCCGGTGCCGGAGCTGTCCGCGCGCACCACCACGGCGCTCGCCGCCCAGGCCCGGCTGCAGGTCGCCGAGCGGGTCGACGGCAAGCCGCCCTACGAGGTGCTCGACGCCCAGCCGCTCATGGTGCTGCCGGATGCGAACAAGGGCGACCTGTTCTTCGACTTCGAGGGCGACCCGCTGTGGACCCTCGACGGCCGCGAATGGGGTCTGGAGTACCTGTGGGGCGTGCTGACCCAGGCCGACGAGTTCACTCCGTACTGGGCGCACGACCGGCCCAGCGAGCGCCAGGCCCTCGTCGACTTCCTCGCCATGGTCCGCAAGCGCCTCAAGAAGTATCCGGGCATGCACGTCTACCACTACGCCGCCTACGAGAAGAGCACCCTGCTGCGGCTGGCCGGGCGGTACGGCACCGGCGAGAACGACGTCGACGAACTGCTCCGCAACGGCGTGCTGGTCGACTTGTATCCGTTGGTGCGCAAGAGCATTCGCGTGGGCACCGAGAGCTACAGCATCAAGTACCTCGAGCCGCTGTACATGGGCAACGAGCTGCGCGACGGCGCAGTGACCACCGCGACCGACTCGATCACGCAGTACGCGCGCTACTGCGCGCTGCGCGACGAGGGCAGGGACGACGACGCGCAGATCGTGCTCAAGGAGATTGAGGACTACAACCGCTACGACTGCCGGTCCACCCGGCGGCTGCGCGACTGGTTGGTGGCCAGGGCCATCGAATCGGAGGTCCCGCCGCGCGGCCCGCAACCCGTCCGGAACGAGGCCGCCGAGGAAGCCGTCGAGGTCGCCGACGCCCTCGAACGCCGGCTGATGCGGTTCGCCGGCGACGGCACCGAGCCACGCACGCCCGAGCAGACGGTCGTCGCGATGGTGTCGGCCGCCCGCGGATACCACCAGCGGGAGGACAAGCCGTTCTGGTGGGCGCACTTCGACCGCGTCAACAGTCCCGTCGACGAATGGGCCGGCGACGGCGACGTGTTCGTCGCCGACCGCCACGAGATCGTCGCCGACTGGCACCAGCCGCCGCGGGCGCGCAAGCCGCAGCGCCACGTCCGCCTCTTCGGCGAGATCGCCACCGGCGAACTGGGCCGCACCATGTACGCCCTCTACGAACCGCCGGCACCCGCGGGGTTCGCCGACGACCCCGACCGGCGGGGGTTCGCCAGCGTCGAGGTGATCGGGTGCGACGACCCCGAGGCGCCCACGGAGGCGCTGATCGTGGAGAAGCAGCCCAAGGACGGCGAGGTGTTCGCCCAGGTGCCGTTCGCGCTGACGCCGGGACCGCCGATCTCCACCAAGCCGATGCGGGAGTCCATCGAGGCGACGGCGTCCCTGGTCGGCGCGGGCCTGCCGAACCTGCCCGCCGACCCGGTCGTCGACGTCCTGCTGCGACGTCCGCCGCGCACGGTCAGCGGCCGGCCACTGCCCCGCACCGGTGACGTCGCCGACGACGTCACCGCCACCCTGCTGGACCTCGACTCGTCGTACCTGGCGGTGCACGGGCCGCCGGGCACCGGCAAGACGTTCACCTCCGCGCAGGTGATCAGCCGGCTCGTCACCGACCACCACTGGCGCATCGGCGTGGTGGCGCAGTCGCACGCCGTGGTCGAGAATCTGCTGGGCTGCATCGTCGACGCGGGAGTGGATCCGGACCGGGTCGGCAAGAAGAAGAGCCCGAACGCGCCGTGGCGCGACGTCGCCGAGAAGGACTACGCGGCCTTCGTCGACGACCCCGCCGGCGGCGTGATCGGCGGCACCGCATGGGACTTCGCCAACGCCGGCCGGGTGCCGCGGGGCGCGCTCGACCTGCTGGTGATCGAGGAGGCCGGCCAGTACAGCCTGGCCAACACCATCGCGGTGGCCAGCGCCGCCAAGAATCTGCTTCTCCTCGGCGACCCGCAGCAGCTGCCGCAGGTCAGTCAGGGCACCCACCCCGAGCCCGTCGACCACTCGGCGCTGGGCTGGCTGGTGGACGGCCACCACACGCTGCCGCCCGAACGCGGCTACTTCCTCGAGTTCTCCTACCGCATGCACCCCGACGTGTGCGGGCCCGTGTCCCGGCTGTCCTACGACGGCCGCCTGCGCGCCAAGGACTCCGTCAGCGCGGCGCGGCGACTCGACGGCGTGATCCCCGGCGTCCGGCTTCTCGAGGTCGACCACGACGGAAACTCCACCGACAGTCCCGAGGAGGCCGACGCGATCGTCGCCGAGATCCAGGGGCTGCTCGGCCGGTCGTGGACCGACGGCGACGACACCGTGCCGCTGGACCAGGGGCACGTGCTGGTGGTCACCCCCTACAACGCCCAGGTGGTCACGCTGCGGCGCCGCCTGGATGCCGCCGGCCTGACCGACGTGCAGGTCGGCACGGTCGACAAGTTTCAGGGCCGGCAGGCGCCCGTGGTGTTCGTGTCGATGACGGCGTCGTCGGCCGACGACGTGCCACGCGGAATCTCGTTCCTGCTCAATCGAAATCGATTGAACGTGGCGGTGAGCCGGGCCAAGTACGCGGCGGTCGTGGTGCGGTCGCGGCTGCTGACCGACTACCTGCCGTCGACGCCCGACGGCCTGATCGAACTCGGCGCGTTCCTGTCGCTGGTGGCGTGTGATACACCCACGGAGTGAGTGACAGCCTGACCGACCAGCTCGCGGCGATCGTCGGCGCCAAGTACGTCAGCACCGATCCCGACGTGCTGGCCGGCCGTTGCGTGGACTACACGGGGCGCTACCGGGGTCGGGCGGCCGCACTGGTCCGGCCGGGCTCCGACGACGAGGTCGCCGCCGTGCTGCGGACCTGCCGCGACGCCGGTGCCTACGTCACCGTGCAGGGCGGGCGGACGTCGTTGGTCGCGGGCACCGTCCCCGAACACGCCGACGTGCTGCTCTCCACCGAACGGCTCTCGGCGGTCGGGGAGGTCGACGTCGTCGAGCGCCGCGTCCGCGCCGGCGCAGGCGCCACCCTGGCCGCCGTTCAGCGCGCCGCCACCGACGCGGGCCTGGTGTTCGGCGTCGACCTCGCCGCGCGCGACTCGGCGACCGTGGGCGGCATGGCGTCGACCAACGCGGGCGGCCTGCGGACCGTCCGTTACGGCAACATGGGCGAGCAGGTCCTCGGCTTGGAGGTGGCCCTCGTCGACGGGTCGGTGGTGCGCCGTCACAGCGAGGTGCGCAGCGACAACACCGGCTACGACCTGGCGTCGCTGTTCGTCGGCGCCGAGGGCACCCTGGGCGTGATCACCAGCCTCGACCTGCGGTTGCATCCCACTCCCGCACACCGCGTGACGGCGATCGCCGGCTTCGAGGACCTCGACGCGCTGCTCGCCGTGGGGCGCGAGTTCCGCGACGTCGACGGCATCGCCGCGCTCGAACTGGTCGACGCCAGGGCCAGCGCGCTGACCGCCGAGCACGCCGGCGTCGGACCGGCCGTCGTCGGAGCGTGGCAGCTGCTGATCGAACTCGCCGGCGACGTCGACCTCACCGAGCGGTTGGCGGACCTGCTCTCCGACGCCGAGCTGACCGGCGAGCCGGCCGTGGGCGTCGACGCCGCGACGCAGTTCCGGCTCTGGCAGGTCCGCGAGGCCGTCGCCGACGTGCTGGGCGTCTACGGCCCGCCGCTGAAGTTCGACGTGTCCCTGCCGCTGTCGACGGTCGCCGAGTTCGCCGCGGCGGCAACGTCGTTGGTCGCAGAGCACGCGCCGGACGCCATCCCCGTGCTGTTCGGCCACGTCGGCGAGGGCAACCTGCACCTGAACCTGGTGCGGTGCACGCTCGACGCCGACCGCGAGCGAGCGCTGTACGCGGCGATGATGGCGCTGATCGCCGAGCACCGGGGCAACGTCAGCAGCGAGCACGGGGTCGGCACCCGCAAGCGGGACTACCTGACGATGTCGCGGACCGCCGCGGACGTCGCGGCGATGCGCGCACTGAAGGCGGCCTTCGACCCGGACGGCCGGCTGAACCCCGCGGTGCTGTTCGGCTGAGTCAGTCGCGGAAGCGCATCGAGTGCTTGCCGTAGGTCCCGGCGTCGTCGGCCGGCTGGTCGTCGCGGCGGGAATGCCGCCCCGGCGACGGGGCCGGCCACACCTCGTCGGCGACGTGGAAACCGTTGCGGCCCAGACCGATCGGCTCAGCAGGCGGCACGGGAATCGAGACGTCCAACGGGTCGTCGAGGAGGTCACGCCACGGGGCGTGCCCGTTGCGGGCGGGGATGGGTTCCGGGGTGCGGTACGGCTCGCTGAGGCCGATCAGTTCGGGCACCGTGTCGGGGTCGTGGTCGACATCGTCGAGATGGTCGTCGAGACGGTCGTCGAGATCACCGAGGGGCTCGTCGTCCATCAGGCTGTGCCACGTGTCGGCGGGGCCGGCGTGCCAGGTGTCGGCGGGCGCGGGCAGCGGATGCCCCACGGGCACGGCCAACGGCGAGGTGACACTGTCGTCGGCGGGCGTCGCGTCGCGCGCGAAGACGTCGGCGTGCCGCCGCACGGCGCGGTCGGGATCGTCCCACCCGCCGTCGTCGTCCTCGGCCGAGGACCAGTCGACCGTGTACTCCACGTAGTCGTCGTCGTCGGCGAAGTAGTCGGGTTCGACCGGGACGGCGGGGGTCGACGGCCGATCCAGCGCGGCCCCGTCCCCGAAGCCCCGCAGGAACAGCGCCGCAATCACGCCGAACAGGGCGACGAAGGCGGGCAGCAGCAGCGAGCGCGACAGCGCCTCGGCGAACGGCGCGTGCAGGAAGGCCGGCAACTGCGTCACGGCGGACTGCTGCCCCACCCCGGGATTCGCCTGGGCCGGCATCGCGGCGCTGATCTGGGCCGTCATCAGTGCGGCGATGCCCGCGCTGCCGAGGACGCTGCCGACCTGCCGGGTCGTGTTGTAGACCCCCGAGCCCGCGCCCGCGAGCCTGGGTGGCAGGTTGCGCGTGGCGGTGGCCGCCAGCGGTGACCAGATGAACGCCATCCCGACGCCCATGAGGGTCAGCGGCAGCTCGAGTCGCCAGATCGGCGTCGTCGGCGTCATCTCGAACGACAGCCAGGTCAGCGCGATGGCGACCGCCGAGAAGCCGAAACCGATGAGGGGTCGCGGATGGGTGCGGTCGACGAGCTTGCCGACGAAGGGCGCGAGCACCCCCGAGGCGATCGCCATCGGGGCCGTCAGAAGGGCCGACCGGGTGGGCGAGAGTCCGCACACCGCCTGGGCGTAGAACATCACCGGGACGATCATCGCCGTCACCGCGAAGCCGATGACCGCGATGCCGAGGTTGGACAAGCTGAAGTCGTTGTCCCGGAAGATCCTCAGGGGGATCAGCGGCTCGCCGGTGTGCACCGCCTGCCAGTAGACGAACGCGCCCATCGCGACGACGCCCGCCACCAGGGTGGCCCAGATCCACGGCGCCCACTGGTGCGACTGACCCTCCTGCAGTGCGAACACGATCAGGAACAGGGCGACGCCGGAGAGCAGCACGCCGATCACGTCGTACCCGTGCTTCTCGGTCGGCAGCACGGGGACGAAGATCAGCGCCAGGACCAGGCCCAGCACGCCGATGGGCACGTTGACGATGAAGATCCACTGCCAGCCCAACCCGTCGACCAGCACGCCACCGGCCAGCGGGCCCACCAGCGTCGCGACGCCGGCGGTGGCGCCCCACACGCTCAGCGCGACGCCGCGGCGCTCCGGCGGGAACACGCGAGTGATGGTCGACAGCGTTTGCGGGGTGAGCAGCGCCGCGCCGACGCCCTGAACAACGCGTGCGGCGACCAGCACCTCGATGCTGCCGGCCAGTCCGCACCACAGCGACGCCGCGGTGAAGGTCGCCAGCCCCACCAGGTAGAGGTTGCGGGGTCCGAACCGGTCGCCGAGCCGGCCCGCGAGCAGCAGGGGCACCGCGTAGGCCAGTAGGTAGGCGCTGGTCACCCAGATGACCGCGTCGTAGTCGGCGTGCAGCGCGTCCATGATGGACGGATTGGCGACCGACACGATGGTGGCGTCGAGAAGGATCATGAAGAACCCGACCAGCAGCGCCCACAACGCGTGCCACGGGTTGTCGGTGCGGGGCCTGAGCAGGTCGCGCGCCGCCGTCATCGGCGTGCCTCGAGCGCCGTGAGGGCGCGGGACATCGGTGGAGGGTTCATCGTCTGGGGCATCTGTCCGACCAAGCGTTGCGTAGCTAGGGAGCCGACGGTACGGATCGGTCCCATCGACGACAAGTCGGCCGACGGTGGGTCAGGCGGCCTCGGCCACCGCGCCCGCGGGTACGGCGTCGTCGCCGGACGGTGCCGTCGACCCCACCGCGAGCAGGGCCAGCAGCGCGATCACCGAGCCCACCGTCATCACCGCGGCGAGGGCCAGTTCGTCGTTGCCGAGCACGCCGACCAGCGGTGCCACGGCCGCGCCGAGGCCGAACTGGCCGGCACCGAGGAGCGCCGCCGCGGTGCCCGCCGCGTCGGGGTGCCTCGACAGGGCCACCGCCGGCGCGTTGGGGATGACGAAGCCCATCGCCGCGAGGATCGCCCACACGGGCAGCACGAAGGCGTAGATGCCCCCGACGCCGGCCACGGCCAGCCCGACGAAGACCACTCCGGCGACCACCGAGGCCGCCAGTGCCCACACGGTGATGGTCTGCGGCGTGAAGCGGCGCAGCAGCACCACGTTGAACTGCGTGGCGCCGATCAAAGCGACGGCACCGGCGCCGAACACCAACGCGAAGCTCTGCTGGTCCAGGCCGTGCCGGCCCTGAAGGACGAACGAGGCGCCCGCGATGTAGGCGAACAGACCCGACATGCCGAGCGCCGCGACCAGCACCAGGATCACGAACCGGCGGTCGCGCAGCAGCTCGCCATAGGTACCGAGGATGCCGCGCACGCGCAACGGCCGACGGTGTGACACCGCCAGCGTCTCGGGAAGGGCGAGAGCCGCGAGCAGCAGGAGCAGTCCGGCCAGCACCACCAGCACGGCGAAGACCCAGTGCCAGGAGAAGCGCAGCAGTACGGCCGCGCCGAGGGACGGCGCGATCACCGGGGCCACGCCGAGCACCAGCATCAGCCGCGACATCACCGTCGCCGCGGCGTTGCCGGAGAACAGGTCGCCGACGATGGCCAGCGCCACCACCATGGTCGCCGCCGCGCCGACGCCCTGCAGGCTCCGGGCGATGCCCAGGACCGCGATGTTGGGCGCGAAGAGGCAGATCAGCGACGCCACCATGTGCAGCACGATCCCGGCCATCAGCGGCCGCCGCCGGCCCAGCGAATCCGACAGCGGACCGATCACCAGCTGGCCGAGCGCCAGGCCCGCCAGCGTGCCCGTCAGCGTCAACTGCACGACCGACGACGACACCGAGTAGTCCAAGGCGATCTGCGGCAGTGCCGGCAGGTACATGTCGATGGTCAGGGGCCCGAGGGCCACCAGGAGACCGAGCACCACGATCATCCGGGCGCGGCTCGGCGCCTTGCTTCCGCCGTCGTCGTCCGACACCCCTAGTTCTTTGGATGCGGTGTTCTCGAGGTCCACGTATCCAAATGCTGCCATGGAAGTGTTTAGCAAGGGTTACGACGATTTTCTTCCCTGAGCGAACGGTGACCGCCGTCACGGCCGGGCACGCTGGTGCCTCGCAGTACGTTGGAGTAGCAGGACGACGGACTAGCCTGAACAGAGCAAGTCCGCAAACGGGAGGCCCAATCATGAGCGCTCGCTCCGGTGCCAAGAGTCAGGTGCCCGCCAAGGTCGACGACGATCCCAGCGTCACCGCGCGAGCGCTGTCCCAGATCATCGAACGCGGCGCCCGCGTGCAGGCTCCCGCGGTGAAGGCCTACGTCGACCGGTTGCGTGAGCACAACCCCGGTGCGACGCCGGACCAGATCGTCGACAAGCTGGAGAGCCACTATCTCGCCGCGGTCATGGCCAGCGGCGCGGCCGTCGGTTCCGCGGCGGCGTTCCCCGGCATCGGCACGTTGGTGGCGATGTCGGCGGTCGCCGGCGAGACGGTGGTGTTCCTGGAGGCGACGGCCGTGTTCGTCCTCGCCGTCGCGGAGGTGCACGGCATCCCGGCCGCTCATCGGGAGCGGCGGCGCGCACTGGTGCTGGCGGTGCTGGTCGGCGAGGACGGCAAGCGCGCCGTGGCCGACCTCATCGGCACCGGCCGCACCGGCGGTGGCTGGCTGGCCGACGGCGCGGCCTCGCTGCCGCTGCCCGCGGTGTCGCAGCTCAACGGCCGGCTGCTCAAGTTCTTCGTCAAGAAGTACGCCCTCAAGCGCGGCGCGATCGCGTTCGGCAAGCTGCTCCCGGTCGGCGTCGGAGCCGTGATCGGCGGCGTCGGCAACCGTGCGATGGGCAAGAAGATCATCTCCAATGCGCGCGGCGCGTTCGGCAATCCACCATCGCGGTGGCCTGCGACGCTGCACGTCCTGCCCGGGTTGGAGAAGTAGGGCGGACGCCCCCCGGGGACGTTCGCACGCCGCCATCGACGTCGGCTCCAGTTGACTAAGGGCGTTGGCCGTCGACGCTCGCCATCGAAGCGTTAGCCTTGATGTGGCGAGAGAGCGAGCGGCAGACGGCACGCCCGCGGAGTTAGAAGGAATCGAGGCGAGTAGCTGCCGTGAGCAGTTCACCTTCACCATTTGGACAGAACGAGTGGCTTGTCGAGGAGATGTATCGCAAGTTCCGCGATGACCCCTCGTCGGTCGATTCGAGTTGGCACGAGTTCCTCGTCGACTACTCCCCGGAGCCGTCGACCGAGTCGAGTGCGCCACCGTCGACGACCAACGGCGCGGCGAAGGCCCCCGCGAAGCCGGAGCCCGCCAAGGCCAAGGCCGAACCAAAGGCCGAGCCGAAGCCGGCAGCCAAGGCTGAACCCGCCAAGGTCGAGACCAAGCCCGAGCCGAAGCCGAAGGCCGAACCCGTGAAGACCGAGTCCAAGCCCGAGTCCAAGACCGAGCCCGCGAAGTCCTCCGACGAGGACGAAGTGTCGATCCTGCGCGGTGCGTCCGCCGCCGTGGTGAAGAACATGAACGCCTCGCTGAGCGTGCCGACGGCCACCAGCGTGCGGGCCATCCCGGCCAAGCTGATGATCGACAACCGCGTCGTCATCAACAACCACCTCAAGCGCACCCGCGGCGGCAAGATCAGCTTCACCCATCTGCTGGGGTACGCGATCGTGCAGGCCATCAAGACCTTCCCGACGATGAACCGGCACTTCACCGAGGTCGACGGCAAGCCGAACGTCGTCACGCCGGCTCACACGAATCTGGGCCTGGCGATCGACCTGCAGACCAAGAACGGTCGCCAGCTCGTCGTCGCCGCCATCAAGAAGTGCGAGACCATGCGCTTCGGGCAGTTCATCGCCGCCTACGAGGACATCGTGCGGCGCGCGCGCGACGGCAAGCTCACCGCGGAGGACTTCTCCGGCGTCACCATCTCGCTGACCAACCCCGGAACCATCGGCACCGTGCACTCGGTGCCGCGACTGATGAGCGGGCAGGGCACGATCGTCGGTGCCGGCGCGATGGAGTACCCCGCCGAATTCCAGGGCGCCAGCGAGGAGCGCATCGCCGAGATGGGCCTCGGCAAGCTGATCACCCTCACGTCGACCTACGACCACCGCATCATCCAGGGCGCCGAGTCCGGCGACTTCCTGCGCACCATCCACCAGCTCCTGCTCTCCGACGACTTCTACGACGAGATCTTCCGCGAGCTGGGCATCCCCTACGAGCCCGTCCGGTGGCGCACCGACAACCCCGACTCGATCTTCGACAAGAACGCGCGGATCATCGAACTGATTGCGGCATACCGCAATCGCGGCCATCTGATGGCCGACATCGATCCGCTGCGCCTCGACAAGACCCGCTTCCGCAGCCACCCCGATCTCGACGTCCTGACCCACGGGCTGACGCTGTGGGACCTGGACCGGGTCTTCAAGGTCGACGGCTTCGCCGGCAAGGAATACAAGAAGCTGCGCGACGTGCTGTCGGTGCTGCGTGACGCGTACTGCCGCCACGTCGGCGTGGAGTACACCCACATCCTGGAACCCGAGCAGCAGAAGTGGATCCAGGAACGCGTCGAGGTCAAGCACGACAAGTTCACCGTCGCCGAGCAGAAGTACATCCTGAGCAAGCTCAACGCCGCCGAGGCGTTCGAGACGTTCCTGCAGACGAAATACGTTGGGCAGAAGCGCTTTTCACTGGAGGGCGCCGAGACCGTCATCCCGATGATGGACGCCGTGCTCGACCAGGCCGCCGAGCACAACCTCGACGAGGTCGTCATCGGCATGCCGCACCGCGGCCGCCTCAACGTGCTGGCCAACATCGTCGGCAAGCCAGCCTCGCAGATCTTCTCCGAGTTCGAGGGCAATCTGAACCCGAGCCAGGCGCACGGTTCCGGTGACGTGAAGTACCACCTGGGCGCGACCGGCAACTACCTGCAGATGTTCGGCGACAACGACATCGACGTCTCGCTGGTGGCCAACCCGTCGCACCTCGAGGCCGTCGACCCGGTGCTCGAGGGACTCGTGCGCGCCAAGCAGGACCTGGTGGACTCCAGGGACGGCACGGAGGGTTCGCCCAAGTTCTCCGTCGTGCCGCTGATGCTGCACGGCGACGCGGCCTTCGCCGGCCAGGGCGTGGTGGCCGAGACGCTGAACCTCGCGCTGCTGCGGGGCTACCGCACCGGCGGCACCATCCACATCATCGTCAACAACCAGATCGGCTTCACCACCTCGCCGCTGGACTCCCGTTCCTCGGAGTACTGCACCGACGTCGCAAAGATGGTGGGAGCGCCCATCTTCCACGTCAACGGCGACGATCCCGAGGCCGCGTCCTGGGTGGCGCGCCTGGCGGTCGACTTCCGGCAGAAGTTCAACAAGGACGTCATCATCGACATGCTGTGCTACCGCCGCCGCGGGCACAACGAGGGCGACGACCCGTCGATGACGCAGCCGGGCATGTACGACGTGATCGACACCAAGCGCGGTGTCCGCAAGACCTACACCGAAGCGCTCATCGGCCGCGGCGACATCTCCATCAAGGAGGCCGAGGACGCCCTTCGCGACTACCAGGGTCAGCTCGAGCGCGTGTTCAACGAGGTCCGCGATCTCGAGAAGCACGACATCGAGCCCAGCGAGTCGGTCGAGTCCGACCAGCAGCTGCCCGCGAAACTCAGTACGGCCGTGGACAAGTCGTTGCTCGCCCGGATCGGCGACGCGCACCTGGCGGTACCCGAGGGCTTCACGGTGCACCCGCGGGTCAAGCCGGTGCTCGACAAGCGCCGGGAGATGGCCTACGAGGGCAAGGTCGACTGGGCCTTCGGCGAGCTGCTGGCGCTGGGCTCGCTGCTGTCGGAGGGCAAGCTGATCCGCCTCACGGGTCAGGACACCCGGCGCGGCACGTTCACCCAGCGGCACTCGGTGATCATCGACCGCAAGACCGGCGCGGAGTTCACCCCGCTCGAGCTGCTCACCCTCGACGAGGAGGGCCAGCCGACCGGCGGCAAGTTCATGGTCTACGACTCGGCCCTGTCGGAGTACGCCGCGGTGGGCTTCGAATACGGCTACTCGGTGGGCAACCCCGACGCGATGGTGTTGTGGGAGGCGCAGTTCGGCGACTTCGTCAACGGCGCGCAGTCCATCATCGACGAGTTCATCAGCTCCGGTGAGGCCAAGTGGGGCCAGCTGTCCGACGTCGTGCTGCTGCTGCCGCACGGCCACGAGGGTCAGGGCCCCGACCACACGTCCGGTCGCATCGAGCGGTTCCTGCAGGTGTGCGCGGAGGGGTCGATGACCGTCGCGATGCCGTCGACGCCGGCGAACTACTTCCACCTGCTGCGCAGGCACGCCCTCGACGGAATCCATCGCCCGCTGATCGTCTTCACGCCGAAGTCGATGCTGCGCAAGAAGGAAGCCGTCAGCGACATCCGCGACTTCACCGAGCAGAAGTTCCGCTCGGTGATGGAGGAGCCGACCTTCACCGACGGGGACGGCGACCGCTCGAAGGTCACGCGCATCCTGCTCACCAGCGGCAAGATCTACTACGACCTGGCCGCCCGGAAGGCAAAGGACAACCGCGACGACGTCGCGATCGTCCGCATCGAGCAGCTCTACCCGCTGGCCAAGCGGCGGCTGCGGGCCACGCTCGACGAGTACCCCAACGCCCAGGAGTTCTTCTGGGTGCAGGAGGAGCCGGCCAACCAGGGTGCCTGGCCGACGTTCGGCCTGGCGCTTCCCGAGCAGCTGCCGGACAAGTTGACCGGCATCAAGCGCATCTCGCGTCGCGCGATGTCGGCTCCGTCGTCGGGCTCGTCGAAGGTGCACGCCGTCGAGCAGCAGGAGATCATCGACGAGGCGTTCGGCTAACCCTCTTAGGCGGGACCAGCGGTACCGGTTAGGCTTCACGCCGAAAGCACGCTGGCCGCCGAGAGAGGGAGTGTTCATGGATGGCTTCGCCGGTAAGGTCGCCGTCGTCACGGGAGCCGGGTCGGGCATCGGTCAGGCACTGGCCCTGGAGCTGGGACGCTCGGGGGCGAAGCTCGCGATCAGCGACGTAGACCTGGAGGGCCTGGCCGTCACCGAGGCCGGGCTGAAGGCCATTGGTGCGCCCGTCAAGGCCGACCGCCTCGACGTCACGGAGCGGGAGGCGTTCGAGCTGTACGCCGACGCCGTGAAGGCGCACTTCGGCAAGGTCAACCAGATCTACAACAACGCCGGCATCGCCTACACCGGTGACGTCGAAGTCAGCTCCTACAAGGACATCGAGCGCGTGATGGACGTCGACTTCTGGGGCGTCGTCAACGGCACCAAGGCGTTCCTGCCGCACCTCATCGAGTCCGGCGACGGGCACGTCGTCAACGTCTCGAGCCTGTTCGGCATCTTCTCGGTACCCGGCCAGGCCGCCTACAACGCCGCCAAGTTCGCGGTGCGTGGGTTCACCGAGGCCCTGCGCCAGGAGATGGTCGCCGGCAAGCGCCCCGTGAAGGTGACGACGGTGCACCCCGGCGGCATCAAGACCGCGATCGCGCGCAACGCGGCGGCGGCCGAGGGCATCGACGCCGAGAAGCTGGCGAAGACCTTCGACAAGAAGCTGGCGAAGACCACCCCCGAGCGGGCCGCGGTGATCATCCTCGACGCGGTCCGCAAGAACAAGGCCCGCGTGCTCGTGGGCGCCGACGCCAAGGCCCTCGACGTCATCGTGCGCATCACCGGGTCGGGCTACCAGCGGTTGTTCGCCTCCGTCATCGCGCGGGCGATGCCGGGAGTCCGCTGACCGGGCTAGTGGCCCAGCGGATGCGCGGCCAGCCAGTCCTCGGCGACCGCGCCGGGGTCGGCGCCCGCGGCCACCTTGCCCAGCATGTCGGCCAGTGAGCCGGTGTCCAGCTCTCCGGCGATCTCGTTGAGCGCCAACACCTGACGTTCGTTCAGCTCGTTGCGCCGGTAGAGCGGGACCACGTTCTCCGCGCGGATGGCCGAGGTCTTGTCACTCAGGACGACGACGTCGTCGGGGGTCTCCGGCACGGCGGTGGACGTCCACGCCGCCGTCACCCGCCCCGACCGCAACGCCCCCACCAAGGCTGCGGCCGTGGGAAATTCGGTCGCCGCGGGCGGGCGGCACGTCGCCACGGCCGCCGGGGCCGGGTCACCGGCCACCGCGCCGACCGTCAGCCCCGGGCAGTGCCGCACCACCGCCGCGACGTCGCGGGCACGCCACTTCTGGGCCGTCGCCTCGGTGACCGCCAGCGCGGGCTTGTCCTCCGCGGACTGCGCGTAGTCACCGGCGCCGATGCCCTCCGGCAGCGCCGAGATCATGGATCGGTAGACCTGCTCGGGGGCGCGCGCCGTCGCGTCGGGATCGAAGCGGACCAGCAGCCGTCCGGTGAGTCCCGGCACGACCTCGACCGCGCCGGTGTCCAGCGCGCCCAACGGATCCGCGCTCCGATCGACGGCTGCCGCGCTGCCGTAGGACCGCAGCGCGGCCGCGTACAGATGGGCCAGCAGGGTGGTGGCGGCGTCGGGACCGGCACCCACGGCGATCGGCTTCTCCGGCGTCGAACCCCCGCACCCGGCGAGCACCAGCACGACGAGCAGCGCCACCAACCGCTGCAAGGCCATCGCGACAGGCTACGTCACGGCGGCACCCTCAGGCTTTGGGCGTACCATCTGCAACGGTCGTTTCGGGGCTCAACGTAGCTGCTCCGCCCGCTGAGGGGAGGACGTTCGTGCCGTCATTTCGCGCGTTGCAGCCGTCGATGCTGCGTCCGACCAACCGCCGGACCTCCGAGCCCGACGCCAGCGGCATCCACGTCCCGGTCGCCCGGGCGATGGTCGACTGCGGCGTGTACGCCGACGGCAAGCGCCTGCCCGGCAAGTACACCCACGCCGCCGCCCTGGCCAAGGTCCGGGAACTCCAGCTCGACGACGTCAGGGCCTTCGTCTGGATCGGGCTGCACGAACCCGACGAGCGCCAGATGCAATCCGTCGCCGACGTGTTCGGCCTCCACGAGTTGGCCGTCGAGGACGCCGTGCACGCCCATCAGCGACCCAAGCTGGAGCGCTACGACAACACCCTGTTCCTGGTGCTCAAGACCATCATGTACGTCGAGCACGAATCGGTGGCGAAGGCCCGTGAGATCGTCGAGACCGGCGAGATCATGATCTTCGTCGGACCGGACTTCGTCGTGACCGTGCGCCACGGCGACCACGGCGGCCTCGCCAAGGTGCGCAGGCGGATGGACTCCAACCCGACGAACTGCGCGCTGGGACCGTACGCCGTGCTGCACGCGATCGCCGACCACGTCGTCGACCACTATCTGGAGGTGACCGACCTCGTCGAGACCGACATCGACGCGATGGAGGAGAACGTCTTCTCCCCCACCAGCGACACCGACATCGAGCACATCTACCTGCTCAAGCGGGAGGTCGTCGAGATGCGCCGGGCGGTGGGGCCGCTGAACCTCGCGCTGCAGCGCCTCGGCACCGACCACAACGACCTGATCTCCAAGGAGGTCCGGCGCTACATCCGCGACGTCGTCGACCACAACACCCAGGCGTCGGACCGGATCGCCAGCTATGACGAGGTGCTCAGCTCCCTGGTGCAGGCCGCCGTCGGCAAGGTGTCCATGCAGCAGAACATGGACATGCGCAAGATCTCGGCGTGGGTGGCCATCGCGGCCGTGCCGACGGCGCTCGCCGGCATCTACGGGATGAACTTCGAGCACATGCCGGAGTTGGCGTGGACCTACGGCTATCCGATGGTGCTCGTGGTGATGGCGACGGTGTGCTCGGCGCTGTACTTCACGTTCCGCCGCAACCACTGGCTGTAGCGGCCCTCAGCTCGGCGAGCTGGCCCGCCGGTGGGGGTCGCGGACGTCGACGCCGTCGGCGGTCCATGCTTCCCGCATCGCCTCGGCGCCCTTGAGCCGCACCCAGGCCGCCTCGGTCGGGGTGATCGGAGTGGCCGAGAGGATGCGCACCGGGTCGAAGGGGGCGGGCAGCTCGACCTCGTCGACGTCGCCGGGGCCCAGCAGCACCGCGGTGAACGGGGCGTTCTCCCACAGCGGCGTCTCCAGGTCGACCAGGGCGTCGGGGACCAGCACCAGGCCCTCGACGGCGGGTGCGGCCGCGACGACGGCGATGGACTTGGCGAGTCCCGTCGGGGTCGAACCCCGCAGTGCCACCACGACTTCCGCGCGCGGACCGCTCGCCGAGTCGACGACCATCGCCGTCGGGTCGAGCATCGCGTGCCGCGAACAACCCAGCGAGACATGGTGAAACGTGCCGTCGGCATCCGGCCCGAAGCGCAGCACGTCGATCGACTCGGCACCGAGGAAGGTGATGCTGGCGACGGCGGGCTCACCACCGGCGCCGATTCCGGCGAAGTGTTCGGCCAGCCGCGCGCGGACCGCGGCGAGGACGTCGGTCACTGAAGAGGCGGGATGGACAGGTTCGCGCCGGTCTCCGCGTCGAACAGCGTCAGCTTGGAGGTGTCGAAGGCCAGCTCCGCCGTCTGCCCGACCACCGCCTTCGACTCGGTGGGAACCCGTGCCACGAACTGGTTCTCGGCCGCACCGGACTCCGTGGTCAGCTCCGCGAGCTGCGCGGCCTTCGCCCCCTCGCCCTCGGTGTGGAAGTGCAGGTACTTGTCGGCACCGAGTGACTCCACCAGGTCGACGGTCACCTCGAACGTCAACGCCGTGATCCGCGCGTAGGTGTCGATCAGCGCCGCGTCCTCGAGATGCTCCGGCCGGACGCCGGCGATGACGCCCCCCGGCTTCGGGTGGCGGGCCAGCATGTCGTGGACGTCGGTGGTCAGGGTGACCTCGCCGAACGGCAACCGCACGCCGACGTCGGTCAGCGTGGCCGGGAAGAAGTTCATCGCCGGCGATCCGATGAACCCGGCGACGAACAGGTTGGCCGGGCGGTGATACAGCTCGTCGGGGGTGCCGATCTGCTGGGCCACCCCGGCGAGCATCACCACGACGCGGTCACCGAGTGTCATGGCCTCGGTCTGGTCGTGGGTGACGTACACGGTGGTGGTGCCCAGCCGGTCCTGCAACCGGGCGATCTCGGCCCGCATCTGCACGCGCAGCTTCGCGTCGAGGTTGCTCAACGGCTCGTCCATCAGGAATGCCTTGGGACTGCGGACGATTGCGCGTCCCATCGCGACGCGCTGACGCTGACCGCCGGAGAGCTGTCCGGGCTTGCGGTCCAGCAGTTCGGTCAGGTCGAGGATCTTGGCGGTCTCGTCGACCTTGGTGGCGATGTCGGCCTTGGCCATCTTCGCCAACGTCAGCGGGAAGGCGATGTTCTGCCGCACCGTCATGTGGGGGTAGAGCGCATAGGACTGGAACACCATCGCGATGTCGCGGTCCTTGGCGGCCTTCTCGTTGACGCGGTCGCCACCGATGCGCAGCTCGCCGGAGGTGATGTCCTCCAGTCCGGCAATCATGTTGAGCGTCGTGGACTTTCCGCAGCCCGACGGGCCCACCAGGATGATGAACTCGCCGTCGGCGATGGTGATCGACAGATCCTTCACCGCCGCCGCGCCTCCGGCGTAACTCTTCGCCACGCGGTCCAACACGATTTCGGCCATGACCTACCCCTTCACCGCACCGGACGTCAGACCGGCGACGATCCGTCGTTGGAAGATTAGTACGAAGATCACGATCGGCACCGTGATGATCATCGCGCCCGCGGCGATGGATCCGGTCGGCTCCTCGAATTGTGAACTGCCCGTGAAGTTGGCGATCGCCACGGGTGCGGTGATGGCCCGCTGGGTCGCCGTCAGCGACAGTGCCAGCAACAGGTCGTTCCACGCGAAGATGAACACCAGGATGGCGGCGGTCACGATGCCGGGCGCCGCCAGTGGTGCGATGACCTTGCGGAACGCCTGCCATGGCGTGGCGCCGTCCATCTTCGCCGCCTTCTCCAGGTCCCAGGGGATTTCCTTGAAGAACGCCGACATGGTGTAGATGGCCAGCGGCAACGCGAAGGTGATGTAGGGGATGACGAGCCCGGGCCAGGTGTCGAACAGCCCGATCGAGCGTTCGATGTTGAACAGCGGTGTCACCAGGGAGATTTGGGGGAACATCGCGATCAGCAGCGCGACTCCCACCAGTGCCCGCTTGCCGGGGAAGGTCAGCCTGGCGATGGCGTAGGCGGCCATCCCCCCGACGACGACGGCGATGACGGTGGTGATGAGGCCGATGCCGATGGAGTTGACCAGCGCCGAGCTGAAGACGTTGCCCTGGAAGATGGCCTTGTAGTTGTCGAACGTCACCTGCGTGGGAACCAGGTTGCCGTCCTTGACCGTCGACGTCGGCTTGAGCGACAACGACAGGATCCACAGCACCGGGAAGAGGGCGTAGAGCACCACCAGAACGTTGACGACGGTCCACCCGGTGGCGCGACCGCGGCTCACCCGTTCGGTCATCGGGACTCCTGGTCGGCCCCGGGCGCCGACGCACCGAACAGCTTGACGTAGATGAACGCGATCACCGCGACGGTGAGGAAGATCAGCACGCTGATCGCCGAACCGAGCCCGAGGTTGAAGGCCTTGAAGAGGTTGTCGTAGCCCAGGATCGACACCGACCCGGTGTCGTTCGCGCCACCGGTCAACACGTAGACGTTGTCGAAGATGCGGAAGGCGTCCAGGGTGCGGAACAGCAGCGCCACCAGGATCGCCGGCTTGATGAGCGGCAGGATGATCCTGGTCAGCCGCTGCCACGCACCGGCGCCGTCGATCTGCGCGGCGTTCAGCAGATCCTGGGGCACCAGCGCCAGTCCGGCGAGCAACAGCAGCGCCATGAACGGCGTGGTCTTCCACACCTCGGCGAGCACCACGATGGCCAGCGACGGGATCTGTTCGGTCAGTGGCGCAACGCCGTCCGGCAACAGGTTGGCCAGATACCCCGTGCCGGGGGTCCAGGCGTAGTACCAGCTGTAGGACGCCGCCACGGTGACGATGCCGTAGGGGATCAGGATCGCGGTGCGGACGACGCCCTTGCCGAAGATCGTGCGGTGCATGACCAGTGCCAGGGCCATGCCCAGCACGAATTCGACGGCCACCGAGACGACGGTGATCGCCAGCGTGACGGCGAAGGCCGTCCACCAGTACCGGTCGGAGAGGATGGTCACGTAGTTGTCGAACCAGACGAACGCGGTGTCGTTGGGGGCGGCGAGGTTGTAGCGCTGCAGGCTCAGCCACACCGCGTAGGCGATCGGGTAGGCCGTCACCGCCAGCATCAACAGCACGGCGGGACTGACCAACCAGAAGGCCAGGCGGCGTTCGTCCTTGCGGTCGTCGGTGACCGGTGCGGTCATGGGATCAGACCCTTGCCGTCGACGGCCTTCTGAACCTGGTCGGCGAGCACGTCGGCGGTGCGCTCCGGATCGATGTCGGTGATCGGGGCCAGCGTCGCCGAGATGCGGGTCGACACCGATTGGTAGACCGGCGTCGCGGGCCGGACGGCGGCGTTGGTGAGTTGCTCCCGGATGATGGCGTACTGCGGGTACTTCTTCTGGAACTCCGGGTCGTCGTACAGCGACGTACGAACGGCGGGCAGGCCACCCTCGACGGAGGTGTAGCGCTGGTTCTCGACGCTGCGCAGGCAGCGAATGGCCTCGAACGCCTCGGCCCGGTGCTGGGTGTTGCGGCCCACCGCGAGGTTGAGGCCGCCGAGCGTCACCTTGGCCTGCTGCCCGGGCACCACGCCGGGATAGTTCGCGAACCCGAAGACTTCCTTGCTGGCGTCGTAGGCCGCGTCGAACTGCTCGTCGCTGGGCTTGAACGTCCCGAGGTCGTCGATGCTGCCCTTGAGGTCGTCGCGCTGGTCGAGCGGCAGGAAGGGCACGCCACCCTTGACGGCGTTCTCGAGCATCGACGGAAGCACGAACGGCCAGTTGACCTCCAGGGCCGCCTTGCCCTGTTCGAGCGCCAGTCGCGCGGTGGCCTCGTCGGTCTGGGTGACCGACGGATCCGCACCCGGGGCGGTGGCGACGGCCTTGATGATCTGCAGGGCCTTGACCGTGGCGGCGCGGTGTTCCGGGGTGTCGGTGAGCGTCACCGTCTTGCCGTCGTCGGAGAGCACCTGTCCCCCGGCGCTGGCGAGCAGCGTGTTGAACCAGACCACCAGACCCTCGTACTGCTTGGCCTGCAACGCGATCCAGCTCGGCTTGCCCTCACCGTGCAGGCGGGTCGCCTCGGCGACCATGTCGTCCCAGGTCTGCGGCGGCGTCGGCATCAAATCGGCTCGGTACCAAAGCAATTGGGTGTTGGTCGTGATGGGCGAGGCGAAGAGCCGGTCGTGCCACCTGGCCGTCTCCAGTGGACCGGGCAGCGTGTCTTCCTGGGCGTCGGCCTCGGCCTGGCCCGCCGGATCGTCGGACAGCGGCAGCGCCCAACCCGCCTCGGCGAATTCGGCGGTCCACACCACGTCGAGGGCCATCACGTCGAGGGACTCGTCGTTGCCGGTGAGGCGGCGCGCCAGCTGCAGCCGCTGGTCGTCAGCCCCCTTGGGCAGACTGATCTGCTTGATGGTGAAGCGACCACCGAGTTCTTCGTTGCAGCGCTTGGCAACCGCGGTGAAGGTGGCCATCTCGTTGGCGGGTGTGTAGTAGTTGACGACGATGCCGCCGCTGGACCCGCCGCAGGCCGACACCAGTGACGCCGTCGTCAACGCAGCCAACGCCGCAGCGCACAGCCGCCTAACGCGCACCACCGTCTCCCGTCCGCATTCCCGACGTCGCCGCCGGGGCAGCCTCGGGCGGGAACGTCCCGCGCGCAAACCGTAGAGCGAGTTACGCGCGCAGCGCAACACTTCCGCACCATCGCGTCGCAATCGTGATGCGGCAGCAACCTCCGCGGAACCCTAGATGGTCAAGCGCGCCAACAGATCCCGACCCTGCTCGGCGCTTTGCGGATCGCACAGCACGTCGTAGCGTCCGGCCACCAACTGCATCGTCGAACTGAAATCTCTTGTGCCCCGCGCCATCGCGTACTGCAGCCCCGAGGTGATCAGACCGAAGAAGATGCCGGCGATCAGGCCGGCGATCAGAGAGCTCCACGCGTTGGGACCGAAGAAGCCCAGAACGAGTCCGATGAAGAGACCGAGCCACGCGCCCGTCAGCGCGCCGCCGCCCAGCACCCGCGGCCACGTGAGCCGGCCCGTGACGCGCTCGACCTGCATGAGGTCCACGCCCACGATCGTCACCTGCTGCACCGGGAACTCTTGGTCGGAGAGATGGTCGACGGCGCGTTGCGCCTCGGCGTAGGTGGGGTAGGAGGCGATGGGCCAGCCCTTCGGCGGGGTCGGCAGCGAAGCGAAGCCCCCACGGCCCTGATTCTGTCCAGCCCGCCCCGGATTCTGAAGTGGGTTCGTCATGGTCGGTGTCCTCGTCTTGTCATCGTCGCTCGTGCTCGAGTGGAGCCTGGTTACATTCTCAACGTTCGGGGACCCCGATGGGTGCCGTCCGACCGACGGAATCTGGCAAATTCGTGCTCGGAGTAGTTTGTCACCGACCCGAGATCCGAGAACGCTAGGTTGGAACCCATGACATCGCCCACCACGACGGCGAGGCGCACCAATCGCATGGCCGTCGCGTCGTTGGTCTCGTCCGTGGTGACGTTGTTCGGGATCGGCTCGATCGTCGGAATCGCCCTGGGCGTCTACGCGCTCAACCACGTCGCGGTGACCGGCGAACGCGGTCGCGGCCTCGCGACGGCGGGCATCCTCGTCGGCGCCGTCACCCTCCTGTTGAGCATGACCGCAATCGTGATGGGACTGAGCACGCTATGAGCACTGGATCCGACGAACCGAACCACGGCCGGGAGTACCCGCCGCTGGAGAACTCCGCGCGGAACGGCGATCCGTATGCGCCGGTGGACTATCCGACGGAATCGGGCCCGCCGCCGAACTACGGCGCTCCCACCGACTTCCAGCAGGCCGGTTATCCGCCACCGCCACCGGGCTATCCCCAGGCCGGGTATCCGCCGCCCGGGTATCCGCAGGCCGGCTACCCGCCGCCCGGGATGCCGCCGGGCTATCCGCCGCAGTACCAAGGCGGATACGGCTACGACCCGTACGCCTCCGCCCGGCCGGCGGGCACCAACGGCAAGGCGATCGCCGCACTGGTGACGTCGCTGTCCGGACTGGTCCTCTGCGGCGTGCCGTCGATCGTCGGGCTGATCCTCGGCATCATCGCGATGCGGGAGGTCAAGCGCACCGGCCAGGAGGGTCACGGCTTCGCGTTGGCGGCGGTCATCGTCGGCGCCCTGTCCGTCGTGGGCTGGATCGCCTACTTCGTCATCATCGTCGTGGCGATCGCCGTCACCTCGACGCCCACTACGTACGGCTACTGAGCGGGCGGCTCGAACGGGGCCGACGTCCGCGCCATCCCGGCGGCCCGGCCCTGGCCCGCGACGACCAACGCCATCTTGCGGCTGGCCTCGTCGATCATCTCGTCACCGAGCATCACCGCACCCCTGGCCCCACCGACCCCTGACGTGTGCCATTCGTAGGCTTCGAGAATGAGCTCGGCGTGGTCGTAGTCGGCCTGGCGGGGACTGAAGATCTCGTTGCCCGCGGCGATCTGATCCGGGTGCAGCACCCACTTGCCGTCGTAGCCGAGCGCGGCGGCGCGGCCCGCCACCCGCCGGAAGGCGTCGACGTCGCGCACCTTCAGAAACGGTCCGTCGACCGCGTTGATCCCCTGCGCGCGGGCTGCGACCAGGATCCGCATGAAGACGTGGTGATACGCGTCGCCGACGTCGTACCCCTCGGGTTGTTCGCCGACGACCAGCGTTCGCGTGTTCAGGCTCGCCATCATGTCGGCGGGCCCCAGCACCAGGGCCTGCACCCGCGGACCCGCGGCGATCGCGTCGACGTGGGTGAGCCCCTCGGCGTTCTCGATCTGCGCCTCGACGCCGATGCGTCCGACCGGCAACCCGTGGGTGAGTTCCAACTGGGTCAACAGGAGATCCAGCGCGTGGACGTGGGCGACGTCGGTCACCTTGGGCAGGATGACGACGTCGAGATGCCGGCCCGCCGCGGCGACCACCTCGATGACGTCGGCGTGCGTCCACGGCGTCGTCCAGTCGTTGACGCGGACCCCGCGCAACTGCCCGGACCAGCCACTTTCGGCCAGGCTGGCGGCCACTCGCGTGCGGGCCTGCGCCTTGGCGTCCGGGGCCACCGAGTCCTCCAGATCGAGGAACACCTGATCGGCGGGCAGTCGCTTGGCCTTCTCGATCATCTTCGCGCTGCTGCCGGGGACCGAAAGGCAGGTTCTGCGGGGGCGATAGAGGTTCTCCACGAGATCACTCTCTACTCTTTGAGCCATGGTGGCGGTAACGAGGGTCTATGCGGCCCGACTGGCGGGGCTGCTGGTGCTTGGCCCCGACGGTGAATCGGTCGGCCGCGTCCGCGACGTGGTGATCAGCATCGGCATCGGCCGCCAACAGCCGCGCGTGCTGGGGTTGGTCGTCGAATTGCTCACGCGCAGAAGAATTTTCGTCGGACTGCTCCGCGTCACCGCGATCGAACCCAACGCCGTCACCCTCAACACCGCCAACGTGTCGCTGCGCCGCTTCGCGCAGCGGCCCGGCGAGGTCCTGGTCTTCGGCCAGGTGCTCGACACCCGCGTGCGCGTGCAGGATCCCGAGCTCGAGGAACTCGCCGGGGTCGACCTCGTCGTGGTGGACCTCGCCATCGAACAGATCCGCACCAGGGACTGGGTGGTCACCAGGGTCGCGGTCCGCAGCCACCGCAGGCTCGGCCGCCGCACCTCCGTGCACATCGTCGACTGGCAGAACGTCACCGGGCTGACCCACTCGGCGATGTCGCTGCCCGGGCAGGGCGTCGCCTATCTGCTGGCGCAGTTCGCCGGCCAGCGGCCCATCGTGGTCGCCGACGCGATCCGCGACCTTCCCGCCAAGCGCCGCTTCGAGGTGGTGAACGCTCTCGACGACGAACGCCTCGCCGACATCCTGCAGGAGCTGCCCGAGAGCGAGCAGGCCGATCTGATGGAGCGCCTCGAGCCCGAGCGCGCCGCCGACGTGCTCGAGGCGATGGACCCCGACGATGCCGCCGACCTGCTCGGCGAGCTGGGTGCGTCGGCCGCCGAGGCGCTGCTGGCCCGGATGGATCCCGAGGACTCGGAGTCGGTGCGGCGGCTGCTGCAGCACTCCCCCGACACCGCCGGCGGTCTGATGACCTCCGAGCCCGTGGTGCTCGGCCCCGGCACCACGGTGGCCGAGGCACTGGCCCGGGTCCGCGATCCCGAGCTCACCCCGGCACTGTCGTCGCTGGTCTTCGTCGTGCGACCGCCGACGTCCACGCCCACCGGCCGCTACCTGGGCTGCGTGCACCTGCAACGGTTGCTGCGCGAACCGCCCGCGTCCCTGGTCAGCGGCATCATGGACTCCGACCTGCCCAGCCTGGACCCCGAGACGACGCTGGCCGCGGTGACGCGCTACTTCGCGGCGTACAACCTGGTGTGCGGGCCCGTGGTCGACGACGAGAAGCACTTGCTCGGCGCCGTCACCGTCGACGACCTCCTCGACCATCTGCTGCCGCACGATTGGCGGGTGCGCCAGGAAGATCCCGAGCTGCCCGGCGAGGACGACCTGACCGACGCGCCCGTGCCCGCCTCCGGGGGGCCGTCGTGAGCGACCTGTCCTCGCGGCAGCGGCTCGACACCCCGCGCACCAGCCGCCGCCGCTTCACCCCGAGGGTCGACATCGAGGCGGTCGGCCGCTACAGCGAGCAGATCGCCCGGTTCCTCGGCACGGGGCGCTACCTCGCCATCCAGACCGTGCTGGTGATCGTGTGGATCAGCTTCAACCTCATCGCGGTGTCGCTCCGGTTCGACCCGTACCCCTTCATCCTGCTGAACCTCGCGTTCTCCACGCAGGCCGCCTACGCCGCGCCGCTGATCCTGCTGGCCCAGAACCGCCAGGAGAACCGCGACCGGGTGTCGCTCGAGGAGGACCGGCGTCGCGCCGAGCAGACCAAGGCCGACACCGAGTACCTGGCCCGGGAGCTCGCCGCGCTGCGCATCGCGGTCGGCGAGGTCGTCACCCGCGACTACCTCCGCCGTGAACTCGAGGAAGTGCGCGAGCTGCTCGACGAGCTGAAGGCCGCCAAGAAACCCAAGAAGGGTGCGCCCGCCAAGGCCGTCCGTGACGTCGACGAGTCCGTCTAGTCAATGCCGTAACACGGGCAACACCTGATCGGTATGGTGGCGTCGTTCACAACGTTTGCCGGGCTTGTCCGCGGGCGACGTTTGGTCACCGGGGATCAAGGACGGTCCAGTGCAGAATCGAGGCGGGTCCGCGTACGCAGCGGTGCGGCGCCGCGCGCGCGGCGTCGCGGGCAGTCCCGCCTTCGGCGTCGCCGTCATCGCCCCGCTGATCCTCCTGCTGGCCGTCGGCGCGTCCGCGCCGACGCCGAGGCACGCCGTGGCCGACGCGGGCATCACCCCTCTCGCCGCCGTGGCCCGCACCGGTGACGACGCCGGCGTGGTCGTCGTCGCGGCTCCGCGACCGCCGACCCCGTTCCGCTTCGCCATGGCGAACATCTCGGCGCCCCCGCCGCCGGTCGTGGTGAGTTCACCTGGCAGCCTTCGCATTCCGGCCGTCGCCCTTAGCGCGTACCGCAACGCCGAACGCATGATGGCCTCGGCGTACCCGGGCTGCGGGGTCAGCTGGAATCTGCTGGCCGGGATCGGCCGCATCGAGTCGGTGCACGCCAACGGTGGCGCCACGGACCCCCAGGGCAACCCGACCCAGGGCATCTTCGGGCCGGCGCTCGACGGCACGCTCGCGGGCAACGAGGTCATCGTCCAGAGCATGCAGGCGGGCCGGGTGACCTACGCCAGGGCGATGGGTCCGATGCAGTTCCTGCCCGGCACCTGGGCCCGGTACGCCTCCGACGCCAACGGTGACGGCAAGGCCGACATCCAGAACCTGTACGACGCATCGCTGGGGGCCGCCAGGTACCTCTGCAGCGGCAACCTGAACCTCCGGGACCGCTCGCAGGTGCTGTCGGCGATCCTGCGCTACAACAACTCGATGGCGTACGCCCAGAACGTGCTCGGCTGGGCCGCCGCGTACGCCACCGGCGTGGCGCCGGTCGACCTGCCGCCCATCGGCGTCGCCCCGCCGATCGGGGACGCCCACCTGGCCACCAGCCCGGAGGGCATCGGTCCCGGCATCGGGCTGCCCGCCAACGATCCACTGGCCACCCTCAACGTCACCGACGTCGGAGGCCAGAACCAACTCGGCATCCCGCCGGGCCCCGGTGCCGGCGTTCCCCCCGCACCTCAGCAGAACTGCCAGGTCTTCTGCCTGACGCCGCAGGCGCCGGTGGTGCCCCCGCAGAATTGTCAGGTGTTCTGCCTGACTCCCCAGCCGGCGTCGGCTCCCCTGCCTCCGGCGCCGTTGGCTCCGCCGTTCCCGCCGCCGGCCCCCGCGGCGTTTCCGTTCGGGCCACCGCCGCCGCCGGCGCCCGCACCTCCGCCGCCGACAGGACCGGTGCCCGGTCCGGTCGGCTGACGGCTGCGCCTACACTCGCGAGTGATGTCTCCGCACTCTGCCCACGACTCCGACGCGCTGGAATCGGCCGTCCGCTCGGCGCTGTCCAAGGTGATCGACCCCGAACTCCGCAAGCCGATCACCGAGGTCGGCATGGTCAAGGACGTCACGGTCGACCCCGCCGACGCCGCCGTTCACGTCGAGATCTACCTCACCACGTCGGCCTGCCCGAAGAAGACCGAGATCACCGACCGCGTGAAGCAGGCCGTCGTCGACGTGCCCGGCACCGGCGCCGTCAAGGTGACCCTCGACGTGATGAACGACGAGCAGCGCGCCGAACTGCGCAAGCAGCTGCGGGGCGACTCCCGTGAACCGGTGATCCCGTTCGCCCAGCCCGGCTCCCTGACGCGCGTGTACGCGGTGGCCTCCGGCAAGGGCGGCGTCGGCAAGTCCAGCGTGACGGTGAACCTCGCCGCGGCGCTGGCCGCCCGCGGCCTGGCGGTCGGCGTGCTCGACGCCGACATCTACGGCCACTCGGTGCCCCGCATGATGGGCACGGCCGAGCGGCCCACGCAGGTCGACTCGATGATCCTGCCGCCGGTGGCCCACGACGTGAAGGTCATCTCGATCGCGATGTTCACCCAGGGCAACACGCCCGTGGTGTGGCGCGGCCCGATGCTGCACCGGGCCCTTCAGCAGTTCCTGGCCGACGTGTACTGGGGCGATCTCGACGTCCTGCTGCTGGACCTGCCGCCCGGGACCGGTGACATCGCCATCTCGGTGTCCCAGCTGATCCCCGGCGCCGAGATCCTGGTGGTCACGACGCCCCAGCTGGCCGCCGCCGAGGTCGCCGAGCGGGCCGGTGCGATCGCGCTGCAGACCCGTCAGCGCATCGTGGGCGTGGTGGAGAACATGTCCGGGCTCACGCTGCCCGACGGCACCGTGCTGAACGTCTTCGGCGAGGGCGGCGGCAAGCAGGTCGCCGAGAGCCTGACGCGGTCCATCGGCGCCGACGTGCCGCTGCTCGGCCAGGTCCCGCTGGATCAGGCGCTGATGGAGGCGGGCGACGCCGGGGTGCCCCTGGTGCTCAGCGCACCGGATTCGGCCGCCGCCAAGGAACTTCGTTCGATCGCCGACGCGTTGACCGCCCGCAAGCGCAGCCTCGCGGGCGTGTCGCTGGGGTTGAACCCGATCGGCCGCTAGGTCGCGTCGCTGTCGTAGGGCGTGACGCCGGGCGTGCGCGGTTCGGGCGTCGGTGCCGGTGGTTGCGGCTGAGGCTGGTTGTCCGACACCGGCTTGACCGGCTTGTCGAAGTTTCCGGTCAGGAACGAGTCGTCACCGTCGAGTAGATGCTTGGTGAGGGCGGCGCGCGGCGTCATCCCACGGAGCTTCTGCAGTTCGCTCAACGGCTGACGCAGGTCTTCGAATTCGGGACCCAGGTCCTCGCGCAGCTGACTGGTCGCGCCGCTGAGGTACTCCCGCGCCTGACGGACGGCGCCGGTGGTCCACCGGATGGCGCCAGGAAGCCGTTCGGGCCCGAGGATGACCAGACCGGCGACGACGAGCACCAGCATCTCGCCCCAGCCGATGTTGCCGAACACGGGTTACGCGGCGGGGTTGTCGGAGCCGGGGGTCACCGTCAACGTGACGGGCCGCCCGTCTCGAAGGACCTCGACGGGTGCGTCGACGCCGATCTTGAGCTGGCGCACGGCGACGACCATTTCGTCGGCGTCGGCGACCTTGCGGGTGCCCACCTTGACGACGACGTCGTTCTCCTTGATGCCGGCCCGGTCCGCGGGGCCGCCGCCGACGACGTTCTTGACCAGTGCGCCGGAGGCGACGTCGTTGCTCACCGACACGGCGTTGAGGCCGAGCGTCGGGTGCGACATCTTGCCGTCCTTGATCAGACCCTCGACGACTTCCTTGACCTCGTTGACGGGGATCGCGAACCCGAGACCACTCGCGCTGTCCGACAACGACTTTCCAGCCGTGTTGATACCGATGATCTCGGAGTTCATGTTGATCAGCGGGCCACCGGAGTTGCCGTGGTTGATCGACGCGTCGGTCTGCACTCCGTCGATGACGGTGTCGGTGTCCGATCCGTCGCCCGACAGCGGCACGGGCCGGTGCAGGGCACTGATGATGCCGTGGGTGACGGTGCTGCGCAGACCCAGCGGGGCGCCCGCCGCAATCACCTCTTCACCCACCCGCAGCTTCTCGGAGTCTCCGAAGCGGGCGACGACGAGGTTGTCGACGTTGTCGACCTTCAGCACGGCGAGGTCGGTCTTCTGGTCGCGCCCGACCAGGTTGGCGGGAACTTCGTGGCCGTCGTTGAACACCACGGAGATCTGGTATTCGGCGGGGTTCTTCGCCGCGTCCGAGATGACGTGGTTGTTGGTGACGATGTAGCCGCGGCCGTCGACGACGACGCCGGAGCCCTGCGATCCCTCGCCCTTGCTGGTGGCTTCGATCGTGACGACCGAGTCGGCGACGTTCGCGGCAACCTGGGCGAATCGGCTGGTGGGCTCCTGCTCGTCGGTGGCGCCGGTCTGCAGCGTCACCTTCGAGGTGGTGAAGGCGGGCACGATCTCGGCGGTCTTGTTGCCGATGACGCCGCCGATGGCCCCGATGACCAGGGCGACGATCACGATGGCACCCAGCGCCACCCACGACACACGACCACCGAAGAAGACGTCCCGGACGCCGAGCTTGCCCGTCGGGGCCTGGTTGACCGCCGCGGGTGCGGGCGCCGGCTGGGCGGGCACTCCGAGCGAGGGGGTGGCCGACGGGTCGCGCCACGGGTCCGGCGGGACGTCGGCGCCGTCACGGTTCTGCTCGGCCTGCAGCGCTCCGGCGTCGGCGGGGTGCCGCTGAAGGGTGTCGGCCACGCCGTCGGGACGGCCGAACGCGTCGGCGAGGACGGGATCGGGCGCCTGGTCACGCGGCGTGTAGTCGCCCTGGTCGCGGTGCTCGTTGGCGCCGAGGAAGGAACCGCTGACGCCGTCGGGGCGACCGAATGCGCGGCTCTGCGCCGGATCTACCGGGGGGCGCGAGACGGGCTTCGGTTCCATACGGGGACGATTTCCAAATTGGTCCTGGTTGGTCACCCGTGATCACTCTCCGTTGGAGCGTCCGCCGTCAACGACGCACGCCTCTACCCTTGGACAACTTTTAGCCTACCGGCGCTTGCGTCGAGACCGCGGCTCGCCGGCGATGAACTGAGCAGTGGCGTCGTCGGCCTGCGGCTCCAGCGGCGCGTGGCGCGGGATCTCGGACAACGCCCCGAGCAGCGACGACGGAATCCTGATCGGGCACGACTCACGCAGCGCCGACCGGGCCTGGCCCTGTGCGTCGACTTCCGCCGAGCACTGGGGGCACATGGACATGTGGTGGGCGGCCCGCAGGTGGGCGCTCATGCGCAGCTCACCGTCGACGAACGCGGCGATCGCCTCGGTGGACAGGTGCTCGGTGGAACCGAACCTCCTGGGCCCGACGGGCTGCTCGCTCTGCGAGGCGAACTGGGTGGGGAGCCACGAAAAAGCGCGACGGAACACATGTCCCGGGTCCGCCATCGACCTGCTCCTCTCTGCACCACGTCAACCCAACTCATTCGAATGTAGCGCGGCCAGCCGGATTGATCACGCACGAGACGACGCGGACGGTCAGGCGGAGCGCGCAGCACCCTCTGCATAGGCGTCCGGGTGGCTGGCCAGGTAGTCGCGCAGCGCCTGTCGACCTCGGTGAATGCGGCTGCGGACGGTGCCGAGCTTCACGCCGAGCGTGGCGCCGATCTCTTCGTAGGACAGACCCTCGATGTCGCACAGCACCACTGCGGCGCGGAACTCCGGCGCCAGCGAGTCCAGCGCGGCCTGCAGATCCGGACCCAGCCGGGAGTCGTGGTAGATCTCCTCCGGGTTCGGCTCGTCGGCCGGGACGCGGTCGTAGTCCTCGGGCAGCGCCTCCATGCGGATGCGGCTGCGGCGACGGACCATGTCGAGGAAGAGGTTGGTGGTGATGCGGTGCAACCAGCCCTCGAAGGTGCCCGGCTGATAGTTCTGCACCGAGCGGAAGACGCGGATGAACGTCTCCTGCGTGAGGTCCTCGGCGTCGTGCTGGCTGCCCGACAACCGGTAGGCCAGGCGGTACACCCGGTCGGCGTGCTGCCGGACGAGTTCGTCCCACGACGGCATCGTCGTCTTGTCGCCGGTGGCGTCGAACACTGCGGTGCCCGACATCTCCTCGGCGGGTTGCACCCAGTCGCCGTTGCCGGCCTGTTCGAAGTGGGCCATGAATACGGGGGACGTGCTCGTGGTGGTCGTCGGATCCTCCAAATCAATCGTGCGGATGCCGGAAGTCGTTCCCGGACCTGCACCCGCGGAAACTGCCTTGCGGCCATCAATATTCCCGGGGCCCCAGCTTCCGCCGTTTTCCATGCGCTTACCGTTCCCGACCCCGTTGAGGTCCGCATATGAGCAAACTGAGCTTTCCCTGAGAATGTCGATCGTCCACCACGTCAACTGCGGAAACAACGGATTTTCCGGGCAATCCCACGTTGCCGCGCGGGCGTGTCGGGGAGCGGAGCACTCGGCGTTCGCTCTACGCTGCGGGCATGACCAGCAGCGACGATTCGACGGGTCAGCCCGAGGGCGGCACACAGCGGCCAAGCCGGGCCGAGGCGATCGTCGCGCACGCCGAGAACTCGATCTCCGAGGACTCCCTGACCGCCGCGGCCAGGGAACGAGCCGACGACAGCGGCGCCGGCGCCGTCACCCCCGCCGTCGGTGCCCTGCTGAGCGTGCTGGCCAAGGTCGCCCAGGCCAAGGCCGTCGTCGAGGTCGGGACCGGCGTGGGCGTCAGCGGCCTGTGGTTGTTGTCCGGGATGCGCGACGACGGCGTGCTCACCACCATCGACGTCGAGCCGGAACATCAGCGACTGGCCAAGCAGGCGTTCCTCGAGGCCGGCATCGGCCCGTCCCGCACCAGGCTCATCAGCGGTCGCGCGCAGGAAGTGCTGACCAGGCTGGCCGACGAGTCCTACGACCTGGTGTTCATCGACGCCGATCCGGCCGATCAGCCGCAGTTCGTCGCCGAGGGGGTGCGATTGCTGCGCTCCGGCGGTGCGATCGTCATCCACCGCGCCGCGCTCGGTGGCCGGGCCGGGGACGCCAGCGCCAGTGACCGTGACGTCACGGCGGTGCGCGAGGCGGCCCGGATGATCGCCGAGGACGAGCGACTGACGCCCGTGCTGGTGCCGCTCGGTGACGGCCTGCTGGCCGCCGCGCGCGACTAATTCCTTTTTCGCCCTTCTGCGCTCACCCCTTGACACCCGACTGAACGCGCGTTTAGCGTACTAAACATGCGTTCAGTCGACGATCTGACGGCCACCGCCCGCATCCGCGACGCGGCGATCGAGCAGTTCGGCCAGCACGGCTTCGACGTCGGCCTGCGCGTGATCGCCAAGGCCGCCGGCGTCAGCGCGGCTCTGGTGATCCACCACTTCGGCTCCAAGGACGGCCTGCGGACGGCGTGCGACGACTTCGTCGCCACGTCCATCCGGACCGCCAAGAGCGAGACCATCCAGTCCTCGGACCCCGCGTCGTGGCTGGCCCAGTTGGCGGGCATCGAGTCCTTTGCGCCGCTGATGGCCTATCTGGTGCGCAGCATGCAGTCCGGCGGCGACCTGGCGAAGACGTTGTGGCGCCACATGATCGACGACGTCGAGCAGTACATGGACGAAGGTGTCCGCGCCGGCACCGTCAAGGCGAGCCGTGATCCCAAGGCGCGGGCCAAGTTCCTCGCCCTGGCCAACGGCGGCAGCTTCCTGCTCTACCTGCAGATGCACGACGACCCCGCCGACATGGCCGCCGTCCTGCACGACTACGCCCAGGACATGGTGCTCCCCGCGCTCGAGATCTACACCGACGGACTGCTGACTGATTCGACGATGCTCGACGCCATCGCGGCGTCGAGGGAAGAGGAGTGACTCGTGACCACTGGTGATGGCAACGGCGCCATCGAGGTTCGCAACCTGACGAAGGACTTCGGCCCGGTGCGGGCCCTCGACGGGCTGAACCTCGAGGTTGCCGAGGGTGAGGTGCACGGATTCCTCGGCCCCAACGGCGCAGGCAAGTCGACGACCATTCGGGTGCTGCTCGGGCTGGCGCGCGCCGACTCCGGCACCGCGCGACTGCTGGGCAGAGATCCGTGGACCGACGCGGTCGCGCTACATCGTCAGATCGCCTACGTGCCAGGCGACGTCACGCTGTGGCCGTCGCTGACCGGCGGTGAGACCGTCGACCTGCTGGCCCGCATGCGGGGCGGCATCGACGAACGCCGTCGCGCCGAGTTGGTCGAGCGCTTCGCGCTGGACCCGTCGAAGAAGGCCCGTACCTACTCCAAGGGCAACCGGCAGAAGGTGTCGCTGGTCTCCGCCTTCGCCTCCAATGCCAGGCTGCTGCTCCTCGACGAGCCCAGTAGCGGCCTGGATCCCTTGATGGAGAACGTCTTCCAACAGTGCGTCGCCGAGGCCCGCGACCGGGGCGCCACGGTACTGCTGTCGAGTCACATCCTCGCCGAGACCGAGGCACTGTGCCAGCGGGTCACCATCATCCGCGCCGGACGGACCGTCGAGAGCGGCACACTCGAGTCGATGCGACACCTGTCGCGGACATCGATCCGGGCTGAGATGATCGGCGACCCCGGCGACATCGGCCGCATCGCCGGAGTCGAGGACGTCGTCGTCGACGGTCACACCGTCAGCGCGCAGGTCGACGGCGCCAGCCTCGCCGAAGTCGTCAAGGTGCTCGGTGACGCCGGAGTTCGAAGCCTGGTCAGCCAACCACCGACGCTGGAGGACCTGTTCCTGCGCCACTACGGCGTCGGGGACGACGCACGGGTGACGGCATGACCGTCCTCGATCGGCCGCACCACCCCGCCCATCAGGCCCCGCCCCACGGATCGAGCTTCACGGGAACCGTTGCGCTGCTTCGCCTCTACCTACGCCGCGACCGCATCGCTTTGCCGGCGTGGGTGCTGTTGCTGTCGGTCCCGCTCGGCACGGTGTACGTCGGCGGCACCGAGGCCGTCTACCCGACGGCCGCGGCTCGCGCGGCGTTCGCCGCGACCATCATGGCCAATCCCGCCCAGCGCGCGCTGTACGGGAACGTCTACGGCGACAGCCTCGGCGCCACCGGCATCTGGAAGGCCGGCATGTTCCACGTGCTGATCGCGGTGGCCGTCATCCTGACCGTCATCCGGCACACCCGCGCCGAGGAGGAGTCGGGCCGCACCGAACTCGTCGACTCCACGGCCGTCGGTCGGCACGCCAGCCTCACCGCGGCACTACTTCTCGCCGGAGGCGGGTCGATCGCCACCGGATTCATCGGCGCCGCAGGGCTGCTCGCGGTCGACGTGCCCGCGACCGGCTCGACGGCCTTCGGTTTGGCGCTGGCGGCGACGGGCCTGGTGTTCACGGCCGTGGCCGCGGTCACGGCACAGCTGTCGTCCAGCGCGCGCTTCGCCCGCGGTGCGGCCTTCGCCGTGCTGGCTTCGGCATTCACCCTGCGGGCCGTGGGCGACGCGGGCTCACGAGCCGAATTCCTCGTGTGGCTGTCGCCTTTGGGATGGTCGCTGCAGGTGCGCCCCTACGCGGGTGACCGGTTGTGGATTCTCGCGCTGCACGCGGCGGTGACCGTCGCGCTGGTAACGGTCGCCTACCGCCTGCTGGCCAGGCGTGACGTCGGCGCGGGGCTGATCGCCGAACGCCCGGGCGCGCCGCGAGCCGGGTGGGGGCTGCGTGGAGTGACCGCCCTGGCGTGGCGGCTCAACCGGGCGTCGTGCGCGCTGTGGACGGTCGGCCTGTACCTCTACGGCCTGCTGATCGGCAGCGTCGTCCACGGTGTCGGCGGCGAGATCGGCGACAGCCAGGCCGCCCGCGACGTCGTGGCCCGCCTCGGTGGCACCGATCAGTTGGAACAGGCCTTCGTCGGGGTGGCGTTCGGGATGCTCGGCATCGTCGCGTCGGCGTTCGCCATCTCCTTGACCCTGCGGTTGCACCAGGAGGAGTCCAGCCAGCGCGCCGAAGTCCTACTGGCGGGCGCGGTGAGCCGAACCCGTTGGTTGACAAGTCATTTGGTGTTCGCAATCGTGGGCACCGGCGCCGCGCTGATGCTTGCCGCGATGGTGGCCGGGTTGACCTACGGCGCCTCGGCGGACGACGTGGCGGGCAAGCTTCCCACCGTCCTGGGGGCGGCAGCCGTGCAACTGCCGGCGGTATGGCTCCTGGTTGCCGTCACGGTCGCCCTGTTCGGCCTGCTGCCCCGGTTCACGCCGGTGGCGTGGGGAGTCTTGATCGTCTTCGTCGCGTTGTACCTGTTGGGGTCGCTGGCGAATTCACCGCAGTGGTTGCTGAATCTCGAACCGTTCACGCACGTGCCGCACGTCGGCGTCGGCGACTTCAGCGCCACCCCGCTGTGGTGGCTGCTCGGGATCGACGCCACCTTGATCATGTTGGGCGTCATTGCGTTTCGACGACGGGACGTGGCGTCGTGAAGGTCGTCATGCAGTTCGTGGCGATGTTCGTCGCCAGTGTGGTGTTCTTCGGCGCCGCCCTGTTCCTTCCCGCGGGGACGGTCGACTACTGGCAGGCCTGGCTGTACCTCGCGGTATTCACCGCGACCACGTTGTTGCCGAGTCTCTATCTTGCGGTGAAGTATCCGGCCGCGCTGCAGCGTCGGATGAAGGGTGGCCCGACCGCCGAGACGCGTCCGGTTCAACGCGTCGTCATGGTCGCCACCATCGTGGCGGTGGTGCTGCAGTTGGTCGTCAGCGCCCTCGACCACCGGTTCGGCTGGTCGTCGGTGCCGACGGCCGCGGTGATCGTCGGTGCGGTGCTCGTCGGCGCCGGGTTGCTCGTGGCCCAGTTCGTCGTCATCCAGAACGGCTACGCCGCGGCCACGATCACCGTCGAGGCCGACCAGCCCCTGGTGTCCACGGGCCTCTACGGATTGGTGCGCCACCCCATGTACTTCGGGGCGCTGGTCATGATGGTCGGCACTCCCCTGGCTCTGGACTCGTACTGGGGTCTGCTGCTGCTGGTCCCCGCTTGCCTCGCGCTGGGCGTCAGGGTGGCCGACGAAGAGAAGATGCTCACCGAGGAGTTGGCCGGATACGCGGACTACGTCACGCGGGTGCGGTTCCGGTTGGTGCCGGGCGTGTGGTGAATGCACCTACAGGCACCTTGGGAAGCCGACCACACGAAGTGTCGGGTCGAGGTTGTCCCACTGCCAGACGCGCTCGGCCTTCCGGGTCGGTTCGCCCACACCGTGAAGCCCTGCCGCCTTCGCCGCGTACATCGCCGCGTGCGCGCAGTGCGCCGACATGTGTGCGACGGCAGCGGCTTGGCCCGCCGCACGTGCTGCGGCGACAGCCGCCGGCGCACCGGCTTGAGCAGCGTCACGCGCAGCTGCATGGGCGGCGAACGCGGCGGTGCGACAGGCGATCATCGACAGATCGCCGCGCACCCATCCCCGTAAGGACTCGATTGCGTTGCGGGGCCGGGTGTCATCGGGACAGCACTCTTCGAAGATCGGCAATGTCCGCTCGGCGCACGTGGCAGCCCAGCGCGCCAGTGCTTCATGGGTGACTGAATCAACTTTTGGCCCCGCCTTCGGGCTCTTGGTCACCGCGCCATGCTGCCATGAATTCGACTCGCCTCAGGAGGAAGGCAACCGGGACGACATCGTCTTGTCGGAGGGTCGGCGTACTATCGAACACATGTTCGATACGGTGGACGAGGCGGGGTTGGTCGACCGCATCGCCGCGCTCGAACGCGCCAAGTGCGCCGCCGCCGCCGAACAAGCCGTCCTCACCGCCCACCTCGACACCGCCCGCCGGGAACGCGAAGCCGCCGCCGGCGTGCCCGCCGCCAAACGCGGCAAGGGCCTGGCCAGTGAGATCGCCCTGGCCCGCCACGACACCCCCAACCGCGGTGGCCGCCACCTCGGCTTCGCCCGCGCCCTGGTGAACGAGATGCCTCACACCCTGGCCGCACTGCGGGCCGGGCTGCTGTCCGAATGGCGGGCCACGTTGATCGTGCGGGAATCGGCCTGCCTGTCCGTGGAGGACCGCCGGGTGCTGGATGCCCGGATGTGCGCCGACCCGGCCAGCCTGGAGGGCAAGGGCGACAAGCGCATCGAGGCCGACGCCAAGGCCATCGCCTACGAACTCGACCCACACGCCGTCCTGGACCGAGCCGTCCGCGCCGACACCGAACGCACGGTCTGGGTGCGCCCCGCCCCCGACGCCATGACCTACGTGACCGCCCTGCTGCCCATGCCGCAGGGCGTCGCGGTCTACGCCGCCCTGCGCCGCGAAGCCGACACGTGCGGCGACGGCCGCACCCGCGGTCAGGTCATGGCCGACACCCTCGTCGAACGCGTCACCGGCCGCCCCGCCGAGGTTCCCGTCCCCGTCGCCGTGGACCTGGTCATCAGCGACGACACCCTGCTCGGCGGAGACCAGGCCCCGGCCCGGGTCCCCGGCTACGGACCCATCCCCGCCGCCATCGCGTGCCACCTGGTCAACCGCGCCGCCGACGACGACCGATCCCAGGCGACCTTGCGGCGGCTGTACCGCCACCCCGACTCCGGTGCCCTCATCGCCATGGAATCCCGCGCCCGCGCCTTCCCCAAGGGCCTGGCCCGCTTCATCGCCGTCCGTGACGACACCTGCCGCACCCCCTACTGCGACGCCCCGATCCGCCACACCGACCACGCCGTCGACCACGCCGCCGGCGGACCCACCACCGCACTCAACGGACGAGGCAACTGCGCGGCCTGCAACTACGACAAACAAGCCCCCGGCTGGCACGCCTCCAACCACCACGACCGCGACGGCACCCACCACAGCGCGGTCGTCACCCCCACCGGCGCCCGCCACCACAGCACCGCACCACCACTACCCGGCAGGCCCACCCACCGCCGCAGCATCGTCGAAGTCGCCTTCGCCGACCACCTCGCCTGGCGCAACGCCGCCTGAGCACGCCTCATACTGTTCGGGTGAAGGACAAGGATTCGGCAGGCCCGGGCAACAAGACGTGCATGGGCAGCGGCAAGCCGTGGACGGTCGACATCGCCGGCAAGCCGATCTGTCCGCGCTGTCGCCGCGCGCTGTCGACCGTCGCCGGCAAGGGCAGGACCGTCACCAACACCCCGAAGGTGCCCCGGCACGAACGGCCGGGACCGCGACAGCGCTAGATCCAGATGCCCTTGCCGACGGCCACCACGCCACCGGCACTGATCGCGAATCGCTCGCGATCGCGCTCCAGATCCACCCCGACGTGCTCACCCGGTCCGACGACGACGTTCTTGTCGAGGATGGCGTGGCGCACCACGGCACCCCGGCCGATGCGGACGCCGGGCATTATGACGCTGCCCTCGACGATCGCGCCGTCGTTGATCACCACGTTGGACGACAGCACCGAATTGCGCACCGAGGCGGCCGAGACGATGCTGCCCGCCCCGACGACGGACTCCTGCGCCGAACCGCCGTTGACGAACTTGGCGGGAGCCAGGTTCTCCGGTTCGCCGCGGATCGGCCACCGACGGTTGTACAGGTTGAAGATCGGGTGGACCGACACCAGGTCCATGTGTGCGTCGTAGAAGGCGTCCAACGTCCCGACGTCGCGCCAGTAGCCGTGGTCGCGCTCCGTCGAACCGGGCACCTCGTTGTCGTTGAAGTCGTAGACGGCGGCCTGACCGTCGCGGACCAGACGCGGGATGATGTCGCCGCCCATGTCGTGGTCGGAATCGTCGTCGTCGGCGTCCGCGCGGATGGCGTCGACGAGCACCTTCGTGGTGAAGATGTAGTTGCCCATCGAGGCGTACGTCATCTCGGGATCGTCGGGGGTTCCCGGCGGATCGGCCGGCTTCTCCACGAACGCGCGAATCAGCCCGGACTCGTCCGAGTCGATGCAACCGAACGCCGTTGCCTCGGCGCGGGGCACCCGAATGCCCGCGACCGTCGCGCCCGCTCCACTCTCGATGTGGAACTGCAACATCTGCTCGGGATCCATGCGGTAGATGTGGTCGGCGCCGAAGACGACGACGTAATCCGGGTCCTCGTCGTAGATCAGGTTGAGCGACTGCAGGATCGCGTCACCGGATCCCGTGTACCACCGTGGGCCCAGTCGCTGCTGCGCGGGAACGGGGGTGATGTACTCCCCGGCAAGCCCCGATAACCGCCAGTTCTGCGAAATGTGGCGGTCCAGCGAATGCGACTTGTATTGCGTCAGAACGCAGATCTTCAAGTACCGAGCGTTGACCAGATTCGACAGCACGAAGTCGATGAGCCGATAGGCACCGCCGAAGGGAACCGCGGGCTTCGCCCGATCCGCGGTCAGCGGGTATAGCCGCTTGCCTTCGCCGCCTGCTAGGACGATGCCCAAAACGGTTGGCAATTCCCTCATGCGTCAAACCTATCGGCCCGTAGGGACCGCGGCTAGCCATTCACGCTATTCCGACACGATTGACCAAACTGCTGTAGGACTGTCGGTCAAGACAATTGGGTCCGACTCGCTCACTGCACCGCGGCGGTGAACTACCGTCGTGCACATGCGAGTCGCGATGATGACACGGGAGTACCCACCAGAGGTTTACGGCGGCGCGGGAGTACACGTCACCGAACTGGTTGCCCAGCTCAAGAACATGTGCGACGTGGACGTGCACTGCATGGGCGCACCGCGACCGGGCGAGCCGGACGTCCACGTCGCCGCGGCCGACCCCGCGCTCAGTGGCGCCAACCCCGCCCTGACGACGCTGTCGGCCGACCTGGTGATGGTCAACGCCGCGGCCGGTGCGACGGTCGCGCACTCCCATACCTGGTACGCCGGGCTCGCCGGCCACCTGGCCGCGATGCTCTACGGCATCCCGCACGTCCTGACCGCGCACTCCCTGGAGCCGATGCGGCCGTGGAAGGCAGAACAACTCGGCGGCGGCTACCGGGTCTCGTCGTGGGTGGAACGCACCGCGGTGGAGGCGGCCGACGCGGTGATCGCGGTCAGCTCGGGCATGAGGGAGGACGTGCTGGCCACCTACCCGGCGCTGGATCCCAACCGCGTGCACGTCGTGCGCAATGGCATCGACACCGAGAAGTGGTATCCCGACACCGACGCGGCGACGGGCACCCTCGCGCGCATCGGCGTGGACCCGACGCGACCCATCGTGGCGTTCGTCGGCCGCATCACGCGGCAGAAGGGCGTCGCGCACCTGGTCGCCGCCGCCCACCAGTTCGCCCCCGAGGTGCAGCTGGTGCTGTGCGCGGGCGCGCCGGACACCCCCGAGATCGCCGCGGAGGTCGGTGGGGCCGTCGAGAAGCTCGCCGCCTCGCGCGACGGCATCTTCTGGGTCCAGGAGATGCTGCCGACCGACCAGATCCGCGAAATACTCTCGGCGGCAACGGTCTTCGTGTGCCCGTCGGTGTACGAGCCGCTGGGCATCGTGAACCTCGAGGCGATGGCGTGCTCGACGGCGGTGGTCGCCTCCGACGTCGGCGGCATTCCCGAGGTGGTCGCCGAGGGCGAGACCGGTCTACTGGTCCACTACGACGCGGCTGACGCGGCGGGATTCGAGACCCGCCTGGCCAACGCGGTCAACGCCTTGGTCGCCGATCCCGACCGGGCGGCCCAGTTCGGCCGCACCGGCCGTCAGCGGTGCATCGACGAATTCTCCTGGGAGCGCATCGCCGAGCAGACCCTCGAGATCTATCGGATGGTCTCCAGCTAGCTGCGGACCATCCGGGCGGCGATTACGCGGTGACGTTCTTCAGTTCGTCGCCGAGTGCGGCGGCTTCGTCGGGAGTCAGTTCGACGACGAGACGCCCACCACCCTCCAGTGGTACTCGCATCACGATGCCCCGCCCCTCCTTGGTTGCTTCCAGAGGACCGTCGCCGGTCCGGGGCTTCATCGCCGCCATCGAGTGCTCCCTTCCGCATGCTCCGTTTCGCGTCCGCGAAACGGGTCGGGGCCGAGACTGTCCACTCGGCGACAGCACTCGGCACTGAACTGATCTTCTGACCATTGTTCCCTATCCGGGGCAGTGGATGTGCAAAGACCCGGGTTAGGCGCCGATATGGGCGCCCTGCGCGACGGTGGAGACCCAGCACGACGCCAGGTGATCGTCGACCATTCCGGTCGCCTGCATCAGGGCATATGCCGTCGTCGGGCCCACGAACTTGAAGCCGCGACGCTTGAGTTCCTTCGCCATCGCCGTGGACTCCGGCGTGACCGCGGGCACCTCGGACATGGCGGCCGGGCGAGGCCGCGACTGCGGGGCGAAAGACCACAGCAACTCGCTCAGACCGACGTCGAGGTCGGCGACCGCCCGGGCGTTGGCGATGGTCGCCTCGATCTTGGCGCGGTTGCGCACGATCCCGGCATCGGCCATCAACCGCTCGACGTCACCGTCGCCGAAACGGGCCACCTCGTCGGCCTCGAAACGTTGGAAGGCCTGCCGGAAGTTCTCCCGCTTGCGCAGGATGATGAGCCACGACAACCCGCTCTGAAAGGCCTCCAGCGTCATCCGCTCGAACAGTTCGCGGTCACCGCGCAACTGCTGACCCCACTCGGTGTCGTGGTAATTCCGGTAGAGCACCGAGTCGTCGGTCGCCCAGCGCTCACCGGTGAAGTCGGCCCAACTGCACCGCGTGCGTCCGTCGCTCATGGCACGTGCGTCTCGGACTCGGACTCGGACTCGGCGTCGGAATCCGGCACGAAGTCGTCGACGCCGTAGGCAGCCCGCAGCGCCGCCACCTGACCGCGCAGCTGGTCGACCTCCTGGCCGAGGCGGTCGAGCGCCCAGTCCACCTCGGCGACCTTGTAGCCGCGCAGCGTCTGGCTGAACTTCAGCGCCTCGACGTCGGCGCCGGTGATCTCCGAGGCGGGCAGCATGGTCGCGGTGGTTCCGCGGGGCAGCGGCGGCAACCGCTCCCCGCGCCCGAACAGCACGCTCCCGACGCCGAACAGCACGACGGCGACGAGGATGAGGACCACCAGGTACAGCAGGATCAACGTCACGACGTCGATACTGCCTGACCGCTATGACAGGTGGGTTAGCGAGGGCGCAGCGTGGACATCGGCGGCCGGTCGGCCAGCGAGACCGACGACGTGCGGGCGGTGTAGTCCTCGCCGTCGGCGAAGAACTGCGTCAGGCCCACACCGGAGTCCGGCACCCCGCAGCGGGACAACAGCGTCGCGATCACCTGACGGCTCATCGCGGCCAGCTCGGTCAGCGGCCGGTTGCGGTGCGTCCGAACGCCCAGGTTCACCTGGGCGATGGCGTCCAGGCCCAGACGGTCGTAGGTGTCGATCAGCAGCCCGATCTCGACACCGTAGGCGGGCGCGAACGGCACCGAGGTCAGCAGTTCACGAGTGCCGGCGTACTCGCCGCCCAGAGGCTGGAGCAGGCACGTCAGCTCGGGGCGCAGCGCGGCCAGCAGCGGCCGCGCGACCAGTTCGGTGACCCGGCCACCGCCGTTGGCGTCCTCGCTGCCGCTGACCTTCAGCGGTCGACGGTAGAAGCCCTTGACCAGGTGCACCCCGTCGGTCGTCAGCAGCGGGCCGAGCAACTTGGGCACGAACATCGGGTCGGGGTCGATCAGGTCGGAGTCGACGAAGACGACGAGGTCGCCGGTGGTCGCGGCCAGCGACCGCCACAGCACCTCACCCTTGCCGGGCTGCGGCGCCACCTCCGGAAGCGCGGCCTCGCGGCTGACCACCCTGGCGCCGGCGGCGACCGCGCGGATCTCGGTGTCGTCGGTCGAGCCGGAGTCAAGGACCACGATCTCGTCGACCAGTCCGCCGAGCAGCGGGGTGATGGTGTCGACCACCGAGGCGACGGTCTCCTCCTCGTTCAGCGCGGGGAGGACCACCGAGATGGTCCGACCGGCCTTGGCTGCCTCGAGCTCCGCGACGGTCCACTGCGGCCTGCGCCACGTGTGGTCGGTCAGCCAACGGTGTCCTGCGATGGCCTCTACGGCGTCGAGTTCAGGTGTCAAGCTCATGCCAGTCCCCTTACGGTCCGCGTCGGTGGACGCACGCCCTGGATCGACGCAACCATTTCCAGGACGCGTCGCGTGGACCCCACCTCGTGGACCCGGAACATGGCTGCACCCGCCTGCGCGGCGAGCGCGGTCGCGGCCAGAGTTCCCTCGAGGCGTTCGGTCAAGCCCACTCCCAGAGTCTCCCCGACGAAATCCTTGTTACTCAGGGCCATCAGGACAGGCCATCCAGTGTTTACAAGGTCTTTTACGTGGCGCAACAAACTAAGACCATGGTGAGTGTTCTTGCCGAAGTCATGCGTCGGATCGATCAGCACGGCGTCCCGCGCGACGCCCGCGGCGACCGCCCGCTCCGCGGCCGAGGTCACCTCCGCGACGACGTCGTCGACCACGCCCCGCTCGGACAATCCGTAGTTCACCCGAAACGGCCGCGTCCGCGGGACGGCGCCGCCGGTGTGCGAACACACCAGCCCGGCGCCGAACTCGGCGGCGACGGCCGCGAGATCTGGATCCGACCCGCCCCACGTGTCGTTGATGATGTCGGCCCCGGCCGCGCACGCCTGCTTGGCCACGGCGGCGCGCCACGTGTCGACGCTGATCAACTGGTCGGGATACGCCCCGCGCAACCATTCGATGAACGGCACGACGCGGGCGATCTCCTCGTCGGCGTCGACCGCGTCTCCCGGGCCCGCCTTGACCCCGCCGACGTCGACGACGTCGGCGCCCTCCTCGACCACCCGGTGCACGGCCGCCTTGGCGGCCTCGTCGGTGAAGTTCGCACCCCGGTCGTAGAACGAATCCGGCGTCCGGTTGACGATCGCCATGATCATCGCGCGATCGCCCGCCACGGGACGGCCGAGGTACGTAGCCTGCATGCTTCCCAGGCTACGGCGCGGCGACCGGGTGCGTTCCGGTCAGGACTTGGGGCGTTTGCCGTCGACGACCTCGGCCGGATACTCGTCGTAGAACGGCACGTAGCCCTCCTCGCGCCCGGCGAGCACGTAGATCGGGTCGTCCAGTTCGCCGGTCTCGCCCGCGTCCTCGTCGCCCTCGCCGGAGTTGCCGCCGAAGCCCTGCTTGCGCAGGTCGACCTTCTGGCTCTTGAAGGTCGAGGTGTGGGCCAGTTCGCCAGTGATCCGGACGAACAGGGGGACGGCGTACCCGGGCAGGTGCTCGAAGACCGCCTTGGCCAGCGCCTTGCCGTCGAAGTCCTTGCCGTCCTTGAGCTGAATGGCCGCCATGCCGGCCTTGCCGCCCGCACCCTCGACCTCGACGCCGAACACCGTGCACTCCTCGACCTGAGCGTCCGTCGACACGGCGGCCTCGACCTCGGTGGTGGCGACGTTCTCACCCTTCCAGCGGAACGTGTCGCCGAGACGGTCGGTGAAGGCGGCGTGGCCGAATCCCTGCGACCGCATCAGGTCGCCGGTGTTGAACCAGACGTCACCCTCCTTGAAGGCGTCGCGCACCAGCTTCTTCTCGGTGGCGTCCCGGTCGGTGTAACCGTCGAAGGGCTGGAAGTTGCTGACCTTCGACAGCAGCAGACCCGGCTGCCCGGTCTTGACCTTGCGGACGCGACCGTCCTCGCCGCGGGTCGGCCCGCCGGTCTCCTCGTCGTACTCGACGAAGGCGATCGGCGACGGGCAGATGCCGGTGGTCTTGTCGACGTTGAACACGTTGAGGAAGGCGGTGTTGCCCTCGCTGGCGGCGTAGAACTCGCAGACCCGCGCGATGCCGAACCGCTTGGTGAACTCGTCCCAGATGGCGGGGCGCAGTCCGTTGCCCGCGATGACGCGGACGCGGTGCTTGCGGTCGGTCGGCTTGGGATCTTGATTGAGCAGGTAGGCGCAGATCTCGCCGATGTAGACGAAGGCCGTCGCGTCGTGGCGGATGACCTCGTCCCAGAACTTCGACGCCGAGAACGACTTGCCGAGCGCGATGGTCGACCCCGAGTTGAGCACCGACGACAGCGCCACCGTCAGCGCGTTGTTGTGGTAGAGCGGCAGGCAGCAGTACAGGGTGTCGTCGCTGGTCAGGCGCATGCCGAGCCCGCCGAATCCAGCGAGCGCGCGCAGCCAGCGGTAGTGGGTCATGACGCTGGCCTTGGGCATTCCGGTGGTGCCCGAGGTGAAGATGTAGAACGCCTTGTCCTTGGCCTGGACGGCGCTCGCGGTGGCCGGGTTGGTGGCCGGTGCCGAGCTGGCCTGCTGAATCAGTTCGTCGAGTGTCATCAGGCCGTCGGTGTCGGCCTCGCTCTCGCCGATGTGGTCGATGAAGTCGTTCTCCGCGACGACGACCTTCGCGTCGAGCAAACCGATGCTGTGTGCCAGCACCTTGCCGCGCTGGTGGTAGTTGAGCATCCCCGCCACGGCCCCGCACTTGACCACCGCGAGCATCAGCAGCACCGAGTGCGGCGAGTTGCGCAACATGACGCCGACGACGTCGCCGGGACCGACGCCGCGCGAGGCCAGTACCGCGGCGTAGCGGTTGACGGTCTCGTTCGACTCGCGGTAGGTCAGCCGCTGGTCCTCGAACTTGATGAAGGTCTTGTCGGCGTAGCGGGCTGCCCGCTCTTGAAACACCTTGCCAATGGAGGTCTTGGCCGTCGGGCGAGCCAGAAAACCGGTGACGACACCGCGGGCGATGACCGGTACGTCCTTCAGTAGTCCGGGCAACCGCGGGGCGATGTCCAGGAGGCCGACGTTACTGCGGGTACCGGATTTCTCGTCGCTCACGCCGCAACCATAACCGCGTCGTGGCAACCGTCACACGGGTGGTCCACATGCGTCGAGCGCCTCGTCCACCTCCGTGGCCACGATCAGCCGGTCGAGCGCACCCGTGCCGACGTATCCCGTGCCGACCAACCCGCGCAGCCACGCGAGCAGCCCGTCGTAGTGACCGAACGGGTCAAGCATGACGAGCGGCTTGTCGTGCATGCCGAGATAGCCCGCCGTCCAGGCCTCGAAGAACTCCTCCAGCGTGCCGATGCCACCCGGCAGCACCAGGAACGCGTCGGCCCGGTCCTCCATGACCTGTTTGCGCTGGCGCATGGTGTCGGTGACGATCAGTTCCTCGGCGTCGACGTCGGCCAGCTCGCGGTGGACCAGCGCCTTGGGGATGACGCCGACGGTACGGCCGTTGTGCGCGCGGGCGGCCCCCGCCACGGCGCCCATCGCCGAGACGTTTCCGCCGCCGGAGACCAGCGTCCAGTCGCGGTCGGCGATCGACTCCCCCACGGCGCTGGCCAACTTCAGCAACTCCGCATGGGTGGGACCGGAGGCGCAGTAGACGCAGACCGCCCACGGGCCGCGCGATTCTGGGGCATCAGGGGTTTCTGCGGACACGGGTGAAACGTACCCCGGCACCCTGGTCGTCGATTTGGCCGATGGCGGCCAGTGGAACCGCCATACTGCGGCGGTGTCCGACGGACCAGATGGGACGGCCGCAGCCGAAGCTGCGTTGGCGCGCGGCGACCTCGTGGCCGCCGAGGAGTGGGGGCGCGCGGCCTTGCACGGCGAGGGATCGCTCGCGGCCCGGCTGATCCTCGCGCAGGCACTGGCATGGCAGGGCCGGGGACGCGACGCCGACGCGGTGTTGTCCGACGTCGACGAGAAGGCCCTGGGCGAGGCCGATCTGATGGCGTGGGCCCTGCCTCGCGCGGCCAACCAGTTCTGGATGTTGGACCAGCCCGAGCGTGCGACCGCGTTCCTGCACGGGGTCCGCGGCAGGGTGGCCTCCGCCGGCGCCGGCGCGACGCTGGACGCCCTGCTGGGCACGTTCACGATGAACGCCGGCAGCCCGCAACGCGCGATCCGGCTGGCGCGCGACGTGCTGGACTCACCGACCGCCGACCGGCAAGCCGTCGGCTGGGCCGCGTCCGCGGCGGCGCTGTGCAACGCCCGGATGGGCACCTTCGCCGAGGTCGACGCGCTGGCCGAACGGGCGATCGCCGCGGGTCATCCCGGCCTGCTGCGCTTCACCAGCGCGTTCGGGCAGACCACGGCGCTGGTGATGTCGGGTGAGCTCGACCGGGCCCAGGACTTGGCGCAGGACCTCGTCGACGACTCGCCGCCGTCGCACCCGAGCCACGCGATCGGTCGGCTTCTCGTCGCGGACGTGCTGGTCGCGCGGGGCGACCCGGCCGCCGCGGTGGCGCTTCTGGAGAGCGCCGCCGCCGCACTGGCCCCGACCGGGTACTCGTGGGGACCGTTGGCGTGGATGTCGTTGGCTCAGGCGCTTGGTCAACTGGGCCGGACCGCCGACGCGGGGCACGTCCTCGCGAAGGCCGAGGCCCGCCACGGACTCAAGTCGATGCTGTTCGCACCGGAGCTGTCGATGGCCCGAGCCTGGACGGCGGCGGCACGTCGAGACGGCCCGGCGGCGGTCGACGCGGCCCGTGAAGCGGCCCGCGCCGCCGAGCGCGGCGGTCAGTCGGCGGTGGCCCTCCGGGCGCTGCTCGACGCGGTTCGCCTGGGCGACACGAGGGCCGGCGACGCCATCGCACGGTTGACCGTCGACTGCGCCGTCCACCCGATGGCCCTGGCCTACGCGCGGGCGCTGACGGCGAGCGACCGCGATGCCCTGGAGGCGACGGCAACCGACTTCGACGCGATCGGCATGCGGGGGGTCGCCGCTGACGCCCGGCGGCAGGCGCGAAGTTGACGCGTTGGCGGGTCGCCGACCGGAATTAGAATTTGGGCGTCCGAAGAACCAAGGGGGCTGTCGGTGGACGTGCTGGACGGATTCATCTCGACGTGGTCCCGCGCTCGCGAGACCTTCGGGCAGGGCGTTCCCGCCACGGGTGAGCGGTTCAACCAAAGCGGGCCCTTGACCGCGATGCAGTCGACCGTGGAATCGGCTGCGCCGGGGGCGCGCTGGACCGGCGCAGGCGCCACCGCCTATCAGATCGCCAACGCCGACCACGGCAAGGTGTTCGGCCAACTGGCCGCACTCGACCGGCAACTGAGCAGCCATGTCACCGCATCCTCGGAGGTGGTGGCAGCCGGACGCCAGAACCTCGAGACGATCCGCAAGTGGGTCGTCGACGCCGCGGCAGCGGTGCCCCCTGGCAAGAACCACGACCAGATGGTGATGCAGATCGTGAACAAGGGGCTGGGGCAGCTTCGCGAGGTCGTCACCACGTCCAACGGGGACCTCGTCACCATCGGCGGGAAGATCCGCGGGCTTGGCGGGGCGTACGAGGCGCTGGGGAATCAGAAGTTCGCGCCGAAGGAGGGCCCGGGCGATGCGCTGGGAATCATCGGTAAGGACGGCGAAGAAGAGGTGCCACGCACCCCGACGACCCCCGGCCGCCCGGCAAACCCCGCCGACAATTGGGTCGGTAACCCCGACTTTGGCCACTGGGAAACGGTTCCAGCATCTGCAGATGGAACTACTCCACCGCTGACACCGGAATATCGGCCGTTTACCGACGACACACCACTGAAGGTCGGACCTACGACGGGGATGTACGTGCCCGGGAAGACGTGGATCTCCGACGAGGATGCACCAGCCGTGGCGTTCCAGGAGGAATATCGGTTCCGCATTGCGGGAACCGAGGCAACCGACGTCACGCGGTTGGTGAACGTGAACGGCGAGAACCAAGTTCAGCGGTGGGTGGGCAACGTCTACGAGTATCAACGAAATACGTGGACGGGCGCCACAGGCGATCTGTCCGGCTTGCCACCCATACAAAACATCGATCAAACGTGGGAACCGATCTCACTGCCCGAGATGGCCACCCTCTCGGGTATGAATCCGACGACGACGTACTACGTGCCCGACGGATGCGGCGGTTCGGTTGAGTTCAATGGGGGCGTCCCGGATGGTGTCGTGCTGCCACAACCCCCAACCATGACCCGGCCGCGATGAGTTCACGTCGCTGGTTTCTGGCTGGCGCCTTCGCGTTCGCTGCCGCGATCGCGGTCGTCGTCGTGGTGGTGATACCTGATGAAGCGCAGTCAGATTGCGACACGGTGCGACAGATGCTCGATTTCAATCAGGCCCACAACGTGGCCGTGGCCCAGGTGGGGTCCGACAAGGATCCAACGGAGACTCCGATGGCGGACTACCAGGAGTGGGCGTCGCAACTAAGGACATACGCGAACCAAGTGCAAGACGGCTCGCTCGCTAAACACGCTGAAGAACTGGCGGCACTCGCATCTCAAACCGTGACGGTCGTGGGTCAGGCGCGGGACGACGGTTCGCGGTCTCCGGTATCTGATCCGCCGCCGTGGGTCCGTGAGTACGCCCAACTCAATGCGCAGTTCAAACAGGAGGTTTCGGCGCTCAGTGCGGCATGTCCACGCTGAGGACCATCGGCCTGCCTGCGCCCCAACGGATCGCCTGGGCAATGACCACCATCAGTCGGGAGGACGTTCGTGGTCGGCGTTCGAGTCCTGCTCCACCCAATCCGGTTTCGGCGTCGGGGGCATCGCACCCTTCATCTGCCAGAACTGGCTGGAGGACTCGGGCGTTGGAAATCCCTTCTCCCGCGACTTCCGAATGAACGAGATCGTCAACACGGCCACGCCGATGACAAGGAATGCCACGAGTGCAACCTTCGCGATCTCGACGATCACGAGACATCATCTCCGTCGCGCGTGGGAGGAAGAGGCGGTTCGAAGGTTCGCACGCCGCCACGCTAACCGTCCGCCGCGGATTCATGCCCAAATTTGCCGCGTGTGACCTCGACCACCCGGCCATAGAATCGTCGGAGCAACGTCGATGCCACGAAAGGACGACCATGAGCGGCAAGTTCACCCTCGACAGCGCTGGCCTGGCGCCGCTGGCGGAGATCCATTCTGAGGTCGCCACCGGACTCTCCCAGCTGACCGGCGCTGGCGCGCCGCGAGCGGCGGACGTCGCCCAGTCCTTCGGCAACATCGCGTTCTCGGTCAACGACGCCCTCGACGGCGTGACCCAAAGTCGCGGTAGGACACTGCAAGCGACGAAGGGTTCCAGCGACACCATCGCGGATCTACTCGGCAAGGCCGACGAGCTGTACGCCCGCGGCGATCGGGAGGGCGCGGCCAAGCTCAGGGCCGCAGCCGAGACGCTGGAGGGCTCCGGCCCTGCGGGTGGCACCGCTGGTGCCGCTGGTGCCACCGGAGGGGCAGGTGTCGGAGCGGCCGGGGGTGGTGGAGCCGAGATGGCGGGTCAGATGGCCAGCCAGGTGGGGCAGCAGGTCGGCCAGGTCGCCCAAGGCCTGGCCCAGTCCGTGCAGGGGCTGGCCCAGGGCCTCACCCAGCTGCCGCAGCAGATCATGCAGGGCATCCAGGGCATGGCCGGCAAGGGCCCGGACGCCGAGGAGCTGGCCGAATCCACCGAGGAGAAGGCCGACGCGGAGAAGTCGGACGACGCCGACGAACGCAAGCGCGAGGAGGACGAGGCAGCCGAGAAACGTGCCGAGGAAGAACGCGCCCAGCAGCGTCCCCCGGCCCAGGGCGAGGGTGCGCAACCCGGACGTTCCGCCGACGCCGGTCCAGCACCCGCCGCACCGCCCGCGCCGGAGCGTCCGCAGCCCGCTCAGACACGGCCGCAACAGTTCTCGGTCTAGGACAACACCCCGTCGGCGAGGTGCAACCGTCGCCGGACGCCGATCGCGCCGAGGAAGCTCTCGTCGTGGCTGACGACCACGAAGGACCCCCGATAGGCGTTCAGCGCCGCCTCCAACTGGCGCGTGCTGATCAGGTCGAGGTTGTTGGTCGGCTCGTCGAGAAGCAGGAGTTGCGGGGCGGGTTCGGCGTTGAGCACGCAGACCAGCGTGGCTCTCAGCCGTTCACCACCCGACAGTGAAGCGACCGGCAGGTCGGCGTGCTCTCCACGAAAGAGGAACTGCGCCAACAGATGCATGCGGCGGGTATGCGTTAGGCTCGGGGCGAACGCGGCCAGGTTCTCCGCGACGCTGCGACCCGGGTCCAGCAGGTCGAGCCGCTGCGACAGATATGCGATGCGCCCGTCCGCGCGGTGCACCTCCCCCCGCTCCGGCACCAGGTCACCGCTGAGCAACCTCAGCAGGGTCGACTTCCCCGCTCCGTTGTCCCCGGTGAGCGCGACGCGTTCGGGTCCGCGGACGTCGAGGTCGACACCGTTGTCCGCGAACAGGTCTCGGCCTCCCACCCGCATCCGAAGACCGCGTGCGGCGAGTACCGTGCGGCCGGCGGGCACGTCGGTGTCGGGCAGGTCGAGCACGATGACGTCGTCGTCGCGCACGGCCCGCTCGGCGTGATCGAGGCGGCTCCTCGCGTCGTCGACGCGTTTGGCGTGCACGTCGTCGGCCTTGGCAGCCGACTCCTGGGCGTCGCGTTTGAGCTTGCCCGCGACGATCTTCGGCAGACCGGCGTCCTTGACGTTGCGGGCGGCCGTACCCGAGCGCCGCGCCGCGCGTTCGCGGGCCTGCTGCATCTGGCGCTTCTCGCGCTTCAACAGCTGCTCGGCGTTGCGGACGTCGGACTCCGCGGCCTGCTGTGCCCCCTCGAGAGCGGCCTCGTACTGAGTGAAATTGCCACCGTAGAAACGAATTTCCCCGTGCCGCATCTCGGCGATGCGATCCATCCGGTCGAGCAGGACCCTGTCGTGGCTGACGATCAGCAGCGTCCCCCCGAACTCGTCGAGGGCGGAGTACAGCCGTGCGCGCGCCGCGGCGTCGAGGTTGTTCGTCGGCTCGTCGAGCAAGAGGACGTCTGGCCGTCTGAGCAATTGCGCCGCCAGCCCCACCGACACCACTTCCCCGCCGCTGAGGGAACCGAGGGGCCGATCCATCGCCAGCTGAGCGAGGCCCAGCCGGTCGAGCTGTGCGCGTAGTCGCTCCTCGACGTCCCAGTCGTCGCCGATCGTGGCGAACACCGCGTCGGAGGCGTCACCGGCGGCCAACGCGTCCAGCGCTGCGATGACGGGAGCGACACCCAGCACCTCGGCGACGGTTCGGTCGGCCTCGAAGGGCAGCGTCTGCGGCAGGTATCCGACCGTGCCGTCGACGACGATGCCACCGGCAGTCGGACGCAGTTCTCCGGCAACGATTTTGAGGAGTGTGCTCTTGCCTGCACCGTTGGGCGCGACCAGACCGGTGCGGCCGCCCGGGACGGTGAAGGATAGGTCGACGAACAACGGAGTGTCGTCGGACCAGCCGAAGGAGAGATGCGACGAAACGATGGAAGACATGAGAGAGCTTTCTTGCTGGTGCCCCGACATGTGGGCACGCGACGACGACGGAGAAGAGGCCCCGAGCTAACCGGAGAAGTCGTCACCCAGCATGAGTTCCATCGTAGCGGCGTCAGTCAACCAAATATTGGCGCAGCATCGCGGTGACCGCGGTGATCCGCGTGACGTCCACGCGCTCGTCGACCCGGTGCGCCATGTTCGGGTCGCCGGGACCGTAGTTGACCGCCGGAATGCCGAGCGCGGCGAAGCGTGCGACGTCGGTCCAGCCGAACTTGGCCCGCACCCGTCCCCCGGCCGCCCGCACCAGTGCGGCGGCCGCGGGCTTCGTCAGACCGGGCAGCGCTCCGGGGGCACCGTCGGTGCGCTCGATCTCGACGTCGAGTCCGTCGAGCACCTCGCGCACGTGTGCGTCGGCCTGCTCGACGCTGCGGTCGGGCGCAAAGCGGAAGTTCACCGTGACCGACGCCGCGTCGGGGATCACGTTGCCCGCGACACCGCCGTCGACGCGCACCGCGGACAGTCCCTCGCGGTACGTGCAGCCGTCGATCTCGACGCTGCGCGCCTCGTAGGACGACAACCTGTCGAGCACGGCACCGAGTTTGTGAATCGCATTGTCGCCCAACCAGAATCGAGCCGAGTGGGCCCTGGTGCCCGTCGTCCGGACCACGTGGCGGACGGTCCCCTGGCAACCGGCCTCGATGAAGCCACCGGACGGCTCGCCGAGAATCGCGACGTCGGCCTGCAGCCAGTCGGGCAGCTCGCGCTCGATGCGGCCGAGGCCGTTGGCGCTGGACTCGATCTCCTCGCAGTCGTACATCACCACCGTGATGTCGTGCGTCGGTTCGGCGACGGTGGCGGCCAGGTGCAGGAAGACCGCGTCGCCGGACTTCATGTCCGACGTGCCGCAGCCGAACAGCTCGTCACCGACGCGGCGGCTGGGCACGTTGTCCGCGGCGGGGACGGTGTCGAGGTGACCGGCGAAAAGCACCCGCGACGGCCGGCCGAAATTGGTCCTCGCCAGCACGGCGTCACCGTTGCGGATCACCTCGTAACCGCGAGCCTGTGCCCGCAACGCGGCCTCGACCTCGTCGGCGATGCGCTGCTCGTGCCGCGACTCGCTGGGGATGTCCACCAGGGCAGCGGTTAGCGCGATGGGGTCGGCTCGTAGATCTAGGGCCACAGTCGTCGAGGTTAGTTCCGGCGGGCAGGAGCGAAGCGACCGGGGATGGCAATCCAGTAGCCTTTGGGACCGTGACTTCAGCATCAGGGATCGGCGTGGCCACCATCTCGGCCGAGGGGACGGTGCTCGACACCTGGTTCCCCGAGCCGGAGGTCGGCGACGCGGCGAGTGTCTCGGCCGACGGCGACGCGACGACGGGCACCAACCGGCTGTCGGTGGCCGAGGTACCCAGCGAACTCGGCGACCTGACCGGCCGCGACGAGGAACGCGACGTCGACGTGGTGGTCGTGCGCACCACCATCTCCTCCCTCGACGACAAGCCGGTCGACGCGTTCGACGCCTACCTCCGCCTGCACCTGCTGTCGCACCGCCTGATCGCCCCGCACGGCGCGAACCTCGACGGCGTCTTCGGCCTGCTCGCCAACGTCGTGTGGACCAACTTCGGCCCGTGCGCGGTCGAGGGATTCGAACTGACGCGCGCACGGCTGCGCCGACGGGGTTCGGTGACCGTCTACGGCATCGACAAGTTTCCCCGGATGGTCGACTACGTGCTGCCGGCCGGTGTCCGGATCGCCGACGCGGACCGGGTACGCCTCGGCGCACACCTGGCGTCCGGGACGACGGTCATGCACGAGGGGTTCGTGAACTTCAACGCCGGCACGCTCGGCACGTCGATGGTCGAGGGTCGGATCTCCGCGGGCGTGGTGGTCGGCGACGGCTCCGACGTCGGCGGCGGCGCCTCGATCATGGGGACCCTGTCCGGCGGCGGCAAGGAGGTCATCTCGGTGGGAAGGCGTTGCCTGCTGGGCGCCAACTCCGGGCTCGGCATCTCGCTCGGGGACGACTGCGTCGTCGAGGCGGGCCTCTACGTCACCGGCGGCACCAAGGTGACCACCGCCGACGGTCAGACCGTGAAGGCCAAGGAGCTCTCGGGAGCCGACAACCTGCTGTTCCGGCGCAATTCGCTGTCCGGAGCAGTGGAAGTGGTGTCACGCGACGGCACCGGCATCACGCTGAACGACGCCCTGCACAAGAACTAGATTCCTAGCGGCAGCGGGACATCCGCAGCATCGCGACGCCGTGCGCCGGGACGGTCTGGGCCACCTCGCCCGTCGTCGTGGCCTCGGAGTGCTGCCACAGATCACGCACCGTGAAGCACGGGCTGCCCGCGAGCCCGACGGCGTGGGCGTCGGTGTGGATGGCGACCGGCCCGGCGTCGGAGTTGAACAGGGCCACGGCCACCGCCCCGTCGGCCAGGGGCTTGACGATGATCCTCGGATCGGCCAGTAGCGGAAGACCCTGCAGCACCAACGGATCCTGGTCGACCGCGATGACGTCGCGGTTGGTCAGGATCTCTCGGGTGTCCTCGTCCATCGACCGCACGTCGTTGCCCGCGAGCAGGGGTGCCGCCAACATCGCCCACAACGAGAAGTGCGCACGCTGTTCGACGTCGGTGAGATCGGGCCGCGGCGACCCCAGTGCCATGGTGGGGTGCCCGCGGACGAACTGCGACCAGCCGATGCCGACCACCAGCATGTCCGGGTCGTTGACGTGCCTCGGTCCGTCGTGGGGCGCGCTGGGTCCGGCGGCCACGAACGCCTGCGTGACCCCGGCCAGCCCGTCGGCCCACAGCTCCTCGTCCCCCCACGCCGGCACCAGGTCCATGGCGTCGCGACTGACGTCGGCGATGCGGGACCAGTCGTACTCGGTGCCGGCGTCGGTGTCCCCGGAACTGTTGGGGTTGATGCTGTAGACGATATGACGGCCGCTGTCGCGCAACGCATCTCGCATCGCCGCAAAGTACTTCACCTGGTCGGTGTGGCCCGCGTCGAGCCGGCACCAGTCGTACTTCAGGTAGTCGACGCCCCACGCGGCGAAGGTGCGTGCGTCGGCCTGCTCGTGTCCGGCGCCGCCGATTCGCGGGTCCTGGCCGCAACCCTGGTTGAACGGGCTGTGGTAGATGCCGAGGAGCATGCCGCGCTGGTGGGCGTAAGCCGCCACCGCCGCGATGCCGTGGGGAAACCTCACCGGATCGGCGCGCAGATCTCCGTTGGCGTCACGGGTCGGCGCAGCCCATCCCGCGTCGAGGTTCACGTAGCGGTAGCCGGCGTCGCGCATGCCCGAGGACACCATGGCGTCGACGGTGTCCTCGACAGCCTGCTCGGTCAGGTTGATTCCGGAGTTCCAGGAATTCCACCCCATTGGCGGGGTTTGGGCCGGGCGCGGTTCGGGGGCCGGCGACGCGCAGGAGACCAGCACGCCGACGCAGACCACCAAGACCCACAGTCGACGCACGCGGTCATCCTGACATCGAGGCCTGTGAGTCAGACTCGAGTTTGCTGTGGGCCCGCAGCGCGTCAGTCCCTACCCGACAGCACGCAGAACTCGTTGCCCTCGGGATCGGCCAGCACCACCCATGATTGGTCGCCCTGACCCACGTCGACGCGGCGCGCGCCCAGCGCGATCAACCGGTCGACCTCGACCGTTTGATCGTCGGGGGTGAGGTCGAAGTGGATGCGGTTCTTCACCACCTTGCGGTCGGGCACCTCGAGGAACAACCAGTCCGGGCCCGTGGGCGAACGCAGGAGGACGTCGCCGTCCTCGTCGGTCTCGGCGGGCCAGCCAAGCACCTCGGACCACCAGTGCGCGAGTGCGCGGACGTCGGCAGCGTCGACGCACACCTCCGACAATCTCAGGCCCATGACTAATCCCCTTGCGTCAGTTCCTTCTTCATGACCTTGCCCATCGCGTTGCGGGGCAGTGCGTCGACGATCCGCACTTCCCGCGGACGCTTGTGGACCGAGAGTCGACTGGCGACGAAGTCGATCAACGTCGCCGGCTCGGCCGTCCCGACCACGAAGGCGACGATCCGCTGGCCGAGGTCGTCGTCGGGCACCCCGACGACCGCGACCTCCACCACGCCGTCGTGCCCGAGCAGCGCCGTCTCGATCTCGCCCGCACCCACGCGATAGCCGCCCGACTTGATCAGGTCGACCGATTCCCGTCCGACGATGCGGTGCATGCCGCCGGCGTCGACCACGGCGACATCGCCCGTGCGATACCAGCCGTCGTCGCCGAACGCCGCCTCGGTGGCTTCGGGAAGGTTGAGGTAGCCGTCGAACAGCATCGGACCCCGAACCTCCAGCCGCCCAATGGATTCCCCGTCGTACGGCACCGCCGCACCGTCCTCGCCCGTCAGCCGCGTTTCGACACCCGCCAGCGGCAGGCCCACCCAGCCGGGCCGCCGCTCGCCGTCGGCGAGCGTGCTCAACGTGATGAGCGACTCGGTGCTGCCATAGCGTTCGACGGGCGCGTGACCCGTCAGCTGCTGCAGCCGGTCGAAGACGGGCACGGGCAGTGGCGCACTGCCCGACACCAGCAGCCGGGCCGACGACAAGGCCAGCGCCGCGTCGAGGTCGCCGGCGATTCGGGACCACACCGTCGGCACGCCGAAGTACAGCGACCCGGCGGCGTCGGCGTACGCGGCGGGCGACGGCCTTCCGGTGTGGATCAAGCGGTTTCCGATGCGCAGCGATCCCAGCAGCCCCAGGATCAGCCCGTGCACGTGGAACAGCGGTAGACCGTGGACGAGGGTGTCCTCCGGCGTCCAGGCCCACGCCGCGGCGAGCGCGTCGACGTCGGCGGCGATGGCGCGGCGGCTGATCAGCACGCCCTTCGGCGGACCGGTGGTGCCGGAGGTGTACATCACCATGGCGGTGGAGTCCGGCGACGGCTCGGCGTAGCGATGCCACGACCGCGCGTGCAGACGGACCGGGACGTGCGGAAGCCCCTCGGTCTGCTCGGGCTCCTCCCCGAGCCACGCCTGCGCGCCGGAGTCGCTCAGGATGTGCCGGCGTTCGACCTCGCCGACGTCGGCGGGCACCGGGACGACGGGAACCCCCGCAATCAGGCAGCCGGCGATGGCGAGCACCGTGGTGGCGGTGGGCGTGGCGAGGACCGCGATGCGGCGGGCTCCCCCGACGCGCTCGGCCACCGAGGTCGCCGCGCCGACGAGGTCGCTGCGGCTCAGGCTCACCCCGCCGATGCGCACCGCGTCGGCGAGGTCGCGGCCGGCAGCTACGGCGGACGGGTTCAGGGAGGCCAACAGCACGGGTGCGACGGTACCGTGGCGGTGATACTGGTCGCGTGGATCCCGTAGAACGCGTCAGCTCGCGCGAGGTATATCGCAATCCCTGGATGATCGTTCGGGAGGACGACATCCGCCGGCCCGACGGCAGCCTCGGCATCTACGGCGTGATCGACAAGCCGACGTACGCCCTCGTGATCGCTCGCGACGACGACCGCTTCCGGCTGGTCGAACAGTTCCGCTACCCCATCGGCCTGCGCCGGTGGGAGTTCCCGCAGGGCACGGCCCCGGGCTCGCTGGACGGTGACGAACCGCCACCCGCCGACCTCGCCGCCGACGAGTTGCGGGAGGAGACCGGGTTGCGCGCAGAGTCGATGGAGGTGCTCGGCCAGCTCGACGTCGCCCCCGGGATGAGCAGCCAGCGCGGCTGGGTGTTCCTCGCGACCGGGATCACCGAGGGTGAGCACGAACGCGAGCTCGAGGAGCAGGACATGCACAGCGAGTGGTTCACCGGCGACCGGATCGACGCCATGATCGTCGACGGCACCATCACCGACGCGCAGTCCATCGCGGCGTGGATGATGCTGCGGCTCGCCGACCGGTGACGAGTCGGCTGGCGGCGCTGCTGCTCGCCGCGGCCGTGCTGTCGGGCTGCGCGACGCCGACGGCGTCCGCGCAGGTGCGGTTGCCGCCGGTGAAGGGGTCGTTCGACTACCAATTGGGCGGGGCGTACGACGTCGCCGGGTTGACGGTGGTCGCCAGGGACGCCTCCGCCACGCCGCTGGCCGGGGCCTACAACGTCTGCTACGTCAACGGGTTTCAGACTCAGCCCGGCGACGGTGAGCGGTGGCTGCGCGATCACGGTTCGGCGGTGCTGCGCGACGCCGCCGGCGAGCCGGTCACCGATCCCGACTGGCCCGACGAGTACGTCCTCGACCCGTCGAGTTCCGCGCAGCGCGCGACGATCCTCGACGTGCTCGGGCCGGTGGTGTCCGATTGTGCCGACAAGGGTTTCGACGCCGTCGAGGTCGACAACTTCGACACCTTCACCCGGTTCTCCGACGTCGACCGGGCCGGCGCCGTCGAACTGGCGCGGTCCTTCGCCGGCCTCGCCCACGACCGCGGGTTGGCGATCGGGCAGAAGAACGCCGCCGAGTCGACTGAGACGGGCCGCCGCGAGATCGGCTTCGACTTCGCCGTCGCCGAGGAGTGCGCGACGTATCGCGAATGCGACCGCTACCGAGATGCGTACGGAGACCACGTCCTGCAGATCGAGTACACCGACGACCTGCCCACGCCGTTCCGCGACGTGTGCAGCTCAGCCGATCGCGCACCGCTGACCATTCTGCGGGACCGCGACCTGGTGCCCAAGGGCACCAACGGCTACGCCTACGAGCAGTGCTGAGGTCAGTGCCGCCGCTCGGCCAGCGCCCGTAGGAAGAAGGTCAGGTTGGCGGGCCGCTCGGCGAGTCGACGCACGAAGTAGCCGTACCACTGGGTGCCGAAGGGTACGTACACCCGGACGTGGTTGCCCTCGTCGGCCAGCCGGCGCTGCTCGCCGTCACGAATGCCGAAGAGCATCTGGTATTCGAAGTCGTCGACGCCCCTGGCGAATTCGCGCGACATGGCCGGTACGGCGTCGACGATCGCGGGGTCGTGCGACGCCACCATCGGGTAGCCGTCACCGGCCATCAGCACGCGCAGGCACCGGAGGTAGGAGTCGGTGACCGCCTCGGCGTCGCGAAAGGCCACCGAGGCGGGTTCGTCGTAGGCGCCCTTGCACAGCCGAATCCGTGCACCGGCGGCCGCGAACTCCTCGCAGTCGCCCTGGGTGCGCTTCAGGTACGCCTGCAGAACCGTTGCCAGCCAGGGAAAGTCACCGCGCAGCTCGCGCACGATCGACAGCGTCGAATCGGTGGTCGTGTGGTCCTCGGCGTCGACGGTCACCCAGACACCGGCGTCGCGTGCCCTGGTGCAGACGAGGTGGGCGTTCTCGAGGGCGATCTTCTCCCCGTCGCGGGGCAGCGCCTGCCCGAGCGCCGACAGTTTCAGCGAGACCTCCAGCGGCTGCGGCCCGTCGGAGGCCTCGCCCCGCTGACCGAGTGCGTCCAGCAGATCGGTGTAGGCCCGCACGGTGGCGTCCGCCGCGTCGGCGTCGGTGACGTCCTCCCCCAGGTAGTCGACGGAGACGAAGCGGCGCGAATCACGAAGCTCCGCAACCGAGGTCAGGGCGTGCTCGACGGTCTCGCCGGGAACGAATCGGTGCACCACCTGGCGGGTCACCGGCATCCGCTCGGCCGTGCGGCGGAGCCCGTCGGACCTGGCGGCGGCCAGGATGGCCGGCCGGGCAAACTGCTGGAAGACGCCCATCGGTCAGCCCTTCATGTGGGGGTAGTCGTGAGTCACCGGCGCCACGAACGTCTCCTTGATGGAGCGTGCCGACGTCCAGCGCAACAGGTTCTGCGGCGAGCCGGCCTTGTCGTTGGTGCCCGAGGCGCGCGACCCACCGAAGGGCTGCTGCCCCACGACGGCGCCGGTGGGCTTGTCGTTGACGTAGAAGTTGCCCGCCGCGTGGCGAAGTCGGTCCTGGGCAGTGAGCACCGCGGCACGGTCGTCGGCGATCACCGCGCCGGTCAGTCCGTACTTCGAGCCGGAGTCGACGACGCCGAGCACGTCGTCCCAGCGGTCGTCGTCGTACACGTGGACCGCCAGGATCGGGCCGAAGTACTCCTGGGAGAACGCCTCGTCGGTCGGGTCGTCGGACAGCAGCACCGTGGGCCGGACGAAAAAGCCTTCGCTGTCGTCGTATTCACCGCCGACCGCGATGGTCACCCCCGCTGCACCCTTCGCGCGCTCGATGGCGTTCACGTTCTTGGCGAACGACCGCTCGTCGATCAGCGCGCCACCGTAGTTGGACAGGTCGGACACGTCGCCGTAGGTGAGCTTGCCGGTGGCGTCGAGGAAGTCGTCGCCCATCTGCTGCCACACCGACCGCGGGACGAAGGCCCGTGAGGCGGCGGAGCACTTCTGTCCCTGATAGTCGAAGGCACCCCGAATGAGGGCGGTGCGCAACACGTCTGGACGCGCCGAGGAGTGCGCGACGACGAAGTCCTTGCCGCCGGTCTCGCCGACCAGCCGCGGGTAGGTGTCGTAACGCTCGACACCTGCGCCGACCTCGCGCCACAGGTGCTGGAACGTCGCGGTCGACCCGGTGAAGTGGATGCCGGCCAGCCGCGGGTCGGCGAGCACGACCTCGGACACGGCGAACCCGTCGCCGGTAACCAGGTTGATCACGCCGGGCGGCAGGCCGGCCGACTCGAGCAGCTGCATCGTCAAGTAGGCCGAGAACGTCTGCGTGACGGACGGTTTCCATACGACGGTGTTGCCCATCAGCGCCGGGGCGGTCGGCAGGTTGCCGGCGATCGCGGTGAAGTTGAACGGGGTGATCGCGTAGACGAAGCCCTCGAGCGGGCGGTAGTCGGTGCGGTTCCACACGCCGGGGGAACTGACGGGCTGTTGCGCGACGAGTTGCCGGGCGAAGGCCACGTTGAACCGCCAGAAGTCGGCGAGCTCGCACGACGCGTCGATCTCGGCCTGGTAGGCACTCTTGGACTGCCCGAGCATGGTGGCCGCGACGAGCTTGGCCCGCCACGGTCCGGCCAGGAGGTCCGCGGCCCGCAGGAACACGGCGGCGCGCTCGTCGAACGGCGTGGCCTCCCAGGCCCGCTTGGCCGCCATCGCGGCGTCGACGGCCGCGGCGGCCTCGGCGTGTCCGGCGTTGGTCAGGGTGCCGAGCACCGCGCTGTGACGGTGCGGCTGGACGACGTCGATCCGCTCGCCGGCGCCCATCGTGTGCCTGCCACCGATCACGTGCGGCAGGTCGACGGGGTCGGCGGCGTTGAGCGCGCTCAGCTCGCCCAGCAGCGTGGCGCGCTCCGGGCTGCCGGGTGCGTACTCGAGCACCGGTTCGTTGGAGGGGACGGGCACGTCGGTGACGGCGGAGACGCTCATGTGATCAGGGTCTCTCATCGAGGCGTCTGGACCTTTGGCCGATTCGACAAAGTGTGACGCGTCGGCCAGTAGCATCGGCCAACGTGACATCTCCCGGTGTGGGACTGGGCCAGCTGCTCCTGGCGCTCGACGCAACCATGGTGACCCTGGTCGAGGCACCACGCGGACTCGACCTGCCCGTCGCGTCGGCGGCGCTGATCGACGCCGACGACGTCCGCCTCGGGTTGGCCGTCGGCGCCAGCTCGGCCGACGTCTTCTTCATCCTCGGCGTCGGGGACGACGACGTGCTGGCGTGGCTGGTCCAGCAGACCTCGCGGCGGGTGCCGGCCGCGATCTTCGTCAAGGAGCCGTCCGACGCGGTGGTGGCGCGCGCGGTGGCGGTGGGGACGGCCGTCGTCGCCGTCGAGCCCCGGGCCCGCTGGGAGCGGCTGTACCGGCTGGTCGACCACGTCTTCGACCACCACGGTGACCGGGCCGACCCGTTGTACGACCCGAGCACCGACCTGTTCGGCCTCGCGCAGTCGATCGCCGACCGCACCCACGGCATGGTCAGCGTCGAGGACGTCGCGTCCCACGTGCTGGCCTACTCGGCGTCCAACGACGAGGCCGACGAGTTGCGGCGGCTGTCGATCCTGGGGCGTGCGGGGCCGCCCGAACACCTTGCCTGGATCGGGCGGGCCGGCATCTTCGACGCGCTACGCGCCACCGGCGACGTCGTGCGCGTCGACGCCAGGCCGGAACTGGGCCTACGCCCGCGGCGGGCCGTCGGCATCCACCACGTGACATCGGATCGGCGGCGCGGCCCGGTCTTCGCGGGCACCATCTGGTTGCAGGAGGGTTCCCGGCCGCTGGCCGAGGACGCCGACGACGTGCTGCGCGGGGCGGGCGTGCTGGCCGCGCGAATCATCTCCCGGCTGGCGGCCACCCCGTCGACCCATGCCATGCGGGTGCAGGAACTGCTCGGCCTGCGCGACGCCACCCTCGACGACGCCCAGGTGGCGACCGTCGCGCGTGAACTCGGCGTGGTCGCGGACGGTCGCGTCGCGGTGATCGGCTTCGACGGCGCCGCGGGCGCACCCAGCCGGCTGGCCGACGTTCTCGCGTTGAGCGCCAGCGCCTTTCAGCGCGACGCGCAGGTGACGGCCGGGCCGTCCCGGGTCTACGTGCTGTTCCCCCACACCGGCAAGGTGTCGGCGGTGTCGTCGTGGATCCGCGGCACCATCACCGCCCTGCGGACGGAACTCGGACTCGAGCTGCGGGCCGCGATCGCCACTCCGACAACCGGATTGGCCGGTGCCGCCGCCGCGCGGGCCGAGGTGGACCGCGTGCTGGACAGCGCCGAACGCCACCCCGGCGCGATCGGCCAGGTGACCTCGCTGGCGGAGTCGCGGACCACGGTGCTGCTCGACGAGATCGTCACGATGATCGGCGCCGACGACCGGCTCGTCGACCCGCGGGTGGGCGCGCTGCGCGAGAAGGACCCCGTCCTGGTCGACACGCTGCGGGCCTACCTCGACGCGTTCGGTGACGTGGCCGCGGCGGCGGCGGGGCTGCACGTGCACCCCAACACGGTGCGCTACCGGGTGCGGCGGATCGAGGACTTCCTGGGCACGTCACTGGGCGACCCCGAGGTGCGGTTGCTGCTGTCGCTGAGCCTGCGAGTGTCCTGACCCGGCGAACGTGGACTTATGCCACGCAAACCCGCCTGGTGGCGTGACACGAGTCCACGTTCGGCGAGTTGTGCACAGTCGATGATTCATCCCCAGATGCCGGCAATACCGTCTACGACGGGCAAAGGCGGGTGGTGTGCAGTGGTTGCGTGGGTTGCGTGCACCCAATCACCGGACCCTTCGTCGGCACCGAAGCTCTGGCGCGTGGCCAATTCACCAGGCGGACACTCCACAGTCGCAACCAGGTCATCCATCGCAACGTGTTCATGCCCGCCGGCCAAGAACTCAGTGCGCGCGATCGGGCCGTTGCGGCATGGTTGTGGTCGGGGCGGCGCGCCACAATCGCCGGACTGTCGGCCTCAGTGCTGCACGGCTCGCAGTGGGTCTCCCCCGACCAGCCCGCCGAGCTCACCAGGACCGAAGCCAGTGCGAACGGCGTCGTCGTCCACCGCGAGTCCCTGCTCGACGACGAGGTGACGGCGGTCGACGGCATGTCCGTCACGACGCCGGCTCGGACGGTGTTCGACCTTGGCCGCCGAAAGGGGTTCGAGAGGGCGGTGATTCGAGTCGACGCGCTGGCCAACGCCTGCGGCGTCGACGCCCCGCTGGTGCACCCGCTGGTCGACGCACACCGTGGGGCGCGAGGGCTGGTGCAGCTTCGCGAAGTCCTCGACGTGATGGATGGTGGCTCGGAGTCACCTCAGGAGACGCGGACTCGGCTGCTATTGGTAGAGGCCAACTTCCGGGCACCACAAACGCAGATCGACGTCCTCGACGACGTCGGCTACCCATTCGCCCGGGTCGACATGGGGTGGGAGGAGTTTCGGGTCGGCGTCGAATACGACGGAGCGCAGCACTGGACCGACCCCGCCCGCTTCGCCCACGACATCGACCGGCACGCCACCCTAACTGCGCTCGGCTGGCGAATCATCCGCGTCAGTGCCGACCTGTTACGCCATCGACGGACGGTGATCCTGCAGCGAGTGTTCGCCGCGCTCGACGCAGCGGGGTGTCCGTGGCTCGACGAGTGTGCAGTTACGCCACTCCTGCTCGCATGACGGCGTGGCAAAAGTCCACACTCGGCGCTAGGGGGTTAGCCGGCCTGCCGCGGCGTCGATCCGCTCGTCGGTGGCCGTCAGCGCCATCCGTACGTGCCGGGCACCGCGCGGCCCGTAGAACTCGCCGGGCGCCACCAGGATTCCGAGCTCGGCCAGCGAGGCGACGGTGTCGCGGCACGGCTCGTCGCGGGTGGCCCACAGGTAGAGCCCCGCCTCGGAGTGGTCGACGGTGAACCCGGCGCCACGCACCGCCGCCAGCAACACGTCGCGGCGCCGGCCGTAGCGCTGCTTCTGCACGGCCTCGTGCGCGTCGTCGTCCAGCGCCGCGACCATGGCCGCCTGGATCGGCGTCGGCACCATCATCCCGGCGTGCTTGCGCACCGCGAGGAGTTCGGCCACCACGGCCGGGTCGCCCGTGACGAAGCCGGCCCGGTAGCCGGCCAGCGAGGAGGTCTTCGACAGCGAGTGGATGGCGAGCAGACCGGTGTGGTCGCCCCCGCACACCGCGGGGTGCAGCACCGACACCGGCGCCGCGTCGGGATCCCACCCGAGGCCGAGGTAGCACTCGTCGGAGGCGACGAGCGCGCCTCTGCTCCTGGCCCACTCGACGACCTTGCGGAGGTGGTCGACGCCGAGCACGGCGCCCGTCGGGTTGCTCGGCGAGTTGACGAAGACGAGCTTGGGGACCCGCGGTCCGAGCTGGGTCAGCGAATCGGCGGCCACCACCTCGGCGCCTGCCAGGCGCGCCCCGACGTCGTAGGTCGGGTAGGCCAGTTCGGGCACGACGACGACGTCGTCACGGGAGAGGTTGAGGAGCGTCGGCAACCAGGCGATCAGTTCCTTGGTGCCGATGACCGGCAGCACGGCGTCGTCGGCGACGCCGGTGATCCCGTAGCGGCGCTGCAACGCGGCGACCGCTGAGGCCCGCAGCGCGGCCGTCCCGGCCGTGGTGGGGTAGCCGGGGGCCGAGCTGGCGGCCGCCAACGCCTCACGGATGACCGGTGCGACGTCGTCGACCGGCGTGCCGACCGAGAGGTCGACGATGCCGTCGGGGTGTGCCCTGGCCGTGGCGGTGACGTCAGCCAGGGTGTCCCAGGGAAAGACCGGCAGCGACGCCGACAGGCGCCCGACCTGGCTCAGCTGTCCTCACCCTGGGGCGGCATGTCCTTGATGGCCTGCGGGTCGTTGTCGGTCTGGCCGACCTTCGACGCGCCGCCGGGCGATCCCAACTCGGTGAAGAAGTCCGCGTTGTGCTGGGTGTAGCCGCTCCACTGGTCGGGGACGTCGTCCTCGTAGTAGATGGCCTCGACCGGGCAGACCGGTTCGCAGGCGCCGCAGTCCACACACTCGTCCGGGTGGATGTACAGCATGCGTGCGCCCTCGTAGATGCAGTCGACGGGGCACTCCTCGATACATGCCTTGTCTTTGATGTCGACGCAGGGTTCGGCAATGGTGTACGTCACTGATGTCTCTCCTGTCCAGTGGGCTGCTGGTCGGTTGGGACCTGGGTCGGACCACCGAGAAGGCAAGTATGCGATGCCCATACCTGGACGCCTGTCTCAGTGTGTCCTAACTTGGCGCACCGCCCCGCAAGGCGGCGTCCGGTTACTGATACTAGACGTTGCAGATACAAGTCGACCAGTCCGTTTCGCGCGCCATCACCAAGTGCAACTAGTTGCATAGGACCGGCGGTAGCGCCTACCGTCTCCAGGCGTGGCACTCCCCCACGCGATCCTGGTGTCGCTCAGCGAACAGACCGGCTCCGGCTACGAGCTGGCCCACCGCTTCGACCGGTCCATCGGGTACTTCTGGGCCGCCACCCATCAGCAGATCTACCGGACCCTGCGCACCATGGAAGCCGACGGCTGGGTGCACGTCGACGTGGTCGCCCAGAGCGGTAGGCCCGACAAGAAGGTGTACGGCGTGACCGACTCCGGCCGCGACGAACTGCGGCGCTGGATCGGCGAGCCGCTGACCGGTCGCGGCAGCGCGGTCACCGACTCCCGCACGCGAGACCTTGCTGTGAAGATCCGGGGGGCGGCCTACGGCGACGTCGACGCGCTGCGGGCCCAGGTGCTCGAGCTGCGCGACGAGCGGGCCCGACAGCTCGACGTCTACCGCGGTTTCGAGAAGCGCCAGTTCCCCGACCCGTCCACGTTGACCGGCGCCGCGATGCACCAGCACCTGGTGCTACGCGGCGGCATCCTCGCCGAGGAGGGGTCGCTGCACTGGCTGGACGAAGTACTCACCACCCTGGGAGGACGAGCTCGTGACTAGCTACCCGAACCTGTTGTCGCCGTTGGACCTTGGCTTCACCACCCTGCGAAACCGGGTGGTGATGGGGTCGATGCACACTGGCCTCGAGGACCGGGCCCGCGACACCGACCGGCTGGCCGCCTACTTCGCCGAGCGGGCCCGCGGCGGGGTGGGGCTCATCATCACCGGCGGCTACGCCCCCAACCGCACCGGCTGGCTGCTGCCGTTCGCCGCCCAGATGCTGTCGTCGTCGGACGCCCGGCGCCATCGCCGCGTCACCGCTGCGGTGCACGACGAGGGCAGCAAGATCCTGCTTCAGATCCTGCATGCGGGACGCTATGCGTACCATCCTCTTTCGGTCAGTGCGTCGGCGATCAAGGCGCCGATCAACCCGTTCCGGCCGCGTGCGCTGCGCGACGTGGAGGGCACCGTCGACGACTTCGTGCGCTGCGCCCTGCTGGCCCGCGAGGCCGGGTACGACGGCGTCGAAGTCATGGGCAGCGAGGGCTACCTGCTCAACCAGTTCCTCGCCCCGCGCACCAACAAGCGGACCGACGCGTGGGGCGGAACCCCCGAGAAGCGCCGCCGCCTGCCCGTCGAGATCGTGCGCCGCATCCGGGCAGCGGTCGGCCGGGACTTCGTCATCTGCTACCGCATGTCGTTGGCCGACTACGTCGACGACGGGCAGACCTGGCACGAGATCGTCGCGCTGGCAACAGAAGTCGAGGCCGCCGGCGCGACCATCGTCAACACCGGCATCGGCTGGCACGAGGCGCGGGTGCCCACCATCGTCACCTCGGTGCCCAACAGCGCCTTCGTCGACGTCAGCAATGCGCTGGCCGAGCACGTCGGGATACCCGTCGTCGCGTCCAACCGGATCAACATGCCGCAGGCCGCCGAACAGATCCTCGCCGACGGGGCCGTCCAGTTGGTGTCGATGGCGCGACCGCTGTTGAGCGACCCCGACTGGGTGAACAAGGCCGCCGCCGGGGCCGCCGACGAGATCAACACGTGCATCGCCTGCAATCAGGCCTGCCTGGACCACGCGTTCGTACACAAGACGGTGTCGTGCCTGCTCAATCCGCGCGCCGGCCACGAGACGACCCTGACGCTGGGGCCGACGCGACGCACCAGACGGGTCGCCGTCGTCGGGGCCGGACCCGCGGGCCTGTCGGCCGCGGTGACCGCCGCCGAACGCGGCCACGCGGTGACGCTGTTCGAGGCGGGCGGCGCCATCGGCGGCCAATTCGACCTGGCGAGAAGGATTCCCGGCAAGGAGGAGTTCGCCGAGACCATCCGGTACTACACGACAATGCTCACCAAGCGCGGCGTGGACGTGCGGTTGAACACCCGCGCCGACATCGCCGAGCTCGAGGGATTCGACGACGTCGTCCTGGCCACCGGCGTCGTGCCGCGGATGCCCGACATCCCCGGCGTCGACCACCCCATGGTGCTGTCCTACGCCGACGCGATCCTTGGCGCACCCATCGGCGACCGCGTCGCGGTGGTGGGGGCCGGTGGCATCGGCTTCGACGTCAGCGAGTTCCTGGTGACCGCGCCGACGGGAACGAACGTCAAGGAATGGCAGGCGGAATGGGGTGCGCTCAACCCGCAGGACGCCCCGGACACCCGGGGCGGGCTGACGACGCCGATCCCGCTGCCGCCGCTTCGCGAGGTCTACCTGCTGCAGCGGACGAAGGGCGCCCAGGGCCGCGGCCTCGGCAAGACGTCGGGCTGGGTGCATCGGGCGTCGTTGCGGGCCAAGGGCGTTCACCAACTGTCGGGGGTGAACTACGAACGCGTCGACGACGACGGCCTGCACATCAGCTTTGGTTCCGACCACTCGGACCCGCGGCTGCTCGCCGTCGACAACGTCGTCATCTGCGCCGGTCAGGACTCGGTGCGGGACCTGGCGGACAGGTTGCGTCGCCGCGGGGTCGAACCGCACGTCATCGGCGGGGCCGACGTCGCAGCGGAGATCGACGCCAAGCGCGCCATCCGCCAGGGCACGGAACTCGCCGCCCGCCTCTAGCCCGCGAGCAGACGCAAAGGGCCCTGAAACGCGGCAGAACAGGGCCCTTTGCGTCTGCTCGGCGAAGGACTCAGGCCTGCTTGAGCGCCTCGATCTCGAGGGTGATGGTGACCTTGTCGCCGACGACGGTGCCGCCGGTCTCCAGCGGCATGTCCATGTCGACCCCGAAGTCCTTGCGGTTGAGCACGACCGTGGCGGTGAAGCCGGCGACCTCGCCGTGGCCCATGCCCGGGTTGACGCCGTTGAACTCGAGCTTGAGGTCGATCGGCTTGGTCACGCCCTTGAGGGTGAAGTTGCCACCGAGGACGTAGTCGTCGCCGTCGGCGCGCACGTCGGTGGAGACGAACGTGGCGGTGGGGTGGTTCTCGACGTCGAAGAAGTCAGCGGCCTTGACGTGCGCGTCACGCTGCTCGTTGCCGGTGTTGACCGAGTCGACGGCGATCTCGGCGGACACCGAGGGGCTGCCGTCCTCGCCCACCACGATGACGCCGCTGAACGCCTCGAAGCTGCCGCGCACCTTGCTCACCATCAGGTGGCGTACCGAGAAACTGATCGAGGAATGGGCGGGGTCGATGGCCCACGTGCCGGCGCTCAGGGCACTCGCTACCGATGCAGTCATGTCTTCTCCTTGACTTGGGGCCGGCCGTCCCGACCTCTCGTCGAGTGTAAACGGACTGCGGTCCGAATTAATTCCGGCCCTTCTCCAGCAGCGCCGTCAACCCGTCGATCGGCAACCTCGGTGAGCGGTGCCCGTCCCTGCCGACCATGTCCTCGTTCACCACCAGCGCGTTGAGCACCGCCTCCTCCACCGACTGCACCACTGCCTCGTAGAACGGGTCCAGCCGGCCCCACGGCAGGAAGCGCAGCGTGCCGAACTCGTCGTCGGTGGGCGGTCCGAGCGGAAAGGCGCTCGCCAGACCGTCGGCCTCCGCGGTGGAGAACGCCAGGAAGATGTCGCCAGAGAAGTGGCTGCCCGTCGTACCGGTTCTCGCCAGCCCCAACGGCACCCGTCGGGCCAACGCCTTGCACTGGCCCGGCAGCAGCGGGGCGTCCGTCGCGACGACGACGATGACCGATCCGGCGCCCGGCGGAGGACGAACGCCGAGATCCCGCGCGAACCAGTCCGAGTCCAGGGGATTGTCGACGTCGAGCGCCGACCCCACGTGCCGGCCCGCCACGGTGAGTTCGGCTCGGGCGCCGAAGTTCGCCTGCACGAACGCCCCGACGGTGAATGCGTGCGAGCCGTAGTCGACGATGCGCGACGCGGTTCCGTTCCCGCCCTTGAACTCGTAGCAGTTCATCCCGGTGCCGCCACCGACCGAGCCCTCCGCCACCGGACCGGACGCGGCCGAATCGAGGGCCTGCTCAACGTGTTCGGGCCGTACGTGGCCCCCGTTGATGTCGTTGAGATAGCCGTCCCACGTCTCACCGCAGACCGGCAGCAACCACTGCCGCGCCACCCGGGGCTGGACTCGGTTCACCCAACTCACCACGCCGGTGTGACAGACACCCACGGCGTGCGTATTCGACAGCACCACCGGCAGATTGAAGGAGCCGGACTCCTCGATCCACGTGGTGCCCGTCATCTCCCCGTTGCCGTTGAGCGAGTGCCAGCCCGCCGCACAGGCACGCCCGACCCCGTCACGCCCACGGGGGAGGATTGCGGTGACGCCGGTGCGGACGGCGTCGCCCTCGATCAGGGTGACGGCACCCACCTCGACGCCGGGGACGTCGGTGATCGCGTCGAGCGGACCGGGCCGACCGCCCAACGGGATCGCGAGTCCGCGAGCGCGGGGACGGCCGTCGGCGGTGTGGGTCTGAGGTGAGGTCACCCCCTACGAGTAGCACGCCCCGGCCACGCTCGTGCGGGTCAGCCCCGTTCACCCCACACGGCCTGGGCACCCGCGTCACCGATGCGGACGACCGTCACGATCGACGACACCCCGACGACCAGTGCCGCCACCGCGACCACGACGGTCGCGACCTTTCGCGGTGCGTCGGACCGGTTCTCCAGCACGTGCAGCACGGCCTGGGCGACGGCGACCACGAGCAGCGCGACGGAGAAGTAGATCATCCAGTCGCCACGCTCGGCGTGCTCGAGCAGGATCGGCCGCGGCTGCCCCCCGCTCTTGAGCAGCCACTCGCCCGCTTCGGTGGTGATGGGCGTCAGCACCGTCGTCACCGCCGCGAGGGCCAACACCAACCACACCAGTCGGCGTCGGGCCGCGGGCCAGAAACCACAGAGGATCTCGAGGATCGCGACGAGCGGGGCGAGCACCACGATGGCGTGGACGAGCAGGGCGTGGGCGGGAAGGCCGGCAATCGTGGTCAAGGGGGCTCCTCGGTCTAGGGCTGTCCCTCTGTATACGTGCCGAACGCGAGGCGGGTTCACCACTCGCGTGATTTGCCCCCGGGTCAGGCGACCAGGGCGTCGTAAGTCGTGGAGCGCTGGCGTGCCGGGCGGCCGATGCCCTCGGCGATTGCCACCAATTCCGCGACGGACTTCGCGGAGCCGTTCTCCGAGCCCGCCATCCGCGAGATGGTCTCCTCCATCAACGTGCCGCCCAGATCGTTGGCGCCGCCGCGCAGCATCACCTGGGTGCGCTCGACGCCGAGCTTGACCCAGCTGGTCTGAATGGAGTCGATCCTGCCGTGCAACATGATTCGCGCCAATGCGTGTACCGCGCGGTTGTCGCGGTGCGTCGGACCGGGCCGGGCACCGCCGGCCAGATACAGCGGCGAGGACTGGTGCACGAACGGCAGCGGCACGAACTCGGTGAAACCGCCCGTGCGGTCCTGGATGCCGCGCAGCACGTTGAGGTGACCGACCCAGTGCCGCGGCGTGTCGACGTGGCCGTACATCATCGTCGAACTCGACCGCAGGCCCACTTCGTGGGCGGTGGTGATGACCTCGATCCACGCCGAGGTGGGCAGCTTGCCCTTGGTCAGCACCCAGCGCACCTCGTCGTCGAGGATCTCTGCGGCCGTCCCGGGAATCGAGCCCAGCCCCGCCTCGCGGAGGCTGGTCAGCCACTCCCGGATCGACGTGCCGCTCTTGGTGACGCCGTTGGAGATCTCCATGGGTGAGAACGCGTGCACGTGCATCGACGGCACGCGCGCCTTGACCGCACGCACCAGGTCGGCGTAGCCGGTGACGGGCAACTCGGGATCGATGCCACCCTGCATGCACACCTCGGTGGCCCCGGCGACGTGTGCCTCCCACGCCCGGTCGGCGACGTCGTCGGTGGACAGCGAGAACGCGTCCGCGTCGCCCTTGCGCTGAGCGAACGCGCAGAACCGGCAGCCGGTGTAGCAGATGTTGGTGAAGTTGATGTTGCGGTTCACCACGTAGGTGACGTCGTCGCCGACGACGTCGCGCCGCAACGAATCCGCAAGCGCGGCAACGGCATCCAACGCCGGACCATCGGCGGTGGCCAACGCGTGGTACGCGTCGTCACTCAAACCCGCGGGATTGGCCTCCGCGGCGCGCAAGGCAGCCAGCACGTCGGTGTCGATGCGCTCCGGCGCCCGCGCCGCGAGCTCGTTGACCTTCTCCCGAATCGACTCCCAGTCACCGAACGCACTGCCCAGGTCGCTGCGCGTCTCGGTCAGCCGACCCTCGGAGTCGATCGCGGTGTTCAGATCGGTGCGGCCCAGCGACTCGGTGGCCTCGTCGGGCTCCTGCCAGGGCCGCCCAACGGGGTTCACGTCACGGGCGAAGCCGGTCTCCGGGTCGGCCAGCGCGTCGACGTGTCCCCGGACCCGCGGGTCGATCCACGCGGCGCCGGCCTGCACGTACTGCGGCTGCGCGGTCAGGCGTTGCACCAGGTCGTAACCCGCCTCGGCGGTGACGGCGGCGAGTTCGTCCAGCGCCGGCCACGGCCGTTCGGGGTTCACGTGATCCGGGGTCAGCGGCGAGACGCCGCCCCAGTCGTCGACGCCCGCGCCGATCAGCGCCAGGCATTCCTCGCGGGACACCAGGTTCGGCGGCGCCTGGATGCGCATCTTCGGGCCGAGCACCAACCGGCTGACGGCCACCGTCGCCAGGAAGTCGTCGATGCCGGCGTCCGGGGTGCCCGACATGGCGGTGTGGTCCTTCGCCCGGAAGTTCTGCACGATCACTTCTTGAACGTGACCAAACTCCTTGTGGGAGCGGCGAATCGCGTGCATGGTCTCGGCACGCTCGGTGAGGTTCTCACCGATGCCGACCAGCAGGCCGGTGGTGAACGGCACCGACAGCCGGCCCGCGTCGTCCAGCGTGCGCAACCGCACCACGGGATCCTTGTCGGGGCTGCCGTAGTGCGCCAGCCCCTTCGTCTCGTACAACCGCCGCGACGTCGTCTCGAGCATCATGCCCATCGACGGGGCGACCGGCTTGAGGCGCGACAACTCCGACCAGGTCATCACCCCGGGGTTCAGATGCGGCAGCAGCCCGGTCTCCTCGAGCACCCGGATCGCCATCGCCCGGACGTAGTCCAGCGTGGAGTCGTACCCACGTTCGTCGAGCCACTGCTTGGCCTCCGGCCAGCGGGCTTCGGGACGGTCCCCGAGGGTGAACAATGCTTCCTTGCAGCCCAACTCGGCGCCGCGGCGTGCGACGTCGAGGATCTCGTCGGGTTCCATGTACATGCCCTTGCCCGCCGCGCGGAGCTTGCCGGGGACGGTGACGAAGGTGCAGTAGTGGCACGTGTCGCGGCACAGGTGCGTCACCGGAATGAAGACCTTGCGCGAGTAACTGACCGGCAGCTTGCCCGTCGGGCCCACCCGACCGGCGGCCGTCAGACCGGCGTCACGCACCCGGGCCGCACTGGCCATCAGGTCCTCGAGGTCGGCGCCACGCGCCGTCATCGCGATCGCGGCTTCCTCGACGTTGAGCGCCACCCCGTCGCGAGCTCGTCGCAACACGCGCCGCACCGCGGCGGGAGACGGCGGCGCACTGGGCTCCGCCGAAGCGGAGGGCACGACGGGAATGGGCAGATCGGCACCGCGCTGGGGGTTCAGAGCCACTCCCCTGTAACCCCGCGGTCGCCCAGAATCATCCGCGCGTCCCACAATCCGAAATCACTGCACCTGCCATACCGGCCACAGTAGCGCCAGAACGGCGCCGCGTTGCAGCGCCATCTCGCTCCGGCCAGCGGTGCGACGGCGTAACTTACCGAGCATCGGCAGCGGTAGAGACCTCGGGGGAGAACATTCATGACCGGATCGACGAGCTCGTATCTTCGCGTCGGGGTTGCCACGCTGACCGCCGCGGCCGTCGTGGCGATTACGCCCGCCGCGCCCGCCGCCGCTCCTCAGAGGCCGCCCGCGCAGACCGTGCAGGTGCAGGCGCCGCGCGTCGACCTGGCGGCGTCGGTGCGCTCGCTGGTGGCGACGCCGCCGAATCCCGGGCACTTCGCTGCCGCGACGGCCGCCATGGCACGGATCGACCCGGCGGGCACCTCCGCGCTGGTCCAGGCCGCTGCCCCGGCACCCCAGAACGCGGCGTCGGACGCCATCGTCTCGGGCTACCAGTTCCTTCGGTACTGGGTGACCTACGGCGTGCAGCTCGCCGACTACGTCCTCGGGTTCATCCCGTTCGGCTACGCCATCGCCGATCAGGTCAACATCGTCTACTACAACCTGGTCCTGCCGATCTCGGACAGCATCGTCTACAACCTCGTCGTCCCCGTGGTGAACGACCCCTTGAACCTGGCGTCCTACGTCGACGGCCTGATCGCCGTCGGGCAGACGTCGGTCAACGCCCTGATCAACACCGGGGTCGCCGAATTCAACTACTTCTTCGGCTGGCTGATCCCGCCGCTGCCGCCGCGCCCGCTGGCGGTGGCCAAGCAGGTGACGACCGTCGAAGAGGCGGCGGCCGAGGTGACGGAGGCGCCCGAGGTCGAAGCCGAGCCGGTGACCGGCGCGGAACCGTCGAAGCCGCCCACGGCGACCGCCGAGCCGACCGCCACCGCCGAGCCGACCGCCACCGCCGAGCCCACGGCCACCGCCGAGCCGACGAAGACAGTGGAGCCCACCAAGACCGCGGAACCCACGAAGACCGTCGAGCCCACCGCGACGCCGACGCCGACGTCGACCACCACCTCGGTCGGCGGCGTGGCGGCCCAGGGCGAGGTGCGTGGCGGCACGACCGGCACGACGACCGTCACCACGACCGCCACCGAAGCGTCGACCGGCACCGGCAACACGAAGACCACGGCGCCCGACCCGGAGCCGACGACCGACACGGCCGACACCGCCACCGACACCGGATCCGACGCCCCCAGTACCTGCGGCGAGGGTTAGACGCCGACCCGCGAGGTCAGCCGCCACAGGAAGTACGCCGGCGGACCGCCGCCCAGCACCACGAAGATCACCGGCGCCAGCTGCATGATTCCCGCGCCGCTGAGCACGATGTCGTCACCCGGTCCGCCCAGCGTCAGGCCGAGGGTGGTCACCAACCAGCCCCAGAGTGGAAGTGCCACCAGCCGGGGCGAGGACACCCACTGCAACGCCGCCCACACCAGCGCCACGTTGACCAGACCGCTGATCAGCCCGCTGACGGGCATCGGGACGGCACCGACGTAGAGCGGAAGGAAGAACGCGCCGACGACGGCCGACAGAACACCGTCGAGGGTGAGGACGGCCAGCGCGGCGATCCGCCACCGGCCAGGAGCGGGAGTGGTCAGGTGGGGACGCTGTCGAGCAGGCCGACTATCCCGCCCACGACCCACTGAAAGCTGTCCAAGCGATCCTGCCAATGCTGCAGGTTGGGATCCAGATCGGGGTCCATCGCCATCCCTTCCTCGGGCCGCTGACTGTTTCGCAGCGTACCCCCTCACGGCGTTGCCATCACGGGTTCACGCCGGCGAGTAAGTCGGTTTCCCAACCCCGGTCGTCGCGCGGGCCGGCGGTCCCCTCGACCAGGACGTAGTGCTCGACGGCCGAGATCGGCAGCGCGAGGTCGTTGGACAGCGCGCACGCGCGGCCGCCCGGTTCGACGGTGACCTGCGTGGCGTGCGCCCGCAACGCCGCAACCTTGGCCTCGCGACTCTCCGGCGCCTCGACCACCGCGTCGATCTCCGCGTCGTCGAAGGCGAAGCCCATGTCGTCGACGGACACCCGAGTCCACGTCGGCGGCAGCTCTACCTCGGCGAGTTCGCGCATGCCACGCTCGACCGCGGCGCGCGCCATGACGGTCCAGTAGAACTTGGGCACCCGCCACGGCTCGCCGGGATAGCCGGTGCCAGCCGCCGCCGCGACGGCCGCCGTCGTCACCTCGTGGGCGCGAATGTGGTCGGGGTGTCCGTAACCGCCGTTGGGGTCGTAGGTGACGACGACGTGCGGGCGCAGGTCGCGGATGACCGCGACGAGGGCCGCGACCGCCTCGGCCGGTTCGGAGTCGACGAACCGCTGCCGACGGCCGCGGGGCGGCGTGCCCGCCATTCCGGAGTCGCGCCACCGCCCCGCGCCGCCGAGGAAGCGTGGTCCGTCGACCCCCAGTTCGCCGAGGGCCGCGGTCAGTTCGCCGATGCGGTAGCCGCCGAGCTGGTCGGCGGCGTCGGCGGCCAGCTGCGCGAAGCGCTCGCCGATCACCTCGCCCTCCTCACCGAGCGTGCACGTCACCACCCGGACCTGGGCGCCGCGCGCGACGTAGTGCGCGATCGTGGCGCCGGTGGTGAGCGTCTCGTCGTCCGGATGGGCGTGGACGAACAACAGCCGTGGATTCTCCATCCCCACAAGATAGGTTCACCCCGTGACGCGGCGCACCGTTGAGTACGGCTGCGCGGTCGTGGTGATCGGCCTGCTGGCCGGCGTCGCAGGGGCCGCGACCACCGTGCTGCTGCACTGGGTCGAACACCTCGTCTACCACTACTCGTTCGGCACGCTGCTGACCGGTGTCGGTGGCAGCAGCCCAATTCGGCGCGCCGTCGGACCGATGGTCGGCGGGGCGCTGGCCGGCTTCGGCTGGTGGCTGTTGCGCCGCGGCGGGGACGTTCCCGGGTTGACGGCCACCATCGCCGAACACCGGCCGATCCCCCGGTGGCGGATGTCGGCCGACGCCGGGCTGCAGGTTCTCCTGGTCGGCGCGGGAGCCTCCCTGGGGCGTGAGGGTGCGCCGCGCCAGTTGGCCGCCGCGCTGGGCGACTGGGGGACGTCGCGATGGTCCCTGACCCCGCGGGACCGCGAGATCCTGCTGGCCTGCGCGGCGGGAGCGGGTCTCGGGGCGGTCTACAGCGTGCCGCTGGGCGGGGCACTGTTCGCCGTGCGCATCGTGCTGCGCACCTGGCATCCGCGGGCCGTCGGCACGGCGCTCGTCACCTCGAGCCTCGCGGTGGCGGTGTCCTCACCGGTCACCCATCTCGAGCACGCGTTGAGGTGGCCGAACCCGACGCTGTCCTACCTGTTCGTCCTGCTCGCGTGTGCCGTCGCCCCGCTGGCGGTCGCCGTGGGGCTCGCCTTCGACCGCGTGACGGCCCTGGCGCGGCCCCGCCCCCAGATCCGCTCCTGGCTGCTGATCCCGGCGATCGCGCTGGCGGGCCTCGCCACGGGGGTGTGTTCGATCTGGTGGCCGGAACTGCCCGGCAACGGTCGCAGCATCCTGACCGTCAGCGTCGACTCCGGTCTGACGCTCGGCGGTGCCGCGGTGATCCTGGTCCTCAAACCGTTGCTGACGGCGCTGTTCCTGCGCGCCGGGGCCATCGGCGGCCTGCTGACCCCCGCGCTGGCGACCGGCGCCGCGGCGGGCACGGTCGCCACGTTGGCCCTGAATCACTTGGCGGGCACCCACTTTCAGGTTGCCGCGGTGTCACTCGCCTGCGCGGCCGGCGTGCTGGCCGTCACCCAACGCGCGCCGCTGTTCGCCGCGCTCTTCGTCTGGGAGCTCGCCCGGCCACCGCTGTGGCTGTTCGTCGTGTTCGCGGTGGCGGCGTTCACGGCGCACGGCATCGTCCTTCTGCGCCGACGACTGTGGCCGGCTACGGCCCCTTGACCCAGTTGCCGGCGTCGCCGACGATGCCGACCGGCACCGCGCCCGACAGGCTCACGTTCTGCACGTTCGGGGCCGCCGCCACGATCGTGGTGTCCTGCAGGATCGGCAGGACGGTCGCCATGTTCCAGAGCCGCGGTTCGACGGCGGTGAGCACGTCGCCGATCGGCTGGCTGCCGTCGAGCGCGGCGTCGATGTTCGGCTGGATGCTGCGGTCGCAGATGCCCGTCAGGTTGCTGGGTGCCTGGACCAGCTGATCGGGATCCGTCGGCGCCGCGGGTTGCGTCGCGGTGGGCGTCGTGGTGGTCGTCCGGGGCGAGTCCGACGAGGTCGGCGCCGGGCTCGGTGTCGGGGTGCCGCTCGGCGGGGCGGTCGGCACCGCGGTGGCCTCCAGGGCCGGGCAGCCGAAGCGCGACGCCAGCGCGGTCGCGAGGTCGCCGCCCGCCTGGTGCCAGCCGACGATGGCGTCGACGCGGTTCTGGGTCAGTGCGTCGCCGTAGAGGGTCGGTGGATCCAGGGACAGCACCGACGCCGAGATGCCCACGCTGCGCAACTGGTCGGCGGCGGTGTTGGCCACCGCGACCGACGTCGGGTCGTTGGCCGCGACGCCAATCACAAACCGCAACTGTTCGCCGTCCTTGCTGATGCGACCCCTGGTCGGTGGTGGAGAACCCGGCGTCGGCGGCGGCATCGGGCTGGTCGAGGACACCTCCTGCTCGACGGTGTAGCCGCTGGCCTTCAGCAGGTCCAGCGCGGCCTCCCGCGGCAGGGCGGGCGGCGCGGTGGGGACGTAGCCCGGGTCCGACGGTGAGCGGACCTGCGCCTGGGCCAGCGTGACGGTGTTGTCGCTGCCCGCGCCGACGGCGGCCAGCAGGTCGACGTCGAGCAGCCCGAGGATGGCGCGTCGCACCTGGGTGTCCTGCAGGTCCGGCTGCTGGGCCCGCAGCGTCACCTGCATGACGCGCGGGGTGACGATCCGTGCGGTCCGCACGTCGGGGATGGCGCCGAGCTGGATGAACGCGGCCTGACCACCGTGCACCTGGGCGACCTGGGTGTCGCCGTTGCGGATCGAGTCCGCGAGAACGGCCGGCGCTCCCCCGCGGCGGAACAGGATCTGGTCCGGCTTGGCGGGCTGACCCCAGTAGCGGTCGTTTCGGGCCAGCAGGATCTCGTCGCGCTGCGGGTCGATGCCGTCGACGCGGAACTGGCCGCCGGTCACCGGAAGCGCCCGCAGCAGACCCGCCGCGAATCCGCCGGGGACGTCCTTGACGATGTGCGCGGGAAGGATGTCGTTGAACAGCTCCCGCCACGCCGGGTAGGGCTGCGAGAACGTCACCACCGCGGTCTTGCCGCCCTCGAGTGACTGCACCCCGGTGATGAGGTCGTATCCCGCCGGGTCGACCACGCCGGGCGCGCTGACCATCTGGCGCCACAGGTACCAGTAGTCGTCGGCGGCGATGGGCGCGTTGTCCGTCCACTGGGCTTCGGGCCGGATCTGGTAGGTGACGGTGAACGGATCCTCGCTCGTCACGTCCGCCGACAACAGCATCGTGGGGTCGAGTTCCCACCGGGAACCCGTCGGGGAGACCGGGTCCGGGATCGGCCGGAAGGAACTCGGCAGCACCAGCGAGGCGATCGCCGCGTTCACCGGCGACTGATCCGACAGCAGGTGCGGGTTGAACCCCGGCCCGATCGAGTCGATCGCCATGATGATCTGCGACGCCTTCAGCGGCGGCGGGGGTGTGCTCTCCGTGGTCTCGGTGCTCTGCGGCGCCGGCGGCGGGCTGACCGTACAGGCCACCACCAGCATCAACGTCGACGTCAGTGCACCGGCGACGGAGATGAGTCGTCGCAAGGTCGTCGGCACGCCCTTCAGGCTATCGGGCCGCGCCGAGTCAGCCGCGAGCCTTCGCGCGCGACTTCGAGCGGGCCCGCGTCGTCGCGGCCAGCTCGACCTTGCGCACCCGCACGACCTCCGGCGTCACCTCCACGCACTCGTCCTCGGCGCAGAACTCCATCGCCTGCTCCAGACCCATCTCGAGCGGACGGGCGAGGGTCTCGAAGACGTCGGCCGTCGAGGACCGCATGTTGGTGAGCTTCTTCTCGCGGGTCGCGTTGATGTCGAGGTCCTCGGCGCGGGGGTTGATGCCCACCACCTGACCCTCGTAGGTGTCGTCACCCGGCTCGACGAAGAACTGTCCGCGGTCCGACAGCTGCGTCATCGCGAACGGCGTGATCTTGCCGGAGCGGTCCGAGACCAGCGAGCCGGTGTGGCGGGCGCGGATCTCGCCGGCCCACGGGCGGTAGCCCTCGAAGACCGCGTTGGCGATGCCGGTGCCGCGGGTCAGCGTCAGGAAGTCGGTCCGGAAGCCGATCAACCCGCGGCTGGGGACGATGAAGTCCATGCGGACCCATCCCGCGGCGTGGTTGGCCATCTCCTCCATGCGGCCCTTGCGGCCGGCCATCAGCTGGGTGACCGCGCCGACGAACTCCTCGGGACAGTCGATCGTCATCGCTTCGTACGGCTCGTGGACCTTGCCGTCGACGGTGCGGGTGACCACCTGCGGCTTGCCGACGGTGAGCTCGAAGCCCTCGCGGCGCATCTGCTCGACGAGGATCGCGAGCGCCAATTCGCCACGGCCCTGCACCTCCCAGGCGTCGGGCCGGTCGATGTCGACGACCTTGATGGACACGTTGCCGACCAGTTCGCTGTCGAGGCGCGCCTTCACCATGCGGGCGGTCAGCTTGTGTCCGGAGACCTTGCCGGCCAGCGGGGAGGTGTTGGTGCCGATGGTGACCGAGATGGCGGGTTCGTCGACGGTGATGCGCGGCAGGGCGTGCGCGTGCTCCACGTCGGCGAGGGTGTCGCCAATCATGATCTCGGGCATGCCCGCGACGGCGACGATGTCACCGGCGACTGCTTCGCTGGTGCTGGTCCGCTCGACGCCCTCGGTGGCCAGGAGCTCGGTGATCTTCGCGTTCGTGATGACGGGGTGGCCGTCCACTTCGCGCATCCACGCCACCTGCTGGCCCTTCTTGATCCGGCCCTTGTAGATGCGGATCAGCGCGAGCCGGCCGAGGAACGCCGATGCGTCGAGGTTGGTGACCAGGGCCTGCAGCGGGGCCTCGGGGTCGCCCTCGGGCTCCGGGATGTGCTCGAGCAGCACGTCGAAGAGCACGTCGAGGTTCTCGCCGTCGGGGTTCTCGCCGTTGGCGGGCTGGTTGGTGCTGGCGATGCCGGCGCGACCCGAGGCGTACAGCGTCGGCAGTCCGAGCGCGAACTCGGCCGCCTTCTGCGCTTCCTCGTCGAGGTCGGACGCGACGTCGAGCAGCAGGTCGTGGCTCTCGGAGACGACCTCGGCGATGCGGGCGTCGGGGCGATCGGTCTTGTTGACGCAGACGATCACCGGCAGGTGCGCGCTCAGCGCCTTGCGCAGCACGAAGCGGGTCTGCGGCAGCGGGCCCTCGGACGCGTCGACCAGCAGCAGCACGCCGTCGACCATCGACAGGCCGCGCTCGACCTCGCCACCGAAGTCGGCGTGGCCCGGGGTGTCGATGACGTTGATCACCGTCATGGTGCCGTCCGGGTTCAGACGGTGCACCGCGGTGTTCTTCGCCAGGATGGTGATGCCCTTTTCCTTCTCCAGGTCACCGGAGTCCATCAGGCGTTCCACCGCGTCGTCACCGCGGTGAGTCAGGGCTCCGGACTGCCGGAGCATGGCGTCGACGAGGGTGGTCTTACCGTGGTCGACGTGAGCGACGATGGCGACATTGCGAAAGTTGGGGCGTGAATCCACCACCAGATTGTCGCAGCGCAGGTATGCAATCGCGAAAACGGCGGGTTCTGTCCGTGCGCGTGGAGAGGCTGAAGTGAAGCCGTCGGAGTTCGCCGCGCTGAAGGCGAAGAAGAAGTGCTGCCGCAGCAAACCGCGCTGCAAGCGCTGCCCGCTGGTTCTGAACAAGGTGCACAAGGCCGAGCTGGCCGGGGTGCGAGGCAAGGAGTTGGACAAGGTGTTGAAGCGGGCCAGAAAGGCCTGATGAGCTGTGCGGATGTCGCCGTCGGGCGTGACGGCCCCCCGGTAGCGCGGCGACCGCGCACCGGGCTGAGCCGACGGGCGCGGTCGGGGTGGTCGCCGTTGGTGGTCGCGGGACCCGTCCCGACGATGCAGTCGGCTAGGTCGTCGGTCGGGGCGCCGCCGCGATGTGCGCCATGTCACCGCGCCACGACGGCCGCCGAGCGTGGGCGCTATGGCGTTCCCGGCCGCCGATCTCCGCCAGAAGACCCACGGTCGACGCCGTCGTGCCGCGCCAGGACGGCCGCCAGGTCGGCCACCCAGGCCCGGTCGGCGGGCACCCAGTCGAGTCCGTCGAGCTCCCCGGCGGTCACCCAGCGCAGCGCGCGATGGTCGCGCGCCGACACGCTGCCGCCGGTCCGGGTGACGAGGAACGCCCGCAGGACGGTCGACTCGCCGAGCGCGACGTCCGCGCCGAGGCGGGCACCGACGACGACCTCGACGCCGAGCTCCTCGTCGAGTTCGCGGACGAGCGCCGCTTCGTCGCTCTCCCCCGGCGCCGCCTTGCCGCCGGGGAGTTCCCACAGTCCGGCGAGCTCCGGTGGCCGGTCCCGTTGAGCCACCAGCAGATTGGCGCCGTCGATCAGGGCGCCCGCGACGACGATCTGGTTCGGCACGCTGCGACGGTATACCGTCAGACGATGGCCGTGTTGACCGATGAGCAGGTGGACGCCGCGCTGGCCGATCTCGAGGGCTGGGAGCGCTCCGACGGAGCCCTGCGCCGCTCGGTGGAGTTCCCCGCGTTCCTCGACGGCATCGACGCCGTGCGTCGCGTCGCCGAGCACGCGGAGCGCGAGGACCACCATCCGGACATCGACATCCGTTGCCGGACAGTAACATTCGTGCTCGTCACGCACTCCGAGGGCGGCATCACCGCCAAGGACGTCGCGATGGCCGGCGACGTCAATCGGATCGTCGGCTGACCATCGCGAGGTAGGCCAGGGTCGCCAGCGCCGCCAGCACGTACAGCGAGCCAAACAGGTCGGCGTACCAGGGCCGGCCCGCCATCCGGCCGGTGTCGCCGGCGAACGTCACCAGCCACGGCGAGCCCAGGTAGCCCAGCGCCACCCACGCCCAGCCGACCACCCGGCCGCCGGGTCGCGGCGGGCCGAGCACCAGCCACATGGCCAGCGGCAGCATCCACACCCAGTGATGGGTCCAGCTGATGGGTGAGATCAGCAACCCGAACACCATCACCACGACGATCCGGCCGAGCGCGTCGTCGGCCCCGACCCGCCACCAGGCGGCCAGGCTCAGCACGGCGGCGAGCGTCACGGCGGCCAGCAGCGGCGCGCCGTACCCGACGTCGTGCCCCGCGACGTAGCCCACGACGCCGCGCAGCGACTGGTTCATCGGCGTGTCGACGACGCCGACGCGATCCGCGTTGCCGAGGAGGTCGGTGAAGTAGAACCGGGCCTGGGCCCCACCGAGGGCGATCGACGCCGCGACGGTGGCGCCGAACACCACCGCCGAGACCAGGACGACGCCCCAGCGCCGCGCGCCGACGAAGTAGGCGCCGGCCACCGCGGGGGTGAGCTTCATACCGGTCGCCAGCCCCACCAGCACGCCGGAGACCCACCACCGGGTGCTGACCACCGCGTAGAGCACCGCCACCATCAGCAACGCGCCGATCTGGCCGAGTTCGAAGAGGTGCCGCACCGGTTCGAACCAGATCGCGAGCGCCGTCCACGCCATCGCCAACCGGGCGTCCGGCCGGCCGAGCAACCTGAGGACCAGCACCGCGGCGCCGTAGAGCGCCGCCACGGTGCCCAGTTGCCAACCCAGCGCGACGACGGGAAACGGCAGGAAGTGCAGGGGGTAGAACACCACCCCGGCAAACGGGGGATAGGTGAACTGCAGCGGCAGCGGCGGGATCACCGGGTGGTAGACGAAGTCGTAGAGGCCGCCGTCGCGCATGGTCGCGGCTCCGTCGACGTAGACGTGCAGGTCGATGAAGTTGGTGCCGTTGGGCGCGAGGTAGGTGACGGCGAACCGTGCGACCAGGCTGAGGGCGAGGAGGTACGGCGCGGCGCTCGCCACCCGCTGGCGCGGCGCCGCGGTGACGCCGGCGGGGCCGTCGACCCGTGTCTGCTTCGTGATTCGTCCGACTGTAGTTTCCGCCCGCCTCCGGCCGGTGTCGGCGGGTCGTTTCGGTCACCATCGGCCGTCATAGCCATAACGGTTGAGTAAATGCCACACGTGTCACTTGAGTAACTCCAGTAACTCCGTAGCTTCGGTTTCAGACGTGTCACCAACCGATCGGGAGAACCATGCACTTCGCCAGAAAAGCCCTTGCTACCAGCGTGATTGCCGCCGCGTTCGCCGCGCCGGCCGCCCTGCTGCTCAGCGCCACCGCGTCGGCCGATCCCGTTCCGGCCCCCGCACCCGCCATGCCGAACATCCCGTTCCTCAACGGCATCTCGCCGGCCACCGCGCCAGCGATGCTGCAGGGCCTCGCGTCGGCGTTCACGGGCGCCGCCCAGCCGGCCGCCGCCCCCGCCGCGGCCCCGGCACCGGCAGCCACCGCGTCGGTGACGCTGCCCGCGGCAGCACCGGCGGCCGCCACCGCACCGGCAGCAGCCTCGCCGCTGCCCGGGTTGCTGCCCGCCGCGGCCGCACCCGCCGCCGCGCCCGCCGCCCAGCCGGCCGGCCTGGTTCCCACCGCCGAGGTTCAGCTGCCCCAGGTCGCGAACAACCCGTTGCCGCTGCCCAAGGAGCTCAGCTTCCCGGGTGACCTGACCTCGCTGCTGCCCCCGGGCCTCCCGCTCGCCGGTCTGCTGCCGAAGTCACCGGCCGCCGTCCCGGTCGCCACCGCGGTGGCTCCCGCCGCCGTCGCCGCCGTCCCGGCCGCGGTCACACCCGCCCTGCCGGCTGCGGCGGACAGCGCGCTCGTCCCGCTGTTCTTCCCCACCTCCGCGCTGCCCTGACGCTCACCGCGTAACGCCGCACCACCCATCGACACCCCGGGAGAGTCATGCCATCGACCAGAACGCTTCTGATCGCACTCGGTGCGACGGCCGCGCTCGTGCTGAGCGCCCAGCCGGTCGCCAACGCGGAGCCCGCGCCGCCGCTGCCGTTGCCGTTGCCGATCAGCGGCCTTCAGGCCCCCGGACTCCCCGCGATGGAGAGCCTGGGACCGGCGATTCAGCAGGCCGCTGCCGACCCGACGAACGCCGCCTCGATGCTGATGGCCGCGGCGGCGGCGTTCGCGGGCAACAGTGCGGCGCCCTCGGGGTCGAAGAACGTTGCGGCAGCGGTGAATCAGTTCGTCGCCGATCCTCAGGTGGCACACGTCCCCGCGGCAGGTGCCGTCCCCGGCACCGAGGCGCACCTGCCGCAGGGAATCGACCCGGCGAACGCCGTCGGGCCCGCTCCCGACGCCGCGCCGCTGGCGGCCGTGCCGGCTCCCGAGGCGGCTCCGGCACCCGCTCCCGAGGCGGCACCCGCACCGGCACCCGCTCCCGAGGCCGCGGTGGCACCCGAAGCGGCGCCGGCACCGGCACCGGATGGCGTGGCGGCGGTGCCCGCCGCGGCCACCGTCCCCGGTCCGGACGGCGCACCCGCGCCTGCGCCGGCGCCCGCGCCCGACTTCGGACCGGACGCCCCGACGACGCAGGACTTCATGTATCCGTCGATCGGCAACGGGTGCGCGTCAGACGGTGGAAACGTTCTGGCGGCGGCGATCTCGGTCGCGGGCCCGGCCTCGATCCCCAAGCCGGGACCCGTCGCCGGCCAGACCGCGTACGTCTTCACCGCGATGGGCACGCCCGGTCCGGCCGCCGTTCAGAAGCTCCCGCTGAACGTCACCTGGGTCAACCTGACCACCGGCAAGTCGGGCACGACCACGCTCAAGCCGCAGGCCGACATCAACCCCGCGGGGCCGACCACGCTGACCGCGATCGCCGACACCGGCTCGGGCAGCATCATGTCGACCATCTTCGGACAGGTCACCACCACCGAGAAGCAGTGCCAGTTCATGCCGACGATCGGTTCGACCGTCGTCCCGTGATCCCTCTTCGAGACAGCACTGGCTGTCGTCAGGCCTCGGCCTTGACGACAGCCAGTGCTGTTTCGGTGGGTGGAGGACCGCTCAGTAGGCCATGAAGAGGATCATCTCGCGGTCGTACTCGCGGCCCGGGTGCGCCTCGGAGAGATGCGACTGAGCCTTCTCGACGAGGTCGTCCTCGTCGGTGCCGACAATGGCCTCGCCGCAGGGACAGCTCAAGTGTGTTTTCGCCATGACATCACGATCCCACAGCGTTGGCCTTCGCCGCCGCCTTGGCGGCCTTCTTGTACGAGCGCACCTTCTCCAGCGACCCCTGGTCGGTCACGTCGGCCACCGACATGTGCGTGCCGGCCGTGCCGTAGTCGCCGGCCGCCTCGCGCCAGCCCTGCGGCGTCACGCCGTACTGCTTGCCCAGCAGCGCCAGGAAGATCTTCGCCTTCTGCTCACCGAAGCCGGGCAGCGCCTTGAGCCGGCGCAGCACCTCGGCGCCGTCGGGGTCACCGGCGGTCCACAGCGCGACGACGTTGCCGTCGTACTCGTCGACGACGGTCTGCGCCAGCGTTTGCAGACGCTTGGCCATCGAGCCCGGGAACCGGTGCACGGCAGGCTTTTCGGAGAACAGCGCGACGAAGGCGTCCGGGTCGTAGTCGGCGATCGCGCGGGCATCCAGGTCGCCCATGCGCTCGGCCAGCTTCTGGGGGCCGGCGAAGGCGACCTCCATCGGAATCTGCTGATCCAGCATCATGCCGACCAGCAACGCGAAGGGGTTGGACTCCAGCAGCTCGTCGGCGACGGGATCTTGCACTAGCTGCAGTTTCGCCATGGCGTCAGTCTAAGGTGACGGTCACTTCCGCAGACCCTCCGACCGGGCGAGGTGACATGCCTGCCGAGATCGCGATCGCCTTGGCGGCAGCGCTGCTCCTGGCCGTCGCCGCCGCCGTCGTGGCGGTCCGCACCCGCCGCGTCGTGGCCACCCCCACCGAGCGCGCCACCCACGCCGCGCTGCACACCGCGTCGCTGGCGGCCCACGCGCTGCGCGACGGGCTCGACGAGGACTCGGCGCACCGGGCGGCGCCGTTCCTGCGCCAGCTCACCGGCGCCGACGCGGTCGTCGTCTACGACTCCTCGGGCGAGCACCTGGCCCACGACCCGGCCGAAGCGGTCGACGCCCTCGAGGCGGCCGGGGCCGTCGCCGCCGAGGCACTCGCCGGCCAGCGCCGCGTGATGTCCGCGCACCGTGCGGGCGCGATGGTCGCCCAACCCCTGCTGACCGGTGACGGCGACGCGCTGGGCGTGCTGGTCGCGGTCACGTCGCGCCAGCCGGGCCCGGGCATGGTCGGCGCCATCGGCGAGGTCGCCGGCTACGCCGCCAGCCAACTCGAACTCGCCGACCTCGACGCGTCGCGCGCCCGCCTCGACCGCGCCGAGGTGCTGGCGCTGCGCGCGCAGATCAGCCCGCACTTCATCTACAACGCCCTCAACACGATCGCGTCGTTCGTCCGCACCGACCCGGACCGCGCCCGCGAGCTGATCCTGGAGTTCGCCGACTTCACCAGGTACTCGTTCCGAGCGGCGGGCCAGTTCACCACGCTGGCCGACGAGCTGCGCAACATCGACCGCTATCTGACGCTGGAACGGGCCCGCTTCGGCGACGCCCTGACCGTCCGGCTGCAGGTGGCGCCCGAGATGCTTGCGGTGGTCGTCCCCTTCCTGGCGCTACAACCGTTGGTGGAGAACGCCGTCCGGCACGGGCTGGCCGACCGCGGCGGCGGCACCGTCGAGATCCTCGCGCGCGACGACGGCACGGACTGCGTCATCACCGTCGAGGACGACGGCGTCGGGATGGACCCCGACGCGCTGCGCGCCGGACCCGCCGACGCGTTGGCCGACGGCGCCCCGGACGCCGGTGGGCACTCCGCGCACGTGGGGCTCACCAATGTCGACCATCGGCTGCGGGCGGCGTTCGGAAACGACTACGGTCTGGTGGTCGAGACGGCCGTTGGCGCGGGCACCAAGGTCCTGATGCGGGTCCCGAAGTTCAGGTCGGGCGTGCGGGCTGGTGGAGGTGCGTTCAGGTGAGGTCACTGGTGGTGCTTGCGGTCGACGACGAGGCGCCCGCCCTCGACGAGCTGGCGTACCTGCTGGACCAGCATCCCGACATCGGCCAGGTGCTGCGGGCCGGGGACGCGACCTCGGCACTGCGGGAGCTCAACCGTCACCCGATCGACGCGGTGTTCCTCGACGTCAACATGCCGGGCCTCAGCGGACTCGAGCTGGCCGGGGTGCTGGCCAACTACTCCTACCGTCCCGCGGTGGTGTTCGTGACCGCCCACGACGACAAGGCCGTCGAGGCGTTCGACGTCGGCGCCGTGGACTATCTCCTCAAGCCGATCCGTCAGAGCCGGCTCGACGAGGCCGTCCGCAGGGTGCTCGCCGCACCGGTCGAGCAGGGCCGCGAGAACGCCGACACCGACGACGACGTCATTCCCGCCGAGCTGGGCGGCATCACCCACCTGGTGCCGCGCGACACCATCGGATGGGTGGAGGCCGAGGGCGACTACGCGCGGCTGCACTCCGAGTCGGGTGCGCATCTGGTGCGCATCCCGTTGAGCGCGCTCGAATCCCGCTGGCGGGAGCGCGGATTCCAGCGAATCCACCGCTCGTATCTGGTGGCGCTGCGGATGGTCGTGGGACTGCGCACCAGCGACGGCGCCGTGCTCGTCCGGCTGCGCGCCAACGGAGCGTCCCCCCCGATCGAGCTGCCGGTGAGCCGCCGGCAGGCCCGAGAGTTGCGCGACCGGGTGATTCGCGAACCGATGCGAAGCCTCAAGCCCTCGGAGGGCAGGAGCGCAGCGACCGGGGACATCGGCCATGACTAGCGGGCGCCCGCAACGGCAACGGGTGATCCTGGCCAAGCGCCGCGGCGCCCGGGTCATCCGCACGCGGGTGGAGGTGCAGGAGCAGACCCAGGTCGGCGACGCCCTGGTCCGGGGCCTGATGCGGGCGCAGCTCGGCTTGGCCCTGCGTCTCGGCGCCGTCGCGGTGTGCGCGGTCGCGGTGATCCCGTTGCTGCTGGCGCTCTTTCCCCAGATCGACGACGTCCAGCTCGCCGGAATCCGGCTGAACTGGCTCGTCCTCGCCGTCCTGGTCTATCCGGTGCTGTACGGCGTGGGCCGACTCTACGTCCGGCTGGCCGAGCAGGGTGAGCGGGACTTCGTGCGCGTGGTCGACGGCGACCGATGACGGGGGCACCGCTCACCGCGGCGGCCCTGCTCGCCGCGGCGTTGGCCACCGTGGGCATCGGCTTCTACGGGATCCGGCTGTCGCGGACGACGTCGGACTTCCTGGTGGCCTCGCGCAGCATCGGCCCGCAGTGGAACGCCGCGGCGATCTCCGGTGAATACCTCTCGGCGGCTTCGTTTCTCGGCGTCGCCGGCCTGATTGCGAAGTACGGGGCCGACGCCCTGTGGTATCCGGTCGGCTTCACCGCCGGGTATCTGGGCCTGCTGCTGTTCGTCGCGGCGCCGCTGCGCCGTTCCGGGGCCTACACCGTGCCCGACTTCGCCGAGTTCCGGCTGGGTTCGGCGCGGCTTCGCAAGGTGGCGATGCTGGTGGTCGTCGTCATCTGCATCTTCTACCTCGTCCCGCAGTATCAGGGCGCCGGGCTGGCGTTGAAAACCCTTCTCGGACTGCCGGTGTGGCTGGGGCCGGTCGCGGTCGGCGCCATCGTCATCGTCAACGTCGTCGGCGGGGGCATGCGGTCCATCACGTTCGTGCAGGCGTTCCAGTACTGGTTGAAGCTCACGGCGATCGCCGTGCCGGCGCTGGCGCTGCTGGTCCTCTTCCTCAGTGACGCCACGACGTTGGCCGGGCCGTTGCCGCCGGTCGTCCAGCAGCAGACCACGGTCACCGTCGAGACCGACGTCGTCGTCCAGGTCGCCGAACCCGCGGGCATCACCGTCACCGGCGACGTCGACGGCGTGCGCGTCGACGGTGCCGCGTTCGCCGCCGCCGGTCGCTTCACGCTGGCCCACGGCACCACCCTGACGCTTGCCGCGGGGTCGGCGACGCCGGTGGTCGCGGGCGCCCCCAGCTCGGGCGACGACTGGCTGGCCTCCGGCCATGGGCTGGGTGGCAGTCATCCGCTCTACCAGGTGATCTCGATCATCATCGCGACCTTCCTCGGCACCATGGGACTGCCGCACGTGCTGGTGCGCTTCTACACCAACCCCGACGGCACGGCGGCCAGGCGGACGGCGCTCGCGGTGATCGCCCTGTTGTCGCTGTTCTACCTCTTTCCCACGCTGCTGGGGGTGTTCGCCCGGCAATTCGTGCCGCAGCTGCTCATCACCGGCACCGCGGACGCCGCGGTGCTGCTGCTGCCCAGCGCCGCGATCGGCGGCGGTGCCGGTGCGGTTCTGGCCGCCCTCGTCGCCGCCGGCGCCATCGCCGCCTTCCTGGCCACCTCGTCGGGTCTGCTCGTCAGCATCGCGGGTGCGCTGTCGACCGACGTGCTGCGTGGCCGCGTCCGCGACTTCCGCGTCGCGGCGGTCGTCGGCGGCATGGTGCCCATTCCGCTGGCCCTCCTGGCGTCGTCGTTGGAGCTGTCGCGCAGCGTCGGTCTGGTGTTCGCGGTGGCCGCCTCGACGCTGTGTCCGCTGCTGGTGCTTGGCATCTGGTGGCGCGGGCTGACCAGTGTCGGCGCGGCGTGCGGCCTCGTCGTCGGCGGCGTGGCCTCGGGTGCGGCCACGACGCTGGCCGTCGTCGGCGGTCTCGACGACCGGTTGCTCGGTGGCTGGCCCGCCGTGGTCGTCGGCTATCCGGCGGCGGTGACCGTGCCCCTGGCGTTCCTGACGATGGTGGTGGTCAGCCTGCTGACCGCGGGGTCGCGACCGCCGGAGGTGGCCAGGATCTTCGCCCGCATGCACGTCCCGGAGCGCCTGGGCATGGGGGTGGAGCGGCTGCCCCGCGAGTGAGGCTCGAACACTTCCCCGTCGCTTCGCTCTGCCGTCCGGACCGTTCGTCGCCACTGGCCGACCGCTTACCGCAGCCCGACCCGGCTTCGGCGTCCGATCCTGCGAATCCGCTGAACGTGTGACGTGAGTCTCAATAGGCTCGAGCCTCAGATCTCACTTCCAAGCGTCAGGAGCACCACGGTGGCGACCACCGACCGGCCGACGGCCAACACTGCCCAGCAGTTCGTGGACATGCAGGCCAGCCCAGAATTTCAAGACCTGCGAACGCGGCTGCGCCGCTTCGTCTTTCCGATGACGGCGTTCTTCCTCGTGTGGTACGCCACCTACGTCCTGCTCGGGGCGTTCGCCCACGACTTCATGGCGATCCAGGTGTTCGGCAACGTCAACGTCGGCCTGCTCATCGGGCTCGGACAATTCGTCACCACGTTCGTCATCACCGGCCTCTACGTCCGGTTCGCCAACCGCGAGCTGGACCCGCGGGCCGCCGCGATCCGCGCCGAGATGGAAGGCACCGAGCGATGACCTACCTCGCCGCCAGCGAAACGATCGGCAACCCGGTCGCCAACATCGGCATCTTCGCGCTGTTCGTCGTCATCACGATGATCGTCGTGATCCGCGCCAGCAAGAAGAACGCCACGGCCGACGAGTTCTTCACCGGCGGTAGGGCATTCAGCGGGCCGCAGAACGGCATCGCCATCGCGGGCGACTACCTGTCGGCGGCCAGCTTCCTGGGCATCGCCGGCGCCATCGCCGTCTACGGCTACGACGGCTTCCTGTACTCCATCGGCTTCCTCGTCGCCTGGCTGGTGGCGCTGCTACTGGTGGCCGAATTGCTGCGCAACACTGGCAGATTCACGATGGCCGACGTTTTGAGCTTCCGCCTCAAGCAACGCCCGGTGCGGATGGCCGCGGCCACCTCGACGCTGACCGTGTCGCTGTTCTACCTGCTGGCGCAGATGGCCGGCGCGGGCGGGCTGGTGGCGCTGCTGCTCGACGTCAAGAGCAGGAGCGGGCAGTCGATCGTCATCGCGGTCGTGGGCGTCCTGATGATCGTGTACGTCCTCGTCGGCGGCATGAAGGGCACCACCTGGGTGCAGATCATCAAGGCGGTGCTGCTGATCGCGGGCGCCGGACTGATGACGGTGATGGTGCTGGCCAAGTTCGGCCTGAACTTCTCCGAGATCCTCGGCGCCGCGCAGACCGCCGTCTCGGGATCGGCCGACAAGGCCGTGGCCGCCCGCGACGTCCTCGCCCCCGGCGCCCAGTACGGCGCCTCGACGACGTCGAAGATCAACCTGCTGTCGCTCGGCCTGGCGCTGGTTCTCGGCACCGCCGGTCTGCCGCACGTGCTGATGCGCTTCTACACCGTGCCGACGGCCAAGGAGGCCCGCCGCTCGGTGGTGTGGGCGATCGGCCTCATCGGCGGCTTCTACCTGTTCACCCTGGTCCTCGGCTACGGGGCCGCGGCGCTGGTCGGGCCGGACAAGATCCTGGCCGCGGCGGGCGGCGTCAACTCCGCCGCTCCCCTGCTGGCCTTCCAGCTCGGCGGCGTGGTGCTGCTCGGCGTCATCTCGGCGGTCGCGTTCGCGACGATCCTCGCCGTGGTCGCCGGACTCACCATCACCGCCTCGGCGTCGTTCGCGCACGACATCTACGCCAGCGTGATCAAGAAGGGGCAGGTCGGCGAGAGAGAGCAGGTCAAGGTTTCGCGGATCACCGCGGTCGTCCTCGGCATCTTCGCCATCGCGCTCGGCATCCTGGCCAACGGCCAGAACGTGGCGTTCCTGGTCGCACTGGCCTTCGCGATCGCCGCGGCGGCCAATCTGCCGACCATCGTCTACTCGCTGTACTGGAAGCGGTTCAACACCCGCGGCGCGCTGTGGAGCATGTACGGCGGCCTCATCTCGACGCTGGTGTTGATCGTCTTCTCCCCCGCCGTCTCCGGCGCGAAGACGGCCATGATCCCCGGCGTCGACTTCGCCTGGTTCCCGCTGGCCAACCCCGGCATCGTCTCGATCCCGCTGGCGTTCGTGCTCGGCGTGGTCGGCACCCTGACGTCCACGGTGCCCGGCGACCCGGTGCTCGACGCCGAGATGGAGGTCCGGTCGCTGACCGGCGTCGGCGCGGAGAAGGCAATCTCACACTAGGCGTGGCGGGGCGCCGGGAAGTCCCGGCGCCCTCGGCGCGTTGACCGCCACGTGCCTACGATCAGCCAAGTGACCGAACAGCAAGCCACGTCCGCGCGTCAGCGGTTCGGGTTCGCCCTGCTGGCGTACGCGTTCGCGGCGATCATGGTGGGCACCACCCTGCCGACGCCGATGTATGCGCTCTACTCCGACCGCATGCACTTCCAGGTGCTGACCACCACGGTGATCTTCTCCACCTATGCGGTCGGCGTGCTCGCCGCACTGCTGGTGTTCGGCCGCTGGTCCGACGCGCTGGGCAGGCGCCCGGTGCTGTTGGCCGGGGTCGGGTTCGCGCTGGCCAGCGCCGTGGTGTTCCTGTTCGCCGACGACGTGCCGCTGCTGCTGGTGGGCCGGGTGCTCTCCGGTTTGTCGGCGGGCATCTTCACCGGCACGGCGACGGCTGCCATCGTCGAGACCTCGCCGCCGGATCAGCGCGACCGGGCGACGGCCATCGCCACCGTCGCCAACATCGGCGGGCTGGGCGCCGGGCCGCTGCTCGCCGGCGTGCTGGTGCAGTACGCCCCCGCCCCGCTGCAGCTGTCGTTCGTCGTGCACATCGTGCTGGTGCTCCTCGCGGCCGGCGCGGTGTGGGCGGCCCCGGAGACGTCGTCGCGCACCGGCACACTCGGGTTCCAACGGCTGTCCGTGCCAGCCGAGATGCGACCGGTCTTCCTGACCGCGGCGACGGCGGCGTTCGCCGGTTTCTCCGTCACGGGCCTGTTCATGGCGGTGGTCCCGACGTTCGTCCGATCGGTCATCGGCATCGAGAACCACGCCGTCGCCGGTGTGGTGGCGAGTTCGATCTTCGTCGCCTCGGCCATCGCGCAGTTGTCGGCGCGCCGCATCCCCCCGCGGCGGGCCGTCGCGATCGGCTGCGGAATCCTCGTCGTCGGCATGGTCGTGCTGGCCGTCGCGCTGCACCTGCCGTCGTTGCCGCTGCTGGTGGTCGCCGCGGTGGTGGCGGGCATCGGCCAGGGCATCAGCTTCAGCCGCGGCCTGGCCGCCATCGCCGAACTGGTCCCCGCCGACCGCCGCGCCGAGGTCAGCTCGACGTACTTCGTCGTGGCCTACGTGGCCATCTCGCTGCCGGTGATCGCCGAGGGGTTCGCGTCCCAGCACCTGGGGTTGCGGACCGCCGGGGTCAGCTTCGCCGTCGCCACCGCGGTGCTGGCCGCGATCTGCCTGGTTTCGATCCTGCTGCAGGAACGCCGGATCGCCCGGTAGTAGCCGTCAGGGCAGCTTGGCCGCGATCTCCCGGGCGCCGGCGACCACCTGGGTACCGGCGTGGGCCAGGCTCTCGGCGGTCAGCCGGTGGGTCAGGAAGCTGATGCTCAGCGCGTAGCGCGACGGCGCCCCGTTCGGCGTCGGCACGGCCGCGGCCACGCAGGTGAGTTCCTCGGCGGCTTCTTCGCGGTCGACCGCGAAGCCGTGCTCGCGAATCTCCTTGATCTCCGCGGCCATCTTCTTCATCGAGGTGATCGTGTGCGCGGTCAACTCGGGGAGGCCTGCCGAGGCGACGACGTCGTGCCAGACGCTGTCGGGCATGGTCGCCAGCAGTGCCTTGCCCAACGCCGAGGCGTGCCACGGATCGGTCTGCCCGACGTCGCTGACCTTCTTCACCGCACGCCTGCCCTCGACGACTTCGAGGATGACGACGCTGCGGTCCTTGTGCGCGGCGAAGTTGACCGTCTCGTTGAACTCGTTCACCAATCGCTCCATGGTGAAGAGCACCGCGTCGGTGGGGACCTGGTTGGAGAAGGCCCGCTGTCCGAGCCGGAAGATCTCCCAGCCCAGTCGGTACTGGTTGGCGTTGAAGCGCTCGACGTAGCCGAGCGCCGACAGGCTGTTGAGGTAGCGCAGCACTGTGGCCTCGTTTAGCTCTGTGCGCCTTGCGATTTCGGTGAGATTGCCGATCTCGGCGTCTGCCACCGCGGTCAGGATCCTGGCCGTGCGTTCGACGCCGATCAGGCTGGTGGACTTCTCCGACGCCGCAGCTGTTTTCACTCAGTGAAGGTTACCAGTACCCAGTGAATTAGCCGTTCCTGTTGACACCCGGGTCCGCTCGACCTAGATTTTCATTCAGCGCAGTCATATATCACTCAGTGAAATTCCGGATGTTGCGCCATCCGGCCTTCGAAGGAGATGCGATGCCCACCGCAGCCGACAGCCGTACTTCCAGGGTCGACGGGGCCGGCATCCTGGCCGCCCAAGGCCTCATGACGGCCGACGACTACGCCCTCACCCCGTCGACCAAGGCGTTCGACGACGGCGGAAGGTATCGCTTGGAAATCTCTGGCGTGGAACGACTCTCGACGCTCGAGGCCATGCTCGACGAGGCCGACGCGCAGGGCGTGTTCATCCACCGGGTGATCGCCTTCGGCGGTGGTACGACATTGCTCACGACCACCGAGCTGGCCGACGTGGCCGCCCTGTCGGCGGAGCGCGGCATCGAACTGATCGCCGTTCCCGGGCCGCGTACCGGCTGGGACCTCGGACGCCAGGCACTGAGCACCGAAGGCCAGGCCGGCGGGCGACGGGTCCGCGGCCTGGACAACATCCGCTACCTGCTCGACGACTACCTCCGCATCTTCTCCACCGGCATCCGCGGCGTCTTGGTGTGGGACGAAGGCGTTCTCGACATCCTGAACAAGGCGCGCGACGCCGGCCACATCCCCGCCGACGCCAAGTTCAAGATCTCGGTCTACGCCGGCCACGCCAACCCGGCCTCCATCCGGATCCTGCAGGATCTCGGCGCCGACAGCGTCAATCCCGTGGGCGACCTGTCCCGCCCGATGCTGGCCGCCATCCGCAATTCCGTCGACGTCCCACTCGACGTCTGGGCCGAGACCTTCGAGTCCTTCGGCGGGATGAACCGGCTGTGGGAGGCCGGTGACATCGCGCGCGTCGCAGGACCGGTCTACTTCAAGATCGAGCCCGGTGAGTCGGAGGCGGTCATGTACAACGGCTGGGTCCGCCCCGAGTTCCACGCCGAACTGGTCCGCCACAAGGTGCGCCACGCCGCGATCCTCAACGAACTGGTGCAGACCAACGCTCCCGACGTCGCGGTGTCACCGAAGCCGCGTCCCGCGTTGCGCGCGCACACCAACTGATGCCGACGAACGGAGAAGCGATGACTCGACGTCCCCGGGCCGCCATCATCGGCTCCGGCAACATCGGCACCGACCTGCTGATGAAGCTGCGCCGCTCGAACGTGCTCGACGTCGTCGCCATGGCCGGAATCGACGCCGCCAGCGACGGTCTCGCGCGCGCCGCCGCACTGGACGTGGCGGTCACCGCCGACGGCGTCACCGGACTGCTGGCGCTCGACGCATTCGCCGGCGTCGACGTGGTGTTCGACGCGACCAGCGCCGCCGCGCACCACGTGAACGACGCGGCGCTGGCGGAGTCCGGCAGGCGGATCGTCGACCTCACCCCCGCCGCCATCGGTCCGTACGTCGTGCCGGCGGTGAACATGGCGCGCCTCTCCGGTCAGCGCAACCTCAACATGGTGACCTGCGGTGGCCAGGCCACCATCCCGGTCGTCGCGGCCCTGTCCGGGGTGGCGGACGTGCACTACGCCGAGATCGTCGCGTCCATCTCGTCGCGGTCGGCGGGTCCGGGCACGCGGGCCAACATCGACGAGTTCACCGAGACCACGGCGCGCGCCCTGGAGATCGTCGGCGGCGCCACCCGGGGCAAGGCCATCATCGTGCTCAACCCGGCCGAGCCGCCCATGCTGATGCGCGACACCGTCGTCGCGCTGACGTCGACGACCGACGAGGACGCGATCGACGCCGCGGTCACGGCGATGGTCGCCCAGGTGGCGCGCTACGTGCCGGGCTACCGCCTGGCTCAACGGATTCGGGTCGACCCCGTGCCTGCGTCGGATCCGCGTCGCCGGCTGGCCGGGGCGGCGGGCCGGCTGGACCTGCAGCAGGTGACGGTCTTCCTGGAGGTGGAGGGCGCCGCCGATTACCTTCCGGCCTACGCGGGCAACCTCGACATCATGACGGCCGCCGCCGTCCGGGTCGCCGAGCAGTTGGTCACCCTGACACCCGAGCCGGTCCGATGAGCACCGAGGTCTACGTCCAGGACGTGACGCTGCGCGACGGCATGCACGCCGTCGGGCACTCGTTCAGCCTGGCCGACGTCCGGCGCATCGCCGGTGTGCTCGACGCCGCGGGCGTCGCGGCGATCGAGGTGGCGCACGGCGACGGACTGGCCGGCGGCAGCCTGACGTACGGGGCGGGCGCGCACGACGACGGCGCGTGGATCGCCGCCGCGGCCGAGGTGGTGCAATCTGCCCGTCTGACAACGCTTCTCATCCCCGGCATCGGGACGGTCGACGACCTGCGCGCGGCCGTCAACCTCGGCGTCACCTCGGTGCGGGTCGCGACCCACTGCACCGAGGCCGACATCGCCCGCCAGCACATCGGGACCGCCCGCGCGCTCGGTATCGACGTCGCCGGGTTCCTGATGATGTCGCACCTCGCGCCGCCGGACCAGTTGGCCGCCCAGGCCAAGATCATGGAGGACGCCGGCGCGCAGTGCGTCTACGTCACCGACTCGGCGGGCCGGTTGACCATGACCGGCGTCCGCGACCGGGTGCGCGCCTACCGAGACGCGCTCGCGCCGACCACGGCGATCGGAGTGCACGCGCACCACAATCTGGCTCTGGGAGTGGCCAATTCACTGGTCGCGGTCGACGAGGGCGCGCACCGCGTGGACGCCTCGCTGACCGGTCTCGGCGCGGGCGCGGGCAACTGTCCGCTCGAGGCCTTCGTCGCCGTCGCCGAACTCAACGGATGGCAGCACGGGTGTGACCTCTACGCGCTGATGGACGCCGCCGACGACGTCGTGCGGCCGCTGCAGCGCCGACCCGTCCGGGTCGACCGCGAGACGCTGACCCTGGGCTTCGCCGGGGTGTACTCCAGCTTCCTGTTGCACGCCGAACGCATCGCCGCCGACGTCGGCGTCGACGCCCGCGACCTGCTCGTCGAAGCCGGCCGCAGGTCGATGGTCGGCGGCCAGGAAGACCTGCTCCTCGACCTCGCTCTCGGCACGAGGGGGTGACGGACCGCCGCGCAGCCCGGTCACTTCGCCTCGTCACACGCCCAAGACACGAAAGATGAACGACTATGGAGAACGTCACCGCCTCCCTACCCCCACGACGGCCGGTTCCGGCGACACCGACCGGCACCTCGCCCGACACGCCACTGCCTGCCGGGCGGCGCAACCATGGCCTCAAGCAGAACAGCCTCGGTGTGCCGAGCATCTTCTTCTACATCATCGCCGCGGCGTCCCCGCTGACCGTCGTGGTCGCGCTGTACCCCATCATCATCGGCTCGGGCAACGGCGTCGGGATGCCAGGGGCGTTCGTCATCGCCGCGGTGGTGCTGATGATCTTCGCCGTCGGCTACGTGGCGATGAGCCGGCACGTCACCAACGCGGGCGCGTTCTACGCCTACGTGACCCTGGGGCTCGGACGCATCGCCGGACTGGGGTCGGCGTTCCTGGCGATCTTCGCCTACAACGCGATCCAGGCCGGGCTCTACGGCGGCTTCGGCTACTACGCCGCCGAGCTGATCAATCCGCGACTGGGCGTCGAGATTCCCTGGTGGGCATACGCGTTCGTCGGCCTGCTCCTGTGTCTGGGCCTCGGCGTGCAGGGCGTGCACTCCGGCGCGAAGGTGCTCGGGGTGTTCATGACGCTCGAGGTCACCATGATCACCATCCTCAGCGCGTTCAGCCTGTTCGGTGACGCGGTCCCCGTGTCCCAGTTCTCCTTCGAGCCGTTCGCGCCGAGCGTCGTGCTGGGTGGCGCCCTTGGCGTCGCGCTGATGTTCGCGCACGCCTCCTTCATCGGCTTCGAGGGTTCGGCGATCTACGGCGAGGAGGCGCGGGATCCGGCGCGCACCATCCCGCGCGCGACGTACCTGTCGATCGCGTTCATGGGCATCCTCTACGCGGTGTCGGGCTGGCTCATCGTCAACGCACTCGGCATCAACGAGGTCGTCGGGATCGCCACCGAGACGGGCGGCAACTTCATCTTCGTGGCCAGCGACACCATCATCGGTCACAACATCTCGCTGGTCTTCCAGATGCTGATCGTGACCGCGACGTTCGCGGCCATCGTCACCTTTCACAACAACGTCTCCCGCTACACGTTCTCCCTCGGCCGCCAGGGCCTGATCTGGAAGCCACTGGGCTGGACGCTGCCCCGCCGCCAGACGCCGTGGGTCGCCTCGATCGTCCAGAGCGTGACCGTCGGCGTCGTGATCGCGTTGTTCGCACTCTTCGGCCAGGACCCGTTCGCCACGCTGTTCACCTGGGCGACGGGCATCGGCACCGTCGGGGTGATCCTCTCGCAGCTGGTGGCCGGCGTCGCGATCTTCGCGTTCTTCCGCAGGTCCAACGTGGACAAGCGGCCGTGGAACACCGTGATCGCACCGCTCCTCGCGATCGTCGGGCTGGGCGCGTTCTTCGTCCTGACGCTCGACAGCCTCGACGTGCTGCTGGGCGTGCAGGGCACCATGGCCGCGATCATGCTGTCCCTGGTGTTCATCGCCTTCCTCGCGGGTGCGGCCTACGGCCTCTACCTCAAGGTCGCGGCGCCGGCGCGGTACGCCCTCGTCGGGCAGGCGCTCAACGAACGCGACGTGCCCGAGCCCGCCCCGGAAGCGTCCTAGCACCAACCTCTTTCACGATTCGCCGCGCGCCGCCGCCCGACGTTACGTACATTTGTCCGCAACGATGCGTACGAATGTTCTTAACGAAGGAGTGGATATGGGCTCTGCACCGCGGCGGGCACGTCGACACGACCCCGACAGAAAGGAGCGCATCGTGGCCTCGGCCCTGGACGTCCTCGCCCGCGACGGCGTCGCCGGCATCACCCACCGGGCCGTCGCCACCGCCGCCGACGTACCGCTGGGCTCGGTCACCTACCACTTCGCCACCCTCGACGACCTCGTCCAGCACGCGTTCGAGGCCCACGTCGACACGCTGGCGAGCAGGTTCGAGGCCCGCCTGGCGTCGTGCGGCGACGGCGACGACCTGATCGACACCATCGCCTCGGCGATCACCGACGACCTCGCCGGGCGTCCCAACGAACTCGCCGTCACCTACGAGCTGTACGGCGGCGCCGTGCGCAGGCCCGAGATCCGGCGCGTGACCCAGCGCTGGATGGAACGGGCCGAGGACGCCCTGGCGGAGCACTTCGACCGCACCACCGCCCGGCTCGTCGACGTCGTCGTCGAGGGCCTGATGGTGCACACGTCCATTGCGCAACAACCCATGTCCAAGAACGACGTTCGCGCCCTGCTGACCATGGCGGCCGGCGGCGCACCCACCACCACCGAGGAGTGAGCATGACCTTCCACAGCAAGATGTTCGTCGACGGCACCTGGACCGACGCGGCCGACGGCGGCGTCGACCAGGTGAACGCCCCCACCACCGGTGAGCCCTTCGCCGAGATCGCCCGCGGCGGTGCGGCTGACGTCGACCGCGCCGTCGCCGCCGCCGAGGCCGCGTTCCCGGGCTGGGCCAGGACGCCCGTGGGCGAACGCGCCCGCGCCTTCCTCACCCTGGCCGACCGCGTGGAGGCCGACCAGCGCACGCTCGCCGAGATCGAGTCCCGCAACGTCGGCAAGCCCATCGGCCTCGCGCTGGAGGAGATGGAGATGATCCCCGACCACCTCCGGTTCTTCGCGGGCGGCGCCCGCACCATGGAGGGCCGCGCTGCGGCCGAATTCGTCCGCGGCAAGACCAGCATCATCCGGCGCGACCCGCTCGGCGTCGTCGGCTCGGTCGCCCCCTGGAACTACCCGCTGCTGATGGCGATCTGGAAGATCTCTCCCGCGCTCTTGACGGGAAACACGCTGGTGCTCAAGCCCTCCGAGCACACCCCCTACTCGGTGCTGCGGCTCGCCGAACTCGCCGAGGACCTGTTCCCGGCGGGCGTGTTCAACGTGGTGACCGGCGACGGCAAGGAGGTCGGCGCCCGGTTGGTCGCCCACCCGCGGGTGCGGATGTCCTCGCTCACCGGATCGGTCGCGACCGGGCGGGCGCTGATGCACGCCTCCGCCGACTCGAACCTCAAGCGGCTGCACCTCGAACTCGGCGGTAAGGCACCGGTGCTGGTGTACTCCGACGCCGACGTCCCCCTGGCCGTCGGCAAGATCATGGAGGGCGCGTTCTGCAACTCCGGCCAGGACTGCATGGCCGCGTCCCGGCTCTACGTCCACGACTCCGTGCACGACGAGTTGGTCGCCGGACTCGAAAAGGCGGTCAAGGAGCTGGATCTGGGCGACACCGCCGACGAGAACACCTCGATGGGGCCGGTCATCACGGCGGCCCACCGCGACCGGGTCGAGGGCTTCGTCGAGCGGGCCAAGGCCACCGGCCACGTCGAACTCATCCAGGGCGACAACCCCGGCACGGGTTTCTACACCGCGCCCACCGTCGTCGTCGGCGCACGGCAGGGCGACGAGATCGTCAGCACCGAGGTGTTCGGTCCGGTGACGTCGGTGACGCGGTTCGGCGACGGAGACGACGTCATCGCCTGGGCCAACGACACCGAATACGGCCTGGCCGCATCGGTGTTCACCAACGACCTGTCGCGGGCGATGACGGCGTCGAGCGACCTTCAGTTCGGCACCGTCTGGATCAACGACCACCTGCCCGTCACCCCGGAGATGCCGCACGGCGGGTTCAAGCAGTCCGGCAACGGCAAGGACATGTCGGTCTACGCGCTCGAGGAGTACACCGAGGTCAAGCACGTCATGATCAACCGCGAGATCGCCTGATGACCGTCAGCGCCGTCAACACGTTCCGACTGCGCGCCGGCGTCACCGCCGAGCAGTTCGAACGCTTCTCGGCCGATCTCGACCGACCGACGTGCCTGGCGTTCGACGTGGTCCTCGGATTCGAGGTCTACCTCGTCGAGGGCGAGGGCACCGACGTCGTCGAGATCATGACCGTCTCGTCGTGGCCCGAATGGGAACGCATCCGCGACGCGGCGCCCGAACTGAAGCCCGTGGTCGAGAGGTTCGACGAGCTCGTCGAACCCGGCAGCGTCACCACGCTGATGACCCGCAAATCACCCCTGTCACAGGAGATCTGACATGTCCGCTACACCGGAGTACGACGCCGTCATCATCGGTGCGGGCCACAACGGCCTGGTTACCGCCAACTACCTGGCCAGGGCCGGGCAGCGGGTCCTGGTGCTGGAGGCCCGCGAGCTGGTCGGTGGCGCCTGCGTCACCGAGGAGCTCATCCCCGGCAGCAAGTGGTCGTCGTGTGCGTTCATCGCCGGCCTGCTGCGACCCGAGATCATCGCCGAACTCGAACTGGCCAGGTTCGGCCTCGACCTGTATCAGGGAGACGCGCTGTCGTTCAGCCTGTTTCGCGACGGCACCTCGTTCACGATGTGGAAGGAGACCGACCGCACACTGCGCGAGCTGGAGAAGATCAACAAGAACGACGCCCAGGCCTTCCTCGACTTCGGCGTCCGGCTGCAGCGCTTCGCCGGCCTCGTCACCCCCTACCTGCTGGCGCCACCGCCGCAGCGCTCCGAGGTGTTCGCCGCGTTCGAGGCCGCCGGTGAGCAGACGCTGTTCGACGAGTTCACGCTGCTGTCGGTCCGCGACCTGCTCGACCGTTACTTCGAAGACGAGCGGCTGAAGAGCATGCTGACGTTCTTCGGCATGGTGTCGATCTTCGGCGGGCCCTCCACGCCCGGCACGGCCTACACCTACGGCCACCACTCCTGGGGCGAGTTCAACGGCAACTTCGGTCAATTCGGCCTCGCCCGCGGCGGAATGGGCGCGATCAGCGAGGCGCTGGCCGCCGGGGCGCGTCATCACGGCGCGACGATCCGCACCTCGACCCCGGTCGACACGGTGATCGTCGAGCGCGGCACGGCCACCGGGGTGCGCCTCGTCGACGGAACCGTCGTCACCGCCGCCCGGGTGATCTCCAACGCCGACCCCAAGCGGTCACTGCTCAAGCTCCTCGGGCCGGGGGTGCTGCCTGCCAAGCTGGTACGCGACGTCGAGAACATCGACACCCGCGGCTCGATGGCGCGCATCCACCTCCTGGTCGACGAACTGCCGCAGTACCTTCCGTTCCCCGACGCCGCCGAGGGCCCGCAGCATCACGGCCATCAGTTGCTCGGTCCCAGCCGGGAGGCGTTCGAGGAGGCCTACGAGGCGCAGCGCCGCGGGACCTTCCCGAGCACCTTCGTCATCGAGGCGGTCACGCAGTCGGTCACCGACGACTCGCTCGCCCCGGCCGGACTGCACACCATGACCCTCGGCATCCAGCAGCTGCCTTCGGAGCTGACCGGCACCACGTGGGCGGCCGAGAAGGAGAAGTGGGCCGACCTCGTCCTCGAGGATCTGTTCATCTATGCGCCCAACCTGCGTGGGCACATCCTCGATCGCGTCGTCATCACCCCCGACGACCTCGACCACGAGTACCTCATCACCGACGGCAACATCTTCCACGGCAGCATGATGCTGGATCAGCTGTTCGGCGCCCGGCCACTGCCCGAACTCGCGAATTACCGCACGCCCGTGCGCAACTACTACCTCTGCGGGTCGGGCACCCACCCCGGCGGCGGCGTGATGGGCGCCAACGGCCACAACGCGGCCAAGGCCGTCCTCGCCGATGCGTCGGGCACGGCCGCGCCGACGCGCCCCAGCACGGGGGCGGGCGGCCGCAAGGCGCCGTGGCAGCAACGCGTCGTCGGCGGCCTGATGTCCACCAGGCCCGGCCGCTGGGTGGGCTATCGCGCGGCGCGCCAGCCGGCGCTGCGCAAGGTCACCGCGTACGCCGCCCGGGTGCGCTGACCGTGACGACGCCGTCCGGCGGGTTGCGCAGCGCCAAGTGGTTCGCGGGCAAGGACGTGCCGGGCTTCGTGCACCGTTCGGCCATGCGGGCGTCGGGGTTCTCCCGGATGGCGTTCGAGGGCAGGCCGATCGTGGGCATCTGCAACTCGTGGTCCGAAGTCGTCAACTGCAACATGCACTTTCGCGGCCTCGCCGACTCGGTGCGGCGCGGGGTGCTGGCCGCGGGCGGCTTTCCGCTGGAGTTCCCCACCATGTCGCTCGGCGAGCAGTTGATGAAGCCGACCACCATGCTGTTCCGCAACCTGATGGCGATGGACGTCGAGGAGTCCATCCGCGCCTACCCCTTCGACGCCGTCGTCCTGCTCGGCGGCTGCGACAAGACCGTCCCGGCACAGCTGATGGGGGCCGCCAGCGCGGACGTTCCCGCGATCGCGCTGACCGGCGGGCCCGCCGCACCGGCGGTGTTCCGGGGCAAGCAGCTCGGCGTGGGCACCGACCTGTGGGAGTACGTCGACGACGTCCGGGCCGGCCGGATGTCGATGGCCGAGTACGAGCAACTGGAGGCGGCGGCGGGTCCGTCGCGCGGGCACTGCCCGGAGATGGGGACGGCGTCCACGATGGCCACCCTGGTCGAGGGCCTCGGCATGACCCTGCCCGGCGCCGCCGCCATCCCCGCGATGGACTCGCGCCGGCTGCAGGTCGCCGAGGAGGTCGGCGCGCGGGCGGTCGGGTTGGCCGTCGAGCAGCTGCGACCGTCGCAGGTCATGACGGCCGAGGCGTTCGACAACGCCATCACGCTGATGCTGGCCGTCGGCGGGTCGACCAACGCGATCGTGCACCTGCTGGCCATCGCCGGCCGGGTGGGAGTTCCGTTGTCGCTGGACCGCTTTCACGAACTCTCGGCGCGCACGCCGCTGGTGGTCAACGTGCGGCCCGCCGGTGAGCACCTCGTCGAGCAGGTCTTCCACGCCGGCGGCATACCGGCGGTGATGAAGTCGGTCGAGTCGCTGCTGCACACCGACGCCGTCACCGTCACCGGCAAGACCGTGGCCGACAACCTCCCGACCGCGGCGGCGACCGACACCGCGGTCATCGCGCAGCTGGACGCGCCGTTCCAGCCGCCGGGCGGTCTCGCGGTGGTGCGGGGCAACCTGGCGCCGGGTGGCGCGGTGATCAAGTGCAGTGCCGCGAGCCCCGAACTGCTGGTGCATCGGGGTCCGGCCGTGGTCTTCGAGGACATGTTGGATCTGCTGCGACGGTTCGACGATCCCGAACTGGAGGTGACGCGCGACTCGGTGCTGGTCCTGCGGTCGGCCGGGCCGCGCGGCGCGCCGGGCATGCCGGAGTGGGGTCAGCTGCCCATCCCGAGCAAGCTCCTCAAGGAGGGCGTGACCGACATGGTGCGCATCTCCGACGCCCGGATGAGCGGCACCGCCTACGGCACCTGCGTGCTGCACGTCAGCCCGGAATCGGCGGTGGGCGGTCCGCTCGCGCTGGTGCGCGACGGCGACGTGATCGCGCTGGACGCCCGGGCGGGAACGCTGGAGATGCTGGTGTCCGACGACGAGTTGGCCGCGCGCCGGGCCGAGTGGGTGCCCAGACCGTCACGTCACACGCGCGGGTACGCCTCGATGTACGTCGAGCGGGTGCTCCAGGCGGACCGGGGCTGCGACTTCGACTTCCTCGTCGGCCGCTCCGAACGTCCAGAGGACGAACCGGAGGCGATCTTCGAGGGCTGGATCGGCGGGTGGTGACCCGGGGCTAGCCGCTCTTGCGGCGGAACTCGCGGTGCGCCTCGGCGGGGCCGGTCGAGCGCGGGCCGTGCTTGCGTCCGCCGTCCTTGTGCTCGGACCCGCCGCCTGCAGTGGCCTTCTTGCGCTCGAGCGCCTCGCGGAACTTGCGCTTGTTCTCGTCTTCGGGTTGCTCGGCCATGCGTTGAGACTAGCGCGTGTCAGCGCATGCCAGGTGGCATGCCGTACAGATGGTTGATCGGCATCGTCATCAGCACCCGCCGGTCGTCGACCATGGCCCGGCGGTAGTCGTCCCAGTCCGGATGGTCCTTGCCAGCGATGCTGCGGTACAACGCAATCAGGCCCTCGACGGTGTCGTCGTGCGGGTTGCTCGCCGGCGGGGTCAGGATCGCGTCGCCCTCGGCGACCGCGTACGCCCAGCCGTCGTCGGAGCTGACGTGGATCGACGCCCGCGGGTCGCGGCGCAGGTTGCGGGTCTTGGCCCGCGGCTCGGTGACCGACACCGACACCGTCAGCTCCCGCGGGTCGAAGTGGTAGGAGACGTTGGACAGTTGGGGCCTGCCGTCCTGTTTGACCGTCGCGAGAACGCCCAGCGAATTGCCGCCGATCAAGGCCAGCAGCTTGTCGTCGAACACGTCGCGCGTCATGGTGGCCAGCGTACGACCGTGGCGCGGTGTGCGGTCGGATTCGGCGGCGCCGACTCCTACCATGGAGCCATGAGCACCGTTTCCGGAACCTCGCTGGACGGTGTCTCCGCCACGACGCTGTGGACGCTGCACAACCGCGGCAGCGAGGCCAAGCGCTCCGACGGCGTCATCCGGGATCCGTGGGCGGTCACGCTGCTCGACACCATCTCCTACGACTACCTCCGCTTCGGCAAGCCCAACCAGTCACACGGGCTGCGCGCGGTCGCCTTCGACGACGCCGCCCGCGCCTACCTGAGCGCGCATCCGAAGGCCTCGGTGGTCGCGCTGGCCGAGGGGTTGCAGACCAGCTTCTGGCGCCTGGACCGCTCGGGTCTGCTGGACGAATCCATTTGGTATTCGATCGATTTGGCCCCGGTGATGGAGCTGCGCAGGCAGTTGCTGCCCGCCGACGACCGCGTCGTGGCGTTGGCGCAGTCGGCCCTGGACCGCAGCTGGATGGACCGCGTCGACGCGACCGACGGCGTGTTCATCACCGCCGAGGGACTCCTGATGTACCTCGAACCGGAGGACGCCCTCGGCCTGATCGCCGACTGCGCGGCCCGCTTCCCCGGCGGCCAGATGATGTTCGACTCGATCCCCCGCTGGCTCAGCGCCCGCACGCTGAAGGGCATGAAGCTGTCGTCGCGCTACATCGCGCCGCCGATGCCGTTCGGCCAGTCCGCCGACGAGGCCCTCGCGCTGGCGGGCACCGTCGACGGCGTGCGAACGGCGCGCGACGTCGCCCTCCCGCCGGGCCGCGGACCGTGGCGCCTGGGCGGCGCCTCGGCGCTCGACTACGTCGGGCCGCTTCGCAGGAACCGGCCGAGCATCACCGTGCTGGAGTTCGGGTGACGCGCTACGTCGCCTTCCTCCGCGGCGTCAACGTCGGAGGCGTGAACCTGAAAATGGCCGAGGTCGGGCGGGCGCTGACCGACGCCGGCTTCTCCGACGTCGTCACCGTCTTGGCCAGCGGAAACGTGCTGATGACGAGCGACGCCACGGTGGCAGCGGTCCGCACCGCGGCCGAAACGGCGCTGCGCGAGCACTTCGGCTACGACGCCTGGGTGCTGGCCTACGAGCTCGGCACGGTCGCCGAGATCTCCGCGCGCTATCCGTTCGAGCGCGAGGTCGACGGGCGCCACTCCTACGTCACCTTCGTGACCGATGCCGACGTGCTCGCCGAACTGGCGGAACTGGCCGCCGACGCCGGACCCGACGAGCTCGTCGAACGTGGCGTCGGCGTCGTCTACTGGCAGGTGCCCAAGAGCGGGACGTTGGACACCACCATCGGGAAGACCATGGGCAAGAAGCGGTACAAGTCCTCGACCACCACCCGCAATCTCCGGACGATCGAAAAGGTGCTCGCGAAATGAAGATGAACGTCGACCTGTCCGGAGTCTCCGAGACGGCCCTGCTGACGTTGCAGGTTCGGGCGCACGAGGCCCGCCGGGCCGACGGCATCATCGACGATCCGATGGCTGTCCAACTCGTCGACTCCATCGAGTTCGACTTCGCCAAGTTCGGCTACACCCGCCGCCAGGACATGGCGGTACGGGCCCTGGCGTTCGACGGCGCCACCCGCGACTACCTGCGGGTGCATCCTGCGGCGACGGTCGTCGCACTCGCCGAGGGGTTGCAGACCAGCTTCTACCGGCTCGACGCCGCCGACGTCGGCCATCGGTTTCGTTGGCTGACGGTCGACTTCCCACCGGTGACGCAGTTGCGGGAGAAGCTGCTGCCGCCGTCGGACCGGGTGACCGTCTGCGCCCAGTCGGCGCTGGACTACGGCTGGATGGACCGGGTCGAGACGAAGGACGGCGTGTTCATCACCGCCGAGGGTCTGCTGATGTACCTGGAGCCGACCGACGCCATGGGTCTGATCACCGAGTGTGCGCGACGCTTCCCCGGCGGCCGGATGATGTTCGACCTGCCGCCGTCGTGGTTCGCCGCGCTCGCGCGTCGCGGCGGCCTGTGGACCTCGACGCGCTACCGGGTGCCCGCCATGCCGTTCGGCATGTCACCGTCGGAAGCCGCCCGGCTCGTCGACGTGGTGCCGGGCGTCCGAGCCGTGCACGACGTGGCCTATCCCCGTGGGCGCGGCCGCGTGCTCAACGCGGTGCTCTCCGGGATGCAGCGCATCCCGGTGCTCGACCCGGTGCGGCCGTCGCTGACGCTGCTCGAATTCGGCTAGCCGAGCGCCGTTTCCACGTAGCGCAGCGCATCGTCCTTGCAGATGCCCAGCGCCCTGGCCGCCGCCGCGAACGTGTGCGCTGCGGTCGCCATCGCCGCATCCGCGGGGTCGATTCGCGCCACGAAGGTGCCGAATCTGCCGCGGGTCTCGAGCAGACCCGCCGCCTCCAGCTCCCGGTAGGCGCGCGCCACCGTGTTCACCGCCATGTTCAACTGATGCGCCAGCTCACGCACGGTCGGCAGCCTGGTACCGGGCGGCAGCCTGCCGTCCCGGACGCCCGCAATGATCTGCGTGCGCAGCTGGTCGAACAGCGGCCTGGCCCCGTCCGGGTCGACCCGGACCCACTCCCCCAAATCCCCCACGTGCCCAGTATCACAAAAAGCGGCTACTTTGGTGGCGTGCGAGTGACCGTGCTCAGCGGAGCGGGGATGTCCGCGGAGAGCGGCGTTCCGACGTTTCGCGACGTCGAGACGGGTCTGTGGGCCAAGGTCGACCCCTACGAAATCTCCAGTTCCGACGGCTGGCGCCGGCATCCCGAGAAGGTGTGGGCCTGGTACCTGTGGCGCCACCACATGATGAAGGCGGTCGGCCCCAACGACGGCCACCGCGCGGTCGCGGCCTGGCAGGACGGCGCCGAGGTGGACGTCGTGACCCAGAACGTCGACGATCTGCACGAGCGGGCCGGCAGCACCCGGGTGCACCACGTCCACGGCAGCCTCTTCAGCTTCCGCTGTGACCGCTGCGACGTGCCGTACGACGGTCCGGTGCCCGCGATGCCCGCTCCCGTGGAGGCGGTCGAACCGCCCAGGTGTGCCTGCGGCGGCCTGATCCGGCCCGACGTGGTCTGGTTCGGCGAACCCCTTCCGTCGGCCGAGTGGGACCGTTCGGTGGAGGCGGTCACCCGTGCCGACGTGGCGATCGTGGTCGGCACCTCGGCGCTGGTCTACCCGGCGGCGGGCCTGCCGGAACTGGCGCTCGCCGAGGGCATCCCCGTCGTCGAGGTCAACCCCGAGGAGACGCCGCTGTCGGATCGGGCCACCATCTCGCTGCGGGAGCGGTCGGCGGCGGTGCTGCCGGGACTGCTGGCGCGGTTGCCCGCACTACTGGGCTAGGGACACTGCCCGTTGTTGACGCATCCGGGTGCGGCGGTCGCCTTGTACGTCGGGGCCGCCATCGGTGTCGCCAGCGTCGTGGGCGCCATCTCGTTGGTGGTCTCGGGCGCGTCGACGACCGTCGACGGCAGCTTCATCGCCGACGCCGTCGGTTGGACGTAGGTGGTGCCGGTGGCCGAATCTCCAGAACCACCGGCGACGACGTCGGGCGCGGCGCCCGGGCTGGAGACGGACACGACGGCGCCCGCGACGACGAGGGCGCCGCACGCGATGGTCGCTGCGAACAGTTTGATGCGTTCGACGGACATTTCTCCTCCAACTACTTCGTGGCCCACCGTCGACGAATGCGACCGGCCATGGAAGAAGTCAACCGCGGCTCACGGCCTGCGTCTAGTACTTCCAAAGCTATCCGAAGGGCACTGGCAGGAGTTGAACATGTTGCCGGGCAACATATTTCGAAGACTTGGCGGGTGGCGCACACCACACCCGTCAACATTTGAACGCCGTCGGCGAACGCAGTATTCCCTCGAGTGCCCGAAGATGGAGGAATGATGACCGTAGTTCGTGGGGTGGCGGCGACCCTGATCGTGGCCGGTGTCTCGGTGGGGTTGGCGAGCCCGGCCTGGGCCGACGACTTCAGTGGCAGGTACGCGTTGAACCTGATTGGCGCCAGTGCTCATACGTCGTGGACGGCACGTACCAGCTGTCCCCCGTCGAGCCAATGCGTCGCACACGTCACCAGTTCCAGCGGATGGAGCGGCGACGCGCGGCTGGCAGGCGGCCGGTGGACGATGACGGTCGACCGACCGGACGGTCACAGCTGCCCGGACGGCACGCGTGGCGCGGAGTTGCAGACGTGGTCCTGGGACGCGACCACCCTCGCCGGTCAGGTCAGTGGCGTCTCCGCCGAATCCGCGACCTGTCCGGTGGGCCCGGCAAACGCCTTCACCCTGAGCAAGTCGGCCGCGGGCGTCACACCCGTATAGCCGTCGCTACGCGGGGCGCACGGCCCGGCCGATGACGCTCTCCGAGACGGGCATCGGCACCCAGGTGGGCAGTGTCCACTCGTGGCGTGCGGCGCGCACCTCGAAGCCCGCGCCGAGGATCGACCGTTCGGTGTCGCGGTGGGTGTGGCAGTTGCCCAGCAGGCGTGGCCAGACGGTCGCGTCGGCCAGCTTCTGCAACGTCGCCCGCGGCCCGTGGCTGGCGACGTGCTCGAAGTAGCGCAGCTCGCCGCCGGGCCGCAGCATCGAGAACACCTGCCGCAGAACGCCGTCGGGGTCCTCGACCGAGCACAGCACCAACGAGCAGACGACCGCGTCGAACGGCTCGTCGGCGTGAAACTCCTCGATCGTGTCGGTGGTGACCGTCACCGGCACCGACGCCGACCCCGCGGTCTGCGTGGCAATTGCCGCGAGCCGACGTTCCGGCTCCAGCGCGACCACCTCGGTGACCGTCGCCGGGTACAGCGCGAAGTTGGTGCCGGTGCCGGCGCCCACCTCGAGCACGCGCCCCGCGAGTCCGGCCAGGTTCTCGCGGCGCAGCCGCCGGACCGACTCCGGCTCGCGGCGGGTGACGTTCGACCACAGCCGCGCAAAGAACGGGTTGTCCACCAATTCCGCCATGTCAGTTCACCATTCCCATGATCTTCGCGACCGCCTCCGTCGGCGGCACGTCCAGCCCCAGCATGCCCGTCACGATGTGCCCGCAGCACGCGGACCGCATCACCCGGTCGGCGAACGCCTCGACGTCACCGAACGGCAGGTAGGGCCGCGAAATGGCAAGAGCGGCAACGCCGTGGGCCACCGTCCAGAGTTCCAGCGCGGCCATGGTGGCGTCACCCGCCGGGTAGACGCCCTCGGCCATCAGCGATTCCACGGACGCCCGCATGTGCACGAAGGCCGAGCTGTTGAGCGTGACGTCGACGTCACTGCCGGGTCTGCCCTCACCCATCGTGGCGATGCGGTACAGCTCGGGGTTCTGCATGGCGAAGCGCACGTAGGCCAACCCTTGGGCCCGCAGCCGGTCGATCGTCGACGGCTGGTCGAGGGCCACCTGCTGCATCACCTGGTCCAACGCCTCGAAGTACCTGGCGCACACCGCATCCAGCAAAGCGTCCTTGTCGGCGAAGTGCAGGTAGATCGACGGTGGCGTGACGCCGACCCGAAGTGCCACCGAACGGATCGACACCGCCTTGGCGTGCCCGGTCTCCATCAGCAGGTCGGTGGTGGCGTCGAGGATCTCCTCACGGAGGTGCTCCCCGGACCCCCTGGCCGCCCGGCGACGCTTGAGCGGGGTCACGTCAGCGACCGTCCGCCGAGGCGACCATGCCGCGATCCGACGTCGCCCGCGCCTCGTGGCCGTGGGCGGAACCCGATTCGCTGATGCCGATCCGTTGGTGCAGCCAGACGAGCGGCCGTGGCGCCCACCAGTTCCAGCCGCCCATCACGTGCATGAACGCCGGCACCAGGACCATCCGGACGAGCGTGGCGTCGACCAGCACCGCCAGCGTCAGACCGACGCCGAACATCCGCATGAACGACACCTCGGCGGCGATCAGCGCGGCGAACGATATCGACATCACCAGGGCGGCGGCGGTGATCACGCGGCCGGTGCGGGCCAGACCCAGGGCGACGGCCTCGTCGTTGTCGGCGCGCGCCGCGTGGATGGCCCGCAGGCCCGACGGCGTCGCGTCCCCGTTGGCCCTCGAGCTCAGCCAGTACTCCCGGATCCGGGCGACCAGGAAGACCTCGTAGTCCATCGACAACCCGAAGGCGATGCAGAACAGCAGCACCGGCATGTTGGCGACCAGCGTTCCGGTCGGCGTGGTGCCCAGCGCGTTCAGATGACCGTCCTGGAAGATCCACACCAGCGCACCGAAGGCGGCCGTCAGCGAAAGGACGTTCAGCAGAACGGCTTTCAGCGGCAAGGTGACACTGCCGGTGAGCAGGAACAGCAGCCCGAAGGTGATGACGGCGATGAGCCCCAGCACCCACGGCAGCCGGGTGGTGATCGCCTGAACGCTGTCGCGGTTGATCTGCGCGACGCCACCCAGTTCGACGGCGCGGCCGCCCGGCCCGGCCACCCCGTGCAGAGCGTCGAGCTGCGTCTCGGAGGCGTCGGAGAACAGCGGCGCGGTGCTGCCGACGCTGAGGAAGGCGCTTCCCTCGGCCACCCCGGTGGCCGCCGACGGCGGACCGACCCTGGCGCCGCCGACGAAGGTGCCCGTCGGTGCCGAGACCGACGCCACGTCGGTCACCTTGGACAGGTCGGCGGCGTACCGTCCGAGCGCGTCCGGGGCGAGCCCGGCGGCATCGGGGACGACGACGGTGACCGTGGTCGACGAGTCGTCGGCGAAGTCGTCGCGCAATTGGTCGCCCACCTGGTGCGCGGACGCCGACGTGGGCAGCACCCGGTCGTCGGGAAAGCCCCACCGGACGCTGAGGAACGGAGCGCCGAGCGCCAGCAGCAGCACCACCACGGCCAACCCGACGGGGATCGCGTGGCGCATGACCGCCTTGGAGGAGCGGTACCAGAAGATCTGGTCGACGGGTTTCGCCGCGGGCTCGGTCCGGCCGGTCAGCCGTCGCAGGGGGCGGCGGACGTCGAGGCCGTCGAGCCGGTCGCCGAGCAGCCAGATGGCCGCGGGGGTGACGACCACCGCGGCGGCGGCGGCGAACGCGACCGTGGCGACGCCCGAGTAGGCGAAGGACTTCAGGAAGTACATGGGGAACAACAGCATCGCGGCCATCGACAGCGCGACCGTGGTGGCGGAGAACAGCACGGTTCGGCCGGCCGTCGCCATGGTCCGGATCAGGGCCTGGTCACGCGGGACGCCGTCGGCGAGCTCGTCGCGGTACCGGCTGAGGATGAGAAGCGTGTAGTCGATCGCCAGCGCCAGCCCCAGGGCCGTCGACAGGTTGAGGGCGAAGATCGACACGTCGGTGCCGAGCGTGATGAGCCGCAGGACCGACATCGACCCCACGATGGCCAGGCCGCCGACGAGCATCGGCAGGGCGGCGGCGACCAGCCCGCCGAACACCCACACCATCACCAGGAAGCTCAGCGGGATGGCGATCGACTCCATGAGGAGCAGGTCGCGTTCGGTCTGCGCGGTGATCTGCGCGTTGACCATCGCGAGGCCACCGGAGCGCACGGTGACGCCGTCACGGTCCTGGGTGACGGCGTCGGACAGTTCCTTCGCGTACTTCTGGGCGTCGTTCTCACCGCCGGTGATGCCGGCGACGATCAGCCCGGAGGTGCCGTCCCTGCTGGTGAGTTCCGCGGCGGCGGCCGGGGGCACGGTCCATGCGGAGGTGACGTCGGCGACGTGCGGCGACTGCTTCAGCCGGGCGAGGACGTCGTCGGCGACCGTGGTCGCGGTCGGACTTCGGATGCCGTCCGGCGCGGTCACGGTGAGGAGCATCTGCATGTCGCCCTGCCCGAACTTGTCGGTGAGCAGCCGACCGGCCTGGGACGACTCTGCGTTCGGGTCCTGGAAGCCGCCAGCCGAGAGGCTCTTGGCCACCGGGATGCCGAAGATCGCGGCGGCGACCATCACCAGCGCGGCGACGGCCAGGATGCGGCGCGGCGCGGCGATCGCCGAGCGTGCGATTGCCTGCAGCACGTGAACCCCTTCCCGAAGTACCGGCGGTAACTTATCAACGTTAACTTGAATTGGTCAACGCCTCTCCCCATGGCACGACGGGGGCGCGCGGATCGTTCAACCCACCCCTAGGGTGGTCGCCATGGCGACGACCGACGTGCTCAAACGGCGCAGGACCTCCTCGTCCCCGGCCGACGTCGGCCTCCTCATCCTGCGGATCGCCGTGGCCGCGACGGCGCTGCACGCCGGCATCCTCAAGGCGGTCGACTTCACCAGCACCACGCAGTTCATGGCGAACGCCGGCTGGCGGTCGCCCACCTTCGCCGCGTACCTGGTGACGGCCACCGAGATCGCCGGCGGCGCCGCGCTGCTGCTGGGTTTGCTGACACCGTTGGCCGCGTGCGGCATCCTCGCGGCCATGCTCGACGCCTGGGCGGCCAACGTGTCCGGCGCAGCCGTCTGGTCGGATCCCTTCAACGTGCCGTTCCTGATGGCGTTTGCCGCAGCGGCCCTGATCCTCGTCGGGGCTGGCGGCCATTCCGTGGACGCCCGGGTGTTCGGCCGGCCGACGTGGCCGGCGGCCGTGACCATCCCGTCGTTCCTGGTCGCAGTGGCTGCGGCGGTTGCGACCTGGGTCCTGCTGAACGGCGTCAACCCCCTGCACCTCAGCACGCCGGCGGCCTAGAACCCTACTTCGAGGTAAGAATTGCCAGGGTTTTCCGAATCGTGACTCAAAGAACTCTTAAAGGTGATGGTTACTGTCCAGTACATGTGGATCGACGACACCAGCGCAGATGTCATCAAGGTTGACTTCGAGGCCTTCTACCACGGGGACTTCCTCGTTGAGGGTGACTGCTCCGAGCAGTTCCCCGACCTCGCCCAAGCCGTCTGACCGGCGCACCTTCGGGTGCGTTACCGGGACGGTTCTGCCCTCGGGCAGCCAAAGCCGCCGACGTGACCGTCGGCGGCTTCTTGCGTTCAGGTCCGGGACGCCGTGGGCAACACACCTACCAACCGGTAACAATTGCCACCATTTTCAGAATCCAGGCTCAGAGTTCTCATAATCACCGAAGTTACTGTTCAGTACATGTGGATCGACGAGAGCAACGCCAACGTCATCAAGGTTGATTTCGAGGCCCTCTACCACGGGGACTTCCTCGTCGAGGGAGACACTGCGGAGCAGTTTCCGGACCTCGCCCAAGCCGTCTGAGAAGACGCACACCGGACCGATACGCGAAGAGCCGCCGACCCCTGGGTCGGCGGCTCTCGTGCGTCCAGGGTCAGGCGCTGACCGCGGCGGCTGCACCCACCATGCCGCCCAGCCGTGCGGTGATGATGTCCTCGGCCTCGCCCACGATGCGGGAGATCAACTCGTCGCACGTCGGGATGTCGTCGATCAGACCCATCACCGTGCCCACCGTCCAGATGCCCGCGTCCAGATCGCCGTCGTCGAAGACCTTGCGCCCACGGACGCCGGCCACCAGATCCTTCACGTCCTCGAATCGACCACCACCGGCGAGGATGTCCACCACCTCGCGTGACACCACGTTGCTCGCCACCCGTGCGGTGTTGTGCAAGGTGCGGAAGATCAACTCGGTGCCACGCTCGTCGCCGGCGACGATCGCATCCTTCACGTTCTGGTGGATGCAGGACTCGACGGTGCACATGAACCGCGTGCCCATGTTGACCCCGTCGGCGCCCAACGCCAACGCCGCGACCAGACCGCGGGCGTCACCGAAACCACCCGAGGCGATCATCGGAATCTCGATCTGCGTGGCCGCCGCCGGGATGAGCACCAGCCCCGGGACGTCGTCCTCGCCCGGATGACCGGCGCACTCGAAGCCGTCGATGCTGATGCCGTCGACGCCGAGCCCCTGGGCCTTGACCGCGTGCCGGACCGAGGTGCACTTGTGCAGCACCTTGATGCCGTGGTCGTGGAACATCGGTAGGTGCGGCGCCGGGTTCGACCCGGCGGTCTCCACGATCTTGACGCCCTCGTCGACGATGACCTGGCGGTACTCGTCGTACGGCGGCGGGTTGATGCTGGGCAGGATCGTCAGGTTCACCCCGAACGGCTTGTCGGTCAGCTCGCGGGTCTTCGCGATCTCGCGCGCCAGGTCCGCCGGCGTGGGTTGGGTCAGCGCGGTGATGAACCCCAGCCCGCCCGCATTGGCCACGGCGGCAACGAGTTCCGCACGGCCGACCCACTGCATCCCACCCTGGGCGATCGGGTGCTCGACGCCGAACACCTCGGTGAACTTCGTCGTGATCGTCACCGGGGAGCCATCCGGATGGCCCCGTCCAACCGGATCACCTCACCGTTGAGCATCGGGTTCTCCACGATGTGCTGCGCGAGCGCGCCGTACTCGTCGGGATCGCCGAGGCGGGCGGGATGCGGCACCTGCTGACCAAGGGAGCGCTGCGCCTCCTCGGGCAGCGAGCCCAGCAGCGGCGTCTTGAACAGCCCGGGCGCGATGGTGCAGACGCGGATCAGTTCGCGGGACAGGTCGCGGGCGATCGGCAGGGTCATGCCGACCACGCCACCCTTGGACGCCGAGTACGCCGCCTGGCCGATCTGACCGTCGAAGGCGGCCACCGACGCGGTGTTGACGATCACGCCGCGCTCCTCGCCAAGGGGTTCGGTCTTGGCGATCCGCTCCGCGGCCAACCGGATCACGTTGAACGTGCCGATCAGGTTGACCTCGACGACCTTGCGGAACCCGTCGAGCGGGAACGGGCCGTTCTTGCTCACCGTCTTGACCGCGTTGCCGATGCCGGCGCAGTTGACGTTGATGCGCAACGGACCCATCGACTCGGCGACGTCGAGCGCTTTCGCGACGGCGTCCTCGTCGGTCACGTTGGCGGTGACGAACTTGGCGCGCTCACCCAGTTCGGCGACCACCTCTTCACCCTTGAGGTCGATGACCACGACGCTGCCGCCGGCGTCCAGCAGTCGCTTCACGGTGGCCAGGCCCAGGCCCGACGCACCTCCCGTGACGACCGCTACCGAGTCCTTGATCTGCACTGATCGGTTCCCTTCGTTGGTTCAACCTACTGGTTGGTTGGGACTATACCCAGTCGCGCAGGACCGCCTCGGTGTCCGCACCCTTCGGGCCGGGCGGCGTGGGCGTCGGCGGCACGCTGCGCGAGAAGCGCGGAGCGGGGGCCGGCTCGAGGTTGTCGCCGTCGCGGAAGAACGTGCCGCGTTCGGTGATGTGCGGTTCGCTCTCCACCTCGCCGAAACTCAGGACGGGGGTGACGCACGCGTCGGTGCCGTTGAACACCGAGGCCCAATGGTCCCGATCGTGACGACGGAACGCCTCGGCGAACGTCGCCCGCAACTCCTCGGCGCGCGCCGCGTCGTGCTGGCCGGGCAGGTCGGCGTCAGCCAGCCCGAGTCCCTCGAGCAGTTGGGCGTAGAACTGCGGCTCGATCGCGCCGACGGCGACGTGCTTGCCGTCGGCGGTTTCGTACGTGTCGTAGAACGGGGCACCGGTGTCGAGCATGTTCACGCCGCGCTCGTCGCTCCACATGCCGCCGGCGCGGAAGCTCCACATCATCTGCGACAGCACGCTGGAGCCGTCGACCATCGCGGCGTCGACGACCTGACCCTTGCCCGAGGTCTGCCGCTCCCACAGCGCGGACAGGATGCCGACGATCAGGAACATCGACCCGCCGCCGAAGTCACCGGCGAGGTTCAGCGGCGGCACCGGCCGCTCACCCTTGCGGCCGATCGCGTGCAGCACGCCGTTGAGCGAGATGTAGTTGATGTCGTGGCCGGCCTGCTGCGCGCGCGGACCGGTCTGGCCCCACCCCGTCATGCGGCCGTAGATCAGCCGCTCGTTGACCGCGGCGCAATCCTCCGGGCCCAGGCCGAGGCGCTCGGTGACCCCGGGGCGGTATCCCTCGATCAGGACGTCGGCCTTGGCGATCAGCCGCAGCACCAGTTCCCGGCCCTCGTCGCTCTTGAGGTCCGCCGCGACCGAACGCCGGTTGCGCAGCATCGAGTCGCGGCCGCCGACGGGCACCCCGCCACCCTTGCCCGGCCGCTCGACGCGCACGACGTCGGCTCCGAGATCGCCCAGGATCATCGCGGCGTGCGGTCCCGGGCCGATGCCCGCGAGCTCGACGACCCTCAATCCGTGCAGTGGTCCAGTCATCGTTGACACCCTCCAGCAGTTCGACCCAGTTGACCGCGACATAGCTTACTTGTATAACCAAGTCGACCGATCGCGGGCCTCGCGCTCGCTCGACCAGAGGCGGGCATGACCAATACCGAGTCCTACACCGGCATCGACGATCTCACCGTGGCGCTGCACGACGGCGTCCTCGTGGTGACGTTGAACCGCCCCGACAGCCTCAACTCGCTGACGGCCGCCATGCTCGAGACCATCGCCGACACCATGGACCGGGCGGCCTCCGACCCCGCCGTGCGGGTCGTCCGCCTCGGCGGCGCGGGACGCGGATTCAGCTCGGGTGCGGGCATCGGCGCCGACGACGCCACCTCCGAGTCCGACGACCCGTTCGGCGACACGCTGTCGGCGGCCAACCGCGCGGTCCGCTCGATCATCGCGCTGCCCAAGCCGGTGGTGTCGATCGTGCAGGGCCCGGCCGCCGGGGTCGGGGTGTCGCTGGCCGTGGCCGCCGACGTGGTGCTGGCCTCCGAAAAGGCCTATTTCCTGTTGGCGTTTACCAAGATTGGGCTCATGCCCGACGGCGGCGCCTCGGCGTTGGTCGCGGCCTCGATCGGTCGGGCGCGGGCGATGCGGATGGCGCTGCTGGCCGAACGCCTCTCGGCCGCCGACGCCTTCGCCGCCGGACTCGTCAGTTCGGTGCACGCGGCCGACGACCTGGAGGCCGAGGCGAACGCGGTGATCGAGACTCTGAAGAGCGGTCCCGCGGTGGCCCTGCGCAAGACCAAGGCCGCCGTCAACGCCGCCACGCTCACCGAACTCGAGGGCGCACTCGACCGCGAGACCGAGGGACAACTGGCACTGCTCGCGTCGCACGACTTCCGCGAGGGCACCACCGCATTTCAGCAGAGGCGGCCGGCGGCGTTCACCGACGACTGACGGCGCCGATATTCGTTCGACTCGGCGGCAGTCGATCAGCCACCATCATTGGCATGAGTACGCACGTCGACCATCCCGTCACCGGCGGCTGGCGCGTGCTCGCACCGTTCCGGTTCCGCGAATACCGCCTGCTGATTTGCGCGCTGTCCATCTCCATCTTCGCCGAGGGCATGTGGGCCGTCGTGATGGCGATGCAGGTGATCGCGCTCGACGACGATCCCGCCTCGCTGTCCCTGGTGGCCACGTGCCTGGGTACGGGGCTGGTGGCGTTCGTCCTGATCGGCGGGATCGCGGCCGACCGAATCAACCAGCGCGCCATCATCATCGCCGTCGAGACGGTCAACGTCGCCGTCGTCCTGACGATGGCGACGCTGAGTTCGGTTGGCGTCCTTCGCATCTGGCACCTCGCCGTCGGAGCGGGCGCTCTCGGCATCGCTGCGGCATTCTTCTTCCCCGCCTACAGCGCAATGCTGCCGCGGATTCTGCCCGCCGACCAACTGCTGGCCGCCAACGGCGTCGAAGGCGTGGTGCGCCCGGTGTTCCAGCGCGCCGTCGGCCCCGCGGTCGCCGGCGTCCTGGTCGGCGTGACGTTCCCCGCGCTGGGCGCGTTCACTGTGGCGGCACTGTTCGCGGTCGGCCTGGTGCTGCTGGTCGCCACCCGCCCGGCCAGGGCCGTGGCGGCGCCGCCCGAGCACGTCCCCGCGCACGTGCTGCGCGACATGCGCGACGGCGTTCGCTTCATGCTGCACACCCCGTGGCTGTTGTGGACGCTGCTGTTCGCCTGCGTCTTCGTGCTGGTGGTCCTCGGTCCCATCGAGGTGCTGCTGCCCTTCATCGCTCAGCGCCGGTTCGAGGACGGTGCGCGGATGTACGGATTCGTCCTGGCGGCGTTCGGGATCGGCAGCGCGATCGGTGCGCTCGCGGTGTCGTCGGGCCGGCTGCCGCGCCGCTACCTGACGGTCATGATGGTGATGTGGGGCGCCGGGTCGTTGCCGCTGGTGGTCGTCGGCGCGACGTCGTCGTTCCCGTTGATGGCCGCGGCGACGTTCGTCGTCGGCGTCACCGACGGCGCGGGCAGCGTGATCTGGGGAACGCTGCTGCAGCGCCGGGTGCCGCGGGAGATGCTGGGCCGCGTGTCAAGCCTGGACTTCTTCGTCTCGCTGGCGTTCATGCCCGTGTCGTTCGCGATCGCCGGGCCGCTGTCCAAGGTGGTGTCGATGGAGACGATCTTCACCGCGGCCGGCGTCGTGCCGGTGGCGCTGGCCGCCGTCGCGATGGTGGCGGCGCGGATGCCCCGCGACGAGATCGTGAACCCGTTGCGCTAGCGCGGGTTACACGCCGAACATCGGCGGCAGTGCGAGCACCATGACCAGGCCCCAGAAGAAGTGGGTCAGCATGGGCGCGAGTACGCCGCCGGTGATTCGGCGTTCGTAGGCGCAGACCGCGCCGAGGATGATGCCGGCGAAGCCCAGCATCGGGTTGCCCGCCGCCGACACCGCAAGGGCGTAGACGATGGTGGAGACGATCTCGGGATGGAAGCGGCCCAACGAGCTGTAGAGCGCGCCACGGAAGAACATCTCCTCGGCGACGCCGTTGATCACCGTGATGAGCACGACCGCCCACAGCGCGCCGTAGTTGGCGTACTCCAGCACCGCGACGATGTACTCGCGCACCGGCCGGATCTCGCGGCACACCAACCCGCCGACGATGAACACCAGACCCAGCGCCACGCCGATGCCCGCGCCGGTGAACACCGGGCGCCGCAGCTTGCCGCGGAACGTCACGCAGCCCAGGTGCAGCGGCCCCGAGAGCCGGGCGCCGACGGCCCACACCGCGGCCAGTGCGAGCGTCAGGACGTAGAAGGTCGTCTCGCCGGGCGTGGTGCGCAGCGAGGTGCCGAGCAGCGACGCGCCGATGACCAGCACGACGACCACGACGACGCGGCGCCGCCGGACCAGGACGGGCGGCTCGTCGTGTGGCGCGGCCGGGGTTGCAGCGATGGCACCGATGTCGGAGAAGAATCCGATCACGACAATCCCTTCGGGGCGAGTCCAATCACGGTGTCCAGGCCGGTCCGCACCCAGCCGGCGACGGGTCCGGGGACGGCGCAGAGCAGGCCGAGTGCGGGGTGGGCGACCGACGGGGTGACCGCCGACGCGAGGGTGCGGATGCGGGTGACGTCGCCGCCGGCCCACTCGGGATCGGTGTCGGCGAGGTGGTGCAGATCTGCCAGTCGGTCGACGGGCAGTCGGCGGTGGCTCGACAGGGACAACTTGATCGCGTCCTCGATGCTTACCTTGCCGCCCGGCGGGTCGGGCACCAACCCGGTCAGCCCGTCATTCGACGCGGTCATCGGATAGTCAAGGGACTGAACGAGATCCGCGGCCAGCGCCCGCGGCACCGGCACGAACAGCGCGGCGACCTGTGACACGAGATCCATGTTGACGTCGGGCACGGGCACCCCGCTGCGCCACAGCCCGGACACCCGCGCGTAGGTCAGCAGCAGGTCGCCGTAGGTCGTCGTCTCGGGTCCCTTGATGTCGTAGGACCCCGGCGGCACCCGCTCGGAGTCCGCGGCCGCGATCAGGTAGTAGACGACGTCGCTGATCGAGATGGGGTCCAGCCCGTTGTTCGCCCACGGCGGCATGGGGATCAGCAGGAACCGGTCGCCCACGGCGCGCAGCATTTCGAACGACGTCGACCCCGCGCCGATGATGATGGCGGCGCCGAGCCACACCACCTCCGGTCCCCCGTCGATCGTCAACGCCTCGGCGACCTCCGCACGGCCCGCGAGATGCTCGGACAGTTCGTCACTGTCCGGAACGAAGCCGCCGAGGTACACGATGCGCTTGACGCCGGCGCCCTTCGCGGCGCGAGCAACGTTGGCGGCCGCGGCGTTGTCGGCTTCGCGGTAGCCGGGTTGCCCGATGCCGTGCACGAGGTAGTAGACGACGTCGACGGGACCGGACACCCCGAAGGCGCTGCTCGCCGATTCCGGATCGGCGGCGTCGAGCATCACCGGCGTCACGTCGTCGATCCACCCGAAGTCGCCGAGACGCTCGGGGTTGCGACTCGCCACGACCACCTCGTGCCCCTCGCCGAGCAGGGCGGCGACGAGTCGTGAGCCGATGTAGCCGGTCGCTCCGGTGACGAGTGTGCGCATGGGGTTCACCGTAGGTAGGTACCCGCGCGAAAGCTATTCCACCGCGGTGCGGTGGACGTCACTCAAATGCTCGTAGACCTGCGCGTTGAGTCGGTTGTGGCCGATCTCGTCCGCGCTGAGCTCGCGCTTGACCTTGCCCGGTACGCCCGCGACCAATGAGCCCGGGGGGATGACGGCGCCCTGGCCGACGACCGCACCCGCGGCCACCAATGAACCGGCGCCGATGCGAGCTCCGTTCAATACCACCGCGCCCATGCCGATGAGGCAGCCCTCCTCGATGGTGCAGCCGTGCAGCACGGCGTTGTGGCCGACGCTGACGCCGGCGCCGATGCTGGCAGGAAAGCCGGGGTCGACGTGGACCGTCACGTTGTCCTGCAGGTTGGCGCCGTCGCCGATCTCGATGGGTTCGAACTCCGCGCGCAGGACGGCGCCGTACCAGACGCTGGCCTTTGCGCCGACCGTCACCGGACCGATGACGGTGGCGTTGGGCGCCACGAACGATTCCGGGTGCAGTTGCGGCGCACGGCCGTTGACGGACAGGATCAGCGGCTCTGGCATGGCCGAAATCCTAGCCGTGCGGGTTCAGGAGCCCTGAAAGACCTTGCGGTAACTCGACGGTGACATCCCCAGCCCGCGCCGCAGCTGATGGCGCAGATTGCCTCCGGTGCCCAACCCGGCGAGGCGAGCCACCTCGTCGACCGACAGGTCGCCGGACTCGAGGAGTTCGCGGGCGTGGTCGACGCGCCGGGTCCGGATCCATGCGCCGGGCGCCTGCCCGGTCTCGTCGCGGAAGCGGCGGTTGAAGGTGCGCACGCTCATGTGCGCGTGGCGCGCGAGGCGCTCCACGGTCAGGTCCTGGTCGAGGTTCGCCGACGCCCACGCCCGGGTGGCCGCGGTCGACGCGTCGTCCTGCACCGGGAGGTGCCGGTCGACGAATTGCGCCTGGCCACCCTCCCGCCACGGCGGCACGACGCAGTGCCGGGCGACCGCGTTGGCCACCTGGACGCCGTGGTCGGAGCGGATGACGTGCAGACACAGGTCGATGCCCGCCGCCAGCCCGGCGGAGGTCAGCACGTCGCCGTCGTCGACGAACAGCACGTTCTCGTCGACGTCGACCCTCGGGAACATCCCGGCCAGCTGGGGCGCGAACTTCCAGTGCGTCGTGGCGCGGCGACCGTCGAGAAGGCCCGCCGCCGCCAGGACGAAGGCGCCCGTGCAAATGGAGACCACGCGGGTGCCCGGCCGGATCGAGTCGAACGCGGCGCGCGCCGCAGGGGTCAGGACGCCGTCGTCGCGCGCCGCGGGGAACCGCGTGCCGGGCACGACGACGGTGTCGGCGGTCGTCAGCGCCTCCGGCCCGGCGGCGGGCACCATGCCGAACCCGCTGGTCGTCGTCACGGGGTCGGTGTCGAGGCCGCACACCACGACCTCGTAGAGCGGCAGGCCAGCGTCGTCGGCGGCCTCGCCGAACAGCAGCGGGGCGATCGCCGCGTCGAACCCCACGACGGGCGGCAGCAGGAGGACGGCCACGCGATGCATCCCGCCAGTTTGGCACGTTCTTGACGAGTCATGTCATTCATGCCACTGGCGGGCCGGCTCCCGAGCCGCCATCGTGTGCTGGTGACAATCGCCAAACCCGACGTCGAGCGTCGTCCCCGCCTGCACTGGGCCTGGGTGATCGCCGTGGTCAGTTTCGTCGCGATCCTCGGCGCCGCCGGGTTCCGCTCGGTGCCCGGCGTGATGATGAACCCGCTGCACCACGAGTTCGGCTGGTCGCACGGCACGGTCGGACTGGCGATGTCGGTCAACATGACGCTGTTCGGGCTCACCGCGCCATTCGCCGCCGCCCTGATGGACCGCTTCGGCGTGCGGCCGGTCCTGACGGTGGCCCTGCTGCTGGTCTCGGCGGGTTCGGCCTTGTCGGTGACGATGACGACCAGTTGGCAGCTGGTGCTGCTGTGGGGCGTGCTGGTCGGCGTCGGCACCGGGTCCATCTCGATGGGCTTCGTCGCGACCATCGCCACGCGCTGGTTCGAGCACCGACGGGGCCTGGTCACCGGCGTCCTGACCGCGGCGAGCGCCACCGGCCAGCTGATCTTCCTGCCGGTCGTCGCCGCCGTCACCGAGCGGCACGGGTGGCGGTGGGCGTCGCTCATCGTGGCGGCGGCGGCGCTCGCCGTCGTCCCGCTGGTGCTGGTGTTCATGAGGAACTACCCGCGCGACGTCGGGCTCCTGGCCTACGGGGCGAGTGAAGCGACGGGAGAAGACACAGGCGGCACCAGCACCGTGCCCGCCGTGGTGCCGGCGGGCAGTTTCCGGGCGGCGTTCGACGGGCTGCGCATCGGCGTCCGGGTGCCGGCGTTCTGGCTGCTCGCCGGCAGCTTTGCCATCTGCGGCATGACCACCAACGGGCTCATCGGCACGCACTTCATCCCCGCCGCGAACGACCACGGCATGCCCAGCACCGTCGCGGCCGGCCTGCTCGCGACCATCGGCGTCCTCGACGTGGTGGGCACGATCTTCTCCGGCTGGCTGACCGACCGCGTGGATCCGCGGTTGCTGCTCGTCGTCTACTACCTGGGCCGGGGCGTGTCCCTTCTGCTCCTGCCGTCGCTGCTGTCACCGCACGCGGAGCCGAGCACGTGGGTGTTCGTCATCTTCTACGGGCTGGACTGGGTCGCGACCGTGCCGCCGACCATCGTGCTGTGCCGCCGCTACTTCGGTGAGCGGACGCCGGTGGTGTTCGGCTGGGTGTTCGCCTCCCATCAACTGGGGGCTGCCGTCGCCGCCGCCGGCGCGGGGTGGCTGCGCGACCGGGACGGCGACTACGACCTTGCGTTCTACCTCGCATCGGGGCTGTGTGCCGTGGCTGCGCTACTTTGTCTGAGCATACGGAAACCGCAGGTCAGCGACGCTCCAGAGCCGGTCGCGCACGACGCTGGCTTTGCCGATTCGTGATCTCAGCCCTTACGCTTCGTGGGGCGTCGCCACGAGAGTCGGGCTCTAGGCGACGCGATCAACCACGTTGAGGAGCCGAAAAGTGAAGACTCGCACCAGTCGAGCCATTGGAATGTCCGCCGCGGTCGCCGCGATCGCCGTGTCGCTGCCGCTGGCGATCACCGCGCAGGCCGATCCGCCGCCCACCGCGACCGCCGACGTCAAGCCGTTGCCGGACTGGCAGGGCAACTGCGATCCGCTCCGCGCCGAGCTGGCGCCCAGCGGTGTCACCAAGGAGGCCCTGTCCACCCTGCCGGTCGGTCAGGTGCTGGCCAAGATTCCGTCGCTGAGCACCTTCACGTCGGCGATCAACGGCGGCCTGAACCCCGCCGTCAACATCGTGCCCGTGCTCGAGAACGGCCCGTACGTGGTGTTCGCGCCCAACAACGACGCCTTCGCCAAGCTCGATCCCGCCGCGATGGAGGGCATCAAGGCCGACCCCGCCGCGCTGAGCAAGCTGGACTACTACCACGTCTTCCTCGGCCTGCTCGGCCCCGGTGACGTGGCCGGCCAGCGGCCCACCCAGGAGGGCGCCGAGCTCAAGGTGACCGGCAAGGACGGCGACATCAAGGTCAACGACACCGCGAAGGTGATCTGCGGTGGCATCCAGGCCGCCAACGCGCGGATCTACATCCTGGACACCGTGCTGGATCCGAACTCCCCGCCGGCACCGGTCACCCCGACGACGTCGTTCGACGGCACGGGCAAGCCGCTCACGCCGACCAGCACCACCACGACGTCGGCCGAGGCCCCCGCACCGGCCCCCGCACCGGCTGCTGGCTGACCCCACCCGCTTACGCGACTTCGGCGCGTTTCCGTTCGTTCTGCGAACGGAAACGCGCCGAACTCGTCTTACAGGCCGAGATCCTTGCCGATGATCTCCTTCATGATCTCGGTGGTGCCGCCGTAGATGGTCTGGATGCGCACGTCGACGTAGTCGCGGGCCACCTTGTATTCGTTCATGTAGCCGTAGCCACCGTGCAGCTGCACGCAGTGGTCGACCACACGCTTGCCCAGCTCGGTGCACCACCACTTGGCCTTGGACGCCTCGACGGCCGTCAGCTCGCCGTCGACGATGGCCTGCAGGCACCTGTCGATGTAGGACTCGGCGATCTCCAGCTCGGTGTCCATCTCGGCCATGACGAACTTGTTGTGCTGAAAGCTGCCGATCGGCTGACCAAAGGCCTTGCGGTCCTTGACGTATGCCAGCGTGTCGTTGAACGTCGCGCGGGCACCCGCGACACCGGCGATCGCGATCGACAGTCGCTCCGACGGCAGGTTGGTCATCAGGTGGTAGAAACCCCGACCCTCCTTGCCCAGCAGGTTCGCGTTGGGAACGCGGACGTTCTCGAAGTTCAGCTCCGCCGTGTCGGCGAAGTGCTGACCCATCTTGTCGAGCTTGCGGCCTCGGGTGAAGCCCTCCATGCCGCGCTCGACGACCAGCAGCGAGAAGCCCTTGTGGCCGGCGTCGGGATCGGTGCGCGCGACCACGACGACGAGGTCGGAGTTGATGCCCGCGGAGATGAACGTCTTGGAGCCGTTGAGAATCCAGTCGTCTCCGTCGCGGACCGCGGTGGTCTTGATGCCCGCTAGGTCGCTGCCTGCCCCCGGCTCGGTCATCGCGACCGCGCCGATCAGCTCACCGGTGATGTAGCCCGGCAGCCATCGCTCCTGCTGCTCCTCGGTGGCGAGGTTGGCGAAGTACGGGCCGACGATGTCGTTCTGCAGGCTCAGTCCCGGCGACGGCAGCCCGTAGCGGGTGAACTCCTCGACGATCACCGCGTTGAACCGGAAGTCGTCGACGCCGCCGCCGCCGAACTTCTCGGGCATGTTGAACCCGATCAGCCCGTACTTGCCCGCGGCGACGTAGGCGTCCCGGTCGACGATGCGGTCGGTGTCCCACTTCTCGGCATACGGCGCACATTCCTTCTCCAGGAATTGGCGCGCCGTCGCCCGCAGCTGCTCGTGCTCTTCGTCGAAGATCAATCGCTTCATGGTGTTTCTCCTACTTCGCTTGCCATACGGGCTGTCTCTTCTCGGCGAAGGCCAGTGGGCCCTCCCTGGCGTCCTGGGAACGCAACACCGTGCCCATCTCGCGCATGGTCCGGTTCCACCCGTCCACCTCGGCGGTGATCACGCCGTCGTCGATGCCGGCGGCCACCCGCTTGCTGGCCCAGACCGCGAGCGGTGCGTTGACGGTGATGCGCTCGGCGAGGGCCAGGGCGGCGTCGACGACCGTGCCGTCGGGCACCACCTGGTTGACCAGGCCCCACTTCAGGGCGTCGGCCGACGACATCGGTTCACCGGTGAACAGCATCTCCATCGCGATCTTGCGCGGCAGATGGTCGACGATGCGGAACACACCGCCCGCCGCCGCGACCAAACCGCGCTTGACCTCGGGCAGACCGAACTTGGTGCGTTCCTCGGCGACGACGAGGTCGCTGGCCAGCGCCAGTTCGGTACCGCCGCCCAGGGCCGTGCCGTTGACCGCGGCGATGGTCGGCTTGTCGATGACGTGCTGCACGTAGCCGGCGAAACCCCACTCCCCATGATCGGGGTGATAGAGGTTCTCCCGCCGCGAGATGGCCTTGAGATCGGCTCCGGCGCAGAACGATTGACCCGCACCGGTGACGACGACCGCACGGATCTCGGGATCGTGCTGAGCTTCGTGCAGGGCGTCGCCCACGCCGATGCTGACCGCGCCGTTGACGGCGTTGCGCGCCTCCGGCCGATTCAGCGTGATGAGCAGGACGTTGCCGCGCCGCTCGGTCAGGACCGCTTCGCTCACAGCAGTTCGAGGATCGTGGCGTTGGCCTGGCCGCCGCCCTCGCACATGGTCTGCAGGCCGTACTGAATTCCCTTGTCCCGCATGTGGTAGAGCATCGTCGTCATGATCCGGGCGCCCGAGCCGCCCAGCGGGTGGCCCAGCGCGATGGCGCCACCGTTGGGGTTGAGGTTCTTCTCGTCGGCGCCGATGTCCTTGAGCCAGGCCAGCGGAACGGGCGCGAACGCCTCGTTCACCTCGAACACGCCGATCTGGTCGACCGACAGGCCCGAACGCTTGAGGGCCTTCTGCGTGGCCGGGATCGGGGCGGTGAGCATGATGACCGGGTCGGCGCCAGCCAGCACCGCGGTGTGCACCTTGGCCAGCGGCTTGAGACCCAGCTCCTTGGCCTTCTCGGCCGACATGAACAGCAGCGCGGCCGAGCCGTCGGAGATCTGGGAGGCGTTGCCCGCGTGGATGACTCCGTCTTCCTTGAAGGCCGGCTTGATGGTCGCCATCTTCTCGACGGTGCCGCCGCGGCGGATGCCCTCGTCCTTGAGCACGGCGTTGCCGTCCTGGTCCTTGATCGCGACGATCTGGTCGTCGAACGCGCCGGAATCCTGCGCGGCAGCCGCCTTTTCGTGCGACCCGAGGGAGAACTGGTCGAGCGCGGTGCGGTCGAAGCCCCACTGTTCGGCGATCATCTCGGCGCCGACGCCCTGGTTCGGGGTCTGGGTGTAGCGGGCGCGGAACGCCTCGGGGTACGGGTGGCCACCGTTGGCCAGCGAGGCACCCATCGGGGTGCGCGACATCGACTCCACGCCACCGGCGACGACGATGTCGTAGTGGCCCGCCACGACGCCCGCGGCGGCGAAGTGCACCGACTGCTGGCTGGAGCCACACTGCCGGTCCACGGTCACGCCGGGAACGCTCTCGGGCCAGCCGGCCGCGAGCACGGCGGTGCGGGCGATGTCGAGCGCCTGCTCGCCGGCCTGCATGACGCAGCCCCAGATGACGTCGTCGACCAGCGCCGGGTCCACCCCGGCGCGCTGCACGAGCCCGTTGAGCACCTGCGCCGACAATTCACCGGGGTGCACGCCGGACAACCCGCCGTTGCGCTTCCCGACTGGTGAGCGGACCGCTTCTACGATGACGGCTTCAGCCATGGACATCTCCTTTGACGTGGTGCGATTCGGGCAGTTCGCGTGATGGTGCGATGACACCGAAGGTAGATGAGTAGGTTTACTAGGTCAACCACCTGGTTGGTGGGCAGCCGTCGGCGACGACGACCCGGGTTTGCCCCCACATGGTTTACTGAGTTGTACAACCGGCCGACTACAGCACGGAGACCACGTTGGCTCGCACCCCGCCGTTGGCACCCATGATGGGGGCCAATGCCGTCGCGCAGCGCGGCGGCACCACCATCCGCTCCCCCAAGACCGCCGAACTGGTCGCCGGGACCCTGCGTCGCATGGTGGTCGACGGCCAGCTCAAGGAGGGCGACTTCCTCCCCAACGAGGCCGAGCTGATGACGCACTTCGGCGTCAGCCGGCCCACGCTGCGCGAAGCGGTGCGGGTGCTCGAGTCCGAACGGCTCGTCGAGGTGCGGCGCGGCTCACGCACGGGTGCCCGGGTCCGCGTACCCGGACCCGAGATCGTCGCGCGCCCGGCCGGACTGCTGCTCGAGCTCTCGGGTGCCACCATCGCCGACGTGCTGGTCGCGCGCTCGGGCATCGAGCCGCTGGCCGTGCGACTGCTCGCCGAGACCGCGTCACCCGGGGCGCTGGACGAACTCGACGGCATGCTCGCCGACGACATTCCCGCGGGCTGGCAGTCGGGCCGGCTGGCCGAGGCCACCGGCGACTTCCACCGTCGGATGGTGGAGCTCTCGGGCAACGCCACCCTGACGATCATCGCCGGCATGCTCCACGAGATCACGGTGCGCCACACGGCCTTCGCCATCAAGGAGCACCGCGAGGTGTCCAAGGCCGACTACGACAAGCTGACCCGGTCCTACCGGCGGCTGATGACGCTGCTGCGCGCGGGCGACGGGGCCGGCGCGGAATCGCACTGGCGCAAGCACCTCGACACCGCACGCAACTTGCTGCTGCAGGGTCTCGAGGACGTCAAGGTCCGCGACGTCATGCAGTAGTGGCGCTGGCCGACCACGTCACGTGGACGGGCACGTCGTCGGCCCACGGCTGGCGCGTGACCATGTCGGCCACCCGCACGAAGCCGCGTTCGAACTCTCCGGTGGCCGCGTCGACCAGCCGGTATTCCTGCCGTTGCCGGTGGATGGGCTGCGCGTCGAGCAGCACCACCCGGACCTCGCCCGGCTCGAATCCGCACCGCTCTTGCATCGCGGCGATCAGCTGCTCGTTGTGCATGTGACCGTCACCGAAGTTCCAGCCGATCGCGGTGCTGCACAGCCGCTCCCCCTCGGTGACCACGTAGTCGGCCTCCTCGCCGTCGGCCATCGCGCGGTGCACCAAGCTGAACAGCGCCCGCCCGTGGGTGTTCATCGCCCGGAACGCGTAGCCGGAGTGCAGCATGACCAACGCCTGCTCGGGGCTGCCGTAGATGCGTTCCACCTGCGACTGCGGCATGCTCGCGATCGCGACCAGCCCGGCCTTGATCTTTTCCTCGGCCGAGGGCTTCATGCACCACTGGGTGGTGTCCCAATTGCCGGCGTAGTACCGCATGCCGGGCAGGAAGGACACCTTGCGCGGGAACAGGTTTCCCACCGCGACGGTGCCCGCCAGCACGGCGAACAGCACGATCGGCAGCGGACTGGTCAGATCGCCGAGGCCGATCTCCGCATGCCCGACGAACAGCGCGAGCACGCTGAACATCATGAAGACGTTCCACTCCAGCGGAACGCCCATCGGGATGGCCGACAGGATGCCGAAGTGGAACACCAGCATCACGAACGCCGCGATCGCGGTCGGCCAGCCGCCGTGGGTGAAGAACAGCACCAGCGGCACCAGACCCTCGACCACCGTGCTGAAGTGGGCCACCACCCGCGAGATCCGCCCCGGCCGCAGGTCGTCGGGGAACCTCTCGAAGAACGCCCGCTTGAACGACTTCGTGCGCACCAGTGGGCTGTTGGACATCATCGTCGAGATGACGAACGGGAAGTGCTTGTTGAGCTTGGAGGTGGCCGCGCCGACCCAGATCGCCAGGCACACCAGCTTGGCGGCGATGATCATGTCCACGCCGCCGAAGAGGAACGCCACGGTGAACGACGCGTAGACCTCGCCGCGGGCGGCCAGGAAGATCACCTTGTCGCGCAGGCCGGCGACGGCGAGTACGCCAAGGATCGTCCAGATCTGCCACGTCGGCAGCACCCCGACGGCGGTGCCGAGCGCGGGGATGGCGCCGGTGCCGTCTGAGAAGAGGGCGACGACGAGCACCACCAACAGGGCGCCGTAGAGCAGGACGTCCAGTGGGGTGCGGGCCGTGCCGCGGGTCAGCGGAATGCGCGTCGGCCACGGTGGCAGCCGGATCGTCCCCGGCCGCAGCCAGTAGAGGATCGACCCCATCGGCGGGAAGAACCGGTTGTTGAGCGGGCCGAACCCGCACCCCAGCCCGACCACCTCGAACAGCATCGTGAACAGCACGACCTTCTGGAACACGATCGGCTCGTCGTACCAGGACGTCACGTCGGCCAATCCACCGAGGCCCGAGGTGGCCACCGCGAACAGCGCGCCGGCCAGCACGTACAGCAGGATCTTGACCACGTAGAACAGGTGCAGCACCACCGGCGTGCCGAACCCCACCTCGGCCCAGTGGCGGGCCAGCGGCCGGATCCTCTCCGCGCGGGTGCCCTTGCTCCATTCGGCGAAGTCGACCACCGGCAGGTCGGGCTTGAGCAATCCCATGCCGGCCAGACTAGAACGTGTTCTAGATGCGATGGGTCACTTTCCCGCGTTGCGTGACGTAAAGTTTGGACCTGTGGGTCCAAACGGCGGGGTGACGACGGCGGACCCGGCCGTCCAGCGGCTCACCCCGAAGGGCCGCGCGACGCGGCAACGCATCGTCGACGGCGCGGCCGCCGAGATCCGGGTGCGCGGCGCCGTCGCCACCACGCTCGAAGACGTCATGGCGCACACCGCCACCTCGAAGAGCCAACTCTTCCACTACTTTCCCGGCGGCAAGGACCAACTGCTGCTGGCCGTCGCCGAGCAGGAAGCGGCCCGGGTGCTCAGCGACCAGCAGCCCCACCTCGGCCAGCTCGTCTCGTGGGCGGCGTGGCAGCGGTGGCGCGACACCGTCGTCGAGCGGTACCGCCAGCAGGGCCAACTCTGCCCGCTGTCGACCGTGATGTCGGAGATCGGCCGCACGCCCGGGGCCCAGGCCGTCACGGCGACCCTGATCGACCAGTGGCGCGCGGAGATCGAGGCCGGCGTGCGGGCCATGCAGGCCCAGGGCAAGGTCGACGCCGGCGTGGACGCGTCGCGCGCGGCGGCGGCGCTGTTGGCGGGCATTCAGGGCGGCGTGCTGGTGCTGATGAGCACCGGCGACCTCGGCTACCTGGAGGCCGCGCTGGACGTCGGCATCGCCGCGCTGCGGGGCTAGGTCGCCGAGAGCGCGGCGCCGAGCCTGGCGACGTAGTCGTCGATTCCGTCGGGGCCACCCAGCGCCGACTCGGCGGCGTGCACGCCGATCGTCACGGTGTCGCCGACACCTCCGACCACGTGGGTCAGGCCCATCATCGGCGACAGTCCCGCGAAGGCGGTGGCCACCGCGACCGGCGCGCCACCGAAGCTGAAGTCGGCGGCGCCGAAGTTCACGCTGGACACCACGGTGTTGCCCGTCACCGCCGCGGCACGGACGTCGGCGTCGAACGTGCCCATCCCCCAACGCAACAGCCTCGCGGGCGTGGCGGCGAACGCCACGTCGGCGGCACGCAACGCCGGGTGGCCGGCGCGCAACCGCCGCGCCGCCAGGTCGTCGGCGATGCGAACGATCCGCTCCGGCGCGGGCAGATCCGGATACAGGCCCACGCCGACGTTGCCGAAGTGGTTGTGGCCCAGCCGTGGTGGCGGCTTGGTCATCGGCACCTCGGCGCCGAGCGTCGACGCGTCGTCGCCAAGTGCCGCCAGGCGCGCGGCGAGGGCACCCGACACCGCGGAGAGGACGGCCACCGTCACCGTGGCATCCCCGAGTTCGGAGCGCCGTTGCACGACGGTGCGGAGGCTGCGCGGCCCCGCCGGCCGGTCGTTGGTGCGCAGCAGCGGCCGGAGCTCCGCCTGCGCGGGAACGGCCCCGGACTCGACGTCGGCGATCAGCCTGCGGTGCGCCCGGGCGGCACGAAAACCCGCCAGCGGCAGGCGGACCGGGCTGGTCGACGGCGGACGGATCGCGGGCAGGTCGACATGGGTTCGGCCGAACATCAGCGCCGCATGCGCCGACGTGCGGCCGCCGCCACCAAGGGCGTGGGAGATCTGCAGGACCGCGACGGTGCCGGGACCGTCCACCCCGGGCACCGCGTCGACGTCGGTGAACACGTGCAGCCGCCACGCCCTGTCCGTGGCGTCCAACGGAACCGCGGTCAGCGCCCCGACCGCGGCCAGGCACGCCGCCCAGGTGCGCTCCTCCAGGTCGTGCACCACGAACTGCGACCGGTCGACGTCGCGGCGCACCCAGCGCGGGTAACCCCACGAGCCGCCGTCGTCGACGCGCACCGACAGCTCGGGGCAGCCGCGGGCGCGGGCCTCGAGCACCTCGAGGGTGTGGGCCACGTCGGCGGGGCCGCCCGCGAAGCCGAACAGCAGGACGGTGTCGTTCGGGATCTTGCCGGCCAGCCAGAACGTCTGCGCGTCGATCGGCGTCAGCCGCTCCTGCGTCATGCGCCCAAGGCTAGGCTGCGGCCATGCTTCCAGCGGCCAGCGACAACGGAACCGTGCTCGTCACCGGCGCCTCCTCGGGCATCGGCGCGGAGCTCGCCAGGGAGTTCTCCCAGCGGGGCCGGCACGTGGTGCTGGTCGCGCGGCGGGCCGACAAGCTCCAGGCCCTCGCGGCCTCGCTCGGGTCGGGCGCCGAGGTGCTGACCGCCGACCTGTCCAACGCCGACGAGCGTGCCGCCCTCCCCGGCCGGATCGCCGAGCTGGGGCTGGTGGTCGACGTCCTGGTCAACAACGCCGGACTCAGCACGTCGGGCCCGGTCGCCACGTCGGACCCCGCCGCCGAACTCAACCTCGTCGAGGTCGACGTCGCCGCCGTGGTCGACCTGTGCAGCCGCTTCGTACCCGCCATGGTGTCCCGCCGCCGGGGCGCCGTGCTCAACGTCGCGTCGGTCGGCGCCTTCGGACCGCTGCCGGGGCAGGCCGCCTACGGCGCGGCGAAGGCGTTCGTGCTGTCCTACACCCAGGCCCTCGGCCAGGAACTGACGGGCACCGGCGTGGTCGCCGCCGCACTGTGCCCCGGGCCGGTGAAGACCGAATTCGGTGCCGCCGCCGGCATTTCCGATGCGGATGCCGAGGCGGCGCTGCCCAAGGCGATGTGGGTCAGTGCCGCCGACGTCGCCGCGACGGCAGTGGACGGGTTGGCCGCCGGCAAGACCGTCATCGTTCCCGGCGTGTTCAACCGGGTCGGCGCCGCGGCGTACAAGATCCTGCCGCGCCGGTTGTTGCTACCCGTCCTGGCCCGCACCCACCCGGCTCTCAAGAAGCGCTAGCACCCGCTCCGACGAAGTCGACGATGCGGTGCGCCACGTCATCCGGCCGGTCCAGCTGCATGAAGTGTCCTGCGCCGGGGACGATCTCGGCCCGGCTGCCCGGCGGCAGCGACGGCTCCACCCACCGCGTGTAGTCCGCCGAGGCGCAGCCGTCGTCGGAGCCGTGCAGGTACAGCGTCGGCAGGCGAAGGGGTTCCAGCCAGTGCTCGTGCAACTCGGCGTAGCGCGGCGGTGGTGTGCTTCCGCGGATGGCCGCCCGGTAGTACCCGAGGGCGGCACGCCAGTTGTCGGGCGCGCCGATCGCATCGAGCACCAGGGCCACGTCCTCGTCGGCGACGTAGGACGGCGACCACTGACGCCACAGCCGGGGCACCACCCACGACGCGGAACGCTCGGGCAGCAGCGGCAATTGGAAGAACATGATGTACCAGCTCCGCAACAGCTGGCGAGGGAGCTGGGCGGCCAGCTTGCCGGCGTCGGGCAGCCGACCGATCGGCCGGAAGGCGCCGGCGGGCGGCACCGACATGATGACCGCCTTGCGGAACGGGCTGTCGGGCATGGCCGCCAGCCCGGCGCCCGTGATCGCCCCCCAGTCGTGTCCGACCAGGACGTCCCGACCGGTCGGGCCTGCGGCGTCGAGCACGCGCAGGGCGTCGTCCATCAGGGCGCCGACGTGGTAGCTGCCGTCGGCCGAGGTCGACGACGGGGCGTACCCGCGCATGAACGGCGCCACCACCCGCCACCCCGCGTCCACCAGCGTCGGCGCCACCTTGCGCCAGCCGTGTGCGGTGTCGGGAAAGCCGTGCAGACACAAGGCAATCGGGGCGTCGTCGGCACCCCAGCTCAATGCTCTGAGGTGGACGTCCGGAGTGGGAACGTCCAGCCAGTGCGGTTCGGTCTTCGTGTCGTCTGCCATGCGTGCCCCTTCAGCGTCGACCCGTACGTCGAACTCAACGTACCGGCCGACGTGCGGCGTTGTAACGTGCGAGCATGGCAAGCAGCACGCTGACGACGGTGGAGTTCCGCGGTGCGGACGATCTCGCGCTCGTCGCCGACGAGTGGAACCGGGGCGTCGGCACCGCCGACGGGCGGCCGTCCATCCTGATGCTGCACGGCGGCGGTCAGAACAGGTATTCGTGGAAGAACACGGGCCAGGTGCTCGCCGACGACGGGTTTCACGTCGTCGCGCTCGACAGCCGCGGCCACGGCGACAGCGACCGCTCGCCGACCGCCGACTACTCCGTCGACTCCCTCTGCGCCGACACGTTGCGCGTGGTCGACCAGATCGGCGGACCGACAGTGCTGATCGGCGCCAGCATGGGCGGGCTCACGGGCATCCTCGCCGCGCACGAGGCGGGCGCCGACGTGATCAGCAAGCTGGTGCTGGTCGACGTCGTCCCCCGGTTCGAGAAGGACGGCAGCGCCCGCATCCGCGACTTCATGTTCAGTGGGGTCGACGGTTTCGAGTCGCTCGAGCAGGCGGCCGACGCCGTCTCCGCCTACCTGCCACACCGCGCCAAGCCGCGCAGCCCGGAGGGGTTGAAGAAGAACCTGCGGCTGCGCGACGGCCGGTGGTACTGGCACTGGGATCCGGCGTTCCTCACCAAACCCGCCGACGATCCGTTCGTCCGGATGGACATGCTCGAACAGGCCGCGATCGACCTTCGGATCCCAATCCTGTTGATCCGCGGCAAGTTGTCGGACGTGGTGAGCACCGAGGGCGTGCAGGACTTCCTCGCCAAGGTGCCGCGGGCGGAGTTCGTCGAACTCTCCGACGCCGGCCACACCGCTGCCGGCGACGACAACGACGCGTTCACCGACGTCGTGGTGGAGTTCGTCAACCGATGAGCGCCGCCCCCCGTGTGGCCGGCTTCAACTTCCTCGAGTCACCCGAGCTGCCGGCGCCCGAGGTCGGCGACGAGGGGGCCGTCCGGGTGTTGGCCACCCACTACGGCCTGACCACGAGGGTCACACCCCTCGGCAGCAACCAGGACAAGAACTTTCTGGTCTACGACGGCGAGGACCAGCTGCTCGGCGTTCTGAAGATCGCCAACACCGCCTTCACCGCAACCGAACTCGCCGCGCAGGACGCCGCCGCCGAGGCCATCGCCACCGCGGAGCCGACGCTGCGGGTCGCGGTGCCGCTACCCAACCTTGCGGGCGAACCGTCCACGACGGTCACCGATCTGATGGACGGGACCGCGCACGTCCGGCTGCTGCCCTTCATCGGCGGTGGCACGCTGGTGGACAGGGGGTACCTGTCGCCCGCGGTCGTCGCCGGCATGGGCGAGCTGGCCGGGCGGGTCAGCTTGGCGCTGAGGGAGTTTCGGCATCCGGGTCTGGACCGCGCCCTGCAGTGGGACCTTCGCTATGGTCACGACGTCGTCATGGCCCTCGTCGCGCACATCGCCGACGCGTCGGCCCGGGAACGCCTGAGCACCGCCGCCGCCGAGGCGTGGTCGAGGATCGCGCCCCTGGCCGACGACCTGCCCCGACAGGCGGTGCACCTCGACCTGACCGACGCCAACGTCGTCGCGGCGGCGACCACCGGTCATCCGGACGGCGTCATCGACTTCGGCGACCTGTCCGACACCTGGGCGGTGTCCGAGGTCGCCGTCACCCTGTCCTCGGTGCTCGGCCATCCCGGCGCCGACCCCACCTCGATTCTGCCCGGCGTCAAGGCCTTTCACGCGGTCCGTCCGCTGAGCTCGGCCGAGGCCGACGTGATCTGGCCGCTGCTGGTGTTGCGCACCGCGGTGCTCATCGTCAGCGGCGCCCAGCAAATCGTGCTGGATCCGGACAACGAGTATCTGACCAACCAGTCCGACGACGAGATCCGCATGTTCGAGCAGGCGACGTCCGTGCCGCTGGACGTGATGACGGCCGTCATCCGGGCCGAACTCGGCCTCGCCGAGGAGCTGGCTCCGGTGCCAGGGTTGCTGATTCCGGGCCTGGACGCCGCCACCGTACGAACCCTCGACCTCACCACCGTCTCCGAGGTGTTCGACGACGCCCCGGAGGACTTCGTCGCCCCGGCGTTCGAGGACGTGCTGGCGCGCAGGGCGGTCGACGACGGCGCGGAGTTGGTCGTCACCCAGTTCGGCGAACCGCACCTGACCCGGGCACCGCTGTTGAGCCAGGAATCGCCCGCCGTGGTGGCCACCGGCGTGTCGCTGTGGCCGGCCGCAGACGTCACGTTGACGGCGCCGTGGGCGGGTGACGTCGTCCGGTCCGAGAGCGAATTCACGCTGCGGGGCGTGGAATACGAGATGACGGTCACCGGTGTGCCGACGGGCGACCGCGTCGAGGCCGGCGCGGCGTTGACCACCGCCGCCGCGGGCGGGTGGACCACCGTGAGCATCCGGCCGGCAGGCGCACCGGTGGCCCCGGCCTTCACGAGGGCCGAGCTGGCCCCGGGCTGGCTGGCCCTGACGCGGAACCTGCGTCCGCTGCTGGGTCTGCCCGAGATCCCACGCCCCGACGCGCACGATCTGTTGACGCGTCGCGACGAGAGCTTCGCCCGGGTGCAGGAGCACTACTACGCCGACCCGCCGCAGATCGAACGCGGCCGCCGGCACTACCTGATGTCGACGGCGGGTCGGGTGTACCTCGACATGGTCAACAACGTCACGGTGTTGGGGCACGCGCATCCGCGGATCGCGGAGGTCGCGGCGCGGCAGTTGCGGCGGCTGAACACCAACTCCCGCTTCAACTACGAGGCGGTCGTCGAGTTCAGCGAACGTCTCGCGGCCACGCTGCCGGAGCCGCTGGACACCGTCTTCCTGGTGAACTCTGGTTCGGAGGCAAGCGATTTGGCGCTGCGTTTGGCGATCGCGGTGTCGGGGCGACCGGACGTGATCGCCGTCGGCGAGGCCTACCACGGGTGGACGTATGCGACAGACGCGGTGTCGACCTCGACGGCCGACAATCCGAATGCGCTGACCACCCGTCCGGACTGGATCCACGTGGTGGAGTCCCCCAACAGCTTTCGCGGCACTTACCGCGGAGACGACGCCAGTCGGTACGCCCCCGATGCGGTGGCCCAAGTGGCCGAGATGGTCGCGGCAGGACGCCCCCCGGCGGGGTTCATCTGCGAGTCGGTGTATGGGAATGCCGGCGGGATGGCGTTGCCCGACGGGTATCTGGCGCAGGTGTACGCGGCGGTGCGGGAGGCGGGCGGGTTCGCCGTCGCGGACGAAGTGCAGGTCGGCTACGGCCGCCTCGGCGAGTGGTTCTGGGGTTTCGACCAGCAGCAGGTCGTGCCCGACATCGTGTCGATCGCCAAGTCGACGGGCAACGGGTATCCGCTGGGCGCGGTGATCACCAGCCGGGCGATCGCCGAGGCGTTCAGCTCGCAGGGGTACTTCTTCTCGTCGACCGGTGGCAGCCCGCTGTCCTGTGCGATCGGCCTGACCGTACTCGACGTGCTGCGCGAGGAAGATCTGCAGGGCAACGCATCCCGGGTCGGACGCCACCTCAAGGGCCGGTTGCTGGCCCTGCGCGAGAGGCACCCCATCATCGGCACCGTGCACGGCATGGGGCTCTACCTCGGCGTCGAGATGGTCCGCGATCCGGAGACCCTGGAGCCGGCCACCGAGGAGACGGCCGCCATCTGCGATCGGATGCTCGAACTCGGGGTGGTCATCCAGCCGACCGGCGACCGGCAGAACATCTTGAAGACCAAGCCGCCGCTGTGCCTCGACGTGACGGGCGCGGACTTCTACGTCGACGCGTTGGACCGGGTGCTCACCGAGGGTTGGTGAATGCCGGGGTGGTTGTCTTTCGGGGCCTCTGGGCCGACCCTGATCTCGAGACGATCCTGAACCACTTCACCGAAGACGCGCGTCACGGATGGCCTGGCGGCCGGCGGCTCACGGAGCCGTTTCACGGTCTCGGCCGCCGGCGGAGCTCTCCGTCGCATAGTGGGCCTGCCCGCCTCTGAGCGAATTGAGGGTTGCCCCAAACCTCCGGTGTCACATCGGTTTCAGGAGTCACAGACCCAGGTTTCTTGTCGGTGGGTCGTACTAGTGTTCGAGTATGAGTTCGGATCGGGTCACCGCAGCAGTCGCGGACTACCGCACGGCCGCTGCCGAACTCCTGGAACGCTCCTTCGAGGAGTTCACCCACCTCGAACTCGTCGAGTTGTTGGGGGAACTGGAAACCGTGACCTGGCAACTGCCGACGGTGGGGCACCGGGTGATCGCCCGGCTGCACCGCGACGCCTCCCCAGTGGAGTTGGGGGCCAAGTCGCTGGGAAGCGCACTGAGCCAACGGTTGCGAATCTCCGGGCGGGAAGTCCGTCGACGGATCAGTGAGGCGGAGGATCTGGGGCCGCGGACCGCACTGAACGGCCAACCCCTGGACCCCACACTCGCGCCCACCGCGGCCGCCCAAGCCGGTGGGGCGTTGGGTCCCGAGCACGTGGCGGAGATTCGGTCGTTCCTCGATAAGCTGCCCGGCTGGGTGGACCCCGAGGTGCGGGCGCTCTCGGAGCAGACGTTGGTGCACATCGGATCGGGCACGGGTCCGGAGGAGCTGCGGCAAGCGGCGAAGACGCTGGCCACGGCGATCGACCAGGACGGCCCCAAACCCGACGACGTCGAACGCGCCCGCACGCGGTTCCTCCGACTGGGGCCCCAGCAAGCCGACGGAATGAGCCGCATCACCGGACTGCTCGACCCCGAGGCCCGAGCCACCATCGAACCGATCCTGGCGAAGCTGGCCGCGCCCGGCATGTGCAACCCCGACGATCACGAACCCCGCACTTCGGGGACACCGACGGAAGCCCAGATCGACAGAGACACCCGCACCTACGGGCAGCGCACCCACGACGCGCTGATCGCGATCGGACGGTCTGTCCTGTCCTCCGGTGAGCTGGGTCAGCACAACGGCCTGCCGGTGACGGTCATCGTCACCACCACCCTGCAAGACCTGGAAGCCGCCCGCGGCAGTGGTGTGACCGGCGGCGGGTCACTGCTGCCGATGGCCGATCTGATCCGCCTGGCGTCCCACGCCCACCACTACCTCGCGGTGTTCGACAAGCACACCAGCGAGGCCCTGTATTTGGGCCGGACGAAGAGGTTAGCGTCCGTGGGGCAGCGCATCGTGTTGCACGCCCGGGATCGTGGGTGCACCAAACCCGGTTGCACCGTCCCGGGCTACGGCACCCAGGTCCACCACACCACGGGTTGGGCGAAGAACGGGCAGACCAACATCGACGAGGTCACCTTCGCGTGCGGCGGGGACAACCGCCTCGCCGAACACGGCTGGACCGTCCACCTCAGAGACGGGGTCGTCGAATGGCTCCCACCCCCGCAACTCGACGTCGGCCAAGCCCGCGTCAACTACCTCCACCACCCCGAGCTGCTCCTCGCCGAACCAGGCCCGTAGGCCACACGGCGGGTAGCCGGCAACGTCGACGCGGCACCGGCATTGATAATCAACCGGTGTCGCTACCGATGATCGCGATCTACCTGCTGCTCGCCGTGGCCGTCGCCGAGGCCGGCGCCATCGCCGTCCTGTGGCAGAGGGTGAAGAAGCGCGACGAGGAACTGGGTGAACTGCAGCGCCGGCTCGACACCCGCGCCAACCTGGTGTCGGGCGGGCGCGAGGCCGTCAAGACCGTCTGGCAGACCGCGAACATCTTCCGCAAGGAGGGATTCGGCGCGGCGGTGCGGTCCAACATCGAGGATCTCGCCGACTGGGCGGCCGTCGAGCGCCCCGACCTGGCCCGGCTGGCACCCAACGGACGCGTCGCGATCGTGTTCTCCGACATCGAGGGGTCGACCGCGCTCAACGAACGCATCGGCGACCGGGCCTGGGTCCGCCTCATCGACCGCCACGACAAGACGGTGAGCCGGCTGGTCAAACGTCACTCCGGCTACGTCGTCAAGAGCCAGGGTGACGGCTTCATGATCGCCTTCGCCCAACCCGAGCAGGCGGTGTGGTGCAGCATGGACCTGCAGCGCGAGTTATCCAAGCGGCCCAACGGGATTCGGGTGCGAATCGGCATCCACGCGGGCAAGTCGGTGCGCCGTGGCGACGACCTCTTCGGCCGCAACGTGGCCATGGCGGCCAGAGTCGCCGCGGCGGCCGACGGCGGCGAAATCCTCGTCAGCGAATCGGTGCGCGACGCCCTGGGTGACGACGTCACCGTCGACGAGGGCAGGGACGTCGAACTCAAGGGCTTCAGCGGAACTCACCGGCTGTACGCGGTGACCTCCTAAGCCGGCTATTCGTCAGAACCGGACTCCGCGAGCCGCTGGTGCAGCTTCGCCCGGATGTCGTCGGGCGTATAGGCGTTTCGCTTGCGCTGATCCCGTGCCACCAACGCGCCGCCCGCCACCACACCGGCGGCACCGGCCAGTCCGATCCACTTCCACATCCCTCGCACGGTCCCAGTCTGGACCATGGCCCCGGGTCGCTTCGCTCCTGCCCGCCGAACCTAAGCTGCCGTGATGACTGCGAACACGGTGACGCTCGAGCGCGCGCTGGCCGAAACGCGAACCGGTGACATCTGGCTGTTTCGCGGCGAGTCCGGCCCCGACCGGGCGATCCAGACCATGACCAACGCTCCGGTCAACCACGTCGGCATGACGGTCGCCGTCGACGACCTGCCGCCGCTGATCTGGCACGCCGAACTCGGCGACAAGCTGGAATGCCTCTGGAGCGGCGGCCATCACCGCGGCGTGCAGCTCAACGATCTGCGTCAGGCGGTCGAGCGGTGGATGCTCACCTACGGCCAGCGGTGCTGGCTGCGCCAGATGACCCCCTTCGCCACCCGGCAGCAGGAGGACGACCTGCTGAGGGTCATCGCGCGGATGGACGGGACCGCCTTCCCGACCACCGCCAAGCTCACGGCGCGTTGGTTCCGCGGCCGGGTGCCGACGTTGCACGACTGGACGAAGGGCATCCCGATCCTGGACGACCGGGTTCAGCGGCTCACCGGACGCACACGCGAGCGCCGCCGCAAGGTGGGCCTGGAAACGGCGTACTGCGCCGAGACCGTCGCCGTCACCTATCAGGAGATGGGGCTGCTCGCCACCGACAAGGACGCCAACTGGTTCGACCCCGGCAAGTTCTGGAGTGGCGACACCCTTCCCCTCGCCCCAGGCTACGACCTCAGCGACGAGATCTCCGTCGTCCTCTGAGCCTCGGCACGTACCGTAGCGTCGAGGCATGTACCGAATCGTCGCGGTGTTGGCCGCCATGGGGGTCGCGCTCGCGGGTTGCTCGGGGATCGGCGACGCATCCACGACGTGCCAGGACTTCACCGGCATGAGTCGCGACACGCGCAGCGCCACCGTCGCGAACGTCCTGAAGGCCCGCAACGGCCGCAACGCGTCCACCTCCGACGTCGCGAACCGCGTCGCAGCCACCCTGGAGTTCTGCGGCAAGGACGCCAACCGGGACAAGAACGTCGGCGACCTCAGCTGACGCGCAGAGCCTTCGTCAGCGCCCGCACCACCGAATGCTTGCCGAGGTCGACCTTGAATCCGTTCTGGGCCAACGGCCGAGCACCCGCCATCGTCCGTTCGGCGGCGCGCCGGAAGACGGCGTCGGTCGGCGGCTGACCGATCAGCCCGGCCTCGGCCTCCGCCACGCGCCACGGCATCGGCGCCACTCCCCCCAACGCGACGGCGGCGGCGCTGATCACGCCGTCCTCGACGCGCAGCCCGGCTGCGACGGACACCAACGCGAAGGCGTAGCTGTGCCGGTCGCGAACCTTGAGGTACCAGGAGTGCTCGGCGAACGGCGACGGAGGCAGCTCGATGCCGACGATGAGCTCCGCGGGGCGCAAGGTGTTGTCGCGCTGCGGCTCGTCACCCGGCAGTCGGAAGAAGTCCGCGATCGCCACCTCGCGCCGGCCGTCGGGTCCGTGCACGTGGACGGTGGCGTCGAGGATCGCCAGTGCGACGGCCATGTCGGACGGATGGGTCGCGACGCAAGATTCGCCGACCCCGAAGAGTGCGTGTTCGCGGTTGAAGCCGTCCCTGGCCGCGCATCCCGAGCCGGGGTTGCGCTTGTTGCACTGCGCGAAGGCGGTTTCCATGAAGTACGGGCAACGGGTCCGCTGCAGCAGGTTGCCGCCGGTGGTCGCCATGTTGCGCAGTTGGGTCGTCGCGCCGGACAGGATCGCCTGCGACAGAACGGGATACCGAGACCGAATCAACGGATGGTTGGCCAGTGCGCTGTTGGTGACGCCCGATCCGATGAGCACGCCGCCGGATTCGGTGGCGGTGACGTCGCGCAGCCCCAGGCGGCGGACGTCGACGAGCGCCACCGGCGCCTCGACGCCACCCTTCATCAGGTCCAGCAGGTTCGTCCCGCCGGCGTAGTACTTGCCGCCCGTCGCGACGACGCGGTCGACGGCGCCCTCGACGGTCGTGGCGTGCTCGAACTCGAAGGTCTTCACTTCTTCTCCCTCGCCACGCCCGCGATGGCCTCGACGATGTTGGCGTAGGCCCCGCAGCGGCAGATGTTGCCTGCCATGCGTTCACGAATCTCTTCGTGGGACAGCGTGTCCGGACCGTGGCACACCGTGGCGCGGTCGGCCTCGAACGAGGCCGTCGACAGGTCCCCCCTGGCGTGTTCGTGCAGCATGGCGTGCGCCGAGGAGATCTGGCCGGAGGTGCAAAAGCCGCACTGGAAACCGTCGCAGTCGACGAACGCCTGCTGCAGAGGGTGCAGTTGATCGCCGTCGGCGATGCCCTCGACGGTGAGTACGTCGCTGCCGTCGACCGACGCCGCGAGGGTCAGACAGCTGACCACCCGCTCGCCGTCGATGGCGACGGTGCAGGCGCCGCAGAGACCGTGGTCGCAGCCCTTCTTGGTTCCGGTGAGGTGCAACGTCTCCCGCAGCAGGTCGAGCAGCGTCGACCGGACGTCGGCGGCCACGGTGTGGGACTCCCCGTTCACGGTCAGGGTGACGTCTCTCATGAAGTGCCTCCGGGCTCGGATTCGTCGCTGAACGGCGTCATCAGGTTCTCCAGGGTGATCGGGAGGTTGCGCAGCCGCTTGCCGGTGGCATGGAAGATGGCATTCGAAATCGCCGCCGGCACACCGCAGGTGCCGATCTCGCCGATTCCCCGCACCCCGACGGGATCGAGACCGTAGTCGGGGACGTCGACGAACCCGATGTCGAACTCCGGCCGGTCAGCGTGGGTGGGCAGGTAGTACTCGCCGATGAGTTGGGCGGTGTGCACGTCATAGGGCACCTGCTCGAGCAACGCCATGCCGAGCCCGAACGTGATGCCGCCCATCACCTGGTTGCGGGCGAGCTTCGGGTTGAGCACCCGGCCGCAGTCCATCATCGCGACCCAGCGGGTCACCGACACGCGGCCAATCTCCTCGTCGACGGTGACCTCGCAGAAGTGCGCGCCGAAGGACTGGGAGACGGGCCCGTCGTCGGCGACGCCGTCACTGGTCGTGGTGAAGTTCAGGGTGTCGAGTTGGTCGGCGGTCAGGCGGTCGAGGTGACCACCCATGTCGTCCAATCGCCTTCGCCACTCGGTGGCGGCCTCGTGCACCGCCGAGCCGACGGTGGCCGTCGTCTGCGACGCCCCGCTGTAGGGCGCGTCGGGAAACTGCGAATCGCCGGAGTCGAACGCGACCTTCGCGACGTCGAGGCCCGCGGCCTCGGCGGCGACCTGGGTCATCACGGTGCGGACGCCGGTACCGACCTCGTGGGTGGCCGAGGCGAACCGCACGTGGCCCGAGGCGTCGGTGGTGACGCGGCAACTCGCCGGCATCCGTCGACCGGGGTAGGTGGCGGTGGCCATGCCCCAGCCCACCCGAAGACCGTCGCGCCGCAGCGACCGCGGAGCCATCGTCCGTTCGCTCCAACCGAAGCGCTCGGCGCCCTGCAGATAGCACTCGCGCAGATGCTTGCCCGACCACGGCTTGCCGCTGGCCTGGTCGTGGTCGGCGTCGTTGCGCAGTCGGAGGTCCACCGGGTCCACGTCCGTGGCGTAGGCCAGCTCGTCCATCGCGACTTCGAGGGCGAACAGGCCCGGCGCCTCACCCGGTCCGCGCATGAAACACGGTGTGGGATAGTTGATCCGGGCGACGGTGTGCGAGACGGCCAATCGCGGCGACTGGTAGAGAAACCGGGCGGACAGGCCGACGGGTTCGCAGAAGTGCGCGACGGTGGAGGTCTCGGTCAGGGTGTGCTGCTCGGTGCTCAGGATGTGCGCCGCGTCGTCGGCGACCAGGGACAGGTGTTGTTCGGTGCGAGGGCGGTGGCCCGTGGAGGAGAACATCTGATCGCGGGTCAGCACCAGCTTGACCGGGCGTCCCACCTCCCGCGCCGCGACGGCGCACAGCGCGACGTGCATCCAGAGGAAGCTCTTCGAGCCGAACGCGCCGCCGACCAGTGGCGCGAGGATGCGGATCTTGTCCTCGGGGATGCCGAGATAGGCGGCCAACGCCATCCGCTCCCCGGTGATCCAGCGGGTGGTGTCGTGCACGCTGAGGACGTCGTCGTCCCAGTACGCGACCGTCGCCGACAGCTCGATCGGATAATGCGTGTTCAGCGGTGTGGTGTAGGTGGCCGAAACCCTTGCGGCACCAGTCGGTTCGTCGTCGGCGCCGCGGCTGTCCTGCAGCTTCTCCTCGACGAGTTTGACGAAGTGGTCCGGCTGGTAGACGCCGTGGCGGATGGGTCCGTCGGCGTCCCCCGCGCCGGCGGACTCGTCGAGCACCTCCCGCGCGCTCAGCTGGGGTGTCGTGGTCTCGTAGGTCAGCTCGAACGACGACGCCGCGGCGGTGGCGTTCTCGAGGGTGTCCGCGACCACCACGGCCATGTGCTGCCCGACGTGTTGCACGGTCAGATCGGACAGCGGCGGGCGTCGTTCCAGGGGCAGGTCGTCGGTCATGTGAGTTGGCGGGGCATGCAGCGGAGGACAATTCAGCGGCGTCAGCACGTGCAGCACGCCCGGCGCGGCCAGTGCACGATCGGTGCTGGCCCGCAGCGAGTCGGCGGTGACGGTGCCGTGCGGGATCTCCGATTGCACCAGCACGGCGTACGTCGTCCCCGGGACGACGACGTCTGCGGTGTAGGTCGCGTGGCCGGTCACCTTCTCGATGCCCTCGACTCGGTTCATCGGCGCGCCGATGATTCCTGGCGCGTCTGCGGTCGACGTCATGTCGTCACCCTTGCCTCTCAACACGATCCACGTCGACGATGCTGACCCCCATTACGAATACCCGCTAACCGGCATCGGCGCATGCCGAATGATCGGGACCGGCTGGGCCGAGGAGTGATTGGGCGGCCAGTCGCATGCCCGCGTGCGCCACCGACTCCAGGTGCGCGAGCCGGTGCGCCTCCCAGGAACTCAGCCGCTGGTGCGGCAGTCCGGCAGGCGGCGCCCAGCCGTGCAGGGCGCGGGCCAGGGTGGCCGCGTCGCCGAGCGCCTTGGAGGTGCCGGAGGCGGTGTGCGGTCGCACCGTTCCCGCCGCGTCGCCGAGGAGCATCACGCGGTCGGCGACCATCCGCGCCGGGGGCAGGTCGAACACCGGCTGCATGAACACCTTGGAATGCCCGATCAGCTCGACGAACGGGCCGGGGAGGGTGCGCTGGGCCACGGTGGTCACCTCGGCCAGGTTCGCCGCGGTCAGCTCCCCCGGCGGCAGGAAGTTGTCGTAGCGCCGGCCGGACGTGCCGGTCAGCAGCCGGCCGAGGCCTTCCTCGGCGGTGTTGACGTACCAAACCCAGTTGACGCGTCGCGAGCCGCGCTCGAGCTCGCCGTTGGCACCCGGGACCAGGTAGCAGAGCATCTGCATGCCCGGCGCGCCGAAGGAGGTGAACCGTTCGGCGAGCAGGTCGACCAGGTGCCCGGGAAGGTCCCCCTCGGGCTCGAGTCCACGCCACGCGACGTAGCCGGAGTAGCCGACGTCTCCGGGCAGCCCAAGCAGACTGCGCGTGGTGGATCCGACGCCGTCCGCGCCGACGAGGAGGTCGGTCGTCGACCGATGTCCGTCGGCGAACGTCGCCGTCACACAGCCATTTTCGACACTCAGATCCCGGAGGTCGCTGTTCAGGCGGTAACGGGCGTCGCCGAGCGGGGCCCGTAGCGCGGCGTACAGGGTGTCCCACGCGGTCATCCACTGCGGCGCCGTGTAGCGACCGACGCGGCCGTCGCGGTGAAGCTGCTGACGTTCGTGCAGCAGCACGCTGACCGATGGCACCGAGACTCCCAGCCGGGCCAGGAGTGCCTCGACTTCGGCCTGCATGACGATGCCCGCGCCACGTGGCTGGGTGCGGTCGACCGACCGCTCGTAGACGGTGACGTCGGCACCGACGGACCGCAGTTCGTGGGCGGCCGCGAGTCCGCCGACGGACCCGCCGACGATCGCCGCCGTGAACGAGTGCGCGGCGTCGGTGCTCATGGTGCCAGCCTCGTCGGCCGAGCCCTGAGCGGCAATGTCACCGCACACATAGCTTCGCCGCAGGCATGTGCTCGCCTACACGCTGGCGACGTCCAGCACGGTGAGCGCGGCGCTGAATTGCAACGCGATCGCCGGATCCGCGAGGTCGACGCCGCAGAGCTGTTCGATGCGTCGGAGGCGCTGCGTGACGGTGTTCGGGTGGATGTGCAAGACGGCGGCCGTCCGGCTCCGGTCGAGCTTGCACGCGAAGTGGGTGCGCAGCGTCTCGACCAGGTCGGTGCGGTGGACGGCGTCGTAGTCGAGCAGCGGACCCAGGGTGCGCCCGGCGAAGGCGACCAATTGCGTCGAGTCCTCCAGTTGCAGCAGCAGGCCCAGTACGCCCAGATCGTCCAGCCGCACCACGGTGTCGGTACGACCGGCCCGCATCGCGATGTCCAACGCACCCTTTGCCGTGCGGTAGGCCTCGCCGTAACCGTGGGCGCCCGGCGCCGACACCGCCACCGTCGCGTCGGCCGATCTGGACACCGAACCCATTGCGCGACGGATCAATTCGGCCGCGTCGTCTCCCGGTTCGCCGTCGACCGGCCACAGTGTCACGACGTTGCCGCGGTGCATCGCGGTCAGGGGCCGGGGCCGTCGCGCCTGGGCGAGATCGGCGACGAGTGACAGCGACCGTTGATAGAGCCGGCTGTCGGCCGGCTCGTCCGCCGAGCCCAGCGCGCCCACCACGACGACGTGTGGCCGGCTGGGATCGTGGCCCAGTCGCTGAGCCCGCTGCACCAGCTGCTCGGAGACGACCGGCCCGCTGCTGAACAACTCGGCCAGCAGTTCGCCGCGCAACCGGTGCTCCACCTCCGCGGCGGTCCGAATGCGCAACAGCTCCAGCGAGATCACGATCGACGCGTGTTCGACGGCGCGCACGCCGACCGGGTCCAACGCCGAACCCGCACGGGGAAACCAGATTCGGGCCACGGCGTCGTCTCCGAGGCGGGCGACGGAGACGAAGTACGCCGAGTCCTCGCGACCGTCGAGCAGCACGGGGGCCGAGGCCACCGACCCGTCGACGACGGCCGTGGCGCGCCACTCGTCGTCGGGCAGCTCGGCGGCGTCGCCGGCGGTGGCGAGCACGACGTTGCGGGCGTCGTCGATGAGCACCGGGCGTCCGATCAGCTCCGCGAGGACCGTGGCGATGCCGCTGAGGCCACCCGACCTCAACGTCACCGACAGCAGGCGCTCGTGGATCTGTTCCGATCGGGTCAGCGCGTCACGCTGTTCGCGCAGCGACTCGTTGAGCTGACGGAGCTGGTCGAGCCGGCTGGCCGAGGTCAGCGCGATCGCCGCGTGATTCGCCAGCAGGGTCAGCCGTTCCACCTCGCTGCCGGTGAAGGTGTGGACGGGGGCGTAGTAGCCGTTGAGCGTGCCGAGGATCTGGTCACCGGCCACCAGCGGCACGCAGATGATGGCCCGGTAGCCCTGCTCGCGGGCGACGCCGCCCCACGGCGTGAACTCGGCTTCGGCGTCGATGTCGCGGATGGCCACGGCGGTGCCGGCGTGGAAGGCCCGGCTGGATGGTGAGCCGCTGTCGAGCCGGACCGGTCGGTCCGTGTTGACCCGGCTCACGTACTCCGCCGACAGGCCGCTCCACCCCGTGATGACGAGGGCCTCACCGGCCGCGTCCGGCGTCAGGACGCCGCAGAAGTCGTAGCCCAGAAGCGATCTCGCGGTGTCGGCGACCAGGTCGAGGACGTGGCGGAGGTCGCCCGCCGAGGTCGACGCGGAACTGAGTTCGCGCAGGGCGCTCAGCCACGTGACCAGCTCGGCATCCGGTCGTCGCCCCGCATCCACCGACATGCCGTTCAGCATCGCACGGGAGTGTTCGCAGACACACAGCAATCGCCGAATAATGTTTCACTCGACATTGAGGGCGGCGCGGACTGTGACGACACTCATATCCATGACCACCACCGTCCCCGGCCCCACCGCCACCCACGCCGACGTTCGCGAGATCCTCAACCCCGCCACCGGCGCCGTCATCGAGACCGTCGCCGAGCACGGCGCCGACGGCGTCGACGCGGCCGTCGCCAAGGCGAAGGCGGCCTTCGAGAGCGGCCCGTGGCCCACCCTGGTCCGCAGCCAACGGGCCCGCCTGCTGCTGCGCATCGCCGACGCGATCGAGGCGAACTCCGACCGGCTCTACACGCTGGAGGCCCAGAACAACGGGCGACCGATCACCGAGACCCGCGCGCAGCTGTCCCGGGTGCCGGAGTGGTTCCGCTACAACGCCGGACTGCTGGCCGCCCAGCGCCAGGCGGTCCTCCCGGGCGACGGCCCGTACCTGACCTACCAGGAGCGTCGTCCGCTCGGCGTCTGCGGCATCATCACGCCGTTCAACCATCCCCTGCTCATCCTGGCCCGCAGCGTGTCGGCCGCCCTGGCCAACGGCAACACCGTCGTGGTCAAGCCCTCCGAGTTGACGCCGCTGACCACCCTCGTGCTGGCCGACGTCATGTCCGAGGCGGGCCTGCCCGACGGCGTGGTCAACGTGGTCACCGGCGCGCGGGACGCCGGCGCCCGGCTCACCCAGCACCCCGACGTCGCCAAGATCACGCTGACCGGTGGCACCGAGGCGGGCCGCGCGGCCGCGATCGCAACGGCGTCCCGCTTCGCCAGGGTCACCGCCGAACTCGGCGGCAAGACCCCCGTAATCGTGTTCGACGACGTCGACCCCGTGATCGCCGCCGAAGGCGCCGCGTTCTCCGCCTTCGTCGCCGCGGGCCAATCCTGCGTAGCCGGATCACGATTCCTGGTGCAGCGCAACGTGTACGACGCCTTCGTCACCGCGCTGTCGGCCCGCGCCCGCGCCATCCGCATCGGCGATCCCACCGACGCCGACACCCAGCTGGGCCCGCTGATCAGCGCCCGCCAGCGCGACAAGGTGCAGGCCCTGATCCAGACCGGCGTCGACGAAGGCGCCCAGCTCGCCGCCGGCGGCGGGGTCCCCGAACTGCCGGAAGCGTTGCGGCAGGGCTTCTTCCTCGAGCCGACCGTGATCGCCGACGCCACCATGGCCAACACCGTCGCCATGGAGGAGATCTTCGGCCCGGTCGCCGTCGTCATCCCGTTCGACGACGAGGACGAGGCCGTGCGGATGGCCAACGACAACCGCTACGGCCTCGGCGCCGGAGTGTGGACCACCGACGTCGGTCGCGCGCACCGCGTCGCCTCGAACATCGTGGCGGGCATGGTCTGGGTCAACGACCATCACCGCCTCGAGCCGTCCCTGCCCTGGGGCGGCGTGAAGGAATCGGGTCTCGGCAAGGACGCCGGATCCGAGTCGTTCGACGACTTCTCCTGGATCAAGACCGTCGTCGTCCGCACCGCCGCCGATCACGTCGATTGGTACGGCGGTGGGGAAACCGCCCGGTTGAACTGATCCAGCCTCGAATCACTCGTCGTACGAAAGGAACTCACATGACATCCAGTGCCGCACCACCGGCGGGGTGGCGCAAGGAGATCACCCGCACCCAGTGGCTCGTCCTCGCAGGCACTACCCTCGGCTGGGGTCTCGACGGCTTCGCAGGCAGCCTCTACATCCTGGTCCTCGGACCGGCGATGAGCGAGCTGCTCCCCAACAGCGGGCTGCAGGCCGGCCCCGCCACGATCGGCTACTACGGCGGCATGACCGTCGCCCTGTTCCTCATCGGCTGGGCGACGGGCGGCATCCTGTTCGGCGTCCTCGCCGACTACTTCGGCCGCACCAGGGTGTTGTCACTTGGCATCCTCACCTACGCCGTGTTCAGCGCGTTGGCGGCCTTCGCCGACACCTGGTGGCAGCTCGGAATCCTGCGCTTCATCGCAGGATTGGGTTCCGGAGTGGAGGCACCCGTCGGTGCCGCCCTGATCGCCGAGACCTGGCGCAACCGCTACCGGGCCCGCGCAGGCGGAATCATGATGTCGGGCTACGCCGCCGGCTTCTTCGCGGCCGCCGCCGCCTACGCCCTGTGGGGTAGCCACGGGTGGCGACTGATGCTGGCACTGGCCGGCCTGCCCGCGCTGGTGGTGTGGTTCATCCGCCGCTACGTGCCGGAGCCCCCCGAGATCAACGCCCACCTGACTGCCCGCCGGGAACGAAAGAACAACGGCACCAGTACCGCTGCCGACCAGTTCGTCCTGCGCAGGCTGCTGGTACCGCCGTTCCGCCGACCGATGCTGATCTGCACCGCACTCGCCTCCGGGGCGCTCATCACCTTCTGGAGCGTGTCCACCTGGTACCCGCAGATCATCCGCCAGCTCACCGCATCCGAGAACCTGCCGACCGGCCTGGCCGATCACCGCGTGGCCACCACCGCCATGCTGTTCAACGCCGGTGGCATCGTCGGCTACGCCTCATGGGGCTTCCTCGCCGATGCGATCGGCCGCCGCAAGGCCTTCCTGGTCAGCTTCGGCGTCTCGGCCGTGACCGTGGCGTGGACCTTTCCATTCGACCGTGGCTACACCGAATACCTATTCGTCATGCCACTTCTCGGATTCGGCCTGTTCGGCGCACTGTCCGGGACGTTCATCTACGCCCCTGAACTGTTCCCACCGAGCGTCCGTGCCACCGCACTCGCGGTGTGCAACAGCGTCGGCCGCTACGTCACCGCCCTCGGGCCGCTCGCCGCCGGCGCCATCGCCACCTCGTGGTTCGGCGGCAACCTCGGAATCGCCACCGCGGTGGTGGCCTCCTTCGGCCTCATCGCCGTCGTCGGCCTCGCGTTCTGCAAGGAGACCCGCGGGGACGATCTGCCGGTCGACGCCATTCCCGCACAACCCCTTAAGTCCACCGAGAAGAGCGCATCATGACCGACTACTCCAACTCACGCGCCATCGTCGTCGGCGGTTCGATCGGCGGGCTCACCGCCGCGCTGCTGCTGCGCGACCTCGGCTTCGCCGTCGACGTCTACGAGCGAACCCCCACCGCGCTGGACGGCAGGGGCAGCGGCATCGTCCTTCAGCCGGACACGGTGCGCTGGTTCACCGAACGCAGCACCCAGAACCTCGCCGACCTCAGCACGTCGACCTCCGCGGTTCAGTACCTCACCCCCGAGGGGGACGTGGAGTACCGCGAGGAGTGCACCTGGACCTACACCTCGTGGGGCACGTTCTACCGTGCGCTGCTCGCCGACTTCGGCACCGAGCGCTACCACTACGGCGAATACGCTTGCGGCTTCAGCGAACACGAGGACGGCGTCACCGTCCGCTTCGTGAGCGGCCGGCGGGAATCGACGGACCTGGTGGTCTTCGCCGACGGCGTCACCTCAGTGGCGCGGGAACGGTTCGACCCCGAATCGGGGCTGCACTACTCGGGTTACGTAGGGTGGCGCGGCACGGTGGCGCTGCGCGACCTCGACGCCGCGACGCGGGAGGTCCTGCAGGACTCCATCACCTACGGGGTGATCCCCAACTCGCACATCACGATGTACCCGATTCCCGGCGAGAACGGCCTGAGCCTCGACGACCGGCTGATGAACTACGTCTGGTATCGCAACGTGCCCGCCGGGCCCGATCTGACCGAGATGCTGATCGACAAGCGTGGTTTCGCCGGTTCGGTGTCCGTCCACCCGGGCCAGGTGCAGGATCGCTACGTCGACGAGATGAAGCAAACGGCCGCCGAGCGCATGGCGCCGGCGATCGCGAACGTCATCCGGGCCACCGAAACCCCCTACCTGCAGGTGGTTTCCGACAGCCGGTCGGCCCGGATGGCCATGGGCCGGGTGGCGCTGATCGGTGACGCAGCCTGCGCGGCCCGTCCGCACGCTGCGGCGGGAACGGCCAAGGCGGCGGCCGACGGGTGGGCGCTGGCCGCCGCACTCTCCGAGGCCGGCGGCGACGTGGCCGCCGCACTGGTGAAGTGGGAGCCCGCCCAACTGCAGATGAGCGACGCCCTGCTACGCCGCGTCGTGGCCATGGGCGAGCGTTCGCAGTTCAGCAACACCTGGACGCCAGGCGATCCCGACCTGCGCTTCGGTCTCTACGGCCCCGGCAAGTAACCAAACCCCCAAACACGAAGGACGACAACATGACCGACAGCAGCTTCCTGTCCGACCTGCCACTCGCCGGCGAACTGATCTCGACGAACTTCGACAGCTGGCCAGAATGGCTCAAGGCCGAATTCGACGAGCACGCTCACGACGGTGAGGTCGGATCACGCCTCCTCAGCGAGAACGACCGGGTGCGCGTGTGGGAGATCCGACTGGCACCCGGCGAGCGCTGGCATGCCCACCGGCACGTGCTGGACTACTTCTGGACGGCGATCAACGCCGGCCGCAGCAGGCAACACACCTTCGACGGGACCGTGCGCGAGGTGTCCTACGATGCCGGTGAGACCCGCCACTTCCACTTCGGACCCGGAGAATATCTGTTGCACGACATCGAGAACATCGGCGAGACCGAGCTGGTCTTCAGCACCGTCGAGCATCTCGACAGTGCGAACGCGCCGCTGCAACTCGGCAAGAAGTAGGAGACGCCATGTCGCACTTGTTCACCCCTCTCACGCTGCGCGACGTGACCTTCGCCCACCGGGCCTGGATGTCGCCGATGATGCAGTTCGCCGCGGCGACGGACGGCGAGGACGTCGGGTCGCCGTCGGACTGGCACCTGCAGCACCTGGGTTCGCGGGCCGCCGCGGGCGCCGCCCTGGTCATGGTCGAGGCCACGTCGATACACCCGCAGGGGCGCAGCAGCGTCTACGACACCGGATTGTGGAATGACCGTCAGGCCATGGCATTTCGCCGAATCACCAACTTCGTCTCGGCGCAGGGGTCCGTGCCGGGCATCCAACTGGTCCACGCCGGCCGCAAGGGCTCGACCGGAAGGCCCTGGCCCGACGAGAACCGCGCGCCAGAGTCGTGGCAGACCGTGAGCGCGAGCACGTTGCCGTTCGGCCGGCTGGAGAGTCCGGTCGAGCTGAGCGTCGACGAGATCGGTTCACTCGTGCAGTCCTTCGCGGAGTCGGCACGCCGAGCCGCCGATGCCGGCTTCAAGGTCCTGGAACTGCATGGGGCGCATGGCTATTTGATTCACCAGTTCCTCTCCCCGCACTCCAACGCCCGCACCGACCAGTACGGCGGCTCGCTGGAGAACCGCCTGCGCTTCGCGCTCGAGGTCACCACGGCCGTGCGGCAGGCCTGGCCCGACGAACTGCCACTGTTCTTCCGCGTCTCGGCCACCGACTGGCTCGGCGGTGACACCGACGACGAGCGGCCAGGGTGGACGGTCGACGAGACACTCGAACTCGCGTCGCGCCTCAAGACCCTTGGCGTCGACTTGATGGACGTCTCCAGCGGCGGCTCCGCACCGGACGCGAAGATCGTCGTCGGACCCAGTTACCAGGTCCCGTTCGCCGCGCGAGTGCGCAAGGAGATCGAAATCCCCACCGCCGCAGTCGGACTGATCACCGAGGCCGAGCAGGCCGACTCGATCATCGCCGACGGGGACGCCGACGCCGTGTTCCTGGCCCGGGTGCTCCTGCGCAACCCCAGCTGGATCCGGCAGGCCGCCGACGAACTCGGCGCCACGCTGTCGCACCCACCGCAGTACGCCCGCGCCTTCGGCTAGCCGCGGTCGTCCTCCGGCATCGGGACGTCGACTGCCTGCTCCGCGAGATCCGCCGCGTCGGCCTCGGCCCCGCTGCGGTCCTGCAGGTAGTCGACGTCTACCACCGGTTCGGCGGCGGGGTCGACGGGCGTCTGTTGTTCCACCGCGTCGGCTTCCGGTACCGGATCGCCCGCAGGGTTGGTCATGTTCGCCTCCTTGGGGTGTGGGCCGTCACCGTCCCGGCGCCGACCAGTGGACCACCTTCATAGCCGTCATCTCGTCGAGCAGTTCGGGACCGAACCCGAACCCGCTACCACTGGCACCGCGGGGTTCGGAGGCACCGCCGGGCGCACCGCCGAAGACCGCGTTGATCTTCACGGTACCCACGGGGAGGCTGCGCCACGCCTCTTGGGCGCGGGCCATGTCTGGGGTCAACACGGTGGCCGCCAGCCCGTAGCGGTCGCGCCCGGCCTCGGTCAGCGCAGTGTGGAAGTCGGGGACCACCCGGATTGGCGCGACCGGCCCGAACGTCTCCTCCCGGAAGACCAGCATGTTGGTCTGGCAGTCGGTGACCACGGTGGGTGGATAGAAGGTTCCCGGCCCGGACGGCGGTTCACCGCCGGTCAGCACCCGTGCTCCCCGCTGGATCGCATCGGTGACGTGCTGGTGGACGTGCTGGCGGTGCCGCTCGTCGACCAGGGGCCCGATCCGATCGGCCCAGACGCCGGCCTCCGCGGTCAGGGCGGTGACGAACTCGCGGGCGATCGACTGCACCACGAAGATGCGTTCCACCGAGACGCAGATCTGCCCGGCGTTGGCGAACGCACCCGTCGCGGCCTGCCCGGCCGCCCACCCCGGCGCGACTCCCGCGTCGACGATCAGTGCGTCGTTGCCGCCGTTCTCCAGCAACGCCTTCGCGCCGCGCTCGGCGCACGCCTTGGCGATGCTGCGCCCCGCCGCGCTGCTGCCAACGTGGGCCACCACGTCGACCCCGTCGGCCTCGGCCAACCGCGCCCCGACGGTACCGTCGCCGTCGACGATCTCCAGGACCCCGTCGGGCAACCGCTCGGCGAGCAGTTCGGCGAACCGGCGGCCGGTTCCCGGGCACCGTTCACTCGGCTTGTGCACCAAAGTGTTTCCCGTCACCAACGCCGCTCCGAGCAGTCCCGCCGCGACGGCGACGGGATCGTTCCACGGCGTCAGCACCGCCACCACGCCGCGTGGCTCGGGAATCATCAGGTCGGTGGACGCCCACGCGCCGTGCAGGCTGCGGCCACGGTGCAGCGGACCCAATTGGGCGTACTGCTCGAGGGTCCCCACCGCCGCCTCGACGCCACCGAGGGCATCGGCCCGCACCTTCCCCGTCTCGCGTTCGTTGCACTCGGCGAGTTCGGCCGCGGCGGCACGCACCGCGTCGGCGGCCGCGGACAAGGCCGCCGCTCGCTCGGCGGCGGGCGTGCGGGCCCACGAGTGCGCGGCCGCGCGGGCCCGCTTGACGGCCAGGTCGCATGCCGACGGGTCGGCGACGGGCATCCGGGTCACCGTGTCGCCCGTGCGTGGGTTGACGACGGTCAGTTCCATGGTGTGCACGGCCGCCCGCATACCCACGCGATTCTCGTTGACACCTTCGGCCCGGAGTTTGCGTGGCATCGCCGTGGGCACCTTGCCCGCCATGTGCTTCTCCCCGGTCGCAGGTCTCGCGGTGGGCGCCGCGCTGGTGCCCGTGGCCGTGGCGGCGCCCTGCCGTTGCTGCCCACCCTGGTTCCCCTCGGGGTGCTGCTGCTCGAGCCCCGCGGTGCCCGACTGAGGGTGGCGCCGTTCGTCGTCATCGGTGCGATCGTGTCGGGCTACCTCGCGAGAGTCGTACTGACGCAACCGGTCGGCGTCGTCGCACAGCCCCACGCACTGGAGTACCGGACCGAGGTCGAGAATCCCTACGTGTGGGCGGTGCTCTACGTGATCGCGGTCATCGCGCCGGCCCTACTGTCCGGCTACCCGTCGGTCGTCGCCTTCGGCATGGCCAATCTGATCGGGCTGACCGTCGTCGCCGTCGTGTACTTCGAGGCGTTCGCGTCGCTGTGGTGCATCTACGCCGCCGTGACGTCGGTTCTGGTGTTGGTGCACATGATTCGACGCCGCCGGCTGCCCGACCCCCACCGCCAGGACGGCGTGTCCCCCAGCGTCGCCCTGCCCGTCTGATCGAGGCCGGGCTGCTAGCGTTCGACCGATGGGCGGTACGGACGGTGTTCAGATCGTCGTGATGGACGGGCCGACCGCCTCCACGCTCTCGCAGATCCTGCCGCTGTTGCTGCTCACCCTGATGGTCGAGCTACGGCGAAGTGCGTTGCACCAGAGGATCTCTCGCGCATTGTTCGGCGTGTTCTTCCTGCTGTTCGGCGTGATCGAGACCGTGCTGGTGCTGTCGATCGACGGAACGCTCTATCCGTTCCAGTGGGGCGATCTTCTCTCCGCCCTTGCCATCTTCACGCTGCTCGCGATGATCTTCGTCATCTCGTTCATCGATCCCGGACCGCGCCGGGACGATGCCCGGGAGCGCCGCGACGGGGGCGACCCGAAGTAGGCGGGCAGCCGCAGCAGGAACATCAGCCGTTCGAGCCGCCGCCGGCGGGCGCGCAGCTTGAGTGTCACGCGGATCCCGACGACGAGTGCCGCCACCACCACGACGATCCACAGGATCGCCGCGACCAGGACGATCACGTCGACGGCGGTCATGCCGTCGACCCTTCCCTACGGTGGTACCGCCCAGGTCACGGCCAAGCCACTTCTCGGCCACCTTCCGGCTAGCTGCAATACGGAGATGGGTGTCAGCAGCGACGACGCGGAGGCTTCGCCGCAGCAGGATTGAAGACGTCAAACAGTCCGATCCACACGAGGAGTCATCATGAAGACACCGTTCACCTACGTCATCCCGGGCCTGGCCGCCATCGCGATCGGTGGAGTCGTCGCCCTCGCGCCCGCCGCCAACGCCGCCCCCCTGGCAGCGCCGGCCACTCACTCCGTGATCGTGTCCGCCAGCGGTGAGGGCGTCGACCCGCTGGTGCCCTACGGCACCGATCCCCAGGAACCGGCCCACCTGGGCTACGTCGACTCCAACCACGACGAGGCCAACACCACCAACGGTCAGGTAGACCTGCCGTTCTGACGCACGGGAGAGGCGGCGGCCCGGTCAGCACCATGACCCTTGCCGCCGCCCACGTGCGCGTCCTTGGATTCACACCCCGCGCGGCGGGCTCTCGGGGTAGGCGTGCACCAGCGCCGACGCCAGCTTGGGCACGGCGTGGGTCAGCGTGTGCTCGGCCTCGTGAGCGATGCGATGGGCGTCGGACAACCCGAGGCTGGGGTCGACGTCCAGTTCGGCGTCGGCGTGCAACCGGTGCCCCATCCACCGCATCTTGACGCTGCGCACCGCGGTGACGCCGGGTTCCGCGGCCAGGGCCGCCTCCGCGGCGTCGACGTAGGCGGGGTCCACTCCGTCCATGAGCCGCCGGAAGACGTCGCGCGCGGCGGTCCGCAGCACGGCGAGAATCGCCACCGTGATCACCAGCCCGATGATCGGGTCGGCCAGCGGGAAACCGAGGGCGACGGCGCCTGCGCCGAGAAGCACGGCCAGCGAGGTGAACCCGTCCGTGCGGGCATGCAAGCCGTCGGCGACCAGGGCGGCCGACCCGATCCGCCGGCCCACCCGAATCCGGTACACGGCGACGACTTCGTTGCCGACGAATCCCACCAGGCCCGCCACCGCCACCCAGCCCACGTGCTCGACGGGGACGGGGTTGACGAGGCGCCGGATCGACTCGATCCCGGCGACGACGGCCGACGCAGCGATCATCGTGACCACGAACAATCCGGCCAGGTCCTCCGCGCGGCCGAAACCGTAGGTGTAGCGGCGGGTGGCCGCCTTGGTGCTCAGCGCGAACGCGATCCACAGCGGGATCGCGGTCAGCGCGTCGGAGAAGTTGTGGATGGTGTCGGCCAGCAAGGCCACCGACCCGGACAGGGCGACGACGACGATCTGCACGGCGGCGGTCGCGCCGAGGGTCAGCAGGCTGATCTTGACGGCACGGATGCCGGCGGCGCTGGATTCCAGCGCGTCGTCGATGCTGTCGGCGGCGTCGTGGCCGTGCGGCGCGAACACCTCGCGGACGGCTGAGCCGAACGATCCGGCCCACCCGTCGTGATGGTGGTCGTGGTCGTGATGGTGGTGATGCGCGTCGGCTGGCTGATGGGCCATCAGGACTCTCCCTGTCGCCGAGCAACTTCGGGATGCAGGGCGCGCAGGGCGGCGGCGCCCGCATGGTGCCCGGGCACGCCCGGCCCCGAGTGTTCGGCGTTGAAGACCGCGTCGGCGACCAGCTGGGCGACGTGGTCGTTCTCCAGGCTGTAGAAGATCGTGGTTCCGTCACGGCGGGGGCGGACCAGCCGCGCCATCCGCAGCTTGGCCAGGTGCTGCGACACCGACGGCGCCGGCTTTCCGACGTGGTCGGCGAGCTCGTTGACCGACATCTCCTGATCGACCAGCGCCCAGAGCACCTGCACCCGGGTCGCGTCGGCGAGCATCCGGAACACTTCGACGACCAGACCCACCTCGTCGTCGGGCAGCCGTCGGCGGCATGCACCCTTACCTGCATTCATACGCAGGTAATGTACGCGCTCGGATGCAATCGGCCGAATCTGTGCACTTGCGTACAGATTGCTGCTGATTTGCCAGCTTTACTCCATGGGGCGAAAGAATCAATACAGTCAGCATCTTGACCGCATCGTCGAGTTAGCGAAGGGCAAGCAATTGACAATCCAGCCGGGCCGCGAGATCGCACGCGTGGTGCGCCGTCGCGCAGGCCAGCTCCGCCGCGTCTCGGACCACGTGCGGCCCACTCCGCCGGCGGATCGCATCGTCGACGACGCCGGCGCCTACTGGACCGGCCGCGACGGCGATCCCGCGTGGGAGGGCAACGCACACTGGCGGTCCGGTCTGGGTGAGGAGCACTGGAGCACCGTCGGGGCCGAGCACCTGGCGATCTTCGGCACGTTCGCCAAGGCGCTGGACCTGCCCCCGACGCCCGGCGTCGTCGTCGAATGGGGTTGCGGCGGCGGTGCCAACGCGGTGGCGTTCGCCCCCGTCGCCGACGAGTTCGTCGCCGTCGACGTCTCGGCCGACAGCGTCGAGGAATGCGTCCGCCAGGTCGCCATGGTGTGCAACACCCCGGTCGTGCCGATGGTGGTCGACATCAGGGATCCCGAGCGGGCGGCCCAGGGGCGCGAGGGCACCTGCAACACCTTCATCTGCCTCTACGTCGTCGAGGTGCTCCCGACCGTGGCGGACGTCGAGCGCATCCTGCGCATCGCGGCGCGGATGCTGGCCCCGGGAGGCGTCGCCTTCGTGCAGATGAAGTACCACACCGCCGACTGGCATCCCCGAGCCTACAAGCGGGACTACGCGCGCAGCCTCTCGACGATGACGACGTTCGGCATCGACGAGTTCTGGTCGCTCACAGCCGACTGCGGGCTGACTCCCCGCCTGGTGACGCTGGTTCCCGAGAATCACCTCGACACCCGCTACGCCTACTACGCCCTGACGAAGGACGCCCGGTAGGCCCGCGTCACGATTGCTCGCGAAAGCCCTGCTGCCGGATCGCGTCTCGGTCGATCACCGACCACACCTCGCCGATCCGCCGGTCGTCGAACCGGTAGAACACGTGCTCGACGAACGAAACCCGTCGTCCCGTCGGCTCGAAACCCAGGAACGCGTGCTGCGGAGTGCACTCGAACAGCAGCCGACAGGACACGATGGGAGCGTCGGCGAGCAGGAATTTTGGGACGAATTCGAGGTCGGGGATGGCGTGCGTGTCCGCCTCCAGCATCGCGCGATACCCGCTGAGCCCCAGGGCCCGCCCGTTGTGCACGACGTCGTCGGCGACGTACTCGCCGAGGGCCGACCACCGCCGATCGTTCAGGCACACGAGGTAACTGCGGTAGATCTCGAGCAGGTCGTCGGTCATCGTCATGCCTCCGCCGCGACGTCGGCCGGGTTGGTGTTCGCCCCGCACAGCACGACGCACGTCGTCCTGCCGTCGACGACGCCGGCGGCCTCCGGATCGTGCAAGCCCGCCAGTGCCGTTGCCGCGCCATGTTCGACGACGATCCGCTTGTCCTCCCACAGGTTTCGGCGCGCACGAACGATGTCGTCGTCGGACACGCAGATGCTGTGCACGCCGTCGTGCTGGGCCGCCCGGAGGGCCGTCGACGACGCCCGGCGTGCCCCAAGCGAATCCGCGGCGACCGAGTCGACCGGAACGTCGACGGGGTGTCCCGCCTCGACCGCGGCGTTCAACGCGCGGCTGCCCCGCGGCTCGACGGCGACCGTGACGATGCCGTAGTGCCGGGCCACCGTGGCGACCCCGCTGAACAGTCCACCGCCGCCGACCGCCACGACGACGACCTCGACGTCGGGAAGCCGATCCCGGATCTCGTCCATCAGCGTGCCTGCGCCTGCGGCGATCAGCGGGTGGTCGTAGGCGTGCGAGACCAGTGCGCCGGTGTGCGCTGCGAACTCGTTGCACGCGGTCAGGGCGTCCCCGTAGTCGGCACCCTCGAGGCGGACGTCGGCGCCGTAGGCACGCAACCGGTCGACCTTCAGCCGAGGGGCGCTCGCCGGGACGAACACGGTGGCGACGATCCCGTGTCGCGCCGCGGCCCACGCGCACGCCAGGCCCGCGTTGCCGCCGGACGCGATCGTGATTCCCGCCTTCGGCAGCGCTCCCGACTCGAGGTGGGCCCTGACGAAGTTCTGCGCGCCGCGCGCCTTGTACGTTCCGGTGTGTTGCAGGAACTCGAGGGCCAAGTGTGTCGAGCCGTCACCGGCAACGGCAACGCGCCGCACCGAACCCGCGATGCGGCGGGAAGCTGCCCTGACGTCGCCGATGGTCAACGCGTCCATGCCGTCACCCCATCCTGCCGCTAGACGTTGAACCGGAACTCCACCACGTCGCCGTCGACCATCACGTAGTCCTTGCCCTCGATCCGCACCTTGCCGGCCGACTTCGCCGCCGCCATCGAGCCCGCGGCGACCAGGTCGTCGAAGGACACGATCTCGGCCTTGATGAAGCCCTTCTCGAAGTCGGTGTGGATGACGCCGGCCGCCTTGGGCGCGGTGTCGCCCCGGTGGATCGTCCACGCCCGCGACTCCTTGGGCCCGGCGGTGAGGTACGTCTGCAGGTTGAGGGTGTGGAAGCCAGCGCGCGCCAGCGCATCCAGGCCCTTCTCGGTCTGGCCGATCGACTCCAGCAGCTCGGCGGCCGACTCGTCGTCGAGCTCTTGCAGTTCGGCCTCGATCTTCGCGTCGAGGAACACCGCGTCGGCCGGCGCCACCATCGCCCGCAGCTCGGCCTTCTTCGCGTCGTCGGTCAGCACCGACTCGTCGGCGTTGAAGACGTAGAGGAACGGCTTGGTGGTCATCAGGTTCAGCTCGCGCAGCGGCGCGGCGTCGATCCCCGAGGCGAACAGCGTGGTGCCGCCGTCGAGCGTCGCCTGCGCGGCGACCGCCGCCTCGTGAACCGGCTTGCGGTCCTTGTTGTTGCGCGCTTCCTTCTCCAGTCGTGGCACCGCCTTCTCCAACGTCTGGAGGTCGGCCAGGATCAACTCGGTCTCGATGACCTCGATGTCGGACTTGGGGTCGACCTTGCCGTCGACGTGGACGACGTCGTCGTCGGCGAACACCCGGACCACCTGACAGATGGCGTCACACTCCCGGATGTTGGCTAGGAACTTGTTGCCGAGGCCGGCACCCTCGGAGGCGCCCTTGACGATGCCCGCGATGTCGACGAACGTGACCGGCGCGGGCACGGTCTTCTCCGAGGAGAAGATCTCGGCGAGTTTGTCGAGCCGCGGATCCGGCAGCGCGACGACGCCCTCGTTCGGTTCGATGGTGGCGAACGGATAGTTCGCAGCAAGCACGTCGTTGCGCGTCAACGCGTTGAACAGCGTCGACTTTCCGACGTTGGGAAGTCCGACGATTCCAAGATTGAGGCCCACGGGTTGAACAGTCTAGGCGTCCGTCGACCTCGGTCCGTGGGCGCGCCAGCGCGTGCTGTCCGTGCACTCCTCGCGATTGCCGGTACGGTCGACGTGTGTCAGGACTGCGCGGACGGTCGGCGGTGGACGTCGACCATCGATCGGCGCTGCCTCACGTCCCCGGAATCCCCTGGTGGGGAGCCGCGCTCGTGGCAGTCGCCCTCACGGCGATCGGTGTGGCGTTCGACGCTGGCAGCGGCACCAACGCCCTCGGCGGCGTCTTCGCGACGTGTTACGTGCTCGGCTGTGTGGCCGCCGTCCTCGCCGTCCGCCAGTCGGGAATCTTCACCGCCGTCATCCAGCCCCCGCTCATCCTCTTCGTCGCCGTGCCGTTCGCGTACTTCGTGTTTCACGGCAGCACGTTCACCGGCGTCAAGGACACGCTGATCAACTCCGGCTACCCGTTGATCGAGCGCTTCCCCCTCATGTTCTTCACCTCCGCGACGGTCCTCGTCGTCGGACTGGTCCGCTGGTATCTGGGCATGACGGCCAAGCGGGGTCTGCCGGCGGACGGCGAGCCGGCCGCCGAGGCATCGGACGACGTGGCCGCGGCCGCCGGCAAGCTGGCCGCCAAGGGCCGTCGCAGCACCCGCAGCACCCGCTACACGGAGGCCCGGGCGGCCCGCGCCGCCGCAGCCGACCTGGACGACCCGATCGAGGACGAGGCGCCGCGCCCGTCGCGCCGGACCCCGAGGACGCCTGCGTCGGAGAGGTCGAGCGGGGCTGCTGCGGGCAAGGGGTCCCGGCGCTCGCGGCACTCCCGCCCGGCCGAGACCGAGATCATCGAGCCCGTGCTGGACCGTCCCCGTCGTCGCACCACCCCGCCGGTCGATTCGACCGACGAGCCACGCCGTCGCCCCCGGTCGACCGAACCCCGCACCCGCGAACCGCGCGAGCCCCGGGAACCCCGGGAGCGGCGCCCCCTGCCCCCGACGGACCGCCGAGGCGGCTCACCGGAGCGCGACCGACCGGAACGCGAGCGCTACGAACGTCCGCGGCGTGAACGCGCCAGTTCCTACGAGCGTCCGGAACGGACCGAACGGACCGAGCGCACGGAACGACGCCGCCCGCGCCCCACCGACTACGAACCGTATGAGCCCTTCGAGCCGTACGAGCCGCCGGTCAGCCGCACCAACGGCGGCAGCGGGACGCATCATCCGATCTCCCGGGTGCGCTACCGCGGGTCGGAGGACGACGAGCTGCGGACCGAACACCGCACGAAGCCGCGTCGGCCCCGCCACTCGGCGCCCGACTCCTGGGACGGCTGACTAGGCGTTGCGCTTGGCGCGAATCGCCTTGGGCAGCGTGAACACCAGCGTCTCGTTGGCGGTCGTCACCGGCTGCACCGTGCCGTAGCCGTACTCGGCCAGGCGCTCCAGCACACCGCGCACCAGCACCTCGGGTACCGAGGCCCCGGAGGTCACGCCCACCGTCGTGACCCCGTCGAGCCAGGCCGGGTCGATGTCCTCGGCGTAGTCGACCAGGTAGGACGCGTCGGCACCGGCGCCGAGCGCGACCTCGACCAGCCGCACCGAGTTCGAGGAGTTGCGCGACCCGACCACGATGACCAGCTCGCACTCCGGCGCCATCACCTTGACCGCCACCTGGCGGTTCTGGGTGGCGTAGCAGATGTCGTCGCTGGGCGGATCCTGCAGCTTGGGGAAGCGCTCCCGCAGGCGCTGGACCGTCGCCATGGTCTCGTCGACGCTCAGCGTGGTCTGCGACAGCCAGATGACCTTGTTCTCGTCGCGCACGGTCACGCCGTCGACGGACTCGGGGCCGTCGACCAGTTGCACGTGGTCGGGCGCCTCGCCGGCGGTGCCGACGACCTCTTCGTGGCCCTCGTGGCCGACGAGCAGGATGTCGTAGTCGTCGCGGGCGAACCGCTTGGCCTCGTTGTGCACCTTGGTGACCAACGGGCAGGTGGCGTCGATGGTGGTGAGGTTCCGCTCGGCGGCCTCGACGTGCACCGTCGGTGCGACGCCGTGGGCGGAGAACACCACGATGGATCCCTCGGGCACCTCGTCGGTGCGCTCGACGAACACCGCGCCCGCCTTGGCCAGGGTGTCCACCACGTAGCGGTTGTGCACGATTTCGTGACGGACGTAGACCGGGGCGCCGTGCTTCTCCAGCGCACGCTCCACGGTCTCGACCGCGCGGTCGACGCCTGCGCAGTATCCACGCGGCTCCGCGAGCAGGACCCGCTTGCCCTCCACCGGCGCGACGACGGAAAGGGTCGCGCCCGGCATACCCATGTTGATCGTCTCCGGCATGGCTCCAGGGTACTTACCGTCGGCCTACCAGCACCACCTGTGCACTCGCCCGTACTCTTGCACTCATGGCTACTGCACCATATGGAGTCCGTCTGCTGGTCGGCGCCGCGGTGACCGCGCTGGAGGAAACTCGCAGGCTGCCGCAGACCGTCATCACCTACCCGATGACCATCGTCAGCCAGTTCGCCCAATTGGTGATGAAGATGCAGCAGGACGTCGCCGACCTGGTGAACCGCGGCGACGAGACCCTGGACCACCTGTTTCCGCCGAAGGACGAGCAACCCGAGTGGGCCACGTTCGACGAGGACGACGACGAGTCCGACGACGGCCCCTCCGGTCCCGCCGACGACGACGGCGAAACCCCGCGCAACGGCGAACGGCTGACCGAGGGCCGGTTCGCGCTCTACAGCACCGGCGAGCCCGAGGCGCGCGACGCCGCCCAACCCGCACCCACGGTCGAGAAGACCCCGGCGCCCGCCCCCGGCGTGGTCGCCGAGCTGGACTACGAATCGTTGACGCTGGCCCAGCTGCGCGCCCGGTTGCCGTCGCTGAAGGTGCCCGACCTCGAAGCGCTGCTGGCCTTCGAGGAGGCGACCAAGGGGCGCGCGCCGTTCCAGACGCTGATCGCCAACAGGATCACCCGCGCGTCCGCCAAGTAGTCGTGACCGATCCCGCCCAGGGCAAGTCCGCCGACAACCCGTGGCCGGTCCGCTCCGTCGCGATGATGGTCAAGGACTGGGTCGACCGCCTCGGCACCGTGTGGGTCGAGGGGCAGATCGCCCAGCTGAACGTGCGGCCCAACTCCTCGACGGCCTACATCACGCTGCGTGACCCGGCCGCCGACATGTCGCTGCAGATCACCTGCCCGCGAGACCTGGTGTTCAACGCACCGGTGAAACTCGCCGAGGGCACCCAGGTGATCATGCACGGCAGGCCGACCTTCTTCGTCGGCCGCGGATCGTTCTCCCTGCGGGTCAACCAGATTCGTGCGGTCGGCATCGGCGAGCTGCTCGCCCGCATCGACCGCCTGCGTCAGCTGCTCGCGGCCGAGGGCCTGTTCGACCCGAGGCTGAAGCGTCCGATCCCGTTCCTGCCCAATACGGTCGGGCTCATCACCGGCCGCGCGTCGGCCGCCGAGAAGGACGTCATGTCCGTCGCCGAGGCACGCTGGCCCGCCGTCCGCTTCGCCGTGCGCAACACCATCGTTCAGGGGCCGAGCGCAGTCCCCCAGATCGTCGAGGCACTGCGGGAGCTCGACGCGCACGCGGGAGTCGACGTCATCGTGCTCGCCCGTGGCGGCGGCAGCGTCGAGGACCTCCTGCCGTTCTCCGACGAGACGTTGTGCCGCGAGATCGCCAAGTGCACGACGCCGGTGGTGACCGCCATCGGCCACGAGCCCGACAACCCGTTGTGCGACCTGGTCGCCGACCTCCGCGCCGCCACGCCCACCGATGCCGCCAAGCGGGTGGTCCCCGACGCCGCGGCCGAGCAGGCGCGCGTCGCCGACCTCCGCGAGCGCAGCGCCAGGGCCCTGCGCAGTTGGGTGCACCGCGAACAGCGCACGCTGGATCAACTGCGCAGCCGGCCGGTACTGGCCCAGCCGCTAGCCGTGCTGACCGCCCGCGTCGAGGAAGTGCACCGCGCCAGGGCGACGGCCCGTCGCGACGTCATGCGACTGATCGAGACCGAGTCCCGCAACGTCGGCCACCTGTCGGCGCGGCTGACCACCCTGGGACCGGCGGCCACCCTGGCGCGCGGATACGCGGTGGTGCAGGTGGCGTCGGACTCCATGTCGATCCTGCGGTCGACCACGGACGCGCCGGCGGGAACCCGGCTTCGAATCCGCGTCGCCGACGGCGCGATCATCACGACGAGCGAGGGAGCAGATGAAGCCCATTAGTCAACTGGGATACGAACAGTCCCGCGACGAACTCATCGAGGTGGTGCGCCAGCTCGAGGAGGGCGGACTCGACCTCGACGCGTCGCTCAAGCTGTGGGAAAGAGGCGAGGAGCTGGCCAAACGGTGCGAGGAGCATCTCGCGGGGGCGCGGGAGAAGGTCGAGCGGGCACTGGCGTCGCGCGACGACGCCGACGCCTGACCGCACGGCCCCCCGACCGCTCGGGGTCGAAACTGGAACACGTTTCAGTTATCCTCGCCCGATGGGTGACTCAACGCTGACCACCGACCTCGGTTACGTGCTGGTCACCGGCGGCTCCGGCTTCGTCGGCGCCAACCTGGTCACCGAACTGCTCGACCGCGGCCTCGCCGTCCGCTCCTTCGACCGGGCGCCGTCGCCGCTGGCCCGTCGCGACCGGCTCGAGACCGTCGTCGGAGACATCACCGACGCCGACGACGTCGCGCGCGCCGTCGAGGGCGTCGACACCGTCATCCACACCGCCGCCATCATCGACCTGATGGGCGGTGGCTCGGCCCCGGCCCGCGAACGCAGCTTCGCCGTCAACGTCGGCGGCACGAAGAACCTGGTTCACGCCGCGCAAGCCGCAGGCGTCAAGCGCTTCGTCTACACCGCGTCCAACAGCGTGGTGATGGGCGGCCAGCCCATCGCCAACGGCGACGAAACGCTGCCGTACACAACGCGATTCGCCGACCTGTACACCGAGACCAAGGTGGCGGCCGAGAAGTTCGTGCTCGCCGAGAGCGGCCGGCACGGGATGCTCACCTGCAGCATCCGGCCCAGCGGCATCTGGGGCCGGGGCGACCAGACGATGTTCCGCAAACTGTTCGAGAGCGTGCTGGCCGGTCACGTCAAGGTGCTCGTCGGCGGCAAGGACGTCAAACTCGACAACTCGTACGTGCACAACCTGATTCACGGGTTCATCCTGGCCGCCGAGCATCTGGTGCCTGGCGGCTCCGCGCCCGGGCAGGCCTACTTCGTCAACGACGGCGAACCGGTCAACATGTTCGAGTTCTCCCGGCCCGTGATCGAGGCGTGCGGACACCGCTGGCCCCGCCTGCGGGTGTCCGGACGGCTGGTCCACGCCGTCATGTCGGCCTGGCAATGGCTGCACTTCCGCTTCGGCCTGCCCCGCCCGTTGCTGGAACCCCTTGCGGTGGAACGCGTCTACCTCGACAACTACTTCTCGACGGCCAAGGCCGAACGCGACCTCGGGTATCGCCCGCTCTACACCACCGAGGCCGCCATGGCCGACTGCCTGCCCTACTACGTCGACCTGTACACCCAGCTCAAGGGTGCGGGTTCGCCCGTCCCGGCTCCTGCGTGAATCTTTGGCGCAAGCCCTGACAGGCACGCGCCGGCCGCCTAGCGTGAACTCCCCACGGTTCGATTCGAGAAGGGGATCGCACATGCCCACCGACAAGCCCAACATCCTGGTCATCTGGGGCGACGACATCGGCATCTCCAACCTCAGCTGCTACAGCCGCGGGATGATGGGCTACTCCACGCCCAACATCGACCGGATCGCCGACGAGGGCATGCTGTTCACCGACTCCTACGGCGAGCAGAGCTGCACCGCCGGCCGGTCGTCGTTCATCACCGGCCAGAGCGTCTACCGCACCGGGATGAGCAAGGTCGGCATGCCCGGCGTCGACATCGGACTCCAGAAGGAGGACCCGACGATCGCCGAGTTGCTGAAGCCGATGGGTTACGCCACCGGTCAATTCGGCAAGAACCACCTGGGCGACCTCAACAAGTATCTGCCGACCGCGCACGGCTTCGACGAGTTCTTCGGCAACCTGTATCACCTCAACGCCGAGGAGGAGCCGGAGAACGCCGACTACCCCACCGCCGAGGAAGCGCCGATCATGCGGGCCCGCCTGCTGCCGCGCGGGGTCATCCATTCCTGGGCCACCGACGAGGAGTCCGACGAGGTCGACGAGCGCTACGGCCCCATCGGCAAGCAGCGCATCGAGGACACCGGGCCGCTGACGAAGCTGCGCATGGAGACCATCGACGACGAGACCACCGGCGCCTGCGTCGACTTCATCCGGCGCCAGCACGAAGCGGAGACGCCGTTCTTCGTGTGGATGAACATGACGCACATGCACTTTCGGACGCACACCAAGCCCGAGAGCCTCGGCCAGGCCGGGCGCTGGCAGTCCCCGTACCACGACACGATGATCGACCACGACCGCAACGTGGGCACGCTCCTGGACCTGGTCGACGAGTTGGGCATCGCCGAGGACACCATCGTCATCTACTCCACCGACAACGGCCCGCACGCCAACAGCTGGCCGGACGGCGCGACCACCCCGTTCCGCAGCGAGAAGGCGACGAACTGGGAGGGCGCCTTCCGCATCCCGGAACTGATCCGCTGGCCCGGGAAGATCACGCCGCGCTCGGTGTCCAACGAGATCGTCCAGCACCACGACTGGCTGCCGACGTTCCTCGCCGCGGCGGGCGATCCGGACATCGTCGAGAAGCTCAAGGCGGGCCACGACGCCGGGGACATGACGTACAAGGTGCACATCGACGGCTTCAACCTGGTTCCGTACCTCACCGGTGAGGTCGAGAAGAGTCCTCGGCGCGGAATGATCTATTTCTCCGACGACTGCGACGTCCTGGGCATCCGCGCGGAGAACTGGAAGGTCGTCTTCCAGGAGCAGCGTTGCGAGGGCACGCTGCAGATCTGGTTCGAACCGTTCACGAAGTTGCGGGCGCCCAAGTTGTTCAACCTCCGCACCGACCCCTACGAGCGGGCCGACGTCACGTCGAACACGTACTGGGACTGGGTGATCGACCGCATCTACCTGGTGCTCTACGGCTCGGCGATCGCCACGCAGTTCCTGCAGACGTTCAAGGAGTTCCCGCCGCGCCAGGAACCGGCGTCGTTCACCATCACCAACGCCGTCGAGGAGCTCGAGAAGTTCCTCGCCACCCGCGGCGGCTGATGCTGGAGTCGTGGAACGACGGGCCCACGAAGTCGGCGATCGTCGACTTCGTGGAGCGCACCGTCGCCGACGTCCCACCCGAGGAGCGGGTCGCGGTGTTCGACAACGACGGCACGCTGTGGTGCGAGAAGCCGATGTACGTGCAGCTCGACTTCCTGCTGCGCCGCTTCACGGAGCAGGCCGAGGCCGACCCGGCCCTGCGGGACCAGCAGCCCTACCGCGCCGCCTACACCGGTGACCTGACGTGGCTCGGCGACGCCGTCACCAAGCACTACCAGGGTGACGACGCCGACTTCACAGTGCTTCTGGCAGCCGTGCTCTCGGCACATCACGCGATCACCGTCGACGAGCACGCCGCCCGGGTCGAGGCGTTCTTCGCCGAGGCGACGCATCCGACGCTGGGGCGGCCCTACACGTCCTGTGGGTACACCCCGATGGTGGAACTGCTGCGCTACCTGGAGGACAACGGCTTCACCAACTACGTCGTCTCCGGCGGCGGTCGGGACTTCATGCGTCCCGTCACCTGGCAGATGTACGGGATCCCCCCGGAACGGGTGGTCGGCAGTTCGGTCGGGCTGATATACAAGGACGCCGACGTCTTCACCACCGCCGAGCCCGAGTTCCTCGACGACGGCCCGATGAAACCCGTACGGCTGTGGAGCCGCATCGGGCGTCGGCCCATCCTGGCGGCGGGAAACTCCAACGGCGACATCGAGATGCTGGAGTTCACCCGCGGTCTGCGGCTGCTCGTCCGGCACGACGACGCCGAGCGCGAATTCGACTACGCCGCCGGGGCGGAGAAGGCACTCGACGACGCCGCGACGAGTGACTGGACCGTGGTGAGCATGCGCGACGACTGGACCACCGTCTTTGACTGACGTGACCGGCGAGGGCTTCGCGTGGATCCCGCCGCAGACCGCCACGCTCGGCTCCGGCGCGCACTACGCCGAGGAGGCCCCCGTCCGCGACGTCACCGTCGACGGCTTCTGGATGCAGACCCACCAGGTGACCAACGCCGAGTTCGCGGCCTTCATCGACGCCACCGGCTACCGCACCGTGGCCGAGCGGGCTCTGGACCCGGACGACTACCCGGGCGCGCCGCCGGAGAACCTGCACCCCGGGTCGATGGTCTTCCACCGCACCCCGGGGCCCGTCGACCTGCGCCATCTGAGCCAGTGGTGGACCTGGACCCCGGGCGCGTCCTGGAACCACCCCCGCGGACCGCGGTCGACGACGCGCGGCCGCGAACGCCACCCCGTCGTCCACGTCGCATTCGAGGATGCCGCGGCCTACGCCGACTGGGCGCACCTGAGCCTGCCGACCGAAGCGCAGTGGGAGGTCGCCGCCCGGGGCGGACTCGACGGCGCCACCTACACCTGGGGCGACGAGCCGGAACGGCCCGGCCAACGGCTTGCCAACTACTGGCACGGCGAGTTCCCCTACCTGCCCGACACCGGCTACGGCACCACCCTCCCGGTGGGGAGCTTCGCTCCGAACGGCTACGGCCTCTGCGACATGGCGGGCAATGCCTGGGAGTGGACCGACGACTGGTGGTCGGACACCGCCGACGTCGAATCCTGCTGCGCCGCTGATAGTTACGACCCCGCGCAGCCGCAGTTCGCCCGTGGCCGCAAGGTCGTGAAGGGCGGTTCGTTCCTCTGCGCGGACGGCTACTGTCTGCGGTACCGGCCCGCCGCGCGCCGCCCTCAGATGGTCGACACCGGGATGAGCCACATCGGGTTCCGCTGCATTCGGACGCCGTGACCGCACCCGGGCACCCGACCCTGGTGAACGGCGGCCGTCTAGGCAATGATGCCTGCAACACGTTCTAGTCGACGAGGGAGCTGCATGACGGACGCCGTACTGGTGACGGGAGCCTTCGGGCTGGTGGGATCCTCGACGGTGAAGCGGCTCGCCGCCGACGGCCGTCGGGTGGTGGCCACCGATCTCGACATCCCGGCCAACCGCAAGGCCGCCGACAAGCTTCCGCCGGGCGTCGAGGTGAGGTACGCCGACCTGACCGACCCCGCCGCGGTGGACGCGCTGCTCTCGGACGTCGCGCCGGCGGCGGTCATCCACCTCGCCGCGATCATCCCGCCGTTCATCTACACGAGGAAGGCGCTCGCCGAGAAGGTCAACGTCGGGGCGACGCGCTCGCTGGTGGCGGCCGCACAGAAGCAGCCCCGCCCACCGCGATTCGTCCTGGCGTCCAGCATCGCGGTCTACGGGGCGCGCAACCCGCACACCCACCCCGACGTCCTGACCGCCGACACCCCGCTCGACCCGGCCGACGTCTACGGCGCCCACAAGGTCGCGGCCGAGGCGCTGGTCCGGGCGTCGACGCTGGACTGGGTGATCCTGCGCCTCGGCGGGGTGCTGACCGTCGACCCCGCGGCCTACATGAAACTGGACAACCTGTACTTCGAGGGCGTGCTGCCGGTCGACGGCCGGATCCAAACCGTCGACGTGCGCGACGTGGCGCGGGCCTTCGCGGCGGCCACCACGGCCGACGCGATCGGCGAGACGCTGCTCGTCGGCGGCGACGACACCCACCGACTGGTGCAGGGGGACGTCGCACCCGCGATGGCCGCGGCGATGGGTCTCGTCGGCGGCCTCCCGACCGGGCTGAAGGGCGACCCGGCCAGCGACGCCGACTGGTTCAACACGGACTGGATGGACACCACCCGGGCACAGGAAGTGCTCAAGCACCAACAGCATTCGTGGCCCGAAATGCTTATCGAGACGGCGAACAAGGCCGGCGCCACCCGGCACCTGCTGCGCGTCGCGGCACCGCTGACCAAGGCCATCTTCACCCGCCGCGCCGCCTATCACGGGCGCACCGAGCCCTACGCGGACCCCTGGGGCGCGATCGCCAAGAAATGGGCCGACCCCCGGCCGGACGGAGGCACGGCGTGACCACCCCTACCGCGATCGTCGTCGGCGGGGCGTCCGGCATCGGCTGGGCGTCGGCGCGTGCGCTCGCCGCCGACGGATACCGCGTCGTCGTCGCCGACCTCAACGGCGAGGCGGCCGCCGCGCGAGCGGCCGAACTGGGCGACCCGCACCGCGGGGAATTCGTCGACGTCGCCGACGAAGCCGCCGTGGCAACCCTTTTCGAGACCGTCGGCCCCTGCGACGCCGTGGTCAGCTGCGCGGGCTTCTCCACCTTCGGCCCCATCGTCGACCTGCCGGTCGACCAGTTCCGCTCCGTCGTCGACGTCTGCCTGACCGGTGCGTTCATCGTCGCCAAGTACGCGGGCCGCCACCTGGTCGACGGCGGATCGCTGGTGTCGATCTCCTCGCTCAACGGTCGCCAGCCCGCAATCGGGATGAGCGCCTACTGCTCGGCGAAGGCGGGGCTGTCGATGCTGACGCAGGTCGCCGCCCTCGAGCTGGCGCCGCGCGGCATCCGGGTCAACGCCGTGGCACCGGGCTTCGTGCTCACCCCGCTCACCGAAGGTGCCGCGCTGGTCCCCGGCGTCGTCGAGGAGTACGTCGAGAACACGCCGCTGGGCCGGGCGGGCACCCCGGAGGACGTCGCCGAGGCCGTCCTGTACCTGACCAAGGCGGCGTGGCTCACCGGCGAGGTGCTGGACCTCAACGGCGGCGCCCACCTCAAGCGGTACCCCGACATCCTGGGCCACCTGACGAAACTGGCCGCGCCGTAGGCTCATTGCCGTGGCCATGACGACGGAGTTCACCGAAACGCAGAAGCGGGCGCTGGCCGTCGCGGTCGTCGTCGCCCTCGCCTTCGGCGCGTACTTCCTGCGCGAGTACTTCGTGCTCGTCGTCGTCGCGACGGTCGCGGCCTACCTGTTCAATCCGCTGTTCAGCTGGTTCCTCACCCGCTTCAGCCGCGGGCTGTCGGTGACGTTCACCGTGCTCGCGGCACTGTTCGCGGTGATCATCCCGGTGGGGCTGCTGATCCTGCTGGCCGTGGTGCAGATCAGCGCCATGGTCCGCAGCGTGTCGGACTGGGTGTCGCGCACCGACCTGAACTCTCTCGGAGACCACGCGCTGAGGTGGACCAACGGCGTGGTCGACAAGATCCCCTTCCTCGGCAACGTGCAGGTGACACCGCAACTGCTGCAGGAGAAGATGAGCACCGTCGCCCAGAGCGTGGGCGAATACGCGCTGACCGCGCTGCAGGGCGCCGCGGGCAGTCTGGCCGGCGGACTCACCGCGGCCGTCCTGTTCATCTACGTGTTCATCTCGCTGCTCTCCAACCGCGAAGGCGTGCAGACGCTGATCCGCAAGCTCAACCCGCTCGGGGAGGACGTCACCGACCTCTACCTGGAGAAGATGGGCGCGATGGTGCGCGGCGCCGTGTTCGGCCAGTTCGTCATCGCGCTGGCCCAGGGCCTGGCGGGCGCGGTGTCGATCTACCTCGCCGGCTTCCACGACGGCTTCTTCATCTTCGCAATCCTGCTCACCGCGCTGTCGGTGATCCCGCTCGGCGGCGGCATCGTCAGCATTCCGTTCGGCATCGGAATGATGTTGTTCGGCAACGTGTTCGGCGGCATCTTCGTCATCGCCTGGCATCTGATCGTGGTGACCAACATCGACAACGTCCTGCGGCCGATCCTCATCCCGCGGGCGGCCCGCCTGGACTCCGCGCTGATGCTGCTGGCCGTCTTCGCCGGCATCACGATGTTCGGCTTCATGGGCATCGTCATCGGTCCGGTGCTGATGATCGTCATCGTCACCACGGTGAGCGTCTACCTCGCGGTGTTCAAGGGCGTGCCAATCGACGACCCCGAGGACGACGACGAGGACAAGGGACCGGGGCCCGTCGCCCGGCTGATCGGCAAGGCACGCACGCGCATGTGGAGCCACCGCGACCAGCAGCGCCAGAAGGCCCAGGCCGCGGCTACCCCGCGGTCAACCGCTCCGTAAGAAACTCGACGACCCGCTTGCGGGCCTCGTACGCCGGGTGACCGTCGACCTCGCGCACCTCGAGCGTCAGCACCGAGTGCGCCATCTTGCCGAACCCGTGCGCGTTGCCCTTCTTCGAATCGATCTCGATCACCTCGAAGGCATCGCCGAGGCGGGCCTTGAGCGTCGTGAAGCGCGCACCGGGCGACATCGGGTCCTCGCTGAACCGCAGCGCCAGCGCGCACAGGCCGTCCTCGGCGACACGGCGTTCGACGACCTTCAGCTCGGCCTCCGACAGTCCGGGATCGGCCTTCTGCTTGGCGGTCAGGCCGATCGGCAGCGACGGCTGGCTGAGCACCGGAGCCAGCACGCTGTCGTCCACCGCCGCGGCCAGGGCGAACCCGCCGCTCCAGCACTCGCCGATGACGCCCACGCCCTTGCCGGGCGTGCGCTCGTTGAGGTCACGCGCCAGCGCCCGCAGGTAGTGGGCGATCGGACGGTCGGCGTTGGTCGCGAAGGCCGCGAACTCCTTGGCCACACACCCGCGCAGCATCACCGGAACGGCGCCCGGCCGGACGCCCTTCGCCCCCGGCGTCCCGTACAGCGACGGACAGGCCACGGTGAAGCCGTTGTCCACCAGGTGGTTTCCCAGCGCCAGCACACCGGGGTGGATACCGGGCATCTCCGGAATCAGCACGACTCCGGGGCCTTCGCCCTTGCGGTAGACGTCGTAGGTGTAACCCTCGGCGGTGAAGGGCGCGACGGCCCATCCGGTCAGGTCTGATTCCGGTCCGGGCATCGGTACTCCTAGACGACGGGCAGCGGAGGCTGCGACTGCGTGGCCGCCGCCAGCGTACGGTACTCCGCGGTACCCGCCGGTCCCGTCACCGCGATCTGCGCCGGGCCCGTCGGCCCCGTGAGGCGGGTGGTCCACACCGGACGGGAGTCGTCGCCGCCCTCGTAGACGATCCAGCGCACGCCGTCGACGTCCTGGGTGCCGGTGGGCACCACGTCGGCGTCGATCCATCGGACCAGGCTCGGCTCGTCGGCGTCGCTCTGGATCAAACTGATGAACATCCCCGTCGGCGCCAGGAAACCGGTCCGCGAGATGACCGCGCGCGCCGGCTTGCCGGCCTCGCTGCGGCCCCCGTCGATGCTGGCGCGCGAACCGGAGTTGGCGTTCCACCCGTCCGGCAGCCGCGGCAGGCGGATCGGGATCTTCAGCGTCTGCGCGTCGGCCTTCATCGCTGCAGCGGTGTCATAAGGCATCACAGGCCCTTGACCTGGTCCGTTGGGCGCAAAGGAGCACATTCCGAGGATCCCGGCCAGCACGATGCAGATCAGCACCAGCGGCGCCATCGACCAGAACATGTCGCGGCCGTCCTGCAGGAGCCGCGACTTGGCCGGCCTTGGTTCCGGAGCCGCCTGGGGTGTGGTCACACTGCCAGTATCCCCGCTCCTGAACCGGGAACCGCTAATGGGAGAATCCCCACATGACTTCCTCTGACGCTCCTGGCGCAAGCGGCTCGTCGCGATCGCGACGCGAGGCCCCGGATCGCAACCTCGCCCTCGAGTTGGTACGGGTCACGGAGGCAGGCGCCATGGCTGCGGGCCGCTGGGTCGGCCGCGGTGACAAGGAGGGCGGCGACGGGGCCGCCGTCGACGCCATGCGCGAGCTGGTGAACTCGGTGTCCATGCGCGGCGTCGTCGTCATCGGCGAGGGCGAGAAGGACAACGCGCCGATGCTCTACAACGGCGAAGAGGTCGGCAACGGCGACGGACCGGACTGCGACTTCGCCGTCGACCCCGTGGACGGCACCACGCTGATGGCCAAGGGCATGCCCAACGCCATCTCGGTGCTCGCGGTCGCCGAACGCGGCGCCATGTTCGACCCGTCCGCGGTGTTCTACATGAACAAGATCGCCGTCGGCCCGGACGCGGTCGACGTCCTCGACATCACCGCCCCGATCGGCGAGAACATCCGCCGCGTCGCGAAGGTACGCAAGTCCTCGGTCGCCGACATCACGGTATGCGTGCTCGACCGGCCCCGGCACAGCCAGCTCATGGCCGACGTCCGCGAGGCGGGCGCCCGCATCCGGCTGATCTCCGACGGTGACGTGGCCGGTGCCATCGCGGCCTGTCGCCCCGGTTCGGGCACCGACATGCTGGCCGGCATCGGCGGCACGCCCGAGGGCATCATCACCGCCGCCGCCATCCGCTGCATGGGCGGCGCCATCCAGGCCGTCCTCGCCCCCACCGACGACGCCGAACGACAGAAGGCGATCGACGCGGGCCACGACCTCGACCGCGTGCTGCACACCGAGGACCTGGTGTCCGGGGAGAACGTGTTCTTCTCCGCCACCGGCGTCACCGACGGCGACCTGCTCCAGGGCGTCCGCTACTTCGGCGGCGGCTGCACGACGCAGTCGATCGTGATGCGTTCCAAGTCCGGGACCGTCCGCATGATCGAGGCGTACCACCGGCTCTCGAAGCTCAACGAGTATTCGGCGGTCGACTTCACCGGCGACATGTCCGCCGCATACCCGTTGCCGTAGACCACTTCTCACACTCACACCACCAACGAAACAGGGAGCAGATGTCCGCCGACAGCGCAGTCGAGACCGAATACCGCATCGAGCACGACACCATGGGTGAAGTGCGGGTGCCGAAGAGCGCCCTGTGGCGCGCTCAGACGCAGCGTGCGGTGGAGAACTTCCCGATCTCGTTCCGGCCCCTGGAGCGCACCCAGATCCGCGCCCTCGGCCTGCTGAAGGGCGCCTGCGCGCAGGTGAACAAGGACCTCGGCCTGCTCGACGCCGAGAAGGCCGACGCCATCATCGCCGCGGCGGCCGAGATCGCCGACGGCAAGCACGACGACCAGTTCCCGATCGACGTCTTCCAGACCGGTTCGGGCACCAGCTCCAACATGAACGCCAACGAGGTGATCGCCTCGATCGCCAAGGCCAACGGCGTCGAGGTCCACCCCAACGACCACGTCAACATGTCGCAGAGCTCCAACGACACCTTCCCCACCGCGACCCACATCGCCGCCACCGAAGCCGCCGTCCGACACCTCATCCCGGCCCTCGAGGTGCTGCACGAGTCCCTCGCCAACAAGGCCCGGCAGTGGCGCACCGTGGTCAAGTCCGGCCGCACGCACCTGATGGACGCCGTCCCGGTGACGCTGGGCCAGGAGTTCGGCGGCTACGCCCGCCAGGTCGAAGCCGGCATCGAGCGGGTCAAGGCGACGCTCCCCCGGCTCGGCGAGCTGGCCATCGGCGGCACCGCCGTCGGCACCGGCCTCAACGCGCCCGACGGCTTCGGCCCCAAGGTCGTCGACGTGCTCGTCGACCAGACCGGGATCGCCGAATTGCGCACGGCCGTCGACTCGTTCGAGGCGCAGGCTGCCCGGGACGGACTGGTGGAGGCGTCCGGTGCGCTGAAGACCATCGCCGTATCGCTGACCAAGATTGCCAACGACGTCCGCTGGATGGGATCCGGGCCGCTAACCGGGCTCGGCGAGCTCCAGCTGCCCGACCTTCAGCCGGGCAGCTCGATCATGCCGGGCAAGGTCAATCCCGTTCTGCCCGAGGCCGTTACGCAGGTCGCCGCCCAGGTGATCGGCAACGACGCGGCCGTCGCCGTCGGCGGCCTGTCGGGTGCCTTCGAACTCAACGTCTACATCCCGATGATGGCGCGCAACGTGCTCGAGTCGTTCACGCTGCTGTCCAACGTCTCCAGGCTGTTCGCCGAGCGGTGCATCGACGGCCTGGTGGCCAACGAGCAGCACCTGCGCGAGCTGGCCGAGTCCTCGCCGTCGATCGTCACGCCGCTCAACTCGGCGATCGGGTACGAGGAAGCCGCGAAGGTCGCCAAGGAAGCACTCAAGGAGCGCAAGACGATTCGCCAGACCGTCGTCGACCGTGGCTTGATCGGCGACAAGCTGTCCGAAGAGGAGCTCGACAAGCGCCTCGACGTGCTGAAGATGGCGAAGGTCAAGCAGGGCGACTAGCGCGGTCCGGCGTGGCCAGCCACCTGATGCCTGGCCACGCGCTCACGCTGTGCAGCACCAGGCTCAGTGACACGGTCACCGCGACCACCTGAAGGATCAGCGACTCCTGCTCGATGCTGCCGCGTTCCAGCACCAGCAGGCCGAGCACCACGGTGCCGATGCCGCGCGGGCCGAACCAGCCGATGAACACCCGCTCGCGGACCGGCACGTCACTGCGCAGCAGCGCCAGCAGCACCGCGACGAGGCGCACGCCGAACAGCGCGACGACGGCGAACACCACCACGCGCCAGCTGACGTCGCGCCACCCCACGATCACCGCGTGCCCGCCGAACAGCGCGAAGACGGTCAGCTCCAGCAGCTGGCCGGCGGCGTCGGACACGTGCGTCTCGGGCCGCGAGCCGGCGCGCCGCGTCGCGTAGGCGAAGGCCAGCCCGCCGGCGAAGGCCGCGACGAAGCCACTGCCGTGCACGATCTCGCCGATCTGGAAGCACACCAGCGCGACGGCCAGCGTGGCCAGCTGCGCCCACACGTCGCTCATCCAGCCGCGGTGCCGCGACCTGCCGATCACCCAGCCACCGGCGGCCCCGACGGCGAGGCCGACCGCCACCGAAACCAGTTCGGTGCGCACCAGGAAGTAACCCCAGTGCACGTCGGATTCCGTCCGCTCCGACGCGAGCGCCACCGCCGCGAGAAGCGCCGCGAGGGCGAAGCCGTCGTAGAAGCCGCTCTCGGTGGACAGGGCGTGGCGGATCCGCTCGGGAACCCGGTCGTCCTCCAGCAGGGCGTCGATCAGGGCAACCTCGGTGGGCGCGACGATCGCCGCGAGACACACCGCCTCCCACGTCGGCATCACCGGGAACAACAGCAGCGCCGTCCCCACGCCGAGGACGATCGCCAGCGGGATGCCGACCACCAGCAGGCGGAACGTCACCTCCCGGCGCCGCAGGACCGCCGACAGGTCGAGTTCGGCGGCCTGGTTGAACAGGATCACGGTCAGCGCCAGTTGCGCCAGCACCGTGAACGTCGAGGTGTCCGGACCGCTCTCGATGACGTCGAACCCGAACGGCCCCAGTGCCATTCCGCACAGCACGAAGATCAGCGCCGGCGCCAGGTACCACTGCTTGACCAGCCCCGAGACCACGGCGTAGCAGAGCACCAACGTCGTCAGGACGAACGCGGTGGCCGTCGTCACGAGGTGCGGTCAGGCGCCGTTGTTGGGGCCACCGGAGTTCTGATCCGGGATGTCGGTGATCGGGAGGTTCGGCATCGGCGCCGGCGACGGCGTGTCGGGCAGCACCGGGATCTCCCCGGGCGGGATGTCGACCAGTTCGTTGACGGGCGGGCCGTTGTCGCGGCTGCCGTAGGTGCTGCCGGGCGCCCGCTCGCCGAGCATCTGGGTGACGGTCACCATGTGGTAGCCGTTGGCCTTGAGCACCGGTAGGAACTGCTGCACCAGGTCGACGGTCGACGAGTACGAATCATGGAACAGCACCACCGAATTCGGCTTGATCTGGCTCATCAGCATGTAGCGGGTGGCCGCGGTGTTGCCGTCGTTGGCCCAGTCGAACGGGATGACGTCCCAGTTGATGTCGGCCAGCCCCTGCTTCTTGGCCTCCGCCAGCACCTGATCGTTGATCAGACCGCCCGCGGTGCGAACCAGCTTGGGACGCTGACCCGTCGCCGCCTCGATGGCGTCACTGGCCTTGCTGAACTGGGCCGGGATGTCCTCCGGCGGGATCGTGGTCATGTTCGGGTGCTCCCAGGTGTGGCTGCCCAGTTCCATGCCCGCCTCGACCACGCGCTTGGCGCCCTCGGGGTTGGCCGCCACCTTGTTGCCGATCTCGAAGAACGTCGCCTTCGCGTCGTTGGCGGTGAGCACCTGGAGCAACCGGTCGGTGTACGGGCTCGGGCCGTCGTCGAACGTCAGCGCGATGCACTTGTACTGCGAGCAGTCGACCTCGTCGGCCTTGGCCACGTGGCCGGTCAGGCTGCCGACCACGACGATGGCCACCCCGGCGCACACACCGATGACGGTGCGCCAGTAGGACCAGGTGGGCTTTTCGGGGCGCTTCCGCACCAGCACACCTTACCGACCCGACCTGGCCGTCACGTGTGTGCTGTGGGATCGCGACATCACGCGGATCCGCGATCCCACAGCACACCCGATGGCGGAATCAGGTGCCCCCGCCGGACAGGCGGAAATCAGGGCAACGCGCCCGGGCTGAACTCCTCCAGCATCTCGGTGACGAGCGCGGCGATGGGCGACCGCTCGCTGCGCAGCAGGGTGATGTGCGCGAACAGCGGGTGACCCTTGAGCTTCTCGATGACCGCCGCCACGCCGTCGTGCCGGCCCACCCGGAGGTTGTCACGCTGGGCGACGTCGTGGGTGAGCACCACCCGCGAGCCGGCGCCGAGGCGCGAGAGCACGGTCAGCAGCACGTTGCGCTCCAGTGACTGCGCCTCGTCGACGATGACGAAGGAGTCGTGCAGCGAGCGGCCGCGGATGTGGGTCAGCGGCAGCACCTCGAGCATGCCGCGGGCATGCACCTCGTCGAGCACCGCCGGGCTGGCGAGCCCTTCGAGGGTGTCGAAGACGGCCTGGGCCCACGGGCCCATCTTCTCGCTCTCGCTACCCGGCAGGTAGCCGAGATCCTGCCCGCCGACGGCGTACAGCGGCCGGAAGACGACGACCTTGCGGTGGGTGCGGCGTTCGAGCACCGCCTCGAGGCCGGCGCACAGGGCGAGCGCCGACTTGCCGGTGCCCGCCTTGCCGCCGAGGGAGACGATCCCGACCGACTCGTCGAGCAGCAGGTCCAGGGCGACGCGCTGTTCGGCTGACCTTCCCCGGAGGCCGAACACCTCCCGATCGCCTCGGACCAGCTGGACCCGCTTCTCGGCATTGACCCGGCCCAGGGCCGACGAGTTGCCGCTGAGCATGCGAACACCGGTGTGACAGGGCAGGTTTCGGGCCTCCTCGAGGTCCACCTCGCCGTCGGCGAACAGCGTGTCGATCTCGTCGGCGGCCACGTCGACCTCGGCCATTCCGGTCCAGCCTGAGGCCACCACGTCCTGGGCGTGGTACTCGTCGGCGGGAAGACCCACGGCACCCGCCTTCACCCGCAGCGGGATGTCCTTGCTGACCAGCGTCACCAACTTGCCCTCGGCGGCGAGGTTGGCCGCGCAGGTGAGGATGCGGGCGTCGTTGGTGCCGGTGCGGAACCCCGCGGGCAGCACCGACGGATCACTGTGGTTGAGCTCGATCTGGAGCGTACCGCCGTGTGTGCCAATGGGAATGGGCTGATCGAGTCGCCCATGTTCGAGGCGTAGGTCGTCGAACATCCGCAGGGCCTGGCGCGCGAACCAGCCCAGCTCGTGATGGTGCCTCTTGTCCTCCAACTCGCTGATCACGACGAGGGGGACGACGACTTCGTGTTCGGCGAACCGACTGCATGCCCAGGGATCGGACAGCAGCACTGAGGTGTCGAGCACGTAAGTCCGAACGGCCGAATCAGTCACGTGGCGCTCCTAGGCCCGTGCGGCACCGCACGAACTCCCTCGGTGGATACCGCGGTACCAGGACCGGGGCCGGCCCCTTCGTCGAAACGACGGGTACCGCCCGGATAGCAGAGCATGTCGGCCATCGAAACCGACGCTACTCCCGTGCCGAGGATTGCGCCGCGCAGGCGCGCCGTGGCCGAAATGTGACCACGCGGTTAACTATTTGGCGACGAACTCCACGAGCTCGGGGGCGTCCGCGACACCCCACGCCTCGATGCGATCGGAGAGCACCTTGCGCCGGGCGGCGTCGTCGAAGATGCCTGCCTCGGCGACCACGCGGACCTTGTCTGCGTAGGCGTCGATGTCGGCTCCGATGACCTCGAACGCCGCGGCCCGGGTGGCGATCGCGGCGATCGTCTCCTCGCGCTGGGTGGTCAGGCAGTGGGCGATGAGGTTGGCGAAGAACTCCTCGTGACGCTCTTCGTCCTTGGCGATCCGACCCACCATCGACGCCAGGATCGGCTCGGTGATCTTGGCCTGCAGATTGCGGCAGAAGACGGCGTGCGCGCGCTCCAGGAACGACATGAACACCAGCGTCTCGATCTGGCTGAGCTTGTCGGCGCGGTAGCCCTTCATCACGTGAGCGACGCGGACGTCCTCGTTGGCGCTGGGGTCGATCTCGCGCGTGACCACCAGGTAGTTGCGCAACGCGACGGCGTGCAGGTGCTCCTCGGCGGTCCACCGGCCCAGCCAGCGCCCCCACTTGTCGTCGAGAATGAAGTGCTCGACGAGCTCACGGTGATAGCCGGCCAGGTTGTCCTTGACGATGAGCAGGATCTCCAGCGCGTCGGTCACCGGCTTGGGCAGCGTCACCGACGACTCGTCCCAGTCGGTCCCGCCGAGGAAGGCGAAGTTCTCGCCCTTGTCGAACGGCACGAAGTCGTGCGCGTACCACATCTCCTCGGTCGCGACGTGGCGCGCCAGGTTCTCCTCGACGACGGGTTCGAGCTCGAGGGTCAGCGCATTGGCTACGGGCTTCTCTGCCATGAAACTAACTGTAACCCGTGGACACACGTTCCTCGAAATCGCCTGCGGCGTGTCCCCTACAGGGTCAGACCGGGGTAGAGCGGGTTGGCGGCCAGCAACTCGGCCGACGCGCTCCGGATGCGAGCGGCAACGCCGTCGCCCAGCACGTACTTGGCCTTCGAGGTCCCGTCGGGCTGGGTGTTCTTCAGCACCTCGACGACCAGCTCGGCCACGCGGTCGAAGTCCTCGGGACCGAAGCCGCGCGTCGTCAACGCCGGCGTGCCGAAGCGGATGCCGCTGGTGTACCAGGCACCGTTCGGGTCGGCCGGGATCGAGTTGCGGTTGGTCACGACGCCGGCGTCGAGCAGCGCCGACTCGGCCTGGCGGCCGGTCAGCCCGAACGACGTGACGTCGAGCAGCACGATGTGGTTGTCGGTGCCGCCGGTCACCAGGCGGGCACCCCGGGTCAGGAAACCGTCGGCCAGCGCCTTGGCGTTGTCGGCGATGCGCTGGGCGTACTCCTGGAACGACGGCTGACGGGCTTCGGCGAACGCGACGGCCTTGGCCGCCATGACGTGGGCCATCGGGCCGCCGAGCACCATCGGGCAGCCCTTGTCGACTGCCCCCGAGTACTCCTCGGTGGCCAGCACCAGGCCGCCGCGCGGACCGCGCAGCGACTTGTGCGTCGTCGTCGTGGTGACGTGGGCGAACGGCACCGGATCCTCGTCGCCGGTGAAGACCTTGCCGGCCACCAGACCCGCGAAGTGCGCCATGTCGACCATGAAGGTGGCGCCCACCTCGTCGGCGATCTCGCGCATCTTGGCGAAGTTCACCCGGCGCGGGTAGGCCGAGTACCCGGCCACCAGGATCAGCGGCTTGAACTCGCGAGCCGCGGCGGCGAACTGCGCGTAGTCCAGCAGGCCCGTCTCCGGGTCGGTGCCGTAGCTGCGCTGGTGGAACATCTTGCCGGAGATGTTGGGCCGGAAGCCGTGGGTCAGGTGGCCGCCCGCGTCCAGGGACATGCCCATCAGACGCTGGTTGCCCAGCGTGGCGCGCAGCTTCTCCCAGTCGGCCTCGGTCAGGTCGTTGACGTTCTTGGCCCCGAGTTCCGCCAGGCCGGGCGCCTCGATGCGGGTCTGCAGGATGGCCCAGAACGCAACCAGGTTGGCGTCGATGCCGGAGTGCGGCTGCGCGTAGGCATACGGCGCACCGAACAGCTCGCGGGCGTGCTCGGCGGCCAGCGCCTCCACGGTGTCGACGTTCTGGCAGGCCGCGTAGAAGCGGTGGCCGACGGTGCCCTCGGCGTACTTGTCGGAGAACCACGTGCCCATGGTCAGCAGCACCGCCGGGGAGGCGTAGTTCTCGCTGGCGATCAGCTTGAGCGAATCGCGCTGGTCGGCGAGCTCCTGGCGCGTCGCCGCCGCGATGCGCGGTTCGACGGACTCGATGACCTTCAGGGCCGCGGTGTAGGCGGCGCTCGCGGTCTCGGCGTACTCGGCGCCCAGCGCGGGCGCGGGGGTGGTCACGGGCTCAGCGGTCATAAGACCAGCCTAATCGCCCGAGAACTCCGTCGCGAACGTCGACCTGTCGTCGCGGTGGAAGACGATCGACGACGACAACTCGACGTTCGTCGGCCGCAGGTGCCTACCGCAACGCCGACGGCACCAGCGGCTCGTCGAGGAGCCTGCCGAACCGCTGCGTCAGCGTCACCTCGGCGGGACGCGCGTCCAGCCACGCCCGCAGCAGCCGGTAGCCCTCGACGTAGGTACTCGTGTACGCGCGCCACAGCGGGGAGGACAGGAACCGCAGCGACTGCCGGGCCCGCGTCTCGCTGGTCAGCTGCCACCGCTGCAGGAAGGCGACCACGTCGTCGACGTCGCGGTGCTCGTCGTGCAGCATCAGCGCGGCGTCCTGGCGGACGTCGGCCAGAGCGGCGGCGGCGGTGGACACCGCCACCGCGCGCTCGCCGTCGAACCGCAAGCCCAGATCGGCGTAGATCTCGGCCGCCCACGCACCCCAGTCGGGTCCGATCGCCGCGTACAGCGCCAAGTCGGCCAGACCCTCGGCCATCAGGCACTGCGGCGTGTTGACCAGGAAGATCGTCTGCTCCGTCTGACCCTGCCCCGCGACGAGGCCGGCCTCCTTGCGGCAGTGCTCGGTGTGGTGACCCGGGTACGACTCGTGGGCGACCAGTCGCGGCAGCCCCGACATCTGCTGCTTGAGGTCGGCGTTCACCGCCACCGTGGAGCGGTAGTCGCCCTCGTAGTAGTTGAACCCCGACCACGGCTTGTCGGTGACGATCTCGTAGTTGATCGTCTCCGCGTCGGGCAGCGGGAAGTCGGCGCGCACCCGGTCGCGCAGGGCGCTGGAGAACGCATGAATGCACTCCTCCAGTCGCTCCGGCGGGATCTCCTCGCCGCTGCGATAGCTCTGCATGCGCTCGGCGAGGTCACCCGTGCCACCGAGCGCCTCGTCGAGCTTGCGGTGCGCCTCGCGGTACTCGTCGGGATCGCCCTTGGCGATGTCCACGTCGAAGTAGTCGTGCACCTCCTGCACGAAGCCGATGTCCTCGCCGGCGAACTTGCGGCCCGCACTCGCCAGCGCGCGCAGGTGCGCGGCGATGTAGTCCGACCGCTGATCGTCGAGACCCTCGGCGCCGGGCATCTCCGCGATCAACCGGTCGGCCTGACGGGCGAGATCCGCGGGGTCCGGCGGCGGCTCGGCGGCGACGACGGCCCGCAGCGCGGGGTCCCCGGTGTAGGAGTCGACGTAGCCCTCCTCGATGCGGTCGAACCTCAGACCGAGGAGCAGATACTCGCGAATGACGGTGGTGGCGTCCATGCCGTCAACCGTAAATGCAACACTGGCTGCATGGCGCGGACGAGCGAGCCGAGTCCGTACGTCGAGTTCGACCGGAGTCAGTGGCGTTCGTTGCGGATGTCGACCCCGTTGAAGCTCACGGAGAGTGAAGTCCTCGGGCTTCGCGGTCTCGGCGAACAATTGGACCTGCTGGAAGTCGAAGAGGTCTACCTCCCGCTGGCCCGGCTGATCCACCTACAGGTCGCCGCGCGCCAGCGGCTGTTCGCCACGACCGCCGAATTCCTCGGCGAGCCGCAGCAGAATCCCGACCGCCCGGTGCCGTTCGTGATCGGCGTGGCGGGCAGCGTGGCCGTCGGGAAGTCGACGACCGCCCGTGTGCTGCAGGCGCTGCTGGCCCGCTGGGAGCACCATCCCCGCGTCGACCTCGTCACCACCGACGGATTCCTGTACCCCAACGCCGAGCTGCTGCGGCGAAACCTGATGCATCGCAAGGGTTTCCCAGAGAGCTACGACCGGCGCGCGCTGATGCGCTTCGTCACGGCGGTGAAGTCGGGATCGGACCAGGCGTCGGCGCCGGTGTACTCGCACCTGATCTACGACATCGTCCCCGGCGAGCAGATGACGATCAAGCACCCCGACATCCTGATCCTCGAGGGTCTCAACGTGCTGCAGACCGGTCCGGCGTTGATGGTGTCGGACCTGTTCGACTTCTCCGTCTACGTCGACGCCCGCATCGAGGACATCGAGGGCTGGTACGTGTCCCGGTTCCTGGCGATGCGGGCCGGCGCGTTCGCCGACCCGCAGTCGCACTTTCACCACTACTCGACGTTGACCGACGAGCAGGCGGAGTTCGCCGCGCGCGACATCTGGCACTCGATCAACCGGCCCAACCTGATCGAGAACATCTTGCCCACCAGGCCGCGCGCCACGCTGGTGCTGCGCAAGGACGCCGACCACGCGATCAACCGGCTGCGCCTGCGCAAGCTCTGACCCAAGGCGCTAGGCCCGAAGGCGGCGCAGACCCAGATACTGCAGGTCGGCCATCACCAGGGTGAAGACGCCGCTGCCCAGGGTAAGCACGATCCCCGTCGTGGTGAGCGGCCACACCCCGGCCAGGACGACGGCGACGGCACCGACGGTGAAGACGACGTTGCCGACGGTCACGAGGATGCCCGGCGTGCGCACGTGCGCCACCCTCGACAGGGCGAAGACGGCGATCCCGTACGCGACGAAGAACGCGCCGACCGAGTACTCCAGGGCGGCGGTGGTGCCCGACAGCTCGGCGATGCGCGGAGCGAGTGCGACGCCCACGACGCCGACGAGACCGCTGACGACGGCGTCGAGTCGCATGGCGAACCGCAGGAACGCGTCCTTGGTCCGGGTGTGGGCGTTGGCGGTGATGGTGGTCATGGATCTTCCCTTCCTGGTTGCTTCTTCGGACATCTGATGGCCGATGCGAGCCGCGCGCGGTGACCTCTCGCCGCCCGCGACCACGCATCGGTGCTCGCGGGGGGTCACGCCAGTCGGCGGACCCCGAGGTACTGCAGGTGGGCCAGCCCGAGGGTGGCGGCGACGGTGGCCAGCATCATGGCCACTCCGGCGCCGGTGAGCGGCAAGACCCCGGCCGCCACGACCGCGACGACGGCCGCCGCGAAGACCACGTTGGCCACCACGACCCCGACGCCGACGCGACGGACGAACGGCACGGCGGCCAGCACGTAGAGCGCCGCGCCGTAGACCACGAGGGCGGCCCCGGCCAACCACTCGGCGGTGGCCGAGAGGCCCGAAAGCCGAGAGAGCGGATCGGCGGCGAACGCGAGCATCAGGCCGAGCCCGGCGCACGCCGTGGCGTCGGCCCGCAGAGCGAAGCGCAGTAGGCTGTCCGAACTGTCGGACAGGGGTTCGTGGGGGATGGTGGCGGTCATGGCGGCTCCTCGACGTTGAGGGTTGTGGACACCTCCGACGATGGTCGGAAAGCACTGCCACATCGACGCCGAACGCTGCCAGTTACTGCCAGCCGCAGGTCAGGACGTGTTGTTCACCGCCGTCACCCGGGTACCGCGCAGATCGGCGGCGATGACCCGGGCGGCCGCGTTCTGCCAGTTGTGCAGCGAGCGCTGCGGGACCTCGGTGACGAACCACTGCCACGCCTGCTTGGCGACGGGGTCCAGACCCGCGGCCGTCGCGTTCTGGGCGTACGCCCGCACCCCGACGACGTACGGGAAGTACAGCGAGTTGTAGTGCCGCCACTGCTCGGTGGTCCCGAACTCGCCGCCGTCGCGAGGTCGCAGCGCGGCGATCCGGTCGGCGAGCAGAGCCCGCAACTCGTTGGCCCGTTCCAGCGGCTGATCGGGTGCGCCGCGCCGAGCCAGCCGTTCGTCGAGGACCGGCAGCGCGGTCAGCGGACTCGCCACCAACTTGGACAGGTCTCCGTAGTGGCCCAGCGCCCGGCGCGTCAACCGGACGAACGTCTCGTCGCTGACGCCGTCCAGCGGATCGTCGGACCGCAGCGGCAGCGCGGACTCGGTGCGCCGCAGCGCAGCCCGGTCGGCCCGCAAGCCGGGCGAGCGGGAGAACGCGAGGCGGTCCAGCACGCCGGCCAACGGGTCGGCCATCACGTTGATGCCGATGGCCACGCCAAGGCTGGTGAACAACAGCACCGACAGCGCCGCGTGCTCGTCGGTGACCGCCATCCCGACGAGCACCTGCCCACCGAAGAGCACCGCGACGACGACGCTTCCGGTGAACGACCGCAGCATGTCCGCGCGCAGCGCCTGACCCTCGTCGAACGAATCCCAGAGCGCCACGGCCACACCCAGCAGCAGCACGTCGCATCCCGTGGACGCCAGCGCCAGCCAGCTCGGGACCAGGCCCAGCGGGATCACCAGGATGGCGTTGCCCAGGGCGAAGAACAGCGTCGCCAGGACCGCCGACCCCGTCACCGATCTGGGCCGCCGCCCGCCGGCCAGCATCCTGACCATCGCCCCGAGCGTCGCCGACGAGACGACGGCGAACATCACCCAGTGCCCGGCGCGCAGCGGACCGTCGACGGAACCGGCCATCGAGGCGCCCACGAACGCCAGTGCCGCGACCACCGCGACCACCGAGATCTCGCCGATCCGGCCCCGCCAGGTGTCACCGGGGCGCGTCAGCTCCAACAGCACCGCGAACCAGGCCACGCCGGGCACGACGACCAGGTACACCTCGACGTGGCTGAGCGGCCCCGACTGCGACGTGCCGAGGTGGCGGACGGCGTCGAGCGCCACCACCGCGGCGAAACTGCACAGTCCCACCGCGGCGAGGATCAGAACGGGCTTGCGGGGATCGCGCGCCAGCAGGTACAGCCCGAGCCACCAGCTCAGACCGAACACCACAGCCGACATCGCAGCCACGGGTTCAGTCTGACATGGGGTCAGTGGCCGTAGCGCCGGTCTCTGAGGGTGTAGTCACGCAGCGCACGCAGGAAGTCCACCCGCCGGAACGCCGGCCAGTGCGCCTCGGTGAACCACATCTCCGAATACGCGCTCTGCCACAGCAGAAAGCCCGAGAGTCGTTGCTCGCCGGAGGTCCTGATCACCAGATCCGGGTCGGGCTGCCCGGAGGTGTAGACGTTCTCCGAGATGGCCTCGACGGTGACCGAGTCGACGAGCTGCTCGGCCGTCGCACCGTTGGCGAGTTCCTTGCCGAGCACCGCACGGACGGCGTCGACGATCTCCTGCCGTCCGCCGTAGCCGACGGCGACGTTGACGTGGAAGGCGCCCGCGGGAGCCGTGGCGACGGTGCCGTCGACGGCGTCGCGTAGGCGTCGCGCCGACTCCTGCCCGAGCAACTCCAGGTCGCCGACGGTTCGCACGCTCCAGTGGTTGGCGGGCGCGCAGATCTCCTCGACGACATCGGTGATGATGCCGATCAGCGACGCCAACTCGGCGGGGTCGCGCTGCAGGTTCTCGGTGGAGAGCAGGTACACCGTCGCCATCTCGACGCCGGTTTCCTGGCACCAGCGGAGCATCTCGGCGATCTTCGCGGCACCCATCAGGTAGCCATAACTCACGTCCGCGTGACCCTCGTCACGGGCCCAGCGCCGGTTGCCGTCGCACAAGACCGCGATGTGCCTTGGCAGTTGGGATTTCGATCTCGCCAACTGGTGACGCAGCCGTGCCTCGTAGACCCGGTAGGCCGGTTCCTTGAGCCGCGGGGGAATGAGTTCCACGAGGATCCAGACTACTGTGATGTTCGAGTCCACCCATGCCAGATGGCGGAGGCGACATGGCTACTTCGATCGACACGACCGACTCAGATCCACCGTCCGTCGGCCACCGCGAGGCGGAGGATCTACCCGAGGCCGTTGCGCAGTTCTTCGGTAGGCCGCGCGCCCGCGGCTGGATTCACCTCTACTCGGCGATCGTCGCCACCGTCGCGGGCACCGCGTTGGTCGCGGTGTCCTGGGCGCTGGAGGGGTCCCGCGCCGGCGTCGCCACCCTGCTCTACGCATTGACGATCGTGGCGATGTTCGCGGTCAGCGCGACCTATCACCGGGTGACCTGGGTCTCGCCCACCAAGCGCAAGTGGATGAAGCGCCTGGACCACTCGATGATCTTCCTGTTCATCGCCGGCAGCTACACGCCGTTCGCCCTGCTGGCCTTGCCGTCGAGCCAGGGCATGACGCTGTTCTGGATCGTCTGGGCGGGCGCCCTGGCGGGCGTGCTGCTCAAGATGTGCTGGCCGTCGGCGCCGGCCTGGGTGGGCGTGCCGCTGTACCTGCTGCTCGGCTGGGTCGCGGCGTTCTTCATCGTGCCGATCATGCACGGCGCGGGCGTGGCGGCACTGGTGCTGCTGGTCGTGGGCGGTGCGCTGTACAGCGTCGGCGGGGTGCTCTACGCCCTCAAGTGGCCCAACCCGTGGCCGACGACGTTCGGTCATCACGAGTTCTTCCACGCGTGCACCGCGGTGGCGGCGATCTGCCACTACATCGCGATGTGGTTCGCGGTCTTCAGCAACTAGCCCGGCGCACCCGCCGAGACAGCGGTCACGGTCGTCGAGCGGGTCTTGCGACGACCGTGATGACTGTTTGGCCGCACGGCGCTAAAGCTGGGTGATGTTCTCCGGGCCCCAGTAGGCCTTCATCGCCGTGATCTTGCCCTCGTCGTCGAACGCCATGACGCTGAGGATCTCGAGCCGCATCCGGCCGCTCTCGCCGAGATCCAAGGTCAGCCCCCACAGCCAGGCCGCCTCGTGGCCGAGCGCCCGCAGCGTGATGATCTCGGTCTCGCCCTTGGCGCCGAGGGCGCCCTTGTAGAACCCGAGGATCGCCTGGCGCCCGATGTGCACCTCGCCGCCGACCGGGTCCTCGACCGTCGCGTCGTCGGCGTAGAGGTCGGCGATCTCGTCGCACTTCGCCTCGCCGACGAGTTCCAGGTAGCGATTGACGTTCTGCTTGATCAGGTCGGCACTCGGCATGAGCCGCACGCTACACGGCCGCGCCGAGCGCGGCAGCGAGATCTTCGGCCGTCGTGACGGGAAGGTCGCAGACGTGCCCACGGCACACGTAGGCCGCGTCGCGACCACCGATCCGGTCACGCCCGCGCAGCAACTCCGACGAGTCGACCGCTCCCCCGACGACCATCGCGCCGCCGGGCGCCAGCAGTCGTGCGGCCTGCAGCAGTGGCGAGTCGGCGGGGTCGCACGCCACCGCGATCTGCAGCGGCCCGCGCACGGCGGCCTCGGCCACGGCGAGCCAATGACCGCCTGAGCGTGGCAATTTCGTCAAGATCGGAGTGGCCGCCGCAAGGGAGGCGGTGGCCGCCGCCCCGTATCGCTCCGAATCGGTCAGGTGGGCGGCGAGCTGCAGCGCCTCGGTGATCAGCGACGCACCCGACGGGGTCGCCCCGTCGAGCGGATCCGACGGCCGCACCATCAACTTCTCTGCGTCGTCGGCGGTGTCGAACCAGCGGCCCTCGCGCTCGGGATCGGCGAAGTGGTCGAGCGCGACGTCCAACAACCCGGTGGCAGAGGCCAGCCAGTCGGGGTCACCGGTCAGCTGATACAGGGTGAGCAGCCCCGTCGCCAGCCCGGCGTGGTCCTCAAGGATCGCCGCGCTGTCGCCCACCCGGCCGCCGAGGCTGGCGCGCCGGAGCCGGCCATCGACGACGTGCAGGTCGACGACGGATCGCGCGCATTGCGTTGCGGCGTCGAGGAATTCGGGCCGGTCCAACGCGACGGACGCCTCGGCGAGCGCGGTGATCGCGAAACCGTTCCAGGCCGTCACCACCTTGTCGTCGCGGCCGGGTTGCGGCCGGCCGAGCCGCGCGGCGAGCAGAATCGTGCGCGCCCTCACGAACCGCGACAGCGAGTCGGGGTCGTCGGGCAGCTGCAGCACCGAGGTGCCGTGCTCGAACGTGCCGGCCTCGGTCACTCCGAAAACCCTTGCGGCCCAATCGCCGTCGGCGTCACCGAGAACCCGGCGCAGCTGCGCCGGCGTCCACGCGTAGGTGAGCCCCTCGACGCCGTCGGCGTCGGCGTCCAGCGACGAGGTGAACATGCCACCCTCGCCGAGGTCGCGCACGATGAACGACGCCGTCTCGTCGGTGATCTTGCGCGCCAGGATCCGTCCCGAACGCCGCGCCCAGTGTGCGTACACCCGCAGCAGCAGCGCGTTGTCGTAGAGCATCTTCTCGAAGTGCGGCACCACCCACGACGCGTCGACGCTGTAGCGGGCGAAGCCACCGGCCAGCTGGTCGTAGATGCCGCCGCGGGCCATGGCGTCGAGCGTGCGGTCGGCGGTCGCCGCCACGCGTGCGTCACCGGTGCGCTCGACGTGGCGCAGCAGCCCCTCCAGCAGAGCCGACGGCGGGAACTTGGGGGCACCGCCGAACCCGCCACGGTCGACGTCCTCGTCGGCCAGCACGCCGGCGACGGCCCGGTCGCACACCGCGGGTTCCAGCGCAGGCCCACCGCCGGGCAGTCCGGACGCCATCGAGGCCAACTCGCCGGCGATGTCGTCGGACGCCTGCTCCACCTCGGCGCGGCGGTTGCGCCACGTGTCGGCGACGGCGGCCAGCAGCTGAAGAAAGCTCGCCTTGGGGTAGTACGTGCCGCAGAAGAACGGCCGCCCGTCCGGGGTCAGGAAGCACGTCATCGGCCAGCCGCCCTGGCCGGTGAGCGCCACCGTCGCGGACATGTAGACGGCGTCGAGGTCGGGCCGTTCCTCCCGGTCGACCTTGATGCAGACGAAGTCGGCGTTCATGGCCGCCGCCACCTCGTCGTCGGCGAAGGACTCGTGCGCCATCACGTGGCACCAGTGGCAGGCGGCGTAGCCGACCGACAGCAGGATCGGCACGTCCCGCTCCGCCGCCTCGGCCAGCGCCTCGGCAGTCCACTGCTGCCAGTGCACCGGGTTGTCGGCGTGCTGGCGCAGATAGGGGCTGGTGGCCCCGGCGAGGGCGTTAACCGCCACCGTCTGGACGACCACCCGTGGCCAGGCCGGGATCACCCGGTTCGACGACGGTTCCGTCGTCGACGGCTTGATCGGGCTCGGGGTGCTCGGGGTCGAACGATTCCGGCAGCTTCTTGAGGTGCTTGTTCATCGACCAGACGAGCAGGAAGGTACCGATCAGCAGCACCACGATCACGACGAGGCCGAACGGGCTGGCCTTGCCGAAGTCCGGCCCGGTGTCACGCGGCGTCTCGTCGGCGAGCAACGCCACGACGAACATCACGCCGTCCGTCACGGGTCGATCCCGGCGAACAGGTCGTCCTCGGGCAGCGTCACGGGGATGCGCGACCGCGCCAGCTCGTAGTCCTCGGTCGGCCACAGCCGCTGCTGCCACTCCATCGGCGTGCTGAAGAAGAAGCTCTTCGGGTCGATCTGCGTGGCATGCGCGATGAGGGCGAGGTCGCGCTGCGGGAAGTACTTCGAGCACTCGACGCTGGTGGTGATCCGGCTGGCCGTGACGTCCAGTTCCGGGTCCCAGTCCTTCAGCCACTTCTCGTAGGGCCCCACCTGGCCGTGCTTGGCGAACTCGTCCTGGAACGCCTGCATGCGACTGCGCAGGAAGCCGTGGTTGTAGTAGACCTTCGACACCGCCCACGGCTCACCCGCGTCGGGATACAACCGGTAGTCCGCGGCGGCCTCGTAGGCGGCCATCGACACCTGGTGGCAGCGAATGTGGTCGGGGTGCGGGTAGCCGCCGTTCTCGTCGTACGTCGTCAGCACGTGCGGCCGGAACTCCCGGATCGAACGGACCAGCCGCTCGGTGGACTCCTCCAGCGGCACCAGCGCAAAGCAGCCCTCGGGCAGCGGCGGTAGCGGGTCGCCCTCGGGCAATCCGGAGTCGACGAAGCCCAACCACTCGTGCTCGACGCCGAGGATCTCCGCGGCCTTCGCCATCTCGTCGATGCGGATCTCGTGAATCCGGCCGTGCACCTCGGGCAGGTCCATCGCAGGGTTGAGGATGTCGCCCCGCTCGCCGCCGGTCAGGGTCACCACCTTCACGCGGACGCCCTCGTCCACGTACTTGGCCATCGAGGCGGCGCCCTTGCTCGACTCGTCGTCGGGGTGGGCGTGGACCGCCATCAAACGCAGTTCGCTCACGTGTGCCTATCTTGCTCGTTCGCCATGGTCGTCACGGTTCAACCAGTTTGGGTGCCCCTATAGTTCCAGTCCTAGTCCAATCATCCGAACCCAGACCCGTGCTGGCCATCCGACGGAGGGTGAATCACCTCGTGATCGAGCGCCCCGCCGCCCGCTACGGGCGTCAACGGCTGGCCGGCAGCTCCCGTCGCAGGCTGGTCGCCGTGCTGTTCGTCGTGATCGTGGCCGCGGGCGTCGCGCTGGCGCTCGTCGCCTATCAACGGCTGGGCACGGGCGAGGTCAAGGGCGACTTGGGCGGCTACCGGTTGGTGGGATCCGACGGCGTCGAGGTCACCATCAGCGTCACCCGTGAGGACCCGTCGCGGCCGGTGGTGTGCATCGTCCGGGCCAGGTCGGTCGACGGCGCCGAGGTCGGTCGGCGCGAGATCCTGGTGCCGCCGTCGACGGCGGAGACGGTTCAGGTCTCGGCGATGGTCAAGGCCACCCGCCAACCCGTCGTCGGCGACGTCTACGGCTGCGGCACGGAGGTTCCGGGCTACCTCGAATCGCCCTGACGAGGTTTGGCCGGACGGTCCCCGGGCAACCGTCGGGAGAACGCCGAACAGCCAATACGTGAAAAACGGCTGTCTCGGCGGTGCTAACATGGAGCCGTACACGGTTCCCATTGGAGCCGTGTATTGCTGCTTTAATGCGCCCTCAGCGCTTGCGATCACCGGCACACGCCGACCATTCCCCGCTGACAGCGCGAGACGAAGACAGGAGCGCGACGACATGACGGATACCCAGGTCACCTGGCTCACCGAAGACGCATTCGACCGGCTGAAGGCCGAGCTCGACCAGCTCATCGCGAACCGGCCGATCATCGCTGCCGAGATCAACGACCGCCGCGAAGAGGGCGACCTCCGCGAGAACGGTGGCTACCACCAGGCGCGTGAGGATCAGGGGCAGCAGGAGGCCCGGATTCGACAGCTCCAGGAGCTGCTCAACAACGCCAAGGTGGGCGAGGCCCCCAAGCAGTCCGGCGTCGCGCTGCCCGGCTCGGTCGTCAAGGTCAAGTTCGCGGACGGCGACACCGAGACGTTCCTCATCGGAACCCGCCAGGAAGGCGTGACCGACGGCAAGCTCGAGGTCTACTCGCCGAAGTCCCCGCTCGGCGGCGCGATCATCGACGCCAAGGTCGGCGACAAGCGCAGCTTCGTCGTCCCCAACGGCAGCACCATCGAGGTCGAGCTGATCAGCGCGGAGCCGTACCACTCCTAGCCGGTCATGGCGCAGATTGCCGAAGACCTCTTCCTGCTGCTCGTCGACAACGCCACCGCCCAACCCTCGCTGGAGCGCCAGCGGCGCGAACGCGTCTTGGCAGCCGGTGTCCTGCTCGACCTCGCGTGGGCGTGCCGGCTGAGGCCGTCGGCACCGGGTGACGCGGTCGAACAGGGTCGACTCGTCGCGTTGCAGGCGGGCTCGGCCACCGACCCCGTCGGAGAAACCGCGCTCGCGCTGCTGCAAAAGCAGCCGCTGACGCCGGAACGGGCCGTCGCCAAGGTGGGCAAGGGCGTGCAGGACACCGTCGCCCTGCACCTGGAGCGGCTCGGCCAGATCAGCCGCGTCCGGGTACCGTCCTCGCGATTCAACAGGCTCTACGCCTGGCCGCTGATCCGTCGGGAACGCGTCGCCGCGGCCCGTGCCGATCTGCTGGCCGCGCTGTTCGACCGACGTCCGCCCACCCCGGCGACGGCGGCCGTCGTCACGGTGCTGCACGCCGCCGACGGGCTCGGCGCACTCCTGAGCCTCAACGACCGCGGCTGGCGGTGGGTGCACTCACGGGCCACCGAGATCTCGAGCGGCAGTTGGGTCGACGAATATCCGACGGCGCTGCCGGAGGTCAACCTCGCGATCACCGCCTCCGCGTTGCGCTCAGCCCTTTCCTAGGGCCTGTTCCAGGTCGCCCAGCAGGTCGGCGACGTCCTCGATGCCGACGGACAGCCGAACCAGGTCGTCGGGCACCTCCAACTGCGAGCCCGCGGTGGACGCGTGGGTCATGGCGCCGGGGTGCTCGATCAGGGACTCCACGCCACCGAGCGATTCGGCGAGGATGAAGATCTCGGTGCGCGCGCACAGCTGATGCGCCGCGTCCCGGCCGCCCTTCAGCCGAGCCGACACCATGCCGCCGAAACCGGACATCTGCCGGGCCGCGACGTCGTGGTTGGGATGGCTCGGCAGCCCGGGGTAGAGCACCGACTCGACGGCGTCGTGCTCGGCGAGGAACTCGGCCACCCGGGCGCCGTTGACGCTGTGCCGTTCCATCCGCAGCGACAGCGTCTTGAGCCCACGCATCGTCAGATAGGCGTCGAACGGACCGGGCACCGCACCCGCGCCGTTCTGCAGGAACGCGAACGCCTCGTCGAGTTCCTCGTCGTCGGTGAGCAGCGCGCCGCCGACCACGTCGGAGTGCCCGCCGATGTACTTCGTCGTCGAGTGCAGCACGATGTCGGCACCCAGGGCCAGCGGTTGCTGCAGGGCTGGGGAGGCAAAGGTGTTGTCCACCAACACCTTCACGCCGGCGGCCGAGGACAGCTCGGCGATGCCGGCGATGTCGGCGATCGACAGCAGCGGGTTGGTGGGCGTCTCCACCCACACCAGCTTGGTGGCGGGGGTGATCGCGGCCCGGACGGCGTCGAGGTCCGACAGCGCGACGGGGGTGTGCGTCACGCCCCACTGCGAGAAGACCTTGTCGATCAGGCGGAAGGTGCCGCCGTAGGCGTCGTCGGGGATGACGACGTGGTCGCCCGGGCGCAGCACGGCCCGCAGCGTGCAGTCGGTGGCCGCCATGCCGGAACTGAAGGCCCGCCCGAACGTGGCGCCCTCGACCGCCGCGAGGGCCGCCTCCAGGGCCGCGCGGGTCGGGTTGCCGGTCCGCGCGTACTCGTAGCCGCCGCGCAGCCCGCCGACGCCGTCCTGGGCGAAGGTCGAACTGGCGTAGATCGGGGCGTTGACCGCGCCGGTCCCCGGATCGGGCCGGTAACCGGCATGGATGGCCCTGGTCGCGGGACCGTAGGCGCGGTACGCATCTGCCTTGGAACGCTGCTCACTCATCACCATTCAGGGTAACGGTGTGCAGTGCCTCTGGTGTAGAACGAAGAGCATGTCCACGACGATCGAAAGTCTGCTCGACCTCGACACGCTGCTGACGCCCGAGGACCTCGAGCTGCGCACCATGGTCCGGCAGTTCGGCGAGTCCCGCCTGCGCCCGCACATCGCCGAGTGGTTCGAGACCGGCGAAGTCCCGGTCCGCGACCTCGCCGTCGAGATCGGCAAGCTGGGACTGCTCGGCATGCACCTGGAGGGCTACGGCTGCAGCGGGTCGTCGGCCACCGCCTACGGGCTGGTGTGCCAGGAGTTGGAGGCCGTCGACAGCGGCCTGCGCAGCCTCGTGTCGGTACAGGGCTCGCTCGCGATGTTCGCCATCCACCGCTGGGGCAGCGAGGAGCAGCGCGAGGAGTGGCTGCCCGGCATGGCCGCGGGCGAGCTGATCGGCTGCTTCGGGTTGACCGAACCCGACTTCGGCTCCAACCCCGGCGGCATGCGGACCACGGCCCGCCGCGACGGGTCCGACTGGATCCTCAACGGGTCGAAGATGTGGATCACCAACGCTTCCATCGCCGACGTGGCGATCGTCTGGGCGCGCGCCGAGGAGGGCGTGGTCGGTTTCGCCGTGCCCACCTCGACGCCGGGCTTCTCCGCGCGGGCGATGACGCACAAGATGTCGCTGCGCGCCTCGGTCACCTCCGAGTTCAGCCTCGACGACGTCCGCGTGCCCGACGACGCCAAACTGCCTGGGGCGCGCGGACTCTCGGGTCCGCTGGCCTGTCTGTCCGAGGCGCGGTTCGGCATCGTGTTCGGGTCGGTCGGCGCGGCCCGCGACTGCCTGGAGACGACGTTGGACTACGTCGGCACCAGGGAGGTCTTCGACAAGCCGCTGGCCGGGTATCAGTTGACGCAGGCCAAGATCGCGGACATGGCCGTCGAACTGGGCAAGGCGCAACTGCTGGCGCTGCACCTCGGCAAGCTGAAGGACGACGGCAAGATCAAGCCCGAGCAGGTCAGCTTCGGCAAGCTGAACAACGTGCGCGAGTCGATCAAGATTGCCCGGCAGTGCCGAACATTGCTCGGCGCCAACGGGATCACCCTCGAGTATCCGGTGATCCGCCACGCCAACAACCTGGAGTCCGTCCTCACCTACGAGGGCACCTCGGAGGTGCACCAGTTGGTGATCGGCGAGGCGCTGACGGGGGTCAGCGCGTTCCGGTGACCACGGTCGTCGTCAGCTTGTCGGCGAAGGTCTGACTCCTGCGGTCCCACAGCGGCCACAGGAAGCCGACGCCGGCGGGCACGACGTCGACGAGGTGGGTGAGCAGGCGAATCGTGGACCGCCAGAACCCGATCGGCCGCCGGGTGATCGCGTCGAGCACCCGGATCTTCACGAGGCTCTTGCCGACCGTCGACCCGGAGCGCCCCTGCCGCAGTCCGACGTTCCACGCCGCATAACCGACGATCGCCAGCCAGCAGGCGGCGAAGCACCACCGGCCCAGCGTCGTCGCGCCCGCATCGCCGCACTGCGGGCCGAGATCACGAACCGACGGATCGGCGTCGCACGACGGGTTTCGCGTCAGCCACACCAGGGCGACGGCGAGGACGGCGAGTGCAGCAACGGGGAGCACGTCGACCACGGTCGCCACCACCCGTCGCCACCAGGGCGCGTAGGGCGGGTGCCCGGAGGTCAGTTCGGCACGCAGACGGTCTTCACCAGCTTGTCGACCAGGGACTGATGCCTCGGATCCCACAGCGGGAACAGCACGGCGACCAGCCACGGGACGAAGCACAAGGCGTAGGCGACGACGTAGACCACCTCGCGCAGCAGCGACTTGCCGACGCCCACGGGTTGGCCGCTGCCCTCGCCGACGACCTTGAACTTCATCAGACCCTTGCCGACGCTCGAGCCCGTGCGGCCCTGCTTCAGGCCGAGGTTCCAGACCACGAAGAGCACGGCGACCACCTCGAGCACGGCGTAGATCGCCCAGGCCGTGCCCGTCGGACCGTTGGAGCCCGTTGGGCAGAAGTCGCCGATTTGATACTCGGTTTCGTCCACGATGCAGGCGGTTCCGACCTGCTGCATGGTGAGCAGGGCGATCGACCCGATCCCCGAGAGGATGGCGACCGGAATCCAGTCGACCAACCACGCGAGCACCCGGGTGAGCCACGGCGTGTACTGCAGGGTTCCGCGGCCGCCGTCGGCCGCGGAACCTCCGCGCTGGACCCAGCCGCCGCCCGGAGGAGGTGGCACGTATCCCCCACCGGGAGGCGGTGGTGGGTTCGTCATCGTCGACCCTTCGTGTCCGCTATGGCGTCAGTGGTGCGATCTGGCCGCCGGTCAGCTTCCGGTAGGCGTGCACCAGGTAGAGGTAGGCAACCGGACCTGCGACCAGAACGCCGATGCCGCAGGCGATCACGCCGATCAGTGCGATCACGAGGACGATCAGCCAGGTGACCAGCACGGTGACGAAGTTGGCCTTGACGATGTCGATGCTGGCCTTGATGCCGTCGATCGGCGACAGGCCGCGCTCGACGATCGAGACGGTCGTGAACAGCGTGAAGATCGACACGATGAGGCCCGGGATGATGCACAGAAGCGAGCCGATCGTGGAGGCGATGCCGACGATCAGGCTGGCGATCAGCACGCTGCCCACGTTGCGCGGCTTGAAGAACGAGCCGATTTCCACCGGTGTCCCGTTGGCGATGTCGAGCAGTCCGCCCCAATACGCCGACGCCACCGCCCCGCTGAGGACGAACAGCACCAGGTAGCCGATGACCATCGCCAGGATGCTGGCCACGCCGAAGCCGGCGTCGTAGGAATAGCTGAACCCGCCGCCGTCATACGAGTCGTAGGTGCTCGTCGACGTGGGAGCCAACGCGCTTGCGGCGAAGTTGACGATCCCGTAGACGACGCCGATCACGATCGCGTAGACGAGCGTCGCCACGATCAGCGGGACGGCGTTCTTGCTGAACTTGTTCCACGCCCAGCCGAACGTCTCGCCGATGTCGACCTGGTTGGTGGGCGACTGCGGGTAGCCACCCTGACCCGGGTAACCACCTTGGGCCGGGTATCCGCCCTGCGGCGGGTAGTAATTGCCTTGCTGCGGCGGCGGATAGCTGCCAGGAGGGGGCGGGGCGTACCCGCCCTGCGGTGGGGGCGGCGGCGGGTAGCTGCCCTGCGGGGGCGGAGGCGGCGGGTAGCCACCCGGCGGCGGCGGCGGTGCGCCGTAACCGCCCTGGGGCGGAGGCGGCGGGTAGTTGCCCGGCGGAGGCGGCGGGTAATTGCCCGGCGGAGGCGGCGGGTAATTGCCCGGCGGAGGCGGCGGGTAGTCGCCCTCGGGCGGTTGGTAACCGCCACCCTCGGGCGGCTGGGGTGGGTTGGTCATGTCACGTCCTCATTCGGTCGGTGCGACGTCTCGCCCGCCGAGCACGACGAGCGAAGGTGACTGTGCGACTAGGGGTTACGTGGAGAAGTAGACGAGCGACAGGATGACGCTGAGCACCAGCGACACCGCGCCGACGATCACGCCCGCCAGGGCGAGGCCATGCCCGGCCTGACCGGTCTTCTTGATCTGGTTCATGGCGACGATGCCGAGGACGATCCCGACGATGGCCCCGATCCCGCAGAAGAGGCCGATCACCGAGCAGACCAGTGAGGCCACGGCGAGGTTGTTGTTGCCGCGTGCCGGAACGGGCTCGAAACCACCGTATCCCCCTGGCGGCGGATAACTTCCGGGCGGAGGCGGCGGGTAGCTCCCCGGAGGCGGGGGCGGGTAGTTCCCAGGAGGCGGCGGCGGATACTCGGTCATGAACGCCTTCCAGTGATCATTTGCGGGGTCTGAGCGCTGTTACCCTACCCGAGAACTTGCTGAAAGCGACGGCCAAAAAGCAAAGCTGGTTACCCAATTGATCTAGATGGCAAACCGACGATGGTTGCCGTGGCTGATCAGTTTTTCCAGCGTCGAGGCCGTCGACCCCGCACTTCTAGCGCCGCGCACTGCCGTTGGACAAGAACCCCAGCAAGTCGTGCCGCGTCAGCACGCCGACGGGCTTGCCCTCCTCGACCACCATCACGGCGTCGATGTCGCGCAGCTCCTTCGCTGCCGTGCTGACCAATTCACCGGCGCCGATCAACGGCAGGGCCGGGCTCATGTGCTGCGACACCGCGTCGGCGAGCTTGGCCCTGCCCTCGAAGACCGCGGAGAGCAGTTCGCGCTCGGACACGCTGCCGGCCACCTCACCCGCCATCACCGGGGGCTCCGCGCCGACGACGGGCATCTGGGACACGCCGTACTCGCGGAGGATCCCGATGGCGTCGCGCACCGTCTCCGACGGGTGGGTGTGGACCAGGTCCGGCAGTGCACCGGACTTGCCGCGCAAGACGTCTCCGACGGTGGTCTGCTCCACCGAGCCGTCCAGTCGGTCCCGCAGGAACCCGTAGGACGACATCCACGAATCGCTGAAGATCTTCGAGAGGTAACCCCGTCCGCCGTCGGGCAGAAGGACGACGACGACGGCGTCGGGCCCGGCCTCCTCGGCCACCCGGATGGCGGCGACCGCGGCCATCCCGCACGACCCGCCGACCAACAGCGCCTCCTCGCGGGCGAGACGGCGCGTCATCTCGAAGGAGTCCGCGTCGGAGACCGCGATGATCTGGTCGGTGACGGTGGGGTCGTAGGCCGACGGCCAGAAGTCCTCCCCCACTCCCTCGACGAGGTAGGGCCGGCCCGTGCCGCCGGAGTACACCGATCCCTCCGGGTCCGCGCCGATGATCTTCACGGCTCCGCCGGAGACCTCCTTGAGGTAGCGGCCCGCACCGGTGATCGTGCCGCCCGTGCCCACGCCGGTCACGAAGTGCGTGATCTTGCCGTCGGTGTCGGCCCAGATCTCCGGACCCGTCGTCTCGTAGTGACTCGCCGGGCCGTTGGGGTTGGAGTACTGGTCGGGCTTCCACGCCCCCTCGATCTCGCGCACCAGGCGGTCGGAGACGCTGTAGTAGCTGTCGGGGTGGTCCGGCGGCACGGCGGTCGGGGACACCACGACGTCGGCGCCGTAGGCGCGCAACACGTTTCGCTTGTCCTCGCTGACCTTGTCCGGGCACACGAAGATGCACTTGTAACCACGCTGCTGCGCCACCAGGGCAAGCCCGACGCCGGTGTTGCCGGACGTGGGCTCGACGATCGTGCCGCCGGGCTTGAGCTCACCGCTCGCCTCGGCGGCGTCGATCATCTTGATCGCGATGCGGTCCTTGGAGCTGCCACCGGGGTTGAGGTATTCGATCTTGGCCGCCACGAGCCCGGCACCTTCTGGCACAACGGAGTTCAGCCGAACGAGAGGCGTGTTGCCGATGAGCTCACTGATATGACCTGCGATTCGCATGAGTCCATCGTGTCAGGCGCGCGTTCGGGTTACCAGGTCGCCTCTCGGATGTAGTCGCCGATCTGCTTCAGCGACCGCGTCGCTTCCTTCACACTTGGCGCCGCCAACTGGAACACGTGCATCTGACCAGGCCAGACGTGCACTTCGACCGGCACGCCCGCCGCGGCCAGCATGTGGGCGGCCTTTCGGGCGTCGGTGAGCAGAACCTCGGAACCCGACACGTGGATCAGCGTCCGCGGCAGCCCGGTCGCGACGTGGTCCAGCGGCTCATAGACCTCCTCGGCCTTTCCGTCGACGACGTGCTTCTTGGCCGCACGCTCGATGAGGTCGACCAGCATGTCGAAGGCCCTCGACGGGAACATCGCATCGGAGTGCGCGTTCGGATGCTGGGCGCGGCCCTCGTTGTCGATCTCGAACAGCGGGGACATGGTGACCATCGCCGCGGGCAGCTCACCCTCCAGGTTCAGCCGCTCGGCGAGCGCCAACGACAGGTAGCCACCCGCGGAATCACCCGCCAGCACGATCTGCGACGGGTCGTAGCCCTTGAGCCGGAGCCACCGGTACGCGTCGTAGCAGTCGTCGACGGCCTCGCCGATCGAATGCTTCGGAATCATCCGGTAGTTGACGACCAGCGCCGGGCTGTCCGAGAACCGGGACAGGGCGGTCACGAGTCGACCGTGGGTGTTGGCGCCACAGGTGAGGAACGCGCCGCCGTGCATGTAGAGAATGACGCTGCGTTTGCCGTCGGCGGGCAGCACGCCGGCCGCCCGGACCAGTTGAGCAGTGCAATTGGGTAGCCCGATGGTGGCGCGGACGGTGCCGGGGGCGGGCCTCAGCACGCGCGCAGCGAAGTCGACCACGCCGAACGGCCACGGCATGCGAGGGAGGTAACTGCCGACGGCAAGCGTTGGCTTGATTGTCATCATCGCGCCCAGAGCAAACAATCGACCGGCGATACTCGGGCCGTCTTCGACCACCTCGACCGGGGCGCCGTCACTGACCGGGAACCGACGCGGTTTACGCGCCCTACCACCGCTTACGCCATGGCTATACGATCCGGAGACTTCACTTGGTGCGGTCATCGTCACCACTTCCCTACGCCAATGTAGTGCCCGGTTCGGTTAATGCTTAGCCAACCCCAGGTAACTTAGCTTGACACCTGCCAAATGTTCAACGAACTGAGAACTTGATTTCGTACCGGAGTTGATACCGCACCGTGACCGGTCCGGGCCGGTACGAGGCGGGTAACCCGAGGAGACGGCCCTAAACTGGTCTTGTGGTCATTCGTGCACCGCGTAGGTCGACCATTGCCCTGGCAGCGGCCGCCACACTCGCGTCGACGGGCTCCGCGTACGTCGGAGCCCGGAACCTTCTGCACGTCCAGGCCGACCAGGCGCGCCAGGTCATCCCCAAGTCGTGGGCCGTCCCACCGCGGGCCGACGGCGTCTACCCGCCCGGCGGCGGACCGTTCGAGAAGTGGCATCGCGGGGTGCCGTTCGACATCCACCTGATGGTGTTCGGCGACTCGACCGCGACCGGCTACGGCTGCACGATCGCCGACGAGGTGCCGGGCGTGTTGATCGCCCGCGGGTTGGCCGACCAGTCCGGCAAGCGGATCAGGCTGAGCACCAAGGCCATCGTCGGCGCCACGTCGAAGGGCCTGACGGGACAGATCGACGCCATGTTCGTGGCGGGTCCGCCGCCCGACGCCGCCGTCGTGATGATCGGCGCCAACGACGTCACCGCGCTCAACGGCATCGGGCCGTCGGCACGCCGCGTCGGGGCTGCGGTGCGTCGACTACGCGGCAGCGGGGCCGTCGTCGTGGTGGGCACGTGCCCGGACTTCGGCGTCATCACCGCGATCCCGCAGCCGTTGCGCACCGTCGCCCGCACCCTCGGCCTTCGGCTGGCCCACGCGCAGGCCGCCGAGGTGCGCGCCGCGGGCGGCGTGCCGGTGCCGTTCTCGGCGCTGCTGTCCTCGGAGTTTCAGCAGGCGCCGGAGGAGTTCTTCTCCGACGACATGTTCCACCCGTCGGCGGCGGGCTACTCCCTGGCCGCCCAACAGTTGCTGCCCGCGCTGTGCAAGGAACTCGGCGAGTGGACCGCCGACACCGACGTGGAACCGGCGCTCGAGGCGCGGGCCGGCGACGATTCGGTGTTGGGCCGCCTCGGTGGCGTGACGCGATTCTGGCGGCGCACGACGGGCGTACCCGCGCCGATCGTCGCCACGGTCACGGGTTAGGTTCGCTGTAGTCTTCGCCGTTTCGAGAAGCCAATGAACTAGGAGTTCGCCATGCCCGAAGCCGTCATCGTCTCGACCGCCCGCTCTCCCATCGGCCGCGCCAACAAGGGTTCCCTGGTCGACATGCGGCCCGACGACCTGGCGGCCCAGATGGTCAAGGCGGCGCTGGACAAGGTGCCCGGGCTCGACCCGCGCGACATCGACGACCTGATCATGGGCTGCGGCCAGCCCGCGGGCGAGGCGGGCTTCAACGTCGGGCGCGCCGTGGCCGTCGAACTGGGCTACGACTTCCTGCCCGGCACCACGGTGAACCGGTACTGCTCGTCGTCGCTGCAGACCACGCGGATGGCGTTCCACGCGATCAAGGCCGGCGAGGGCGACGCATTCATCTCCGCGGGCGTCGAGACGGTGTCGCGCTTCATGAAGGGCAGCGCCGACGGCTGGCCGGACGCCAAGAACGGCATCTTCGCCGACGCGCAGTCCCGCTCGGACCAGGCCGCGGCCGGGGCCACCGAATGGCACGACCCGCGCGAGGACGGCCTGGTGCCCGACGTGTACATCGCGATGGGCCAGACGGCCGAGAACGTCGCACTGTTCACCGGCATCAGCCGCGAGGACCAGGACCACTGGGGCGTCCGCAGCCAGAACAAGGCCGAGGAAGCCATCAACAGCGGGTTCTTCGAGCGGGAGATCTCCCCGGTGACGCTGCCCGACGGCACGGTCGTCTCCAAGGACGACGGCCCGCGCGCCGGCACCACCTACGAGAAGATCAGCCAGCTCAAGCCCGTCTTCCGCCCCAACGGCACCATCACCGCAGGCAACGCGTGCCCTCTGAACGACGGCGCCGCCGCGGTGGTCATCATGAGCGACACGAAGGCCAAGGAGCTGGGGCTGACGCCGCTGGCGCGCATCGTGTCGACGGGTGTGTCGGGGCTGTCGCCGGAGATCATGGGCCTGGGCCCCATCGAGGCGTGCAAGCAGGCGCTGGCGCGGGCGGGCAAGTCGATCGGCGACATCGACCTCTACGAGATCAACGAGGCGTTCGCCGTGCAGGTGCTGGGCTCGGCCCGCGCGCTGGGCATGGACGAGGACAAGCTCAACGTCTCCGGTGGCGCGATCGCGCTCGGCCACCCGTTCGGCATGACGGGCGCCCGCATCACGGCCACGCTGCTGAACAACCTGACGACCTACGACAAGACGTTCGGCCTGGAGACCATGTGCGTTGGCGGTGGCCAGGGCATGGCGATGGTCATCGAGCGCCTGAGCTAGCGCTTTCCGGCGCCGAACCCCACAACCCGTCGAGTGTGGGCACAGATCGCGCTATCCAGAGATTTCGCGATCTGTGCGCACACGCGATTGCCAGGCCCGCTGCACTCGCACCAGCACGTCCGCGGGCCGGTTGGCCTTCGCGACGCGAATCACCTGCCATCCGAGCTCGTTGACGAACTCCATGCGGACGATGTCCTTGGCGAATTGGGCCGCGTCCGTTCGATGGTGGTCGCCGTCGTACTCGACCGCGAGTTTGACGTCGTCCCATCCCATGTCGAGGAAATAGGTCGGCTGCCCACGAGCACCGCCCACCGGTATCTGCGTTCGGGGCCGCGGATAGCCGGCACGAATGAGCACCAGCCGCAACCATGTTTCCCTCGGCGACTCGGCGCCCGGGTCGTAGAGCTTCAACGCGCCGGGCAGCTTTCGTACACCGGGCGACCCCGGGTGCCGGCGCGACAGCGCCAATGCTTCCTCGACGTCCATGCCGGTCGCGTTGCCAAGCGCGTCGAGCCGCTCGACGCATCTGTCCAGCGGACCTCGGCGGCCGAGGTCGAACGCCGTCCTCGCGACCGTGGTTACCCAGATACCGTCGATGCGTTCGAATTCGCCGGACAGCAGACGGTCGCGGCGCGTCTTGACGCCCAGTGGCGGTCGCGCATTCGGCCAGATGAGCTCGACCGGCACTTCGTGGGCGATCCATCGACTGCCATGCATCGCGGCCGCTGCGAGCCCGCAGACGACACCGTCCCCGTAGGTCCACTGCCATGCCGCGCGCGTCCGCTGCCGCAGAGTCGGCGTCATGCCTTCGGGCAGATAGATGTCCGGCAGGATCGCTTGATAGCGCGTCCGCAAGCGGTACTTGCTGGGCACGCGCCCGTTGACCAGAGCCTCGCTACCGATGAATGGGGTTGCTTCGTCGTTCACGTGTAGCAGCGTCGCGACGACGGATGACACCAACCGACGTCGAGTGTGCTGCCAGATCGCGATCTGTGGATGAAACGCGATCTGTGAGCACACTCGACGGGGAAGTAGCCGCAGAGTCGCTGACACACGGCCCCCGGACAGCAGAAAGCCCGCTCGCAATACGCGAACGGGCTTCCCGGGGTAGCGGCTGCTAGTCGTTCTGGAAGTAACTCAGCAGACGCAGGATTTCGAGGTACAGCCACACCAGCGTGACGGTCAGGCCGAGCGCGATGCCCCAGCCCGCCTTCGACGGAACGCCGGCGCGGACCATCTGGTCGGCGGCGTCGAAGTCGATGAGGAAGCTGAACGCGGCCAGCGCGATGCAGAGCAGCGAGAAGCCGATCGCGAGGGGGCCGCCGCTGCGCAGGCCGAAGCCCTCGCCGCCGCCGACTCCAAAGAGCGCGAGAACCACGTTGAGCAGCATCAACGCCATCACGCCGAACAGGCCGGCGATGATCATGCGGGTGAGCTTGGGCGTGACGCGGATGGCGCCGGTCTTGTAGACGACCAGCATGCCGAAGAACACGCCGAGCGTGCCGACGATCGCCTGGGCGATCATGCCGGGGCCACCCGTGGAGACCAGGTTGGCGAACAGGAACGACGCGGCACCGAGGAACAGTCCCTCGAGCGCGGCGTAGGACAGCACGATCGCCGGGTTGTCCTGCTTGCGGCCGAACGTCGCGATCATCACCAGCGCGAAGCCACCGAGGCCGCCGACGAGGGTGAACGGCATCATCAGGCCGACGTTCTGCGAGACCAAGAAGTAGGAGACGACGGCGACCGCGGACAGCACCGCCAGCGTGATGCCCGTCTTGGTGACGACGTCGTCGATCGTGAGCGGTCGGGAGACCTTGTTGGACTGATCGGTGTACGGCTGAGCCGCGTACGGATCGGCCTGTGTGGCTGCCGCGCCGTAACCGGCGGCTCCGCCACCGAATTGGGCATATCCGCCGCTCTGCTGCTTGGGCAGGGAACGGAATACCGGGTTGCTGCTCTCGCGCACCGTCGGTTCCTCTCGTGTGCTGTGGTCCGTCGGGATGACGAACTGGTCGAACATTGAGTCAACGTGTGGCGACTCGGACCGGTTCCCGGCCTCGTCGGTCTAACTGTGAACTTCTTGGGAAAGATTACCCGTGTCGCTTCGGCGTGGGGTCACGATCTAGATTGCACAGCGTGCCCGACAACGAGGATCTCCTAGTAAGTGTCGAGAACGGCGTGGGTATTGCCACCCTGAACAGGCCAAAGGCCATCAACTCCCTCACCCACGGCATGGTCGTTGATCTTGAGAACGCTCTCAGGAACTGGGCGGACGACGACGCCGTCCACACCGTGTTGCTCACCGGCGCCGGCGAACGCGGACTGTGCGCCGGCGGCGACGTCGTCGCGATCTATCACAGCGCCAGGGCCGACGGTTCCGAGGCGCGGTCCTTCTGGCACGACGAGTACGTCCTCAACGCCTACATCGCCCGCTATCCCAAGCGCTACGTCGCGATCATGGACGGCATCGTGATGGGCGGCGGCGTGGGCGTGGCCGCGCACGGCGGCGTCCGCGTCGTGACCGACACCACCAAGATGGGCATGCCCGAGGTCGGCATCGGGTTCGTCCCCGACGTCGGCGGCACCTACCTGCTCTCGCGGGCGCCGGGCCGGCTCGGGCTGCACGCCGCGCTCACCGGGGCACCGTTCTCCGGGGCCGACGCCATCGCGCTGGGCTTCGCGGACCACTTCGTTCCCCACGATCAGCTGGGCGGCTTCACCAGCGCCCTCGTCGCCGACGGCGTCGACGCGGCACTGGCCGCCTTCGCCGTCGAACCACCCCCGAGCAACCTTCTGGCGCAGCAAGGTTGGATCGACGAGTGCTTCGCCGGCGAGACGGCCGTCGACGTGGTCGACGCGCTGCGGGCCAACGGGCCGGGGCCCGCCGAGGACGCCGCCAACCAGATCGCCGGCCGCTCCCCCATCGCGGTGGCGGTGGCGTTGGAGTCCGTCCGGCGGGCGGCGCACCTGGGTTCACTCGAAGACGTCCTGCGCCAGGAGTTCCGGACGGCCTGCGCGGCGCTACGGTCCCACGACCTGGTGGAGGGCATCCGCGCCCTGCTGGTCGACAAGGACAAGAACCCCAAGTGGTCGCCGGCGAGTCTGGCACTGTGTTCCACGGACGCCGTCGAGGAGTACTTCGCGCCGGCCAACCCGGATCTGGTCTTCCCCGGCGAACGAGAAGGAGTCGAACGATGAGTTACGAGACCATCCTGGTCACCCGCGAGGGTCGCGTCGGCACGATCACCCTGAACCGGCCGAAGGCGCTCAACGCCCTCAACAGCCAGGTGATGGTCGAATTGACCACCGCTGCAGCGGAATTCGACGCCGATTCCGGCATCGGCGCGATCGTCGTCACGGGCAACGAGAAGGCCTTCGCCGCGGGCGCCGACATCAAGGAGATGGCCGACCTCTCGTTCGCCGACGTGTTCGCCGGCGACTTCTTCGCGACGTGGTCGAAGTTTGCCGCCACGCGGACGCCCACCATCGCCGCCGTCGCCGGGTACGCCCTGGGCGGCGGCTGCGAGCTGGCGATGATGTGCGACCTCCTGATCGCCGCCGACACCGCCAAGTTCGGCCAGCCGGAGATCAAGCTCGGCGTGCTGCCGGGAATGGGCGGTTCGCAGCGGCTCACCCGCGCCATCGGCAAGGCCAAGGCGATGGACCTCATCCTCACCGGACGCACCATCGACGCCGCCGAGGCCGAACGCAGTGGCCTGGTGTCGCGCGTCGTACCCGCCGACACGCTGCTGGAGGAGGCGAACGCCACCGCCACCACCATCGCCGGAATGTCGCTGTCGGCGGCCCGGATGGCCAAGGAAGCCGTCAACCGTGCCTTCGAATCCTCGCTGACCGAAGGGCTTCTCTACGAGCGGCGACTCTTTCACTCCGCGTTCGCCACCGACGACCAGACCGAGGGCATGGCAGCCTTCACCGAGAAGCGCCCACCGAACTTCACCCACCGTTAGGGTGCGGTGGTGACCGAGACGGACACCACCACCGACGAGCGGCCTCCCGTCGCCTCCGAGCCCACGCCGAGGCCGGACTGGTGGGTGCGGCACTACACGTTCTTCGGCACCGCGTTCGGCCTGGTGTTCATCTGGCTCTCGTTGACGCCGTCGCTGCTTCCCCGCGGGCCGCTGTTTCAGGGCCTGGTGAGCGGCTCGGCGGGCGGCATCGGTTACGGGATCGGCGTGTTCGGCGTGTGGCTGGTCCGCTACCTGCGGTCGGTGAACACCAGCCCGGCGGCCCCACGGCAAGCCTGGATCGCCCTCGTCGTCGTGGGGCTGATCGGCCAGACGCTCGCCGTCATCGGGTTCCACGTCTGGCAGGACGACGTCCGGGACTACATGGGCGTGCCGCGGCTGGGCTTCTGGGACCACCCGCTGACCGCGGTCCTGTCGATCGTCTTCCTGTTCGTCTTCGTCGAGCTCGGCCAGCTGGTCGGCAAGCTGGTGCGGTTCCTGGTCCGGCAGCTCGATCGCATTGCGCCACCCCGGGTTTCGGCCGTCGTGGTGGTCACGCTGCTGCTCGTGCTCACCGTGGCGCTCCTCAACGGCATCGTGGTGCGCTTCGCCATGACCACGCTCAACAACACCTTCGAGTCGGCCAACGACGAGGAGGATCCCGACTTCGCCGCACCGACCACGCCCCTGCGATCCGGTGGACCCGAGTCGCTCGTCAGCTGGTCCTCCCTCGGTCATCAGGGTCGCATGTTCATGGCGGGTGGCCCGTCGGTGGACGACCTCTCGAAGTTCAACGGCGCCAGGGCGATCGAGCCGATCCGCGTCTACGCCGGGCTGAACTCCGCCAAGGGCTTCAAGGCGACCGCCGAACTCGCCGCGCGCGAGCTGTTGCGCACCGGGGGCTTGAACCGCGCGGTGGTCGCGGTGGCCAACACGACGGGTACCGGCTGGATCAACGAGGCCGAGGCGGCGTCGCTGGAGTACATGTACAACGGCAACACCGCAATCGTGTCGATGCAGTATTCGTTTCTGCCGAGCTGGTTGTCGTTCCTGGTCGACAAGGAGAACGCCCGCCAGTCGAGTCAGGCGCTCTTCGAGGCCGTCGACGCCCTGGTGCGCACGATGCCGGAGGCCAGCCGCCCCAAGCTGGTGGTGTTCGGCGAGAGCCTGGGCTCCTTCGGCGGTGAGGCACCGTTCCTGTCGCTGAACAACCTCATCGCCCGCACCGACGGCGCGCTGTTCTCCGGCCCCACGTTCAACAACACCATCTGGACCACGCTGACCGAGGAACGCGACGAGGGCTCTCCGCAGTGGTTGCCCATCGTCGACGGGGGCGAGAACGTGAGGTTCGCCGCGGACGCGGCCAATCTGCAACGGCCGCAAGCTCCCTGGGGCGAGCCGCGCGTGGTGTACCTGCAGCACGCCTCCGATCCCATCGCGTGGTGGAACCCCGATCTGCTGTTCTCCAAACCGGACTGGTTGCGCGAACCCCGGGGCGACGACGTGTCGCCCGAGATGGAGTGGATCCCCGTCGTGACGTTCCTGCAGGTCTCCGCCGACATGGCGGTGGCCGTAGACGTGCCCGACGGCCACGGCCACGTCTACGTGCGGGACGTGGCGAACGCGTGGGCGGCGATCACGAGGCCGCCCAACTGGACGCCGGAGAAGACCGAACGGCTACGGCCGCTGCTGCGCTCCGACGAATGACGCGCTGAGCGCGTCGAGCACTCCGGCCGCCTTGAGGGCGTGATAGCCGCCGACGACGTCGGTGGACCGGTGCAGACCGAGGTCGACGAGCGCGGCGGCGGCGAGGCTCGACGTGTAGCCCTCGGAGCACAGCACGACCCACTCGACGTCGTCGCCGACGGCCTCGGGCAGCCGGGCGTCACTGGTGGGGTCACAACGCCACTCGAGCACGTTGCGCTCGATGAGTCGGGCCGCGGGGACGTCGCCCTCGGCGGCGCGCTGGGCGGCGGGCCGGATGTCGACGAGCAACGCGCCACGCTCCAGGGCGGCCGGCACGTCGGCTGCCTCCATCCGGGTCAGCTTGTGGCGCGCGGACTCCAGCACGGCGTCGATTCGGCTCGGCATCAGTCTCCCTCGGGCTTGTCCGTCAGCTCGGTGCGCTCCCGCCGCAGGGTGTTGCGGTCGGTGACCTCGTAGTAGGACATCGCGGTCAGCGGCGGCGAGTAGGCGTGCACGCTCAGGGTAGGCGTCGAGAGCCGCACGGGTTGGGACGGCGCCCAGACAACGTCGTGGACCCACCCGAGCGGAAAGCCCGCCTGGTCGCCGGCGTCGAGCCGGCGCTGACGCAACGCGTCACCGTCCCAACGTGTTTCGACGAGCGCGCCGGACACCACCGTGACGGCACCCAGGGAGCCGCCGTGGTCGTGGAGCTCGGTGGACCGCTCGGGCACCCAGCTGATCAGCCAGACGTCGAGCTCGTCGTCGCCGTGCAACCGGGTGAACCAGCGTTCGTCGGTGGGCGGGCCGCCCACGGGCATCACGTGGTCGTAGCGTCCCGACAGCACGTGGTCGGCGGCGACGTCGGTCGCCTGAAGCAGATCGGGGATGCGAAGGCGGGTGGGCGCGACGACGGACTGAAAGGCAAGAGACATGTGAAGGCTCCAGGGTGGACCAGGATCAAGGGACGGTTAGGGGGTCAGGCGTCACGCCCGACAACACTCCCGACAGCTCGTCCGTTCCAACACGCTGGCGAGTCTTGCATAGATTGGCAGCATGCGCAGCTACCCGATCTTCGCCGTGGCAGTCGTCGCGGCCCTCCTCGCCGGCTGCTCGTCGGGCTCCGGCGGCGGCGACGCGACACCGTCGTCGTCGGCGGCAGGCAGTACGACGACGACCACCACGACCTTGCAGACCCACACCGCCGAACCGGGTGCCACGGGGGTGTCTCCCAATGGCGTGACGACGGCCGTCGGCGCACCGGCGCAGTCGACCGAGGACGAGTACTTCCAGGCCTGTCACGCTGCGAAGGTGTGGATGCAGCAGCGCGGCGGCGATCAGAAGTCACAGTTCGAGCCGTATCTGGAAAGCCTGCAGAAGTCGGACGCGGCCGGGCCCGGCACGTTCGACACGCCGTGGTCCCGGCTGCCTGCGGCCCGGCAGGCGGCTGTCATCGTGGCGGCCGACGCGGCGGCCGACGACCTGTGCGGCTGAACCCCGGACGCCTTTTAATCACGCGGGTCCGAATGCCAAGGCACGCAAACATTTAGGTCGTCTACGCGTTTGTGGCGCAGCTCACAAAGTTCGGTACTATGTGTCCCTCATCACCTTGGAGGGCTCATGATCGGACCGGACAACGGCAAGCTGGCTCCCACACAGACCGCTCTGCCCCGCGCCGCCGGCGGCTCGGTCAACGGCATGCGAATCCTCATGGGCCTGTTGTTGTTGGCCATCGCCGTCGGCGCCGTCACCGGCGTCCTCGTGGCGCTCTCCAGCGGACAACCGACCATCGCGCTGATCATCGGCTTGGTCGCGGCCGCCTTCTTCACCAGAGTGGGCTGCTAACCGCTCTCACCACACCAGGCAGAACGTGTGCCCGGCCGGGTCCCGGTAGACGCGGAAGTCGCCGCCGTCGGCTCCGTCGCCCACGCGTGACGCCCCCAACGCCAGCACCTTGGGCTCTGCCTCGTCGACGTCGTCGACCTCGATGTCGAGGTGGAACTGTTGTGAGCCACGGGGATCCGGAAACTCGGGCGGCTCGTGTTCCGGCGCCAACTGGAACGCCAGCCGCCGCCCGGTCGGATCGTTGAGCACCACGAACGTGTCGTCTCCGGCGTCGACGTCGCCGCCCAAAACCGCCGCGTAGAAGGACGCCAGCCCGCTCGGATCACGGGTGTCGAGAACCACGGAACGCAATTTCCCCATCACGATCCAGGGGTTGCCGTTTTCGCGGCGTGTCAACCCGACGACAATGGGTCGATGCGAGTGGCGCTCTGTCTGGGCAGCGGCGGTGCCCGAGGGTATGCGCACATCGGGGTGATCAACGAACTGCGCGACCGCGGCCACGACGTCGTCGGCATCTCCGGGTCGTCGATGGGGGCGCTGGTCGGCGGGCTGGCCGCCGCCGGCAAGCTCGACGACTACACCGCGTGGGCGACGTCGCTGACCCAACGCGCCGTACTGCGCCTGCTGGATCCGTCGTTGACCTCGGCGGGCGTGTTGCGCGCCGACAAGATCCTCGACGCCGTCCGCGAGATCCTCGGCGACGAGGTCGTCGAGGACCTGCCCATCCCCTTCACCGCGGTGGCGACGGACCTGATCGCCGGGAAGTCCGTGTGGCTGCAGCGCGGTCCGGTCGACGCGGCCATCCGGGCGTCGATTGCGATTCCGGGGGTCATCAAGCCGCACGTGCTCGACGGCCGGCTCCTGGCCGACGGCGGCATCCTCGACCCATTGCCGATGGCCCCGCTGGCGGCGGTCAACGCCGACCTCATCATCGCGGTGAGCCTGGGCGGCGACGATCCCACCAGGGCCACCGTCGAACCCAGCCCGGGGCCGGCCCCGGCCACCGAACGCCTCAGCCGGATGTGGCGCAACACCACGGCGCTGCTCGACACGACCACCGCGCGCACCCTGCTCGACACCCCCGCCGCCAAGACCGTGCTGAGCCGGTTCGCCAACGACGGGGTGGAGGTCGACGACCACGACGACCACACCGAAACCGTGGTGCCCCGGCTCGGCGGCTTCGAGGTGCTCAACCGCGCCATCGACATCGCGCAGGCCGCACTGATGCGGCACACCCTCGCGGCCTATCCCCCAGACCTGCTGATCGAGGTGCCCCGCACGGTCGCGCGAAGCCTCGAGTTCCACCGTGCCGAGGAGGTCATCGAGGTCGGCCAGGAATTGGCTGCCGCCGCACTCGACACGTTGACGCCGCCGAGCTCACACGCCTAGAAAGCGCGCCACCCGGTCCGCGTGGCGCCGCCCCTGGGCACGACCGGCGTGCGCCGCCGGGATCCGGCAGGCCGGGTCGAGTGGGTTGGGACCGAAGGCGGCGATCGCCTCGTCGTCGGCGAACACCGCCAGGGTGGCGCCCGGGAAGGCGGCGATCTCGGCCGCGGCGCCCGCCCCGAACGGTGTCGGGGCCGACTCGCTCGAGGGCACCAGCACGACGATCGCGTCGCAGTCCGCCGCGGCGGTCACGTTGACGCTGCTTCCGACGCCCCCGTCCATGAACCGACGGTCGCCGATGGTCACCGGCGGCCAGACCCCCGGCACGGCGCAGCTCGCCGCCACCGCGTCGACGAGCGCGACGCCCGAGTCGCCGTCCAGGATCACCAGCTCGCCGGTCTCGAGGTCGACCGCCGAGATCCGCAGCACGCGGGCCGGCCATTCCCGGGAGGGCAACCGGTGGCCGATCACGGCTCGGCGGACGGGTTCGGGAACCGTGTCGGCGGCCGCCGCGACGGCCCCGATGCGCTGCAGCCGCTCCTCGAGCGTGGCGCCGGGCGTCGCCAGGGCGCTGGCGAAGAGTTCCATCACGTCGTCGATGCTGGCGCGCGGCAGGAGCTCGTGGGTTTCGGCCGCGACCTGGGCCTCGAACAGCGCCTCGAGGCCGGTGCCGCTGCCGAGCTGCGCCGCCACCGTGGAGCCGGCCGACGTGCCGAGCAGGACGTCGGCGTCGAGCAGGGCGCGCGCCGCGGCGGGCGCTTCGTCGGCGATGCCGGCGAGAACGCCGGTCTCCCAGGCGATGCCCGCCAGTCCTCCGCCGGCCAACACGAGTCCACGTTTCGTCACGGGTGCCGAGTGTGCCAGGTGGCACTCACACCCGCCCTGGTACTCTCGGGTACCACTATCGCGACGAAGGGATCGACATGGTTGGGACGATGAGGGCGCAGCGCTTCTATGCCGACTCGAAAGAGATTGCGGTGGAGGACGTCCCAATTCCCGAGCTGGGCCCGGGCGAGGTTCTGGTCAAGGTCGCGTTCTGCGGCATCTGCCATTCCGACCTCAGCCTCATCAACGGCACGTTCCCCTCGCAGCGCGCGGTGGTGACCCAGGGCCACGAGGCGTCGGGCACCGTCGCCGCCCTCGGCCCCGGGGTGACGGGGTGGGCGGAGGGCGACCGCGTGGTGGTCGCCGCCGGCCGGCCGTGCCTCGAATGCGTCAACTGCCGGCGCGGTGACGTGTCGAACTGTCTGCAGATCCGGCTGATGGCATTCGCCTACGACGGCGCCTGGGCGGAGTACACCGTCGCACAAGCCTTCGGGCTCACCAGGATTCCCGACAACGTCTCACTCGAGCAGGCCGCGATCCTCGCCGACGCGGTCTCCACCCCCTACGGCGCCCTCGTGCGGACCGGCAAGGTCGGCGTCGGCGAGTCGGTCGGCGTGTGGGGCGTCGGCGGCCTCGGGACGCACGTGGTGCAGTTGGCCCGGCTGGTCGGCGCGGCGCCGATCATCGCCGTCGACGTCAAGCCCGCAGTGCTCGACCGCGCCCTGGCCGTCGGCGCCGACTACGCCTTCGACGCCCGCGACGACGCACTCCACGACAAGATCCGCGACGCCACCGGCGGTCGTCAGCTCGACGTGGCGTTCGACGCCGTGGGGCTGAAGTCCACGTTCGAGCAGGCGCTGGGCAATCTGACCGTCGGCGGCCGCGTCGTCGGGATCGGCATGAGCGCCGACGCCCCGTCGATCGGGTCGACCGCGATGTTCAACCTGTTCAAGTGGCAGGCGCTCGGTCACCTCGGCTACCAGAACGCCGACATCGGCACGCTGGCCAACCTGGTGTCGATGGGGCGGCTCGACCTGTCCCGCTCGATCAGCGACATCGTGCCCCTGGAGGACGTCGCCCGAGGCATCGAGAAGCTGGACAAGGCCGAGGGCGACCCGATCCGGATCCTCGTCCAGCCCTGAGGTTCACCGCAGGTGCGGCGCCGCCTTGCCGCTGATCAACGGCAGGTCGAGATAGGTGGCGATGCCGGGTTCGGAGGCGCACACCGCGGGAATCGAGTTGACGCAGTGGGCCGCCGTCGCGACGATGCCGTTGTTGCTCTCCAAGCCCGCCTCGACGCTGTCGGGCTGGAAGCCCTTGACGGTGACGGTGAAGTCGGGGTTGCCCTTGACCTCCATCTCGTAGCGTTCCCCGGCGGGGCCGAAAGTCCATGGCGGATCCAGGTTCTCCTGGCCCATGAACCAGTTGACGGTGACGCGGACGACCACCTCGTCGCCAACCAGGGCTTCCCAGTGGAACTTTCGGCCGGCCACCTGTCCCGGCTCGATGGCGCCCATCGGCGAGTCGATGGGGGCGGTGGCCACCGCGATCTCCTGGGTGGCCCGGATCTGCGGGTCGGCGGCGAAGCCCATCTGGTCGACGCACATCCGGACCGACTGGATGAAGCCACCGTCGAGCAGCTTCTGCATGGGTCCGGTCAGGGCCTTCTCCGGGGTGTCGCCGAAGCCCATGACGTACCGCAGCACGTCCGGGGCGTCGTAGGTCCGCAGATCCGAGAACTCCTCGGCGCGAACGAATGTCACGCTGGTCGACATGGTCGAGAGCAGCAGGGGAAACTTCTCGCTGATGCCACCGGGTGCGATGCCCGTGCCGTGCAGGGTGACGCCGCCGGCCAGGGCGGCGTCACGCATCGGACCCGCCTCCCTCTCCCCCGGATAGAACCATCCGACGGGGGTGACGACGTTCTTTCCCGAGCGCAGCAGCGCCGTGACGTCTTCGGGGTTGGGTAGCAGCGGGGAGTAGACCACCGCGTCGGCCTCGAGGGCCAGGATCGCGTCGACGTCATTGGTGGCGAGGACGCCCAGTGGCTCACCGCCGACCAGTTCGCCGACGTCCTTGCCGCTCTTGGCCTCCGAGTGCACCCAGCAGCCAACCAGTTCGAGGTCAGGGTGCTCGAGCACGCCCCTGATCGCCGCGATGCCGACCCCACCGGTCGCCCACTGCACCACCCGCAACGCCATCGTCACTCCCGTCGACGTGATGAACTAGAACACGTTCTATTCAGATCTACACCACCGGAGCCCGTCGGATCGCTATGTTTCGACGAACCGCAGCGTCGCGAAGGAGTACTCCATGGCCAGAAGCAACAACCGGGTGTTCGTCGTCGGGGTCGGGATGACGAAGTTCGAGAAGCCGGGCGCTCGCGAGGGCTGGGACTATCCGCAGATGGCCAAGGAATCCGGTACCAAGGCGCTCGAGGATGCCGGCATCTCCTATGACGCCGTGGAGCAGGGCTACGTCGGCTACTGCTCGGGTGACTCGACGTCGGGCCAGCGGGCTCTCTACGAGCTCGGCATGACGGGCATCCCGATCGTCAACGTGAACAACAACTGCTCCACGGGCTCGACCGCCCTCTACCTCGCGGCGCAGTCCATCCGCGGCGGGCTGGCGGACTGCGTGCTGGCCCTGGGCTTCGAGAAGATGCAGCCGGGGTCACTCGGCGGCGGCGCCCAGGACCGCGAGTCGCCGCTGGGCAACCACGTCAAGGCGCTCGCGGCGATCGACGAGTTCGCATTCCCGGTGGCGCCGTGGATGTTCGGTGCGGCGGGCCGCGAGCACATGAAGAAGCACGGCAGCACCGCCGAGCACTTCGCGAAGATCGGCTACAAGAACCACAAGCACTCGGTCAACAACCCGTATGCGCAATTCCAGCAGGAGTACAGCCTCGACGACGTCCTCGGCGCCCGGATGATCTCCGATCCGCTGACCAAGTTGCAGTGCTCGCCGACGTCGGACGGCTCGGGCGCGGCGATCGTGGTCAGCGAGCAGTTCGTCGACGACCACGGCCTCGCCGGTCAAGCGGTCGAAATCGTCGGCCAGGCCATGACGACGGACTTCGCCAGCACCTTCGACGGCAGCGCCGCCAACGTCATCGGCCACGACATGAACGTCCAGGCGTCGCAACGGGTCTACCAGCAGTCCGGCCTCGGGCCCGAGGACTTCCAGGTGATCGAACTGCACGACTGCTTCTCGGCCAACGAGCTGTTGCTGTACGAAGCGCTGGGGCTGTGCGGTGAGGGTGAGGCGCCCCGCCTGGTCGACGACGGTGACACCACCTACGGCGGCCGTTGGGTGGTCAACCCCTCGGGTGGGCTGATCTCCAAGGGACACCCACTGGGCGCCACCGGGCTGGCGCAGTGCGCGGAGCTGACGTGGCAGTTGCGCGGCACCGCCGACGCACGTCAGGTCGACGGCGTCACCGCGGCGCTGCAGCACAACATCGGCCTCGGCGGCGCGGCCGTCGTGACGGCCTACCAGCGCGCCGACCGCTAGCGGTCGGTGGCGGTGCTGGGGTGCTCGCCCCGGGTCAGCGGCGGGAGGTGTTCGATCGCGCCGGCCGCCCGGGCCAGCAGTGCGCTGAGGCGCCCGCTCGTCACCGCCACGCGGTCGTCGCCGCGGCGGGCCCGGCGGTCCAGCACGTCGCGACCGCGGTCGACGGCGGTCAGCGGCAGCGCCGCGAGGACGTTGCCGGGTGGACGCCGCGCCACCACCGGATGCGGACGGGTCGGTGCCGTGGAGCGCACCGCCTGCCAGGCCAGCCCCAACGCGGTCAAACTCAGCTCCGACGCCACTTCCTGCAACCGCGGGAGGAGGACGTCCTCCTCGTCGCGAACGTCCTCCCGCAGCAGATCCTTGACGCGCGTCCACGTCTCGCGGTGCTCCGGGGAGTTGGGATCCGTCGACTCGAGTCGGGTGAACAGTTCGTTGATCTCCTGGTGTTCCTGCTCGACCCGCAAGGTCAACTCCGCACCGTCGGGCAGCAGCCTGCGCAGCGCCGGCCACAGCACCGACTCCTCGGCGAAGGCGTGCGGGAACACCAGTCGGCACAGCTGGTTGAGGTACTCCTGACGCCGGGCTCCCGTCGCCCCGTCGATCTCGCCCAGCAGTCGGTCGAGTTCGACGTGATCGCGCTTCTGACGGACCAGAATGCTTCGGTGCCCGCCCAAATCGTTGACGGTCTGCTCGGCGATCGACCGGTTCATCGTGCCTCGCTCCGGTTGGGGGTCTGCGCGGCAACGCCGTGCCGCAACGGGGTGCCGGAGTCGGCCGCGGTGGCCTGACTGACCTGGGACCCGCCCGGGGTGCCCTGCACCCTGGGGGCGCGGCTCGGGTCGCCGCCGGACGGCTCGGCACCGGCCTCCAGTTCGCGGAGGCGGGCCTCGAGGATCTCGAGCACCGGCACACGGGCGGCGTGGCCGCATTCGTGGTTGAGCACGGTGCGCAGCGAGTCCTCGGACAGGGACCGGATCCGGTGCTGCAGGTCCCCGAGGGTCAGCTGGTCGTAGTCCGCCAGGGGTAGTTCATCGGCCATGCTCTTCCGCCTCTCCAGTCGACGCTCCTGAAGGGCACGTAGCCGCCTGGGCGGAGTTCAAACGGAACGCGGGCGGCCGATCGGTCAGTCGCGCGCCTCATGCACCTCGTAGTCGCCGTCGGCGTGACGGGCCCGAATGGTCTTCTTGTCGTACTTGCCGACGCTGGTCCTGGGCACCGCGGAGACGAAGGTCCAGCGTTCGGGCAGCCACCAGCGAACGACTCTGTCGGCGAGGAACTTCCGGAGCTCCGCGGGGCTGGCCTCGGCTCCGTCGTTTAGCACCACCGCGGCCAGCGGGCGTTCCTGCCAGCGCTCGTCGGGCACGCCGACCACGGCGGCCTCCAGCACGGCCGGGTGGGCGATGAGGTGGTTCTCCAGCTCGACCGACGAGATCCACTCGCCGCCGGACTTGATGACGTCCTTCGCGCGGTCGGTCAGGGTGACGTAGCTCAGCGGGTCGATGCGGCCGACGTCGCCGGTGCGCAGCCACCCGCCGGCGAACTTGGAGTCGTCCTGGTTGCGGTAGTAGGAACCCGTGATCCAGGGCCCGCGGACCTCCAGCTCGCCGACGGCCTTGCCGTCGTTGGGCACCGGCTCGCCGGCGTCGTCGACGATGCGGACCTCGACCCCGCACATGGGCCGGCCCTGGGTGGCTCGCAGCGCCCAGTGCTCGTCGTCGGAGGCGCCCGGCGGCGGCCACGCCATCGTCGCCACCGGGGAGGTCTCCGTCATCCCCCACAGCTGCCGGATCTGGACGCCGAACTTCTCCTCGAAGGCCTTCATCAGCGACACCGGCACCGCCGAACCACCACACGACACCAGCCGCAGCGACGAGATGTCGTGTCCCGGCGATCTTTCCAGGCAGTGCATGACGTCGTTCCAGATCGTGGGGACGGCGCCCGCCACGGTGGGACGCCGGGTCTCGACGACGTCGACGATCGACTTGGCGTCGAGGAAGCGGTCGGTGAGCACCAGGTCGGCGCCGGCCATCAGCGCGGCGTACGGCAGGCCCCAGGCGTTGGCGTGGAACATCGGCACGATCGGCAGCACCGAGTCCTCGGCGCCGATGCCCAGAGTGTTCGCCGAGCACGTGCTCATCGCGTGCAGGTAGCTCGAACGGTGGCTGTAGACAACGCCCTTCGGATTGCCCGTGGTGCCGCTGGTATAGCACATCGCGGCGGCGTCGGTCTCGACGATCGCCGGCCAGTCGAACTGCACCGACTGCCGCGCCAGTACCTCGTCGAAGCGCACCACGGCCGGTCCGGATCCCGTCAGCGCGTCGAGGTCGCCGTCACCGACCGCGATCACGGTGTGCACGGTCTCCAGCAACGGCAGCACGGCCGCCAGCTGCTCGGTCAGCGAGAGGTCGGCGATGATCACCTTGTCCTCGGCCTCGTTGGCGACGAAGGCGATCTGCTCGGGGCTCAGCCTGATGTTGAGCGTGTGCAGCACCGCGCCCATCGACGGCACCGCGAGGTACGCGGCGAGGTGCTCGGCGTTGTTCCACATGAACGTGCCGACCCGGTCGTCACCGGTGATGCCCAGCTCCCGCAACGCGTTCGCGAGGCGGCCCACCTGCTCGCCGAGTTCGCGGTAAGTGGCGGTGCGATAGCCGCCGTCCCCCGTCGCCGTGGTGACGGTGCGGTCGCCGTTGACCTCGCAGGCGTACCGCATGATCGTCGTGACGGTCAGCGGGACGTCCTGCATCGTGCTCTGCATGTGATCTCTCCTGATTGGCCCGGCGACTGCAACGAAAACGCTGCGAGCGGCGATATGGAGGTGAAGAGTTTCCACCAAAGATAGGGGGCGCCCATGCGTCCATCGTCGGTTCTTTCCACATTCGTCACTTCTGCCGCGGTAGTCGTCACCGCGCTCGCCACGTCGGCCGTCGCGAACGCCGACCAGACCGCGCAGGAGCAGATCAACCAACTGCAGTCCGAGGGTTTCACGGTCAACGTCGACCGGGTCGGCAGCGGCCCCATCGACAGCTGTGTCGTCACCGGCGTCCGCAACCCGCAGACCCAGACCCGCAACGTCCGCGACTACTACGGCCCGCGGGACGCCAACGGCGACCGCAAGTACCGGATCGTCGAGGTCGTCGTCAGCCGCTCGATCTCGGTGTCGCTGGACTGCAGCAACTGAGCAGTGGATGATTGCCAGCAACCTGACAGGAAGGCGCCTCATGCGCACGAAGTGGACCATCGCCGCGGCAGCCCTCGGTGTGTGCGGCGCCGCGTTGGCACCGGCGGTGCTGGCGGACGCGGAAACGGCCCAGGAGACCATCAGCAAGCTCCAGTCCGAGGGCTACACCGTCACCATCGACAAGATCGGCACGGCACCGATTTCGCAGTGCCAGGTGACCAGCGTGCGCAATCCGCAGAGCACTTCGCAGCTGGTGCCCTACGTCGGCCCCGGCAACAACGGTGACCGCATCCTCGTTCAGCAGCAGACCAGCCAGACCATCTCGGTGTCCCTGGACTGCACGCGCTGACCCGACGCAGACGAGGAAGAGCCCGGCCGGATGACTCCGACCGGGCTCTTCGCATGGTGCGCCCTATGCCGGTGCAGGGAGCTTCGCCTGCCCCGGCTCTTCGGCGCGTGATCCGTGGTCGTCGACCATCGTCGACTCGTTGAACGGATCCTTGCCGCTGAGTACGCGTTCGACCTGCTCGCCGTCGATGGTCTTGGTCCACGAGCCGACCAGCATCGTGGCGACGGCGTTGCCGGAGAAGTTGGTCACCGCGCGTGCCTCGGACATGAACCGGTCGATGCCGACGATCAGGCCGACGCCGTCGAGCAGGTCGGGGCGGTGGCTCTGCAGCCCGCCGGCCAGCGTGGCCAGGCCGGCGCCGCTGACGCCCGCCGCGCCCTTGCTGGCGACGATCATGAACACCAGCAGCGAGATCTGCTCACCGAGCGCCAGCGGCTTGCCCATCGCGTCGGCGACGAACAGCGACGCCATGGTCAGGTAGATGGCCGTGCCGTCCAGGTTGAACGAGTAGCCGGTGGGGACCACGACGCCGACGGTGGTCTTCTCGACGCCGAGGTGCTCCATCTTGGCGATCAGGCGGGGCAGCGCCGACTCGGACGACGACGTCGCGAAGATCAGCAGGTACTCGCGGGCCAGGTAGCGCACCAGCCGGAAGATCGACACGCCGGCGACGGCGCGCAGCAGCACGCCCAGGACGCCGAACACGAACAGCAGGCAGGTGATGTAGAAGCCCAGCATCAGCGTCAGCAACTGGGTGACGGCGCTCCAGCCGGTCTGTCCGACGACGTTGGCGATGGCGCCGAAGGCACCGATCGGCGCCAGCCACAGGATCATGGCCAGCACCTTGAACACCAGCTTCTGGACGGCCTCGATGCCGCGCAGAATGCCTTCGCCCGCAGCCCCCATGGACTGCAGCGCGAAGCCGACGAGCAGCGCCACGAACAGCGCCTGCAGGACGTTGCCCTCGGTGAGCGAGGAGAACAGCGACGTCGGGATGATGCCCTGGACGAACTCCATCAGGCCGCCCGCCTTCTCGGCGGTCTCGGCCAGCGCGGTGCCCTTGCTCGACGTCGACTCGATGTTGAGGCCGGTGCCCGGACTGAGCACGTTGCCGACCACCAGGCCGATGGCCAACGCGACCGTGGACATCGCCAGGAAGTAGACGAACGCGAGCCCGCCGACCTTGCCGACGGTGGCGGCGGCGCGCACCTTGCCGATGCCGAGCACGATGGTGCAGAAGATGACCGGGACGATCATCATCTTGATCAGGCTGACGAACATGGTGCCGAGGACGCCGACGCTCTTGCCCACCCCGGGGGCCAGGATGCCGACGGCGACGCCGGCTACGACGGCGACGATGACGGCGATGTACAGCCAGTGCGTCTTGTCCCGTTTCTTGGGTGGGGAGGCGGTGTCGACGTGGTCGGTCATGGCGGATGCTCCTTGATGCGGTCGGCCTGAGAAGGGTCTGCAAGGATGATGTTCCTCCACGTGACCCACGTCACGCTTTAGTTCATTGTGTTCAGCTCGAAACGATCTGGAGATTCGATGCGTCGGTGGTGGCCACGATCGTTGGCCGGCCAGGCGATCGCGCTCCAGATCGGGGTCATCGCCGTCGTGGTGCTCGTGGGCAGTGTGCTGGCGCTGCTCGACGCGCGGCGCGACGGGGACGCCGCCGCCCGGCAGCAGGTGGTGAGCATCGCGACGGCGCTCGCCGATTCGCCGTCGACCGCGCAGGCGATCGAGTCGGGCCGCGCGACACAGATCCTGCAACCGGTGACCGAGGCGGTGCGCACCAACACGCAGATCGCGTTCATCACGATCATGTCGACCGACGGAACCCGGTTCACCCACACCGATCCCAGCCAGATCGGCGGCCACTACCTGGGCACCATCGAGCCTGCGGTGCGCGGCGAGACGTTCAGCGAGGTGTACACCGGCACGCTGGGTCCGTCGATCCGGGCGGTCGCACCCGTGCGCGACTCGTCGGACCGGGTGATCGGGCTGGTGTCGGCGGGCATCACGCAGCAGACGCTGGCTCAGCGGTGGCGCGACCAGTGGCCGATGATCGCCGGCGTCGGCCTCGGCGCCCTAATCCTGTCGATGGTCGGGGTCTGGGCCATCCGGCGCCGTCTGCTGCGACAGACGCACGGACTGCGGCCCGACGAGCTGCGGGTGATGTACGAACACCACGACGCGATCCTGCATTCGGTGTCCGAGGGTCTCGTCGTGCTCGACCGGGACCGGGTGGTGTTGGTCAACGACGAAGCACGCCGTCTCCTGGGGCTGGCGCCGGGCCGGGTCACCCAGGCCGATCTGCCGGAGTTCTTGCGCGCGTACGCCCCTGGGGCCCGCGACGAGGTTCACGTCACCGAGGACCGCGTCCTGGTGGTCAACCGGTCCCGGGTCGCCGACTCCGCCCATTCGGAGGTGGTGACGGTCCGCGACCGGACCGAGTTGCAGGGCGCGCTGGGAGAGTTGAGTTCGCTGCAGGTGCTCACCGACTCGCTGCGCGCCCAGGCCCACGAGGCGGCCAACAAACTGCACACCGTGGTCACCATGGTGGAGATGGGCAAGCCGGACGATGCGGTCCGCTTCGCCACCGAGGAGTTGGCGCTGTCGCAGCGCCTGGTGGACCGGCTGTCCCACGACGTCGGCGAACCCGCGCTGGTGGCCCTGCTGCTAGGCAAGACCGCACAGGCCGACGAACGGGGCATCGCGCTGACGATCACCGAGGACACGCACCTGCCGTCGGACGCCGACGACGTGCCGCTGTCGGCGCAGGAGATGATCACCGTGCTCGGCAACCTGGTGGACAACGCGATGGACGCGTGCGACCGTGCCGACCCCTGGGTGGAGGTGACGGTGGCGCTCGAGCGCAGGAACTTGTTGATGCGCGTTGCCGACAGCGGTGCCGGGATGACCGACGGGGCCTTCGACCGGGCGATGCAGCGCGGGTACTCGACCAAGACCGACACCGAACCCGGGCAGCACGGCCTCGGCCTGGCGCTCGTCGCACAGGTGGTGCGCCGCCATGGCGGGACCCTGACCGCCGACGTGACCTACGGTTCGGTCGTCACGGTGCTCGTCCCCGGGCTCAGCTCGTGATCTCCGTGATGATCGTCGAGGACGACCCGTTGATCGCCGAGGCGCATCGCACGTATCTCTCACGCCTGGAGGGCTTTTCGGCGGTGGCGGTGGTGCACACCGCCCGCGACGCCATGCAGACCGCCGCGACCGCGGCGGCGACGGAGTCACCCGTGGACCTGGTGCTGCTGGATCTCGGACTGCCGGACGCCAGCGGCATCAGCCTGGCGTCGGCGCTCGCCGGACTGCGTCCCGCGCCGGACATCATCGCGATCACCTCCGAGCGCGACCTCGAGATGGTGCGGGCGGCGGTGGCCCACGGCGCGCTCGCCTATCTGTTGAAGCCCTTCACGTTCGCGGCGTTCCGCGACCGCCTCGAGCGCTATCGGCGGTACCGCTCCGCGCTGCCGGCCGGGGTCGACGCCGCCAGCCAGGAGGAAGTGGACCGCGCGATGGCCGAATTGCGGGTGGCCACCGACAAGTCGGTGGCACCGAAGGGGGCGGCCCCGCAGACCAACGACGACATCGCCCGGGCCATTCGCGACGACGCCAACGGCATGACCGCAGACGAGGTCGCGAAGAGGGTGGGCGTGTCACGCGTGACCGCGTGGCGCTACCTCGAACGGCTCGCCGACGAGGGCACCGTCACGCGTTCGACGGACTACGGCGGCGCGGGCCGACCGAAGACCCGTTACCAGTGGCGCTAGGCCGGGATCAGACGGCGGGCTCGAGCTCGCGCGGCGCCGGCAGGGCCGAGGCGTCGACGAACTGCGAGTACAGCATCGGCACCGACGCGGCGACGGTGTACGAGGTGACCGCACCGTCGTAGTCGGCCACGTAGAGCCGCTCGCCGCGCAGGGCGATCGCCGACGGGCGGGCGCCCACCGACACCTCGGCGACGACCGTGCGACGTTCGACGTCGACGACCGCGACGTGGTCGTAGTCGACGACGTAGGCCCGTGTGCCGTCCTCGCTGACCACCAGCTGCGTGGGAGCGGCGGCGACGCGGACGTCGGCGGTGATCTTGCTGTCGACCAGGTCGACGACGTAGAGCACGCCGCCGTCGGCGATGTCCGAGGTCAACACGTAGGCGGTGCTGTCCATGCCGAGCGCGAGACCGCGGATGGGTGCGCCGATCTCCAGCGCGCGGCGGACGCGTGCGGTCTCGACGTCCACGGTGAGCAGACGGCTGCTACGCGAGTCGGAGACGCCGACGTACAGGCGGCGACCCGTGGCGTCGAGGCACATCGCGTCGATCGTGGCGTCGGCGCCCTTCGCGACGTAGATGGTGCCGACGCGCTCGGCGGCGACGTCGAGGACGGTGACGTCCACGCCTTCTTCGCCGGCTCGACCCGCGTAGACGCGCTTGCCGTCGGCGCTGGCCGCGAGGGCCGTGACGTTGAATGACAGCGGATATTCGTTGACGACGTCGCCGCCGACGGTGTCGATCACGGCGAGGGCGTCGTAGCTGGCCGACGACACGGCCACGAAGGCCCGCTCGCCCACGACCGAGACGGCGGTGGGCTGGCCCGCGACCACGCCTCCGCGCGCGGTGAGGGTGTCGGCGTCGAGGACGGTGAGGGTGTCGGCGCCGAAGTTGGTGGTCACCACGGTGTCGCCGTCGACGGCGATGTCCGAGATCGGGCCGTGCCCGACCGTCGTCGACTTCAGCAGGGCGACGTCCTGGTTTCCTACGGTCACGCTGGTCGAGCGCGCATTGGTACTAGCCATGTCTTCGGCACCTCCGCCGGCGTCACTATGGGCCGGCAATAGATTCGAGCTGGTGACGTTCCCGACGGGAACGTGGTCGTCATCGATTGTAGCGACGGAAAATTGGCTTCCCGGGAGCCGCGAAACGCGGTTCGGCGGCGTTGGCGCGATCCTCTCAGGACACGCTTAAGAAACCTGGCGTTACCGCATCGTTATCTTTCACCGGCTACGGCCCGGATAGCGTTGACCTGCATCTTCGACGCTCCGGCAATGCTCCGGCACACCCCCTGAGAAGTAGTTCAGGTCACGGTTTCTTAGCTTTGGCATCGAAAATGAGCGGCAGATCACATCCGACACGCCAGCAAAGTCGGCACCCGCGCGCTGCGGGACGGACACACGTGGCGCACGAGGCCGATGTGGCCGACGATGCTGCGGCGGCGGGCGGGGCCGAGGAGAATATTTCGACCCCTGCCCGGCGTTGTACCGAGTGGCTTGGTCCGTCGGCGAATCATCCCCGACGCCGACGGACCGGCCACCAAAACGGTTGGCAGCGGGGCGTTCTCAGCCCTTCTCGACCACGTTCGCGCTACCCGAGTTCTGGACCTCGGGTACGCCCGACAGATACGTCACCCGATTGTTCAACCCCGAAGCGGTGATTCGCGTCGACGCTTCCACGGTCACCACGTTCTCGACGCCGGACACCGCGACGACGGCGCACTGCCCGCTGATCACGACGTGGTTGTCCACGCCGCTGACGTTGACCACGGTGTCGTTGCACGCGACGGTCCTGTACTCACCGACGCCGGCCAGGTTCACGACGCCGCCGGGTTCCGGGGGCGCCACCGGGACCAGAGTGGATGCGGGAGCCGGGTTTCGACCGCTGCCACCCGGCGGCGCGCCGAACGGGCCACCGCCACCGGACGCCGTCGGGCCACCGTCGAAGACGTCGACGACGGAGCTGACGGTGTTGAACGCGTTGGCGAAGAACATCACCGCGCCACCGACGATCAGTGCGAGCACCACGGCCGCAACCGCGTAGAGGATCCAGGCCTGGTTGCCGCGGGCCTGCTGCGGTGGGACGAACGGGGGCGGGGGCGGCCGGTAGCCCGCACCGGTCGGACCGCCCGTGTCGTGCACGCTGTGCGTCAGTTCCGTCGACTGCTCGCCCAAAGAACGCTCCAGGTCCCGGATGCGCTCCTCCGGGTCGTCGTGCGAGCTCATCGGCCGATGCTCGCACACCGGCTCCGGTGGTGAGAGCCTTTGGCTCCCACCAGCGAGAAATTCGGTCGTGGCGGTGGTGGCCGAGGGGCACCGACCATGAACCGGTGAAGGTTCTCGCCGAACACGGCACGGCCGGTTGGGTCCATGCCGCAAGGGGCGCAGCGGCATTGGGCGCGGCAATGGGCATCGGGCGCTTCGCGTTCACGCCCATCCTGCCGATGATGACCACCGGCGCCGGTCTCTCCGCCGAGGCGGGCGCCACCCTCGCCACCGCCAACTACGTCGGCTATCTCGCGGGGGCGCTGACCGCCACGGCGTCACCCCGGCTGGCGCGGTCACCGCTGGCGTTGCGGTCGTCCCTCGTCGCGGTGGTGGTCACGCTGCTCGCAATGCCGTTGTCGGACAGTCCCGTTCACTGGGCCGTGGTCCGGCTGGTGGCGGGGTTCGCCAGCGCACTGGTGTTCGTCACCGCGGTCAACCTGATGATGGATCGGCTGCGCCACCACTCCCCCCACCTCGCCGGGTGGGGGTTCAGCGGCGTCGGCCTCGGCATCGCCGCCTCCGGCTTCCTGGTGCTGCTGCTGCCCACGGGAGCGGACTGGCGGGGCGCGTGGTGGACGGTGGCTGCGCTCGCCGCCGTGCTCGTCGTCGGTGCATGGGCGCGACGGCACCACCACGACCCCGGCTCGACCGTCGCGGGCGTGCGGCCGTCGACGCAGCCGCCGGCGTCGCGCCGGTGGTTCGTCCTCCTGCTGATCTGCTACACCCTCGAGGGCGTCGGATACATCGTCGCGGGCACGTTCCTGGTCGCTGCCATCGAACAGAGCTCGCCCGGCTGGCTGGGGACGAGCGCCTGGATCGTCGTCGGTCTGGCGGCCGCCCCGTCGGCCGCGCTGTGGGCGTGGCTGAGCACGCGGTTCTGCCACCCGGATCTGCTGGCCGCGGCCCTTGCCATGCAGGCGTTGGGCATCGCGCTGCCCGCCGTGGCGCCCGGACCGGTAGCCGCGCTCATCGGGGCGATCCTGTTCGGCGTCACGTTCATCGGGGTCAGCACGATCGCGCTGGCCGCGGGCGGCCACCTTCGGGTGCCGCGTGCGGTCGCCCTGCTCACCGCCGGGTACTCGGTGGGCCAGATCGCCGGCCCGCTCCTCGTCGCGCCCCTGTTCCAACGGGGCTTCCACACCGTGCTGCTCGTGGGGGCGGGTGTGGTGGCGTGTGCCGCCGTGACCGCCGCCGCGCTTCGAATGGGCTACCCGGCGTCCGAGACCGACTGAGGTGCATGAGGATCGGTCACCGGCACCCACGACCCCTCGTCGCCCAGCCCGGCCACGCCGACGCCGGCGGTCAGCACGTCGACGACCGCGCGCACCACGAGGTCGACCTCCCCGCGGCGCGAGACCAACGACCACGTCCAGTACGGGGCGGGGTTGACGACGGGACGCGCGACCAGTCCCGCCGGCAGCGCCTCGCCCTGCCCCTTGGGCGAGTTCAGGACCGGGCGACCGAGCGTGCGGACGTGCTCGAAGAACGCGGGTCCGGTGATGCCGCCGTCGTCGACCCGCAGTGCGGTCGCGCCGGTGTCGCGCGCGAAGTGCTCGCCGTAGCGATTCGACGACGACCACGTCGCGGTGTCGGCGTCGAGGAGCACGACGGTGTCCTTGGCGTCGACGGGCGAGGAGTCGTCGCCGGTGTCCACCGCGTACAGCCGGTCGGCGCCGAGGAGGCGTGCCTTGAGGCCCTTGTCGTCGAGGTCGTCGTTCTGCACCCAGCAGATCGCCACGTCGAGGCTGCCCTCCGCGACCCGGGCCGCCTGCGTGTGCGACGGCAGCACCCAGGTGTCGACCCGCAGCCGGGCGACCCCGGCGACCCGTTCGGACAGGTCGGGCGGACACCACTTCACGTAGCCGATGCGCACCGGTTCCGAGCGGACGAGACCGGTTGCCTGCCTGCGCAATTCGTCGGCCTGAGCGATCAATGCGCGGGCACCGGGCAACAGGGAGGCTCCGGACGGCGTGAGGGTCACCGATCGCCGATCCCGTTCGAAGAGACGCACTTTGAGGTCGCGCTCGAGCACCTTGATCTGCTGTGAGAGCGACGGACCCGCGATGTGGAGCCGCTCGGCCGCGCGACCGAAGTTGAGTTCCTCGGCCACGGTGACGAAGTAGCGCAGCTGCCTGAGCTCCACGGTCGGATCGTAGCTCAGTGGGAGGCTGCGCCTATCAGGAGCGAGCACATTGGTCATGCCGTCGAGAACTGTCCGGGGGTGCGTCCGGCGTTGACTCCGGTAACTCCAACGAAGGGTGGGCAATCATGAACGAACAACCGAAGGTCGCCATCGTCACCGGCGCCTCGCAGGGCATCGGCGCGGGCTTGGTGACCGCATACCGCCGCCTCGGCTACGCGGTCGTGGCCAACTCCAGGAACATCACCGAGGGCGACGATCCCCTGGTGCTCGCGGTGCCCGGCGACATCGGCCAACCCGGTGTCGGCGCCGCGGTCGTCGACGCGGCGATCGCCCGGTTCGGCCGGGTCGACACCCTGGTGAACAATGCGGGCATCTTCGTCTCGAAGCCCTTCACCGAGTACACCGACGAGGACTACGACGCCGTGATGGGCGTCAACGTGCGCGGCTTCTTCGAGATCTCGCGCGCCGCGGTGCGGGCCATGACGTCCCGGGAGGGCGGCGGCCACCTCGTCACCATCTCGACGAGCCTGGTCGACCAAGCAGACGCCAAGGTGCCCGCGGCGTTGGCGTCGCTGAGCAAGGGCGGGCTGAACGCGGTCACCAGGGCGCTGGCGATCGAGTACGCGGGTCGCGGAATCCGCAGCAACGCCGTCGCTCTCGGCATCATCAAGACCCCGATGCACGACCCGTCCACCCACGAGGCGCTCGCCTCTCTGCACCCGATGGGTCGGCTCGGCGAAGTCGACGACGTGGTCGACGCGGTCATGTACCTGGAGACGGCGTCGTTCGTCACCGGCGAGATCCTGCACGTCGACGGCGGCCAGAGCGCGGGGCACTGACGTGACGACGCCGGAGTCGGTGGTGGCCGACGTACTGGGGCGCTGGAAGGCGGGTATCGAGGGACGCCGGCCCGACGAGGTGGCGGCGTTGTTCACCGAGGACGCCGTCTTCCAGGGCTTGCGGCCGTACGTCGTAGGGCGTGCGGGCATCGCCGACTACTACGCCGGGCAGCCGGTGGGCCTGGTGCCGCACGTCCACGTCGTGGAGCTCCGCCAGCCCGGCCCCGGCGTGTTGTTCGCCTACGCCGCAGTCGACTTCACCTTCACCGACCGGGCGACGGTCCCGACGCTCCTCGGCGTACTGCTCACCGAAGTGGACGGCCGGTGGCTCATCGCCCACTACCAGGTGAGCCCGACGCCCGTGGGCTAGTGGGCCTTCAGCAGACGCTGCGACACCTCGAGCATCACGCGACGCGGCGTGAACCGGTAGCCCGTGGCCAGCAGCACGTTGGCCAAGCCGGAGACCACGGTGGGCGTCGACTTGTCGAGGGCGGCCATCGCGACGTCGACCACCTGCTTGGGGGTCTGCCGGCCGCTGGTGAGGAACTCCTCGCCGGTGCGGGCGAAGAACTCGGTCTCGGTGGCACCCGGGCAGAGCGCGAGCACGCGGACCCCGCTGCCGCTGGTCTCCTTCCACAGCGCCTCGGTGAACGACAGCACGTACGCCTTGGTGGCGCCGTACACGGCCATCCCCGGCGTCGGCTGGAACGACGCGGTGGAGGCGACGTTGAGGACGACGCCGTGGCGCGCCGCGGTCATCGCCGGCAGGTAGATTCCCGTCAGCTCGGTCAGCGTGACGCAGTTGAGCTGGATCTGGGCGGCGTTGGCCTCGACGTCCTGCCCGGCGAAGTCACCGTGCAACCCGACGCCGGCGTTGTTGACCAGGATGTCGACCCGGCACCCGAGATCACTCACCTTGGCCGCGAGTTCGGCGGCGGAACCGGGACGCGACAGGTCGGCCGAGACCACGTCGACCCGAAGGCCGGGATGAGCCTGCAGCAGCCGGTCACGCAGGGTGGTCAGCTTGTCGGCCCGCCGGGCGACGAGCACGAGGTTGGCTCCGCGCCGGGCCAGCTGCACTGCGAACTCCTCGCCGATGCCACCGCTGGAACCGGTGATCAGCGCGGTGTCGTTCTTCAGATCCATGTGGGGTCTCCATGCGACGTGGGGGCAGACGGGCTACGGCGATCCTATGGTGGAGGCATGACGTCGGAACCCGCGCCGCAGTATCCCCAGATGGCGGCCGTGCGCGGCCGAACCGAACCAGCGCCGCGACGCGTGCGCGGCCTGGTCGACGGGCAGGTGCTGTTCGACACCACGGCGGCCCGCTACGTCTGGGAGGTGCCGTACTACCCGCAGTACTACATTCCGGTCGCGGATCTGGACCTCGACCTGCTGACCGACGAAAACCATTCTCAGCGACTGCAATTCGGACCGTCGAAGCTCTACTCGATCACGGGGAGCCAGGCCGGGGAACCGGCGGTGCGCATCTTCGACGCCGACGGCGACGGACCGGTGGCGGGATACGCGCGGGTCGAGTGGAACAGCGTGCAGTGGTTCGAGGAGGACGAGAGGATCGTCGGCCATCCCCGCAACCCGTACACCCGCGTCGACGCGGTGCGCTCTCACCGGCACGTCCGGGTAGAACTGGACGGCACCCTGCTCGCCGACACAAGCAGCCCAGTCCTCGTCTTCGAAACCGGTTTGCCGACAAGGTATTACGTCGACCGCACCGACGTGTCGTTCGAGAACCTGGTGCCCGGTGACACCGAGACGCTGTGCCCGTACAAGGGCACCACGTCGCAGTACTGGTCGGTGCGGGTGGGTGACGAGGTGCACCCGGACTTGGCGTGGACCTACGACTATCCGCTGCCCGCGGTGTCGGCGATCGCCGGGCTGGTCGCCTTCTACGACGAGAAGGTCGACGTGGTGCTCGACGGCGTACCGCAGGCGCGCCCCAAGACGCACTTCGGCTGACGCGTCTACAGCCCCGGAATGCCGAGTCTGGACAGGCCAGGCAGGCCCATCTGAGCGCCCTGGCCGATCCAACTGCCGTTGGCCAGCGAGGCCATCAGTGAAGGGCAGTACATCGAGATGGCGATGCTGGTGAACAAGTTGGCCATTCCCGGTGACACGCCGTTGGTGCCACCCATCTGGGAGGCAATCGAGGCGAAGTCGCCGCCCGGCTTGACGAGCATCGGGCAGATCGACTGCGCCATGCTCACCGCCATGTTGGGGTCGGCGACGGAGACCCCGGAATTCCTCAAGGCGGCGAGGAAGGTGTCGCTCACCGCGTCGGCCCGGGCCGTTGCCGGCGCGGCACTGGCGGCCACGACGATGCCTGCGGACAGGGCCATGGCGATCGAAGCCTTCGCGGATACGTCGATCAAGCCGGTGATGACCGTCATGGGTGCTCCCTAGGTTGATCACGAAACCGATTCACTGCTGTAACTTCTGGAACACTGCTCTACTTCTGTAACATTTAGGGCACGACGCGGACACGGTTCAACCCCGGCGCGTTTCGCGAACGGGGTCCGCCCAAAGTCGGTGCGACACTGCCCGGCCCCCGGCACATTGGGTGGAATACGGCCAAACCACCTCGGATGCAACGACATTCGCCGCCCATGCATGTGAGCCGCGTCGCAGCCCCAATTCCGGTGGCCGCCCCGACACGGCGCACATTAGAAAACGATGAGAGGATTCGGGCGTGGACGACGACGCGGGAAGCGCACAGGCCACCAGCACGCTGCGGCGCGACCTGCACGAGGCCCACCGCCTGATCGACGGCCTCCGCCAGCGGTACCCCACGGCCGTCACCGGCCGGTCGACGATCTTCAGCTGATCTCCACACCACCTCCAAGCTCCGGGGTACCGCTGGGCAGCACCATTCATCGAGTCACGAAGCACGACCAATCGGAAAGTCTCCGAAGTGACCCGAACGAAGGGAGCGGTCATGCGTACCGCATCGATCATCACCGCCGCCGTCGCCGCAGCCGCCATCGGAACGCTTGCGCTGCCGCCCATCTCGGCCAACGCCGCGGACTCGGCGATCGTCACCATCGGGCAGCTCAAGGCCCAGGGCTTCAACGTGCAGGTCGACCGCATCGGCAGCGCCCCGCTGTCGCAGTGCGAGGTCACCGACGTCCGCAATCCGCAGGAGCGCAGCGAGTTCATCCGGGTCGACCGGTTCGGCGGCCGTGACCGCGTCGTCCCCATCGTGGTCGCCCGGACCGTCACGGTCTCGCTGGACTGTTCGTCGCGATAACCCGCGCGGCGGGAATGCGATGGCGCATTCTGACGTCGTTGGATGGGATTCCCATCGGCGGTCGAAAGAAGGAGCGCACGTGCGCGTTGGAGTGGTCTTTCCCCAGACGGAACTCGGCGGAGACGCCGGCGCGGTCCGCGCCTACGGCCAGCGTGTCGAGGAGCTCGGGTACACCCACCTGCTGGCATACGACCACGTGGTGGGCGCCGACCCCGCCGTCCACACCGGCTGGAACGGACCGTACGACGTACGCACCACATTCCACGAGCCGCTCGTGATGTTCGGCTTCCTCGCCGGAATCACGCAGACGCTCGAGCTCGTCACCGGCGTCGTCATCCTGCCGCAGCGCCAGACCGCGCTGGTGGCCAAGCAGGCCGCGGAGGTCGACCTGCTGAGCAACGGACGCCTTCGGCTGGGCGTCGGAATCGGTTGGAACGCCGTCGAATACGAGACCCTCGGCCAGGACTTCGGCACCAGGGGCAAGCGGTCCGCCGAACAGATCGAGTTGCTCCGCCGGCTCTGGACCGAACCGTCGGTCACCTTCGACGGGACGTTCGACACGGTGACCGGTGCGGGACTGGCCCCGCTGCCGGTACAGCGCCCGATCCCCATCTGGATCGGCGCCGCATCAGCCGCCGGATACCGCCGAGCCGGGCGACTCGCCGACGGCTGGTTCCCGATGATGGCACCGGGCCCCGAACTCGACGAGGCCCTCGCCGAGATCGAGCGGGGCGCCACTGCCGCGGGTCGCGACCCGGCGTCGATCGGCATGGAGGCGCGGGTCAAGTGGACCGGCGACGACGACGCCGTCGCCCGTCAGATCGAGGCGTGGGCGCAGGCCGGCGCGTCGCACCTCTCGGTGGACACGATGGCGGCCGGCCTGACCCACACCGACCAGCACCTCGACGTGCTGGCCCGCGTCGCCGCGGCGCTCTAGCGAGCGCGGTTGAGCGCCGGCGACGGCACCCGCGGCTAGGCTCGGGGCGTCATGACGAGACGCTGCGTGCCGTGGATTCTGCTTTGCGCCCTCCTCTTCGGCTCGACGGGATGTTCGCTGTTCTCCAGCCCCGGCCCGCAGGACGCCCTGCGCGCGTTTGCCGATGCGCTCGGACGAAAGGACGCCCCCGCAGCCGGCGCGACCACCGACGACCAGGGCGCCGCGACGGCGGCGATCACCTCGATGCTGAACGGCATGGGCAAGGACGCCACGCTGACGGTCGGCGTCGCCCAGCCCGGTGACGACGACAAGACCGGGCGCCTGGCCTACTCGTGGTCGTTCGGCCCCAACAAGACCCTGACCTACGACGCGACGGCGACCGCCACCCAGTCGGGTGACGACTGGCGGGTGCATTGGGAGCCGACGGTGCTCAACCCCAAACTGCGGCCCGGGATGACGTTCCAGTACAGCGACGACAAGAACTTCCTCACCCCGGTCACCGACCGGGACGGGCAACCGCTGTTGACGTGGCAGACCGTCGGCGTCGTCACCCTGACGCGCGAGCGCCTCGACTCCGCGGCCGCACTGGCCACCGTCCTGCGGCCGTTCGACGACACCATCACCGCGGAGTCGATCGCCGGACAGTTCGCCGGGAACACCGACGACCGGGTGACCGTCGTCAAGCTGCGCCAGGACGACCTCGCCGCGGTGAGTGCCCAACTGGCCCAGATCGCCGGGGTGTCGGTGGCGGAGCAGGGCGCACTGCTCACGGCCAACCGCGATCTCTCGTCACCGGCCCTCGACGGCTTGGCGGCGGTGTGGCAGAAGGCGATCGACGCGGCTGCGGGATGGTCGGTGACGCTGGTGGACGACAAGGGGCAACCGACCGAACAGCTCGCCTCGACGCCACCCGGTGACACCCCGCCGATCCGCACCACGCTCGACCTCAAACTGCAGTCGCTGGCCCAGCAGGCCGTCGCGAAGGAGGCCCGGCCGGCCGTGCTGGTGGCCCTGTCGCCCTCGACCGGCGGCATCCTGGCCGCGGCGCAGAACGCGGCGGCCAACGCCCAGGGCCCGATCGCCTTCTCGGGCGCGTATCCCCCGGGGTCGACGTTCAAGACCATCACCACCGCGGCGGCGCTTCAGGCCGGCCTTGCTACGCCCGACACCGCCGAGGCCTGTCCCGGCACGGTGACCGTCGAGAACCGCACCATTCCCAACGAGGACGAATTCGACCTCGGCACCGTGCCGTTGTCGACGGCGTTCGCGAAGTCCTGCAACACGACGATGGCCGCCCTGGCCGATCAATTGCCCGCCGACGCGCTGCCGAAGATGGCGCGGCTCTTCGGCATCGGCGTCGACTACGTCGTCCCCGGCCTGACCACCATCACCGGCAGCGTGCCCAACGCCGACACACCGGCGCAGAAGGTGGAGAACGGAATCGGCCAGGGCACCGTCACGGTCAGCCCGTTCGGGTTGGCCGTCGCCGAGGCCAGCCTGGGGCACGGCTCGACCGTCACGCCCACCCTCGTCGTCGGCGAGACCACCACGGCCGACACGCCGTCGCAGCCCATTCCCGGTCCGGTCGCCGACGACCTGCGCGCGATGATGCTGCAGACGGTGTCCGACGGCACGGCCACCGCCCTTCAGGACGTGCCGGGGCTCGGCGGCAAGACGGGCACGGCCGAGTTCGGCGACAACACCCATTCGCACGGCTGGTTCGCCGGCATCACCGGTGACATCGCCTTCGCCACACTGGTCGTCGGCGGCGACACGTCGACTCCGGCCGTCGCGGTGTCCGGCGACTTCCTTCGTCCCGCCGTCGCGGGCTGACCCCGTGGACACCTCGCCGTCGCGTCGTCGCGCGCTCTGGATCGGCGTCGTCGCCGTCGCCGCCGTTCTTGTTCTGACCGTGGCGATCTCACCCCTGGGCTTCGACGTCGTCGGCTCCGCATGGGGTTCGCGCGCCGACGAGAGGGACGACGATCCCGTCGCGATCGAGGGGGCCCGGCTGGGCGGTTCCGGCCCCGGCAGCCTCGTCACCGCGACGACGATGCCCAAGTTCGACACGGCCGCCCACCGCCCCGACGTGATGGCGGCGCGGGTGGTCTACCGATCCACCAACGGCGACACCGGCATTCAGACCACGGTCTCCGGCGCCGTCTTCACGCCCAACCGCACGCCACCACCGGGCGGCTGGCCGGTGATCGCCCTGGCCCACGGTACGACGGGACTCGACCAGGAGTGCGCGCCGTCGCTCACCGGCGACCTGTGGGGACTGTCCCAACCGGTGCTCGGCTACCTCGACAACGGTTACGCGGTTGCGCTGCCGGACTACCAGGGCCTCGGCGAGGACGGCGGACATCCGTACATGGACTCGAAGACCGCCGGGCTCAACGTGATCGACTCCGTCCGGGCCCTGCGAGCAGCCCTCCCCGGCGTCTCGAACCGGTGGCTGGCCTTCGGCGGGTCGCAGGGCGGCGGTGCGGCGTGGGCCGCCGACGAGCTGGCGTCGACGTATGCGCCGGAGCTCGATCTGGTGGGCGCCGTGGCCAATTCGCCCGCGGCCGATCTCGCCGGCGTGGTGGACAAGGCCCGGGACGGCACGCTGACCCCCGACCAGATGCCGCTGTTCCTGACCATCGTCGAGTCGGTCGCACGGGTGCACTCCGACGTCGACCGCGGCGACTTCCGGTCGAACGCCGCGGCCACCTACTGGGTGCCGCTGCTGTCGTGCAACGCGGAGACCAGCACCTACCGCGCCGCGCAGAAGAAGCGACTGAGCCCGGCCGACTTCGCGCCGCGGACGCCCGCCGCCGCCGACCGTCTCCGCGCCGTCCTCGCCGGCTGGGCGCTGCCGCACGGCCCGCTGTCGGCGCCGCTGTCGGTCGAATACGGCGCCGCCGACACCTTCGTCGACGCCCGGTGGACCACCGACGCCATCGCCCGCCAGTGCGCGCTCGGCGGCGTCGTGCAATGGGACCTGCAGCCCGGCAAGGGACACGGCGACATCGACATCGCCAATCAATTCACCTGGCTCACCGACAGATTCGCGGGCAAGCCGGCGACCAATCAGTGCCCGTGACGCCGGGCGTCACACCCAGGCGCCGCCGTCCACCCGCAAGATCGCACCGGTCACGTAGGATGCGCGATCGCTGAGCAACCACAGGGCCGCCTCGGCGATCTCCTCGGGCTGGGCCGCCCGCCGCAGCGGCGTCGACGCGTTGAGCCGGTCCACCACCCCGGGACTGGCCGCGTCCCACTCCATGATCATCTCCGTCAGCGTCGACCCCGGAGCGATGGCATTCACCCGAATGCCCTCCGGACCGTAGGTGATCGCCGCCGACTCGGTCAGGCTGTTGACCGCGCGCTTCATGGCGCCGTAGGCCGGCAGTTCCGGGTTGCCCCTCAGGCTTCCGACACTGGAGGTGTTGACGATCGCACCGGTGCCCGCCGTCGCGCGGATCGCGGCGACCTGCGCCGCCATCGCGAGGTACACCCCCTTCAGGTTGACCTCGTACACCCGGTCGAAGTCGGCCTCCACGACCTCGTCGAGCGGACCGGGCGGGGCAATCGTCGCGCCGTTGTTGAACGCGACGTCGAGCTTGCCGAACGCCGCCACGGTCGCGTCGACCGCGGCGCGGACACTCTGACCGTCGCCCAGGTCGCACACGGTGTACCGGGCCGACCCACCGGCGCCGGTGATGTCCTCGGTGACGGCCGCGAGCTGGCTCTCGGTGCGGGCGACCAGCATCACGTCGGCGCCCTCCCTGGCGAACAGTCGAGCTGCGGCCGCTCCGATGCCGCGGCCCGCGCCGCTGACGAAGGCGACCTTGTCGGCCAATGATCCGGTTCTCGATGCGGTGGTCATGGCTCCACTCTGCGGATTCGGTGTGCCCGCAACCAGGTACAGGCGGTACCTGGCTACGCCGGCGGTGCGGCGCACAATGGACACGTGGACTCCCAAGAGCTCGGCGCGTTCCTGCGCAGCCGCCGCGAACGGATCAACCCCGCCGACGTCGGCCTGCCCGCGGGTGCCAGGCGCCGCACGCCGGGGCTGCGCCGCGACGAGGTGGCGCAGCTGGCCTTCATCTCCACCGAGTACTACACCCGCCTCGAGCAGAACCGCTCCCCCCGCCCGTCCCGCGAGGTGCTGGCCGGGCTGGCCCGCGCACTGCGGCTCACCGACGCCGAGGCGGACCATCTGCATCGCCTGGCCGGCGTCGAGCCCGCCGCGGCACCCGGGCCGCCCCGCGTCGTGCGCCAGAGCATCCTCGACCTGCTGCAGCGCCTGCCCCACGCCGCCGCGATGGTCATCTCCGCGACCTACGAGGTGCTCGCGTGGAACGACCTGGCGTGCGCGCTGATGGAGGACTTCTCGGCGTTGTCCCGCCGCGACCGGAACCTGGCGCTCCGCGCCTTCCTCGGTCCGCATCCCAAGGGCCGACGGCTCTACGGCGTGTCCGACGCCGACGAGTTCGCCCGAACGTGTGCCCTGCAGCTGCGCGCCGCCGTGGCGCGTTACCCGCACGACCCCGAGACCGCCCAGCTGATCGACGAATTGCACGGCGGCAGCGCCGAATTCGCGGCGCTCTGGGACGCTCACGACGTGGCCGCCAGGCCCAGCCCGTGCAAGACGTTCACCCATCCGACGGTGGGACCCATCTCGGTCAACTGCGACGTCCTCGACGTCGCCGACCGCGACCAGCACGTCGTGATCTACACCGCCGATCCCGGCTCGCGGTCCGAGGAGGCGATGCGACTGCTCTCGGTCGTCGGCACGCAGCGCATGGACGTGCCGGGCTGAGTATCGTCCCAGTATGCCGACACCCCTGACGATCATGTTCTGGCCGGAGTCGGCCTACGGCCCGACGAACCAGTGCATCGGCCTGGCCGCCATCCTTCGCGACCGTGGCCACACGATCGTCTTCGCGGCGGAGAGTTCGTGGGCGGGCAAGTTGGCGCCGCTGGGGTTCGTCGAGGAGCTCGTCGACCTGGCCGAGCCCGAACCCGCCGCCGACGGTGACGCCGACGCCGGGAAGTTCTGGACCGACTTCATCGCCGAGACGGCGCCGGAGTTCCGCAAGCCCACCGTCGAGCAGCTGTCCTCGTTCGTCGCACCCACCTACCAGGCGCTGATCGACGGCGCGAAGTACTGCGAGCCACGGTTGCGCGAGATCATCGCCACGCACCGCCCCGACGTCGTCGTCGAGGACAACGTGGTGCTCTTCCCCGCGTTGGTGACCTCGGGGGCACCGTTCGTGCGCATCGTGTCGTGCAGCCCGCTGGAGGTGCCGGGGCCCGGTGTGCCGCCGCCCTTCTCGGGGCTGTCGAGCGACGACCCGGCGCAGTGGCAGGCCTACCGCGAAGAGTTCGACCGCACCCATCGCGCGATGTGGGCGGACTTCGACGCCTGGGTTCGGGCCCAGGGCGCCGACGCGCTGCCCGAGCTGGAGTTCATGCCGCGCGCCAACGCCGCGAACCTGTACGTCTACCCCGCCGAAGCCGACTACCTCGAGGCCCGGCCGCTCGACGAGAGCTGGACCCGGATGGACTCCAGCGTGCGGGAGACCGACGGTGACTACCAGCTGCCCGCCGAGGTCGCCGACCGCCCGTCCGACAGCGCCCTGATCTACCTGTCCCTCGGCTCTCTCGGCGGCGCCGACGTGGATCTCATGCGCCGGCTGGTCCGGGTCCTCGGCACCACCCGGCACCGCTTCATCGTCAGCAAGGGCCCCCAGGCCGACCAGATCCCGTTGCCCGACAACATGGTCGGAGCGCAGATGCTGCCGCAGACCAAGGTGATCCCGCAGGTCGACCTGGTGATCTCCCACGGCGGCAACAACACCACGACCGAGGCCCTGCACTTCGGCAAGCCGTTGATCGTGCTGCCACTGTTCTGGGATCAGTACGAAAATGCCCAGCGCGTCGACGAACTGGGGTTCGGGATCCGGTTGCCCACCTACTCCTTCGAGGACGCCGAGCTGACCGACGCCGTCGAACGCCTGCTCGCCGACACGGGCCTGCGGACCCGGCTCGACGAGATGGGCGCCGCGATCCGCGGCCGCGACGGGCTGCGCGTCGGCGCCGACGTCATCGAGGAGGTCGGCGCGCGTCACCGAGACTCGGTTGCCTGAGCCGCTGGACGCGCTGCCGCTGGCCGAGGGGCGCCGTCTCGCGGTGGTCGACGACGGGGCCGCTCTCGCCGCGATCCCCCAGGTGCGCGGGGACGACGGACGGTGGCGCCGCGCCCGCCCCGGCGACGGCGCCGCGTCGGCTCTGCTCGAACTGCTTGCGGCGGGTTTGGTGGCGTGCGGGGCGTTCACGGTGCGGTCGTGGACCACGCGAACGGCCACGGGCGAGCGGTCCGTCGGCGTCGACCAGACCAACGAGTCGGTGATCGTCGGCGACGCCGCCGTGGTCAAGTGGGCCACCCACCTGCAGGAGGGGCCGCACCCCGCACCGCGGCGGATCGAGGTGCTCCGGACGGCGGGCTTCGCCGGCATGCCGACACCGTGGGGTGTGCTGACCTGGCGAACGCCGGCCGGCGCCGACACCGTGGTGGCCTACGTCGACGACTATCTGCCCGAGGCGGTCGACGGCTGGACGTGGGCGGTCGACCTGGTGACCACGGCGGTGCGCGACGACGACCCGGCTGAGTTCTCGGCCGCGGCGACCGACGTGGGTACCGTCGTCGCCGAACTCCACGCCGCGCTGTCGGGCACCGCGACCGTCGCCTCGGCCGCCGACGCGCAACGGTGGCGCGGCGACGCGATGGACACCCTCGACACCGTCGTGCGACTCGGCCACCCCGGGGCCGTCGCGCGCCGCACACAGATCGCGGTCCTGCTCGACGATCTCGGCGGATTGACGGGCAGCCCGGTCGTCGAGGGACACGGCGACCTGCACGTGGGCCAAGTGCTCTGCAGCCGTGGCCGTTTCGTGGTCACCGACTTCGACGGCAACCCGGTGCTGACCGCGCCGGAGCGCATGTTGCCCATCCCCGCGGTGCTCGACGTCGCCGGGATGGCCCAGTCACTGGCGCACGCCGCGATCGTCGCCGCCACGTACACCGCTCTGAACCCCGAGGCGCTCGCCGAGGTGTCCCGCGCCGGGCGCACCGCGTTCCTGGCCGCCTACACCCGCCGACTCCGCGCGCTCGGCCACGCCGACCTCTTCGACCCCACGCCGCTGCGCGCCTTCCGCGCACAGCAGGTGCTCCGTGAGATCGTCTACGCCGCACGACATCTCCCCCGATGGATGTACGTTCCCGATGCGGCGCTGCCCGCTCTCCTCGACGAAGGGACCCCTTGGTGAAGCCCGACGGATTCGCCGCCGACCTCCGGCGCAAGCCGGACGTGCTCGGCCGCCTCGCCACCACGCTGGCGGCGCGCAACCCGTGGGCGGAGGTGGTGCCGGCCGACGTTCGACGCGTGGTGCTGCTGGGCATGGGCTCCTCGGCGTACGCCGGCGGCGTGGCCGCCGCGCGGATGCGCGCGAAGGGGTTGACGGTCACCTCGGAGTTGGCGTCCTCGGCGCTGCTTCCCGATTGGGGGCCAGGCACTCTCGTCGTCGCGACGTCGGCCAGTGGCGGCTCGGTGGAGACGCTGGACGCCCTCGACCGCCTGCCGAGCACCGCGCACGTGGTCGCGCTGACCAACACCCCGGGATCGGCGATCGCCGAGCGCTGCCGCGACGTCGTCGACCTGGCCGCCGAGCCCGAGGTCGGCGGCGTGGCCTGCCGCAGCTACCAGCACACCCTGGCGTTTCTGATGGCACTCGAGTGCCATCTCACCGGAACCGACACCGCCGCCCTCGTGGCCTCGGTGTCCGGCGCGGCCCACGCCTCCGACCACCTCTTGGCCACCGAATCCGACTGGCGCCCGGAGATTTCCGAGCTGCTGCTCGGTCCGGCGGGTACGCACTTCGCCGCGCCGGCACACCGCTTCTGCTCGGCGCAGCAGTCCGCGCTGATGCTGCGGGAGGGTCCGCGACTGCCCGCGGTGGGATGCGAGACCGGGGACTGGAGCCACGTCGACGTCTACCTGACCAAGACCACCGACTACCGGCTCGCGGTCTTCGCCGGCTCGGCGTGGGAGACCCAACTGGCGGAGTGGACCACCGCCCGCGGCAGCACCGTCGTCGGCATCGGTGGCGACGTGCCGGGCGCGCGGCACCATCTGCGCTACCCGGGCGACACCGACGACGACGTCCGACTGCTCACCGAGGTGCTGGTCGCCGAACTGGTCGCCGCCGTTGCGTGGGATGAGCGCTCCGTGTCGTGAGCTGAGCCGTCGTGGACTGCCTGCCGCACTACCAGAATCCTCGCCGACGTGCCTTGCACCATCCACAGGCCACCATCCATGAAATCTTTTGTTGCACAGTAGCTTCAAGGAAATTACTTGTCGGTGGGTCGTACTAGTGTTCGAGTATGAGTTCGGATCGGGTCACCGCGGCAGTCGCGGAGTACCGGGCTGCCGCCGCCGAACTCCTGGAGCGCTCCTTCGACGAGTTCACCCACCTCGAACTCGTCGAATTGTTGGAAGAGCTGGAAAGCGTGACCTGGCGACTGCCGACGGTGGGGCATCGGGTGATCGCCCGGCTGCACCGCGAAGCGTCCCCGGTGGCGTTGGGGGCCAAGTCGTTGGGAAGTGTGCTGTCGCAGCGATTGCGGATCTCGGGGCGGGAAGTCCGTCGGCGGATCAGTGAGGCGGAGGATCTGGGGCCACGGACCGCGCTGAACGGCCAACCCTTGGACCCCAAGCTGGCCCCCGCCGCGGCCGCGCAAGGCACGGGCGCGCTGGGGCCTGAACACGTCACCGAGATTCGGTCGTTTCTGGACAAGCTGCCCGGCTGGGTGGACCCCGAGGTGCGGGAACTCTCGGAGCAGACGTTGGTGCACATCGGGTCGGGCACGGGTCCGGAGGAGTTGCGGCAGGCCGCGAAGACACTGGCGACGGCGATCGACCAGGACGGCCCCAAACCCGACGACGTCGAACGCGCCCGCAAGCGGTTCCTCCGACTGGGGCCCCAACAAGCCGACGGAATGACGAAACTGACCGGGCTACTCGATCCGGAGGCCCGAGCCACCATCGAACCGATCCTCGCCAAGTACGCCGCGCCGGGCATGTGCAACCCCGAAGACTGTGAACCCAGAACCTCGGGGACACCGACCGAAGCCCAGATCGACACCGACACCCGCACCTTCGGGCTACGCACCCACGACGCACTGATCGCGGTGGCTCGCAACTTGCTGTCCTCCGGTGAACTGGGTCAGCACAACGGGCTCCCGGTGACCGTCATCGTCACCACCACGCTGCAGGACCTGGACGCCGTCCGCGGCAGTGGTGTCACCGGCGGCGGGTCCCTGCTTCCCATGGCCGACCTGATCCGCATGGCATCCCACGCCCATCACTACCTGGCGGTGTTCGACGAACACACCAGCGAAGCGCTCTACCTCGGTCGCACCAAACGACTCGCCTCAGCAGCCCAGCGGATCGTGCTGCACGCCCGGGACCGTGGGTGCACCAAACCCGGCTGCACCGTCCCCGGCTACGGGTCGCAGGTGCACCACACCAAGGGTTGGGCGAAGAACGGCCAGACCAACATCGACGAGGTGACCTTCGCCTGCGGCGGGGACAACCGGCTCGCCGAGACCGGGTGGGCCGTCGCACTCAGAGACGGTGTGGTGCAGTGGATTCCACCGCCGGAACTCGACGTCGGCCAAGCTCGCGTCAACTACCTCCACCACCCTGAACTCCTGCTCGCCGAATCGGAGCCCTAGGCCGCCAGGTGACTCCACCGCGGCGCCAGCTCGCTCCACGGCCCACTCGCCGCGACCGCCCCGTCGACCAGCACGACCACCCGATCCGCCCGCGCCAACGCCGCCCGCTTGGACGTAGCGCCGAGCACCGTGATCCCCCGCGCGCGCAGACTCGCCCACAGCTCGACCTCGGTGGCGGCGTCGAGTGCGCTGGAGACGTCGTCGGCGAGAAGGAGTTCCGGCTCGACCGCCAGCGCCCTGGCCAGCGCCAGCCGCTGCACCTGGCCGCCGGAGAGCCGCACCCCGCGGTGACCGACGAGGGCGTCGACGCCACCGGCGGCGGCGACGTCCGACCCGAGCCGGGCGTCCTGCACGGCTCGCTCGACGTCGCGGTCGTGGTCCAGGCGCACGTTGTCGGCGAACGTGCCCGACAGCACCAGCGGCACCTGGGCGACGTGCGCCACCTGCCCCGGGCGCAGGAACGTCTGCGCGTCGGCGACGTCCACCCCGTTCCACTGGATGCGGCCGGTGTGGCCCACCAGACCGCACAGCGTCGAGAGCAGACTCGACTTCCCCGATCCGACCTGGCCCAGCAACAGGACCAGCTCCCCCGCCGCGACGGTGAGGTGCACGCCCGTGACACCACGGGTTCCGTCGTCGTGCACGGCCGACACGTCGACCAGATCGAGGCGCTGCAACGGCTTCCGCGGGGCTGGCAGCGGCATGGGCGCAGTGCCGGCGATCAGGTCGACGCCCGCGGGGACGTCCATCAGATCGGCGCCGCCGGCCAGTCGGCTGGTGGCCTGCTGCCAGGCGCGGGTGCCCGGCGCATCGGTGACGACCGCGCCGGCCACGCTGCCGAAGTAGTCGAACCCGGCCACCGCACCGGAGACCAGCAGGGCCGCCGCCAGGTCCCAGCCACCGAGGAGGTAGACGACCCACGCGGCGACGACGCCGAGCTGCACCATCACGACCGGAACGCCGAGGAGGATCGACTGGATGCGGTGTTCGCGGACGGCGGCGCCTACACGGCCGCCGTCGACGCGGTCCAGATGGGCTCGTACGTCGGCGGTCGCGGCGGCGAGTTTGACGGTCCGGACGCACTCCAGCACCGACACCAGCGACCGGCCGAAGTCGGCGCGGGTGGCCGAGGCCGCCGCCGCCGACCGACCGGCCACGGGCCGGCCCGCCACCGAGGCCACGGCGGCGGCGACCATCACCGCCAGCAGGATGGCCCCGGCGACGGGGGTGCCGCTGAGGAACGACGCGATGACAACGATGACCAGGCCGCCGACCACGTCGTTCCACCGGTCGGCGTAGTGCAGGAAGCGATCGGAGTCGAGCACGCGCGACACGACCTCACCGGGCGGCGTCCTGGCCAGCCGGTGCTGCCGGGTCTGGGCCTCCAACACCGTCATCCGGATGCGCAACGCGCACGCCGACCACCATGGCAGGAACCGACGCAGCGCCACGGCCAGCACCAGCGGCTCCACCACGATGCTCAGCACGACGGCGACGGTGATCAGCGTGGGAGTCCTTCCCTCGCTGAGGCCTTGGACGAGATGGCCCCACGCGAACCCGCTGACGGCGCCGGTCGCGCCGACCAGACCGGACAGCACGAACAGCGACGCGCCCAGCAGACCCCAGGTGGGATGCGTGCAGACCATGCGGGCGATCCCGCGCGCCAGGCTCGGTCCGCCGTCGACGTCGAGCCGCTCGGGCGGGGCCCCGCCGCGGCGCGCCCCACCGATGGCCGCGCCGTCGTCGGTGGACGTCGGGGCCGGATCGTCGTCGGCGCCGCTGGCCTCGAGCAGCCGCAGGAAGGGACCGGGGCGGGAGGCCAGTTCCGCGCGCGGGCCCTGGTCGACGACGCGGCCGTGGTCGAGCACGACGACGTGATCGGCCCGCGCCACGGTCGAAAGGCGGTGCGCGATCAGGATTCCGGTGCGGTTGGCCAGCAGCCGGTCGGCGGCGCGGACCACCCGCGCCTCGGTGAGCGGGTCCATCCTGGCGGTGGCCTCGTCGAGGACGACCACCCGGACCGCACGGACGAGCAACCGCGCGAAGGCGACGAGTTGCTCCTCGCCCGCCGACAGCGTCGTCCCGCCGGGGCCCAGGAGGGTGTCGATTCCGTCGGGCAGGCTGGCCACCCAATCGGTGAGGTCGAGTTCGGCCACCGCGTCGTGCACCTGCTCGCGCGGCAGATCGGCGAACAGCGTGACGTTCTCGGCGAGGGTGCCGGCGAGGATCTCGGTGCGTTGGGTGACGACGCCGACGGAGGCCCGCAGCCGTTGCACGTCGAGGTCGAGCACGTCGACGCCGCCGAGGAAGACCGCACCGCGAGCCGGGTCGACGGCGCGCGACACCAGCGACGCCAGAGTCGACTTGCCAGAACCGGTTCGCCCGACCAGGGCGCACGTCGTACCGGCCGGGATCCGCAGGTCGACGTCGCGCAGTACCGGCGGCCCGTCGGGGTAGGCGAAGCTCAGACTCCGCAGCTCGACGTCGACGGCGGTGGCCGAGAGCGCCCGTCCGCCAGCGGGTTCGGACTCGGCGACGATCAACTGCCGAAGGCGGATGACGGCACCCATTCCCGCCTGGAGTTCGGGCAGTTGACGGGCGAGCTGCGCGATCTCGCCGACCAGGGTGGCGCTGACGAGGAACAGCGTGATCAGCTGGGCGACGTCGAGGCCGCCGTCGGCGACCAACGCAACACCGGCGATCACCACGCCGCCGAGCAACGCGTGCAGCAGTCCGCCGGCGCGCAGGGTGATGTTCGACTCGACGGCCACCACCGCGCGGAAGCACCGCTGAATGTTGGCCGAGAGCTCGGCGCAGCGCCGCAGGACGAACGCCTGACCGAGGCTGGTCCGCAAGTCATCTCGCGCGGCGATGCCCTCCTCCATCGCCGCGGCGTGGTCGGTCCAGGCAATCTCCTCGACCACCTTGCGCTTGCCGAGCTCACGCAGCAGCGGCCGGATCGCGACCGTGATCAGCGGGACGACGACGGGAAAGACGATCCAGGCGGGCCACCACGTCAGCCCCGCGACGATCCACATCGGCACCGCGGAGACGACGGTGCGCATGGCGTCCCACACCTGCGATCGCACCAGCGACCCCACCTCGTGGGTGTCGTCGTCGACGCGGTCGAGGATCTCGCCGACCGCCTGCTCGGACAGGCGTTGCAGCGGCTGACTCAGCGCCGCGGTGAGCAGGTCGGCCCGCAGTCGGCCTTCGGCCCGGTCGGCGATGCGCGCCCACACGGTGCGTCCCAGGGTGTCGAGCACGGCGGCACCCAGCAGACACCCGGCGAGCACCCCCACCGTCGTCCAGACGGGGTTGGTCGCCAGCCGGCCGATGACGACGGTGCCGAGGGACTGCAGGACGGCCGCGATGGTCATCGCGAGGAGCGCGACCGTGACGCCGGGGCTCTTGAGCCGCCTCCATCCGATGGTGCGGTCGAGGTCGTCGTCGGCGCCCACGGTCGGCGCGGCCGGGGAGGTGCCGAGTCGTGTCGTGGTCGTGGTCATCGCGTCGTGGACGGTACTCGTCGCCGGCACCGGCACGCATCTCCTTTTGGCGGCCGGTGCGGCCTCGGCGGCCGGAGGCCTACGCGGTGACCTGCGGTGTGATCAGGAACTTTTCGCCCGTCGCGCGCTTGAGGTAGGCGGTGAACGCCTCGGGCGCGAGCATGCCCGCGAGGGAGACCTCGCGGTCGTAGGAGCTGGCGAACGTCGTGGTGAGTTCGGCGGCCACCCGCGTCCGCAACCGTCCGATCGTGTCGGCGCCGGCGTTCTGCAGGAACGGGGTCAGCAGCCACCCGCCGAGTCCCCACGCCATGCCGAACTTCCGGTTCAGCGTCGTCGGTCCCGCGTCGAGGGCACCGTAGACGTAGACCTGCTTGTGCACGGTGGAGCCGTAACGCGAGTATCCGCCGCCGGTCGCGTTGGCGGCGCGCTCCATGCCGTTGAGGATGTCGCCGGCGACGGTGCCGCCGCCGATGGCGTCGAACGCCAGCGTGGCCGACGTCGCGACGAGCGCGTCGTAGAGGTCGTCGGTGAACGTCGGCGCCGACGAATCGCACACGTGCACCGCGCCGATCGACCGCAGCAGCTCGGCTTGTTCGGGCTTGCGGACGACGTTCACCAGCGGGATGTCATCCTCCAGGCAGATCTTCACCAGCATCTGGCCGAGGTTGGACGCCGCCGCCGTGTGGACCAGGGCCGAATGTCCCTCCCGCTCCATGGTTTCCACCATGCCGAGCGCCGTCAGGGGGTTGACGAAGGACGATGCCCCGTCGCGGGCGGGCGTCCCGTCGGGCAGCACCAGGCACGCCGCGGCCTTCGCCACCCGATACTGCGCGTACATGCCGCCGCCGGCGAGTCCCACCACCTTGCCGAGCAGCGCCTGGGCGGCGGCCGACGTACCCGCCGCGACGACGGTGCCCGCACCCTCGTTGCCCACGGGCAGCGAGTCGTCCAGTCGCGCCGCCAACGCGTCGAGTGCCTCGGGGGCGATCGGCGCCGTCACCACGGGACGCTCGGCGGTGCCCTCGACGGTCGCGGCACCCATGTCCGCGGAGGCGACGAGGAGACCGATGTCGGACGGGTTGATCGGCGCGGCCTCCACGCGGACCAGTACCTCGTCGTCGGCGGGTGTCGGGACGGGGACGTCGTGCAGCGACAGTTGGAGCGTGCCCTGCGCCGTCACCAACGATCGCAATTCCAGTGCGGTGTCGGGAAGTCGTTCGGTCATGGGTGCTGCCTCGTTCCTGTGGTGGGTCTGCCGTCCACCTTAGGAACCGGGCCGCGGGTGCGGCGTCAGCAGTCCAGTTGGCCGATCGCGTTGGAGATGATGTCCAGGGCCGCGGCCACCGTGACCCCGAGGTCGTTCGTCACCATCGGGATCGCGTCGGCGCTGGGCCTGCCCACGCTGACGTACCGGCACACCTTGTAGCCCTCGGCGCGCAGTTGGTCGGGGGTGAGGAAGGCGAGCCGCGGTGAGAGTTGGTTGAGGTAGCCAGCCTCGTCGGCGGCGGCGGTCGGTGCGACCCCGATCGCCACGCCTGCTGCGAGCGCTGCTACGAACACGAGCTTCACGACACACCTCCTGGTCAAGGTCACCGTAGTTCACGGGATGACTTTGCTGGAGGGTTTTCGCGCAAGAGGTGCCGAGGTTCGCTGTGCAGCGGCGCTCAGGCCGTGTCTCGGTGCAGCCGATAGGCTGGGCAGCGGCGTCGCGAATTGCCGCCGTCCCAGCCCTCGGGGTGATTGCCTAGTGGTGGCCGTTGCTGCCGTTGCCGTTGGAGCCGTTGCCGTTGACGCCCTGTCGTTGTTTGAGGGCGACGATGGCGCGGTGCTCGGCCTGGTGCGCGGCGTCGACCAGGGCGGCTTGTTCGCCTTCGGGATCGGGGTAGAGGAAGTTGCCCGTACCCGGTGCCCCCGCCGAACCCAGCTTGTTCATCCGCTTGGGCAGCGGCGCACCCTGATACTCCAACG